>NZ_CP168558.1:0-5358361 GCF_047325095.1 Herbaspirillum frisingense
GGATCAACCCTCACCCAGGTAAGCCGCCTTGACCCGTGGATCATCCAGCATCTGCTTGGCCTCGCCTTCCATGGTGATCAGGCCGGACTCCATCACGTAACCGCGATGCGCCGCCTCCAGCGCCAGCTTGGCGTTCTGTTCCACCAGCAGGATGGTGATGCCCTGGGCCGACACATTGCGGATCACTTCAAAGATCTTCTCCACCATGATCGGCGACAGGCCCATCGAGGGCTCGTCCAGCAACAGCAGCTTGGGGTGGCTCATCAGCGCGCGCGCCATGGCCAGCATCTGCTGTTCGCCACCCGACAAGGTACCGGCCATCTGCGCGGCACGTTCCTTCAGGCGCGGGAAGACCTCGAACCAGCGGTCGATGTCGGCCTGGATCTGGCCCTTGTCATTGCTGGTGTAGGCGCCCATCAACAGGTTTTCCTGGATGCTCATGCGCGTGAAGACGCCCCGCCCTTCCGGCACCATCGCCAGCTTGTCCTTGACCAGCTCGAAGGACTTCTTGCCCTTGAGCGGATTGCCCATGTAATACACGTGGCCATCTACCTTGCTGCTGGGCAGCGTGCCGGTGATGGCTTTCAGGGTGGTGGTCTTGCCGGCACCGTTGGCACCGATCAGGGTCACCAGTTCGCCTTCGTTGACTTCCAGGGCGATGCCCTTGACGGCCTGGATGCCGCCGTAGGCCACGCTCAGTTGTTCGACTTTGAGGATGTTCGTTGTCATGTTCTGTGGTCTCGCTTAATGGCCTGCGCCCAGGTAGGCTTCGATCACCGCCGGGTTCTTCTGTACGTCGGCCGGTACGCCCTCGGCAATCGGCTTGCCGTAGTCCAGAACCGTGATGCGGTTGCACAGGCCCATCATCAGCTTCACATCGTGTTCGATGAGCAGGATGGTCTTGCCTTCGGCCTGGATCTTCACCAGCAGCTCGCGCAGGCCCAGTTTCTCGGTGGCGTTCATGCCGGCTGCCGGTTCGTCCAGCGCCAGCAGTTGCGGGTCGGTGGCCAGCGCGCGGGCGATTTCCAGGCGACGCTGGTCACCATACGACAGGTGACGCGCCGTGCGCTTGGCGAACTGGCCGATGCCCACGAAGTCCAGCAGTTGCTGCGACTTGGCGCGGATCGCCGCTTCTTCGTCACGGGCTGCCTTGTGGCGGAAGACCGCACCAAACACGTTCTGTTTGGTGCGCACGTGGCAACCGACCATCACGTTTTCCAGCACGGTCATCTCGCCGAACAGGCGGATGTTCTGGAAGGTACGGGCGATGCCGGCCTTCGCCACTTCGTGCGGGGCGCTGGGGCTATAGGGCTTGCCGTCCAGCTCGAAGCTGCCGGTGTCCGGTTGATACAGGCCCGTGATGACGTTGAAGAAGGTGGTCTTGCCGGCACCGTTGGGGCCGATCAGGCCATAGATCTGGCCGCGCTCGATGGTGATGCCCACGCCGTTCAGGGCTTGCAGGCCGCCGAAACGCTTGCTGACGTCGCGGATCTTGAGCAGTGTCTGTGTCATGTTCTGTGCTCCAGCTTAGGCTTTGACTTCGCCGGTCGTACCGACTTTGGTATGGTCCACTTCGGGACGGTCTTCATGGCGCGGCGAGGGCCACAGGCCAGCCGGGCGGGTCAGCATGATGACCACCATGGCCAGGCCGTAGAGCAGCTGGCGCAGCACTTCGGCATCGATCCAGACACGGCCGAAAATGGCCATCTGCAGCGGCTCCACCACGTGGCGCAGCACTTCCGGCAGCGCGGCCAGGATCACGCCACCCAGCACCACGCCGGGGATGTGACCGATGCCGCCCAGCACCACCATGGCCAGCACGGCGATGGATTCGGTCAGCGAGAAGGATTCCGGCGACACAAAACCCTGGAAGGCGCCGAACATGGCACCGGCCACGCCACCGAAGGAGGCGCCCATGGCGAAGGCCAGCAGCTTGACGTTGCGGGTGTTGATGCCCATCGCCTTGGCGGCGATCTCGTCTTCGCGGATGGCCACCCAGGCACGGCCCAGGCGCGAGTCCTGCAGGCGCACCGAGAAGAAGATCACGAAGATGCACAGCACCAGGAACAGGTAGTAGTAGGCATTGACCGAGGGCAGGCTCATGCCGAAGACCTTCACCATCGAACCCGAACCGGGCTCGCCGGCCAGCGAGACGCCAAAGACGCGGATCGGGTCGATCAGGTTGATCCCCTGCGGGCCGTTGGTGATGTTGACCGGGGCGTTCAGGTTGTTCATGAAGATGCGGATGATCTCGCCGAAGCCCAGGGTCACGATGGCCAGGTAGTCACCGCGCAGCTTCAGGGTCGGGGCCCCCAGCAGCGCGCCGAAGATGGCGGCCAGCACGCCCGAGATCGGCACGATCAGCCACAGCGAGAGGTGGATGCCGTTCTGCACGATCTGCGGACCATACAGCCAGACCAGGAAGTTGCCGACGTCGGGATAGGTATTGACGAAGGACTCGATCACCGCCGCGAACTGCGGCGAGGCCAGCAGGCCTGCGGTATAGGCGCCGATGGCGTAGAAGGCGATGTAGCCCAGGTCCAGGAGGCCGGCGAAGCCCACCACCACGTTCAGGCCCAGGGCCAGCATGATGTAGAGCAGTGCCATATCCATGATGCGCACCCACGAATTGCCGAAATGCTGGGCAATCATGGGGAAGATGATCATCAGCGCCAACAGCGCCAGCAGGCTGATGCGCGCCTGCTGCGGGTTGCGCTTCATGTCGAAGGTCATGAGAGCCATAGTGTTCTCTTCCGATTCTCTAAGTTCTGTTTTTTTAAACTTTTAAGGTTTTATGTCTTCAAGGTGTGCAAGGCATGCACACCTTGAAACTCAAGCCCGATCCGCCACGCGCTCGCCCATGATCCCGGAGGGGCGCAGGGTCAGCACGATGATCAGCACGATGAAGGCGAAGATGTCCTGGTAGTTGCTGCCCAGGAAGTTGCCGGTCAGGTCGCCGATGTAGCCAGCACCGAGGCTTTCGATCAGGCCCAGCAGGATGCCGCCCAGCATGGCGCCGTAGATGTTGCCGATGCCGCCCAGCACCGCCGCCGAGAAGGCCTTCAGGCCGGGCACGAAGCCCATGGCGAACTGCGCGGTGGAATAGTTGGCCGCCCACATCACGCCGGCAATGGCCGCCAGGGCCGCGCCGATGGCGAAGGTGACGATGATGACGCGGTTGGCGTCCACGCCCATCAAGCCGGCGATGCGCGGGTTCTCGGCGGTGGCGCGCATGGCGCGGCCCATCTTGGTCTTTTCCACGATCAGCACCAGGCCGATCATGGCGGCCAGCGCCAGGATCAGCAGCATGATCTGGGTCGGCGAGATCAGGGCACCGGCGATGTGCACCGGGTCGGACGGCATGACCTGCGGGAATGGCAGGGGGCTACGGCCCCAGATCATCATGGCGAAGGTCTGCAGCAGGATCGACACGCCGATGGCGGTGATCAGCGGCGCCAGGCGCGGTGCATTGCGCAGCGGGCGGTAGGCGATGCGTTCGATCAGGAGACTGACCACGATACACACCGGGATCGCACCGACGATGGCGATGATCAGCTTGACGATGCCCGGCAGGTCCGGTGCCACATGCTGCACCAGTTTAAGCAGCGACAGGCCCACCATGGCCCCCACCATCAGGATGTCGCCGTGGGCAAAGTTGATCAGGTTCAGCACCCCGTACACCATGGTGTAGCCCAGGGCGATCAGTGCGTACATGCTGCCTAGCACCAATCCGTTGATGATCTGCTGGATGAAAATGTCCATGAAACGGTGTCTCCTTGTGGAGGATGATTTATATGAAAAACTGCAAAAGGGGAATGCGAAAAAAAGACGAAAAAAAGAGGAACAACAGCCGCAAGGAAAACCGCAATCGCATAAAACCGTAAATTATTTATCAAATTTCCTGCGATTGCACGTTCAGTTTCAGAGCCCCAAGGTTTGACGCATCACGCGCGCAGCAGCCAGGTCCCATGACGCCTGGCCCACGGTCTTGAACACCGGCAGTGCCCCGTCCTTGTGCAGCGTGGCGGCCGGCGCCTTGCCGGCCAGCACGTCGGCGATGCCCACCACCTGCGCCCAATCGACCTTGGCCTGGATCAGATCACCCGCCTCGTGGTGCGATCCGGGCAGGTCATCGACGACGATGCGACGGGCATGCAACAGCGTGGCCGGGAACTCCACCATGTCAGGCTTGAAGGCCCCCACGCCAATGGCCAGGGTATCCGCTGCGATCCCTTCGGGGATCACCGCCACACGCGAGGTGGTCATGGCGATCACCACGTCGGTGCGCGGCAATTCCTCCTGCAACATCCGTGCCGGGAGCGGACTGGCCACGGCCTGCGGATGACGTTCGCTGATAGCGCGGCAGAAAGCCTGGGTGCGTTCGAGGTCGCGTGCGGCGACCCAGAATTGCGATACGCCGAAATACTCGACCAGGGCATCGGCGTGGGCGGCGGCCTGGGCACCGGTGCCGATCAGCAGTGCCGATTGCGGCTTGCGCGGCAACAGGGTGCGTATGCCCAGCATGCTCATGGCGGCGGTGCGACGGCCCGTGACGGTGGGACCATCCATGAGCGCCAGGCGGCGGCCGGTATGGGTGTCGAAGGCGATGACCTCGCCCTGGATCGCGGGCAGGTGATGGCGCGCATTGTCGGCGTGGACGGTGATCAGCTTGGTCACCGAGAGGTCCTCGGCAATGGCCGGCATGCCCAGCAGGACGCTGGCGGCATCGATGGGAACGACCTGGCGTTCGGGCGCGCGGATGGCGCCGCTGGCCAGTTCCTGCGCGGCGCGTGCCAGGGCATCGACCAGGGCCGCATAGGGCAGCGCCTGGGCGCTCTGGTGGGGGTCGAGGATGTGCATGGAAGTCCTGTCTCGAAGGGGGCGCTCAGCGCAGGAAGAAGCCGGTCGGGAAGGGATCGGACTCTTCCAGCACCCATTGGTTGGTGCTCATGATGTGGGCGTGGCCGCTGACTTCGGTGAGTGCGCCATCGAAGTCGCCGACCTTGGTGGCGGCAGTCACGCGCACGCCGAAATTGCTGCCGACGATGCTGCCGTTGACGTAGCCCTGGTTCAGCGCCAGCTGTCCGCGCAGGAACAGTTGGGCGGCGCGGCCGGAGGTACCGGTGCCGGTGGGCGAGCGGTCCACCTCGCGGTCGGCGAAGATGCAGACATTGGATTGATCGGCACCGGGGAAATTGGGTTCGCTGTCGATGATGGTGCCGTACAGCGTATTGAGGCCGGGCTCCAGCGGATGCTGGATGGCGACCTTGGCGATGACGGCGGCCTTGGTCTCGGCGCCCAGCTGGATCAGCTGGCGCACCAGTTCGGGCTTGACGGTCAGACCGGCCTGGGCGGCGTTGATGTAGTAGTAGAAGGCGCCGCCGAAGACGATGTCGCCGGTGATCTTGCCAAAGCTGGGGGTCTGTACCTCGACATCGCGACGATAGATGAAGGCCGGTACGTTGTTGAAGCTGACCTTGCCGGCACGCACACCGTCCCACTCGACGAAGGCTTCGATGAAGCCGGCCGGGGCATCGAAGCAGATGCGGGTCTGCGGCTGCGTGCGCTCGACGTAACCCATTTCTACCAGCACCTTGCCCAGGGCGATGATGCCGTGGCCGCACATGTCGCTATAGCCTTCGTTGTGGATGAAGATGACGCCGAAGTCGGCACCGGCGGTGACCGGCGGCAGGAGGTAGGCGCCATACATGTCGGCGTGGCCGCGCGGCTCGTTCATGAGGAAACAGCGCAGGTCGTCGCGGTGTTCGCGCAGCCAGGCGCGCTGCTGCAGGATGGTGCCGGCGGGGATCTTGGGCAGGCCGGAGACGACGATGCGCAGCGGTTCGCCGCCGGTGTGGGCATCGATGGTCTGGACGGTACGGGTGTAGCTGAGCATGTGACTTCCTTCCGGGTATGCTGCGCGCCGCCAAAGGCACAGCCTAACACTGTGCCGCGCCGGCCGCCGAAATGGCCCGCCTTGCAGCCTCAAGCTGGGCACAGGCGGGGTACAAGCGGGGCCAAGCGGGTGCGACAAACCGCTCCCGAGCCGGCCTGGGCCGGCGGGAAGCGGGAATGTGCAACTCTGGAGCGGGGTAAGGGACGCCTGGCGCGCCGCCCGCAAAAGCGGGCGGCTGGATCAGGCCGTCTGGCGGACCGATCAGTAGCTGGTCAGGGGGACCGGCAGGCCGTCCTTGAAGCGATAGACGGTCACGGGCGATTGCTTCAGGTCGTGGTTGGCGTCGAAGTCGTACTGACCGGCCACGCCCTTGTAGCTGATCTTGGCCAGGGCCGGGCCGAAGGCCTTGGGCTCGATGGAGTTGGCCTGCTTCATGGCCTGGGCGATCAGCATCATGCCGTCATAGAACGAGACCGCATAGGTTTCGGCAGGACGGCTGTACTTCTTCTGGTAGTCGTCGGCGAAGATCTTGCCGTCCTTGGCCTTGTCCAGCATGGTGCCGCCTTGGGTACAGTAGACGGTCTCGCCAATGGCGTCGCCACCCAGACGACCCATTTCCGGCGAGCAGATGCCGTCGCCGCCCATCAGGGGGACGTCGATGCCCAGTTGCTTCATCTGGCGCTTGATCGGGCCGCCTTGCGGAGCGTAGCCACCGAGGAACACGGCGTCGGGCTTCTTGCCCTTGATCGAGGTCAGGATGGCGGTGAAGTCGGTGGCCTTGTCGTTGGTGAAGTCCTTGCTGACCACTTCGATGCCGTTGGCCTTGGCGACCTTGGCGAATTCCTCGGCCAGGCCCTGGCCGTAGGCGGTGCGGTCATCGATCACGGCCACGCGCTTGAGCTTGAGCTCCTTGGCTGCGTACAGGGCCATCTTGCCGCCCAGTTGGCTGTCGCTGGCGGCCACGCGGAACAGGGTGGCAAAACCTTGCTGGGTGATCTTGGGGTTGGAGGCGACGGTGGCCACCACGATGCCGGCATCGTTGTAGACGCGCGAGGCGGGGATGGTCACGCCCGAGTTGTAGGGACCGACGATGGCCTTGACACCCTGGTCAGCCAGCTTCTGTGCCACGGCCACGCCCTGCTTGGGATCGGCCTGGTCGTCTTCGGCGATGACTTCGAACTTGATCTTCTTGCCGCCCACGGTGATGGGTTGCGCATTCAGACGCTCGACTGCCATCATCAGACCGCCCTGGTTGTCCTTGCCGGCTGATGCCTGGGGACCGGTCAGGGGGCTGGAGAAACCGATCTTCACGACCTGCGCTTCTTGCGCCATGGCGAAGGCGGGGATCAGCGCCAGCGAGGCTGCGATGATGTTGAGTCCGGAGACGCGCTTGAACATGGGGTGTTTCCTCTCTTCTAGAAAGTCAGACTGCGGTTGGTGATTGCATTGAAAACGCTGGAAAAGCAGGATTTGCGCCACCCCGCGCCTTGTGGGCGCGGGTGATGCAATTCCGTTGATGCTGTACTTTCTGCGAATACAGGGGTAAGCGCAGGCAAGCCCTGGCAAAACAAAACTCGTCAACACTCTGGCCGAGATACTGCTGTCATCCGCGCAGAAGGCCGTTTCCGGCGCTTCATGCCCGCATTACGTTGTGTTTTTTATGAGGGAGGATTCTATTGACTCTTCCTTGATATTAGGCGCGTTTATTCCCTTTATAATCAGAATAAAATTCACTCTAAATTTTTTTAACTGAATAAAGTTCAGAAACCATGGCCGGACTCGACAAGATCAGCAAGAAAATTCTGGCGGAGCTGCAAAACGACGGTCGCATCAGCAACGTCGATCTCGCCGCCCGTGTGAACCTGTCGCCGGCAGCCTGCCTGGAACGGGTGCGCAAGCTGCAGGAGGCAGGCTATATCCTGGGTTTTGCGGCGCAGTTGAATCCGGAATTGCTCGATGTGTCGCTGCTGGTGTTCATCGAGGTGGTGCTGGACCGCACCACGCCGGATGTCTTCGCCGAGTTCAAGAAGAGCGTGCAGAGCATTCCCGAGATCATGGAATGCCACATGGTGGCGGGCGGCTTCGACTATCTGGTCAAGTCGCGGGTCAAGGATATGAATGCCTATCGAGAATTCCTGGGCAAGTCGCTGCTGCAGCTCAAAGGCGTGCGCGAGACGCATACCTATGCGGTGATGGAAGAGGTGAAGAACACCATCCGCCTGCCGATCCGCTGAATCCCTCCGCCCCTCCGCCGCCCCTCCTCCTCCCCCTGCGCTAGCCCCTGCCCTCTTCTCCCGCCGCCTCTGCGGCCCTGCTCCTGCGCCGGTAGGCACCCGGCCCGAGTCCGCTGTATTTCTTGAAGACGCGATTGAAGGCCGCTTCCGACTGATAACCCACTGCTTCGCCGATCTGTGCCGTGCCCATTTTGCTGTAGCTCAAGAGGCGGGCGGCGCGCGCCATGCGCAACTGCAGCAGAACCTCACCGGGTGTGGTGCCGCCCACTTCCTGGAAGCGTCGCACGAAGGTGGCACGTGACATGTGGCACAGGCCGGCCAGGCGCGGCAGCGGCCAGTCCTCCTGGGGTGATTCCAGCATGGCCTGCATCGCGCTCTGCAAGACCGGATGCGCCAGCAGCGCCAGCAAACCCGGTTGTGGACCGCCCCGTGCCAGCCAGGCGCGCAGGGCCAGGCCGAACAGGGCCGCTGCCAGCCCGGCCACCACGGCCTGGGCGCCGGAGCGCAGTTCGCCCTGTCCATCGGCGCCGCCGCATTCGTTGCGCAACAGCGTGGCCAGCGTGCGCAGGCCATCGCCTTCGGGCAGTTCGGCGCTGCGCACCAGCAGCAGCTCGGGCAGGGCCTGCATCAGAGCGTTGGAATGCGGGGCCTCGAAATGAAATTGTCCACAGAGGAAATCGGAGAGAGGCTGGCTGCCTCCGCCCTGGTCGTCGTTGACATGCAGCGTGACCGGCGCCGCCGTGCTGCCCAGGCGCACAGGACTGGCCTGGGTGGCAGGGGTGGCGGGAGCGATGGAGAGATGGTGGGCGGCGCCACGGGTGAGGATCACCAGGTCGCCGGCCTGCAGGGTCAGGGCTTCGCTATCGGGCAGTTGCAGTTGGGCCTGCCCTTCCAGAATGAAGTGATAGGGGGCCACCCCGGTGGGCAAGGCCGGATTGGGCAGGTCCCAGGGCTGGCCGAAGCGGCAGCGGATATCCAGCCCGGCTCGCACGGGGTGGAGAGAGAGGAGACGACTGAGCGCGTCCATCGGTGGATTCCTTCAACGAATTCAGGGTGGTTGAGTTTTTTGAGCAATTTTAAGTCATTTTCAAGCATTCATAATTTCAAGCTACAGGCCTACAGTACATCCATGCGCAACACGGCACTCACGGCAATCCCGCCAACGCCGGCGCTAACCTCTCACAGGAGAACTGTCATGCCCCGTCTTACCACTACCCCCGTTACCGAAGCCACCGGCCAGGCCGCCCAACTGTTTGCCGCCATCAAGTCGGCTGTCGGCATGGTGCCCAATGCCTACGCCGGCATCGGCTCGCTCAGCCCGGTCGCCCTGGAATCGGCCCTGCATCTGGATGGCGCTCTGCGCAAGAGCAGCCTGTCGGCCCAGGAAATCGAAGCCATCAAGCTGGCCGTGAGCGAAAAGGCCGGTTGCGATTACTGCCTGGCGGCGCACTCGCTGATGGGCAAGAAGGTCGGTCTGTCGGCCCAGGCCATCCAGGGCGTGCGCCACGGCCAGGCCTCCGGCGACGACAAGCTGGACGTGCTGGCCGATTTCGCCCGCCTGCTGGTGGGCAGCAGCGGCACCGTCGAGGCCGACGTGGTGGCACGCGTGCGGGCTGTCTATAGCGATGCGCAGATCGTCGATACCCTGCTGGCCGTGACTGCGATCACCTTCACCAACCTGTTCAACCGTGTGAACGACACCGTTCTGGACTTCCCGCCGGCACCGTGATGCGGCCCGGGGCGCAAAAAAAGCCCGGCGCCTCCTTGCGGAGACGGCCGGGCAAGCCGCGCTGGCGGGAGGCGCAGTCTCCCGCTCGCACTGGAGGGGCCAGCGGATCCGGGTCCGCTGGCCTGTCGGTCGTGGATCAGCGATCAGAAGGCGCTGCGCACCCCCACGATGAAGTTGCGGCCACCCAGTGGCACCGATTCACGCAGCACCGAGGTGGACAGGCGGATGTCCTGGTTCAGGAGATTGCGCGCCAGGGCGAACCAGGTCAGCTTCACGCCATTGAGGCGCTGGGTGTAGGACAGGTTGGCGTCCAGCTGGGTATAGGACGGGGTCTCGTAGTTTTCGAAGGAGGCCAGTCGATCCTGCTTCTGGGCACGCAACACCTTCACGCCGCTGGCCCAGGGGCCGGTCTTGTAGGCCATCTCGACGCCATAGCGGGTGGCCGGCTGCAGGGGCAGGTTGCCGAGGCTATCGAGGGTGCCACGCGAGGTGTCGGCAAAGACCCGGCTGGAGAGGCCTTCGCCGTTCCAGTTGTAGCTGACCTCGGCTTCCACGCCACGGATGGTGGCGTCGGCCTGCGACCAGAAGCGCTGGGTGAATTCGCCGGTGGGATCTGCAGCACCGCTGTCATCGACCTGGCCGTTGGTACGGCCGTAGATGTAGTTGTTGACCTTGTTGCGGAAGACATTGCCCTTCCAGCGCACCAGGCCTTCGGTCTTCTGCAGACTCAGTTCGATGTTGTGTGAAGTTTCCTTCTTCAGCTGGTTATCGCCGATGTCGAAGGTGGCGGTCGATTCGTGCGGGCCGTTGGAGTACAGCTCTTCCACCGTCGGTGCGCGTTGGGCGAACGAATAGGTCAGGCCCAGGCCATAGCCCGGCTGGAAGCTCCACAGGGCACCGGTGGACCAGGACAGCAGGCTGAAGTCCCGTCCTGGCAGGCCGCTGCCACTGTCGGGACTGCGCTTGACACTCTCGCCGCGCAGGCCGCCGCTGACCAGCACCTGGCCGAACTGGCGTTCTTCGACCAGGAAGCCGGCAAACGAGGTGGAACGGGTCGGCGGAGTCAGTTCGGCCGCGCCGGTGTCGGCCGACAGGGCCGAGTAATTGCTCTGCTCGGTCTGTATGCCGAAGGTACCGTGCCAACCGGCCAGCGGTGCGTGGGTCAACTCCCAGCGGGTCTGCAGGGCGCGGTTGGCAAACACCGTGGCGGGGGTGCCATCCTGCTCCTTTTCGATATGGGTGTAATCGGTATAACCCATGCGGAAGCGGAATTTCTCGATGCCGGCAAACGGGTTGTTGACGACGGTGTCGAGGTCGTAGCGGTTCTGGTGCAGGTCGATGAAGGACATTTCATCGGTGGGGATGCCGTAGTGATCATCCAGGGTTGCCGCCGACAGGCCGATATAGCCCCAGTTGGCGACGTAGGAAATGCCGGCCCCCAGGCTGGTCTCGTGGGTGAAGGAATTGGGCAGGCGACCGGAGGCGCTGGCGGTATCGCCCTGGCGCGCATTGCCGGGGATCTTGTAGTTGTCGGTGTCGCGATAGTTGCCGTCCAGGTGCAGGCCGATCTGGCCGGCCGAGGTGTCCAGCGAGAAGGAGCTGTTCTTTTCGCCGTCCACGGTGCCGTAGCGGGCTTCGACGGTGCCGGTGGGCTTGCCCACCAGTTCGGTCGGGATGCGGTCATTGACCACGTTGACCAGGCCGCCGATGGCGCCCGAACCGTACAGCAGCGCGGCCGGGCCACGCAGGATTTCGATCTGGCGCGCAGTGGCGGCTTCGGTGGCGACGGCGTGGTCGTTGGAGACGGTGGAAACATCGGAGACGCCCATGCCGTTCTGCAGGATCATCACGCGCGGGCCTTCCATGCCGCGGATGATGGGACGCGATGCACCGGCGCCGAAGGCCGAGGCCGACACGCCCAGTTCGCCGGAGAGAGTGTCGCCCAGGGAGTTGCCGAGCTTGTTGCGCAGTTCGTCGCCGGTGATCACCTTGGCGGGCGCGAGCACCTGCACGTCTTCCTGTGATGCGAAGGGGGTGGCGGTGACGACGATGGGTTGCAGGGGCGCTGGTGCGGGCGCAGCCGGCGGGGTGGAGGCCAGCGCGGCGGAGTCAGTGGTGGTCGCAGAGGTGGTCTGGGCCGTAGCGGACATGGACCAGGCAGCCAGGGCGGTGAGGACGGCCGAAGCAATGAGTTGGCGTTGGAAAGCCATTGTGAATTCCTTGTTTTGCGCGAGGCGCTGCCTGTCCTGTTCTGGTGGAGACAGGCGGCGCGGATACACCGGCCGTCAGCACGCGCCCGTACGCAGGCGCCTCGTCAGGGACGAGGGCGCGCGGCATACGGAGGCGCGAGGGACAACCGGCAACCAGTCAGATGGGTCTTGCGAGGGGAAGGAATTCAGCGCGGCGGGGCGCGGGAGGAGAAATGGCAGTTGAGCGGGGCGTCCCACGAGGAGAACGCCAGCCACAGGGCCAGCACGCGTAGCGGCGGCAACAGCGGCAAGGGAGGGAAACTGAAATGGACACCGGCCGACAGGGCTGCGGCATCGTAGGCGACGCAGGAGTGATGCAGGTCGTGGGCATGGGGACCGTGCACATGCGCATCCTGACCGGTACTGACCGAGGCCGGCTCGGCTTCGTCGAAGAGGGCGTCGCTGATCAGCGAGTGCACCGTGCCCGGTGCCCAGCCCGCGTGCGCGATGCCGTGGACAAACCCCAGCATCTGCGCGAACAGCAACGACATCGCCAGCATGGCAATGACGGTGAAGCTACGCAGGGAACGCAGTCGGTTCATGGAACGGATCGGCAAGTGGACGACAGGGCTGCAAACACACGCAACACAAAACAGGGCAGAGGCGGGCAGACCAGTGCAATACGGATGACGCAACAGCTTCGACCGCGTTTGCAGCTTTTGCAGCTTTTTCAGGGGCTACTGACGATGAACTGAAGGTACTGACATCGAACACCCTGCAATGCCGCTCAACATGCAGTACTACCGGTCGTCTTTAAATTCGGATATGAAGGATTCTACCCCGTGGCTCATAGCTGGCCAGTCCGAAAAACCGGGGTCAATGATCCTGCACCGGCAACACGGGCTGCCGGCGCCATGCCTGGCCGCGTCGCGGCACAGGCTTCATCCTGCGGGGCGGGGATCAGTCGCCGTAGAGCTTCTGCTTCAACTCGCGGCGTTGCTGCGCTTCCAGCGACAGGGTCGCGGTCGGGCGCGCCAGCAGACGCGGGATGCCGATCGGTTCGCCGGTCTCTTCGCACCATCCGTACTCGCCGTTGTCGATGGACACGATGGACTGCTGCACCTTCTTGAGCAGCTTGCGTTCACGGTCACGGGTACGCAGTTCGAGGGCGTGTTCTTCCTCGATGGTGGCGCGGTCGGCCGGATCCGGCACCAGCACGGTTTCGCGCAGGTGTTCGGTGGTTTCATCCGCGTTCTTGAGCAGATCCTTTTCCAGCTGCTGGAGACGGGCCTTGAAGAAAGCAAGCTGCGCTTCGTTCATGTAGTCCTTCTCGTCCATCTTGAGGATTTCTTCCTCGGTCAGCAACTGCGCTGCAGGGGTAGTTTTGGGAGTCTTGGTTGCCACTTCGCTTACTTTCAATACTACGGGTTTTTCAACTATATCCATTATCCCGGCTGATACTTGGCTGCCGGAACAGGTCGCTTTTGAATCCACTTCCCTAGCCGCGTGGGCACCTCTTCGATTGACGTTGACGCTCGGTGGGGCCGTTGCGGGATCTCCGGGCTGGCCTGCAGGCCGATGGCGTACGCTTTTTCGCGGTCAAGGATTGTACACCAACGATTCCGGATGCCAAGCCTCGGGCACAACAGGATCCTGACCTCGGGCAGCGACGCGCCGGCGGCGCGGTGGTTCATGGAGCGGTTCATGACTCCCCTTTGACGGGCAAGGCGGGGCGGGCTGATCGCGCTTATGAATTATGGTCGTTCCGAACATCAGCCTGGCTTGATGCCGCGTAGCAATTGCATTGCAACATCCAACCGAGTTTATACCAGAAGACCGGGCAGCAAGCTACGGCGCTCAGTCGTGCCGCTGCGCGCAGACCGGGCACTGGTGGTCGCGGCCCACGGTGATCGAGGTCCATTCCATCTCCCGGGCGTCCAGCAGCAGCAGGCGCCCGGCCAGGGAGCGACCGATGCCGGCCAGCAGCTTGATGGCCTCGGCCGCCTGCATGGTGCCGATGATGCCGACCAGCGGCGAGAACACGCCCATGGTGGAACATTGCACTTCCTCGAACTCGCGCTCGGGCGGGAACAGGCAGGCATAGCAGGGGGCCTTTTCCTGGCGGCTGTCGAAGACGCTGACCTGGCCGTCGAAGCGGATGGCCGCACCCGAGACCAGCGGCACACCGGCCGCCACGCAGGCGCGGTTGACGGCGTGGCGGGTGGCGAAGTTGTCGCTGCAGTCCAGCACCACATCGGCATCGGCCACCAGCGCCTGCAGGCGCTCGCCCTCGACCCGCTCGGCCAGTGCCGTGACCTGCACACCGGGGTTGATCTGCTGCAGCGCCTCGCGACCGGAGTCGACCTTGGGCTGGCCGACGCGCGCGGTGGTGTGCATGATCTGGCGCTGCAGGTTGGTCAGGTCCACCGTGTCATGGTCGACCAGGGTGATATGGCCCACGCCGGCCGAGGCCAGGTACATGGCCGCCGGCGAGCCCAGCCCGCCGGCGCCGATCACCAGGGCATGCCCCTGCAGCAGCCGGGTCTGGCCCTCGATGTCGATCTCGTCGAGCAGGATGTGGCGCGAATAGCGCAGCAGCTGTTGGTCATCCATGGTCAGGTCGTGTCTCGTTCCAGTAATGAAAAAGGGCCGCTAGCTAGCGGCCCGGTGTGCCAGCCCGAGGGCGGCGGATTACTTGGTGGAGTCGATCTTCTCGGCCGGCGCCTTGTTGTCCTTGCGCTCGTCCTTGACCGGGGTGGCGTTCTTGCCCTCTTCGTTGCGCACTTCCGGCTTGGCATTGGAGACCTTCACCGGCAAGCCCTTGAGGTGGTTCAGGGCTTGTCCCAGCTGGAAGTCGTCCTTGCTGCCGAATTCCAGCGGCTTGCGCTTCTTCTCGGCGGCGATCAGGCGTTCTTCCGACTGCTCGTCCAGGGCTTGCGCCTTCACTTCGGCCGACTTGTCGGTGTCGTTGGAGAGGTGCTTGGACAGGTCGGCTTCACGCAGGCGCAGGCCGTTCAGGCCATCGCCATCGGGGAATTCGTCCACCATGATGTCCGGCACGATGCCACGGGCCTGGATGGAACGACCCTTGGGCGTGTAGTAGCGGGCGGTGGTCAGCTTGACGGCGGTGTTCTTTTCCGGCGGCAGGGCGATCACCGACTGCACCGAACCCTTGCCGAAGGACTGGGTACCCATGATGGTGGCGCGCTTGTAATCCTGCAGGGCGCCGGCCACGATTTCGGAAGCCGAGGCCGAGCCGCTGTTGATCAGGACCACCATCGGCACCTTCTTGATGGCATCCGGCAGGCGCGACAGCGGGTCCGACAGCGGGTTGGCGGCGTAGTATTCGCGCTTGGCGTAGAACGTCTGCTTGGAGCTGGGCAGCTGGCCGTTGGTGGACACCACCACCGAATCCTTGGGCAGGAAGGCTGCAGCCACGCCGATGGCGCCCGGCAGCACGCCGCCCGGATCGTTGCGCAGGTCCAGCACGATGCCCTTCAGGTTGGGTTCCTGGGCGTAGATGGCGGCCAGCTTCTTGGACATGTCGTCCACCGTCGGCTCCTGGAACTGGGTCACGCGCAGCCAGGCGTAACCGGGTTCGATGACCTTGGACTTGACGCTCTGCACGCGGATCTCCTGACGGGTGATGGTCAGGATGATGGGCTTGTCCTCTTCCTTGCGGGCGATGGTCAGGGTGATCTTGGTGTTGGGTTCGCCGCGCATCTTCTTGACGGCTTCATCCAGGGTCAGGCCCTTGACCGGGGTGCTGTCCAGGCGGGTGATCAGGTCACCGGCCTTGATCCCGGCGCGGAAGGCCGGCGAATCCTCGATCGGGGAGATGACCTTGACGTAGCCATCTTCCATGCCGACTTCGATACCCAGGCCGACGAACTTGCCCATGGTGCCTTCGCGCAGTTCCTTGTAGGCCTTCTTGTCCAGATAGGCGGAGTGCGGATCAAGCGAGGCGACCATGCCGGAAATGGCTTCGGTCAGCAGCTTCTTGTCGTCGACCTGCTCGACGTAATCCGACTTGATGAGGCCGAATACGTCGGCCATCTGGCGCAGCTCCTCCAGGGGCAGCGACGCCGTTGCATTCTTCTGCGCGATGGCGTCGAACTGAATCATCGCGGTGGCGCCTGCCACCATGCCCAACCCGATCAAACCGATATTCTTGAGTTTGCTGCCCATGTGTCACCTAGTAGTTACCCACCCCAGTGGGTCGAATGCGCGGCCTTGATACCGCATTTCAAAGTATAAACCCGATTGCTCGTTACCGCCGCTGTTGCCTGCAGTAGCAATAGTGTCGCCCGCTTTTACCACATCGCCGGCACGTTTGAGCACCGACTGGTTGTTGCCATAAATCGTCATGTACTGATTGCCGTGATCCACGATGATCAGATTGCCGAAGCCGCGCAACCAGTCCGCGAAGACCACCCGGCCGGCCGCCACGGCGCGCACTTCCGAGCCTTCGTGGGCGCGGATGAACAGGCCCCGGCTGGTCGGTCCCTCACCCCGGCGACTGCCGAATTTCGATGTCAGGTCACCCTTGACCGGCAGGTGCAGCTGGCCGCGCAGGCTGGCGAAGGGCTTGCCGAAATTGTCCGACTGCGGCTCGGGCAGGGTGTCGTTGCGCGCCAGGGTGGTGCTTTGCGGCGGTTCGTCATCGTCGATGGCGTCGGCCGGGTCGGGCTGCTTCGGTACCGGCTTGCCCTCCCTGGCGGCCCGTGCCGCTTCGGCGGCGCGCTCGGCCGCCCGGGCGCGCTGTTCAGCCAGTCGCTTCTCGCGTTCGGCCCTGGCTTTGGCCAATTGTTCCTGGCGCCGCTTTTCGCGGGCTTCGGCTTCGGCCTTTTTCTGCTGTTCGATGATCTGCGCCAGCTTGTCCACCAGACTGGAGAGACGCTGCTGGTCCTGCTCGATGCGACCGACCTCCTGGCGCTGGGCATTGAGCTTGGTGGAGAGCTGCGACAACAGGGTCTGGCGACGGCCCTTTTCGCGCTCCAGGACCTTCTTCTGTTCCAGTTCTTCCTGGGCGATTTCTTCCAGTTCGTACTTGGCGTTCTGGGTGTCGGCCTTGTTGGCGCGGATGGCCTGCTGGTTGGCGCGCAGGGTTTCGATCAACCTGGCCTGGGCCTGGGAGACATAGCCCATGTACTGCAATTCACGGTTGATGCGATTGGGGTTGTCCCCGGAGAGCAGCAACTTGATACGATCTTCATTACCGGCCACGTACTGCTCGCGCAGCAGCCTGGAAAGCTGGGCCTGCTGGGCGTTGACCAGGGCGGTGAGCTCATTGAGCTGCTTGACCAGTTGTGCCAGGCGGGACTCGGTTTCCTGCTGTTCCTGGGCCAGGTCGCGCAGGGAACGATTGGCCTTGGAGATGGCCTGTTCGGAGACGGCCAGCGCGTCGGCGGCGTTGTCCTTGGCGGTTTCGGTCTGGTCGATGTCGCGCTTGAGGCTGGTCAGGCGCTGCTGCAGGTCGGCCCGTTCCTTCTCGGCGGCCTGCTTTTGCCTGGTCCGTTCGGTGATCGGCTGGGCCTGGGCTGCAGACAGTGCCAGCCACAGGCACGCCAATCCGGCCAGTGCGTGGACCAGCGGGCGCAAACGTCCCCGCAGCGCGTCGGCCAACGGGTCGGGGCGCGCCGGTGCTGTGCACTTGCCGGGAACGGGCGCGGCCAGTGCGGCCGGCGCCTTGCTGGAGAAACGCAGTTTTATTTCGACTTCCCTTGATTGGCCACGGCCTTGAGTGCTGCCTCGATGGCGGACTGGTCACCCAGGTAGTAGCTCTTGATGGGCTTCAGGTCGGCGTCCAGCTCATAGACCAGCGGCTGGCCGTTGGGGATGTTCAGGCCGACGATGTCGTTGTCGCTGATGCCGTCGAGGTACTTGATCAGGGCGCGCAGGCTGTTGCCGTGGGCGGAGATGATGATCTGCTTGCCGGCGCGGATGGCCGGGGCGATGGAGTCGTTCCAGGCCGGCAGCACGCGGGCCACGGTGTCCTTCAGGCATTCGGTCAGCGGCACCTGTTCGCGCGAGAGGCCGGCGTAGCGGGCGTCGCCGAAGGCATCGCGCTCTTCGCCCGGGGTCAGCGGGTTGGGCGGGGTGTCGTAGCTGCGACGCCAGACCAGCACCTGCTCGTCGCCATACTGGGCGGCGGTTTCGGCCTTGTTCAGGCCTTGCAGGGCGCCGTAGTGGCGTTCGTTCAGGCGCCAGTCGTTCTTGATGGGGATGTACATCTGGTCCATTTCATCCAGCGTGGTCCAGAGGGTGCGGATGGCGCGCTTCAACACCGAGGTATAGGCCAGGTCGAAGGAGAAACCGGCTTCCTTGAGCAGCTTGCCGGCCTGGCGGGCTTCGGCCACGCCTTTTTCGGTGAGGTCGACATCGACCCAGCCGGTGAAGCGGTTGGCCAGGTTCCAGGTCGATTCGCCGTGGCGCATGAATACGATTTTGTACATAGCGGGACTAGTTTTGATGATGGAGAAAGCGGTGCGGTTGCCCCAAGGTCGACTACGCGAGACCGGGTGCAGACCTTAGACTGTTCGGTCCGGATGCAAACCACGAATGCTTCTATTTTATAATGCCGGGATTCAGTAAACTCATTGGACTGCCGTGAAATTCATCATCGACAATATTTTCCTGATCGCCCTGGCCTTGGTCTCTGGCGGTACCCTGCTGGTTCCCTACCTGCAACAGCGTGGCAACAAGCTCAGCCTGCTACAGGCCACGCAGATGCTCAACCAGGGCAAGGTGCTGGTGCTGGACGTGCGTGAACCGGAACAATTCGCCGCCGGCCACCTGCGCGAAGCCCGCAATATCCCTCTGAAGGAGTTGCCGCAGCGCATCGGCGAACTGGACAAGATGAAGGGCCGTCCGGTCATCGTGGTCTGCAAGAACGGCACCCAGGCCAATCGCGCCGAGGGTTCGCTCAAGAAAGCCGGTTTTACCGAGGTCTACGGCCTGCATGGCGGCATCGACGCCTGGCAGGGCCAGGGCCTGCCGCTGACCACCAAGGAGGCAAAATGAGCGCCCCGGTCACGATGTACTGCACCGCCGTATGCCCGTATTGCATGATGGCCGAGCGCTTGCTCGCCAGCAAGGGGATCACGCAGATCGACAAGATCCGCGTGGACCTCGAACCTCAACAGCGCGAGCTGATGATGCAAAAGACCGGCCGCCGCACCGTGCCACAGATCTATATCGGCGACACCCATGTCGGCGGATTTGACGATCTGAACGCAATGGACCGCGCCGGCAAGCTGGACCCGCTGCTGCAAGCCTGACGCCAGGGCAGCAAACCTCCCCTATCGATTCACCGAACCTGAAAGAGATCCATGTCGGAACAGAACCAAGAAGCCCAAGAGCAACCCGTTTTCCAGATCCAGCGCGTCTACCTGAAGGATCTGTCGCTGGAACAGCCGAATTCGCCGGCCATCTTCCTCGAACAGGAAGCCCCCTCGATCGAAGTGTCGGTGGACGTCGGTGCCGAGGCGCTGGCTGAAGGCGTCTTCGAATCGACCGTGACCATCACCGTGACCGCCAAGGTCAAGGACAAGGTCGCCTTCCTGGTCGAGGGCAAGCAAGCCGGCATCTTCGAGATCCGCAACGTGCCCGCCGAACAGCTGGACCCGCTGCTGGGCATCGGCTGCCCCAACATCATCTACCCGTACCTGCGCGCCAACATCGCCGACGCCATCACCCGCGCCGGTTTCCCGCCGGTGCACCTGGCCGAGATCAACTTCGAGGTGTTCTACCAGCAGCGCCTGCAGGCGCTGGCCGAGCAGCAAGGCGCGACCCTGGTCAACAACGGCTCCACCGCCGTCAACTGATCCGGTTTCACCATCCTGCTTTCAGCACTTGTCCGCCTGCCGGACGGCCGCTCCCCTGCGGCCTGCCGGCACGACACCAAGCCGCCGCAGCCCACGCTGCGGCGCTTTCCCTTCTGCGGAGACTTTCTCAATGAAACGCCTGTCCCTGATTCTTTCCGCCACCCTGCTCGGCGCCTTCATGGCCAAGGATGCCCTGGCCCTGGACTTCAAGTCGGTCGGTGCGGCCCCCGCCATCATGTACGACGCCCCTTCCGAGAAAGGTCGTCGCGTCTACGTTGCGCCGCGTGGCATGCCGGTGGAAGTGGTCTTGACCTATGGCGAATGGAGCAAGGTGAGGGATGCCGCCGGGACTCTTTCCTGGGTCCAGTCCAAGACACTCACGCCCAAGCGCATGCTGGTGGTGTCGGCGACCAACGCCCGCGTCTTCAATGCGGCCGATGAAAGCAGCCCGGTGGTCTTCAGCGCCGACAAGTCGGTCCTGCTGGAAATGCTGGAGAGCCCCAACAACGGCTGGGTCAAGGTGCGCCATCGCGATGGCCAGAGCGGCTTCGTGAAGGCCGGCGACGTCTGGGGCGACTGAACGGACCTGCCATGAAGATCACCATTCTGGGCGCCGGCGCATGGGGAACCGCGCTGGCCATCCCGCTGGCGCGCAAGCATCAGGTCGTGCTGTGGGGCCGCAATGCCCAGGCCATGCAGGAAGCCGACCAGCAGCGCGAAAACCGCCTCTACCTGCCCGGATTTGCACTGCCGCCGGAGCTGCAGGTCGGTTCCGATTTCGACGCCGCCGTACGGCACGTCTGCGCCGACCCAGCCGAGTCGCTGCTGATCGCCGCCTCGTCGGTCTCCGGCCTGCGTGAACTGGCCGGCCATCTGCGCCATCACGCGATTCCCAACCTGGTCTGGCTGTGCAAGGGGCTGGAAGAAGGTACGCGCCTGTTGCCGCATCAGGTTGTGCAGGAGGTCCTGGGCAGCGACCTGCCGGCCGGCGTGCTGTCGGGGCCGTCCTTTGCGCAGGAAGTGGCGCGCGGCCTGCCTTGCGCGCTGACCATCGCCGGTGCCGACGCTGCCCTGTGCGAGCGCGTGGTCAGGGCCGTACATGGCAACAATATCCGCATCTATTCCAGCGATGACCTGGTGGGGGTGGAGATTGGTGGTGCGGTCAAGAACATCCTGGCCATCGCCACGGGCGTGGCCGATGGCCTGCAACTGGGATTGAATGCCCGCGCTGCGCTGATCACCCGCGGTCTGGCAGAAATCACCCGGCTGGGGGTGGCGCTAGGCGGGCGTCCCGAGACCTTCATGGGACTCTCGGGCGTGGGTGACCTGATCCTGACCTGCACCGGCGACCTCTCCCGCAACCGTCGCGTGGGGCTGGGGCTGGCGCAGAACAAGAAGCTGGAAGATATCGTGACCGAGCTGGGTCACGTTGCCGAAGGCGTGCGCTGTGCACAGGCGGTGCGCGCACTGGCACGCGAAAAAGGCATCGACATGCCGATCACCGATGCAGTGGCGGCGGCCCTGTTCGATGGCGTGTCGGTGCAGGAAATGGTCGCCCGGCTGCTGGCACGGGACCCGCGCGAGGAAAATCTCTAGACCTGGACCTCCAGGCTTGGCCCCCAGGGCTGCGTGGCGAAAATTCAGAAAACCTCACGCCAGCGGCCCATGCTGGAGAAAATGACAGCCGGAGCAGACCTGCCTCCGGCTGTTTTTCATTGTGCAGGCATCAACGCGCGATGATGTCGCTTTCCATCTTGGGACGTTTGAAGCGCTGGGGCGAACCGCCCTCCAGCGCGTCATCCATCTGCTTGGAGATCTTGTCGTAACGCGCGTTGCAATCATCGTCCTGATGTACCGCCTCGGCACCCTTGAGGCGCTTGGCCAGGCGGGAAGTACGCGCTTCCCCGCCCATGACGTATTGTTGGGCGGCGCGGCCGGCGTGGTTATTGTTCGTGGTCTTGTTGCGTTGTATGGCTTGCATCGTATTTCCTCTTACGTCGCTGACGCTCAACGTTCTCCCGTCCTGAGTTTTTTTCGGGAGAACACGCAGCGCCCCGGAAGATGTTGCTTGCTGCCTGATTCCGGGAAACTGCTCCAGATACACAAAGCGCTACGTTTCTTGACAGCGCTTTAGCTATGTAACGCCCGAGCAGCGATTTGGAATACGTGAAAAGTCAGTATTTTGTCAGCCAAATCGAAATTACTTCACGACAATCTTTTTATGCGGCCCCGCAAAAACGGCGCAAACCCGCAGCCATCAAGGCTGACAGCGCTGTCAGAATGGACGGGATTGTGCAGGTTTTCTGACCAAAGACTGATCAAAAATTTTGTTGCGAAACGTATCTTTATTTCAGTTCAGACGACGAAAAAGCGACAGAAAATTACCTGCCGGCATTTTTATCGGGGGATGCGACAGGGGTCAGGTATGCACCGGTACCGGCCGTCCCAGGTCGCTTGGGACCAGTGAAAAGACGGTGGCATCGCGTGGCTCGCCATGAAAGACCAGGCGATTGCGGGCCAGGCATTCCAGCGTCGCCCCGGTTTTCTCCGCGACCCGCTGGCTGCGCAGATTGCCGGCCTGGGCCACGATCTCCAGGCGGGTGAGGCCGGTCTTGGCAAAGGCGAAGGCGGCCGCGGCCCGGGCCGCCACGGCGGCGATGCCGCGGCCGGTATAACCTTCACGGATCCAATAGCCCAGGTTGGCCATCTGGTTCAGCTGGCTGACCTGATTGACGGCAACCGACCCGATCACCAGGCCATTGGTGCGATCGATGATGTTGAAGTCATAGGCAGCATGGACCTGCCATTGCTCGATGGCGCGCTGCAGGAACAGCTTGGCGTCGACCAGGCTGTAATCCGGGGTGCACCAGGCCTCCCACTGACTGATCGCCTGCATCGATTGGCGCACGGCGTCGAACAATGCCGGCGCTTCGCGCAAACCCAGGGGGCGCACTTCGATGGCCCGGTCGCAATAGATGATCTGCCGTTCGCGGTCGATGGGGTGGAGCATGCTTGCCAGGGTTACCCAGGGTGAAAAGTGTGAGTGATCTTACCGAAGCCGGCCATGGCTTGGAAAGCCTGCGCTTAGGCAAGCTGCGCATGCAGTTGCCCGAGGTGGGTGATAACGGCCACGCCGGCGGGCAGCTCCGGGTGCAGCGCATGCTCCTGCAGGGCGATCACCTTCATGCCGGCCGCCAGACCCGCCTGTACGCCCGGCAGGCTGTCCTCCACCACGGCGCAGCGCTGCGGCGGCACGCCCAAGCGTTCGGCGGCAAACAGGAAGAGCGCGGGATCGGGTTTCCAGCGCTGCACATCGTAGGCGCTGAAGATACGCCCGGCGAAATGCGGCAGCAGGCCGGTGACGCGCAGGCACAACTCGATCTTGTGATGCGGCGCGTTGGAGGCCAGGGCGAAGGGCAGGTGCAGCTTTTCCAGCATCTCCACGGCACCGCTGATCGGCTGCAGGTGCTGCTCCAGCAGGCTGCCCATCAGCGCGCGCAATTCTTCTTCGAAATGGGCGGGCAGCACCTGGCCCCGCAATTGTTCGATGTGGGAAATGCACCACTTCATGCTGACGCCGCGAAAGCGCGCCAGCGCTTCTTCCGCGCTCAGGCTCACGCCATAGTTGGCCACGTACTCGGACCAGGCCCGCGCCGCCACCACTTCACTGTCGACCAGGGTGCCGTCGCAATCGAAGATGACCAGTTCCGGCGTCAGGGTGCTGTCGTTCATGCTTGCTCCTTATGGTTCAGGGGGGCGAGGCCGCCCTGATCAAGGAGCCGCCGACGCCGTCAAAGTTCGCCGTAGGAATGCAGACCCGAGAGGAACATATTGACTCCCAGGAAAGCGAAGGTGGTCACCAGCAGGCCGACCAGCGCCCACCAGGCCGCGGCACGGCCGCGCAGGCCCTTCATGAGGCGCATGTGCAACCAGGCCGCGTAGTTGAGCCAGACGATGAGCGCCCAGGTTTCCTTCGGGTCCCACGACCAGTAGCCGCCCCAGGCTTCGGCCGCCCACAGCGCACCCAGGATGGTGGCGATGGTGAAGAAGGCGAAACCGACGGCAATGGCCTTGTACATCACATCATCCAGCACCTCCAGCGGGGGCAGGCGATCGGCCAGGTAACCGCGCTCGCGCAGCAGATAGGCCACGGCCACCATGGCGGCCAGGGCGAAGGTGCCATAACCGATGAAATTGGCCGGCACGTGGATCTTCATCCACCAGCTTTGCAGCGCCGGTACCAAAGGCTGGATCTCGGCCGCATCCCGCGAGACGGTATACCACATCAGGAAGCCCACCGCCGCCGTGATGACGGTCAGCACGAAGGCACCCAGCTGGCGGGTGGCGTAGCGCTCTTCGTAATACAGATAGAACAGCGCCGTGATCAGGCAGAACAGGATGAAGACTTCATACAGGTTGGAAATGGGGATGTGGCCCACGTCCGGCCCGATCAGGTAGGACTCGTACCAGCGCACCATCAGGCCGGTAAAGCCCAGCACCACGGCCGCCCAGCACAGGCGCGAGCCGATGGCGTTGCCGGTGCCGGCGGTGGTGGCCAGGCCGCCCCAGTAGAACAGGGTGGACAGGCAGAACAGCGCGCTCATCCAGAGAATGGCGGACTGGCTGGAGAGCATGTATTTCAGGAAGAACTTCTTGTCGGCCAACTCCAGTGCGCCGCCGTACATGGCGATGGCACCCAGCGAGAGCACCGCGATCACCACCATCAGCAGGCGTACCGGCTTCCAGTGCCAGCCCAGCCAGGCGAAGGTGGGTGCGGCCAGCAGCAGCACCGCCTTCTCGTAGTAATCCATGTAGGCGCCGAAGCGCCCGAAGGCGTACAGCGCGCCGGCCACCAGCAAGGCGGCGTAGAGCCAGTCCACGATGCCAAGGCGGCGGAAGAAGCCCTGTTCTTCAGAATAGGCCTGGTTTGCTTGGGTCAGTTCCATTGTGTTCTCCACTGCTGCTGTCCCGGGCGGTGCCAGCCAAAGCGGCTGGCGCGCTGATCTGCCCCGGATGATAACCGCCATACGTCGGCGGCATGTTCAATCGCATGTTCAATCTTTACCGGTCCCGCTTGCGGCCGGCGATGCCGTCCCCGAGAGGCGGCCCTTCATCTGCTCGAATTCCTTGTCGAAGTCCAGCGTACGGCGCTGGGTGCTCATGGCCATCAGCGCCTGGCTGCCCTGGCCATCGGCGGCCGGCTTGATCCAGATCCACAGACGGCGCTCGCGGATGTACAGCATCGCGAACACCCCCAGCACCAGGAACAGACAGCCCAGGTAGACCACCTTCTTGCCCGGCGAACGCGTCACCTGCAGCACCGATGCCTTGATCTCCTGGAAGCCCGATAGTTGCAGGAACACCGGGGCCGGATAGAAGGCGGCATCAGCCAGCGCATTGATGGAAAGCTGCAGGAAGCGACCATGCTTCTCGTCGCTGCTCACCGCCGCCAGGCCATCCTTGGCGCGGGCCGCCTGCCAGAGCTCCCACATGCTGCCGTTGAGGATCTTCATGAAGATATCGGCGGCCTTTTCCTGTTCGGCCGACGGCAGTTGCTCCAGGAAGCGGGTCACGGCGATATAGCCGGACACCTTGCCGTCACCGGCGAAGATGGACAGGCCGCGCAGCGCCGACTGCTGCAGCTGCTCGCGCAGCACCGGCGAGGCGTCGCGCCCGCTGCTGATGGCCTGCTGGGCATAGCGGCGAGCCGCTTCCTCGCGTAGCGCCGGATTGGCCAGGGCGGCGCGCAGGCGCATCCACTCGGCCACGCTGTCATTGTCGTCGGCCGGGATGCGCAGGTAGCGGAAAGGCTGGTCGGGCTGCTCGCGCATGCCGGCCAGGAAGACGTCGGCGCCGTCGATGGGCAGCGACTGCATGTAGTTGAAATACTCGCGGGCCTGGCCGGTCTTGTCGCGCAACTTGTATTGCACACTCGGGCCGACGTTCTTGAAGTCCTTGCTGTTGGCATTCTTGGCACTGGAGCCCAGGTGCTTGTCCAGGCCCTCGATGAAGCCGCGATTGACGTTCTTGCCGACGTTGACCGCGCGTGCATCACCCGAGGTGGAGCCGGCAGTGGAGCCCGAGGCCGCGGCCTGCATGTTTTCCACATTGAAGGGACGGAAGCCGCTCCATTCGATGGTGTAGTCGCCCAGCGCGGCGGGCAGCGCAGTGGTGCCGTTGACCTCACCGGCCAGTTCGAAACGACCGTTGGCACCGCCCCGCATCGGATAGCCGACCAGCTTGAGCTTGCTGCCGCCGTCCTCGAAGCTGGACTGGTAGATCGCCACGCCCTTGTAGATCAGCGGCTCGTTGACCTTGATGGTGGCGGCGGTCTCGCGGCCGGTCTCATGGTCGCGCACCACCACTTCGCTGGCGAACAGCTTGGGCATGCCGGTGGAGTAGAAATCGATGATGAAGCGCTTGAGCGTGATGGTGAAGGGCAGGTCCTGGATCATCACGCCATCCTTTTGCGGGATGATGGCCGTGCTGCTGCTGGAGCCTTCCGGGATCAGCGTATTGCCACGGAAGGTCGGGTTGTTCAGGCCCAGGCGATAGCGTTCAGGAATCTCGGAAATGATGCCGTTGCCGGCGAAGGCCTGCTTGCCATAGAACCACTGCTGGAAGCGGATCGGCAGATCCGAGTCGAGCAAGCCACCCAGGCAGATGATGACGATGGCCGCGTGCGCGAAGATATAGCCCCACTTGTTGGCCGCACCCTGCTTGGCCGCCAGCAGCATTGCGCCATCCCGGTCGGCCAGCTTGGTCTTGTAGCCCTTGGACGCCACCTGCCGCACCAGTCGGGCCGCAGCCTCGGCCGGCGTCTCGCCGCTCTGCCACTCGTGCTTGTGATGGAAATTGCGCAGCGACTGCTCGCGCACGTTGTCGCGCCAGCTTTTGGCGTCGCGCAGCATCTTGGGACCGTTGCGGGCGATGCACAGCGAGGTCGACAACACCAGGAAACCCATGATCAGCAGGAACCACCAGGCCGAGTAGACCGCGTACAGCCCCACCTTGGCGAAGATCTCGAACCAGAACGGGCCGAACTGGTTGACGTAGTTGGGCATCGGCTCGTTCTGCTTCATCACCGTACCGATCACCGAGGCGATGGCGATCAGCGTCAACAGGCTGATGGCAAAGCGCATCGATGAGATCAGTTCGACCGCCTCTCCCAACCAGCGCTGGCGGGTCCTGATCTGGATTCCTTGGGTACTGCTGCCCGTCGTCATATTCCTGCCTTACCGGACCGGGCCTGCCGGTTCCGCTTACCTGGGGGGCACCTTGCCGGTCGGCAAAGCGATGCGAACCCGGATTTTACCGCTCCGGGAGAAAGTCCGTGATATGCCATCGGCAATAGACGCCAACGCCATCCGGGTATGTCGGTGCGCTGGGCCGCAGCCGGACCAGCGCGACGGGCGATATCTTCGGCCAGGCGGGCCCGGAATGCTACGACCTGCATCAAGGCAGGTGAAGGCAGATGGTGGCAAAGGGAGGGCCAATGAAGCCGATGAAAAAAGGCGGCACGGGGCCGCCTTTGATATTGCCATCCCTCTGCGCAATCCCGCAGATGGCTTATTTCAGGCCGGCGATGTAATCGGCCACTGCCTTGATTTCCTTGTCCGACAGGCGTTCGGCAATGCTGGTCATCTGCACGCTGTTGGTACGCGCGCCGCCGCGGAAGTTGGTCAACTGGGCCACCGTGTAATCCTGGTGCTGGCCGGCCAGGCGCGGATACTGGGCCGGGATGCCGGCACCATTGGGGCTGTGGCAGCCGGCACAGGCCGGCACGTTCTTGGCGGCGATGCCACCGCGCCAGATGTGCTTGCCCAGGTCGATGGTGTCCTTGTTCTTGGCCGCGCCGGGCTTGGGTGCCTGGGTAGCCAGATAAGCCGCGACGTTGTGGATGTCCTCGTCCGACAAGGCCTTGGCCATCGGCGACATCACCGGGTTGTTGCGATCCGGGGTACGGAAGTTCAGCAACTGCTTGGCGATGTAGGCCTCATGCTGGCCGGACAGTTTGGGATTCTGGGTGATGGTCGAATTGCCTGCCGCGCCGTGGCAGGACACGCAGGCCACGATGTTGCGCGCATTGTCGCCATTGGTGTAGAGCGCTTCGCCCTTGGCCGGATCGGCCTTGATCGGGGTCTTCTTGTCGTCAGCCGCGTGGGCTGCGCTGGCCACTGCCAGGATGGCAGCAAAAACGGAGTACAACAGTGGGGAAAAGGCACGGTTCATTCGTCACCCTAATACTTATTGTGGAATTGAGAGATTTTGCCCGTTCGGCGGCTAGCTGCCCCTAAACCAAATGCCCGTCGTTTGACCTGTCTCCAATGGCCGCCATATTTTTTACTTGCCCGGCGTCAACGAGGCGTTGGGTTTCGGGCCATTGTACAATAGCTTCTCCGCGTTTTTCCCTCCTCTTTCGGATTTCCCCCCACCATGTCGCAACTTTGGCAAGCCCGTTTCTTCACCACCGTCAATCACCTGCGGGACCTGCCCAAGACCAGCGTACCGGAGATCGCCTTCGCCGGGCGTTCCAATGCCGGCAAGTCCAGTGCCATCAACGTGCTGTGCAACCAGAAGCGCCTGGCCTTCGCCTCCAAGACGCCGGGACGCACCCAGCACATCAACTATTTCTCCATCGGCGGCGCCCACGTCGGGCAGCACCGCAACGACGAGGCGCGCCCGGATGACATCCGGGCCATGCTGGTGGACTTGCCAGGCTATGGCTATGCCGAAGTGTCCGGCTCGGCCAAGCACCACTGGCAAGCCCTGCTGGGCGACTACGTACGACAGCGCGAACAGCTGGCAGCGCTGGTGATGATCGTCGATTCGCGCCGTCCCTTCACCGACCTGGATATCCAGATGATCGAGTGGTTCGCACCGACCGGCAAACCCATCCATTGCATTCTGAGCAAGGCCGACAAGCTCAACCGCAATGAGTCCACCAACGCCCTGCGCCAGGCCCAGACCTACCTGCAGAGCTACGTCGATGAAAACGGCCAGCCCTTCCCGTTCACGGTGCAACTGTTTTCCGCCCTCAAGCGGACCGGCCTGGAAGAGGCCAACGACAAGATCGTGGAACTGGCCGGCCTGAACCAGCCAGCAGCCTCGGCCGCGGTGGCCGACGACGACGTCGCCCAAGATCAGGACACACAGCAAGCCTGATCGCCGACAAGGCGACATCCTTCGGACCGGAGTAAAACGTCATGACGAAAAAAACCCCGGAGAACAGGGATATTCTCCGGGGCGAACGCCTATCGCTAGCGCGATCGGCCCCGCTCAGGGAGGGAAGGGGAAGCGGGGGGCAAATGAATTACCCGCAGCAAAGATAAGCCATACCGAGGGAAAGTTGTTCGCCGCTCGAATCTAAGCAGGCAATTTTCCGAAGTTAGCGATATTTGCCTAGAAAATATTTCAAGATAGCGTCATACAACATCTCTTTATTGAAAGCGAACCTATGTCCTTGACCGATTTCAGTTCCAACGCCGCCTACCCTGCCCTGCGCATGCGCCGCATGCGTCGCGATGCCTTCTCGCGCGCGCTGATGGCCGAAAACGTCATCACCAGCGCCGACCTGATCTATCCGGTATTCGTGCAGGAAGGTCAGAACCTGCGCACCCCCGTGGCCTCGCTGCCGGGCGTGGAACGCCTGTCGCTGGATGCGCTGCTGCCGGTGGCCGAAGAATGCGTGAAGCTGGGCGTGCCGGTGCTGGCGCTGTTCCCGGTGATCGATCCGGCCCTGAAGACGCCCGATGGCATCGAAGCCACCAACCCGGATGGACTGGTCCCGCGTGTGGTGCGGGCGCTGAAAGAGCGCTTCCCCGAACTGGGCGTGCTGTGCGACGTGGCGCTGGACCCCTACACCAGCCACGGCCAGGACGGCGTGCTGGACGAGACCGGCTACATCCTCAACGATGAAACCCTCGCGCTGCTGGTCAGGCAGGCGCAAACCCAGGCCGATGCCGGCGTGGACGTGGTCGCCCCCTCGGACATGATGGACGGCCGCATCGCCGCCATCCGCGCCATGCTGGAAGCAAAGGGCCATATCTACACCCGCATCATGGCCTACTCGGCCAAGTATGCCTCGGCCTTCTACGGCCCCTTCCGCGATGCGGTCGGCTCGGCCGCCAACCTGGGCAAGGGCAGCAAGGCCACCTACCAGATGGACCCGGCCAACAGCGACGAGGCCCTGCGCGAAGTCGCGCTGGACCTCAAGGAAGGCGCCGACATGGTGATGGTCAAGCCGGGCATGCCTTACCTGGACATCGTGCGCCGCGTGAAGGACGAATTCCGCGTGCCCACCTTCGCCTACCAGGTCAGCGGCGAATACGCGATGATCAAGGCCGCCGCCCAGAACGGCTGGCTGGATCACGACAAGACCATGATGGAAGCCATGATGGCCTTCAAGCGCGCCGGCGCCGATGGCGTGCTGACCTACTTCGCGCTGGACATCGCGCGCAAGCTCAAGCAGGGCTGATCCTCGGCACCCGCCGGCTGCGCTGATGGCAGACGATCTCGACCTCTTCACCCGCCACCGGCCGCGCCTGTTCGGCGTGGCCTACCGCATGCTGGCCTCGCGCAGCGACGCCGAAGACGTGCTGCAGGACGCCTGGCTGCGCTGGCATGCCCAGGACCGGCAGCAACTGGAATCGGCCGAGGCCTGGCTGGTGACGGTGGTGACGCGGCTGTGCATCGATCGCCTGCGCCAGCTGCAGCAGGAGCGCCAGCACTACGTCGGCCACTGGCTGCCGGAACCCCTGGTGGACCTGGCCGAACCGGCCGCCGAGATCGACCTGTACGGCCAGGCCAGCCTGGCGCCTTCGCCGGAGGCGCTGCTGGAGCAGCATAGCGATGTGTCCTTTGCCTACCTGTTGCTGCTGGAGCGCCTCAAACCCGAGGAGCGCGCCGCCTTCCTGCTGCGCGAAGTATTCGACAACGACTACCCCGACATCGCCGCCATCCTGCAGAAATCTGAGGCCAGCTGTCGCCAGCTGGTGCACCGCGCCCGCGAACGCCTGTCGCGCCATGATGCCAAATCGGCCGGCGCGCCCGGCAGCGTGACCCCGCGCGCCACCCTGCGCGCGGCCTCCAGCCCGGTCACCCGCGAAACCCACGCCCTGTTGCTGGAAAAGTTCATGCAAGCGGTCCAGAGTGGCCAGCGCGACGCCATGCTGGGCCTGCTGGCCGAGGATGCCCGCCTGATCGGCGACGGCGGTGGCAAGGTCGCTTCCTTCCCCCATCCGCTGGCCGGCGCCGAGCGCATCTCCTGGCTGTACTACGCCAACCTGCGCCGCTTCGGCGAGCGCATCGCCTATCGTGCAGCCTCGGTCAACGGCACGCCGGGCCTGCTGCGCTACGTCGATGGCACGCTGGAATCGGCCCAGGTGCTGGAAACCGAGGGTGGGCGCATTCGCGAGATCTACGTGGTCCGCAATCCGGACAAGCTGGCGGCCATTGCCCGTCAGCAGCTGGACCCGGCCTGAAGATTATTTCGCTTCTTTTTTCCGAAAACTGTCACAAGACGACACCCCGCTCCGTCTAGTGGAGGAACACCGGCGATTCGCGCCGCTGTCACCTCACCCACTGATGGAGAATTGTCATGTCCGACTTCAAGCAACGTCTGCCCCACGCCAAGCTCGCCGCTCCCGCCTTCAACGCCCTGCTCAAGGCCAGCGAAGCGGTGCACCAGAGCGGGGTCGATCCCAAGCTGCTGGAACTGGTATTCCTGCGCGTCTCCCAACTCAACGGTTGCGCCTTCTGCGCCGACATGCACTCGCATGACCTGCTCAAGAATGGCGAAGACCAGCAGCGCCTCAACACCCTGGCCGCCTGGCGCGAAATCCCCTTCTTCACCGAACAGGAGCGCGCCGCGCTCAACTGGGCCGAACGCTTCACCTATCTGCACCAGCAGGATGGCGAGAAGGACGATGCCGCCTTCGCCCTGCTGCAACAGCACTTCAGCGAGGCCGAGATCGCCAACCTGACCTTCGCAGTGGCCATCATCAACGCCTGGAACCGCCTGGGCGTGGCCATGCGTCCGCAGGTACCGCGCCGCGCCTGAGAGCGCAGCATCCGGGCGAAAAAAAACGCACCCCGGTCACCCGGGATGCGTAGAACATGGTCCGATCCACATCAGACTTTCTGCTCAAAAAGGGGCGGGCGGCGCACTCACGGGCGGCGCCCTGCTGGGCGTTTCAATATCGGCGCTGGCTTACTTCCAGAGCGCGCACTTGGATTCGGCCTTGGTCATGTAGGCCTGCTCGCCGGGAATGGTCTGCACCAGCTTGTAATAATCCCAGGGGCGCTTGGATTCTGAAGGTTTCTTCACCTCCATCAGATACATGTCATGCACCATGCGGCCGTCCGGACGCACCACGCCATTGCTGGTGAAGAAATCGTTGATGCGGTTCTTGCGCAGGTAATCCATGACCTGGTCCGGATCGGTGCTGCCCACGGCCTTCACCGCCTTCAGATACTGCCCCACAGCCGAGGCATCACCAGCCTGGAACATGGACGGCATCTTCTTCATCTTCATGAAGTAGCGATTGGCCCAGGCGCGGCTCTGGTCGTTGAGGTCCCAGTACCAGCCATCGGTGAGGTACATCCCTTGCGTGAGCTGCAGGCCCAGCGAGTGGGTATCGTTGATGAAGATCAGGAGCCCCGCCAGCTTCATGGTCTTGTTCACGCCGAATTCATTGGCCGCCTTGATGGCATTGATGACGTCGCCACCGGCCACCGCCAGCCCGAGGATCTGGGCCTTGGAGGATTGCGCCTGCAGCAGGAAGGACGAGAAATCCGAGGTCGCCAGCGGGACCCGGGTGGCGCCCACGACATTGCCACCATTGCTCTTGACGACATCGCTGGTGTCTTTTTCCAGCGAGGTGCCGAAGGCATAGTCGGCCGTCAGGAAGTACCAGGACTTGCCGCCCTGACGGGTGATGGCAGCCCCCGTGCCGCGCGCCAGGGCCGTGGTGTCGTAGGCGTACTGGATGGTGTAGGCATTGCATTCCTCGTTGGTCTGGCGCGTGGTGCCGGCGCCGACCGAGATGAAGACCTTCTTCTTTTCGCCCGCCACCTTGCCCATGGCCAGGCTGGCCGCCGAGTTCACGCCACCGACCAGCATGTCCACGCCGTCGCGGTCGAACCACTCACGCGCCTTGTTGGCGGCGATGTCGGCCTTGTTCTGGTGGTCGGCAAAGACCAGTTCCACTTTCTTGCCGTTGATGGTGCCGCCGGCATCGGCGATGGCCATGCGGATCGCCTCGACGCCGCCCTGGCCGTCGAAGTCGGCATAGGTGCCCGACATGTCGGTGATGAAGCCGATCTTGATGGTGTCGCCCGCCGCCTGGGCGGAAGGGATGGTCGCTGCGCCGAACAGCGCGCAGACGGTAGCAGACAGCGCAGCGCGCTGGATGGATTTCATCATGAGTCTCCTCCTCTTGGGGTCTTGGGATATTGTTGTTGCGACCCCGCAATCGAGTGCGGGGAAGGGGGAACAGGACCGACGACAGGGCGCCGGTCCGGGTGCTGCAACGTGCTGGATCAGGCGACGGTGGCGCGGGTCTGCTCGCCATCGACCAGGCGCATCAGGCCCAGCGGGTTGGCGTTCTGCAGCGGTGCCGGCAGCATCGCGTCGGGGTAGTTCTGGTAGCACACCGGACGCAGGAAGCGCTCGATGGCCAGCGTACCGACCGAGGTGCCACGGGCGTCCGAGGTGGCCGGATAGGGGCCACCGTGAACCATCGCATCACACACCTCGACACCGGTCGGGAAGCCGTTCAGCAGCAGGCGGCCGGCCTTCTGTTCCAGGATCGCGATCAGGTCCTGGTTGCCTTGCAGATCACCGATCTCGGCTTGCAGGGTGGCGGTCAGCTGGCCGTTCATCTTGGCGGCGAAGTCCAGCAGTTGCTCGCGGCTTTCCAGTTCGACGATGACGGTGGAGGGGCCGAAGACTTCCTCTTCCAGCGGCGCTTCCTTGGAGAACAGCAGCGCGGCGTCGGCCTTGAACAGATGCGGCACGGCCTGGGTGTAGCTGGTGCCGCCGGTGGCGATCACCTTCACGCCCGGCAACTGGGTCAGGCGCGCGACACCGCCGTTGTAGTGGGTCAGGCCGCCGCTGTTGAGCATGGTGGCCGGATTGCTGCCGCCGAAGGCCGCCGACAGCTTTTCGATGAAGGCGGTCAGCTCGGGCGAACGCACACCCAGCAGCAGGCCCGGGCTGGTGCACAGCTGGCCCACGCCGACCGTGACCGAACCGGCCAGGTCCTTGGCAATGGCGTCACCACGCACCTTCAGTGCTTCCGACATCAGGATGATGGGGTTGATGCTGGACATCTCGGCAAACACCGGAATCGGTTGCGGACGGGCAGCCGCCATGTCGCACAGGGCGCGACCGCCACGCAGCGAACCGGTGAAGCCGACTGCCTGGATGCCGGCGCTCTTGACCAGCTGGGCGCCCACGCGGTCGCCATAGACCATGTTGAAGGTACCGGCCGGCATGCCGGTCTTCTTGACGGCGCGCTCGATGGCATCGGCCACCAGTTCGGAGGTCACCAGGTGGCCGCTGTGGGCCTTGAAGACCACCGGGCAGCCTGCTGCCAGGGCGGCGGCGGTATCACCACCGGCCACCGAGAAGGCCAGCGGGAAGTTGCTGGCACCGAACACGGCCACCGGACCCACGCCGATCTTGTATTGGCGGATATCCGGGCGCGGCAGCGGTTGGCGCTGCGGCAGGGCGGTATCGATGCGCGCGCCGTAGAAGTCGCCACGGCGCAGGACCTTGGCGAACAGGCGCATCTGGCCGCTGGTGCGGGCGCGTTCACCGGCCAGGCGCGGCGTGGCCGGCAGGGCGGTTTCACGGGCCACGGCGGCGAGGAAATCGTCACCCAGGGCATCGATCTCGTCGGCGATGGCTTCCAGGAACTGGGCACGCTGTTGCGAGGTGGTGGCGCGGTACAGGGGATAGGCCTTCTCGGCCGCATCCACGGCGGCGGCCACTTCGTTTTCGGTGGCGGTCAGGAAGGGGGTCTCGAAGAGCGCGCCGGTGGTCGCGTCCACGCTATGCAGGGCGACGTCGCCCTGACCGCTGCGCTGGCCGCCGATGTAGTTGTGTCCAAGGATCTTGTAGCTCACGATGTGCTCCTGCTGGTTTCGTTGATGCCGCCCGGGTTCGGGTCAGGCATGAGAGCCGCGCCCGCGCAATGCGGGAGCAGCTGAGGGGGACTTGCAGGACAGGCCGGCCGTGGCCGCTGCCCTGCGCCGGTCATTGTCGGCCATCACATGGATTGCTGCAGCATCTGCAGGTAATCCTGTTCCGAGGCCTCGCGCGGATTGGTTTTGTGGCTGTGATCGGCCAGCGCGCCCTTGATGATCTGCGGGAACATGGACTCGCTCACGCCCAGTTCACCCAGGCCGGCCGGCAAGCCCAGGCGACGGCTCATGTCGCGGATCGCCGGGCCGATCTCGGCACCGCTGGCCAGGCCCATGGCATGGGCCATGCGCGCCATCTTGTTGTCCTTGACCATGGTCGGCGCGCTTTCGTTGAAGGCGATGATGGCCGGCAGGAAGATGGCATTGAGGGTGCCGTGGTGCAGCTTGGGATTGATGCCGCCCAGCGAGTGCGACAGGCTGTGCACGCAACCCAGGCCCTTCTGGAAGGCCATGGCGCCCTGCATCGAGGCACTCATCATGTTGAGTCGTGCTTCGCGGTCGCCCGGCTCACGGGTGGCGCGTTCGATATGCGCCCAGGCGCGCCACAGGCCATCCAGCGCGATGCCATCGGCAGGCGGATTGAAGGACGGTGCCATGAAGGTTTCCAGGCAGTGGGCGATGGCGTCCATGCCGGTGGCGGCGGTCATCAGCGGCGGCAGGCCCAGCGTCAGCTCAGGGTCGCAGATGGCCAGCCGGGGCACCAGGTAGGGCGAGATGATGCCGACCTTGCGGCCGTCGTCCAGGATCAGGATGGCGCCACGGCCGACTTCGCTGCCGGTACCGGCGGTGGTCGGAATGGCGATCACCGGCGCGGTCCGGGCGGTGATGTTGGACAGGCCGCCTTCGATCAGCGCGAACGACTTCAGCGGTCCCTCATGCGTACCGCAGACCGCCACGCCCTTGGCCAGGTCGATGGAAGAGCCACCACCCACGGCCACGATGCCGTCGCAGCCCTGCTCGCGGAACAGCGCCACGGCCGCACGTACGGCAGCTTCGTTGGGGTTGGGCGGGGTCTGGTCGTAGACCACGGCCGCACTGCCTTCCTTGAGCTGCGCCAGGACCTTGTCCAGCAGACCGGCATTGCGGATGCCCATGTCGGTGACCACCAGCGGCTTCTTGATGCCGATGCGATCGCATTCCTGCTGCAGCAGCGCCAGTGCGCCGTAGTCGAACTGGACCTGGGTGATGTAGTTGATGAGTGCCATTAGGGTGCCGTTAGGTGCAATTAAGCTTCGAATCATGCTGTGATTACATAGCCATGATTCATAGATGTCGCCAGCCAGGCCGCGGTCTGGGGGTGTCGACGCCGTCCTGCGAGCCCGACCTTTTCCCTCTGCGACCTGCTTTTGAAAGCGAGACTCTAAGCCATCGCCCGGCCCTTGGCTAATGAGAGCTGTTGATATGGGTATAACCAAAGCTCATACTGGAGACCTATTCGAGGATCAACGCCATGCACAATACCCTGCCCTCCCTGGCCTCCATCACCTCCCGCCTGCACCTGCGCCAGTTAAGGCTTCTGATTGCCCTGTCCGACCACGGCTCGCTGCTCAAGGCGGCCGAGCAGGTGGCCCTGACCCAGCCCGGCGCCAGCAAGGCGCTGCAGGAGATCGAAAGCACCCTGGGTGTGCAACTGTTCACCCGCACCAACCGCGGGCTGGAGCCCACCGAGCTGGGCCATTGCGTGATCCGCTATGCAAGGCTGATCCAGACCGACCTGACCCACCTGCGGGAAGAGATGCTGTCGATCATGCAAGGTCACGGCGGCCGGCTGGCAGTGGGGACCATCATGGGAGCAGTGCCGTTGTTGACCGATGCGCTGACGCGCCTGCTGGAGAGCCATCCCTCGCTGTCGGTGGAGATCGTGGAAGACACCAGTGCCCGATTGCTGCGCCTGCTCGACCAGGGCCGGCTGGATCTGGCGATCTGCCGCACCAGCATCAGCCAGCGCCCGGACCTGTATGACGCCTTCAACATCCATGACGAACAACTGGCGGTGGTGGCCAGTGTGCAGCATCCCCTGGCCGGAGCATCCAGTCTGCAACTGGCGGATCTGGCCGATTCGCGATGGGTGGTGTATTCGGCCAACATGCCGATGCGGCTCACGCTGGAGCGGGAATTCCACGACGCCGACCTGCGCTTCCCGCTGCACCTGATGGAAACCACCTCGGCCTTCACCACGCTGTCGCTGCTGCAGAAGAATCCGCACTTCGTGGCCCTGCTGTCGGTGGACGTGGCGCAGTTCTGCACGCGTTTCGGCATGACGCGCATCCTGCCGCTGCAATTGCATACCCGCAGCGAACCCTACCAGCTCGTGACACGACACGGCACCATGCTCTCCCCGGTGGCGCGGCTGTTCATCGACGACTTTGCGCGCACGGTAGCGCCGCAAGAGTGAGCCCGGCCTGGCGCGCGCCAAACAAAAAGCGCTCCCGCAGGAGCGCTTTTCTTTGGTCCGGCCGACCGCTTGCCGGATTATTTGTTCGGTTGCGGGGTGATGCGCAGGTAAGGGCGCGGCGACTTGTAGCCCTTGGGATATTTCTGCTTGATGACTTCCTCATCCTTGACCGACAGCGGGATGATGACGTCGTCGCCGTCCTTCCAGTTACCCGGGGTGGCCACGGTGTAGCCATCGGTCAGTTGCAGGGCATCGATGACGCGCAGCACTTCGTCGAAGTTGCGGCCGGTGCTCATCGGGTAGGTGATGATGAGGCGCACCTTCTTCTTGGGATCGATGACGAACAGCGAACGCACCGTAGCCGTCTCGGACTGGTTGGGGTGGATCATGTCGTAGAGACCAGCGACCTTCTTGTCGACGTCGGCCACGATGGGGAAACCGACCACGGTCTGCTGGGTTTCCTCGATGTCCTTGATCCACTGGTTGTGGGCTTCGGCACCGTCGACCGACAGGGCGATGGCCTTGACGTTGCGCTTGTCGAATTCGGGCTTGAGCTTGGCCGTCAGACCCAGCTCGGTGGTGCAGACCGGCGTGAAGTCAGCCGGGTGGGAGAACAGCACGACCCAGGAATCACCCGCCCAGTCGTGGAATTTGATCTTGCCGATCGAGGATTCTTGCTCGAAATCCGGTGCAGTATCGCCCAGGCGCAGCGTCATGGTGGTCTCCTTGGTTGAACGGTTGAAAACAGAAAGGCTGACTATAACGCGATGCCCGCGTCAGGCCAACGACTATAAAGTGGTATCCAAATAACGCAGCGCAATGATTTCTACAGGTTTTGCAGCGTGGACACGAACTTGTCTGCATCCTGGTAACCGATCACGCGGCGTTGTACCAGCTCGCGTCCATCCGCATCGAAAAACATGATCCCGGGCGGGCCGAAGAGATTGAAGCGCTTGAGCATGGCGCGGTCATCGGCATTGTTGGCGGTCACATCGATCTGCAGCAGCAGCATCTGGCCGAAGCGTTCCTTCACGCGCTGGTCACTGAAGGTGAAGCGTTCCATTTCCTTGCAGGAGACGCACCAGTCGGCGTAGAAGTCCAGCATCACCGGACGGCGCTCACCGGCGGCATTCTGCTGCAGGGCCGCGTCCAGCTCGGCGCTGGAACGGATGCGCACAAAGTCCGTGCCGACCACCGCGGTACCCTGCGCGCGCAGATGCGACAGCGGCGCCAATGGGTCGCGACCACCGGTCACCACGCTGACCAGTTGCAGCAGACCCAATGTGACCACCGCCAGGCCGAGTCCACGTGCGATCCAGCCTCCCGGGCGGGACCACAGCAGGAAGGCGCCATAGCCGATGCCCAGCATCGCCCAGCCCGCCATCTGCAGCCAGGACGGGATCACCGGCGAGACCATCCACAGCGCCGTACCCAGCATGAGCACGCCAAAGAAGCGCTTGACCGCATCCATCCAGGCGCCTGCGCGAGGGAGCAGCGCACCTGCAGACGCACCGATGAGCAGCAGCGGTACGCTCATGCCGGCGGCCATCGCAAACAGGGCGCTACCGCCCAGCACCACGTTGCCGGTCTGGCTGATGTAGAGAAGTGCCCCGGCCAGCGGCGCGGCCACGCAGGGGCCGACGATCAGTGCCGAGATCGCGCCCATCAGGAACACGCCAAGCCATTTGCCGCTGCCATTGCCCGAGGCCGACGACAGGCGGGATTGCACGGAGGCCGGCACCTGCAGCGTGTAGACGTCGAACATCGACAGGGCCAGTACCGCCATCAGCAGCGCAAAGCCGGCCAGCATCCACGGGTTTTGCAGATAGGCCGACAAGCCCTCGCCCAGCATCCCGGCGGCCACACCCAGGGCGGTATAGACCAAGGCCATACCAAGCGAGTAGGCGACCGACATCAGGAAGCTGCGAGCGCGGCCACCGCCGGCGGCAGTCTGCTGGCCGACGATGATCGAGGACAGGATGGGCAGCATCGGCAGCACGCAAGGCGTGAAGGAGAGTCCAATACCCAGCACGAAGAACAGCGACAGGATGCTCCACAGCTTGCCGCTCTTCAGTACGGCGGCAATTCCGTCGATATCGCTGCCGCCGGTGGCCTGCATCGCATCACCGCCGCCCGCGCCCACGCTCTGGCCGGTCGCCTGGGGCGACATGGTCAGCTTGAGCGTCATCGGTGGATAACATAGCCCCTTGTCGGCGCAACCTTGCGACACCGCCACCACGGTAAATCTGCCCACAGCGCCGCTGACCGGCATGCGGGCCGTCACCGATTGGTGATAGGTCTCCACTTCCTTCTGGAAGTTGTCGTCATATTTGCGCTTGCCGGGGGGAAATTGTGGCTCGCCCAGCGTCGCGCCCTCGGCGCTGAAGTGGAAGCGGTCGCGGTACATGTAATAGCCATCGGCGATGCGATAGCTCAATTCCAGGGTCCCGGCATCGACCATGCGTCCGCTGAGCTGGAAGGCCTGCTCCGGCGGAAGATAATCTTCGGCGGCATGCGCCACGATCGTGGACAGCGTGGCCACCAGCATCAGCAGACACTGCAGGGAGAGCAGCCACAAGCGCTGCAGGCGCCGGCCAATCCGGTGGCGCGTCATGATGAGATTCAACGGAGTTCCTTGTCTGCCTTACAGGCGTAATGGCCGGGCGGTTTCATCCTGCATCCAGGCGAGGTAGGCCGGAAGACCTGCCGTGAGCGGCAAGGCGATGATCTCCGGCACATCATAGGGATGCAACTGCAGGATGGTTCGCTCCAGCTCCTGGTAGCGCGCCTGCGTGGTCTTGATCAGCAAGGGGATTTCGCTCTCACGCTGCATCTTGCCTTGCCAGCGATAGACCGAGCTCACCGGCGCCAGGATATTGACGCAGGCTGCCAGCCCTGGTTCCACCAGGGCTGTGGCGATCTTTTCGGCCAGCGCCTGATCCGGCACATTGGCCAGGACCAGAAGCGGTTGGTTCAACAGGGACGAGGTCATGTCAGCATCTCCTTGCGCATGCCGTATTCAACCACAGACTGTGCCGGCGCGCCGCCATGCAAGATCAGGACATGCCATGAAAAATGGCTACCAAAAAACAAAAAAGCCAGGCTGAGCCTGGCTTTTCTGCAGAGACGGACAACCGAGTGATTTACTCAGCGGTCGGGGCATCCGCGGCGTCGCTGACTTCCGGACGGTCCACCAGCTCGACGAAGGCCATCGGAGCGTTGTCGCCTTGGCGGAAGCCCATCTTCAGGATGCGCAGGTAGCCGCCGTTACGGGCAGCGTAGCGCGGGCCCAGTTCGGAGAACAGCTTGCCGACGATTTCGCGATCGCGCAGGCGGTTGAAGGCCAGACGCTTGTTGGCCAGGGTGTCGGTCTTGCCCAGGGTCAGGATCGGCTCGACGACGCGGCGCAGTTCCTTGGCCTTCGGCAGGGTGGTCTTGATGGCTTCATGACGCAGCAGGGAGACAGTCATGTTGCGCAGCATGGCCAGACGGTGGGACGAAGTACGATTCAGTTTGCGGAGACCGTGACGGTGACGCATGGTAATTTCCTTTCAGGTTACAGTTTTGATCCAGTTCTTCTATCGGCAGGCCAGCTTCGCTGTCCGGACCGCGGACCGGTAAATGACGGATAAAAGTATTGCTACGGGTACGACGGGTGCGACAGATACAGCGTCTTGCCAGCCTGGCCGGCGGGATGGTGCTCCACGCCAGCCAGGCAGCAGGAATTACTTCTCCAGACCGGCCGGCGGCCAGTTTTCCAGCTTCATGCCCAGGGTCAGGCCACGCGAAGCCAGGACTTCCTTGATTTCGTTCAACGACTTGCGACCCAGGTTCGGGGTCTTCAGCAGTTCGTTTTCGCTGCGCTGGATCAGATCGCCGATGTAGTAGATGTTCTCGGCCTTCAGGCAGTTTGCGGAACGAACGGTCAGTTCCAGGTCGTCCACCGGACGCAGCAGGATAGGATCGACCTGCGGTGCGCGCGACGGTGCTTCTGCAGTCGCTTCGGTGCCTTCCAGGGCAGCGAACACGTTCAGTTGATCAACCAGCACGCGAGCCGACTGGCGGATCGCTTCTTCCGGAGTGATGACGCCGTTGGTCTCGATGTTCATGACCAGCTTGTCCAGGTCGGTACGCTGTTCCACACGTGCGGATTCCACAGCGTAGGACACGCGACGCACCGGCGAGAAGGACGCGTCCAGGATGATGCGACCGATGGTCTTGTTGGTGTCTTCGGACAGGCGACGCACGTTGCCCGGCACGTAGCCACGGCCCTTTTCGACCTTGATCTGCATGTCCAGCTTGCCGCCACCGGTCAGGTTGGCGATGACGTGATCCGGGTTGATCAGTTCGACGTCGTGCGGCAGATCGATATCGGAAGCCAGGACGGCGCCTTCGCCTTCCTTCTTCAGGGTCAGGGTGACTTCGTCACGGTTGTGCAGCTTGAAGACCACGCCCTTCAGGTTCAGCAGGATATCCACGACGTCTTCCTGCACGCCGTCCAGCGAGGAGTACTCGTGCACGACACCGGCGATGGTGACTTCGGTGGGAGCGTAACCGCTCATGGTCGACAGCAGCACGCGACGCAGCGCGTTGCCCAGGGTGTGACCATAACCGCGCTCGAACGGCTCCATCACGACCTTGGCGTGACCGGGAGCCAGTGTTTCCACTTCGATGATGCGGGGCTTCAACAAACTGTTTTGCATGAATTGTCCTTTTCAATACCCTCGGCTCGTTACACCGATAAGGCTGATGGCAGTTCGGAAAAATGCCCACCATGAGGTGGGCACAGAGGTACAGCGGTACAGCGGATTAACGCGAGTACAGTTCGACGATCAGCGATTCGTTGACGTCGGCAGCGATTTCGCTACGGTCCGGAGCGGACTTGAAGGTGCCTTCCAGCTTCTTCGAATCCACGGAAACCCACTGCGGGAAACCGTTCGATTCGGCCAGCGACAGGGCTTCGGCGATACGCACTTGCTTCTTGGCCTTTTCGCGGATGGCGACGACGTCACCAGCCTTGACCGAGTAGGAAGCGATGTTCACGACTTGACCGTTCACGGTCAGGGCCTTGTGGGACACCAGCTGACGCGCTTCAGCGCGGGTCGAGCCGAAGCCCATGCGGTAGACGACGTTGTCCAGGCGCGATTCCAGCAGCTTCAGCAGGGTTTCGCCGGTGTTGCCCTTGCGGCGGTCGGCTTCAGCGAAGTAGCGGCGGAACTGACGCTCGAGGACGCCGTACATGCGCTTGACCTTCTGCTTTTCACGCAGCTGGTTGCCGTAGTCGGAAGTGCGGGCGCCGGAGGTGCGGCCGTGTTGACCTGGCTTGGAATCCAGCTTGCACTTGGAATCCAGCGAGCGGCGTGCGCTCTTCAGGAACAGGTCGGTGCCTTCGCGGCGGGAGAGTTTTGCTTTGGGTCCGATATAACGTGCCACGGTATTTCCTTTATCAATGACGTCCCAGACTGCCGGACGCTAGTCTGACCTGCATGCGGTCAGACAGTGGTCTTAAGAACAAAACCCGCCAAGGCGATTGGCGGGTGATTTCCAGCGCTTTCACCTGAAGCCAGGCGAAAGCGCAAGATTATACTACAACTTAGATGCGACGGCGCTTCGGCGGACGGCAACCGTTGTGCGGGACCGGGGTCACGTCCTGGATCTGGGTGATCTTGATACCCAGGTTGTTCAGAGCGCGCACTGCGGATTCACGGCCCGGGCCAGGGCCCTTGATACGCACTTCCAGGTTCTTGATGCCGCATTCGATCGCGACCTTGCCGGCGCTTTCAGCGGCGACCTGGGCGGCGAACGGAGTCGACTTGCGCGAACCCTTGAAGCCAGCACCACCCGAGGTCGCCCACGACAGGGCATTGCCCTGACGGTCGGTGATCGTGATGATGGTGTTGTTGAATGAAGCGTGAACGTGCGCGATGCCTTCAGCAACGTTCTTCTTAACTTTCTTACGAACACGCGATGCTGCTGCGTTGTTGGGGGACTTTGCCATAATTTCTTCCTTGAATCCGACCAGTGCTTGCGCCTGCCGGGATTATTTCTTCAGCGATTGAGCGGCCTTGCGCGGACCCTTGCGAGTACGGGCGTTGGTGCGGGTGCGTTGACCACGAACCGGCAGGCCGCGACGGTGACGCAGACCGCGGTAGCAACCCAGGTCCATCAAACGCTTGATGTTCATGGACAACTCACGGCGCAGATCGCCTTCCACGACGAACTTGGCGATTTCGTCACGCAGCTTTTCCAGCTCGTTATCGTCCAGGTCCTTGACCTTCTTGTTGGTCGGAACGCCGGTAGCAGCGCAAATGTCTTGTGCGCGCGGACGGCCAATACCATAGATGGCGGTCAGGCCGATTACGGTGTGCTGATGGTTGGGGATGTTGACCCCTGCAATACGTGCCATTCGTTATTCCTCGATCAATAACGTTAAGTTAACCCTGGCGCTGCTTGTGACGGGGTTCGGTGCAGATCACACGAACGACGCCATTGCGCTTGATGATTTTGCAGTTGCGGCAGATCCGCTTGACTGATGCGAGCACTTTCATTGTGGCCCTCTTTCTTTCAATGTTTCACTGTTACTTGGTTCGGAACACGATACGTGCCCGGCTCAAATCGTAAGGCGTCAGTTCCACCGTTACCTTATCGCCAGGCAGGATACGGATGTAATTCATGCGCATCTTGCCGGAAATATGGCCGAGTACAACGTGACCGTTTTCCAACTTAACCCTGAATGTCGCGTTGGGCAGATTTTCAAGAATCTCGCCCTGCATCTGAATAACGTCGTCTTTTGCCATTCCGTGTCTTCTTCCTCTGGGGCATGAGGCCGCTTATCGCGGTGTCATGCCACCCTTGAAATTAGCTTTGCGGAGCAACGATTCATACTGCTGAGACATCACATAGTTCTGCACTTGGGCCATGAAATCCATCGTCACGACCACAATGATCAGCAGCGATGTGCCACCGAAATAGAACGGTACCTTCCAGCGTGCGATCAGGAACTCTGGCAACAGGCACACCAGAGTGATGTACACGGCGCCGGCCAGGGTCAGGCGCATCAGGATCTTGTCGATATAACGCGCCGTCTGATCACCCGGACGGATACCCGGAACAAACGCACCACTCTTCTTCAGGTTGTCTGCCGTTTCCTTGCTGTTGAACACCAGTGCGGTGTAGAAGAAGCAGAAGAAGACGATAGCCACCGCATACAGCAAGGCATGGATCGGTTCGCCTGGTGCCATCGATGCCGCCAGATCCTTCAGAAAACGAATGAAGGGATTTGACGAATCACCCGATGTGAACCAGCTGGTGATCGTGGCCGGGAACAGGATGATCGACGATGCAAAGATCGGCGGGATCACGCCAGCCATGTTCAGCTTCAGCGGCAGGTGGCTGCTTTGACCACCGTAGATCTTGTTGCCGACCTGACGCTTCGCATAGTTCACCAGGATCTTGCGCTGACCACGTTCGATGAAGACCACCAGGAACGTCACCAGAGCCACGATCACGCAGATCAGGATCGCCGACAGGGCATTCATCGAACCGGTACGAACCAGCTCGAACAAGCCGCCCAGAGCATTCGGCAGGCCTGCTGCAATACCCGCGAAGATGATGATCGAGATGCCATTGCCCAGACCCCGTTCGGTGATCTGTTCGCCCAGCCACATCAGGAACATCGTGCCGGTGATGAGCGTCACCACCGTGGTCATACGGAAGGCCAGACCCGGATCCAGCACCAGGCCGGCTTGCGATTCCAGCGCCACCGCAATGCCCAGCGCCTGGAAGGTCGCCAGCACCAGGGTGCCGTAACGGGTGTACTGCGTGATCTTGCGACGACCGGCCTCACCCTCTTTCTTCAATGCTTCCAGCTGCGGCGAAACCACCGACAGCAGCTGCATGATGATCGATGCCGAGATATACGGCATGATCCCCAGTGCGAAGATCGTAAAGCGCGACAGGGCACCACCGGAGAACATGTTGAACATGCCCAGAATGCCGCCCTGATTCTGCTTGAACAGCTGCGCCAACTGCGTCGGATCAATACCCGGAACCGGGATATGTGCACCGATGCGATAAACGATCAACGCTCCCAGCAGGAACCACAAACGCCCCCAGGGGAAGCCTTTTGCGGCACCTTTCGCTAATTGAGGAGTAGTTGCCAATTAATGCTCCGGGACCGGATCACTCAGCGATGGAACCACCGGCTGCTTCGATAGCGGCCTTGGCACCAGCAGTTGCGATCAGACCCTTGACGGTTACCTTCTTGGTCAGTTCGCCAGCCTTGATGATACGCACGACACGAGCCAGTTCCGACACCAGGCCGGCTTGCTTCAGTGCCAGCACGTCGATCTCGGCGACGGGCAGCTTTTCCAGGTCGGACAGGCGAACTTCAGCCTTGTAAGGCGTAGCCAGCGACTTGAAACCGCGCTTGGGCAGACGGCGTTGCAGGGGCATCTGGCCGCCTTCGAAGCCGACCTTGTGGAAACCGCCCGAACGCGACTTCTGACCCTTGTGACCACGACCGGCAGTCTTGCCCAGGCCAGAGCCGATACCACGACCGACGCGACGCTTAGCGTGCTTCGCGCCTTCTGCGGGTTGGATAGTGTTTAATTGCATGATTCGCTCCGTTCGCAAGCTGACGCTTACGACACCACTTTCACAAGATAGGACACTTTGTTGATCATGCCACGCACCGACGGGGTGTCTTCCAGTTCGGACACCGAGTTGACGCGACGCAGACCCAGACCGCGCACGGTTGCGCGGTGGTCCTGACGAGTACCGATCAGACCCTTGACCAGCTTGACTTTGATTGTGTTAGCCATCTCGATCACCTTAGCCCAGGATTTCTTCGACCGACTTGCCGCGCTTGGCAGCAATTTCAGCCGGAGTGTTCATCTTCGACAGACCGTCCAGGGTGGCACGGACCATGTTGTAGGGGTTGGTCGAACCGGTCGACTTGGCCACCACGTTGGTCACGCCCATCACCTCGAAGATCGCGCGCATCGGACCACCGGCGATGACGCCAGTACCGTCCTTGGCCGGCGAGATCATCACCGACGAAGCGCCGTGCTTGCCGATGACGGTGTGCTGCACGGTACCGTTCTTCAGGGTGACCTTGATCAGCTTGCGACGTGCTTCTTCCATTGCCTTCTGCACGGCGACGGGCACTTCCTTGGACTTGCCCTTACCCATGCCGATGCGGCCATCGCCGTCACCAACCACTGCCAGCGCTGCGAAACCCATGATACGGCCACCCTTCACCACCTTGGTGACGCGGTTGACTGCGATCATCTTTTCGCGCATGCCGTCATCAGGCTTGTCGCTTTGCGTTTTCGATTGCATTTTTGCCATGATCGATAATCCTTAGAACTTCAGGCCGGCTTCACGCGCAGCCTCAGCCAGCGCCTTGACGCGACCGTGATAACGGAAACCGGAGCGGTCGAATGCGACTTCAGTCACACCGGCCTTCAGAGCCTTCTCTGCAACGCGCTTGCCGATCAGGGCGGCAGCGGCGGCATTGCCACCCTTGCCGGATTGACCAGCCAGCTCGGCGCGGACTTCTGCTTCCAGAGTGGAAGCGGAGGCCAGCACGTTGGCGTCGGGGCCGATGACGCTGGCGTAGATGTGCGTGTTGGTACGGTGCACAGCCAGACGATTCACCTTCAGTTCTGCGATCTTGGCGCGAGTCTGAGTCGCACGGCGCAGGCGAGATTGTTTCTTGTCCATCGTCAACCCCTATTACTTCTTCTTGGTTTCTTTGAGCGTCACCACTTCGTCAGCGTAGCGCACACCCTTGCCCTTATAGGGTTCGGGTTCGCGGTACGCGCGAATTTCAGCGGCGACCTGGCCAACCACCTGGCGATCGATACCCTTGATCAGGATTTCGGTCTGGGTCGGGGTCTCAACCTTGATGCCGGCAGGCATCTGGTGAACGATGGGGTGCGAGAAGCCCAGCGACAGGTTCAGCTTGTCGCCTTGTGCTTGTGCACGGAAACCCACGCCGACCAGGTTCAGCTTCTTTTCGAAGCCCTTGGTGACGCCGTTGACCATGTTGTTGACCAGAGCACGCAGGGTGCCCGACATCGCGTTGGCTTCGCGGCTGTCGTCAGCCACTTCGAAGCTCAGCGAGCCATTGTTGTTGACCACCTTGACCTTCTTGGTCAGCGGTTGGGTCAAGGAGCCCAGCGGGCCCTTGACGGTGATTTGCTCTGCAGTGATGGTCGCTTCCGCGCCACTCGGCAGTGCAACAGGCATTTTACCTACACGAGACATCTTGCACTCCTTAGGCCACGTAGCAAATCACTTCGCCACCGACACCGGTTGCGCGTGCTTTGCGATCAGTCATCACGCCGCGCGGGGTGGACACAATCGCCACACCCAGGCCATTCATGACGTTCGGAATATCATCCTTGCCCTTGTAGATGCGCAGACCCGGACGGGACACGCGCTCCAGGCGCTCGATGACCGGACGGCCAGCGTAATACTTCAAACCGATTTTCAATTCAGCCTTGCCATCTGCGGCAACCACGGCGAAATCTTCGATATAACCCTCGTCCTTGAGGACGTTGGCAATGGCAACCTTCACCTTGGAAGACGGCATGACGACGGTGGTCTTGTTCACGCCTTGTGCATTGCGGATACGGGTCAGCATATCGGCGATAGGATCGCTCATACTCATTGCTTCTTCTCCTATTACCAGCTAGCTTTGGTCAAACCCGGGATTTCGCCGCGCATGGCGATTTCACGGACCTTGATACGGCCCAATCCGAACTTGCGGAAAGTACCACGGGGACGGCCAGTCAGCGCGCAACGGTTACGTTGGCGGGTCGGAGCCGAGTTACGGGGCAGCGCCTGCAGCTTCAGACGTGCTTCGTAACGCTCTTCATCCGACTTCGATTGGTCGTCGATAATAGCCTTCAACTCGGCGCGCTTGGCAGCATACTTCTTCACCATTTCTGCGCGCTTCTGTTCACGGTTAATCAGTGCCAGTTTTGCCATGGCATCCTCAGTTTCTGAACGGGAATTTAAATGCGGCGAGAAGCGCCTTCGCTTCGTCGTCGGTCTTTGCAGTCGTGGTGATGCTGATGTTCATGCCACGCAGTGCATCGATCTTGTCGTACTCGATTTCGGGGAAGATGATCTGCTCTTTCACACCGATGTTGTAGTTGCCACGACCGTCGAACGCACGACCCGACACACCACGGAAGTCACGCACGCGCGGCAGGGCCACGGTGATCAGACGATCCAGGAATTCGTACATGCGGGCGCCACGCAGGGTCACCATGCAACCGATCGGATAGCCTTCGCGGATCTTGAAACCTGCGATAGCCTTGCGAGCCTTGGTCACCACCGGCTTCTGGCCAGCGATCTTGGTCAGATCGCCAACGGCGTGCTCGATGATCTTCTTGTCCGCAACTGCTTCCGACAGACCCATGTTCAGGGTGATCTTCAGGATGCGCGGAACTTCCATCACCGACTTGTACGAATACTTCGTAGTCAGATCGGCGACGACCTTATCTTTATAAAACTGTTGAAGACGTGCCATGATGTTTAAACCTTAACGACTTCGCCGTTGGACTTGTAAGCGCGGACCTTCTTGCCGTCCACTTCCTTGTAAGCCACACGATCTGCCTTGCCGGTCGCCGCGTTGAACAACGCGACGTTCGACACATGAATTGGCATCAGCTTATCGACGATGCCGCCAGTTGCACCAGTCATCGGATTGGGACGGGTCGCCTTCTTTGCGACATTCACGCCTTCCACGACGACATAATCGGCGCTGACGCGAGCAGTCACGACACCGCGCTTGCCCTTGTCTTTGCCGGTCAACACGATGACTTCATCGTTTTTACGAATCTTTGCCATGACCACTCCTTACAGAACTTCAGGTGCCAGGGAGACGATCTTCATGAAGCGCTCTGTACGCAGCTCACGAGTCACCGGCCCAAAGATACGGGTGCCGATGGGCTCGAGCTTGGCGTTCAGCAGGACGGCAGCATTACCATCGAACTTGACCAGCGAACCATCCTGACGACGCACGCCCTTGGCGGTGCGAACGACGACAGCGTTATAAATTTCACCCTTCTTGACGCGACCACGCGGTGCTGCGCTCTTGACAGTAACCTTGATCACATCGCCAATGCCCGCATAGCGGCGCTTGGAACCACCCAAGACCTTGATGCACAGAACTTCGCGCGCACCAGTGTTGTCGGCCACTTCGAGCCGGCTTTCAGTTTGAATCATGATATTTTCTTTCCCAACTTAATCCGCTTCGCACGATGCGCTGGCGGTCAGTCTTGGTCCTGTTAGCAAGCGAACTCGCTAGTTAGGGGACGAATAGAGCTACTCTTGAGCCTCTCTTTGCAGGCTTATGCTTACAAAGAAAGAGCTCGATATTATGGCAGCATAATATCGAGCACGCAAGTACTACATTTACTGCTTAGACGATTTGTGCTTCCTGCACCACACGGGTCACAGTCCACGACTTCGTCTTGGAGATCGGACGGCTTTCGGTGATTTCCACCACATCGCCGGCCTTCGCCGAGTTTTGCTCATCATGCGCATGGTACTTCTTGGTGCGCTTGATGATCTTGCCGTACAGCGGGTGCTTCATTTGACGCTCGATTTCGACAGTGACGGTCTTGTCCATCTTGTCCGACACAACTTTGCCAATCAGCGTGCGCTTGAGCGCTTGTTTCACTTGATCGTTCATTGTTGGCCATCCTTCGAGTTGATCACAGTTTTCACACGTGCGATGTCGCGACGTACCTTCTTCAGCTGTGCGGTATTGTTCAGTTGCTGGGTCGCAATTTGCATGCGCAGGCTGAACTGGGCCTTCAACAGCTCGCCCAGTTCCTTTTCCAGCCCTGCCTTGTCCTTACCGCGGAGTTCCGATGCTTTCATGTTCCGCTCCTAATTATTGACCGACTTGGCGAACAACGAAAGTCGTCGCAAGCGGCAATTTGGCAGCAGCCAAACGGAACGCCTCGCGAGCCAGGGTTTCGTCCACACCGTCCATCTCGTACAGTACCTTACCCGGCTGGATTTCAGCCACGTAGTACTCCGGATTGCCCTTACCGTTACCCATACGCACTTCAGCAGGCTTCTGGGAGATTGGCTTGTCCGGGAAAACGCGGATCCAGATACGACCACCGCGCTTGATGTGACGGGTCATCGCGCGACGAGCAGCTTCGATCTGACGAGCAGTAATACGGCCGCGGCCAACTGCCTTCAGACCAAAATCGCCGAACGAGACGGCGGTTCCGCGGGTGTGCGAAATGCCGGTGTTACGACCTTTTTGTTCTTTACGATATTTTCTACGTGCTGGTTGCAGCATGATTATTCTCCTGCTTTCTCAGCCGACACACCGGCATCGGCAGCTTGAGGACGACCACCGCCACGCTTTGCACCGGCGCCAGGAGCACCAGTCTTGGAGCGGGGACGTGCACCCGGCTTGCCGTCGTCACGACGGGGACCACGACGCTTCTTGTCGTCTTCCGGTTCACCGACCAGCACCGGCGCTTCGCCGTTTGCCAGGCGATCGCCCTTGTAGACCCACACCTTCACACCGATGATGCCGTAGGTGGTTTCAGCTTCGCCGAAGCCATAGTCGATATCGGCGCGCAGGGTGTGCAGGGGCACACGGCCTTCACGGTACCATTCGGTACGTGCGATTTCGATGCCGTTCAGACGACCCGACGACATGATCTTGATGCCTTGGGCGCCCAGACGCATGGCGTTCTGCATCGCACGCTTCATGGCGCGGCGGAACATGATGCGCTTTTCCAGCTGCTGACAGATCGAGTCAGCGATCAGCTGAGCATCGGCTTCCGGCTTGCGGATTTCTTCGATGTTGACGTGCACGGGCACGCCCATCAGCTTGGCCAGTGCCGACTTCAGCACTTCGATGTCTTCACCCTTCTTGCCAATCACAACGCCCGGACGGGAGCTGTAAATGGTGATGCGGGCATTCTTGGCCGGACGCTCGATGACCACACGGCCGACCGAGGCGTTCTTCAGCTTCTTCTTCAGGTAAGCACGGACCTTCAGGTCCTCGTTGAGCATGTCGGCAAAGTTGTTGTTGCCTGCATACCAACGCGAGCCCCAGTTACGTGTAACCGCCAGACGGAAACCGGTTGGATGAATCTTCTGTCCCATCGTGACTCCTTAGTTTCCGACGGTCACGTAGATGTGACACGACTGCTTGGAAATACGATCACCACGGCCCTTTGCACGCGCTGTGAAGCGCTTCAGGACCGCACCCTTTTCCACATAAATGGTCTTGACTTTCAGCTCGTCAATGTCGGCACCATCGTTGTGCTCGGCGTTCGCGATTGCGGACTCCAGAACCTTCTTGATGATGACCGCGCCCTTCTTGGGGCTGAAGGCCAAGATATTCAGTGCCTGATCAACTTTTTTACCGCGGATCAGGTCTGCAACCAGGCGGCCTTTCTGGGCCGACAGGTGCACACCGCGCAGAGTAGCTTTAGTTTCCATCATAGGACCTTATTTCTTAGCCTTCTTATCGGCAGCGTGACCCTTGAAAGTACGGGTCAGCGCGAATTCGCCGAGCTTGTGACCAACCATGTTTTCCGACACATAGACAGGCACGTGTGCCTTGCCGTTGTGCACGGCGATGGTCAGACCGATGAAGTCGGGCATGATGGTCGAACGACGCGACCAGGTCTTGATCGGCTTCTTGTCCTTGGTAGCCTGGGCAGCCTCAACCTTTTTCACCAGGTGGGCGTCGCAGAAAGGACCTTTTTTCAATGAACGTGTCATGTTTTATCCTTTATTTCTTGCCGCGACGCGAGACAATCATCGAAGTCGTACGCTTGTTGCTACGAGTCTTCTTGCCCTTGGTCTGCTGGCCCCACGGCGAAACCGGGTGACGGCCAGCGGCGGTCTTGCCTTCACCACCACCGTGCGGGTGATCCACCGGGTTCATGACAACGCCACGAACGGTCGGACGCACACCGCGCCAACGGGTTGCACCGGCCTTACCGATCTTGCGCAGGTTGTGCTCGCCGTTACCGACTTCACCGATGGTGGCGCGGCATTCGATGTGAACGCGACGCACTTCACCGGAGCGCAGGCGAACCTGAGCGTAGGTACCTTCGCGTGCCATCAGCACGACAGCGGCACCGGCGGTACGGGCGATTTGCGCGCCCTTGCCCGGCAGCATTTCCACGCAGTGGATAGTGGTACCGACTGGGATGTTGCGGATCGGCAGGGTGTTGCCCGACTTGATCGGAGCTTCAGAACCGCTGATCAGCTGATCGCCAACCGACACGCCCTTGGGAGCGATGATGTACTTGCGCTCACCGTCCGCGTAGCACAGCAGTGCGATGTGCGCGGTACGGTTCGGGTCGTATTCGATACGCTCGACCTTGGCAGGAATGCCATCCTTGTTGCGACGGAAGTCGACAACACGGTAGTGCTGCTTGTGACCACCGCCGATGTGGCGGGTGGTGATGTGACCGTTGTTGTTGCGGCCGGCGGTCTTGGACTTCTTTTCGACCAGCGATGCCAGCGGACGGCCCTTGTACAGGTCGGGATTGACGACCTTGACCATGCCGCGCCGACCGGGCGAGGTCGGCTTCACTTTTACGAGTGCCATTATTTAGCCTCCTCGGTGAAGTTGATTTCTTGACCCGGCTTCAGGCTGACGAAAGCACGGCGGGTGTGGTTGCGGCGGCCCATACCGTTGCGCGAGCGCTTCTGTTTGCCCTGACGGTTGGCGACTTGCACCGATTCCACTTCCACCTTGAACAGCAGTTCGACGGCGGCCTTGACTTCCAGCTTGGTAGCATCCTTGGCGACCAGGAAGACGACTTGCTCGTTCTTCTCGGCGACGAAAGTTGCCTTTTCGGAGATCACCGGTGCCAGCAGCACCTTCATCAGGCGCTCTTCGCTATGTTTCACGATTGCGTTCATGCCAGCAACTCCTCAATCTTTGCCAGAGCCGGCTTGGTGATCAAGACATTCTTGAAGTACACCAGCGACACGGGATCAGCTTGACGCGGCTCGACCACCAGCACGCCCGGCAGATTGCGCGAGGCCAGCAGCAGCTTTTCGTCCAGGCTGTCGGTAATAACCAGCACCGATTCCATGCCCATGCCCTTCAGCTTTTGGGCCAGCAGCTTGGTCTTCGGGGCTTCGACGGCGAATTCTTCCACGACCGACAGGCGGCCTTCACGTGCCAACTGGGACAGGATCGAGCAGACACCTGCGCGATACATCTTCTTGTTGACCTTGTGGGTGAAGTTTTCGTCAGGCGAGTTCGGGAAGATACGACCACCACCGCGCCACAGAGGCGACGAGGACATACCGGCACGTGCACGGCCAGTACCCTTTTGACGCCACGGCTTCTTGGTGGTGTGGCTGACTTCTTCACGATCCTTTTGCTTGCGATTGCCGCTACGAGCGTTAGCTTGGTAGGCAACCACGACCTGGTGGATCAGGGCTTCGTTGTAGTCACGACCGAAAATGGTATCCGGCGCAGCGACGTTCGAAGCAGCTTGACCTTGGTCATTCAGGAGCTTCAGTTCCATTGATTAAGCCCCCTTCTTCGCTTTGACTTTGACTGCCGGCGAAACGATCACTTGACCGTTCTTGGCGCCGGGAACGGCACCCTTCACCAACAGCAATTGACGCTCTGCGTCCACACGGGCGATTTCCAGGTTCTGGACGGTGGTCTTGACATCACCCAGATGACCGGTCATGCGCTTGCCGGGGAACACGCGGCCCGGATCCTGCGCCATACCGATGGAGCCAGGAACGTTGTGCGAGCGGGAGTTACCGTGGGTCGCGCGACCCGATGCGAAGTTGTAACGCTTGATGGTACCGGCGTAGCCCTTACCGATCGACACGCCTTGCACGTCGACTTTCTGGCCAGCTTCAAACATGCCGATGCCAACGACGTCGCCTGCCTTCAGTTCGGCAGCCTTGGAAGCGTCAACACGGAATTCTTTGAGGACAGTACCTGCCTCGACGCCAGCTTTGGCGAAGTGGCCGGCGGCGGCTTTCACCACGCGCGAAGCGCGGCGTTGACCGAAGGTCACCTGAACAGCGGAATAACCATCCACTTCAGGCGTTTTGATTTGTGTCACGCGGTTGTTGGACACGTCCAGCACGGTCACAGGGATCGAATCCCCATCTTCCGTGAAGATGCGCATCATACCAACCTTGCGACCAACAAGGCCCAGGCTCATTGTTTTCTCCATTCCCGCCTGCGATTGGGCGGGGCTGATGTTCGTACTACCATAAATTGCAGGCTTTGCGGACGCAAAACCCACATCGAAGCCGAGTATTATAGCCCCTAAAAGAAAAGCGCACAACCGAGGTTGTGCGCTTTTCCAACACTACACCTGCTGATGACTGCAATTACTGCAGCTTGATTTCGACATCAACGCCAGCGGGCAGGTCCAGCTTCATCAATGCGTCAACCGTCTTGTCGGTCGGATCGACGATATCCATCAGGCGCTGATGGGTACGGATTTCGAACTGATCGCGGGAAGTCTTGTTGACGTGCGGCGAACGCAGGACGTCGAAGCGCTGGATGCGGGTCGGCAGGGGAACCGGGCCCTTGACGACAGCGCCGGTACGCTTTGCGGTGTCAACGATTTCCAGAGCGGACTGGTCGATCAGACGATAGTCGAAAGCTTTCAGACGGATACGGATTTTTTGGCTAGGAACCGACATGATTTTCCTTTAAAGAACGAACCGGGGATGGGGATCATCCCCGGCGATGTTAAAAATGCGACTAGTGTTGCTTTGCTGCTACTGCGATTCGACGATTAGTCGAAGATCTTGGCGACGACGCCGGCGCCGACGGTACGACCGCCTTCACGGATGGCGAAACGCAGACCTTCTTCCATGGCGATCGGGTTGATCAGTTGCACGGTGATCGACACGTTGTCGCCCGGCATGACCATTTCCTTGTCCTTCGGCAGTTCGATCGCACCGGTCACGTCAGTGGTACGGAAGTAGAACTGCGGACGGTAGTTGTTGAAGAACGGGGTGTGACGGCCGCCTTCGTCCTTCGACAGAACATAGATCTCGCCGGTGAAGTGCTTGTGCGGCTTGATCGAACCCGGCTTGGCCAGAACCTGGCCGCGCTGCACGTCTTCACGCTTGGTACCACGCAGCAGAACGCCAACGTTGTCACCAGCTTGACCTTGGTCCAGCAGCTTGCGGAACATTTCCACGCCGGTGCAAGTGGTCTTCTGGGTGTCGGCGATACCGACGATTTCGATTTCCTCGCCGACCTTGATGATGCCGCGCTCAACGCGACCAGTCACCACGGTGCCACGACCGGAGATCGAGAACACGTCCTCCACCGGCATCAGGAAGGTACCGTCAACAGCACGTTCCGGGGTCGGGATGTAGGTGTCCAGCGCTTCAGCCAGGGCCATGATCGCTTGCTCGCCCAGGGGACCGGTGTCGCCTTCCAGCGCCAGCTTGGCCGAACCCTTCACGATGGGCAGGTCGTCGCCAGGGAACTCGTACTTCGACAGCAGTTCACGGACTTCCATTTCCACCAGTTCCAGCAGCTCTTCGTCATCCACCATGTCAGCCTTGTTCAGGAAGACGATGATGTAAGGAACGCCGACCTGACGCGACAGCAGGATGTGTTCACGGGTCTGGGGCATCGGGCCGTCAGCGGCCGAGCACACCAGAATCGCGCCGTCCATCTGCGCAGCACCGGTGATCATGTTCTTCACATAGTCGGCGTGGCCTGGGCAGTCAACGTGCGCGTAGTGACGATTGGCGGTTTCGTACTCGACGTGCGCGGTGTTGATGGTGATGCCGCGGGCCTTTTCTTCAGGCGCTGCGTCGATCTGGTCGTATGCCTTCGCTTCGCCGCCGAACTTCTTCGACAGAACGGTTGCGATTGCAGCGGTCAGGGTGGTCTTGCCGTGGTCAACGTGACCGATGGTACCGACGTTCACGTGCGGCTTGGTCCGTTCAAACTTGCCTTTTGCCATTTTAAATTTCCTTCAAAAGAACGATGTGTTCGATGTTCAATATTCAATGATTGGCTGGTGATCCAGCCGGCGATCCCTTCCACACGGAAGAGACCGCCCTTGCTGCAACTTACTTGGCCTTGGAGGTGACGATTGCGTCGATCACGTTCTTGGGCGCTTCGGAGTAATGCTTGAATTCCATCGAGTAGGTTGCACGGCCTTGGGTAGCCGAACGCAGCGTGGTCGAGTAACCGAACATTTCCGACAGAGGCACTTCGGCCTTGATGATCTTGCCACCGCCGCCGGCGATTTCATCCATGCCTTGCACCATACCGCGGCGGGACGACAGGTCGCCCATCACGGTACCGGCGTAGTCTTCCGGGGTTTCCACTTCGACGGCCATCATCGGTTCCAGGATGACCGGGCTGGCGCGACGGCAACCGTCCTTGAAGGCCATCGAGCCGGCCATGCGGAAGGCGTTTTCGTTCGAGTCCACATCGTGGTACGAACCGAAGAACAGGGTGACCTTCACGTCAACCACCGGGTAACCGGCCAGCACGCCGGTGTTCAGGGTTTCACGCACACCCTTTTCAACGGCCGGGATGAATTCGCGAGGAACGGTACCGCCCTTGATGGCGTCGACGAACTCGAAGCCCTTGCCGGCTTCTTGCGGCTCGATCTTCAGCACGACGTGACCGTATTGACCACGACCACCCGACTGCTTGACGAACTTGCCTTCGGATTCTTCGCAGGTCTTGCGAATGGTTTCGCGGTAAGCCACCTGCGGCTTGCCGACGGTGGCTTCAACGTTGAATTCACGCTTCATGCGGTCGACGATGATGTCCAGGTGCAGCTCGCCCATACCGGCGATGATGGTCTGGCCCGATTCTTCGTCGGTACGCACGCGGAAGGACGGATCTTCAGCAGCCAGGCGGTTCAGGGCCAGGCCCATCTTTTCCTGGTCGGCCTTGGTCTTGGGCTCGACAGCCTGCGAGATCACCGGCTCGGGGAAGACCATGCGTTCCAGCACGACCATTGCCTTGTCGTCGCACAGGGTGTCACCGGTGGTGGTGTCCTTCAGGCCCACGACGGCGGCGATGTCACCGGCCATCATTTCCTTGATTTCTTCACGCTGGTTGGCGTGCATCTGAACGATACGGCCGATACGTTCCTTCTTCGACTTCACCGAGTTCAGCACGGTGTCGCCCGAGTTCAGGGTACCGGAGTAGCAACGGATGAAGCACAGCTGACCAACGAACGGGTCGGTTGCGATCTTGAAGGCCAGGGCGGAGAACTTCTCGTCGTCCTTGGCTTCGCGCACGACCGGCTCGTCGTCTTCGTTCAGGCCCGGAACCGGGGGGATGTCCACCGGCGACGGCAGGTACTCGATCACGCCGTCCAGCATGGCTTGCACGCCCTTGTTCTTGAAGGCGGTGCCGCACATCATCGGGACGATTTCGCCGGAGATGGTGCGTTGACGGATGGCGCCCTTGATTTCGGCTTCAGTCAGGTCGCCTTCTTCCAGGTACTTGTTCATCAGGTCTTCCGATGCTTCAGCAGCGGTTTCGACCAGGTTTTCGCGCCATTTCTGGGCGTCAGCCTTCAGATGCTCGGGAATGTCGCGGTAGTCGAACTTCATGCCCTGGGAAGCGTCGTCCCAGTAGATCGCGCGCATCTTGACCAGGTCGATCACGCCTTCGAAGTTTTCTTCGGCGCCGATAGGCACTTGCATCGGGATCGGGTTGGCCTTCAGGCGGGCGCGCATCTGGTCGTAGACCTTGAAGAAGTTGGCACCGGTACGGTCCATCTTGTTGACGAAGGCCAGACGCGGGACCTTGTACTTGTTGGCCTGACGCCACACGGTTTCCGACTGGGGCTGCACGCCGCCGACTGCGCAGTAGACCATGCAGGCGCCGTCGAGCACGCGCATCGAGCGTTCGACTTCGATGGTGAAGTCAACGTGACCCGGGGTGTCGATGATGTTGATGTGGTGGGCCGGGAAATTGTTCGCCATGCCCTTCCAGTAACAGGTGGTCGCAGCGGAGGTGATGGTGATACCACGCTCTTGTTCTTGCTCCATCCAGTCCATGGTGGCGGCGCCGTCGTGCACTTCACCGATCTTGTGGTTCACACCGGTGTAAAACAGCACGCGCTCGGTCGTGGTGGTTTTGCCAGCATCGATGTGCGCGGAGATACCGATGTTGCGGTAGCGCTCAATGGGGGTCTTGCGAGCCATGATTTATTCCTAAGTCTTTAATGCACGAAACCGAGCGTCATTTTTTTCAAATAAACGCTCGGCTCGAACCAATTTAAGATGCAGACCAGGGCACTCCCGGATAGAGAGGCACTGGCCCAGTCTTTGTTAGAAGCGGAAGTGCGAGAACGCCTTGTTCGCTTCTGCCATGCGGTGCACTTCATCACGACGCTTCATGGCGCCGCCACGGCCTTCGGCGGCTTCCATCAGTTCACCACCCAGGCGCTGCGGCATCGACTTTTCGCTGCGCTTGTTGGCGGCTTCACGCAGCCAGCGCATCGACAGGGCCATACGGCGCACCGGACGCACTTCAACGGGCACCTGGTAGTTGGCGCCACCGACGCGGCGGGACTTCACCTCCACCATCGGCTTGCAGTTGTTCAGGGCTGCGGAGAACACTTCCAGCGGGTCCTTGCCCGACTTGGTCTGGATGTAGTCGAAGGCACCGTAGATGATGTTTTCAGCGACGGACTTCTTGCCCGACAGCATCAGCACGTTCACAAACTTGGCGACTTCAACGTTGCCGAACTTCGGATCCGGCAGAATTTCCCGCTTGGGGACTTCACGACGACGTGGCATTTCGATTCCTTTCAATCTTCAGTTGAGTGGGCGAACCCTGCTTCAACTTCGCCTGCACTCGCGGAGAGCCATCATGGCTTCCACTTACTCGGCCCGACCTGGACCGACTCTGAGTCTGTTCACACGACGCAGTGCGTCATGATAAACACCAATTATTACTTCTTCGCTGCCTTGGCGCGCTTGGCACCGTACTTCGAGCGAGCTTGCTTACGATCCTTGACGCCCTGGGTATCCAGTGCACCGCGAACCATGTGGTAACGCACACCCGGCAAGTCCTTCACACGGCCGCCGCGGATCAGCACGACGCTGTGCTCTTGCAGGTTGTGGCCTTCACCGCCGATGTACGAAATGACTTCGAAACCGTTGGTCAGACGCACCTTGGCCACCTTACGCAGCGCCGAGTTCGGCTTCTTCGGAGTGGTGGTGTAGACGCGGGTGCAAACACCGCGCTTCTGCGGGCTGTTTTCCAGCGCCGGCGATTTGCTCTTCACGATCGCGCGGACACGTGGTTTGCTAATCAGTTGATTGATGGTTGGCATCGTTTTAATCCAACAAAGTACAACATTGAAAACAGGTTCCGGAATCGGTTGCCCGGAACCACACAGGAAACTCTTGCGCGAAGACTACGCGCGTATCGGATTTAAGACCGGAAGGGAGATCAGCGTCGCAGAAGCGATGATTCAGACCAAAGAACGCATAAGCCCGGGAGAGCCTAAATTCGAGAACTCGCGAGTATATGCCTGAAATACCAGCGGGTCAACCGGGAGCGGCCTTTGGCGCGGATTTCAGGCCGTCTATGGCCATTTCACCACGGTTTTACAGTAGCAAAACGGCAATGTTTTCCAGCTTGCAATAGAGGCTGTGATCAGGTGCGGGGCAAGTCTGCCACCATGCGGCGCCATTGTTCGGTTTCTGGCTGGCCGCGGTCCCGGCGCGAGAAGAAATTGACCAGCTGGCGTCCGGCTGCATCGTAGAACTCCACCGAGGTGACGATGCCATGGTCGGTAGGCCGACGTACCACCCAACCATGATGAATCGCGCCGCTGCGCACATGCAGCTCGAAGTCGGCAGCCGATGCGTTGTACCACTCCCCCTTGATCGCAGTCTGGTCGATGAGGCCACTGTAGATCTGCGTCATGCCACCATTGCTGACGAACACCATGATCGGCTGATGCCGCGACCTGGCATCCTCGATGAGCAGCTGCAGGGCCTGCGGTCCGATGCGCCAGGCGGATTGGCTACCAATCAGCTCCAGCGCCTGTTCGCGGCTGAGCTTCAGTTCCCGCAGCAGGCGCGGGAACTGGTGTACGTCGGTCAGCTCCTGCCACGACTGGCGCAGTTCGGCGATATCGGCCGAAGAGGGGTTGCCACGCACAGAGGGGGCAGACGCCGGCAAGGGCTCCACCTGCAGCGCGGCCCGCTGGTCGGGCAAGCGGAACTGGCTGACCAGCCGCTCGAAGTCAGCGACATGCTGCTCATTGTCGAGATAGATCTTGTGCACCGCCTGCCCATGGCGATCGAAGAACTGCAGGCTGCGGCTGGTCTTGCCGTCCCGCGCTGGCTGGACCACGGCGAACGCGCTGCCCCACTGCGCAGCGCCGAAGCGCAGGTCGATGGCGCCGCCGGCCAGGCCGGTGCCCGGCACCGCCCTGCCCTGCTCGTCGCGGCGTATCGGCGCCACCTCACCAGCACGTTCCAGCACCACATCGTCATTGCGGGTGATGGCCTTGATGCGCCCCAGTTCGGGGAGATGCTCGTAGAGCGCCTGGATTTCCTTGGCATCGGCCCCCAGCCGCGTGGCCTGCCAGGTGATGCCGGCCGCCAGCAGTTGGGCTTCGGACACCCCCAGTTGGCGGGCCGCATCGCGCGGATGCAGCTTGGGCTGCGCCTGGTGCAGTTGGGACCAGCGTTGGGCCAGCGTGGGCGCCGTGTTGGCACAGCCGGCTGCGGCCAGCGTCGCTGCCAGCAGCAAGCCCAAGGTATACAAGCGGATGGTTTGCCTAGGTCGGTTCATTGCAATTCCTTTCATACGTGCGGATGATTCAGTATTCGATCTTCAGGCTGACGTTGAAGCTGCGGCCGGGCTCGGTGTAGGCATCCTTGTTGATCGCGCTGTCTGCCAGCGACAGCCCCCGGATGTCGGTCCAGCTCCAGTACTTGCGATCGAACAGATTGCGGATGCCGGCGGTGACGGTCATGTTGGGGGTCAGGTGATAGCCACCCGAGAGGTCGGCTACAAAGAACGAAGGCGAGACGAAGTTGGTCGCCGTCGGAATGTCCGCCTTCTTCTTGGCGGCGTTGTAGATCAGGTCTGCCTGCGCGAACCATTGCCGGCTGCGTTCATAGCGCAGGCCTGTCACCACCGACAGCGGAGCCACCGACTCCAGCCCCTGCTCCACGCCATTGCTGGTGGTGGTCCCCTTGGTCCAGGCGAAGCCGCTCTTGAGCGTGAAGCCATTGTCGAGCTGGTAGTCGATGCGGGCTTCCAGCCCGTGGATCTCGGCCTTGGCCGCATTGCGATACTGGAAGATGGTGGGATTGGCCACCGTCAGGTTGCCCCCCACCGTCACCAGGTCGATGAAGTTGCGGTAGTTCCCTTTGTAGGCAGCAACGCTGTAACGCAGGGCACCGGGTCCTGCCGCCAGCTTGCCGCGCACACCCAGTTCCACCGTGTTGCTGGTCTCGGGCTTGAGGTCAGGATTGGAGACCTGCCTGTAGACGGTGTTGTTGAAGAAGGAATTGACCTCCTGCGGCGAGGGGGATCGGAAGCCACGCGCGTATTGGACATAGGGAATGAAGCCCGGTGCCACCTCGACCAGGAAGGCCAGGCGGGGCGAAAAGGCGCTGTCGCGGCTGCTCACTGCCGGCTGGCCATTGGCGACGGCCTGGGCATCGTACTTGGCGCTGGCCTTGGGCTTGAGCTCATAAGCATCGAAGCGCAGACCGGCGATGGTGGTCAGTGCCCCGGTCCGCATTTCATCCTGCACATAGGCTCCCAGTTGCGTGTACTCGGTCTTGGGGAAGTACTGGCAGTACTGGGTGCCGGTGCAACTGCTCCAGCCGGTGCCGTTGGCGTTGACCTGCAAGGTGGACAGGCTCAGGTCCAGCCCGTAGACCAGCTTGTGGCGCCAGGCATCCGTGCCGAAATTGCTCTCGGCCAGGACGCTGCCGGCGAGCATCTGGTCACGGTAGGACACTTCGCGGAATCGTGGCCGCACCAGAGATGGCGTGCTGGTACCGGCCTCGTAGGTAGTCTGGTCGGTATCGGCATTGCGGTAGCTGAGACTGGCCTTGATCTTCTGTATCCAGGGCTGCTCCGCATCTGCGTGCTCGTAAGCCAGCGTGGCACGCTGGCCCTTGGCCTTGCTGCTGGTACGGTAGTCGGTGATACCAGTGCCGAGTGCCGAGAGACTCTCGCCGCTGTCGCGCTCTTCGGTGGCCTGCAGAGTGAGCTTGAAGCTGTCCACCCCATTGGGCCGATACACGAGTTTGCCCAATGCCGACCGGTTGGTATAACTCATCGGATCGGGCGTGGTGCGGGCGCTGCCGCGCACGTCGTTGCTGCCCTTGTTGTCGGTCTCCTCGCCATGGCGGACATTGAGGACCAGCATCGCCTGCCATTGATCGCCGCCCCAGGCGGCGCTGGCTGCTGCACCGAAACTGTGGTCCGCGCTGTCGTAGGAAGGTTTGAACGAGAAATAGCTGCTTTTGCCGAACACATCGAGCAGGTCCGAGGGGTCCTTGGTGATGAAATTGACCGCCCCGGTCAGACCATCGCTACCGTAGAGCGAGGAGGCCGGCCCGCGCAAGACCTCGATGCGGCGATACAGTTCGGTATCGGTCGTGGCGCCCCGCCCTACGCTGGCCACGCCCTGGCTGAAGGCGCGCGGCATGCTGATGCCGTCCTCCAGCATCAGCACCCGGTTGCCATCCAGGCCGCGAATGCTGATGCCTTCGTTACCGCCCCGCCCGGTCGTGGCAGTCGCGCCGGTGATGCCCGACATCCGGTAGACCGAGCGTCGTACCTCGACACCGGGCTCATAGCGCAAGGCATCCTTGATATCCCTGGCGTTGTGGCCTTCCATTTCCTCCGACGTGATCACCGAGACGGTCGCCGCCGCGTGATCAAGATCGGTACTGCCGGAACGATTGGCCGTCACCACCACGTCCTGCAGCTTCTTGCTGCCGGCCTGGGCCAGGACGATGGATGGGTCTGGTTGACTGGATTGCTGGTCGGACGATTGCGCGAAAGCGCCGGCGCATAGCCACTGCTGCAGCGCCATCAACACGGCCGCTGCACACCTCGATTTGCATGGAAACACTGGTAACCACCCCTTGATCAGGTTCGGTTACTAGCGATTGCTGGCTACCTCTTGGAATGAAAACGACCTGCTGGCGCAGGCCGCGACGTAAGCTGTGCCGGGTCCCTCGGACTGTCACAGATGAGAATAATTATTATCTGGAGATGATAGGACATTCACTCATCCTTGGCAATGTCTGTCCCCTGTGCCCCCACCACGAACAGGGTGATGATGCGCGTCGCACGGACGAAAAAAAAGCGCCGGAATTGCTTCCGACGCCGTTCTGTCCTGCTGGCGTTCATTGCCGGGTGGCCCATCCTGCCGGCCACCCTGACGATGCAGTGCTTACGCTTCGCCTTCGACACCACCGAAGGATTCGGCCGAGGAGACTTCCTCGTCGCCGAACTCGGAGCGGGAGGCACGTTCGGCTTCGAGCAGTGCTGCGCGCTCTTCGGCTTCCCATGCATCCTTTTCCTTGCGGGCGCGGTGGAAGGCCAGGCCGGTACCCGCCGGGATCAGGCGGCCGACGATGACGTTTTCCTTCAGACCGCGCAGGCCGTCCTTCTTGCCCATGATCGCGGCTTCGGTCAGCACGCGGGTGGTTTCCTGGAACGATGCGGCCGAGATGAAGGAGTCGGTCGACAGCGATGCCTTGGTAATACCCAGCAGCACGTTTTCGTAGGTCGCCGGGATCTTGCCTTCGGCGTTCACGCGGTCGTTTTCGTCCAGCAGTTCGGAGCGCTCGACCTGCTCACCGGTGATGTAGTTGGTGTCGCCCGGCTCCACCACTTGCACGCGGCGCAGCATCTGGCGCACGATCACTTCGATGTGCTTGTCGTTGATCTTCACGCCCTGCAGACGGTACACGTCCTGCACTTCGTCGACGATGTAACGGGCCAGCGCTTCGATACCCAGCAGACGCAGGATGTCCTGCGGGTCGGCCGGGCCGTCCACGATCATTTCGCCCTTGTTCACCACCTGGCCATCGTGCACCAGCACCTGCTTGTCCTTGGTGATCAGGAACTCGTGCTTGGTGCCTTCCATGTCGGTGATTTCCAGACGCTGCTTGCCCTTGGTTTCCTTGCCGAAAGCAACGGTACCAGTGACTTCGGCCAGCATGCCGGCGTCCTTGGGCGAACGTGCTTCGAACAGTTCGGCCACGCGCGGCAGACCACCGGTAATGTCACGGGTCTTCTGCGATTCGGTCGGGATACGGGCCAGCACTTCACCCACATGCACCTGCTGACCGTCCTTGACGGTGATCAGTGCGCCGACCTGGAAGCCGATGGTCACCGAGTGTTCGGTGCCGGCGATCTTCACTTCTTCGCCCTGTTCGTTCAACAGCTTGACCTGCGGACGCATGACCTTGGAGGACGGACCACGACGCTTCGCATCGATGACCACCAGGGTCGACAGACCGGTGACTTCGTCGATCTGCTTGGCCACGGTGGAGCCTTCTTCCACGTTCTCGAACTTCACGGTACCGGAGTACTCGGTGATGATAGGACGGGTCAGCGGATCCCAGGTCGCCAGTGCGGTACCAGCCTTGATGGTCATGCCATCCTTGACGATCAGGGTGGCGCCGTACGGCACTTTGTGACGCTCGCGCTCACGACCCAGGTCGTCGGTAATCAACACTTCGCCGGAACGGGAAATGACGATCTGTTCACCCTTGCCATTGGTCACGTAACGCATCGTGGCGGTGAAGCGCACGGTACCGTTGGACTTGGCTTCCACCGAGGAGGCCACCGCTGCACGCGATGCCGCACCACCGATGTGGAAGGTACGCATGGTCAGCTGGGTACCCGGCTCACCGATGGACTGCGCTGCCACCACGCCGACGGCTTCGCCGGAGTTGACCAGCAGGCCACGGCCCAGGTCGCGCCCGTAGCACTTGGCGCACAGACCATAACGGGTATCGCAGGTCAGCGGGGTGCGGACCTTGACTTCGTCGATGCCCATGCGTTCGATCTCTTCGACCTTGTCTTCATCCAGCAGGGTGCCGGCTTCGAACAGGGTGGCTTGATCTTCCGGATTGACGATGTCGGTCGCAGCCACGCGGCCCAGGATACGGTCGCGCAGGGCTTCGATGACTTCACCGCCTTCGACCAGCGCCTTCATGGCCGAACCGTTGGAGGTGCCGCAATCGTCTTCGATCACGACCAGATCCTGGGTCACGTCCACCAGACGACGGGTCAGGTAACCGGAGTTGGCGGTCTTCAGCGCGGTGTCGGCCAGACCCTTACGGGCGCCGTGCGTCGAGATGAAGTACTGCAACACGTTCAGGCCTTCGCGGAAGTTCGCGGTAATCGGCGTCTCGATGATGGAGCCGTCAGGCTTGGCCATCAGGCCGCGCATACCAGCCAGCTGGCGGATCTGGGCGGCCGAACCACGGGCGCCGGAGTCGGCCATCATGTAAATCGCGTTGAACGATTCCTGGGTGGTCTTCTTGCCTTCGCGCGTGACGACGTCTTCCACCTTCAGCTGGTCCATCATTGCCTTGCCGACTTCGTCACCGGCCTTGCCCCAGATGTCCACGACCTTGTTGTAGCGCTCGCCCGCGGTCACCAGACCGGAGGAGTACTGCTGCTCGATCTGCTTGACTTCGGACTCGGCAGCGGCGATCAGGGTGGCCTTTTGCGGCGGCACCAGCATGTCGTCCACGCAGATCGAGATACCGGCGCGGGTCGCCAGGCGGAAGCCCGACTGCATCAGCTGGTCGGCAAACACGACGGTGGCACGCAGACCGCACTTGCGGAAGGACGTGTTGATCAGCTTGGAGATTTCCTTCTTCTTCAGCGCGCGGTTCAGCACCGAGAACGGCAGGCCCTTGGGCAGGATCTCGGAGAGGATGGCGCGGCCGATGGTGGTCTCGTAGCGCTTGACGGTACGCACGAATTCGCCGGTGACCGGGTCCTTCGGATGTTCGACGATACGCACCGTGATACGGGTCGCCAGCTCGACTTCCTTGTTGTCGTAGGCGCGGATCACTTCCGAGACGTCCTGGAACATCATGCCTTCGTTCTTGCCGTTGATGGCTTCACGGGTGGCATAGTACAGACCCAGCACGATATCCTGGGACGGCACGATGGACGGTTCGCCGTTGGACGGGAACAGGATGTTGTTGGAGGCCAGCATCAGGGTGCGGGCTTCCATCTGCGCTTCGATCGACAGCGGAACGTGGACGGCCATCTGGTCGCCGTCGAAGTCGGCGTTGAACGCCGCGCAGACCAGCGGGTGCAGCTGGATCGCCTTGCCTTCGATCAGGACCGGCTCGAACGCCTGGATGCCCAGACGGTGCAGGGTCGGCGCGCGGTTCAGCATGACCGGGTGTTCGCGGATGACTTCTTCCAGGATGTCCCAGACCACCGGTTCCTGTGCTTCCACCAGCTTCTTGGCAGCCTTGATGGTGGTCGACAGACCCATCAGTTCCAGCTTGTTGAAGATGAAGGGCTTGAACAGTTCCAGGGCCATCAGCTTGGGCAGGCCGCACTGGTGCAGCTTGAGCTGCGGACCCACCACGATGACCGAACGGCCCGAGTAGTCCACGCGCTTGCCCAGCAGGTTCTGACGGAAACGACCGCCCTTGCCCTTGATCATTTCGGCCAGCGACTTCAGCGGGCGCTTGTTGGCGCCGGTCATGGCCTTGCCGCGACGACCGTTGTCCAGCAGCGAGTCAACCGCTTCCTGCAGCATGCGCTTTTCGTTGCGCGTGATGATTTCAGGCGCGCGCAGTTCCATCAGGCGCTTCAGACGGTTGTTGCGGTTGATGACGCGGCGGTACAGGTCGTTCAGGTCGGAGGTCGCGAAGCGGCCGCCATCCAGCGGCACCAGCGGACGCAGTTCCGGCGGCAGCACGGGCAGCACTTCCATGATCATCCACTCAGGCTTGATGCCCGAGCGCTGGAACGCCTCCAACACCTTCAGGCGCTTGGCGTACTTCTTGATCTTGGCTTCGGACTTGGAGTCCTTGAGTTCCTGGCGCAGGGTTTCCGCTTCGCGGTCGATGTCGATCGAGCGCAGCAGTTCGCGGATACCTTCGGCGCCCATGAAGGCGATGAAGTCGTCACCGTACTCTTCGTACTTGGCGGCGTAGTCGTCTTCGGACATGATCTGGCACTTCTTCAGCGGGGTCATGCCGGGATCGGTCACGACATAGGCTTCGAAGTACAGCACGCGCTCGATGTCGCGCAGGGTCATGTCCAGCACCATGCCCAGACGGGATGGCAGCGACTTCAGGAACCAGATGTGGGCAGTGGGGGAAGCCAGCTCGATGTGGCCCATGCGCTCACGGCGCACCTTGGCCAGGGTCACTTCCACGCCGCACTTCTCGCAGATCACGCCGCGGTGCTTCAGGCGCTTGTACTTGCCGCACAGGCACTCGTAGTCCTTGATGGGGCCAAAGATCTTGGCGCAGAACAGGCCATCGCGCTCGGGCTTGAAGGTACGGTAGTTGATGGTTTCCGGCTTCTTGACTTCGCCGAAGGACCACGAGCGGATCTTGTCAGGCGAAGCCAGACCGATCTTGATCGCGTCGAATTGTTCGTTTTGCTGGACTTGCTTGAATAGATCGAGCAGTGCTTTCATGTATCACTCCAGGTTGGCGTGAAAAAACTAAATTTACGTGTGGCCGGTTCACCCTGCTTAACCCTGTTCGCATCGGCGGGAGAGCCAACGAAAGCGCTGTTTCGTGGTGCCGCTCGATACCGGGACAGACCTCCCCAGCTTACTGCCGTACTTCTCTTGAATCTCGTGATTCGCTGATACTGAATTCTCGCTTCGCCGGAAAGACCGGCGGGGTGCGCAGCCTGCGCCGCGCACCCCTTTACATCATTCGCGTTCCAGGTCGATGTCGATACCCAGCGAGCGGATTTCCTTCACCAACACGTTGAAGGATTCCGGCATGCCGGCGTCGATCACGTGATCGCCCTTGACCAGGTTCTCGTAGACCTTGGTACGGCCGTTCACGTCGTCGGACTTGACGGTCAGCATTTCCTGCAGGACGTAGGAGGCGCCATAGGCTTCCAGTGCCCACACTTCCATTTCGCCGAAACGCTGGCCGCCGAACTGTGCCTTGCCGCCCAGCGGTTGCTGGGTCACCAGCGAGTACGGGCCGGTGGAACGTGCGTGCATCTTGTCGTCGACCAGGTGGTGCAGCTTCAGGTAGTGCATGTAGCCCACCGTCACGGTACGCTCGAAGGCTTCACCGGTACGGCCGTCATACATGGTGACCTGGTTCTTGGACGGGGTCATGCCCAGCTGCTTGGCGATCGGATCCGGGTAGGCCAGGTCCAGCATGCGGCGGGTTTCGTCCTCGTGCGCACCGTCGAACACCGGGGTCGCGAAGGGCACGCCCTTCTTCAGGTTTTCCACCAGCTCGACGATTTCCTCGTCGCTGAACTTGTCCAGCTCTTCCTGCTTGCCGGATTCGTTGTAGATCGTGGTCAGGAACTTGCGCAGTTCGGCGATCTTGGCCTGTGCCTGCACCATTTCGCCCAGACGCAGGCCCAGGCCCTTGGCGGCCCAACCCAGGTGAACTTCCAACACCTGACCGACGTTCATACGCGAAGGCACGCCCAGCGGGTTCAGCACGATGTCGGCGGGGGTACCGTCGGCCATGTGCGGCATGTCTTCGATCGGCAGGATGCGGGAAACCACACCCTTGTTACCGTGACGACCGGCCATCTTGTCGCCTGGCTGCAGGCGACGCTTCACGGCCAGGTAGACCTTGACCATCTTCTGCACGCCCGGCGGCAATTCGTCGCCCTGGGTCAGCTTCTTGCGCTTCTCTTCGAAGGCCAGGTCGAACTGGTGACGCTTCTCGGCGATGGATTCCTTGATGGCCTCCAGTGCGTTGGCGATGTCATCGTCGGCCGGACGGATGTCGAACCAGTGGAACTTGTCCAGATCGTCCAGGTAGGCCTTGTCCAGCTTGGTGCCCTTGACCAGCTTCTTGGGGCCGCCATTGGCGACCTTGCCGATCAGCAGGCGTTCCAGACGCTGGAAGGCATCGCCTTCCACGATACGCAGCTGGTCGTTCAGGTCCAGGCGATAGCGCTTGAGTTCATCGTCGATGATCTGCTGGGCGCGCTTGTCGCGCTGGATGCCTTCGCGGGTGAACACCTGCACGTCGATCACGGTGCCGACCATGCCCGAGGGCACGCGCAGCGAGGTGTCCTTCACGTCGGAAGCCTTCTCGCCGAAGATCGCGCGCAGCAGCTTCTCTTCCGGGGTCAGCTGGGTCTCGCCCTTCGGGGTGACCTTACCGACCAGGGTGTCGCCGGCTTCGACTTCAGCGCCGATGTAGACGATGCCCGATTCATCCAGACGCGCCAGCTGGTTCTCGGCCAGGTTGGAGATGTCGCGGGTGATTTCTTCAGCGCCCAGCTTGGTGTCACGGGCGACCACCGACAGTTCCTCGATATGGATCGAGGTGTAGCGGTCATCGGCCACGACCTTTTCGGAGATCAGGATCGAGTCTTCGAAGTTGTAGCCGTTCCAGGGCATGAAGGCCACCAGCATGTTCTGGCCCAGTGCCAGTTCGCCCATGTCGGTCGAGGCGCCGTCGGCGATCACGTCGTGCTTGGCGACGCGGTCACCGATCTTGACGATCGGACGCTGGTTGATGTTGGTGTTCTGGTTGGAACGGGTGTACTTGATCAGGTTGTAGATGTCCACACCGACTTCGCCGGCTTGCGCCTCGTCGTCGTTGACGCGGATCACCACACGGCCTGCATCGACGTAGTCCACCACGCCGCCACGCAGGGCTTGCACGGTGGTACCGGAGTCAACTGCCACGGTACGCTCGATGCCGGTGCCGACCAGCGGCTTTTCCGGACGCAGGCAAGGCACGGCCTGGCGCTGCATGTTGGCGCCCATCAGTGCACGGTTCGCGTCATCGTGCTCCAGGAACGGAATCAGCGAGGCTGCCACCGACACCACCTGGCCCGGGGCCACGTCCATGTACTGCACGCGCTCGGGCGAGACCAGGATGGTTTCGCCGGCTTCACGGGCCGACACCAGTTCGTCGGACAGCTTGCCTTCGCCGTCGATGGTCGCGTTCGCCTGGGCGATCACGTAACGACCTTCTTCGATGGCCGACAGGTAGTCGATCTGGTTGGTGACCTTGCTGCCCTCGACCTTGCGGTACGGGGTTTCCAGGAAGCCGTATTCGTTCAGGCGGGCGTACAGCGCCAGCGAGTTGATCAGGCCGATGTTCGGGCCTTCAGGCGTTTCGATCGGGCAGACGCGGCCGTAGTGGGTCGGGTGCACGTCGCGCACTTCAAAGCCGGCGCGTTCGCGGGTCAGACCGCCAGGGCCCAGGGCGGAAACGCGACGCTTGTGCGTGATTTCCGACAGCGGGTTGGTCTGGTCCATGAACTGCGACAGCTGCGAGGAACCGAAGAACTCACGGATGGCAGCCGAGATCGGCTTGGAGTTGATCAGGTCGTGCGGCATCAGGTTGTCCGCTTCGGCCTGGCCGAGGCGTTCCTTGACGGCGCGCTCCACGCGCACCAGGCCGGCACGGAACTGGTTCTCGGCCAGTTCGCCCACGCAACGCACGCGACGGTTACCCAGGTGGTCGATGTCATCGACTTCGCCACGGCCGTTACGCAGTTCGACCAGGATCTTGATGACGGCCAGGATGTCGTCATTGGACAGCGTCATGGTGCCGGTCAGCTCATCGCGACCGACGCGACGGTTGAACTTCATGCGGCCCACGGCCGACAGGTCGTAGCGGTCTTCGCTGTAGAACAGGCCGTTGAACAGGGCTTCCACGGACTCTTCGGTCGGCGGTTCGCCAGGACGCATCATGCGATAGATCGCCACGCGTGCGGCGGTCTGGTCGGCGGTGTCGTCGGTGCGCAGGGTCTGCGAGATGTAGCCGCCCTGGTCCAGGTCGTTGGTGTACAGGGTCTGGATGGCCGAGATGTTGGCTTCGCGCAGCTTGGCCAGCAGGTCTTCGGTCAGCTCGTCGTTGGCGCTGGCGACCACTTCGCCGGTGTCCGGATCGACGATGTTCTTGGCCAGGACGCGGCCCAGCAGATAGTCTTCAGGCACGGAGATGTGCTTGATGCCGGCGGCTTCGATGTCACGCACGTGCTTGGCGTTGATGCGCTTGTCCTTGGCGACCATCACCTTGCCCGACTTGTCGGTGATGTCGAAACGTGCGACTTCACCGCGCAGGCGCTCGGAGACGAACTCCATGTCCGCGCCTTCGGCGTGCAGGTTGAAGTTGTCGAAGACGAAGAAGTTCGCCAGGATCTGCTCGGAGGTCATGCCGATGGCCTTCAGCAGGATCGTCACCGGCATCTTGCGGCGGCGGTCGACGCGGAAGAACAGGATGTCCTTCGGATCGAATTCGAAGTCCAGCCAGGAGCCACGGTAAGGAATGATGCGGGCCGAGAAGAGCAACTTGCCCGACGAGTGCGTCTTGCCGCGGTCGTGTTCGAAGAACACGCCCGGGGAGCGGTGCAGCTGGGACACGATCACGCGCTCGGTGCCGTTGATGACGAAGGAACCGGTGGTGGTCATCAGGGGCAGTTCGCCCATGTAGACTTCCTGTTCCTTCATTTCCTTGACGACCGGCTTGGTGGGCGACTCCTTGTCCAGGATCACCAGGCGCACCTTGGCACGCAGCGGGGACGCGAAGGTCAGGCCTCGTTGTTGGCACTCTTTGACATCAAACGGCGGAGCGCCCAGCACATACGACAGGAATTCGAGACGCGCAAAACCATTGTGCGACACGATGGGGAAAATCGAGGTGAAAGCCGATTGCAGGCCTTCGTTCTTGCGTTCTGATGCGATGCGTTCGGGTTGCAGGAAATTCTGATACGACTCGATCTGAGTCGCGAGCAGGAACGGAACGTTGTGGACGTTTGCGCGTTTCGCGAAGGACTTGCGAATGCGCTTCTTCTCAGTAAATGAGTAGTGCATGGACACTCCGTGAGTGACAGGAAGGATAGAGAGTTCAAGATTCGATCAAACCGCGCGACTTGCCGGTCAAGCAGGTCCGGGTTATCGGCACTCAAATCTTCAAATGTCTACCCTAGTTTTTTGCTGCGATCGCGCTTAATATTCCCGACAACGAACACTGCGGCGCATCAATTCCACCAGCAAAAATAAGAAACGACAAAGGAGCCAAAGCCGAATCCCTTTTTCAAGGGATTCTGCACTTTGACTCCGGAGTAATGACTCGCCTTGGTAGGCAAGAGAATTACTTCAGTTCGGCCTTGGCGCCAGCTTCTTCCAGCTTCTTCTTGGCAGCTTCAGCGTCAGCCTTGGCGATGCCTTCCTTGACCGGCTTCGGTGCACCGTCAACCAGATCCTTGGCTTCCTTCAGACCCAGGCCGGTGATTTCACGGACGGCCTTGATGACGCCGACCTTGTTGGCGCCGACTTCAGCCAGCACAACGGTGAATTCGGTCTGTTCTTCAGCAGCAGCAGCGCCACCAGCAGCGCCACCGGCGGCCGGAGCAGCCATAGCGGCAGCGGAAACACCAAACTTCTCTTCGAATGCCTTGACCAGGTCATTCAGTTCCATCACGGACAGCGCGCCAACGGCTTCCAGGATGTCTTCTTTGCTAATTGCCATTTGAAACTCCTAAATTTATTTCGGTAATAACATCAGATTGGTAATGACGCGAAAGCGTCGAAACAGCAGAGCGGGGCCGCCAAGGGCGGCCGTGCATCATGCGGCTTCGGCTTCCTTCTTGGCTGCCAGAGCAGCCAGAGCGCGCGCAAAGCCCGACACCGGAGCCTGCATCATGCCCAGGACCTGGGCCAGCAGAACTTCGCGAGACGGGATGTTTGCCAGCGAAGCAACAGCAGCCTTGTCCAGCTGCTTGCCTTCGTAGTTACCTGCCTTCACAACCAGCTTGTCGTTGGTCTTGGCAAAGTCCGACAGGACTTTGGCAGCGGCCACGGCATCTTCCGAGATCGAGTAGATCAGCGGACCGGTCAGTTGCGGGGCGAGGTCGGCAAACTTCGTGCCTTCAACAGCGCGACGAGCCAGCGTGTTTTTCAACACGCGCAGGTACACGCCTTGGGCACGCGCTTGTGCGCGCAGTTGCGTCAAGGAACCAACCTGGATGCCACGGTATTCGGCCACGACGATCGTTTGCGCAGTTGCAACCTTTGCGGAAACTTCGGCGACGACGGCCTTCTTGTCATTCAGATTGAGACTCAAGATCAACCTCCAAAAATAGTGCTCGGCCACCACACAGGCCACTGCCTGCTTGCCTTGCACCGGTTCGAACACGGCGTCCGACGTTTAGGAGTTCACTGCAGCATAGGGCAAAACTGAAAATGCTGCCTGAGACCACAAAACTTGCTCGGGTTCACCATCTGCGTTGGGTCAACTGAACTTTCGTACAGCCTTTTTAACTTTGGCCGGCTTGTTGCTGCCGGCTTCCGCCCAACGGTCTTTGAAGGCCTGCCGTCATTATCGAGACAATAACGACAGCCCAAAGAGATGCCCCGCTTCCGTGAGGAAACGGGGACTATATTGCTTGCTTAGGCCGCCAGGGAAGCCTGGTCCACGCGAACGCCAGCGCCCATGGTGGACGACAGAGCGATCTTGCGCAGGTACACACCCTTGCTGCTGGCCGGCTTGGCCTTGTTCAGGGCATCGATCAGGGCCAGCAGGTTGGCCTTCAGATCGGCGTCGGAGAACGACTTGCGGCCGATGGTAGCGTGGATGATGCCGGACTTGTCGGTACGGTATTGCACCTGACCAGCCTTGGCGTTCTTGACAGCGGTAGCGACGTCGGGGGTCACGGTGCCAACCTTCGGGTTAGGCATCAGGCCGCGGGGGCCCAGGATCTGGCCCAGGGTACCGACGATACGCATGGTGTCGGGCGAGGCGATGACGATGTCAAACGGCATGTCGCCGGCCTTCACGCGCTCTGCCAGGTCTTCCATGCCGACCACGTCAGCGCCAGCTGCCTTGGCAGCTTCAGCCTTGTCGCCGGATGCGAACACGGCCACGCGAACAGTCTTGCCAGTACCGGCAGGCAGCACCACCGAACCACGAACGACCTGGTCCGACTTCTTGGCGTCCACGCCCAGCTGGACGGAGACGTCGATCGATTCATTGAACTTCGCGGTTGCGAATTCCTTGATCAGGGAAACGGCGTTGTCGAACGGATAGGCCTTGGTACGATCGACCTTTTCCTTCATTGCCTTGACGCGCTTGGATACCTTAGCCATTACAGACCCTCCACCGTGATGCCCATCGAACGTGCGGAACCAGCGATGGTACGCACGGCAGCTTCCAGATCAGCAGCGGTCAGGTCCGGCTTCTTCTGGGTTGCGATCTCTTCCGCTTGCTTGCGGGTGATCGAGCCGACCTTGTCGGTATGCGGCTTGGCGGAACCCTTCTGGATACCAGCAGCCTTCTTGATCAGGATGGTCGCCGGCGGCGTCTTCATCACGAAGGTGAAGGACTTGTCCGCGAAGGCGGTGATCACGACCGGAATCGGCAGACCCGGCTCAACACCTTGGGTCTGGGCGTTGAACGCCTTGCAGAATTCCATGATGTTCAGACCGCGCTGACCCAGCGCAGGGCCGATCGGGGGGGACGGGTTTGCTTTACCAGCTGGCACTTGCAGCTTGATAAAACCAATAATCTTCTTTGCCATGACGGCTCCTTATTGATTGAGTTGTAGCGCCGATTCGTTGGCCTTGCGGCTTTCTACTTGGGCTCCTCGGATTGCTGGATTGGCAGACGATGACTTGTCCGGTGCGCTCCAGCGGGCGCTGAAAACTTGACAGGGAAAGGCGGGATTCCGGAGCGGGATCAGACTTTTTCCAGTTGGCCGAACTCGAGTTCGACCGGGGTGGCGCGACCGAAGATGGTCACCGAGACGCGCACGCGCGATTTCTCGTAGTTCACTTCCTCGACGTTGCCGTTGAAATCGGTGAACGGGCCTTCCTTGATGCGGACCATTTCGCCCACTTCGTAGAGCACCTTTGGACGGGGCTTCTCAACGCCTTCCTGCATCTGGCGGAGCAGCGAATCCACTTCGCGCTGGGGCAGCGGGGTCGGACGATTCGACTTGCCGCCGATGAAACCGGTCACTTTGGCGGTGTTCTTCACCAGGTGCCAGGTTTCGTCCGTCATTTCCATCTCGACCAGGACATAGCCCGGGAAGAAACGACGCTCGGTCACCGACTTGTGACCATTCTTCATATCAACGACTTCTTCAGTCGGCACCAGGATCTGGCCGAACTGTTCTTGCATGCCGGCGCGGTTGATGCGCTCGGTCAGCGCGCGCTGCACGCTCTTTTCCATGCCGGAATACGCATGCACCACGTACCAGCGCTTATTTCCGGCGCCTGAAACGCTTTGCGCACCAATCGGTGCGCTGTCTTGCGTGCTATCGCTCATGTTATTTCCAGCCCAAAATTACGTCGTACAACAGGAACTCGAGCAACTTGTCCGTACCCCACAGGAAGATGGCCATGACCAGCACGAAGGCGAATACCACCGCGGTGATCTGCATGGCTTCCTTGCGGGTGGGCCAGACGACTTTCTTGGTTTCTCGCACGGACTCCTTGGCGAAACCGACGAAGCCGCGGCCTTGTGCAGAGGTCCAGGCAAACGCCACAGCCACCAGCAGACCGGCGACCAGGGCGACAGCACGCACCGGAGTCGACTGATCAGACAACACAAAAAAACCGACCACGCCTGCAACCACAGCCACGATCGCCAGTGCGATCTTGATCTTGTCGTTGGAGGTGTTGACGGTTTGAACTGGCTGGCTAGACATATTTACTTTCAGTACCCTGCACCAGATTCGGTGGCAGGGGCGGAGGGCATCGAACCCCCAACCTTCGGTTTTGGAGACCGACGCTCTGCCAATTGAGCTACGCCCCTACAAAAACTCGCGATTGAGACACGAATGCCGCGATACGTTACGCACCGCGGCAAAGTGTTTTACAGCTTGATCTTAGTCGAAGATCTTGGCGACGACGCCGGCGCCGACGGTACGACCGCCTTCACGGATGGCGAAACGCAGACCTTCTTCCATGGCGATCGGGTTGATCAGTTGCACGGTGATCGACACGTTGTCGCCCGGCATGACCATTTCCTTGTCCTTCGGCAGTTCGATCGCACCGGTCACGTCAGTGGTACGGAAGTAGAACTGCGGACGGTAGTTGTTGAAGAACGGGGTGTGACGGCCGCCTTCGTCCTTCGACAGAACATAGATCTCGCCGGTGAAGTGCTTGTGCGGCTTGATCGAACCCGGCTTGGCCAGAACCTGGCCGCGCTGCACGTCTTCACGCTTGGTACCACGCAGCAGAACGCCAACGTTGTCACCAGCTTGACCTTGGTCCAGCAGCTTGCGGAACATTTCCACGCCGGTGCAAGTGGTCTTCTGGGTGTCGGCGATACCGACGATTTCGATTTCCTCGCCGACCTTGATGATGCCGCGCTCAACGCGACCAGTCACCACGGTGCCACGACCGGAGATCGAGAACACGTCTTCCACCGGCATCAGGAAGGTACCGTCAACAGCACGTTCCGGGGTCGGGATGTAGGTGTCCAGCGCTTCAGCCAGGGCCATGATCGCTTGCTCGCCCAGGGGACCGGTGTCGCCTTCCAGCGCCAGCTTGGCCGAACCCTTCACGATGGGCAGGTCGTCGCCAGGGAACTCGTACTTCGACAGCAGTTCACGGACTTCCATTTCCACCAGTTCCAGCAGCTCTTCGTCATCCACCATGTCAGCCTTGTTCAGGAAGACGATGATGTAAGGAACGCCGACCTGACGGGACAGCAGGATGTGTTCACGGGTCTGGGGCATCGGGCCGTCAGCGGCCGAGCACACCAGAATCGCGCCGTCCATCTGCGCAGCGCCGGTGATCATGTTCTTCACATAGTCGGCGTGGCCTGGGCAGTCAACGTGCGCGTAGTGACGATTGGCGGTTTCGTACTCGACGTGCGCGGTGTTGATGGTGATGCCGCGGGCCTTTTCTTCAGGCGCTGCGTCGATCTGGTCGTATGCCTTCGCTTCGCCGCCGAACTTCTTCGACAGAACGGTTGCGATTGCAGCGGTCAGGGTGGTCTTGCCGTGGTCAACGTGACCGATGGTACCGACGTTCACGTGCGGCTTGGTCCGTTCAAACTTGCCTTTTGCCATCTTAGACTCCTAGATTTGATGAGAATGTCCAGGCAACACGCCCGACTGATTACTGACTTGTCAGCGATACGACGAGAAACTGGTGCCCTTGACGTGGATTGAACACGTGGCCTCTCCCTTACCAAGGGAGTGCTCTACCACTGAGCTACAAGGGCATTTTTCCGACTGCACAACAACCAAACATGCAACCGGACCAAAACTTGGAGCGGGTGAAGGGAATCGAACCCTCGTCTTAAGCTTGGAAGGCTTCAGCTCTACCATTGAGCTACACCCGCGAGGAAACAACTTTCACTTCACAACCGCCGCGTCTTTCGATCGCGTATGTACTGCAGGACTGCTTTGACTCCCGGCCTAATGGTGGAGAGGGCTGGATTCGAACCAGCGTACTCGTAAGAGGGCAGATTTACAGTCTGCTGCCATTAACCACTCGGCCACCTCTCCGTGCAGGGAACTCAAAACTATAGAGGAACATCTTTGGACTGTCAACTATATTTTCGCTTCAGGGCTAAATATTTCATCGACTGCCGGATATTGCTCAGAGGAACGACCCGCGACGTTTTTTCGAATCTTCAGGCTTTTTGTGTCTGCGACTCAACCGGCTTTTCATTCCAGGGCGCAATTCTAGGCAACATCAGCATTCCAGGCAAGGCCAGAACGAAGCAAATCAGAAAAAAATTTAACCAGCCGGTGTCAGCGACGATATAACCGACCGAAGAATTGACGAAAGTCCGGGGTACGGCCATCAAACTGGTGAACAGCGCGAACTGGGTGGCGGTATAGCGTGGATCGGTCTCGCGCATGATATAGGCGACGAAGGCCGTGGTTCCCAGGCCGACGCCGAAGGCCTCCAGCCCGATCACCACCGCCAGCACTGGCAGGCTGGCGCCGACATGGGCCAGCCAGGCAAAGCCCAGGATAGGTACCGCCTGCAGCACGCCAAACACCCACAGACCGCGATTGATGCCCAGCCGCACCATCCAGATGCCACCGATGATGCCGCCGGCCACGCTGGCCCAGAGACTGGTGGTCTTGGAAACGACGCCGATCTCGGTCATCGAGAAGCCCAGATCGATGTAGAACTTGGTGGCCAGCGCCGTGGCCATGCTGTCGCCCAGCTTGTAGAGGAAGATGAAGCCCAGCACCCAGAGCGCATTGCCCCAGCCGCCACGGGCGATGAATTCGCGGAAAGGCAGCACCACGGCTTCGTAGAGGCTCTTGGGCGGCGTCCCATAGACCTTGGGCTCCTTCACCAGCAGCGAGCAGAGCAGCCCCGGCAGCATGAAGGCGGCGGTGATCCAGAACACGGTGGACCACGGCATCTGGTCAGCCAGCACCAGCGAGAGAGCGCCGGGCACCATGCCGGAGAGCTTGTAGGCGTTGACGTGGATGGCGCTGCCCAGGCCCAGTTCAGCCTCGGGCAGGATTTCACGCCGGTAGGCGTCGATGGCGATGTCCTGGCTGGCCGAGAGGAAGGCCACCACCGAGGCCATGAAGGCGATCGTGCTGACATCGGTCAGCGGGTCCAGCATGCCCATGCCGCCGATGGCGAGGAACAGCAGCAGCTGCGTGAACACCATCCACCCGCGTCGCCGGCCCATGCCACCGAAGTGGAAGCGGTCCATCAGCGGCGACCAGACGAACTTCCAGGTGTAGGGAAACATCACCAGCGCGAACAACCCGAGGGTCTTCACGTTCAGACCGGACTTGGCCAGCCACGCCTGCAGCAGGCTCAACAGAATGAACAGCGGAAGGCCGGAAGTGAAGCCGAGGAAGACGCAGATCAGCATGCGCCGGTTCAGGTATTGGTGCCAGGAAGCGGCGGGTGCAGTCATGGGCGGGTCGGCTCGAAAAACACGGGATATGAAAGAAAAAACGCCGGAGGCCAGCGATGGGGCGCTGCCGGACCGGCGTCTGCGGGGCATGTGAAGCTGAGCGCTTATTTCTTGCGCAACCTGAACACAGCCAGGCTGCCGCGCCAGTTGGGCAGGTAGCGTACCGGCTTGCCGTCCTTCAAGGCCACACACTCCAGCACTTCCAGCCCGACCTGGTTGGCCAGCGCCTCGAAGTCCCTGATCGTGGCGCAGCGCAGGTTCGGCGTATCATACCACTGGTAGGGAAGGCTTCTGGAGACCGGCATGCGCCCCCGCAAGAGCGCCACCCGGTGCGGCCAGTAGGCGAAATTGGGAAAGGACACCGTCACCTCACGCCCGACCCGGGCGATCTCGCGCAACGTGCCTTCCACGTCCTTGACCATCTGCAGCGCCGACAGGCACAGCACGGTATCGAAGGCATTGTCCTCGAACATGGCCAGGCCGCCATTCAAGTCCTGCTGGATCACCGAGACGTCGCGCGCCACGCACTTGGGAATCTGCGCATCATCGATCTCCACCCCATAGCCGGAACAGCCCTTGTCGGTCTGCAAATAATCCAGCATCACGCCATCGCCACAGCCCAGGTCCAGCACCTGCGACTTCTCGCGCACCCAGTGGGCGATGAAGGCCAGATCGGGGCGCAACGCGCTCAATTGTTCGAAAGTCATGCGCGGCCCTCCTGCTGCAGTTCGGTCCAGATGCTGGCGTAGTATTCGCGCACCACCTTCATGTAGCGCGCATCATCGAGCAAGAAAGCGTCATGCCCGTGCGGCGCGTCGATTTCGGCATAGCTCACGCGGCGTTTGTTGGCCACCAGCGCCTGCACCATCTCGCGGCTGCGTTCCGGCGAGAAACGCCAGTCGGTGGTGAAGGACACCAGCAGGAACCTGGCCCGTGTGCGGGCGAAGGCCTTGGCCAGGTCGCCGCCGAATTCACGCGCCGGGTCGAAGTAGTCCAGCGCCTTGGTGATCAGAAGATAGGTATTGGCGTCGAAGTAGGTAGAGAACTTGTCGCCCTGGTAACGCAGGTAGGACTCGATCTCGAAGTCCACGCCGTAGCCGAACTGGTACTGGCCGGAGCGCAGGTCGCGGCCGAATTTCTCGGCCATGTCGTCATCCGAGAGGTAGGTGATGTGACCCACCATGCGCGCCACCCGCAGACCGTTCTTGGGTACCACGCCATGCGCATAGAAATCGCCGCCATGGTATTGCGGATCGGTCAGGATGGCCTGACGCGCCACGTCGTTGAAGGCAATGTTCTGGGCCGACAGCTTGGGGGTAGAGGCGATCACCAGGCAATGACGCAGGCGATCCGGGTACATCATGCTCCAGGCCAGCGCCTGCATGCCGCCCAGCGAGCCGCCCATGACGGCGGCAAAGCAATCGATGCCCAGACGGTCCGCCAGGCGTGCCTGGGCATTGACCCAGTCTTCGACCGTCACCACCGGAAAATCGGCGCCGTAGGGCTGGCCGGTGGCCGGATTGGGGTGCATGGGGCCGGTGGACCCGAAACAGGACCCCAGGTTGTTCACGCCGATGACGAAGAAGCGGTCGGTATCGAGCGACTTGCCGGGGCCGACCATGTTGTCCCACCAGCCGACGTTGTCGGGGTCGTCGGCATAGACGCCGGCCACATGGTGGGACGCATTGAGCGCGTGGCACACCAGCACGGCATTGGATTTGTCGGCATTGAGGGTGCCGTAGGTTTCATAGGTCAGCGAGTAATCGGCCAGCGCGGCGCCGCTCTGTAGCGGCAGGGGCTGGTCGAAATGCATGACCTGGGGCGATACGATTCCGATCGACATGATGTTTCTGCGTAAGTGACTCGGCGCCAGGCGATCCTTGTGGGTCAGGGCTGGCGGTCGCTTCGCCGGAATGAGCTGGAGCCCGTCTTCGGAGCGCTGGTCACGGGCAACAAAAAAGCCCGGAAGCAATGCTTGCGGGCTCACTCATCGATGGGGCTGGGGCTGGTCTTGGGAAGAACTGCTGATCCAAGCTCGCTTTAGCCGCATTTAGATGGGATCAGGATCCCGGCGCCCGCAAGCTGAAGTTGGTCAAACCGTTCAAATCGGCGCAGTGGCGTAAGAATACCCAAGTCGGGCAGGCCCGTCAAACGACCCTGCCCGGCCAACGCGGCGCAGCTCAGCGTCGCCTTGCCACCTTGGCTTCGACCGCTGGCACTTCTGCGTGCAGGGCCTGCAGTTGCGCCATGGCCGCGCTGATGGCGGACGGTTCGGAGGCGCGCAAGACCTTCTTGACCTGTGGCTCCAGCAAACGCAGGTCGCTGTTGAGGATCTCGTTCTTCACCGACAGGATCTGCGAGGGATGCATGGAAAATTCCAGCAGGCCCATGCCCAGCAGCAGGCGCGTCCATTTCAGGTCGCCCGCCATTTCGCCACAGACCGACACCGGAATGCCGGCCTTGCGCCCCTGGGCGATTACCGTCGAGAGCAGGAACAGCACGGCCGGATGCAGGGGGTCATAGAGATGCGCCACTTCGTGGTCGACGCGGTCGATGGCCAGCGTGTACTGGATCAGATCGTTGGTACCGATGGAGAGAAAGTCCAGGCGCTTGATGAACAGGGGCAGTGCCAGCGCCGCCGCCGGAATCTCGATCATGGCGCCCACCGGGATGTCCTCATCGAACTTCTGCTTGCGATCGCGCAACTGCTGCTTGGCCTGCTCGATCATCGTCAACGTCTGGTCGATCTCGAAGGCATGCGCCATCATCGGGATGAGCAGCTTGATCGGCCCATACGCGGAAGCACGCAGGATGGCGCGCAACTGCGTGAGGAACATCTGCGGCTCGGACAGGCAATAGCGGATGGCGCGCAGACCCAGGGCCGGGTTCAGGGCGGTTTCCTCATCCTCGTCCAGCGGCTTGTCGGCACCCACGTCGAGCGTACGGATGGTGACCGGCCGCCCCTTCATGGCGATGACGACCTGCTTGTATGACTCGCACTGTTCATCCTCGGAAGGGAATTTCTCCAGATGCCCGGCGCGCCCCATGAACAGGAACTCGGAGCGGAACAGACCGATGCCCATGGCCCCCGCCTCGAAGGCCGGCGCGGCATCGCCCGGCAATTCGATGTTGGCCAGCAGCGTGACGGGTTCGCCATCCTGGGTGATGGCGGGAGTCTTCTTCAGGCGCGAGAGCTTCTTGCGCTCGCGCAGCAGGCGCTCCTGGCGGGCACGGTACTGCGCCAGGACCAGAGGCGAGGGATCGACGATGACCACGCCCGCATCGCCATCGATGATGAGCACGTCATCGTGCTTGACCAGTACCGAGGCGTTATGCATGCCCACGGCCGCCGGAATGGCCAGGCTGCGGGCGACGATGGCGGTATGCGAATTGGGCCCGCCCAGGTCGGTGACGAATCCGGCAAAGGCATTCCCGCGGAACTGCAGCATGTCGGCCGGCGAGATGTCGTGCGCCACCACGATGATGTTGGCCGCGGCCTCACCAGTGGGAGGAAGAGGGTTGGCGCTACCGGTCATGACCTTGAGGATGCGCTCGCCCACCTGCTGGATGTCGGCCTTGCGCTCGCGCAGGTAGGGGTCCTCGATTTCGTCGAACTGGGCCGACAATTCCTCGATCTGGGTGACCAGCGCCCATTCGGCGTTGTAGTAGCGGTGACGGATGATGTCCTGCGGCACTTCGGCAAGCATCGGGTCCGACAGGATCAGCGAATGCACGTCGATGAAGGCGCCCAGTTCCGGCGGCGCATCCTTGGGCAGTTCCGAACGGATGGTGTGCAGTTCCTGGTGCACTGCCTTGACGGCGCCCTTCAGGCGCGCGATCTCGGCTTCGACCTGGTCGGCCGCGACCAGGTAATGTTTGACGTCCAGTGCGGCCGGCGCCATCAAGTGCGCGCGTCCGATGGCGATGCCTTGCGACACCGCGATTCCATGTAAGCTGAAAGAAGCCATCGCGTATCTCCTGCCTGTGTTCTTATATTCCGCCGTGTTGCCAGCGCGCGGTAGCCTGGAGCAAGTTACCGAACAAATAGCGGTTTGGCAATCGCGACCGGGGACATCGCGGCGGGGTGGGGTGACAGGCAGCTGGGGTGAATATTGTTTCACGTCACGCAACATGTACGTGACGATCCTCACATCGCAAGAAGCATTCCAGCCGCGCCGCGATGTTGCGGCGCAAAACCGCGGGCGCGGTCGGGGAGGATTATTGGCCTTCGCCGAACTTGTCAGCGATCAGCGCTTCAAGCGCCGTGAAGCATTCCTGCTCGTCGGCGCCATTGGTTTCCAGGGTCACCATGCTGCCCTTGCCGGCGGCCAGCATCATCACGCCCATGATGGACTTGGCATTGACGCGGCGCTTGTTGAAGGTGAGCCAGACTTCGCACTTGAACTTGCCGGCCAGCTGGGTGAACTTGGCCGAAGCACGGGCATGCAGACCAAGCTTGTTGACGATTTCGAGTTCTTTTTGAATCATGTTCCGCTTTCGTTTTTATCTTGTTGGCGCGCGCCGTCCGCGACCGCAGTCCAATGCGGTCACAACGATGGATCAGGCCGAGGCTGCCACGCGGATGCGATTGTCGATCCGCACTGCACCATTCTGGCCTCCGGCCAGCGCCATTTCAACCACTACATCCAGCGTGTCATTGCGATAGGTCAGAGCCCGCAGCAGCATCGGCAGGCTGATGCCTGCGATCACCTGGACGTTGCCCAGACCACACAGGAAGCCCGTACAGTTGGAGGGCGTACCGCCCATGACATCGGTGATGACCAGCACACCGCTGCCATCATCGAGGCGACCTACCGCCTCGATGGCGAGTTTTTGCACCTCCGCCGGGTTCTGGTCGGCGATCACGTCAATCGCCTCCATCCGTTCGGGACGGCCGCGGAAGACGTGCGTTGCGGCGGCCAGGAAAGCTTGCCCCAGCGGGGCGTGCGTCAAGAGAAGAATACCAACCATGGATTTGTTGCCATCTGATGCGACGCGCTTTTCCCCGAGCAGCCCGTCATGCTCTGTCGATCCCATTATCCGATCGACCCTGTTGCCTCTGCTGCCCCTGCGGCCACTTCCAGCGCGTCCACGAACATCGCGGCCACGTCAAACCCGGTCTGCTGGGTGATTTCCTGGAAGCAGGTCGGGCTGGTCACGTTGATCTCGGTGAGATAGTCGCCGATGGCGTCCAATCCTACCAGCAACAGGCCACGTTCATACAGGACAGGACCCAGCGCTTCGCCGATCTCGATATCCCGCGCCGATGCCGGTTGTGCCTTGCCCAGACCACCGGCGGCCAGGTTGCCGCGCACCTCGTTGCCCTGCGGAATGCGTGCCAGCACATTGGGCACCACCTTGCCGCCGATCAACAGGATGCGCTTGTCGCCTGCGCTGATCTGAGGAATGAAACGTTGCGCCATGATCGTGCGTTGACCGTTGTCGGTCAGGGTCTCGATGATGGAGCCCAGGTTCATGCCGTCGGCCTTGACGCGGAAGATGCCCATGCCACCCATGCCGTCCAGGGGCTTGAGGATCACGTCCTGGTGCTCACCGTGGAAATCGCGCAGGCGCTTGGCATCCCGCGTGACCAGCGTCGGCGCGGTGTATTGCGGGAATTGGGCGATGGCCAGCTTCTCGTTGTGGCTGCGGATGGCCGCCGGCTTGTTGAACACGCGCGCGCCCTGCTTCTCGGCCAGCTCCAGCAGGTAGGTGGTGTAGATGTACTCCATGTCGAAGGGCGGGTCCTTGCGCACGATCACCGCATCGAACTCGGAGAGGAAGGCCGAGGCCGGCTTGTCGGCCCGGTACCAGTCATCGGCATCGCCGGTCAGCGTCACCTTGAAGGCATTGGCGGTCACCAGCCCGCTTTCCAGCACCAGGTCGCCCTGTTCGAAGGCGTAGATGGCGTGACCACGCCGCGCGGCTTCGCGCATCATGGCAAAGGTGGAATCCTTGTACGTCTTGAACGTATCCAGAGGATCGGCGAGGAAAGCGATTTTCATGAGACGGGTGTCCTGTTGGGCCTGGCGCAGGCCCGATATTAATAAACTTCCGGGTTGGGATCGGTCTTTTCCATCTCTACCGATGCCGCCAGCAGCGCCAGTCGCGCCACCACGCCATACATGTAGAAACGGTTGGGCGCGGCCGTCCCCGGCTTGGCGTGCATGTCCGGCAGGGCGTGCTGCTGGGCGAAGGCCAGGGGCACGAAATGCGCGCCGGGCGCATTGAGGTTCTCGTTCACGCCACGGTCGGCATGTACGCGGTAGAAACCGCCCACCACGTAACGGTCGATCATGTAGACCACCGGCTCGGCCACGGCCTGGTTGATGCGCTCGAAGGAGTGCACGCCTTCCTGCACGATCACCTCCGACACTTCCAGTCCTTCCTTGCCGGCCAGCATGCCGGTGCGCTGCTTGCGGTTGAGGTCCTTGATCTCGCTGGCATCCTTGACTGTCATGATGCCCATGCCGTACGTACCGGCATTGGCCTTGATAAAGACGAAGGGTTGTTCCTTGATGCCGTATTCCTTGTACTTCTTGCGGATCTTCGACAGCAGCGAGGACACGCTGTCGGCCAGCGCGTCGGTACCGGTATTTTCCTGGAAATCGATGTCGCCAACCTTGGTGAAGAGCGGATTGAGCATCCAGGGATCGACTTCCACCATCTTGGAAAACTTCTTCACCACCTCATCATAGGCAGCGAAGTGATTGCTCTTGCGGCGCATTGCCCAGCCGGCATGCAGCGGCGGCAGCACGCTCTGCTCATGCAGGCCCTCAAGCACCGACGGAATGCCGATGGACAGGTCGTTGTTGAGCAGCACCGTACAGGGATCGAAATTCTTGAGGCCCAGGCGACGACCATTGGCCGAACGTTCCAGCGGCTCCAGGGTGATCTGGGTGCCGTCGGGCAACTCCATGTGCTGCGGCTTGGTCACGCCCGGCGCCAGGGTCCCCAGGCGCACGTTCAGTCCGGTCTGGCGGAAGATCTGCATCAGCCGGCCGATGTTTTGCAGGTAGAAGGTATTGCCGGGCTGGTTTTCCGGGATCAGCAGCAGATTGCGCGCGTCCGGACAGTATTTCTCGATGGCGGCCATGGCCGCCTGGACCGCCAGCGGCAGCATTTCCGGCGACAGGTTGTTGAAGCCGCCCGGGAACAGGTTGGTATCGACCGGCGCCAGCTTGAAGCCGGCGTTGCGCAGATCGACCGAGCAATAGAACGGCGGCGTATGTTCCTGCCACTCCATGCGGAACCAGCGTTCGATGGCCGGCGTGGCGCCCAGGATTTTCTTCTCCAGCTCCAGCAGGGGACCATTCAGAGCGGTGACGAGATGCGGGACCATAAAAAACCTTAACGAGATGTAAATGCCGGCAGCGAGTGACGATTTTAGCGGATTCCTGCATCCGTGTTGCGACGCGGTATAGGCCGCCGGGCTGCGCTGTTGCCATTTCAGCCACGGCCCTCACCGGCCACGGTCGCTGCAAGGGCGTGGCTGGGAGACTCCAGATGGCGATGATGAAGGTATTTTAAAGAGCCCGAGTCAAATAGTCGGGAATTATTGCGCGGCGATGCAAAAGTGCATCACTTGCAGCATTGCCATGAAGAAACCTTCACTAACCTGTCTCTTCCTGGCGGCCGGAAAATGAAAAAAGGCGCCCGAAGGCGCCTTATAAAGAGGCCGTTTCCAGCCCCGAAGGAATACTGCAGACTCGTTACAGCTGATGCTTAGTGGTAAGCCGATTCGCCGTGGCTGGAAATGTCCAGGCCTTCGCGTTCTTCCTCTTCGGTCACACGCAGACCGATGACGACGTCGACGATCTTGTAGGCGATGAAGGAAACCACACCCGAGATCACCACGGTGGTCAGCACGCCCTGGAACTGGATCCAGACCTGGCCGCCGATGGAGTAGTCCGGTGCCACGGCATTGGCGACGTAGTCGTAGATGCCGGTGCCGCCCAGGCTCGGTGCAGCGAACACACCGGTCAGGATGGCACCCAGGATGCCGCCCACGCCGTGCACGCCGAACACGTCCAGCGCGTCGTCCGAACCCAGCAGCTTCTTCAGACCGCTCACGCCCCACAGGCACAGCAGGCCAGCGATCAGGCCCATGACCACGGCGCCGATGACGCCCACGAAGCCGGCCGCCGGAGTGATCGCCACCAGACCGGCGACAGCACCCGAAGCAGCACCCAGCATGGAGGGCTTGCCCTTGCCGATCCATTCGCCGAAGCTCCAGGACAGCACGGCAGCAGCAGTTGCCAGGATGGTGTTGACGAAGGCCAGGGCAGCACCACCGTTGGCTTCCAGACCGGAGCCGGCATTGAAGCCGAACCAGCCGAACCACAGCAGCGAGGCACCGACCATGGTCAGGGTCAGGCTATGCGGCTTGAAGGCTTCCTTGCCGAAACCGATACGCTTGCCGATCACATAGGAACCGACCAGGCCAGCGATAGCGGCGTTGATGTGCACCACGGTGCCGCCGGCGTAATCCAGCGCGCCCTTCTGGAACAGCCAGCCCGAGATCGCAGTTGCCTTTTCAGCAGCAGCAGCATCGGTGAAGGCGTCCGGACCCGGCCAGAACCAGACCATGTGGGCCATCGGCAGGTAGGAGAAGGTGAACCACAGGATCGAGAACAGGATCACGGCGGAGAACTTCACGCGTTCTGCGAAGGAACCGATGATCAGCGCCACGGTGATGGCTGCAAACGCACCCTGGAAGGCCACGAAGACCAGTTCGGGGATGACCACGCCCTTGCTGAAGGTGCCGGTGGTCGAATCACCGGTCAGGCCATGCAGGAACAGTCGGTCGAAGCCGCCGAAGAATGCTCCACCCTCGGTGAACGCGATGCTGTAGCCGTACACGAACCACAGGATGTAGATCAGCGAGAAGATCATGAAGCACTGCATCAGCACCGACAGCATGTTCTTGCTGCGCACCAGGCCGCCGTAGAACAGGCCCAGGCCCGGCAGGGTCATGAGGATGACGAAGGCGGTGCAGACCAGCATCCAGGCGGTATCGCCCTTGTTGGGCACCGGTGCGGGTGCGGCGGCAGCGGCCGCCGGGGCGGCAGGAGCAGCAGCGGCAGGAGCGGCAGCTTCAGCCTTGGGTGCAGCCGGAGCGGCAGCGGCCGGGGCAGCGGCGGTGGCCGCAGCTTCAGGCTTGGGCGCGTCCTGCGCCTGGGCCGGGGCAGTAAAACCTACTGCAAACAGCAGCGCGCCAATGGCGAGCGCGCCGGAAAACATTTTCTTCATGCTCATTAGAGTTCCCCTTTTTTACAGAGCGTCTTTGCCGGTTTCGCCGGTACGGATACGGATCACATCCAGCAGATCCTGGACGAAGATCTTGCCGTCACCGATCTTGCCGGTGCGGGCTGCGGTCTCGATGGCTTCCAGCGCGCGCTCGACGATGGCGTCGTCCACCGCTGCCTCGATCTTGGTCTTGGGCAGGAAATCGACCACATACTCGGCGCCACGATAGAGCTCGGTATGGCCTTTCTGACGACCGAAGCCCTTGACTTCGGTCACGGTGATGCCTTGCACACCGATCGCGGAGAGGGCTTCACGCACCTCGTCCAGCTTGAACGGCTTGATGATCGCAGTGATCAGTTTCATACGAACCTCTTGTTAGAAAGTTTTGCTGATGGAGACGACGACGCCGTTCTTGCCGACGTTCTTGGCACCGTCCGATGCCGGGGTGGTAGCGAAGCCATCCTTCATGTCGGTACCGACATAGGCCACGCCCAGGGTGATGCCGGCGACTTCGTCGAAGGTCTTGGACAGGCCGATCTTCCAGTCGGTGTAGCTGGCCTCGCTGGGGTTGCCGCGCACGTTCTGGTGACCCACGTGCAGACCCAGCATCACGCCGTAGAAGGTCTCGAAGTTGGCACCCAGGTCGTAGTACTGGCTGTACTTGCTGTTGACCGCGCCGAACAGGTTGGTCAGCGATTGCGAATACTTGAAGTAGGCCGGGCCGTAACCGATCTGGCCATACAGTTCGAAGGTATTGGCGTTCTTCAGGCCGGCATTGGCCAGGGTGTTGCCCGGGTAGTAGTAGTACAGGCCGCCGACGTCGTAGGTGAAGCCGCCGCCGATGTCACCGCGCTTGCCGCCGTAGATGTCCCATTCGACATCGCCCTTGGTATCGGTACCGGTCAGTGCGCCAGCGTCCTTGATCCACTTGATGTTGGTCAGCCAGGTACCGGCGTACAGGCCGGTCGGGTTGTGCGTGTAGTCAGCGCCAACCTGCAGGGCCGGGTCGAAACGCGTCTGGGTCAGGCCGCGGTAGCGGTAATCGCTCACGACCGCAGCGTTGAAGCTCAATTCATTGTCTGGCTTGGCGTCCTCTGCACGGGCCACGGTAGAAACGAAGGATGCTGCGATGGCTGTTGCAAGAATCAGTTTCTTCATGACTTTCCCTCTGGTTTGTGTTTAACAGTTAAGTCTTTTTGTCTTTTGCCCAAACCATGTAGCAGGAGCCGTGCCATGTCCTTTCGGCAAGGCAGACTTGTGTTTTTGCTGGAAAGCGGAGATTTACAACGATTTTTTTCGACACCAGCTTAAAAATAGTGCACTCGAAGCGAAAATGCACGACCGTGGTGCGATATTGATTGCTTTTTGATAATCCTGCGTCAAACGAGGCAAACACATTTTGGTGCGTGGGCCCGGGGCGAAGCCAAAGTCACCAAGTCGGAGCATTTCCTGAAGGAAAATTCTTCACTTTCCGGCACCCGCTCGCAAAAAAACGGTCTCATCAGGGCATCGCGTTTTGAGGATGGCTGCGAAACCGCTAAACTTGCAGCTTAGCTATCTGCCAAGGAGATCCGACATGGACAAGCCCCCATTTTTTGAAGACCTGCAATCCAAGATCAACAAGGCGATCGAGAATTCTCCGGCCAAGGACATCGAGAAGAACGTCAAGGCCATGCTGAGCCAGGGTTTTGCCAAGCTGGACCTGGTCACGCGCGAGGAATTCGACATCCAGGCCCAGGTGCTGGCCAAGACCCGCGCCCGCCTGGAAGCGCTGGAAGCGCGTGTTGCCGAGCTTGAGGCTCAGCAAAAACAAACCCCATGACCCTGGCGACAACCCTCACTTCCCTTCTTCCCCCTCCCCTTTTCCCTTCGAGCACACTGCCGGGCTCGTTGCGATGAGCCTGGCGGTCTTGCGCAGCCGCGCGCTGGCCGGCATGGCCGCCCCACCGGTGACGGTGGAGGTGCATCTGGCCAATGGCCTGCCGGCCTTCACCATCGTCGGTCTTCCCGAAGCCGAAGTGAAGGAAGCCAAGGACCGCGTCCGGGCGGCGCTGCAGAATGCGCGGTTCGAATTCCCGGCACGACGCATCACGGTCAACCTGGCGCCTGCCGACCTTCCCAAGGAATCCGGGCGCTTCGACCTGCCGATCGCGCTGGGCATCCTCGCCGCCTCCGGGCAGATTCCCTCTGACCATCTGGATGACTATGAATACGCAGGTGAACTGTCGCTATCGGGCCAATTGCGGCCGATCCGCGGTGCACTGGCAATGACCTGCGCCATGCAACACCCCGGGGAGCCGGACCGGCGGCAACGCGCCTTCATCCTGCCGGTCGGTAATGCCGACGAGGCGGCGCTGGTGCAGCAGGCGACCATCCTTCCGGCCGCGTCGCTGCTGGATGTATGCGCGCATTTCAGCGCCCGCGACGAGAGAGGCCGCCTGCAGCGCCATCGAGGCGCCACCGGGGCAGGAGCGAATGGTCAGCGCCCGGCCTACCCCGATTTCAGCGATATCAAGGGACAGCTCCGGGCCAGGCGGGCGATGGAGGTGGCGGCAGCCGGGGGCCACAGCATCCTGCTGGTGGGGCCGCCCGGGGCGGGCAAATCGATGCTGGCCACGCGTTTTGCCGGCATCCTGCCGCCCATGAGCGAGGCACAGGCGCTGGAGTCGGCCGCCGTCCAATCGCTGGCCGGCCACTTCGACAGCGCCCGCTGGAAACAGCGCCCCTATCGCGCGCCGCATCACACGGCCTCCGCCGTGGCGCTGGTCGGTGGCGGTAGCACACCCCGCCCGGGCGAGATCTCGCTGGCCCATCACGGGGTGCTGTTCCTGGACGAGATCGCGGAATACCCGCGCAGCGTGCTCGACGTGCTGCGCCAGCCGATGGAGTCGGGCCACATCGTCATTTCACGGGCGGCACGCCAGGCGGAGTTTCCCGCGCGCTTCCAGTTGGTCGCGGCGATGAACCCCTGCCCATGTGGCTTCTACGCCGACCCGAGCGGACGTTGTCGCTGCACGCCGGAGCTGGTCAAGCGCTACCAGCAACGCCTGTCCGGCCCCCTGCTGGATCGCATCGACATGCAATTGCAGGTGGCTGCGCTGACGCCCACAGAGCTGGGCGCGCCTGGGCAGGGGGAATCCAGTGACGCCATCGCCGCACGGGTGGCGGCCGCCGCCGAGCGGCAATGGCAACGCCAGGGCATGCCCAACAGCCAATTGAGCGGCAGCGCGGTGGACCGGTATTGCGACCCCGGCGCCGAGGGCGCGCAACTGCTGCAGCAGGCCATGGTCCGCCTGCAGTGGTCGGCCCGGGCCTATCACCGCGTGCTGCGGCTGGCGCGCACCATCGCCGATCTGGCCGGCGCGCCTGCCATCCAGGCGGCGCATATTGCCGAAGCGATCCAGTACCGGCGCGCCCTCAATACGGGGTGACGCCGCACCGGTGACGGCGACAGGGCCTGTTGCGATGACCATGCGGCGGCTCTGTATCTTTTGCGACCGCCCTGACCGGGCTAGTCTGTGATGGCTGGAGCGGCGATGACGCCGCTCGCGTCATTTCCGGAAAGAGCCCGCCCATGCCCACCACCTCCACCCTGCTTGCCTTTGGCGCGATCTGCCTGGGCATGGTACTCACGCCCGGACCGAACATGCTTTATCTGGTTTCGCGTTCGGTCTGCCAGGGCCGCAAGGCCGGGCTGATCTCGCTGGGAGGCATCGTGCTGGGATCGGTCTTCTATATGCTCTGTGCGGCAGGCGGCATCACCGCGCTGGTGATGGCGGTGCCCCTGGCCTATGACGCGCTGCGCCTGGGTGGCGCGGCCTACCTGCTCTACCTGGCCTGGCAGGCGTTGCGGCCGGGTGGGCGCTCCCCCTTCGCCTTGCGCGAGTTGCCGCCGGACAGCCCGCGCAAGCTCTTTGCAATGGGCCTGGTGACCAGCCTGCTCAATCCCAAGATCGCCGTGATGTACCTGTCCCTGCTGCCGCAATTCATCCATGCGGACCAGGGCAGCGTACTGGGGCAATCGCTGGCGCTGGGCATGACCCAGATCGTGGTGGGTGTGAGCGTCAATGCCATGATCACGCTCTCGGCGGCGTCCATCTCGGCCTTGCTGGCCGCGCGTCCGGGCTGGCAACTGGTACAGCGCTGGCTGATGGGCACGGTGCTGGCCGGGCTGGCCTTGCGCATGCTGGTGGAGAGCCGCCGCTAGGCTTGTACTCAGCGCGCCGGCATGATGCGCCGTACGAAGGCCACCAGGATCAGCACCAGCGCGGCCAGTCCCCACCATTGACCGGTGGACTCGAAGTCGCCCGAGACCAGCGCCAGTGGGGCATCCTTGCCGGTGAAACCGATCACGGCCGCCAGCAGCACCCCGACCAGGCTTTCGCCGACGATCAGGCCGGATGCCACCAGGATGCCGCGCTGGCGCGGCTTGTCGGCATAGGCGTCAAAGTCGGCACCGGCAGCCCGGGCGCGTCGGCGCAGGCCGCGTTCGATCACCCAGCCCAGCACCGCACCCAGGAACAGGGCGCTGCTGACCATCGGCGGCAGATAGATGCCGATGCCCACCGCCAGTACCGGCAGGCGCGCCACACCGCCACGACGCGCCAGCAGCCAGTCGATCACGATCAGCACGATGCCCAGCGCCACCCCCACACCCAGCATGGTCCAGTTGAGCTCACGGGTGAAGATGCCGGTGGCGATCGCCGTCATCAGGGTCGCCTGCGGTGCCGCCAGCGCCTGTGCCGCATCCATGCCGGCTCTCGGCAAGGCGCCGGTGAAACCGTAGGCGTTGTACAGCAGGTTCAGTACCGGCGGGATGATCAGCGCACCCACCACGCAACCGACCAGCAACGCCACCTGCTGGCGCCATGGCGTGGCACCGACCAGTTGGCCTGTCTTGAGATCCTGCAGGTTGTCGTTGGCGATGGCGGCCACGGCAATGATGGCGGCCGTCACGAACAAGGCCACGGCAATGGCCAGCTTGCCGCCTTCAGGCGTGGCCAGCAGCGGATCGACCGCCCCCGAGACCAGCAGCAGGACCGACACCAGGATCACGGCGACGATGCCAATCCCGGAAATCGGGCTGGACGAAGAACCGATCAGCCCGGCCATGTAACCGCAAGCGGCCGCGACCAGAAAACCGAACACGAAGGCGAACACCACCGCATAGACGACCAGTCCGATGAACAGGCCCGCCGTCACCGGCGTACCCGAGAGGAACGAGGCAAACACCACCGCCAGCAGCGCGATCATGGCCAGGCTGATGACGATGATCCAGCGCGGCGACATGTCCTGGTCGGTGCGCTCGGTGCTGCCCTGCTGGCGGCGCGCCAGCGTCGACAGCGAGGCCCTGACGCCTTCCAGCATGGGCTTGAAGAGCGTTGCCAGGGTCCAGATCGCCGCCACGCCGATCATGCCGGCACCGATGAAGCGCACCTGGCTTTTCCAGAGCCCGTTGGCGAAGTCGGACAGCGCCACGCCGGCAGCATGCGGGGTCACCGCGGTCAGGTACGGCACGGCCACACCCCAGGCCAGGACCATGCCGATCAGGATGGCAATGCCGGAGACGATGCCGATCATGTATCCCGCGCCGACCAGTGCCAGCGAAAAGCCCATCGTCAGCCTTACCACCGAGGCACCGGCAGTGAGCCACACGCTGATGCTCTCGGCGAACAGCTTCAGGCCGCTGGCGATGACGCTGAAGGCGGCCGCCAGGGTGCCGCCGAAGAGAATGTCCCGCAGCCCGCGGCGGGTCTCCTCGCCGCCATCGGCGTCGGCGCTGCCCACCCGCAGGATTTCGGCCGCCGCCACGCCCTCGGGGTAGGGCAGCGCGCTTTGCACCACCATCACCCGCCGCAGCGGGATGGAAAACATCACGCCCAGCATGCCGCCGGCAGCACAGATGCCCAGCGTCTGCAGGAAGGGGAAGCCCTGCCAGTGCCCCATCATCACCAGTCCGGGCAGGATGAAGATGATCGAGGACAGGGTGCCGGCCGCCGAGGCCTGGGTCTGCACCATATTGTTTTCGAGGATGTTGGCATTGCTGAACAGGCGCAGCACCGCCATCGAGATCACGGCGGCGGGAATCGCCGACGAGAAGGTCAGGCCGACCTTCAGCCCGAGATAGACGTTCGAGGCGGTAAATACCACCGTGATCAATGCGCCCAGCAGCATGCCGCGCAGCGTCAGTTCCGGCAGGCTGGTTTGGTTGTCGTTTTGCATATCCGTAGAGGGTTCCGTTGGGATGCGTTCTTATACCGCAAGAATTGCCGGCCGGCCATCAGACAATGGCGCTTTTTCAGCAGCCCGGGTCGGGCCTGATGCCTTTGCTATGATGGACGCCCTTCCATTCCGGTCTGCCCCATGCGCCCTGTCCGCGTCGCCCTCGTCTCCCTGAGCCTGGCCTGCATGTGCCTGGCGGCCTGTTCGCCGCGCTACAACTGGCGCGAAACCAGTGACAACGGCGCTCATTTTGTGGTGCTGCTACCGGCCAAGCCGGCCAGCGTCACGCGCCCGGTCGATCTGGACGGCCCCAAGGTGGAGATGAGCATGACCGCCGCCGAGGTGGACGGCCTGACCTTCGCCGCCGGCACCGCTGAATTGCCCGACGCCGCCAGCGCCAGCCGGGCGCTGGACGCCATGCGCACGGCCCTGCTCAACAACATCGGTGGTCAGGTTCAGTCAGGTGCGGCCTGGCCGGGCAAGACCGAGGGCTTTGCGCGCACCGTCGATCTGGACGCCCGTGGCGTCTCCCGTGGCCGGCCGCTGCGGTTGGTGGCGCGCCTGGTCGCCCGTGAGCGGCGGGTGTACCAGATCCTCATCGTGGGCGATGAAAAGGCCTTCACCGAGGAAAACATTGAAACCTTTTTCAGCTCTTTCAAACCAAGCTGAGCGGGGCCATTGCAAGATGACAGAAATCAGGCGACCGGAGTATTCTTGTCGCTGCCCGTCACTCCAAACGGGCAATCCCGCAGGAATGCGGATGCAGTCTGCAGCGCATTTCCACCATGGCCCGGCCCAAGCGGCCGCGCCCGAAGAAACGTTTTCAATCAAAGACCCTGAGGAAATATGCTGATTACATTCAAATCAAAAGCGGCTGCCGATGTGGTGATGTACGAATCACACGCCAAACCCATCCTGGACCTGCTGCACAAGGATCCCGCACGCGGCGTGATCACCGCGGCCGAGGCCGGTGACGCCGTCACCCTGCTGGAACAGCAGATCAATGCCAGCAAGGCGCACGAAGCGGCTGAAGCCCTGGCGCGCGATGTCAACGCCCACCACAACGCCGACACCGACGATCACAACCACGAAAAGATCGAGGCCGTCAGCTTCTCGGCGCGCGCCTATCCGCTGCTGGACATGCTGCGCGAGGCCAAGAAGGGCGGCTACGACATCCTCTGGGGCGTCTGACCCCGTTACGCCCCCTGCCAGTCAAGACGGCTGCCGCGATCATCCACCGCGGCAGCCGTTTTTTATTGGTGCCGGCCAGGTTACCCCGCCACACCGACAGGTGTAGGACACCTTGGCGGCTGGTACACTGGCGGCCCGCGCCCTTTCGCCGACCCATGACCGCCGCCAATACCGCAAGCCATTGCCAAGGCGCAACTCCGGTCTGCAACGGGCCTCCTAGACAAGCATAGACGTGATCCAGATTTCCCTTCTCTCTCCCTCGGCCAAGGCCGATTCGCTGGCGTACCAGCTGGCCTACGCGGCCCAGGCCGTGGCCGCCGTGCGTGCCGGTCATGCCCTGCCCCAGGCCCTGGCACAGATTTTTGCCCGTAGCGACGCCCCGGCGCCGGCCCGCGGGGCCATCCAGGACCTGAGCTACCGCGCCATGCGCCGACTGGGCCTGACCGATGCCCTGCTGAGCCTCTTGGCCAACAAGCCGCCCCAGCCTGACGTGCTCCACGGCCTGCTGGTGAGCGCCCTGGCGCTGCTGGTGGAAGATGACGAGGCCGGCTATGACAGCTTCACCGTGGTCAACCAGGCCGTCGAAGCGGCCGCCATCAGCCCCGAGATGAGCTTTGCCAAGGGCGTGGTCAATGCCATCCTGCGCCGCTTCCTGCGCGAGAAGGCGGCGCTGATGCCGCAGGCCACCAAGACCCCGCCAGGGACCTGGAACTATCCCACCTGGTGGATCGACCGTCTCAAGGCTGCCTACCCCGAGCAATGGCAGGCCATCCTGCATGCCGGCAACCAGGCGCCACCGCTGACCTTGCGCGTGAACCGCCGCCGCGCCAGCGTCGCCGAGTATCTGGCAGAGCTGCAGCAGGCCGGCATCGGCGCGCGCCAGGTCGGTCCCTATGCGGTGCGGCTGGACCAGCCGACACCGGTGCAGCAGATTCCCGGTTTCGCCGCGGGCGTGGTTTCGGTACAGGACGCCGCTGCCCAGCTGGCCGCGCCGCTGCTGGATGTGGCCGACGGCATGCGCGTGCTGGACGCCTGTGCCGCGCCCGGCGGCAAGACTGGCCACCTGCTGGAACTGGCCGATCTCGACCTGCTGGCGCTGGATCACGATAGCCGCCGCCTGCAACGCATCGCCGAAAACCTCGAACGTCTGCACCTGCGGGCCAGCCTCGTCACCGGGGACGCCCGCCAGGACGACTGGTGGGACGGCCAGCCCTTCGACCGCATCCTGGCCGACGTGCCGTGCACGGCTTCCGGCATCGTGCGGCGCCACCCGGATATCCGCTGGCTGCGCCGCAAGACCGACACCGCGCAGCTTGCAACACTTTCTGCGCAAATTCTGGACAAGCTTTGGCAGATGCTGCGACCGAATGGTAAATTGCTGCTCGTAACCTGCTCGCTGTGGCCCCAGGAATCGGAGCAGCAAGCGATCGCCTTCGCGCAGAAACACAATGCCATCCGGTTGCCCGCTCCCGGTCAACTATTGCCGACCGCAGACGCAGAAGCAGACGCCGACCACGATGGCCTGTTCTATGCGCTGTTCCAAAAACCTGGTGCATGAATTTGACGCAATCGGCCCTTCTCCCCTCTCCAGCACGCCGCCTGACCACGGGCTGCGCCCGAGTGCTGCGCGGCATGCTGCCATGGCTGCTGGTGGCGCTGCTGGCCTGTTCCACCCTCACCGCCCAGGCCGCCGAGATCACCGTCAGCCAGGCCAGCATCGAAGCCAGCGACCAGGGCTATCGCCTGTCGGTGTCCTATGACTTCGAATTGAATCGCGGCCTGGAAGACGCGCTTTCACGCGGCGTGCCGCTGTACTTCACGACCGAAGTCCAGCTCACGCGGCGGCGCTGGTACTGGTTCGACGAAACCAGCGTCTCGGCCACACGCACGGTACGCGTGTCCTATAACGTGCTGACCCGGCAATACCACACCGCCATCAGCGGCCAGTTGCAGCAGAGCTTCAGCAACCTGGAGGACGCGATGACGCTGATCCGCCGCCCACCGCGCTGGATCATTGCCGACAGCAACACCCTCAAAGCTGGCGACGTCTACCAGGTCGGCCTGCGCATGCGCCTGGACGTGGCGCAGCTGCCCAAGCCCTTCCAGGTCAATGCGCTCAACAATAGCGACTGGCGCCTGTCCTCCGACTGGATCGAATTCACCTACAAACCCGAATGAGCCGCACCTTACGCTATCTGCTGGTGGTCGGCGGGGGCGTCATCAGCATCCTGCTGTTCCTGCTGGCCTCAGCCTCCGAAAATTCCGCCCTCTTCGAGCAGCACTACCCGTGGCTGCTGTTCCTCAATGGCCTGGCCGCCATCTCGCTGCTGGGCCTGGTGCTGCTGCTGCTGGGCCGGCTCTACAAGCGCTACCGGCGCGGCAAGTTCGGCTCCAAGCTGCTGGCGCGGCTGGTGCTGATGTTCGCGCTGGTGGGCATCGTCCCGGGCGCCGTGATCTACCTGATGTCGGTGCAGTTCGTGTCGCGCTCCATCGAATCCTGGTTCGACGTGCGCATGGAAGCGGCGCTGGAGTCAGGCCTGAACCTGGGCCGCAATGCCCTCGACTCCTCGCTGTCGGATCTGGTCTCGCGGGCACGCGGCATCGCCCAGGAACTGTCGGACATGAGCGACTCCGAGCAGGTGACCTACCTCTCCCGCCAGCGTGACCAGAACATGGAAATCACCATCGTCAATGGCAACGGCCAGGTGATGAGTACCGTGGGCGGCGCCATCGGCTCGCTCACGCCGGTGCTACCCAGCACCCAGGCGATGCGCCAGGCACGGGTCTCGCGGGCCTTCTCGGCGGTGGAAAGCGACGATGCCCGCCCCAGCATCGGCGAATCCGATACCGACGGCAACCTGCGGCTGCACGTGGTGGTGCTGGTCCCGGCACCCAGTCGCGGGCTGTCCCTGCAGAGCGAAACGCGCTACCTGCAGATCCTGCAGCCGGTGCCGGATTACCTCGCCACCAATGCCGAAACACTCAGGCTGGCCTACAACGAATACCAGCAGCGCTCGGTCTCGCGGTCCGGCCTGCGCAAGATCTACCTGGTCACGCTCACGCTCACGCTGCTGCTGGCCATCTTCGCGGCCATCGCCAGTGCCTTCCTGATCGCCAGCGACCTCGCCAAACCGCTGCTGCTGCTGGCCGAAGGCACCAAGGCGGTGGCCGAGGGCAATCTCTCGCCACGGCCCATCGTCAGTACCTCCGACGAACTGGGGACGCTGACGCAATCGTTCAATACGATGACGCGCCAGTTGCTGGAAGCCCGGACCTCCGTCGAAAAGAACCGCGCCGAACTGGAAAACGCCAAGGCCTACCTGGAATCGGTGCTGGCCAACATGTCGGCCGGGGTGATGGTGCTGGATGGCCAGTTCAACATCGTCAGCGCCAACGATTCGGTGCGGCGCATCCTGGGCTATGACTTCTCGGCCAACATCGGCACCCCGCTGCAGACCATCGAAAGCCAGGCCCCCTTCGCCCAGGCCATCATCCGCGCCTTCTCCGAGCAACTGGCCCAGCACAGCGGTGAAGCCGGCGACGGCCTGCACTGGCAGCGGCAGTTCGAACTGTCGCGTCAGCCCGGCGTGAGCTTCGAGGCCAATGACGAGCAAGGCGGCAAGCCCGACCACGACAAGCTGACCCTGCTGGCGCGCGGCTCGCACCTGCCGGTGGAAAACGGGGTGGGCTACGTGGTGGTGTTCGACGACATCAGCAACGTCATCTCCGCCCAGCGCTCGATCGCCTGGGGCGAGGTCGCCCGCCGCCTGGCGCACGAAATCAAGAACCCGCTGACGCCCATCCAGCTCTCGGCCGAACGCCTGCAGCACCGCCTGTCGGACAAGCTCATGCCGGGGGATGCCGCCATCCTGGAAAAAGGCACCACCACCATCGTCAACCAGGTCACGGCCATGAAGCGCATGGTCGACGACTTCCGCGACTACGCCCGCACGCCGCCGGCCAAGCCGGTGGCACTGGATCTGAACGCGCTGATCGAGGAGATCCTCAACCTCTACCTCAGCGGCGACGGTCGCGACGTGATCCACGCCCGCCTGGCACCCCAGATGGCCAAGGTCCTGGGGGATGCCACCCAGATGCGCCAGGTCATCCACAACCTCCTGCAGAACGCCCAGGATGCGGTGGCCGACGATGGCCAGGAAGCGCCACGCATCGACGTGCTGACCGAGCAGATCGACATCGCCGCCGCCAACGGCCAGCGCCAGCCGGCGGTGCGGCTGTCGATCATGGATAACGGCCCCGGCTTCTCGGCCAAGATCCTGGCCCGTGCCTTCGAGCCCTACGTCACATCCAAGACCAAGGGAACCGGCCTGGGGCTGGCGATGGTCAAGAAAATCGTCGAAGAACACGGCGGTCGTATCGATATACAGAACCGTACAGAGGGCAGAGGCGCAAAAATTGTAATTTTGCTGGTAAAGTTAGCATCTATTGATCAAGAGACGGTTTCATAGGGAAACCGACCCTACGGCTCAAGATTCGAAAGCACTACGCCGGGGGGACCTGGCAGTTCATCAAGGCCTGCTCGCTAACGCCGCGTTGAGCAGGCCGGCCCGGAACAAGATCGAAAACTTGGACAATGAACTAGCAGCGAGGAAAGCAGCACATGGCAAACATCCTGGTCGTCGATGACGAAATGGGTATCCGCGAATTGCTCTCAGAAATTCTGGGCGATGAGGGACATGTCGTGACCACTGCGGAAAACGCGCAGCAGGCACGCGAGCTTCGCCAGGCCGGAGTACCCGACCTCGTGCTGCTCGATATCTGGATGCCCGATACCGACGGCGTCACGTTGCTCAAGGAATGGCAGCGCGACGGTCTGTTGACCATGCCGGTCATCATGATGTCCGGGCATGCCACCATCGATACGGCCGTGGAGGCCACCCGCATCGGTGCGCTGAATTTCCTGGAAAAGCCGATCGCCCTGCAAAAGCTGCTCAAGGCCGTGCAACAGGGTCTCTCGCACAGCCGCGAGGCGGTGCGTCCGGCCAGCTATCGTCCGGCACCGGTGGCCGCCGTGGCCAATGGCGCCGGCGACAGCCTGCACTCGCCAGAACATGTGGCACCGGTGGCCGCGTACGCCCCGGCCATGGGCAGCGAAGCGCTGCACCACGGCACCCCGGCCGCCGCACCGTTCGGCCAGGTGGCCGACAACGCCGCCAACATCTCCTTCGACCTGCCTCTGCGCGAAGCCCGCGACGCCTTCGAACGCGCCTATTTCGAATACCACCTGGTGCGCGAGAACGGCAGCATGACACGGGTGGCCGAACGCACCGGCCTGGAGCGCACCCACCTCTACCGCAAGCTCAAGCAACTGGGCGTGGAACCGGGCAAGCTGGCGCGCAAGAATCACTGAGCCAACCGAGTCCACTGGACAGGACGCCACTGTCCACCCACCATCAGGCAGTACAGAACGGGATCGCAGCGCGGTCCCGTTTCTTTTGCTACTCTGGGTTCGTCCGGCGGCAGGCTCAGAAATTTCCTGATGTTCTTTTCCCGCTGACAGCGGCATCCTGCAGTCATGAGGCAGGGCTTGCCCGGTTGCAATGGATACGCTGGCTGGGCGCGCCATCGATGAACTTCCATGGCAGCGCGTCATCTACCCTCAGCAGGCAAGTGCCGGTGCAAGCCACCCAGCCATGGAATTTTGTGTGGATTGCATGACTTGCAGGCAAGGAACACGACAGGGGCCAAAGTTTTCCGCCCTCCCTGCCGTAACCAGACTCAGGAACGCAAGCGACGCGGCGTTCCCCGAGGGAGCTGTATCGAAGCAGCAGAAATGCACCAGCGGCGCGGCCCGCAAGGGTCTTGAAATTGACGGTGATGGCGCCACTTCCTTTTCGAAGCAGTATTCCAGCATAAGGAGTCACTATGAACCTGATCTACAACAGCGAGCAGTACAGCGTCGTCGAATTCGGTGCCGATACCGACCACGAAGCCTTGCGCTTCGGCGGTTACGAGATCATGGACAAGTCCGGCCAGCGCGAAATCTACATCGATGGCCCGGCCGCCGAACTGTTCCGCAAGGACGTTCAGGAGCTGATCGCCTCCGAGCCGACCATGGAAGACATCGACAACTTCCTGAGCCGCTACGACGTGATGATGCGTCATCCCATGACCTTGCACTGATCGGGTCCATCATCCCGGGTTCAACCCGGTGATCCACGCCGCGCCGCCAGCGCGGCGTTTTTATTTCCAGGTCAGCTTGCTGCCGGCGTGCCACGCGCAGAGTCCATTAAAATGGCGCTTTGTCGCCCATCCCTGGTTTTTCGTGAATTCCTCGCCCATCAGCAGCGCCCAGACCGGCGTACATGAGCAACTGGCCGAACTGGTCGCCCGCCATGCCCAGCATCCCTTTCGCAAACCCGTCACGGACTACAACCAGCGCGCCTTCGACGCCAGCATGCACGCCTGGCAGTCGGCCGGTGCGGCACCGCTGATCCTCGATACCGGTTGCGGCGTGGGACTGTCCACTCTCAACCTGGCCACGCAATACCCTGATCATTTTGTCATCGGCATCGACCAGTCGGCCGACCGCCTGGCGCGCAACACCCACTGGGACGGCCCGCAGCCGGAGAACCTCTGCTTCGTGCGCGCCGACCTGGTCGATTACTGGCGCCTGGCGCAGCAGACCGGACTGCGCCCGGCCCGGCATTACCTGCTCTATCCCAACCCCTGGCCCAAGATTGGCCACCTGGCGCGACGCTGGCCGGGGCATGCGGTGTTTCCCAGCATCGTGGCCCTGGGCGGCCAGATCGAATGCCGCAGCAACTGGCGCATCTATGTCGAGGAATTCGCCGCCGCGCTGAACCAGTTGAGCGGCCTGTCCGTCCAGGCCCTGGCCTGGCATCCCGCCGCACCGATCACCCCCTTCGAGCGCAAGTACCTGGCCTCCGGCCATGCGCTGTGGCGCTGTGTGGCCGATCTCGACCAGGGGCGGGCGACATGAGCCTCGGCGTCATCGGCCTGGTGCTGGCCGCAGCCCTCCTGCATGCCTCCTGGAACGCCCTGCTCAAGAGCAGCCATGACCGCCTGGCCTCGCTGTCGCTGATGACCATCGGCGCCGGCCTCGGTGCCCTCCCGCTGGTTCTGTGGCGACCGCTCCCGGACGCGGCCAGCTGGTTCTACATCGTCCTCTCCGGCCTGCTGCACACCGGCTACAACCTGTTCCTGATCCGCGCCTACCGGATCGGTGACTTCGGCCAGTCCTACCCGATCGCCCGCGGCTCCTCGCCCCTGCTGGTGGCATTGGGCGCAGCCCTGTTCGCAGCTGAACAACTGGGCAGCACCACCGTCATCGGCATCGCCCTGGTATCGGCCGGCATCGTCAGCCTGGCCAATCTGCGCGCCATGCGCAGTCGCGAGCACCTCTCCGGCCCGCTGGCGGCATTGGCCACCGGCGCTTTCATCGCCGCCTATACCATCACCGACGGCATTGGAGCGCGCCTGGCGGGTGATGCCATCGGCTATGCCGGCTGGCTGTTCGTACTGGACAGCATCCCGCTGGCCCTGATCTACCACCGCAAGCACGGCCGCTCCCCGCTCGTGCTGTCGCAGAAGGAAACCTGGATCGGCCTGGCCGGTGGTGTCATGTCGCTACTGGCCTATGGCATCGTGATCTGGGCGGTCACGCTGGCGCCCATGGGCATGGTCTCCGCCCTGCGCGAAACCTCGGTACTGTTCGCGCTCCTGATCGGCGCCCTCTTCCTGGGCGAAAAGCTCACCCTGCGGCGCGTACTGTCCTGCCTGGTCATCGCCGCGGGTGCGGTGGTGCTGGGCGCGCATCATTGAGCGATCGCCGGCGGCTACATCCCTGAATAATTCGGCCCGCCGCCGCCTTCAGGCGTAACCCAGACGATGTTCTGCGTCGGGTCCTTGATATCGCAGGTCTTGCAGTGCACGCAGTTCTGGGCGTTGATCTGCAGGCGGTCGGTGTTGTCTTCGTTCTTGACGAATTCATAGACACCTGCCGGGCAGTAGCGTGCTTCCGGGCCGGCGTACTTGGCCAGATTGATCTGGACCGGCACGGCCTTGTCCTTCAGCGTCAGGTGCGCGGGCTGGTCTTCACCATGGTTGGTATTGGAGATGAAGACCGATGACAGGCGATCGAAGGTCAGCTTGCCATCCGGCTTGGGATAGGCGATCGGTGCAAAGTCGGCGGCCGGGCGCAGGCATTCGTGGTCGGCATGCGTGTGGCGCAGGGTCCAGGGGGCCTTGCCACCGAACAGTACCTGATCGATGCCCACCAGCAGCGTGCCGGCCACCAGGCCCTTGCTCATCGAGGGCTTGAAGTTGCGGGCCTTGTGCAGTTCTTCCTTCAGCCAGGAGGCCTCGAAAGCGGCCGGGTAGGCCGACAGCTCGTCCGACTGGCGATTCTCACCCAGGGCATTGAATGCCGCATCCGCTGCCAGCATGCCGCTCTTGATCGCCGCATGGCTGCCCTTGATGCGTGAGGCATTGAGGAAGCCGGCATCGCAACCCAGCAGCGCACCACCGGGGAATACCAGCTTGGGCAAGGATTGCACGCCGCCGGCAGTGATCGCGCGGGCGCCGTAGGAGAGGCGTTTGCCGCCTTCGAAGAACTTGCGGATCTCTGGATGGGTCTTGTAGCGCTGGAATTCCTCGAACGGCGACAGGTAGGGATTCTGGTAGGCCAGGCCGACCACGTAGCCCACGGCCACCTGGTTGTTGTCCAGGTGATAGAGGAAGGAACCTCCGTAGGTGTCATTGGAGAGCGGCCAGCCGGCGGTGTGGACCACCAGACCGGGCTGGTGCACTTCCGGCTTCACTTCCCACAGCTCCTTGATGCCTATGGCATAGGTCTGCGGATCGCGGCCGGCATCCAGCTTGTATTTCGCGATCAATTGCTTGCCCAGGTGGCCGCGCGCACCTTCGGCGAAGAAGGTGTATTTGGCGTGCAGTTCCATGCCCAGCTGGAATTCGGGACCGGGTTCGCCCTCCTTGTTGATGCCCATGTTGCCAGTAGCTACACCCTTGACCGAGCCATCCTCGTGGTAGAGCACTTCGGCAGCGGGGAAGCCCGGGAAGATTTCCACGCCCAGCGCTTCGGCCTGCTGGCCCAGCCAGCGCGTGACGTTGGAGAGCGAAATCACGTAGTTGCCATGGTTCTGGAAGCAGGCCGGGAGCAGCCAGTTCGGCGTCTTGTAGGCCTTGTCGGCCGAGAGGAAGAGGAAGCGGTCTTCGCTCACCGGCGTGTCCAGTGGCGCGCCTTGTTCCTTCCAGTCAGGGATCAGCTCGCTCAGCGCACGCGGGTCCATCACGGCGCCTGAAAGGATATGGGCGCCGACTTCGCTGCCTTTTTCCAGCACGCAGACCGAGACCTCGCGATGTTGCTGGGTAGCCAGTTGCTTGAGGCGGATCGCTGCCGACAGCCCGGCCGGGCCGCCGCCAACGATGACCACGTCGTATTCCATGGATTCGCGAGGGCCGTATTGTGCGAGCACGTTCTGCATCGTCATCGCCTTATCCCAGTTGCGCAACCAGTTCAGGCAATACCTCGAAGAGATCTCCCACCAGGCCATAATCGGCAACCGAGAAGATTGGTGCGTCGGCATCCTTGTTGATCGCCACAATGACCTTCGAATCCTTCATCCCCGCCAGATGCTGAATCGCGCCCGAGATCCCGACGGCGATGTACAGCTCCGGTGCCACCACCTTGCCAGTCTGGCCGATCTGGTAATCGTTGGGCACATAGCCGGCATCCACTGCCGCACGCGACGCACCCAGTGCCGCGTTGAGCTTGTCGGCCAGCGGCTCGAGCAGCGCCGCGTAATGCGCGCCGGAACCGAGACCACGTCCGCCGGATACCACGATCCTTGCCGACGCCAGCTCCGGCCGGTCTGACGCAATGGTCTGTCGCGAGATCAGCCGCGAGAGACCTGTATCTCCCACGGCGGCGATTGTCTCGATGAGGGCCTGTCCTCCTTCGAGGGGCGCTGCCTCAAAGGCAGTAGCACGCACCGAAATTACCTTGATGGGATCGGAAGACCTGACGGTGGCAATCACGTTGCCCGCGTAGATCGGCCGCTCGAAGGTGTGCGCATCCACCACCCTGGTGATTTCCGAGACCTGCGCCACGTCCAGCAATGCCGCCACCCGTGGCAGGACATTCTTGCCGGTCGCTGTCGCCGTGGCCATGACGTGGGAAAATGCCCCGGCCAACGTGACCACCTGCGCCGCCACATTCTCTGCCAGGCCATCGGCGAAACAGGGCGCGTCTGCTACCAGCACCCGCGCCACCCCGGCCACCTTCGCGGCCGCCTGGGCCACTGGTTCGCACTGCCAGCCGCAGACCAGCAAGGTAATGTTGCCACCGCATTCCCTGGCCGCCGTCACGGCATGCAGGGTCGCGCTCTTGAGTGATTGGTTATCGTGTTCGACAATGATCAGCACTGACATGGATAGTCCTCAGATGACGTTGGCTTCATTTTTCAGCTTGGCGACCAGAGCGGCGACGTCCACCAGCCTGACCCCTGCGCTGCGAGCAGGCGGTTCTGCCACCTCCAGGGTGGTCAGCCCGACCGCAACGTCGATCTCCAGCGCCTGGGGAGTGAGCACCTCCAGCGGCTTCTTCTTGGCCTTCATGATGTTGGGCAGGGTGACGTAGCGCGGCTCATTCAACCGCAGGTCGGTCGTGATTACCGCGGGCAGCTTCAGGGCGATGGTTTCCTGGCCGCCATCCACTTCGCGTGTAGCAATGACTTCATCTCCGGCCACTTGCAACTGGGAGGCAAAGGTAGCCTGCGGCATGCCCGCCAATGCTGCCAGCATCTGGCCAGTCTGGTTGCTGTCATCATCGATGGCCTGCTTGCCGACCACCACCAGGCGCGGCTGTTCCCGCATGAACACTGCCTGCAACAGCTTGGCTACGGCCAGGGGCTGCAGCTCTTGCGCGCACTCCACCAGAATGCCGCGGTCAGCGCCGATGGCCATGGCCGTACGCAAGGTCTCCTGACAGGCAGCCGGGCCACAGGAAACGGCCACCACCTCCGTGGCCACTCCAGCTTCCTTCAGACGCACGGCAGCTTCCACCGCGATTTCATCGAAGGGATTCATACTCATCTTGACGGCACCGATATCGACTCCCGAGCCGTCCGACTTGACCCTTACCTTGACATTGAAATCGACCACCCGTTTGACTGCGACTAGTATTTTCATGGCTTCGTATCTGCCTCATAAGAAATGTAACCAGGCGATGCGCGGAGCATGGACGGTCCGGCATCCGACCTGATCAGATGGAATGAACCAGCGCCAGTACCGCGCTGGCATCGGCTTGCAGTGGCTGCATCAGGCATCCGCCGTTCCCCTCGTCCCAGGCCAGCTGCCCAGCACCAACGATGACGTCGCTCGACAACTGCCAGCGCCCTGCTAGCGGGAGCAAGGCCCAGGCGGTCCCCGCATGGACCTGTCGCTGGCATTCGATCACCTGCAGTTCACCGCGCAAGACGGAACGACGCACCATCAGATTCAGGAAGCGCAGTTCCAGGCTGCCGGAATCGCGGCGCGCATGCCAACGTGGTTCACCTGGAAAACTGACGGGCTGCAAGGGTCGCACCCACACTGGCTCGGCGCCATTGCTGGCCAGACTGACCGCCCCGCTACCCAGCAGGACGGCATGGCGCTGCATGCCGGGAAAGACCGAGAACTCGGCATCGGCGGAGATATCGGCCAGACTCAGGCGCCAGTCGGCACTAGCAGACCCTGTGGATGCCGAGCCCGCCTCACGCGCACTGACCAGCGGGCGCGTCACGCCACCGCCGTTGCGCCAGGGCTCGGGCCTGACTTCGTCGAGCAGGAGCAAATGCATGACAGCGTGAGCTCCTCAGGAGACCGCACCCGAACCGTATTTCCCCACCAGCAGTTTTCCGGTCGAGAATCGCTCGATCGAATACGGCGCCAGCGAGACCTCCGTGGGCAGCCCCAGGGCGCACTGCGCCAGCACTTGTCCGACTGCCGGCGAAAGCTTGAAGCCGTGACCGGAGAAGCCGAACCCGGCGACCAGGCCTTCCACGCCAGGCAGGTGACCCAATACCGGATTCCAGTCCGGAGTGACGTCGTAGACGCCGGTCCAGGAGGTCGCCAGGCCGGCCGTCTCGTAGCTGGGGAAGCGCTGCGCCACCTGTTCGCCAATTTCGACGATGGCGTCCAGGGATACGTCGCCCTGTTCCGTATCAGGCGTAGCCAATGTTTCCCCTGCCACCCCCTCGGAGACCAGCATCTGGGTCCCGCCATAGCTGCGTCCGTAGAGCATGCCCTTGGATGCCAGGTCCTTGAAGACCGGCATCTGGAAGGTGTAAGCCTGCGGTCCCTCCAGTGCCAGCACCGTATGGCGTTCCGGCCGTACCGGCAGCGTGAGCCCGGTCCATGCAGCCAATTCAGGCGTCCAGATGTTCTGCGTGCTGATGACGATGTCGCTGAGGAAGCGCCCGGCAGTGGTTTGCACACCGCTCACACGGCCGTTCTCGATAAGCAGCCGTTCTACGCTCACGCCCTCTTTTACCGTTACGCCCCGGCGCCGTGCGGCACGCGCAAACGAGGTAGCCACCAGGTAGGCGTCGGCGAAGCCGGCCTCCGGTTCGAAGCTGATCAGCGCAGCGTCGTCGAAGCGGGCAATGGGCAGCAGCTCGGCAGCCTGCCTGGCATCCAGATACTGCAACGCAATGCCCTGCGCCTGCTGCCCCTGCAGCGAGGCACGCAGGGGTGCAAGCTTGTCATCATCCGCGGCCCAGATCATGTAGCCACATTTGACCAGACCGCAGGAAGCCTCCTCATCCTCGACATAGGCCGGGAAATTGTTGAACGTATCCCATGACAACTGCGCCAGCGTGACATTTTCCTGGACCGAATAGTGGGTCCGCAGAATGCCTGAAGACTGCGATGTCGTGCCTTCACCGACGGTCTTGCGATCCAGCACAAGGACCTTGCGTGCACCCAGCCGGGCCAGATGGAAAGCGGTGGAAGTACCAATCACGCCGGCACCGATCACGATGGCGTCATAAGCGTTCATTGCAGGGGTCATAGCATCCTCTTCGATCAGAATGGCATGCAGTGTCACCCGAAAAAATCGACAATCGCGGCAGCATTAGACAAACTAATGTTTTGAAGAAGTGGGCATTATCATCACGCACCATGTGGCGCTTTCGCTCCATGATCTCCCTGCACAACTGCCAGAGCAGTAACCGGCGACTGCCTGTTTTCTCCGAAAGGACCGCTTCATGCCCGACATGCCATTCGACCTGCACGCCCTCCAGGCTTTCGTCGCCGTTTGCGAAGGCGGTTCCATGATCGAAGCCGCCCGCAAGCTGGGCGTGACGCAAAGTGCCATCAGCCAGTTGATCAAGTCACTGGAAACCCAAAGCGGCATGGTGTTGCTGGACAGGGAGTTTCGCCCTTCCCGCCCGACGGCGGCCGGTCGCCTGCTCATGGAACTGGCGCAGGACCTGCTGGAGCACGCGCAGCGCGTCAATGAGCGCCTGATCGACGCTTCCCGCTCGGAGGTAGCGCAAATCCGCCTGGGCGGCGTGGATTCATTCTCCGCCACCGTGGGCCCGATACTGGTCCAGGCCATCGCCAAAGGCGCGCGACAGATATCACTCTGGTCGGGACTGACGCCCATTCTTTCGGAACAGCTGCAACGACGTGAGCTCGATCTGGCCGTGTGCACCGAATCGACAGTCAACGACCTGCGCATCGAACAACGCCTGCTGTTCTCCGAATGCTTCGTGGCCGTGATTCCCAGAAGCGTGGCCGAGCGGCATGCCGATGCCGGTCACGATTACCAGGCAGCCCTGCAAAGCCTTCCCCTGCTGCGCTATACGCGCCGCTCGGTCATCGGCCAGCAGATCGAACGCTACCTGCGGCACATCAAGCTCGATGCCCCGCGTCGCCTGGAGTTCGATGCCACCGACCCGATGCTCAACCTGGTCGCCTGGGGCATGGGTTATGCGGTCACCACTCCATTGTGCCTGTGGCAATCACGTCATTGCCTGCCGGACGTGGTGCTGGTGCCGCTGCCGCCCAGCCAGCTGGGTCGCCGCAACTTCTTCCTGCTCTCGCGCGAGGGCGAATGGAACAGCCTGGCCGAGGAAATCTCGGCACTCACCCGCCAGACACTGCAAGACAAGATCTCCCCTGCCATCCGCAAATCCTTGCCGGGCTTGCCCAAGGACGCGTTTTCCTGGAAATAGGCCGCCAATGGCCGCCTCAAGAACGGCCTGACTGGCACAGTCACGCACCACAGATGCAAATGTGCCAGTCGCTCTACACGGATGAGCAGGCAGCCATTAGCTACCCGTAAGACAGATGATCGAAGCCGCCATCCAGCGCCTGCAGACGCTGGACGTGCACGCCCGGTGGCCATGAGCGCTTTTTGTGCAGCGCCTGCCCACCATGCACGGCGGCGAGGCGCGAGCGCACCGCTGCGGCGCAGCTAGATTAGTGCTGAAGATAGTTTGTATTAGTTTTTCTTAAGCGGACCGGACTGCCGTCACGAATCAGTAATATCGACGCTGCCACATCACCTGCGGGGGCCCGCCGTCGCTGCTATTGACCAGCACAGCGGGAAGGACCAGGGCATGGCGGCGACGCAAGCAGGTCAGATGACTGCTCGAGCCGCGTCTGAAGTGGTCCATCAAGAGATTTCACATCCAATCTGAAGGAGCAAGCAATGAACCAGAATCGACGCAGGGTCATGAAGCAGGTCATCACGCTGGCCGCCGCCGGCGCTGCCGGCCTCCCCCTCGTGGCAAGCGCCGCTGCCCCAACCGTGATCAACTACGGCGGCTCGGCATGGCTGGGCCACTACTCGGCCTACATCGCCATGAAGACCGGCCTGATGACCAAGCATGGCATCGATCTGCGCTGGCAAGCTTTCTCCACCTCCTCCGCCCGCATGGCTGCGGTGATGGCCGGCAACGTCGACATCGCCGGTACCGGCGTGGTCTCGGCGCTGGCTCTCATGGCCAGCGGCGCCCGTCAGTTCCAGCTGATTGCCACGCCCAACAACTTCGGCCGCGCCGAAGGCCTGCTGGTGCGTGAGGGGATCAAGGAACTGGCTGACCTCAAGGGCAAGAAGATCGGGGTGACCTATGCCTCCAGCGCCCACGTGCTGCTGCTGGACGTGCTTTCGCAGGCCGGCATCAATCCCGACAAGGATGTCGCGATCATCAACCTGCCCGCCACCGAGCTGCTCACGGCCTACAAGGCCAACCAGATCGATGCCGCCGCCGCCTGGACCCCGACCTTCGACCGCATCCGCGCCCTGCCCGGTACCAGGCTGCTGTTCGACGACAGCGCCTTCTCGCTCTACAAGAGCTACAAGATGTCACCCGGCCCCGATGTGCTGCTGACCCGGAGCAGCTTCGGCAAGGACAATCCGGCAGCCGTGAAGGCCTTCATGCAAGCCATCTTCGAGGCCAACGCCATGCTCACGCAAAAGCCGGAGGAGTCCGCCCGCATCCTGCTTGAACTGACCTCGCTGTCGATGGAAGAGCAGCTTGGCGTCATCAAGCAGACCGAGTGGTTCACGCTGGCCGACCAGAAGGCATTGATGAGTGACCCGGGCAACTTCATCGTGGGTCTGCAAAAGCTGGCCGAGATGCTGGTCAAGCTCAAGCAGGTCGATTCCATGCCGCAGGTGCGTCAGTGGGTCAACACCACCTACCTCTGAGGCCGGCGCATGCTTATGAAGAAAGAATGGTTCACCGGCGGGGCGTTGATCACCCTGTCGGCGGTTTCGCTGGTGGCCTTCCTGCTGGTGTGGGAAGGCATATGCCGGGCCGGCATCGTGGATGCGGTATTCCTGCCGGCGCCCTCGCAGATCCTCGCCCGCGCCATGCGCATGTGGGAACAGGACACCTTGATCATCAACATCCTGGCCTCGGCACGGCGCGTGATGGTCGGCTTCCTGGCCGCAGTGGTGGTCTCCATTCCGTTAGGGATCATGCTGGGAACTTCGAAGATCGCACGCGCTGTCTTCGATCCTATCCTGTCGTTCCTCAGGCCGTTGCCATCGATGAGCTGGATTCCGCTCACCTTGCTGTGGTTCGGCATCACGGAGACGCAGAAGTACAGCATCGTCTTCATGGGCGCAGTGACACCCGCCCTGCTGTACGTGATCGAAGCCACGCAGGGCATCGATCCACTGCTCATCCGCGCAGCCCGCAACCTGGGCGCCAATCGCTGGCAGGTGATGCGCGAAGTCATCCTGCCCGGCTGCATGCCCCAGATCCTGTCCGGCATGAAGGTGATCCTTGGCCTGTCGTGGACCTGCGTGATCTCAGCGGAACTGGTGGCGGCCAAGGAGGGGCTGGGCTTCATGATCATGAATGGCAAGGAATTCTTCCAGACCGACACCGTGGTACTCGGTATGGTGCTCATCAGCTTTACCGTATTGATTACGGACATCGTCTTCCGACTGATCCAAAGGAGCGTGCTGTCATGGCAGAAATGAAGAACCCGACCAGGACAGGTCCGATGATCGAATTTCGCGGCACGGGGAAGTCGTTCGGAGACCTGAAGGTGCTCCATCAGGTGGACCTGCAGGTGGCCCAGGGTGAATTTCTGGTGCTGTTGGGAGCCTCCGGCTGCGGCAAATCGACAATGCTCAACCTGGTTTCCGGCTTTGAACGTGCCAGCACCGGTAGCGTCTGGGTCAACGGGAGGGAGGTCAAGGATGTCGATCCGGCCTGCGGCATGGTGTTCCAGCAATACGCCCTGTTCCCCTGGAAGACCGTTCGCGAAAACGTCGAGTTCGGCCTGAAGATGAGAGGTGTATCGCGGGCCGAGCGTGCCAGGGTTGCACAGCATTACATCGAGATGGTCGGACTCAAGGGCTTCGAGGACAGCTTTCCCAACAAGCTTTCCGGAGGCATGAAGCAGCGGGTCTCGATTGCACGGGTACTGGCCAACGATCCGGATGTGATGCTTTTCGACGAACCATTTGCGGCGCTGGACGCCATGACCCGCCAGGTGCTGCAAGAGCAGTTGCTGCAGATCTACGAAAAAAGTGGCAAGACCATCATTTTCATCACGCACTCCATCGACGAAGCGCTGATGCTGTCTACACGCATGGTGGTCATGGGTGCCAAGCCGGGGCGCGTCGTGCAGGACATCGACAATGACCTGCCGCATCCACGTACGGCCGAAGTCCAGCTGTCATCCCGCTATATCGAACTGAAACGCTCGATCTGGGAGACGGTCCAGGTGGAAGTGATGAAAGGCCTGGAAGGCGTCAAGTAGCTCAGTTCTTGCCGGTAGCGTTCGTCGGACTGGAGAGAACTCCAGCCCGACGGACAATCTCTGCAGGGCAGAGCAAGGGCTATAGCACCTTGCGCAGGAAGTCCCGCGTACGCTCATGATGGGGGTCACCCAGCACCTGCTGCGGTGGCCCCTCTTCCATGATCACGCCCTGGTCGATGAAGAAGACGCGGTCTGCCACCTCACGGGCAAACCCCATCTCGTGCGTGACCACCACCATGGTCATGCCCTCTTCAGCCAGTTGCTTCATCACGCTCAGCACCTCACCCACCAGTTCCGGGTCCAGTGCCGAGGTCGGCTCATCGAACAGCATCACCTTGGGTTCCATCGCCAGCGCACGGGCAATCGCCACGCGCTGTTGCTGGCCACCCGAGAGCTGGTTGGGGAAGGCATCGATCTTGTCCAGCAGCCCCACCTTCTGCAACAGCTTCTCGGCCACCAGCACCGCCTCGCGGCGCGACAGGCTCTTGACCTGCATCGGCGCCATGATCAGGTTTTCCAGCACCGTCATGTGCGGGAACAGGTTGAAGCGCTGGAACACCATGCCCAGGCGGGCGCGCAATGCATTGAGATCGACCCGGGGATCGTTGAGCTTGATGCCTTCGATGAAGATATCACCGTCGCTGACCTCCTCCAGACCATTGAGGCAGCGCAGGAAGGTACTCTTGCCCGAGCCCGAAGGCCCGATCACGCAAACCACTTCGCCGGCCCTGATCTCGCAGTCGATACCGCGCAGGATATGCGCCTGGCCGAAGCGCTTCTGGAGTTGATTGACCTTGATCATCGTCGTGCTCATCGTGCATCCCCCTTGCCGTAACGGGCTTCCAGGTGGCGCACCAGCGCCGACAGGGCCAGCGTGATGACCCAGTAGATCACCGAGATGGTGAGGTAAGGCTCCCAGTAGCGCGCATAGGCACCGGACACGGTGCGTGCCGCATAGGCCAGTTCGGCCAGACCGATGGCCGAGGCCAGCGAGGAATCCTTGACGATGGCAATCGCATTGTTGCCCAGCGGCGGTAGCATGCGGCGGAAGGCCTGCGGCAGCACGACCTTGCGCAGCGTAGCCATGTAGGTCATGCCCAGCGAACGCGAGGCCTCGCTCTGGCCACGGTCGATGGACTGGATGCCGGCGCGGAAGATCTCCGACACATACGCCCCCGAGTTGAGCGTGATGGCCAGCACCGCCGAGGCGAAGGCGCCGTAGTGCGAGCGGATCTCGCGGGCCAGGTCACCGGAGAGGATCAAGCCGCCGCTGGGGTTGATCAGCATCGGCATGAGCGCAAAGTGGATCAGCAGGATCTGCACGAACAGCGGCGTGCCGCGCAGGAAGCTGACGTAGAAGCGGATCGGCCACTGCACGCAGTAGCACAGGAAATATTTCCAGAAACCATGGCGAGCCTCGGCCAGGCGGCCGACGCCCAGCACCAGGCCCCAGCAGGTACCGGCGATGACGCAGATGATCGCGGCCTTGAGGGTCATCCAGGTGCCTTCGACGAACAGGGGCAGGTATTCGCCGATGATTTCCCATTGGAAGAAGGAATTCATGATGAGGTCCGTTCAAACGGAGGAGTTGAGCAGAGGAAGCGGACCGCCGACATTGCGTGGGCGCAGTGTGGCGGCCGTGATCGGACAGATCAGACAGGCGGTGCGCATGCAGGATCGTGCAGGCGCACCGGGAGTGCTTACTTCAGCGGCAGGGTCGGTACTTCGCCATCGAACCAGGTCTTGTAGATCTTGGCGTAGGTGCCATCGGCCACGATCTTGGTCAGGCCGGCGTTGATCTTGTCCAGCAGTTCCTTGTTGCCCTTCTTGACGGCGATACCGAAGTACTGGCGCACGAACTTGGTGTCGCCCACCACCTTGAACTTCTTCTCGGGATGGCTCTTGATGTAGAACTTGATGACACCGACGTCGCCCACGGCGGCGTCCACGCCACCGCGATACAGTTCTTCCAGCATCAGCACGGTGTTGTCGAAGCGGTGGATGGCGGTGCTGGACTTGCCCAGTTCCTCGGAGACCACGATGTCACCGGCGGTGGAATTGACCACGGCCACCTGGGTCTTCTTCAGGTCGGCCAGCGAAGCGATCTTGGCATCGGCATTGGTGATGATGACCTGCTCGGCGGGGAAATACGGCAGCGAGAAGTCCACCATCTGGGCGCGCTTGTCGGTGATGGTGATGCCGGAGATGATGATGTCGCGGTCACCCTGGCCGAGGGTGGCGAAGATGCCTTCCCAGGGCGTGCTCACCAGCTGGATCTTGAAGTTGGAGGCTTGCGAGATGGCCTTGATCAGGTCGATGTCGAAGCCGACCAGTTCCTTCTTCGGGGTTTCGAATTCGAAGGGACGATAGGTACCGCCGGCACCGACCACGTAGGTCTGGTCGGCAGCCAGGGTGCTGCCGGCAGCACAGGACAGGGCCAGCGCGCTGGCGGCAACGGTGAAGAATTTCTTGAACGACATGGGGACCTTCTTTCTGACGGAAAATTGGGCCGCGCCACCCGCAGGCAGAGGCAAGATGGAGCAGGCGCGGCAGACTGGTGTTTCCTGGCGGACGGGAATGCGTGGATAAAACCCGCACGGGCCCGCCGGAAGCGGAAAAACCCTGAATAATCCGGCATTCGCCGCAATCCTTCAACCTCAAATTGCAAGCCTGTCGCAATCCCCCAGCAAAACCCTAATTCCATCAGCGCATGCAACGATATCGACGTCAGCAGGCGTCAGTAGGGCCCTTCCGGCCGACGGATCAGGGTGGACTTGCCGAACAGGCTTTCCACCAGGTCCACCACCAGCTCCGCGGTCTGGTTGCGCACGTCACAGGCCGGGTTCAGTTCCATTACGTCCAGCGAGGCCAGGCGGCCGGTGTCGGCGATCATTTCCATGCACAGTTGCGCTTCCCGGTAGGTGGGACCGCCGGGCACCGCAGTCCCCACCCCGGGCGCCAGGGCGCTATCCAGGAAATCCACATCGAAACTCACGTGCAGATGGGTATCAGGGCCGATACCGGCGAGGGCCTGCTCCATGGTCACACGCATGCCGTGCTCGTCGATATGGCGCATGTCGTAGACGCGCACGCCCAGTTCCCGCAGATGGCGCTTTTCTTCGCGATCCACGCTGCGGATGCCGACCTGGCAGATCTGTTGCGGCTGCAAGGCCGGCACCTGGCCGCCGATGCCGGTCAACTCTGCCGGCCCCACGCCCAGCAGGCAGGCCACGGGCATGCCGTGGATATTGCCGGTCGGGGTGGACTGGCTGGTATTGGCATCGGCATGGGCATCCAGCCACAGCACGCGCAGGTCCTTGCCCTGCTCGCGGCAATGGCGCGCCACGGCGGCAATGGAGCCCACCGCCAGCGCATGGTCGCCGCCCATCAGCAACGGCACTTCACCCGCGCGCAGGCTATGCTCCACGGCCGCGTAGACGGTCTGGTTCCATTGCACCACCTGGTCCAGGTGACGCAGGCCCTGCACCGGTGGCTGTTGCGGATTGGCCGGACCGGCCAGGTCACCGCCATCGACCACCTCCAGCCCATGCTGCTGCAAGCCGCGCTGCAACTCTGCCACGCGCAAGGCCGCCGGCCCCATCGAGGCACCGCGCCGGCTTGCGCCCACATCGGTGGGGGCGCCCATCATCCTGATCTTGTTCATGGCTGTACCGCTCCTTACAGTGAAAACAGTGAATGACCGCTGCCTCGGGCGGCAGGGATCCTTGCGATTGTCCTACGATGGCCCTTCGACGTGCACAAGCCGCATGAATTCCGCCCGCCTGCCTGACCACAAAGAAAAATGCCGTTCAGCGGTCAGCTGAACGGCATCCTTGCAACATCGTCGCGGACGATCAGATCTCGACCTTGGTTCCCAGCTCCACCACCCGGTTGGCGGGGATGTGGAAGAAGTCCGAAGGCTTGGCGCCGTTCTGGTACATCCACGCGAACAGGCGCTCGCGCCACAGCGACATGCCCAGCAGCTTGCTCGGCACTACCGTGTCGCGCGCCAGGAAGAAGGAGGTATCCATCAGGTCGAAGTGATGACCGAACTGCTGCTCGGTCAGAGTCATGACCTTCTGCACTTCCGGTGCTTCCTTGAAGCCGAAGGCCGCGCGCAGCAGGTAGACGTCGCCGCCCAGTTCCTTCATGGTCAGGCGCTCGCTGTCGGCCACGTAGGGGACGTCCCAGATGCTGATCTTCAGGAAGAACACCCGCTCATGCAGGATGCGGTTGTGCTTCAGGTTGTGAAGCAGCGCGACCGGCACGGTGGCGATATTGCCCGTCATGAACACGGCCGTGCCACCGACCCGATGCGGCGGATGGGCCAGCAGGCCCTCGATGAAGGGCTCGATGGGAATGCCGTCATCCTTGATGCGCATGCGCAGCAGCATGCGACCCGAATACCAGGTCATCAGCAGGAAGAAGGCCGCGCCGCCGATGACCAGCGGGAACCAGCCGCCCTCGGTCAGCTTCAAGAGGTTGGCGGCAAAGAAGGCCACATCGACGATCAGCAGGCAGGCAATGGTCAGCACCACGGCCGACGTGCGCCACTTCCAGATATGACGCATCACCACGCCCAGCAGCATGGTGGTGATGACCATGGTGGTGGTCACGGCCACGCCATAGGCGGCCGCCAGGTTGTCGGATTTCTTGAAGGCCAGCACCACGGCCACCACCACCACCAGCAACATCCAGTTGATCAGGGGGATGTAGATCTGGCCCTGTTCATCCTCGGAGGTATGCAGGATGCGCATGCGCGGCACGAAGCCCAGCAGGATGGCCTGGCTGGTCAGCGAGAACGCACCCGAGATCACCGCCTGCGAGGCGATCACGGTGGCGCAGGTCGCCAGCAGCACCATGGGCAGCACCAACGGATCGGGGATCATCAGGTAGAAGGGATTCTTGATTGCCTCCGGATTGGCGATCAGGTTGGCACCCTGACCGAAATAATTGATCAGCAGCGAGGGCATGACAGTGAAGATCCACGCATAGCGGATCGGCTTGATGCCGAAGTGCCCCATGTCGGCATACAGCGCCTCGGCGCCGGTCAGCACCAGCACCACCGAGCCCAGCACGATGAAGGCCTGCAGCGAGTGCTCGGCCATGAAATGCACGGCATAGTAGGGATTGATCGCCACCAGCACCTCCGGTGCCTTGACGATGTTGTAGATGCCCAGCAGCGCCAGCGACAGGAACCACAGGAACATCACCGGACCGAAGAAGCGCCCCACCACGCTGGTGCCATGGCGCTGGATCAGGAACAGGATCACCACGATCACCAGTGTGAGCGGGATCACCACATGCGTGGTGCTGGGCGCAGCGATTTCCAGCCCCTCCACCGCCGACAGCACCGAAATGGCTGGCGTGATGACCACGTCGCCATAGAACATGCAGGCGCCGAACACGCCGAGCATCATCAGCAGCTTGGCCCGCGGCGAGCCCGAGACGGCCGACCGCAAGGACAGCGCCATCAGCGCCAGCACGCCGCCTTCGCCGTTGTTGTCGGCGCGCAGCACGAACATCACGTACTTGATGGTCACCACGATGGTGATGGCCCAGAACAGCATGGAGATGATGCCCAGCACCGCGCCCGGGGAAAAGGCAATGCCGTGGTCGGGGCTGAAACATTCCTTGAGTGCGTACAGCGGGCTGGTACCGATGTCGCCAAACACCACGCCCAGCGCTGCCAGGGTAATCAAGTGGAATTTGGACGATCGGAGGGAAAGACTCGGATTGGTGTGAGATGAACTCATCTTGCTCCCTTGCTTCTTCAAATGAGTGCCGGCGGACAGGGTTCTGGCTTCAACAGGGCTTGCCAGGGAGGCAAGCGACGGTCTGTCCGGGCAGGACGCGTACTTTATCGCACTCTACCCGTGGCCGGCTCAAAATGCCGCCGGCGCCCACCCTGACGTTGCGCCCCAGCCTCTTCAGAAGCTTGTCGAACTTGACAGACGGGCCATGTCGCAGTTCCTGAATCACCTGCCGGGAAACTCCGCATTTCCTGCGCAAACCCTTGCTGGACAAGCGATTGCGGCCTATACGGGCGACGCATATGGATATGCGGTAATCGAGTTTTTCTTTCTCCCCTGCCCTTTATATACTCCGAACGAATAAAGAACCGCGCTTTTCCATCGTGACGGTTCTAAGCCATGACTTGTCAGCCCCTGCCGGATTCTCCGGCCCGCCATCCACGATACAGGACACCATGACCACTACCCTCTCCCCCCCGAGGACGCCTGCGGCGTCTCTTGACCACCACCCTGGCCGGCGGCCTGGCGCTGACCCTGGCGGCCGCGCCCTTGTTGGCCCGCGCCGAAGGCCAGCTGCGCATCGCCGAGCAGTTCGGCATCGTCTATCTGTTGCTCAACGTGGCGCAGGACCAGCAACTGATCGAAAAGCACGGCAAGGCAGCCGGGGTGGATATCAAGGTGGAATGGCTCAAGCTCTCCGGCGGCTCGGCCGTCAATGATGCCCTGCTGTCGGGTTCGGTGGACATCGCCGGCGCTGGCGTGGGACCGCTGCTGACCATCTGGGACCGCACTCATGGCCGCCAGAACGTACGTGGCGTCGCCTCGCTGGGCAACTTCCCCTACTACCTGGTGAGCAACAACCCCAAGGTCAAGACCATTGCCGACTTCAGCGACAAGGATCGCATCGCCGTGCCGGCCGTCGGCGTCTCGGTGCAGTCGCGCGTGCTGCAGCTGGCCTCGGCCAAGCTGTGGGGTGACGCCCAGTACAACCGGCTGGACAAGCTCAGTATCGCCGTGCCGCATCCCGATGCCACCGCCGCCATCATCAGCGGCGGCACCGAGATCACCGGCCACTTCGGCAATCCGCCCTTCCAGGAACAGGAACTGGCGGGCAACCCCAATGCCCACATCGTGCTGAAGTCCTACGACGTGCTGGGTGGCCCGTCCTCAGCCACAGTGCTGTACGCCACCGAGAAATTCCGCAAGGACAATCCCAAGACCTATGGCGCCTTCCTCGGCGCGCTGGAGGAGGCCGCCAGGTTCATCGCCGCCAATCCCGAGAAGGCGGCCGATATCTACCTCAAGGTCAACAAGGGCAATACTGATCGCAAGCTGCTGCTGCAGATCATCACCAACCCCGAAGTGCAATTCAAGATCGCTCCGCAGAATACCTACGGCCTGGCCGAGTTCATGCACCGCGTGGGTGCCATCAAGAACAAGCCGGCCTCGGTGAAGGATTACTTCTTCGACGACGCCCACATCCAGGGAGGTAGCTGAGATGCGCCGCCCCTCCTTATCCTTCATCTCGCCCAGATGGCTGGCGGTCCTCACCGCTGGCGTACTGGCCGCCGGTGTATCGACCCAGGCCATGGCCGAAGGCAGCATCCGCATCGCCCAGCAATTCGGCATCGGCTACCTGATCCTGGACGTGGTACAGGACCAGAAACTCATCGAGAAATACGGCAAGCAGGCCGGTCTGGACATCAAGGTCGAATGGACCAGCCTGTCCGGCGCCACCGGCATGAACGAGGCGCTGCTGGCCGGCGCCCTGGACGTGGTCTCGGCCGGCGCGCCACCGGCCCTGGTGCTGTGGGACCGCACACGCGGCCGCCAGAACGTCAAGGCCATCGCTTCCCTGGGCTCCATGCCCAACTACCTGCTGTCGAACAATCCCAACGTCAAGAGCATCAAGGACTTCAGCGACAAGGACCGTATCGCCGTACCGGCCGCCGGGGTCGGCTTCCAGTCGCGCACGCTGCAGATCGAAACCGCCAAGGTCTTCGGCAAGGAAGACTTCAAGCGCTTCGACAACATCAGCGTGAGCCTGTCGCACCCGGACGCCACGGCCGCCCTCATCGCCGGCGGCTCGGAGATCAACGCCCACTTCTCCAGCCCGCCCTTCCAGTACCAGGCCCTGGAGAACAAGAACGTGCACAAGGTGATCAGCTCCTACGACATCATGGGCGGCCCGGCGACCTTCAACGTGCTCTACACCACCCAGAAATTCCACGACGATAATCCCAAGACCTATCGCGCCTTCTACCAGGCACTGGTGGAGGCGGCAGAGTTCGTGCGCAACAACAAGGCCAAGGCGGCCGATACCTTCATCCGCGTGCAGAAGTCCAGGCTGGCACCGGAGTTCGTGCGCAAGATCGTCGAAGACCCGGAAATCCGTTTCACCGTCTCTCCCGAGCGCACCTTCGTCTATGCCGAAAAGCTGCATGAACTGGGCGTCCTGAAGAACCGCGCCAGCTCCTGGAAAGACTACTTCTTCGAGGAAGCGTATGCACAACCCGGCAGCTGAGACCGCCAGCGTGAGTGCCACGGCAAGCCTGCAACCACTGCTGCAGGTGGACCGCGTGAGCCTGCAGTATCGCAGCGCCACGGCGGTGGTGCAGGCGACGCACGAAGTCAGCTTCGATGTACATCCGGCTGACCGCTTCGTGCTGCTGGGGCCGTCTGGCTGCGGCAAGTCCAGCCTGCTGAAATCGGTGGCGGGCTTCCTGCCGCCGGCCGCCGGCGAGATCCGCCTGGAGGGCCGCACCGTGCGCCAGCCGGGACCTGACCGCATCGTGGTGTTCCAGGAATTCGACCAGCTGCCACCCTGGAAGACGGTGCTGCACAACGTGATGTTCCCGCTGCTGGCCTCGCGCACCCTGGGCAAGCGCGAAGCTGCCGAACGCGCCCGCCACTACCTCGACAAGGTCGGTCTGACGCGCTTTGCCGACGCCTATCCGCATACGCTGTCCGGCGGCATGAAGGCGCGCGTGGCCATCGCCCGCGCCCTGGCGATGCAGCCCAAGATGCTGCTGATGGATGAACCCTTCGCCGCCCTCGACGCCCTGACCCGCCGCAAGATGCAGGAAGAGCTGCTGGCGCTGTGGGACGAAGTGCGTTTCACGCTGCTGTTCGTGACCCACTCCATCGAGGAAGCGCTGGTGGTCGGCAACCGCATCCTGTTGCTCTCGCCCCATCCGGGCCGCGTACGCGCCGAGATCAACAGCCACCAGTACGACCTCTCCAGTTTGGGTGGGGTCGGCTTCCAGCAGACCGCGCAGCGCATCCACCGCCTGCTGTTCGACGAAGGTGGCGCCGCTGCCGCGCCCGAGCCCCGCATCAACTTCAGCGACGTCCGTTTCTCCTACTGAATAGCACCATGCCCCAGACTCCCCCCATCCGCGACGAATATGAAGTTCCGCTGACGCCCCTGCCCGGCCTCGTACTGGAGCGCCATTTCACGCTGCCGCAACGCATCTGGCAACAAGGCTGGGTGCGCAAGGGCGCCATCCTGCTGCTGCTGGCGCTGGTCTGGGAAGCCATCGCCCGCTGGCAGAACAACGACCTGCTGCTGCCGACCTTCCTGCAGACGGCGCAAGCCTTTGCCGAGGGCATTCGCAGCGGTGAGCTGTTCGGCAAGACCTGGCTGTCGCTGCAGGTCTTGCTCAAGGCCTATGTGCTGGGAATCGTCGCCGCCTTCGTGCTGACCACGCTGGCCGTGTCCACCCAGTTCGGACGTGATCTGCTGGGCACCCTGACCTCGATGTTCAATCCGCTCCCGGCCATCGCCCTGCTCCCCATTGCCCTGCTATGGTTCGGCCTGGGCGAAGGCAGCCTGATCTTCGTGCTGGTGCATTCGGTGCTGTGGGCGCTGGCGGTGAATACCTATGCAGGCTTCCTGGGGGTATCGGACACCCTGCGCATGGCCGGCCGCAACTACGGCCTGCGTGGACTGGGCTTCGTGCTGCAGGTACTGGTCCCGGCGGCCCTGCCCTCCATCCTGGCAGGCCTGCGCATCGGCTGGGCCTTCGCCTGGCGCACGCTGATCGCGGCCGAACTGGTATTCGGCGCCACCAGCGGCAAGGGCGGCCTGGGCTGGTACATCTTCCAGAACCGCAACGAGCTCTACACCGACAAGGTCTTCGCCGGGCTGGCCATGGTGATCCTGATCGGCCTGCTGGTGGAAAACCTGGTCTTCAATACCCTGGAGCGGGCGACCGTGAAGAAATGGGGCATGCAGCGCTGAAGCGCCACACTCCCCGTAATTATTTATATCGTTTACAGCAGGGAAAGCTGGTTGGGGTCTTCGCGACGACGTGACTGCGCCTTGCGACGCGGATCGATCACCTGGCCGGCATCCTGTCCTTCAGTGGCGATGCCTTCGATGGCCAGCAGCAGCTTCTTGACATGCAGGCCACCGGCAAAGCCGGTCAGCGCACCGCCCACACCGATGACGCGATGGCAGGGCGCGATGATGGAAATGGGATTGCGGCCATTGGCCGCGCCCACGGCGCGCACCGCCTTTTCATTGCCGAGCTGGCGCGCGATGTCCAGGTAGGTACGGGTCTGGCCGTAGGGGATGTCCAGCAGTGCCGACCAGACCTGGCGCTGGAATTCGGTCCCCTCGAAGTGCAAGGGCAGCTCGAAGCTGTCACGCTCGCCGGCGAAATATTCGCGCAGCTGCTGTTCGGTCTCCAGCAAGACCGGGCGATCCTCGTCCTCCACCATCTCGCCCAGACGCACGCGCAGGGCGTCATCGTCCTCCCACAGGATGGCCGCCAGGTGATCGCCCCTGGCAACCAGCTTGAGCAATCCGGCCGGAGAGGCCATCAGCTTGTAGGCATATTCCATTCGCATCTCTTCTGTTGCATCGAGGGGGTGATTCTACTGTGTCCAAAGACAAGATTGCCAGGCGCTCTGAATAAACTTCGCGCATCCCGTTGCCATGGTTGATATATGATATGTATATCATTCATCACTACGGAGCCCACGATGAGCCGCATTCTGGTCGACATCCCCGATTCGCAATTGGCAGAACTGACCCAGATCGTCGATAGCCAGCAGCGTCCGCGCGCCGTCGTCATCCGGGAGGCCATCGCCGCCTACATCGCCCAACACAAGCCGGAGCACGACGCCGAGGTCTTCGGCCTCTGGAAAAAGAAGAAGGTGGATGGGCTGGCCTATCAGAAGGAGCTGCGCTCGGAATGGTAAAGGCGCTCTTCGACACCAATATCCTGGTGGACTATCTCAACGGCATTGTCGCGGCCAAAAAGGAGATGGCACGCTATGAATACCGTGCCATCAGCATCATTACCTGGATGGAGGTGATGGTAGGCGCCTCGGAAGACAATGAAGAGGCCCTGCGTTCGTGGCTATCCTCGTTCCACCTGATCAATCTGGACAGCACCGTGGCCCAGCGCGCCATGATGATCCGCCAGCAACGGAGAATCCGACTGCCGGACGCCATCGTGTGGGCATCCGCACAGGAACATTCCCTGCTGCTGGTCTCGCGCAACACCAAGGACTTTCCCGCCAATGAGCCCGGAGTACGGGTTCCCTACAAGCTCTAGGCGTCCCGATATGCAGGTGATTCACACCGTCAACACCGAATACCCGCTTTCATTGAGGGCATCATAGACCCGGGTGCAGCTCCTGCAGAACAGGTGGCTGCGCTTGACATGCCGGTGCCGCAGCACCAGTTGCAGGGCCACTCCATCGCAGTGCGGGCAGGCCTCGCGCATGGGTCCCACCGGGACCACGTCGGCGGTGACGAAGCCGGCCGGCGTCATCACGCCCTCGACGACCTCGCGCGGGTCCAGTTCGACCAGTTTCAACAATAGTGGGGAGGTGCGCTGTACGTGGCGCGGGCGGTCGGGCAGGGCAGTGCCGAAAGGCGGCAACGAGGGGGGCCGGACATCCGGATGCCGGGTGGCGATGCTCATGGTGTCTCCTTGGTGAGAACGGCTGAGTCTGATCGGACCTGCGAGAGGAGGAAGGCCGGACGGCACTTCCAGGTGTCGCTTCCACTGGGGCAAGAGATCCAGGCGGTGGCGCGACGAGTCTTTACTCTAGTCGCCCGAACCAGCGACTTCAATGGTGACGGTGAAAGAAATTTGGTGTTGGCGAAGCGACAATCCGCATCGCCCGAGCCAGACGAAAAATCGACATCGCTACGCCAGGATTTTTCCAATTGCCAAGTTGGCCTGGCCACGGCTTCGATTTATCGCCATCCTCGGTGGCGTGCCGCACGAGGTGCTACAAACCGGTGCATTGGCTCTACAATCGCAGGATGACAACGCTCAACGATATCGAAGCAGCCGCCCGCCGACTGCAAGGCCAGATCCTGGAGACCCCCTGCGTGGAATCGCGCACGCTGTCCCAGATCGTCGGCGCCCAGGTCTTCCTCAAGTTCGAGAACCTGCAATTCACTGCATCCTTCAAGGAGCGCGGTGCCTGCAACAAGATGGTCGACGTTGCCGCCAGCCAGGACGGCGCACGCGGCGTGGTGGCCATGTCGGCCGGCAACCATGCGCAGGGCGTGGCCTATCACGCGCAGCGGCTGGGCCTGCCGGCCACCATCGTCATGCCGCGCTTTACCCCCGGCGTGAAGATCGAGCGTACCCGCGGCTTCGGCGCCAACGTGGTACTGCATGGCGATACCCTGGAAGCGGCACGCGCCCACGCCTACGAGCTGGCCGAGAAGGAAGGCCTGACCTTCGTCCACCCCTATGACGACGAAGCCATCATCGCCGGCCAGGGTACGGTCGCGCTGGAAATGATGAAAGCGGTGCCGGACCTGGATTGCCTGGTGGTGGCCATCGGCGGTGGCGGCCTGCTGGCCGGCATGGCCGTCGCAGCACGGGCCATCAAGCCGGAGATCGAGATCGTGGGTGTACAGACACGGCGTTTTCCGACCATGGTCAATGCGGTCAAGGGGACCGAGCATCCGGTCGGCTCCAGCACCATCGCCGAAGGGATCGCCGTCGGCACGCCCGGCACCCTGACCCGCGCCATCATCGCCCGCGAAGCCAACGATCTGTTGCTGGTCGATGAGGGCGATATCGAACAGGCCGTGCTGATGCTGCTGGAAATCGAAAAGACCCTGGTCGAAGGCGCGGGTGCGGCCGGACTGGCGGCACTGGTGCGCTATCCGGACCGTTTCCGCGGCAAGCGCGTGGGACTGGTGCTGTCGGGCGGCAACATCGATCCGTTGCTGCTGACGGCCATCATCGAGCGCGGCATGGTCCGCGCCGGCCGCCTGGCACGGGTGAAGGTCAGTTCGCGCGACGTCCCTGGCACCCTGGCGCGCATCACCGGCATCGTCGCCGAAGCCGGCGCCAACATCGACGAAGTGCACCACCAGCGCGCCTTTACGCTGCTGGCCGCGCAAAACGTGGATATCGAACTGGTATTGCAGACCCGCGGCCGGCCGCATCTGGCCCAGGTGCTGCAGGCGCTGCGCGCAGCCGGCTTCGAGGCCGAGGAACTGCACTGACCGCAGCCCGCCGCGGGAGCCGGTCCTTATCTGCGGCGGTGGAAGCTGATCTTCTGTTCCAGTGGCGGCAAGGTGTCGCCACTGTCGCCACAACCATCACAGGCGCCGCCGCCGCAACCGCCAGCCCTGGCCGGTGGCAGGATGCGCCGGCCCAGCGCCTGCCAGGGCGCGCCACGACGCCGCACCAGCCAGCTCCCCAGCCGCGCCTGCCAGCGCCAGCTCACCGCAGGCGCCAGCTTGCGTGCCATGTAGAGCAGGCTGGCCGCGACCAGCAGGCCGATGATCAGGTATTGCCACCACAAGCTGTTCATGCCAGCCACCCCGCGATCCGATAGGTAAGGAAAGACGCTGCATAGGCCAGCACGAACATGTAGCCGAAGGACAACGCCACCATGCGCCAGGACTGTGTCTCGCGCCGGATGATGGCCAGCGTGGACATGCACTGCGGCGCGAAGGCGAACCACACCATCAGCGACAGCGCGCTGGCCAGCGAGATATGCGCAGCCAGCGCCGTCTGCAAGGCTGCCCCCTCGTCGCCACCGACGGCGTAGACGGTGGCCAGCGTCGCCACCGCCGTTTCGCGGGCGGCGAAGGCCGGAATCAGCGACAGGCTGATCTGCCAGTTGAATCCCAGCGGTGCAAACAGGTACTGCAGGCTATGGCCGATATGGCCGGCGATGGAATAGTCGATGGCCGCTTCGGTGGCGCCGGCCGGCGGGGCAGGGAAGGTGCAGATGGCCCACATCAAGACCGTCAGCGCCAGCATCACGCCGGTCAGGCGCTTGAGGAAGATGGCGCCGCGCTCCCACAAACCCAGCGCGATATCGCGCCAGTGCGGCAGGCGATAGGAGGGCAGTTCCATCAACAGCGCACGCTCCTGGCGCGCACGGCCAATTCGCTTGGCCACCCAGGCCACCAGCATGGCGGCGGCGATGCCCGCCACATACAGGCAGAACAGCGCCAGCCCTTGCAGATTGAAGAAACCCAGCACCGCACGATGCGGAATGAAGGCGCCGATCAGCAAGGCATACACCGGCAGGCGCGCCGAGCAGGTCATCAGTGGTGCCACCAGGATGGTGGCCAGCCGGTCGCGTGGATCGGTGATGCTGCGTGCCCCCATGATGCCGGGGATGGCGCAGGCGAAACTGGACAAGAGCGGAATGAACGAGCGCCCGGACAGGCCCACCGACACCATCACCCGGTCCAGCACGAAAGCCGCGCGCGGCAGGTAGCCGGATTCCTCCAGCAGCAGGATGAAGAAGAACAGCACCAGGATCTGCGGCAGGAACCCCAGTACCGTCCCCAGCCCGGCCACCAGGCCATCGGTCACCAGGCCGCGCAGCGGCCCCTCGGGCAACCATTCACCGACCACGCCACCGAGCGTGCCGAAGCCATCGGCAATGGCGTCCGTCATCGGCTTGCCGATGGCATATACGGCCTGGAACACCAGGAACATGGTCAGCGCCAGCAGCAGCACGCCCAGCACCGGGTGCAGGGCGATGCGGTCGATTGCGTCATCACGCCGGTCGGTCGGTGCCGGCATCACGACGGTGTCCGCCAGCAGGGCGCGCACCTCCACGTGCAGGTCGGCCACTGCCGGCGCCGTGGGTGCCGCCAGCGATTGGGCGTCGTCGATGGCCGCCTGCAAGGCATCGGCACCACCACGCCTGACGGCGATGGTTTCGATGACCGGCATGCCCAGCCGCTGCGACAGTGCCGCCACGTCGACCCGGATACCGCGCCTGGCCGCGGCGTCCATCATGTTCAGGGCCAATACCATGGGCCGCCCCAGGCGCCGCACTTCCAGCACGAAGCGCAGGTGCAGGCGCAGGTTGGTGGCATCGGCCACGCAGACGATCAGATCCGGCACCGCCTCGCCCGGGTAGCGTCCCTGCAGCACCGCCTGCGTCACCCGTTCGTCGGGGCTGACCGACTGCAGGCTGTAGGCGCCGGGCAGGTCCACCACCCGTATCTGACGTCCGGAAGGGGCGGTAAAGCTGCCCGATTTGCGCTCCACGGTCACGCCGGCATAGTTGGCCACCTTCTGGCGCGCCCCGGTCATCTGGTTGAACAGCGCGGTCTTGCCGCAGTTGGGGTTGCCGACCAGGGCAATGTTGAGTGCGCCCGCGCTCATGCTGCCATCTCCGAACCGGCCTGCAGCGACACCCGCTGCGCTTCGGCCCGCCGCAAGGCAAAACGGGTGGAGCCGATCTGGACCACGATGGGATCGCCACCAAAGGGCGCCGTCGCCACCACCCGTACCGGTTCACCGGTGACGAAACCGAGGTCGCGCAGACGGGCGGCGACGGCATCGGCGGCGTGCAGGTCGGCAACATGATCGACAATGGCGGCAATGCCCTTGGGAAGTTCGGTGAGACGCATGATGGTGTGCTTCAGTCGAAGAAATCAGGAACGATTCTCATTATATTCCTTCACTTTGACACTTGCCTGACGGAAGCCCAACAGCAGCGGAGGAGGGTACTGACAGTCAGCAAGAGACGCTCAAGCCCGCCAGCTGGCGGAATTCGAGGCGATCACGGGGATTTCCGACGGGCATCGCGGGCCGGGCCAGGGCTGTTTGCGCATATCAGCTGCGACGATATGTCGCAATCCCGGGGTGCAATCCACACGAAAGTGTTGGATTACAGACAACTAAAAAACGCAACTCTGTGATTTTCTTTTATTATTCGAACAACAAAGTCGCTGAAAGTGTCGCTTCTGCGTCCAAGTGACGGATTTTTTCATGCGTAAATTTTTGCAGCGCACTATACTTAATTTAGTTTCCTTGGGGAAATTTGTACTGGGCCTCGTCGGTTCAGTACACAGGCACCGGCGATACAACCGCATGGGGGCGGCATCGCCGGAACGATCGATTCAAGCAGCTTGCCCGGTCTCTGCCCTGGCAGGCTGAGCAACAACAACAATATGAATCCACATCCAGCAGGTCCAGCCGAATCCGACATGCCGCAGCAAATGCCGCTGCGCTCGTTGCTCGCTGAAATCAGTGCCTTGACGCTGCATGTGCAGCAACTGAGTCGCATGGCGGGGGAGGCCAGCGCACTCATCGAGAACAGCCAGATGCCGGCGCCGGTCGATCCCGAGCCGCTAGGACGGGACGATCGCCTGCAACGCAGCGAGCGGGTACAGCTGGAAGAAGCCATCATGCGCATCTTCGATGAGGTCTTCGGCCCGCGTATCGACACCCTTGAACGCCAGATGAGCATGAGCCTGATCGCCGAGATCGGACCCGCGGCCTTCGTGCAAAAGGTCCTGTGGGGCGAGGAAATCAGCGATATCGCCCTGACCATTGCCCTCGAACGCATGCTACCGGCGCTCGAACAACTGGTGGAGGCCTATCCTCAGGCCTTCCTGCAACAGGCCAACAAGCTGCTGGGACGCTTCAAAAGCAACTGAGCAGACCTGGCCTGCTGCTCATCGCCCATACAGCTTCACGACGACGCTTCACGATACATCCCGTTCGCCCCCGACGCGCCTGAGCGAACGCTGCAGGTGCGCTGCAAAGCGTGCCGCGGCAATCGATTGCCGGTGGTAGGCCAGCGACAGCTGCGCCCGCGGCGCCGGTTCGCGGATCTCGATGTAGCGCACCTGTGCCAGTTGTACCTGTTCGATGGCTTCCGGGACGATGGAAATCCCCAGCCCGGCGGCCACCAGATTGATGGCCGAGGTCAGCTGCGGCGCCAGCTGGATCACCTGCGGATCGAAGCCGGCCGCCTGGCACGCGCTGAAGATGTTGTCGTACAGCGCCGATCCCTTGCCACGCGGCACCATGATGAAGTTTTCCCCGGCCAGGTCCTGCAGGCGCAGCGATTTGCGTCGTGCCAGTGGATGCGAACGCGGCAAGGCTACCTTCAGCTTCTCGGCCGGCAGTTCCACCACCCCCAGCTCGGCCGACGGCGTCGTCACGATGCGCACAAAGGCCGCATCCAGTTGCGAGGCGGCGATATCGGCCAGCAACTGCTCGGTGATCCCTTCGCTGAGGGAGATTTCCAGCTTGCGATGACGCTCGCGGAATTGCTGGAGCGCATGCGACACCAGCGGATGGAATACCGCCGACGAGGTAAAACCCATGCGCAGCAATCCCACCTCGCCGCTGGCGGCCTGTTGCGCGGCGCGCAGCGCCTGCTCGGCATTGTCCACCGCCGTCTGGGCGTGCGGCAGCAACACCCGTCCCACCTCCGACAGCTCCACGCCATGCGAGGTACGGATGAACAGCGCGCCGCCCACCTCCTGCTCCAGGTCCTTGATCTGCATCGACAGGGGGGGCTGGCCGATGCCGACCTTCTCGGCGGCCCGGGTAAAGCTGCGCTGTTCGGCCACGGCCAGGAAATAGCGGAGATGTCGCAGTTCCATTGTGCTCACCTGATATCTGTTTGATAGATGGCCAGGCCACCCTCCATATATTGGACAATATAGCGCATTTATCCCAGACTACCCCTCTCCACAACACATGGCGGTACGCCTTCCTCCGGCGCGTCTGCCGTCCCCTTGCCATGCAGTCGCTCTCCGATTCACCGTCTTCCACCGTCCCGCGCCCGGAAGCGGCGCCCGCCGCGCACCATGCCATCTCTGTCACCCCTGCCAGCCATGCCACCGGCGGCGCGGTCCGCGGCTCCGCCGCCTACCGCCACATCGTGCTGGCGTTGTTCTGCTCGGGCTTCGCCACGTTCTCGCTGCTGTACTGCGTGCAACCGTTGCTACCGGCCTTCGCGCAGGAATTCAACATCGGCGCGGCCAGCGCCTCGCTGGCCCTGTCGCTGTCGACGGGCTTCCTGGCGGTCTCCATCCTGGTGGCAGGCATGGTGTCGGAGCGCTTCGGCCGCAAGGAACTGATGTTCGCCTCCCTGGCCACCGCCGCCTGCTGCAACCTGCTGGCCGGCATCGCACCGAGCTGGCACCTGATCCTGGTCGCCCGTGCGCTGGAAGGCATCGCCCTGGGCGGCGTGCCGGCCGTGGCCATGGCCTATCTGGCCGAGGAAATCGACGCCGGTGGCCTGGGCTACGCCATGGGGCTGTATGTGGGCGGCAACGCCTTCGGCGGCATGGTCGGCCGGGTCGCCATGAGCACCCTGGCCGAAGCCTTCGGCTGGCGCCACGCCATGCTTGCCATCGGCGCGCTGGACCTGGTGCTGGCAGTGGCCTTCGTGATGATGTTGCCGGCCTCACGCAACTTCGTGCGCAACGGCACGCTGCGCCTGCGCGATCACTTCGGCCTGTGGCGCCGCCACCTCGGCCACGCCCGCCTGCCGCTGACCTTCGGCATCGCGGCGCTGAACATGGGCATCTTCGCTACCTCGTACAACTACGCCGGCTTTCGCCTGATGAGCCCGCCGTTCTCGTTGTCAGCCACGCTGACCGGGCTCATCTTCAGCGCCTACATCTTCGGCATCGTGTCCTCTTCCTGGGCCGGTGCCCTGGCTGACCGCTATGGCCGTGCACCGCTGGTAGCTGCCGGTATCGGCACTTCCTGCGTGGGCCTGTTCCTGACCTGCACGCCCTGGCTGACGGTGGTCATCGCCGGCATCGTGCTGTTGACCATCGGCTTTTTCACCACCCATTCGGCCGCCAGCAGCTGGGTCGGTCGGCTGGCGGGGCAGGGCAAGGGGCATGCCGCTTCGCTGTACCTGCTGGCGTATTACCTGGGCGGCAGCGTGCTGGGCTCGGTCGGCGGCTGGTTCTGGGAACACGCAGGCTGGAACGCCGTAGCCGCCTTCATGCTGCTGCAGGTCGTGACGGCCGCATGGCTGGCCCGCTGCCTATGGCGGCAGGGTCGCAACTGACACCTCTTTGAGAGCAGAAATGACAAGGCCGGCACAATGCCGGCCTTGTCGTTTTGGGCCGTCCAGTTCACTGCGCCGGCCGGCTCGGATTCCACAGGCGCTGCGCGGTATGGCCCTCATAGGCCTTGCCCTTGGGATAGCTGACCAGTTCCATCTCGGCGCCCCACGGCGCGCGGAAGTGGACCCAAGTCTCGCCACCGGTGTCGCCAGCCGTCATGGTGATCGGCTCACCCAGCACGGTGATGCCGTGCGACTTCAGGTAGGCCACGCCAGCGACGATGTCCTCCGTGTAGAAGGCGATGTGCGAGGCACCGGCCTCGGCCAGTTGCGGCATTGCCTTGCTGCCACGCGGATTGACGTACTCGAACAACTCGATGTTGGCACCGGTCCCGCAGCGGATCATGGCCAGGGTCACGCTGTCGGCGCGCGGCGCGAAGGCCTCTGATTTCTCGGCGGCGGCGACATCCAGGGGGAAGGGGCCGATCTGCGTCACCGGTACGCAACCGAAGGTATCGATGAAGAAAGCCTCTGCCTGCTTCAGGTCAGGCACATTGATGCCGACGTGATCGACCCCGACAATCGGAACGCCGGCGGCATGACCCGGTACAGCCATCAGCAGGGCGACTGCGGCCAGAAGGGAAGCAATGAATTTCATGGAAGACTCCGTGCAACGGTAAAGGTGAAAAGTGAAAGGTGATCAGTGGGAAGGAGCTACGTCGAGGAAGACGAAGACACTGGCCAGCTTGCCCTCGCGAATGGTGAAGATGTCCTCGCCGTGGATCAGGGCCGGCTGGTCCGGCGGACCGTAATTCCAGGTGACGCGACCCAGACCGTGGTTCCAGCTCACCGGATCGGGTTTGAAAGAAAAACCGGGATGCTGGTCCTGGACCCGTTGCAGCAACTGGCCCACGGCGGCGTGTCCGACCGCCTTGGCCTGGTAGTCGGCGACAAAGAAATCATCGGTATAGACCTGACCGAAACGCAGGTTGCGGCGCTGCGCATCGGGCTCGTTCCAGATCGTGAAATGCAGGTCGATCAAGGCCTGCGCCTGTGCCACGTCAACGGTGACGTCACTGGTGAGATGCATGGAAGACTCCTGGGTGAAGGCTGCCGGCGCTGCAAGCAGGGCCAGCGCGCCAATGAGGGAAAGGGTGGCGACGAGATTTTTCATGGTCGGTCTGGCGATGTAAGACGGCGCTGGCGGACATGCCGTGCCAGCGCCCCGACATCACACCTGTGCCATGCCACCATCGACAAACAGTTCGATGCCATTGACGAAGCTGGAGGCATCCGACGCCAGGAAAGCTACTACCTTGCCGATTTCCTGTGGTTCGCCCAGGCGGCCCAGCGGCACTTGTGCGGCGAGGAAGTCGAACAGCCCCTGACGCGCTTCATCGGGCACCAGGCCGCCCAGGCCAGGCGTACGGACCGGGCCGGGGCTCACCACGTTGACGCGAATGCCGCGGTCCTTCAGGTCCAGTGCCCAGGAGCGGGCAAAGTTGCGCACCGCGGCCTTGCTGGCACTGTAGACGCTGAAGTTGGCCGTGCCCTGGATGGAGACGGTGGAGGCGGTAAGCACCACCGAGGCGCCATCGACCAGCAGCGGCAGGGCCTTTTGCACGGTGAAGAGCACGCCACGCACATTGGTGCCGAAGATGCGGTCGAAGTGTTCTTCGGTGATCGCGCCCAGCGGCATCATGTCGCCACCACCGGCGTTGGCGAAGAGGATGTCCAGCTTGCCGGCGCTCTTGGCGATCTGGGCATAGACCTGGTCCAGATCGGAGAGGACCGAGGCATCGGCCCGGATACCGGTGGCGGCCACGCCGATGCTGGCCACTGCGGCATCCAGTTCAACCTGGCGGCGACCGGTGATGAAGACACGGGCACCCTGTGCTGCCAGTTCCTGGGCGGTGGCCAGGCCGATGCCGCTGGTGCCGCCGGTGACGAGTGCAATCTTGCCGTCGAGTTGCTTGTTCATGGTGTTGCTCCTTATGTCGGGTGCTGCAATTTGGATGAAATGGACGTCTGCCATGTCGTGGCGCCCCGCCTTGCGTTGCGCTGTGTATCGATCAGGCATGGCTGCACTTTAGCGGCGGTCGATTCCCAGATAAACCGTGTAAAATCAAAATTACTATTCACACACGTGGATAATCTGGACGATCCCGCAAACTTTTCCGGCAGGCGTCGATCAACCAAGGACACTCGACATGGATCAATTGATGGCCATCCGCGGCTTTGCGCGGGTGGTGGAAGCCGGCAGTTTCACGCGGGCTGCCGATTCGCTGGACATGCCCAACGCCACGCTGAGCAAGCAGATACAGGAACTGGAGTCGCACCTGGGCGTGCGACTGCTGCAGCGGACCACGCGCCGCGTCACCGTCACGGCCGAAGGGCGCGACTACTACGAGAAGACCACCCGCATCCTGCGCGACCTGGAGGATATCGATACCTCCTTCGACGCGGCCCGCGTCAAGCCCAAGGGCCAGCTGCGGGTGGATGTCGGTGGTTCGACCGCGCGTGACGTGCTGGTCCCGGCGCTGCCGGAGTTCATGGCGCGCTATCCCGACATCCGCATCGACCTCGGCGTCTCCGACCGTTCGGCCGACCTGATCAGCGACAACATCGATTGCGTCCTCCGCGGCGGCCCGCTGGACAGTTCATCGCTGGTCGCGCGGCACATCGGCAATGCGACGCTGATCACCTGCGCGGCGCCGGCCTACCTGAAGCAGTTCGGCACACCGGCCTATCCGGAAGAACTGAAGAACGGACACCGGCTGGTGAGTTACCTGTCGCCGCAGAATGGCCGGGCCTTTCCCTTCCGTTTCGAACGCAAGGGAGAAAAGCAGGACATCAAGATCGACCATCGCATCGGCGTCAACGAGAGCAACGCCCATCTGGCGGCGGCAATGGCGGGCCTGGGCATCGTGCAGACCTTCAGCTATGCCGCGCGCGACGCACTGGAGCGCGGGGCGCTGGTGGAAATATTGCAGCCCTGGCGACCGGCGGCCTATCCCTTCCACGTGGTCTATCCGCAGAACCGCCATGTCAGCCAGCGCCTGCGGGTCTTCATCGACTGGCTGCTGGAGTGCCTGCCGGCGCGCATCGCCGCCGAGCATATGGCGACTCAAAAAGCCGTAACCAAAACCCGCAAGCGCTGAGCAGACGCAGGCAAAAAAAATCCCCGGCCGCAGCCGGGGATCTTCATCACGACATGAGCGCCGCGGATTACGGAGTCTTGTCGGACTTGTCAGGAGTAGCCGCCAGGGCTGCATTACGCTCGGCAGTGGACTCCTTCTTCTCTTGCTTCAGCTGCGCCTTGGCAGCCTTCTTGTCGGACTTGTATTCCTGCTTGGCGGCCTTCTTCTGCGCCTTGTACTCGGCCTTGGCATCGGCATCAGCCTGACGCTTCTGGACGAACGGGTCATTGGAAGGCACGGCCGAAGGCGATGCGGTCGAAGCCGACGACATCGGCGCGGTCGGTGCAGCGCCCACGGCGTTGCCATTGGTCGGTGCATTCTGCGCCATGGCGCTACCGGCCAGGGCCATGAACAGGGACGAGATCAGAATATGACGAGTCTTCATGTGTACCTCCTTGCATTATGTTTTTCGGAAAAGCCCGAGGCTTGGATACTCAAGAAAATTACAGGATGCGGGATCGCAGATCCGTGTCATCACTATAGGCAAGCTTGCGGTCGCGCTATGTCGGACAAGGACTGATTCTCCGCTTCCCCGATTACGCAAAATGTGGGGCCTGTTGGCCTGCCTGTTCTGCGTAACGCGTGAATCTCTGAAGCCTTTTCCGACAGGAAGGTTCGAGGAGAAGTGCAAGCGTTGGTGAGGCTTGCAAGCAATCGTAACAAGGGGGAACCGTCACTCATTGCCGTCAGCAGATGGCGATGCAAGGAGATGCTATGCAACGAAACCAAACGAAACAACAACGCTGCAAGCAATGAATGTTCGCCACCACACGGCTTCTGCAAATCGAGCTATATGGGGAATGCGCAAATGTCAGGCGGAGAAAGGCGCTTGCTCAAAGGCGCCAATTCGCTATGTTTGTCGAAATATAACGAAGGCCTGAAAAACTCTGTCAAATCCATTGAACAAGTTATTGCGATTTTGTATTGGATCGATAGGAATTTTTTTATCGCACCGCAAAATGGATCAACCAGCGATTATTGCCAGCAGATGATCAATTCCATTTTTCTCCAAATAAATCAATAACTTAATTAACTTCAACTACTTCATAAGTAGAAATTTATGCAACATTTTCCATGTGCAGATGCGGTGTAAAAAGAGCAGTACAGGCTCGAAAAAACTGATTGTTCGCGTTTCTGGAATGATGTATTCCGGTTTGTCTGCTTTTTCTGCCGCGCTTGGATCTCTAAACTTGGTTCCACGATGACAGCACACAACGACTGAACCACAAGTGTCGGCCCAGGTTGCAGTGCTCATCCCCTCACTCACAAAGGAATGATCATGAACACCAAGAATATTGCCAAGAACCTGTTTGCAGGCCTGCTGTTGACTACCGCTGTCGGTGCCGCCATGGCTGAAGCCCCGTATCCCGCCGAGACCCAGATCGTCTCGACCAAGAGCCGCGCCGAAGTGGTCGCCGAGTTGAAGCAAGCCCGTGCCAATGGCGACCTGCTGGTGACCGACCAATATCCGGTCGACAAGCCTTTCGTCTCGACCAAGACCCGCGCTGACGTACGCGCCGAACTGATCCAGGCCCGCGCCAACGGCGACCTGCTGGTGACCGAACAATATCCGGTGGAAAAGCCCTTCCACTCGACCCTGACCCGTCAGCAAGTGCAAGAAGAACTGCAACAAGCCCGTAACCAAGGCACTGCCATCAGCAACAGCAACGCACCGCTGTAATCCGCATGCCCTGATGCCAGGCTGGCGCCATCCGCGCCCCTGGCTGCGCATCACCCGCACCGGCGATCCCGGTGCGCCAGTTTCTCCCCAGGCGGGCCTCATGAAAGCGACGTTCTCTCCCCTCGGTCGCCGGTAGTGAGGTCCGCCTGCCTGCTTTCTGCGCCCATCTCGCCGCCTCGATTCCGGACAATTCCCGTCGCCGCCCTGATGCAGCCACGTTGCCGGTCGAATTAGAAAAATTTCGACATTTTTCTAAGTTTTTCCAGTGGCACCTATCCGGAATTTTTCCCCTCCCCAAGCACGATTTTCACTCTGCAATCTGCTCAGTTTTTGACCACTTCGGCGGAGCATTTCTTTTTTCATTTTCTAAGTTTTCCTGTTTTCTACTTCTAAGTTTTCATAATCTTTGTTTCTAAGTTTTCGACAAGCGACCGGATCACCCGATCACGGCATGGCGCGATGCCTGCGCCTGGTAACAATGGATGGGCTTGTTCTGAAATCCGGAACGATGAATTCCGATTTCGCGTCTTTATCCGTCATCCGTTGATCTCTAAACTTGGTTTCACGATGACAGCACACAACGACTGAACCAAGACCTTGGGCCGGGTTGAAGTGCACATCCCTTCTCTCACACAAAGGAACGATCATGAACACCAAGAACATTGCCAAGAACCTGTTTGCCGGCCTGCTGTTGACTTCCGCCATCGGCACCGCCATGGCTGAAGCACCGTATCCTGCCGAAACCCGCTTCGTCTCCACCAAGAGCCGTGCCGAAGTGGTCGCCGAACTGCAACAAGCCCGCGCCAACGGCGAACTGCTGGTGAGCGATCGCAATCGCGACGACAAGCAGATGGCCTCTGCCAAGACCCGTGACGAGGTGCGCGCCGAGCTGGCCCAGGCCCGCGCCAATGGCGAAATGCACGTCACCGATCAATAAGCCTTGGCGGGCAACAAGCCGGGTTGTCCGGCACACCAGTCTCTCCCCTGCAGGCGGATCCATGACAGCGACACTCTTTCCCCTCGGTCGCCAGTTGTGAGATCCGCCTGATCTTTTTTGCGTGTGGCCTCATCAGGCGTCGACAGCACGTATCAGAAAATCACAGTGACAGTTTTTCTAAGTTTTATCCCCTGTGATTACTTAGTTTCAACAATCCGACTTTCTAAGTTTTTCATGCCGCGCCGGTGTTGTAAAAATGCGACCTCCGGCGAGTTCATTGTTGCCCCTTCAGCGGCTCTCCGGGCGCGCCGTCGATGAGGGTATCCAATGCATCCGGCTGGTTGCGCGAGCTCAGTTCTGCACGCATGCGGGGCAGGGCGTCCGGGTAGTGGCTGGCGATGAAGTTGATCATGTGCTCGCGAATCTGGCAGCGCAGGTCGAAAGCACTGCCCGAATCCCTGGCCGACACCAGCAGGCGAATCTGCATGGTGCGTTCGCTGGCGTCGGTGACGTGCATGACGCAGACCCGCTTGTCCCAGAGCGGCAGGGTCTGGCAGATGCGCTCGAATTCGGCGCGCACTGCCTGCGTGGGAACCGAAAAATCCAGCCACAGGAATACCGTGCCGAGAATGGTGGAGGAGGTGTGGGTCCAGTTCTCGAAGGGGTTTTCGATGAACCACTGCAGCGGCACGATCATGCGTCGTTCATCCCAGATCCTGACCACGACGAAGGTCCCGGTGATTTCCTCTACGCGCCCCCATTCGCCCTTGACGATGAGCACATCGTCGATGCGGATCGGTTGCGAGAAGGCAATCTGCAGGCCGGCAAAGAAATTCCCCAGCACCGGCTTGGCGGCGATACCGGCGACGATACCGGCCACCCCGGCCGAGGCCAGCAGGCTGGCGCCGAACTGGCGCGCACCGGGCAGGGTCAGCAGCACGAAGGCCAGGCCCAGCAGGGCGATGAGGAAGTAGGCACTGCGCGAGAGCACCCGGGTCTGGGTCAGGATGCGACGGGCCTTGAGGTTGTCGGCCACGTCATAGGGATTCAAATTGACCACGGTCAGGCTCACCGATTTCACGCAGCGCATCAGGAACCAGGTCAGCGCCAGGATGAAGGCGATCGAGGTGAGATAGGAAATGCGGGTCAGGCCCGGTGTATTGTCGGGCGCGCCGGCCAGCACGATACGCAGCATGAACAGGATCACACAGGCACGGCTGGCGTTGAAGGTGACCTGCGTGGCGGTGGTGGTAAAGGGCCGGCCGCGTGCCAGGCGCCTGACCAGCGCCACCCCCAGCCGATGCAGGAAGATCGCCAGCAGCACCGCCACCAGGGCGACGCCGAGCACGATCAGGCCCGAACGCAGCGGGCCTTCGTTCATGTTGTAAAGAAAATCGAGGTCCAGGCTCATCCGTTCCCTTCCATCTGTTGTGTTGTCGAATCGGTACGCCCGCAGGCGTTTTTCCAGTTCGAACAGGGAAGGGGGATTTTGTTTCCGCTAATTTCCTGGCACCGGCCCGGTTGCCTCCAGGGTGGCCACCAGCAGGCAGGCAGTCTCGACGGCAGCGGCCTGGGCCAGCTGCACCGGAGCAGGCCGCTGGCGGGTAAGGGCCTGCAGGGCGGGTGTATCGCGCGCCTGCAGGGCCTGGGCCAGCGCGTGCAGCCACTGCAGCAGTTCCGGTGCGACAGGCTGGGGATGCGCCCACAGGTGGCTGGCGGCAGCCGCCAGGCGGCGCGACAGGGCGACTGCCGTGCGGCCACGCCCATGGTCACGCTCGCGCCAGCCCCGTTCGCGCGCCACCCGTTGCAACAGCAGGCCGGCTTCGACATTGGCCACGCAGGCGTCGCGGCGGTGGGCATGCAACTGCGCGATACCGGCCTTGTCCGTTCCACCGGCCCCAGCCGGCATGGCCGGTACCAATGCCGCGGCCAGGTAGTCCAGGTTGAGCTGGGCCATGCGGCGCAGTTGCGCCTGCGGGTCTTCCTGCTGGCGACGCGGCCAGAACAGGTAGCTGGCCAGGACCGCCACCACCGCGCCAATGACGTTGTTGCCGGCACGCAGCGCGGCATTGGCCAGTTCATGGGCCGGATCGCCGCCGACATCGGCCACCAGCACGAATACCGGTGTCAGGAAGGTGGCATACAGGCCATAGCTGACCGGCCGCAGGGCCATGGTCAGCACGGTCAGCGGGAACACCAGCAAGGCCAGCCCCAGCGGCGAATGCACCACCAGACAGACCGCCACCGCCAGCACGCCACCGACCACGCTGCCGACGGCGCGCTCCATGCTGCGCGACCAGCTGTCGGAGATGCTGGGCTGCATCACCAGCATGGTGGCCATGGTGGCCCAGTAGCCGAAGGGCAGTTCCAGCAGGTGCACGATCAGATAGGTGGCCCCGGCGGCGGCGGCGCAGCGCCAGGCGTGATGCCATTCGGCCGAACCGGCGCGCACGTGCAGGGCGGCCTTGCGGGCGGCCGCGCTCAGCAGATGAAACCAGGCCGATACTCCCACCCGCTGCGCGCGCTCGGCGCGGGCGGCCTGCTTCAGGCGGGCGGGATCATCGCCGCCATTGGCCAGTGGCGTGTCCACCCGCTGTAACAGACGGCCGGTGCCGCTGGGCAGTCGTGCCACCAGTTGCCGCAGGCGCAACATGATGCGGGCATCGTCATCGGCGGCAATGGCATTACCGCGCTGCATGTCGCGTTGCATGGCCTGCAACTGGCGGGCAATGGCGGCCAGCACGCGGCCGGTGCGCTGCCGGGCGCGGGGCGCCTGATAATGCCTCAGCTGCAGGTCGGCCAGCACGGTGATGCCATCGAGCAGCACCTCGGCACGGGCCAGCCGGACCAGCAGGTTTTCATACAGACGGCGGGATTCGGTACGCTCCACGGCCACCGCCTCCAGGGCGCGATGCGCACTGGCCAGGTCGAAGCGGGCGTGACGGCGGGTGTGGGCGGCCAGTTCGGCGGCATGCACCGCATAGGCCGGGTCGTCCAGGTCATTGGCGGCCGCAATGGCGGCCAGTTCGGCCAGGGTGCCATAGGCGCGCGCGACTGCCTGGCGTGCCGGGGCGAAGGGGTGGATGCGCCAGACCGTCAGGCCCAGCAGCAGCGCCCACAGGCAGCCGGCGAAATAGATCAGGACATGGCTTTGCGAGAGCGGCCACAACACCACCGGCGCATCGGCCATGATGGCCGAGACCCCGGCCGCCAGCATCAGCACCAGGCCGACGGCCGCACCATAGATACGCGAAAAACCAGCCGCACCGGCGCAGGCCATGATGGCCAGCAAACCCGCTTCCACGCTCAGGCCGGCGGCGCTGGCGGCGACCATGCCGCCCAGGGTGGAGGCCAGGGCGAAGCCGCCCATGGACGCCAGCCTGGCCCGGTTGGAGCCGGCACTGTCGGCCAGCGAGGTGAGAAAGGCACCGATGGCGGCCCAGGAGAAGAGCGGATTGCCCAGCCATTCGCCCAGCAACAGCATGGCCGCCGCACCGCAGGCGGCACGCAGGCCTTCGGAGAGATTGGCGTGACGCAGCGGGAACTGCATGCGCCAGCGTTCGACCCGGGTGCGACAACGACGGCAATGGGTCAGCAGCAGAAATCGGTAGAGCGAAAACCGCGATGACAGCAGCGACAGGGATTGCAAAAACGGGAGCGACGACAAAGGCGGCGGCATGATCACGTGCTGACGTAGAGGGCTGGGGTGCAGGCGGCCTGGAAACCGGCCTTGAGGATTGCCGACACCTGCGCACTCACGGTCGCAACGACGTCATTCCGGTTCCGCCGTCACGGGTGAGGAGGGGCGGCAGGCATCGGCAGTGCTCAGTATAGGAAGCTGCGCTCATGCACGGCATGACTTAAATTCCGGCTTTGCATTCCATTTGAGAATATTCAGGAATGCATGGAGAGATGCCAGCCAGCCGGTGAGAGATGGGGTAGTCGCAGTCCTGCGGACAGAGGGTGGTCCTTGTCAGTCAACCCTACTTGCGGCCCTTGCCACCGGCGAACAGCTCGCCGCTCAGGTCCATCCATGCCCTGGCCGCATGCGAGAGATAGCCGCCCCGGGTGACGTAGGCCACCTGCCACTGCACCTCCGGCTCGACCAGGCGCACCGCCTGCAACTGGTCGGTGGCCAGGCGGTGGATGAACGGTTCCGGCAGCAGCGCGGCACCCATGCCCGCCAGGGCCATGGCCACCAGCCAGTCCCATTGCGCGCTCTGGGCCACGATCTCGGGCGCGATGCCCTGTTCGCGGAACATGCCGCGCAGGCTGCGGGTGAGACCGAATTCATTGTTGAGCAGCACCAACGGCATGCCGTCGAGCTGGGCGCAGCGCAGGGTAGAGCGGTTCTTCTGGAAACTGCCGGCCTGGGCCACCGCCCACATCGGATAGCGCGCCACCGGCATGGTCTGCAACTCCAGCGCGGGGTCGGCCGGCAAGACCGTCATGCCGATCTCCAGCTCACCGCTGGCGACGCGCTGCTCGATCTGCGGGCCGGTATCTTCCTGGAGCACGATGGCGATCTCGGGATGTCGCTCGCGGAAGGCCTTCAGGACCGGGGTGCAGAGGATGTTGATCATGGGCGGTATGCCGATCTCCAGCCGGCCGCTGCGCAAGGCCTTGGTATCGCGTACCTCGGCATCCAGGCGCTGCATCGAGGCCAGGATCTGCTGCCCCTGCTCATAGACCACGCGGCCGGTGTCGGTCAGCTGCAGGCGGCGGCCATCGCGAATGAGCAGGGGGGCATCCATCTCGTCCTCCAGCTGCCGCACCATCTTGCTGACGGTGGACTGGGTCACGTGCAAGGCGTCGGCGGCGCGGCTGAAGCTGTTCAGACGCACCGTTTCGGTGAAATAGCGCAGGGCGCGGATGTCCATGGCGAGGGCTTTCTGCAGCGGGAAGGCGGGCCGGCCCGCCTATGCGTTTTACGACTGGAATGCGGGAATTTTAATCATACAGTGCATAGCGACCCGCTCCTACACTTGATACAAACAAGAATGCAAGAAGTCCGTCGAGGATGCACTGCACACCCCCTAAAGAACCCGAGCAGGAGCACACCATCCATGGATAGCCAGCGCATCCGCCAGCCCGCATTGGCCGGCAAAGTGATGTCGGCCGCAGAGGCGGCGACATTTTTCCACAACGGCATGACCATCGGCCTGAGCGGGTTCACCCGTGCCGGCGACGCCAAGGCCATGCCCCGTGCGCTGGCCGATCGGGCCGCGCATGAAGAACTGCATTTCACCGTCATCACCGGCGCCTCGCTGGGCAATGGCAGCGACGGCCTCATGGCCGAAGCGGGCCTGCTGGCGCGACGCCTGCCGTTCCAGGTCGATCCCACGCTGCGCAAGAAGATCAATGCCGGCGAGGTGATGTTCATCGACCAGCACCTCTCCGAAACGGCCGAGCATCTGCGCAGCGGCACGCCTTCGCGCATCGACATCGCGGTCATCGAAGCCGCAGCCATCACCGAGGAGGGCATCGTGCCGACCATGTCGGTGGGCAATTCGGCCAGCTTCGTGGAGCAGGCCGCGCAGATCGTCATCGAACTCAACACCAGCATCCCGCTGGCACTGGAAGGTCTGCACGACATCTACCTCCCGGCCCCGCGCCCGGAGCGCAAACCCATTGCGCTGACCGCCGCCGGCGACCGCATCGGCCATCCCACCATTCCCTTCGATCCGGCCAAGGTGGTGGCCATCGTGCTCACCGAGACGCCCGACAGTCCGTCTTCGGTGCTGCCGCCGGATGACGAGACCCGGGCCATCGCCGGCCATGTGATCCACTTCCTGGAATGCGAAGTCGAGGCCGGTCGCCTGCCGCATACGCTGGCGCCGCTGCAGGCCGGCATCGGCACGATTGCCAATGCGGTGCTGCACGGCCTGGTCGATTCGCCATTCCGCGATCTGGTGATGTATTCGGAGGTCTTGCAGGACAGCGCCATCGACCTGCTCGATTCGGGCCAGCTGGCCTTTGCCTCGGCTTCCTCGATCACGTTGTCGCAGGCCAAGTATGCGCACTTCCTGGCCAACATCGAGCGTTACCGCGACAAGCTGGTGCTGCGCCCGCAGGAGATCAGCAATCATCCGGAGCTGGTGCGCCGATTGGGCATCATCGGGCTGAACACGGCGCTGGAGTTCGACATCTACGGCAACGTCAATTCCACCCACGTAGGCGGCACGCACATGATGAACGGCATCGGCGGCTCGGGCGACTTTGCGCGCAACGGGCAGATTTCGATCTTCGTCTCCAAATCGGTGGCCAAGGACGGTGCGATTTCCAGCGTGGTACCGATGGTCTCGCATGTGGACCACAGCGAGCATGACGTCGATGTGCTGGTCACCGAATGGGGCCTGGCCGACCTGCGTGGCCTGGCGCCGCGCGAACGCGCCGTGAAGGTGATCGAGCAGTGCTGCCATCCGGATTACCGCCCGCAGCTGCGCGACTATTTCGAGCGCGCCTGCCGCGCCGGTGGCCATACGCCGCATCTGCTGGGCGAGGCGTTCTCCTGGCACCAGCACTTTGCCACGCACCAGACCATGCGTCTGGACTGACATCGCCCGACCGTCGGGCGGCTACCGGTCAAGTCCGGCCGACCGCCTTGTGGACCACACCTGGCATGGCTTCCTTCATGGTATCGATGAAGTGGCGCAGACGCGCCGGGTAGAAGCGGGCATAGGGGTACAACAGCGAGACCGGCAGGGGTGCCGGCTCCCATTCCGGCAGCAATTGCACCAGCCGGCCAGCGGCCACATCCTCGGACAGTACCCAGGATGAACCTACGGCCGCGCCCATGCCGGCGATGGCCGCATTGCGCAGGGCGTAGAGGCTATCGGTGACCAGCTGGGGCCGGAACGCCACCTGGCTGCGCTCCCCACTGTGGGCGTGGGTCAGCGTCACTTCGCGACGGTAGAAGGCGGGAATGGCGATCCATGGCAGGTCCGCCAGCTCGGCCGGCGACTGCGGCAGCGCCCGTCCCTGCAGAAGGGTGGGGGCGACCACCGTCATGCGCGGCACCTCGGCCAGATGGATCGCCACCACCGAGGGATCGGCCACCTCTCCCACCTGGATCGCGCAGTCTATCCCCTGGCTGATGAAATCGGCGGCACGGTCGTGCAGCAGCCATTCCACCGTGATGCGCGGATGGTTGCGCATGAACTGCGCCAGCGGGCCGATCAGCTGCTCCTGGCCGAAGGCGTGCGGCACGGCCACCCGCAGGGTCCCTTCGGCGTGCTGGCGGGCACCGCGCAACTCGTTCTCGAACTCATCCCAGCCGGCCAGCAATTCCTTGGCCCGTTCATAACAGCGCTCGCCATCCTCGGTCATCTTCATCGCATGGGTGGAACGCTGCAGCAGGCGTACGCCCAGCGAGCGCTCCAGGGTCTGCAGGCGACGACTGATGGTGGGTTGGGTGGTGGCCAGCTGCGCCGCCGCCGCCGACAGGCTGCCGGCATCGACGATGCGCACGAAGGTCTGAATCAGCTCGATGCGGTCGGTCAGCCCGGCAGCGGAAAAGCTGGCCGAATTGGGCTGATCGGACGCGCCAGGGGAGGGGGGGATAGGCTTGCTCATACGGCTAACGTATAACAATTCTGCCGCGTGCGCTACTACCGGATGCGAGCCAGGAGGCGGAGAATCCGTTCCAACGCTGGCAAAGAGGGGGTTTCCCGGGCCGGCCGCAAGACAAACCCTACGGAGTTCCATCATGAACAGCATTCAAAAGACGCATACCGCTGCCCCGGTTTCCGGCCAGCCAGCCGCGCATGCCAATGGCCTGTCGGCGGCCCTGATTGGCCTGCTGGCCACTGGCGCCGGCCTGGCCGTGGCTTCCCTCTACTATTCGCAGCCCATGCTGGGCGTGCTGGCCGATGACATCGGCGCCTCCGAGCGCGCGGTGGGCACGGTGCCGATGTCGACCCAGCTCGGCTATGCCCTGGGCATCCTGCTGCTGGCACCGCTGGGCGACCGCTACGACCGCCGCCGCATCATCCTGATCAAGGCCGCCATCCTGACGGTGGCGCTGCTGCTGGCCGGCGCCGCCTCGGGTGTAGCCACACTGCTGGCGGCCAGTCTGGCCATCGGCCTGACCGCCACCATGGCCCAGGACATCGTCCCGGCTGCCGCCACCCTGGCACCGGAACAGCATCGCGGCCGCATCGTCGGCACCGTCATGACCGGCTTGCTGCTGGGCATCCTGCTCTCGCGGGTGGTCAGCGGCTTCGTGGCTGAACACTTCGGCTGGCGCGCCATGTTCGTGGGTGCCTCGGCCAGCATCGCCTTGATCGGCCTGGCCGCATGGCGTGGCTTGCCGCGCTTCCACCCGACTTCGCGTCTGTCGTATGGCGCGCTGCTGGGCTCGCTGGGTACGCTGGTCAGCAAGCATGGCGCCCTGCGTCGTGCCGCCCTGGCCCAGGGCCTGCTGTCTGTCGGTTTCTCGGCCTTCTGGTCGACCCTGGCGGTGATGCTGCATGGCGCACCCTTCCATCTGGGTAGCGCCGCTGCCGGTGCCTTCGGCCTGGCCGGTGCCGCCGGTGCGCTGGCCGCACCCCTGGCTGGCCGCATTTCCGACAAGAAAGGTCCGGAACTGGTGACCCGTCTGGGTGTGACACTGGCGGCCCTGGCCTTTGCCTCGATGGCGCTGGCACCGTGGTTCTCGACCCAGGGTCAACTGGTCTTGCTGGCGCTGGCCGCCATCGGCTTCGACCTCGGCGTGCAGGCGACCCTGGTGGCGCACCAGACCATCGTCTACAGCATCGAACCGGGCGCCCGCAGCCGTCTGAATGCCGTGCTGTTCGTGGGCATGTTCATCGGTATGGCCGTCGGTGCCGCCCTGGGCAGTCTGGCGCTGGCCCAGTGGGGCTGGATCGCCGTGGTCGCCCTGGCAACCCTGTCGGCCCTGCTGGCCCTGGTGGTGCGGATGTGGCCGGGGGCGGCCAAGGCACACTGAGCCTTAAGCGCGATCTGTTTCCCCTGAGATTGACTGAAACAACGACGGTCCCGGCTTTGCCGGGGCCGTTTTTTATTTTTCCGGTCCGTCATGCCGTCTCCCCATCTGTCATTAACAAACCCGCAATCAGGTTGACGGCCACGGCAGTCCCATCTACAATTTCTGTAATGACAGAAATAACGGAAGAGGAATGACAATGGATCTTGGCCCAACCGCCCAGAAATACGTTCTCCACTGGGGAGAAATGGGGACACGCTGGGGCGTCAATCGCACCGTCGCGCAAATCCAGGCCTTGTTGTTCCTGGCCGACCAGCCCATGCACGCGGAAGAAATCACTGAAACGCTCAATGTTGCAAGGTCCAACGTCAGTAACAGTCTCAAGGAGCTGCAAAGCTGGGGCCTGGTACGCATTGTTCATCTCGCTGGCGACCGGCGTGATCATTTCGTGGCGCTGCAAGACGTCTGGGAAATCTTTCGGGCCATTGTGGAGGAGCGCAAGCGGCGCGAGATCGACCCAACCTTGACGGTATTGCGCGACTGCGCTTCCGAAGCCAGGCATGACAAAAGTTTGAGCAAAGCCGCGCAGGGGCGCATGGATGAGGCGCTGGACTTCCTGCAGATGCTGACGGCTTCCTACGACGACTACAAGCATCTTCCGCCTGCCACGCTCAAGCGCTTCCTGAAAATGGGCGGCAAGGTGGCGCGACTGCTGAGCACCGACGACAAGACCTGAATGATCAAGCGAGATCTTCTTACCGGAAGATCTCGCATTTTTTTAAATAATTATTTCTGTATTTACAGAAATAAGTGACAAAAATTTCGGAGAAACGGCGATGAGGATTCTGGTTCTGGGCGCCACGGGCGCCATCGGCGCGTGCACGCTACAGGCATTGCTGGCAGAGGGTCATGAGGTCATCGGCGCCAGTCGTCGACAGCCGGAACAGGAGGTCGCCGCAAGCACCGCGCCATGGATCGGCGTGGACGTCACCCAATTGCCGACCACCGCCCAGTGGGAGGCCATGCTGGAGGGGGTCGAGCTCGTCGTCAACTGCGTCGGCATCATCGCCGAAAAGCGAAGCGGGGACTTCGAGATACTCCATTGCACCATGTTGCAAGCCCTCAGCGTGGCATGCACGAAGCGGCATTGCGCACTGATCCATCTCTCCGCGCTGGGCAGTGCCAGCACCGCACCTACTGCATATTGGGCCAGCAAAGGAAGGGGAGAAGAGTGGCTGGCCGCGCAAGATATCGCCTATACCATCCTGCGCCCCTCGCTGGTCTTCAGTCCCCAGGGCGCCAGCAGCAAGCTGTTCCTGGGACTGGCCACACTGCCCCTCGTGCTGCTCCCTGGCGCGAACGTGCCGGTGCAACCCGTCTCCGTGGACGACCTGGCGGCGCTGGTCGTGGCCCTCGTGCGCATGCGGCTGGACGGAGAGACCTGGCCACGCCGCATCGACGTCGCCGGCCCGCGCAAGATGACCCTGGCGCAGTACATCAGCCTTCTGCGTCAGGCCATGGGAGCGCCGCCCGCCTGGCTGGGTCACTTGCCGTTTGCCCTGGCGCAACCGATCGCGCGCGTCAGCGCCTGGCTGCGACTGCCGATGCTCGGCCCGGAGCCGCTGACCATGCTGGCGGCCAGCCAGGACGGTCGCCTCTGTCCGGATAACAGCATGATGTGCCAGATTCTGGGCCGTTCGCCACGTGATCCGGCCGGTTTCGCCACCCCCTCCCTCCGGCCAGCGGCCATCGCCGGCTGGGCCTATCCGGCCTTGACTGTGATCATCGCCTGGCTATGGCTATATACCGCGTATGTCTCATGGTTCGCCTGGCCACACGAACAAAGCCATGCCTGGCTATCAGCATGCGCCATCCCGCCCAGGCTGCATGAGTTCGTGCTGGCCACCGCCAGCCTCACCGATGCCGCGCTCGGTACGGCCCTGTTGACAGGACTGCTCCGTGCCCGTCGCTGGCATGGCGTGCTGTGGCCGGTGCAGATAGGCCTGGTCGCGGGTTACACGCTGCTGATGACGGTCTTTCTGCTGCAATTCTGGGCTCACCCATTCGGGCCCCTCTCGAAGAACCTGCCTTTGCTGCTTCTCTTTTGCGTCATGTGGCGCCTACGTTGAAAGGAATTTCCATGACCTACCTCACCATCAAGTGGGTACACATCATCTCGGCCACGTTCATGTTTGGGACCGGCTTCGGCACCGCCTTCTACATGTTCTTCGTCAATCGCAGCCACAACGTGCAGGCCATTGCCGTGGTCACGCGCTGGGTCGCACGCGCCGACTGGTGGTTCACGACGCCGTCGGTGATCGTGCAGCCCCTGTCGGGCTTCTGGATGATCCACCTGGCGGGTTATCCCTTGCATTCGCCCTGGATCATCTGGTCACTTGCGCTCTACGCCCTGGCTGGCGCCTGCTGGCTACCGGTCGTCTGGCTGCAATTGCGGATGCGCGACATGGCGCAGATCGCCGCTAGGCAGGGCACTGAGTTGCCGGCGCGCTTTTGGCGCTTCGAAAAAATCTGGACTGTGCTCGGCTTTCCCGCTTTCGGCGGACTGCTCGTGGTGTATTGGTTGATGGTCAACAAGCCGATGTAAGCAGGTTTTCTTGCGGGGAACATCTGCCGCTGCATGCCCCCTGATCCTTCACATCTTCTATAATCGCGGGCAGGAGACAACCCATCGCCAGCATGATCCCGGCCAGTGATAGCGCCCATCCGGCGCGGCGCGGCGGCCACGCGGCGAACAACACGGCACGGTGAACGGCATGGCCCTGTATTTCAAGAACAAGCGACAGAAGACCTTCCTTGGTGCGCCCGTGGGCTGGCCACTGATGTTGCTGATGGCCGTCGACCTCTGCATTGCGGCCCTGATGTTTCTGTCCGATCACGACTGGAGCGGCCTGATCCTCCTGTATCCGCCACTGGCGCTGGCACTGGCGATGCTGGCCGATGCCCGCAAGGAGAAACGCGCCGCCCAGGAAGCAGAACGACAAGCCGCCCGTCGCCAACGCCGTTGAAACGGCCTCACCCAATCCATCCGATGACCCAAGCTGCTGATCGTGCTGCCCTGCTGCTGGCTTCCCGCCTCAATTTTTCCTATCCCGGTCTGGATCTGTTCCAGGACTTCTCGGCCCGCATCACCTCCGGCGTGACGCTGGTGCGTGGCGGCGATGGGCGCGGCAAGACCACGCTGCTGAACCTGCTGGGCGGCTTCATGCCGGCACGCGACGGGGTTCTGGAACTGGACGGCATGCGCCTGGACAGCGATGGCGAAGCCTATCGACGTCAGGTCTTCTTCATCGACCCGCGTACCGAGGCCTACGACCAGATGTTGCCGGCGGAGGTATTCGCGGCGATGGCCGAGCGGTTTCCGCACTTCGACCACAGCCTGTTGCCGGCCCTGACCGAGGGCCTGTCGCTGACGCCCCATCTGGAAAAGAAGCTCTTCATGCTCTCCACCGGCAGCAAGCGCAAGGTCTACCTGGCTGCCGCCTTTGCCGCCCACGCCAGGCTCACGCTGCTGGACGACCCCTACGCCAGCCTCGACCGGGCCTCGATCAACTTCGTCGCCGCCACGCTCGATGCGCATGCCGATGATGCCCAGCAGGCCTGGGTGGTGGCGATGTACGAAACCCCGACGGCCATCCGCCTGGCCGGGACCATCGACCTGGGCGACTGAGCGATCCCACGCCCGGCCCCCGTTCTACCTTCACATTCTCTCCCCGCCGAATTACGTCGGGACGCCTGAGTCTTCGGCCTGTCAGCGCTCGCCCGCAACAAGGCCGTGCTTGGTTTCAACTGCATCGTCTTCTATGCTGGAAGAGGCAGGGCACCACCGGACTGCCGGCCGTGCCTTGCTTTCCGGTTACGTCGCCCGGCCTGCTTGCCTACCGACAATGAAACGATAACAGGGGGAATTCCATGCAACTTTCCAACGTCACCATCCGTGTGCGTCTGTGGTTGGGCTTCGGCCTGCTGATGGTATTGATGCTGGCCATGGCTGCCAGCGGCATCGCGCGCCTGGCGCAGCTGAACGGCCAGATGAAGGATGTGATCCACGACAAGTATCCCAAGACCGTCGTAGCCGGCGACATTGTCGACCAGCTCAATCTGGTGGCACGCTCGGTGCGCAACATCGTGCTGCTCAAGAAGGAAGCGCAGATCAAGAGCGAGTACGAGCGCATCAGCGGGGCCGACAAGGCCGTGCGCGAGGACCTGGCGCAACTGGACCGCCTGCTTACCGACGCCGACAGCCGTGCCGCCCTGGGCAAGCTGATCAGCGCCCAGACGGCCTACATGTAAAAACGCGACAAGGTCCTGACCATGGTGCAGCAGGGTGGCAAGGAGGGCGCCATCGATGTGCTCATCGACGAAGTGCGCCCGGTACAGAGCGCCACCATGAGCGCCGCCGACGCCCTCATCAAGCTGCAGCACGACATGATGAAAAGCGCGGGCGACGAAGTCGAGGACAACTACCAGCAAGCGCGCGCGCTGCTGCTGACGCTGGCCGTCGTCGGTCTGGCGGCCGCCACCGCCATCGCCTGGATGATCACGCGCAGCATCACCCGGCCCCTGGACCGCGCCGTACGCGTGGCCGAGACGGTGGCGGCCGGCGACCTGACCTCGGCCATCGACGCCCATGGGCGCGATGAGACCAGCATGCTCCTGCGTGCCTTGAAGAAGATGAATGACCGGCTGCTGGAGATCGTGAGCCAGGTGCGCGTCTCCACCGATACCATCGCCACGGCCAGCAGCGAGATTGCGCGAGGCAACCTGGACTTGTCTTCCCGCACCGAGGAGCAGGCAGCTTCGCTGGAGGAGACTGCCTCCTCGATGGAGCAGCTCACCGCCACCGTCCGGCAAAACGCCAGCCACGCCGGCCAGGCCGACCAGCTTGCGGGCTCGGCCTCGGACATCGCGCGCCAGGGAGGGGACGTGGTCAGCCAGGTGGTAAAGACCATGGGAGCCATCGACGATTCTTCCAGGAAGATCGTGGACATCATCGGTGTCATCGATGGCATCGCCTTCCAGACCAACATCCTCGCCCTGAACGCAGCGGTGGAAGCGGCCCGCGCCGGCGAGCAGGGCCGCGGCTTTGCGGTGGTGGCCTCGGAGGTGCGTGCGCTGGCGCAACGCTCGGCCACGGCGGCCCACGAGATCAAGGGCCTCATCGCCGACTCGGTACAGCGGGTCAGCGATGGCAGCAAGCTGGTGGAGCAGGCCGGGCTGACCATGCAGGAGGTGGTGCAAAGCGTGCAGCGGGTGGGCGCCGTAGTCAACGAGATCAGCTCAGCCGGGCAGGAACAGAGCGCCGGCATCGAACAGGTGAACCTGGCCATCGTGCAGATGGACCAGGTGACCCAGCAGAATGCGGCGCTGGTAGAGCAAGCCGCTGCGGCGGCGCAGTCGTTGCAGGACCAGGCCGCGCAACTGGCGCGGCTGGTGTCGGTGTTCAGGCTGGAAGGGGGGACGCCGGGATTGGCGGTGCTGGAGTTGCCGACGAGGGGTCGGCTGGCCTATGCGTAAGTCGGTCCGCTATTGAGCGCTGAAGTTGTTGGCACTGGCAATCAGGGTCGCACCGCAACTGGTCTTGTGGCCCTCGTAGGCGACGGCGACGCCATTGATCTTGTGATGGGCATGGCCTTCGACGATGGTGCAATTCTCGTGGCCCTTCTGCGGGCAACTGCAAGGGTCGCCTACACGGGCCACGGCAATGCCATTGACCTTGAAGTGTGAGGCACTGACGCTGGTGACCTTGCCACCGTGGGAGGTGGCGTCACCGAGACGAATGATCTTGGGCATGGGGATTTCCTTTCGGGCAGGGATTGGAGATAGTGATCAGGAGGCGGACTCGGCGGGGTGGGCAGCGCCGGATTGTGGGGTCTTGGCAGGCTGGGGCATCCCGGCAGCGGGATCGCGGTGAAGCAGCTTTTCGGGGCTTGCGGTAGGACGCACGCGGAAACTGTTGAGGACTTCGTCCCAGAGCTTCACGGCTTGCTCATCCGTTAGTTTTGTCTTTTGCGGGTTGCCGCTTTTGTCGCGGTGACCGGTGGTGAGTTCGATCTTGAGTGCTGGCGTATCCAGGGTACCTTCGCCTTCGGTTTCCCAGATAAAGCTGTGACCGCGCATGCCGCCGCTGTTGGGTGCCGTTGCCAGATGTTCCTGGCCACGGTAGGGGCCGACTTGGCGATCGCCGCTGCGCAAAACCCGTACCGATGTGGCCAGGCGACCCAGAAATTGCAGCACACCGCCCATGCGCTCCAGCAATGGACGGTCGTGCTTACTCATGTGTAGCGGGTAAAACCAGACGGAGACAAACGCGTCAGGATGACCGGCGATGTCGATATCAACTCCAGCTTCCTCCAGCTCCCACTCCGGGCTGGCGATGAAGCCCCCCTCGAAGCAGTAGCCGGGTTCTGCAGGAATTTCCGTATCGGGGCGCGGCCGAAGATTTGAAAGGGCCTTCTCCATCTTGCTGAGAACAAGTTCTTCTCGACTCATGGTGCCCTCGACCGGTGGGCTAGTCCCTGCTTGCGCCTTCAAAAAATACTGCGTTCCATCGATCCATCGGTATCCTTCAATTTCAATCAAACCTCTCGCCCGTTCAAATTCCCAAAACGCAAACAATCGAGATTCTGCATCGGGTGTCCGCGATACTCGTAATATGCTGGGATCCTGATCGTGCTTTCTTGCTCTGAGCGCAGCTTCCTTTTGATTGAGCTCTCGCTGAAAGGCCTCGCGCGACTTCGGCGCCGGACGCTCGATCTGAAGGTAATCGTACTTGTAGTCTGCTCCGCTAAGCTTAGATCCCAGGGGCACGTCGATAAGAAATCGACCGACGCAGAAAGTGGACACAGAAGGAGCTGGACGGTCGTTCATCAGTTCTGATCGCTGGTCGCCGCTATCTGCAGCGCTGGGGGTCGCGACCAGCACCGCTATTGAGAAGATCAACCAAGAGAGTGCGCGGCGCATCACGACTTGCTCCCGCCTTGCGTATCGGCACTTTCACTGGCCGAGTCGCTTTCCGAACTGGGGACGTCGGCCCCTTCTTCGTAATCGACCAGAGTCCATACGGTCTTGGTTTCATATGTCGGTGGTTTCTTGCGCAGGGCCTGCCACAGGTTCGGTGGACCCAGCAGGACAACGGAGGGCATCGTCTCCCCAGCCTTGAAGAAGCGCCGACGACCGCCCGCAACATTACCCGTGTCAACGCATCGCCACCAGCCGTTCTGCGGGCAGATGCTGCCGGTCCCGGCGAGCTCACCGAGAGGATGCAAGGGGGAGGATGGAGGATTGTTCTGGCTGGTTTTCTGCGGGTCCGTGGTCGGACGCACGCGGAAGCTGTTGAGGACTTCGTCCCAGAGCTTCATGGCTTGCTCATCCGTTAATTGTGTCTTTTGGGGGTTGCCATCTTTGTCTCGATGACCGGTAGTGAGTTCGATCTTGAGTGCTGGCGTATCCAGGGTACCTTCGCCTTCGGTTTCCCAGATGAAGCTGTGACCGCGCATGCCGCCGCTGTTCGGCGCCGTTGCAAGATGTTCCTGGCCACGATAGGGGCCGACTTGGCGATTACCGCTACGCAGGACCCGCACTGATGTGGCGAGGCGACCAAGCGATTGTAGGACTCCGCCCATGCGCTCCAGTAACGGGCGGTCATGTTTGCTCATGGCCAGGGGGTAGAACCAGACGGAGACAAACGCGTCGGGATGACCCGCTATGTCGATATCGATACCTGCCTCTTCACTCTCCCACTCGGGACTGGCGATGAAACCACCCTCAAAGCAGTAGCCTGGTTCTGCCGGGATTTCGGTATCAAGACGCGGCCGAAGATGTGTGAGAGCCCTTTCCATTTTTCCGAGAACAAGCTCCTCCCTGCTCAGGGTTCCCTCTACTGGCGGGCTGGTTCCGGCTTGTGCCTTCAAAAAATACTGCGTGCCATCAATCCATCGGTATCCTTCCACCTCCATGAGGCCGTCTGCTATATCGAATTCCCAGAATGAGAACACCCGAGTTTCTGCATCCAAGGTTCGCGATAAGCGCAATAGACTGGGATCCCTTTCATGCTTTTCTGCTTTTAGCCTTGCTTCCTTTTGATTGAGTTTACTTTGGAAATCCTCGAACGACTTCTGCTCGGGACGCTCAATTTGCAGGTAATCGTACTTGTAGTCTGCTCCGCTAAGCCTAGATCCCTGGGGCACATCGATAAGAAACCGACCTACACAGAAAGTAGAAATGGAAGATGAATTAGTGGATTGGATGTTCATCATATTGGGTCGCTGGTTACCGCTGTCGGCATCGCACCTTGTGGCGACGAACAGCAAAAGAGGAAATATCAGAGGGAAATAGGTATACCGCCTCATTTTTCCTCCAATAAGCTCTTCGCGTAGTGGGATGCAGCCACCATGCTGACGATGGAATACAGGGTGACAGCTTGTGCGATTGGAGCGTTGTATGAAAATTGGTGTTCGTAGCTATCGTGCATTTTCGATTTTCCCTCGTGTTTGAACATCTGTATCGCGTACGGCTTAGGCGCCGCGCCCGACTCGGCGGGCACCGTTCCGTCGCCGGGACCGGTCCCATCCTGGATGCTGAAGCTCACTCGGTGTCTGTCCGAAAAAGCGAGATCCACCTTGCCATTCAAGTCATCGAACTCAAGCACTGCGGATTCCGGCTTATTTGGGGCAGGCCGCGCGGCCTTCCATAACACTTCGTTCCAAGAAGGTTTTTCTGTATCTGCGGCGTAATAGGCATACGTCGTGGGGTGGTATTCGTTGGCGATCATCTGATGAAATTTCATCGCTACTTTCATATTCTTAAGGTACTTATCAAAATCCGCATTGCCGGGGACAAACGAGGGAGCCAGCTTTCCCTCCCTCATCGCTTTCTCTCGATCCTCCCTCCCCGCCGGATCAATCAAATCCTCCCTCACCAGCTTCCACCAATCCGCCGTATTGTTCAGATAGATGTTCGCGTAGGGGTCCCCCTCGCCCAGAAAGCTCTCCATCTCCTCCTGTACCCCGCGTTGCCCCATCCCCACGTAACTGACGCGCAGCCAATGCCGCTCACCACTGTTGGTCCAGGTCCGGTATTGATCTGTGGGCAGCAGCTCCAGCGGACCTGCTGCGTTGGCCATCACTGCGGTGCAGTCGGCGCCGTTACGCCCCAGAATCACCTGTGCTGCCCCCTCAAACCCCGCGCGTATGCGCTTGTAGGTGGCCGGAGCCCCCAGGGCGGGCATGACACCGTGCAGCACCCCCAGGATGCGCTGGTCCATTCCAGGCAATTGCGCGCAGGCACGGGCCACCAGGCCGCCCATGCTGTGCGTGATCAGGATCACCTGCTCGCAGGCTTTGCCCTTGCCGCGGTAATAGGCGGTGATGCGTTCGATCTCGGCGGCCAGTCGCTCGGCGGAGACCTTGTTGCTCTGCAACCAGTTGTACCCCACCGCATGTACCGGGTAGAGCAGTTCGGCAGCGTCGCGCAACTGCTGCTCCTGCAGTGGAACGAAGGGCTTTTGCGCACCTAGCTTGGCGGCGTCCTGGCGGTTCATTACCAGCTCCTGCCAAAGTGGTGTGAGCGTCTGACCCTGGCTGATCGGATCGAAGATCGTCGCCATGCTCTTCTCCAGAAATGCCAGGATCTTTTCGTAGCTGTCGCCGTGTAGTTGGCCCCAGCCACGCCATCGCGCGCGCTCGGCATCGGTCTTGCCAGGCGCAATCGCCAGCAAACTTTTGCAGGCGTCGTCGGGATAGGCCGGCCCCTCATCATCGACCTCTGTTTTATCGGGATTGAGCAGGCGCTGCCTGTCCGCTGCGGTTCGAACGAGCGACCTGAGCAGGAGAATGACAGCATCCCATTTACCTTCAGGCGGAAACCACGCCGCCCCCTTATCACGGCCCTTGACCTTGAGCCGCGTCCCCATGATCCCCGGCACGAAGACGATGGGCAGCACCGCATCCGGCGAGGTGAGGCACAGGGCGCGCACCTTCATGTTCTTGCCGGTCAGGACCGACTGCGCCACATCGTTGCCCTGATCGTCCCAGCTGGTGCCGACCAGGCGGGTGGGTTCCGGGTTGTTTGCCTGCTTCACTGTCTGATTCATTGCCTACTCCTTCAGTAGATGCAGCCGGGCGATGCGCAAAGCCATGTCCTGGCTCAGCTCGGTGCGGCCCTGCTCGTCGGTGATGCCTTCCATGGCGCTGCCATCGTCAAGTTCGATGCGGTAGCGCTGGTGCGCATGGGGTCGCCCGCTGCCGCGCCGGGCCAATATGAAGCGCTCGTCAGTCGGCACATTGCTGACCGGCAGGGTGATCTCGGGAACGTGCGCGTCTGCGCCGCCCAGGTGATGGAAATCGGCCGAGCGGATGACGTGGTCGCCGCTGCTCTGCTGGGTGATGGCGCCACCGCCAAGATCAATCTGCGCGCCCTGTGCAACGAAGCGCAGGCGCGGTGCCTGCAGCACGATTTCTTCTGCGGCGGTGAGAACGATGCGTTTGGCAGAGGTGGCTTCGATGTTGTCGGCGTCCGTCTGCAGTTCCAGCTTGCCGCTGGCGGCAACCAGCTTGATCCCCAATCGATGGGCGAACAGGCTGATGCTTTCGGCCACGCGGGCCAGCAGCTTCTTGCCCACCGAGAGCTGGGTGTTGCCGACGCTGATCATGTCGATCTGGGTCTGTGCGCCGATGGCGATACTGTCTTCGCTGCTGATGGCGACACCGGCGGGAGCGGTCATGGCGACCAGGGGGTGCCCGCCGCCGCTGCCTTCCTTGTCGGTGTTGCTGCCGGCTTCCCAGCGTTCGAGACGGTCACGCAATGTGCTCAGGGCGCGGGCCTCGGTGTCGCCGGCACGGTGGGTCTGTGCCAGAGAGGCCAGTTGCTGCTGGACGTCCTGCAACGCCGTCATGAGGCCGAGCAATTCCTGCCTGTCGAGTTGCCCTCCACCGGCGGCCGGGCGTGTGGCGGCGCTGATCAGTACGCCTTGTCCACCGCGCAGGGCAAGTGACTGGTCGGTGCGCAACTCCGCGCCTTCACCCCGCGCGGTCCCAAAACCCTGGTCGCGGGGATGAGTAAGCCAACCCAGGTTCAGTTCGCTGTAGCCATGCTGGGAGGCGAGCTGCGCGCTGATTTCGCGCGGCGTGTCGTCCAGCCGTAGCTGGTTGTAGCGGTGGCCCCGGACTTCCTTGCTCTTGATGCCGGCCAGGAAGCGGTTGGCCGGTAAGGCGCCGATGTCGCTGAAGCTGGGCGGCAGGGAGGTGGCGCCGTGCACGCGACCGATGATGATGGGCTTGTCGGGATCACCGCCGAGAAAGTCGACAATGACTTCCTCGCCCACTCGCGGCAGACTGATCGCGCCCCACTGGTTGCCGGCCCAGGTACTGGCCACGCGCACCCAGGCCGAATCGCGCCCGCTGTCGCTGGCACCGGCGCCATTGGCGTGGCGATGATCCTCGATGCGGGTGCCGGGAAAGCGGATCTTGACCCGGCCAAGCGGGTCGCAGAACACTGCCTCGTTGGGGGGACCGACCACATGCGCGTTCTGCAGGCGGGGCGTCGGCACATCCTGTCGCGGATCGAAGGCCGGTACCACCGGGGTGCCGCGCCGTACGCAGGAAAAATGGTTGCGGTAGCGGAACGCCCGCGTGGGCGAACCTTGATTCGAAGTTTCGACGCCCTGGTGTCCATCCTCGTTGCCTATTTCCCACCGGTTTCGAACCGACAGAGCCTTCACTTTGGTCGCCAGGCTATGTGGCAGGTTGTTCTCGGCCTCGACGTCGAGGCTGGTGACGATGAATTCCCGCTCGTGGGCGGGATGCCGGTCCAGCTCCGGATGATCTTCGATGGTGATCCACTCGCCCACGCGCAGTGCGCGCACAGTGGAGCGGGCCTGGAAGGATTTGGATTCGTACGCGTGGCGCTGCATGCGCAATTTGCCAAGCTGGCGATAGTCTTCCGCGTCGTTGCCGGTACGCGGGGCATCGATGCGGTAGTCGTCCACACTGGCGGCGAAGCGGCTGCCGAGGATGCCCTGGTCCGCCCGGGTCGTTTCCCGGCTGTGCATGGGGCCGCCCTTGGCGTGGTCCCAGCCATAGCGATTGATGCTGCCGGGCCGCAGGGTTCTCATCGCGCTCCAGTGCGTGATGCTGTCCTGTTCGCCGGGCGCATGGTCGCGGTGATAGCGCACCGTGCCGGCGGCGTTGGCCGGCAACTGGAAGGCATCGTTGAATAACACCAGGGTGTGGGTCGGCCGGCCTGTGCGGTCCTCCGGTGCCGGCTCGCCCGGGCGGATGAACCAGCCTATGCCGCGTCGCTTCCAGAGCCGGCGCAGGAAGTCGCCATCGGACTCGTTGTGCTGCATGGTGAATTCGCGCAAGGGATAGCCTCCGGCCAGCAGGCTCCAGTCGACGTCGAAGCAGGACGTGAGCACGGGATTGATCCTGCGCCACTCGGAGAGCAACACCTGCGTGACATCGAGCTCATTGGCATGCAGGAAGACCCGCGTATTGCTGCGCTGGCCCATCAGCGCCAGGGCGTCGCGCAGGATCAGCCGATAGCTGGCGAGGCCGTCCTCGACTTCACCGGCACTGGCCTCGGCAATCAGGCCGGACACCCTGCGCAATTGGCCACGATCGGTCACGAAGCGGATCTCTGCGGGCAACGCGATAAAGTCCTTGAGCGGCAGATCGGGCTGGGCAGAGATGCAGTGCAGACGGTATTCGAATGCACCGCAGACGACCTCATGGCCTGAGACGTGGGTCACCAGCAGGAGCTCGTCCAGGCGCGGCGCGGAAGCCGGCCCGGGTTCGGCGGGTGGCGGCTGCATCAGCCGCAAATGGATACTGCGTGCGATGTCGGAGTAGCCCGTAAGCGACTCCTTCAGAGAGCGGAAAACCATGCCAGGGTCCTCGATGCGAATCCGCCTGGGTGCCGGGGGCATGCAGGACGGCAGAGCTATAGATGGAATGGGGTAGGACGCAATGCGATTGAGGCGGTTATGCTAGCGGCGGCATACGCAAGCTTCGCGGCGAGGAAGACTGTTGAAGGGTATTTTCGTTAGAATTCGATAACTCTCATTGCCGCACATGCATGCAGCAATGGACGGCCTGCACGCAGTCCCGCATGCTGCGACAAGGCCAAGGCGGTGAAAGACAGGCTCATACCGGCCTGACCCACAAATCAGAGGCGCGCCCGCGTAGGCAGCGCCCACCGGACCACCCGGGACCGTACGGCCCCGACACCCGAAGGAGACCAGAAGTGAATCCCACCATCCCGCCACGCACCGTGATCAATGGCACGCACTACCGCCACGAGGAAGCGGCGCCGTACCAATGGCAGATACCCGAATTCTTCAACATCGGCATCGCCACCTGCGACCGCTGGGCCGATGGCAGTGGCCGTCCCGCCATCATCAGCGAAGAGGCCGACGGCAGCGTCACCACCTGGAGCTACGACCAGCTCAAGACCCTGAGCGACCAGTTTGCCCAGGTGCTGGCGGAGGCCGGCATCGGGCGCGGGGACCGCATCGGTATCTACCTGTCGCAACGCATCGAGACGGTGATCACCCATATCGCCGCCTACAAGCTGGGGGCGATCACGGTGCCGCTGTTCTACCTGTTCGGGCCGGAGGCCATCGCCTATCGGCTGCAGAACAGCGAAGCGGCGGCGCTGGTGACCGACAGCAGCGGCATGGACAAGGTCCACCTGGCCGGCGAACTGCCGGCGCTGAAGGTGGTGTTCTGTGTGGAGCAGTCCGATATCGTGCTGCCGCAGACCACCGACTTCTGGGATCGCCTGCGCGCGGCGGCACCGCTGCCGCAGGCGGTGGCAACACGGGCCGACGATCCGGCCATGATCATCTATACCTCCGGCACCACCGGCAAGGCCAAGGGGGCGCTGCACGCGCATCGGGTGCTGCTGGGGCATCTGCCGGGGGTGGAGGTCTCGCACGACAGCTTCCCGCAGCCTGGCGACCGCTTCTGGACGCCAGCCGACTGGGCCTGGATCGGGGGGCTGCTGGACGTCTTGCTGCCGTCGCTGTACCACGGCGTGGCGGTGGTGGCGCGGCGCCTGGAGAAGTTCGATGCCGAGGCCGTGTTCGGCCTGCTGGCGCGGCATGACATCCGCAATGTGTTCTTCCCGCCGACCGCCCTGAAGATGCTGCGCGGGACACCCTCACCCCGGGAACAGTGGAATTTCTCGCTGCGCAGCGTGGCCAGCGGTGGCGAGACACTGGGTGATGACCTGATCGCCTGGGGACGCGAAGCACTGGGCGTTACCATCAACGAATTCTATGGCCAGACCGAATGCAATCTGGTGGTCTCATCCTCGTCGAAGCTCTATCCCAGTGCTTCGGGCAGCATGGGCCGCGCCGTGCCTGGCCACGATGTGCAGATCGTCGACGAGGATGGCCGGATCGTCCCGCGTGGCAGCGTCGGCAACATCGCCATCCGCGCGCCGGACCCGGTGATGTTCCTGCGCTACTGGCGCAACGAAGAGGCCACTCAGGAGAAATTCGCCGGCGACTTCCTGCTCACGGGGGATCTGGGCAACATGGATGAACAGGGCTATATCCGTTACCTGGGCCGCAATGACGATGTCATCACCAGCGCCGGTTATCGCATCGGGCCGGCGCCGATCGAGGAGTGCATCATGCGCCATCCGGCGGTGCGCATCGCGGCGGTGGTGGGCATCAAGGATGCATTGCGGACCGAGGTGGTGAAAGCCTTCGTGGTGCTCAAGGAGGGCCATGCACCGGGTCAGGCACTGGTGGCCGAACTGCAGCAGCATGTGCGGACGCAACTGGCGGCCCACGAGTATCCCCGCGTGATCGCCTTCGTCGATGCGCTGCCCACCACGGCCACCGGCAAGATCATGCGCAAGACCCTCAAGGAGATGGATCAGTAGTCCGGTTCACCCTGCCCAGGCGTCATGGCCCGTGTGCGGCCCATTGCATCAACCATGACAGGCCGAACAGCAGGGCGCCGATCAATCCCCCCACCAGCGTGCCATTGATGCGGATGTACTGAAGGTCGCGCCCGATGTTCAGTTCGATCTGGCGCGACAGCTCGGCGCTGTCCCATTGCTTGATGGTGTCGCTGATGTGGCGCGTGAGCAGTTGCGCTACCTCCGGGCTGAGGCTGGCCATGGCCCGCTCCAGGTGATCGTTGAGGGAGGCGCGCAACGCGGCGTCCTCCTGCAGCGCGCGACCTATCCATTGCGTGGCGGCAGCAGCCTGCGCATGCAGGGCCGAATCGGGGCGTTCCAGGTCTTGCCGCAGCCAGGTGCGCAAGCTCTCCCAGAGACTGCCGACATAGGCGTTCACGGCCTCGCCTTGCAGGACCTCGCGCTTGATCTGCTCGGCGCGCTCGCGCAGGGCGGGGTCCTGCTTCAAACGCTCGATGAAGCCCGCCAACTGGCGGTCGAAGGCCTGGCGCAGCGAGTGTTGCGGGTCCTCGGCGATGCCGCTGAGCAGTTTGTCCAGGATGTCGGCCAGGGTGGCGGCGGATTTCTCGCCGATCCAGCTGGACGGCAGCAGCTTTTCGATCTTGGGATATTCGCGCTGCAACCATTCCACCATGCGTTCGGCGATGAAGGCGCGGGTCTCTTCGCGATTGAGCAGTTCGGCCAGTGCCACGATGGCGCGGTCCAGCAACTGCTGGTGGCGGCCGTCCAGGGTAAGGGTATCGAGGATGGTGGCCAGCGAGCGCGACAGGTCCAGCTTGCCCAATGCCGCATGCAAGGCGTCGCGCACGAAGGCCTGGATGCGACGGTCGTCGGTGAGCGTGAGCACGGCACCGACCGCCTGCGCCATGTAGCTGCCCAGGCGGGCGGCATTCTCGGGTGCGGCCATCCAGGCCGACAAGCGCTGCGCCGGATCGTGCCGACGCACCAGCGCAGCGAGCGATTGCGGGCTCAGGAATTTCTCTTCGACGAACACCGCCAGGTTGTCGGCGATGCGATCCTTGTTGCGCGGGATGATGGCGGTGTGCCGCGACAACCAGGGCAGTGGCAGATGGCGGAACAAGGCGCTCACCGCAAACCAGTCGGCCAGCGCGCCCACCATCGCCGCTTCGGCCATGGCCCGCAGCAGGCCGCTCCACGGCGAAGGCGGCGCCAGCGACGCGCCGACGAACAGCGTCATCGCCGCCAGCAGGCAGATCAGGGCCAATCGTTTGGCGCGACGCAAGGCTTGTGATTTGTCCATGTCGATGCAGTGCGTGTGATGAAGGTCCTTTTGCTCGCGGGATGAGACAAAGAGCAACAATCAACAGCGAAAGTTCTGATTATTTCGAAGAAAAACTAGAGCTTTTTCGAAGAAATACTCAACCAAACTACGATAACAATCTCGTTATTTTTCGATTATTCCGCGAGAGATTCGCAGGTATAAGTGTTTGTCACGGATAGTTTGTGCGTTTGTAATTGTAGCTAATCGACCGTCACCCCTAGCCGCCCGATCCTTGCGCACATGAAAAATACAGAGACTCCACCAAGCGCCCGCATCATCTTCGGACAAAACGTTCGCAGAGTTCGCCGGCTTAAAGAGATGTCACAAGAAGAACTGGCATTCCGCGCTGACATCAGTCGCACCTACCTGAGCGAGGTTGAACGCGGAGATCGCAATATCTCCGTGGACAACATGGAAGCCCTCGCCATCGCCCTGGAGATGGAATTGCCCGATCTCATGCGGCATACCCTGCTGGCACTGCCCAGCGAGGATTCCCGCTGAGACCCCGGTCCGGCCGATGCCCCTGGCCTTCAGGCCTTACCTGACGAACCTGCCTGCGCCATGGGAAAGCGCAGGGTGAACACCGTCTCACGGCCCGGCATGCTGCTCGCGCCCGCCTGGCCACCATGCAACACCATGATCGACCGCACGATCGCCAGTCCCAGTCCGCTGGAGCCGCTGGCGCTGCTGCGTGAGGGATCGGCCCGATAGAAGCGATCGAAGATGCGCTCCAGCAGGTCGGCCTGGATGCCCGGGCCGGGGTTGGACACCGCAATGACGGTGGCACCATCGACGGTGCTGGCTTCGATCGTGATGCTGCCCTGCGCCGGCGTAAAGCGGATGGCATTGGCCACCAGATTGCCGACGGCGCGCCGCAGCAACATCACGTCGGCCTGGATGCGCCCGCTGCCGATGACCGCGATGCCCACCTGGGCGTCTTCGGCGATGCCCTCGAAATACTCGGCGATGCGATTCAATTCCTGCGCCACATCGAGGTCCTGAATCTGCAGCACCACATGGGCGTTCTCGGCACGGGCCAGGAACAGCATGCTCTCCATCATCCGCGACAGACGCTCATACTCCTCGATATTGGAACTGAGCAGGGCCTGGTATTCATCGATGCCACGGGGCTTGCCCAACGCCACCTGGGTCTGCACCATCAGATTATTCAATGGCGTACGCAGGTCGTGCGCCAGATCGGCCGAAAACTGGCTCAGTTGCTGGAAGCTGCGATGCAGCCGGTCCAGCATCTCATTGAAGGATTGCACGATCTCGTGCAGTTCACGCGGCGCGGCCTGCAGGTCGAGCCGGGTATCAAGACGATTGGCGGAAATGGCGCGCGTCTGCAGGGCCATCATGCGCAAGGGCCGCAGGCCGCTGCGCACCAGGAAAAATCCAAGCAAGGTCGCCAGGACCGTCCCGATGCTGGCCGCCCACCATACGTCGGAACGATAGTCGGCCAGCAACTGCATGCGGTCCGAGGCGGTGCGCACCACCAGCACCACCGCCTGCTCCCCCGAGCGCGTGACGGGCTTGCTGGCGATATAGCGGGCGCGCAGATCGCCGATGTGCAGCGACTGGATACTGTCCCAGGTGCGCAGGTCGATGCGCGAGAGGTCCAGACCCGGCGTGCCGCTGGACGGGTCGTGGCTTTCCATGAGCGTACTGCCGTCGGCGCGGGCGATGCGCACCAGCAGCTGATCGTGACCGGAGAGGGTATCGAGTACCAGATGACGGCGCGCCAGGATGTCGTCCAGCGAAGCCGCATGTTCGACCAGATGATTGATGGAGCGGCACTTGCCGGCCAGTTCCTCATCGTCGCGCCGCTCCAGCTGCACATGCAGCGAATGCGAGAGATAGCTGCCCACCGCCGTGAAAATGAGCAAGGCCAGCAGCCCGAACAGCACCACCAGCCGCAGGCTCATCGAGGCCGGTGCGCGCTGGCTCACTGGCGCGCCTCGAAGACGTAGCCCATGCCCCAGACGGTATGCAGCAGCTTCTTGTCGAAACCGTCATCGAGCTTGGCACGCAGGCGGCGCACGGCAACGTCGACCACATTGGTATCGCTGTCGAAATTCATGTCCCACACCTGGGAGGCGATCTGCGGGCGCGACAACACTTCGCCCGGCCGCCGGATCAGCATGTGCAAAAGCGCAAATTCCTTGGCAGTGAGGTCGATGCGCTGGCCGGCCCGCGTCACCTTGCGCCTGACCACATCGACCACGACATCGTCGTAATCAATGACATCGGCCTCGCGGCTGGGGCCACGGCGCAGCAGGGTGCGCACCCGCGCCAGCAGTTCGGTGAAGGCAAAGGGCTTGACCAGATAATCGTCGGCGCCCAGTTCCAGCCCCTTGACGCGGTCTTCCACCTCGTCGCGCGCGGTCAGGAACAGGACCGGTGTATCGTGGCTGCGCCGCAGTTCGCGCAGGATATCCCAGCCGTTCATGCCAGGCAGCATCACATCCAGGATGATCAGCTTGTAGTCCAGCGTGCGCGCATGGTGCAGGCCATCCACGCCGGTCTGCACCCAGTCCACGACAAAGCCGGACTCGGTCAGCCCGCGCTGCAGATAGTCGCCGGATTTGGGCTCGTCTTCCACCAACAAGATATGCATGATCGGATTCCTGACGGATAAGCCGATATTGTGAACCAGCCCCGTCGGGCATTCATTACAAATCTGTAATGACTGGGCAATCTTTCTGAGCGGACCGGCTCCTTAGAATCCATTCCAACGATACGCCAGACACACCACTGGTCATCGCGTCGGCCCTGGCCGATGCACGCCACCCATCCGGGCGGGCATCGAACTGGGCCTTGTGGAACCACTTCTCAAAGGAGCTTCATCATGAAAATCTCGCATCTCGTCATCGGCACCCTGGTCAGCGCTTTCTCCCTGTCGGCCTTCGCCCAGTCCACCGTCCCCACCGAAGCAGCCCGCGACCAGGCCAACCTGTCGGCCCGCAACAACTATCCGGTGGTGCAATACCAAGGCACCAAGACCCGCGCCGACGTGGTTGCCGAACTGAAGGCGGCCGAACTGGGCCAGCCGATGCAGACCGCCGGCGCCAAGCCCTCCCTGCAGGACAGCAGCACCCAGAACCAGGCCTTTGACTCCTCGCTCTACAACGGGGCATAATCGGCGCCGGCCGTTACCGCAGCGGTAACGGCGGCTGTGGCCGTGACTGCGGTGACAGCCCCCATCGTGGCTACCTGCCTGTCCCGGGCCGGTAGCCAAACCCACGTCTCCTTCATGCGTGCATTGATTCTTTTCCTGGCCTTGTTGTTGCCGTTGCAGCTCTCGTGGGCTGCAGTGGCCAGCTATTGCCAGCCGGAAAAGGAAAACCACGGTGCCGCACCCACCGACCATCCCGGCCACCCCGGCCACCATGAACATGCCGCTGCACCAGCAGGCGACGAAGCCTCCCCCGACGGTCGCGGCAACGCGGGGCAGGGTGGCGACGCCGATGCGGCCTGTGCGGTCTGCCAGCTGTCCTGCATGAAATCCATGCAATGGCAGGGCGCGCCAATGGCCGACCAGACCGGCACCACGCTTGACGTTTTCAGCACCATCGCCCCCCATCCCAACTCCCACATCGCCGACGGGCCGGACAAGCCCAACTGGCCGCTCGCCGCCTAGCCCGGCGAGCACGCTTCCCTTCTTTCTGCACTCGCCGGATTCCCCTTTTCACCACTGGAGAATTCGATGTACCGGCATATCCCCATGCTGGCGCTTGCCCTGCTCGCGCCGGCCCTGGCCGTGGCCCAAGCCACGCCGCCAGTTGCTGTCCCGTTTTCGGCACCATCCACCGACGCGGCGCCCGTCCTCACCCTGGCCGCCGCACTGGACCTGGCGGCCTCCCACAACAAGGCCTTGTCGGCCGCCCGCCTGGAAATCGAAGCGGTCGAAGGCAGCCTGATGCAAGCCGGCGCGCGCCCCAATCCGGAGTTTTCTGCGCTCATGGAAGACACCCGCAAGGCCAGCCGCACCACCACCTACCAGATCAACCAACCCATCGAACTGGGTGGCAAGCGCAGCGCCCGCATCGATGCGGCACAGCGCCAGCTGGACATGGCCAGGCTGGAGTACGCCAGCCTGCGCCAGCAGATGCGCAGCCGCATCACCAGCGCCTATCACGACGCCTTGCTGGCCGGTGAACGCCAGCGTCTGGCCGCCGAGCTGGTGCAGCTGGCGCAGACCGCTGCCGACATGACGGCGCGGCGCGTGCAAGCCGGCAAGGTTTCGCCGGTAGAACAGACCAAGGCACAACTGGCGCTCTCCACGGCCCAACTGGAACGCCAGCAGGCAGAGAGTGACGCCACCCTCGCCCGCGGCCAGCTGGCCAGCCTGTGGAACGCCCGGCAGGCCGACTTCGTGCTGGCCGATACCGCGCTCGATACCCTGCCACCGCTGCCGGCCATCGCCGACCTCACCGCACGCGTGGGCAACGGGCCGGCGGTGCAGCTGGCGCGGCTGGAGGTGGAACGGCGCGCCGCGCTGGCACGCATCGAAAGCAGCAAGCGCGTTCCCGACCTGACGCTCTCAGTAGGCAACAAGCGTGACGAAGAGGCCGCGCGCAACATGTGGGTGGTCGGCTTCTCGCTGCCCATCCCGGTATTGGACAGCAATCGCGGCAATGAACTGGAAGCCATCAAGCGCACCGACAAGGCGCGTGACGAACTGGCCCTGGTCGAACTGCAGATGCAAAACGACGCCGCGCAATCCTACGAGCGCCTGCGCAATGCCCGGACCGAAGCACTGGCATTGCGCCAGGACATCGTCCCCGGCGCACAGAGCGCCTATCTGGCCGCCCGCACCGGCTTCACGCTGGGCAAGTTCGGCTTCCTCGATGTGCTCGACGCGCAGCGCACCTACTTCCAGGCAAGGGCGCAGTACTGGAAAGCCCTGTCGACCGCCTTCCAGGCCGCCGCCGAACTCGATCGCCTGGCCGGCGACGCCATCCTCAACCTGCAATGAGAACCACCATGACCAGCAAACAGAAACTCGCCATCGCCGCGATCATCGCCATTACCGCGCTGCTGTGCGGATGGACCCTGATGAAGGGCCAGGGCGGCGCCGAAGCCGCCTCTACGCATCAGGAAGAGGCTGCCCACAAGGAGGACGACCATCAGGAAAAACCTGGGTCCGACGGCAAGCCAGCCCATGACGACCACGGAGCCCATCAAGACCACGACGAGGACAAGGAAGGACATGGCGAGGAAGAAGGCAAGGTCGCCCTCAGCCAGGAACAGATCACTGCCGCCGGCATCGCCCTGAGGCAGGTCGGCGCAGCGCGCATCGAAAGCGGCCTGCAACTGCCGGGCGAGATTCGCTTCAACGAAGACCGCACCGCGCATGTGGTGCCGCAGGTCGCCGGCGTGGTCGAATCGGTCTCGGCCACGCTGGGCCAGAAGGTGCGCAAGGGCCAGGTACTGGCCGTCATCAGCAGCAGCGCCGTCTCCGAGCAGCGTTCCGAACTGCTCAACGCCGAACAGCGCCTGAGCCTGGCACGCAGCACCTGGCAACGCGAGAAACAGCTGTGGGAACAGAAGATCTCGGCCGAACAGGATTACCAGCAGGCGCAATTCTCCCTGCAGGAAGCCGAGGTCGCCGTGCGCAATGCACGCCAGAAACTGCGCGCCATCGGTGTCACCGGAACCGGTAGCGGCGCCCTCAGCCGGCACGAGATCCGCGCCCCCTTCGACGGCACCGTGGTCGAGAAGCACCTGGGCCTGGGCGAGGCCGTGCGCGAGGATGCCAACGCCTTCATCATCGCCGACCTCTCCAGCGTATGGGCCGAGATCATCGTCTCGCCCAAGGACTTGCAGAAGGTCCGCGTGGGCAGCGCCGCCGTGGTGCGCGCCACCGCCTTCGAGGCGAACGCTACCGGCCGCATCTCCTATGTCGGCGCCCTGATCGGGGAGCAGACCCGTACCGCCAAGGCCCATGTGGTCTTGCCCAATCCGCAGGAGAGCTGGCGTCCGGGCCTGTTCGTCACCGTCGACGTGATGACCGAGGCCAGCGAGGTAGCACTGGCCGTGGATGCGGAAGCGATACAGACGGTGGACAACAAGAGCGTGGTCTTCGTGCGGGTGGACGATGGCTTCAAGGCGCAGGAAGTGCGCACCGGGCGCAGCGACGGCAGGTCGGTGGAAATCCTCTCCGGCCTGCAAGCCGGACAGCAGTACGCCGCCAGCGGCAGCTTCGCCATCAAGGCCGAGCTGGGCAAGGGCGCGGCCGAGCATAGCCATTGACGCGGATCGCGACCATCGCGTCACGCCACTCCCACCATTCTGAAAGACGACGATCATGTTTGAACGCATCATTCGCTTCGCCATCGAGCATCGATGGCTGGTCCTGCTGGCGGTGCTGGGCATGGCGGCCTATGGGGTCTACAACTACCAGAAGCTGCCCATCGACGCCGTGCCCGACATTACCAACGTGCAGGTGCAGATCAACACCGCCGCCCCCGGCTATTCACCGCTGGAAACCGAGCAGCGCATCAGCTACCCCATCGAGACCGCCATGTCGGGCCTGCCGCAACTGGAACAGGTGCGCTCGCTGTCGCGCTACGGCCTGTCGCAGGTAACGGTCATCTTCAAGGACGGCACCGACATCTACTTTGCGCGGCAACTGGTCAACGAGCGCATCCAGCAGGCCAGGAGCCAGCTGCCCAACGGCATTGATCCGGCCATGGGGCCGATCTCCACCGGCCTCGGTGAAATCTATCTGTGGACCGTGGAAGCCCGCGAGGACGCCCGCAAACCCGATGGCACGCCGTATGGCGCAGCCGACCTGCGCGAGATCCAGGACTGGGTCATCAAGCCGCAGCTGCGGCTGGTGCCCGGCGTGACCGAGATCAACACCATCGGCGGCTACGCCCGCGAATACCACGTCGCCCCCTCGGCCGAACGCCTGGCCTCCTATGGCATGACCATGGACAGCATCATCAAGGCCCTGGAAAAGAACAACAGCAATGTCGGCGCCGGCTACATCGAACGGCGCGGCGAGCAGTACCTGATCCGTGCACCGGGCCAGGTGGCCTCGCTGGAAGACATCGGCAATATCATCCTGGCTAATGTACGCGGCGTGCCCATTCGCATCCGTGATGTGGCCGAGGTCGGCATGGGACGTGAGTTGCGCACCGGTGCGGCCACCGAGAACGGGCGCGAAGTGGTCCTGGGCACGGTCTTCATGCTGATCGGCGAGAACAGCCGCACGGTCTCGCAGGCGGTGGACAAGAAACTGCGCGAGATCAACCGCAACCTGCCGGCCGGGGTCGAGGCCATCACCGTCTATGACCGCACCGTGCTGGTGGACAAGGCCATCGCCACGGTCAAGAAGAACCTGATCGAAGGCGCGCTGCTGGTGATTGCGGTGCTGTTCGTCTTCCTCGGCAACATCCGCGCCGCCATCATCACGGCCATGGTGATTCCGCTGGCTATGCTGTTCACCTTCACCGGCATGGTCTCCAACAAGGTCAGCGCCAACCTGCTGAGCCTGGGTGCGCTGGACTTCGGCATCATCATCGATGGCGCGGTGGTGATCGTGGAAAACTGCTTACGCCGCCTGGCCCATGCGCAGCAGCACCACGGCCGCCCGCTCACGCGCAGCGAGCGCTTCCATGAGGTCTTCGCCGCCGCCCGGGAGGCGCGCCGGCCGCTGCTGTTCGGCCAACTGATCATCATGATCGTGTACCTGCCCATGTTTGCGCTGACCGGAGTGGAAGGCAAGATGTTCACACCGATGGCCTTCACCGTGGTGGCGGCACTGCTGGGCGCGATGATCCTGTCGGTGACCTTCATCCCGGCCGCCATTGCCCTGTTCATCGGCGAACGCGTCTCGGAGAGGGAGAACATCCTGATGCAATGGGCCAAGCGGCTCTACGCGCCGCTGCTGGTACGCGTCATGGACAACAAGCCGGTGGTGCTCAGTTTTGCCGGTGCGCTGATCGTGGTGTGCGCGGTGCTGGCCACGCGCCTGGGCACCGAATTCGTCCCCAGCCTGAACGAGGGCGACATGGCGATCCAGGCCTTGCGCATCCCCGGCACCAGTCTGACGCAATCGCTGGAGATGCAGCAGCAGATCGAGAAGACGCTGATGCGGCAATTCCCCGAAATCGAACGCGTCTTCGCCCGTACCGGCACCGCCGAGGTGGCCTCGGACCCGATGCCGCCCAATATCTCCGACGGCTACATCATGTTGAAGCCCGAGTCGCAATGGCCGCAGCCACGCAAGACGCATGAACAACTGCGCGAGGCGATCCAGCAGGCTGTAGCCCGCATCTCCGGCAACAGCTACGAGTTCTCGCAGCCCATCCAGCTGCGCTTCAACGAACTGATCTCGGGCGTGCGCAGCGATGTCGCGGTCAAGATCTTCGGCGACGACATGGGCGTGCTCAACGACACCGCCGCCAAGGTCGCCGCCGTGCTGCAGAAGACCCGCGGCGCCACCGAAGTGAAGGTGGAACAGACCACTGGCCTGCCGATGCTGAGCGTGGACATCGACCGCCAGAAACTGGCGCGCTATGGCCTGAACGTGTCCGACCTGCAGGACACGATTGCCACCGCGATCGGCGGCAGCCAGGCCGGCACGCTGTTCCAGGGCGACCGCCGCTTCGCCATCGTAGTGCGCCTGCCCGAAGCCTCCCGCGCCGACCTGGACGCCCTGCGCCGCCTGCCCATCGCGCTGCCGCTGCAGGAGGGCGCCAGCCGCATCAGCTATGTCCCGCTGGCCGAGGTGGCGACGCTCAACATCGCCCCCGGTCCCAACCAGGTCAGCCGCGAAGACGGCAAGCGCCGCATCGTGGTCAGCGCCAACGTGCGGGGCCGCGATCTGGGCTCCTTCGTGGCCGATGCGGAACAGGCCCTGCAGGCAGAGGTGCGCATCCCCACCGGTTACTGGACCACCTGGGGCGGCCAGTTCGAGAACCTGCAATCGGCCACGCAACGTCTGCAGATCGTCATCCCGGTGGCGCTGCTGATGGTGTTCGTGCTGCTGTTTGCGATGTTCAACAACGTCAAGGATGGCTTGCTGGTCTTCACCGGCATTCCCTTCGCGCTGACCGGCGGCATCCTGGCGCTGGCCGCACGCGGCATTCCGATGTCGATCTCGGCAGCGGTGGGCTTCATCGCGCTGTCGGGTGTGGCGGTGCTCAACGGGCTGGTGATGATCTCCTTCATCCGCAGCCTGCGCGAGGATGGCCGCAGCCTGGATGCGGCCATCCACGAGGGCGCCATGACGCGGCTGCGCCCGGTGCTGATGACGGCGCTGGTGGCGTCACTGGGCTTCGTGCCGATGGCACTGGCCACCGGCACCGGTGCGGAAGTGCAGCGCCCGCTGGCCACGGTAGTGATCGGCGGCATCCTGTCCTCCACCGCGTTGACGCTGCTGGTGTTGCCGCTGCTGTATCGGATGGCGCATAGGGAGGACGAGGAGGTCCAGGAGGACGAAGCTGAGCGCCCGGGCGCAACAACGCGCCGCCCGTGCTGGATGGAGTGGTTGCCTGGCTATCGGACCACCCGGCGCTGATGCCCAGCGGCAGCCCTGCCGGGAGGATCAGCGGAAGCGATCCGGCGTCGTCAGCAGTTCGACGAATTGCTCGCCCGGCATGGGCTTGCCGTACCAGTAGCCCTGGTACAGCGAACAGCCTTGCGCATGCAGCAGGTCGCGCTGCTGCTGCGTCTCCACCCCTTCGGCGAGGATGGACAGGTTCAGGCTCTGACCCAGCATGATGATGCTGCGCACGATGCTGGCCATGGCCGCATCCTTCTCCATCTCGCGCACGAAGCTCTGGTCGATCTTGATCTGGTCGATGGGGAAGCGCCCGAGGTACGCCAACGACGAGTAACCGGTCCCGAAATCATCCAGCGAGATCGAGATATCGCTGGACCTCAGCATCTGCATCTTGGCGATCACGTCTTCGACGTGGTCCACCATCATGCTTTCGGTCAGCTCCACCTTCAGTGCATGGCTGTGGAGGCGATACTTGCCGATGATCTCGCGGAAGCGGCCCACGAAATTGTCCACCTTGAATTCCTGCGCCGACACGTTCACCGCCACCACCAGCTCATGCGCCAGCCCCTGGCGCTGCCAGGCCTGCAGATCGGCACAGATGGCGTGCAATGCCTGCTGACCGATCTGCTCCATCAGGCCCATGTCTTCGGCCACCGAGATAAAGCCACCCGGCGCGACGATGCCCTTTTCCGGATGCTTCCAGCGCAGCAAGGCCTCAGCCCCGACCACTTCACCCTCATAGGTCACCTGCGGCTGGTAATACACGATGAACTGGCGCTGCGCGACCGCCTGGCGCAGTTCGGCTTCCAGCAGGCTGCGCTGGTTGGCCAGCGCCTGCATGGCAGGGTCGAAGAAGCGGAAGGTATTGCGGCCGGCCAGGCGCGACTGCACCATCGCCAGCTCGGCCTGCATCAGCAGTTCGGCCGCGCCGTGGTGATCGTCATGGACGATATTGATACCCAGGTTGACCGCACAAGGGAAGCGCGCAGCGGCGAGGGCATGGGGATCGGTGAAGGTGGCGATGATGCGATGGGCCAGCGTCTCGCAGAAGCGGAGGCATTCGGCCAGGTCCTGGGTCCGGATCTCGCTGCCCAGCGCGAACTTCGCGCCCTCCAGGCGTGCCACGGTCTGCTCGGGCGTGACACACCCGGAGAAGCGGCGCGCACATTCGACCAGCAGCTGCTCGATCTCCTCCAAACTGGCGCCGCCATAGGAGAGATCGGCACGACTGATCTCCATCACAAAGACCGCCCCGGCCGTACCATTGCTGCGACGCCGCGCCAGACCGCGTCGCAGGCGGTCCATGAACAGGGTCTTGTTGGGCAGCTGGGTGACCGGGTCATAGAAGGCCAGGCGGTCGATACGGTTCTCCGCATCCAGCCGTGCACTGACATCGATGACCACCCAGATCTGGTCCGCCGGCCGCGCCGGATCGATCAGCGAGGTATGCAATTCGGCCGGGAAGCTGCCGCCATCACCCCGGCGCAACAGCACGATCTCGCCGGCCGCCCCACTGGAACGGGCCACCGCCTGCGCCACGTAGGCCGCCTGCTGGGCTGGTTCGACAAAGACCTCTTCGGCGGGCTGGCCGACGAGATTCCTGTCCGCACTGCCGAGCAGGACCTGGGCGGCCTCGTTGACGAAGACGATGCTGCCGTCGCGCACGAACAGCACCCCCGCCGGGATGTTGCCGAGAATGGCCGCCTGTTCATCGAAGAGCGCCTTCAGGCTGCTTTGCATCGATTCCATATGGCGCGCCAGCTGACCGATTTCATCCTGCTGCGGGATGGCGATGCGTTCATCGAAGCTGCCGCGCTCGATGCGCTCGGTGGCTGCGGTCAACATGCCGATGGGCCGGAGGATGCGACGATAGACCAGCAGCCCGATGATGATCAGCGAAGCCACCGCCTGCGCCAGCAGTACCAGGGTGTGGAAGCTCTTGTCAGCGGCCAGCTTGCGTTGCAGCTGGTAGTCCGACACGATCAGCTGCAGGCTGCCCAGGCTCACGTTTTGATGATTCTGCTGCATCACCAAAGGCACGCTGCGCGAGATGATATTGCCCAGGCGCCGCTGGCCGTCTTCCACGCGGGCAATGATCTTTTCATCGGGATCGGCGATCTCGGCCGACACCACCTGCGGATCGAGCATGGCCCCTTGCAGCACGGCATTGATGTCGGACTTGTCCAGGCTCCACACCGGCAACACCAGGCTGTGCTGCATGGTCTGCGCCTTTTCGTTGACCAGTGCCTGCATCTCGATACCGATCTGCTTTTCGCGCACGCCGTTGAGCACGGTCAGCGCCAGCACCACCGGCAGGCACAGCGCCACCAGCATGGCAATGGCGATATAGACGCCGAGGCTATTGAGTTTCTTATTCATGGTCTTGCAGGGAACGTGACGAGGGCGAAGCCCGCTTATTTGAACCAGTCCAGGCGATAGGTCTCGATGGCCTTGCGCTCCAGGGGCGTGAGACGATCATTGTTGAGGACGATGACGCGCGGGTGGGTCGACTTCAGCAACTGCCGCGCCTGGCGCGTGGAGCGATGCTGCCGGATCAGCTCGGCCAGCTCGCCGCTGCGGTGGATCTTGCGCAGGCCTTCCAGCAGGGCGTCGCGGATATCGTCGCGCCCCGGCGTGGTGTAGAAGAACAGGTCCACCGGGTAGTACAGCACCAGGTCCGGCACGATGGCCAGCTGGTGGTCGCGGTCATAGGTCTCCAGCTCGCCGCCCGCTTCGAAGACCGAGCGGTTATAGAAGTCGAAGCGCCTGGCCTTGAGCATCTCGAAGAGATTGAGATAGTTGCCCTGCACAACGTCCAGGCCATTGGCCTGCATGATGCTGGTGTCGGTCCAGCCGATACCGGAGCCGATGCGGAACCTGCGCAGGTCGTCGAGGGCACGGATATCCCGCGCGCGCTGCAGGCTGGCGGTGTTGGCCATCAGCACGCGGTAGCCACCGCCGCCGAGGTAGATCGGAAAGGGAATGCCTTCCAGCCCGCGGGTCATGGAACTGCCGGCGGAGGTGGTCATCAGGTTGCAGTACTGGCCGGCCTGGATCAGCTGGACGTAACGCTGGTCGGAGGTGGCCACATCGGCCACCTGGCAACCCTTGATGGAGAAGCGCTTGCCGGTCGCCCGCATCGCCAGTTCGAGGACGGCCTTGCGGTAATCGATGAGGGGGTTGTCATCGTTGAGATCGGCCAGCTTGATCTCGATGACGTGATGGGCGGGGTCGGGGCTGGCGTTGGATTGGGCGCGGGCAATATTGGCGCAGAACGCACCCATCATCAGGACGAGCAAGACTGCGGCAACTGTTCGGGCGCTCGTCTTGATGTTACTCATACAGGGCGGTGTGATCGAATTGAGATTCGATGGTATGCAAGCATTACAGGATGTGCAAGATTTTGTGGGGCGGGGAGGGGGTGGGGTGTGGCGGGATGGCACAGCTGTGCGCAATGGGTGGGAAATCGTTGCTGTAAAGGGATGTTGGCGTGAGGAAGTGAGATTTTGTGTAAGAGAAGGCACGCTGATTAGCTCTGCTCCGACCGGATTCTTTTTTCCGGCCATCAACGGTTAGGTACAGGCGCGATACAGTCTCGACGGCCAGACAAAACGAGAGCTTGCTACGTCAGGCGGCAAGCAACAGCAAAAAGCAATTTGCCAATTCACCTGATCTGAAGGATGCGATGCTGACCGCCATCATGCAAGCCCTGGATGCGTACCAGAGCATGAGTAATCAAGTACTGGGTTCAGAGCCCGTGTGCGATAGACTGCACAATATTCTGCTTGGACCTGCTCAGCTTTACGAAGCATTACGGTGTAAGCCGGAACATCGCGCTAGATAAAGCTATTGCTGCGCCGTATGACCAGAACAATTATTCAATGAATTTTCGATCCACAGGGGCTAGGGTGCGGTGCTTTTGATTCAAGTGGCTTTGCCTAATTTGCTAAATCCAGATTTGTTTTATTTGGACGTCGAGGATGCCAAAGAATGAGCCAGCAATTGCCGGCTCATTTCATTTGCACGTTTTCAATCCAATGGATAATTTAGATTAACCTCTCTTTCGATCCCGTTCTCGCGTCGAAAGCGATAGCCATTTATCCACTCAGAAGGCATCTTGCTAAAAGTCAGAAATTGAGAATTGGCTCTGCGCTGATAAATCCCCACGACAAAGCGAATGCCACTTTCAGCCGGTAGAGATTGAGTTTATCTAACCGAAGTGGCGCGCTCTATGACAGTTGGGACATAGAGCAATCGCATTCTCTACGGTATCGTCTCCACCTTCCGAGAGAGGCACGCGATGATGAACTTCTAAATACGGACTTCCATCACTCTTGCGAATGAAAGGAGCCGCGCTTTGGCAGCTCTCGCATATGCCACCCGCTCTGAACAAGACTTCGCTAATAACGTCTGGATTGCGCTGATACGCAACCGATATCACCTTAATTGCCTTCGGCTTCTTCTCCGCAGCAGCGAGTCTGGCTAGACGTTGAATTCTAGGGGTGTTCGACGAAGCTAAAACAGATCTAGCTAACTCTTGATGAACGTACGCGGCATCAGCAATCGCGAACTTCACCTCAGTATTCGCAAGCGACAACAGAAATGCTTTTGCACCATTACTTTCATTGATCAGTTTTTCAAACTGAAAATAGCCATAGAACTTAAAGAGATCATCTTTCGTTCGCCTGACGAAGGTCAGAATGGGAATGGTCGAGTCATTGATGATGGCGGCATTTGCTTTATATTTTTCGCTAAATATGCCATTGATACTCTTCAAATAATATTTCAAGAGCCGTGGTTCTTCTATCCATTCGTTTGCGTACATCCCGCCTTCCAGGCTGGCTTTAATCACCACCGCGACGGGCTGGCAATTTGCCTCTAAGACGAACATCCCACCCGATCGTGTATCGTAGCTGCGAGCGAGAATCAAGATATCGTAAACGCTATATTCAACACCGATTTCAAAATCACTTATCCGCGAGCAGTCACCAGCCCATTGACTAAAGCGTTCTTCAAACGTCGTTACAACGTCCTCAAAGGTTGTTAGGTTCTGGCTCTTCATTTCCTTATACATCGGCGCCTCATTCTTACTATCGAAGCGCTTCAGATAGACATTTCCCGAAACACTGTTCGTCGCTATATTCGGTCCGAGGCGATCGAACCGTCCTATCCCACCAGGCAATCACAGAGCTCGCTCGATGAATTCGCGCCTAGACTTTCCGCCTGGCTGAGCGCTGAGGCAGTCAAATCACGGAAGCAAAGAAGAACCCTGAAACAGATGTTCCTGGACCTGAAAGAGCTGGGATATGAGGGGTCGTATGACCGCGTAGCTGCCTTCGGAAGGCAGTGGAAAGTGGGTCAGATGGCGAGGGTCAATTCTGCGAGCAAATCAACAATCGAATAGGCTTTGTCGAGTACCTGCAGAATTTTCTGACGTTGGAAATGAATACCAATCGCCAAATCACAGGCCAAGCCGACGCCACTCAATAGTCAAGGGATCAAGGTATGCCTGCTGCCCGCAGCCTACAGCGATGCATATGTCTAGTGCCACTCGACAAGATACGGCCCCTAACGTCCGCTTAGAGCAGGGTTCCAAACGAGGAAGTTTTCACTGTAGAACGATTTTTTCAACTTTCACTTCGGCTCCCGCTTTTTGTTTCATAGGTCATCCCAAAGACCGTATCCGTCAGCCAGATGCGGAAAGATTCGTTGTCTTGAAACTGCTTGAAGAGCTGGGCGTCGTCTTTGAACATCGCGGTGAGCACCCGCTTAAGCGCCTTGTCGTGTTCAATTTTCGCGTTCTGACGGTCTGAGTTCATCTTCGCGTTCTTGAAGGCTGGGTCGGCCAAGACCTTCTCGGGAATCTCTCCCTTAATGCGTTGAAGCGTTCGCTCGGGGTCTTTGTAGTCGCCTGCATACCGCTGATTGAACTCGTTCACGATGTTCGAGAGCTTATCCATCTCCGGTTCACGCTTGCGTCCACCGCCCGAAGTGGGCACCGGTTCGATCTCGGCGTCTTCGTCCGGCAGGGCGATAGCCATCGTCGCTTTCTTCTCGGCGCGGTAGCTGTCCATATCGATAGCTTCGAGGATACCCTTAGCAAAGTCTTCTTCGACGGGTGCTGGCAGCTTGGAAATAAGGAAATTGAGAAAAATCGAGAGTTTCTCCCAGTCCTGCACGCCATACGGAAGGATGGTGGCGAGAAAGTCGTAGGTGCGGGTGAATGCTTTAGCCTTGCCTTTGAAATCCACCTGCCCGTCCTCGTCCAGTTCACTCACATATGCGGCCACACTTGCATTGAGGATTGGGTCCAGTTTGTCGCGGTCCGCACCGCCAAGGTAAAGCGCCACCAAGGTATCGACCTGTTCCGGCGAATACACCTGATAGTTGTCCAGCTCACCCTTGAATGTATGGAGTTTGTTCGGATCTGTCTCTTTGCTTAGGATGGTTGTCCTGTAGTACTTGGCGAAGGACTTTTCGATGGTCTCGAAGTCGTTTTGGAAATCGAGCACAAAGACATCGTGCTTCTTTGGGTGTGCTCGATTTAGGCGGGAGAGTGTCTGCACAGCTTTGATGTCGCTCAGCGCCTTATCTACATACATGGTGTGCAGCAATGGCTCATCGTAGCCGGTCTGAAACTTTTCGGCGCAGATGAGGAAGCGATATGGATCTTCCTGAATCTTGTCGGCGATGCTGCTGCTGGCGAACCCATTAAGTTTCGATTCGGTGACCTTTTCTCCCTTATATTCCGGCTCGCCTGAAAAGGCAACAATCGCCTTGTAAGGGCTTTTAATCTCCGTGAGGTAGGTGGTGAAGGCGGTGAAATACTCGATTGCCCGCTGGATGTTGCTCGTCACCACCATCGCCCGCGCCTGTCCACCAATTTTATTCTGGCCGATCACCTGCTCGAGAAAGTGATCCACCATAATCTCAGCCTTGTCGCGGATGGCCTTGCTGTGGCTTTCCACATAGACGCGTAGCTTCTTACGCGCCTTCTTGACGTCAAACTCTGGATCGCCTTCCACCGTTTTCGCGAGGCGGTAGTAGCTGGCTACCGGTGTGTAGTTCTTCAGCACATCAAGGATAAAGCCCTCTTGAATCGCCTGTTTCATCGTGTAGCTGTGGAAAGGCCGATGCTTTATTTCGTCGCCAACCCGATACGGTATGCCGAACATCTCCAACGTCTTATTCTTCGGCGTTGCCGTGAAGGCGAAGTAGCTAGCGTTAGTCAGCAGCTTTCGGCTCGCGATGATGCGGTTGATCTTGTCCTCAGTCGTCTCTTCCTCTTGCTCCGCGCCATAGGCGGATAGGGCCATGCTCATCGCCGCAGCGGTGCGCCCGCCTTGGCTCGAATGCGCCTCGTCAATAATGATGGCGAATTTCTTGCCCCGATGCGCTTCGTCGATGCGATCGAGTACGAAGGGGAAAGTCTGTACTGTGGAGATGATGATCTTCTTCCCCTCCTGAAGATATTTCGTGAGCTGCTGCGTCTTGGAAGTCCCGTCCCCGTCCTTCACCGCGCCAATGATCGAGGACACCTGCGCAAAGCCCCGGATGGTTGCCCGAATCTGCTGATCGAGAATGCGCCGGTCCGTGATGACGATGATCGTATCAAAGACATCCGCGCCATCCTTGCGTAGCCCGATCAACTGATGCGCCAACCACGCGATGGAATTGGACTTACCACTGCCCGCCGAGTGCTGGATTAGGTAGCGCTTGCCGGCGCCGAACCATGCTGCATCAGCCAGAAGTTTCCGGACCACGTCGAGCTGGTGGTAACGCGGGAATATCTGCACTCGCTTCTTTTTGCCAGTCTTCTCGTTCTTCTCCTCCACGATCTGAGCGTAGTTCTCCAGAATTTCCGTGAAGCCTCCGGGCGTAAGGATGCGCCGCCAGAGATAGTCGGTCATGATGCCGTACGGGTTCACCGGATTTCCGGCACCTTGGTTCCGCCCTTGGTTGAACGGCAGGAACCACGAATCCTTGGCCATCCCCTTCGAGCCTTTCAACTCCGTGCACATCCGTACCTCATGGTCATCCATAGCGAAGTGGACGGCGCACCGGCCAAAGACGAACAAGGTCTCACGGGGGTCGCGGTCACGCTTGTATTGCTCCTCGGCGTCCTCCGCCGTCTGCTTGGTCAGGCTGTTCTTCAGCTCAAAGGTTGCGATGGGCAGCCCGTTGATGAAGAGCGCCAAATCGAGCGCACGCTTCGTTTGCTCGCGGCTGTAGTGAAGCTGGCGGGTCACACTGAACCTATTCGCCGCGTGGCGCTTCCGGGCTTCCAGATTCTCTGACGACGGTGTCCCATAGAATAACTCCACCGTGTACGGTCCGTGCTTCACGCCCTTGCGCATCACGTCGATGGTGCCGCGTCGGGTGATTTCACCCTGTAGCTGCGCCAGAAATTTCCGCCTTACAGGGCCATCCGTGTGTAGTTGCAGCTCTGCCGCCACGTCCTTCTGCGTCGTTTCAAGGAAGACGGTTAGCTGTTTCAAATCGACCGCGTATTCCCGGTCGTAGTCGGCATCCGTCCCAGTGAGCCAACCGAAGTCAGTCATTGCGCTCACAATGAGCGATTCCAGACCTTCCTCCTTCACATTTGTCACCGGTGGACGATCGGCGGATGTGGGGCGGGCAGTCTCGATAAGCTTGATGCCACCTTCCAAGCCGAATGCCGAGGAGACGTTGCCGCGCGATTCCGATGGCGAAGATGGTTGGGCAAACTCGTCGAAGAATGAAACTAGGCGCGGGTCCTCAGACTGAAAGCCACGAATCAGTGATTCGGCTGCTGCGCGAGGCATTTCCAAGCGCAAAAGCGAGCTATTTGTTGGAACAACCGCGACGACGGAAACCTCGCGAATGGTCACGCCAGCGTATGCGGCCGCCATCAGAGCAAAGCGCAATCGCTCCTTTTCCGTCATTGCATCGGCATTCGTGGAAATGATGAAGTCAACCATCGCCTTTTGGTCAGGTGACATCGGCAGCATCCGGTCGCGTTCCAATGCACAGGGCTTTTCTTTGAATCGACGCAGTTGTGAGGCCGGCCAATTCTCGGCATGCGATCGTGTATGGCAGTTGGCACAGAGGACGACCAAATTGCCAGGGCTGTGATCCTGTGTCTCACTCCATGCGATGATATGCGCCTTTTCCAGAGAAACCGGTTCGCAATCACAGGCACAGCGGTAGCGGCACTCGAAGAGAAGTTCGCGTTGGGTTTCGATTGGAACGGCGGGCCTGTTACTCATAGGCTGTCCTCAGTTTCGGGTTCTTCTTCTGCCTCCTCGGCTAGCGGCTCGGGGGCGATGGTCTCAGGAATCGCGGGCAGCTTTGCGGCGGCTTCGCGCACGTCCAACTTGCCTGTTACGACGTCCACAGTCAGTCGCGTCCGATATTCCTGCATTAGCTCAATCTCTCGCTTGATGCGGCCGATGGCTGTGTTGAGACTTTGGGTTTCCTTGGCAATGTGATCCACAATCGCCTGCTGTTCCTCAATGGAAGGCACAGGCAAATGCAACCGGCAGAAATCGGGATACATCAGCCGCCATTGTCCAGGACGAACGCCATACGCGAGTTTTCGGTAGTTCGCGACCATGTCGGGTGAGCGAAGCACGTAGTGAAAGAAGTCCTTTACGACAGACTTAATCTGGAACTCCAAAACCATGTAGTCAGGACTCACGATGCCTTCGAGGCTGCTCACTGCGATAGAACCCTGCCATGCCTTCATCTTGTTCATTACCACGTCGCCAGGATTGACTAGCTGACAGAGTGCGAGATCTCGCACGTCAGCGTTCTTATTTTCTCGTGAGTTTTTTGGGATAACACCGAAGTCACGAAACAGGGAGAGCAATGTTTTGTCAGGAAATCCAAGGCGTTTGACTGGCCGTAGCACGGCACGAACTGGCATGGTGCGACAGCCTGGAGTGGCGACCGCGGAGATGGCTGTTTGAATGATTACCTTCCTCTGCTCCCCAAGCAGCTCGATCAGCTTCCGCTTCGCCCGGATGAATCCGTCGATCTTCCGGTTCGCATGGTCTAGAAACTGCACGATTGCTGCTTGTTCATCGGGTGTCGGTTGCGGTGTTTTTATACCGAGAAATCGTGAAGGTGGGATGGTGTGCCGCAGACCAGAATACAACGGACTAAGTAATTTCCGATCGTCCATCGCGATATAGAAACGCTCCAAGTAGCGTACGGACTCCGGTAGCAAATTCCGCGACTCAAACACTGTGTAAGCACCCGTAATCATTCCGTCATGTTGAGACAATCCTACGGTTCGCGGCGTTTCAGGGACATCAAAGAGACAGAACACAAAATCTCCTCGACGAACCTCTTGACTCGTTCCCATATCTGAAGAGAATTTGCCTTTCCCGCTTAAAATGTCCCTCACAATCACCCCGCCTTTTGTTAGAGACAGAAGCTGAAAATTTCTGTGCCTCGCTCCCACTGGAACCTTTCGCTTCCTCAGTACAGCGCGGTTTGGGATAAGGCTCCAATGCACGGGAACATACGGCACCCACGGGAGCCCCGACTCCTTGTACTCCGCATATGGCTTGAGCCCTTCGATCATGGCTTTTCCTCCTCTGCAATTGCACGACGTGTTCCTTTCGTGATTTCGCTAAGCAAGCCTTCGGTCTCCTTTTCCAGTTTCACGATGTCTGCGCTGATCTCGGCTAATGTGCGGAGCTTTGGCGGTTGATAGAAATGGCGGGTAAAGCTGATTTCATAGCCGATTTTGGTGTCGGCCTCTACGATCCAGGCGTCGGGCGTGTAGGGCAGGACTTCGCGGCGGATGAAGGCTTCGATGCCACCTTCCTCCAAGAGAGGGACTTGCTCGTATTCGCGTAGCTCGCTATCAGGTTCGTATTCGACGACGCAGGTCTTGCCATCGATCTTTTCCTCGAAGATGCCGCGCAGCGGGTCGGGCTGGGCCTTGCCGGGCTTGTGGACTTTCTTGATGACGCGGGTAGCGTCCTCCACACGCCAACTGACGGCACTGACGATAAGCTTCAACTCGGCGGCGCTTGGCTTGAGATCGAGCTTCTTGAGTGCTGCTTCGACTTGTTTCAGAAAGATGTTGTGGTCCTCGAACAGGCTGTCGCCGAGTTCCTTGCGAAGTTGGTGCGCGACATCCATGAGCATGGCATCGCGTTTCCAAGATGCCTCGTTCAGCAGCTTCTTTTTCTTCTTGTCCGAGAGGCTCTTCTTGGGTGCATCATCCTCGCCGTCTTCGCCCTCCTCATCGCTGTCATTCTTACCCCAGTCGTTGACGAGTTTTTCAAGCTGCGTACGGACAGAGGCAGGATTGGCAAAGAGTGGCTCGCCCAGCGCCTCGTAAAGGGTGGCACGGATGGTTTCGTCGCCAGAGGCATAACGCAGCATCTCTATGCGCTGTCGGGTGAGCTGACTGTGGAGGCGGAGTGGACGCTCGACCTTTACCTTCCAATAGCCAAAGGCGGCATTGGGAAGTATTTTCGACTGCGGCGTCTCCGTGAAGGTGAGGAAGGTATCGCAGATGCGCCGGATGTCTTCAGGGGCGAGTTCGCAGTTCTTTTTCCCCATGTTCTTGCGTAAGGGATGGGACCATGTAGTAGCGTCGATGAGCTGGACCTTGCCTCTGCGCGACTCGGATTTGCGGTTGGACAGTACCCAGACGTAGGTAGCGATGCCCGTGTTGTAAAACATGTTTAGCGGCAGGGCGACGATGGCCTCAAGCCAATCATTCTCGATAATCCAGCGCCTGATGTTGCTTTCCCCCTGCCCAGCATCGCCGGTGAAGAGGGAAGAGCCGTTGTGAATCTCCGCGATACGGCTGCCGAGCGGCGTATCGTGCTTCATTTTGCTTAGCATATTCGCGAGGAACATCATCTGGCCGTCGCTACTACGCGTGATGAGGGAGTACGCGGGGTCACCCGCATGCTCAATGACGAAGCGCGGATCTTTCACGTCCTTCTTTGACCCTTCGCCAGCCATGCGCTCCAGATCGGTCTTCCAGCTCTTGCCGTATGGCGGATTGGCGAGCATGAAGTCGAAGGTGCGAGAACGGAACTGGTCGTTCGACAATGTGGAGAACGCCGCGCCACCCGCAATGTTGTCAGCCGCGTCACCGTCGCCTTTCAGCAGGAGGTCGGCCTTGCAGATGGCATAGGTCTCAGGATTGATCTCCTGCCCGTAGAGATGCGTGGCGACTTGCTTGCCATGGTCTTTGGCAATCTGCTGAAGCGTCTCCTCCGCCACGGTGAGCATTCCACCCGTGCCGCAGGCGCTGTCGTAAAGTAGGTACGTGCCGGACTCAATTTTGTCCGCCACGGGCAAGAACATGAGGCTGGCCATAAGCTTCACAGCATCGCGCGGCGTCCAGTGCTGCCCGGCTTCCTCATTGTTGTCCTCGTTGAACATGCGCACCAGGTCCTCGAAGACTGTGCCCATGGCATGGTTGTCCAGCCCGGGGAGCCCACCTACTGGGTAAGGGCTGAGGTTAATGTCCTTACTGAGAAACTTTTCGATGAGCTGGCCGAGGCCGTCGGATTCGGAGAGCTTGGGGATTTGGTTGCGAAACTCGAAGTTCTTAAGGATGTCCTGAACGTTCGGCGAGAAACCGTCGAGGTAGTCTATGAAGTCGTCTCGGAGCGTCTGCTGCGTCTTACGGGACTTGAGGTCGCGTAGTGTAAAGGGCGACGTATTGTAGAAAGCTTCGCCGGAGGCAGCGCGTAAGGCATCGTCCTGATTGGCTATTTTCTCGCTGTCGAGCGCGCTCTTCATATCGAGCACGGCCTGCTTCGTGGGCTCCAGCACTGCATCGAGGCGACGGAGGACGGTCATAGGCAAGATAACATCACGGTATTTTCCGCGATTGAAAACGTCCCGAAGGACATCGTCAGCAATATTCCAGATGAAACTGGTGATCCAATTAAGTTGCGTTTGATCCATTTCGTTCTTAAGCCGCCCAGTGGCGTGACTTGTATCAGATGGTTTTAAAATTAATAAACGTGCAACTAAGTGGGTAGCCGCAAAATGGTGGGATGTTTACGTTGTTGCAAAGCAATTAGAGAGTATATATGCGTAGACCAACTGGAGCCGAAGTTGCCATCTATTGCAGCTGATATGGCTGATTCTAGTCGGTCAGCTGTCGCCGATTGACCCATGAAACAGAAAGAGCATTCCTTGGATGTCTGCTTGCGAGCGCCAAGCACGAGCGGGCAATGTCTGCAGATGGCCGGGCTCGATAATTCACCTTGCGAATTCGAATGACGGGTGACCAGTGTAAAGCCGTTATTCCTAAACGCCGAAAAGCTATCTCAGTAAGCTTATGGTCACCAGCACGAATTCTTTGTGCCGGACAATGGGATTTCCTTCATTTGTGATTGTTCGATCCTTAACGGCGCTCGCTGCAGGGTGCGCATTCGAAAAGCCTGCGCTCATCGTATGCACCATCATTATTACAATAAGCAACATTGTTAATTTCAACCTCGACTCGCTAGTTGCAACAATAATCTTTCCTACGCTGGAATAGAAAAGGCCCTTTTCAGGGCCTTTTCTATTTTTTCACTATCTGTGTCAGCATTTTTTCACTTACTTGGCACAGATTTCACTTTCCGTGTCATTCGACACTACTGTAGGGAGTCACAGTAAGTGAAAATCCAGGGTACTGATCTTAAAAGCTTTTTTCACAAACGTGAATATGCGCCGGGGCTGCAAAGAATCAGATTAAGTGAAAAAAAAAGAATATGCGTCACAGATAATGAAATTGGCGATACCCCTCTAGCACAGTCACCGCTATTTGCTGACCATTATCGATTATTTCTTCATTTCCCTCTGTTCGCGTATGCAGCGACGCCGACCGCTCAATTCGGTTCGTTAAACTCCTAACGCTGTGTCAGTAGCGCAATGGCCTCAAATAACAGGTCAACGATTATTTCCGATCCACCGGCGTACTGGCTTTCTTGCCCAGAGAGAAACATGAACGTAGATCGGACGGAAAAAAATTTTGCGCTAGCAAAGTCAGATGCACAGCACTCGGCCCCCTGACGCCGGACAGCCACTGTAGCGCGACCCATAACTTGAGAATCGGCGTCCCGTGAACTCGGGCCTCCTGCAGGAAGGTGGAAGCAATGATTGAGAAATCTGGAAGCATTTCTTGAGACAGGTCCGCGCCTTCGGCTAATCACCACTTTGACAGTGCTACTGGACGAGATACTCTCCCATGCCCCCAAGAGGAACGCGATTTAAGCGTAAGGGTCTGTGCAGGCTGCAGCGACTGAATTGCGTTCTGGTCCAGAGGATGTCAAGCGGGGTGGGTCATTTCTCTCAGAGCTTTTCGTCAGACCGGCGGACGTTTGGGAAACACGCCCCAACGCTGGAATGCTTGGTGCACAAGCTGTCTAGCCAAATGCATGGGTCAATTGCGTGCAAATTGACCCATGTTGATTTGCATTGAAAACTGACCCACTTTCCCAGGAAATTTGCATCCAAAGTTGACCCATGTTTAGACCACAATCCTGCTCATGACAGCGAGCGGGAGAACGGAGTGATAGACGTGGCCCTACTTGGAATTATTCGACGCTGGTACATCAGAGACCGCATCTCAATTCGGGAAATCGCTCGCAGGCTCGACATTTCCCGCAACACAGTTCGCCGCTACATCCGATCCGATGTCAGCGAACCCGCTTATCCAGCAAGGCGTTCGCCAAGCTCGCTCGATGAATTCACCGCCAGGCTCTCTGCTTGGCTCAGCGCAGAGGCGGTCAAATCTCGGAAGCAAAGAAGGACCCTGAAACAGATGTTCCTGGACTTAAGAGAACTGGGATACGAGGGGTCGTATGACCGGGTGGCTGCCTTCAGCAGGCAATGGAAGGTGGGTCAAATGGAGAGGGTCAAATCTGCGAGCAAATCAACATACATCCCTCTTTCATTCGCCCCCGGAGAGGCATTTCAATTCGACTGGAGCGAGGATTGGGTAGTCATTGGTGGCGAGCGAACTAAGCTCCAAATCGCTCACTTTAAGCTCAGCTACAGCCGCGCTTTCTTCCTACGAGCTTACCTTCTGCAGACGCACGAGATGCTTTTCGATGCACATGCTTGTGCATTCGAGGCCTTCGGCGGGATTCCCCGCCGCGGCATCTACGACAACATGAAGACCGCTGTCGATAAAGTGATGTCTGGCAAGCAACGCGAGGTGAATGCCCGCTTCACCGCAATGACGAGCCATTATCTTTTCGATGCAGAGTTTTGCAACCCGGCCTCCGGCTGGGAAAAAGGGCAAATCGAAAAGAACGTCCGCGACAGCCGAAACCGCATATGGCAAAAAGCTCCAGAATTTGCCAACCTCGCTGCGCTGAACCAATGGCTCAGCACGGAATGCAAGCGGCACTGGAAGCAAATCAAGCACCCCGAACTCAACGAAAGCGTTTGGACAGTTTGGGAGAGCGAACGCCCGCATCTTCTCGCCACAGGAAAAAGATTTGACGGGTTCGTGGAGCAATCGAAACGCGTGTCACCGACATGTCTCGTTACGCTCGACCGGAATCGATATAGCGTCCCGTCATCGTTTGCCAATCGCCCAATCAGCCTACGCATCTATGCCGACCGCCTGGTCTTCATCGCAGAAGGAAAACGCATTGCTGAGCATATCCGGGTCATCAATCGCGACCACGGCCCTGGCCAAACAATCTATGACTGGCGTCACTATTTGACGGTTTTACAACGAAAACCTGGCGCCTTACGCAACGGCGCTCCATTTTCGGACCTACCTGCGGCATTCAAAGAAATGCAGGCGATTCTGCTTAAACGTCCTGGAGGAGATCGCGAGATGGTCGAGGTACTGGCGCTCGTGATGTTTCACGACGAAAACATTGTTCTGTCAGCTGTGGAGACCGCCCTGAAGAGCGGCGCCCCCTCAAAGCAGGTGGTCCTCAATGTACTGAGTCGTTTATTGGACGGCTCGCCAGCCCCGAAAGTTACACCACCGGAAGCACTTCAACTGACCAAAGAACCCAAGGCAGACGTTGGGCGTTATGACATTTTGAGAGATAAGGATGGAGGCCATGTCGATGCAGCCTGAATCACTACTGGAAATGTTTCGAATCTTGAAACTGCGGGGAATGGCACTAGCCGTAGCCGACCTATCCGAGCAGAATTCGCCGGCATTTCAAGCGGCCCTTCCTGTTCTCTCAGACTTGGTCAAAGCGGAAATCGCTGAACGGGAAGTTCGGTCGCTTGCCTATCAAATGAAAACCGCTAGGTTCCCCGCTTATCGCGATCTCAGCGGCTTCGACTTCAATGCAAGCGAGGCGAACGAAGCGCTAGTGCGCAAGCTACATACTTGTGCGTTCCTAGGAGGCGGGCAGAACGTAGTCCTGGTTGGCGGCCCTGGTACCGGCAAGACACATTTGGCCAGTGCCATTGGGATTCAAGCTATTGAGCATCACGGTGCCCGCGTACGCTATTTCTCCACAATCGAGCTCGTGAATATGCTGGAACAGGAAAAGCAACAAGGGCGAGCGGGAAACTTGGCAACACGCCTTCTACATACTGATCTCGTAATACTAGATGAGCTTGGCTACCTTCCATTCAGCCAAGCGGGCGGGGCTTTGCTATTCCACCTCATCAGCAAACTCTATGAGCGTACCAGCCTAATCATCACCACTAACCTCGGATTCGGAGAATGGGGAACCGTATTCGGAGATCCCAAAATGACTACCGCTCTACTCGACCGACTCACTCATCACTGTCACATTGTCGAAACAGGCAATGACAGCTACCGTTTCAAGAACAGTTCAACTCGAAACACGAAGAAAGGAGGGGCCGCAGAAAAGGCATCTGCGCAATAATAGAAACTCGTACGGGTCAGGATTCGATGCAAATCCTGGGTCAGTATTTAGTGCAATAACACATGCAACGCGGCCAGAAGTGTTAATAGAAAGAGCGAAAAGCCAGGTAGGAAAGGACATTTCACCCGAGGACATTACTCGAATGGAAGCCGAGATGGAACGGCTACAACATGACAGCCTAGCTGTAGAAGATACTATTGGAGACACAATGCTTTCCCTTGTTGTTGCTAAAGGATTTATCAATCGTCTTCTTCGCAACGAGAATATTCGTCGGCATCTTCAGCGGCACTACCCAGATTTGCTCTCCAGCGTTACCGCAACACTTGATGCTATCGCGGCAGATGGTCGTGGCATTAGTCAGGAGTAGCAGATGCACGGTGATATTCGGCATGTACCGATACATAAATAACGTGCCCTTCTCACTCCCTTAAAGGCGTATAGATTTGCTTGTGAGTCATATAGCGCATGATGCGCAGGTAGGCGCGTCAATTTTGACCTTAGAATGGGATTACCGGTGCAAGGAGAGCATATGCCCCTGAAGGTATTTTTAGACACGGAATTTACGGACTTCATCGACCCGCATATGATCAGCATCGGAATGGCCAGTACCTCTGGTGAACAATTCTATGCAGAGGTTCCATATCCTTCTGATAAGTGCAGTGTATTCGTCCGTGACATGGTCATTCCGCTTCTGGGTCGCATTCCAGATTCCCAATACGCACCTGCTCAATTGGGCGAAAATATTCTTGCTTGGTTAGAAAAGATTCGGCGAGACCAGGATATAGAAATTTGCTTTGACTTTGAAACTGATTGGGCGTTATTTTCAAACTCGCTGGGGTTCCCCGTTCCTACGTGGTGCACGCCACGTTTGATATCCGCTCGTAACATCAATGAACTTCTTCGTTACGCTTTCCACAAGAAGAAAAATCTGCCCGAACACCATGCTCTTTATGACGCGCAGGCAACTCGGTATGCATTTCGTGAGCGGTCTTGATCCATCTATGCCAATCAACCTGATAACTACGGCACCCTGGTTGTAACCCGAACTGCTATTGCTATGTCAGTAGCCCCTTGCCGTCTGTTGAAGGCGTACAGATTGGCTTGAGCATCATACAGAGCATGGTGAGCCGGCAGTCCATTCGTCCTATGAAATGCATATACCAGTGCGTCATCTATGTCTGATGCCACTAGTCGGGACATACACCACTGCGGGACCCGGTAATTGTTGATTTGCTCGCAGATTTGACCCTCTCCATTTGACCCACCTTCCATTGCCTGCTGAAGGCAGCCACCCGGTCATACGACCCCTCGTATCCCAGTTCTCTTAAGTCCAGGAACATCTGTTTCAGGGTCCTTCTTTGCTTCCGAGATTTGACCGCCTCTGCGCTGAGCCAAGCAGAGAGCCTGGCGGTGAATTCATCGAGCGAGCTTGGCGAACGCCTTGCTGGATAAGCGGGTTCGCTGACATCGGATCGGATGTAGCGGCGAACTGTGTTGCGGGAAATGTCGAGCCTGCGAGCGATTTCCCGAATTGAGATGCGGTCTCTGATGTACCAGCGTCGAATAATTCCAAGTAGGGCCACGTCTATCACTCCGTTCTCCCGCTCGCTGTCATGAGCAGGATTGTGGTCTAAACATGGGTCAACTTTGGATGCAAATTTCCTGGGAAAGTGGGTCAGTTTTCAATGCAAATCAACACCCGCTCAGATAGGACTGATCCAAATTGAGCAAACTGGCTAACTGTTTTTGATGCATACGCCGATTTCTGCGTAGATCATTTAGGACCAATCCCAAGGGTGTCACGGCTAATCCAAGAGGTATGAAATGCTTTGATTTTACGCGAGAAAATAACAGTGAAAAAGGAATAAAACCGAATAAAATCAAATACTTATTTACTTTCATTAGCGTATCTTTTGGCACAGATGAATCAGTTACTTGCCTCGTATAGAGGCAACACATTTGAGACGCAAGATCGAATGACAAAAAAAAGAGAGCCATATCGGCTCTCTTTTTTCATTTACTATGACTTTCCGTTTTCACGGGAGTGACGATTTTTTCACTTACTGTGACTCCCTACAACTACTTATTACACGTCAATATTCCCCGCCTGCAACGCATTGGACTCAATAAACGCCCGACGCGGCTCCACATCATCGCCCATCAACGTCATGAAGATCTGGTCAGCCGCAATGGCATCCTCAATCTGCACCTTCAACAAACGGCGCACGGTCGGATCCATGGTGGTTTCCCACAGTTGCTCGGGGTTCATCTCGCCCAGGCCTTTGTAGCGCTGCTTGTTGACGCCGCGCTCGGCTTCGTCGCGCAGCCAGCCCATGGCCTGGCGGAAGTCGGTGATGGCGGATTCCTTGCGCTTTTCGCCCTGGCCACGGGCCACCGTGGCGCCCTTGCGGATGAGGCCCTTGAAGGTCTCGGCGGCGGTGGAGAGCACCTGGTAGTCGGGGCCGCTGACGAAGTCGGCATCGATCACGGTGGCCTTGATGTTGCCGTGCTGGCGACGGTGGATGTGCAGGGCGACCTTTTCGCTGAGCTCGTCCACGCGGGCTTGCACGTCGATGTTGCTGTCGTTGATGGCCTTCTTCAGTTCGGCCGCGGTGGCGGTGGCTTGTTCGATGTTTTCCATCTTCAGTACCACGCCGCCGGTCATGATGGCGCTCAAGGCGGCGTCATCGATGGCGCGCGACAGGCGCATGATGATGGCGTTGGCGGTGTTGTACTGGCGGGCCAGTTCGATCAAGGCATCGCCGCTGATGGCGGGGGCATCTTCGGCGGGCTTGATCTCGGCGTCGTTCAGGGCGATCTGCATCATGTATTGCGCTTCCTCGATGTCGTCCTTGAGGTAGCGCTCGTCCTTCCCGGCCTTGACCTTGTACAGCGGCGGCTGGGCGATGTAGATGTGGCCGCGTTCGACCAGGGCCGGCATCTGGCGATAGAACAGGGTCAGCAGCAGGGTGCGGATGTGGGCGCCGTCGACGTCGGCGTCGGTCATGATGATGATGCGGTGGTAGCGCAGCTTGTCCGGGTTGAACTCGTCAGCGCCGATGCTGGTGCCCAGGGTGGCGATGAGGGTGGTGATCTGTTCGGAGGAGAGCATCTTCTCGAAGCGTGCCTTCTCGACGTTCAGCACCTTGCCGCGCAGCGGCAGGATGGCCTGGAACTTGCGGTCGCGGCCTTGCTTGGCGGAGCCGCCTGCGGAGTCACCCTCGACGATGTACAGCTCGCACAGGGCCGGGTCGCGTTCCTGGCAGTCGGCCAGCTTGGACGACAAACCCAGGCCGTCCATGACGCCCTTGCGGCGGGTCAGTTCGCGGGCCTTGCGGGCGGCTTCACGGGCGCGGGCGGCTTCGACGATCTTGCCGCAGATGATCTTGGCGTCGTTGGGCTTCTCGGCGAGGAAGTCGGTCAGGGTCTTGGCGACGATTTCTTCCACGGGGCCGCGCACTTCGCTGGAGACCAGCTTGTCCTTGGTCTGGGAGCTGAACTTGGGTTCCGGTACCTTCACCGAGAGCACGCAGGTCAGGCCTTCGCGCATGTCGTCGCCGGAGATTTCGACCTTGGCCTTCTTGGCGAGATCGTTTTCTTCGATGTACTTGTTGATGACGCGGGTCATGGCGGCGCGCAGGCCGGTCAGGTGGGTGCCGCCGTCACGCTGGGGGATGTTGTTGGTGAAGCAGAGCACCTGTTCGTTGAAGGCGTCGTTCCATTGCATGGAGACGTCCACCGAGACCAGCGTGCCCTGGTCGGATTGCTTCTCGCCGGTGGCCTGGAAGATGGTCGGGTTGAGGATGCTCTTGTTCTTGTTGATGTATTCGACGAAGCCACGGGTGCCGCCTTCGAAGGCGAAGTCTTCTTCCTTGCCGGTGCGCTGGTCGGTCAGCTTGATGTGCACGCCGTTGTTGAGGAAGGACAGTTCGCGGATGCGCTTGGCCAGGATCTCGTAGTGGAATTCGACGTGGGTGAAGATTTCTTCATCGGCCCAGAAGTGGACTTCGGTGCCGCGCTTGTCGGATTCGCCCACGACCTTGATGGGCGAGACCTGCACGCCGTCGATCATTTCCAGTTCGCGGTTCTGGACGATGCCCTTGGCGAATTCCATGGCGTAGTGCTTGCCGTCGCGGCGGATGGTCAGCTTCAGTTTCTTCGACAGTGCGTTCACGCAGGACACACCCACGCCGTGCAGGCCGCCGGAGACCTTGTAGGAGTTCTGGTCGAACTTGCCGCCGGCGTGCAGCTCGGTCATCACGATTTCGGCGGCGGAGCGCTTGGGTTCGTGCTTGTCGTCCATCTTCAGGCCGGTGGGAATGCCGCGGCCGTTGTCGGTGATGGAGATGGAGTTGTCGGCGTGGATGGTGACGTGGATCTCGCTGCAGTAGCCCGCCAGGGCTTCGTCGATGGAGTTGTCCAGCACTTCGAACACCAGGTGGTGCAGGCCGGTGCCGTCAGAGGTGTCGCCAATGTACATGCCGGGACGCTTGCGCACCGCCTCCAGGCCTTCCAGGATCTGGATGGAAGAAGCGCCATAGCTTTGTTGCGCGGAATTGGTGTTGTCTGCGGGGCTGGAGGACATGGTTACCTTCTGAAATTGCTAGCCAAACGACTAGGGGACTGCAAAAAACGGAATTCGTCGGAGGATTCTTGGAATTCTTAAAAGCAACCGAGGGGCCGTCTGGGACGGCCCCTCGGGCGCGTGGAGCGGTGTTGCTCAGATCCGCATCGGCATGACGACGTACTTGAAGTCGGCGTTCTCGGGGATGGTGATCAGGGCCGAGGAATTGGCATCGCCCAGGGCGATGTTGACGTAGTCGTTCTTCAGGTTGTTGAGCACGTCGAGCAGGTAGCTGACGTTGAAACCGATGTCGACGGTGTCGCCGCCGTAGTCGATTTCCAGTTCTTCGACCGCTTCTTCCTGGTCGGCGTTGGTGGAGCTGATCTTCAGGCTGCCGGGGGCGATCACCCAGCGCACGCCCTTGAACTTGTCGCTGGTCATGATGGCGGCGCGTTGCAGCGAGCGCAGCAGCTGGTCGCGGCTGATGGTGAAGCTGTTCTTGTAGCCCTTGGGCACCACGCGGGTGTAGTCGGGGAACTTGCCTTCGACCAGCTTGGAGATCAGCTCGATGTCGGCGAAGGTCAGCTTGACCTGGTTGTTGGCGATCTGCAGCTGGACTTCGTCGTCGCTGTCGTCGAGCAGACGCTGCAGTTCGATGATGGTCTTGCGCGGGATGATCACTTCCTGGCGCGGGAAGTCCTGCTCGGTCTCGACCTGGCAGAAGGCCAGGCGGTGGCCGTCGGTGGCGACCGCGATCACGTTCTTGCCTTCGACCACCAGCAGCAGGCCGTTGAGGTAGTAACGGATATCCTGCTGGGCCATGGCGAAGTGGACCATGTTGAACAGGTGCTTCAGGGTCTTCTGCGGCAGGTTGACCTGGGCGTTGTAGTGCTCGGCCTGGGCCACCGTCGGGAATTCCTCGGCGGCCAGCGTCTGCAGGGCGAAGCGGGACTTGCCCGATTGCACGGTCAGGCGCTTGTTGGACAGGGAGATGGCGACTTCGCCGGAGTCGGGCAGGGCGCGCAGGATGTCGAGCAGCTTGCGGGCGGCCACGGTGGTGGCGGTCGTTTCATTGCCGGAGCCGACGTCGGCGTGCGTGGTGATTTGCACTTCGATGTCGGTGGACAGGAAAGAGACCTTCTCGCCGTCCTTGCGGATGAGGATATTGGCCAGAATCGGCAATGTGTGCCGACGCTCGACAATACCACTCACGATCTGCAGAGGACGCAGGAGCGTGTCTCGTTGGGTTTTAACCAATTGCATAGTCAGTTTGTCCTTGCTAGTAATGGTTTAAAGGATGCCGTCGGCCGGCTTTGCGTCATGCCCATCTTGCGCGTGTTCCTCCTCTGGTGAAAAACGCTGTCTGCACTGCAACCCGCCTGAATATGCAACGCTCCTGCATGTGGCATGACCGGTAAGCGACCGGTCCGGAATCCGTTCCCGCAAAGCTGGTGATACAGCGACCCGCGATTGTCCAGGTAGGTAAGACAATGGCGGGCAGCCAGAAACACTTGGCTATACGTTTGGAACATTTGAATACTTTTGCCGGGTGTTTCCGGGTATTTATTCGAAGTTTCCGTGCTATCCCGCGGATTTCCTGCTCCGTGGCCGGCCCTTGCGTCCGCCTGCGAAATAACGCCTTCCATTGTACCAATCATCCCCTCTTCGGAGTAGTCCGCCGGGGGGAAGGGTGGGCGCCTGGGCATCAAAAATCCGGTGGTCGGGGAGGGAAAATTCCCGCTCCCCGGGCAGAGGAAGCGCCGCAAGCGGACCGGTTATTTTATCCACAGGCTTGCGCGCCGGTGGCGCCTGGAAGTTTCGTTGTGGAAAAGAAAATGCCGCCGGCGCGGACGCGGGCGGCATGGTCATCTTATCCACAGGCGCTGCCGGTGGCAGCCTGGATCAACCCTTGAGGGTTTGCTCCAGCACGTGCAGCTCGTGGTTGCATTCCGGGCTCTTGGCGCGGTCGGCGGCGATCTTGCGGACCGCGTGCAACACCGTGGTGTGGTCGCGGCCGCCGAAGAGGTCGCCGATCTCCGGCAGGCTCTTCTGGGTCAGCTCCTTGGCCAGGTACATGGCGATCTGGCGCGGGCGGGCGATGTTGGCCGGACGCTTCTTGGAATACATGTCGGCGACCTTGATGTTGAAGAAGTCGGCCACCGTCTTCTGGATGTTTTCCACCGAGATCTGGCGGTTCTGCACCGACAGCAGGTCCTTCAGGGCTTCCTTGACGACATCGATGGTGATGTCCTTGCCGTGGAAGCGCGAGTAGGCCAGGATCTTGCGCAGCGCGCCTTCCAGCTCGCGCACGTTGGAGCGCAAGTGCTTGGCGACGAAGAAGGCGACGTCATCGGACAGCACCACGTCCTCGGCGGCAGCCTTCTTCATCAGGATGGCCACGCGCATCTCCAGCTCGGGCGGCTCGATGGCCACGGTCAGGCCGGAGTCGAAGCGGGAGATCAGGCGGTCATCCATGCCGCTGATTTCCTTGGGATAGGTATCACTGGTGATGATGATCTGTTTCTTGGCCGCGATCAGGGCTTCGAAGGCGTAGAAGAATTCTTCCTGGGTGCGGCTCTTGCCACCAAAGAACTGGATATCGTCGATCAGCAGCAGGTCCAGCGAGTGGTAATAGCGCTTGAAGTCGTCGAAACCCTTGCGCTGGTAGGCCGTGACCACGTCGCGCACGTACTGTTCGGCGTGGATGTAGCGGATCTTGGCGCCCGGGTTATCCACAAGCACCTGGTTGCCGATGGCGTGGATGATGTGGGTCTTACCCAGGCCCACGCCGCCATACAGGAACAGCGGGTTGTACGAGGTACCGGGGTTGTTGGCGACCTGGGTGGCGGCCGCGCGGGCCAGCTGGTTGGCCTTACCGGTGACCAGGTTGTCGAAGGTCAGGACCGGGTTGATGCGCGACTGCTCCTGGCGCGGCGCCACCGCCCGCACGGGCTGCGCCGGTTCGGGATCCAGGTGCAACTGTTCGTGGTTGGGCAAACCCAGGCCGTTGGCACCGCCGCCGGCCGCTTGCGGGCTGGCGGCCGGGCGCCGGCCCTGGTTGCCGCGCGGGTCCAGCACGAACTGGACTTCGGTCGGTGCGTCCCAGTATTCGCAGGCCAGTGCGGTGATGCGGTTGGCGAACTGGGTCTTGACCCAGTCCAGCTTGAAGCGGTTGGGCGCGGCGATGCGCAAGAGCCCATCCTCGAAGTCGAGCGGCACCAGCGGCTTGATCCAGGCGCTGTATTGCTGAGGGGTCAGCTCCTGCTCGAGTTTATGGGAGCAAGCCTGCCAGAAGTTTTCCATGAAGCTTTCTTATCGGATTAGTGCGGCGCCCGCCTGCCGCGTCCGGAGGACGGGCCTGGTTGGACGAAGTCGTCCGGGCGCGAAACGAGGGACGCATTTTACTCCGGTAAGCCCAAGTTATCCACAGGTCGACCGGCAAAAATCCCTGAAAAATCTGAACTATCCACAGGCTGCGCAGCAGTGCATCGTCACCCTGACACCGGAAAGCCCGTGAGCGGGCGGTGTTAGGGGGACAGAGTCATCTGCTGTGGATAAGACAAGGCGGGCAATCTGCCCGCCTTTTTTGTAACAGCCTGTGCAAAAGTGGATTTTGGCGGCGGATTTGGCTGTGGACAAATGACTGTGGTGGGCCGTCAGCTTGCTCAGTCGACCACGTTGCCGTCGACAAAGACCTTCATTTCACCGGCCTGGAAAGCGGTCCAGACTTCATTGTCGGTCAAGGGCTGGGTCACGATCACCGCAACCCGGTCATTGGTGGTGGTGACCTGGGCAAAGTCGACCGAGAGGTCGTCGTCAGACAGCTTGGCGGTGGTGAAGGGGTGCTGGCGGACGATGTAATAGAGATGCGTGGAGCAGTGGGTATACAGCGCCGAGCCGTCCGAGAGCAGCATGTTGAAGGTGCCGTGGCTGGCGATGCCGTCGACGATCTCGCGCAGGGCCGCGCGCAGGTCGGCCAGCAGAGGCAGGGTGTCGCCGAAGCGCTTGCGCATTTCCTGCAGGATGTAGCAGAAGGCCAGTTCGCTGTCGGTGGTGCCGACCGGGCGGTAGGGGCCATCGAGCTCGGGCGTGAAGTTCTTCAGGTCACCGTTGTGGGCAAATACCCAGTAGCGCCCCCACAGTTCGCGCACGAAGGGGTGGCAGTTGGCCAGTGTGACACGGCCCTGGGTGGCCTTGCGGATGTGGGCAATCACGTGCTGCGACTTGATCGGGTAGCGCTTGATCAGTTCGGCCACGGGGGAATCGACGGCCGCCTGATGATCGACGAAGGTGCGCACGCCCGAGCCCTCGAAGAAGGCAATGCCCCAGCCATCGCGGTGGTGGTCGGTCAGGCCGCCCCGGGTGGCAAAGCCGGTGAAGCTGAAGACGATGTCGGTGGGGGTATTGCAGTTCATCCCGAGGAGCTGGCACATGATGTGTTGCGGAAATGCTGTGAAGGTTGGCGGGTGAACAAGTTATCACGTTGCCGGCGGCCCGGGTCCGGGCTGTGGATAAAAAAAGCCCCGCGAGCTTGCGCTGGCGGGGCTAATCCTTCCTAAAGAGGGAGGAGGAGACACAGTACGTACTACAAAACTACAAAACGACCAGAAGACGGATCAGAGGTCGCACTACATGCCGGGACCGGACTTCAGTCGCGCGCGGCCATGTTGCGCAGCTCGGCTGCAAAATTCGGTTGGGTCATGCTGTATTCGTTGGCCATGCGGTTGAGCATGCGCTTGCCGCTGAACTTGTGCGCCAGGATGCGTTGCTCCAGCGACTTGCGGGGCTTGACCAGCAGGACGGCGGCTTGCGCCAGACCCAGGATCAGCGGCTTGAACACCATGACCAGCGTGACCAGTGCGCCCAGACCCAGTGCCGGGCGGATATACGCCACCAGCATGCCCATCAGGGATTGCGCGAAGGGCAGGGCTGCTTCAGCAGGAAAGGCCAGGTTCAGGAAGGACATGATATTTCTACCTCTGATAATCAGGCCGCGACACGACTGCGCGGCGTTCAAGTTCACTGTTGTTGCGTCGCAGTATGCAGTTTGGCCTCCTGTATGACTACTTTAGAGTTCTCATATCAGATATAGGGTTTGTGAATATAGGTCTTCAGCGACCAGCAAGCACCGGACAATCTCCCGCAAACCCTTGATGGCTGGCCTTCATTGCATTTTTTACATTAGCCGGCTGGCAAGATGGCGATGGCTTGTCTGACCACTGTGCGGCAAATTTGCAACGCCGTTTGACTGAGCGCGAAGGGCCTGTGAATATCTCGAACGGAAGTCGTCGCCGATGGTGAACAACCTGTTCGCAATGCACGAAAAAAAACCCCGCAGGCATGGCCTACGGGGTTAATCCTTCCTAAAGAGGGAGGAGGAGACAACGGATCGGTGTCCTGACGCGTTGATCGAATCAGCGTCAACATAAGCGCCGTACGCGCCGGAACTACCGAAATCCTTGATACCGGCACCGGTCTACAGGACCTGGTGCCATCGTCACGCAAGTGTCATGCGCGACGGGTAAAACCTGAATCTGGTGAAGCAGAAACCTTCGATTAACCGCGCGAAGCGATGAAGCGCAGTTCAGCAGCCAGGTTCGGCTGGGTGGCTTCGAACTTGTCGGCCATGCGGTTCAGCTGGCGGGTGCCCGATGCGCGATCCTGTTCGGCGGCGACCAGAGCAACGGCTTGCAACTCGTGGGCCTTGACGAAGTGGATGAAGATGTTGCGCATGACGGCGGCGAACTTGCTCTTGAAGGTGCTGTTGGTGCTTTGTGCGATGGTTGCCATGATTCGATCCTTGACGTTGTGTGTTATGTTGCATTGCAGTGTAGAGAACTCACATTTGTTTGACCACTTTCCGTTTCGGATATCAGTTATATAATCTGTGAATAATATTTTGGCCGGCGATCACCCGCGCTCATCTGCCGCCCCCACGACTTCCTTCCTGCCGCAAAGGCCCGCCCCATGAGCTTTCTCACCCTGGACCTGAATCTGTTGCGCGTATTCGACGCCGTCATGACCGAGCAGAATCTGACGCGTGCGGCCAACTTGCTGGCCATGACCCAGCCGGCTGTCTCCAATGCGCTACGCCGGCTGCGCGACACGCTCAATGACGATCTGGTGATCCGCACCGCTCATGGCGTCAAGCCCACGCCCCGCGCCGAGGAACTGTGGCCCACCGTACGCCGGGCCCTGTCGGAGCTGGAAGCGGTGATCGCGCCGGAGAGCTTCGATATCTCGCGCGCCCAGAACACCTTCCGCATGGCCATGGTGGATGCCACGGCCGCGCTGTGGCTGCCCTCGCTGGTGCGCACCATCATGCGCGACGCCCCCCGCATCAAGATCCGGATGATGCCGCTGACCACGCGTGACCCACGTGCCATGCTGTTGCGCGGGGATATCGACCTGGCCGTGGGCTTTTTCCCCGGCGTGACTGCACAGCTGGCCGATGGCCAGGGCATGGCCAAGAGCCAGATCAGCCATGCACGGCTCTACACCGGGCAATATGTCTGCGTGATGCACAAGAACCACCCGCTGGCCGGCCAACCGCTGACGCTGGACAGCTATTGCAGCGCCGATCACCTGCTGGTGAGCCTGTCGGGCAAGCCGCATGCGGTGATCGACGACGTGCTGGCCGGCATGAACCGGGAGCGCAAGATCCTGCTGACGGTGAACCAGTTCTTCACGGCCGGTCGCATCGTGGCCAGTTCGGAGCTCATCACCGTGCTGCCGCGCCACCTGGTGGCCGCCACCGGCATGGCCGAGGTGCTGGTGGTGAAGGAGCTGCCCTTCCAGACGCCGGAAGAGCATGTGGATATGTTGTGGCATGAACGCGACGCCCGTAATCCGGCCCATAAGTGGCTGCGAGCTCACTTGTCTGCAACAACACATGACGAATTCGGTCGTATCAACATGAAGCGCTGATGCGGCGCTGGCAGCAAACGGCTTTCCCGGTCTGATCTATCCACAGGCGCCATGGAGACTGGCGCGCGGGAAAGCCGCTGTCGGCGGGCGTTGGCGCATGTTGATAACCCTCCATAGGGGACGCCGAAGCGATGTCGCGCCTGACCAAAATCCTGCTCTGGCTGCTTGCCAGTCTGCTCATCCTGATCGCCGCCGCGGTCATTTTCATCCTCACCTTCGACTGGAACCGGGCCAAACCCTGGATCAACGAACGCGTCTCGACCGCGATCGGGCGCGAGTTCGCCATCGACGGCAATCTCTCCCTGCACTGGCAGCGCGCCGGCACGGACGCCACCCCAGGTGCGGCGCCACCGGGCTTCTGGGCGCGCTGGGTACCGTGGCCCCGGCTGCAGGCGGAGGATATCCGGGTCGGCAATCCCCCCACCTTCAGCAGCGCTGGCCAGATGGCCACGGTGCGCCTGGTCAGCTTCACCCTCAATCCGCTGCCGCTGCTTGTGCATAGGATTTCCCTGCCTTCGCTGGAGGTACAGGCGCCCTCGGTTTCCTTGCTGCGCAACCGTCAGGCTGTGAACAACTGGACGTTCACCAGCAACAACAGCACTCCCTCGGCCTGGCAGCTCAGCCTGGGCCGCATCAGTCTCAGCCAGGGCAAGCTGGCGCTGGACGATGCTGTGCAAAAGATCAATATCAAGGCCGATATCGACACCCTGGATCCGGACAAGGAGAAGCTCTACGGACTGGGCTGGAAGCTCGGCGGCACCTTCAACGGCGCCCCGGTGAGCGGGCAGGGCAAGGCCGGCGGGGTGCTCTCGCTGCAAGACCAGCAGCAGCCGTATCCGCTGCAGGCCCAGGTCAAGGTGGGCAAGACCAGCATCGGTATCCAGGGTACGCTCACCAAACCGGCCGAACTGGCTGCGCTGGACCTGCGGCTGTCGGTGGCCGGGGCCAGCATGGGCAACCTGTATCCGCTGACCGGCATCCTGTTGCCGGAAACGCCGCCCTTCGCCACCGAAGGTCATCTGCTGGGCAAGATCGGCGAAAGCGGCAGTCAGTGGCATTACCAGGACTTCAGCGGCAAGGTGGGGGACAGCGATCTCAACGGCAGCCTGGATTACGTCACCGGCGGCGCGCGTCCGCAACTGACGGGGGCGCTGACCTCCAATGTGCTGCGCTTCGATGACCTGGCACCGCTGATCGGCGCCGACTCCAATGCCGAGAAGGCGCAGCGTGGCGCAGAGGAACGCCAGCCTGGCAACAAGGTGCTGCCGGTGAAGACGTTCAGCACCGAGGCCTGGGGTGCGCTGGATGCCGATGTGCGTTTCACCGGCAAGCGCATCATCCGGCAGAAGGACTTGCCGATCACCGACCTGCAGGCCCACCTCATCCTGAAGGACAAGGTCTTGAGCCTGGACCCGCTCAACTTCGGCATGGCCGGCGGCAATCTGCGCTCCACCATCCGGCTTGACGGCCAGGCGGCGCAGATGAAATCGGAGCTGAAGCTGGCCGCCCGCAACCTGAAGATCCAGAAGCTGTATCCCCAGCTCGATGCCTCGCGCACCAGCTTTGGCGAGATCAACGGCGACGCCCGGCTGTCGGCCACCGGCAATTCGGTCGCAGCCATGCTGGGCTCGGCCAACGGCGAGGTGAAGACCTTGGTCAACAAGGGTGCGATCAGCAAGTTCCTGCTGGAGGCCGCCGGGCTCAATGTGGGCAACGTGGTCATCAGCAAGCTGTTCGGGGACAAGGAGGTGAAGCTGAACTGCCTGGCCGGCGACCTGCCGGTGCAGGACGGCGTGATGCAGGTGAAGACCTTGTTGCTGGACACCGAAGACGCCCTGATCGTGGTGGACGGCGACATCGACATGAAGCGCGAATTGCTGGACCTGAACGTGCATCCACGCAGCAAGGGCCTGCGCATCATCTCGCTGCGTTCGCCGTTGTACGTGAAGGGCAGTTTCAAGGATCCGGACGTAGGCGTGAACAAAGGGGTGCTGGCCTTGCGGGCGGGTGGCGCGGTAGCGCTGGGCCTGCTGGCACCGGTGACGGCCATCCTGCCCCTGATCAATGTGGACGGCGACCAGAAGGCCGACTGCGATCACCTGCTCGAAGAAGTGAAGAAGGCGCCGCAGGCGCCGCCACCAGGCAAGAGTGCCTCCGGCAAGGTGGCGCCTAAAAAATAGGCAGCACGAAAATACTGTTGTTTTATCGGCGGGGGCAGGGGATAACTTTCCTGTCCCCGCCACGTTTTAGCCACGTTTTTCGCAACAGTGGAATTGACCGCCTCGGGGGTCGTTGCCATTACAAGACAAATTCCCCCGCTTTACCCCTGTCACTACCCCGTCAAAGACCGAAATCGGTGACCAAATGACTGATTTCACCCACTTCGTCACTTTTGCCGTTTCCAAGCCCGTCATTCCCCCAAATTCGATTCGCCTGTGGATAAAGTTCTGAATAACTTTTTCATCGATTGGGGAAAACTCGAAAAGTTATCCAAAGCTGAATTTTTATCCAAGATTGGTAATCGGCTCATACAGAGTTTGCCCTTGTGTTTATCCCGCGCGCAATCGATTGATTTTCCGCCAGTAAACCAAGTTATCCACAGTAAACCGGTGACGTTAACCATCACTACTAATCTTATAAACAGCTTAGATATAAAGCCTAAGTGCGCGAGCTTTCGCAGCGCACACCCGTCTGCCAGCAGGACAGGACCCACTCACTTCGGTTTACCAGATAGGGGAATCACACACGGCTGAAAAAGGCGGTGATATCGCTCTCTGCCAGGCTCGGGCCGTCAGAGCCGCGCCACGGACAGCGTCCAAATTCAATGCAGGGGGCAGGTCACCGCAGGCAGATCGCGCCGCCTGTGGGCAAATGGGATGCCTGGGAAGCTTTTTTATCCACAAGCCAGGGTGAAAAAAGCCAATTGCCGCCGTTCGCAGAAATCGGCGGTGGATAAATCAGTCGCCGCGCAGCGAAACCGCATCCGGCACATGCAACACCAGGTCACTGCGGGCCTCGGCGACACAGGGAAGCAGCCAGCCCTCGTCCTTTTCCTCCCGGGTCAGCCCGGGCCATTCGATCTGATAGGCAATTTCGCCTGTGGACAGTTTGCACATACAGGTCCGGCAGCTGCCATTGCGGCAGGAGTTGGGCATGCGGATGCCGGCGGCAAGTCCCGATTGCAACAAGGAAAGATGCGGTACTTGTTCAAATTGCAAACCCGAGGGCTGCAGGACAACCCGGTAGCGTTTGGCTTCTGTCATCTCGGTCTTGTCGGTTTGGCCAGGGTTTGAAGGCGTCTGTGGATAAGTCTTTGCATATCTGCTGGGCGCTTTGGGTATATCTGGATAATTTATCCACCTCCGATTTTTTGTCCAGAATCTGTGCCTTTGATGTGCAGAAGCTTACCAAGCGTTTATCAGAAAGCTAAATGCTTGATTTTTTTCGTGTAAACCGAGTTATCCACAGTTTTTGGCAACGTTAACTACTACTACTACTACTTATATATATCCACATCTAAATTAAAAGAGCAGAAGAGCGCACGCGGTGGACATCTTTCCAAAAACTTGGCTTTCAAACACCAAAACCAGGCAAAAAGCCCTTGGCAAAGGCATATAGCGGCACGACAGCCCTTTAGGTTCGGCAGGAAAACGGTGAGATCAATCAGTTTGTTGCCATGCAGATACATAATTGGTATCGACAACGCCGCTTTCTGGTCGATATTTCAATTCATCAGGCTTGCCAGACTTCTTGTAATAGTTGAAACACTGCCTTGATAGCATCTTCGTGTTGTCTTTTTTCCAATGAAATAAAACTCAACTCAGTGGACAACTCGACCGCATCCGCGATGACCAGACCATGCGCCTGTGCCTGGTTCAAGGCAATCGACTCGCGCGCCAGGGACAGTCCGACACCGGACTTGACCAGGTCCAGCATCGATGACTCCTGGTCCACCAGTGCAACCGTGTGCGGTTTTGATTGATGTTGCGCGAAGATACGGCTTAATAGGCGATGATGTGCAGATTCTGCCGGGGTCCAGATCCAGGGTAGGCGTGCCAGTTCCTTCCAGCTTTTGCCCGAGACCCGGTTCTTCCATCCCGCCGGGGCGAGGACGTTGTAGGTGAAGGAGGTCAGCGTCATGGCGTGGAAGCCCTTGCCGGGATCGCCCAGGAAATAACCGACGTCCAGATGGCCGGCCCGCACTTCGTTGAGGACCGATCCCGACATGTGATGCGATAGCTGGGTCGACAGACGCGGATGATGTTCGACCAGCAACTTCAGGAAAGCGCCGAGCCGGATGAATTCCGGATCGAGGATGGTGCCGATGGCCAGTGTTCCGGTCAGGACATTGTCACTGGAGCGCAGTCCGCTGGCATGGCGCCGCAATTCCTGGACATCGGCGAGGATACGCTCGGCCAGCGGCAGCAAGGTATTGCCTTCCACCGTCAAGACCATGCCGGATGCACTGCGATTGAACAATTGCAGGCCCAGGCTTTCCTGCAGCCCCTTGATCTGCAGACTGACTGCAGGTTGGGTCAGATGCAGCTTTTCAGCGGCCCGGGTCAGGTTACCTTCATGGGCAACCGAGATAAATGCGCGTAATTGCGTCAAATCCATCATCATCTCCAGCGATCAGAGGTCTATCCTGGCTTTCCACACTTGTGGATAAGGCCGTGGATATCCTGGTGAATAGCTTGTGGGAATCGTGTGGGTAGTATGTGAACAATAAAGACGGATTATAAGCATCCTTTATATTGCTCTTGATAATTCCTCATTGGATGCGGGCTCGGGCGAGGACTATTCTTGCTGTTCTATGCCGACCCGACCTGGTCGACGCATCGCAGGAAGGCGCAGGAGACGGCACCTTCACCCGACATCGACAACACCAAAGGAAAACTTATGAGCCTCCCGCACATCGACCACTTCATCAATGGCCAGCTTTCGCGTTCGGAAAGCGGTCGCAGCCAGGATGTCTTCAATCCGGCTACCGGCGCCGTCGCAGCCAAGGTGTCGCTGGCATCGGTGGCCGAAGTCAACGCTGCAGTGGCCGCTGCCAGTGCCGCCGCACCGGCCTGGGCCGAGACCGCGCCCCTGAAGCGCGCCCGTGTGCTGTTCAAGTTCAAGGAGTTGATCGAGCAGAACCACGATGCCCTGGCCCGCGCCATCACGCTGGAACATGGCAAGGTGTTCTCGGATGCGAAAGGGGAGGTGACGCGTGGCCTGGAAATCGTCGAATTCGCCACCGGTATCCCGCAATTGCTCAAGACCCAGTTCACCGACAACATCGGCGGCGGTATCGACAACTGGAACCTGCGCCAGCCGCTGGGCGTGACGGCCGGCATCACGCCATTCAACTTCCCGGTGATGGTGCCGCTGTGGATGGCGCCGATTGCGATCGCCACCGGCAACAGCTTCGTGCTCAAGCCCTCCGAGCGTGATCCTTCACCTTCGCTGATGCTGGCTGAACTGTTCAAGCGCGCCGGCCTGCCCGATGGCGTCTTCAACGTGGTGCAGGGTGACAAGGTGGCGGTGGATGCGCTGCTGGAGCATCCTGAGGTGCAGGCGGTCTCCTTCGTCGGTTCCACCCCGATTGCCGAATACATCTATCGCAAGGCCACCGAACGCGCCGGCACCTTCCCGCTGCGCGCGCAGGCCCTGGGCGGCGCCAAGAACCACCTGGTGGTCATGCCTGACGCCAACCTGGAGCAGGCTGTGGATGCGCTCATCGGCGCGGCCTATGGCTCGGCTGGCGAGCGCTGCATGGCGATCTCGGTGGCGGTGGCCGTGGGCAGCGTGGCCGACAAGCTGGTGGACGCCCTGATCCCGCGCGTGAAGGCCTTGAAGGTCAAGAACGGCATGGAAGACGATGCCGAGATGGGCCCGCTGGTGACCGCGGCCCACAAGGCCAAGGTGGAAGGCTATATCCAGAGCGGTGTGGATGCCGGCGCCAAGCTGCTGGTCGATGGCCGCGGCCTGAAGGTGCCGGGCCATGAAGAAGGTTTCTTCATCGGCGGTACGCTCTTCGACAACGTCAGCACCGACATGAAGATCTACCAGGAAGAAATCTTCGGCCCCGTGCTGTGCGTGGTGCGGGTGCCGGACTTCGCCTCGGCCGTGCAGCTGATCAACGCCCACGAATATGGCAACGGTGTGTCGCTGTTCACCGCCGATGGCAATACGGCGCACGAGTTCTCGCGCCGCATCCAGGTTGGCATGGTGGGCATCAACGTGCCCATCCCGGTGCCGATGGCCTGGCATTCCTTCGGCGGCTGGAAGCGGTCGCTCTTTGGCGATACCCATGCCTATGGCGAGGAGGGCATCCGCTTCTATACGCGCTACAAGTCCATCATGCAGCGCTGGTCGGCGACGATCGGCAAGGGGGCGGAGTTCACCATGCCGGTGGCCAAGTAAGCCGACGAGACAATACCCGCCGTTCGGACTGAGTAGCGCCGCAGGCGCGTATCGAAGATTCACCGTAGACGCACCTTCGATACGTCGCTACGCGACTACTCAGGCCGAACGGCCGAAGCAACTCAACGGCAAGAACAAGAACATAGCGGAGACAACATGCAATCGGCAGGGCAATACGACTACATCATCATCGGCGCCGGGACGGCCGGCTGTGTCATGGCCAACCGGCTGTCCAGGAAGACCGGCAAGAAGGTGCTGCTGATCGAAGCGGGCGCCAAGGACGATTACATCTGGATCCATATTCCGGTGGGCTATCTCTACTGCATCAACAATCCGCGCACCGACTGGATGTTCCGCACCGAGGCCGATCCCGGCCTGAACGGGCGCAGCCTGATCTACCCGCGCGGCAAGGTGCTGGGCGGCTGTTCTTCCATCAACGGCATGATCTACATGCGCGGTCAGGCGCGTGACTACGAGCACTGGGCGGACGTCACCGGCGACGACAGCTGGCGCTGGAACCAGGTGCTGCCTTGGTTCCGCAAGAGCGAGGACTACCACCTGGGCGAGAGCGAATTCCACGGCGCCGGGGGCGAGTGGCGGGTGGAGAAGCAGCGCCTGCGCTGGGACATCCTGGACGCCTTCCGCGACGCCGCCGCCGAGAACGGTATCCCCAAGCTTGATGACTTCAACCGGGGCGACAACGAGGGCTGTGGCTACTTCGACGTCAACCAGAAGCGCGGCGTGCGCTGGAACGCTTCCAAGGCCTTCCTGCGGCCCGCCATGAAGGATGGCAGCCTGACCATCATGACCGGCTCGCACGTCAGGAAGCTGCGCATGGAGCAGGGCGCCAACGGACCGGTCTGCACCGGCGTCGAATTCACCGGTGGTGGCAGCGAGTGGCTGGCCGAGGCCAAGGAGACCATCCTGTGCGCCGGCGCCATCGGCTCGCCGCATATCCTGCAGATGTCGGGCATCGGTGCGCCTGCACTGTTGCAGCAGCACCAGATTCCGGTGGTCCAGGCCCTGGCCGGCGTGGGCGAGAATTTGCAGGATCACCTGCAGATGCGCATGGTGTTCAAGGTCAACGGCACCAGGACCCTCAATGCCATGGCCTCGACCCTCTTCGGAAAGATGAAGATCGGACTGGAATACCTGTTGATGCAAAGTGGCCCGATGTCGATGGCGCCTTCGCAGCTGGGCGCCTTTGCCAGGTCCGACGCGCAACAGGCCAGCGCCAATCTGCAGTACCACGTGCAGCCGCTGTCGCTGGAAAAATTCGGCGATCCGCTGCATGCCTTCCCGGCCTTCACGGCCAGCGTGTGCAACCTGCGTCCGACCTCGCGCGGTCACGTGCGCCTGGCCTCCACCGATCACGCGCTGGCGCCGCGCATCACCACCAACTATCTCTCCACCGAAGAAGACCTGAAGGTCGCCGCCGACGCCCTGCGCCTGACCCGGCGCATCGCCGCCTCTCCCGCCCTGGCACGCTATCGGCCCGAGGAGTACAAGCCTGGCGTGCAGTACCAGAGCGAAGAGGATCTGCGCCGCGCCGCCGGTGACGTGGGCACCACCATCTTCCATCCGGTCGGCACCTGCCGCATGGGGCGCAGCGACGATGCCGCCGCCGTCGTGGACGCGCATTGCCGCGTGCGCGGGGTGTCGGGACTGAGCGTGGCCGATGCTTCCGTGATGCCCTCCATCACCTCCGGCAATACCAATTCGCCGACTGTCATGATTGCCGAGAAAGTCGCTTCCAGCCTGCTTTCCCGGGCGTAAACGGGGTATTCTCAGCCGCTGGCGGATACGGTGTTTATACGTATTGTATGAATGGTACGAACCGGCTACTATGCGCCAAATATTAAAACGAGCTTCTCGATTCGCCAGGTAGAAAACGGCGGCGCCTGCATTCACAAGATGCCGGCCAACCGCAGCAGGCAGGCCTTGACGACCGGATCAACCGGCGCGGGCATCAAAGGGAAAGAAGAGACCATGACAGACGTCATTCTGGAGACAAGAAACCTGACGAAGGAATTCAAGGGTTTCACGGCAGTGAGCGCGGTCAACCTGCAAATTGAGCGCGGCCATATTCATGCATTGATCGGCCCCAATGGCGCCGGCAAGACCACCTGTTTCAACCTGCTGACCAAGTTCCTGGTGCCGACCTCGGGCCAGATCCTGTTCAACGGTCGTGACATCACGATGGATGCACCGGCGCAGATCGCGCGCCAGGGCATCATCCGTTCCTTCCAGATTTCGGCCGTCTTCCCGCACATGAGCGTGCTGGAAAACGTGCGCATCGGCCTGCAGCGCAAGCTCGGTACCTCCTTCCATTTCTGGAAGAACGGCGAGAGCTTGAAGCAGCTCGACGAGCGTGCCATGCAGCTGCTGGAAGAAGTGGACCTCACCGGTTTCGCCCACACCACCACGGTGGACCTGCCCTACGGCCGCAAGCGCGCGCTGGAGATCGCCACCACCCTGGCCATGGAGCCGGAACTGATGCTGCTGGACGAGCCCACCCAGGGCATGGGCCACGAAGACGTGGACCGCGTCACGGCGCTGATCAAGAAGGTCTCGGCCGGTCGCACCATCCTCATGGTGGAACACAACATGAGCGTGATCTCCGGTATCTGCGACCGCATCAGCGTGCTGCAACGTGGCGCGCTGCTGGCTGAAGGCAGCTATGAAGAAGTTTCGCGCAATCCGCAGGTGATGGAAGCCTACATGGGCAGCACCTCGGTCGAACTGCAGGGAGCGCACTGATGAGCACCGCCACCATGAATGTCACCACCAGCACCTCGTCTTCCAACGCGCCGCTGGTACTGCAGATCAGTGACCTGCAATCCTGGTACGGCGAATCGCACATCCTGCACAACGTCGACCTGAACGTGCACCAGGGTGAAGTGGTCACGCTGCTGGGCCGCAACGGCGCCGGCCGCACCACCACGCTGCGTTCCATCATGGGCCTGGTCGGTACCCGCAAGGGATCGATCAAGATCAACGGTCAGGAAACCATCAACCTGGCCACCCACAAGATCGCCCACCACGGCGTCGGTTACTGCCCGGAAGAACGCGGCATCTTTTCCTCGCTCTCCGCCGAGGAAAACCTGATGCTGCCGCCCTTCGTCTCCAAGACCGAGAAGGGCATGTCGATCGAAGAGATCTACGACATGTTCCCCAACCTGAAGGAACGTCGCAACAGCCAGGGCACACGTCTGTCCGGTGGCGAACAGCAGATGCTGGCCGTGGCCCGCATCCTGCGCACCGGCGCCCGCCTGCTGTTGCTCGACGAGATTTCCGAAGGCCTGGCACCGGTCATCGTGCAGGCACTGGCGCGCATGATCACGACCCTGAAGGCCAAGGGCTATACCATCGTGATGGTCGAGCAGAACTTCCGCTTCGCCGCGCCCCTGGCCGATCGCTTCTATGTCATGGAACATGGCCAGATCGTCGAGTCCTTCGAGTCTTCGCAGCTGGAAGCGAAGATGCAGACCCTGAACGAACTGCTGGGCGTCTGATCCCGATCCACGCTCGCGTGAGCGGCGCCACGGCTGCGCCGCCTTCCTGATTTTTCCGTAGCACCTGCATCACCAGAACAAGAAGTACTGCCAAACAAGTACGTCAGCGGGGTGAGCGATCCTTTCCCCGTTCCACCAAGTTGTCTCGCTTCACTATTACACGCGGGCTTCATAACAGAGGAGATGAATATGAAACTTAAGGCAATGGCACTGGCGATTACCGCTGCAGCGGCAGCATTCGCGACGGCATCGGCTTCGGCCCAGATTTCGGGCGACGTGATCAAGATCGGTTTCATCACCGATATCTCGGGCGTGTATTCGGACATCGACGGCCAGGGTGGCGCAGAAGCCATCAAGATGGCGATCGCCGACATGGGCGGCGCCATCAACGGCAAGAAGATCGAACTGCTGGTGGCCGACCACCAGAACAAGGCCGACGTGGCCGCCAGCAAGGCCCGTGAATGGTTCGACCAGCAGGGCGTGGACATGCTCATCGGTGGCACCAACTCCGGTACCGCCCTGGCCAGCGCCAAGGTAGCGGCCGAGAAGAAGAAGGTCTACATGCAGATCGGCGCCGGTTCGGCCCGTCTGACCAATGAAGAGTGCTCGCCCTATACCGTGCACTACGCCTACGACACCGTGGCCCTGGCCAAGGGTACCGGTTCGGCAGTGGTGAAGCAGGGCGGCAAGAGCTGGTTCTTCCTGACCGCTGACTACGCCTTCGGCCACTCCCTGGAATCCGACACGGCCAACGTCGTGAAGGCATCCGGCGGCACCGTGGTGGGTTCGGTCAAGCACCCGCTGGGCGCGTCCGACTTCTCCTCCTTCCTGCTGCAGGCGCAGAGCTCCAAGGCCCAGATCATCGGCCTGGCCAACGCCGGTGGCGACTTCATCAACTCGGTGAAGGCTGCCAACGAGTTCGGCATCACCAAGACCGCCAAGCTGGCCGGTCTGCTGGTATTCATCAACGACGTGCACTCGCTGACCCTGAAGAACACCGAAGGCCTGTACCTGACCGATAGCTGGTACTGGGATGCCAACGAAGAGACCCGTGCCTTTGCCAAGCGCTACTTCGCCGTGCGCAAGAAAATGCCGTCGTCCCTGCAAGCCGCCGACTACTCGGCCGCCCTGCAATACCTGAAGGTGGTCAAGGAAATCGGTACCGACGATTCGGACAAGGTCATGGCTGCCCTGCGCAAGGCCAAGTTCAACGACATGTACCAGAAGAACGGCTACCTGCGCGCCGACGGCCGCGTGATGCACGACATGTACCTGTACCAGGTCAAGGCCCAGTCGGAATCGAAGTATCCGTGGGACTACTACAAGCTGGTGCAGACCATTCCTGCCGAGCAGGCCTGGACTACCAAGGCTGAATCCAAGTGCGCGGCCTGGAAGTAAGCAGGACGCACCGAGCAGCGCGCAACAAGCAGTAAGGCCATCGCACAGCCCAGCAAAATCTGTCATTTCTGTTCACGCGGGGATGGCAGATTTTTGCTGTAAGGCGCCGGGCGATGGTGATTTTCACCCATCTGGATGAACGGGTTTTTATGGAACTATTCGGCATACCCCTGCAAGCCCTGTTGAGCCAGCTCCTGCTGGGACTGGTCAACGGCTCCTTCTACGCCATGCTCTCGCTGGGCCTGGCGGTGATCTTCGGCTTGCTCAACGTGATCAACTTCGCGCACGGCACCCTGTACATGCTGGGCGCTTTCCTGGCGTGGATGGGCCTGTCCTATCTCGGCCTGAACTACTGGGTCATGCTCATCGTGGCACCGATTCTGGTGGGCGCATTCGGCATCGTCATCGAGAAGACCATGCTGCGCTGGCTCTACAAGCTGGACCACCTCTACGGGCTGCTGCTGACCTTCGGTATCACGCTGATGATCGAGGGCATCTTCCGCTCCATCTATGGCGTCTCCGGCCAGCCGTATTCGGTGCCTGACCTGCTGCAGGGCGCTACCAACCTCGGTTTCATGGTGCTGCCGAACTACCGCGCCTGGGTCGTGGTGGCTTCGCTGATCGTCTGTTTCGCGACCTGGTTCGTGATCGAAAAGACCCGCCTGGGTGCCTACCTGCGCGCCGGTACCGAAAACCCCAAGCTGGTGGAAGCCTTCGGCATCAACGTGCCGCTGATGGTGACCCTGACCTACGGCTTCGGCGTGGCATTGGCGGCTTTCGCCGGCGTGCTGGCCGCACCGGTGATCCAGGTTTCGCCGCTGATGGGCTCCAACCTCATCATCACGGTGTTTGCGGTGGTGGTCATCGGGGGCATGGGCTCCATCCTCGGCTCCATCCTGACCGGGCTGATGCTCGGCCTGATCGAGGGCCTGACCCGGGTGTTCTACCCCGAGTTGTCGGCCACCGTGGTCTTCATCATCATGGCCATCGTCCTGATGGTCCGTCCGGCCGGCCTGTTCGGCAAAGAGAAATAATCGGAGACCGGCATGAACAAGAAAATCGGAATTGCTGTTTTACTAATATTGTTGTTGGCTGCACCGTTTGGCATCTACCCGGTGTTCCTGATGAAGATGCTGTGCTTCGCGCTCTTCGCCTGCGCCTTCAACCTGCTGATCGGCTACACCGGCCTGCTGTCCTTCGGTCACGCCGCCTTCTTTGGCTGGGCCGGCTACATGTGCGGCCAGGCGCTGAAGGTATGGGGACTGCCAACTGAGCTGGGTTTGATCATCGGCACCCTGGTGGGCGCCTTGATCGGCCTGGTGATGGGTTTGCTGGCGATCCGCCGGCAAGGCATCTACTTCACCATGATCACCCTGGCGCTGGCGCAGATGCTGTTCTTCGTGGCCTTGCAGATGCCGTTCACCGGTGGCGAGGATGGCTTGCAGGGCGTGCCGCGCGGCAAGCTGCTGGGCTTCCTGAGCCTGGAAAGCGACATGACCCTGTACTACGTGGTGCTGGCCATCGCGGTGGCGGGCTTTGCCCTGATCGTGCGCACCATCCATTCACCCTTCGGCCAGGTGTTGAAGGCGATCAAGGAGAACGAGCCCCGCGCCATCTCGCTGGGCTATGACGTGGCGCGCTACAAGCTGCTGGCCTTCGTGCTGTCGGCCGGTCTGGCGGGCCTGGCTGGTGCCACCAAGACGCTGGTGCTGGGCTTCGAGACCCTGACCGACGTGCACTGGAGCATGTCCGGCCTGGTGGTGCTGATGACCCTCGTGGGCGGCCTGGGCACCATCCTTGGTCCCATCGTCGGCGCGGTCATCATCATCATGCTGGAGAACAAGCTGGGTGACATCGGCAGCTGGCTGGCCAATGCCACCAGCATCGACTGGTTCAACACCCTGGGTGACTCGGTGACCATCGTGACCGGCTTCATCTTCATCGTCTGCGTGCTGGCCTTCCGCAAGGGCATCGTCGGGGAAATCCAGGCGCTGATCGGGAAAGGGCAGGCCAAGAGCTCGCACTAGCCCGTCTTCGACAGAGCGCGGGTCACCACCAGGGTGATCCGCTTGCCGCCGGCAAGTCACCGATCAGGTGATTTCCCGGCGGTAATTTTTTGTCCACAGGTTTTTCGTCGTCCTGTGCCAGGCATAACAGATCGTTCATGTTCCGGAACAGGAATGTGCAGGGCCAATCTGTTGCTGATGCTGCTGGTGGCGCGGCGGTAGAATGTGGGCCGGCCGAAGCGGGTGCTTATTGACGGCACCGGTCCGCCATCCCGGTTCTCCGATTATCCAGATCACCAATCCGCGCCTTATCTTATGCACAGCCTTGCATCACTGCCATCATCCCCATCGTCTCTCTTTTCCACAACACCTCATGCCGGCCCGGTCCGTTTCGTCACGGAGGTGAGGCATGCTTGATTACGTCATCCTGTGCGGCGCTGCGTTCGTTGCCGGTCTGATTGATGCGGTGGTAGGCGGGGGAGGGCTGGTGCTGGTACCGACCTTGTTCTCGGTCTTTCCCAACACCGCACCGGCCACGCTGCTGGGTACCAACAAGGTGGCCGGCGTCATGGGTACCAGTGCTGCCGCCATCAATTTTGCGCGCAAGGTGGCAGTACGTTGGAGCACCGTGACACCGGCAGCCATGGCAGCGTTTGCCTTTTCCTTCTTCGGTGCGTATGTGGTGACGCATATCCCGACCGATCTGATCCGCAAGGCCTTGCCCTTTGTATTGATCGCGGTGGCGCTGTACACGCTGAAGAAGAAGGATTTCGGTACGACCCATGCGCCCACGCTGAGCGGGAGCAGGGAAATGATCTACGCCGCCCTGATCGGTGGTGCGGTCGGTTTCTACGATGGTGTGTTCGGCCCGGGTACGGGGAGCTTCCTGGTCTTCCTGTTCGTACGAGTGTTCAGCTATGACTTCCTGTCGGCCTCGGCGGTCTCCAAGTTCGTCAACATCGCGACCAATCTCGCAGCCTTGTGCTGGTTCGGGTATAGCGGCCATGTGATCTGGCAATTGGGTCTGCTGATGGCAATATTCAATATCGGTGGCTCGCTGGTTGGCACCCGACTGGCGATGAAGCATGGCAGCGTCTTTGTGCGCAAGTTGTTCCTGATTGTGGTCGGAGCGTTGATCCTGAAGTCCGGGTACGACGCGTTTCTTCGCTAGAAAGCATGTTTGATGTTTCACGTGAAACAGCGTGAATGAAGTTGAAGACGGAGCCGATGGCTCCGTTTTTATTTGCTCGTTGAATTTCATCTAAGCACAAAGACATCCTCCCGATGTTCCACGTGAAACAGTAGCGATGCTGTTTCATTGATCAGCTATACCTATCGGAAGTCATCGCCGATAGCGTTAGACAGGGCAGGGAAGTGCGGTAAACCAACAGCCAGGGACCTGCCTGCCGACCCGTCCGGATAAAAGGTCTTATAATCTCGCCTCTGTTCTCACCTCACCACGAGGCCCGCATCATGCTATTCCCCACACAATTTGACGTCATTGTCGTTGGCGGCGGTCACGCCGGCACCGAAGCTGCACTGGCCGCAGCCCGCATGGGCCAGAAAACCCTGCTCTTGACGCACAACATCGAGACGCTGGGCCAGATGTCCTGCAATCCCTCCATTGGCGGGATCGGCAAGGGTCACCTGGTCAAGGAAGTCGATGCCATGGGTGGGGCGATGGCCATTGCCACCGACGAGGCGGGCATCCAGTTCCGCATCCTGAACTCCTCCAAAGGGCCGGCCGTGCGCGCTACCCGCGCCCAGGCTGACCGCATCCTGTACAAGGCAGCGATCCGCTCCCGCCTGGAGAACCAGCCCAACCTGTGGCTGTTCCAGCAGGCAGTGGATGACCTGATGCTGGAAGGTGACCGCGTCGTCGGCGCTGTGACCCAGGCCGGTATCCGCTTCGCGGGCCACGCAGTGGTATTGACCGCGGGTACCTTCCTGGACGGGAAAATCCACGTAGGACTGAACAATTATTCCGGCGGCCGTGCCGGTGATCCGCCAGCCGTCTCGCTTTCCGCCCGATTGAAGGAATTGAAGCTGCCGCAAGGCCGTTTGAAAACCGGCACGCCGCCGCGTATCGATGGCCGCAGCATCAACCTGGCCATCCTGGAAGAACAACCAGGCGATCTCGATCCGGTACCGGTGTTCTCCGTCATGGGCAACGCCGCCATGCATCCGCGCCAGATGCCGTGCTGGATCACCCATACCAACAGCCGTACCCACGACATCATCCGTGGCGGCCTGGATCGCAGCCCCATGTACACCGGCGTCATCGAAGGCGTGGGCCCGCGTTACTGCCCCTCCATCGAAGACAAGATCCATCGCTTCTCCAGCAAGGATTCGCACCAGATCTACCTGGAACCCGAGGGCCTGACCACCCATGAGTTCTACCCCAATGGCATCTCCACCAGCCTGCCATTCGACGTGCAGCTGGAGCTGGTGCGCTCGATGAAGGGCATGGAAAATGCCCATATCCTGCGCCCCGGCTATGCCATCGAATACGATTACTACGACCCGCGTGGCCTGAAGTCCTCGCTGGAGACCCGCCAGGTGCAGGGTCTGTTCTTCGCCGGCCAGATCAATGGCACCACCGGTTACGAAGAAGCCGCCGCCCAGGGCATGCTGGCCGGTATCAACGCCGCCTTGCAGACCCAGGGCCGTGATGCCTGGACTCCGCGCCGCGACGAAGCCTATCTGGGCGTGCTGGTCGACGACCTGGTCACCCAGGGCGTGCAGGAGCCGTATCGCATGTTCACCAGCCGTGCCGAATACCGTCTCTCGCTGCGCGAAGACAATGCCGACCTGCGCCTGACCGAAATCGGCCGCGAACTGGGTTGCGTGGGCGACGCCCAGTGGGAAGCCTTCGAACGCAAGCGCGAAGCCGTTTCACGTGAAATGGAACGCCTCAAATCCACCTGGGTGAATCCGCGCATCCTCGCCGCTGCCGAAGCCGAACGTGTGCTGGGCAAGGCCATCGAGCGCGAATACAACCTGCTGGACCTGCTGCGCCGTCCCAACGTCAACTATGACAGCCTGATGAGCCTGACCGGTACGGAAGGCCAGCCCCTGGCCGGCCCCGGCATCGAAGACGGCCCGGTGCGCGAGCAGGTCGAGATCCAGGTCAAGTACGCCGGCTACATCGCCCGCCAGGCCAACGAGATCAGCCGTCAGGACCATAACGAAAACCTGAAGCTGCCCGCCGATCTGGACTACATGGACGTCAAGGCACTGTCCATCGAAGTGCGCCAGAAGCTCAACAAGCATCGCCCCGAGACCCTGGGCCAGGCCTCGCGCATTTCCGGCGTCACCCCGGCGGCGCTGTCGCTGTTGCTGGTGCACTTGAAGAAGGGTGGCCTGAAGCAGTTGGCCGCCAGCGACAACCAGGCGGCCTGAGGCTGCGCAAAGCTTCACATTACCGCCCGCGGCACTACCGACCCAGATCAATAACAAGGCATCACGGATGAGCAACACTGCAGACCTGTCCTCACTGACCCGCACCCTGAAAGAGGGGGCCCAGGCCCTCGGGCTCACGCTCTCGGAGGCGCAGATCGCCAGGCTGATGGCCTACCAGGCCCTGCTGGCGAAGTGGAACAAGGTCTACAACCTGACCGCCTTGCGTGACCCGGCCCAGATGGTGTCGCACCACCTGCTGGATTCGCTCTCGGCCATGACCGCCTTTGCCGGCGCGCAGCGCGTGCTGGATGTGGGTGCCGGCGGTGGCCTGCCGGGCATCGTGCTGGCGATCTGGGCCGCCGAGGCCGAGCCGCAGATGAAGATCACCCTGGTCGATACGGTCCAGAAGAAGACCGCCTTCCTCAACCAGGTCAAGGCTGAATTGCAACTGGGCAATGTGACGGTCCTGCATGCCCGCGTCGAGCAGTTGCCAGTCGAGCAACAGTACGATGTCATCACGTCGCGCGCCTTTGCGGAACTGAAGGACTTCGTCACATGGTCGAACCACCTCCTGCAACAAGGTGGCAAGTACATCGCCCTCAAGGGAGTGCTACCGCAAGAGGAAATCGACCGGTTGCCGGCGGGGTGGAAGGTGCAGCAAGTGCAGCCCCTGCAGGTACCGGGCCTGGATGCCGAACGGCATCTCATCTTCATGGAAAGAGCGACCTGATGAACAAACTCAAACAGGCCCTGGTGGCCACCATGGTCTCGATGGCAGCCTATGGCGTCATCGCCACCGCCAGCGCCCAGGAAGTCAAGACCGTGCCCTCCGTGGACCTGAAGCGCTATGCGGGCAAGTGGTACGAAATCGCCAAGATTCCCAACAGCTTCCAGAAAAAATGCATCTCCGGCACCAGCGCCGAGTATGCTGGCCGTGACGATGGCATGATCGACGTCACCAACCGCTGCAAGACCGCCGATGGCATCGATGAAGCCAAAGGCGTGGCGCGGGTGGTCCCGGGCAGCAACAACAGCAAGCTGGAAGTGCGCTTTGCGCCAGCCTGGCTGTCGTGGGTGCCGATGGTCTGGGGCGACTACTGGATCATGGACCTGGACGAGCAATACACGCTGGCCACCGTCGGCAGCCCCTCGCGCGAATACCTGTGGATTCTCTCGCGCACGCCGACCATCAGCGACGAGCAATACGAGAACGCACTCAACAACGCCACCAAGCAGGGTTTCGATACCGCGCGGGTGGTCAAGAGCAAGCCGTAATACGGCACCTGACATCAGGCCGGCGGCCCGGGCAGCAACCCGGGCCGCTCACATTCAAGGAGACCCACCATGCAGGCGATCTTTCATTCCCTCGGCATCACCGATATCTGGCAACTGATTGCCGCCACCATGGTGTTCCTGCTGCTGCCCGGCCCCGGTACCTTCTGCGTGCTGACCTGCGCGGCCAAGGGTGGCTTGCGCGGTGGCTTCATGGCGCAGGCGGGTCTCATGCTCGGTGACATCGTGCTCATGTTCCTGGCGGCGGCCGGCGTGGCCGCGCTGCTGCACGCCAACCCCTTGCTGTTCCGCGGCCTGCAATACCTGGGCGCGGCCTACCTGGCCTACCTCGGCGGGCGTCTTTTGTTTGCAAGAGGCGAGGGCGGTGGTACAGTCGTACCCTTTTCCAACGCCGCAGAATTCCGGCGCGGCTTTCTGGTCACCTTGTTCAACCCGAAAGCCATCGTGTTTTACATGGCGTTCTTCCCGCTGTTCCTGGACCCCGCCACGCAACAGGGCTCGCTCACCTTCTTCACGATGGGCGCCGTGATCAGTACCTGCACCTTGTTCTACGGCAGTTTCCTGATCTTCGTCGGCAATGCCGCCGCCCGTCGCATGGCCCGCAATCGCACCATCGCCAAGCTGGCCTCACGTGCGGCCGGGATCTTCCTGATCGGTTTCGGCATCAAGTTGACCACGCAATAACGCTCACATAAAAAAGATATGGCAAAAATATTTTGTGTCGCCAACCAGAAAGGTGGCGTAGGCAAGACCACCACCGCGGTCAACCTGGCCGCCGGTCTGGCGCAGCTGAACCAGCGCGTGCTGCTGGCCGACCTCGATCCCCAGGGCAATGCCACCATGGGTGCCGGCATCAACAAGGCCACGCTGGAAGCGTCGATCTATGAAGTGCTGCTGGGCATGTCCGATATCCGCAGCGTGCGCAAGCGTTCGGAGGCGGGCGGTTTCGACGTGCTGCCGGCCAATCGTGAGCTGGCCGGTGCCGAAGTCGAGATGGTCGAACTGGAGCAGCGCGAGGCGCGCCTGAAGATTGCCTTCGCCGAGGTGGCGGAAGACTACGACTTCATCCTCATCGACTGCCCGCCGGCACTGTCCATGCTGACCCTGAACGGCCTGTGCTCGGCGCATGGCGTGATCATCCCGATGCAGTGCGAATACTACGCACTCGAAGGCCTGTCGGACCTGGTCAATACCATCAAGAAGGTGCATGCAAAGCTGAACCCGGAGTTGAAGGTGATCGGTCTGCTGCGGGTGATGTTCGACCCGCGCATGACGCTGTCGCAACAGGTCTCGGACCAGCTGGAACAGCACTTCGGCGACAAGGTCTTCAAGACCGTCATCCCGCGCAATGTGCGACTGGCCGAAGCGCCTTCGTATGGCTTGCCGGGCGTGACCTTCGATCCTTCCTCCAAGGGTGCGCAGGCCTATATCGCGTTCGGCGCGGAAATGGTCGAGCGCATCAAGACGCTGTAATCAGGCATCGTTTTCATCAGGCAATCGCATGGCAACTCTACCGAAAAAATCCAAGGGACTGGGACGCGGACTGGACGCACTCCTGGGTGGCTCCTCCGACATCACCGAAGAAGCGCAGGCGCAAGCGGCCAAGGCCGGCCTGCCCAGCGTGATGGCCGTCACCGAGCTGCAGGCCGGCAAGTACCAGCCGCGCACCCGCATGGACGAGGGCGCGCTCAACGAGCTGGCCGCTTCCATCAAGGAACAGGGCCTGCTGCAGCCCATCCTGATCCGCGCCATCGGCCAGAAGAACGGCCGCGACGTCTACGAGATCATCGCCGGCGAGCGCCGCTTCCGCGCCGCCAAGATCGCCGGCCTGACCGAAGTGCCGGTGCTGGTGAAGAACGTGGACGACCAGACCACCGCCGCCATGGCGCTGATCGAAAACATGCAGCGCGAGGACCTCAATCCCCTGGAAGAAGCCCAGGGCATCCATCGCCTGATCACCGATTTCGCCTTCACCCACGAGCAGGCAGCGCTGGCCGTGGGCCGTTCGCGCAGTGCAGTGTCGAACCTGCTGCGCCTGCTGAACCTGGCCAAGCCGGTGCAGACCATGCTCATGGCCGGCGACATCGACATGGGCCATGCCCGCGCGTTGCTGGCGGTGGATTCGGCGACCCAGATCCAGCTGGCCAACCAGATCGTGGCCAAGCGCATGTCGGTGCGCGACGCTGAAAAGCTGGTCACCCGCGCCTCCGCCGAGCAGGCCGCCAAGCCACGCGAAGCCCGCGACAAGTCGCGTGACATCGCCCGTCTGGAAGAAGAACTCTCCGACCTCCTGGCGACCCAGGTCAGCATCAAGACCGGCGCCCGCAACAAGGGCCAGCTGATCATCAACTTCAACGACCTCGATGCCCTCGATGGCGTCATCGCCCGCCTGCGCGGCGAGTCGGTGGAGAGCTGATCGCCAGCTTGCGCATGTTTGCGCCTGATGTGATGCACGGCACGATGCAAGATGCGATGCCGAAAAAAATGGGCTGCAAGTGATGTCACTTGCAGCCCATTTTTATTGATATAAATAATTTACTGTTTCTGTGCCTCGGGATCAGAAGGTCCGCTGCACGTCCGAGCGCGGCGGCAGCTGATAGCTCCAGGTCTCGGTCAACGGCTTGCCGTTGGCAGTGAGCGCGGCCCGCAATTCCACCGCCTGTGCGACGTTGCGGATCTTCACCCGCAAGGTCAGGCGCCAGCCGTTGATGGCTGGATTGGGCTGCAGTTGCGCATCGATCAGTTCGCCATTGTTGGACACGCTCACCTGCGGCTGCACCTGGGTCCCGGCCGGCAGCTTGCCCAGCGGGCCGCCGGTGAAGTCCACCAGCAGGGCCGTGGTACCGTCGAAGGCGCGGATCAGGTTGGCCTGCGTGAGCTCGCCATCGGTATGGAAGGTCTGCTTGACCCAGCCCACCTCGTTGTTGAGGATGGCCGGCTCGTCCATGGTCCAGTGGATGCGGTAGTCGTAGGTCACCGGCGTGCCGCGGGCCGGCAATTGCGACGGCAGCCAATAGGCCACGATGTTGTCGTTGGTCTCGTCGGCGGTGGGGATTTCCACCAGTTGCACCGCGCCACGACCCCAGTCGCCACGCGGTTCGATCCAGGCCGAAGGACGCAGGTCGTAGCGGTCCTTCAGGTCTTCGAAGGCCGAGAAATCGCGGCCCCGCTGCAGCAGCCCGAAGCCACGCGGATTGGTCACCTCGAAGGAACTCACTTCCACGTTCTGCGGATCGTTGAGCGGACGCCACAGCCATTCGCCATTGCCGGTGTGGATCGCCAGACCGTTGGAGTCATGGATGGCCGGACGGAAGTTGCGGCGCGAGGATTGCTGGTTGGGGCCGAACAGGAACATGCTGGTCAGCGGCGCAATGCCCAGGCGACCCACTTCGCCGCGCAGGAACACGCGGGCCTGCACATCCAGCAGCGCATCCTGGCCCGGGGTCAGCGTGAACTTGTAGGCGCCGGTGGCGCGTGGCGAATCCAGCAGCGCATAGAAGGTCAACTGCTTCTCGCCTGGGGCTGGACGCTGGATCCAGAATTCGGTGAAGTGCGGGAATTCCTCGCCGCTCAGCATGGCCGTATCGATGGCCAGGCCGCGCGCCGACAGGCCATAGACCTGGCCCTTGCCGATCACGCGGAAATAGCTTGCGCCCAGCACGCTCATGACCTCGTCTTCCTTGTCATCGCGGTTGAGCGGATAGACCACCCGGAAGCCCGCATAGCCCAGGTGCGCGGTGCTGTCCTTGGCCAGCGCCAGGTCACCGAAGTTGAAGCGGTCGGTGCTGTAGCCCACATCCTGCACGCGACCATCGATGATCTCGTGGATCGCCACCGGCGCGTTGAACTGCATGCCCTGATGGTAGAAGGCCAGCTTGAAGGGCGTCTTCTGGTCGCGCCATTCGAACTTCTCGCTCTTCGGCTGGATCTTCATGTAGTCGGCAAACTGCATCGCCGCAAAGGTCGGCGAGAGATTGCTCGCCGGTTTCTGGTAAGGCTTGTCAGCCAGCGCCCTGGCGCGTGCCACGGCCTGGTTGAGGTCGAAGCCCTGGTTGCTCTGCGCCTGCACCGAGGCTGCCAGCAGCGAGGCTGTCAGCACCATGCCGTGCAGGAAATTCCATTTCAATCCACGTTTGATCAATGCATCTCTCCACAAAGAGGCGGCATTCCAGCACAAACGGGCTGGTCACCGCCATGGTCCTGTCTGTCCTACAGGCATCAAAACAGAATAATATAGCGAACCGTCCGACCGGCTAAGCATCATAGAAGACAAGCAATAACTGATCCCGCCGGCTAGACCGCCTTCGACGGGCCGCTGCACCCTGTAGAGAGCAGCGCGCCGCCAAAGTTTAGAAAAAGAGAGGAAACCCGTGTCCCACAAGCTTACCGAGCGGCAAGCCGCGCCCGTGCGCCGCCCCCGCCTGGCCTTGGCCATGACCCTGTGCGCGCTGGCCTGTAGCGCCGCGCTCAGTGGCCCCGCGGCCCATGCGCAAGCCAACCCCGCCTTGCTGGGTGACAAGACCGCCTTCATCGACGACCTGCTGCGCCAGATGACGCTGGAAGAAAAGATCGGCCAGTTGCGCCTGATCAGCATCGGCCCGGAAATGCCCGCCAAGAAACTGGCCGAGGAACTGGCCGCCGGCCGCGTCGGTGGCACCTTCAATTCGGTCACCCGCGCCGAGAACCGGCCGCTGCAGGAAGGCGCGATGCGCTCGCGCCTGAAGATCCCGATGTTCTTCGCCTACGACGTGATCCACGGCCATCGCACCACCTTCCCGATCGGGCTGGGCCTGGCCTCCAGCTGGGACATGGACCTGGTCGCCAAGGCCATGCGCACCTCTGCCGAGGAAGCCGCGGCCGACAGCATCGACATGACCTTCGCGCCGATGGTGGACATCAGCCGCGACCCGCGCTGGGGCCGCACCTCGGAAGGCTTCGGTGAAGACCCCTACCTGGTCTCGCGCATCGCCGATGTCTCGGTGCGCGCACTGCAGGGTGAGACCCGGCCCATCGCCGCAAATCGCGTCATGGCCAGCGTCAAGCACTTCGCGCTGTATGGGGCGGTGGAGGGCGGGCGCGACTACAACGTGGTCAACATGGACCCGCAACGCATGTACAACGACTACCTGCCGCCGTATCGCGCCGCCATCGATGCCGGCGCCGGCGCAGTGATGGTGGCGCTCAATTCCATCAATGGCGCCCCGGCCACCTCCAACACCTGGCTGCTGCAGGACCTGCTGCGTCGCGATTGGGGCTTCAAGGGCCTGACCGTGTCTGACCACGGTGCCATCACCGAACTGGTCAACCACGGCGTGGCGCAGAACGATAGCGAAGCGGCGCGCCTGTCCATGAAGGCCGGCACCGACATGAGCATGGCCGACCAGGTCTACATCAAGCAACTGCCGGAGCTGGTGCGCTCGGGCAAGGTCTCGCAGCAGGAACTGGACAACGCCGTGCGCGACATCCTCGGCGCCAAGTACGACCTGGGCCTGTTCAAGGACCCGTTCGTGCGCATCGGCCGTGCGGCCGATGATCCGGCCGATGTCTATGCCGATGCACGCCTGCATCGCGCCGCTGCCCGTGAAGTGGCGCAGCAGTCCATGGTGCTGCTGGAAAACCGCAACGCCACGCTGCCGCTGAAGAAGAATGCCCGCATCGCGCTGGTCGGCCCGCTGGCCGATTCGCACATCGACATGCTGGGCAGCTGGTCGGCCGCCGGTCGCGACAAGCAGACCATCACCGTGCGCCAGGGCCTGCAGGCCGCGGTGGGCACGCAGGGCAGGCTGGTCTATGCCCGTGGCGCCAACATCACCGAAGACAAGCACATCGTCGATTACCTCAACTTCCTGAACTGGGATGATCCGGAGGTGGTGCAGGACAAGCGCAGCCCGCAGGCGATGATCGCCGAAGCCGTGCAGGCGGCCGCCAATGCCGACGTCATCGTGGCCGCCGTGGGTGAGTCGCGTGGCATGTCGCATGAATCCTCCAGCCGTACTTCGCTGTCGCTGCCGCAGAGCCAGCAAGATCTGCTCAAGGCGCTCAAGGCCACCGGCAAGCCGCTGGTGCTGGTCTTGATGAATGGCCGCCCGCTGGACCTGAACTGGGCACGCGAGAACGCCTCGGCCGTGCTGGAGACCTGGTACACCGGCACCGAGGGTGGCAATGCGATTGCCGATGTGCTGTTCGGCGACGTCAATCCTTCCGGCAAGCTGCCGCTGACCTTCCCGCGGTCGGTGGGGCAGATCCCGAGCTACTACAACCATGCGCGTGTCGGTCGTCCCTTTACCGAAGGCAAGCCCGGCAACTACACCTCGCAATACTTCGACGAGCCCAATGGCCCGCTCTATCCCTTCGGCTATGGCCTCAGCTATACCGAGTTCAAGCTCTCCGAGGTGAGCCTGTCGCAGCCCACCATGCAGGCCGATGGCAAGGTGGAGGCCAGCGTCACCGTGAAGAATATCGGCCGCCGCGCCGGTGCGACCGTGGTGCAGCTGTACATCCGCGATGTGGCGGCCTCGGTGGTGCGCCCGGTCAAGGAACTGAAGGATTTCCGCAAGCTGATGTTGCAGCCGGGAGAAGAAAAGCAGGTGCGCTTCAGCATCGACCGCAAGGCGCTGTCCTTCTATAACGCCAAGCTGGAATACGTGGCCGAGCCGGGTGAATTCCAGGTGCAGGTGGGCCTGGATTCCAAGGAGGTGAAGACGGCTTCGTTCAATCTGCAGTAAGGGTCTGCGGAAAGGGCGATAGGTCTCCCATCAGTCCGAACGGTATGAGATGGGAACCGCCATGGATGTTCATGCGGATCTTCGTCAGGCAAAGAAAAATGGGCACACTCAACAGAGTGTGCCCATTTTCATTTCCGGCCCGGCTTTGCATAAATGATATAAATCATTTATACAGCGACGGCATCAGGCCGCTGCTGCTTCGTCTTCCTCTTCACCCAGGAAGCCACCGCTCTGGTGCGCCCACAGCCGCGCATACAAGCCGTTGGCCGCCAGCAGCTGGCTGTGCGTGCCTTGCTCGACGATGCGCCCCTGGTCCAGCACGATCAGGCGATCCATGGCCGCGATGGTGGACAGACGGTGCGCGATGGCGACTACGGTCTTGCCTTCCATCAGCTTGTACAGGCTGGTCTGGATGGCCGCTTCCACTTCCGAATCGAGCGCGCTGGTGGCCTCGTCCAGCAGCAGGATGGGAGCGTCCTTGAGCATCACGCGGGCAATCGCGATGCGTTGGCGCTGGCCGCCGGACAGCTTCACGCCGCGCTCACCGACATGGGCGTCGTAGCCGGTGCGGCCCTTGGCATCGGCCAGGGTGCCGATGAAATCATGCGCCTCGGCCTGTTCGGCGGCGTGGACCATCTCGGCATCGCTGGCGTCGGGACGGCCATAGATCACGTTCTCGCGCACCGAACGATGCAGCAGGGAGGTGTCCTGGGTGACCATGCCGATCTGCGCGCGCAGGCTGTCCTGGGTGACGTGGGCGATGTCCTGGCCATCGATGGTGATGCGGCCACCCTCGATATCGTAGAAACGCAGCAGCAGGTTGACGATGGTCGACTTGCCGGCACCGGAGCGGCCGACCAGGCCGATCTTTTCGCCGGGTTTGATCACCAGGTCCAGGCGGTCCACCACCGGACGTGGCGCCGCGCCACCATAGCTGAAGCTCACGCCCTCGAAGCGCAGTTCGCCCTGCGCGACCTTCAGCGGCTTGGCATCCGGCGCATCCTTGACGTCATGCGCCAGCGCCAGCGTATTGATGCCGTCCTGCACCGTACCGACGTGCTCGAACAGGGCCGACATTTCCCACATCACCCAGTGGGCGATGCCGTTCAGGCGCAGCGCCATGGCGGTGCTGGCGGCCACCGCACCGATGCCCACCTTGCCCTGGGTCCACAGGTACAGCGATACCCCGCTGGCTCCGATGATGAGGATCATGTTCAGGATGTGGTTGACCACCTCGAAACCCGAAACCAGCCGCATCTGGCGATGCACCGTGGTCAGGAATTCGCGCATCGCGCTGCGGGCGTAATCAGCCTCGCGGCCGGCATGCGAGAACAGCTTGACGGTGGCGATGTTGGTGTAGGCGTCCGTGATGCGACCGGTCATCAGCGAACGCGCATCGGCCTGGTTGCGTGCCACCGCCGACAGGCGCGGCACGAAGTAGCGTAGTGCCACCGCGAAGGCTGCCAGCCAGACGAAGAAGGGCGCCAGCATCCACATGTCGAAGCTGCCGACCACGCCGATCAGGGTCGCGAAGTAGATGGTGATGAAGACCAGGATGTCGCCCACGATCATGCAGAAGTCACGCACCGCCAGCGCGCTTTGCATGACCTTGGTGGCGACCCGGCCGGCGAATTCGTTCTGGTAGAAGCTCATGCTTTGGCTGAGCATGAGGCGATGGAAATTCCAGCGCAGCAGCATGGGGAAGTTGCCGGCCAGGGTCTGGTGCTTGAACATGGTCTGCAGGGCGATCAGCAGCGGACTGGCGGCCAGGATCAGCAACAGCCACAGCAGCGTGTGTCCCTCTTGCACCCACAGGTGTGCCGGTTCGACCTTGGCCAGCCAGTCGACGATACGGCCCAGCGCCGCAAACAGCAGTGCCTCGAATACACCGATGATGGCCGTCATCAGCGTCATGGCGGCGATGTAGGGGCGTACGCCCCGGGTACAGAACCAGATGAAGCGCATGAAGCCGCGTGGCGGCGGCAGGGGATGTGTTTCCGGGTAGGGATGGACCAGTTTTTCGAACCAGCTGAACATGCAACAAACTCCAAAAAGGGGGGCGGCGGGCGACGGCGATACTGCGGCGGGCGCAGGACAGGCCAGGTTGGCCTGCGGCGCGGCTTCATGCGTGGCTGGCGGATCGTTGCGGCAGCAGGGCCGCTATCGTGATCCGGGGCTGGCCCGCGATAGGGTGGACGCCATGGAAGCCGCATCATCTCATAGGCGTGGGGCCCAGGTGTATCGGACAAGACAAAAACACTTGTCGGAAAATCGGAATGGTGGCCGCCGCTTGAAGTTCCCTGATCGGCGATACTGATGAATTGCCATCCATTCATCTGTTGCAGCCATGAATCTCTCACAAGCCGCCGTCGCCTTCCTGCCACAGGGGCAGTTGGCCCTATCGTTGTTGCCCCATGTCCTCGACGACGCCGGTGATGGTTCGCATGATCTCTCGCATCTGCTGCGGGTCTGGAACAATGCACGTCGCCTCCAGCAGGAGGAGGGCGGTGACCTGCGCATCCTGCTGGCCGCCGTGCTCTTGCATGACTGCGTGCGGGTGGAGAAGGATTCACCCCTGCGCGCCCAGGCCTCGACGCTCTCGGCGCAACGCGCGCGGGAAATCCTGGACGCGCTGGGGTGGACCGCGCAAGACGCCGACCGCGTAGCCCATGCCGTGCAGGCCCACAGCTACTCGGCGCAGATCACACCGCAGTCGCTGGAGGCGAAGATCGTGCAGGATGCCGACCGGCTGGATGCCATCGGCGCCATTGGCGTGGCACGCTGTTTCTATGTGGCGGGGCGGATGGGGGCGGCGCTCTATGAACCGCTGGACCCACAGGCGCACGGGCGGGTACTGGAGGATCGTCGCTTCGCGCTGGACCATTTCCCGGCCAAGCTGTTGCGCTTGCAGGAGGGCTTCCAGACCGCCAGCGGAGCGGCCATGGCCGGCGCACGGCAGGCACGCATGCGCGCGTTCGTGGAGGACTTCCTGGGGGAGTTGTGAGGGGGAGGGTGGTGCGCAGGGGAGCGCCAGCAGCGCCTGCCCGCTCGCGAGGGGAAGAGCAGGTGGCCCGGACCGAGGCCACCTGATCACCAGATCACTTCACTTGAGCATCAGGCCGCCAGTTTTTCCATCGGCAGTGCCGGTGCCACTTGCAGCGGGACCTGTACGGTACGCAACAGCGGTGCGGTTTGCGCTGTCCTTGCCGTGGACACCCCCGCCACCGGTGCCGGCACCATCGCGTCCGGTGCTTCCAGCTGGAATACGCCCACCGCCTGGTTCAGGTTCACCGCCTGCTCCTGCAGCGTGGCCACGGCGGCGCTGGCCTGTTCCACCAGCGCGGCATTGTGCTGGGTCACCTGATCCATCAGGGCAATCGCCTTGTTGACTTCCTCGATGCCCACGCTCTGCTCATGGCTGGCGGTGGAAATCTCGCCCATCACATCGGTCACCTGCTGCACGCTGGTCACAATCTGTTCCATGGTCTCGCCGGCACGTTCCACCAGGCGGGTCCCGGCTTCGACGTTGTTGACCGAGGCGTCGATCAGTTGCTTGACTTCCTTGGCGGCCGCCGCGCTGCGTTGCGCCAGGCTGCGCACCTCGGTGGCGACCACGGCGAAACCGCGTCCCTGTTCACCGGCACGGGCCGCTTCCACTGCGGCATTCAAGGCCAGGATGTTGGTCTGGAAGGCGATGCCGTCAATCACCCCGATGATGTCCACGATCTTGCGCGACGAGGTGTTGATGGCGGCCATGGTATCGACCACCTCTTCGACGATGGCGCCACCCTGCTTGGCGATGTCGGAGGCATTGCGTGCCAGTTGGTTGGCTTCGCGGGCATGGCCGTCGTTCTGCTTGACGGTCGCGGTCAGTTGCTCCATGGCCGAGGCGGTTTCTTCCAGCGAGGCGGCCTGGTCTTCGGTGCGGGCCGAGAGGTCGCTGTTGCCGGCGGCGATCTGGGCGCTGATGGTGGCGACGCCAGCGGCGGCATCGCGCACTTCGCTGACGGTGTTGCGCAGGTTGCCGCTCATTTCGGCCAGGGCTTCCATGATGCTCTGGCGACGCGCATTGCCGGCATGGCGCAGCGTCACCTCGTGGTACAGCTCGCCACGGTCCACGGCCAGCGCCACTTGCTTGACCTCGTCCGGCTCGGCGCCCAGTGCGCCACGGATGGAGCGGGTGATCAGCGTGGCCAGCACCACGCCGGCCACCAGCGCGGCGCTGAGCAGGATCAGCATGAAGGCCTGGAAGCCGCGTGCGGTGCTGCGGGCCTTGGCTGATTCCGCCTGGCTCATGCCTTCTTCCAGGTCGATGAACTGGTTGATCGCGGCCAGCCATTCGACAAAGGCCGGCTTGACCTGGCCCAGCATCAACTGGCGCGCGGCCTCGATGTCACCCGCCTTGCGTGCCGCGATGGCCTTGGCGGCCAGCGGCATGGCGCGGGCTTCCATGGCCTTGATGCGTTCCAGGCTGGCGCGCTCGTCGGGGCGCACGCTCATGCTGGCGAAGACCGCATCGAGCGGCTTGGCCGACTGCTGATAATCGGCGTCGAGCTTGTCGATCTGGGCCGTCACGTCCTTGACCTCGGCATCGCCCACCAGGGTCAGGTCGCGCAGGGCGATGGCGCGGTCATGCACGCTGCCGCGGAAGTTGATGGCGTAGCGCTGCTTGACGTTGTTGTCTTCGCTGACCCGCGCCAGGCTGCCTTCGATGGCATTGACCTTGGTAATGCTGACCACGGTCAGCACCAGCATCATCGCCAGTACCAGCGCAAAGCTCAGCGACAATTGGGCGGCGACGCTCAGTGAGCGACGCTTGGGGGTAAGTGGATGCATGACAGGCTCCCTGGAATGATGGACTGGTGACGCGACAGTGACTTGTGACCGATGCTGCCGATGTTGCCGATGTTGCCGATGCTGCCGATTATTGCGGGTCAGCCCGCAGGCGCCTACCAGACGATGGTATTAGTCCACCTTCGGACATGGCGTTGATGACCGGCAACATGGTGCCAAGAGGGCAGTCTAGCGGCAATCGCCATGGCCCTGGATTGAATCTTCCGATGGAAGCGATAGCCTCTGCGCAGTCCCACGGGATGGGCGGGGAGAGGGTGCTTAAGCCTGCGTTAAGTCTTCTGCGGCAAGCTGGGCAGCAAAACAACCGCCAGGACCACGACATGACCGAACACCCGTCCCCTGCAGTCGCTTCCACGCCACCGGCCGATCCCGGCCATCTCGCCAACCGTGCCACCCGCGCCCAGATATGGCGGCTCATCCGGCCGTTCTGGGTGTCCGAAGAAAAGTGGAAGGCCTGGGCGCTGCTGCTGTCCATCATTGCCCTGAACCTGGGCATGGTCTACATCAACGTGCGCCTGAACTCGTGGAACCGCGACATGTACAACGTGCTGCAATCGCGCGACTATCCGCAGTTCAAATCGCTGCTGTGGCAGTTCTCGGGACTGGCCTTCGTGTTCGTGGCCATCGCCATCTACAGCGTCTACCTGAAGCAGGCGCTGCAGATCCGCTGGCGCTACTGGATGAGCACCCGCTATCTCGACCAGTGGCTGGCGCATCGCGCCTATTACCGCATCGAGCAGGGGCAGGAGGGGCGGCTCTCGGACAACCCCGACCAGCGCATTGCCGAGGACCTGCATGCGCTGACCTCCGATACGCTGTCGCTGGTGCTCGGATTCATCTCCAGCAGCGTCACCCTGTTTTCCTTCATCCATATCCTGTGGTCGGTCAGTGGCCCGCTGAGTTTTTCGGCCGGTGGTCACAGCTGGGTCATTCCCGGTTACATGGTCTGGTTCGTCATCGCCTATGCCGCCGTCGGGTCCGGGCTGGTGTGGTGGATCGGTCGTCCGCTGGTGGGACTGAGCTTCAACCAGGAGCGCTTCGAGGCCAACTTCCGTTTCGGTCTGATCCGCGTGCGCGAGCATGCCGAGGCGGTGGCCCTGTATCGCGGCGAGGCGCAGGAACGCACGCAGCTCACGGCACGCCTGGACGATATCCGCCGCAACTGGTGGGACATCATGCGGCTGACCAAGAAGCTCAATGTGGCCGTCAATTTCTATGGCCAGTTCGCCGTGATCTTCCCCATGCTGGTATCGGCGCCGCGCTACTTCTCGGGCGCCATTTCGCTGGGTGTGCTGATGCAGATCAGCGATGCCTTCGGCCAGGTGCAGGATGCGCTGTCATGGTTCATCAATGCCTTCACCACGCTGGCCAGCTGGAAGGCCAGTATCAACCGGCTGGCGGGCTTCCATGCCGATGTGGAGCGTGCGGCCGGCATGGCGCGCACCATCGAGGTCACGCCGCATGCGGGCAGTGCGGTGACGGTGTCGGGTTTGCAGCTGTCCTTCCCGGATGGTGCGCCGATGATGCGCAGCCTCGATGCCCGGGTGGAGTCGGGCGAGCACGTGCTCATCAGCGGCCCCTCGGGGTGTGGCAAGTCCACGCTGATCCGCGCCATGGCCGATGTCTGGCCCTATGGTCATGGCCAGGTCGGCCTGCCGCAGGATGCGCCGGTGATGTTCCTGCCCCAGCGCAGCTACCTGCCCATCGGCAGCCTGCGGGCCGCGCTCTCCTATCCGGCGGCCGAAGGCAGTTTCGACGATGCCCTCATCACCCGTTACCTGGCCCTGTGCCGCCTGTCACACCTGGCCGACCGGATGGATGTGGCGGCCAACTGGAGCCAGGCACTGTCGCCGGGTGAGCAGCAACGGCTGGCCTTCGTGCGGGTGTTTCTGAATCGTCCGCGCATCGTGTTCCTGGATGAAGCCAGCAGCGCCATGGATGGCGAGACCGAAGAGGCGCTCTATGCCGCCTTGCCGCGCGAGCTGCCGGGCGTGACCGTGATCAGCATCGCGCACCGCGAGACGCTGGCGCGCTTCCACGATGTGCGCTGGAAGTTCGTGCCGGCGGCAGCGGGCGAGGGTGAGGGCGCGGGGCATCGGGTACAGATGCAGCCCATCGCGTCGTGACCTCACCGGTTGGCGCGACCATACCGTTTTTGCATAAGCTCGGCAGAGAGGGCGTGACAGAATGGATTCATCGCGGCACGGTTCGCCGCATCCACCCGCTCACCCACGATTACTGGAAAGCCCACCATGAACGATCCCATCGTCTATCTCAATGGCGAACTCACGCCGCTGTCCGAAGCCCGCGTCCCGGTGCTGGATCGCGGTTTCATCTTCGGCGATGGCATCTACGAGGTGATCCCCATGTATCGCCGCAAGGCCTTCCGTGGTCGCCAGCACCTGGCGCGCCTGTTCCGCAGCCTGGACAGCATCGGTATTCCCAATCCGCATGACGAGGCCGGCTGGAACACCCTGATCGACCAGGTCGTGCAGGCCAACGGTCTGGACGACCAGATGATCTACCTGCAGGTCACCCGGGGTGTGGCCAAGCGCGCCCACGCCTTCCCCAAGGAAGTGGTACCGACGGTCCTGATCATGACCAACCCCATGGCACTGCCACCGGCTTCGGCCATCGAGCAGGGCGTGGCCTGCGTGACCATGGAAGATCGCCGCTGGCTCAATTGCCAGATCAAGTCGACCTCGCTGCTGGGCAATGTGCTGGCCGCGCAGTTCGCCGCCGAAAACCAGGTGACCGAGGCGATCCAGTTCCGTGACGGTTTCCTGTCGGAGGCGTCGTCCTCCAATGTGTGGGTGGTCAAGGATGGCCAGATATCGGCGCCGCCCAAGGACAACCTGATCCTGGAAGGCATCCGCTATGGCCTGATGGAAGAGCTGTGCGCCGAAGAGGGCATCGTGCTGCAGTCGCGCCGCATCACCCGCGAAGAAGTGCTGGCCGCTGACGAGCTCATCATTTCCTCGGCGAGCAAGGAAGTGCTGCCGGTGGTCAAGCTGGACGGCCAGCCGGTGGGCAGCGGGCGTCCGGGTCCGGTGTTCGGCAAGGTCTATGCGGCCTACCAGGCAGCCAAGGCCCGTCTGTAAGCGTGCCGGCAATGTGGTAACGGCGACCCTGACGTTTTCTGCACGTCGGGTCGCCGGCATGGCGTAGAATGCAGGCATCCCCCACCCGTATTCACCTGACCCTCCGCTTGAAGCGCGCCGGTTCATCCCCATCTGGGAGCATTGAAACCAGGAGCGCCGAAGCGGACAACGCCAAGGCGGTTTGCCATGACTATGCCCACTATTTCCCCTGAAGAATCCCTGATCGAATATCCCAGCGACTTCCCCATCAAGGTGGTCGGGATCACCCATGACGATTTCGCCGAAACCATCGTCGCCATGGTCATCGAGCACGATCCCGAGTTTCATGCGGGCAAGGTCGAGATGCGGCCGTCCACCCAGGGCAAGTACCTGTCGCTGACGCTGACCGTGCGTGCGACCAGCCGCACCCAGCTCGACAACATCTATCGCGCGCTGTCCACGCACGAGATGGTCAAGTTCGTGCTCTGATCCGGATCACGGTGTCGCAAGGTCGGCAAAGACCGGCGCAGTCCTTCGGGATGCGCCGGTTTTTTCATGGACTTTTCGCTTTTTTGCGGGCTGGCGTTTTCGGCACATCGCCCGGCCAGCCGGGGATGGCCTGGAAGCGTTGCATCTCCTCGAAGATCCATTGGCGGAAGGCCACCACGCCGGGCTTTTCCAGTCCTTCCGGCAGGTGCACCAGGTAATGCGCCTCCTCGCACAACTGGGCCACGTCGAACAGGCGTACCAGCGTGCCACTGGCGATTTCCTGCCAGGCAATGGTGTGTCGCGACAGCGCCACGCCCTTGCCCTCGACGGCATGGCGCAGGGTCAGTGAGGAGTCTTCCACCACCAGCGTGCCGCTGGGTTCCGGCAGATCCAGCCCGGCCAGGGTCAGCCAGGGTTGCCAGGACTCGCGGGTATCCATGCGCAACAGGGTGCAATGGGCCAGGTCAGCCGGGCGCGTGAGCTTGCGGCTACGGCCACCGTCGCCGCGATAGCCGGGCGCGGCCACCGGGTAGTAGTAATCGTCGCTGAGCTTTTCGGTGACCACGCCGCTGTACTGTCCGCGACCGAAGCGGATGCCCACATCCACCCCGTCCAGACGCAGGTCGGCCAGATGGCTGCCCGATTGCAGCACCACCTCGATTTCCGGATGGGCATCGATGAATTTCCACAGGCGCGGCGCCAGCCAGCGCGAGGCAAACGAGGGCGTGGCCGAGATCACCAGGCGCTGCTGGCGGTTCAGGCTGCGCAGGTGTTCGGCGGCCTGGGCGATTTCGCCGAGCGACTTGCGGATGGTGGCGGCGAAACGCTGGCCGGTCTCGGTGATGGCGATGCGCTTGCCGTGGCGTTTGAAGAGCTGCAGGCCCAGGTCTTCTTCCAGCGCGCGCACCTGGTGGCTGATGGCGCCGGGGGTGACATGCACCTCCTCGGCCGCGCGCGAGAAGCATTCGTGGCGGGCAGCCGCGTCGAAGGCGCGCAGGGCGGCCAGGTTGGGCAGTTTCCTGAGATCGGCCATGGTGGGCTCCTTGTGAATTCCATTCGCAAAGAAACGCAATATATATCGTTTTGTTGTGCTGCAGGGTTTTCCTACAATGGTGACTCATTCACCATCACTCCAGCATTTTCCCTCTGAAAGCCGCACCCGATAGGGCAGTGCGGCAGGGACGCGGCTTGTCTGGATTTTCGCAAGGGAGTACCCGCCATGGCAATTTCATTCGCAGATCAGACGATTCCGGAACGGCTTCTGGAAGGACAGACGCAGACCCGCCGCCTGCGCGGTGGGGTGCGCATCCGCGTCACCAGCGGCCTGGTGTGGCTGACCATTGCCGGCTGCCGGCAGGACATCTGGCTCACGGCCGGACGTTGCTTCGACTACCACGGACGCGGGCTGGCCATCCTCGAAGCGGTGCACGGAGCGGCCGAATTCACGGTGTCGCCCCTGCGCGTCGCGGGCTGGCGCAGCTGGCTGTCCGGTGCCGGTGCTGGCATCGCTCCCCAGGCGCCGCTGCTGCCGGTGGCTGAGGGTGACGACACGGTGCGTATCAGCAGTATCAGCAAGTTGTTGCCGCACGGACTGATCCGCTGGTTCTGACACGGCCCTGTCCGAATTTCGCTACACTGGCGGGCATGCAAACCGCACTACCCCCCGCCAGCGCCAGCACCACGCCCGCCGCCACGGCCCGCCGTCCAGAGATCGTACGGCGCGGCGTCGAGTCCTACGAGACCAGCTTCGCCGCCATGCGCGCCTACACCGATGCGCGTACCGCCGACAGCCCCGACCAGCTCTGGATCGTCGAACATCCCCCCGTCTATACCCTGGGCCTGGGCGCCGACCGCGCCCATGTGTTGAATCCGCACGACATCCCGGTGGTACAGACCGACCGGGGAGGCGAGGTCACCTACCACGGTCCCGGACAGGTGGTCATCTACCTCTTGATGGACCTGCGCCGCAATCGCAGCGGGGCGCGCCTGTTCGCCCGGGAATTCGTGCACAACATCGAAGAGGCGGTGATCGCCACGCTGGCGGCGTATAATCTCGCCGGTGTACGCAAGGAAGGGGCGCCCGGCATCTACGCCGCCGACGGCCCCTGGCAGGGCGCCAAGGTGGCCGCGCTGGGCTTGAAGATACGGGGCAACGGCTGCACCTACCACGGGGTATCGCTCAACGTGGCCATGGACCTGGCGCCGTTTTCCTGGATCAACCCCTGTGGCTACGAAGGCCTGGCCACCGTGGACATGCAGACCCTGGGGGCCGGACAGGCCTGCCTGGCCGATGTCCAGGACTTGCTTGCCGACCAACTGATCGCCCGCTTCGCGGGCATGGCTTGAGCCTCACGCGCTGAGCGCGCCCGGGGCCGGAACGACCGACATGACGACCGAAATCACTCCCGCAGCAGATTCCTCCTCCAATGCCAATGCCGCCGGTGCGGCCCGCGTGAACCCGCTGGACAAGCAGAAGGGCGCCGGCAAGACGGCCTGGATTCCCATCAAGGTGGTGGCCGCCGAAAAGCTGAAGAAGCCGGACTGGATTCGCGTCAAGGCCGGCTCGCCGACCACGCGCTTCTACGAGATCAAGGACATCCTGCGCGCCAACAACCTGGTGACGGTCTGCGAGGAAGCCTCCTGCCCCAACATCGGCGAATGCTTCGGCAAGGGCACTGCGACCTTCATGATCATGGGTGACAAGTGCACCCGCCGCTGCCCGTTCTGCGACGTCGGCCACGGTCGCCCCGACCCGCTGGACCCCAACGAGCCGGAAAACCTGGCCAAGACCATCGCCCAGCTGCGCCTGTCCTACGTGGTCATCACCAGCGTGGACCGCGACGACCTGCGCGACGGCGGTGCCGCCCACTTCGCGGCCTGCATCCAGCGTGTACGCGAATTGTCGCCCGAGACCCGCATCGAGATCCTGACCCCGGACTTCCGTGGCCGCATGGACCGCGCCCTGGAAATCCTCAAGATGGCCCCGCCGGACGTGATGAACCACAACCTGGAAACCGCGCCGCGCCTGTACAAGGAAGCCCGCCCCGGTTCCGACTACGAATATTCGCTGAGCCTGTTGAAGCGCTTCAAGGACCTGCATCCGGAAGTGCCGACCAAGTCCGGCATCATGGTCGGCCTGGGCGAGACCGACGAGGAAGTGCTGCAGGTCATGCGCGACATGCGCGCCCACAACGTCGACATGCTCACCATCGGCCAGTACCTCATGCCCAGCGGCGACCACCTGCCGGTACGCCGCTACGTGCACCCCGACACCTTCAAGATGTACGAGGAAGAGGCCTACAAGATGGGCTTCGTGCACGCCGCCGTGGGCGCCATGGTGCGTTCCAGCTACCACGCCGACCAGCAGGCGCACGGGCTGGTGTAAGCCCGAGGCCGAGCCGAGGCAGCCAGATGCCGTGCCCAGTCAGGTTCGACCGCATCGATGCCGACCGGGCGAGGCTGGACGCCGCCCGGCCATTACCCCCTCACACGGTCGCCTCCCTGCGCGACAAATTGATGCTGGAGTGGACCTATCACTCCAACGCCATCGAAGGCAATACGCTGACCCTGCGCGAGACCAAGGTGGTGCTGGAAGGCATCACCGTCGGCGGCAAGTCCCTGCGCGAACACTTCGAGGCCATCAATCACCGCGATGCCATCCTGCTGGTGGAACAGATCGTCGCCGGCAAGGAAGCCTTGAGCGAGTCGCATATCAAGGACCTCCATAGCCTGGTCCTGAAGGGTATCGATGCCGATGAGGCCGGCCGCTACCGCCGTGAAAACGTGGTGATCGCCGGTGCCAGCACCACGCCGCCAGATTTCCTGCACCTCAACGATGAAATGGCGGCGCTGCTGGACTGGTATCGTCAGGCAGGCGAGCTGCATGCGGTCGAGCGGGCGGCGCAGCTGCATACGCGCTTCGTGAAGATCCATCCCTTTGTGGATGGCAACGGTCGTACCGGCCGATTGCTGCTGAACCTGGAACTGATGAAGGCTGGCTACCCGCCGGCCGTGATCCGCAAGGAAGACCGCCTGGCCTATTACGATGCCCTCGATGAGGCCTGCGTCAGTGGTGATCATGATGACATCACCGCGCTGGTCGCCGAGAGCGTGCAGCGCTCGTTGAGCCTGTATCTCGATCTGCTTCCCGCGCCCGGCTAGCCGGACCTGGCCGGTTTGCCGCAGCCTGTTCAAATTCCCTGCACGAATTGGACAATTGCCTTCACCGCCGCAGGCGGGGCGCTGAAAGAAACCCGGCCGCAAGGTAAGATACGCGGTTCTGAGCATTCGATTCGAAAGCAGGTTGTCATGTCCTCATCCATCGCCCCGGCCGCCGCCGTGCCGGAAGAAAAACTGGTCTTCGTCAGTTCGTGCAAGTTGCCCATGCCCTGGGCCACCTTCGAGCTGCACGCCTTCTACGATGAAGTTTCCGGCAAGGAACATCTGGCCCTGACCCTGGGCGATGTCGGCAACGGCGCACCGGTGCTGGGCCGCGTGCATTCCGAGTGCCTCACCGGCGACGCCTTGTTCTCCCAGCGCTGCGACTGCGGCGCCCAGCTGGAGGCCGCCCTGAAGAAGATCGCCAAGGAAGGCCGGGGCGTGCTGTTCTACCTGCGCCAGGAAGGCCGTGGCATCGGCCTGTTGAACAAGATCCGCGCCTACCACCTGCAGGACCAGGGCGCCGATACCGTGGAAGCCAATGAACGCCTGGGCTTCCCGGCGGACATGCGGCGCTACACCATCGTCTTGCCCATGCTGGCCCACCTGAAGATCACCAGCCTGCGCCTGATGACCAACAATCCGCGCAAGGTGAAGGCACTGGAAGAGAGCGGCATCACCGTGGCCGAGCGCATTGCCCTGATCGCCAACCACAATCCCTTCAACATCGGCTACCTGGGGACCAAGGCGCGCAAGCTGGGGCACCTGCTGCCGGGCCTGGGCAAGGGCGAGGCCCAGCCGCAGCCGGAGAAGGTGCCGCTGGATGCGCACGACAATGAGTGAACTGCACGGGTAAGCTGCGCGAGGGAATCGCACAACACCAGACGGGCCGATACGGTCCGTCTTTTTTTTTGCCCGTTCCGGCCTGCCCCCTTGACGCATCGGTTAGCATGGTGACTGGACTGTCCATTCTCATCCCGTCTTTACAACATGAACCCATCCGTACCCGCCGGCGCTGCGCCGATTCCCGTTTCCCTGCTCACCGGCTTCCTGGGCAGCGGCAAGACCACGCTGTTGAATCACCTGATCACCCAGCCGGAAATGAAGGACACGCTGGTCATCATCAACGAGTTCGGCGAGATCGGGCTGGATCATCTGCTGGTGGCGCACAGCCAGGAAGAAACCATCGTCGAGATGAGCAGCGGCTGCCTGTGCTGCACCATCCGTGGCGATCTCAAGAAGACGCTCAAGGACATCACCTGGCGCTTCGCCGAAGGCGGCCAGCGCAAGTTCAACCGGGTGGTCATCGAGACCACCGGCCTGGCCTCGCCCACGCCCATCCTGCACACGCTGATGACGGACCCCTTCATTTCGGAGCGCTATCGTCTCGATGGCGTGATCGTCACGGTCGATGCGGTCAATGGCATGTCGACCCTGGACAATCATCCGGAAGCCGTGCAACAGGCGGCGGTCGCCGACCGCCTGCTGCTGACCAAGACTGACCTGGCCGACGCTGCCACGCTGTCGGCCCTGCAGGCGCGCCTGCGTACGCTGAACCCCGGTGCGCGCCAGTTGCAGCCGCAGGTGGGCCAGATCGCGGCCGGCGAGTTGCTGGATGCGGGCCTGTTCAAGCCGGGCGAGAAGATGCCCGACGTGGCGCGCTGGCTCAACGAGGAAGCCTTCGCCGAGAAAGCGGCCCAGCACCACCATCACGGGCATGACCACCATCACCACGGTCATCATGACCATGAACATGATGATCACGGCCACGCGCATGCACACGCGCATCACGAGCATGAGCACGAGCATGATCACGCCCACGACGTGAACCGTCACGACGACCATATCCGTGCCTTCTGCTTTACCTTCGACGAACCCATCGATCCGGTGCTCTTCGATGAATGGCTGAGCTTGCTGGTGGGCTTCAAGGGGCCCAACATCCTGCGCATCAAGGGCATCCTCAACCTCAAGGGCGAGGAACTGCCGACCGTGATCCATGGCGTGCAGCACATCTTCCATCCGACTGCCACCTTGCCGCAGTGGCCTTCCGAGGATCGCCGCAGCCGCATCGTCTTCATCACCCGCGACGTCGAGCGCGCCACCATCGAGCGCTCCTTCGACGCTTTCATGCAGGCCCAGCAGATCGAGCGGGAGGCGCGCGAGGCGCAGCAGAAGCGCAATGCGGCACCGGCCGCCTATTGAGCAGGACCGGCCGCGCAGGCGGCCGCATGTTCCCGCGGGGAAACATGAAAACGACCCGGCGATGGGATCAGCGCCCGCCGGGAGTGTGCCGATTAAAAATAAATCCGCTACGGCCGATAACGAGGGATAGTCCGGATTATGATCGGGCTCACTAGAGATATAACGATTCGTTTATGCAGCGTGTGATCAACAAGCTGGGGGCAACGTTGTCGGCATCGCTCACGCTGATGCTGGGTTTGTGCGCCACCGTGACGGTCTTCGTCGCCACCAGCCACCTGGAAGAGGATGCCGTCAACCTGGACTTCGAGCGCCGGGCCGGTCTGCGCGCCTTTACCATCCAGCGCGGGCTGGAAGAGGCGGTCCAGGTGCAGTCGGTGGTGAACCACTTCTATGCCACCGTGGGCGACCCCAGCCGCGAGCAGTTCGAGAGCTTCACCCGTCCGCTGCTGGAACGTTATCCCTATGTGCGCGCCTTCAGCGTGCAGCGTTTCGTGTCCGACGAAGACCGGCCGGTCTTCGAGGCCCTGCGCCAGGGGGCCAAGCCGGGATTCGAAATCACCACCCTGCAGGATGGTCGTCTGCAAAGCGCGCCGCAACAGGCTTCCTATCTGGTGGTGGATTATGTCGAACCTATCGCCGGCAATGAAGCCGCGCTGGGCTTGGACGTTTCCGGCAACGCCGCCATCCGGCATGCCCTGGACGCCGCCGTGGTCAGCGGCCGGCCGGCCTCGACGCTGCCGCTCCAGCTGGCCCAGTCCGGCCCGGACGAGCGCGGCCTGCTGGTGATCCAGCCGGTCTACCGGGGCGGCGTGCAGCCCACCGACCACGCGGCGCGGCGCGCCCTGCTGGTGGGCGATACCACGGCGGTGCTGGAACTCAATGGCCTGGTGCAAAAGATCCTCGACGGTGCCGGCCTGACCTCGGATCACGAGATCGGCCTGCGCATCTATGTTGGCCCCCAGGCCGAGCCGGGCAACCTGGTGTATCGCCATGACAGCGCACCGCGGGAGACGCACTGGCTGGACCAGTTGCTCAAGCCCGGTACCCTGTTTCGCCATCCTTCCAGCACCGTCACCCGTTTCGACATCGCCGGCCAGACCTGGCACATGGAGATCAGCATCCCCCCGCGCTCGGTCTTCGCCGACCATTACGGTTCGCTGCTGATCCTGCTGGTGGGGGTGATCGCCTCGCTGCTGGGCGCGGCCTACATGCGCGCTCTGTCGATGCGCTCGCACCGGGTGCAGCAACTGGTGGAAGACAAGACCGCCGAGCTGCGCACCACCAATGCCCTGCTGTCGGACGACATCAAGGCGCGCCGGCTGGCCGAGCGCGCATTGCGCCTGCGCCATCAGGCCATCGAGGCCAGTGCCAATGCCATCCTGATCCTGTCGGCCCAACAGCCCGACTACACCATCGAATACGTCAACCCGGCGTTTGCCCGCATCACCGGCTACAGCAGCGCCGAGGCGGTGGGCAAGAGCATCCGCTTCCTGGAGGGACGCGACAGCGATCCCGAAGGTTTCGAGACCGTCTGGATCGCCATGCGCGAGCAGCGCGAGCACAACGTGGTCCTGCGCAACTATCACAAGGACGGTTCGGAGCTGTGGAACGACTTCTACATTGCCCCGGTGCGCGACGAGAGCGGCGAGGTCACCCACTTCGTGGCGGCGCTCTACGACATCACCTCGATGAAGCGCTATGAAGCCGAACTGGAATTCCAGGCCAGCCGCGATACGCTCACCGGCCTGATCAACCGCCACATGCTGCGGCACCATCTGGAACAGGCCATCGGCGTGGCCGAGCGACAGAAGCAGGCCCTGTGGGTGGTGTTCGTCGACCTGGACCGCTTCAAGTTCGTCAACGACACGCTGGGCCACAAGGCCGGCGACACCCTGCTGCGCACGGTGGCCGGGCGACTGCGCGCGGCGGTGCGCGAAGCCGATACCGTGGCGCGCCTGGGGGGTGACGAATTCATCATGATCCTGCCCGAGCAGGATGAGCTGTCACTGGATACACGCAGCCTGCAACGCATCATGGATGCGGTGGCAGCACCGGTGACGCTGGGCGGGCATACCCTCTTCATGACCTGCAGCATCGGCGTGGCCTGCTATCCCAACGACGGCACCGATGGCGAGACCCTGATCAAGCACGCCGACATCGCCATGTATCGCGGCAAGCAGACCGGTCGCAACAATTTCCAGTTCTACACCCCGGCGATGAACGAGCAGGCGCTGGAACGCCTGCGCATCGAAGGCGACCTGCGCAATGCGCTGGACCACGGCGAATTCCTGCTGCATTACCAGCCCAAGGTGGACCTGGCCAGTGGCCGCGTGATTGGCAGCGAGGCATTGATCCGCTGGCAGCATCCGCAACTGGGCATGGTCTCGCCGGCACGCTTCATCGGCCTGGCCGAGGAGACCGGCCTGATCCTGCCTATCGGCGCCTGGGTCCTGCGTACCGCCTGCGTGCAGTGCCGCCAGTGGCAGTTGAAGGGGCATGAGGACATCAGCGTCTCGGTCAACCTCTCGGTGGGCCAGTTCCTGCAGAAGGACCTGGTCTCCTCCATCGCCGACGTGCTGGAAGACACCGGCCTGCCGCCGGTCTCGCTGGAACTGGAACTGACCGAGAGCCTGATGATGACCGATGTCGAGCACGCCATCGGCATCCTGGCGGGGTTGAAGAAGCTCGGCGTGCGCCTGTCCATCGACGACTTCGGCACCGGCTATTCCTCGCTGGCCTACCTGAAACGCTTCCCCATCGACGTACTCAAGATCGACCGCTCCTTCGTGCGCGACATCACCATCGACGCCGACGATGCCGCCATCACCGCATCCATCATTTCGCTGGCACGCCACCTGAAGCTGCGCGTGATCGCCGAAGGCGTGGAAACCGACGAACAGCTGGATTACCTGCGCCACTACGGTTGCGACGAGATCCAGGGTTACCTGTTCAGCCCGCCGGTGCCGGCCGACAAGTTCGAGCAGATCCTGCGCGAGGAACGGGTCATGCTGTAAGCGCGCCGGCGCTGTCGTGGCCGCTACTGCGTATCACCTTCAGTGGTGTGCGATCCAGGCCAGGATCACGGCGATGGTCGGCAGCGAGAGCGTGGTGGAGATCAGGATGGCGCGCGACATGGCCGTCACTTCCCGCTGATACAGCTCGGCCAGCATGAACGGCCCGGTGCCGATCGGCATGGCCGCCAGCAAGACCGCACTGTCTGCCCACACCCGGGGCAGGGGCAAGATCCAGTAGGCCAGCACGGCCGTCACCGCCGGTTGCAGCAGCAGCTTGAAGGCCACCAGCAGCCACACCGGTGCGCCCTCGCCACGCTGTACCGGCTGCGCCAGGAACAGCCCCAGCGACACCAGTGCACAGGGGCTGGCCGCTCCCCCCAGAATCTTGAACAACTGCTGCACGCCGCTGGGGATGGTGGCCCCGCTCAGGGCCACCGCAATCCCGGCCACCGGCGCGATCATGATGGGATTGCGCAGCAGCGAGCGCCCCACCTTGAGCACCGTCTGCCCCAGCCCGGCCTGGGCATGCAGGCAGGTCTCCAGCAACACGATGGCCACCGCGAAGAGCAGGCAGGCCGTCATCATCATCGCGATCACCGAGGGCGGCAGGCCATCGCGGCCGAAGGCCAGGTAGCACAGGGGAATCCCGATGAAACCGACATTGGCGTAGGAACTGCCCAGGCTGTCGATGATGACGTCGGCCGCCGCCGCCTTCTGCCGCAGGCGCAACCATGCGGTCAGCAGGAACACCAGTGCCACGCCCGCCGCAAAGACGCCGATGAAGCGCAGGTTGGCGAAGTCGGCCGCTGTCAGTCGCGACATGGAATCGAACAGCAGGGCCGGCAGTGCCAGCCAGATCACGAAGCGGTTCAGCTCGCTGGCCGCGCCGGCCGACAGGATGTTGCGGCGACGGCAGATCCAGCCCAGGAAGATCAGTGAAAAGATCGGAAAGACGATATTGAAGATGGCAAGCATGGCTGGGCGCAGCCGTGCTGCGAGCGAATGAAGGGGAGGGTGAAGCGGTCAGGCCTGTCGGCCGGCCTGGCCTGTCTGTTCTCTTTGTTCAGTTTGTTGTGCGCCATCCAGCGCCCGCGCCAGGTGTTCGGCCGCGCCTTCGGCATGCTCGCGCGCCAGCTTGTCGGCCAGCGCCGGCTTGCCCTCCAGCACGGCTTGCAGGATCGCCTCATGCTCGTCCCACACCATCTGGTGCGAGCGCACATCTCCGGCCAGGATGGCACCCATGGCGCGGCGGATGTGCTGCCAGTGCAGGGCGGTGGTCTCGGCGATGACGGGATTGCCGCTGCTGCGATAGAGGAACTGGTGGAAATCCATGTCGGCCCGGATGCGCGCCGACAGGTCGTCCATGTCCGGCAGGGCGCGGGCCGCTGCGATCAGGGAGAGGCCCTCGCTGGCCGTGGCGGCGCGACGGGCCGCATCCTGCTTGCAGTGCGCGGCACAGTCGCGTGCGGCCAGGCCGTCCAGGACCGCACGCACCTGGTAGAGCTGCAGCAGCCGCTGCGGGTCCAGGGCCGTCACCATCACTCCCTTGCGACCGGCATCGGTGATGAAGCCCTCACGTCGCAAGATCTGAAATGCCTGCAGGATGGGCTGGCGCGACACGCCCAGCTGTTCGGCCAGGCCTTCCTGCGTGATCTTGCTATTGGGCGCGATGGCACCGGTGCAGATGGCATCCAGGATGGCGTGGTAGACCTGTTCGATGAGCTGGGCGGGGGCGGCAATCTTGAGCATTGCGTGTAGGTTCGCTTTTTCTGTGTTCTGTATGCAGATTATGGAGAGCGGTGGGCTTTGTCAAGGCGCAAGGTCTGCGCAGGCGGGCGGCGTAGAATGGCGGCCTTGATCGATCCCGCCCCTGGATGTACCGATAATGCCTGCCTGCCCCCTCCAACCTGCCTCCCCGGAATTGCTGGCCGCCTGGCGTGCCGACGCCGCGCAAGCTGCGCCCGGCCCGGTGGCGATCCCTGACTGCCTGAGCGAGCAGTCCACGGCCGTGGTGCTGGACCTGCATTTCGGTCTGGGCCATGCCTTTTTCGCCACCTGGCATGCCTTCGCGCGACAGCGGGCGCAGGGGCCAGTGCAACGCCTCCATTACATCGCCATCCTGCCGCACCCGCCGACGGCGGACGCCCTCCATTCAGATTTGACTTATGCACAGGCCTTGCGCGAAGCCTGGCCCTTGCCGCTGCCAGGCACGCACCGGCTGCTGCTGGACGAAGGCAGGGTGGTGCTGACGCTGATCTGGGGCGCACTGGAAGAAGAGCTGGCGCGGCTGGAGGCGCCAGTCGATCTGTTCTACCTGCATGCCGATCCGCAGCGCTTCGACGCCGCTGCTCCGCCCTGGCATGCGCATGCTTGCAAACGGCTGGCGCGCCTGGCCTGGACCGGCGCCCAGGCCATGGTGCGGGACATTGACGAAGCGGCAGCGGTGGCCCTGACGGCGGCAATGCGCCAGGTCGGCTTTTCCGTTCACCCACGTGGCCCGCTTGGTGACGACGTATTGACCTTGCGCTACGCGCCGATGTGGGCGCGCCCGGCTTCGCATGTGGCCACCAGCGATACACCGTTGCAGCGTCACCCGCGCCAGCCCCGCCATGCACTGGTGATCGGCGCCGGCCTGGCCGGCACGGCCATCGCCGAACGTCTGGCCGCACGTGGCTGGCGCATCGATCTGGTGGATGCCGGGCCGGACGTGGCCACGCGTGCTTCCGGCAATCACGGCGGTCTCTTCATGCCCGCGTTGGCACGCGACGACAGTCCGCTGGCGCGCCTGACGCGTGCGGCCTTCCTGTTCGCAGCGCAACGCTGGCAGGCACTGGGGGGCGTGGGCTTGGAGGAGGGCGCGGCCATCACCGGTGAATGCTGCGGCATCCTGCAGTTCGGGCGCGATGCCAAGCAGGCCTGGTCCTTCGAACAGGGGGCGCAGCAATGGCAGTACCCCGCCCGTTATGCACGCTGGATGTCGGCTGCCGACACGGCTGCTGCGCTGGGCATGCCGACCATGGGCGGGGGCTATTTCTTTCCGGAAGCAGGCTGGTTGCATCCGCCCTCGGTCTGCCGCCGCCTGCTGGCGCAGGCCGGTTCACACGGACAGCTTGCCACCCACTTCGGTCGCGCCGTGGCGCGCCTGCAGCGCAAGGACGAGAACGGGCAGTGGCAGGCGCAGGCCGCAGACGGCAGCGTGATCGCCCAGGCGCCGGTGGTGATCCTGGCTGCCGGTGCACAGGCCAGGGCGCTGGCCCAGGCGGCCGACCTGCCACTGAACGCGGTGCGCGGCCAGGTCACGCATCTACCAGCGCAAGGATTTCCCGACCTGCCGTACGCCCTGTGCGGTGACGGCTACCTGACCCGGCCCTACGCCGGGCAAGTCTGCATGGGCGCCAGCTACGACCGCTTCGACGATCCCGCCCTGCGGGTCGACAGCCATGCGGACAATCTCAACCGTCTGCGTCACATGCTGCCGCAGATCGACCAGCACCATGGGCAGCCGGGGCTGCCGGATGCCACCGATCCCGACCTGGGCGGGCGGGTCGGTCAGCGCTGCATCGCGCCCGACCGGCTGCCGCTGGTGGGAGCACTGCCGGGGCAGGATCCGGGGCTCTACGGTTTGCTGGGCTATGCGTCGCGGGGCCTGATCTGGGCACCGCTGATGGCGGAACTGCTGGCGTCGATGATCGAGCGCGAGCCCTTGCCGCTGCCGCGTGATCTGGTGGCGGCGCTGGACCCGGCTCGTTTCGCGGGCTTGTCAGCCGATGCGTTCGACGCGATCAACGCGCCCAGTGACCCGGAATGAAATGCCAGCCGCCGCCCGGGCCTTGTTGCCAGTGGGCCGGCTCATAGCGCGCATAACCGCGACGCACGCGTTCCCAGTGGCCACCCACCCAGACGTGGCGGTGACCGTTCCAGGCCCAGTAGCCCGGTGCCCAGGCATAGCCGTGGCGGGGCGGCGGGGCGACTTCATAGCGCGGGGCCGGTGGTGGCGTGCCGATGCGCACATCCACGCCCACCACCTGCGCTTGGGCGGCGGGGGCGGCGGCCAGGGCGGAGAGGGTGGTGACAAGGGCGAAGGCGATGCGACTTGTTGTGGTTTTCATCATGGACTCCTGTAATGGACAGCATGGCGGTGGATGCAGCGCGTCGCTGTGGTCGCGCCGTGAAGCCACTGTAGGAGCCGCTCTTCTTTAAGACTGTAATGTTGTGTTTCCAGTTGTTTCCTGGTGCGGGTGTGCGCCGCGCCGGCATCGGGGCGGGCGCAGCACTGCATCCGGCTGCGGTAACAACTCCGGGCAGATTGATACTTTGCGATACCGGCTCGATCAGCGCCGGGCCGGTTCAGTCACTTCAGTCACCTTGCCACGCGCTGCCCGCACATAGCGCTGCTCCACCACCCGGCTGCCCCATTGCTCCCCGGGCGACTCCTCGGCCAGCGTGAAGCCTGCCGCCAGATACAGGTGGCGCGCCGCATCCAGCCCCTGGAAAGTCCACAGATAGCATGCGAATCCATGCGCATCGACAAAGGCCATCGCCTCCTCCAGCAGGCGCCCGCCCCCCCCGGCGCCGCGCAGGCTGTCATCGACGATGAACCAGCGCAGGTGGGCTACTCCGCTGGCGGGATCACCATCGATGACGATCGACGCCAGGGTGCGTCCCTGCTCCACATGCGTCCAGAGTTGCTTGCCGGCGGCCGGCAGCAGCTGGGCGAAGGCACCCAGTTCGCTACCCACCTTGTGCTCGAAGAACACGCCGAAACCGGCCGCCTCGGCGTAATAGCGCGCATGCAGGCTGGCGATGTCGCCGATGCAGCCGGGCTGGTAGCCGAGGCACAACGGTATCGGCTGCTTCTCTTGCGAGGCTGCGGCATTCGGGTTTTCACGCGACAGGGCCTGCGAATACAGCGCCAGTGCCCGCAGCAGGCCCTGCTGGTCTTCCGGCACGATCCGCCGCAGCGCCGCCGAGACCTGGTCGGTGGCGAACTTGTCGATCTTCTTGCGCAGGGCCTGCCCGGCCTCGGTCAGCGCCAGGCTGAAGGCCCTCCCGTCAGCTTCCAGTGGCGTACGGCGCACCAGGCCCAGGGCTTCCAGCTTGGCCAACTGGCGGCTGGTGTTGGACTTGTCCAGGTACAGCAGCTCGCCCAGGTCGCGCGCCTGGATGCCGGGATTGAGCCCGATCTCGATGATGGCGTGCACCGCCGAGGGCGCCATGTCGCTGCCGGCCAGCGTGCTGCGCATGAAGCCCAGCTCGCGCACCAGCTTGCGGGATAGCTCCCGCAACTGGCGGATGGTGTGTTCCCGTGACGGTAGCTGCAGGCCGTCGTAGTCCATGGTGTTCTCCCGGTTCAATCATATGGTTGCGATATGCAATCAATGTACGGCCAGATGATTGCGTAGTGCAACCAGTTTTGCGGGCCGCTCGCCAGGCTGTCTCGCGCGCGCAACTGGCGTCGGGCGGCGTCGGGTTGGGGTCGGCCAGCCTGCTGGAGTAGAATGTCGCCTTTCGCGCAGCCCGCCCGCCGTGACCCTACCGGCCGCCGTGGCGCGCCACCTCCTGCATCCCCAGCCTTGTTGAAAGTCTCCGCACATGTTGCGCATCTCTGAGCTAAGCCTTCCGTTGAACCATACGGAAGATGAACTGAACGCCGCCATCCTCGACCGCCTGGGCATCCAGGCCGACGAGATGCTGTCCTTCACGCTGTTTCGGCGCAGCTACGATGCCCGCAAGAAGACGGCCATCACCCTGAACTACACCATCGACGTCGCGCTCAGGAACGAAGCCGAAGTCCTGCAGCGCAACGCGAAGAAAACCAATGTCGGCCCTACGCCCGACACTTCCTATCATTTCGTCACCCGCGCCCCGGCGACCCTGAAGAAGCGCCCGGTGGTGATCGGGTTCGGGCCGTGCGGCCTGTTCGCCGCGCTGATCCTGGCCGAGATGGGCTTCAACCCCATCATCCTGGAACGCGGCAAGACCGTGCGCGAGCGTACCAAGGACACCTGGGGCCTGTGGCGCCAGCGCGAGCTCAAGCCCGAGTCCAACGTGCAATTCGGCGAAGGCGGTGCCGGTACCTTCTCCGATGGCAAGCTCTACAGCCAGGTCAAGGACCCCAAGCATTACGGTCGCAAGGTGCTGTCCGAATTCGTCGCCGCCGATGCGCCGCCGGAGATCATGTACGTCAGCAAGCCCCACATCGGCACCTTCCGTCTGGTCAAGATGATCCAGCTGATGCGTGACAAGATCGAGAAGCTGGGCGGTGAATTCCGCTTCGAACAGCGGGTCGAGGATGTACTGATCGAGGATGGCCGCATCCGTGGCCTGACCCTGGCCACCGGCGAACAGATCGAGGCCGACCATGTGGTGCTGGCCATCGGCCACAGCGCCCGCGATACCTTCGAGATGCTCTACGAGCGCGGTGTCTACATCGAGGCCAAGCCGTTCTCCATCGGCTTCCGTGCCGAACACCCGCAGTCGCTGATCGACAAGTGCCGCTTCGGTCCCGGTGCCGGCCATCCCATCCTGGGCGCGGCCGATTACAAGCTGGTGCATCATGCTTCCAACGGACGTTCGGTGTACAGCTTCTGCATGTGCCCGGGTGGCACGGTGGTGGCGGCCACCTCCGAGCCGGGCCGGGTGGTCACCAACGGCATGAGCCAGTATTCCCGCAACGAGCGCAATGCCAACAGCGGCATCGTGGTGGGCATTTCGCCGGCCGACTATCCCGGTCATCCGCTGGCCGGCATCGCCTTCCAGCGCGAGTGGGAAAGTCGCGCCTATGAGCTGGGTGGCAGCAACTACGATGCCCCGGCGCAACTGGTGGGCGACTTCATCGCCAACCGTCCCTCGACGCAACTGGGCAACGTGGAGCCGTCCTACAAGCCAGGCGTGAAGCTGGGCGACCTCAATCCTTCGTTGCCGAGCTACGCCATCGAGGCCATCCGCGAAGCGCTGCCGGCCTTCGAAAAGCAGATCCGCGGCTATTCCATGCACGATGCCGTGCTGACCGGTATCGAAACGCGCACCTCATCGCCCATCCGTATCAAGCGCGACGACCATAGCCTGCAGAGTCTCAATACCAAGGGTTTGTATCCGGCCGGTGAAGGTGCCGGTTATGCCGGGGGCATCATGTCGGCCGCCATCGACGGTATCCGTGTGGCCGAGGCGCTGGCGCTGGACATGGTGGCGCAGGCCTGATTGTCGGACCGCCCATGCAAAACGCCGCTCCAGTTGCCCGGAGCGGCGTTTTTCGTTTGCCTTGCTGAGTATTGCCTGACGCGTTGGCTTACTTCTTGGCGCGGGCCGAAGCGACGGTCTTTTCAGCCGCAGCCGTGAATTGCTTGGTGGCGTTGGCCAGGTTGGCTTCCAGGGTTTCCACAGCCTGCTTGGAGTTCTTGGACAGTTGCTCGTAGGCAGCGTTGGCGTTGGTCAGGGTGGCCTTCAGGATGGACACTGCCTGTTCCGAACCCGGGGGCGCATTCTTGCTGATCTCGTCGATCAGGGCCGACAGCTTGCGGCTGGTTTCGGAAATCTGGGCTTCAGCCGCCTTGGTGAATTCAGCCTGGGTCGAGGACACGATGCCGGCCAGGTGACGGCTGTAGGCGGTGGCCTTCTCGGCGCCCGGCTGGGCTTGTGCAGCGGCCAGCGACAGCAGTTCCTGCGGGTCCTTGGCGGCGGCCAGCTGCTTGGCGGCGGCGGTGGCTTCTTCCAGGGTGGCCTTGGTGGCCGACAGGTTCAGTTCAACGATCTTTTCCACGCCTTCGAAGGCCTTGGCGGTCAGGTTGTTGATGAGGTCCAGGTGGGCTTGCAGGTTGGCCTTGGTAGCGGCGGAAAACTGATCTTGGTACGAAAACATGTTCATCTCCTAGGTGATAGATATGACAAATGAGCTTGCCGACGAGCGTGACGATCAAACAATCGGCTTTCGAGAGCGGCTTTCGACCAGAATCAACAAACAATCATGATTTGTGCGCCGCAACAATTCCTATTTTATGCACTTCTTTGGTGAAATCAAGTGTTATTTGTGCGCCGCACAAAAATAGTCCGGAGGTCGTGGGAATTATGCGACGCCCCGCCCGCAGCGGCTTTGCGGGCGATCAAGCCGAACGTTCGGTCGTTTTCTCCGGCTGCACCTGCGTATGGCCGCTGGGCAGGTCATGCACCACGATGCCGGCATCGGTCTCGCTGAAGGCACAGCCTTTGCCCAGGGCGATGGCGCGCAGGCCGTCCTGATAACCCTGTTCCCAGCGCCATAACACGGAGCCACGGGCGAAGTTGACGTCCTTGGAGGCCATGTTCCAGTCACGTCCTGCATAGGCCAGCCGCACGATGTGAATGGTACTGTCGGCGCCGAGCTCGGCCATCATCTGCTTGTCTTCCTGGGTCAGCATTTCACGCGGCAGGCGCTTGTAGAGCGCATGGGCGGCACGCCGCAGGTGGTACTGCTGCAGGTAGGCATCGATGTGGCGCTGCGAACGCGAGGCGAAGGTGACGTCCTTCTCGCGCGTCTGCACCTCCTCCAGGGTACGCGGTTCGGGACCGTCGGCATGCCACAGGTCCACCATCATGCACAGCAGGTTGGTGCGCGGCTCATCGTTGAGGACGGCTTCCAGCGGCGTGTTGGAGTACAGGCCACCGTCCCAGTACAGCTCGCCATCCACCCGCACCGGTGCGAAACCCGGGGGCAGGGCGCCGCTGGCCATGACGTGTTCCGGCCCCAGCGGCTGCTCGCGGGAGTCGAAGTTGACCAGCGTGCCACAGGTGACCTTGACCGCCGCCACCGTCATGCGGATACCGGACTGGCTGTTGAGGTAATCGAAATCGACCAGCCGCGACAAGGTCTCGCCCAGCTCGGCGGTGCTATAGAAACTGGCGTCCTCGGGTGACACCGGCAGGCCCAGCGAAAAGGCATTGAGCGGGCGCGGCCGGAAGAAGCCGGGTGCACCCCGCAGGAAGGTATCCAGCGTGGTCACGCGGGTGGCCCAGGGGCGCAGTGCATCGGGCACCTGGCGCAGGTCGAACAGGTCGGGGTGAGCCACCGCCTCCCAGAACTCGCGCAGACGGGCGATGCGGGTCTCGCGCGGATTGCCGGCGATCAGGGCGGCATTGATGGCACCGATCGAGGTCCCCACCACCCAGTCCGGCGTGAGGTCGTGCTCGTGCAAGGCCTGATAGACACCGGCCTGGTAAGCCCCCAGCGCGCCACCACCCTGCAGCACCAGCGCCACGCGCGGCTTGACCGCCGGCGCGGCGGACCGGCTGGCGGGTTTGCGGGGAGCGGACGGGGCTGTCTGTTCGGGGTCCTTGCGCATCGTTCATCCTTTCAGGGAGTGCCTGTCACCGCCAGGGCGACCACATCGTCAAGGAGTCTAGGATAGCGCGCTTACGGGAACGTGACCGGACCAATATGCAAGTGCCGGCAAATGCCTGGCGGCACCGGTCAGCTGGCCAGCCAGGCCTCGATCAGTTGACGTGCCTGTGCATCGATCTGTTCCAGGTCGACCTCATGACGGCGATGGAAGATCATCAGCGCGTACAGCCCGGCGAGGGCATTGACTTCGGGCGATAGTGCGCACTCCTCTCCGCTGGCCGGACGCTGCTGGCGCCAGTAGTTGATTGCATCTTCGAGTTCGGTGAGGGTGAGCATGGCGGTGATTCTTGATAAAGACTTAAGCTGAAACGTCGGCGCATTCTAACGCATTTCGCCCCCGAATACTGGTTGGAAATACAGTGCTGACGCGCTTGCCGCAGGGCATCAACCCACGGCCCGGCGCTGGTCGCGCCATGGACAGCATGCGAAAAGCAAACAAGCACATGCGTAATGCTTCGTTCGGATTCACAGGTTGCTTTGCTCTAATGAACGTCTCCTGACGCAAGGCTTGCGCCACCGGTCTCCCATTTTCTGCTGAGCTGGCCCCGACCTTGCCCTGACTTCTCCCCGAACTTGATCGCCCCCCATGACCCAGACTGCTGCTGCTTCCGCCACCCTGCTCGATACCCTGCCGCCGCCCTCGGCGACCTCCACCCGCCTGGTCGCCCGCATCCGCGACGAGGCCGAGGCGCTGGCCGCTGCCCGCAAGCTGGCCGAGGATTTCCGCCGTGAAGCCGGCCTGCGCGACCGCGAACGCAAGCTGCCCTGGGACGAGCTGGAGCGCTACGTGCGTTCCGGCCTGTGGGGCATCAGCGTGCCGCGTGAATACGGTGGTGCCGGTGTGTCCTATGGCACGCTGGCCGAGGTGATCGCCATCATCTCCGCTGCCGATGGCTCGCTCGGACAGATTCCGCAGAATCACTTCTATGCGGTGGAGCTCATCCGCGTCAACGGCAACGAAACGCAGAAACGCTTCTTCTTCGAGCGCGTGCTGCAGGGCGACCGCTTTGGCAATGCCCTGGCCGAACTGGGCACCCGTACCTCGCACGAGCGCAAGACCAGCCTCACACGCAACCCGCACGGCCCGGGCTATCGCATCAACGGTCGCAAGTTCTACGCCACCGGCGCACTCTATGCCGACTGGGTCCCGACCTCGGTGATCGACGAACAGGGCGTGCAGCAACTGGCCATCGTCCCGCGCCATGCCGCCGGCCTGACCGTCATCGATGACTGGTCCGGCTTCGGCCAGCGCACCACCGGCAGCGGCAGTGCCGTATTCGACAATGTGCAGGTCCCGGCCGATGCCGTGATCGGGTTTGCCTCGGCCTTCACGCGCCCCACCCAGATCGGCCCGCTGGCGCAGATCCTGCACGCCGCCATCGACCTGGGCATCGCCCGGGCCGCGTATGCCGACCTGCTGGAATTCGTGCGCACCCGTTCGCGTCCCTGGATCGACAGCGGTGTCGAACGCGCCGGTGACGATCCGTTGACCCTGCGTGAAGTGGGCGACCTGACCATCCAGCTGCATGCCGCCGAGGCATTGCTGCAGCGTGCCGGTGACCGGCTCGACACCGCCGCCGCAGAGCCGACCGAAGACAGTGTGGCCGCTGCCTCCATCGCCGTGGCCGAAGCGCGGGTCTTGACCACCGATGTCTCGCTGGCCGCCGGCAGCAAGCTCTTCGAACTGGCCGGTTCGCAGGCCACCCTGGCGGAGCACAACCTCGATCGCCACTGGCGCAATGCCCGTACCCACACCCTGCATGATCCGGTGCGCTGGAAATACCACGCCATCGGCAACTACGTGCTCAACGGCCAGAAGCCGCCGCGTCACGGCGCGCTCTGAGTCATCCGGGAGCCATCATGAGCAGGAAGGAAATCCGCCTCAACGCATTCAACATGAACTGCGTCAGTCACATCAACCACGGCCTGTGGACGCACCCTCGCGACCGCTCGCAGGACTACACCGATATCGCCTATTGGACCGGCCTGGCGCGCCTGCTGGAACGCGGCAAGTTCGATGGCCTGTTCCTGGCCGACATCGTCGGCGTCTATGACGTCTACCAGGGCAATACCGACCTCACCCTGCGCGAAACCATCCAGTTGCCGGTCAACGATCCCATGATGCTGGTGTCGGCCATGGCTGCCGTGACCGAGCATCTGGGCTTCGGCATCACCGCCAACCTGAGCTACGAAGCCCCGTTCCTGTTTGCACGCCGCATGTCCACCCTGGATCACCTGAGCAAGGGACGTGTGGGCTGGAACATCGTCACCGGCTATCTGGACAGCGCCGCCCGCGCCATGGGCCTGCACGAACAGCTGGAACACGACCAGCGCTATGACCGCGCCGACGAATTCATGGAAGTCGTCTACAAGCTCTGGGAAGGAAGCTGGGAAGACGGTGCCGTGCTGCGCGACCGCGCGCGCCGCATCTATGCCGACCCGGCCAAGGTGCACAAGATCGCCCACCATGGCGACTACTATCACGTCGAAGGCATCCACCTGAGCGAACCCTCGCACCAGCGCACGCCGGTGCTGTACCAGGCCGGTTCTTCCGGGCGTGGTCAGGCCTTCGGCGCGCGTCATGCCGAGTGCGTCTTCATCTCCAGCCAGAGCAAGGACGCCACCCGCAAGCTGGTGCAGAGCATCCGCGACGGCGCCGTGCGCGAAGGGCGCGATCCGGAGGCGATCAAGATCTTCATGGGCCTGACCGTGGTCACCGGCCGCACCGAACAGGAAGCCCAGGACCGCTATCGCGAATACGCCAGTTACGCCAGCCCGGAAGCCGGCCTGGCCCACTTCTCGGCCGGCACCGGTATCGACTTTTCGCGTTACGACCTGGATGAACCGATCCGCCCTGCCAAGACCAACGCCATCCAGTCGCTCACCAAGACGGTCACGCAACCGGAGTCGAACTGGACCAAGCGCAAGCTGCTGCAGCAACTCGAACTGGGTGGCCGCTATGCCAGCATCGTCGGCGCCCCGGATCGCATCGCCGACGAACTGGAAAGTTGGGTCGCCGACACCGGCATCGATGGTTACAACCTGACCCGCACGGTGACGCCGGAGAGCTTCGAAGACTTCGTCGACCTGGTCATCCCGGTATTGCAGGAGCGCGGCTCCTACAAGCGCGAATACGCACAGGGCAGCCTGCGCGAAAAACTTTTCCAGCGCGCCGCGACCCTGCCGCAAGAGCACGTAGGCGCGGGCTTCCGGAGGGCCGCTGCGGTCGAGCACGCCTGATTCCACCCCGGGTGCTGGCGCGTGTTGGCACATGCGCGCAGCACATATGCAAAGCGGAAATGATTCCTTCCGCCCCGCTTGAGCGGTCGCTACATTGGACCTTTTTCAATCGGGGAAGAGAATGAAGTTCAACGCAGCGAAATGGATTTCCGGCATCGCCCTGTGCGCGCTCGCCAGCATCGGCGGGACGGCACAGGCCGCACCAGATCAGGTGATCCGCGTCGGCGTCACCAGTGGTCCGCACGCACAGATCTTTGAGCAGGCACGACGCGTCTTCGAACGCGACAACCCAGGCTACAAGGTCAAGATCATCGAGTTCAACGACTACATCCAGCCCAACGCCGCCCTCGATGCGGGTGAACTCGACGCCAACAGCTACCAGCATCGCCCCTTCCTCAATGCTCAGATCAAGGCGCGTGGCTACAAGCTGTATGCCGAGGGCAAGACCATGATCGGCCCGATGGCGGTCTATTCGAAGAAGTACCGCAAGCTTGAGGACGTCCCCACTGGCGCCAAGATCGGCATCCCCAACGACCCCGCCAACGAAAGCCGCGTGCTGTTGCTGCTGCAGAAGCATGGCGTCATCAAGCTGCGCGCCGGCATCGACCCGCTCATCGGCACCAACGCCACCCCCATCGACATCACCGAAAATCCGAAGAAGTGGAAGTTCGTCGAGATCGACGCTGCGCAACTGCCACGCACGCTGGACGACCTCGATGCCTCCGCCATCAATGCCGACTATGCTTCCAAGGCCGGCTTCAATCCCGCCCGCGACAGCCTGGTGGTGGAAAGCGGCGACAGCCCCTACGCCTGCCTGATCGCCGTGCGCGAGAAGGATCGCGGCCAGCCCTGGCTGGGCAAGCTGGTGCAGGCCTACCAGTCGCCGGAGGTGAAGCAGTACATCGAGACGGAGTTCAAGGGCGGGATTCTGGCGGCGTGGTGACATCGGCAGGATCGATCTCGCAGTAATTTTGGACGCGGTGCGAAATGTTTTGACACCGCGGCCTTTCCAAGAGGATTTGCCTTTTTCCAGCAGATATTCGCTTACCTTCCCGATGGCGCGTCGAACCCCAGGATGACGCCAACATCGACAATCACATCGGAAGGCAGGCACATGAGGAATTTCTTTCGGAAACTCTGGCGGGATTTATGCAAAGGTGAAATCCACTCCGCACCTGTGGCGTGGGAGGTATTCAGTATCGGACTGCTATTGCTTATCGCCCTGTTTGTCGGTGCGGAGCGGCTGGTGGCCTATCTGTTGCACTGACCGCGGGACCAGTCATGCCCTCGCGTTTCGGTCATTGCTCTTGAGCGGGTAAAATGCTGGTTCCCCCAGCGCGCTACATTTCACGGCGCCTGGTCCCGAGACAAACATCAAACCGCACATGAGCTACACCCCCAGCCGCCCCATGGGCTACGGCTGCCTGATCCTGAGCATGTCCATGGTGGGCGCCTATGTGGCGCTGACCAAACCGCTGGCGGCGATGCTGCCGGTGTTCCTGCTGGCCTGGCTGCGCTTTGGCATCGGCGCCATCGCCATGCTGCGCTGGCTGAAGAAGCCGGCCGATGAAAAGCCCCTGAGCGCGCAATCGCGCTGGCTGGTCTTTCTCGAATCCTTCCTCGGCAATTTTCTCTTCACGCTGTGCATGATCACCGGTGTGTCGATGACCAATGCGGTCTCGGCCGGCGTGATCATGTCGGCGATTCCGGCGGTGGTGGCGGTGATGAGCTGGGTCTTCCTGAAGGAGAAGATCAGCCTGCGCGTCTGGGGTGCGGTGGCCTGCGGGGCCATCGGTATCGGGTTGCTGTCGCTGGCCAAGGATCATCACGGAGCAGGGGCCGCAGCCAGCCACGGCCAATACGCTTGGCTGGGCAATGTGCTGGTGTTCTGTGCGGTGCTGTGCGAGGCCGCCTATGCGGTCATCGGCAAGAAGCTGACCGCCGTACTCACGCCCAAGCGCATCAGCGCCGTCATCAACCTGTGGGGGCTGCTGCTGATGACGCCCATGGGCCTCTATACCGCGCTGCAGTTCGACTTCATCTCGGTGCCGGCCAACATCTGGCTGTTGCTGGTGTTCTACGCGCTGGCGGCCAGTGTGTGGACCGTTTGGCTGTGGATGACCGGCCTGAAGGTGGTGCCGGCCGCGCGTGCGGGCGTGTTCACGGTGATGCTGCCGATATCGGCTGCCGTGGTCGGTGTGCTGGCGCTGGGCGAGAACTTGTCGGCGCTGCAGGCCACGGCCTTTGCGGTGGCCCTGGCGGGGATGTTCCTGGCGACCTTGCCTGGCCGTTCCAGTTCTGAAAAATTACCGCTGCATTGAGCGAGGAAGACATGAATCAAGCCAAGCGCCCCTCCGGCAAATCACCCTCGAACGCAGCCCGGAAACCGGCTGCCAGCCAGTCCCGCCCGCCGGCCAAGCCGGCCGCCCAGGGCCCGGTCCGCGACAAGCCCCGCACCCACGTCTCCACCGAAGCGGCACGTCGGCGCCAGCATCAGGCCCACGCGGCCTCGCAGAGCCTGGACGAAGACGAACTGCGTGTGCAGCAGATGGTGGCCCTGGCCAGCGCCGTGGCCGCCAGTGCGCCGGACCGTCGCGGTCGCCGTACCGGTCAGGAAGAGCTGGAGCGCATGGTGCGCAATACCCTGCGCGAGCGCGACGACGATACCCTCTACGAAGCACTGGAACAGTTGCGCTACGACGACCAGCGTGGTCATGCCTTCCTGCGCGAGGTGGTGGAAGAGGGCGCGGACATCATCGTGCTGCGACGGGGAGAGAAGGAGCTGGAGATCAACGCCTTCCTGATCCCGCTGCTGGTGCGCACCCGTGGCGGCCTGAAGGAAGCGCTGGCGCTGGCCGATGGCGATGCCTTCGATGCGCTGCGCACCAGCCTGCAGGAGGCCGGTCTGGAGAGCCCCGGCGCGCGCGTGGTGCTGGTCCACCATCTCTATCATCCTGAAGAAATCAATGCGCTCAGCTTCAGCGAAGTCGAGGCCATGAACCGCGACGCCTTCGCCTCGCTCACCGACAAGAAGATACTGAGCGTGCCGGCCATCGAGCGCAGCATGCGCGGCTGGCCGGAGAGCGCCTTCGGGGCTGACGATGAGGCGCTCGAATTACGCTTCCTGCTGGGCTTTGCCTTGAAGGATGTGGACGATCCCTTCTATGCCATTCCGGCGGAAGAGGCGGCAGCCGATGCCTATTTCGAAGCGCGCGCGCAGCGCTTCCGCCAGTGGAGCGAGCAGATCACGCCGCTGATGCAGCGCTGCCTGACCGGGCAATCCGGCGAGGCGGCGCAGTGCCAGCTGCACTTCCTGTACCAGGACCTGTTCCACGGTGCCAAGCAGACCGGCAATGCGGAATATCGCACGCTGCAGATGCTCTCGGAACTGGAGGCTGGGCTGGCGCAGGCAGGTGCGCAGGCCGCGCAGGCCAGCGCCTTCTTTGCCATCGACGATGCAGAGAGCGAGATCCAGCTGCAGGTCGTGCTGCGGGGCGCGCAGGGACTCCTGGCGCGTTCGGTACAGCCTATCGACGGGGACGTGCAGGTCGCCCTGTTCGATGCTGCCGATGCCGTCGCTTCGCTGGGTGTAGCCGCAGTGAAGCTGGCCGAGGCGATCGATGCCGATGGCCAGCCGCTGCGCGAGCGCGATTTTCCGGCGGCCTAGTCCAGCAGCGCCTGCAAGCTCACGCCCGTGGGCTGGCAGCGAAAATACAGGTCCACCTGCATCGGCCGCCAACCGCGCACCAGCTGGCGCAGGTCGGCCTGCATCTGCTGCCGGCCGCAGAAGTCGCGGGCCTTTTCACGCGCTGCCGCGGTGAGGGCAGGAATGGACATGGTGTAGCTCACGCCCGTGGCCGAGACCTGATAGAGCTCGTCCTGCCCGGCGCTGACTTCGCTGAAGCTGGCGCAGCCACCCAGGGCGACGGCGCTCAGGCAGGCGAGCACGATGCCGCCCCTATGCTGGCTGGTTTGTTCAATACGCATGAAATCCCCCGGTTGACTGGTCCTCGCGTATGTGTGCATGGCAATCGTGGCATTGCCGTGCGGCATCGATGCGAGAGGTCCCAGATTAAGCGCGCGGGTTTCCGTGGAGCGTCGGCCTTACCCGGTTTTACCCGGATGGCGTGGCTGTAAGAAAATCTTCAACCGGGCTTGCGCGCATGCGCAGGCTGTCAGATTTCGTTCAACGGTGTGAGTCCGCCACTGTTTGTGCGGTAGCCGGGAAATTTTTCCTGCCTGCTGGGAGGCAGCCCCACTCGGGTCCCTGCTGCCGGCAATTGCCCGGGCGGGCCGCCTGCGGCTGGGCTAAAATCGTCGACGCCGTCCGGCGTGGGCCGGGCGCAGACCACTTGCGCAACGCTGCCGTCCACGCGGCGGCCGCGCCATCCGCCAAATCAGGGAGAACAGAGAAATGACCAACCGTCGCAGTTTCATCACCAGCGTGGCCGGCCTTGCCGCTGCCAGCGCCATTCCGAATGTCTTCGCCCAGGCCGCCGCTGCGACCGGCTCGACCGAACCGACCCTGGCCCGCGTGCAGCGTACCAAGACCCTGCGTATCGGTGCCGTGCGTGGTGCTGCGCCTTACTACAACAAGGACCTGGCCAGCGGTGAGTGGGGCGGTTTCATGATCGATTTCGCCAAGAGCCTGGCGGCCAGCCTGAACGTCAAGCTGGACATCACCGAAACCACCTGGGGCAACTCGGTGCTGGATCTGCAGACCCACAAGATCGACCTGTTCTTCGGCATGAATCCGACCCCGGCACGCCGCGAGGTGATCGGCTTTACCGAACCGCTGTTCCTGAATGCCTTCACCGTGGTCTCCAAGAAGGAATTCAAGACCTGGGCCGAGCTGAACAAGCCGGAAGTGAAGATCGCCGTGGACATCGGTTCTTCGCACGACCAGATGATCAGCCGCGTCTGCCCCAATGCCACCATCGTGCGCCTGGAGAAGGCCGACGATGCCACCCTGGCGCTGCAGACCGGTCGTGTCGATGCGCAGGTACTGGTGTGGCTGCTGGCGCTGAACATCCTGAAGAAGAACCCGGCGCTGGGCAAGATGTACGTGCCGCAACCGCTGGAAGCAACCTCCACCAACATCGGCGTCCCCAAGGAAGAGGACAAGGCCTGGGTCGAGACCATCAACAAGTGGATCGTGGCCGAGCGCGCGGCCGGCAAGATCAAGCCGACCGTGCTGGGCAACCTGCAGAAGCTCTCCGGCGTGAAGCCGGAAGATGTGCCGCCGCAGATTCCGCTTTAAGTACAGGCCGGCGTCCCGCACGCCAGCACTCGGACCGCACCAGCGATGGTGCGGTTTTTTTTTGCCTGTACAGGACCGGGTTGAGAACTTTGCTTGATTCGGGGAGGGGGGCTGCCCGTCGAAGGCCGGGCGTTTGTCGTCAATTGAGGCGCTTGAATTCGCTGGAGCGGATCACCACTTCCAGCAAGGTCTCGAGCCTGATCATGCGCTCGGTCAGATCTTCTATCCTGGCCTGTTGCTGGCGGATCGCTTCGCTTTGTCGCGTGACCTTGTCTTCCAGTTTGATGATGGCGGTCAATGCCGTCCACAGCCGCCCGGTGAGACCGAACATCAGGACCTCGCCGCGCTGACCTGACGTTGTGCCTCCAGTGCCGCCAGGCGGGCGTTGCTGGCGGCAACAAAGTCCAGCGTCTCATCGATGGCGGCACAAGCCCGCTCGGCAGCCTGCCGGGCCAGGCTGGCCAGTTCGCCCAGCGCCTCATCCATCTGTCCGCCTTCGTAGGCCAGTGCGCCCTTGCACATCAGGTCCGGTACATCCAGGCCGAGCCTGCGCGCCTTGGCGGAGATGACCAGCTTTTCACGGGTGGTCGCCCTGACCACGATGGTTTCGTTGGCAGACGTTTTCATTGCGTTTCTCCTGAAAGGACGGTTGCGGGAAAGCGGTACGCTGCCTGATCCGGATAACCATGTCGAGTCGGCAATGGCTAAACTGCACAAGAACTCGATTTTTTTCAGCGCCCCTCCCGCCTGTCGATGGCACCTGAAATGAAAATGGCGCGCCACCGAAACAGGTGACACGCCATTCTCATGAATTACGTTGAACGTAATTCAGTGTAACTAGGGCCTGTTCACATTTAATCTGCGAGATGCGTTGGCCCCAGAAGGCGTGGTGGCAAGGCGCGCGTCAGGGCTGGTGGTGGTGCCACCAGCCCTGACGTGCAACGCCGCCAGCGCGCCTTCTGGGGCCAACCCTCCGGGAGAGGCCGCCAAGCGTCGCCTGCCGTTGTTGCAGCTCCTTGCCGTAGCACCACTACGGCGCGTCGCTGCGCCTAGGCAGTCAACGCTTGGCGACCTCTCGCACTCGTAGATTAAATGTGAACAGGCCCTAGCAATCAAGCATTGAAACGTGACAGGAAGGCCTGGGTCGCCGCCTGCTGCGGATTGTCGATCACCTGCGACGGCGGTCCGGCTTCCACCACCACACCGTCGCGCATGAAGACCACCTGGTCCGCGACTTCACGGGCGAAGGCGATTTCGTGGGTGACCAGGATCATGGTCATGCCGTCGGCGGCCAGGCTGCGGATCACGTTGAGCACTTCGCCCACCAGTTCCGGGTCCAGTGCCGAGGTGGCTTCGTCGAACAGCATCACGTCCGGTTGCATGGCCAGGGCGCGGGCGATGGCGACGCGCTGCTTCTGGCCGCCGGAGAGCTTTTGCGGATACATGTCGGCACGGTCTGCCAGCCCCACCTTCTGCAGCAGTTCCATGGCTTGCGTGCGAGCTTGCGCCTTGGGCGTGCGCAGTACGGTGACCATGCCTTCCATCACGTTCTCCAGCGCCGTCATGTGCGGGAACAGGTTGAAATGCTGGAACACCATGCCGGTGCGGGCGCGGAATGCGGCCAGTTCACGATCCTTGGGCAGGCGCGACTTGCGGCCGTCGAATTCGAAGTGGCGCTCGCCGATGCGCACCGCGCCCTGGTCGGGCACGGTCAGCAGGTTCAGGCAGCGCAGCAGGGTGGACTTGCCCGAGCCGGATGGCCCGATCATGGCGACCACGCTGCCCTTGCCGATCTGGATGGAGATGTCCTTGAGCACCACGTGCTCGCCGAAGGCCTTCTTGAGATTGCTGATCTGGATCATCGCGTTGGCGTTGTTGTTGACCTGGGTGTTCATCCTGTTCTCCTCAACCATGCTGCGCCGACAGGCGATTTTCCAGGCGCTTGGCCCAGATGGTGGCCGGCAGCAGGATGATGAAATAGATGATCGCCACCAGCGTATAGATTTCCAGCGGGCGATAGGTTTCGTGGGCGATGATCTGGCCCTGGTACAGCAGGTCCGGCACGGCCAGCACCGACAGCAGCGAGGTGTTCTTCAGCTGCATGATGGACTGGTTCACCAGCGGCGGGGTCATGCGCTTGAAGGCTTGCGGCAGGATCACGCGCTTCATCAGCTGGAAGCGCGTCATGCCCAGTGCCCAGCCGGCTTCGGACTGGCCCAGGTCGATGGAGACGATGCCGCCGCGGATGATCTCGGAATAGAAGGCGCCGCCGTACAGCGCCAGCGACAGCATGGCGGCGGTGCCGGCCGACATCTCGATGCCCAGCAGCACCGGCAGCGCGTAGTAGAACCACACCAGTTGCACCAGCACCGGGGTGCAGCGGAACACTTCGACGAAGGCGCGCAGCGGACCGGAGATGAAGGGGTTGGTGGACAGCCGACCCAGACCGACCACCAGGCCCACCAGCAAGCCAAGGGCAATACAGGCAACCGTATAGCTCAGCGTATAGACGAAGCCGATGCCGATGATGCTCCTGAATTGCCAGAGCGAGCCGAAGTCCCATTGATACATCTGTGTTTTTCCTTGGTTACGAAACGCGTGATTCCAGCGAAGGGCGGGGGCCGGCTCCGTGGAAGAGGGATGCCCGCATCGCATGCACGAACCATGCCCTGTGCGCCCGGGGCGCATGCTGGCATGGGTCAGGTAGAAGGTCGGACATGGGAAGGGGCGTCATCACATGGACCAGCATGGCCGGTGGCGCATGCCGTGAATCCTGCAAATCCGGCCATTGTAATGGAGAACGGTCGGCCGGCACATCGCGCAGGACAGCAATCGACAGCCCGCAAGCCCACGCCGCGACTGGCTTTGGCTAAAATGGCGGGATTGCGCTGACGTGCATCCATGTCAATTCCCGGCATCCGGGAACGCGCCTTCTTTTCTTCAGGACCATGAGCGCATCTTCCCCCGCCATCGATGGCGAAACCGTCCGTACCATTCTCATCACGGGCGCTGCCCGCGGCATTGGCGCGGCGGTCGCCACCACCGTGGCCGCGCCCGGCGTGGCCTTGATCCTCCATGCGCGCAGCGACTCCCCCGAGTTGCAGGCGGTGGCGCAACACTGCCGCGCTCTGGGTGCGCGCTGCACCCTGGCATTGGGCGACCTGGCCGATCCGCAGACCGCCGCACATCTGCGTGATACGGCGCTGCTGCAGCACGGTCGGCTCGACGCGCTGGTGGCCAATGCCGGCTTTGCCGATCGCAAGCGCATCGGCGAGCTCTCCGAGGGGGACTGGTCGCGCTCGCTGGATGCCTTGTTGAGCGGCTTCTTCCGTCTGGTCACGGCCTGCCGCGAGCCGTTGATGGCCAGCGGACAGGGCAGGGTGGTGGCGGTGAGTTCCTTCGTGGCCCATGTGTATCGGCTGGGCGAATCGGGCTTCCCGGCGTCGGCGGCGGCCAAGGCCGGCATCGAGGCGCTGGTCAAGTCACTGGCGGTGCAACTGGCGCTGGCAGGCGTGACGGTCAACGCGGTGGCGCCGGGTTACGTTCAGAAGAGTGATCCGGCCAAGTCGGCCATCGATCCGGCAGCGTGGCAGGCGGCATTGGCGCGCATTCCCATGCAGCGCCTGGGCCAGCCGCAGGAGATTGCCAACGTGATCGGCTTCCTGCTGAGCCCAGCGGCGTCCTATGTCACCGGTCAGGTGTGGCATGTGGATGGTGGCCTGACGCTGTAGTGCTCATGCTGCCATCCACAAAATAATTTATAAGATTTACGTCATTCATCTTTCTTCGAGAAGTCCAAACCATGCGCATCATCGTGCTGGGCGCCGGCATCGTCGGCGTCACCACTGCTTATTTCCTCCGCGAGCGCGGCCATGAAGTGGTCGTGGTCGAGCGCCGCGCCGAAGTGGCCGCCGAGACCAGCGTGGGCAATGCCGGACACGTCTGTCCGTCCTATGCCACGCCCTGGGCCGCACCGGGCATGCCGGCCAAGTCGCTGAAGTGGTCGGTGCAGAGCTGGCTGGGCATCGAGGCGGCGCTACGCTTTACACCGCGCCTGGATGCGCACCAGTGGAAGTGGCTGCAGCGCTTCCTGGCGCAATGCACGCCTGAGCGCTATGCCATCAACAAGGCCCGCATGGGGCGTCTGGCGCGCTACAGCCACGGCCAGTTGAAGCAGATCCGCGAACGCCTGGACATCCGCTACGAACAGACCACCGGCGGCAACCTGCAGCTGTTCCGTACCCAGGAGGGACTGGACAATGCAGGCCTGTCGACCCGGGTGCTGGCAGAAGCCGGCGTGCCTTTCGAATTGCTGGATGCCGATGGCTGCGTGGCCTTCGATCCCGGCCTGCACGCAGCGCGCCACGAACTGAAGGGCGGCCTGCTGTTGCCCCTGGACGAGACCGGCAACTGCCCGTTGTTCGCGCGCGCCCTGGCGGCCTGGTTGCAGGCGCACGGGGTGGAGTTCCACTTGTCCACAGAGGTAGAGGCCATCGAGGTGGCCGGTGGTCAGGTCAGTGGCGTGCGCACCCGGAACGCCACGCTGCGTGCCGATGCCTACGTGGTGGCCTGCGCCAGTGCCTCGGTGCCGATGTTGAAGCCGCTGGGCCTGGACCTGCCCATCTATCCGGTCAAGGGCTATGCCATCACGGTGCCGGTGGCCGACCCTGCCAGCGCGCCGCGCAGTGGCGTCATGGACGAATACTACAAGGTGGCCATCACCCGCATGGGCCAGCATATCCGCGCCGCCGGCACGGCCGAGATCGGCAGCTGGGACACGCGCGTCACGCCGCGCGATTGCGCCACGGCGCTGAAGTCGCTGAAGAATCTTTATCCACAGGGCGCCGACCTGGCCAAGGTGGAATACTGGGCCGGCCTGCGACCGATGACTCCGGATGGTGCGCCGCTGATCGGTGCGACCCGTTATCCGAATCTCTGGCTCAACGCCGGCCATGGTTCCAATGGCTGGACCACGGCCTGCGGTTCCTCGCGTCTGATCGCCGACAAGATATCGGGCGTGGCCAGCGAGATCGAGAGTGCCGACCTCGAGCCGCAGCGCGTGATCTGAGTGGAGCGTCGCCGAGCTGCCGTCAGCGATCGAACAGGGCGTCGACGTTGGCGCCGTTGCTGAAGGTGCTGACCGCCCAGCCGGCCGGCGCCTTGTAGAAGATGAACATCCAGGGGATGGCCTGGCGCTCGGTCTTTTCGATGTAGGTCAGCTTGATGAGGGATTCACCGACCTTTTCCGAACGGATGAATTCATAGCCGACCGAATTGCCGACCAGGGCTTCGATGGCCATGCGCGAACTGCGGGCGTTGGTGCGGGCGGTTTCGAAGGCGCGGATGTCGACCAGCGCATACGGCGAGAGCATGCCGTAGGCATCGTCGGTACGGCCGGCACCGGCCTGAGCCATGACCTTGTCGGTCAGGGCGCGCACCTCGGTTTCGGACTTCAGGGTATCGGCCTGCGCGGCCGGCAGCACGACCAGGGCCAGCAGGGTGCGGGGGATGAAAGCGGACATGGAAATCTCCTTGTGGGCATGGCACAGGTGGCCACAGCCGGCTATTGTGCCAGCACCGTGGGCCATGTTGCATCCGGTCGTGCCGGCGCGGCTTTGCGTCTTGCTGCCTGCTGTAAAGCGCGCAAGCGGCCAGCGTAAATACAGGTAAAACGGAACAGTCGCCCTGCCGTGCGCCGCTATGATGGGCAGCCTGTGATCCGGCCACCCGCGCCATGCGGGATGCGGCACATCGGATTGCGCTCGGGGGAGAGCATCATGCGCACCATCATCACTGCCACCTTGCTGGTTTCATCGCTCGCGGGTTGCGTCGTCACTTCCGGCAATGCCCTGGTGGATGCCGTGGGCCTGGTGGGCTCGGCGGCGTCCAGCGTCAAGGCGATGACGCCCAACACCACCCAGAATCCCATCGTCTACAGCAAGGATCCGATCCGCGATGTCTGCATCGAGTGGAATGGCTCGGTGGCCCTGAGCGATTTCGTGCCGGGCCTGCAGGGCGAGCTGCAGAAGCACGGGGTGCAAAGCCGGGTCTATGATGCCGGTACCCAGGCGCTGGCCTGCCCGGTGACGCTGAGTTACGTCGGTTACGTCAAATGGGATACCAAGGTCTTCACCGATGCCTATACCCCCTATCTCACCTATGCCGCGCTGACCCTGCGGCGCGATGGTCGCGTGCTGGGTACGGCGCAATACCGGCTGGGCTCCTTCGGCCAGGACAAGTGGGCGTCCGCCGGTGACAAGCTGGCGCCCCTGATCGATGCGCTGTTCCCGGGCAATCCCATCGTGGCGGACAATTCGCCAGACAACATGCGCGGTGCCGCCAACGGTTTCTGAGAAAAGGGGCGGGGCGCTCGTCTGGCCCGTACATCCAACGCTATCCAGTACGCAATGAAAAACGGCAAGCCAGGCTTGCCGTTTGTCTTTTGTTGCCTTCGCTGTCAACGTGCTTACCAGATCGTCAGCAGGCGGCGGAAGAAGTTGCCATCGGTGCTGGCGTCGGCAATGGAGCCGCCGCCGACCTGTTCCAGCCGGGCATCGGCGACGTTGGAGGAGGCCACGATTCCGCCCCGGATATCGCGTGTGCGCACCACGCCCGAGAAGCGTAGCGTGTTGATGTTGCCGTTGACGCCGATGCGTTTTTCACCGGCCACCACCAGGTTGCGGTTGGGAAGCACTTCGACGATGGAGACCATCAGCGTGCCGCTCATGGTGTTGGTATTGCTGCTGTCACCCGAGCCCTTGAAGGTGTTGTTGCCGGAGGCCGAATAGTTGGCGTCGTAGAGCTGGGTGAACAGGCCGCCCAGCGGTGCGCCCGAGCCGGGTCCCTTCTGCGTGAGGGAGCTGTCGCGGCTGTTGTTGGTGGCGGCCTTGTTGCTGCTGCTGATCGACTCGGAAATGTCGATCTTGATGATGTCACCGACGTTGTAGGTGGTCGGCTCCTCGAACAGCTGGGCGCTGGAGACGCGGAAGATGGCGCCATTGTTTTCCACGTTGGGCACCTGATAGGCAGGGCGTACGCTGGTAGGTCCGTTGACCATCGGTGCCGGGCTGTTGCAGGCCGACAGCGAAACGGCCAGCGCGCAGGCGCCGGCAAGGCGAAACTGGAATGACATGACGATCCCCCCGTTGGACGGCCTGGCTGGATGCCCGGCGCGCGTGGCCACCGACGCCGTTGAAGGCGTGGCAGCACTGGCAGGGATGATGGTGGGTAACGGTGTAAGCAGCGGTTAGGTCCTTGTAAAGTGCGGCAAACAATCTTCAACGAGAGTTAAGTGCAGACCTTGCGGGCCGGTGGATTGACCCGGGCTTGACGCAGGTTGGGCGGCAATGCGCTCGCGCATTTCCGTGCATAATGGCGCCACTCCCAACTCTGCGATCCCGTCGTGCGTGATCGCATACCATCATGGCAACAGAAAAAAACCAGGCCGCGGTGAGCGCCGAGGCAGCCGCAGCCGCACCGACGATGCATGATCAGTTGGTCTCCGCCCGTATTCGCCAGCGCATCAAGGCGGCCGGCGTGCGTTTCCACGCCAACGACAATATCGCCGCCTTCATCAGGGAAGGTGAACTGGAGCAGTTGCAGGCGGAGGTGCAATCCAAGCTGGCCGCTGTCCTGGAGAGCCTGGTGATTGATGTCGAGAGCGACCACAACACCCAGGACACCGCCAAGCGCGTGGCCAAGATGTACCTCAACGAAGTCTTCAAGGGCCGCTACCAGGTGGCGCCGCCGGTGACCGAGTTCCCCAACATCGAGCGTCTCAACGAGCTGATGATCGTCGGCCCCATCACGGTGCGCAGCGCCTGCTCGCACCACCTGTGCCCGATCATGGGCAAGGTGTGGGTGGGGGTGATGCCCAATGAGCATTCCAACCTGATCGGCCTGTCCAAGTATGCCCGCCTGCTGGAGTGGGTGATGAGCCGTCCGCAGATCCAGGAAGAGGCGGTCTCGCAGGCGGCCGACCTGCTGATGCAGAAGCTGCAGCCTGACGGCCTGGCCATCGTCATGGAAGCCGACCACTTCTGCATGCACTGGCGCGGCGTCAAGGACGTGGAGTCGAAGATGATCAACAGCGTCATGCGCGGCTCTTTCCTGCGTGACGCCAACCTGCGCCGTGAATTCCTGGCGCTGATTTCCCAACGTCAACGAGGTTAATCATGCTGGTTCGTCTGATCTATGCAAGCCGCGCACGCGAGACCATCACCCACGAGACCATCGAAGGCATCCTGGCGGCGTCGCGTCAGCGCAATCCGCAACAGGGCATCACCGGGGTGCTGTGCTACAGCGATACCATCTTCGTGCAGGTGCTCGAAGGCGGACGCGATCAGGTCAACCGACTGTACGGCCGGCTGCTGGGCGATGCGCGACATCAGGATGTGATCCTGCTGGCCTATGAGTCGATCGACGAACGCCAGTATTCCTCCTGGACCATGGGCAAGATCCGGCTGGACAAGATCAATCGTTCCCTGCTGCTGAAGTATTCGGTCACCGGTGAGCTCAATCCCTACGAGGTGTCCTGCTGTTCCACCGTGGCACTGTTGAATGAACTGGCCTCGACGGCGGCATTTGCGCAACGTGACTGAACCGGGTTTGCGGCAGCAATGACATAGCAACGGCGCCAGGGATGAAACTGGCGCCGTTTCTTTTTGGGCAGGCCCTAGAGCAGGTCGATGCTGGGCAGGCTGCGGATGCCCCACTTGGCCGGGTCGGCGTAGGCGATGATCTTGTCGCTGCCGTGCGCGAGGTCGACGATGTCGGACTTCAGCGGCATGCGGCTGGTGGTCGAGTAGAACACCTTCACGCGCGGCGTGAGCAACTGGTCCGGACGCTGGTCCACCACCACGCCCAGTCGACCCGATTGCAGGATGACGCAGGAGCCGGTCGGGTAGATGCCGATGGCCTTGACGAAGGCCTGCATCGTCACCGGGTCGAAATGCCCGGCACTGCTGGCCATGTGGCGGATCGAACGGGCCGGGTCCCAGCCCGCCTTGTAGGGACGATTGGAGGTGATGGCGTCGTAGACGTCGCATACCGCCCCCATCTTGGCCATGATGGAAATACTGTCGGACTTGAGATTGAAGGGATAGCCGCTGCCATCGATCTTCTCGTGATGGTGCAGCGAGACATCCAGCGGAACCTCGCCGATGCCTTCGATCTGCTGCAGGATGCTGTGGCCTTGCACGGTGTGCGAACGGATGGAGGCGAACTCTTCTTCGGTCAGCTTGGCCGGTTTGTTGAGGATGTCCAACGGCACGGCCATCTTGCCGACGTCATGCAGCAGCCCCGCCATGCCGGCCTGCCTGGTCTGCTCCTGAGTCATGCCCAGCTGGTTGGCCAGGGAGATCATCATGGCGCAGACGGCCACCGAATGCATGTAGGTGTAATCGTCAGTGGTCTTCAGGCGGGCCAGGCTGATGAGGGCGTCGGCGTTGCGGGAGACCGAGGAGGTGATCTCGGTGACCAGCTCGGCGGCATCCTTGACGTCCACCGCCTTGCCCATGCGCGCTTCGGAAAACATGTTGAGCACGGTGGACTTGGAAGAGGAAATGATGCGTGCCGCACGTTCGCGTTCGACAGCGGTCTCGGTGCGCTGGGCCGGCTTGCGTACGGCCACGGCGACTGCTGCGGTAGGGTCATGCTCTTCGTGAGCATCTTCCGGGTCGTCTTCCAGGTGGTCCGGCGCAATGTCGCGGCCCTTGGCGGTATCGATGGTGACCTGGTCGATCGGACAGTCGCGCAGCGTCTGCAGGTCTTCCAGGCTCTCGATCTTGAAGGATTTGCGCCAGAAAGGATGACTGATCCATCCCCCGGGGATGGAGTGGACATACATGCCCAAACGCAATTGTTCTAAGGCGATGGATTTCAACATATCGAATTCAGGTCTGTGCCTGTCACTGTTTCCCGCTTTGAAAGCGGTTCGATTTCCCTGATGAAATGACGCCTATTATTGGTAGTGTCTCCCACGTGGCAGAACTCGCTTGCATGGCTAAGCTAGCTGAAATTATCGTAACAGAATGCGTTTTGCTTGAGGTCGATTAAGCGGGGATTAACGGTCGAAATTTCCGTTTGCGCTCGCCAATGTTGGTGTGTGGAAAAGAGTGAGAATGCAGCGCCCGCCGAAGCTGACAAAATGCTGAGGAAAGATAGCCGCCGCCTGAGAATCCGGCAGGCCGCGGCCGTGAGGAATGGTGAGAAAAACTTATTTTTTCAACGGTGGTGCGTAGGGATTCTTGGTCAGCAGACGCAGGAAGCTGGCAATGCACGCGACCCCTGCAAAGGCGGCGCCGAAGCCCAATGCCAGGCGCGAGCCTTGCGTTTCGGAAAGATTGAAGCATAGCGCGACCAGCGCTGCGCCCACGCTTTGACCGAGCAGGCGGGCTGTGGCCACGATACCGGATGCGCCGCCACTGCGATGGGGGGGCGCACTGGTCATCAGCGCTTTCAGGTTGGGTGACTGGAAGAAGCCAAAGCCCATGCCGCACAGAAGCATGCGCCAGCTGATTTCCCAGACGGTGGGTGCGGCCGGCATGAAGGTCATCGACAAGAGCCCGGCGCACAGTAGCGCCAGACCGACGCCACCGAGGATGCCGACCGGATAGCGGTCCGACAGGCGTCCCGCGATGGGGGCCATGATGGCCACGGCCACCGGCCAGGGCGTCATCAACAGGCCGATCTCCACCTGGCTGCGTCCCAGGTCATGATGGAAGAAGAAGGGGAGCGAGACGAAGGCCAGGCCTTGCGCGGCGAAGGAGCAGATGGCAGTGACCGTCGAGAGCGAAAACATCGCATGGCGGAACAGGTCCACCGGCAGCATCGGCGCCGGATGCGACAGTTCGCGCTTGAGCAGGAACAGACCGCAGACAATGGCGGCCGCCAGTTCCAGTCCGACCACGCTGGCCTGGGCCTGGTGCGCGCCTTCGCCGATGGCCAGGATCAGCAGGCCGAAGGCGGCGGCGTTGAGCACTGCGCTGCGCAGGTCGAAGGTATGGGTGGACAGCGTGGTATGCGGCAACGAGGGCAGGGCCAGTACCACTGCCAGCACACCCAGCGGCACGTTGACGGCGAACAGCCATGGCCATGGTGCGATGGCGAGGATGCCCGAGGCCACCGAGGGACCGACCGTGAAGGCGATGGCGACGATGAGCGTGTTCAGTCCCACGCCGCGGCCCAGCGAGCGGGTCGGATAGATGAAGCGGATCAGCGCGGTGTTGACACTCATGATGCCGGCCCCGCCCAGTCCCTGGAGGAAACGCGCCATCACCAGCGTAGGCAGCGACCACGCCACTGCACACAGCAGCGAGGCCGCGGTAAACAGCACCAGTCCCCAGACATAGATACGGCGATAGCCGACGATCTCGCCCAGCGCCGCCAGGGGCAGCAGCGACACCATCATCGCCAGCTGGTAGGCGGTCACGATCCAGACCGAGGCGGCCGGCGTGGTGTTGAGGTCCAGCGCCATGGCTGGCAGGGCGGTGTTGGCGATGGCGGTGTCGAGCGTGGCCAGGCCGACGGCGATGCCCAACGCCAGGATGGCGCGGCCGCGCTGGTCGGGCGGCAAGCCTTCCCCTGCGATGACGATGTGGTGTTTGGGATCGGTGGCGCCGGGGGAGGAGGGCAGCGTGGACATGGGTCTTGGATATCTGGCGAAGGTGTGCGTGCTGGCGTGGCACCGGATGCCGGAGCTCTGCCGCCGCTTGTTTGCTCTTGGAATCCTGCAATGAAGACAGGTGCAGCCCGGCTGGGCAGCGCCGCACAATGATAGCGGGGAACGTGCAAGCGCGCTGGCGGCGGTCACGAGCGGGGCGGCTGCGCTATGATGGCGGTTTGCGCTGGCGTGGCTGGCGCGTTTTGATCACGGAGTCATCAGCATGTCCAAACAGCAGTTGTCGGAGCGCCTGTGCGCGTGGATCGATCAGCATTTCGACGAGGAGGTCGGCGTGCTGCAGCAGTTGATCCGCATCCCCACCGATACGCCCCCCGGCAACAATGCCCCGCACGCCGATGTGGTGGCCGAGCTGGTGCGGTCCTGGGGCTGGAATGCCGAGAAGTTTCCGGTCCCGCAAGAGCAGGTGCGTGACTATGGCATGCAGAGCATCACCAACCTGATCGTGCGCCGCCCCTATGCCGAGGGCGGCCCGACGCTGGCCCTGAATGCGCATGGCGACGTGGTGCCGCCGGGCGAGGGCTGGTCGCATGACCCCTACGGCGGTGAAGTGGCCGATGGCCGCATCTATGGCCGGGCGGCGGCGGTCTCCAAGAGTGACTTCGCCAGCTATATCTTCGCTACCCGCGCGCTGGAGGCGCTGGGCGCTTCGCTGCGCGGTGCGGTGGAGCTGCATTTCACCTACGACGAGGAGTTCGGTGGCCTGCTCGGCCCCGGCTGGCTGCTGGAGCAGAAGCTGACCCAGCCGGATTACGTGCTGGCGGCCGGCTTCAGCTACAACGTGGTGACCGCCCACAATGCCTGCCTGCAGTTCGAGGTGACCGTGCATGGGCGCGCCACCCACGGCTCCATGCCGGAGACCGGCCACGATGCACTGCAGGCCGCCAATGCCGTCCTCAATGCCATCTATGGCGCCTTGCCCGGCCTGAAGGACATCCGTTCCTCCATCCCCGGCATCAGCCATCCGACCATGATCGTCGGCCGCATCGATGGTGGCACCAATACCAATGTGGTGCCGGGCAAGGTGGTGCTGAAGATGGATCGTCGCATGATCCCCGAGGAAGACCCGGCGCAGGTCGAGGCCGGCGTACGCAAGCTGATCGAGGATGCGGTGGCGGGGCTGCCGGGCATCCGCGTGGAAATCCGCCGCCTGCTGCTGGCGCGTGCACTGCGCCCGCTGCCGGGTCACGAGAAGCTGGTGCAGAGCCTGCTGCGCAATGCCGAGACGGTCATGGGCGAAACGCTCACCACCAACGGCTCGGCGCTCTATACGGACGCCCGCCTGTACGGCGAGCATGGCATCCCGGTGGTGCTGTTCGGCGCGGGTCCGCGCACGCTGATGGAATCCAACGCCAAGCAGACCGACGAGAACCTGGCCCTGGACGACCTGCGCAAGGCCACCAAGGTGGTGGCGCTGATGCTGTTGGACTTCCTCGGGCCGCAGGACTGAGTGCGACGCCCGGCGGGCGCGACTTGAAGTTGCCCGCCGGGAAGTTGGCCGGATCGCCGCCGGATCGACAAATGATTACAATGTGTGCCCGCGCGCTGATGGCCGACGTTTCCTGTCGGCATCTTCCGGGCCGGGAGGCTTCCTGCTTGCCCGGGTAACGAAGCAAGTCTTGAGGGACCGAGATCAATCGCATGTTGAACGCCATCGAGCACACCCATCCGCCCCCATCGGCAGCCACGCGCAAGCCCGGCTATCTCGGCTTGTCGTTCCGGCAATTGCTGCTGGCGGCGTTCCTGCTGATTGCGGCCCTGCTCAGCGGTACCTCCATCCACGCCCTGTTCACGCTGGACCGCATGTCGGCCAACAGCCGGGACACCGCCCGGCAGGCGGTGCAACTGACCGAGGCGGCACAGCGCCTGGCCGAGCGCACCGTGGCCATGGAGCGCAGTGCGCGCCAGTATCTGGTGCTGGATGACACCGCTTTCCACGACCGTTTCAACGAAGCGCGCGACCAGGCCCGGCAGGCGGTGGATGAGCTGTCCGACGCGTTGCCGATGGCACCGCGGGAAATGTTCAGTCAATGGGGCCTGTATGTCGATGAAGCGGCGGCCGTGCTGGAAGCCGATTCGCGCAAGGACAAGGGCGAGCAGGCCAAGCTGTTCCAGGACTTTGCCCGCCTGCCCGCCCTGAACGAGCGCATCGCGCTGGAAAGCCGGCGCGAGGTCGATCGCCGCAACAATGCCCTGTCCGCGGCCCTGGAACAGCAGCGCCAGCTGCTTACTGCCCAGGTGGTGGGCGCCATCGTGCTGGCGGTGTTGCTGGCATTCTGCTTCGGCCTGTGGCTGTCGCGGCCGATGGCACGGCTGGAGCAGGCCATCGGCCGGCTGGGCGACAATCGCTTCGATCAGCCTATCGACGTGCGCGGCCCGGCCGACATCCGTCGCCTGGGTCAGCAACTGGACTGGCTGCGCCAGCGCCTGGCCGATCTGGAGGCCGAGAAGTCGCGCTTCCTGCGGCATGTTTCGCATGAACTGAAGACGCCCCTGTCGGCCTTGTGCGAGGGTGCGGCGCTGCTCGATGACGGCGTGGCCGGCCAGTTGAGCGAGAACCAGCGCGAGATTGCCCGCATCCTGCGTCAGAATACGCAGTCGCTGCAGACCCAGATCGAGGACCTGCTGCGCTATAACGAGGTGTCCTTCGATGCCCAGCGCATCCATCCGGTGCCGGTCGACCTGCGTGCCTTGCTGCACAAGGTGATCGATGACCAGCGGCTGCAATGGCTGGCGCGCCAGCTGAAGGTGGAGATCGAAGGGGCGGCACGTACCGTGGTGGTGGACCCCGAGAAGATGGCCATCGTGCTGGCCAATCTGCTTTCGAACGCCGTACGCTTCAGCCCCGAGGGCGGCTTCATCCGTTTCATGCTGACCGAGGCGCCGGGCCTGGTGCGGGTCGAGTGCATCGATCAGGGGCCGGGGGTGGCGCCGACGGACGCGGCCCGCATCTTCGAGCCGTTCTATCAGGGCCTGCACCAGCCTCCGGGCGCGCGCCGTGGCAACGGTATCGGCCTGTCGGTGGTGCGCGAGTATGTGCAAGCCCATAGTGGCAAGGTCTATCTGGTCCCGCGCGAGGGCGGGGCGCATTTCCGAATCGAGTTCCCTGATGAAAAATAAGATCCTGATCCTGGCTTCCTGCATGGTGCTGGCGGCGTGTACGGCGCAGCCGCAAGCACCCACCTCGACCGTCCAGCTCATCCAGTCCAGTAGCAACATCGACGAACTGCTGGCCTATAACGCCCAGTTGCGCAAGATGTCGCCGGCCGAACTGGGGCGCGAAGTGCAGCGTTTGAACGCCTATCCGGCTGGCCCTGCCACGACGGTACGCCGTGCGATGGCGCTTTCGCTCACCCGGGACCCCATCGATCTGGCCAAGGCCGAAGCCCAGCTATGGAACGTCATGGCCGATCGCAGCGTCGAAGCGGAGAAGCTCAAGCCGTTGGCGCAATTGCTGGCAGGTCATTATGCCGATCTGCGCCGGGTGGCCGACAATGCCGAGAAGTCTTCGGTGCAACTCAAGGAAGCGCAGCGCAAGGTAGACCAGCTCAATGACAAGCTGGAAGCGCTGAAGAACATCGAACGGACCCTGCCGGCCGGCGGCAAGTAAGGCCAGCGCCGTCGGGGCCCGTTCCATTTTTACTGGAACTGGAGTCCCGATGGGAAAAACTGCCCCCCTGATGCTGGTCGATGATGATCCCGACCTGCTGCGCCTGTTGACCCTGCGCCTCAACGCCAGCGGTTACCGCATCCTGGCCGTGGAAAGTGCCGAGGCTGCCCTGGCGCAGCTGGCCATTGCATTGCCGGCACTGGTGATCACCGATGTACGGCTGCCGGGGATGGACGGCTTGGCGCTGTTTGCGGAGATCCGCAGCCGCTATCCGGCCCTGCCGGTGATCCTGCTGACCGCGCACGGCACCATCCCCGATGCGGTCGATGCGACGACCAAGGGCGCTTTCGCCTATCTCACCAAGCCTTTCGATGGTCATGTGCTGCTGGACAAGGTGGCCCAGGCGCTGAGCCTGTCCGCACCGGCCCAGGAAGCGCCGGATGAGGCCTGGCGCGCCGATATCATCAGCCGCAGTCAGCGGGTCGATGAGCTGCTGGCCGAGGCGCGCCTGGTGGCAGCGTCCGATGCCAGCATCCTGATCCGTGGCGACAGCGGCACCGGCAAGGAGCTGCTGGCCCGTGCCATCCACCGGGCCAGCCCGCGGGCCGACAAGCCGTTCATCGCCGTCAATTGCGGCGCCATTCCCGAGCAACTGCTGGAGTCTGAGCTGTTCGGCCACGTCAAGGGTGCCTTCACCGGAGCGGTTGAACATCGGCAAGGGCTGTTCCAGGCGGCCGACGGCGGCACCCTGTTCCTGGACGAGATCGGCGACATGCCCATGGCATTGCAGGTCAAGCTGCTGCGCGTGCTGCAGGAGAAGACCGTGCGCCAGGTGGGCGCCAACCAGTCCGGCGAGGTGGACGTACGGGTGATTTCCGCCACCCATCGCGACCTGGAGGCGGCCATGACCGAAGGTCAGTTCCGGGAAGACCTGTATTACCGGCTCAACGTGGTGACCTTGCAGTTGCCCGCTCTGGAAGAGCGGCGCGAGGATATCGCCCTGCTGGCCAATCATTTCCTCAAGAGCATCGCTGCCAAGTATCCCAAGCGCCTGACCGGGTTTGCGCCGGATGCGCTGGAGGTGCTGAGCCTGGCGCACTGGCCGGGTAATGTGCGGCAGCTCTACAACGTGGTGGAACAGGTGTGCGCGTTGTCGACAGCACCCTTGATCCCCGCCACGCTGGTGCAGCGGGCATTGAGGGTACCGACCCTGGACCTGCTGCGCTATGCCGAGGCCAAGCAGAAATTCGAGCGTGATTATCTCGTCCGCCTGCTGAAGCTGACCGATGGCAATGTCTCGGATGCGGCCAGGCTGGCTGATCGCAATCGCACCGAGTTCTATCGCTTGCTGCAGAAGAACGGACTTGATCCGCGGCGCTTCCGCGGCGGGGAGGAGCCCGTCGTCATGGAGCGACAGGATGGAATCCTTTGAAAACAAGGGCTTATGTGGAAGAGGCCGGTGGCACGTCGTGGCAAGCCGACGGAAACGAGGGGTTTGCTGCATGGTTTGAGCCTGTTTCCACCCACTTGAATTGCTAAGTGATTGATTTAAAAGGAAGATCTTCTGCTGGCATGGCCTTTGCGACTAGGGCTGCAAGTGCTGCTCTATATAGAGACTTTCAGAGCAGAGTCGGAATGAGTGAATTGACTACAAGGAGAACGCCATGAAAAAGACCTTCGCTTCCCATCTGCTGGCCGCCAGCCTGCTGGTGATGACCGCCGCGCCTGCTGTCCATGCTGCGGATACCTCGCGGGCCGCCGCGCCCAGCGTTCAGAAGGCCGGGACATATATAGATGACTCAGTTGTTACCGCCAAGGTAAAGGCAGCATTGGTCGAGGACAAGCAGATTTCAGCCATGAAGATCAGCGTCACTACCAAGGATGGCGTTGTCACCCTCAAGGGGGCGGTGCCCAGTGCCGAGCTGGGGCAACATGCCTTGCAGTTGGCAGCCGGCATTGAAGGCGTACGCGACGTCAAGAGCGACCTCATCGTGAAGGCCGGATAAGCGCGCTAGGTAGGGGCGCAATTGAGACGAGCGCCTTTGCCGAGTCCCAATCAAGAAGAGAGCGGGCCGTCCCGTCAGGGATGGCCCGATCTCTTTTGGATTCATCAATTCGCGCCGCGAAGGTCCTGTAATCCATGATGGGCTTGGGTTTGCGGGCGATTGTCCCGGTCGGCTTTATGGATTGGCTAAATTATTTTCGAATTTTTTTCAAAAAGTGCTTGCGTGGTGTGGAGGGCGTTGCTATAGTTCGCCCCCTGCTGACGCGACACACGAAGCGAAGTTGAAAAACAAAGCGACGAAGGTGGGCGAAGCAGATGAGTAGTGAAGCAGTTTCAAGTACGTTTTAAATGGAAGTAGTCGAGCGGTAGCAAAAGCGAAGACGAAAAAATTTAAAACGAATCGCAAAAAAGTAGTTGACGCGATGAACTAACTGCTACATAATCTCGTTTCTCTGCTGCTGACGAACAAAACGATTCGCAGCGATGCAAACAGCGCCAGGCGCGTTTGATGCAGATGATCTTTAAAAATTAACAGCCGATAAGCGTGGGCGTTTAATGAAGTGCGACAGAACCTCGGTTCTGGAAACTTTAAATATTAAATGCTCACAAGAAATATAGGTAAGATCGCAAGAAATTACCTGTCAGTATTTTGAGAGAGCGATGCCCTTCGGGGTAGCCAGAAATGGCACAAAACAGAGATTAAACTAAAGAGTTTGATCCTGGCTCAGATTGAACGCTGGCGGCATGCCTTACACATGCAAGTCGAACGGCAGCATAGGAGCTTGCTCCTGATGGCGAGTGGCGAACGGGTGAGTAATATATCGGAACGTGCCCTAGAGTGGGGGATAACTAGTCGAAAGACTAGCTAATACCGCATACGATCTACGGATGAAAGTGGGGGATCGCAAGACCTCATGCTCCTGGAGCGGCCGATATCTGATTAGCTAGTTGGTGGGGTAAAAGCTCACCAAGGCGACGATCAGTAGCTGGTCTGAGAGGACGACCAGCCACACTGGGACTGAGACACGGCCCAGACTCCTACGGGAGGCAGCAGTGGGGAATTTTGGACAATGGGGGCAACCCTGATCCAGCAATGCCGCGTGAGTGAAGAAGGCCTTCGGGTTGTAAAGCTCTTTTGTCAGGGAAGAAACGGTTCTGGATAATACCTGGGACTAATGACGGTACCTGAAGAATAAGCACCGGCTAACTACGTGCCAGCAGCCGCGGTAATACGTAGGGTGCAAGCGTTAATCGGAATTACTGGGCGTAAAGCGTGCGCAGGCGGTTGTGTAAGTCAGATGTGAAATCCCCGGGCTCAACCTGGGAATTGCATTTGAGACTGCACGGCTAGAGTGTGTCAGAGGGGGGTAGAATTCCACGTGTAGCAGTGAAATGCGTAGATATGTGGAGGAATACCGATGGCGAAGGCAGCCCCTGGGATAACACTGACGCTCATGCACGAAAGCGTGGGGAGCAAACAGGATTAGATACCCTGGTAGTCCACGCCCTAAACGATGTCTACTAGTTGTCGGGTCTTAATTGACTTGGTAACGCAGCTAACGCGTGAAGTAGACCGCCTGGGGAGTACGGTCGCAAGATTAAAACTCAAAGGAATTGACGGGGACCCGCACAAGCGGTGGATGATGTGGATTAATTCGATGCAACGCGAAAAACCTTACCTACCCTTGACATGGATGGAATCCCGAAGAGATTTGGGAGTGCTCGAAAGAGAACCATCACACAGGTGCTGCATGGCTGTCGTCAGCTCGTGTCGTGAGATGTTGGGTTAAGTCCCGCAACGAGCGCAACCCTTGTCATTAGTTGCTACGAAAGGGCACTCTAATGAGACTGCCGGTGACAAACCGGAGGAAGGTGGGGATGACGTCAAGTCCTCATGGCCCTTATGGGTAGGGCTTCACACGTCATACAATGGTACATACAGAGGGCCGCCAACCCGCGAGGGGGAGCTAATCCCAGAAAGTGTATCGTAGTCCGGATTGGAGTCTGCAACTCGACTCCATGAAGTTGGAATCGCTAGTAATCGCGGATCAGCATGTCGCGGTGAATACGTTCCCGGGTCTTGTACACACCGCCCGTCACACCATGGGAGCGGGTTTTACCAGAAGTGGGTAGCCTAACCGCAAGGAGGGCGCTCACCACGGTAGGATTCGTGACTGGGGTGAAGTCGTAACAAGGTAGCCGTATCGGAAGGTGCGGCTGGATCACCTCCTTTCTAGAGTGCGCACGAAGTTAAGCGTCCACACTTATCGGCTGTAATTCAAAGAACAGTTATTTGGTGAAGCGCGGTCTGTGACACAAGGTCATCGACTGGCTACTGATACTGATCCAAGCGGGTCTGTAGCTCAGCTGGTTAGAGCACCGTGTTGATAACGCGGGGGTCGTTGGTTCGAGCCCAACCAGACCCACCAAGGTTTCGGGGGTTTAGCTCAGCTGGGAGAGCACCTGCTTTGCAAGCAGGGGGTCGTCGGTTCGATCCCGTCAACCTCCACCAAGAAATGTCAAACCTAAGTCAGCGTTGAGCGTATGGCGTAGTGATTTAGGTTTGATCTTTTACGATCAATGGCTGTTTTTGTTCTTTAACAATCTGGAAGAAGTAAAGATTCATTTAAACGATCGCCAGGACTTCGGTTCTTGCGAAAGTAAAAATGGGTGTGATTGTATCAATCAAAGTATTACGAAGTGATCTTAGCAATTAGAAGACTTACTTTGGAATACGGCAAACGCTAAAACTCAACGCTTCTTTATAACGCTCTTGCAAAAGAGGCTAACGTTATAGGAACAAGCGAATAAGTGCACATGGTGGATGCCTTGGCGATTACAGGCGATGAAGGACGTAGTAGCTTGCGATAAGCTGCGGGGAGCTGGCAAACAAGCTTTGATCCGCAGATTTCCGAATGGGGAAACCCGGCCGTAAGGTCATCGTTATCTGAATACATAGGGTAACGAAGCGAACGTGGCGAACTGAAACATCTAAGTAGCTACAGGAAAAGAAATCAACCGAGATTCCCAAAGTAGTGGCGAGCGAAATGGGATCAGCCTGCAAGATTTAGCATCAACGATAGCAAAACGGAATGGAAAGTCCGGCCATAGTGGGTGATAGCCCCGTATGCGAAATCGATGGTGTGGAACTAGGCTTGCGACAAGTAGGGCGGGACACGTGAAATCCTGTCTGAACATGGGGGGACCATCCTCCAAGGCTAAATACTCGTAATCGACCGATAGTGAACCAGTACCGTGAGGGAAAGGCGAAAAGAACCCCGGAAGGGGAGTGAAATAGATCCTGAAACCGTGTGCATACAAACAGTAGGAGCCTCGAAAGGGGTGACTGCGTACCTTTTGTATAATGGGTCAGCGACTTACATTCAGTGGCAAGCTTAACCGAATAGGGAAGGCGTAGAGAAATCGAGTCCGAATAGGGCGTTCAGTCGCTGGGTGTAGACCCGAAACCAAGTGATCTATCCATGGCCAGGTTGAAGGTGCGGTAACACGCACTGGAGGACCGAACCCACTAATGTTGAAAAATTAGGGGATGAGCTGTGGATAGGGGTGAAAGGCTAAACAAACTTGGAAATAGCTGGTTCTCTCCGAAAACTATTTAGGTAGTGCCTCAAGTATCACCATCGGGGGTAGAGCACTGTTATGGCTAGGGGGTCATCGCGACTTACCAAACCATTGCAAACTCCGAATACCGATGAGTGCGAGCTTGGGAGACAGACGCCGGGTGCTAACGTCCGACGTCAAGAGGGAAACAACCCAGACCGCCAGCTAAGGTCCCAAAGATTGGCTAAGTGGAAAACGAAGTGGGAAGGCTAAAACAGTCAGGAGGTTGGCTTAGAAGCAGCCATCCTTTAAAGAAAGCGTAATAGCTCACTGATCGAGTCGTCCTGCGCGGAAGATGTAACGGGGCTAAGCCAGTCACCGAAGCTGCGGATATCCGTAAGGATATGGTAGGAGAGCGTTCTGTAAGCCTGTGAAGGTGTCTTGTAAAGGATGCTGGAGGTATCAGAAGTGCGAATGCTGACATGAGTAGCGATAATGCGGGTGAAAAGCCCGCACGCCGTAAGCCCAAGGTTTCCTGTTCAACGTTCATCGGAGCAGGGTGAGTCGGCCCCTAAGGCGAGGCAGAGATGCGTAGCTGATGGGAAGCAGGTTAATATTCCTGCACCGTCGTTAGATGCGATGGGGGGACGGATCGCGGAAGGTTGTCCGGGTGTTGGAAGTCCCGGTTCTTGTATCGAAGAAGGCTGTTAGGCAAATCCGGCAGCGTAATTCAAGGGTATGAGACGAGCGAACTTGTTCGCGAAGCAATCGGAAGTGGTTCCAAGAAAAGCCTCTAAGCTTCAGTCTAACGAGACCGTACCGCAAACCGACACAGGTGGGCGAGATGAGTATTCTAAGGCGCTTGAGAGAACTCGGGAGAAGGAACTCGGCAAATTGGTACCGTAACTTCGGGATAAGGTACGCCCAAGTAGTTTGACTGGCCTGCGCCAGAAGGACAAAAGGGTTGCAATAAAATGGTGGCTGCGACTGTTTAATAAAAACACAGCACTCTGCAAACACGAAAGTGGACGTATAGGGTGTGACGCCTGCCCGGTGCTGGAAGATTAAATGATGGGGTGCAAGCTCTTGATTGAAGTCCCAGTAAACGGCGGCCGTAACTATAACGGTCCTAAGGTAGCGAAATTCCTTGTCGGGTAAGTTCCGACCTGCACGAATGGCGTAACGATGGCCACACTGTCTCCTCCCGAGACTCAGCGAAGTTGAAATGTTTGTGATGATGCAATCTACCCGCGGCTAGACGGAAAGACCCCATGAACCTTTACTGTAGCTTTGCATTGGACTTTGAACCAATCTGTGTAGGATAGGTGGGAGGCTTTGAAGCAGGAACGCTAGTTTCTGTGGAGCCAACCTTGAAATACCACCCTGGTTTGTTTGAGGTTCTAACCTTGGTCCGTTATCCGGATCGGGGACAGTGCATGGTAGGCAGTTTGACTGGGGCGGTCTCCTCCCAAAGTGTAACGGAGGAGTTCGAAGGTACGCTAGGTACGGTCGGACATCGTGCTAATAGTGCAATGGCATAAGCGTGCTTAACTGCGAGACTGACAAGTCGAGCAGGTACGAAAGTAGGACATAGTGATCCGGTGGTTCTGTATGGAAGGGCCATCGCTCAACGGATAAAAGGTACTCTGGGGATAACAGGCTGATTCCTCCCAAGAGTTCATATCGACGGGGGAGTTTGGCACCTCGATGTCGGCTCATCACATCCTGGGGCTGTAGCCGGTCCCAAGGGTATGGCTGTTCGCCATTTAAAGTGGTACGTGAGCTGGGTTTAAAACGTCGTGAGACAGTTTGGTCCCTATCTGCCGTGGGCGTTGGAAGTTTGAAGGGGGCTGCTCCTAGTACGAGAGGACCGGAGTGGACGAACCTCTGGTGTATCGGTTGTCACGCCAGTGGCATTGCCGAGTAGCTAAGTTCGGAAGAGATAACCGCTGAAAGCATCTAAGCGGGAAACTCGCCTTGAGATGAGACTTCCCGGGAACTAGATTCCCCTAAAGGGTCGTTCGAGACCAGGACGTTGATAGGTCAGGTGTGGAAGCGCAGTAATGCGTTAAGCTAACTGATACTAATTGCCCGTGCGGCTTGTTCCTATAACATTAGCTCTGTTATAGACGAGTTGAGCATATATTGTGTTTGCCCTAGTGCATCACACCCCAGAATCTAATTACTTCTTCCAGTTTGAGTTGCTTGCTGCTCCGTTCGAGAGCAAGGAACTATACAAGTTATGCCTGATGACTATAGCAAGTTGGTACCACCCCTTCCCATCCCGAACAGGACCGTGAAACGACTTCGCGCCGATGATAGTGCTGCAACCAGTGTGAAAGTAGGTCATCGTCAGGCTTGTTACTCCCAAGAACCCTCGTTACGTAAGTAGCGAGGGTTTTTGCTTTGCGGCGGCAAAAACACGCACCCATCCCACCCGGCTGCATGCGATTCTACAGGGCCGCTTTTATTAGCATCGCCCTCCTGCTCTCATCAGGCTGACCTCAACTTGGGTTCAAGTGACGCGGATAGCAGAGCTGGTAAGGAGCGGACACTCCGCCGGCTGCCTACTAATCAGCTGGCGTTGCGTTGTAGAGGCCATGCCTCTGTGTTAGTAGTGCCTACCCACTGCTGCACACTGCGAGTACGCGGGAAAAATATCGTGCACAAACACTGGGGATAGCCCCGCTAAAACTCTCTGACGGTGTCCCAATCCTCACCGTTATCGGCATGCAGCCAAGCTTGCTTCCCATCGCAACACCCCACCGATGCGACTTCCTGCTGAACTATTCCACAGTTCACAACAACTAGAGCCAACGCAATCGATCAGACTTATACACAGTGATTGATGACGAGCATCTCGTCCGTTGCACCTGCGTCGATGTCTTATCCACAGCCAGAACGATCTGGCACACCCGCTCGATCATCTTATGCACAAGCAAAAATAAAATAGCCTTCGCATAGTCTTCCTATACGACCACAGCACCGACATTACTAACACCCGCCCATCAAGCCCGTAATCTCGCGAGACAATAAAAATGCCGGCATGGCCGGCATCTCTAACAATTCACACGCATAAGCAGATCAACAGTATCACGCTGATCTATCCACAAGTCCGCCTCCAGACTGGATTCCAGCCAAGATGCCCACAACAGGAACAAGAACCCAGGCAAGAGAAATACTTATACACAGCATCTTCGACAACAACCTGCAATCAGAGCATCCCGCATTCCAGGGCCGGGGAAAATCTAAGTTTTCCACAGCCCTTTCAAACTCAGCCAGTCACCGCTCTGAAATGCACCAACGCATCCAGTCCCTCGACCCGGCCAGCATCGTCCACCCGATTGCGCAAGCTGATGGTCGCCTGCATTGAGTCCACGATCTCACCGCAGATCGTCAGTCCCAGTCCACCTGACGAAGATCCATTCGAGGAAAACGCCTTGAAGACATTTTCCATGGCCGGTGCGTCGATACCCTTCCCGCTATCCCAGATCAGCAACTCCGCCACCTCGTCCCTTGCGCTGATGCGAATCCCCAACCGTCCCCGCACCGGCGTATGCCGTATGGCGTTGTGCAAGAGATTGGAGATCAGCTCGCCGATCATCCACGGATGTCCCATCACCAGTATCTTCTCGGCTTCCAGCTCAAAGTCCAGGTCCTTCTCCGCAATCAGCGGCGACAGGTCCACTGCCGTCTCACGCGCCAGCATGCCCAGATCACACACCTCCTGCGCACCCCGTCCCCGTATCTGCTCGACCTTGGCCAATGACAGCAACTGGTTGGCCAGGTTGGTCGCCCGCTCTACCGTTCCGGACATCTCCTGCAGGATCTCCTGCGCCGGTGCATCCCCGCGCAAGCCAGACTGCAACTGCGTCTTCAATACCGCCAGCGGAGTACGCAACTGGTGCGAGGCATTCGCCACAAAGCGCTGTTGATGATCCAGCAGGCGCCGCAAACGCGCCATCAACTGGTTCAGCGCATTGATGAAGGGTTGCAGCTCACGCGGCGCCATCGGCGGCGCCACCGGAGACAGATCGTCTGCAGGCCGTTCATCCAGCTGACGGCGCAAGGCATCCACAGGTTGCAAGGCACGCCGCACTACATACAGGGTCACCGACACGATCACCACCAGCAAGGCCGCCTGTCGGATCAGCGTTTCCCAGAAGATCTTGCGTGCCAATGCACTGCGGTTCTCCATGGTCTCCGCCACCTGCACCAGGGCCGCACCACGCGGGTCATTGGTCACCACCGGCTGGAACAGTGCGGCCACCCGCACCGGGACGCCGTTGTAATTGTCTTCGTAGATATGCGCCAGCGCCGGATAGATGGCCTCCTTGTCCGCCTTGCCCTTATAGGATGGCAAGTCGGCATCACCGTCGAAGAACTTGCCTTCCAGGTCATTGATGCGATAGATCATCCGGCTCGAATAATCCGCCTCGTAGATTTCCAGCGCTGCATACGGTAGCGAGGCCTTCAGCTCGCCATTCTCGATACGAAGCAGATCACCGATGGAATGCACCGAGGCGATCAGCATGCGGTCATAGGCCGTGTTCACCGACTCCAGCGTATTGCGATACAACGAGAAGGAATCAATGATGATGAACAGGGCAATCGGCGAGATGATCCACGCCAGCAGATAGGCGCGCACCGAGCGGCGCCGCGAAAACAGATGCGCCACGTCCTCAGTCCCCGCCGCCCTGCTGCTGCCTGTCGCGCAACAGATAACCCAGGCCGCGCAAGGTCATGATCTCAGCACCGGTCTCCATGAGCTTCTTGCGCACCCGATGCACCACCACTTCGATGGCCTCCAGTTGCGTATTCTCTTCCATCGGGAATACCAGCCGGAACAGCTTTTCCTTGGTCACCGCATGTCCCGGCTTGGCAATCAGCGCCTTGAGCAGCGTATGCTCGCGCGGCGTCAACTCCAGCGGATCGTCACCACGATAGAAGGCTCCCGATCCACGATCGAAGCGCAGTCCGCCACAACGCTGCACGCCATCATCGGCATTGGTGCGCCGCCGCAGCAAGGCACGGATGCGCGCATCCAGTTCATCGAGATCGAAGGGCTTGGCCAGGTAGTCGTCGGCGCCCGCGTTCAGACCCACCACGCGATCGCCCACCGCGCCGCGCGCGGTCAGCACGATCACCGGCGTGCCGATATCCTGCGAGCGGATCCGCTGCAGCAGGTGCAGGCCGTCCAGCCCGGGAATGTTGAGGTCCAGTACCACCAGGTCGCCGACCCCATCCTTGATGTGCGACAACGCACTGATGCCATCGCCGCAATGCGTGACCTGAAAACCCCGTCGCTCCAGCGCCCTGAGCAGCGCACGCGACATGTCGATGTCGTCCTCCACCAGCAGGATATGCATGATGTCCCATATCGTTATCGTTGGTAAGCCGCCTTTATACCGCCAAACCTCCCCCAGCGCGAGCCCTGTGCGGATGGGCTTTGAAAGCAGATTGAAAGCCACCGGAAAGGCAGCTGCAAGGAAACCCCCGCTTTGGCAAGGTCCCGCAGTAGTAAAAGCCGCGCCCCTCGCCTACACTCCCGCACATCGCCGGCCAGCACCTGATTTTGTCAGCCGTCGCGACCGGCACCAAGACCAAAACCATCTCTAGGAGACAGCATGACCCAGCGTCTGATCAAGACCCTGTTGGCACTCGCCCTGGCCGCACCGGCCATCGCCTTCGCCCAGGACACCTGCACCAACCGCGGTGACCTCGACCAGCAATACTGCGACGCCAATAACGACCTCACGGCCGACACCCCCACCGATCCCAAGAAGCTGAAGAACCCCAATACCCTGGTCTTCACCTTCACCCCGGTGGAAGACCCGGCCGTCTACGACAAGATCTTCAAGCCCTTCACCGACTACCTGTCGCAGTGCACCGCCAAGAAGGTGGTGTTCTTCCAGGTCCAGTCCAATGCCGCTGAAATCGAAGCTATGCGCTCCGGTCGCCTGCACGTCGGCGGCTTCTCGCCCGGCCCCACCAACTTCGCCGTCAACATCGCTGGCGCCGTGCCGTTCGCTGTCATTGGCGACGCCAAGGGCTACCAGGGCTATACCCTGAACGTGATCGTGCGCAAGGACAGCCCCATCCAGAAGATGACCGATCTGAAGGGCAAGAAGGTCGCGCACACCGCACCCTCCTCCAACTCCGGCCACATGGCACCGATGGCCCTGTTCCCTAAGCTGGGCGTGACCCCGGACAAGGACTACAAGGTCATCTTCTCCGGCAAGCACGACCAGTCCATCCTGGGCGTGAACTCGGGTGACTACGACGCAGCCGCCATCGCCTCCGACGTCTTCGACCGCATGGTCGAGCGCGGCGTGATCAAGGCCGAGAACTTCCGTGTCATCTGGCACAGCGAGAAATTCCCGACCCAGGACTTCGCCTACGCGCATGACCTGGAGCCGAACTTCCGCGACAAGATGCTCAAGTGCTTCTACGACTACCGCTTCACCGATGAGCTGAAGAAGGCCTTCGCTGGTTCCGATCGCTTCTACCCGATCAACTACAAGAAGGACTTCGAAATGGTGCGCTTCGTCGCCCATTCCGCCGGTGAATCCTTCAACCGCGCCGCCTACGACAAGCAGAACGCCGGCAAGAAGTAAGAACCTGGCCTGAGCCTCCCACCCGTGGCCGTCCTGGCCCGGGTGCTGCAGTAGCCGCCCTACACCGAATCAAGCAACACGGCCCGTGCCCACCGCACGGGCTGCGGCCCCTCGCATCCCGCGAATGGCCGCGCATCACCAGAGAAAGCGCCTCCCATGTCACACGCCATCGAAATCCAGGGCCTGGTCAAGGAATACAAGCCCGGCCATCCCATCCTCAAGGGCATCGACCTGAAGATCGGCGATGCCGGCCTGGTCGCCATCATCGGCCCTTCCGGCACCGGCAAGTCGACCCTGATCCGCTGCATCAACCGCCTGGTCGACCCCAGCCGCGGCGCGATCTGGTTCGAAGGCGAAGGCAAGCGCGTGAACCTGGCCGAGCTGCGCGGTCGCGCCCTGCGCGAGCAGCGCCGTCACATCGGCATGGTGTTCCAGGAATACAACCTGGTCGAGCGCCTGTCCGTGATGGAAAATCTCCTGTGCGGACGCCTGGGCTACGTCAACGCGTTCACCGCCTGGCGCCGCAACTTCAGCAAGGAAGACATCGCCCACGCCTTCGAGCTGCTGGACACCGTCGGCCTGGGTAATTTCGCCAACCAGCGCGCCGATGCGCTTTCCGGTGGCCAGCGCCAGCGCGTGGGCATCGCCCGCGCCCTGATGCAGCGCCCGCGCCTGCTGCTGGCCGACGAGCCGACCTCCTCGCTGGACCCCAAGACCTCCTTCGAGATCATCTCGCTGTTGAAGGAACAAGGTCGCGCCCAAAAGATCCCCGTCATCGTCAACATCCATGATGTCGAACTGGCCAAGCGCTACGCCGACCGCATCATCGGCATGTCCGGCGGCCACGTGATCTATGACGGCAATGCCGAGAACCTGTCGGATGACTTCCTCAAGCAGATCTACGGTGGCGAGGACTGGCTGGCATGACAACCGCAACTCCCCCCACCCCACAGAACACCGGCGCCCGCGTGAGCCTGGCCTTCAAGCCGCAGCTGGTCACCCGCGTGGTGATCTGGCTGATCGCCCTCTACGCGATCTACGCCGCCACTCAATTGGGATTCTCCTGGGAGCGCTTCTCGTCCGGCCTGGGCAATGGCGCCAAGTTCCTCGGCCGCATGTTCCCGCCTGACCTGTCCAAGGGCGACATCCTCTGGGGCGGCATCAAGGAAACCCTGCAGATCGCAGTGCTGGCCTCGCTCTTCGGTATCCTGCTGTCGCTGCCCATCGGCCTCATGGGGGCACGCAACCTGATGCCGGCATGGATCTCCTGGCCCGCACGCGCACTGGTGTCGGTCTGCCGTTCGCTGCACCCGGTGATCGTGGCCATCCTGTTCGTCAAGGCGGTCGGCTTTGGCGCCCTGGCCGGCGTGCTGGCGCTGATCGTCGCGTCCATCGGTTTCATCGGCAAGCTCTTCGCCGAAGCCATCGAGGAAATCTCCATCAAGCAGGTCGAAGCCATCCGCGCCACCGGTGCGTCCTTCATGAACGTGATCCTGTTCGGCGTACTGCCGCAGGTGATGTCGCGCTTCGTCGGTTTCTCCACCTACCAGCTCGACTCCAACCTGCGCAACTCCACCATGGTCGGCATCGTCGGCGCCGGTGGCGTGGGCGGCGTGCTGTTCTCCGCCTTCCAGCGCTTCGACTACGACTTCGTGCTCACCATCCTGGTCACCATCATCACCATCATCGTCGTCGGCGAACTGCTGGCGAACTCGGTCAAGAAGGTCTTCAATGTCTGATACCGTCCTCTCCCGTCCCCCGGCCGCGCTCACTCCGGCCGAGCGCGAATGGCAGCGTCACACGCCGCTGCAGCGCGTGCTGCGCTTCACGGTGTGGCTGGTCATCGCGCTGGCCGTGGTGCAGTCGCTGCGCTATATCGAAATCATCCCCGAGTTCCTCTACGATGCTCCGGAACAGATGAGCGACATGCTCTCCCGCATGTGGCCTGTCGACTGGGAATACTTCGGCACCGACGTGAAGGCCGGCCTGATCGAAACCCTGCACATCGCCACCCTCGGCACCCTGCTCTCCATCGTCCTGGCCATTCCCTTCGGTCTGCTGGTCGCGCCCAACCTGACTCGCAACCGTGCCTTGAACCTGTTCGCCCGCATCGTGCTGGTGGCCAGCCGCTCGGTCAATTCGCTGGTCTGGGCGTTGCTTTTCCTGGCCATCTTCGGGCCTGGCCCGCTGGCGGGCACCCTGGCCATCGCCTTCCGCTCCATCGGCTTCGTCGGCAAGATGGCCGGCGAAACCATCGAGCAGATGCCGCGTGGTCCGATCGAAGCCCTGCAGGCCTCGGGTGCCAGCAAGTTCTCCGAGATCTGGTACGGCTACTGGCCTCAGCTGAAGCCCGCCTTCATGTCCATCGTGCTGCTGCGCTGGGATATCAATGTGCGTGAATCGGCCGTGCTGGGCATCGTCGGCGCCGGTGGCGTGGGCATGGTGCTGGACACTGCCCTGAACCTGTTCCAGTGGCCGCGCGTGGCCACCGTGCTGGTCTCCATCTTCGCCATCGTGATCGTCACCGAAGTGGTGGTGACCCAGATCCGCAAGCGCATTCTCTAATCCTGAAGCGAGGCCTGCATGAAAGCACGTGGCACCGAAGGCATCACCTATCCCCCGCAATACGACCTGCTGGTGGTCGGCGGCGGCATCAACGGCGCCGGTATCGCCCGTGACGCCGCCGGACGCGGCCTCTCGGTGGCGCTGTGCGAGCAGCACGACCTGGCGCAACATACCTCGTCGTCCTCCAGCAAACTGATACACGGCGGTCTGCGCTACCTGGAGCACTACGAGTTCGGCCTCGTGCGCAAGGCCCTGATCGAACGCGAAGTGCTCCTACGCAGCGCTCCCCACATCATGTGGCCCTTGCGCTTCGTCATGCCGCACGACCAGGGCCAGCGCCCGGCCTGGCTGATCCGCCTGGGCATGTTCCTCTACGACCACCTGGCCCGGCGCGAACTGCTGCCCGGCTCGCGTGCGCTGGACCTGCGCCGTCACCCCTCGGGTGCGCCCCTGAAGTCGCAGTTCACCCGTGGCTTCGTCTATTCCGATGGCTGGGTGGATGACGCGCGCCTGGTGGTATTGAACGCCATGGACGCCGCCGAAAAAGGCGCCCACATCATGACCCGCACCCGGTGTGAATCCCTGAGCCGCCAGGACCAGGGCTGGCAAGCCGTGCTGCGGCGCGCCGATGGTCATGCCATGCAGGTGCGCGCACGTTGCGTGGTCAACGCCGCCGGTCCCTGGGTGGCCCAGTTCCTGGGCGACGCAGCCCACGTGCACTCCAGCAAATCGGTACGTCTGGTCAAGGGCAGCCACATCGTGGTCAAGCGCCTGTTCGACCACGACCATGCCTACATCTTCCAGAATCCGGATGGCCGCATCGTCTTCGCCATCCCCTACGAACGCGACTTCACCCTGATCGGCACCACCGATATCGAATACAAAGGCAAGGTGGAAAACGTCGCCATTTCCGAGGACGAGATCGGCTATCTGTGCCAGCTCGCCAATCGCTATTTCGACCAGCCCATTACCCCGGCCGACGTGGTCTGGTCCTACTCCGGCGTGCGTCCATTGCTGGAGGATGCCGCCGCCGACGCCTCGGCCGTCACCCGCGACTACCAGCTCGACCTGAACACCCAGGGCGCCCCGCTGCTCTCCGTCTTCGGCGGCAAGATCACCACCTTCCGCAAGCTGGCTGAAGAAGCGGTGGACATGATCGCCCCCGTGCTCGGCAACCAGCGCGGCGCCTGGACCGAGGGCGGCTGCCTGCCGGGCGGCGACCTGTTCGGCACGAAGCCGGCCAACCGTTCTGTGCGCGAGTTCGATCAATACGTTTCAAGTCTGCAGCAGCAGTACTACTGGCTGCCGGCATCACTGTTGCAGCGATACGCGCGAGCCTACGGCAGCCGCACGCATGGGCTGCTGGAAGGAAAGAAGAGCTTGGAAGAGATGGGAGAAGAGATTCTGGGCGGGCTGTACGCCGCCGAGGTGGACTATCTGTTGCGCCACGAATGGGCCACCAGCGCGGCCGACATCCTGTGGCGGCGTTCCAAGCTCGGCCTGCATTTCCCCAAGGGCAGCGAGGCCGTGCTGGACGCCTGGCTGGCCGCGCGCGGCGGCCAGCCGGAGGTAGAACAATCGCTTCAGGCCGCCAGCAGGTAGGCACCCACGGCGGCGATACCCACGCCGCCGATGCGCACCACGCGGTCGGCCATCTTCTGGCCGGCCACCAGGCCGATACCCAGACCGGCCGCATGCAGCAGCGCGGTCGCGGCAATGAAGCCGGCGCCATACAGGGCGGCCGAGCTACCGTGCGGCAGTTCTGCACCGTGGGCATAGCCATGGAACATGGCGAACAGCGATACCACCAGCGTGCTGCCCCACAGCGGCATGCGTACCGCAAACGCGATCAGCAGACCCAGCACCGCCACCGAAGCAGCAATCCCCGTTTCCACGGCCGGCACCTGCAGGCCAGTGAAGGCCAGCAGCGCACCCACCACCATCATCAGCGGGAAGGCCAGCGGCAGCACCCACAGGGCGCGCTGCTTGCTTTGTGCCGCCCACAGGCCCACGGCCAGCATGGCCAGCAGGTGATCCACGCCCGAGAACGGGTGGGCGAAGCCGGCGGCCATGCTGGCCGTGGCATCCATGGTAGAACCGGGATGGCCCGGGTGGGCCAGCGCGGAGCCGGCCGCCAGTGCGGTGACGGCCAGCACGCCCAGACGGGCGCGGGTCTTGGTGGTGAGTGCAAACATGATTTCTCCTTGGGCAGATTCTGTAAAAAATGACAGGCGGGTCTAAGTTGTAGGGGCAGCGTCGCACAGTCGATACGATGCGCTTTCCGTTCGGACTGAGTAGCGGCTCTGCCGCGTATCGAAGGCGCTCGGTCGTGACGTCTTCGATACGGCCCTGTCGGGCCTACTCAGTCCGAACGGTAGTCATTGATTCAAGCCGCGTTCATTGAACTGGCTTCTGGTCCAGCAAGCCCTGCTTGCGGATGTACTCAATCACCTTCTCCACCCCATCGCCACTGCGCAGGTTGGTGAACACGAAGGGGCGTTCGCCACGCATGCGCTTGGCATCGGCCGCCATGATATCGAGATTTGCGCCCACATAGGGTGCCAGGTCGGTCTTGTTGATGATCAGCAGGTCGGAGCGGGTGATGCCGGGTCCGCCCTTGCGCGGGATCTTCTCGCCACCGGCCACGTCGATGACGTAGATGGTCAGGTCCGACAGCTCGGGGCTGAAAGTGGCCGCCAGGTTGTCGCCGCCGGACTCCACCAGGATCAGGTCCAGGTCGGGGAAGTCGGCGCTCATGCGGGCGATCGCCTCCAGGTTGATCGAGGCATCCTCGCGGATGGCCGTGTGCGGGCAGCCACCGGTCTCCACCCCCATCAGGCGATCGGCCGGCAGCGCATCGGCGCGCAGCAGGATCTCCATGTCTTCCTTGGTGTAGATGTCATTGGTGATGACGGCCATGTCGTAATGGTCGCGCATGCGCTTGCACAGCATTTCGCACAGCGCCGTCTTGCCGGAACCGACCGGGCCGCCGATGCCCACGCGCAGCGGATTGGAAGTGGGATTGCTCATGGTTGTCTCTTGGTTCGTGAAGCTACGTTAATGATATAAATGATCAGGAGCGATAGATGCGGCTGTACTGCACCTCATGCTGCATCGACAGCAGCGACAGTCCCGGCGCCCAGTTGCACAGATCATCGTCCTCCAGCGTCAGCGCGGTCGCGGCCGCCTGCTCCAGTTCAGGCTGCAACGATAGCAGGATGCGCTGTCCGGCCACCTGACCCAGCGGCACCGTCTTCACGCAGGCCAGCACCTGGTTCTCGGCCCAGGCGAAGAGCATGCCCAGCACCGCCGCCTCCCGTGGCACCTGCAGCGCCACCGTGGCAAAGGCCAGTGCGGTAGGCAGCGGCACTTCCGGCTGTGCCTGCAACAGCGCCAGCAGCTCGGCGTCGCCCAGCTTCAGGTCGGCGACCAGCTTGCCCAGCGAATAACCCATCTGGATGGTCTCGGCGCGGAACTCCGAGGTATCGCGCGCCGCCACGAAGCGCTCGGTCCAGCGCGTGACCGCCTCGACATCGCGAGATTCAAAGGCCGCCACCAGTCGCGCAAAGATAGGCGCCTCGAAGCGCGCCACCACCTCATGCAGCGCATGGCCGATCCAGTCGCGTGCCGCCGCTTCGCTGTTGACCCGCCCGTTCTCAATGGCCGCCTCCAACCCTTGCGAATAGCTGTAGGCACCAATCGGCAGGGACGGGCTGCTCAGTTGCAGCAGATGCAGCAAGGCGCTGGCGTGCATGGATCAGCCCTCGTCCTTCTTGTCGCTGGGCCGATGGATCTTCTGGCGCAGCGGAATCGGGGCCAGCGGATTGTGATGATGGTCGTCACCGTGATGGTGATGACCACCGCCATAGGCACCGGCTTCCGGTTCGAAGGCGGCTTCTTCTTCCGACACGCGTGCGCCCAGACCTTCCAGCATTTCCTTGAGCACCGGGTCCTTGCGGATACGCAGGAAGCCCACGCCACCCGCATGGCCGATATGCGCCTGGGTATGACGATTGCCGAGGTGGAAGGCGCAGCGCAGCAGCAGGTGCGCGTCGGCCGCATCGACCCGGTAGGTGGCCTCGGCCTTGGCGATGATCTTGACTACGCGGCCATCGTCGCCGCGCAGCAGGTCGCCATCGCGCAGCACGGTACCGCGCACGGTGAACACCGCCACATCCTCGCCCGAGCGCAGCGTGGCGCGCAGGCGGCTCTTCTCGCGCTGGTCGTAGGGCAGTTCCAGTTCACCGTCGATCTGCGCGGCCTGGTCTATCTTGGTATTGAGAGTCAGCATGAAAGATTCTAAGGAAATCAGAACAGGAAATAACGCTGCGCCAGTGGCAGCGACACCGCCGGCTCGCACACCAGCAGCTCGCCATCGGCGCGCACTTCATAGGTCTCGGCATCGACTTCCATCTTCGGTGTGGCACCGTTGTGGATCATGTCGCGCTTGCGCAGGTTGCGCATGTTCTTCACCGCCACTACCGGCTTGTTGAGCTTCAGTTGTTCGCCGATACCGGCATCGAAGGCAGCCTGCGAAACGAAGGTCATGGACGTCTTCAAGCCCCCTCCATAGGCGCCGAACATCATCCGGTAATGCACCGGCTGCGGCGTCGGGATGGAGGCATTCGGGTCACCCATCTGGGCCGCCGCGATCATGCCGCTCTTCAAGATCATCGAGGGCTTGGCACCGAAGAAGGCCGGCTTCCACAGCACGATGTCGGCGATCTTGCCCACATCCAGCGAACCCACTACGTGCGAGATGCCGTGGGTGATGGCCGGGTTGATGGTGTACTTGGCGATGTAGCGCTTGATGCGGAAGTTGTCGTTGCGCGAGGTATCTTCCTTCAGCGAACCGCGCTGCACCTTCATCTTGTGCGCGGTCTGCCAGGTGCGCAGGATCACCTCGCCCACGCGGCCCATGGCCTGGGAGTCGGAGGACATCATCGAGATCGCACCGATGTCATGCAGGATATCCTCGGCCGCAATCGTCTCGCGGCGGATGCGCGATTCGGCGAAGGCGATATCCTCGGCAATGGCCGGGTCCAGGTGATGGCAGAGCATCAGCATGTCCAGGTGCTCGTCCAGCGTATTGACCGTGAACGGGCGCGTCGGGTTGGTGGAGGACGGCAGCACGTTGCCCTCGCCCACGGCCGCAATGATGTCCGGTGCGTGGCCACCACCCGCGCCTTCGGTGTGGAAGGTGTGGATGGTACGGTCCTTGAAGGCCGCCAGGGTGTGCTCCAGGAAGCCGCCTTCGTTCAGGGTATCGGTGTGGATGGCCACCTGGATATCCATGCGGTCGGCCACCGTCAGACAGTTGTCGATGGCGGCCGGCGTGGAGCCCCAGTCCTCGTGCAGTTTCAGGCCGATGGCACCGGCGCGGATCTGTTCTTCCAGCGGCAGCGGCAGGCTGACGTTGCCCTTGCCCAGGAAGCCCAGGTTCATCGGGAAGGCATCGGCCGCTGCCAGCATCGAATGGATGTGCCAGGGGCCGGGCGTGCAGGTGGTCGCCGCCGTGCCCACGGCCGGACCGGTGCCGCCACCCAGCATGGTGGTCACGCCGCTCATCAGCGCTTCCTCGATCTGCTGCGGACAGATGAAGTGGATGTGGCTGTCGATGCCGCCGGCGGTGACGATCATGCCTTCACCGGCAATGATCTCGGTCGCGCCGCCGATGGCCATGGTCACACCGGGCTGGATGTCCGGATTGCCGGCCTTGCCGATGCCGGCAATCTTGCCCGACTTGATGCCGATGTCAGCCTTGACGATGCCCCAGTGATCGACGATGAGCGCATTGGTGATGACGGTGTCCATCACGTCGGCGTGGGCGCGCTGCGATTGGCCCATGCCATCGCGGATCACCTTGCCACCGCCGAATTTCACTTCCTCGCCATAGATCGTATAGTCCTTCTCCACCTCCAGGAACAGCGCGGTATCGGCCAGGCGCACGCGGTCGCCGACGGTGGGGCCGAACATCTCGGCATAGGCCGAGCGGGAAATCTTGCTCATTTGGTCTGTCCCTTCTTCTCCGTGCCGACATTGGCTTTCAGCTTGCCCATCACCAGTGCATTGAAACCATAGACGCGGCGGTCCCCCGCCAGCGCTACCAGTTCCACCGTGCGCTCCTGGCCCGGCTCGAAGCGCACTGCCGTGCCGGCGGCGATGTTCAGGCGCATGCCATAGGCCACGGAGCGCTCGAAGCGCAGCGCCGGATTGGTTTCGTAGAAATGGAAGTGGGAACCCACCTGGATCGGCCGGTCGCCGCTGTTGGCCACCGTCACGGTGGCCGTGGGACGGCCGCTATTGAGTTCGATGTCGCCGGGTTCGACCAGCATTTCGCCTGGAATCATGACGCGCTCCTCAAGGAATCGGATGGTGGACGGTGACCAGCTTGCTGCCGTCGGGGAAGGTGGCTTCGACCTGGATGTCGGGGATCATCTCCGGCACGCCTTCCATCACATCGTTGCGGGTAAGGATGGTGGTGCCCTCGGACATCAGCTCGGCCACGGTCTTGCCGTCGCGTGCGCCTTCCATGATGGCGGCCGTGATCAGCGCCACCGCCTCCGGATAGTTGAGCTTCAGGCCACGCGCCTTGCGGCGTTCGGCCAGCAGCGCGGCGGTGAAGATCAACAGCTTGTCTTTTTCTCTTGGTGTCAGTTCCATGTTGGCTCCCGGCCGGCTGGCGGCCTTCAGTTTCTATGACTTTGCTCGTTGCTTGATGCAGTTTCTACGATGCAGCTCAGGTATTCCAGATGCGTGGGATCGCCGCTTCCCTGCCGGTGACCGCAGGTCGCAGCACCTGCCAGGCCGTATGCAGCCATTGTCGCGCCACCAGGCTGGATTGGCCCATGTAGCGGGCGATCAGCACCTGCTTCATCAGGGTGGCGCCGCTGCGCCCGTCCAGTTGCAGCGCGCCGATGGTCTCGCGCAGGCGGCCCAGCAGGGCGGCATCCATGCCATCACCCACGGCGATCAGGGTACCGCAGATGGTCTGTCCGTCCAGTGCCAGCGGTCCCTGCATGGCGCCCGCCTCAGCCTGCAGGCGGCCTTGCTCGAACCAGACCAGCTTGCCGCCACGGCGGATGCTGGTGCGCTGGCTCACCGCGCCGGTGTTGAAGGTTTCGCCGGAGGCGGTGCGGCCAAAGCAGAGAATCTCCGCACCCAGGTAAGCGGCGTCGGCCGCCAGCGTCACCTCGTGTTCCATGCGCACATCGGCGCCATCGAAGAAGATGGTTTCCTGGGGCAGCCATTCCAGCGTCGCACCTGCGCCGGCGTCCAGGCGCACCACCTGGCGCGAATGCTGGCCGTTGGCGCGATACCACTTGCCGGCACCCGGCGTGGTCAGCAGGGCATGGGCACGTTCACCCACCTCAGCCGTGATGGAGAGCTGGTCGCCGCCCACGATCCCGCCCGGGGGATGGACGATGATGGCATGGCAGATGGAAGGGTCTTCGGGGTAGAGCGGTTTCTGCACGCGCAAGGGGCCGAAGTGCTGGCGTCGCAGCAGGCGCGTGGTGCCGCCATCGTCGGCAAAGCCCAGCGTCAGGCGTGCCTGGTCCGGCGCATGCCGCAGGGGCGCGCCCGGCGTCGCAGGGGCCGGCATGCTGGCGGGTTCCGGATGGCCGGGGAATCGTTTCATACCTGGTTCTTCATTGCGTGGTGGGCAGCGTGCGCCGGGTCTGCCGGCCGCGAACATGCGACTTTATAGCAGACCCGCCGCAAATGCGCAGCTTCGTCTCGTGCATCGCTCCCCGTTCGGACTGAGTAGACCTGCAGGGTCGTATCGAAGGCGCTGACCTGCTTGTCAACGCGGGCGCGCCTTCGATACGCCGCTTTGCGGCTACTCAGTCCGAACGGTATCTGGTGGACGGGGCTTCTCAGACAGCTGAGGCACTTCAGACCGCCAGATGCTTCCTCACATCCTCGCCATCCATCTGGTCCTGCGTACCGGCCGCGACCACCTCGCCACGCGACATGACCACGAAGGTATCGGCCAGCTCGCGGGCGAAGTCGAAGTATTGCTCGCACAGCAGGATGCCGATATCGCCGCGCTGGCGCAGCAGGCTGATGACGCGCCCGATATCCTTGATGATGGAGGGCTGGATGCCCTCGGTCGGCTCATCCAGGATGATCAGCTTGGGCTCGGCCAGCAGCGCCCGGGCAATTGCCAGCTGTTGCTGCTGACCGCCGGAGAGGTCACCGCCGCGACGGTGCAGCATTTCCTTCAGCACCGGGAAGAGTTCATAGACCTCGCCCTTGATGCTGGAGGCACGACGACCCGACAGCGTGGCCATGCCCATGAGCATGTTCTCTTCCACCGTCAGGCGCGCGAAGATCTCGCGCCCCTGCGGCACGTAGGCGATGCCCAGCCGGGCGCGCTGGTGGGGCTTCAGTTTGGTGATGTCGTGGCCCTCGAACATGACATTGCCACGGGCCACCGGCAGCACCCCCATCAGGCATTTCAGCAGCGTGGTCTTGCCCACGCCGTTGCGGCCCAGCAGCGAGAGCACGCGGCCCTTCTGCACGTCGAGCGAGACACCGCGCAGCGTATGCGCGGCGCCGTAGTACTGGTTCAGTTCATTGACTTGCAGCATGGATGATGGTCTCCGCTCTTATCGTCCCAGGTAAACTTCGATGACACGCTCGTTGGATTGCACCTGGCGCATGTCGCCCTCGGCCAGTACCGATCCCTCGTGCAGCACGGTCACCTTGCCACCCTGGGCAATCTCTTCGACGAAGCCCATGTCGTGTTCCACCACCATGATGGAATGCTTGCCGCGCAGCTCGTTCAAGAGCTCTGCCGTGCGCGCCGTCTCGGCGTCGGACATGCCGGCCACCGGTTCATCCAGCAACAGCAGTTGCGGCTCCTGCATCAGCAGCATACCGATCTCCAGCCACTGCTTCTGGCCGTGCGAGAGCAAGCCGGCCAGACGATGCTCCTGGCCGTTCAGGCGGATCAGCTTGAGGATTTCCTCGATCTTGCCGATCTGCTCCGACGACAGGCGCGCAAAGAGCGTGGTCTTCACACGCTTGTCCATCTTCATCGCCAGTTCCAGGTTCTCGAACACGGTGTGCTGCTCGAACACGGTAGGACGCTGGAACTTGCGGCCGATGCCGGCGTGCGCGATTTCATATTCGGTCATCTTGGTCAGGTCGATGGTCTGGCCGAAGAAGGCGGTGCCGGCGGTGGGCCGGGTCTTGCCTGTGATGACATCCATCATCGTGGTCTTGCCAGCGCCATTGGGCCCGATGATGCAGCGCAGCTCGCCCACCGAGATATCCAGGTTCAGGTTGTTGATGGCCTTGAAACCATCGAAGGACACCGTGATGTTTTCCAGGTAGAGGATGGCCCCGTGGGTGGTATCGACGCCCTCGGGTTTGATGCGATCGTAGGACGTGCCATGGTCGGCGCGGGGCGTATCGACATTGCCGCCCAGGCCGCCGATGGCGACAGCGTTTTTGCCCATGCTCTTGCCGGGTTCGATGGCGCTCATGCGGCCTCCTTGGATGCGCTCGCTTCAGCTGGCGAGGCAGCGCGTTTCTTGAGTTTCTGTACCAGTCCCAGGATGCCCTGCGGCAGGAACAGCGTCACCAGGATGAAGATCAGGCCCAGCGCATACAGCCACAGGTCGGGGAAGGCTGCGGTGAACCAGCTCTTCAGGCCATTGACGGTGAAGGCGCCGATGATGGGGCCGATCAGCGTGCCACGGCCACCGACGGCGGCCCAGATCACCATCTCGATGGAGTTGGCCGGCGACATCTCGGACGGATTGATGATGCCCACCTGCGGCACGTACAGCGCCCCGGCGATACCGCAGATCACGGCCGACAGCGTCCACACGAAGAGCTTGAACCACAGCGGGTTGTAGCCGATGAACATGAGGCGCGATTCGGAATCGCGCACGCCCTGCAGCACCCGGCCCAGCTTGGAGGTGACGATCATGCGACAGACCAGCAGTGCGCCCACCAGCAGTGCCAGCGTCACCAGGTACAGCACTGCCTTGGTGGACGGTGCGGTAATGGTGAAGCCCAGGATGCGCTTGAAGTCGGTAAAGCCGTTGTTGCCGCCGAAGCCGGTATCGTTGCGGAAGAATAGCAACATGAAGGCGAAGGTCATGGCCTGCGTGATGATGGAGAAATACACCCCCTTGATACGCGAGCGGAACGCGAAGTACCCGAACACGAAGGCCAGCAGACCCGGCACCAGCACCACCAGCAGCATGGAGAACCAGAAATGGTCCGTCATCCACCAGTACCAGGGATAGGCCTTCCAGTTCAGGAACACCATGAAGTCCGGCAGGTCGCTTTGATAGACGCCGTCACGGCCGATGGCGCGCATCAGGTACATGCCATGCGCGTAACCACCCAGCGCGAAGAACACGCCATGGCCCAGCGACAGGATGCCGGTGTAACCCCAGACCAGGTCCAGCGCCAGCGCCGCCATGGCGTAGCACATGAACTTGCCGACCAGCGCGATGGTATAGGACGACACGTGCAGGCTGCTGTCCGCCGGGAACAGCAGGTTGCAGATCGGCAGCAGCGCCAATACCACGGTGCAGATGACGATCCCGGCCCAGGCCGGGCGATTGAACAGCGAGGGGCGCATGATCATAGTGCTCATTCGACGCTCCTTCCCTTGAGTGCGAAGAGACCTTGCGGACGCTTCTGGATGAATACGATGATGAAGACCAGGATGGCGATCTTGGCCAGCACGGCGCCGGCCATCGGCTCCAGGAACTTGTTGACTTCGCCCAGGCCGAAGGCGGCGATCACGGTACCGGCCAGTTGGCCCACGCCACCCAGCACCACCACCATGAAGGAGTCCACGATATAGCCCTGGCCCAGGTCGGGGCCGACGTTGCCCAGCTGCGAGAGCGCCACGCCACCGAGACCGGCGATGCCGCAGCCCAGGCCGAAGGTCATCATGTCGATCTTGCCGGTGGACACGCCCACGCAATCGGCCATACGGCGGTTCTGCGTGACGGCGCGCACGAACAGGCCCAGGCGGGTCTTGTTCAGGATCAGCCACACCGCAAACACTACGAACAGCGCAAAGAACACGATCACGATGCGGTTATAGGACAGTACCAGCGAGCCCAACACGGTGACCCCGCCCGACATCCAGCTCGGGTTGGCCACTTCCACGTTCTGTGCGCCGAAGATGGAGCGCACGCCTTGCATGAGCATCAGGCTGATGCCCCAGGTGCAGAGCAGGGTCTCCAGCGGACGGCCATAGAGCCAGCGGATCACCAGCCGTTCCAGCGCGATACCGACGGCCGCGGCGACGATGAAGGCCGCCGGCAGGGCCACCACCAGATAGGCATCGATGGCACCCGGGAAGAACTTGCGGAACACCAGCTGGCACACATAGGTGGTGTAGGCGCCGATCATCAGCAATTCACCGTGGGCCATGTTGATGATGCCCATCAGACCGAAGGTGATGGCCAGGCCCAGCGCGGCCAGCAGCAGTACGCTGCCCAGCGAGATGCCATAGAACAGCTTGCCGGCGAAGTCCACGATGGCCAGGTGGCGGTCCAGCGCCGACAGGGTACGCACGGCTTCCACCCGCACGCCTTCATCGGGTTCGACATAGGAGCCGTCGGGATTCTTGGCCAGCATGTTTTCCAGCGCCGGCTTCAGTGAGGCATTGGTGGTCTCGGCCAGCGTCTTCACCGCAGCACGGCGCGCGGCCGGGTCGGTGGCATGCAGGTTGGCAGTGGCCTGTACCTGCAGCAGCACGTCCTTGATCTGGGGATCGCTTTCCTTGGCCAGCGCCTTTTCGATCAGCGGGATCTGCGCCGGATCGGCATTCTTCAGCAGTTCGCTGGCGGCGGCCAGGCGCTGGTCGCGTTGCGGCGAGAGCAGCTTCAAGCCCGACAGGGCGCCATCGACGGCGCCACGCAGGCGGTTGTTGACGGTGATGCCCTCGGCATCATCGGGTGCCGGGCCGCTCTGGTCGGTGGCGGGGTTGAAGGCCTTGCCGGCATCATCGACGATGAGCACGTCACCGGCAGGGGTGACATAGAGCGCGTCGCTGTTCAAGGCATTGAGAATCTTGAGGGCGTCGTCGTTGGCCAGCGCCGCGATCTGGTTGACGGCGGCGATGCGCGCGTCGGGGTCGTCTCCGCCAAGGGGCTTGAGCAGGTCCGGTGCGATGGCCGCGCCCGCTGTCAGGGCGTGGACGCAAAGCCAGGTCGCGAGGAGCCCGCGTAGGAACTGGATGGCTGGTTTCATGATCGGTGTGCGCCTCGAAGCGCGAGCCGGACACGAAGCCGTGGCCGATGCGCATCGTCGGGCGTTCTTCTTGTGGAGGGAGGAACGTGCGGCGGTTGGAGCGCCTTCGATACGCCGCGCACGCGGCTACTCAGGTCGAACGGTCCGTGGGTTGTGCAACAAAGACCCGTTCGGACTGAGTAGCCGCAACGCGGCGTATCGAAGGCGCTCCGAAAGAACGCCTTGCAACTACAACAAGCTTAGTTCTTCTGCTTGCCTTCGTTACCCGGGATATACGGGCTCCACGGTTGCGCGCGGATGGTGGTCTTGGTCTTGTAGACCACGTTGAACTGACCGTCGGCCTTGATTTCGCCGATCATCACGGGCTTGTGCAGGTGGTGGTTGGTCTTGTCCATTTCCAGCGTGTAGCCCGACGGTGCCTTGTAGGTCTGGCCACCCATGGCGGCGATCACCTTGTCGGTGTCGGTGGACTTGGCCTTTTCCACGGCCTGTGCCCACATGTGGATACCCACGTAGGTGGCTTCCATCGGGTCGTTGGTCACGACGGTATCAGCATTGGGCAGGTTCTTGGCCTTGGCGTATTCCTTCCACTTCTTGATGAAGGCGGTGTTGACCGGATTCTTCACCGACTCGAAGTAGTTCCAGGCGGCCAGGTGGCCCACCAGCGGCTTGGTATCCACGCCGCGCAGTTCTTCTTCACCCACGGAGAACGCCACCACCGGTACGTCGGTCGCCTTCAGGCCGGCGTTGCCCAGTTCCTTGTAGAAGGGCACGTTGGAGTCGCCGTTGATGGTCGAGATCACAGCGGTCTTGCCACCGGCCGAGAACTTCTTGATGTTGGCCACGATGGTCTGGTAGTCGGAGTGACCGAAGGGGGTATAGACCTCGTCGATGTCGGAGTCCTTCACGCCCTTGCTGTGCAGGAAGGCGCGCAGGATCTTGTTGGTGGTGCGCGGGTAGACATAGTCGGTACCCAGCAGCACGAAGCGCTTGGCGCCGCCACCTTCCTTGGACATCAGGTATTCGACCGCAGGGATGGCCTGCTGGTTGGGCGCAGCACCGGTGTAGAAGACGTTCTTCTCCAGTTCTTCACCTTCGTACTGCACCGGGTAGAACAGCAGGCTGTTCAGTTCCTTGAAGACCGGCAGCACCGACTTGCGCGACACCGAAGTCCAGCAGCCGAACACTACCGAGACCTTGTCCTGCGAGATCAGCTGGCGGGCCTTTTCGGCGAACAGCGGCCAGTTCGAGGCCGGGTCGACCACCACGGGTTCGAGCTTCTTGCCCATCACGCCGCCGGCGGCGTTGATTTCATCGATGGTCATCAGGGCCACGTCCTTCAGGGACGTTTCGGAGATGGCCATGGTGCCCGACAGCGAGTGCAGGATACCGACCTTGATGGTGTCGGCCGCGAAGGCGGAGGGCAGCCAGGAGGATGCGGCCAGTGCGAATGCGCCCAGTGCGGTGGCTTTCAGTACGGTACGACGTGACATGTGGTGCTCCCTCGAGAAAAGTTTTGGAAGATTTTTTTCACTGCCCAGTCGCTTTAGCAGAATGCGTGCCAATGGCGCGCCACGGGCGCAGGCCTGCATCAAAGCGGGGCGGGACGAGACGGCAGGAGGGAGAAATGTTGTCAGCCGGAACAGATTTGCGCACCAAAGGCGAGCGCAATTGTCGACAGCGTCATGGTGCAACGGCAATATTCACCAAGCTGGCGCTTCTTGATGCCCGATCTTGGGGCAAGTCGCCAGGCGCCAGCCCAGGCGGGTTTGGCGTGATTTGGAGAGGATCGCACCGGGCAGCAGGCGGGCCGTCAGGATTGTTAACAATGGGATCCGGCCGGATGCGGGGTACTGCACTTCATGGGCTCCTTGCGGCCCCGGCAGCCGGACCATCCATTGCAGGGCGTTCAGCGCAACAGCACGTGCTGCATGAATTGCCGCAGGGGAAACTCGATCATGTTCTGCAGCGCCACCGGCAGCTCCAGCGGCCGCATGATCATCTTGATGGTGGTCTCGGGTTTGAGATTCACGCGCACCGTGCGGCTCATGCGCGAGGCCAGTTCCTTGAGCCGCACCGGGTCGGCTGCCAGCTCCGGCTTGTGCATCATCACCACATGGCGGATGGCGCAGTCGGCGTCCTCGTTCTTGAGTTCCAGCGTACGCCGGCTCAGGGTGCCGAAGACGCGCGAGCGGCCGATGTTTTCCTGGCGGCGGTAACGGCGGAAGTACTGGTAGAAGTGCTTGTAGTGGTTGACCTCGTCAGTGGCGATCAGGCCCGCCAGGTGCTTGAGTACCGGCTCGTCCGTGGCACGCGCCAGGGCGCGGTAGTAGGTGGAGGTCCCGGTCTCGACCACGCAGCGCGCCGCCAGCTCCTGGGCGCGGGTGGGTTCGAGCAGCTCGACCTTGCAGTAACCGGAATACTCGTCGAGGAAGCTTTGATAGGCACGCTGCCAGTCGAACTCCGGCCAGACGTGTTCGACATAGGCGCGCAGCGCCGCGCCGTGTTGCAGTTCTTCCTTTTCCCATTGTTCGCGCAGCCAGCTCTCGACCTCGGCATCGCCCTTGTAGTATTCCACCAGGTTGTGCGTGTAAAGGTCCGAACCGCTTTCCACGAAGGAGGCACAGGCGACCAGATAGAACAGGTCTTCATCGTGGCGTACGCGCTCCAGGTCAATGCGGTTCAGGTCGATGTCTTCGATGGTCCAGTGTTTTTTTTCTTGGCGACTCGGGTTCATCTGCTATACCTCTCTCAAGGGTGACGGGTTGGCATAGCGGTATGATGCAGCGCACGGTCAATGGTTCAGGGCGGAATAGCCGCGCTTTATCAAACTTTACAAAGGGACTTCCATCGTCAGCGCTTTGTCAGCAGGCAGGAGTCGGACTCACAGGTTGCGTGTGGCATCGCTGCCCAGCACCACCCGGTTGCGGCCCTGGTATTTGGCGTGATACAGCGCCTGGTCGGCAATGCGTACCACCTGCTCGGCGGTGGTGCTGTCGTCGGCCTGCAGGGCGGCCACGCCGATGCTGGCGGTGATGTAGCCGGAGGGCGAATCGGCATGCGGCAGCTTCAGTTCGAAGATGGCCTGGCAGATGTTCTCGGCCTGCTGCAGGGCATGCGCGGTATCGCTCTCGGCGATGATGACGCTGAACTCCTCGCCACCGTAGCGGGCCACCAGATCGGTCGCCCGGCGTGAACTCTTCTGCAGCACCCGCGCCACGATGCGCAGGCATTCGTCGCCGGCCACATGGCCATAACGGTCGTTGTATTTCTTGAAGTAATCCACGTCCAGCATCAGCAAGGCCAGCGGATGACCGGAGCGCACCGAGCGCCGCAGCTCATTGACCAGCACCTCGTCGAAGCGTCGCCGATTGGCCACGCCGGTCAGCCCATCGGTGGCCGAGAGCGCTTCCAGCTTCCGGTTGGCGCGCTCCAGCTCGTGCGTGCGCAGCGCCACCTGCTGTTCCAGTTCTTCCTTGTTCTGCTGCAGCTTGCCGGCCATCTCATTGAACTTGCGCGAGAGCACGGCGATCTCGTCGCCCCCTTCCTGCGCCACCCGCACCGTGGTATCGCCGCTGCCGGCTTCCTTCATGGCACCGACCAGCCGCTGCAGCGGTACGCTGATGCTGCGCGCGATCAGCGCCGAGAGCAGCAGCGAGACCGCAAAGCAGCCCAGGCCGATGGCGATGATCTTGTCGCGTACCGAACGGGTGTCGGCGTTGAGCTTGTCACTGGGCGTGGTACTGACCACCCACCACGACGAGTGTGGCAGTTTGGCGATGGCGGCGTAGTAGCGTGTCTTGTCCAGCCCGGTATAGGCGATGAAGTCGCTGGTGCGCCGTTGCGACAGGCTTTCCGAGATGCCGCTCAGCAAGGCCGGATCGGCGGTGCTGGCGCTGCCGTCGCGCCCCTGCACCACCACCGTGCCGTCGCTGGCGTCGACGATGAAGATGCTGGAGTCATAGCCCAGTTCCACGCCCTCGAAGATGCTGAAGAAATAGCTCGGCCTCACTCCCACGAACAGATAGCCGGCCGGGCGGTTGTTACCGGTAAAGCGGATCTCGCGCAGCATGGCCACGCTCTTCTGGCCGTGGCCAGCGTGATAGAGCGTCCACCAGGCGCGCCCACCCAGGTCGGGGGCCTCTTCGGCCACGCGGCTGATGCTGCCGGCCAGCGGCGCGAAGATCTGCGGATCGATGACCTGGCGCCGCCGGTCCAGCAGGTATTTCTGGTTGACGTCAGGCAAGGCCCCATAGGTATCGAGCAGCACCCGGGCTACGCCGCTGCGGGCCGCCGCGCTGGCGGCCTCATGGCCGCTGTAATAATCGCCCAGCAGGCGCTGTAGCTTGTCCGAGAGCGCCAGTTCCTCGCTGGTGTCCTCGATCTTTTCCATGCGCAGCAGCAGGTTCTGTGAAATCTGCCGGGCTACCTGCACCGAGTAGGCGCGCACCTTGTCCTGGGTCGCGCGGCTGGTCTCACGGTAGGCCAGCAGCCCCGAGATCAACAGCGGCACCAGCGACACCAGGATGAAGGAATTGATCAGCCGATAGCGGATCTCGATCCTGCGCAGGAAACCCAGGGAGAGGAAGTCTAGCCGTCTATGCATGGAACATATCCTGTCTCCCGCCTCACTTGCCCGCCAGGCCGGCCTGTTCGGCGATGGAATCCTGTACTGCACGCGCGGCCTGCGCCGGCATGGAGCTGCCCGCCAGGACTGCCTGCAGCTGCTTGTGCAAGACCTCGATGGTATTGACCGGCAACAGCGAGTAGTACAGACCGGGCGCATTGGTGCGCGCCGCATCGCGTGTCATCTCGTCCACCAGTGCAAACAGCGCCCGGTCGCCCTTGACGTCGCCTGCGATCACGCGGAAGGGCGGGATGTTCTGGCGCTTGCCCTGCCAGATGCTCATGCCCGGGCCATACAGGAAATCCAGGAACTGCGCCGCGACTTCCCGGTGCCGCGCGCTGCTGCCCTGGGCCACGGCAAAACCGGTCTCGCTGCCGATGACCGGCCTGATGGGCTGGCCCTTGTCGTTCCACGGTGGCACGAAGACGCCCACCCGCATCCCGCGCCCATGCATCAGCATGCCTGCCGCCCAGGTTCCCTGGAAGGTCATCGCCACACGGCCCTCGGCAAACTGGTTCAGGGTGGCATCGTATCCGGCGCGCAGGCAGTCGGCCTGGACCATCTTCTGCTCCACCAGCGTACGCAGGCGACTGAAGATGGAAATGCCCTGCGGGTTGTCCAGCTGCAAGCTGCCATCGGCGATACGGGCGCGCCAGTCCGGGACATTGGCCGCAACGGCATTGGCAAAGCCATAGCTGAACGGCCCATTGCCCAACATGTTGGGGAAAGCGCCTGATAAGGCCATCGGCGTGAAGCCGGCCTTTCGCAGCGTCGCACCGGTTGCCAGGAAGGCCTCGAAGTCGGTTGGCGGCGCGGTGATGCCGGCGCGCTCGAACATGTCGCGGTTGTAGTAGATCAGCGTGGTGGCGATACCCGAGGGGATGCCGTAGCGCCGGCCGCCCGGCGCGGTCCACTCGCGTTGCAGGATGTCCAGCAGATTGTTCCAGGCGCGTGTCTGCCCGAGGTCGGCCAGCATGCCCTGATCGGCCAGCTCGGCGGTGTAGGGGCTGGCGTTGACGGAGATGATGTCGGGCAGGCTGTCGGTGGCCGCACGGGGCTTGAGATTTTCCTCGACGGAATTGCCGATCATGAACTGCAGGTCGATGCGCACATCGGGATGATCGCGGACAAATGCATCGGCCACCCGATGCATTTCCTCCGACCAGTCCGGCGCCCACACCAGTGCCGTCAGCACCAGCGGTCCGGACGACTCGGCGCGATCGACCGCCTGGCTGGACGCCGGCTCGGCAGCGCCATCATCGCCGCCTCCGCAAGCGGCCAGCAGCAATGCGGCAGCCACCCCTGCAATGACGAGTCGCAGGCCTGCAAGGACCTGTCCTGTCAAGCCCGACGGCCAGCCGATTGAACGACGGCTTCCGACGGGCGCGCGTGTAATTGATGGCGTAAATCGGCCACGCATTGATTTCCCCTGCGGCAAAGATCTTTTTTGTTCTACAGCAACGTGCCGCACCGTATCGCCGGCGTGAGGCTCGCACTGCGCCTACCTGCCGCTCCCTGCATGGAGTCCCGTGATCTGAAAACGATGCGAACGAGTGTGCCAGCTTTTGTGCGAACCTGCACGAGCGCTGTTTGATTTTATTGTCCGGGCTCAGTTTTTTCTTGGCGGCAAGCTCGCATTACTTGATGCAGTCCGCTGATGGAAGCAAGCCGGCACTTTATAATACGGCCCTCACGCCATCAGGCCGCAGCGGTTCACTTCGAATGATCCACGCCTTCGCGCGCAATGCGGCTGCCTCGACAATTCCACATGCACAACAACGATCAATCGCTCTCGACGGGCAAATTTCCTCCATGGCTGGCAGTCCTGGCCGCGCTCACCGCGATGGGCGCCCTGGCCATCGACATGTACCTGCCCAGCTTCACCGCCATCGCCCAGGACCTGGGTGTGGGGACCAATCTGGTGCAGCTCACCCTGGCCTCCTTCCTGATCGGCCTGGCGGTGGGCCAGATGTTCTATGGCCCATTGTCCGACCGCTTCGGGCGCAAGCCGCCGCTGTTCTTCGGTATCGCGCTGTACTTCGTCTGTTCGCTGCTGTGCATCTTCGCCCAGAACATCGAGACCCTGATCGTGCTGCGCCTGTTCCAGGGCCTGGGCGGCAGTGCCGGCATGGTGATCCCGCGGGCCATGGTGCGCGACCGCATGGGCGCGGAAGGATCGGCCAAGGCCTTCTCGATGCTGATGCTGGTGTTTGGCCTGGCGCCCATCCTCGCTCCCTTCATCGGTGGCCTGATGCTGGTCTTCGCCAGCTGGCGCGGCATCTTCGTGGTGCTGACCATCTTCGGGCTGCTGTGCATGGTAGGTACGCGCAAATACCTGACCGAAACCGTGGATGTCACCCGGGCCGAACCGCTGCACCTGGGACGCACGCTGCGCCAGTACTGGGGCCTGCTGCGGCATCGCCAGTTCATGTCCTACGTGTTGTGTGGTGGCCTGGTGCAGGCCGGCATGTTTGCCTACATCGCCGGCGGCCCGTTCGTGGTGATCGAATTGCACGGCATCAAGCCGCAATACTTCGGCTTCGTGTTTGCCTCCAATGCCATCGGCCTGATTGCCGCCTCGCAGATCAATGCACGCCTGGTGGTCAAGCGCTCGGCCGAGCGCGTGCTGGGCAAGGTGCTGTGGGTGCCGGCCGGCCTCTCCCTGCTGGTGGTACTGATGGTGCTGGCGGGTCTTGAAAGCCTGCCGCTGCTGCTGTTCGGCTTCTTCGGTTTCCTCACCGCCTACGGCTTCACCGGCCCCAACGCCACCGCCATCGCACTGAAGCACCAGGGCCGTCAGGCCGGCACGGCGGCCGCGCTGATGGGGACCCTGCAATTCGGTATGGGGGTGTTGTCCGGCGTGGTGATGAGCCTGTGGCATGACGGCACCGCCTTGCCGCTGGTCTCGGTGATGGCCATCTGCGGTATCGCCGCCTTCCTGCTGTATCACCTGGTGGCCAAGCATGAGCCGGTGACACCGGCGGTCCAGTAAGGCCGCGATCCTGCTGGCAGTACTCATGCAACCCGGCCATGCGCCGGGTCTTTTTTTGGGCGCGGCCTGCCCGATTTTCGGGATGACACTTCACGCATGAGGTGCGTCACTGCATCAATAGCGCTCATGGTGCATGGCACGCCGGCCCTTGTGCGGTTTCCCAGCATGCCTGCCAAGGCCTTGTTGCACAAGGCTTTGCGGCTTGCGCGGGGGAAGGTGGCACGCTCGTTGCTGTAGAGGTCTTCGCGGTCTGACCAGTCAGGCCAATCCGAGGACGCCACCATGAGCATGCCCAATATCGCAGCACAGACCTTGCAGCGCCAGATTCTCAGCGGCACCTATGCCGCCGGTGAGATGCTGCCCAGCCAGCGCGAGCTGGCCGAGTCGATGGGCATCAGCCGCGCGTCCCTGCGTGAGGCCCTGTCGATGCTGGAAGCGCTGGGCTTCATCCGCTCCGTGCCTGGCAAGGGCACCCTGGTCACCGAGCGCCAGGATGGTCGCATCGCACCGCCGCTACCCTCCGTGGGCGAGGAAGACAGCAGCGCCCCCGAACTGGATCTGGCGGCCGTGTTCCAGCTGCGCCACGTCCTCGAATCGGCGGCCGCCGCGCTGGCCGCGCGCCACATCACCGCCCATGCCACGCCGCGCCTGTGGGGCATCCAGGCCCGCTTCGAGGATGCGCTCAAGAATCTTGATCTGGTCAGCGCTTCGCATGCCGACCTGGAATTCCATCAACTGGTCGCCGAACTCTCCGGCAACCCCGCCTTTGTCCAGGTGGTGCGCCAGTTCGAACGTCCCATCAGCCACAGCCTGCGCGTGCCATTTGCCGATCGCGAACGCATCTGGGCGCCCGCCGTGGAGCACCGCGTCATCGCCGCTGCCATCTCGGCAGGTGATATCGAGGGCGCGCGCCGTGCGATGCAGGCACACATCGCCAATGCTGCCGAGCGGGTCGGTCTCGGTTTTTCCCCGCCCTGATGTCGGCCAACCGCACTCACCTGGCAAGGTCGCCATCGAGTCCTTTGCGTTTCATCTGTCGTTTCCATCGTCGTCCCTCAACAAGGAAAGCACTGCCATGAAATTTCCCAAGACCGCTACCCTGACGCTGGCCTGTACCCTGGCCTTCGGCACCTTTGCCAGCCTGGCTGCCTTGCCCGCCCACGCCGAAAAGGTGTTGCGCATCGCCATGACCGCCGGCGACATCCCGCGCACGCTGGGCCAGCCCGACCAGGGCTTCGAGGGCAACCGTTTCACCGGCATCCCCATGTATGACGGCCTGACGCAATGGGATCTGTCCAAGGCCGACAAGGCCAGTGAACTGATTCCCGACCTGGCCCTGTCGTGGCAGGTCGATGCCAAGGACAAGACCAAGTGGATCTTCAAGCTGCGTCCCGGCGTGAAATTCCATGACGGCTCGGCCTTCAATGCCGATGCCGTGGTCTGGAACGTCAACAAGGTGCTGGACAAGAACGCCGCCCAGTTCGATCCCAGCCAGGTCGGCGTGACTGCCTCGCGCATGCCCACCCTGCGCGGCGCCAAGAAGATCGACGACCTGACCGTGGAACTGACCACCTCCGAGCCCGATTCCTTCCTGCCGATCAACCTGACCAACCTGTTCATGGCCTCGCCTGCGCAGTGGGACAAGAAGCTGGCCGCCGTGCCGGCCTCGGTGACCGACAAGGCCGAGCGCTCCAAGCAGGCCTGGGCCGCCTTTGCCGCTGATGCGTCCGGCACCGGCCCGTTCCGCATGGCCAAGTTCGTCCCGCGCGAGCGCCTGGAAGTGGTCAAGAATGACGGCTACTGGGACCCGGCGCGCCGCCCCAAGATCGATCGCGTGGTGATGCTGCCGCTGCCCGAGGCCAACTCGCGCACCGCCGCCCTGATGTCGGGCCAGGTGGACTGGATCGAGGCCCCCGCGCCTGACGCGCTGGACGCCATCAAGGCACGCGGCTTCAAGATCTATTCCAATCCGCAGCCGCACGTGTGGCCGTGGCAACTCTCCTTCGTCCCCGGTTCGCCCTGGCTGGACAAGCGCGTGCGCCATGCTGCCAACCTGTGCGTGAACCGTCCGGCCATGAAGCAGCTGCTGGGCGGTCTCATGGGTGAAGCCACCGGTACCGTGGAACCCGGCCACCCGTGGCGTGGCAACCCCAGCTTCCAGATCAAGTACGACCCTGCCGCCGGCAAGAAACTCATGAGCGAAGCCGGCTACTCGGCGGCCAAGCCTCTGACGGTGAAGGTGCAGATCTCGGCCTCCGGCTCTGGCCAGATGCAACCACTGCCGATGAACGAGTTCATGCAGCAGAACCTGAAGGATTGCTTCTTCGATGTGCAGTTCGACGTCATCGAGTGGAACACGCTCTATACCAACTGGCGCATCGGCGCCAAGGACCCGAGCGCGCACGGTGCCAATGCGATCAACGTCAGCTTCGCCTCGATGGACCCGTTCTTTGCCATGGTGCGTTTCGTCGATACCAAGGCTGCGCCGCCGACCTCCAACAACTGGGGCTTCTACAGCAACCCGGAGGTGGACGCCCTGATCGCCAAGGCCCGCACCACCTTCGATCCCAAGCAACGTGATGCATTGCTGGCCCAGTTGCACGCCAAGATCGTGGATGAGGCGCCCTTCGTCTGGGTGGCCCACGACACCGGTCCGCGTGCCATCGCCGCCAAGGTCAAGGGCGTGGTCCAGCCGCAAAGCTGGTTCATCGATATCGCGACCATGAGCATGGACTGAGACTGAACCGCGTCAGCGGCGCCACCCTGCACGACCCGGCGCCGCTGACGCTTCCCGTACTTTGACGTCTTTTGCACCTTGACGTTTTCTGCACCATCCCTTGTCTTGCCTTGTTTGCGGCGCTGGTGCCGCTGATCCCGACCCGTCGCCGGAACCGCCATGATCGCCTACCTCATACGACGCACCCTCTACGCCCTGCCCATCATGCTGGGCGTGGCCTTTCTCTGTTTCATGCTGGTCCATATCGCCCCGGGTGATCCGCTGGTCTCGATCCTGCCGCCGGATGCCTCGGCCGACCTGCAAAAGCAGTTGATGGAACTCTACGGCTTCAACCGCAGCTATCCCGAGCAGTTCCTGAGCTGGGTCTGGCGCGCCCTGCATGGCGACCTGGGCAGTTCGATCGCCACCGGCCGGCCGGTGGCGGCCGAGGTGTTCAAGGCGGTCGGCAATACCTTCATGCTGGCCGCCGTGGCCACCCTGATCGGTTTCGTCTTCGGTTCGCTGTTCGGATTCGTGGCGGGCTACTTCCGCAATTCCTGGATCGACCGGCTGGCGTCCTTCATCTCGGTGGTGGGCGTCTCGGTCCCGCACTACTGGCTGGGCATGGTGCTGGTGATCGTGTTCTCGTCCAAGCTGATGTGGCTGCCCGCCACCGGCGCCGGGCCCGATGGTTCGGGTGCGTGGGTGTGGGACCTGGAGCACATGAAGTACCTGATCATGCCGGCCGTCACCATGTCCTTCATCCCCATGGGCATCATCGCCCGCACCGTGCGGGCGCTGGTGGCCGACATCCTGTCGCAGGAGTTCGTGGTCGGCCTGAAGGCGCGCGGCCTGTCCGATGCCGGTGTGCTGCGCCATGTGGTCAAGAACGCCGCCCCCACGGCGCTGGCCGTGATGGGCCTGCAACTCGGCTACCTGCTGGGCGGCTCGATCCTGATCGAGACCGTGTTTTCCTGGCCCGGCACCGGCTTCCTGCTGAACCAGGCGATCTTCCAGCGCGACCTGCCGCTGCTGCAGGGAAGCATCCTGGTGCTGGCCCTGTTCTTCGTCGCGTTGAACCTGCTGGTGGATATCCTGCAAACCATCTTCGACCCCCGTATCGAGCGAGCCTGACATGAATCTCACCACCCCCGTCTCCGCCCTCGACACTGCCGACGCGCAGGACGCTACCCTGCGGCGCTCGCGCGGCCACTGGGCCAACGTCGCCGCACGCCTGGTGCGCAACCCCGGTGCCATGATCGCCGCCGGCATCCTGCTGCTGCTGATCTTCGCCGCCGTCGCCGCACCCTGGGTGATGCCCAGTGATCCCTTCGCCACCTCGATGTTTGCGCGCCTGAAACCCATCGGCACCGCCGGTCACCTGCTGGGGACCGACGAACTGGGACGTGACCTGTTCTCGCGCCTGCTGCTGGGCGGGCGACTGTCGCTGTTCATGGGGATCACGCCGGTGCTGCTGGCCTTCGTGATCGGCAGCGCCCTGGGCATCCTGGCCGGTTATGCGGGCGGTTTCACCAATACCGCCATCATGCGCAGCATCGACATCCTCTACGCCTTTCCCTCGGTGCTGCTGGCCATCGCGCTGTCCGGCGCCCTGGGTGCGGGCATCTTCAACGCGCTCACCTCGCTGACCATCGTCTTCGTGCCGCAGATCGCCCGCATCGCCGAGAGCGTCACCACCCAGGTGCGGCGCAGCGACTATGTCGATGCCGCACGCGCCTCCGGGGCCGGTGCCTTCACCATCGTACGGGCGCATGTGCTGGGCAATGTGCTGGGACCGATCTTCGTGTACTCCACCAGCCTGATCTCGGTGTCGATGATCCTGGCCTCGGGCCTGTCCTTCCTCGGCCTGGGCGTGAAGCCGCCCGAGCCGGAATGGGGCCTGATGTTGAATACCCTGCGCACTGCCATCTATACCCAGCCCTGGGTGGCGGCCTTGCCGGGTGCCTTCATCTTCGTGACTTCGATTTCCTTCAACCTGTTGTCCGACGGCCTGCGTTCGGCCATGGAGGTCAAACAATGAGCCTGACTGCCCATCTCCTGAGCGAGGACAAGCAAGACATCGGCGGCCCGCGCCAGCCGCTGCTGGGCGTGCGTGCGCTGCTCAAGCACTTCCCGCTCAAACAGCAGGGCCTGCCCTTCCAGCGGGGGCCGGCCAATGCCGTGCGCGCCGTCGATGGCGTGAGCTTCGACATCATGAAGGGCGAAACCCTGGGTGTGGTCGGCGAGTCCGGCTGCGGCAAGTCCACCACCGCCCGCGTGCTGATGCAGCTGATTGAGCAGGACAGCGGCGAGCTGGTGTTCGACGGCCAGACCGTCGGTTCGCGCGCCTTGCCCCTGCGCCAGTTCCGGCGCCAGGCACAGATGGTGTTCCAGGACAGTTATTCCTCGCTCAACCCGCGCATGACCATCGAGGATTCGATTGCCTTCGCGCCCACCGTGCACGGCCTGCCGGCACGTCAGGCCATCGCCCGCGCCCGCAGCCTGCTGGCGCGTGTGGGCCTGCAGCCGGAGCGGTTTGCCGGACGTTATCCGCACGAACTCTCCGGTGGCCAGCGCCAGCGCGTCAATATCGCCCGCGCCCTGGCCCTGGAGCCGCGCCTGGTGATCCTGGACGAAGCCGTGTCGGCCCTGGACAAGTCGGTCGAGGCCCAGGTGCTGAACCTGCTGCTGGACCTGAAGCAGGAGTTCGGCCTGACCTATCTCTTCATCAGCCACGACCTGAACGTGGTGCGCTTCATCTCTGACCGCGTGCTGGTCATGTACCTGGGCCAGGTGGTGGAGGTCGGTCCGGCCGAGCAGGTGTTTGACGCGCCCCGCCATCCCTACACACGGGCGCTGCTGCGGTCCATGCCCAGCATGGACCCTGCCCGCCGCACCGAGGAAGCCCCGCTGGCGGGCGATCCACCCAATCCCATCAACCCGCCCTCCGGCTGCCGCTTCCATACGCGCTGCCAGTTCGCGCAGGAAGTCTGCAAGCAGCGCGCTCCCAGTTTCGTCGAGGCGACGCCCGGGCATGGCGTGGCCTGCCTGCGTTATGAAGCGGGCAGTGGCTACGACGCCACCGCCTTCGAGGCCGGCATGATCATCGAGGAGCCGCAACATGGCTGAACAAGGCAAGCAATCCATGGTGCGCCTGCAGGATCTGCGCGTGAGCTTCAAGGCGCCCGGCAAGACCATCCGTGCCGTCAGTGGCGTGGACCTGGAACTGGCCGAGGGCGAGGTGGTGGCCCTGATCGGCGAGTCCGGTTCGGGCAAGAGTGTCACGCTACGCTCCATCATGCGCCTGCACCCCGAAGCACGCACCCGCATCGAGGGCCGGCTGGAAGTCGATGGCCGCGACGTGCTGGCCATGAACGGGCGCGAGCTCTCGGCCCTGCGCGGCGATGCGGTCGCCATGATCTTCCAGGAGCCGCTGCTGGCGCTGGACCCGGTCTATACCGTGGGCGCCCAGATCGTCGAGACCATCCGCCGCCATCGCAAGGTCTCGGCGACCGAGGCCCGCGCCCAGGCGCTGGCGCTGTTCGAAAAGGTGCGCATCCCCAGCCCGGAGCGCCGCCTGGATGCCTATCCGCACGAGATGTCGGGCGGCATGCGCCAGCGCGCCATGATCGCACTGGCCCTGTCGTGCTCGCCCAAGGTCTTGCTGGCCGATGAACCCACCACCGCACTGGATGCCACGGTGCAGATCCAGATCCTGCTGTTGCTGCGTGAACTGCAGCGCGAGCTGGGTTTGTCGATCATCTTCGTCACGCACGATATCGGCGCCGCCGTCGAGGTGGCCGACCGCATCGCCGTGATGTACGCCGGTCGCATTGTCGAACAGGGACCTGCCGCCCGGCTGCTGACCCAGCCGCGCCATCCCTACACCATGTCGCTGCTGCAAAGCCGCAGTCATGGCGCCATGCAGAAGGGCCAGCGCCTGCAGACCATTCCCGGTGCGCCGCCGGATCTCGCCAATCTCCCGCCCGGCTGTGCCTTCGCCGAACGCTGCGCCCATGCCCGACCGGATTGCCTGAACCAGCACCCCCCCGAGCTGAAACTGGATGCGCAGCATGCGGTACGCTGTCTGCGTGCGCAGGAACTACAGTTCGCCGCCTGACTGCCGGCTACTGCCTGCCCTGCATCCCGACCATCCCGACTACCCCGAACACTCTGACCTGACAAGGACCTTTGCATGACCGCCGATGCCCACGCCGCTGCTGCTGTCTCCGCCCGCTGTTTCGTCCCCTATCCTCCCGTGCCGCTGGAGAATGCCGCTGCCGGCCCGCTGGCCGGGGTCCGCCTGGCCGTGAAGGATATCTTCGATGTGGCCGGCTACCCCACCGGTTGCGGCAATCCGCACATGCTGGCCATGTCCGGCATCAAGTCTTCTTCGGCGCCGGCAGTGCAGGCACTGCTGCAGGCCGGCGCCCATTTCGTGGGCAAGGTCTATACCGATGAACTGGCCTTCTCCATGAATGGCAAGAACGCCCACTTCGGCACGCCGCGCAATGGCGGTGCACCCGATCGCATTCCCGGTGGCTCCAGTTCCGGTTCGGCCTCGGCGGTCTCCAACGACCTGGCCGATCTGGCACTGGGGACCGATACCGGCGGTTCGGTGCGCGTGCCGGCCAGCCATTGCGGCCTGATCGGCTTGCGTCCTACGCATGGGCGCGTATCGCTGGCCGGGGTCATGGACCTGGCCAGTAGCTTCGACACCTGCGGCTGGTTCGCCCGCGACATGGGGGTGTTCAGCCGCGCCGGCGAGGTCTTGCTGGGCCCTGATAGCGCGCCCCTGCCCGAGCAGCCACGCACCATGGTGGCGGCCGACGTGCTGGCCCTGCTGGAGCCCCGCGTGCAGGAGGTGTTCTCGCACACGCTGGATCGTCTGGCTGGCGTGATCGGCACCCCGCAACCGGTGAAGACCGCCGCGCCTTCCTTCGATACCCTGTACTGGGCCTTCCGCCACATCCAGGGCTATGAAGCCTGGCAGGCCCATGGCGAGCAGATCCGTCGTCATGATTTCCAGCTCGGCCCGGGCGTGGCCGAGCGATTCTCCTGGTCGGCCACCATCACGCCGCAGCAGATGCAGCAGCATAGTGCGGTGCGCGCCGGCTTCCGCGAAGTCTTCCAGCGCCTGCTGGGCCAGGATGGCGTGCTGCTGTTGCCCAGCGCGCCAGATGTGGCGCCACTGCTGACCGACTCCGAACAGTCCCTGGAAAACTATCGCAACCAGGCCGTGCGCATGCTTTGCCTGGCCGGGCTGTCGGGCTGCCCGCAGATCTCCTTGCCGCTGATGCGCCTGGATGGCGCACCCTTCGGCTTTTCGCTGATCGCGCCGGTCGGCAGCGACCGTTCCCTGATCCGCTATGCCGCGAGACTGATGCATGAGTGCGCCTGAGTCCACGCCGCGGGTGGTGCTGGCGCAACCGCTGACGGCACGGGCCTTTGCGCCCTACGGCGACCTGATCGCGCCGGGCGAGGCCGGGCGTGAGATCAACTTCGGCACCACCCAACGTTTCGATGACGTGGCCCGGCTGGATGTACAGGAGCAGGACGGGCGCGCCTGCGTGGCCCTGTTCCGCACCGACGCGCAGACCCACCGGGCGCCCTATCCCCTGCGCGCCTTCGAGCGCCATTGCCTGGGCAGCCAGAGCTTCATCCCGCTGGGGGCCAGTCGCTGCCTGGCGGTGTTGGCCGGCAGTGGCGACACCCCCGACGAGGCCGCCATCGTCGCCTTCATGATCGAGCCCGGCCAGGGCGTGACGCTGCGGCGCGGCGTCTGGCATCACCCCCTGATCACGGTGGGCGCAGCCGACGTGCTGGTGATCGAGCGCGCAGCGGCCAGCGAGGATTGCCAGGTCATGGCCATGACCACGCGCGTGGAAGTGCGGTTGGGCTGATGCGGCTGACGCGGCTCATGTTGGGCCTGGGCAAGCCGCCCCAGGCGAATCCTGCAATAATGACGGATTGTCACCGCCCCGATCAGTCTTGCGCCTGGTAGTCATGTGCGCTGGTCGCGGCCGCCTTCCTTTTTTCCTGTCACCGTCATGCTGCACGCAGTCGCCGCCTCCGTCCTGTGGGGCCTGTTCCCGCTTTACTTCAAGTTGTTGAAGGAGGTTGCTTCCTTCGATATCGTGGTGCAGCGCCTGTTCTGGTCCTGCGTGTTCCTGGCGGGTGTGCTGGCCTGGCGGCGACAGTGGCGCTGGCTGGGGGAGGTGGCGCGTCAGCCAAGGGTGGTGGCCGGTTGCCTGCTGTCGGCACTGCTGCTGAGTGGCAACTGGACCCTGTATGTCTGGGCGGTGAATGCCGGGCGCATCGTCGATACCAGCCTGGGTTACTTCATGAGCCCCCTGATGAGCGTCTTCATGGGCTACCTGATCCTCAAGGAGCGCATGCGCCCGCTGCAATGGCTCTCGGTCCTGCTGGCGCTGGGTGCGGTGCTGTGGCTGACCTTCGCCAACGGCAAGCTGCCCTGGATTTCGCTGCTGATCGCGCTGTCCTTCGCCTTCTATGGCCTGCTGCGCAAGACCGCCCACCTGGGCCCGCTGGAAGGCCTGTCGCTGGAAACCCTGCTGATGCTGCCGCTGGTGCTGCTGTTGCTGGGCATCGATACCGTGCGCGACAGCAATGCCTTTACCCATGCCTCCACCACGGCCCAGGTGCTGCTGGTGCTGTCCGGCCCCATCACGGCGGTACCTCTGTTGCTGTTTGCCCATGGTGCGCGCCGCATCCCGCTGTCCATGCTGGGCCTGATGCAGTACATCTCGCCCACCATCCAGTTGCTGGGCGGGGTGCTGATCTACGGCGAACCCTTCACCGGCGCCCGCGCCATCGGCTTTTGCGTGATCTGGGCGGCGCTCGCGGTATACTCCGCCGAAGGCTTGTGGCGCTACATGCGCTCCCGCGCACAAAGCTCGACCGAGCCCGGCGCCGGCAGCGCCTGAGCACCGGCTCATCGTTTCCCTCTTACTGGCAACTCATACCATGGCCCAATACGTCTTTACCATGAACCGCGTCGGCAAGATCGTGCCGCCGAAGCGGCAGATCCTCAAGGACATTTCGCTGTCCTTCTTCCCCGGCGCCAAGATCGGCGTGCTCGGCCTGAACGGCTCGGGCAAATCGACCCTGCTCAAGATCATGGCCGGCATCGACAAGGAAATCGAGGGTGAAGCCATCCCGATGCCCAACCTGAACATCGGCTACCTGCCGCAGGAACCGCAACTCGACGCCGAGAAGACCGTGCGCCAGGAAGTCGAAAGCGCCCTGGGCGAAGTCTTCGAAGCCCAGGCCAAGCTGGACGCCGTCTACGCCGCCTATGCCGAGGAAGACGCCGACTTCGATGCCCTGGCCACCGAGCAGGCCCGTCTGGAGGCCATCATCGCCGCCGCCGACGGCAACAGCCTCAACCAGCAACTGGAAATGGCCGCCGACGCACTGCGCCTGCCGCCCTGGGATGCCAAGATCGGCGTGCTCTCCGGTGGTGAAAAGCGCCGCGTGGCACTGTGCAAGCTGCTGCTCTCCAAGCCCGACATGCTGCTGCTGGACGAACCGACCAACCACCTGGACGCCGAATCGGTGGACTGGCTGGAGCAGTTCCTGCAGCGCTTCCCCGGCACCGTGGTGGCCATCACCCACGATCGCTACTTCCTCGACAACGCCGCCGAATGGATCCTGGAACTGGACCGTGGCCACGGCATCCCCTGGAAGGGCAACTACAGCTCCTGGCTGGAACAGAAGGAAGCCCGCCTGAAGCAGGAAGAAGCCAGCGAATCGGCGCGTCAGAAGACCATCGCCAAGGAACTGGAATGGGTACGCCAGAACCCCAAGGGTCGTCAGGCCAAGAGCAAGGCGCGTCTGGCCCGCTTCAATGAACTGTCCGAATACGAATACCAGAAACGCAACGAGACCCAGGAAATCTTCATTCCCGTGGCCGAGCGCCTGGGCAATGAAGTCATCGAGTTCAAGAACGTCAGCAAGGGCTATGGCGACCGCCTGCTGCTCGATGACCTGAACTTCAAGATTCCGGCCGGTGCCATCGTCGGTATCATCGGCCCCAACGGCGCCGGTAAGTCCACCCTGTTCCGCATGCTGGCCGGTCGCGAAACGCCGGACAGCGGCGAACTGGTGCTCGGCCCCACCGTCAAGGTGTCGCTGGTGGACCAGTCGCGTGAAGACCTGGGCAACAAGAAGACGGTCTTCGAGGACGTTTCCGGCGGTGCCGACATCCTCACCGTGGGCCGCTTCGAAATGCCGTCGCGTGCCTACCTGGGCCGCTTCAACTTCAAGGGTGGCGACCAGCAGAAGGTGGTCGGCAACCTCTCCGGTGGTGAACGCGGTCGCCTGCATCTGGCCAAGACCCTGCTGCAGGGCGGCAACGTCCTGCTGCTGGACGAACCGTCCAACGACCTCGACGTGGAAACCCTGCGTGCCCTGGAAGACGCGCTGCTGGAATTCGCCGGCACTGTGCTGGTGATCTCCCACGATCGCTGGTTCCTGGACCGTATCGCGACCCACATCATCGCCTTCGAGGGTGATTCGCAGGTCACCTTCTTCGACGGTAACTATCAGGAATACGAAGCCGACAAGAAGAAGCGTCTGGGCGAAGAAGCCGCCAAGCCCAAGCGCATCCGCTACAAGCCGGTCACGCGCTGATCGCTCGCTGATCGCCTGATCGATCCGTACCCGGGAAACGCCGCTGGACGTCGCTGACGTCAGCGGCGTTTTTTTCGCCGGGAGGGAGCGTAAAGAGTTGTAGGGATGCATGACGTGGCCCGTGCCGATGGCTACCATCCCTGCATCACAGGAATCCTCGGGGGAAACGTCGATGAAGACGCGCCAGGTGCTGACCATCTGTCTGCTGCTGGGTGCTTGCGCCAGTTCGCAACCGGTCACGCAGATCGACAAGGACACCTATCTGCTGGTGGCCAGTTCGCGCTGGCACGGCAACGAGGGCGTGGCCATCCAGGGCCTGCAGCAGGCCGACGACTGGTGTCGCCAGCGCGGGCGCCGCGCACGCGTGACCGGCAGTGAGCGCTCCGATGGCGTGATCGGGGTGATGCCGCCCAAGGTGATGTTGACCTTCAAGTGTGATCCATCCCCATAGGAGCGGTTCCCATGGCCCGGGAGCGGGCAGAAAACGCCCTGCGCGGGTAGAATCACGCCCTCGCGCCCACCAGGCGCCCGGTCGAGAAGAGGCCGCCGTCCTATCCCGGGCGCGATGATCTCTCCTTCCTCGTTCGCGTCATCCGCGCACCCGATAAAAAAATTCGCGCCACCTGGCTCCCCGGGCTACGTTTGCCATCGGGTCCCAGGACTGTATCCATCATTCATCCGCCCTGACATGCTCGCCACGATTACCCGCCTCTTCCCCGTGTGGGCGCTGCTGCTTTCCGCCGCCGCCTATTTCTCGCCACCGACCTTCACGCCCCTGGGCAAGTACATCACCCAGCTCCTCACCCTGATCATGCTGACCATGGGCGTGACGCTGACGGTGGACGACTTCAAGCGCATCATCAAGCGCCCCGCGCCGGTGGCTGCCGGCATCATCCTGCACTACCTGGTCATGCCGCTGGCCGCCTGGGTCATCGCCAAGGTGCTGCGCATGCCGCCTGACCTGACCGCCGGCATGGTGCTGGTGGGCAGCGTTGCCTCCGGTACCGCCTCCAACGTGATGATCTATCTCTCGCGCGGCGATGTCGCGCTGTCGGTCACCATTTCCACGCTGTCGGCGCTGGTGTCGGTATTTGCCACGCCGCTGCTGACGGAGCTGTATGTGGACGCTTCCATCCACTTCGACGCGCATGCCATGCTCATGTCCATCGTGCAGATCGTGGTGGTGCCCATCGCCGTGGGCCTGGTACTGAACCTGTTTGCCGGCAACCTGATCCGCCGCATCGAACCCTACCTCTCGCTGGTGTCGATGGTGGCGATCCTGCTGATCATCTCGGCGGTGGTCGCCGGCAGTCAGGCCAGCATCGCCTCGGTGGGCCTGGTGGTACTGGTGGGCGTGATCCTGCACAACGGCCTGGGTTTGCTGGGTGGCTACTGGGGTGGTCGCCTGCTCGGCTTCGACGAAGCGGTATGCCGTACCCTGGCCATCGAGGTGGGGATGCAGAATTCCGGTCTGGCGGCTGCGCTGGGCAAGCTCTACTTCACCCCGGTGGCGGCCTTGCCGGGCGCGTTGTTCTCGGTGTGGCACAACCTGTCGGGTTCGCTGCTGGCCGGTTACTGGCGCGGTCGCCCGCCGCGTGACTGAGCACTGTACTCGCCTGATATTCGCCTGATATTCGCCTGAAACGACGCGGCCCGCTCCCGGATGGAAGCGGGCCGTTGTTCATGGGCCGTTATGTGCCTACAATCGGCCACATTCATCATCCAAGGAAGGGACCATCATGCAAAAACGCCAGTTCATGCGCCTGGGCGCCACTCTGCTGGCGGCACCGGCCGCCCTGCCGGCGCTGGCTGCGGACAAGAAGGCCGGTGGGTCCGGGCCGGTGTTGCTGACCGTCACCGGCGACATCGGCAACAGCAATCGCGGCGCCCTCGATCCGGCGCTGGACCAGATGATGGCCAAGCAGAAACTGAGTTTCGACAAGGCCTATACCTTCGACTTTGCCGCCCTGTCGGCTCTGCCTTCGGTGGAAATCCACCCTACGCTGGAATACGACCGCCGTCGCCATAGCCTGCGCGGTCCCTTGTTGTCGGAGGTGCTGCGCGTCTGTGGCGCCCCCGCCGCGCTGCAGAACTGCGCCCTGCGCGCCGTGGATGGCTATGCGGTGCTGGTGTCCGCAGCCGATATTGCCAAGTACCGCTTCATCGTCGCCACCCACCTGGATGGCAAGCCGATTCCGCTGGGCGGGCTCGGTCCGCTGTGGGCCGTCTATGACGCCGACAGCTTCCCGGAGATGACCGCGCGCCCCTTGCCGGAACGCTTCGGCCAATGCCCGTGGGGCCTGTACCACATCGCCGTGCGCAAGGCCTGATGCAAGCCTCAGTGAAAGTGCCGACGCGCCTCAGACGTTGATGGCGCTGTCCGACTTCATCCGCTTGCGCAGTTCGAACTTCTGGATCTTGCCGGTGGAGGTCTTGGGCAACGGGCCGAAGTAGATCGCCTTGGGCACCTTGAAGCCGGCCAGGTGGCCACGGCAGAACTCGGCCAGTTCGGCCGCGCCGATGTCGGCACCTTCCTTCAGTTCGACAAAGGCGCAGGGGGTCTCGCCCCATTTCTCGTCCGGCTGTGCCACCACGGCCGCCGCCAGTACGGCCGGGTGACGGTAGAGCACGTCTTCTACTTCCACGCTGGAGATGTTCTCGCCCCCGGAGATGATGATGTCCTTGCTGCGGTCCTTGATCTTGATGTAACCGTCGGCATTCATCACGCCCAGGTCGCCGGTGTGGAACCAGCCGCCGGCGAAGGCTTCCTGCGTGGCCTTGTCGTTCTTCAGATAGCCCTTCATGCAGATGTTGCCGCGGAACATGATCTCGCCGATCTCTTCGCCATCGGCGGCCACTGCTTCCATGGTGTCCGGCGAGAGCACCGTCACGCCACTCTGCAGGTGGTAGCGCACACCCTGGCGCGACTTCAACACCGCCCGCTGGTCCACCGACAGGCCGCTCCAGTCATCCTGCTCGGCGCAGACCGCCGCCGGCCCGTAGACCTCGGTCAGGCCATAGACGTGGGTCAGTTCGAACTGCATGGCCTCCATCTTGGCCAGCACGGCCGCTGGCGGCGGTGCCCCGGCCACCATCGCCTTGACCGGACCGCGGATGCCGGCGCGCCAGCCCTCGGGCGCATTGGCCAGCGCGGCATGGACGATGGGCGCGGCGCAGTAGTGGGTGATGCCATGTTCGGCGATCAGGTCGAACACCAGTTTGGGATCGAACTTGCGCAGGCAGACGTTTACGCCCGCGCGTGCGGCGACCGTCCACGGGAAGCACCAGCCATTGCAATGGAACATCGGCAGCGTCCACAGGTAGACCGGGTGCTTGGGCAGGTCCCATTCGAGGATGTTGGACACCGCATTCAAGGCCGCGCCACGATGGTGATAGACCACCCCCTTGGGGTCGCCAGTGGTGCCGGAGGTGTAGTTCAGGGCAATCGCATCCCATTCGTCGGCCGGCATCTGCCAGTCAAACTGTTCGTCACCGCTGGCCAGCAGGGCTTCGTACTCCAGGTGGCCGAAGCGTTCACCCGCCACCGGTGGCGGGCCCAGTTCATCAAAGACTTCGACGATCTTCAGCGCCGGCAATTGCGTGCGCAACTGCTGTGCCAGTGCGGCGAATTCGCTGTCGATCAGCAGCACCCGGGCTTCGCCATGGCGCAGCATGAAGACGATGGATTCGGCGTCGAGCCGGATGTTGAGCGCGTTGAGCACGGCGCCGGCCATCGGTACGCCGAAGTGCGCCTCCACCATCGCCGGGGTATTGGGCAGCATGGCTGCCACGGTGTCGTTCTTGCCCACGCCCAGGCCTTGCAGGGCGCTGGCCAGGCGGCGCGTGCGGCGGTAGGTCTGGTCCCAGTCCTGGCGCAGTGCGCCGTGGATGATGGCGGTGCGCTTGCCATAGACGGCGGCGGCACGCGCGATGAAATCGATGGGGGTGAGGGCCGCGTAATTGGCGGTGTTGCGGCCGAGGCCTGTGTCGAAATCTGCCATGTCTGTCTCCTAGCGGCGGGGATGGTGGGGCGGCGGCCTTGTGCATTTTTTATCAGCCGCAGCTCAGTTCTCTAGGGTAGCACTGAAGCCGGCTTGTGCTTTGTCATCACGACGACAAGGCTGACATGCGACAATGTCCGGCGTTTTCCTCCTTCCCCCAAGCCCCCTCATGAGCAGCAAGATGGCGCAGCTTCTGCAGCAATACGACTGGTTCGCCGCCCTGTCGGCCGAACATCGTGCGCTGGCGGCCGCGACCACGCAATTGTCGCGCTTTGCCGCCGATGCCTTCGTGGCCCGCCGGGGCGAGCGCTCCGATTACTGGATCGGCGTGCATGAGGGCCTCATCAAGCTGGCGGTCTACAACATCGACGGCCGCAGCAGCACGCTGTCGGGTGTGCCCGAGGGCGGGTGGTGCGGCGAGGGTAGCGTGATCAAGCGCGAGCCGCGCCGCTATGACGTCATCGCCATCCGCGCCTCGCAGATCCTGCTGGTGCCGGCTGATACCTTCCATCGCCTGATGGCCGAGAGCCTGCCCTTCAATGCCTTCGTGATCGGCCAGCTCAACGAACGCATGGGCCAGTTCATCGCCACCGTGCAGAACGAGCGTCTGCTGGATGTGGATGCCCGCGTGGCACAGGCGATTGCGCAACTGTTCCATCCCATGCTGTATCCACGTACCTCCAAGGTGCTGGAACTGTCGCAGGAAGAGATCGGCCTCCTGACCGGTCTGTCACGCCAGCGCGTGAACCTGGCCATGCGCCACCTGGCCGAACTGGGGCTGGTAGAGATTTCCTACCAGAGCATCCGCGTGGTCGACCTCGATGGCCTGCGCGCCTTCGGCATGGCCTCGCTATGAGGCGGCGCAGCCTGTCACCGCAACGACAGTCTGGCGGCCAGGCCTGGCATACCATCGGTCGACCTTCCCGCAACTGAATTCCCATGGCCATCGTCACCCACCATCACCTACAATTGCGCGAACTGCGTTTCGCCGCGCCGGCGCGGGTGCGGGTGTGGAAGGGCGCAGCCACGCTCAGGAGCGGCAATGTCACCATCGAACTGAGGGAGGGCGAGAGCTTCACCGTCCCGTCCTTCGTGCGCTTCTCCTGCCTGGCCCATCCGCGCATGGCGGCGCAGGGCATGCGTCCGGCCGTCTGGTCGCTGGCGCTGGAGACGCAATCCCCGGCCGACATGGAAAGCGCGGCCGATGCCAGCAAGCCCCATGCACGTCGCCTGGCCGCCGCGATCTTCGCGCAACCTGCGGCCGACTGGCGCGCCGAGGGCATTGCCCGTGATTGGCAGATGAGCCCGGCGCGCTTGCGCGCGCTGCTTTTTGCCGAAGGGGAATCGCTGCGCAGCCTGGTGCGCGAGCAGCGCGTGGCCTGGGTCCTGGCCGGGCTGGCGCGCATGGATGATGCCGGCGCACCGCCTGCGGCGGTCGGATTTGCCTCGCTGGCGGCGCTGCAGCGGGCTTGCCAGGAAGCCATCGGGTTGCCGCCGGAGATTGCCCGCCGCGCCATCTCGCTGCTCAGCAGCACGCCCGTGCAGGTCGTACCGTCGCGCCAGGATGAGGCGCGCAAGCCGCGCTACCGGCCCTATTTCTGAGATTTCCGAGGTGCAGTCCGCCGCCCGGCGGCAAGTTTGCTACCATCTGCGCTTTCCCTCAATTCTGTGTGGCCCGCTGCGGGCCGATTTCTCATGAGCAAGTTCTGGAGCCCCATCGTCAGCCGCCTGACGCCCTACACCCCCGGCGAACAACCCAAGATCGCGCGCCTGGTCAAGCTCAATACCAACGAGAGCCCGTATGGCCCGTCGCCGCTGGCGCTGCAGGCCATCGCCCGTGAAGTCAGCGACAGCCTGCGCCTGTATCCCAATCCGGATGCCGAGCCGCTCAAGCTGGCCATCGCCCGCCGCCATGCCGCCGACGGCATCAGCGCGCGCGAGGTGTTCGTGGGCAATGGCTCCGACGAAGTGCTGGCGCATGCCTTCCAGGCCCTGCTGCAGCATGGCAAGCCCATCCTGTTCCCGGACATCACCTACAGCTTCTATCCGACCTATGCCGGCCTGTACCAGGTCGAGTATCGCGCCGTGCCGCTGGCCGAGGATTTCACGCTGCGCGCCGACGACTACATCGGCCAGGGCGAGGCCATCGGCGGCATCATCTTCCCCAACCCGAACGCGCCCACCGGCTGCCTGCTGGGACTGGACCAGATCGAGCGCATCCTGCAGGGCAATCCGGAGCGGGTGGTGGTGGTTGATGAGGCCTATATCGATTTCGGCGGCCAGAGCGCCATCCCGCTGGTGCAGCGCTATCCCAACCTGCTGGTGGTACAGACCTTCTCCAAGTCGCGCGCGCTGGCCGGCATGCGGGTCGGTTTTGCCATCGGCCACGCCGACCTGATCGATGCACTGGAACGGGTCAAGAACAGCTTCAACTCCTATCCGCTGGATCGTCCGGCGATTGCCGGCGCCACCGCCGCCATCGAGGACGAGGACTACTTCCAGAAGACCTGCGGCATGGTCATCGCCAGCCGCACCGCCCTGGTGGCGCAGCTGGAAGGCCTGGGTTTCCAGGTCCTGCCGTCGGCGGCCAACTTCGTCTTCGCGCGTCATCCACAACATGACGCGGCCGCCCTGGCGGCGGCGCTGCGCAGCGACGGCATCATCGTGCGTCACTTCAAGACCGAGCGCATCAAGCAGTTCCTGCGCATCACCATCGGTACCAATGCGGATTGCGCCACGCTGGTGGAGGCACTGGGGCGCCATCTGGGGCAACAGTAAGTCCGACGGTGAACGGCGGCCGGTCCGCCGTCCCCAAGCCTTAGCTGAGCGGCCGCTGGCGCCACGCCACCAGGGACCCGGCCAGCAGCATCAGTGCGGAAAACACCAGTCCGCGTTGCAGCCCGCCGGCACCATCGGCGATCCAGCCGACGATGGACGGACCGATGATCTGCCCGACCGCGAAGACGATGGTGAAGGCGCTGATGCCGGCCGGCCAGTCCGAGGGCGGCAGGTTGTGGCGCACCATGGCCGTGGTCGAGGCCACCGCAGAGAGAAAACATCCCCCGAAGAGCAGGCCGGAGGCGAACACTGCCACCGTCGCGTTCGTCGTGGCCGGCAGCAGCGTGGCCACGCACAGCAGGCCGTTGAGGATGGCCAGCGACTGCCCGCCACGGAAGCGGTCCAGCATGCGCGCCCAGATGCGCGAGGAGGCAAAGGTGGCCGCGCCCAGCAGCGCAAAGAAGAGCGTGATGCGCGCCGGTGCCATGCCTTCTTCCTTGAGCAGGGCGATCACGAAGGTCATGTAGCCGATATAGCCGAGCCCGAAAAAGAGATAGCCGACCAGCCCATACTGCAGGGAGCGCGCCCGCCAACGACTGGGGCCGGCCGCCTGCGCCGGGCTGGTCGGCATCAGTGCTGCCGGCAAGGCCATGACGATGCTGGCCACCAGTGCCAGCAGGCCCAGCAGTATCCACGCCCATTGCCAGGGATGGGCTGCGCCCCGTGCCAGGGCGGCGTCCATCACGGGCGGCACCAGCAATGAGGCGGCGACGATACCGATGCCGGTGCCACCGTAGTAGAGCCCCAGCAGCAGGCCCGCACGTTGTGCATGCAGCGCCGCCAGGCGGCTGACCAGCAATCCCCCCGAGACGAAGATGAGCGCACTGGTCACGCCGGTGACCATCCGCAGCAGCAGTTGCAGCAGCGTGTCCGTGGTCAGGGCCGGCAGGAAGGACAGCAGCGCCGTTCCGAAGGCACCCGCGATGAGCACCCGATGCGCCTGGTAGCGGCGCATCAGCATGGGTGTCAGCAGTGCCCCCAGCAGGTAGCCCAGGGCATTGCCGGTATTCATGCCGCCGGCCACCAGATAAGGCCAGCCGAGGTCGGCGCGCATCGGCGCCAGCAGCAGGGCGTAGGAAAAGCGCGCCAGGCCCAGTGCCACGGCGGTGCCAAGCGACAGGGCCAGGGCAGTCAGGATGGGGTGGCGCAGGATGAAGGGCGATGGCGCATGCGCAGCGTGGCTGGTCATGGGATGGCGTCTCCGGGCGGTCTTGTTATGGCGCCCAGTGTAGCCGATGCAGAAGGGAGATATGCGCTGAGGTGGGCGGAGGCGTTGGCTCAGTTGGCGATGGGGCGCCAGTTGTGCTCCTGTACCACATGCAGACAGGCATCCACCACCACCGGGTCCAGGCGGCTGCCGCGTTGACGCTGGATTTCTTCCAGCGCCACGGCCATGCCCAGCGACTTGCGGTAGGGGCGGTCGGCCGACATCGATTCGACGATGTCGGCAACGGTCAGGATGCGCGATTCGAAGGGCAGGGCGTCGCCGCTGATGCCACGCGGATAGCCGCTGCCGTCGAGGTATTCATGGTGGCACCAGACGATCTCGGCCAGGTTGAAGGGGAAGCTGATCTTGTTGAGCATCTCGTAGCCGAATTGCACGTGGGTCTTGAGCACGCCATATTCGTCGGCCGTGATGCGGCCCGGCTTGGTAAGCAGTTCCAGCGGTATCCTGGCCTTGCCGATGTCGTGCACCTGGGCCGCCATGTGCAGCACGTCGATGCGCTCGGCGGGCAGGCGCAGATGCCGCCCGATCATCACCGCCAGCTCGGCGGTCTGGTCTTCGTGATTGGGCGTATAGCCGTCAGTGAGCCGATGCATGGCGATCAATGCATCGATGACTTCCTGATAGATCTTGTTCGGTTCTGAAACTGGCATTCCTGTCCCTGCGAGATTGCAGCCGCCGGCAGCGTCGGTCGCTCAGAGTGCGGTTCGATCCGTGATCTGCAAGGCGGCATGCGCCCTTCTTGCAAGCTGGCAGGTTCGTTGGCTTCTGAATGGCCACCCTGGGGGTGGCCCTGCACCGCGGTGTCCGACAGCGCATGACGATGCGCTTTCCCGGTTGTCGGATAATAGCGGTTTGCAATACTGAAACTCATTTCAGGAAAGAAATGATTTTTGCGCAGTTTACATTCCTGACTTATCGATGACAACCAAGCCGTCCCCTTCCCATCCTGCTTCTCCGTCCCGCCTGATCTGGCGCAAGTTTGCCATTCCCCTGTTTTTCCTGCTGCTGGGAATCGTCTTTGCCACCTGGGCCGCACGCATTCCCGCCATCCGGGACCATCTGCAGCTGGACGCGGCCACGCTGGCGCTGGTGCTGTTGTGCGGCGGGATTGGCGCGGTCGGTTCGTTCCCGCTGGCGGCCTGGATCACCGGGCACTATGGCGCGCGCCACAGCACCCTCTACGCCGGCCTGGCGTTGCTGGTGTCGCTGCCGCTGCTGGGTCTGGCGCCGGGGCTGGCGAGCCTGATGCTGATCTGCACCCTGTACGGCGCAGCCTCCAGTTGCTTCGACGTCGCCATCAATGCGCTGGGTGCGCAGGCCGAACGCGATGCCGGGCGGCCCATCATGTCGATGCTGCACGGCTGGTTCTGTGTGGGGACCTTCTCGGGCGCGCTGATTGCCAGTGCGGTGGCGGGGCTGGGCATCGCACCGGTCTGGCATTTCCTGCTGGTGGCGGCGCTGTTCCTCTATCCCCTGTACGCGGCCTACGTGGCCTTGCCCGACGACCGCCCGGAACACGATCCGCAGCGCAAGCTCTTCGCGGTACCGCATGGCCATCTGGTGGTGCTGGGGGTGATCGCCTTTTGCGGGGCCATCGTCGAGGGTTCGGTGGCCGACTGGAGTGGCATCTACATGAAGGACCACATCGGCGCCAGCGATGGCAGCACGCCGCTGGCCTATGCCGCCTTCGCCGGCATGATGCTGATCATGCGCATGGTCGGTGACAGTCTCAAGGCCCGTTACGACGCGCGCCGGGTGGTCTGGATCGGCACCCTGGTCGCCAGCGCCGGCATCGCGCTGGCGGTGGTCGCGCCCGGCATGGCCGTGGCCATCCTGGGGTTTGCCATTGCCGGCACCGGCGTGGCGGCGGTGTTTCCCTTCGTCTTCAGTGCCGCTGGCCGACATGGCTCGACGGCACTGGCGGCGGTGGCCACGCTGGGCTACAGCGGCAGCCTGATCGGACCGCCGGTGTTCGGCTTCCTGGCGCATGGCTGGGGTCTGCAGGCGGCGCTGGCGCTGCTGGGCGTGCTGTGCCTGGCCATGGCCGGCTCCAGCCGACGCGCGCTGTGGCTGCAGTAGATGGCGCGGGCGCCTACAATAGCGCCTCTCTTGAAACAACGGATGCAAGGAATATCACGATGCGCAACCTGGTCCTGCTGCCGGGCTTCATGCTCAATGAACACCTGTGGGACGACATGCGGGACGATCTCGCCACGCTGGGGTCCCTGACCTTTGGCGACCTCGGCCAGGATATCGGCATCCAGGCCATGGCCGATGCGGTCCTGCGTCAGGCGCCGGAGCGCTTCGTGCTGCTGGGGTTTTCCATGGGCGGTTTCGTGGCCCAGGCAATTGCCCTGAAGGCGCCTGAGCGTGTGCTGGGGTTGGGGCTGCTCAATACCTCTTCACGCCCGCAGACCGAGCGAGAATCGCAGGGCACGCTGGCCCAGCTCGACATGGCCCAGCGTACGCCCTTCAAGGGCTTGACCTCGCGGGCGCTGGCGTCGTCCCTGCATCCGGTACGCAGTACCGATCGCACGTTGCTAGACCGGCTGCAGTCCATGGCACTGGCCAACGGCAAGGAGGTCTTCCTGCGCCAGCTGCAGACCCTGCGCGACAGCAATGCGGAAGAACTGCAGCAGTTGCAGTGCCCGGTCCTTATCGTCAGCAGTGACGAAGACAAGTTGCGCAGCGTGGAGGAATCGGAAGAGATGGCGCGACGGATACCGCAATCGCGCCTGGAGATCATCGGCGATAGCGGTCACATGACGCCGATGGAAAAGCCGCAGGAATTGTTTGCCATTCTCTCGGACTGGATTACGCGTTCGGGTCTGTAGGTCCCTAGTCCCTGAGTCCCGACATCCCGCTTCCGCCCGGATGCGCGGGATGCGGGCATTGCGCCCGCACTTCGTCCCGCCTGCTCATCCTTCGTCGGGCTCCTTGCCCGGGGCGCCGGCTGCCCGGCCGCCCGCACCCTTGTTGACTTCGTCCAGACCGCCGGTGCCGCGCAGGTCGGTATCGACCTGGCCCTTGCGGATATCGTCGTAGGCCTGGCGGATTTCCGGGCGGTCTACCGCATGGCCGCTACGCGCCGGGTCCTGACGGTCTGCATTCTGGTCCTGCTCATGGGGCAGTCGGGGTTTTTCATGTTTGGGATGACGATCTTTTCTGGTTCTCAGGAAGCTGGTCATGTTGGGGTCCTCGCATCAAATGGTTGACTCTTCTTTTGCCGCAGGGCCGGCGCCGAGGAGCTTGAGTACAGTGGCTCACAAGCTCATCGGCTACCTTGCGCATGCACGAAGCGAACAAATACGACCGGGCCCCGCACAAGAAGTGCCGCCAGTTACAAGGCAGGATGCAAAATAGGAATTTGTCCGACAGAGGATTCGTACAGGCCGCGCCGGTAGGGCGCGGCAGGGTGATGAACTCGTCCATTCGATGCGCCAGGACTGGGCGCGTTCCCCCGCGCTGGTGCAGGCTTGCACAAAAAGGGAAAGGCGGATGGGGTCACCCATCCGCCTTGTCTTGAACCACCACGACGTTGCGTTGCAGGTTCTTACAGCGCCAGTCGCGTACGTGCGGCGTGATATTCAGCCTCCAGCCGATCCACCATCTCGGCCACACCAGGCACGTCGTCCATCAGCCCCACGCCCTGGCCAGCGCCCCAGATATCGCGCCAGGCCTTGGCCTTGCTGCCGCCGCCGGAGCCGAAGTTCATCTTGGTCTTGTCGGCCTCGGGCAGCTTGTCCGGGTCCAGCCCGGCGTTGACGATGGACTTCTTGAGATAGTTGCCGTGCACCCCCGTGAAGAGGTTGGTGTACACCACATCGGCCGCGGAGGAGTCGACGATGGCCTGGCGATAGGCCTCATCGACATTCGATTCGCGCGTGGCCAGCCAGCGCGATCCCATGTAGGCGAAGTCTGCGCCCATGGCCTGTGCGGCCAGTACGGCGTCGCCCGTGGCAATGGCACCCGACAGCACCAGCGGTCCCTTGAACATCTTGCGCACCTCGCCAACCAGCGCAAAGGGCGACAGCGTCCCGGCATGGCCGCCAGCGCCGGCAGCCACCAGGATCAGGCCATCGACCCCGGCTTCCAGCGCCTTTTCGGCATGGCGCAGGGAGATCACGTCATGCAGCACGATGCCGCCATAGCTGTGCACGGCATCGAGCATCTCCTGCGGAGGCGCGCGCAGGCTGGAGATGATGATAGGGACCTGATGCTTGACGCAGGTGGCCACGTCCTGGGCCAGACGGTCATTGGACTGGTGCACGATCTGGTTCACCGCAATCGGACCGACCTTGCGTTCCGGATGCTGCGCCTGCCACTGCGCCAGTTCTTCCTGCAGCTGGGTCAGCCAGACATCGAGTTGCTCTGCCGGACGGGCGTTGAGCGCGGGAAACGAACCGACCAGCCCGGCCTTGCACTGGGCCGCAACCAGCGCGGGACCACTGGCGATGAACATGGGCGAGCAGATGATGGGCAGGCGCAGATCTTGCAATGCTTTGGGGTAAGCAGGGGCTGGTGGCATGGTCGTCTCTCGTTGGTTGTCGTTATATCAAGGCACAAGGCCGCTTTTGTCCGACGATTATAGGATAAAAGTCGAAAAAATATAACGGTCGTGCTTTTTGTTGCGCGAATGGGAAATTTCAGGAAATTATTTATATGATTTACTGTCTTATCCCGACCATGTGCTATGTTTTCCACAAGCCTGGCGTAAAACAGGCCACGCAGGCGCCACCGGGGGCGTGTTGCGGGTCCGGCTCAGCCGGAAGGGCCATGCCCGAGTTTCATCAGCCGTCAATTGTCGCAGGGGGGAATCATGCAAAACTTCGATCTGGTCAACGTCCTCATCATCGTCCTGGCTGCCGTCGCACTGATCGCCGGCGCCGTGCTGCACAAACGCGCCTTGAAGAAGGCGCTGATCGAGGCCGACAAGTTGCCGGTACGCGGATTGCGTCGTTATCGTCAGCAGTGAGCTGTGAGCAATCGCAATAAGGAATAAGCAATGGCGCGGTAGCTGCTCAAGGCAGCCCCGCGCCATTCTGCTTGCCGGGTGTCAGTCGCTCAGTATGACCACTGCAGCTGAGGCGACCGTCCAACAGCGCTGACTCAAACCGGCCCGCCTCACCCCACTCACCTCACCTCGCCCGCTTCGCCGCAATCGCATTGCCCGCGCGGCTGACCGACCTGCGTCCCAGGTGTTGCGAGATGAACTGTCCCGCATCGACCACCGCATCCAGGTCCACCCCCGTCTCTATCCCCAGCCCGTTCATCATGTACAGCACATCCTCGGTGGCGACATTGCCGGTTGCGCCCTTGGCGTAGGGGCAGCCGCCCAGGCCGGCCACGGAGGCGTGGTAGATGCTGATGCCGACCTGCAGGCTGGCGTAGATGTTGGCCAGCGCCTGTCCGTAGGTATCGTGGAAGTGGCCGGAGAGTCCTTCGATGTGGAACTCGCGGATCGCCGTTTCCATCACCGGACGTACCTTGTCCGGTGTGGCCACGCCGATGGTGTCGGCAATGTCGATCTCGTCACAGCCCAGTTCGCGGAAGCGCCGGACGACATCGGCCACCGCCTCCAGCGGGACCTCGCCCTGGTACGGGCAGCCGAAGGCGCAACTGACCGCCGCACGCAGGCGCTTGCGATGGGCCTTGGCGGCCTTGGCGACTTCGGCAAAACGGTCGATGGATTCGGCGATGGAGCAGTTGATGTTCTTCTGCGAAAACGCTTCCGAGGCCGCGCCAAAGATCACCACCTCATCCACGCCCGCTTCCAGCGCAGCTTCGAAACCCTTCATGTTGGGCACCAGCGCCGAATAGACCACGCCCGGCTTGCGCGTGATGCCGTGCATGACCTCGGTCGAGGTCGCCATCTGCGGCACCCATTTGGGCGAGACGAAGGAGGCCGCTTCCACATTCGGGAAACCCGCCGCCGTGAGACGGTCGACCAGTTCGATCTTGATCGCGGCGGAAATGGTTTCCTTCTCGTTCTGCAGACCGTCGCGGGGTCCTACTTCGACGATCTTCACTTTCTTGGGCAGGTTCATCTGGCTTGTCTCCGTTGGCTGTGTTCTTGGGAATTCTTGTTCTGGTCTGGTTCAGTTGGAATCAGGCTGCGGTCGGCGCGGCATCCAGTCGCACGTCGCTGACGGCGCCGCCGGTCATTTCCTGCAGTTGGGCGGCGGTGAGGTTGAAGACGGCATGCGGGTGGCCGGCGGCGGCCCAGACGCTGTCGTAGTTGAACAGGTCGCGGTCGATCAGCATCACCGGCTTGACGACGTGGCCGACCGGGCAGACGCCACCGATGGCGTAGCCGGTGTTGTCGCGCACGAAGCGGGCATCGGCCTTGCCCAGTGGGCCGACCAGGGCGGTCACCTTGGCTTCGTCGACGCGGTTGGCGCCGCTGGCGATGACCAGCACCGGTGCATCGTCGGCCACACGGCGAAAGATGATGGACTTGGCGATCTCGGCCACGCTGCAACCGACGGCGGCGGCGGCTTCAGCCGAGGTGCGGCCGGTCGAGGGCAGCATCACGACCGGTTTGTCATGCCCCATGCCGGCCAGCAGGTCGGCGACGCGTTGGGCGGAGGAGGGCAGGGGTGCGGCGGTGTCGTTCATGGGTCGGATCGGATCAAACGCGGTAGGTAGATGGAGCGGGAAATGATAACAGCATGGCCGCCACGCTTCAGGCTGCCGCGGCGGTCAGCGTGCTTACCGGTCCAGCAGGAACACGCCGTCGCTGTGCGCCGCGCCGGCCCTTTCCAGTTGCGCCACGCACCAGCGCGACAGGGCGACGTCGTCCATCTGCAGGAAGCGTTCATTGGTGATGCGCAGCAAGGGAATGTCGCGCATCATCGCCGGCAACTGCTCCAGCGGGATGCGGCCACGTTCCAGCAGCAAGAACTTGACCAATACCTTGATGCCGTTATGGGCGTTGCGCAAGGGATCGGCCTGCAGGTAGTCCAGCCGCGAGAAGGCCTTGTCCAGGGCGTCGTCGATGTCCTGGAAGGGGGCGCCATGACCGGGGATGACGGTACGCACGTCGAGCGTGCGGATCAGCTCCAGCGTGGCGCGCGCTTCCTCGAATCCGGATTCGCCATCCAGCTCGGGAAAGATGATGCCGAAGCCATTGCGCCACAAGGCATCGGCCGAGATCAGCACGCCTTCCTGCGCGCAGTAGAACAGCAGCGCATGCGGATCATGTCCGGGAGCGGCCAGCGCCTGCCAGTCCAGGTCGCCCATGCGCAACACGTCGCCACTGGCGATGGTCTGCGACGCAGTGAAACGCGGGCAGCGCTGGCCAGTGGCGCGGTAGCTGAGGGCGTCCTCGTCCCAGTGGCGCACCTTGTCCGCTTCGGCGGCGGGGATGGCGATGCGGCAGCCATGGACTTGCTGCAGGGCGGCATTGCCACCGCAGTGATCGGAGTGCAGATGGGTGTTGACCAGCAGGCCCAGCCCGTCCCGACCGCGCTGGGCCAGCACGTGCCGTACCAGCATCAGGGTCTGTTCGGCATGGCTGACGTAGCCGCTGTCGATCATCGCCACTTCGTCGCGGCCAAACAGCAGCACGTTGTTGGAGGACAGCCAGCCCCGCTCCAGCACATGGATGGAGGGGGCCACGCGCAGTGCGGGGGCATTCATGGCAAGCTATTCGGCGCGCTCAGGCGGCCTTGAATTCCAGCAACTGCGCGCCCTCGGCCACCTGGTCGCCAACCGCATAGAGCAGGTCCTCGACCACACCGGCGGCGGGCGCGGCGATGGTGTGCTCCATCTTCATGGCTTCCATGATGAGCAGGGGCGCACCCTGGGCCACGCTGGCGCCCTTCTGTACCAGCAGGGCGACGATCTTGCCGGGCATGGGGGCGGTCAGGCGGCCGCCCTCGGCTTCGCTGTGGCCGGCGTGGGCCATGGGGTCGAGATGGCGCAGGCTGCGCTGTCCCTGGCCATCGAAGATGTGCAGCCATTCGCCTTCTCGCTGGACCTCGGCGCGCAGCGTGCGGCCATCCAGCGAGACCAGTAGGCCGTTCTGGTCGCTGGGGTCGAAGGCCAGCGTATGCGTGCTGCCGTCGGCAAGCAGCGTCCAGTGCCGGCCGTCGCCGGCGTAGTCCAGTTGCACCGTCGTCGGTCCGGCTTCGTCCTCGAAGTCCAGGCTGCGCAGCAGGCGGGTGTTGAGTCGCCAGCCGCTGGTGTGTGCCCAGGGGTCAGTGTCGCTGCTCGCCTGGTGCTCCTGCTGCAGGATGGCGGCGGTGGCCAGCGCCAGGGTGTCGATACCGGGCCGCGCGGGTGCCGGGAACAGGCTGTCGCGATGACGTTCGATCAGGCCGGTATCGAGGTCGGCAGTGGCGAAGGCCTGACCGGCAATCAGGCGCTGCAGGAAGCCGATATTGGTGGCCAGCCCCACCACCTGGTACTGCGCCAGCGCACGCGCCATGTTGCGCAGGGCGGCGTCGCGGTCGGCGCCCCAGACGATGAGCTTGGCGATCATGGGGTCGTAGAAGGGCGAGATGGCATCGCCCTCGCGCACGCCGGAATCGATGCGTACCGGCGCCGGCTGCCCGGCACCATTCTCGCCCAGGCGGAACTCCACCGCCGCGGCGCTGCGCATGCGGGTGAGGGTACCGATGGAGGGCAGGAAGCCCTTCTCGGGATTCTCCGCATAGATGCGGGCTTCGATGGCGTGGCCGTTGATGCGCAGTGCATCCTGCTTCAGCGGCAGCGCCTTGCCTGCGGCTACGCGCAGTTGCCATTCCACCAGATCGAGGCCGGTGATCATTTCGGTGACGGGATGCTCCACCTGCAGCCGGGTATTCATTTCCATGAAATAGAAACTGCCATCCTGGCCGCTGCTGTAGTCGGCGATGAATTCCACCGTGCCGGCACCGACATAGCCGACGGCGCGGGCCGCGGCCACCGCCGCTTCGCCCATGGCAGCGCGGCGGCCGCAGCTCATGCCGGGGGCCGGGGCTTCTTCCAGGACCTTCTGGTGACGGCGCTGCACGGAGCAGTCGCGTTCGAACAGATAGACGCAGTTCCCCTGGCCGTCGGCGAAGACCTGGATTTCGATGTGGCGTGGCCGGGTCAGGTATTTTTCGACCAGCACGCGGTCGTCGCCGAAGCTGGAGATCGCCTCGCGCTTGCAGGAGGCCAGCGCGGCCTCGAAGTCTTCCGAACGCTCGACCACGCGCATGCCCTTGCCACCGCCCCCGGCGCTGGCCTTGAGCAGCACCGGGTAACCGATGCGGTCGGCCTCGCCACGCAGGAAATCGCTCTCCTGGCGCTCGCCGTGGTAGCCCGGTACCAGTGGCACGGCAGCGGTTTCCATCAGCGCCTTGGCGGCCGATTTGGAGCCCATGGCGCGGATCGCAGAGGCCGGTGGGCCGATGAAGACCAGCCCGGCGTCGGCGCAGGCCTGGGCGAACTCGGCGTTCTCGGAGAGGAAGCCGTAGCCCGGATGGATCGCCTGGGCCCCGGTGGCCAGGGCGGCAGCGATGATCTTGTCGCCGCAGAGATAGCTTTCCTTGGCCGGCGCCGGTCCCAGGCGCACGCTCTGGTCGCAGGCCTGGATGTGCTTGGCGCGCGCGTCGGCGTCGGAATAGACGGCCACCGTGACGATGCCCAGGCGACGTGCGGTAGCCGCCACGCGGCAGGCGATTTCGCCGCGATTGGCGATCAGGATCTTGTTGAACATGGTGTCTCCTCGGTGGCGTGGCTCAGATGCGGAAGACGCCGAATCGGGTCTCTTCGATGGGGGCGTTGAGCGCCGCCGACAGGCCCAGCGCCAGCACCTGGCGGGTATCGGCGGGGTCGATCACGCCGTCGTCCCACAGTCGCGCCGAAGCGTAGTAGGGATGGCCCTGGCTTTCGTACTGGGCGCGGATGGGTTCCTTGAAGGCGGCTTCTTCCTCGGCGCTCCAGCTGCCGCCGCGGGCTTCGATGCCGTCGCGCTTGACGGTGGCCAGCACGCTGGCGGCCTGTTCACCGCCCATCACCGAGATGCGTGCATTGGGCCACATCCACAGGAAGCGCGGCGAGAAGGCGCGGCCGCACATGCCGTAGTTGCCCGCGCCGAAACTGCCACCGATGATGACGGTCAGCTTGGGGACCTTGGCAGTGGAGACGGCGGTGACCATTTTTGCACCGTGGCGGGCGATACCCTCGTTCTCGTACTTCTTGCCGACCATGAAGCCGGTGATGTTCTGCAGGAAGATCAGCGGGATCTTGCGCTGGCAGCACAGTTCGATGAAGTGGGTGCCCTTTTCGGCGGCCTCCGAGAAGAGGATGCCGTTGTTGGCGATGATGCCCACCGGCATGCCATGCAGGTGCGCGAATCCGCACACCAGGGTGGTGCCGTAGCGGGCCTTGAATTCATCGAACGCGCTGGCATCGACGATGCGGGCGATGACCTCGCGCACGTCGAAGGGCTTGCGGGTATCGGTGGGGATGACGCCATACAGTTCCTGGGCCGGGTAGCGCGGTTCCACGCTCTCGCGCAGGGCCAGTTGCTGTGGCTTGCGGCGGTTGAGATGGCCGACGATATTGCGGGCGATCGCCAGGGCATGGGTATCGTCCTGGGCCAGGTGATCGGCCACGCCCGACAGGCGTGTATGGACGTCGCCGCCACCCAGCTCCTCGGCGCTGACCACCTCGCCGGTAGCGGCCTTCACCAGCGGCGGGCCGGCCAGGAAGATGGTGGCCTGGTCCTTGACGATGATGGATTCGTCGCTCATGGCCGGGACATAGGCGCCGCCGGCAGTGCAGGATCCCATCACCACGGCGATCTGGGCAATACCCTTGGCCGACAGGTTGGCCTGATTGAAGAAGATGCGGCCGAAGTGGTCGCGGTCCGGGAAGACCTCATCCTGGTTGGGCAGGTTGGCGCCGCCGCTGTCGACCAGATAGATGCAGGGCAGGTGGTTGAATTCGGCGATCTCTTGCGCGCGCAGGTGCTTCTTGGCCGTCATCGGGTAGTAGGTACCGCCCTTGACGGTGGCGTCGTTGCAGACGATCACGCATTCCTGGCCGGCCACGCGGCCGATGCCGGTGATGATGCCGGCCGAGGGCGCGGCATCCTTGAGGTTGCCGTCGCGATCCTTCTCGCGGTACATGCCGTAGGCGGCCAGTTGCGACAACTCCAGGAAGGGCGTGCCGGGGTCCAGCAGCATCTGCACGCGCTCGCGCGGCAGCAGCTTGCCACGGGCCAGGTGTTTTTCGCGGGCCGCCTGGCCGCCACCTTCGGCGATGGCCGCGACCTTCTGGCGCAGGTCGTCCACGATGCGCTGCATGGCGTCGCGGTTGTGCTGGAATTCCTCGCTGCGCGGGTTGAGCTTGCTTTCAATCTGCGGCATGGTGGTCTCTCGTCTCTCTGTTTTAGTTTCTTGTTGTGGCGCCGTGGTGCAGAAAGCGTCAGCCTTCGGGGAAGCTGCCGTCCACGTAGTACCAGCGCATCTGTCCCTCGCCATCGGGCTGATGCACGAAGTTGCTGATCTCGTGCAGGCGGTGGGCCTTGCCCCCGACCTTGAAGCGCGCCACGAATTCGACCGTGGCGGCATCGCTGCCGGCAGCGTGCTGGTGCTTCTTGATCTCCAGGCCGATCCACTTGACGTCGGTCTCGCTGGTGAGCTCTTCGTCCGGCAGTGTCTCGGGGAACCAGGTGGCGCGCAGGTAGGCTTCGTCGCGCAGGGCATAGGCGCTATAGCGCGAGCGCATCAGCAACTCGGCCGTGGCCGGCACCTGGCCGCCGGTGATGAAGCGGCCACAGCATTTGTCGAAGCTGGGCTGGCCGCAGGGGCAGGGGCCAGCCTTGTCTTTCTTGTTGCTCATCAGATCTTTCCGTTTTTCAGCAGGGCTTCCAGTTGGGCGAAGCGGTCGAAGCCCCAGAATTGTTCGCCATCGGCAATCACGAAGGGGGAGCCGAACACACCGGCCTTGCCGGCCGCCTCGGTGGCCTGGCGCAGTTGGTCCTTCAGTTCGGGAGAGCTCAAGGCGGCCTCCAGCGCGGCGCGGTCGAGGCCCAGGTCGGCGGCGATGCGCAGCACGTTGTCGGTGACGCTGATGTCGATGTCTTCGGTGAAGTAGGCGCTGTAGAGGGTCTTGATCAACTCGACCGCCTTGGCTGGCTGCGTCTGCTGCACCCACAGCGTGGCGCGGGCGGCGACCTGGCTGCCGATCGGGAAGTTGCTGGGGGCCTTGTAGAAGATGTTGTGGAAGCGGGCGGTGCGCTCCATGTCATGGCGCGAATACTCGCCCTTGACCGGGATGTTGACCAGCGAGTTGGTGCCCAGGGTCTTGAAGATGGGGCCCAGCAGGATCGGGTGCCAGCTGACGGCGCGACCGTAGCGCGCGGCCAGCTTGTCGATCTCGACGGCACCGAAGTAGCCGTAGGGGGAGCTGAAGTCGAAGTAGAAATCGATGGATGTGCTCATGATGTTCCGTGCGGTTGAAGAGGGGGAGCCGGCAATTACAGCGTGTCGGCAAACAGTTCGCGGCCGATCAGCATGCGCCGGATTTCGCTGGTGCCGGCGCCGATCTCGTAGAGCTTGGCGTCGCGCCACAGGCGGCCGACCGGATATTCGTTGATGTAGCCGTTGCCGCCCAGCGACTGGATCGCCTCGCCGGCCATCCAGGTGGCCTTCTCGGCGCTGTAGAGGATGGCACCAGCGGCGTCCTTGCGCAGTGCGCGCACCTTGTCGGCACTGTCGGCGCGGTCGCAGGCCTGGCCCACGGCATAGACATAGGCCTTGCAGGCCATCATGGTGGAATACATGTCGGCCAGCTTGCCCTGCATCAGCTGGAATTCGCCGATGGCCTGGCCGAATTGCTTGCGGTCGTGGACATATGGCACCACCACGTCCATGCAGGCCTGCATGATGCCCAGCGGGCCACCGGAGAGCACGCTGCGCTCGAAATCCAGGCCCGACATCAGGACGTTGACGCCACGGCCGATGCCGCCCAGGATGTTTTCTTCCGGCACCTCGCAATCCTGGAACACCAGCTCGCCCGTGTGCGAGCCGCGCATGCCCAGCTTGTCCAGCTTCTGCGCCACCGAGAATCCCTTGTAGCCTTTTTCGACCAGGAAGGCGGTCATGCCACGGGCACCGGCATCCAGATCGGTCTTGGCATAGACCACCAGCACGTCGGCGTCGGGGCCGTTGGTGATCCACATCTTGCTGCCGTTGAGCACGTAGCGGTCGCCCTTCTTGTCGGCGCGCAGTTTCATGCTCACCACGTCGGAACCGGCATTGGGTTCGGACATGGCCAGGGCGCCGATGTAGTCACCGGAGATCAGTTTGGGCAGGTATTTGCGCTTCTGTTCTTCGTTGCCGTTGCGCTTGATCTGGTTCACGCACAGGTTGGAGTGCGCGCCATAGGACAGGCCCACCGAGGCCGAGGCCCGCGAGATTTCTTCCATGGCGATGATGTGGGCCAGGTAACCCAGGCCGGCGCCGCCGTATTCCTCCGAGACGGTGATGCCCAGCACGCCGAGCTCGCCCAGCTTCTTCCACAGGTCCATGGGGAACTGGTCGCTGCGGTCGATCTCGGCCGCGCGCGGGGCGATCTCGCTGTGCGCGAAGGCGGCCACTGCTTCACGCAGGGCGGCGATGTCTTCTCCGTGGTCGAAACTCAGGCCGGGCAGGTGGATCATGGGTGTCTCCTCGTTGGGTAATTTGTTCTGGTGTTCCGGAGGGGGCGTTCCGGTTGACGTTAACGGCAGATGAATCCGGTTTGCAGGGGCTCAGGCGGCCACGGCCTTGCGTCTGGTCCTGGTGCTACTGCTCCTTGATTTACCCTCGACCAGCAGTTGCCGGCATTCCTCTTCGTGGGCGGCAATCTCGGAGAGGGTCAGTTCCAGGTCTTCGCGCTGCTGCTCCAGCTTTTCGCGATGTTGCTGCAGCAGGCCCAGGAAACGCTGCAATTGCGGCTGCGTATCCTTGGGCGATTCATACATGTCGATCAGGTCCTTGATCTCGGAAAGCGTGAAGCCGAGCCGCTTGCCGCGCAGCGTCAGCTTCAGGCGCGTGCGTTCGCGCGCCGGATAGACGCGATGCCGTCCCCCCACGCCTTCGCGCTTGGGATTGAGGATGCCGTGGTCTTCGTAGAACCGGATCGCACGTGGCGTGATCGCGAATTCTTCTGCCAGTTCGGTGATGGTATAGGTGGGCATAAAGACGTGGACGCTGATGGACTTGGGGCTCGAAGGAGTCGGATCGGCCTGGTCTGGCACTTTACGTTAACGTAAAGTATATTGTGCCCTGTCGTCCAGCGGAAATTGCAGCTTGCGCTAGACTGGCGGTCTTTCGTTGTCGCTGGAGCAATGTCCGGCGTCGTTCCTGTCCACGTTCCCGGCCCGGCTCATTGATGAATGCACTTGAATCCCAGCTCGACTACGCCTTCGGCGATACCCTGCCCGACATTGGCCGCACCATGCAGGTCGCGCCCGGTGTGCGCTGGCTGCGCATGGGGCTGCCCTTTGCGCTGAACCACATCAATCTCTGGCTGCTGGAAGACGAGGTGGACACACCGCAGGGCCGGCAGCGCGGCTGGACCGTGGTCGATTGCGGCATCGCCACCGAGGAGACGCGCCAGGCCTGGGAAACCATCTTCGCCGAGGAACTCGATGGCCTGCCCATCGTGCGGGTGCTGGTTACGCATTGCCATCCCGATCACGTGGGCCTGGCCGACTGGCTGTGCCAGCGCTGGCAGGTGCCGCTGTGGATGAGCACCGGCGATTACGCCTTTGCGCGTGTGATGTCGGCGGCCCTGCCGGGTGCCGAGGGGACGGCGGCGACGCCGCATTTCCAGCGCCACGGGCTGGCCGATCCCGAAACAGTCGCCCTGTTGCAGGGGCGCAATAACTATTATCAGGACCTGGTACCGACGGTGCCGCGTGCCTACCACCGGATGCAGGATGGCCAGGCGGTGCGCGTCGACGGGCGTGACTGGGAGGTCATCACCGGGTTTGGTCATGCGCCGGAGCATGTGTCCCTGTACTGCCGTGCGTTGAACGTGCTGATCTCGGGTGACATGGTCTTGCCGCGTATTTCCACCAATGTCTCGGTGTTTGCCATCGAGCCGGAGAGCAACCCGGTGCAGCAGTACTTGGATTCGCTGAAGAAGTACGCGCACCTGCCGGCCGATGCGCTGGTGCTGCCTTCGCATGGCAAGCCTTTCCGCGGCCTGCACACGCGCATCGAACAGTTGAACGATCACCACCGCCTGCGTCTGGCCGAGGTGCTGGAAGCCTGCACCACGCCGCAGACGGGGGTGGATATCCTGCCGGTGATGTTCAAGCGCCCGCTGGATACGCACCAGTTGTCCTTCGCGCTGGGCGAGGCGGTGGCGCATCTGCACAAGCTCTGGTACGACGGCGCCCTGAAGCGCGTGCTGGGCGAGGACGGGGTGTACCGTTTCGTGGCGGCCTGATCAGTGCCATGGCTTGATGCGCAGGGCGCATCAATGCAAAACGCCGGCCGGGGTTGCCCCTGGCCGGCGTTTTGATTTTGTGCTGCAGATGACCAGCAGGCTTAGCCCGCCTTCTTCTTCATCTCGCGTTCTTCCTTCTGCAGCTTGGTCTTGATGCGGTTGCGCTTCAACGGCGAGAGGTATTCGACGAAGACCTTGCCCTTGAGGTGGTCCATCTCGTGCTGGATGCAGACTGCCAGCAGGTCGTCGGCATCGACCTCGAAAGCCTTGCCGTCGGCGTCGAAGGCGCGCACCTTCACGCGTGCCGGGCGTTCCACGCCATCGTAGATGCCGGGCACCGACAGGCAGCCTTCATCGTAGACGCGCTTTTCATCGCTGGCCCACAGGATTTCGGGATTGATGAAGACCTGCAGGTTCTTGCCCTCATCGGACACATCGATCACCACCACCTGTTCATGCACGTCGACCTGAGTCGCGGCCAGGCCCACGCCGGGGGCGGCATACATGGTCTCGGCCATGTCGGCCACCAGTTGCTTGATGCGCGCATCGAAGACGGTCACGGGCTGGGCGATCTTGTGCAGGCGCGGATCGGGATAACGGAGGATGTTGAGCTGGGCCATACGTGGTTCTCGGCAATCTTGGAGTTCGGTCCCGGTGGACCTGGATAGTCCGGACCTCGACATTTTGCGAGGCTCCGGGGGATTCGTTTCGGGAATTGTTATTTAAATGTGGCCAGAGCGCGACGCTTCAAGCGCGGCCGCAGCACAATCGTGGGCTTGGTCGCCAGCGCCTGTGCATTGTTGCCCGGTGGCCACCGTGGTGTTCCCGATCAAGATGAAAAGTGTATCACAGCCCGCTCCCCGTTCGCCGCAAGCCCGCGCCGCACGGCGTTGAGCGCGGCACGGTCAATTATGCAAAACAATTTCCCTTTTAATGAGGCGCAGGCCGATTCCGACCACCTCCAGGCCTGGCTGCGACTGGCTTTTGCCGACGGCATCGGGCCGGTGGCGGCACGGCGCCTGCTGGCTGTTTTCGGCCTGCCCGGCCAGATCTGGCAGGCGGATTTTTCCGCACTGTGCGCCGTACTGCCGCCCCGGCAGGCGGCGACCTTGCTGGCACCACCCTCGGGCCGGCAGCGCGAGCGCATGGAGGCCACGCTGGAGTGGTTGCAGTTGCCTGGACGGGCGATCATCACGCTGGCCGATGCCGCCTATCCGGCCAGTCTGCTCAACATTGCCGACCCACCCTTGTTGCTCTACGTACGCGGCAATGCGGGGCTGCTGTGCGCGCCGGCGCTGGCGGTGGTCGGCAGCCGGCATGCCACGACGCAAGGGCGCGAGCACGCGATGCGCTTTTCCGAGGAGCTCAGCCATGCCGGGCTGACCGTCGTCTCCGGACTGGCGCTGGGCATCGATGCGGCCGCGCATGAGGGCGGTCTGCGGGGTGCCGGATCGACGGTGGCGGTGATCGGGACCGGCTGCGATATCGACTATCCGCCGCGCAATCGGGATCTGGCCGAACGCATCGCACAGGGCGGCTGCATCGTCAGCGAATATGCGCTGGGCACGCCACCGCTGTCGGCCAATTTCCCCAGACGCAACCGGGTGATTTCGGGGTTGGCCCAGGCAGTGCTGGTGGTGGAGGCGGCAGCCCGCTCCGGCTCGCTGATCACGGCGCGCATGGCGGCCGAGCAGGGGCGCGATGTGTTCGCCATTCCCGGCTCCATCCACGCGCCGTTGTCCAAGGGCTGTCACCAGCTCATCCGCCAGGGGGCCAAGTTGGTGGAGACGACGCAGGACATTCTCGAAGAATTGCCACAGCGGCAAGCCGTTGCCGGTACTGCGCCGACAGTGGTGGCATCGGCACTTGTCGCGGCCGGGGCGATGGACGATGTCGATCCGGCAAGTCTGCAGGTCATCCGCGCCATGGGACATGATCCGGTCGATGTCGACACCCTGGCGCAGCGCTGCGGTCTGGATGCAGCGGCACTGGCAGCAATCTTGCTAGGACTGGAACTGCAGGGCCGCGTAGAAGTGTTACCTGGCGCACATTACCGGTGCGTAGCATGAAGAAATTAATCCCCGCGCTGCCGCAATTCCTGCCATACTGGACTTGGCTGACTTGTACATTCATAACCTTCGCGATAGAGTACGAACATGTTTGATGTCCTCGTTTACCTGTACGAAACCTACTATCGCCCTGATGCCTGCCCCGAACCGGAGGCCCTGGTCAAGAAGTTGTCCGCGATCGGTTTCGAAGAAGATGAAATTTCCCAGGCACTCGGATGGCTGACTGATCTTGAAGTCGCCAATCACGAATTCGCCGACAACTATCCCCGCCAGACCGCCTTCTCTTTCGGTACCCGTATCTACGCGCGCCAGGAAAGTGACGTGCTCGGCGTGGAAGCCATTGGCTTCATCCAGTTCCTGGAATCGGCCAAGATGCTGGACCCGATGCAACGCGAGATCGTCATCGAACGTGCACTGGCCGCTGGTGAAGCACCCATCACACTGGAAAAGCTCAAGGTGATCGTGCTGATGGTGTTGTGGAGCCAGGGCAAGGAGCCGGACGGCCTGATGTTCGAGGAGCTGTTCCTCGACGAGGACGACACCGAACCGCGCCTGTTGCACTGAGGCAGCTGCGGCGGCTTGCCAGCCTGATCTTGCAGCGGCTGCACGGTTGCCATGCTGACAGTGGGCTGACGATAGACATAGCTTATTGCTTCATCCCAAGCTGGATATGCATGAAACTCTGAGACGGCAAGCCCTTGTGCTTGCCGTTTCGTTTGCATCACGCTTATCATTCCCCCGCATTGGCCCGATATTGGCTACTATATAAAAATTCCGTTGTCCACAGGCAACGAAACGCCGGCCGCATGCTCCGCACGCCGCCGCCGCCGGTTTCGACCCTGGGATGGCATGACGTTGTTTCGGAGCGATCCGGCCCCAACTGGGGCTGACCGATCTCCTGGAACACGCCAGCAACCGATCTCTCATTACCGAGACCCATACTTATGAGCAAGACCCTCATCATTGCCGAGAAGCCCTCTGTCGCGAACGACATCGCGAAGACGCTCGGCGGCTTCACCAAGCACGATGAGTATTTCGAATCCGACCAGTACATCCTGTCGTCGGCCGTCGGCCACCTGCTGGAAATCGCAGTCCCCGAGGAATACGACGTCAAGCGCGGCAAGTGGAGCTTCACCCACCTGCCGATGATTCCGCCGCACTTCGCCCTGAACCCCATCGCCAAGACAGAGTCGCGCCTGAAGGTGCTCTCCAAGCTGATCAAGCGCAAGGACGTCACCACCCTCATCAACGCATGTGACGCGGGCCGCGAAGGAGAACTGATCTTCCGCCTGATCGCGCAATACACCAAGGCCAAGCAGCCGGTGAAGCGCCTGTGGCTGCAGTCGATGACGCCGGGCGCCATCCGCGAGGGCTTTGCCCACCTGCGTGATGACGAGGAAATGCTGCCCTTGGCCAATGCGGCGCGCTGCCGCAGCGAGGCCGACTGGCTGATCGGCATCAACGGCACCCGCGCCATGACCGCCTTCAACTCCAAGGAAGGCGGCTTCTATCTCACCACCGTGGGCCGCGTGCAGACGCCGACCTTGTCGATCGTGGTCGAGCGTGAAGAGAAGATCAAGAAGTTCGTCCCCCGCGATTACTGGGAAGTGCACGCCGAGTTCGTCTGCGCCGCCGGCATCTACAAGGGCCGCTGGCTGGACAAGGGCCACAAGAAGGACGAGAACGACCCCGAGAAGCGCCCCGAGCGCCTGTGGAGCCGTGCCGCTGCTGACTCCATCGTGGCCGCCTGCCGCGACAAGCAGGGCAATGTCACCGAGGAATCCAAGCCGACCACGCAGATGTCGCCGGGCCTGTTCGACCTGACCAGCCTGCAGCGAGAAGCCAACTCGCGCTTCGGCTTCTCGGCCAAGAACACCCTGGGCCTGGCCCAGGCGCTGTATGAAAAGCACAAGGTGCTGACCTACCCGCGTACCGATTCGCGCCACCTGCCCGAGGACTACATCAACACCGTCAAGGACACGATGGAGGCGCTGGCGGAGAACAACAACTACCACCAGTTCTCCAAGCAGATCCTCAAGCAAGGCTGGGTCAAGCCCAACAAGCGCATCTTCGACAACACCAAGATCAGCGACCACTTCGCCATCATCCCGACCACCCAGGTGCCCAAGAACCTGTCGGAACCGGAACAGAAGCTCTACGACCTGGTGACGCGCCGCTTCATGGCGGTGTTCTTCCCGCCGGCCGAGTTCCAGGTGACCACCCGCTTCACGGAAGTATCGGGTCATCAGTTCAAGAGCGAAGGCAAGGTCATGATCAACCCCGGCTGGCTGGCCATCTACGGCAAGCAGGTCGAGGAAGACGACAAGGACAAGGAAGGCGGCGGCAATCTGGTCGCCGTGGCCCAGGGCGAGAAGGTCAAGACCGACAAGGTGACGGCCAACGGTCTGGTCACCAAGCCGCCCGCCCGCTACACGGAAGCCACGCTGCTGTCGGCCATGGAAGGTGCGGGCAAGCTGGTGGATTCGGACGAGTTGCGCGAGGCCATGGCCGGCAAGGGCCTGGGTACGCCAGCCACGCGTGCGGCCATCATCGAAGGCCTGCTGAACGAAAAGTACCTGCTGCGCGAAGGCCGCGAGATGATGCCCACCGCCAAGGCCTTCCAGCTGATGACGCTGCTGCACGGCCTGGGCGTGGATGAACTGACCGAACCGGAACTGACCGGCGAGTGGGAACACAAGCTGGCCCAGATGGAGCGCGGCAAGATCAGCCGTGACGAGTTCATGCGCGAGATCGCGCAGATGACCCAGATCATCGTCAAGCGCGCCAAGGAATACGACAACGACACCATCCCCGGCGACTACGCGACCCTGCAGACGCCTTGCCCCAATTGCGGTGGCGTGGTGAAGGAAAACTATCGTCGTTTCGCCTGCACCAAGTGCGAATTCTCGATGAGCAAGGTGCCTGGTGGTCGTCAGTTCGAGATCGCCGAAGTGGAAGAACTGCTGCAGAACCGCACCATCGGCCCGCTGCAGGGTTTCCGCTCGAAGATGGGCCGTCCGTTCGCGGCCATCCTGAAGATTTCGCGCGACGAAGAGATCAAGAACTTCAAGCTGGAATTCGACTTCGGCCAGGACCAGGCCGACGGCGAGGGCGGCGAGCCGGTGGACTTCAGCGAACAGACCCCGCTGGGCGCCTGCCCCAAGTGCGGCAGCGGCGTCTACGAGATGGGCCTGGCCTATGTCTGCGAAAAGACCGTTGCCAAGCCCAAGGCCTGCGACTTCCGCAGCAGCCGCATCATCCTGCAACAGGAAATCCTGCCCGAGCAGATGGCCAAGCTTCTCAACGACGGCAAGACCGACCTGCTGCCGGGCTTCATCTCGCAGCGTACCCGCCGGCCGTTCAAGGCCTTCCTGGTCCGCGGCAAGGACGGCAAGATCAGCTTCGAGTTCGAGGAACGCAAAGCCAAGGCGCCGGCCAAGGGCAAGGCTGCTGCAGCCGAAGCCGGTGACGGTGCGGATGAGGCGGTAGCCAAGCCAGCCGCCAGGAAGACGGCGACCAAGACCACGGCCACCAAGACCAAGGCGGCAGCCAAGCCAGCAGCGGCCAAGAAGCCGGCACTGCGCAAGGCCACCCCGAAGAAGGCGGCAGCACCGGACGCCTGATTTTTGCTGGTCTGAAACGACAAAGCCCTCGCACGTCACAGTGCGAGGGCTTTTGTTTTTTGCGAACGTTTTCCACCTGCTTCCCGTTCGGACTGAGTAGGCCCGCCAGGGCCGTATCGAAGGCGCTCCATGGACCACCGCCCGGCGCGTCTTCGATACGCGGCTACGCCGCTACTCAGTCCGAACGGGAGGAGGCGGGTCGGCTGGCGCGTGTTCAGTCGCCGTAGACCACCGTCAACGGCGCATGGTCGGAAAAGCGCTGCTCCTTGTAGATCGCCGCGCTCACCGCCTTGGCGGCAATGCCTGGGGTGGAGACGTGGTAATCGATACGCCACCCCACGTTGTTGGCCCAGGCCTGGCCGCGATTGCTCCACCAGGTATAGGCCTCGCCGGTGGTCTCGGGATGCAGGCGGCGGTACACGTCCACCAGGCCCAGCTGGTCGAAGATGCGCGTCATCCAGGCGCGCTCCTCCGGCAGGAAGCCGGAATTCTTCTGGTTGCTCTTCCAGTTCTTCAGGTCGATTTCCTTGTGGGCGATGTTCCAGTCGCCGCAGATGACGACTTCGCGGCCGCTCCTTTCCAGGTCCATCAGGTGCGGCAGGAAGGCTTCCATGAAGCGGAACTTGGCTTCCTGGCGTTCCTCGCTGGACGAGCCCGAGGGTGCGTAGAGCGAAATCACGGTGAGGTCGCCATAGTCGCATTCCACATAGCGGCCTTCGTCATCGAACTCGGTATTGCCGAAGCCGATGCGCACCGAATCCGGCTGGCGGCGGCTGTACACGCCCACGCCCGAGTAGCCTTTTTTCTGGGCATAGTGGAAATGCCCGACATAACCGGCCGGGGCCAGGAATTCATCGGTCATGTCGGCCGCCTGGGCCTTCAGTTCCTGCACGCAGACGAAGTCCGGCGCTTCCTTCTGCAGCCATTCGAAGAAGCCCTTCTTGGCGGCCGAGCGGATTCCGTTGAGGTTGGCGGAGACGATTTTTGGCATGGGATTCCTGTTTGCTTGCTGCGGGAGAGTGTTCAATCAGGCCGGTAGCATAACCGATAGGATGAATCATTTAAAATGGCGGCCTGATGAAGGCTTCGCCACCTCCCTCGCCTTGCCTTGTGGCAAGCGGGCAGGCCGGCCCTTCCGTTTTGACTCTTCCCGGGAAATGCATTGTGAGCAACTTGAGACAGGAATTCATTGAATTCGCGGTGTCGGCCGGCGTGCTGCGCTTTGGCGAATTCGTCACCAAGGCAGGTCGTACCTCGCCTTACTTCTTCAACGCCGGTCTGTTCAGCGAAGGCGCGACGCTGGCTCAGGTGGCGCGTTTCTACGCCCAGACCCTGCAGGATTCTGGCATCGAATATGACATGTTGTTCGGTCCCGCCTATAAGGGCATCACGCTGGCGTCGGCCACCGCCGTGGCGCTGGCCGGCATGGGACGCAACGTGCCGTTCGCCTTCAACCGCAAGGAAGCCAAGGACCACGGCGAAGGCGGCACCATCGTCGGCGCCAAGCTGCAGGGCAAGGTCGTCATCATCGACGACGTGATCTCGGCCGGCACCTCGGTGCGCGAATCGGTGGACATGATCCGCGCCGCCGGCGCCACCCCCTGTGCGGTGCTGATCGCGCTGGACCGCATGGAGCGCTCGGGCAAGGACGGCGCCCTGTCCGAACTGTCGGCCGTGCAGGAAGTGGCACGCGAATATGGCATGCCGGTCATTTCCATCGGCAACCTGGATGACCTGTTCGAGTACATCTCCACCGGTGGCGATGCGCGCCTGACCCAGCACAAGGATGCCGTGGCGGCCTACCGCACGCGTTACGGCGTCTAAGCTGCACCAAAAAGCGTCAAAAGATGAAAAAAAGGCTGCATCTTCGTTGATGCAGCCTTTTTGTTTTGCTGGCGACAGATTACAGCGGCTTGATCACACCCGCCACCTGCTGGCGCTGCAGCCGGTCGTCAAGTTCGCCGACCTGGGCGGCCACGGCATTCTCGGTCTGCTCCACCCGATGGTGGATGTCGCGCTGCAATGCATCCAGGCGCTGCGCCAGCAGGGTCTGTTGTTCGGTCTGGCGGCGCTGCAACTGCTCCAGCTCGGTTTTCAGGTAGCCGCGCAGGTCGTTGAAGCGCGAATGCTCGGCCTGGTCGGCCAGGGTGCGCTGGGCTTCCAGCTGCTTGGTCAGGCGCCGGCTCTCCAGCATCACGCTGGTCTGCAGGGCCAGGATGTAGAGCAGGAAGAAGGCCGTCAGCACGACCACCACTGCCAGCATCACCGCACCCAAGGGGGCCTGGAACTCGGTGTAGATCAGCGAGAGGGTGGTGGTGGCCGTGAAGGCCGTCCAGTTGACGGCGGCGAAGATGGCGACCAGCGCCAGCAGCACGATCAGGAAAACGGTCCGGAATCTCATTGCAGCCTCCTGTTATGTTCTCGGTCATTGGGCAGGCATGACTGTTCAGCACGGCTGGGCCGCAGCGGAACGATGACAAATCACTTGTCATGCCGACAAGGTGAACCATTTGGACTTCCTGGGTAGAGGGGATGTTCCTTGGAGTTGTTCGGCGGAATTAAAAAAGCCGACACATGGTCGGCTTTTTCGGAGGAGTGAAGCGCGCTCAGGCTGCTGCCAGGGCTTTCTCCAGCAGCTGATGCAATTCAGCGAACTGCGGCTCGCCGACATAGCGCTTGATGATGTTGCCGTCCTTGCCGATGACGAAGGTGGTCGGGGTCAGCTTGACGTCGCCGAAGGCCTTGGCCAGCGTATCCTGCGGGTCGAGGGCGACCTTGAAGGGCAGCTTGCGGGTCTCGGTGTAGTTCACCACGTAGTTGGGCGGGTCATAGCTCATGGCCACGGCCACGAAGTCCAGGCCGCGATCCTTGAACTTGTTGTAGGTCTCGATCATCTGCGGCATCTCGCCCACGCAGGTGGTGCAGCTGGTGGCCCAGAAGTTGACCATCACCACCTTGCCGCGCAGGTCCTTGAGGGCCACCTGCTGGCCATCGAGCTTGGTGAAGGTGACATCGGGCGCGGCGTTGCCGGCATTGACCTTGAAGTAGGCGAAGGCGGCGATGGCGGCCACCCCGACCAGGGCAACCAGCTTGATCATGAGGCCGCGTTTGGGCGCATTTGCCTGTGCTTGCATGGAAAACTCCGCATTCCGGATTCGAGGGAGGGGCATGGCCCCGGTCACTTATCCGGCCATTATAGACCGCGCCGCCCGATCCTGCGGGCTGCGCCCCAATTGGAAACCGCCGGACGGGCCGGCGGTTTGACTTGCATCAGAGGCGATCAGCGATGGCCGATCAGCTGGTGGACTTGTTCTCGCTGGCCGGCTTGCGCTGGTAGTCCTGCAGCTCTTCTTCGCTGATGTATTCGAACAGCGTGACGACCTTGGTCACATCCGACACGCCGCTGGCGATCTTGGCGGCACGCTGGCCTTCGCGCTGGGTCACGCGGCCCATCATGTAGACGATGCCACGCTCGGTCGTGATCTTGAAGGCGCTGGAATAGAGCGACTTGTCATCCACCAGGCTGGCCAGCACCTTGCTGGTGATGAGCGCATCGCTGGAGCGCGAACCGAAGCTGGAGGACGGGCCCACCTGCAGTTCGTTATAGACGGTGTCGACGTTCTGGAAACTCTTGATCTCGCGCTCGGCGGCAGCCTTGGATGCCTCGTCAGGCACCTCGCCGGACAGCAGCACCTTGCGGTTGAAGGAAGTCACGTTGACGTGAGAACCCGCAGCCACCACTTCGGGAATGCGGGCTTCGCCCTTGACCACGATCGATTTGTCCTCCGTTTGCGCGCCCAGGGTACGGCGGTCGGTGGCGGCGAAGGTGGTGGCCAGCGCACCGCCGGCCAATACCGCGAAACAACCCTGCAGGCTCAGGGCCAGCATGCCGCCCAATGCGACTGCCGCCAGCGGGCGGCGCAGCCGTGTGAACAACGATCGTGCATCACTCATTCGCATCATCTCCAAAAAGCGCGACGTCGATACCGTCGCAAATGCAGTGCAGGGATACCAGATGCACTTCCTGGATGCGCGCGGTGCGGTCATGCGGCACACAGATATGGACATCGGCATCGGTCAGGATCTTGCCGATCTTGCCGCCGCCCTTGCCGGTAAGCGCCACCACGCGCATGTCGCGCTCGTGGGCCACTTCGATGGCGGCCAGGATATTGCCCGAATTGCCCGAGGTCGAGAAAGCCAGCAGGATGTCACCCGCCTGGCCGAAGGCCTGGACCTGCTTCGAGAAGATTTCCTGGTAGCTGTAATCGTTGCCCACCGCGGTCAGGATGGAGGTGTCGGTGGTCAGGGCCATGGCCGGCAGTGGCAGTCGCTCGCGTTCGAAGCGCCCCACCAGTTCGGCTGCGAAGTGCTGGCTGTCGGCAGCCGATCCGCCATTGCCGCAGGCAAGAATCTTGTTGCCATTCGACAGTGCGGTGAACATAAGTTCAATCGCCTGTTCGATCGGTTGCGCCAGTACGCTGGCTGCCTTCATCTTCAGGTCGGCGCTTTCCTGGAAATGGGCGAGGATACGGGGATTTGTCATAGTGGCTGCGATTATAGAGGACTTGAACGGCGCCAAGCCCGGGCAATTGGTAAAGAGAAGTTTCCGCAATACGGTGGCACATGATACGCCAGCGTCGGCCGGTTGCAGCAAACCGGGCTCAGGCCTCGATGACGTTGCGCAGCCACTGCAACTGGCCGCCTTCGACTGCGATCACGTCGAAACGGCAGGCCGGCAGCTCCCGCTGGCCTTGCAGCCAGACCTGGGCCGCCACCAGCAGGCGTCGCTGCTTGGCCGGTGTCACGCTGGTCACCGCACCGCCAAAGGCCGCATTGGCGCGGGCGCGCACTTCCACGAAGACCACCGTGGCACCGTCCCGCAGGATCAGGTCGATTTCACCGCCCTTGCAGCGGAAATTGCGTTCCACCAGGCGCAGGCCCTGGCGTTGCAGATGCTCCAGGGCCTGGTCCTCGGCAGCGTCGCCAGTACGCTGGCGTGCGGTGCGCCGCAACAGGTCGCGCAGGGCCATGGCGGCGTCAGTACTGGTCCGCCATCGGCACCGGCCAGCCATCCTGATAGACCGCCTGGGTCTCCTGGCGCTGGAAATAGGTGGTGCCGCCGCCGATCATGTTCACCGTCAGGCGTCCGGTGACGCCATCGATATCGAAGCCCGATTGCCTCTGCGCGATACCGTAGGCGACCCGGTAGGCATCGATGCCCAGTGCATACAGGCGCGCCAGGTCCGGGCTGGGACGTTCGTTGTCGTTGACCGCCGGGCGCGGATAGCGCGCCACTGCCACGTTGTCGGGCTGCAGTTGCCAGGGGATGTCGACCAGGCGTACCCCATCGAGTTCGGGCAGCTTGTCGTTGGGGTTGTCACGCTTGAGGGTGTAGGGATTGATCTGCGAGGTGCCGTACAGCGGCAGCTCGTTGCCCACAGCGCTACGCAGTTGCACGGTCTGCGCCGCATCCAGGGCGACGAAGATCAGGGCCGGTTTCTCCTGCTCCACGCGCTTGGCCAGTTGCGCCAGGCCCGGTGCCGAGAGGGCATTGGCGGGGGTGCTCAATTCCAGCGTCTCGACCTGCAGGCCGAGCTGGCGGGCGCGCAGCTGGAAGGAGCGGGCGGCGCGCTTTTGCCAGGCGATGTTGGTCGAGATGGCGAAGATCTTGCCCGGTGCCTTTTCCTTTTCCACCCAGTTGGCGACCTGGCGTGCCTCTTCGTCGATGGACAGGCCCACGGCCAGCATCTGCGCCGGCAGTTGCAGGTCGGCCTCGCCATTCATGTCCGGCTGCGCCAGGGCGACGGTGGGCTTGCTCACGCGACCGCTCTGGGCCACGGCGGTGACGGCGCTGCGCGAGAGCGGGCCGACCACGATGTCGTACTTGCCGGACGCTTCATCATAGGCGCGCTGCATGTCCGGGGCCGAATCACCGGTCTCGACGATGGCCAGCTGGATGTTTTCCTTCTGGCGCGAATAGGCCGTCAGGAAGCCGGTGCGCACTGCATCTGCGGCGGCCCCGAAGGCGCCGGTACGGGAGGGCAGCAGCAAGGCCATGCGGATCGGGGCGGCGGCTGGTGGTGCCATGGATGGGCCGTTGGCGGCCGACTGCATCTCCGGCGAGGTCCCCGGCGGCAGTGCCAGCGGGGCCGGGTCGGAGGCGGCCGAGGGCAGCGCAGGGGTAGCGGCCTGCGCCAGCAGAGGTACACTGTCGGCTGCTGCGGCCGGCAGCGCCACCATCCAGGGGGCCAGCAAACCGGCCAGCAGGGCCGCGCATGCGGTCATTTTCTTCGAACCTGTGAACATCCCGCCTCCTCCAATGAATCAGAATTCCAGCGTAGCTGCCTCCATCCTGCAGGATGCCGCCCAGCAAACCTATCCGGTGTCGGCATTATATGTGCTGGCCACGCCCATCGGGAATGTCTGCGACATCAGCCTGCGCGGCCTGCACCTGCTGGGCATCGCCGATGCGGTGGCCTGCGAGGATACGCGCAACACCAGCCAGTTGCTGCAGCGCTATGGTCTGTCGCGCCCCTTGCTGGCCACCCACGAACACAACGAGCGCGAAGCCGCCGACAAGATCATCGAGCGCCTGCGCGCCGGGCAGCGGGTGGCATTGGTGTCGGACGCCGGTACCCCCGCCGTCTCCGACCCCGGCGCCAAGGTGGTTGACGCGGTGCGGGCCGCCGGGTTCCGGGTGATTCCCTTGCCCGGGGCATCGGCGGCGATCACCGCGCTGTCGGCCGCGGGCCTGACCGATGCGCGCTTCCATTTCGTGGGCTTCTTGCCCAGCAAGACCCGCCAGCGCGAGACCGCCCTGCAGGAGCTCACCGCCGTGCAGGCGGCGCTGGTGTTCTATGAAGCTCCGCACCGCATCGTCGAGACCGTGCAGTCCATGTTGCAGGTGTTCGGCCCGCAGCGCCAGGTGGTGCTGGCGCGCGAGCTGACCAAGCTGTTCGAGGATATCCATCGCTGCCCGTTGGGCGAGGCACCGGCCTGGCTGGAGCAGGACGCCAACCGCCAGCGCGGCGAGTTCGTGGTCCTGCTGGAAGGGGCGGCGCCGGCCGGTGACGAGGATGCCGAGGGCGAGCGCGTCCTGCGCATCCTGCTGGAAGAGCTCCCGTTGAAGCAGGCCGCCGCCCTGGCCGCGCAGATCACCGGCCAGAAGAAGAACGCCCTGTATGAACGCGCCCTGCAACTGAGACAGGACGCGCAAGCGGATGATCAGGAAGGGGAGTGAGGCTGCCCTGGCAGGGCGGCAGCCCTAGCGCTCCACGATGAAGGGTGTGCCGGCACTGCGCTGGCGCACCAGCATGGCCGCGTTCTGGGCCGCCGGCCGGGTCGGATAGGGACCGGCATACAGGCGATACAAGCCGTTGACCTGCACCGCCTGCATGCTGTCGACGATGCCGGAGAGGCTGGGCAGCAGCTTGTCGCGCGCCACCAGCGCATTGGCTTCTTGCGAATAGGCGCCGAACTGAAGGTAATAACCCGCCGTCAGCGGTACCGCCTGCGGCATCGCCGGGGAGGGTGCCGAACCGCTGGCCACGGCGTTGATGATGCCGCCGCCACCGGCCAGGCCGGCGCCACTGGCCGCACTGCTGGTGCTGGCATTGATCGGCTGCACTGCTGCCACGGTGGGCTGGGGCGGCAGGCCTTGTGCGCTCACGGTATTGATTTCGACCGCGCCGGTGGAAACGCCGGCGCCATTGTCGGCGGCCCGGTTGATCGGATCGGCGACCGCCAGCGTGCTGCCATTGCGGCGCGCATCGGCCATCCGCTGTGCCTCTTCAGGCAGGATGCGTTCGACTTCCAGCTCACTGCTGCCGCTGCCCAGATAACCCAGTTTCAGTGCCGCCGTGTAGGACAGGTCGATGATGCGGCTGGAGTGGAAGGGGCCGCGATCATTGATGCGCACGATGACCTGCTTGCCAGTCTTCAGATTGGTGACCCGTGCATAGGAAGGAATGGGCAGCGTGGGGTGCGCGGCCGTCATCTTGTACATGTCGTAAAGCTCGCCCGAGGACGTCTTCTGGCCATGGAATTTCTTGCCGTACCAGCTGCCGATGCCGCGCTGGATGAAAGGCTGGTTGCTGTCCGTAATGGGCACGTAGGTCTTGCCGAACACGGCATAGGGCCGGCTGGCTGCCCGCGAGACCGGCTCCACCTGCGGTTCGGCGTCGGCCACGTCGAGCAGGCCGTCGGGGATGTGGTCGCCCGGGCCATCGTCCTTGTAGTAGCCGCCGCGTCCCGAGCCTGCTGCCGGCAGTGCCGGAACGTTGGCCGGACGGCTGCTGCCGGCCTTGACCGGTGTCGAGGGCGCCTGTGCGGTCTGGCGCGGTGCCTGCTGGGTAGTGCCGCAGGCCGCCAGCAACAGCGGCAGCAGCAAGGCGCCCCAACGCAGGGCCTGGCCCCGGGGGGCGAGGCGGTGGTGATGTTCTAGAGTGGGTGTTCCCATAGCCTGTCCTTGGTCAACAGTCGATGCGCCGGGCCTGGTGATGCCTGTCCCGGCCGGAATGTTCGCAACGATACCAGAGTGCAATGCACCGAGGCTGACAACTCGTCAGTGCTGCAAGTTCACGGATCTTGCCGGACTTGTCCCCTGGACAAGGGCATCCACGCGGCCCGCTCAGCTCTGGACCAGCTTGCGATGGCGCTGGATGCTCATGAGGATGCCCGCTCCCAGCCCCAGCGTCACCAGAGCCGTACCGCCATAGCTCATGAAGGGTAGCGGCACCCCCACCACCGGCAGGATGCCGCTGACCATGCCCATGTTCACGAAGGCATAGGTGAAGAAGATCATCGTGATGGCCCCGCCCAGCAGACGCGTGAAGAGCGTCGGGGCATTGGCGGTGATCATCAGTCCACGCCCGATCAGCAGCAGGTACAGCAGCAGCAGGACGATGTTGCCGATCAGCCCGAACTCCTCGGAATAGACCGAGAAGATGAAGTCGGTAGTCCGTTCGGGGATGAATTCCAGGTGCGTCTGCGTCCCCATCAGCCAGCCCTTGCCGCTCACCCCGCCGGAGCCGATGGCGATGGTGGACTGGATGATGTGGAAGCCCTTGCCCAGCGGGTCCGAGGTCGGGTCGATGAGCATCATCACCCGCTGGCGCTGGTAATCGTGCATGAAGGACCACACCACCGGCAGGCTGGCCGCACCGGCCACGAACAGGCCCAGCAGGATCTTCCACGGCAGTCCGGCGAAGAAGATCACGTAGAAGCCGGCCGCCAGCACCAGCAGGCCAGTCCCCAGGTCGGGCTGGCGGATGATCAGGAAGCCCGGGATCAGCAGCAGGATCGCCGCCACTACGAAGGCATCCCAGCGCAGCATGCCCTCCCGCTTCTGGAAATACCAGGCCAGCATCAGCGGCATGGCGATCTTCATGATTTCCGAGGGCTGCACCACCATGCCGATATTGAGCCAGCGACGTGAACCCTTCTTGATGATGCCGAACAGCGCCACCGCGATCAGCAGCGTCACCCCCACCGTATAGACCGGCACCGCCAGCCGCAGCAGCAGTTGCGGGGAGACGTTGGCCGCAGCCCACATGACGATGAAGGCCACCAGGATATTGCGCAACTGGTCCTCGACCCGGCCAGGGAAGTTCATCCCTGCCGAATACAGGGTGACTATGCCTACCGACAGGATCAGGAAGACGATCAGCGACAGCGCGCCGTCGAACACCGTCAGGTGCGGCTTGATGATTTGCCAAAGGGGCGGACGTTGCAGGCTCATGCCGGCTCCTGGTGCTTGCTGCGTTGTTGCGATGTCAGACCTTGCGCGCCGGCGGAACCCGCGCGCAGGCGTAGGGTGCCAGGGCGACCCGGCTTCATTCCTGCACGTCCGGCTGGACCGTGGGCGTATTGCTGCCGCCGCTGTCCTCGGAGACCGGACCCTCGACCGGAGTATCCGGGCTCACCGCCTCGGGTGCGACCGACTTGATCGGCTCATTGGGGCGCTTGCCCAGCATGAAGTAATCCATGGCCTTGCGCACCAGCGGTGCGGCCACGCCGGCACCCCAGCCGCCGTTCTCGACCACTGCCGCAATCGCGATGCGCGGCGCGTCGGCCGGCGCAAAGCCGATGTACAGGCCGTTGTCGTGGTAGATGCGGGAGAGCTTCTTCGAATCATACTTCTGGTTCTTGGCGATGTTGACCACCTGCGCCGTACCGGTCTTGCCGCCCGAGTCGTAGGGGGCGCCACGGAAGGCGGCCGCGCCGGTGCCTTCCTTGACCACGCCGACCATGGCGCGCTTGATGAAGTCGATGTTTTCCTGCTTCAACGGGATGCGGTAGCTTTCCTTGGGCACGGTCTCGGTGCGCTCATGGGTCACGCCATCCTCGATGATCTTGACCAGGTGGGGCTTCATCACCACGCCATTGTTGGCCAGGATGGCGGTGGCCTGGGCCATCTGCAGCGGCGTGAAGCTGTTGTAGCCCTGGCCGATGCCCAGCGACACCGTATCGCCGGCGATCCAGCGCTTCTGCTCGGGTTTGCGGAAGGCGTTGCGTTTCCACTCGGTGGAGGGCAGGATGCCGCGCTTCTCGTGTTCCAGGTCGATGCCGGTGATCTGGCCGAAGCCGAAGGGCTTCATGAAGTCATGGATGGCGTTGACCCCCATGTCGTTGGCCAGCATGTAGTAGTAGGTGTCGCAGGAGACCACCACCGAGCGATACATGTCGACCACGCCGTGGCCGCCTTCCTTGTCATCGCGGAAACGGTGATTGCCTAGGATGAAATAGCCCGGGTCGCGGATGGCGTCCTGCGGGCGCCGCTTGCCCAGCTCCAGCGCGGCAAGCGCCATGAATGGCTTGTAGGTCGAACCGGGCGAATAGACCCCCGACAGCGGGCGGTTCAGCAGCGGCCGGTCGGGCGACTTGTTGAGCTCGTCCCAGCTTTGCTGGTCGATGCCTTCCACGAACAGGTTGGGATCGTAGGAGGGCTGCGAGACATAGGCCAGGATGTCGCCGGTGGCCGGATTGATCGCCACCAGCGCCCCCTTCTGGTCGCCGAAGGCCTCCTCCACCACCTTCTGCAGCTCGATGTCGATGGACAGGATCAGGTTCTTGCCGGGCGTGGCCGGGGTGCGCGAGAGCGAGCGCACCGCCCGGCCACTGGCCGAGATTTCCACTTCCTCGTAGCCGGTGGTGCCGTGCAGCTGGCTTTCGTAGCTTTTTTCCAGGCCTTCCTTGCCGATGTAGTCGGTGCCGTTGTAGTTGGCTTCATCGTCGGAGTCGGCGATGCGCTCGGCATCGCGCTGGCTGATGCGGCCGATGTAGCCGATCACGTGGGCAGCAGTCTTGCCGTACGGATACTGACGGAACAGGCGGGCCTGCACCTCCACCCCGGGAAAGCGATAGCGCTGGGCCGTGAACTTGGCCACTTCCTCGTCGGTCAGGCGGGTGCGGATGGGCACGCTTTCGAAGTTCTTGGACTCTTCCTGCAGGCGGCGGAAGCGACGCCGGTCGCGCGGCTGGATTTCCACGATCGTGCCCAGCTCGTCGATCAGGTCATCGATGTTGGTCTTGATCTTGGAGGGGGTGATTTCCAGCGTGTAGGCCGAATAGTTGCGCGCCAGCACTACGCCGTTGCGGTCCAAGATCAGGCCGCGATTGGGCACGATGGGCACCACCGAGATGCGGTTTTCCTCGGCCTGGGCGGCGTAGGCATCGTGGCGCACCACCTGCAGCCACAGGAAACGCGCCAGCAGCAGGCTGAAGCAGACCAGCACCAGCACGCTGGCCGCCAGCAGGCGCATGCGGAACAGCCTCAGCTCATGCGCGGTATTCTTGAATTCGGTCATGCTGCTTGCACCCGGCCCCTCAGATGGGGCGATTCTCGTCGCGATTCACGGCGCGGCGCTGCGGCGCCAGCAGCAGCAGGCTGACCACCGGCCACAGCAGGGCCGACACCAGGCTCTCGCTGAAATAGAACCAGTCCGGCGACTTGCCGGTGACCAGCAGCTGGATCACCAGCTGCACCGCCTGTGCCAGCAGCATCAGCGGCAGCACGTGCAGCGCCTGCGTGCGCAGCGGGAACCACAGCACCCGGCGGTGGATCATGATGGCAAAGTAGGACAGCAGGGTATAGGCCAGCGCGTTCTCGCCCAGCAGGGTGGCTTCGTTGACGTCCATCAGCAGGCCCATCAGGAAGGCCACGCTGATGCCGACCTTGCGCGGCTGGTGGATGTTCCAGAACACCAGCGCCAGCGCCACGAAGTCGGGCACGCCCACCATCTGCCCCCAGGGCATGAGGTTGAGCACGAAGGCCACGATCAGGCTGAACGCGATGAACAGCGGACTGGCCGGCAGGAGGATGTATTGATTGTTCATCGTGCGGGTTCCTTGGCAGCCGGCTTGGCGCCGGTGGGCGCGGCAGGGGTGGCGGCAGCGGCCGGGGTGGCGGCAGCGGCCGGGGCGGCAGGCTTGGCCGGCGCCGTGGCATCGGCGCTGCCCTTGCGTTCCTCGGTCGCCTTGTCCTTGGGCGTGGCATTGGCCTCGTCGGCGCTGTTGTCGCGGGTACTGTCACGCAGGCGGCGCTTGAACAGCTTGGCCGATTTTTCGTCGATGACGTCCGGTTCCGGGCGCGGCGGCAGGTTCTTTTCCACCAGCAGGATCAGCAGCTGGCGATGGCGGTCGATACCGGCCAGGGGGCGGCAGACGATGCGGGCGAAGGAATCGGCCGAGCGCGTCTCCACCAGTGCCACGCTTGCCACCGACAGGCCCGGCGGATAGACGCCGTCGATGCCCGAGGTCACCAGCACGTCGCCCTTCTGGATATCGGCATTGGCCGGCATGAAGCGCAGATCCAGCGCGCCGGTCTGGCCACGGCCGTAGGCCACGCTACGCAGGCCATTGCGCAGGACCTGGACCGGGATGGCCTGGTCCTTGTCGGTCAGCAGCGTGACCTCCGAGGTGAACGGGAACACCCGCGTCACCTGGCCCACGATGCCGACCTCGTCGATCACCGGCTGGCCCGCCGTCACGCCCTGCTGTGAACCACGGTTGAGGATGATCTTGCGGGTAAACGGGTCACGGGCGTCGTACAGGATTTCGCCGACGATGGACTTGACCGGCACCTTCTGCTGCATGTCCAGGAGCTTGCGCAACTGGGCGTTTTCCGCCGCCAGCAGGCGCTCCTGCTGCATCAGCTGGGCATTGACGATCTGTTGCTGGCGCAGCTCGTGGTTTTCCCGCTGCAGCGAGGCCATCGAGGAAAAATAGTCGCTCGAATTGGTGATGGCATCGCGCGGGATCATGGCCACCGTCTGGAACGGATAGAGCGCGGTGCCCAGCGCCTGGCGCAGCGTACCCAGTACGTGCATGCGGGCGTCGACCACCAGCATCACGACCGACAGCAATGCGAAGACGGTCACGCGCACCCGGGCCGAGGCGCCCTGCTTGAAGAGTGGTGGGATTTCCATGGCGTCAGGCCGCCGGCAGGGCCGCGTGGCGCGGCCGTCTGCAGGCGGAGAACTCACTTCCTGCGTCGAAAACGATAACAAAAAGGGGAGCCGAGGCGTTCACCCGACCCAGCGCCAGCCGTGCCTGCCCCGGATGCGCACATGGGGTGCGCAAGGCGTGACAAGTCGGTGTGGACTGCGTCATATCGAACGTATCGGTTCCCCGCTCATCCGGCGGTACATCGCCGCCGGTTCGTGCTGATACTGCCAGTTGCCGGCCGGGCCTGAAGCTGCCGGGCCGGCCGTGGGTCATGCCGGATTACTCGGCCGAGAAGATCGAACCCAGCTTGTCCATGCGGTCCAGCGCCATGCCCGAGCCGCGCACCACGCAGGTCAGCGGGTCTTCGGCGACGATCACCGGCAGGCCGGTTTCTTCCATCAGCAGGCGATCCAGGTCGCGCAGCAGCGCGCCGCCGCCGGTGAGCATCATGCCCTTTTCGGCGATGTCGGCGCCCAGTTCCGGCGGGGTCTGTTCCAGCGCGTTCTTCACGGCCGAAACGATGTTGTTCAGCGGATCGGTCAGGGCTTCCAGGATTTCATTGCTGGAGATGGTGAAGGAGCGCGGGATACCTTCGGACAGGTTGCGGCCCTTGACTTCCATTTCCTTGACTTCCGAACCCGGGAAGGCCGAGCCGATTTCCTTCTTGATCGCTTCGGCGGTCTGTTCGCCGATCAGCATGCCGTAGTTGCGGCGGATGTAGTTGACGATGGCTTCGTCGAACTTGTCGCCACCCACACGCACCGACCCCTTGTAGACCATGCCGCCCAGCGAGATGATGCCCACTTCCGTGGTGCCGCCGCCGATGTCCACCACCATCGAACCGGTGGCGTCGGAGACCGGCAGGCCCGAGCCGATGGCCGCAGCCATCGGTTCCTCGATCAGGTAGACCTGGGATGCACCGGCGCCCAGCGCCGATTCACGGATGGCGCGACGCTCCACCTGGGTCGAACCGCAGGGCACGCAGATGATGATGCGGGGGGAGGGGCGGAACAGCTTGGAGTCGTGCACCATGCGGATGAACTGCTTCAACATCTGCTCGGTGACGGTGAAATCGGCGATCACGCCGTCCTTCATCGGGCGGATCGCCTCGATGTTGCCGGGCACCTTGCCCAGCATCTGCTTTGCTTCCTTGCCGACTGCCTGGATGGTCTTCTTGCCGTTGGGGCCGCCTTGCTGGCGGATCGCCACGACCGAAGGCTCGTCCAGCACGATGCCATGGCCGCGCGCGTAGATCAGCGTGTTCGCGGTACCCAGGTCGATCGCCAGATCGTTAGAAAAGTAACTGCGGAGAAATCCAAACATGAGTTGTCCTGATGCGCCCGCCATGGGGCGCCTAGCTTTTTGATAGGGGGAGGTGTCCGTTCATGCTGCGGCGACGCGAAAATCAGGCGCCAGCAAGGCATTAATCCGACATTCTACCTTATAATTCCAGAGAAACCAGCAAGCCGGACCGCCAAAAATATCCGCATCGCGAGACCTTCCGACCGCCATCTGGCGCGGGTTTGCCGTTTTTCATGCGATACATGCCATGACCCGGCCGGGTCGCCGCGCAAGCGCACTCGCCGACGTTGCCGAGGCCCGGAAAACCGCGCCCGGCCCCACTGGCTACGGGTCTTCCAATTTCAACATCATGCGGCGCGCCCGGCGCGTCCTTTCGACCATGTCACTAGCCCTTTCCGACGTCAAACGCATCGCCAACCTGTCCCGACTGGAGCTCACCGAGGCCCAGGCCGGTGAAACGCTGGAAAAGCTCAATGGCATCTTTGCCCTGGTGGAGCAGATGAAGGCCATCGACACCTCCGGCGTAGAGCCGCTGTCGCACCCGATCGCCGCCATCGAGCCGATGCTGGCGCTGCGCCTGCGCGAGGACGCGGTCACCGAGTCCAATCGCCGCGAGGACTACCAGCAGCCGGCGCCGGCCACCCAGGATGGCCTGTACCTGGTACCCAAGGTGATCGAATAAGCGCGGCGCACAACCGCACTCAGCGCCCTCACCGAACCTGACCGTTCCCGGCCCAGCCGGCCATGCAAGACCGCAGCGTAACCAATTCCATGCACAAGCTCACCCTCAAAGAACTGTCCGCGCAACTGCAAGCGCGCAAGATTTCCGCCACCGAACTGGCGACCCTGTTCCTGGACCGCATCGAGGCCAGTGACCTCAATGCCTTCCTGCATGTGGATCGCGCCCTGACGCTGGCCCAGGCGCAGGCCGCCGACGCCCGCCTGGCGGGCAATGAGGCCGGCCCCCTGACCGGCATCCCGATCGCCCACAAGGATATCTTCGTCACCCGCAACTGGCGCACCACCGCTGGTTCGCGCATGCTGCAGGACTACGTGAGCCCCTTCGACGCAACCGTGGTGGAACAGTTCAACGCCGCCGGCACCGTCACCCTGGGCAAGCTCAACTGTGACGAGTTCGCCATGGGCTCCAGCAACGAGAACTCCTTCTACGGCCCGGTGAAGAACCCCTGGGACAAGACCGCTATCCCCGGCGGCTCCTCGGGCGGCTCGGCCGCTGCCGTGGCCGCGCGCCTGGCGCCGGCCGCCACCGCCACCGACACCGGCGGCTCGATTCGCCAGCCGGCCTCGCTGTGCGGCGTCACCGGCATCAAGCCGACCTATGGCAGCGTCTCGCGCTACGGCATGATCGCCTTCGCCTCCTCGCTGGACCAGGGCGGCCCGATCGCCAAGACCGCCGAGGATTGCGGCCTGCTGTTGAACGCCATGACCGGCTTCGACGAGCGTGATTCCACCAGCCTGCAGCGCCCCAAGGAAGACTTCACCCGTTCGCTGAACCAGAGCCTGCAAGGCCTGCGCATCGGCGTGCCCAAGGAATTCTTCGGCGCCGGCCTGGCCGCCGACGTGGAAGCGGCCGTACGCGGCGCGCTGGCCGAATTCGAAAAGCTCGGCGCCACCCTGGTCGATATCTCCCTGCCCAAGACCGAACTGTCGATCCCCGTGTATTACGTGATCGCCCCGGCCGAGGCCTCGTCCAACCTGTCGCGCTTCGACGGCGTGCGCTACGGCCACCGTGCCGCCGACTACAAGGACCTGGCCGACATGTACAAGAAGTCGCGCGCCGAAGGCTTCGGCGACGAGGTCAAGCGCCGCATCCTGGTGGGCTCCTACGTGCTCTCGCATGGCTACTACGACGCGTACTACCTGCAGGCCCAGAAGATCCGCCGCCTGATCGCCCAGGACTTCCAGAGCGCCCTGGCCGGCCCGGACCGCCAGTGCGACGTCATCATGGGCCCGGTCTCGCCCACCGTCGCCTGGGACCTCGGCGACAAGACCGACGACCCGGTGGCCAACTACCTGGCCGACATCTTCACGCTCTCCACCAGCCTGGCCGGCCTGCCGGGCATGTCGATTCCCTGCGGCTTCGGTCAGGGCGAAAAGAACGGCAAGCGTCCGGTCGGCCTGCAGATCATCGGCAACTACTTCGACGAGGCGCGCCTCTTGAACGTGGCGCACCAGTTCCAGCAGGCCACCGACTGGCACCTGCGCGAACCGGCCTGATCACCTGGCCCTCGTCACCAACAACAGAATTCGCAAGGACAACATCATGCAGTGGGAAGTCGTCATCGGTCTGGAAACGCACACGCAGCTTTCGACCCAATCCAAGATCTTCAGCGGCAGCTCGACCCGCTTCGGCGCCGAGCCCAACACCCAGGCCAGCCCCGTGGACCTGGCTCTGCCCGGCGTGCTGCCGGTGCTCAACAAGGGGGCCGTGGAACGCGCCATCCAGTTCGGCCTGGCCATCGGCGCCACCATCGCGCCGCGCTCGGTGTTCGCGCGCAAGAACTACTTCTACCCTGACCTGCCCAAGGGCTACCAGATCAGCCAGTTCGAAATCCCCGTGGTCCAGGGTGGCACCATGTCGTTTGCCGTCGAGAAGGATGGTAAGACCGAGATCAAGACCATCAACCTGACCCGCGCCCACCTGGAAGAAGACGCCGGCAAGTCCCTGCACGAGGACTACCAGGGCATGACCGGCATCGACCTGAACCGCGCCGGCACGCCGCTGCTGGAAATCGTCACCGAACCCGAAATGCGCAGCGCCGCCGAAGCCGTCGGCTACGCCAAGGCCCTGCACTCGCTGGTGGTGTGGCTGGGCATCTGCGACGGCAACATGCAGGAAGGCTCCTTCCGCTGTGACGCCAACGTCTCCGTGCGCCCGGTCGGCCAGAAGGAATTCGGTACCCGCTGCGAAATCAAGAACCTGAACTCCTTCCGCTTCCTGGAAGAGGCCATCAACTACGAAGTACGTCGCCAGATCGAGCTGATCGAAGACGGCGGCACCGTGGTCCAGGAAACCCGCCTCTACGATCCGGACAAGAAGGAAACCCGCTCCATGCGCAGCAAGGAAGACGCGCAGGATTACCGCTACTTCCCCGACCCCGACCTGCCGCCGCTGGCCATCTCGCAGGAGTGGATCGACCGCGTCAAGACCACCATGCCGGAGCTGCCTGCCGCCATGCGCGAGCGTTTCGTGGCCGACTATGCCCTGCCCGAATACGATGCCATGGTGCTGACCCAGTCCAAGGGCATGGCCTCCTACTTCGAGGCCGTGGTCGCCGCCGCCGGGAAGGATCAGTCCAAGCCGGCCGCCAACTGGCTCATGGGCGACGTCGCCTCGACCCTGAACCGCGAAGACACCGACATCGCCGACGCCCCCGTCAAGGCCGCGCAACTGGCGCTGCTGCTGAAGCGCATCGCCGACGGCACCATCTCCAACAAGATCGCCAAGGAAGTCTTCGCCGGCATGTGGGAAGCCCGCTCCGACAAGGACAGCCTGGCCGACGACATCATCGAGGCCAAGGGCCTGAAGCAGATTTCCGACAGCGGCGCGCTGGAAGCCATCGTCGACCAGGTGCTGGCCGCCAACGAAAAGTCGGTCGCCGAATTCCGCGCCGGCAAGGAGCAGGCCATCAACGCCCTGATCGGCCAGGCCATGAAGGCCACCCGTGGCAAGGCCAACCCGGCGCAGTTGACCGAATTGCTGCGCAAGAAGCTGGCAGGCTGATCCTTCCGCACTGCGCTGCCCATGAACGAACCCCACCCCTGGCAACAGGCGTGGGGTTTTTTCATGCGCCCGACAGCACCAGCGGCCGCCCCCGCGCCCAGCGATTGCTGGACAGCGAAAACGTCAGTGAGCTGACCTGGTGGTACCAGCCCGCCGGGATATAGAGCATCTCCCCCGGCTGCACCTCGCAGCACACCAGCGCCGCCTGGCGCGCCAGCGGAAAGCGCTCCAGGTCCGGATGATCGGGATCGAAGGGCGAGCCGAACAGGATGGCGTTGGCCTCCTTCGGATACAGATACCGGTCGTGATGTGGCGGTGCCAGCCAGACCCGCTTGCGACCCCACAGCTGCGCAAAGACATTGTCGTCATAGTCGCAATGCAGCGGCGTGATGCAGCCGGCCGGGCCGATCCAGAAGCGTGGCGGCCCCATCTTCTCGAAGAAGCCGGGCCAGTGGCACAGCGCATTCAATGCACGCAATTCCAGGTTGCCCAGATAGGGTGGAAGTCCGCTCTCATCGCGCAACGCCTGCTCCAGGTAGTCCACCAGCGTCATGTCCTGCATGGCCCGGTCCGGCGCGAAGGCGGTGTTGATGTAGTCCCCCACCCTGGCCCGTACCGGCAAGGCCCCGAAATGCTGGCGCAGCCCCTCCATGTCCATCGCCGCCAGCGGCCAGCGGCTGGCCATGCCAGTCATGATGAAGGGCAGGCCGGCGCGGGCGCGCTCGCGGAAAGCCGCCGTCTTCTGCGGGCCGATGCGCGGGATCGCCTGCACCGCCGGCAGCACGGCACTGGCCTCGCGAATGGCCTGGCGCATCCCGGCTACCGAGGCCACGCCGCGTATCTGCGCATCGCGCTGGTCACGCGCCTGCTTGCGCGCCGCCACTTCCTCGACGCTCAGCCCGGTGAGGTCGGCGCGCGGCGGCAGTCTGCGCGTTTTTGACGGGGCAGATTCAGGGGAATGTGAAGGAAAAGGCGGGCGCTGTGTCATCCGGGCTATTGTAGCGGCATGCCGTATCTCGCTCGGCGCATAAGGATATGAATTCTTCTTCCTTGCTGGGTCTATGCCCCGGGGGTGTAATAAGGGCTTTCCTGCCCGGGCAGTCGCGTCCGGGATCGTCAGGCCAGAGCGCAAGAGGAGCCCCCATGTCGGTCGCCACACCGGAACGCACGCAGCAGACCCAACAGCAATTCGAGATTCGCCCTTTCGACGCCCCGCTGGGCGCGGAAATCCTCGGTCTCGACCTGAACCTGCCGGTCTCCGCCCCGGAACTGGCGCGCATCCGCAGCGCCCTGGTGCAACATGGGGTGGTGGTATTCCGCGACCAGCGCATCACGCCGCAGCAGCACATCGACTTCAGCCGCCGCTTCGGCCCGCTGCAGGTGCACGTACTGAACCGCTTCCACCTGGCCGGCCATCCGGAAATCCTGATCGTCTCCAACGTGGTCGAGGACGGCAAGCCCATCGGCCTGGTGGATGCCGGTGCCGACTGGCACTCCGACCTTTCCTATATGCCCCGTCCCAGCCTGGGCGCCCTGCTGCATTCGCAGGAGCTGCCGGCCGAGCAGGGCGACACGCTCTACGCCAACACCGCCGCCGCCTGGGACAGCCTGCCGGCCGCACTAAAGACCCTGCTCGACGGCAAGCGCGCCGTGCACTCCTACGTCTATCGCTACGAGCGCCTGCGCAAGCTTTCGCCGTGGCGCGCACCGCTGACGCAACAGCAGATCGACGAAGTGCCGCCGGTTGAGCATCCGGTGGTGATCACCCACCCCGAGAGCGGGCGCAAGATCCTCTTCGTCAGTGAAGGCTTCACCTCGCACATCGTCGGCATCCCGCGTGACGAAAGCGATGCCCTCCTGAAGGAACTGCACGCCCACATCACCCGCCCGGCCAACGTCTACACCCACCACTGGCAGGCGCATGACCTGGTGTTCTGGGACAACCGCAGCACCCAGCACTACGCCGCCATCACCCCGCAGCACCTGCGTCGCACGCTCTATCGCACCACGGTCGAGGGCAACGTCCCGCGCTGATCGATCACCACCAGTGCCGTCGCGTCCAGGCGGAACACGCTGACCGCCTGCGTCAGCGCGCTCGCCTGGTCCTGCATGGAGCGCGCCGCGGCGGCGGCCTCTTCCACCAGCGCCGCGTTCTGCTGCGTGGCCTCGTCGATATGGGTGATGGCCAGGTTCACCTGTTCGATGCCGTCGCTCTGCTCCTGGCTGGCCAGGGTGATCTCGCGCACGATCTCGCTCACCCGCACCACGCTCTGCACCACTTCCTGCATGGTGCCGCCGGCCTGTTCCACCAAGCGGCTGCCATCGTCGACCTTCTGCACCGACTCGTCGATGAGTACCTTGATTTCCTTGGCCGCCGCTGCCGCGCGCTGCGCCAGCGAACGTACCTCCGAGGCCACCACCGCAAAGCCGCGCCCCTGTTCACCGGCCCGGGCCGCTTCCACCGCCGCATTGAGCGCCAGGATATTGGTCTGGAAAGCGATGCCGTCGATCACGCCGATGATGTCGGCAATCTTTTGCGAGGAGGCATGGATCGCCCCCATGGTCTGCACCACCTGATCCACCACCGCACCACCCCGGCTGGCGACCTGTGAGGCCTGCGCGGCCAGCGCGTTGGCCTGGCGCGCATTGTCGGCATTCTGCTTGACGGTGGAGGTCAGCTGTTCCATGGCCGAGGCGGTTTCTTCCAGCGAGCCGGCCTGCTGCTCGGTACGCGCCGACAGGTCGAGGTTGCCGGTGGCGATCTGGGTCGAGGCGGTGGTGATGGTGTCGGTCCCGCTGCGCACGCGCGCCACGATGTCGCGCAGATTGCCATTCATGCGCTTGAGGGCGGAGAGCAGCTTGCCGGTCTCGTCGCGGCTGCTGCTATCGATGCGTGAAGTGAGGTCACCCGCGGCCACCGTCTCGGCCACCGCGATGGCCTGCGTCAGCGGCCGCGTGATGCTCAGCGTCAGCGCCCAGGCCAGCAGCGCCCCCAGCGCGATCTCGATGCCCCCCAGGACCAGCAACATGCTGCGTCCGGCGCGGTAGTTGTGATGGATCTCCGCGGCCGCCGCGTCGATGGCCTTCTTCTGGAATTCGGCATAGCGCAGCACGCCGTCGGCGTAGTCATCCATCATCTTGATGAGCGTGGTATCGGTCATCACGCGCGCCCCGGCATCATCACCGGCGGTCTTGATGTCGAAGATCTTCTGTCGCGTGGCGCGATAGGCGGCCCGCAACCGGCCGACCTCGTCGAACAGCCGTTTTTCCTCGGGGTCCACGATGGCCGCCTCGACCCGCTTCTGCAGCTGGCTGATCTGGGCCGACTGGGCATCGATCTGTTTCTGGAAGTAAGCCTGGAAGGCATCGTCGTCGGATTTCATCACCGCCAGGGTGCGCACCCCGTTTTCCTTGATGGCGGCATGCCATTGCACGGAGTCGCGCTCCTTGGCCAGGGCCACGCGGGTCATGTCATCGGAGGCGTCGCCGATGCTGCCCAGGCGCCATACCCCCAGCCCCACCATCAATGCCATCAGCATCAGCAAGGAAATGAAACCGATGCTCAGGCGCACGCCGATCTTGAGGTTCTTCATGTCGTCCTCCCAAGGTTGCCGCAACGGGCTGGCGTTGGTGAATAGTTGTCGTCGTGAGCGCCGCTGCGGAGATGCAATAAAGATATAAACGATTTCCCTGTCTGCGCACCCGGTCATCAGGATCCAGGGGCAGAGCAGGTCAGCCTACCACGGGGGGCGACGATTGCACCATGTACTTTTGGGGGACTGTTGCGAGATGCCATTGCAGCATGGCAGGCAGCCTGCCTGGCTGCCTGCATGCTCAGAGGGGTGATGAGAGGGCTACCAGTCCATCCGCGCGTCCAGCGGATAGATGGGACGCCGTATCTTCTTGATGGGGAACAGCCTGAAATTGGCACTGGTCGGCCCGCCGCTGTCGGAATCGCATTCCACCAGCGCGCGGCTGATCGGCACGAATACCGGGCGGCAATACATGCGCGACTTCAGGATCAGGAAGGCCTGTTGTGCCGGGTCCAGTCCCAGGCTGGTGAATACGCCCAGGTCGTAGGGCTCCACCCGTTCCTCGGTGACGACGATGCGCGCCGCACCGATATCGAGGAGCACGCTGCGTCCCATCTGCAGCGTCGAGCCGGTATAGATCGGTCCGGTGACGGTAAAGCGGCCATCGCTGATGGCCAGCACCTTGCCGGTATAGACCGGCGGAACCTTGGTGATGCCCTGGGCACTCAGCGCCACCTTGTTGCCCACCGCCAGCGTGAGTTGCGCGCCGACCCCGGCGGCAACCAGTTGCGCCACCGCCTCGGGGTCGCTGATGGGGCCGACGGCAATGCCGTCCAGGCCGGCCGCCAGCGCCGCTTCCAGTACGTCCATGGTGTTGCAGGTGCCACCGGACATGACGTTGTCGCTATGGTCCAGCAACAGCACGGGACCGCTGCCGGCTGCTTCGGCGAGCTGCCGGGCCTGCGCCAGCGATTGCGCCAGCGGCAGGCTGTCATAGACGAAGTCATCGCGCTCGGCCCAGATCTGGCGGCCGATCTCGTCGGCCACGCTATCGGCCAGCGCAGCATCGTTCTCGGCCACCACCACCACCGACATGCCGGCATCGTGGAAGTCCGACAGGGGGAAGCCCGCCAGCACCGAGACCGCCAGCACGCCCGGCCGCTGCTCGGCCTGCTTGGCCGCCTCCACCGCGCGCTGCATGGCCGAGGCCGAGGTATTGCTGGTCAGCGTGGCCGACAGCACCGGCACCTGGCGCCAGCCCAGGCGCGGGCGGGATTTCTCCTGCAGCAGGGCCACCAGCAGGCGACCGGCATGCTCGCCGGTCTCGTACATATCGACGTGCGGATAGGTCTTGAAGCTGACGATCACGTCGGCATTGGCCACCATCCTGGGCGTGACATTGCCGTGCAGGTCCAGTGCCACCCCCAGCGGCGTATGCGGGGCGATACGGCGGATGCGTTCCAGCAGCACGCCTTCGCCATCGTCGGCGTTCTCCGCCACCATGGCGCCGTGCAGGTCCAGCAGGATGGCATCGCAGCCGGCCTCGATGGCCCGCACGATGCCGTCGCACATCACGGTATAGGCATCGGCCGCCACGGCGGCGCTGGGATTGGCCCAGGCTGCCAGCGGCGTGACGATCTCCGCGCCCAATCCCTCGGCGATATCGAGGAAGGCGCCCATGGCCGTGCGCGCCCCTTTCTGGTCACGGTAGGCCGCCTCGTCCCATTGCGGGGCGAAGGCGTCCAGGGGAGTGGGAATCGGCGAGAAGGTATTGGTCTCGTGATTCATGCGTGCAATGACGATTTTCGGTTTCATGATCACTTTCCTGCATTAATCCCTGACCACGCCGGCACTGGCCAGCATGGCCTGCAGCAGCACGTTGCAGCCGGCTTCGAGGTGCTCGGGGCGGGCATCCTCGATCTCGTTGTGGGACACGCCGTCCTTGCACGGCACGAAGATCATCCCGGCCGGTGCCAGGCGCGCCGCGTAGATGGCGTCATGGCCGGCACCGGAGACCACGTCCATGGTCTTGTAGCCCAGCGCCGCAGAGGCGGCGCGCACATTGTCCACGCAATCCGGGTGGAAGGGGCAGGGCGGGAAGTAGGACACCCGCTCCAGCTCGATGGACAGCCCGGTCTTCTGGCGCATCGCCTCCAGGTAGGCCACCAGGTCTTCATGCATGCGGTTGAGCGACTCGTCGCTCACGTTGCGCAGGTCGATGGAAAACTTCACCTGCCCCGGGATCACGTTGCGGCTGTTGGGCATCACCTGCACCTGGCCCACCGTGCCACGGCCATAGGGCGGATAGCGATGGGCGATGGCCACTACCTCCTGCATGATGTACGTGGACACCTGCAGCGCATCCTTGCGGATTTCCATCGGTGTCGGACCGGCGTGCGATTCGAAGCCGGTCACCGTGCAGTCGTACCAGGACAGCCCCAGCACCGCCGGCACCACGCCGATGACGGTGTCGGCGTTTTCCAGCACCGGCCCCTGTTCGATGTGGGCCTCGTAATAGGCACCGATGGGATGGTCACCGCAGACCTGGTCGCCAATGTAGCCGATGCGCTCCAGTTCATCGCGCACCTTCTTGCCATCGATATCGGTGGCGTTGTAGGCATGCTCCAGCGTAAAGGCACCGCAGAAGACCCCCGAGCCCATCATCACCGGCACGAAGCGCGAGCCTTCCTCGTTGGTCCAGACCGCCACCTCGATGGGCGCCTCGGTCTGGATGCCGTGCTGGTTCAGCGTGCGGATCACCTCGATGCCCGACAGCACGCCATAGTTGCCGTCGAACTTGCCACCGGTCGGCTGGGTATCGATGTGCGAACCGGTCATCACCGGCGGCAGGGCATTGTTGCGGCCGGGCCGGCGCATGAAGATGTTGCCGATCTGGTCCACCACCACGCTCATGCCCTCGGCACGCGCCCAGGAGGTGACCAGGTCGCGGCCCTGTTTGTCCAGGTCGGTCAGCGCCAGGCGGCACACGCCCCCTTTTTGCGTGCCGCCGATCCTGGCCAGCTCCATCAGTGAATCCCACAGTCGCGCGCCATCGACGCGCAGGGTGGGGGCTTGTGTTTTCATGTCCATTGTCGATTCCTTGTTTGGTTTTGCCACAGGCAATCCTTCGTTACGGCCTTCGGCCTACTCAGGCCGAACGGGAGGAGGGGACGCCGCCACGCGTGCGTAAAGCCATCCCCACCCCGTTCGACCTGAGTAGCCGCGCAGCGGCGTATCGAAGGACGCGCCATCGTCATTCATGCCGCCAGATTGACGCCCAGATAACGGTCCTTGACGCGGTCGTCGGCCAGGAAGGCATCGTTGCTGCCGCTATAGACGATGCGTCCCTGCTCGACGATGTAATGGCGGTCCGCCAGTTGCGTACAGACTTCCAGGTTCTGCTCCACCAGGATGATGGACATCCCGGTGGCCTTGATCTCTTTGATCTGCGCCACGATCTCGTCCACGATCACCGGCGCCAGGCCTTCCACCGGCTCGTCCAGCATCAGCACACGGGGATGCGTCATCAGTGCCCGCGCGATGGCCAGCATCTGCTGCTCGCCACCGGAGAGCTGGCCGCCGCCGTTCCTGCGGCGCTCCTTCAGGCGCGGGAAGATGGTGTAGATTTCTTCCAGCCCCCAGGCCGACTCCTTGCGCGCGGCCATGGTCAGGTTCTCTTCCACGGTCAGCAGCTTGAAGATGCCGCGATGCTCCGGCACCAGGCATACCCCGCGCGCGGCGATCTTGTACGAAGGCAGGCCACTGATACGCTGGCCCTCGAACAGGACTTGTCCCTGCGCCGGTGGCACCACGCCGACGATGCTCTTCAGGGTGGTGGTCTTGCCGGCGCCATTGCGCCCCAGCAGCGTCACCACCTCGCCTGCATCGACCTCCAGCGAGATGCCCTGCAGGATATGGCTCTTGCCATAGTAGCCGTGAACGTCTTGTACTTGCAGGATCATGCCTTGCCTCCGGTGATCATGCTGCCCAGGTAGGCCAGCCTTACCCGTTCGTCGTTGCGGATCTCAGCCGGCTTGCCCTGCGCCAGGATCTGGCCCAGCTGCATCACGGTGATGCGGTCGGAAATGTCCATCACGATGTCCATGTTGTGTTCGATCAGCACCACCGTATAGTCGTGGCGCAGGCCGTGGATCAACTGTTTCATCTCGGCGATGTCGTCGATACCCATGCCCGAGGTCGGCTCATCCAGGAAGATCACCTTGGGTCGCCCGGCCATCGCCATGCCCACTTCCAGCCGGCGCTGCTGGCCGTGCGACAGTTCGGCGCAAGCGCGTTCGGCCACCGCCTGCAACGACAGGCGCGCCAGCAGCGTATCGGCCAGCGCGCAGGCCGCTTCGAACTGCTCTGCCCGCTTCCAGGGATTGAGTGCGGCCAGCGGAGCGCGACCCTGTGCCGCCAGCCGCAGGTTTTCGCGCACGCTCAGGTTGGGGAACAGGCTGGTCACCTGGAACGAGCGCGCCAGTCCCTTCTGCACGCGCCGGTTGCCCGGCAGGTGCGACACTTCCTCGCCCTCCACCAGGATGCTGCCTTCGGTGATGGGCGTGGTCCCGGTCAGGGTATGGAACAGCGTGGTCTTGCCCGCGCCATTGGGGCCGATCACCGAATGCACGGTGCCGCCTTCGATATCGAGCGTGATGCCGTTGACGGCGGTGAACTTGCCGTAGCGCTTGGTCACGTTGACCGCTTGCAGGATGGGGCGGCTCATGGGTGCTTCTCCTGGGTGACGGCGGCCTGCGGCTCGGCCTCCCTGGCCTTGGTGCCGCGTACGCTGTCGATGATCTTCATCGCCAGACCGAACAGGCCTTTCTGCATGTACAGGCTCACCGCGATCAGCAGCAGGCCCAGCAACATCAGCCAGCGCGGCCACAGGCTGGAAAGCCAGTTGCCCACCAGCACGTAGAAGCTGGCACCCAGCAGCGAGGCGAACAGGTTGCCGGTGCCGCCGATGACGGTCATCACCAGGATCGCCTCGCTGGTGTGGTATTCGATGTTGGACAGCGGCGCCACCCCGGTCATCATCGCGTGCAGGCCACCGGCCAGCCCCGTGACCGCACCCGAGATGACGAAGGCCGCCAGCTTCAGCAGCCGCACGTCATAGCCCAGCGCCGAGGCGCGTGCCTCGTTCTCGCGCACTGCCAGCAGGGTCTTGCCCAGCACCGAATCGACCACCCGCTGCAGCAGCCAGAACACCAGCACGAACAGGATGGCCACCACCGTGTAGTACTGCCATGACGAGGTGGTCGGCAGCAGCGTCAGGCCGAACAGCGACAGCGGCGGACGCGGGATATCCAGCAGGCCGTTGTCACCGCCGGTGACGTCCTTCATCGTATAGGCCAGGAAGTAGAACATCTGGGCGAAGGCCAGCGTCAGCATCACGAAGTAGGTGCCGCGCTGGCGGATCGAGAACCAGCCCACCAGCAAGGCCACCAGCGCGCCGCCCAGTGCCGCCAGCGCCAGCGAGGGCAGCAGTGCCAGCTTCAGCTGCAGCAGCACCACGCCGGCCGTGTAGCTGCCCACGCCGAAGAAGATGCCCTGGCCGAAGGACATCAGTCCGGTATAGCCCAGCAGCAGGTTGCAGCCCAGCGCGGCCAGCGCGAACACCAGCACTTCGGTGGCCAGCGTGCCGGAACTGAGCAGCAGCGGCAACAGCAGCACCACGGCGGCGGCCAGCAGGGTGTAACGGAAATGCGCAATCTGTTTCATGGAAACTCCCGTGCAGAAAAGCTCAGGCCGCGCCCGGCCGGCCCAGCAGGCCATTCGGACGCAGCAGCATGACGGCCGCCATGGCGACATAGATCATCAGGTGTGCGCCCTCGGACCAGACCGTGCTCATCACGCTCTGTACGATGCCCACCAGGATGCCGCCGATCAGCGCCCCCCAGAAGCTGCCCAGCCCGCCGACCACCACCACCACGAAGGCAATCCCCAGCGCCTCCACCCCCATGAAGGGATCGGCGCCACGGATGGGCGCCGCCAGCGCGCCTGCCAGGCCGGCGGTGGCCGCCCCCAGCGCAAACACCAGGCTGAAGATGCGGTTGATGTTCAGGCCCAGCAGCGACACCATCTCGGTCGATTCCGAACCGGCGCGCACGATCGACCCCAGGCGCGTACCTTCCAGCACCCACCACAGCAGCAGCGCCATCACGGCGGTCAGGCCGATGACAAAGAGCCGGTACTTGGGATAGACGAAACCGCTCCACATCACCACCCCCTGCAGCACGTCGGGCGGCGAGACATTGTTGCCCAGCGGTCCCCAGACGGAAATCACCGCTTCCTGGATCACCAGGGCCATGCCAACCGTGAAGAGGATGTGGAAATGATGCGGCAGTGCATACACGTGGCGCAGCACGAAGCGCTCCACCACCCAGGCGAACAGGCCCACGGCCAGCGGGGCCAGCAGCAGCGACCACCAGAAGTTCAGCCCCAGGTCGGTGACCTGGAAGCACAGGTAGGCGCCCAGCAGGAAGAAGGCGCCATGCGAGAAATTGACGAAGCGCAGCAGGCCGAAGACGATCGACAGGCCCACCGCCAGCAGGAAGTAGAGCATGCCGATGCCTACGCCATTGGCGATCTGCAGCAGATAGATGTTCATGGAACCTCGTGAGGGGAACAAGGAAGTTCGGTAATGCCTCGATCACCGTTCGGGCCGAGTAGACCTGCAGGGTCGTATCGAAGGCGCTCCGTCCTGGTTGCGCCGGGCGTCGCGTCTTCGATACGCCGCTGGCGCGGCTACTCAGTCCGAACGGTTTCTGACTCGCTGAGCCTCAGGGCAAAGGTCATCACAGCTTGCACTGCGTCTTTTCCAGCGGCAGGAAGGACTTGCCGGAGGAGACGATATCCGCATAGTCGTTCTTGTTGGCCATCCTGGACTTGGCCTTGCCCTTGAGCAGGTAATAGTTCTTGATCACCTGGTGGTCGCCCTTGCGGATTTCCTCGGTACCGGTCAGGCCCTCGTACTTCATGCCTTCCATGGCCGCAATGACGGCCTTGGGGTCGGTGCTGTTGGCCTTGATGATGGCGTCCAGGATGATCTTGGTACAGATGTAGGAACCGGCCAGGCTGTAGTTCGGATCGATCTTCAGGTTGTCGTTGACCAGCTTGACGAATTCCTTGTTGAAGGGCGAATCGATGGCATGCCAATACTGCGCGCCGAAGTAGACGCCGTCGCAGATGTCCGCACCCAGGGTCTCGAACTGTTCCAGCCCCGAGGCCCAGGCCATGAGGATGGTGCAGTTGTTCTTCATGCCGAAGCTGACCGCCTGGCGCAGCGTGTCCGAGGACTGCGAGCCGAAGTTCAGCAGCAGCAGCACGTCCGGCTTGGCGGCCATGGCATTGGTCAGATAGCCGGAGAACTCCTTCTCGGTCAGCGAGTGGTAGCTGTTGCCGACGTGTTCGATGCCCTTTTCCTTGAAGATGTTCTTGGCCGCCGACAGCAGGCCTTCGCCGAATACGTACTGCGGCGTGATGGTGTACCAGCGCTTGGCGTTGGGCAGTTTTTCCAGCAGCGGACGCACGGTCTGTTCGATGGCACCGAAGGTCGGCACCGACCAGCGGAAGGTGGAGCGATTGCAGTCGCTGCCGGTGATCTCGTCGGCACCGGCGGTGGTGATGAAGACCGCACCGGCCTTGTCGGCTTCCTTGCCCATGGCCAGCGCCTCGCCGGAGAGGATGCCGCCGGCGAAGAAGCGGGTGCCCTTCTCGATGGTTTCCTGCATCTTGCGTACGGCCGTGGCCGGCTTGCCTTCGGTGTCGAGGTTGGTATAGCTGGTGTTCTTGCCCAGCACCTTGCCGTACTTCTGCAGGGCCAGCTTCATGCCCATGTCGGCGAACTTGCCGTTGGCCGCGAAGGGGCCCGACATCGGCACAGGACAGCCGAAGGCGATGCTCTCGGCCTGGGCAAACACATCGTGGTAGGTCAGTGCGCCGGGTGCGGCCAGGGCGGACAGTTTCAGGAAATTGCGACGGCTGATCATGCTTGTTTCTCCCTCGAAGCTAACGATTGACAGATGACAGACAGATGACATCCATGGAAATGCGCAACACTGCATTACTGCCCATCAACGCAATTTCCATGCCCATCGCTCCCATGAAACTTAGGAAATGATGGACATCGATGGATTGCGCAGACGTGAAGAAGCCACCGCCACAAACCGGCGGAAAAGCCTGGAACCATAGGGGTGTGCTGCCTTCCGAAAAGCGCGGAAAGCAGAGATCGTGATTGCAAAAAACGCAGCAGCGGCGCGCATTTGCGCCGCGTGGCGTGAGCCTGCATGAGGGCTCCTCCTGCCGCTCCGATGAGCGTGTCTCCAGATAGTTTGCCGTTGTCCCGTGCTGTCGGTGTGTGTCCACCGATCTGCCACGACGGTCTGTATTTTCTAAGCTTTTCGCCAGCGTATCTGCTTTTGGTGCAGGCCGCACTGACGATTCTTATCCTGTGGGTTCAGGGTCTCCTTGTTTGCACCAGCGGCTGACGTTTTCTGCACCATTGCTTGCGTGAGTTGCTTCATGCCATTCCTGGATGCTGCCTCAGCATACCTGCGCCTGCGTCCGCACAAAAGAAAAACGGCATGAAAATTTCATGCCGTCTGTCCTGTTTATTTCATCTGCGGGAAAGCGAATTCCGCACCTGCGCTGGCGGTATTGGGCCAGCGCTGCATCACCGCCTTGGCCCGGGTGTAGAAGCGCACGCCCTCCGGTCCGTACATGTGATGGTCGCCGAAGAGACTGCGCTTCCAGCCGCCGAAGCTGCTGAAGGCCATCGGCACCGGCAGCGGTACGTTCACCCCCACCATGCCGACCTCGATCTGGCGCACGAACTCGCGCGCCACGCCACCGTCGCGGGTATAGACCGCCACGCCATTGCCATACTCGTGGGCGTTGATCAGCTCCACCGCGCTGGCGATGTCGGGGCAGCGCAGCACGCACAGCACCGGGCCGAAGATTTCTTCCTTGTACACCGTCATTTCCGGCGTGACGTGGTCGAGCAGGGTGCCACCCACGAAGAAGCCCTTCTCGAAGCCCGGCACCTGATAGCCACGGCCATCCACCACCAGCGTGGCGCCTTCTTCGACACCACGGCCGATCAGGCCTTCGATGCGTTCCTTGGCGGCAGCCGTCACCACCGGACCCATCTCGGCACCGGCGGCCATGCCTTCGTTGATCTTGAGCTTGCCTGCGCGTTCGGCCAGGGCCGCCACCAGTTCGTCACCGGCGCTGCCGACGGCGACCGCCACCGAGATCGCCATGCAGCGCTCGCCAGCGGAGCCATAGGCCGCACCCATGAGGGCGTCCACGGCCAGCTGCATGTCGGCGTCGGGCATGACCACCATGTGGTTCTTGGCGCCGCCCAGGGCCTGCACGCGCTTGCCCTTGGCCGAGCCACGGGCATAGATGTATTCGGCAATCGGGGTCGAGCCGACGAAGCTGATGGCCTTGACCTGCGGGTGGTCCAGCAGGGCATCGACGGTCACCTTGTCGCCCTGGATGACGTTGAAGACGCCGTCCGGCAGGCCGGCTTCCTGCAGCAGGTCGGCAATCAGCAGCGCGGCCGAGGGGTCGCGTTCGGAAGGCTTCAGCACGAAGCAGTTGCCACAGGCGATGGCGATGGGGAACATCCACATCGGCACCATGGCCGGGAAGTTGAACGGCGTGATGCCGGCCACCACGCCCAGTGCCTGGCGCATCGACCAGGCGTCGATGCCACGGGCGATCTGGTCGGTGTATTCCCCCTTGAGCATCTGCGGAATGCCGGCAGCGAACTCGACGATCTCGATGCCGCGCGCCACTTCGCCCTGGGCGTCCGAGAAGGTCTTGCCGTGCTCGCGCACGATGATGCGGGCGAAGTCGTCGGCCCGTTGCTGGATCAGGTGCAGGAAGCGGAACAGCACCCGCGCCCGGGTCAGCGGCGGCGTATTGGACCAGGCCGGGAAGGCCGCTACGCCTGCCTTCACTGCGGCATCGACCTCATCGACCGTGCCCAGCGCCACCTGCGCCACCGGCACGCCCTGCGCCGGGTTGAAGACATCGGCGTAGCGCCCGCTCTTGGTATCGACGCGCTGGCCGCCGATGTAGTGTGCAATCTTTTCCATGAATCTTTCTTGCGTCGTAGTGAGGGATCAGGCCAGGGTCTTGAGGATGGCCGCCAGCTTGCCGAACAGTTCGTCGATCTGCTGCTTGTTGATGACCAGTGGCGGCGACAGGGCGATGATGTCGCCGGTCACGCGGATCAGGATGCCGTCGTTGAAGGCGCGCACGAAGGCGTCATAGGCACGGGCGCCGACGCGGCCCGGGATGGACGACAGTTCGATACCGGCGATCAGGCCGATGGTGCGCACGTCGATGACGTGCGGCAGGCCGCGCAGCGCGTGGGCCGCTTCCTGGAAGTAGTCGGCCACGGCCTGGGCATTGTCCAGCACGCCTTCGGTCTCGAACACGTCCAGCGAGGCCAGGCCGGCGGCGCAGGCCAGCGGGTGGCCGGAATAGGTGTAGCCGTGGAAGAGCTCGATGCCGTCCGGGCCGTTCATGAAGGCGTCGTGGATTTCCTTCTTCACGAACACCGCACCCATCGGCACCACGCCGTTGGTCAGGCCCTTGGCGGTGGTGAAGATGTCCGGTTCGACATCGAAATAGTCGGACGCGAAGGGCGTACCCAGGCGGCCGAAGCCGGTGATCACTTCATCGAAGATCAGCAGGATGCCGTGCTTGGTGCACAGCTCGCGCAGACGCTTGAGGTAACCCTTGGGCGGGATCAGCACGCCGGTGGAACCGGCCACCGGCTCGACGATGACGGCCGCGATGTTGGAAGCGTCATGCAGCGCGACGATGCGTTCCAGCTCGTCGGCCAGGTGCGCGCCGTATTCCGGCTCGCCCTTGGTGAAGGCATTCTTTTCCAGGTCATGGGTGTGCGGCAGGTGGTCCACGCCCTGCAGCAGCGCGGTGCTGAAGGTCTTGCGATTGCCACCGATGCCGCCCACCGACATGCCGCCGAAGCCCACGCCGTGGTAGCCGCGCTCGCGGCCGATCAGGCGGGTACGGGTGGCATTGCCCTTGGCGCGGTGATAGGCCAGCGCGATCTTGAGCGCCGTATCCACCGCTTCCGAACCGGAGCCGGTATAGAACACATTGGCAAAGCGGTTGCCGGTATAGGCCTTGAGGCGTTCGGCCAGTTCGAAGGCGCTGGGGTGACCCAGCTGGAAGGAGGGCGCGTAGTCCAGCGTGGCCACCGACTTTTGCACGGCCGAGACGATCTTGGGGTGGGCGTGGCCCAGCGGCACGCACCACAGGCCGGCGGTGCCGTCCAGGATGGCATTGCCGGCGTCGTCACGGTAATGCATGCCCTCGGCCGAGACCAGCATGCGCGGTGCGGCCTTGAAGTTGCGGTTGGCGGTAAAGGGCATCCAGTAGGCCGACAGGCTGGAAGGATGCGAATGATCTTGACTGGACATGGCAGGCACCGATGGAAAAGGTAAAAGGAGAAACCAGCAGGGAGTGCTTGATTATTGCCAGACACTGGCAGTATTGTTAGCTACACTTTTGATTTTGATCTGAAACTGTATTGTTCAGTGCGATAAACTGTATTGAGCTGTCCGCCGGGAACGACATTGCCCGGCCGACTGGCGTCGATGGCCCAGCAGCCTTTATTCAGAAGGGGAGGGGAGCACAATGGTGAGTCCGCCTCGCCGCCGTCGGCGGAGCAATACAGTTCAGGTTTTCACAACACACATCTTCCGATTGCAGCAATGCAGTGGACATCATGGGCCACATCCCGCCCGAAAGGATCAGCATGGCCAAGCTCCCGCGAGCGCCCCTGCAACTCGATCTGCAACGCAATACCGCAGGCCGCCTGGTCGAGCAGGTCGCCGACGGCCTGGCCGGGTTGATCGAGGCCGGCGAACTGCGCTCCGGCGAACGCCTGCCCTCGGTCCGGCAGTTCGCCCAGAGCCACGCCATCGGCGCCTCCACCGTGGTCGAAGCCTATGAACAACTGGTGGCACGCGGCATGTTGCTGGCACGCCGTGGCGCCGGCTTCTTCGTGGCCGCACGCGCTGGCCAGAGCGGAGCACGGGCGGTATTCGTGCCGCATGAACCGGTGATCGACTCGGCCTGGCTGCTCTCGGAAATGTTTGCCGACGAACGCGTGCCCATCAAGGCCGGTTGCGGCTGGCTACCCGGCAAGTGGCTCAACGACGAAGGCCTGCACCAGGCCGAGCGCCGCATCATCCGCTCGCCCGGCGCGCAGCAGGTGGGCTATGGTCACCCCTACGGCTATGCCCCGCTGCGCCAGCTGATCACGCAATTCCTCGGCCACTGGGCATTGGAGCTGGGCATCGAACAGGTGCTCACCACCCACGGTGCCACCCAGGCCCTGGACCTGGTCATCCGCACCATGACCCAGCCCGGCGACACCGTCATGATCGACGACCCCGGTTACTGCAACCTGATCGCCATGCTGCGCCTGGCCGGGCTGAACGTGATCGGCGTGCCGCGCACTCCGGGCGGGGTCGATACCGAGCAGCTGGAAACGCTGGCCCGGGCGCACCGGCCCAAGATGTTCTTCACCACCAGCGTGCTGCAGAACCCGACCGGCACCTCCTACACCCCGGCCTGCGCCATGCGCGTGCTGCAGGCGGCCGAGCGGCATGGCTTCTGGGTGGTGGAAGACGACATCTTCCGCGAACTCGGCCAGGCCACCGACCCCATGCTGGCCGCACTGGATGGCCTGCAGCGGGTGATCTACGTGGGCAGCTATTCCAAGACCATCGCGCCCTCGCTGCGGGTGGGCTACATCGCCTGCCAGCGCGAACTGGCGCGGCAGATCGTGCATACCAAGATGGTGCTGACGCTGACCAATTCGGAGATCAACGAACGACTGGTGCACAACGTCCTCACCGAAGGCCATCACCGGCGCCATGTGCAGACCCTCAATGCGACCCTGCTCAACGCCCAGGCCACCCTCAATGCCAAGTTGAGCGACGCCGGCCTGACACCTTTCACGCCGGCGCGTGGCGGCATGTTCACCTGGGCCACCATCGAGGGCTGCGACCTGTCGGCCCGCGAGATCGCCGACCGTGCCAGGCAGAAGGGCATCTGGCTGGCGCCAGGCGATTTCTTCCATCTGTCGGCACCGGACAAGACCAGCTTCCGCTTCAATGTGGGTTATGCGGATGTGCCGGAGTTGTTTGATTTCCTGCGGGGGCTGTAGGCCTTCTATCGTGCGCAACAGGAACCACTTGAAGCCGCGGGTGTAACCAGAACGGTCCCGGCCGCAAGGCACTATCGTACCGGCTTGTCCGTGCTGTCGAGCAGTGTCTCGATCTGCCTTGCCCGTCCCGGATCGATGCTGCCGCGCTCCAAGGCCAGGGGAATGTTGCGCAGTGCCAGCTTGCGGTACAGGTCGGCGGCGCTTGAATCCACATGCTCCAGCGAAGCCAGATGTTTCTGGATCGTTCCCATATCCCCACGTGCGATGCATCCCCCCATTCCTTTGGCCAGGCCGGCATCCTGCACGGCCGCCACGGTACCTCGCAGAAGCGGTATCAGGGCCGCCATGGACTGCCGCTCCGATGCGCCAAAGCCCGCCCACAGCTTGGCCCCCTCTTTCAACAGCGCGATCAGGAAGGGGCCGACATAATAGGCCGAGGCGTGATAGAGCGGGCGGATACCGGCGGGGAGCGGCAACGGGACGCATCCGATACTTTTCGCCAAGGACTCCAATGTCGCCAGCAAGCCTTCTTCGGCCTCAATCCCGACCGTGCATCCCGGCAGCCCGGCCAGGGCGACATCGGGATTGGCGAACATCTGCATGGGATGAAATCCTCCCACCAGGGCGCCGGCTTGCCTGGCGCTCACCAGGGCCGATACTTCCGTGGCGCCGGAGCAGTGAACGACGGCTGTCCCGGCTGCCCACGAAACCTCTTCACAGACCGGCCTGATCGCATCATCGCTCACGGTCAAGAAGACGAGGGAGGATAGTTCAGCGACTTCTTGAGGCGAGCCGGCCATGATGGGCTCGGGACAGCGCGCATGGAATTGGGCGAGATTGGCATCGCTTCTGCTATGCACCGCCGCGACGCGATGCCCCGCCTGGGCGAAGGCGGCCGCCAGCGTCTGGGCGACGCGGCCCGCTCCCACGAAGCCGATCCGCGAAAGCACATTCGCCGTTTGCATGGATTCTCCCTGATCGACGCCGCCAGTCATCGGGTTTCGCGGCAAATTGAAGCGCAACAGGTCGGCAAGGCCATGCGTGAAGCCTTGCGGAGTCCTCGACGACATGAAGACGGCCCGTTACCGCAGCTTTCATATAGTTGCGTAATACAACCATAGTCCAAGCAGGGCCGAATAGCAATGGCTTGGTTCGCTCAGGCGAGCTTTCGTACTTCGGTCGCGCTGGGGGGCAATCCGCCGCCGTCCCTGGCGGTCGGCTTCATCAGCGGAATCGGCTTGCCGGTGCGTTTGTCGATGAGCACCGAATGGCGTTCGCCGCGCTTGAACAGATGTTGCTCGCCCCATTGCCGTAGCGCCACCACGACGGGGAACAGGCTTTCGCCCTTGGCGGTGAGTACGTATTGCTGATAGGCCGTGCCATCCGAGGCGGCCTGCATGTCGAGGATGCCGGCTTCGACCAGCTTGCGCAGCCTGTCGGAGAGGATGTTGCGGGCCACGCCCAGATTGCGCTGCAGTTCGCCGAAGCGACAAGCGCCGTCGAAAGCATCGCGCACGATCAGCAAGGACCACCGATCCCCGATCACGTCGACGCTGCGCGCAACGGGACAGGGTTCGTCAGTCAGGACGCTATTGTTTGGCATGGCATCTCCCCGAGCCGGGACGGTGATCAATCTGGTTGCATTATAAAACCACATCATCTAGCATTCAATGAGTTTCGATTTGCAACCAGATTGGATGAATGCCATGATCAAGGATACTCCGGCGTCAGCGCCGAACCGAGTCGCTGCACCGGTCCGGCGCGCCAATATGCCGCGCAGCATGCTATGGCTGTTCGCCATCGCCAGCGGCCTGAGCGTGGCCAATGTCTATTACGCGCAACCGCTGCTCGATGCCCTTTCGAGAGACTTCGGCATCAGCCACGCTGCTATCGGCGGCGTCGTCAGCGCGACCCAGATCGGTTGCGCGGTGGCCTTGTTGCTGCTGGTGCCGCTGGGTGACCGGATGGATCGACGGCGTCTCATGGCGATACAGCTATTGGCGTTGGTGGTCGCGCTGGTGGTCGTCGGTCTGGCCCAGAGCGCGCCGGTCCTGTTGATCGGCGTCCTCGCCGTCGGCTTGCTGGGTACGGCGATGACACAGGGGTTGATCGCCTATGCCGCCAGCGCTTCGGCTGCGCATGAACGAGGGCGGGTTGTCGGCGCGGCACAAAGCGGTGTGTTCGTCGGTCTGCTGCTGGCCAGGGTCTATGCGGGAGGCGTCAGCGACCTCGCAGGCTGGCGCGGTGTCTACCTGACCGCTGCCGCGCTGATGCTGGCCATTGCCCTGCCGCTGTGGAGAAGGCTTCCGGCCCTGGCCGCCGTGCCCGACGAAATGGGCTATCTGCGTCTGATCGCTTCCATGCTCACGCTGCTGCTGCAGGAAAAGGTCCTGCAAGTCCGGGGTGTGCTGGCCATGTTGATGTTCGCCGCACTCAATATCTTCTGGAGCGCCCTGGTGCTGCCCTTGAGCGCGCCACCCTATGGGTTTTCACATACCGCCATCGGCGCCTTCGGCCTGGTCGGCGCCATCGGTGCACTGGCCGCCGCGCGTGCCGGGCAATGGGCCGACCGTGGACAGGGAGAGCGTACCAGTGCCGTCGCACTGGTACTCCTGCTGCTGGCCTGGTGGCCTCTGTCCTTGATGGCGTGGTCGCTGGTGGCGCTGGTGGTCGGCATCATCTTGCTCGACATAGGCGCGCAGGCGCTCCACGTCACCAGCCAGAGCATGATTTTCCTGACCCGGCGCGACGCCTACAGTCGCCTGATCGGTCTCTACATGCTGTTCTATGCCGTCGGCAGCGGTCTGGGAGCGATCGGCGCGACGGCCACCTATGCCCATGCGGGCTGGCAAGCGGTATGCCTGCTGGGTGCCGCGGTCAGCCTGCTGGCGTTGCTGTTCTGGTGGCTGACCCGACGGGTTTCATCCATGGCAGCCACCCATGCGCAAGATCGATAGCGCGGAAGTCCGGCTGCCCCAATGGCACCATGCTCTCATGCCCAGCAGCGCCAATGCCCACACTGCGCCGGGCCAGTGTGATGCGCCAGGGATGGCCAGCAGCATCAAACGACGACATTGGATACATCCACCAGATTTTCACGCAGGCGGGAAGCATCCCGTTTCGGCGGATGGCCGAACAATCGGGAATATTCACGGCTGAATTGCGATGGGCTTTCATATCCCACCGCGTAAGCGGTCCGGGTGGCGTCCACGTCAGAGGCCAGCAGACGTCGGGCCGCCTGCAGTCGCAGCGTCTTATGGTATTGCAGGGGGCTCATCGAGGTGGCCGCGCGGAAGTGGCGGTTGAAGGACGCAATGCTCATGCCAGCGATGTCGGCGACGGTCTTGATCGGGAAGGATTCATCGTAGTGATGACGCATCCAGTCGATCGCTTTTCTGACCTGCGTCAGTCGTCCCTCCTCGCGGCCGATTTGCCGCAGCAACGGTCCGTGCGGGCTTTGCAACAGCCGGTACATGAGCTCGCGCTCACGCGATGCGGCCAGCACGGCAATATCGTCCGGCGTATCCAGCAGGGCCAGCAAGTGGTCCCAGGCTTCAAGTACGTCGCGCGAGACCCGCTCGATGTTGAAGGCTGCCGGCTCTTTTTTGTGCGGGGCGGCCGGCATGTCGGCGATCAGGGAGGTGAGGATGCCGTGGTCCAGCGTCAGGCCGGTGCCGACGTAGGGCTGGTCGCCCTCCATCTCGAATATGCAACAGGTCGTCGGTAAATCGATCAGCGAAGCGAAGCAGGCGCCCGCACTGTAGCGCAGCATCTTCTTGTTCACCATCATCTGCTTGGCGCCCTGCAAGATCAGGCATACGCCGGCGCCGATGGCCATCATGCTCGGCTCCGCTTGCCGGAAGACGCCGACGGCCAGTCGCGGAATCGCTGTGTCCAGGCTCTTCCGGTCTTCGTGGCGCAGTACGCGGCGGCTCATTTGATGAAGGAGATCTTTCATATCTTCAGTGTGCCAGCTGAATCGGACATGTTCAATGAATTGAGCGGATCAGGCAATAAATTGCGCTGTTTTGGCGAAAATCCGTCAAGCCCAAAGCGTATCTTGGCAAGACGCATGCGGTGTCGCATGCCTCTGAACTCAACAGGAGAACATCTTGAACAGCGCACATTTCAACGCAAAATCGACAACGGATGAAGTATTGGCCGGCACGGACCTGCGCGGCAAACGGGTCTTCATCACGGGTGTCTCGGCAGGGCTGGGAATCGAGACGGCCCGCGCCCTCGTGGCCCATGGCGCCGACGTCATCGGCACCGTGCGCGACCTCGACAAGGCACGTGGCGCCACGCAGGTGGTGCGGGATGCGGCAGAAGCCTCAGGCGGCAGCCTTGAGATCATCCGGATGGACCTTGCCGATCTGGCATCGGTCCGAGCCGTGACCGACAGCATGGTCGCCACAGGAAAAACCTTCGACCTCGTCATTGCCAATGCCGGCATCATGGCCCCACCCTTCGGCGTGACGCCGGATGGCTTCGAGCTCCAGTTCGGCACCAATGTCCTGGGACACTTCGTATTGGTCCACCGGCTGGCACCGCTGATGGTAGCGGGAGCAAGACTGATCATGCTCTCCTCCAACGGGCACCGGTTCGGCGATGTCGATCTCGACGATCCGAACTTCACGCATACCCCTTACGATCCCTGGCTTGCATACGGCCGCTCCAAGACCGGCGACGCCTTGCTGGCCGTGGCCTTCGACGCGCGGCATCGACATCGTGGCGTGCGCGCGGCGAGCGTCCACCCGGGTGTCATCCTGACCGAGCTGACGCGCAATATCGCGCCTGAAGTGTTCGAGAGTGCCTTTGCCTCGATGCATGAACAACACCTGGCGCTGGGAAATGCGCCCTTCGAGGTCAAGACCCCCGCACAAGGCGCCGCGACGACACTTTGGGCCGGCGTCGTCGCGGATGCCGAGACCATCGGCGGACGTTACTGCGAAGACTGCGCAATCGCTGCCCCGCTTGCTGACGATGCCGTCGTCAGCGCTTTCAGCGCAGGCGTACGCCCGTATGCGCTCGATCCGGTACGTGCCGAGCAGTTATGGATCAAGTGCGCAGAACTGACGGGCGAAGTGTGATGAACAGGCGCAGCCAACTGTCTCACACGGCGACGGAACCACCATCGACGAACAACTCGACACCGGCGATGTAACTGCTCTCGGGCGATGCCAGGAACAGTACCGCACGTCCTACTTCATCCGGTTCCCCCAGGCGTCCTGCGGGGATTAGCTGCCTGAGTGCGTCCTCCACCCCAGGACGCGCTTCAAGGTAGTCACGCATCAGGCGGGTCTCGGTTCCTCCAGGCGCCACCACATTCACGCGGATCTGACGGTCCTTCAGATCCGCGGTCCAGCTGCGCGCAAAGGAGCGCACAGCGGCCTTGCTCGCGTTGTACAGCGATTGTCCCGGGAAGCCTTTGACCCCGGCCACGGAACCATTGAGGACAATTGCGCCACCTGACGACATCAAGGGCAGCGCCTTTTGCACACTGAACAGCAATCCGCGTACATTCAGATTGAAGATCTGATCGAAGTCCGCTTCATCGATCAGTCCCAGTGGCTTGGCATCGGCCGAGGCGGTCCCGGCGTTGGCGAAGAGCACGTCGACTCTTCCTTGCTCCGCCTGGATACGCGCGTAGAGGCGATCCAGATCGCCTGGATTGGCAGCATCCCCCGATACACCGACCGCACCATCGCCAATTTCCCTGACTGCCGCATCAAGTTTGTCGGCCCTGCGACCGGTCACATAGACCCGGGCGCCCTCGGCTGCGAACAGCTTGGCGGTGGCCAGGCCAATGCCTTCGCTGCCACCGGTGACCACCACAACCTTGTCGTCGAATCGCTTTGCCATCTCTGTCCCTTTCATAAGTGGAGAATTGCTCCACTTATTATGTGGAGATATCATCCACTTTTGCAAGCGCATTTGAATATGACGAACAAATTCCCCCTGACAGAAGAACCCTCGTTAAGGGCCGATGCCGCGCGCAATCGCGAGCGCATCCTTGCGGCAGCCGAAGAAGTGTTCCTGGAACGGGGAGCAGATGCCTCGCTCGACGACATCGCCAAGCGCGCCAAAGTCGGGATCGGCACGCTGTATCGCCGCTTTCCCACCCGGGAGGCGCTGCTTGCCGCAACCAACGATGAGCGCCTGATGGCGCTGGCCGAGGCGAGCCGGGGACGTGACGACAAGCTCGACCCCGATGCTTCCGTGCGCGCCTTCGTGAAGGATCTCGTGGCGCATGCGTCGCACTATCGGGGGCTGGCGGCGGCGCTGGGTACGGTCCTCAAGAGCGGTACGCCGGGTTGTCAAGCCAGCGGCGAGGAAGCGCAACGCCTGCTCTTGCGCGCACAAAAGGCGGGCGCCATTCGGCGGGACGTCTCGGTCGAGGATCTCGTCTGCATGGTGACTGCGATTTCCCTCAGCATCGAACAAGGCAGTGCGACAAAATCGCGGATCGCCCATTTGATCGACCTGTTCCTCGACGGCGTCGGCGTGCGGTGATCGGAGCGTTTCAGACCACGCGACGGAAAGCCTTCCAGACCATTTGACAGGACATCCACCATGACGTTTTCAGCACCAAGCGGCATCCGCGCCGTCGTCTTCGATTTCGGCGGCGTACTGTTCGACTGGAATCCCCAGCACCTGTATCGCCAGCTGATCGCTGATGAAGAAGAGCGCAACCATTTCCTCACCCACATCTGCTCACCCGAATGGAACGTACAGCAGGATGGTGGTCGCACGCTAGCCGATGCGACCGAGCTGCTGGTGCGGCAGCATCCGCAGCACGAAGCCTTGATCCGGGCCTTCTATGGTCGTTGGGTGGAAATGCTGCGCGGACCGCTCCCCGAGGGCGTGGCACTGCTGCGTGAACTGCATGCGCAGCAGGTGCCGGTGTTCGGCCTGACCAACTGGTCCGCCGAGACCTATCCGCATGCGCGGGACAATCACGACTTCATGCAGTTGTTCCTGGACATCGTCGTGTCAGGCGACGAGCGTTGCATCAAGCCCGAGCCGCGCATCTACCAGATCGCGCTGGAACGCTACGGTCGCCACCTGCCGGCGCTACAGCCGCAGCAGCTGGTCTTCATCGACGACGCGCAGAAGAATATCGATGCCTGCCGGGCGCTGGGCTGGCAGGGCATTCATCACGTCCAGGCGGAGCAGACCCGCTTGCAATTGCGCGCACTGGGCTTGCCGGTCTGACGGTCGTGTTCAGTCGCAGTGCCCGGTCTGCACATCGCATTGGAGCGGCGTGCTCTCCTGCGCTGGCGATGTCGTGCTGGTCGTGCCGGTTTCGTCACGCAGGTAGGCGGCCCACTGCTCGGGTTGCCCCAGCCAGCGACCGGTGTCCAGCACTTCCAGCGTATCGCCCCGCTGCAAGATGAAGGTGGGGAAGCCGCGTCCGCCGACGTAGTTCAGCAATTCACGGCTGGCCGCGATGTGGTTGTCCAGTTCTTCCTGCTCCACGCGCTGCAGTTCAGCGACGAAGGTGGCAGCGTCGACGCCCAGCGCCTGGGCCAGTTCGGTCAGCGTGCTCACCTCCGAAATCCGTCGTCCCTGCTGGTAATGGGCACGCTGGATGGCCGCCAGCATGTCCAGTCCGGCTGCCTCGCCCTGGATGGATTGCACCGCCAGCACGGCGGCTATCGGTGGCGCCGAATCGAAGACGGCATCGGTGTCCTTGAGCAGTCCATTGAAATAGTCCTCGCCGAATGCCTGTCCGGTCATCTGCGCGATGCGATGGTCGTGCGGCATCACGTAGTCGCGCAACTGCGCGTCGACGCGGCGGCGGTTGCGGCCGGCCATCATGCCGCCACCATGGGCCTGTACCGGCAGTACGGCGCGGGCTGCGGCCACCAGCGGCGCGGCCCCATAGCACCAGCCGCACAGCGGATCGTGGATGTAGTGGAGCACGGTGTCGTGAGCGGTGGCGGGGGTGGTCATGATGGGGTTCCTCTTGGATGAATCGATGTCGGGCCTGAGGATGTTTCACCATCAGGCCCGGGGTATTGCCTGGCTCAGTAGCCTACCGTGAAACGCGCGCGGACATGCTTCGGTTGTTCCAGTTCGTCCAGCAGGGCGACGGCGAAGTCTTCATAGGAGATCCAGCTCTTGCCATCGGCGCCGACCAGCAACTGGTCCTGGCCCAGGCGGAACTGGCCGGTGCGTTCGCCGGCGATGAACAGGGCCGAGGGCGACAGGAAGCTCCACTCCAGTTCCTGCTCGCCGCGCAGGACGTTCAGGAAATCACGGCCGCCGGCGGCTTCCGGCTTGTACTCTTCCGGGAATTCCGGAGTGTCGATCAGGGCTTTGCCAGGTGCGATTTCCAGGCTGCCGGCGCCGCCGACGATGGCCAGGCGCTTGACGCCCGCCGCCTTCACGGCCGGCAGCAGGTCGGCCGCGCCGAAGCTGGTGAAGCGGCCGCTGGAGACGACCACGTCGGCACCCTTGATGGCCGATGCCAGGCTGGTGGCGTCCTTGACGTCGGCCGCGACCACGGTCACGCCGGTGCGCTGGGCGATCTTGCCGGCATCGCGGGCGATGGCGACGAGATTGTGGCCGCGACGCAGGGCTTCGTCCACGATGCGGCTGCCGACATTGCCGGAGGCGCCGATGAGTGCGATTTTCATGAGGTTTCCTTTCGAGGTGGTGATGGGAGCACGAGGAGCGGCACAGGGTGTCGCACAGTCGCCATCATAGGATCGCTTTTGTTTTCGAAAAACAGCATAATCGATCACAGTTTGTTTCCAAAAACGTGCAGATCGAAAGGCGGCACCATGGATCGCTTGATGGCCATGCAGGTATTCGTGGCGGTGGTGGACGGCGGCAGCCTGTCGGCCGCGGCCGGGCAGCTGGACCTGTCGCGGCCGGTGGTGTCGCGCTATGTGGCTGAGCTGGAGGACTGGGTCGGGGCGCGCCTGCTGCACCGGACCACGCGGCGCCTGTCGCTCACGCCGGCCGGCAACGAGATATTGCCGCGTTGCCGGCAGATGCTGGAGTTTTCCGATGACATGCGCCATGCGCTGGACACGCCCGACGAAACCCCGCGTGGGCTTTTGCGCATCACCGCCAGCACCTCCTTTGCGCAGACCCAGCTGATCCAGGCGGTGGTCGACTACGGGCGCCGCTATCCCGGTGTGGCGGTGGACCTGCTGGCGCTGGACCGCACGGTGAACCTGGTGGAAGAACGCATCGACCTGGCCATCCGCATGACCAACCGGCTGGAACCCAACCTCATTGCCCGACCGCTGGGCGTGTGCCGCTCGATCATCTGCGCCGCGCCGGATTACCTGGCCCACCACGGCACCCCGCGCAAGGTGGAAGAACTGGCCCTGCACAATTGCCTGACCCACTCCTATGTGGGGCGTAGCCTGTGGCAGTTCGATCCGAAGAAGGCAACTGGAAAGGGCGGCAAGAAAAGGACAGCGCCGCAGAGCCAGAGCGTGGCCGTGGGCGGCAGCATCAGTGCCAATGAAGTGACGGTACTGCTGCAGGCGGTGCTGGCCGGAGTCGGTATCGGCCACATGCCGGCCTATGCCGTGGCGCCGCTGGTGGCCAGTGGCCGGCTGGTGCAGTTGCTGCCGGACTTCGAGCCGCTGCAGTTGGGGATGTATGGCGTCTACGCCTCGCGCAAGCATATGCCGGCGACCTTGCGCACCATGCTTGATTTCCTGGCCCAGCGCTTCGCCGGGCAACCGTTCTGAGCGGAGCAGGTCAGACCAGGGTCGGACCCGTTCAGGGGGTGATGCTGAGCAGCTTGTGTACCAGTTCGGAGGAGGTGGAGGCGGCGAACTTGCGCATCAGGCGGGCGCGATGCATTTCCACCGTGCGCGGGCTCAGTTCCACCTGGCGCGCAATGAGCTTGCTGGTCTTGCCTTCCACCAGCAGCGCGGCGATTTCGCGTTCGCGTGGCGTCAGGCCGGGCGCGATGGGGCGCTTGGCGCTCACGTCCTCGAAGGTCCAGATGCCGGCGGCATGCGGGTTGTCGCGGTTCAGGGCGTGGCCGGTGACATGGCACCAGAACATCTCGTCGTTGGAACGCTTCATGATGCGCTCGTCCGAATAGAACCCCTTTTCATTGAGGATGGGGACCAGGCGCAGGCCGGTGCGTTCGAACTCGTCGGCGGTGGGATAGATTTCCTGGAAGGACGTCTGCCGCAACTGTTCCACCTCATAGCCGAACATCGCCGCCATCGCCAGGTTGCCCTGCTGGATGATGCGATTGTGCGAGACGCACATGCCGATGGGCGCGTGCATGAAAACCTGTTCGAAGTCGATGGCAAGTGGCTGGGTCATGAGTAATGCTGCGCGATGTGCCGTAAGTAGCCGGCAAGGTCCCTCGAACCCGGCGCACCGCCCCTGCGGTCGATGTTATGCTGCATTGCGCCAGGTATTTTTACCGTATTGTATGGCTTATTTCACCTGACCTATGATAATTGGCGCTAATCGGAGCCCGGCATTGCCATGGCGCAGCGCGAAAGAGAAGCTCCGATGCCATCCCTGTTTGAGCTGGTATCCCCACCAGCAGCTTGCAACCCTGCTCGCAAGACAAGAGCCGAAAGGAGACTCGTGAACAAAGTGTATCCAGACGCGGCCACCGCGTTGAAAGACATCGTCAAGGACGGTCAGACCATTGCGGTCGGCGGCTTTGGCCTGTGTGGCATCCCCGAGGCGTTGATCGCCGCCCTGCGTGATTCGGGCGCGCAGAACCTGACCGCCATTTCCAACAACGCCGGGGTCGATGGTTTCGGCCTGGGCCAGTTGCTGTCCACCCGCCAGATCAAGAAGATGATCGCCTCCTACGTGGGCGAGAACAAGGAGTTTGAACGCCAGTACCTGGCCGGCGAACTGGAGCTGGAATTCACCCCGCAGGGCACGCTGGCCGAGAAGCTGCGCGCCGGCGGTGCCGGTATCCCCGCCTTCTTCACCAAGACCGGTGTCGGTACCCTGGTGGCCGAGGGCAAGGAAGTGCGCGAATTCGACGGTGAGCGCTATGTGATGGAGCGTTCGCTGGTGGCCGACGTGTCGCTGGTGAAGGCGCAGAAGGCCGACAAGGCCGGCAACCTGGTCTTCAACAAGACCGCCCGCAACTTCAACCCCAATGTCGCCATGGCCGGCAAGGTCACCGTGGTGGAAGTGGAAGAACTGGTGGAAGTGGGGCAACTCGATCCGGACCAGATCCACACCCCCGGCATCTTCGTGCATCGCATCGTGGTCAACGCCACGCCCGAGAAGCGCATCGAACAACGCACCGTGCGCGCATAAGAGGAGACACGACAAAATGGCATGGACCCGAGATGAAATGGCTGCCCGCGCAGCCAAGGAACTGCAGGACGGCTTCTACGTGAACCTGGGCATCGGCTTGCCCACCCTGGTGGCCAACCACGTTCCCAACGATATCGAAGTATGGCTGCAGTCCGAGAACGGCCTGCTGGGCATCGGTCCCTTCCCCACCGAAGACCAGGTCGACGCCGACCTGATCAACGCCGGCAAGCAGACCGTGACGACCATCCCTGGCTCGTCCTTCTTCAGTTCGGCCGATTCCTTCGGCATGATCCGTGGCGGCAAGATCAACATCGCCATCCTGGGCGCGATGCAGGTCTCGGCCAAGGGTGACCTGGCCAACTGGATGATCCCCGGCAAGATGGTCAAGGGCATGGGCGGTGCGATGGACCTGGTGGCCGGTGTCGGCCGCGTGGTGGTCCTGATGGAGCACGTGGCCAAGGCCAAGGACGGCAGCACATCCAGGAAGATCCTGAACGACTGCAACCTGCCGCTGACCGGCGTGGGCGTGGTCAACCGCATCATCACCGACCTGGGCGTGATCGACGTCACCCCCGGTGGCCTGAAGCTGATCGAACTGGCTTCCGGCGTCACCAAGGAAGAAGTGATCGAGAAGACCGAAGCACCGCTCGACGTGAGCGAGGTCTGAGCGAGGTCTGAGCGAGGTCTGCGCGAGGTCTGCGTGAGGTCTGCATTAGCGCCGAACGATCGGCCTGACGCTGCATCGCAATGAACAAGGGCGCCGTGAAAACGGCGCCCTTTTTTCTTAGTGCAGGCCATGCCGCCCGTGCGCTTCAATCCGCCATGCTGACCCGCACCGCATTGCGGCCGTCCCGCTTGGCCCGGTAGAGCGCGGCATCGGCGGCGTTGAGCACGTCTTCCACACGATGATGATGAGCGCGCTGCAGCGTGGCCACGCCCACGCTGATGGTCACCACCCGCAACGGGCTGCTGGCATGTACGATCAGGCGGCTGTAGACCGCGTCGCACAGGCGTTGTGCCATCAGGCGCGCACCTTCGGTGTCGGTCAGCTCCAGCAGCACCACGAATTCCTCGCCGCCATAGCGGCCCGCGCAGTCGGTATGACGCGGCAGGTTGTCGCTGATGGTCTTGGCCACCTCCTGCAGCACGCCATCGCCCAGCTTGTGGCCATAGGTATCGTTATAGGGCTTGAAGTAATCCACATCGATGAACAGCACCGAGAAGGTCGAGTTCAGATTGCGCCGGCAGCGCTCCCAGGCCGCCTGCAGGGCCTCGTCCAGGGCGCGTCGGTTGAGCAGGCCGGTCAGGCCGTCGGTCTGGGCCAGCTCTTCCAGGCGCCGCTCGATGGTCACGCGCCGGCGCAGTTCCTGGCGCACGTGCGACAGCAGATAGGCCAACAGCAGGGCAAAGATGAACAGCGAGATGATTACCGCATAGAGGGTCTTGCGCCAGTTCTTGAAAATGGCCTGTTCGGCATAGCCCACGAAGACGATCAGCGGTGAGTCGGGAATGCGGCGGAAGGTATAGAGCCGTTCCACGCCATCACTGTTGGCACGGGCGAAGAAGCTGCCCTCCTCGTGCCGCAGTGCGCTCTGGATGCGCTGGAAGTTGGAACTGCCACTCAGGTCGCGACCGATGATCTGCTCGTTGTACGGAATGCGCATGTAGGCCACGCCATCGTCCGAATACAGCGAGATCACGCCATCGGCACCCAGCGAAAGTCCTTCGAACAGTTCGCGGAAATAGCTCAGGTTCAGCGCCATGACGACGATGCCGCCAAAGCTGCCGTCTTCATTGAACAGGCGTTTGGACAGCACCACCACGCGTACATCGTTGCCCAGGTTGGGCAGGTTGGCCAGGATGGGTTTGGAGACATACAGCCCCGCATTGGCTGAATCGCGATGCACGGTGAAATAGGCGCGGTCGGCGTAGTTGGGCGCGGCATCACCCTGGCGACGACGCGAGCTGGCCTGAACCCGGCCATTGGCATCGATGATCGCCATCACCGAGATATGGCTGACATTGGCGGTACTGCCGAACAGGTAGGCATAGCGCTGGGCGTCATTGAGGCGCGCAGCGCCCAGGGGATGCTGGTAGCGGTAGGCCAGCGTATCGAGCGACAGCGACAGCACTTCCATGTTGCGCGAGATTGCCCGCTGGGCGATCAGGGTCACGTTGCCGGCATTGTCCACGGCCCCCAGGCGCGTCTGGCGATAGCTCTGGTAGAGCGTGCTGGCACACATGGCGATCACCATCAGCATGGCGATGCCCAAGACCACCACCAGATATTTCTTTAACTGCTTGATTTTATTTCCCCCTGCTTCACCCAGGCGCAATTAACGCATAAAGCAAAAAGAGCTTCCATCTTGATCGGTGGCAACGTGATTGAGTTGCAACAAAAGATGAACCGCCATCCCGGCGTTCCTGTCAGATGGCTTATCACCGGTAAAGCTTCGTGCTTAAATGCGAGCGCCATGAAAGGCGACATGCCAGCCGGCACCGGAGGCCTCCTGAACATCAAGAACACCATCAAACGCGACCTGGTCATCCTGTGGGCCTTCATTGCCCTGATCGCGCTCGTGCTGGCTTTCCTGCTGCTGCAGCTGAGCCGGCAGGGTGCCGCCTCGCAGATCAGCCAGGCCACCGGCCAGGCCGCGGTGAGCTGCACCGCCATGAGCGCCGGACTGGCGCATGCGCTTTCCACCCATACTTCCAGCCCTCCCTCTTCCTCTTCCTCTTCCTCTGTCCTCAGCACACCCCAGGCGCCCAATGCCGACGGCCTGCCCGCGCGCTCGCTGATGCAGGCCGTGATCGACCTGTCCCTGCGCGATCAGGCCGGGGTGGAGGGCGGCTTCTGGCACCCGCAACAGGACGTGGTGGCCTATGCCTTTCCCACCTATGACGGCAGCGGCATCAAGCGCGACCCGCCAGGCGCGGAAATGGAACGCATCGTCTCGATCGCCCAGCGCGCCCTCGATGGCGCGGCCACCGTGAGCGATGTGCGCCCCGGCCTGCGCGAGGCGGTGGTGTTCGCCGCCTGCCCGGTCAACTTCAAGGGTGTGTCGCTGGCGGCCTGGACGCTCAAGCGCGTGCCGGTGATGAGCGCCGGCGTGCTCAACCAGTTGCTGGTGGCCATTGCGCTGTTGCTGGGTTTCGTCATTGTCAGCGGGGTCTGGCTGGGGAGCACTCTGAGCCGCTGGCGTGGGCAGTCCGAGCGTCTGTCGCACCAACTCGCGCATGCCGAGCGCCTGGCCACGCTGGGCCGGGTGGCGGCCGGCATGGCCCATGAAATCCGCAATCCCATCGGCGCCATGCGCATGAAGGCCGAGAACGCCCTGGCCGCGCCGGCCCAGGTGCGCGAGGCGCGGGTGACCGGTGCGCTGGAAATGGTGGTCAGCCAGACCGAGCGGCTCGACGCACTGGTGGCCAGCCTGCTGGCCCTGGCCCAGCCCTTCCAGGTACAGCGCCAGCGCATCGATCTGGCGGCCTGGATCGAGGAAAGGCACCAGGCCCATGCCGAGCTGGCCGAGAAGAAGCAACTGCAGCTGGGCACTACACTGGATCTGCCCAGCTTCGCCTCGGGGCTGTCAACCAGTGCGCTGGACCCGGTGCAGATGGCACGCGCGCTGGACAATCTGCTGCTCAATGCGCTGGCCCACTGCGAGGCCGGCGGCCGTATCGACATCGGCGCCCGGCTTGGCGCGGATGGCCGCCTGCAGCTCTGGGTGGCCGATGACGGCCCCGGTGTCGCGCCCGAACTGCGCGAGAGCCTGTTCGATCCCTTCGTCAGCCAGCGCAGCGGCGGTACCGGTCTGGGACTGGTGCTGGTGCGCGAAATCGTGCATGCCCATGGCGGCAGCATCACCCTGGCCGCCACCGAGCGTGGCGCCCGTTTCGATATGGAGTTGCCATGGCGCGCATCCTGATCGTCGATGACGACGTCGCCTTTCGCAGTAGCCTGGCCGAGACCGTCGGCGATCTCGGCCATGAGGTGCTGGAGGCCGGCAGCACCGCCGCCGGCCTGCGCCTGCTCTCGGCCCATGCCATCGATGCCGCCATCGTCGATCTGCGCATGCCGGAGGAAGATGGCCTGGTCTTCCTGCAGCGCGCCCCGGCCATCGCCGCCATTCCCTGCATCATGCTCACCGCCTATGCCAGCGGCGACAACACCATCGAAGCCATCCGCCTGGGCGCCTTCGACCACCTGACCAAACCGGTCCCGCGCACGGCGCTGGTGGAGACCCTGGAACGTGCCTTGCGCCAGAGTACCTCCGCCTCCGATTCTTCAACTGCGCCGGACGCGGCCAGCGCCGCTGCCAGCGAGCGCAACCAGCTGGTGGGTGACAGCGAAGCCATGCGCCAGGTCTTCAAGCAGATCGGCCGTGCTGCCACCAGCGACGCCACCGTGCTGATCCTGGGCGAAACCGGCACCGGCAAGGAGCTGGTGGCACGCGCCCTGCATCGCAATGGCAGCCGCGCAGGGCGTGCCTTCGTGGCGGTCAACTGTGCGGCGATCCCGGCCGAGCTGATCGAAAGCGAACTGTTCGGCCACGTCAAGGGTGCCTTCAGCGGGGCCACCCAGCATCGCATGGGACGCTTCCAGGAAGCCGATGGCGGCACCCTGTTCCTGGACGAGATCGGCGACATGGCCCTGCCGACCCAGGCCAAGATTCTGCGCGTGCTGCAGGAGCGGGAATTGACGCCGGTCGGCGGCAGCCAGTCGCTGCGGGTGGATGTGCGGGTGATCGCCGCCACCCACCGCGACCTGCCGCAGGAGATTCGCGAGGGGCGCTTCCGGGAAGACCTGTGGTATCGCCTGCAGGTGGTACCGATCATGGTGCCGCCGCTGCGCGAGCGGCCCGGCGACATCCTGGCCATTGCCGAACATTTCCTGCGCCAGCAGGCTGGCGACAGCCCCAAGCGCATCAGCGCGGCGGCCGCGCGACGCTTGCTGCAGCATGCCTGGCCGGGCAATGTGCGCGAGTTGCGCAATACCATGGAACGGGCGGCGGTAATGAGTCACGGCAACTGCATCGAGGCCGAACACATTGCCTTGCCGAGCCTGTCTGCCACCAGTCCGGCGCAGGGCATGCAGATCGACTGGGATGGTCCGCTGGCGGCGGCGGTGGCACAGGTGGAGCGGCTGATGCTGGAGCGCGCATTGGCCGCGGCCAACGGCAACCGCGCCGAAGCCGCCCGCCGGCTGGGTATTTCGCGCCAGCAGCTGTATCGCAAGCTGGAAGAAGCGGGGCCGCCAGGTAGCTAGCGGCCTCACGGAAGGTACCTGGTCGCTGTGGCCTCAGGCCGCCGCCCGCACGTGGGCCGAGAAGGCCTCCGGTGTCAGCGGGCGGGCCATGTAGTAACCCTGCGCTTCGTCCACGCCCCAGGCGCGCAGCAGTTCCAGGGTCTGCGCCGTTTCCACGCCCTCGGCCACGATGTGGTAGTCCAGTTCCTTGGCCAGCGCGATCAGCGATTGCACGATGCGGCGATCCCTTGCGCTGCTGTCCAGGTGACGGATCAGGGACTGGTCGATCTTCACCACCGAGGCCGGGACCTGCTGCAGGTAGGCGAAGTTGCTGTAGCCGGTACCGAAATCGTCCAGCGCCAGCCCCATGCCCAGGGCGCGGATCTCATGCAGCAGCTTGAGCACGGCCGGGCTGTGCATCCATACCCCTTCGGTGCATTCGATCTCGACCATGGCCGGGTCGATGCCGCTGTCACGACAGCCGCGTTCCAGGCGGCCGATCAGGTCGGACTCCTCGAAATTGGGCGCGGCCAGGTTGATGGCCAGCTTGACCGGCATGCCCTCGTTCTTCCAGGTCGCCATCTGTTGCAGGGCGGCCTGGATCACCCACTCCGATACCGGACGGATCAATGCCGTGCGCTCCACCAGCGGGATGAATTCGGCCGGCGAGATCGGTCCCAGCTCATGGTGCTGCCAGCGCAGCAGCGCTTCGCCGCCGTGATAGCGGTTGCTGCGCAGGTCCAGCTTGGGCTGGTAGACCAGGGCCAGGCCACCCCCCTGCTGGCGCTCCGGCAGCAACGCATCGGGAATATCGTTGAGCAGGCGGAAGCGGCGCTGGTGCATCACGTCGGCATCGGCATCGTAATCGGCCCAGCGTTGCCGGCGCGCCAGGGCTTCGTGCAGGGCGGCCACCGCCTTGCGCGGCGCATCGCGCAATTGCTCGCGGGTCTGCACCACGCTGACGATGCCCCCATAGCTGGGCAGATTCATCGGCACGGCCATGCTGTCGACCGGTTGTTCCAGTGCCGCTGTCATGCCGCGCAGGTGGCCGGCCAGTTGCTCGGCCTTGCCTGCATGCGAGAGCAGCGCGAAACGACCGTCGCTGATGTGATAGACATCGGCCTGGCCCTGCACCAGCGTCTGCAGCCGCGCCCCGACATTGCGGATCAGCTCGTCATGGATACGCGAACCCAGCACGCTGCCGATCTCGAAGGAGGTATGGGCGTCCGGCATGTCGATGTAGGCCAGCGCGCGGGTGCCCGGCTCTGCCTCCTGCAGGGCGCTGTCGGCCGGGACCAGCGAGGCCAGGTCTTCCCGCAACTGGTACTTGTTGGGCATGGCCGTGAGTGGATCGACACGGCCGATGGCTCGCCGCAGCAGCATCTGCGACATCGCCAGCGCAGCCAGCTGCTGAAGCTGCTTGCGCTGGGCTGCATCGAAGGTGCGCGGCACGGTGTCGGTGATGCACAGCGCGCCGATGGCATGGCCCTCGGGCGTGAGCAGGGGCGCGCCCACATAGAAGCGGATATGCGGCGGCCCGGACACCAGCGGATTATTCGCAAAGCGGGCATCGAGAGTGGCGTCTTCCACCACCATCAGCGCACGCTGGCTGACCGTGTGGTCGCAGAAGGACAGCTCGCGCGAGGGAGCGCACATGTCCGGGCCGCTCTGCGACTTGACCCACTGCCGGTCGGCGTCGATGAGCGACACGTACGCCCCGTTGACGCCGAACAGCGAGTGGCACAGGCGGGTGATGTTGTCCAGATCTTCGGAGGAGCCGGTATCGAGCAGATGCAAGGCATGCAGCGCCGCCAGGCGCTGCAGTTCATCGTTCGGCCGGGACAGGGCCGGGTCAGGCATCGCCGTGATCCCCGGCGGCGGCCAGCTGCAAGGGGCGGCTGGTCTGGCTTGCCAGCGAGCGTGGCGGATTGACCTCGACGCTCGGGCGCGACGTCACCGCTGCTGCGGCCGGTGCCGCGGACGAGGAGGGCGCTGCCAGCTGGAATACGTCCACTGCCCGGGTCAGGTGCTGCGCCTGGTCCTGCAGGCTGGAGACGGCGGCACTGGCCTGTTCCACCAGGGTCGCATTCTGCTGGGTCACCTGATCCATCAGGGCGATGGCCTTGTGCACTTCCTCGATGCCCACGCTCTGCTCATGGCTGGCGGTGGAAATCTCGCCCATCACATCGGTGACCTGCTGCACGCTGGCCACGATCTGTTCCATGGTCTCGCCGGCACGTTCCACCAGGCGGGTACCGTTCTCGACGTTGTCGACCGATGCATCGATCAGTTGCTTGACTTCCTTGGCCGCCGCCGCGCTACGCTGCGCCAGGTTGCGCACTTCGGTGGCGACCACGGCGAAACCGCGTCCCTGTTCACCGGCACGGGCCGCTTCCACTGCGGCGTTCAACGCCAGGATGTTGGTCTGGAAGGCGATGCCGTCGATCACGCCGATGATGTCCACGATCTTGCGCGACGAGGTGTTGATCGCAGCCATGGTATCGACCACTTCGTCGACGATGGCGCCGCCCTGCTTGGCGATGTCGGAGGCATTGCGCGCCAGCTGGTTGGCTTCGCGGGCGTGGCCGTCGTTCTGCTTGACGGTGGCTGTCAGCTGCTCCATGGCCGAGGCGGTTTCTTCCAGCGAGGCCGCCTGGTCTTCGGTGCGGGCCGAGAGGTCGCTGTTGCCGGCGGCGATCTGGGCGCTGATGGTGGCCACACCGGCGGCCGCATCACGCACCTCGGTCACGGTATTGCGCAGGTTGATGCTCATTTCGGAGAGCGTCGCCATGATGCTCTGGCGCTTGCCGCCATCGTAGCGGCGCAGGGCCACTTCGTGATACAGCTCGCCACGGTCCACCGCCAGTGCCAGTTGCTTGACCTCGTCCGGTTCGGCACCCAGGGCGCGACCGATGGAGCGTGTGATCAGACCTGCCAGCACGACCCCGGCCACCATGGCGGCTGCCAGCAGTACCAGCATGAACGCCTGGAACCCGCGGGCAGTGCTGCGTGCCTTGGTCGACTCGGCCTGGCTCATGCGTTCCTGCAGGTCGATGAATTTGTTCACCGTGGCCAGCCAGGTGATGAAGGCCGGCTTGGCTTCGCCCAGCATGATCTTGCGGGCGCCGTCGATGTCGCCGCTGTTGCGGGCGGCGATGATGCGTGCCGAAAGCGGCATGGCACGGGCTTCGGCGGCCTTGATCTGGGCCAGGGCGTCGCGCTCGTCGGCGTTGGGGGCATGCGCGCCCTTGTTGGCGAAGATGGCATCCAGGGGCTGCGCCGATTGCTGGTAATCGGCATCGAGCTTGTTGATCAGGGCCACCACGTCCTTGACCTCGGCGTCGTCCACCAGCGTCAGGTCGCGCAGGGCGATGGCGCGGTCGTGGACGCTGCCACGAAAGTTGATGGCATAGCGTTGCTTGACGTTATTGTCTTCGCTGACCGTGGTCAGGCTGCCTTCGATGGCATTGACCTTGCTGATGCTCACCACCGTCAGCACCAGCATCATCACCAGCACCAGCGCAAAACTGAGACCCAGGCGCGCGGCCACGCTGAGCGAACGCCCCTTGTTGTTAGCCTTATCCATGATTTCCCCTGTTGTATGGATTTGATTGTGCGGATGAGATCCGCGGCCGGCGCCCTCTCGCGCCATGGAACACAGTTCGATGATAGGTTGCCCCATGCCCCCCTGCAGGACAAAGAGGGGCATGTTTCCGGACGACCGGCCCCAACCGGTCATCCGCTGTTTCCCGGATCGGCAGCCTATCACGACGGCGGAAAAAATTCTTGGACGTTCTCGGATGGCCTGCCTGCCTCAGGGCAGCTTGCCGGCGCGGTCCAGCAGCAGCCCCAGCACGGCGCAGCATCCGGCGAACAGACCGATCCCGCCGACCACACCCAGACCGAGGATGCCCGCGCCGATGGCGCTGCCCACGGAGAAGCCCAGGTACATGGTGGAGGTATTGAGCGAGAGCGAGACCGAGGCCTGCGAAGGCGGACCGGCCGCGATCAGCCGTGCCATCTGAGCCGGGAAGAAAGCCCATACCGCAAAGCCCCACAGCGCCACGGCCACCAGCACCGGGACTAGCGCGACCTGCGGTGCCAGCCAGGTGGCTGCCGCCAGCGCCCAGAACGACAGTGCCAGCAGCAGCAGGGCGGTACGGACCACGCGCTGCGAGCCGAAGCGGTCATTGAGCATGCCGCCAGTGCTCACGCCCACGGCCGCCGCCACCCCCCACAGGCTGACCGTCAGGCCGATGCCGGTTTCGCCGAAGGCCAGGGTATGTGACAGGTAGGGCGCGATATAGGGATAGGCGGCATAGGCCGCAACCGACCAGAACAGGGTGACGGCCAGCAGGCGACGCACCGCTATCTGCCCGATCACGCCGACCCGCTCGCGCAGGCTGGCCACCTGCAACTGGCCACCGGCCCGGCGATCCACGCCCAGCCAGATACCGACCACCGCCACGGCACCCATTGCCGCCACCGCCAGGAAGGTGGCACGCCAGCCGAAGGCATGCCCCACCACGGAACCCAATGGCAGGCCCAGGGCGATGGCAATGGTCATGCCGCCACTGACGATGGCCAGCGCCCGCCCGCGTTGCTCGGGTCTGACGATGGCGCCGGCCAGGGCATTGGCATTGGGCGTGTAGAGCCCGGCGGCTACCGCCATGAGCAGGCGCGCCAACAGCAGGCCGGCAAAGCTGGTGGACAGGGCCGCCGCCAGGTTGGCCACGGTGAAGATGCCCATGGCGCCGATGAGCACATTGCGGCGATTGACGTTGGCCGACAGCACCGTGGTGATGGGCGAACTCAGGGCCAGCACCAGGGTGAAGACGATCACCAGGCTGGCCACGACCGACACGCTCATGCCGAAGTCGGCCGCCATGCGCGGCAGCAAGGGGGCGATCATGAAGCCCTCGGTACCGATGGCAAAGGTACCCAGGGCCAGGAAACCGGCCGTCAGCAGGGAGCCCGGATGGGGCGGTGCGGAGCCGGCAGCGGCCTGTGGTGCAGGCGCAGTGGTGTCAGGGGTGGGGGTGGGAGCAGGTTTCATGCTGTTTATCGCTGGCAAGGTGGGGCGGCCGGCCTGCCCGGCGCAGCAGGTGATTGCTGGCGCCGCAGACCGGCCGCTGCCGGGAGGTCGGATGGGACCGGACGAGGTCGGATAAGACCGGCTCAGACCGGGATCGGGTTGGCGATCAGCGCTTCGTTGAAACCGTTGACCAGCGCGTGCTCGTTGGCGCCCGGGTTGTCACGCAAGGGCTTGATGGCGTCGACCAGGATTTCCTCGTCATCGCTGGCCAGCTTGGCCATGGTTTCGGCGATGAAGGCATCCAGCGGCATGGCACGCGGATCACCGCTCTTCTTGACCAGGTCGGTGTCGACCCAGGGCGGTGCGATTTCCTGCACCCGCACGTTGGTCTGGCGCAGCATGAAGCGCTGCGACAGCGCGTAGGAGTGCAGGGCTGCCTTGGTGGCCGAATACACGGCGGTCACCGCCAGCGGCACATAGGCCAGCACCGAGGTGTTGTGGATGATGGTGGCGCTCGGCTGGGCCTTGAGCAGGTCGATCAGGGCCGAACTCAGGCGGATCGGGCCCAGCAGGTTGGTGTTGATGATGTTGCGGCTGACTTCATCGTCGATGATGCCGCCGGCGTCGTCGAAGGGCATGATGCCGGCATTGTTGATCAGCACGTTGAGCCCCGGATGGCGCGCCTTCAGGGTGGCGGCTGCGGCTTCGATGCTGGCCAGCTCCGAGACGTCGAAGGCGATTGCCTCCATGCCCGGATTGGCGGCGGTGACTTCGTCCAGCAGCGCCTGGCGGCGGCCGCCGATGATGACCTGGTTGCCCAGCTTGTGGAAGGCCTCTGCCAGGGCGCGGCCGATGCCGGAGGTACCACCGGTGATGAAGATGACGTTGTCGGTAAGTTTCATGATGTTGCCTTTCTGAAGAGAAGGTCGTAAGGGGGCTGTGGAGGACTGCGCAGGGACAGTCGTTCCCGATCGAATCGTTGGTGTCTGGATTGGCTGCGGTCAGGTCGGCCGCGATAGTGGATCAATACAGGGCAGCTCAGTGCGCGGCCGTGTAGCGCGCTGCCGGGACATTGGCCGAGAGTTTGCTGGCCAGGCCCTGGCGGGCGGTCTCGAAGCGGGTCCAGGCGTCTTCCTCGTGCAGCGACGGGATGGTCACCAGTTCGCCGCGCTGGAAGCCGACCAGGGCGGCATCGACCATCTGGTCGGCCGGCATGACGATGGCCGGGTCCAGGTGTTCCACCGGCAGTCCGCCGATGGCCCAGAAGTCGGTCGCGGTGGCGCCGGGCAACACGGCCTGCACCTGCACGCCCTTGGCCGCCAGTTCATGATGCAGCGATTGCGAGAACGCCAGCACGAAGGCCTTGCTGCCACCATAGACGCCGTTGAGTACCTCCGGCGCCACGCCGACGATGGAGGAGATATTGATGATCGCGCCCTGGCCGCGTGCCACGAAGCCGGGGACCACGGCATAGGTCAGGCGGGTCGGCGCGGTGACGTTCAGGGCGATCATGTCGGTCATGTGATCGACATTGCTCTGCAGCAGCGGGGTGTGGGTGCCGATGCCGGCATTGTTGACCAGCAGGGTGATGCTGGCATCGCTGCGCAGCTTGTCTTCCACCAGCGCCAGCGACTGGGCCTGGCCCAGGTCGGCTTCCAGCACTTCCACGGTACGGCGGGTGTCGTTGCTGATGTGCTGGGCCAGAGCATTGAGGCGCTCGCGGTTGCGGGCCACCAGGATCAGGTCGTAGCCCAGGCGGGCGAGGCGGTCGGCATACAGGGCGCCGATGCCGGACGAAGCGCCGGTGATGAGGGCGGTACCGCGCTGGGTGGTGGCTTGGGACTGGGTCATGATGTTCTCCTTGGGGTTGTCGGTTGCGATGGAGAGCATCTTATGGCGGCGGCCGATATCCGGAATGACGTAGAAGGTGGTGTTTTCGGACATCCTGACCGGATCCCGTCACCGGTCCCGCGACCGCCTCAATGTGCGGCGCTGCTGGAAAAGATGTTGATCACCAGCACCCCGGCCACGATCAGGGCGATCCCGGCCACTGCCGGCCCGTCCAGGCGCTGGTGGTGGATCAGCCAGGCCGCCAGCGTGATCAGCACGATCCCCACCCCCGACCAGATGGCATAGGCGACGCTGGTGGGCATGCTGCGCAGGGTCAGCGAGAGGCAATAGAAGGACAGGCCATACCCGAGCACCACCACCAGGGCCGGCAGCACGCGGGTCATGCCGTCGGAAGACTTGAGGGCGGTGGTGGCGATGACTTCGGCGACGATGGCCACGGCCAGGGTCAGGTAAGGCGAGGAGGCGGGCGAGGAAAGGGACATGGGGGGCTCCTGTGTAAAAAATGGCGGCGGACAGTGTCCGTTTGCGGACGCTGAAGTGTCACGGAAACGGACACCTGTCCGCAAGTTGAGTTCCTAAGTGATTGAATATAAAGGGATTCGTGGCAGGCATGGGGTTTGCAAAAGAGGGAATACCTCTCACCCCTCAAGGAGTTGTCATGAATCTCTCTTCATCCCCGCTTTCAGCCTCGCTGCGCTCGCTGGCAGCTGCCTCGACCCTGGCCGTGCTGACTTCACTGGTGGCCGCCCATGCCCAGGCACTGCCACCCCCGCCGGCGCCCCTGCCCGGTCCGGTCCCCGCTGCGGGCATGGCGGCGCCTGCCGTGCAAACGCCACCAGCCACCTATGAAGCCGCCCTGACGGCCCAGGCCCCGGTCACCGAAGGCCGCGTCAGCCGCCTGTTGATCAATCCCTATGGTGAGGTCGATGGCCTGCTGGTGGGTGAGCGCACCGTGGTCAAGTTCCCGCCGCACCTGTCGCAGACCTTGCAGGGTGTGGTCAAGCCGGGGCAGTCGGTGCGCGTGTTCGGCCAGGGTGAAGGGGCCGGCACCATCAAGGCCGATGCCATCGTCAATCTCGCCACCGGCCAGACCGTGATCGACCGTCCGCCCGCCTTCGACGCCAACCCGCCGCTGCCGCCCCATCTGCGCGCGGCGCAACTACGCCAGCTGTCGGTGCGCGGCAAGATCGCCATGGTCCTCACCGGCCCGCGTGGCGAAGCCAACGGCGTCATCCTCGATGACGGCAGCATCGCCCGCTTTGCGCCCGACAGCGTGCGCATGTCGCTGGAACCCGGCGCGCCGTTTGCTGCCAATGGCTTGGGCACCCGCAACAGCATGGGTACCGCCATCGAGGCCATTGATGTCGGTGCCAGTGCGGACAGCGTGCAACCCTTGTACAGCCGGGTGCGCTGAGGCTGCCCTGCCTGGCTGAGTTGGTCGAGTTGGCTGCGTCACTGATGGTCCCGTCGATGCGCAGCGGATGGCCTTGTGCCATCGGTTGCGCCTCTTTTCCTTGTTGTCGTCATTTTCATAAAGAACAAAAAACATGTCGCCCAAAGTCCTTCCCATCGTCTTCCTGATCATCTCCAACGTCTTCATGACCTTTGCCTGGTACGGCCATCTCAAGTTCGAGAACCGTCCGCTGTACCTGGTGATCCTGGTCAGCTGGATGACCGCCCTGGCCGAATACTGCTTCGCCGTCCCCGCCAACCGCATCGGCCACAGCGTCTACAACGCCGCCGAACTCAAGACCATGCAGGAGGTGATCACGCTGGTGGTGTTCTCGATCTTCTCGGTGCTCTACCTGGGTGAGCAGTTCACCATCAACCATCTGGTCGGGTTTGGCTGCATCTGCCTGGGTGCCTTCTTCATCTTCAAGGGGCCGATAGGATGAACGCCAAGGCCGGCTCCATCGCCTGGCTGTCCAGGCTGAACTTCTTCCTGGCCGACGTGCGCGACGGTCTCGGGCCTTTCCTCGGGGTCTTCCTGATGGGGCAGGGCTGGGCCGCCGACGACATCGGCTATGTGATGACGCTGGGCGGCATCGCCGGCATGCTCGCCACCACACCGGCCGGCGCGCTCACCGATGCGGTGCGCGCCAAGCGCCTGGTGGTCGGGCTGGGATCGGTGCTGGTGGTGGCCGGCTCCTTGCTGCTGCTGGTGGCCCCCAGTTTCACGCTGACCGCCATTTCCCAGGTTGGCACCGGCATCGTCGGCGCCGTCATCGGCCCGGCCATCGCCGGCCTCACCCTGGGCATCGTCGGCCAGCAGGGTTTGCCCGCCCAGCTCGGGCGCAACGAAGCCTGGAACCACGCCGGCAATGTCTTCTCGGCGGCCCTGGCCGGTGCGCTCGGTTACTACTGGGGCCTGCCGGCGGTGTTCGTACTGATGGCGGTGATGGCGCTGGCTTCGCTGGTCTGCCTGTCGCGTATCCGCCCGCAGGACATCGATCACGACGTCGCCCGTGGGCTGGACCCGGAACGCGCTGCAGCGGACCCGCCGGTCTCCACCTGGCGCGTGCTGGTCGCCTCGCGGCCGCTGATGCTGCTGGCCCTGGCCATGATGCTGTTCCACCTCGGTAATGCGGCGATGTTGCCCTTGCTGAGCCAGTCGGTGGTGGCGCGTGGCGGTGCCGATCCGGCGCTCTATACCGCGCTCACGGTGATCGTGGCGCAGCTGGTGATGATCCCCACGGCGCTCCTGACAGGCCGCTTCGCTGAACGCCAGGGCTACTGGCTGCCCATCACCATCGCCCTGCTGGCATTGCCGGTGCGCGGCCTGGTGGCCGGCGTGTGGGATTCACCCTGGGCGCTGCTGCCGGTGCAGATGCTCGATGGCGTCGGTGCCGGCCTGCTGGGCGTGGCCTTGCCGGGTTCGGTGGCGCGCATCCTGCAGGGCAGCGGCCATATCAACATCGGCCTGGGCGCGGTTACCACCATCCAGTCGGTCGGCGCGGCGCTAAGCCCGGCCCTGGCCGGTGTGGTCGCCAAGCACTACGGCTATGGCGCCGCGTTTGCCGCGCTGACGGGGATTGCCGTGCTGGCGCTGCTGGTGTGGGGATGGCTGGCGGAGCGGCGTGATCATGCACCGGGTGGCAGGCCGGCCGTGATGACGGAATAGTCCACGCTATGGCTTCTCGTCCCGACGCAATTCCAGGAAATACGCCGGCGACCAGGGCCTGAGCGCCACGATCATGGCAGTGCCGGTGCGCCGTTCCAGCGGCAGCGATAGAATCGAGACCACCACGGCTGACTCGGTGTTCGCCTTTCTTCAGTAATCGGGCATTGAGGCCAGCCATTTCGTGATCCGGGGCGCTTCCGCGCCTGCGGTAGCCGACTGACCGGAATGTCCATGCGCCTGACCTCCTTGCTGATTGTTGTCCTTGCCCTCATCCCTCTGGTGACCCAGGCGGCAGGCGACCCCGTAGCCGGGCGCGCCGCCTTCGCCAAGTGCGCCAGCTGCCATGCAGTCGGACCCTCGGCCCGCGCCGGCTTCGGTCCGCAACTGAGTAACGTGATCGGCCGCAAGGCCGGTTCCACCGCGGATTTCAAGTATTCGCCGGCCATGGCCGGTGCCGGCTTCGTCTGGACCGAGGACAAGCTGCGCGCCTTCCTCAAGGCGCCCAGCGAGGTGGTGCCGGGCAACAAGATGCGTTTCTGGGGCATCGGCAGCGATCGCCAGATCGACGACATCCTGGCCTACCTGCGCAGCGTCCGTCAGCCCTGAAAGAGCGGCCTTCAGCCGTACGGCGGCAAGCCCATGCGCCGCCGCGCCAGATGGATGGAACCGTTGCGCACCGCCCAGCGCAGTGGCTGTGCGGCCACCAGTACCGAGCGTCGCAGCAGCTCCCGACGCCACGGCGGACGCGGCGTGACCCCCAGCATCTCTTGCGCCCAGGGCGGCAGCAGGTCCACTCCGGCGCGCATCATCAGGCGCGTCCATGGTTGCGCCAGCGCGTTCGGCGCGGGGGCATTCAATACCAGCTGCAAGGTCTTGCGGGTGCGTTCGTCGCAGCGCAGTTCGGGGCGCATCGCCTGGATGTATCCGTCCACTGCCATCTGCGAACGCGGTACCTCGCGCGCGCCCAGTGCCTCGGCGACCCGGGCGATCTCGTCGAAATACTGGTCCTGGCGCACCGCCGGAAAGTCCGGCCGACGATAGCGCAGATAAGCCTGCAGGAAGCAATGCACCTCGGCCACATGCACCCAGGTCAGCAGATCAGGATCGCTGGCGGAATAGGCGCGTCCATCCGGCGCCACGCCCTTGACCACGAGATGGATGCGCTTGACCCGCTCGATGAGGCGCTCGGCGTCGGCGCGACTGCCGAAGGTGGTGCCGGCGATGAATTGTGCAGTGGCGCGCAGGCGCGCCAGCATGTCGGCCTGGAAGTTGGAGTGATCCCACACCCCGGCCAGTGGTAGCGGATGCAACATCTGCAACAGTAAAGCCGCCACGCCGCCGGTGAGCATGGCCGTGAAATCGCTGTGGACCTGCCAGGCTGCCGAGTCCGGACCGAACAGGCCGGGGTCGCCCGGCGGCTGCAGGAAGTCGGCACTGCCGGGGCCGCGGCTGATGGAGAGGACACTGGCTTCGATGCGCTGGCGCAGGAATTCCATGATGCAGGAGAGTGCGGGGACAAGGTAAGGGAAGGGCAGTGTGCCATAGCGGCGCGGTTCCTGCCGGTCGCCACATGTGGCGATTTTCCGGTTGCGCTTGCAGCCGGTGAGAAGTCTTTTGCTGACATTTCTGTCAGAAAGCGATTTGTCGAAAAGCCTTCTGCAAGGCGGCTCCGAGGCCGCTACAATAGCCCTCGCCGCACGGCCCACGAAGAATAAAACCGGGCCCCGGCAAGCTCATCGGATTCAGGGAACGCAGACCGGCGACCGGGGAAAAGCGCCAGCCTGCGCCACATAGAACAAAGCACAGCAGGAGAGGACGGCCGGGGCCGCACGGGGCGCCGGTTCATGGCATGGGCAAGCTGCAGACGCAGGCTGCCCGGTCGATCCTGCCCGCCTTACAGGGATAGCAGTTCATGAACATGGTCGCGCTGGCGTTGCGCCGCCCGTACACCTTCATCGTGATGGCCTTGCTGATCGTGCTGGCCACGCCATTGACGCTGAAGAACATGGCCACCGACATCTTCCCCGAGATCAATATCCCGGTGGTCTCCATCATCTGGAACTACAACGGCCTGTCGGCGCAGGAGATGGGGCAGCGCATCGCCGCCCAGAACGAGCGCGGGCTCACCACCGTGGTCAGCGACATCGAGCACATCGAGTCGCAATCCCTGGCCGGGGTGTCGGTGATCAAGGTGTTCTTCCAGCCCAAGGCCAATATCCAGCAGGCGATCGCTCAGGTGGTGGCCTCGGTGCAGACCCAGGTGCGCCAGCTGCCGCCGGGGATCACGCCGCCGCTGGTGATCAAGTATTCCGCCTCCAGTATCCCGGTGATGCAACTGGCACTGTCTTCGCCGACGCTGCCCGAGCAGACCGTGTTCGATGCTGCCGTCCAGACCCTGCGTCCACAGCTGGTCACCATTCCCGGCGTGGCAGTGCCTTACCCGTATGGCGGCAAGAGCCGGTTGATCTCCGTGGACCTGGATACCCAGGCCCTGCAGTCGCGTGGCCTGGCCCCCATCGACGTGGTCAACGCCATCAATACGCAGAACCTGATCCTGCCCTCCGGCACGGCCAAGTTCGGCGGCACCGAGTATTCGGTCAAGATCAACGGTTCGCCCGAAGCCGTGGCCGGTCTCAACGAACTGCCGGTGCGCACCACCAACGGCGCCACCATCTACCTCAAGGATGTGGCCAACGTGCGCGACGGCTTCTCGCCGCAGACCAACGTGGTGCGCCAGGACGGCGCGCGCGGCGTGCTGCTGTCCATCTTGAAGAACGGCGGCGCCTCCACCCTGGACATCGTGGACAACCTGCGCAAGCTCTTGCCCACCGCGGCCCAGACCCTGCCTGAAGACATCAAGATCACGCCGCTTTTTGACCAGTCGCTGTTCGTGAAGGCGGCCGTGACCGGCGTCATCAGCGAGGCGCTCATCGCCGCCGGCCTGACGGCGGCCATGGTGCTGCTGTTCCTGGGCAACTGGCGCAGCACGCTCATCATCGGCCTGACCATTCCGCTGTCCATCATGGCGGCGATCCTGATGCTGGCCGCCCTGGGCGAGACCCTGAACCTGATGACCCTGGGCGGCCTGGCGCTCTCGGTGGGCATCCTGGTGGACCAGGCCATCGTCACCATCGAGAACATCGAGCGCCACCTGCACCTGGGCAAGCCGCTGCACGACGCCATCACCGTCGGCGCCGGCGAGATCGGTGTGCCGGCCTTCGTGGCCACGCTGTGCATCTGCATCGTGTTCGTGCCGATGTTCTTCCTCTCCGGCGTGGCGCGTTTCCTGTTCGTGCCGCTGGCCGAAGCCGTGGTCTTTGCCATGGCCGCCTCCTACATCCTCTCGCGCACCCTGGTTCCGACCCTGGTGATGCTGCTCATGGGTAGCCACGGCCAGGTCGACAGCGCCAAGGCCAGTCTGCTGCAGCGCCTGTACCGCGCCTTCGACAACCGCTTCGAGCGGGTGCGCCATGGCTATACGCTGGTGCTGTCCTCGCTGCTGGCGCACCGGCGCCGCTTCGCGCTGGGCTTCCTGGGGTTCTGCCTGCTGTCCTGCCTGCTGTATCCCTTCCTCGGCCGCGACTTCTTCCCCAACGTGGATGGCGGCCAGATCCGCCTGCACATGCGCATGCCCACCGGCACCCGCATCGAGGAAACCGCACGTGCCGCCGACGAGGTCGAGCGCGTCATCCGCAGCCTGATCCCGGCCTCCGAACTGGAGACCATCCTCGATAACCTGGGCGTGCCCAATTCCGGCATCAACCTGTCCTACAGCAATGCCGGCACCATCGGCACCCTCGACGGCGAAATCCTGATGGCCCTGAAGGAAGGCCATCGCCCCACCGAGGAACTGGTGTCCATGCTGCGCGAGCAATTGCCGCGCCGCTTCCCGGGCATCGAGTTCTTCTTCCAGCCGGCCGACATCGTCACCCAGATCCTGAACTTCGGCCTGCCCGCGGCCATCGACGTGCAATTCACCGGCCCCAACATGGAAGCCAATGCGCGCCTGGCGGCTGAGCTGACGCGCAAGATCAGGCAGATTCCCGGCGCCGTGGACGCCCACGTGCACCAGCGACTGGACGGCCCCTCGCTGGACCTGCGCATGGATCGCACGCGCCTGCAGCAGTTCGGCCTGTCGGCTTCCAATGTCGGCCAGAACCTCCTGATCGCCCTGTCCGGCAGTTCGCAGACGCAGCCGGCCTTCTGGCTCAATCCCAATAACGGTGTGGTCTACAGCATTGCGGTGCAGTCCCCGCAATACCAGGTCGATTCGCTCGATTCCCTGCTCAATATCCCGGTCGGGGCGGGCGCCAATGCCACCACCCCGCCGCAACTGCTGGGCAACCTGGTCGATGTGCATGCCGGACGCCAGATGGCCGTGGCCTCGCGCTACAACATCTCGCCGGCCATCGATGTCTATGTCAGCGTGCAGGGGACCGACCTGGCCAGCGTGGCCGACAAGGTGACGGCCCTGGTGGAAGAGATCAAGCCCAGGCTGGCCCGTGGGAGCCAGGTGGTGATCCGCGGCCAGGTGGAAACCATGCAGTCTTCCTTCATCGGCCTGGGCGTCGGCCTGGCCATGGCCATCGTGCTGGTGTACCTGCTGGTGGTGGTCAACTTCCAGTCGTGGGTGGACGCCGCCATCATCATCGCCGCGCTGCCTGCCGCACTGGCCGGCATCGCCTGGATGCTCTTCATCACCGGCACCACGCTCTCGGTGCCGGCCCTGACCGGCGCCATCATGACCATGGGCGTGGCCACCGCCAACAGTATCCTGATCGTGGCCTTTGCGCGGCAGCGCCGGGAAGAGGGCGCCACCCCGCTGGCGGCCGCGCTGGAAGCCGGCTCCACCCGTATCCGCCCGGTGCTGATGACGGCACTGGCCATGATCATCGGCATGATTCCCATGGCCCTGGGCCTGGGCGAGGGTGCCGAACAGAACGCGCCGCTGGGGCGTGCCGTGATCGGTGGGCTCATGCTGGCCACCGTATCGACCTTGTTTTTCGTGCCGGTGGTGTTTGCCGGCGTGCATCAGAGACTGGCCCGCCGCGCCGACAAGCGCCGCCATCCCGTGGCCGGGCCCGCGCATCAGGAGTCTTGAACCATGTCGCATGACCGTCATTCCGAACTCGGCATCCACCCTCTTTCCGAGGGCGAGCCGCAACAGCGCCAGCAGATGATGAAGCGCGCCCGGCTGGTGCTGGTGGTGGTGCTGATCCTGCTGGCCGCAGGCGCGGCGCGTACCATCATCAGCCGCACGGCCAACGCACGCGCCCTGGAAGCCGGCACCGCCGAGCGCGCCAAGGTGTTCGTGCGCGTGACCGAAGCCCGCAGCAGCGCCGATGGCCAGACCCTGGCCCTGCCGGGGACCTTGCAGGGTTTTGTGCAGTCTCCCATTTCGGCGCGTTCCGGCGGCTACCTCAAGCGCTGGTACAAGGACATCGGCGCCGAGGTCAAGAAGGGCGAGCTGCTGGCCGAACTGGATACCCCGGAAATCGACCAGCAACTCTCGCAGGCCCTGGCCGCCCGTCAGCAGGCCGCCTCCAGCATGGAACTGGCCAAGAGCTCGATGGCCCGCTGGGAGGCCCTGCGCAAGAAGGATGCGGTCTCGCAGCAGGAACTGGATGAACGCCGCAGCGCCTTCGCCCAGGCCAGCTCCAACCTGGCGGCAGCCGACGCCAACGTCGAACGGCTGCGCCAGGTGGAGGGCTTCAAGCGCATCGTGGCACCGTTCTCGGGCATCATCACGCGCCGCAACGTGGACGTGGGCGACCTGATCGATCCGGGCGCAGGGCGCTCGCTGTTCGTGCTCTCGCAGACCGATCCGCTGCGGGTCTATGTCAACGTGCCGCAGTCCTATGCCAACCTGGTCAAGCCGGGCCAGCAGGTCACGGTCACCCAGTCCGAACTGCGTGGCCGCAAGTTCGAAGGCAAGGTGGCGCGCACCGCCGGGTCGATCGATACTGCGACCCGTTCCATGCAGATCGAGGTGACCCTGGCCAATGCCGATAACGCGCTGCTGCCCGGCGCCTTCGTACAGGTGGCGTTGCCCCTGAAACCCAGCGGCGCGCTGCTGGTCGCAGCCGATACCCTGATGTTCCGGCGCGATGGTTCGCTGGTGGCGGCCGTCGATGAGCAGAACAAGGTACAGCTCAAGAAGGTCAGGCTGGGGCGCAACTTCGGGCTCACTGTGGAAGTGCTGGAGGGCTTGAGCGGCAAGGAAAAACTGATCCTCAATCCCTCCGATTCGCTGTCCGAAGGTGACCAGGTCGAACCCACCCTGGAGCAGGCCGCCCCAGCGAAGAAGGCCGCATCATGAAGCTGCGCCGCCCGCCGGTCGTCCTGGTCATGCTGACCTGCGCCCTGGCGCTCGCTGCCTGCGCCAGCGGCCCCGATTACGTCAAGCCGACGCTGGACATGCCCGCCGCCTGGACGCCGGAAGCCCCCTGGCGCAGCATGCAGCCGCAGGATGAGGTCGCGCGCGGCCCCTGGTGGGAGCGCTTCGGCGATGCCCAGCTCAATGCCCTGCAGCAGCAGGCGCTGGCCGGCAACCAGACGCTGGCGATTGCCACGGCGCGGCTGGCCCAGGCACGGGCGCAACTGGATGTGAGCGGAGCGGCGCAGGCGCCGCAGGTCGGCATCAGCAGCCGTGCCGCGCGTGCGCGCATCTCGGCCAACCGGCCGCTGACCAACTACAATTCGCCCAATTACGCGACCGTACAAAACGATTTCGCGCTGGGCTTGACTGTCAGTTACGAACTGGATTTCTTCGGCCGGGTACGACGCTCGGTGGAAGCGGCCGGCGCCACCCTCCAGCAATCGGCTGCCGATCTCGAAAACACCCGCCTCCTGATCAGCGCCGACCTGGCCAGCAACTATTTCAACCTGCGTGAACTGGATGTCGAACTGGACGTGGTCCGGCGCGCCATCGAACTGCAGCGCAAGGCGCTGGACCTGGCCACGTCGCGGCACGACCTGGGCGCCACTTCCGGACTGGACGTGGCCCAGCAACAGGCTCTGCTCGACACCACGCTGACCCAGGTCGACCTCCTGGGCCGCCAGCGCGCCCAGTACGAGCATGCCATCGCTACCCTGACCGGCACCCCCGCCCCGGGCTTTGCGATCGCCCCCTCGCTGGCGCCGATCGCCTTGCCGGCCATCCCGCTAGGTGTGCCCTCGGACGTGCTGGAGCGTCGCCCTGACGTGGCCTCGGCCGAGCGTGCCATGGCTGCCGCCAATGCCCAGATCGGTGTGGCCAGCGCGGCCTTCTATCCCAGCTTCATGCTGCAACCCTCGTATGGCGTGGACAGCCGCAACTGGGGCGCGCTCTTCAACGCGCCCAGCGTGCTCTGGTCACTCGGAGTATCGGCCTCGCAAAGCCTGTTCGATGCCGGCCGCCTGCGCGCCGGCGTGGACTTCAGCAAGGCTGGCTACCAGGCTACCGTGGCCGGTTACCGGCGCACCGTGCTGACCGCCATGCAGGAAGTGGAAGATGGCATCACCGGTATCGCGGCCCTGGACCGTGCCTATCGGCAATCCCAGTCGGCCATCGCTAGTGCGCGTCGGGTGCTGGACATCGCCACCAGCCGCTACGAAGGTGGTGCCACGCCCTATCTCGATGTAATCACCGCGCAACAGTCCCTGCTCAACAGCGAGCGCCAGGCGGCGCAATTGATGGGTCAACGGCTGCTGGTGTCGGTGTTCCTCATCAAAGCGCTCGGTGGAGACTGGCAGGATCGTCGTGAGAGTGCGCCGCAGGTCGGTAGCTCGTCGGCACCGGCACTTGCTCAATTGCCAATCTTATCGCCGCAAGAGAACGACTGATATGATGGCCTGACCAGTTTGATCGGCCGGAAAGCCGCTTGCTGACAGGCTTGTCAGTTCTGCATGGCAAGTACGGCAATTGCCCGGTAAACCCCCGCGTAATCAGCGATATGGCCCGTTCACGACCTGCCTAGAATCGACTCTGCATTCCAGCACTGTGAGAATAACGAGGCAGACATGAACTGGTTCAACAATCTGAAGATCGCCCGGAAACTGATCCTTTCCTTTGCCGCCGTCATCATCCTGACGGTCATCCTGGGGATCTTTGCGATCCGCGAGCTCAAGGCGGTGAACCAGGCCTCCACCGACATGGCCAGCAACTGGCTGCCGACCATCAAGGCGGCGCAGGCGATCCAGGCGTCCCTGCCGCGCATGCGCATCTCCGAACTGCAGATGATCACCGCGGCCAACCCTGCCGAACGCGAAGATGCGCTCAAGGCCATCAAGTCGCGCCTGGAGATCCTGGCCAAGCAGCGCGCCACCTACGAAAAGCAGATTTCGGAGGCCGAGGAAAAGCTGGTCTACGAAAAATTCTCCAAGAATTTCGCCAGCTATCTTGAGATCAACCGCAAGCTCGCCGACATCTCCGGCCAAGGCAAGGAAGAAGACGCCCGCGCCATGTTCAAGGGCGACTCCAACAAGACCTTCCGCAGCATGCTGGAAAACATGGACGAGATCGTCAAGATCAACGACGCCGGCAGCGCCCGCTCCGACCAGGACGCCAGCGACGTGTTCGACGCTGCGCGCAAGTGGATCATCGGCCTGCTGGTGGCCATCGTGGTGATTGCCTTTGCCCTGGCCGCAGCGGTGGCACGCGCGGTATCGCGTCCCCTGAACGAAGCGGTGAGCGTGGCCGAGCGGGTGGCGCAGGGCGACCTGACGGTGGAAATCCAGTCCCACAGCAAGGACGAGACGGGCATGCTGATGCATTCCCTGCGCGCCATGAATGACAGCCTGCACAAGATCGTCTGCGAAGTGCGCACCGGCACCGATGCCATCACCACCGCCTCGCAGGAAATCGCCACCGGCAACCTCGACCTGTCTTCGCGCACCGAGCAACAGGCCGGCTCCCTGGAAGAGACCGCCTCGGCCATGGAAGAACTGACCTCCACCGTCAAGCAGAACGCCGACAACGCCCGCCAGGCCAACCAGCTTGCGGCCTCGGCCTCCGACATCGCCAGCCAGGGGGGCGAAGTAGTGCACCAGGTGGTGCAGACCATGGAAGGCATCACCGAGAGTTCCAGCCGCATTGCCGACATCATCAGCGTGATCGACGGCATCGCCTTCCAGACCAACATCCTGGCGTTGAACGCGGCGGTGGAAGCGGCCCGTGCCGGCGAGCAGGGCCGCGGTTTCGCCGTGGTGGCCTCGGAAGTGCGCTCACTGGCCCAGCGTTCGGCCTCGGCGGCCAAGGAGATCAAGCAGCTCATCGATGATTCGGTGGAAAAGGTCGGCGCCGGCAGCCAGCTGGTCGAGCGCGCCGGCGCTACCATGAGCGAGGTGGTCGCCAGCGTGCGCCGCGTCACCGACGTGGTGGCCGAGATCAGCGCCGCCAGCCACGAGCAGAGCACCGGCATCGAGGAAATCAACCGCGCCATCACCCAGATGGACGAAGTCACACAGCAGAACGCCGCGCTGGTGGAAGAAGCCGCTGCCGCCGCGCAGTCGCTACAGGACCAGGCCGGACGGCTGACGCAGGTGGTCAGCGTGTTCAAGATCCAGCGCTGAAACCTACATACGAGGTTTGCATGACCGCCAAGGTGGTCATGCGTACGCCGTTTACGATGGACTCATTGCGACGGCAACTCGAAGCAATACCCCACCCCGTACACCGCCTGGATCGCGTTATGACCAGGGAAGAACGGTTCCAGCTTGCGCCGCAGGTTCTTGATGTGGGTATCGATGACGCGGTCGGTGACCGGGCGGTCGTCGTCGTGCAGGTGGTTGAGCAACTGCTCGCGTGAAAATACCTGGCCCGGTGCGGCGGCGAAGGTCTTGAGCAGGCGCAGTTCCAGTGGCGTCAGGTTCAGCGGCTCGCCGCGCACGCTGGCCTGGTGCCGCAGTTCGTCGATGTGCAGCAACTCCGCAGCGGTCGGGCTCGTCTGTGCCTGTGCGCGTTGCACCAGCGCATTGCGCCTGAGCATGGACTTGACCCGCGCCACCACTTCACGCGGCGAAAACGGTGCCTTGCTGATGTAGTCGTCCGCACCCAGTTCCAGACCACGTAGGCGGTCCTCTTCTTCGGCGCGGGCGGTCAGCATCAGGATGGGCACGTCGCAGAAGCTGCGCAGGCGACGGCAGATTTCCCAGCCATCCATTCCCGGCAGCATGATATCGAGCAGGATCAGGTCCGGGCGCTGCTGCTGCACCGCCTCGACGACGGCATCGCCCCGCGCCACATGGCGTGACCGGTAGCCGGCTGCGGCGAGATATTTCTGCAGCAGTTCGGCCAGCTTGGGCTCGTCCTCGACGATGAGGATGTTGGCGCTCTGGGGCGGCTGGAAGTGGAAGGTTTCGCTCATGGCTGCTCCTCGAACCGCGCCGGCAGCACCACCGTGACGCGCAGGCCTCCCGTGGGCGAGGCGCTGGCCGCGATGCTGCCCTGGTGCGCATCGACGATGCGGCGGCAGATCGCCAGCCCGAGTCCGGCGCCACCACTGGCGCGATTGCGCGAACTCTCGACCCGGAAGAAGCGCTCGAACAGGCGCGCCATCGCCTCCGGCGGCACGCCCGGCGCGCTGTCGTCGAAGACCAGATGCCAGTGCTGTTCCTGCAGGCTGGCCTGCAGGTGCAGGCCGCCGCCGGCATCGGTGTAGCGCAGGCTGTTTTCGAAGAGGTTGTTGAATAGTTGCTGCAGGCGCGCGCCATCGGCATGCACCGGCATGGCCGCCGGCAGTTGTGCCGTCAGGGTCAGGCCGCGCTGGCTGAAGCGCTCGCCATAGACCTGCACGCTGGTACGCAACAGCGGCAAGAGATCCATGTCCGTCTGGCGATAGGCCAGCGCACCGGCGTCCGCCAGCGACAGGTCGTAGAGATCGCCGACCAGCTTGTTGAGATGTTCCACCTCGCTCTTGAGCGAGCGCAGGGTCTGCGCGTCCGGTTGCATGACGCCGTCTTCCAGTGCTTCCAGCTGACCGTTGAGGATGCCCAGCGGCGTGCGCAGCTCATGCGAGACGTCGGCCATGAATTCGCGCCGCAGTTGCTCGTTGCGCTCCAGTGTCATGGCCAACTGGTTGAAGTCCTGCGCCAGTCGTCCCACTTCATCGCCGGACTCGACCTCCACCCGGGTTGCGTAGTCGCCGCCGGCCAACCGGTGGGTGGCGCGCGCCACGCGGGTGAGCGGGCGCGTCAGCACGCCGGAGATGCGCACCACCAGAAACGCCGCCAGCATCACCGCCACCACCGCAATGATGAGCTGGGCCAGGAACTGGCTCTGCTGGAAGCGCAGGTCGATGGCGCCGATCACGTTTTCGAAGGGCGTCTGCGCCACCCAGCCCACGATCACGTCGTCCAGCAGCAGCGGTCGCAGGCGCGCATCGGGACCGATGTTGGGATAACCGATCACCAGCTGCCGATGGGCATCCAGCAAGGAAAAACGCAGCGTGGCGCCGGTCAGGTCGGAGGCGGTCAGCGGCGGTCCCGGCGGGGGTGTTACGCCGTTGTGCTCGACGATGGCCGGTTTCATCAGTTCGAACCAGACCCGTGGCTGGCCGCGGATGAAGTCCCAGTTGCCATGCTCGCGATAGGCCTGCTCCAGGCGCGGCACCATGTCTTCCATGCGTTGCTGGGCCTGTTCGTTGAGATAGCCGAGGAAGTCGCGATTGAAGATGTAGTGCCCGGCGCCATTGATGGCGGCGATCAGCGCCACGATCAGCGCCAGCATCGCGTAGAACAGTTTCAGGCGGATGTTGGCGCGGTGGAAGAAGCGGTCGGACAGCGCCGCCAGCGAGTGGGCGATGGACTTGAACACGGGAGCCGGGAATGACAGGACAAGGCGCCAGCTTAACAAGATAGTCGCATGGCGGCGAGGGCCGGGGAGTGATCTGTTTCATTCCGGGAAGAAAGTGGCTGCGCTCAAATTTCCTTCACATTTGCTTTCCATAATCACAGGTCCGATAGCTCATTGCGCCCGGATTACTTGCCCATGGCGGCAGGTGTTCCTGGCAGAAAGCCGCCCAGATGCCCGATTTCCGCTCCCAAGCCTTGCCCCTGCTGCGCCAGAATCCACCCCGCCTGCTGCGCACCCTGACCCTGGCCGCCCTGCTGGCCCTGACCCTGGCGGCCTGCTCCCGCTCCGGCGAGGCGCCCAAGGCAGCGGCCCAGGCCGAGGTCGGTTACGTGGTGGTCAAGGCCCAGCGACAGGCAGTGACCACCGAATTGCCCGGCCGTACCAGTGCCTACCTGGCCGCCGATATCCGCCCGCAGGTGGGCGGCATCATCCAGAAGCGGCTGTTCAAGGAGGGCGCCAAGGTCAAGGCCGGTCAGCCGCTGTACCAGATCGACCCGGCCAGCTACCAGGCGGCCTACGACAGTGCCAAAGCATCGCTGCTCAAGGCCGAGGCCACGCTGGCTTCGTCCAGGCTGAAGGCCCAGCGCTACGCCGAACTCAACAAGATCGACGCCGTTTCCAAACAGGATAACGACGACGCCCAGAGCACCCTGCGCCAGAACCAGGCCGACGTCGAGGTGCAGAAGGCGGCGGTGCAGACGGCGGCCATCAACCTGCAGTACACCAAGATCCTCTCGCCCATTTCCGGACGTATCGAGAAGTCTTCGGTCACGCCCGGCGCGCTGGTCACCGCCAGCCAGACCACGGCGCTGACCACCGTGCAACAGATCGATCCGATCTACGTGGACGTCACCCAGTCCACGGTGGATCTGCTGCGTCTGCGCCGCGAACTGGCCAGCGGCCAGATCCGCAAGAGCGGCGAGAATGCCGCCCAGGTCAAGATCCTGCTGGAAGACGGCTCCGCCTACGACCGCACCGGCCGGCTGGAATTCACCGGCCTGTCGGTCGATACCGGTACCGGCATGATCACCCTGCGCGCAGTGGTCCCCAACCCGGACGGTGTGTTGCTGCCAGGCGCCTATGTACGGGCGGTGCTGGAGGAGGGCGTGGACGAGCATGCCCTGCTGGTGCCGCAAAAGGCGGTCAGCCGTGACCAGACCGGTGCGGCAACGGCCCTGGTGCTGGGCGCCAATGGCAAGGTGGAGCAGCGTCTGGTCACCGTGGCGCGTGCAGTGGGTAACAACTGGTGGATCAGCAAGGGCTTGAAGGAGGGTGACAAGCTCATCGTCGATGGCCTGCAGAAGGTGCGCACCGGCGATACCCCGCGTGCCATCGACATCACCGACAGCCTGAAGAAGGACCTGGCCAGCGAGGCCGCCGCCGCTGCTGCCGATCCCTCGCTGGGAGGCGATGCCGACAACGCTGATACAGACGCTGGCAATAACGCTGCCAGCCCCGCCAGCCCCGCCACCACAGGCGCCACCACCACCGACAACGCCGCCGGCGCCAAGTCGAAGTAAGCGGGGCGCACATGGCACGTTTCTTCATCGACCGGCCCATCTTCGCGTGGGTCATCGCCATCATCATCATGCTGGGTGGCCTGATGGCCATCCGTTCCTTGTCGCTGGAGCAGTATCCTGACATCGCCCCGCCCAAGGTCAACATCAAGGCCACCTATACCGGTGCCTCGGCCAAGACCCTGGAGGATTCGGTGACCCAGGTCATCGAGCAGCAGATGAAGGGCCTGGACAACCTGCAATACATGTCGGCCAGCTCCAGCTCGGCCGGCAGCGCCACGGTGTCGCTCACCTTCACCGCCGGCACCAATCCGGACGTGGCGCAGATGCAGGTGCAGAACAAGCTGCAGCAGGTCACGGCGCGGCTGCCGCAGGCGGTGCAGAACAATGGTGTGACCGTCACCAAGGCGTCCACCGACATCCTGATGGTGTTGTCGTTGACCTCGGATGATCCGCGCATCACCAGCATCGATATCGGCGACTTCATCAGCAGCACCTTGACCGACCAGATCAGTCGGGTCGAGGGCGTGGGTGACGTCACCGCCTTCGGGACCAACTATGCGATGCGCATCTGGATCGATCCCGCCAAGCTGCAGAAATATGCGCTGATGCCGTCCGACGTCACCAGCGCCCTGGAAGCCCAGAACACCGAAGTCTCCGCTGGCGAGATCGGTGCGCTGCCGGCCCGGCCCGGCCAGCAGATCAATGCCACCATCACCGCGCGCAGCAAGCTGACCACGCCCGATGAATTCCGCAACATCATCGTCAAGTCATCGGCCGATGGTTCGCTGGTCAAGCTTTCCGACGTGGCGCGGGTGGAGCTCGGTGGCGAGAGTTACCAGGTGGCCTCGCAGCAGAACGGCAAGCCGTCCTCGGCGCTGGCCATCCAGCTGGCCACCGGCGCCAATGCGCTGGCCACGGCCGATGCGGTCAAGCAGAAGATGGCCGAGCTGGAGCCGTACTTCCCGGCCTCCATGAAGCTCAAGACCAATGTCGCCTATGACACCACGCCGTTTGTGAGGGTGTCCCTGGAAGAGGTGGTCAAGACCCTGATCGAAGCCATCGTGCTGGTGGTGCTGATCATGTACTTGTTCCTGCAGAACCTGCGGGCTACCTTCATCCCGGCCATCACGGTGCCGGTGGTGCTGCTGGGGACCTTCGGCATCCTCGCCATGTTCGGCTATTCGATCAACACGCTGACCATGTTCGGCCTGGTGCTGGCCATCGGCCTGCTGGTGGACGATGCCATCGTGGTGGTCGAGAACGTCGAACGCCTGATGAGCGAGGAAAAACTCAGTCCCCGTGAGGCTACCCGCAAGTCCATGCAGGAGATCACCGGCGCGCTGGTGGGCATTGCCATGGTGCTGTCGGCGGTGTTCATTCCGATGGCCTTCTTCGGTGGCTCCACCGGCGTGATCTATCGCCAGTTCTCCATCACCATCGTCTCGGCCATGGCGCTGTCGGTGATGGTGGCGCTGACCCTGACCCCGGCGCTGTGCGCCACACTGTTGAAGCCCCATGCCGCCGGCCATGTGCAGCAGGGCCGTTTCTTCACCTGGTTCAACCGCACCTTCGATCGCAGTGCCACGCGCTACCAGGGTGGCGTGGCCGGCCTGCTGCAGCGTGGCAAGCGCGGCCTGCTGATGTATGCCCTGATCGCGGCGGCCATGGCGATCCTGTTCATGCGCCTGCCGACATCCTTCCTGCCGGAAGAGGACCAGGGCGTGCTGATGGCGCAGATCCAGCTGCCTACCGGCGCCACGGCCGAGCAGACCGCCACCGTGGTCAAGACCGTGCAGGAATACTTCATGAACAAGCCGGAGTCGGTCGATTCGGTGCTGGCCATCGTCGGTGCCGGCGTGGGCGGCAATAGCCAGAACGGTGCGCGGGCCTTCATCCGCCTCAAGCCCTGGGATGCGCGCACGGGGACTGACCAGTCGGCCTCGGCTCTGGTGCGTCGTGCCAATGCGGACCTGTCCAAGATCCGTGGCGCGCGGGTGTTCCTGATGAACCCGCCGGCGGTGCGTGGCCTGGGTCAGAGTTCCGGCTTCGACCTCGAACTGAAGGACGTCGGTGGTGTGGGTCACGATGCCCTGTTGAAGGCACGCGACCAGTTCCTGCAGCTGGCGCGCAGCAATGCGCTGTTGGCCAACGTGCGCACCACCGGCCTGGACGATACGCCGCAGCTGCGCGTGGCCATCGATGACCGCAAGGCTGATGCGCTGTCGATTGCGACCGCCGATATCAATGCCACCCTGGCCACCGCCATGGGCGGTACCTACGTCAACGACTTCCTCAGCAATGGCCGGGTCAAGAAGGTCTATGTGCAGGGCGATGCGCCGTTCCGCATGCAGGCCGATGACCTCAACCGCTGGTATGTGCGCAACTCGGCCAGCCAGATGGTGCCGTTCTCGGCCTTCATGAGCAGCAAATGGACCTATGGACCGTCGCTGCTGGAGCGCTACAACGGCGTGTCTTCCTTCGAGATCGTCGGTGAACCGGCGGCCGGGGTGAGTTCGGGGACCGCCATGGCGGAGGTGGAAAAGCTGGTGGCGCAACTGCCGGCGGGCATCGGTTTCGAGTGGACTGGTTCGTCCTACCAGGAGCGGCTCTCGGGCAACCAGGCACCAATGCTGTATGCGATTTCCATCCTCTTCGTGTTCCTCTGCCTGGCAGCGCTCTACGAGAGCTGGTCGGTTCCCTTCGCGGTGATCCTCGCGGTGCCGCTGGGGATTGTGGGTACCGTGCTGCTCACCGGTGTCTTCGGCATGTCCAATGACGTGTATTTCCAGGTCGGCCTGCTGACCACGGTGGGCCTGTCGGCCAAGAACGCGATCCTGATCGTGGAATTTGCCAAGCAGTTGCACGAGTCCGGCAAGAGCCTGCGCGATGCCACGCTGGAGGCGGTGCAGCTGCGCCTGCGGCCGATCCTGATGACCTCGCTGGCGTTCATGTTCGGCGTGCTGCCACTGGCCCTGGCCAGCGGTGCCGGCTCGGCCAGCCGCCGTGCCATCGGTACTGGTGTGCTGGGCGGGATGCTGTCGGCCACCATGCTGGGCATCTTCTTCGTGCCCTTGTTCTATTACCTGATCGGCACCTGGCTGGACCGCCGCGCCGCGGCCAGACCGCGCCGGGATGACGATCACGCCATGCCAAAGGAGGGCCTGTGATGATGCGCCCGATGATCCACAACAAACACCTGCGCACCGTCCTGGCGCTGGCCCTGAGCGCTGCCCTGGCCGGCTGCGCCAACCTCGCGCCAGACTATGCGCAACCGGCCGCGCCGGTACCGGGCAGCTGGTCGCAACAGGTCGATGGCAAGCCCTTGGTCACCGGTGGTTCGCGCGCTGCCGGCGAGATCGATGCCGACCAGCTGGGCTGGCGTGAGTTCTTCCTCGACCCGCGCCTGCAGCAGGTGATCGCCGCCGCGCTGGAGAACAATCGCGACCTGCGCGTGGCTGCCTTGAACATCGAGAAGGCGCGGGCCGAATATCGCATCGCCGATGCCGACCGCTATCCGGCCATCTCCGCCACCGGCACCAGCAGCGCCAGCCGCACGCCGTCCGAGTTATCCACCAGTGGCCGCGCCACGGTGACGCGCCAGCAGAGCGTTACGGTGGGCATCAGCGCCTACGAGCTGGATTTCTTCGGTCGCCTGAAGAACCTCTCCGACGCCGCGCTGGAGACCTACCAGTACCAGGTCGAGACCCGCCGCAGCACCCACATCAGCCTGGTGGCCGAGGTCGCCACGGCCTGGCTCACGCTGGCCTCCGATCGCGAGCGCCTGAAGCTGGCGCAGGACACCTATGCCAGCCAGTCACGTACCTTCGAACTGAGCCAGCGCAGTCACGAGATCGGCACCGTCTCCGGGGTCGACCTGGCCAGCCAGGAAGCCACCGTGGAAAGCGCCCGTGCCGACGTGGCCAGCTATACCAGCCAGGTGGCGCAGGATATCAATGCCTTGCGTCTGCTGGTGGGCACGGATGTCGATGCGGCGCTGTTGCCCAGCGGCCTGCCGGAAACCGCCAGCGTGCTGCCCTCCACCCCGTCCGGCCTGCCCTCGGCAGTGCTGTTGCGTCGTCCGGACGTGCTGGCGGCCGAGCATACGCTCAAGTCCGCCAATGCCGATATCGGGGCGGCGCGTGCGGCCTTCTTCCCCAGTATCTCGCTCACTGCCGATGGCGGCACTGCCAGTCGTACGCTGGGGGGCTTGTTCAAGGCGGGCAGCGGCAGCTGGAGCTTCGTACCGTCCATCAACCTGCCCATCTTCAATGCCGGCAGCCTGCGCGCCAGCCTGGATGCGGCCAAGATCACCCGCAACATCGACGTGGCCAATTACGAGAAGGCCATCCAGACCGCCTTCCGTGAAGTGGCCGATGCGCTGGCCGTGCGCGCCACGCTGGATCAGCAACTGGATGCCCAGGGCAAGGCGACCGCCGCCAGCGACAAGGCATTCCGCCTGTCCGAGGCGCGCTACAGGAACGGCATCGACAGCTACCTCACGACGCTGGTGGCGCAGCGTACGCTCTATTCGGCGCAGCAGACCCTGATCTCGCTGCGGCTGACCGAGCAGAGCAATCGCATCACGCTCTACAAGGTGCTGGGCGGTGGCTGGTACGAGCAGACCCAGCAGACCCAGCCCGCGTCGGCTTCGGCCTCGGCTGCGGACAAGGGTGCGCCTTCCTGATTGCATTGGCCGGCTCACAAGATGAAACGCCGCGACCTGTTACCGGGTCGCGGCGTTTCTATTTCCATTTCTTCCTGGATCAGCGCAGACCGAGGCTGGCGCGCGCGGGCGTGATATCGATGGTGCGGTGTTCTCCATCCTCCTGTGCCGGCTGACCTTCCATCTGCGCTGCACTGAGCTTGAAGGCATCCACCAGGTGGTTCAGATGGTCGGCCTGCTGGCTCATCGATTGCGAGGCTGCTGCGGCTTCTTCGACCAGCGCGGCGTTCTGCTGGGTGTTTTCATCCAGACGCGCGATGGCGTGCTGCATCGCCTGGATGCCTTCGGCCTGCTGGCGACCTGCGGCGCTGATCTCGGCCACCACGGAGGTGACGCGCTGCACGCTGGTCACCACTTCCTGCATGGTGCCGCCGGCATGCTGCACCAGGCGACTGCCGTCGGCCACGCTGGCCACCGAACTGTCGATGAGGTGCTTGATCTCGCGGGCGGCGGCGGCCGAGCGTTGCGCCAGCGACCGGACCTCCGAGGCCACGACCGCGAAACCGCGTCCCTGTTCACCGGCACGCGCCGCTTCGACGGCGGCATTGAGCGCCAGGATATTGGTCTGGAAGGCGATGCCGTCGATCACGCTGATGATGTCCACGATCTTGCGCGAGGAGGCATCGATCACGCCCATGGTCTCGACCACCTGCTGGACCACCGCGCCACCCTGGCTGGCGATGTCCGATGCCGAGGCGGCCAGCGTCTCGGCCTGCTGCGCATTGTCGGCATTACGGCGCACCGCCTGGCTCAGTTCATCCATGGCGATCACCGTTTTTTCCAGGGTATCGGCCTGTTGTTCGGTGCGTTCCGACAGGTTCTGGTTGCCCATGGCGATTTCAGTCGAGGCGCTGGCGATGGTGTGGGTGCCGCTGCGGACCTGCTGGACCAGCGAGGCCAGCTTGTCGCGCATGATGCGGATTTCATGGATCAGGCTGGAGCGGTCACCCGGTTCGGTATGGACGGGCGTGGCCAGTTCGCCGTCGGCGATGCGCCCGGCGATTTCCACCGCGTAGCGTGGTTCGCCACCCAGCTGGCCCAGCAGGCTGCGTCGGATCAGCCAGGCCGTGACGATCGAGACTGCGAGGATGATCGCGGCACACACCACGATCAGGCGCAGCGAGCTGTCGAACAGGGCTTCGGCGGCATCACTGGCCTGCTGGTTTTCACGTTGCACGGTCTTGAGCAGGGTGTCGATGTCGCTGACGATCTGGCGCCGCAGCGGGCTGCATTCCTTCACGAGGAACTGGCCATAGGCTTCCATCTGGCCGCTCTCGCGATAGCGGCGCGGCCGCTTCAGTTCGTCGGCCATGCTGATGAGGCCGCTTTTGGCCTTCTCGAACTGGGCATTGCCCGCCATGACTGCTTCCAGCTGGCGCAGCGCTGCCAGGTAGATGGCCTTTTGCTCATCCAGCAGGGCCAGTTCGCGGGTGGCGTCGGCATCATCGCGGAAGATATAGGCGTTGCGGGCAGCGATGCCGGTCTGGTCCAGTGCCTCGCGGGCGATGTACAGCGGCTCCAGCTTGCTGGCGGTGACCTGGTTCTGGTAGCGCATCGCGCCGGAGATGGACTGCATGCGGACCAGCGCGATGGCGATCAGCACCAGCATCAATGCGATGACGATGCCGAAGCCGAGACGCAGCTGGGTCCCGATCTTGAGCTTGCTCAGATGATTCATGGGATTGTGACTTTTCTTGTACGTGGAGTCCGGCTGTGGGGGCAGCGGAGGAGGAGGAGCAGGATTGCCTGCCGCGATGGCCGTTGGGGAGGGCGCGTTGCAGGTTCACTTTCCCGGTGGAAAAGATTTTAGATGAGAATAATTCCCAGCTCCAAGGACTTTCGGATACGATCGTACGTTTATCTCATTTGATGCGAGTTAACGTTGTTTTGTTGAGAGATAGAGGATATATCGTGTGATTTTCCCGTGAGAATTGCCTACACTGTCGCGATTTTGACGCGCCTTGTTCGCCATATAAATCCATTTGACAAGGCCTCGCCCGGCGGGAATAATCCGCAAGTGATACGACAACGTACAAGATCGTTTGCAACGATGGCATCTTGTTCGCGATGTCGCCGTTGAACCCGATTCCACAACAACAACGATGAGCAACCATCAGGAGACAGCCCGCATGAGCGCAGATTCCGATCGCGATGCGTGGCAGACCGCACGCTTTTCCCGCCTGTTGCTGACCGGCGCGGCCGGTGGCGTGGGCAAGCAGTTGCGCCCGCGCCTGGCATCCTTTGCCGACAGCGTGCGACTGGCCGATCTCGCCAGCGCCATGGAGGCGGCCGGCCCGGCAGCGCCCCACGAGCAGGTACTGGGGTGCGACCTGGCCGACCGTGTTGCAGTCGATGCCATGGTGGCCGGCTGCGAGGCCATCATCCACCTGGGCGGGGTGTCGGTGGAACGGCCCTTCGAGGAAATCCTGGAAGCCAACATCAAGGGCGTCTTCCACATCTATGAAGCGGCACGCCGCCATGGCGTCAAGCGGGTCATCTTCGCCAGTTCCAACCACGTCACCGGTTTCTATCGCCAGGACCAGCGCATCGATGCGCATGACCTGCGTCGTCCCGACGGTTACTACGGGCTGTCCAAGTCCTATGGCGAAGACATGGCGCAGTTCTACTTCGACCGCTATGGCGTGGAGACGGTGAGCATCCGCATCGGTTCGATCTTCCCCGAGGCGACCAATCGCCGCATGCTGGCCAGCTGGATGAGCATGGACGATTTCGAGCAGCTTTTGCGCCGCTCGCTGTTCACCCCGAACGTTGGTCATACCGTGGTCTATGGCATGTCGGCCAATGCCCACACCTGGTGGGATAACCGTTACGCCGCCCATCTGGGCTATGCGCCCAAGGACAGTTCCGAGATCTTCCGCGCCAAGGTGGAAGCCCAGCCGCAGCCGGCCCCGGATGATCCGGTGGCGACCCTGCAGGGTGGTGCCTTCACGGCCGCCGGTCCGTTCGATCCCCTGGTCGGCTGAGCGGCAGGCCAGGTTTCTCCGTCCGGTCCCGATAGCAAGGCAGTACCCAGTCATCGCAGCAGCGCAGTACCTCCCCGGCGGCGTGAAGTCCTTCACCCGCCAGACCTGAAAGCACTCGATGTGCAGCGCGTCGCCCCAGTGCGCGCCGGCCCGTCCCGCATGTAAGCGTTTGAGCAGCAGCTTGACCTGAATCGCAGCAAGGCAGCACCCGGTACACCGGGCCGCCCGCACGCAGCAGGATCGCGCACGCGTCGCACCGATGTCCGGTTTCCTTCCACCTTGATGGACCGGCAGCCATGAACTTTTCTCTGGATTTCTCGCCCCTCGCCCCCTATTGGCCGGTATTCCTGCGCGGCGCCTGGCTGACGTTAAGGATGACCAGCGTGGCCGTCATCGCCGGAGTGAGCGTGGGCATCTTCGTCGCGTTCGCCAAGAACAGCCGCAATCGCATCCTCGCCCAGCTGTGCAGCGCCTATATCGAGGTGGTGCGCAATACGCCCTTCCTGGTACAGATATTCCTCTTGTACTTCGGCCTGGCCAGCCTGGGCGTGCGCATGCCGACCTTCGCGGCGGCCACCCTGGCGATGGTGGTCAACATCGCCGCCTATGCGGCCGAGATCATCCGCGCCGGCATCGATTCCGTGCCGCGTGGCCAGATCGAGGCGGCGCAATGCCTGGGCCTGTCGACCTGGCGCATCCGCTGGCACGTGATGCTGCAGCCGGCCATCGAGCGCGTCTATCCGGCACTGACCAGCCAGTTCCTGCTGATGATGCAGGCCTCGGCGATGGCCTCGCAGATCTCGGCGGAAGAGTTGACGGCCATCGCCAATACCGTGCAGTCCGATACCTTCCGTTCGCTGGAGACCTATATCGTGGTGGCGCTGCTGTATCTGGTGCTGGCAGTGCTGGTCAAGCTGATCGCCTATGCCGTGGGCGAGACCATCTTCAAGCGTCGTCGTACCCTGCTTCGCGCCGCGGCCCAGGGCCGGCGCAGCCCGGTGAACGATCCGCCCGGCACGGCGCCACTGGTCCACACACCCTACGTGCATGCGGCCGTACGCCTGCGCGCCCGCACCGGTGGGAGGGTCTCATGATGGGCGGCTTTACCTGGACCTACTTCTTTTACCTGGTGCAGTCCATCGGCTGGACCCTGGTGCTCTCGGCGCTGGCCTTCGTGCTGGGCGGTGTCGGCGGTTTCCTCTTGATGCTGGCGCGCATCTCGCCCCGGGCCTGGCTACGGCGCCCCGCCTTGCTCTTCATTGAATGCATACAGGGCATTCCCCTGCTGATCCTGCTGTTCATCGTCTACTTCGGGCTGTCGGTCTACGGCCTGGTGCTGCCGGCGCTGGTGGCGGCCAGCATCGCCATGATGATCTATGCCAGCGCCTATCTGGGCGACATCTGGCGCGGTTGCGTGGAGGCCATGCCACGGCCGCAGTGGGAGGCTTCCGAATGCCTCTCGCTGACGCGCTGGCAGACACTGCGCCTGGTCATCATCCCGCAGGCGGTTCGCTTGTCTCTGCCACCCACCATCGGCTTCCTGGTGCAGCTGATCAAGATGACCTCGCTGGCCTCGGTGATCGGTTTCGTCGAACTCACGCATGCCGGGCAGATCATCAACAACTCGATCTTCCAGCCCTTCCTGGTATTCGTGCTGGTCGGAACCTTCTATTTCCTGCTCTGCTATCCCTTATCGCGCTGGAGCGCATCCATGGAGAGAAAACTCAATGTCGGCAATCGTTAATCCGGAGACGGTGACGCACCTGCGTCCCGTGGCGCCCGCCCAGGAGGTGCAGCCCGTCATCGTCAGGCTCGATCAGGTCTACAAGAGCTTCGGCGACAACCAGGTCCTGAAGGGGGTGTCCTTCGAGGTCGCGCGCGGCGAAATGATCGCCATCATCGGCGCTTCGGGCTCGGGCAAGAGCACGGCGCTGCGCTGCATCGACCGGCTCGAGACCATCGACTCCGGCAGCATCGAGGTGGCCGGCATCCGCGTCGATGATCCGCAGGTGGACCTGCATCGCCTGCGCCGCGAGGTGGGCATCGTCTTCCAGAGCTACAACCTGTTCCCCCACCTGAACGTGCTGGAGAACGTGATGCTGGCCCTGCGCCACGTCAAGCAGCAGGACAAGGCCGAGGCGCGACGCGTGGCACTGGCGGCACTGGCCCAGGTCGGGCTGGACGAAAAGGCCGCAGCCTATCCCGAGCAACTCTCTGGTGGTCAGCAACAGCGTGTGGCCATTGCGCGCTCGCTGGCAATGTCGCCCAAGGTGATGCTGTTCGACGAGGTTACCTCGGCGCTGGACCCGCAACTGACCGGTGAAGTGCTGCGCGTGATGGAAGACCTGGCCGCCAACGGCATGACCATGCTGCTGGTTACGCACGAGATGAACTTCGCCAAGCGCGTGGCCGACCGCATCATCTACATGCATCAGGGCCGGGTCTGGGAAGTCGGCCCCGGCGAGATGCTGGACCATCCCCATACCCCCGAACTGAAGGCTTTCCTGGCTGCCGACCTGTAGCCCAACGACGTCCCTTGCTGCTTCACCCATATCTATAACGGAGACTCAACATGCCCCTGCCATCCTTCTACCGCTGGACCCATACCACCATGGCCCTTGTCCTGCTCGGCCTGGCCACCCAGAGCGCACTGGCCGACCAGCTGGACGATATCCGCAAGGCCGGCAAGATCCGCATTGCCACCACCATCAGCACACCCTTGTTCGGTTTCACCGACGACAAGCTGCAACTGGCCGGTTCCGATGTCGACGCCGCGCGGCTGCTGGCACAGGACCTCGGTGTGCAGCTGGAGCTGGCCGGCGTCACCAATGCCGCCCGCGTGCCGACCCTGCAGGCCAATCGCGCCGACATCGTGGTGGGCTCGCTGTCGATCACGCCGGAGCGGCAGAAGGTCATTGATTTCTCGGTACCCTATGCGGTTATCAGTCTCATCATCGGTGGTCCACGGAGTATGGCCGTCAAGGATTACGCCGGCCTTGCCGGCAAGCGCGTCGGCGTCACCCGCGCCACCCCCAATGACACCCTGACCACGCAGAACGCCAAAGGCGCCGAGGTGGTGCGCTATGAAGACGACGCCACCCTGATCACCTCGATGGTGACCGGTCAGATCGACCTGTTCTCCAGCACGCCGTCCAACCTGCAGGAGATGCAGAAGAAGGCAGCGGACAAGAACCTGGAAATGAAATTCGAGCAGAAGGCCTTCGACCTGGGCATCGCCATGAACAAGAACCAGCCGCGCCTGAAGGAATGGATCGACAACTGGGTGCGGACCAACCAGAAGAACGGCAAGCTCAATGCCATCTACAAGAAATACCACGGCCGCGACCTGCCACAGGCGACCCAGAATCCGCAGTAGGCAAGTGCGGACAGCAGCGGTCTGAACGCTGACGCAAGACCAGGACCGGGGTCGCATCCCCGGTCCTTTTCATTTTCAGCGGCTGAAGCAGCTGATCGAGGGGCAGGGCAGAGGGGACTGGAATGACCGACTTGGTCGTTTTTGCGTGCATTTCATTCCCGAAGGGAAAGAAAACGACACTTTCCCCCATCATTTAATGAATATTTCGATCAAAATATTTGCCGAGGCTCTTGATTTCGGTTCTGTAGCAGTATATCTTGATCAAAAAAATCGTTGAGCCACAACCGACGCGTTTGTTTTCTTCAAATAATGATCGAATCGATCATTTTATTCAGGCGCAGTGGCTCTCATTCATTGGGGCCGGACTGATCCGGTCACCACAAGAACAGACGGAGATATCGCATGTCGCTTCACTTCAAGGGCATCGTCCCTGCACTCATCACGCCCCTGACCCCGGACGAGGAAATCGACGAAGCGGGCCTGCGCACGCTGGTGGATCGCCTGATCGAGGCCGGTGTGCATGGCCTGTTCGTGCTGGGCACCAACGGCGAATTCATCTCCCTGTCCGAGGCTGAAAAGTTGCGCGTGGCCCGCATCGCCGTGGACCAGGCGCGCGGCCGCGTGCCGGTCATCGCCGGCACCGGCGCCTATGCCACCCGCGAGGTGATCGCCCTGAACAGCAAGATGCAGGACCAGGGCATCGAGGCGGTCTCGGTGATCACGCCCTATTTCAACGGCGCCACCCAGGCCGAACTGTTCAAGCACTACGACAGCATCGCCCGCGCCACCTCGCTGCCGGTCATGCTCTACACCATCCCCGCCAAGACCGGCGTGCAACTGAACATCGACACCGTGCGCCGCCTGTCGGAAATCCCGAACATCCGCGGCATCAAGGACAGCGGCGGCGACTTCGACCGCCTGCTGCAGCTGATCAATCTGAAACGTGAGGATTTCGCCGTCTTCACCGGAACCGATTCCATGATCCTGTGGACCCTGATGGCCGGTGGCGACGGCGCGGTGGCCGCCACCACCAATGCGGTACCGAGCGTGGTGATGTCGATCTGGAACAACTTCCACAAAGGCGACATCGCCGCCGCCCGCCAGGCGCAGGAAGCGCTGCGCCCGCTGCGCGACGCCTTTGCGCTGGGGACCCTGCCGGTGGTGCTCAAGACCGCCGCCGGCCTGCTGGGCATGCCAGCCGGTCCGGCGCGCTCGCCCGTGCTGCCGCTGGACGAGGCCGCGCTGGACAAGCTCAAGAAGGCCATCGCCGCCTATCCGCGCGTGGCCTGAGCCGCCCGCGCCTGCCTATCCGAGGACCGACCATGAGTACTACCTATCACTTCCAGACCGTCAAGCACATCGTGCATGGCCCGCACAGTCTTGATCAACTGGCCGACAAGCTGGCCCTGCTGGATCGCCCGGTGCGCCGGATCGCCCTGATCACCCAGCCCATCATGGAACAGAAGGGCGTGGTGGCCCGCGTGGTCCGGGCCCTGGCGCAGCACGATGTGCAGACCCTGGTGGTGCACGACGTGGAGCCCGAGCCGACCATCGAGAACGTGGAAACCGTGTTTGCCGGCCAGATCGCGCCCTTCGCCCCGGACGCGATCCTGTCCATCGGCGGCGGTAGCGTACTGGACGCGGCCAAGCTCTTCGCCGTACGCCTCACCAACGAGGAGCCGCTGCGCCAGTGGCTGGGCGTGGACCTGATCAAGCGTCCTGGCGTGCCGCTGGTGCTGGTGCCGACCACCTCCGGTACAGGTTCGGAAGTCACCCCCAACGCCATCGTCACCTTGCCGGACGAAGAACTGAAGGTCGGTATCGTCAGCCGTCACCTGCTGCCGCAACTGGTGATCCTGGATGCCACGCTCACCATCGGCCTGCCCAAGCCCATCACGGCGGCGACCGGCATGGATGCCTTCATCCACGCGCTGGAATCCTATATCTCCACCAAGGCCAATCCGGTTAGCGATATGTTCGCCATGGAATCGATGCGCCTGATCGGCGCCAACCTGGTCGAGGCCTACCAGAACGGCGATTCGCTGTCCGCCCGCCAGGCCATGCTGATGGGGTCCATGTATGGCGGCCTGGCGCTGACCGCAGCCGGCACGGCGGCGGTGCATGCACTGGCCTATCCCTTGGGCGGTATGTTCAACATCACCCACGGCGTGGCCAATTCCATGCTGCTGCCGCATGTGATGGCCTTCAACCTGGATGCCATCGTCGACCGCCTGGCCAAGGTGGCGCATGCGCTGCAGATCGCGTGCCATGACGACAGCGATCAGGCTGCTGCCGACAAGCTGCTGGCGCGCCTGCGTGAATGGACCGCGGTGCTGGAGATTCCGCAGGACCTGCGCCAGTTCGGTGTTTCCGAAGCCCATCTGGAGCCGCTGGCGATTGCTGCCGCCAAGGTCAAGCGCCTGCTGGGCAACAATCCCAAGGCGCTCGGCCATGAAGACATCAAGGCGATCTACCAGAGGCTGCTGCCATGACCTTGGCCGCTGCCGCTGTCGCTACCGTTGCTGATCGCGCGCGCCTGCTGATCGTCGGTGACGATCTGTCGGGCACCGCCGATTGCGCCGTCACCTGCACCCATTTCGGGCTGGACAGTGTGGTGGCACTGGGCGCCGATGCCGATGCCGCGCTGCAGGCCGTGGACGTGCTGGCACTGGATGCCGACACGCGCGGACTGCCGCCGGGCGACGCCGCCCGCCTCAATGCGGCGGCCTGGCAAGCGCACAGCGACGGACGTCGGCTGTACAAGAAAATCGATTCCACCCTGCGCGGCAATGTCGCCGCCGAGATCGCCGCGCTGACCGGGGCCGGCATGGCCATCGTCGCGCCGGCATTCCCCGCTGCCGGCCGCACCACGGTGGAGGGTCGGCAATATGTCTTTGACGTGCCGGTGGAAGAATCCGAAGTCTGGCGCAATGAACGCATCGCCGGCCGCGCCGACCTGGTGGAGATGCTGCGCCAGGCTGGCATGAAGGTGGCGCTGCTGGGGCTGGATACGCTGCATCAAGGCCTGCAACAGGTGCGTCACAGCATCATCGCCTGCCAGGCCGATGGCGTGCAGGCATTGGTCTGCGACGCCCGTACCGTGCAGGACCTGGCGTGCATCGCCGAGGCCTCGGCCCCCCTGGATGGACTCTACTGGGTCGGCTCGGCCGGGCTGGCCACGCCGCTGGTGCGCACCTGGCAAGCTGCGGTGACCGTACCGAGACAGGCGCAGGCAGCCGGGTTCAGCGACAAGGCGACTCATGCCGGCGGCGTACTGGTGATCGTGGGCAGCATGTCCAGTGTCTCGCACGCACAGGCAGAAGCCTTGGCCGAACAGGCTGGTGCCGAAATCCTGGCCTGCAGCATCGATGCCACTTCCCTGCTGGACCCGATGTCCACTCGCGCTCGCGAGCTGGCGCAACTGGTCGCGCAGACCCTACAGCAGGGACGCAGCGTGCTGGTGACCGTGAGCCAGGACCAGCGCGCAGCCGTCAGCGACGGTGCGCGGCTGGCGCGGCAACTGGCCGAGCACCTGGGACCGGCGGCGCAACATGCCAGTGCGCTCATCGCCACCGGCGGCGAGACCGCGCGCGCCATGTTGACCCGCATGGGCGTACGGCAACTGGGCATCGTCAGCGAAATCGACACCGGCGTGCCGCTCATGCGCGCACGCCATCTGGACCGGGAGTTCCCGGTCGTGACCAAGGCGGGTGGCTTCGGCCGGCCCGATACCCTTTATCGCGCATGGCGGCAACTGTCCGCCCGGCGAGCTGGTGCTGCGTCGGCAGCGCCCACATCCACTGGAGAAGAGTTATGACATACCGTCCGGTTATCGGCATCACCATGGGGGATGCCGCCGGCGTGGGGCCGGAGATCATCATGAAAAGCCTGGCCCGGCGCGAAGTCTATGAGGCCTGCCGTCCGCTGGTCATCGGCGACGCCAGACGCCTGCGCGATGCCGGCCGCATCACCGGCGTGGACCTCACGGTACGCGCCATCGCCAATCCTGCCGAGGCGCGTTTTTCCTTCGGCGAGATCGACTGCATCGACCTCGGCCTGATCCCGGCCGATCTGCCCTATGGCAAGCTCTCGGCGGTGGCCGGCAATGCCGCCTTCCAGTACATCGCCCGCACCGTGGAGCTGACATCGGCCGGTGAACTCGATGCCATCTGCACCGCCCCGCTGAACAAGGAAGCCCTGCATGCCGGCGGCCATATCTTCCCCGGCCATACCGAGATCCTGGCCCACCTGACCGGCATTCCCGAAGTGTCGATGATGCTGGTGGCGCCCAAGCTGCGCGTGATCCACGTCACCACCCACATCGGCCTGCTGGATGCCATCAACCGCATCGAACCGGGGCTGGTGCAACGGACCATCGAGCGGGCGCACGACACCCTGGTGCGCGCCGGCATCACGCAGCCGCGCATCGGCGTGTGCGGCATCAATCCGCACGCCGGCGAGAACGGCCTGTTCGGTTATGGCGAGGAAGAAAAGAAGATCATCCCCGCCGTCGACCTGCTCAAGGCGCGTGGCTGGGACGTCGAAGGCCCGCTGCCGGCCGACACCCTGTTCTATCGCGCCGGCCGTGGCGACTTCGACGTGGTGGTGGCCATGTACCACGACCAGGGCCACGGTCCGGTCAAGGTGATGGGCCTGGAAGCGGGCGTGAACGTCACCGTCGGCCTGCCGGTGATCCGCACGTCGGTGGACCACGGTACCGCCTTCGACATCGCCGGCCGTGGTATCGCCGACGAAGGAAGCATGCTGGAAGCGCTCAAGCAGGCACAAGACCTGGCCACGCGCCGGGCTGCCCTGGCAGCCTGATGCAGATGGCCGGCGCCGCGATCCTGCGGCGCCCGGTCCGATAAGAAAATCATCTAAAACGTTATCCGATCTTCGAGGATCGGGAGGAGAACACAATGAACCAGTTTGGAGCATTGGACACGGCCATCATCATCGCGATGGTCGTCGTCTACATCGCCGCCACTTCGTGGCTGAGCATCCGCCTGCGCAGCAAGACCACCGGCGAATTCATGGTGGCCGGCCGCGCCGCCCCGGTGGTGGTGATCGCCATCCTGCTGATGTCCGAATTCATCGGCGCCAAGTCCACCATCGGTACCTCCCAGGAGGCCTTCAATGTCGGTATCGCCGCGTCCTGGTCGGTGATCGCGGCAGCCATCGGTTTCCTGCTGTTCGGCCTGTTCATGGCCAAGCGTCTGTACAAGTCGGGTGAATTCACCATCTCCGGCTTCGTCGCCCAGAAGTACGGCAAGACCGCCAAGCTGGTGGTCTCAGCGGTGATGATCTATGCGCTCTTCATCGTCAACGTCGGCAACTACGTCAGCGGCGCGGCGGCCATCTCCACCGTGCTCAAGGTCAATCTGCCGACTGCCGCCATCATCACCGCCATCGTCAGCACCATCTACTTTGCCTACGGCGGTCTCAAGAGCGTGCTCTACGTGACCATCTTCCACAGCGCCATGAAGATTCTCGGCATCGGCATCCTGGTGTGGGTGGCACTGTCCCTGACCGGCGGCATCGCGCCCATGGTCAGCACCATGCCCGAGCATTACTTCACCTGGAAGGGCGCCTTGAACGGCGGCACCATCGGCGCCTGGATCATCGGTACCTCGGGCGCGATCTTCTCTACCCAGTTCATCATCCAGGCCATCTCCGGTGCGCGCTCCGGCGAAGACGCCCGCAAGGCCACCCTGGTAGCCGCCGCACTGTGCCTGCCCATCGCGCTGGCTCTGGGCCTGCTGGGCGTGGCGGCCAAGTTCCTGTTCCCGGAGATCAAGGGCCTGTATGCGCTGCCGATCTTCCTGCAGCATATGCATCCGGTGCTCGCGGGCGTCGTGACGGTGTCGCTGGTGGCCTCCATCTTCGTGAGCGTGAGTACCGTGGCACTGGCCATCGCCTCGCTCATCGTCAAGGATTTCTACGTACCGCGTTTCCAGCCTTCGCCCGAACGTGAACTGGCGGCCACCCGCTGGATTTCGCTGGTGGTGGGTTTCGTGCCGTTGATCTTCGTGCTGTTCGTGCCGCAGATCCTGGCGCTGTCCTTCTTCACCCGGGCGCTGCGCCTGACGGTGACGGTGGTGGCCCTGATGGGCATCTACCTGCCGTTCTTCAACAGTAGCCGTGGTGCCATCTCGGCGCTGGTGCTGGCCACCGTGGCGACCACCGTCTGGTACCTGCTGGATAACCCGTTCGGCATCGACAACATGTATATCGCCCTGGTGGCGCCGGCCATCGTGATGGTGATCGAGCGCCTGATCTTCCCGGCTGCACCCAATGCCACCGAGCACGCTACTCCGCACCCTGGCGCGCCCGAGCTGGCCGCCGGCCGGCGGCAGCAGCACTGAACCGCTCCCAGTCAAGAAAGAGGATGACAAGATGAACCAGTCCACCCCCGCCGTCGGCCAGGTCAGCCAGGCCGCAGGCGACACTGCCCGCCGCGAGGCGCACCTGCCGGCGCTGACCGTACAGAACCACGCCGCCAACCTGATCGCGCTGTCCAACGGCGACCTGCTGTGCGCCTGGTTCGGTGGCACACAGGAGGGTATTCCCGATATCTCGATCTACCTGTCGCGCCTGGCCGCCGGCAGCGATACCTGGAGCGCGCCGGTGCGCCTGTCGGAAGATGCCAGCCGCTCCGAGCAGAACCCGGTGCTGTTCGAAGCGCCCGATGGCAAGCTGTGGCTGATCTATACCGCGCAGTTGTCGGGCCATCAGAATACGTCCATCGTGCGTCGCCGCGTCTCCGGTGACCTGGGCCGGACCTGGGGCCCGATCGAGACCCTGTTCGACACCCCCGGCACTTTTGTGCGCCAGCCCATCGTGGTGGCGGCCGATGGCGCCTGGCTGTGTCCGGTCTTCATGTGCCGGGTGGCCGAGGGTGAGCGTTGGTCCGGCAATGACGACATCAGCGTGGTGATGCGTTCCACCGATGGCGGCCAGCACTGGAATGCGCATGAGGTGCCGGCCAGCGTGGGTTGCGTGCACATGAACATCCAGCCGCTCAAGGACGGTGGCTTCCTGGCGCTGTATCGCAGCCGTTGGGCCGACCACATCTACAGCAGCCGTTCGACCGATGGCATCAGCTGGAGCGCGCCGCAGCCGCTGGACCTGCCCAACAACAATTCCTCGATCCAGTTCGTGGCGCTGGCCAATGGCCACCTGGGACTGGTGTTCAACCACAGCAGCGCAGCCAATAGCACTGAACGTCGCGCTTCGCTGTATGACGACATCGAGGACTCGGAAGACAGCGGCAGCCTGGTCACGCAGTCCGCCTCGCAGCGCGGCACGGCCTTCTGGGGCGCGCCACGCGCGCCGATGACACTGGCCATCTCCCAGGATGGCGGCCGCAGCTGGCCGTTGATGCGCAACCTGGAAGTGGGCGATGGCTACTGCATGACCAACAATTCGGCCGAGAAGCGCAATCGCGAATATTCCTATCCCTCCATCGTGCAGTCGGCCGATGGCAGGCTGCATATCGCCTACACCTACTTCCGCCAGAACATCAAGTACGTGACCGTCGAGGAAGCCTGGGTCGCGCAGGCGGTAGCGGCTGCGGCCTGATTGCCTGATTACCTTAATTGCAGGAGACAAGCATGAACATACAAACCATCACCCGCAGGGAGGCCCTCGTGGCATTGGGAACAGGAATCGCCGCCGTCGGTGCGAGCACGCCAGCCGTGGCGGCCACGGCAGCCGATGCGGCCTCGCTGGAAGCCGCCAGCGAGGCGCTGCGCCAGGCGCTGGAGCAGGGCGACGGCGCTGCCCTGCAGGGCCTGCTGCACGAGCGCATGACCTATTCCCACTCGGATGGCCGGGTGTGGACCAAGGCGGTCCTGCTGGAGGCCATCGCCAGCAAGCAGCGCTACCTCAGTGTGCGTACCTCGGCGCAGACGGTGGAGGTGGCGGGCAGCACCGGCATCGTGCGGCACACCTATGACGTGGTCAACAACGACGAGAAGAAGAGCACTGGCCACCTGAAGGTATTGCTGTGCTGGGTCAGCCAGGGGCAGGGCTGGCAGATGCTGGCACGCAGCGCCACCACCGTACCGGCCTGAGCGCTACGACCGGCGCAGTCCCGGAAGCGGTGGAGCGCCTCCGGAAGCCGGTATACTCCTTGCCTGCCATCCCCGCCGGGATGGCGGCAACGACAACCCAAGACTGCACCCTATGAAAGTTACCCGCCGCCGCGAGGCCATGGTCCAGGCCGTCCTCTCGGGGATGACGGAAGTGGGCGCCCTGTGCGACCACTTCGGCATCTCCGAAGTCACCGTGCGTCGCGACCTGCGCGCACTGGCCGATGAGGGCCTGATCCTGCGTACCTATGGCGGCGCCGCCTCGGTCAGCCTGCATGCGCCGGAAGAGTCGCTGGAGCAGCGCAGCCACAGCTTCCAGGCCGAGAAGGACGCCATCGGTGCGGCGGCCGCAGCCTGCGTGGCCGATGGCGATACCGTCTTCCTCGATGCCGGTACCACCACTGCGGCACTGGCCAAGGCGCTGGTGCCGCGTACCGGTATCCAGGTCATCACCAACAACCTGCTGGTGGTGCAGACGCTGGCTGGCAGCCAGGTCGGCGTGACCCTGATCGGCGGCGATGTGCGCCCCACCAGCATGAGTACCTTCGGGCCCATCGCCCAGCTGGGCTTGACCCGGCTGACCTTCGACAAGGCCTTCCTCGGTGCCGATGGCGTGGTGGCCGGGCGCGGCCTGTGCGAAGCCACGGTGGAACAGGCCTATCTGAAGGAATGCATCATCCGCCAGGCCGCCACGGTGTTCGTGCTGGTCACGGCCGACAAGCTCAATCGCGACAGCCAGCAACACTGGACCCCGGTGGAAAAGCCCTGGACCCTGATCACCGATGCCCAGCCCGGGCATGCCGGGCGGCACAGCTTCGAAAGCCTGCCGGGCGTGAAGATCGTGTCGGTCGAGGTGCCGCGCCCGGGCTGACGGCCTGATATTCAACCGCCCTCGAAGATGCGCAGCCGCGCCAGGCCGATATGTCCGCGCATGGCCGCTTCGGCCCGCTCGCGCGACCCCTCGGCGATGGCCTGGACAATGGCCTGGTGCTCATCGTCGATGGTCTGGATGCGCACACTGTCCTGGGGCGAGCCCAGATTCCGGGCCAGCTCCATGCACTGGCGTATCGGTCCCAGCGCATGCTCGATGGTGGAGATGAAGAAGGGGTTGCGGCTGGCGCGGGCGATGGCCATGTGCAGCGCCAGGTCTTCCTCGACCCCTGTCTGCCCCTTCAGTTGCGCACTGCGCAGAGCTTGCAAGCAGGCGTGCATCAGGCGCACGTCGTCTTCCTGACGCGCCAGGGCGGCGATGCCGGCCGCGCCCACTTCCACGCATTCCCGAAAGGCGTAGTAGCGCTCCATGTCATGGATGCTGGCGATCTGCGCCGGTACGCTGTTTTGCAGGGACGGCAGGCGCTGCACATAGTTGCCGGAGCCGCGGCGCGATACCACGATGCCCTCCGAACGCAGCCGCGACAGCGCCTCGCGCACTGTGGTGCGGGAGGCCTGGTAGCGCTGCGCCAGTTCCACCTCGGTCGGCAGGCGGCGGTTCTCGCCCAGTTCGCCGCGCAGGATGGCGGCGATGATCTGCTTGCAGATATGTTCTGAGCGGCTGAGCTGGCCGGGCGCTGGCGTTGGAGCGGGGGGCGGCGGTGTGCGGGATTCTGACATGTACGATGACTGCTGCCGTTGAGTTCTTCTCCGGACACTATGAAGGACTCGCCTTGCCTGTGCAAGCCAGCGCGACCAAAAGCTGTTGCTATTCGTGCAACCGAGCGGAAAACCCCGTTAAAAAGCGCTTCCAGGCTGCCAGATGGCGCGAATCCGGTTGACTTCATGGACGTCGATCATTAAAGTTGTCCACCTGCATTCAAAATTAGTCGGACTAATTGCACTTTAACTTATACGACATCGTATAATTGCAGTCATAAAAAAGACAACAGCAGCCAGTGTGGAGACCGGTATGAAACCAAGACCTGCCTAGCCTTCTCAAGCCTCCGCCCGTCCTCAGGACGGCCGGGACTGTATCCCTGCGCGTCATCCACCGTCGTCCGGCCTGTCCGGCGCCGCGCGTAGCAGGGACGGCCCGCTGCAGTACTGCCCATTTGAATAAAAATCCTTTTGGAGACGCCATGAAGTACGTAAGAGGAATCCGCTGGTACATGGTCACCCTGGTGACCCTGGCCCTGATCGTCAATTACCTGGCCCGCAATACGCTGTCGGTGGCCGCACCGACCATGATGAAAGAGCTGGACATGAGCACCCAGCAGTATTCCTACATCGTGGTGTCGTGGCAGATCTGCTATGCCCTCATGCAGCCGGTGGCGGGCTACATCCTTGATGCGGTGGGGACCAAGATCGGTTTCGGCATCTTCGCGCTGGCCTGGTCGCTGGTGTGCGCCGCCGCTGCCATGGCCACCGGCTGGCAGAGCCTGGCTTTCTTCCGGGCGCTGCTGGGCGTGACCGAGGCGGCTGGCATCCCGGGCGGGGTGAAGGCTTCCACCGAGTGGTTCCCGGCCAAGGAGCGCTCGGTGGCCATCGGCTGGTTCAACATCGGTTCCTCCATCGGCGCCCTGTGCGCGCCGCCACTGGTGGTGTGGACCATCCTGCACGGCGGCTGGCGGATGTCCTTCGTGGTGGTGGGCGTGCTGGGGGTGATCTGGTTCGTGCTGTGGATGCTGTTCTACAAGAACCCGCGGGATCAGAAGCTGCTGTCGCCGGAAGAACGTGCCTACATCCTGGACGGCCAGGAAAAATCGCCCGAGAAGGTGCAGCGCGAGAGCTGGACGCTCATCGTGCGCAGCCGCAACTTCTGGTCGATCGCCGTTCCGCGCTTCCTCTCGGAGCCGGCCTGGCAGACCTTCAATGCCTGGATTCCGCTGTACATGGCGACCGAGCGCCACATGAACATCAAGGAAATCGCCATGTTCGCCTGGTTGCCCTTCCTGGCCGCCGACATCGGTTGCGTGCTGGGGGGCTACCTGAGCCCGTTCTTCCACAAGCATCTCAATGTGTCACTGTTCACCTCGCGCAAGCTGGTCATGCTGGTGGGAAGCCTGGCCATGATCGGGCCGGCCTGCGTGGGCTTCGTGGATAGTCCCTATGTGGCTATCGCGCTGCTGTCCATCGGCGGTTTCGCCCACCAGACGCTGTCGGGTGCGCTGTATTCGATCACTTCCGACGTCTTCACCCGCAACCAGGTGGCGACCGCCACTGGCTTGACCGGCATGAGCGGTTACTTGGGGGCGACCTTGTTCACCTTGCTGTTTGGCATCCTGGTCACGCAGATCGGCTATGGCCCGCTGTTTGTGCTGCTGGCGGTGTTCGATCTGGTCGCCGTGGCGGTGGTGTTTGCGTTGGCTCGACCGCGCGCACAGGCGCTGGCCTGACGGTATCGCAGGCGAGAGTGGGACAGGGGCGGCGTCGAGAGGCGCCGCCCCTTTTTCATGGGTCATGAGACCCGCAAGCCTGGATCAACTTGCCAATGGCGGACGCTGCAACGCTACCCATTCCTGCACGGCCGGCCGTTGCCACTGGACCTGCGCGTAACGGAGCAGGGCCTCTGGCACCGGGTCACCGTGCAGGGCCAGCCGGTTGAGCATCAGCGCCAGGTCGGTATCGGCGATGCTCCATGCATCGAACAGGCAGGACGCACCCGGCGCCAGCAGGCTCTCGGCAAAGCGGAACAGGCGCGATGCCGCCGCCTGGCCCGCCGCCGTCAGCGGCGCCTTCTTCGCGCCATAGAACAGCACCTGCGTATTGCGCTCTTCACGAATCGGCATCAGGTCGCTGCGCAGCCAGGCCTGCACCTGTCGCGCCCGTGCGCGCTGCGCGGGGTCTTGCGGATAGAGCCGCGGGCCGGCGAAGACCTCATCCAGGTATTCGGTGATGGCCGAGGACTCAGACAGCGCCAGCGTGCCGTGCAGCAGCGTCGGCACGCGCGCCGTCAGCGACAGCTCGGCATAGGCCGGTGCCAGGTTGGCGGCGGCGTCGAGATCCACGGTCTGCAGCGTGAAGGGCAGCTGCTTCTCGCGCAGGGCCACGAAGACCGACATGGCGTAGGGACTGGCGTACTGGGCGTCGGCGTACAGCTGCAGCGCCTTGTCGGCGGTGGCGGGGAAGGCGCCGGCTATCTGGAGTCCGGTAAAACTGTTTTGCATGAGTACCTCTTGAAGAACGGTTGAAGAAAGCCGTTCCGCCGGCGCTGCCGGGCGAGGTCTGAAAGGGGAAATACTGCTGCGATCCAGTCCCGCCAGGCGATCCGCCGGACGGGACGTGACATCCCCGTCAGCGGAGATGCCGTTTTTTGGTATTCAGCCCGCACGCGCGCAGGCCTGCCGCCGGGAGGGCAGTGGACTTGCGGGTGATGGATCGCTTCAGATTCATGGTGCGGGAAGTGACGGGCTGAGTGACGATAGTAAACGAGATCTCCTCAGGATTTCAAACCATCTGTCTGAAATCCGCACAAGTCGCACCACACTCCCTCCTTCACTCCACCTCTCCAGCTGCATACATCAGTCGTATCCGACCTTGTTGCGCAGTTTTCTCGAACAATTTTTGCCCATATCACCTTGGTTTGCGTAACCAGGATGGTTACCATGCACATGGAAAAGCACACGCCTCACCGTAAGCTGTATCAAATCCATTCACTGCTCGCCGAGGGACGAATCCGCAAAACTGCGACGGCCCTCCTGGGCGCCGTAGCACTGGGCATGGACGAATCGGAGATGACCGCAGTGGTGGCCGCGCTCAAGAGCAGTGATTTCTACAAGAGCATGACCAGCCACCTGGATCACCGGATCTGGCATGACGTGTACTGCCCGCTGACCCGTCATGGCGTGCTGTACATCAAGCTGACCGTGATGGATGACGTATTGATCGTATCGTTCAAGGAGAGATGAGATGAACTGTCCCAGTTGCGGCGGTGCCGAGATGGTCCGCGCCACCCGAGACCTGCCCTATACCTATAAGGGCGAGACGACCCTCATCGGGGGCGTGACAGGTGACTATTGCCCGCTCTGCGGTGAATGCCTGCCCCTGCCTGCGGAGGAAGAAAGAGTCTCTTCCGAGGCACTGGCTTTCAACAAGGAGGTCAATGCCGGCCTCATTGATCCTGCCGAGATCACCGAGGCGCGCGAGCTCCTGCAGTTGGGCCAGCGCGAAGCCAGCCTGCTGTTCGGCGGCGGCATCAATGCCTTCAACCGTTACGAGGCCGGGAAGATCAAGCCACCACGCGCATTGGTATTGTTGCTGCGCCTGCTGCGCAAGCATCCGGATTTGCTGGCCGAGGTAAGGGCCGGGACGAACGATGCAGCGCGCCCGCCCCATATACTGGAAATCCGGGAACCAGGGGCCGCCCGGCTGACCCAGGGTCGACGCAAGTAGCGTCCCGGAAGCTGCCGCTAGCGAATCTCCGCGCTATACCTGAACTTGCTCGCCGCACCCCTGGACTGCCGCCACTCCAGCGGTGTTCCGTCCGAACCGAAGGCGATGCGTTCGATCACCACTACCGGCGTCTTTTCCTTCAAGCCCAGCAGGCGCGCCTGCGCCGCCGTCACCGTTTCCACTGTCAGGGTCTCGCGGGCCGAGGCCACGATCAGGCCGCATTCACGTTCATACAGCGGATAGAGCAGGTCGCCAAAATCTTCCGGCGCCTTGTCGGCCAGGGCCTTGAACCGCTGGGCGCAGAGATAGATGTTCTCGGCCAGCACCGGTTGATCGTCCACCGTGCGCAGGCGCAGCAGTTCGATCACCCGGGCATGGGGCTTGAGGTGCAGGGCCTCGGCCACCTGACGTGGCGCCTCGATGATCTTGCGGCCGACGATGACGCTCCGGGGCGCCAGCGGTTGCCCCTCGGCGGATTCGAAACGGAAGAACCGGAACAGGGAATTGTCGAAGCGCGCCTTGCGCACGAAGGTCCCCCGGCCATGCGTACGCTCCACCAGCCCTTCGGCGATGAGTGTTTCGATGGCGCGGCGCACCGTTCCCACTGCCATCTGATGGGTCTGGCTGAGTTCCGCTTCCGACGGAATGGCTTGACCCGGTTGCCACTTCTGGGCGCGGATCTGCGCGGCCAACAGGTCGCGCAACTGGAGATAAAGCGGCAGGCGCCCATCGACGGACTGGTCAGGCATGGTGGAACTGGCCTTGCATGGATGAAAGGGGCTCAGTCTACCCGTGGCGCGGCTTGCCCACAACGGCGGGGTGAACAGTGCAGCCCAGCCCTGGCAGGTACAGTGCCCCCGGCATTGTCTTGTGGCCGCATCACGCAGATCATGCCTGCATCCCATGACAGCTACCCGATGCGGCCTGCCAGGAGAGATTGCACCACGAGCGGATGAGGATTGTTGAGGCCATTTGCCTGTGTTATCTTACGCCAACTCATATATATGTCTATATGAGTAATCAACGAGATAATTCAATCAGCTTCGCGCTTCCGTTCATCCCTCCCCAGCCATTGCCGGGAGGGGATCGCACCGGTTGCGCGCCTTCAGCTTAGAGGACGAGACAATGTTTTCATGGTATCGGCAGGTGACTGCCAAGGAACGCAAGACCTTCTGGGCCTGCTTCAGCGGATGGGCGCTGGATGCGCTGGACGTGCAGATGTTCAGCCTGGCCATTCCGGCGCTGATCGCGGCCTTTTCCCTCAGCAAGGCCGATGCCGGCCTGATCAGCGGCGCCACGCTGGTGGCCTCGGCCATCGGCGGCTGGTTTGCCGGCGCGATGTCGGACCGCTACGGCCGCGTCAAGACGCTGCAGATCACCATCATCTGGTTCTCGCTGTTCACCTTCCTGAGCGCCTTTGCCCAGAGCTATCCGCAACTGCTGGTGTTGAAGGCCTTGCAAGGTTTTGGTTTCGGCGGCGAATGGGCGGCCGGTGCCGTGCTGATGGCCGAGACCATCCGCGCCGAACATCGCGGCAAGGCCATGGGCACGGTGCAAAGCGCCTGGGCCGTGGGCTGGGGCGGCGCGGTGTTGCTGTTCTCGGTGCTGTTCTCGCTGCTGCCGCAGGAAATGGCCTGGCGCGTGATGTTCGTCATCGGCCTGCTGCCGGCACTGCTGGTGGTATACGTGCGCCGTTCGGTGCCGGAAACCGATGCCTTCCTGGCCGGCCGTAAGGCCGCTGCCGGCAAGCCTGCAGCCAGCACCCTGCTGGGCATCTTCCGCCCCGACGTGCTGCGCCTGACCATTATCGGCAGCCTGCTGGGGGTGGGCGCCCATGGTGGTTACTACGCGCTGATGACCTGGCTGCCGACCTACCTCAAGACCGAGAAGCACCTGTCGGTGCTCTCCACCGGGGGCTATCTGGCGGTCATCATCGTCGCCTTCTGGTGTGGTTGCATCGCCAGTTCGCAATTGCTCGACCGCATCGGTCGCCGTCGTACCGTGGCTTCGTTTGCCATCTGCTGCGTGCTGACCGTGCTGTGCTACATCTTCCTGCCGCTGACCGACACGCAGATGCTGGTCTGCGGTTTCCCGTTGGGCTTCTTTGCAGCCGGTATTCCGGCCAGCCTGGGTGCGCTGTTCAACGAACTGTATCCGAGCGGCATCCGCGGCACCGGGGTCGGTTTCTGCTACAACTTCGGTCGCGTGGCCTCGGCCGGCTTCCCGGTGCTGGTGGGTCACATGAGTGACTCGATGCCGCTGGGCCAGGCCATCGGCATCGATGCCGCCATCGCCTATTCGCTGGTGGTGGTGGCCGTGCTGATGCTCCCTGAAACCAAGGGCCGCAGCATGGAAACGGCAGCATGAGCAAAGCGGCCAGCACCACCGGCCTGCGCATCGACACCCACGCGCACGTGTTTGCGCGTGGCCTGCCGATGGCTGATGGCCGTCGCTACACCCCGGCCTACGACATCACCGTGGACGAATACCTGGCCCGGCTGGATGCCCTGGGCATGAGTCACGGCGTGCTGGTGCAGCCGAGTTTCCTGGGCAGCGACAACAGCTACATGCTGCAGGCCATCGCCCGCGCACCGGATCGTCTGCGCGGCATCGCCATGGTCGAGCCCGATATCGGCGAGCAAGCCCTGCTGGCCTTGCAGCAAGGGGGCGTGGTCGGCGTGCGTTTCAACCTGGTGGGAGGCGCACCGCTGCCGGATTTCAAAGGCGCCTGGCGCGACACCCTGCGGCATATCGCGCAACTGGGCTGGCAGGTCGAGATCCATCGCGAGGCGGTGGACCTGCCGCAGGTGCTGGAGCCCTTGCTGGAACTGGGCATGAAGGTCGTGGTGGATCATTTCGGCCGGGTCGATCCGGCCCTGGGCGTGGACGATCCAGGTTTCCGGTACCTGCTCTCCACCGGTGCTTCGCGCCTGGTGTGGGTGAAGCTGTCGGCGCAATACCGCAATGGCGGCAGTGAGGGTGGTGCGCATTTTGCGCGTCAGGCCTGGCCGCTGTTGCGCCAGCATCTGGGGCCCGAGCGCCTGCTCTGGGGCAGCGACTGGCCGCATACCCAGCACGAGAGCATGACCGACTATGCCGACAGCTGGCGGCGATTCGAGGATCTGGTGAGCGATGAGCAGGACCGTCGTTTCATCACCGGCAAGACAGCGGCGCAGTTGTTCGACTTCGCCTGAGTCTGCCGACATGGAGGGCCGGCCGCTCGGGCGGCCCCTCCAGGACCCAGTCCGTGACACGGGCTGGGTCCTTTTGTTTTGCGCAAGAGGAAATATCGAAAAGCCAATCTTCTCAGGCCTTCGGATTTTCTCCGTGACCGATTGGTGGGGTTGGACAGGAAAGGGATATCTCAATGAAATGGTTCATGGACAGGAAGATCGCAACCAAGCTGTTGCTCTCCTTCGTCACGGTGCTGGGGCTGATGACAGCGCTTGGCATCTTCTCGCTGTATCAGATGGACAAGGTCAATGACACGGCTACCGAAATCGCCCACAAGTGGGAACCCAGCATACGCATCAGCCTGATGCTGGAACGCACGCTGGTGCGGGTACGCTCCACCGAGTTCCAGCACATCCTGGGCAATCAGGAAACCATGGCGACGCTGGAAAAGGCACTGGCCGACCGCTACAAGGAATTCAGCAGCCTGGAAGAGCAATACCGCAAGCTCGACCTCACCCCGGAGCAGGCCAGCACATTCGACCAGCTCAGCAAGACCCTGGCCACCTATCTCGTCGAGCACAAGAAGATCATCGCGCTGTCCCACGACAATCACAAGGAAGAGGCGCTGGCTCTGACCAAGGGTGACTCGCTGAAGGCCTATCGCGCCATCGAAAAGCAGTTCTCGACCCTGCGCCTGGCCAACATCGAGCAAAAGGAAGCCGCCAACACAGAGGCCGACCGCGTCTACAACACATCGCAGAACTGGATCATCGGCGTGCTGGCCGCCGGCATCCTGATCGGCCTGATACTGGCCGTGACCATCGCCCGGGTGGTGGCGGGACCCCTGGTCGAGGCCCTGCAACTGGCACGTCGCGTGGCCGACAATGACCTGACCGGTCAGGTCAAGGTGCACGGCCGTGACGAGACCGGCCAGCTGATGCTGGCGCTGAACCACATGACCGAGAGCCTGGGCACGATGGTGGGCGAGGTGCATCGCAGTATCGCCATCATCAATACCGCTTCCGGAGAAATCGCCAGCGGCAATGCCGACCTCTCATCGCGCACCGAATCACAGGCTTCCAGTCTGGAAGAGACCGCCTCGGCCATGGAAGAACTGACCTCCACCGTGCGCCAGAACGCCGACCACGCGCATCAGGCCAATGAGCTGGTGGCAACGTCCTCACGTCTGGCCAGCGAGGGTGGTGAGGTAGTCGACCGCGTCGTGCAGACCATGGGCGAGATTCGCCTGGGTTCCTCGCGCATCGCCGACATCATCGGCGTGATCGACGGCATCGCCTTCCAGACCAATATCCTGGCGCTCAATGCGGCCGTGGAAGCGGCCCGTGCCGGTGAACAGGGACGCGGTTTCGCGGTGGTGGCCACCGAGGTGCGCAGCCTGGCGCAGCGCTCGGCCGCGGCAGCGCGCGAGATCAAGGAATTGATCGAAGGATCGGTGCAGCAGGTAGCCACCGGTGCGGACCTGGTCGACCAGGCCGGCAAGACCATGCACGAGATCGTCGATTCGGTGGCCCGCGTGGCGACCCTGATGAACGAGATCGCGGTGGCCAGCCGGGAACAGAGTCGCGGCATCGACGAGATCAACCATGCTGTCACGCAGATGGATGAAGGCACCCAGCAGAATGCCGCGCTGGTGGAGGAGGCGGCTGCCGCGGCCCACTCCCTGCGCGACCAGACCGACCAGCTGGCCGGCCTGGTGGGACGTTTCCGCCTGCGCGACAGCCAGCGCGTGCTGCTGCCGGCATAGGCCGCGCGGCCGTCACGCTGCCATCCCGTCACGGCCCTGCCGGACGGGATTTTTTTCGCCTAGTTGATCCAGCTCAGTTGGGTCAGTTTCACGCGCTCGCCCAGGCGCGGCGCATTGACCAGGTGCCAGGCCGCATATTGCTCGGCATAGGGGGTGTCGGAGGCCATCAGGTCAACCGGCACCACCACGTCGAAGCCACGCAGCGCTGCGCTGGAGGCCGTATGCAGTACCGCCCCATGGGCTGCGGCACCGATGCAGATGACGGTCTTGATGCCCTTGTCACGCAAGGTCTTTTCCAGGTCGGTATTGAGGAACTTGTCGGGGCCGGACTTGAACAGCGGCTCGCCCGCCTGCATGGCCGCCTCGGGCCAGACATCGGCCGGTGTGCTGGCACCCCCCAGGGTGTGGATCACGGTGATCTTCTTCTCCCGCGCCAGCGCCAGCATCTTGGCTACCCGTGGCAGCATGGCCACGCAGCGCGGACGGGTATCGGGATGGCAGGTCTGGCGCGCCAGGTCCAGCACCAGCAGGGCGGTGGTGGAAGGGTCCACTGTGATGTGCGACAGTGCCGGCGCAGCCGGCGCCTTGACCGAGGACCAGTCGTCATAGACGCCCTGGGCCGAGGCCGGCGACAGGGCGGCCATGCAGGCCGACAGACCGATGAGCGCGGCGCAGAGGCGATGGGGGAGGGTACGCATGGTGTTCCTTTCGATAGGGGGAGGTCGCTGGAAAATCTGCACCGGACGCGGGTGCCTGCTATGCAATGTTATCCTCGCGGCCTGGAAACAAATTATCGCTGAGCTTGTCCTATCGCGCAGACTGCGTGTGTGAAACGTGAAGGATGTGACAGGCCACCATGGCGGCACCGGCGCTCCCCTGCACCGGTGGCCGGCGCAGGGGAGCGCCGGTGCCGCAATCCATTTCCCGATGACAGCCATATTGCCGACTGGGCGGCGGAAAGACAGCATTGAACAAACTGCTCAAACGACTGTTGCTGGGCCTGGCCGGCCTGGCGGTGTTCTGGGCGCTGGGTCGCATCAGCGCCAACGAGCTGGCCAAGAGCAGCGTGCTCATGGCCACGGCCTTGCCGGGGATCGCCGGCCTGTTCCTGGCGATCCCCGTTTTGCGGCGTCGGCCCGGCTGGTTCTCGGCGGCAAGCCTGGGCATCATCGGCCTGTTCTTGCTGGATGCCGCCATCAAGGGCTTCCTGCGCGACTACTTCGGGCTGCGCCCCAATCCGGTACTGGTGCTGCAGGCCATCTTCAATACCAACCCCGCCGAGAGCAGCGAGTTCTTCCGCCACAACGGGCGTGACGTGGCCGAGGCAGCCGGCCTGCTGTGGCTGACGTGGGGTGCTGTCTGGCTGGCCGAGCGCCGCCTGCGCCGCAGCGAGGCGGGCCAGCCGGCCCCGGTCTGGCGCTGGCGGGGTGTGGCGGGGGTCGGCAGTCTGCTGGCGATCTTCATTGCGCTGCATTTCAACCCGACCATGGCCAAGGAAAATCCCTTGCTGTTCTGGCCCATCCGCTATCTGGATTACCGCGACCAGATGGCCCAGGCCGCCAGCATGGAAGAGAACGTGGCGCGCAACATGGCGCAAAAGTCGGAGTGGCAGGTGCGTTACCACGGTCCCGAACGCAACACCGTGGTGTGGGTGATCGGCGAGAGCCTCAACCGCGCCAACATGTCGCTGTATGGCTATGAGCGTGCGACCTCGCCCACGCTGGAGGCCATGCGCAAGGACCTGATCGTGTTCCGTGACGTGGTCTCCTCGGAGCCTGCCACCATGGCCTCGCTGATGAAGATGCTGACCCCGGCCGACCTGAACGACCCGCAGGCCTGGAACCGCAAGCCGGACGTGCTGATGCTGGCGCGCGAGGCCGGCTTCCGCATCCACTGGCTATCCAATCAGCCACCCAATGACGGCTGGCTGGGGCTGGTCTCGCGCCGCGCCGATCATCAGGTCTTCATCAACAAGGGGGCCGGGCGCGGGGAAAACAATTTCGACGGCAACCTCTTGCCGGCCCTGGAAGCCGCCTTGCAGGACCCGGCCCCGAAGAAGCTGATCGTGGTGCACCTGCTGGGAGCCCATCCCACCTATGACATGCGCTATCCCAGCCAGTACGCCCGCTTCGACAGCCTGCGCGACAGCGTGGCCGAACGGCTGGAGAACGCCGACCGCTCGGCCTGGATAAGGCAATTGCGCAACGAATACGACAACGCCATCGCCTACAACGACTACGTGGTCGGCAGCATGCTCAGGCTGACCATGAACGATGCCCGCGAAGACAATGCCAGCCTGCTCTTCAGCTCCGACCATGCGCAGGAGGTCGGGCACACCCGCAACCACGCCGGCCAGTCGGTGGCCGATGCCACCGGCTATGAGATCCCGATGCTGGCGTGGACCCGCTCCTTCACCGGCAAGAGTGCGGAAGAAAAAGCCCAGCTCGAATACCGTCCCTACCAGACCGACCAGATGGAACACACGGTATTAGGCCTGCTGGGTGTGGATTCGGTCTATTACGACGCCCGCCACGACATCCTCAGCGAGCGCTTCGTCAGTGCCCACTTCCACCAGTTGCGGCGCATCAACGGCCAGCCCTACCAGCCACGCACGCTGCGTTACAACGAAGCCGCTGCGCAGGGGCAATGACGCAGCGACGTCAGGCGCCGTCCGGGATTTCCGGGTCGACCAGTTGCGCCAGCAGCTGCAATGATTCCTGCCAGCCTGCGTAGCAGAATTCCAGCGGGATCGACGGCGGTATGCCCTGTTGCACCACCGTCAGTTCGCTGCCCACCAGGTTGGCGGCGATGCTGATGGTGACCTTCATCTCGCCCGGCAGATTGGGATCGTCGAACTTGTCGGTGTAGACGATGCGCTCATGCGGTACCAGCTCCACATAGGTACCGCCGAAGGCGTGCGACTGCCCGGTGCTGAAATTGGTGAACGACATCTTGTGCGAGCCACCGACCCGTGCATCCATGTGATGCACCTTGCCGGTGAAGCCATGGGGCGGCAGCCATTTCACCATGGCATCGGGATCCAGAAAGGCGCGATAGACGCGCTCCGGCTTGGCCCGCAGGACGCGGAAGATCTTGACGGTATGGGGCTGGCTCATGCGGGTCTCCTCGGGCTGGCGGATGGATGGTGACGGGCTGCGGGCGGCAACGGGGCCGGCGCATGCCAGCCTCCGCCGCTCCGGTGATGCTGTCAAGCGCAACAGTGCCGCGTCTGTTTCAGGCCGGGCAATGGCAGACGACTTCGATGTTGTGTCCGTCCGGATCGAGGACAAAGGCGCCGTAGTAATTCGGATGGTAATGGGCGCGAATGCCCGGGCCGCCGTTGTCGCGCCCGCCCTGGGCCAGTGCTGCCGGATGCCGATCTTAGGCGGCGCCGTGCGGCGGGTCAATCCAGCCCGCCTTGATCCGGATCGGTCTGCCGGACCTGATCAATGCTGACCGCGACGTCTATCAGACACCCGCCGGCAAGTTCTCGTATCATGCTGCTTTATTCCGCACATCCGCCCATGTCCACCTCCCCGGAAATTGTCTTTCCCCGCCACGTCGTCGTCATCGGCACTGGTGCCGTGGGGCTCATGAGCGCCATCCATGCGCTGGACGAGGGCCTGCAGGTCAGCCTGCTGGACTTCAACGAGGCCGGTAGCGAAGAAGCCTCCAGCTACGGCAATGCCGGCTGGCTGTCCTCGCATTCGGTGATTCCCCCGGTGGAGCCGGGCATGTGGAAAAAAGTGCCGGGCTACCTGAAGGACCCGCTGGGCCCGCTATCGATCCGCTGGCGCTACCTGCCCCGTCTGACGCCCTGGCTGCTGCGCAACCTGGCCAGCGCCCGGCGTGATCGCATCCGCTCCACCGCCCGCGCCCTGCGCACGCTGGTGGCCGATGCCCGCAACCTGCACCTGGAGGTGGCGCGCCGTGCCGGCGTGGCCCACCTGATCGATACCTCGGGCGTCTTGCACGTCTATCGCTCGCGCCGGCATTTCGACAACGACGCCTTCGGCTGGGGCGTGCGGCGCGAACTGGGCATCACCTGGCAGGAGCTGGAAGGCGAGAGCCTGCGTCGCCGCGAGCCCGATCTCGATCCGGCCTTCGCTTTCGCAGTCCATGTGGACGAGGCTGGTCACTGCAAGAATCCTGGCGCCTACATGCAGGCGCTGCAAGCCTATGTGCTGGCCCGCGGCGCCACCCGCATCAGCGGCCGCGCCAGCGGCTTCCGGGTCGAACAGGGGCGCCTGAAGGCGGTACTGACCGAACAGGGCGAGATCGCCTGCGATGCCGCCGTGATCGCTGCCGGCGCGCGCTCCAAGGCCCTGGCCGCCCAGGCCGGTGACCGCGTGCAACTGGAGAGCGAGCGGGGTTACCACGCCGTGATCCGTGGCCAGCAACTGCAGGCCACCGCACGCACGCCGATGATGGTGTCTGAATTCAAGGTCATCGCCACCCAGATGGAGACGGGGCTGCGCATCGCCGGCCAGGTGGAATTCGCTTCCTTCGAAGCTGCGCCGGACTGGCGCCGCGGCGAGATCATGCGCGACATCGCCCTCAAGCTCTTCCCCGGCCTGCCCCGCACGCTGGCCCCGGAGGATGTGCAATTCTGGCTGGGCCGGCGTCCCAGCACGCCCGATGGCATGCCCTGCATCGGCCACGCCCGTGCCAGCCACGACATCATCCATGCCTATGGTCACGGCCATATCGGACTGGGCTGCTCGGCCCGCACCGGTCGCATCGTCGCCCAGTTGCTGACCGGGCAAGCCCCCGAGATCGACCTGTCACCCTTCAGCGCGCAGCGCTTCTGAGGGCGTCACCGCGATCAGAAGGCGATCTCGGCCACCGGCTTGATGGTGGTGCGTACGCCATAGGCCCCCAGGTTGGACAGCGTGGCGTGGTGATGCGCCACCACGTCGGCCACCGACAGCACGCCATTGGGCGCGGTGGTATGGCCATCGGCCGCCAGCGTCACCGGAAAGCCCAGCGCCAGCGCGCGCCGCACCGTGGATTCCACGCAGAATTCGGTCTGCATGCCGCACACCACCAGTTGCGTCACACCCAGCGAGCGCAGCAGCGCTTCCAGCCCGGTGTGATGGAAGGCATCCGAACCACGCTTGCGCACGTCCAAATCCGTCGCATGCCGTTGCAGGCCCGACGCCAGTTGCCAACCGGGACTGCCCTGCAGCAACGCACCCTGGTCCTCGTGCTGCACGAAGATCACCGGCATCCCGGCGGCACGCGCCTTCTGCGACAGGAGGTTGATGTTGGCGATGGTGAGCTCGCCGTTGACGACGGCGTCGGGACCGGTGCACAGGGCGTGCTGGACATCGATGATGAGCAGGGCGGTAGTCATGGTGTGGCTGCCTTGGGGTGGGGGAAGTGCGCTAGGGTAACAGAGCAGGCAGAGCAGGCTGCGTCAATGTTTCCCGATATTGCCAGCCTGACACTGCGTCAATTTGTCCCATTACATCGGCCGTCGGCCTTGGCTAGAATGCTGGTTGTTAGCTTTCTTTACTCGTCCCACTTCCTTATTTCCCAGCTCATCCATGACCGCCCTCTTTGACCGCGTCGAAGACGTCTTGCGCAAAGCCTCCGGACTGCACATCGTGCTGGCCCTGTTGCTGGTGTGCGGCCTGTTGTGCTGGGCGGTGTGGGTATGGGCCACCGGCGAAGGGCGTACCCCCTTCGGCATGCTGGACTTCTGCATCACTCCGCCGGCCAGGTAAGCGGCCTGCCGTCTTCCCGGGTCGCATCTCTTTCCTGTCGCGCGCCTGCCCCCCTGCTGCAACTTGCTCGCGAAGCGCCCTACAATGGCCGCTTTGCCCAATTTCCCTGGTCGCATGCCCAGTCCGCCTTCTCCTTCTCCCAGTGCCTTCCATCCGCGCCTGACCCTGCAGTCCCTCACCCGTGGCGAGGGGCTGCTGGGCATGCGCGCCCATGGCCTGTTCGGGCCACGTGGCGCCCTGGTCACGGTGGCGCAGATCGACTGGGTCTATGGCGACGGGGCGCAGCGCTGGAGCACGCCGGCGCCGACAGGTCACGCCGAGGACGAAGCCGGCTACACGCCGGCCCACATCGTGCGCGATCCCCAGGCCGAAGCATTGGCGCTGGAGACCATCCGCGACATGGGCTTCTTGCCTCTGCGCGAAGATGCCCTGCAATGGCGCGCCAGCAATCCCCTGCATGACGCCGGCCCGCTCTGGACGCTGGTGCAGGAAGAATTCTTCGGCGACTTCTGGGCCGACCAGGCGCCGCGCCTGCAACAGATGGGCTGGGTCTTGCGCCTGCGCCCCGGCTTCGCCCACGAGAGCGTGCCGGTAAGCGCCTGGCGCATCATCGTCAGCCCCGACACCGGTGAAGTCGTCAGCCGCGAAGTGGCTGCGCCCCTGTTGCCCCGTGCCTTTTCCAGCGAAGTCTTCGATGGCCTGGATCCGACCGGCCGCTGGTTGCTGTCCATCGGCATCGATGTCGATGGGCAATCCATGGACGTGGCGCCGATGGTGGCCGACCTGCTGCGGCGCGACCCGCGCTGGGCCGATGCGCAACAGGTCGAGCGCATGGACCCGCATGCGGTGATTTCCCTGCGCGCCCCCGGCGGGCGTCGCATCGATGCCATGGCCGGTCCGCTCAAGGCGGTGGTGCTGGCCTTGCTCGATCTGCTGATCGACCTCAAGCGCCAGGACGGTCCGCTGCGCCTGACCCCCTGGGATGCGCACCGCCTCGACAGCCTGCATGGCGCGCTGCGGGCCCTCGATGGCGGCCAGCCCTGGCATATGAGCGGCGCGACCGGCGTGCTGCAACTGGCGCAGCGCCTGCGCGCCGCCGGCAGCGTCGTACCGGTGGCGGCACCCGATGGACTGGGTCTGCGCCTGCGCGGCTACCAGCTGCAGGGTGTGGCCTGGATGCAATACCTGCGTGAGCACGGCCTGGCCGGCATCCTGGCCGATGACATGGGCCTGGGCAAGACCGCCCAGGTGCTGGCCCACCTGCTGATCGAGCAGCAGGCCGCTCGCCTGGACCTGCCGGCGCTGGTAGTGGTACCGACCTCGTTGTTGTTCAACTGGCAGCAGGAGGCGCAGCGCATTGCGCCGGCACTGCGCGTGGTGGTGCTGCACGGGGACGACCGCGCCCGCCACGTCGCCACGATTGCCGCCGGCCAGGCCGACCTGGTGCTGACCACCTATCCCTTGCTGTGGCGCGACCTGGATGCGCTGCTGTCCTTGCGTTTTCACCTGTTGGTGCTGGACGAGGCCCAGACCGTCAAGAATGCCGGCGCCCGCAGCGCCGCCGCCGCGCGCCGACTGCATGCCCGCCATCGTCTCTGCATGACCGGCACACCGCTGGAAAACCATCTGGGTGAGCTGTGGAGCCAGTTCCATTTCCTGATGCCGGGCTTTCTCGGCGACGCGCGCAGCTTTGCGCGGCTGTGGCGCAAGCCTATCGAACAGCAGGGCCAGACCGTACGCGCGCGACTGCTGGCGCAGCGGGTGCGCCCCTTCATCCTGCGCCGGCGCAAAGAAGACGTGCTGCAGGAATTGCCGGCCCGCATCGAGATCGTGGAGCGCCTGCAACTGCAGGGGCGCCAGCGTGAGCTCTACGAAAGCGTGCGCGTGGCCGCCGACAAGCAGGTGCGGCGCGCCCTGGAACGGCGCGGGCTGGGCAGTGTGCAGGTCAGCGTGATGGATGCGCTGTTGAAGCTGCGCCAGGTCTGCTGCGACCCCTACCTGCTCAAGCAGGGACGCATGCCCCAGGGGCTGGAGCGCGCCAAGATCGAGTGGTTGCGCGATACCCTGCCGGCACTGGTGGCCGAGGGGCGCCGCATCCTGGTGTTCTCGCAGTTCACCAGCATGCTGCGGCTCATCGACAGCGAGCTGCAGGGCTTGCAGCTGCCCTGCCTGATGCTGACCGGCGACACCGAACCGGCCGCCCGTGGTGCCGTGATTGAACGCTTCCAGGCACAACAGGTGCCGCTCCTGCTGGTGAGCCTGAAGGTCGGCGGCGTGGGCCTGAACCTGACCGCTGCCGATACCGTGGTGCTGGTCGATCCCTGGTGGAATCCGGCCGTGGAAGAGCAGGCCATCGCCCGCGCCCATCGACTGGGTCAGACGCGCCAGGTGTTCGTCTACAAGCTGGTCATCGAGGGCAGCATCGAAGAGCGCCTGCTGGAGCTGCAGGCGCGCAAGTCGGCCCTGGCCGAAGGCATGCTGGGGCGGGATGACACCACTACCATCAAGTTCGGCGAAGAAGAATTGCGGGCACTGCTGGCGCCGTTGGGGGCAGGCATCGCCGAGAAGGTCCTGGCCTAGCGGGGCGATCAGTCCTTCCACTCCGCCACGTCTTCCAGCGTGCGCCGTTCCGCATCCACCGCCCAGCGCAGCGCGCAGGCACCCGCCAGCAGGGCCAGGCATGCGCCCAGCGCATAACCCGCCGCTACCGCATGACGGTCGCCGCTGGCGATGAGCCAGCCCAGCAGCAGCGGCGCGATGAATCCCCCCACCCCGGTCCCGATGGCATAGAAGATCGAAATGGCCATGGCCCGCATGCGCAGCGGGAATACCTCGCTGGCCGTGAGATAGGCCGAACTGGCCGCCGCCGATGCCACGAAGAACACCGCGCTCCAGCACAGCGCCAGCCCGAGCGCATCGAGCAGGCCGGCCTGGAAGGCCCAGGCGGTGGCCGCCAGTCCGGCGCCGGAGAGCAGGTAGGTGGCGGCGATCATGCGACGCCGGCCGATGCTGTCGAACAGATGGCCCAGTACCAGCGGCCCCAGCACATTGCCCAGCGCGAAGGGGAAGATGTAGAGCGCCACGCGGTGGTCCGGCACCTGGAAGAAGCGCGTCAACACCAACGCATAGGTGAAGAAGATGGCGTTGTAGACAAAAGCCTGGGCCACCATCATCAGCGCCACCATCAGGCTGCGCTGGCGATAGCGATGCAGCAGCACCTGCGCCATCTCGCGCCAGGGCAGCATGCCGGTACCAGTACTGGCAGCCGGCGAGGTATCGGCAGGCAGCGGCGCTGGCAATGGACCGTGTTCAGCCGCGACCTGTGTCTCGATCTCCCGCACCACCTGTTCGGCCTTCTCGTGATGCCCATGCATGAGCAGCCAGCGCGGACTTTCCGGCACATGCCGGCGCACCAGCAGGATGGCCACCGCCAATACCGCCCCCAGCAGGAAGCAGGCGCGCCAGCCCAGCGCCGCACCCAGTACGCGCGGGTCCAGGATCACCAGCGACAGGCCGGCGCCCAGTGCCGCGCCGATCCAGAAGCTGGCATTGATGATCAGGTTCACGCGGCCGCGCACCCGCGCCGGCACCAGTTCGTCGATGGCCGAGTTGATGGCCGCATATTCCCCGCCGATGCCCAGGCCGGTGACGAAGCGGCACAGGGCCAGGAACAGGAAGTCCTGCGCAAAGGCGGTCGCCAGCGTGGCGGCCATGTACAGCGCCAGGGTCAGCATGAACAGGCGCTTGCGCCCCAGGCGGTCGGTCAGGCGCCCGAACAGCAATGCCCCCAGCACCGTGCCGGCTATGTAGAGCGAGCCGGTCCAGCCGACCTGGGCTGCATCCAGCCCCAGCGTATCGGAGCGTTCGAGGACACTGCCCAGCGAGCCGACCAGGGTGACTTCCAGCCCGTCCAGAACCCAGGCCACGCCCAGCGCAATGACCACGCGCCAGTGCCAGCGCGACCATGGCAGGCGGTCCAGACGGGCGGGAATGGTCGTGCTGCCGACGTGGGCGAACGAGGGGGCGGACATGGGCGACTCCGGTGGGATGAGCCAACAGCAGAAGGCTGAACGGCAAGACGGCAGACCTTTCCGCTGGCGAGGCGGTTCCTGCGGATGAGCTTGGCCTGTGGCAGGACGGCGACTCAGTCATTTCCTGATGGGCATCGTCGAGTTACACGCCTAAGATCCGTCCATTCCCGATATTCACCCCCCACCCATCCAAACGAGGACCGGCCGCACATGGACTGGATCGACGCCATCATGCAGTACGCCATCTATGCCGCGCTTGCGCTGTGCATGGGCGGGCTGGTGGCGGCCATCGTGCTGTTCATCGCGCTGGAACGACGCTGGCAGGAACGCGTGGCCGAAGATGTCGAGGAGCTGGCCAGCCGCGTGCAGTCCGAGCATGCGCGCGACGGCCTGCCCCAGCATCCCTGGGAGGAATTGCGCAACCGCATCGGCGAGATGCAGATCGTGGCCGAGGAATCCGACCGTCCAATTCCCTACAAGAACGTGGCCTAAGCGCTGGGCTGCCTGCTTTCCTACAGCAGGGATGGCGCTTGTCTGCTTTGCGGTGGGTGGCTACCGCAGAGATACTCTCGCTCATTCCCGGCATGGGTCTGCGCCATCAGTCTGCACTCCTGAGTTTGCACTCCTGATTTCGCGCCCCTTGCCGCAACAACAAGGAGATTGCGGGAGGAGACAGCGCATCATGAAAGCCACCAATCACCCCGGATCGGCCACGCCTGCCGATGCCGGTCTTTCCGAAACCTTCCATCATTTCAGCGAAGCCTGCGCGCGTGCGGTGGGCAGTTCCTGGACCTTCGTCCTGGCGCTCGGCGTGGTGCTGGTCTGGGCCATCACCGGCCCGATGTTCGACTACTCCGACACCTGGCAACTGCTCATCAATACCGGCACCACCATCGTGACCTTCCTGATGGTCTTCCTGATCCAGAACGCCCAGAACCGCGATGCCCAGGCGACACAACTGAAGCTGGATGAATTGATCCGCGCCGTCAAAGGGACACGCAAGCAGATGATGGAGGCCGAAGACCTGTCCGATGACGAGCTATCCCGCCTGAAGGAAGAATTCGCGCGCATGGGAGAGCACCCTGACGACCCGGTGCGCCAGCGCCTGCGCCGCTCCCTGGGACGTGGCGCGGTAGCGCGCACGATTTCCTCCACAGGTGACGTCCAGGATCAGCCCCGACCCACCGTCGCAGCGCAAAGGCGCGAGCGCCCGGCCCAACCTCAGCACGAGGAATACACCCGTCCGCTGCGCGCCAGCCAGCGCCAGTGGACCTGAGCGATGAGGAGACCATTATGAGCATGCATCCCGCCGATCCGACCAAGCCCGATAACGCCCTCGAGGATCATCCCGATCCGCGCCACACCCCTGAGCAGGAGACTGTTCCTGCACCACTGGATGGCGCGCCTGCCAAGGGCCGCACCGTGCTCAAGCCCGGGGGCCTGTCCGAGGCCGAACAACTGCTGGAGCAGCAGAAGCTGGATCGCTCCGCTCGCTAGGACCTGTTCACGCGGCTGTCCCCGACGTTTTCATCTGCGTGCAGGCCCCTGGCCTGCGATGTACCAGTCTGCCTGCGCTCTGCAGCGGCCTGGCGCTGTCCTCTGCGCGGCCCTCGCTACCGTCGTGACGGCGTAGCGGTAGAGACTGTTACTGTTGCGACTATTACCTATCGCTTCGATAGTCCCTGACGATTGTTCCAGATCGCGGAACACTCAATTCTCTCTGGCATGGTTTTTCTTCGCGCCGCTCTTCCGTAGACTTCAGTCCATCGATGAACGACATCGCAACGCCCCAGACGAGGCGGTGGCGACGGAGTTCTAGAGAGCGGCACATGTGTCCCATTCGCTCCACCGAAACATGTACCCAACATTGCCTGTGCATCACCAAACTGTATTTAACCCGATTGAACTTAACTGTACCCAAGGAGAACATCATGTCCGCAAAGACCATCATCGCAGCAGTCCTGGCCCTGTCCGCTTCGTCCGTCGCTTTCGCTGAAGCCCAGTATCCGGTTGACCAAGCCTTCGTTTCCCACACCACCCGTGCCGAAGTCAAGGCCGACCTGGCACGTGCCCAGCAACAAGGCCTGGCCAACCAGCCTGACTCGGTCTTCCCGGTGATCAGCAACGGTCCCGCCAAGAGCGAAGTGCAGACCGCCGGTCGTGCCGCTGCTTCGACCTACGCTGGTGCCTGATGCAGGGCATGCGGATGCAAGGTCATCCCGATTCATCCGGTGACCACGCATCCCGCCTCGCTGGCCTGCCAGGCTGATTGAAGCAGGCAGTCAAAGCAAGCCAAAGCAAGTTAGAGCAAGTACAACAACAAAGAGGAAATCATCATGTTGCAGCAAGTGTTCTCGCGTGGCCTGTCCTTCTATCCACGGATCTATCTGCAGTTTGCTGCTCTGGTCGGTTTGCTGATTGCAGCAGAGTTCAGCCTGAGCACGCTCTCCATGATGTTGACCCAGCGCGCCGTGTACCGCGTCTCGCAACGCGTGCGCCACCGTCGTGAAGCCCGGCGCCAGGAGCGCTGTGAACATATCGACGGTAACTGTTGTGCCTGAGGGGCCCACACAACCTCGCTACTGACGAAAACGGCGCGCCTTCAACGGCGCGCCGTTTTCGTTGCGGCTGCCGCCTGGCGCGCAGTGTTCTACACTCTGGGGACAGTGACTGCCTGCCGCCCTCCGGAGCCCCTCATGAAACGCAACTTCCACCTGCTTGTCATCGATCCGCAAAACGATTTCTGCGATCTTCCCGCCAGCTACCTGCCGGCTGACCCGGTCAACGGTGACCTGCTACGTCCGGCGCTGCCCGTGGCCGGCAGCCATGCCGACCTGCAGCGCGTGGCCGGGCTGATCGACCAGGGCGGGGCCGGGCTCTCTGCCATCAGCATCACCCTCGACGCCCATCACCGCCTCGACATCGCCCACCCCACCTTCTGGCAGAGCGGCGAGGGCGCGCCGGTCGCACCCTTCACCCAGATCGAGGCGGCCCAGGTGCGCGCCGGCCTCTACCGGCCGCGCGACCCGCAGGCACTGGCACGCAGCCTGGTCTACCTGGATGCGCTGGAAGCAGCCGGCCGTTACCGCCTCATGATATGGCCGGTCCACTGCGAGATCGGCAGCTGGGGCGCCGCCGTGCATGCCGATGTGCGGGCCGCCTACAACCGCTGGGAAGATGCGCACCTGGGCCAGGTCACCAAGCTCGGCAAGGGCAGCAATCCCTGGACCGAGCATTATTCGGCGGTGATGGCCGAAGTCCCCGATGCCGACGACCCCGCTACCCAGCTCAACCACGGCTTCATCGCCCGCCTGGCCGAGGCAGATCGCGTCTACATCACCGGCGAGGCCGGCAGCCATTGCGTGCGCGCCACTACCGAACACATCGTGGCCCAGCTGGACGCGGCCGCTCGCATGCGCCTGGTGCTGGTCACCGACTGCATGAGTCCCGTGACCGGCTTCGAGGCGTACTACCAGCAATTCCTGCAAGCCATGTCCGCGGCCGGTGTACGTCTGGCCCGCGCCGACGAAGTCTTGTCCGAACTGCAAGCCAACGCCTGAGCGCCAGCGCCCATGGCGGCTGCCGGCTCGTCTTTCGCCATCGCCTGTCACAGATCCAGATCGGCCGCAACCGGGCGCCCGGCGCGACTTATGCCAAAATGGCATGGGACGTCGGCGGTGCCGTTTCGGTATAGTTGCCGCCAAGGGAGAGGGCGACTGCGATGCCGATGGCATGCGGCGCACACCGCGCCACGCGCGCGCAAACACCATGCCGCCCATCCGGCGCGGCATGCCAACGGGGTGGCAAGCATGGAAATCAAATGGGTGGAAGACTTTCTGTCGGTGGTCGACACGCTCAACTTCAGCCGTTCGGCCAAGTTGCGCAATGTCACGCAACCGGCCTTCGGACGCCGCATCCGCTCGCTGGAAACCTGGCTGGGCGCTGAACTGTTCGATCGCTCTTCCTACCCCTGTACCCTGACCCCGGCAGGCGAGTCCTTCGTGCCCATCGCCAAGGAAATGCTGAACCAGTCCATGCAGGCCAGGCTGGTGCTGCGCGGCCAGCTGGCCGGTGCGCAATCGGCGGTGCGCTTCGCCATGCCGCATACGCTGCTGCTGACGGTCTTCCCCAAGCTGCTCTCCGAGATCGAAAAGAAGATCGGCGCCATCTCCACCACCGTAATGGCCGGCAACGTCCACGACGCCGTGATGGCGCTGGTGGAGCGCAACTGCGACCTGCTGATCTGCTACGACCACCGGCAGCAGGGCATCGCCCTCGATACCGAGCGCTACGCCGTGCTCTCGCTGGGCAAGGAGCCACTGCGCCCCTATGTGAAAACCCTGCCCAGTGGCCTGCCCAAATATGTCTTGCCTGGCACGCCCAATGATCCACAACCCTTCCTCAGCTATTCGCCGTATTCGTCGCTGTCGCGCATCGTCGAGAAGGCCCTGCATTCCAGCCCGCGCCGCGTGCATCTGTTCCGCCGCTTCGAGACCGACCTGGCCGAGGGTTTGAAGAGCATGGCCGTGGAAGGCCACGGCATCGCCTGGCTGCCCGCCAGCGCGGTGGCCCGCGAGATCGCCGAGGGCAAACTGACCCTGGCCATCGCGCCCAATGACAGCGAGGCGCTGGAACAGGGGCTGTGGTGCGAAGAGATGGATATCCGCGCCTACCGTCGCCTGGATGGCGCCAATCCCGACATCGACCGCATCTGGAATTACCTCAAGTCCGAGCACGGCGCGCAGTGAGCCTGCCCTGCCCGGACCTCCCACGCCTGAACATCACAAGGATCTACCGATGAAATTTCTCACCAACCAGCAGATCAGCGAACTGCTGACCACCGAAGACGCCATCGCCTCCATGCGCGAAGCCTTCGCCCATGCCGCCGACGGCGCCCACCAGGGGCGCGTGCGCACCAGCGCTTCCAATGGCGTGATGCTGTCGATGATGGGTGCGGTCATTCCGGCCGCCGGCATCGCCGGTGCCAAGGTGTACACCACCATCAAGGGCCAGTTCAAGTTCGTCATCCAGCTGTTCTCCACCGAGACCGGGGCGCCGTTGTGCACCATCGAGGGCGACACCATGACCGGCCTGCGTACCGCAGCGGCCACCGCCGTGGCCTGTGATGCGCTGGCGCGACCGGATGCCCAGGTGCTGGCCGTGATCGGCACCGGCGTGCAGGCGCGCTCGCACATCCCGGCGCTGCTGCAGGTCCGTCCATTCAAGGAAGTCCTGATCGCCGGCCAGTCGGGCCAGCAGGCACTGGCCGAGGAAGTCACCCGTACCCTGGGTGTGCCGGCGCGCGCGGTCGGCATCGACGAGGCCGCTGCCCAGGCCGACGTGCTGGTGACAGTGACCCGCGCCGCCACACCCCTGTTCGATGGCCAGCTGTTGCGTCCCGGTACCTTCGTGGCCGCCGTCGGCGCTTCCAAGGCCAATGTGCGTGAGCTGGATGACGTGGCCATCGGGCGCGCCGCTGCCCTCTTCGTCGAATGGAAACCACAGGCCCAGCAGGAAGCCGGCGACCTGGTGCAATGCGCGCCGGGCGTGTTCGACTGGGCCGAGGTGATGGAACTGGCGCAGGCGGTCGACGGCAGCATGGCCTATCAGCGCAAGCCCGAGGACATCGTCATCTACAAGGCCATCGGCATCGGCCTGGAAGACGTGGCCCTGGCCGGCCTGGCCTATCGCAAGGCCTGCGCCCGCTACGGCTGGTAAGCCGGGGTCGGCAGGCGACTGCCGGTCAATACCTCGCGGGAGATACGCACCAGAAAAAAGGCGCTGCAGAATCTGCAGCGCCTTTGTCTTTTCCACAGCCGTCGGCCTGTCCTCAGACGGTGGCCTTGGCCTGCGGCGGCTTGACGTTGGCCGCCGGCTTGGCGCGCAGCGCCGTGGCGGTTGCCACCAGCACGATGGCGATCCCGGCCACGGTGCCCAGGGTCACCGGTTCATCCAGCAGCAGCCAGGCCCATAGCGACGCCGTCATTGGCACCAGGAAGGTGACGGTGATGGCCTTGGTCGCGCCCTCGGCGGCGATCAGCTGGAAGAACAGCGCATAGGCAATCCCGGTACAGACCACGCCCAGCACCAGTACAGCCAGCAGCGCCGGCACAGTGCCGGCCTCCAGCGCATGCGGCACCGACGGTGCGGCCAGCGGCAGCAGGCACAGGGCGGCGGCGAACTGGCTGCCGGTCGCCATGGCGATAGGAGAGATGCCACCGGCGCGCATACGCGTGAACGTGGCGGCAAAGCCATAGCTGACCGCCGCCCCCATGGCCGCCAGCACTCCTGCGATGACCAGGAAGTCGGCCGGCGCCGGGCCGATGCCCACCAGCACCGCCACGCCCACCAGGCCCAGCACGAAGGCCGCGCTGCGCAACAGGCTGAGCCGCTCACCCATCAGCAGGAAACCGAACATGGCCGTAAACACCGGCGCCAGCGAATTCATCGTCGCCATGTAGGAGGAAGGAATGTGCAGCGCCGACCACGCAAACAGCGCGAAGGGCAGGGCGGTATTGAACACGCCGATCACCAGGTAGGGCAGCCAGTTCTTGCGCCACTGCAGCGGAACGCCGCGCACGCGGGCAAAGGCCAGCAGCGACAGCGTGGCCAGCGAGGCGCGGCCGAAGGTGGTCAGCATGGGGCCGAAGACGGGCGCGGCAATGCGCATGAGCATGAAGCTGGTGCCCCAGATGGCGGCCAGCAACAACAGTTTGGCGATATTGGAGGAGGACATGGAGATAAGGCGTCGCGTCGCGGGGCAGCGCCATGGAGGGCCGGTCGGATGATGATTGTACGGCGACCGGCCCCTGGCCGTCCCGGTACAGTTGCGTGCTTTGCACCGTGCCACTTGGCCGCCCGCAACAGTGGCTGCCGATACGGCCGGGCAACTGTACATGTCGCCCCGTGCGCCGTGCTGATAATCTTGGGCAGATTGACAACAGGGAGGGCAGCGATGCTGAAAATCTACGGGCGCGACAATTCCATCAACGTACGCAAGGTGCTGTGGGCCTGTGCCGAACTGGGCATCGCCTTCGAGCGGGAAGACTGGGGCGCCGGCTTTCGTCCCACCAGCGAAGCAGGCTTCCTGGCCATGAATCCCAATGCGATGGTGCCGGTGATCGACGATGATGGTTTCGTGCTGTGGGAATCCAATAGCATCCTGCGCTATCTGGCCGCGCAACATGGCGGCAGCGTGCTCTATCCGGCCGCGCCACGCGAGCGCGCCCGCATCGACCAATGGCTGGACTGGCAGGCCAGCGACCTCAACCGCAGCTGGAGCTATGCCTTCATGGCCCTGGCCCGCAAGTCGCCCGAGCATGGTGATGCGCAACAGGTAGCGGCCTCCATCACCGGCTGGACCCGTTTCATGCAGGTGCTGGAACAGCAGTTGCAGCACAGCGGCGGCTACGTTGCCGGAGCGGACTTCACGCTGGCCGACATTGCAGTCGGCCTGTCGGTGAACCGCTGGTTCGGTACACCCTTCGAGCACGCGCCCTTGCCGGCGGTGGCGGCCTATTTCGAACGCCTGACCGAGCGCCCAGGCTTTCGCACCTACGGCCGCAACGGCATGGCCTGAAGGCGGCGGGCGCGGTACACTGCGGCCTTGCGCTTTTTACCGCGTCCCCCATTGCCCTTTGCAGGACCACCATGGCCACCCGAAAGAAAAAACTGCTGTTCCTCGCCGCCTTCCTGGGCTGCCTGCTGCTGGCCAGCGTGCCGCTGCTGAGTCTGTTGTTCTACTGAACACAGTTCCGGACCCGCAGCTTTTCGTTCTCACCAAAAAAAACGCCCCTTGGTCAAAGACCAAGGGGCAACACCAGATCCACTTCCACCTGCCTGCAAACCGACGTCAGACCGGCAGACGCTGTCCCGGCAGGCGGATATTGCGCGCCAGCGGGTGATGCTGCCATTTCGCCTCGGCAAACAGATAGATGCCCAGGGACGAAAAGGCGACGGTCGCCAATGCGGAAAGAACGACGGTCAGCAGGTAGGTGGTGAACATGGTGATCTCCTCAAGACGATGTCATCTTAGGAAATCCCCCGTCCGTTGGCTTTAGTGATTTTCCCTAGAAAACCACGAGACCGCTCAGGGAAATCCCGAGCGGCAGGCACCTCAATAACGTTCCAGCCAGTGCGCATAGGGCGCTGGCAGTGTCCACGAGGGACGATCCACGCCCAGTTCCCGCGCCGCCTGGTAGGGCCAGTGCGGATTGACCAGGTGCGAACGGCCGACCATCACCAGGTCCAGCTGCTCTTCCTTGACCGCACGTTCGGCCAGCTCGGGCGTGCCGAAGCCCCAGGCCGACGAGACCGGCACGCCGGCTTCTTCACGCACGCGCCTGGCGATCGGGCCGAGGAAGGCCGGACCCCAGGGGATCTGGACCTCGGGGATGGTAAAGCCCATGGTCACGCTGATCATGTCCATGCCGCTGGCCTTGAATTGACGTACCAGGGCGATCGATTCCAGCAGCGTCTGTTCATCCCGGCCGTCGTATTCCAGCACGCCGAAACGCACGGTCAGGGGCAGCCTTTCCGGCCATACCTCGCGCACCGCACGCAGGGTTTCCAGCAGGAAACGGGCGCGATTCTCGACGCTGCCGCCATAGATGTCATCACGCTGGTTGGAATATGCCGAGAAGAAACTCTGCGCCAGGTAACCGTGGGCGAAATGCAGTTCCAGCCATTCGAAGCCGGCGTCGCGGGCGCGGATGGCCGCGTCCACGAAGTTCTGGCGCACCCGTGCGATGTCGTCCAGGCTCATGGCCTTGGGGACCTTGGGCAAGCCCTTGCCATAGGCGATGGCCGACGGGGCCAGGGTGTCCCAGCCACGGGCGTCGTCGGCGGCGATGTGGTCGTCACCTTCCCATGGACGGTTGGCGCTGGCCTTGCGGCCGGCATGGGCGATCTGGATGCCGGGGACCGCACCGGCGGCCTTGATGGCTTGCACCACCGGCACGAAGGCTTGCGCCAGTTCGTCCGACCAGATGCCGGTGCAGCCCGGGGTGATGCGGCCCTCGGGGGCCACGGCGGTGGCTTCCACGATCACCAGGCCGGCGCCACCGCGGGCGATGCCGGCGTAGTGCGACAGATGCCATTCGTTGGCCTTGCCGTCCACCGCCATGTACTGGCACATGGGTGGCACGGCGATGCGGTTGCGCAGGTTCAGCTCCTTGAGCTTGAAGGGGGTAAAGAGAGCGGACATGGGGCGTTTTCTTGTCAGGGTTCAATGCGGGAGCGCCAGGCGTCGGGACCGCGGACACCTGTTTCGTTGGTTCGAAAATATTCGAACTATGGAAGGAGTATAACCCAGGGTGTATCATCCTGCAGATGCGTCCCTACAAACATCCCGAGATTGCCGAGTTCGTGCTGGAGCGAGTGCTCTACGCGCTGAGCGATTCGATCCGCCTGGAGATCGTGCGCCATCTCGACCGCGTGGAATGCGCGACCTGCGGCGAACTCGATGGCGGGCGCCCCAAGTCCACCGTCTCGCACCACTTCAAGGTCTTGCGCGAGGCCGGACTGGTGCGCACCGAGAGCAACGGCACCACTCACATCAACACCCTGCGCAGCGCCGATATCGAACAGCGTTTCCCCGGCCTGCTCAGTGCCATCCTGGCGCAATCGGACAAGCTGCCGGCGCGCCGCCGCAAGGCGGCCTAGGTTAAAGCCGACCTGCCGCGATATCGGCGTCCACTGCCCGGAAGGCGCTGGCCATGGCATGTTCCTCGGCCTCCACCATGGTATTGCCACGGAAGTCGTCGCACGTCACGCGACGGAAAGCCACCGGATTGTCATTGCGATGCAGCTGGTAGTTGCCGACCCAGCTACCGTCGATCTGCTCGGTGCTGCTCACGCGGATGAAGTAGCCATGATGTTCGGCCACATCGTTGTCGAGCTGGGTATCGATCAGCGCCCGGGCATAGGCGACCCCGGCCACCTGCGCCGCCGCCAGCGAAGCGAAGGGATTGCCGCGCAGGCCGGGTGCCGGTTCGCCGTCGATGCGGACCGAACAGATCACGTCGCCGTTTCTTTGCTGCGTGCTCTCCACGCTGATGTGCTTGCCGCGATAGGTGGCGCCGTAGGGTTGATTCATGTTGAAGATGTCGAGAAGGCGCTGAGGGTGACCAATACAGGACTATAAGCCCTTTGCCCACTCGCTGTCGCCCCACCCGCCAGGCGGCCGCCGAGGCACTGCCCATCTTGAGCTACACTGTGGGCTCATCTATTCCCCCTTTCCCATTCCCCATTTCTCATTACCGCAAGCCAGCCGCCCACATCATGCAGATCCGCGACGCCACCCCCGCCGATATCCCAGCCATCACCCTGATCTTCAATGACGCCGTGGTCAATACCACCGCCATCTGGAGCGATACCCAGGTCGATGAAAAGAACCGCCATGACTGGCTGGCCGCACGCCGTCAGCTCGGCTACCCGGTGCTGGTGGCGGTGAACGGCGACCAGGTGCTGGGCTATGCCAGCTTCGGTGACTGGCGCCCGTTCGACGGCTTCCGCCATTCGGTGGAACACTCGGTCTATGTCCACAAGGAGCATCGTGGTGAAGGCCTGGGCGTGGCGCTGATGCAAGCGCTCATCCCGCGTGCACGCGCCGTGGGCAAGCATGTGATGGTAGCGGCCATCGATGCCAGCAATGTCGGTTCCATCGCCCTGCACAAGAAGCTGGGCTTCGACCAGGTCGGTCATATGCCCCAGGTCGGTACCAAGTTCGGCAAGTGGCTTGATCTGGTTTTCCTGCAACTGACGCTGGACCAGCGCAGCGATCCCGACCGTCTTCCGGGCTGATCGCCATCGTTGATGGTCTTCTCTGACCAAGCAAGCAACAGGGCCGCTCTTGAGCGGCCCTGTTGCTTGCTGCATGGCAGGAAGAGTCAGCGCTCAGCCATTGTGCTTTTCGGCTTCATGCCGTTCATTGCCTCGTTTGTCCTCCTCATGCCGCGCCGGCTCGTGCTTCTGGGCGGCATGCTGCTCTGACGCATGTTCATGCGCAGCGGCCTCATGTCTTTCGGCAGGCGCCTGCTGGGGGTGGACCGGCCGGTTTTCCTGGCGGGCTTCCGGCCTGGCGGCTGCCTGCTGATGGGCCGGCACAGCCTCCTTATGCTCGGCGGGATGGGCCGGCTGGGCGCGCGCGGCTTCCTGCTTCAAGGCCAGCGCCTGACGCTGCTCGGCCTGTTGCCGTTCCTGTTGAGCCGCATTCTGCTGCGCTTGCTGATGTTCACGGGCGGCCTGCTGTTCCATCTCCTGATGCTGGCGTGCCGCGTTGGCCTGGGCAGCTTGCTTCTGCTCGGCTTCCTGGTGGTGGAGATCGGCGGACTGCACTGGCGACTGCGGGTGTTGCGGCTGTGGTTGCGGATGGACTGCCGGCATCGCACCGGCATGCGCATCGTTGGCCGTGAAGTGCGGCATGCTCATGCCGGCCTGGCGGTTGGCCGCTTCCGGATGATTGTCGATGCGGGTCTGGTCGCGGCTGATGTTGCGCTCGTCCACGTTGCTGACATTGCGCACATTGCTGACATTGTTGATATTACTGACGTTGTTGTTCACAACCCGGTTGTTGTTGATGGTCACATTGTTGTTGGTCACGCGATTGATCACCGTGGTCGAGTGCGAGACATAGGTGGTGTTCCGGTACACCACCGCCGGACGCTGCCATCCCGGAGCGGACTGTGCGCCCGCCGGTGAACCGCCCCAGTGCATGCCCCAGTCGTGCCAGCCCCAGTCGGCGTGGTGGCTGATGGCTTCGCCCACGAAGATGCCCACCCCGAACGACAGGGCCCCTACGACCACTTCATTGCTCACCCGGCTGGGCGGGCGATACGCGTAACCCGGATAGACCGGCACCGGCGGACCATAGACCACCGCCGGGTTGTAGCTCGGTACATAGACGGTATCGGGCTGGCTGGATTCGATGACGATGGTCTGCGGCGGCGGCGCAATCACCGGCGCGCCGGCATAGACTGGAACCGGCTCCGGTGTCGACACAGGTGCCTGGCTCTGGCTGCTGCGTACCGTGGTGGAGACCCGCAGCTGCGAGGAATTCTTCAGGTTGCCGGCCTGCTGGGCGCGCAGTCGCAGTGCCTGGATGGCGTTCATGATGTCGTTCGGATCATTGACGAAGGCGTCACCCAGGGCCCGCGTCCAGTCCGGATTGGCCGCCATCTGCGAGAGCACCGCCGGGAACATGGTCAGTGATTTCACGCTGACATCCCAGGGCTGTCGGTCCTCGGCGGCCTGCAGGATGTCGCCCTTGAGCGCGGCGTTCTGTCCCACCCACTGGTTGGCCGCGACGATCTGGTCGGGATAGGTGGAGCCGGCCAATACCTGGGCCACCAGCTTGTCGGGAAACAGCGCGATGGGCGCCACCATCTGCGACAGTTGGGCTGCCGTGGGTGGCACGTAGGCCGGCGCGCTCGCAGCAGTGGGCGTGGCCGACGCTGCCGCATTGGGTGGTGCAGTGTCGGCATTGTCCTTCTTCTCGCAGGCCGAGAGTGCCAGCACGGCACTCAGGAGCGAAGCGGAAACGATGATGGCGCGATGTCTGTTTCTTGTTGTCATGATCTGGTCCTCGATCCGGCATGGATGATGGGAACGGTGGGGGGGATTGCCTGGATAGCCTTGATAACGACACGCCGCACTGCGCAGTTGACGATCAAATTGTGATGGGATGTAACGGCGAAGGGACGTGTCAGATTTCTAAGTTTGAGAGACCTGATCAAGAAAGGTTCATGCTCAAGAAGAAGGATGAAGGCTGGGAAAAATTTGACGGATCGCTGACAAATAGCTGACTGGAAGCCGTGTCCATATTGGCTTTCGGCAGCATGCTGATGTCAGTGCTTTGTCAGTAAAATTAAAAAAGGCAGACCGGATCGGCCTGCCTGAAAGAACCACAAGGAGAGAAAAACTTAGTTTCCGAAGCCGGAAAAATTCCTGGAATCCACTCTCACCGGCACTCGGTCATGTAGCGCGATTCCAGCCGGGCGCGTTCGCCATATTCGATGGAGCCCGGGCCGGTCATGGTGAAGCGGCCGTCGCGCAGGGTGCCGGGGGTGGGGTCGCGTTGCACGCTGCTCGGTTCGTTGGTGCGGGCACGCTCGGCCTGCATGCGCAGGGTGCGGCAGGACGAGGATTCGCTGCTGGCGGCCACTTGCATCATGGCGCCACCACCGTTGCCACTGGCCGCGCTCATCCCGTTGCCGCTGGTCGATTGCAGTGCCGTGCGCACCATGGCGCGGTGCGGCGACAGGGCCTGCTCCAGCGCGCTGTCGGAGGCGGCGTAGGCGGTGTTGCTGAAGGCCGAGGCGAACACGGCCAGGGTGCCGATGGCGGCGATGCTGCACAGGGTGGACAGGGTGCGGAAGGATGGGCGCATGATGATTTCCTCGGTCAGGGTGGGGGACTTGGTCTGCTTGCCCCTTGCCTGTCTGGCGTTGGGCTGGCATGGACGTAGTCTGCGTGTGCACGGTTGACCCAGGATGTCAGTAGCGGCCGCCAATATTTCAATTGAAATGTCACTGCCGGAAGTCATGTTTCCCAGCTGCCGGTCCGTGCAATGACGGTGTGCCGGATGCATGAAGTAAAATCCGTCTATCTCAACTATCCATGAGTTTCGTTCATCATCATGCTGGACCGCATCCACCTCTCCATCGTCCAGGAAGTCGAGCGCCAGGGCTCGCTCACCGCTGCAGCCGGTGTCCTGCACGTGACCCAGTCGGCCCTGAGCCACAGCATGAAGAAGCTGGAGCAGCAGCTGGGTACCGACATCTGGCTAAGGGAAGGGCGTCATCTGCGCCTGACCCAGGCTGGCCAGTACCTGCTGGCGGTCGCCAACCGCGTGCTGCCGCAACTGGCCCTGGCCGAGGAAAGGCTGCGCCAGTTCGCCCAGGGCGAGCGTGGCGCCTTGCGCATCGGCATGGAATGCCATCCTTGTTACCAATGGCTGTTGAAGGTGGTGTCGCCCTATCTGGCGGCCTGGCCGGACGTGGATGTGGACGTCAAGCAGAAATTCCAGTTCGGCGGCATCGGCGCCCTGTTCGGCTACGAGATCGACCTGCTGGTTACGCCCGATCCGCTGGACAAGCCGGGTCTGGTGTTCGAGCCGGTGTTCGACTACGAGCAGGTGCTGGTGGTGGCAGCCGACCATCCGCTGGCCGCGGCCGACTATGTCAAGCCACGTCAGTTGAACAATGAAGTGCTGGTGACCTACCCGGTGCCGGTGGACCGCCTCGATATCTATACCCACTTCCTGGCACCGGCCGGAGTCGTGCCGCGCCGGCACAAGACCATCGAGACCACCGACATCATGCTGCAGATGGTCGCCAGCGGGCGCGGCGTGGCGGCTCTGCCGCGCTGGCTGGTGCTGGAGTATGCGGAGCAGATGGCGGTGGTGCCGGTGCGCCTGGGCAAGCAGGGCATCGCCAAGCACATCTACCTGGGTGCGCGCGAAAGCGATGTCGACATCGACTACCTGCGCGCCTTCATCGAGGAAGCGCGCCAGGCGCAGGCCTGAGGGGATCGTCAGCTGGTCCGGGTCACCTTGTTGAGGTGGCGCGGCCGGTCCGCATCCATGCCCCGTGCCGCCGACAATTGCGCCGCCATCACGTAGAAGGCCTGGATGGCGACGATCGGGTCCAGGTCCGGCGTGGCCGCCACCGGCAGGGTGAGATCACGCTCCACCACATCCTGCGGCGCGGCCAGCAGCACCCTGGCACCGCGCACGCGCATCTCGGCGGCCAGCGCCAGCATGCCGGCCTGGGCCGGACCGCGAGGGGCGAACATCAGCAGCGGATACCCCTCCTCGATGAGCGCCATCGGCCCGTGCTTGATCTCGGCGCCGCTGAAGGCTTCGGCCTGGATGGCGCAGGTCTCCTTACACTTGAGCGCGGCCTCCAGCGCCAGCGGGAAGCCGGTGCCACGGCCCACCACCATGATGCGACTGGCCGGCGCCAGCACTTCGATCGCTTCTGACCAGTCGCATCGGGTGGCCGTCTCCAAGGCTTGCGGTAACTGCCCCAGGGCGTCCAGCAGCGCGGCATCGTCCTGCCAGTGCGCTGTCAACAGGGCGCCGGCCACCAGGCTGGCGATGAAGCTCTTGGTGGCGGCCACGCTCGACTCCATGCCCGCATGCAGCGGCACGCTCCACTCGGCCGCCGTCGCCAGCGGTGAATCGGCATGGTTGACCAGCGCCACCGTGGTGGCGCCATGGGCGCGGAAATAGCGCAGCGGTTCCACCACATCCGGGCTCTGTCCCGACTGCGAGATGGCGATGGCCAGTGCGTTGCGCACCTGCAGTGGCGCCTGGTTCAGGGTCACCAGCGACATCGGCAGCGAGGCCACGATATGGCCCAGGCGTGCCATGACGAGGTAGGCGCAATAGGCGGCCGCGTGGTCCGAACTTCCACGCGCCACCGTGACCACGTTGGTGGGCGGCGAGGCCCGCAGACGGGCGCCCAGTTCGGCATAGCGCTGCTGGTCGCGGGTCAGCTGTTGCGCCACATGGTGGGTGGCCGAACGGGCTTCTTCAAGCATCAGCGAGGTCAATCTCTTCTCCTTCCACATAGACAGCCTTGATGGCGAAATGCCGGTCCAGCACCACCACGTCGGCATGGCAACCGGTGGCCAGGCGGCCACGGTCGGACAGACCCAGATAATCGGCGGCATAGGTCGAGGTGCGTAGCGAGGCTTCGGCCACGTCCATGCCCAGCGTGATCAGGTTGCGCAGTGCCTGGTCCATGGTCAGCACGCTGCCGGCCAGGGTGCCGTCATCCAGTCGTACGCCGCCGGCGCACTTGTGCACCACCTGCCGGCCCAACGCGTAGTCGCCATCGGGCATGCCGGCGGCGGCCGTGGAATCGGTCACGCAGAACAGGCGCGGGATGGCACGCAGGGCGGCACGGATGGCACCCGGGTGGACATGCAGCAGATCGGGGATCAGCTCGGCATAGGTGGCATGTGCCAGCGCCGCGCCCACCATGCCGGGGGCGCGGTGATGGAAGCCGCTCATGGCATTGAACAGGTGGGTGAAGCCCGAGGCACCGTGTGCCAGCGCGGCCACGCCATCGTCATAGCTGCCGGCGGTATGGCCGATCTGTACCTTCATGCCGCGATGGGCCAGCTTGCAGACCAGCTTCAGGTGACCATCCACCTCGGGCGCGATGGTGATGAGCTTGAGCGGCGCCAGGCTGTTGAGGTAATCCACCTGCTCCAGCGAGGCTTCGATGGCAAAGTCGGGTTGCGCGCCCAGCTTGCCGGGATTGATGTACGGCCCTTCCAGATGCACCCCCAGCACCCGCGCCTGCCCCGGCTGGCGGCTGCCGCAGGCATCGGCGATGGCGCGCAGGGCCACTTCCAGTTCCTCCAGCGGCGCCGTCATGGTGGTGGCCAGCAGGCTGGTGGTGCCGTGCCGCGCATGCAGGCGCGACAGCACCTGTACGGCATCGCCGCCTTCCATCACGTCACGCCCGCCGCCACCGTGCACATGCAGGTCGATGAAGCCGGGCAGGATGTAATCGCCCTCGTCGATGACGCGTGGCTCGCGGCGCAGCGGCCGGCCGTCGATGGCGCGGATGCGCTGGTCGAAGACCATGTTGCCCTGGATCCAGCCCTGCGAGGTCAGCACGTTGCCGTGCAGTTGGGTCGGTGCGTTCATGCCGGGGTTTCCTTTGGGTTTTCCGCTGGGTTCTTCTGTTGCTGCCAGGCGCGTTGCGCCAGCAGCAGCGCACCGCCAGCGGCATCGGCTTGCGCCGGTACGATGCGCGCCTGCAGGCGTTGCTCGAGGTAGGGTTGCAAGGCTGCCGCCAGGCCGCCGCACAGCGCCAGCGGCAGGCGTTGCGCCGGATCGAGGGTGGCGTTCATCAGGCTGATCTCGGCCGCTGCCGCCTGCAGGTTGTCGCGGGCTGCCGCGTCCTGCGCAGCATGCATGACCACCGGCCGGGCAGCGCGGGCAAAGGCCGCCTGGTCGGCCTGGGCCAGCCAGTCCAGCAAGGTGGCGCGTTCTTCATTGGCCGTGGCGGCGGGGAGTTCGGCGCGACACAGTGCCAGCACCGCCTCGGCCAGGGGCCCACGGGCAGCGCGGCCATCCAGTGCGAGCTGGGCGTGATGCAGGGCGCGCAAGCCCATCCAGGCACCACTGCCGTCATCGCCGCTGGGAAATCCCCAGCCATCGACGATGCGGCGACTGCCGTCGGTGTCCAGGGCCAGCCCGATGGTACCGGTGCCGACCGCGACGATGGCGCCTGGCGCCCCGCCATGCGCGCCCAGCAGTGTGGCCACGCCATCGTTGACGATCTCCAGCGCGCCGAAGGCCGGCGCCATGGCGCGGAAGTCGGCCGACCACTGTGCCACGTTCTCGCCGGCGATGCCGATGCCGACCGCCAGCGCCGCATTGTCCGGCCGCGCCTGGGCGGCTTGCACAAAGACGCGATCGATGGTCTGGCCGATCACCTGCCAGGCCTTGGCCGCGCCGTTGCGTAGTGCCGAGGCGGCGCCGCTGGCTTCCTGCAGCACGCGGCCCTCGGGCGTGGCCAGTCGCACCAGGGTCTTGCTGCCGCCGCCGTCCACCCCGATCAGGTAGGCAATGCCGTCCATGGTTCAGGCCTCGTCCAGGCGACGCGCCGATTGCAGGTTGCCCGGCTGGCGCCGGCGCAGGGCCTGGCCCTGGGCATCGAAGAGATGGAAGGCCTGGCTCTGGACCGACAGCGCCACCTGCTCGCCGATGCGCACACTGCGGTTGCCGTCGCCGCGCACCACGATGTCATGGCCGCCGTCCAGGCTGACGTAGAGGAAGTTGGCTTCGCCCAGGTGTTCCACCAGGTTGACCACGCCGTGCAAGGGCTGGCCGTCGCCCAGACCCTCGCGGATCTGTTCGGCACGCAGGCCCAGCGTGACCGCCTCGCCGACCTGTACCCCGGTGGGGTCGACATCGGCCAGCAGTCGCAGCCCGCCAGCGATTTCCACCTGTACGCCGCGATCGTCACAACGGGTGACCACGCCCTGGAAGAAGTTCATCTTCGGTGAACCGATGAAGCCGGCCACGAACAGGTTCTGCGGCTGCTGGTACAGCTCCAGCGGCGTGCCGGCCTGCTGGATGCGGCCTTCGTGCATGACCACGATCTTGTCGCCCAGGGTCATGGCTTCCACCTGGTCGTGGGTCACGTAGACGATGGTGGCCGCGAGTTGGCGATGCAGCTTGGCGATCTCCAGCCGGGTCTGCACCCGCAGGGCCGCGTCCAGGTTCGACAGCGGCTCGTCGAACAGGAACAGGCGTGGCTGGCGCACGATGGCGCGACCGATGGCTACGCGCTGGCGTTGCCCGCCCGAGAGCTCGCGCGGCAGGCGCTGCAGCAGGTGATCGATCTTCAGTATCGAGGCCGCATGGCGGATGCGGCGGTCGATCTCGCTCTTGCTGCTGCCGGCCACCTTCAGGCCGAAGGCCATGTTCTTGTACACGTTCATGTGCGGATACAGCGCATAGCTCTGGAAGACCATGGCGATGCCGCGCTCGGCCGGTGGCAGGTGGTTGACCACCTGGCCGCCGATGGCCAGCTCGCCGCCGCTGATCTCTTCCAGCCCGCACAGCATGCGCAGCAGGGTCGATTTGCCGCAGCCGGACGGGCCGACCAGCACGCAGAATTCGCCATCGCGGATATCGAGGTTCAGCCCGGCCAGCACATCGGCGCGGCCGTCGTAGGTCTTGCGCAGTTGCTTGATGTTGACGTGTGCCATGAGGTCTCCTTTTGATTATTTGACGGCGCCCGAGGTCAGGCCGCGGATCAGCTGGCGCGAGAAGGCCATGTACAGCAACAGCACCGGGATGACCGCCATCGACAGCGCGGCCAGCACCGAATTCCAGTCGGTGGCGTATTGCCCGATGAACTGCTGCACCCCCAGCGTGACGGTGCGGGTGTCTTCCCCGGGGGCGAGGATGAGCGGGAACCAGAGGTCGTTCCAGGCCGGGATCATGGTGAACACCGCCACGGTCGCGATGGCCGGGCGCAGCAGCGGCAGGATCACGCCGAAGAAGATGCCCAGCTCGCCCACGCCATCGCAGCGCGCCGCATCCTTGAGCTCGCCCGGAATCTGGCGCATGAACTCGGACAGGATCATCACCGCCAGCGGCAATCCCTGCGCGGTATAGACCAGCACCAGGGCGGTCCGGGTGTTGATCAGGTCCAGCGCCACCACCAGCTGCAGGATGGAGACCGTGCCCAGCCGGATCGGGATCATGATGCCGACGGCGATGAAGGAGTTCAGCGCGCGGTTGCCGAAGAAACGGTACTCGGTCAGCGCCCAGGCCGCCATTGCGCCGAACAGCACGATCAGCACCAGCGCCGCCACGGTGACCACCAGGCTATTGCCGAAGTAGAGCAGGAAGTGGGTGCCGGCCAGCACCTTCTGGAAGCCGGCAAAGGTCAGCGTCTCGGCCGTGGGCAGGGCCATCGGGCCTTCGAAGATGGCGTTGCGGGTCTTGACCGAGTTGATCAGGATCAGCGCAATCGGAAACAGCGCAATCACCGCATACAGGCACAGCACCACATGTACCCAGAGATGGCCGGCGGTGCCGAAGCTGCGTTGGATCAGCGTGGGTTTGCGCATGGTGTCGGGAGCGGTGGAAAGTGGGGAACGTGGGGAGGATGGGGAAGAAGCCAGCATGTCGTCATCCTCCCCTCACATCGCATAGCGCGTCAGGCGCCGCTGCACCATCACGAAATACGCACCCACGCCACCCAGGATCACCAGGAACATCAGCGTGGCCACCGCCGCGCCCATGGTGGGGCTGCCGATCTGCGCCTGGTAGCCGAAGAAGGTGCGATAGAAGTAGGTTCCCAGCAGGTCGGAGGCGTAGTTGGGGCCGGCCAGCGCGCCCTTGACCGAGTAGATCAGGTCGAAGGCATTGAAGTTGGCCACGAAGGTCAGGATGGTCACCAGCCCCAGGGTCGGATAGATCAGCGGCAGCTTGATCTGCCAGAAGATGCGCATGGCGCTGGCGCCCTCGGCGTGGGCGGCTTCCAGCACTTCTTCGGGCACCGCCAGCAGGGCAGCGTAGATCAGCATCATGGGTATGCCCACGTACTGCCATACCGAGATCAGCGAGAGGGTCACCAGGGCGGTGGATTCCTGCCCCAGCCAGGGCGCGAACCAGTCGGCCAGGCCGACCAGGCCGAGCAGCTTTTCGCCCACGCCCCACAGCGGCGAGAGGATCAGCTGCCAGATGAAGCCGATGATGACCACCGACAACAGCGTGGGCAGGAAGATCAGCGTGCGATAGGTACGCGCCCCGCGCAGGCCCTTGAGGCTGAACAGCGTCGCCAGCAGCAGGCCGATGGGGTTCTGCAGCAGCATGTGCAGGCAGAAGAACTTGACGTTGTTCCACATGGCATTCCAGAAGGCGGCCGACCAGTCGGGGTCGAACAGGATGGTGCGGTAGTTGTCCAGCCCCACGAAGCTGCGCACCCCGGCGTCATTGGCGGTATAGAAGCCCAGGCGCAGGGTGTCCAGCAGGGGCAGGGCGCTGAAGAGTGCGTAGATCAGCACGGCCGGCGCGAGCAGCACCGCCAGTTGCCAGGCGCGGATGGTTTTCATGGGTCTCCTGTTCCTGAAGGGGGAGCGCGGACATCTACTCCCGTTCGGACTGAGTAGGCCCGCGAGGGCCGTATCGAAGGCGCGCGGACGGTGCGCCCTTCGACGGGCTCAGATCAGGCTTCGATACGCGGTGTTGCCGCTACTCAGCCCGAACGGGCGGGTACTGCTTACCTCAGTGAAGCAGCCTTACTGCTGCGGCTTGTACCACTTGGCAAAGCCGGCCTGGATCTTGGCGGCTGCATCCTGCGGCGTGAGCTTGCCGTTGAGCACCTGGGCGTTGACGTTCCACATCTCGTTTTCCATGCTCGGCGTGCCACGGTTGAGGATCTGCGAATTGACGCGGATGGTGGAAGCGCAGTTCTTGCGCCAGCCCATCATCTGCTTGGCAATCGGGTCCTTCACCGAGATCAGGTGGTTCGACAGCGAGAAGAAGCCGGTGACCTTGTTGGTATAGAGATCGGCAAATTCCTGCGAGCCCAGCCAGGCCAGGAACTTGTAGGCGTCTTCCTTGTTCCTGGACTTCCTGTTGATGCCCATGCCGATGTCGTTGTGGTCGGAGATGTAGCAGGCATCGCCGTTCTTGGGCACCGGTGGCGGGAAGGCGGCGAAGTCCATCTTGCCGTTGAAGTAGGCGATATCCCAGGAGCCGGCCGGATACACCGCGCCCTTGCCCAGGGCGAACATGTTCTGGCTGTCGCTGTAGGTCTGGGCCGAGGCGCCCTTGGGCAGGTACTTGCCGAGCTTGGCTTCATACTCCCAGGCGGCCACGAATTGCGGATCGGTGAACTTGGCACGGCCGGCGATGAGCGCCTTGCGGCCTTCCTCGCCCTTCCAGTAGTTGGGGCCGATGCCGGTGAACAGCACCTGGTGCGATTCCCACTGTTCGGCCGTGCCCATCACCAGCGGCGCATACTTGCCGTTGGCCTTGACGGTATCGAGCAGCTTGAAGAACTCGGCCTCGGTCTTGGGCGGTTCCAGGTTCAGTTCCTTGAAGATCTTGGTGTTGTAGAAGAAGCCGTGGATCACCGAGGCCATTGGCATGCAGAAGGTGTCCTTCCCATCATCGGTCTGCCAGGCGGCCTTGGCGGCCGGTGCGAAATATTCCATGCCGGGTTTGCCGTCCAGCTTTTCCAGGTGGCCCTTGTTGTAGAGCGAGAGCGAGACATCGAAGGGGCGGCAGGCCACCAGGTCACCGGCCGTGCCGCCGGCCAGGCGCGCGGCCAGGCTGGAATCGTATTCGGTCGGGGCGGTGGGCGAGAACTTCACGGTGATGCCGGGATTGCTGCGCTGGAAGGCGGGGATCAGTACTTCCTGCCACAGCGGCAGGTCGTCCACGCGCCAGCTTTCGATGGTCAGCGTACCGGCCTGGGTGTGCGCGGCACCGAGGCCGCCGGCCAGGCCCAGGGCGAGGGCGCAGGCGGCCAGCAGTGGACGGCGCGGGATGAGGGAAAAACGACCAGGCTTTTTTTCGGTCTGCATCTTGGGTCTCCTTGGTGTTGTGGGGATCGCCGCACGCCAGCCGCGACGAAACGCCGTGACAGTAGCAGCGCCGATCATGTGATGCCAGCAACGGTGCCAGGACCCTTGGAGTATTTTTAAGTTATTGATTTAAAAGAATAATTTAAGAATGGGCAGGATTCTTGCCATTACATATCCTTACATGGCCTGCAGCATCTGCAGGCGGTCTGGACGTCGAGGCAAGGGATGGTGATGCGCAGCATTGGCGTTGGCCTGTGGATAAGATAAGCAGAGCAAGGCTTACGTTTCTTAACAAGAGATAAACCGGCTTCATGCTTCGCAAGGCAGGATCGGGCTCCCGCCGGGGCGCATGCAAATTGCGCATTGGCATGCACCCGGCTATAGTCTCTCCCGGTTTGGAGACACGCACCCCATGATAAAAAAGAAACGGCCCGCGAATGCACGCACCGGCCCGGCCACCTGCTGGCCGGCCCTGCTGTGTCTGCTCGCGCTATGGCTGGGCTGGGGGTGGAATGGGGCGCAGGCGCAGTCGCTGCCACTGTCGAGCTCCGGCCCGGCTTCCGGCGTATCGCTATCCTCGTCATCCTCATCTTCACCGGTCCCGCCGTCCTCCGGTGGCGGCTCCCTGCAGGTGTTGCACTGGTGGACCTCGGCCAGCGAGCGCCAGGCCATCAACGTGGTGGTCAACCAGCTGGCGAAACAGGATATCCAGTGGCGCGACGTCGCCATTCCCGGTGGCGCCGGCATGGGTGCGGCCAAGGTCCTGAAGAGCATGGTGCTGGCCAACCGCGCCCCCGAAGTGACACAACTCAACGGCGTGGTCTTCGGCGAATGGGCCGACCTGGGGCTGCTGCTGGAGCTGGACAATGTGGCCGTGCAGGGCGCTTGGGAAAAGCAGATGTTCCCTACTGTCTGGTCGCTGCTCAACAACCACGGACACGTGGTGGCGGCGCCGCTGGGCATCCACCGCATCAATTCCTTGTTCTACAACACCGCCATCTTCAAGCGCTACAACCTGAGCCCGCCCAAGACCTGGGACGACTTCGACCAGATCGTCAAGAAGCTGCAGGGCAGCGGCATCACGCCGCTGGCGCAGAGCGCCGAAGCCTGGCAGCTGGCCACCCTGTTCGAGAACCTGGCGCTGGCCGAGAGCGGCCCGGCCTACTACCGGAGGCTGTTCGTGGAGATGAGCCCGGCGGCTTATCTGGATGCGCGCATGCTGCATATCCTCAAGCGCCTGCGCGGACTGTCGGCGGCGATGGCGCAGCCGGTGCGCGAGCGCCCCTGGACCGAGGTGGCGCGCAGCATGGTCAGCGGCGAGGCGGCCATGCTCATCATGGGTGACTGGGCCAAGGGCGAGCTCAATGCCTGGGGCATGGAAGTGGACCAGCAGTTCGGTTGCGCCCCGGTCCCCGGCACGGGGGATTTCCACCTCTACAGCACTGACACCCTGGCCATGTTCGCCGGCAACTACGCGCACCAGGCCATGCAGGAAACTCTGGCGCGGCTGACCATGTCACCGGCGGTGCAGTCCGAATACAATAGGATCAAGGGTTCGATCCCCGTACTGCGTGCGGCCGACCCGCACATGGACCGCTGCGCCAGGGATTCCTGGCGCGCCTTCAGCAAAGGCCCGGCCTGGCAGGCGCCCAGCCTGGTCCACCGCATGGCCACCGACGACACCACCAAGGATGCCATCGTGGCCGAGGTGCAGCGCTTCTTCCTGGACCGCAGCATCAGCGAAGAACAGACACAGAAACGACTTGCAGCGATTGCGCGCACCCTGTCGCGCAATCGCAATGATTAGGCTCATCGCATCCACGGATGTGAAATGAGTTCCAGGAAACACGGAGATGGAGCAGCAACATGACGCGCAAGATATTGATCGTCGACGATGACCAGAAGACCCGCACGCTCTTGAAGGCCTATCTGGAAAAGAACCAGTACGAGGTCCGTCTGGCCCATGACGGCGCAGCCTTCATGACCGAGTTCCAGCGCTTTGCCGACGAGCTCTCGCTGGTGATCCTGGATGTGATGCTGCCGGATACCGACGGCTTCGCCCTGTGCAAGGCGGTGCGTCGCAAGTCCAATGTGCCGGTCATCATGCTCACCGCCAGTTCGGACGAGACCGACCGCGTGGTCGGACTGGAACTGGGTGCCGACGACTACATCGCCAAGCCCTACAGCCCGCGCGAGCTGCTGGCACGGATCAAGGCCATCCACCGTCGCATCGGCATCGACAGCAGTGCCGCACCGCGCTACTACCGCTTCTCGGGCTTCACGCTCGACACGGTGGAGCGCACTCTCACCGACAGTGCCGGCGCCATCGTGGCTCTGACCGGCATGGACTACCAGTTGCTGAAGTATTTCGTCGAACATCCCGGCGACGTGCTGGACCGCAACGTGCTTTGCGAAGAAACGCGCGGACGCGACGCCGGTCCGTTGGACCGCTCGCTGGACGTGCAGATCAGCAAGCTGCGCCTGCGACTGAACGATGGTGGCCGCCAGCCGCACCTGATCAAGACCGTGCGCGGTGCCGGCTATGTCTTCTCCGCCGACGTCAGTGCCGCAGCCGCCTGAGAGCGCGGCGCCGGAGACGGCGCTGACGCCTCCTGATGCAGCAGAAGAGACCCGCTCACCCAGCCTGCGCGGTCGCCTGGCCGCGCTGCTGGACTGGATGCTGCCGGATTCCCTGCTGGGCCGGCTGTCGGTGGTGATGATCTTCGGCGTGCTGGTCACGCAGGTGGCCGGCGGCCTGATCTGGGACATCCAGCTCCGCAGCAAGTCCGAGGCGGAAACCCGCGTAGCCGCGCAGCACCTGGCCCACAGCGCAGCCTCGGCGGTGCGTTACTTCATGACCCTGCCGCCCAACTACCGTCCGCTGATGATCCAGCAATTGCGCGAGATGGGCGGCACTCGCTTCTTCATCAACGCCAACAGCAGCGCGGTGCCGGTCAAGTCCATCGGCGAGAGCCGCCTGGCGAACCTGGCCATCGAGGTGACCGCGCAGACCCTGCGCGAAGACCTGCCTTTCCTGCCCGAAGCGCGGCTGGCCTTTGCCTGGCCGGACGGCCTGCCGGTGGCCAGCGATGGCCTCACCGTCAACGACCTGCCCGACAACTGGGTGCAGCACATCCTGCTGACCAAGCCCAACTCGGCGCCGGTGCTGGTGATCCAGATGCAGGTGGAAAGCGGGCGCTGGATCTACCTGGCCGCGCTGATGCCCAACCCCTACTTCCTCGACAGCGACAATCCGCTCTGGCTGGACCGGCTGGTGCTGCAGGGCCTGTCGCTGGCGGCGATCCTGCTGCTGACCATCCTCGTGGTGCGCTGGACCACGCGCCCGCTGGCGGCGCTGGCCGACGCCGCCGAAGCCTTCGGCAAGGGCGAGACCGTGCCCAGCCTGCCCGGCACCGGCAGCCGCGAATACGTCAAGACCGCGCGCGCCTTCTCCGGCATGCGCGAACGTATCAAGCGCTATCTCGAAGATCGCGAGCGCCTGTTCGTCTCCATCTCGCATGACCTGCGCACCCCCATCACGCGACTGAAACTGCGCACCGAGCTCATGGATGACGATGCCATGCGCACCGATTTCCATGACGACCTCGATGAGCTGGACATGATGGTCAAGGGCGCCCTGCAATCGGTGAAGGACAGCGACATCCACGAGAACCGCACCGAGGTCCGCCTCGATGCGCTGGTGCTGCGCATGATCCGCGACGCCCGGCTGGCCGGCCACGAGATCGCCTTCACACCCTCCGGCATCAATGTCATGGCCAAGCCGCTGGCCTTAAAGCGCGCCATCGGCAACCTGTTCGACAATGCCTTGTACTATGGCCAGAAGGTCGAGATCAGCATTCGTCCCTCGGCCGGTGCCGACGGCGACCTGGTCGAGATCGAGATCCGCGACCACGGTCCCGGCGTGCCGGAAGACGCCATGCGCACCCTGTTCCAGCCCTATGTGCGACTGGAGCATGGCCGTGCCCAGAACAGCGGTGGCATGGGGCTGGGCCTGGGCATCTCGCGCAACATCGTGCAGGCCCATGGTGGTGAACTGCTGCTGCGCAACCATCCCGAGGGCGGACTGATTGCCACCATCATCCTGCCGGCCCGCTGATCGGTCGGCGCGAAGGCGGGAGCGGGCCGGTAGATTGATCAGTCAGACAGATCAATTGCATCGAAATATTGCATTTAATGAATAAGCGACGGAAGCGTAGACTTCTGCGCACCACCACTCAGGAAGTGGTCATCCCCTCAATCCCTACAGTGGAACTTCCCCAAGGAGACTCATGAGCTATATCGCCGAACCCTCCCGCTACGATGGCCGCATGCCCTATCGCCGCACCGGCCGCAGCGGCCTGCTGCTGCCCGCCGTGTCGCTGGGCCTGTGGCAGAACTTCGGTGGCGTCGACAACTTCGAGACCGGCCGCGCCGTATTGCGTCGCGCCTTCGACCGTGGCGTCACCCACTTCGACCTGGCCAACAACTACGGCCCGCCGGCCGGTTCCGCCGAAGAGAACTTCGGCCGCTACATGGCCAAGGATTTCGCCCCCTATCGCGACGAACTGGTCATCTCCAGCAAGGCCGGCTGGCAGATGTGGCCCGGCCCGTATGGCGGTCCCAGCGGCGCGCGCAAGCACTTGATCGCCAGTTGCGAACAGAGCCTCAAGCGCATGGGCCTGGATTACGTGGACATCTTCTATTCGCACCGGGTCGATGCCGACACCCCGCTGGAAGAGACCATGGGCGCGCTGGCCCACCTGCATCGCCAGGGCAAGGCGCTGTATGTGGGCATTTCTTCCTATTCACCCGAACTGACCCGCAAGGCCGCCGCCATCCTCAAGAGCGAGGGGGTGCCGCTGCTGATCCACCAGCCCAACTATTCCATGCTCAACCGCAGTATCGAACAGGGGCTGTTGCCGGCGCTGGAAGAGCTGGGCGTGGGCTGCATCGGCTTCTCGCCGCTGGCACAGGGCCTGTTGACCTCCAAGTACCTGGCCGGCGTGCCGGAAGGCGCGCGCGTCACGCGTGCGCCCTCGCTGCCGCAGCGCATGCTGTCGGAAGACAACCTGGCGCGCATCCGTGCCTTGAACGAGATCGCCAGCCAGCGCGGCCAGACCCTGGCGCAGATGGCCATCGCCTGGGTGCTGCGCGATGTCCGCGTGACCTCGGCACTGATCGGTGCGCGCACCGTGGAGCAGCTGGATGATTCGCTGGATGCCGTGAAGAAGCTGGATTTCAGCGCCGATGAACTGGCCCGCATCGACACCCATGCCACCGATGGCGATGTCGATCTGTGGAAGGTGTCGTCGTCCATTACCTGAGCCCGGCCTGCAAGGGTGCGATCCAGGAAGCCTGTGCCGTCATCGCGGCACGGGCTTTTTTCATGAGCGCTCGCCGGGCTCGGCGTCTTCTGTGCGTTCCGGGCGCGACCACATCCAGGCCGCGCCCAGGGCCATGCCCAGCGTGGCCAGCACGATCACCCAGTGGCGCTTGACCGTAAAGAGCATGATCACCAGACACAGGCTCATCATCAGCGAGGCGCTGATCTTGGCGCGCCGCGCCACCACGCGGCCATGGCGCCAGTTGTGGATCATCGGGCCGAACAGGCGGTGCTGTTCCAGCCAGCGCTGCAGCCGCGGCGAACCACGGCCGGCGGCCCAGGCCGAGAGCAGCACGAACTCGGTGGTGGGGATGCCGGGGATGAAGAGGGCGATGATGCCGAGGCCCAGGCTGGCATAGGCCAGCAGCAGCCATAGCCAGCGCGTGCGCGGTGGCGCCAGCGAGCTGGCGTTGGGGGAGTGTTCTTCAGGAGCGGCGTCCTGCCGCGGATCCGGAGCCGGATGGTCCACGTTGCCTCAATCCAGCGCGAAATGGCGCCTGAGCAGCACGCCGAAACGTTCGAAGGCCGCCGTCGCGCCGGCCACCACGGCATCCTGCTCGGCCGTTGTCAGCTCGCTGGCATCGAGAAAGCCAACGAAGCGACGCCAGGCCAGCGCCCGGCCTTCCGGATAGGCCGCCAGGTGGCGTGCGCCGAAGTGTTCGGACAGGCCCAGCTTGTCCTGGACCTCCTTCAACAGGAAGGCCGCGCCCAGGGTCGATCCTTCCGACACGTAGAGCCAGCCCCAGGCTTGCGGCATCCGTACCGAGGCCGTGGCGATGGTCACCTCACCCGGCGCTGCCTGCAGGTCGGCCAGATCGGCCAGTGCCGCTGCTTCTCGACCACGTACCTGCAGATCGGGCAGGGCGGCCTGCAGTCCGGGGTCATCGAAGAGATGTTCGACGTCGCGCTGGAAATGATATTGCGCCGCCACAAAGCGGCTGTAGTGCAGGCGATCGGAAAAAGGCTGCGCCCTTTCCATGAGCGCGTGCATCTGCTGGTGCAGATCGGCGGTCTCGGACTTCAGGCGCACCGACAGTGGTGCGGGGTGGGGAGTGACTGGATTCATCGATGGTCAGGACTGGTCAGGCGCGGCACAGGGAGGAGTGGCTGGCGGACCCGGCCTGGCAGGGTGGAGAAGGCTGACGGCAACGCGCATTCTAACCCAAAGCGCCAGCGCGGCTGCGGGGCGACGGCCGGGGCGGGCGAGCAACGCTCAAGTAACGCGGGAAACTGCCGTTGACAAGCAACGCGCCGCAATTTATACCGATTGCATCGCACATGACCGGTCTCCGCTCTCGCCAATGGCGGCCGATCGATTGTCCTCAGGTAACAGATTGCCCGCGACCGAGCCGGTTGCTCGAAGGCGACACCCACAGGACCGCGACTGCAGACGCGCGCGGGTCCGGACTGGCAGCATGGTCCGGGCTTCTCTTGCATCTCTTTAATGCGACGAATGGGGGTCGACCAATGAAATTCAAGGATATCAAGATCAGCGTGCGCCTGGCCGCATGCTTTGCCATATTGATCGGCGTCATGTGCCTGATCACCGGCGTGGGCATGCAAAGCCTCAACAGCATCAGCAAGGCCTCCCGGATGGTGGTGGAGGACCGCTATGTGAAGATTTCGCTGGTGATGGAAATCCGCGAGAACGTCAACTCGGCTGCCCGCAACCTGCGTAATGCCTTGCTGGCGCGCAATCCCGAGGAAGCCACCCGCTACCTCGATCGCGGTGCGGCCAACTCCGCCAAGACCACCCAGGCGCTGGCCGATGTCGACAAGATGGTGAACACCGCGCGTGGCAAGGAATTGATGAAATCCATCAATGATGCACGCGCCGCCTACAACACCCCACGCGACAAGCTGCGTGAACTGATCCGCCAGCAGAAGAAGGAGGAGGCCACCGAGGTCCTCTTCACAGAAGTGATACCGGCGCAGGATCGCTACTTCGAGGTGCTCAACGAATTCGCCGTCTTCCAGAAATCCCTGATGGATGAGAGTGTCATCGAGGGGCAGAACACCACCAACTCGGCCATCGCCCTGATGCTGGAACTCTCGGGCGTGGCCATCATCCTGTGCGTGATCGCCGCCTGGCTGGTGACCCGTTCCATCACGCGGCCCCTGAACGAGGCGGTCAACGTCGCCAGCGCCGTGGCCCAGGGCGACCTGACCGTGCAGATCGCCGATACCAGCAAGGATGAAACCGGGATGCTGCTGGCCTCGCTCAAGACCATGAACCAGAACCTGCATCGCATCGTCAGCGAGGTCCGCACCGGCACCGACACCATCAATACCGCTTCTTCCGAGATCGCCACCGGCAACCTGGACCTCTCCTCCCGCACCGAGGAACAGGCTGGTGCGCTGGAAGAGACCGCCTCGGCCATGGAAGAACTGACGTCCACCGTCAAGCAGAACGCCGACAATGCGCGCCAGGCCAACCAGCTGGCCGCGACGGCCTCGGAGGTCGCCGTGCAGGGCGGCAGCGTGGTCGGCCAGGTGGTGCAGACCATGGGCGAGATCAATGACGCATCCCGCAAGATCGTGGACATCATCAGCGTGATCGACGGCATCGCCTTCCAGACCAATATCCTGGCCTTGAATGCGGCGGTGGAAGCGGCCCGGGCCGGCGAGCAGGGACGCGGCTTTGCGGTGGTGGCCTCCGAAGTGCGTACCCTGGCCCAGCGCAGCGCCTCGGCGGCCAAGGAAATCAAGGCCCTCATCGATGATTCGGTGGCCCGCGTGGACAACGGCAGCCGGTTGGTGGAACAGGCTGGCAGTACCATGAGCGAGGTGGTGGCCAGCGTCAGGCGGGTGACCGATGTGGTGGCCGAGATTTCGGCGGCCAGCCATGAGCAGAGCGATGGTATCGAACAGATCAATCAGGCCATCGTGCAGATGGATGAAGTGACCCAGCAGAACGCCGCGCTGGTGGAGCAGGCCGCCGCCGCCGCGCAATCGCTGCAGGAGCAGTCGGTCCGCCTGAGCGAAACGGTGGGTGTCTTCAAGCTCAGCAGCAACGATGCCCCGCGCGCGCAAGCCACACGCAAGCCGCTTGCGCCGCGGCCTGCGACGACCGCCCGCCCGGCGGCCAAAACAGGGCAGGCAGCAGCACCGGCTGCGACATCGCCAGCCGCGGCAACTGCGACACCTCCTGCCTTGCCGGCGGCCAGCACCAAGGCCAGCACCAAGGCCAGCAACAAGGCCAGTGCCAAGGCCGGCAGCAAGGCCGTGACTGCCGACGACGGGGATTGGGAACAGTTCTGAGAGGTATCGCTATGCCAACGGCTCCTGCGCCTGTGCGGCCAGGAGCCACGGCTCAGGTCCGCAACTCCACCACGCCCGGAAACGCGATCCGTACCACCAGCCCGTTGCCCCGCAACGGAGTCGCCAGTGTGACGCTGGCGCGGTGCATGGCCGCAATCTCGCGCACGATGGACAGCCCCAGGCCGGTACCGCCGGGATTGACGTGCTGGGTCGCGCCGGCACGGTAGAAGGGTTCGAACACGCGCTCACGCTCGGCCTCGGCAATGCCGGGGCCGTCGTCTTCCACTTCCAGCAGCGCACCGGTGGGCTGCCCCGCTGCACTGGCGGCACGTACGCGCAGGATGACGTGACCGCCTGGCGGGGTGTAGCGGATCGCATTGTCCAGCAGGTTCACCATCAATTCATGCAACAGCAGGGCATTGGCCTGGATGCCGATGTCGCCCTCTTCCTCGAAGGCCAGGGCGATGTCACGCAGCACCGCCTGCTGCGACAGTTCCAGCGCCACCTGGCGGGCCGCATCGGTGAGCGAGACGCGCATGGTGCCGCCTTCGGCCGCGCCGTGTTCGGCACGCGCCAGGGTCAGCAGGCGATTGGCCAGATGCACGGCCGAGTCGGTGGTGCGCGCCATGCCCTCGACCAGATCGCGCAGTTCGCCGGCATCGAGGCGCTCACGACGCAGTTCGCGCAGGGTCAGTTCGGATTGCGTCTTCAAGACCGTCAAGGGCGTGCGCAACTGGTGCGAGGCATCGGCGATGAAGCGCCGTTGTGCGCTGATGAGCGCCTGCAGTCGGCCCATGTAGCCATTCATGGCCTGTACCAGCGGACGCATTTCCTTGTGCACCAGCGCCGGATCGAAACCGGACAGGTCGGTTGGCGCGCGTGACTCCACCTCCCCCTTCAACTGCATCACCGGCCGCAGCACGAAACGCACCGCGAACCACACCAGCAGCGCGGCCACCGATACCAGCGTGCCTTGCCGCCAGAGCGTGTCGAACAGGATCTTGCGCGTCATGCCATTGCGCCCCTCCATGGTCTCGCCGACCTGGATCAGGGCGATGCCGCGCATGCTGTCGTCATACACCGGCTGCAGCAGGGCGGCGATGCGGATCGGTTGCTCGTGGTAGTCCGCCTGGTAGAACCGCACCAGGGCCGGATAGACTTCCGAGCGCTTGACATTGGCCGGCACCGGCGGCAGGTCGTCGTAGCCCGACACCAGCTCACCCTTCAAGCCGGTGACCTTGTAATAGATGCGGCCCAGGTTGTCGGTCTCGAAACTGTCCAGCGCCACATAGGGCACATCGGCCGTGACGTGACCATCGACGATGGAAACCCGCTCGGCCAGTGCCCGGGTCGAGGCCAGCAGTGAACGGTCGTAGGCCAGGTCGGCCACTTCCAGCGCGTTGTAGTAGACCGAGACCGCATCCACCGCCACCAGCAGCGTCAACGGGATCAGCAACCAGCGCACCAGCTGGCTGCGCAGGTTGCCCAGGCGCCGGATCGCGGTTGCCATCACACTGCCTGCAACAGATAGCCCAGGCCGCGCAGGGTGGTGATGCCGACCTTGCCGGCGCCATCGCGTTCGAGCTTCTTGCGCAGGCGGTGGATATAGATCTCGATGGCATCCACGCTGGCATTGTCGTCCAGCGAAAACACCTGCTGGAACAGTTTTTCCTTGGGGACGGTATGCCCATGGCGCACGATCAGCGCTTCCAGCACGGCATGCTCACGGGGCGTGAGCGCCAGCAGTTCGCCGCCATAGGTAAAGGTGCGCGAGACCGTGTCGAAGCTGAGCGCGCCACAGGTGACGGTGACTGCTTCATGGCTCTGCGAGCGGCGCAGCAGGGCCTTCACGCGGGCTTCCAGTTCTTCCAGTTCGAAGGGTTTGGCCAGGTAGTCGTCGGCGCCCATGTTGAGGCCGCTGACGCGGTCAGCCAGGCCGCCGCGTGCGGTCAGGATCAGCACCGGGGTGCGACTGCCACGGGCGCGCATGCGCTTCAGGACTTCCAGTCCGTCCATGCGCGGCAGGGTCAGGTCCAGGATCACCAGCGCGTAGTCCTGCGTCAACAGCAGGCTGTCGGCATCGGCGCCGTTATGGGCGCATTCCACGGTCAGGTGGGCGTCACGCATGGCCTTGGCCAGCCAGCGTGAAAGTTCGATATGGTCTTCGACCAGCAGGATGCGCATGATGCTGCCTTTTTATTGATGTAGGTCCGGTGCGGCTTGTCTCCAGCGCGGATGCTAACAGAAGGCCGTCGCCCTTTGAAATGGCCGGCGCAGCAATTGCGGAAAACGCGTAGCCGCCATTGTGGAGAGAAAGCCGCATTGCAAGCTTTACTGAAAGCCGGCTGAAAGGCTTTTCTTGTACGATGCGCCCATATCAAAAAAGATCATGCAGGAGACACATCATGACCGCCCTGTCCGTCGGCTCTGCCGACACCGCCCGTCCCGTATTGCATCCCCTGTGCCGCTAACGCCATGAAGGCGAACCGCTGGCACCGCTTTGTGGCCGCTTGCCTGCTGGCATGCGCGGCGCCGTGCGCCCTGGCGGTGGAATGCATCGTGCCGGCCAAGCCTGGCGGTGGCATGGATGCCTCGTGCAAGCTGTTGCGGCGGGTGATGCAGGAACAGGACGGCCGCGACGCCCAGGGCAACGTGAAGGTCGCCTACCTACCCGGTGGCATCGGGGCCGTGGCCTGGGGTTCGGTGGTGTCGCACCGCCGTGGTGGTCCGGATTCGCTGGTGGCGTTTTCAGGGGGGTCCCTGCTGGGACTGGCGCAAGGCAAGTACGGTCGCGCCGATGTCGGCGATGTACGCTGGGTGGCCGGGGTCGGGATTGACCACGGCATGATCGCAGTCCGTAGCGATGCGCCCTGGCGCAGCCTGAAGCAGTTGCTGGACGCCATCCGCAAGGATCCCTCGGCCACCACCATCGGCCTGTCCGGCACGGCCGGCAGCCAGGACTGGCTGAAGGTGGCCATGCTGGTCCAGCGTGCCGGCATGGCACCGCGCCAGTTCCATTTCGTGGCGCTGGAAGGCGGTGGCGACTCGTTCGCGGCCCTGCAGGCCGGCCACGTGCAGGTGATTTCCGGCGACGCCTCGGAGGCCGCCCATTTCATCGCTGAAGGCAAGGTGCGCATCCTGGCGGTACTGTCCGAGCAGCGCCTGCCGGGACCGTTGCAGGAGGTGCCGACTGCACGCGAGCAGGGTTATGACGTGGTGTGGCCCATCATCCGCGGCTTCTACATGAGCCCGTATGCCAGCGAGGACGATTACCAGCGCTGGGTGCGCTATTTCGACAAGGCGATGGCCGATCCTGCATTCGATCGCCAGCGCAGTATCGGCGGCTTGCAGCCCTTTGCCATGACCGGCAAGCCGCTTTCGGATTACATCGCGCAGACCGTGGCGCGATATCGCAAGCTGTCCCAGGAGTTAGGCCTGGTGCGTTGACAGTGCGGGTGGGCAGGCGCCGTCAGGCGCTCTCTGCTGACTTGCCGGCGCGGGCCATTTTCATCATCAAGGAGAATCCATGTTGCACAAACGTCGCCTGAGCATCGCGCTCGGCCTGGCCCTCGCTTTGCCCGTCGCCTTGAGTGGAGTCGCTCACGCCGATACCCCTGCCGGCTATCCGGCCGACTACGCCAAGATCATCGAAGGCGCCAAGAAGGAAGGCAAGGTCGTGATCTACAGCACCACCGATTCCAAGGCGGCCGAATCGCTGATCAAGGATTTCAGTGCGCTCTATCCGGCCGTCAAGGTCGAGTACAACGACATGAATTCCACCGAAGCCTACAACCGCTTCATCTCCGAGGCGGCCGCCGGTGGCGCCACCGCCGACGTGATGTGGTCGTCCTCGATGGACCTGCAGGTCAAGCTGGCCGCCGAAGGCTATGCGCTGCCCTACAAGTCGCCGGAAGCGGCTGCCGTTCCGGCCTGGGCCAACTGGAAGGACACCGCCTACGGCACCACCTTCGAGCCGGCGGCCATTGTCTATAACAAGCGCCTGGTGACCGAAGCCGAAGTGCCGACCACCCATGCCGACTTCACCAAGCTGCTGACCACCAAGCAAGACAAGTTCAAGAACAAGGTCACCACCTACGACATCGAGAAGTCCGGTGTCGGCTTTAGCCTGATGACCTACGACCTCAAGCACAATCCGCAGTTCTGGGACTTCGCCCGCGCCATGGGCGGCGTGGCGGCACGCGTGCAATCCTCCACCGGTACCATGCTGGAGCGCATCTCTTCCGGTGAAAACCTGATCGGCTACAACATCCTCGGCCCCTACGCCCTGGTGCGCGCCAAGAAGGACCCGTCCATCGGCGTGGCCTTCACCAAGGACTACAACCTGGTACTCTCGCGGGTGATCTTCGTCAACAAGGCCGGCAAGAACGTCAACGCCGCCAAGCTGTGGGTGGACTACATCCTCTCCAAGCGCGGCCAGACCATCATCGCCAATGACGCGCAGCTGTTCGCCATCCGTGGCGACGTGACCGGCGCCACCACCTCGGCCGAGCTGACCAAGCAACTGGGCGCGGCCCTGAAGCCCATGCCGGTCTCCACCGAACTGCTGGAATACCTGGACCAGAAGAAGCGCCTGGACTTCCTGAAGCAGTGGAAGGAAGCCACCAAGAAGTAAGCCCCTGCTCCGTCCGGTCCGGGGAGGTCCGGGCGGGGTCGTCCAAGCAGCCAGGTTCCATCCGTCTGAATCATTGCTCTCCCGGAGCGCCTCTGTGCGGCTCCGTGGGAGCGGTATTGCCGTCGCTTTGCCAGTTCTGATCCTTTTGTCCCGATTTGCCTATTCATGAGGCGCACCATGCAAACCTCCACAACGCTAGCGCGCAGCGAGCAAGCCCTGCCAGTCCGCCGTTTCCGGCTGAACTGGCCACGCGGCCTGGTCGTGCTGCTGGCAGCCCTGGCCATCTTCGTGCCGCTGCTGCTGATCTTCTACCAGAGCTTCCTGTCGGCGCCATTCTTCGCGCCGGTGAAGACGCTGACCCTGGATTCCTACCGCTTCATCTTCGATGATCCGGACTTCCGCCAGGCCTTCATCAATGGCTTCACCCTGGCCGCCGGCCTGACGTTGATCGCCGTGCCGCTGGGCGGCATGCTGGCCTTCCTGATGGTGCGGACCGACCTGCCCGGCCGCAGCCTAATCGCCCCGGCGCTGATGGTGCCGATCTTCGTTTCGCCCATGGTGATCGGCTTCGGCTACGTGGTCTCGATGGGACCGGTGGGCTTCTACACCGTGTGGATGAAAAACCTGCTGTCGGTATTCGGTTTCGAGGGCGACCCCTGGAACATCTATTCCTTCACCAGCATCGTCATCATCGCCGGCCTGACCCACGTACCGCACGTCTACCTGTACGCCTCGTCGGCACTCAAGAGCCTGGGCTCGGACGTGGAGGAGGCCGCCCGCGTGGCCGGCGCCTCGCCGCTGCAGGTGGCCTTGAACGTGTCGCTGCCGATGATCACGCCGGCCCTGGCCTATTCGGGCGTGCTGGTGTTCTTCCTCGGTTTCGAAGTGTTCGGCCTGGTGCTGGTGCTGGGCGATCCGGAAGGTCACCTGGTCCTGCCGACCTATCTCTACAAGCTCACCAACAAGCTGGGGACGCCGTCCTATCATCTGATGGCGGCAGTGGCCGTGTGCCTGGTGGCGGTGACCATGCCGCTGGTGATGATGCAGCGCTGGCTGCTGCGTTCGGCCAACAAGTATGTCGCCATCAAGGGCAAGGGCGCGCGCCAGAAGGCTCTGCCGCTGGGCAAATGGCGCTGGGTGGCGTTCGCGCTGATCGCCGGCTGGCTGCTCTTCACCGTGGTGATCCCGCTGTCGGGTATTGCCCTGCGGACCTTCGTCTCGCACTGGGGTGACGGCGTGAACCTGCTGGAAGTGCTGACCCTGGACAACCTCCTGAACGTCTGGGACCAGCCCTCGCTGGTGCGCGGCATCATCAACACGGTGCTCATCGGTGTCATCGGTGGCGCCCTGGCGGTGGCCTGCTATACCGCCATCGCCCTGGCCATGCACCGCAAGCAGGATGGCATCACCCGCTTCCTCGACTACAGCGTGCTGGTGCCGCGTGCGGTGCCGGGCCTGCTGGCCGGCCTGTCCTTCCTGTGGGTGTTCCTGTTCGTACCGTCGCTGCTGGATTCGGCCTTGAAGGGCATCGACAACCCCATCGCCCTGTGGATGGTGGACAGCTTCATCCCGGCGCTGCGTGGCCTGCGTTCGACCATCTTCTCGGTCTGGCTGGCGTACTCGGTGGTGTGGATGGCCTATGGCCTGCGCCTGATCAATACCGCCCTGCTGCAGGTCGGGCCGGAACTGGAAGAGGCGGCCCGCGCCGTCGGCGCCTCACGCTCCCGTGTCACGCGTGACGTCACCATCCCGCTGGTGCGCTATGGGCTGATCGGCGCCTGGCTGATGGTGTTCCTGATCTTCGAGCGCGAATACTCGACCGGCGTCTACCTGCTCTCGCCGGGCACCGAGGTGATCGGCTCCATGATCGTCTCCATGTGGGCGGCCGGCGCGGTGGAACTGGTGGCGGCACTGTCCTTCATCAACATCACGCTGGTGGCCGTGGGCCTGGGCATTGCGCTGCGCTTTGGCGTCAAGCTGCACGACTGACTCCGACAACCGAATCCATCCATTGCATGCGTCGGGCGCCTGGCTGCCCGACGCCCCTTAAGCAAGCGTCTTCAAAGGAATCATCATGAGCGAACTTTCCGTCAACGACCTGCACCTGGACTACGGTAGCGGCGCCCACGCCAACCCCATTCTCAAGGGCGTCTCCATGGAACTGCAGCGCGGTGAAGTGGTGGCCCTGCTGGGCCCCTCCGGCAGCGGCAAGACCACCCTGCTGCGCGCCGTGGCCGGGCTGGAATCGCCCAAGGCCGGCAGCATCGACATCGGCACCCGCCGCGTCTTCGATGGCAGCCGCAACTTCGAGATGCCGGCCGAAGAGCGCAACCTGGGTCTGGTGTTCCAGTCCTATGCGCTGTGGCCGCACAAGACCGTGGCCGACAACGTGGCCTATGGCCTGAAGTTGCGCAAGACACCTTCGTCCGAGATCGCCACCCGCGTCAAGGCGGTGCTCTCGCAACTGGGCCTGGGCCACCTGGGTGAGCGCTATCCGCACCAGCTCTCCGGCGGCCAGCAGCAGCGCGTGGCCATTGCCCGTGCCCTGGTCTACAACCCGCAGGTGATCCTGCTGGACGAGCCGCTCTCCAACCTCGACGCCAAGCTGCGCGAGGAAGCCCGCGCCTTCCTGCGCGAACTGATCGTGCGCCTGGGCCTGTCGGCCCTGATGGTGACCCACGACCAGGGTGAGGCCATGGCGATCTCCGACCGCATCCTGCTGCTCAACAATGGCCGCATCGAACAGCAGGGTACGCCGCAGAGCATGTACCAGACCCCAGATACCCTGTTCACCGCCGAGTTCATGGGCAGCAACAACAAGCTGGCCGCCGAGGTAGTCAGCCGGGATGGCGAGCGTGTGACCCTCAAGCTCGATGGCGGCACCGCTGTTGCCACCCTGCGCGGCCGCAACGATGCCCAGCCGGGCCAGCAGCTGACCGGCATCATCCGCGTCGAACAGGTGCGCGTCTCCGGCGAGCAGACCGGCAATGCCATCCGCCTGCCGCTGTCAACCTGCATGTACCTGGGCGACCGCTGGGAATGCCTGTTCAAGGTCGAGGGCGGCCCGGCCGGCGCGGTCGGCCTGCGTGCCTACGCGCCGCAGCGTCTGGAGCAGGGCGAGTACTGGCTGTCGCTGCCGGAACAGGCGCTGTGGGCGTTCTGACGCGCTGACGTTGCTGCAGCTCGCCCAGGCTATCAACGGTTCATCCCATCGATGAAGCAAGGGAGCGGACGGCTACCCGCCGTTCTTCCCGCTCGTCCGGCCGGCTCGTCGGCGCGGCCGGGCGCAATACCAGAAGACGTCGCACGGCGCGCCCGTGCCGACGCAAACCATCCAAGCTTTCAACCAAGGAGACCTCAGTGCAAAGGAATCACCTCGCCGCCAGCATGCTGGCAGCATTCGCCACCCTCGCCACCATGGCCACGACCGGCGCCCAGGCGCAGTCGTCGGTCACCGTCTACGGCCTGATCGATTCGGGCGTGGAATTCGTCAACCACGCCAACGCGGCCGGCAACAACGTCGTGCGCCTGAGCTCGGGCATGATGAACACCTCCCGCATCGGCTTCCGTGGCACGGAAGACCTGGGTGGCGGCCTCAAGGCCGTGTTCCAGCTGGAAAACGGCTTCAAGCTCGACACCGGCAGCTTCGACGGCGACACCAACCAGCTCTTCAACCGCCAGTCCACCGTCGGTCTGGAAGGCGGTTTCGGTCGCGTGGTCATGGGTCGTTCCTTCTCGACCACCTATGACTTCATCCTGCCCTTCGATCCCATGGGCTATTCGGCCAACTATTCGTGGGTGACCTCGGCCGGCGCCACCGGTAGCCGCAAGGACGGCATGCCGACCGGCGTGTCCAACCTGGTCAAGTACCAGGGTGAATTCTCCGGCGTGAAGGTCGGTGCCATGTATGGCTTCGGCGAAGTGGCTGGCGACACCAGCAACGGCGCCAAGTATGGCGTCGGCCTGGGCTGGGGCTCGGGTCCGTTCAGCGTGGCCGCGACCTACGACCGCGTCAACAGCACCACCGCCACCAGCGCCGCCTACGACCGCGCGACCAGCGCCCACCTGGCCGCCGGTTACCAGCTGTCGGATGCGTGGAAGTTCAACCTGGGCTACCGCTACTACAAGAAGAGCCTGGCCACCGGCGCCACCGACCTGCGCAGCGATTTCTTCTGGGGTGGCGTGACCTACAAGTTCACTCCGGCCATGAGCGTGATCGGTGCCATCTACTACCAGAACATCAAGAACGTAGCCAACGATGCCGATCCGATCATGTACTCGTTGCGTCTGAAGTATGCGATGTCCAAGCGCACCGACCTGTACCTGAGCACGGCCTATGCCAAGGCCAAGAACAACCAGCTGGTCGGCCTCTCGCGTGACGAGGCTGGCTTCGCCAACAGCCAGTTCGGCATGGCGCTGGGCATGCAGCACCGCTTCTGATGTATTGAAGCAAGGTCCGGGTGGCAAGGCACCCGGACTGGATAGTCTTGAGTCGTTCATTGCACGGCGCATCCCCGTCATCAGCGGGGTGCGCCGTTTTTTTATTACGGGATAGGGGTATTGCCGGCCTGGAGCTGCAGGCGGCCGAACAGGTTTTCATCGCAGATACCGGGGTCGCAAGCGGTCATCGTGGCGGCCAGATGCGCGCCCACCAGGAGGGCGAAGGTGGCGCACGTCGTGATCCTGGCCCAGGGAGTACGGACCTGTATATCGGGCTCCTCGGCCATCTGCATCAGCACCAGGGTGGCCGGATATTCCGCGCTCTTGACGCCCAGCAGGCCGGCGATGGTGGCCAGCGCAACCAGCGAAAACAGCGCCGAGAGCGTGTAGAAATGCATTCCCAGCAGCACTGCACCCGGTGCATCCTGACCTGGCAGACCTTCCAGCGCCAGTTGGCGCAGCGCGCTCACACCGGTCAGCAGGGCGCCGATCACCGCCATGCCGTAGTGCGCGCTCTTCACGCCAAAGCGCAGGTTGCGCATGAACCCGATGCCGGTCAGGATGATGCCCGTACGCTGCAGGAGACAGAGCGGGCAGAGCGGTTCCTGCAAGGCCCACTGGAAGTAGAGCAGCAGGCCCAGGCAGCCGCTGACGACCAGCAGGCAGACGCAGTTGAGGAAGACCCCGCCCGGCAGGATAGGGTCACGCGGAGTAAAGACGATGGAACGGTCCATGATCGCTATCCATCTCTAAAGTACGAAACCCGGGTTACCTTGTATGTGCTGGCTGAACCACCACAAGCTCACCCCCACGCTTGCCAACCATAGCTTATTGCTTAATGACCTCCACCCCAGTGCGATCACCACGACGGTCAGAAATGCCAGCAGGAAGGGGATGTACAAGAACATGAAAGCGCCTGGAGTTGGTTCGGACTCGTGTCCGATTTATTGTTTTGTATGGTTTGTACGGCATCGTAGCTGAAGGCCCGTAGGAATCTCGCTAAAATTCCTCGAATAAAATCGAGAAATCATTACTTTATTTGAGTTCATTTCACTTCCCATCAGGGCAAGAAGAGGAGATACAGATGCAAGAATCAACATCCGGCGCCGTCCGCGGCAAGCAGGGCGTGCTGCGTGTTGCCGTGGTGGGTACCGGGGTCATCGGTGCCAGCTGGGTGGCCTATTTCCTGGCACAAGGACTGGACGTCTCGGCGACCGACCCCATGCCTGGTGCCGAAGAGAAGTTGCGCCAGGCCGTTGCGCGCCATTGGCCCAGCCTGGAAGTGCTGGGGCTGGCGCCGGGCGCGTCGCTGGATCGGCTGCGCTTTTCGGCGCAGCTGGAAGAGGCGCTGGCCGATGCCGATTTCGTCCAGGAAAATGGCCCCGAGCGTGAAGACCTCAAGATCGACCTGTTCCGGCGCATGGATGCCGTGCTGCCGGCTGACGTGGTGCTAGCGTCCAGTTCCTCGGGCCTGTTGATGAGCAAGGTGCAGGCCGCCTGCCGCCATCCCGGCCGGGTGGTGCTGGGCCATCCCTTCAACCCGCCCCATCTGATCCCGCTGGTGGAAGTGATCGGCGGTGAACAGAGTTCGCCCGAGGCGGTGCAGGCCGCGCTGGACTTCTACACCGCCATCGGCAAGAAAGCCATCCACGTGCGCAAGGAGGTCAAGGGGCATATCGCCAACCGGCTCCAGGCCGCCTTGTGGCGTGAGGCTTTCCATCTGGTCGAGCAGGGCGTGGCCAGTACCGAGGACATCGACACCGCCATCGCCTACGGCCCCGGCTTGCGCTGGGCCCTGATGGGCCCCTATCTGAACCTGCACATGTCGGGCGGCGAGGGCGGCATCCAGCACATGCTGGACCACCTGGGCCCCCCCATCGAGAGCTGGTGGGCCGACCTCGGAACGCCTGCCATCACCGACGCACTCAAGGCCCGGATCCGTGCCGGCGTGGAAGAGCAGATGGCCGGCAAGACCTCTGTTGCGATCGCCGCCGAGCGCGATCAGTTGCTGGTGCAGCTGCTGGCGGCCAAGGGGCGGGCCAAGGTCATTCCCTGAGAGCCAAGGGCCGCGGAAAGCAGCATGGACGAGTATCGCCAACACCAAACTCCAGAGGTGGCATTGTGCATTTGATATGGCTGGAAGACTTCATCGAGCTGGCACGCACGCGCAGTTTTTCGCGGGCCGCCGAGAATCGCTTCGTTACCCATCCGGCCTTCGGTCGGCGCATCAAGGCGCTGGAGCAGTGGGTCGGCGCGGAGCTGGTGGTGCGCGCGCATCCGGTGTCACTGACCGCCGCGGGCAGGCTGTTCCTGGACGCGGCCACGCATTCGACCGACGTGCTCTACGCTGCCCGGGCCCAGTTGCAGGATGCCTCCAGCCCGGTGGAAAAAACCTTGCGCGTGGCCACCGGGCGCACCCTGGCGCGGACCTTTTTCCCGGACTGGTACGAGAGCATCAACCAGCGCTTCGGGCCGTTTCCAGTGTCGCTCAGTACCGGTGGTGCGCAGGAGGTGATCCTGCGACTGGGCACAGGGGATGCCGATCTGCTGGTGATCTATTCCAGTCCCACCACGCGCCTGCTGATCGACCCGATGCGCTACGAGTCCCTGACGCTGGCGCGTGAGATCCTGCTGCCGGTGGCCGCCGTCGATGCCAAGGGACGGGCGCGCTTCAAGCTGCCCGCTGCCGGTACAGCCGGTGCCGCCGCGCTGGCGCCGATTCCATGGCTGGGTTTCTCTCAGTCGCTGACCTTGCGCGGGGTGCTGGCCAAGCATCTGGCGGGCCTGTCGAGAAAGATTGCCTTGCGGATGGTGTATGAAGCCGACTCCTACGAATCCATCCACGAGATGGCGCGTCGCGGTGCAGGCGTGGCCTGGCTGCCCCAGCGGCTGGTACAGGAAGACCTCAGCGAGCGCCGCCTGAAGATCATCGGCGAACCCGAGATGCGCGTGAACTTCGACATTTCGCTCTATCGCATGCGGGGCAACGACAATGCGCTGGTCAATGCCATCTGGGAGGGCGTCTCCGCGGACGCCATCGAGCAGGCCTGATAGGCGCCGGCCCGTCCCAGACCCTTCCTGCCGCAAAAAGCACAGGCTTGTGCCGAAACGGCAATCGCCAGAAAAAGCGGCTCCCTATACTCCCTCGACGTTCTCGGCATGCCTTCCGATGCGTCTGGAAAGTGCGCGCACCTGGTGCGCAACACGCGCTATCTGCGCGCCCTTTTCCGGACAGATCAAGCGTGCGAGCCAAATATAACAGGCGGCGCAGCCAGGATTGCCAACGCAGCAGCGATGCGCCGCCCACAGAGAAGAGGGAGCCATCGCATGTCAGCCGAACTAGAGTCATCCGCCGCAAGTGTCGCCAACGCCAGCAGCGCCACCAGCGCCTCCGCCCATCACGCAGCCCGCCGCAAGAACCCCTGGAAGGAAATCTGTGCCGCCAGTATCGGTAACGCCCTGGAGTTCTACGATCTGCTGATCTACGGCTACTTTGCCGTGGTGATCGGCAAGCTGTTCTTCCCGGCGCAGGACGATACGACCTCCTTGCTTCTCAGTGTGGGTACCTTCGGGATTTCCTTCGTCATCCGTCCGCTCGGTGCCATCGTGCTGGGTTCCTACACCGACCGCGCCGGTCGCAAGGCCTCACTCACGGCATCGATCCTGATCATGATGGTCGGCACGGCGATGATCGCCTTCGCGCCGACCTATGCACAGATCGGCATCGCTTCTCCGTTGATCATCATCGTCGCGCGCCTGCTGCAGGGTTTCTCCACCGGCGGTGAATTCGGTGCGGCGACGGCCTTCATGGTCGAGCATGCCGACGCCAAACGACGCGGGTTCTTCGCCAGCTGGCAGTTGTCTACGCAAGGCCTGGCCACGGTACTGGCCGCCGGTGTCAGTGCGCTGCTCAGCTATCTGCTCACCGAGACGCAACTCAATGAATGGGGCTGGCGCGTCGCCTTCTGCTTCGGTCTGCTGGTGGGTCCCGTGGGTCTCTATATCCGCAGCCAGATCGATGAAACACCGGAATTCAAGAAGGTCGCGGCGGCAGCGACACAATCCGAAAAATCACCGCTGGTACTGGTGCTGGTACGTGATCGCGCCAAGCTGCTGCTGGCCATTGGCGTGGTCGCCGGTGCCACTGCGTTCAACTACGTGCACAAGCTCTACATGCCGACCTATGCGTTGAAGCAACTGCACATTCCTGCGACCTCATCCTTCATCGGTGCCCTCATCACCGGACTGGTACTGATGCTGACGGCACCCGTATTCGGCACCCTGTCGGACCGCTATGGGCGCTTCCGCGTGCTGACCATCGCCATGGCGGCGATCGGGCTGAGTTCCTATCCCCTGTTCATGTTGCTCAACACCTGGCCGACCATTTCCACCCTGATTGCGGTACAGGGCATCGTCGGCGTGTTGATCGCGGCCTGCCTGGGTCCGATCCCGGCCCTGCTGTCGGATATCTTCCCGACCCAGACCCGTGGCACGGGTCTTGCGTTGAGCTACAACTTTTCCGTGACCCTGTTCGGCGGCTTCTCCCCGCTCATCGTGACCTGGATGATCGCGGCCAGCGCCAACAACATGGCACCGAGCTTCTACGTCATGGCGACCGCACTGATCAGCCTGACGGCCGTCATCGTGCTGGGCCGCCGAACGGGACGCGCCCGATAAATCAAGCTGGAGCCTGTTGAATGAAAACCCTGGAACAAGTACGCGCCGCACTGAAGCAATATCCCGTCGAAGTGGCCTTTCCCGACATCGCCAAGTGGCAGCACGGCAACACCGGTGTCGACTACGTGCACAGTATCGACAGCGGCGTGGCCGGCCCGCACGTGATGATCCTGGCGCTGATGCATGGCAATGAGGTCAGCGGTGCGATCACCGTCGACCGCTTGCTGCAAGCCGGCCTGAAGCCGGTAAAGGGACGTATCACATTGGGCTTTGCCAACGTCGATGCCTATCGCCGCTTCGACGCCCGCGACCCGGATGCGACGCGCTATGTCGATGAAGACATGAACCGGGTCTGGTCGCCAGCGCGCCTGGATGGCGCCGACGACAGCGCGGAGCTGCGTCGTGCACGCCAGCTGCGCCCCGTCATCGACACGGTCGACTACATGCTCGACCTGCATTCCATGCACGAAGAGGCGGTACCGCTGATTGTGAGTGGTCCCCTGGACAAGGGCATCCGCTTCGCCGCGGAGGTCGGAGCGCCGGAACATGTGATCGTCGACGTCGGGCACCCCAATGGTGTGCGCATGCGCGACTACGGCGGCTTCGGCGATCCTGCCAGCGCGAAGAATGCGCTGTTGATCGAGACCGGCCAGCACTTCTCTGCGCGCAGCCGGGATGTGGCGATGGACTCGGCCTGCCGCTTCCTGATCGCGACCGGCGTGATGGAGAAGGCCGCTTTGATGGCCTTCATGTCAGCCGGCGAAACGGTAGCGCAGCGTGTCATCAAGGTGACCGAGCCGGTGGTGGCCACGTCCTATGACCTGGAATTTGCCGAAGACTATCGCGGCATGGAGATCATCGCCCAAGCCGGGACCGTCATCGCCCGCGAAGGTGAGCGGGAATTCGTCACGCCCTATGACAATTGCGTCATCGTCATGCCGTCCCTGCGCCAGCTCGGACCCGGGGTCACCGTGGCGCGGCTGGGGCAGGTGGTCACGAGTTGACCGACATTCCACTTTGCTTGCAATTTGACAATTGCCGTTCGATATTCTTCTCGAACAAGACTGCTCTCGTCCGCTGGCCAGTCCTGTCGACTCCCATCGGGCCCTGGCACCGGGCTGATGTTCCTCTCAGGTCTTCTGCTCATCGCATTCCGGATGACCGTGTTCATCCGCATCAAGGAAAACAAAGGTGTCGTCGCGCCGGACTTGCGTACGGCCGGGCCGAAGTAGGCGCGACGGCGAGACCAGCTCAGAGTCCCAGTTCGGACAGACCGGGATGATCGTCGGGGCGACGTCCGAGCGGCCAGCGGAACAGCCTTTCGCTTTCAGTGATGGGGCGGTCGTTGATGCAGGCGTAACGGTTCTGCATCAGTCCGTCTTCGTTGAATTCCCAGTTCTCGTTGCCGTAGGAGCGGAACCAGTTGCCGGAATCGTCGCGCCATTCATAGGCATAGCGCACGCCGATGCGGTTTCCGTTGAATGCCCACAGTTCCTTGATCAGGCGATATTCCAACTCTTTGGCCCACTTGCGCTCGAGGAAGGCACGTGCTTCGTCCCGGCCGTTGGCGAACTCGGCACGATTACGCCAGCGCGTATCCAGGCTGTAGGCAAGAGAGACTTTTGCTGCATCGCGGGTGTTCCACCCATCTTCGGCCAGGCGCACCTTCTGGATGGCGGACTCGTGGGTGAACGGCGGAAGGGGCGGACGAACTTCAGTATTGGATGACATGATATGACCTCAATGGTGACGTGAATGTTTAGGTGAAACGGACCCCGCCTGCTGCTGCAGGCTTGATAAAAGCAGAGCGGCCGCTCTACCAGCGCTATCGGCGGCGCCTGTATCGCCAGTGACCATGGCCACTGCAGTTGCGCCGTCGATAAGAATCAGAAAATAGTTCGCGATTTCGTCCGGATTGTTCAGGCCTGACGCATTGGTCAGCTCACGCAGATAGGAGAGCAAGCGTTGTTTGTGCAGCGCCGCTACCGCACCAATCTCGGGATTGACCCCGCCAAGCTCACCGGCGGCATTGATAAATGCGCAGCCGTGGAAATCCTCGGTTTCAAACCATTGGCGCAGCGCAGGAAAGATCGACGCAAGTCGCTCAAGCGGAGCACTGGTTTGCGAAGTCGCATCGATAAACCACGCCATCCACCGTTGGTCTCTCGCCAGCAGCGCGGCCGCGACCAAGGCTTCCTTGTTTGAGTAGAGCTGGTAGATACTGCGCCGCGCTACACCGGACGCCTTCACGATGGCATCCATCCCGGTGGCGTGAATGCCCCCTGAATAGATGAGTTTCTCGGTCGCGGCCAGTAGCCGGGCGGTGAGAGGGGAGTCGTCAGTAGTATCCATATGAACCAGGTGAGAATGATCGTTCTATGTATAGTAGAACGATCATTCCCAGTGGTCAACAACTTTCGTTGCGATGGGGAGAAAGAAACAACGGGCGTTGTGGTTGTTGATCAATTGCGAATGCGCAATGGATCGCTGTCCGGGCAGAGGGGAGGAATACCCGGCGCCCGAGAAAAACCGGCAGAAGCTGCCTGAACGCCCGACGCAGAGGTCAATTACGTATATAGGCGCCCAGACCCTTTACCAGGGCGGCAAATGTCACAGCGCAGCGCGGACTTGCTCGCAGGTCCTCATGCATGGCGACCCATGTTTCCATCTTGAGCGAGAATTGCCTGGGCAGCAGACGCACCAGTGCGTCGTCCCTCGCCGCCAATGCCACCTGGCAGATACCGATGCCGAAGCCGGCGCGGATGGCGGCCAGTTGTGCGAGGTCGCTATCGGTGCGGAACGCCAGGATGGCACGCGAAAGCCAGGGGAGCTCTTTCAATACCTTGCGCACATAGGCGCTTTCCTGGTCGAAGCCGATGAGCGCATGCTCGGCCAGCGCGTCGAGCGAGCGCGGTGTGCCGTGGGCCGCAAGATAGCGCTGGTGGGCATGTAGCCCCACTTCGATGCTGCCCAGCCGCCTGGCGATCAGCGCATCCTGCGACGGCTTGAACATGCGCACGGCGATATCGGCCTCTCGGTTCAGCAGGTCATCGGGCTTGTTCGACATGACCAGTTCGACGCGCAACTCCGGATGCTGACGTCTGAGTTCGGTCAGGATGGGCGGCAGCACTTCCACGCTGATGACTTCGCTGGCGGTCAGCCTGACGGTTCCGCGCACTTCCTTGCCCTGGCTGCTGGCGACCCGGCGCAATGCAGCGGAGGTGGCGGCAATCCCGGCTGCATAGGGTTTCAGTTCCAGTGCTGCGTCAGTGGGCGAAAAGCCGTCGAAGGAGCGAACGAAGAGTTTCAATCCCAGCGTCGATTCCAGCTGGTCGATATGGCGGCCCACGGTCGGCTGCGTCAGACCCATCTCGCGTCCGGCCGCTGACAGCGAGCCCGTCTCCAAGACCTTGAGGAAGGTTCGGTACCACTCCCAATTCGGTTCGATGTCGGCCATGGTATTCATTTATGTATAGATGCTAGGCTAATTTATGCAATTTTCACTGATGCGTCAATTTTGCATACTGGAGCTTCTTCCATCACACGCTACCCAAGGAGAAGTCCATGTCCAAGATTGCCCTGTTCGGTGCTGCCGGCGCCGTCGGTCGCAGCATCGCTGCCGCCATCAGCGCGCAAGGCCAGCATTACCGCGTTGTCGGCCGTAGCGAAGCGAGTTTGCGCAAGACCTTCGGGTCAGATCCGCTTGCCGAAATCGTCACCTGGTACCCCGATTCACCGGCATCGGTGGAATCGGCCGCGCATGGCGTCGATACGCTGATCTACCTGGTCGGCGTCAACTACACGCAGTTCGAGCTGCATCCAGAACTGATGCGCAAGACCCTGGCCGGCGCCATCCGCGCCGGTGTCAAGCGCATTCTCCTGATCGGCACGGTGTACCCGTATGGTGTTCCGCAGACCACACCGGTGCGTGAAGATCATCCACGCCAGCCGCATACCTTCAAGGGGCGCATGCGCAAGGCGCAGGAAGATCTGCTGATGCAGGCGCACGCCGAAGGGCGCATCCAGGCGGCGGTACTGCGCCTGCCGGACTTCTACGGTCCTGGCGTCGAAGCCAGCCTCTTGCACGGTGCGATCAAGGCAGCGGCGCAAGGCGGCAGGGCGGACATGATCGGCCCGCTGGATCGGCCGCACGAGTTTGTGTTCGTGCCGGACGTCGGTCCGGTCGTGGCCAGGCTGGTCAACACGCCTGCGGCCTTCGGCAGGATCTGGCACCTGGCGGGGGCGGGCGTGACGACGCAAAAAGCGCTGGTGGCGGAAATGGAGCGCCAGACCGGGCGTAAATTGAAGATCCGGGTGGCGGGCAAGACCCTGCTGCGGCTCATCGGAATGTTCAATCCCTTGATGCGCGAACTGGTGGAGATGCACTATCTGCAGACGCAGCCGCTGATCATGGACGATTCGGCGCTGCAGCAGTTGATCGGGCCGATAGAAAAGACTTCCTATGCGGAGGGTATCCGGCTGGCGCTGAAGGGCTAGCGCCGGTTCACATCCAATCACTCGTCGATTGAATGTAAACAGGCCCTGGATTTCTTGCGGTATCAACGCCGTAGCGCTCGGCGGTCCTACCGCTTCAGGCAGCCATCTGGTACGCCCAGTAGATCCACCGGGAAACGCCCGCGTCGCCGGACCGGGTGTCCATCCTCACTGAAACACGCTCTTCCCCTCCACCCTTTGCGCAGCACACTACACACACAGCACTGACCACCAGGCCGACTCCCGGCCGCGTTCCCACCATCCTCTTCCCTCAGGCCAGCCCTTCGCCTTCGCCCATTCATTGTGCGTAGCGCCAAATTTCAGGGATTCGGCTCGCTCCCAAAGATAGCTAATGGTGCATTTAGCGTCTATTGCATCGCATATAGACAGGCACATTTGTTGCTATATCATTTTATGGCACATTAAAACATTAGTTATTACATAGGAATAGTTATGGAAAAATACATCAAGACTTCACGGGACGGCAATGTCGCCATCATCACGCTGAACCGGCCCGAGAAACTCAATGCATGGCACACCGCCATGCGCAACGAGATCATCGCCGCACTTGCTGCTTTCAATACCGATACGGCGATCGGCGCCATCGTCATGACCGGTGCTGGTGACCGGGCCTTCTGCGCGGGTCAGGATCTGGAAGAAGCCCATGGTTTCGACCAGGCGCGCGCCGATGAATGGATGACCGAGTGGGAAAACTACTACCGCACCATCCGTACCCTGCAAAAGCCATTGCTCATCGCGCTCAACGGAACGGCAGCCGGCTCGGCCTTCCAGGTGGCGCTGTTGGCCGATATCCGTGTCGGCCACGCCGGCTCACGGATGGGGCAACCCGAGATCAATTCGGGTATCCCCAGCGTCACCGGTCCCTGGATCATGAAACAGATGCTGGGCATTTCCCGCACGATCGAACTGACGCTGACCGGTCGCATGATGGAAGCGGCTGAAGCGCATGCCCTGGGCCTGATTCACCACCTGGTGGAGCCACCAGAGGTGCTGCCCAAGGCGCTGGAAATTGCACGCGAACTGGCCGCCAAACCGTCGGTGGCAATGCGCCTGAACAAGCAGCGCTTCTGCGAAGTGTCCGAAGAAGGTTTCGTCAAGACCATCGCTGCAGGACGTCGTATCCAGATGGAAGCCTACGCCACTGGAGAGCCGGCACGCATGATGGAGGAGTTCTTCAAGAAGCGAGGCCACAGCATCACGAAGTAAGGCGCTACATCGTCGGTAACAGCAGCAGGGAATGCAGGTTTTGGATCAACTACTCTATTCAGGGAGCATGGTATGAAACAGCCCGTCAACAACAAGCGTCGTGGAGTGCTCAAGGCAGCAGGCGGCACGGCATTGGCAGTCGCAGCACCGATGGTCATCGCACAGAACAAGACACTGGTGGTGTCCGATCCGGGCGGCCCTTACACGACCGCGTATCGCAAGGCGTTCTACGATCCGTTCGAGAAGGAAACCGGTGTCAAGATCGTCAACGTGGCGCGCGAGTCCCAACCAGTGGCCCAGTTCACCGCGATGGTGAAGGCCAGAAACTTTGTCTGGGACGTCACAACGCTCACGCTGCAACAAGATATTCCCATCCTTGAAGAAGGTGGGCTGCTGGAGCCGCTGGGCCTGGTGCCAACTGACTTCAAGAACATGCTGGCCGGTACTGTCACCCCCAATTTCCTGGGGGTGGATGTCTACGCCACCATCCTGGCCTACCGCACCGACAAGTACGCCAACAATGGCCCCAAGACCTGGGCCGATTTCTGGAACGTCGAGAAATTCCCCGGCCGCCGCTCGTTGCGCCGCAATGCCATCGATACCCTGGAACAAGCCCTGATGGCTGACGGCGTCAGCCCCGACAAACTCTATCCGCTGGATCTGGATCGCGCCTTCAAGAGCCTGGACCGTATCAAGAAACACGTCGCGGTATGGTGGACCAGCGGTGCGCAATCGATGCAGCTGATCCAATCCGGCGAGGTCGACATGATCTCGATCTGGAATGCGCGCGCTCAAACGGCCATCGAAGGCGGCGCACCGGTGGCCATCAACTGGAACCAGGGTCTGTATTCGGTAGAAGGTTGGGGGGTGCCGAAGGGTACGCCGAAGGCGGCCATCGCCAGGGACTTCGTCAAGTTCTGTGCCGACGCCAAGCTGCAAAGCGCATTCACCGATACCTTGGCCTATGGTCCGACGGCGCTGGAGGCGTACAAGGACATCCCGCCCAAGCGCGCGGCGATCCTGCCGACCTCACCGGAAAACATCGGTCAGATGCGCCCGCCAAACGGCCCCTGGTGGCACAAGAACCGTCTCGCCGTGTCGGATCGTTTCAACGCCTGGCTGCTCAGCTAGGACCGCACTGCCGCACTGACGTAAAGCCGCGCCGCAGCGCCAACACCAACACCACATGGCGTCATGCGGCGCAGCCAGACCTGTTCCCCTCGCACCGTCGTCCGCGCGCTTGTCAACTGCGCCGCGCGGGTGCATGAACTGAATGACACATCATGACTGCACGATTGCAAACACTGGGTATCTGCAAACACTACGACAGCGTCACCGCGCTTTCGCCGACCGACCTGACGGTGCAAGATGGCGAGTTTCTCACCTTGCTCGGACCCTCTGGCTCGGGCAAGACCACACTGCTTCAGATCATCGCTGGTCTGGTCGAGCCCAGCGCAGGCCAACTTATCATCAGCGGCAAGGAAGCCACCCACAAGCCGGCCGGTGAACGCGGCATTGGCATGGTGTTTCAGAGTTATGCCCTGTTTCCGCATTTGTCAGTGTGGGAGAACATCGCCTATCCGCTGCGCATGCGCAAGATGGACAAGGCCGCGATCAATGCCGCCGTCCAGGATGCGCTGGATATGGTGCAAATGGGCGCCTATGTACACCGCCTGCCGCGCGAGCTATCAGGCGGACAACAACAGCGCATCGCGCTGGCGCGCTGTTTCGTCTACAAACCTTCGGTGATCCTGCTCGACGAGCCGCTGGGTGCGCTGGACAAGAAACTGCGCGAACACATGCAGGCCGAGATCCGCAAGCTGCACAAGGAGCTCGGCGCCACCTTCATCTACGTCACACACGATCAGGAAGAAGCGCTCAACCTCTCCGACCGTATCTGCCTGATGAACAATTCAAGGATCGAGCAACTGGGTACGCCAGAAGATCTCTACGATCGCCCGGCCACCGCCTTCTCGGCGCAGTTCATCGGTTATTCCAACCTGTTGCGGGGAACGGCACAACGCGGTGCCGGCGGCGTCAGCGTATTGCATCACGGCCGTCACATACTTCCCCTCGACATGGCGGCCGCGCGCGAAGGCGCGGCCCAAGCATTGGTGGTGCGACCCGAGCAGGCCACGCCGTGCGGTGCGACGGAAGCGCTGCTCAACGGCCAGGTCACCGAAGTGGTGTTTGCCGGCTCCGATTACCGCGTGCTGGTCGACGTCGGCGGTGACGAGCCTTTCCTCTTGCGCTGCAGTCGTCGTGATGCGCCAGAGGTCGGCGCCAACATCGGCCTGCGCTGGAATCCGGCCCACGCTGCAGTGGTCAATCTATAAGCGGAGCACATCATGCCTGCCTCATTCATGAAGACCCTGCGCGCACTGCTGCCAGCCGTGCCTTGTCTGTTGTTCCTGGCGATCTTCTTCTGTCTGCCGGTGGTGGAGATCCTGCAAACCAGCGTGCTTGATGCCGATGGTCATTTCACCACCGCGCAATATGCGCGCCTGGGTAGTGACTTCGTATTCTTCAAGGTGCTGTGGACGACCTTCTCGATCTCTGGGATGACCGCGCTGTTCTCTGTCCTGCTTGGTTTTCCGGTGGCCTATTTCCTTAGCCAGCTGGACGATCGGATACGCGAGCGCTGGATCATGTGGATCATGATCCCGTTCTGGACGAGCTATCTGGTCAAGACCTTTGCCTGGATCCTGGTGCTGTCCAAGACCGGGGTACTGTTTTCCCTGGCACACGCGCTGGGCATGGTCGATGACGGGCGCGCCCTGGTACCGTCCATGTTCGGTGTCATGATCGGCATGGTGCATGCCATGCTGCCATTGGCCGTCATCAACATGCTGCCCATCATGCGCAGCGTCAACATGCAATTGATGCATGCGGCCGAAACGCTGGGCGCCAGCCCGTCGGTATCATTCTTCTCGATCTTCCTCCCCATGGCAGGGCCGGGCGTGGCTGCTGCCGGCTTGCTGGTCTTCATCACCAGCCTCGGCTTCTTCATCCTGCCGGCCTTGCTCGGCGCACCCAGCGAGACCATGGTGGCGCAACTGGTGATCCAGGCCATCAACGAACTGTTCAACCTGCCCTACGCTGCGGCCCTTTCGGCGGTACTGCTGGTGGCGGCCATCCTGATCTTCATGCTCTACGACAAGCTGGTCGGTCTATCGTCCTTAAGTGGCGAAACGCGGACCCGGTCGTCCAGTGGCGGTACCTGGAGCAATACCCTGCTGATTGCCATCGGGCGCCTGTTCAGCGGGCTTCGCCGTGCCGCCGATGGGCGTCGTCCGATAATGAAGGTCTATGGCTTCGGCATCGTGGCATTGCTGTCCCTGCCGATCATCGTGGTGCTGCCCATTGCCTTCACCGATTCTCCCTTCCTGAGTTTCCCACCCAAGGGACTCAGCCTGCGCTGGTTCAACAGTTTCTTGTTCTCGGAAGTCTGGCAGACATCGTTCCTGCGTTCATTTGGCGTCGCCACCGTCACCGCGTTGGCCTCTACTGCATTTGGCATCGGCGCAGCGTTGGCGCTTACCCGCTTGCCTTCGCGCTGGACCAAGCCGTTCTTCGCCTTCTTGCTGGCCCCACTCATCGTGCCACGCATCGTGGTGGCAGTCGGTCTGTTCTATCTCTTCTCCCGGTTGAGCCTGGTCGGCACCGATATCGGCCTGGTCATCGGTCACACCGTACTGGCCATCCCCTATGTCGTGGTGACGATGGCGGCCGCACTCAAGCGCTTCGACTGGCGCCTGGACGACGCCGCGCGCATCCTCGGCGCGTCGGCCATGACGCGGCTGCGCACCATCCACTTGCCGATCATGATCGGCAGCATCGCAGCGGCGTTACAGATGGCATTCATCATTTCGTTTGACGAACTGACCATCGCCATCTTCGTCAGTGGTGGCCTCAAGAACACGCTGCCCAAGCAGATGTGGGACGACATGATCCTGCAGGTGAACCCGACGCTGGCCGCCGTATCGCTGGTGATGGTGGTGATCATTTCACTGCTGGTGGCGCTCCCGTCGCTGCACAAGAGATTACGCATGGCCCGTAGCTGACTCCATCCCTTTTGAATAAGAATCGACATGCACGTCTATCCACATTACTTTCCCGTTCGTGACGCCGCTGACAACCTCGATGTTGTGCCGCTGCTGCAATCCGGTTTTGCCGCCCATGCAGAGCGTGCGCAAAAGACGCTCATCGAGTTCAACGGTGTACCCACCTCCTATGGCGAGATGGCACAGCGTGTCGCACGCATGCGAACCTGGCTGGCGCACCAGGGTATCGGCCACGGCGACCGGGTTGCCCTGATGCTCGAAAATGGCCTCGAACACATGGCGCTGATCTATGCATTGATGCTGAGCGGAGCAGTCTGGGTGCCGGTCAATACGCGCCTCAAGGCGCCCGGTATCGACTATCTGCTCGGCCACTGCGAGCCCGATCTCTTCATTACGCAACCCAGCTTTGCCCAGGCTCTCGCCGGCCTGGAACAGGAACCCAAAAAACTGGTCTGGCTCAATGAGCTGGAACTGCCGGCCGCTGAAGCGCTGCCGCACATACCCATCGCATCGGACGACACGCTCTGCCTGATCTACACCTCCGGCACCACCGGCGCACCCAAGGGCGTCGTATTTACCCATCGTATGATGCGCATTGCCAGCGAGGGCACGGTGTTGGTCTCTGGTGTGAAGCCGGGCGACCGCATGTTCGTCTGGGAGCCGTTGTGCCACATCGGTGGCGCACAGCTGCTGCTGGTTCCCTTCCTGGCCGATGTCAGTCTGCAGGTGGTCGAACGTTTCTCGGCCAGCCGCTTCTGGCAGCAGGTAGAGCAGGCCCGCTCGACCCATTTGCATTACCTCGGCGGCATTCTCGATATCGTCTGCCAGCTGCCACCCGAATCCCAGCCAGCGCAGCACACGCTGCAGGTCGCCTGGGGCGCCGGCGTATCGACCAAATCGTGGGACAGCATCGTGCAACGCCTGGGGATTGCCTTGCGCGAATGTTATGGCATGACCGAGGTGTCGAGTTTCACCACCGTCAACTACAGCGGAAAACCAGGATCGATCGGCCGCGCCTTGCCCTGGCTGCGTGTTGAGCTGCTCGATGAAAACGACCAACCCGTACCCACCGGCGAGCTCGGCCAGATCGTGGTGTCCACCGATGTCGAGGGATGCTTCCTGCCCGCCTATCTGGACAACCCGAAAGCCACCAGCGAAGCCCGCCGCCACGGCAAGCTCTACACCGGCGACATGGCACGCTCGGACGACGAAGGCGATCTGTTCTTCGTCGGCCGCAAGACCGACAGCATGCGGGTACGTGGAGAAAATGTGTCGGCCTGGGAAATCGAACGCATCTTCGTCATGCACCCTGCCATCGCCGCCGTCGCCGCCATCGGCGTGGCCAGCGATGTCGGCGAACAGGAAATCATGCTGTTCGTGCAATTCAAGGAAGGGATGAAGCTCCCATTTGACGAACTGGCTGCCTGGGCCAGCTCGCGCCTGGCGAGCTATCAGCTGCCGCGTTACTACCAGCAGACGCAAGGATTCGAAACCACGCTGTCAGAACGCATCCGCAAGCATTTGCTGAGCCGTGATCTGTCGTTGGCCTGGGATCGTGCCAGTAGTGTGCTGAAGTAACGTGGGAAGCGGCGATAATAGTGTTTTTTGACAGATGCCCCGCCGCAATGCGGGGCCAATGAGCGAACGCATGGCCACAAAAAAAGACACCGCCCGCACAGGCAACGAACTGACGGGCGCAGACTCGCCGCTGTACGTGAACTCGGTCGAGAAGGCGATGAAGGTACTGATGGCCTTCGACGGCCAGCAGCGACAGTTGTCGCTGACGCAGATCGCCGCCCTCACCGGGTTCGATCTCAGTACCACGCAGCGTTTCACCTACACGCTGATGACGCTGGGCTACCTGAGCAAGGATGAGGCGGTGCGCAAGTACGAGCTGGCGCCACAGGTACTCAACTTCGCCTACCACTATCTGTCATCAAGCGACCTTGTGCTGCGCGCGACGCCCTACTTGCAGCAACTGAGCCGGGAAACCGAGGAGACCACCAATCTCACCATCCTCGATGGCACCGAGATTGTTTTCGTCCAGCGTATCGTCAGCAGCAACGTGCTCAATCCCACGGTAGTGACCGGCACGCGCTTGCCTGCTTTTTGCACCGCCAGCGGTCTTGCCATGATGGCGGCGCTCGATCCCCATGAGGTCGACGACATTCTCGCGCGCAGCGACTTGCGCATGTACACCCCCTACACCGTGGCCGACAAGGCTGCGATCAAGCAGCGGCTGATCCGTTTCCGCGAGCAGGGCTATGCACACAGTCGCGAAGAATATTTCCTGGGCGATATCTCGACGGCGGCGGTGGTGATGGATCACCGTCGCGGCCGCCCGGTAGGGGCGGTCAACCTGGCCATCGTCACAGCCCGTTGGGGCGGCGACGCCGACGAGCGCAGGCACGCCGATCTGGTGATGTCTGCTGCACGTGCCATTGCCAATTGATCATCTTATTTCCCTGTTCAGAAACGCCGCCTTCATCCAGCGTGACGCTGTCGAGTCGCACGCGTTTCCCGGATGAGGTATCGTGCAGCGCAGAGGAGGAGTCGGAAAATGGACTTGTTTAAAATCCTGGAATACAAGAGTTGGTCGGACCGACGCATTCTTGACGCGGTAGCGCAACTCACCCAAGCGGAACAGAGAAGCGCCCTGGATTTCGCACGGCAACAGCTGAACCACATGGTTCGCGTCGAGGAGTTGTTTCAAGCCAGATTGCGCGGAGTTGAAGACCCCCATGACTCCACCAATACCGAGCATCTGCCGGAATTGGCCGAGCTGGATTCCAGGCTGACGGCGGCAAACCAATGGTCGTTGGCCTATGCCAGGAGCCTGACGTCCAGTAGTGCGAAGGAGAGCATTTCTTTCACGTTTGTCGATGGAAAGCGCGGAAGACTCAGCCGCGAAGAAGCCCTGTTCCACCTCATCAATCATGGAACCTACCACCGAGGGGCGATTGGTCATGCTCTTGATCTGGCAGGTGGTCATCGTCCGGCCGATACCTACAACGTATTCATTCATGCTGCCGAGCCGGAGAGAAGGGGCTGATCCCATGCCCCGCCTCCCATCAGCAACCCTGGCAGGCCACGGCGCCCATGACGGGTAACTACAAATCCAGTTCAATCATCTGGCAAGCCGCTCTGGAACAGCATGGCGTGAATTGGTCATTGCGGCGCTTCTCTTCATCGCTGAGAATGAAATCGCGGTGGTCGATACTGCCGCTCAGGACGCGGGTGATGCATGTCCCGCATATCCCTTGCTCGCAGGAAGTAGGAATTTCGATGCCATTTTCTGCCAATACCTGAACGACTGACTTATCTTCAGGGATGTGGAAGACATCGCCGGTGCTTGCAATCCTGACGTCAAAGCTAGCGCCGCTTTTTTCCTCGACCGACGGTGGGGAGAAATACTCCTTGTGGAGCTGTTCTTTGTTCCAGCCCAGCCGTTCCGATTCGCTCAGGACGAAGTCCATGAAGCCGGTCGGCCCGCACACGTAGAGGTGGTCATCGGGTTGACGAGACCTGGCGAGGTCAGCCAGGTCGAGCTTCTGGCCTTCGTTATCGAAGTAGAACCGCACGTCCTTGGCAAAGGAGCGTTCGGCAAGACGCTGGCGAAACGCTGCGCGAGCGGGCGACCGGGCGCTGAAATGAAGTTCGAATGCCTTGGATTGAGCGTGCAACTCCTCTGCCATGGACAAAATGGGCGTGATGCCCACGCCACCGGCCACCAAGATCGACCGACCGGTGGTGGGTACCAGGTTGAAGTTGTTTCGGGGCGCACTGATACGGATCGATTGGCCGACTCCAATCGCATGCATGCCCCTGGAGCCGCCACGGGACGGCTCTGTCAGAAGCACGGCAATTTCGTATTCGTTCTCTTGTCCCGCCACGTTACACAGCGAATATTGGCGGACCAGGTTGGGAGCGACTTCGACATCTATGTGCGCACCGGCAGTGAAGCGGGGCAACGCCTCACCACTGGCCGCTCTGAACCTGAACGAATAGATTCCATCCGCTTCCAGGACCTTGGCAGATACGGTCATGGTCATCCACAAGTTACTGCCTGCATCGAGCTTCATATTCTCATTCCTGCTGACTTCCGGATTCAGGACTGCTGCATCATCACCACCTGGGGGAAGCCGGCACCGGTCGATGGCGGAGCGTTTTCCTTATCCTTGGCTTCCTGGTCGGCCCGTCCTTTGAGATAACGCCGCATGGCCACGCCGAGCGCATCGCTGGCGATGGAGATTTCGTAGAGGTCGTCCCCCTGTTCTGCGATCACTTCTTCGAGCAAGCTCAGGCCGACCACGTCTTCATCGAATGCCTTGAAGAAATTCGTGGCCATGAATTGCGTCGCTGCCTCGTCGGTCTGGGCAAAGTCACGGCCCAGATAGATGAAGTAGTGGGTGGTGTTGTGCGTGGCAGGTGTGGCCATGTGAGCGACCTTGATGAGGAACTCCGGACGTTCTCCTTCGGCAAGTGCCGAATCGTACAAGCGTGTGGTCACCTCGTAGAGCGCAGGCGTCAGGAATTCATTGCGAACGATGCGCGATGCGGTTGGCACGCCGTCCAGGCCAGTCGGCTTTCCCCAGACCGGTGGCAGCTTGGTCGGCGACACCGTGCGTACCAGGGCAAACCTGCCTTCACCCATTTCGGATTTGGTGGGGGCTTTCACATAGTCGGGTGAACCGATGGTGTTCGCATGCATGTAGCTCAGGTGCGAGGTGTCCAGCAGATTCTCGTGCAAGTAGACGTAACTGGACTTGAGGTCGTAGTAGCCCTTGGCGCCTGCCCATTCACTATCCATCATCCAGGGCAGCGCCGGAACCTTGGACTCATCAGCCAAGGCGGGGTCACCCATCCAGATCCAGATGACCGGGCCACGCTCCGCTAGCGGATAGGTACGTACGCCGATGTTCTTCGGGCATTTTGCAACTGCAGGGGCTTCGATGCAGTCACCGGATGCGTCATAGCGCAGGCCATGGTAGCCGCAGACGACGGTATCACCGTCCAGCTGACCCGCCGACAGAGGATAGGAACGGTGCACGCACCGGTCGTCCATGACGACCGGATTGCCAGCTTCGGTGCGGTAGAGGATCACGCGTTTGCCGAGCAGGGTGCGTTTGAGCAGAAAACGACCTACTTCATCGCTGAAGGCTGCGACGTACCACTCGTTGAAGATAAATGGCGTATTGCGGTCGGCGAGGCGGCTCATGGCGACTTGTGCGCCGCGGATGATGTCGTGAGATGGCTGTGTCATGGTGGTCTCCACTTTGTTCTAGGTACAAATTCCGATATTAGTCTTCTCGCCTGCAAGATTTTGTCTCTATGCGAAGCAGGACTTGCCCGATTTTGCCGTGCTCAGAAACGCCATGCTGCTCCAAGAGCCGGCGTCAGATCGGCTCTGCCAGGACCTTCAGGGATTGTTCGACAAGTACGGTTTGCTCGGCAATCGGCCGACCGGCCTGTTCGCGTCGCCCAATCTCCAGTGAGTTCTGGACCACCAGCAGGCAGCGCTCATAGCGCCGGGACATGTAGCGCATCAACGCACGGTCGATATCCTGGCCGTCGCCGAATTCTTCGGCCAATACCAAGGCATCTTCCGCCGCCAGACCCGCACCGGACGCCAATTGAGGCGTCGTCGGATGGGCGGCATCGCCGATGAGCAGGACTCGGCCCTTGAACCACGGACCCGGCAGTAGAAAGGCTTCCAACGGCCGATGGACGATGGTGTTCTCCGCGCTCAGAGATTTGCCGATTTCACGGATGATGCCGCCATAGGAGCGAGTCAGACGTTCCAGTTCTTCAGGAAGGGATTCTTCCGGGAGCCGACGTTTTTCCTTGGCGTTTTCCAGGAGAAACATGTACATCCGCTCCCTGGATACGGGTGTCAAACCGACTTTATACGGGCCGCCCAGGAAGAAATGGCGTCGGTCAATTTCAGGAGGGCGAGGCAGTTGTGCGCGCCAGGCGCTCTGCCCGGTGTACTCGGGAGTGGGGGCGTCCGGGAAGAGCAGGCTCCGGATACGCGAGAACAGTCCATCCGCGCCGATCACCAGGTCATAGCTGGACCGGGTGCCGTCGGTCAGTTCTACGTCGACCTGGTCATGACCTTGGTTGAACTTCTCAACCGAGAGTCCAAGACGTACATTCACGCCAGCCGCCAGGACTCTGGCCGACAGAATCTTGTGCAGTACCGGCCGCATGATGCCACCGCAGCCGGGAATGCCATCCTCTGGTCGTACGGGGGTAGGCAATACTGCCAGACGCGCACCGTCGGTAGAGCACACCTGAATGCCGGCGCCGGTGTAGGCCTGCGCTTCAATGTCCGGTAGCACGCCCAGCGCCTTGAACGCCCGCAGTGTAGGGCCGGTAATCGTGATGCCGGCGCCGTAGACACGCCATTCCGGGTCCAGGTCGATGAGCTCCACCTGGTGGCCGAACCTGGCCAGCGATATGGCGGCAGACATCCCGCCAACCCCACCGCCCACGATAAGAATCTTCTTCTGTTGCATCTACACAAGTCTCCAGTTACCGGACCCCGCACGACCGCAGTCGATACGAAAAGGCCAGGATGTTGTTCACACTGGCAGCGTAGCGGTATGCATGGATGAAATTTGCCTGAACTGGCCGTGCAATTTGTCTCGGAGCGAAGGAGGCAGACAGCGATGCTGCGCTGAGGGTCAAAAGGCGCAGCACAGGGGGCAAAGTAGCTGGCCTTCGCGCGCCTACGATATCAGTCCCGGGCCCACATCGATAAGGGCTTGCAACTGACAGAGGTGACGAATTGAGCGAGAACGTAGAGAATGCCGGCGCCGTGCAGGGCCGCCCCAAGACCCTGGCCGAAGCCAAGCAATGGATGCTGGGCAAGCTGGCCGCCAAGGTGCACCCGATGAATCTGGTGTCGAAGGAAGACGGTGAGCGTCTCATTGACTCCCTTCAGGGTCTGGATGGCGCATCGTGGGCGGCCGTCTGGGGCAAGGCCGGTGACGAAACACGCGCTCTGGCGGACCGCGCCCGTGACAGCGCCAACGACGCAGAAGCCGCCGCGCTCTACATGAAGGCAAGCGGCTTCTATTTCATGGGTCGATTCCCTTGCCCGAATCATCCTGACAAGGAGCGTTGTGCACGCGCAGAGCGCGAGACCTATGTCCTGGCGGGTTCGTATTGGGATAATCCGGTGCAGCGCGTCACCATTCCCTTCGAAGGCCGCAGCGGTGAAGGCAAGGAAATCGTGTTCCTGATCCGTCGTCCCAAAGGTGTGGAGCGCCCGCCTGTCGTTGTCATGTGGGGCGGGGTGGATGCATGGAAAGAACAGATGACCGCCGCATGCAATGCCTTCCTGGCGGCCGGCGTGGCGACCATCGCCATGGATAATGCAGGCACCGGCGAGTCACCGGTGAAGGGTGTTCAGGATGCAGAGCGCCAGTTCCTGCCCGTCTTCGAGTGGGCCAGTCGTCAGAGTGACCTGGACGGCGCAAAGGTCGGTATCCTGGGGCGCTCGTTCGGCGGCTACTGGGCGACCAAACTGGCGCACTTGCAGCCGGAACGCATTGCGGCCGCCGTGAACTGGGGCGGTGGTGCCCACTATATGTTCCAGCCAGAGTGGGTCGAATCCTCCCGTTACCCCGACAGCTACCTGATGGAGCTTGTCGAAACGCGTCAGCGCATGCTGGGCGTGACCACCGACCAGGAATACATTGACGGCTTCAAGCGCCTTTCCCTGGTCGACCAGGGGTTGCTTGACCAACCCAGCGCGCCGATGCTGCTGGTGAACGGCAAAGAAGACAAGCAGTGTCCCATCGCTGACCTGCATCTTCTGATCGAGCGTGGCACTCCCAAGGCCGTTCGCCTGTTCCCGGGCGGACACATGGGAAATACGCCGCAGACGCTGCCAACGATCGTCCAGTGGCTGTCCACCCATGTCAAAAACCAGGTGGGGGCCGCATGAGTGGAAACTGGGTCCAGCAGATTCCATCGCAATCTGCCTACTGGTTGAACAAGGTGCTGTTCGAGGTCCATCACAACGATGGGCAGCTCAAGCGCTATCTGGCATCTCCGGGCGAGTATCTGTCGACCGTACCGATGCCGGAAAATCTCCGGGAAGCGGTTCGTACCAATGATATTGGCGCCATGTATCTGGCGGGTGCCAATCCCTATCTGTTAAGGGCGCACTGCCTGGGATTGCGCATTTCGGAACAGGAATTCCTTGCATCACTCAAGGCCGTCGCTGGAGGACAAAAGAATGGCTGAACTCGTAGGAATCTATGCGGCGAGCCACACGCCCGTCATGCTGAATTTTCCGGATGCCATCCCCGGTGAAGACCGGGATGCGATTTTCGCGGCGTTCAAGGAGATGGGGCGGCGCATCGCCGAGTCGCGGCCCGATACCGTCATCGTCATTTCCGACGACCATGTCCACAACTTCTTTTTCAACAATTTCCCCGCGTTCTGCATCGGTGCCGCCGAAAGCTACCAGACGCCTGTGGAACACTGGCTGAAGGCTGAGAAGCAAGTCTTGCCGGGGAATGCGGCATTGGGCGCGCACCTCCTGGGTGAAGCGCTGCAAAACGGGTTTGACCCCTCCTTCTCGATCGAGCTGGTGCTTGACCACGGCTCGCTGACCCCGCTGTTGCTGGCCGGTCTGGTACCTCACGTACAAATCGTTCCATTGCTGGTGAACTGTGTCCAGCCACCCTTGCCCACGATGCGCCGATGCGTCGACTGGGGCAAGTTCCTTCGCAAGGCGATCGCCAGCTTTGACGCCAGCAAGCGCATCGCGATTCTTGCCACCGGTGGCATCAGCCACGATATCGCCACGCCGCGAATGGGCATGGTCAACGAGGAATTTGACCGCCAGTTCCTGGCCAACCTGGGCAGCGGCCATACGGATACGATTGTTGAGCACGCGACAAACCATGTCGCTGCTGCCGGAAATGGTGCGGAAGAAATCCGCAACTGGTTGATTGGCCATGGTGCGGCAGACGGTGCCCAGTTCGAGTCGCTCTACTACAAGGCAGTCTCCAAATGGTACACAGGGATTGGTCTGGCCCAGTGGAAGGTGAAAGGCTGAGATGAACGCTGAAATTGTTCCACTTGCAGCCGAGTCACTCGGCAAGGATGACAGTCACGCGGTCGTCTTGCTGCACCCCATTTGTGTGAATCGCGATATCTGGCGTCTGCAACTGCCCGTCTGGTCAAAGTCGTTCCGGCTGGTGCTGGTTGACCTGCCTGGACATGGCTTCAGCAAGCCGCTCGGGGGGACGCCAACACTCACGGACTTCGCCCGGCAACTGGCTGTGACTCTGACGAGGGCGGGGGTTGACCAGGTATCACTGGTCGGCGTGTCGCTTGGCGCAATGCTTGCACAGGCTTTTGCACTGGAATTTCCGGAGCGAATCCGAAAGCTCGTCCTTGCCAACGCGGGAGCGGTCACTCCTGAACCCGTGGTGGCGCTCTGGAATGAGCGTCAGAGGAGTTACCGCGAGTTCGGCGCCGAGCAGCATGTACGTTCGACGATAGAACGCTGGTTCGATGATGACTATCGCGCCCGTGCGCCGCTGACCGTGAAATGGATTGAATCCCTTGTACGAGGTACGACCCAGGCGGGGTATTTTGAGGCAGTCGATGCCATCAAGCGAATGAACCACGTAGCGCGGCTGCAGGAGATATCAGTACCCACGCTGGTCGTCGCCGGTGAGAAGGATGCCGCCGTGAAGCCGGAGATTTGTGCAAAGGTCGCCGAGGCCATTACGGGCGCCAGATTTGTGGTGCTGCCGTCGGGTCATATCAGCAATGTTGAAGCCGCTGCCGAATTCACGGAAGTTGTCGGGCAATTCCTGCTGAGCTGAGTCAGGAATCAGGAATCAGGAGTCAGGAGTCAGGCAGCTCCTGACGGCCGAGGCCCCAATCTGTTGACTGCGGATTGGGGCCTTGCCACATGGCCCTGCCACATCCATGCAGGGCTTAGCCGTGCACCTTCCTGTACTCCCGAGGGGTCATGTCGAACTTCTCCTTGAAGGCACGACTGAAGTGGGCAACATCGCTGAAGCCCCACCCATAAGCCACCTCCCCGATGGGCCGGTTCGATAGTTGACGCGATACCAGGTCTTCACGGCATCGCTCAAGACGCTCGGACCACACCCACTTCATCAGCGATGTCTGTTCTGCGGTAAAGAGCTGATAGATGTGCCGCGTCGACAGGTTGACCGCCTGCGAAATCATCTCCGCATCCAGCGAGGAATCGTGCAGGTTGTCACGAACAAACGCACGGATGCGCTCAAGGTGAAAAACATGCAGCTTGGAGGGCAGGGCCGTCATTTCCTTGTCGCAGAGGGACAGCGCAACCGCAAGCGTGTAGGGAAGGGCTTGCGCAATACGGGCGGCCGTATTTTCATCGAGATCCGATGCCATGCCGAACATCTCGTCATTCATTGCCCGGAAGATTGCCCCCGGCCCACCGGCCGTCTCGATTCGCCTGGCCGTGCGTAGATGCGCATCCGGAACCACCCTGCGCAACAGCTCCGAATCCACATAGGTCGAGTGCGTCACCATATGCCCGGTTTCGATGTGGAAGGGGGATGCCAGGTCGATCAGCACCATGTCTCCAGGTCGTACACGGGCGCTGCGCCCTCCTTGGGAAACATGCGCCTCGCCCTCCTTCTGGACAGTCACCAGCCACCGGCGGGTGTCTTTATGTGTCGCCGGTGCGGACGTCTCATGGGGAGAAAAGCGGATGGATGCAAATTGCAGGCTTCTGCCGCAATAGGCTTGCATCTGGGTGCTCAAGGGCTCGTCTTTTCCGGAGTCCAGTGACAGGCCGATCGAAAAAAGGCTGGCCATCTGCCTTTCGAACAATCGCGCGCCCTCACGGGACGGACTCTCGGCGGTAGAGAAGGTGCGGATAAAAATGGCTGTCTCCTTGGTCGTTGCGGCGCTCTTTTTGTTTTCATCTGGTGGGCGAAATGCGTTCGCCATTGATGTCGCCTTATTAGTCAAATTCTAGCGCGGACTGAAGCAAGATGGGGAATCGTAAAGGAATAGATTAACGCTACTCCCACCGGGAAATGGGAGACGGAAATAGTTTGCTCGCATCAACATAAAAAGCTGCTCATGAATGTGGCTCATTAATGTAGCTCCTAAACGCAGCTCATCGGAGACCTTTACCCACTTCACCACGCGGCGCTCAGCGCCAGATGCATCGTCGTCTTTGACGACGAGCTACAACCATAACAACGAAACCGAATGTCGCACTTGGCCGATAGGGCGTCGTGCGTCCTTCTGAAAGAGGAAAGAGAGACATGCAAAAAATCAAATGGAAATTCGGCGCAATTGCTGCCCTTGCTACGCTGCCCGTCGCCTCCTGGGCTCAAAGCAGCGTCACCATCTCGGGCATCATGGATGCCGGGGTTTCATACGTCAGCAATCAATCCGGAAAAAGCAATCTGCGGGCCGATAACGGCATCGGTGTCCCGAACATCCTGTTCATCAAGGGACAAGAAGACCTGGGTGGAGGAACTGCCGCCATCTTCCAGCTTGAGAGCCAGTTCAATCTCAGCACCGGCGCATCCTTGCCCGGAAACAATCTCATCTTCGGCCGCCAATCGCTGGTGGGTCTGAGGGATAACAAATGGGGCACACTCACCGCCGGTAACCAGTACGAATTCATGCACGACTCGCTGTTATTCGGCGGCTTTGATTCCGCGCTGACCTATGGCGGGTACTACACATTCCGCCAGGGACCGTTCAATGCCCTGGCGGTGCCGAACAACCCAACCGGCGCCTCGGACTTCGACCGCCTGGCCGGCCTGGCTCGTGTCGCCAATTCCGTCAAGTATCTGAGTCCGGATTTCAATGGCGTGACGTTCGGTGGGATGTATGGCCTCGGCGAGGTAGCAGGAGACACCTCGGCATCGCGCACCATCAGCCTCGGCACCAACTATGCCAGCGGTGCATTCGGCCTCGCAGCCGCATATACCGATGCGCGCTACTCCACCATGAGCAACGGCCACGACGGTATCCGCAACTGGGGTTTGGGCGCGCGATACCGGATCGGCGACTACAAGCTCAATCTGCTCTACACCAACACCCGCAATACCCTGACCAAGGGCGAGGTGAACGTCTATCAAGCCGGCGTCAACTGGCAGATGGATGTCGCCTGGAACCTGGGCGTCTCCTATGAGTACATGAAGGGGAACGCGCAATTGGCGCACAATTACGCCCATCAGGGGAATGCGACGCTGCAGTATTGGCTCTCGAAGCGAACCGATATCTACCTGCAGACCGTGTATCAGAAGGCAGGCGGCGACAACGCCAATACCCAGGCCTGGATCAACGGCCTGTACGGCCCGGGGTCTGCTTCCAGCACAGGTAGCCAAGCCATCTTCCGGATCGGCATGGCAACCCGTTTCTGAGCAGCCTGAGCCCTGAATCAAAAGAACAGAACGGAGATAGTATGAATATGTTGTCCAGTGGGACTGCCGCCGCTGCGGTCGGAGAAGAGTCCTGGCGGTATCGCGGGTGGGTGGTGGTCCTTGCGTCGATGATTGCCTTGATGTTCGGGCCCAGTACCGTGGCGGTGCTCAGTCTGGGGCTTTTCATCAAGCCCCTGGAAGCCGATTTTGGCTGGAGTCGCACCCAGATCGCGCTCGCCAGCTCTATCGTGTCTTACACGGTGATGTTCATTTCCCCGATTCAGGGCTACCTGACGGACCGCTTCGGCGCGCGGGCCATCATCATTCCGTGCATCCCCTTGTTCTGCGTCGCCATAGGTCTGATGTACTTCATGCCGCCGGTGCCGTGGATCTACTACGCTGCGTGGGTTGCTCTGCCTGCTATCGGTATTGGTATCTTCCCACTCTCGTATCTGCGCGTAGTCAGTTCCTGGTTCGACAAGCGCCTGGGGCTGGCGATCGGCATCGCCAACGCGGGTATTGGCATCGGTGGCGCAGTGATTCCGCTCGTGATCGGAACGGTGATCGTTCAGCAAGGCTGGCGTGCCGGATTCGTGGGCCTGGCCGTGTTGGTCGCACTGACGCTGCCCATTGCGTTCTTCTTCATCCGGGAAAAGCCCGGTACCGAGCCTAGAAAGGGGAAAGCGCAGAGCGTTCCCGGTGTTGATTTCAAGGAGGCCGCGTGCAGCAGGCAATTCAAACTGCTGGTCGGCATCTTCATGCTGTTGGGTATCATCAATACCGCATTGATTGTTCACCAGATCCCGATGTTGATTGATGCAGGCGTGACCCCACAGCGCGCTGCGGTGGTACAGGCGACCTTCGGCATCTTCGTCATCGTGGGCCGCCTGCTCACCGGCCTGCTTATCGACTACATCTCTGCCGCTTTGGTCATGTGTGTCCTCGCATTGGGAGGCACGATTGCCTGTGTGCTCTACGCGTACGGCGTCACCGGCGACGTGGTGTTCCTGTGTGCCGCATTGCTGGGAATGGTGCTGGGGGCGGAGTTCGATGTGCTCAGCTACCTTTTGAAGCGCTATTTCGGTATGCGCTCATTCGGCAAGCTCTATGGCGTGATCTTCGCAGTATTCCAGTTCGGTGCTGGTGCCGGCGCCGCATTTCTTCCCATCATGCGCCAAGCCTCGGGAAGTTATCGCACCGGTCTGTTAAGCTTTTCAGCCGCCACCCTGGTTTGCGCATTGCTGCTCGTCATGCTCCACCTCTGCGGTCGTATCGGGCAACCTCAAGCACACCCCCATCATTCGAGTATCTGACAAGGAAGTCTATGGAACAAAAAGCAGGCGAACCTCGGCTGCCAGTCGTCGATGTTGCAACAGCCTCGCCAGAACAGAAGCGCGTTCTGGATGACATCTTGAACGGACCGCGCGGTAACCTGGCCGGCCCGTTCCTCTCGTGGATTCACAGCCCTGAGCTGGCACAGCATGCACAGAAGCTTGGCGCATTCTGCCGCTATCACACGAAGTTGTCGTTACGGCTCTCCGAGCTGGCGATCCTCTGTACGGCTTCGAAGTGGCGAGCTCAGGCCGAGTGGCAGATTCACTATCCTATTGGCATCGATGCCGGACTGGATGAGCGGAATATCGAACTGATTCGCCTGGGCAAGGAGCCGAAATTCGCGCTTCGTGAAGAACAGTTGATTTGGGAGCTGGTGGAGGAACTCTATGAAACGAAGCGAGTTTCAGAGCCGCTCTACAAAGAGGCAGAGCAGTACTTTGGTATCGAGGTACTGGTGAATCTTGTTGGGCTGCTGGGTTACTACGCGTTGGTTGCCATGACGCTGAATGTTTTTCAGGTGCGCCATGGAGATGGACAGCTTCCGTTTGAAGGGTAGTTGTCTCTGATACTGATTCTGGCTTGGCCATACGGGGGGCAGGCAATGGTGGCGGTAGTCGCTAACTAAGAGGAATCGGACCCACTGGACCGGAGGCCCCGTTATTCGGGGCTTCTGCTTTTGGTTATGCCACCACTACTTCAGGCAGAGAAGCTCAGTGCTTCTTACCTTTCTATTCGTAGGAAAGGTATGCCCTGATTCAGGTGGCCGGCATTGCTTCCAGAGCTTTCGCGGTGGCGAGAAGCCCTCCGAGAACCTTATCGGCGACCCTTTCAGAGAAGCCTTCAGGTAGGTCGTTGCGCACCTTTTCTACAATTTCTGGTGTGCGGGCGATGAAGTCGGTCAGCAGCGGCTCTGCATCCGCGCCGAAGCCGACGGCCTTGGCGGTGCTGTTAAAGTGTCGACGCAGGATAGTGTGCGCGAGATAGTGCTTATTGGCGCCTTGTAGGGCCATCGCCATCTTTAGCCTGCGCTCATCCCATTGGTTCGGACCTGGGCCGATGACGGGGTACGCGGACATCACGTCATAAATAGGGGTTAGCCTGAAGCGCCCGCCGCCAGGCAGTAGTTGGATACTGAAATTTTTCGCATGGCCATCTGGGGCAAGTAGCATCCAGAAGAGGAGCTGTGAAGCCATAACGGTGCGCATATCCTCTACGGCCCGCTCTGATTGCTGCAACAGGGTGAACATCGCGTTCAAGCCTGGCCCGCCTTCATTCTCATATTTCCTGTGCGGAGAAGTGCCAGTAGCCTGGCAAAAGTCTTCCTGGACACGCCGGAACAGCCTCTTGCCGTCGCTTGATACTGCGCGGTCGAAACGCTCTACGACGAGCACTCTTTGTTTGCCGAACCTTGCAATTTCGGCGTTTGCCGTGTGGAGGCCGAATTCCTTGAAGAGGCGCAGGCATAGCCACTCGTTGTCGACCGACGTGGTGAAGTCCGCCTTCTTTCCACCCACCATCCCGATGGGGAGTTTGAATATGTGTGTTGTCGGCGTGGCTCCTCGCGGCTTCATCCATTTCCCGTCCCACCATAGGAAAGCGTCCTTCTCTTGCGCCCCGGCCAGAGAAATCCGGAAGTCATCGTCGGGGTCTTCTGGGGCGCCATGCCGGTCTATGTTGACCACTTCATGTTGATTTGCATTGAAAACTGACCCACTTTCCCAGGAAATTTGCATCCAAAGTTGACCCATGTTTAGACCACAATCCTGCTCATGACAGCGAGCGGGAGAACGGAGTGATAGACGTGGCCCTACTTGGAATTATTCGACGCTGGTACATCAGAGACCGCATCTCAATTCGGGAAATCGCTCGCAGGCTCGACATTTCCCGCAACACAGTTCGCCGCTACATCCGATCCGATGTCAGCGAACCCGCTTATCCAGCAAGGCGTTCGCCAAGCTCGCTCGATGAATTCACCGCCAGGCTCTCTGCTTGGCTCAGCGCAGAGGCGGTCAAATCTCGGAAGCAAAGAAGGACCCTGAAACAGATGTTCCTGGACTTAAGAGAACTGGGATACGAGGGGTCGTATGACCGGGTGGCTGCCTTCAGCAGGCAATGGAAGGTGGGTCAAATGGAGAGGGTCAAATCTGCGAGCAAATCAACAGTTAGCCCATTTTTATTACTACTGAGCACGGCTATTAATTTTTAGCTAATGTCATGAAAGAAAGCCGCCTGTATAGGCGGCTTTTGACCTTTTGAACAGGGAATGGCGGCATCAATCTCCGACCAACTTTATTCGGGCCCGACCAACTTTATTCATTGTAGTCACAGAACCCCCATCCCCCTCACTCCACCGTCACCGACTTCGCCAAATTCCGCGGCTTGTCCACATCCGTCCCCCTTGCCAATGCCGTGTGATACGACAGCAACTGCAACGGCACCACATGCAGGATAGGCGAGAGCACGCCGTAATGTTCCGGCATGCGGATCACGTGCACGCCTTCGGCCGAGGTGATGCGTGAGTCGCCGTCGGCGAAGACATACAACTGTCCGCCGCGTGCGCGTACTTCCTGCATGTTGGACTTGAGCTTTTCCACCAGTGCGTCGTTGGGTGCGATCGTCACCACCGGCATCTGGTCGGTGACCAGGGCCAGCGGGCCGTGCTTGAGTTCGCCAGCGGCGTAGGCTTCGGCGTGGATATAGGTGATTTCCTTGAGCTTGAGTGCGCCTTCCAGTGCGATCGGGTAGTGCAGGCCGCGACCCAGGAAGAGGGCGTTTTCGCGTCGTGCGAAGGCCTCGGACCAGGCCACGATGCTGGGCTCCAGTGCCAGCACGCTTTGCAAGGCCGCGGGCAGGTGGCGCATGGCCTTGAGGTGGGCTTCTTCTTCCTCGTCAGTCAGCAGGCCACGGGTCTGTGCCAGTGCCAGGGTGAGCAGGAACAATGCCGCCAGCTGCGTGGTGAAGGCCTTGGTCGAGGCAACGCCCACTTCCACACCGGCGCGGGTGATGTAGGCCAGTTCGCATTCGCGCACCATGGCGCTGGTGGCCACATTGCAGATGGTCAGGGTATGCGGCATGCCGAGGCTGCGGGCATGCTTCAGTGCGGCCAGGGTGTCGGCGGTCTCGCCGCTTTGCGAGATGGTGACCACCAGTGACTTCGGGTTGGGGACGCTGTCGCGGTAGCGGTATTCACTGGCGATTTCCACATTGACGGGGATGCGGGCTATCGATTCCAGCCAGTATTTGGCGGTCAGGCCGGCGTAGTAGCTGGTGCCGCATGCCAGGATCAGGATCGAGTCGACCTCCTTGAAGACCTTGTAGGCCTTGTCGCCAAAGAGTTCCGGCATGATGCGCACCACGCCCTCCAGGGTGTCGGCGATGGCACGCGGTTGCTCGAAGATCTCCTTCTGCATGTAGTGCTGGTAAGGGCCCAGTTCCACCGCGCTGGTGTAGGCCTGCACCGTGCGTACTTCGCGCTCGGCTGGTCGGCCGTTGCTGTCGACGATCCAGACCTTTTGCAGTTGCAGGTCGACGACGTCGCCTTCTTCCAGGTAGATGATCTGGTCGGTCGTGCCGGCCAGGGCCATGGCGTCGGAGGCGACGAAGTTCTGCCCCTCGCCCACGCCCACGATCAGGGGCGATCCCTGGCGTGCGGCAACCACGCGGTGCGGTTCGTCGGCGCAGAAGACGGCGATGGCATAGGCGCCGGTCAGGCGGTGCACGGCTTGCTGTACGGTGTGGAAGAGGTCGCCGTCATACATGTGGTCGACCAGGTGGGCGATCACTTCGGTGTCGGTCTGGCTCTCGAAGGTATAGCCGGCTGCCTGCAGTTCGGCACGCAGTTCGTCGTGGTTCTCGATGATGCCGTTGTGGACCAGTGCGATGCGGTCGCGCGAGAAGTGCGGGTGGGCATTGTGCGTGGCAGGGGCGCCGTGGGTGGCCCAGCGGGTGTGGGCGATGCCAGTGAAGCCGGCCAGGCCGGTCTGGGCAATCTGCTGCTGCAGGTCGGCCACGCGCGAGGTGCTGCGCGAACGCTGCAGCTTGCCATCCACATGCAGCGCCACCCCGCAGGAGTCGTAGCCGCGATATTCGAGGCGCTTCAGGCCTTCAAGCAGGATGGGAGTGACGTTTTGTTGCGCTACTGCGCCGACGATGCCGCACATGGAATGCCTCTTGGGAAAAGATGTGCATGCATGGTAGGGCAGGCAATTTGAAATATGATTTCTAAAATTAGCATTAAATGAATTAATATTGCCTTATCACTGCATGTAGAAATATTTGGAAAGAAAATTCAAACTAATGAATTTATATTTCAATATGCGCCGTTCAATCTTTTCCGATCCATGACTGGCCCCCTGATTCAACGCTGATGAAACTCGACCTGGACGACCTTGACCGCAGAATTCTGCAGGCTTTGCAGACCGATGCCAGCCAGACCAACCAGGAGCTGGCTGCCCGGGTGCATGCCTCTCCGCCCACGTGTCTGCGGCGGGTCAAGCGGCTGGTCGAGGCCGGCGTGATTGCGCGTCAGGTGGCCTTGCTGGATCCGGTGCGCCTGTCGTCGACGCTGACTGCGGTGGTCGAGATCACGCTTGACCGGCAGGGGGAGGAAGAGCAGCAGGCCTTCGAGGTGCTGGTGGCGACCGAGCCTGCAGTGCAGCAGTGCTATCGCGTCTCGCCGGGGCCGGATTTCGTGCTGGTGGTGCTGGTGAGGGACATGCCGGCCTATCACGCGCTGGCGCATCGCCTGTTCGCTTCGCAGCGTAACGTGCGCAATGTGCGCAGCTATTTCTCCATCCATCGCAGCAAGTTCGAAACGGCAGTGCCCATCGAGACCTGATGCGATGAGAGCGTCGCTGAAAAGCAATCGGCCGGCGCACAATGTGGCCGGCCGATTTTTTTTGCTGTGGATAAGTCAGATTCGCGCCTGGGCACTCACTTCTTTATCTTTACCGGGCGCTGCCATCCCGCCAGCGACAGCTGCTTGGCGCGCGAGAGGGTCAGTTGTCCGGCCGGCGCGTCCTTGGTCAGCGTCGTGCCGGCACCGATGGTGGCACCCTTGCCCACGCGCACCGGTGCGACCAGCTGGCTGTCGCTGCCGATGAAGGCATCGTCCTCGATGACGGTGCGGAATTTGTTGGCACCGTCGTAATTGCAGGTGATGACACCGGCGCCGACGTTGACTCCGCTGCCGATGTCGGCGTCACCCACGTAGGCCAGGTGATTGGCCTTGCTGCCGAGGCCGACGATGCTGTTCTTGACCTCGACGAAGTTGCCGATATGTACGTCGGCCGCCAGTTCGGTACCGGGGCGCAGGCGGGCATAGGGGCCGATCTGGGCCTTGGCGCCGACCACCGCGTCTTCGATGTGGGTGAAGGGCTTGATGTTCGCACCGGCAGCGATACGGGCGTTGCGGATGACGCAGTGGGCGCCGATGGTGGCGCCTTCGCCGATGCTGACCTCGCCTTCGAAGACGCAGTTGACGTCGATGCTGACGTCGCGCGCGCAGTTGAGCACGCCGCGTACGTCGATGCGTGCCGGGTCGGCCAATGTCACGCCGGACTCCAGCAGGGCACGGGCGATGCGCAGTTGGTGTATCCGTTCCAGTTCAGCCAACTGCACCTTGCTGTTGACCCCCAGGGTTTCGGCCACATCGTCGGGCTGGGCCGAGACCACCTCGACGCCATCGGCCACGGCTGCGGCGATCACGTCGGTGAGGTAATACTCGCCCTGTGCGTTCTTGTTGGACAGCCTGGACAGCCAGTCACGCAGACGCGCAGTGGGCGCGACGATGATGCCGGTATTGACTTCCTTGATGGCGAGTTCGGCCGCGCTGGCATCCTTCTGTTCGACGATGCGGGTGATCTTGCCGCCTTCACGCACGATGCGCCCGTAACCGGTGGGGTTGTCCAGCTCGACGGTCAGCACCCCCAGCTTGTCCTGGCCGGCCGCTTGCAACAGGCGCTGCAGCGTCGCGGTGCTGGTCAGGGGGACGTCGCCGTACAGCACCAGGGTGGAGGCGTTGTCGTCCAGATGGGGCAAGGCCTGCATGACGGCGTGGCCGGTGCCGAGCTGGGGTTCCTGCAGGGCGAACGACAGGCCCTGGTCGGCGAAGGCCTTGGGTACGGCGTCGCCGCCGTGGCCGTAGATGACACACAGTTGTGAGGGGGCCAGCGAGCGGCCGAGGTCGACCACATGGCCCAGCAGGGGCTTGCCGGCCAGGGGATGCAAGACCTTGGGCAGGGCGGATTGCATGCGCTTGCCCATGCCGGCGGCGAGGATGACGATGTTCATCGGGACTGGATTGTTTGAATCAAAGGGTCGGTTCAGGAAAAGGCGATCACTCGTTATCGATGCCGTCGAGGATATCGTTGACGATGAATTGTGCACTGCCCTCTTCGTGGGGAATGAGCTGCTTGATGATTTCCTCGCGCTTCTCCCTGAGCGGGTCATTCTTCTCGACACACAGCTGTTCCAAGTAGTGTACCGCCTGCTCAAAGTTCTCCGCTCGGTACATGCCCTCTTGGAGCAGTTGGCCGATTTCGTTGAGGGGGAAGTGCCCCGGGTTTTCCGTCCAGATTAGGGGTTTGCCGGTCACCATGTATTCCGCGAAGAAGCCCACGCCGTCGGTAATCATGAGGTCCGAGGCCCAGAACAGGGGGATGTAGTTGCCGCCAGTGACGATGGCGGTATTGGGAAGCGCGATGAATTCTTCCATGTAGGCCCGCAGCTCGGCCGGTGTCATCACCCCATAGGCGATGACCTTGTCAAAAAGGGTCGGATGAGGCTTCAGGACAATCTGCAGGTGGGGACATTCGCGTGCCAATTGCAGGAAATGTTTGTAGTTGGTCGGAAAAGTAGAGAAATAAAGCCAGTCCGAAGTCATGCTGTGATGCGGCGCCCAGATGATACGCACGGTATTGGGTTCCACAGGCAATGGCCAGCTCATGTCATCACGCATCTGCAAGATACGGTCCAGCTTGGGGGAGCCGGAGGTGATCAGGTTCGATTCGAACGAAAACTTGCCAGCCCGTCCCACGTTGAACTCGGTCTCAGCATATACCCTCCAGCAACTGCGGGTGAAATAATGATTGTAGTGCTCATCCTCCATGGCGACAGAGCCGAAGCCATAGGGCACGATGCAGATCTTGGCGAAGTCGATCTCGTGATAATGGAATTCCGGCTGGATGCTGATGTCCCATGGCGATTGGCGAAAGATGACGTCCGGATTCATCAGCTTGAGCATCTCCAATTCATGTACCGGGCTGTCGCTATTGAAGCGGATCGGGTTGATGCCAAGCTGTGCGAGTCCATTGAAATTGATATCTTCTTGGCCGAATTTTTGCGAATTGAGGAAGTCGCGTTTCATCGATACCACTACCGGCTCGAAGCGTTCGTGACGCAGCATGATCTGATAAATCTCGTGCAAGGCATCCCAGGTCTCTACGTTATGCACCATAAACACGACACGTATGACGCGCTTGTCGCGCCGCAAAGCGTTTCGCGATATCAGGTTGGCGGTGGATTTGAGTTTCGAGAGCGTTACATGCACCGGGTGGAACAGCTGTTGCATTGATCTTTCGATGTGTTGCTGAGTTCTCGCTTGGCCATCAGCTAGCGCTCGGCTGGTGGCGAGCAGCTGTTTCAGATTGTTCTCCAGACTTTCCATGCGCAGTTCCATGCGTTGCAGGCGCTCTTCGAGTGCCTGGGGGGCCGGAAAATTCTTACTGTCGTGCTGGCTCATTGATGCTCCGGTGGTATGAAGTGAGGGGAAGCGCTACGGCCCAGGCCATTCGTTATGGCAACACCCGAACCGTTTTTAGTCGGGATCGCGGCGCGGGCGCTAGGGCAAATACTTGCATGACGGGAAGCGACGCTTGTTTGTTTGCTCATTTTTCTCTCTGCTTACGGCGGCACGATGCCTTGGATTGGAGGCTGAAATACCGTTTTAATCGTCCGATAAGGCCATTCACGGATGTGATTTAATACGCCAATTCTCGTGGATTATCTCATCAGAGTGATACAAAGGCGTCTATGAAAGTTGTGATCCTTGCCGGCGGTCTGGGCACCCGGCTCAGCGAAGAAACAGCACTGCGTCCCAAACCGATGGTGGAAATCGGCGGCAAGCCGATCCTTTGGCATATCATGAAAATCTATGCCAGCCACGGGATAAACGATTTCATCGTATGTTGCGGCTATCGTGGCTACATGATCAAGGAGTACTTCGCCAATTATTTCCTGCACATGTCGGACGTGACCTTCGATCTGACCAGCAACAAGGTCGAGGTGCATCACAAGCATGCCGAACCATGGCGGGTCACCCTGATCGATACTGGTGAACATACCCAGACAGGCGGCCGTCTCAAGCGGGTGAGTCAGTACATCGGCGACGAGGACTTCTGCTTTACCTACGGTGATGGGGTGGGCGACGTGGACATTACCGCTGCGATCGCCTTCCATCGTGGTCATGGGCGTCTGGCGACGGTGACCGGGGCCCAGCCGTTAGGACGTTTCGGTGCGCTCAACGTGGATGGTGACCGGGTACTGAGCTTCAAGGAAAAGCCGCCCGAGGAAAGCGGGTGGATCAACGCCGGCTTCTTCGTACTGTCGCCCAAGGTACTGGACTACATCGAAGACGATAGTACCCTGTGGGAGACCCATCCCATCGAACGGCTTGCCAAGGAAGGCCAGCTCCATGTGCACTATCACAATGGCTTCTGGCAGCCAATGGATACCCTACGCGACAAGAATCACCTGGAAGAGCTCTGGCGCACGGGTCGCGCGCCATGGAAGCGTTGGGAATGACACGCGTAATACATATCAGGCAAGCAGACATGGATAAAGATCAGTTGAGACAGGAAATGGTGGCGCTGGCAGCAAAGTATGCTGAACTTGCGCACCAGCCGGCCGGTTTCGTTCCCGGCAAGACCCCGATACCGCCTGCGGGCAAGGTCATCGGCGGAAGGGAAATGGAATTGATGGTCGAGTCGGTGCTGGATGGCTGGCTCACCACCGGACGCTTCAACGACGCCTTCGAGCAGAAGCTGGCGCGTTATCTGGGGGTTCAGTACCTGATTACGGTCAATTCCGGTTCGTCGGCCAACCTGGTGGCGTTTTCGACGCTGACCTCGCCTAGTCTGGGCGATCGTGCGATCAAGCCGGGCGACGAGGTCATCGGCGTGGCGGCGGGTTTTCCGACGACCGTCAATCCTATCCTGCAGTTTGGTGCGGTGCCGGTGTTCGTGGACGTCGATATCCCGACCTACAATATCGATCCGGCGCGCATTGAGGCCGCCATTTCCAGCAAGACCAAGGCCATCATGCTGGCCCATACCCTGGGCAATCCCTACAATATCGATGTGGTAGTTGGTTTGTGCAAGAAGTATGGCCTCTGGCTCATCGAGGATTGCTGCGATGCCCTCGGGTCGACCTACCGCAACCAACTGGTCGGTACCTTCGGCGATATAGGTACGCTGAGTTTCTATCCGGCGCACCACATCACCATGGGTGAGGGTGGTGCCGTCTTCACCAACAATCCGGAACTCAAGCGTATCGCGGAGTCGTTCCGTGACTGGGGACGGGATTGTTATTGTCCTCCCGGCAAGGACAACACCTGCAACAAGCGCTTCTGCTGGAAGTTGGGCAATTTGCCGGAAGGCTACGATCACAAGTACACGTATTCCCATCTCGGCTACAACCTAAAGATCACCGATATGCAAGCTGCCTGCGGTCTGGCGCAACTGGACCGCCTGCAGGACTTCATCGGTGCCCGCAAGCTTAACTTCGCTTATCTGAAGAATCGCCTGCGTGATTGCGAGGAATTCCTGGTCCTGCCGGAGGCGACCGAACACTCCGATCCCTCCTGGTTCGGATTCCCGGTGACATTGCGTCCCAACGCGCCTGTATCCCGCGTGGATCTGCTTACCTATCTGGATCAGAATCGCATTGGTACGCGCCTGTTGTTCGCCGGCAACCTGACGCGCCAGCCTTACATGATCGGGCGCAATTATCGCGTCAGCGGTAGCCTTGATAACAGCGATGTGATCATGAACGATACTTTCTGGCTGGGCGTGTATCCCGGCTTGAACGAAGAGCATCTAGAATTCGTGGCGTCGCGCATCGAGAGTTATCTCGGCGTGGCCTTTGAATAATAAGGCGGCCTGCACATGGATGAGACGCAGCAAATGAATGTGGCGCAGAACATGGCGGTGAATTTTCCACAAAGAATGGTACGAGAGCGCGTGGCGCGGCACTGCCCATGTTGCGGTAGCAGCGAGATCATACCTTCACCTGCTGTGTTGATGCCATTCGTCGCGCATCGTGTATTCGGCTGGACTCCTGTCGTCATTGATGCAAGCTGGGGACTCAATACCATTCCCGCTGGTCATGCTTACAGCGTGTGCAATACGCTCACCTGCGAGGATTGCGGTTTCCTATTTCTGGACATCCGCTTCAGTGATGCCGAGCTCGATGCCCTATATGCCGGGTATCGCAATGAAGCCTACACCAGCCTGCGGGAACATTACGAACCGGGCTATCGGCAACGCAATGCCGCGCTGAAGCAGGGTACCGTCGACATCTCATACAAGGAGAGCTTCCTGCGCCCGTTGTTGGCGCTGCCCTGCCGCATCCTGGACTGGGGCGGCGACACCGGCAAGAACACTCCGTTCAAATCGGACAATCGTTGTCTACACATCCACGATATCAGCAATGAGCCTGTGATACCCGGTGCTCAACGAGTGCGACGCGAGGAGCTTGAGCGGGGGGCACATGAGCTTATCATCAACAGCCATGTGATCGAGCACGTTCCCTACCCTGCCGACATGCTTCTGGAGATCCGGGCGTTGATGGACGAACACTCCTTGTTTTATCTGGAAGTGCCGCTGGAGGAAGTGGTTCGCCTGAACGCCAGTACCGAGGCACGTCGTACCGGGAAACGGCACTGGCATGAGCACATCAATTTTTTTACCCGGCAAGCGTTGCTTAGCCTGATCAGGGCCTGCGACCTGGAGCTGGTCGCCTTCGAGGAGCGCAACATCGGCAGCGAGGAACGGCCAGCCTGGATTTTTCAGGTAGCCTGCAAGCTGGCGTACCAGCGCTGAATGGTAGCGCGTCGGCGGGCGCGGTCAGCCCGCCGCAGCTGCATCGGTCGCGAGCAGACCAAAGAACAGTGAATCATGCCAGGCGCCTTCGGCCCAATGGGTTTGCCGGTGACGCCCGTCAAGCTGGAATCCTAGCGTCTTGAAGAAAGCCTTCTTCGGTTCGTCAAAGTCGTAGATCTCCGACCATAGGCGGTGCAAAGCCAGTTCATCGTAGGCGTAACGGATCATGACCCGGGCCGCGTCAATGGCCAGCACTTCGTCGATATACAATTCGTCGGCGCCCAGATAGATGGAGAAATCGGCAGAGCGGTTTACCCAGTCGATGTAGCATAGACCACAAGCCCCCAATAGCCGTCCGCTGCCTAGTTCGACGATGGAAAACATGCGTGTGCCCGGGTCATTGTTGACCTTGCTGTTGAACCACAGCTGCTGTTGATGGTGGTTCAGTTCGCGGTACTCGCGGAAATAGCGTCGCAGTTCGGGACGGTTACGCCATGCCAGCAACTGGTCCAGGTCCTGTTCTTCGATGGCCCGCAGGCCGACTTTATGTCCATTCAACATGGTAGTCAGGCCAGGTGTGCGGAAGTCAAATGACTGCCGGCCTTGCCGGCCGTAGCCAGCCTGCGTCCGAGTGCATTTTCGAGTTCATGGGGGCGCAAGGCATCCACCGGTGCCGGCCGCAGGATTTCCAGATCATCCACCGTCAGCAGTGCACCCGCATCGAGGTCACGCGTAAAACGGATGCAGCGCTGTTGTAGCACTACCGTTTGGCGTTCGTTGTCTTCGACGCGTTTGATGCCATCGCCCAGAGCCGCTTCCAGTTCGCGCGTACGCTGGACCATCTCCGACCAGGTGGCAGGGCTCATGGAAAAACCGTGATCGGGCCCGACGCGGGAGCAGTCGTCGGTGAAGTGCTTCTCTACGACCCGCGCCCCCAGCGCCACGGCTCCCAGCACCGTAGCATGGCCCGGCGAATGGTCGGAGAGACCCAGAATCATGCCGGGATACCGTGCGGAATAGGTCTTGAGGACATTCAGGTTGATGAAGCGGAAATTCTCCAACGAGCCGGTGTAATTGGTATTGCACTGCATGAGCACGATCTGCGCATTGTGGCGCAAGGTGGCCTGCACTGCGCGCTCGACATCTTCCATGGAGGATGCGCCGGAAGCGATCATAATCGGTTTGCCGCGCTTGGCCACATACTCGATGAACTGCGGCCAGGTGATGTCACCCGAGCCGATCTTGTAGGCCGGCAGGAAGGCATCCAGCGTATCTACCGCCTCCACGTCATAGGGCGTGGTCATGAAGGTGATGCCGGCCTTCTTGGCGGTGTCGATCAGCTCGCTGTTCCATTCACGCCGGAATTCATAGTCACGGTAGACCTCGAAGACCGATTTGCCCCAGCTTGCCTGATGGCTCTGTTGAGACCCCAGGTTGCGGAAACCGGCATCGCTGACGATCTTGTCGGCCTTGAAATGCTGGAACTTCGCTGCATCGGCGCCAGCTTCCTTGGCTTTCCAGATCAGGTCCTTGGCACGTTCGAGGTCGCCATCATGGTTGGCGGCAATATCGGCCACGAAATAGACGGGATGCGCCAGCCCGATGCGGGCGCCGTTGATGGTGATGTCGGTTTGGTAGTTCATGTGGTTTCCCTGATGCGCGCCACTATGCGCGTAAGCACTTCCTCGGTGGTGGGTAGGGCCCGCTGCAAGAGACGCTCGGCTCGCGCCACGTCGAGCCCCAGGCTTTCGGCACGAGGGGCGCCGGCCAGCGAGCGTACGCTGCCGGAGTGGGCGTTGTCGAGCGACAGTTGCAGGCGGCGGGCCAGGCCGGTGATGAATTCCGCCTTGCTGGCGGTATCGCGTGCGGCGACGTTGAGCAGTCCACTGGTCCCTGTGGTGATGAGGGCCAAGAGGATATCTGCAAAAGAGTCCACATCAATGCTGGAGGTATGGAAGTCCTCGAACAAGGTCATCGGAGCTCGCTCACGCAGGGCGTTCAGCGCCCATTCGACAAAAGTTGGCTGGCCCGGCCAGCCACGCAGCCCGACCAGATTGGTTCGGACTATCAATGTGCCGGTCGCCTGTTGCGCGAAGATCTCGCCTGCGAACTTGGTGCGGGCATATTCATTGAGCAGATGCACGCGGGCGCCTTCATCGTGCAGCGCGCGACCGTCACCGGTAAAAAACTGGTCGGTGGATATCTGCACCAGGCGTGCGCCGCTGGCAGCGCAATAGGTCGCCAGGTCCGCCGCCAGCTTTGCATTGATCAGGTAGGCCGCGCCCGGATCCCTCTCGCAGGCATCCAGGCTGGTCTGTGCCGCAGCGTTGATGATGACCCCCGGGGCCAGTTTTTCCAGCAGGGCAAACAAGGCCTGCCTGTCGGTGACATCACAGCAATGGGTAGCGCGCCGACGTGCGATACCTTCCATTGCCAGTCCATGGCGGCTAGCGGCGGCCAGCAGCGCCTGCCCCAGCATGCCTGTGCTGCCTATCAGTGCCAGTGGCGGCGGTGTCGAGTCGGACGCGGACACGTCGTTTCCCCTTGGAGCGCGGCGCCTCAGACCTTGAGGTAATTGTCGATTACGCCCTTGAGCTGGTCTGCAGAGAGCCATTCCGCATTGTTGTCGCTGCTGTAGGTGAAACCCTCCGGCAAGGTCATGCCGAACTTCAGCGCATGACGATTGCTGTCGAGGTGCTCGAACTCGGGCACGATGACGAAGTGGCTGCCCAGGTCGCGCGTGTGGCGGCCCTCGTCTTCGCTGATGAGGGATTCGTGCAGCTTTTCACCGGGACGAATGCCGACAGTGCGCAGGGTGGTCGGTTCCGGGAAGGATTGCCCAATGTCGCTGATCAGGGCCGATGGGATTTTCGGAATGAAGATATCGCCGGCATCGCCTTCCTCGATCGCACGGAACACCAGTTCCACGCCCTGTTCGAGATTGATCAAGAAGCGGGTCATGCGTGGATCGGTGATCGGGAATTCACGGTGGCCTTGCAGATACATGTCACGCCACAGAGGAATTACGCTGCCACGGCTGCCCAATACATTGCCATAACGGACCAGGCAGAACTTGATGTCACGGTACCGGGTGTAGTTGTTGGCGGCCACCAGCAGCTTCTCCATGGCCAGCTTGGTCGCGCCGTACAGGTTGCTTGGGCTCACCGCCTTGTCGGTGGATACGCCGATGACGCGCTGCACGTCGCAGTCCAGCGCCGCTTCGATTATGTTCTGAGCGCCGATGACGTTGGTCTTGACGGCCTCCAGCGGGTTGTTTTCCAGCGCCGGGACCTGCTTGAGCGCGGCCGCATGGACGAGCACGTCGACACCGACGAAGGCGCGCATCAGGCGTTCGCGATCGCGGATGTCACCGAGATAGTAGCGGATCGGATACTTGCTGGTAGGCCAGCGTTTGGCCATTTCGGATTGTTTGAATTCGTCGCGACTGAAGATGATCAGCTCGCGCGGCTGGTAGCGTTCCATCAGCATTTCCGTAAATGCCATGCCGAACGAGCCGGTGCCGCCAGTGACCAGGATTCGTTTGTTGTTCAGGAAAGACGTGGAGTTCATTGGCGATCCCTAGTTAATCTTGATTAGAAAAGCGATTCATGTTGACCTGGATTTCTTCAGGCGGGAGGAAGGGGAACATGTTCTGCAGGCTGGCCGATTCCATCTTTCCATCTTCGCGCTTGCGCGACATTACCCGGGGGCTGCGGGACTGATGATAGGACAGCTTGAGTTCGCACAGCACCGGCCCGTCATTCTGCATGATGGTACCCAGTTCGCGCTCCAGTTGCTCGTGATTAGCAATGCAGAAGTAGCGCAGTCCGTTGGCGCGCGCCAGTAGTTCGAAGTCCGGATTGGCGACGCCGGAGGAGGCATCTGCCCCCACCAGGTGGCCGCCAAAATGGTTGTTCTGTGTGGCGCGGATCGATTCGTAGCCGCCATTGTTGAGCACGAAGACAAACGTATTCAACTTATTGAAGCCCAGGGTCAGCAATTCCTGGACGTTCATCTGCACGCTGCCGTCACCGGTCATAAGGATGGTACGCTTGCCCCGTTGCGCCACAGCTCCCCCCACGCAGGCCGGCAGATCCCAGCCCATGGCGCCAAAGTTGATGTTGGTGAAGGCGCGCTGCCCCTTTTTGACCTTAAGACACTGGTAGAGCGACCACGCATCCAGTCCGTTACCGGTGAGGATCAGATCGTCGGCATGCAAATGAGCCGAGAGGCGATCCACAAATACGTAACTGTCGACATGCTGGGTGTCGAGGCGATAATCAGGTACGGTCGGATAACGGCCCTTCCACTCCTGGATGGTGGGCAGCCAGCGCGGATCCATGGCGGTGTCCCAGGTCTGCGCCAGCATGGCCTCGATGAAGCACTTGCAATCGGCCTGAATCGCCAGATCGGGGACGGGACGCATCTTCTCTATCTCGCCAGGATCGCTGTTGACGATGATCTTTATCGAATCGGGGGAGAAGGTGTCGGTGCTGAAGCCGATATTGCTGACCGACATGCTGGAACCGATGCTGAGCAGAAAGTCGCTGGTCTGCACGGCGAAATTGGCGTGCCGGTGGCCGAGAGGTCCGAACCGTCCCGCGTTGAGGGGATCGTTTTCATCCAGCAGATCCAACCCACCCCAGGCTAGCACGGCTGGAATGCCGAGCTGGTCCTTGAGACGGCCGATCAGGTCGTGGCCACCGGCGAGGTGAATGCCATTGCCCAGTACCAGCAGCGGACGCGTGGCCTTGCTCAGGAGGGTCTTGAGCTGCTGCATGTTCTGCGCTTCAGGCTCCATCCGATCAGGGCCTTGTGGTTCTGCCGGTGGCAGGTCGATCTGCGCGCTCTGGATATCCAGTGGCAGGTTCAGCCAGACCGGCCCTGGCCGGCCTGACTGCGCAATGCGGAAGGCTTTTTCCAGTTCGTCCTTGATGGTGGAGGCGTCTGTAATGGTGGCGGCGTACTTGGTGACCGGCTTGACCATGTCCAGGATGTTGATTTCCTGCGGGCCCATCTGACGCACACGAGAATAGTCGGCGATCAGATCGGTGCGGACCTGACCCGAGATCACGACTACCGGCACCGAATCCACCCAGGCTCCGGCAATCGAGGACAGGGCGTTGGTGCTACCAGGGCCGGTGGTCACGAGGCAGACGCCGACCCGATGGCGTGCTCGCGCGTAGGCTTCGGCGGCAATGGCGCAGGCCTGCTCGTGGTAATTGCAGAGATAGCCGATCTTATCCTGGCGCTTTCCCAGCGAATCGGTCAGGTGCATGATGCCGCCGCCGCTGACGGTGAAGACGGTATCGACGCCGCTATCGATCAGATAGTCGACGACATAATCAGAGAGCTTTGTCATTCCACAACATCCTGTGTCTAACTTAGTATCCGGTCCACTAAACCGCTAACCCAGACCTTGCCCACAGAGCGGTCTGGCCAATGGCGTGAGCCAGGCTGAATTGCTGTACCAATCCCAGGTCGACGCGGGCCAGGCCGACATCGGGAACATACATTTCGACTGGCGCGCCGGCGACAGGGGAGCGTGCGATTTGGACATCGAAGCGGCTCGCGCCGCAGACGATCTCGCCGATGCTGCGCGCCAGCTCTGCGATGGAAATGGGGGTAGCGGCTCCAACGTTGTAAATATTGCCATGACGACCCTTGACCAGCATGGTCCAGAGCCATCTGCTGAGATCAGCACCGTATTGATATGATCGGAGCGCCGTGCCATCGCCATGGATGCGCAGAGGGTTGCCCTCTATTGCATCACGTATAAAGTTACCAAATGCAAACCCCGATCGAAGGGGGGAATAAGGGCCGGAAAATGCAAAACAGCGGGCACTGATGGCTTCGAATCCGCGCTCCAGTCCCATTTCCCGGCACAGGAATTCAGCCGTGCGCTTGCCTTCTCCATAGGCGGTGGCCGGCAGGAAGGGAGCGCTTTCTGAAATCGGTGTCGTATAGCCCTTGCCATAGACGGCACCTGAACTGATATATAGGAAGCGACTGCAGAGACTGCGTCCTGCCAGTTCCAGCACGCTGCGGGTACCGAAGAGGCAGCTGTCGAAGATCTTCATGGCTGAGGGATGATCGAGCGAGACATTGGTCTCGCCGGCTGCGTGGATCACGTGTGACCACTGCCCCTTCAATCGATCAAGCTGATAGATATCGGCAGTGATGAGCTTGAGTGCAGGGTCACCAGCGCTATGCGGTAGGCGGGCTTGCAGCACTTCCGGGCGTCGCGCCAGCACATGCAGTGTGAGTCCCAGCCCCAGACGGCGGTTTGCGGCCAGCGCCAGTTCGATCAACCAGCAGCCCACATAACCTGTGCCGCCGGTCAGCAAGATGTTGGCCTGGCGAAGATCCTCCCAGACGGGAAGGGAAATGTCGATGGCGCGATCCAGGTCACTGCCCAAGTAGGTAGGGGTATCCATTGTTTGATTGCAATCGGAAGAGGTCAGCATTCGGTCGCCTGCTCGTGGGCGAGGCAGACTATCCCCGAATTTGACCACAAACGGGATAACGTCGATTCGCCGATGAAGGGGGCGGATTGAAGGTTATTTCCATGTGGCAATCATATGATTCATCCCGCACCTTGTTACGAGCAGCTCGGTGGTCCCGCGACGCATACCGTCGGAAGTCCCCGGCTCTGCTAACCGACGAAGCCGTTGGGATTCTTCTGCTGCCAGCGCCACGAATCCGCGCACATGGCGTCCAGACCGAGGCGGGCCTCCCAGCCGAGCTTTTCCCTGGCCTGGGCCGGATCGGCGTAGCAGGAGGCGATGTCGCCAGGACGGCGATCGGCGATGGTATAGGGCAAGGTCTTGCCGCAGGCTTTTTCGTAGGCCTTGACCACGTCCAGCACGCTGTAGCCGATGCCGGTGCCGAGGTTGACCGAGAAGCATTGCGGCGTGGTCAGTGCCTGCAGGGCAGCGACGTGGCCATGGGCCAGGTCCACGACGTGGATGAAGTCGCGCACGCCCGTGCCATCGGGTGTGGCATAGTCGCCACCCCAGATATTGAGTTTCTCGCGGCGGCCGATGGCGACCTGCGCCACGAAGGGCATCAGGTTGTTGGGAATGCCGTTGGGGTCTTCACCGATCAGGCCACTCTCGTGTGCGCCAACCGGATTGAAATAGCGCAGCAGCGCGATCTTCCAGTCGGGATGGGCGCGGTAATAGTCGCGCAGCATATCCTCGATGACGATCTTGCTGCGGCCGTAGGGGTTGCTGGCCGACAGCGGATGGGCTTCATCCAGCGGCAGGTATTGCGGGTCACCGTAGACCGTGGCCGAGGAGGAGAAGACGATGGTCTTCACGCCGGTCGCTTCCATCGCTTCCAGCAGGCGCACTGTGCCGACCACGTTGTTGTCGTAGTACATCAGCGGCTTTTCCACCGATTCGCCCACCGCCTTCAGGCCAGCGAAGTGGATGACCGCATCACACTTGAATTCGCGCAGCACGCTCTCGAGCTGGTCGCGATTGCGGATGTCGCCCTTGACCAGGGAGACCTGCCTGCCGCTGATCTGCTGTACCCGCTTGACCGATTCCGGGCTGCTGTTGCAGAAGTTGTCGAAGACGATGACTTCGTGGCCTGCATTGAGCAGTTCCACGCAGGTGTGCGAGCCGATATAACCGGCGCCGCCGGTGACGAGGATGTTCATGAGCTGACAGTTCTCCGGGTGCGTAACCCGGAGATTATGTCAGACTCTGGTAGAAGGCGATCTGATTCTCGCTCAGGCTGCGCAGATCCTCGTTGTTGAGGTAGCCGGCATACCATTGCGCAGTCAGCTCCAGCGCGGTGTAGAGCTCCATCTTGGGAATCCAGTCCAGGCGCTGGCGGGCCTTGGAAATGTCCAGCCGCAGCGTGCCGGCCTCATGCGGGCCCTGCGGTTGCGGCTCCAGTCTTACCTCCACCGGCATCACGTCATTCTTCTGCAAGGAATGATTGAAGGTGGCGCAGAGCTGGCTGACGGTCTGCATATCGGTGTCGGCCGGGCCGAAGTTCCAGGCCTCGCCATACTTGCCGCCGTGCTCATAGAGCAACTGGGCGATCTGCAGATAGCCCGACAGTGGCTCCAGGACGAACTGCCAGGGGCGTACCGCATGCGGGTTGCGGATGCTCACGGCCTCGTTTCTTTCCAATGCACGGACGAAATCGGGCACCAGCCGGTCGGCTGCGAAGTCGCCGCCGCCGATGACATTGCCGGCGCGCACGCTGGCGATGCCGACCGGGTTCTCCGGGTCCTTGGCGAAGAAGGAACGGCGATAGGCCGAGGTCACCAGTTCGGCCGCGCCCTTGCTGCTGCTGTAGGGGTCGTGGCCGCCCATCGGGTCGTCCTCGCGATAGCCCCACAGCCATTCACGGTTTTCATAGCATTTGTCGCTGGTGACCACCACCACCGAGCGCACGCACGGAGTGTGGCGCACTGCTTCCAGCAGGTGTGCGGTCCCCATCACGTTGGTGGCGTAGGTATCGAGGGGCGTGCTGTAGGAGTCGCGTACCAGCGGCTGGGCGGCCAGGTGGAAGACGATGTCCGGCTGCACCGCCGCCAGCGTTTCGGCCAGGTGCTTGGGATCGCGCACGTCACCGGTGGTGGTCTGCACGCAATTGTGCAGCCGCGCCAGGTGGAACAGGCTGGGATTGGTCGGCGCCGGCAGCGAATAGCCGCTGACCTTGGCGCCCATCAGGTGCAGCCAAAGAGTCAGCCAGCTTCCCTTGAAGCCGGTGTGACCGGTGATGAAAACGCGCTTGTCGCGCCAAAAATGAGCCATCAGGCAGCCTCTTACACGTAGGGCGGAGAGTCGTTCGGGTGCAGAGGCGTGGGTGCGATGTTTCACGCGGCGGCCGGCACGTCGGTGGCGGCTCGGCCTCCCGGTATTTTCCGTGTCGGGATCACGTTTTCCCTGCGAAACCACGACTGCATGGTTGTCTTTATTCTGACCTGGCAGCGAGCCCTCGCGGCAGCTCACTACGATGGGTCAGATTAGAACATGCGGTTTTTTGCCTTCAAGCGTGGAAGAGGAGGGTATTTGTCGTCCAATCCCCGACTATAGCCGGATGACAACAAAAATTTACTTTTTTGGGTTTGGCTGGCGCCCGCGCTGGCCGCAGAAGCCGCTTTGCAGGCGGGCTTCCGGGCAATGAGGTGATACGCGGTGTCTCGTCATCCTAAGTCTTGCAGCGGGTGTGGCAAGCGTGAGAACGACGCCAGTCGGGCTGGGAATCAGAGCAGACTGACCACCGATTGCCCCTGGTCGAGCTGGTCGTCGCGATCGAACAGGGTGTCGCCTGCGGCCTGCTTGCCTGCAACCGGCTGGAAGCTGCCGAAGTCGAACAGGCTACGGTCCAGCATATGCGATGGCGTGATGTTGGCCATGGCCGTGAACATGCTCTTGATCCACAAGGGATTGGCCTTTTCCCACTCATTGAGCATTTCGCGCATGGCCTGGCGCTGCAGGTTGGGCTGCGATCCGCACAGGTTGCAGGGGATGATGGGGAATTCCATGGCGGCCGCGTACTTCTTGATATCCGGCTCGCGCACATAGGCCAGCGGACGGATTACCACGTTCTCGCCATCGTCGGCGATCAGCTTGGGCGGCATGGTCTTGATCTTGCCACCATAGAACATGTTGAGCATGAAGGTATGCAGGATATCGTCGCGGTGATGGCCCAGGGCGATCTTGGTGGCGCCCAGTTCCTTGGCCACGCGGTACAGGATGCCGCGGCGCAGGCGCGAGCACAGGGAGCAGGTGGTCTTGCCGGGGGCGATCTTGTCCTTGACGATGCTGTAGGTGTCTTCCTCGACAATGCGGTAGCGCACGCCGATGCGCTCGAAATACGCGGGCAGGATGTGCTCGGGGAAACCCGGCTGCTTCTGGTCCAGGTTCACGGCGATGATCTCGAACTTCACCGGTGCCACCGTCTGCAGGTAACGCAGGGTCTCTAGCATGGTGTAGCTGTCGGCGCCGCCGGACATGCAGGCCATGATGACGTCGCCGTCGCGGATCATGTCGAAGTCGGCGATGGCACGGCCGGTCATGCGGCGGATGCCCTTTTCCAGGATCTCGAAGCGGCGCGAACCGCGTGCCGTCACTTCCGCATGCGCGCCGGCAGCCGGCGTGGACGGCTCATCCAGCCCGGGCAGCTGGGTCAGGTCGGACAGTTGCACTGCGGCCGCAATGTCGTTCATGGGGGAATTCCTTCAATCGGTAGGCTGTTGCTGCCGCGCCAACGCAAAGTCTGCCGGTTGACAAACAGGCAAGATGGCTGGGCACGGGCGGAGGACCGGCATTTTCTCATGCAGCGCCGGTTCGTGCCATGGGCGGGGCGCGTTCGGGCAGTGCGCCTTGCGCAAAACGTGGCATTCAGGCCGCATCTTCTGCTACCCGTGCCTGAAGAAAGTCCTGTGAACCGGCGATCAACCCAACCCAAAGCAGGAAATTTTCCCCGCGCCGCGCTACCATGGCGGTTTTGCCGGTAAAGCTCGGCTGCACCGGCATCGGCGTTTCTCAATCTGACGAGGTCCTCATGTTTTCGCATCTCCCGCCGTATGCCGGCGATCCCATCCTGAGCCTGATGGAACAGTTCCAGCGCGACGAGCGCAGCAACAAGGTCAACCTTTCCATCGGCATCTATACCGATGGCCGTGGCGTGGTGCCGGTGCTGCCCTCGGTGCGCACCGCTGCCGCGGCGGTGGCCGAAGCCGGCGCGCCCTACGTCTATCTGCCCATGGAAGGCCATGCCGCCTATCGCCAGGCGGTGGCCAAGCTGCTCTTCGGTGCGGATCTGCCCTCGGCGGAACATCTGGCCATCGTGCAGACCCTGGGCGGCTCGGGTGCGTTGAAGGTGGGTGCCGACCTGATCGCGCGTTTCTTCCCGCAGCCCACCATCTGGCTGCCGGACCCGACCTGGGACAACCACGTCGGCATCTTCGAAGGCGCCGGCTTCAAGACCGAGCGTTACCCCTACTACGATGCGCAGACCAAGGGCCTGAACTTCGAGGGCATGCTGGCCAAGCTGGATTCCCTGCCCAAGGGCGCGGTGGTGCTGCTGCACCCCTGCTGCCACAATCCGACCGGCGTCGATCCGACCCGCGCGCAGTGGGAACAGATCGTCGATGTGCTCGAAAAGCGCGGTCTGCTGCCCTTCTTCGACCTGGCCTACCAGGGCTTCGCCGAGAGTCTGGACCAAGACATCTGGCCGGTGCGCGAGGCGGTGCGTCGCCAGATTCCGTTCTTCCTCTCCAATTCCTTCTCCAAGATCTTCTCGCTCTACAGCGAGCGCATCGGTGCGTTGTCGGTGTTCTGCCCGCAGGCAGGCCAGGCGGCCAATGTGCTGGGCCAACTGAAGCTGACCGTGCGTCGCAACTACTCCAGCCCGGCGCGCAATGGTGCGCTGCTGGTGGCGCATGTACTGGGCGACGACAAGCTGGCCACGCAATGGCGCGCCGAAGTCGAGGAGATGCGGGTACGGGTGCGCGACATGCGCGTCAAGCTGGCCTCGCAACTCAAGAGCGCGGTTCCGGATCAGGACTTTTCCTTCCTGCTGCGCCAGAACGGCATGTTCGGTTACACTGGCCTGACGTCCACCCAGGTGGACCGTCTGCGCGAAGAGTTCGGTGTCTACGCTGTCGGCACGGGCCGAATCTGCGTGGCCGGCCTCAACGACAGCAACGTTGCACGCGTGGCCGAGACCATGGCCGAGGTGCTGCGTGGCTGAAGTGGCAGGCAAGGCCGCAGTGGTTGCGGCCGATATCCGCCACAAGAGCTATGAAGACGTACTGGCGCTGGTGGCCGGCACGCTCTTCGTCTCGCTGGCGGTAAACATGTACAGCCAGGTGGGCCTGTTGACCGGCAGCACCGCCGGCCTGGCCTTCCTGACGCATTATCTGACGGGCCTGCCGTTTGGCGTGGTGTTCTTCGTCATCAACATTCCGTTCTACTACTTCGCGTTTCGTCGGATGGGCCGGCGCTTCACCGGCAAGACCTTCTGCGCGGTGGCGCTGGTCTCCGGCTTTTCGTTGATGCATCCGCACTTCATCAGCTACGGCAAGCTGGACCTGTTCTACAGCGCGGTGCTGGGTGGCCTGTTGATGGCGGTGGGATTCGTGATGCTGTTCCGCCATGGCGCCAGCCTTGGCGGGATCAACGTAGTCACGTTGTTCCTGCAGGACCGTTACGGCCTGCGTGCCGGCAAGCTGCAGATGGGCGTGGACGTGGTGATCGTGCTGTGTTCGCTGTTGGTGGTAATGCCCCGGGTCTTGCTGGCATCCATCCTGGGTGCGGTCACTGCCAATCTGGTGATTGCCTTGAACCACCGGGCGGGCAGGTATATGGGAATGTAGTGTTGCGCCGCATGAAACAGACAGGCGTCCCTTGGCGGGGACGCCTGTTTTTGTTTCTGAAAGCCAGAATCAGCCCCCGGTCTTGATACGGAATGTCTCGACGCCCACCGAATCGCAATCCGGATAGACGTCAGGCTTTTCGGTGGAGACGCGGACCGCCCGCACCTTTGGGTGGGCCAGCATGGCCGTCATCACGTCGTCGCACAGGGTTTCCTGCAGGTGGATGTGGCCGCGTGCCATGCGCTGGGCGATGGTGGAGCGGATGAAGTCATAGTCGACCACTTCGTCGAGATGGTCGGCGGTGGGGGTGGTATCGGCCAGCGGGACGTAGAGGTCGACGTTGATCAGGATGCGCTGCTCACCCTTCTTTTCGAACTCGTGCACGCCGATGTTGATGAACACCTCGTAGTTGCGCAGGAACACGCGGCGGCAATCTTGCAGGGAAGGATGGGACAGGAAGAGCATGATCAGAAATGTAAAGGTTATTTCGCCACGAACATGACGTCGCGCGAAAGGGGAAGCAAATGCTGGCCGCCATCGACCAGCAGGGTGGTACCCGTCACGGCCCGCGCCGAGGCCACGTAGCAGACGGCAGCGGCGATGTCCTCGGGGGTGCTGCCACGGCCCAGGGGCGTGACGGTGTGCGCCCGGTCGAACTGTTGCTCGGTCTGGTCGCCCGAGACCATGGTCAGGCCGGGCGCCACGCCCACCACCCGGACCTTGGGCGCCAGTGCCTGCGCCAGCAGGGTGGTGGCGCTGTGCAGGGCAGCCTTGGACAGGGTGTAGGACAGGAAGTCGGGATTGGGATTGTACAGTTTCTGGTCCAGCAGGTTGACCACGACGGCTTGTTCGCCCTCCGCCGTGGCCTCGTACAAGGCCTGCGCCAGCAACACCGGGGCGCCGACATTGGCACTCATGTGGCGCAGCAGGCGTTCGTTGCCGAAGCTGGCGGCGTCATCGAAATCGAACAGCGAGGCGTTGTTGACCACACAACGGATGCGTCCCAGCGGTGCAGCCTGGGCCAGCAGGCTGCTCACCTGGGCCTGGTCGCCCAGCTCGGCATGCACGGCCAGTGACCGGCGCCCCAGGGCTTCGATCTCGCGCACCAGGGTGTCGGCCTCTTCGCGCGAACGGTTGTAGTGAACGGCCACGTCCCAGCCGGCCCGCGCCAGTGCCAGGGCGATATGCCTGCCGATGCGCCGCGCCGCGCCAGTGACCAGCGCAACGCCGGCTGAAGTGGATGAGCTCATGCTCCAGGTCTCCAATAGTCCGATACTCCAATACAATACGGCCCATGCAACTGCAACTACCCGAACCAGGCGCCGACGCACAGTCGGCCTCGCACACCCTCCAGCAACTGATCGCCGGCGAGATCGCCGCCGCCGGTGGCTGGATTTCCTTCGAACGTTACATGGATCTGGCCCTGTATGCGCCCCAGGTGGGCTATTACAGCGGTGGTTCGGCCAAGCTGGGCAAAGAGGGGGATTTTACAACCGCGCCGGAAATCTCGCCCCTGTATGGCGCCACGCTGGCCCACCTGGCCGCCGAGGTGATCGCCGCCAGTCCCGAGGTGGACAACGTGCTGCTGGAATTCGGCGCCGGTACCGGCAAGCTGGCGCGGGACATCCTCAGCGAATTGCAGTTGCGGGAGGCCTTGCCGCGAAAATATTTCATCGTGGAAATCTCGGCGCAGTTGCGCGCACAGCAACAGGCAACGCTGGCCGCTTTCACGTCAGTGGTGGAATGGCTCGATGCCTTGCCGGAAAGCTTTTCCGGTGTGGTGGTGGGCAATGAGGTGCTGGACGCCATGCCGGTGCGGCTGGCCGCGAAGGCGGCCGAGGGCTGGCTGGAGCGCGGCGTGGCATGTGATGCCCAGGGGCGCCTGCGCTTCGAGGACCGTGCCGTGGCCGATCTGCCGGTGGCGCAGATTCCCGATGCGGATGAATTGCCGCAGGGTTATCTCACCGAACTGGCGCCAGTGGCCATCGGTTTCATGCATACGCTGGGCCGCATGCTGGCCCGGGGCGCAGGTGGCCTGGCGATCCTGCCGGATTACGGATTCCCGGCTGCGGAATACTATCTGCAGGATCGTGACCAGGGGACGCTGATGTGTCACTACCGCCATCATGCCCACCCTGATCCGTTCTACTGGCCGGGCCTGCAGGACATCACGGCCCACGTCGATTTCACCGCGATGGCGGTGGCCGCGGTGGAAGAGGGCGTCGAAGTGCTGGCCTATACCAGCCAGGGCGCCTTCCTGCTCAATGCCGGCATCGGCGAGCTGCTGCTGCGCACGTCGCCCGAGGATAGCCTGCGTTACCTGCCGCTGGCCAACGGCATGCAGAAACTGATTTCCCCGGCCGAGATGGGCGAGCTGTTCAAGGTGCTGGCCATCGGCAAGAACGTCGAATGGCCGGCCCGCATGCTGCGTCACGACCGCACCCACCGACTCTGAGGAGAAGCGCTTGATACGCTGGATCGTCGTCATCTTTCTCTCGGTCATCGTGTTCTCGACCTTGCTGCCCTGGCTGGAGAAGCTGGGCATCGGCCGCTTGCCGGGGGACTTGCGCTTCCGTCTGTTCGGCCGCATCTTTTCGCTGCCCTTTGCCTCGACCATCCTGATCTCGGTGGTGGTGTTCCTGCTGGCGAAGCTACTCTGAATCCGACAAGGAGCCTGCGACATGCGCGTATTGCTGGTGGAAGACGATCCCATGGTGGGCGAAGCCGTGCGCAAGGGTTTGCGCCAGGACGGTTTTGCCATCGACTGGGTGCAGGACGGCAAGTCGGCCGATGTCGCCCTGCGGACCGAGGATTACGCCATGATGCTGCTGGATCTGGGCCTGCCGCAAAAGGATGGCCTGGCGGTGCTGCGCACGCTGCGCGAGCGCGGCAACGGCATCCCGGTACTCATCACCACGGCGCGTGACGCGGTGGCCGACCGCGTGGCCGGGCTTGATGCTGGGGCAGACGATTACCTGATCAAGCCGTTCGACCTGGAAGAACTGTCGGCCCGCATGCGCGCCCTTTCGCGTCGTCAGGCGGGGCGGGCAGAGAGTCTGGTGCAGGTGCGCGAGGTGGTACTGAATCCGGCCACCCACGAGGTCACCGTGGGCGGCAAGCCGGTCAACCTGTCGGCGCGTGAATTCACGCTGCTGCAGGCCTTCATGGATCGTCCCGGCGTGGTGCTGTCGCGGGCGCAGCTGGAAGAAAAACTCTACGGCTGGGACGACAGCATCGAGAGCAATGCCGTCGAGGTGCATATCCACGCGCTGCGCAAGAAGGTCGGCAGCGACTTCATCAAGAACGTGCGCGGCGTGGGTTACCTGGTGCCGGCATGAAATCGATCCGCAACAAGCTGTTGCTGTGGCTGGGACTGGGCCTGTTCTCCATCATCGTGCTGGCCGGTGTGGCGCTGTACTTCCAGGCGCGTGGCGAGGCCAACCAGATCTTTGATTACCAGATGCGCCAGATCGCGGCCTCGCTGCCGCGCCAGGCCTTCTCGCCGATCTCGCCGGGGCAGCAGTTCCCTGAGCTGGAGGACGAGATCATGATGCAGATCTGGGACAGTCGTGGCTCCGTCATCTACCACTCGCATGCCCGTGGCGCCATGCCGCGCCAGGCCGAACTGGGCTTTGCCAATGTGCGCGGGCCCAATGGCATGTGGCGCGTCTACAGCGCGCAGATCGGCAGTACCGTGGTGCAGGTGGCGCAGCCGCAGAGCGCACGCGACGAGATCGCCGCGCAGATGGCGGTCAAGACGGTGGTGCCTTTGCTCTTGCTGTTCCCCCTCATCGGGGTGTTGTCGTGGGTGGCGGTCAGTCGTGGGCTGGCGCCGGTGCGCAAGGCCGCCGCCGAAGTGGCCGCGCGCGACATGAATTCGCTGCAGCCCTTGTCGGACGTGGGCATGCCGCAGGAAATCCAGCCGCTCACGCATGCCTTGAATGACTTGCTGGCGCGCCTGAAGCATTCCACCGAAACCCAGCGCGCCTTCGTCGCCGACGCCGCCCATGAATTGCGCACGCCGCTGACCGCCCTGCGTCTGCAGGCGCAACTGGCCGAGCGTGCCAGCGATGAGGAGGAGCGCCGGGCTGCTTTCGCGGACCTCAAGAGCGGCCTGGAGCGGACCTCCCACCTGGTGCACCAGTTGCTTACCCTGGCGCGCCAGGAACCCGATGCCATGGGCTTTGCGATGGTCGATCTGCGCGCGCTGCTGGCCACCGTGGTAGGTGACCTGTCGTCGGTGGCCGAGCATGGCGGCATCGATCTGGGGCTATCGGATACAGGTGATGATGGCCGGCCGCTGCAGGTGCAAGGCAATGCCGATGCCCTGCGCATTCTCTTCAACAATCTGGTGGATAACGCCTTGCGCTACACGCCCGCGGGCGGCGTGGTCGATGTCGGCGTCGATCTGTCCGTTGCCGGTCGTTGCACGGTCGTCATCCAGGACAGCGGACCGGGTATCGCCGAGAGCGAATTGCCGCGTGTCTTCGATCGTTTCTATCGCGCCCAGCGGCCACACGGTGCGCAGGATGCCAGCAGCAATCGTGCCGCCTTCGGTAGCGGCCTGGGACTGGCCATCGTGCGCCAGATCGCCGACCTGCACCGCGTACCGGTGACCCTGGTCAATACCGGCAAGGGCTTGCAGGCCAGGGTCGACTTCGTCCTGCTGCCTGCCTAGGCGACGCCAGGCAGGCCACCTGCGAGGCAGGATGCTTCTTTTTTCTGCCTTAAGTCTGCCTTAATTTTCACTGCTTAATCTTCACTCCAACGGTTGAGGCAAGTGGGTCCCACAAGTGTGGTGAACCGGCCCGACCATCGATATCGCGTTCGATCAAGGAGAAGAAGATGAGCCGTCGCATTGTTTTTGTTCGTAACACTTTGGCCGTCATGATTGCCGCAGTGGTCGGCGGCAGCTATGTCTATTTTCGTGGCGCCGACCTGCCATCGGCGCAGGCGGCCGCGGTCAGTGCCCCGCTGGTGGCGGCCAGCCCCGCGTCCGCTGCCCCGGCCGGACCGGTGGTCGCGGCGGCCACCGATTTCTCGGGCATCGTGCAGCGCTACGGCCCGGCCGTGGTCAACATCAGCGTGACCGGCAAGGCACGCAAGGTGTCCGACGATGACGACAACGGTGTGGACCCCAATGACCCATTCTCCGAATTCTTCAAGCGTTTCGGGCCGCAGCTGCAGATGCCGCAGCAACCGCGGGTGATGCATGGACTTGGTTCGGGTTTCATCATTTCGCCTGATGGTCTGATCCTGACCAATGCCCACGTGGTCGATGGTGCCCAGGAGGTGGTGGTCAAGCTGACCGACCGCCGCGAGTTCAAGGCCAAGGTGCTGGGCATCGACAAGCAGAGCGATATCGCTGTCATCCGCATCGATGCGAAGAACCTGCCGACGGTGCAGATCGGCGACCCGTCGCGGGTCAAGGTTGGACAACCGGTGCTGGCTATCGGCTCGCCCTACGGCTTCGACAATACCGCCACCGCCGGCATCATCAGCGCCAAGTCGCGCAGCCTGCCGGACGACAATTATGTTCCCTTCATCCAGACCGACGTCGCGGTCAACCCGGGTAACTCGGGTGGCCCGCTGTTCGATCTGAATGGTCAGGTGATCGGCATCAATTCGCAGATCTACAGCCAGACCGGTGGCTTCCAGGGCCTGTCGTTCTCGATCCCGATCGATGTGGCGATGAAGGTGGAGCAGCAGCTGGTCACGCATGGCAAGGTGACACGCGGCCGCCTCGGGGTGTCCGTGCAGGACCTGAACCAGGCGCTGTCGGATTCCTTCGGTCTGAAGAAGTCCGAGGGTGCCCTGATCAGCTCGGTGGAGAAGGGTAGTCCGGCCGACAAGGCGGGTCTGCAACCGGGCGACGTGATCCTGAGTTTCGATGGTCATGCCATTGATCACTCGGTGGATCTGCCCACGCTGGTGGCCGACGCCGCCCCGGGCAGCAGCAAGCCGATGGAAGTGATGCGGGCCGGCAAGGTGCGCACCCTCAATGTGACGGTGGGCGAGATGAAGCAGGCCAAGAACGATGCCAAGCCGGGCAAGAGCGATGACCAGGGGCGCCTGGGGCTGGCGGTGCGTCCGCTGGACAAGGATGAGCAGGCTCAACTCGGCGGTCAGAAGGGCTTGCTGGTGGAAGACGCCAGCGGACCTGCGGCCGTGGCCGGCATCCAGAGTGGAGATGTGATCCTGGCGCTCAATGGCACCCCGGTCACGAGCGTGCCCCAGTTGCGCAAGCTGGCTACCGAAGCCGGCAAGAATGTGGCGCTGCTGGTGGAGCGCGGCGACGAGAAGATCTTCGTGCCGCTGGCGCTGAATTGATATAAATGATTTGACGTTTTAGCAGTGGGTAGTACCGGTGAGCAGTCAGTAGTACGCAGTGAGTAGTTGTGAGTAGTGAGCAGTAGGTAGTCTTGTAGTAAGTGGTAAGCAGTAAGCAGTGAGGGATTTGGCCGGATGTGCGCAAGCGTGTCCGGCCCTTTTTTATGGCGTGGGCGGTGCGGGCGGTTCCTGGCGCCACTGGTCGTGCGAGTGATCGCGCTCCAGCGCCTCGCGGTCGCCGGCGAACATGGCCTGCAGTTCCTCTCTTGCCTGTGCGGCCATCGATACCATCTGCGCCTGGTTCTTGTAGTGCGGATAGAGCGCTTCCAGGGTCTTGAGATTATGGGCACGGAATTTCATGGCCGCCTCGCGGGCGCGATAGGCGCCGAAGTCCAGCTGCTGCAACACCTGCCGGCCCATGTGCAGGGCGCTCTCGAAGGTTTCGCGCTCCAGGACGGTCACGCCGCGATCCATCAGGTCGTAGAGATGGGTGACGTTGCGGGCGCGGGCCGCGATCTGCAGGTGCGGGAATTCTTCGCGGACCTTGTCCACCATCTCCAGCGCGGCTTGCGCATCGTCGATGGCGATCACCAGTACGCGCGCCTTGTCGGCACCGGCGGTACGCAACAGGTCGATGCGGGTGGCATCGCCATAGAACACCTTAAAGCCGAACTTGCGCAGGAAATCGATCTGGTCCGGGTCATGGTCCAGCACGGTGGCGCCGATGCCATTGGCGGCCAGCAGGCGGCCGACGATCTGGCCGAAGCGGCCGAAGCCGGCGATGATGACCTGATGGTCCTGCGGATCGATCTTGTCTTCCGGACGGCGCTTGCCGCCTTCCAGCCAGCGCACCAGCAGGCGGTCGTGCACCAGGAGCATGAGCGGCGTGATCAGCATCGACAAGGCCACTACCACCACCAGCATGGAAGAGATCTCGGGCGTGAGCACCTTGGCGGTGACCGCCGCGCCGAAGACGATGAAGGCGAATTCCCCACCCTGGGAGAGCAGGAAGGCGAAGAACAATTGCTGTCCGCGGGGAATACCGAAGCAGCGGCCGAGGACCCACATCACACTGGTCTTGATGGCCAGAAAGCCGAGCACCATGCCGATGATGCGCCAGGGCTGCGCGAGGAACACGCCGAAGTCCACCGACATGCCCACGGCGATGAAGAACAGGCCCAGCAGCAGGCCCTTGAAGGGTTCCAGGTCGCTTTCGAGCGCATGACGATATTCGGAATCGGCCAGCAGCACGCCGGCCAGGAAGGTCCCCAGCGCCATCGACATGCCCACCGACTGCATCAGCAGGCAGGTGGCGATCACCAGCAGCAGGGCGAAGGCGGTGAAGATTTCGCGCATGTCGGTCTTGGCGATGATGCGCAGGATGGGGCGGATCAGCACGCGCCCACCGAAGATCAGCAGGCCGATCACCAGGGCCACCTGGCCAGCGTGCAACCAGCCCTGGCCACTGCCCTGGCTGGCCGCCACGCCCAGGAGGGGAACGGCGGCCATCATCGGGATGGCGGCGATGTCCTGGAACAGCAGGATGGAAAAGCCGGCGGCGCCGGCCGGGGTGGCGGTGAGCTTGCGTTCGCCCAGCGTGGCCAGGGCGATGGCGGTGGAAGAGAGCGACATCCCCAGTGCGGCGATCAGGGCGATGCGCCAGGGTACGCCGGCTGCCAGGGCCGCTGCGAAGAGGGCCAGCGAGACACTGGCGACCTGCACGCTGCCCCAGCCGAAGATGGAGCGGCGCAAGGCCCACAGGCGCTTGGGATCGAGTTCCAGGCCGATCAGGAACAGCAGCAGCACCACGCCGAACTCGGAAAATTCGAGGATGTGCTTGACCTCGGTGATCAGTCCCAGCCCCCAGGGGCCGATGACGATGCCGGCCAGCAGGTAGCCCAGCACGGCGCCCAGGCCCAGGCGCTTGGCGATGGGCACGGCGGCCACCGCGGCGAGCAGATAAACCAGGGCGATGAGCAGTTGTTCATCCATGGGAGCGTCCAGTTTTCAGAAATGGGGTCGGGTGTGGAGGGAGGGGGCTGCGCATCATGCCTGCAGGCCCTCCAGATAGCGTTCTACGTGGTGCTGGAATTGCACCGGTGGGATATGGTGGGCGCCGTGCAGGATCAGCGGTTCCACCCATTGCATGCCGCACAGGCGGGCGGTCTGCTGGTAAGGCGGGAGGAAGTCCTCGAAGCGGTGGCCGTGGCGGCCGTCACTGCTGTAGGAGGCGGTCTCGCCGCCGGTGGAGGCCACCAGCCAGAATCGCTTGCCCTGCAGCGCGTGGCCGTCGTGGCCGAAGGCCCAGCCTCGGGCGAGCACGCGGTCCAGCCATTCCTTCTGCAGCGCCGGCATGCTGTACCAGTGGATGGGATGCTGCATCACGATCAGTTCGGCCTCGCTCAACAGTTGCTGTTCGTGCGCGATGTCGATGTGGAAATCCGGGTAATGCTCATAGAGATCGTGGACCCGCACCTCGGGCAGCCGGGCAGCGGCTTCCAGCATGAGGTGGTTGGTGCGCGAAAGCTCGGCAGCGGGATGGGCGTAGAGGATCAGGACCTTGGACATGGTGGCGGAGCTGGACGGTTGATCTGGCCGGGCCTGGCAGATCCGGTGAAATTGGCCGGAACATGCACGGCCTTTGTGTTGTCTGCCAGTACGAGGGAAAGGAGTGTGCCATGAAAGCAGGAGCGGCGGCTTGTATGAAACTGCTTGCCGGCACCGGCTGCCGCGGGCACAGCCGCCTTGCCGGGCGACAGGTGTCCAAAGCCGGGCAATGCGCTTATACTCAGCCACTCCCCGGGTCCTCTGTCGTAGATTGTCGCCAGGCGCGTGGCCCATGATGCGCGCGGCAGTTCATCCATCCAGATCACTTATTGCAGCCATGTCCGACATCCAAGATTCCGAAGCCAACCTGCCGCCTGACCGCACCCCGGGTACGGCCGCGGCCAAGCCTGTCTCCGCCGACGCCTCCGGGGCGCCGGCCGCCTCCCAGAACCCTGCCGGGACGCCGCCGGTTGCGGGCTCCACCGTGAGCGTTGCCGCCAGCCCCGTGGTCCAGCCCGTAGTGCCTACGCCGGTCGATCCTGCTGCTGCTGCCGCCGCTTCCGTGCAGCCTGGACCTGGTGCCCAGCCTGCAGCGGAAGCGACCCAGGCACAGGCGCAGCAAAGTCCGCAGCAAAGTCCCTATTCCTCCTTGCCCCCGCCGCCCCATCATGCCGGCGACGCGCCCTGGGCGCAGACCTGGCGTTTCCTCACGGCGCGCCTGCGCCAGCTGTCGGACAAGGCCGGTCGCCGGGTCATGCAGCGGACGTTGAAGATCGGCGTGTCGGCCCGTATCTTCCATCCGGAAAGCGGTGCCAAGGGCCTGCGCAGCAAGACCCTGCAATATCTGGAGGAATCGATTGCGCAGTGGGTCATGTCGCGCGATGTGCTGGTCTTCATGATCCCGACCGTCAATACCAATGGCCTGGTCCACCCCAGCAATATCCGCCTGCGGGACTATGCCAAGCACCTCGATGGGCTGGTCTTGCAGGGTGGGGCCGACGTCTCGCCGCAGAGCTATGCCCAGGCTGCCACGCGCCCGGAGTGGAGCGGTGACCGGGTGCGCGACATGTACGAACTGGAGCTGCTGCACGAGTTCATCGAGGCCGGCAAGCCGGTGCTGGGGATCTGCCGCGGTTGCCAGCTGATCAACGTGGCCTTTGGCGGCACGCTGTATCAGGACATCGCTACCGATGTGCCGACCGCCATCCTGCACGTCAATGACCAGTACGACAGCAATTATCACGCGCTGCATTTCCCCCAGGGCTCGTCGTTGGCAGGGATGGTCAAGACCGAGAATGCCATCGTCAACTCGATTCACCACCAGGCGGTACGTGACCTCGGGCGCGACCTGTCGGTGGAAGCGGTATCGGGCCCGGACCAGATCGTGGAGGCCATCCGCTATCGCAAGGCGCCGTTCGTGATGGGCCTGCAGTGGCACCCGGAATTCCACCGCGCCGGTGGAGCCGAGCTGCTGGATTGCACCCCCATCCTTGACAGTTTCCTGCGTGCCGCGCGGGAAACCCGCTTCTGATGGTCGGCCGGTTCTGGTTCTGATGGCCTCTCGACACGCCCTGTGTCGGGAGAATCCGCCGGAACCTAACGTCCACCGCATCATCGAACCAGTTTGCGCTGGCGCAAGCCTGCTCCAATGCATGTGCAGCAGGCTGGCAAGGCGCTATCCGCCAGGGAGCGGACTCTGTAGAATCAAAAGCTCGTCGCAACGCAGCAAACCTGCTCGCCTCAGCCTGGACATGGGGCAAGTGGCGAAAGGGATGCGACGACTTGCTAGTCTTTTCCATAACCGGCAAAAAAGGAGAATTTAAATGCCTCAATCCCCCGCACTGAAGACCGTCCGCAACGACATGAAGACCCTGGTCAAGGACGCCCAGGCATTGTTCGCCGAGGCCGCTGCTGCCACCGGTGAAAAGGCTGACGAATTGCGCGCCAAGGGCCTGACCCTGCTGGAAGCTGCTGCCGAAGCGGCCCAGGGCGCACAGGCTGCCGCCATCGAGAAGGGCAAGGAAGTGGCTGCCAAGACCGACGACTATGTCCACGAAAATCCGTGGCGCGCCGTGGCCATTTCGGCCGGGCTGGGCCTGCTGGTGGGCCTGGTCATCGGTCGTAGCAAGTAAGCGCCGCGCCGATGGCGACGCCCCACAAGGAAAGTCCGGCGGCTTCCACCGCCCAGGCCGCCCACCCCGGATTGACGGCGGGGCTCCTGGGCCTGGCCAAGAACCTGCTCGGCCTGATCATCAGCCGTATCGAGCTGGCATCGCTGGAGATGTCCGAAATCGGTGCCAACCTGCTGCGCTTTGCTGTCATCTTCGTGCTGGCGGCGGTGGGCTTGTGGTTTGCCATCGCCTTCTGGTCGGTGCTGATCGTGATGCTGGCCTGGGACGCCTGGGGCTGGAAGATCCTGGCCCTGCTGGGCGCCTTTTTCACTGCGGCGACGGTCGGGCTGGTGTGGTACGCCCGCTCGGTGCTGCAGCAGGGCAAGCTTTCGCTGCCGCAGACCATGACCGAGCTGCGCAAGGATCGTGATGCACTGTTGTAAGTGCAAGTTTTCCATCAGAACGAGGACAGCATGACAGACCTGGATCACGGCATGACCCATGAGGAGCGCAAGCGCAAGGTACTGGCGCAGGGTGCGCTGTATCGGCTGGGTGTGATGGAGTCGCGTGAGGTGGTGCGCGAAAATCTCAGCGCCGAGTCGCTGGCCAAGGGGGCCTTGAGCCGCGTTGGCCATTTTGCCGCTTCGCTGTTTGGCGGCGGCAAGACGGTTCAGTCGATCAAGTCGATCAGCAGCGGCGGGCTGGGCAACCTGAATCTGCAGACGGTGACGCCATTGCTGATGACAGGCGCCTCGCTGCTGTCGCGTCGCTGGCTGCGCAAGCCGCTGATGATGGGTGGCGTCATCGCCGCCGTGGGTGGGCTGGCCTATTATTTCAGCCAGCGCGGAGGGTCGGGCGGCAACGGGACGGTGGAACTGGAAGGACCGTCGCAGCCTGACTAGTTCTGCTTGGTTCTGTTTGCACCGGCCGTTTCACCCAAAGGCATCCGTTCATCCGGATGCCTTTGTAATTTGGCGGGTGCATTTCCCGAGCAGGAACATATCGGGCCGGCGAATGCTCTGAGGAAGACCGGCCGATGGCCCGGACAACAAGACTAGGGCCTGTTCACATTTAATCTGCGAGATGCGTTGGCGCCAGAAGGCGTGGTGGCAAGGCGCGCGTCAGGGCTGGTGGTGGTACCACCAGTCCTGACATGCAACGCCGCCAGCGCGCCTTCTGGCGCCAACCCTCCGGGAGAGGCCGCCAAGCGTCGCCTGCCGTTGTTGCAGCTCCTTGCCGTAGCACCACTACGGCGCGTCGCTGCGCCTAGGCAGTCAACGCTTGGCGACCTCTCGCACTCGTAGATTAAATGTGAACAGGCCCTAAAAGACAAGAAAGGACATGACATGAAGAAACTCTCCATTGCGGCGATCGCCGGTGTGCTGGCGCTTTCCGGCTGCGCCGACATGAGCCCGACGCAACGTGGCACGGCTACCGGTGCAGGTATCGGCGCCGGCCTGGGTGGCATCATCGGCGCAGCCACCGGTGGTGGTGGTGGCGGACGCGCCCTGGGTGGTGCGGCTATTGGTGGCGCCATCGGCGCGGTAGCGGGCAACATCTGGTCCAACCGTATGGAAAACCAGAAGCGCGCCATGGAACAGGCAACCCAGGGCACTGGCGTGCAGGTCACCCAGACCGCGGACAACCGCCTGAAGCTGGAAATCCCGAGTGACATCTCCTTTGATACGGGTCGTGCCGACATCAAGCCCGAGATGCGTCCGGTGCTGGATCGCTTCGCCGCCACGCTGGTGGAAAATCCGGCAACCACGGTCACCATCGTTGGCCACACCGACAACACCGGCAGTGATGCCATCAACGACCCGCTGTCCCAACAGCGTGCAGCCCGTACGCGCGACTACCTGAGCTCGCGCGGCGTAGCGGCCAATCGTTTCGTGATCATGGGGCGTGGTTCACATGAGCCGCTGGTGCCGAACAATTCGGATGCCAACCGCGCCAAGAACCGTCGTGTGGAAATCTTCGTGGCCGAGCAACAGGCTGCAGCACCCGCCCAGCAAGCTCCGGCAGGCTATGCGCCGGGTGGCTATCCCCCGCCGCCTCCGCCGCGTTATTGAGCTTGGGATGGCCAGCCGGAAGGTGCCATGCGCGCCGCCGGCAACTGGCGCCTTCGCAGCATGGCAGGGCGGCCGGAAATGAAAAATCCCCGAATTCGATTCGGGGATTTTTTTTGACGACGAATGATTTCCGGCGGGATGCAGGTCTTACTTGGCGGGTGCGTCTGCAGCGGGAGCGGCACCTTCAGCGGCGGCGGGCGCCTTTGCTTCCGGTTCCTTGAACTTGCCACCGGACTGGTTGGCCATGTAGGCCACGGTACGCTGGATTTCCACATCGTCCAGGTCCGGGTTGCCACCCTTGGCGGGCATGGCGCGCAGACCGTTGATGGCGTGCGTGACCAGGGTGTCATAGCCTTGTGCGATCCGGGCTTGCCAGGAAGCGGCATCGCCCACCTTGGGCGCGCCTGCCACGCCGGCGCCATGGCAGGCGGCACAGGTGGTCTTGTAGACTTCTTCGCCCGAGAGCAGTTGCTTGGGGCCGTTGGCATCGCGGAAAGTGAAGCCGTCATCGGAGACGGGCTTGATGCGCGCCGCGATCATCTCGGGCGTCTGACTGTCGGAGCCGGCCCCGGTCTTCTGGCCGTTGGTCACGTACTGCACCAGTAGCACGATGCACACGATGGGGACCATAAAACCTGCGACTACCGCTGCGATCAATTGCTTGGGAGTCTTGATTGCCGACTCGTGTTCATGCTGAGCTGAGCTCATTGGCGTCCCTCCGTAATGTTTCCTCGAAATTGGGGCGGAAAACGTCGGTTCCCTTTGTATCGCCTGGCATTGCGTGGAACTAGGATCAGGCAGGGCTTTCATTGCGCTCTCTCGCCGAACTCTTGATTATAGTCACAATGCTTTCCGTTTGACACGGAAAAACCGCGAGCGCCATGGACGTCCAGAGGGAAAGGGGGTATCCTTCAGGCCTTTCCGGGGTTCGCCCCGTCAGCGCGGCTGTAGCTCAGTGGATAGAGTATTGGCCTCCGAAGCCAAGGGTCGTGGGTTCGATCCCCGCCAGCCGCGCCACTTTCCCCCTTCGCCGTCACCTGCCCGCCGCCCTGTGCCCTGCAATGTCGGGCCGTCCTGTCCGGAACTCCTTCAGCCAGTCTGGAAAAGAATTAGTCATTCCGGCAAAGCAGACATCCATGCGATACAAAATTATCAAAACAGCAACGTATTCTGCTGGGAAATATTATCCTTTGCTTATACGGCAAATACTTTGCGCGATATCAATGTCCAGCCGGCGCAGGTCGACATTGTGAGATGTTTGATATGTCTCTCAGCCTGCAGGCTGCGGATGCGCGGCACGGCATTGACGCTTAGTCTTGTCCCGTTTCTTGTTTCATTTCGCGCAGACACTCATCCAGCGCCTGGTCCCAGTCGGGAAGAGTGATGCCGAAAACGCGCGTGAGCTTGTCCGTGCACAAGCGGGAATTGCTCGGACGTTGCGCCGGCGTCGGATACGCAGCACTGGAAATGGGTGCCACCTCGGCGGGCGATAGCTGTGCTTGCAGGCCCAGGGCAGGCATGGCTTCCACAATGCGGCAGGCGTACTGCTGCCAGTTGGTGGCGCCGCGCGAGCTGAGGTGATACACGCCGCAGGTGTGTTGCATGCGAGAGCTCAGCGTCATCCTGCCGTCGTCCCCCAGCATGCGCGCTACGACGTCCGCTATCGTGCGAGCCCAGGTCGGCGCTCCCCACTGGTCGGCAACAATGCTCAACTGCCTGCGCTGCTGCGCAAGTTGCAGGATGGTGTTCAGGAAATTGCGGCCGTGGGCAGAATAGACCCAGCTCGTTCGCAGTATCCAGGCGGCATCGCACTCTTCCAGCACGGCGATCTCACCATCCCGCTTGCTGCGACCGTAGACGTTCAGTGGTGCCGTCAGGTCATCTTCCCGGTAGGGTTCAGACTGCATGCCATCAAACACATAATCGGTCGAGAAGTGAATTAGCCCGATACCGTGGTGCCGGGCCGCGCGCGCCAGTACCCGGGGGGCGACGGCGTTGATGGCAATGGCCACCTCAGGTTCGCTTTCGGCCTTGTCGACAGCAGTGTAGGCCGCCGGATTGATGATCAGGTCGGGCCGGGTCCGGTCCACGTAGCGGAGGATGGCCGCACTGTCTTCAAGATTCAGCTCAGAGCGTGTGGGAGTGAATAATTCTTCGCCATGCAGTCGTTGCGCCAACGCTTGGCCCACCTGCCCCGATGCGCCAGTGAGCAGGATGCGCAAGCGCTTCATTCGAACACCGCGGCCTGCGCCAGCGGAATCCCGTTTCTATCCTTGTCGGACAGGATAGGTTCCCCTTGCAGTTGCCAATCGATGGCCAACGCCGGGTCATTCCAGAGAATGGTGTGTTCCTGTTCCGGCATCCAGTAATCGGTGGTCTTGTAAAGGCATTCGGTCTCATCTTCCAGGACCGAGAATCCATGCGCGAATCCCGCCGGCAGCCAGAGTTGCAGCTTGTTGCTTGCGCTCAGCACCTGGCTGAACCACTGACCGAAAGTGGGCGAGCTGCGACGGATATCAAGCACCACATCCAGCACTGCACCCCGGGTGACCCGCACCAGCTTGCCCTGTGCCTGCGGGAGCTGGTAGTGCAGACCGCGCACGACGCCGCGCGCGGAGAGGGAGTGGTTATCCTGTACGAAACGGACATCGGCCCCGGTCCGTGCGCGGAAGTCGCGCTCGTTGAAGCTTTCGTAGAAGAAGCCGCGACTGTCGCTGAAGACCTGGGGTTGGATCAGCATCAGGCCCGCTAGGGGAGTGGGGGTGACCAGCATGGAATGGTAGCCGCGATGGCAGTTAATAACTCATTTCGGTCAGCAGCTGAAGCAGATACTTGCCATAGGCATTGTTCTTCAACGGCTCGGCAAGCCTCTCCAGCTGGAGGGCATCGATATAGCCTCGACGATAGGCGATCTCTTCGGGGCAGGCGACTTTCAGGCCCTGACGCTTCTCGATGGTGGCGATGAACTGGCCTGCATCCAGCAGCGATTCATGGGTGCCGGTATCGAGCCAGGCGATGCCGCGTCCCATCAGTTCCACCTGCAATTGCCCACGTGCCAGGTAGCTGCGGTTGATATCGGTGATTTCCAGCTCCCCACGTGCCGAGGGGCGGATGGTGCGGGCAATGTCGACCACCTGGTTGTCGTAGAAGTAGAGGCCGGTCACTGCGAAATTGGATTTCGGCTGCGCCGGTTTTTCTTCGATGCCGATTACCCGGCGTGACGGGTCGAATTCGACCACACCGTAGCGTTCCGGATCCTGTACATGGTAGGCAAAGATGGTCGCGCCATCGGTACGAGCATTGGCCTGGCGCATCGGCGGTTCCAGGTCGCGTCCGTAGAATATGTTGTCTCCCAGAATGAGCGCACAAGGATCATTGCCGATGAAATCCTGGCCGATCAGGAAAGCCTGCGCCAGTCCGTCGGGCGAGGCCTGTACCGCATAGCGGATCTGCAGGCCCCATTGCTGGCCGTCTCCCAGCAGTTCGGCAAAGCGCGGCGTATCGCGCGGAGTGGAAATGAGCAGGATATCTCGGATGCCGGCCAGCATCAGGCTCGATAGCGGGTAGTACACCATCGGCTTGTCGTAGATCGGCATGAGCTGTTTGGAGGCAACCTGGGTGGCCGGGTAAAGCCGCGTGCCAGAGCCTCCGGCGAGGATGATGCCCTTGCGGCGCACCGGCGGGGTCGTATCGCTCATATCAGTGCTCCCGGTGGATGATCGCCGTATTGCTGCCGCAGCCAGTTCAGGTAATCGCCCGAGCGCACCTGGCGTACCCATTCACCATGCGCCAGATACCACTGCACCGTTTTGCGGATGCCGGTCTCGAAGGATTCCGCCGGTTGCCAGCCCAGTTCGCGTTTGATCTTTCCGGCGTCGATGGCATAGCGACGATCATGTCCGGGCCGGTCCTTGACGAAGGTGATCAGGTCGCGATAGCTGCCCTGCGGTCGCGCCGCGAGTTCATCCAGGATATCGCAGAGGGTGTGCACCACGTGCAGATTGGTATGTTCGTTGCCCCCGCCGATGTTGTAGGTCTCGCCTACCGTACCGTTGGCCAGAACTGTTCGCAATGCGGCACAGTGATCGGTCACGAACAGCCAGTCCCGAATCTGCATGCCGTCGCCGTAGACAGGAAGGGGATTTCCCGCGAGGGCGTTGGAAATGACCAGCGGGATCAGCTTTTCCGGGAAGTGAAAGGGACCGTAGTTGTTGGAGCAGTTGGTGGTCAGTGTCGGCAATCCATAGGTTTGATGATAGGCCCGCACCAGATGGTCGGATGCCGCCTTGGACGCCGAGTAGAGGCTATTGGGCGCATACGGTGAAGCTTCCGTAAATGGCGCATCTTCCGGCGCCAGGCTGCCATAGACTTCATCGGTGGAGATGTGCAGGAAGCGGAAGTCCGTTTTTTCCGGGCCCGGCAGCGTCAGCCAATACTGCAACGCCCTGTTGAGCAGATTGAAGGTGCCATTGACGTTGGTACGGATGAACTCGTCGGGACTGCGGATGGAACGATCGACGTGGCTTTCGGCGGCGAAGTGAATGATCGCGCGTGGCCGGTAGCGCGAGAGCAAGGTAGCCATCGCTGTCTCATCGCAGATGTCGGCTTGCACGAAGGCATAGCGCGTATCTTTCTCGACCGCATCCAGGTTATAGGGATTGCCGGCGTAGGTCAGCTTGTCGATGTTGAGCACGGGTTCGGCCGTGCTCTGCGTCAACCAGTCGAGGATGAAGTTGCTGCCGATGAAGCCGGCACCGCCAGTGATGAAAATCATGGGGCGGCCCGGTTCAGCAGGGTTGACGGCGGCAGACCACCTGCAGGTTGACGAGGGTAATCATGCTGGTCCTGTTGATTGGTACGGGATAGCGCGATTATGTCAGAGTCGCAGGCCGGTTCGCAGCATTTGGACGCAATCGTCTGCGGGGTCAGTCTGCATGCGCCGAAATCCGGCAAGGCAGCCGGGTGTGCCCCTGCCCCGGCCGAAGCAGCCGGGGCAGGGGGGGCAGCCTGCTTACCGGGTGGCCGCCACGGCATCCAGGATCACCTTGGCCACGTCGGCCGGACGCGATTGCTGCGGCACATGGCTGGTCGGCAGTTCGGTGGTCTTGGCGTTGATCTGCTTGGCGAAGGCGCGTTCCAGGTCGGGCTGGATCATGCGGTCGTTCTTGCTGACGATGTACCAGCTGGGACGGGTCTTCCAGGCGGCGGTCTCGACCTTGTCGCCGAAGGCTTTCAGGGCGATCGGACCTTGGGTCGCGGCCATCACGGCGGCCTGCTTGGCCGGCACGTCCTGGGCAAAGTCAGCGGCCAGAGCGGCCGGCGGCAAGCTGGCGAAGCCGGCCTTGTCCACCGACAGCTTGGCAATGCCCGGGGGAACCGGCAGGTCCTTGCCCAGATCGCCGGTGGCCTGGCCGGCGTCCGGTGCGAAGGCGGCCACATACACCAGGCTGGCGACCTTGTCATTGTTGCCGGCTTCGGTGATCACGGTGCCGCCCCAGGAGTGGCCGACCAGCACCACCTTGCCCGGTTGGTTGTCGATGGCGCGCTTGGCTGCAGCCACGTCGTCGGCCAGCGAGGTCAGCGGATTCTGCACGGCGGTGACCTTGATCCCCTTGGCTTGCAGCAGCGGGATTACCTTGGCCCAGTCGGAGCCGTCGGCGAAGGCGCCGTGGACGATCACCACCGATGGCTTTTCGGCAGGTTCGGCAGCCATGGCGCTGCTGCCGGTGAAGGCGGCGGCGATGGCGAGCATGCCGAGGCCGGTCTTGAGGCTGAAGAGGCGGGAAGTTGCTTTCATGATGTTCTCCTTGGGAAGGTGGTTGGGGTGTTCGTTTCAGTGAGGCCAGTATAGGAATGCGCTCCGGCCACCGGTATCGGTCAATTGACCGACCCGGGGTGGCAGCGGGTGCGGCGCAGCGATGGTGGCCCCTCATGCCGGCCCTGCCCATTCACCGAAGAGTTGATTGCCTCACGCTCGGAGTTGCCGCTACAGTGTCGGGATGCTTCCCGACGTCATTTCATCCGGCAGTGCCGCGCCTGCCCCAGCCAGCGATCTGGCTGCCTCCGATCCGCTTGCCTGCGGTGTTCCGATGATTTCCGCCGAGGTCGCAGTGCATGTCCTGGCGCTGGTGGGCGATCTCAGCATGGGGCAACCCCCCGCCCAGTCGCAGCGCGCCGCACGGTTGGCGGCCCAGGTGGCGCAGTTGGACGGCGCCGGTGCGCAAGACATCCTGCATGCGCGCCTGGTGGCCTTGCTGCGCTGGTCGGGCTGCACCGCCAATGCCGCAGGTTTCGCCAACCTGCTGGGCGACGACGTCGGTGGTCGGGAGGCCATGCTGCGTCATGGCTTGCCGCCAGACCATCCGCTGACCTTTTCCAATATCGAACCGCTGGCGCGCATCCATTGCGAGGTCGCCGGCGATGTGGCCGGCATGCTGGGCCTGCCGCCCGCGGTGGAGGCCGGACTGCGCCATGTCTGGGAGCACTTCGACGGCAGCGGGGCGCCACAACAACTGAGCGGCGACCAGGTGCCGGCACTGGTGTATTACACCAGCCTGGCGGGCGACCTCGACATCCTGGGCCGCACGCACGGTACTGACAGTGCCATCCGCATGCTGCTTGCCTCCGGTGGTATCAAGTACCCGGCACCCTTGGCAGAACGGGTAGCAGCGCAGGCCGGCGCATGGCTGGCTGCGCTGGACGGGCAGGACACGCTGGCATCCTCTGGTGAGCTGCCCGCCCATGAGGTGCCGCTGAGCATCGTGGCGGACCTGATCGAACTGAAGCTGCCCTGGTTGACCGGTTATTCGCGTCGCGTCAGCGAACTGGCGGCGCGGGCTGCCGCGCTGGCGGGTCTGCCACCCTTGCAACAGCAAGGGCTGGTGCGTGCCGCCTTGCTCCACGGCATCGGTCGGGTTTCCGTTTCCAACACCATCTGGGAGCGCGCGGGGCGTCCTGGCGTGGACGACTGGGAGCGCATCCGCCTGGCACCCTACTGGACGGCGCGCGCCGGCGCATTGATTCCGGCCCTGCGCGAGCACACGGCCCTGGCCTCCCAACTCTATGAGCGCCTGGATGGCACGGGCTATTTCCGCGGGTTGGACCGCGATACCCTCGGCCAACCCGCGCGCCTGCTGGCGGTGGCTGCCGCCCACGCCGCGCTCTGCGCCCGCCGCCCATGGCGGGCCGCGTTGACCATGGGCGAGGCTGCCGACCTGCTCACTCAGCAGGCGGCGGACGGCCTGTTCGACGCCGATGCCGTGCGCTGGGTGCTCGCTGCCGCCGCCGGCGACGCCGGCAATTCCTTGCCCGTGCCGGTCCGCAAAGGGTTGCTGTCGGAACGCGAGGTCGAGGTGTTGCGGCGCATCAGCCTGGGTGAAAGCAACAAGGAAGCCGCCCGGGTGATGCAGATCAGCCCGTCCACGGTGCGTACCCACGTGGAGAGCATTTTCCGCAAGCTGCATTGTTCTACGCGGGCTGCAGCCACACTCAAGGGCCTGAACCTGGGCCTGATCTGAAGACCGTATTTCTACTGCATGCCAGGCGGGCCGATCCTGCCCGTCGCGGTCCGGGCTCACGTTTCTTGAGTTGATTCGCTGTGCTGCAACATATGACCTCGAACGCGAGCTTGGTCGTCTGACAACTTCCAACTTCCTGACAAAATGTCAGTACAATCGCCGCTCGATTGCGAGCGCCCGGCTAATTTCCGTAAATCATTGAATTTGCGGGATATTTTTCTGGCCCTGCAGGACATTTTTGATTAAATTGAGCGCTGTTCGCAAAACCGGCGCCGTTTTTGGCCTTTTGTGCATTCTTGCCAGCAATTTCAGTGCAGCTTGTGCAAACCTGAACAAACAGTCAGCAGGGGAGAACCCGCTCCGCGCGAAAAGAGGAGGGCTGCCATGCATGGATCAGCAATCGCTCTTGTTGCAGTGCAAAAAATCGAAGTGGCTGCCTTTTTGCCACAACTCGCCGCGAAGTGCCCCAGATAAGGCCCCGATCTGGCCGCAAAAGGTTTGACTTACCGGAAAACGAACCTTTATAATCGCCGGGCTTTTAAGCTGCCGTCTGCCCTTAAGGGGTGCGGCGCATGCACGATATTGGATAGATATGCTGCGCATCATTCTCTTGCAGCTCGTAACCACGGTCGTCGCTGCTTTGGTCGCAGGTATGTTGGGTGGACTTTCGGCGCTTTGGTCTGCTCTGCTGGGCGGGATTTGCTGTGTCGTCCCCAACGCCCTGTTTGCCCTGCGACTCCATGTCAGTGCACAGAAACCCGGTGGTACCAACCCGATGGCCTTTTTCTTCGGGGAATTTATCAAGATTGCTACGACGTTTGCGCTCATGGGCGCGACCGTTTGGTTGTACCACGGTGTCAATTGGCTCGCATTTCTGCTGAGCTTCATCGTGGTGCTTAAGAGTTATTTCATTTTACTGTTTAGACACCGACCATGACCGTAGAAGCCGCTGAGCACGCGCCGACAGCCTCTGAATATATTGTCCACCACCTCGGACACCTTTCCACCCATCACCAGACCAAGATCGTCGATTTCTCGATCCTGAACGTGGACACCATTTTCTGGTCCGTGTTCTGCGGCGTGATTGCCTGCTTCTTCATGTTCCTGGCCGCCCGCAAGGCGACCTCGGGCGTGCCGGGCCGCTTCCAGGCCTTCGTCGAGATGGTCGTGGAAATGGTCGAAGACCAGTCCAAGGCCATCGTGCATGGCGACCGCACCTTCATCGCTCCAGTGGCACTGACCGTGTTCGTCTGGGTTGCCCTGATGAACTCGCTGGACTTCCTGCCGGTGGACCTGGCCTCCGGCATCCTGGGCCTGTTCGGCCTGGGTGAAATGCACCACCGCATCGTTCCGACCGCCGACCTCAACGGCACCCTGGGCATCGCCCTGGGCGTGCTGGCCCTGATGCTGTATTACAGCGTCAAGATCAAGGGTGCCGGTGGCTTCATCCACGAACTGTTCGCAGCACCGTTCGGCATCTACCTGGCGCCGTTCAACCTGCTGCTGAACATCATCGAATTCGCCGCCAAGACCGTGTCCCTGGGCATGCGACTGTTCGGCAACATGTATGCAGGCGAACTGTTGTTCCTGCTGATCGCATTGCTGGGATCGACCGCGACCGCATTCGGCTTCATCGGCCATGTGATCGCCGGTTCTATCTGGGCAATTTTCCACATCCTGATCGTGTTGCTCCAAGCATTCATCTTCATGATGTTGACACTGGTTTACCTGGGCCAGGCGCACGAAGCGCACTAACACAAGGCTTGCAGTACCTGTTTTTCAGTTTGTTTTTTTGGTTTTGTATTTAATTAACTTTTCTTAAGGAATTGTCATGACTGATGTCTCTTTCGTTGCTCTGGCTTGCGGTTTGATCATTGGCCTGGGTGCTATCGGCGCTTGTATCGGTATCGCGATCATGGGCGGTAAGTACCTCGAAGCATCCGCACGTCAGCCTGAACTGATGAACACCCTGCAAACCAAGATGTTCCTGCTGGCCGGCCTGATCGACGCCGCCTTCCTGATCGGCGTTGGTATCGCCATGCTGTTCGCATTCGCAAATCCGTTCATCGCCAAGTAATTCGCGCTTCATAGCCGATTCTCATCTGCCGGACGATTGGTTCCGGCACTCGTTATTCTGAGAAGGAAATTACCGTGAACTTAAATGCAACATTGATTGCGCAGTTCGTGGTCTTCTTCATCCTCGCCGGCTTCACGATGAAATTCGTGTGGCCGCCGTTGATCAAGGCGCTCGACGAACGCGCCAAGAAGATTGCGGACGGGCTGGCAGCCGCTGACCGCGGTAAGGCCGATCTGGCCGCCGCCGAAAAGCGCATCCAGGGCGAACTGGCATCGGCACGTGATGAAGGCCAGAAGCGCATCGGCGAAGCCGAAAAGCGCGCTCAGCTGATCATCGAAGAAGCGAAGAAGACGGCCGCTGAAGAAGCAGCCCGCATCGTCGCCGCTGCGCGTGCCGACGCCCAACAGCAAGTGAACCAGGCGCGTGAAGAACTGCGTGGCCAGGTCGCAACGCTCGCCGTCAAGGGCGCGGAACACATCCTCAAGCGCGAAGTGAATGCTGCGGCCCACGCCGACTTGCTGAATCAACTGAAGACAGAGCTGTAATATGGCCGAACTCGCAACGATCGCTCGTCCTTACGCTGAAGCCTTGTTCCGTGTGGCCAAGGCAGGCAGCCTGGCAGCCTGGTCCGATCTCGTCGACGAGATGGCCCAGGTGGCAGCGCATCCTGAGGTGCAGGCCCTGGCGCAGAACCCTTCCGTATCCCATGACAAGCTGGCTGACGTCTTCGCTGCCGCCTTGAAGACCCCGCTGTCCGTCGAGGCGCAGAACTTCGTCAAGACGCTGGCTGACAATGGCCGTCTGGTGCTGCTGCCGGAAATCGCCCAACAATTCCATGCGCTCAAGAACGCATCGGAAGGTTCGGCCGATGCGAACATCGTCAGCGCCTTCGAGCTCAGCGATGCCCAGGTCAAGGATGTGGTCTCGGCACTGGAGAAGAAGTTCGGCCGCAAGCTGAACCCTTCGGTGACGGTGGACAGCAGCCTGATCGGTGGTGTGCGCGTTGTGGTCGGCGATGAAGTGTTCGATACCTCCGTGCGCGCGAAGCTGCAGCAGCTGCAAGCTGCTCTGGCCGCGTAAGTGCCTCTGGCTGGCTAAGCGAAAGAACAATTTTTAGGAGTTAGTATGCAACTCAACGCATCTGAAATCAGCGAGCTGATCAAGAGCCGGATCCAAGGCCTTGGCGATACCGCTGAGATTCGCAATCAGGGCACGGTCATTTCCGTGTCCGACGGTATCTGCCGTATCCATGGTCTGTCCGACGTGATGCAAGGTGAGATGCTGGAATTCCCGGGCAACACCTTCGGCCTGGCGCTGAACCTGGAGCGTGACTCGGTGGGCGCCGTTATCCTGGGCGAATACGAACACATTTCCGAAGGCGACGTTGTCAAGTGCACCGGCCGCATCCTGGAAGTGCCCATCGGTCCTGAACTGAAGGGCCGCGTGGTTAACGCACTGGGCCAGCCGATCGATGGCAAGGGTCCGATCAACGCCAAGCTGACCGCCCCGATCGAAAAGATCGCTCCGGGCGTGATCGCGCGTCAGTCCGTGTCGCAACCGATGCAGACCGGCCTGAAGTCGATCGACTCCATGGTGCCCGTCGGCCGCGGCCAGCGCGAGCTGATCATTGGCGACCGCCAGACCGGCAAGACCGCTGTCGCGATCGACGCCATCATCAATCAAAAGGGTCAGAACATGACCTGCATCTACGTCGCGATCGGCCAGAAGGCTTCGTCGGTCAAGAACGTGGTGCGCGCACTGGAAGCGCACGGCGCGATGGAATACACCATCGTCGTGGCCGCTACCGCCTCCGAATCGGCTGCGATGCAATACGTTTCGGCCTACTCGGGTTGCGCCATGGGCGAATACTTCCGCGACCGCGGTCAAGATGCCCTGATCGTCTATGACGACCTGTCCAAGCAAGCCGTGGCCTACCGTCAGGTGTCGCTGCTGCTGCGCCGTCCGCCGGGCCGTGAAGCCTACCCTGGCGACGTGTTCTACCTGCACAGCCGCCTGCTGGAACGTGCTGCCCGCGTGAACGCCGACTACGTCGAGAAGTTCACCAACGGTGAAGTCAAGGGCCAGACCGGTTCCCTGACCGCACTGCCGATCATCGAAACCCAGGCGGGTGACGTGTCGGCCTTCGTTCCGACCAACGTGATCTCGATCACCGACGGCCAGATCTTCCTGGAAACCTCGCTGTTCAACGCCGGTATCCGTCCTGCGATCAACGCCGGTATCTCGGTGTCGCGCGTCGGTGGTGCTGCCCAGACCAAGGTCATCAAGAATCTGTCCGGCGGTATCCGTACCGACCTGGCACAGTACCGTGAACTGGCTGCCTTCGCGCAGTTCGCTTCCGACCTGGACGAAGCCACCCGCAAGCAGCTGGACCGCGGTGCACGTGTGACCGAACTGCTGAAGCAGGCTCAGTATACCCCGCAGTCGATCTCGATCATGGCCGTGACCCTGTTCGCCGTCAACAAGGGCTACATGGACGATGTCGAAGTGAAGAAGATCCTGGCCTTCGAAGCCGGTCTGCACAACTTCATGAAGACCAGCCACGCTGACCTGTTGAAGAAGATCGAAGACACCAAGCAACTGGATAAGGATGCTGAAGCAGCCCTGGCGGCCGCCATCGCTGACTTCAAGAAATCCGGCGCGTACTAATTTTTACTGAAGCTATAAGGAGTCTTACTCATGGCTACAGGTAAAGAGATACGTGGCAAGATCAAGAGCGTAGAAAATACGAAGAAGATCACCAAGGCGATGGAAATGGTCGCTGCATCCAAAATGCGCAAGGCGCAGGACCGGATGCACGCAGCCCGCCCGTACAGCGACAAGATCCGCAACATTGCGGCCAACCTGTCGCAGGCCAATCCGGAGTACGTGCACCCGTTCATGGTCCAGCAGGATACGGCCAAGCGCGTTGGTTTCATCGTCGTCACGACCGACAAGGGTCTGTGCGGCGGCATGAACACCAACTCGCTGCGTCTGTTGACCACCAAGTTCCGTGAACTGGAAGGCCAAGGCAAGTCCATCGAGACCGTCGCCATTGGCAACAAGGGTCTGGGTTTTCTGAATCGTATCGGCGCCCGCGTGGCCGCCAACGTGACGCAACTGGGCGATACGCCTCACCTGGAAAAGCTGATCGGCCCCGTCAAGGTGCTGCTCGACGCATACCAGGAAGGCAAGCTGGACGCGGTGTACCTGGTGTACACCAAGTTCATCAACACGATGAAGCAGGAAGCCACCCTGCAGCAGCTGCTGCCGCTGACCAGCGACAAGCTCAAGGCTGACGAGGGTGCGCACTCCTGGGACTACATCTATGAGCCCGATGTGCAATCCGTGGTGGACGAGCTGCTGGTGCGTTACGTCGAAGCACTGATCTATCAGGCCGTCGCCGAGAACATGGCGTCCGAGCAATCGGCGCGCATGGTGGCGATGAAGGCGGCGAGCGACAACGCCGGTAGCGTGATCGGCGAGTTGAAGTTGGTCTACAACAAGACTCGTCAGGCCGCGATTACCAAGGAACTGTCGGAAATCGTCGCCGGTGCGGCCGCAGTTGGCTGATCAGCTAACGTAGCGCAGCGAAGCAGAATTTAAATTTTATCTATTGAAGGAACGAAAATGGCTGATGGCAAAATCGTTCAGTGTATCGGCGCTGTGGTGGACGTGGAGTTTCCCCGCGATGCGATGCCCAAGGTTTACGATGCCTTGAAATTGGAAGGTTCGGATCTGACCCTGGAAGTCCAGCAGCAGCTGGGTGACGGCGTGGTTCGTACCATTGCGCTCGGTTCGTCGGACGGTCTGCGCCGCGGCCTGACCATCTCGAACACCGGCAAGGCAATCACGGTGCCGGTCGGCACTGCGACCCTGGGCCGCATCATGGACGTGCTGGGTAACCCGATCGATGAATGCGGTCCTGTCTCGCACGAGCAGACCGCTTCGATCCACCGCAAGGCTCCTGCATACGACGAACTGTCGCCGTCGCAAGAGCTGCTGGAAACCGGCATCAAGGTGATTGACCTGGTCTGCCCGTTCGCCAAGGGTGGTAAGGTCGGCCTGTTCGGTGGCGCCGGTGTCGGCAAGACCGTGAACATGATGGAACTGATCAACAACATCGCCAAGGCGCACAGCGGTCTGTCCGTGTTCGCCGGTGTTGGTGAGCGTACCCGTGAAGGTAACGACTTCTATCACGAAATGGCAGAAGCCAAGGTGGTGGACCTGGAAAACCCGGCCAACTCCAAGGTGGCCATGGTCTACGGTCAGATGAACGAACCGCCGGGCAACCGTCTGCGCGTGGCGCTGACCGGCCTGACCATCGCCGAAGGCTTCCGTGATGAAGGCAAGGACGTTCTGTTCTTCGTCGACAACATCTACCGTTACACCCTGGCCGGTACCGAAGTGTCCGCGCTGCTGGGTCGTATGCCGTCCGCCGTGGGCTACCAGCCGACGCTGGCCGAAGAAATGGGCCGTCTGCAAGAGCGCATCACCTCGACCAAGACCGGTTCGATCACCTCGATCCAGGCCGTCTACGTCCCTGCGGATGACTTGACCGACCCGTCGCCGGCAACCACCTTCGCCCACTTGGACTCGACCGTCGTTCTGTCCCGTGACATCGCCTCGCTGGGTATCTACCCCGCCGTCGATCCGCTGGACTCGACCTCGCGCCAGCTGGACCCGCAAGTGGTCGGCCAGGAACACTACGAGACCGCCCGCGCGGTCCAGGGTACCCTGCAGCGCTACAAGGAACTGCGTGACATCATCGCGATTCTGGGCATGGACGAACTGGCTCCGGAAGACAAGCTGCTGGTGGCACGTGCACGTAAGATGCAACGTTTCCTGTCGCAGCCCTTCCACGTCGCCGAAGTGTTCACCGGTTCCCCGGGCAAGTACGTTTCGCTGAAGGACACGATCAAGGGCTTCAAGATGATCGCCAGCGGCGAACTGGACCACCTGCCGGAACAAGCGTTCTACATGGTCGGTACCATCGAAGAAGCAATCGAAAAAGCCAAGAAGATCAACTAAGACTGACCGGCTTCGGCCGGTTCCGCTGTTTGGCGGGGCAGGCAGGGCAGGGAAGCATTCTTTGATTTTCGGCGCCGCCACCCTTAACGGTGGCGGTCCATCGACTAGGAAACGACATGGCACATACTATTCACGTGGACGTGGTCTCGGCGGAAGAGGAAATCTTCTCCGGCGAGGCGGAATTCGTCGCGTTGCCGGGCGAAGCGGGTGAGCTGGGTATCTACCCACGTCACACCCCGCTGATCACGCGCATCAAGCCAGGTGCTGTCCGTATCAAGGTGTCGGGTCAGGCGCACGAGGAATTCGTGTTCGTGGCCGGTGGCCTGCTGGAAGTGCAGCCGGACGCCGTGACCGTGCTGGCCGACACCGCGATCCGTGGTGCCGACCTGGACGAAGCCAAGGCCGCCGAAGCCAAGCGTCTGGCCGAGGAAGCGCTGGTCAATCGCGACTCCAAGATCGACCACGCCGCAGCCCAGGCCGAACTGGCCGCCGCAGTGGCACAGCTGGCTGCGATCCAGAAGTTGCGTCAGAAGCGCTGATCAACTCGGCGTGTCCTCACTCCAGTGGGGACGAAGGCAGTAAATCGAAAGGCAGCCTCGGCTGCCTTTTTTCATGCTCATCGCGAATCGGTCGCCGTACTCTGTACTGCATCTTGCGGCGCAAGCCGACCTTTCCCGTCCCAGACGTACCTCCTTCTGGCTGCCTTACTTAACCTGTATCAAGCTGCCTCTCGGCACGCCTGCCGTCATGCCCATGTTCGGGTAAAGTGAGCCCTTCGATGCGCCGTGGCGAACCAAATCGGCGTGCGTAAATCATTTAGATGATATGGGCCCCGAGCGCCCATTCATCCTCAGCAGGAGCACACATGTCTTCAGCCGTCTCGCCTTCTTCCTCCGCCGCCCTGTCCTCACGCGTCAATGGCAAGCACATCATCGCCGTGGTCGGACTGTCCAACCGCCCCGAGCGGGCCAGCTTCGACGTTGCCGCCTACCTCCAGTCGGCGGGCTATCGCATCGTTGCAGTCAATCCCATGTACGCCGGGCAGACCATACTGGGCGAACAGTGTCACGCCAGTTTGCAGGAGGCCAGCACGGCCTTGGCGGGGCAGGGCCTGAGGGTGAGCATCGTGGATTGCTTCCGCAAGTCGGCCGACATCCCACCGGTGGTGGAAGAAGCCATCGCCATCGGTGCCGACTGCGTCTGGATGCAGCTGGACATCGTCAATGAAGCAGCGGCGGCCCGCGCCCGCGCCGCAGGCCTGAAGGTCGTCATGGACAAGTGCATCAAGATCGAGCACGCCATGGGGGAATTGCACGGCGTGCTGTAAAGGGCTCCACCTGCAATACGGACATTCACTGATAGCGACAAAGCGAGATAGCATGGCAAAGAAGATCGGCCCACCATTCACCGTCCATCCCAAGTTCGTCCTGAAAGAGAGCGAAGCCTCCAACAAGCCCCTCTCCAGCGGCGACAAGGAAAAGGACAAGGCCACCGTCCAGGCCCTGGCCGCCAAGATCGGCCTGCAGCAGCAGATGCTCTACGCCGGTCACAAGCACAAGGTGCTGGTGATCCTGCAAGGCATGGATACCAGCGGCAAGGATGGCACCGTCAATGACGTGTTCGCCGCCGTCAATCCCCAAGGTATCCGCATCGCCAACTTCAAGGGGCCGACGGCCATCGAGCTGGCACACGATTACCTGTGGCGCGTACATGCGCAGGTACCGGTAGCGGGGGAGATTGCGGTGTTCAACCGCAGCCATTACGAGGACGTGCTCATCACCCGCGTCCATGACTGGATCGATGACAAGGAATGCCAGCGGCGCTATCGTCAGATCAACGATTTCGAGCGCATGCTGTGGGAAACCGGGACGGTGGTGTTGAAGTTCTTCCTGCACATCTCCAAGGCCGAGCAGAAATCACGCCTGCAATCCCGCATCGACGACCCCAACAAGCACTGGAAATTCGATCCCCAGGATCTGGCCGAGCGCAAGTTCTGGGATGCCTACCAGCAGCGCTATCAGGAGGTGCTGCGTGCCACCAGTACCCTGCATGCGCCCTGGTATGTGGTGCCGGCGGATTCCAAGACCCATCGCAACCTGCTGGTGGCCAATGTGGTCCTGGAAACACTGCAGAAGCTGAAGCTGAAATTCCCCGATGCCAAGCCGGAACTGAAGAACCTCAAGTTCGACTGAGCGCCCGGCCATCGGGATGCCGGCGGACTACTTCAGCCACTTGTCGAAGATCTGCTGGTATTCGCCAGTGGCCTTGGCCAGGTGCAGCCAGGTGTCCACATACGCCTTGAAGGCCACATCGCCACGCGGCAGCAGGTAGGCTTTTTCGGCGAACTGCAGCGGCTGGTCCGGAGTCACCGGGCAAAGTTCAGGATGCAGCTTGGATTGCCACAGGGTCTCGCTGGCATCGGTCACCATCACGTCGGCCTTGCCATCCACTATCTGCTGGAAGATCGTCACGTTGTCCGGGTGCAGCAGGAGCGTGGCGCGCTTGTAGCGGGCACGGGCGAAGCGCTCGTTGGTGCCGCCCGGATTGACGATGGCGCGGGTACCCGGCTGGTCGATCATGTCGAAGTTACGGAACTTGTCCTTGTCGGCACAGCGGATGATGGGGGCCTTGCCATCCACCATGGTGGGTTCCGAGAAGGCGGCCTTGCGGGCGCGGTCCAGGGTGATGGAGACGCCACCCATGGCGATGTCGCACTGGGCGATGAAGTCGTTCATCAACGTGCTCCAGGTGGTCTTGACGAACTGCGCCTCTACGCCCAGCGACTTGGCCAGCGCCTGCCCCAGTTCCACATCCATGCCTTCGAAGGTCTGGTCGGGCCGGTAATAGGTGAAGGGCTTGTAGTCGCCGGTCATGCAGATGCGCAGCTTGCCGGCCTTGAGTACCTGGTCCAGGCGCGACGCCGGGACGCTGTCCTCGGCGCGGGCCGATGACAAGGTCAGTGACAGCACAGCCAGACCTGCCAGCAGGACGGCGCGGATAGTGTTCTTCATGGATTCTCCTTGTGGATGATTGCGCGGGATCGGCCCGATCTCTGTTCGGTTCTTGTGCGGTTCTTGTTGATTTGAAAGGCCGGCTGGGCGAGTACTTCGCCAGCCGGGCCATCATAGCAAAACCCGCTGCCACGACCTGCATCAATATCAGCGCACGCCGATAGCGACAATTAGCCCGGAAGCCCCGCCCGTAGGATGCGATAATGCCGGATTGTCCTCAGAGCGCATTGCAGGCCGACCATGTCTTCTTCCACGTCTCCGTCCACCTCTCAGTCCACCTTCGCTCCGCTGAAGAACGATACCTTCCTGCGAGCCTTGTTGCGCCAGCCCACCGACTACACGCCGCTGTGGCTGATGCGCCAGGCCGGCCGCTACCTGCCCGAATACCGCGCCACCCGCAGTCGCGCAGGTTCCTTCATGGGCCTGGCGACCAACCCGGACTACGCGACCGAAGTCACGCTGCAGCCGCTGGAACGCTATCCCCTGGACGCCGCCATCCTGTTCTCGGACATCCTCACTGTTCCCGACGCCATGGGCCTGGGTCTCTATTTCGCCGAGGGCGAGGGCCCCAAGTTCGAGCGTCCCCTGCGCGATGAAGCCGCGATTCGTGCGCTGCAGGCCCCGGACCTGGAGCGCCTGGATTACGTCTTCAAGGCGGTCACCCAGATCCGGCGCGAGCTCGATGGCCGGGTTCCGCTGATCGGCTTCTCCGGCAGCCCCTGGACGCTGGCCTGCTACATGGTCGAAGGTGGTGGCTCGGACGATTTCCGCCTGGTCAAGAGCATGCTCTACAGCCGCCCTGACCTGATGCATCACATCCTCAAGACCAACGCCGCTGCGGTAGCCGCCTACCTGAATGCGCAGATTGCCGCCGGTGCGCAGGCCGTGATGATCTTCGATACCTGGGGCGGTGCGTTGGCCGATGGCATCTACCAGCAATTCTCCCTGGCCTACATGCAGCAGGTGGTCAGCCAGCTCCAGCGCAAGCAGGATGGCCAGCAGATTCCGGTGATTGTCTTCACCAAGGGCGGTGGCCTGTGGCTGGAGCAGATCGCCGCCATCGGCGCCGACGCCGTAGGCCTGGACTGGACCGTCAACCTGGGCGACGCACGGCGCCGTGTGGGCGACAAGGTCGCCCTGCAAGGCAACCTGGACCCCAACGTCCTCTTCGCCGGCGACGACGCCATCCGCGCTGAAGTCCGCAAGCTGCTGGAGTCATTCGGACGTCCTGGCCCCGGCAGTGGCCACGTCTTCAACCTGGGCCATGGCATCTCCCAGCACACCCCGCCGCAAGCCGTGGCGACCCTGGCGCAGGCGGTGCACGAGATGAGTCGTGCCATGCGCGGCTGATCGTGCGCGTATCTGTCGTTATCTGTTCATATCTGTGCAGCGGGATAAGTTAATATGCACATCCTTGCCGGTCGGACCTGACTTATACACATTCGCCGGCGTTTTCTGATTGAGAATCAAACTTATTGGAATATGAACGGCAAGTGCAAGAGGGTGTTTGTAAGTCCTTGATTTTCATGGATTTATTTTTCTCGAATAAACACCTGGTTTGTCCGTAAGCCGCTATGGTATTAGCTCTCGGACTTGTCAAGAGGCACTTGTCAACAAAGTTATCCACAGGCGCTGTGCATAATGGGCAAAAGCGTTTACAAAACCGCCGCTTATCGAAGTATTTGAAGAATTACTTTAAGTTTGTAGGACAGTACGCGTAGGTCGGTGCAGGAAAAAGCCGGGGTTTTTTTGTCAGCCAGCACTTGACAAATGCCCTCCGCTTGATCCGCAAACCGGGACTTATGCACATAAAAGGCATGCCGCATTTGCACAAACCGTCTAAGCAAATTTTTTTCCCGTGCTAAGGCGAACAATTTTAAGTCATTGATTTTATTGGACTAATTTTTTGCCCTGCATTTGGGCAGCGCGCCGTAAGCCTCGCCCAGTCTACGCGTGGCGATGTCAAGAGGCATTTGTCCCCAAAGTTATCCACAGGGTTTGTGGATAGGTTGAAAAATGACGATTAAACCGGGGCTTAGGCCGGTTTTTCAGGATTTACATTAAGTTCGTGGAACAACGTCTGCTTCAGGTCGCGCTCGATACGCCCCTGCATACCGTCTTTGATTACCGCTGGAAGGCCAGTTCGCCGGATGAGCCGTTGCCGGCGATCGGCCAACTGGTGGTGGTCCCCTTCGGCCGCCGCGAAGCCGTCGGCGTGGTCGTCGGCCAGGATGCGCAGACCGACCTGCAGGCCGACAAGATCAAGGACGTCATCGCCGTGCGGCACCAGTTGCCGCCGATGTCAGCGCATTGGATGGCACTGTGCGGCTTTGCCGCCGACTACTACCAGCGTCCGCTGGGTGAGGTGATGCTGCCGGGGCTGCCCAAGAATCTGCGGGCCCTCACCACGGTGGCGCTGGACAAGGCACTTAAGGCCCTGGGCCGGCTTGCGCCCGCGACCAAGGCCAAGCTCAGGTCCAGGAAAAAGGCGGCGGTGGCCCCCACGGTGGAGGAAGCCATCGTCGATCCTGTGATGGCCGACCCATCGCCGGACCTGCTGCAATTGGGTGTCGCGCCGTCGTTGAACCCGTCCCAGCAGCAGGCGGTCGATGCGATCGTCGGCGCCGAGGGTTTCGCCCCGTTGCTGCTGTATGGCGTCACCGGTAGCGGCAAGACCGAGGTCTACCTGCAGGCCGCCGCCGCTATCCTGCGTCGCGCGGCAGAGCAGGCCAGCTCATCCGGTTCGTCTGAGCCTGGCCAGCCGGCACCGGCCCCCGCCCCCGCACAGATCCTGGTGCTGGTGCCGGAAATCAACCTGACTCCGCAGCTGGAAGGCAACATCCGCGCACGTTTCCCGCATCTGAATGTGGTCGCCCTGCACAGCGGCCTGGCCGAGGGCGAGCGTGCCCGCAACTGGCTGGCGGCCCACCTGGGGCAGGCGCACATCGTGCTGGGGACGCGGCTGGCGATCCTGTCGTCGCTGCCGTCACTGAAGCTCATCGTCATCGACGAGGAACACGACCCCTCCTACAAGCAACAGGAAGGTCTGCGCTACTCCGCACGCGACCTGGCCGTCTGGCGTGCGCACCAGCTGGGCATCCCGGTGGTGCTGGGTTCGGCCACACCCTCGCTGGAAACCTGGCAGCACGCCCAGGCCGGCCGCTACCGCCGCCTGGAACTGCGCCAGCGCGCTGCGCTGCAGGCGGTGCTGCCCAGCGTCAAGGTGATCGACATGGAGCGCGACAAGCCCGTCGACGGCCTCACCTCGACCCTGATCGCGGCCGTGCGCAAGCGCCTGGAGCAGGGCGAGCAGTCGCTGCTGTTCCTCAACCGGCGTGGCTATGCGCCGGTGCTGGCCTGCGATGCCTGCGGCTGGATCAGCAACTGCATGCGCTGCGATGCCTTCATGGTGGTGCATCGCCCCGAGCGCCGCCTGCGCTGCCACCATTGCAGCCTGGAACTGCACATCCCACGCGCCTGCCCGACCTGCGGCAACGTCGACCTGCAACCGTTGGGACGCGGCACCCAGCGGGTCGAAGAGGGCCTGCATGGCATCTTCCCCGAGGCCCGCATCCTGCGCATCGATGCCGACTCCACCCGCCTCAAGGGCTCGGCCCAGAGCGCTTTCGACAGCGTGCACCGGGGCGAGGTCGATATCCTGATCGGCACCCAGATGGTGGCCAAGGGGCATGACTTCAAAAAGCTCACCCTGGTGGGCGTGCTCAATCCCGACACCGCCCTGTTCTCGCACGACTACCGCGCCAGCGAGCGCCTGTTCGCGCAACTGATGCAGGTGGCCGGCCGCGCCGGCCGTGCCGGGCTGTCGGCCGATGGCAGTTCGGGCGAAGTGCTGATCCAGACCCGCTATCCGCATCATCCGCTGTACCAGGCCGTGATCCGCCACGACTACGATGGCTTTGCCGGTGAATTGCTGGACGAGCGGCGCCAGGCGCATTTCCCGCCCTTCATGTACCAGGCACTGTTGCGCGCCGAAGGTCGCGAACTGGAGATCGCCATGGGCTTCCTGAAGGAAGCGGCCACCTTGCTGGACGCCCCGGCCATCACCATCAACGAACCGATCCCGATGACCATGATGCGGGTGGCCAATGTCGAGCGTGCCCAATTGCTGATCGAATGTCCCTCGCGTCCGACACTGCAGGCTTTCCTCAAGGAATGGCTGGCCTTGTTGCGGCAGATGAAGACCCGCGCGCGCTGGTCGCTGGAAGTCGATCCGGTCGATATCTGAGACGGCCCGGGCCGGTTTTTGTTGTGATTACGGCATCTTTGCCTCAGCAGGGCGCCGGACTGCACGCAAGCCGCTTGTTCATGCAGCCAACACGGTACGCCTAGCCGGTATAATCTCGGCTGCTCAACCAATTGCAAGCGATCCCTCCGCGCGGCGCCTCACAGCCGGTCCAGCGCCACGGCCGCTTCCGCTTTACCCCTCATTCCCATGCTCGCACAACAGAAACAACGCATCTCCGACCTGTTCTCGTCCGCCCTGCAGCCGCTGCTGGCCGACAGCGGCCTGACGCCGACCATCACCCTGGAGCGCCCGCGTGACGCCTCGCACGGCGACATCGCCTGCAACGTTGCCATGCAACTGGCCAAGCCGCTCAAGAAGAACCCGCGTGAGCTGGCCCAAGCCATCGTGGCCGCCGTGATGGCCGACCCGGCCCGCGAAGGCCTGGTGGAATCGGTCGAGATCGCCGGTCCGGGCTTCATCAACCTGCGCGTGGCCGCAGCCGCCAAGCAGGCGGTGGTGAAGGCGATCCACGAACAGGGCGAGGCCTTTGGTCGCGGCACTGCAGGCGCCGGCCAGAAGGTGCTGGTCGAGTTTGTCTCCGCCAACCCCACCGGTCCGCTGCACGTGGGCCACGGTCGTCAGGGTGCGCTGGGTGATGCGTTGTCGTCGCTGCTGGACGTGCAGGGCTACGATGTCCTGCGCGAGTTCTACTACAACGACGCCGGTGTCCAGATCGCTACGCTGGCAAGCTCGGTGCAGGCGCGTGCCCGCGGCTTCAAGCCGGGCGATGCGCAATGGCCGGAATCGGCCTACAACGGCGACTACATCGCCGACATCGCCCGCGACTTCCTCGACAAGAAGACCGTCGCCGCCAGCGATGGCGAACCCGTCACCGGCAGCGGTGATGTCGACGATATCGAATCGATCCGTCGCTTCGCCGTCGCCTACCTGCGTCATGAGCAGGACCTGGACCTGCAGGCCTTCGGCGTGAAGTTCGACAATTACTACCTGGAGTCCTCGCTCTATGCCGACGGCAAGGTGGCCGCTGCCGTGGACGCGCTGGTCAAGGCCGGCAAGACCTACGAGCAGGATGGCGCGCTGTGGCTGCGCACCACCGACTATGGCGACGACAAGGATCGCGTCATGAAGAAGACCGACGGCACCTATACCTACTTCGTGCCCGATGTCGCCTATCACATCAACAAGTGGCAACGTGGCTACGGCAAGGTCATCAATATCCAGGGCAGCGATCACCACGGCACCATCGCCCGCGTGCGTGCCGGCCTGCAGGCAGCCGGCGTGGGCATCCCGCAAGGCTATCCCGACTACGTGCTGCACAAGATGGTCACCGTCATGCGCAATGGCGAAGAGGTCAAGATCTCCAAGCGCGCCGGTTCCTACGTCACCCTGCGTGACCTGATCGAATGGTCGGCCGGCGAGGCCGTCGAAGGCGAGGAACGCGACCTCACCCGCGGCCGCGATGCCGTGCGCTTCTTCCTCATCTCGCGCAAGGCCGATACCGAGTTCGTCTTCGACGTCGACCTGGCCCTGGCCCAGTCCGACGAAAACCCGGTCTACTACGTGCAATACGCCCATGCGCGCATCTGCACCGTGCTGGGCAAGTGGGGTGGCAACGAGGATGAGCTCAAGGACGTGACCGACCTGTCGCCGCTGACCGCCCCGCGTGAAGCGACCCTGCTGGCCAAGCTGGCCGAATACCCGGACATGCTGGCGCATGCCCTGCAGGAGCTGGGACCGCACCAGGTTGCCTTCTACCTGCGCGATCTGGCAGGCGAACTGCATAGCTACTACAATGCGGAACGCGTGCTGGTCGACGATGTCCCAACCAGGTCCGCACGCCTGGCGCTGTTGTCCGCCACCCGTCAGGTACTGCGCAACGGCCTGGCCCTGCTGGGCGTATCGGCCCCGGCCAGAATGTAAACAAGCAGCTAAAGAGAAACGTGAAACCGTTGAACGCGAAACATCACAAGCAGGCCGGCGGCACGCTGCTCGGCCTGATCCTGGGTTTGATCGTCGGCCTGGGTATCGCCGTGGGCGTGGCCCTGATGATCACCAAGTCGCCCATTCCCTTCGTCAACAAGGTGGTGCGTCCCGAACGGGCCGATCCGACCCCGGCCCAGGCGGCCGACCCCAACCGTCCGCTCTACGGCAACCGCGACATCGCCCGCGAGGCCGCGCGTGACCAGCAGCAGTCGCAGACCCCGGTGCCGCCCAATACCGCCGCTGCCCAGCCGGTGCCGCCAGTAGCGCCAGCGCCGCAGGCCGCGACCCCGCCGGCCAAGCACCCTGACACCAGGACGGCGGACGCCAAGCCATCTGCCGCCGCGCCGTCGGCCTCCAAGAACGACAGCAACGACGACAAGTGGACCTACTTCCTGCAGACCGGTGCCTTCCGCGACCAGGCCGATGCCGAGAGCGCTCGCGCCAAGCTGGCCCTGCTCGGTTTCGAAGCCCGCGTCACTGAACGTACCGCCGACAGCGGCGTGCTCTATCGCGTGCGCATCGGTCCCTTCGACCATGCCGAAGCGATGAACCGCACGCGCAGCAAGCTGTCCGATAACGGGGTCGATGCCGCCATCGTGCGCATTCCCAAGTAATCCACAGCACACCCACGGTGCCGGCGGCAAGGGATGACCGGCCGGCACGGGGTACAGACCGGCGCACAGGCCGGTTCCAAACGACTATCCATCAGAGAGGGTAATACCATGCGTTTCCATCAAAAGCTGCTGGCAGCCGTCAGCTTTGGCGTACTGGCCTTCGCCGTCAGCGTCGGCGCCTCGGCCTCGCCTGCCAATCCGCAAGTGGGCAGCGACTACCGCGTGCTGGAACAGGCCCAGCCGACTGACTCCGGCAACAAGGTCGAAGTCACCGAATTCTTCTGGTTTGACTGCCCGCACTGCGCCGCATGGGACCCCTCGCTGACCGCCTGGGTCAAGAAGCAAGGCGACAAGATCAACTTCAAGAAGGTGCCGGTGGCCTTCCGCGACAGCTTCGTGCCGCAGCAGAAGCTGTACTACACGCTGGAAGCCATGGGCAAGGCGGATGAGCTGACCCCCAAGATCTTCCACGCCATCCACGTCGAGAACCAGCGCATCAACACCGACAAGACCATCCTGGCCTACATCGAGAAGATCGGTCTGGACAAGCAGAAATTCCTCGACCTGTACAACTCCTTCGGCGTGCAGACCAAGGCCCGCCGTGCTGCCCAGCTGCAGGAAGCCTACAAGGTGGATGGCGTGCCCATGATCGCCATCGACGGCCGTTACGTGACCTCGCCGGCCGTGGTCGGCGTGGCCCTGGCCAACCAGCCCGAGTCGATGCAGCAGGCCGCTGCCCTGCAGGTGATGGATCACCTGGTGGCCAAGGTCGCTGCCGAGAAGGCCGCCGGCGGCGCTGCAGCCAAAAAGAAGTAAGCTTCACCTGTCCTGCACGGTCCGCGTCCGCAAGGCCGCGGACCGTTGTCATTTGAGCCCGGGGCATGTTCGACCGGTCGCAACCCTTCATATCCCCTCAGGAGCCGGCATGGCCACCCTTCCCGTCGTCGCAGCCCAGGAACGCGTCTTCCTGACCGGAGCTTCCAGCGGCATCGGCATGGCCCTGGCGCGCGCCTATGCTCAGCGTGGCGCGGTCCTGGGGCTGGTGGCACGGCGTGGTGCCGAGCTGGACGCCTTGCGCGCTAGCCTGCCGCATCCTGAACGGCATCGCGTGTATGCGCTCGATGTCACCGATCACGCCGCCCTGGCCACTGCCGCAGAGTCTTTCATGACCGAGTTCGGTGGCGCCGACGTGGTCATCGCCAACGCCGGCATCTCCCAAGGCACGCTCACCGAATACCAGGAAGACCTGCGCGCCTTCGAGCGCATCCTGGCCGTCAATGTCACCGCCACCTTCGCCACCTTTACGCCCTTCGTGGCGCGCATGAAGGCACAACCCGAGGCACAGCGTCGCCGCTGCCGCCTGGTCGGCATCGGCAGCGTGGCCGGTATCCGTGGCCTGCCCGGTGCCGAGGCCTATAGCGCCTCCAAGGCTGCCGTGATCAGCTACTGCGAATCACTACGGGTGGAATTGCGCAGCTCCGGCATCAAGGTCGTGACCATCGCACCCGGCTATATCGACACCCCCATGACCCGCGTGAACACCTATCGCATGCCCTTCCTGATGCCGGTGGAGCGCTTCGCCGAACGCGCCGTACAGAGCATCGCCGAAGGCGTCAGCTACCGCGTCATTCCCTGGCAGATGGGGGTGGTGGCCAAGCTGCTCAGAATGCTGCCGAACTGGCTGTACGATATGGCCTTCGCCCGCGCCCCGCACAAGCCCCGCAATCTCTAGCCACCCGACATCGCGGCGCCCGGCGCCGCCTCTGGAGTTTTTCATGAAGATCATTTTCGCCGGCACGCCGGAATTTGCCGCCGTTGCTCTCGAAGCCCTGTACGCCGCCGGTCACGAGATCACCCTGGTCCTGACCCAGCCTGACCGTCCGGCCGGACGTGGCATGCAGCTGCAGGCCTCGCCGGTCAAGCAATGCGCGTTGAAGCACGGCACGCCTGTGGCGCAGCCGGTCTCGCTGCGCCTGAACGGCAAGTACCCCGAGGTCGCGCAGGAAGCGCATGCGCTGCTGCAATCGACCCCGCATGACGTGATGGTGGTCGCCGCCTATGGCCTGATCCTGCCGCGTAGCGTGCTCGACATCCCGCGTTACGGCTGCATCAACATCCATGGCTCGCTCCTGCCGCGCTGGCGCGGCGCCGCCCCCATCCACCGCGCCATCGAGGCCGGCGACACCGAGACCGGCATCACCATCATGCAGATGGAAGAAGGACTCGATACCGGCCCGATGATGTTGATCGAAAGCCTGCCCATCACTGACGAGGACACCACCGGCAGCCTGCATGACAAGCTCGCCGCGCTGGGCGGCCGGATGATCGTGGAAGCCATGGAAAAGCTGGAGCAGGGCGCATTGCCGGCCACGCCGCAACCGGAAGAGGGCGCCAACTACGCCGCCAAGATCGCCAAGGAAGAGGCCGCGCTGGACTTCAGCCAGAGCGCGCAACAACTGGCGCGCCGCATCCGCGCCTTCAATCCCTTCCCCGGTGCCACCGGCCGCTTCGGCGACACCGTGGTCAAGCTGTGGCAGGCGCGTCCGGTGACCGTGGCGCAGCAGGGTGAACCCGGCCAGGTGTTGTCGGCCGATGCCCAGGGCGGGATCGTGGTGGCCTGCGGCGAAGGCGCACTGCTGCTGACCGAATTGCAGAAGCCCGGCGGCAAGCGCCTGCCGGCGGCGGAATTCCTGAAGGGTTTCCCGCTGGAAGGCGGCCGCTTCGCCTGAGCGGGTGGGCTCAGGCGTATTGCTTGAGCACGTGCGGCAGATGCCGCCAGAACAGCTCTGCGCCCAGGTGGACGCGGGCCTGCCAGTCATCGGCGGCATCGTCGTCGGCGCCGTCGGTGACGAACTTGAAGGCCCGCCAGGGCAGCCCGAAATGGTGGCAGACACGGGCGATGGCAAACAACTCCATGTCCACCAGGTCGACCCCCTGCGTCACCAGCCAGTCGTCGGCTGCGGTGACGAAGCTGTCGCCGGTGCCGCACAGCACGCCGGGATGGCCGGATTCCAGGCGCGGCGGTTGCTGCTCCTGGTTCATCAGCGGCGTCACGCCACGTGGCGCCAGCGGCATGGCCGCCATGTCGCGCTGGATCACCGCCGCCACTTCCAGCAGGCCATCATGGTGCGGATCGATCTTGCCCGCGGTACCGAAGTTGATCACCAGGCGCGGCTGCCGCTCCAGGATGGCCCGGGTGGCATGCAGCGCGGCATTGACCTTGCCGACGCCGCAATAGAGCAGCTCTACGCCATCGGGCGCGTCAGTGGCCTGGAGTTCGCTTTCCAGGGCGGTCAGGATGAGGATCGGGCGAGGCGCTGTCATCTTTGTCAACAGTTAATGGATTGCAAGCAAATCCAGCCGCAAAGGCCGGCTGGCGCGGGGTGGTAGGGCGCTTTCGCGTATAATCTGGCTCTCATTTTTGCCTGTAAAACCGGTCGGTCCACGGTTGGTCCAGACCGGTTTTTTTGTCCCGCCAAAGCGTGGACAGTCCCGCAGACAGGCCCGCATTGTTGCCGCAACCAGAGAAAAACGCCAGATGAAGCCGAACGAACTGTGCCAGACCGAATTGCTGCTGCGCGACCTGATGTCGCAGCGCATCCTCATCCTCGATGGTGCCATGGGCACCATGATCCAGCGCTACAAGCTGACCGAAGAGGATTATCGTGGCCAGCGTTTTGCCGACTTCAGCGTTCCCGGCAAGGAGATGTTCGTCAAGGGCAACAACGAGTTGCTCTCGCTGACCCAGCCGCACATCATCCAGGAAATCCACGAGCAATACCTGGCTGCCGGTGCCGACCTGATCGAGACCAATACCTTCGGCGCCACCAGCGTGGCCCAGGACGATTACCACATGGCGCATCTGGTCTACGAGATGAACCTGGAATCGGCCCGCCTGGCCCGCGCCGCCTGCGACAAGTATTCGACCCCGGACAAGCCGCGCTTCGTGGCCGGCGCCCTTGGCCCTACGCCCAAGACTGCATCGATTTCTCCTGACGTCAACGATCCGGCAGCGCGTAACGTAACTTTCGATCAACTGGTGACCGCGTACCTGGAACAGACGCGCGCGCTGGTCGAAGGTGGCGCCGACGTGCTGCTGGTCGAGACCATCTTCGATACCCTGAACTGCAAGGCTGCGCTGTTCGCCATCGATACCTTCTTCGAGGAAAGCGGCAAGCGCCTGCCCATCATGATCTCCGGCACCGTCACCGACGCCTCTGGCCGCATCCTGTCGGGCCAGACCGTGACCGCCTTCTGGAACTCCATCCGTCACGCCCGCCCGCTGACGGTGGGCCTGAACTGCGCGCTGGGTGCAGCCCTCATGCGCCCCTATGCCGAAGAACTGTCGCGCATCGCCGATACCTACGTCTGCATCTACCCCAACGCCGGCCTGCCCAATCCGATGAGCGACACCGGCTTCGACGAAACCCCCGACGTCACCTCGGCCCTGCTGAAGGAATTCGCCGAGAGCGGTTTCGTCAACGTCGCCGGCGGCTGCTGCGGCACCACGCCGCCGCACATCAAGGCCATCGCCGAGACGGTGGCCACCATCGCTCCGCGCAAGGTCCCGGAAGCCACTCATGAGATGCGCCTGTCGGGCCTGGAACCCTTCACCATCAATGATGAATCCCTGTACGTCAACGTCGGCGAGCGCACCAACGTCACCGGTTCCAAGGCCTTCGCCCGCCTGATCCTCAACGAGCAGTACGACGAAGCCCTGGCCGTGGCCCGCCAGCAGGTCGAGAACGGCGCGCAGATCATCGACATCAACATGGACGAGGCGATGCTGGATTCGGTCGCCGCCATGACGCGCTTCCTGAACCTGATCGCTTCTGAACCGGACATCGCCCGCGTGCCCATCATGATCGACTCCTCCAAGTGGGAAGTCATCGAAGCCGGTCTCAAGTGCGTGCAGGGCAAGTCCATCGTCAACTCCATCTCGATGAAGGAAGGCGAAGAGAAATTCCTGCGCGAAGCCAAGCTGTGCCGTCGCTACGGCGCCGCCGTGATCGTCATGGCCTTCGACGAAGTGGGCCAGGCCGATACCTTCGCGCGCAAGATCGAAATCTGCGAGCGCGCCTATCGCCTGCTGGTGGACAAGCTGGACTTCCCGCCCGAGGACATCATCTTCGACCCCAACATCTTCGCGGTGGCAACGGGTATCGAGGAACACAACAACTACGCGGTCGACTTCATCGAAGCCACCCGCTGGATCCACGAGAACCTGCCCTACGCCAAGATCAGCGGCGGTGTCTCCAACGTGTCCTTCAGCTTCCGTGGCAACGACCCGGCGCGCGAGGCCATCCATACGGTCTTCCTGTACCACGCCATCAAGGCCGGCATGACCATGGGCATCGTCAATGCCGGCATGATCGGCGTCTATGACGACCTGCCGGCCGAACTGCGCGAGCGCGTGGAAGACGTGGTGCTGAACCGCCGTGACGACGCCACCGAGCGCATGATCGAATATGCCGCCACCTTGAAGGCCGGCGACAAGAAGGAAGAAGCCACCCTGGAATGGCGCAGTGAACCGGTCGCCAAGCGCCTCTCGCATGCGCTGGTGCACGGCATCACGCAATGGATCGTGGAAGACACCGAAGAGGTGCGCCAGCAGATCGCCGCCGATGGCGGCCGTCCCATCCATGTCATCGAAGGCCCGCTGATGGACGGCATGAACGTGGTCGGCGACCTGTTCGGCCAGGGCAAGATGTTCCTGCCGCAGGTGGTCAAGTCGGCCCGCGTGATGAAGCAGGCCGTGGCGCACCTGATCCCCTTCATCGAGGAAGAAAAGCGCCAGCTCGAAATCACCACCGGCGAGGTCGCCAAGCCCAAGGGCAAGATCGTGATCGCCACCGTCAAGGGCGACGTCCACGACATCGGCAAGAACATCGTCACCGTGGTCCTCCAGTGCAACAACTTCGAGGTGGTCAACATGGGCGTGATGGTGCCCTGCGCCGAGATCCTGGCCAAGGCCAAGGAAGAGAAGGCCGACATCATCGGCCTGTCGGGCCTGATCACCCCCTCGCTGGAAGAGATGGCCTACGTGGCCAAGGAAATGCAGCGCGACCCGTATTTCGCCGGCATCAAGATGCCGCTCATGATCGGTGGCGCCACCACCTCGCGCGCGCACACGGCGGTCAAGATCGCGCCCAACTACGAAGGCCCGGTGGTCTACGTGCCGGACGCCTCGCGTGCCGTGTCGGTGGCGCAATCGCTGCTGGCCGACGAGCAGAAGACACAGTACGTCAGCGAACTCAACGCCGACTACGAACGCATCCGCGAGCAGCACGCCAGCAAGAAGGCCGCACCCATGCTGTCGCTGGCAGCCGCCCGCGCCAACAAGACCCGGCTCGACTTCGCCCCGGTCAAGCCCAAGTTCATCGGCCGTCGCCTGTTCAAGAATGTCGACCTGGGCCTGCTGGCCAACTATATCGACTGGGGCCCGTTCTTCCAGACCTGGGACCTGGCCGGACCTTATCCCGCCATCCTGACCGATGAGGTCGTCGGGGAAGCCGCTACCAAGGTCTTCGAAGAAGCCCAGGCCATGCTCAAGAAGATCATCGATGGCCGCTGGCTCACCGCCAATGGTGTCATCTCGCTGCTGCCGGCCAATACCGTCAATGACGACGACATCGAGATCTATACCGACGACAGCCGCAGCCAGGTCGCCTTCACCTACTACGGCCTGCGCCAGCAGACCGAGAAGCCGGTGGTCGATGGCGTGGCGCGTCCCAACCAGTGCCTGTCGGACTTCATCGCGCCCAAGGATTCGGGCGTGCAGGACTACATCGGCATGTTCGCCGTCACCGCCGGCCTGGGCATCGAGAAGTACGAGAAGCGCTTCGAGGATGCGCATGACGATTACTCCTCCATCATGCTCAAGGCCCTGGCCGACCGCCTGGCCGAAGCCTTTGCCGAATACCTGCACGAGCGCGTGCGCAAGGACCTGTGGGGCTATGCCGCCGACGAGCAGTTGAGCAGCACCGACCTGATCAAGGAAAAATACCTCGGCATCCGCCCCGCGCCCGGCTATCCGGCCTGCCCGGAGCACACCGTCAAGGCTGACGCTTTCCGCACCATGCAGTGCGACGAGATCGGCATGCAGTTGACCGAGTCCTATGCCATGTTCCCTGGCGCGTCGGTGTCGGGCTTCTACTTTGCCCATCCGCAGTCGAAGTACTTCGTGGTCGGCAAGATCGGCGCCGACCAGGTCGAGGACATGGCCCGCCGTCGCCAGGTGTCCAGGGACGAGCTGGAGCGCTGGCTCGCGCCCAACCTGTAAGTCCTTCCATGCCCGGCCTGCGCGCCGGGCAGTTTTTCCTGTGGCTTGTATTCGGCAGCCGTCCTGCTATCATCCACGCCCGCCGTTCCGTAGCCCTTGCTTTAGCCATGATCGATTCCGCTGACCACGTCACCCATGCACTGCCCGTGACCGTGGCCACGCGCCTGCACTTCTCGGACGGCAAGTCGCGCGCCATCTTCACCGTGGACCTGGTCCAGGACCTCCTGGGGGACTGGGTACTCACGCAGGCCTGGGACGGCGCCGAGGGCCGCAGTGCGGTGCGTCGCGTGGTGGTCGAGGGCCATGAGCAGGGCCTGCAGATGCTGCAGAAGATCGCCCGCCACAAGGAGCGCCTGGGCTTTCGCCAGGTGCACTTGTATCACGTTGGCTGATCACGTTGGCTGAACACGTCGGCTGAACACGTGGATTGATCCCCCCACATCGCCGGCGCCAAGTACTCACCAGCAAGCCGGCGCGACCCATGTTAGGCTAGTCGGCCCGCACCAGTCGGGTGCAATTCTTGCGCGGCAGATAAAAACCAGAAACGCCGCAGCGATATCAATAATTAGTCCGGAGACCACCGTGCCACCCTCATTGCCCCCAGAGCCTGCTGCCGTTGACCGTCATCAGGTCGATTCCTCCTATGCCGTGCTGCGCCTGTGCATCACCATGGTCTTGATGGTCGTCGGGGCCAGCGGCATGTACGTGATGGCGGTGGTGCTGCCGGCGGTGCAGGCGCATTTCCAGGTGGATCGCGGCCTGGCGTCCATGCCCTACACGCTGACCATGCTCGGCGTGGGTGTGGGTGGCCTGCTGATGGGCCGCATGGCCGACCGCTCCGGCATCATGCGCCCCCTGCTGCTGGGCGGCGTCTGCCTGGGCGGAGGATTCATCGCTGCAGCGCTGGCGCCCAATATCTGGTTCTTCATGGCGGCGCACTGTGTGCTGATCGGCCTGCTGGGGACGGCCTGTACCTTTTCCCCGCTGGTGGCCGACACCTCGCTGTGGTTCCGCAAGCGACGAGGCATCGCCGTGGCGGTATGCGCCAGCGGCAACTACCTGGGTGGCGCGATCTGGCCACCCATCGTCCAGCATTTCGTCGACAGTGTCGGCTGGCAGCAGACCTATATCGGCCTGGGCATCACCTGTACGCTGATCATGTGCTCATTGGCCCTGCTGATGCGCGCCCGTCCTCCGGTGCAGGAAAGTGGCACGACCGGCGCCCGCATCGGCGGCGGACCGCGTCCCTTCGGCCTCTCGCCCGGTGCGGCGCAGTTGCTGCTATGCGTGGCCGGTGTGGCCTGTTGCGTGGCCATGGCCATGCCCCAGGTACACATCGTGGCCTACTGCGGCGATCTCGGTTACGGTCCGGCGCGGGGTGCCCAGATGCTGTCACTGATGCTGGCCTGCGGCGTGGTCAGCCGCCTGGTCTCGGGAGCCATCTGCGACCGCATCGGCGGCCTGCGCACGCTGTTGCTGGGTTCCATGCTGCAGGGCCTGTCGCTGCTGCTGTTCATCCCCTTCGACAGCCTGGCTTCGCTGTACATCATCTCGGCACTGTTCGGCCTGTTCCAGGGCGGCATCGTGCCGTCCTACGCCATCATCGTGCGCGAATACTTCCCGGCCGCCGAAGCCGGCCAGCGGGTGGGGGCGGTCATCATGGCGACCATGTTCGGCATGGCCCTGGGCGGTTGGATGTCGGGCAAGATCTTCGACCTGACCGGCTCCTATCACGCCGCCTTCGCCAACGGCATCGCCTGGAACCTGCTCAACCTCGGGATCGCGGTCCTGCTGCTGACCCGTGTGCGCGGCATGCGCTTGCGGGCGGCCTGATCAGGCCAGCAGCGGGCGAACATCGGGCGCACAGCACGGTCGTAGTTGGCAGCGTAGCGGCTTTCAGCTACGCTGCCGGGTCAACCGATCAATGCATTTCCGAGCGCCCATTCCGCCATGTTCATCCTCTTCCTCAAGGCCGTGGTCCTGATCCCGATCACGCTGCTGCCCATCCTCAATCCGCTGGGCATCGCACCGGTGTTCGCCAACCTGCTGGGCAACGTCAGCCGCAGCACCGAGAAGCGCATTGCGCGCCAGGTGGCCATCAATTGCTGGTTCATGCTGGTGGCGGCGATCTTCATCGGTTCGCATGTGCTGACCTTCTTCGGTATCTCGCTACCCATCGTGCGCGTGGGCGGTGGCCTGCTGGTGGCGGTATCGGGCTGGAAGCTGCTCAACGACAACAGCCAGGACAGTTCCATCCCCACGCAGGTCGCCAAGACCTATGACGAAGACCTGCCCGATGAAGAGATCAAGGCGCGCAGCTTCTATCCCATGAGCTTTCCCCTCACCGTGGGACCGGGCACGATTGCCGCCTCCATCACGCTGGGTGCCAATACGCCCACGCGCCTGCTGGACTGGGTGATTTCGGTGGGCAGCGCCGCGCTGGGGGCCGCGCTGACGGCGCTGGTGATCTTCCTCTGCTACAACTACGCCCACAAGCTGGTCAACCTGATGGGGCGCCTGGGCACCATGGTGGTGCTGCGCCTGTCGGCCTTCATCCTGTTGTGCATCGGTATCCAGATCTTCTGGTCGGGATTGTCGGCCTTGCTGGCCGAGGCGGGGATCAGCGGGGTCGCGCCGTAACGCAAGGGATAAGGGGTAGGCGGCTACTTCAGCCAGCCCAGTTCATCCAGCGCGTCCTGCACCAGCTCCAGGCGGAGCACGGGGTTGTCCAGCGCCAGCAGGCTCTGCTTGAGTTCGACTGTGATGGGCATCATCTCGGCCCAGCGGTTGGCGACCCAGCCGCAATCGTCCAGCCGGTAAGGCGCCGCGATCGGTACCTCGCTCTCCGGCAGGCCCTGGCGCAATACCGACTGCAGCAGGTTGTCCAGCGCCTGCGCGGTGTTGCCCAGTTCCTCGGGAATCGTCACGGCGCGATCGGCCTCCATCATTTCCACCTGGGCCGTCCACAGGCCATGCTTCTGCTGTTCGGCCTGCAGGATGCGGAAGCGCTCGTCACCCAGGCAGGCCACCCGCATCAGACCGGGGGATGGCGTACTCCACTCCTTGATGCGGGCCATCGTGCCTACGCCGACGAAACGCTCGCTCTGTCCCGGACGACGGACCTCGGAGCCTGCCGTCAGGGCCACCACGCCGAAGCCACTGCCTTCGGCGATGCACTTGCCGATCATGTCCAGATAGCGCACCTCGAAGATCTGCAGTGGCAGCCGCCCTTCGGGAAAGAGCGTGCTGGCCAGCGGAAACAGCGGGATGGTTCGGGCCGAGATCGGCGGGCGCGGGGTGGCGGGGGCAGCGGGCATCATCACTCCTGATGGCGATCAGTCATGAGCGCAGAGCATACCTGTTCTCGGCCACGCATTCATAGCGTTGCACAATGTAGCCGTTGTCATCCACGCTCTCCAGATAGACGTCGAACTGCCACAGCCGGGCCATGTGTCGCAGCACCTCATTGGTGCTGTCGCCCAGCGAGCGGCCGTCACTGCGGAAGTGGCGCAACGTCAGGCTGCGGTTGCCGCGCGTGTTGACCGACCAGACCTGGATGTTGGGCTCGCGGTGGTTGATGTCGTACTGCCGCGAGAGGGCCTGGCGCACATACTGGAAGCCGCGCTCGTTGTGGATGGCCGAGACCTCGATCTCGCTGCGCGTCTCATCGTCCAGCACGGCGAACATGCGCATGTCGCGCATGAGCTTGGGCGAAAGATACTGGGCGATGAAGCTCTCGTCCTTGTAGTTGCGCATCACGTATTGCAGGGTATCGAGCCAGTTGCTGCCGGCGATCTCGGGGAACCATTCGCGGTCTTCATCGCTGGGCTGTTCGCAGATGCGGCGGATGTCGCTCATCATCGAGAAGCCCAGGGCGTAGGGGTTGATGCCGTTGTAATAGGGCTTGGTGATGGGCGGCTGGAACACCACATTGCTGTGCGAATGCAGGAATTCCATCATGAAGCCATCGGTCAGGCGACCCTGGTCGTAGAGCGTATTCAACAGCGTGTAATGCCAGAAGGTGGCCCAGCCCTCGTTCATGACCTGGGTCTGGCGCTGCGGATAGAAATACTGGCCGACCTTGCGCACGATGCGGATCACTTCACGTTCCCAGGGCTCCAGCAAGGGCGCGTTCTTCTCGGCGAAGTAGAGCAGGTTTTCCTGCGGCTCGGAGGGGAAGCGGCCTTCGACAGCAGCGGCGGCCGTTTCCTTCTTCGCCGGCAGGGTGCGCCAGAGTTCGTTGACCTGCGACTGCATGTAGGCTTCGCGCTCGCGCTGACGCGCCTTTTCCTGCGCCAGCGACAGCCGTTGCGGGCGCTTGTAGCGATCCACGCCGTAATTCATCAGCGCATGGCAGGAGTCCAGCAGCTCCTCGACCCGCTCGAAGCCATGACGCTCTTCGCACTCGGCAATGTAATTGCGTGCATACACCAGGTAATCGATGATGGCACTGGCATCGGTCCACAACTGGAACAGGTAGTTACCCTTGAAGAAGGAGTTGTGTCCGTAGGCCGCGTGAGCGATGACCAGGGCCTGCATGGTCATCGTGTTCTCTTCCATCAGGTAGGCGATGCAAGGGTCGGAGTTGATCACGATCTCATAGGCCAGGCCCATCTGGCCCCGCTTGTAGTCGCGTTCGGTCAGCATGAAGTGCTTGCCGTAGGACCAGTGTCGATAGTTGACCGGCATGCCGTGCGAGGCATAGGCATCCATCATCTGTTCGGCCGAGATGATTTCCAGCTGGATGGGATAGATGTCCAGCTCGTAACCCTTGGCCACCCGGGCGATTTCATCGTTGTAGCGTTCGATCAGATCGAAGCTCCAGTCCGAGGGGCAGGGCAGGGGGTCATGCTTGAAGCGGCTGTTCATGCGTGCACCTGCTTTTCAAAGAGTTCGCGGAAGACCGGGTAGATCTCGGCGGCCGACTGCACCTTCTTCATGGCGAAGTGCGGGTGCGACTCGATCAGTTGCATGTACTCGGTCCACAGGTTCTGTTCCGGATCGGCCACCTGGATGTAGGCGAAGTAGCGCGTCAGCGGCAGGATGGCCGACTCCAGCAGCTCGCGGCATTTCGGGGAATCGTCGTTCCAGTTGTCGCCGTCGGAGGCCTGCGCACCGTAGATGTTCCATTCGCTGGGAGAGTAGCGCTTGGTGATGATGTCGTGCATCAGTTCCAGGGCGCTGGAGACGACGGTGCCCCCACTTTCCTGCGAGTGGAAGAAGGTGTTTTCATCGACCTCGTCAGCCCGTGTGTGGTGGCGGATGAAGACCACTTCGATGTGCTCGTAATTGCGCGTGAGGAAGAGATACAGCAGGATGAAGAAGCGCTTCGACAGATCCTTGCGCTGCTCATCCATCGAGCCCGACACGTCCATCACGCAGAACATCACCGCACGACTGGAGGGTTGCGGTTGACGCACCCGGTTCACATAGCGCAGGTCGAAGGGGTCGATGAAGGGGATGCGCAGGATGCGGGCGCGCAAATGCTTCACTTCCTCTTCCAGCAACTGGATGTCGGCGCTGTGCTCCTCGGGTTTGCGCTTCATCTCGGCCAGCGTTTCCTCGGCCACGTCGAGCTGGCGCTGCAAGGGACCACCCAGGGCGATGCGGCGGCCCAGCGAGGAGCGCAGCGAGCGCACCACGTCGATGTTGTTGGGCGAGCCATCCACCGAATAGCCGGCGCGCTGGTTCTTCCAGCTTGGTACCTGCAGCAGGTTGGTTTCCACCAGGCGCGGCAGTTCGAGGTCCTCGAAGAAGTAATGCATGAATTCTTCGCGGGTCAGTTCGAAGGTGAAATCGTCCTGTCCTTCGCCGTCGTTACTGGCACTGCTGCCGCCTCCGCCGCCGCTGCCACCGTTCTGGCGCGGGATGCGGTCACCCTGCAGGTAATCCTGGTTGCCCGGATGCACGGCTTCGCGCTTGCCGCCCTTGCCGTGATGGAAGAAGGGCTCCGAGACATCCTTGCGCGGGATGCTGATGCTCTTCGACTTTTCGAGATCGGTGATGCTGCGGTCGCGCACTGCGTCCGCCACCGAACGTTGGATATGCCCCTTGAAGCGCCGCAGGAAGCGCTCCCGGTTGGCGATGCTCTTGTTCTTGCCAGCCAGCCTGCGGTCGATGATCTGATGCAGCACTCGGTTCTCCTGCTAGTGGTCGGCGGTGCGCCAGGCGCACGGCGCCGAAGGGTCGCCACGCGCATCGCCACGCATGCCGCGGACGATGCGCAACAGCGGCGCTTACGAGGACTTGCGCACGCGCAGGTACCATTCGCACAGCAGGCGCACCTGCTTGGGCGTGTATCCCTTGCTGACCATGCGATTGACGAAGTCTTCGTGTTTCTGCATTTCCTCGGTGGAACCCTTGGCATTGAAGGAGATCACCGGCAGCAGGTCCTCGGTGTTGGAGAACATCTTCTTCTCGATCACCACACGCAGTTTTTCGTAGCTGGTCCACAGCGGGTTCTTGCCACCGTTGTTGACCCGGGCGCGCAGTACGAAGTTGACGATCTCGTTGCGGAAGTCCTTGGGATTGCTGATGCCGGCCGGCTTCTCGATCTTTTCCAGTTCCGCATTCAGGGCGGCGCGGTCGAAGCTCTCGCCGGTGTCGTGATCGCGGTATTCCTGGTCCTGGATCCAGAAGTCGGCATAGGTCACGTAACGATCGAAGACGTTCTGGCCATATTCCGAGTACGACTCCAGGTAGGCGGTCTGGATTTCCTTGCCGATGAATTCGGCATAGCGCGATGCCAGCGTGTCCTTCACGAAGGAGAGATATTTCTGCTCGGCTTCCTGCGGGAACTGTTCACGCTCGATCTGCTGTTCCAGCACATACATCAGGTGCACCGGATTGGCCGCGACCTCGGTGGTATCGAAGTTGAATACCCGCGACAGAATCTTGAAGGCGAAGCGGGTGGAGATACCGTTCATGCCCTCATCGACACCGGCATAGTCGCGGTACTCCTGATAGGACTTGGCCTTGGGATCGGTGTCCTTCAGGTTCTCGCCGTCATAGACCTGCATCTTGGAGAAGAGGCTGGAGTTTTCCGGCTCCTTCAGGCGGGTGAGGACCGAGAACTGCGCCATCATCTTCAGCGTGCCCGGTGCGCAAGTGGCCTTGGCCAGCGAAGAGCTGCGTATCAGTTTTTCATAGATCTTGATTTCTTCGGACACGCGCAGGCAATACGGCACTTTGACGATGAAGATACGGTCCAGCAGCGCTTCGTTGTTCTTGTTGTTGCGGAAGGCCTTCCACTCCGATTCGTTGGAGTGGGCCAGGATGACGCCATCGAATGGAATCGCGCCAAAGCCTTCGGTGCCCTTGAAGTTGCCTTCCTGGGTTGCCGTCAGCAGCGGGTGCAGGACCTTGATGGGCGCCTTGAACATTTCTACGAATTCCAGCAGGCCCTGGTTGGACAGGCACAGTCCGCCCGAATAGCTGTAGGCGTCGGCATCGTCCTGTGAATACTGTTCCAGCTTGCGGATATCGACCTTGCCCACCAGGGTCGAGATGTCCTGGTTGTTCTCGTCGCCCGGTTCGGTCTTGGAAATGCCGATCTGGCGCAGGATCGACGGGTAGCGCTTGACCACGCGGAACTGGCGGATGTCGCCGTTGTACTCGTGCAGGCGCTTGACGGCCCAGGGGCTCAGGATGGGCTTGAGGTAGCGGCGCGGGATGCCGTACTGTTCCTCCAGGATGGCGCCATCCTCGTCATAGTCGAACAAGCCCAGCGGCGATTCATTGACCGGCGAACCCTTGATGGAATAGAAGGGCACCTGCTCCATGAGCTGCTTCAGGCGCTCGGCGATGGAGGACTTGCCGCCGCCCACCGGACCCAGCAGGTAGAGAATCTGCTTCTTCTCTTCCAGGCCCTGGGCGGCATGGCGGAAATAGGAAACCACTTGCTCGATCACTTCTTCCGCGCCGTAGAACTCCTTGAAGGCGGGATAGACCTTGATGACCTTGTTGGCGAAGATGCGCGAGAGGCGCGGATCTTCCCGAGTGTCGACCTTCTCCGGCTCGCCGATGGCCATCAGCATCCGTTCGGCAGCCGATGCATAGACTGCCGGGTCGTTCTTGCAAAGATTCAGATACTCTTCAAGCGATAATTCTTCTTCTCTGGTCTTGTCGAACCGGCTTGCAAAGCTGCTGTAGATATCCATACCACCTCCGTCGCTCTCAAAAAAGTACGAAACAGATTCATATGTCTGGACTTGCCATCTGCGGTTATCGAAGAACGCGTCGGTGACTCGGAAAAGCGTCATTGCCGGTGTGTTCTTTGAAAGCCGTAGCGTCTACAGCGTGATGCGAAGAACTTTTCAGTTCTGTTTTTTATTCTAGTCCTTTTTTACTTCGTCTTTTGCTTCCAGGTAGTGATCCATTGTGACCGGCATGGTTCATCTGATGCGAAGATTTTCTGAACTGCCGGACGTCATGGCGAAAACGATCCATCTGATGAGAACGATCCCTTCGCGCCATTCTTACGCGCTATTTGCGAAGCAAGCTTCTGTCCATGCTCTTTCAATGTGCGGATTGCTGCAGCGGTTGACCTCACGGTGCGCTATTTTCGCGCAGCGTGCCATCGTAAAAACCCTGATGGCCGTCGGGAGAAAACCGGCAGACAATATCCGCCTGGTCAGATTGGCAGGCGTTCCCGCCTGTGTTTGTCGTCTCCTGGTTGCGGTGCGATTTGCACACTGATGACTACCCCTAGTCCCTTATAGCTGGAATCGTGCCAGCCCGGTATGACTTATTTCTACCAGCGGCGTGGAGCCAGCATCTTTTTTGTAACGAGGGCGGTCGCAAGCCTGGGGTGTTGCTGTTCTGCCTCATCCCTTGGGCCAGTACGGCGCTGTGAAATGCTTTAGATGATTTTCGCAGTTGAACATGAGGCGCACGCATGGGCTCCATGCGTTGACAGAATTGCAGTGGCGGGAGGGGATGGGAATCATGTCGTCATGGCAATTTCTTTCCTGTCCCTCTCGTCGGCGAGGCTAATCTGCCACGTTCCTGTCGCGAACTCGGCCGTTGGCTGCCATCAGCGGCCTCAAAAGCGCATAAGTCATTGACAGCTAAGTAGAAAATGCAGTCTAATTCAGGGTTCACCATCTGAAGAATTGCGCGCGGTGCCGTCGCAGTGCTGTTTCAGTTGCAGGTCGCCCGATTACCTCCGGTAAGCCAGGCCGCCAGCGACAGAGGCCAACAAATGGTGTCAGCGATGCAGGGGCTGCCGGCTTATATGGCGGCAGGGCATCGGTGATGCGGAACAGGCACACCGAAAGCGGTTCCAGAATTCCGATTTATTTTTGCTGTTTGCTCCAAGGCAGCCCAACTTAGCGAGTCCAACATGAAACGTACTTACCAACCTTCCGTCGTGCGTCGCAAGCGTACCCATGGTTTCCGTGCCCGTATGGCAACCCGTGGCGGCCGTGCCGTGATCAACGCCCGTCGCGCCAAGGGCCGCAAGCGTCTGGCTGCTGTTTAAGCCAGGGCATTGCGCTGCCGTTTCGAGTGACGGACGTCCGCTCACCGCTTCCAGCACGTCAAGCAGGCGACTTCCCACGCGATCGGCGAATCGTTAAAACGGATGAGTTTTCATCCGTTTTTCGTTTGCGCCCCGTGTATCGTACCGAGCACTTCGTGTTGTATGCGCGCCGTAACAGCCTGCCGCAGGCCCGCCTTGGCGTGGTTGCGGCCAAGCGGCTCGCGCCGCGTGCCGTGACCCGCAATACGATCAAGCGTGCCACGCGCGAGCTGTTCCGCCAGGCCGAATTGCCCGCCGTGGATTGCATCGTGCGCCTGTCGCGCCCGGTCAATTCACGCAAGGATCCGGCACGCAGCGCCAGCGTCAAGGCCATTCTGCGGGCCGAGTTGCTGCAGTTGTTCGCCTTCTTGCCGAACGCGCCGGCATTTGCCAGGAAATAGGAAGTGATGAAAACGCCTTTGCTCCTGCTGTTACGTGCCTACAAGCTGGGAGTAAGCCCGTTCCTGGGGCAGAATTGCCGTTTCTATCCCAGCTGTTCCGACTATGCCGCCGAGGCGGTGCGCGTACATGGCGCGCTCAAGGGCAGCCTCCTGGCCGGCAAGCGCCTGTGCAAATGCCATCCCTGGCATGCCGGCGGACTGGATTTCGTGCCGGGTTCGGCCGAAGCGCGGGCGCATGCGATGAGCCAGTCTTCCGCGTCTTCTCCCGATTTTCCGAATACTTCGTCGCAGCCCCCGGCTGCGCGGGTTTCTCCCCCTGTGGCCGCTGACGGTTGCAGCCACTCCTGAACTCATCAATACGCATATGGATATCAAACGTACCGTCCTGTGGGTTGTATTCTCCTTCTCCCTGCTGCTGCTCTGGGATAGCTGGATGCGCCATAACGGACATCAGTCGATGTTCTTCCCGTCGGCCACCCCGACTCAGGAGCAAGCCGCCGCCAATCCGGCCGCACCCACCGCCAGCCCGACCGGTTCGCCTGTCCCGCAGGCAGGTACGCCGGCTCCGGCCGCTGCCGGTACCCCTGGCGCAGTGCCGGGCGCGGACGGCAATGCCGTGGCGACCAAGGGCGAAACCATCACCATCACGACCGATCTGGTGAAGGCCAGCATCGACACCGTCGGTGGCGAACTGAAGCGCCTGGAACTGCTCAAGCAGCCGGACGTGGTCGATCCGACCAAGAACGTGGTGCTCTTCGATTCCGAACCCGGCCATATGTATCTGGCCGAGTCGGGCCTGATCGGCGGTCCCTTCCCCAACCACAAGACCATCTTCACCGCCCAGCCGGGTCCGCGTTCGCTGGACAACGGCAATGAAGTGCAGCTGGTGCTGGTGGCCGACCAGGGTGGCGTGAAGCTGACCAAGACCTACACCTTCAAGCGCGACAGCTACCTGATCGACGTCAAGCACACGGTGACCAACGCCACCGGCGCGGCCATCAATCCCTCGCTGTACCTGCAGCTGGTGCGCGACGGCAACAAGCCAGGCGGCGAGTCGCACTTCTACAGCACCTTCACCGGCCCGGCCGTCTACAGCGACAGCGAACACTTCGAAAAGCTGGACTTCGAGAAGATCGCCAACGGCAAGCAGCAGCACGTGAACAAGGCCGACAACGGCTGGATCGCGATGGTGCAGCACTACTTCGTCTCGGCCTTCATCCCGCCGGAGAAGGCCCAGCGCGACGTCTTCAGCAAGAAGGTCGGCGACAACCTGTATGCGGTCGGTTCCATCCTGCCGCTGGGTACCGTGGCGCCCAACGCCAGCGTGACCATGGACAGCCAGCTGTACTCCGGCCCCACCGTCTCCAAGACCCTGCAGGCCATCGCCCCGGGCCTGGACCTGGTGCGTGACTACGGCCACCTGACCGTGATCGCCGAGCCCATCTTCTGGCTGATGACCCACATCCACAACCTGGTGGGCAACTGGGGTTGGACCATCATCCTGTTGACGGTGCTGATCAAGCTGGTGTTCTTCCCGCTGTCGGCTGCCAGCTATCGCAGCATGGCCAAGATGAAGGCGGTCTCGCCCAAGATGCAATCCATCCGCGAACGCCACAAGGGTGATCCGCAGGCCATGAACCGCGAGATGATGGCGCTCTACAAGACCGAGAAGATCAACCCGCTGGGTGGCTGCCTGCCCATCGTGATCCAGATCCCGGTGTTCATCGCGCTGTACTCGGTGCTGCTGGCATCGGTGGAAATGCGTGGCGCGCCGTGGCTGGGCTGGGTGCATGACCTGACCGCACCGGACCGCCTGTTCGGCACCATCCCCTACTTCAACATGCCCATCGGCCTGCTGCCCATCATCATGGCTGCCTCGATGTTCCTGCAGACCAAGCTGAACCCGACCCCGCCGGATCCGGTGCAGGCCAAGGTGATGATGTTCATGCCGCTGGTGTTCTCGTTCATGTTCTTCTTCTTCCCGTCCGGCCTGGTGCTGTACTGGGTGACCAACAACATCCTGTCGATCGCGCAGCAATGGGTGATCACCCGCAATATCGAGAGCGGCAAGACCAAGTAAGCCGGTCCCTGTCGTCATCGAAGAAAAAACCCGTGGAATCCACGGGTTTTTTTTCGGTCCTACGCTCCTGTCGGGTTTAACATTGACCCTGCCGCCGGCCCGAAGGGGGGATCCGGCGTGTTTTGATCACACAACAACAAGTAGACGCAGATGACTTTCGATTCTTCTCCCATTGCCGCCATCGCCACCGCACCCGGACGCGGCGGCATCGGCGTGGTCCGCATTTCCGGCAAGAACCTGGCACCGGTGATCCGCGCGGTATGTGGGCGCGACAGCCTGGCGCCGCGCCACGCCACCTACCTGCCTTTCCTCAACGAGGACGGCAGCGCCATCGATCAGGGTCTGGCGATCCATTTCCCGGGCCCGCATTCCTACACCGGCGAAGACGTGCTCGAACTGCAGGGCCATGGCGGCCCGGTGGTGATGCAGATGTTGCTGGCACGCTGCGTCCATGCTGGCGCCGAGATCGGCCTGCGCCTGGCCGAGCCGGGTGAATTCACCCAGCGCGCCTTCCTCAACGACAAGATCGACCTGGCCCAGGCCGAGGCCGTGGCCGACCTGATCGAAGCCACCACCGAGGCGGCCGCCAAGTCGGCCTCGGAGTCGCTCTCCGGCGCATTTTCCAAGGTGATCCATGAGCTGGTCGATCAGGTCACCCGACTGCGCATGCTGGTGGAGGCCACGCTGGACTTCCCCGAGGAAGAGATCGACTTCCTCAAGCAGAGTGATGCGCGTGGTCAACTGGCCACCATCCGCAGCACGCTGGAAGATGTCTTCCGCCATGCCGCCCAGGGCGCCCTGCTGCGCGACGGTCTCAACGCCGTGCTGGCGGGCAAGCCCAATGTCGGCAAATCCTCGCTGCTCAATGTCCTGGCCGGTTCGGACGTGGCCATCGTCACCCCCATCGCCGGTACCACCCGCGACAAGGTGACCCAGACCATCCAGATCGAAGGCATGCCGCTGAACATCATCGACACCGCCGGCATCCGCGAGGCTGGCGCCGATGGCAGCGGCCCCGACGAGGTCGAGCGCATCGGCATCGAACGCACCTGGGCCGAGGTGGCCAAGGCCGATGTCATCCTGCACATGCTGGATGCCGACCGTGGACCGACACTGGAAGACGAAAATATCACCGCCCGTTTCCCCGAGGGCGTGCCGATCATCCGCATCTGGAACAAGATCGACCGCTCCGGCCACAAGCCGGCGGTGGACCAGATGCCCGACGCCACCCATGTCTACCTGTCGGCGGCCGAAGGGCAGGGCGTGGAGTTGCTGCGCGGCGAACTGCTGCGCATCGCCGGCTGGCAGCAGACGGTGGAATCGCGCTACCTGGCACGTGAGCGCCACCTGCTGGCCTTGAAGGCGGCCGATGAGCACCTGGCCCAGGCAGCGGCCCATGCGGCACTGGACAACGAGGCCGGCGAGCACGCGCTGGACCTGTTCGCCGAAGAGTTGCGGCTGGCGCAGGAGCGCCTGTCCAGCATCACCGGCAAGTTCACACCGGATGACCTGCTGGGCGTGATCTTCTCGCGCTTCTGTATCGGCAAGTAGGCGTGGCACCGATGGGACGGCGGATGGCGTGGATGCCATTCCTGACAGATTCCCCACAGTCCACTGCAGAATTGCAACGGATGTTACAGCGTGTAAAAAGCTTGGAGGCTGGAGGCGAGCATCGTTATTCTGAAGTTCCTCCCCCTCCAATTCATCACCCCTGAGAATTGGATTTAACCCGCCGCCGCAAGGTGCGCGGGTTTTTTTATGGCTGGAGCGGCCGTGCAGCCGCCGCCCTCTTTGCTGCCCTGCACGAAAAAGGCGGCGCTGCTAATATGCCTGCTGCCTGAATTCATCCCTCAAAAACAACTTCACAGGAAAAGAGCATGTCCGCCAATCCGCGTAACGCCGACTACCCCATCGATCCGCAATTCCTGAACCGATGGTCCCCCCGCGCCTACAACGGCGCCGAGATTGCCGAAGAAACCGTACTGACCTTCCTGGAAGCCGCCCGCTGGGCGCCCTCCGCCTACAATGCCCAGCCCTGGCGCTTCGTCTACGCCCGTCGCGGCACCCCTGCATGGGACAGCCTGCTGGGCCTGCTCAATGAATTCAACCGATCCTGGTGCGCCAACGCGTCGGTCCTGATCGTCGTGCTGTCGCGTACCGTCATGCTGCCCCCTGGCGCGACCGAAGTCGTCCCGGCCCCGACCCACTCCTTCGACACCGGCTCGGCCTGGGGCTACCTGGCCCTGCAAGCCTCGCTGTCCGGCTGGCATGCCCACGGCATGGCCGGTTTCGACAAGGACAAGGCCCGTACCGAACTGAACGTACCGGCCGAATTCTCGGTGGAAGCCATGGTCGTCATCGGCAAGCTGGGCGACAAGTCCGTCCTGCCGGAAGGCCTGCAAGCCCGCGAAGTCCCCAGCCCGCGCGAACCGCTGTCGAAGCTGGCATTCGAAGGCAAATTCAAGGCGTGAGCCTGACCGTAAAATATTTCGCAATTTTATGAAGAGGGGCTAGCTTTTTGAAAAAAGCTCTCCTATAATAGCGTTCTTTCAGCAAGCAAAGACAGCTGAAACGGTTTTAGGAGTGGTAGTTCAGTTGGTTAGAATACCGGCCTGTCACGCCGGGGGTCGCGGGTTCGAGCCCCGTCCGCTCCGCCAAATAAAACGCCTCGTTCGTAAGAACGGGGCGTTTTTGTTTTTGCGCAGCGAAAACATGCGGAGTGGAGGGAGCCGCCTGCGCGGCCCCCGGCGGGGCGAGAAGGGAATCGCTTGCAAGCGATTCCGCGGCCTGCGCATGTGTAGGAGAGCCCCTGCCGCTGTGCCAGATAAAACGCCTCGTTCGCAAGAACGGGGCGTTTTTGTTTGTTATGCGCTTGTATAAACAAGCGGACTAGCCGCGTTGCACGTGGTCTTCGCCGGTTTAGCCCGCAGCCGTACGTATCCATTCCCTGAATGCCTTCACCGCCCGCATGCCGGCGTCTCCCCGGCGATAGCACAGGAAGTGCATCTCTTTTTGGATGGACTTGAAGACATTCTCGTCCAGCCGCACCAGGTCGCCGCGCGCCAGTTCGGTCTCGGCGAAGCGCGCCGTCTCCAGCGCCACGCCCAGGCCATCGACGGCGGCGGCTACTGCCAGCGAGCCACGGTCGAAGGAGGGATGGGCGCGCGGCGGCAGGCGTACGCCGTGCAGGTCGAACCAGTCCTTCCAGCGCACCGGATTGAGCTTGGATTCGATCAGGGTGAGTTCCAGCAGATCCAGCGGCCCACGGATGGCATGACGCTGCAGCAGAGCCGGAGAGCACAGCGGTACGGTCGGTTCCATGCCCAGGGCTTCGACGAGGACGCCATCGCGGTGCGGCGGAGCGCCGTAGGCAATGTCGATATCGATGGCGGCATCGCGCTGCAGGTCGATGGGCTCGGCACTGGTGGACATCTGTAGGGTGATCGCCGGATGCGCCTGCATGAACTGCCCCAGGCGCGGACTCAACCACTTGCTGGCAAAGCTGGGCGCGCAATGCACCGCCAGTACGGCCCGCTCATCGGCCTGGCGGAACACCGCACAGGCGTCTTCGATCGCATCGAAGGCCGGGGAGAGCTTGCCCAGAAACAGCTGACCCTGGAGGGTCAGCGTCACCCGCCGGGTCTGGCGGATGAACAACTCCTTGCCGCACCACTCCTCGAGCGAGCGTACCTGGTGACTGATGGCCGAGGTGGTCAAGTGCAGCTCCTGTGCCGCCAGTGTGAAACTGCCCAGCCGGGCAGCAGCCTCGAAGGCACGTAGCGAGAAGAAGGAGGGCAGTTTGCGCATGGCGGATGGCTGGCAGGGTGGAGTGTGCGGCGGATGGGCTTATGGTTGAGCCGGATTCAACAATCGGTGAAAAGAGGTCTTTTGTCAACGCGCGGGCGTACTGCCACCATGGCAGCCAGCCGTCAGGAAGACTACCTGCGCCCCTTCATTCCCGATAACAGGAGACCGCATCATGCTCGACACCGTCAAACGCACCTCTGTCTACCAGCCCGAGCAATTGGGCCTGAGGTTCCCCGAGATTCCCGAGTTCAAGAGCTTCGACGAGCATCGCCTCTACCTCAAGAAGCGTCTGGTCGCGGCTTGCCGCGCCTTCGGCCAGCAAGGCTTCGACTATGGCTTCGCCGGCCACCTGACGGTGCGCGACCCGGAACGTCCCCACCTGTACTGGACCAATCCGATGGCGGTGCATTTCAACCAGGTGCGCATTTCCAACCTGATCCTGGTGGATCACGAAGGCCGCGTGGTCGAGGGCGATTACGCCGTCAACCGCGCTGGCTTCGTGTTGCACGCCGCCGTGCATGAAGCGCATCCCGAGATCGTCGCCATGTGCCATGCCCACACCGAGTACGGTACCGCCTTCTCCACGCTGGGCCAGCCGCTGTTGCCGATCAGCCAGGATGCCGCCGCCTTCTTCGAAGACCACGTGGTCATCGGCGACGAGGCCGGCCAGGTCGCCGTCGAGGTCAAGGCCGGGCATCGCGTGGCCAATGCCTTTGCCGGCGTGAAGGCAGCCATCCACCAGAACCACGGCCTGCTGACCGCCAGCCGCCACAGCATCGAATCGGCGGCCTTCTGGTTCATCGCCCTGGAACGCTGCTGCAAACAGCAGTTGCTCATCGCCGCCAGCGGCCAGACGCCACGCCTGGTGCCCGAAGACAAGGCCCGCTACAGCCGCGAACACGTCGGTAGCGACTATATCGGCTGGTTACACTTCCAGCCCATCTACGACGACCTGGTGGCGACCCAGCCCGACATGTTCACCTGAGCCGGCAATAGCGGCTGAGCCCCCGCAGAGGCGGCCGGCCAGCAGTACCCCATCACAACGGAGACCCCATGACCACCACTATCGCCACCGGCCAGGCCGGGCTTGCGCCGGCCGCCGAAGAGCGGCTCTATGCCAAAGTCACCTGGCGCCTGATTCCCTTCCTCTTCATCTGCTACGTGGTCGCCTACCTCGACCGCGTCAACGTCGGTTTCGCCAAGCTGCAGATGCTGAATGAACTGCAGTTTTCCGAGGCCGTGTACGGTCTGGGCGCCGGTATCTTCTTCCTCGGGTATTTCATCTTCGAAGTGCCCAGCAACCTGATGCTGCATCGCTTCGGCGCGCGTCGCTGGATTGCCCGCATCATGTTCAGCTGGGGCATCATCTCCGGCGCCATGATGTTCGTGCAGACGCCTACCGTCTTCTACATCATGCGCTTCCTCCTGGGCGTGGCCGAGGCCGGCTTCTTCCCTGGCATCATCCTCTACCTGACCTACTGGTATCCCTCGGCCCGACGCTCCAAGGTGACGTCGCTGTTCATGACCGGCATCCCCATGGCCGGGGTACTGGGCGGTCCGTTGTCGGGCTGGATCCTGGCGACCTTCGATGGTGCGCATGGCATGGCGGGATGGAAGTGGCTGTTCCTGATCGAAGCCTTGCCTTCGCTGCTGCTGGGCGTGATGGTGCTCAAATACCTGGACGACGGGATCAACAAGGCTTCCTGGCTCAACGATGACGAGAAGCGTCTGCTGCAGGCCAATATCGACGCCGACGACGCCAAGGTCAGCGAGCATTCGATGCTGGGTGGATTCCGCCATCCGATGGTGTGGGTGCTGTCGGCGGCCTACTTCGGTTTCATCATGGGCCTGTATGGCATCGGCTTCTGGTTGCCAACGTTGATCAAGGCTTCCGGTGTGAGCAGCCCTGAAACCATCGGCTGGCTGGTCGCCATCCCCTATGCTGCGGCCACCCTTGCAATGATCTGGACCAGCACGCATTCCGATCGCACCGGTGAACGCCGTTGGCACGTGGCCCTGCCGGCGCTGTTAGGGATGGTCGGCCTGATTGCCAGTACCCTGCTGCCGCAGACGCCGCTGGTGGCCGTGGCCACGCTGACGCTGGCGACCATGGGCATCATTACCGGCCTGGCGCAGTTCTGGTGTCTGCCACCGGCCTTCCTGCGGGGTGCCGCTGCCGCCGCAGGGATCGCAGTCATCAACTCGGTGGGTAACCTGGCCGGCTTTGTCAGCCCCTTCATCGTCGGCTGGATCAAGGACGTTACGCACAGCACCAACAACGGCCTGTATGTGATCTCGGCCAGCCTGGTCGTGGCAGCGGCGATTGCCCTGTCGATGGCCAGGGAGAAAGTCAACCAGCCACGTTGACTGGCCGTCTCTAAAAATAAAGCCGGGACATCGCAAGATGCCCCGGCTTTGTGACTACCCGGCGTAGTACCCCGGTTGCCTGCGCAGGCCAGGCAATCAGCCGCGGGCCTTGTTACCGGTCAATTGCTCCACCACCTGCCGTGGCGCCTCGGCATAGTGCTTGAACTCCATCGAGTAGGTGGCGCGACCCTGCGACAGTGAACGCAGCGTGGTCGAGTAGCCGAACATTTCCGACAGGGGGACTTCGGCGCGCACCAGCTTGCCGCCGCCGACCATGTCTTCCATGCCCTGCACCATCCCGCGCCGCGAGGACAGGTCGCCCATCACGTTGCCCATGAATTCCTCGGGCGTTTCCACCTCGACCTGCATCATCGGCTCCAGCAGCATGGGACCGGCGCGCTTCATCGCTTCCTTGAAGGCCATCGAGCCCGCCATGCGGAAGGCGTTTTCGTTGGAGTCCACGTCGTGATACGACCCGAAGGTCAGCGTGGCCTTCACGTCCACCACCGGGTAACCCGCCAGCACACCCGCCTTGAGCGATTCCTGGATACCCTTGTCCACCGCCGGGATGAATTCGCGCGGGACCACGCCACCCTTGATGGCATCGACGAATTCATAGCCCTTGCCGGCCGGTTGCGGCTCCAGCTTGATCACCACATGGCCGTACTGACCGCGTCCGCCCGACTGCTTGACGAACTTGCCTTCCACGTCTTCCACGCCCTTGCGGATCGCTTCGCGGTAGGCCACCTGCGGCTTGCCGACGGTGGCTTCGACGTTGAACTCGCGCTTCATGCGGTCCACCAGGATTTCCAGGTGCAGCTCGCCCATGCCCGACATGATGGTCTGGCCCGATTCCTCGTCGGTATGCACGCGGAAGGACGGATCCTCCTGCGCCAGGCGGTTCAGGGCAATGCCCATCTTTTCCTGGTCGGCCTTGGTCTTCGGTTCCACCGCCTGCGAGATCACCGGTTCCGGGAAGATCATGCGTTCCAGGATGATCGGGTGCTCCGGGTCCGACAGCGTGTCACCGGTGGTCACGTCCTTCAGGCCCACGGCCGCCGCGATATCGCCGGCGAACACTTCCTTGATCTCCTTGCGCTCGTTGGCGTGCATCTGCAGGATGCGGCCCAGGCGTTCCTTCCTGCCCTTCAGCGGGTTGTAGACCGTGTCGCCGGAGTTGATGAGGCCGGAATACACGCGGAAGAAGGTCAGCTGCCCCACGAACGGGTCGGTCATGATCTTGAAGGCCAGGGCCGAGAACGGTTCCTCGTCCGACGGATGGCGCTCGATCTCGCTGTCGTCCTCGGCATGGCCGGCGATGGCCGGCACGTCGATGGGCGAGGGCAGGTAGTCGATCACGGCATCCAGCATGGCCTGCACGCCCTTGTTCTTGAAGGCGCTGCCGGCCAGCATCGGCACGATCTCGTTGGCCACCGTGCGCAGGCGCAGGCCGCGCTTGATGTCGTCCTCGGTCAGGGGCGTACCGGAGAGGTATTTCTCCAGCAATTCCTCATTGGCCTCGGCGGCCTGCTCGACCATGCGGTCGCGCCATTCGCGTGCGGTCTCTTCCAGCTCCAGCGGGATGTCTTCGTACTTGAACAGCACGCCCTGGCTGGCCTCGTCCCAGATGATGGCCTTCATCTTGACCAGGTCGATCACACCCGAGAAGTGGTCTTCCGCGCCCACCGGAATCTGGATGGGGACGGCTTTGCCCTTCAGGCGTTCTTCGATCTGACGCTGCACGCGGAAGAAGTCTGCGCCGATGCGGTCCATCTTGTTGACGAAGGCGATGCGCGGCACCTTGTACTTGTTGGCCTGGCGCCAGACGGTCTCGGACTGCGGTTGCACGCCACCCACCGAGTCGTACACCATCACCGCGCCATCCAGCACGCGCATGGAACGCTCCACCTCGATGGTGAAGTCCACGTGGCCCGGGGTATCGATGATGTTGATGCGATGCTCGGGGTAATTGCCGGCCATGCCCTTCCAGAAGGCGGTGGTGGCGGCCGAGGTGATGGTGATGCCGCGTTCCTGCTCCTGCTCCATCCAGTCCATGGTGGCCGCACCGTTATGCACTTCGCCGATCTTGTGATTCACACCCGTATAAAAAAGAATGCGCTCGGTGGTCGTGGTCTTGCCCGCGTCGATGTGGGCGCTGATACCGATGTTGCGGTAGTTTTCTATTCGGGTCTTGCGGCTCATGGCATGTCCTTTCGATGGGTGCCTATTTGACTGATGAGGTGGGAAACAGGTGGTCATGGACCACCAATCCTGTTCGGTACACGCTTATTTATGTAACGAGCATTAGATAATAGAAACGACTGCGGGATTATTCAAGGGGTTTGCAATTATTTTTGTAACCCCGATTAAAATAAACTACACTGCCTGACGTATCCATTACCGATTGGGGTAACACCCCGCAAAGGACACCGATGATAAGAACCCGCGGCCGCCCGCGCAGTTTCGATCGCGATCAGGCATTGCGCCAGGCCATGCAAGTCTTCTGGAACAAGGGTTACGAAGGCACCACCATGGCCGACCTGACCGATGCCATCGGCGTGAAGGCCCCAAGCCTGTACGCCGCCTTTGGCGACAAGGATGCCTTGTTCCGCGAGGTGGTGGAAGTCTATTCGCGCACCGTCAGCGCCGAACCCTTGCGCCTGTTGCAGGCTGGAAAGGGCATACGCGAAGATCTGCAGGCCATGCTGCGCGCCAGCGTGCGCATGTATTCCGGCAAATCCGAGTTACCGGGATTGCCGGTTGGCAAAGGCTGCATGGTGGTGATTTCCGCCATCAACTGTGCCCCCGAGAACAGCGAACACAGTGATGCGCTGTCGCAACGCCGGCACAAGCGCCGCAACGAGATCCGTGCCCGCCTGCTGCAGGCGCAACGCGATGGCGAGATTCGCGCCGATGCCGACGTGACCGCGCTGGGCGATTTCTACACCAGCTTCCTCAATGGACTGGCGCTGGGCGCCCGGGACGGGGTGTCCAATGCGCGGCTGGCCGCCACGCTCAAGCACGCCATGCTGCCGCTGGAGAGCGTGCTGGTGGAAGCGGGCAGTTGACACTGCGATGCCAGTGCTGGCAAGGGACATAAAAAAACGGGAGCCGAGGCTCCCGTTGTTCATTGGCTTGCTTGCAGCAGCTCAGGCCTTAGTCCTCAGGCCGCTTGTGCCAGGGTGCCGTCATTTTCCTTCAACTGGCCGCCCAGGGCGTCCACCAGCGCGGCCAGCAGCTTGGCCAGTTCGCCGCTCATCAGCATGAAATCGCCGTCGAAGCGTTCATCGTCGTTCTTGCCGGCGATTTCGCTGTCTTCCTTGAGCACGTCCAGCGGCGCGATGCGCTTGACCGACAGGTTCTCGGTCAGCACGAAGGACACCTTGTCCGCCCAGGTCAGGGCCAGGCGGGTGCACTGCTTGCCGGCCTCGATGTGGCGGCGGATGTCTTCCGCTTCCAGTGCGTGGCGGACATAGCGCACGGTGGCCTTGCTCTCGGCGGTGGAGCGCAGTTCGGTATCCTGGTCCACGGTGAAGCCGTTGGGGGCTTCATCGCTGACCAGCCAGTCGGTCATCGCCGCGCCTGGCGACATGACCGTACGCAGCGTTTCCAGCGGGAACTTCGGAATGGCCTTGAACAGCAGTTTCAGGACTTCCTCGGCCTTGGAGGGCGAGCCGGCATCGACCAGCAGCCAGCCATTGACCGGATCGATCCACACCCAGGTGCTGCGCACCACGGAAAAGGCGCGTGGCAGCAGCTCATCGGTGACCTGCTCCTTCAATTCCTTGGTCTGCTTGCGGCCGGGCGGGAAGCCCTGCTGTTCTTCCAGCTCGGCGGCGCGGGCCTTGGTGACCTGGTTGATGACGGTCGAGGGCAGCAGTTTCTTTTCGGTATCGAGCTTGAGCAACAGCTGGCGGTTCACCACATGCACCAGCTTTTCATTGTTGCGCGGCGGGACCCAGCCCTGGCTTTGCATGTCCAGGCTGGAGCAGGCGGTGAAGGCCTGCGGTGCCAGGTGGGATTCGAGTTCGTCGGCGTTGATCGCCCACGGTGCGGGCAGACGATAGATCTGTAGATTCTTAAACCACATAGGCTTCCGGAGGCAGGGGCAAAAAGGAAGATTTTACACGTCCGTCCCGACACAAGCGATGTCGGATTGTCCACGTCCGTCCCTGAATTCTCCATCCCGCGACAGTGCCGTCGCCTATGGTTCAGTAATGCGGCGGCCTTTAATTGGCCGCCGCACGATCCTGGCTGCTGTCGGACATTTCCTTGAAGCGTTTGGCCAGGGCATGCAGCAGCATTTCCAGTTCCTCGATCTTCTTCTGCTGGCGATAGACGGTCTGGTTCAGCTCATCCACCAGGTCTTCCTGATGGGCGATCTTCATCTCGATGTCGATGATGCGGTCTTCGTTGATCACTTCTGTCCTTCCGTAGAGGGGGTGGCCAGGCCGGCATGGCGGCCTTCGTCCTTGAGCCATTGGACTACGCCAAGGCCGGCGGCATGGCCGGTGGCGAAGCAGGCGGTGAGCAGGTAGCCGCCCGTGGGCGCTTCCCAGTCCAGCATTTCGCCGGCGCAGAACACACCCGGCAGGGCGCGCAGCATCAGTGCGTCGTCCAGCGCCTCGAAGCTGACGCCACCGGCACTACTGATGGCTTCCTCGATCGGACGCGGTCGCAACACCGGCAGCGGCAGTGCCTTGATGGCACGCGCCAGTTTGCCCATGTCGGCGAAATCTTCCTTGCTCATCAATTCGCGCAGCAGGCCGGCCTTGACGCCCTTGAGATGCAGGCGGCTCTGCAGGTGGCTGGACAGCGAGCGGGCGCCCCGTGGATGGGCCAGCTCGGCTTCCACCTTTTCCAGCGACCAGTCCGGCAGCAGGTCCAGGTAGAGGCGGGCCGATCCGGTGCTGGCGATGGTCTCGCGCAGGGCGGCCGACATGGCATAGACCAGGCTACCTTCGATGCCTTGTGCGGTGACGATGAATTCACCGCGACGATTCTGTACGCCGCCGCTGGGCAGCGCGGTACTGGCGACCACCGGCTTGACCGGCTCGCCGGCGAAGCGCTCGCGGAAGTGTTCGCTCCAGTCCAGTTCGAAGCCGCAGTTGGAGGGCTGCAGCGCAGCGACCTCGACCTGCCGTTCACGCAGCAATGGCACCCAGCTGCCGTCCGAGCCCAGGCGCGGCCAGCTCGCTCCGCCCAGGGCCAGGACCACGGCGTCGGCGCGCACGCTGATGTCGCCCTCGGGGCCGGCCAGACGCAGGCTGCCATCGTCCTGCCAGCCCAGCCAGCGATGGCGCATGTGCAGGCGCACGCCGGATTCGCGCAGGCGATGCAACCAGGCGCGCAGCAGCGGTGCAGCCTTCATCTCGCGCGGAAAGACCCGGCCGGAACTGCCGACGAAGGTATCGATGCCCAGTTCGTGAATCCACTGGCGCAGGCGATCCGCATCGAAGCGGCGCACGAAGGGCGCGACCTGCTCGCGGCGATTGCCGTAGCGCGGCAGGAAGTCGGGCTGCGCTTCGGAGTGCGTGATGTTCATGCCGCCACGCCCGGCCAGCAGGAACTTGCGGCCGGCTGAGGGCATGGCGTCATAGACATCCACGGCCAGGCCATGGGCGGCCAGCACTTCGGCCGCCATCAGCCCGGCCGGGCCGGCACCGATCACGATTGCGCGGCCGTTGCCAGGGGTGTTGCTTGGGAGAGTCTGCATCTGTGTCATGCGCGGGATGATACCGCCCGCCTGCGCTGAGCGCACGCGATTGCCGCACATTGCTGCGGTGGCAGTCAGTAGTGGTCAGCTGCGATCAACGACGATGCGGTGCGCTGTACTTGTTTTCCAGGCGCGACACGACCAGCGCCAGGCAGATGGTCATGGAGAAATACAGTACCGAGATGGTGATATACGGTTCCCAGTAGCGGGCATAGGTGCCGGCCACGGTACGGGCCGCATACGCCAGTTCGGCCAGGCCGATGGCCGAGACCAGGGACGAATCCTTCAGCAGCGTGATGGCTTCGTTGCCCAGCGGAGGCAGCATGCGGCGAAAGGCCTGGGGCAGCACCACGTAGCGCATCGTCAGGCCGTAGTTCATGCCCAGGCTGGCGGCGGCATAGGACTGGCCGCGCTCGATGGACTGGATGCCGGCGCGGAAGATTTCCGAAATGTAGGCCCCGGCATTGAGCGACAAGGCCACCGTACCCGACAGGAAGGCGCCGTAGTCCTGCTTGATGGTCCTGGCCAGTTCACCGCTGATCAGGAGGCCATGTTCCTGCTGCACCAGCAAGGGCATCACTGCAAAGTGGATCAGCATGATCTGCACGAACAACGGCGTGCCACGGAAAAAGGCCACATAGAAGCCGGACAGCCAGCGCAGGCATCTGAGCGGCCACTTCCAGGCGCCGTGCTGTACCTCGGCCAGGCGCAGCATGCCCACCAGCAAGCCGATCACGGTGCCGATCAGGATACTGATCAGCGACACCTGCAAGGTCATGAGAACGCCCTTGGCGAACAGCGGCGCATAGCCTTGGATGATGCTCCAGCGGAAATCCATGTCGGACTCGATCGGTGATTGAAGAAATCGGGTGTCGAAAATGCAGGACGGCGGCATGGCGCCGCCGTCCTGTCTTGGCAGCGGTCTGCTTACTTGCCGAAGTATTGTGCGCTGATGGCGGCGAAGCTGCCATCGGCCTTCATCTCGGCCAGGCCCTTGTTGATCCTGGCCAGCAGTTCCGGATCATCCTTGCGCACGGCGATGCCGTAGTCTTCCTTGGGGAAATCCGGATCGGTGACGGTGCGCAGCTTGCTGTTGGGGTTGTTGGCGATGTAGTTCTTGACCACCGGCTCATCGGCCACGACCGCATCGACGCCACCGCTTTCCAGTTCCTTCAGGGCCAGCGGGGTCGAGTCGAAGCGCTTGATCCTGGCGCTGTTCTTGCCCAGCACCTGCTGCACCAGTTCGTCACCGGAGGTGGCGCTCTGGGTGCCCACGGTCAGGGGCTTCAGGTCGGTCATCTTGCTGACCTTGGTATCAGCGGCCGGCAGGGCGATGGTCTGGGTGGCCACGAAGTAGGGCTCGGAGAAGGCCACCGACTTCTTGCGCTCGTCGGTGATGGTGATGGCCGAGATCAGCAGGTCACGGTCGCCCTGCGCCAGGAAGTTGAAGAAGCCTTCGAACGGGGTCGGCACGAACTTGACTTCGATGCCGATCTTCTTGGCCAGCGCCTTCATGATGTCGATGTCGAAGCCGACCACTTCCTTCTGTTCGTTTTCCGAGGAGAAGGGCGCATAGGCCGATTCCACGCCGACCACGTACACGCGTGCCGGGGCGGCCTGCGGCGCGGCGGCGGCGCTCTTGTCTTCCTGCTTGCCGCAGGCAGCCAGGCCCAGCATGCCGACGAAGCCGGCGGTCAGCGCCAGCGCGCGGGCGTGGCGGGAGAACATCTTGATCATCTTGTGGATTTCCTTGTCTGGAATGGTTGGGCGGAGCAAGGCGGCACGCGCGGATGGCACAGCCGGTGATGTTGCTCCGGTGAAACTCGGGGATTTTTTAGCAGGCGGCATTTTAAACCGCGAGACGGCCGGGGCGGGCGCTTGCACATCAAATCCGGGCAAATCGCACAATATATGTGCGTGTGGACGACATTTTTGCCACGTTTTGAACACTCTGGCGCGGCCAGGCTCAACTTCCTTCCGGCGTCGGACGAGGTTTCTGCAACAAGGCCTTCAGATTGGCCAGCCGCGCCTGGGGCGTGATCTTTTCACTTTCCTGCGGCACCGCCTCGCCTTCGTCCAGCCGCATCTCCTTCACGAAGCGCGAAATCTGGCACTCGATCACTTCCTTGGCGCGCTTGCGGCGCTTGCACCAGGACAGGTGCAGCGAGCGCTGGGCGCGGGTGATGCCGACATACATCAACCGGCGTTCTTCTTCCACGCGTGCGGCGGCGGCTTCGGGCGGGGTATCGGGGTCGCCCTTGTGGGGCAGAATGCCTTCTTCCACACCCACCAGGAAGACGTGCGGAAACTCCAGTCCCTTGGAGGCGTGCAGGGTCGACATGCGCACCGCATCCTGCTCTTCATCGCGGCCTTCGAGCATGCTCATCAGGGCCACCATCTGGGTGATCTCCAGCAGGTTCTTTTCCTCGCCGTCGCCATCGCGGCCGCCGCAGGCGCGTTCCTTCAGCCAGTTGATGAAGTCCACCACGTTCTGCCAGCGTGCCTGGGCGGCGCGCTCCTCGAAGCTGTCATAGAGGTAGAACTCGTAGTTGATGGCCTCCATCATGTCGTCCAGCACGCGGCCGGCCTCGGCACCGCTGCCGGAGGGGCCGGGGCGGGTGGCACGCGATTCCAGGGCGTTGATGAAGTCGCAGAACTTGCGCAGCGGCAGCAGCTGGCGGTCGGTCAGCTTGTCTTCCAGGCCGCCCTTGTAGACGGCCTCGAACAGCGAGCACTGCCACTGCCCGGCCAGCGTACCCAGCACTTCCAGTGTGGCCTGGCCGACGCCCCGGCGCGGGGTAGTGACGGCGCGGATGAAGGCGGGGTCGTCATCCTGGTTGGCGATCAGGCGCAGGTACGCAATGATGTCCTTGATCTCGGCGCGGTCGAAGTAGCTCTGTCCGCCCGACATGACGTAGGGAATGCGTTCGCGCCGCAGCGATTTTTCCAGGATGCGGGCCTGGTGGTTGCCGCGGTACAGGATGGCGTAGTCGGCGAACTTGGCGCGCCGTTCGAAGCGGTGCGCCGAGAGGGTGATGGCGATCTGGTCGGCCTCGGCTTCCTCGTCATCCATGGCCATCACGCTGATCGGATCGCCCAGACCGTGTTCCGACCACAGGGTCTTGTCGAACAGCTTTGGGTTGTTGGAAATGACCGCATTGGCCGCCTGCAGGATGCGCGTGCTGGAGCGGTAGTTCTGTTCCAGCTTGATCAGGTGCAGGTTGGGGAAGTCCACACCCAGCAGTTTGAGGTTTTCGATGGTGGCGCCGCGCCAGGCATAGATGGCCTGGTCGTCGTCGCCCACGGCGGTGAACATGGGCTTCTTGCCCACGCCGGTGACCAGCAGCTTGACCAGTTCGTACTGGCAGGTGTTGGTGTCCTGGTATTCATCGATGAGCAGATAGCGCAGCTTGCGCTGCCAGCGGTCGCGTACTTCCTCGTTGCTGCGGAACAGTTCCACCGGCAGGCGGATCAGGTCGTCGAAGTCCACTGCCTGGTAGGCCTTGAGCGTGGCGACATAGCTGCGATAGATGCGGGCCGCCTGGGCCTCGTCCTCGGTACGGGCGTTCTTCTCGGCCAGTGCCGGATCGACCAGGCCGTTCTTCCACAGCGAGATGGCGTTCTGGATGCCGCGGATGATGGCCTTGTCGGTGGTCACCGCCAGTTCTTGCACCAGGGAAAAACAATCGTCGCTGTCCATGATTGAAAAGCGGTCCTTCAGCCCCAGATGCTTGGACTCCTGCCGCAGTATCTTCACCCCCAGCGAGTGGAAGGTCGAGACCGTGAGGTGCTTGGCCTGTTTCGGGTCCTTCAACAGCTTGGCGATACGCTCCTGCATTTCCAGCGCAGCCTTGTTGGTGAAGGTCAGCGCGGCGATGTTGCGCGATTCGTAACCGCAGTTCTCGATCAGGTGTGCGATCTTCTGCGTGATCACCCGGGTCTTGCCCGAGCCGGCCCCGGCCAGCACCAGGCAAGGTCCGGCCATGTAGTGGACGGCTTCGCTTTGTGGCTTGTTCAGGCCGAAAGAAGGGGCGGACATACGGAGGGTATCGGCGGCGGCAGGGGGTGGAAAAGAGGCGCCATTGTAGCAGTCCGCCTGCAGCCCGGCCGCTTCAGGTCGCTACCGGCGGGCCGGCCCTGTGGGACAATGCGCGCATGGGCTCACCCAGCGTGGCCAGACTAAACGAGTGCAAACATGAAATTCAATCACCTCATCCAGATCAACGATCCGCTCAACCCGTTGATCGACACCCTGAGCCGCGACGAGCTGTGGCATGGCCTGGTCCTGCGGGCGGAGTCGCCGCGCCTGTTCATGCCGCACCTGGACGAGTGCCGCCTGTCCGGCAAGAGCCTGGACGGCGTGCATCGCGAGTTGCGCTATGGCGAACTGGTGATCATCGACAAGGTGAGCTACCTGCCGCAGATCCAGGTGCTCTACGAAGTGCCGGCGCAGGGTGACATCCCGGCCTCGCGCATGAGCATGACCATCGAGGAGCCGCAGGCCGAGGTGCTGTTCGTGCGCTTCGAGTACGACGATGGCAAGCCGGCCGATATCGATGGTTCCGAAGCCTTCTACGACAATTTCCGGCGCCAGGCCTATCAGGAGGCCGATATCGATACGATACGCATCATCCGTGAATTGTCCCAGCGCGGCGGCTTGCACTGAGTGACGTCCCCTGTCTGGCAGTCATTTCCGCATGCGAAAAGCGCGGCTCCCCAGGGAGACCGCGCTTTTTTTCAGTCTGGTGCCAACACTCAGGCCAGCAAGCGTCCCAGTGCGCCGTTGACCAGTGCGCCGCCGATCACCAGCCAGGCGAACAGCACGGCACCCAGGATCATCGGCTTGATGCCGGCGCTGCGCAGGGCCGAGAGGTGGGTGGACAGACCCAGGGCGGCCATGGCCATGGCCAGCATCAGGGTATCGATCTGCAGCAGCACCTGGTTGACCTGGGCCGGCAGCGGGAAGAAGGAGTTGAAGATCACCACGCCGATGAAGGCAAAGGCAAACCAGGGAATGGACAGCTTGCGCTGCTGGTGCGACTGGTGCGGTTGGTGTTGCTGACCCGAGCTGCGCGGAGCGACCCGCATCGACAGCATCAGCAGGAAGGGCGCCAGCATCATCACGCGGACCATCTTGGTGATCACCGCCACGTCGGCCGTATGCTGGTCGATGGAGCGCGCTGCAGCCAGCACTTGCGCCACTTCATGGACGGTGGAGCCGATGTAGACGCCGAAGTCCGGCAGGCGCAGGCCCCAGACCGGTTCGGCCTGCAAGGTGTAGAGCAGCGGATAGAGGAAGATGGCCAGCGAGCCGAAGATCACCACCGTCGATACCGCCACGGTGACTTCTTCGCTGCGTGCTCGCAGTACCGGTTCGGTTGCCATCACCGCGGCCGCGCCACAGATCGAGCTGCCGGCGCCGATCAGCAACGCGGCATCGCGATCCAGCTTCAGCACCCGGGTACCGACCAGCCAGGCCAGGCCGAAGGTGGAAAGCAGCATGGCCGCATCGATCACCACCCCGGAGATGCCGACATGGGCGATGTCCTGGAAGGTCAGGCGAAAGCCGTACAGGATGATGCCGGCGCGCAGCAGCGTCTGCTTGGAAAAGCGCACGCCCTCGCCACAGTAGGCGCCCATGCGCGCATAGACGGTGTTGCCCAGGATGATGCCCAGCACGATGGCCACCGTCAGGGCCGAAAAGCCGTGGTTCTGCAGCCAGGCGATATCGCCCAGGCGCATGGCGACCCACGCCACCGCGCCCGAGAGGACGATGCCGGCCAGCGCGGGATGCAGGGGGGAAGTTTGGGTTGCGGTACGCATGATGCTCTCCACACAGGATGTGTTCGATAGATCAGTTCGGTTGATGGAGTGCACTGTACGTGGGCTGGATGTAAAAGAAAAACGCGTTGTTTTGCTAATATCTACCTGTTAAATGGGTAGATTGATGGTGGCTCCCGGGCGCCGGGAATGCACTTGGTGGATATTGGGGAAAATATGCGGATCACACTCAGGCAATTGCAGATCTTCCTGGCCGTGGCCCAGTCGGGTTCGACCACGGCCGCAGCCGGGCTGGTCGCCTTGTCGCAATCGGCGGCCAGCGCTTCACTCAATGAGCTGGAGAGTCTGCTGGGAGTGCAGCTGTTCGACCGTGTCGGCAAGCGGCTGGTCTTGAACGACAGCGGACGGCAGCTGCTGCCGCAGGCACGCCACATGCTGGACGCCGCCCATACCATCGAGCGCCAGTTCAACGACCCGGCCTCCGGCAGCGAGCTGCATCTGGGGGCCTCCACCACCATTGGCAGCTATCTGTTGCCGGCCATGATCGCGGCCTATCGCCGGGATCACACCGGTGCACGGGTACGGGCGCTGGTGGCCAATACGGCCGACATCGTCGATGCGGTGGTCAATTTCGAGGTCGATGCCGGCCTGATCGAAGGCCCCTGCCACGCCGATGACGTGCAGGTCGAACCGTGGATGATGGACGAGCTGATCGTGGTGGCCGCGCCCGCGCATCCCATTGTCACGGGCGGGCGCAAGATCACGCTGAAGATGTTGCGCGAGGCCGACTGGCTCTTGCGCGAGGCCGGTTCAGGCACGCGCGAGGCGGTCGAGCATGCCTTGATTCCCTATCTGCATCACTTGCCGTCGTCGTTCGAATTCGGCAATTCTGAGGCCATCAAGCGCGCTACCGCCGAGGGTTTGGGTATCAGTTGCCTGTCGCGCTCGGTGGTGGAGGACCTGATCGAGTCCGGCAAGCTGGTCGAACTGGAGACCCCATTGCCGACCTTGCGCCGCCATTTCTACATGGTCGTCAGCCGGCACCGGGCTGCTTCGCCCAGCCTGGCGGCGCTGTTGTCGTTCTGTCGGGAGTGGGCGCAGCAGCAACCCCGCTAGCGCAGGGCGGCCGGTACCATTTCAGATCGGCTCGAAGACGCCGGCACTGCGGTTCTTGGCGACCTTGTTCCAGGCGAAGATGCGTCCATTCATCGCCACATACACACCCGGTGGCAGCACTTGCGCCACGCCGCAGGCGAAGCCGAAATTGAACAGGGCATCGGAGTTGGCGATCTCGTAGGGGATCATGGCGCCGGTCAGCACCACGGTCTTGTCGGTCAGCGCCTGGCCCAGCACCTGGGCGGTCTGCTGCATGGTATCGGTGCCGTGCACGATGACAATGGCCTGTTGCTGCGAGGCCTGGCAGGCCGCCAGCACGCGCTGGCGATCGCCATCCTGCATCTCCAGCGAATCGAGCAGGCTCAGGATTTCGAGGGACACTTCGGTGGTGATGCGGGCACGGGCGATGACGTCCGGCAGGTGGCTTTCGCCGAAGCCAAGCTGGCCTGCGATTTCGTCATAGTGCTTGTCGAAGGTGCCGCCGGTGGCGATGATGCGCAGGCTCATGGTCTTCCTATCTTCCAACTGGTCAAAAAATCGAGAAATCGAGAAAAGGGTGTTCCGGGGATCAAGCAAGGAACGCTCCAATGGCGCGGGGAACGGCAGTTCCGGCACGGGCCAGCCGCTATCTTACACGCAGCCGCGGCTGTTTCCTGCCTGGTGCGACCGTGGCGCACGCGTTGCGGCCTGGTCGCCAATGCGATTCTGCAAGGACATCTATAATGGTTCGGATATGAAACCTTTGGCACCCGGCACCGTTATCTTCCACCGCCATCGCGGCTATGGCGTGATCGTGCTCGTCAACCTGTTGACGGGCTGGATTTCTGCACGTTTCGGCAGTGAAGTGCGTACGCTGGATCTGAACCTGTCCTCCGACGAAGTGCAGCACGCCGATGGCACGCCCATCCTGTTCCGTCGCACCCCGCCGGACCGCATGCCGCATGCCCGGCTCATGGAGATGGTGCGCGAACTGCATCGTGCCGGTTATCAGCGGCTCTATCTCTACAGCTGGCCCAAACCGTCCGGGCTGCACTGGCGCTGGCACCTGTTCAGCGGCCCGCGCAACTGGATCGAGCGGCCGTGGCGGGAGGGCTGGTATGGTTCGGGCGCCGATTACAACTTCAATCCGGTGCTGGGCTGGGGCGATGGGCCCTCGGCCTCGCCGCAGGAACTGGCACGCCTGCTGGCGCAGTTCGATCCGCACGGGCTGGCGCAGGCGCTGGGCGAGGACCAGGAGCACGCCAACTGGTTCGAGCTGGTGTGCGCCACCTTGTTGCCGGATTATGCGTTCAGCCTGGGCTGGCACTACAACGGCAGCATGCCGGAGCATCTGCCGGTCATTCCGGTGCGGCGCAATGTCCCGGAGTATGCGGGGCCACCGCTGCCATGGCCGCCGGGATGGCGGCATCTGTGGAAGTCAGGCGGCCCGATGCCGCAGTCGGCGTATCAGCCGCCGGTGCGCACCATTCATCGCATCACCCCAGAACCTCAGGATTGAGCACATTCGCGGGCGTGCCGGCGGCATAGTCCACGATGTTCCGGAAGGCGGCGCGGAAGTAGAGTTCGTAGCCGTCCTTTTCCACATACCCCAGGTGCGGGGTGGCCACCACGTTATCCATCTTCAGCAGGGGGGAGTCCACCGGCAAGGGTTCGCGCTCGAAGACATCGAGCCCGGCCAGGCCGGGGCGTCCTGCCGCCAGTGCGGCTTCCAGCGCGTCCGGCTCGACCAGCTCGGCGCGGCTGGTGTTGACGAAGCAGGCCGTTGGCTTCATCAGTGCCAGGTCGGCCGCCTTGACGATGCCGCGGGTGGCGTCGTTCAGGCGCAGGTGCAGGCTCAGTACATCGGCCTGGGCGAAGAAGGCTTCCTTGCTGGCAGCAGCCTGGTAGCCATCCTTGACTGCCTGTTCGCGGCTGGCCTCGCGGCCCCACACCAGCACCTGCATGCCGAAGGCGCGACCATAGCCTGCCACCATGCGACCGATCTTGCCGTAGCCCCAGATGCCCAGCGTGCGGCCCTTGAGTGCCGTGCCCAGCAGGTTCAGGTGCGGGGTGGGCGAGACCTGCTGCCAGGCACCGGCACGCAGCGCGCTGCAATACTGCGGCACCCGGCGCATGGCCGCCATGATCAGTGCCCAGGTCAGTTCGGCCGGCGCAGTCGGGTCGCCGACGCCTTCCACAATGGCGATGCCGCGTTCGGTGGCGGCAGCCACGTCGACATGGCCACTGACCTTGCCGGTCTGCGAGATCAGCTTGAGCAGGGGCAGCTTTTCCAGGACGGGTCGGGTCAGGGCAGTGCGTTCGCGGATCAGCACCACGGCGTCGAAGGGTGACAGGCGCGCCACCAGCTGGCCGGTGCCGCGGATGGTATTGGTGAATACCTTGACGTCGTGACCGTCGAGCAGGCTGAAGCAATCGAGGTGGCGTACTACATCCTGGTAGTCGTCGAGGATGGCGATCTTCATGGGGGGCTCCGTGGCAGTCTTGCGGGGCTGCGCCGGCCAGGTGGGTGGCCGGCGTGGGCGTCCATCATAAAGCGATTGCCAGGATTCGGCACGAGCTGACCCTAGCGGGCGATATCGATGACCACCTTGCCCCGGGCCTGAGCTTCGCTGACCAGCGCGTGGGCCTGGTTGACCTGCTCCAGTGTAAAGCGATGCGTATCGGTGAGCACGCGCAACTGCCCGGCATCGACCATGCGGGCGGCCTCGGCCATGATCCGGCCGTGACGCGCACGCTCCTGCCCGGTCAGCAGCGGCAGCAGGGTGAAGACGCCCGAATAGCTGGCCGCCCGGAACGACAGCGGCGCCAGCTTGTGCACGCCCCAGCCCAGGCAGCTGACGACATGACCGAGGTAACGCCGGGCGGCCGCGAACGAGGCATCCAGGGTCGCGCCGCCGACGGTGTCGTAGATGACATCGAAGCCCTCGCCGCCGGTGTACTGCTGCACGTACTGCTCCACCTCCTGGGCGCGGTAGTCGATGGCGGTGGCGCCCAGGCTCTCGATCACGGTCTTCTGGTCGGCGCTGCCGGTGGCATAGACCTCGGCACCCAGGGCGACAGCGATCTGCACGGCCACGTGGCCCACGCCACCAGCGCCGCCGTGGATCAATACCTTCTGCCCTGGCTGCACGCGGGCGCGGTCAACCAGGCCTTCCCAGGCGGTGATGAACATCAGCGGCAGCGCGGCGGCTTCGCGCATGGACACCGTGCGGGGCTTGTGGGCCAGCAGATCGGCATCGAAGGCGGCGAACTGCGCCAGCGAACCGGGGACGCCACCGATGCCGCCGCTCATGCCGAAGACTTCGTCGCCGGGCGAAAATCGCGTTTCACCGGGCGCCACGGATTCGACCACGCCGGCCATGTCCATGCCGAGGATGGCCGGCAGGCGGGTCTGGGCGTGGGCGGCATTGCCGGCCTGGATCTTGGTATCGAGCGGGTTGACGCCGCTGGCAGCGATGCGTACCAGCACCTGGCCGGGACGCAGGCTGGGCGTTTCGATGTCGGTGATGTCGAGTGGTGCGCCGAAGCGGGTGAGGACGGCGGCTTGCATGGTGGCAGGGATGGCGTGGGTCATGATGGCTTCCTTGAGACTGGGTGGACGGGTGGATATCGCCATGCGCCAGGTGGCGGTGAGGTCGATGCACGCAGTCTAGGTAGCCCGGGCCAGCGGAAAAACCGGGCGCGACCGAAGTCAGAATTGCGGGGTTGCGGATAATCGCGGCGTCGTGAGGCCCTAGAATCTCGCTAACGGATGACGACAACCAAACCGGGGAGAAAAAGATGGACAGGCTGGACATGCTCAAGGTGTTCTGTACCGTGGTCGAGGCTGGCGCGTTCAGTCGGGCGGCCGAGAAACTGTCGATGTCGACCTCCTCGGTGACCACCCACGTCGCCGCCCTGGAGGCACATTTCAAGGTGCGGTTGCTCAACCGCACTACGCGCAGCATGTCGCTCACCGAAGAAGGCCGCCACTGCCACCAGCAGGCACTGCGACTGCTGGCGGACATGGGCGAGCTGGGGGCCGGCTTGCGTGCCTCCGATACCCGTCCGGCCGGTGTGCTGCGGGTCGACCTGCCCAGCGTCATCAGCCGCCGCTATGTGGCGCCCGCGCTGCCACGTTTCTTGCGCCAGTACCCGGAGCTGGAGCTGCGCATCACCGTCAGCGACCGCATGGTCGACATGGTGGAAGAAGGCGTGGACGTGCTGGTGCGCATCGGCGCGCTGGGCGACTCGGGGCTGGTGGCGCGCAAGCTGGCCGCGACCCGTTACCTGTGCTGCGCCGCGCCGGCCTTCCTGCAGCAATACGGCTGGCCGGAAACGCCCGACGCACTGGACCAGTTTGCCTGCCTGGGCTTTCTCAATCCGCGTACGCGCATGGTCCGGCCCTGGCGCTTCAGTCATGAGGGGAAGGAAAGCTCGCATATTCCCCGGGGCCTGGTGATGATGGATCACGTCGAGTCGATGGTGGCGGCCGCCCAGGCCGGTTGCGGCATCATCCAACAGATGTCGGTGACCCTTGCTCCGGCCTTGCAGGAGGGCAGTCTGCTACCGGTGCTGTCCGAATGGCAGGCGGCTGGTCCCGATATCGTCGCGCTCTACCAGCCCACACGTCGGGAAACCGCCAAGGTGAAAGTTTTTGTCGAATTTCTGCGCGAGATATTCACAACGTGAATGATGAATCGCCCGCAATCCCTCGCAAATCCAGTCTTCATGCGGTTTTTAACGAAATCGATGTTATGCGCCACAGTAATGAAAAAACAGAATTTTTTTGATTTGTAATTACCTACTACATAAGTCGGGTATTTTCCGCTACAAATTTGCGTAAATTCTTTTTTATCGGGGTACAATCGCTGCCACTTTCTTGCATTCTCGACTGTCGAAGAGTGAGCAAAACCCGCCGCCGTCCACGGTGACGGGCAAGGTGGCCGGCCTCGGCGAGGCGGTCGCCATCGACAAGACCGCCGTCTCGCAGCCTGATGTGAACACCCCATCGCCTGGAAACGACGATCCTGCCGTGCCAACCGAATTCATCAACTTAGTGGCATTGGAGGTAGCATATGAACCAACCCCTCATGGCAGGCATTCCCGCAGTGAACGCCCCCGCCTACGTCAAACACCAGAAACTGATCAACTGGGTCGCAGAAATCGCCGCGCTGACCAAGCCGGCTCGCATTTACTGGTGCGATGGCTCCCAGGAAGAATATGACCGCCTGTGCGGCGAGATGGTCGCCGCCGGTACCATGAAGAAGCTGAACGCCGAAAAGCGTCCCAACAGCTACCTGGCCTGCTCCGATCCGTCGGACGTGGCGCGCGTGGAAGACCGCACCTTCATCTGCTCCAGGAACAAGGAAGACGCCGGCCCGACCAACAACTGGACCGACCCGGCCGAGATGCGCCAGACCCTGAACGGCCTGTTCGATGGTTGCATGGCCGGCCGTACCCTGTACGTCGTGCCGTTCTCGATGGGCCCGCTGGGTTCGCCCATTGCCCACATCGGCGTGGAACTGTCGGATTCGCCCTATGTGGCGGTGAACATGCGCATCATGACCCGCATGGGCAAGGCGGTGTACGACGTGCTGGGCAGCGATGGCGAGTTCGTGCCTTGTGTGCACACCGTGGGCGCGCCGCTGGCCGCCGGGCAGAAGGACGTGCCCTGGCCGTGCAATGCCACCAAGTACATCGTGCACTACCCGGAAACCCGCGAAATCTGGTCCTTCGGCTCCGGCTACGGTGGCAACGCGCTGCTGGGCAAGAAGTGCTTCGCGCTGCGCATCGCTTCCACCATGGGCCGCGCCCAGGGCTGGCTGGCCGAGCACATGCTGATCCTGGGCGTGGAATCTCCGGAGGGCAAGAAGCATTACGTCGCAGCGGCCTTCCCCTCGGCCTGCGGCAAGACCAACTTCGCCATGCTGATCCCGCCCAAGGCCTTCGGCGGCTGGAAGGTCACTACCATCGGTGACGACATCGCCTGGATCAAGCCGGGTGCCGATGGCCGCCTGTATGCGATCAATCCGGAAGCCGGCTACTTTGGCGTGGCCCCGGGCACCAACGAGAAGAGCAACTACAACTGCATGGCCTCTGTCTCGGCCAATACCATCTTCACCAACGTGGCGCTGACCGATGACGGCGATGTCTGGTGGGAAGGCATGACCAAGGAAGCCCCGGCCCACCTGATCGACTGGCAGGGCAAGGACTGGACGCCGGAAATCGGCAAGGAAACCGGCCGCAAGGCGGCTCACCCGAACGCCCGCTTCACCGTCGCCGCCACCCAGAACCCGGTGATCGACCCGGCCTGGGATGATCCGGCCGGCGTGCCGATCTCGGCCTTCATCTTCGGCGGTCGCCGCTCCACCACCGTGCCGCTGGTGACCGAAGCCCGCAACTGGGTCGAAGGCGTCTACATGGCCGCCACCATGGGTTCGGAAACCACCGCTGCGGCTGTCGGTCAGCAGGGCGTGGTGCGTCGCGACCCGTTCGCCATGCTGCCCTTCGCCGGCTACAACATGAGCGAATATTTCCAGCACTGGCTGGACATCGGCAAGAAGATCGCCGCCTCCCCGGCCGAGCTGCCCAAGATCTACTGCGTCAACTGGTTCCGTACCGATGCCGACGGCAAGTTTGTCTGGCCGGGCTTTGGCGACAACATGCGCGTGCTGAAGTGGATGCTGGACCGCATCGAAGACCCGCAAGGCGTCAAGACCGGCGGTGTCGAGCACCTGTTTGGCGTCACCCCGCGCTTCGATGACCTGCAATGGGAAGGCCTGGACTTCAGCGCCGAGCAGTTCTCCACCATCACCTCCATCGACAAGGCCGCCTGGCTGAAGGAACTGGAGCTGCATGCGGAACTGTTCGACAAGCTCAAGCACAAGCTGCCGCCCGAACTGCAGGGCGTGAAGGACAAGCTGGAGAAGAAGCTGGCAGCCTAAGCTGACCGGCACGGAGAAGACGAGAGGCGCCTGCCGCAGCGATGCGGCAGGCGTTTTCTTTTGCGGATCAGCCTCGGATCAGCCGCGGATCAGCTCTGTATCAGGCCGGCCAGCGCCTGACGCAGCGCGGCCGGCAATTCCACCGGCCGCCGCGTAGCGCGATCCACATAGACATGCACGAAGTGGCCGCGTGCCGCCGTCAGCTCTTCGCCGGCCTTGAAGATACCCAGTTCGTAGCGCACGCTGCTGCGACCCATGTGTGCCACCCGCACGCCGACCTCGATCGCATCCGGAAAGGCGACTGACGCAAAATAATTGCAATGGGTTTCGATGACCAGGCCGATGACTTCCCCGTGCTCGATATCCAGCACGCCCTGTTGCACCAGGTAGTAGTTCACGGCGGTATCGAACCAGCTGTAGTAGACGACGTTGTTGACGTGACCATAGACGTCGTTATCCATCCAGCGCGTCTGGATCGGGTGGAAATGCGGAAAATCGGCGCGTTGGCCGGCTTGCGGTCGGGAATCACTCATCTCGGGCAGGGCGTCAGGATTGGTCGGCTTGTGCGGCTGCACAAGAACGGCAGGCTTGCAGTAACATTGCTCCCACTTTCGCTGCTCCCCGGTCAGACGTCGGCCGGAGCGTCGAAAGTGCTTCATCTTAAGCGATCGATATCGGATTTTGGCTCGCGTCGCGCTTGCATCTGCAGGCCGTGCCGCCATGTGATCCGGGTGCCCGGGCTGTTTGCCGGTCGCTGGCGAGTCCGATAGCCTCGCCTCTACGACTGATAGATAAATCCAATCAAAAGTATTGATTAAATAAAATTGATCTATTTTGTTTGGCGTTCTACTATTCAACCCATCGCTTCACTCAACCCCCCTTAAAAGGAAATCGACATGTCCCTGATCAACACCACTATCAAACCGTTCAAGGCAACTGCTTACCACGATGGCAAGTTCGTCGACATCACCGAAGCCACCCTGAAGGGCAAGTGGTCCGTGTTCGTGTTCTACCCGGCGGACTTCACCTTCGTGTGCCCGACCGAACTGGAAGATCTGGCCGACAACTACGCTGAATTCAAGAAGCTGGGCGTTGAAGTCTATGGCGTGTCCACCGACACCCACTTCGCCCACAAGGCATGGCACGACACCTCCGACGCCATCAAGAAGGTCCAGTACCCGCTGGTGGGCGACCCGACCGCTACCCTGGCACGCAACTTCGAAGTGCTGATCGAAGAAGAAGGCCTGGCACTGCGCGGCACCTTCGTGATCAATCCGGAAGGCGAAATCAAGGTCATGGAAGTGCATGACAACGGCATCGGCCGTGACGCTTCGGAACTGCTGCGCAAGGTCAAGGCTGCACAATACGTCGCCTCGCACCCGGGTGAAGTCTGCCCCGCCAAGTGGGAAGAAGGCGCTGCCACCCTGAAGCCGTCCCTGGATCTGGTCGGCAAGATTTAATTTCCGATTGGGCTACTGCGCGGCGCGATCTCTGCGCTGCGATGCTCACCGTACTCAAGTACGGTTGCGCTTCTCCCGCAGACCCCGGGCCGCTCGCTACGCCCACCCGGCAATTAAATTCAGCTAGAAATTATCCTGTAGTACCTGTCTGGAGCGGCCCCTTTGGGCCAGCGGCGGATCCCCACAAGGGCCAAGCCGTGCTCCAGAAGACTCGAATCTCCCAACTAGGAAGTAATCATCATGCTTGATGCCAATCTCAAGACCCAATTGAAGGCCTATCTGGAAAAGGTCAGCCACCCGATCGAGATCGTCGCGTCGCTCGATGATGGCGCCAAGTCCCGTGAGATGCAGGAACTCCTGCAGGAAATCGTGCTGCTGTCGGACCGCATCAAGCTGGTCGAGCAACGCGACTCCAGCGCGAACGCACGTACCCCGTCGTTCACACTGAACCGCCCCGGGACCGATATCAGCGTCGAATTCGCCGCGATCCCGATGGGCCACGAATTTACCTCCCTGGTGCTGGCCCTGCTGCAAGTGGGCGGGCACCCGATCAAGCTCGACGACAAGGTCATCGAGCAGATCAAGAACCTGGATGGTGACTACAGCTTTGAGACCTATGTCTCGCTGACCTGCCAGAACTGCCCGGAAGTCGTGCAGGCCCTGAACGTGATGTCCATCATCAACCCGCGCATCCGCTCGGTGACCATCGATGGCGCGCTGTTCCAGGGTGAAGTCGAGCAACGCCAGATCATGGCCGTGCCGACCGTGTACATGAACGGTGAAGTGTTCGGCCAGGGCCGTACCGGCGTGGAAGAAATCCTCGCCCGTCTGGACACCGGCGCCGCCGCCCGCAAGGGTGAGGAACTGAGCGCCAAGGAAGCCTACGACGTGCTCATCGTCGGCGGTGGTCCTGCTGGTGCAGCTGCTGCAATCTACGCCGCCCGCAAGGGTATCCGCACCGGTGTGGTGGCTGAGCGTTTCGGCGGCCAGGTACTCGATACGCTGGCGATCGAAAACTTCATCTCGGTGAAGGAAACCGAGGGCCCGCAATTTGCCACCGCGCTGGAACAGCACGTCAAGGCGTATGACGTCGACATCATGAACGTGCAACGCGCCGAGGCCCTGGTGCCGGGCGACAAGCTGATCGAAGTGAAGCTGGCCAACGGCGGCGTGTTGAAGGGCAAGACCGTGATCCTGTCCACCGGCGCCCGCTGGCGCAATGTGAACGTGCCGGGCGAGCAGGAATACAAGAACAAGGGCGTGGCCTATTGCCCGCACTGCGATGGTCCGCTGTTCAAGGGCAAGCGCGTGTCGGTGATCGGCGGTGGCAACTCGGGCGTGGAAGCGGCCATCGACCTGGCCGGTATCGTCGCCCATGTGACCCTGATCGAGTTCGCTGCTGAACTGAAGGCCGATGCAGTGCTGGTGCGCAAGCTGAAGAGCCTGCCCAATGTCACCATCGTGACCTCGGCGCAGACGACCGAGATCACCGGCGATGGCCAGCGCGTCAACGGCATCAGCTACAAGGAGCGTGACACCGGCGAGGTCAAGCACGTGGAACTGGAAGGTGTGTTCGTCCAGATCGGCCTGGTGCCCAATACCGAATGGCTGAAGGGAACACTGGCGCTGTCCAAGCATGGCGAGATCGAGATCGATGCCCGTGGCCAGACTTCGATTCCCGGCGTGTTTGCAGCGGGTGACGTGACCACCGTGCCGTTCAAGCAGATCGTCATCGCCGTGGGTGCTGGCGCCACTGCAGCCCTGTCGGCCTTCGATCACCTGATCCGCTCCTCGGCCGACGATGTCGCGCCGGCCGTGACCAAGGAAGCCGTGGCTGCCTGAGCATCATCGCAGTCCTGAACAAAACGCCACCGGTTCGATGCCGGTGGCGTTTTTGTTTGTGGGATGCCTGCATCGGAGTCGGCATCTCACGCATTTCACGCATCGCATGCCTACCCAGGAGGCATAAAAAAACGCCATCGATTGCTCGATGGCGTTTTGCTGGATGCCGAAGCGGCCGGAAGACCTGCTTACTTGAACATCAGGCGCAGCGAATCCCAGGCACGGCCGATGAAGCCGGCCGGACCCACCGATTCCAGGGCCACTACCGGCAGTTCTGCCACGGTCTTGTCATCGATGGTCACCTTCAGGGTACCGATCTTGGCGTTTTCCGAGATCGGAGCGATCAGCGGATCGTTGCGATCCAGCTTGGTCTTGACCTTGTCGGCGCTGCCCTTGGGGATGGTGATGTAGACATCGTTCTTGAAGCCGACCTTGATCTTGCCCTGCGAACCTTTCCATACGTCAGGCGTATCGACCGGCTGGCCCTTGGCGTACAGCTTGACGGCGTCGAAGTTCTGGAAGCCCCAGTTCAGCAGCTTCTGGCTTTCCTGCGTACGGACCTGGTCGGAGACGGTACCGATCACCACCGAGATCAGGCGGCGCTCGCCGTTGGGCACCGGGCGATGGGCCGAGGTGATCAGCGAATAGCCGGCGCTGGAAGTGTGACCGGTCTTCATGCCGTCCACCGTCGGGTCCAGCCACAGCAGGCGGTTGCGGTTGGGCTGGGTGATGTTGTTGTAGGTGAACTTCTTGACCGAGTAGTAGCGCTTGTAATAGTCGGGGAAGTCGTTGATCAGGTTGCGGCACAGGATCGAGAGGTCACGCGCGGTGGTATAGGTGTCCGCGCTGGGCAGGCCGTGCGGGTTGCTGAAGTGGGTATTGGTCAGGCCCTGGCGCTGGGCTTCGCGGTTCATCAACTGCACGAAGGCGTCTTCGGTGCCGGAGACCGCTTCGGCCACGGCCACGGCGGCATCATTGCCGGAGACCGAGATCAGACCGTACAGCAGGTTGTCGATGGAGACCGGCTTGTTGGGCTCGATGAACATCTTGGAGCTGCTCGGGTCGACCTTCCAGGCGTTGACCGAGACGCTGACTTCCTGTTCCAGGCTCAGGCGCTTGTCGCGCAGGGCGGCAAAGGCCAGGTAGGCGGTCATCAGCTTGGTCAGCGAGGCTGGCTCCACGCGGGTGTCCGGATCGGCGGAGGCGATCACCTGGTTGGCCGAGGCATCCAGCAGCAGCCAGCTCTTGGCAGCCACGGTAGGCGGCGGCAGACTCTGGGCGGAAGCGGTAAGGGCGGAAACGGAAAGGACGGTTGCGGCGAGCGCCGCGAGAAGCTTTTTCATCGGTGCCTAAGAAAAATTGCCAGCACGGGGGGACATCGTAGCTGTTGGTTTGAAAAGAGAGTAAGGCAGGGCAGGCTCAGTTTGAGGTGGCAGCGTGGCGAAGGCGCCGAGGACACCGGGCCGGCTGCACGCACTGAATTATAAACGTCATGTGGCTTCGTTCCCAATTGAATGGATCTTCACCCCGAAAATCCCCTCACGAAACCGGCATGGCGCCCTGTGCTTCACAGCGCCGCCGTGCCTTCGGGCCGTCGGTGAAAAACGCTCAGGCCTGAAGCTGCGCCGGGCGGCGATGCCAGCTTTCGACCACGACGTTTTTGATATGTTGCAGCTTGCGGTGAAAAAAGTGGTCCGATCCCGGAATGACGACTACCGGCAGTTCCTGCGGGCGGGCCCAGTCCAGTACGGCGGTCAGGGGAATGGTGTCGTCCTGCTCGCCGTGGATCAGGATGGTATTGGCCGGAGCCGGTGGCATGGGCCACTTGCCAGCGGCGGTGCCGACCAGCACCAGGCGCTCGGCAGCCGAGCCCGCGTCCTGTTGCAGCAGGCGCTGCTGCAGTTGGGCCTGGACGAAGGTACCGAAGGAAAATCCGCCCAGCGCCAGCGGCAGGCCCGGATACTGGTTGCGCATGTGTTGCAGCAGCAGGGCCATGTCGTCGGTCTCCCCGGCGCCATGGTCGTGCACGCCCTCGGACTTGCCCACGCCACGGAAATTCATGCGTACCGCCACATAGCCCAGCGCCAGGAAGGTGCGGGCCAGGGTTTGTGCGACCTTGTTGTCCATGGTTCCGCCATAGAGCGGGTGGGGATGGGCCACCAGGGCCAGGCCGACCGGGGCGGCGAAGAGTTCGGGGTCAGGCAGGTCGAGTGCGCATTCTAGCTGGCCGACGGCGCCTGCGATCATGAAATTCTGGGTGTGTGCGTTCATGTTGCTAGATTGCTAAACAGAGGGAGCGGAGAGGCTAGATCTTGAGGCGGTCGACTACCTTGCCACCGACGATGTGGCTGTCGATGATCTCGTCGATGTCTTCGTTATCGACGTAGGTGTACCAGGTACCCTGCGGGTAGATCACCACCACCGGGCCTTCTTCGCAGCGCTCCAGGCAGCCGGCCTTGTTGATGCGGACCTTGCCGGGTGCCGACAGGCCCAGTTGCTTGATGCGTTTCTTGGCATGTTCCTGGGCTGCCTGGGCGCCCTTGTCGGCACAGCAGGTGCGCTCGCCCGGCTTGCGCTGGTTCAGGCAGAAGAAGACGTGGTGTTCGTAGTAGGGTTGATCGCTCATGGATGAAGACCTCTGGACAGTGGCGACGCTGCCGGCGCGGGCCGGCAAAGCGTCAATGATACACCCCGCTCAGACTTGCCTGCGGTGCACCGGGTGGAACAGGAACCAGATCGCCAGGAAGGGCCACAGGACCGACAGGAACTGGGCGGCGCCGTCGAAGTTGAGGAACTTGCCCTGTACCCAGGTCTCCAGCGTGGAGAGGTAGTAGGGGTTGGCCGGTACGGCATTGGTCACCACCAGGCTCAGGATCAGCGCCAGCGCGGCGACGCGTCGCTGTGCCGTGGGGGGCGCCCAGGTCAGGCCGGCGATCATCAGGGTGCCCAGCATGATCCCGCCCACGGCGCTGGGCGAAATCCAGATGAAGGCATTCTGGGGCGCGAAGAATAGCGCGCAGGCTAGCGACTTGGCGGCGATGCAGGCCAGCAGGTACAGCGCCACCAGCCGCCGTCGTGGCGCCTGCCTGCGCAACAGCAGCAGGAACAGCAAGGCGGCCCCGGTCAGGCCGCAGGCGGTGACGATGACGTCGGCCAGCCAGTACTGCTCGGCACTGAGCTGGGCGCTGTTGAGCCAGGTGGTGGCCAGGTCGATGGGGGTATCGAGCAGGTCGGAAAAGAAGGCCGACAAGGGTGGCACCAGATGACCCAGGCCGAACAGGTGGTTCTGGGGATAGATCAGCGCCAGCGGCCACAGGCCCGCCACCGCCAGTCCGCGGCTGGCTTCACCCGAGAACCAGCGCCGCCGTACCAGCAGGAAGCGGCTCTCGTGCAGGAAATAGCGACTGCAGAGCGCTCCCAGTACGGCGCCCAGTGCGGCCCCGGCGGAGTTGGTCAGGAGATCGAGGTTGGAAGGCACGCGGGTCGGCAGGTAGGTCTGCACCGCCTCCATGCAGGCCGACAGCAGCGCCCCGCCCAGCATGGCCGGCCATACGGCCCACCACGGCCGGATGCGCGGATACATGGCCAGCACCAGCAGCGCTCCCAGGGGCGCGTAGCCGGCGACATTGGTCCAGACGTCGAAGGCGGTCCAGTAATAGGGTAGCCGCGCGCCCAGGTAGTCGAAGGGTTTGATGCCCATGTCGCGCCAGCCGCTGAAGGGGTACCAGCTGGCGTAGACGATCAGCACGGCATAGACCAGCAGGCTGACCCGCGCAAAGGAAGACGCGGTCGGCGCAGCAGGAGCGCGGGTGCGGTTGGCCTCGCTGTTGGCGGCGGAATCGGTTGGAGCTGGCATGCGCCAGAGGGTAACCGATTTCGCGGGCCGCCGCCCCTGCCGTCCCTACTGCCCCTGGCCCGCCGCGTGGACACTGTCTGCCGGTACAATGCGCGCTATGACCCTGACTTTTCCCATGCCCGCCGAATCGGAATCGGCGCCGCTGGTGCGTCCCGAGCGCATCGGCATGTTGCTGGCCGGCTCCGACCGCGATGGCCAGCAACGCATCGACGTCGAGGCGGTGGCCCAGACCGGTTCCACCAACGTCGACCTGATGCAGCGTTTGAGCAGCCTGCAGCGCCCTCTGTTGCTGGTGGCGGACCGCCAGACCGCTGGTCGCGGCCGCGCCGGCCGTCCCTGGCGCGCGGCCCCCGAGGATTCGCTGACCTTTTCGCTGGCCTGGCGCCTGCAGCGCCCTACGCATGCTTTGCTGGGTCTGCCGCTGGCCATCGGCGTGGCGCTGGCCGAGGCGCTCGAAGTGTTCGGCGTGCGCCCGCAGCTGAAATGGCCCAATGACGTGCTGCGCGACGGCGCCAAGCTGGCCGGCATCCTCATCGAGACCGCTTCCGACGGTGGGCGCGGTGACGCCACCTGGGCGGTGATCGGCATCGGTATCAACCTGGCCGTGCCGGTGGGCCTGGCCGACGAGCTGCAGCGTCCGGTGGGGGCGGCGACCGAATTGCAGAAGGCGCCCCGCGAGACGGTACTGGCCATCATCGCCAGCGCCCTCGCCGGCGTGCTGGAGGAGTTCGAACAGCGCGGCTTCGGTGCCTTCGTCAAGCGCTGGGAAGCCTTCCACGCCTACGCCGGACAGGCCGTCAAGATCGTCGACAACGGTCGCGTGGTCCATGAGGGGACCGCCGTTGGCGTGGACATGATGGGCCGCTTCCTGATGGATACCGAGCTGGGCCAGGTCGAGGTGCTGGCCGGTGACCTGTCGTTGCGCCTGCAGGACGGATGATGCTGCTGATCGACGCCGGCAATACCCGTATCAAGTGGGCCCTGTCCAGCGTTGACACGGCCGTGACGGGCGGCTGGCTGCAGCAGGGCGCGGTCGAGCGTGCCGACGTGGCCACGCTGTTGCAGGCCTGGTCAGGCATGGTGGTGCCGGCTGCAGGAATGCAGGTGTGCGTCTCCAACGTGGCCGGCCCGGCGTTGCGGGACAGCCTGCAGGCTGTCTTGCAGGAGGCATTCGGGCCGCGCGTCATCGTCGAATGGTTTGCCTCCACCGCCGAGCGTGCCGGCGTGCGCAACGGCTATCGGCATCCCGGCCAACTCGGTTGTGACCGTTTCGCCGCCGCCATCGGCGCGCGCGCGCTATTTCCCGACGAGGAATTGCTGGTGGTCACCTGTGGCACGGCCACGACCATCGACGTGCTCAGTGCCGCTGGTGTGTTCGAGGGCGGCATGATCCTGCCCGGCTTCGGCACCATGGCCACCTCGCTGGCGCTGAACACCGCGCAACTGCCACGCATCGATGGCGCGGCACCGCCCGAGAAGGTGTTTGCCGACAATACGGTGGACGCCATCGTTTCCGGTTGCATCGCCGCCCAGGTCGGGGCGATCGAACATGCGCTGGTGCAGCGCCAGCTGGCGCGGCCCCAGGCGCGGGTGCGCTGCCTGCTGTCCGGTGGTGCCGGCGTGCTGCTGGCGCCTTACCTGCGGCTGGGCGATACGGCGCTGGAAAAAGTGGATAATCTGGTCCTGCTCGGCCTGCAGACGGCCATGAACCATGGGCGTTGAAGCCAGTCCATCGAGTCAGGCAGATCAACCAAGGCAAGCAAAGACAAGGAAAGACAAGGCACGGATGAAGCTGAAACTGCTTTTTTGGCTATTGCTGGTCGGTAACGTGGTCCTGTTCGGCTTGCCGCGTGGCTATTTCGGTGCCAGCGCGACCGAACGACGCGAGCCGCAGCGCCTGGCCGAGCAATTGCATCCCGAGCTGTTGAGCGTGCTGCCGGCCAATAGCGAGAAGCTGGCCTCCCAATTGCGGGCGCAGCCGGCGCCCGGCGCGCCTGCCAGCGCCGAGGGGGCGTCCGTCGCAGCATCCGCTGCCGCCGCCCCGGCCGCCGCCACGCCTGCTGCAAGTGAACCTGCCGCCGCTGCGCAAGCGACGCCGGCGGGGCCGGCCACCTCAGCAACCCCATCCACCCCAGCCACGACGGCGCCTCAGGTCGCTGCCGTTACCCCTTCCTGCACCGAGGTCGGCAACTTCACGGCTGCCGATGCCCGTCGCTTCTCGGCCCAGCTTGCCAGTCTCAACCTGGGTGACAAGGTGGTCCAGAAGCTGACCCAGGATGTGACCAGCCACATGGTCTACATCCCCCCGCAGGATGGCCGAGAGGGAGCCGACCGGCGCATCGCCGAGCTGCGTCGCCTGGGCATCGGCGACTTCTACGTCATTCCTGACAGTTTCCCCAACCCGGCATTGCGCTCGGGCGTTTCGCTGGGCATCTTCCGCACCGAGGAGGCGGCCAAGGCCTATGTCAGCCAGCTGATCTCGCGCGGGGTGCGCAGCGCCCGCATCATTGCGCGCCGCTCCGGGGCCGGCAAGCAGGTCTTCCAGTTGCGTGATCTGACACCGGAGGCGCGCAGCGCCCTGGACAACATCAAGAGCGCTTTCCCGGACCAGGAAATCCGCGGCTGCAGCGCCTGAAGGCGGCGGCGTTGTCTGGATCGGACACGCCGCATGTTGCGCTGCGAAGCCGGGCGGCTTTCCATGTAAAATCCCGTCCCTAACCTTTACCCGTCACCCATCCCTCATCGCATCGACAGGACATTGCCATGACCACCGACCTGACCAACGTAGCCCCCCAGATCAAAGCCGAAATCCTGGCCGAGGCGCTGCCGTATATCCGTAAATTCCACGGCAAGACCATCGTGGTCAAGTACGGTGGCAATGCGATGACCGAGGAAAGCCTCAAGCACGGCTTCGCCCGTGACGTGATCCTGTTGAAGCTGGTCGGCATGAACCCGGTGGTGGTCCACGGTGGCGGCCCGCAGATCGATGCGGCACTCAAGAAGATCGGCAAGCAGGGGACCTTCGTGCAGGGCATGCGCATCACCGACGAAGAGACCATGGAAGTGGTGGAATGGGTGCTGGGCGGCGAAGTGCAGCAGGACATCGTGATGCTGATCAATCACTATGGTGGCCAGGCGGTGGGCCTGACCGGCAAGGACGGCGGCCTGATCCGCGCACGCAAGATGCAGATGCCGGACAAGGAGCATCCGGGCCAGTTCCTGGACATCGGCTACGTGGGCGAGATCGAGGCGATCAACCCGGCGGTGGTCAAGGCGCTGCAGGACGATGCCTTCATCCCCATCATCTCGCCCATCGGTTTCGGTGACGACGGCCAGGCCTACAACATCAATGCCGACGTGGTGGCCGGCAAGATCGCCGAGATCCTGCACGCCGAAAAGCTGATCATGATGACCAACATCGCCGGTGTCCAGGACAAGGCCGGCAATCTGCTGACCGACCTGTCGGCCCGCGAGATCGACGAGATGTTCGCCGACGGCACCATTTCCGGCGGCATGCTGCCCAAGATTTCCTCGGCCCTGGATGCGGCCAAGTCGGGCGTGAACACGGTGCACATCATCGACGGTCGCATCGAACACTCGCTGCTGCTGGAAGTGCTGACCGAGCAGGCCTTCGGGACCATGATCCGCTCGCACTGATACTGCGTTCGGGCAGTCGGCAGCACAAAAAATGGATGAGCATGCTCATCCATTTTTTTATGCCCGCCGGTCAAGGCGTGGTACAGATCAATAGAGTTGTTTGACCTGCAATCCCTTTTGCTTCAGCAGGAACGGCACGCTGTCCGGTCCCACCAGGTGGAGGATGCCGATCGCCGCCACGGCGCCGTCATGCTGGCGCAGCAGGTCGGCCACGCCCTTGGCCAGCCCGGGATTGCGTTGCTGGAGCAGGGTCTTGAGCGTAAAGCGGGTGGCGAAGCTGTCATCCTGCCGCATGTCCTTGAGCGCGGTGGCGAAGCCGGCGCTGTCGGCGTGACGCCAGGCGGTCACCAGCAGGTCGAGCTTGCGGCTCAGGGCGGCGTCATCCAGTTCCCGCAGGGTATCGGCCAGGAATTCGGCCTGTTGTGCTTCGGTAAGCTGGCTGAAGAGGCTCATCTGGCGGTCCGCGCTCTCCAGTTCGACTACCTCGCCACCGTGGGCGCGCACGGCGTTGGCCAGATGGCTGTCCACGGCCAGGTCGGTGCGGTAACCGTGGCGCCCGTATTCCTGCACCGTCAGGGCCATGGCCAGCATCCATGGACGCATGTGCTGCACGGCCTGCAGCGGCAGGCCCAGACGTTCCAGCGTGGCAATCGTGCGCTGCGCCAGGGCGGGATAGAGGTGGTCCTGGATGCGCTGACCGTCAGGGTAGAGGGCATAGCGCTGCACGGCGTTCTGCATCGCGGCGCCATTGTCCGGGTCCAGTTCCAGCGCCAGCACGGGGGCGGCAGACAGGGAGCGGGTCAGGCGCGGCTCCAGCGGATAGAAATCGGGTGCACCCACGTGGATGGTGCCGAACAGCAGCAGGGAATGGCGACCATCGGAGACCTGATACAGCGCGCCGCGCGGCGGGATACTGCTTTGTCCCTCGCCGGTAGCGGCCGCATGGGCGGGGAGGGAGAAGTTAAAGCAGGACAACCAAGTCAAACTCACTATAATCACCCGTTGCATCAATCCGTTCACTGCTGGCCTTTCTTTGCTGAAGGTGCGTCCATGCCTGCTGGCAGGCGCGCCGGTCCGATTTATGGCGTCCAATACTACACCGCTCTGGCTTTTCGACCTCGACAACACCCTGCACAACGCCTCGCACGCGATCTTCCCGGCCATCAACACCAACATGAACCGCATCATCCAGCGGGTGCTGGAGAACGACGGGCAGCCCAGCGACGAGGCGGCGGTGAACTATCTGCGCCGGCATTACTGGAAACTGTACGGTGCCACCCTGCTGGGCCTGGTGCGCCATCACGGCATGGATATCGATGAGTTCCTGCACGAGGCACACCTCTTCGATGACCTGCCCGGCATGGTCCGTGCCGAGCGTGGCATCGGCCGCTGGCTGCAGCAACTGCCGGGACGCAAGATCCTGCTCACCAATGCGCCCCGCCGTTATTCACGCGAACTGGTGCGGCATCTGGGGCTGCACCGCCATTTCTCGCATCACATTTCCATCGAGAGCATGCACGTGCATCGCCAGTTGCGGCCCAAACCTTCGCGGCTGATGCTGCGCAAGCTGCTGGCGCGTCACAAGATCGCGCCGCGTCGCTGCATCCTGGTCGAGGACACCGTAGATAACCTGAAAAGTGCCCGTGAACTTGGCGTGCGTACTGCCTGGGTGACCCAGTACCTGCGCGGCAGCCAGGCGCTCCTGGGACATATGGGGGGACAGCGCGCCTTGAGCCGCTTACCGGGTTTCGTTGATGTGAAGGTTCGTTCAGTGCGGCAGTTGCCGCGCCGGCTGGCGGCGCTGGGAGCCTTGCGCTAGGCGAGGATGGGGTTGCTGGGTTGCTGAGTTGCCGGGCTGGTCTTAGTCGGCGCAATCGGCGCACCAGCCCTTGATGGTCAGCTCCACTTCGTGGCTCTGGAAACCCTTGCCCAGTGTCTTGCGCAGGGCCGATTGCAATTGCGCGGCGGTGGAGCGATGCCGATCGGCATCGGGCAGGACGGTCGCCAGGAAATCGGTGCCATCGCTGGCATCCAGGCAGAACACTCGGTGGCAACGGGTGCATTTGAAATGACCGTGCTGGTGTTGCTTGCCATGGGAGTGGTCGTGCAGGCCGTGCTCGGGATGATCGGCACCGGCGCTGTAGCGGAAGATCCGGTCATCGCTGGAAATCTTGTGCGCCAGGCCGGCCTCGGTCAGGCAATCCAGGGCGCGGTAGAGCGTGACCCGGTCCATGTCGGCGAAGCGATCCTGGATATCCTGGTGTGACGCCGCACTGCGGGTTTCCAGCAATGCTCCCAGCACGTTCACGCGGGCCTGCGTCACCCGCACGCCGGCTTCGCGCAGTTGCGCCTCGGCCAGCGCCGTCACGGTCGCGGCTTGCGCGCTGGTGCTGGCGGAGGAGTGGTCGGCGGCTTTGGCTTTCATGGTCGGCATTGGCTGGAACGTTCGAGGAGCCAGGTCACTGGCAGAGAAACTTGGCGGCGCAGCAAGCGCCGGTCATCTATTTTAGCCCATGCGGCGCTCACCCCCCGCGCCGACAGCCGTAGCGGCGGTCGCGGCTAGTTGTTGTTGTCCTTGCCGCCCTTGCGCGCGCGGGGGTGGGCCTGGTCGTAGACCTGGGCCAGGCGCTGGAAGTCCAGCGCGGTATAGACCTGGGTCGCGGTGATGGAGGCATGGCCCAGCATTTCCTGTACCGCACGCAGGTCGCCCGAGCTCTGCAGCACATGCGAGGCAAAGGAGTGTCGCAACATGTGAGGATGCACGTCGGACGCCATTTCCACTCCCTTGCCATGCGCTTTCAAACGCAATTGCGTGACCCGGGGCGACATGCGGGCGCCCCGCTCGTTGAGGAAAAGTGCATGGCAGTCGCTGCCGCCATCGGCGCGCACCAGGCCGGCCCGCAGCGGCAGCCAGTCGCTGATCGCCTGCAGGGCGGCTTTTCCCACCGGCACCTTGCGCTTCTTGCCACCCTTGCCGGTGACGGTGACCTCGGCTTCTTCCAGGTCGATCCAGCCGGCGGACTCATAGCTGCCTTCGCCGATATCGGCCACGTCGATGCCCACCAGCTCGGAGACGCGTAATCCGCTCGAATAGAGCAATTCGAACATGGCGCGATTGCAGGCCGCCAGGGTGGAGTCGGGGTCGCGCCCCGGATCGGCCTGTGCGACCAGGCGCACGGCATCATCGGCGGCCAGCGCCTTGGGCAGGGGTTTGCTCTTCTTGGGGGGCTTGACGCCATCGACCGGGTTGGCGGGCAGTTCGATTTCCATCGACAACCACCCGAAGAAGCCGCGCCAGGCCGACAGCTTGCGTGAAATCGAGCGGGCATTCAGGCCGCGTGCATGCAGCCGGGCGGCGCATTTCCTGATCTGTACCTGGGTGACGCCGCGCAGATCGAGCTCGGCATTAGATGCGTCCGCGTCGGCCGGCGCCAGCAGCGAGCGTAATTCCTGCAGGTCACGGCCGTAATTGTCCAGTGTATGAGGGGACAGCTTGCGCTGGGCGCGCAAAAAGGAGAGATAGTGGCCGATCAGGGCGGAGGCGGTGCCATCCATGGCGTCATCCTTCACATTGGCGGCGTGCGCAGAACGGAACGGGGCCGCTCTGCCAGGCGGTGCATCAGCGCAGCAGGCAGGCCAGTGCGGCGCTACCGGTTTCGCCGATGCGGGTCAGGAAATCGGTCCCCATGTCGGAGGTGAAACGGCTCGGGTCCGGCGAGCCCAGTACCAGCAGGCCGAAGGCTTCAGGCGCTGCGCCCACGCGCAGTGGCAGGATGGCGACCGATTTCACCGAGTCGGCATCGTCCAGCCAGGTGGCCGCTTCGAATTCCTTGTTGGGACCGCAGAAGGGCGCCGACAGACCGTTGGCAAAGATGCGGGCGTCGTCCGAGACTTGCCGGGTGGCCCAGTTGTCGGCATGGGCCTGGCCCAGATTCCACAGGCGCACGGTCACTTGCGGCACGTGGAAGATTTCCTGCAATTGGGTGACCAGCGTGCGTGGCAGGTCGGCGGCGTCGCGCGTCAACAGCAGGGCGCGGCTCCAGGCCTGGAACTTGTTGGTGATCTCGTCGTTTTCCTGGGCGATACGCATGAGGTCGGCCATGCGCAATTCCTGCACGCGGATCTTTTCGCGCAGGATTTCCATCTGCCGCTCCTGCAGCGAGACCGCGCGGCCCATTACCGGGCTGGTCAACTTGATGGTCGAAAGCAGCTCTGCATGCTCCTCGAAGAAATGAGGATGTTCCAGCAGGTAGTCGGCAATCAGGTTGGAATCCAGTTCGGAGGTCATCGTCGAGGGTCTGTGAGTGAGGTACCAGCGGCAGGCAAAAGGTGGCGTGCCGGAAATATCGCGAGATTATCCTCGCTATCGGACATGCTGACAATCATCGCCGGCGTGGCCAGGCGGCCTTGCCTGCCATGGCGTGCAAAGCATGGCGGCGCGATAAGAAAAGGCAAGGGAAGGTAAAGGAAAGGTAAAAGAAAAAGGCCTGCATGATTGCTCATGCAGGCCTTTTTCGTTCCAGCTCAGGCTCAATTCAGGTTGAAACTGACACATTCATGCCAGTTTCAGATCCATGAATTAGAACTTGTGACGGATACCGGTGATGACAGCGGTTTGGCTGGCATCGGAACCGGTTGCGCCACCGGTGACACCCGGGTTTTGGATGTCGCTAGCGCGCATGTTGGACACGAAGGCGTACAGGTCGGTACGCTTGGACAGCCAGTAGTCAGCACCCAGGCTGATCTGGGTCAGCTTGCCCTTGCCGTCGACGCCGTTGAAGGTCGCGCGGGAGTGGTCAACAGCTGCCAGCAGCTTCAGGGAAGGCGACAGGGAGTAGGCGGTACCGACTTCATAGGTATCAACCTTCTGTGCGTTGCCCAGGGTTGCGGTAGCAACGGTCGGGGTGCCCTTCAGATCTTGCTTGACGCGCGAGTAGTTAGCGTACACGCGGGCGGCGCCGAACTGGTAGGAAGCCACAACGTTCAGGGACTTCAGAGCGGTGTTGCCAGCGACGGCAGCAGCGGTGTTGGCGTTGCCGGTGGTGCCAGCAGCCGGGATCAGGCTGGTGTCAGACGGGGTCGAACCGGCCTTGGATTGGTAGTAGTTGATACCCAGACCCAGAGGACCGTTGTCGTACTTACCACCGATGCCGTAGGCTTGACCAGCGGAGGTCTTGCCAGCTTGTTCGCCGAAACCGTAGATCAGGTTACCGGTGAAGCCGCTCAGGTTGGTGGTGGTGTAGCTGATCGAGTTGTTGGTACGAACACCTTGCAGGCGGTTCAGGCCCGAACCCGAGTTGGAGACCACGCCGCCGAAGTCGTTAACAGCGGTGTAAGCGGAGATGGTGTCCGAGAAGTCGGTTTGACGACCCAGCAGAACGGTACCGAAGCCACCAGCCAGACCGACCACCGACTTGCGGCGGAACAGGTTGGAGGAGGTCACGGCGTCGGAGCCTTGCAGGCCGCCGTCGTCGTTGGTGAAGCCGGCTTCCAGGTTGAAGACTGCGGACAGACCGCCGCCCAGATCTTCAACGCCCTTGAAACCGATACGGGAACCTTGGATCACGCCAGAGTTGATGCCGAACTTGCTGCCGGTGCCACCGGTTGCGGTAGCGACCTTGCTGGAGTAAGCGATACCGGTATCAACGATACCGTAGATGGTGACGGAGCTTTGTGCTTGAGCAGCACCTGCGAACGCGCCGAGGACGGCCAGTGCCAGCAGAGATTTTTTCATTTGACATCCTTCTATAAAAATAGTCTTGAGGATCCGTACTTCTGGTCGGATGGTGAGACATTAAGGGTTCTCATTTGGCGTGGCCGCAGATTGGTCACGTGGGGGGAGGAATTTTGGTTGAAAGCGCCAAAGTGCAGTATGAGTGTTGTTTTTTTCAAACGCTTTCCACCCCGTCAATGCATGACAGGCAAATTTTGGCACTCAGCTTGTCACTTATTAACGGCAGGTATGACGCAAACTTGATCCGCATCGTCTCGTCAATACGCTTGTTGTCAAAAAGATGCATTCTGATAGTTTTTCGAGTCATTTTTAAAGAAATGTCGATTGTGGGGCATAATTTTGGCTTTCTGACCGGACGTGGAGGTCTGATGGCCAATCGCGAGGATCTTGCAATCATCCGCGCCGCGCGTGCTGGAGAGGCGCAGGCGCAATTGACGCTGGGCAAGCGTTATCTGTTTGGCGGTAATGGTTTGCCGCAAAGTGCAGGCACTGCCTTTCATTGGCTGGAGCGGGCGGCGCGCCAGGGGCTGGCCGATGCCTGGATGCTGATCGCCCAGCATATTCCCTATGAGGTCGTGGTACCGCTGGCCAAGCCGCAGGAAGCTGCGCAATGGTACGAACGTGCATTCGACGCCGGCCTGACGCGCGCTGGGTTGGTGTTTGCGCGGCTGGTGCTGGATAACCCTGCCGTCACCGCGACCATCAGCGTCGAGTTGAAGCACAAGGCCATCCGCGCCCTGGAAGTGGTCGCCCGCGAGGGGGATCCGGACGCGCAGTGGTTATTAGCCCGGCAGGGCGAGCGCATGCTGGCCCCCGCCACTGCAGCCTCTTCGAACGCCATCCCTGGCGAAGCGCAGTCGCCCGCGCCGGCGGTCAAGGCCGAGGAGCTGCATCAGTGGACGAAGAAAGCCGCTGACGCCGGCGTCGAACAAGCCCAGCACGCGCTGGCCGACGCGGCCTGGCGGCAATCCGACTTCGCCACCTTCCGCCAGCGGGCTCAGCCCCTGGCTGACGCCCTGTTGCGCCAGCACGAGGGCACGGTGGCGCAACTCAATGCCCCCTCCGAGGCCCTGGCGGCGGCGCTGGGCGCGCAGAACATCCAGCTGCTGTATCGCCTGGCCCAGGTCCATATGGCTGACAAGCGTCCCGACCTGTTGCACGCCCAGCAATTGCTGGAACTGGCCGCGCTGGCCTGCGACCGTGACGCGCAGCTGGCCCTGGGTCTTTTATATGGACGTCTGGACCAGGCGGGCGTGCGGCGCTTCGCCGGCCAGGGTTCGGCCAACTACAAGAAGGCCATCCGCTGGCTCACCCTGGCCGGGGAGCAGGGCATGGCAGCGGCCTGGTATGTCCTGTCGCGTATCTATCTGAAGCCCGAGTTTTCGCAACGCAATCTGGCTGACGTGCAGCATTACCTTGAGCGTGCTGCCGAGATGGGCCATGTGGAAGCGCAGGTCGAATGCGGGGTGGGCGCCTGGCGTAACCGTCGCGATGATCCGGGCAACGACGTGCGTGCCCTGTATTGGTTGCAGAAGGCCGCCACTCAGGGAGCGCAGCAGGCGCGGACCTTGCTGGACAAGGTCGCCGATCGCCCCCTGGCTGCCGAATGGGCGATGCGGGCGCGCGCGCAGCTCAGTCGCGAGCAGATCAATGCGCATCCCTTCCTGGCGGCACGCATCGAACTGGCGGCCCTGTTCGGACTGACCCGGCCGGAAGCGCTGCTGATCGATCTGAAACAGGCCGATTGCGGCCATTGCCTGATGGTGGACATCCGCAGCCAGTATGCGCGCAGCAAGCGGCGCCTGATCCTGGTGGAGACGGGAGAGCAGCGCGGTACGCTCAATCGCATCGGACGCCTGTTCGAAGACATGGATTGTGGCCCCGCCGGTCCGGAAGGCAATTATCGTCAGCGGCTGTACCGCCTCAAGAGCGTGTTGCCGCAGGTGCAGGAGGACGACGAGGTGGAAGAACAGGATCTGGCTGCTTGAACCGCCGCGCCGCGGCCTTCCAAGGTCGCAGGCAAATGAAAACGGCTTGCTGATGTGTTCAGCAAGCCGTTTTCATATGTGTATTAAATTGTCTCAGAGCTGATCCGGCAAATCGATCTCGCCTTCGAACACGGTCACCGCCGGTCCGGTCATCATCACCGGTTCGCCCGGGCCGGCCCAGGCAATGTTGAGCACGCCGCCATGGGTCTGCACCGCCACCGGTGAATCCAGCAGGCCGCGCCGGATGCCGGCCACCACTGCGGCACAGGCGCCGGTGCCGCACGCCAGGGTTTCGCCGGCACCGCGTTCATAGACACGCAGGTTGATGTGATGGCGATCGACCACCTGCATGAAACCGGCATTGACGCGCTTGGGGAAGCGCGGGTGATGTTCGATCAGCGGACCGTCGGTCAGTACCGGCGCTGCTTCACTGTCATCGACCAGTTGCACCGCGTGCGGATTGCCCATCGACACCACCGAGATCCAGGTGGTCTTGCCGGCCACGTCCAGCGGCCACAGATTGTCTTCGGCCTCGCTGCGATGCTGCAGGCCATGGCTGTCGAAGGGAACGTCGGCCGGGGTCAGGATGGGGGCGCCCATATCCACGGTGATCTGGCCGTCGTCTTCCAGGCGCGGTTCGATCACGCCGGACATGGTTTCCACACGGATGGCGCGCTTGTCGGTGAGCCCCTTTTCGGTGACGAAGCGCACGAAGGCGCGCGCGCCATTGCCGCATTGCTCGACCTCGCCGCCATCGGCGTTATAGATGCGATAACGGAAATCGATGCCGGCACCCTGTGCTTTTTCCACCACCAGCATCTGGTCGGCACCGATGCCGAAGCGACGGTCGGCGATGAACTGCCACTGGGCGGGGGTCAGCGAAATGGCCTGGTTGACGGCGTCGAGGACGACGAAGTCGTTGCCGGCGCCATGCATCTTGGTAAATTTGATTTTCATGTGCAGATTATAGGACGGCTGCTGGCCGTCGCGCTCGCTGCTCAGTCCGCGTCGCGTCCATAGACGTCCGGCTCGCCCGGCGGACGGGTCTTGAAGCGCTTGTGGGCCCAGAAGTATTCAGCCGGATGCTCACGTACGCGTTCTTCGATGAAGGCATTCATGCGGCGCGTGGCGGCCACGATGTCCTCGCCCGGATAGTCGGTCCAGGCGGGATAGTAGGTGGCTTTCCAGCCCTTGTAGTTGGGCAGGAAGGTGCAGACCACCGGCACGACCGCGGCACCGGTAGCCGCGGCGATGCGGGCCGTGGCTGTGAGGGTGGCGGCGGGTACCCCGAAGAAAGGCACGAATTCGGCGTCGCGGATGCCGAAGTCCATGTCCGGCAACATCAGGAAGGGCAGGCCCTTGCGCATGGCGCGGATGATGGGCTTGACGCCCTGTTCGCGCGCCAGCAAGGTTGCCGGCCGGAAGCGCAGACGGCCCTTCAGCAGTGCGCGGTCGATGACGGCATTGCGTTGCTTGGTATAGATGGTACAGGCCGAATATTCGGAGAACACGCCCAGGGTCGCGCCGGGAATTTCCAGGCAGACGAAATGCGGCGCCAGCAGGATGGTCGGCCCCTTGGCGAAGGTCTCCAGCGGCATGCCCGGGTCGACCTGGATCAGCCGGCGCAGACGCGATACCGGCGCCCACCAGAGGATGCCGCGTTCCAGTGCACTGCGGGCGAACAGGCGGAAATGCTCGCGGGCAATGCGTACGCGTTCTTCTTCGGTCTTCTCCGGGAAGCAAAGGCGCAGGTTGGTCAGCGCGATATGACGCCGGGGACGCATATAGATATAGAGCAGCGCGCCGATACCTTCGCCCAGGCGGCCGAGGATGGGCAGGGGCAACCAGTGCAGCAGCCACATGATGGCCAGGAGCAGTCTCATGACGATGCCTCCCCGGGCCTGGTCACGCCGGGCGGTGTCTTGTAGCGGTTGTAGCTCCAGATATATTGGGCCGGGCAGTGGGCGATCAGTTTTTCCATGGCGGCATTGATGGCGCGGGCCTGCTGTACCGGCGATTCGGGAAGTTCACCTTCAAATGGAACGAAGTGCACGTCAAAGCCGCGTCCCCAGGACAGCCTTTCCGCATAGACCAGCAGCAAGGGCGCACCGCTCATCTGTTGCAGCTTGGCGGGCAGGGTCATGGTGTAGGCCGGCTTGCCGAAGAAGTCGGCCCAGACGCCTTCGCCGTTTTGCGGCACCTGGTCCGGCAGCAGGCCGATGGCCTGGCTATTCTTCAGCGCCTTCAGCAGGATGCGCACGCCCGCCAGGTTGGCCGGGGCCAGGTGCAGGTTGGCGCGGGCGCGGGCGCCCTCGATCAGGGGCTTGAGGGCAGCCTTGCGCGGAGGGCGGTAGAGGACACTCAGGCTGGTATGGTGCGCCACGACCTGGGCCGAGATTTCGAAGCAACCCAGGTGCGGCGTGAGCAAGATGACACCGGACTTGGCTGCCAGCGCCTGCTCCACCATATCCCAGTTGCGCAGGCGTGCCGTGCGCAGCACCCGGCGGGGCGAGGCGCACCAGATGAACGGCAGCTCGAACATGCCCTTGCCCGCCTCGCCGACCGCCTTGAACAGGCTGGCGCGATGTCCGGCCAGGGCAATGTTGTTCTGCAGGCGGCGCCGGTAGGACGGCGAGAGCAGGAACACCAGCCAGCCCGTCACCACACCGATGGCATGCAGTACTGGCAAGGGCAGGAAGGACAGCAGGCGGAATAAAGAAACGAGCATACGTGCCGATAACGGTTGAGCGGGGCGCTTCCGCCGCCAAATTGCAGAAAATTGCAAGAGGCGTAAAATAGCACAAGCCGTCGAGTTAATGACAACTTGCGAGACGGGGTACAAATTTCGCTAAAGCGTCGCAGGCACGACTAACGATGGGCCGCGACATTGCTAAATCGTTTTCAGTCAGAGGCTTGCATGTCCAACGAATATCTCTTCACTTCCGAATCCGTTTCCGAAGGTCATCCCGACAAGGTCGCCGACCAGATCTCGGATGCCATCCTGGATGCCATCTTCACCCAGGATCCGCAATCGCGCGTGGCCGCCGAAACCCTGTGCAACACCGGTCTGGTGGTGCTGGCCGGTGAAATCACCACCCGCGCCAATGTCGACTACATCGATGTGGCCCGCGAAACCATCAAGCGCATCGGCTACGACAATGCCGATTTCGGCATCGACTACAAGAGCTGCGCCGTGCTGGTCGCCTACGACAAGCAATCCCCCGACATCGCCCAGGGCGTCGATGAGGGCAAGGGAGTGGACCTGGAGCAGGGTGCCGGCGACCAGGGCCTGATGTTCGGCTACGCCTGCAACGAAACCCCGGAGCTGATGCCGGCTGCCATCTACTATGCGCACCGCATCGTGGAACGCCAGTCGCAACTGCGCAAGGACGGCCGCCTGCCCTGGCTGCGTCCGGACGCCAAGTCCCAGGTCACCCTGAAGTACGTGGACGGCAAGCCGGTCGCCATCGACACCGTGGTGCTGTCGACCCAGCATTCGCCCGAGATGGACCAGAAGGACATCCACGAAGCCGCCATCGAGGAAATCATCAAGCCGGTGCTGCCGGCCGAATGGCTCAAGAACACCCGCTACCTGATCAACCCCACCGGCCGCTTCGTCATCGGCGGCCCGCAGGGTGACTGCGGCCTGACCGGCCGCAAGATCATCGTCGATACCTACGGCGGTGCAGCGCCCCACGGCGGTGGCGCCTTCTCCGGCAAGGACCCGTCCAAGGTCGACCGTTCGGCCGCCTACGCCGGCCGTTACGTGGCCAAGAACATCGTCGCTGCCGGCCTGGCCGAGCGTTGCCAGATCCAGGTGTCCTACGCCATCGGCATCGCCAAGCCGACTTCGGTGATGGTGACCACCTTCGGCACCGGCAAGATCAGCGACGAAAAGCTGGCGCAACTGGTGATGGAACACTTCGACCTGCGTCCCAAGGGCATCGTCCAGATGCTGGACCTGCTGCGCCCGATCTACGCCAAGACCGCCGCCTATGGTCACTTCGGCCGTGAAGAGCCGGAATTCACCTGGGAGCGCACCGACAAGGTCGCCGCCCTGCGCGCTTCGGCCGGTCTGTAATACGCACCCTGCCAGCGCGGGCCGGGCATTGACTAACGCCCGGCCCGCGCTACAATGCTGTTCCCGCGGATGAACAGCTTCATCCGCTCCCCGTACCGATGTCGGCATTGCGTCCGGTACGTCAATCCTCACAATGCCTCACCGCCGCAAGGAGCGTTGCGACAGGGACAACCCCTGCCAGGCTTGCAGCGATGAACAGGCGCACCGCGCCTGGCAACCGCGCTCACGTTACTTTTTTTCTGGCTTTTTCATGAAAGGAGGGCGTGAACAGCGCCATTGCCATGACTACTCAACAAGACTACATCGTCGCCGACATCAACCTGGCTGACTGGGGCCGCAAGGAAATCAAGATCGCCGAGACCGAAATGCCGGGCCTGATGGCGATCCGCGAGGAATTCGCTGCTTCCCAGCCCCTGAAGGGCGCCCGCATCACCGGTTCGCTGCACATGACCATCCAGACCGCCGTGCTGATCCAGACCCTGGAAGCACTGGGCGCGCAGGTGCGTTGGGCGTCCTGCAACATCTACTCGACCCAGGACCATGCCGCTGCCGCGATTGCTGCCAACGGCACCCCGGTGTTCGCCGTCAAGGGCGAGAACCTGGACGAATACTGGGAATACACCCACCGCATCTTCGAATGGACCGACGGTGGCTATTCCAACATGATCCTGGACGACGGCGGCGACGCCACCCTGCTGCTGCACCTGGGTGCCCGCGCCGAGACCGACATCTCGGTCCTGGCCAAACCTGACTCCGAAGAAGCGGTCTGCCTCTTCAACGCCATCAAGCGCTACCTGGCCAAGGATGCCAACTGGTACTCCAAGCGCCTCAAGGAAATCAAGGGCGTCACCGAAGAGACCACCACCGGCGTGCATCGCCTGTACCAGATGCACAAGGAAGGCAAGCTGGCCTTCCCGGCCATCAACGTCAACGACTCGGTCACCAAGTCCAAGTTCGACAACCTGTACGGCTGCCGCGAATCGCTGGTGGACGGCATCAAGCGCGCCACCGACGTGATGATCGCCGGCAAGGTCGCCATCGTGGCCGGCTACGGTGACGTCGGCAAGGGTTCGGCCCAGGCCCTGCGCGCGCTGTCGGCCCAGGTATGGGTTACCGAGATCGACCCGATCTGCGCCCTGCAGGCCGCCATGGAAGGCTATCGCGTGGTGACCATGGACTATGCCGCCGAACACGGCGACATCTTCGTCACCTGCACCGGCAACTACCATGTGATCACCCATGAGCACATGAAGAAGATGAAGGACCAGGCCATCGTCTGCAACATCGGCCACTTCGACAACGAAATCGAAGTCGCCGCCCTGAAGCAGTACACCTGGGAAAACATCAAGCCGCAGGTCGACCACGTGATCTTTCCGGACGGCAAGCGCATCATCCTGCTGGCCGAAGGTCGTCTGGTCAATCTGGGTTGCGCCACCGGTCACCCGTCCTACGTGATGAGCTCGTCGTTTGCCAACCAGACCATTGCCCAGATCGAACTGTTCGTCAACACCAAGGCCTACCCGGTCGGCGTGTACACCCTGCCCAAGCACCTTGACGAGAAGGTCGCCCGCCTGCAACTGAAGAAGCTCAACGCCCAGTTGAGCGAACTCACGCCAGAGCAGGCCGCCTACATCGGCGTGAAGCTGGAAGGTCCGTACAAGCCGGAACACTACCGCTACTGATCCATGCCAGCGGCCGGCTTCACGCCGGCCCTGCATGGTTGGCAACGTTTGATCCAGCGGCCTGTGCGGCGTCCCGAGGGGCGCCGCGCTTACAGTGGCCGCTGCTGTCTTCATCACTCCCCTGACGGGGTCGAAAGGAATCTCCGTGCGCCTGCTGCTGACCTGGCTCATCAACGCCCTGGCCTTGCTGGCCGTCCCCTACCTGATGCACTCGGTGCAGGTCGACAGTTTCGGCTCGGCCCTGCTGGCCGCGCTCATCCTGGGTTTCGTCAATACCATCGTGCGCCCGGTGCTGGTCGTGCTGACCCTGCCGGTGACGGTGGTCACGCTGGGTCTGTTCATCCTGGTCATCAATGGCCTGATGTTCTGGGTCGTGGCGCAACTGGTGGGCGGCTTCCACGTGGCCGGATTCTGGTCTGCCGTGGGCGGCGCGCTGCTCTATAGCATCGTGTCCTGGGCCTTGTCGACGCTGTTGCTGAAATCGGGATCGAATCAATGAGTACGCATAATTTCAGTATCGAATTCTTCCCGCCCAAGACCGCCGAAGGCGCGCAAAAGCTGCGCGCCACCCGCGCCCGGCTGGCTCAACTGCAGCCCCGCTATTTCTCGGTGACCTTCGGCGCCGGCGGCTCCACCCAGCAGGGCACCCGCGACACCGTGCTGGAGATCATCGGCGAAGGCCATCAGGCTGCACCGCACCTGTCCTGCATCGGCAGCTCGCGTGCCAGCCTGCGTGCCATCCTGGACGATTACCGCGCCAACGGTATCAAGCGCCTGGTGGCGCTGCGCGGTGACCTGCCCAGTGGTTATGGCGCCATGGACCAGGCATCCAGCGAATTCCGCTATGCCAACGAATTGGTCGAGTTCGTCCGCGCCGAGACCGGCGACTGGTTCCACATCGAAGTGGCGGCCTACCCCGAAATGCATCCCCAGGCCCGTTCGCCGCAGGACGATGTCCAGAATTTCGCGCGCAAGGTCAAGGCCGGCGCCAATGCAGCCATCACCCAGTATTTCTACAACGCCGATGCCTACTTCCGCTTCGTGGACGAGGCTGCTCGCCTGGGCGCTACCGTACCGGTGATCGCCGGCATCATGCCCATCACCAATTACTCGCAGCTGATGCGCTTCTCGGACATGTGCGGCACCGAGATCCCGCGCTGGATCCGCCTCAAGCTGGCCAGCTATGGCGACGATACGGAATCGATCCGCGCCTTCGGCCAGGATGTGGTCACGCAACTGTGCGAGCGCCTGCTGGCCGGTGGCGCACCGGGTCTGCATTTCTATTCACTGAACCAGGCCGCTCCCACCGAGGCGATCTGGCAGCAACTGGTCAAGTAACGCCACACCCGGCAAGCGGGTGCCAGTTGCAGAGCCGGGCCGTGGCCCGGCTTTTTCATTGTCCAATCGATAATGGCGTATGGCTGGCCGACATCAGCCGACATCAGCCGGCATCGGTGAGGATGGCATCCAGCGGCACGTCATGCGCCTGCGGTTCGAACACCACCAGCCCGAAGCCATAACACACGCCCACCGCCAGCGGCCGCACCGGGCCGGCCAGGGTGCGGTCATAGAAGCCGCCCCCGTAACCCAGCCGGAACCCGGCCTCGTTGAAGCCGAGGCAAGGAATGAGCAGGGCCTGCGGATGGACCACTGCGGTACCCGCCGGCGGCACCCTGGTACCCATGGCATCCTTTTCCAGGGCATCACCCGGGCGCCAGCGGCGAAACTCCAGCGGCATCTCCCGCCCCACCACCACCGGCAGGCACAGGTCCACGCCGTGCGCTGCCAGCGCGTTATAGGCGTCAGCCAGGTCGGGTTCACGCCGTATCGGCTGATATACCGCCAGGCTGGTGATGGCCGAGCCGACGCACCAATCCACCACACGCTGGCCGATGCGCTGTTCGGCGTGCAGCTTGTCCGTGTCGCCCAGGGCCTTGCGACGTCCCAGCAGGTCGGCGCGCAGGGCATTCTTGCGCAGCACCGCGAGGGCCTGTTCGGTCTCCGGCGCGGGTGCATCGCGTGCTATGCTTGGGTTCATTATTTGTTCCATCAATCTGCATGAAGAAGCTTGCATGAGTATGCGTCCGAAGAAACATCCGTTCAACCAGCGCCTGCGCGCGCTGGCCGCCTCATTGGCTACCTCGCTGGCGCTGCCCCTGGTCGTGGCGACCGGCACCATCCTGATCGCGGCGCCAGCGGCCCACGCCCAGAAACGCCTGGCGCCGGACGCCGCGCCCGACGATCTCTTCCTCGCCCTGCGCCAGGCCGCTGCCAGCGACAATGCCGCGCTGGCGCAGGACCTGGCCGCGCGCCTGTCCGGTTACGAACTGGCCTCCTACGTCGACTACTACCGCCTCAAGCCGCGGGTGCGCGACTATAGCGCCAGTGAACAGGAAATCCGCGATTTCCTGGCACGTTGGGATGGCCAGGCCATCGTCGACCGCCTGCGCAACGACTGGCTGCTGGCATTGGGCAAGACCGGCAACTGGACCGTCTTCGACGAGCAATACCCCAAGTTCGTGCTCAACGACGATGTCCAGGTCAAGTGCTTCGCCCTCAACTCGCGCGCCCTGAAGGGCGAGAACGTGGCCGAAGAAGCACGTGCCCTCTTGAGCAACCCCAAGGACTATGGTCAGGGCTGCAGCGACCTGATCTCCACGCTGGCCCAGAACGGCCAGTTCAGCCAGGCCGATGTCTGGTTCCAGATCCGCCAGGCGGCCGAGAACGGCAATGCCACCGTCGCCCGTCGCGCCGCCGTGCTGGTCGATAGCGGCGATGTCGGCGTCACCCAGGTCATGGACCGCCCGGCGCTGATGCTGGCCAAGGGGCCGGGCAAGGGTGCTGCCAACCACCAGCTCTACATCATCGCGCTGGGCCGTATCGCCAAGAGCAATCCGACCCAGGCCGCCACCTATCTCGGCGATGCCGGGCGCAACATGACGGCGCAGGAAGTCGCCCAGGGCTGGGCGCAGATTGCGCTGGCGGCGTCCTACAAGCTGGCGCCGGAAGCCTCCGATTACTGGCGCCGCGCCAAGGATGCAGCGCTCACACAAGATGCCATGCAGTGGAAGGTCCGCATGGCCCTGCGCGATGGCGACTGGAAGACCGTGCGCAAGACCATCGAGGCCATGCCGGCCCCGCTGCGCAGCGACACCGCCTGGGTCTACTGGCTGGGCCGTGCGCTGAAGGAAGAAGGCCAGACCGACGCCGCGCGGCGCCTGTTCGAATCGATCGCACCCAACTTCAGCTTCTACGGTCAGCTGGCCCTGGAAGAGCTGGGCCAGAAGATCAGCATCCCGCCCGGACCGACGCCCCCCGGCGCTGGCGAAGTGGCGCTGTATTCGCAGAATGCCGGCTTCAAGCGTTCGCTCAAGTTCTATCAGTTGAACCTGCGCTTCGAAGCCATCCGTGAATGGAACTGGGAATTGCGCAACATGAGCGACCGTCAGCTGCTGGCCGCCGCCGAGTACGCGCGCCAGAGCGACGTGCTGGACCGCATGGTCAATACCTCCGATCGCACCCGCAGTGAATTCGATTTCACCCAGCGCTTCCCGGCCCCGCACCTGCCCGAGATGAACGCCGCCACCAAGCCGCTGGGCATGGAGAACGCCTGGGTCTATGGCCTGATCCGCCAGGAATCGCGCTTCATCAAGTCGGCCCGTTCCCATGTGGGTGCCTCCGGCCTGATGCAGTTGATGCCGGCTACCGCCAAGTTCGTCGCCAAGAAGATCGGCATGAGTGAATTCACCGCCGACCAGGTCAATGACATCAACACCAACCTGCTGCTGGGCACCAGCTATCTCGACATGGTGCTCAACAACATGGAAGGTTCGGAAACCCTGGCCACCGCCGGCTACAACGCCGGCCCCGGCCGCCCCCGTACCTGGCGCGCGACCTTGCCGCGTCCGGTGGAAGGCGCGATCTTCGCCGAGATCATCCCTTTCAATGAAACCCGGGGCTATGTCAAGAACGTGATGTCCAATGCGACCTACTATGCGGCCATGTTCGAGAACCGCCCGCAATCGCTGAAGCAGCGCATGGGCACGGTGGCGCCCAATTCCAGCGTCGCCACCGACCTGCCCTGATCCCGTCGCCCGCGCCGTCGGCAATGGCCGGCGGCCAACAGGAAATCGGAGAGTGACAAATGGCAGTCAGGAAGATCCTCGTCATCGGTGGTTCCGGCTTCATCGGCACGCGGCTGGTGGAACTGCTGGGCAGCAGCACCGCTTATCGCATCATGGTCCCCACGCGCCGCTACGAGCGCGCCAAGCATCTGCTGGTGTCGCCGGTGGTCAGCGTGGTACAGGCCGATATCCATGACGACGCCGTGCTGGCGCGGCTGGTGGCCGAGGCTGATGCAGTCATCAATCTGGTCGGCATCCTGCAGTCGCGCCCGGCACGCGGTGGCGCGCCCTATGGGCCCGACTTCGAACGCCAGCATGTCCTGCTGCCGCGCCGCATCGTCGCCGCCTGCGTGCAGCAAGGCGTACCGCGCTACCTGCACATGAGCGCGCTGTGCGCCGATGCCCAGGGGCCGTCGATGTACCTGCGCTCCAAGGCGGCCGGCGAACAGGAAGCACTGGCCTCGCCGGCGCTGGACGTGGCCATCTTCCGGCCGTCGGTGGTGTTTGGCGAGGGCGACAACTTCCTCAACATGTTTGCCGGCCTGAACCGGATGTTCCCCGTGATCCCGCTGGGCAGCGCCCAGGCGCGCTTCCAGCCGGTCTATGTGGGTGACGTGGCACAGGCCTTCGTCAATGCGCTGGCGTTGCCGCGCCTGGGCGGCAAGGTGTTCGAGCTGGGCGGGCCCAGGCAATACGCCCTGCGTGATCTGGTGCGTCTGGCGGGCTGGTACAGTGGCCATCCGCGCCCGGTGGTGGGCTTGCCGGATGCCCTGGGTTGGCTGCAGGCCTTCGTCCTGGAACACCTGCCCGGCAAGCTGATGAGCCGCGACAACGTGGCTTCCATGCAAGTGGACAACGTACTGCACGGCCCTATCGCAGCCGAACTGCGGCTTGCCCCCAGGTCGGTCGAGGAGATCGTCCCCGGCTACCTGTCGTCGCGCAGCCCGCAACAGCAGTTCGACCTTTTTCGCAGTACCGCGCGGCGCTGAGCCTGTCGCTCACCGCGCTTTTCGACCTTCAAGAAACGAGCCCCCATGCAAGACACTGAACTTGATCCGGTACTATCCGAGACGCTGCAAAAAGCCGGCCGCCACATGCCTACGCTGGTGATCGCCAACAAGAACTACTCGTCCTGGTCGATGCGACCGTGGGTGGCCATGGTCGCCTTCGATATCCCCTTCAAGGAAGTGCGCGTGCTGCTGGACCAGCCTGATACTGCCGCTGACATCGCCCGCTACACCGGCTCCGGCCGCGTGCCGGTGCTGCTGGATGGCGACATCGCGATCTGGGATTCGCTGTCCATCTGCGAATACCTGGCCGAACAATTCCCCGACCGTGGCCTGTGGCCGGCACGCACCGATGCCCGCGCCATCGCCCGCAGCATCTGCGCCGAGATGCACTCCGGCTTCACCGGCCTGCGCAGCGCCATGAGCATGGACATCCGCGGTCGTTACCCCGGCCAGGGCCGCACCCCCGAGGCGCAGGCCGATATCGGCCGCGTCTGCGAAATCTGGGAAGAATGCCTGTCGCAGTTCGGCCATCACGATTTCCTGTTCGGCGATTTCTCGATCGCCGACGCCTTCTACGCGCCCGTGGTGATGCGCTTCATCAGCTACCAGGTGCCGCTGGCCCCGGCCCTGCAAGCCTACGCCGACCGCGTGTGCGCGCATCCGGCGGTGGCACGCTGGATCGCCGAGGCGCTGGCCGAGAAGGAAGTCCTTCCCGATCACAAGTGAGGCAAGCAAGATGAAGATCTACACCGTCGGCGGCGCAGTGCGCGACGGCTTGCTGGGCCTGCCGGTGAAGGACCGCGACCACGTGGTGGTCGGCGCCACCCCGCAGCAGTTGCTGGAGCGGGGCTTTCGTCCGGTGGGCAAGGATTTTCCGGTGTTCCTGCATCCCGAGACCCAGGAGGAATACGCCCTGGCCCGCACCGAGCGCAAGACCGCGCCCGGCTACAAGGGCTTCGCCTTTCATGCCGCACCCGACGTCACGCTGGAAGAAGACCTGGCGCGCCGCGACCTGACCATCAACGCCATCGCCCAGGGCGAAGATGGCACCCTGGTCGATCCTTATCACGGCCGCGCCGATATCGAGCGCCGCGTGTTCCGCCATGTCTCCGATGCCTTCATCGAGGACCCGGTGCGCATCCTGCGCCTGGCGCGCTTTGCCGCGCGCTTCGCCGATTTCAGCGTGGCCCCCGAGACCCAGGCGCTCATGCAGCGCATGGTCGAAGAGGGCGAAGTCGATGCCCTGGTGCCCGAACGCGTATGGCAGGAGCTTGCACGTGGTCTGATGGAGCGCAAGCCCTCACGCATGTTCGAGGTATTGCGCAGCTGTGGCGCATTGCAGCGCATCCTGCCCGAGCTGGCCGCGCTATGGGGCGTGCCGCAACCCGAAAAATGGCATCCCGAGATCGATACCGGCGTGCATGTCATGCTGGTGGTGGACTGGGCAGCGGCACAGGGCTTCTCCTTGCCCATCCGCTTCGCCGCGCTGTTGCACGACCTCGGCAAGGGCAGCACGCCGCCCGAGATGTGGCCACGTCATCATGGTCATGAAGCACGCAGCGAGCGCCTGGCCGAACAGGTCTGCGCCCGCCTGAAGGTACCCGGTGAATGTCGCGACCTGGCGCTGATGACGGCCCGCGAGCACGGCAACGTCGGCCGCGCCTTCGAGATGCGCCCCGATACGCTGGTCAGGTTCTTCGCCCGTTGCGACGCCTTCCGCAAGCCGCAGCGCTTCATCGACATGCTGCGCGCCGCCGAGTGTGATCATCGCGGCCGCACCGGCCTGGAGCAGCAGCCCTTCCCGCAGGCGCCCTATCTGGAGGGTGCGCTGCAGGCCGCGCAACAGATCGATGCCGGCGCCATTGCAGGCCAGCAGACGCAGCCGCAACGCATCCCCGAGGCCATCCTGGCAGCCCGTACCGCCCAGGTCGAGGCCTTCGTCGCGCAGCACCGGCCGGTGCAGCACTGAAGCAGAGGCCGACCATGGGCAACCCCTTCACCCGCTGGATGCAACGACTGCGCGGCGCCTCTGCGGCCACGGGCGAGCGGCATGAGAAGCCGAATGTCTTCGTCAAGGAATTGTCACCCCGCTCGCGGCGTCACCTGTTGCGCCACTTCCTGGCGCTGGAAGAAAAGGATCGCCTGCTGCGCTTCGGCTCCAAGCTTTCCGACGAGATGGTGACGCGCTACGTCGAAGGCATCAACTTCGAACGCGATACCGTCTTCGGCGTCTACGACCGGCGCCTGCGCCTGCTGGGAGTGGGGCACCTGGCTTTCGCGCCCAAGGAAAGCACGCGCATCAGCGGCGCCACCATCAAGCCGGTGGTGGCCGAGTTCGGGGTCTCCGTCACGGCCGCCGCACGCGGGCTGGGCGTGGGAACGCGCCTGTTCATGCGGGCTTCCATGCGCTGCCGCAATGCCGACGTCGATACGCTGTACATGCACTGCCTCTCCTCCAACAAGGTGATGATGCACATCGCCAAGAAGGCCGGCATGGAAATCCATCGTGATTACGGCGAAGCCGATGCCTACCTCAAGATCAAGCCCGCCAATTCGGCCACGGTGTTCCAGGAGGCCGTGGAGGAACAGGTCGCCATGCTCGACTACATCGTCAAGGCCAACTTCAAGGCCCTGCTCAAATGGGGCGCCCGCGTGACCGGCATCGGCAGCGACAAGAAGGACCGGACGCCGCCTCCGCCCGGCGCATAGATTCACTCCCGCACCGCCACGCATGACCATACCGGCAAGGGGGCGCATAATATGCGCCTCACTTTGATAACGGGTATGCCATGAGCACCAATCCCAACACTGACGATTTCTTTGCCACCGTCGCCACCAAGTCCGATAGCGGCGCCTTGCGCGGCGACTACAGCCAGGCCGACGCCAACTATGTCGTGGCCCAGAACTGGGAAGCCTATACGCCGGCCCAGCACGCACTGTGGCGGCGCCTGTATGAACGCCAGGCGCGTCTGATCCCGGGGCGCGCCTGCGACGTCTTCATCGACAGCCTGAAGGCTCTGGATGTTTCGCAAGGCATCCCGCGCTTCGACCAGACCACCGAAGCACTCTTCAAGGCCACCGGCTGGCAGCTGGTGGCCGTGCCGGGCCTGGTACCGGACCACACCTTCTTCGAGCATCTGGCCAACCGCCGCTTCCCGGTCACGGTCTGGCTGCGCGAAGAACACGAATTCGACTACATCGTCGAGCCCGACGTGTTCCACGACTTCTTCGGTCACGTACCGCTGCTGTTCAATCCGGTCTTCGCCAATCACCTGCAGGAATACGGCAAGGGCGGCCTGAAGGCGCTCAAGCTCGACGGCCTGGCCTACCTGGCGCGCCTGTACTGGTACACCATCGAGTTCGGCCTGATCCAGAGCGAACAGGGTTTGCGCATCTACGGCGCCGGCATCCTGTCTTCCGGCGGCGAGGTGGAATATTGCCTCTCCAGCGAGCAGCCACGCCGCGTGCCTTTCGACGTAGAGCGCATCATGCGCACGCTCTACAAGATCGATACCTACCAGGAAACCTATTTCGTCATCCGCGATTTCGAGCAACTGTTCAATGACACCGCGCCCGATTTCACGCCCATCTATGAGCGACTGAAGCAACAGGAAGCGTTGTCCGCCCACAGCCTGCTGCCGGGCGAGACCAACCTGCCACCGAATCGCTGAAACCTGAAGAGATCGGCAGGCGGCCTCGTTGAAAACCACAGAAGAACTTCGAGGCCGCCGGTCAGCTTGCTGACCCTTCACGGGGAGATGATGCAGGTCAAGAAAGGGGCGCCTTGGCTACAGACAATGATCGGCTTCATTGTCCATCACCAAGGAGTAAGCCATGCCCTTCAAGCCCATCCTGTCCACCCTGCTGCTGGCCGCCAGCACCTTGCTGGTACCGCCCGCCCACGCGGCCCCCACCACCACCGTCACTACCGCCACCACCGGGAAAGAGCCGATCACGCCCATCCAGCCCGCCCGCGTGAGCAATCGCGCCATGGTCGAGCTGGGCAAGCAGCTGTTCTTCGATCCCCGCCTCTCGCGCTCCGGCGCCATCTCCTGCAACTCCTGTCACAACCTGTCGATGGGTGGGACGGACAACCTGAAGACCTCCATCGGCCACCAGTGGCAACAGGGACCGATCAATTCGCCCACCGTGCTCAATGCCAGGTTCAATGCCGCGCAGTTCTGGGACGGACGTGCCGCCGATCTCAAGGCCCAGGCCGCTGGCCCCATTGCCAACCCCAAGGAGATGGCCTTCTCGCATGCCCTGGCGGTGGATGTTCTGCAGTCCATTCCGGGTTACGTGGCTGCCTTCAGGCAGGCTTTCGGTCACGGCCGTCTGGGTATCGATGAAGTGACGCAGGCCATTGCCGCCTTCGAAGAAACCCTGGTCACGCCCAATTCGCGTTTCGACAAATGGCTCAAGGGCGACCGCAAGGCGCTCACCAGGAACGAGCTGGACGGCTACAAGCTGTTCAAGTCGGCCGGCTGCGTGGCTTGTCACAACGGTCCTGCGGTGGGCGGCAATTCCTTCCAGAAGATGGGCCTGGTCGCTCCCTACCTGACCAGCAATCCGGCCCTGGGTCGCGCCGATGTCACCGGCAGGGAAGAAGACCGTCACCACTTCAAGGTGCCGACCTTGCGCAACGTCGAGCTGAGCTATCCCTACTTCCATGACGGCGCTGCCGCCACCTTGACCGAAGCCGTCGATACCATGGCGCGCCTGCAGCTGGGTCGGCAGTTCAGTGCCGATGAAAACGCCAAGGTCGTCGCTTTCCTCAAGACCCTGACCGGCGAGCAGCCGCGCGTGAGCCTGCCATTGTTGCCACCTTCGACTGGAAAGACGCCGCCTCCACGACCCTTCGACCAGCCCTGACCAACCCTGCAGACATAAAAAAAGCGGACCCGGCAGGGGGGGCCGGATCCGCGAGCTAGTGGTGCTTTCAACACTAGAGGGGAGGAACCTTGCACAGTAACGGATAACCAATCAATCGCTGTTCAAGTGAGGTCTATTAAACGTCAGCGCAGAACCTCGTCCAATGGCTTTTACTGGTTGTTACATTCACGTCTTGCTTGTAACAACTGAACTTGTCGCCCATTTTTTTTCAGCCGGAAATATTGTTCTTTTCACCTTTCCGGCATTTTCTCCTCCCTATCACCGGGATTGCCGCAGGACCTGCGGAAAGTGTTTCCGGTATGTCAAAAAAGCCCGGAAACCCTGCTGCAGCGTGCGTAGCGGGGCGATCACCCTTGTGCTAACTTGATACCACAACATTAAGAAAACCCGGCCCACAAGGCCGAGGTGTTCCCTTTTCCCGACAGCGCGACGGATTTCGAGATTCTGATTCTGCTGCCGATTCTGCTGCCGGGAGCATGTGCAGGCAAAAACAAGATTTTTGGCACGGAGACCACATGAACGCACCCCTACCCGCCGGGCAACGCCTGCTGCTGGACGATGTATCCCTGGACGACAAATATGCGCTGGAGCGCGGCCGCGTCTTCATGACCGGCATCCAGGCGCTGGTGCGCCTGCCGATGCTGCAGCGGCAATACGATGAACGCGCCGGGCTCAATACCGCCGGCTTCATCACCGGCTATCGCGGCTCGCCCCTGGGCGCGGTGGACCAGACCGCCGAGAAGGCCCGCAAATACCTCGAAGCGAAACAGGTCCGCTTCCACCCTGGCATGAACGAGGACCTGGCTGCCACCAGCGTGTGGGGCACGCAGCAGGTCAATCTCTTCAAGGACGCGCAATACGATGGCGTCTTCTCGCTGTGGTACGGCAAGGGACCGGGCGTGGACCGCTGTGGCGACGTGTTCAAGCATGCCAACATGGCCGGCACCTCCAGGCATGGCGGCGTGCTGGTGATCGCCGGCGACGACCATGCCGCCAAGTCCTCCACGGCTGCGCACCAGAGCGAACACATCCTCAAGGCCTGCGGCATTCCGGTGCTCTATCCGTCTTCGGTGCAGGAGTATCTGGACTACGGTCTGCACGGCTGGGCCATGAGCCGCTATACCGGCCTGTGGGTGGCCATGAAGTGCGTGACCGATCTGGTGGAGTCCGGGATGTCGGTGATGATCGATCCCGATCGCGTCAAGATCCAGTTGCCGGAAGACTTCGCACTGCCACCTGATGGCCTCAACATCCGCCAGCCCGACACCGTGCTGGGTCAGGAAGCGCGGATGATCAACTACAAGTGGTACGCCGCGCTGGCCTATGCCCGCGTGAACAAGCTCAACCGCATCATCTGGGACAGCCCGCGTGCGCGCATCGGCATCATCACTGCCGGCAAGTCCTATCTCGATACACGCCAGGCCCTGGAAGACCTGGGCATCGACGAACAGGTCGCCGCCGACATCGGTATCCGCCTCTACAAGGTCGGCATGACCTGGCCGCTGGAAGCCGAAGGCGTGCGCGAATTCGCCCAGGGACTGGATGAAATCCTGGTGGTGGAAGAGAAGCGCCAGATCCTCGAATATCAGTTGAAGGAAGAGCTCTACAACTGGCGCGACGATGTGCGCCCGCGCGTGGTCGGCAAGTTCGACGACACCGGCGAATGGAGCGGATCGCAGCGCGAAGGCCATGGCAACTGGCTGCTGCCGGCCACCTATGAACTGAACCCGGCGCAGATCGCGCGCGCCATCGCTACCCGCATCTCGCGCTACTTTGCCGGCCATCCGGTGGAGCAGCGCGTGCGCACCCGCGTGGCCTATCTGGAAGCCAAGGAAGCCGCACTCAACATCAGCAGCAAGCCCGATCCCGACAAGGACCGCATCCCGCATTTCTGTTCAGGTTGTCCGCACAATACCTCCACCAAACTGCCCGATGGCAGCCGTGGCCTGGCCGGTATCGGTTGCCACTACATGGTGACCTGGATGGACCGTGAAACCAATCTCTTCACCCACATGGGTGGGGAGGGCGTGACCTGGGTCGGGCAGGCGCCCTTCACCAGCGAGAAGCACGTGTTTGCCAATCTGGGCGATGGCACCTACTTCCACTCCGGGCTACTGGCAGTACGGGCCTCGGTCGCCGCCAAGGTCAATATCACCTACAAGATCCTCTATAACGATGCGGTCGCCATGACCGGCGGCCAGGAGTTCGATGGCCCGCTCGATCCGGCCATGATCTCGCGCCAGCTGGCCGCCGAGAACGTGGGGCCGATCATCGTCGTCACCGACGAGCCGGACAAGTATCCGGCCGGCACCCGCTGGGCCGAAGGCGTGACCATCCGCCATCGCAGCGAACTCGATGCGGTCCAGCGCGAGCTGCGTGAGAAGCCGGGCGTTTCGGCCATGATCTACGACCAGACCTGCGCCTCGGAAAAGCGTCGTCGACGCAAACGCAATGCCTACCCGGACCCGGCCAAGCGTGCCGTCATCAACGAAGCCGTGTGCGAAGGCTGCGGCGATTGCAGCGTGCAGTCGAACTGTCTCTCGGTGGAGCCGCTGGAAACCGAGTTCGGCCGCAAGCGCCAGATCAACCAGTCGTCCTGCAACAAGGATTATTCCTGCGTCAACGGCTTCTGTCCCAGCTTCGTGACGGTGGAAGGCGGGCAGTTGAAGAAGCCCGCCCGTGCCAAGGCCGCCGCCGCTCCGAGCTTGCCGGCGCTGCCGCAGCCCGTGCTGCCGGGGCTGGCCCAGCCCTACGGCATCCTGGTCACCGGCGTCGGTGGCACCGGCGTGATCACCATTGGCCAGATCATCGCCATGGCCGCGCACGTGGAGGGGCGCGCCTGCTCGGTGCTGGACATGAGCGGCCTGGCACAGAAGGGCGGTCCGGTGATGTCGCACGTGCGCGTGGCCGAGGATGCGACGCACATCCATTCCACCCGTGTCGGTACCGGCATGGCGGATCTGGTCATTGGTTGCGACGTGATCGTCACGGCGGGCCGTGACGCCCTGTCACGCATGGGAGAGGGGCGTACCCATGCCGCCGTCAATTCCACGCAGATGCCGACGGCAGCCTTCGTGCGCAATCCCGACTGGCAATTCCCCACCGCCTCCAGCGAGGGCGAGATCGCCCAGGCCTGCGGGCGCGACAACCTGTCGCTGGTCGATGCCGGCCGGATCGCTACCGCCCTGATGGGGGACGCCATCGCGACCAATATGTTCATGCTGGGCTATGCCTGGCAAAAGGGCTGGGTCCCCTTGTCGGAAGCCGCCCTGCTGCGCGCCATCGAGCTCAATGCCCTGCAGGTGGACTTCAACAAGCAGGCCTTCGCCTGGGGCCGGGTGGCGGCGCATGACGTCGAGTTCGTCCTCAATGCCGCCGGTCGTAACGGCACGAGTGCGCAAGTGATCGATTTCAAGCGCACGCCATCGCTGGATGAATTGGTGGAGCGTCGCGTGGCCTTCCTGACCGATTACCAGAACGCCGCCTATGCCCGCAGCTATCGTGATTTCGTCGAGCAGGTGCGCCAGCGTGAGAGTGCGCTGGGCGAGGCCGGTCGCGGCCTCAAGCTGAGCCGGGCAGTGGCGAACTACCTCTTCAAGCTGATGGCCTACAAGGATGAATACGAGGTCGCGCGCCTGCACAGCGATCCGGCCTTCCGCGCCAAGATCGCCGGCATGTTCGAGGGCGACTACAAGCTGCGCTTCCACCTGGCGCCGCCGCTGCTGGCCCGCCGCGACGAAAAGGGCCACCTGCGCAAGCAGGCCTTCGGCAGCTGGATGATGCCGGCCTTTGGCGTGCTGGCCCGCTTGCGCTTCCTGCGCGGCACGGCCTTCGATCCCTTCGGCTATACCGGGGAACGCAGGCAGGAGCGCGCCCTGATCGGCGCCTATCGCGACACCCTCATGCGCCTTTTGTCACAACTTACACCGGCCAATCTGGAGCAGGTCATTGCCGTGGCCCGCGTCCCAGAAGGGATTCGGGGCTATGGGCATGTCAAGGAGCGTCACTTGCAGGATGCAAAACTGAAGGAAGCTGCATTGCTGGCTCAACTGGGCCAGGGGTCGTCGCAAGCACCGCAATCACCACAATCACCGCCGGATGGAGGAAAGCAGGCGGCCTGAGCGGCCCCTGTGGAGTGAACTGAGGGTGTGGAGGGAGCGCGTCAGGCCAGGCGGCCGCCGCTGACGCGTTCGATGCCGGCCAGGTCGTGCCAGCTTTGCACGTCCGTAAAACCGGTACCGGCCAGCAGGGCGCACACCGCGGCGGCCTGGTCGTAGCCGTGTTCCAGCAACAGCCAGCCTTGCGGTAGCAGATGCGCCGGGGCGCCATCGATGATGGTGCGGAGGTCGGAGAGGCCATCGCCGTGGTCGGTGAGGGCATCCACCGGTTCGAAGCGCAGGTCGCCTTGCGACAGATGGACGTCACCCTCGACGATGTAGGGCGGGTTGGAGGCGATCACGGCAAAACGCTGGTCCTTGGCCAGGGCGCCGTACCAGTCGCTCTCCAGCAGGGTTACGCGGGCCTGGTGGGCGGCGGCGTTCTCGCGTGCGATGGCCAATGCCGCCGCGCTGGCGTCGAGCGCCGTGACCACGGCATCGGGGCGGCTATGGGCGATGGAGACAGCAATCGCGCCCGACCCGGTGCCCATGTCCAGCAAGGCGCCGCCGGTGGGTAGGCGCTCCATGGCCAGCTCCACCAGCAGTTCGGTATCCGGGCGCGGGATCAGCACGTCCGGCGTCACCCGGAAATCCAGTCCATAGAACTCGCGCAGGCCCACGATGTAGGCGATCGGCTCGCCCCGCAGACGGCGTGCGAAGAGGGCCTTGAGCGCATCGGACTCGGCCTGGTCCAGGCGCCGTTCCGATTGCGTGATCAGTTGCACCCGCGTCAGACGCAGTGCATGGCAGAGCAGGATGCGGTTTTCCAGCGGGTCCAGCGGCGCCGTCTTCAATACGGTAGCCAGCGTGCAGCCGGCGTAGCTGGACAGCGGTTCCATCATTTCCAGATGGTGGTGCGCGGCGCGCGCTTGAAGGCCTGGACCGCCAGCACCACGGCCAGCACGCCGAACCAGATCAGCGACCAGGTCGGGATCTGCAGTCCGAATACCGGCGGCCACGGGGCCGAGCAGAAACCGTCAGCGGTGAACATCTGCGGCAGCAGCTTGGCGGTGGGCAGCTGGTTCAGGGCCGTTTCCAGCGGATCGGTGGTGCAGGAGACGCCAGGATGCGCCTTCACATACAGATGCCAGATCGCCGTGCCGGCGCCGCCCAGCGCGGCCAGCAGGCCCAGTGCCGCGCTACCGCGACGCGCCCCGGCCGGCAGGCCGGCGCCGATCAGCGCAAAGATGCCCACCAGCACGAACATGTAGCGCTGGATCACGCACAGCGGGCAGGGCTGCATTTCCTCGACGATCTGCAGATACATGGCAAAGCCCAGCAGGCCGGCGCACACCAGCGCCACCAGCAGGAAAACCGGTTTGGATGATTTCATGGTTGTTGTTCGAAATTGTCTTGGTTGGTGGGATTCTCATGGCTGCGGCAATCCGGCCATGACGCGATTGTAGAGACATCCCGGGGACCCTGCACTCTGTTCCCCCGAACAGGCCGCATGGTCAGCCTGAGACCGGTGCAGGAAAACCTGGTTCCGTGACCGCTCAGTCATCCCCCAGCTGCGCCAGCAGTTCGGCCTGGTGTTCGGTGATGAGCGCATTGGTCAGTTCGTCCAGGTCGCCATCCATGATGAAGTCCAGCTTGTAGAGCGTGAGATTGATGCGGTGGTCGGTCATGCGCCCCTGCGGGAAATTGTAGGTGCGGATGCGCTCGCTGCGGTCGCCCGAGCCGATCAGGGACTTGCGGGTGGCCGCCTCCTTGGACTGCTGTTCCCGCAGTTGCACGTCCTTGATGCGCGCGGCCAGCACCTTCATGGCCTGGGCCTTGTTCTTGTGCTGGCTGCGGTCGTCCTGGCACTCCACCACGATGCCGGTGGGCAGGTGGGTGATACGCACGGCCGAATCGGTCTTGTTGATGTGCTGGCCGCCCGCGCCGGAGGCGCGGTAGGTATCGATGCGGATATCGGCTGGGTTGATGTCCACATCCTCGACCTCGTCGGCCTCGGGCATCACCGCCACCGTGCAGGCCGACGTGTGGATGCGGCCCTGGGTTTCGGTGGCCGGCACGCGCTGCACGCGGTGGCCGCCCGATTCGAACTTCAGGCGCGAATAGGCGCCGAAGCCGACGATGCGGGCAATCACTTCCTTGTAGCCGCCCAGTTCCGATTCGGAGGACGAGACGATCTCCACCTGCCAGCGCTGGCGTTCGGCATAACGCGTGTACATGCGCAGCAGGTCGCCGGCAAACAGGGCCGATTCATCGCCACCGGTGCCGGCGCGGATTTCCAGGAAGATGTTGCGTTCGTCATTGGGGTCGCGCGGCAGCAGCATCTTCTGCAGGTCCAGTTCCAGCGCCTCCATGCGCGCCTTGGCGCCATCGATCTCTTCCTGGGCGAAGGCCTTCATGTCAGGGTCCGACAGCAGTTCCTGGGCGGTGCGGATGTCGTCACCGGCCTGTACGTAGTCGTGATACAGCGCCACCAGCGGCCCCAGTTCGGCGTGTTCGCGGGTCATCTTGCGGAAGTTGTCCATGTTGGCGGTGGCATCTTCCTGGGCCAGCAGGCTGTTGAGCTCTTCCAGCCGTTCGGCAAGCTGGTCGAGTTTGGCGAGCATCGATGGTTTCATGGGTGTCGAATCCGGTAACGTAAAACAGGGGAAGAAGGAGATATCGGCGGCCCGGGAAAGGCAGCACGATCAGCCGTCGGCATCAGGCAAGGATGCAGGCGGCGGGAGAGGGGAACGCTAACGCTTGGCGCGGAACAGTTGCGGCAGCAGCGAAGCCAGCTGGCTGCGCTGTTCGCCCTGAGCGTGGTGCAGGGCCTGTTGCGGGCCGTGCAGGAACTTCGCGGTCAAGCCCTTGGAGAGGGCTTCCAGGACGGCTTCCACGTCGTCGCCCTTGGCCAGCATGCGACGGGCGCGATCCAGTTCGGCCAGGCGCAGAACCTCACCGGTTTCCTGCAGGTCCTGGATCAGCGGCACCATGGCGCGGCTGTCGATCCAGTGCATGAAGGACTGCACGCGGGTCTCGATGATGGCCTCGGCCTGCGCCACCGCTGCCTGGCGGTTTTCGACGCCGCTCTGGACCACCGAAGCCAGGTCGTCCACGGTGTAGAGGAAGACGTCATCCAGGCGGCCGACTTCGGCTTCGATGTCGCGCGGCACGGCCAGGTCGACCATGAAGATGGGTTTGTGGCGGCGCGCCTTGACGGCCCGTTCCACCAGCCCCAGGCCGATGATGGGCAGTTGCGAGGCGGTACAGGAGACCACGATGTCGAAACTGGCCAGCTGCGCCGGCAGGTCGGCCAGGCGGATGGCACGGCCGTTGAAGCGGTGGGCCAGGGTTTCGCCGCGCTCCATGGTGCGGTTGGCCACCGTCAGGGTCTTGGGATTCTGCGCGGCGAAGTGGGTGGCGCACAGCTCGATCATCTCGCCGGCGCCGATGAAGAGCACGTTCTGGCCCGAGATCGAATCGAAGATGCGCTGTGACAGCCGCACCGCCGCTGCCGCCATCGACACGCTATGGGCGCCGATCTCGGTGGTGGTGCGCACTTCCTTGGCCACCGCAAAGGTGCGCTGGAACAGCTGGTGCAGGTAGGTGCCAAGCCCGCCGGCGGCATCGGCCTGGCGCACCGCATCCTTCATCTGGCCCAGGATCTGCGGCTCGCCCAGGACCATCGAATCCAGGCCGGAAGCGACGCGGAAGGCGTGGCGCACGGCATTGTCCTGCGGCAGCGAATACAGATAGGGGCGCAGGTCGGCGTAGGGGATGTGATGGTAATCGGCCAGGAACTGCGCGGTGCGGTCGATGGCGAACTCCACCCCGTCGCGCCCGGCCGCCGCCGCGGCATACAGCTCGGTGCGGTTGCAGGTGGAGAGGATGGCCGCTTCACCGCTGGCGATGATCTTGTCATTGCCGCCAAACCAGGCACGCGCGGACGACACCGCCTGACCGATCTGGTCAGCGGGGAAGGCCACTTTCTCGCGCAGCGAGACAGGCGCGGTAGTGTGGTTGAGTCCGACAGCGAGCAAGTGCATGGAGTGCGCGGCAGCAGTGCCGATGAGCTGGGATGGTGCGATCTATGAGTCCCGAAACGGACAATTTCGAACAGTTTCGGGCCCGGTTTTGGGAATAATTATACTCTTCGGGCCATTCCGGGTTGGGACGGTCCCCGATAATCGGTATATGTCTGTGACATGGATCAGGTTTGGCGTTCACTGGAAACGACAAAAACAACAGCCCGCTGACCGGCCCCGGCGGCTATTCCAGCCGTTCCAGCTGATAACCGTAGCCATAGACGGTCGCCAACTGGTAGCCATTGGCCGGTTGCAGGCCCAGCTTGGTCCGGATGCGCGAGACATGGGTATCGATGGTGCGGGTCGGGGTCTCCGGCTCGGCGCCCCAGATGCGCTCCTGCAGGAAGGCACGCGACAGCGGGCGCCCCAGGTGCTGCATGAACAGCAGCGCCAGTTCGGCCTCCTTGCGGGTCAGCGTGGCATCCAGATGTGGCAGCCCTGGATGGGTCACCCGCAGGCGCGCCAAGTCGACCATGAAGCCGCCGGCCTCGACGATGCTGGGCGGCGCCTCGTAAGGTTGCGCTGCCAGCAGCAGCAGGTCCAGGCGCAAAGCCAGTTCCTGGCGTCGCACCGGCTTGACCAGGAAATCGTCGGCACCGGCCAGCAGCAGGCTGCGCAGCCAGGCCTGGTGCGCCGGTGTGCACAACAGCAGCAATACCGGCCTGGCCTTGGCGGCCGCCGGCGGGCGATGGCGTTGCACCAGGGTCGTGATCGCCTGGAGATGCCGTTGCACGTCATCCAGGTCCAGCACCACCAGCTGGGCGCCATCGTCGCAGGCCGCAGCAAAGCCATCGGCGCCACGATAGACGGTGGCGTCGTGACGTTCGGCCAGTTGCGTCACCAGCGTGACGGTATCGGCGTCGGAAGAGATGATCCCGATCTTCATGGCATCAGGCTGGACAAGGGCAGGTTATCGACAAGGAGACTCAGATGGACGAAAGGGCAGCCAGGGCTGCCCTTGCATCGGTGGCGACCGTCGCGTCAGGCCGCCGGGACGTCGCTGTCGGGCAGCACCACGTTCACGTCCAGCACTTCCAGGTTGCCCTGGCGGTCCAGCGAGATCTTGATGTCGTCGGCATTGACCTTGGTGTACTTGGAGATGACCTCGATCAGTTCCTTGTGCAGGGCCGGCAGGAAGTCCGGACCCTGACGGCCGTTGGAGCGCTCGCGGGCGATGATGATCTGCAGCCGCTCCTTCGCCGCCACCGCGCTCTTGGGCTTGCTGGGGAACAGGAAAGAAAGCAGGGACATGTCACTTACCTCCGAAGATGCGCTGCAGCAGACCCGGCTTTTCGTAGGTGGTGAAACGCAGTTCGACGGTCTCGCCGAGGAAGCGCGACACCACGTCCTGGTAGGCCTGGGCGACGTCGGAATCCTTCATGTGGATCGCCGGGGAGCCCTGGTTGGAGGCCTGCAGCACGGTTTCCGACTCGGGAATGATGCCGATCAGGGGAATGCGCAGGATTTCCTGCACGTCGGTATAGGACAGCATCTCGCCGTCTTCCACGCGCTTGGGCGAATAGCGGGTGATCAGCAGATGCTCCTTGACCGGCTCGCCGCCGGCCGAGGCACGACGCGACTTGGCCTGGATGATGCCCAGGATGCGGTCCGAGTCGCGCACCGACGACACTTCCGGGTTGGACACCACGATGGCCTCGTCGGCGAAGGTCAGTGCCATCACCGCGCCATGCTCGATGCCGGCCGGCGAATCGCAGATGATGTATTCGAAGTCCATCTTCGACAGGTCGCCCAGCACGCGCTCCACGCCTTCTTCGGTCAGGGCGTCCTTGTCGCGGGTCTGCGAGGCCGGCAGGATGAACAGGTTGTCGCAGTGCTTGTCCTTGATCAGGGCCTGGTTCAGCGTGGCTTCCTTGTTGATCACGTTGATCAGGTCGTAGACCACGCGGCGCTCGCAGCCCATGATCAGGTCCAGGTTGCGCAGACCGACGTCGAAGTCGATCACGGCCGTCTTGTGGCCACGCATGGCCAGGCCCGATGCGAAACTGGCGCTGGACGTCGTTTTGCCGACGCCGCCCTTACCCGAAGTCACAACGATGATTTTTGCCACGAAAAACTCCTTAAGAAGAACAGTACGCCGGTGGGGTCCGGCCCGATTATTCGTTTAGATGATGATGGTCACCGGAGGCTCACGACGCCGACATCGGCAGCACGTCGATGCGTTCGCCCTGCAGGCGCACCTGCACCTGCTTGCCCGCGAGCTCCGGCGCGTGACCGTTCTCGAAGGTTCGATAGACTCCGGCAATGGAAACCAGTTCCGCTTCCAGTGAAGCGGCGAAGATGCGCGCCTCGGTATTGCCCGACGCACCGGCCAGCGCCCGGCCGCGCAAGGGCGCGTAGACGTGGATGCAGCCGTCGGCGATCAGTTCGGCACCGTTGTTGACCGCAGCCAGCACCACCAGGTCGGCGCCACGCGCATAGATGCGCTGGCCGGCACGCACCGGAGTATCGACCACCACGGTACGGGCCTGGGGGGCGGCGGGCGCTTCAGGCGCGGCAGCCGGTGCGGGGGAGGCGGGTGCCGGTGCCGCAGCGACAGGCGCGGGAGCCGGTGCGGGTGCAGCCACGGCTTCCTGGGCGGCCTCCTGGGCGCGGGCATTGGCCGCACCGGCGCCGGACACCGCCGAGGTATCGATGGCCAGTCCGTGGCCGACGATGCCGGCGTGCAATTGCTCGGGCGCGTTGCGCACCGCCACCGTGTTCAGGCGGAAGCGCTTGAACAGCGCCACCACGGCGCTCCAGTCGATGCCGGCAGCCGCCTCGGCGTCCAGGGAGCCGATATCGAGGACCGCGAACTCGTCTTCGAAGAAGTCGGCCACACCACCGGTCATTTCCTTCAAGGCGGATTCCAGCGAAGTCGGATCAGTTTCATGCAGGATTGCCGAAATGGCAACCACAGTGGAAATTTTGATTTCGATCGGTTTGCGGGCTTTTTGCATAAATCCTGTAGTTCAATGCGGCAGAAAGTGAAGGAAAAAGCCAGCTTTCCGCCCGGGCTGGCTGTGCATTATACAGGCAGGATGCGGCTGCGATAGCGGTGGATCGCGGCTTTCAGCGGATATCCGCCGCACCGCCCGCAAGCCGAAATCGGGCATCAAAAAATTGTAGGGAGGCAATATATAGACGAGAAGCGGCTTGCGTGGAATGCCGATTTGCCAAAAAAAAGCCGCCGACACCTCGCGGTGCCAGCGGCCTTTCATGCTCACCCCCGGTACGGGCGCCGTGACTGCGCCCGTAACACCGTTAAGCCGTAGCTATCAGCCCGGAACCTTGCCGTCCACGCCTTCGACGTAGAACTTGATGCCATGCAGGAAGCCGTCATCGGCCACGGCGTCCTTGCCCAGCACTTCCTTGCCGGCGTTGTCCTTGATCGGACCCTTCCAGATCGGCGCGGAGCCATCGACGATGCCCTTCTTGCGCTCTTCCACCAGGGTCTTCACGTCAGCCGGCAGTTCCGGATTGAAGGCGGCCAGGTCGATGCCGTTTTCCTTCAGGCCGATCCAGCTGGTGCTGCTCTTCCACGAGCCATCCAGCACTGCCTGCACGCGGGCGGTGTAGTACACGCCCCAGTTGATCATCGAGGCGGCCAGGTGGGCCTTGGGGCCGAAGCTGGTCATGTCGCTGTCCCAACCGAAGGCATAGACGCCCTTTTCCTGCGCGGTCTGGACCACGGCGGCGGAGTCGGTGTTCTGCATCAGCACGTCCACGCCCTGGCCGATCAGGGTGGTGGCGGCTTCACGTTCCTTGCCCGGATCGAACCACTTGTTCACCCAGACCACGGCGGTGGTCGCCTTGGGGTTCACCGAACGCGCACCCAGGGTGAAGGAGTCGATATTGCGGATCACTTCGGGGATAGGCACCGAGGCCACCACGCCCAGCTTGCCGGACTTGCTCATCTTGCCCGCGACCACGCCGGCCAGGTAGGCACCTTCATAGGTACGCACGTCGTATTGCGCCAGGTTGTCGGCGGTCTTGAAGCCGGTGGCGTGTTCGAACTTGACGTCCGGGAATTCCTTGGCGACCTTCAGCATGGCTTCCATGTAGCCGAAGGTGGTGCCGAAGATCAGCTTGTTGCCATCGGTGGCCAGCTGGCGGAACACGCGCTCGGCGTCGGCTGCGGATTCAGGAATGTTTTCCACGAAGGTGGTCTTGACCTTGTCGCCGAACTTTTCCTCGACGGCCTTGCGACCCTTGTCGTGGGCGAAGGTCCAGCCGGCATCGCCCACCGGGCCGATGTAGACGAAGGCTACCTTCAGCGGATCGGCGGCGGGAGCGGCGGCGGCCGGCGCAGCAGCGGGCGCGGCGGCAGCGGGTTCTTCCTTCTTGCCGCAACCGATCAGGGTTGCTGCCGCCAGGGTGGCGAGCATCGTCAAGGATGCCCTGCGCGAAATCTTCATTGTGTTCTCCCTCAAGGTCAGTGGATAAATACAGGTGCTGCTACAAAAACGGAACGGAACGAAAGCAAAAAACGAAAGCCGCAAAGACCGTCTGCGCCCATCAGGATGCCCCGGGGCGGAAGGGCTTGCCCAGCGAGGCCGGCATGTTCAGGCGGATCCAGTCGGGGTTGCGCGAGATCAGCGCCAGCACCACGATGGTGGCCAGGTAGGGTGCCATCGACAGGATCTGCGACGGCACCGTCACGCCCATGCCCTGCAGGTAGAACTGGGCGATGGTGACGCCGCCGAACAGCAGCGAACCCAGCAGCACCCGCGCCGGACGCCAGGTGGCGAACGCGGTCAGGGCCAGCGCGATCCAGCCGCGTCCGGCCACCAGGCCCTCCACCCACATCGGGGTATAGACCAGCGACATATAGGCCCCGGCCAGTCCGCAGCAGGCACCGCCGAACAGCAGCGCCAGATAGCGGATGCCGCGTACCGAATAGCCCAGCGCATGGGCCGACTCCGGCGACTCGCCCACCGCGCGCAGCACCAGGCCGGCGCGCGTGCGATACAGGAACCAGATGCTGGCCAGGCACAGCGCCAGCGCCACGTAACTCATCCAGTGCTGGTGGAACAGCGCCTTGCCCAGAAAGGGAATGTCTTCCAGCAGGGGAATCGAATTGGGTTGGGCCGGCAGCGCCAGTCCGACGAAGCGCTGGCCGACGAACGCCGACAACCCCGCGCCGAAGATCGACAGCGCCAGGCCGGTGGCCACCTGGTTGGTGGCCAGGCGCAGCGCCAGCCAGGCGAACAGCGTGGCCATCAGCATGCCGCACACGGCACCGGCCATGAAGCCCAGCAGCGGGCTCTTGGTGGCATAGCCCACGGCGAAACCGGCGATGGCCGCCACCAGCATCATGCCCTCGGCGCCCAGGTTGAGCACGCCGGAGCGTTCATTGATCAACAGCCCGATGGCCGCCAGCAGCAAGGGTGTGCCGGCATTGATGGAGGCTGCGATGAGAGGAGCGAGTTGTTCCATGTCCTGTCCTGATTCCTTAGACTTTCTTTTTCCACGCCAGGCGGTAATCGATCAAGGTATCGCAGGCCAGCAGCAGGAACAGCAGCATGCCCTGGAAGACCCCGGTGATGGCCGATGGCAGGCCCAGACGCGACTGCGCCAGCTCGCCGCCCAGATACAGCAGCGACATGATCAGCCCGCCCAGGATCGCGCCGATCGGATGCAGGCGGCCGATGAAGGCCACGATGATGGCCGCAAAGCCATAGCCCGGCGATACCGACGGCAGCAACTGACCGATCGGCCCGGCGATCTCGAACGCTCCGGCCAGGCCGGCGAAGGCCCCCGAGATCAGGAGCGACACCCACAACGCCGAGCGTGCCGAGAAACCCGCGTAGCGCGCCGCATGCGGTGCCACTCCGCCCACCATCAGCGAAAAGCCGCGCAGGCTGCGCATCATGAAGATCGCCATCAGCACCGCCAGCACGATGGTCACCGCAAAGCCCACGTGCAGGCGTGTGCCGGAGAGCAGCATGGGCAGCATGAACTCACTGGAGAACACTTTCGATTGCGGGAAATTCATGCCATTGGGGTCCTTCAGCGGACCATTGACGGCCCACATCAGCAACAGCTGCGCCACATAGGTCAGCATCAGCGACACCAGGATTTCATTGGCATTGAACTGGTCGCGCAGGTAGGCCGTCACCGCCGCCCACAGCGCCCCGCCGACCACGCCGGCCAGGATCATGAGCACCAGACCCATGCCGCCGGAGATACCATGTCCCGGCACATCCAGCCAGACCAGCATGGCGCCCGAGCACAGCGCGCCGACCGTGAACTGACCCTCTGCACCGATGTTCCAGATGCTGGCGCGGAAGCACACCGCCAGTCCCAGCGCACACAGGATCAGCGGTATCGATTTGAGCAACAGTTCGCTGATGGCGCGCTTGCTACTGAAGGGATCGACCAGGAACACCTTCAGCCCGGCCAGCGGGTCCTTGCCCAGCGCCAGGAACAGCAGCGCGCCAAGCAGCAGCGTGGCGACGATGGCGATCACCGGCGAGAGGTAGGTCATCGTCTTCGACGGTGCGCCACGCAGCTCCAGGCGCAGCGGGAAACTCATGCGCTCAGCCATGACCCACCTCCGTGGCGGCGGGGGCATCCCACAGGCCGCTCATCCACACGCCGACCTGCTCGCGGGTGGCTTGCTCAATGGGAATGGAGGGCGACAGCCGACCCTTGGCGATGACGTGCAGGCGATCACATAACGCGAACAATTCGTCAAGTTCTTCCGAGATCACCAGCACCGCACACCCTTCCTGTTTCAGTTTCAAGATTTCGCCGTGGATCTGTGCCGCCGCGCCGACGTCCACGCCCCAGGTCGGCTGTGCCACCACGAAGACGGCGGGCTTGCGCTCCATCTCGCGGCCGACGATGAATTTCTGCAGATTGCCGCCCGAGAGGCTCTTGGCCGGCGCATCGGGGCCTGCCGCCTTGACCTTGAAGCGTTCGATGATGGAGGCTGCGGCGCGCCGGGTGAAGGCGAAATCGATCATGCCGCGCTTCACGTAAGGCGCCTTCTGGTGTGACAGCAGCATGTTGGCCGTCAGCGAGAGCGTGGGGACGGCACCGCGTCCCAGGCGTTCTTCCGGCACCAGGCCGAGGCCGGCGGCGCGACGCGGGTTGGGCGACAGATCACCGACCGCCTTGCCGCCCAGCATGATCATGTTGGGCGCGGCGCGCTGGTCCTCGCCCGACAGCGCCGCCAGCAATTCCTGCTGACCATTGCCGGACACCCCGGCGATGCCGACGATCTCGCCAGCCCGCACTTCGCACTCGATGCCCTTCAGCTCGGTGGCGAACAGGTGGGCCTTGGGCAGCGACAGGCGATTGACGTGCAGCTTGCGCTCATTGCGCTGCGAATCGGGATTGCGCTCGCGCTGCAGGCGCACCAGTTCGTCGCCGATCATCATGCGCGACAGGCTGGCGCTGCTTTCATTGCGCGGATCGCAGTTGCCGGTCACGCGACCGCCGCGCATCACCGTGGCGCTATGGCACAGGGCGCGGATCTCGTCGAGCTTGTGGCTGATGTAGAGGATGCTGCAACCCTCGTCGGCCAGGCGACGCAGGGTGATGAAGAGTTTTTCCACCGCCTGCGGCGTCAGCACCGAGGTCGGCTCGTCCAGGATCAGCAGTTGCGGCTCCGTCAGCAGGGCGCGCACGATTTCCACGCGCTGGCGCTCGCCCACCGACAGGGTGTGCACATGACGTTGCGGTTCCAGTTCCAGGCCGTATTTCTCGCCGGTACGGGTGATGCGCTCGGCCAGTTCCTTCAGGTCGGTCTTGGCATCCAGGCCCAGGGCGATGTTCTCGGTCACCGTCAAGGTATCGAACAGCGAGAAATGCTGGAACACCATGGCGATGCCCAGCTTGCGCGCCACCTGCGGATTGGCGATCTGCACGGTCTCGCCGTTCCAGCGGAGTTCGCCGGCATCGGGCTTGACCGCGCCAAAGATGATCTTCATCAAGGTGGACTTGCCCGCGCCGTTCTCTCCGAGCACGGCGTGGATCTCGCCGGGCGCGACCGCCAGGCTGACATCGTCGTTGGCCAGCACGCCCGGATAGGACTTGCGCACATGGCTGATTTCAAGACGGAGTGGAACTGCGCTCACGTGATTTCCCTGTGGTTTCGTATCGTTGTTGCTTCGATGGTCGCGGGCAGCCCCTCTGCCCCGGTTTCTTCAACTGCCTGCTGCGGCCTGCCGTGCCGGTAGCGAGCAGCCGGCGCGTCCGCGCGACATCATAGACAAATTGGGCCGCGCCGCATACCGCTTTCGCCGTGTTGGCCCCGGCGCTGTGGCGCAAAGCCCGATTTGTTTCATTTTCCGCGATGCGCCCAGCCGGTGGTGCGCCGTTCGATGATCGCAAACAGTTCGTACATCGCCATGGCCATGGCGCCGATCACCACCAGCCCGGCAAAGGCCAGCGGCATCTTCATCGACGACCCTGCCGATACCAGCAGATAGCCGATGCCCTGGTTGGACGCATTCATCTCGGACACCGTGGAACCCACGAAGGCCAGCGTGATGGCCACCTTCAGCGAGGCGAAGAAGTAGGGCATCGAGCGCGGCAGGCCCACTTTGAGCAGGATATCCATGCGGCGCGCGCCCAGCACGCGCAACACGTCCTCCAGTTCGGGCTCCAGCGTGGCCAGCCCGGTGGCGATGTTGACCATGATGGGGAAGAAGGAAATCAGGAAGGCCGTCAGGATCGCCGGCCCCGCCCCGATTCCGAACCAGACCACCAGCACCGGCACGAAGGCCGCCTTGGGCAGGGCATTGAAGGCCGTCATCAGGGGATAGGCGGCGGCATACAGCATGGGCGAGGAGCCGATCACGAAGCCCAGCGTCACCCCCACGAACACCGCAATGGCAAAGCCCACCATGGTGACCCAGAAGGTCGAGAGCGCATGCTCGGTGATCGGCCCGGCATAGTCCACCATGGCCTGCAGGATGGAGGCCGGACTGGGGAAGATGAAGTCCGAGACCTGCCAGACACTGCAGATGAACTGCCAGATGCCGAGGATGACGATCAGCAGGAACCACGGCGCGAGCGTGGTGGCGGCGCGGTTGAGCTTGCCGTTGAACGGTGTTTTCATGTTGGGTCCTTGGCCGGTCGATCAGGGTCAGGTATTGCGCACATGGCCGATGTGCTCGCGCAGTTCATGCACCAGCGCGTTGAAGCCGTCGGTATAGGTGGTTTCCAGGTCGCAGGGACGCGGCAGCGGGTTTTCGCGGCGCACCACGATGCGCCCCGGGCGCTTGCTCATCACGTAGATAGTGTCGGCCAGGAAGGCGGCTTCGCGCAGGTCATGCGTGACCAGGATGACGTTGAAGCGGCGCTCGGCCCACAGGTCGCGCAGCACGCACCACAGTTCCTCGCGGGTGAAGGCGTCGAGCGCGCCGAAGGGCTCGTCCAGCAACAGCATCTTGGGTTCGTGGATCAGCGCCCGGCAGATCGAGGCGCGTTGCTGCATGCCGCCCGACAGTTGCCAGGGAAACTTGTCGGCGTAGCCCTCCAGGCCTACGGTCTTCAACAATTTCAGGGCGCGCTCGGTATATTCGGCCTTCTTCTGCTTGAAATCGCGCCGGTAGGGCTCGACGATCTCCAGCGGCAACAGCACGTTGTCCAGCGTAGTGCGCCACGGCAACAGGGTCGGCGCCTGGAAGGCCATGCCCACGAACTTCAGCGGCCCGGTCACTGGCTGACCATCGATGACGACGCTGCCGCGATTGGCTTGCTTCAGGCCCGTGGCCAGTTTCATGAAGGTCGACTTGCCGCAGCCGGAGGGGCCGACGATGGCGATGAATTCGCCCGCGCGGGTCTGCAGGTCGATGTCTTCCACTGCAAAATCGGTGGCGCCGTCATAGGCCAGGTAGACGTGGCGGAAATCGACGAAGGGTTCGCTCATGGAAACGGTCTGCCAAGGATGCGGCCTTGTTCCTGGCTGGCCCGTTGTGGCCAGCCAGGGTCGTGGCCGGAAAAAATTAAATGATTTACTTCGGGAACACGTCCAGCTCGGCCTTGGAGGGCAGGAAGCTGGCATTCCAGATCTTGTCGGCATTGACCCGCGTCTTGGTGCCGTAGGCATCCGAGACCTGCGAGGCCATCAGCGTCAGGCGCGGGCCATAGACCTGGCCATAGCCTTCCGACTTGGCATGCGGCGTGGCGATGGCGCTGGCAATGGCCAGCTTCAGCCGACGCAGTTCGAGTTTTTCGTCGATCAGGCCGTCGCGCTCCTTGAGCACCTTGATGGCGGCGTCCGGATTGGCCATCACGTCACGGCTGGCCTTGGCGAAGGCGCGCAGGAAGCCCTTGATGGCTTCCGGCTTCTGCTTGACCATGGCGTCGGAGGCGATGATGGCGTTGCCGTACAGACGCACGCCATAGTCCGGATACATCATCACGTTGATGTCTTCATCCTTGATGCCGCGGGCATTGAGGTTCAGCAGGGAGGTGAAGTAGAAACCGGTGATGGCATCCACATCGCCGCGGGCCAGCATGGTTTCACGCAGCGGCGGGTCCATGCTGGTCCACTGGGTCTTGGTGGCGTCCAGGCCGTTGGCCTTGGCAAAGATGGGATAGGCACGGCGACCGGCGTCGAATACCGGTGACCCCAGCTTCTTGCCGACCAGGTCGGCCGGTTTCTTGATGCCGGATTTCTTGAGCGAGAAGATCGCTGCCGGCGTGTCGTTGTAGACCATCATCACGCCCACCGGCTTGCCCGGCGCATCCGGGTTGTTGGCGGTGAATTCCATCAGCGCGGCCATGTCGGCAAAGCCCATGTCATAGGTGCCCGAGGCCACGCGGTTGACCGCATTGCCCGAGCCATTGCCGGCGTCGATGGTGACATCCAGTTTTTCCTGGGCGAAGTAACCCTTGGACTTGGCTACCAGGAACAGGGCCGACGGACCCTCGAAACGCCAGTCGAGCTGGAACTTGATCCTGGTTTCCTGGGCGGCCGCGAGGGTGCAGCTGGCGCCCAGCAGCAGGCTGATGCCGAATTTGAAGAACTTGCTGGAATGCACGGTGGACTTCCCTTCCTGGTTCGTTTGAATGGCAGATTCCCACCGGTTAAAAGCATTTAATGTGCCAAGCGCCGTCCGGCCCCGTTGAGCACCCTCACGCTCCCCGCGGCTCGCGGCCGCAAGCGCAATCCGGTCGGCAGGCCGGTCAGCAAGCCGCTGGGCAATGATCGACAGCGCCTGGATTTTTTGTCGACAATCAAAAAATCCATTTGCGACAATTTGGTGCTTGTCTGCACCTTCATAGATAAAAATGCACTAAAAAAAATGCGATGACGGGGCTGGAAGGCTTATCGGCTGCGCCTTTGCCTGTTCCCTGTCGGTTGCCGGATGAGCGGGTTGATTGTCGACAATCGAAATGACGGACCCAGGGTGTCGCCCGCAGGCCCTTGGGATTCGGCCCGGACTCGGCTAGGATTGCGCCCCTGCGCGGGCCGATGCCTGTCCTTTCGGGGGAAAGCGACTCGTGTTTTTGACCACCGCAGACAAGTCAACCGGAGCCCCCGGAAGGGCTGGCACGGGCTTTGCGTAATGGCTGCCGTCGGTGCGGGTGTCGGCAGTGCTGTCAGCAATTTGCCAGGCCTTATTTGACAGGTAAGCACAGCGGAATGGCCGGTTTCATCCGGTGGCGGGGAGAGTGCAGGACGCCACGGGTGAACACGGAGATCCGGTCCAACAGCATTTTTTACAGTAGCAATACAGGGAGAAACTTATGAAAAAGGGTATCAAGGGGAAGTACTGGATGATGGCGGCCGTGGTCGCCTCGGCAGCTGGCAGCATGTCGGCGCAGGCTGCCGACTGGGCTGACAACTCGATTGGCTATCGCTACGGCACCCGCTTCGCCGAGCCGTACAACTCGCAGGACATCACCAAGAACATCGTCAACTTCCAGCACGCCAGTGGCTACAAATACGGTACCAACTTCCTCAACGTCGACCTGCTGATGTCCGACAGCAAGGATGACAATGCGCAGGAAGCCTACATCACCTATCGTCATACCCTCGATTTCAGCAAGATCAGCGGCAAGAACCTGGCCTTCGGCCCGGCACGCAGCGTGGGCCTGACCCTGGGCTTCGACTGGAACACCAAGAACGACAACAGCTATGCCTCCAAGAAGCGCATGCTGGTGATCGGTCCGACTCTGATGATGGATGTGCCTGGCTTCCTCAACGTGAGCGTGCTGGCACTGTTCGAAAGCAACCAGCCCAAGGGCATCAGCAGCCGCTATACCTACGATACCCACCCGATGCTGAACCTGGCCTGGGGTATCCCGCTGGGTTCGACCGGCCTGGCCTTCGAAGGCTACATGAACTATATCGCCGCCAAGGGCAAGAACGAGTTCGGTGGTTCCACCGGTCCCGAAGTCAACTTCGACGGCCAGATCATGTATGACGTCGGCACCCCGCTGGGCATGGGCAAGAACACCTTCCGCGTCGGTCTGGAATACCAGTACTGGCGCAACAAGTTCGGCAACCCGTCCAACGTCCCGGGCTCGCTGGCCAAGACCCCGATGGTGCGCGCCGAGTACCACTTCTAAGCGGTCCGGTCGCTGCCGCTGCTGGCAGCATCATGGCGATGCCGGATCATTCGATCCGGCATTTTTTGTTGGCGCGCCGCCTGCGTGGCGCGAGCCGGAATTGGCTACACTGTCGGTCCCCGGGTGCATGGATGGCGCGCCCGGAACGGCGGGATGGCAATCCCGGAAATGGATCACCCCTGGTCGTGATGGGGGAATGATCGGCGGTACTTGAGAGCGGAACATCATGGAAGCATATCTACTCGACTGGCTGAACCTGCTGCTGCGCTGGCTGCACGTGATCACGGCCATTGCCTGGATCGGTTCATCCTTCTATTTCGTCTGGCTGGACAACAGCCTGGTGGCGCCCACCGATCCCGAGCTGAAGGAAAAAGGCGTCGGTGGCGAACTGTGGGCGGTCCATGGTGGCGGCTTCTACAATCCGCAGAAATACCTGCTGGCGCCCAAGGCCTTGCCTGAGCATCTGCACTGGTTCTACTGGGAGTCCTACAGTACCTGGCTGTCGGGCTTCGCCCTGTTTTCACTGCTGTACCTGTTCAATGCCAATGTGTTCCTGGTGGACCGCAACGTGTTCGACATGTCGGCCTCGATGGCCGGCGGCACTGCCATCGCCTTCCTGCTCTTCAACTGGCTGATCTACGACGCCATCTGCAGCACCATCGGCGACCGTCCCGGTGCGGACCGGCTGGTCAACCTGCTGGTGGGCCTGCAGGTGATCGTCTCGGTGTGGGCGGCCTGCCATCTGTTCTCGGGACGGGCAGCCTTCCTCATCAGCGGTGCCTCGCTGGCCACCATCATGAGTGCCAATGTGCTGATGTGGATCATCCCGGGCCAGCGCAAGATGGTGGCGTCGATGCGCGCCGGGCAGGCGCCCGACCCCATCCACGGCAAGCGCGGCAAGCAGCGCAGCGTGCACAACACCTACTTCACCCTGCCGGTGTTGTTCGCGATGCTCTCCAATCACTACAGCATGACCTACAGCGCGCCACATAACTGGCTGGTGCTGCTGTTCATCATGGCCGCCGGCGCCCTGATCCGGCAGTTCTTCGTGTTGCGCCACAAGGGTGTCTACAACTGGTGGTATCCCGGAGCCGCCGTGGTGCTGCTGCTGGCGGTGATCATCTGGATGAGCCCGGCGATGCAGGCCAGACCGGCTGCCCCGGCGGCTGCTGCTGCCACGCCTGCCGAGGCTGCTGGCGCGGCAACAGCGCCATCGACATCGCCATCGGCTGGCGGGTTTGCCCAGGTGCAGCAGGTGATACAGGCGCGCTGCATCCAGTGCCATGCGGCCAAGCCGACGCTGATGCCGGTGCCGGGCAAGGGCGTGCTGCTGGATAGCCCCGACAACATCGCCCAGCATGCGCAGCAGATCTATCAACAGGCCGTGGTGCAGAAGTCCATGCCACTGGGGAACATGACCCACATCACGGATGACGAGCGGGCGGTGATCGGCAAGTGGTTCGAGAGCGGCGCCTCCATCAAGTAGAAATGCCGCCAGCAGAAGCGGGCGGCATCGGTCCTGATGCTGATGTCATACAGGGCGTCCAGCCATCCGACGCCCTTCTCTTCAGCGTTGCGCGAAGGGATGCGTCTTCTGCCAGTGCTCGGCGATATCGATGCGGCGGCAGATCCAGACCTTGTCGTGTGACTGCACGTAATCCAGGAAGCGCTGCAAGGCGCGGAAGCGCCCCGGGCGTCCCAGCAGGCGGCAATGCATGCCGATGGAGAGCATCTTCGGCGCTTCTTCTCCCTCCTCGTACAGTACGTCGAAACTATCCTTCAGGTACTGGTAGAAATGCTCGCTGGTGTTGAAGCCCTGCGGCGTGGCAAAGCGCATGTCGTTGGAGTCCAGCGTATAGGGCACGACCAGATGCGGACGCTTTTCGCCGCTGGCGGTCTGGACTTCGGTCCAGAACGGCAGGTCGTCGCCGTAGTAATCCGAGTCATAGGCGAAACCGCCATGCTCCACCACCAGTTGCCGGGTATTGGGTGAATCGCGGCCGGTGTACCAGCCCAGCGGGGCCGATCCGGTGAGTTCACGGAAGATCTGCACGGCCTCGCGCATGTGGGCGCGTTCGGTCTCGATGTCCATGCTCTGGTAATGAATCCAGCGCAGGCCATGGCAGGCAATCTCATGCCCCAGCTCCTGGAACGCCTGCGTGACGTCGGGTGAGCGCTGCAATGCCATGGCCACGCCGAAGATGGTCATGGGCAGGCCGCGTTTCTCGAATTCGCGCAGGATGCGCCAGACACCCACCCGTGAGCCGTATTCGTAGATCGATTCCATCGACATGTGCCGCGCCGGATACGCCGCCGCGCCCACGATCTCCGAGAGGAACTGCTCCGAGGCGGGGTCGCCGTGCAATACGCAATTCTCGCCGCCTTCTTCGTAGTTCAGCACGAATTGCAGCGCCACCCGCGCCTGGCCGGGCCAGTGTGCGTGCGGCGGGTTGCGGCCGTAGCCGGCGAGGTCGCGTGGGTAAGTTTGTTGCTGTGACATAAGTTCTTCGTTTGGCTATCAAGAAAGAAAACCGCAGCGCCCGACAACGGCGCTGCGTGGGAAATCAGATGCGTGCAAAACCGCTGAGCAAACCATGATAAGCCTTGGGCAGCGGGCGCGCCCATTCGCCACCCTTGGCCGTACCCAGGCCCAGTGCCACCAGCGACTCGGCCAGCTTGACGGCGGCGGTGACGCCATCGATCACCGGTGCACCGATGTCGCGACCGATTGCCGCGCACAGGTCGGCCATGCCGGCACAGCCCAGGACGACGGCCTCGGCGCCGTCTTCGGCCAGCGCACGCCGGCATTCCTCGGTGATGCGGGCACGCGCATCGGAGGCCGGGTTCTCCAGCTCCAGCACCGCGATCTCGCAGGCGCGCACGTTGCGGCAGAAGCGCTGCATGCCGTAGCGCTCGGCCAGGTGCCAGGCCATGCCGCTGGTGCGCGCCAGCGTGGTCACCACCGAGAACGAAGGGGCGACCAGGCTGGCCATGTGCATGGCCGCTTCGGCAATCCCGATCACCGGACCACGGGCCAGCTCGCGTGCCGCCGACAGTCCCGGGTCGCCGAAGCAGGCGATCACGTAGGCATCCATGCCGGCGCGCTCGCCCTCTTCGATTTCCTGCAGCAGCCCCGGCACGGCCAGCGCCTCGTCATAGTGGCTCTCGATCGAGGCCGGCCCCATCTGCGGGCTCACGCCCGTGATCTCGGTGCCGGGCGCGGCCACCTGGCGGGCGCAGGCGGTCATGGCCGCGGTCATGCTCATGGTGGTGTTGGGATTGATCAGCTTGATGCGCATGCTTGTTCCTTGATGCAAGGGGGGACGATGTCGACGGCGTTCAGCGCTTGCGCGTGAACATCAGGTAGAACACCGAGCCCAGCGCCGCGCCGATGAACCAGGAGAAGTCGGCTGCCTTGCGCAATTGCGGCAGCATGACGCAGGCCACGCACACGGCAGCGGCCAGCACCAACGCCTTGACGGCGTCGCGGTTGATCCCGTTGGTGTACCAGTAGCGACCCTCCGGACGCATGGTGTACAGGTCCTCGACCTTGACCTGGCGTTGCTTGACCAGGTAGTAGTCCGCCAGCAGGATGCCGTACAGCGGGCCGATGAAGCCGCCCAGCACATCCAGGGTGTAGTGGATCACTTCGGGATTGCCGAACAGGTTCCAGGGCGTGATGAAGATCGAGGCCGTGGCCGCGATCATGCCGCCGGCACGCCAGCTGATGCGGCTGGGCGAGAGGTTGGAAAAGTCGAAGGCGGCCGAGACGAAGTTGGCCACGATGTTGATGCCGATGGTGGCCGTCAGGAAGGTCAGTGCGCCGATCACCGCAGCCGTGGTGCTGTCGATGCGCGAAACGGTTTCCACCGGGTCGGTGATGAGTTCACCGAAGACGGCAATGGTGGCCGAGGTGGTCACCACGGTGACGATCGAGAACGCCAGGAAGTTCACCGGCAGGCCCCAGAAGTTGCCGCGCTTCACATCGGCGAAGCTATGGCAGTAGCGCGAGAAGTCGCCGAAGTTGAGCATCGGCCCGGAGAAGTAGGACACCACCAGCGAGATGGCCGTGATCATCACCGAGACTGCCGCCCAGCCGCTGTACTTGATCTCGCCCAGGTTCAGGCCGACATTCTGCCAGCCGGCCTTGTAGATCATCCAGCCGGCCAGCAGGAACATCACCACGTACACCGCCGGTCCGGCAAAGTCGATGAATTTCTTGATGGTCTCCATGCCGTTCCAGAACACCAGCGCCTGCAGCACCCACAGCAGCAGGAAGCCACCCCAGCCCAGCGCCGAGAGGCCGGCGAAGGAGTGCACGTGGACATCGGCATAGGGCTTCAGTTCGGGGAAGAACTTCAGCACCACCACCACGAAGGCGGCCGAGGCCAGGTAGGTCTGGATGCCGTACCAGGCCACCGCGATCAGGCCGCGGATCATGGCCGGCACGTTGGCCCCCAGCACGCCGAAGGACAAGCGGCTCATCACCGGATAGGGCACGCCATGCGCCTGGCTGGGACGCGCCACCAGATTGCACAGCAGGTAGACGATGCTGATGCCGATCAGCAGCGAGATCAGCACCTGCCAGCTGGTCAGGCCCAGTGCGAACAGGCTGCCGGCGAAGACATAGCCGCCCACGCTGTGCACATCGGACATCCAGAAGGCGAAGATGTTGTAGGAACCCCAGGTCTGTTTTTTCAGCGGGGCGAGATCTTCATTGGTCAGGCGCGCATCATTGCCGCCGGTGGCACCGGTGGCGCCAGCAAGCGCAGGGCCGGAAGCAGAGGGGGAAGCATCGGTAGTCATGGCCGGTCTCCATCAGAGAGAAAGGGTGGGGCGAAACGAATCACGCCCGGCCGGGCCGGGCTGTTCAACGGACTTCCTGCATGCTCTTGGCGGCATGGTGGTGGTCACACGGTCGGTGCTGCAGCGAGCCGCGCGACGTGGCCCTGTCTGTTGCTGACTTCCTTTTTCACTTCCTTCTTCCATCTTCCTGAGGCCCCCCGTCGGGGGAAATCAGGGTGTGCGCGCCGGCCCGTGGTTCACAGTCCCTTGCCGAGCACGGCGCGCAGATCGAACTGGTCATCCGCATCCGGCCGTACCCGGTCCTCGCACAAATGCAAGTGATGTGCCATATGCGACTGGGCTGCGGCGATGTCGCCCTGTTCCAGCGCTTCCAGCACGGTCTCGTGTTCATCGAAGGAGCAGGCGTTGTGGCCCGGCGCCTCCGTCTTGGCAATCATCAGCGTGGTGCGCGAGACCAGCTTGCGCAGCGTCTCCACCAGCAACGCGTTGCCGGTCAGTTCCGCCAGCGCCAGGTGGAACTGGGCCGAGAGCCTGATCCAGCGCGGCCGGTCGCCGTTGAGATAGCAATCCCGTTCTTCTTCCACCATGCGCCGCAGGCCTGCGATCTGGCGCGTCCCGGCGGCCTGCCCGACCTTTTCCAGCACCGCGTGTTCGAGGATGTTGCGCAACTCGAACATGTCGCGCACCTCGGCGTGCGAGGGACTGGCGATGAAGGCGCCGCGATTGGCTTCCAGGTCCACCATGCCCTCCGAGGCCAGCCGCGAGAGCACCTTGCGCACCGTGTGGCGGGCCGTGTCGTAGATCTGGCACAGCGTCTGCTCGGTCAGCTTGGTCCGCGGCGGCAGCCGGTGTTCCATGATGGCGTCGTAGATGTCCTGATACATCCTCTCCTCGACCGCCCCGGTGTGTTCACGCTCGCGGGCGCTGGTACCGGAACTGGCACTGGCACGCGTGGCGGGGGCAGGGGGGCGGGCGGTCTTGTTGGCTTTGTTCATGGTGATCGTGCTCTGGCTGGTCATTCTGGTCTGGAAGGTCTTCGCCGGATGACGAGGGAGTGCAGGAATCGTCAACAATCGCGGAACAGATGTGCAACAAAACGGGGCTTATTCTGCACCAAAAAGAGAGGAATGTGTCCCCCTTTGGTTCAGCCATCTGCCGCGTTTCGATGCTGCGATGCAGCGCCGCTCAGCCTGTGCTGCCTTGAGGGCCAGTGCTTGTCGGCATGTTGCAGGGCATGATCTGCGTTCCACAGATTGTCGGCAATCCGTCTCGTGATTCCCGGCAAAAATCCTGCTCAATGGCGTAGTCCAGTTGCCGTCATTCACGGACGGGACGGTTGCCAATTCAGGGCCACACACATGCAAGAAGCGTGCTTGCCGGCGTCTTGCCAAACAAAAACGCCCGGCCAGGGCCGGGCGTGGAAGGCGGAAAGCGGGGCAAAGCGGGCTGCGCTCAGTGGGCGGCGGCGTACTGTTCCAGTTCCTGATGCAGGATGGCCTTGTCCTCGTCGGACAGGAAGCAGGCGTCGATGCCATTGCGTGCCAGTTGCAGTACCTGTTGGCGCGACAGCTCAAGCGAGCGCGCCACGGCGTGGTAGTTGGCATTCATGTAGCCACCGAAGTAGGCCGGGTCGTCGGAGTTGACCGTCACCGCCAGCCCGGCATCGAGCAGGCGCGCCAGGTTGTGTTCGGCCATGTCCTTGACCACGCACAGCTTCAGGTTGGACAGCGGGCAGACCGTCAGCGGCGTGCGCTGCTGCGCCAGGCGTTGCATCAGGGCCGGGTCTTCCTCGCTGCGCACGCCATGGTCGATGCGCTCCACGTGCAGCACGTCCAGCGCACCGATGACGTAGGCGGCCGGGCCTTCCTCGCCGGCATGGGCCACCAGGCGGAAGCCCAGTTCGCGGCAGCGCGCATAGACGCGTTCGAACTTCTCCGGCGGATTGCCGCGCTCGGAGGAGTCCAGGCCGATGCCCAGCCACAGGTCGGCATATTGCTCGCGCAGCGGCAGGGCGGCCTCCAGGGTGGCGAAGGCATCTTCTTCCGACAGGTGGCGCAGGAAGGACATGATCATCACGCTGCCGAAACCATCGCGACGACGCGCATCGCGCAGCGCACCGGCGATGCCGGCAAACACGGTGGCGATTGGAATGCCGCGCTCGGTGTGGGTCTGCGGATCGAAGAAGATCTCTGCATGACGCACCTGGTCGGCCTGGGCGCGGGCGATGTAGGCAGCCGTCATGTCGTAGAAGTCCTGCTCGGTGCGCAGCACGTTGGCGCCGGCGTAGTAGAGGTCGAGGAAGGACTGCAGGTCGCTGAAGTTGTAGGCGGCGCGCAGGTCTTCCACCGAGGCGTAGGGCAGATCGACCTGGTTGCGCTGGGCCAGGGCGAACATCAGCTCGGGTTCCAGCGTGCCTTCGATATGCAGATGCAGTTCGGTTTTCGGCATGCCGGCGATGAAGCCGTCGAGGGCGGTGCCGGTGGCGGTGGAGGAAATGGCTGCTGAGCTCATGGAGACGACCCTTCAAAAATGGCGGTAACAGGGGAGGCGGGCATAGGCTGGCCCCGGGCCAGTTCAAGCAAACGGGGTTCGCGCCAGTATGGCCGCCTTCCGGACCCCGCATTATCACGCAAATCCCATACCGGGCTCCATCTGCGTACGCGATGCTGAACCATCCGCAGGCACCGTGCTCTGAGTAGCACGGCAACAGGCATCCCGCCAGACGGGACTTTGACGGGGATGCAAGGAAATATCGCCAGCGACCGGCAAGACATGATTAAATGCTAAGCTTCTTGGGGGAAACGAATGCGCAACACGATCAGGGGTACTGTGCAGTGGATGTTGACCGGAACCATGCTGGCCACCATGGCCGGCTGTTCCATGATGCCGTGGACCGACGAGGAGGACCCGACCGTGGTCCCCTACAAGACCATTCTCAGCGGTTCCTACCAGGGCTTCCTGAAGAACTGGGATGACCAGCGCCAACCGGTCTTCTGCGCCCTGATCCGCAGCCGCAGCGAATGGGACCGCTGGATGCAGCCGGCCCCGACCAACGGTGACCAGCGCCCCACCGGCCCCTCGGCCGATCACTTCGAACGCAAGCAATACCTGCTGGTGGCCCGCACCATGAGCGCCCCGGATGCGGCCGAACGTCCGCATGTCTTCACGCCGCTGTCGGTCCGCCTGCGCGATGGCCGGCTGCGCCTGAACTACCTCTATCGTGCCCCGGCCTCGGGCGCTTCCTACCGCATCAAGGATTACCTGATGGTGGCCATTCCCAAGGAACGCTTCACCACCGGACCGGTGGTGTTCTATGAGAATGATCGCAAGGTGTGTGAGATCGAACGCTGATCACGCGTCCCGGCTCGGCTTGAGCGCTTTCATTGGCATCAAATAAAAACACCCCAGGTCCGGAAAATCTTCCGTACCTGGGGTGTCTTCTATCCGGCAATCGATGCAGTACAGTGCGGTCGCTCAGGCGCCCTGCGTCATGCCGATGAACTGCTGCAGTTCCGGGGTCTTCGGATTGCCGAACAGTTCTTCCGGCGGTCCGATCTCATGGACCTTGCCCTGGTGCATGAAGACCAGGCGATTGCAGACCTCACGGGCGAAGCGCATTTCGTGGGTCACCATCAGCAGGGTCATGCCCTCCTTGGCCAGACCGCGCATGACGGTCAGCACTTCATTGACCAGTTCCGGGTCCAGCGCCGAGGTGATTTCGTCGCACAGCAGGGCCTGCGGGCTCATCGACAGCGCGCGCGCAATCGCCACGCGCTGCTGCTGGCCGCCGGAGAGCTGGTCGGGGAAGGCGTCGAACTTGTGACCCAGGCCGACCTTCTCCAGGTTGGCCTTGGCCGTGGCCATGGCTTCGGCTTCGGACGTGCCCTTGACGATCATCGGCGCGATCATCACGTTGCGACCCACCGACAGGTGCGGGAACAGGTTGAACTGCTGGAAGATCATGCCGACCTTCAGGCGCAGGTTGCGCAGTTCCAGTTCGCTGGCGCCCAGCTTGGCGCCGGCCACGCTGATGTTGCCTTCGTCGATGCTCTCCAGACCGTTGATGCAGCGCAGGAGGGTGGACTTGCCCGAGCCGCTCTTGCCGATGATGGCGATCACTTCGCCGGGCTCGACATCCAGGCTGATGCCCTTGAGGACCTCGTTGTCGCCGAAGCGTTTCTTGACGTTGTCAATGGCGATGAGCGGCATTGTATTTCCTTTCTAAAGACTGGCTGTACTTGGACAGCGGCCAGCAAAGCACGAAGTAGAAGGCGCCCACGATGGCGAACACCGTGAAGGGGCGGAAGGTGGCGTTGGTGATGACGGTGCCGGCCTTGGACAGTTCGATGAAGCCGATGATGGACGTCACCGCAGTGGATTTGATGATCTGCACGCCGAAGCCGACGGTGGGCGCAATGGCGATACGGAAGGCCTGCGGCAGCACGATGTAGCGCATCTGCTGGAAGTAGCCCATGGCCAGCACCGAGGAGGCTTCCCACTGCCCCTTGGGTACGGCTTCCACGCAGCCGCGCCAGATTTCGGCGAGGTACGAGGCGCTCCAGCACATCAAGGCCAGTCCTGCCGCCAGCCAGGCCGGCACTTCGATGCCGAACAGCGCGATGCCGAAGAAGACCAGGAACAGCTGCATCAGCAGCGGCGTGCCCTGGAACAGTTCGATGTACAGCCGCGCCACCTGACGCAGCCAGTTCTGGCGCGAGGTGCGCATGAACAGGATGATCAGGCCCAGCGCGCCGCCGAGCAGGAAGGTGACCAGCGAGAGCAGAATGGTCCAGCGCCACGCCAGCATCAGGTTGCGGACGATGTCCCAGGTGGTGAACGAGATCATGCGGTCCTCCGGGCGGTGATGAAGTGTTGACCGATCAGGCGCAGCAGTTGGCGCAACAGGATGGCCAGTACCAGGTAGATGGCGGTGGCCACGATGTAGGCCTCGAAGGCGCGGAAGTTGCGGCCCTGGATATAGTTGGCGGCGAACGACAGTTCTTCCACCGCGATCTGCGAGCATACGGCCGAGCCCAGCATCACGATCACCACCTGCGAGGACAGCGCCGGCCAGATCTTCTGCAGCGCCGGGCGCAGGATGATGTGGCGGAAGATCTGCATGCGCGACATCGATAGCGATTGCGCCGCTTCGATCTGGCCGCGCGGGATGGCCTGCACGCCGGCACGGATGATTTCGGTGCTGTACGCGCCCAGGTTGATCACCATGGCCAGGATGGCAGCGCTGATTTCACTGATATGGATATTCAGCGAAGGCAGGCCGAAGAAGATGAAGAACAATTGCACCAGGAAGGGCGTGTTGCGGATCATCTCCACATAGGCGCTGACGATGGGCTTGAGCCAGCCCGGTCCCTGCGTGCGCGCCCAGGCGCCGAAGATGCCCACGGCCACGCCGAGCACGCCGCCGATGGCAATGAGCTCGATGGTGGTCACCACACCCTTGACGATGACGTCGGTGTAGTCGAGGGTGGAAAGGAAATCGAATTGATAAGCCATGATGTCGTGTCTGCCCTGCCTTTATATTGCTGCGTGCTGCCGGGTTGTCCGCCTGCCCTGCGATGGTGCTCTTGCTCTGAAAACGTGTATCTGGTGCTGCGTGCATCGCCGGTTCCGGGCGGAATCGGACCGGCAATGCAGGGTACTGCGGGGCTATTGCAATTTACAGGCCAGCCGGCAGCGGCAGGCCCAGCCACTTCTGCGAGATGGCGTTGAGGCTGCCATCCTTCTTGGCTTCGGCCAGGATCGCGTCGACCTTGTCCTGCAGCTTCTTCTCACCCTTGTTCAGACCGATGAAGCAAGGCGAATCCTTGATCAGGAACTTGGTTTCGGGCTTCTTGGGCGGGTTCTTGGCGATGATGGCAGCGGCCACCACGTTGCCGGTGGCCACCAGTTGCACCTGGCCCGAGAGGAAGGAGCTGATGGTGCTGTTGTTGTCTTCGTAGCGCTTCACTGTCGCAGTGGGCGGGACGATCTTGGTCAGTTCCAGGTCTTCCACCGAACCACGGGTGACCGCGATGGTCTTGCCGGCCAGGTCGGCCGCGCCCTTGACGGACAGGTCGGCCGGGCCGAACACGCCGTTGAAGAACGGTGCATAGGCAGCCGAGAAGTCGATCACTTTCTCACGCTCTGCGTTCTTGCCCATGCTGGAGATGACCAGGTCGACCTTCTTGGTGGTCAGGTAGGGGATACGGTTGGCGCTGGAGACCGGGATCAGTTCCACCTTCACGCCCAGCTTCTTGGCGATCAGGGTGGCCACGTCGATGTCCAGGCCCAGTGGCTTGAGATCGGAGTCGACCGAGCCGAACGGCGGGAAGTCGGCCGGCACGGCCACGCGCAGCGTGCCGTTCTTCTGGATATCGTCCAGGGCGTCGGCACGGGCAGCCGAAGCGGAGAACATCATGGCGCCGGCCATCAGGCCGAGCAGGAGTTTGGTCAGTTTCATAGCAGTTTCCCTAGTGTTGACGACGTTGATGAGTGGCCCTGCGCGGTGCTGGCGCTTACTGCGGCCGTTTGCCTGGCGGGCCCGCGACGCCGGTCCCTGCGGCGGCCCCCTGCCGCGAGACCGATGCCAGTGCCTGCCGCAGCGGTTCCAGCGGATCGCTGCTGCGCACCTGGTTGAGACCTGATTCCACGTGTTGCAAGTGGACCTGCATCAGGTGCTCAGCCTGTTCCAGATCGCCGCGTTCCAGCGCCTCGACGATCAGGACATGTTCCGAACACGAATCCTCCGCCTGCTCCGACGACTGATGCAGCATCGCCGTCAGCGTGGTGCGGGCGGTCAGGTCGCGCAGCGTTTCCGACAGCAGCGAGTTGCCCAGGCATTCGCACAGGCAGACGTGGAAGTCGCCCAGCAGATAGCTGCGCGCCCCGACATCGGCGCCGGCAATGGCGGCCTCTTCGCGGGCGATGTGCTCGCGCAGTTGCCGGATTGCCTCGCCGCTGACCGGACGTACCCGCGCCTGTCGCAGCAGACCCAGCTCGATCACGCGGCGCGCCTCGAAGGCCTCGCGCGCCTGCTCCGGCGTGGGTTCGATGACGAACCAGCCGCGTCGCGCACTGACCGTGACGATGCCGCGTGCCATGAGCCGCGTCAGCGCTTCCCGCACCTGGGTGCGCGAAACGCCGAACAGGTCGGCCAGTTGCTGCTCGCCCAGCCGGGTACCCGGCGCCAATTGCTTGGCGAGGATGGCCTCGGTGATGCGGATCGCAATCTGCGACGACGACTTGACGGAAGGATTGGTGCTCATGTCCCCTCATCAGCAAGTTGTGTGCCACGCTGATATACAAGATTGGCATACAACACACGGCGACGATTATTGGTGGCGAAAAGCTAGTGTGGCAAGGATTTTCGCTGGGTGCTGGGCAGGGGGAATACTGCGGGGGTGAAGTGTGCTGCAGTGCGATGCGAGTGGAAGTGAAGCTTAATACTGCACCTTCTGCTGCTTTTTGGTGCAGGAAAAGATACGCCGGGGTCATCGCCGCCGCCCCGGTTTTGTGCATTGCATTGTCGTCATGCCATCGTTGGTGGCGGGCGACGGCGGGCCTGTCCCGGCCTGCGGGACGATGGTGTGGCTAGGGCAACCGGCCCAGCGCTTCCCTGGCCTGCCGGTATTGCTCGACCAGCTGCTCCACAATGCCTGCGGCCGGCAGCACTTCGCTGACGGCGCCCAGCCCCTGGCCGCTGCCCCAGATGTCCTTCCAGCGCTTGGGGCGGGCTACATCCATGCCTTGCACCGGCGCCTCTCTAAGCTGGTCGGGATCGAGGCCGGCGGCGCGGATGCTCGGTCTGAGGTAATTGCCGGGGACGCCGGAGAAGTAGGGGGTATAGACGATATCCTCGGTGCTGCCCTGCACGATCATCTGCTTGTACAGCGGTGCCGCCGCCGATTCTTCCGAGGCGATGAAGCGTGTTCCCATATAGACCAGGTCGCAGCCCAGGGCCTGTGCCGCCAGGATGCCGCGTCCATCGGAAATGGCACCGCCCAGTACCAGCAGCCCGTCGAACAGACGGCGCACCTCGGCCGCCAGGGCGAACGGACTGAGCGCGCCGGCATGCCCTCCGGCCCCGGCGCAGACCAGGATCAGGCCATCCACACCGGCGGCGATGGCCTTGCGCGCATGGCGCAGCGTGGTCACATCGTGCAGCACGATACCGCCATAGGCATGTACCGCAGCCACTACCTGCTCGGGCGCATGCAGCGAGGTGATGACGATCGGCACGCGGTGGCGCACGCAGGTGGCCAGGTCATCCTGCAGGCGCTGGTTGGAGGGATGCACGATCAGGTTCACTGCATAGGGCGCAATGATGCGCGAAGGATGGGCCTGGCGCAGGGCGTCCAGGTCTTCTTCGATGCGGCACAGCCATTGCTCCAGTTGTTCCTGCGGACGGGCATTGAGGGCCGGGAAGGCGCCGACGATGCCGGCCCCGCATTGCGCCGTCACCAGCGCCGGATTGGACACCAGGAACATGGGCGAGCCGATCACCGGCAGCCGCAGCCGTGCCGCCAGGGTGGCGGCGCTCATGCCGTCCTCCCGCTGGCCTGGCCGAAGGCGGCGATGCGTGCGGCCATGTCCGGGCCCTTGCCGGCATTGCGGAATACTTCGTGCGCCAGTCCGGCCGCCAGGGGCAGCCCATCAGTCTCTTCCAGCAGGCGCTTGGTGGCGCGGTGAGAGAACCAGGAGCCGGCCAGCAGCTCGCGTACCAGTGCCTGGAGTTCGGTCTCGAACTGCGCATCGTCGAAGCAGAGATTGGCCAGCCCCATCTCTGCGGCGCGCTGACCGTCGTAACGCCGGCCCAGCAACATCATCTCGCGCGCACGGGCCACGCCGATGCGTCTTGGCAGGCGCTGACTCATGCCCCATAACGGCGTCAGCGCCCAGCGCGCATGGGTATCGGCAAAGCTGGCCGAGCGGCTGCAGACGATCAGGTCGCCGGCCAGCGCCAGTTCCAGCGCACCGGTGTAGCAATGGCCGTGCACCGCCACGATCACCACCTGCGGCAGCCGCGCCAGGCGATCGATGGTGCGCGCCTGCAGATGCGGCAGCGGCAGGGCCTGGCCGGCGGCGATGTCGTGCAGATCGTTGCCGGCCGAGAAGCAGCGGCCGGCACCACGCAGCAGCACCGCACCGATGTGCTCCTGTTGCTGTTCCAGCGCACCCAGGTGGGCGTGCAACTGCTGGAACATCTCTACCGTCAGGGCATTGAGCTTGTCGGGCCGGTTCAGCGTCAGCGTGCATAGCCCATCGCAGTCCTCCCGCAACACCTGCGCGCTCATGACTGCACCGACTGCGCCTGCTGGCGCGCGCCTTCGCGGGTGAGGACGAGGACCTCGCTGTCGCCTTCCTGGGCGACCTCGCCGCGCTGGTTCAGCAGCCGGAAGCGTCGTCCCAGCTTGCCGCTGCGTCCGCTCTTGCCGGCTTCCACCGTCAGGATCTCCAGCTCCAGGTGCAGTGTGTCGCCCACCAGGATGGGTTGCTTGAACTCCCACTGGCGCAAGCCCAGCATGGCAATCACCGAGTGTTCGAAGATGCCCAGCTGGTGCAGCATCCCGGTGCACAGGGCGATGCCCAGGGTGCCATGCACCAGGCGCTGACCATAGCGCGTGTGGCGCGCAAATTCGGCATCGGCGTGGATCGGGTTCCAGTCACCGGACAGCATCGAGAACATGGTCAGGTCCGTCTCCGTGAGAGTGCGTCCGCCGCTGGTGAAGCGTTGGCCGGGCTGGAAATCTTCGAGGTAGAGGGAAGGCATGCGGGCTCCGTGGGCAAAAGGGTCAGGCGGCTGCGGTCAGCCGTTGCAGCGCCATGTCGCGCAGCTTGGCGCGCTGGATCTTGGTGCCGTTCGAACTCTGGGTGGTCGGGAAGGCATCGACCAACCAGACATGCGCCGGCACCTTGAAGGGCGCCAGGTTCTGGCTGGCGCTGCGCAGGATGGCCTGCGTATCGGGACGGGCGTCGGGCGCGGCGATGACGAAGGCCACCGGCCGCGCCTGGCAGCCGATATCCACCGAGACCACCTGCACATCGGCGACCCCGGCCACGGTCTTGATGACATCCTCGATTTCCACCGGGCTGACCAGATAGCCGCCCAGCCGCATGGCGTCGCCCTGGCGAGTCAGATAGACGAAGCTGCCATCGGCGCGCAGGTATCCGACGTCGCCGGTACGGAAGTAGCCTTCGGCGTCCATTGCGCGGGCGCTGGCTTCGGGGTTGTTCAGATAAGTCACGAAGTTGGTATCGGCGCGGATTTCGATGGCGCCGCTCTGGCCGGGACCCAGCAGCTCGCCACTGTCGATGTCGCGGATGCGGATCTGCACGCCGAAAGCGTGGCTGGCCGGCAGGCCACCGCCGAGAATGCGCTCCGACAGCGGCAACGCGCGCGCTTGCAGCGAGAACAGTGCCTGCACCTCGGACGAGCCGTACAGACCGATCAAGGGGATGCCTCTGGCCCAGGCGGCCTCGGTGAATTCCACCACGCCCGGATGGAAGCAGGCAAAACCGAATACGCGTGCACTGGGGAAGGGGCGTTCGCCCTGTCCGTGTTCGATGATGCGACGGAACATCTCGTCGCTGCCGAAGACATGCGTGACCGCGTGGCGCACGATGAGCTGCGCGGCCTGTTCTCCATCGAAGGTATCCATCATCACGATGGGCTGGCCGGCAACGAAGGTCGCCATCGCCGCATTGAATCCGAACACGCCGGCGAAGGGCAGGGCCGCCAGCAGCCGCACCCCATCCTCGCTGAAGCCATAGGCCGGCGCCGCGCGCTGGCTGTGCAGGCAGATCGTGCGCTGGCTATGCAGCACCAGCTTGGGACCACTGGTGGTCCCTGAAGTGGTGAATAGGATACTGGCCATATCCGGTGCGGCGGCCGTGATGGGGTCGTCGGCGGCCACCGGCGGCAGCCGATGCAGATCGAAGCGCACTGCGGGTTTGCCCAGTACCTGCGCGGGTGGCGCATCGCCGGCATCCAGTACCACCACCTCGCGCAGCGCTGCCGCAGCTTGCGGCGGCACATCGGCCAGCACCGCCGGAAAATCGATCTTGCGGAAGTTCAGTTGCAACACCAGCAGACTGGCCTGGGAACGTTCCAGGATGTAGGCCAGCTCGTGCGAGCGATAGCGGGTATTGACCGTCATCACGGCCGCGCCCAGACGCGCCAGTGCGAAGTACAGCGCCAACCACTCGATGCGGTTGACCAGCCACAGCGCCACCCGGTCGCCGGGCTTGACGCCGCGCGCCTGCAGCCAGGCTGCGCTGCGTCGGACCATGTCATCGAATTGTGCGTAGGTAATGCGCTCTTCATCGACGATGAAGGCGGTGGCGTCGCCGCGTTCGGCCACATGACGGGCCAGCAGAGCGGGCAGGGTCAGCAGGGTCTGCGGAGTTTGCAGAGTTTGGTCGGGCATCAGTACAGCTCCATCAGCTTGGCGTTGTCGTCCAGTTCGGCGGGCAGGGCTTCGCGGATGATGGCACCGGACTTCATGACCACCACCCGATCCGAGATCTTCAGGGCCTGCTTGACGTTCTGCTCCACCAGCAGGATCGCCATGCCGGTCTCGCGCTGCAGTTGCCGGATCGGTTGCAGCAGGTCCTGGAACAACTTGGGTGCCAGACCGATCGAGGGTTCGTCCATCAGCAGGCAGCGTGGCCGCGACAGCAGTGCGCGGCCGATGGAAACCATCTGTTGCTGGCCGCCCGAGAGGGTGCCGGCGCGGCGCCCGTAGAACTGCCGTAGCGCTGGCAGGACCGACATCACCCAGTCCAGTCGTGCCTGGCGTTCGCCTTCGGCTACGCCGGCGGCCCACAGCCCCGTCTTCATGGTCTCGGCCACCGTCAGTCCGGGAAACACGCCGCGTCCCTCCGGCACCAGCGAGACACCGGCCGCACACAGGCGACGCGGTTCCACTACCGCCAGCGGTTGGCCGTCCAGCAGCACCTGGCCTTCCTGGCGGGCGACCAGACCGAACAGCGTCTTCAACAGGGTCGACTTGCCGGCGCCGTTATGTCCGATCAGGCAGAGCACTTCGCCCGGCAGCAGGCGGAAATCGAAATCGCGCAATACCGGACGACCGCCGTAGCCCACCACCAGCTGGCGGGTTTCCAGCAGGGCCGGGGCAGGGTCGGGATGGACTTGGGCATTCATGAGGTCTGGTCTCCGAAATAGATGGCGGCGAGGTGCGGATTCTTCAGTACCTCGTCCGGCAGGCCATCGGCCAGCAGCTTGCCCTGATCGAGGAAGGCGATGCGGTCGGAAATGCCGACCACGATGTCGAGGTTGTGTTCGATGATGCACACCGTCACGCCCTTGGCGACCTCGCTGCGCAGTAGTCCGAGGAAGCGCTCGTAGGAGCTGCGGTCCAGGCCCGAGGCCGGTTCGTCGAGCAGCCAGATGCGGGCATCGGCGGCCATGATGCGGGCCATGCTGAGAAACTTGCGTTCCGCATAGGAGAGGTCGAGGGCACGGGTGCGCGCCTTGGTCGCCAGGCCGGTGCGTGCCAGGATATCGTGCACCCGTTCCAGGCGCTGCTGGCGCGCGGCACGCCCGCCCGGTTGCCAGATCCACGACACCGGCTCCATCACCGTCAACACGTTTTCTTCCACGCTCATCTGGTTGAACAGGCGCAGGTCCTGGAAGGTACGGGCGATGCCCATGCGCGCGATCTGGAAGTGGCGGCGACCGATCAGGGATTGACCGCGCCACAGGATCTCCCCGTCATCCGGGACCAGATGGCCGGTGATCTGGTTGAACAGCGTGGTCTTGCCCGCGCCATTGGGGCCGACCAGCGTGGTGACGATGCCGGCGCGCAGATCCAGGCTCACATCGTTGGTCACCTTCAAGCCGCCGAAGCTCTTGTTGAGGTGGCGTATCGACAGCAGCACTTCGCCATCGCCCTGCGGCGCAAGCGCAGCCTGCATGGCGCCTTCGTGTTCGGTGATGGCATTCATGCGGCCTTCTCCTTGGCGGGTCGTGCGGACGAGGAACCGACGATGCCGCCGGGGCGATAGATCATCAGCAGCACCATGGCCAGGCCATAGGCGATCTGCTGGATCGAGCCGATCTCGGTCTGCGGCAGGAAGGACATGTAGCTGAACACGCCCGGCAGCAGCATCAGCAGCACCGTGCCTACCAGGGGGCCGAGCAGGGTGCCGGTGCCACCGATGATGACCATGGCCATCAGCAGTACCGAGGTGTCGAGCATGAAGCTCTCGACATTGATGAAGCCCATGTAGAACGCGTAGAGGGCGCCCGCCACCGCGGCCAGCATGGCCGAGATCACCACCGACAACGTCTTGATCACGGCCACGTTCTTGCCGCAGGCATGCGCGGCCGATTCACTGTCGCGGATGGCCTTGAGATTGCGACCGAACGAGGAGCGCAACAGCACGCTGGTCAGCAGCAGTACCGGGATCAGGCAGCACAGTGCCAGCAGCAGGAACTGCACCGGATCGGCCACGGCATGCCCGAACAGTTCGGCGGGCGGGATACCGATCATGCCGCCCAGCCCGCCGGTGACCGACTTCCATTCGGAGAACACGGTCACCCCCAGGACCTGCAGCCCCAGCGAGGCGGCCACGAAATATTCGCCGCGTACCCGCAACGCCGGCAGTGCCAGTACCAGCGACAGGGCGCCGGCCACCAGCATGGCCAGCGGGATCACCAGGAAGATGTTGGCGCTGGCGTGGAGCGCCAGCCAGGCCGCGCTATAGGCCCCTACGCCGAAGAAGATGGCATGGGCGATCGAAAAGATGCCGGCATAGCCCATGATGAAATTGAGCGTGATGGCCAGCACCGCATTGATGCACATGAGCGTGGCCAGATTCAGGAGATAGGCAAGCATGGTGGCCTCAGCTGGTGGCGACCCGACCGAAGAAGCCGGAGGGGCGGAACAGGATGAACAGGAACAGCACGATGAAGGTGATGGCCTCGCTCCATTGCGGCTCGAACCAGGCCAGCGCCAGGTTTTCGGCCAGGCCCAGCAACAGGCCGGCGCAGGCGGCGCCACGCAGGCTGCCCACACCGCCCACGATGGTGGCGGCCAGGCTGATGAGCATGACGTGGTGACCGATGGCTGGATTGAGTCCCGAGCCGGCCGCCGACAGCAGCGCTGCCGGCACCACCAGCAGCGAACCGAGTGCGAACACCATCATCGACAGCCGGCGCGGCGACAGGCCGTAGGCGCGCACCAGTTCCGGGTTCTCCGAGAGGGCGCGCATGGCCATGCCGGTATGGGTGCGCATGAGGAAGAGCTGCAGTGCGAAGAAGAACAGCAGCGCGATCACGATGGCAATGCCGGCCAGCGGTGACACATATAGCCCCGGCAGCCATTCGACGCTGCGCGAGAGCGGTGTGCTGACGGCCACGAAGCTGCGTCCGAACAGCATGCCGCACAGGTTCTGTACCACGATGCCGACCCCGAAGGAAGCGACGAAGACGGTGAAGAACGATCCCTCGTGCTTCTGGATCGGTACATACACGAAGCGGTTCAGCGCCAGTCCGAACAGGACCGCCGCTGCAGCCGAAGCCAGTACCGCCAGGCTCCAGTGCCACTGCGCGATGGACAGCAGGTCATAGAAGACGTAGGCGGCGATGGTAAAGGTGGAGCCGTGGGCGAAATGGAAGATGCGGGTGGAGCCGAAGATCAGCGAAAACCCCACCGCAATGAGCGCATACAGGGCGCCCACCTGTACTCCATTGATCAATAGCTGTAGCAATAGCATGTCTGGATCCTCCGGGTGCCGTCCGGCGACGGACGGCACGCTCCTGTAGTTGCACCGATGGCCGGGATACCGGATCAGCGGGCCGAGGTGCTGACCACCTTGCCACCCTTGCCGTCGATCTCGTTGATCTGCATCGGCATGGTGACCGTACCGTTGGCCGCGAAGCTGACCTTGCCGCCGACCAGGTCGAAGCTGGCGCTCTCGATGCGCTGCTTGAGCAGGTTCTCACCGGTGACAGGCAGTCCCTTCTTGATCAGCTGCTGTGCCAGCAGGCCGAACATGCGTACCGCGTTGTAGTAGTTGGCGATATAGGCCGTGGGCATCTTGTTGTACTTCTTGCGGTAGTCGTCGACGAAGCGTCGCGTCACCGGATCCTGTGAATTCCAGTCGATGTTCTGCGAGGTGTAGAGCGAGCCGGCGGCCTCGGGCAGGGCATTGATCTCCGGAATCGAGAAGGCGGTATAGCTGGCGAACTGCTGCTTGATGCCGTTGTCGCGGAACTGCTTGACGATCTGCGACTGCTGCGAGCCGTAGGAGGCCACGTAGATCACGTCCGGATTGGCGGCCCGCACACGCGCGGCGATGCCGCCGAACTGCTGCGCCGTGGCCGGCACCGACAGGGCTTCTACCAGCTTGCCACCGGCACCGGGCAGCACGCTTTCCATTTCCTTGCGGATGGCCTGGCCGAGCGGGTCATCGACATAGATCAGCACGAAGTTCTTCAGCTTGCGCTCGTTGATCAGGTAGGGAATGATGGCCCGCACTTCATAGTTGGCCAGCGGGATGATGTTCCAGAAATAGGGACCGAGTTCGGCCAGGTCCGGTCCCACGCCGCCGCCGTTGACGGCGACCGTCTTGCTGCGTCCGGCAATGGTGGAAATGGCCTTGGAAACGCCGGTGAAGGCCGACAGTACATAAGGAACCTTCTCCACGTTGACCAGCTTGTTCATGCCGATCACCCCCTGTTGCGGCAGCGCCTGGCTGTCTTCGTACTGGATGCTCAGCTTGCCGCCCAGCATCTGGTCGGCATTGATGTGGTCGGCCGCCAGATTGGCACCTGAACCGAAGATGTCGCCATAGGAAGCGTTCGGGCCACTCATCGGGAACAGCGCGCCGATGCTTATGTCCCCCGCGCGCGCCAGACCCGGTGCGGCAGACATTGTCAGTGCGCAGGCCATGATCCCGGCCGTCCATGCCTTGTTCCACTTGCTCATGTTCATCTCCTTGTCTCCTCGCTTGTGATAGGCGCTGGTCGGATGGCCGCGCCGGTTTGTACCGTCAATGCCCCCGAAAGACGGGGCTGCGTTTTTCGCGGAAAGCGCTCACGCCCTCCCGGTAGTCATCGGTATGGCCGAGCGCACGTTGACCCTCGGTCTCCAGGTCGAGTTGGCGTGCCAGGTCGTTGTGGGCGGCGGCATGGATGGCGGCCTTGGTCAGACCCAGGGCACGGGTGGCGCTGCCGGCCAGCTGCTGCACCAGCGCCTGGCTGGTCGCCTCGAACTGTGCGTCGTCCACGCAGCGCCAGATCAGGCCCCAGTTGGCCGCCTGTTCGGCATCCAGCCGCTCGTTGAGCAGGCACAGCCCCAGGGCGCGCGCCGTGCCGATGCGCTGTGGCAGAAACTGCGTGGCACCGCCGTCTGGCATCAAGCCCAGTCGTGAGAAACCCTGCATGAAGTAGGCCGAGCGAGTGGCGATGACGATGTCGCAAGCCAGCACCAGGGTGGCGCCTACGCCCACCGCCAGTCCATTCATGAGGCACACCACGGGCACCGGCAAGGCACGCAGGCGCAGCATCAGGGGTTTGTAGTAACGCTCCAGGGCTGCACCGAGATCGCGCTGCTGGCCGGGCGGCAGCGGCGCGCGGTCGCTCTGGTCCTGGCCGGCGCAGAAGGCGCGTCCGCGACCGGTCAACACCAGCACCCGCAAGCCCGACTCTGCTTCGATGCGATCAAGGAAGGCACGAATCTGCTCATGCATGGCGTCGTTGAAGCTGTTGAGCCGCTCCGGCCGGTTCAGCGTAATGCTGGCCACGCCCTGCTCGAAGCTGCACAGTACGGAACTGTCCTCCATGGCGCTCATCCCTTACTCCTGCTCGCGCAGGTGGGCGCTGGCGCGGGCTTCGATCTCGTGCCACAGCTGATAGGACATGGGCGACTCCGATTCCTCCAGCAGATGGCCGACCAGGCCGATGGCGCGCGCCATCACGCCGAAGCCGCGCACGATCTTCCAGGGAAAGCCGAACTCGCAGCAGATGGCGCCCAGCGCGCCGGTGGCATTGATGGGCAGCTGCTTGCCGGAGGCCCGTTCGGCCTCCTGCTGGATCAGCTGGATCAGTTGCACATAGCGTCCCGCCATGCCGTTCTCCTGCGCCAGCGCGAACAGGCGTGGGGTACGTGGATCGATGGGCTTGTGCACCGGATGGCCAAGCCCGGGGATGATCTGCCGGCGCTCGCGATAGTGCGCCACCGTCTGCACTGCCAGGGTCGGCAGGTCAGCTTCGTCGCCGGCCTGTTCGAAGGCTTCGTAGAGCATCCGGGCGGCGCCTTCGGTGGTGCCGACGAAGACCGTACCCAGTCCGCACAGGCCGGCTGCCACTGCCGCCTGCAGCGACTCCGGCGCACCGGCATAGGTCATGCGTGCGGCGATCGCACTGGGAGTGATGCCGTGTTCCACCAGCGTGATCAACAGGGCGTTGAACATGTTGGATTGTTGCGGCGTGGCAGTCTTGCCGGTCAATTGCAGGTAGGCGAAGTCGCCCAGGTTCATCTTGCCCAGGATGTCGTCGGGCAAGCTCTTGCCGCGCACCACGATGCGGTCGGCCGTGCTGAAGGCGATGTCGGAGCGGATCGGCTGGTTGTTGCTGGTCATGGGGTCTCCGTGGAGAAGTTCGAAGGCGTGGCATCGGTCATTTCGGCGGTACCGTTGGCGAGCACGATCACGTCGCGTTCCAGCGCACGCATCTGGAACTGCAGGTGGCGACCGTCACGCCAGATTTCGGTACGCAGGGTTTCACCCGGGTAGACCGGGGCGGAAAAGCGCGTGGCCAGGGCGCACAGGCGGCTGGCGTCGTAATCGCAGCAGCTGCGTAGCAGGGCGTGGCAGGCGATGCCATAGGTCGCCAGGCCGTGCAGGATGGGCCGCCCGAAACCGGCACGCAGGGCGGTCTGTGGATCGGCGTGCAATGGGTTGCGATCGGAAGAGAGGCGATACAGCAGTGCCGCCTCCGACCGGGTCGGCAGGTCACAATGCAGATCTGGCGCGCGCATCGGGACCGTTGGCATGGGCGCCGACGGGGCATCGGCTGGCGTGTGCGCATCGCTGAAGCCGCCGTCGCCACGACAGAAGCTGGTCTGTTCCACCGTTGCCAACAGCTCGCCGCCGGCATCGCGCAATTCGCGCTCCACGATCAGCAGCGCGCCCTTGTCACGCCCCTTGTCGATCACCGCCCTGACCCGCGAGCGGCCGACCACGCTGCCGCTGGCCGGCAATGGGCGATGCAGACGCAGGCGCTGTTCACCATGGACGACCTTGAGCAGGTCCACCCCGGCTTGCGGCGCGCCCATCCACAGGCCGGGGTGCGCCAGGATCACCGCCATGCTTGGCAAGGCCTGCAGGCGGGCCTCGTAGACGTAGCGCAGGGCTCCGTCGCGTTGCCCGTCGTCGCTGGTGGCGGCGGCTCCCAGTCCCACTGCCAAGGCATAGCGCATGGTGTCATCGGCGTCGTAGGCGTGCTGCAGGACCGGGAATTGCCAGTTCTTCAGGGTCTGGTAATCGATGCTCATGATGGGCTCGTTGCCGTGACCGGTTCAGACCGGGTCCCACTGGAAGACATCGGCGGAGCGATCCAGCGGTACGAAGCTGGCCTTGAGGGCTGGCATGGCATGCTCGGCCACGGTCTGTGCGGTCCAGCCCTCGCCACGGTGGATGGAGCGCAGCGGACGCGGCTGGCTCATCAGGAAGATCTCATTGTTGCGCACCGTGAAGACCTGGCCATTGACGTCGGCGGCAGCGTCGCTGGCCAGATAAGTGGCCAGCGGCGCGATCTTGTCGGGCGTCATGCGCTTGATCTTGTCCACCCTGGCCTGCTGTTCCTCGTTCTTGACCGGGATGGAACTGATCATGCGGCTCCACGCAAACGGCGCGATGCAGTTGGAGCGCACATTGAATTTCTGCATATCCAGTGCGATCGATTTGGACAATGCCGTCAGTCCCAATTTTGCGGCCGAATAGTTGGCCTGACCCAGATTGCCGATCAGGCCCGAGGTCGAGGTCATGTGCACCAGGCTGCCCGATTGCTGTTCGCGGAAGTGCAGCGCCGCAGCGCGACTGACGTGATAGGCGCCATAGAGGTGGACCTTGATCACGGCATCCCATTCGTCGCCACTCATCTTGTGAAACAGGGCGTCACGCAGGATGCCGGCGTTATTGACCACGCAATCGACGCGACCGAAGCTGTGCACTGCCTGCTCCACGATGCGTGCCGCGCTGGCGGCGTCGGCCACGCTGTCGGTGTTGGCCACAGCCTGGCCACCGGCCTGTCGGATCTCATCGACCACCTGCTGCGCCGGACCGGCGCTGGCGCCTTCACCGGTGAGCGAGACACCGATGTCGTTGACCACCACGGCGGCGCCCTGCTGCGCCATCGCCAACGCGATTTCACGTCCGATGCCGCCACCGGACCCGGTGACGATGACGACCTTTCCTTCCAGCATGCGGGGAGTGCTCATCTTTTTTCCTGTGCGGGAAACGACGGGCAAAGCTGCGCCCTCGCGCCGGTCTGCGCGTTGTCGTTTCGGTTGATCGGTGGTGCCGGTTCCGGTCGTGACCGGGATCCGGTGAACGCTGTGCGCCGTGACTCCTGCGGGAGTGGCGGCAGCGAACTGCTGCTGATGCTGACGTGATGGTGTTGCTCACACGTGCGGACTGCTACGACGGGTGTGGCTGGTGTCTCGTATGTTCTGCTGTTCTTGTATGCGCTTGACGGTGCTGCGGGTACTGCGATGTGCGTATAGTCTGGAAGAGCCAAAACAGTGTCAAGCCGGCCGGGGACGATGTTCCGTACATCGGAATGAATTTTTTTCTTCCATCCTCCGTGTCACTGATCGTCCGGCCGGCAGCGGCCAATTGCGCGCCGCAAGAGAAAATCCGAGTGCCTCTAGAAGTCCCCAGAATACAAGGCCGATTTGGGATAGCTGCATCGCATCAAAGCTGGTCAGGAATCTGCGGATGATCTGCGCCGTTGGAGAGAAAATTCAAAACTGCATTGGAAATTCCAAAGTACGGAACATAAAATATTCATCGGTTGACCCTCGGCGGATCGTTGTCGCAAGGTAGCGTCCAGGAAACAATCCCGCGCCTGGCGCTCTGCGCAAGGCCGGACCATAGAGGGCAAGGAGACCCGGTGAATCTGATCATTGCAGCGGCATCCATGGCCGCCGGTCGCGCATGAGCACGGCGACCCGCCAGCCTCACCCGCAGGCCCCACGGCAGCGGCGCGCACGCATCAAGGATGTGCGCCTGGTGCTGCGCGCTCCCCATCCGCCCGGCTATCGCGCAGGTGCCGATGCCGGTACGGTCGGCGAGAGTGCGGTCATCAAGCCGGTCGAACGCGGCTTCGCCGTGCTGGATGCCTTCCTCGGTACCGACGAGTGGCTGGCCAACCAGGACCTGGCCGCGCGCACCGGTCTGCCCAAGGCCACGGTGTCACGCCTGACGCAGACGCTGACCGCCTTGGGCTATCTCGGCTACAGCGAACAGCGGCGCAAGTACCGGCTTGGCGTGGCCGTACTCACCCTGGGTTTTGCCGCCATGGTCGATGCCGACGTGGTCCTGCAGGCGCGTGCACTGATGCAGAAGCTGGCCGACGACAATGGTGTCTTCGTGGCGCTGGCCGGACGTGACGGACTGGACATGATCTTCTTCGAGAACTGCCATAGCGCTTCCAGCAATGCGACCGTGGGACTGGGTGTGGGCGAACACCTGCCGATGGCATCCTCTCCAGTGGGATGGGCCTTGCTGGCCTGCCTGCATGAAAACGAACGTAATTACCTGCTGGACCACATGCGCCCCTATCACAAGCGTGACGAATGGATGCTGCTGCGCCAGAAGCTGGCCGATGCCCAGCAGCAGATCGCCGACAAGTCGTATTGCCTCTCCACCGGTGACTGGGGGCCGGAGATCACCGTACTGGCGGCGCCGCTGCAACTGGCGCAACGCATGCCCATGGTGCTCTTGTGCGCCGGCCCTGCGCTTAGCCTCAGCAAGGCCCGTGTCGAGCAGCGCATCGGTCCGCAACTGCTGGCCGTGCGTGCGCGCCTGGGGGCGGGCACATGAGTGGCGCTGCAGGGAACCGGCGTGCGGCACGTCAATTGCCGGCCGCAGCGGCGGGGCAGGCCGATGAGCGTAGCGAGGCCGGACAGGCCGCCACCCATTCGCTGGAGCGCGCGCTGTTGCTCATGAAGGTTTTCCAGGGCAGCGCCAAGCCCTTGTCGCATGCCGAACTGGTGCGTCGCAGTGGCTACTCCAAGGCGTCGGTCTCGCGCCTGACCGCCACCCTGGTGGCCCTGGGCTATCTGGATCGCGCACCGGATGGCGTGCGGGTGCAGGTGGGTGTGCGCGGCTTGCGACTGGGGCAGCGCTACCTGTCCAATAGCCTGGTACAGGATGCGGCCCGTCCTATCATGCAGGACTTCGCCGACCGCTTCGACATGTCCGTCGGGCTGGCCGTGGCCGATCAGCTGGACATGGTCTATATCCAGTATTGCAATGGTCGCAAGATCGCCACCTTGAGACTGGGCGTGGGACGTTCGGTGCCGATGGCGCTCAGTTCGATAGGACGCGCCTACGTCTGGTCACAGTCGCCGGAGCAGCGCCAGCGCCTTCTGTTCGGCATATGGAAGAAAAGCGGCGAGCACGGCCCGCAGGTGGTGGCACGGATGGAGCGTGCCTTCGGCGAGCTCGATGCCCATGGGTATTGCCTGGCGGCCGGCGAATACCAGCGCGACACCTTTGCCATCAGCGTCCCGCTGGCGCTGGGCAATCCACCGCTGCGCATGGGCCTGAACTGCAGTGCCGTGGGAGCGCTGCCGGATCGCGAGGTGATCCGCGAACAGCTGGCGCCAGCCTTGATGAAGACTGCCAGGCTGCTGATGCTGGAACTGGAAGAGGTCGACTCCAGCTGCTTCTGAGCGACTTCCGGCTGAGGGTACCTAACGCGGCAACTCCTGCGCCTGCCATTTCTTCCAAAGGCGCCGTGTGCGCGCATGACCATCCCCCGCCTGTCCGCTCAGGAAGCCGCGGACCCAGGCCACGCTGGGCGCCAGCCGGGCCTGCCGGCGCTGCAGTTGCTGCAGCAGGGCGTCGGCCACGATCAGGTCGTTCTGCTGGCCGAGCTGATCCTGCAGGCGGGCCAGCGCCTTGAGATAGGGGCGGCTCTTCTTCTCGCCATACAGGGCCAGGAAGAATTCGATGTCATAGCGCATCTTCTTGGCGGCGATGCGGGTGCGGTGACGGGCGCGAGCGCTTTCGTCCATGTGCGCGCCGCGTTTGTTCAGCCGCTTTTCATCCTGACGCAGATGCTGTCGGGCAAAGCGTGCCAGGGCTTGCTCCAGGGCTTGGCGGTTGTCCCCCGTGGCGGTCGTGCGCCAGCCGGCCTGCAGCAGCCAGCGACTGAATTGCAGCACCAGTGCGGTGTAACGCGGCGAGGCTACGGTTTCGACCGCCTGCGCATGTTGCTTGCGCGCCTGGATCAGGGCGGCGTGACGTACCGCCTCAAGATCGATTCCCGCGATGTTGTCTGCTGCCAGGCCCGGCAGGGTGGATAGGGTCTGGGTGGCCAGCACGTCCCAGTCGCGGGCGTGGCCGATGGCTTCGGCGATCCAGGTGAATTCCTGCTCCAGTGCAGCGGGCAGGGCGATCACCTCGCCGAACAGGCTGAAGGCAGAACGCAGGCGTCGCAGGCCTACGCGCATCTGGTGCAGGCGTTCGATGTCGCCGCTGTCCTGGTCGGCAATGTCGTTGGCCTGGATCTGCGCCACGCAATTGCCCACCACTGCGAGGAAGGCCTGTTCCACCGGCATTTTGCGCGCCAGTTGCAGCGCCGTGGCGCGGCTGGCGGAGGAGATCGGCGCCGCATCGCCGCGCCGGGCCTGGTGGAACAGGGTATAGCCGCGCTGCGCCTTGCTCTGGATGCCGATGCGCAGGGGCAGGTCCTGCAGCAATTGCAACGCGAAGTCGAACAGGGCATTGACGTCACCGCTCTTGAGCTCCAGCTCGATCTCGCACACCGGCGACTGCAACGCGCCGTGTTCCACCGTCCCCTGGTCCAGTACGCATTCCACTTCGGTGCCGTCTTTCAACCGCAGGTCCCACACCATGCGCTGGATGCGGGTGCTGAAGATAGGCGTGATGCGTGCCGCCACCTCGTCGGACAGGATCTCGGCCACCTGCTCGTCGTCGCCGGCCACCAGTGCACGCAGCGCGAGCAGGTCCGGGGTCTCCGCTGCCACCTGCGACTCCCACTCGTTGCGCTGATGCAGCCCGCCGGACACGCCGCCGCCGGCCTTGAGGGTCTGGATGAATTCATTGCCGGTGCGGCGCACCCGCAGGCCGGCATCGTGACGACGCAGCAGCAGGTCGGGGGTATCGAAGTAGGTGCCGGTCTGGTCCTTGATGCGCGGCGCAGCCAGGGCATGGCGCTTGACCAGCGGATGACGGATGAAGGCTTTGGTGTGGGCCGGGGCGAGCAGGAGTTTCAGTTCGGTTTCCATGAGGGGGTCCGTTTCGGTTGGAAGTAGGGGGCCGTCGGCAGCGGTGGCGAAGTTGGCGAGGGCGGCGGCGGGTGCACCTGGCGCTGCGCCATGTAGCGCGCCGGTGGCTTGCCCAGGGTCTTCTTGAACATGGTGATGAAGGCGCTGACCGAGTCATAGCCCAGGTCCTGCGAGACGCGTTGCACCGAACTGCCCGAGGCCAGACGCTGCAGCGCCACCATCAGGTGGATCTGGCGCCGCCAGCGGCCGAAGCTCATGCCGGTCTCGGCCTGGACGAAGCGGGCAAAGCTGCGCTCGCTCATGGCGTGGCGCTGACCCCACTCGGCCACGGTGCTGCGGTCGGCCGGCTGTTCGGCCAGGCGCCGGGCGATCTCGCGCAGGCGCGAATGCTGGGGCATGGGCAGCGGTGGCGGCAGGTGTGCGGGCTGGGCCTGGCGTTGGCTGTGTTCCAGTTCTTCCACCAGTACCGCCGCCAGGCGCGCAGTACGTTCATGGGGGGCATAATCCTGTGCCTGTTCGGCCAGGTGGCAGATCATCTGAACCAGCAGGGGCGTCAGCGCCAGTGTGCAGCAGGTGGTGGGCATGCGCGCCGCATCGGGATCGATGAACAGGAAGCACAGCTGGCCGTCCAGTGTGACCCGGTTGCTGTGGGGCACGCCGGCCGGGATCCACACCGCCGATTGCGGCGGCACGATCCACATGCCCTGCGCCGTCTCGCAGGTGACCGCGCCATGCAGTGCCACCACCAACTGACCCTTGCGATGGCTGTGGAAGGGCGTTTCCCGCTCGCTCTCGTGGGTATGCACGCGCAGCGCCGTCACGGCGGCGGCCAGGCGGTCCGGATCGTGTTCGACGAGGCTGGCGTAGAGAGTGGGCATATGCGTGGTCATGCGGCGGCAGGGCAGGTGGGTTGACCGTTTTTAGCAATATCCTGGCATTGTAGCCAAATACGTCCACGCTGCGATTGGCTAAGCTTGGCGCTCCATCTTTCCGCCCGCTGACATGCACGCTACCGACACCGATTCTTCTTCCCCAGCCGCCAGCCCGTCGGCTGTGCGCCGCGCCGCTCGTCTGTGGCTGGTGGCCGGTATCCTGCTGATCGCCGCCAACCTGCGCGCCCCGGTCACGGCCGTGGGGCCGGTCATGGAACTGCTGCAGCAGACCTTTGCGCTCTCGGCAGGGGCAGCCGGACTGATGCTGACCTTGCCCCTGCTGTGCTTTGCGCTCATTTCGCCGCGGGGGGCGCGGCTGGCCCGAAGCCTGGGGCTGGAACGCGCCCTCTTGCTGGCCTTGCTGCTGATCGCCGCCGGCATCGTGTTGCGCTCGACCGGCTCGATGGCCGCGCTTCTGGCGGGGACCTGTATCATCGGCTGTGGCATCGCCGGCGGCAATGTCCTGCTGCCCAGCCTGCTCAAGCGCGACTTCCCTGACCAGCTCACGCGCATGACTGCGATCTACGCCCTGACCATGGGCGGTGCCTCGGCGCTGGGCTCGGTGTGTGCGGTGCCGCTGGCCGGCGCCCTGGGCTGGTCATGGGCGCTGGCGACCTTCATCGTACTGCCGCTGGTGGCCATCCTGGTCTGGTTGCCCCAGTTGCGCCGTGCCACCCGCCCCGCTGCCATGCCGGCCCGCGCTGCGTCCATGTGGCGCCAGCCCCTGGCCTGGCAGGTGACTTTTTTCCTCGGCACCAATTCGCTGGTGTATTACGTGGTCACCGCCTGGCTGCCTTCGATACTTGCGGCCAATGGTCATAGCGCGGTCGAGGCCGGCAACCTGCATGGCCTGATGCAACTGGCCTCGGCCCTGCCGGGCTTGCTCCTGATCCCGCTGGGCGGGCGCATCCGCGACCATCGTCCGGTGGCAGCCAGCATGTCGGCGGCCACCGTGCTGAGCCTGGTCGGCCTGATTGCCTGGCCGCAGGCCTCCATCGTCTGGGTGCCGCTGTTCGGGTTTGGCACCGGCGCGGTGCTGATCCTGGGCCTGGCTTTTGTCGGCACCCGGGTATCGACGCCACCCCAGGCGGCGGCGCTGTCGGCGATGGCGCAAAGCGTGGGTTACCTGCTGGCCGCCGCCGGTCCCATCCTGATGGGCCGCCTGCACGATGCCAGCGGCCACTGGACCGTGGTCCTGGCCTTGTGCGCGGCCGGTGCGGTACTCATGGGTGTGCTGGGCTGGCTGGCCGGCAAGCCGGGCCGGGTGATTGCGTCGCCCTAGTCCACTGCATCGACGGCATGCTGACAAGACCTGACTGACCAGTCGACCGTGGCATGGTCGATGGCGGCATGCACGGGTGAACCGGCCAGCTCGGTGACGATGCCCCGGGCCGCCCGCTGGCCGTTAGCGACCGAGGTCCACAGGAGCATGTCGACGACCATCCCGTCGTCCTGTACGCAGATGCGCCGCAGGATGAATCCGGGCTGTTGCCTGAGCCATTCGTCGACATCGGCATTGGCCGCGATGAATTGCTTCATCGTCACGCCGGGCGCGAGGTGAAAGCGCGTGATCTCCATTGCCTGCGCCATCATGCCTCCGGGTGTTGCCAGCTCTTGTAGACGAACTCCAGGCTGTAGCCATCCGGGTCCAGTACATTGGCGGCGTAGTAGCGTGGATCGTAATAGGTGCGTGCTGCCGGCGCGCCATTGTCGGTGGCACCGGCGGCCATTGCCGCCGCATAGGCTGCCTGTACTTCATCACAGCTATTGGCGACGAAGCCGACATGGGCGGCCTGTCCTTCTACCTTGCCCTCGCGTAACCAGAAGAACATGCGCCCACGGGCGCCGAAGCCTTTCAGGTCAGGGTGTCCTGGCGGACCGTCCTTGCCGTCATAGTCATGGCGTGCGGTGATGCCCAGTGGCGCCAGGGTTGCCGTGTAGAAGGAGATCGAGCGTTCAAGGTCGCTGACCGACAGAAATAGGTGATCCAGCATGGCGTCGTTTCTTTCGTGAAGCAGGGTTTGTCGGAATCCTTCAGCTTAGCCACTCAGGCGCAGACTCGCCGTGCCGGTTCCTGCCTCAAGCCTGCCTGTTTCTGCTTTTTCATTGCCGGAGCACCGTCATCCCGGTTCTAATGCGCAGATGAAAGATCAATTGAACGAACTACGCCAGCTCGCCGCAGGGGCCGAGAACCGGCGTACCGAGACCGGCATTGCGCGCGTGGCCATGGTGCAGGGGGAGATTCCCCAGCACCAGTTGGCCGCCGTCTACGATCCCATGGTCAACCTGATCCTGCGCGGCAGCAAATCCATGACCGTCGGCGGCAGCACCCTGCATTACGATCCTGCGACCTATTTCGTGATGTCGGTAGACCTGCCGGCAGCCGGGACTGTCCATCCGGATGCACAGGGGAATCCCTATCTTGCGGTGAGCCTGACGCTGGACCCCGGCATCATCGTCAAATTGCTGGGCGACCTGCCGGACCATATCGGGCGACCCAAAAACTCAGCCGGTTTTTCGGTGGCGTCGGTGACGCCGGAACTGCTCGATGCCTGGATCAGGATGTTGCGCCTGATGGGGCAGCCGGCCGACATTGCCGCGCTGGCCCCGGTGTATGAACGTGAAATCCTCTATCGTGTCCTGCAGGGGCCGATGGGCTGGATGCTGCGCGACATCGCCCTGCCCGACAGCGCGCTGGCGCGGATCAATGCGGCAATCCAGAGAATACGTCGTGACTATGCGCAAGCCCTGCGCATCGAGGACCTGGCCGATGGCGTGGCCATGAGCGTGTCTGCCTTCCATCGCCACTTCAAGGCGGTCACCGCGATGAGCCCGCTGCAATACCAGAAGCAGATCCGTCTGTTGCAGGCCCGTACCTTGCTGGTGGCCGCGCGCTATAACGTCAGCGCCGCCGCCCATGAAGTGGGCTACGAGAGCGCGACCCAGTTCAGCCGGGAATACGCACGTGAGTTCGGCAGTCCTCCCGGACGTGATGCCGAAAGGATAGTGCGCGAGATGAAGCCCTAGGAACGTTGAAAAAGCCGTGCCGTGTCGCACAGGTTGCCATGGCTCTGCGATGTGTGACCGGGTGAATGCGGCTGAAGGGTTTGTCTCCGCCCGCATCCAGTCTCACCTCAGCCCTTGCCGGCTCGGCTTCGCGCCACTCGCCCACCCTCCAGCGTGCCGCCCTTGTACGGCACGCGTCCCGACGGCACCACCACTGCCGCCTTCTGCACATGCCCCTCCTGATCGTCGAAGAACATGTGGGCGCCGAAGGCCTGCAATACCTCCGCCTTGTTCAGGCCACCGAGGAAGAAGGCTTCGTCCACCGTCACGTTCCAGGTACGCAGGGTGTGGATCACGCGCTGGTGTGCGGGACTGTTGCGGGCCGTGACGATGGCGATGCGCACCGGGCACTGCTTGGGCGGAAACTGTTTCTGGATCGCCGACAGGGCCAGCAGCAGCTTGGCGAAGGGGCCTTCCTTCATGGCCTTCTTGCGATGCCGCTGCTCGTGGCGGGCGAAGGCTTCCAGGCCCTTCTCGGCAAAGATGCGTTCGGACTCCGCCGAGAACAGCACGGCGTCGCCGTCGAAGGCGATGCGGATCTGGTTGTCCGGTGCGCTGTAGTCCAGCGGTGCCGCATACAGTTGCGCAGCGGCCACGCCGGCATCGATGGCTTCCTGCACGTCACCGGTATCGCGTGACAGGAACAGGTCGATCTTGAAGGCCTGCAGGTAGGGTGCGGTCGGTCCACCGCCAGTGAAGGCGGCACGGCTGATGTCGAGCTTGTGGGCGGCGATCGCGTTGAAGGCGCGCAGGCCGGTATCGGGCGTGTTGCGCGAGATCACCACCACTTCCACCAGCCGGCGTTCCGGGATCAGTTCATTCAATTGCAGCAGCGCCTTGACCAAGGGGAAGGCCGTGCCGGGTTGCAGAGGATCGTTCTCGTGGGCGCGCTGGTAGTCAGCGTAGGTCTCGACGCCTTGCTCGTCGTAGATGGCGTTTTCCACCTCCAGGTCGAACAGGGCGCGGGAGGAAATTCCGATGACGAGCTTGTCCGAGAGATCGTAGGGCATGCGGCGAATCCGTAGCGGGAAACCGTCGATTGTAGAGCCAGCCGCCCGACGATGCAGCTATGGCTCAGATATTCACATTCTTGATGTCTGGAGCGAACGGCTGGATATAACACTCCAATTTCTTTCATCTCCTTCAAATTCTTGCAAAAAGGGGGTGTTACTCCGCGTAAAGAGAAAAAATCGGATTGCCGGCCTCAAAATAAATTTGTATGATGACCGGATAACCTGACGATAAAACGACCGCGAGACAGCATGTTTCAGAAAATCCCCGCCCAGGCCCTGAGCGACACGGTAGCCCGGCAATTGCTGGAAAACATCGATGCCGGCGCCTTCCCGCGTGGCAGCAAGCTGCCGACCGAAGCGGTGCTGGCTCAGCAGTTCGGCGTCAGCCGCACGGTGGTACGCGAAGCCATCGCGCGGCTCAAGCATGAGGGCGTGGTCGAGCCGCGTCAGGGAAGTGGGGTGTTCGTCACCGAGCAGGCCGGCATCAAGCCCTTGCGCATCGATTACACCGAAGTCAGTTCGCCCGACGCGGTGCTGCAGATCGTCGAGCTGCGCCGCGCCATCGAGGCCGAAGTGGCAGCGCAGGCGGCCAAGCGTCGCAGCGCCGAGGACCTGCGCGCCATCGACGATGCGCTGGCGCAGATCGGCGCCGATGTCGCCGGCGGCGGTGACGGCGTGGCGGCCGATGTGGCCTTCCACCGGGCGCTGGCGCAGGCCACGCGCAATCCCTACTTCATCAAGACGCTGGAATTCCTGTCGCAGTACCTGGAGGCGGCCACGGCGGTCACCCGGGGCAACGAGGCCCGTTATGAGGACTTCTCGCGCCAGGTGCGCGAAGAACATGAGGCCATCGTCGAGGCGATCCGTGCCGGCGATGAAATGGCTGCGCGCAATGCTGCGCAGACCCACATGTTCAATGCGGCGCGTCGCCTGAGCCAGGGCCAGGCCTGAAGCCGGCGGCGTCAGATGAGCCGCACGTAAGAAGCAAGCAGCAAATGAGCAGCACATGATTCGATGATCTGGCGGGGACTTCCCTCCAGACCAAGTTGGAAATACGGACGCCGGCATGAGCCGGCGTCGCATCATCAACCCGGCGCAACGTCCTGCCCTCATTCATCGGCAGCGGCGCCAACAACGCGGAGGCAATTATGTCCAGGAATGTAGGTGTGATCGGTTTGGGTGCCATGGGTTATGGCGTGGCCAGCTCGCTGTTGCGTGCCGGCTTCAACGTGCATGCCTGTGACGTGCGCAAGGAAGTCCTGGACAAGTTCGCCGCCGCCGGTGGCGTGGCCTGCGCCAATCCGGCCGAGCTGGCCAAGTCGGTGGACGTGGTCATCACCCTGGTGGTCAATGCCGCCCAGACCGAGACCGTACTCTTCGGTGAGAACGGTGCGGTAGCGCAGATGAAGCCGGGCAGCGTGGTCATCTCCAGCGCCACCGTGGCGCCGGACTTCGCCATTGAACTGGGCCAGCGCCTGGCCGCCAAGGGCCTGCTGCTGCTGGACGCGCCGGTCTCCGGTGGCGCCGCGCGTGCCGCCTCGGGCGAAATGACCATGATGACCTCCGGCCCCGCCGAGGTCTATGCCAAGATCGAAGACGTGCTGGCCGGCATGGCCGGCAAGGTCTACCGCCTGGGCGACACCCACGGCATCGGTTCCAAGGTCAAGATCATCAACCAGCTGCTGGCCGGTGTGCACATCGCCGCCTCTGCCGAAGCCATGGCCCTGGGCCTGCGCGAAGGCGTCAATCCGGATGCACTCTACGACGTCATCACCCACAGCGCCGGCAATTCCTGGATGTTCGAAAACCGCGTGCCGCACATCCTCAATGGCGACTACACCCCGCTGTCGGCCGTGGACATCTTCGTCAAGGACCTGGGCCTGGTGCTCGATACCGCCCGCCGCAGCAAATTCCCGCTGCCGCTGTCGGCCGCTGCCCACCAGATGTTCATGATGGCCTCCACCGCCGGTCATGGCGGCGAGGATGACTCGGCCGTCATCAAGATCTTCCCGGGCATCGACCTGCCGCCGGCCAAGGCCAAATAAGTCGTCGGCAAGACGCCGTCACCACCACAGAATCGAGGAGCTTCCATGTCCCAATCCCGACCCTTGCTGGGCTGCATCGCCGATGATTTCACCGGCGCCACCGACCTGGCCAACATGCTGGTGCGCGGCGGCATGCGCACCGTGCAGACCATCGGCGTGCCCAGCGAAATGCCCGGCGTCGCTGCCGACGCGCTGGTGATCGCGCTGAAGTCGCGCACCGTGCCGGCTGCCGAGGCCATCGAACAATCGCTGGCCGCGCTGCGCTGGTTGCAGCAACAGGGCTGCACGCAGTTCTTCTTCAAGTACTGCTCCACCTTCGACTCCACCGACGAAGGCAACATCGGTCCGGTCACCGATGCGCTGATGAAGGAGCTGGGCGTGGACTTCACCATCGCCTGCCCGGCCTTCCCGGAAAACGGCCGCACCCTCTATCGTGGCTACCTGTTCGTAGCCGATGCGCTGTTGAATGAATCGGGCATGGAAAACCATCCGCTCACGCCCATGACCGACGCCAACCTGGTGCGCGTGCTGCAGCGCCAGACCGAGTCCAAGGTCGGCCTGGTGCGCTACGACACCGTGGCCCGTGGCGCGGCTGCCACCCAGGAGCGCTTCACCGCGCTGCGCACCGAAGGCGTGAAGATGGCGATTGCCGATGCCGTCTCCGACAAGGACCTGTTCACCCTGGGTGAAGCCTGCGCCGAACTGAAACTGATCACCGGCGGCTCCGGCGTGGCCCTGGGCCTGCCCGAGAACTTCCGCCGCGCCGGCCTGCTCACCGCCGCCGGCGAAGCCGCGCAACTGCCCAAGGTCGATGGCCTGTCGGTGGTGCTGGCCGGTTCCGCTTCCAAGGCGACCAATGCCCAGGTGGCCGAATGGAAGGCCAAGCGTCCGGCCTTCCGCATCGATCCGCTGGCCCTGGCCCGTGGCGAAGACGTGGTGGCCCAGGCCCTGGCCTTCGCCGACGAGCGCATCAAGAACGAACCGGTGCTGATCTATGCCACCGCCACCCCTGACGAAGTCAAGGCGGTGCAGAAGGAACTGGGTGTGGCCAAGGCCGGCCATCTGGTCGAGCAGGCGCTGGCCAGCATCGCCGCCAGCCTCAAGCAGCGCGGCGTGCGCCAGTTCGTGGTGGCCGGTGGCGAGACCTCCGGCGCGGTGGTGCAGGCGCTGGATGTGCGGGCGCTGCGTATCGGCCCGCAGATCGATCCGGGTGTGCCGGCCACGGCCACGCTGGATGAGCAACCGGTGGCACTGGCCCTGAAGTCGGGCAATTTCGGCAGCGTCGATTTCTTCGAAAAGGCACTGCGCTACCTCGACGGGAAAACCGCATGAGCCAGGAAAGCCAACTGCGCGAAGAGATCTGCCGCATCGGTGCTTCGCTGTACCAGCGCGGCTACACCGTAGGCTCGGCCGGCAACATCAGCGCCCGTCTCGATGACGGCTGGCTGATCACGCCCACCGACGCCTGCCTGGGCTACCTCGATCCGGCCGCCATCGCCAAGGTCAATGCGGCCGGCGAATGGGTCTCGGGCGACAAGCCCTCCAAGACACTGGTACTGCATCGCGCGATCTACGACAACAATCCCGAGATGCATGCCGTGGTGCACACGCACTCCACGCATCTGGTTGCGCTGACCATCAACGGCGTATACAGCGAACAGGACGTGCTGCCGCCGATCACGCCGTACTACGTGATGAAGGTGGGCCACATCCCGCTGATCCGCTACGCCCGCCCGGGTGCACCGGAAGTGGCCGAGCAGGTCGCCAGGATCGCCACCAGCGTGCGCGGCGTACTGCTGGAACGTCTCGGTCCGGTGGTCTGGGAGAGTTCGGTGTCCAAGGCCGCCTTCGCCCTGGAAGAACTGGAAGAAACCGCCAAGCTGTGGCACCTCGCCGGTGGCCGCGCCACGCCGCTGGAAGAGCCCGCGCTGCAGGATCTGCGCGATACCTTCAAGGCGCGCTGGTAGGCCAGGCGATTTCAGGGCAGGTCCGGACAAGTTTGCGCAAGTCCGGGCCAGCCCAAGGAAGCTCGCGCCACCCAACAGCAACAACGCAATCATGGCGGCCATCGAATGGCCGCCATGCCCTGCCTGCGCCCATCGTCAGGAGATAGGTGCAGGAATGGGACAAGAAAGCCGGCGCAAGACCGGTCCATCAATGCCGGGCGCCAGCCTCTTTCGGAAGGAGAGGCTGGCGCCCCGATTGAATCCATAAATTGCCCGTCAGACCACGGGCGCCAAGCAACCAGCGGCCGCAGCTGCAGCCGCGACACTCTTAGGGAGATGTAACACCATGACCACCGCAAGCAACACCGGCGTCGGACTCGACGTCAACGACAAGACCAAGGACGGTCTGTACAAGAAAGTCTTCTGGCGCATCATGCCCTTCCTGATGCTGTGCTACGTGATCGCCTACCTGGATCGCGTCAACGTCGGCTTCGCCAAGTTGCAGATGTCGCAGGACCTGGGCTTTTCCGAGACCGTCTTCGGTCTGGGCGCGGGCCTGTTCTTCATCGGCTACTTCCTCTTCGAAGTGCCCAGCAACATCCTGATGCACAAGGTCGGCGCGCGCATCTGGATCGCCCGCATCATGATCACCTGGGGCATCCTCTCGGCGGCCTTCATGTTTGTGCAGAACGCCACCCAGTTCTACATCCTGCGCTTCCTGCTGGGTCTGGCCGAGGCCGGTTTCTATCCCGGCATCATCCTGTACCTGACCTACTGGTTCCCTTCACACCGTCGTGCCAAGGTGATCGCGGTGTTCATGTCGGGCATCCCCGTGGCCGGTATCCTGGGCAACCCGCTGTCGGGCTGGATCATGGATGCCTTCCACAACAATGGCGGCCTGGAAGGCTGGCAGTGGATGTTCCTGATCGAAGCCATTCCCGCCGTGCTGATCGGCGTGGCCACGGTCCTGTACCTGGACAACGACGTCAAGAGCGCCAAGTGGCTCAGTGACGACGAAAAGAAGTCCCTGCAGGCTGACATTGACGGCGACGCCAAGGGCAAGGAGAGCAAGCACGGCTTCGGCGCCATCGTCAAGGATGCGCGTGTCTGGCTGATGTGCCTGATCTACTTCTCCTTCGTGATGGGCCAGTACGGCCTGACGCTGTGGATGCCGACCCTGGTCAAGGCCACCGGCGTGAAGGGCAACCTGGAAATCGGCCTGCTGTCGGCCATTCCCTTCGGCTGCGCCATCGTCGCCATGAACCTGATCGGCCGTAGCGCCGACCGCATGCGCGAGCGTCGCTGGCACCTGGTGATCCCGGCCCTGATGGGTGGTGTGGGCTTCGTGGGCGCGGCCCTGTTCGCCGACAACACCGCCGTGTCGATCGCCGCACTGTCGCTGGCAGCCGCTGGCGTGCTGACCTGCGCACCGTTGTTCTGGTCGCTGCCGACGTCCTTCCTGTCGGGTGCTGCTGCTGCCGTCGGTATCGCCGCCATCAACTCGGTGGGCAACCTGGCCGGTTTCGTCAGCCCCTACCTGATCGGTTACTTCAAGGACCTGACCCAGAGCAATGCGACCGGCATGTACATGCTGGCCATCATGCTGGTGGTAGGTTCGGTCGCCACCCTGATGACCAAGCCCAGCGTGGTCAACAAGTAATGTGATGTCCCGTTCGAAGCCCGCATGCCTGTGCCTGCGGGCTTTGACGTTTTCTGCACCGTCGGTGTCTGCGCGGCGATCCGCGTTCGCGCTACACTGGCCCCCTTCGTTATCAAGGAGAACCCGATGCTGCGTTTTGCCGCCAACCTGAGCATGATGTACGTGGAACACGATTTCCTGGACCGCTTCGCCGCCGCCGCCAAGGATGGCTTCTCCGGCGTCGAGTTCCTGTTCCCCTACGACTATCAGCCGCAAGAGATCAAGTCGCGCCTGGAGGCCAACGGCCTGACCCAGGCGCTGTTCAATGCGCCTCCGGGTGACTGGGCTGCCGGCGAGCGCGGCATTGCCTCGCTGCCGGGCCGCCAGGATGAATTCAAGCGCAGCATCGACATCGCGCTGGAATACGCCGCCGTGATCGGCAACCAGACCCTGCACGTGATGGCCGGCCTGATCAAGCCTGATCAGGATCGCGCACAGCACCGCGCCGTGTATCTGGACAACCTGTCCTACGCCGCGCACCAGGCCGAGTCCGCCGGCCTGACCGTGGTCATCGAGCCGATCAACACCCGCAACATTCCCGGCTTCTTCCTGAACCGCCAGGATGATGCGCAAGCCATCTGCGCCGAAGTGGGCGCACCCAATCTGAAGGTGCAGTTCGACTGCTACCACTGCCAGATCGTCGAGGGCGACGTCGCCGTGAAGCTCAAGCGCGACATGCCCGGCATCGGCCACATCCAGATCGCCGGTGTGCCGGAACGTCACGAGCCAGACGTGGGCGAGCTGAACTATCCCTACCTGCTCAAGCTGATCGATTCTCTGGGTTACCAGGGCTGGATCGGTTGCGAATACAACCCGGCCGGCGCTACCTCGGCTGGCCTGGGCTGGCTGAAGGCCCTGGTCGAACAGGGACTGACGACGCTGAAGAAGTAAGTGCCCAGGCGCCCGCAAGTTGGGCGTCGATGCAACGGAATGCCGCCCGGTGTTGTGCCGGGCGGCATTTTTTGTTGATGGTCAGAGGGTTCAGGCGGAGGGCTGACTTCGTGCAGCACCGGTCTTGGCGGGACCTTTTTCTTCATGGGCCTTCCGCGATCGGGGCTTGGCGACGGAAGACTGAGTCGACGCCGATTTCCTGATGGGCCTGCCTTTCGTCGCAGGCTTCGCAGGTTTGGCAGCGGCAGGTTTTCTCGCTTTGCGAATTGCCCGCGCGGGGCTGATGCTCAAGCGGATGCCAAGCGCGCCCAGCAGGCGCAGGATCGTTCCCAGCCTCGGTTCGGCGCCCGGCTTCAGGGTCTTGTAGAGGCTCTCCCGTCCCAGCCCGGCCTTGCTGGCAACTTCCGCAATGCCGCGGGCGCGGATGACGTCACTGAGTGCGCCCATCAGGAAGGCAGGATCGTTCTCTTCGAAGGCGGCCTCGAGATAGGCGACCATTGCCTGGTCGCTGTCGAGATAGTCCACCGGATCGAACACGGAGACTTGCAGATCCCCGCTGTTGAATTTCCGACTTGTCATGCTGGCTCCCTTGATGTCCTGGCCGAATCACTTCTTCCTGAGTTGCCGCCAGAGTTCCCTGGCTGCCAGAATGTCGCGCGCCTGAGAAGACTTGTTGCCGCCACATAGAAGGAGATAGGTTATCTCTCCTTCGCGGGCGAAATAGACACGATACCCAGGGCCATACGCTATCCGCATTTCACTGACGCCATCGCCCACAGGTTCGCAGTCGCCGAGGTTACCCTGTCCCGCACGTACGATGCGGGCCACGATTCGCGAACGCGCCCGCAGGTCCTTCAGACCGGCCAGCCACGTCTTGAACTTTCCGGTTTCCTTGATGGTGTACATCGACGGCAGCCTGATCATTGAACGCGATATCGCGCGCAATTGTATCCATGTGGATACTTCGCTGCCGAAGCGCCATGTTACCAGAAGCGGAAAATCGTGAAATGACGAGCGCGCACGCCGGCATCGTACCGGTCGTACGCAATACGGAAGGGGAAGAAGAGGTGTTGGTGGAGCAGAAATTCAGAACAGATCGATTTCCCCACCCACCGGCTTGGCTTGCAGCTTGGAGGCATATTCGCGTTCGCGGCTGGCCAGGTCGGCGCCGGCGTCCTTGATCTTCTTGACCAGCACCTTGCCGCTGCGGGGGAAGAAGTGGACCTTGCGCGGCCAGATGTCGTTGAGGTCTTCGGCCACCACGCGGATCTTTTCGGCGGAGAGGAAGCTCCTGACGAAGGCGGCATTGCGTTCGCCGACATTCATTGCATTCATCCCGCGCAACACCGCACCGCCACCAAATACCTTGCATTCCAGGTTTTCGCGCCGGGCGCCGGCCTTGAGGACGTCGTTGATCAACACTTCCATGGCATAGGTGCCGTAGCGCATCGAAGCCGAGACGGGGCTATCGGCCTCGCCACCGCCGTCGGGCAGCATGAAGTGATTCATCCCGCCCACGCCGCTGACGCGATCGCGCAGGCAGGCTGATACGCAGGAACCCAATACGGTGACGATCATCATGTCGGCGCCGGTGTAGTAGTACTCGCCCGGCAGGATCTTGGCGGTTTCGCAGTCGAAGGCCCGGTCGTGATAGACGTAGGAAGCGAAATTCTCCGGCTTGTTGATGACGGTCTGCATACGGGCCCCTGGCTGTTCTGGTGATCCCTGTGAGGGATGGTGACTGTTTTTGCTGTTCACATTGTCAGGCCTGCATCGTGCTGCCGGTATCGGGGATTTCCTGAGCGAGAACAGGCTTGTGCCTGCACGGTAATGAGGGATATCCGCAATCGCCGCCGGTATCGGCACCGTGCTACCCTGCGCTCCCTCGACATGACCCGATCCCGGTCCGCTCTGACGGAGACGATTTGTACAGGCATTCCCCAAATGCCGGAGACAGGCATCGGACAGGCAGTTGAATCCGGCAGGCACGCCGCGGGCAGCGAACCCCGACCCGCGACCCGTGACGTGCGCCGTGGCCCCGCGCGGCCACGCCCGGTCGCCGATACGCCGCCCGGCAGTGGCGCGGATTGCACGTGGCGCCTCATGTCGCGCCTGCCCTCCACGGCAGGCGTGCAGGAAGCGTCCCGCACCGGTTGTCCGACTCCCGCGCCTGGCGCAGGGAGGCAGCCCTCTCTCCATCACAAACGGTTTAGACAATGTTGAAAAAATCTTTCCTGGCCTTGCTGGGATTCGTAGTTGCGCTGGTCACCGTACCAGCCTCGCAGGCGGCCGACGTCAAGAAGGTCGACGTGCTGCTGATCGGCGGCGGCATCATGAGCACCACCCTGGCGGTCTGGCTCAACGAGCTGGAACCGGGTTGGTCCATGGAAATGGTCGAGCGCCTGGATGGCGTGGCCGAGGAAAGCTCCAACGGCTGGAACAATGCCGGCACCGGCCACTCGGCCCTGGCCGAACTGAACTACACGCCCGAAGACAAGAACGGCAAGATCCAGATCGCCAAGGCCATCGAGATCAACGAAGCCTTCCAGATCTCGCGCCAGTTCTGGTCCTGGCAGGTCAAGAACGGCGTGCTGAAGAACCCGCGCTCCTTCATCAATTCGACCCCGCACATGAGTTTCATCTGGGGCGACGAGAACGTGGCCTATCTCAAGAAGCGCTATGAGGCGCTGCAGGCCAGCCCGCTGTTTGCCGGCATGCAATATTCGGAAGACCACGCGCAGATCGCCAAGTGGGTACCGCTGATGATGGAAGGTCGCGATCCGGCGCAGAAGATGGCCGCCACCTGGACGCCGCTGGGTACCGATGTGAACTTCGGCGAGATCACCCGCCAGTTCGCCGGCTATCTGCAGAGCCGCCCCAATTTCGCCCTGAAGCTCTCCAGCGAAGTGCGCGACATCACCCGCAACGCCGACGGCAGCTGGCGCATCGGCTACAAGAACCTCAAGGATGGCAGCACCACCGAGACAGATGCCAAGTTCGTCTTCATCGGCGCCGGTGGCGGCGCGCTGAAGCTGCTGCAGAAATCCGGCATCCCGGAAGCGCGTGACTACGCAGGCTTCCCGGTCGGTGGTTCGTTCCTGATCACCGACAATCCCGCCATCGCCGAGCGCCACCTGGCCAAGGCCTATGGCAAGGCTTCGGTGGGCGCGCCGCCGATGTCGGTGCCGCACCTGGATACCCGCGTGCTGGATGGCAAGCGGGTGATACTGTTCGGACCCTTTGCGACCTTCTCGACCAAGTTCCTGAAGCAGGGTTCGCTGTGGGATCTGTTCTCCACCGCCACCACCCACAACGTCTGGCCGATGGCCCGCGTCGGTATCGACGAGTATCCGCTGGTGGAATACCTGGCCGGCCAGTTGATGCAGTCCGATGACCAGCGTTTCGCGGCTCTGAAGGAATACTTCCCCAACGCAAAGAAGGAAGACTGGCGCCTGTGGCAAGCCGGCCAGCGCGTGCAGATCATCAAGCGCGACGACAGCAAGGGTGGCGTACTGAAGCTGGGTACCGAGATCGTGGCCTCGGCCGACGGCAGCATGGCCGGCCTGCTGGGTGCATCGCCCGGTGCCTCCACCGCGGCGCCGATCATGCTGACCGTGCTGGAGAAGGTCTTCAAGGACAAGCTGGCCACACCCGAATGGCAGCAGAAGGTGCGCCAGATCGTCCCCAGCTACGGCACCAGGCTCAATGACCATCCCGACCAGGTTGCCAAGGAATGGGCCTATACCAGCGAGGTGCTGCAACTGGCACCGCCACCGGAGATCGCCCCCAAGGCCGGTGGCAAGGACAGCGCCAAGGGCAGCATGGAAAAGCCCAAGGCCAATGCCGCAGCCGACATGGCGCTGTAAGGTGCCAGCCCCGGTGTGACGGAATCGGCAAGCCGTGATGCGGCGACCTGATCCCCGCACCAGGAAATCGAAAGAGGGTAGCCAGGGTAGCCGTGGCTACCCTTTTTTATTGTGTCTTGCCGCCGGCAGCAGCAGTGTGCGAAGTGCAGGGCAGAGGCTGGCGCAGCAGTCCCGGCCAGATGGCCGGCCAGTCACTCTCGTGGGCCATGCCCGGCACCACCTGCAGGGCAGCGCAGGACCCGGTCTGTGCCACGAAGTCGCGGGTAATGGCGGTGGGGACGACGCGATCATCGGCGCCGCTGAAGTGACGTTGCGGGATAGTCCTCACCCGTTGCGCCAGGTCGATGGGATTGAGCGAGCCCGGCATCTGCGAGACCTGATGCCAGCGGTTCACGGCCACGTGGTCCAGGTTGCCGGCGATGGTGCGGATGGCACTGACATCCTGGCGCCGCGCTGCCAGCAGCACCGCGATGGCACCGCCGCCGGAATACCCGACCAGTTCCAGGCGTGCCGGCCTGAAGCGTGCCACGTACTGGCTCAGGGCCTGGTTCATGGCATCGACCACCTCCGGGGCATAGCGCAGACCGGTCCAGTAGGCCGGGCCACAGGCAGGGTTGCGCGCCATCGGCGTGAACTGGCAGGGGCGCGCCAGATAGAGCAGGGCGGTACCGTTCGCCGTATCGGTGGCGGTACCGGCGGCGGTGTTGGTGGCCGTATTGGCGCGGGCATCGCTCAATGCCAGCTGCAGGCCCATGGCCTCATGCGGGGTCGGATCGGGCGAGACCTGGGTGCGGCTGAGCCAGGCACGGCCATCCCCCTCGATATAGACGCGCAGCACGGCCGGCGCGGGCCGCGCCTTCACGTAGGTGGTGAGCACGAAGCGGCCGGTGTCGATCTCTTCGCGCTGGAAGGCCGCGCCGGAGGCCAGCCCGTCAGCATGTTGCAGGGGATCGCCGGCACAGCCGGCCAGCAGGATGGCCAGGCCGGCGAGGAGATTCCGATAGGGCAGTTGAGGTAGGAAGGGTAAGCGCATGGCGCGCATTGTCACCCGAGTAAAAACGGCCCGCAAGCTGACGCTGCGGGCCGTTGGTGGAATGAGGCCGGATCAGAACAGCCAGCCCACCCGTGCCGTCAATTGATGCACCAGTGCACGATCGCGGATTTCGGCATCGTAGCCCAGCGTGCCGTAGCTGCCGTGGGCGGCATTGAAGCGATAGCTCGCGCCCAGTTGCACGGCATCGCGATTGGGCGCGGCGCTGGCGGTGGTGAAGCTGGGACCGCCGGCCACGAAGCTGGCGGTGACATCCGGATTGCCGGCCAGTTCACGCAGGTAGCGTGCGCGCAGTTGCAGGCGGTCGCCGTTGTCGTTGACGCGATTCAGTTCCACGCCCAGCGTTGGCTGTACGGAATTGGCATTGGTCGCGCCCACGCTCTGCGCCAGCGCCGCGTTGCCGCTCTCGGTATAGCCCTGGTTGGCCAGGTGCGACAGGCGCAGGCCCGCCAGCCAACGGCCTGACCAGGTCTGGCTGATGGCAAAGGGCAGGCCGGCTTCGACCCGTGCGCCGAGCTGCCAGCCGTTGTAGCTGCCGTTCACGTTCTGTCCGAGGAAGTTGATGGCGCGCTTGCTGCTGTAGTGATTGCCACCCACCATGAGCGAGCCGTCCAGGGTCCAGCCGCCCATGTCCAGGCCGAGGTAGCCGCCCAGGTTCACCGCATCGACATCGACATCATTGCCGCTGGCATTGTCGTTACCACGGGTACCGGCGCGGGTGTAGCCCAGCGTGAGGCCAGCCACTTCACGTGCGGAGAGGTCGGTTTCCAGGCCAGCCGCCATGCCGTAGGCGTTGATGTTGTAGCCATCGGCGCCGGCACGCGCATCCTGCCTGCCCCAGGCACCCAGGCCTTGCAGCCAGACACGGCTGCGGGCAGCCGCTTCACCGGTGGAGATGCCGCTGCCGCGCTTGCCATCCATGCCGGAGGTGCTGGCAACCTGGCTGTCATTGCGGGCGCTATCAATGCGCCCGGACACCGCCGAGAACACGCTGCCCATGGCCACCTGTGCCGCCTGCTGGCTGGCACGATTGGTCTCGGGCTGCAGTTGTCGCACCGCGCTGCGATAGGCGCTTGCAGTGGGCAGCGCATCCAGCGAGGCCAGCAGCGATTGCACCTGCGCGTTGTTGCTGTTGTTGCCCAGTGCATCCAGGGCCCGGCCCAGCGGACTGCCGGTGACATCGCTGACGCTGCTGGTGCGCTGCGCGCTGAGGATCAGGTCATTGCCACTGAGCTGCAGGCTGTAGTTCAGCGTGGCCGTGTTGGCCACCTGGAGTTGCGACACATCGGCCGAGACGCCGCCGGCCGCCGACAGGATGGTCCAGCGGGCGCTGTTGGGGACGTAGGTCTTGACCACCGGCTGCACGGTGGCGCCATTGGCCAGCGTGGCGCTGCCGGCGGTGACGATCTGGTTGGCCTGCGGACCGGCCACGCCGACCTGCAGGGTGGCGCCACTGCCCAGCGAGAAATTGCCGCCGACATTGATGCGGCGCACCGCCGTCCCATCGGCCGCCTGGAACACGCCATTGACGGCCAGGTTGCCGCTGGTGCCAAAGGCGCCATTGACCTGCAGTACGGCGCCCTGGCTGACGGTCATGTTGCTGACCGTGCCCAGGTCATAGTTGAAACGCGTGACGCCATCGCGCACGACGAAGTTCTCGAAGCCCGACAGCACACCCGCCGCGAAGGTCTGGGTGCCGCCGGTGGTGAGCGTGTCGGTACCGGCGCCGCCGTTGATGGTGCCGATCACGGTGCCACCCAGCAATTGCAGCGAGTCGTCGCCATCACCCATGTCGATGGCCAGGCCGTTCTTGCCTTCGATGCGGCCGTAGTTGATCAGGGTGTCGTTGCCACCGCCCATCTGCACCGCCGCGCCCGGTGTGGTGCTGCCGCCCTGGCCGGTCAGCGTGGCCTGGGCGCCACCGGTGATGACGCCGCTGGCATTGTTGATCAGGGTGTCGTCGTAGTTGCCCACCAGGCCGACGGCCACACCCTTGTTGCCGATGATGCTGCCGTCGTTGACGATGTAGGCCTTGCTGCCATTGACGCTGCTGGTGCCGCGCCCGGTGGTGTTGCCGTTGTTGTAGGTGATGAGCGGATTGCTGGCGTCCTTGGACCAGTCATTGCCGTCGTCGATCAGGATGCCGTGCGCATCGCCATAGATCACCGCGCCGGCATGGTTGATCACCGTGCCGCCGCCAGCGGCCACGCCATCGGCGCCATTGGGCTGGCCGGTCGAATCCAGACCACCGGCGCCGGTGCCGCGAATGCTGCCCCAGTTCTCGATATAGGCGGTACCGTCGATGTCCACGCCGTCACCGTCGCCATTGCTGGTGGTGGCACCGTTGCCCAGCACGTCATACACGCGCCCGCTACCGGCATAGTTGCCGACGATGGTGCCGTAGTTGAAGACCACGCCGTGACTGTCGAAACCGACGCCCGAGCCGTTATTGCCGGTGATGACGCCGCCGGCCTGGTTGATCACCACGTTGTTGCTGATGGTGACATTGCTGCGCGTGCTGCCGTCGGCATAGGTGGCATCGAAGCTGATGCCGGTGGTGGTGAGGTGCGGGGTGAGCTGGATGGCATTGGCCAGGTTGTTGTCCGGCGTGGCGGCGACCGGGTCACCACCATCGATACCGTGCCGTGCGCCGGTGATGCTGCCGTAGTTGACCACGACGGCATTCTTGATGCCGTCATCGATGGAGATGCCATCGGCCGCCTTCGGCGGCGAACCGCTGGCGCAGGCGCTGAGGTAATCCGGGCAGGAGGTGTTGACCGGGCTGGTAGTGAAGATGCGCCCATAGTTGGTCAGCAGGATGTTGGAGCCCATCTTGATCGCGGTCGAGCTCGACGAACTGATGGTGGCACTGCTGTTGGTGGCCGAGCCGTTGACGATGGTGTTGCCGGTCGTGGAGTAGTCACCGTTGGCATTGATCGCGTAGTTCTTACCGTTGTCCGCATTGGTCGGCGTCGGCCCGGTCTGCGAGATGGTGCCGAGGTTGACGATGGAGAAGCTATCGCTGCCCTTGCCGATCAGAATGGTCGGCGTCTTGGACGCGCTCGACGAACTCGTGATCACCCCACCCAGCGCATTGTTGAGGATCAGGTTGACCTTCTTGTTGTTGATGCTGATGGCCGACAGTCCGCTGGTCTGGCTGATCGTACCGGCGTTGTTGATGGTGACCGTGGAGAGGTTGTCGTTGTCCTGCGAGGTCTTGATGCTGGCCGCGCTGCCCGAGGCCAGCGTACCGCCGGCATCGACGGTGATGGTGTCGCTGCCGTTCTTGGTCAGTGTCTTGGCCGTGGTGTCGGTGGTGCCGTTGCCGACCGTGTAGTTGGCCGCGTGGGCGGGAGCGTAGATCGCCTGCAGGGCAAGCACCAATGGAAGCAGACGAAGAGGGAAGGAGGAGCGCGCCATGTGCAAAGAGTTGATAGCAGATTGTAAAGAACTGAAATTCTGCTGACGACTTGTGACCGGTTCATTACAGCAGTCTGCTGAAGTCGGCATTTGGTTACCGAGTGTGGTCTTTCTGCTAATCTTCATTCTTTACAGGTGGTAATGAGACAAAAGCGACCAAGCGACAAGGGGGAAGGGATGAGGGGATGGACGATGCAGACGGGGGCCGGCGATGAATAAATCCGTGCTGGATTTTTTGATGCCGCAATGGAATGGCGCGGCCGATGGCGGCCTGCAGCTCGTGGTGGCGCTGCTATTGCTGGCGCTGGTGATCGGTCTGCCGCTGCTGCTGGCGCGCAGCGCCCGCCCGGCGCAATGGGAGGCCCGCCTGGGCGCACTCACCGGCGGGCGCCTCGCCCTGCCTGCACCCACCACCCCGGAAGAATTGAGCCAGGCCGTCGCGACCGCGCCGGAACGCTGGGCGCAGGTCGCGCCTGGCATGGTGCTGATGCTGGGCCTGCTCGGCAGCTTCATCGGCCTGGGCCTGGCCCTGGGCGATACGGCTGCGGTACTCGGCCCGCAACAGGCGCCGGGCGCACTGGCAGCGGTCATCGATGCGCTGGGCGCCAAATTCAGGATGGCCACCTGGGGCATCCTGGCCTACCTGATCCTGAAGATCTGCATCACCCTCAGCGCGCGCGAACAGGCGCGCCTGGCCTGGAGCGTAAGCACCCTCAGGCGGCTCGATGCCGAACAGGCACACGCCCGCGCACAACTGGAGGCGCAAGACCGGCAGCGCCTGATCGACGCCATCACCCACAGCGGCAACGCGCTGGTGGCGGCACAACAGGCCGAAGCGCAACGCGCCCACCTGCGCCATGCCGAGTTGATGGACGCCCTGCAGCGGCAGACTGCACGCTCTTCCTGACCTGAGGCAGCGATGAAACAGGCAGACAACGAATGGGTGGTCGCCACCGGCCTGATGGCCGCCCTGGCGGCGGTGCTGGTGGTGCTGCTGGCCGTGCATCGCGCAGGCGGGACCGAGGCCGCGCAGGCCGCCCTTGCGCAGCAGCGTACGGCGCAGAGCGTGCCGGCTGCGGCACCATTGCCGACGCCGGCATCGCCGCCAGCAACTACAACAGCAACTACGCCAGCACCGACACCGACCCCACCCCAGCCCACGCCCTCGACGGCATCAGCGTCGGCGCAGCCGACAATGACGCCGGCTGCATCGCGTGCCGACACGTCCACGGCGGCGCAGGAACAGCGGGAACAGGATCAGCGCGAGCAGGGCGTGACCGGCGTATTGCGACAGGTGCAGAACGTATTTGCGCAGCAGGGCGCTTCCCGATTGGTTGCCATCGATACCGAGGCAGGCACGATCACCCTGAAGGAAGGCGCCTTCCGCCGCGGCAGCGCCTGCGTGGAACCGGAAGCCCGGGCCGCCTTTGCGCAGGTGGAGCAACGCATCGCCGATTACCTGAAGCAGAACCCGGCCGGCCGCATCTATGTGGAAGGCCATACCGACGACAAGCCGGTCAAGGCACCGGTGACGGATGTCCGTGCCTACTGCACCGTCTATGACGACAACATCACCCTCTCCGCCGCCCGTGCGCGCGAAGCGCGACTGCTGCTGATCGGACGTAGCGCATCGGAAGCCGCGCGCAGGGTGATCGTGGCGGGGTATGGGGATTCGCAGCCTTTATCGGGGCTGGCTGCCGGTGATGAGCGGAATCGGCGGGTGGAGGTGAGGTTTGTGAATGGGGGCTCGAAGTAGTCAGCCCAAAGCGACGCGCCAACTTGAGAATAAGCACCGCGAGTATCGGTGTTATTTTTTGCCTCGTGTTCCCTCACACGCAATCAATGAGCCGAACCATGAACTCAAGGGGCGAGACACAATTCAAGATGCTTCCATCTCTACGGACAACGTAAAGGCCTGCTATGTCGTCACTGAAAAGCTCTGAAAAAGTGATCTTCGAAAAGCTTTTTGATCGCGGTGGATATGTCTTGGATTTCAACGAGCCAAGATATGCGGAGTTCTTTCGCGAACACAGGATTGACATCAATCATCAACGGTATCAGTTCAATGGAGCATCCAAAAATGGATTGGTGCAATTAACTGGGATTGATTCTTGAAATACAATTCCGGGCCGAGATAGATGATTGTCTTCTTGGGGTAAGAGACAAATCAACGCCATTTCATAAAATTGAGAAAATATCGGCGAACGATTCTGCGCAAAGTTTTTTCTGTCGATGCAATAGTTGGGGGGGAACTTATTGAGGGGCGGCTAGCCTTACCGTCTTTTTCCAATTTGTTGCCGATTTGCGTGGAGAAACCTTCAAGATGCCAATAGGCTTTTTTTGCGGCTTTAAGATCGTAGGTTAGTCCTCGACGTAGTTCTGCATGTAAGTGAATAGCATTTCTCATGCTATAGATATCACATATGACCTCCTTGGTTTTTGAGTTTATTAATCCAAGATCCATTGCAGTTTGAGCCTTATCCTCGAAGACAATTTTTCGCTCATCAATCTGCTTGTTTTGATTCTTGTAAACTGCAAAGGCACCTGTCGGTACATAGGTCTTTTTGATCTTCTCAAGAAGATCCTTTGAGGGATTTATTGGAACCTTGTGTTCATAAGACGTGAGCTTATTGACTGGAAGGGTATCCTTATAATCCTGAAGTAAAACGTGATGAAGAATAGCTTCGTATATGGACGCATAGAGCAAGATTTGTATCTTGCATTGAGCAACCAAAAGCGCATCCTTCACCTGCAGGCCTTCCAGCAACTTGTAGATATAGCGTGCCGCTTTAAACTCGTCTTCTAGGCGTTCTCTGAGGGCTCCGTCGGAGATAAACCAAAAATAGTTTTTGTAGAATCTTTCGTCTGGAAGATGTGCCTCAACGTAAGCTGCAACTGCTCTTTTGATTTTTTCTTTGAATGCCATGGCGCGCTAAATGAACGGTAGATATTGAAGATATCAGTACTATCTATTTGCGGGATATATACTCACGACAGCGATAATTAAAACCGAAGAGGTTTTTACAATCCTCGTACACATTCAGCAATCAGACTGTTGAGAGGGGAGGATTTGGCGAAATACCCTAATAGATGATTCCGCTCCCGATTGCTCATGCTGCGAGCACCCATGGCTGAAGCCCACCCTAGCCATTCCGAACTTCCTGATTTCAGAATTTCTTCTCGAATTTCCTTTAGGCCAAAACGCTGCTCGGGAATTTCGAGAATTTTAGATCGAGCGATCTTGTGGTCTGCTGATCTGTCATAAAGCTTGAATAGAAGTTTCCCAAAATCCCTTGTTTCACTTAGGTGTTCTTCTGCAATAACTGCTAACCAGAAAAGCTGGTACTCAATTAATTGAGTGTTTCCTGATATGAATTTCAGGATTTCCTTTGTTAAGGCGTTTTTATCTGAAATTGCCCCGGCAACAATATGGAGTTGTTTTACGATATTTGGAAATCTAGCGAGCAAAGTTGGGATATGGGCGATTAATCCATCGGTATTTGAATGAAGCAAGTTTAAAATTGCTTCGACATCCGACTCATCAGCTGCAGGATTTGAAAGCAGCTTTAATAGCCGCTTAATCTGTGATTCGTCGAGAGATGGTCGCGAGGCATCGCTATTGGTTTTAACTTCTTCATCATCGTTATCCCAATCGTAAAGTTCTGCTCCGGACGCCATAAATGACCTATCGTTGTAATCCTCGTCCAAGATTTCACTCAGCTGCAATTCTATTTCGGACATCGCATCATGGACCTCTGTGGCACTCCGGTTGAATCTCGTTTTAGTTGGATTTACGTTTAACCCTCTTAAGCCAAGCAGTCGTTGGATGACCATGAAGTCATGGAGTAAAACGTCTTTGTTGTCATCAAATAGGATGAAGTCGTCCATGAATCTGAGCACCTCTGCGCTCCGTAACTGCCCAGACTGTTCGACGAATTGAAGAAACGCGCTCCCAATCATTTTGGTCGGGTATATTCCCTGGGGGAGGAAGTCAATCGATCTTCCCGAATTTATTTCGCGAAAAAATCTGCCAAAGGCATCAGCGTCCTTTTCGTCAATTCCACTCAATTGACTAAACCAGCTGGTAGCATCATGGTGATAGATTGAGTTGAAGTATGACGAGACATCAAATGATAGCCAGTGCTCATAAAACAGTTCACTTGCATTTGCTTCCGCTGAATAATCTTGGTACGCAGCGTGCACTGAAACTGGAATCCCTTTAGCGAAGCAGTACCCGAAACTCTTGCGATTTTTAATCGAGGTCGGGCGGAAAACAGCTCTGTTTCTGTAGGTAAGGTCGTATATAAAGTAAGACGCTACCGGGTCAAGAATTGCAGTTCGACGCAAGTGGTGCTTGGGCTTTGCCGCAAAAACGCGTGTTTGAGCCAGAAAGCTCTTATCAGCATGCTGAGGAGCTTTCGAGAAAATATCTTCTATGTGTTTCTCAAGCGCCAGATGGTGTTCTCTGATTAAGATTAAGTTTGTTTTTAATGGGTACAGCGTGGAGTGGAAGTCGTTCTCAAAAAATTTTTTTACACTCAAAGTGGCCCCCATTTTTCAATTCTTATTTAGCTTAAATTTAGTCTGCGCTTCTCTTGATGGGTAAGAGTAAGAAAGCAAGATCGGCAAGCAGTAGCAAGCAGTATATTGCAGGAGAGATAAGGCAGCGTCGCTGGCGCTCGTAGATCGCAATCATAGTTTCATTGCCAATGAGGAATGTTTTTCCCCAAGCAAGTACGAGTGATTTGAGTTACTAAAGCGCCAGTCTTTTTTGCCTGGAAGGCAGGGGGCAACGTTCAGCGGCGGTAGGAGAGCGTTATTTTGCGCGAGAGTCAAGAATAGACGAGGCACAGGATTTTCGGTCCCGGAAATGAAAAACGCCAACCGGTAAGGGCTGGCGTTTTTGCTTGGGACATTCTTGGTGGCCCGGGGCGGAATCGAACCACCGACACAAGGATTTTCAATCCGTACGTAACTCCCGCAGTGGAGCTGCTTTACCTGTCAAATCAGATGGTTAGCAAAATCTCTTGCCGCATTGATCCCGCTTTAAATCACTATACTGTTGACGTTTCGTCGACAGTAATTACTCCCTAGTTGTCGTCATGGGTTGCGTCACCCAAGGGCTGTCGCAACCCATGACAGAGGGTATTTTCTCCATCGCCGATCAAGGGACTTTCGCGGCATAAACGCGAATGAATTCGCATTTATTCCACGATCCCTTGACGGTGCTAACTTCGGCGCGGTCTATTGGTAACAGAAATGGGCAGATCGAGACGAGGCTTGATAACTGTAAGCCGGTTGGCATAGCGAGCAAGCACCCGATCATAGAGATCTTGGTTTTTCTCGCTAGTCACCGTTACAACTAGCGCATAGGAAAGGGATGTGGCATCAACTGGGCTAGATGCGATACCCGGTTGACGGGCCAAATAGTGTATGTCAAACACCGGCTCATGCAGAGAGCTTCCTCGCTTATTTAGCTCGTTATGAAGAACAGTATCCCATTTGTGGGCGTCGTTTCTGAGCTCCTGCTCTTTGCTCTTCTCATTTCGTTTAAAGAAAGAAGCGGTGTCAGGATACAAGGGATCTTTCTTGAATTTCTTAGAATGCGGTCTGAACGTTACGTCTAACCCTGCACGAGTGTAATCGCCAGGCGTATGAGGATCGGTTGTGCAGCTATAGCAGAACGTAGCGGCAATGTGCACATCCCCTTTGAGTTCTTGACTAGGTAACGGAATTGGCGCTCGCAAAACCTTGCCTGGTTTTAACTTGCCTTGATACAGCACTCTTACTGAGCCATCAGGGCAGACTGTAATATTCGTAATATCACGAGGAACAGAGCCCCAACCTACTGAATCACGATCATGTCCAGCCTGATCTGCACTATGAATCAGTAGGGTTCGAATCGCAAGCGGGGATAGGGAGCTTCCAAAGAAAGCACGTAAGCCGGCTGCAACGCGCATTACCGCAGGCGTTGCATAACTCGTGCCACAGTCTCCAGCGATAACAGGACCAGGGAAGACAAATCTAAATGGGTTTTCCTCGATTCCACCAAAGTGTACGAGATCTGGCTTTACAAGACCCGGATGTCTTCCAGGGCCAATGCAACTATATGATGCCCGCTGCCATTCCTCGCTGAGACTGTCGGAAGCACCAATGGCAATCGCGTTCACACTATCACTTGGAATCATGATGCGATTATCTGGCCAAGGAAGTTCCCCGTTGTTGCCAACGGCGACGGTAGCGAGCAATTCCGAAGATCCGAGATGGTCATCCAGCATGGACGTCCAGGCCGTTACGTGATCATCACCTGCGACCTCGTTCGGTCCGAAGCTAAACGTTGCGAATGAATAATTGCTTTGTGAAAGAATCTTGTCCACGTAGAGCATGACGTTATACAGAGCCTTATCACTCACCTTATCTCCCAGCACACGATAATGGTCTACCGAGCAATATGGGCGAGGAAGATGACCTCCCTCAACATGGCCAAATAAAACTGCAGACGTAACGGCCGTTCCGTGGTCGAGCAGCTCCGGAATAGCGTTGCCGATGCCATCGATTGGTGCTGGCTCAATTGCTGTTGCCCACAGACCAAATGGATGATTTGGATGAAGGCCCCCGTCAAAAACAGCGACCTTGCAATCGGGATCCACTGCCTGTTCTGCGGGAAGAATAACTTTGGGAGTCGATGCGGCAGAGCGCAACATCGTTGGCTTTTCCAAAATTCGAAGTTTTGGCATTGGTCGGATGGCACGGACAAAAGTGAACTGTGCCAATTTCCCTGCTGCGGCAGAAGTTCCACTAGCCGATAGGAACCAGAGTCCCCGAGATTGGTATGTCTTGTTCGCCTCTAGCTTTATGCCTGCTTGCTTGGCAAATTCGACAAATTCATCTTCCCACTCCCAATCGTTGAAGGAATCGAAATGGACAACTACCTCTAGATCACTCTTTTCTTTGGATAACTGCCCCATGAGTCGGTCGTCGACTCCATATGAAGATACGCTTTCAATTTTTAAAATGTCTTCAGAGACTTTGTCATCCTCGGTCAGAGATTGAACTTTTTCTGCGAGAGCTGAAAATGTTGAGCGCTTCGCTGCGACAAAAATAGCTGTCGAAGATGCGCCTGAGTCATTCTCGCTACCTCGTCCGGCTCGGGGCTTTACCTGAACAGGCTTACTCCCGATTAATCGGAGGTCGAATTTTTTAAGAAGACGTTCAGGAAAAGCACTTCGAGAGTAATACTGTGGATGCAGAACAATAATGGAAACGGCTTGGTCATTCGGACATGCGTCTTTAGGAATGGATCGCATGGCCTCTGCTTGCTTTTTGAAAAGCGGGGCAAGATGCTTCTTCTGTGCTGATAGCGAATACGGTGGTTCGGACCTACCGTCGCGATTTCTGTACTTAACATCAACCGCAAGTGTCTCTCCCCTACCAAGTATGAAATTTACCTTCTCAGCCATTCTTTCCCCCTGCTAATGCTGTTCGTAAAGTTTCTCTAGCAATCCCCGTTAGCCTATTTACCGATCGTTGGGTAAGGTTGGCATCTTTGACGAGTGAAACAGCAAGCTCCTTCTTTTCGGCCTTCGAAAGCTTATCCGAGCGCTCAAAAACCAACTCCGATAAAACTTGCTCCCCACTCTCACTACCACCGATAACAATGGCGCGACGCAAGCGATCTACTTGCTTAACAAATTCGCTTTGAGAGGTTCCGCTCAGTAAAATAGTTAAGAGAGAACTCCAGGCTTTTGGAAGCGGGTCGCCTTTCATTGACGTGGCAGAAGAAAGTCGTACAAGTTCATCTCTTTCCGGGCGCGGGAAATCAATTATGGTCTCAAAGCGGCGCCAGACAGCTGCATCAAGAAGCTGTCCATGATTGGTTGCAGAGATGAGTAAATTGTCTGAAGGCCACAGGTCAAGTTCTTGGAGAATGACCGTAACTAGACGTTTCAACTCTCCTATATCACCGTCATCATCTCTGCGCTTCGCGACTGCATCTAACTCATCAAGAAAAAGTACGCATGGTTGTGAGCGCGCGAATTCAAAAGCTTGCTTCAAATTATTGCCAGTGCGGCCAAGAAAGCTGCTAACACTGGTTGCTAGATCTAATGTCAACAATGGTCGCTTCAGGGCGGCAGCGATGTGCCGTGCAGCCATCGTTTTCCCGACCCCAGGCGGGCCGGTAAAAAGAACGGTACGGGTAGGGTGTAGCCCGATCTTTGACAATTTCGAAATGGCTTTACGCTCATCTATCAAGCGAGCTAATTGTGCACTCACTACGTCATTGCAGATCAATTGATGAGGTAGGTGCGGAGGGTCCTCGACTCGAAGAAGATCTAGGCGACTATCAGTGTCTACGGGAACTGCCGCTGAAATGCCAGATACAGAGCTCTTTCTTTGTGATCGAGTAGCCTGGTTAGCAAAATCTCCCTTCACCATTACCTGCTGAAGCAAGTCAGCTAACGGGTCCCCCGTCGCTCGCAATGAGCGAATCAGTCGCATTACCTGTATGCGAACACGCTCGGCATCACCATTGACACCAAACTTTACAATCTGGACTAATTCTTCTGCTATATCTACCATTTGGGCCAGTGAAAACCTAAGTAACTGAATTTAAAGGATATTTAGTTGTATAAAATCGGCCTAATAGTTGGATTATTGCATGGTGTGTTAGTGAAAACAAGTAATGATTGCCGAGAATCTATGACATTATTGAGTTCTTCCTCGGGAAATGTACTCATCCGAGGATAGTGGCGGGGCAAGTATTGGTCCCTTGAGAACTCTCTATGATTGGAATAGCCCGTGGCTTTTAATGACGACAATGGCGGCTTCATGTTCGCTTGCGATGATGCCAAGATGTCAATTTGCGCAAGCACATGGAACACCCGCTTGTCCCAGATAGGGCGGGCAACAGGCCCCATTTTTGTCATGACCGGACTTTTGCCAGATCCGGATTACATTTCGCAGATCATTGGGAAGCGGCCACGTGATTTTTTTATAATCGCCAACAGCGACGCTGAACCTGAGGCGCAATATCTTAAGCGTCGCTATCCTAATATCCGAATTGTTCTTCACTCAAAGAACAACGCGAAAGTAGTGTTGGTGGCCCCAGGGACAGTCTGGGTGTCGAGTTCTGATTTTGGCAAGAGCGATCAGATTGAATCAGCGGTTGGCATGCATTCTGAAGTTCTCTACAAAAAGACCTTGGATAAGCTTTTCAATAGAGTTTGGGTGGAGTCGCGAGAAGTTCAGTGCCGCCCAATGTCTGACATCTGAATCATTCAGTCCTTACGACGGAAGAACTGAGGAAAATTACAAAGGAAAGATAGTGCCCGAGCAAAAAATTGATCATCATCTAATTCACTGGGACGAGATCCGCGAAACTGCATGGAAGTCACTTCTACTGGGTAATGGCTTCAGTATCAATGTTTGGGAAAGATTTGGGTATAAGAGCCTTTATGAGGTAGCAAAAGGTGGTGAGGTTCAGCAACGCCTCAATGCACAAAGTGTCGCTCTTTTTGATAAGCTGAATTCGACAAATTTTGAAGAGGTTCTGCGCATACTTTTTCACGCCAGGCTGGTGGATGAGCAGTTGGGGGCACCGCAAAGAGATGCAATCGACGATCTCTACACCAGCACAAAAAACGCTCTCGCGGCAGCCGTCAGCTACTCTCATGTACCTCACGATATGGATGGATTGAGTGCTATCAATCGGGAGTTGCGAAACTATAGAAATATATTCACGACCAATTATGACTTAATTCCCTATTGGTCAATAATGTTCGAAGATACATGGCGATTTAAGGATCTTTTTTGGAACGAGGGAAATACTTTTGATCCCGAAAATACATCGGTGAATGCTGATCGAAGCGTGATTTGTTATTTACATGGCGCTATTCATTTGGTCGAACTTCCAGACGGCAAAACAAAGAAGTTAACTGCTAATGGCCTGAATTCATTGGTTGACTTATTTGACTTAGAGCATCCGGAGTACTTTCCCCTTTTCATATCGGAAGGCACATCAGAACATAAACTGTCTCGGATAAAAAGAAACGACTATCTACGATTCTCATTTGAAAAATTCCAGGCACTGGATGGAAGCCTTGTTGTCCTCGGTCAATCTCTTAACAAGGATTTTGATCAGCACCTTTTAGATGCACTCCGAAATAGTGATCTAGCGTCAATTGCAGTCGGAGTTTGGCCCAATCAAGCGGAGGAGAAAATCCTTGAGTTTAAAGCTCGGGTACTTGCTGAAATCGGGAAAAAGGAAATCTACTTTTTCGACAGTACCACTCATCCACTAGGTATATCAGCGCTTCGTCATGAGGTCTAGTTGGTGATTTTTTGATCTCAATCATCGTCTGTCGCTTTGCGTTTAGATCTGACCATCACTCTCCGGAACTTCCTCAATTGACCATTGTGTAGGCCCACAATGCTGCTCATGACAGCGAAGGAAGAAGGTAGGAATAGACGTTGCCCTACTTGGAATTATTCAACGCTGATACATTCGTGACCGGGTCTCGATCAGTGATTATCCGCAGACTCGATATTTCCCTAAATACGGTTTGTCGCTACATTGAGCAGAACCGATTGAGCCTTCCCATGCCAGCAGGCATCCGTCAAGCTTGTTGAGCGCATGTGATCTACGGAGCGAAGTTAATGTCGAACGGTCAAATTGAAATAAAAAGACGGCACCATTATGTTTGGGCACAATACTTAACCCGTTGGGGAGCGGGAACTAAAAAAGTCTTTTACACCACATCAACAGGAAAAATTGCTTGTGACAGCGTGCGTTCCTTAGCTGTCGACGACTACTTTTATAAGACTACAAAGCTCAATGCATTGCATGTAAGAGTTATTCAGACTATTTCTAAAAATAGCCCGGAAAACCTGCAACAATTGCATATGTCTCTACTCTCGGATTTTCTGAAAATTCAGGATGCCGAGACGCTTTACCGTAGGCGTGGCGTCTCTAACCAAGAGGTCGACCAAAGCATTCACGCTTTGAGTTGCAATACTCTTGAAAATCTACATGCGGATCATGAAAAAAGAGCTCGTCCGATTTTAGATGGACTGGCCACGGGAAGCCTGGATGTACTACAAAGCGAAGAGAACATGTTGGCATTCTTGGCATTCTTTGCGCATCAGGTATTTCGCACCAAGACATTAAGGGATAACGCTGTCAGAGCATTTTCACGAGGTACAACTCAAGAGCGTCATGTAGCCGATGCAATAGAGCACGCATGGTGGTTTATCAGCTACATGAGTGGAATAAACCTGGGCTTCAGCCTATATCAAGATCGCCAAGTATCGCGACACACGCTGCTCGTCAATGACACGAAGGTTCCTTTCATTACATCTGACCAACCGATTGTCAATGTGCATGAATGTGTATCGGAGACAGAGTTTTCTCCTCCTAAATATTCTGACTTCTACTACCCGATCTCTCCGCGGGTAGCTTTCGTCGTATGTGATTCCGAAAGATTTAAGTCAGGGGTTACTCATGTCGACGAACTCACAGCCTCTGAATTCAATACAAAAATTGCCGCGCAGGCTATGGTACATATTGTCGGCGACACCGCGGATGCAATTCGCCCGTATCGAGGATTTATTGGCCGCAGATACTTGAAGATAACCAAACTGCATAAATGAGCGTTTGGCTTTCCAATCAGCCGGAACAAAGGAAGGTGAGTACGGCAGTCAAAAAATAGAAAATGAGGAGCAGATCAATCAAGCAGAAAGACAGCTAATTTCTCATTTTCGGTTTATAGAAAAAATGTGAACGGCAGCTTCTTTCACAACCGCACTTCGGACTGACAAGGGCGTTTTCTCGTCATCAGCAGCATGTGCACCAGACCCATGTTCATGAGGCGTCTCGGTCCAGTGAGTCATCCCTAAACCAGGTCGACCGACTTTGTTTGCGTCTACCAAAATACATTGAACGCAGACATCAGTCACATCGTCAAATCCCTCCTCATATCCATCCACTACGACTCGCTGCTGTGGATCGCATTTCTTCAACAGCTCTATCAGCTCAGAAACGTTCATTTTTGCACCTCGAACACATCAAATTTACGGACCTACGCTATAAGACCGAAGAGCGGCCTCCGAACTCATCGCATCTTTCTCCAACTAATCCGCACGGCTTTTCGAAAAATTTATTCTTCATCTTTATATCCCGATTTTTTAGTTTCGCATACGAAATCAGAAGCAAGACACCCTTGAGATTCTGTAACGGCTTAAGAATAAGATGCTCGAGAACCGTCAATTTTTTAATCGAGGTGAGTAAAGTCAGAATCCATAACGTAACGTTCATCGATACGATACGATACGAATGAGATGATATGAAATGATATGAATGAGATGGTACGAATGAACTACATAGCTCTATTCATTTCGCATGCGAAATTGAATTTGAATAACGTGCCGCCTCTTAGCACAAGTCGGAAACGAATACGGCCCACCGAAGTGAGCCGTATCCAAACATCATTTGTCTTGTGGGGGAGGCTGTTGCCAAAAGTGGCACGCCCGCTTGTCCTCAAGCACACAAGTAAAGTATATCATGACAAGAAGTTGAACGATAAGCCGTCTCGCTAAATTCCAGTAGCGTCCTCTTTTACCGTGAGGAGGAGCAAAATCTCGGTATCATTTCGCGTAAATTGCTCACCGATTTTAAAGCCAAAGAATGTTGATTTACTCGTGGTTTGATTATTGGAATTTAAACCACCAATAACATAAACAACGCCCGGGCGCATCATCAGGTCTGCAACTAAATCGCGCTTCAATATTGATGGGTTAGCATTGGGTGAAGGAACGAAGTCACTCACGGTCTCATGAAGACTGACATTAACTACATCACCTCGCACTTGTGGTGTGACCTGAAATGTCACACCAGCGGTAACATTTACAAGCGACTGCAACGACTGCCCGCTGGCATTGATAGTAATCGGGCCTGGAACCATTACATCTTGGCCAGTCGTAAATACCACTTGCTGCCCGCTACGAGCTAAAACCTTAGGCCTCGAAACCGATCTGAAGTGCGAGTCTTCATCTAGAAGAGAGAGCACTGCACTAAAATCAGGAGTAGCAAACGATAACGTGTTATACGATGCGGAAGATGCTGAGCCCGACGAGGATAAGGTACTTTCCCCTCCTCTTGTTCCGCTACCCAACGACAACCCCAACTTTGCTCTAAATAATTTTAGCGCAGCAGTAACAGCACTCCCGCTAGAAGCACCGGCTTGATATTCATATAGACCGGCGCTTATTTCGACCTGCTTATACGGGACGTCCAATAGCTGCAGCAAATCACGCACCGCCTTTACTTCATTAAGCGGCCCATAGAAAATCAAAGTTTCGACTGCCTTGGACGTGATAGAAGCGCCGTTACTTCCAGTGTCTGGAACCTGCTGCACCGAACTCTCACCTTGTGTCGCAGTGGCAGTGACATTCGCCATTCTGCGTTGATGTGCAAAAGACCCCTTTGAATAAGCCACTATACACTGATCGGCCAACTCCACCGGATCGCGGAACCTCGGCCTAAAAATTAATTGTTCCCAATCTTTGCGATCGTCCTGCTTTCGAATCCTCTTCACAACGTCGTAAGACGCATGGCTTTCCAATCCGAGTTCCCCTCGAGAAATTGCACCGAGAACCATTGACTTTGCCTCTGCACAAGTCAGCGAATCGGCTTTGATAAGAATTTTCTCCTCCAACTTTGTAGCGTCAGGATCAAAGATCAACCCTCTTTTTTCACATTGCTCGTAGTACAGCAGAATCATCTGCGAAATTGGAAGTGAGTCAGAATAGAGTGAAAAAACCAGTTTTCTATTTGAGGAAGCGGGAAGCTGCGAATTCGGAGGCGATGCCGATTTATACCCAGGCAGCGGATCACTCAGCTTCAGGGCATCGAGATTGGTTTCCCCAAACGCACATTTTGAGATGAGGAAAATAATGAACAGAACAAAAAGACGCCTCATTTTCTCTCCCCAAAGGTAAAGCCGATCATACGTCCATTGAACGCGGCAACTGACTGCCACCCGTCTACAAAACCTGCTTTCACTTTTGTTCGAACGTATCTCCCGTCTGATAACTGAAACACTGCAATTGTCTCTCCTACGGACGGCTCTAAAATCGACACGAGACGAATGTCGGAAGGCAGCGGAGGACTATCCTTCTTCTTTTGATTCATATTCGCGTCCGCCAGATCGGTGAAGTCTGCCGGAATATCTGCCGCTCTTAATTGCGGCTTAGTGGCTGCATCGCCATGAACTCGCGTCAAAAATGAATAGAGCCATTTCCCGCCATAGAAAAACAAAGAAAGACCAACCAGCATCGCAAAAATAAAGAATCGGTTTTTGAACAGATTTTGCCGATCATCCGTACGACTTTCTTGGCCATTCGCCCCGTCGTATGACTTATACAGCGGAAAGATCTTGCGGTCGTATTTCTGAATTGGCGATGTGGAGACCAAAGATCTCTTTGAAGGTTTTCCCTCATACACCTCCACTCGATATCGAGAATTAAAGCCGAGAACCTTGAGTTTTTGAAAAACAAGTACAAGTTCACAGACCCCCTTGAGGAAGCGATGCAATGATGAGAAATCCTGAATGATTACGAGAAGATCACAAGCGACTCCGCTAGCGGAAACGTAGTGGCGATGCATGCGAAAAAAATTCATATGTTCTGACGAGAGCTTTTCGCTGGAGCTCCAATATCGCCAGGCCTCATCAATGACGACAAAATCCCCAGGCTGAACGACTGAAGGACCATAATCCGCGATCTGCGCAAATACCTCGCCAGGAGCCTTATCCGAAAAGTAGTCAGCTGAAAAGCTTCGCAATTCGCGTTCCGCGGCGACGACCAAACAGGATGCGATATCAATCCCAAGCTCATGCAGCTTTCTCAACTCCGGCAAAAGAAGCTGAAAGGCGACTTTCGTAAAAGTCTTTCCATGCGCCAAAACATACTCATCAGCATAGTGTTGAAGCTCACGAATCGGCACAAAATCTGGAACGTCAAACTTCAGTCGGCTCGGGGCTTCACCAGGGAAAAATCCCGCTTGCGAAACCGCTTCGTTAGCCACGTTAACCACGTCTCCTAACTTGGAGAGCTCAGCTCCGCTTTGCAAAAGATATTCGCGAATCTTCTCGGAGCTAACACCCGCTATGTTTGTTACAACTCTGCGCCCAGCTTTTATAGCCGGAAGAATTCCATTAAGAACAGCCTCATAGGTCTTACCAGATCCCATCACTCCGCTATAGACAGAAATAGCCATCCGTCACCCGATCACCGGCATCCGCCGAATCAAAAATCGATAGCTCAGCGCTGTGATAACAAGCGGTGCGCCAGCACTAAAGCACATGAGATCAAGAAAATACCAAGTTGCAGAATCTAAGCCCGCGAGCGCACCAGTCAAGCTCGAAGGTGAAGGTATAAAGGCTCCGAGAAATTCCATCAGATCTGAAATAATGAAATAGAGTGCAAACATTACGCAGAACTTGACGATGATCTGACTAAAGATGAAGCTCAATACCTGATAAAGAGCTGATAGCAATATTCCGTACATATTTGACCTATGCAGAAAGAACGATCATTGCAGCAACGACCAACCAGGCGACCATTGCGACAGCTGCGATCGAGGAGCGCCATTGCTCCGCAAATACGCACTGCTCTTTTAGCTCGATGTTGAAAACATGTCCCGCAATCGCTGGAGAGATTGACCAGGTAGGGCAAACACCAGAGTGACTAGGTACTGTCCATGCCGTCCAGCCAGACAGAAGCTTTTGAATCGGTTCGAAGACTCGCGTTGGAGCAGACTCAAGCGTTGGCGGAGGATTCCCAGGGTCCGCGCCAAGATTGATCTGCGGATTGCCTGCTGCGGGATTTGAACTATTCTGATTTGATGATGACGATGGTAGGGTGATCGCGGTGTCTACCGACGTCGGCACACTAGAACTCAAAGATGATGTTGTTGGCCACAAATTCGGATTGGAAGATTGATAATCGGAGAAGTTATCTGGTGATACTGGAACGCTGCTAGCGATCGGCAATCCTGGATAGTTCGGCTGTGCGGAAGCATTTTTCCAAAGGCGATTTGCCAGTTCTGCCGCCAGCTCTGGACTTAATGGAGCTGACTGAACGGCTGCGGAGAGATTTCCATAGGCAGTAGGCAACGATGTCCCAGTTACCTGCACCGGGGCGAAGGGTGTCCCCGCAAAATTAACTGCGACGCAGGCCCCCGATGAAGAGCTAAAGCCTGAACCGCTGGGACATGTCACCCCACCTTTATTGACGCTTGCTTGGGCGTAACCATAGATGGACTTCGTGGCCGAAACATTCGAAATTCCGGATCCAGGTATCGTGAATGTGTAAGTTGCAGTGTATTGACTAGCGCTTACTTGTTTGAAGCTAGGCGTGCTAAACGTTGCGTTTGGACTAGAGCTAATCGTTTGAGCAAAAAAATAGCCTAACGCCTCCTGTGGAGTTCCGAAGTAAACCGAATACCCCGGTGCCAACCACAACGTGGCACCCAGTTGAACTCCGGGAGAGGTGATAGAAGAGACACTGCTTCCTGGAGGAGCGCTATAGACGTTTCCGTCTTTATCGAAATACCAATACAGACCCGCGCCGATTGCGACGGCAGCAAGGGTATATGGAGCTAGTGCAGCCATCGCTCCAAGCCAAGTTCCTCCAGCACCCGCCCCTGCCGCCAAAGGAATGACTTCAGCGCTAATAGCTCTGATTGTCGTAAGGATGCGAGGATCATTCGCCGCAAATCCTCGAGAAATGAGATTTCTTGTAATGCCTTGTCCCAACGCGGAGCTCAACATACTTGACTGCGTAGGAAGTGCCTGAGCAGATACTTCGGAAAGAGACAGACTCATCATCGATGCCGCGAAAAAAATCAATCTCATAGAAAATTTCTTCATCAAAATCCTCTTGCTCCAGTAACAAATGCCCAGCCACAAAGTACCCCTGCAAAGAATAGCGATAGGTACCAAAAATCTGTGTTCACGACGCCTCCCACCGAAAAGACGAGGGGAGCAATGCGCCCCCCGTCCCGATCTATCAGATCTTAGGTTTGAATTTCGACTCGACCAGACGGGCACCCCACAGGACGACGCCCACGCCGACCAAGAGGCCCACGATTACGAGGCCAGCGGACTGCGCATCGCTCATGCTGATCGATTGAGCCAGCGCAGTTGCCGTGGTTGGGGCAGCGCCGGTATCGGCATATGCGCTGGAGGTAACACCAATCACACCCAGGATGGATGCCAGTCGAGTAGCGTTGATCAATTTCATATAATTTCCTTTCTTGAGATAAATAAAACAGTTCTACTTGCCCCAAAAGGGACGAAGTAGAACTGAACCTTTGAGTCCGAGCAGCCAGAAGAACACGACTATTCCGAACCCAAATCCAAAAATTCCACCACCTGCAGCTGCATCAAATGGGAGTGCAAGTCCTTCAAAAATCGGCTGCGAACTAGCGAATGGAACATACGACGAAACGAGGTAGGCATTTTGGCCACGCGGGCACGCAGCTTCTAGGACAGGACCATATACCTGCCCATTTCCACTACCTGGATCTGTCTCCGCACAAACGAGAATCTGCAAGATTTGGCCTGCTGCCATACCGCCCACCCAAGTTAGTTATCCGTAGAGCGCTCATAGAATGCGTGCAGAGCGAATCCTTCTCCGCAATGAATTAAGGCGGTCTCCACGGCAGATTCCTCGTCAAGGAATCGTCCCGCTTGATCAAGCCAAGCGGTAAATCCGACGTCGCTGAAATCAGGGTAGAGAAACAATGCTGTTTCTTTATCCTGCACTATGAAGACGCGCCGCATGGTTAAGCCGCTGCCTTCTGCTTCGCGATCTCGATAGGACGAAGTTCGATCAGCAACGTCCTTTGAGCCTTGCCGGTAGTTGCAATTTCGAAGGTTGCTTCTCCTGTGAAAGGAAAAGTCAAATGCTTGTATTTTTCGTATTCGGATGAGTTCCCGAAGGAATGCTCGATGACAGAAAAGCCCTTGGCGTTGCCTTTGGAATCGTCCAGTGAAGCTTCGACGTAGACCTTGGTGCTGTCGTAGCTCGCGCCATTCTCCAAAGTACCTTTCGACGCTTTCATACCCATGACCTTGACTTGTGCGGTAAAGCGCATAACGTTCCTTTCAGTTTTAATTTAGGCCGGGTTGTTTTCGGATTTCTCTGAAGGCCCTATTTCAGATCCGTGTTCTTCGTTTTCAAAAACATAGGTTTTCACTCTGTGGCCCGAATGAAATCCAGTAAACTTTTCGGGGACCAATTTAGCCAGCCTCGCCGGCCATTTATCATCTTCTGACTGAAGCTCTTCCAAAAGCTCATCGCCGGAGTCTGCTAGTTCTCGTAAGACCCTCAAGTACTTACCAAACTGAACTTTGATGATTCGTTTGGCGTCCTCCACATTGATTTCTGCCCGTCGCTCGCGTGTAGCTATTCGTTCTGCGAAACTCTTTTGCAGCATTTCCAGCCATGGGTACTGGCAGAAATAAGCTTCTGGCCGAAGGAGTATGTCTAGTGGTATCACGGTGTCTTTCGACTTCATTTCCAATTCAATCCGAACCCAGGTCGACTCTGGATCTCCCTCGGCCTTACCTTTGTCATAGCGACGAAGATAGAGATCGCCTGTACGGACACCGATTGCATCAGTGATACCCTTATCTCTCCCGCGTTTGGTATGCACGCATCCGAACACTTGGTAGTGAGGCCAGCAGTCAGGGGTCCCCAAGTGTCTTCGTTGTCGTACGAAATCCCCTCTGCTGTAGGCTTCCTGAAAGGACTCGTGAGTCGGACCGTTTTCGTAAATATCGACTGCCAAGTCAATTCGACTAATCGAAACCCGACCACCAGCTTGGTCGATATGGCAAAGCCATTCATAGAGTCGAGAAGCGGCCTCGTCCGGTGCGTGCAACCAGCCCTCCCCCGAGATGGAGATCAACATGCGATCACTTCGGTGACCAACGCAGAAAATCCCCCATTTTTGGCCGATGACATAACTCTCTTTGTAGAAATGCATGCCATAGCCATTTTTAGTACTGATGGCAAAGTCATCTCCAAATATCTGGGTCAGATCGTAGGAAACTGCCCTTGCTACATCGTCGTCGGTCAAGATGATTCTTTTGTTATTCAGAAGATAAGCTCGGACACCCAACGTCACCGAGATCCAATCATGAAAGACGGTTTGTTCTTTCCGCGTTCGTTTTAGTAGCTGTTTGAGCTTGCCGTCGGAAAGCACTAATTTGACGTAGTCGTCATCATGTTCCCCTCTATTAGCTCGGAGGGGTTCAAGCTGCCCTGCTGGAATTTCTTTCGATGCGCGACGTGGAGCCTCCCCGTCCTCGCGCTTCGCGCTGCGGGCGGGAAGTTCCACGCCGCGCACGTTGTGGTTAGCGTCAATGGCGCGCTTGATCTTGCTCACAATGCGAACTCCAACGCTCGCTCCGCGCACTTAATGCGCAACGCCTCTACATTCACGAACACGCGCTTGCCGATTCGTATAGGGGCACCCCAATAGCCCCGCTCAAACTGCGCTTTGAAAACGGTCACTTCAAGACCGATGGCGGCAGAGAACGCTGCTGGCGTCATCAATGGCATAGAAAGCGAAGAACCAGGGTTCGTCGCTGAATCTCCACTAGGCATAGCGAGGCTGGGCATTAAGGTCTCTAAGTTGTGCATGTTAGGATTGCAATTGCATTAGAAATCCGACAAATAATTGCTATAAAAATTTAAATGACTTAATAAGTGTGTCAATTGACGCATAATATATGTCAATATAATTTTTGTGGCAAGCCAAATCATGCTTTTTAGAAAGGTTGTCTATGAAAAATTTCCCACAGCTCTATGCGAGTGTCAGAAAGCGACTGCAGCAAATCGTGGCTGCAGAAGTCCCAGAGAAGGGGCGGTTTGGCTGGCTGGAGGAGCAAACAGGAATTCCACGGGCTACTTGGCAGAGCTTGTACCGAAGAGAGACCGCCTCGCCTAGCGGTGAGATGATCCAGGCGATCGGGCGACTCTTCCCCAGGTATGCGTTTTGGCTGGCGACAGGGCTAACTGATAGCCACTACGGGCACACGCTACCGCGTCACTCGAAAAGCTTTCCTGAGGGGCATGTTGGGAATTGGCACAAGCGATTTGATGACTACTTCAGTCATTGCATGGAAATGCAAATGAAGGTGTATGGGAGTGAGGCTCCCTATGTGGGCGATGAGTATCAAGACGCCGTGGCCATGATGTTTCACTTGCACTGGTTGCGGAACAAAGAAATTGAAATGTTGAAGGAGTCAGAGGTTGCAGAACAAATGCGTAAGGGAGTTGTGGTCGATGAAATTGAAACCGAGGAAGAGAGGGGAGGGGAGCTGCCTAAGAGTAAGCAGCGCGCGACAAGAAAGCCGCTAGATTTCAAGGTAAATGCGAAAGAAAAAGCTAAGTTAGGCGAGCGCACAACAAATACCGCGGGCGGTCCTCAAATAGTAACTGAGGAAGAAATTAACTCGGTATGGGCTCCCTTACCAAAGGTCCCAGTAAATCGAAGGAAAAAGAAAGAAGATGGCGATTAAGAAAATGGCTAGTGGCTGGCTAGTGGATATCCAGCCAGCTGGAAGAGGTGGCAAGAGATTCCGTAAAACGTTTAAGACGCAGGCAGAAGCCAAGGTTTATGAGACTTGGCTGAAAAATAAACTTGTCGAATCTCCCGAATGGCAACCACCGAAGAAAGACCTCCGCAAGCTATCTGAATTGGTGGATATTTGGTTCGAACACCACGGATTAGGATTGCGGGCAGGGAAGAATACATATAGTAGGCTCAAGCATCTGTGCGCTTCACTGGGCGACCCCATTGCGGAGAAATTCGCCCCTGAGCAGTTCGCAGCCTATCGTCGCATCCGCCTGGCTGACGGCATTTCACAAAACAATCTGAATCGAGAGCATTCTTACTTGCGGTCGGTCTTCAATGAACTGAGGCGGTTGGGGTACTGGAAGAGTGAAAATCCTCTTGAAAAAATCCGCCAATTCAAAGTCCAGGAACGAGAGCTCACTTATCTAACGCACGCGCAAATACAGAAGCTCTTGAAGGAAACTAGGCGCGGCCGAAATCCGGATACGGATTTAATCACTAGGATATGCCTGTCTACTGGCTCGCGCTGGAGCGAGGCAGAGGAGATCCGAAAAAACCAAATTCAGCCTAGGTTATTGCAGTTCGCCTTGACCAAATCTGGGAAGACGCGCGCAGTGCCTATTGATGAGGCTTTGTACAAGGAATTGATGGATAGAGCCGAAGAGGCTGACAGTGAGCGTCTGTTTAAATATTCATATGCCGCGTTCAGAGAGGCTATTGAGCGTGCACAAATTAAGCTCCCAGAGGGGCAGCTGACCCACGTACTTCGCCATACCTTTGCTAGTCACTTCATGATGAATGGAGGAAATATCCTGATATTGCAAAGAATATTGGGCCATAGCAGTTTGGCCATGACTATGAAGTATGCTCACCTGGCACCAGACCATTTGCAGGAGGCCGTGCGGCTTAACCCATTGTCTTTCACTAGCTGAGAATGATTTTTTTGGGGATTCGCTTTTGGCTGCGATTAGAGGGGATGCGTAGGCAAAATATCGCTGTTTTGCCGCGTTGACACTTGGTTGACAGTGCCGGAAAAGAAAAAGGGCTTACATTTCTGTAAGCCCTTGTTTCTTGTATGAATTCTTGGTGGCCCGGGGCGGAATCGAACCACCGACACAAGGATTTTCAATCCTCTGCTCTACCAACTGAGCTACCAGGCCAAGACGGATAAGTATAGCGGCTTTGAGGAAATATGCAAGTCCTTTTTGAAAAATAGTTTCCGCCACCCCGTTTATAATCGCCGGCATGAATACCAATTCACATTCCCCATCTTCCTCGCCGGCCGCGGCTGGCACTGATATTTGCATCGTCGGCGACGGCGCGGTCGGCAAGACGGCGGCGCTGGGGCTGGCGCAGGCCGGCTTCAAGGTGACCCTGCTGGCACCGCCACCCAAGCCCGCCGCACCCGACCCGGCCAGCTGGGACGTGCGGGTCTATGCGCTGAACCATACCGCGCATCGGCTGCTGTCCTCGGTCCGCGTCTGGGATGCCATGGATGCCGCACGCATCGCGCCGGTGGATAACATGACCGTCCACGGCGACGGCCTGCCGGAAAAGGCGCAGCCCGGCTTGCTCAGCTTCGATGCCTACGCCGCGCGCACCGATGCCCTGGCCTGGATCGTCGAAGACCGCAATCTCGACCAGGCGCTGGACGCCGCCCTGCGCTTTGCGCCCAATGTGCGCGTGCTGCAGGGCCGCGCCACGGCGCTGGCGGTCAGCGGCGAGACTGCCACGCTGACGCTGGAATCCGGCCAGGCCCTGTCCGCTTCGCTGGTGGTGGGGGCCGATGGTGCCAACTCCTGGGTGCGGGGGCAGTGCGATATCGGGCTGGATTACCGCTCCTATGGCCAGAACGCCATCGTCACCAATTTCACCTGCGAGCTGCCGCATCGCGGCGTGGCCTATCAATGGTTCAGTCCGACCGAGGGCGTGATCGCGTTGCTGCCGCTGCCGGGTAACCGCGTCTCGCTGGTGTGGTCCGCGCCGCAGGCGCTGGCCGAGCAGTTGCTGCGCCTGCCGTTGTCGGCGCTGGCCGAGCGTCTGGCGCAGTGGGCGGCGCCGGTGCTGGGCGCGCTCACGCCACTGCAGCCGGAAGTGGCCAAGGCTTTCCCGCTGCGCCTGATCAAGCCGCATGCGATGATTGCGCCGCGTGTGGCGCTGATCGGCGATGCCGCCCATGTGGTCCATCCGATGGCCGGGCATGGCATGAACCTGGGCTTTGGCGATGTGGCCGCGCTGATCGATATCCTGCTCAAGCGCGAGCCCCAGTACGATTGCGGCGATGATCGCGTGCTGCGTCGCTACGCCCGCGCCCGCAAGGAAGAAGTATTGCTGATGCAGATCGCCACCGATGGTCTGCATCGGCTCTTCTCCACCGAGGCCGAGCCGGTGCGCCTGGTGCGCAATATCGGCATGAGCCTGGTGAACCGTCTGCCGCTGCTCAAGCGCCGGCTGATTGCCCACGCGTTGGGACAGTGAAGCGCGGCGATTTCAGGTAAGGTAGTGGCCTTTGGCGAGCCAGTAGGGCTATTTGCGCCTGCCGTTGCCGGAAAAACTTCCCCGCGATTTTTTTTGAGAGACATCTGCAACCCCAGTCTTTGCAAGGCTTTGCGGCCGATGCGTCAAGGATTGGGTGTGCGTTTGATTTGAATCAGGACGAGTATGAAAAAATTTCTGACCGCCGGTGCGAGCCCTTTGCGCCATCTGAGCATGGCGGCATTGCTGCTGGTTTCCACCGTCGTCGGCGTGAGCGCCCATGCGCAGGCCGAGGCGGCTGACAGCACCGAGGCCACCATCAAGAAGCTCATCGAGCCGCGCCTGGGCAAGGATGCCAAGGTCGATGCGGTGACCAAGACGCCGTATTCCGGCCTCTATGAAATCCAGATCGATGGCGACGTGATCTACACCGATGCCAAGGCCCAGTACCTGTTCATCGGCCGCGTGGTGGATGCGCAGAGCTACCGCGACTACACCAAGGAAAAGATCGATTCGCTGAACCAGGTGCCGTTCTCGGGCCTGCCGCTGGACAAGGCGATCAAGACCGTCAAGGGCAATGGCAAGCGCGTCATCGCCATCTTCGAAGATCCCAACTGCATCTACTGCAAGCGCCTGCACAAGACCCTGCAGGAAGTGGACAACATCACCTACTACACCTTCCAGTACAACATCCTCTCGCCGGATTCCATCGTGAAGTCGCGCAACATCTGGTGCGCGCCCAATCCGAGCAAGGCCTGGAACGAGTGGATGGTCAACGGCAAGGAGGCTCCTGCAGCGGCATCCTCCTGCAATGCGCCGCATGAGGATGTACTGGCACTGGGCAAGAAGCTCAAGGTGACCGGCACGCCGACCATCTTCTTCACCGACGGTTCGCGCATTCCTGGCGCGGTCGATGCCAAGGGCCTGGAACAGAAACTGTCTTCGCTGAAATAAGTCCAGGACGCAAGGGAGCGCCTCGCAGGTTGGGGCGCTCCTGTTGCGTTGTGGTTCAGCGCATCAGGCTCATTTCCCCGTATGCAGTTCCATCATGGCGGCCTCGAACTTGCCCTGCACCAGCAGGGGGATGACGTTGAGGCTCTTGTCCAGGGCGTCGTTGATGAGCGCCTGTTCTTCCTTGCGCGGCCGGTGCAGTACGAAGTCGGCGACCGGCTGTTGCAGTCCCAGCGTGCGCGGATGACCGATGCCCAGGCGCAGGCGCCAGTAGTCCTGGGTGCCCAGTGCGGCGGTGATGTCCTTCAAGCCATTGTGGCCGCCGGAAGAACCGCCTTTCTTGATCTTGGCCGCGCCCGGTGGCAAGTCCAGTTCGTCATGCACCACCAGTACTTCGTCCGGATTGATCTTGTAGAAGCGCGCCAGCGCGCCGACCGACTGGCCGGAGCGGTTCATGTAGGTCTGCGGTTCCAGCAACCACACCTCATTGCCGGCGATGCTGGTCTTGCCGGCCAGGGCGTTGAAGCGCTGCTCGCGGCTCAGGCGCACTGGACCGGCGAGGTTGTCGACCAGCCAGAAGCCGGCGTTGTGGCGGGTTTGTTCGTATTCCGGGCCGGGGTTGCCGAGACCGACGATGAGACGGATGGACATGTTGCAAGAAATGAGGGGTTGCACGAGGCGGAAGCGCCGATTATCCCGGCTTTGGCCGCCGCCGTCCAATCCCCCATGGCCCGGATGCGCCCGCGCCGCCTGCCTTCCCGTGCAATCAGGCAATGTCAAGATTGGCGCGGGTGGCTGAATTGCGTATCATCCAACGCTTGTTTTTCTTCACCGCATAACTGCTTAATTGCTTAACTGTTGACTGGGTTTCACCATGCTGCCTTCTATCGAACAACGACTCGCCCTTGAACTCGCCGCCAAGCCGGTTCAGGTCGCTGCCGCCATCGCCTTGCTGGACGAAGGTGCCACCGTCCCCTTCATCGCTCGCTACCGCAAGGAAGTTACCGGCGGCCTGGACGACATCCAGCTGCGCCTGCTGGAAGAGCGCCTGCGCTACCTGCGCGAGCTGGAAAGCCGTCGCGCCGCGATCATCGCGTCCATCGAAGAGCAGGGCAAGATGACGCCGGTGCTGCTGGACGCCATCACCCACGCGGAAGACAAGACCCGCCTGGAAGATCTCTACCTGCCCTACAAGCCCAAGCGCCGCACCAAGGCCCAGATCGCCGCCGAAGCCGGCCTGACCGAACTGGCCGATGCACTGCTGAACGACCCGAGCCTGAACCCGGAAGAGGAGGCCGCCAAATACATCAAGGCCGCCTTCACCACCGACAACGGTGACAATCCGGGCGTGCCCGATACCAAGGCCGCGCTCGATGGCGCACGCCAGATCCTCATGGAACGTTTCTCGGAAGATGCCGAGCTGCTGCAGAGCCTGCGTGAGTACATCACCGAACATGGCGTGGTCGAATCCAAGGTGATCGATGGCAAGCAGGACGCCGGCGAAAAATTCGCCGACTACTTCGATTACTCCGAGACCTATTCCACCATCCCTTCGCACCGCGCGCTGGCGCTGTTCCGTGGTCGCCGCGAAGAGATGCTCAACGTCGTGTTGCGTCTGGATAGCGAAGAGGAAAAGCCGAAGTGGGATGCTCCCCATAATCCCTGCGAAGGTCGTATCGCCTCGCGCTTCGGCGTCTCCAACAAGGGCCGTGCCGCTGACAAGTGGTTGTCCGACACCGTGCGCTGGGCCTGGCGCGTGAAGGTCTTCATGCACCTGGAAACGGAGCTCATGACCAACCTGCGCGAGAAGGCCGAGCTTGAAGCCATCAACGTCTTCGCCCGCAACCTGAAGGACCTGCTGCTGGCTGCGCCTGCCGGCCCGCGTGCCACCATGGGCCTGGACCCTGGGCTGCGTACCGGCGTCAAGGTCGCCATCGTCGATGCCACCGGCAAGGTGGTCGCCACCGATACCATCTATCCGCACCAGCCGCGCAACGACTGGCACGGTTCGCTGCACACCCTGTCGCAGCTGGCCGAGAAGCACAATGTCTCGCTGATCTCGATCGGCAACGGCACCGCCTCGCGTGAAACCGACAAGCTGGCACAGGACCTGATCAAGCTGCGTCCCGAACTGAAGCTGACCAAGATCGTGGTGTCCGAAGCGGGTGCGTCGGTGTATTCCGCCTCGGAATTCGCTTCCAAGGAATTGCCGGATCTGGATGTGTCGCTGCGTGGCGCAGTCTCGATTGCACGTCGTCTGCAGGACCCGCTGGCCGAGCTGGTCAAGATCGATCCCAAGTCCATTGGCGTGGGTCAGTACCAGCACGACGTGAGCCAGTCGCAGCTGGCACGCTCGCTGGATGCCGTCGTGGAGGATTGCGTGAACGCCGTTGGCGTGGATGTGAACACCGCTTCCGCTCCGCTGCTGGCACGCGTGTCGGGTCTGAATGCCAGCGTGGCACAGAGCATCGTGTCGTATCGGGATATGAAGGGGATGTTCAGCTCGCGTGCTGCCTTGCGCGAAGTGCCGCGCCTGGGTGACAAGACCTTTGAACAGGCGGCCGGCTTCCTGCGCGTGATGAATGGCGAGAACCCGCTGGATGCGTCGGCGGTTCACCCGGAATCCTATCCGCTGGTGGAAAAGATCCTGGCCGACATCAAGAAGGATGTGAAGAGCGTGTTGGGCCAGACCTCGCTGTTGAAGGGCCTGACCCCGGCCAAATATGCCGACGAGAAGTTCGGCGTGCCCACCGTCACCGACATCCTCAAGGAACTGGACAAGCCCGGCCGCGACCCGCGTCCGGAATTCACCACTGCCACCTTCAAGGAAGGCGTGGAAGAGATCAAGGACCTGCGTCCGGACATGATCCTGGAGGGCGTGGTCACCAACGTGGCGGCCTTCGGCGCCTTCGTCGACATCGGTGTGCACCAGGATGGTCTGGTGCACATCTCGGCGCTGTCCAACACCTACGTCAAGGACCCGCACACCGTGGTCAAGGCCGGCCAGGTGGTCAAGGTCAAGGTGCTGGAAGTGGACGAGAAGCGCAAGCGCATCGCCCTGACCATGCGCCTGAACGACACCGCCCCGGCCCCGGGTGCACGCAACGAGCAACGTGGTGACCGCAACGATGCGCGTCGTCTGTCGCAGCACCAGAACCAGCGTGGTCGCGAGCAGGCACCGAGCAACAATGCCATGGCGGCGGCGTTTGCGAAACTGCGCGGTTGAACTGATGCACGTCGCTGCAATGGCATTGCGGCGACGTTGATGTGATGCAATGAAAAGAGGCTGTTCCCTTGCGGGGACAGCCTCTTTTTCGTTCGCGTAGCGGCCCGGATCGACGGGCGTCAATCCTATGCGGTGGTGCTGATCCGCGTCTGGCTCACCGATACCGAGATACTGACGGTGGTCTCGCTGGCAACCACGGTGCCGCCCTGGCCATCACCGTTGTCAGCGCTGCCTTCACTATCGCCACCCTCCTGCTTGCCACCCTTGACCTTGTTGATGAAGTCATTCAGCGACTTCTGCACCAGGTCATAGGTCTTGTCGATGTTGCTGGCGATGTCGCCCTGCAGGACGCTCAGGCTTTCCAGGATGCCGCGTGCTTCCTTGAAGCCCTGGTCGACGCCCTTGAAGATCAGGTTCATGTAGTCGTCGATGTTGGTCGCATCATCCTTGTCGGGATTGTTCTGCTTGTAGAGCTCGAACATGTTGGTGATGAAAGAGACGATGCGCCCGGCCGTGCCTTCCGGCGAGTTGTCCTGGGACGCTGCATTCTGCACGGCGTTGTCGCCCAGCTGAGAGCGCAGGATGTCGTTGATGTTTTCGATGGCGGTCTTGTAGACCAGCGACAGCGGATCGTTGCCGCTCTGCAGTGACACCTCCAGCGAGGACTGGACGATGGACAGGTTGAACTGTGCCTTGGCGCCTGCTTCGGTCAAGAGGTTCGCCTTTCTGGCTTCGGCGATCTTGTCATTGCTGGTGCCGGAGGTACCGGACGCATTGGCAGACAAGGCAGTGCTGTCGCCGTTGGTAGCGTTGGAGGAAGTGGTGCTGGGCAGCAGGGATTTGCTGTCCAGGCCGTTGGTGTTGCCGATGGCCATGACGGTCTCCTGTAAAAAAAGGGGATCCGGGCATCAAGGGGGAAGACGGATCCACTGGAAATGATGGCGCGTCGGATGACGAGCCACTCCATTCCTGCATAACGGCCCGGTCGTGACGGACTTGATATTGACAAAAATTAACAGGTGTCAGTTTCCTAGTCCGGGTGGCAGCACTTACTGCGGTGGATTTGTTCGATCTGACGCAAAGCCTTTTCGGTAAAGGCTTTGCGGCGAGCCGATGCGGGTCGATACGGTGGCTCTCACGATAAAAAATTTTTCAGAAAAAATGTAACGAAATGTCCGATCCGTGGCGGCAGGCGGATTTCATTTGCAGTGATGCAATGAAATCACGATGACATGCTGCCAAGACCGAGCTGAGAGAAAACGCAGCGTATCGAAACGCTGCGTTCAGTGACGATGAGGATGTAGATATGGATGTGGATGTGGATGAGCTGGAAAGCCTGCTCCACTCATTCCATGACGAACAGGCGACGATGTTCGCGGATGGCGTAACGGTCGGTCATGCCGGCGATGTAGTCGGCGACCTTTCTTGCCTGCTTGTCCAGCTGCTGGGCGTCATCATGCATTGCCTTGACCTGATAGTCCGGTGGCAGCAGGCTGGGCTGGCCCATGAAGGCGGAAAACATCTCGGCAATGATGCGCCGCGCCTTGGCGGTCATGCGGTTGACCTGATAGTGACGGTAGAGCTTTTCACGCAGGAATTTCTTCAGCACTGCCGCTTCGCCGGCCATGGCATCGGAGAAGGCAATGAGCGGCGGGGCGTTGCGGACATCCTCGATGTCGCGTGGCGCGAGCTCGGCGATGCGCACGCTCGCGGTCTGGATCAGGTCGACGATCAGCGCGTTGATCATGCGGCGGACCGTCTCGTGGATCACGCGGCGACCGGTGATGCCGGGATAGGTCTGTTCGACTTCGCGCAGATGGCGGGCAAAGAAATCCACTTCGCTCATCAGCTCCATGGTCAGCAGGCCCGAGCGCAGGCCGTCGTCGATGTCGTGGTTGTTGTAGGCGATCTCGTCGGCCAGGTTGGCCAGCTGGGCTTCCAGCGAGGGCTGTTTCTTTTCCAGGAAGCGTACGCCGATGTCCCCCAGTTGCCGGGCATTGTGCAGCGAGCAGTGCTTGAGGATGCCTTCGCGGGTTTCGAAGGTGAGGTTCAGGCCATCGAAGGCGCCATAGTGCTGCTCCAGCTCATCGACCACGCGCAGGCTCTGCAGGTTGTGCTCGAAGCCGCCGTGCTGCTTCATGCAGTGGTTCAGCTCATCCTGGCCGGCGTGGCCGAACGGCGTGTGGCCCAGGTCGTGGGCCAGGGAGATGGCTTCGACCAGGTCTTCGTTGAGTTGCAGGTTGCGGGCGCAGGAGCGAGCAATCTGCGCGACTTCGATGCTGTGGGTCAGGCGGGTACGGAACAGGTCGCCTTCGTGATTGACGAAGACCTGGGTCTTGTATTCGAGACGGCGGAAGGCGGTGGAGTGGACGATACGATCGCGGTCACGCTGGAATTCGCTGCGCGAGCCGGGCGGGGTTTCACTGAAGCGCCGGCCCCGCGAGCTTGCCGAGTGGGCGGCATAGGGAGCCAGACGGGGGGGCGCTTCAGCGTGCATGTTTACTCTCCGGTGCAGGCCGCCAGGGTTTGCAAGAGCAATTCCTGCGGCACGTTGGTGATCAGGGGGCTGCCCAGCGGTTTGATCAGGATGAACTTGATCTGGCCGCCTTCGTTTTTCTTGTCCACTTCCATCAGTTCCAGCCAGCGTTCGGTACCGAGGCTGGGGGCCACCGTCGGCAGGCCCGCTGCGGCGGTGACTGCCTGGATGCGGTCCCGCGTGCCGGCATCGATATAGCCCAGTCGCTGCGACAGGTCGGCCGCCATGACCATGCCGCAACCGACGGCTTCACCGTGCAGCCATTGGCCGTAGCCCAGGCCGTTTTCGATGGCGTGGCCGAAGGTGTGGCCGAAGTTGAGGATGGCGCGCAGGCCACCTTCGCGTTCATCCTTGCGCACCACGTCGGCCTTGATTTCGCACGAGCGCTGGATGGCATAGGCCAGGGCAGCATCGTCCTTGGAGACCAGTTGGGCGATATTGGTTTCGATCCAGTCGAAGAAGGGCGCATCGATGATGGCGCCATGCTTGATGACTTCGGCGATGCCGGCGGCCAGTTCGCGCGCGGGCAGGGTATGCAGGGTGGCGGTGTCGGCGATGACGGCCTGCGGCTGGTAGAAGGCGCCGATCATGTTCTTGCCCAGCGGATGGTTGATGCCGGTCTTGCCGCCCACCGAGGAATCGACCTGCGAGAGCAGGGTGGTCGGCACCTGCACGAAGGGTACGCCGCGCATGTAGGATGCGGCGGCAAAGCCGGTCAGGTCGCCAATCACACCGCCGCCCAGGGCGACCAGGGTGGTCTTGCGATCACACTTGTCGGCCAGCAGGCGGTCGAAGATTTTCATCAGGCTGGCCCAGTTCTTTTCTTCCTCGCCGTCGGGCAGCACGATTTCGCTGACCTGTTTGCCGGCAGCGCGCAGGGCGTTGGCGACCTTGTCCAGGTACAGCGGGCCGACCGTATCGTTGGTGACGATGGCCACGCGCTTGCCCTTGACGTATTGCGGCAGCAGGGACGCATCGTCCAGCAGGCCGCGACCGATGTGGATGGGGTAGCTGCGCTCGCCCAGGTCGACGTTGAGGGTGATCGGGTTGATGGCGGTGGAGGCGGTGTTCTGGTTCATGCGGTAATGGCTGGGTTCGGCGCCGGCAGCGCCATGGAAGGTCTGGGAGAAATGGCTGGTGGCGACCACCGTAGTACCGTCGGCGGTACGGGTGACCAGCGCGCTGCTGCGTTCGATGACGACGGCTTCATCGGCCTGCGCTCCATCAGCCTCCGGCGAGGGCTGCCAGGCACCCTCCTTGGGTGACAGTTCCAGATGGCTGATGATGGTCTGTACCAGGAATTGGACATTGGGCCGGTTGGTCTCGATCACGAAGTCGGCCACCTCGCGGTAGAGCGGGTCACGCTGGCGCGAGAGTTCTTCCAGCTTGCGACGCGGGTCGGCGGTCTGCAGCAACGGGCGGTTCTTGTCGCGCCCGGTGCGCTGGAGAATCTGGTTGATGCTGGCCCGCAGGTAGACGACGGTGCCACCCTTCTTGAGGTTTTCACGATTCTCGGCACGCAGGACGGCGCCGCCACCGGTGGCCAGCACGATGTCGGGCTGGGCCGAGAGTTCGCGGATCACCTCCGCTTCGCGCCGGCGGAAGCTTTCCTCGCCCTCGATCTCGAAGATCACCGGGATGGTGGCGCCGGTGCGCGCCTCGATCTCGTGGTCCGAATCGACGAAGCGCTTGTTCAGCTTCTTGGCCAGGGCCCGGCCTATGGTGGTCTTGCCGGCTCCCATCAGGCCGACAAGGAAGATGCTTCCAGTCATATCTAAGAATTCTGCGCTCTGCGCTACTGGCCAATGTCGATGGCGCCGCGCATCTGACGGCACGGTCACCCGCCGCCCGGTGGGCGGTGTCCGGGCCGGCCGCCGGCCGGCTTGCGCCCGGCGGTACGGGCCTGGAACAGCGATTTTACCGTTCTTTGTGCCGCCGCCGGGAAAAATCGGGCTGGACAGCCCGCCGGGGGGCAACGGGCGTCAATACGGGCGCGGCGGTGCGACGATGCGGGGTGTGAGGAAGATCAGCAGTTCGGTCTTCTCGCGCACCCGGCTGTTGCTGCGGAAGAGGGCGCCCAGGATGGGGATGTCGCCCAGCAACGGTACCCGGGTTTCATGGTCGTTGTCGGTCTGGGTATAGATGCCGCCGATGACCACCGTGCCGCCGTCTTCGACCTGGACCTTGGTCTTGACGTGCTTGGTGTTGATCGCCAGGCCGCCCGGGGTGACGTTGCCCCGGCTGTCCTTGTTGAGGTCGACGTCGAGGATCACATTGCCGTCGGGGGTGATCTGGGGCGTCACTTCCAGCTTCAGGTTGGCTTTCTTGAAGGCAGTGGCGGTGGTGCCATTGCCGGCGGCCTGCTGGTAGGGGATTTCCTCGCCTTGTTCGATCAGGGCCGCCTGCTGGTCGGCGGTGATCAGGCGCGGACTGGAGACGATCTTGCCGCGCCCGTCGGCTTCCAGGGCCGAGAGTTCGACGTTGAGGAAGCGCTGGGCGGCGGCGTTGAAGAGGGTAAAGCCGAAGCTGCCCGGAGTGGCGCCGCTCAATGGCTCGGCACGCAGGTTCAGTGCCGGTTCGCTCAGGTAGAGACCCGGTGCGGGTGGCGTCTGCCGGGTCTGCTCGCCGATGGCTGCATAAGTGTTGCCCACCGCTGCGCCGCGGGTGGTCGCCGCCAGCCCGAGCTTGACGCCGAGGTTGCGGGCGAAGCTGTCGTCAGCTTCGACGATGCGGGCCTCGATGAGGACCTGGCGTGCCGCCACGTCGATGCGCTCGATCAGCTTGCGCACGTTGGCCAGCACGGCCAGGGTGTCGGTCACCAGCAGCTGGTTGGTGTGATGGTCGATCATGGCGCTGCCACGGCGTGACAGCAGGGTGTTGCGGCGCCCGGCCTGGGTGTTGCCGTCCTCGCCGATGCCCAGTGCGCGGCGCAGGGTGTCGGCGCGCTGGTAGTTGAGCTGGAAGCTTTCGGCATGCAGCGGCTCCAGGTCGGCGATCAGGGCTTTCTGTTCCAGTTCCTGGCGTTCGCGCGCCTGCATTTCCTCGCGCGGGGCGATCCACAGTACCTCGCCAGTGCGCCGCATCTCCAGTCGCCCGGCCTGCAGGATCAGGTCCAGCGCCTGATCCCAGGGGACATCCCTCAGGCGCAGGCTCAACTGCCCGGCCACGGCGTCGCTGGCCACGAGATTGACGTCGCTGTAATCGGCCAGGACCTGCAGGGCGGTGCGGATGTCGATGTTCTGGAAATTGAGCGATAACCTGTCGCCGCCATCGTGCTTGTCGGTCGGTGTTCCGGAGGAAGCGGGGACGGTGCTGCCGCCGGTGACGGGCAACACGTCGATCACCAGACGGCGACCGCTCTGATAGGCCTGGTAGCGCCATTGGCCCTGCGTTTCGAGCACCACGCGTACGCCTTGTTCGTACGGGTAGGCATGGTATTGCGTCACGGGGGTGGCGAAACGCCCGACCTCGACCGGCCGCTGCAGGTCCGGTGACAGGCTGGCACCGCCGATGTCCACCACCAGGCGCCGGCCCATTTGACGGACCTGCAGCGGTTGATCGGCCGCGCCCAGCTCCAGTATCAGTTGTCCCTCGCCGGCGCCGCCGCGGCGAAAGTCGATGTTCTGCAGTGCGCCGGGCTCGGGCGCGGCGCGCTGGTCGAGTTCGACCAGCAGGCGAGCATCCTCGACCCGCAGACGATGGCTGACGGCGTGCTTGAGCTGCAGTTGCAGCCGCAGCCGGTCGTCGTCGGCGGCCACCAGCACGCGCTTGAGCAGGCCGCTGCCGGCCAGCGCGCGGGGCAGCATGTCGGCAGGCGTGGTCTTTGGCAGGTCCAGTACCAGTTGTGCCGGATCAAGCAGCTGGAATGCGCCTACCTGTGCGGGGTCCACGGGATGGGACAGTTGCAGGCTCAGCGTGAGCCCTTGCGGGCGGTACTGGATACCGATGCCGTAAAGGCGGTTCTCGGCCAGGGTCGGCCAAGGTGACAGGGACAGCAGACCGGCGAACAAGAGCAGCAGGGTTCTCATTGCCGGCTCCGGGGGCGGATCAGGCGGCGCCCGTTGCTGCGGGGGGCCAGGCGTTGGTTGCGTGCATTGCGTGCGTAGGGCGTCACGGTTGGCAGCGCACCGGCCGCGTAATTTTCCATCGTGATGGTCTGGGTCGACCCGGCGTGGTGGAGGGCGATCTGGTCTTCGTGGACCGCCAGCACTTCGCCCAGCGCGCCGGGAAGCAGGTCGCCGACCTGCAGGCGGCGGGTGGCACCGTCCAGCTCCACCAGTGCGATCCGCTGATCGTTACGACGTAGCGTACCCAGCAGGCGCAGCGCCGGACGTGCGGGTGTTGCCGGGGCGGAGGATGGCGATGGGGCGGCAACGGCTGTAACAGCTGCAACAGCTGCAACAGCAAGGTCTTCCTCTTCATCGCTTTCCGTCGCAGGGCTGGCTTTGCCGCGCGCCTGCCGTGACGTGAGCGTTGCTGTCGCCGCTTCATCTTCGAGTTGGAATGGATCGGGAAGGTCGGACGAGGGATGTTCGATTTCTCCCGCAGGCGGGCGCGAGGCCGACGCTGTGGCGGGTGGCAGGCGCAATGACTGTTCACGGCTGAGGGTGATCCACTGCCGGGTTGCCGTGGCCTCGTCAGGGTGTTCCAGTGTCACCAGCGCGGCATAGGCGGTCGCGGCCAGCAACACCGGCGCAAGCATCAGCGAGGCGAGGGAAAGCACGCTCATGGTGGAGACTCCATGGAAGCCGACTTGGCATTGCCGGTGGGGGCGGAGACCGTGGCCTTCATCAGCAAGGCCGCCTGCGTGCCGCGCTCGCTGGTGATCTCCAGGTTCTCGAAGAGCACCAGCTTCGGTGGCCGGCTGACCTGCTCGACGAAGCGCAGCAGGCCCGCATGCTTGCCACGCAGGCTGATGGTGGCGCTCAGTTTGCCGGGCTGGGGCCGGAAGGAGGTCAGTACCAGACCATGTTCCTCGGCGCGGCGCGCCAGCTTGGCATGCAACAGTTCGGGTTGCTGCTGGTCGGGGCGCCATAGCTGAACCTGTTGCGCGACCAGTTGCATCTCCAGCGCGGTCTGGCGCGACCGCAGGCCATCCCGCAGCGCCACCTGGTTCAGGGCGGATTGATACTGCACGCGCAGGTCCTGCTGCTGCCGTTGGGCCGACTGGCGCGATTCGTCCAGTTCTTCGACCGCCAGCAACAGCCCGCTGGCCGCGCACGCCAGCGTTGTCAGCAGGTACAGCGCCAGCCGTGCCGGCCGGGGCCAGTGGGCCGGATGGGTGCGCAGGCTTGCACGTTTCATTTCGGCTCCTGGGTAGCGTTCGCGGCGGGTGGCGCCAAGGGGATGACGATGCTGAAGGCGTAGCCACGATCTTCGGCGTGCAGATCATTGAGGGTGGCACCGTCCAGGCCGGCGCCGGTGAGCGCGGCGGCGTATTCCTGCACCGCTTGCGCGCTTGCCGCATGGCCGCGCAGCTCGGCCCGCCCGGCTTGCAGCATGACCCGCTGCAGACGGGTCTGCGGGTTGCCGGCCTGGGCCGCGCCGCGCAGCAACTGGATGGCCTGCTGGCGCCGTCGGGCCAGTTGTTCTTGCGCACTCAGCTGTGTGTTGAGCGCTTCGATGCGGGCGCGCAGTGCGCTGGTCTGTTGCACCAGGGGCGCCATCTTTTGCAGCTCCTGGCTCAGCATGGCATTGGCCTGCTGCAGCGATGCCGTGTGCCACCACACCCGCAGGCCGGGTACTGCGGCGATCAGGCAGCCCAGCAGCGCAGCCACTGCCAGCCAGCGATAGAAGCCCAGTTCGCGCCGGCGGCGACGCTGCTGCGGGGTGCGCGAGAAATCGAAACTTGCGAAGCTTGGCTTCATGCCATGCCCTCCCACGCCAGGGCCAGGGCCAACTGATAGTCGGCCGGGATTTGCGCAGCGATCGCGGAGGACAGCATCAGCGGTGAGGGGATGGGGGCGAGCTGCGCATCGATGCCGGCATATTTGACGAAGGCGCGCCCGATGGCGCCCAGCTGAGGGTGGTCGCCGCTGAGCAGCAATCTGCGCGGCAGGGGTTTGAGCAGCGGTGCCACGCTGGCCAGCAGGGGCAGCGCTCCGCCTGCGGCAGCCTGCGCCGGCAGGTTGTGGGCCGGGCCCCTGCCGTGCAGCAGCCAGTTGCCGCCGCGGTCCAGCCGCAACACCGCAGTCTGGTCGGCGCGCCGCTCGTCGCGCAGCCAGGCGGCCAGGCACAGGTCCTCCGGTGCCAGCGTCGCCAGGGAGCGATTCAGGGCCTCGGCCAGTGCCAGCCGGTCTTCGATGGCCAGCGTCGAGGCGGCCAGCGCCAGCACCTGGACGTCGGCGGGTGAGGCCGGTTGCGGACCGAGTATCCGGTAATCCAGTACCTGCTCTTCGGCCGACGCGCCATGGGCGGCCATTTCGGCGCGCACCTGTGCCAGGCGCTGGACCTCGCTGGAGCCGGCCGGCAGGACCAGGCGACGGCCGGTCAGGGTCGCCGCCGGCAGGGCCAGCGCCAGGGTGGCGCCCTGGCACACCGGGTTGTCCAGCAGCGAGCGGCAGATCAGCACCAGTGCATCGAAGTCGACCACCTGGCCATCGCGGCACAGGGGCCTGGCCGAAAGGCGCTGATCCAGGCGCAGCAGTTGGGCGCGCTGGCCGCAGCGGCGCAGCAAGGCCAGTTGGACCCGGTCAGGACCGATGTCGACTCCGGCGCACAGGCGCGCCGACATCCGGCGGGAAGGAAAGATGGAACTAGCCATGCCGCAGTTCTTTCGCAAGGGAAAAGGGGGAATTGTCTGGCCGGCGGGAAGGCGGGGGAATAGCGGAAACTTGAGGAATGCCTGTCAATTTGCAGTAAATGATGTCAATTGCTTCACTTCCGGCCATCCTGGTCGGAACCGCGCTCCTGTGCTTTGGTCTATTTGCAACACCTGGCCGCGCGGCCCGTCAGGGCGAGCCGCTATAATGCGGGCTTGTTTCTTCCAACCCGGCTCCGGCCTGCTTTAACGCTTATCTCGAATGTCTTCATCTTCCAACGGCGGCGATCAACACCAACCGGCATCGGCGGCGGATAAACCCGCAGGAAAGGCCCCGCGCAAGCGCATGCACTGGTCGCTGCGCATCCTCCTGGGCCTGTTCGGCACGGTGCTGGGCCTGGTCGTGATGGTGGCGCTGGGCGTGACCTTCATTGTCGCGCTGACCTATCCCAAGCTGCCCGACCTCGATACGCTGACCGATTACCGTCCCAAGATCCCGCTGCGCATCTTCTCGGCCGATGGCGTGCTGATCGGCGAATTCGGCGAGGAACGCCGCAACCTGGTGCACTTCAAGGACATCCCGGAGATCATGAAGAAGGCCGTGCTGGCCATCGAGGATGACCGCTTCTACGAGCACGGCGGCGTCGATTACCAGGGTATTGCCCGGGCGACCTTCTCCAATCTCTCCGGCGGTGGCGGTGGTGCTTCCACCATCACCCAGCAGGTGGCGCGCAATTTCTTCCTGACCAGCAACGAGCCGACCTTCCTGCAGAAGGCCACGCGCAAGTTCTTCTATGAAATCCCGCTGGCCTGGAAGATCGAGAACAACCTCACCAAGGACCAGATCCTTGAGGTCTACATGAACCAGATCTATCTGGGCCAGCGCGCCTATGGCTTCGCCTCGGCCGCCCAGATCTATTTCGGCAAGCAACTGAAGGACATCAGCATCGCCGAAGCCGCCATGCTGGCCGGCCTGCCCAAGGCGCCGTCGGCCTACAACCCGGTGGTCAATCCCAAGCGCGCCCATGCGCGCCAGCAGTACATCCTGCTGCGCATGCGCCAGCTGGGTTACATCACCGATGCGCAATACCAGGAAGCCAAGGACGAGGAACTGCGGGTCAAGGGTGACAGTTCCGCCTTCGGCATGCATGCCGAATATGTGGCCGAAATGGCGCGCCAGCTGGTCTACGCGCAATACAAGGACGAGACCTATACCCGCGGCCTGAACGTCTTCACCACCATCACCAAGACCGAACAGGACGCGGCCTACATCGCCCTGCGTCGCGGCATCATCGACTATGAGCGCCGGCATGGCTATCGCGGTCCGGAAGGCTACATGGACCTGCCGGACAACGCCACCAAGGAAGCCGTGGAAGACGCCGTGGAAGTGGAGCTGGCCGATCACCCCGACAGCGATGACATGGTCGCGGCCGTGGTGCTGGATGCCAAGCCCAAGGAAATCACGGCCATGCTCTCCACCGGCGAGGAGATCAGCATTTCCGGCGCCGGCCTGGGCTTCGGCGCCAACCTGCTGTCGGACAAGGCCCCCCCGCAGAAGAAGATCCGTCGCGGCGCCATCATCCGCGTCTTCCAGGATGGCAAGGCCTGGATCATCACCCAGATGCCGGAAGTGGAATCGGCCTTCGTCTCGGTAAACTCGCAGGATGGCGCGATCCGCTCGCTGGTGGGCGGCTTCGACTTCAACCGCAACAAGTTCAACCATGTCACCCAGGCCTGGCGTCAGCCGGGTTCGTCGTTCAAGCCCTTCATCTATTCGTCCTCGCTGGAAAAGGGCCTGTCGCCGGCCACCATCATCAATGATGCGCCGCTGACCTTTACCCAGACCGGTGGCCAGGTGTGGCAGCCGAAGAACTACGGTGGCAAGTTCGAGGGCCCGATCTCGATGCGCCGCGCGCTGCAGAAGTCGATCAACCTCGTGTCCATCCGCATCCTGGAGCGCGTGGGTGTGAAGTATGCGCAGGAATACATTACCCGCTTCGGCTTCGACGCCGACAAGAACCCGCCCTACCTGACCCTGGCGCTGGGCGCGGGCAACGTCACCCCGCTGCAGATGGTGGGTGCGTATTCGGTGTTCGCCAACGGCGGCTACAAGGTCAATCCCTATCTGATCACCAAGGTCACCGACAGCAACGGCGAAGTGCTCTCGCAGGCCAAGCCGGCTACCGCAGAGGATGAATCAAACCGTGTCATCGATGCCCGCAATGCCTTCATCATGGACAGCATGCTGCGCGACGTGGTGCGTCATGGCACGGCGGTCAAGGCGTTGTCGCTGAAGCGGACCGACCTGGCCGGCAAGACCGGTACCACCAACGACTCCATGGATGCCTGGTTCGCCGGCTACCAGCCCGGCCTGACCGCGATTGCCTGGATCGGCTACGACCAGCCCAAGAGCCTGGGCGACCGCGAAACCGGCGGCGGCCTGGCCCTGCCGGTGTGGATCAGCTACATGTCCAAGGCGCTCAAGGATGTGCCCAACGTGGATCGCAAGGTCCCGGACGGCGTGATCGAATCCGGCGGCGAGTATTACTACGCCGAGTTCCCGCCCAGCGCCATGGTGCGTGATCTGGGCATGGGTGATCGCAGTGGCCTCACGCCTGAAGAAGAAAAGGCCAAGACCCAGATGAAGAACGAGTTGTTCTGAGTCTGCCTGGAAGGAACGATCAGATAATGATTTATATCGTTTAGATTTTCTGCTGATCCCATGCAAAACCGCCGGTCGCGAGAGCGTGACCTGGCGGTTTTTTTATGGCTGCCGGCAGCGAGAGGCTCAGTCGCGGCCGGCCAGGTAATGACTGATCCTGCGCATGGCCAGCGTGGTCAGGACTTCGTCCTGTTCGGCGCCGTAGTCGCTCAGCTTGACGATGACGGTGCGGGTCGCCGGATTGACGTAGATGTACTGTCCGAACACGCCGATGGCCGAGAAGTCCTGGTCCTGTGCATTGCCGGGTGGAATCCACCAGCCATCGCGGTATTCCAGGATGTCGCTGCGGTTGTCCGGACGTCGCGGTTCATTGGCCCATGCGGTGCTGACCACCTGGCGCTCGCCGATGCGTCCCTGGTTCAGATAGAGCAGACCCAGGCGGGCGAATTCGCGCGCGGTGGTGTTGAGGCAGCAGAACGCCTTTTCCACGCCGTGCTTGCGGCTGTCCACGCTCCAGCTGGCGTCCTGCTCCATGCCCAGCGGTTCCCACAAGGCCTGCTGCGCGTAGTCGGAGAGGGGCATGCCGGTCGCGCGCGCCAGTACCCGCGACAGTACCAGGGTATCGACGCTGCGATATTCGAACCGTTCGCCCGGTGCGAAGCGCAAGCCATGGCGCCGGGCCAGGAAACTGTGCAGGTCGGTGCTGACGAACATGCGCACCACCGGTGAGGTCAGCGACCCCGCATAGCGCTCGTCGACGTCGATGCCGGAACGCATGTCCAGCAGCTGGCCGATGGTAATGCCGGCGTAGGCGGGGGCCAGTTCATCGCTCTTGAGGTAGTGACCGATGGGCTCGTCCAGCGACTTGATCTTGCCTTGCATCAAGGCCACGCCGGTCAGCGCCGAGACAAAGGATTTGGCCACCGAGAAGGACGTGAAGCGGGAATTGGCATCGAAGCCGTCGATGTAGCGCTCGTAGACGACGCTGCCATCCTGCACCACCACGAAGGCGTGGGTGGCAGTGGTCTTGAGGAAATCGGCCATGCTGAGCTGGCCATTCTTCTTCCATGGCACGTTGATTTCCAGCGGCCGCAACGCCACCGGCAGCGCTTGCGGATGACTGGAACGGGCGATGGGATTGGCGTCGAAGACCTTGTAGCTCTGGCTGCGCGGCGTCAGGTCGAACTGCAGGTCGACCAGCGCCGGCAGGCTGGGCAGATCGGCGACACGACGCCCGATCTCGGCGCCGGCCAGCAGGATCAGCAGGGCAGCAGCGCCGCGGGCGAGGCGCTGGGAGGTACGTGGGCTGGGCATGGGGCTCGTTCTTTTTGGAGTGAGCCTATTGTGCCTGATCAGCCGATCTTTTTGCTTGCCCTGTTCTGTACGTCTTGCACGTATTGCTCGTAGCCGCGTGCGCGCAACTGGCAGGCCGGGCAGGTGCCGCAGCCATGGCCCCAGTCATGCAACTGGCCGCGCTCGCCCAGGTAACAGGTGTGGGTGTCTGCGCGGATCAGGTCCACCAGCGCCTGGCCGCCCAGCGATTCGGCCAGCGCCCAGGTCTGGGCCTTGTCGATCCACATCAGCGGTGTCTCGACCTTGAGTTGCGTGGCCATGCCCAGGTTGAGCGCCACCTGCAGGGCCTTCATGGTGTCGTCACGGCAATCGGGATAGCCGGAGAAATCGGTTTCGCACATGCCGCCCACCAGTACGTTCAGGCCGCGTCGATATGCCAGGGTCGCGGCCACCGTCATGAACAGCAGGTTGCGGCCCGGGACGAAGGTATTGGGCAGGCCATTGTCCTGCATGGTGATTTCGACATCGCGGGTGAGCGCGGTGTCGGAAATCTTGCCGATCAGCGACAGGTCGATCATGTGATCCTCGCCCAGACGCGCCTGCCAGTCGGCGGAAAAGCCCTTCATCTTCTCCAGCAGGGCCGGACGCACTTCCAGTTCGATGGCGTGGCGCTGGCCATAGTCGAAGCCGATGGTTTCCACGCGCTGGTAGCGCGACAGCGCCCAGGCCAGACAGGTGGTGGAATCCTGACCGCCGGAGAAAAGCACCAGGGCGCTCTGGGTGTTCAGGGTCGGGGCGATGGCGGAGGTGGCGGACATGGAGGACATGGTTTCTGGCTCAGTGCTGGCTGGGAGGATGGAAGGATGGGGCGATGGACGCGGGGCCTGGCGGCATCCCTGCCGGCCAGGCCCCGCACCTTGCGTGGGAAGCTAGCTTAGTTGGTTTTGCTGACCGAATCCAGCACCTGCTCGATATAGTCGCCATTGGGATCGGTGAATTTCAGACGCACCGGATACCACTCCATCTTGGGGGCCAGCCAGATATCGAGTTTCTGGGCCTGGTCGTCCGGCGGCGGGTTGCGGAACAGGTGCAGCGCCTCGGTTTCGCCCTGGGCGGTCTTGATCTTTTCGCGGCCGACCACCTTGAAGGTCCACTGTTCGGCATCACGCGGGCCGGCCACGAAAAACTTCCACTCCGAACCCGGCTTCATCTTGGCGGCATTGGCGCGCGCGATGGCCACGAACTGCCAGGTGATGCCGGTGCGATCCTGCTCGCCCCCCTGCAGCGGGAAACTCTCGCCGGATTCGGTGAAGGTGATCTTGTTCTGCTCGCGGTTGAAGGTGGTGGTGGTGGGTTCGCGACGCAGGCGCTTTTCCACGAAACGGGACGGCGCCAGGCCGTAGGCATCGATGGCGCCCTCGCTACTGGTTTCCAGGATCTTGCCCAGGAGCATCGCCCGGGTCTCGGTGGTGACGCTGTAGGCGGTCTTGCTCTGGGTCCACTTCACCAGGCCCTCACCCTTGAGGTCGAGTCCGCTCTGCTTGGCCTGGATGGCATAGTGCAGCTCGGCCGACGGCGGCAGATTGAAGGGACGCTTTTCGACCGGGTGCGGGCCGTCGGCGGCCAGCAGCGGGCCACTGGCCAGCAGGCCGGCCAGGGTCAGGGCGGAAAATCGTGTCAGGAGGCGGTGGGGGATACGGTTCATGGCGAGCTCTTCGTAGTGGTCTCTGTGGATGGGTTCGGGCCATCGGGATGGTAGACAGCGGATGGCTTTCGGAGCGGTCGGAAATCCTGTGACTACGGATACGACTGCGATCATTGCTGACGGTTCGGCTATCCCGGGGACGCAATTGTGCGCAATTGTTTCGGATTTTGACAGGACTTCGCGAATGCGGCAGGACTCATGGCGGCAAGGCTTCCATGCCGGAGAGCGACAGGTCGATGAAATCTCCTCCCCGGGAAGGTGGTTCGGTATAGCGCACCCGCACCGGATACCACTCGTGCTGGGGCGCCAGCCAGATGTCGACGCGATCCTCATAAGAGCCGGGTTTGGGCATGCGGACTACATGCCAGGTATGCAACTGCCCGATGGGTAGCGTCACGTCTTCTTCGCCCTGCACCTGCATGCGCCAGACCTCGCCATCGCGCACGCCCGCCACGAACATGTCGATCACCGCACCGGCCCGGAACTGCGCGGGGTCGCCGCGACCGATGGCAGCCAGCTGCCAGATGACACTGCCGCGATCCTGTTCGCCGCCGCGTCGTGGATAGGTGGTGGTCGAGGCAGAAAAGCTGACCACGTTGCGCTCGCGGTTGAAGTGGGTGTTGGTGGCCGACTTGAAGCCGGTCTGTTCGGTGTACAGCTCCGGTGACAGGCCATTTCCATCCAGGTCGCCCTGGCTGGTGAAGTTGAGCACGGTAAACACCAGGACCTTGGCCTTGCCCTCGACGCTGTAATGCGGGCCGTCATTGCGCCAGGCGATGCTGCCACGGCCGTAGCTGGCCCGTCCATCCTTGGTGCCGGTGGCGTCGTAGCGCAGCAGTACGCTTGGTGGTGCGCTGGTCTGGTAGGACTTGCCGGGCGCATCGCTTTGGGCTTGGCCGCCCTCGGCGGCGGCGCCCGCCGTTCCCTGGCCCTTGCCATCCGAGGTCTTGCCAGTGCCATCGTCCGATGCCGTGGCCGTGGCCGTCGCGGTGGCGGGCGCGGAATGCGGCGCTTCGGGGGCGGGTGTATAGATGGGCTCGACGGTCTCCCGTATCGGTTCATCAGGCGGTTCGATGGAGGGCTCGCTGCGGCGCGCCGGCGCGGCATGACGACTGGCCGGCTTGGCTGCACGCGGTTGAGTCGGTCTGGGAACCGGCAGCGCCACCGGTTGCTCGGGTGGTGGGAGGGGGCGCAGTTCCACGGTCATGGCCTGTTCTTGCGTGGCACCCGGCAGGATGATCTGGCGCCGTCCCCAGTCCACCAGCAGGGCGTGCAGCGCCAGGCTCAGTGCAATCAGCAGCAGCAGGCGCGGCCAGCGCCGGGGTGGGGGGGAAACTTCGCTCATGTGCGCCAGTTTATCGGATCACGCCTGCAGCGTCGTGGGGACGGAGATCAAAAGAGCGGTCATTCAAACAACGTACAATGCGCGTTTGCGCCTTTGCTCTGTTGACGCTGTCTCTTTCGAATGATGAACCTGTCCTTGTCCTTCCGTCTGCTCTCCCTCGCGGCGCTGCTCGCCTCCTCGCTTTCACTGTCGTTGCCTGCACATGCAGTACAGGGCGTACAGGGCACGCCTGCCTTGCCACCGGTACGCATCGGCATGATCGATGGTCTTTCCGGCCCCTTTGCCAATGCCGGCGAGGCCGTGGTGCGCAACATCAGCTATGCCATCGAACGGATCAACGCGCGCGGTGGCGTCAGCCTGCCCGATGGCAAGCACCTGCTGCAGCTTTCCACCTTCGACAACAAGCTCGGCGTGGAAGACTCGCTGGTGCAATTGCGCCAGTTGACCGACGAGCGCATCCCCTTCCTGATCGAGGGCAACAGCTCGGCGGTGGCGGCGGCCCTGATCGATGCGGTCAACAAGCACAACCAGCGTGAACCGGATCGCCGCGTGCTGTTCCTGAACTATTCGGCGGTGGACCCGACGCTGACCAATGAGAAGTGCAGCTTCTGGCACTTCCGCTTCGACGCCAGCGCCGACATGCGCATGCAGGCCCTGACCGAGGCCATCAAGGCCGATCCCGCGACCCGCAAGGTCTACCTGATCGGCCAGGACTACAGTTTCGGCCGCCAGGTTGCCAAGGCCGCCCGAGAGCAACTGGCGGCCAAGCGGCCCGACATCGCCATCGTCGGCGATGAGCTGCACCCCATTGGCAAGATCAAGGATTTTGCCCCCTACATCGCCAAGATGCGCAGCGCCGGGGCTGACGCCGTCATCACCGGCAACTGGGGCAATGACCTCACCCTGCTGGTGAAGGCCGCGCGCGATGCCGGCTTCAAGGCCAAGTTCTATACCTTCTATGCCAACAGCCTGGGCGCGCCGGCGGCCATTGGCGAGGCGGGCGTGGGCGTGGTGCGGGCGGTGGCGGAGTGGCACCCCAATGCGGGCGGGAACCCCGGTTCGCCCAGCGATGCCTACTATCAGGAATTCCGCAAACGCTATCCCCAGCCCAAGGATGACTACCTCTACCTGCGCATGCAGGTCATGGTCGAGATGCTGGTCAAGGCCATCGAAAAGGCCAGGAGCACCGATCCCAAGGCGGTTGCATATGCCCTGGAAGGCGCGCATTATCAGAACGCTTTCCACCAGGCCACGATGCGGGCCGAGGATCACCAGCTGATCCAGCCGCTGTACCTGATGCAGATGCAGCGTGCCGATAGCGGCGGCATCCGCTTCGACAATGAGGGCAGCGGCTATGGATTCCGCACCGAGCGCTTCATCCCGGCCGAGCAGACCGCACTGCCGAGCTCATGCCGGATGCAGCGCCCGCCGCGCTGACGACCAGAACACGACAACAGGAGCGACCAATGCTGAACCACGACAAGATGCCGGGCGCCGGCTCGGTAGGCGATACCATCGAATTCATGAAGAAGATGTGGAGCAGCATGGGCGCCCCGGCCATGGCCACGCCCTCGCTTTCGGTGGAGGATATCAACAAGAAGATCTCCGACCTCAAGACCGTCGCCTCCTGGCTGGAGCTGAACCTGAACATGCTCAAGGCCACCATCCAGACCCTGGAAGTGCAGAGCGCCACCTTGTCCACCCTGCAGGCCATGAGCGCCATCATGGCCTCGCGTGGAACCCCGGAAGCCGCCGCCGGCAGCGATGCCGATGAACAGGCGGCCACGCCGCCGCCGTTCCCCTTCGGCTTCCCGCTTTGGCCGGGTGCCGCTGCTGATGCTGCTGCTGGCGCCGAGCCTGAGCCCGCAGCCGACGAGCCCGAGGAAGCCCCGGACGAAGCGGAGCCCGAGCTTGCAGCAGGACAAGACCGTCAGCCCGAAGCGGCCACGCCAGGGGAAGAGGGCGGTTTCGCTTTCCCGCCCGCGCCCGATTTCCAGTCCGCCATCGCCAATCCCAACGCCTGGTGGAATGTGTTGCAGGAGCAATTCAAGCATGCCGTCGGCAATGTGATGGCCGGCGCCCAGGCCGACCAGGAGCCCTTGTTGAAGCCCGCCAAGGCGCCCAAGCCGGCCAAGCGTAGCGAAAATAAGACAGTGTCACCAAAGTCCAAGGCCAGCCCCAAAGCCAAGCCGGCTGGCGCTCCCAAGGCTGGCAAGGCGGTCAAGGCGGCGCCGAAGAAGCCACCGGTCAAGAAAGCCCCGAAGAGCGCGGCAAATACGAGCGCCCCGGCCCGGACGCCTGTTGTACAATCCCGGCAAAACAAGAAGCCAGCCTCCCGCAAGCCAATCTCCCCCTGATCCTCGCCATGGCACTGCCTGGCCCTGGGCGCAGACGCGTCCGGCCGGCTGTCATATTGCTGAAACCTGAGCGTTTTAGTATGGTTCAGGAAAATCTTGTTAAAATCAAACACTTAACGCATATAGGTCCCTACTGAGATGCTGTACCCAGAATTGTTCAAATCGCTAGAGCAGGTCCGTTGGAATATGGATAAGGATGTTCCCTGGGACAAGTTCGACGCTTCCTTGCTCACCGACGAACAGGCGCAGACCATCCGCATGAATGCCATCACGGAATGGTCGGCACTGCCGGCGACCGAGATGTTCCTGCGCGACAATCGCGGGGACAGCGATTTTTCGGCATTCATGTCGGTATGGTTCTTCGAGGAACAGAAGCACTCGCTGGTGCTGATGGAATACCTGCGCCGTTTCCGTCCGGACATGTGCCCGACCGAAGAAGAACTGCACAACGTGCGTTTCGAGTTCGATCCCGCCCCGCCGCTGGAAACCCTGATGCTGCACTTCTGTGGCGAGATCCGCCTGAACCACTGGTACCGCTGCGCCGCCGACTGGCACACCGAACCGGTCATCAAGCAGATCTACAAGATCATCAGCCAGGATGAAGCCCGCCACGGTGGCGCCTATCTGCGCTACATGAAGAAGGCCCTGAACGAAGTGGGCGACAAGGCCCGTGCAGCCTTCGCCAAGATCGGTGTCTTGATGGCATCGGCCCGCCGCACCGAGAAGCCGCTGCACCCGACCAACCTGCACGTGAACCAGGCGCTGTTCCCCAACGACACCGTGCAAAGCCGCCTGCCCGATCCGGAATGGCTGGAACGCTGGCTGGACAACCAGATCAAGTTCGACGGCGAATGGGAAAAGAAGGTCGTGGACCGCATCCTGCACAACATGTCGCTGTTGTTCGAACGTACCTTCAGCAACGTCCAGGAGCTGAACCGCTACCGCAAGGAAGTGACCCAGCGCATCCTGCCGGCGGGCGCTGTCGCAGCCTGAGTGCGGATGCAGCACACCGGATAGCACAGGCAGTACAATCGCAAGCCGCAACCCAGGTTGCGGCTTTTTTCATGGGATGCGCCGCCTTCCGCTCCACAGCGCGCCCATCTGATCCACCCCACAGCCAACCCAGCTCACCACGATGGCCGATTTCGAATCCAAACTCTGCACCCGCGAAGAACTCAAGGCCCGCGTGGCCCAACTGCCCAAGCCGGTGGTGATGACCAATGGCGTGTTCGACATCCTGCATCGCGGCCATGTGACCTATCTGGCCCAGGCCCGCGCCCAGGGTGCCTCGCTGGTCGTGGCGGCCAATACTGATGCCTCGGTCAAGCGGCTGGGCAAGGGGGATGACCGTCCCATCAATAGCTGCGAAGACCGCATGGCGGTGCTGGCGGCGCTGGAATCGGTGGCGCTGGTGGTGCCCTTCGACGAAGACACGGCGCTGGAAGCCGTGCAGGAAGCGCATCCGGATATCTACGTCAAAGGCGGCGACTACGACATGCACGCCATCCCCGAAGGCCAGGCGGTGGCGGCCTATGGCGGCCAGGTACTGGCGATCGCCTTCGAACATGACCGCTCCACCAGCAAGCTGCTGGCCAAGGTACGCAAGCTGGCCGGCTGAATACGCCACGCAAGACCGTCAACGACAAGGCCGGCAGGAGCATCGCTCGCTGCCGGCCTTGTCGTTTCAGGCGATGGCCCGCCGGGCCGGGGTGGCTCAGTGGTGCATATGTCCCTTCATGTCCTTCATGTCCTTCATGTCATCCTTGGCGCCGGCCGCCGCAGGGTCCTCGACATTGACGACAACCTCGATCTTGCCGGCCTTCTCGAAGTTCAGGGTGAGCGGGATTTTTTCGCCCGCCTGGAGCGGCTTGGACAGGCCCATCAGCATGATGTGGTAGCCATTGCCGGGTTGCATGGCGATCTTCTGGCCGGGTTTGATTTCCAGTCCGCCATCGACTTCGCGCATCTTCATCAGATTGCCTTCCATGGCCATGGTGTGGATTTCACCACTCTTGGCAACCGGCGAGGAAACGCCCACCAGGCGGTCCGCAGCGCTGCCCTTGTTCTCGATGCTGATGTAGGCGCCGGCGGCCGGCTGGCCGGGTACCGTGGCCCGCGCATAGGGATGGCCGATTTCCAGTTGGCCCAGCTTGAAGCTGTGGGCCTGCGACAGCGGCGCAGCAGCCAGCAGGGCAGCGGTGAGGGCCAGGCCGGCGCAGCGTTGGAAGAAATGTTTCATATTGTTTAGTCCTTTTGTCCTATTTGAATCCTGATCGGGCGGGCCTGACTCGTCGTGATGGCATGGCCCGCGTAAGAAAGCCTGGTACAGCGGAATCTGATCAGGCCGGAGGCGCACGCGCCTGCGGAGTCAGTGACGTCGGACTGGCCGAGCGCCCGGTGGAAGTCAATAGTGCCAGCGGGTAACTGATGCCCGGTACGGCATCAGCGTGGAAGGCGGCGGTCGGTGTGGTCGCCGCATGCTGGCTGCCGCAGCACAGCGGGCAATGGCTGGCGGCCAGGTGGGCGGGGCCGTTGCCGGTGTTGCCGCCCACGCTGCAGATGGCCATGGCCGGCGCTTCACGGGCGGTGCGCGCCAGCGCCTGCTGCCACCAGGGCGCCGCGACCATGGTCAGCACCAATGACAGGCAGGCCCATGCCGCGAGCCAGGGGCGGCGCGATGCAGCGGATGCAGTCAATGGAGAAGGGCGCGAAGACATGGGCTGCGATTATAACAATGGTTGATGCACTGCCTGTGCGTCGCCAGGATCGCTCAGGGTGTCCGCATAACGAATGCGAGTGTGTCACTCGCTGGCGCCGATCCTGCCAACAGGCAGGGCCGCCGGCCGCCTCTGGAGCGGGCCAAACATGCGTCTTTTATGCGCCGTTCCAAATTGATTGTTCACATCCGCTAGGCTAGACTTACCGTCTTTCGGGTTTTTGGGTAATCCATCCACATTTTTCTAGGGAGACTGCATGTCCTACAACAACAAGCTGACACTGCGCGCAATGGTCGCCGCCCTGTCCCTGGCTGCCGTCTGCGCAGCTCCGGCCATGGCTGCCGACAAGTCGGTCGCGGTGACCGCCATCGTCGAACACCCGGCCCTGGATGCCGTGCGTGACGGCGTGAAGGACGAGTTGAAGGAAGAAGGCTTCGAAGCCGGCAAGAACCTGAAGTGGGAATACCAGAGCGCCCAGGGCAACACCGGCACCGCCGCCCAGATCGCCCGCAAGTTCGTCGGTGACAAGCCCGATGTCATCGTCGCCATCGCCACCCCGTCGGCCCAGGCCCTGGTGGCCGCCACCAAGAGCATCCCGGTGGTCTATTCCGGCGTGACCGACCCGGTCGCGGCCCAGCTGGTGAAGGACTGGAAGGCCTCCGGCACCAACGTCACGGGCGTGTCCGACCTGCTGGAACTGGACAAGCAGATCGACCTGATCAAGCGCGTAGTGCCCAATGCCAAGCGCGTGGGCATGGTCTACAACCCGGGCGAAGCCAACTCCGCCGTGGTGGTCAAGGCGCTCAAGGAGCTGCTGGCCAAGTCCAACATGACCCTGGTGGAAGCCGCTGCACCGCGTTCGGTGGACGTCGGTTCGGCCGCCAAGAGCCTGATCGGCAAGGTCGACGTGATCTATACCAACACCGACAACAACGTGGTCTCGGCCTATGAAGCACTGGTCAAGGTCGGCAACGATGCCAAGATCCCGCTGGTGGCCTCCGACACCGACAGCGTCAAGCGTGGCGCCATCGCCGCCCTGGGCGTGAATTACTACGACCTGGGTCGCCAGACCGGCAAGGTGGTCGGCCGCATCCTCAAGGGTGAAAAGCCGGGCGACATCGCCTCGGCCACCAGCAGCAAGCTGGAGCTGTTCGTCAACACCGCCGCCGCGCAGAAGCAGGGTGTGACCCTCTCGCCGGAACTGGTGAGTTCGGCCAAGACCGTCATCAAGCAATAAAGTGAACCTGTCGATCCCGCTGCAAGGCGGGATCGGCACATCAGGCGCCCTGCTGCCTGCGACCAAAACGAACAGGATGCCCGGCCACGATCATGCCGAGGCACCGACTACCATCATGAGGAGATGAACATGTTTGCCCTGTCCCAATCCCTGCGCGCCATCGCCGGTGCGCTGGCGCTGAGCGCCGTATGTGCCTCGGCCCTGGCTGCCGAGAAGGTGGTGGCCATCACTTCCTTCGTCGAACACCCGGCGCTGGACGCCGTGCGCGACGGCACCAAGGACGAACTGATCGCCGAAGGCTTCGAGCCCGGCAAGAACCTGAAGTGGGATTTCCAGAGCGCTCAGGCCAATGCGGGCACCGCCGGCCAGATCGCCAAGAAGTTCGTCGGTGACAACCCCGACGTGATCGTCGCCATCGGCACACCGTCGGCACAACCGATGGTGGCCGCCACCAAGAGCATCCCCATCGTCTATTCGGCCATCGCCGACCCCATGGCCGCCCAGCTGGTCAAGGACTGGAAGCCCTCCGGTACCAACGTGACCGGCCTGTCGCACATGCTGGACCCGGTCAAGCAGGTCGAGGTGATCAAGCGCGTGGTGCCCGAGGCCAAGCGCGTCGGAGTGGTTTACAATCCGGGCGAAGCCAATTCCGTGTCGGCCCTGAACAACCTCAAGGGCGAGCTGCAGAAAGCCGGCTTCACCCTGGTGGAAGCCGCTGCACCGCGCTCGGTGGACGTGGCCCCGGCCGCCAAGAGCCTGATCGGCAAGATCGACGTGATGTACACCACCACCGACAACAACGTGGTCTCGGTCTTCGAGTCGCTGGCCAAGGTCTGCAACGATGCCAAGATCCCGCTGATCGCCTCTGATACCGGCAGCGTCAAGCGCGGCGCCGTGGCGGCGCTGGGCGTGAACTTCTACGATATGGGCCGCCAGACCGGCAAGGTGGTGGCACGTATCCTGAAGGGCGAGAAGGCCGGCGATATCGCCTCTTCGCCCGTCAAGAACCTGGAGCTGTACGTCAATACCTCGGCGGCGCAAAAGCAGGGCGTGACCCTGTCGCCGGAGTTCCTGAAGTCGGCCACCAAGGTGCTCAACTAAGCTTGTCCTGACGGTCCGGACATGCACCGCCGGCGGCTGCATCACCCTTGCCGCGGCCGGCGTAACGCAGAAGACATTCGGCATGGCGTATCGCGCCGTGCCGAATGTGTTTTTTAAGAAAGCCTTTTTATGTCGCTGTATACCCTCTTGGGCGCCCTGGAGATCGGCCTGATCTTCAGCCTGGTGGCCCTCGGAGTGCTGATTTCCTTCCGCATTCTGGTTTTCCCTGACCTTACCGTCGATGGCTCCTTCCCGCTGGGTGGCGCCGTGGCGGCCACGATGATCGCGGCCGGCTTCAATCCCTTCCTGGCCACCTTCGTGGCGCTGCTGGCCGGCGCCCTGGCCGGCTTCACCACCGCCTGGCTGAACGTGCGCCTGAAGATCATGGACCTGCTGGCCAGTATCCTGATGATGATCGCGCTGTACTCGATCAACCTGCGCGTGATGGGCAAGCCCAACGTTCCGCTCATTTCGGAGCCGACCATCTTCACCATCCTGCAGCCGGAGGCGATCCCCGACTACGTCGCCCGTCCGCTGATCCTGCTGGTGGTGGTGGCCATCGCCAAACTGATGCTGGACTGGTTCTTCTCCTCCGAGATCGGCCTGGCCATGCGTGCCACCGGTGCCAACGCCCGCATGGCGCGCGCCCAGGGCATCGCCACCGGCCGCGCCACGCTGGCCGGCATGGCGCTGGCCAACGCCCTGGTCGCACTGGCGGGCGCGCTGTTCGCCCAGACCCAGGGCGGCTCCGACATCTCCATGGGCATCGGTACCATCGTCATCGGCCTGGCGGCCGTGATCATCGGCGAGAACATCCTGCCGGCACGCCGCCTGGTGTGGACCACCCTGGCGGTGATCCTGGGCGCCATCCTGTATCGCTTCTTCATCGCCCTGGCGCTCAACAGCGACTTCATCGGCCTGCAGGCGCAGGACCTGAACCTGGTGACGGCCGTGCTGGTGATGCTGGCGCTGGTGCTGCCCATGGGCAAGCGCAAGCTCAAACTGCTGAGAAAGGGAGCCTGAGATGTTGAAAGCCACCGATCTCAAGATCACCTTCAATCCCGGTACGCCCATCGAGAACACGGCCCTGCGCGGCCTCTCGCTGGAAATCCCGACCGGCCAGTTCGTGGCCGTGATCGGCTCCAACGGTGCCGGCAAGTCGACCTTCCTCAATGCCATCTCCGGTGACCTGCTGGTCGATACCGGCAAGATCGAGATCGACAGTACCGATGTCACCCGCAAGCAGGCATGGGACCGCGCCGGTCTGGTGGCGCGTGTCTTCCAGGACCCGATGGCTGGCACCTGCGAAGCGCTGACCATCGAGGAAAACATGGCCCTGGCCATGGCGCGTGGCCGTCGTCGCGGCTTCAATTTCGCCATTCGCGGCAAGATGCGCGAGCTGTTCCGCGAGAAGCTCTCCATCCTCAACCTGGGTCTGGAGAATCGCCTGACCGACCGCATCGGCCTGCTCTCCGGCGGCCAGCGCCAGGCGGTGAGCCTGCTGATGGCGTCGCTGCAACCGTCACGCATCCTGCTGCTGGACGAGCACACGGCCGCGCTGGACCCCAAGACCGCTGCCTTCGTCCTGGAGCTGACCGCCAAGATCGTCGCCGAGAGCAAGCTGACCACCATGATGGTGACCCACAGCATGCGCCAGGCGCTGGACTACGGCGACCGCACCGTGATGCTGCACCAGGGGCGCGTGGTGCTGGACGTCTCCGGGCCGGAACGCGCCGGGCTGGACGTGCCGGACCTGCTGAAGATGTTCGAGCAGACGCGCGGAGAGAAACTTTCCGACGATGCCCTGCTGCTGGGGTGATCCTCAGCCAGCTGACGCTGCAAAAAGAAAACGGCTCCCTCGGGAGCCGTTTTTCATGAGCGCGAGCGGTAATCAGCTACCGCCGTCATAGCCATTCTGCCGCCAGGCCTCATAGACCACCACCGCCACCGTATTGGACAGGTTGATGCTGCGATTGCCCGGGCGCATCGGCAGGCGGATGCGTTGCGTCGTGGGAAAGGATTCGCGCCGCTCCGGCGCCAGTCCCCGCGTTTCGGAGCCGAAGACGAAGGTGTCGCCAGCACGGAAGGCCAGCCCGGCGAAAGGCGTCGAGCCATGGGTGGTCATGGCGAACATGCGGGTTTCATCGAACTGCGGGTCTTCACGCCGGTGCGCCAGGAAGCTGTCCCAGTCGGGATGTACCTGCATGTTGGCGTATTCGTGATAGTCCAGCCCTGCGCGCCGCATCTTGGCGTCGTCCAGCGGAAAGCCGAGCGGCTCGACCAGATGCAGTTGCGCGCCGGTATTGGCGCACAGGCGGATGATGTTGCCGGTATTGGGAGGGATCTCCGGCTCGACCAGGACGACGTGGAACAAAAGACTCTCCTGCGGGGAAATGGGACAAGCAATAAAGGGAATAAGGGGACCGGCCTGCGCTCAGGTTGGCAGGGTGCGGGCAAACACCAGGTTGGTCACCCGGCGCGCGCCGTGCCGTTTGAGCACGATCGCCACTTCATTCAAGGTGGCGCCGGTGGTCATGACATCATCGACGATGCCCACGTGCAGGCCGCGTACCTGGTCCATCGCTGCGAAGGGCAGGGCGAAGGCCGAGCGTACGTTGCGGGCCCGTGCGCCTACCGGTAGCGCTGATTGCGCCTGGGTTTCCTTCTTGCGCTCCAGCAGGCGGCCATTGAGGGGGATCTCCAGCATCCGGGAAAGGGGCTTGGCGATCTCCAGCGCCTGGTTGAAGCCGCGCTCCTGCAACCGTGCCAGTCCCAGCGGTACCGGTGCCAGTAGCGTCGGCATGGCCAGCTGCACATCACTGCCAGGGACCGGATTGCGACGCGAGGCGTCATAGATCAGGCGGGCCAGCAAGGGCGCCAGGCGCAGGTCTGCGCCGAATTTCAGGGCCAGCGCCAGCTGGTCGGACGGCGCGAAGTAATCGGTGGCGACAATGGTGGCGTCGAAGGCCGGGCGATCCTTGAGACAGGCGCCGCAGCGCAGTTCCTTGCCGGTCACCGGCATCGGCAGGGCGCACTGGATGCAGCGCCGGTGCTGGCGGGTATAGAAGCGCTTGTGACAGGGCGCGCACAGCGTCTCGCGCCCGGCCGCGCCGCACAGCGCGCAGGACGAGGGCAGCAACTGCGGCATGTGCGCCAGCAGCCGCTGCAGCCAGCCGGGACCGGCCGGCTTGCCCGAATTCGACGGTTTCGACGACATGGACGGCTTCGACGACGTCGGCGGCTTGCCAGTGACGGCGCGATAAGCGCCGGCAGGCTTGGCCTGGGCCGGTTTGGCAGGGGAAGTTGGCGGTTTGGGGTCCATGCGTGCGGCGCCCGGGAAAAATGGATTTCGACTAAACTACGCGCATTATCGCATCAGCCCTCCCGGATCTGCTGCCCCTCTGTTTCCCTACACCCGATCCCGATGTCCCTGCCGCCGCCTACAGCCAGCGCCAAGCTGAGCGCTCCCATCGATCTGCCCCTGGTGCGTCGCCGTTTCGGCCAGCCGCAACGGGTGGCCGAGTCCGATTTCCTGCGTCGCGAAGTGTCGGCGCGCATGCAGGAGCGCCTGGCCCTGGTGAAGATAGAACCGCGCGAGGTGCTCGACGCCGGTTGCGGCGAAGGTGCCGACCTGCCGGTGCTGCAGAAGCGTTACCCCGAGGCCAGCGTGATCGGCCTGGATGGTGCCTACGGCATGCTGGCCCGCGCCGCCGAGCACCAGCGCGGCGCGCAGACGGCCATGAACCGGCTCTTCGGCTCCATCAACAAATGGCTGGGGGCTGGCCCTGGTGCCGGCGCCAACGGTCCGCAACTGGCCTGCGCCGATTTCGCCCAGCTGCCGCTGGCCGCCAATGCGCTGGACCTGGTCTGGTCCAACCTGGCCCTGCACTGGCACCCCCAGCCCGACCGGGTATTTGCCGAGTGGCGCCGGGTGCTGCGGGTGGAAGGGCTGCTGATGTTTTCCTGTTTCGGTCCCGATACCCTGCGCGAGGTCCGCAGCGCCTTCGAGAGCATCGATCTTGCACCGCACACCTTGCCTTTCGTCGACATGCACGACTTCGGCGACATGCTGGTCAATGCCGGCTTCTCCACGCCCGTCATGGACATGGAGACCATTACCGTGACCTATGAAACCCCTCAGCGCCTGCTGGAAGACGTGCGTGCCTGGGGCGGCAATCCACTCGAATCGCGGCGCCGCAGCATGATGAGCCGCCATCAGTACCAGCGCCTGCTGGCGGCCTTCGAAGCCATGCGCAAGCCCGACGGCAAGATCCCGCTGACCTTCGAGATCGTCTATGGCCACGCCTTCCGTCCGGTACCCAAGACCACGGCGGCCGGGGAGAGCATCATCCGTTTCGAACGGCCCCCGCGATAGGCCCTGGCTGTTCTCCACTTTATCCATTACTTCATATAAGGCTTAGTCGCACAGCACTATCTGGCTGTGCGCATAGTTGCTGTATCGTGACGCCCGGCCTCACCCCTGCACACCCTGTAGTCGCCCGCCAAGCCAGGCCCATGGCCGCTGTGCGGCAGGCGGCGGGGTGTGCTGGTGCGGCCGCCGGCGCTGCCGTTGTCAATGCGGCGGTGCGTGCTTGATCCATGGCGACGTTAGCCCTTATACTCAAATGGGTAAAAAAATTCACACAAAGAAATTCCAGCACGAACAAATAGCAAGAATAAATAAAGACCGCAAAACGGATAGCCACGGATAGCGTCAAGACCAGGCAGGCCAGCCAGCAAGACCGGGCCGCCCCCGCCATCCAGTGAGTGATCCTGCAGCGGATCGAAACAGAGACACGCTCGACCGACAATCATGCTGGCGAGGTGCTATGGAGACGCGGGAATGGATATTGAAGCGCAATTGTTCGATTGCGCCACGTCAGCTGGCGTGGGTCTTCGCAATCCTTTGTACGGTTTCACTCACGGTCGCGCTGGGCTTCACGCTCCACGGCGCCTGGACCATCCTGTTTTTTTCAGTCATTGAATTATTGGCGGTGGGCGCGGCCATGCTGGTCTACGCCCGTCACGCCACGGATCGCGAAGTAGTGATGCTGGTCGATGATGGCCTGGTGGTCGAACTCTTCCAGGGTAGTCATCGGCATCGCAGCAAATTGCAGTTGCATGGCATGCGCATCGCTTTTCCAGCAGGACGCCAGGCACTGGTGGCCCTGGAGAGCCGGGGGCAGCGCGTGGAAGTGGGACGGTTCATGAGCGAGTGGAAGCGATACGAATTCGCGCAGGAGCTGGAGCGCGCACTCTCCGCCAGGGCCGGCGGGACGGCTGCACTCTCATTCTTATAATTTTGGGCTTTTGAGGAAATCCATGAAACTTGCGAAGCGCCTTCAATCCCTGACCCTCGGTGCCTCGCTGCTGGCAGCCGGCTTGCCGGCCTGGGCAGTGGTGGACAGTCCGGGGGGACCGGCCGTGCTGCAGATGAACTTCCAGCCGCCGGTGACCAAGATCGCCGAGCAGATCTACGACCTGCACATCCTGATGCTGATCATCTGCCTGGTGATCTTCGTGGCGGTGTTCGGGGTCATGTTCTATTCCATCATCAAGCACCGCAAGTCGGTCGGCCACAAGGCCGCCACCTTCCACGAAAGCACGACCGTGGAAATCGCCTGGACCGTGGTGCCATTCCTGATCGTGATCGGCATGGCCCTGCCGGCTACCAAGACGGTGGTCGCCATGAAGGACACCTCCAACGCCGACCTCACCATCAAGGTCACCGGCATGCAATGGAAGTGGGGCTACGACTACCTCAAGGGCGAAGGGGAAGGCATTTCCTTCCTCTCCAACCTGGCCACGCCGCGCGAGCAGATCACCGATCCCTCGCTGAAGAAGAACGACAACTACCTCATCGAGGTGGACAACCCCGTCGTGGTGCCGGTCAACAAGAAGGTGCGCATCGTCACCACCGCCAACGACGTGATCCACTCCTGGACCATCCCCGCCTTCGGCGTGAAGCAGGATGCCATCCCCGGCTTCGTGCGCGATACCTGGTTCCGCGCCGAGAAGATCGGCACCTATCGCGGCCAGTGCGTGGAACTGTGCGGCAAGGACCACGCCTTCATGCCCATCGTGGTCAACGTGGTCAGCGATGACGACTACAAGAAGTGGGTCGACGAAAAGAAGAAGGAAATGGCCGCCAAGGCTGATGACCCCACCAAGACCTGGACCGTGGACGAGTTGAAGCAGCGTGGCGAAAAGGTCTATGCCGCCAACTGCGTGACCTGCCACCAGGCCAACGGCAAGGGTCTGCCGGGCGCCTTCCCGGCGCTCGATGGCAGCCCGGTGGTCAATGGCCCCAGGGCTGACCAGATCCACCTGGTGCTCAACGGCAAGAACGCCATGCCGCCCTGGAAGGGCTCGCTCAACGACACCGAGATCGCCGCCGTCATCACCTACACGCGTAACGCCTGGTCCAACAAGGCCGCGGAAAACATCGTGCAGCCGGCCGAAGTGCTGGCCGCCCGCAAGTAATCGTTTGGAGAACCGGACATGACTACCACTGTCGACCACGCCCCCGACCATTCCCACGATCACGGGCATGGGCATGCTCACGACGATCACCACGATCATGCGCACGATCACCCCCACGGCTGGCGGCGCTGGCTCTTCGCCACCAACCACAAGGACATCGGCACGCTCTACCTGTGGTTCTCGTTCACCATGCTGCTCTCTGGCGGGGTGCTGGCGCTGTTGATCCGGGCCGAGCTGTTCCATCCCGGTCTGCAATTCTTCCGTCCCGAATTCTTCAACCAGTTGACCACCATGCACGGCCTGGTGATGGTGTTCGGCGCGATCATGCCGGCCTTCGTGGGCTTCGCCAACTGGATGATTCCGCTGCAGATCGGCGCCTCCGACATGGCCTTCGCGCGGATGAACAATTTCTCCTTCTGGCTGCTGCCACCGGCCGCCCTGCTGCTGGCGGGTTCCTTCCTGGTGCCGGGTGGCGCCACTGCCGCCGGCTGGACGCTGTACGCACCGCTGTCGACCCAGATGGGGCCCGGCATGGACATGGGTATCTTCGCCATGCACATCATGGGTGCCTCTTCCATCATGGGCTCGATCAACATCATCGTCACCATCCTCAACATGCGCGCGCCCGGCATGACGCTGATGAAGATGCCCATGTTCTGCTGGACCTGGCTGATCACCGCCTACCTGCTCATCGCCGTCATGCCGGTGCTGGCCGGTGCCATCACCATGACGCTGACCGACCGTCACTTCGGCACCTCCTTCTTCAACGCCGCCGGCGGTGGCGACCCGGTGATGTACCAGCACATCTTCTGGTTCTTCGGTCACCCAGAGGTCTACATCATGATCCTGCCGGCCTTCGGCATCGTCTCGCAGATCATCCCGGCCTTCGCCCGCAAGCCGCTGTTCGGCTATGCCTCCATGGTGTATGCGACCGCCTCGATCGCGATCCTGTCCTTCATCGTCTGGGCGCACCACATGTTCACCACCGGCATGCCGGTCACCGCGCAGCTGTTCTTCATGTACGCCACCATGTTGATTGCCGTGCCCACCGGCGTGAAGATCTTCAACTGGATCGCCACCATGTGGCGCGGCTCGATGACCTTCGAGACGCCGATGCTGTTCTCGGTGGGCTTCATCTTCGTCTTCACCATGGGCGGCTTCACCGGCCTGATCCTGGCGGTTACGCCCATCGACATCCAGATGCAGGACACCTATTACGTGGTGGCCCACTTCCACTACGTGCTGGTGGCCGGTTCCCTGTTTGCGCTCTTCGCCGGTTACTACTACTGGGGTCCCAAGTGGACCGGCTACATGTACAACGAATGGCGCGGCAAGTTCCACTTCTGGGCCTCGCTGATCACCTTCAACATCACCTTCTTCCCGATGCACTTCCTGGGTCTGGCCGGCATGCCGCGTCGCTATGCCGACTACCCGGCGCAGTTCACCGATTTCAACATGGTCGCCTCCATCGGCGCCTTCGGTTTCGGCCTGTCGCAGGTGTACTTCCTGTTCTTCGTGGTGATTCCCTCCATCAAGGGCGGCCAGAAGGCCGAAGCCAAGCCCTGGGATGGCGCCGAAGGCCTGGAATGGACCGTGCCCAGCCCGGCGCCCTTCCACACCTTTGAAGAACCGCCGGTGGTGAAGTAAGCGCCTGTGGACAAGACAACCTACGCCAACGGAGCCGCCATGAGCGAACGCAAGAAGCCCAACAACCTGCGCACCGGCCTCCTGCTGGGGCTGGTGGCGCTGGCCTTCTTCGTGGGGATTTTCATCAACCGTATCTGGTTCGCCAAATGACTCGTCCATCGGATCAGGAGCAACAAGCAGAAGAGCGTGGCCTGAACCGCACGATGCTCAGGAAGCTGGTCGTGGTGGCGGTACTGATGTTCGGTTTCGGTTACGCGCTGATCCCGGTCTATCGCAAGATCTGTGAAGTGACCGGGGTGAATTTCCTCACCCCCAAGGACGTGACGGTAGAGGCGCCGGCCAATACGCAGATCGACAAGACGCGCACGATCACGGTGGAGTTCGATGGCAATGCCCAGGGACCGTGGCGTTTCCGGCCCACGGTGACCAGCATGCAGGTGCATCCGGGCGAGATGACGCAAGTCACCTACGAGGTGGTCAATACCCAGGCGCGCAATGTCGACGCCCAGGCCATCCCCAGCTATGCGCCGCAGCAATCGGCGGCCTTCTTCAAGAAGGTGGAGTGCTTCTGCTTCACCCAGCAGACGCTGGGGCCCAACCAGGCCAAGCAGATGCCGGTGGTGTTCTATATCGATCCGAAGTTGCCCAAGGAGGTGACCACGATCACGCTGTCCTATACCTTCTTCGAGATCAACGGCAAGGACAAGACGGCAGGCTGAAGCAGGGCTGGCCCTGCGAGGAGACGGTTTGGACGATGAGCTGAAACAGGCGGCGCAGCGCAAGGCCTCGTTCGGCGCGACGATGAAGGCGGTGTTCTGGTCCTTCTTCGGCGTGCGCAAGCGCAAGGATTACGAATCGGATGCCGCCAGGCTCAATCCGGTGCACGTGATCATCGCCGGCATCCTCGGCGCGGCCATCTTCATCGCCATCTTGGTGACCATCGTCAAGCTGGTGGTGGCCAGTGCGGCGGGTGGCTAGACGGGTGGTGACGCGCATGGGACGTGGGTGGCCATTGAGCGGGCCGGTAGAGGCAGCGATGGATTTGAGCATTAGGAAAAAGTGAACCTGGAACGCAATGGCATTCACCACAGATGAATGCAGCACCAGACCAGGCAACCGTAATCGGATTTCGTACCGGGAGAAGAACATGAGTTCTCAGCAAGCCAAGGCGCCCCATTATTTCGTTCCAGGCCCGTCGCGCTGGCCGATGATGGCAGGCATTTCCATGCTCATCACCATGATCGGGGCCTCGGCCTGGGTCAACGGGGTGTCGTGGGCGCCCTATGTCAATATCCTCGGTATCCTGATGGTGTTGGTGGTGCTGTATTACTGGTTCGGCGACGCCATCGGCGAATCCGAGTCCGGTCTCTACAGCGAGCGCATCGACCTCTCCTATCGCTGGAGCATGAGCTGGTTCATCTTCTCGGAGGTGATGTTCTTTGCCGCCTTCTTCGGTGCGCTGTTCTATGCCCGCAGCATCACCATGCCCTGGCTGGCTGACCTCGACCACAAGCTGATCTGGCCAGACTTCGCCGGTCAGTGGGGCAATGTCGGCCCGGCGGGAACGGTGGAGAACTTCACCACCATGGGACCGTTCCCCATTCCCACCATCAACACCTTGCTGCTGCTGACCTCCGGCGTGACGCTGACCATTTCGCACCATGCGCTGCGCGCCGGACATCGTACGCAGACGGCGGTGTGGCTCTTCCTCACCATCCTGCTGGGCGCGGTCTTCATGGGCTTCCAGGCCTATGAATACATCCACGCCTACCATGAGCTGAACCTGAAGCTGACCTCGGGCATCTACGGTTCCACCTTCTTCATGCTGACCGGTTTCCACGGCTTCCACGTGACCATGGGCGCTATCATGCTGTCGGTGGTGCTGTATCGCCTGCTGCGGGGGCACTTCACGCCGACCCACCATTTCGCCTTCGAGGGGGCGGCCTGGTATTGGCACTTCGTAGACGTGGTGTGGCTGGGACTGTACGTGGTGGTGTACTGGCTGTAAGCCTGGTGAATTCCTGGCAATCCAGGTAGTCCAGTCAAGTGAGGGCCGCACTTCGGTGCGGCCTTTTCATGTGAGGGAAGGTTTCAGCGGATGCCGGTCGGCTGTATCCAGCCCAGCTTGTAGCTCAGCAGGATGAACAGGAACAGCGCCACCGAAAAGCCCACTCGCAAGGTCAGCGCCTGGACCGTGCGATTGCTCTTGCCCTTGTCGCGCATGAGGAAGATCAGTGCCGAGGCCAGGCTGGCCAGGATCAGGATGAAGGCGATGGCGACGATGATTTTCATGGCGGTAGAATTCCTGTCTCGGTCCGCTGGCTTGGGGTAGTATGCAGCGCTGGTTTACTTAGTTTTTCCGTTCCAGTTGTGGGTTCATTGTAAGGCCAAACCTCCCCGATGCCGACCAGATTCCGCTTTCGCATTATTCCCTTCTGCGCCACGTTGATCGTGGCCGCCGCCGGTATCGCGCTGGGGCAATGGCAGAGTCATCGGGCGGCGGAGAAAACCGCCCTGCAGCAGCACATGCAGGCGCGTGCCGGCGAAACGCCATTGCTGACCCTGCCCGCGGAAGCGGTCACCAGCGATATGGAATTCCGCCATATCAAGCTGCGTGGAGAGTTCGTTCCGCAGTGGACGCTTTATCTGGAAAATCGTCCCTACAATGGCGCCGTCGGGTTTCACGTGCTGACGTTATTCAAGCCGGAAGGCAGCCCGCAGGCCGTGGTCGTGGCGCGCGGCTGGGCGCCGCGTGATGCCGCCGATCGCACGCGGGTACCGCAGGTGGCACCACCTGCGGGTGTGACGGAAGTGGAGGGCGTGCTGCGCCATGATGCCGGCCACGTGCTGCAGCTGGGCCAGGCCGATGCGCCCCGGCCGCAGGCCATCCTGCAGAATCTGGACATCCCCGCACTGGCGCAGGCCAGCGGCATGGCGCTTTCGCCGCTGGTGCTAGAGCAGGGCGGTAAGCCCGGTGATGCGCTGGTACGCGACTGGCCCGCGCCTTCGCTGGGCATCGACCGCCATCGCGGTTACGCGGTGCAATGGTATGCACTGGCCGCCATGGCGCTGATTTTTTTCATCGTGACAGGATACAAACGTGGTCGTCATGACAAAGCCTGAAGTCCCTGCCAAGCCGGCGCCCCTGGAAGATGCGCGCCGTCGCCGCCTCGGTCGCTGGAAGATGCTGGCCATCGTGGCGGTCTGTGCTGCGCCGCTGATCGCCTCCTATTTCACCTACTACGTGGTCAAGCCGCAGAGCCGCAACAACTACGGCGCCTTGATCGACCCGCGCCAGTATCCGATTCCCGACCTGGGCAGCAGCGCCATCGATGGCGGCCCTGCCAGGCTTGAGGATTACAAGGGCAAGTGGGTGATGTTGCAGGTGGACCGCGGCGAATGCGGCGCGCCCTGCCAGCAGAAACTGCTGACCATGCGCCAGCTGCGGCTGATGCAGGGCAAGGAGATGGAGCGCGTCGAACGCGTCTGGCTGGTGACCGATCGCGCACCCATCCAGACCCTGCTCCTGCGCGAATACGACGGAACCGATATCCTTCGGGTGGACGCCGGCAAATTGCAGTCCTGGTTGCCGGTCGATGCCGGTACCTCGGTCGAAGACCACATCTACCTGATCGACCCGCTGGGCAATCTGATGATGCGCTTCCCCAAGGACCCCGATCCCGGCAAGATGAAGAAGGACATTTCCAAGCTGCTGCGCGCTTCGGCCATCGGGTGATGCCCGGGCCGGCACGCATGCTGACGCAAGTTTGAATCAAGATGAATGCAACGACGCTGATACAACTGGGCCTGACCGGGCTCGTGGTCGCCCTGATCCCCCTGGCGCTGGTCTCGCGCGCACAGGGCGTGGCCAACAAATACCGCAAGCTGGTGTGGGTGACGCTGTTCTTTACCTTCGACCTGATCATGTTCGGCGCCTTCACGCGCCTGACCGATTCCGGCCTCGGTTGCCCCGACTGGCCGGGTTGCTACAGCCACGCCAATCCGCTGCTGGCGCATGAACACATCAATGCCGCCCAGGAAGCCATGCCCTTCGGCCCGGTCACCTGGGCCAAGGCCTGGATCGAGATGATCCACCGTTATTTCGCCATGGCGGTGGGCTTCCTGATCATCGTGCTGATGGTGACGGCGTGGCGACGCTGGATCAGATCGGGCAGGACCGAGCTGCAGTTCCGCCCCTGGTTCCCTACGGCCCTGCTGGGCTTCGTCTGCCTGCAGGGGGCCTTCGGTGCCTGGACCGTGACCATGAAGCTGCAACCCGTCATCGTCACGATTCACCTGCTGCTGGGCCTGACATTGCTGGCCATGCTGGCCTGGCTGGGCGCGCGGCAGGAGACCCATGTGCCGGTTTCTGCGGCCGGGCGCGCCTTGATCGTGCCGGCCACCATCGGCGCCGCCCTGCTGGCGCTGCAGATCGCGCTGGGGGGCTGGGTGAGTACCAACTATGCGGCGCTGGCCTGTTCCGATTTCCCGCTCTGCAACGGTCAGCTGGTGCCGCAGATGGACTTCGAGCACGGCTTTACCCTGTGGCGCCACCTGGGCATGACCTCGGCCGGCGACTACCTGCCGGTCGAAGCGCTGACCGCAATCCACTGGGTGCACCGCAGTTTTGCCTTTGTCGTGATCTTGTATGTTGTATGGCTGGCACACCGCGCCCTGCGTGACGAGGGCTTGCGCAAGACCGCCCGCTGGATGCTGATCGTGCTGGGTTTGCAGCTCTGTACCGGTCTGGCGACCATCTATCTGAACTGGCCGCTGGCCATTGCCGTGGTCCATAACGGCGGGGCGGCGCTGCTGGTCATCCTCATGGTCATGTTAAACTACAAGGTCCGTTACGCACCCTCCGGCCTGGCCGTCGCTGCTCCACCAGCATCCGCCCGGCCCGTCACGCCATGACCACACTGACCGCCCAACCCAACCGCATCGCCCAGTACTGGGCACTGACCAAGCCGCGTGTGACGCAGCTGGCCGTGTTCTGTGCCGTGATCGGCATGTTCCTCTCCACGCCCGATCTGCCGGATTGGCACAAGGTCATTTTCGGGACGGTGGGTATCTGGCTCCTGGCCGGGGCCGCCTTCGCCATCAATTGCCTGGTCGAGCGCGAGATTGATTCGCGCATGGCCCGCACCGCCCGCCGGCCACTGGCGCGCGGCGAAATCACGGTGCCGCAGACGCTGGTGTTCTCGGGCGTACTCGGCGGCCTGGGCATGTGGGTGCTGTACAACCTGGTCAATCCGCTGACCATGTGGCTGACCTTCGCCACCTTCGTCGGCTACGCCATCATCTACACCATCATCCTCAAGCCCGCCACCTCGCAGAACATCGTCATCGGCGGCCTGGCCGGCGCCATGCCACCCGCCCTGGGCTGGGCTGCGATTGCCAACGACGTGCCGATGCAGGCCTGGGTGCTGGTGATGATCATCTTCATCTGGACGCCGCCGCACTTCTGGGCGCTGGCCATGTACCGCCGTGACGACTACGCCAAGTCCGGCCTGCCCATGCTGCCCATCACGCACGGCATGGATGTGACCAAGTTGCACATCCTGATGTACACCATCGCGCTCTTCGCCGTGAGCCTGCTGCCCTTTGCCATTGGCATGAGCGGCCTGATCTATCTGGCCACGGCGGTCGTGCTGGGAGCGATCTTCTTCTGGTATTCCTGGCAGATCTATCGCCGCTACACCGACCTGATCGCGCGCAAGGCCTTCGCCTATTCCATCGTCTACCTGTCCATCCTGTTTGCGGTACTGCTGGTGGATCACTATTTCCTGTTCCGCGGTTTCTAAGCCCATGAAAAGATTTTTCTCGGCGCTGCTGCTGGCCGGCTGCGCAACGTTGCTGGCGGCCTGTGGCCCGTCCAAGCCTGAGCTGAAGTTCAACAATACCGATGTCACCGGCCTGGACTACGCCAAGGACTTCGCCTTGACCGACCACAACGGCAAGCCGCGCACCCTGGCCGATTTCAAGGGCAAGGTGGTGGTCATGTTCTTCGGCTACACCCAGTGCCCGGACGTCTGCCCGACCACCATGATCGAGATGGCCAATGTCATGAAGGAACTGGGGCCGGATGCGGACAAGGTGCAAGTGCTCTTTGTCACCGTCGATCCCGAGCGCGATACGCAGGAAGTGCTGTCGCAATACGTGCCAGCCTTCGACAAGCGTTTCCTGGGCCTGCGCGGTGACCTTCCGCAGACCGAGAAGGTCGCCAAGGAATTCAAGGTGTTCTACCAGAAGGTACCTGGCAAGCAGCCCGGCAGCTACACCATGGACCATACGGCCGGCAGCTATGTGTTCGACACCCAGGGCCACATCCGCCTGTTCGTCAAGCACGGCCAGGGACCGCAGACCCTGACGCATGACATCAAGCTGCTGTTGAACTGAGCCGGAGAGCTCATCCAGAGATGGAAAAAAGAAAGGCGCCCGAGGGCGCCTTTCTTGTTGCTGCGATGCGGATCAGCCGGATCAGGAATAGGCCTGCAGCGCCGTCTTCATCTTCTTCAATGCGACCGCTTCGATCTGGCGAATACGCTCGGCAGACACACCGAACTCATCAGCCAGCTCATGCAGGGTGGCACCCGAACCATCGTCATTGGCCAGCCAGCGGGCTTCGACGATACGGCGCGAGCGGTCATCCAGCTTGGACAGTGCGGCTTCCAGGCCTTCCGATTGCAGGCGATCGTACTGCTTGGCCTCGATCACGCGGGTCGGCTCCGAATTGTCGGAAGACAGGTAGGCGATGGGTGCGAACTTGTCATCTTCATCATCGGTGGGCGACTCCAGGGCGATATCGCGACCGGACAGACGGGTTTCCATCTCGATCACTTCCTCGCGCTTGACGTCCAGGGTCTTGGCCAGCGCCTCGACCTGTGCCGGGGTCATCGCGTCCAGACCTTCCTTGTGGCTGCGCAGGTTGAAGAACAGCTTGCGCTGGGCCTTGGTGGTAGCAACCTTCACCAGACGCCAGTTCTTCAGGATGTACTCGTGGATCTCGGCCTTGATCCAGTGCATGGCGTAGGACACCAGACGCACGTTCTGCGCCGGATCGAAACGCTTGACGGCCTTCATCAGGCCGATGTTGCCTTCCTGGATCAGGTCGGCGTGCGGCAGGCCATAGCCGAGATAACCACGGGCGATCGAGACGACCAGGCGCAGGTGCGACAACACCATCTTCTGGGCGGCACCCAGGTCATTCTTTTCGCGCAGGTCGCGGGCCAGCTTGATCTCTTCCTCGTGGGTCAGCATGGGCAGGCGGTTCACTGCGGAAATATACGCGTCGATATTGCCCAGGCTGCCGGAAAAACCCAGCGCGAGTGCATTGGACTCGGCAGGCATGAGTGCAGTTTGTGCAGACGCAGTTTTCATGGATTCTCCTCGTTCCTAGCGGAAACAGTATGAAGCGGTAAGCTTTGGGGCCGGCGCCGGTGGCTTGGCGCGGCAGATGCGCAGCGGGCGCATCGTCTCGGTTTGTTGCAGTGCTCACATAAAACTGGAGCAATTCGATAAGGTATTCTAGCACTCGTCACCCCAGAGTGCTAATAGCATGATTGGGAAGCGTTGATAGCCGACGACTATTGCCGATCAGTCCCTCATTGCATTATTTCCCCTTCATATTAGTCGCCTTTGGGCGACAAAAGTTGCGATGCGGGTCAAAAGCAGGCGAGAAACTTGTAACAATTTTTGCAGCGCGCCACGGGGCTGGGAAGAGGCAGACGCCAGGGCAGAAAAGGGAGCACAGACAGAAGTGCCGCTTTGCCGGCAGGGACCGGCGACCACCCTTGGGAAGACGTACGAGACTTGGAATTATTGCAGGGCGAGGAGTTCCACCGGTGTTTCCGATGCCAGAAAAACCGAAGCCCGCTACTGCGGGCTTCGATCTGGAGGCGCCAGGAACAGCCTCAGGCCTTGCGGGTCAGCTGCCGATGCACCGACAGCATTGCCCCGAACAGGCCCAGCAGGGCGCTCACGGCCAGCAGCAGCGCGATGGCCATGGGGCTGGGCAGGGCCAGCTGGAATTCCGACGCATACAGGTGCGCAAAGTCGAGGATGGCCGCATTGAGCGGTTGCTGTGCCGCCACCACCAGCCCCAGCGCCACCAGTCCCGCGCATCCGCCCAGCAGCGCGCCGGTGTAATAGAAGGGCCGGTAGATGAAGGAATTGGTCGCCCCGAACAGGCGCGACACCTCGATCTCGTCGCGCTGCGTCATCACCTGCAGGCGGATCGTATTGAACACCACCGCCACCACCACCGCACCCAGCGTAATGCCGAGGAACAGCAGCACCAGCCGCAGGATGCGCAGCAACGCCGCCAGCCGCTTGACCCATTCCGAGTCGATCTGCACCGTATCCACGCCGGCCTGCTTCTTCAGTTGCTGCGCGATGTCATCGACGCGGCCGGCATTCATGGCGTTCTCGAAGCCTGGCAGGCGCACCACGAAGCTGTCCGGCAGCGGATTGCTGCCCAGGGTATTGAGCACATCGGCCAGGCCGGTCTTGCTCTTCAAGGCATCGAAGGCCTTCTCGCGCGGGATGAACTCGACCTTGCCGTTGGTATTGCCGTCCTTCAACACCTGGTTGATGGTCTTGCCCACTGCCAGCGCAGCATCGCGGCTGGCCTCGGGTTTCATGAAGATGCTGATTTCCGGCTCCACCGACATCTGGTCCGAGATCGGGCGCACGTTTTCCAGCGCCGAGAGGCCCGCAAAGGGCAGCGCCAGCGCTATCGAGACCACCAGCACGTTGAGCACGAAGTTGCCCGGCGAGCGCAGCAGGTGGCGCAAGGCGTCGGCGATGGCGGCGAAATGCTGTCCCAACCAGTTCATGGCGATACCTCCACCGGATTGGCCACGCCGTTGTGCCAGCCATCGACGATGCGGCCACGGTCCAGGTAGACGATGCGGTCGGCACCGGTCAGGAATTGCTCATCATGGGTCGAGATCAGGCAGGTCACGCCCACGCCATGGAAGGATTTCAGGGCCGCCAGCACCTTGTTGGCATTGGCGCGGTCCAGGTTGGCCGTCGGTTCGTCGGCCAGAATGATCTGCGGACGGTTGACGATGGCCCGTGCAATGGCCACCCGCTGCTGCTCGCCACCGGACAGTTCCAGCGGTTCGCACATGGCCTTGTTTAGCAGGTCCACCTTGTCCAGCGCGGCGCGGGCGCGCTTTTCGGCGTCCTGGCGCGAGGAACCGGTGACGATCAGCGGCAGCATCACGTTGGCCAGCAGGTTGCGGTCCAGCAGCAGCTTCTGCTGCTGGAAGATCAACCCCAGATTGCGGCGCAGGTAGGGCAGGCCGGAAGCCTTGATGCCACCGATGTCGGTGCCGTTGACGCTCAGCTTGCCCGCCGTGGGGCGCTCGATGGCCGCGATCATCTTCAGCAGCGTCGATTTTCCGGCGCCCGAAGGGCCGGCCAGGAAGATCAATTCGCCCTTCTTTACCGACAGCGTGATGTCGCGCAGGGCGTAGACCTCGCGCGCGTATTGCTTGGAAACCCGGGTAAATTCAATCATCAGTTCAGCTCAGGAGGGCATCGACGAATTCGGTGGCGTTGAATGGTTGCAGGTCTTCGATCTTTTCGCCCACACCGATGAAATACAGCGGCACCGGGCGGGTCTTGGCGATGGCGGCCAGGATACCGCCCTTGGCGGTGCCGTCCAGCTTGGTCACCACCAGGCCGGTCAGCCCCAGCGCATCATCGAAGGCCTTGACCTGGGCCAGCGCATTCTGGCCGGTGTTGCCGTCGATGACCAGCAGCACTTCATGGGGGGCCGAACTCATCGCCTTGGCAATGACCCGCTTGATCTTCTTGAGTTCATCCATCAGGTGCAATTGCGTGGGCAGGCGGCCGGCGGTATCGACCATCACCACATGCGTGCCGCGCGCCTGCGCCGAATGCACCGAGTCATAGGCCACCGCAGCCGGATCACCGGATTCCTGCGCGATCACCTGCACATTGTTGCGCTCGCCCCAGACAGCCAGCTGCTCGCGGGCGGCGGCGCGGAAGGTGTCGCCGGCGGCCAGCAGTACCGACTGCCCATGGGCCTGCAGGTGCAAGGCCAGCTTGCCGATGGTGGTAGTCTTGCCGGCACCGTTGACGCCGGCGATCATCATCACCAGCGGCTTCTCGCGGCCCAGCACCAGTGGACGCTGCAGCGGTTGCAGCAGGTCGATCAGCAGCGTGCGCAAGGCAGTACGCACCTGGGCGGCTTCGGTCAGGCGCTCGGCCTTGACCTTCTTCTTCAGTTCGTCCAGCAGCCACTGGGTGGCCTCGACACCAGCGTCCGACACCAGCAGTGCCGATTCCAGTTCTTCGTAGAGATCGTCATCGATGCGCGCTCCCACGAACAGGGTGGTGAGATTGCTGGACGTCTTGGACAGCCCCGCCTTCAGGCGCGACAGCCAGGAACGCTTGACCTCCGGTTCCGGCTCGGGTGCGGCGACGATCTCGGCTTCTTCCTCGGCCGTATCCTCGACGGGGGCAACTGCCTCGGGCAGCACTGGCGGCGCAGGGGCCGCGGTAGAAGCCGCTACGGGCGCGACTGCGGGTGCAGACACCATCGGCGCGGTTGCAACGGGAGCAGCAGGTGAGACGGGGGCTGCCGGTACGGGCTCTACCGGAGTGGGGGCCGGCTGCGGCGCCGCTTCGGGCTGGGGCGGCAGCGCGGGCTGCGCTTCCGGTTTGGGTTTTCTCTTGAAGAAACTGAACATCGGATGGCGATAGGCTGGATTCGGGCTGCGGCCGGGGCGGGAAGGCGGGAGGGGAGGCGCGCATGGCTGTCCTGACAACCGCAGTGGACAGGTTACAATTGCCCTTCCACAAGACCCGCGCATGGCCGCCAGGGTCAATGAATCCAGCATTTTATCAGAGCACAGCCCATGAATTTGAAGATCAGAGCCCTTCTCGCCACTGCCCTCTTCAGCCTGCTGGCCGGTGGCGTCACCCCGGCACAGGCCGAGCCGGCACGCGAATTCGTGCTCGGCAATGGCATGAAGGTGGTGGTCAAGGAAGACCGGCGCGCGCCCACGGCGGTGCAGATGGTCTGGTACAAGGTCGGTGCGGTCGACGAGTTCAACGGCACCACCGGTGTCTCCCACGCGCTGGAACACATGATGTTCAAGGGCACCCGCAACCACAAGGTGGGCGAGTTCAGCCGCCTGGTGGCCGAACTGGGCGGGCAGGAAAATGCCTTCACCGCCAATGACTACACCGCCTACTTCCAGCAGATCGAGAAGAGCCACCTGGAAAAGGTCATGGCCCTGGAAGCCGACCGCATGGCCAACCTGCAATTCGACGCCAACGAATTCGCCAAGGAAATCCGCGTCATCATGGAAGAGCGCCGCTGGCGCACCGATGACCAGCCCATGGGCCTCCTGAATGAAGCCCTCAACGCCGCCGCCTGGACCGCCCATCCCTACCACCATCCGGTGATCGGCTGGATGGATGACCTGCAGCACATGACGGTGCAGGACATCGCCAGCTGGTACCGTCAGTGGTATGCCCCCAACAACGCCACCCTGGTGGTGGCCGGCGACGTCGATGCCCAGCGCGTGCTGGCGCTGGCCAAGAAGTATTTCGGCAAGATTCCCTCCCACGCCCTGCCACGCGGCCGGCCGCAGAACGAACCCCAGCAGATCGGCATGCGCCGCGTCACCGTCAAGGCCCCGGCCGAGAATCCCTATGTGGTGATGGCCTGGAAGGTGCCGGCCCTGCGCCAGGTGGAGCAGGACCAGGAAGCCTACGCCCTGGACGTGCTCTCTGCCGTCCTGGATGGCTATGACAACGCCCGCCTCACCGCGCAGCTGGTGCGCACCAGCAACCAGGCCACCTCCGTGGGCGCCAGCTACAGCGGCGTGGCACGTGGCCCGGTACTGTTCACGCTGGAAGGCAGCCCGGCCAATGGCGTCACCACCGAACAACTGGAAACCGTGCTGCGGGCCGAAGTCACCCGCATCGCCAGCGAGGGCGTCTCCGAACAGGAACTGCAGCGCGTGAAGACCCAGCTGATCGCCTCCCAGGTCTACAAGCGCGACTCCGTCTTCGGCCAGGCCATGGAAATCGGCATGCTGGAAACCGTCGGACTGGGCCAGAAGAACATCGACCGCATCATCGATCGCCTCAACAGCGTCACCGCCGCCCAGGTGCAGGAAGTGGCCCGCAAATACTTCGGCGATGACACCCTGACCGTGGCCACGCTGGTGCCGCTGCCGCTGGACGGCAAGAAGCCCGCGCCGCCACCGGCCGGGCTGTTGCACTGAGGCGCGTGCCGCCAGCGGCCACCGAGAGTCTTCCCAGTCCTTGCCGGAGGAAAACATGCCCGTCATCGTCGTCGCCAACCCCAAAGGGGGTGTCGGCAAGACCACCCTGGCCACCAACCTGGCCGGCTATTTCGCCAGCCAGGGCCATGGCGTCCTGCTGGGGGATATCGACCGCCAGCAGTCTTCACGCGCCTGGCTCGCCATCCGCCCGGAGCAGGCCCGTCCGATTGCCACCTGGGAAGTCAATGAAGACTACGTCGCCAAGCCCCCCAAGGGAACCAGCCACGTCGTGCTCGATACCCCGGCCGGGCTGCACGGCTGGCGCCTCAACGACGCCCTCAAGCTGGCCGACAAGGTACTGGTGCCGTTGCAGCCCTCGATCTTCGACATCCTCGCCACCCAGGACTTCCTGCGGCGGCTGGCCAGTGAAAGGGCGGTGCGCGAAGGCGAGATCGACGTCGGCATCGTCGGCATGCGGGTCGATGTCCGTACCCGCTCGGCCGAGCAGCTGCAGCGCTTCATCGAGGGCCTGAAACTGCCGGTGCTGGGTTATCTGCGCGACACCCAGAACTACGTCCAGCTGGCCGCGCACGGCCTGACGCTGTGGGATATCGCCCCCTCCCGCGTACAGCGCGATCTGGAGCAATGGCAGCCCATCCTGCAGTGGCTGGCCAGCGCCAAGGGCAATGAACAAGATGCACAACGCGGATGATCCGCAGGTTTCGATTCCAGGCTTCCATGAAAAAATACTTAGGTTTTCTCCTCCTTCCGCTGAGCCTGCTGAGCAGCGCCCCTGCTTCGGCAGCCCTGGCCATCCAGTCGTGGACCCAGCCCGACGGCGCCCGCGTACTGTTCGTGGCCAACCATTCCATCCCCATGCTGGACGTGAGCGTGCAATTCGACGCCGGCCAGCGCCGTGATCCCGCCGCCAAGGCCGGCCTGGCCGAACTGACCGTGGCCAGCCTCACGCGTGGCGTGGACGCCGGCCAGGGTGCTGATGGCGCCAATGCTGCCCTGTCCGAAGCGCAGATCCTGGATGGCTTCGCCGATGTCGCCGCCCAGCAGCAGGGCGGGGCCGGCCAGGACCGCGCCGGCGTGAGCCTGCGCACCCTGTCTGCCCCGGCCCAGCGCGACGTCGCATTAGGCCTGCTGGCGCGCATGCTGGCCCATCCCAGCTTCCCGCAGGCCGGCCTGGATCGCGACAAGGCCCTGGCCATCGCCAACATCAAGGAAGAACTGACCAAACCTGAAGCCATCGCCGAAAAAGCCTTCATGCAAGCGGCCTATGGTACGCACCCCTACGCCGTCGACGCGGATGAAGCCAGCCTGCAGGCCATCACCCGTGATGACCTGGTGGCCTTCCACCGCGCCCATTACGTGGCCAATCGCGCCGTCATCGCCCTGATCGGCGATATCACCGAAGCCCAGGCCCGTGCCATTGCCAGCGCGCTCACCCGCCAGTTGCCACAGGGTGCAGCCTTGCCGGCGCTGCCACCGGTGCCCACGCCTAAAGGGGGAGAAACGCGTATCGCCCATCCGGCCTCGCAATCCCATATCCTCATCGGCGCCCCGGCCCTGCAGCGTGGCGACAATGATTTCTTCGCGCTGACGGTGGGCAACTATGTGCTGGGCGGCGGCGGCTTCGTCTCGCGCCTGACCGACGAAGTGCGTGAAAAGCGCGGCCTGAGCTACAGCGTCTATAGCGGTTTCTCGCCACTGGCCCAGCCCGGTCCCTTCCAGATCGGCCTGCAGACCAAGAAGGAACAGACCGCCGAAGCATTGCGCGTGACCCGCGCCACGCTCGACAAATTCCTCCAGGACGGCCCCACCGCCGCCGAGCTCAAGGCCGCCAAGGACAACCTGGCCGGCGGTTTCGCGCTGCGCATCGACAGCAACGCCAAGTTGCTGGAAAACCTCTCGGTCATCGGCTTCTACGGCCTGCCGCTGGATTACCTGGACCACTGGATCGAACGCGTCCGCGCCGTCACCGTGCAGGACGTGCGCGCCGCCTTCCGCCGCCATGTGCAGCCGGCGCAGCTGTCCACGGTCATCGTCGGTGACGACGCCCGATAGAGGCTCAATAAGCAAGCTGTAAGGAAAGTCATGAGCAAGAGCAGTCCCCCCAAGTCCGCCCCACCGGGCAAGCCGCGCAAGCCCGTCAATCGCGGCCCGCACCAGGTCCGCATCATCGGCGGCCAGTGGAAGCGCACCCCGCTCCCGGTGCTGGATGCCGAAGGTCTGCGCCCCACGCCGGACCGCGTACGCGAAACCGTCTTCAACTGGATCACCCACCTGATCGATGGCGACTGGGCCCAGGTGGCCTGCCTGGACCTGTTCGCCGGCTCCGGCGCCCTTGGTTTCGAGGCCGCCAGCCGTGGCGCGCGTCGCGTGGTGATGGTGGAAAACAGCAGCCCGGCGGTACGCCAGCTGGAAGCCAATCGCGACAAGCTCAAGGCCGACGCCATCGCCATCCTGCGCGGCGACGCCCTGGCGGCCGCCCAGAATGCGGCCCAGCGCGAGCCCGGCTGCTACAGCCTGGTGTTCATCGACCCGCCGTATCACCAGGGCTGGCTGGAAAAAGTGTTGCCTGCCTGCATGACTTTGCTCACCCCATCCGGGCTGGTCTATGCCGAAGCCGAATTCCCGCTCGACGGCGACGATGCCCCGGCGTGGATGCAAGACTGGGAAGTGGTCCGCGCCGACAAGGCCGGCATGGTCTTCTATCATTTATTGCAACGCAAAAGCAGTGCCCGAATTGAGGCATAATGCGCCTTCTGATTGAATAGCCGGTGAGGAGACACCATGGTCACAGCTGTATATCCAGGGACATTCGATCCGTTGACGCGTGGGCATGAGGACCTGGTCCGCCGCGCTTCCGGATTGTTCGACAAGCTGGTCGTGGGCGTAGCCGACAGCAAAAACAAGAAACCCTTCTTTTCGCTCGAAGAGCGTCTGTCGATCGCCAATGAAGTGCTGGGCCACTATCCCAATGTCCAGGTGGAGAGTTTCTCCGGCCTGCTGAAGGATTTCGTGCGCCAGAACAATGCCCGCGTCATCGTGCGCGGCCTGCGCGCGGTGTCCGACTTCGAGTATGAATTCCAGATGGCGGGGATGAACCGCTACCTGCTGCCGGACGTCGAGACGCTGTTCCTGACGCCCTCCGACCAGTACCAGTTCATCTCCGGCACCATCGTGCGCGAGATCGCTCAGCTGGGCGGGGACGTCTCCAAGTTCGTCTTTCCTTCGGTCGAGAAGTGGCTCAAGGAAAAGATCGCCAAGCAATAAGGCCAGGCGATCCACAAGAGGTAAAGGTAGGGCAATGATGTTTCAAGCAAGCGAGGTGCGGCAATGGCACTGATGATTACCGACGATTGCATCAACTGCGACGTCTGCGAACCGGAATGCCCCAACGAGGCCATCTACATGGGTCCGCAGATCTACGAGATCGATCCGGACAAGTGTACCGAGTGCGTCGGTCACTTCGAGGAGCCGCAGTGCCAGCAGGTCTGCCCGGTGGCCTGCATCCCCTTCAACCCGGCCTGGCGTGAAAGCCGCGAGCAGTTGATGGAAAAGTACGAGCGCCTGCAGGCCGGGGCCAAGGCTTCCTGATTCCATTCCCGCCGTCCTTTCCGAGATGCCGTTCAGTGTCGCGCTGAACGGCATTTTGGTTTTGTGGATGCGCATGGAAAACACCATAGGCCAGGCTTGATACCGGCTATCGGCAGGCACAGATCGGCCCCGGTGCAGACAATGCCAGACTCGTGCCAGCCTCAGATTCATCCGCCCGGTATTCATCCACCCGGCTTCATCCTGCTACAACATGCATTCACTGCAAAAATCCGCCGTCGCCGCGCTGCTGCTCAATTCCACCCTCTGGGGCTTGTCCTGGACCGGCACGCGCGCGCTGGAAGGCATGGGCCTGCATCCGGTATGGGCCACGGCCGCCATCTTCAGCGCCTGCGCACTGCTGCTGGTGCTGCTGCGCTGGCGTGAGCTGCCGCAACTGTGGCGCCACCCGACGCTGTGGTGCGTGGGCCTGGCCACGGGCCTGACCAACTGTTCCTTTAACGTCGCGGTGGCCTATGGCGATGTAGTGCGGGTGATCCTGCTGTTCTACCTGATGCCGATCTGGACCGTGATCCTGGCGCGCCTGGTCCTGCACGAAGCCATCACCTCGCGCTCCCTGGCCCGGGTGGCACTGGGCCTGGGCGGCGCCTTCATCGTGCTCTATCAGCCGCGCCTGGGCCTGCCGCTGCCGCAGAGCCTGCCGGACTGGATGGCCGTGCTCTCCGGTCTGCTGTTTGCCATCACCAACGTCTTGCTGCGGCGCCTGCACGGACTTTCCGATGGCGCCCGCGCCGTCGCCATGCTGGCCGGTAGCGGTGTATTGGCGGGTCTGTTGGGTGTGGGGTTGTCCCTGGCCGGCATGATCGCATGGCCGCTGCACGTGCCGGTGGCTGCGTGGCCGGTGGTCGGGCTGTGGGCAGTGCTGTTCCTGGTATCGAACCTGTGTCTGCAATATGGGGTGGCGCGCCTGCCGGCCAACATCACGGCCGTGATCATGCTGGCCGAAATCCTGGTGGCCAGCAGTTCGGCCTGGCTGCTGGGCGCGGCCGGCCTGCGTGCGCAGGACATCGTGGGCGGTATCCTTATTCTGGCCGCACCCTGGATCGTGCGCGACCGTCGGCCTGCCGTGCAGCCGGCCTGATCAGTCCGCCGGCGCCAGCATCACGCGGTTGCGGCCGGCTTCCTTGGCCTGGTACAGCGCCTGGTCGGCCGCCTTGAGCATGGACTGCTTGACCTCGCCCGCCGGCCGGCTGCGGTCCGGCGGCGACAGCGAGGCCGCGCCGATGGAGGCACTGATCTTCAAAGGATCGCGCGAGCCCTCGATCATCACACCCCGGCTGCAGATGCCGGCACGGATACGCTCGGCGATGCGGGCTGCATCGTCCCGGGTGGCATGCGTGAGCAGCACTACGAATTCCTCGCCGCCGAAGCGCCCCAGCGCATCCGACAGGCGCAGCTCCTTCTTGATCCGCGCCGCTACCTCGCGCAACACATCATCCCCGCTCTGGTGACCGAATTGGTCGTTGACCCGCTTGAAATGGTCGATGTCGATGAACAGGCAGGACAGGGCCGAGCGGTCGCGCTGGCTGCGCGCCACTTCTTCCTGCATGCGCTGCTCGATGTAGCGGCGGTTGTTCACGCCGGTCAGCGGATCGGTCAGGCCGATGTGCTTCAGGCGTTCATTGTTGATGACGTTTTCCAGGCAGACCGCGGCGATGGTGGCCAGCCGTTCGATGAAATCGGTGGCCAGCGAACGGGTGAATCGCTCGCTGTAGGCGCTGCCCAGCGACAGGTAGCCCAGCAGCCGATGCTGGCGTACCAGCGGCAGCACCGCCACGCTGACCGGCTGATAGTGCGGGAACAAGGGGCCATGCAGCGCCGGCACGTATTCGCCCAGGCGCGGCTTGTCCTCGGGCAGGGCATGCTGGTCGTCGATGAAGGCCAGCGGGCGCGTCAGGAACAGCAGCTTAGGGAATTCGTTCACGCCGATCTGCAGGTCGCGCAGGATGCGCTGGATCGCGTAATCGCCGTCGATCAACGACAGGGTCACCGTCTCCAGGCTGAACACCCCCGGCATCACGGTCAGCATTACATCGATCAGTTCGCGGAATTCGCTGGCGCCGATCAGCTTGAGGTCGAACGCCTGATGGCGCTCGATGATGGACTGGTTGATGTGTGCCTGCTGCAGCAGGTCCTGCAGTTCAGCCCGCAGTTGTTCGTTGTCGGCAATCAGTGATTCCATAGCGATGGTCGATCTCATGTGCTCATCTGCATTTTCCGGCACCCGGCCGGCCCCTTGCCCCGACCGGTCGCCCGGCCTCCCAGCGGCCGGTTGCGCTTGTGGCGGCCGGCCTTGCTCTCATGCAATATATCGACAGCATCGGCGCCGGCTTGATGCTGCCGCGCCTGATTTTTTACCAGCAAGAAACGTTCCTGTCCCGCTGCCTGCTCAGGCCGCCTGCGGCGCGAAGAAGCGTGTCCCCATCTCATCCAGGCCCAGCGTGCGCAACACTTCCTGCAGGCGCTCGGCCGGACGGCGGCGCGGCAGGTCGCGGTATTGGGCGATGATCAATTCATTCTTCATCGAATGTTCCCAGCCCACCAGTTCGGTCACGCTGACCTTGTAGCCATGCGCTTCCAGTTGCAGGCAGCGCAGCACATTGGTGACCTGGCTGCCGAATTCGCGGGTATGCAGCGGATGGCGCCAGATTTCGGTCAGCGAATTGGCCAGCGACTTGCCCTTGTTGCGGTTCAGGACCGAGGCCACCTCGGCCTGGCAGCACGGCACCAGGACGATGAATTTCGCCTGTTTGGCCAGCGCGAAATGGATGGCGTCGTCGGTGGCGGTGTCGCAGGCATGCAGGGCGGTCACCACGTCGATGCGCTCCGGCAGGCTGGGCGAGCTGATCGAATCGGCCACCGACAGGTTGAGGAAGGACATGCCGCCAAAACCCAGACGCGCCGCCAGTTCCTCGGACTTGCGCACCAGTTCTTCGCGGGTCTCGATGCCGTAGATGCGCGGCGCACCGGCCAGCGCCTTGAAGAACAGGTCGTACAGGATGAAACCGAGGTAGGACTTGCCCGCGCCATGGTCCACCAGGCTCACGTCCGGATGGTCGGCCAGCACTTCCTGCAGCAGCGGTTCGATGAACTGGTAGAGGTGATAGACCTGCTTGAGCTTGCGGCGGCTGTCCTGGTTCAGCTTGCCGTCGCGGGTCAGGATGTGCAGTTCCTTGAGCAGTTCGATGGACTGGCCGGGACGGATCTCATGCGCCTGCGGCGCAGTGTCGGCATGGCCGGTGGCATTGGCTGCACCGGCGGCGTCGGCGGGTTTGCCACGGCGCTTGTCGCGGCCGGGGGCGCTGGGGGCTTGCTTGCTCATGGTGCTGCACTGGCGAAGAGCCGGCGCGGAGCCGGCGGGTTGGAATCGGGGGGCGGGACGGGTGGCGCGCGTGCGGGTACAAGTGCAAGTCCAACAAGTGCGCAGCCAGGGCCTGCCGTGGCCGGGCATTTTACCCGATCCCGATGTCAAGCTCGTGAAGTGTCGTCGCCGCGCCAAGCCCTGTTGTCAGCCTGAAAACATCCCTGCCCAGGGTCGCAGACTGGCAGTGAATTCAGCGCCCGCTGAACACCGCTGCCCGTTTCTGCTGGAAGGCCGCGATGCCCTCCTGGCGATCGGCACTGGCGGCCATCAGCGAAAAGGACTTGCGCTCCAGCAGCAGCCCGGCCTCCAGCCCCAGTTCGAAGGATTGCAGCATGGCCTCCTTGGCCAGGCGCACCGCCAGCGGCGATTTCTGCGCAATGATGGTGGCCAGCGCCAGGGTGCGGCCCAGGGTGTCGGCATCGTCCACCACCTCGGCCACCAGGCCGGCGCGCAGGGCCTCCTCGGCCGCGATGAATTCCCCCGACAGCACCATCTTCATCGCCAGCGGCTTGCCCACCGTGCGGATCAGGCGCTGCGTGCCACCGGCGCCGGGCAGGGTGCCGACATTGATTTCCGGCTGGCCGATGCGGGCGCCGCGCCCGGCGATGGCGATGTCGGCATGCATCAGCAGTTCACAGCCGGCCCCCAGCGCATAGCCGTTCACCGCCGCCAGCAGCGGTTTGGGGAAACGGGCGATGGTGCGCCAGTACTGGGCACGCACATCGAGCTGGGTGGCGATGGCGTCCTTCTGGATCATTTCGTTGAGATCGGCGCCGGCGGCGAAGGCCTGCTCGTTGCCACTGATCACCACCGCCCGCACGCTGTCGTCGATTTCGGCGCGCGCCAGTTCGCCGGCGATTTCCCGCAGGCTCTGGTTGCGCAGGGCATTGCGCAGCGCCGGCCGGTTCAGGCGCAGATGCAGCACGTGCGGCCCATGCCGCGCCACCAGGATGTCTTCCGGTTCTGGCTGCGCCGACATCAGGCCACCCTCTCGATCACCAGCGCGATCCCTTGCCCCACGCCGATGCACATGGTGCAGAGCGCATAGCGGCCGCCGCTGCGTTCCAGCTGGTTGATGGCCGTGGTCACCAGACGCGCACCCGAAGCGCCCAGCGGATGGCCGATGGCGATGGCGCCGCCATTCGGGTTGACGTGGGCGGCATCGTCCGGCAAGCCGAGCGCACGCATCACCGCCAGCCCCTGTGCGGCAAAGGCTTCGTTGAGTTCGATCACGTCCATCTGCGCCAGCGTCAGGCCCACTTGCGCCAGCACTTTGCGCACCGCCGGCGCCGGGCCGAAGCCCATGATCCGTGGCGCCACCCCGGCACTGGCCATGCCCAGCACGCGGGCGCGTGGCCGCATGCGGTAGCGGTCGACCGTCTTGGCCGAGGCCAGCAGCAGCGCGCAGGCACCGTCGTTGACGCCGGACGCATTGCCGGCGGTGACCGTGCCGTCGGGCCGCACCACGCCCTTGAGCCGGGACAGCGTTGCCAGCGTGGTCTCGGGGCGCGGATGTTCGTCGGTGGCCACGAGCAGCGGATCGCCCTTCTTCTGCGGGATCGCCAGCGGCGCGATCTCTCCCGCGAAGAAGCCGTTCGCCTGCGCCGCGGCCCAGCGATGCTGGCTGCGCAGGGCGAAGGCGTCCTGGTCGGCGCGGGCGATGCCGAATTCCGCGGCCACGTTCTCGGCCGTCTCCGGCATGGAGTCGATGCCGTGCAATGCCTGCATCAGCGGATTGACGAAACGCCAGCCGATGGTGGTGTCGAAGATCGCCGCGCTACGCGAGAAGGCAGTGTCGGCCTTGCCCATCACGAAGGGTGCGCGCGTCATGCTCTCCACGCCACCGGCAATCATCAACTGCACCTCGCCGGAGCGGATGGCGCGGGCGGCCATGCCCACCGCATCCAGGCTGGAGCCGCACAGGCGGTTGATGGTGGTACCCGGTACCTCCAGTGGCAGGCCCGCCAGCAGCCCCGCCATGCGGGCCACGTTGCGGTTGTCCTCGCCAGCCTGGTTGGCGCAACCGTAGAGGATGTCGTCGACCTGGCCCCAGTCCACGCCGGGATTGCGCGCCATCAGGCTGCGTATCGGTGCGGCTGCCAGGTCGTCGGCGCGCACCGCGCCCAATGCGCCGCCGTAGCGGCCGAAGGGTGTGCGGATGGCGTCACAGATGAATGCGTCCATGTGTTTTCTCGTCGCTTGTGTCGTGAAGTTGCAGGGTTCAGGCCGGCACGGCCGGGGAAGAGGTGGCCGCTCCCAAGGCGGGCGCGCCCTCGTTCTTCCTGCGGTTGTCGATCACGCGCCGGGCCTTGCCCACCGAGGAACGTTCGATCATGCCCGCCGGCACCACGGTGACCTTGGTGGAGATGCCCACATAGGTCTTGATGCTGTGCTGCAGCTCCTTCTCCAGTGCCTCCACATGTTCGATGGAGGCATCCTCGCGCAGTTCGGCGAAGACGCACATGCTGTCCATGTGACCATGGCGCTCGATCTGCAACTGGTATTGCGGCGCCAGTTGCGGCAACTTCAGGATCAGCTCCTCGATCTGGGTCGGGAACACATTCACCCCGCGGATGATGAGCATGTCATCCGAGCGCCCGGTGATCTTGCCGATGCGGCGCATCGAGCGCGAGGTCGGCGGCAGCAGGCGTGTCAGGTCACGGGTGCGATAGCGGATCATCGGGAGTGCCTCCTTCGACAGCGAGGTAAAGACCAGTTCGCCCTCCTCGCCATCGGGCAGCACTTCCCCGGTATCGGGATCGATGATTTCCGGATAGAAGTGGTCTTCCCAGATCACCGGGCCATCCTTGCTCTCGATGCATTCGCTGGCCACGCCCGGCCCCATCACCTCCGACAGGCCATAGATGTCCACTGCATCGATGCCGGCGCGTTGCTGGATTTCACCGCGCATGGCATCGGTCCAGGGCTCGGCACCGAAGATGCCGACCCGCAGCGAACTGGCCGCCGGGTCCAGACCCTGGCGCTGGAATTCCTCGATCACGTTGAGCATGTAGGAGGGCGTGACCATGATGATGCTGGGCTTGAAGTCGCGGATTAGCTGCACCTGCTTCTCGGTCTGACCGCCCGACATGGGGATGACGGTGCAGCCCAGTTTTTCCGCACCGTAGTGGGCGCCCAGGCCGCCCGTGAACAGGCCGTAGCCATAGGAAATCTGCACGATGTCGCCACGCCGGCCGCCGGCTGCCCGGATCGAGCGCGCCACCACGGTGGCCCAGGTATCGATGTCGTTGCGCGTATAGCCGACCACCGTGGGCTTGCCAGTGGTACCGCTGGAAGCATGCACCCGCACCACCTGCTCGCGCGGTACCGCGAACAGGCCGAAGGGATAGTGGTCGCGCAAGTCCTTCTTGCTGGTGAAGGGGAAACGGGCCAGGTCCGCCAGGCTCTTCAGGTCGTCCGGATGCACGCCGGCCTGGTCGAAGGCGTGGCGATAGTGCGGCACATTGTCGTAGGCATGCCGGAGCGACCACTTTAAACGCTGCAGTTGCAGTGCCTGCAGTTCGTCGCGGCTGGCGGTCTCGATGGCGTCCAGCTCGCCGGGTTGGGGATTGCGGGTGGTCATGCTCGTCTCCAGTCTCGTTGTCGTTGTTCGGGATCTCTGGTTCTGGTGGTGCGGTGGTGCTGCCGTAGATGCGGCTGTAGGTGCGGCTGTAGGTGCGGCCGTAGGTGCGACCGGGTGGGGTCAAGGCGCGGCATGCAGGCCGGCGATCACCTCTCCCTTGATGCGATAGGACTTGCCCCGGAACAGCGCGATCAGCTTGCCGTCCTGGTTGTTCACGGTGATGTCGTAGACACCGGTGCGCCCGCTCAGCGAGCGTTCCTGCGCCTCGGCGGTCAGCACATCGTTGCGCAGGGCCGGTGCCACGTATTCGATGCTGCACCCCGATGCCACGGTGTTGAGGTTACGGCTGTTGCAGGCGAACGCAAAGCAGCTGTCGGCCAGTGCAAAGATGAAGCCGCCGTGACAGGTGGCATGGCCGTTGAGCATGTCGCTGCGCACCAGCATGCTCATGCGTGCGCGGCCCGGCGCGATGTCCAGGATCTTCATGCCCAGTCCCTGGGAAGCGTTGTCGCGCGGGTACATGGCCTGGGCCGTAGCCTCGGCCAGGGTTTGCGGGTCCGTCCCCGTGTCCGGGGTGCAGGTGGGAAGTGCGGTCTCATTCATGGAATTTCCTCTTCGCGGCTTGCAGGCGTTGCAGCAGCGGCGAGACGCGGTAGCGGTCTTCGCCATAGGTGGCGCTGAGCCGTTGCAGCACCTTGACCACGTTATCCACACCGATTGCATTGGCCCATTCCAGCGGTCCTCGCGGATAGTTCAAGCCCTTCTGCATGGCCATGTCGGCGTCGGCGGCGCTGCACACGCCCTGGTTGACGGCATCGGCGGCTTCGTTGATCAGCATGCAGACGGTGCGCATGACGATCATCCCCGGCACATCGTCCATCGGCGAGAGTGCGAAGCTGCAGGCCTGCAATACCCCGGCCACGGCCTGATAGGCGCGCGGGCTGCACTGGTCGGACCGGGTCACCGCCAGCCGGCTGGTGGTGGCATAGTCCAGCGCCAGGTCCACCAGCACCACGTCAGGCATGTCGTAGTCGTAGGATTGCTGGGTGGCGGTGCGCCCTTCGGTGACGTACAGCCGACCGGGGCCAGCCTTCAGGAGCAGGTTGTCGGCACGTGCCCCATGGTATTCAACATGGCCCTTCTTGTAGCGCTTCCGGATGACTTCCACCAGCGGATGGGAGCCGAAGATCTGCAGTGCCACCGGGGGCGTGCTGCAGGGCAGCTCGTCCTCGATCGGAGGCGGTACGTGCTCCGGACCGTGATGATAGAAACCGCGCCCGGTCTTGCGGCCGAGGTGGCCGGCGTGTACCAGTTCCTGCTGGATCAGCGACGGCGTGAAGCGCGGATCATTGAAGCAGGCCTGGAACACCGATTGGGTGACCGCGAAATTGATATCGTGGCCGATCAGGTCCATCAGCTCGAACGGCCCCATGCGAAAACCACCGGATTCGCGCATCACGGCATCGAGAGTGGCCGGCTGGGATGCCCGCTCATTGAGTACCCGCAGGCCTTCGGCGTAGTACGGACGGGCCAGGCGATTGACGATGAAGCCGGGTGTGGAACTGGCAAACACCGGCGTCTTGCCCCAGGCGAGGGCGGTGTCGTGCACGCATTGCACCACGGCGGCGTCGCTGGCCAGGCCGCGGATGACTTCCACCAGCTCCATCTGCGGCACCGGGTTGAAGAAATGCATGCCGATCAGGCGCTGCGGGTGGCGCAGCGAGGCAGCGATGCGCGTGATCGAGATCGACGAGGTATTGCTGGCCAGGATGCATTCCGGGCTGACGATGTCTTCCAGCTTGCCGAACAGTTCCTGCTTGGCCGGCAACTGCTCGACGATGGCTTCGATCACCAGTCCGGCACAGGCCAGCTCCTGCAATGAAGTGGCCGGCGCCAGGCAGTCGTTGGCCTTCTCGGCCTGCTCCCTGGTGATCTTTCCCCGGCTGGCCAGGCGGTCCAGGCCGAGGCGGATGCTGGCGATGGCACGGGCGCAGGCACCTTCGCCGCTGTCGTAGATCAGCACGGGGTACCCGGCGGTGGCCGCGACCTGGGCGATGCCGGCGCCCATGGTGCCGCCGCCGACTACGGCAACGGTGGTGTCCACGGGTAGCGCCCGCGCTCCCGGTTGCGACTGTGGCGCCAGTCGCGACCGTTGCGTGACGCGTAGATATTTCGGTGTGCGTTCTGCCTCCATCTCACTGCCCCGTAAAGTGTGGCGCACGCTTTTCCTGGAAGGCGGCCACGCCCTCCCGGTAATCACGGCTATGGCCGAGGGTGCGCATGGTGTCGCGCTCCAGGTCCAGTTGCTGTTCCAGCGTGTGCGCCGGGCTACGGTACAGGGTGGCCTTGGTCGCGGCCAGACCCAGGGTAGGCGCGCTGGCGAAATGACGGGCCATGGCGCGGGCCTGTTCCATCAGCTGTGCATCGTCCACGCATTTCCAGATCAGCCCCCATTGCTCGGCCTGTTCGGCGCTGATCTTCTCGCCCAGCAGCGCCATGCCCATGGCGCGCGCGGTGCCGACCAGGCGCGGCAGGAAATAGGTGCCGCCGGTATCGGGGATGAGCCCCAGCTTGCAGAACACTTCGACGAAGCTGGCCGAGCGTGCCGCGATCACGATATCGCAGGCCAGCGGCAGGTTGGCGCCGGCCCCCGCGGCGACGCCATTGACGGCGCAGATCACCGGAAAGCGCAGGGCGCGCAGCGATTTCACCAGCGGGGCGTAATACTGATCGATGGAGTGGCCCAGGTCGACGCCGGCGCTGCCTTCGTCACCGGGCTTGACGGCGCGGTCGCCCAGGTCCTGGCCGGCGCAGAAACCGCGTCCGGCGCCGGTCAGCAGCAGCACGCGCACCTCGGGATCGGCTTTCAGCTTGTCGATGGCCTCGCGCAGTTCCAGATGCATCGCCACCGTGAAGCTGTTGAGTTTGTCGGGACGATTGAGGGTGATGACGGCAACGCCGTCCTGTTTCTCGAAGAGGATGGTTTGATAGCTCATGGCATGGAGGGAGGAAGAATCAGTAGGCCCGGATCAGTTGTCCTGGTCGAAGTCCAGCAACAGCTTGTCGGTGACCGGGAAGGACTGGCAGCTCAGGACGAAGCCACGGGCGATCTCGTAGTCTTCCAGCGCGTAGTTGGCGTCCATGTCGACCTTGCCCTCCACCACCTTGCAGCGACAGGTGGCGCATACGCCACCCTTGCAGGAGTGGCGCAGGTCGATGCCGCTCTTGAGGCCGGCTTCCAGCACCGACTCCTTTTCCTTGTCCATGGTGAAGACATTGTGGGTGCCGTCCACGATCACCGTCACCTCGCACTGGCTGCTGCCGATCACCGGACGCGCAGCGTGGTTGCGCGCCGGCACGCTGGCGGCGAACAGTTCGGTCTTGATCTGCGACTTTGGCAGGCCGTGCGCCTGCAGCGATTCGCCGATGGCGTCCACCATCTGCTGCGGGCCACACAGGAAGGCGGCATCGATATCGTCCAGCCTGATCCAAGACGCCAGGAAGGCATCGCACTTGGCGCGATCGATGCGGCCATTGAACAATTCCACATCCTGCTGCTCACGGCTCATCACGTAGACCACGTTCAGGCGGTCCAGGTAGCTGTCCTTGAGATCGCTCAGTTCGTCCTTGAAGATCACCGAGGACGACGCGCGGTTGGCATAGACCAGCGTGAACCGGCTGCGCGGCTCGGTCAGCAGGGTGGTCTTGATGATGGACATCATCGGCGTGATGCCGCTGCCCGCGGCAAAGGCCAGGTAGTGCTTGCGGTTGGCCGCATCCAGCGGCACATTGAACTGCCCCATGGGCGGCATGACCTCGATCTGCTGGCCGGCCTGCAGGTGGTCATTGGCCCAGTTGGAAAACAGCCCGCCCGGTGCGCGCTTGATGGCCACCCGCAGGCGCCTTTCCTGCACGGCCGAACAGATCGAGTAGGAGCGGCGCAGTTCCTCGCCATTGACCTGCGAGCGCAGCGTCAGGTGCTGGCCCGGCAGGTAGGAAAAGCTGTCCTGCAATTCGCCGGGAACGGCGAAGGAGACCACGATGGTGTCGCGCGTATCCTGCTTCACGCTGTCGATGGTCAGTGGATAGAATTTGCTCATGTTGTTGTGCCTTCTGTCATGTTCTGGGTGGGACCGGGTGCCACGCTGCGGTCCGGTTCAGTGGGCCTTGAAATAGTCGAATGGCTCACGGCAGTCCTTGCACTGGTACAGCGCCTTGCACGAGGTCGAACCGAACTGGCTCACGCACACGGTCTGCGTCGATCCGCAGTGCGGGCAGGGCACTTTCGGCGCGGCGTGACGCTGCGGGCTGATACCGCCGATGTCGATCACCTGTTGTGCCGGCGGGGCAATGCCGTAGTGGTTCAGGTTGCGGCGGCCTTTCTCGCTCATCCAGTCGGTGTTCCACGCTGGTGCCAGCTGGGTGCGCACACTGACCTGGGCGACACCATGCTGCTGCAGCGTGCTCACGATGTCTGCTGCGATCACGCCCATGGCCGGGCAGCCGGAGTAGGTGGGCGTGATCACCACCGTGCAGTGCATCTGCTGCGCCGGGTCGCGCTGCAATTGCACCGCACGCACGATGCCCAGGTCGACCACCGAGATCGCCGGGATCTCGGGATCGGCGATCTGGTCCAGCCAGTGCCAGATCTGCGCTTGCAGCGCCTCCAGATCGCTCTCCGCCTGCGCGGGAAGCGGCCTGGCCTGGATTGCCGGGCTCACGCTCACCACGCCGCTCCGGGATAGCTGCGCTGCAGGAACTGCATTTCCGCCAGCAGGTAGCCGAGATGTTCGGTATGCCGGCCCTGCTTGCCGCCGCTCTGCATCCACAGTCCGGTCGCCGGGATGCGCAGGGTGGCCAGCTGCAGGACCTCGGTCACATGCTGCTGCCACTTCTGCTGCAGTTCATCCAGGGCAGGCGCCAGGCCCTGCTGCTGCATCGCCGTGTCCAGCGCGTCGGGCGTGAACAGTTCACCGGTGTACATCCACAGGTTGTCGATGGCGACCTGCATGCGGCGGTGGCTTTCCTCGGTGCCATCGCCCAGGCGGATCACCAGGTCCGTGCTCCGGCGCACGTGGTAGGTCACCTCCTTCAAGCACTTCTGGGCGATCTCGACGATGCGGGCATCGTCGGACTGGCACAGGCCCTGCAGCAGGAAGTAGTGCCACACATCGAACAGGAACTGGCGCGCCAGCGTATCGGCATAGCTGCCGTTGGGCAGCTCCACCAGCAGCAGGTTGTGGAACTGGTGGGCGTCGCGCAGGAAGGCCAACTGGTCTTCGCTGCGGCCCTGTCCCTCCAGCTCGCCGGCGTAGCTCAGCCACAGGCGGGCCTGGCCGATCAGGTCCAGCGAGACGTTGATCAGGGCCATGTCCTCTTCCAGCGCCGGCCCCTTGCCGCACCATTCGGAGAGGCGTTGCGAGAGCACCAGGACGTTGTCGCCCAGGCGTCGCACGTAATCGGTTTTGCTTGTCATGTCGGGCTCCGGTTCAGAGGTTCTTCAGTTCGGCCGGCATGGGAAAGAAGGTCGGGTGGCGATAGACCTTGCTGTTGGACGGCTCGAACAGCGGCGCCTTGTCACCCGGGCAGGAGGAGACGATATCGGCGGCGCGCACCACCCAGATGCCCACGCCCTCGTTGCGGCGGGTGTAGACATCGCGGGCATTGTTGATGGCCATCTCGCCATCGGGGGCGTGCAGGCTGCCGACGTGTTTATGGGCCAGACCGTGCTGGCTGCGGATGAAGACTTCCCAGAGAGGCCATTCCTTGCTCATGATCGATTTCCTTGTTGGCGGGCCGCGCAGGGGGCGGCCACTGGCATTGTTGTGAATTGAAGCGAAAGGGATTGAAGATCGGACAGTCGACGGATCAGGCGGCCTTGCGGGTGGCCTGTTTGTCGGCGTGCGCCACCAGGGCATCGCGGAACCAGGCACCGTCCTCGTAGGCCTGCCTGCGGGTAGACAGGCGCTCGCGGTTGCAGGGGCCATTGCCGCGCACGACGTTGTGGAATTCGTCCCAGTCGACCTGGCCGAAGTCGTAGCGACCGCGTTCTTCGTTCCACTTCAGATCGGGGTCGGGCACGGTCAGGCCCAGGTATTCGATCTGCGGAATGGTCTGGTCGACCATGCGCTGGCGCAGTTCATCATTGGAGAACAGCTTGATGCGCCACTGCATCGATTGCGCGCTGTGCACCGAGGTCGCGTCGGACGGGCCGAACATCATCAGTGCCGGCCACCACCAGCGGTTCAGCGCATCCTGCGCCATCTGCTTTTGCTCGGGGGTGCCACGACACAGCGCCAGCATGATGTCGTAGCCCTGGCGGGCGTGGAAGGATTCTTCCTTGCACACCCGCACCATGGCACGCGAGTAGGGACCGAAGGAACAGCGGCACAGCGGAATCTGGTTGATGATGGCCGAGCCATCCACCAGCCAGCCAATGGCACCCATGTCGGCCCAGTTCAGGGCCGGGTAGTTGAAGATGCTGGAATACTTGGCACGACCGGCGTGCAATTCGGCCAGCAGGTCTTCGCGGGATACACCTAGGGTCTCGGCGGCGCTGTACAGGTACAGGCCATGGCCGGCCTCGTCCTGGATCTTGGCCAGCAGGATGGCCTTGCGTTGCAGCGTGGGCGCACGCGTGACCCAGTTGCCCTCGGGCAGCTGGCCGACGATTTCCGAGTGCGCGTGCTGCGAGATCTGGCGTACCAGGGTCTTGCGATACGCCTCCGGCATCCAGTCCTTGGGCTCGATCTTGACGCCCGCATCGATGCGCGCCTGGAACGCCAGTTCTTCCGGCGACATCTCCTCGGCTTTGCGCACCTGGGTCAGGCCGGTGTCTACCATCTGTGCATACATGGTACTTCTCCGTGAAAGGGTTGCACGCTGAGCGACGGGCGAACGAGGTCCTGACCGCATCGGCCCGCTTCAGGTGGGTGAAACAAAAAAGCTAAAAAGCTGAAAAAACTGCTGAATCGAAAATCGGTAAAACTGTCCTGTCGCAGCGCTACGCGCGCCTGGCGGCGATCAAGGGCTGGACCCGGGGCGCGGCAAGGGCCGGCCGGTTCTCCTCGATCTCGCTCAACGGGCTGACCTCGCGCAGACTGCGCAGGCTGCGCCGGGTCAGGTCGTGATACGTGCTGGTGCCGGCCTGCTTCCAGGCCATCTCCTCGGGCGAGAGTTCGCGCACCACCTTGGCCGGCAGGCCTGCCACCAGCGTGCGTGGCGGCACCTGCATGCCGGCCCGCACGAAGGCACAGGCCGCCACGATGGCCTGCTCGCCCACCACCGCTTCATCCATGACCACCGCGTTCATGCCTACCAGCGCATCGCGTTGCACGGTGCAGCTGTGCAGCACCGCGCCGTGGCCGATGTGGCCGTTTTCCCCGACCAGCGTGTCGTGACCGGGAAAACCGTGGATCACGCAGGTGTCCTGCACGTTGGCGCCACGCTGCAGCACGATGCGACCGAAGTCGCCGCGCAGGCAGGCCGCCGGGCCGACATAGCAATCGGCACCGACGATGACGTCGCCGATCAGTACCGCCGTGGGATGCACATAGGCCGTGGGGTGGACCACCGGAATCACATCTTCGATTGCATAGCTGGGCACCGCGTCTCCTTGTGCAGCGGCCCTTGCCGGGCTGCGCCGCCTTGTCGTTGCAGCGAAACTTGCTGGCTTGTCCGCTACTTTCTTCCTGGCTGAAGGCGGGAAAAAAGCATTTGCCTGTCGCTGTTTTTTAGGGAATAATAATTTCGACCGACCGGTTGGTCAATAATGTTTTTGAAGTTTTTCCTGACCGGTATCGGAAAGTTCGGGATGCACCGATGGTCGGGCAGGGCAGCTGGAGAGGTCGGACGCTGTGCTGGTTGCAGATGTTGCGTAGATGTTTCGTAAGAGTTTTGATTTACGGCACAATCATGACTTTGCGGAAATATCAAAGAGGACGCACTTATGCCACGCAAGCGTGCAGCGGGATACGACAACCAGCGCGAGACCATCATCGAACAGGCGGCAGCCTTGTTCGCGCGCAACGGTTTCGCCGGCACATCGATGAATGAAGTGGCACTGGCATGTGGCCTGTCCAAGGCCTCGCTGTATCACTACTACACCGACAAGCATCAACTGTTGATGACCATCTGCGAAGGCCATATCGACCGCCTGTGCGCTCTGGTCGATGAGGTGGCACAGCAGGACCTGCCACCCGAGCCACGCCTGCGCCTGCTGATCCAGCGCTTCGTGGAGGAATACCGCGACGCCCAGAACGAGCATCGCGTGCTGACCGAGGACGTGCGCTTCCTGGCGCCGGAGGACCAGGAAAGCATCCTGGCCGGCGAACGCAAGGTGGTCAGGGCAGTGGCCGATGCCATGTGCGCGGTGCGCCCGGAGCTGGATCGCAGTCGCATGGCCAAGCCGCTGGCGATGCTTCTGTTCGGCATGATCAACTGGATGTTCATGTGGCTCAAGCCCGATGGCGAGCTGACCCATGAGCGCATGGCGGTGGTCGTGTCCGATCTGTTGTTCGGTGGTATCGGCGCCGTGGGCCTGGACGGCGTCCCCAGGAAGAAACGATGACGTGAGCCCTTGATCGGTCGCGTCATTGCAGGCATGCACACCACAATGACAACACCATCAAGGAGACTCCATGCCGTACCGCTTGCCCTCTATTTGTCCACCTCGACTGCCGTTTTTCCGTCCGCTGTTTGCACTGGCCCTGGCCGGCTGCATGCACCTCGCTCACGCCGACATCAACGTCGGCGTCACCGTCTCCACCACCGGTCCGGCCGCCTCGCTGGGCATTCCGGAGAAGAACACCATCGCGCTGCTGCCGACCACCATCGCCGGGCAGAAGATCAACTACATCGTCCTCGACGACGCCTCCGACACCACGCAGGCGGTCAAGAATGCACGCCGCTTCGTCACCGAAAACAATGTCGATGTCATCGTCGGTTCTTCCGTCAGCCCCAACTCGATCTCGATGATCGAGGTCGCGGCCGAAGCGCAGACGCCGATGATCTCGCTGGCCGCGGCCGCCCGCATCGTCGAGCCCATGGATGCCAAGAAGAAGTGGATCTTCAAGACCCCGCAGAATGACATCATGATGTCGCTGGCCATCGCCCGCGACATGGTGGCGCGGGGCTATCAGCGTGTGGCCTTCATCGGTTATGCCAATGCCTACGGTGAAGGCTGGTACGAGGAATTCAAGAAGGCCGCCGGACTCAAGAAACTGGAACTGGTGGCCAACGAACGCTTCGCTCCGACTGATACCTCGGCCACCGCACAAGCCCTGAAACTGGTGGCGGCCAAGCCGGATGCGATCCTCATCGCCGCCTCCGGCACCCCGGCCGTGGTCCCGCAGCGTGCTCTCAAGGAGCGTGGCTTCAAGGGCCAGATCTACCAGACCCATGGCGTGGCCAATGCCGACTACCTGCGGGTGGGCGGCAAGATGCTGGATGGCACCCTGCTGCCGGCCGGCCCGGTGCTGGTGGCGGCGCAACTGCCGGCTACCAATCCCATCCGCAAGGTAGCGCTGGACTATACCGCCCGCTATGAGGCCGCCCACGGCAAGGACAGTGTCTCCCTCTTCGGCGGTTATGCCTGGGATGCCGGCGTGCTGCTGCAATCAGCCATTCCCGTGGCGATGAAGCGTGCCAAGCCCGGTACCCCGGAGTTCCGCGCCGCCCTGCGCGACGCGCTGGAAGCCACCCGTGAAGTGACCGGCGTACACGGCGTCTACAACATGTCGGCCAGCGACCACCTGGGTCTGGACCAGCGCGCCTCGGTGATGGTCAAGATCGTCGATGGCGCCTGGCAATACCAGCCCTGATCCGCTTTGTAGGTCGGCCTCTTCAGGCCATTTGATTCCCATGCCGGCCATGCACCCGGGCTGACCTTCAGCCGGGTGCGCCAGCATCTTCACGTCCACAGGAGTTCCCATGACGGTACGTACACCGCAGCTACAGAGTTTCATTGCCGGCCGCTGGCTCGGCGAGAGTCCCGCCCAGATCTTGCACAGCGCCGTCAACGGCCGTGCCGTCGCAACCACCCACGCCGAGGCGATCGACTTCGGCGAAGCACTGGATCACGCCCGCCAGCAGGGGCTGCCCGGCTTGCTGGCGCTGGACTTCCAGCAACGCGCCGCCCGCCTCAAGGCCCTGGCGAAGTACCTGACCGAACACAAGGAGACGCTCTACGCCATCTCCGCCCACACCGGTGCTACCCGCGCCGATAGCTGGATCGACATCGAAGGCGGCAGCGGCACGCTGTTCACCTATGCCAGCATCGGCACCAATGAATTCCCGTCCTCCAACTTGTTGCATGAGGGGCCGGCCTTTGCGCTGGGCAAGCAGGGCCGCTTCGCCGGCAGCCACATCCTGGTACCGCGCGGCGGCGTGGCGGTGCATATCAATGCCTTCAACTTCCCGGTCTGGGGCATGCTGGAAAAATTCGCGCCAGCTTCCTGGCGGGCATGCCCTGCATCGTCAAGCCGGCCACTGCCACCAGCTATCTAGCCGAAGCTGCAGTGCGGCTGATCCAGCAATCCGGCCTGCTGCCGGCCGGTAGCCTGCAACTGGTGATCGGCGGCACCGGTGACCTGCTGGATCGCCTGCAGCCGCAGGACGTGGTGACCTTCACCGGCTCGGCCGACACCGCCGCCCGCCTGCGGGTCCACCCCAATCTGGTTGCCAATGCCATTCCCTTCAACGCCGAGGCCGATTCGCTGAACTGCGCCATCCTTGGCCCGGATGTGAGCGCGGACGATGAAGAGTTCGAGCTCTTCGTCAAGGAGGTGGCACGCGAGATGACTACCAAGGCCGGCCAGAAATGCACCGCCATCCGGCGCGCCATCGTGCCGCGCCAGCAGGTCGATGCCGTGGCTGAACGGCTGGCAGCGCGGTTGCGCAAGATCGTGGTCGGCGACCCGGCGCTGGAGTCGGTGCGCATGGGGCCGCTGGCTTCCCGTGACCAGCAGCGCGATGTCGAGCAACGGTTGGCGCTGTTGAAGCAGGGCGCCGACATCCTGCTTGGTGCCGGCACGGCATTCCAGCCGCAGGGCGAGGGTGTGGCCGAGGGCGCCTTCTTCGCGCCGACCCTGCTGCTGGCACGCGACACGGCCGCTGGCAGCCCGGTGCATGAAGTCGAAGCCTTTGGCCCCGTCAGCACCCTGTTGCCCTACGACGACCTGGACGAAGCCCTGGCCCTGGCCGCCCGCGGACGCGGCAGCCTGGTGGCCAGCCTGGTCACGCGCACGCCCGCCGTGGCGGCACGTGTCATTCCTGCGGCCGCCGCCTGGCATGGCCGCCTGCTGGTGTTGGATCGCGAATCGGCGCCGGAATCCACCGGCCATGGTTCACCCCTGCCGCAGCTCAAGCACGGCGGCCCCGGTCGTGCCGGCGGCGGCGAAGAACTGGGCGGGGCGCGGGCGGTCAAGCATTACCTGCAGCGTAGTGCGGTGCAGGGTTCGCCCACCATGCTGGCGGCGGTGGTCGGCGAGCATGTGCGCGGCGCCCAGGTCCGTGAATCGGACATCCACCCCTTCCGTCACTATTTCGAAGACCTGCAGATCGGCGATTCGCTGAGCACCCATCGACGCACCGTCACCGAGGCCGACATCGTGAATTTCGGTTGCCTCTCCGGTGACCATTTCTACATGCACTTCGACGACATCTCGGCACGCCAGTCGCCCTTCGGCAAGCGCATCGCCCACGGCTACTTCGTGCTCTCGGCGGCGGCCGGGCTGTTCGTCTCGCCGGCACCCGGGCCGGTGCTGGCCAACTACGGGCTGGATACGCTGCGCTTCGTCAAGCCGGTCGGCATCGGCGACACCCTGCGTGCCCGGCTGACCTGCAAGCGCAAGATCGACCGCAACAGGAAGGACGCCAATGGCCAGGGGCAGGGCGTGGTCGCCTGGGATGTGGAGGTCAGCAACCAGGAGGACGAGCTGGTCGCGTCCTACGACATCCTGACCCTGGTGGCCAAGCGTCCGGTGGCCGCATAGTCATATGACTGAACGGCTGGATGCCGGCAGTCGTTGATTGCGTAAATGATATAAAAAATATAAACGGCTCGACGGAGCCGGAGACCTGCCCGGCCAGCCGCAGCCCGAACTGCGACGGCCGGCAGAACAGGAGGAGACAAATGGATGCAAGCATATTGACCGTGCTGGTGCAGGACGGCATTACCACCGGCGCCATCTATGCGCTGTTGTCGCTGGCGCTGGTGCTGGTGTTTTCGGTGACGCGGGTGATCTTCCTGCCGCAGGGCGAGTTCGTCGCCTTCGGCGCCTTGACGCTGGCGGCGATCCAGAACGGCCAGGCACCCGGCACGGCCTTGCTGTTGCTGGCACTGGGCGGCGTGACGCTGGCGGTGGAAGCCGGCAGCGCATTGCGCCTGCCGCAATCCCGCGCGCGCCTGCGGCGACGCTGGCCCTGGATGCTGGCCACGCAGGTACTGGTGCCGCTGCTGGTGGTCGCAATCACCCGTTACGTCGACCTGCAGACACTGGGCATGCCGCTGCAGATCCTGCTGGCACTGCTCATCGTGGTGCCGATGGGGCCGATGATCTATCGCGTGGCCTACCAGCCGCTGGCGCATTCCAGCGTGCTGGTGCTGTTGATCGTCTCGTTGGGCGTGCACCTGGCCATGGTCGGGCTGGGGCTATTGATGTTCGGGCCGGAAGGCAGCAATACCCGGCCCTTCACCGATCTGCAGTTCAACCTGGGCGAGAGTCCCGTGTCGGGACAGAGCGTGATCGTGCTGGTGACGGTGGCGGCGCTGATCGCGGTGATCTATCTCTTCTTCGAACGTACGCTCACCGGCAAGGCCTTGCGTGCCACCGCCGTCAACCGGCTCGGCGCCAGACTGGTGGGCGTGGGCATCAACCAGGCCGGCAAGCTGTCCTTTGCGATGGCGGCCGGCATCGGTGCGCTGTGCGGCATCCTGATCGCGCCTTTCTCCATTGTCAATTACGAATCGGGGTTCATCATCGCCCTGAAGGGCTTCGTGGGGGCCATCTTCGGCGGACTGGCCAGCTATCCGCTGGCGGCACTGGGTGCGGTCTCGGTGGGCCTGGTCGAGAGCTTTTCCTCGTTCTGGGCCAGCTCGTTCAAGGAATTGATCGTCTTCACGGTCATCCTGCCCATCCTGCTGTGGCGGTCGCTGACCAGCCACCACATCGACGAAGAAGCCTGAGGTCTCCACCATGCCATCCATGCCATCCTTCATGACCCATCGCGCCGCCTGGCCGGTGCTGTTCTTCGCCGTCGTGCTGGCCCTGCCGCAGCTGGGCCTGCCGCCGTTCTGGGTGACCCTGCTGTCCTATGTCGGCCTGTATGCCATCGTCGCCCTGGGGCTGGTCTTGCTGACCGGCGTGGCCGGCCTGATCTCGTTCGGGCAGGCGGCCTTCGTCGGCATCGGCGCCTACACCACCGCCTATCTCACCACGCAATTCGGCCTCTCGCCCTGGGTCGGCCTGTTGGCCGGCATCGCCCTGACCGCCTGCTCGGCGCTGGTGATCGGCGCGCTGACCATGCGCATTTCCGGCCACTATCTCCCCTTGTCCACGATTGCCTGGGGGCTGTCGCTGTACTACCTGTTCGGCAATCTGGAGATGCTGGGCAAGCACGATGGCATCAATGGTATCCCCGCCATCAGCATCGGCAGCTTCGAGTTCGGCAACGGTGGCTCGATGTATCTGTTGATCTGGGGCGTGGTGATCCTGGCGCTGGTTTCGGTCGTCAACTTCCTCGACTCGCGCGCCGGTCGTGCGGTGCGGGCGCTCAAATATGGGTACGTCATGCCCGAGTCCATGGGTGTGGATACCGCCCGGCTGAAGATCGTCATCTTCGTCTATGCCGCCGTACTGGCGGGCATCTCGGGCTGGCTCTACGCGCATCTGCAACAGGCGGTCAATCCCACGCCCTTCGGACTGAAATACGGCATCGACTACCTGTTGATGGTGGTGGTGGGCGGTGCCGGCCATGTCTGGGGTGCGCTGTTGGGTGCGGGATTGCTGGCGGTGTTGAGCAACTTCCTGCAGGAGTGGCTGCCCGGCCTGTTGGGGAGCGGCGGCAACTTCGAAGCCATCGTCTTCGGCATTGCCCTGGTGATCTTCCTGCAGTTCGCCAACGAAGGCCTGTGGCCGCGCCTGCAGGCGCGCTTCGGCCAGCGCCGGGTGCATAGCTTGCGAACAGGTGGCGCGCCGCTGGCACAGTTGCCCAAGCCGCAGCGGGGAGAAGTCATCCTGCAGGTCGAATCGGCCCGCAAGCAGTTCGGCGGATTGGTGGCGGTCAACGATGTCAGCTTCGCGGTCAAGGCTGGCGAGATCGTCGGACTGATCGGGCCGAACGGCGCCGGCAAGTCGACCACCTTCAACCTCGTGACCGGTGTGTTGTCGATCACCAGCGGCAAGCTCGACTATCGCGGCCAGTCATTGGCGGGATTGTCGTCACGCGAAATCTGCAGTCGCGGCATTGCCCGCACCTTCCAGCATGTGCGCCTGGTGCCGGGCATGAGCGTGCTGGAGAACGCTGCCATGGGGGCCTTCCGTCGTGGTGAATATGCCCCCCGCAGCGCGGCATCCTCGCCAGCCTGGTGCGCGCCAATGCATCCGAGGAAGCGCGCATCCTGCAGGAGGCCCGCCACCAGCTGGAGCGCGTCGGCCTGGGCAACATGCTGGACCGGCCTGCCGGCAGCCTGGCGCTGGGCCAGCAGCGCATTCTCGAAATCGCCCGTGCACTCTGCTGCGACCCCGCGCTGCTCCTGCTGGACGAACCCGCCGCCGGCCTGCGCCTGAAGGAGAAGCAAGCCCTGGCGGCGCTGCTGGACAAGCTGCGCGGCGAAGGCATGGCGGTGCTGCTGGTGGAGCATGACATGGACTTCGTCATGCAATTGACCGACCACATCGTGGTCATGGAATTCGGCACCAAGATTGCCGAGGGCACGCCGGCACAGATCCAGGTCCACCCTGCCGTGCTGGAAGCCTATCTCGGAGGAGCCCAATGATGACCGCCGCCACCATGAGCCTGCCGCTGCAGGAGCAGGCCGAAGTACGCACTGCCGTTGCCCCGGTCCTGCTGGAGGTCAGTGGCCTCTCGGCCCGCTATGGCAAGGTCGCCGCGCTGACCGATGCCGCGCTATCCCTGCGGGCCGGCCAGATCGTCACCGTCATCGGCCCCAACGGCGCCGGCAAGTCCACCCTGCTCAACGCCATGATGGGCGCGCTGCCCACGGGCGCCACGGCCAGTGGCAGGATCGTCTTCCAGGGCGAGGATGTGGGGCGGATGGAGATCGAAGAGCGCGTCGCACGCGGCCTCTCGCTGGTGCCGGAAAAGCGCGAACTGTTTGCCAGCATGACGGTGGAAGACAACCTGCTGCTGGGGGCCTACAAGCGTCGTCGCCATGGTGAAGCGGGTTATCTGGATCAGCAGGATTTCGTGTACACCCTGTTCCCACGCCTGAAGGAACGCCGCAAGCAGGCCGCCGGCACGCTCTCCGGCGGCGAACGCCAGATGCTCGCCGTAGGTCGAGCATTGATGGCCAAGCCGCAGGTATTGATGCTGGATGAGCCCAGCCTGGGCCTGGCACCATTGGTGACGCGCGAGATTCTTGCCATCATCAGCCAGCTGCGCAGTACCGGCGTGGCGACCTTGCTGGTGGAACAGAATGCGCGGGCGGCATTGCAGGTGGCTGATTATGGCTATGTGCTGGAGATGGGGGAGATTGTCTGCGAAGGGCCGGCGGTGGTGCTGGGGGCGGATGGGCGGATTGTGGAGAGTTATCTGGGGGTGGGGCGGGGGTGAGCCTGGCTGGTCAGTGGTGTTGACGAGCTATGCCAGCGCCTTGGCGCAGATAAGGGAATGTAGGCCAGCATCAGGCCATGTGCCAAGACTCACCGGCCAAGTGATGTATCCACCAGGAATAAAACCTGTGACCGGCAAAAATGATTTACAGGATTTCTTCCTGTGAAGCGACCATCCACACGCGTTTGAGAGGAAGCTCAGCCTTGAGATCCTCGTCAAGTCGCTCGTATTGTTCGAAGAGTTGCTCCAGGATTTCCTTTTGAGTCCACAGGCGCAGGCGGAAGAACTGTGAGGCCAGTTCCTTCTGCACGTTGCGTTTGAAGCCGCCCCAGGCCACGAACAATCCCTGATCGGCATTGAACTTGGTCATCGCCCCTAGCAATTTATCCACAGGCTCGCGACCAATGGGCGAATCTTCCGACTTGACCTCGATGCACAGGCGCGGCGCAGAGAAGCCCAGGGGGCCGGAGCCGGCCAGGATATCGGCACCGCCATCGGCTCCTTCAGGGCTGCGATAGGTGGTATAGCCCTGCGCCTTGAGGATGCCTTCAATCAAGCGAGTCAAGCCATGGCCTTTGAAGCGGGCAGCGATCAGCGACGCGATCTGGTCTCGCGCCAGCTCGTCCAGATCGGTATCGACCACTTCTTCGTCGACACTGGCCACGGTCACCCCCTTGGTGGCGTCGGCCAGGGCCTCGGCCTTCCACCCACTGGCACGCATGGCGGCGATCCGCTCTTCGGCGTTGTTGCGCTGGATACGGCAGATGGTCATGAAGGCGCCGAAGGAGAACAGCAGGTCCTTGCCGAAGTGGGTGCGGGGGATGGCCTCACCGATCCACTTGACCGCGCGCGAATGGAAGAACGGGCTGGGACCGGCTGGCAGGGCCTGGTAGTTGCCGGTGATTTCACCGATATAGACCGCAGGCTGGGATTTCAGGGGGACTATCACCAGGTCCCCCTTCTTCATGTCGTGGCCGAAGCGCCAGACCTGGCTGACCCAGTTCTGGATGGTCTTGGGCTTGGCCTCGGTATAGCGCTGCATCATTGCGGCGGTGAGCTCACCACGCTGCTGCATCTTGGACAGGTCGACGTCGAGGTCGTCCCAGGTCACGTAGACGCGATTTTCCTGGATGAACTTGTGTTCGTACTCGCCGTGGGAGCCGGCGCGGATGAGCCAGATGGCCATGGATCGTTTCCCCTTTTTTGTTTTCTGCGGCTGATGCGCATGCGATGGTCGGCGTCGATGATAGCTGAAACCTAGGCTCACCGGGCGCCATTGGCTAAGGTAGCGCCGGTTGCAGAGTATTTCGTGGGCTGCCGGGCTGATCTTGGCTAGCCGTCGCCAGGATGCCCAAAAGGCCTCCAAATGGTAGACTCCCGCGATTCAGGACTATGCTCAATGAGTACAGCGCGGCATCGGCTGGCATTGCAGGCGCACGCCGCCGGGTGCTGATTTTTCGCGTGGTCCATTGCAACAGATTCAAAAAGGGAAAATGACGATGACAAGCACACAGCAGCGCGCGGCACTACAACGCCAGATCTGGCAAATCGCCAATGAGGTACGCGGCGCGGTCGATGGTTGGGATTTCAAGCAATATGTGCTCGGCAGCCTGTTTTATCGTTTCATCAGCGAAAACTTTACTGATTACATCACCGGCGGTGATCCCTCAGTGGATTACGCCGAGATGAACGACGACGATGAGAACATCGCAGCCGCCAAGGATGACGCCATCAAGACCAAGGGGTATTTCATCTACCCGAGCCAACTGTTCGTCAACGTGGTTGCCCGGGCTACCACCAACGAAAGTTTGAACACAGACCTGGCTGCGATCTTTTCCGCCATCGAGGGATCGGCCAGCGGCTATGAATCCGAGCAGGACATCAAGGGTTTGTTTGCGGACTTCGATACCACCAGCAACCGACTCGGCAACACGGTCAAGGACAAGAACTCCCGGTTGGCTGCGGTGCTCAAGGGGGTGGCAGGACTGGATTTCGGCGATTTTGATGCGAGTCACATCGATCTGTTCGGCGATGCTTACGAGTTCCTGATCTCCAACTATGCCGCCAATGCCGGCAAGTCGGGGGGCGAGTTTTTTACACCGCAGAATGTGTCCAAGTTGATCGCACAGTTGGCCATGCATGGTCAGAAAACCGTCAACAAGATCTACGACCCGGCTTGTGGTTCCGGATCGCTGTTGTTACAAGCGAAAAAACACTTTGATGCGCACATCTGTTGATTTGCTCGCAGATTTGACCCTCTCCATTTGACCCACCTTCCATTGCCTGCTGAAGGCAGCCACCCGGTCATACGACCCCTCGTATCCCAGTTCTCTTAAGTCCAGGAACATCTGTTTCAGGGTCCTTCTTTGCTTCCGAGATTTGACCGCCTCTGCGCTGAGCCAAGCAGAGAGCCTGGCGGTGAATTCATCGAGCGAGCTTGGCGAACGCCTTGCTGGATAAGCGGGTTCGCTGACATCGGATCGGATGTAGCGGCGAACTGTGTTGCGGGAAATGTCGAGCCTGCGAGCGATTTCCCGAATTGAGATGCGGTCTCTGATGTACCAGCGTCGAATAATTCCAAGTAGGGCCACGTCTATCACTCCGTTCTCCCGCTCGCTGTCATGAGCAGGATTGTGGTCTAAACATGGGTCAACTTTGGATGCAAATTTCCTGGGAAAGTGGGTCAGTTTTCAATGCAAATCAACATGATTTTGCGTCTCCAGGCTTTGGAAGCTGCCGCACGTGTGAGCGATCTGGTTGCCGGCAACCCGCACCCCCTCAAAGGAGACCGTCACGGTCAGTTCGCCCTGGATCTTGCCGGTGGCTGGCGACTCGTCTTTGCTCCGGATCACGACCCTTGTCCCACCGGCGAGGATGGTGCGATCGACTGGTCCGAGGTCACGATCATCTGCATTGAATACATAGGGGATTACCATGATTGAGGCTGATCAGAGCGCTTCCTTTGCTCCAGACTGGGTCCTGCCCCCGGGGGAATCCGTTCTCGACCTGGCCGAGGAGCGTGGCTGGACCCAGGCCGAGTTGGCGCAGCGGCTGGGTTACACTGAAAAGCACGTCAGCCAGCTTATCCATGGCAAGGTGGCGCTCACGCAGGATGCTGCGCAGCGTCTGGAACGTGTGCTGGGTGGCACCATGGATTTCTGGTTGGCGCTGGAGGCAAATTTCCAGAAGCACCTGGCGCGTCTGCGGGCGGCTGAACTTCATGCGGCCTGGATTTCCTGGCTGGATGAATTGCCGCTTCGGGAGCTGATGGCGTGTGGTGCCATTCCGAAACAACGGGTTGACGGCAAGCATAAGCCCGGCCTTGTGGATAGCTGTCTGCGCTTCTTTGGCGTCGCTACGCCAGACGAGTGGCGTACTCACTACGGCGGAATGCAGGTGGCGTTTCGTCGTACCCGCTCCGAGCAGAGTGACGTCGGCGCCATTTCGGCCTGGCTTCGATTAGGTGAGCAGCAGGCGGAAAAGCTTGATGGTCCCCCCTATGACAGAGGTCGTTTCGAGAGGTCGCTGGAGACTATCCGCGGCTTGACGCAGCATGCTCCTGACGTGTTCGAGCCGAAGTTGCGCGCCTTGCTGCACGATGCCGGGGTGTCGCTGGTTCTCGTGCCTGCCATTTCCCGGGCGCATGTTAGCGGGGTGGCGCGCTGGTTGAGTCCGACGCGTCCACTGATTCAGCTGTCGCTCTACGGCAGGACCAATGACAAATTCTGGTTCAGTTTTTTCCACGAGGCTGCGCACATCTTGTTGCATGCCAATAGCAGGGAAGAGAAAAAATCCATCTTTCTCGACGATCCCAATGCCACAGACAGACAGGACCCGCAAGAGCTGGAGGCGGATGCCTGGGCTCGTAGCCGCCTGATCCCCGAGAAGTATGAGGGCGACTTGCCGAAACTGAAGACCAAGTTTGAGGTCAAGGCATTTGCAAGCAGGGTTGGTGTGCATTCGGGCATCGTGGTGGGGCGACTGCAACATGATGGCTTGATTGCGCCTTCATGGATGAACGATCTTAAGCAGAGTTTGCGGTTCGGCGAAAAAAGCGCCGTCTGAGTTGATGGTCGCCGTCAGAAACCTTTATCTGCCGATGCGTTTGCGCTCATGATCTGACTCAAACGACAAGCCCCGCTGATGCGGGGCTTGTCGTTGATGCGCACTCAATGAGGCAGAGAGGCGAAATACTCTGAAATGTCTTGTCTCAGACGTTGAACAGGAAGTTCATCACATCCCCATCCTTGACCACATACTCCTTGCCTTCGGCCCGCATCTTGCCTGCTTCCTTGGCACCGGTCTCACCCTTGCAGGCGATGTAGTCCTCGAAGGCGATGGTCTGCGCGCGGATGAAGCCGCGCTCGAAGTCGGTGTGGATCACACCCGCGGCTTGCGGGCCGGTGGCGCCGACAGGCACGGTCCAGGCGCGCACTTCCTTCACGCCAGCGGTGAAGTAGGTCTGCAGGCCCAGCAGCTTGAAGGCAGCGCGGATCAGACGGTCCAGGCCCGGTTCTTCCATGCCCATGTCGGCCAGGAAGTCGACCTTGTCGGCGTCGTCCAGGTCGGCGATCTCGGCTTCGATGGCGGCGCAGATGGCCACGATGGGGGCGTTCTGTTCCTTGGCATAGCCGGTCAGCTGGTCCAGCAACGGGTTGTTGGTGAAGCCGCTATCGGACACGTTGGCTACATACATGGCCGGCTTGGCGGTGATCAGGCACAGCGGCTTGATCAGCAGCATCTCTTCGGCATCCAGGCCCAGGGCACGCACCGGCTTGGCTTCGTCCAGCGCCGGCATGATGCGTTCCAGCAGGGCGACCAGCTTGGCGGCGTCCTTGTCGCCGGAACGGGCTTTCTTCTGTTCGCGGTGGATGGCCTTCTCGACCGTGCCCATGTCGGCCAGGGCCAGTTCGGTCTGGATCACGGCGATGTCGTCCAGCGGGCTGACGCGGCCGGCAACGTGGATCACGTTGGGGTCTTCGAAGCAGCGCACCACGTTGACGATGGCGTCGGTCTCGCGGATGTGCGAGAGGAACTGGTTGCCCAGGCCTTCACCCTTGGAGGCACCCGCCACCAGGCCGGCGATGTCGACGAATTCGACGGTCGCCGGCAGGATGCGCTCAGGCTTGACGATCTCGGCCAGCGCCTTCAGGCGCGGATCGGGCACTTCCACGATGCCGACATTGGGCTCGATGGTGCAGAACGGATAGTTCTCGGCGGCGATGCCGGCCTTGGTCAGCGCGTTGAAAAGGGTGGACTTACCGACGTTGGGCAGACCCACGATGCCGCATTTGAGGCTCATGACAGATTCTTCCGAAAGCAAAACCGACATTGTAGCAAGCCGTGCGCCGCAACCCTATGCTTTGCTTGGCTGCATTGTTCTTCCGGGCTGGTCCTCGGTGCGCCGGCATCCTTGTCGGGAAACCATGAGGGCCCCTCGACATGGAGCGTTTTGGGGGCAAATCACACCCGTGTTGTCTTTTGTATATGAATTCGTTGCGTATATGCCACGCAATGGGAAATATCTGAAATGCACAATATTTAACTGACTCATTCGTCAGCAAGTTGGTTGTTGGCAATAGTTATCAAGTTCCTCTAAATTGCATGCAACTTGTAAAGAAAAGGCTCGTTTCGCCGCGGCCATTTACACGCTGTATTGCCCTCTTGAAAGCGATTTGTAAAATTTGCTCTACAATGTCGGTTTTCCAAAGAACTCGAAGAATCCCTTTGCCTAATATCGTTGAAATCCGCGATCTGCACTTCCGTTATGGCGACCGGCCGATCCTGTCCGGTCTCCATATGGATTTCCCGCGCGGAAAGGTGGTGGCGGTCATGGGCGGTTCCGGTTCGGGCAAGACCACCATCCTGCGGTTGATCGGCGGACAGTTGCAGCCGCAGCAGGGCAGGGTGGAAGTGGATGGCGAAAACGTGCCCGACCTGGGGACCGGACAACTGTATTTGTTGCGTCGCAAGATGGGCATGCTGTTCCAGAACGGCGCGCTGTTTACCGACATGACGGTGTTCGACAACGTGGCCTTTCCACTGCGCGAGCATACCGACCTGGATGAAACGCTCATCCGCGACCTGGTCCTGATGAAGCTCAACGCTGTCGGCCTGCGCAATGCGGCAGCGCTGAAGCCGGCGGAAATCTCCGGCGGCATGGCGCGGCGCGTGGCGCTGGCCCGGGCGATCGCGCTGGACCCGGCGCTGATCATGTATGACGAGCCCTTCGCCGGCCTCGATCCGATTTCCATGGGTGTGACCGCCAACCTGATCCGTCGTCTCAATGATGCGCTGGGGTCGACATCCATCCTGGTGTCGCACGACGTCAATGAATCCTTCGGTATCGCCGATTATGTGTATTTCCTGTCCGCCGGCAAGATCGTGGCCCAGGGTACACCGGAAGAGATGCGTCATTCCACCGATCCCTATGTGAAGCAATTTGTCCACGCCGAGGCCGATGGGCCGGTGCCTTTCCACTATCCCGGCAAGTCGCTGGCCGAGGACCTGGGTCTGGGAGGCGGCGCATGATCGTCGGTCTCGTCAGCGGCCTGGGCCGCAGTATCCGGGAGTTCGTGGTCGGGGTCGGCTTTGCCACGCGCATGTTCGTCAACATGCTGGGCGCCTCGTTGGGCTTGCTGCGTCGTCCGCGCCTCATTACCGACCAGATCCACTTCATCGGTAACTATTCGCTGGTGATCATCGCGGTGTCCGGCTTGTTCGTGGGCTTCGTACTGGGTCTGCAGGGTTATTACACGCTCAATAAATACGGTTCCGAACAGGCGCTGGGTCTGCTGGTGGCCCTGTCGCTGACGCGTGAACTGGGTCCGGTGGTGACTGCGCTGCTGTTTGCCGGGCGCGCCGGGACCTCGCTGACCGCCGAGATTGGCCTGATGAAGGCCGGCGAGCAACTGTCGGCCATGGAGATGATGGCCGTGAACCCGCTGCAACGCGTGGTCGCGCCGCGTTTCTGGGCAGGTGTCATCGCCATGCCGGTGCTGGCGGCGATCTTCAGTGCCGTGGGCGTCATGGGCGGTTATGTGGTCGGCGTGCTGCTGATCGGCGTCGATGAAGGTGCCTTCTGGTCGCAGATGCAGGGCGGGGTGGACGTCTGGAACGATATCGCCAACGGCGTGCTGAAAAGCGTCGTCTTCGGCGTGGCAGTGACCTTCGTGGCGCTGTTCCAGGGTTACCAGGCGCAGCCCACGCCGGAGGGGGTGGCACGCGCCACCACCCGCACTGTGGTGATCGCTTCGCTGATGGTGCTGGGCCTGGACTTCCTGCTGACCGCGCTGATGTTCAGCTGATCGCGGCAAAGAATGTAGAGCGCCCGTACGCGGGCGACGATGAATATAGAGGGTTGAACTATGCAACGTAAATCACTGGATGCCTGGGTTGGAATCTTCGTGCTGCTGGGCGTGGCTGCGCTGGTGTTCCTGGCGCTCAAGGCTGGCAACATGAGCTCGATGTCCTTCGGTCAGAAGACCTATGCGCTCAAGGCCAGCTTCGACAACATCGGCGGCCTGAAGTCGCGTGCGGCGGTCAAGAGCGCCGGCGTGGTGGTGGGCCGCGTGGACTCGATCCGCTTCGACGACCAGACCTTCCGCGCCGTGGTGATGCTGAACATGGACGAAGGCTACAAATTCCCCAAGGACAGCTCCGCAAAGATTCTGACTTCGGGTCTGTTGGGTGAACAATACATCGGCATCGAACCGGGCGGCGATACTGCTAACCTGGCTTCGGGCGATACCATTAAGATGACGCAATCCGCAATCGTGCTGGAGAACCTGATCGGTCAGTTCCTCTACAGCAAGGCGGCAGAGGGAAAGGATGATTCAAAATGAATAAGAAGACCATCAACACCGCCTACGCGAGCCGCCTGGGCGCCATCGCCCTGGCAGCCGCAGCCCTGACCGGCTGCGCCAGCACCAGCAACAATCCCAATGATCCGTTGGAAGGTTTCAACCGGACCATGTTCAGCTTCAACGACACGGTCGACAAGGTGGCCCTGAAGCCGGCAGCGCAGGCCTATGACGCGGTGGTGCCCAATCCGGTGCAGCATGGCGTGGGCAACTTCTTCGGCAACATCGGCGACCTGTGGTCGTCGATCAACCAGCTGCTGCAGGGTCGCGTCGAGCAGGGTGTATCGACCTTCATGCGCGTGGCCATCAACACCACCTTCGGTCTGGGTGGCGTGCTGGACGTGGCGACCGAAGCTCGCCTGCCGCGTGAAAAGTCCGATTTCGGCCAGACCCTGGGCAAGTGGGGCGTAGGCTCGGGCCCGTACGTGGTGCTGCCGTTCTTCGGCCCGTCGACCGTGCGTGATACCGCCGGCCTGCCGGTGGACCTGTATGGCGACCTGTGGACCTACAAGCGTCCGGTACGCTGGCGCAACGTCGGTGCGGTGGTGCGCATCGTCGACCGCCGCGCCCAGTTGCTGGATGCCTCGACCCTGCTGGAAGACGCCGCGCTGGACAAGTACGATTTCGTGCGTGATGCCTACCTGCAACGTCGCCAGAGCCAGATCAATGGCGCCGGTGGCGGCAAGGATCAGCCGGAAAACACCATCGAGCCGTAAAGCCCTGATCGGCCGGCCTGGCTGACTGGCCCGGCTGCGCCCCGCTGGCTGCGATGCCGATTGCATCGCCGCCAGTGCGGCGGCCCTTGAAAACCTGCTGAACTGCATTATCTGTAACACCCGTAGCCAACTGTGACGGCACGGGAACCCCGTCATTTGGCGGGTTTCGAAGGAGTTGCCGGCGCTGGTCGCCGACGCTGGTTGCCGGAAGCATGCCGATGCGCATGCCTGCCCGTGCAGAATCCGGCCCCTTCCGCTGACTCGAATGGAAAACCACTTATGAAGATGCTTGCCAAACTTTTCGCCATTGCCGCCATCGCCGTTCCCGCCCTGTCCTTCTCGGGCGCCGCTTCCGCCCAGGAGGCTCCGGATGCCCTGGTCAAGCGCATCAGTTCGGAGGTGCTGGACACCGCCAAGAACGACAAGGACATCCAGGCCGGCAACAACGGCCGCATCATGCAACTGGTCGAACAGAAGATCCTGCCGTACGTGGACTTCGAGCGCATGACCCAGCTGGCCGCCGGCCGATACTGGCGCCAGGCCACGCCGGAACAGCAGAAGGAGCTGATCACCCAGTTCCGCAGCCTGCTGGTGTTCACCTACTCCGGCGCCCTGTCGCAGGTCCGTGACCAGAAGATCGAATTCAAGCCCCTGCGCGCCGCCCCTGGCGATACCGAAGTGGAAGTGAACTCGCAGGTCATTTCCTCGCGTGGCGGTGAACCCATCCAGCTGAGCTATCGCCTGGAAAAGAAGGCCGACGGCTGGAAGCTGTATGACGTCAACGTGCTGGGCGCCTGGCTGGTCGAGGCCTATCGCGGCACTTTCTCCAGCGAGATCAGCAAGGGCGGCATCGACGGCCTGATCAAGGCGTTGAGCGACAAGAACCAGCAACTGGCTGCCCGCAGCAACGGCAAGAAGTAATTTTCTTCACCGATCCGAAAGAACCTGCACCATGTTCAAGCCCGGCACCTCGCTGACCTTCACCAATGCCAGTACTGTCCTGCGCGACGGCCTCTCGGCCATCGCCGCCGGGCAGGGCCGCATCGATGTGAGCGAGGTGACCGTGGTCGATTCCTCGGCCGTGGCTACACTGCTGGCCTGGCGGCGCGCGGCTGCCGAGCGTGGCGCAGCGCTGGAATTTGGCACCCTGCCGGCCAATCTGCAGAGCCTGGCCGACCTCTACGGTGTTTCCGCCCTGCTGCAAGGCACGGCGGCGCCTACCTCCGCGACCGATCGACATCACTGATCGGTCCAGTCCCTCCGGCCGGTGCGGATGACCCGCGGCGGCCCGGAAAATCGAATTCCCCTATAATCGAATGTTTTGCAGGCGCGCTTGCGGCCTCGTGCACCGGATTTTTCCTCCCTTGAACGTGGCTTCACCTGAGCCCGGCAAAACCTGAATACCAGCGATCTGCGGCCTGACCGCGATGGCATAACGACAACATGGCTGCGTCACCGCCGTACCTCCCCTACAGGACGGCAGGCGGCACGGGGCCAGGGCGAGGCGGGTGAGGGATTCCTGGTGGATTCCCGCTCCCTCATTTCTTTCTGGCAAATAACGTATCGAATGGGCGAGGCAATGGCCGCTCTCCAAATCACAGACATCAAGAAGCGTTACCAGTCGCTGCAGGCGCTGGGCGGCGTTTCGCTGGCAATCGAGGAAGGTGAGTTCTTCGGCTTGCTCGGGCCCAACGGCGCCGGCAAGACCACGCTGATCTCCATCATCGCCGGCCTGAACCGGGCTGATTCCGGTTCGGTCACCATCCACGGTCACGACGTCGTCAGCGACTATCGCGCGGCCCGCATGAAGCTGGGCGTGGTGCCGCAGGAACTGGTGTTCGATCCCTTCTTCACGGTGCGCGAGACGCTGCGCATGCAGTCCGGTTACTTCGGCCTGCGCAACAACGACAAGTGGATCGACGAGGTCATGGAAAACCTGGACCTCACCAACAAGGCCGATACCAATATGCGCGCCCTGTCGGGCGGCATGAAGCGCCGCGTGCTGGTGGCCCAGGCGCTGGTGCACAAGCCGCCGGTGATCGTGCTGGATGAACCCACGGCCGGCGTGGACGTCGAGTTGCGCCAGACCCTGTGGCATTTCATCGGTCGCCTCAACCGCGAAGGCCATACCATCGTGCTGACCACGCACTACCTGGAAGAGGCGCAGGCGCTGTGCAACCGCATCGCCATGCTCAAGTTCGGGCAGGTGGTGGCGCTGGATTCGACCGAGGGCCTGATCCGCCGCATCTCGGGCTCGCAGATGGTGCTCAAGCTCAAGCGCAGCGCGCTGCCGGACGGCCTCAAGGCGCTGGTGACGCATCCGGAAGAACTGCTCGCCGGCAACACCGCCAACAAGTACACGCTGCGCGTGAATGACTACAAGGAAGTCGAACCCATCCTGGCCACGCTGCGCGCCGCCGGCGCCGAGATCGACGATCTGCAGTTGCAGCAGGCCGACCTGGAAGACGTCTTCATCCAGATCATGGGAGATGAAAAATGATCGGTTTCCGTACCCTTTTCTACAAGGAAATCCTGCGTTTCTGGAAGGTCGCCACCCAGACCATCACGGCCCCGGTGGTGACGGCGCTGCTCTATCTGCTGATCTTCGGCCATGTGCTGCAGGACCGCGTGCAGGTCTATCCGGGCGTGAACTACACCGGTTTCCTGGTGCCGGGCCTGGTGATGATGAGCGTGTTGCAGAATGCCTTTGCCAACAGTTCGTCCTCGCTGATCCAGTCCAAGATCACCGGTAACCTGGTGTTCGTGCTGCTCACGCCACTGTCGCATTGGGAAATGTTCGGTGGCTATGTGCTGGCGGCCGTGGTGCGTGGCCTGATGGTGGGTGCCGGTGTGTTCGTGGTGACGGTCTGGTTCGGTCATCTGGACTTCGTGGCGCCGCTGTGGATCCTGGTGTTTGCGCTGCTGGGCGCAGGCATTCTGGGGACCATGGGCCTGATCGCGGGTATCTGGGCCGAGAAGTTCGACCAGCTGGCGGCGTTCCAGAATTTCCTGATCGTGCCGCTGACCTTCCTGGCTGGCGTGTTCTATTCGATACACTCGCTGCCCCCGTTCTGGCAGGCGGTATCGCATTTCAACCCGTTTTTTTATATGATCGATGGCTTTCGCTACGGCTTCTTCGGTCAGTCCGACATTCCCCCTATGACCAGCCTCGGTATCGTCGCCGTGTTCTTCGTGGCGCTGTCCACGCTGGCCGTGCGCATGCTCAAGAGCGGTTACAAGTTGCGCGCCGGTTCGCATTGAGCCCCCCGGCATTCCCCCTATTCCTGTGAAGAGCCTCACCATGCTACCCACCCCCGAACTCGTCAAAAGCTATATCGCCGCCGGCCTGGAGTGCCAGCACCTCGAAGTGGAGGGCGACGGCCAGCACTTCACCGCCGTCATCGTCGCCGATGCCTTTACCGGCAAGCGCCTGATCCAGCGTCACCAGCTGGTCTACGCCGCCCTGGGCGACCGCATGCGCGAAGAAATCCACGCGCTGTCGATGAAGACGCTGACCCCCGAAGAATTCCAGAAATAAGGCAATACGATGGACAAGCTCCTGATCCGTGGCGGCAAGCGCCTCTCCGGCGATGTCACCATTTCCGGCGCCAAGAATGCCGCCCTGCCCATCCTGTGCGCGGGTCTGCTGACGGCCGATGATCTGCACCTGACCAATGTGCCGCACCTGCAGGACGTGGTCACGATTACCCAGCTGATGAAGCAGATGGGCCTGCGCGTGCGCGAGAACGGCGAGGAGATGGTGCTCAACGGCAACGACATCACCCGTCCCGAAGCACCCTATGAGCTGGTCAAGACCATGCGCGCCTCGATCCTGGTGCTGGGTCCGCTGCTGGCCCGCTTCGGCCAGGCCAAGGTCTCGCTGCCGGGTGGCTGCGCGATCGGCTCGCGGCCGGTGGATCAGCACATCAAGGGCCTGCAGGCCATGGGTGCCGAGATCCATATCGAGGGCGGCTACATCCACGCCAAGGCCAAGCGCCTCAAGGGTGCGCGCATCGTCACCGACATGATTACCGTCACCGGCACCGAAAACCTGCTGATGGCCGCAGTCCTGGCCGATGGCGAGACGGTGCTGGAAAACGCCGCGCGCGAACCTGAAGTGGGCGATCTGGCCCAGCTGCTGGTGAAGATGGGCGCCAAAATCGAAGGCATCGGCACCGACCGCCTGGTGATCCAGGGCGTGGACAAGCTGCACGGCGCCTCGCACCAGGTGATCGCTGACCGCATCGAAACCGGTACCTTCCTGTGTGCCGTGGCTGCCACTGGCGGTGACGTGACCCTGCAGCGCACCCGCGCCGGGCTGCTGGATGCCGCGCTGGACAAGCTGCGCGACGCCGGTGCCATCCTCACCTCGGGCGAGGACTGGATTCGCATCCAGATGGCACGTCGGCCCAAGGCCGTGAGTTTCCGCACCACCGAATATCCTGGCTTCCCGACCGATATGCAGGCGCAGTTCATGGCGCTGAACTGCATCGCCGAAGGCACCAGCCACGTCACGGAGACCATCTTCGAGAACCGTTTCATGCACGTGCAGGAATTGAACCGCCTGGGCGCGGCCATCGATGTGGAGGGCAACACCGCCATCGTCACCGGCGTGGAAAAATTCATCGGTGCGCCGGTGATGGCCACCGACCTGCGTGCCTCGGCCTCGCTGGTTATCGCCGGCCTGGCTGCACAGGGCGAGACGGTGGTGGAGCGCATCTACCACCTCGACCGTGGTTACGACCGCATGGAAGCCAAGCTGTCGGCCATCGGGGCGGACATCCAGCGCATCAAATAAGTTTTCGGATTGAAAAGTACAACATCATGACCCAACAACTGACGCTGGCGCTCTCCAAGGGCCGCATCTTCGAAGAGACCCTGCCGCTGCTCAAGGCGGCCGGCATCACCGTGTCCGAGGACCCGGAGTCGTCGCGCAAGCTGATCCTGCCGACCAATGATCCTGACGTGCGGGTGATCATCGTGCGCGCTTCCGACGTGCCGACCTATGTGCAATACGGTGCGGCCGATTTCGGCGTGGCCGGCAAGGACGTGCTGCTGGAACACGGCGGCGAAGGCCTTTACCAGCCGATCGACCTGAACATCGCCAAGTGTCGCCTGTCGGTGGCGGTGCAGGAAGGCTTTGACTATGCCAGTGCGGTGCGCCAGGGTGCGCGCCTGCGGGTGGTGACCAAGTACGTCAAGACCGCACGCGAGCACTTCGCCGCCAAGGGCGTGCACGTGGACCTGATCAAGCTGTATGGCTCGATGGAACTGGGTCCGCTGGTCGGCCTGTCGGACGCCATCGTCGACCTGGTCAGCACCGGTGGCACGCTGCGTGCCAACAAGCTGGTGGAGGTCGAGCACATCATCGATATCTCCTCGCGCCTGGTGGTCAACCAGGCCGCGCTGAAGTTGAAGCGCGAGCGCTTGCAGCCCATCCTCGATGCCTTCGAGAAGGCGTCCAAGGCCAAGTAATACTGTCATTTCAACGACCCAGATTTCCTCGCAGAGCAGGTGAGACCATGAGCATTGCCATCCGAAAACTCGATTCCGCCGATGCCGGCTTCCGTGACAAGCTGTCGGCCGTGCTGGCCTTCGAAGCCAGCGAGGACGAGGCCATCGACCGCGCCGCCGCCGGCATCCTGGCCGATGTGAAGGCGCGTGGCGATGTCGCCGTGCTGGAATACACGCAGCGTTTCGACCGCGTGCAGGCCGCGTCCGTGGCCGCCCTGGAAATCGGCAAGGAAGCGCTGCAGGCAGCGCTGGCCGGCCTGCCCGAGGCACGTCGCCATGCGCTGCAGACCGCCGCCGATCGTGTGCGCGCCTATCACGAGCGCCAGAAGAAGGAATGCGGTTCAGACGGCTTCCTCTATCGCGAAGCCGATGGCACCGAGCTGGGCCAGAAGGTTACGCCGCTGGATCGCGTGGGCATCTACGTGCCGGGCGGCAAGGCGGCCTATCCTTCGTCGGTGTTGATGAATGCGATTCCCGCCAAGGTGGCGGGCGTGCAGGAAGTGATCATGGTCGTGCCCACGCCGGATGGCGTGAAGAATGAGCTGGTACTGGCCGCCGCGGCCATTGCGGGCGTGGATCGCGTCTTCACCATCGGTGGCGCGCAAGCGGTCGGTGCGCTGGCCTACGGCACCGCGACCATCCCGCAGGTGGACAAGATCGTCGGCCCCGGCAACGCCTATGTGGCCGCTGCCAAGCGCCGCGTGTTCGGCGTGGTGGGCATCGACATGATCGCCGGCCCCTCGGAAATCCTGGTCATCTGCGACGGTGCCACCGATCCGGACTGGATCGCCATGGACCTGTTCTCGCAGGCCGAACACGACGAACTGGCGCAGTCCATCCTGCTCTGCCCCGACGCGGACTACATCGCCAAGGTGGAAGCCTCGATCAACCGTCTGCTTGAGGACATGCCGCGCAAGGACGTGATCCGTACCTCGCTGACCGACCGTGGCGCCCTGGTCAAGGTGCGCGACATGCAAGAGGCCTGCGAGATCGCCAACATGATCGCCGCCGAGCACCTGGAGATTTCGGCACAGGAGCCGCAACAATGGGCTGACCTGATCCGTCATGCCGGTGCCATGTTCCTGGGACGTTTTTCGTCCGAGTCGCTGGGTGATTACTGCGCCGGCCCGAATCACGTGCTGCCGACCTCGCGGACCGCGCGCTTCTCCTCGCCGCTGGGGGTGTATGACTTCCAGAAGCGTTCCAGCGTGATCCGCGTGTCGGAAGAGGGCGCGCAGACGCTGGGCAGGATCGCCGCCGAACTGGCCTATGGCGAAGGCCTGCAGGCGCACGCTCGCTCGGCTGAATTACGGCTGAAGAAGTGATCCCATGACGGCGGCCATCGACTCCTGTGCAGGCGACGGCTGGCTGGACCGCGTGCATTGCGAGGATGCGCTGGACGCCGTCGGTGGACTGGCGCGCATCCCCGATGGCAGCATCGATCTGCTCATCGCCGATCCGCCCTATGGGCTGGGCAAGGACTACGGCAACGACTCCGACAAGCTCGATACGGCGGCTTACCTGGCCTGGACCGAGCAGTGGGTGGATGCCGCACTGCCCAAGCTGAAGGCCAACGGCAGTCTCTACATCTTCCTCACCTGGCGTAATTCGCCGGAGATTTTCGTCATGTTGAAGCAGCGCATGATGATGATCAACGAGATCATCTGGGACCGCCGCGTGCCTTCCATGGGCGGCAGTACCCGACGCTATTCGTCGGTGCATGACACCATCGGTTTCTTCGCCCGGGCCAAGGATTACTTCTTCGATCTCGATGCGATTCGCATCCCCTACGATGCGCAGACCAAGAAGGCGCGTTCACGCTCCATCTTCGTCGGCGCCAAGTGGCTGGAGATGGGCTACAACCCCAAGGATGTGTGGAGCGTGTCGCGCCTGCATCGCGAGCACCGGGAGCGTGCCGACCATCCCACGCAAAAGCCGCTGGAAGTGGTGGAGCGCATGGTCAAGGCGTCCTGTCCGCCGGGCGGTGTGGTGCTCGATCCCTTCATGGGCAGCGGTACCACGGCGGTGGCGGCGCGACGCTGCGGGCGCCATTTCACCGGTTTCGAACTCAATCCTGATTATTGCGAACTGATCCGCCAGCGCCTGGATGCGCTGGCCCCTGCGAGCCAAGATGATGAATCCCTCCAAGCCTGATAGCGCCGAAGCCGTGGTGGCCAATGTGATTCGCCCCGTGGTGCGGGGCTGGCAGTCCTATCACGTACCCTCGGCCGAGGGCATGGTCAAGCTCGATGCGATGGAAAACCCCTACGTGCTGCCGGCCGCATTGCGCGAGGAGCTGGCGCAGCGACTGGCCGCGCTGGAGCTGAACCGCTACCCGGTGCCGTCCTATACGCGCCTGAAGGCCGCCATCTGCGACCGCCTGGGCGTGCCGGCGGGTTACGATGTGCTGCTGGGCAATGGCTCGGATGAGCTGATCACCATGCTGTCGGTGGCCTGTGCCATTCCCGGTCGGACCATCGTGGCGCCGGAACCGGGTTTCGTCATGTATGGCGTCTCGGCCAGGATGGCAGGGCTGGATTACGTGGGCGTGCCGCTGCGCGCGGATCTGACGCTGGATCTGCCGGCCATGCTGGCCGCCATCGCGGAACACAAACCGGTGGTGACCTGGCTCGGCTATCCGAACAATCCGACCGGCACGCTCTACGAGATGGCTGATGTGTTGCGCATCGTCGAGGCCGCCGCCCCCTACGGACTGGTGGTGGTGGATGAGGCCTACCAGCCGTTTGCCGCCTCCACGCTGATGCCGGCATTGCCCCAGCACAACAACCTGATCGTCATGCGCACCGTTTCCAAGCTCGGCCTGGCGGGGGTACGCCTGGGCTACCTGGCGGCCGCGCCGGCGCTGTTGCGGGAATTGGACAAGGTCCGCCCGCCCTACAACGTCAACCTGCTCACCGAGGCGGCGGCGCTGTTCGTGCTGGATCACCTGCTGGTGGTGGAAGGGCTGGCGGGGCGCCTGCGCGAGGCGCGGGGTGCGCTGGCGGCCGAACTGGCGGCGCTGGACGGGGTGCAGGTCTTCCCGTCGGCGGCTAATTTCATCTTGATCCGCGTCCCGGATGCCGATAAAGTCTTCGCCGCTTTACTGGCGCGCAAGGTACTTGTGAAAAATGCCGGTAGAATGCATGTACTGCTGCAAAACTGTTTGCGCATTACCGTCAGTTCGGAAGAGGAAAACAGTCTCTTCCTGACGGCCCTGAAAGCGGCACTGCGCGACCTGTAGAGGACGGCGGCGCCAAGGCAATCCCCCAGGCATCACCCAACGATAGAACCCCGTCTAACCCTGACCATGTCTACACCGAGAACCGCGGAAGTCGTCCGCAACACCAACGAGACGCAGATCCGCGTTGCGATCAACCTGGATGGGACCGGCCAGCAGAAGCTGGATACCGGCGTTCCCTTCCTGGACCACATGCTGGACCAGATCGCCCGCCATGGCCTGATCGACCTGGATATCCACGCCAAGGGCGACCTGCACATCGACGCGCACCATACGGTGGAAGACGTGGGCATCACCCTGGGCATGGCCTTCGCCAAGGCCATCGGCGACAAGAAGGGCATCCGCCGCTACGGCCATGCCTATGTGCCGCTGGATGAAGCCCTGTCGCGGGTGGTCATCGATTTCTCCGGCCGTCCCGGCCTGGAATACCATATTCCCTTTACCCGTTCGATGATCGGCTCCTTCGATGTGGACCTGACCAGCGAGTTCTTCCACGGTTTCGTCAACCATGCGCAGGTGACCCTGCACGTGGACAACCTGCGCGGCATCAATGCCCACCACCAGGCCGAGACCGTGTTCAAGGCCTTCGGTCGCGCATTGCGCATGGCCGTCGAACTCGATCCGCGGGCTGCTGGTACGATTCCGTCGACCAAGGGCAGCCTGTAAGCTGTCGTCCGCTGGGTATCGCTAAATCATCTGGGTCTACCGGTGCGTGAGCATCGATCATTTTCGCCATGAATAAAATTGTTGTAGTCGATTACGGCATGGGCAACCTGCGCTCGGTGGCGCAGGCGCTGCGCCATGTCGCGCCTGAAGCCGATGTGCGCATCTCCGGCGAGGTCGCCGATATCCGTGCCGCCGATCGCGTGGTCCTGCCTGGCCAGGGCGCCATGCCCGATTGCATGCGCAGCCTGCGCGAATCCGGTGTCCAGGACGCCGTCATCGAGGCTTCCCGCACCAAGCCGCTGTTCGGCGTGTGCGTGGGAGAACAGATGTTGTTCGACTGGAGTGAAGAAGGCGACACCCCTGGCCTGGGGCTCTTGCCCGGCAAGGTGGTGCGTTTCGAGCTGGAAGGTGTGCGTCAGGATGATGGATCGCTGTTCAAGGTCCCGCAGATGGGCTGGAACCATGTCCACCAGACCAGCGCCCACCCGCTGTGGGAAGGCATTGCCGACAACGCCTTCTTCTATTTTGTCCACAGCTACTACGCCGTACCGGCCGAGACCGCCCATGTGGTCGGCCAGACGCCGTATGGCCGCGAGTTCGCCTGTGCCGTGGCCCGCGATAATATCTTTGCAACCCAGTTCCACCCGGAAAAAAGTGCCGCGGCGGGTTTGCAGCTGTATCGGAATTTCGTACACTGGAAACCTTGATTTTTGTCTTTCAGGCAAGAACCTCGTAGCTGATCGTCGACAACCCTTCTCTTTTACTGACTAGTCATCCCCTAGCCATGCTGCTCATACCCGCCATCGACCTGAAAGACGGTCATTGCGTACGCCTCAAACAAGGTGATATGGAACAAGCCACCGTTTTCTCCGAAGATCCGGCGGAAATGGCCCTGCACTGGCTCAGGCAGGGCGCGCGTCGCCTGCACCTGGTCGACCTGAATGGCGCCTTTGCCGGCAAGCCCAAGAACGAGGCGGCGGTCAAGGCCATCCTCAAGGCGGTCGCCAGCTTCGCCGAGGAAAACGACGTCGAGGAAATCCCGGTGCAACTGGGTGGCGGCATCCGCGACCTCGATACCATCGAGCGCTATCTGGACGATGGCCTGTCCTACATCATCATCGGCACCGCCGCGGTGAAGAATCCCGGCTTCCTGCATGACGCCTGCAGCGCCTTCCCGGGCCAGATCATCGTCGGCCTGGACGCCAAGGACGGCAAGGTGGCCACCGACGGCTGGAGCAAACTGTCCGGCCACGAAGTGGTGGACCTGGCGCAGAAGTTCGAAGGCTATGGCTGCGAAGCCATCGTCTACACCGACATCGGCCGCGACGGCATGATGGGCGGCGTCAACATCGAAGCCACTGTGCGCCTGGCGCAGGCGGTGACCATCCCCATCATCGCTTCGGGCGGCGTGCACCATGTGGGCGACGTCGAAGCCCTGTGCCGCGTCGAGGATGAGGGCATCGAAGCCGTCATCTGTGGTCGTTCCATCTACGAAGGTACGCTGGACCTGCGCAGCGGCCAGGATCGCGCCGATGAGCTGACGCGCGAACTGGAAGCCAACCGCCTGTCCGGCAACAAATAACATGGCCCTTGCTAAACGCATCATCCCTTGCCTGGACGTGACCGCTGGTCGCGTGGTCAAGGGCGTCAACTTCCTGGAGCTGCGCGATGCCGGCGATCCGGTCGAAATCGCCCGTCGTTATGACGACCAGGGTGCCGACGAGCTGACTTTCCTCGACATCACCGCTTCTTCCGATGGCCGCGACCTGATCCTGGACATCATCGAAGCCGTGGCCTCGCAGGTCTTCATCCCCCTGACGGTAGGGGGCGGCGTGCGCGCCGTTGAAGACGTGCGCCGCCTGCTCAATGCCGGCGCCGACAAGGTCGGCATCAACACCTCGGCCGTGACCAATCCGCAACTGGTGGCCGATGCCGCCAGCAAGTACGGTTCGCAGTGCATCGTGGTGGCCATCGACGCCAAGCGCGCCGGTGACGGCAAGTGGGAGGTCTACACCCACGGCGGTCGCAAGGCCACCGGCCTGGATGCGGTCGAATGGGCGCGCAAGATGGCGCAGCTGGGCGCGGGCGAAATCCTGCTGACCAGCATGGATCGCGACGGTACCAAGAGCGGCTTCGACCTGGACCTGACCCGCGCCGTCTCGGAAGCGGTCAGTATTCCCGTGATCGCCTCCGGCGGCGTGGGCGGCCTGCAGGACCTGGCCGATGGCATCACCAAGGGCAAGGCCGACGCGGTGCTGGCCGCCAGCATTTTCCACTATGGCCAGCACACCGTGCAGGAAGCCAAGCGCTTCATGGCCGATCAGAACATTTCCATGAGGCTGGCATGAGTATCAGCGCCAAATGGCTCAACAAGGTCAAATGGGACGAAGTCGGCCTGGTGCCGGTGATCGCCCAGGAAGTCGGCAGCAATGACGTACTGATGTTCGCCTGGATGAATCGCGAGGCGCTGGCGCGCACCGTCGAGATCGGCCAGGCGGTCTACTGGAGCCGCTCGCGCAAGAAGCTGTGGCACAAGGGCGAGGAGTCCGGTCACTTCCAGAAGGTGCACGAGATTCGCCTGGATTGCGACGAAGACGTGGTGCTGCTCAAGGTCGAGCAGGTCGCTGGCATCGCCTGTCACACCGGTCGTCATTCCTGCTTCTTCCAGAAGTTCGAAGGCAGTGCCGACAGCGGCGAATGGGTCACGGTCGAGCCCGTCCTCAAGGACTTGGCCCCCGGTGCCGGTGGCGGTCCTGCTGCCACGGCGGCAGAGCCGGCCCCGGCCAAGCCCAAGCGTGTGCGCAAGAGCATTCCCAAGCCAGTCGACAGCGACAAGACCCCATCATGAGTGAAACCCTGAAGCGACTGGCCGAAGTCATCGAGTCGCGCAAGCTGGCCAATGGCGGCAATCCAGAGAAATCCTACGTCGCCAAGCTATTTGCCAAGGGCGACGACGCCATCCTCAAGAAGATCGGCGAGGAGGCCACCGAAACCGTGATGGCGGCCAAGGATGCCCGTGTCTCCGGCGACAAGTCCAAGGTGCTCTACGAATGTGCGGACCTGTGGTTCCATTCCATGGTGTTGCTGGCCCAGTTCGACCTGCAGCCCCAGGATGTGCTCAATGAACTGGCGCGGCGCGAAGGCCTCTCCGGCCTGGAAGAAAAGGCAGCCCGCAAGGATTGATTCCCCCTCATACCGTGTTTCCCAGGAGTACGGCGTTGGATAATTGCATTTTCTGTAAGATCGCGGCAGGCCAGATTCCCTCGAAGAAGATCTACGAGGACGAGGACCTGATCGCCTTTCACGACATCAACCCGGCGGCGCCGGTGCATTTCCTGATCATCCCGCGCCTGCATGTGGCCACGCTGGCCGATTGCGGCGCGCAGCATGTCGAACTGCTGGGCAAGATGCTGGCCCTGGCACCGCGCCTGGCGGCCGAGCAGGGCTGTGGCTACGGGCTGGATGCCGAGGGTCAGCCCACCGGGGGATTCAAGACCCTGATCAACACCGGACCGGATGGTGGCCAGGAGGTGTACCATCTGCACATGCACGTCATCGGCGGCCCCCATCCGTGGCGGGTACGGTTCGTGCAACAATGAGGATTCGCCGGCCCGGGGGCCGGCAGGTTTGTTCGTACACAGGGCAGGGATGTCCGCTTAGGAGAAGAGAATGGGTTCGTTCAGTATTTGGCATTGGCTGATTGTTCTGGTGATCGTGATGCTGGTCTTCGGCACCAAGAAGCTCAGCAACATGGGTTCCGACCTGGGCAAGGCAGTCAAGGGCTTCAAGGATGGCGTCAAGGGCGGCGAAGGCGAAGAAGAAGCCAAGAAGGAAGCCGCCATCGACGTGCAGGCCAAGGAAAAAGACAAGTCCGGCAGCTGATCTGCTGGCGTCCGCCCGGCCTGGTTGGCGGGTGCTTCGGGGTGCCTGTGCTCCTGCGGTGCAGGCAACCCGGTCTTCGAGGCGCCACAGGCGCCATCGCTGTCCTCTTAATGTCCACACAGACTCATGATTGATATCGGCCTTACCAAGCTGGCCTTGATCGGCGTGGTCGCGCTGGTCGTGATCGGCCCCGAGCGTCTGCCCAAGGTGGCGCGCATGGCCGGCACCCTGTTCGGGCGCGCCCAGCGTTACATCAACGACGTCAAGTCCGAGGTCAGCCGCGAGATGGAACTCGACGAGCTGCGCAAGATGCAGAAGGACGTGCAGGATGCGGCCAGCGACGTCAGCAACAGCATTCACAAGAGCATGTCCGACACCGAATCCTCAATCAACGCGGCCTGGAATGGCGGCGATGAGAGTTCGGATGAATACGGTGACGGCAGCAGTGGCAGCAGCTGGAAGCGCAATCCCGACCCGTCGCTGCTGGCGATCAAGGCCAAGGCCTTCCGTCGCAAGAAGCTCTCGCGCACCACCGGGGTCCCGGCCTGGTACAAGCACCAGAGCGGCCACAGGACCCGCGTGATCTCTGCGTCCGCCCGCGTGGCCAAGTACCGCCGCCCGGTAGGCGTGGGCAAGTCGGCCGGTTTCTTCTAATTTGGCGCAGCGCGTCTCACTTCATCAGAATGCTCCGAATCCATGGCTGAAGAAAACACCCAGGCCGAAGATACCTTCATCTCGCACCTGATCGAACTGCGCAGTCGCATCGTCAAGGCGGCTGCGGTGGTGTTGGTGGTGTTCCTGTGCATGATGCCGTTTGCGGCCCATATCTTCGACGTGCTGGCTGCACCGATGATCCATGCGCTGCCCGCTGGCAGCAAGATGATCGCCACCGGCGTCATCACTCCTTTCCTGATCCCCATCAAGGTCACCATGCTGGTGGCGGTGCTGATTTCACTGCCATGGGTGCTTTACCAGTTGTGGGCCTTTGTCGCTCCCGGCCTGTATGCGCATGAAAAGCGCCTGATCGCACCGCTGGTGATTTCGTCCTCGCTGCTGTTCGTGGCCGGTGTTGCGTTCTGCTATTTCTTTGTGTTCGGCGTGGTCTTCCCGTTCATCAACAACTTCGCACCCAAGTCGGTCTCGGTAGCGCCCGATATCGACAGCTACGTCGACTTCGTGCTGACCATGTTCGTGGCCTTCGGTGTCACCTTCGAGGTGCCGGTGATCGTGATCGTGCTGGTGCGCATGGGGCTGGTGCCGCTGGCCAAGCTGAAGCAGATTCGCCCTTACGTCATCGTCGGCGCTTTCATCGTGGCCGCCGTGGTCACCCCACCCGATGTGATGAGTCAGTTGATGCTGGCCGTGCCGCTGGTGTTGCTCTACGAAGTCGGCCTGCTGGTTGCGCCCATCTTCGAGCGTGCCACGCGTGCGCCGGATGCCGAGCCCAGCAGTACCGCCTCCCCGGAGTAGGCCAGCGCGCAGACGCTGATGACAACCCAAAGACAAAGCCCGCTGATGAAGCGGGCTTTGTCTTTGGTACATGCGGTGAGGCGTTGGATTACTCCTCTGTGCTCACCAGCGGGATATCTCGCAGCCACTGCACGAGCGGATAGGCATTCTTGAAACCCTCCAGCACGTGCTTGCCCAGGTCGGCCGGGATCTTCTTGCGGATATCTTCTTCGGACCAGACGATGAAGCTCTTCAGCTTCACATATTCGATATTGGGACTGTCCGGATCGAAGCCCTTGGGTGGACGTTGCAGTTTCCCTTCCTCCTGCAGGTCACCATAGGCGGTCGTCAGCTTCTTGTTCTTGCGCATCTTCGTAAAGCCGGCCGCATCTTCCACGACGCGGTTGCGGATGGCGCGCAGGCGCGGTGTCGGCGGCATGTACTCGCCCCCGGCGATGAGCAACTGGCCGGCTTCGTTGATGTGGAAGTAGTACGCCGGGCCGCCGCCCTGGCTGGGCTTCTTCAGTCCGCTGGCCGTGATGGCCGCCGAAAAATGTGTCTTGTAGGGACGCTTGTCGTGCGAGAAGCGCATGTCACGATTGATACGGAACAGCGCTTTCTTCGGATTGCAACCGGCGATGGCCGGATCGAACCTGCTGATCTCGGCGATCAGCTTGATGGTCAGCGCCAGGAATTCCTCACGCAGGATGTCGTAACGCGGCTTGTTCATCACGAACCAGGCGCGGTTGTTGTTCTCGGACAGTTCACCCAGGAACTGGATCAGGTCACGCACATGCATGGATGGCTTCTCCTCGCTTATTCTTCGTCGCTGTCATCGCTCTTGGGCGGCGGCGGCCGCTTGCCCACGGTGATGTTCAGCTTGGTTTCCTGCGACTTGCGCAGGACCGTCATGGCAATCTCCTGGCCCGGCGTCAGCTGGGCGATGACGTTGAGCATCTCGGTGGTATCGGCCACGACCTTGCCGTCGATGCTCACCAGGATGTCACCCGGACGCATGCCGGCGCGATCAGCAGGACCGCCCTTGAGCACGCCGGCGATGATGGCGCCGGTCTTCTTGCCCAGGCCGAAGCTCTCGGCAAGTTCCGGTGTGATGTCCTGTGGTTCCACGCCGATCCAGCCGCGCACCACCTGGCCATGGCTGATGATGGCTTCCATCACCGTCTTGGCGGTCGACATCGGGATGGCGAAACCGATACCCAGATTGCCGCCGGTGCGCGAGTAGATCGCCGTGTTGATGCCCAGCAGGTTGCCATTGGTATCGACCAGCGCCCCGCCGGAGTTGCCGGGGTTGATGGCGGCATCGGTCTGGATGAAGTTCTCGAAGGTATTGATGCCCAGGTGGTTGCGGCCCAGCGCCGAGACGATGCCCATGGTGACCGTCTGCCCCACGCCGAAGGGATTGCCGATGGCCAGTACCACATCGCCCACCGAGCTGTTCTCCGGATGGCCCAGGGTGATGGCCGGCAGGTTGGGCAGATCGATCTTGATGACGGCCAGGTCGGTCTCGGGATCGATACCGACCACCTTGGCGCTGGCCTTGCGACCGTCGGCCAGGGCCACTTCGATCTTGTCCGCCGCTTCCACCACGTGGTTGTTGGTGAGGATGTAGCCCTGTGGGCTCACGATCACGCCAGAGCCGAGGCTGGACTGCTTGTCGTCCTGCTGCTGCTCATCGAACTGGTCACCGAAGAACTTGCGGAAGAACGGATCATTCTGGAACGGACTCTTCTGAGGGCGTGCCTCGGTGGTGGTGAAGATGTTCACCACCGATGGCATGGCCTGGCGCGCGGCGTTGCGATAGGAGTCGAGGGCCGGTGCATTGGGCGTGGCTTCCTGCATCTGGACCGTGGACTGGGCGGGCCTTGCACGCGAACTGAAGGAACCGGACAGCCAGTCCGGCTTCAAGGTCGCTACAATGAACCACACGGCCAGACCTACTGTCACGGTCTGTGCAAACAACAGCCATAAACGTCGCATAAAGAATTCTTGGTATTGATTTGAAATCGGATGAGGAAGAGATGACCCGCCACATTAACAGAGATGAGTTCTCGGCATATCTGGGACAGACGCTTAACGCGGCGCAATACCGCGATTATTGCCCAAACGGCTTACAGGTGGAAGGGCGCACCACGATTGCGCGCGTGGTCAGTGGCGTCACCGCCAGCCTGGCCTTGATCGAAGCAGCCAGGGACTGGCAGGCTGATGCCATCCTGGTCCATCATGGCTATTTCTGGCGCGGTGAAGATATGCGCGTGATCGGTCAGAAACAGCGTCGCCTCAAGCTCTTGCTGGCGCATGACATCAATCTCTTCGGCTATCACCTGCCCCTGGATTCACATCCGGAGCTGGGCAACAACGCGCAACTGGCCAAGCGACTCGACTTTGAAGCCACCGGCCGCTTCGGCGAGAACGATATCGGCTGGATCGGACGTTGCCATGCGTCGTCGGTGAAGACGGCTGCCGATCTGGTGATGTTGATCGAAAAGCGCCTGGGCCGCATGCCACTGCTGATCGGTGATCCGCAGCAGCAGGTGGGCAAGGTGGCGTGGTGCACCGGCGCAGCGCAGGGCATGCTGGGCGAGGCGATCGACGCCGGTGCTTCGGTCTACATCAGCGGGGAAATATCCGAACCGACCGTGCATCTGGCACGCGAGACCGGCACCCTCTATCTCGCCGCCGGCCACCATGCCACCGAGCGTTACGGCATCCAGGCTCTGGGTGAACATGTGGCGGCACACTTTGGCATCGAGCACCGTTTCATCGACATCGACAATCCGGTGTAGGCTGCCTGCCCTGCGCGGCGGCTTGTCCCGGCGCGGCGCTTAGCCCTGCTTCTTCAGCGAATCGCGAATTTCGCGCAGCAGCAGCACATCTTCGGGTGTCGGTGCGGGGGCCGCCGGTGCGGCTTCCTCATGCTTGCTGGCCAGGTCGCGGGCCTTGTTGATGGCGCGGACCATCTGGAAGATGATGAACGCCAGGATCAGGAAGTTGATCAGGATGGTCAGGAAGTTGCCATAGGCAAAGACGGCGCCGGCCTTCTTGGCTTCGGCCAGCGGCATGCCGTAGGCCTGGCCGTTGAGGGGCAGGTAGTAGTTCGCGAAATCCAGGCCGCCGAAGATCTTGCCGACAAGGGGCATGATGATATCCTCCACCAGCGAACTGACGATCTTGCCGAAGGCCCCGCCGATGATGACACCGACGGCCAGGTCGACCACGTTTCCCTTGATCGCGAAGGCGCGAAAATCCTTGAGCATGCTCATCCCTGGTTTCTCCTTTGAAAGTTGCTGTTTAAACATGAGGCGGGCTTACAACGGGTTATATCCTGCCCGCCGTCAAAAGTAAATCGGACAAGCGCTGACGCCGCACTGCAAGAAAACCGATAAAAAGAGCAGATTGACAATGGGTTGCGCTGCGTCAAATGTCGATTTTTGCCAGCCTGTACCATACCGGCCGTTAGCTACAAAACCCTATTCAGCTTATATATAATCGAAAAGTTGCATGAGGGTCACTTAGAAGGTCCACGCTAACTTACATTTGGAGATTGGGGTCTTTATGACTGACGAGAATCAGGTCGACGCAAGTCGACGAGGTTTGCTTGTTGCGACTTGTGCGGCCGGCGGTGTAGCGGGTTTGGCCACCGCTGGAGCGTTTGTCTCCACCCTGCAACCTTCTGAACGTGCCAAGGCTGCGGGTGCACCGGTGGAAGTGGATATTTCTTCACTTGTTCCCGGTGAGATGCGCACCGTCGAGTGGCGCGGCAAGCCAGTCTGGATTCTCAAGCGTACACCCGAAATGATCGAGTCCCTCAAGAAGACCGATGGCGAGGTGGCCGATCCCAATTCCAAGCGCACCGATTTCTCCGAAACTCCCGACTACGCCCTCAACGAGTGGCGTTCCCTGCGCAAGGACATCCTGGTCGTGGTGGGTATCTGCCCGCACCTGGGTTGCTCGCCCAGTTCGCGCTTCCAGAGCGGCCCCCAGCCCTCGCTTCCGGACGACTGGCACGGCGGTTTCCTGTGCCCGTGCCACGGCTCGACCTTCGACCTGGCTGGACGCGTGTACAAGAACAAGCCGGCGCCGGACAACCTGCAGGTCCCGCGCTACATGTTTGAAGGCGAAAACAAGCTCGTCATCGGCAAGGACGAGAAAGGGGAGGCCTGATCATGGGAGCATTTCACGAAAAGAAGCTGCCGGATGACGCGCCGGTCGCAGCCAAGGCCCTGAACTGGGTCGATTCCCGCTTTCCACTGACCGCTACCTGGAAAGCCCATCTGTCCGAATACTACGCACCGAAGAATTTCAACTTCTGGTACATCTTCGGTTCGCTCGCCCTGCTGGTGCTGGTGATCCAGATCGTCACCGGCATTTTCCTGGTGATGCACTACAAGCCGGATGCCACCCTGGCATTCGCCTCGGTCGAGTACATCATGCGCGATGTACCCTGGGGCTGGCTGGTGCGCTACATGCACTCCACCGGCGCCTCCGCCTTCTTCATCGTGGTCTACCTGCACATGGTGCGGGGCCTGTTGTACGGCTCCTACCGCAAGCCGCGTGAACTGGTGTGGCTGTTCGGCGTGGGGATCTTCCTGTGCCTGATGGGTGAAGCATTCTTCGGTTACTTGCTGCCCTGGGGGCAGATGTCCTACTGGGGCGCGCAGGTGATCGTGAACCTGTTTGGTGCCATTCCCTTCATCGGCCCTGACCTGTCGCTGCTGATTCGCGGCGACTACGTCGTTTCCGACGCCACCCTGAACCGCTTCTTCTCCTTCCACGTGATCGCCATTCCGCTGGTGCTGATCGGGTTGGTGGTCGCCCACATCATCGCGCTGCACGAAGTGGGATCGAACAACCCGGACGGCGTGGAAATCAAGGAAAAGACCGATGCCAATGGCGTGCCGCTGGACGGCGTGCCGTTCCATCCCTACTACACGGTGCATGACATCTTCGGCGTGTCGATCTTCCTGATGGTGTTCTCGGCGGTGGTGTTCTTCGCGCCTGAAATGGGCGGCTACTTCCTGGAATACAACAACTTCATCCCGGCAGACTCGCTCAAGACCCCGCCGCACATTGCCCCGGTGTGGTACTTCACGCCGTTCTACTCGATCCTGCGCGCGACCACGGCGGACTTCATGGGCTGGCTCATCGCTGGCGTGGCAGCCTACGTGGCACTGCTGGCCATCAAGTCGCGCCTGAGCGCAAAACTGAAGATCGCTGCCATCGTCATCGGTCTGGTAATCATTGCCGGCATGCTGGTGTTCGACGCCAAGTTCTGGGGCGTGGTCCTGATGGGCCTGTCGGTCGTGATCCTGGGTGGCCTGCCATGGCTGGACAAGTCGCAAGTCAAGTCCATCCGTTACCGCCCGAGCTGGCACAAGTACGTGTACCTGGTCTTTGGCATCGCCTTCGTCATCCTTGGCTACCTCGGCGTGCAACCGCCGACGGCCATCGGTACCACCGTCTCGCAGGTGTGCAGCTTCATCTACCTCGGCTTCTTCCTGCTGATGCCTTGGTGGAGTGCTGCCGGTACCTTCAAGACGGTTCCCGAGCGCGTCGTCTACCACCCGCACTAAGCCAGCCGCCAAAGGACAAGAACATGACATTGCTCAAGAAAGTGATTGCCGCGCTGGCCTTGCTGCCAGCGCTGGCCTGCGCCAACGAAGGGGGCTTTCCGCTGGATCACGCCCCGGACCGGACCAAGGACGTCTCGTCGTTGCAAAACGGTGCCAAGTTGTTCGTGAATTATTGTCTGAATTGCCATTCGGCCTCCGCGATGCGCTACAACCGCCTGCGCGATATCGGCCTGAGTGAGGACCAGATCAAGAACAACCTGATGTTTACCGGGGAAAAAGTCGGCGACCTGATGAAGATTTCGATGTCGCCGCAGGATGCCAAGGCCTGGTTTGGCGCCGCACCACCGGACCTGTCGGTGATTGCGCGTGCCAAGGCATCGGAGGCAGGCAGCGGTCCGGACTGGATTTATACCTACCTGCGCAGTTATTATACGGACGACAGTCGTCCCACCGGCTGGAACAACATGCTCTTCCCCAACGTCGGGATGCCTCATGTGTTGTGGGAATTGCAAGGAATCCGCAAGGCCAAGTTCGTCGAGGAGAAGGACCCCCACGACGCCAACAAGACCACCCACAAGTTTGCCGGCTTCGAGCAGGTCAAGCCCGGCAAGATGAGCACGGCGGAGTATGACAACAACGTCGCCGATCTCGTTGCCTATTTGCAATGGATGGGTGAGCCGGCGCAGAATACGCGCAAGCGACTCGGGGTCTGGGTTCTGTTGTTCCTGGGCATCTTCTCGGTATTGGCGTGGCGTTTGAACGCGTCCTATTGGAAGAACATCAAGTAAAAACGTACAATCACGTATCCGCGCGGTTTTGCGGAATTGCGTACCGGGGTGAGCGTTATGCGTCTCGCCCCCCTTTTGTTTTTAGGGCTCTGAAAAAATGATGGTTCTCTACTCGGGCACGACCTGCCCATTTTCGCAACGTTGCCGTCTCGTCCTGTTCGAAAAGGGCATGGATTTCGAGATCCGCGACGTGGACCTGTTCAACAAGCCGGAAGACATTTCGGTCATGAACCCCTACGGCCAAGTGCCGATCCTGGTCGAACGTGACCTGGTGCTGTACGAATCGAACATCATCAACGAATACATCGATGAACGTTTCCCGCATCCGCAACTGATGCCGGCCGACCCGCTGATGCGTGCCCGTGCCCGCCTGATGCTGTTCAATTTCGAAAAGGAACTGTTCGTCCACGTGCACACGCTGGAAAACGAAAAGTCCAAGGCTGCCGAAAAGAACCAGGAAAAGGCGCGCAACGAAATTCGCGACCGCCTGACCCAACTGGCACCGCTGTTCCTGAAGAACAAGTACATGCTGGGTGACGAGTTCTCCATGCTGGACGTGGCACTGGCACCGCTGTTGTGGCGCCTGGATCATTACGGTATCGAGCTGTCCAAGACTGCTGCCCCGCTGATGAAGTATGCCGAGCGCATCTTCTCGCGTCCGGCGTACATCGAGGCGCTGACCCCGTCCGAGAAGGTGATGCGTCGTTAAGCCGCATCCCGGAGTATCCGCTGCGCGTCTGCCATTAATGGGCGCGCAGCGTGTTCCACCTGCAGTCCGATTTGCAGTTTCACCCCGGCTCAGCCGGCAGATGCGGGCATGCCTCGCATCGCACACCACATAGTCATGCAAGAAGTCTCCACCAAGCCCTACCTGCTGCGCGCCATCTACGAGTGGTGCACCGACAACGGTTATACGCCGCACATTGCCGTGGTCGTCGACAGCCGCACGCGCGTGCCGATGCAGTTCGTCAAGAATGGCGAGATCGTACTGAATATCAGCTTCGAGGCCACCAGCGGCTTGAAGATGGAGAATGACAGCATCCATTTCAGCGCCCGCTTTGGCGGTGTCTCGCGCGACATCATGATCCCGGTAGAAAACGTCATCGCCATCTATGCCCGTGAAAACGGCCAGGGCATGGCCTTTGAAGCGCCGGTTGCCGTTGGTGAGGATAACGCCCAGGACTCACCTGTGTCTGAAAGCGTCGCGCCGGCCCCGGCACTGTCCTCGGTTCCCGTTTCCGAACCCGAGAAGAAGCCTGCAGATACTGGCTCAAAGGACGATGACGATCCGGAACCACCGAAAAAAGGTGGCCGACCTGTACTGACCCGGATCAAGTAGGCTATAATCGCGGGCTCAAGTTTTGCTGGCTTAGCTCATCTGGTAGAGCACCTGACTTGTAATCAGGGGGTGGCGGGTTCAAGTCCTGCAGCCAGCACCAGTATTTAAAAGGCTCTCCGACCGGAGAGCCTTTTTATTTTGCTTCGCCATTCCGGCTCTTTCCCTGCCGACATCCTGTCAAGTCGACTGCGCATAGCTTAATAGGCATATCCAAAGCCGAATCTACGGCACGCCGTAACCGCGCAATTCTCCTCCACATGAAGCGGGAAGAAAATCCATCAATACGTAGCAGTGAGTGGGGTGATGAAAAATCTACCCCGCACTTTTCACGAGGCGGCCGGATGTGGTCGTTGCGGGCGTTATGCCGGTATCAGAAGGTGTAGCGCATACCTACGCGTAGAACAGGGTACATGCGATAGCCGCGCAGCTTGTCATTGAGCTTGATGTTTTCGGTAGCGATGTCCGATGTCAGTTGTGCGCAACCGGCTGAACCCAGCGTGCAATTCGTGCTGTCGATCGAGGTACTTGCGCGCCCCTGGAACATCACCCCCGCATCCGCTGTGAACCCCCAGCCTTTGTCAGGTGCGGTCGCATTGCCATAGCCGAGGCCTAGATAGGGCGCATATTTCTTGAACGCGACATTGCCGTGGATCTTGCCAACCAGGTTTGCGGAATAGTCAGTACCGTTTAGCTGGTAGTTATTGTTTTCATCAGGCTTGCCTTCGATGTCAACGGTGTTGCGGTTATAAATCGCACCAGCAGTCAAGCGAAAGCCGTTCTCGAACGGGAACCAATCCATCAACGCATCAAAGGTGCGGAGCTTGGCACTGGCTTCACAACCAATACGATAAATGCGCGAGTAGAAAGAATAGTTAAAGTAGTTCGCACCAACCCGGGCATTGAGGGTGGGCGTGATCGGCACACTGACGTGTATTCCCGCGCCAGTGGTACCGACCTCGGTGCTGAGACCAAGGTTGATTGCATATGCCTCTCCAGTCGAAATCGCAGCCAGCACGACAAGCAGAAGAGCAGGTCGGATTAGTTTATTGTTGTTTGCCACGGTAATCCCCCTTGTCGTTTTCTTTAGAACAGCCTTGGGGCAGTCTATTCAGAAAATTTTGTCTGAACGATCGGGGTTTTCCTGATGAGGCAACGTCAGCGATTGCATTTCAAATCGGCAGATTGCCGGGAGCTGGGAAATTTTCTGCAGTGTAGTTCTGTAATGACCCACTAAAAATCCAGCTCGGTGGATAACTCCGAGAGAAAGTCAGAACGAGCTAGGCCATGAAAGAAGAATTCGCGGGTTTGGCAGCCAAGCGCAGCGGGACTGGCGACAGACGTGATCCAGGGTAAGACAACGGTAGCGGAGGTCGACCGGTCGTTTTATATCCCCCATGCGAGATCGAAGAATGGGGTAACGAGGGACTCAAAAAGATGGTAAATGCCCTTCGTGCCATACCACTTGGTGTGACTTTCAGCTCATGGTGAAAGCCTTGCCTTCAAGTTGTGGGGCAGTTAGAGGCGACAAGAGACGGATTTCCTTAATCCGCTTGCACAGAGAATCGATCAGTTACCGCGCAACGGTAGCTGATCGATTCAACGAACCGCTGCGGTCAGCTTCTTTACACCGGGTGCGTCCCTGTTCCTCTGTCACGCAAGCTTACCCCCGCCCAGCCGAAATACGCTTACCGACTGTGCCAGTCGTCGCGCCTGTTCCTTCAATGCTTCGGTGGCGGCAGCGGCTTCTTCCACCAGGGCGGCGTTCTGTTGCGTCACAGTGTCCATTTGCGCAATGGCTTGGTTGACCTGTTCGATCCCGGCTTCCTGCTCGCCGCTGGCAGCCGAGATTTCACTCATGATCTGGGTGACATTGCGTACGCTTGTTACCAGTTCCTCGATGGTCGACCCAGCGCTTCTGACCAGCCTGCTGCCGTCTTCCACCTTCTCGACCGAGTTGCCGATCAGCGCCTTGATTTCCTTCGCCGCTGTGGCCGAGCGTTGGGCCAAGGTGCGTACCTCCGAGGCCACCACCGCAAAGCCACGTCCCTGCTCACCGGCACGGGCTGCTTCCACCGCCGCATTGAGCGCGAGGATATTGGTCTGGAACGCGATGCCGTCGATGACAGAAATGATTTCCTCGATTTCGCGGGCAGAGGCCTGGATTTCGTCCATGGTGCTGACTACGTCGGAAACCACCAGTCCGCTGCGCGACGCCACCTCGGAGACCGAGCCTGCCATCGCATTTGCCTGGCGCGCATGATCAGCGTTGCGTCTCACGGTTGAAGTGATCTGTTCCATCGCCGCCGCCGTCTCTTCCAGCGAACTGGCCTGTTGCTCGGTGCGTGCGGAGAGATCGAGATTGCCACCAGCGATCTGCGTCGAGGCCGTGACGATGGTATCGCTGCCAGTGCGCACGCCACCGACCACGCGTTGCAAGCTGCTGTTCATATCCTTGAGTGCTTGCAGCAGTTCACCGGTCTCATCCTTGCGAGTGACTTCGATCCGACTCCCAAGGTCACCTGCTGCGACGGTCTTGGCGATTCTTACTGCCTCGTGCATCGGTCGTGTGATCGAACGCGTTGCCAGCACGGCCAATAAGGCGGCTAGTGCCATCACCAGCGCACCGACGGCCAGGTCGATGGACTTGCCGGTACTGATGGCTTTGGAGATATCCCGGCCCGTACCGTTGGCATTCGCGCGCGCGATTGCCAGCAGACCGGAAAAACCGGCCGCCAATACCTTGTCAGCGCCACTGATGGAAGCATCGATTTCCGTCACGGAGGCAGCCGCTGACTTCATGCCTTGCGCCTTCGTCAATGCCTCGCGGTAATTTTTTTCGCCTGTAGCGATCTTCTGCAGCAGTTCATCTTCCTTGGGATTATCTACGCCAAGCTTGCGGTACTCGATCATCAGCCGGTTGATGGCATCCATATCGGCCAGGAAGTGCTTGTCATAGTCCTTGCCGCGGACGACGTAGTTCTTGAAGTTCTGCACACCATCGCCCAGTTTGATGTAACCCTGGGTGGCATAGTCCTGCTTGTTCAGCACGGTGCCCGAAAAGTCTTCCCAGTGTCGTCCGATCTGGTTCAGGATCAGAATTGATGCGACGATCAGGCTGCAGGCAAGCAGCGTGACCAGCATGAATGAACCACCGAGCCGCGTGCCGATTCTCATACCTGTTCCTTGAATAGTATTTATAGGATTACCAGATTCTGATCGCGATTAGAGACATGGAAAGGTAAGTGGAAGCGGTAAAAACCGGTTCAGCTCGCAATTTGATGCTCTAACTGCTGCAAGACAGACAAGATTCGCGTGCACATTCTTTCAAGTGCCGCAATACAGCATTACCCGATCACCGGTTTTTCTCTCATCGCCGGACCGATAAAATTCTCGCATGAGAATGCAGCATTGATAAAGGATAAGCATAGGGCTGGGTCCGCTTGCATTCATCGAGGAGCAGATCATGAGCAACATCACCATTCGTCATTGCGCGGTCGCCATTAGCTTGGCCTTGACCGCCTTCGCTGCCCATGCAGCCTACGCAGCCGACACCCCACCGACCACATCTTCCGAGCAGTCGGCAGCCAAGCCGGTTGCCAGCGTTACCGGCTCGCAAATGGCTGACAAGGGGCATACAGGGCTCACCCGAGAACAGGTCAGGGAAGACCTCAAGCGTTACCAGCGTGAGCACGCCAATCCAAGCTATGCAGAGTTGGTTTTCCTGCGCTGATCCAGGCTGGCCGGGGCTGACCTAGGCTTGTGTCAGAGATCCTGAGCGTGCTGCCGATGATCCGTTGGTGATCGAAAATCGGCAGCCGTGGAGGCCTCTGGCATTCCCCACAGAAATCTGGCTCTTCAAGCTCAGGGCAAGGTGATAGTCAGGTTGGCTGCCCGCGGGGCAAGTTTGACGATATCGGCATAGCCGGCCAGCTGATTTTCGGTGCCCTTGGTCAGGGTCCAGTTCAGTCCTATGTAGGCAAACATAGCGGTCAATGCAAATAGGGAAGCGACTACCCACAACGGCACATCGTTGCGCAACTTGTTGACGATGGCATCAGGTCGCTCGCCATTCGGTGCGAACCCGGCAGTCTTGCCCTTCAGGTGAGCAATCTCATCGCCCAGTCGAGCAGTCAGGTAATTGAGTTTTTCCGGCCCTTCCAGCGCATATTTTCCCTGGAATCCCAGCAGCAGGCACATATGAAAGACTTCCAATGGCTGGAGTCGGGCGGTACCGCGAACGCGCAGATCTTCTAGCCGATTGAAGAAATTTTCACCTGCCAATTGATCACCAAACATCGCCAACTGAAGGGGGCGGCGTTGCCACGTATCGCGGATGCTGAAATTAGAGCGCAGGACAATCTCATCCACGGAAGCACAGAAGGCATATTTGGCTGCGTGGACATCCTCGGGCGACACTTCCAGTTTCTTGGCGCCGCGTTCGACATCTCCCAGAAACTTTCGTATTTTTGCCATGAATGACACCTCGTCCACCGGCGTGCCACCGTTCTTGAGCATGAACAACGCATAAAAGCCGTCGTACATCAGGTCCAAGAGCGAACTGGCGTTAATCGGCGCGCCGGCTTCATAAGTGGGCAAAGAATCCGCAGGATCCAGCAGGGAAGGGATGGTTGTCGTGTTCATTGGGTCACCGCCAGAAGTTCAATATTGAGGTCACGAATGCCCGATGGCACATAGATGCAGATCGACTGTGCCTGAAGCATGCGCTCGTACATCGCACCCTTGCTCTCGAGCGTGAAGTAATAGGTGTCGGGCCGAACCGGTAGTGCAGCTGGCACCTGGGGCGAGTGCACAAGCTTGACGCCGGGCAGCGCCGCCAGCACGAATTTTTCAACATCGTCAGGTGCGCCGATCTTGAAGCGCAACGGCACGATATCGACCAGTTCGATTGCCGGCAGGTCTGCATGGACCGCGAGGTAGAAGTTGGTCTTCTCGTCGATCTTGCCTGAGTCCAGCATGCCCATATGGTAGGACGGCTTGCTCTCGTTCAAGGCAATCGCAAAATAGCGAGAAGAGATCACGGTATCGAGTAACTCGCGAATGATCGCGTCCAGCTTTGCGAAAGCCGGCCCCGGATCGCGGTGATCGTAAGGGGGGAGGTCGGACAGGGCCAGGCTGCGCGAGAAGGTCATGAGCGATCCGGCCAGTGACAATAACTGTTCAAAAAGGCGCTCCGGGTGATGCATCGGATGATTCAGGTAGTGCGACAGATTGGCATAAGCGGTACTGGCGGTATGCAACAACCAGAACGATGTGATGTCGCCAGAACGGAATTCGACCACACTCTTGCTAGGCTCGCGATGATGCCCGTACAGGGCGCTGACCTTGGCTTGCAGCGCGTCCATGAGGCGACGCAGGCGCTGGAACAGCAAGGTAGACGCATGCACTGACAGGCTGGGCGGAACGAAGTCGGGGTCCAACTCGAAGCCAGGCCCGCTCGCGCGACGCAGGCGCGCCACAGGAATGCAGACCAATGAATCTCGGGGCTCGTTTTCTGACACCAGGCGTACTGCCTTTTTCAGGTAGCTTACTTCTGCTTTGGCAGCTTGCGTGAACAGGTCCGGCGTCTGGACGCCATCCTGAATAAAGCGGGTGGATTGCTGATTTCCGGTGCCAACGGAGAAATTGCTACCGAAGCTTTTCAGCATCGGTAACCCCGCATAAAAGGTGATGGAGTTTTGGGACAGCGGAATTTCTGTCAGTTCGATGGGGGCCGGGAGGTCATCCCCGTCTGGCGCCCTGAAGATTTCTCCGTCGTGGAAGATTGCCGACAGCTCCAGCAGACGAAGGGTACTGTTGTTAAGTGCATCTCCATCGATCTTCAGGGATAAAACACCCCAGCAATAGGGATTGAGAGCGAGCGCAGTCTGATGCAGACGCGTTTCATGGTAATGATCCTGACGCTGAAAGTGCTGAGGTCGAAGGAAAAGGCCCTCGCCCCAGAGTACCTTGTTGGGATGGTTCAATTGGTTAGCTCCGTAATTGATGATTGTCGCATCGTGATCTGCAGTTAAGAGATTGTTGATTTCTAATGACACTCGACTGGCGCGAGCATCAGGTTCCTGTCCATTGGCTTACCCAGGGTATCCACGGCAATAGCCCCCGTACCTACGGTGACCGAACAGGATTGCAAGCCTGCCGTAATGCCGTTCTTTTCGGATTCGTCGGCCCTGAAGGTGGCCCGCCAACGTTGCTGATCTGGATTGATGAACAGCGCCACCAGACCGATATATCCCGCCTCGTAGCTCACCTTTTCATCGACTTCGTAGCGTTGTCCTGGCACTAGCGTTACTTCCTTTACCTCCAGCAGATCGGCTCCCAGAACTTCCTTCTCCTTTTGTGGATTCAGAAAGGCGTCATATGACGCCTGCTGGAAACTAACGTTCTGTTTTAGCTTATAAATTCTGACTACCAACGCCAGTGGACGCTGCTGCGAATCCATGTTGAGCGCCTTGGATGCATGCAGCTTGATGAGTACCTTGCGTGGCTGCTTCATCGCGTCCGGAATTTCAGGTGCGTCAGGCTTCTTCAGACCCAGCGCCTCCAGTGTCGACTTGGCAACCTGGCCCACCTTGGATGCCGCTCCCACTGCGGCGCAGCCGGTGATGCAAGAGATGAACAATCCCAGCGCCACGGCATTTCTCTGTCGTTTATTCAACTTTATCCCGCATGTTTTATCTGGTTTCTGATTGGCTCGAATTTCCCGCGTGCCGAAAAAATTTTAGGAAGCGTTCACATATGGAGTAGCTCCATTTTGTAAAAGGGGTCTATGGGATACATTCGAATGATCCTCAGTTGCCTTACTTAAAAACTAAGTCTTAGCAGCAAGCCGATGGCGGAAATTGAAACGTGGCGTGACTGAAGAGCAGGAATGAATGAAGCGCCAATTTTCACCAGAAATTCATCGCCGCGTTTCATTCGAAGTTTAAAAGTCGTGACAAGCCGAATATCTTCCGGTCCTCTCCATCCGAATGCATGTGAGAGGCCGGGTAGGTTCTCCAGAATTGAAAATCTAAGGATTGGATCCCCATGCATGCAAGAAAGAGACGAATAGATCTGTTGATTCCAGCTCTGCTGACGCTGGCATTGATGATGGCGGGGTGCGCCAACAGCGACTCCAAGCAGGGGACGGAGGCAGAAGCCAAGAGCAGCCTGGAAAGCAGCGTGGAAAAGGTTGAGGCGGCACTGGTCGAGGGTCGGACCGATGATGCCGTGAAGATGCTAAGAACCCTGGCGTCGCGTTTCCCTGCAGACAAGACGCCCTGGTTGCGCATTGCGCAGATTCGTTTCGATGCAGGTGACTACAGCGACGCCATCATCAACGCTCAGGAGGCAATAAAGCGTGACCCTTCCGAAAAGGGGGCCAACAGCATCCTGACCCTTTCCAGCCTACGCCTAGCTACCAAGTCGCTCGCGGACTTGCGCTCGCAGAATGCACTCAATGGATCCATCAAGAGCGACGCCCAGGATCTGACCAGGACGCTGCGCGAGATCACGGGGGAGGCGCCGGTATCGGTGCCGGGGAAGCCGGCCGCAGCGGCGCCTGCGCGCGGCAAGATGGTTCGCAAGACGGCGCCGGCACCTGCCAGCGACGTCGGCAGCGGAAGCGGACCCAATCCGTTCATCAACCTGAAGTGAGAGGTCAGGCGGGAACAGGTTGAGCGTCCCCCATCGATCAGTAGCCTCAGAAAATGAGGCGCGTGGACCAAATCAGAAACGGAGAAGAAATGTCGAAAAAGGAAAGTATTCAGAAGAAGCTGCAAAGGGTGCGACCTCCGCGTGTGCAGATGACATATGACGTCGAAATTGGCGACGCCATCGAGAAGAAAGAGCTTGCCTTCGTCACTGGGGTGGTCGGCGACTTCAGTGGCAATTCGGAAGTGCCCCAGCCTCGACTGAAAGACCGCAAGTTCGTCAACATCGATTCGGATAATTTCGATGAGGTGATGAAGGGTCTGGAGCCGCGCGCTGTCTATCGTGTCGCTAACGAACTCTCCGACGCCAGTGGGGAATTTGCCGTGGAACTGAAGTTCCGTTCGATGGAGGACTTTCGGCCTGAATCGGTGGTACAGCAGGTTGAACCCCTGCGCAAGCTGCTTGAGGCTCGTACCAAACTGGCGGATCTACGTAACAAGATCGCTGGTAACGACAAGCTGGAAGACATCCTCAACGATGTGCTCAGCAGTACCGAAAAGCTCGCAGAGTTCAGCAAGCAAACCACCAAATAATCGAGATCTGCATGTCTGCTCAAATCAATAACGAAGTCGCTCAAGGCGCTTTGCCCACCGTCGCCGGCGGTACCCTGCTGGATGATATCGTCGAACAAAGCAAGGTGGCGAAATCCGCTTCCGAGCACGATCGTGCCAAAGACCTAATCGCTGAACTGGTCAGTCAGGTGATGGAAGGTACCGTGGTCGTATCGCCGAATCTCTCCGTCACCCTGGATGCGCGTATCGCGGAAGTGGATCGACTGATCTCCAATCAGGTAAGTGCCATCATGCATGCGCCGGAATTCCAGAAACTGGAAGGAAGCTGGACCGGCCTGAATTACCTGGTGCGTAACACGACTGTGGGAGAGGGGCAGAAGATCAAGCTCCTTAACGCAACCAAGAAGGAACTGGTCAAGGATTTCAATTCGGCGCTGGAGTTCGATCAGAGCGCGATGTTCAAGAAGGTCTACGAGGAAGAATTTGGTACCTTTGGCGGAGCGCCTTTTGGCTCCCTGATCGGTGATTTCGAGATCACCCGTCAGCCGGAAGACATGTACTTCATCGAGCAGATGTCGCGTATCGCAGCAGCATCTCATGCACCTTTCATTACGGCAGCCTCGCCCGAGTTATTCGGTCTTGAAAGCTATGCCGACATGGGTAAGCCCCGTGATCTGTCCAAGGTGTTCGACACCATCGAGTATGCGAAGTGGAAGTCCTTCCGCGAATCCGAGGACTCACGCTATGTTGGACTGACGCTACCGCGCTTCCTTGGACGCCTGCCGTTCAATCCAAAGGACGGAACGACGGTAGAGGGCTTCAATTTCGTCGAGGATGTCGATGGCACCGACCATTCCAAATATCTGTGGTGCAACGCTGCCTACGCGTTCGGAACCAAGCTCACCAAGGCGTTCGAGGACTTCGGCTGGTGCGCCGCCATTCGCGGTGTGGAGGGTGGTGGCCTGGTCGAGGACCTGCCGACGCACACCTTCAAGACCGATGAAGGAGAGGTGGCATTGAAGTGTCCGACCGAGATCGCGATCACTGACCGCCGCGAGAAAGAGCTTTCCGATCTTGGGTTCATTTCGTTGGTCCACTGCAAGAACTCTGATTATGCGGCTTTTTTTGGCGCCCAGTCCGCGCAGAAACCCAAGAAGTACAACACGGACGCAGCGAACGCCAATGCCGTTCTATCCTCGCAACTGCAATATATCTTCGCAGTTTCCCGCATCGCTCACTACATGAAATCGATGATGCGCGACAAGATCGGTAGCTTCGCTGCCGCCTCAAATGTCGAAGACTTTCTCAACCGCTGGATCGCGCAATACGTGCTGTTGGATGACAACGCCACGCAAGAGGCCAAAGCGCAATTCCCGCTGCGCGAAGCTTCGGTACAGGTGTCGGAAGTGCCGGGACGACCGGGTGTTTATCGCGCCGTGTCGTTCTTGCGTCCGCATTTTCAGTTACGCTTCAAACGTGGCAGAGGCGCCCAGTGGCGGCTCATTTCCCATCTCTCGCTCAATCATCTCTCCTTGATGCAGGGCGGGCTGGAAGCTTTTCAGGAAATGTTGATGCTCTATGACCAATCCAATTCACCTATTTCACAACGCCAGATCAGCGCCATTTCAGCGATTGAACACAAGGCTGCCGCGGCGTGGCTGCCAGGTAATCCGTTTGCAAGCCTGGTGCGCGGTATCGAGATCAGGTTGACGGTGGATGAGGATGGCTTCGTCGGTAGCGGCTTACATGCATTTGCAGGCCTCATCGATCGCTTCATGGGGCTATATGTCCAGGCCAACAGCTTTTCCCAATTGACCGTGCTGTCAAAAAGAACAGGGGAGGAATTGCTGAGATGCAGCCCACGCAGCGGAGATTTGAACCTAGCGTGATCGAGAGGATATTCTCCACTCCTCATCGCTTTCAGTTTTTTCAGGCAGTGCGCATGATCGAACTCTGGTTCAAGCGCAATGGCGTGCCACATGAACGAGCAGTATGCGACTTCCTGCGGTTCGCCAATCGTACCTTGCTCGCGTTTCCTGCCAGTGAGATAGAGCATATCGAGACCTATCCGCCACGAAATGGCGTACCGTGCTCGGCGGATGAATTGAGGAAGTCCTTTCTCAATGGCGAGCTGAAGTATGTCCAGATCACGCCGACATTCATGGGTTTCCTGGGCGGTAATGGGTCTCTGCCAGCACATTACACGGAACGCGTCGCACGACATCTGCTGGAGCAGCGCGACGAAGGACCGCGCGCCTTTCTCGATACGTTTTCCTCGCGATCACTAGCCTTGTTCTATCAGGCGTGGTGCAAGTACCGGATGGCCTTCCAGTACGAGGCCGGGCGCCGCGATACCTTCCTGCCATTATTGCTGTCGGTGGCCGGGCTGGGCTTCCGCTCACTGCACCATCGGCTGTATGGCAGCGATGGTAAAGGGGTGCGAGACGAATCGTTGGCGCACTTCGCTGGGGCCCTGCGGCATCGTCCGGCGTCGGCGTTCTATATGCAGCGGGTACTGGCCGACTATTTCTCGGTTCCTTTGGAAGTCATGCAATTTGCGGGAGACTGGTACCACGTTCCGCGAGAGCACCAGACCATCCTCGGATCGACCAACTCCTTGCTCGGCAAGGCAATGGCAGGCGAGCGGGTCTGGCAACGCGACTTGCGCATGAGGCTGTCTATCGGACCGTTACAGATAGAGAAATTTGAACAGTTCCTACCCGGAGGCGGGGGCGCGCTGGCGCTGTCACGGCTGCTTGGTCTGTTTACCGGCGCTGCGCTGGAATACGAGATCCAACTGATCCTGCTTGCGCGGGATGTACGTGGCGTCACCCTAGGTAGCACTGGTAATGGCGGTCGTCTAGGCTGGGATGCATTCATTTCCACAGAACCGGAAACACAGGATCGCGCCGATATCCAGTACGAGGTCACCTTGCATTGACCGTGTGGGTGAGAAGAAAAAATTCAGGCCGCACCGCGGTCAACATGACAAGGAAAAAGCAGAATGGGCATCAATCTGAAATCGCTGATCGGCAAACTGAACGAAACCAGCCGCATGGCTACTGAGCGTGCTGCCACGCTGAGCATGTCACGCGGGCAGTACGAAGTCGACCTAGAGCACTTGTTCCTCGCCTTGCTGGAACAGCCGCAATCCGACTTCAGTCTGATTGCTCGCAACAGCGGGGTCAGTAGCGATAGCCTGCAGACTGATCTTGAGCATGAGATCACCAGCTTCAAGAACGGCAATACGCGCACGCCAGTCCTTTCCCCTCACTTGCAGACCCTGTTCGAGCATGGGTGGCTGATCGCCTCGCTGGAAGGCAGTAATCCGCAGATCCGCAGCGGACATCTCTTGCTTGCCCTGCTGACCCATAGCGAGCTATCACAGCTAGCCTATCGAGGCTCCCGGCTGTTCGGCCATTTCAAGGTTGAACAGATCAAGCATGACCTGCGCAAGCTGACGGTGGGGTCGGTTGAGTCTACTGTAGGTATTGAGTACAGCGCAGCGCCTGAAGATAGTGGACTCTCACAGGGTGATCCTGTCGGTGAAATGCAGGTGGGCTCCAGTGGAAAGACGGCAGTACTCGATCAATACACCATCAATCTGACGCAGCTTGCGCGTCTTGGGAATATTGATCCGGTGGTGGGGCGAGATGCCGAGATCCGGCAGGTTGTCGACATCCTGCTACGTCGCAGACAGAACAATCCGATTCTCACAGGGGAAGCCGGTGTCGGCAAGACCGCGGTGGTCGAGGGGTTGGCCCTGAGCATTGTCCATGGCGACGTACCGCAGGCTCTTCAAGGTGTTGAGATCCACACTCTGGACATGGGCTTGCTGCAGGCCGGCGCCAGCGTCAAAGGCGAATTCGAAAGCCGTCTCAAGAACGTGATCGATGCAGTAAAGAGAAGCCCGCATCCCATTATTCTCTTTATCGACGAGGCCCATACCATGATCGGTGCTGGTGGGCAGGCTGGCCAGAACGATGCCGCCAATCTCCTCAAGCCGGCCCTGGCACGTGGCGAGTTGCGTACCATCGCCGCGACGACCTGGAGTGAGTACAAGAAGTATTTCGAGAAGGACGCCGCCCTGGCGCGACGCTTCCAGGTGATCAAGGTCGAAGAGCCCAATGAGGAAACAGCCTGTGCCATGCTGCGGGCGATGGTGCCCTTGATGGAGAAGCATTTCGGCGTACGCATTTATGACGAGGCAGTCAAGGAGGCCGTGCGACTTTCTCACCGGTACATCACCGGTCGGCAACTCCCGGACAAGGCGGTGAGCGTGCTTGATACGGCCTGTGCAAGGGTTGCGCTGGGACAGAACGCCACGCCGCCATTGCTGGGGGGGATGAGGCGACGACTGGAAGAGATCGACGCCGAAGTGCTCGCCCTGGAACGCGAGGCGGCCATTAATATGGCCCATGAGGCGAGATTGACCCAGTTGAATCGACAGCGGGTGGAAACGCTGGCCCATCTGGAGGTGTTGAAGGCCCGTTGGCAGCGGGAACGTGAGCTCAATGAACGCATACAGAGTCTTCGCGCCACGGTGGAGACGCAGACGCAGGCAGATAGTCCGGACCAGGATCCTACCCAGGCGCGCACCGAGCTGCGACGGTTAATGGATGAACTCAGGCTGTATCAGGGTGAGACTCCGCTGCTGCCCGTGCAGGTCGACGGCCAGGTCGTGGCGGAGATCGTCGCCGGCTGGACTGGCATCCCGCTGGGCAAGATGGTCAAGGACGAGATCAAGACGGTACTCGGTCTGGATACCTTGCTTCAGGAGCGTGTGCTCGGTCAGCGACACGCGACGGATGCCGTTGCTCAGCGGGTGCGCACCTCTCGGGCCAATCTGGATGATCCTGGCAAGCCGAAGGGCGTCTTTCTCTTTGTTGGTCCTTCCGGGGTAGGCAAGACCGAGACCGCTCTCACGCTGGCCGACGTGCTGTATGGCGGTGAGCGCAAGCTCATCACCATCAACATGAGCGAGTATCAGGAGGCGCATACGGTCTCGGGACTCAAGGGCTCGCCTCCCGGCTATGTGGGTTACGGCGAGGGTGGCGTGCTGACCGAAGCGGTACGTCGCAACCCTTACAGCGTGGTCTTGCTTGATGAAGTGGAGAAGGCCCATCCGGACGTGCTGGAACTTTTCTTCCAGGTCTTCGATAAGGGTGTACTGGACGACGGTGAGGGGCGTCAGATCGACTTCAGGAACTGCATCATCATTCTGACCAGCAATGTCGCCTCTGCGCAGATGATGCAGGCTTGCCTGAACAAGGTCAGCGACGAGCTGCCCACTCCTGATGAACTTGACGCCCTGATCCGGCCGCAGTTGGTCAGGGCCTTCAAGCCAGCCTTCCTCGGGCGGCTGAAGGTGATTCCGTATTACCCGATCGCTGATGACATATTGGTGAAGATCATCGAGCTCAAGCTCTCGCGCATCGCCAAGCGCATTGAAGCGAATCACAAGGCCGAATTCATCTACGACAAGACCCTGGTGGATGCCGTGCTGGCCCGTTGTACGGAGGTCGATTCCGGCGCGCGCAATGTGGACAATATCCTTAACGGCTGCCTGCTGCCCGAGATCGCTGGAAGCGTGCTGGCACGCATGGCCGAAGCGCAGGGTATCAGTCGTATCAAGGTATCGGCCAGCAAGAAAGGCGTTTTCAAGTACGTCATCCAGTAAGCGCTACGGGACACGCACCAGCGCGGTTCAGGCGTCCCCGATCAGAAACCAAGCAGATACCGACCATCAACCTGGCCCTCATGAAAATGCCGATTCTCAACTCCTTAGGGGGAGACACCCCTGCCACTGTCGCCATCGTCCATTTGCTCAAGCCCATTAATGACAAGCAACCAGGTGGGGAGGACCTTTCCTTCAGTGCCGATCTGGACGTCATCGTTGAGGCGCGGCGCTTCGATGATCCCACCCTTGACCAAGGTGAATGGGTTACCGATATCAAGGAAGCCGACTGGGTGTTTGTCGAACAGCGATGCGCGCAGTTGGTCGAAACGCGCAGCAAGGATATGCGTCTGGTAGTTTGGTACTGCGAGGCGGCTTGCAAGACGCGGGCAATGCGTGGACTGGGTGATGGTTTCCTTCTGCTGGCCGGTCTGTTCGACCAGTACTGGGATCATCTCTATCCTCCCTCGGAGGATGGAGATCATGACCTGCGCATCGGTAACCTGACGTGGCTCATCTCGCGTACGGTCCAGATGGCACGCGAGATCCCGCTGACGGAGGGTCGGGGAACAGCTTTTTCCCTGCTGGACTTCGAAGCAGCACGCTCTCGCGCCGCCAACGCGGAACGGGTTGCAACAGAGGGCGGAAGGCCGGAAGAGGGCGTCAAGCTGGCTACGATGGATGCCGCTCGTAAGCGCAGTTCGCATGCATTCTACGAAGCCATGATGGCCGATGGCCTGTATTGTCTGCAATCTCTTGCTCAGCTGGAGAAGTCTGTGGATGAGCGCCTGGGCCTGGATGGTCCCGGCTTTTCAGCGGCGCGCGAGGCATTGAATCTTGTACATGAGACCCTGGTCCGCTTTGCTGCCGACACCGGTCTGCGCTCCGCGGTATCCAGTGAGACGCGACTGAAGGACGAAGCCGGCACGCCGATGCTTGCGTCACGACAGGAAACTAACGTCCATGCCAATGCGCAGCCGGGCCACAGTGGTCCCCTACGCAACCGGGCAGAGGCGATTGCGCAGTTGCGTGCCGTAGCGGAATTTTTTCGGCGCACGGAACCTCACAGTCCCGTCACGCATCTAGCCGACAAGGCGGCACAGTGGGGAGAGATGCCCCTGCATGCGTGGCTCAAGACCGTCATCAAGGACAATGCGGCGCTGTCACATGTGGAAGAACTGCTGGGACTGCAGGCGCCCCCGGCCGAATGATTTGTGCGTCACGGGTAGCGGCGAAATGAATAGCGGAACTGGTTCACCAGTTCCGCTTTTTTACGGTCACCGAGAGCTGCGCTACTTTGCAATACGGAATTCGATGCGGCGATTCCTGGCGCGACCTTCGGCGGTGAGATTGGACGCGACCGGGCGATCCGGACCTTGTCCCGATGTGCTCAGCAGCCGTTCGTCCACGCCCTTGCCGCTGAGGTAACTCTTGACAGTCTCTGCGCGCGCCATCGAGAGCGATATGTTGCTGGCGCGCAGGCCTTCGTTGTCGGTATTTCCGACAATTTCTACTCGGCGTCCCTTGAGCGTGAGCAGCGTGGCAGCGATCTCATCCAGAATGCGCTTGCCTTCTGGCGTCAAGGCAGCCTGCCCGCTTTCGAAGGACACCACGCGATTGCCCAGGGATGTATCCAATACCCCCTGTTCGGAGACCGGCACGCGTAGCGCGTTATTGATCGTATAGGTCGAGTTGAGGCTGGTGGTCATGGCGCTGGCGATATTCTGGCGCTGGGCTTCGTTGACGACTTCGCCGGAAATGCTCACCGTAGTGCCGTCGATCTTCAGTTGCCCCCGACTGACCGACGTGAGATTGAAGGAAATCAGTCGTTGTACGTGAGTGTTCCAGTTGGCCGGCAATACGACCTGTCCGATGGCGATCTGGTCTACCACGCGTTCCGCACCGTAGATTTCCCGCAGCCGTGCCAGGGCTGCGGACTTGCTGGCCTCATCCGGGACCGTGCCGGTGACCAGAACCTGCCCGGGAGCGGGTGTGGCAACCGGTGGCGCGATGTTCTGTGCGTGACCCCAACCGGTGATCAGGAGTGCTGCCCCCAGCAGCGCGATGCGTGGGGCGAATTGCGGAAGAGAAGTTTTCATGATTCAGGCACCAATGAAGGCTTGATGGAAAGAGCCCATGACCGACTTCAACGACAGGTCGGGATGAGTCAGGTAGCTGGACAGTTTCTGGATGCCGGGGCCGCTGTACACATGCTCTTCGACCCAGTCTGCCTTGTCGAAGGCAATGTTGTGCTCCGCGCCTGACCCGCTGTCGATGACCGCGTGCAGTGTGCGCGGGGAGGCTCCGGAAAATCCCAGAAACATGCATGGTTTCCCACGCAGACTGGTCTGAAATAGCAGCAATTCGAAATCGGCGCGCGACAGAAAGGGTGTCAGCAGATGCATCCAGAAACTGGTCACCAGACCACGATAGAGCGGGTCGTGCGGTAGTGGCAGGATGAGGCTCTTGTCCAGGCGGCTTGAAGTACTCGTCATCACAGGATGTAACAGCAGACCCAGAGCCAGGAGCAGGTGGCGCAGGTCGCCCTGGAATCCTGCGTGCTGCAACAGTTGCCCCAGCGACGCCAAGGTCTGTAGTTCCAGGAAATCCGTAAAGATGGCGCTATACCCGGTGCGGTCGATATCCAGCTCAAGTTCGGCCGCAGTAAGCGCCTGCAGCGGTGGGCCCGGGTCGGACGCATCCAGTACGTCGTCGGTCAGCATTTCCAGGCGTGACCAGAGCCGTGACAGGATCATCGCACTGTGATTGACGAAGGCAATCGGGTCGTCCACATCGAAGGTACTCATCGAGATAAACGGGAAGCGACGTTGCGACTGGTCCCCGCTGGCGCGCAGGTGGCCGGCGACGGCCCTGCGACTGCGTGGCCCCATGACGACGAAATGCAGTGGCTTGAGCGCGTCATAGATATCCTTCCAGCGTGGATCGTTGGAAAGCAGCTCCATGGCTTGCGCCAGCCAGTTGTCGAGGAGCGTGATCAGTGCGGCATTGTCGGTGGCCTTGATGAAGTCTCCGCGCGCAGGAATCTTGCCGAAATAGCCGACCCGGATCGGTGTGCTGGTGCGGCTCATTATTTCATCCCCATGTCGATCTGCGAACGCTGCAGGAGTGTCGCCGGATCGCCCGTCATTGCGCCGGCCTGCTTGACCGGTGAGGAGGCAGAGGTCGCGCCGGAGTGAACGTCGGAACTGGATGGCGCGCTACCGACGATGATTTCCGGTGGTTTCAAACCACGCAGCGCTGCTGTTCCACGGGCAGCTCCATTGCCGCTGCCGGTGACCGCCGCGCTGCTGATGATCTTCAGATTGACCGCGACCGTCACTCCTTCACTGGTCCACGACAATTCAAAGATCCCGTTGTCCCTGCGCTTGCGCTGTGCGCTGTTGATCAGCCGTTCCAGCCCGAAGCGGCCAGGCTGATTCGCCAGTTCCACCGTACGGCCGTCATAGGTGACGGCCGTCACGCGTGCGCCGGGCGCGCCTTGCGGATTGGGCCAGATGAAGTTGGTCCATTGCGACTGGGTATTGCGGTAGCGCAGTTGCTGACCGTCGATCTCGATGGAGTATTCCAGCGCACCCGGCGCCGGTTGCGCCTGGATCTGGAACACCGTCTGGCCGTCGCCGGCACCGCCAGCAGCGCCCCCGCCGCCGGCGCTACCTGAGGTATTGATCCAGTCGGCGAAGCTGCCTGTGATGGCCGGCGAGAGGTTGATGCCCATGTCAGCCCACCTGCGTGGGGACAAGGCGTCGCCGCGTCGTACCACCAAGGGGCCCATTGCCGTGTTCACGAACTTTGCGATCGCGCCGTTCTCACCGAAGACCGTACCGATCTCGCCGCTATTGGCCTCGATCTTGGATGCGGGGGAGAACGGATACTTGGCGGCCAGATTGTTCTGGAACGGTTCGTAGACCTGGGCACGCCAGATCTTGTTGACTTCTCCTTCGGTCGGAAGGATCAGCGCGTTGAAGCCCTGGATCAACGGGCGGACCAACAGGGGGCGCAGCACGACCTTCTGCTGGTCGTTCAGGCCGGGCAGCATTTCTTCATCAACAAACTTGAGCGAATCGGACAGCTCGGAACCTGTACCTTCCAGCGTCTGCTGCATCAGTTGCTTGGCCCCCGGGCCAGTATCACCCTGGTTCTTGATGGTATTGAGGCGGGTGCGCAGCTTGGAAAGGTTCTCCATGTAGCCGCTCATGTATGAGCCTCCCTTGTCCTTGCTGGCCACCAGGCGCGCCACCCCGGCAAATTCCTGGCCGACTGCCCCCATTGCGCCTGTGCCGTCACCATTGAGCTGGTTCGGCGTCGGCACGGCGATCGGCGTCGGTGAGCGACGCAGGATGTTTTCCTTGATCCACCCCGTCAAACCATTGCTGACGGTGGCCACGCCTGCCGACACCATGGAAGGGTTATCCCAGGAGGTTTCCTCGTAGACGGTTTTGATCACCTTGTTGATCGGTGAGGTGACGGGGTCACCAAGGCGGTTCATGGCGTTGGTGGCGTCGTCCATGTTGCGCAGTTCTAGAATGCTCACGCCTTGCAGGAATTTCTGCCATTCACGCGCATACTCGGCCTTGTACTGCGTTACCAGGGCTTTCTGGATCTGTTCGGGACTGCCTTCCAATGTCAGGTCGTCCTTGGAGGATGTCTTCAATACCCAGTCGGCACTTTGCAATTCCCGGTTGGCGGCATCCTTGAACGCATCGCCGACGAATTTGCTCCAGGCGTCGCGGGTAAAGGTGCCGGGGACTGCGTAGCTGCCCATGACCAGCTCTCTGTCCTTGTCGCCCACGATACGCGCCACCGTCACAGAGGCGAAGCGGGTGGCGGCTCGGGCCTTCACGTCCGCGTAGACACGCTCGCGCGCCGGCATGCCGCGCACCACGCGACGCAGGTTTTCTCTCGTCTGGTCGACCAGGGTGAGCTTGTTTTCGACCGTCGGCCAAGAAGGATCGTTGATCTGCTCCAGCGAGAAACTGATCAGCCGTTCGGCATTGCGTATCATCTGCTCGCGCGGCATTGTCCCGCGATTGGCCTCCAGCCAGCCACGCCAGAAACGGGTGATCTGGTCGCTCAGGTGGCCGGATTCCGCACGTGGCTTGTCGGCCAGCATCAGATAAGTCTTCAGGGCGTTGTAGGCATCCTCCACGTTGGTGGCCGAGCTATCCTTGTAGGTGCGCAACGCCGGGGCGGACTGTGCGCTGGCGTCCGCGACTGCAGTCACGGCGCTTGCCTGCGCCGGACGCGACATGGGCTCCAGCTTTCCGGCATTGGCATTCACCTCCATCAGGTAGGTTTCGACGTTGGAAGCGACCGGCTTGAGCATGATCTCCCTGATGCCGGCGAAATACTCTTCGCGTAGCTTGCGCTCCAGCAGATCGCCCTGGTATAGCCCCAATCCGACCGAAATCGGACGGCTACTGCGGTAATGTTCAAGCTGTTCGATGCGATCCTGCAGCAGTTCCAGTGCCTCGAAGCGTGACTGCAGGTCAAGCCGGTTGTCCTGGAGCTTGATGGCCTTGTCCATATCGGCCTGGACATTGATGAGCAGTTGTCGATTGCCCATATACGACCAGCTCCAGCCACCCAGCAGGGCACCCAGCAGGGTGACGGCACCGAAGAAGGTCACATAGCGCAGCCGGATCTTGTTGCGGCTGGTGTACTGCGACACCAGCTGCTTGTCAGCAAAGATCACCTGCTTGAACAGGTTATGAAGGAAGAAGCCATGCTTGGAGATGATCGCGCGCTCCGGCTTCTTCTCCAGCGTCAGTCCGAAACGTTCCGCGATGCGTTCGGATGAGGAGCTTACCGTCTCCCCTTCCTGCAGGGCACTGGTGAAGTAGAAGCCACGGAAGACCGGTTTGAACTGGAAAGGATTGTCTTCGAACAGTGTCGAGACGAAGGACCGCAGCGTACCCTTGATGGCAGAGAATTCCAGCGGGAACGTCAATACGCCAGGCGCCAGATTTTCACCGCGCCTGACGGACATGTTGGCCAGGCTCATTTCCTTGAGTTCGGCATACAGTTCATCAAAGCGCTCCGAGAAGAAGCTGGTGACATCCTGGCCGCCGCGCTGACGGTCATAGGTGAGGGTGGCGCCCCACACCCGATCACGCTCGCTGCGTTCGGTATCGAGGAAGAATTCATTGAATCCAGTGATCAGGTCGGCCTTGGTGAAGACCACGTAGACCGGGGCAAAGACTTCCAGCTTCTCGGTCAGTTCCTGCACGCGCTGGCGTAGGTTCTTGGCCAGCGTGACCGAGAACTGCGGGTCATTGCCGGTCAGATCGGCGATGCTGACGGCGATGATGATCCCATTGATCGGGGCCTGCTTGCGATGCTGCTTGAGCAAACCAAGGAAACTGAACCACTCCTTGCGGTCATCGTCGTAGACCGCGTAGCGGCCGGCCGTGTCCAGCAGGATGCCATCGGTAGTAAAGAACCAGTCGCAATTACGCGTCCCGCCTACGCCCTGAACAATTTTCCCGGCCGTGTCGGCAAACGGGAACTGGAGACCGGAGTTGGCGATGGCCGTACTCTTGCCGGCCGCCGGATTGCCGATCACCATGTACCAGGGCAGTTCGTATAGCGCCGCCGTACCCGATTTCTGGCCCAGCTTGGAAGTCTTGATGGTATTGATGGCCTCCAGCATGCGCTGGCGCAGGGCCGCGACATCGTCGCGCTGAACCTCGTCGCTGCTGGCGGGAGGTGACTGGGTCGCCTGCTTCTCCAGCGCGTCCTCCAGCTTGTTTGCCGCACGACGCGCCTTTGCCCGTTTGAGCAGCCAGAAGGCCAGCCATACCAGCAGGCACACGCCGAGGATGAGAAGAACCCAGGCCAGATCAATCTCCAACTGCTCGGCGGCTAGGAGGAGAAAGACGGCGAAGGCGACGAACCCGAGTATGAAGAGGGTGCGTTTATCGGTGAGGAAATGCCAGATTCGTTTCATGATGTTGGGAATTTCTGCTAGAGGTTTTTTGTCATGTGATCGCAGCGTTGAGCATCATCGGCTCGGCCCTCGTGGGAAGGCGTAAGACGGAGCGTACGTAGACGGCGGAGGCTGGCCCAGTTGCTCGATTCGATTTCCAAAGGGCAAATGGAGACCGGCGATCTGGTCGGTGGCAGCAAGCCAAAGCGCCGTCGCACGATAGTTGTGCTGGCCTTGTTGACGTTAGTGGCTATCTTCGCTGTAGCAGGCATGGCGCTGCCATTCAACTGGTTTGATAGCAGCCCGTTGAAAGCCATGGCAACAGCCGAGTTGGAACGGGCCCGGACGGGATCTGAAGCCACCCATGCAGCGAGCGTGAAAAAGCCGGCGGATGACGTAGATCATCCTCTGCCCGAAGGGGAGGGGACGCGTGATTCAGGGCCTTTGGCCAAGGCTCTGGAGGAGGGACTCGCTCCACCGCCAACTGTATCGAAGAAGGCGCCTGACGCGAAGCGTTGACGCCGGGCCAAGGTGAGCCGGACATACGCAGGTAATAACACGGCCGCAGCTCATGGAAAAAACGCAACGGTGGCGGGGAGAGAGTCAGGAGCATTGACCGTGCTCCTGACAGAGAATGCAGATTGGCGCATTAGCTGTCGAAGCCGAGCACCTTCATCCGTCGTCCTTACTGCGGCAAGAACATCTTCTGCAGCAAGCCAATCAATTGCGCCCGCTCGTCATCGGACAGCATCTCGGTCGCCTTCATTTCCAGCTCGACGGCGGTCTGTTCGGCCTTGGTACACATGCGCATGCCGGCCGTGGTCAGGGCCAGGACCTGTGAGCGGCGATCCTGCGGGTTGCGCTGGCGCAGCACCAGGCCGCGCTGCTCCAGTTTGTCCAGCAAGGTGGCGAGATTGGGGGGGGAGACGTTGATCGCCTTGGACAGGCGCTTCTGGTTGATGTCGGGATTGGCCTTCAACAGGCTCAGTACCGTGAAATCCACCGGCCGCAATGCGAACTTGGCCATGCGCTTTTCAAACAGCGGCATGATCGTGATATAGGCGCGGCGGCAGTTGTAGCCGACCAGGCTCAATAGCAGTTGCTGGTCCAGCGCCGCATTCTCGGCAGCGCCGTCGTCGGAATCGAAATCAGCCGGCTTCTTGGGCAGCATGGTGGTCCAGGTCGGTTGGAAGGGGCGGCAGGCCGGTTGTCAGGCAGCCTTCGATCACGCTGGACAACTGCTGGACTTCCGCAAATACAAAGGCGAAATGATAGCACGCGGCATCCCGCTTGCTGCCGTACCAGACCGGGTCCCAGTCCAGCGCCGACAACGCCCTGCGCCCAGCCCGCAGCCACATCCAGCCCAGCGCCACATGTCCGGTCAGGCGCAGTATCTCGTCTGCCACGTAATAGGGAAAGGCGGGCTTCTCCCGGGCCGCGTCCGTAATCCCGATGGCGAACCTGCTTAAATTATCCACAGCGTCTTTCAGCAATCGGCCTTGCTCGACAAGTCCTGCCGCACCATCTATATCAGCCTCCACCAGCGCCAGGAAATCGTGCAGGCGCCGCCCGTCGTCGGCCAGCACCTTGCGCATCAGGAAGTCGATGGCCTGGATTTCATTGGTCCCCTCATAGATCATCGTGATGCGGGCATCGCGCATGAACTGTTCTATCCCGGTCTCGACCACGTAGCCATGTCCGCCGAATACCTGCAAGGCACGGCTTGCGCACTGGAAGCCCTGATCGGTCAGGAAGGCCTTGATCACCGGTGTGATGAATTCCAGCCGTTCGTGATGGCGACGGCGCAGCGTGGCATCGCTATCGTGCTCTGCCAGGTCCAGCAGCAGGCCCGCCCAGCAGGTCAACAGGCGTGCACCCTCGATGCGGCAACGCTGTTCCATCAACAGTTTCTGGATTGCCGGATGGCGGAGGATGATATCGGTGCCGGCAGCGCCCGGCGCACGCGATTGCCGGCGCTCCTGCGCATAGGCGGTGGCACGCTGCCAGGCCGCTTCGGCCAGGCCCACGCCCTGCGCACCCACATGCAGGCGCGCCGCATTCATCATCACGAACATCGCCGCCAGTCCACGTCCGGGCTCGCCCACCATCCACGCCTGCGCGTTCTCGAAATGCAGGCTGCAGGTGGCGCTGCCGTGAATGCCCATCTTGTGTTCGATGCCGGTGCACTGCACGCCGTTACGGCTGCCATCGGGCAGCACGCGGGGCGCCAGCAACAGCGACAGTCCCTTGCTGCCCGGCAGTGCATCGGGCAGGCGTGCCAGGACCAGATGGACGATGTTGTCGGTCAGGTCGTGCTCGCCACCGGAAATGAAAAGCTTGTCCCCGGTCAGGCGATAACTGCCATCGGCCTGTGGCAGCGCACGCGTGCGCAACTGGCCCAGGTCGCTGCCGGCCTGGGCTTCGGTCAGGCACATGGTCGCCAGCCACTGGCCACTGGCAATCTTCTCCAGATAGCGCGCCTGCAGTTCGGGCGAGCCATGAGCAGCCAGGCAGGCATAGGCACCATGCAACAGGCCGGGATACATGGTCCAGCCATGATTGGCGGCGCTGAGCATTTCATAGAGCGCGCAGTCCAGCACGTGCGGCAGACCCTGGCCGCCGTGTTCGGGCGCGCAGGCCAGCGCCGGCCAGCCGGCTTCGCAGAATTGCGCATAGGCCTGCGCAAATCCGGGCGGTGTGCTCACCATTCCGCGCTCGAAGCGGCAGCCCTCGCGGTCACCGATGGCGTTGAGCGGTGCGACGACATGGGCGGCGAAGCGGCCCGCTTCTTCCAGTACCTGCCGCATCAGCTCGCCATCGATCTCCGCATGCGCAGGCAAGGCGCGCAAGACCTGTGGCGCCTGCAATACTTCATCGAGCACGAAGGCGAAGTCGCGCAGGGGCGGCGTATAGTGCATCGTCATTCTTTCCGCTTCGTTCAGTTCAGCAGGTAGGCGTCATACACCACCGCATTGCCCAGCCGCATGGCGTAGCCCACACCCATGGCGCGATTGAGCCAGTCGTATTTCCTGGAAGCGGTTTCAAAGTTCATGAACAGGCGGAAGGTATAGCGAGAGGGATCGACCGGCTTGCCCTTGGCCACCTCGGCCATCACTTCCGGCGGGCCGTAACGCACCCCCCGCGTCTGCAGATAGACCAGTTCGCCATCGTCCAGCTTCAACAGATAGCGGGTGTCGATGATGGCCAGCCCATCGGCGGTGACGGTCTGCCAGTCGGCACCGTTGTTGAGGATTTCACCGTTGATCAGCGGTCCCTTGAAGCTGCCGCCGGTGATCGGAATGATGCGACGCTTGCCCAGATCCGAGGTCTTCCCCAGTTCCCAGATCGGCGCCACCAGGTCCACCGAAAAGCGCGCCAGGAAGGCCAGCTTGGGTTGCGGTGGGGTGAGCGCGGTATTGTCGGCATCGCTCGCCGCATGGGCCTGGAAGGATAGCGTCAGTGCGGCCAGCAGCAGGAACAGCTTCTTCATCGTGGTCTCCTTTTTCTATGTTGTTTTGTCATGCGGTGGTGCAGAAAGCGTCAACGCTCAGGAAGCGGCCACCACCTCGGCCTCTGCCTTCTTGCCAAAGCCCAGGTAGGCCTGGATCACCTGCGGATCGCCGGCCAGCCGTGCCGATTCTCCCTGCATGCTGACCTTGCCCAGTTCCAGCACGTAACCGTAGTCGGCGGTCTGCAGCGCGGCGCGCGCGTTCTGCTCCACCAGCAGCACCGAGATACCGGCCGTGCGCAGTTCGGAGACGATCTGCAGGATTTCCTTGACGATGCGCGGCGCCAGTCCCAGGCTGGGTTCGTCCAGCATCAGTAGTTCCGGCTTGGCCATCATGGCGCGTCCGATGGCCAGCATCTGGCGCTCGCCACCCGAGAGCGTTCCGGCCAGCTGGCTGCGCCGTTCCTTCAGGCGCGGGAACAATTCGAAGACCGTGGCGAGCTGATCCATCGGCTGTGCCTGTCGCAAGCGCAGGCGGCGAAAGCCGCCCAGCAGAAGATTGTCTTCCACGCTCATGCTGGAAAAAAGTTCACGTCGCTCCGGCACCAGCGCGATACCGGCCATGACACGCTGCTCCAGCGTCCAGCGCTCCACCGCCCGACCGTGATAGTGCACCGATCCCTGCGCCGGCAGCACTCCCATGATGGCGTTGAGCAAGGTCGACTTGCCCGCACCATTGGGGCCGATCACGGTGGCGATGCTGCCGCGTTCGAGTCTGAGATCAATGTCGTGCAGCGCCTGCACCTTGCCATAGCTTGCGCGCAATTGCGCGACTTCGAGGACCAGTTCACTCATTCGATTCCACCCAGGTAGGCTTCGATCACCGCCGGATGCCGCTGGATTTCCTGCGGCGTGCCTTCGGCGATCTTGGCGCCGAATTCCATCACCACGATGTGGTCGGTCAGTTCCATGACGAATTCCATGTCGTGTTCCACCAGCAGGATGCTCATGCCGTCGCTGCGCAGCTCCTGCAATACCCGGGACAGCGCCTGCTTTTCCAGGTGACGCAGGCCTGCCGCCGGCTCGTCCAGCAACAGCAGCAACGGGTCGCAGCAGAGAGCGCGGGCAATTTCCAGGATGCGTTGCTGACCAAGCGCCAGATTGCCAGCCTGCTCGTGCATCAGGTGTTGCAGGCCCACGCGATGCAGGGCGCGTGCGGCCTCATCCAGCAAGGCCTTCTCCTCAACCCGCTCCAGATGCAGCATGGCATTGACCGTATTGCGCAGGAAGCCCTGCTGGCTACGCATGTGTGCGCCCAGCGCCACGTTCTCCAGCACCGACATGCCCGGTAGCAGGCGTACATGCTGGAAGGTGCGTGCAATCCCCAGGCGGGCGATGGCACGGGCCGGCAGGCCGGCGATGTCGCGTCCGTTGAAGCTTACGCGTCCACCGCTGGCATGCAGCAGTCCGGTCACCAGATTGAAGGTGGTCGACTTGCCCGCACCATTGGGGCCGATCAGCCCGACGATCTCACCGGCCTTGACGTTGAAGGACACATCGTTGACCGCCACCAGCCCGCCGAAGCGCTTGTTGATCTGGTCCACCTGCAACAGCGGCGCGCCACGTGTCGGGCCCGACCGCCTGTCCATGGGAGCAGCGCTGGCCACGCGCAGCGGCTGTGGCGCCGGCGGGAAGGCGCGCAGCCACAGGGCGCGCACCCAGGGCCACAAGCCACCACGGGCGTACTTCAACAGCACGATCAGGATCAGCCCGAAGACAATGGTTTCATAACTGCCGGCGGCGCCCAGCAACGCGGGCAGCAACACCTGCAACTGGTCCGACAGCAGCTTGAGTACACCCGCACCCAGCAACGCACCCCAGATATGGGCGATGCCACCGACCACCACGATGAACAGGTATTCGATGCCCATCGCCAGGCTGAACGGCGAGGGATTGACCGTGCGCTGCATGTGCGCGAACAGCCAGCCCGAGACCGACGCCAGCAGCGCCGCGAAGACGAAGACCAGGATCTTGTAGCGTCCGGTATCCACGCCCATGGCCTCGGCCATCGAGCGGCCACCCTTGAGGGCACGGATGGCGCGGCCAGCGCGTGAATCCAGCAGGTTCAGCGAGACCCAGGCTGCCGCCAGCACGATGATCCAGATCAGGTAGTAGAGGTGGCGTTCGCCAGCCAGATCCACACCCGCCAGTTGCAGAGGTGGAATGCCGGAGATGCCGTCGTACTTGCCCAGCCAATCCACCTTGCCGAACAGGAAGTACAGGCTGATCCCCCAGGCAATGGTCGCCAGTGGCAGGTAGTGGCCGGACATGCGCAAGGTGATGCGCCCCAGCACATAGGCCGATACGCCGGTGATCAGCAGGCCCAGCGGCAGCGTCAGCCAGGGCGAAACACCATGGGCCGTGGTGAGATAGGAGGTGGTGTAGGCCCCCATGCCGACGAAAGCCGCCTGGCCGAACGACGTCATGCCGCCGATACCGGTCAGCAGCACCAGACCGATGGCCACCAGGGCGTACAGCCCGATGTAGTTGGCCTGGATCACCCAGAACTGCGGCGTGGGCAGCAGCGGGAACAGTGCCAGCACGATCAGCAGCACGTAGAGCGGGAGTCGTTTGTTGATCATGCTCATTCCTCGTCCTCGTCATGCGCCGGTGTCACCAGCGAGCGCCACAGCAGGATGGGCAGCAGCGCCATGAAGACGATCACTTCCTTGAAATCGCTGGCCCAGAAGGAACTGAAGGATTCCAGCAACCCCACCAGCAGCGCGCCTCCTGCGGCCGCCGGGAAACTGGCCAGCGCACCGATGGTGGCGGCGACGAATCCCTTCAGCCCGATCAGGAAGCCCGAGTCATAAAAGATGGTGCTCATCGGGCCGATCAACACACCCGACAGAGCACCGATAAACGCTGCCACGGCAAAGGACAGTTTGCCGGCCAGCGTCGTGGAGATTCCCATGAGCCGCGCACCCAGACGGTTCACCGCCGTGGCGCGCAGCGCCTTGCCATACAGCGTGCGCCCCGAGAACAGCCACAATGCCAGCAGCAGTGCCACGGCGGCAATCACCACCACCACCGTCTGTGCGCTCAGCGTAAGCTGCGCCAGGTTCCAGCGCGCATCCCAGAAGGCCGGAGTGCGGAAGCCCTCGGCCCCGAAGAACACCAGCCCCAGCCCGGTCATCGCCAGGTGGATGCCGACCGAGACGATCAGCAGTTGCAGCACACTGGCATCGGCCAGTGACTCGAACACCACCTGGTACATCAGTGGCCCCAGCGCGGTAATGAGCAGCAGCGTCAGCAGCACCTGCACCGGTAGCGGAAACTGCTGCGGTGCAGCCCACCAGACCAGCGCGGCCACCGCCAGCGGCAAGCCCAGCGTGCCCAGCAACGCACGCGGCAGCAGTGCCGCCTGCCCCGAGCGCAGCAGCGCAAGGGCCTGCATGACCGCCGCGCAGACCGCCAGCACCAGCAGCAGCCACAGTGGCCCGGGGCGCTGGCCTTGCTGCAGCATGGCCAGGGTCAAGGCGCCATAGGCGACGAATTCACCCTGGGGAATGAAGAGAATGCGGGTGACCGTAAACACCAGCACCAGCGCAATGGCGATGAGGCCATAGACGATGCCGTTGGTCAGGCCATCCAGGGTGAGGATGGCGGCAATCGAAGAATCCATGAGTAGTCAGCGAAACAGGCAAATTCCACGGAACAACGGCGACACGGTCTGCAATCAAGCCGTGCCGCCGCAACGGTTGGCGTAGCGTCAGGGGTTGACTGCCTTCCAGTTGCCATTCTGGATGGTCAGCATGATGCGGGCATCGTCACCCAGACCGAAGTGATCCTTCGGCGAGTAGTTCAGCGTGCCTTGCGAAATCTGGATCGGGCCGGCGTTTTCCAGCGCCTCCTTCAGCGCGGTGCGGAAGGCCGGGGTGCCGGGTTTGGCCTTCTTCAGGGCCTCCGGGACCACCTTCTGCAACACCAGCTGGGCATCGTAGGTATGGGCCGCGAACAGGTTGCGGGTGCCGGCGCCGAATTGCTTTTCGTAGCGCGTGACGAAGTCCATGGCCAGCTTCTTGGAAGGATTGCTGTCCGGCAGGGCCTCCGGCACCACGGCCGGGCCGGAGATGACGTAGGAACCTTCCACATCCTTGCCACCCAGGCGGATCAGGTCGCGCGAGGCGGCGCTATGGGTCTGGAAGATCCTGCCCTTGTAGCCGCGCTCGATGAGCGCCTTGTGTGGCATGGCCGCGCCGCTGCCGGAGGCCACCACCAGCACCGCATCCGGGTTGGAGCTGACCACTCGCAAGGCCTGCGCCGTCACGCTGGTGTCAGCCCGGGAGAAGCGCTCCACCGTGCCCATCTTGATGCCCGCGGCGCTTGTGAGGCGCTGCACTTCCTTCAACCAGTTCTCGCCATAGGAGTCCGAGTAGCCGAGGAAGCCCACGGTCTTCACGCCCAGCTTCTTCATCTGCTCCACCACGCCACCGGCCATCACGGCGGTCGATTGCGGCAGGCGGAAGGTCCAGGCATCCTTGCCCTCGGCTGTTTCGATGGGAGAGATGGCCAGTTGCACGGTCTGGGTTTCCAGCGCGACGTCGGCGATGGCCAGCGTGGGCGGCACGGCGGCCGAGCCGATGATCAGGTCGACCTTGTCTTCGGCCACCAGGCGGCGCGCATTCTTGCTGGCCTGGGTGGGATCGGTGGCGTCATCGAGGATGATGAGCTTGACCTTTTCCCCGCCGATGGTCTCCGGCCACAGGGCGAAACCGTTCTTGGCCGGAATGCCCAGTCCCGATCCCGGGCCGGTCAGCGACATCACCACGCCGATGGTCAGTTCGGCATGTGCCATTGCGGAACAGGCCAGCATGTAAGCCAGTACCCCTGCCTTGATTGCCAGTTTCATCTTCATCTCCGTCTCCTTGTATTTGTCATCGAGTGATCGATTTATGACGGGCAGGGCATGGACGCTCCGCCTCGTTTGTTGCCTGGTCTGCTGATTCCTGTCTAGCTGCACATTTCCCTGATGTCCTGCGGAATGGCGATGGCCTTGATGCGGTTTGGATCGTCCGGATGGCGGATCGCAAACACCCGTGTGTCGCGTCCTTCGCACAGCAGTTCGCCATCACGTTTCAATTCGTGGCGCATCACGAAGGTCTTGTCGTTCCATTCGATGATGGTGGAATGCACCTCCACATGGTCGCCGTAGGTGGCCGGGCGCACGAAGCGCGAACTGATGTCCACCACGGGCGTGCCGATGATGCCGCGGGTCTTTTCGGTCTCGCGCCAGGGCGGCACCCCGCACTGGTGGAAGAAGTTGCGCGAGGCTGCGTCATACCAGCGGAAGAAATTGGGAAAGAACACGATGCCGGCCGGATCGCAATCGCCGAATTCCACGCGCACCGGATAGATGATGGTCTTGCTCATGTCGCTCTCCTCAACGCGGCGCCAGCCGCAGTGCGCCATCCAGGCGGATGACCTCGCCGTTGAGCGACAGGTTGGTGGCGATATGCAGCGCCAGTTGCGCATATTCTTCGGCCTTGCCCAGACGTTTCGGGAAGGGGATGCTGGAGGCCAGCGACTGCTGTACTTCGTCCGGCAGCTTGTAGAGTAGGGGCGTCAGGAACAGACCCGGTGCAATGGTGACCACGCGGATGCCGTATTGCGCCAGGTCGCGTGCCAGTGGCAGCGTCATGGCGGTGATGCCGCCCTTGGAGGCCGCATAGCCGGCCTGTCCGACCTGGCCGTCGAAAGCCGCCACCGAGGCGGTGGCCACGATCACGCCGCGTTCGCCGTCTTCCAGCGCGTCGGTTGCGGCCATGCGGGCGGCCGCCAGGCGGATCACGTTGAAGGTGCCAATCAAGTTGACGTTGACGATGCGGCTGAAGTCCTCCAGCGGCATGGCGCTGCCGTCCTTCCCGACCATGCGTTTGGCACCGCCGATGCCGGCACAGTTGATGAGAATGCGTGGTACGCCATTGGCTTGCTGCGCGGCGTCCAGCGCAGCCTCGACCGAGGCGCTGTCAGTGATGTCGCAGCGTGCGGCGTGGCAATTCAATTCGGCCGCCAGCGCCTGTGCCGCTTCGACGTTCACGTCGAGGATGGAAACGCGGGCGCCGGCGTGCACCAGCTGGCGCACGGTCTCGGCCCCGAGGCCGGAGGCGCCGCCGGTGACCAGTGCGGCTTGTCCTTGCAGTTGCATGGTAAGAGTCCTTCTCGATTCAGTGGGAAGCCGCCGGGTTTTCCAGCAGCAGGGCGATGCCCTGGCCACCGCCGATGCAGGCCGAGGCGATGCTGTAGCGGGCTTCCCGACGATTCATTTCGCGTGCCGCCGTGATCGACAGGCGTACGCCGGTGGCGGCCAGCGGGTGACCCAGGGCGATGGCGCCGCCATTGACGTTGAGGCGTTCGCGATCGATGCCCAGTTCGCGCTCCACCGCCACGATCTGCGCACCCTGCGCTTCGTTGATCTCGAAGCAGCCGATGTCGGCCACCGTCAGGCCATTGCGTTCCAGCAGCGTGCGGATGGCCGGCACCGGGCCGATGCCCATGATCTCCGGCGGCACGCCGGCCACGGCGGCGGCGACCACGCGGGCCAGCGGTGCCTTGTCATGGCGCCGCAGATAGTCACCGGAGGCGACGATGGTGGCTGCTGCCGCATCGACCAGCGCCGAGCTGTTGCCACCGGTCTGCACGCCATCCGGGTAGAGGGTGCGCAGCTTGCCCAGCACGTCCACCGGCGACGGGCGCGGATGGGTATCGCTGGCCGCTTCGGTGAGCTTGCCTTGCAGCTTGATGTGACGGTCGTTGTAGCCCTCCAGGTGGAAGGTCTCGTTGACCACCGGCACGATCTCGCCCGCATGGAAACCGGCGGCCTGCGCCTTCAATGCGCGCTCGAAGGAATAGGCGGCGTAGGTATCGACCTCGGCGCGGGTGATGCCGTATTTCCTGGCCAGGTTTTCGGCGGTCTGCGGCATGGTGATGCCGGGTGCCGGATCAACCAGCGCTTCCCACATGTAGTCCTGGAATTCCACCGGCGCGCCCAGCCTGAAGCCGCTGCGATGCGAGAAGGCGACGATGGGATTGCGGGTCATCGACTCGCTGCCCACGATCAGGGCGGTTTCGGTGTAGCCGCGTTCGATCTGGTCGCCGGCCTGGCGGATCAGTTCGAAGCCGGTACCGCAGATGCGCTGGACCATGATGGCCGGGGTGGTGATCGGCACGCCCGCGTACAGGCCGATATGACGCGGCAGCATGTACTGGTAGGCGTCGCCCGGGGCCATGTTGCCGGCGATGACCGAGCCGATGTCTGCGGCCGCCACGCCGGTGCGTGCCAGTACCTCGCGAGCCACCTTGATCCCCATGTCGGTGGGTGAAAGCTGGCTGAAGCTGGTGCAGTAGTCGACCATGGGCGTGCGTACGCCGCCGATGAGCCAGATATCCTTGAAGCTTGAATAGAACGCTGCCTGTGCCATGTGCAATGCTTCCTCAGTGAGTGGTTGTGAGCGCGGCCTGTGCCGTCAGCAGGTCCGGGTCGATGCCGGCGTACAGCGCCTCGACCAGCGCGGCGCGGTGCGTCAGTACCGAACGCTGGTTGATGGATCCCTTGTCGGTAATCTCGCCACGGTCGAATGAGGGTGGGTCAATCAGCACCAGCGCCCGCATCACGCGATTGGAACTGCCCGTGGCATGTGTCTGCAGACGATCCAGCACACCCTGGAAGAAGCCGCGTACGGCGGGTGCCGACAGGACCTCGGCCCGCGACGCTTCTGCCGGCAGGCGCGCCAGTTGGCGGCAGCGCTCGATGTTGGGGACGATCAGCATGCCGACCTCGTTGCGGTCCTGGCCGGTGATGACAGCATCCTGGAGGTAGGGCGCGCCCTCATGGGCGATCAGTGCACGCAGCGGGCCGACGCTGACCCAGGTGCCGGTGTAGAGTTTGAAGTCCTCCGCCACCCGACCATCGAACATGAAGCCGCGATCCGGATGGGCCGCGTCGAGCCAGCGCACCGCGTCGCCGGAGCGGAAGTAGCCCTCCTCGTCGAAGGCCTCGGCGGTCTGTTCCGGCGCCCGCCAGTAGCCGGGCGTGACATTGGGGCCGCGATAGCGGATCTCGATCTTGTCGCCATTGGGGACCAGCTTGATCTCCATGCCCGGCGTGGGGATACCGATCTGCCCCGCCTTGACCTGGTGATCCACCACGAACAGGGCCGAGGGCGAGGTCTCCGTCATGCCCAGCCCGCAGGACATCACGATGCGCTCGCCGCAGGTGGCTTCGGCGGTGGCATGCAGCTTGTCCCATACCGGCTGCGCCAGGGCCGCGCCGGCGTAGAACTGCATGCGCAGGCGGCTGTAGAAGGTACGGCGCAGGGCCTCGTCCTTTTCCAGCGCATGGGCAATGCCTTCCCAACCCACCGGTACGTTGAAGTAGACCGTGGGCGCGATCTCGCGCAGGTTGGCCAGGGTGGTGGCCAGCCCTTGCGGGGTCGGCTTGCCTTCGTCGATGTACATGGTGCCGCCGTTGTAGAGCACGATGCCCACGTTATGGTTGGCGCCGAAGGTATGGTTCCAGGGTAGCCAGTCGATCAGGATCGGCGGCTCCTCGGCCAGGAAAGGGAAGGTCTGCACGATCATCTGCAGGTTGCTGCACATCATGCGTTGGGTGTTGATGACCGCCTTGGGCATCTTGGTCGAGCCCGAGGTGAAGAGGAACTTGACGATGGTGTCCGGCCCGGTGGCGGCATAGGCGCGTTCGACCTCGTCGCCGGCACGGGTAGCATCAAGTTCTGCGAAGAGCGTGCATGCGCGCCCTGGTGGCGGTGCTTCGGTGACCACGAATTCGATCTCCGGCGCCACCGCCGCGACGGCAGCCGCGAACTTCTCGCCATGGGCGGCGAAAATCAGGCCGGGGGTCAGCAATTGCACCGCGTGGCGCAGCTTGGCGTAATCCCTGGAGAGCAGCGAATACGCCGACGACACCGGTGCATAAGGTACGCCCGCGTAATGGCAACCCAGCACCAGCATGGCATGTTCCAGGTCATTCTCGGACAGGATCAGCAGCGGACGTTCGGCCGACAATCCCCGCTGCAGCAGCGCCTGGCCGATGCGGCGCGCACTCTGCAGGGCCTGGCCATAGCTGATGCGGCGCCATTGACCGTCCTGGTCGCGGCGGGCCATGTAGGTGCGCTCGGGATCGACCGTGGCCCAGTGGATCAGCTTGTCGGTCAGGCGCGCCGGATAGTCCTGCAGTGGCTGGCGCGTCCTGACGATGGAGGTGCCGTCAGCGCCGGCGACGACGTCAACGCCGCCGATGCCGAACCTGACGCTGCGATAGCGAGGTGGAGTGTTCATACATGTCTCTGTTGTCTGACTGCCCGATCGTGGTCGGGCAGTGGTGTTGTTATGTATTGCGCTGTATTACTGACTTTCTGGTCCTGCCCTGGCCCCTGCGCCGGACGTACTCAGCCCGGCCTGACCTTGTTCTGCTTGTGATCGAGGAAGGCTGCCAGCCGTCCCTTGGTATCGGGATCGCTGCCGGCCACCGCGGCCATCAGGGATTCGGTCATCAATCCATCCTGGATCGACTGATCGTGGATGCGCGGCAGCACATGCATGACGCCGTAGTTGGTCATCGGTGCGTTGCCGGCGATGCGTTCTGCCAACTCGCGCGCCTTGTCCAGTCCCGCACCAGCGGCCACGCTGTATTGCGAGATGCCGGCCTGGTGACCTTCTTCGGCGTTCAGCACCCGCCCGGTCAGCATCATGTCGGCCATGCGCGCCACGCCGATCAGGCGCGAGATGCGCACCGAACCGCCGCCGCCGACGAAGAGACCGCGTTGCCCTTCCGGCAGGCCATAAAAGGCGCTCGGCTCGGCCACCCGGATGTGGGCAGCCGCTGCCAGTTCCAGGCCGCCGCCGATGACTGCGCCGTGCAGCACGGCGATCACCGGTACCCGGCCGAAGCCGATCTGTTCGAAGGCGGCATGCCACATGCGCGAGTGGTGCATGGATTCGCTGGTGTCGCGTGCGCGCAGTTCGGACAGGTCCAGTCCGGCGCAGAAGTGCTCGCCCTTGCCATGGACGATGGCGACCTTCACGCCCGCCGGCAGGTTCTCGAAGCAATCGCGGATGGCGCGTACCAGTGGGTCGTTGAGGGCATTGCGTTTGGCGGCGCGGTTGAGTGCGATCTCGGCGACGGCGCCGTGAACTTGGATGTCGAGAAGGTCGCTGTGCTGGTTCATGCTGTCTCTGGTCATGCCCGTAGGTTTTTGAAATTAGTTATAAGTTATAACGTTTATTTAGTATAAGTAAGATGGGCGCAAAAGCAAGCGCCATCAGTGTGGCGTGTTGTGCGTTATTCGTAAAAGCGGGCGGTAGGCGAACATATTTTTGTACGTGTCACCGACACGTCGATGCTGCATTGCGCTGCCCAGGCCGGCTCTTTTTCCAGGCGTGCAGCGCCAGCCCGCATGCCATGCACACACCCAAAGAAAAAACGCCGGTGTGCAGTGCATCACCGGCGTTTCCCGTGGGCATGGCAAGGACTACTTGCCGGTGTCCTTCATGTTCTCGAACTTGTCGAACTCGACGTTGTAGGCTTCGTTACCGATCTTCTCCACCTTGCGCACATAGACCGTCTGCACGATGTCGCGGGTGGCCGGGTCGATGGCAATGGGTCCGCGCGGGCTCATGAACTTCATGGTCTTGAGGATGGCCATGGCCTTGTCGCCATCGATCTTGCCATTGAGTTTCTTGCTGACCTCGTAGATCGCATTCATGCCGTCATAGGCTGCCACGGCCATGAAGTTGGGACGTCCCGCGCCAGGATTGGCGGCGGCGAAGCTTTTCAGGAAAGCCTTGTTCTCCGGCGAATCATGGGCGGCCGAATAGTGGAAGGTGGTGATCACGCCCAGCGTGGCGTCGCCCATGGCGGGCATGACGTGATCGTCAGTCAGGTCACCGGTGGCAATCACCTTGATGCCAGCCTCGGCCAGGCCGCGCTCACGATACCCCTTCATGAACGCAATGCTCTGCTCACCGGCCGGCACGAAGATAAACACCGCCTCCGGCTTGGCATCCTTGATGCGCTGGATGTAGGGCGCGAACTCCGGATTGCGCAGTGGTACCCGGATCGATTCCAGCACCTGGCCACCGCCACCCAGCAGGTTGGTCTTGAAGGCGGTCTCGGCATCGATGCCCGGACCATAATCGGCCACCAGCGTGACTACCCGCTTGATGCCGTTCTTCAACGCCCAGGTCGCCATGGGGCCGGAGACCTGCGGCAGCGTCATCGAGAAGCGGGCGATGTAGTTGGACTTGGTGGTGATGACCGAGGTGGCGGCATTCATGATGATCATCGGTTTCTTGGCCTGCTCCGCAATCGGCGCCACGGCCAGCGCCTCCGGCGTGAGGCCGAAGCCGGCCAGGAAGTCCACCTTGTCGCGCACCACCAGCTCCTGCGCCAAGCGCTTGGCGATCTCCGGCGCCGGACCGGTGGTGTCCTTGATGATGATCTGCACCTTCTTGCCCGCGACCTGATCGCCATGCTGCGCCATCCACGCCTTGATGCCGCCCTCCATCTGCTTGCCGTAGTCGGCGAAGGGGCCGGAGAAGGCCGCGACCAGACCGACCTTGATGGTTTCCTCGGCCCCTGCGGACGCAACTGTCATGAGCTGGGAAGTCGCCAGCAGAGCCAGCAACGCGATTTTCTTGAACGTCATTTTTCAGTCTCCTTTGTGATTGTGGTGAGGGGCGATGGGCAGGCGGTTCTGGTGCCGTCGTGATTGTCTCATCGCCGGTCCGACTGTTGCACTCGGACGACGCATCGATTTCCCTTCCTCGGCTCGCCTTGTTGACAAAGCTTCGGTGCCGACAATAGTATCGCACCATCCGTTCGGTAAACAAACCGATGTGCGGTAACCGAACGGCTAATAAAAGTTATAAAAAATAAGCAACGAGACGAATCTTTCTGCGACGCCCGCCTGGTGGTGTCGACCAACTCGTATTTGGTGAGGCGACACAAATCGTGTCCGCCAGTAAATATGCCGATGGCCTGGACCATGGGGCAGGGGCCTTTTTACGCCCGCGCCTGGCCAGCTTGCCGTAGTGGCATCGAAGAATTCGCAAGAGCAACACCCGCAATATCGGCAACATCGGAGGGACTGACGGTATTGGAAGTGACCCGGCCCGGCGAGCGGCGAATCGTCGGAGGGCGTCTGGAGGACGACGCGCTCCGGCAGCAGACCGGCCAATCATCATTCATAGAAATCAGGAGGAGATGGCAATGACTAAGAAAATGACCTTGCGCGCAGTGGCCCTGGCCGCGGCAGCATGTGCTTGTGCAGGTACGGCCGGTTCGGCGCTGGCCCAGAGTTCGGTAACCATCTACGGTATCGTCGATACCGGCGTGGTCTACACCACCAATGCCAACGCCAATGGCAATTCGGTATTCAAGATGCCGTCGCTGACCGGCAGCTTCCCCTCACGCATCGGCTTCAAGGGAACGGAAGACCTCGGCGGCGGCCTGCAGGCGATGTTCGTGCTGGAAAGCGGCTTCGCGCCTGACACTGGTTCGATGGGGCAGGGCAACCGCATCTTCGGGCGCCAATCCTACGTTGGCCTGAAAGGCGACTGGGGTCAGATCATGCTGGGACGCCAGGTCAACATGACCTATCTGTCGCAGTTGAAGACCGACGTCATGGGACCCAACATCTTCGCCATCGGTAGCATCGATTCCTATCTCCCCAATGCCCGTAGCGACAACGCCATCGGCTACCTCGGCAACTTCAGCGGCTTCACCGTCGGCGCGACCTACAGCTTCGGTCGCGACACGTCGGCCACCGGCGGACCGGCAGCGACCAACTGCCCCGGTGAAGTGGCCGGCAACAGCAAGGCCTGCCGCCAGGTCACGGGTCTGCTGGGATATGACGGCAAGGGCTGGGGCGTGACCAGTTCCTACGACATCCTGTATGGCAATACCGGTGCCAGCGGCGGTCTCACCAGCAGCAGCAACAGCGATCAGCGCATCACGCTCAATGGCTACTTCATGATCGGTGACGTCAAGCTGGGTGGCGGTGTGGTGGATCGCCGCACCCGCGCGGCGGCCAACGTCAATACCGACTCCGATCTCTACTACCTGGGCGTGAGCTATCCGCTGTCCGTGGCCCTGGTGCTGGATGCACAGGTGTCGCGCCTGTCGGTGAAGAACAGCCCCAACGATGTCACCCTGTCGGTGGCACGTCTGACCTACAACCTGTCCAAGCGCACTGCGCTGTATACCTCGCTGGGTTATATCAAGAATGGCGGCACTGCAGCGGTGGCCATCGATGCGGGGGGCACCGTGGGGGCGGGCAAGAACCAGCTGGGGGTGATGTCGGGCATCCGTCACACCTTCTGAGTGAGGTCGCTGGAACGCTCTTGAGGAGGATGGCGCGCCCGCAGGCAGAGAGGGCGCGCCGACATCCGCGGCACGACAAAGACAGGGTCTGTTTTTGTCTTCGGTCCGGCTCCCCGCAAGAGGGGCCGGGCCGGTTTTTTTTCAGGGCAGCAGGACCGACAGTTCCTGCGCACCGCGCAGCAGCACCGGCAGGATCTCTTCTTCCATCTGCTGGCGCGATACACGTGCGGCCTGCGCGCCCACGTTCAGGGCCGCCAGCACGTTGCCGGAGGCACCACGCACGGGAACCGCAATGGAACGCAGACCCACTTCCAGCTCTTCATCGATGACCGCGTAACCGTTTTCGCGCACGCCGGCCAGGATGTCACGCAGGCGTTTTTGCGAGACCACCGTTTTCTCGGTGAGGGCGCGCAGCTTGACCTTGTCGAAATAGGCCTTCAACTGGTCGTCCGGCAGGTGCGCCAGCATGGCACGACCGAGCGAGGTGCAGTAGGCCGGCAGCCGGCTGCCGGTATTGAGTGCTACCGACATCACGCGCGAGGTGGCCGAGCGGGCCACGTAGAGCACTTCGTTGTCGTCCAGCACGGCCAGTGAGCAGGATTCGCCGAGGGTACGGCTGATGTTGTTCAGGTAGGGCTGTGCAGAAACGGTCAGCGGCGTGGAGGATAGATAGGAATAGCCCAGCGTCAATATCTTGGGGCGCAGCGAGAAATTGTTGACGTCCGAATCGGCATAGCCCAGTTGCTTCAAGGTGTGCAGGCAGCGTCGCACTGCCGCACGCGGGATACCGGTCTTCTGGCTGATCTGGGCGATGGTCAGGCTGCGGCGCGAATCGCTGAAGGCGCGGATCACCGCCAGGCCACGCGCCAGGGAGGTCATGAAGCTGGGGTCGGTGAGGGCGTCGATTTCCTCGGCGATGGTCAGCTCGCGTTCCGCCTCGGTCGCGGCAGTGGGGGCAACAGCGACTTCCTTGCTCTTGGCCCGACTGCTCCTGCCGGCCTTGGCATCGACGGTGGCAGCTGCTGTGGCGCTGCTTTTGGCAGCAGTCTTGCGGGTCTTGGCGGCGGGTGCGGTGGACATGGACTCGGATGGGCTCTCTGGGCGGATGGTTCAGGACGGCTCGGGTTTTGGATGGCGCCGATTGCGTCCGGATTTTAACGTTTTGTGCGGCAAGCGAACACATCCTGCCGGTTTTTCTTGACGGCCGTCAAGCCGGATCGCTAAACTCTTTTTGTGCGAAAATCAAACATTAGTTCGGTGATCGAACATTGAGTGCCGGGAAAAGTCAGTCTGAAGTCAGTCCGGCAGCAAGCCTCAAATGTCCGCAGACACCGACCGAGACGAGCCCGTGCAACACGCCCGCCCGGCTGCAACGTGGCAAACCAGATGGCGGGATATCCAGCAGGCGCAGCCCCAGGCGCCGCATCTAAAGTGAGAGCAACGTGATCAATAAAATTTCTGACTCCCTGGAGCAGGCGGTGGCCGACATCCATGATGGCGCCACCATCATGATCGGCGGCTTCGGCAATGCCGGCATGCCATCGGCCCTGATCGATGCGCTGATCGCCCAGGGCGCGCGCGACCTGACCATCGTCAACAACAATGCCGGCAACGGCGACACCGGCCTGGCGGCGCTGCTCAAGACCAAGCGGGTGAAGAAGATCATCTGTTCCTTCCCGCGCCAGACCGATTCCCATGTCTTCGATGCACTCTACCGTGCCGGCGAGATCGAACTGGAACTGACCCCACAAGGCAACCTGGCCGAGCGCATCCGCGCCGCCGGTGCCGGCATCGGCGGTTTCTTCAGCCCCACCGGCTACGGCACCATGCTGGCAGAAGGCAAGGAGACCCGCGAGATCAACGGCCGCCACTATGTGCTGGAGTCGCCGATCCACGCCGACTTCGCGCTCATCAAGGCGCTGCGTGGCGACCGCTGGGGCAACCTGGTGTATCGCAAGACCGCCCGCAACTTCGGTCCGATCATGGCCATGGCCGCCAAATGCACCATCGCCCAGGTCAGCGAGGTGGTAGAACTGGGTCAGCTTGATCCGGAAAACATCATCACCCCCGGCATCTTCGTGCAGCGGATCGTGCAAACCAAGGAGGCACAGCAATGAATCGCTTTACCCGTGAACAGATCGCCGCGCGCGTGGCCCAGGACATTCCCGAAGGCGCCTACGTGAACCTGGGTATCGGCCTGCCCACCAAGGTCGCCAACTACCTGCCGGCCGACAAGGAAATCTTCCTGCACAGCGAAAACGGCGTGCTCGGCATGGGCCCGGCCCCGGCGCCCGGCGAGGAAGACGAAGACCTCATCAATGCCGGCAAGCAGCCAGTGACGCTGTTGACCGGCGGTGCCTATTTCCACCATGCCGATTCGTTTGCCATGATGCGTGGCGGCCACCTCGACATCTGCGTGCTGGGCGCCTTCCAGGTGTCGGCCAAGGGTGACCTGGCCAACTGGCATACCGGCGCGCCGGACGCCATCCCTGCCGTGGGCGGAGCGATGGACCTGGCCATCGGCGCCAAGCAGGTGTTCGTGATGATGGATCACCAGACCAAGACCGGCGAAAGCAAGCTGGTCCAGGCCTGCACCTATCCGCTCACCGGCATCGGCTGCGTCAACCGCATCTACACCGACCTGGCCGTCATCGACGTCACCCCGCAGGGACTACAGGTGCGCGAGATCGTTGAGGGCCTGTCCTTCGAACAACTGCAGGAGCTGACCGGTGCGCCGTTGCGCCCGGCTGCCTGAGTCCGTTCGAATCAACCAATTATCGCTGCGAGGAATGCATGAAAGACGTATTTATCTGTGACGCCATCCGTACCCCCATCGGTCGCTACGGCGGCGCGCTCAAGGACGTGCGTGCCGACGATCTGGGCGCGGTACCGCTGCGCGCGCTGATGGAGCGCAATCCGCAGGTGGACTGGAGCGCGGTTGATGACGTCATCTTCGGCTGCGCCAACCAGGCCGGCGAAGACAACCGCAACGTTGCCCGCATGTCGCTGCTGCTGGCCGGTCTGCCGCAGGAAGTGCCGGGCAGCACCATCAACCGTCTGTGCGGTTCGGGCATGGACGCCCTGGGGACCGCCGCGCGCGCCATCAAGTCCGGCGAGACCGGGTTGATGATCGCCGGCGGGGTGGAGTCAATGACTCGCGCTCCCTTCGTGATGGGCAAGGCCGATAGCGCCTTCTCGCGCCAGGCCGCGATCCAGGACACCACCATCGGATGGCGCTTCGTCAATGCCTTGATGAAGCAGAAATATGGTGTGGATGCCATGCCCGAGACGGCCGAGAACGTCGCCGTCGACTACAAGATCAGCCGCGAGGACCAGGACCAGTTCGCCGTGCGCAGCCAGGCCAAGGCTGCCGCCGCGCAGGCCAATGGCAACCTGGCGCAGGAGATCGTACCGGTGGTGATCCCGCAGAAGAAGGGCGACCCCGTCACCGTCACGCAGGATGAGCATCCGCGTGCTACCAGCATGGAAGCGCTGGCCCGCCTGAAGGGCGTGGTCAAGCCCGATGGCACGGTTACCGCCGGCAATGCCTCGGGTGTCAACGATGGCGCCTGCGCCTTGCTGCTGGCCAGTGCCGAGGCGGCCGAGCAACACCGGCTCAAGCCACGCGCCCGCATCCTGGGCATGGCCACGGCCGGCGTCGCACCGCGCATCATGGGCATGGGCCCGGCCCCGGCCAGCAAGAAGCTGCTGGCGCAACTGGGCATGCGCATCGAGCAGATGGATGTGATCGAACTGAACGAAGCCTTTGCCTCGCAAGGCCTGGCCGTGCTGCGCGAACTGGGCGTGGCTGACGACGATGCGCGGGTCAACCCCAATGGCGGCGCGATTGCGCTGGGTCATCCGCTGGGCATGAGTGGCGCCCGCCTGGTGACCACCGCCCTCTACCAGCTGGAACGCACCGGTGGCCGTTACGCGCTATGCACCATGTGCATCGGCGTGGGGCAGGGCATCGCCATGGTGATCGAACGCGTGTGATGACAGCGGGATGGCGCGGCGATGCACCTGGCTGCACCATCCCCATCGCTCGATCAACCATGAAGATGGTTGATGTGATCCTGAAAATTGATCAGGCAGGCATAGAGGTAAAAGCAGCACAATAGAAAAAAGCACCATCCCATCACCAAGCGGCCACCAATACAGAGCCGCAGGCCAGAATAGGAGACACAACGCATCATGCATCGACACCATGATTGCGCGCCGCGTGCGGCCGCACCCACGCACCGTCATCGGGGAGCTGCGCCATGCTAGGCAACTTCCTCGGTGTGCTCTTCGACGGCATCGCCTACGGCAGCCTGCTATTCCTGATCAGCGTCGGCCTGTCGGTGACGATGGGCATGATGAACTTCATCAACCTGGCGCACGGCGCCTTTGCCATGCTGGGCGGCTACGTCTGCGTCAGCCTGCTCAATCGCATGGGTGTCCCCTTCCTCGCGACCCTGCCGCTGGCCTTCCTGGCGGCTGCCGTTGTCGGGCTGGTGCTGGAACGTTCCCTGTATCGCCGTCTCTACAAGGCCAGCCACCTGGATCAGGTGCTGTTCTCCATTGGCCTGACCTTCATGGCCGTGGCCGGCGCCACCTGGCAGTGGGGGCCGACCCAGCAACCGGTGGTGCTGCCGGACTGGTTGCGGGGCCAGGTCTCCCTGCTGGGACTGGATGTGGGCGCCTATCGCGTCTTCCTGATTGGCGTGGTGGTGATTGTCACGCTGGCCCTGGGCCTGCTGATCGAACGCACGCGCTTCGGCGCACAGATCCGGGCCTCGGTGGATAACCAGGTGGCCGCCGCCGGACTGGGCATCAACGTCAGCCGCGTGTTCAGCCTGACCTTCGCGCTTGGTTCTGGCCTGGCCGGTCTCGGCGGCGGTCTGGGCATCGACGTGCTGGGGCTGGACCCGACCTTCCCGGTCAAGTACATGGTCTATTTCCTGCTGGTGGTGGCCGTGGGTGGTGCCGGTACCATCAAAGGGCCGCTGCTGGCGGCCATCATCCTGGGCGTGTTCGACGTGGCCGGTAAATACTATGTGCCGGAGATCGGTGCCTTCGTCATCTATGGTCTGATGGTGGTGCTGCTGATCCTGTTCCCGGCCGGACTGATGCGGAGGCGCGGATGAGCATCGTGAATTCCGCCTCGACTTCTACCTCGACCACCTCCACCACCTCCGCCGTCAGTCCGGGAAAGCCGACCATGAAGCCTGCCCTGCACCTGCCCAATGACCGCTGGACGCCGCTGGAGATATTGTTCTGGCTCTTGCCGGTAGCCGCCTATTTCGTCTTCCCCGATTACCTGGTGCTGATCAGCCAGATCATGATCGTGGGCCTGTTCGCAATCTCGCTGGACCTGATCCTGGGCTATGCCGGCATCGTTTCGCTGGGTCATGCGGCCTTCTTCGGGCTGGGCGCCTACACGGCAGGTCTGCTGGCCGTGCATGGGTGGGGCGAACCGATCACCGGCCTGCTGTTGGCAGCAGTGGTGGCCGCCATCGCCGGCTTCCTGGTGAGCTTTCTGGTGGTGCGCGGGGCTGACCTGACTCGCCTGATGGTGACGTTGGGCATCGGCCTGATGCTGTTCGAAGCGGCCAACAAGGCGGCCTTCATCACTGGCGGTGTCGATGGGCTCTCGGGCATGGTGATGAGCAAGATCTTCGGTGTCTTCGAGTTCGACCTCAACGGGCGCGTGGCCTATGTGTACAGCTTCGCGGTGCTGCTGGTCCTGTTCGTGGTACTGCGGCGGCTGGTCAATTCACCGTTCGGTCTGGGGCTCAGAGGCATCCGCGAAGGTGGTCGCCGCATGCCTGCCATCGGTGCCGACGTCAGCCGCCGACTGGTCGTGATCTTCACCGTGGCCGCTGCGGTGGCCGGTGTGGCCGGTGCGCTGCTGGCGCAGACCACGCAGTTCGTGGGCCTGGACGTGCTGGGTTTTCCGCGCTCGGCCGAGTTGCTGATCATCCTGGTGCTGGGCGGTACCGGTCGCCTGTATGGCGGCCTGGTCGGTGCGCTGGTCTACATGCTGGCGCAGGATTATCTGTCCGGGCTCAATCCGGCCTACTGGCAATTCTGGATCGGCCTGCTGCTGATCGTGATCGTGCTGTTCGCCCGTGGGGGTTTGCTGGGAGGCCTGGCCGTGCTGCGTGACAAATTCTTCAAGGGAGGCCGTGCATGAGCCCGCATCCATCCATCGGTGACACCACGCTGCGCACTGAAGGCCTCACCAAGCGCTGGGGCAGTTTCGTTGCCAACAGCGATGTCTCGCTCAGTTTCGCTCCCGGGGCGCGCCATGCCCTGATCGGCCCCAACGGCGCCGGCAAGACCACTTTTATCAACCTTCTTACCGGCGGCTTTGCCCCCAGCAGCGGCAAGGTCTGGTTCGGCGGCGAAGACATCACGTCCCTGCCGCAGCATGAACGCGTCAAGCGCGGCATGACCCGCACCTTCCAGATCAATACCCTCTTCGCCGGCCTGACCGTGCTGGAGTCGGTGGTACTGGCGATCCAGGAACGGCGCGGCATGCAATACAAGTGGTATCAGACCGTGGCCAGCCAGACCGAGGTGGTGGAGGAAGCCATGTCCCTGCTGGCTTCGCTCAAGCTGGAACAGGACGCCAACACCCTGACCCGCAGTCTGGCCTACGGCAGGCAGCGGCTGGTCGAGATTGCGCTGGCCCTAGCCACCCGGCCCAAGGTATTGCTGCTCGATGAGCCGGCGGCAGGCATCCCCTCGGCCGAGAGTCGTGAACTCTTCGAAGTCATCGCGCAATTGCCGCGCGAGGTCACCATCGTCTTCATCGAGCATGACATGGGACTGGTGTTCCGCTTCGCCGAGCGCATCACCGTGCTGGTGGGCGGCAAGGTGCTGGTGGAGGGAACGCCGGCCGAGATCGCCGCCGACCAGCGGGTCAGGGAAGTCTATCTGGGGGAGGCCGAACATGCGTGAACTGCTGACGCTGGAGAAAGTGACCGCCGGGTATGGTGAATCCATCGTACTGGAAGACGTGTCCTTCGCGATGAACGAAGGCGAGAGCCTGGCCCTGCTGGGCCGCAACGGCGTGGGCAAGACCAGCCTGCTGATCACCCTGATGGGCTTGACCCGCATGCATGGCGGCAGCATCCGCTGGCGCGGTGGCGATATCGTGCGTGTACCCACGCACAAGCGCGCCCATGCGGGCCTGGGGTGGGTGCCGCAGGAACGTTTCATGTTCCCCTCGCTGTCGGTGGAAGAGCATCTCACCGTGGTCGAACGCGGCGGCCAGTGGGACCTGAAAAAGATCTACCAGATCTTCCCGCGCCTGCATGAACGCCGCAACAATATGGGCAACCAGCTCTCCGGTGGCGAGCAGCAGATGCTGGCCATCGCCCGTGCTCTCATGGTCAGCCCCAGCATCCTGTTGCTGGATGAACCGATGGAAGGCCTGGCCCCGATCATCGTGCAGGAACTGCTCAAGGTGATCCGTCGCCTGGTCAGCGAGGAGGGCATGTCGGTGATCGTGGTGGAGCAGCACGCCCGCATGGCGCTCTCGCTCACGCAGCGTGCCATCGTGCTGGATCGTGGGCGTATCGTGCATGCCTCCGACAGCCAGAGCCTGCTCGACGATGGCGAGAAACTGGACCGCCTGGTGGCAGTGGCCTGAACTGAGTCCCCGGATATCAGCTGGCAGGGTTCGCATCCTGGCCGCGTTGTACGATGCCATCCGTCCGTGGCCAGGCCATCAGGTCGAGCACGCCGTTGCTGCCGATGTCATGTTCGTCCCGGGTATGCAAGACCTGCACGACCGGGCGAGTCAGGTCGGCAGGGTTCTGGCGGATCACCCGCCCCGCCAGTCCCGACTCCAGTCGGACTAACGAGCCTACGGGATAGATGCCCAGGGTCTTGACGAAAGCCAGCAATAGGTGGCGATCGAAATGTCCTTCCCAGCTGGCCATCTGGTAGAGCGCATCGGCCGGGTCCCAACCCTGTTTGTAGGGACGCTCCGAGGTCAGCGCGTCATAGACGTCGCAGATCGCCGTCATCCGGGTGTACTGGGTGATTGCTTCGGCTGCCAGGGCATCGGGATAGCCGCGCCCGTCCAGCCTTTCATGGTGATGCAGGCAGACCTCGCAGGCATAGGCAGGCATGTCCGGGTTCTGGATCAGGTATTGGTACCCCAGTTCCGGATGCCGCTTGATCAGGGCGAATTCCTCGTCGCTGAGCCTGCCGGGCTTGTTGAGGATGTCGTCGTCGATGAAGGCCTTGCCCACATCATGCAGATAACCGCACAGTCCTGCCTCGCGACAGGCCGACTCGCTCAATCCCAGCGTCCTGCCCAGGGCCACCATCAGCGCGCATACCGCTACCGAGTGCAGGTAGGTATATTCGTCATTGAGCTTGAGGCGCAGTACGCTGAGCAAGCCGGTCGGATCGCGCAGCACCGAGCAGGCGATCTCTTCCACCAGGTCCACGCATTGCGGTAGTGCCACCACCCTGCCCATGCGGGCCGCGGTGAACATGCTGCGGGTGAGCTCCCGTGCATGTTCGCGCAGGGCGATGGCCTGTTCCTGGGCCGGGTCATCGGCCGTCCTGGCTACGATGGCCCCGACAGCAAGGGCGGCATCTTCATCAGTGTCGTCCCGGGTGTCCCCTGGCGGCACCGAGATTCGATCATCTTCGACCACCGCCGTCACATCCCGACCACGCGAAATATCGATCCAGCAATAGGCGATGCCGCTGGCGCGTGCCTGTTCCAGGTCGTTCTCGTGCTTGAGCAGGAAGCGGGTCTTCCAGAACGGATGATTGAGCCAGCCGGCGTCGAAGCCGCAAAAGTACATCCCGAGGACCAGCTCCGCGACATTGATCTTCTTGAGCATGTTGTGGACGGGGTATGTCCGTGCGGAAACTATCGTCGCGTAATCATACCGTTCTGACTTTATTTGAGAATCCGTTAATCACGAATAACGTTTATTCGACATTGGAATTGGTAACTATTTTCAGGCGCTGTATGTTCGGCATCTTTCATGTGGGAAATGGGAGGGGAGAATGGCCAATTTCGATCTGAATCTATTGCCGATCGCCTTGGCAATCTTCGAGGAGCGCAGTGTCAGCGCGGCTGCAAGGAAGCTCGACATGAGCCAGCCTGCGGTGAGCATGGCGCTCAACAAACTGCGCAGCGCACTGGGTGATCCGCTATTCGTGAAGACCGGGCGCGGCATGCAGCCGACACCGCGCGCCTGCACCCTGATCGACCCCACCCGCGAAATCCTGCAGCGGGTTCATGCCGAAGTGCTGGCCAGCGAACAATTCACGCCGGCCACGACCACCAAGCGCTTCGTGCTGGCGCTGTCGGATATCGGTGAGCTGATGTTGTTGCCGAGGTTGCTGCAGCGGGTTCGTGACGAGGCTCCGCATGCCTCCGTGGAGACGGTGACGATGTCGCCCGAGGCACTGGTCGTGGCGCTGGAAAGCGGTGAGGTGGACCTGGCCATCGGCTATTTCCCCGACTTGAAGAACCGTAACTTCTTCCAGCAACGGCTGTTCTCACATGATTTCGTCTGCCTGCTGCGCGCCGAACATCCGCTGCTGGCGCAGGAGATCAGTCTGGATCAGTTCCTTGCCATGGGGCATATCGTCATCAATGCCGAAGGCCGTGACGAACCCATGTGCGAGCGTTTCCTGCTACGTCGCAAGATCAGGCGTCGGGTAGTCCTGTCGACTTCCCATTTCATGTCTATCCCGCTGTTGATCGCCACCTCTGACCTGATCGCCACTGTCCCGCGTGCCTTCGGCGAGTTCGTGGCACGCTTTTCCAATATCCGGCTGGTGGAGCCCGGGTTTGAGATGCCATCCCTGGACCTCAAGCAGCACTGGCATCGCAAGTATCACAAGGATGGCGGCAATGCCTGGCTGCGTAGCCTGACGACGGCGCTGTTTCCGACGGGTATGTAGCAAGTGGGACCGGCCTCAGTCCTCATCGCAGCTTTCGTTGCGCAACCTGGCCAGCGGGGCGCGGCTATGCGGGTTGTTTTCGTGCACCAGCTTGTCCAGCAGCAGCATGAATTGCGCTTTTTCGGCGTCATCCAGCGGTGCCAGGATGCGCTTGCGCAGCCGCTGCAATCCGGGAATCAGTTCCTGCAGCAGGGCCTCGCCGGCCGGCGTGATGCGCAGGGCGCGCTGGCGGCGGTTGTGCGGAATCACTTCGCGCACCAGCAGACCTTTTTCTTCCAGCCGCGCACAAACGGTGGCACCGGTGGACGTGTCGATGGCCACCAGCCCGGACAGCGTCACCTGATCGATGCCGGGGTGGTTGGAGAGCATGCGCAGGATGGCGTATTGCACCGGCGTGACCACGCCGCCGGTCTCGTCATGGAAGATCGAGACCGAAATCTGCTGGGCGCGCCGCAACAGGTGACCGGGATGTTCGTACAGGTCGATCAGCTGGCTTTCTTGGTCGGGGTGCGGTGTGGTGGACATGGTGTGGTCAGTCGATGAGCCGTGGCTCGCAGTTCGGATCGGCAGGGCGACGAGGTGAGCGGCAGTGTAGGGCAGGCCCGCGCTTTCCCTCAATCAATTGATGCAACGCGCAACGAAAAAACTCCGCCAGTGAGTTTACTTGCGCAGCGGATTAGCGGATACTTTTCTCATACATTCAGTGTACTGAATATTAAAACAAAAAAGCAGGAGACCCAAGACTGATCATGGCGCCGGCCGTCCGTGCTGCGCGCCGATTGAGGAATTCACCCGAGAGGAGACTGTCATGTTCCCCAAGAATGCCTGGTACGTTGCCTGTACCCCCGACGAAATTGCCAGCAAGCCGCTGGGCCGCCAGATCTGCGGCGAGAAGATCGTGTTCTATCGTGGCGCCGAAGGCAAGGTCGCGGCGGTAGAGGATTTCTGCCCGCATCGTGGTGCGCCGCTGTCACTGGGTTTCGTGCGCGACGGCCAGCTGGTGTGTGGCTACCACGGACTGGAAATGGGATGCGACGGCAAGCCCGTCAGCATGCCTGGCCAGCGGGTGCGCGGCTTCCCGTGCATCCGCAGTTTTGCGGTGGTGGAGCGCTACGGTTTCATCTGGATCTGGCCGGGCGAGAAGGAGCTGGCCGATCCGGCCCTGATCCATCATCTCGAATGGGCGGACAACCCCGAGTGGGCGTATGGTGGCGGTCTCTATCACATCAACTGCGATTACCGGCTGATGATCGACAACCTGATGGATCTCACGCATGAGACCTATGTGCATGCCTCCAGCATCGGCCAGAAGGAAATCGACGAGGCCCCCGTGAACACCCGCGTCGAAGGTGAGCAGGTCATCACCAGTCGCTACATGGAAAACATCATGGCGCCGCCGTTCTGGCGCATGGCCTTGCGCGGCAATGGCCTGGCCGATGATGTCCCGGTGGATCGCTGGCAGGTCTGTCGCTTCACCCCACCCAGCCACGTCATGATCGAAGTCGGCGTGGCCCATGCCGGCCATGGCGGCTACGAGGCGCCCGCGCAGCACAAGGCATCCAGCATCGTGGTCGACTTCATCACGCCCGAGACCGAGACCTCGCACTGGTACTTCTGGGGCATGGCACGTCATTTCCGTCCCGAGGATCAGGAACTGACAGCCACCATTCGTGACGGCCAGGGCAAGATCTTCGGCGAGGACCGTGAAATGCTGGAACTGCAGCAGGCCAACCTGCTGAAGTATCCCGAGCGGCGCCTGCTGGCACTGAACATCGATGCCGGCGGCGTGCAGTCGCGCAAGATCCTCGACAAGTGGCTGGCCCGCGACGCCGAGGCCGGCAAGGCCGCAGCGGCATAAGGGGGCAGCATGACGACATTGCAAGTCAAGGTCGCCGCACGTCGCGAAGAGGCCGAGGGCATCATCGGCCTGGAGCTGGTGGCCGTCGATGGTGGGCCGTTGCCGGAGTTTGCAGCCGGGGCGCATATCGATGTGCATCTGCCGGGCGGCTTGCTGCGCCAGTATTCGCTGTGCAATGCGCCGCATGAACGGCAGCGCTACCAGATCGGCGTCCTGCGCGATCCGCAGTCGCGTGGCGGCTCGCTGGCCGTGCATGATGCGCTGAAGGTGGGCGACCTCATCACCATCAGCGCGCCGCGCAACCAGTTCGCATTGCAGCCGGCGCCGCACAGCCTGCTCCTGGCCGGCGGCATCGGAGTCACCCCCATCCTCTGCATGGCAGAGGCATTGGCCACCGCTGGGGCTTCGTTCGAGCTGCACTACTGTGCGCGCTCGCCAATGCGCCAGGCATTTCGCGAGCGCATTGCCGCTTCGACCTTCGCCGAACGTGTCGTGCATCACTACGACGATGGCGAGGCCGATCAGAAACTCGACCTCGACGCCTTGCTGTCCAGGACCGATCCCGCCACCCGTCTCTATGTCTGCGGCCCAACCGGCTTTATTGCACACGTGCTGGAGACGGCCCGCAGACGCGGCTGGCCGGAGTCGCAGCTGCACTTCGAGTATTTCGGCGCAGCACCGGCGCAGGCCGACGGCAACGCCGCCTTCGACGTGAAGCTGGCCAGCAGCGGTCAGGTCTATGCCATCCCTGCCGGGCGCACGGTGATCCAGGTGCTGTCCGAGCATGGCGTGGATGTGCCGGTGTCGTGTGAGCAGGGCATCTGTGGCACTTGCCTCACCCGCGTGCTGGAGGGTGAACCCGATCATCGCGATCAGTACCTGACCGATGAGGAGCGCGCCGCCAATGACCAGTTCACCCCTTGTTGTTCCCGCGCCAAGAGCGCATTGCTGGTGCTGGATCTTTGAATAACTAAAGAGAGGAGACACGATGAGCGAATTGATCGATGCAAGGCGCCGCCAATTGATGCTGGCCGGCGCAGCACTGACTGCGACGGGACTGCCCTTGCTGGCGCGTGCCGCCGACCCGGTTAAGGTCGGCCTGATCGTGCCGATGTCGGGGCCATTTGCCTCGACGGGGCGGCAGATTGAGGCGGCGGTGAAGCTGTACCAGCAGAAGAACGGCGACAGCGTGGCCGGGCGCAAGGTGGACATCCTGCTCAAGGATGATGGTGGTGTTTCACCCGACGTCACGAAGCGACTGGCGCAGGAGCTGGTGGCGCGTGACAAGGCACAAGTCCTGATGGGCTTCGGCCTGACGCCGCTGGCGCTGGCGGCAGCTCCCATCGCGACCCAGGCCAAGGTGCCGATGATCGTGACGGCAGCGGCTACCTCCATCATCGTGCAGCGTTCGCCCTATATCGTGCGTACCGGTTTCACGCTGGCGCAGGTGACGTCGCCACTGGCGTCATGGGCAGCGAAGAACGGGATCAAGAGCGTGGTGACCTTCGTGTCGGATTATGGGCCGGGGCTGGATGCGGAGAAGGTGTTCGTGAAGACCTTCGGCGAGGCAGGCGGCAAGGTGGTGGAGAGTGTGCGGGTGCCGTTGCGCAATCCTGACTATGCGCCCTTCCTGCAGCGGGTGAAGGATGCGCGGCCGGAGGCGTTGTTCGTCTTCGTGCCCTCGGGTGAGGGGGCGGCGGTGCTCAAGCAGTTCACCGAGCGTGGGCTGGGCGCGGCGGGGATACGGCTGATCTGTACCGGAGATGTGCTGGATGATGATCTGATGGCCGGGATTGGTGCGGCGGCCAAGGATGTGGTGAGCAGTCATCATTATTCGGCGGCGCATGCTTCTGCGGCCAATAAGGAGTATGTGGAGGGGATCGCGCAGGCCAATAAGGGGATGCGGGCCAACTTCCATTCTGTGGGGGCGTATGACGGTATGCATCTTCTGTATGAATCGCTGAAGAAGACGGGGGGGGATGCCGATGGTGAGAAGTTGCTGGCGGCGATGAAGGGGATGAGCTGGGAGAGTGTGCGGGGGCCGGTGAGCATTGATGCGGGGACGCGGGATATTGTGCAGACCGTGTATATGCGCAAGGCTGAGGCTAAGGGGAATGAGTTTTACAACGTTGAATTCGATAAGGTGGAGAAGGTGCGGGATCCTGGGGGTTGAGTGGTTTCGCAGCTTGGTCGTTGGGTTGTTGTGTAGTTGGGCTGGGGTAGTTTGCACGGAAGTTCTTCCTGCGCCCTGGCTTAATTTCTATCTTTCTCCGGGCGGAGGGGAGCGCCGGGGGCGGCCCGGCAGCCGCTCACTTTTCTTGCTTCGCCAAGAAAAGTAAGCAAAAGAAGGCGACCCCTGAGAGCCAGCCCTCCTGCGGAGGGTCCCCCCCCCCGCCGCGCAAAAAGTGGGAAAAATAGAGTCGCTTCGCTCCCACTATTTTTCTTGTCCACTTTTCGCTCCGCTGCGGTGGCTGGCTCTAAGGGGAATAGCCATACGGGCTCGCCTTCGGCCTCGCCATGGGCCGACTCGCCTTCGGCTTTGTCGGAGGGGGGCGATGTGATGTCGGTGAATCTGAAGTTGGAATGGCTGGTCCAAGGAGTTTGTTGGATCGAAGAGAGCCGAAGCGCCAGCGAGCCCTCCGCGAAGCCGAAGGCGAGCCAGATCGGCTGTCCGCTTCTGACCCGCCGCGTTGGCACCCACGAGAACGGATCAGGAAAATAGTGGGAGCGAAGCGATTCTATTTTTCCCGTTCTCGTGGGTGCCAACGTGGGGACCCTCCGAAGGAGGGCGGGGCAGTAGCGGTCGCCTTCTTTTGCTTACTTTTCTTGGCGAAGCAAGAAAAGTGAGCGGCTGCCGGGCCGCCCCCGGCGCTCCGTTCCGCCCGGAGAAAGATAGAAATTAAGCCAGGGCGCAGGAAGAACTTCCGTGCAGACTACCCCAGCCCAGCCCAGCCCAGCCCAGCAAAAAATTCACAGCCCTTCAATAAACCCGGCAACCAGCCCATCAAACACCACAGGCTGCTCCACCGCACTGATATGTGAAGCCCCGGCAATCACCTCCAGCCTGGCAGCAGCAATCGCATCCATCAGGACCTGTGCCATGGCCACCGGCGTCCCCTGATCCAGCTCCCCGGCAATCACCAGCGTAGGCACCTTGATGGCACCAAGCCGTGCAGTGGTATCCACCGTCCCGACCGCATGACAGCATCCGATATAGCCCACTGCATCGGTAGTGACCAGCCGATGACGATAGCGCGCCACCGTCGCCCCGTGCGCCGCCCGGAAGCCCTCATGGAAATAGCGCCCCATCACAGCATCGGCAATCGCCTCGATTCCGTCCGCACGCACGGTAGCAATACGCTGCTGCCAGGCCGCCTGTGCCGCCTCCGGGTAGGCCGAGGTGGTATTGGCCAGCACCAGCGCCCGCACCAGTCCGGGATGCCGCAACGCCAGCTCCTGCCCCACCATGCCACCCATGGAAAGACCCACCCATACCACCGGCCCGGTATCGAGCTCACGCAGCAGGCGCGCCGCATCGTCGGCCAGGTCGGCCATGCTGTAGAGGCCATCCAGTTTTTCCGAACTGCCATGCCCGCGATGGTCATAGGCAATCACGCGGCAATCCTCCGACAGCCTGTTGGCCAGCCCATCCCACATCATCAGGTCGGCACCCAGCGCATGTGATAGCACCACCGTATGGCGCGGAGCCTTGCCGTTACGGGGCTCGCGCAAGGTGTAATGCAGCGCCGGGGAAGAGGAGGTCCGACCTGCGCGGCCGATGCCGGGATGCACACTGTCCGCAGGCGCCTGCGGCGCAACCACATAGCCGATCTGCTCACCCACTTCACGCAGGATTTTCTGCGCGTGGGTGAAGGCGGTATTGCCCGCCGGGACGCCGGCATAGACTGCTGCCTGGATCATGACTTCCTTCATTTCGTCCGGCGTCAGACGAGTCGCAGGATCGGCGGTGAGGCCGGCACGGACGTGCAGTTCGAATTCTTCCCAGCGGCCCAGGGCGATGGTGATGGCCAGCACGATGATGCGGCGGGTCTTGTGGTCCAGACCGGGGCGGCCCCAGATTTCGTTCCAGGCGAAGCGGGTGATGAGATTCTGGAAGTCGGCATTGAAGTTGGTGGCGTTGGCCACCGACCGGTCCACCCACTGATCGCCCAGCACACTGCGGCGGTTGCGCATGCCGCGCTCGAAGTCATGGTCCAGCGGATCGTAGCTCATGGTGTTCTCTCTCTGTCTTGGTGTGTTCTTGTTGCGGACGCTGCACTCAGGCGGGTGGCTTGCCTTGTGCAGCCTGCATTCTTTCAAGCTGCTGCTCGGCCAGGCGGTGTGCCGGGCGGGTCGCGATGACGGGGTCGAACAGGGCGCGCAGATGCGCGCTGTCCAAACTCTTGTGCAGCGATTCGTCAGACTCCACCGCCGCGACCAGCAGGTCCACCAGCTGCCCGCCCTCGGCCACGGTCTTGCGCGTCAGTTGTTCCAGCAGGGCATGCGCACGCGGGCGGCCGATCACGGTGGCCAGCGCGATGGAGGCCGATTCGGCAAATACCAGTCCCTGCAGGGCATCGATGTTGCGCAGCATGCGCTCCTGGTCGATCTGCAGGCCGGCGAAGGCTTCATTGAGCGCACGCAGGGCGCCATGCACACCGAGGAACAGGGCCGGCCATTCGGCCAGTTCGGCTTGCCAGTTGCCCAGGCCGCGTTCGTGCTGCTGTCCCATGGCGGCCAGCAGTGCAGCGGCTTGCTGTGGGGCGCGGGCAGCGGCGGCCAGCGCGATCATGGACGAGACCGGGTTGCGCTTGTGCGGCATCGCCGAGGAACCGCCACGGCCGTTGCCGGAGGGTTCGGCCAGTTCGGCGATCTCGCCTTGCGCCATCAGCGACAGGTCGGTGGCGATCTTGCCCAGGCTGCCGGCCAGTACGGCCATCTCGGTACCCAGCCTGATCCATTGGTCGCGCTGGGTATGCCAGGCGGCTTCGGGCGTGGCCAGTTCCAGCGCCGCCGCCATGCGGGCGGCGACCGCCGGTCCTTTGTCACCCAGTACCGCAAGCGTGCCGACTGCACCGCCCAGTTGCAGTTGCAGGGCATGACTGGACAAGGTCTGCAACTGCGCCCGCGAGCGCTGTAGCGGCGCGGCCCAGCCGCACAACTTGAAGCCCAGGCTGGTGACCTGGGCCGGCTGCATCAGGGTGCGCGCCAGTACCGGTGTTTCCAGATGGCTGCGTGCCAGTTCCAGCAGTCGCTGCGTCAGGGTCGCCAGTTCGGCGTCGATCAGGTCGAGTGCGTTGCGCGTGACCAGCACCATGGCCGTGTCCAGTACATCCTGGCTGGTGCTGCCCCAGTGCACATGGGTCGCGGCTTCTTCGCTGTAGAGCGCAACCGTACGCTGCAATTCCTTGACCAGGGGGATGGCCAGTGCGCCGGCACGGCGGCCGGCCACGATCAGCGCCGGGATGTCGTACAGCGGCGCCCGGCAGACACTGGCGATGGCGCGGGCAGCGGTCTCGGGAATCACGCCTTCGGCGGCTTCGGCCTCGGCCAGCGCCTGTTCGAAGCGCAGCATGGCTTGCACCACGGCCTGGTCGTCGAAGACGGCGATCATCTCGGACGTGGTGAGGAAGCTGTCGAATATGGAAACGCTCATGAAATCTCCAGGTTGATCCGCCGCCATGGTGCCGTAACGCAAACGGGATCCGGCAGGCCTGAGCCTGCGGATCCCCTGTTGCTGGCGCCGTGGGTGGCGGTCAGTTCAGATCAGATGTAGTCGAAGAATACCGTCTCGTGCTCGCCCTGCATGTGGATATTCCACAGATAGCTGCCATCTGCCTGCTTGCGGGCGATGAGGGTGTCGCGGCGGTTCGGCGGTACCTGTTCCAGCAGTGCCGATTGTGCCAGGGCCGGGTCGTCTTCCAGGAACACCGCGCTGAACTGGTGTTTGACCAGGCCACGGGCGAACACGGTGACATAGGCCACCGGCTTGCCGGCGGCTGCCTGCGGTTGCGAGATGGAGAAGGCGAAGCCGCCGTCTTCGCCGCTCGGTACGCGACGATAGCCGGGGATGGCATGGGCGCTCTCGGCCGGGGCGCTGCCGGGCAGCCAGGCCTCGGCCCAGGCGTCGTTGATGGGCTGGCCGTCGCCGTCGAAGATGGCACCGCGAACCTTGATCTGCGCGGCGCTGCTGTCCACGCGGGCGGTCAGTTCCACGGCCCAGGCCCAGGCTTCGTGAGGGAAGGGGCCGATGGTTTGGGAGGTGGTGATATTGCTCATGTCTGCTCCTGCTCAGTCTGTGTGTCAGATACCCATGGGCGTGCCGTTGCGGCCGCGCAGGACGATGTCGAATTCGTAGCCGAGCATCTTGTCGTCCACCGTCTCTTCCAGCGAAAAGCGCGAGATCAGGCGCTGGCGGGCAGCCTTGTCAGGGATGCTCTGGAAGATCGGGTCATAGTCGAACAGCGGGTCATTGGGGAAGTACATCTGCGTGACCAGGCGCTGCGCATAGACGTTGCCGAACAGTGAGAAGTGGATGTGCGCCGGACGCCAGGCCTTGTGGTGGTTGCCCCAGGGATAGGGGCCGGGCTTGATGCTGACGAAGCGATAGCGACCGTCATCGTCGGTGAGCATCTTGCCAAAGCCGGTGAAATTGGGGTCCAGCGGCGCATCGTGCTGGTCCTTCTTGTGGAAGTAGCGGCCGGCGGCATTGCATTGCCAGACTTCCAGCAGGGAATTGCGTACCGGCTTGCCGTCTTCGTCCAGCACGCGGCCGGTGACGACGATCTTCTCGCCCAGAGGTTCGCCCTTGCCCTGCTTGGTCAGGTCCATATCGTGCGGCAGGATCAGCCTGGGCGAGGCAAACAGGTTGGTGCCGGTGGCGGTCTCGTCGCGCACGCGCAGGGGCGCCTGGGTGGGACCGCGCTTGGCGGTGGATTTGTAGGGGGGGTAGATCAGTTCCGGATAGACACCGGGTTCGATGGCATCGAATTGCATGAGGTCTCCTCAGGTCGTTAGGGGCGGCTGCGCCTGCACACATTGCCGTGCTAGCTGGAATGTGCGATTTGCGCGCCGTGCTTGGGCGTGGAGAGATAGTAGGCAAGCACCCGGACTGCCTCAAGGCCAACGCAGCGCAGCATATTCGCCATTCGCCCGCTTTGTGCGAGAATCGCACAAATGCCCGGTTTTTTGCAGCAAGCCTGCGGTGACCGGTATCAACTTGTCTTATCCACAGGGCGGGGACGCATGCAGCAAGAGCGAATCGACGAGGACATGGCCGAGGACGACGAGGCGGGGCCGCTGAAGCGCGACCTGGTGGCGGGCCTGGAAAAGGGCCTGCAGGTCATCGAAGCCTTCGACCAGGAGCGCTCGCGCCTGACCATCGCCGAGGTGGCGCATTTGACCGGACTGACCCGCGCCGCCGCCCGGCGGTATCTCATCACGCTGACCCATCTGGGTTACATGCGCCACGACAACAAGACCTTTTCGTTGACGCCGACGGTGCTGCGGCTGGGCCAGTCCTACCTGCACTCGGCACGCCTGCCGCGCATCGTGCAGCCCTTGCTGTACCGGCTGGCCTATTCGCTGGGCGAGGCGGCCTCGTGCGGGGTGCTGGACCACGATCAGCTGGTGTGCGTGGCGGCGGTGAGCGCGGGGCAACTGGTCTCGACCACCCTGCAGCCAGGCACGCGCGTACCGGCCTATTGCACCGCCAATGGCCGCATCCTGCTGGCCAATCTGCCTCAGGCGCAGCTCGATATCATCCTGTCCCGTGCCCAGCCGGAGGCCATTACCGTCAACACCATCACCGATCCCGAACGCCTGGCCCTGGAGATTGCGCGCGCCCGCGCCCAGGGTTATGCGCTGGTGGATCAGGAACTGGAACTGGGCCTGCGCACCATGGCCGTGCCGGTGCGCAACTTCCGCGGCGAGGTCGTGGCGGCCATGAACATCAGCGTGCATGCGGGGCGGATGAAGCTGGAGGACATGGTCGAACGCTGTCTGCCGGCCATGCTCAAGATACAGGTGGAACTGGGTGCACTGCTCTAGGGCCAGGACGGGGTCGGTACCGTCGGCTCATTCCTCCACATGCGTGCGCCGGTACTGCTTGGGCGTCACGCCCATGTGTCGTTTGAAGAGACGGCTGAAGTAGGCGGGGTCCTGGAAGCCCAGCTCATAGGCGATGGTCGCCACCCCGGATGGCACATAGGTTAGCTTGCGGCAGGCTTCCAGGATCAGCCGCTGCTGCGCCAGGTCGAAGGCCGAACGGCCCGCCAGTTTCAGGCACAGGCGGTTCAGGCGGCTGGGCGTGACGCGCAGCTTGTCGGCATACACCGCGACTTGCCATTGTTCCCGGAAATGTTGCTCCACCAGCGTGCGGAAGCGACTGAACAGTTCGAAATCCCCGCGTCCGCTGAGCTCGGCCGAGCGATGGTCAGCCTCCAGTCGCACCAGTAGCAACATCACGCTGCGTGCCAGCCATTCCAGCATCAATGCGTGCCCGGTGCGGGGCGCGGCTGATTCGGCGATCAGCAGGCGCAGCAGGGTTTCCATGCGGGCATGCAAGTCCGGAACCCGCCCCAGTTCGATGGCCATCGGTCGCAGGAACAGCGGAGAAAACAGCTCGCCATGGGCCTCGCCGCCACCGCCTGAAAACACGATGTGCGGGTCCACCGTCAGCACGAAACCTACCGCCTGTTCCGAAAAGTCAAAGCCATGCACCAGTGACGGATGGATGGTGATGACGACCGGGCCGTCATAGTCCCATACCTCGTCCTCCATCAGCGCGCTGACATGGCCGGACATTAAAAAAAGTACCTGAAAAAGTCCGGCATGTGTGTGCGGTGCAATATGCCAGTCATGGATGCGGCTGCGCGTCTCGATCAGTTCGATATGGACCGATTCGGCATCATCCGGCCGCACAGCCTCGCCGTACAAGGAAAACTGGGGGACCTCGCTGGTGCGGGGTTTGTTGCGTGCCAGGGGCATGGGGTCTCCGTCCGTCGCGCTTTGGGTAGGGTTTGTCGTTCTGTTCTGTAAAAATAGTACAAGTTTTTGCCGGGATCATCCATTTTTATATGGTCGCCTGGCGACTAAGATTCGCTCCATACCAGAACAAAAAACAACCTTCATTACGGAGACCCCCATGCGTACCCAAGTCGCCATCATCGGCGCCGGCCCGGCCGGTTTATTGTTATCCCATCTGTTGCATCTCAAAGGCATCGAATCGGTCGTGCTGGAAACCCGCAGCCGCGAAGAAATCGAGTCCACCATCCGCGCCGGCGTGCTGGAACAGGGCACCATGGACATCCTCACCGATACCGGCGTGGGGGAACGCATGAAGCGCGAAGGCGCCTTGCACCATGGCATCGAACTGGCCTTCGGCGGGCAGCGTCACCGGATCGACCTGACTGAGTTGACCGGCAAGGCCATTACCGTCTATGCCCAGCATGAAGTGATCAAGGACCTGGTGGCTGCGCGCCTGGCGGCACAGGGGCAACTGCTGTTCGAGGTCAGCGGTACCACGATCGAAGGTGTCGACACCGACAAGCCTCGCGTGCGCTTCATGCACGCGGGTGAACAGCATACGCTGGAGGCCGATTTCATTGCCGGCTGCGACGGCTTCCATGGCGTCTCCCGCCCGGCCATTCCGGACAGCAAGCGCCAGGACTATCAGCGGGTCTACCCCTTCGGCTGGTTCGGCGTGCTGGTGGAGGCGCCGCCGTCCTCGGACGAGCTGATCTATGCGCAGCATGAGCGCGGTTTCGTGCTGGTGAGCACGCGCTCGCCTACCGTGCAGCGGCTCTACTTCCAGTGCGACCCCAAGGACAGCGTGGACAACTGGAGCGATGACCGCATCTGGAACGAATTCCACTGCCGCCTGGAAAATGGCGACGGCTGGCGTCTGAAGGAGGGCAAGATCTTCCAGAAAGGCATCATCGGCATGCGCAGTTTCGTGTCCACGCCGATGCAGCACGGGCGCCTGTTCCTGGCCGGCGATGCGGCCCACATCGTGCCACCGACCGGGGCCAAGGGGTTGAACCTGGCAGTAGGGGACGTCAAGCGCCTGGCCGAGGGGATCGAGGATTTCTATCGCACATCCAGCGAGGAAGGCCTGGCTTCCTATACCGAACTGGCGCTCAAGCGCATCTGGCGCGCCGAGTACTTCTCATGGTGGATGACCAGCATGCTGCATACCTTCGAGGACGCCTCGCCCTTCCAGCGGCAGATACAGCGTGCCGAACTGGAGAACGTGGTCAATTCGCGGGCGCTGTCGACGGCGTTGGCGGAAAACTATGTCGGCGCCTTCTGAACCTGGGCAAGACTTCCATTGACGATGACGCCCGCGCAAGCGGGCGTTTTCATTGGTGCGGGTCGGGCGCTGGCAAGGTGCCGGTTCCGTCCTCGTCACCGCGCGCAAGCAAACGGCGATAGTGGCGTCGGGCAACGTAGACACAGGCGTGCCAATAGCACTGTGCACCGACAAGTGCTCCGGCGATGCTGCCGGGATAGCCCATGCCGATACTGCGTCCCAGCCCCGCCAGCAAGGCGCAGGCCAACAGGCCCAGCCAGGTCTGCCAGTGATGAAACAGACGCAGCGAGACGCCTCGCCAGCGCGCAAGGCGTTGCCGGCGGTCAAGGCAGGAAAGTTCGGGTATCTGTTTGAGCGACCAGTAGATTTTCATGCCAGGCTCCGTGTTTTCCCGCCGTGGCGCGGGGAGAGGGACGTGCTGCAATCTGGACTTCGATGGGGGACATGCTTGAGCATCCATGTTGGCACAGCGCTCTGACATTGCACTGACGCTGAACTGACATAACGATGTCGTTTTGCAGGCGGGTGATTTTCCAGCAGAGGCGAATCGAAGCAGCTCGTCGAACCAGGCTCTACAATGCCGCCATGAACTTGCCCGAACTCCATACCCATCTGTGGGATGCCCTGCGCCTCGGCGCCAGTCCCACCCGATCAGCTTTTACCATCTGGCAGCTTGCGACCCTGGGGCTGGACGGTGCGCCCCAATTGCGCTCCATCGTCTTGCGCGAGGCTGACGAGTCGACCGGCACGCTCGCCTTCCACACTGACCGGCGCTCTCCCAAGCTGGCCGACATCGATGCCGATGACCGGGTGGCCATGCTGTCGCTGGATTTGGATCGACATGTGCAACTGCGCCTGAACGGCAGGGCGCGCCCGGTGCAGGACGGTGCGCGTGTGCGACGCATGTGGGACGGGGCGCGGCCGCATACGCTGATCCTCTACCAGACGCCATATGCACCGGGGACGTTCATCGCCCAGCCGGAGGATGGCCATGTTCCGCCAGAGCCCGCGCACAGCGGCTTCGACAATTTCACCCTGGTCGAGGTGGTGCTGGATGCCATCGAATACCTCGACCTGACGCCGGATCAGCATTGCCGCGCCGTGTTCCGCCGCGACGACGGCGCGTGGCGCGGACAATGGATCGCGCCCTGAACGGGTGACGCCGTATCAGGCCAGCGCGGGATAGGTAAAGCCGAGGAAGTGCACGGCATTGAGCGCGAAGTGGACCGCGATGGCGGCTTCGATGCGACCACTGCGCTGGAAGACGATGGCATAGCCGAGACCGGCCACACTCGCCAGTGCGGCATAGACCATCCCTCCCCCCAGATGGGCCGCGCCGAACAGCACGGCCGACACCACGACGGCCAGCAATTGCCCGCCGCGCAGCGTGTGCAGCGCCAGTTGCAGGCGCTGCTGGATCAGCCCACGGAAGAAGGCTTCTTCCGCCACCACCGTCAACAACAGGTTGATGGCGAGGAAGGTGGCGGCAAAGGGCGGCCACTTGGCTTCGGGCCGCACCATGCCGAGCAGCCAGCCCGACAGCATGACCACTACGATGGTAAGCAGGCCCGGCAGCAGTGCGCGGCGCAGTGCGGCCTGCCATTGCTTGCATGCATGGCAACGCGGCGCCAGCAGCGCCAGCAGCAACAGCCCGGCAGCACCCTTGTCGAGATTCGCATACAGCATGAAGGGTAGCGCGTCCTGCGTGACGGCCTGGCGCGGCAGGACCAGCGGATTGAGAAAGCCCGGCCAGCGATGCATGGCCAATAGCAGGCTCAGCACGATGACCGGGATCAGCCACATGCCGGCCGGCCATGCGTGTTGTGCATGGCGTGCATGGGCGGCTCGCCACGCGCTCACGCCCAGCAGCAGCAAGCCGAGCACGCCGGTCACGGTGAGCTGGCCGTTGAGCAGGGCCGCGACCACGGCCAGCACCAGCAAGAGCAGCCAGGGCGGCAGCCGCATCGGGCCACGCAGGGGCAGCGCAGGAAGCCAGACGGTGCAGATGGCCAGCATCAGCAGCAGGGTGGCGGTGAGAGATGGTAGCGATGGCTGTGAGGGCAACGAAAGCAACGAAAGCAACGAGAAGGCGGACATTGGCGGCTACGACAGATGTCGGATTGATGGGAGCGGTGTTTTACCATGATGGGCGACCTTGAAGTGGCGCAGGCGCATCATTTCATGAAAACATTGCGCAATTTCGGTCAGGATTTCGCCTGCCGATTCTTGCACAGTACGTCCCGTGAACCGAGGACAAGATGAGTGACGCCCGCAGAAAATCCTATGTAGCCCGTTTCGAACGGGTACTTGACCATATCGAACGTCATCTCGACGATGCGCTTGATGTAGATTGCCTGGCCGGCGTCGCCCATTTTTCGCGGTTCCATTTCCAGCGGCAGTTTGCCGACTTCGTCGGTGTCGGGGTGGCTCGCTATATCCTGCTCATGCGTCTGAAACGGGCCAGCCTGCAACTGGCGTTCCGGCACGAGAGCAGGATCATCGAGATCGCCCTGCAGGCCGGTTTTGAAAATCCGGAATCCTTTACCCGCGCTTTCAGGAGCGCCTTCGGACAATCGCCTTCGCAGTTCCGGCGTGCGCCCGACTGGCCGGCCTGGAACGAGCGTTATGTGTTCCGTATCCCTGAAAGGAAAGTGGACGTGCAAGTCGATATCGTCATGGTAGAACCCGTTCGCATCGCCGTGCTGGAGCATCGCGGTCCGGTGCCCAATCTCAACGCCACGGTGGCGCGTTTCATCGAATGGCGCAAGTCATCAGGCCTGTCGCCAGTGGAGCGCTGCCGCACCTTTGGTCTGGCCTGGGACAATCCGGATACCACGCCGCCGGAGCAATTCCGTTTCGATATCTGCGGAGAAATCGAGAGCGCCCTGCCGGACAATCCGCAAGGCCTGGTGGAGAAGCTGATTCCGGGTGGGCGCTGCGCCCGGGTGCGGCATGCGGGCGCGCACGAACGCCTGGCCGAGAGCATCTATCCGCTCTATCGTCAGTGGCTGCCCGGCAGTGGGGAGGAATTGCGTGATTTCCCGCTGTACTTCCACTACCTCAATCTGCTGCCGGATACGCCGCCGGGCGAGCTGCTGACCGATATCTATCTGCCGCTGAAGTAGTGCTGGAGGAATGCTGAAGTAACGTTGACGTAACGTTGAATTAACGCTGAAGGAAGGGCAGGGAGCTTCACGCCACCAGGGCCTGCGAGAAATGCGCGACCTGGTGCGCCGGCACCAGCAGAGGGATGAAGGAGGCGTCGTTCATGGCCAGCCAATAGGGCAGGTGCGGGCTGGCATCGAACCCGTAGTTGCTGCCGTCGAGCTGCCAGAAGCGTGGCACTGCCAGCGGTGGGCGCACCGTATTCTTGAGCTGGTCCAGGCTGGCCAGGCGCTGTGCGCAGGGCCGGAAGCTGGACAGGGCAGCACGTTCCCCGCTGGCGGCGAAGCCGGCCGTGGCAAACCAATCCAGTACCTTGCACGGGCTGGCGTTGAGGCTGGCCCAGTCATGGGTGGCGCCGCCGCGCGCCGTGACGAGGCGGGCGCCGCCGCTGACGTACAACTCGACCATGCCTAGCAGGGCGGCGGGAACGGGGACACGGACTTTGGTAAAGGGCATCATGGACAGGGGCTTCCTTGGAGTGGAGGATCAACTGTTGCCAGTCTAGCCAGTCCATCGTGATTCGCCGATAGGGGAAATCCTGACAGCTTGCTGTCAGCTTCGGCCGGGACGTCAGGAATTTCCCGATGCCGGCGACGGCCGTGCTCCTGTACAACGGTAGCTGGCAGTCTGCCCTTGCTTCAGTTGTTTCACAGGATGTCCCAAGAATGAATTTCCCCAGTATCGTGATGATCGATCCCAGCCAGGAAGCCGTCGAGCTGGCCCGTTTCGCGCTGTGGCGCTCGGGTCTGCATTGCGCCTTCCGCAGTTGCCCCGATGCGGCCAGCGCCCGGCGTTGCCTGCTGCAGGGGCGGCGCAGCGGCGATGGCGTGGCGCCTTGTCTGATCCTGCTGGAGTCCGACATGGGCTGCTACGACGGTCTGGAGCTGCTGCGCGAGTTGCGCGCCAGCAAGCATCTGGCGCAGGCGCCGGTGGTGGTGTTTCCCTCGCGGGACATGGAGGGCGAGCAGGCGGCACTGGCGGCCGGTGCCAGTCAATACCAGCCCAAGCCGGTCGACGGCGAGCACTATGCGCGTTGCGTGGTGGAGATGGTGGAGCGCTGGTGCGATGCCCTGGCGGCGAGGGAACCGGTACCGGCCAAGGTGATGGCGTCGGTCCTGGGAGGTGCGGAGGCGCACCCGGCACGGCGGCGTGATGATCCGGCCAGACCGGAGGATGAGACCTCGCATTGAGTGCCGGCAGATCGCTGCTGACGCTGGAAAAAACGAAAGGGCCGGGCGGCCCTTTTTTCATTGCTGCGTCAGCCCCGCAGGCGGTTCAGCGGCGCGTCTTGATCTTGGGCGTGGGCAACGCCGTCTTGTACTTGATCTGCTTGAGGGCAAAGCTGGAACGGATATTCTTGATGCCGGGAATCTTGGTCAGGTGATCGACGATAAAATGTTCCAGCGTCAACAGGTCGGGCACCACGATGCGCAGCAGGTAATCCTCGTCGCCGGTCATCAGGTACACTTCCATGACCTCATCGAAGGCACTCACGGCCGTCTCGAACTGGGCCAGCGCTTCGGCGCCCTGGCGCTCCAGGATCACCTTGACGAAGACGTTGACCTTCAGGCCCAGCAGGTGCGGATCGGCCAGCGCCACGTAGCGCGAGATGATGCCTTCGGTTTCCAGCCGCTTCACACGGGCCAGGGTTGGCGATGGCGAGAGGTTGATACGGCTGGCGAGCTCCAGATTGCTGATCGAACTGTTCTCCTGAAGGATGTTCAGGATGCGCAAATCGGTGGTATCTAGTTCCATTATCGAAATTAAATTCTGTCGGTTTCAGTTTTGCAGCACTGGATGCTGAATATTGTACGGCAACTTCCTGTTTTAAGTGACTCATGCCGGGCCATCCGGCGTATCGTAGTCCGGTAGTTCATCTCGCAAGCTAGCCCTTACCACCAAGACAAGACCGAAAAGGCGTCGGGCGCGGGGAGACCGATGGCGCGGCCTGTGTTTTACCGGCTTTTCGTCTCTTTGCATAGCAGCGATTGCAGCGGCAGCAGGTTTTATGCCGACCCGCGCTGCGCCAGCCTCGGCGTGCGACCAGACAGGAGATCAGGAAGTGGACATGTCCCGCCCCAGTGACAGCGATATCGCCCGTGATATCGACCTCGATGCCCAGGAAACCCAGGAGTGGCTGCAGGCGCTGCAAAGCGTGCTGGCCGAGGCCGGACCGGAGCGTGCGCGCTTCCTGCTCTCGCGCCTGTCGGCGGCGGCCCAGCAGTGGGGCGTGAACTGGCGCGATGCGCGCAATACCCCTTACGTGAATACCATCCGCCCCGAGCAGGAGCCGCCTTTCCCCGGTGGTTCGGACGCCCAGGCCATCGAGGAACGCATCGCCAGCATCATGCGCTGGAATGCGCTGGCCATGGTGGTGCGCGCCAATCGTGCCTATGGCGAGCTGGGCGGGCATATTGCCAGCTTTGCCTCGGCGGCGGACCTGTTCGAGGTCGGCTTCAATCATTTCTTCCGTGCCCGCGATGACAAGTTCGCCGGTGACGTGGTCTATTTCCAGCCGCACTCGGCGCCCGGCATCTATGCCCGCGCTTTCCTGGAAGGCGCCTTGAGCGAAGAGGACCTGGCCTATTACCGCCGGGAGATCGAGGCCAAGCGCGTCGGACGCCAGGGATTGTCGTCCTACCCGCATCCCTGGCTGATGCCACAGTTCTGGCAATTCCCGACCGGCTCCATGGGCATCGGTCCCATCAATGCGATCTACCAGGCGCGCTTCCTGCGTTACATGGAACATCGCGGCCTGTTGCAGGATCAGGGCCGCAAGGTGTGGGGGGTGTTCGGCGATGGCGAGATGGACGAGCCCGAATCGCTGGCGGCGCTCTCGCTGGCCTCGCGCGAGAAGCTGGACAACCTGATCTTCGTGGTCAACTGCAACCTGCAGCGCCTGGATGGTCCGGTGCGCGGAAACGGTCACATCGTCGATGAGCTGGAGACCCTGTTTGCCGGTGCCGGCTGGAACGTCATCAAGCTGCTGTGGGGCTCGGACTGGGATGGCCTGTTCGCCCGCGACCGCGACGGTGAGTTGGTGGATGCCCTGAACCGCACGGTGGACGGTCAATTGCAGACCTTCGCCGCCAACGATGGCGCCTTCAATCGCCAGCATTTCTTCGGCCAGACACCGGGCACCCGCGCTATTGGGGCCACGCTCACCGATGAGGAGATCAACCGCCTGCGTCGGGGCGGGCACGACATGAAGAAGATCTTTTCGGCCTACCAGGCGGCGGCCCAGCATCGCGGCCAGCCGACGGTGATCCTGGCCCAGACCAAGAAGGGCTACGGCATGGGCGCGGCCGGTGAAGGCAAGATGACCACCCACCAGCAGAAGAAGCTGGATGAGGAAAGCCTGCTGCAATTCCGTGATCGCTTCAAGTTGCCGCTGTCGGATCAACAGTGCCGCGAACTGGCCTTCTACAAGCCCGAGCCCGACAGCGCCGAGATGAAGCACCTGCATGCCCGCCGCGCTGCGCTGGGCGGCTACCTGCCGCGCCGCGATGCCGGCCAGGCGCGCCGCGCGGTGCCGGCTCTGGAAGCGCACAGCAAGTTCGCGCTGGAAGCCGATGGCAAGGAAATGTCGTCCACCATGGCGCTGGTGCGTCAGCTCGGCAACCTGTTGAAGGACCCGGAGTTCGGTCGCTACGTGGTGCCCATCGTGGCCGACGAGGCGCGTACCTTCGGCATGGCCAACCTATTCCGCCAGGTCGGCATCTATTCCTCCCAGGGCCAGCTGTATGAGCCGGAGGACATCGGGTCCATCCTCTACTATCGCGAGGCCAAGGATGGCCAGATTCTGGAAGAGGGCATCACCGAAGCCGGCGCGATCTCTTCCTGGACGGCCGCCGCGACCGCCTACTCGGTGCATGGCACGCCGATGCTGCCGTTCTACATCTACTACTCGATGTTCGGTTTCCAGCGCATCGGCGACCTGATCTGGGCAGCGGCGGACCAGCGCGCACGTGGCTTCCTGATCGGCGCCACGTCGGGGCGCACCACCCTGGGCGGCGAGGGTTTGCAGCATCAGGATGGCAATAGCCTGGTGACGGCGGCTTCGATTCCCAACTGCGTTTCCTATGACCCGGCCTATGCCTACGAGCTGGCGGTGATCCTCGACGACGGCATGCGCCGCATGATGGAGCGCGGCGAGGACGTCTTTTACTACATCACCGTCACCAACGAGAACGAGGCCCAGCCCAGCCTGCCGCCGGGCGTGCAGGAAGGCATCCTGCGTGGCCTGTACTGCCTGGGTCGCAAGGCGAACGCGCAGGCGCGCCTGTTGGGTGCCGGCCCGATCCTGAAGGAAGCAGTGGCGGCCGCCGCGTTGCTGCAGCAGCACTGGCAGATCGAAGTCGAGGTATGGAGCGTGACCAGCTATACCGAACTGGCGCGTGATGGCGTGGCGGCGCAGCGCAGCCAGCGGCTGTCGGGCGCGCGCCCGCTGCCGTATGTGACGCAGCAACTGCAGGGCAGCGCTGCACCGGTCATCGCGGTGAGCGACTACATCCGTACCCTGCCGGAGAGTATCCGTGCCTTCGTGCCGGCGCAGTATGTGACCCTGGGAACGGATGGTTTTGGGCGCAGCGATACGCGGGTGAACCTGCGCGACTTCTTCGAGATCGATGCGCGCTGGATCGCCTATACGGCGTTGTGCGCGGTCTGGGGAGAGGATCGTGCGCGGCTGCAGGATGCTGCGCATACGCTGGGTATCGATACCGCCAAGCCGCTGTCGAGCACGGTCTGATGAGCAAGTGCCGGGACACATGAAAGGCAGGCCCAGGGATTGAAAATCCTTCATCTGGCCGCGTCTGGTGTTTGTTATAGTGGAAACCGCCCGTGCATCACGGGCGGTTTTTTTTATCCGCCGACGATGCAGGTTCCGTCCATAAGATCATTGAGGAGTCAACACGATGGCTGCACCCAAACGTATCGCGCTGGTGACCGGCGCAGGCTCCGGCATCGGCCGGCAGATTACCCTGGCGCTGCTGCGCGAAGGCTATGGCGTGGCCCTGGCCGGACGTCGCCAGGATGCGCTGGAAGAGACCGTCAAACTGGCTGGCGAACACGGTGCCAATGCGCTGGTGGTGGCAACCGATGTGACCGATCCGGCCTCGGTCAAGCAGCTGTTCGCACAGACCCGGCAACGCTTTGGCCGGCTCGACATGCTGTTCAACAATGCCGGCATCTTCGCACCGCCGGTATCGCTGGAGGAGTTGAGCGTGGAGCAGTGGAAGGCAGCGGTGGACATCAACCTGACCGGTGTTTTCCTGTGTACCCAGGAAGCCTTCCGCGTCATGAAGGAGCAATCCCCGCGTGGTGGCCGCATCATCAACAACGGCTCTATCTCGGCCCATGCGCCGCGTCCGTTCTCGGCCTCCTATACGGCCACCAAGCATGCCATCACGGGCCTGACCAAGGCCACTTCGCTGGATGGTCGCGCCTATGACATCGCCTGCGGCCAGATCGACATCGGCAATGCCTCCACCGACATGACCACGCTGATGAAGAAAGGCACCTTGCAGGCCGACGGCTCCACCAAGGTCGAACCGACCATGGACGCCGAGCACGTGGCCAAGGCCATCCTCTACATGGACAGCCTGCCGCTGGATGCCAATGTGCAGTTCATGACGGTGATGGCGACCAAGATGCCCTATATCGGGCGGGGTTGAGCGGTCAGCGCTTAAGAAAGAATGCGCCGTCGGGAAACCCGCGGCGCATTTTTTATTGACCGTTCTGCTGCCACTCGCTCAGTCTGCCTCGCCCTTCATACCCCGCCATTCAGGGGTGAGCTGCAGCGAAATCCCGAACATGTCCAGCACGCGCCCGAGGGTGTGATCGACCATTTCTTCCATCGAGGCTGGGCGCTGGTAGAAACCGGGCAGCGGCGGGAAGATCACGCCGCCCATCTCGGTCACGGCGGTCATGTTGCGCAGGTGGGCCAGGTTGAAGGGCGTTTCGCGCACCATCAGTACCAGGCGACGACGTTCTTTCAGGACCACGTCGGCAGCACGGGTGATGAGGTTGTCGGAGAGACCATGCGCCACGGCGGCCAGGGTTTTCATCGAACAGGGCGCCACCACCATGCCGGTGGAGGCGAAGGAGCCGCTGGCAATGCAGGCACCGACGTCGCGCACATGATGCACCACGTCGGCCAGGGCTTCGACGTCCTTGCGCCGCATGTCCAGTTCCTGGTGCAGATTGAGCACGCCGGCTTCGGAAATCATCAGATGGGTTTCCACCTGACCATGCTTGCGCAGGTGCTGCAGCAGGCGCACGCCATAGATCGCGCCGGTCGCACCGGTGATGGCGACGATCAGGCGCTGGCGTGGCGGACTGGAAGTGGAACTCACGAGAGAAACCGGAGCGGGGCAGCGATGCGCCGGGTTTAGCCCTTGATCAGGGTCTGCAGTTCGCCCGAGGCGTACATTTCGCTCATGATGTCCGAGCCGCCGACGAATTCACCCTTCACGTACAGCTGGGGAATGGTTGGCCAGTTCGAATATTCCTTGATGCCCTGACGCACATCGGCGCTTTCCAGCACATTGACGGTGACGATGTTCTCGGCGCCGCTGGCCTTGAGCAGCTGGATGGCCTTGCCGGAGAAGCCGCATTGCGGGAACTGGGCGGTTCCCTTCATGAACAGCACGACAGGGTTTTGGGTCACGGTTTCTTTGATCCAGGATTGGACGTCGCTCATGGCTATGCCTTTAAAAATGGGATTGCCGACATTATAGGGAAAAGCCGCCGCTCGCGTTGAAGTCGGCAGGGTTGCGGCGTGGTTGGGGTGTCGTCCGGCATTGCTTGGTGGAAATCATTTATACGATTTCCGCTTTGGACCTTGCCACCAAGATGAGGGCGGGAGGAGCCTCTTCAAGTCTCATTGCGAGCCGCTTCGGGAGAACAGCGGCGATGATGGACGCGGGATCACTGTTTGCCACAGGAAATGAAACCGGCCCCGGCGCCGCAAAATGAAAAAGGGCGCTTGCGCGCCCCTTCCTCATGAGATTCCCACCTTATGCGTCACGCTGTCGTTGCGCACCCGCCGGCAGGAATGGTCCTGGATCCTTGTCTTATGCCGCGCCAGCCACTGCATCAGCGGGGGTATCGTCGGGCAGACGCTTGGCCATGGAGTGATGCTCCTGCAAGCGGTCCTTGTGCTTGATGACCTGGCGGTCGAGCTTGTCGATCAGTGCATCAATCGCGGCATAGAGGTCGTGCGCAATGCTTTCCGCATGTAGATCCTTCCCCTTGATGTGGACGTTGATTTCCGCTTTTTGGCGCTTTTCCTTTTCTGTGAGTTTATCTACGCTCAGGATCACGCTGACGTCGATCACGTTGTCGAAATGGCGCTTGATACGGGCCAGCTTGCTTTGCACGTATTCCCGGATGGCGGGGGTCAGTTCGAGGTGGTGTCCACTGATGGTCAGATTCATACAAGACTCCTATCGTGAGGTCACTGGAGGTTCGTGCGATGCATCGTCTACAGCTGCTGTACCACGGGCACGGTCTTCGTGTCGGATGGCATGGGCACCAGGTAGGGATGCTTGCCTGAACACAGCAACGGTACTGCTACAGAAAAACTGAGGAAAGCTCAGAGGGACTTGCGGAGATTGACTGGCGGAATCTTCAACACTTCGCGGTATTTGGCGACTGTGCGTCGCGCGACCACCATGCCTTGTTCTGCCAGCATATCCGCAATCTTGCTATCGGATAATGGGGTCTGCGGGTTTTCGGCTCCTATCAACTGTTTGATCAGCGCCCGTATCGCGGTGGAGGAGGCTTCGCCTCCGGTTTCAGTCGCGACGTGGCTACCGAAGAAGTACTTCAACTCGAACATGCCGTGCGGCGTGAGCATGTATTTTTGAGTTGTCACGCGAGAGATTGTGCTCTCGTGTAGACCCAGTGTATCAGCAATTTCACGCAGCACAAGGGGCCGCATGGCCACTGCGCCATGTGAAAAGAAGTTTCTTTGACGTTCGACAATAGCCTGCGCGACTCGCAAAATTGTATCGAAACGTTGCCGCATGTTCTTGATGAGCCACTTAGCTTCCTGCAACTGCGACGACAGCGATCCTTCGCCCTTGGCCTGCTTGAGCGCACTCGCATACATTGCATTGACGCGCAGCTTGGGCATGACCTCATGGTTGAGCATGACCTGCCAGCCGTTCTTTGTCTGTTTGACAATCACGTCCGGCACCACGTAGTCCGAAGCATCGCGCGCGAATTCGGCACCCGGATGCGGACGGCACTGACGGATCACCGCCTGTGCTTCGCGCAGGTCCTCGTCATCGCAATCGAGAGCCTTCTTGATCTTGTTGAAGTCGCGCTGTGCGAACAGCGGCAGGTAATCCTCGACAATCCTCAAGGCCAGCTTGCGGGTGACGAAGGGCACCTTGGGCAGGCGGCGGATCTGCAGTGCCAGACATTCACCGGCACTGCGCGCACCCACCCCGGCCGGGTCCAGGCTCTGCAGCAGCTTCAGCGAGATCGACAGTTCTTCCAGGTCAACGCCCAGCTCTTCCGGCAGGCGCGCCAGGATGTCTTCCAGCGGTTCCTCCAGGTAACCGCTTTCGTCCAGCGCATCGGTGAGCAGTTCCAGCAGCGCACGGTCGCGGTGTGTGCGGGCGGTGACCCGTATCTGTTCCAGCAGGTGTTCGCGCAGGGTCAGCTCATGCGCTTCCAGTTGCGGGCGGGCATCGTCGTCGTCGGGCGATTTGCCACTGCGTGCCACGTCGTCGAAGCTCCAGTCGGATTCGCCACTGACACCGCTCTCGGGGCTGTTGTCCTGATAGTCGAAACTGGCTTCGCCATCAGTAGCGGAGGGCGCTGCTTCGTTGCCGCTGTCGCCAGCGGGCTCGGCCACTCCGGTGGAGGGCGCGGAAGAGACCGCGCCATCGGCCAACAGGCGCACCGAATTGTCGAGAGCGTCGTCCAGGCGTTCGAGCAGGGGATTGTCGGACAGGATCTGTTCCAGTTCCTGGTGCAGTTCCAGCGTCGACAGTTGCAACAGCCTGATCGACTGCTGCAGTTGCGGCGTCAATGCGAGGTGCTGCGAGGTACGTAACTGGAGCGACTGTTTCATCTGTCTTTCTGGGAGCGGCGTGGCCCGCTGGTTGCAATACCGTTGTGTGGCCGATGGACGGCGGGTGCTACATGCGGAAGTGTTCGCCCAGGTATACGCGGCGCACCGATTCGTTGGCGATGATCTCTTCCGGGTTACCGCTGGCCAGCACCGTGCCCTGGTTGATGATGTAGGCGCGGTCGCAGATACCCAGGGTTTCCCGCACGTTGTGGTCGGTGATGAGCACGCCGATGCCGCGTTCCTTGAGGAAGCGCACGATGCGCTGGATTTCGATCACGGCAATCGGGTCGATACCGGCAAACGGTTCGTCCAGCAGCACGAAGCGCGGATCGGTGGCCAGTGCGCGGGCGATTTCCACGCGGCGGCGTTCGCCACCGGAGAGCGACAGTGCCTGGCTCTCGCGCAGCTTTTCGATCTGCAGTTCATGCAGCAGGTTGTTCAGGCGGCCCTCGATTTCATCGCGCGAGAGCGGCTTGCCGTCTTCCTGACGCAGTTCCAGCACGGCGCGGATGTTGTCTTCCACCGTCAGCTTGCGGAACACCGAGGCTTCCTGCGGCAGGTAGGACAGCCCCAGCGTGGCGCGCTTGTGGATCGGCAGGCGCGAGATGGGCGAACCGTCCAGATCGATTTCGCCACCGTCCGAGGGGACCAGGCCGACGATCATGTAGAACGAGGTTGTCTTGCCGGCACCGTTGGGGCCAAGCAGGCCGACCACTTCGCCACTACGCACTTCCATGGAGACGTCACGCACCACCTGGCGCGCACCATAGCTTTTCTTCAGGCCGCGAACGACCAGTGAGCTTGCCATCGTTACTGGTCCTTTCCGTTCTGACGACGCTGGGCCGGTGCCAGCGTAGCGGGCTGGGCGGGCGTGGAAGGCTGGGCGGGCGTGGAAGGCTGGGCGGCATCCGCCGGCGGCGGGTTCTTGGGCTGGATCACGGCAGTGATGCGTCCTGCCCCCGGCTTGCTTTCGCCGCTGGCGGTGTTGTTGACGGAGTAGAACTCGGCGCGGCTGTCATAGGAGATGAATTCGCCATTGACTTCGTCAGTGATGCGGTTGCCATCCATGCGCTGAATGTGCGCCCGCTGGAACAACTTGGAGATTTCGGTCTGCTCGGAATACTCGATGCGTTCGGCCTGGCCCTCGATCCACAGGTTGGGGCCGCCATCGCGCTTCTGGCGGAAGTTCGCCAGTGCACCAGGAGCCGCGTACAACACCGCATTTTCATAGCCGTACTGGTCGGTCGTGAGCACCACGCGGCCTGCCTTGATGATCAGGGTGCCGCGGGTCATGACGACGTTGCCGGTGAAGGTCTTCACCTGGCGCACGTCGTCGTAGACCATCTGGTCCGCCTCGATGTTGGTGGGCTTGGTGGAGTCCGCCTTTTCGGCGTGGGCCACGCCGCACACGGCAGCCAGCATCAGCATCGGCAGTAAGAGTGAGCGTTTCATGGATTTCCTGTCTGGTCGGTTCTTGGCATTTTTATCGTGGAGACAACCGGGTTAGCGTTTCTTCGGCGTGGGCTCGTAATAACCGCGCACATTGCCGAACAACTGCACGACCTGGGTGGCGTTGTTGGCCAGCATGCCCACTCCATTCAATCTGGTGGTGCCCATCGTCATTGCAACCGGTTTGTCGGTCTTGACGATCTCGTCATCGGGTAGCAGCAGCAGGTATTCCGAGACCAGATGCATCGGCGCACGGCCGTTGGCGGCGCCACGGATGGCGTTGGCATTGCCATACATGTGGATCTGGGTCTGGTCGTCGGTCACGCGCGCCGTGTCGGAATACAGTTCCATCGGAGGCTTGTCCTTGTCCAGGCTGTGCACCACGGGCTTGGTAATTTCGAAGGAGTCGTCCAGCGGGAAGTGGACCATCTTGGTCCCGGAAACGTCATAGCGCGGAAGGCCCGTGGGACCGAGTTTCACGTAGCTGAAGTTTTCCAGGTAGTAATCGGGTTTGCCACGCGGGCGCTGCACTGCGTGCTGGTCGCTGGAGGCACGCAGGGCCTGCAGCACCCAGAAGCTGCCCAGGGCTGCGCCGATCAGGATCACCACGATCACTGCCAGCCGGATGCGCTCGGCGGCGCGTTCTCCGCTGCGCCCGCTCATGCCAGGTACGGCGCCAGCGCCGCCTCGTAGTTGCCCTGCGCGGCCAGGACCAGGTCGCAGATTTCGCGCACCGCGCCGTTGCCGCCAGTGGCCTGGGTTACGTAATCGCAGCGCGCCTTGACCTCGCGGTGACCGTTGGCCACGCACGCCTTGAAGGCGACGCGGGTCAGGACCGGCAGGTCGATGATGTCGTCGCCCAGGTAGCCACATGCGGCCGCCGTGAGCTGGGTGTGCTGCAGCAGTTGTTCGAAGGCCTGGCGTTTGTCGTGTACGCCCTGGAACACGTGGGCGATACCGAGGTCACGCGCGCGCCGCAGTACATAGGGCGACTGGCGTGCGGTAATGATGGCGGCGGCCGTGCCGAACTGTTGCATCATCTTGATGCCGTGGCCATCGAGGGCGTTGAAGCGCTTGAAGGCCTCACCCTCTTCGCCGTAGAACAGGCCGCCGTCGGTCAGGACGCCATCGACATCGAAGATCATCAGGCGAACGCCGGCGGCCTTGGCGAGGGCGTCCGGCGGCAGGGAGCTGGTGAAGGCGGACGCGGTCATCAGATTACCTTGGCGCGGGTCAGGTCATGGATGTGCAGCGCGCCCGTGAGCACGCCCTCGGCATCGGTGACCAGCAACTGGTTGATACGGAATTGTTCCATCAGCTGCACGGCGTCCACCGCCAGCCGATCCTGGTTGATGCTTTGCGGCTGGGCGTGCATCACTTCGGCGATGCTGAAGCTGGTGAAATCCTGGCCCCGCTCCAGCAGGCGGCGCAGGTCGCCGTCAGTGAATACGCCGATCGGCCGGAACTGCTCATCCACCACGGCCGTCATGGCCATGCCCTTGCGCGTGATTTCCATCAGCGCGGCCGACAGCGAGACATCCGGACGCACCGCCGGGATGGCCTCGCCACTGCGCATCACGTCACGCACGTGGGTCAGCAGGCGGCGGCCCAGCGCGCCACCGGGGTGGGAGCGCGCGAAATCTTCTTCGAGGAAGCCGCGGGCGTCCAGCAGCGACACCGCCAGCGCATCGCCCATGGCCAGCGTGGCCGTGGTGCTGGCGGTGGGCGCCAGGTTCAGGGTACAGGCTTCCGTGGCCACGCCGACGTTGAGGTGCACCGCCGCCATCCGGGCCAGGCTGGAATCGTCATTGCCGGTCATGGCGATGATCACAGCGCCCATGCGCTTGATGATGGGGACGATCGCCAGCAGCTCGGCGGTTTCGCCAGAGTTGGAAATGGCGATGAAGACGTCCTTGGGGGTCACCATGCCCAGGTCGCCATGGGAGGCTTCGGCCGGATGCATGAACAGCGAGGGGCTGCCGGTGGAAGCGAGCGTGGCGGCGATCTTGCGGCCGATGTGGCCTGATTTGCCAATGCCCGACACCACGGTACGGCCCTGGCATTGCAGCACGGCCTGCACGGCTTGTGCCAAGGGCTCGGCGCTATCGTCGCGCAGGCGGCTCTTCAGCGCCAGGATGGCATCGGCTTCGATCTGCAGGGTCTGGCGCGCCAGCTCGACGGCACGGCGGGCAGCCTCGGCGGAAAAAGATGCAGATGTGGTTTTGTCATCGGTTACACTCATAACCGAAGTATAAACGAATTAGCAAAGCAAAAAACTTGCCAGATGTAAGGGAATGCTGTTGAACTTGATATAAGGTGCAGGATTGCGACGCACCGCAACATGCTCGCCAGGGGGGAGTCTATGCCGCTTCCGGCAGCACTGCAGGAGGCGGGGCACAGAACACGGAACACGGAGCATGGGGCACGCCGGTATCAGGCCGGCATAAACCAGGGAGCCCGGCTCCGCCGACCGGGATGCACCGTTGCGGCCCGCCTTCGCTATCCGCCGCGGTGAGCTGCGGTGAACACTCTCCCGCGCTGCCTTGCTCTGGTGCGTTGTCAAATTGCTCATATTCACTGCATTGTCATAAGAAACCAAACAAGCCATGTTTTCCGGACTGGAACTGACACTCTTCCTTCTGGCTGCGGCGGTGCTGGGCGTGGTCGCCTTCCGCATGATGCAGTTGCCGCCCATGCTGGGCTATCTGGTGGTGGGCATCATCATCGGCCCGCACGGGCTGGCCTTCGCCGAAGACAATGAAACCACCCATGCCCTGGCCGAGTTCGGGGTGGTGTTCCTGATGTTTTCCATCGGCCTGGAGTTTTCCCTGGCCAAGCTGTCGGCCATGCGCCATATCGTCTTCGGGCTGGGCGTGGCGCAGGTGGCCACCACCATTGCTGCCACCATGGTGATGGCCTGGGGCTCGGCCATGGTGCTGCCGCAGTTCATCAACGTGAGCTGGCAGGCGGCCTTCGCGCTCGGCGGCGCCCTGACCATGTCATCCACCGCCATCGTCTCCAAGCTGCTCACCGAACGACTGGAACTGGAAACCGAGCATGGCCGCCGCATCATGGGCGTGCTGCTGTTCCAGGATCTGGCCCTGGTGCCGCTGTTGATCGTGGTGCCGGCGCTGGCCAACAATTCCGGCAACATCATGGTCACGCTGGGTTGGGCCGTGGGCAAGGCGATGGTGGTGCTGGCGCTGCTGCTGTTCTTCGGCAGCAAGCTCATGCGTGGCTGGTTCCGCATCGTGGTCAAGCGGCGCTCGCAGGAACTGTTCATGCTGAACCTGCTGCTGATCACCCTGGGCGCGGCCTGGATCACCGAAAAGGCCGGCTTGTCCCTGGCCCTGGGCGCCTTCATCGCCGGCATGCTCATTTCCGAGACCGAGTTCAAGCACCAGGTGGAAGAAGACATCAAGTCCTTCCGCGATGTCCTGCTGGGCCTGTTCTTCATCACCATCGGCATGCTGCTCAATGTGCGCACGGTGGTCGATCACTGGTTCCTGGTGCTGCTCCTTCTGACCGGGCCGGTGCTGCTCAAGTTTGCCCTCATTGCCGGGCTGGCGAGACTGTTCGGATCGTCCACCGGCGTGGCGCTGCGGGTCGGCCTGGGCCTGGCGCAGGCCGGGGAATTCGGCTTCGTGCTGCTGAGCCAGGCCGGCGGACTCAAGCTGGTCGATCCCTTGCTGATCCAGGTGATCCTGGCAGCGATGGTGCTGTCGATGCTGGCTACGCCTTTGATCCTGGCCAAGTCCGACGCCATCGTCATGCGATTCTCTGCCAACGAGTGGATGCTGCAATCCCTGGCCCTCACGCAACTGGCCACCCGCACCATGGGCGTGCAGAAGCACGTCATCATCGCCGGTTTCGGCCGCAGCGGTCAGAGCCTGGCGCGCCTGCTGGAAGAGGAGGGGATCGCCTACCACGCGTTGGAGATGGACCCGGAACTGGTGCAGGATGCCCGCAATGGGGGCGCCAATGTCTCCTACGGCGATGCCGCCCGGCGCGAAAGCCTGGTGGCCGCCGGCATCCACCGTGCCGCCGCCCTGGTGGTCACCTATGCCAGTACGCCCTCGGCGCTGAAGGTCTTGCATCACGCCGCCGAACTGGAGCCGGAGCTGCCCGTGATCGTGCGCAGCCATGACGACGCCGACCTCGAAAAACTGCTCGCCGCCGGGGCTACCGAGGTTGTGCCCGAAGCGCTGGAAGGCAGCCTGATGCTGGCCTCGCATGCGCTGGTGATGCTGGGTGTGCCATTGCGCCGGGTGGTGCACCGCGTGCAGGATGCGCGCGATGAGCGCTATGCCTCGCTGCGCGGCTATTTCCATGGCATGTCCGACGCCGAGGCCGATGGGGTGGGCATGAATGTACGCCTGCAGTCGGTCACCCTGATCGACGGCGCCAGTGCGGTCGGTCACACCCTCGCCGAGATCGACCTGCCCACGTATTGCGGCGCCGAGGTCGCCATGCTGCGCCGTGGCAAGCAGCGTCTCGATGCGCCTGATCAGCCGGTGCTCATGGCCGGTGACATCGTAGTCTTGCGCGGCAGTTCGGAGAGCATCCTGCGCGCCGAAAAACGCCTCCTCAGCAAATGAGGACCACCCCCGCACAATGAGGTCTTGTTCCCCTGGTACGGGAAATGCTAGTGTTGCCTGATGGTAGCGGCGCGGCTTATTCGCCTGCGTCGACCGTGTCAGGACAAGGGCTTCGCACAACGAGTCCCTTGTTGAAAAAACAATAGCAAGTCCGGGAGGAACATGTTCAGCACACTCACGATCAGGGCTCGCCTGATCTTCGTCATTGGTTTTCTGGCCCTGCTGCTGGTGGCATCGGGCGTTCTCGGTCTGGTCAGCCTGCGCTCGACCAATGCGCAGATGCGCTCGCTCTACGAGGACAGGCTGGTGGCGATGTCCCAGCTCGAACGCATGTCAGCAGCGCTGGATGCTGCGCGCAACGGCATTTCCACCTCGATCGTGGGCGACTCCGGCGATATCGACGCCAACATGGACAAGCTGGAAAAGGCCCTCAAGGCCAACGACGCCGTCGTCAAGCAGTATCAGGAAACCAAGCTGACCACCGAAGAAAAGGCGCTGCTGGACAAACTGCTGCCGCAACGCCAGAAATTCATCACCGATGGCATCAAGCCCGCGGTCGAGGCGCTGCACAATCGCGACTTCCAGGGCGCCATCGAAGTCTACGGTGGCCTCATGCTCAAGCTCTATGCCGATGTGCATGCCACCCTGGGGCAATTGATGGATCTGCAGCGCAATGTCGGCCGCGACCTGTATGAACAGGCGCAGCAGCGCTACCAGACCCTGCTCGTCGTGATGAGCGTGGCCATGGCCGCCGGCCTGGCAGTGGCGCTCCTGATGGGGGTGTTGCTGGTGAAAGCCATATCGGCACCGCTGCGACATGCCGTCGCGCTGGCGCAAGCCGTGGCCGCGGGTGATCTGACCCAGCGTATCGAGGTGCACAGCCAGGACGAGACCGGCCAGCTGATGCAGGCGCTCAAGCAGATGAACGACAACCTGCAGGGTATCGTCGGCCAGGTCCGCCTGAGTACCGATACCATCGCCACGGCTTCCAGCGAAATCGCTCATGGCAATCTGGATCTTTCCTCTCGTACAGAACAGCAGGCCGGTGCCTTGGAAGAGACCGCCTCGGCCATGGAAGAGCTGACCTCGACCGTGCGCACCAACGCGGACAATGCGCAGCAGGCGCGGCAACTGGCGCATTCGGCTTCCGAAGTGGCGGTACGAGGGGGCGAAGTGGTGCGTCAGGTGGTCGATACCATGAGTTCCATCAACCAGTCCTCCAGCAAGATCGTGGACATCATCAGCGTGATCGACGGCATCGCCTTCCAGACCAACATCCTGGCCTTGAATGCCGCAGTGGAAGCGGCCCGTGCCGGCGAGCAGGGACGCGGCTTCGCGGTCGTGGCGTCGGAAGTGCGTTCGCTGGCCCAGCGCTCGGCGGCGGCGGCCAAGGAAATCAAGGTGCTCATCGATGATTCTGTCACCCGGGTAGGCAGCGGCAGCACGCTGGTGGCCCAGGCCGGTGCCACCATCGACGAGGTCGTCAAGAGCGTGCAGCGCGTCAGCGAAGTGGTCAGCGAGATTAGTGCAGCCGGGCAGGAACAGAGCCAGGGCATCGAAGAAGTCAACCGCGCCATCACGCAGATGGATGAGACCACCCAGCAGAATGCCGCGCTGGTGGAGCAGGCCGCTGCGGCCGCTCAGGCCATGCAGGAGCAGGCGGCGCGCCTGTCGGAAGCGGTCAGCGTATTCCGTGTTGGCGGCAGCACCGTGCTGGCGGTTCAGCCGTCCAGCGTTACATCCTCGGAGGCCGCCGAGCGGGTGCCAGGCAGGGGTGGATTGCTCTTGCCGTGATAGGCGAACACGGCCGAACACTTGACCTGGTCGCTGTCGTTGCGGCCAGCCGCGTGGAACAGGCCGCTGTGGAACAGCACCACGTCGCCCGGCTCCAGTGACAGCGCAATGCCTTGCGCAAACAGCGCCTGGTTGGCCGGCACTTCCGGGCGCAGGAAATCCAGTTCATCCATCTGCTCGGCTTGCAGCGTCAACCTGTGCGAGCCGGGAATGAACTTGAGCGCGCCGTTTTCAGGCGTCTCAGCGCCCAGCGCCAGCCACACCGAAATCAGCTCGTTGCGCGGGAAGGACCAGTAGCGGATGTCGCGGTGCCAGCCGGTGGCGGTCCCGAAAGCCGGATGCTTGGTCATCACGCAGTTGTGATGGGCCAGGGTCAGGCAGACCGGTTCTTCGAACAGTTGATGCAGCATGGCCACCAGTTGCTTGTGCCCGGCCCATTCGCGGTAGACGGGGTCGCGCTGCCAGGCTGCGCGCAGGCGCCGCGCTGTGCGGCCACCTTCGGCGTCCAGCGAGGCCGGGGCGCCTTCATAACCGACCTCGGCTTCATATTCGAGCGGGGCGACCGCGCGTTGCAGGTGATCGCGGGTGACGGCGAGCATGCGCTCGCGCAGATCGGCAGGGACCATGCCCTTCAACAGCAGATAGCCTTGCTCGCGGAAAAAGGCGATCTGGGCGGGTGACAGCGGGTTCGACATGTGGGTCTTTCGGGGTTGCACGGCGGCATGCCTGCGGGAATGCCTGCCTTCATTGTGCGCCGGATGGCGGCCAAGAGCATGACTGTATGCCAAGGCCGGCGGCGCGCAAGATACAGATGCGACCAGATTCTGTATCGTTTGCGCGCGCGCAAGTCCGCACTTCTTTTTTACTTCGCTTTCTTCTTCAGCAAGGGTGCCAAGTACTTGCCGGTGACGCTGGCCGGGTTCTTCGCCACGTCCTCCGGCGTGCCGGCCGCGACGATCTTGCCGCCGCCCGCGCCCCCTTCGGGCCCCAGATCGATGATCCAGTCGGCAGTCTTGATGACGTCCAGGTTGTGCTCGATGATGGTCACCGTATTGCCCTGGTCGCGCAGGCGGTGGATCACCTTGAGCAGCAGGTCGATGTCATGGAAGTGCAGGCCGGTGGTCGGCTCATCCAGGATGTAGAGCGTGCGGCCGGTATCGCGCTTGGACAGTTCCAGCGACAGCTTCACGCGTTGCGCCTCGCCACCCGAGAGGGTGGTGGCGCTCTGGCCCAGCTTGATGTAGCCCAGGCCCACGTCCAGCAGCGTCTGCAGCTTGCGGGCGATCAGCGGTACCGGCTTGAAGAACTCATGGGCATCTTCCACCGTCATGTCGAGGATCTCGGTGATGTTCTTGCCCTTGTATTGCACTTCCAGTGTTTCGCGGTTGTAGCGCTTGCCATGGCAGACGTCGCAAGGCACGTACACGTCCGGCAGGAAGTGCATTTCCACCTTGATCACGCCATCGCCCTGGCACGCTTCGCAGCGCCCGCCCTTGACGTTGAAGGAGAAACGACCGGCACTGTAACCACGTTCCTTGGCCATCGGCACCGTGGCGAACAGGTCGCGGATCGGCGTGAACAGGCCCGTGTAGGTGGCCGGGTTGGAGCGTGGGGTACGGCCGATGGGAGCCTGGTCCACCGCGATCACCTTGTCGAAATGCTCCAGGCCGCCGATGGCTTCGTGCTCGGCCGGCTCGGTCTGCGAGCCATACAGGTGGCGCGCTGCCGACAGGTAGAGCGTGTCATTGACCAGGGTCGACTTGCCCGAACCGGAGACCCCGGTCACGCAGGTCAGCAGGCCCACCGGCAATTCCAGGTCGACGTTCTTGAGGTTGTTGCCGGAGGCGCCGGTGATGGTCAGCATGCGCGACTCGTCGCAGGGCGTGCGCTTCTTGGGGACCGAGATTTCCAGCGAGCCGTTGAGATACTTGGCGGTCAGCGACTTCTTGTTCTTCAGGATCTCCGGCAGCGAGCCATGGGCGATCACGTCACCGCCGTGCACGCCCGCGCCGATGCCCATGTCGACGATGTAGTCGGCGGTGCGGATGGCGTCTTCATCGTGCTCCACCACCAGCACGGTGTTGCCGATGTCGCGCAGGTGGCGCAGGGTATCGATGAGACGGTCGTTGTCGCGCTGGTGCAGGCCGATGGAGGGTTCGTCCAGTACATACATCACGCCGGTCAGGCCCGAGCCGATCTGCGAGGCCAGGCGAATGCGCTGGGCTTCGCCGCCGGAAAGCGTATCGGCGCTGCGCTCCAGGGACAGGTAGTCCAGCCCGACGTTGTTGAGGAAGGTCAGGCGCGAGACGATTTCCTTGATGATGCGGTCGGCGATTTCCTTCTTGGCGCCGGTCAGCTTCAGGGTCTCGAAGAAGGACAGGGTCTCGCGCAGGGGCGTAGCTGCCACCTCATAGATGGCGCGTTGCTGCTTGCCGCTGCCTACCTTCACGTAGCGTGCTTCCACCCGCAGGCGCGCGCCGTGGCAGGAAGGGCATTGCTTCTCGTTGATGAACTTGGCCAGCTCTTCCTTGACCGCCATCGAATCGGTCTCGCGGTAGCGGCGCTGCAGGTTGTTGACCACGCCTTCGAAGGTGTGCTCCTTGACCACGGTACGGCCGCGCTCGTTGACGTAGGCGAAGGGGATGGCCTGGCGGCCGGAACCGTACAGCACCACCTGCTGGGCCTTGTCGTCGAGCTGTTCAAAGGGAACGTCGAGGTCGAAGTCGTAGAAGGCCGCGATGCTGGTGAGCATCTGGAAATAGAACTGGTTGCGACGGTCCCAGCCCTTGATCGCGCCCGAAGCCAGCGACAGGTTGGGGAAGGCGACGATGCGCTTGGGATCGAAGAATTCGATGTGGCCCAGGCCATCGCATTCCGGGCAGGCCCCCATCGGGTTGTTGAAGGAGAACAGCCGCGGCTCCAGCTCCTGCAGCGAATAGCCGCAGATGGGGCAGGCGAACTTGTTGGAGTACAGGTGTTCCTTGCCGCCATCCATTTCGAGCGCGATGGCACGGCCATCGGCCAGGTGCAGCGCGGTTTCGAAGCTCTCGGCCAGGCGTTGCTTGATGTCGGGCTTGACCTTGACGCGGTCGATGACGACATCGATGGTGTGCTTCTCGGTCTTCTTCAACTTGGGCAGGTCATCGACCTCGTAGACCTTGGCCGTGCCGGTGCCGCTCTGGATGCGAAAGCGCACGAAGCCCTGGGCCTGCATCTCCTCGAACAGGTCGGCATGCTCGCCCTTGCGGTTGGCCACCACCGGCGCCATGATCATCAGCTTGGTATCTTCCGGCAGTGCCAGCACCGCATCGACCATCTGCGAGACCGATTGGGCCTCCAGCGGATGTTCGGGGTGATCGGGGCAGTAGGGCGTGCCGACGCGGGCGTACAGCAGGCGCAGGTAGTCGTGAATCTCGGTGACGGTGCCGACCGTGGAGCGCGGGTTGTGCGAAGTAGCCTTCTGCTCGATGGAGATCGCGGGAGACAGGCCCTCGATCATGTCCACGTCCGGCTTTTCCATCAGTTGCAGGAACTGGCGCGCATAGGCCGACAGGGACTCCACGTAGCGGCGCTGGCCCTCTGCATACAAGGTATCGAAGGCCAGCGAGGACTTGCCCGAACCGGACAGCCCGGTGATGACGATGAGCTTGTTGCGGGGGAGGTCTAGGTTGATATTCTTGAGGTTGTGCGTGCGCGCGCCGCGAATGCGAATTTCTTCCATGGATGCCTTCAGCTAGGGGTTTCCTGCCGCCGCGTGGAATGACGCCTTGCGCGGAGCAGCGGTGGGACAACATGTAACTATAACAGGACTGCGAACGGCCGGCAGGCAGGCCGGCGGCGCCAGATGACCCATGTGGGAACACATCCGGGAAATGAAAGCGCGGCAGTAGGAAAAGCGCCCCGGATGGAGCGCAAATGACGCAGGAAATCGTCAGCGCCGGCATTCTGCAGATGCGTCGGCCAGCAAAAAGCCGGCGCGTGGCCGGCTCGTATTCCCAGGGCGATGGACTCGCTGGACAGCGACCGATGTTTAACCGGCGCGCTGCCAGACCTTGAAGAGCTGTCCGTCATCGCCATCGCGGCGCCCTTCCCAGAACAGCGTCCAGTGACCTTTGGGACGGTGGGTGACACCAGGGGTTTGCTGGATCACCCAGCGGCATTCGGTCCTTCCGGTAGCGTCGATGGGCTGGTGCAGGACGCCCGTGTAGTAGTACAGCATCGGTGCTTCCGACTCGCCCAGGTTCTGGCTGGCCATGCAGTCGTCGGCATGCCAGGCGGGCGCGAGCCGGGTATTCAGGTCGGCGTAGACGAACTCATAACTTTTCCCGTAGTCGGCCCACGGCAGCAGCAGCGTGAAGGCCAGGCCCCACATCAGCGTGATGCCGCCAAACCAGGAAAACGCGCCACGCCATTGGCCGGCCAGCTGCAACAGACCCAGCGAGGCGATCCACAGGATGCTCATGGCGCCGGCCGCCAGCAAGGCCAGCGGCTGGATCGGAGTGACATATTCCAGCGGCAGCCACTTGCCCATGAAACCGATCCAGTGATGATGTTCGACCGGCAAGGTCGAGATGACATAGATGGCCCAGATGCCCACGGCCATCAGGCCGAAGGCCACACGCGCCAGCCAGTCCCAACCCAGATTGAATGCGTCCGGAAGACGCGGGATGGCGCGCGCGCCCAGCATCGCCAGCGGCAGCAGCACCGGCAGCAGATACAACTGGCGGGCCGTGGCCGAGCTTTGCAGCACGGCCAGGCTGATCGCAGCGAAGACCAGCGGCATGGCGACCCGTGAACTGCGGGCCTGGCGCCAGTCGCCGCTGGCCAGGCCCAGCAAGGCCAGTAGCGAGCCGGGCAGGGCGAAACCGGCCAGTGCCCGCAGGATCACGGTGTGATCATTGTCCGAGCCCAGTTTCTTCACCGAAAAGCCGAAGAAGCGGCCGACGTTGTTATCCCAGAACCATTCCATGAACAGTGGCACCGAGTGCTGCGCCAGCAGGGCCGGCCAGATCACGAAGAAAGGCAGTGACACCAGCACCGCCAGACCCACCATCTTCCAGTAAGTGCGGTGGCGGCACGACTGCACCAGCAAGCCCAGCACCAGTGCCGTGGCCGCGAAGGTCAGCGGTACGAACAGGCCCTTGCTCATCTCGGTGATTCCCACACCCAGGCCGAACCAGAACGCAGCGGTCCACGATGGCGTACGGCGTTCCTGGTTCAGGGCGATGGCCAGCAGGCCATAGGTAGCCATGGTGGTGCCGGTAACCAGCGCCACGTCAGTGAACATGTCATGGGCATGCTTGACCATGCCGGGGGAACCGGCGAACAGCGCCAGCGTCGCCAGTACCGGCAGGCTCATCAGGCTGCGCTGGTTCCACACCATCTGGGCGATGCGCGCCACGAAGACCAGCGTCACCAGGTTGTAGAGCACGCTGGCCAGGCGCGCACCCTCGTGGTACGGCAGCAGCGGATGCAGCAGCTTGGCCAGGAACACGGCCGTCCAGTAGTACAGCGGCGGCTTTTCCATGAACGGCCGGCCGGCATTGGTCGGCACCAGATACTCACCCGAAGTCAGCATGTGATGGATCATGCCGAAGGAATAGGTTTCGTCCTGCTTCCACGGCCCATGGCCGAAGATGCCCGGCAGCAGCCAGGCTGCGCCGGCCAGGACCAGCAGCAGCCAGGCCATGCGCGAGGACAGGGCGTGCTGACCCAAGACCGGTGCCGATGTCGTCGAAAGAGATGGCCCTGGCTTGCGTTCAGAGACCGAATCGAATAGGAACATGCTGAATACGGATGCGAGCCGCCTGCGCTGCCCGCGAAAAATTCAAAAACCGAAAACCTGGGAGCAGAGCGGCAACAAACGTGATCCTCGACGCGCCTTGGCGCAGTGCCTGGTGCTCTTCGCCATCCTCTGCATCGGGTTTTCTCCCCCCTTGATGCGTGCTTGCTTTATTTTTCTTGGCGAGGATTATTGCCTGGCGAAAATCTTCCGGTAATGGAAGTCGGCGGCTGTTATAGGACACTGCAGAAAAAATGAGCAAGTCGACATTTTGGCATAAGCATTGAACTAAATGACGTATTTGTCAGGAAAGGTGTGAAGATTTGCTACATTCCGTCGTTTGCTGACCGCGCATTGTTGGATTGATGCAGCACATGGACGCGCGCTAAACCCGTCGGATCGGTACAGAGCTCGTCAGGCGGGCTCCCGAGGCGCCGGACTATGCTGTTACCATACTGCCTTTGTCCTACAGCCCGGTTTCACGAAAGGCCGGGCAGCCGCCAACGCCAGCCCCTACACGTCACACGTATGTCCCACGACACAAGTTCATCCGCACAGCCTGAGAAAACCGGCATGTCGCGCGCCGAGGTGCGTGCCAGCGTTTCCCTGGCCTCGATCTTTTCCCTGCGCATGCTGGGCCTGTTCCTGGTGTTGCCGGTGTTTGCCGTGCACGCCCACAGCCTGCCCGGGGGCGACAGCGATACCCTGGTCGGCATCGCCCTGGGCATCTATGGACTGGCGCAGGCCTGTGGACAGATTCCCTACGGGATTGCCTCCGACCGCTATGGCCGCAAGCGCATCATCGTCATCGGCCTGTTGCTGTTTGCGCTGGGCTCCTTCGTGGCCGCCGGTGCCCAGAGCGTGATGTGGCTGCTGGTGGGACGAGCGCTGCAGGGTTCGGGCGCGATCTCTGCCGCCATCACCGCCTTCATCGCCGATTCCACCCGCGAGGAACATCGCACCAAGGCCATGGCCATGGTGGGTGCCTCCATCGGGGTAACCTTCGCGGTCTCGATGGTGGCCTCACCACTGCTCTACGAGTCGATTGGCATGGGTGGCATCTTCGGCCTGACCGGCGTGCTCTCCCTGTTGGCCATCGCGGTGGTGCTATGGGTGGTACCGGCGGCGCCGATGGTACAGGCCAGGCGGGTGTCGCTGGCCGAGGTACTGCGCCAGACCGAACTGCTGCGTCTGAACTGGGGCGTATTCACGCTGCACCTGACCCAGGTTGCCATGTTCCTGGTGGTGCCGGCAGCGCTCGTGCAATCGGCCGGCCTGCCACTGGGCGAACACTGGAAGATCTATCTGCCGGTGGTTCTGGCCTCCTTCGTGCTGATGCTGCCGCCGATCATCGTGGCCGAGAAGTACGGGTGCATGAAACCGGTCTTCGTCGGCGCCATCAGCCTGATGCTGCTGGTGCAGGTGGGCTTCTGGCTGGTGTTGTCCCAACCGCTGGGAAGTCTCTGGATGCTGGTGACCCTGCTGTTCCTGTTCTTCGTCGCCTTCAACATCCTGGAAGCCGCCCAGCCCTCGCTGGTGTCCCGTATTGCCCCGCCAGCGGCCAAGGGCGCGGCGCTGGGCGTCTACAACACCCTGCAGGCGCTGGGTTTGTCCTGCGGCGGCGCCCTGGGGGGCTGGCTTAAACAAAATGTGGGGAATTCCGCGGTGTTCCTCTTGTCTGCTGTGCTCACCCTGACCTGGCTTATAATCGCGGCTAACATGAAAAACCTGCCGCGCCGTTCAGCGCCGGCGGCGGGTGCAACAGCCTAAACGTATTCAGGAGAAACAATGGCATCGGTCAATAAAGTCATCATCGTCGGCAACCTGGGGCGCGACCCGGAAACACGCTACATGCCCAACGGCGAAGCCGTCACCAACATCGCCGTCGCCACGACCGAGAGCTGGAAGGACAAGAATTCCGGCGAAAAGAAGGAGCTCACCGAGTGGCACCGCATCACCTTCTATCGCAAGCTGGCTGAAATCGCCGGCCAGTACCTGAAGAAGGGCTCGCAGATCTACGTCGAAGGCCGCCTGCAGACGCGCAAGTGGCAGGACAAGGAAGGCGTGGAGCGCTACACCACGGAAATCATCGCCGATACCATGCAGATGCTGGGTGGCCGCCAGGGCGCGGGCGGTGGTGGTGTCATGGACGAAGGCGGCTACGGCGGCGGTGGTGGCGGTGCAGGCAGCTACGGCGGCGGCGCACCTCGCCAGAGCGCTGGCGGTAATGCGGGTGGTGGCGGTGGTAGCGGCGCCCCGCGCCAGCAGCCGGCCCAGCGCCCGGCGCCGAACTTCTCGGACATGGACGACGATATTCCCTTCTGATCTGTTTCCCGCAGGCTGCGAATGCGGCCTTGCTCTTCTGACGAACCCCTCGTCTGCCTACGCAGCGAGGGGTTTTTTCATGGGCCCAGATTTCAACTGAAACCTGGACGGGCAAGCCTGCAATGTGGCGGTAACCGGTAAACGCGATGATGACAACAAGCCGAAGCAAACGGCATCGGTCCCAACCCACCAGATCAAGGAGAACACCATGCTTATCGGACTCATCATCGCCTTCGCAGAAACCATGTCCCACATCTTCGGCGGCTGATTGGCTGTCACTACAAGGAGAACACCATGCTCGTCGGACTCATCGTCGTTTTCGCTGACACCATGTCCCGCCTCTTCGGCGGCTGATCGCCCACTACTACAAGGAGAACACCATGCTTATCGGACTCATCATCGCCTTCGCTGAAACCATGTCCCACATCTTCGGCGGCTGATCGCCCACTACTACAAGGAGAACACCATGCTCGTCGGACTCATCGTCGTCTTCGCTGACACCATGTCCCGCCTCTTCGGCGGCTGATCGCCCACCACTACAAGGAGAACACCATGCTCGTCGGACTGATCGTCGTCTTCACCGAAACCATGTCGCGCCTGCTGGGTGCGTGATGGCAGGCATCACACGCAAGGCTCGTGACGGCCGCTGCCAGCCGGGAAGAATTCCACCGGCTGCCAGCGGCCGTCATGCCGGAACAGGGTATAGCGCGGATTCGCCCTTGCTCCGTTTGGGGCAAAACTGATCGGTCCATGCAGTCCGGGATGACGCAACTGGTGTAACGCCACCGCGATCCTGCGGCCATCGCCGCTGCCGGTCTGCAGGATGGCCGCACCCAGTACGCTGGCTGCATCATAGGCATAGAAGGAGTAGGTGGTCGGCGCGGTATCGAATCTGCTGCGATAGGCTTGGGCGACCTTTTTCCATTGCGGACAATAGTCCCGTGCGATTTCGAATTCCAGCACATGCAGCCGTGGTTCGGGCTGCGATGCCAGCTCCAGGTTGCTGGCACCTCCCGTGAGCAGAATGCGTGCTTTTGATCCCGAACGGCGGGCCGCATCGATGAATGCGCGCGCCTGCGGGTACAGGGCCAGGAACACGATCACATCAGCGTCATGCTGCATCGCCGCCTGCATCGCCACATGGAAGTCGGTGGTCCGGCGCGCTACCTGGATGCGCCCCAGCGCGATGGCTGGCGCCGTTGCAGCCAAGCGTTCCATTACTGCATCGGCCAAGGCATTGCTGTAGGCTGAATCGTTCTGGATCACGAAGACCCGTTGCCCCGCCAGCGAGCGGCTGGCAACCTCGGCCAATGCGGAGGACAGTTCCCGCGTGCCACCGACCACCCGGAACGGCATGCGGTGGCCCATGCTGGTCCATTGGCTGCTGGTGGCGGTAAATCCGATCTGCGGAATGCCTGCGTTTTCGTAGATTGCGGCTGTGGCCAATGCCGCGTCGCTGCTCCACGGGCCGACGACGCCGGCCACGTTTTCCTTGATGTAATAACGGGCGATGTTGATGGCGAAATTTTCGTTGCCGTGGTCGTCCTGCGGCAGCAGTTGCAAGCGCAGTGGCGAGCGACGCCGTATGGCCATCGCATTGGCTTCGTCGATGGCCAGTTGCGCGCCCTGCAGGGCGCTCTGCGTAATCGGTTCGGAAAGGCGGCCGGTGAAGCCCAGCGTGATGGTCGTCAGGGTCTCCGACCACGCCGATGCCGCCAGCGAGCAAAGCAGCAAGCTGACGGCGAGTATCGACATCGAGTCCGGTCTGCGCATGGGGTCCCCCCGTGGTCCGCTGAATTTATTGTGAACTTCGCTTCATGCGTCCTGCTGGGGAAAATATACACATCAATGCTCAATGAGGCCAGCGGACTTCAAAGCAGGTGCCGCCCAGTGGCGAGGGCCGGCAGTCGGCGGTACCGTGATGCGCACTGGCAATAGCCCTGACCACTGCCAGCCCCAGGCCGCTGCCACGGTGCTGGGCGTCGTCGCTGCGCGGGCCACGCTGGAAGGCGTCGAAGATCATCGCCGCATCGGTAGCCGCCAGGCCCGGGCCGCAGTCCTCCACGCGCAGGCAATGTTGGTCCGCGCTGCTCGCGGTGCTGATGCGCAAGCGGCCGGGCGTGGCGTGCTGCAGGACATTCTCCAGCAACGCCAGCAGTGCCTGGCGGATGCGCACCGGATCGCAGACCGTGCGCTGCAGTGCGATTTCGAGCGTGACGGCGAATCCCTTGTCCTGTAGCGCCGATTCGCAGGCCGTCAGCACGGTGCCGATTTCCTGTTGCAGGTCTACCTGCTGCAGCTGTATGCGCAGGTGTCCACTTTCGGCCAGGCCGACGATGCGCAAGTCCTCGATCAACCGCGCCAGCCCCTCGACTTGCACCAGCAGGCTGGAAAAGAGCGCCGGTTCAGGCGGGAACACGCCATCGGAAAGACCCTGCAATCGACCGCGCAGGATGGTCACCGGCGTGCGCAGTTCGTGGGCGATCGCGGCGTTCCAGAAGATGCGTTCCTGCTGTACCCGCTCCAGCCGCTCGGCCATGGCGTTGAAGTCGCTGATCAGCTGCGAGGCTTCATCCAGCGGCTGTCGTTGCGCTCCCGCCCGGGCCGCCAGATCGCCCTGTGCCACGCGGCGCAGGCTGGTGGCCACTGAATTGAGCGGCGTCAGAATGCGGCGCGCCAGGCGCATGGCCACCCAGATCGCAATTCCCAGGCCCAGCAGCGTGGTACCGGCGATCCAGCCCCACTCGGCCGGCGAGGGCAACCAGCTGTCCGGCGCCGACAGGGCGCTGGGCAGGAAGATGAACATGGTCGAATAGAAGGCATACGAACCCAGCAAGACCATCAGCATGATGGTCAGTGCCAGGATCGCCACCGAACTGATGATCTGCCGTGCCAGGCCCTTGCCGCGCCATAGTGCCAGCAGGTCGACGCCGGGCTTCATGAGCGCGCCTCCACGGTATCAGCTACCTTGCTGGAAACGATAACCTACCCCGCGAATGCTGACCGGAATACCGGCGATGTCTAGGTCCTCCAGTTTCTTGCGCAGTTTGCTGACATGGCTGTCGACGGTGCGCTCCAGCGTATCGCCCTCCGGCAGGCAGGAGGCCAGCAGCTCGGCGCGACTGAATACACGCCGTGGCGAGCGCGCCAGTTGTGCCAGCAGCTTGAATTCGGTGAGCGTGAGCACCAGTGCATGCGAAGTACCGTCAATCTCGGCCACGGCCTCATGCTGCTCGAAGTCGATCACGAAGGGCGGGACCCGCAGGATGCGTCGGTCATCGCGCTCATCACGGGGCTGGCTGCGGCGCAGGACCGCCTCGACCCGGGCCACCACCTCGGCCGGATTGAAGGGTTTGACCACGTAGTCGTCTGCGCCGATGCGCAGGCCGGTGAGCTTGTCCACGTCCTGGTCCAGGGCGGTGAGCATGATGACCGGGGTCTGGTCACGCTGGCGAATCTGCGCCAGCACCTGCCAGCCATTGAGCTGCGGCATCTGGATGTCCAGCAGCACCAGATCCGGTTTGAGGGCGAGATGCAGTTCCAGCGCCCGTACGCCGTCGCTCGCATGCACGCTGCGCATGCCGCTGCGGGCCAGGTAGGCGGCCAGGATGTCAGCGATCTCGGGCGCATCCTCGGCGATCAGTACCAGCGCGCCGGTGGCCGGCGCCGCGGGCGCCAGGCCCGGTTCGCTCACGCTATGCGGTGCTGTCGGCATCTTTCCTTCTCCATCGAAACTCCATCGTTGTATCGCGTAATCCTCACGCTCATCGCCCAGACTCCGCCTTCGCTCGCGATTGTACTGTCGGCTGGCGTGGCACGGCAAAAATGCCGTTGTCGTTAAGCCTGCTGTCAGCTACCGAGCCAGACTGATGGAGTTCTTGCATGCCCCGCTTCTTTATCGACCGTCCCATCTTCGCCTGGGTGGTCGCCCTGTTCATCGTGCTGTTTGGCGTGATTGCCATGAGCCAATTGCCCATTGCGCGCTATCCCTCGGTGGCGCCGCCCACGGTCTCCATCAACGCCACCTATCCGGGAGCCACGCCTCAGACCATGAACGATGGCGTGATCAGCCTGATCGAACGCGAACTGTCGGGCATCAAGAACCTGCTCTACTTCGAGTCCTCCGCCGATACCTCGGGCAGCGCCCAGATCAGCGTTACCTTCAAGCTCGGTACCGATCCGGAACTGGCCCAGGTGGATGTGCAGAACAAGCTCAAGGCCATCGAAGCGCGGCTGCCGCAGACCGTGCGCCAGAATGGCGTGACGGTGGAGTCTGCGGCTTCGGGCTTCCTCCTGATGGTAAGCCTGACCTCGACCGATGGCCGCTACGACGAAGTCCGACTGAGCGACTATCTGGCACGCAATATCGTGGAGGAATTGCGCCGCGTGGAAGGCGTCGGACGTGTCCAGCTGTTCGGTGCCGAGCAGGCCATGCGCATCTGGATCGATCCCTTCAAGCTCAATGCCTTCGGCCTGACCGTTACCGACATCAGCACTGCAGTGAGCCAGCAGAATGCCCAGATCGCACCTGGTCGCCTGGGTGATTCGCCTGCCGTACCGGGCCAGCAGATCGCCGTGCCGCTCACTGTACAGGGGCAATTGCAGTCGCCGGCGCAGTTTGCCGCCATCGTGCTCAAGGCAAAGACCGATGGTTCGCGCGTGTTGCTGGGGGATGTGGCGCGGGTGGAACTGGGGGCGCAATCATACGCCTTCTCCAATCGCGAAGACGGCAAGCCTGCCGGCGTGGCGGCGGTGCAGCTCTCTCCAGGTGCCAATGCGGTGCGCACCGCGGCCGCCATCCAGGCACGCATGGAAGAACTGCGCCCCAGCCTGCCGGCAGGTATGGCGTTTTCGCTGCCCTATAACACCGCACCCTTCGTCAAGGTTTCCATCCAGAAGGTGGTGCAGACCCTGATCGAGGCCATGGTGCTGGTGTTCCTGGTGATGTACCTGTTCCTGCAGAACGTGCGCTATACCGTCATCCCCGCCATCGTCGCGCCCATTGCGCTGCTGGGTACGCTGGCGGTGATGCTGGTGGCCGGCTATTCGGTCAATGTGCTCACCATGTTCGGGATGGTGCTGGCCATCGGCATCATTGTCGATGACGCCATCGTGGTGGTGGAAAATGTGGAGCGCATCATGGCGCAGGAAGGTCTGGCGCCACGCGAGGCCACCATCAAGGCCATGGGCGAGATTACCGGGGCCATCGTCGGCATCACGCTGGTACTGACCGCAGTCTTCATTCCGATGGCGCTGGCAGGGGGCTCGGTGGGCGTGATCTATCGCCAGTTCGCGCTGGCCATGGCCGTGTCCATCCTGTTCTCGGCCTTGCTGGCGCTGAGCCTGACGCCTGCCTTGTGCGCCACCCTGCTCAAGCCGGTGGCACCGGGGCATCATGAAAAGCGCGGCTTCTTTGGGGCGTTCAACCGGGCCTTCCATCGTCTCACCGCACGCTATGAATCCGCATTGGCGCGCCTGATCGCACGAGGGCTGCGCATGATGCTGATGTACGTGGCGCTGTGCCTGCTGCTGGTGCTCGGTTTGCGGGCCTTGCCCTCGGCTTTCCTGCCAGAAGAGGATCAGGGTTACTTCATGACCTCCTTCCAGTTGCCGGCCGATGCCACCAGCGAGCGCACTGCCCGTGCCGTCGATCAGTTCGAGCGTTATCTGCAGACCCGCGAGGATATCGGCGCCAACCTTTCGGTACTGGGATTCGGATTTTCCGGCTCAGGCCCGAACGCGGCCATGGCCTTTACCGAACTCAAGGACTGGAAGCAACGCAAGGGTTCCACCGCTGCCGCCGAGGCCATCGCCGCCCAGGGCGCCATGGAACGCAGCGTCGATGGCATGGTGATGAGCCTGCTACCACCGGCCATCGAAGAGCTGGGGAACTCCTCCGGTTTCGCCATGCGTCTGCAGGATCGCGCCAATCAGGGTTATGCCGCCCTTAAGGCCGCCGAAGCGCAATTGCTGGCGCTGGCGGCCAGGAGCGACAAGCTGGCCGGCGTCTATTCAGACGGATTGCCGCCGGGAGCCAGCCTGCAGCTCGATATCGACCGTCACAAGGCGGCCGCATTCGGGGTTTCCTTCGCCAGCATCAGCGATACGCTGTCTGCGGCCATGGGTTCGTTCTATATCAATGACTTCCCCAATGCCGGCCGCATGCAACAGGTCATCCTGCAGGCCGAGGCTGGTGCGCGCATGCAGATCGAGGACGTGATGAAGCTGTACGTCCGCAACCAGAATGGCGGGATGCTGCCGTTGGGTGAAGTCGTGAAGGCATCCTGGCAAGAACAGCCGACGCAGCTACAGCGCTACCAGGGCTCCCCGGCAGTACGCATTGCCGGCAGCGCCGCAACTGGCGTGGCCAGTGGCGAGGCCATGGCCGAGATGGAGCGCCTGGCCCGGCAGCTCCCGCCAGGTTTCGCCGTGGCGTGGACTGGCCAATCCCTGCAGGAACGTCTGTCAGCGGCGCAGGCACCGATGCTGATGGCCTTGTCCATGCTGGTGGTGTTCCTGGTGCTGGCCGCACTGTACGAGAGCTGGCATGTTCCGTTGTCGGTCATGCTGGTGGTGCCGCTGGGTCTGATCGGTGCAGTGGCGGCGGTGATGTTGCGCGAGATGCCCAATGACGTCTTCTTCAAGGTGGGTCTGATCACCGTCATCGGCCTGTCTGCCAAGAATGCCATCCTCATCGTGGAGTTTGCGCGGCAGCTGCGGGCCGAGGGCGCCGGACTGGCGGAAGCCGCGATCCGGGCGGCCGTGCTGCGTTTGCGTCCCATCCTGATGACCTCGCTGGCCTTTGCGCTGGGTGTGGTACCGCTGATGCTGGCCTCAGGCGCCAGTGCGGAGACCCAACGCGCGATCGGCACCGGCGTATTCGGCGGCATGGTCACTGCCACGGTGCTGGCGGTGTTGTTCGTGCCGGTGTTCTTTGTGCTGTTGCTGGGGCGGAAGCAGGTGCGTCACCGCAAGGGGGCATGATGTGTCCACGCGCCGATCTACGTCTGTATGGCAGGCGTCTGCTCAATGACCGGGAGCAGATCCATCATGCGCAATATCGCGGATACGACATCCGCGTCATCGGCATCCAGGCGACACGTGGTTGGACCCTTGGCTTGCGCATCTTCCACCAGGGAAAGCGGCTGGTGCGCTATCGCCAGGACAGTCCGCTTTACCTCGACTTCGAACATGCCCGCATCGCTGGTCTGTTGCGTGCCTATGAAATCATCGAGCGCAGGCTGTCGGCCTGACCCGGCGCAGCCTATCGGCGCTGCATTAGCCTCCGCGGCGTACCCGCACAGTGGCGCCCATCGTGTAGATTGCTATCACCGGCTTGCCCATCCCGTTTTTCTCCACCGCACTAGCATCCTCTCAAGGATGCCGCGTGCTGCTCCCTCTAGCGGAACCGGGTACGGCAGAGAGAGGCGGCGAGACTCTACTGGGAGATCACGCCGACGATGATGCGCATGAGTTCCGGATAACGTAGGGGCCGATGAGCCACGCCCGGTGAGAACCGCTAGTGCAGATCGTCAGCGCTCAACCCTTCGGGCAATATCCAGGCACTGTCGGGACTCCATTCCGGCCACACCCAGCTTGCCCAGTTCTTGTAGATCAGGCCGGCAGTGATTGATCCGTTCATATTGAGGGCCCATTCAGGGAACCAGGTAAAACAGTTGTATCCGCCTTTCTTGCCGGTCAGTGTGATCATTCCTAATCGTGAATCACCTCTCGGAGAGTCGCATATGATCATCACGACTTCCTCTTCAAAAGGATGTGAGGCGGCGAATCTGATAAGAGATCCACGATAAAGCGAGAGGTACTTATAGTCAGAAAGTTTTTGCCAGTTCACTTAACTATCCCCCGGAGATGGAGTCATGTCGGTAAGACGCAAAAGGGATGGATGCTCTCATTGCGCGCATCAGCCTTATTTCAGATCATCTGCGCGTAAGCCTTCCTGCAATATCCATGCGCGGTCCGGACTCCATTCGCCTATCCATTGCTCCCAATTGTTGTAGAGCGTGCCAGCCGTGAGAGAACCGTCGGCGTTGGTCGCTTCCTCAGGCAAATTGAAAACACAATTGAATCCCGCCTTGTAACCGGTAATGGTGAACAGTCCCAATCTGGAATTACGGGCGGGCGAGTCACAAACCATCATCACGACCTGATCTTCGAAGGGATAGGATGCGTCAAACTTGATCAGGGCCCCCAAGGGGAGGCGCACTTCCTTGTGCTCGGAGAAGGGGAGCCAGCGCACACCTGTGGCTGGCGTCGAGGGGTTGGGGGAGGATGGCGATTTCTGCGTATCTCCATGAATTTTCCACGCCGGCATTTTTCCTTTGAAGAATCCCTCGAAGATCTGCCCCCAGCGTTTCCTGAATTCCTTCACAGGGTGTCCTTCCGAATGGCGCAGTTCACATTCTTCATAGGGGGAGACATGCGCATTCAGATAGGGTAATGCAGAACTGTAGATTCGAAAGACGGCCCAGGTTAGCTTGCGAGGATAGTCAGCCGATTGCCTGATCAGTCGGCCAAGCGCCCATTCCAGTTGCCAGTAGCCGTGCATGTCGATAACCCAATCGCGGTCGAGGACACCAATAAAAGATTCCTGCGCCCAGGTGTCGGATTGGCAAACATTCTGGTAAATGATTTCCTCCGCTCGCCGCAGCTCGCGACCCCAGTCAGGCCTTGGACCATCCTGGTCGAGGTTCATCTGCTCATCAGGAAAACTTCCTTTGAAGAAGCCCTCGAAAAGAGTTTCGACGCGCTCTACCAACTCACGGACCTGCTTGTCCTCAAGTTCCGCGATTTGATAGTTGTCGGAAGGATCGAGATGCGCACTCAACAAGTGCATCATGCGATCGAATATTTGATATACGGGCCAGCTTAGCTCCTTGGGGTAATCCGAGAACTCCGACATCAGGGAAATGATGGACTCTTCCAGTTTCCAGTAGGCCTGTATGTCGAGTTTTTGCTGATCACGCAATTGAGCAAGGAAGGATTGAGCACTCCATTGAGGGCAGTCGGGGAAGTTGGTGCGGATGATATCAATAGCTTTCATAGCATCTCCGACTCAGTCCAGCAGAGGATTGATTTCTTTGAACGCCCGCATATCTGCATGCCTTCCTTTGAAGAAGCCCTCAAAGACTGCCTCCATGCGCTGTCTTAATTGATGCACGACAGATCTGCTCACATCCTTGATCTCGTAATCATCGTCTGGATTGGTACCCGACAGTAGCCAGTAGCCCCACGGCAGACTGTAGTGGACGATGCGGTTGCGGCTGCCGCGTGGGCCGCGATCGCGGTCGCCCAGATCCTTGCCCTGGCTGAGATAGACAAGATCGGTCAGGCCCAGGGGATTATCCCAGCTCGCGCTCATGTTTCCTTGCAGTTTTCCAGTGCTGCGCTGGCCGCTGTCGTCCATGCTCAGTCCCATGCGGATAGGTCGGCGCGCGTCTAGCCTGACGGTGACGTCACTGGTACCAGGCGTTTGACCGGGTTCGATTTGAAGTTGTGGCGTAAAGCTGGGGAGGCGCTGAAGATTTTCCGAGGACTGCTCGATATCGCGCAGGTTGAGAATATCGCCTGGACTGGTGGCCCAGGCCAGGCGTGGTAGGGCTATTTCGTCGCTGGCCGGACGAATCTGCGCCACTCTTCCCTCAAGGATGTGCAGCCGCAAGACCCCGCCGCGCATATCCTGTTCTGGTGCGTAGGCCTGACTGGTGAGATAGCCCTGTTCAACCAATGCTTGTTGCAATCGCTGAATCAGCAGCGTGATTCCCTGTGCACCCAGGCATCGCCCGATGGGGGAGTCGTCGCTCTGCAGGCCCTCAAGCGCCCGATACAGCGACTGGCTCACCAGGTGGCCCTGGATATCGATTCTCTCGATCAAAGCGCAGTGTGGTTCGTCCGGGATACGTTGGTGAGGTGGCGTTCCCGCGTCGTCCCTGGCCGGGGACCAGGGGGTGGCCTCAAGCTCTTCCCTCAGTGCATGGCGTTGCGCATCCTGACGTCGCAGTTCAGGTGATGGGTCCGGCAACGCTGCTTGGGCGTAGCTCTCTGCGGATGCAAGGGATGCGGTCATCAGCAACAGCCTTGCCACCAGCGTTATGGCTCTGGTGCCGGCGGACTCGCCTGACTGCGCGCAAGCCAGATGATCTTCCGCAAAAGTGCGGTTCATCTTCGAGAGTAGCTTGCTGGCTTGCGTTGATCTACGGACAGTCATCGTCAGGATGGCGGGATTGCAATAAAGCGCGCCATCGTAGAGGACTGGTTTCTTTGGAGAAATTGCCCTTTAGATCAGATGAAAATTTCCGACATACCGTACGAGTGCAGTCTTGCTACCTCGCTGCTGAACAGGTGAACACACTTGTCTTCGTATTCAGGAGTGTTTGGGTGATTGGTGGTGTGGGATTGGTGGCCCTGCTTGTTGGCCATGCATGTGACAGCTGCGCTCTGCAGTTGACGCGTGCAAGAGGATGTGATGTCGGTCCGGCGGTTGCCGCCCATCTGGGGCGGCCATTTGACGCACAGGCGCGATCGAGGGGGGGCGCCGCAGGCGAAGTCACGCGCCGACGGGCGGAGCGAAATCCCCATCCTTGCGTGGCGGCTGCCCCAGCGGCTGAACCGATGTGGTGCTGACAGGCGTGGGCGCATGCTGTTGCGTGCCATCTGCCACCATGCTGCTTTCTTGTGCGACTGGTTGCATGTCCTGCTCACCCATGATGCTGGGCATGCCGGATTCGGTCTCGCTTTTTCCTTCGGCCTCGGCCATCCGGCGTCGGTTGATTTCGTCGAACTGGCGCTTTACCGGCTTGGCGCAGGCCAGCATGGCCAGCGAACCTGCAGCGAGCATGAACAGGGAAGTCTTTTTCACGGCGGCTCCTCCAGAGAATGAACGGAGCCTTGATTATCTCCAGCCGGCTGGGCCGCGCATGTCGGACGATGGCGCAAACGCTCGTCGGTGAGCGGGAGAGATTGTGGCTGAGCTGGGACCGGTTGCAGCAGGTTGCAGCAGCGAGGTGCTGCCCGGGAAGGATCAACAAAAAGAGAAACAATAAAAAAAACAAAAAAGGGCCCATCTTGCGATGGACCCTTTTTTTACTACATATGGTGCGGCTGGCAGGAATCGAACCCACGACCCCTTGGTTCGTAGCCAAGTACTCTATCCAGCTGAGCTACAGCCGCGAAAGAGCGAGATTATAAGGAGCTTTTCTGAAAAGTACAAATCTTTTTTCGAGGAAAGGAAAAAACTGTCTCAATACACTTCCCTGGAGGTGAAGGGATGGTACTGGAACAGCCAGGTCTCGCTGAGTGCCTGTCCGTCGTGTCGCAGGAATAGACGCAGTTCGACCGGTTCCTCGCCCGCTGCCGTCAGGTCGAACTGGGCGCGCCAGTGGCCGGCTACGTCGTTGGGCAGGGCCTCGGTGTAGACATAGGAAATACTGCCTCTGGAGGCGGTGATGACGGCTTCCGGTTTCACGCCGAAGGGCAGGCCTTCCAGCGGCTTGCCCTTGAACTCGACCATGAACTTGCGGACCTGCGCCGGGCGTGCCTGGCCGGGCTGGCCGCCGCGTCCCAGGCGCGTCGCCACGCAGCGCGCCAGCGCCGTCGGGAAGGGCTCGTCCTGCTGCCAGTGGAGGCGGTAACGCAGCCGATAGCTGGCACCGGCCCGCGCAGGAGTTTTCGGCACCCACATCGCGACGATGTTGTCGTGGATTTCGTCATCGGTGCGCAGTTCGATCAGCTGTACCTCGCCCTGGCCCCAGTCCCCTTGCGGTTCCACCCACAGGCTGGGGCGGCGCTCGTAATGCACGCCGTCCAGGTAATGGTCGACATTGCGGTCGCGCTGCAACAGACCGAAGCCGCGCAACTGCTGGTCGGCGAAGGCCGAGGCGGTGGTGCGGGGCGGATTGTTCAGGGGCCGCCAGAGGTGTTCGCCGGCGCCGGTCCAGATCGCCAGGCCGTCCGAGTCATGCACCTCAGGTCGCCAGTCCACGCCGCTACCCTTCACGGTTTCGGAGAACCAGTACATCGAGGTCAGCGGTGCCAGGCCCAGGCGCGCGACGTCGCGGCGCAGGAACAGCGCCTTGTCCACCTCCATGGTTACGCCGGCACCGCGCTGCAGAGTGAAGCGATAGGCGCCGGTGATGCTGGGGCCATCCAGCAGGGCATAGACCACGACGGTATCGCTGCCCGGTACAGGTGGCTCGAAGAAGAATTGCGTGAAGTCGGGGAATTCCTCGGGGCGGTCGGCTTGTGCGACATCGATGGCAATGCCGCGTGCCGACAGGCCATATTGATAGAGGTCACCGATGGCGCGGAAGTAGGAGGCGCCGAGGAAGGCCACCCAGTCATTCTTGCGCCAGTCCTTGGCCTGCTGGTCGGCCAGGCGACTTTCCTGGAAGCGGAAGCCGGCAAAGCCGCTGCCGGCCGGGAGGCGGTGGGCCGGGCTGTCGGCAGGCATGTCGAAGTAATCGTCGCGATACAGCAGTTCGCGGGCACGGGTGGGAGTGGGAGTGGAGCCTGGGGCGGGTGCATTACCCGGGCCATCCAGCACGAACATGCGCACCGGGACGCGGAAGAACTTGCCGAGATGGAAGAAGGTCAGCGGGAACGGGCCAGGACCGTCGGCGAAGACGGCGTAATCGGACTTGAAATGGATCTTGCCGTGGGCTTCGTAGTCGATCTGGTCCAGCACCGCGGCGGGCACCGCCGGCGGCGCCTGGTAGGGCGTCCTGGCCATGTCGCGGGCGCGGGCGATGAGCTGGTCGAAGCTGAAGGCCTGGGCCGGGCCCATCTTCATGGACTGCGCGGCCAGCGCCTGTGGTGGCAGGCCCAGGGCGGCCAGCGCGGCGGCTGCGCCGGAGGCGGTAAGGAAATGTCGGCGGCTGGGCATGGGCGGTTCTCCGATCTCTTTGGAAACTCTACAGAGTCTTGCCTGACGAGCTTGGTTCCGGCCAAGAAAAAGCCCGCTGCGCACAGGGCGGGCAGCGGGCGGATAGTGCAGTAATGCGTAAGACTGACGCCGCAGGCCGGATCAGTATTCCCAGAACATCTTCTGGATTTCCTTGCTGTCGGTGGTCTTGGTCAAGGCCAGCATCAGCAGGATGCGCGCCTTCTGCGGGTTCAGGGTGTCGGAGACGACGAAGTCCAGCTTGTCGTCGTCGGCTTCGCCATTGCGCGCCACGATGCCCTGGCCGACGCGGCTGGAACGCACGATGACCACGCCCTTCTTGCGTGCTTCGCTCAGGGACGGCAGCACGGTGTTGTTCAGGCTGCCATCGCCGACGCCGGCGTGGATGATGCCTTGTGCACCTGCAGCGACGAAGGCGTTGAGCGCGATCGGGTTCATGTTGGCGTAGCCATAGACGATGTCCACTTGCGGCAGCTTGTCCAGGTTCATGATGTCGAACGGAGTGTCGACCGTGTTCTTGCGGGTGGACTGGCGGTAGAAGTAGGGCTTGCTACCCTGGATGTAACCCAGGAAGCCCAGTTCCGGCGTCTTGAAGGTGTCCATCGTGGAAGTGTTGGTCTTGGTGACTTCGCGACCGGCGTTGATCTGGTCGTTCAGGGTCACCAGCACGCCCTTGCCAACGGCTTCCTTGGAACCGGCCAGCAGCACGGCGTTGTACAGGTTGATCGGACCATCGGCGCTGATGGCGGTGGACGGACGCATGGCGCCCACGATCACCACCGGCTTCTTGCTTTTGACCACCAGGTCGAGGAAGTAGGCAGTTTCTTCGATGGTGTCGGTGCCGTGGGTGATCACGATACCGTCCACGTCGCTCTGTGCCAGCAGGGTATTGACGCGCTTGGCCAGCTTGAGCCAGGCGTCGTTGTTCATGTTCTCGCTGGCGATCTGCATGACCTGCTCGCCGCGCACGTTGGCGACCTTCTTGAGTTCAGGGACAGCGGCGATGAGCGCATCCACGCCGACCTTGGCGGCGGTGTAGCCAACCGTGGTGGTGCTGGTGGCGCCGGTGCCGGCGATGGTGCCGCCGGTGGCCAGGATGACCACGTTGGGCAGGGTTTGGGCCTGTGCAGCGGCGGCTGCGGCCAGGCAGAGCAGGACCAGCATCTGCTGGAAGAATTTTCTGATGAGCATGTGTACCTCGGTAGCTGTGGTTGTACGGATTTCTCTGAGCGGATTTTTGTTAGTTTTATTGGCTTGCTTCACCGGGAAGGACACAGGCTGGCTGCGTATTGTCATCACGGCAAAAGCGCCGACACGATAGCACCGGCTCGCGTGACGATCAAAGGATTTTTTACGCGGTGAGAAAGCCGCATCGCAAAAGGCTTTGTGAGGGGATGAAATGCAAGTTTCGTGCAAAATGGCTGCTTTGAACGTTGTCAGGCGGGCGGAATGACTCGCAACTGACAGCGCGCTGACGGATCGATGTAGACACGTGCCGCAGGTCTGCGACAAAGGGCGAGGGATAACCGGGGAAAATAAGTAAACCGCAGCGAAGAGCTTGGAAGATATCACCGAATGCGCAGGTCGGAAAGGCGGACAAGCCGGCCGTTGTGCCGCCTCATCGCAGCCTGCTGCGTGCTGCATGAAACGCGCCGCTCTCAGGTAAGATGGTGCTGCGCACAAGTTGTTTCGATGAATGACCGGCCAGACCGGCCGCGCCGCTCCAGCGCAGTTCGACCCCACACCGGCGCGGCGCGCGGCAATGATGGAGAACACGATGTTTGCCACAGAAAAATTCACCAATCCCGAAGCCGCCTATGCACGCGTGCTGGAAATCTATGAGCACAACACCGCCATCCTGCGCGATGCCTTCCGCCAGTTCTCCAGCGGGCAGGGCATGTCGCAGCGGGTGCGCGCCTGCTATCCCTTCGTGCGCATCACCACCGAAAAATCCACCCATACCGATACCCGCCAGTCCTTCGGCTTCGTGGCCGGCCCTGGCTGTTACGAGACCACGCTGACGCGACCGCAGTTGTTCCACCAGTACCTGCTGGCGCAGTTCAAGCTGGTGCTGCAGAACCATGAGGTGCCACTGGAAATCGGTGTGAGCGACATGCCCATTCCGGTACATTTCGCCTTCCCCGAGGGCATACACGTCGAGGGCAGTCTCGACCCTGAGCACCTGCGTACCTTGCCCGACTACTTCGATCTGCCGGACCTGGCGACCATGGACGATCGCATCGCCAACGGTAGCTACGAGGTGGACAACGGCGCCTGGCGCGAGGGTGTGCATCCGCTGGCCTTGTTCACCGGGCCGCGCATCGACTATTCACTGCATCGCCTGCGCCATTACACGGCGACCTCGCCGGACCAGTTCCAGCGCTATGTGCTGTTCACCAACTATGCCTTCTACGTCGATGAGTTCGTGCGCCTCGGACGGCGCCTGATGGAGCCGACCGACGATCCGGAGGAACTGGCCTATCGGCGTCAGTACACCGCTTTCGTGGAGCCCGGCAATGTCACCACTTGGAGCGCCAATCAGGAAGGCCTGGAGACGCGGGCCGCTTCCGGCGTGGCACCGGCACGCCAGCCGCAGATGCCGGCCTATCACCTGCAGCGGGCCGATGGCAGTGGTATCACGCTGGTCAACATCGGTGTCGGTCCTTCCAATGCCAAGACGGTCACCGACCACGTGGCGGTGCTGCGTCCGCATGGCTGGCTGATGCTGGGACATTGCGCCGGGCTGTCGGCGTCGCAGCGGATGGGGGATTATGTGCTGGCGCACGCCTATGTACGCGATGACCACGTGCTCGATGACGACCTGCCGCTGTGGGTGCCGATTCCGGCGCTGGCCGAAGTGCAACTGGCGCTGCAGGATGCGGTGGCCAGCATCACCCGGCTGGAAGGTTATGAATTGAAGCGCATCATGCGCACCGGTACCGTGGCCTCGGTCGATGACCGCAACTGGGAGTTGCGTGACCACCGCATGCCGCTGCTGCGTTTTTCGCAGAGTCGCGCCATTGCGCTGGACATGGAAAGCGCCACTGTCGCGGCCAACGGCTTCCGCTTCCGGGTTCCTTATGGCACCTTGCTATGCGTGTCGGACAAGCCGCTGCACGGCGAGATCAAGCTGCCCGGCATGGCCAATACCTTCTACGAGCAGCGCGTGGCACAGCACTTGCAGATCGGTATCCGTGCGCTGGAGCTGTTGCGCAACAATGGTATCGAACAGGTCCACAGCCGCAAGTTACGCAGCTTTGCGGAACCGGCGTTCCGCTGATCGGCAATGCAGCAGGAATGCGCCCGCGACAGTGGATGTCGCGGGCGTTTTTCATTCAGGCGGTCTGGCGTGGCAACGGATGGCTGCGCGTCAGGCGGTAATACAGCCCGGCACCGATCAGCAAGGTGGCCGCCGCCACGCACAGCGAAGGCGTGAAGGACCCGCTGCCGTGCACCAGCGCGGTGGCCAGCGGCGGTCCGGCAATCTGGCCGATGCCGTAGGCGGCCGTCATCAGGGCCATCAGGCTGCTGGCCTGTTCCTTGCGCAGGCGGCGCGCCTCGCGCATGCCGAACAGGGTGATGGCGGTGAAGGGCAGGCCCAGCAACAGGCAGCTCAGCGCGAAACCCAGTGCATTGGGGAAGATGATCGACAGTAACACCCCGGCCGCCTGCATCAGGTAGGCGCCGGTCAGCAGCAGGCGCTGATCGCCCTGTACCGACAAGCGGGTGGCGCTGAAGGCGCCCAGCGCGACCGACAGGCCGAAGATGGGCCAGAAGTAGTCCGGCCAGGCCGAGCCCGGCAGCGCCTGGCGTGCGATCACGGGCAGGAAGGTGGCGGTGATGATGTAGCCGAAGCCGGCGATACCATAGGCGATCACCTGCACCAGCACTTCGCGTTTCTGCTGGGTGCTCTCGACGGCCTTGGATGCCTCGCCATGGAGCGGGTCGCTGTGCACGCTCAGGCCGCGCCCGGCATCGAAGCTGAAGGATTTCCAGACGACTGCCGTCAGGGCCAGTGCTATGACGCCAAAGGCGATCCAGCCGCCCGCGGCCAGCCAGCCGGCCGCGATCATGGGGCCGGAAAGTAGCCCGGTGATGGCGATCCCCAGGCCGGGGCCGCAGAAAATGACCCCGCCCAGTTCCGGCCGGCCCAGTTGTGTCAGCTGCTGCAGGCACCAGCCGGCGGTATAGACGAATACGTAGGCGCTGGCCACGCCGGAGAGAAAGCGCATCCACAACCAGGCCCAGTCCTGATGCAGCACGCCCATGCCCAGGGTGAGCAGGATGGTCACCACCAGCCCGCCGCGCAGCATTGCCACGCCGCGTTTGCTGCGATGGAAGGCGCACAGCATGGCGCCAGCGAAATAACCCAGGTAGTTGGCCGTGGCCAGCCAGCCGCCCATCTGCAGTGACAGGCTGCCCTCGTGCAGCATCATCGGTAGCAGCGGCGTGAAGGCGAAGCGACCGATCCCCATCGCCACCGACAGCGCCACCATGCCCGACAGGCAGACCTTCCATGCCATGCCGTGGCGGGATGGGGTGGCGAGGGGGCGGGCGGAGGGAGGGATGGCGGTCATGGCGGCGATCGATGGATGGGGGAGTGTCAGGGACAGGTGTCTATGCTATCGTTTTCCGGTCATTCGAAAAAATGAATAATTAGAATGACTTCATCTTTTTTCGAGAACACAGGAAAAGGCAAGAGAACCGCATGGAACTGGCTGAACTGGAGATTTTCCGCACCGTGGTGGCCGAGGGCGGCGTGACCCGGGCGGCCGAGCGCCTGAACCGGGTGCAGTCGAATGTGACTACGCGCATCAAGCAACTGGAGGAGTCCATGGGCGTGCCGCTGTTCGTCCGCGACCGCCGGCGCCTGGTCCTGACCGCGGCTGGCGAGGCGCTGCTGGATTACGCCGAGCGCATCCTCGATCTGGTGCAGGAGGCTCGCCACGCTGTCGCTCCGCAGAGCCCGCGCGGTCGGCTGCGCATCGGGTCGATGGAAAGCACTGCTGCCAGCCGGTTGCCGACGCCCCTGGCCGAATTCCACCAACGCTGGCCGGAAGTGCGTCTGGAGCTCTCCACCGCGCCCACTGACGTACTGGTGGCCCAGGTCCGCGCCTGCAAGCTTGATGCTGCACTGGTGGCCGGTCATCTGGATGATCCGGCCTTCGATGCCACGCCGTTGTTCAAGGAAGAACTCATGCTGGTGACACCGCGCAGCCATCGCCGCGTGCGTTCACCGGAGGATGTCACGCTGGACACGCTGATTGTCTTCGAGCAAGGCTGCGCCTATCGCCGCCACGCGCAGACCTGGTTTGCCACCCATGGTCGCGGTGGTGCGCCGGTGCGTACGCTGGAGCTGGCGTCCTATCACGCCATCCTGGCATGCGTGGCGGCCGGGGCCGGCGTGGCGGTGGTGCCGCGCTCGGTGATCGCAATGCAGATGGAGCCCCATGGGTTCGCCACCCACTCGCTCGGCCGCGATGGTCGTGTCACCACTTATCTGATCAGTAGACGGGATCGCTACTCCGCCTCCTTCCTGGCGCTGCGTTCTTTACTTATGGCGAGTGTTTGATATATTTGATCATATGGATTGATGCAAATATGTACTGCCGTGCAGCATATAAAGAGGGTGTAACCATTTGTAAAAACCGCTGCGACGGCACATTGATTTCCCTATATTGAAGTTCCCCCTCCATTCTCCCCCCCGAGAATGGGATTTACCCCACGGCTCGCAAGGGACGTGGGGTTTTTCTTTTGTCCCTCCGGTTTTTCTGACGTGGCGAGACCGTGACAATCAGCCTTGTACCAAAGTGATGGGCGGTTTGTGTAAGGCCTGTGATGTTTGGTGAGTGCATATGCTCACCGTTGCCGATTTCTTCGTGGTGTTTCTTGTCTGCTTGACTATCCAGGTTCAGCTCCGGCGCCCACCGGCGACGGTTGCGGCTTTGCGTCGTGCAGGTGGCTCTTCGGACGTGCTGCCCGCGCTGCCGACCAGCAGGTTGCCGCGTGCGGCCGACTGGATGGCCAGCACCGCAGGATGCGTCAGTCTGCGCTCCACCGAGATGGCATAGAACTGTTCGCGGATGGCATCGGTCCTGCCGATTTCCACCAGTCCGTACTGCTTGCGGATCTGCGCGGCGATGGCGGACGGTGCGGCAAAGATGCCGGCGCCGGCGTCGCCGAAGGCCAGCAGCAGCGCACCGTCGTCGAATTCGCCGCTGATCTGCGGGCGGATCTTTTCCTTTTCGAACCAGCGCAGCAGGCGCGGCCTGACGGCGGCGTCCTCGCCGGGCATCAGGAAGGGCGCACCATCGAAACTGCGCGGGAAATCCTTGCGATAGCGCCGGGCCAGCTCGGGCGTGGCGAAGAAGCTGGTGTCGCACTCTCCCAGCAGGTGGTGGTAGCCGCGCACGTCCACATTGGGCGGCATGGGGCTGTCGGCAATGATGATGTCCAGCTTGTGGATGGCGAGGTCAGCCAGGAGCACGTCGAGCTTGCCTTCGCGGCAGATGATGCGGATCGGGTCCGGCATGGCCAGTGCGCTTTCCAGCAGCAGGTAGGCAATCGCCTTGGGCACCGCGTCGGCCACCCCGACGCGTAACTGCAGGGCGCGTCCGCCAGGGCGCAGGCGCAGCGCTTCTTCCAGTTCTTCGCCCAGGCTGAAGATGCGTTCGGCATAATCGAACACCATGCGCCCCTCATCGTTGAGCTCCAGCCGCCGGCCCACCCGCTTGAAGAGCTTGTAGCCCAGGCTTTCCTCGAACAGGCTGATCTGGCCGCTGATGGTCTGCGCCGTCAGGTGCAGCCGTTCGCCTGCGCGTGCCACGCCACCGCTCTTGGCGACCGTCCAGAAGTAGTGCAGATGCTTGTAGTTCAGGCTGGCCATGTGGAACTCCCGCTTTCAATACTTCGGTTTTTCCGATGGATTATCTCAGAATATTCGAATTTTCATTCATCAGGCTTTGGCCTAAAGTAGCGCCTTGTCCGGTGTGAACATGAGTTATCAACATGTCTGCCGCAGTTGCCATCACTGACATCAAGGAGAAGCCTGATGAAATGTCCCGTCTGTACATCTCACAACCTGCTGATCTCGGAGCGCCAGGGCATCGAGATCGATTACTGCCCACAATGCCGCGGTGTATGGCTTGATCGCGGCGAGCTGGACAAACTGATCGAGCGCTCTGCAGCCAGCCAGATGACGGCGGCAGCACCGGTGCCGCAGCAAGTACGCGTGCCGATGCCACAGCAGCCGCAGCCGCCGGGCTACGACCCGCGCTTCGGCCATGGCACTCGCCATGACCACGGCAGCTACGGTCATGATCACAAGCGCAGGAAAAAAGGCTTCCTCGGCGAGATCTTCGATTTCGACTGAGTCCGGCCACCCATCACGCATCAATGCAGTCAGAAAATAGAAAAGAAGAGAGAGGTCTATCGTGAACGGCGTAGAGAGTTTCGCAAGCTTGCCCATGTGGGGCGGTTTCATCGTATTCGTGCTGGGCATGCTGGCGCTGGACATGTTCGCCCTCGGCGGCCGCCATGCCCACCGCGTCACTCCCAAGGAGGCACTGGGCTGGTCGCTGGGCTGGGTGTCGCTGGCCTTCCTGTTCGCCGGCCTGATGTGGTGGTACCTGGATGCCAACGTCGGCCGTGAATTTGCCAACCAGAAGGGGGCCGAGTTCCTCTCCGGCTACCTGATCGAGAAGGCGCTGTCGGTCGACAACATCTTCGTGTTCCTGATGATCTTCAGCTACTTCGCCGTGCCGCCCGAGATGCAGCGCCGCGTGCTGCTGTACGGCGTGGTGGGTGCCATCGTCATGCGTGCCGTGATGATCCTGCTGGGTGCCTGGATGATCGCGCAGTTCAGCTGGATCCTGTACGTCTTCGGTGCCTTCCTGGTCTTCACCGGCGTGAAGATGCTGATCTTCGCCGACAAGGAAGCCGACCTGGGCGATAACCCGCTGCTGCGCTGGTTGCGTGGTCATATGAAGATCAGCAACGACTACGACGGTGAAAAGTTCACCACCCGCATCAATGGCGTGCGTTATTTCACCCCGCTGATGCTGGTCCTGCTGCTGATCGAAATTTCCGACGTGATCTTCGCGGTGGACAGCATCCCGGCCATCTTCGCCATTACCAAGGATCCGTTCATCGTCTTCACGTCGAACATGTTCGCCATCATGGGTTTGCGGGCGCTGTACTTCCTGCTGGCGGATTCGGCAGAGCGCTTCCACCTGCTCAAGTACGGCCTGGCCCTGGTGCTCCTGTTCGTGGGCGGCAAGATGTTGCTGGCCTACTGGTTCCACGTGCCGGTGCTGGTGTCGCTGTCCATCGTGGGCGCCATCCTGCTGATTTCCATCATCGCCAGCCTGGTGATGACCAGGGGTAAGGAAAAGAGCGCCAGCTAACGGCACTTGCAGACAGATCAACGTGGGGCTTGACCGGCTGGAGCAATCTGGCCGGTTTTTTTATGCTCGTCACCGTTCGAGATGATTCCGGATTTTTGCAATTCGGTCATGCCGATTCGGCAACGTGCTTTTATTGGGGACGGAGTGCATTAGAATAGCGCCTCCTCCCTACCGGTTTGCAGCGTTCGCCATGGCCCGCCTTCCCCGTCTCGTCGTTCCCAACCAGCCTCATCACATTATCCAGCGCGGTCATGACGGTCTGGTCATCTTCCGCGATGCCGACGATCACCAGGCTTTCCTGGGCTGGCTCAAGGATGCTGCGCGGCAATTCAAGGTGGCGGTACATGCCTACGTGCTCATGCCGGACCACCTGCACCTGCTGGCCACGCCTGCCGATGACCAGGGCCTGGCACGGATGATGCAGTGGATAGGGCGCCACTATGTTCCCTATTTCAACCAGAAGCACGGGCGCAGTGGCACCCTGTGGCAGGGGCGTTATCGTGCCACCGTCATCGACGCCGAGCTCTACCTGCTCGCCGTCTGCCGTTACATCGAGCTCAACCCCGTGCGCAATGGCCTGGTGGCCAGCCCCGGGGAGTACCCGTGGTCCAGCTACATGCATCACATCGGCGCCAAGCAGGATGGCCTGATCACCGACCATCCTCAATATTGGTCGATTGGCAACACTCCTTTCGATCGTGAGATCGCCTATCGACAGCTCACCGAAGATGGGCTGGCGCGAGCCGAAGTGGAGCGCATCACCGATGCCACGCTCAAGGGTTGGGCGCTGGGCTCGGAAGATTTCAAGCAGGGCCTGGAGCGCCAGACCCATCGACGCGTCAGTCCAGCCAAGCGTGGCCGGCCTGCCAACGTGCGGGTGGTCATCGACGACGAAGACGCGGCGGCAGCCCAGGATGCGTAGTCATTAAAAATTCTCTTTTCTGATCAACGACTTGCACTCGTTCGCGATAACTCTGTCCCTAATTAAAAAATCATGAAATTTCTAGGGATTAAAATTGCACTCCGACCCTAATTATTTTTATTGAACTATTGGGTGCAGTGCACTATTCTTCAAATCCTTACTGTCAATGTGGTGGAGTTCCGTTATGCACGCGCAAGGCCTTTACGACCCAGCAAATGAACATGACGCCTGTGGCGTCGGTTTCATCGCCCATATCAAGGGCAAGAAATCCCATTCCATCGTTGACCAGGGTTTGCTCATTCTGAAGAACCTGGATCACCGGGGTGCGGTCGGTGCCGACCCGCTCATGGGCGATGGTGCCGGTATCCTGATCCAGATTCCCGACCAGTACTACCGCGAAGAGATGGCCAAGCAGGGCGTGGACCTGCCGCCGCCCGGCGAATACGGCGTGGGCATGGTGTTCCTGCCCAAGGAAAACGCCTCCCGCATCGCCTGTGAACAGGAAATCGAACGCGCCGTGCTGGCCGAAGGCCAGATCGTGCTGGGCTGGCGCGATGTGCCGGTGGACCGCGACATGCCGATGTCCCCGACCGTGCGCGAAAAAGAGCCGGTGATCCGCCAGATCTTCATCGGCCGTGGCCCCGACGTGATGGTGACCGACGCGCTGGAACGCAAGCTCTACGTGATCCGCAAGTCTTCCGGTCACGCCATCCAGGCGCTGAACCTGCTGCACGGCAAGGAATTCTTCGTGCCCTCGATGTCGGCCCGTACCGTGGTCTACAAGGGCTTGCTGCTGGCCGACCAGGTCGGCGTGTACTACAAGGACCTGCAGGACGAGCGCTGCGTCTCGGCCCTGGCCCTGGTGCACCAGCGCTTCTCCACCAACACCTTCCCGGAATGGCCGCTGGCCCACCCGTACCGCCTGATCGCCCACAACGGTGAAATCAACACCGTCAAGGGCAACTTCAACTGGATGCGCGCCCGCGAAGGCGTGATGCAGTCGGCCGTACTGGGTTCGGACCTGAAGAAGCTGTTCCCGCTGATCTATGAAGGCCAGTCCGACACCGCCAGCTTCGATAACGCGCTGGAACTGCTGGTCATGGCCGGCTATCCGCTGCCGCAGGCGATGATGATGATGGTGCCCGAAGCCTGGGAAAACCACACCTCGATGGACGACAATCGTCGCGCCTTCTACGAATACCACGCCGCCATGATGGAGCCGTGGGACGGCCCGGCCGCGCTGGCCTTCACCGATGGTCGCCATATCGGCGGTACGCTCGACCGTAACGGCCTGCGTCCGGCACGCTACATCGTCACCGATGACGACCTGGTGGTGATGGCGTCCGAATCCGGCGTGCTGCCCATTCCCGAATCCAAGATCATCCAGAAGTGGCGCCTGCAACCGGGCAAGATGTTCCTGATCGACCTGGACGCCGGCCGCATCATCGACGACAAGGAACTGAAGGATACCTACGCCAACGCCAAGCCCTACAAGCAGTGGATCAACTCGGTGCGCGTGAAGCTGGACGAACTGAAGGAAGAGGCACGCCAGCCGTCGTCGTCCCTGAAGCTGCTGGACCTGCAGCAGGTCTTCGGCTACACCCAGGAAGACATCAAGTTCCTGATGGCCCCCATGGCCACGGGCGGTGAGGAAGCCATCGGTTCCATGGGCAATGACTCGCCGCTGGCCGTCATGTCCAACAAGAACAAGACGCTCTACAACTACTTCCGCCAGCTGTTCGCCCAGGTGACCAACCCGCCGATCGACCCGATCCGCGAAGCGCTGGTCATGTCGCTGGTGTCCTTCATCGGCCCCAAGCCCAACCTGCTGGACACCAACAACATCAACCCGCCGATGCGCCTGGAAGTGTCGCAACCGGTGCTGGACTATGACGACATCGCCAAGCTGCGCAACATCAGCGCCCACAGCGGCGGCAAGTTCAAGTCCTATGAACTGAACATCTGCTACCCCGTCGCCTGGGGCAAGGAAGGCATCGAAGCCCGCCTGGCCTCGCTGTGCGCCAAGGCCGTGGATGCGGTCAAGTCGGGCCACAACATCCTGATCATCTCGGACCGCAAGGTCGATGCCGACCAGCTGCCCATCCCGGCACTGCTGGCTACTTCGGCCATCCACCAGCACCTGGTCAGCAAGGGCCTGCGCACCTCCACCGGCCTGGTGGTGGAAACCGGCTCGGCCCGCGAAACGCACCACTTCGCCCTGCTGGCAGGTTATGGCGCCGAAGCCATCCACCCCTACCTGGCCATGGACACCCTGTCCGACATGGCCAAGGGCCTGTCGGGCGACCTGTCGCCGGAAAAGGCCATCTACAACTTCCAGAAGGCAGTCGGCAAGGGCTTGCTGAAGGTCATGTCCAAGATGGGCATTTCGACCTACATGTCCTACTGCGGCGCGCAGATCTTCGAAGCCATCGGCCTGTCCAAGGCGCTGGTGGACAAGTACTTCAAGGGCACCGCCTCCAACGTCGAAGGTATCGGCGTGTTCGAAGTGGCCGAAGAGGCACTGCGCCTGCACACCGCCGCCTTCAGCAGCGACCCGGTGCTGGCCAACGCCCTGGACGCCGGTGGCGAATACGCCTTCCGCATCCGCGGCGAAGAGCACATGTGGACCCCGGACGCGATCGCCAAGCTGCAGCACTCGACCCGTTCGAACAGCTACAACACCTACAAGGAATACGCCCAGATCATCAACGACCAGTCCAAGCGCCACATGACGCTGCGTGGCCTGTTCGAGTTCAAGATCGATCCGTCGCGCGCCATCTCCATCGATGAAGTGGAACCGGCCAAGGAAATCGTCAAGCGCTTCGCCACCGGCGCCATGTCGCTGGGCTCGATCTCGACCGAAGCCCACGCCACCCTGGCCATCGCCATGAACCGCATCGGCGGCAAGTCCAACACCGGTGAAGGTGGTGAAGACGTCAACCGTTACCGCAACGAGTTGAAGGGCATCCCCATCAAGCAGGGCGCCACCCTGGCCTCGGAAATCGGTCGCGAACACATCGAAGTCGATATCCCGCTGCAGGAAGGCGATTCGCTGCGCTCGCGCATCAAGCAGGTGGCGTCGGGCCGTTTCGGCGTCTCCGCCGAATACCTGATCTCCGCCGACCAGATCCAGATCAAGATGGCGCAGGGTGCCAAGCCGGGTGAAGGCGGTCAGCTGCCGGGCCACAAGGTCTCCGAATACATCGCCAAGCTGCGCGTGTCGGTGCCGGGCGTGGGCCTGATCTCTCCGCCGCCGCACCACGACATCTACTCCATCGAAGATCTGGCACAGCTGATCCACGACCTGAAGAACGTCAATCCGCGTGCTTCGATCTCGGTCAAGCTGGTCTCCGAAGTGGGCGTGGGTACCGTGGCTGCCGGCGTGGCCAAGGCCAAGTCGGACCACGTGGTCATCGCTGGCCATGATGGCGGCACCGGCGCTTCGCCGCTGTCCTCGATCAAGCATGCAGGTTCGCCGTGGGAACTGGGCCTGGCCGAAACCCAACAGACCCTGGTCCTGAACGGCCTGCGCAACCGCATCCGCGTGCAGGCCGACGGCCAGATGAAGACCGGTCGCGACGTCGTCATCGGCGCCATGCTGGGCGCGGACGAATTCGGTTTCGCCACCGCACCGCTGGTGGTCGAAGGCTGCATCATGATGCGCAAGTGCCACCTGAACACCTGCCCGGTGGGCGTGGCCACGCAAGATCCGGTGCTGCGCGCCAAGTTCTCCGGCAAGCCGGAACACGTGGTCAACTTCTTCTTCTTCATCGCCGAAGAAGCGCGCCAGATCATGGCCCAGCTGGGTATCCGCAAGTTCGACGAGCTGATCGGCCGCGCCGACCTGCTGGACCGTTCCAAGGCCATCGCCCACTGGAAGGCCAAGGGTCTGGACTTCAGCCGCATCTTCCATCAGCCGGAATCGAAGCTGCCGGTGTATCACACCGACTTCCAGGATCACGGCCTGGACAAGGCACTGGACCACAAGCTGATCGCGCAAGCCAAGATCGCGCTGGAAAAGGGCGAGAAGGTTTCCTTCATCTCCCCGATCAAGAACCTGAACCGTACCGTCGGTGCCATGCTCTCGGGTGAAGTCGCCAAGCGTTACGGCGACGAAGGCCTGCCGGATGACACCATCCACATCCAGCTGCAAGGTACCGCAGGCCAGTCGGCGGGCGCCTTCCTGGCCAAGGGCGTGACCCTGGACCTGGTCGGCGAAGGCAACGACTACGTCGGCAAGGGCCTCTCGGGTGGCCGCATCATCGTGCGTCCCAACACCGAGTTCCGTGGCCGCGCCGTGGACAACATGATCTCCGGTAACACCGTACTGTACGGCGCCATCAACGGCGAAGCCTTCATCAACGGCGTGGCTGGCGAACGCTTCGCAGTCCGTAACTCGGGCGCCACCGCCGTAGTGGAAGGCACCGGCGACCATGGTTGCGAATACATGACCGGCGGCACCGTCGTGGTGCTGGGCAATACCGGCCGCAACTTCGCAGCCGGCATGTCGGGCGGCATCGCCTACGTGTATGACCCGGAAGGTGATTTCGCCGGCAAGTGCAACACCGCCATGGTCAGCCTGGAAAAGGTCCTGTCGGACACCGAACAGGAACAGACCGTCAACCGCGACATCTGGCACAGCCTGCTGCGCGGTGGCGATCGCCAGACCGACGAAGCCATCCTGCGCGGCTTGATTGAGCGTCACTTCAAGTACACCGGCAGCACGCGTGCGCGCTACCTGCTGGATAACTGGGCGGCATCGCGTGCCAAGTTCGTCAAGGTATTCCCGACGGAGTACAAGCGTGCGCTGGCCGAGCTGGCCGCCGCTGCCCAATCGAAGAAAGAGAAGGTCGCTGCCTGATCGTCATCAACCAGCGTAACTTTCGAGTCAATCAAGCACGCCGGCGGGCGTGGCGCCAGAAATGAAGAGCGCCGCCCGCCGCATCCTTAGCGAGAATGTGAGAGGAAAATGGGAAAAGCAACCGGTTTCATGGAATACCAGCGCCTGAAAGAGGCCAGCGAAGCGCCAGCAGCGCGCACCAAGCACTACAAGGAATTCGTCCTGCACCTGAGCGACGCCGACGCCAAGATCCAGGGCGCGCGTTGCATGGACTGCGGCATCCCCTTCTGCAATAACGGCTGCCCGGTCAACAACATCATTCCCGACTGGAATGACCTGGTCTATCGCGGCAACTACAAGGAAGCCCTGGACACCCTGCACCAGACCAACAACTTCCCCGAGTTCACCGGCCGCATCTGCCCGGCACCCTGCGAAGCCGCCTGCACCCTGGGCATCAACAATGACGCCGTGGGCATCAAGTCGATCGAGCACTTCATCATCGACAAGGGCTGGGAAAACGGCTGGGTGGTGCCGCAACCGGCTGCCGTCAAGACCGGCAAGAAGGTCGCCGTGGTCGGTTCCGGTCCTGCCGGCCTGGCCGCTGCCCAGCAACTGGCCCGCGCCGGTCACGACGTGACCGTGTTCGAGAAGAGTGATCGCGTGGGCGGCCTGCTGCGTTACGGCATCCCCGACTTCAAGATGGAAAAGTCGCACATCGACCTGCGCGTGGAACAGATGAAGGCCGAAGGCGTGACCTTCCGTACCAGCGTCTTCGTGGGCAAGGATTTCCCCGAGACCGTCAACAACTGGTCCAAGGAAACCGTCTCCCCCGACGAGCTGAAGAAAGAATTCGACGCCGTCATCATCGCCGGTGGCGCCGAGGCTCCGCGTGATCTGCCGGTGCCCGGTCGTGAGCTCAAGGGCGTGCATTTCGCCATGGACTTCCTGCCGCTGCAGAACAAGGTCAACGCCGGCGACAAGCTGAAGAACCAGATCATGGCCACCGGCAAGAACGTGGTCGTCATCGGCGGTGGTGACACCGGCTCCGACTGCGTGGGTACCTCCAACCGTCATGGCGCTGCTGCCGTGACCCAGTTCGAACTGATGCCGCAACCGCCGGAATCCGAAAACAAGCCGCTGGTCTGGCCCTATTGGCCAATCAAGCTGCGCACCTCATCCTCGCACGAAGAAGGTTGCGAGCGCGATTTCGCGGTCACCACCAAGCGTCTGGAAGGCAAGGGCGGCAAGGTCGAGAAGCTCATCGCCGCGCGCGTCGAGTTCAAGGACGGCAAGATGGTCGAAGTCCCCGATTCGGAATTCGAGATCAAGGCCGACCTGGTGCTGCTGGCCATGGGCTTCGTCTCGCCGGTGGCGCAGGTGCTGGATGCCTTCGGCGTGGACAAGGATGCCCGCGGCAACGCCAAGGCCACCACCGATGGCGAAGGCTGCTACAAGACCTCGGTGGACAAGGTCTTTGCCGCAGGCGACATGCGTCGTGGCCAGTCGCTGGTGGTGTGGGCGATCCGCGAAGGTCGCCAATGCGCACGCGCAGTGGACGAGTTCCTGATGGGCAGCTCGCTGCTGCCGCGTTGATCCCGCATGACGGACTGCATCAAACGATTTATATGATTTAAATAGTTTTAACGGTTAGCTTCATTTGACCCTGGACCCGGGCCGACGCAAGTCGGTCCGGTTTTTTTATTTTTGCCGCGTGTAAAATGGGCCATCGCCGCCCGCCGGCATCATCTCCACACTGCAATGGCCACCCCGATCCGCTACAGCATCACTTCCCTCAATCCCGCCTCCCATGTCTATGAGGTCAGCGTCACAGTCGATTCGCCAGCGCCGGAGGGCCAGGTGTTTTCGCTACCGGCCTGGATTCCGGGCAGCTACATGATCCGCGAGTTCGGCAAGAACATCGTGACCTTGCGCGGTGAGTCAGCCGGTCGCAAGGTGCAGGTCAGAAAGCTCGACAAGCACACCTGGCAAGCCGCTCCCTGCAAGGGCGCGCTCACCCTGCATTACCAGGTCTATGCCTGGGACCTGTCGGTGCGCACCGCGCACCTGGACGAGACCCATGGCTTCTTCAATGGCACCAGCGTATTCCTGGCCGCGCATGGTTTCGAGCAGGCTCAGCAGGTGGTGGAGATCCGCCGTCCCGAGGGCGACCAGTTCAAGCGCTGGCGCGTCGCCACGGCCATGGCTGAACTCAAGGCCAAGCGCTATGGCTTCGGCACCTATGTGGCGCAGAACTACGATGAGCTGATTGATCATCCGGTGGAAATCGGCGATTTCACCCTGGCCAGCTTCCAGGCGTATGGCGTGCCGCATGACGTGGTCATTACCGGCCGCGTGCCCAATCTCGACATGGCGCGCCTGTGCGACGACCTCAAGAAGATCTGTGAAGCCCAGATCGCCTTCTTCGAGCCACGTACCAAGCGCGCGCCCATGGACCGCTATGTCTTCATGACGCTGGCCGTCGGCGATGGCTACGGCGGCCTGGAGCATCGTGCTTCCACCGCCCTGATCTGCTCGCGCGCCGACCTCCCGGTCAAGGGCAAGCCGGAGCAGACCGATGGCTACCGTACCTACCTGGGCCTGTGCAGCCACGAATATTTCCATACCTGGAACGTCAAGCGCATCAAGCCAGCCGTATTCGCCCCCTACGACCTGCGCCAGGAGAACTACACCTCGCTGCTATGGCTGTTCGAGGGCTTCACCAGCTATTACGACGACCTGTTCCTGGTGCGTACCGGCGTCATCGATACCGACAACTATCTGAAGCTGATCGGCAAGACCATCACCGGCGTGCTGCGCGGCAGCGGTCGCAAGAAGCAGAGCGTGGCCGAATCCAGCTTCGATGCCTGGGTCAAGTATTACCGTCAGGACGAAAACGCCAGCAATGCCATCGTCAGCTATTACACCAAGGGTTCGCTGGTAGCCATGGGACTGGACCTGACGATCCGCCAGCAAACCGGCGGCCGCCGTTCGCTGGACGATGTCATGCGCGGGCTGTGGACCGGTTTTGGCCGCGACTTCTACCAGGGCAAGCCGCGGGGCGTGCCGGAAGAGGGCATCCTGGAGCTGATGGAGCAATTCGCCGGCGCCGACCTCAAGCGCTTCCACGACCGCTACATCCGCGGTACCGAGGACGTGCCGCTGGAAGCGTTGCTGCCGGCCTTCGGACTGGCCTATGAGGCAGCGTTGCCGGCGGACGCCAAGCCCTGGCTGGGCGCGCGCATCACCAAGGAAGGCAGCGACGCCAAGCTGGCAGCACTGTACGAAGGCGGCCCTGCGATGCAGGCGGGCCTGTCGGCCGGAGACAAGCTGGTGGCCATCGATGGCTTGCGTGTGCCTGCATCCGGTCCCGATGGCTTGCTGGCGCGTTACCGACTCAACGATACGGTGCGTGTGCATGCCTTCCGTCGTGATGAACTGATGGAATTCAACGTCAAGCTCAAGGCGGATACGGCGCCGCAGGTGAGCCTGAAGGCCTTGCCCAAGCCGGTGGCGACGGTGCGCCAGCGCGAGGCCTGGCTAAAGATAAAAGCCTGACCGTCTGTTGCGCTGTAGACGAAAAAAAACCCGCCGAATCAGATTCGGCGGGTTTTTTCTTGCAGCGGAAGAAAGCGGATTACTTGGCTTCTTCGGCGCCGCCAGCAGCAGCTTCACCTTCAGCGGCAACTTGACCGGCCGGCACGGTGGCGGTGGCGATGGTCAGGTTTTCCTGGGTGACGGCGGTCACGCCGTTGGGCAGCTTCAGGTCAGCCAGGTGGATCGATTGGCCGACGTCCAGCTTGGACAGGTCGACTTCGATGAACTCAGGCAGGTTCTTCGGCAGGCAGGTCACGTCCAGTTCAGCAGCCACGTGGCTGATGATGCCGGCGTGCAGCTTGACGGCCGGCGACACTTCAGCGTTCACGAAGTGCAGGGGCACCTTGGTGTGCAGCTTCTGGGAAGCGTCCACGCGCTGGAAGTCAACGTGCAGGACCAGTTGCTTGAAAGCGTGGACTTGGAAGTCACGCAGCAGCACTTGTTCGACCTTGCCGTCGATTTCCAGGTCCAGGATGGACGAGTGGAAGGTTTCCTTCTTCAGGGCGTGGTACAGGGCGTTGTGGTCAACGGCGATGTTCAGCGGGGCAGCGGTGCCACCGTAGACGATACCCGGGGTTTGACCCGCGCGACGCAGGCGGCGGCTCGCTCCGGTGCCCTGTTCATTACGCGGAAAGGCGATCACTTTCATGTTGAAGCTCCAATGTTGGCAGGGCTCGTCGTTGAATCATTCAATCGACGGTTGCCCCGCAAGTTAAATATTCCCCGCGACCAGGGAATATGAAAAAACCTCGCCACGGAAAACCGCGGCGAGGCGAATGCAAAATCTTATTCAGCGAACAGCGACATCACCGAGTCACCCTTGGTGATGCGCTTGAAGGTCTCGGCCAGCAGGTCGGCACAGGTCAGTTGGCGTACCTTGGCGCAGCCACGTGCAGCCGGCGACAGCGGGATGGTGTCGGTCACCACCAGTTCGTCCAGGGGCGAATTGGCGATGCGGTCGATGGCCGGACCCGACAGCACCGGGTGGGTACAGTAGGCCACGACCTTCTTGGCGCCACGTTCCTTCAGCACCTCGGCAGCCTTGGTCAGGGTGCCGGCGGTGTCCACCATGTCATCCATGATGACGCAGTTGCGGCCTTCGACTTCACCGATGATGTTCATCACTTCGGAGACGTTGGCCTTGGGACGACGCTTGTCGATGATGGCCAGGTCGCAGTTCAGGCGCTTGGCCAGCGCGCGGGCGCGCACCACGCCGCCGACGTCGGGCGAGACCACCAGCAGGTCGTCGTAGTTCTTGTTGACCAGGTCGCCCAGCAGGATGGGCGAGGCGTAGATGTTGTCCACCGGGATGTCGAAGAAGCCCTGGATCTGGTCTGCATGCAGATCCATGATCAGGACGCGCTCGACGCCGGCTTCCTGCAGCATGTTGGCCACGACCTTGGCCGAGATGGCCACCCGTGCCGAACGCGGACGGCGATCCTGGCGGGCATAACCGAAGTAGGGGATGGCGGCAGTGATGCGACCGGCCGAAGCGCGCTTCAGAGCGTCGACCATGATCATGATTTCCATCAGGTTGTCATTGGTCGGTGCGCAGGTGGACTGCAGCACGAAGACGTCCTTGCCGCGAACGTTTTCATTGATCTCGACCATGACTTCGCCGTCGGAGAACTTGGAAACATTGGCCTTGCCCAGCGGGATACCGAGTTTCTCAGCGACGCCGCGCGCCAGTTCGGGGTTGGCGTTGCCCGTAAAAACCATCAGGTTCTCAAGTGCCATGTGGGTATCCCTGAATGCAATCGTTAAAAAGTCGAAAAGCCGACAATGCTTGACTTGATCGGTCTCACATTGACGGCTTATTTTTCTGACTGGACCCGGGCCTGTACTGCGGCCTGTCCGAATTAAATGGCAGGGGAACAAGGATTCGAACCTTGGAATGCCGGAATCAAAATCCGGTGCCTTAACCAGCTTGGCGATTCCCCTACGCAACTTGCTGCTCGCCGTGTCGCGCGCTCTATGCCAGGCGCTGCGCTCACGTCAAACCAATTCTTCTTTACGACTGCACTAAATGGGCGAGAGGATGTTCCTGCATCGCTTTGGCTTTCCAGCCGATCCAGCGCGAAGGCAATTGCTTGAGCACTTCGTCTGCCTGATGTTCGTGTTCGAATGCACAAAACACACAGGCGCCAGATCCGGTCATTCTTGCGCTCCCGAACCTGCTCAGCCATTCGACTGCCGCCGCAACTTCGGGGAAATGCGCAGTTGCCACCATTTCCAGATCGTTCTTCCCGAAGCTGGAAGCGATTTGTTTCGTCGCATCAGGAAAGTCCGTTATTCTGACGGGTTCGGTATCCCTTGTCAACAACTTTGAAGAAAATATTAAAGAGGTTGGAACAGATACGCCTGGTTCGATGACCACGAACCAGCAATCCGCGGTGCGCAGTGCCGCCAGCTCTTCACCCACGCCTTCTGCGAATGCATTGCGGCCAAACAGGAAGAAGGGAACGTCGGCGCCCAGTTTCAGGCCCATCTCCATCAGAGAGGCGCGATTGTAGCCGCAATTCCACAGGTGATTCAAGACCATCAGCGTGGTCGCCGCGTCGGATGAACCACCGCCCACGCCACCTCCCATCGGCAGGATCTTGTGCACGGTGATGTCGGCGCCCAGGTGGGGCTTGCCGCTGGCCTCGCGCAGCAGGTGCGCCGCGCGGATCACCAGATCGGACTCGGCCGGCACGCCCGCCACCTCATTGGTCCTGACGATGCGGCCGTCGTCGCGCAGGGCGAAGTCCAGCGTATCGCACCGGTCGATCAACTGGAAGGCCGATTGCAGCAGGTGATAGCCATCCGGACGGCGGCCGGTCACGTGCAGGAACAGATTGAGCTTGGCCGGTGCCGGGCAGGCGGTGAGCGTGGTGGTCATGCGTGTTGCGTGGTCGGGTGAGTGCAAGTGAAGACGGGTGGTCTCAGGGCAGCGTTCAGGGCTTTTTCCAGCCATCGATGGCGATGCGGATGGCGACCTTGCCGGCCTGGGCGGTGCTGCGGGTCATGTCGATGCGCTTGGGGCGGGCCTGGCCGCTGGCGGCATCGGTCTCCCAGTTGGCGTAGGTGATGCGCCACCCATCGCGCGTGTCGAAGCTGGCTGCTTCCGTGCCGGCGCGGGCGGTGAAGGGCTTGCCGCTGGCGTCGATGCCGCTGCCTTGCAGCCACTGGCGCATGCCCGACACCGGCAGCGGCCATCCCAGCGATTGCGCGGCCAGTTCATCCACATCGGGCGCCACCTGCGGCGCGCGCCCGGATTGCACCAGGGTGGCGATGCCGGGCTTGACGTTGATGGTGGCGACCGTCTGGCCCAGGGGCGAGAACATGTCCAGGTTCAGTTCCTGCGGGGTCTGCTTCCAGAAGAAGCTGCCGTGCAGAGACTGCGGGCGTTGGTCCTGCTCGTACTGGACCGAGATGCGGCCATCGATCTCGATGCTGGACTGGTAGGCCGGCGCGCTGGCGTTGGGCGCCACGCTGTCCTGCAGTACCGTGGCACAGCCGGCCAGCAGGATGGCAAGACAGAAAGGCGCCGCCTTCAGGAAGCCATGATAGGAACGCAAGCGACTCATAACTTCACATTGAGCCGCGCCAGCGTGCTTTTCAGGACTTCATTGTTGGGTTCCTTCAGCGCAGCCTCGCGCCATACCTTGCGCGCCTCATCCTGCTTGCCGTTGGTCCAGAGCACTTCGCCCAGGTGGACACCGATCTCGACATCCGGACGCAGTCCATAGGCGCGACGCATCTGGGTTTCGGCTTGTTCTGCGCGACCCATGCGGAACAGCACCCAACCCAGGCTGTCGGCGATGAAGGCATCTTCCGGGGCCAGGTCGGCGGCTTTCTGGATCAGTTCCAGCGCTTCCGGCAGACGTACATTGCGATCGGCCAGCGAATAGCCCAGCGCGTTGTAGGCATGCTGGTTGCCGGGGGCCAGTTGCATCACGCGACGCAGGGACTTTTCCATCTCGTCGTACTTGCCCAGCTTTTCCAGGACCATGGAATAGTCGTAGAGCAGATCGGTATTGTTGGGGAAGCGTTCCAGGCCGCCCTTGAGCACGTCGGCGGCTTCCTGGTTGCGGTTGGCGTCGCGCAGCAGGCTCGATTCGGCCAGCAGCAGTTGCAGTTGCTCACCATCATTGGCCGATTCGGACTGCGCCTGTTCCAGCGCCTTGCGGGCACCTTCGATGTCGGCCTTGCGTGCCAGCAGCTGGGCGCGGCGGACCTGGATGTTGACGTAGCCTTCGCTACCCGGTTCAGCCTGGTCGAGATAGCGCAGCGCCGAATCCAGATCGCGCCGTTCCTCGGCGATGCGCGAGAGCAGCAGGAGCGCCTGGCTGGGGTCGCGATCATCTTCAGGCTGGGCCGAGAGCACCTGCAGGTAGCGCTGCAGATAGTATTCGGCGTCCTTCAACTGGTCGGTCTGGGCCGACAGCACGCCCAGCGCGAAGAGGGTGGTGGCGTCTTCGCCGTCTTCCTTCAACAGCGTCTCGAACTGGCTGCGGGCCTGCTTGTAATCCTTCTGTTCCACCAGGCTGCGGGCGTAGGCCACGCGCACTTCGCGCGCATCGGGATACTTGCGCAGGAAGTCGGTCACCAGCTTGGTGGCGTCCTTGTTGTCGGAGGCCACCTGGGCGGCGGTCAGCACGGCCAGTTCGGAGTCCGGCTTGATCTTCAGGGCCGCGCGCGCCTCGCGCTGGGCCTGGGCGCCGTCGCCGATGCTGAAGGCGCCCTGGGCCAGGGCCAGGTGGGTTTCCATCAGGTCGCCATAGGGCTTGGTGATGTTCTGCAGGATGGTGAAGCTGGCCTGCTTGTCCTTGGCCCGCGAGAGCAGGCGCTGGATCTGCAGGATCATCGGGCCACGCGCCTGGGGCGCGGCATCGGCCAGGCGCTGGGTCAGCAGCGGTTCGATTTCATCGACGCTGTCCGAGAGCATGATCAGGCCCAGGTAGTTCTGCAGGGCTTCATCGGAGTGCGGTGCCAGTTCGGTCCACAGGCGCACCGCCACCAGTGCTTCGCCCGCCTGGCGCGCCGCTACCGCCATCTCGGCAGCACGCTTGGCCAGGCGCGGGTCGCGTGTCTGCTGCGCGGCCGCCAGCATGGTCACGTAGGCCGACTGCCATTGACCACGCTGGAAGGCGATCTCGGCTGTCAGCACTTTGTAAAGGATGTCCTCGCTCAGCTCCAGCGCAGGCAGGGTGTCTTCCTGCGGCTGGACCTTGGCCTTGGGGGCTTTCTTGCGATTGGCGGCCGACTTGGCCGACGCGCTCTTCTGGTCCTGGGCCGCCTGGGCATCCGCCTTGTCGCCGGGCTGTTGCAGGCTTGCGCAGGCAGTCAGCAGCAGGGAACTGGTGAGGAGAGCGATGGTTTTTTTCAAGATTTCATCCTGACGATTCGGAGAGTTTCGATTTTACGCGCAACAAACGTGGCTTTGCTGACAGCGCAGTGTAATCCATCTTTGACAAGCTTCCCTGCGCAGGTTGCACCTGCGGCTTCAGGTCTTGTTTTCGGCATCTGCATTATCATATGCAGCTTCACGCCCGTCCTCCCTTATCCGCCAGCCGATGCCAGAATTACCAGAAGTCGAAGTCACCCGTCGCGGGGTCGCGCCCTATCTCGAAGGCCAGACCGTCAGCGGCGTCGTCCTGCGTCACACCGGCCTGCGCTGGCCGTTCCCGACGGGCTTGCAGGGCCTGCTGGCGGGGCAGGTGATCCGGCGTACCGGACGTCGCGGCAAATACCTGCTGATCCATTTCGACCATGGCACCCTGATCGTGCACCTGGGCATGTCCGGTCACCTGCGCATCCTGCCGCCGGGCATCGCGCCGCAAAAGCATGATCATTTCGATCTGGAAGTGGGCGGCCAGGTCATGCGCATGACCGATCCGCGCCGCTTCGGCGCGATTCTCTGGCATGACATCGCCGATGGCGCCGTCGAGGAACACCTGCTGCTGCGCAGCCTGGGGCTGGAGCCGCTGGAAGACAAGTTCAGCGCCCGCGAGCTGTTCAAGCAGACCCGTGGCCGCAGCGCGCCGATCAAGCAGGTATTGCTGGCCGGCGACATCGTGGTGGGGGTGGGCAATATCTACGCGTCCGAGAGCCTGTTCAAGGCACGCATCAATCCCAGGACGCCGGCCTACAAGATCAGCCTGGCGCGCTACGAGCGCCTGGCCGAGGCCATCCGTGAAACGCTGGCCGCGGCCATCGAGCAGGGCGGCAGCACGCTGCGCGACTTCATTGCCGTCAATGGCCAGTCGGGTTATTTCCAGCAGAGTTACTTCGTCTATAACCGCACCGGCGAGGCCTGCCGCATCTGCGCCACGCCGATCCGCCAGATCAAGCAGGGGCAGCGTTCCACTTTTTATTGCGTGAGTTGCCAGAAATGAAGGGTATTGTCGAATCACGGGGCAAGGCTGCTGCCGGTGAGGTGTCGGAATATGAAGATCCCTCCTTCTCGGCTCAGGTGATCGCGTGGCAGAAACAGCACGGTCGCCACAAGTTGCCCTGGCAGAATACCCGCGACGCCTATCGCGTCTGGCTCTCGGAAATCATGCTGCAGCAGACCCAGGTGGCGGCCGTGATCCCGTATTACCAGCGCTTCCTGGAGCGCTGCCCGGATGTCTTCTCGCTGGCCGCAGCTCCGTCGGAGGATGTGATGGCGCTCTGGAGCGGGCTGGGCTACTACACCCGTGCGCGCAACCTGCACAAGTGTGCGCAGCGCGTGGTGGCCGAATACGGAGGGCGTTTTCCGGAGGATCCCGAACTGCTGGCCGACCTGCCCGGCATCGGCCGTTCCACGGCGGCGGCGATTGCGGCCTTTTCCTATGGCCGCCGCGCCGCCATCCTGGATGGCAACGTCAAGCGCGTCTTTGCGCGGGTGTTCGGGGTCGATGGCTATCCGGGCGCCAAGCCGGTCGAAGACAAGCTCTGGTTGCGTGCCGTGGCGCTCCTGCCGCAACAGGATATCGAATCCTATACCCAGGGCCTGATGGACCTCGGCGCCACCCTGTGCGTGCGCGGCAAGCCCGCCTGCGAGCGCTGCCCGCTGGCCGGGCGCTGCGTGGCCCTGGCCCAGGACCGGGTGGCGGAACTGCCGGTGAGCAAGCCCAGGAAGGCGGTCCCGGAAAAGGAAACCGTGATGCTGGTCATCACCCACGGTGAGGATGTCCTGCTGGAACAGCGGCCCGACAGCGGCATCTGGGGCGGCCTGCTGTCGCTGCCGGAGATCGGCGTGGCCGATGCGGCGCGCTTCGATACCGCCGTGCGCACCCTGGTGGCGCCCTACGGCGAGCTGGAAGGCTGCCGCAAGCTGCAGCCGTTCTCGCATGTCTTTACCCACTTCAAGCTGCACGTGGCACCCTTCCAGGTGGCGCTGAGCAGTCGCAGCCAGGCCATCGCCGAGCGCGGACTGGTCTGGTATCCCGCCCACAGGCTGGCCGATGCGCCGTTGCCGGCGCCGGTCAAGAAGCTGTTGCTGGGCGTGCTGTGGACGCGGGACCTGCTCTCGGTGGTGTAGCCGGCGGCGCCGGCCCGGGCGATCAGTTCAACTGGCGGTGCCGGCTCACCACCTGCTCGGTGGCGCGGAAGTGGCTGGCCAGCAATTCGACCAGATAGACCGAGCGGTGCTGACCGCCGGTGCAGCCGATGGCCACGGTGAGGTAGCTGCGGTTGTCATCCTTGAAGGCCGGCAGCCATTTCTCCACGAAGCCACGGATGTCGTTGAACATGTCGGCCACCTCGGGATAGGCCGTCAGGAATTCGATGACCGGTGCATCGCGTCCGGTCAGTGGACGCAATTCGGCATCGTAGTGGGGATTGGGCAGCATGCGCACGTCGAACACCAGATCGGCGTCCAGCGGCAGGCCGTGCTTGAAGCCGAAGGACTCGATCTGCAGCGTCAGCGGCGAGCGTTCCAGGTCCACCAGTTCCTTGATCCAGCGACGCAGCTTGTTGGAGCTCAGCTGCGAGGTATCCATGACCAGGCCGATGTCCTGCATGTCGCCCAGCATTTCCTTTTCCAGCGCAATGCATTCGGTGAGCGTGAGGCGGTCGGCCGGATTGCGGCCGGGCAGCAGCCGGTGCGACAGCGGATGGCTGCGGCGGGTTTCGGAGAAGCGGGTGATGAGCGTATCGTCAGAGGCGGTCAGGAAGAAGACCTTGACGTCATGTCCCTCGGCGCGCAGGGTCTCGATGTCGGTGCGCAGGGTGGCCAGGGAATCGGCGCTGCGCGCATCGGTAGCCACGGCCAGCATGCTGGCGCCTTCCTTGATGCGGGTTTGCACCAGGTCGCACAGCAACGAGGGTGGAAGATTGTCGACGCAGAAATAGCCGGCGTCTTCCAGCACATGGAGTGCCACCGATTTGCCGGAGCCGGAGATGCCGGTGATCAGAACGATTCTCATGGCGGCAATCATAACGCATGGGGCGTCGATTCGTGGGAGGGGATGGCCTTTCCCGAACGGCGGGAAAGGCTTGCTGGCGGGCTGGTGCGTCGCTGTTCCGCTGCCTATTCGCCGTTCATTGCCCGTCGCTGGCGTTCGATGAATTCCTTGAGGGTATCGATGCCGCGCAACTGCAGGATGGTATTGCGCACGGCGGCTTCCAGCAGCACCGCGATGTTGCGGCCGGCCGCCACGGGAATGACCACCTTGCGGATCGGCAGGCCCAGCACTTCTTCATACTGCGCATCCAGCGGCAGGCGTTCGTAGTTTTCTTCCAGCGTGCTGCGGCGGACCAGGTGCACGATGAGCTTCAGGCGCATCTTGCGGCGTACCGCGGTCTCACCGAAGATCGCCTTGATGTCCAGCAGCCCCAGTCCGCGTACTTCGAGCAGGTTCTGCAGCAGCGGCGGGCAGCGTCCTTCGATCATGTTGGGCGCGATGCGGGCAAACTCCACGGCATCGTCGGCCACCAGGCCATGGCTGCGCGAAATCAGTTCCAGCCCCAGCTCGCTCTTGCCCAGGCCGGATTCGCCGGTGATCAGCACACCCACGCCCAGCACGTCCATGAATACGCCGTGCATGGTGATCTGCTGCGCCAGTTTCTTGGACAGGTACACCCGCAGGTAGTCGATCACCTGCGCCGCCGGCAGCGGGGTGGAGAACAACGGGATATTCTTTTCGTCGCATACCGCCAGCAGATCGGGCGGCGTCGAGAGACCCTGCGCGATGATGAAAGCCGGCGGTTCGCCGGCCACCAGCTCGGCGGTCTGGTAGGCGCGCGAGGTGTTGGAGAGGCGATTGTAGTATTCGATTTCCTGGTGGCCGAAGACCTGCAGGCGGCCCGGGTGGATCAGGTTCAGGTGGCCCACCTGGTCGGAGGCCGAAACGGCGTCGCCGGAAATGAGGCGTTCGCCGCCGGGGAAGCCGGCAAACCAGCCCAATTGCAGGGATTCACGGTTTTCTTCGTAAAGTTGCTGTATCGACAACGCGGAATAAGTGGGCATGTAGATCCGGTCTGGTCTGCTGGCGGGTGGGCGGCGAGCGGGAGCGGCCGGGCTGATCAGCCGGCCTTCTCCATCGAGGTCTGCCAGGTCACGATGCGTGCATGCACTACGGCAGGGTCGGCTTCGATGGCGAGCTCGTTGCGGAACGCGTCGTCGGAAAACATCTCGGCGATTTCCGAGAGGATTTCCAGGTGCTGTTGCGTCACGTTGTCAGGAATGAGCAGGAAGATCAGCAGCTTGACCGGCTGGCCGTCGGGCGATTCGAAGGGGATCGGTGCAGCCAGCCGCATGAACAGCGCCAGCGGCGCCTTCAGGCCCTTGATACGCCCGTGCGGCACGGCCACGCCGTGACCCAGTCCGGTGGAACCGAGACGCTCACGGGCAAACAGGTTTTCGGAAACGGTGGAGCGGGCGATGCCGCTGTTGTTTTCGAAAGTCAGGCCGGCTTGTTCGAAGGCTCTTTTTTTGCTGGAGACTTCCAGATCCAGAACCACATTTTCTGGAGACAGGATTTTTGCGAGATTAGTCATGACGCTCAAGGAATTGCCACGGGCTGAAGCTTTGAGCAGGATTATAGGCCTCTTTGGACCCGGAGGAACGCTTTGAAAGCGCCGAACAGCAGGTGATTTCGGGCGGATAGAGCAGATTTGCCCCAAGGTACGACTTTTGTAGAGATAGGTGGAAATATTTTTGCCGACCCCAGCGCCGATGAGGGTTGGTGATTTATCCATCACCGCCCCGCTCATCGGTCATCGCATCACCGGCAATGACATCTCGAATGACAAATCGAATTACATCTCGATACGGCCGAAGATCAGCAGCACGTCGCCGTTGTTCTTGTTGGAGGACAGGCGTGGCACGTAGGCAAACATGATCTTGCCCTTCTGGGTGCCGATGGAGGCCAGCGGTAACGGTACCGGGAAGGGAACGCTGTGGAAGTAATCCTGCCGGCTCATGAGCATGGCGGTGCCGCCCAGGCCCACTTCCAGGCCGGTCTTGGCAATCGGAAACACCCATTCATAGGCATACCCCGCCATGTATTGCGGATGGCGGTGCGAGTCCTTGATCACGAATCCATACAGGGACTCATCATTGCCGCTTTCGTTGCGCAGGGTCTTGCCGTAGCCCAGGCCCCAGGCGTGTTCATTGAGCTCATCCAGCTTCTGCGGGGTATAGGTGCTGCGGCCGTGGTGGGCCACGCCGGACAGGTAGATGGCGCTGTCGCCCTGATCCCAGATGTGGGCGGCGTGGTCCTTGGTCTGTTGCCACAGGCTGTACTGGTTGTCTTCGGCGTGGGCCGCCGGCACCAGCGCGAGGGTGGCAGCCGCGACAAACGCGGCGCGACACAGGGTGCGACGGGCAGGGGCAGCGCGAAGTTCAGAAGCGGTCGCAGGCCGCAGTGGGGTGGTGGTTGTCATCGTTATTGTGGACGTAAAGCAGAAGTCCCATGACTCCGGGGCGCGGAGCTGGAACGTGGTAGCACGGGGTTGAAGAAAGATCGGGTGTGCGAAGGCGCTGCCTGATTGGCAAGCTCATGCACATAAGAGTGGACAGACATGAAGGAAAAAATATCCCTTCATCTGCATTGTTGTAAAACGGAAAATGTTACCAAACCTTGGTTACGCCGCCTGTCCCTCAAAGGAGGCAAGTGCCTGCGTGGCAAGATCCGGTAACAATTTACTGACGTTGTTTTTACAACTGGTACCCGATGGGCGGGTCCAGTAGCGCCGCCTTATTGACGGGCGTTACGCAATTGCGAGGGCGGTTTGGCGCTGGAGAAGTTGCTGCGCCAGGGATTGATGTCCAGGCCGCCGCGCCGCGTGTAGCGTGCATAGACGGCCAGCTTCTGCGGTTTGCAGTAGCGCAGGATGTCGCTGAAGATGCGTTCCACGCATTGCTCGTGGAATTCGTTGTGTTCGCGGAATCCGATGATGTATTTCAGCAGCCGTTCCTGGTCGATCGGCGCGCCCACATAGTGGATCTGCACGCTGCCCCAGTCCGGCTGGCTGGTCACCGGGCAATTGGACTTGAGCAGGTGCGACACCAGGGTTTCCTCGACCAGGGCTTCCTCGTGGTTGGCGCGCAGTTGGCTGCCGTCGGGATGGGCGCCGCCGCTGGCGGGTTCGATTTCCACATCCAGGCGATCCAGCGACAAGCCGGCCAGTTCGCCGAACTGCAACTGGCCGAACTGCGACGATTCGGTCAGCATCACCTGCACCCCCGCGCCCGCGGCAGCAGAGAGGTCGGTGCGCAGTTTTTCCACCAGTTGGTCGGCACTTTTCAGGCGCTCGTGGTTGAACGAATTCAGGTACAGCTTGAAGGACTTCGATTCGATGATGTTGGGCGAATCGGCCGGCACCATGAAGGTGGCGATGGCGATCTGCGGCTTGCCGCGCAGGTTCAGCCAGGAGATTTCATAGGCGGTCCAGATATCGACGCCGAAGAAGGGCAGGGTGCCGCTGATCTGCAATTCGGCGCGCTTGGGTGCGCGCGGGATGGGGAACAGCAGGGTCGGATCGTAATGGGTGGGATATTCCGAGCTCTTGCCCAGGGGCGAGCTTTCCGGCGAATGGCCGGTGGTGGCGACGGTCGAGGCGGGCGGGGTGGTGTGGTTCATGGTGAGGCTCCTGCGATGCCAGCCTGGGCTGGCGATGACGTTCGGTATTGCCGTGGCCGCGCCCGGGTGGGGCGCGGCCAGCGGTGCTAGCCGAGGAACAGCTTGTACAGCGGGTTCCTGGTTTCGTCCCAGTGACGATAGCCCAGTTGCGCCAGGAAGGCGCGGAACTCCTTCATCTCCTTCTTGGGTACCTGCAAGCCGATCAGGATGCGGCCGACATCGCCACCCTGGTTGCGGTAGTGGAACAGGCTGATGTTCCAGCCCGGGTTCATGCTGGAGAGGAATTTCATCAGCGCGCCCGGGCGCTCCGGGAATTCGAAGCGATACAGCAATTCATCGCTGGCAAGTTCACTTTTGCCGCCCACCAGGTGACGGATGTGGACCTTGGCCAGTTCATCGTGGGTCAGGTCCAGCACGCCGAAGCCGGCCTTCTCGAAGTTGCGGGCGATCTTGCCGGCCTCGTCGGCGGCCGAGACCTGGATGCCGACGAAGACGTGCGCCGCCTTGTCATCGCTGATGCGGTAGTTGAACTCGGTCACGTTGCGCGGGCCGACAGTCTCGCAAAAGCGGCGGAAGCTGCCGCGCTCTTCCGGGATGGTGACGGCAAAGACGGCTTCGCGGGCCTCGCCGGCATCGGCCATCTCGGCCACGAAGCGCAGGCGGTCGAAGTTCATGTTGGCGCCGCAGGCGATGGTGATGAGCGACTCGCCCTTGATCGGCTTCTTGCTGGCACGCGCGCGCTCCACGTAGGCCTTGGCGCCGGCCACGGCCAGTGCACCGGCCGGCTCCACGATGCTGCGCGTGTCCTGGAAGATGTCCTTGATGGCGGTACAGACGGCATCGGTATCGACGATGATGATCTCGTCCACCAGTTCCTTGGCGATGCGGAAGGTTTCTTCACCGACCAGCTTGACGGCCGTACCGTCCGAGAACAGGCCCACGTCCGGCAGGGCCACGCGGCGACCGGCCTTGAGGCTGCGGGCCATGGCGTCGGAGTCGGTGGTCTGTACGCCGATGATCTTGATGTCCGGGCGCACTGCCTTGACGTAGGAGGCCACACCGGCGATCAGCCCGCCACCGCCGATGGCCACAAAGATGGCGTGGATCGGGTCCGGGTGCTGGCGCAGGATTTCCATGCCCACCGTCCCCTGGCCGGCGATCACATACGGATCGTCGAAGGGATGCACGAAGGTCAGCTTCTGCTTCTTTTCCAGCGTCAGCGCGTGTTCATAGGCGTCCGTGAAGGAGTCGCCGAAGAGCACCACTTCGCCGCCCCGCGCCTTGACGGCGTCGATCTTGACCTGCGGGGTGGTGGTGGGCATCACGATCACGGCGCGGAAGCCCAGGCGGGCGGCCGACAGCGCCACGCCCTGGGCGTGGTTGCCGGCGGAGGCGCAGATGACGCCGCGCTTGAGTTGCGCCGGCGTCAGGTGGGCCATCTTGTTGTAGGCGCCGCGCAGCTTGAAGCTGAACACGCTCTGCATGTCTTCGCGCTTGAAGTAAATTCGATTATCAATCCTTTGCGACAGCGTGTTCGCCAGTTCCAGCGGGGTTTCTTGGGCGACGTCATAGACGCGGGCAGTCAGGATTTTTTTCAGATAATCGTTACTCATGTCGGTCTTCAGTGAAGTGAGGTCAGGCGAGCAGCAGCGGGTTCAGGCGCGGTCATATCGCAATCAGGCAAAGGGAAAAAGCGGCTCGGTAAGCCGGTCGGGATTCCTCTTGGGCGCGGAGAGCGGTAGCCGCTCCGGTCCAGGGGAACTGGACATTATAAAGGAGCCCACCGGCGCAGGGCAGGGCACTGGCAAGCCGGGGGACAAGTTCCGGATGGGGGTGAATCTTTCTTCAGTTCTTGAATTCAGCCCCGATGGCACCAGCTAGAATGCACGCTGCGCCATTCGACCGGGCTTGATGGATGGCAAGTTTCGCAACATATTCCCCCTGGCCGCGGCCAGCCTTCAATCTACCCTCCGCCTGCATGATCGAATCCGCCGTCCTCTGGCTGCTCAATATCCTCGCTATCCCCACGGTCGGCCTGACGTCGGTCTTCCTGATCAGCTTCATCTCCGCCACGCTGCTGCCGCTGGGCTCGGAACCGGCGGTGTTCGCCGTCATCAAGGCCAGTCCGGAGATGTTCTGGCCGGTGATCCTGGTGGCCACGCTGGGCAATACCCTGGGCGGCATCGTCGACTACTGGATGGGCTATGGCGCCAAGCAGGCCTTCGCCAAGGAGCGTTCCTCGCGCTGGTTCCACTGGCTGGAGAGGTTTGGCGCCAAGACCATGCTGCTGGCCTGGCTGCCCGGCATCGGCGACCCCATCTGTACCCTGGCCGGCTGGCTGCGCCTGCCGTTCTGGCCCTCGGTGGTGTACATGGCCATCGGCAAGTTCATCCGCTATGTACTGATGACCTGGCTGCTGTTGAATGTGCCGGACGGCTTCTGGCACAAGCTGGGGAGCTGGCTGGCGTGATCCGGGCCCTGGGTCGATAGGTCAGCGGTAGTGCAAATGGAAACGGCACCCGAAGGTGCCGTCTGGCTGGCCGGAGCAAGCGCTCACGCGGTCAACTCAGGCGCTCAAGGCAGGCAGCAGGCCTTCCACCACCCGAATGGCCAGGAAGGTGGCTGTCACGCCCAGTACCGCCAGGTGGCGTGTCTTGAGCTTCAGGTAAAGGCCGGTGTCACTGAAGGTTGTCGCGGTGTTCATTGTGTTCATGATCGCTTCCTCACGCCTTGCATTGGGCATAGTCGGCCAGGGTAATGGCCAGGTTTTCCAGGAATTCCGTCATCAGTGCTTGCAACATGGGAGCCGCCTCTCTGGTATTGGTTCAGGAATGTTCACCTGAGGTCTGAATGAAGTATAGATTTATTCAATTGATTTACTGAAATTGATTGTATTTATAAATTCAATTGAGCCTGGCTATTGCTTTTCCTCCGCCAGGCGCCCCTGCAAACGTCGTCCGGTCGCTCCCCAAAACCGGCCCATCCCGTCGCGAGTTTTGCCAATAGGCTAAAATGCTCCTCCGGCAGCAGATTGACCTCATACATAGATGAACGCCCCCGCACAGATCCAGGCCTTGCTTACAGACGCGCCGCACGGCGCCACGCCTCCGCGCTTGCGCGAAATCCCCTACAACTACACCTCCTTCTCAGATCGCGAGATCGTGATCCGGTTGTTGGGCGAAGCGTCCTGGTCCTTGCTGGACGAGCTGCGCGGCAAGCGCCAGACCGGTCGCTCGGCGCGCATGCTGTATGAAGTCCTGGGCGATATCTGGGTGGTCCGCCGCAATCCCTACCTGCAGGACGACCTGCTGGACAATCCCAAGCGCCGCGCCGCGCTGATCGAGGCGCTCAACCATCGCCTGAACGAAGTGGACAAGCGCCGCCTGGCCACCGATCTGGCCGAAGCCGGCGACGCCGAAGCCCAGCGCCGCAGCGCCAGCGTGGAAGCCCTGCTGAAGGCGGCCAAGAAGGCCATCGCCGACTTTGCCGAGGAATTCCGCCAGACCTATGATTTGCGCAAGCGCGCCAACAAGGTACTGGGTCGTTATACGGCCAAGGACAACATCAAGTTCGACGGTCTCTCGCGCGTCTCCCACGTCACCGACGCCACCGACTGGCGCGTCGAGTACCCCTTCGTGGTGCTGACCCCGGACACCGAAGACGAAATGGCCGGCCTGGTCAAGGCCTGTATCGAACTGGGCCTGACCATCATCCCGCGTGGCGGCGGCACCGGCTATACCGGCGGCGCCATTCCGCTGACGCCGCTGTCGGCCGTCATCAATACCGAAAAGCTGGAACAGCTGGGCGCGGTCGAGATGGAAATCCTGCCCGGCCTGGACAAGCCCTACGCCACCATCTACTCGGGTGCCGGCGTGGTCACCAAGCGCGTCTCGGATGCGGCTGAAAAGGCCGGTTTCGTCTTCGCGGTGGACCCGACCTCGGCTGAAGCTTCCTGCATCGGCGGCAATGTCGCCATGAATGCCGGCGGCAAGAAGGCAGTGCTGTGGGGTACCGCACTGGACAACCTGGCCAGCTGGCGCATGGTCGATCCGCAAGGGGACTGGCTGGAAGTGACCCGCCTGGACCACAACCTGGGCAAGATCCACGACGTCGAAGTGGCGCGCTTCAAGCTGGAATGGTCGCACCCCGGCGAAAAGGGCCAGAAGACCGAAGTCTTCAAGACCGAGATCCTGGAAATCTCCGGCAAGAAATTCCGCAAGGAAGGCCTGGGCAAGGACGTCACCGACAAGTTCCTCTCGGGCCTGCCCGGCGTGCAGAAGGAAGGTTGCGACGGCCTGATCACCTCGGCCCGCTGGATCCTGCACAAGATGCCCAAGCAGACCCGCACGGTCTGCCTGGAGTTCTTCGGCCAGGCGCGCGATGCGATTCCCTCGATCGTCGAGATCAAGGATTACCTCGACGCCGAGACCAGGAAGGGCGGCGCCATCCTGGCCGGCCTGGAACACCTGGACGAGCGCTACCTGCGCGCGGTGGGCTATGCCACCAAGTCCAAGCGCGGCGTGCTGCCCAAGATGGTACTGATCGGCGACATCGTCGGTGACGACGAAAACGCCGTGGCCGCAGCGGCTTCGGAAGTGATCCGCATGGCCAACAACCGCGTGGGTGAGGGCTTTGTCGCCGTCAGCCCGGAAGCGCGCAAGAAATTCTGGCTGGACCGTTCGCGCACCGCCGCCATCGCCAAGCACACCAACGCCTTCAAGATCAACGAAGACGTGGTGATCCCGCTGAACCGCATGGGCGAATACACCGACGGCATCGAGCGCATCAACATCGAACTGTCGATCAAGAACAAGCTGCAACTGCTGGCCGAACTGGACAGCTTCTTCGTCAAGGGCAACCTGCCGCTGGGCAAGAGCGATGACGCCGAGGGTGATGACATCCCCGCCGCCGAAATGCTGGAAGACCGGGTCCACCAGGCTGAAACCCTGCTGGAGCAGACCCACGCACGCTGGTCCTATCTGCTGGCCAACCTGGACAAGCCGCTGACCGAGGCCAAGGCCGAACTGGCCGCACTGGGCCTGGAGAAGATGCTGCCGGTCTTTGAGCAACGCCTGCTCGACCAGCCCGGAGCCGCCGTCTTCCACGTCGTGCAGGACCGCACCGTGCGCATCTCCTGGAAGCAGGAAGTGCGCGCGCAGCTGCGCCAGATCTTCTCGGGTGCAGCCTTCAAGCTGATCCTGGAAGAATGCCAGGCCATCCACAAGCGCGTGCTGCGTGGCCGGGTCTTCGTGGCGCTGCACATGCACGCGGGCGATGGCAACGTGCACACCAACATCCCGGTCAATTCCGACCACTACGAAATGCTGCAGGATGCCCACGTCGCCGTGGCCCGCATCATGAAGCTGGCGCGTTCGCTGGATGGCGTCATCTCGGGTGAGCACGGCATCGGCATCACCAAGCTGGAATTCCTGACCGAGGACGAGATCGGCGAATTCCGCGACTACAAGAAGCGCGTGGACCCGGAAGGTCGCTTCAACAAGGGCAAGCTGCTGGACCTGCCCGGCATGGAAGCCGACCTGCGCAATGCCTATACGCCGTCCTTCGGCCTGATGGGGCATGAATCGCTGATCATGCAGCAGAGCGATATCGGCGCCATTGCCAGCAGCGTCAAGGACTGCCTGCGCTGTGGCAAGTGCAAGCCGGTCTGCTCGACCCACGTACCGCGTGCCAACCTGCTGTACTCGCCGCGCAACAAGATCCTGGCGACCTCGCTGCTGGTGGAAGCCTTCCTCTATGAAGAGCAGACCCGTCGCGGTGTCTCCATCAAGCATTGGGAAGAGTTCGAGGACGTGGCCGACCACTGCACGGTCTGCCACAAGTGCGTCACGCCTTGCCCGGTCGATATCGACTTCGGCGATGTCTCGATGAACATGCGCAACCTGCTGCGCAAGATGGGCAAGAAGTCCTTCAATGCCGGCACCAATGCGGCCATGTTCTTCCTGAACGCCACCGACCCGGCCACCATCAACGCCACCCGCAAGGTGATGACGCAGTGGGGCTTCAAGGCGCAGCGCCTGGGCAATGACCTGTTGAAGAAGCTGGCCAAGAAGCAGACCCAGAAACCTGCAGCCACGGTCGGCAAGGCGCCGATCAAGGAGCAGGTGATCCACTTCATCAACAAGAAGATGCCGGGCAACCTGCCCAAGAAGACCGCGCGTGCCTTGCTGGATATCGAGGACGACAAGATCGTCCCCATCATCCGCAATCCCAAGACCACCACGGCCGATACCGAGGCGGTGTTCTACTTCCCCGGCTGCGGCTCGGAGCGCCTGTTCTCGCAGGTCGGCCTGGCCACTCAGGCGATGCTGTGGAACGTGGGCGTGCAGACGGTGCTGCCGCCGGGTTACCTGTGCTGCGGTTACCCGCAACGCGGCACCGGCGACTTCGCCAAGGGCGAGAAGATCATCACCGACAACCGCGTGCTGTTCCATCGCATGGCCAATACGCTGAACTACCTCGACATCAAGACCGTCGTGGTCTCCTGCGGTACCTGCTACGACCAGTTGCAGGGCTATGAATTCGAGAAGATATTCCCCGGTTGCCGCATCATCGACATCCACGAATACCTGCTGGAAAAGGGCGTCAAGCTGGAAGGCGTGACCGGTACCCGCTACATGTACCACGATCCCTGCCACACCCCGATGAAGCTGCAGGACCCGCTGAAGACGGTCAACTCGCTTATCACCACGGTGGATGCGCAGAAGATCGAGAAGAACGACCGCTGCTGCGGCGAGTCGGGTACCTTCGGCGTGTCGCGTCCGGATGTCTCGACCCAGGTCCGCTTCCGCAAGGAAGAGGAAATGAAGAAGGGCAGCGACAAGGTGCGCGCCGACGGTTTCACCGGCGACGTCAAGATCCTGACCTCCTGCCCGTCCTGCTTCCAGGGCCTGTCGCGCTACAACGAGGATGCCGGCACCACTGCCGACTACATCGTGGTCGAGATGGCGCGTCACCTGCTGGGCGAGAACTGGATGCCCGAATACGTCGAGCGCGCCAACAATGGCGGCATCGAACGCATCCTGGTGTAAGCACGGGAGCCCATGATGAGCCAGACCCCTGCATGCGAACTGTGCGCCGGTGACGGCGGCGAAGTGCTGTGGCGCCATCCGGAGTTCCGGGTGGTGCTGGTCGATGAGCCGAATTACCCCGGCTTTTGCCGCGTGATCTGCAACACCCACGTCAAGGAAATGACCGACCTGGCACCGGCCCAGCGCACGCGCATGGCCAACGCCGTCTGGGCGGTGGAAGCGGCGCAGCGCGAAGTCATGCAACCCGAGAAGGTCAACCTGGCCACGCTGGGCAACATGACCCCGCACGTGCACTGGCATGTGATCCCGCGCTTCCTCGATGATCGTCATTTCCCCAGTCCGGTATGGGCCGAGCCACGCCGGCCGGCCGATGCCGCCAGCCTCGCCGCGCGTCGCGCCTTGCTGCCGCAACTGCGCGAAGCCGTGCGCCGGCAGCTGGATGCGGCGGGTTTGACGGCCTGATTGCGCTGGCCTTGTCGCACCGGGCGTGATCCATCGCGTCCGGGTGCGGCCGATGTCACCGATGTCGCGGATGGGGGATGCTGCAAGCTTGCCAGCGTCATTTCTCCTCTCACCGATTTCACACATTTCACACATTTCACAAGGGATAGCCCATGAGCGCCCAGACTTCTCCGGTTCCGGTGTCCTTCAAGGTACGCAAGCTCTCGCGCGTGGTGGAGGTCGAGTTCGATGATGGCGTGATGTTTTCGCTGCCCTTCGAGCTCATGCGCGTGTATTCCCCCTCGGCCGAAGTACGCGGCCATGGTCCCGGCCAGGAAGTGCTGCAGACCGGCAAGCGCGAGGTCGAGATCAACGGCATCGAACCGGTCGGCAACTACGGGGTCAAACCGCTGTTCTCGGACGGCCATGCCAGCGGTATCTTCACCTGGGACTATCTCTACCAGCTCGGCCGTGACCAGTCCGCGATGTGGGAAACCTATCTGCAGAAACTGGAAGCGGCGGGCTTCACCCGCGAGAGCGGGCGCGACCATCAGGCCGAGGCTGCAGGTGGTCACGGCTGCGGCCACTCGCACTGAACACTGCAAGGCCATGCTGATCGAGGGCAAACCGCAGCGTGGCCGGTCTCTTATAATGTCGTCTTCAACGTTACAGGCCTAGCCATGACCAACACCACCCATTTCGGTTACGAAACCGTCAAAGAAGAAGAGAAGGTCCGCAAGGTCGCGGAAGTGTTCCACTCCGTCGCCGCCAAGTACGACGTGATGAACGACTTCATGTCGGCTGGCCTGCATCGCATCTGGAAAGCTTTCACCATCGCCCAGGCGGGTATTCGCCCCGGCTTCAAGGTACTTGATATTGCCGGTGGCACCGGTGACCTGTCCAAGGCCTTCGCCAGGCAGGCCGGTCCCAGCGGCGAAGTCTGGCTGACCGACATCAACGAATCCATGCTGCGCGTGGGCCGCGACCGCCTGCTCGACAAGGGCATCGTCACCCCCACCATGCTGTGCGACGCCGAGAAGCTGCCCTTCCCGGACAACTATTTCGACCGCGTCTCGGTGGCCTTCGGCCTGCGCAACATGACCCACAAGGATGCCGCCCTGGCCGAGATGCGCCGTGTGCTGAAACCCGGTGGCAAGCTGCTGGTGCTGGAATTCTCCAAGGTCTGGGAGCCGCTGAAGAAGCCCTACGACGTGTACTCCTTCTCGGTCCTGCCGTGGCTGGGCAAGAAGGTCGCCAACGACGCCGACAGCTATCGCTACCTGGCCGAATCGATCCGCATGCATCCCGACCAGGAAACCCTGAAGCAGATGATGGAACAGGTCGGTCTGGAGCGCGTGCAGTATTTCAACCTGACCGCCGGCGTGGCCGCGCTGCATACCGGCATCAAGATGTAAGCCAGGCGGGCAGCGGCTGACCTGGCGTGGCCCGGCATTAAGGCTGGCTTAATTTTGCCGGGTGACAATGGCCCTGTCGGATCGCCAATCTGCTTTGCGCTCCGGCATCCCGCACTGACGGCAACGTCCACAAGAGGTAAGCCATGAAAAAATTCCTGCTCGCACTGCTGCTGGCGATGACTTCGCTAGCCCTGCTCACGTCACCGGCCGAGGCCAAGCGCCTGGGCGGCGGTGGTTCCTTCGGCAAGCAATCGTCCAATTATTCGCGCCAGGCGGCACCGTCTTCGCCGTCCTACAGTCAGCCTGCCGCCACCCCTTATCGGCCCGCGACGCCAGCTGCTACGCCGCAAAGCGCCCCCCTGCCCAAGCCTGCCAGCCCCTGGCGCAACGTGCTGGGCGGCGCCTTGCTGGGCTTCGGCCTTGGCGCGCTGATGTCGCACTTCGGCATCGGCGGTGCGCTGGGTGGCATGCTGGGTTCTCTGTTGACCATCGCCTTGCTGTGCGCGGCGGTGATCTTCCTGATCCGCATGTTTGCCCGTGGTCGCGAGGCGCAGAACAGCAATCCGGCCTATGCCACGCCGATGCCGGGCGTGAGCCCCATCGGCAGCGCCGCCGGTGCGACACCAGAAATCGGCTCCGGCCTGCGTGACATCAACCCGCCGCCAGCTTTCCCAGGCAGTTCCCCGGCTGCGCTGCAAGGCAGCGGCCATGGTGGCTACGGTGGCACTGGTCAACCCGCGCAGATCCAGCACTGGGGCATCCCTGCGGGCTTCGACACTGCCGGTTTCGTACGCAATGCCAAGACCTACTTCATCCGCTTGCAAGCCGCCTGGGATCGCGCCGATGCCAATGACATCCGTGAATTCACCACGCCCGAAATGTTCGCCGAACTGCGCATGCAGCTCACCGAACGCGGTGCCGCGCCCAATGCCACCGATGTCGTGCAGCTGGATGCAGAACTGCTGGGCATCGAGACCATGGCCTTCGATTACCTCGCCACCGTGCGCTTCCAGGGGCTGATCAAGGAAGCTCCGGACGCCTCGGCCGAGCCCTTCGCCGAGATCTGGAACCTGTCCAAGCCGCTCAACGGCAGCGGCGGCTGGGTGCTGGCCGGTATCCAGCAGGTGTAGCCGGGCCGGGCGGCGCTGGATCAAGGAACACGCGGCGCGTGAGCCTTGCCGGCGCGCCAAGCTGTTACACTTGAGACCGCCCGCTTGATCGGGCGGTTTTGTTTTTGCGGAGCTGAATATTGGTGAATTCTTCGCCGCTTCCGCGTTCTTATTGCTGTCCCCGGCTCAACCCGTCTCTGGAACCCATGTCCGTGCTGCCCGACCCGTCCACCCTGGCCCTCGACCCGATGAAACCCGCTGCGGCGGTGATCAACCATCTGCTGGCGCAGGAGCCGTGGGCGCGCAATACCCTCATCACCCATGCCGGCAAGGTCGCCTGCATCGATACCGGCGTCATGCAGTTGCGCCTGAAGGTGGCCGGTGACGGCTACCTGCAGGATGTCTCCGCCGACGCGCCGGCCAATGTCACCATCCGCCTGAAACTGTCGGACCTGCCGCTGATCGCCGCCAACCGCGAACGCGCCGTGTCCTACGTCAAGCTGGAGGGCGATGCCGATTTTGCCAATGCCATTTCGCAACTGAGCCAGAAGTTGCGCTGGGATGCCGAGGATGACCTGTCACGCGTGGTGGGCGATGTCGCCGCCACCCGCATCGTCTCCGGCGCGCGCGGCCTGTTCGAGGCTGCCCGCACCACCCAGCGCAAGCTGACCGAAAACCTGGCCGAGTATTTCCTGGAAGAACAACCGATGCTGATCCGCCCCCGCCAGCTGCAGGATTTTTCTGCCGACGTCGTGCGCCTGCGCGATGACCTGGAACGTCTGTCCAAGCGCATCGAGAAACTGGAGCGTCGCTAAATGCTGCTGCGTTCCATGCGTCTGCTCAAGATCATCCGCGTCGCCATCCTCTATGGCCTGGATGAAATCATCGCCTCCGAATTCGCCCCGCCGCGCTTCGCCCGCATCGTCAACCGCATCTTCTTCTGGCGCAACCTGTCCGCGCCACGCGGCGAGCGCTTGCGTCGCGCGCTGGAAGACCTGGGTCCCATCTTCATCAAGTTCGGCCAGGTGCTGTCCACCCGGCGCGACCTGATGCCGCCCGACATCGCCAACGAGCTCACGCTGCTGCAGGACCGCGTGCCGCCGTTCGAATCCGAACTTGCCGTCAGGCAGATCGAGAAATCGCTGGGCGCCCATCCCGACCAACTCTTCGCCAGCTTCGAACGCACCCCGGTGGCTTCGGCCTCGATTGCCCAGGTCCACTTTGCCACCCTGAAGGATGGCAAGGAAGTCGCGGTCAAGGTGCTGCGCCCCGGCATGCGCGACATCATCGACCACGACATCGGCCTCATGCACGTGGCCGCCGACTGGCTGGAGCGTCTGTGGGCGGATGGCCGCCGCCTCAAGGCCAAGGAAGTCGTGGGCGAGTTCGACAAGTACCTGCACGACGAACTGGACCTGATGCGCGAAGCCGCCAACGCCAGCCAGCTGCGCCGCAACTTCGCCGAATCCACGCTGCTGATGGTGCCGGAGATGTACTGGGATTACTGCTCGCCCTCGGTGATCGTGATGGAGCGCATGCATGGCATCCCCATCTCGCAGACCGAGCGCCTGCGTGCGGAAGGGGTGGACCTGTCCAAGCTGTCGCGGGACGGCGTGGAGATCTTCTTCACCCAGGTGTTCCGCGATGGCTTCTTCCATGCCGACATGCACCCCGGCAATATCCTGGTCTCGGTGGCGCCGGAGACCTTCGGTCGCTACATCGCACTGGACTTCGGCATCGTCGGCACGCTCAACGATTTCGACAAGGATTACCTGTCGCAGAATTTCCTGGCCTTCTTCCGTCGCGACTACAAGCGCGTGGCCGAGGCCCACATCGAATCCGGCTGGGCGCCCAAGGATACCCGCGTCGATGAACTGGAAGCGGCCGTGCGCGCCTGCTGCGAGCCCATCTTCGATCGTCCGCTGAAGGACATTTCCTTCGGCCAGGTGCTGCTGCGCCTGTTCCAGACCTCGCGCCGTTTCAATGTCGAGGTGCAGCCGCAACTGGTGCTGCTGCAGAAGACCCTGCTCAACGTCGAAGGCCTGGGCCGCCAGCTCGATCCCGACCTGGACTTGTGGAAGACTGCCAAGCCTTATCTGGAACGCTGGATGAGCGAGCAGATCGGCTGGCGTGGTTTCGTCGAGCAATTGAAGGTCGAGGTGCCGCGCTACAGCCGTCTGCTGCCCGAGCTGCCGCGTCTGGCACATCAGGCGTTGACCCGCTACACCAACGGCGAAGGCCAGCCGCAGAATACCGAACTGATGCGCAAGCTCCTGGCCGAGCAGCGTCGCACCAACATGTTGCTCGGGGTGATCGTCTATTTTGGCGGCGGGCTGATCGGCGGCATCATCGTGATCCAGGTACTGATGCATGTGCTGAGGTTCTATTGATGCAGGGCCGGTTTTGTAAATGATATAAATAATTTCGAAAAGAAGCGCCGGCACATGCCGGCGTTTCGCATGTCGGACCAGCAGACAGGGATAGAGGACGTGGGAACCAACGACAACAGCTTGCCGGACGCGCGCGTGCGCATGTTGCCCTACATCGTGGCGGCGACCTTCTTCATGGAGTACCTGGACACCACCATCATCGCCACGGCCTTGCCGCAGATGGCTCAGTCCTTCGGTGTCGGTCCCAACGAACTGAGCCTGGGCATGACCGCCTATATGCTCACGCTGGCGGTGTTCATTCCCATCAGTGGATGGGTGGCGGACCGCTTCGGGTCGCGTACCGTGTTCGGCATGGCCATCGTCATCTTCACCCTGGCGTCCATCCTGTGCGGGTATTCGGAGAATGTCTGGCAATTCACGGCGGCGCGGGTCTTGCAGGGATTGGGCGGGGCCATGATGGTGCCGGTCGGACGCATGATCGTGGTACGCAGCACCGGCAAGGAGCGGTTGATGAAGGCCATCGCCACCATCACCTGGCCGGCCATCGTGGCGCCGGTGGTGGGGCCATCCATCGGTGGCTTTATCACCACCTATGCCTCGTGGCACTGGATCTTCCTGATGAATGTGCCGTTCGGTATCGCCGCTTTCATCGCGGTGATGACGGTGGTGCGCAACGAGCATGGCCACAGCCGGCGGCCGCTGGACCTGATTGGCTTCCTGCTCTCGGGCGCGGCGCTGACCTCGCTGCTGTATGGCACCGAGATCGCCAGCCACATGGAATCCAACATCAAGGTGGCGCTGGGCTTCGTGGCCCTGGGGGTGGTGCTGGGCGGGTGCGCCTGGTGGCATATGCAGCGCATCGAACATCCGCTGCTGGACTTTTCCAATCTGCGCATTCCGACCTATTCGGTGACCGTGCTGACCGGTTCGCTCACGCGCATCGGTGTGGATGCGGTGCCTTACCTGATGCCCCTGATGTTCCAGATCGGTTTCGGCCTCACGGCGTTCCAGTCGGGGCTGTTGCTGCTGGCGACCGCCTTGGGCAACCTGGGCATGAAGGCATTCACCACGCGCATCCTGCAGCGTTTTGGTTTCCGCAGCGTGGCGCTGAACAATGCGGCCATCGCCGGTTGTCTCATCATTGCCTGCGGCCTGCTCACGCCGGGCACGCCCTTGCCGGTGATCCTGGGGGTGATCTTCTGTTACGGCCTGTCGCGCTCGATGCAGTTTTCCACGCTCGCCACGCTGGCCTATGCCGACATCAGCGATGCCCGCAAATCCTCCGCCAGCACGCTCTGGAGCGTGGCGCAGCAGATGACCATCGGCATGGGCATCGCCTTTGGCGCGCTGGCCTTGCGCGTGGCGGCCTATCTGCGCGGGGAAGAGGTGGACGCCAGCGGCGCCCACTTTACGCTGGGCGACTTCCAGTGGGCCTTCGCAATGGCCGGCCTGGTGACGCTGGTCTCGGTGATCGGCTACCGTGGTCTGTCGCACGATGCCGGCAGCAATATTGGCGGCGGCATGCGCGCCACCCGGCAGGGCAAGGCGTGAGGGCGATCTTCAGCCCAGTGCGTTGAAGCGCTGCGCCAGCCGCTGCTGGCGGAAATGTTCCACCACGAAATCGACGAAGACCCGGGTCTTGGCCGGCAACAGCCGTGCCGCCGTGAAATACAGCGACAGCATGCCGGTATCGACGTACCAGTCCGGCAATACCCGCACCAGGGTGCCGCGATCCAGGTAGATCAGGGCATGCGGCATCGAGACCAGGGTGATGCCCAGTCCGGCCTCGGCCACCTCGCAGGCGGCGTTGGCGTCGCTCATGGTCATCCGTTGTTGCAAGGTCACCGGCGCCTGTTGGCCATGGCGGTCGCGCAGCGAGAACGGGCGGATGCGCCCGGTCTGCGGCGAGCGGATCAGCACGCCGGCATGGTCGGCCAGATCGGCCGGCGAGCGTAGTGCCGGGTGCGCCTCCAGATAGGCCGGTGAGGCCAGCAATACCCGATGCGCCGGCGCCAGTTCACGCGCCACCACCCCGGGGGAGAGTTCGGTACCGCCGGCAATGGCGGCATCGAATCCTTCCGTGATCAGATCCACCGGGCGATTCTCGAAATGCCAGTCCGGCTGGATGCCCGGATAGCGGCCCAGGAATTCCCCCAGCAAGGGCAGGATGTACTGGCGCCCGAACCCCGTTCCCATGCTGACCTTGAGCGTGCCCGCCGGCTGCCCGCCGGCGCTGGCCAGGTTGGCCACGGCGCTGCGGATGGCCTGCAGGCCGCCGGCCACCTCCTGCAGGAAGCGTTCGCCCGCCTCGGTCAGCGACAGCTTGCGGGTGCTGCGGTGGAACAGGCGCACCCCCAATGAAGATTCCAGCCTGGCCACGTTCTTGCCGACCGCGGCCGAGGTCAGGCCTAGCTGGCGCGCCGCCGCCGAAAAGCTGCCGGCATTGGCCGCAGCGACGAAGCATTCGATGCTGGTCATGGTTTCCATGGGCTGATTCTAAACCATTGGTTTAAAAAGAAGATAGTGATTGCCGGCTAGTCGCAACATAATCAAACGCCGATACTTGCTTCAACCCAGACGCAAACAGAAACGCGCCAACGGGTTCAACCCTACGCAATCACTTACGCATCTATCCAAGGAGCAAGATCATGACCAAGCAAATCACCACCACTTCCCACAACACCCTGGTGTCCAAGGTTGCCTTCGTCCAGGGCGGTTCGCGCGGCATCGGCGCAGCCATCGTGCAGCGTCTGGCCGCCGAAGGCGCTACCGTGGCCTTCACCTACGTCAGCTCGCCGGACAAGGCGCAAGCCCTGGTCAGCAGCGTGGAAGCCGCCGGTGGCCGTGCCCTGGCCATCCAGGCCGACAGCTCGGACGCGACCGCCCTGCAGCAAGCCATTCGCCTGGCTGCAGAAACCTTCGGTCGTCTCGATATCCTGGTGAACAATGCCGGTGTGCTGGCTATGGGCCCGATCGATGAATTCAAGCTGGAAGATCTGGACCGCACCCTCGCCGTGAACGTGCGCAGCGTCTTCGTCGCCACCCAGGAAGCCGCCCGCTACATGGGCGACGGCGGTCGCGTCATCAGCATCGGCAGCACCAACGCCGAACGCATCCCCTTCGCCGGCGGCGCCGTGTATGCGATGAGCAAGTCGGCCCTGGTGGGATTGACCAAGGGCCTGGCACGCGACCTGGGTCCGCGTGGCATCACCGTCAACAACGTGCAGCCAGGTCCGGTCGATACCGACATGAACCCGGCCAGCGGTGACTTCGCTGCCGCTCTGACCGGCCTGATGGCCCTGCCGCGCTACGGCAAGGCCGAGGAAATCGCCAGCTTCGTGGCCTATCTCGCCGGTCCGGAATCGGGTTACATCACCGGTGCGAACCTGACCATCGACGGCGGTTTCGCAGCCTGATCCGGCTCTCGCTCGGGAGCAAAAAAAAACCTCGCACCGGTTTGCACCGGGCGAGGTTTTTTGCTGCACGCGAAGATCAGTTCAGGCGAACAGTCGTGCCAGCTCGACGCCCGGTTCCGGCGCCCGCATGAAGGCTTCGCCGACCAGGAAGGCGTGGACGTCGGCGTCGCGCATGCGCTTGACGTCGTCCGGGGTCGCGATGGCCGACTCGGTGACTACCAGTTTCTCCGGCGGGATGCGCGGCAGCAGGCCCAGCGTAGTGTCCAGCGTGGTCTCGAAGGTACGCAGGTTGCGGTTGTTGATGCCCAGCAGGCGGGTCTTGAGCTTGAGTGCCGCATCCAGTTCGGCGCGGTCGTGCACTTCCACCAGCACGCTCATGCCCAGTTCGTGGGCGCAGGCTTCCATGTCGGCCATCAGGCCGTGGTCCAGGGCGGCCACGATCAGCAGGATGGCATCGGCGCCCCAGGAGCGGGCCTGGTAGATCTGATAGTGATCGACCATGAAATCCTTGCGCAGGACCGGCAGCGCACAGGCTGCGCGGGCCTGCTTGAGATAGTCGGGTGAACCCTGGAAGAACTGCTCGTCGGTCAAGACCGACAGGCAGGCCGCACCGTGGGTGGCGTAGCTGACGGCGATCTCGGCAGGCTTGAAGTCGGGGCGGATCACGCCCTTGGAGGGAGAGGCCTTCTTGACCTCGGCAATCACGCCGGCCTGGCCGTTGGCGATCTTGTCGCGCAGGCTGGCTTCGAAGTTGCGCAGTTCGGAGCGCAGTTCGCTGTCGGTTTCGACGTCGCGGCGCAGGCTGGCCAGGTCGCGCTGCTTTTGCGCGATGCGGATTTCCTCGGCCTTGACGTCGAGGATCTTGTTGAGGATGTCGGACATGGGCTTCCTTGTCGGATTAGTGTTTGCCGCCAAGCTGGCGCGTGACTTGCACGAACTGGTCCAGCTTGGCGCGGGCGGCGCCGGAGGCGATGGTGGCGCGCGCGGTGGCCAGGCCATCGGCAATCGAGGGGGCCACGCCGGCTGCATACAGGGCGGTGGCGGCATTGATCAATACGATGTCGTGCACCGGACCGGGTTCCCCGCGCAGGGCTTCGAAGATCTTCTCCTTGGACTCGTTCGAGTTTGCCACCTGCAGGTTGCGGCTGGCGAACATGGACAGACCGTAGTCTTCCGGGTGGATTTCATATTCGCGGATCTCGCCATTGACCAGCTCGCCCACCATGGTCGCGCCGCCCAGGGTGACTTCGTCCAGGTTGTCGCGACCCCAGACCACGATGGCGTGTTGCGCGCCCAGGCGTTGCAGTACGCGTACCTGGATGCCGACCAGGTCGGCATGGAACACGCCCATCAGGATATTTGGAGCGCCGGCCGGATTGGTCAGCGGGCCGAGGATATTGAAGATGGTGCGCACGCCCAGCTCCTTGCGCACCGGGGCGGCGTGCTTCATGGCGGCGTGGTGGTTGGGGGCGAACATGAAGCCGATGCCGCTCTGGGCGATCGATTGCGCCACCTGTTCCGGTTGCAGGTTGATGTCCGCGCCCAGGGCTTCGAGCACGTCGGCGCTGCCCGAGGAGGAGGACACGCTACGCCCGCCGTGCTTGGCCACGCGTGCACCGGCGGCCGCCGCCACGAACATGGAGGCCGTGGAGATGTTGAAGGTATGTGCGCCGTCGCCACCGGTGCCGACGATGTCCAGCAGGCCGGTGGTGTCGGCCATCGGCACCTTGGTGGCGAATTCGCGCATGACCTGCGCGGCGGCGGCGATCTCGCCGATGCTTTCCTTCTTTACGCGCAGGCCCATGGTGAGTGCGGCGATCATGACCGGCGACATCTCGCCGCCCATGATCTGGCGGAACAGGGTCAGCATTTCGTCGTGGAAGATTTCGCGGTGTTCGATACAGCGCAACAGCGCTTCTTGCGGGGTGATAGGCATGTCTGGTCTCTTTTTGGTGTCGTGGTCCCGGCGCGGCCTCAGCCGTGGGCGCTGCCGGTCAGGAAGTTCTTGAGCAGGGCGTGGCCGTGCTCGGAAAGGATGGACTCGGGGTGGAATTGCACGCCTTGCAGTTCGAACTGCTTGTGGCGCACGCCCATGATCTCGCCGTCATCGGTCCAGGCGGTCACTTCCAGGCAGTCCGGCAGCGTGGCGCGTTCGATGGCCAGCGAGTGGTAGCGGATCACGGTGTAGGGCGAGGGCAGGTCCTTGAAGACGCCCACGCCGGTATGGGCGATTTTCGATGTCTTGCCATGCATGACCTGCTTGGCGCGCACGATGTTGCCGCCGAAGGCTTCGCCGATGGCCTGGTGGCCGAGGCAGACACCCAGGATGGGCAGCTTGCCCGAGAACTCCTTCAACAGGTCTACGCAGATACCGGCTTCCTTGGGGCTGCAGGGGCCGGGGGAGAGGCAGATGCGCTCGGGATTGAGCTTCTTGATGTCATCGAGCGTGATCTCGTCATTGCGGATGGTCAGCACCTCCTCGCCGAGTTCGCCGAAGTATTGCACCAGGTTGTAGGTGAAGGAGTCGTAGTTGTCGATCATCAGCAGCATTTAGATTTCTCCGTCCAGGCCGTCTTGCACTTGTTCAGCGGCGCGCAGTACGGCGCGCGCCTTGTTTTCGGTTTCTTCCCATTCCATTTCCGGCACCGAGTCGGCCACGATGCCGGCGGCGGCTTGCACGTACAGCGTGCCATCCTTGATGACGCCGGTGCGAATCGCAATGGCCACGTCCATCTCGCCACCGAAGGAGAGATAGCCGCAGGCGCCGCCGTAGATGCCGCGCTTGCTGGGTTCGAGCTCGTCGATGATTTCCATGGCCCGTACCTTGGGGGCGCCCGACAGGGTGCCGGCGGGGAAGGTGGCCTTGAGCACATCCAGGTTGGACATGCCGGGCTTGAGGATGCCTTCGACGTTGGAGACGATGTGCTGTACGTGGGAGTATTTCTCGATGACCATCTGGTCGGTGACCCTGACGCTGCCAGTGGTGGCGATGCGGCCGATGTCGTTGCGGGCCAGGTCGATCAGCATGACGTGCTCGGCGATTTCCTTGGGGTCGGCCAGCAGTTCGCGGGCTAGCTGTTCATCGCGCTCGATGGTGGAGCCGCGCGGTCGGGTGCCAGCCAGGGGGCGGATGGTGATCTTCTTCTGGCCTTCGCCGATGGATTCGTTGCGCACCAGGATTTCCGGCGATGCGCCGACGATCTGCATGTCGCCGAAGTTGTAGAAGTACATGTAGGGCGAGGGGTTCAGCGACCGCAGGGCCCGGTACAGCATCAGCGGCGAATCGACATAGGATTTCTTCAGGCGCTGGCCGATCTGCACCTGCATCAGGTCGCCGGCCATCACGTATTCCTTGGCGCGGGCCACAGCCTTGAGATATTCATCCTTGGGGAATTCGCGGATGGTCTCGGTGCGCACCGAGCCGGTGGTGACCGGCGCATCGGCAGGACGGCGCAGCATGGCGCGCAGGTCCCGCAGGCGTTGGCGGCCGCGGGAGAAGGCTTCCGGTTGGGTAGGGTCGGCGTAGACGATCAGGTAGAGCTTGCCGGAGAGATTGTCGATGACGGCCAGTTCTTCGGTCAGCAGCAGCTGGATGTCGGGCAGGCCCAGGGTGTCGGGCGGGGCGCTGTCTTCCAGGCGCTTTTCGATGTAGCGCACGGCGTCGTAGCCGAAGTAGCCGGCCAGGCCGCCGCAGAAGCGCGGCATGCCGGGGCGGATGGCGACCTTGAAGCGGGACTGGTATTCGGCAATGAACTCCAGCGCATTGCCTTCGGCGGTCTCGATGACGACGTCATTCTTCCGGACCTCGATCTGCTTGCCGCTGCAGCGGATCTTGGTGGAGGCGGGCAGGCCGATGAAGGAGTAGCGGCCGAAGCGCTCGCCACCGACCACCGACTCCAGCAGGAAGGTGTTCTTGCCGGTGTTGTGGCTCTGGGCCAGCTTGAGATAGAGCGTCAGCGGGGTTTCCAGGTCGGCGAAGGCTTCGGCGATCAGGGGGATGCGGTTGTAGCCTTCGGTGGCCAGCGATTTGAATTCGAGTTCGGTCATGTTTCACTCCAGACCGCCATTGTAGGGTACGCGGCGCTGGCCACCGGGCGGCGCGCAGGCGCAATGAGCGCGATGCACACGAAGCACGTGGACAGGTGCGGACTCTCGTCAGCGGTGTCGTTGTTTGAATTGCGGGAAATGCAGGGGATGCGGTACTACAACAAACGACCCGGCGCGCAGGTGCGGCCAGGTCCAGGCGTCAATCACTGAGCCTGGAATTGCCAGCGTCGCCACAGCCAGGCCTCAGGGGCGGCTGTAGTTTGTGCGGTACGTTTGTTGTTGCGAAACATTGATGTGGGGTCGCGGTTCGATCTTTGGTCTATCGACCGGTGGCTGACAGGGTGTCAATCCACCGAGATTTGCTGCGCTGCTTCTACAAGCGTCGAAACTATACCATCCGAATCGACGTCGTGTATAGATTCACCGTGGTTGTATCCATACGGAACATTCAGGACACGGCACCCCGCTGCACGGGCGGCCTGGGCGTCATTGCTGGAGTCGCCGATGGCGACCACCTGGGCCGGGGCCAGGCCGAAATCCTCGCACACCTGCAACAGCGGCATGGGGTCGGGCTTCTTGCGGGGGAAGGAGTCGCCGCCATAGACGATCTCGAAGAAGCCGGAGAGGCCCTTCTTTTCCAGCAGCGGCGCGGCGAATGCCAGCGGCTTGTTGGTCACACAGGCCAGGCGCAGGCCTTTCCCGCGCATGGCCTGCAGGCCTTCGAGCACGCCCGGGTAGAGCGAGGAGTAGTCACCGTTGATGGCCAGGTAGTGCTCGCTATAGGCATCCAGTGCCTGCTGGAAGTATTGCGCTGCCTCGTCTTCGGCATAATCCACGGCCAGTACCCGGCGGATCAGGTTTTCCGTTCCCTTGCCGACGAAGTTGACGATGGTTTCCTGCGACAGGGGCGTCAGGCCCAACTCCGCACGCATGCGGTTGACTGCGACATGGAAGTCGGCTGCGGTGTCCAGCATGGTGCCGTCGAGGTCGATGATGGCGGCTTTGATGTTGGTCAGCTTGCTCATGTGCGCGGGAAACCTCGTGGTCGGTTCGTCAATGGATGGCGGGTTGGGACAAAGGCAGAAGGGGTGGGCTCAGACCTGCGCCAGTTCGGCGCGCATGGCGTCGATCACGGCCTTGTAGTCGGGCTTGCCGAAGATGGCGGAGCCGGCCACGAAAGTGTCGGCGCCGGCACGGGCGGCGGCGGCGATGTTCTCGACCTTGATGCCGCCATCGACTTCCAGGAGGATGTCGCGGCCGGATTCATCGATGCGGCGGCGCACTTCGGCAATCTTCTTCAGCGCTTCGGGAATGAAGGACTGGCCGCCGAAACCGGGGTTCACCGACATGATCAGGACCATGTCCAGCTTGTCCATGACGTGATCCAGATAGTGCAACGGCGTGCCGGGGTTGAACACCAGGCCGGCCTTGCAGCCGTTGTCGCGGATCAGTTGCAGCGAGCGGTCGATGTGTTCGGAGGCTTCCGGGTGGAAGGTGATCAGGTTGGCGCCGGCCTTGGCGAAGTCGGGGATGATGCGGTCCACCGGCTTGACCATCAGGTGCACGTCGATGGGGACCTGTACATGCGGGCGGATCGCTTCGCACACCAGCGGGCCGATGGTCAGGTTGGGCACGTAATGGTTGTCCATCACGTCGAAGTGGATGAAATCGGCGCCGGCGGCGACGACATTGCGCACTTCTTCACCCAGACGGGCGAAATCGGCGGACAGGATGCTGGGGGCGATACGATAGGTCGGCATGGCTGTAAAGAAAGGATGGCTGAATCGACGGCGGCCCCGGCGCTCGGCACGGAGGCGGCAAAGCTGCTATTTTACCCTGTCGCCGGGCGCTGACGCGCTGACGGAACGTTGCGGCTTGCGCTGCGTGACGAATTCGTGTGCAATCGGGGATGGTCGCTGCGAGTTTTCTTCATGCGCGGCCCGACATAACGACAACACAGGAAAAATCCCATGGCAGCGTACGAGTTCACGGTGACGGTCAAGACCCAGTACCTGGAGGAACAATCCGATCCATCGCGTTCGCACTACGTGTTCGCCTATGCGATCACCATCGCCAACGCCGGCACCGTGCCGGCCCAGCTGATCTCGCGCCACTGGGTGATCACCGATGCCAACAACCACGTCGAGGAAGTGCGCGGGCTGGGTGTGGTAGGCCATCAGCCCTTCCTGCAACCGGGCGAACAGTTCGAATACACCAGCGGTACCTCGCTCAAGACGCCGCAGGGCAGCATGCACGGCGAATACTTCTGCGTGGCCGAGGATGGCGAACAGTTCGACGCCCGGATTCCCGAGTTCGTCCTTTCCCTTCCGCGCACGCTGCATTGAAATGAAGGTTTTGGAGCTGGCCAGCGGATTTTTCAGCGCTGGTCGCTGTCTGTCTGCTCTCGTGCCTGCTGCTGCGCCTGCTGTTGCCGGGTGACTGGCCTGCCGTTCTTTTCCTTGCGGCCCGAGAACATGGTCCACCAGACGATGAAGACCAGCAGAAAGAAGGCGGCGCAGGCCTCCAGGATCAACCACAACATGAATTTGTCTCCGATGTCATTGAATCGTTTGAATCGCTTGAATCGTTCCTTCAGCCTGGCCTCGCTCAGGCGCCTCAGTGTACCCGCATTGGCAGTCTCGGTCGCCGTCCTGCTGGCGGCCTGCCAGACCACGCCGCTGACCACGCCGCCGGTGAGCCAGCCGCCGGCCAAGCCGACCGTCCAGCCGGGGCCGGCCATGCGCGCCACCACTTTCTCGCAGCTGCCGGGATGGGGTAATGATGACCTGCGCGAGGCCTGGCCGGCCTTGCAGTCTTCCTGCTCGGTGCTGATCCGCAAGTCGGAGTGGCGCGCCGCCTGTGGTGCAGCCCAACAGGTCAATGCCGGCGACCTGGGCTTCCTGCGCCAGTATTTCGAGACCTATTTCACGCCTTACCAGCTGTTCAACCCCGACGGTACCGATACCGGTCTGGTCACTGGCTATTACGAGCCGCTGCTGCGCGGTTCGCGCCGTCGTGCCGGGCCTTACCAGACGCCGCTGTACCAGGCGCCGGACGACCTGCTGACCATCGACATGGCCAGCGTCTATCCGGAATTGAAGAACCTGCGCCTGCGCGGCAAGGTGGTGGGGCGCAAGGTAGTGCCCTATCCCACCCGCGCCGAGCTGATGCAGGGCAATAATCTGGCTGGGAAGGAGATCGTATGGGTGGATGATCCGGTGGAGGCCTTCTTCCTGCAGGTACAAGGTTCCGGACGGGTCTATCTGCCGGAGTCACGCGAGACCATTCGCCTGGCCTATGCTGACCAGAATGGCCGCCCTTATAAATCCATAGGTCGCTATCTGGTGGACAAGGGAGAGATGGAGCTGTCCCAGGCGTCGGCCCAGAACATCAAGGCCTGGGTCCAGGCAAATCCGGCGCGCAAGGAAGAGTTGCTCAACGCCAATCCCAGCTATGTCTTCTTCAAGGAGGAAAAGCTGCCCGATCCGTCCAAGGGGCCGAAGGGCGCCCAGGGTATCCCGCTGACGCCGCAGCGCTCGATCGCCATCGATCCGCAGCATGTCCCGCTGGGTGCGCCGGTCTTCCTGGCGACCACCCTTCCCAATAGCGATAGGCCGCTGCAGCGCCTGGTGGTGGCACAGGATACCGGCGGTGCCATTCGCGGCGTGGTACGGGCGGACTACTTCTGGGGCTTCGGCGACGAAGCCGAGGACCGCGCGGGCTCGATGAAGCAGCGCGGGATGATGTGGGTGCTGCTGCCTAAGGGGATGAATCCGCCTGGTGGTAATTAAACCTTAGATTTCCTCGCGGCAATAAAAAAGCCTGGTCCGGAGATGGACCAGGCTTTTTCCGTTGAAGGGGCCAGTCAGCGTAGTACCAGCACCGGAATGGTGGAGTGGGCCAGCACCTTCTGGGTCTTGCTGCCGAGGAACATGCGCGAGAGCCCGCTGCGACCGTGCGATGCCATGAAGATGGCGTCGCAGCCATGAAGCTGGGCCGCCTTGATGATTTCCTCATCCGGGTTGAAGGACATCACGATCTCGGTCTGGCATGGCACGCCGGCTGCTGCAGCGGCATCCGAGATTTTCTTGATGTGCTGGTTGGCCAGGGTCTTGACGTTTTCTTCATAGAGGGCGGGATCGATCGCCATCGAGCTCTCGGCCAGTGGAGAGAACGGATACGGTTCTGCGACCGAGATGCCGATGAGACGGGCGCCGCAATGCCTGGCGTAATCCACTGCGGTGGCGATGGCCTTGTCCGAACGTTCGGAGCCGTCGGTGGGCACGAGTATGGTCTTGAACATGGAGGCCTCCTTGTCGATGAAGTTGGGTTCACGCGTGACGTTGGTTAGATGACTCCAATATAGTCTGGTGCCGCCTTGCTCGCATGAAATTATCGGCAGTCATTGCGCCAGGTCGGACTTCCTCATTATTTTTGGCTTATTCTTGCACATCGCCGTACCGGGCTTGTGCCACGTCCGGGCGGTTCCCCCGATTCATCCATAAGAAGGAGACCTACATGAGCTACGAAAACATCCTGGTCGAGACTCACGGCCAGGTTGGCCTGATCCGCCTGAACCGCCCCAAGGCGCTCAACGCACTGAGCGATGCGCTGATGATCGAATTGGGCGAGGCCCTGCTGGCATTCGATGCCCAGGATGAGATCGGATGCGTCGTCGTCACCGGCAGCGAAAAGGCGTTTGCCGCCGGCGCAGATATCAGCGTGATGGCGGGCTATGACTATATGGACGTCTTCAACGGGGAATTCATTACCCGTAACTGGGAAACCGTGCGTCGCATCCGCAAGCCGGTCATTGCAGCGGTGGCCGGCTACGCGCTCGGTGGCGGCTGTGAGCTGGCGATGATGTGCGATTTCATCATCGCCGCCGACAACGCCAAGTTCGGTCAGCCGGAAATCAAGCTGGGCATCATTCCCGGTGCCGGCGGCACGCAGCGTCTGCCACGTGCCGTTTCCAAGGCCAAGGCCATGGACATGGCGCTGACGGCGCGCATGATGGATGCGCAGGAAGCCGAGCGCGCCGGATTGGTGTCGCGCATTGTTCCCGCAGACAAGCTGATGGAGGAGGCGATGGCGGCGGCAGTGGCCATTACCGAAATGCCGCGTCAGGTAGCGATGATGGTGAAGGATTCCGTCAACCGGGCCTTTGAGAGCAGCCTGGCCGACGGCATCCGGTATGAACGCGCACTCTTCTATAGTTGCTTTGCGACGGAAGACCAGAAGGAGGGCATGAAAGCCTTCCTGGAAAAGCGGCCGGCAGTCTTCAAGAATGCCTGAATAGATAAGATGAAAAATGGCCGCCCGCCAGGGCGGCCATTCTTGTTTGTAGGGTTTCTGTTTTCAGATTTTGAGCTCAAAGCTATGCCGGGCAAGGGTTTGCGTGGCATCGACCATTCCGGCTTCCCGGCTTGGCTAAATTATTTTCGAATATTTTTCAAAAAGTGCTTGCGTGGTGTGGGGGGCGTTGCTATAGTTCGCCCCCTGCTGACGCGACACACGAAGCGAAGTTGAAAAACAGAGCGACGAAGGTGGGCGAAGCAGGTGAGTAGTGAAGCAGTTTGAAGGGCGTTTTAAATGGGAGTAGTCGAGCGGTAGTAAAAGCGAAGACGAAAAAATTTAAAACGAATCGCAAAAAAGTAGTTGACGCGATGAACTAACTGCTAGATAATCTCATTTCTCTGCTGCTGACGAACAAAACGATTCGCAGCGATGCAAGCAGCGCAAGGCGCATTTGATGCAGATGATCTTTAAAAATTAACAGCCGATAAGCGTGGGCGTTTAATGAAGTGCGACAGAACTTCGGTTCTGGAAACTTTAAATATTAAATGCTCACAAAAAATATAGGTAAGATCGCAAGAAATTACCTGTCAGTATTTTGAGAGAGCGATGCCCTTCGGGGTAGCCAGAAATGGCACAAAACAGAGATTAAACTAAAGAGTTTGATCCTGGCTCAGATTGAACGCTGGCGGCATGCCTTACACATGCAAGTCGAACGGCAGCATAGGAGCTTGCTCCTGATGGCGAGTGGCGAACGGGTGAGTAATATATCGGAACGTGCCCTAGAGTGGGGGATAACTAGTCGAAAGACTAGCTAATACCGCATACGATCTACGGATGAAAGTGGGGGATCGCAAGACCTCATGCTCCTGGAGCGGCCGATATCTGATTAGCTAGTTGGTGGGGTAAAAGCTCACCAAGGCGACGATCAGTAGCTGGTCTGAGAGGACGACCAGCCACACTGGGACTGAGACACGGCCCAGACTCCTACGGGAGGCAGCAGTGGGGAATTTTGGACAATGGGGGCAACCCTGATCCAGCAATGCCGCGTGAGTGAAGAAGGCCTTCGGGTTGTAAAGCTCTTTTGTCAGGGAAGAAACGGTTCTGGATAATACCTGGGACTAATGACGGTACCTGAAGAATAAGCACCGGCTAACTACGTGCCAGCAGCCGCGGTAATACGTAGGGTGCAAGCGTTAATCGGAATTACTGGGCGTAAAGCGTGCGCAGGCGGTTGTGTAAGTCAGATGTGAAATCCCCGGGCTCAACCTGGGAATTGCATTTGAGACTGCACGGCTAGAGTGTGTCAGAGGGGGGTAGAATTCCACGTGTAGCAGTGAAATGCGTAGATATGTGGAGGAATACCGATGGCGAAGGCAGCCCCCTGGGATAACACTGACGCTCATGCACGAAAGCGTGGGGAGCAAACAGGATTAGATACCCTGGTAGTCCACGCCCTAAACGATGTCTACTAGTTGTCGGGTCTTAATTGACTTGGTAACGCAGCTAACGCGTGAAGTAGACCGCCTGGGGAGTACGGTCGCAAGATTAAAACTCAAAGGAATTGACGGGGACCCGCACAAGCGGTGGATGATGTGGATTAATTCGATGCAACGCGAAAAACCTTACCTACCCTTGACATGGATGGAATCCCGAAGAGATTTGGGAGTGCTCGAAAGAGAACCATCACACAGGTGCTGCATGGCTGTCGTCAGCTCGTGTCGTGAGATGTTGGGTTAAGTCCCGCAACGAGCGCAACCCTTGTCATTAGTTGCTACGAAAGGGCACTCTAATGAGACTGCCGGTGACAAACCGGAGGAAGGTGGGGATGACGTCAAGTCCTCATGGCCCTTATGGGTAGGGCTTCACACGTCATACAATGGTACATACAGAGGGCCGCCAACCCGCGAGGGGGAGCTAATCCCAGAAAGTGTATCGTAGTCCGGATTGGAGTCTGCAACTCGACTCCATGAAGTTGGAATCGCTAGTAATCGCGGATCAGCATGTCGCGGTGAATACGTTCCCGGGTCTTGTACACACCGCCCGTCACACCATGGGAGCGGGTTTTACCAGAAGTGGGTAGCCTAACCGCAAGGAGGGCGCTCACCACGGTAGGATTCGTGACTGGGGTGAAGTCGTAACAAGGTAGCCGTATCGGAAGGTGCGGCTGGATCACCTCCTTTCTAGAGTGCGCACGAAGTTAAGCGTCCACACTTATCGGCTGTAATTCAAAGAACAGTTATTTGGTGAAGCGCGGTCTGTGACACAAGGTCATCGACTGGCTACTGATACTGATCCAAGCGGGTCTGTAGCTCAGCTGGTTAGAGCACCGTGTTGATAACGCGGGGGTCGTTGGTTCGAGCCCAACCAGACCCACCAAGGTTTCGGGGGTTTAGCTCAGCTGGGAGAGCACCTGCTTTGCAAGCAGGGGGTCGTCGGTTCGATCCCGTCAACCTCCACCAAGAAATGTCAAACCTAAGTCAGCGTTGAGCGTATGGCGTAGTGATTTAGGTTTGATCTTTTACGATCAATGGCTGTTTTTGTTCTTTAACAATCTGGAAGAAGTAAAGATTCATTTAAACGATCGCCAGGACTTCGGTTCTTGCGAAAGTAAAAATGGGTGTGATTGTATCAATCAAAGTATTACGAAGTGATCTTAGCAATTAGAAGACTTACTTTGGAATACGGCAAACGCTAAAACTCAACGCTTCTTTATAACGCTCTTGCAAAAGAGGCTAACGTTATAGGAACAAGCGAATAAGTGCACATGGTGGATGCCTTGGCGATTACAGGCGATGAAGGACGTAGTAGCTTGCGATAAGCTGCGGGGAGCTGGCAAACAAGCTTTGATCCGCAGATTTCCGAATGGGGAAACCCGGCCGTAAGGTCATCGTTATCTGAATACATAGGGTAACGAAGCGAACGTGGCGAACTGAAACATCTAAGTAGCTACAGGAAAAGAAATCAACCGAGATTCCCAAAGTAGTGGCGAGCGAAATGGGATCAGCCTGCAAGATTTAGCATCAACGATAGCAAAACGGAATGGAAAGTCCGGCCATAGTGGGTGATAGCCCCGTATGCGAAATCGATGGTGTGGAACTAGGCTTGCGACAAGTAGGGCGGGACACGTGAAATCCTGTCTGAACATGGGGGGACCATCCTCCAAGGCTAAATACTCGTAATCGACCGATAGTGAACCAGTACCGTGAGGGAAAGGCGAAAAGAACCCCGGAAGGGGAGTGAAATAGATCCTGAAACCGTGTGCATACAAACAGTAGGAGCCTCGAAAGGGGTGACTGCGTACCTTTTGTATAATGGGTCAGCGACTTACATTCAGTGGCAAGCTTAACCGAATAGGGAAGGCGTAGAGAAATCGAGTCCGAATAGGGCGTTCAGTCGCTGGGTGTAGACCCGAAACCAAGTGATCTATCCATGGCCAGGTTGAAGGTGCGGTAACACGCACTGGAGGACCGAACCCACTAATGTTGAAAAATTAGGGGATGAGCTGTGGATAGGGGTGAAAGGCTAAACAAACTTGGAAATAGCTGGTTCTCTCCGAAAACTATTTAGGTAGTGCCTCAAGTATCACCATCGGGGGTAGAGCACTGTTATGGCTAGGGGGTCATCGCGACTTACCAAACCATTGCAAACTCCGAATACCGATGAGTGCGAGCTTGGGAGACAGACGCCGGGTGCTAACGTCCGACGTCAAGAGGGAAACAACCCAGACCGCCAGCTAAGGTCCCAAAGATTGGCTAAGTGGAAAACGAAGTGGGAAGGCTAAAACAGTCAGGAGGTTGGCTTAGAAGCAGCCATCCTTTAAAGAAAGCGTAATAGCTCACTGATCGAGTCGTCCTGCGCGGAAGATGTAACGGGGCTAAGCCAGTCACCGAAGCTGCGGATATCCGTAAGGATATGGTAGGAGAGCGTTCTGTAAGCCTGTGAAGGTGTCTTGTAAAGGATGCTGGAGGTATCAGAAGTGCGAATGCTGACATGAGTAGCGATAATGCGGGTGAAAAGCCCGCACGCCGTAAGCCCAAGGTTTCCTGTTCAACGTTCATCGGAGCAGGGTGAGTCGGCCCCTAAGGCGAGGCAGAGATGCGTAGCTGATGGGAAGCAGGTTAATATTCCTGCACCGTCGTTAGATGCGATGGGGGGACGGATCGCGGAAGGTTGTCCGGGTGTTGGAAGTCCCGGTTCTTGTATCGAAGAAGGCTGTTAGGCAAATCCGGCAGCGTAATTCAAGGGTATGAGACGAGCGAACTTGTTCGCGAAGCAATCGGAAGTGGTTCCAAGAAAAGCCTCTAAGCTTCAGTCTAACGAGACCGTACCGCAAACCGACACAGGTGGGCGAGATGAGTATTCTAAGGCGCTTGAGAGAACTCGGGAGAAGGAACTCGGCAAATTGGTACCGTAACTTCGGGATAAGGTACGCCCAAGTAGTTTGACTGGCCTGCGCCAGAAGGACAAAAGGGTTGCAATAAAATGGTGGCTGCGACTGTTTAATAAAAACACAGCACTCTGCAAACACGAAAGTGGACGTATAGGGTGTGACGCCTGCCCGGTGCTGGAAGATTAAATGATGGGGTGCAAGCTCTTGATTGAAGTCCCAGTAAACGGCGGCCGTAACTATAACGGTCCTAAGGTAGCGAAATTCCTTGTCGGGTAAGTTCCGACCTGCACGAATGGCGTAACGATGGCCACACTGTCTCCTCCCGAGACTCAGCGAAGTTGAAATGTTTGTGATGATGCAATCTACCCGCGGCTAGACGGAAAGACCCCATGAACCTTTACTGTAGCTTTGCATTGGACTTTGAACCAATCTGTGTAGGATAGGTGGGAGGCTTTGAAGCAGGAACGCTAGTTTCTGTGGAGCCAACCTTGAAATACCACCCTGGTTTGTTTGAGGTTCTAACCTTGGTCCGTTATCCGGATCGGGGACAGTGCATGGTAGGCAGTTTGACTGGGGCGGTCTCCTCCCAAAGTGTAACGGAGGAGTTCGAAGGTACGCTAGGTACGGTCGGACATCGTGCTAATAGTGCAATGGCATAAGCGTGCTTAACTGCGAGACTGACAAGTCGAGCAGGTACGAAAGTAGGACATAGTGATCCGGTGGTTCTGTATGGAAGGGCCATCGCTCAACGGATAAAAGGTACTCTGGGGATAACAGGCTGATTCCTCCCAAGAGTTCATATCGACGGGGGAGTTTGGCACCTCGATGTCGGCTCATCACATCCTGGGGCTGTAGCCGGTCCCAAGGGTATGGCTGTTCGCCATTTAAAGTGGTACGTGAGCTGGGTTTAAAACGTCGTGAGACAGTTTGGTCCCTATCTGCCGTGGGCGTTGGAAGTTTGAAGGGGGCTGCTCCTAGTACGAGAGGACCGGAGTGGACGAACCTCTGGTGTATCGGTTGTCACGCCAGTGGCATTGCCGAGTAGCTAAGTTCGGAAGAGATAACCGCTGAAAGCATCTAAGCGGGAAACTCGCCTTGAGATGAGACTTCCCGGGAACTAGATTCCCCTAAAGGGTCGTTCGAGACCAGGACGTTGATAGGTCAGGTGTGGAAGCGCAGTAATGCGTTAAGCTAACTGATACTAATTGCCCGTGCGGCTTGTTCCTATAACATTAGCTCTGTTATAGACGAGTTGAGCATATATTGTGTTTGCCCTAGTGCATCACACCCCAGAATCTAATTACTTCTTCCAGTTTGAGTTGCTTGCTGCTCCCTTCGAGAGCAAGGAACTATACAAGTTATGCCTGATGACTATAGCAAGTTGGTACCACCCCTTCCCATCCCGAACAGGACCGTGAAACGACTTCGCGCCGATGATAGTGCTGCAACCAGTGTGAAAGTAGGTCATCGTCAGGCTTGTTACTCCCAAGAACCCTCGTTACGAAAGTAGCGAGGGTTTTTGCTTTTGGGCGGCAAAAACATGCACCCATCCCACCCGGCGGCATACAACTCAACAGGTCCGCGTTGATTAGCATCGCGCTCCTGCTCTCATTAGGCTGACCTCGACTTGGGGGGGCAGTGACGCGGATAGCAGAGCTGGTAAGGCGCTCACTCCGCCGCTCCCTCCTGAACAGCGAGAGCCGTTCCTACGGGCTGCACGTCATCACTTCTGATGAGCATGAATTGCAGCTGAAATATCGCCCATTGAACCGGCCGGACGAAAGCGCCCAGGTGATACACAACCCCTTGATTGGATATCTTGTCCACCGCCCATCGCGTTGAAAGTCCGACGCATCGATGGCACGACATCAACTTGAAAACTTAGTATTCGGGGAACAAACAAGGCGCAAAGTAGCGTCCAGTGTGGCCTCAATAATTAGACAACTTAGTTTATGCACAGAGTGGCCTTCGAGTTTGCGCAGGACTTATCTTATCCACAGCCCCGAGACACTCCCTAGACACCCATCACTGATGACTTGATCAAGCAACATCCGAACGAGCACTAACGAGCACTGAGTGACCTCACCCAGGCACCCAACCCTCGAAACCACTAGACAATAAAAAAGCCGGCAATGCCGGCTTTTTAATGAAGCAGTGCTGATGCAGTATCAGAACTTGTAAGCGACACGTGCCACAGCGAAGTTCACGCCGCCGTTGGGCTGCTTGATGCCACCGTTGGAGAAGTGCTGCAGGCGGATGCCCAGGTCCAGGCCATTGCTGAACACATAGCCGGCACCGATGTGGTCGCCGAACTGGAAAGCGGTGGACAGCACCTTGTCGTTATTGCGATACAGCTTGGAGAACAGGTGCACGCCGATACCTGCTTCGCCGTAGAAACCCTTGCCATCATCACGCTGGAAGCGCAGCACCGGGGTCAGGCCCAGGTCGACCAGATTGCCGCTGTCGTTGGTGTTGTTGTAGTGGTTCATGCGCCAGTTGGCCAGCGACAGATCCCAGTAGCCACCGATGTGGGTGCCGTTCGATTGCCAGAAATTCCAGTTCGGGCCCCAGTTGAACTGCGCGCCCAGGCGCACCAGCTGCGTGCTATTGCCGGTACCGTATTCAACCGACACGCCGTCGATGGCGTAGCTCGGGGACTGGATGGCGAAAGCGGCGACGCCGGCAAATGCGATCTTGGCAACCAGGCTCTTCAATTTAGTCATGGATATTCTTTCAGCGCGTAAATAGTTTTGAAGGATCTTTGCGAGGATTCAGCGCAGACCGTGCAGTCCGCGATAACGCGCTATTCTCTCATAATCATCACAAAAGCATACTCGTGTGTCTGTTTTTGGCGCCTCTACGCCACATCCGCGCGCGGCCTCAGGGGCGATAGCTGTATTCCAGCCGTCCCGGCACGGCAACCCGGATCGCCAGCACGTGGCCGGAGAACGGGTACTGCGCCAGCTCTGCCTCGCTACGCCCATTGCGCCCGGTGGTAATGAACAGCGTGCGCAGATCAGGGCCGCCCAGGGCCACCATGGTCGGGCAACGTGCGGGCAGGCGAATTTCCTGCAATATCTCGCCCTGCGGCGACAGCCTCAACACCCGTCCGCCTTCGAACATCGCGCACCAGTACGCTCCTTCGCTATCCACCGCAGCGCCATCCGGACGGCCGCCGTAATCGGGCGCAGTCTTGTCGCTGTCGAACTGGCGAAGCAGGCGGCAGTTGCTGGTTTGCCCGGTGGCCAGGTCGTAGTCGTAGACATTGATCCGATGCGCCGGCGTGTTGGAGTGATACATCAGGCGCTGGTCCGGACTGAAGGCCACGCCATTGGACGTCGTCACGGCATGATGCGCATCGCGCAGGGCGTTGCGTTCGAAACAGTAGAGCGTGCCGGCCTCCCGATCGCGGGGCTCGTAAATGGTGCCGCACCAGAAACGACCGGCGGCATCGCAGCGGCCGTCGTTGAAGCGAATCCGACCGGTGTCATACGGAGCAGCCAGCATGGCCGACAAGGCGCCATTGCCGGTATTGAGATGAAACATGCCAGTACGCAGAGCCACCACCAGGCCGCCCTGGGCGTGTTTGACTATGCTCCCGGGTTCTTCCGGCATGTCCCAGCGCTGGTGTTGCTGGGTATCGAGCACCAGTCGGTGAACCGACTTGCCAGGGATATCGATCCAGTACAGCGCACCTTCCTCCGCATGCCATAAGGGCGATTCTCCCAGCAACATGGGCTCGGGTGAAATCGCGGTAATGCTGTCGGCAGAGAAATTGAAGGGCACTGGAGGCATGGGCGTACTAGTTCACAGGAATAAGGGAGGCCTCATTATGCCCCTGTGCTGCAGTTTGATAAACCTGATCAGCAAACCTCCTCTGTCACTCGCCCTGGAAAGCAGAACGGCATGCTTTACGCATGCCGCTATCCATTCGCCGTCCGTTGCCCGCCAATGGCGCCGGGGGTCTGAAGAAAAAGTACTTCAGGCCCCCGGCCTCATTTATCGCGAGTGAATCAGTTGGACCAGCCACCATCTATCATGTGGATCGAGCCGGTCGTGAAATTGGACTCATCCGAGGCCAGATACAAGGCCAGCGCCGCCACTTCTTCCGCCTTGCCGATACGTCCCATGGGCTGACGTGCCACGAAGGCTGCGCGTACCTCGTCCTCGCTCTTGCCGGTCTCCTTGGCCTGCGTGCTGATACGCTGGTTCAGGGAGGGTGATTCGATGGTGCCTGGGCAGATCGCGTTGCAGCGCACGCCCTGTGCGACGAAGTCCGCCGCGACCGACTTCGTCAGACCGACGACCGCTGCCTTGGATGCGCCATAGGCGAAGCGGTTGGCAACACCCTTCACGCTCGACGCCGCCGAGGCGATGTTGACGATCGAGCCTGCCTTCTTGGCCAGCATTCCCGGCAGCACCGCACGGATGGTGTGGAACATGGCCTTGGCATTGAGGTTGAAGGAAAAATCCCAGGCCTTGTCGTCGCATTCCAGGATATTGCCCGCCGCCACATAGCCGGCGCAGTTGAACAGTACGTCGATGGTGCCGACTTCGGCCACCAGTGCCTTGATGGCGGCATCATCGGTCACGTCCAGAATACGCGTCTCCACGCCGGCGATACCGTTGAGTGCATCGAGGTGCTGCTTGCTGATGTCGGTGGCGATCACGCGTGCACCCTCGCGGGCAAACAGCTCGGTGGAAGCGCGGCCGATGCCTTGCGCAGCGGCGGTGATGAGGACGGTCTTGCCGGCGAGGCGGCCAGTGGATGCGGACATGCTTGTTCCTTTGCGTTTAAATGAGTTTGCGATTGGCCAGGTTCTTGAACAGCGCCGTCAGGCCGAAGGTCCACGGTGCGGTCTGGTCGCTGAAGTTGATCGTGTTCACCAGCGCGCCCAACGTGGGGGTCGAGATCGTCACGATGTCGGCGACCTGGTGGGTAAAGCCCTGACCGGGACCGAAGCGATCCTGGGTCGGCGCGAACATGGTCCCCAGGAACAGCACCAGGCCATCCGGATACTGGTGATTGGGGCCGATCGCATGTTCCACCAGCTGCAGCGGATCACGGCTGATCATGGACATCGAACTGCTGCCCTTGAGCGTAAAGCCTTCGGTACCATCGACACGCATTGTAAGTTCGGCGCGACGCACATCGTCAATTGAAAAGTTTGCGTCGAACAGACGAATGAAAGGCCCCACCGCGCAGGACGCATTGTTGTCCTTGGCCTTGCCCAGAAGCAGGGCGCTGCGGCCTTCGAAATCGCGCAGGTTGACGTCGTTGCCCAGGGTCGCACCGACCACCTTGCCACGGCTGTTGATGGCCAGCACGATTTCCGGTTCCGGATTGTTCCAGGCCGATTTCGGGTGGATACCGACCTCGTCGCCCAGCCCCACCGACGACATCGGCTGGGCCTTGGTGAAGATCTCCGCATCCGGGCCGATGCCCACTTCCAGGTATTGCGACCACACGCCTTGCTCCAGCAGCACTTCCTTCAGGCGTGCCGCTTCGGGCGAGCCCGGCACGACGCTGGAGAGGTTGTCGCCAATCACCGCCGTGATGGCCTTGCGCACCGACTCTGCCTTGCCGGCGTCGCCGCGTGCCTGTTCCTCGATCACGCGCTCCAGCATGCTGGCCACGAAGGTCACGCCGCTGGCCTTGACGGCCTGCAGATCGATGGGTGCCAGCAACCACGGGCGCGAGGTATCGCGACGACCTGCATCGGCATTGTCCAGCAGTTCCTGCAAGCTGGCGATGCGGGTCATGTTGCTGGCGGCGCGTACGGCCGCAGCAGGATCGTCCAGCTCCAGCAGTTCGCTGGAGGTGGCCGCAATCAGGGTCAGGTCATAGGCGCCTTCGGCGTCGATCTTCACCAGCACCGGGCCGACGCCCGGTTGCCAGACACGGCCGATCAGCGTGGCCTGGGCGTGGTCTTCAGGCAGGTGTGCCTGGAGCGAAAAGGTATGTGCCATGTTCTTGTTTCCTTATGTTGGAGGCTGGCCCGGACTACACGGGAAGCGGGTCTGCCTGGATGTCATGTACTGCAAGGGGGAGTAGACCAACCGCGCTCACTGCACTCACTGCGCTCATTGCGTTCACCGCGGGCGAAGCATCCTCGCCATGAATTTCCCCGGGGGTAAAGGATGCTTGGCCTGCAGTCCGCCTCACCCTGTCCTGCTCGGGTGAGGCGGATAAGCTTAGTCCGGCCGGGGCCGGGCCAGGATGATCTGCATCAGGTATAGACGCCGATGTGCCAGGGCACGAACTCGTCCTGACCATAGCCATGCAGCTCGCTCTTGGTCTTCTTGCCGGACGCGGTATCGAGGATCATCTGGAAGAAGCGTTCCCCGATCTCCTGTGGCGTCACGTTGCCGTCGGCGATCTCGCCGCAGTTGATGTCCATGTCTTCTTCCTGGCGTTGCCACAGCGCCGTGTTGGTCGCCAGCTTCAGCGACGGCGAGGGTGCGCAGCCATAGGCCGAACCACGGCCGGTAGTGAAGCAGATCATGTTGGCGCCGCCGGCGACCTGGCCGGTGGCCGAGATCGGGTCGTAGCCCGGGGTATCCATGAAGACGAAGCCTTTGGCAGTCACGGTCTCGGCGTACTTGTAGACATCCACCAGATTGGTGGTGCCACCCTTGGCCACCGCGCCCAGCGACTTTTCCAGAATGGTGGTCAAGCCGCCCGCCTTGTTGCCGGCCGAGGGATTATTGTTCATCTCGGCATCGTTCTTGGCGCAATATTCTTCCCACCAGGCGATGCGCGCCAGCAGCTTCTCGCCGACCTCGGAAGACACCGCGCGACGCGTGAGCAGGTGTTCGGCGCCATAGATTTCAGGTGTTTCGGACAGAATCGCCGTACCGCCGTGTTTCACCAGCAGGTCAACCGCCGCGCCCAGCGCCGGATTGGCGGTGATGCCCGAGTAGCCATCCGAACCACCGCACTGCAGGCCCAGTGTCAGGTGCTTGGCCGGCACCGGCTCGCGCTTGATGTCATTGGCCTTGGGCAGCATCTTCTTGATCTTCTCGATCCCCAGCGCCACCGTCTTGGCGGTGCCGCCAGTGCTCTGGATGGTGAAGGTATGGAAGTATTCCCCTTCCTTCAGGTTGTGGCTGTCCATCAGGCCGGAAATCTGGTTGGTCTCGCACCCCAGCCCGACCACCAGCACGGCGGCGAAGTTGGGATGGGTGGCGTAGCCCGCCAGGGTACGGCGCAGGATCTGCAACGGTTCGCCTTGCGAATCCACCGCGCAGCCCAGACCGTGTGTCAGGGCGACCACGCCGTCGATATTGGGATAGTCGGCCAGCACTTCAGGATGAATGTCACGGCGGAAGTAGTCGGCAATGGCACGCGCGGCCGTGGCCGAGCAGTTCACCGAGGTCAGCACGCCGATGTAGTTGCGCGTGGCCACACGGCCGTCCGGGCGCACGATGCCCATGAAGGTGGCCGGCTGCGCCACGAAATCGACCGGCTTCACGTCCGCGCCGAAATGGTGTTCACGCGAAAACTCGGCCATGGCCAGGTTATGCGTATGCACGTGCTGACCCGGCGCGATGGCCTGGCTGGCCGTGCCAATGATCTGACCGTAGCGCTTGACCGGCTCGCCCACGGCAATGGCGCGGGTGGCCATCTTGTGACCGGCGGGAATCAGACCTTGGACCTTGAGGCCGCCTTCTTCCTGCAACACAGTGCCGGAGATGAGCTGCTGGCGGGCAATGACGACATCATCGACAGGATTGAGTCGGATGACGGGAGAGGTAGCTTTCATGTTGATCTCGGTGAGAACGTGGATGCTGCGGGCTGGCCGCGGAAGCGGCGGGCGCATGCCCTGCTCCTGGGAGCAGGGCATGCCGGAAATGCGGACTTACTTGGGCGCGAACTGTGCCAGGTCAGGCATGGGGCTGCCGACCCATTGCTGATAGATGGCGGGCAGCTTGCCATTCTTCAGATTGGCGGTGATCCATTCGTTGAGCCACTTTTCCAGTGCCGGTTCACCCTTGCGCAGGCCGATGGCATAGGGGATGTCCTTGATGGCGAACTTGGTTTCCAGGTTCTTGGACGGGTTCTGCTTGGCGATGGCCGAGGCCAGCGAGTTCGGCGTGCACAGGGCATCGACCTGACCGGAGATGATGGCCGCGGTCACGGTGGCATCGTCGTCAAAGCGCACGATGTTGGTTCCCTTGGGGGCGAGCGGGGTCAGCAGCGAATCCTGCATGTTGCCGCGGACCACGGCCACGCGCTTGCCGACCAGGTCGTTGAGGCTCTTGATGTTCTCACCCTTGGGCGCGGCCACCACGAACTGCGAGGCGCCATACGGCTGGGTGAAGGCCACCACCTTCTGGCGTTCCGGTGTGATCGAGAAGGACGAGATCACCATGTCGGCCTTGCCGGTCATCAGGAAGGGGATGCGGTTGGGGCCGGTGACCTGCACGATCTCCAGCTCCACGCCCATGTCCTTGGCCAGCAGGCGCGCGGTTTCCACGTCCGAGCCCTGCGGCTCCAGCTTGGCATTGGTCATCCCGAACGGCGGCGCACCCAGGTCGATCGCGATCAGCACCTTCTTGCGTGCCTTGATATCGGCCAGCGCGTCGGCGTGGGCGGCCTGCGCGAAGCAAGCCAGGCCCAGCACGACGGCGGCAGCCTTCTTGGTGAAATTGAGCAGATTCTTCATTGCGGTCTCCTGAGTGGTTTATTTGATACTGCCTGAGAAAAACAAATTCTGTGCGACAAAGTCTGTGCGCTCCGAAAACTCAGAGATCGCTGGACACGAACTTCTGCAACTCGGCCGTCTTCGGATTGCTGAACAGCTCATCCGGCGGGCCGACCTCCCACACCTGGCCCTGGTGCATGAAGACCAGCACGTCGGCCAGCTTGCGGGCAAAGGCCATCTCGTGCGTGACCAACACCATGGTCATGCCGCCACGGGCCAGGTCTTCCATCACCTTCAGCACTTCGGCCGTCAGTTCCGGGTCCAGCGCCGAGGTCACTTCATCGAAGAGCATCAGTTCCGGCGCCATCGCCAGCGAGCGTGCGATGGCCACGCGCTGCGCCTGGCCGCCGGAGAGCTGTTCGGGATAGGCTTCCTTCTTGTTTTCCAGTCCCACCAGCTGCAGCACCTTGTGGGCGATCTTCCTGGCTTCCTCGGTCGACATCTTCTTGATGGTGGTCAGCGCCAGCGTGATGTTGCGCTCCACCGTCAGATGCGGGAACAGGTTGTAGCTCTGGAAGACGATACCGACCTGCTTGCGCAGTTCGCGCAGGTTGAGGCGGTCGGGATGATGGATGTCATGGCCACAGACATTGATGTCGCCGGCATCCACCTTTTCCAGTCCGTTCAGGCAGCGCAGCAGGGTACTCTTGCCCGATCCGCTCTTGCCGATGATGGCCACCATCTGTCCCTTTTGCACATCCAGCGAAACGCCGTTCAACACCTTGTTGGTACCGAAGCTCTTGTGCAGATCCTTGATCTTAACGATTGCTGACATTCAATTTCCTTTCAAAGTGCTTGGACAGCGCCGACAGCGGGAAGCACAGGCAAAAATAGATGAGCGCGACGCAGCCGAAGACGGTGAACGGCTGGAAGGTCGAGTTGTTGATGATCTGGCCGGCACGGGACAGATCGACGAAGCCGATCACCGAGGCCAGCGAGGTGTTCTTCACGATCTGCACCATGAATCCCACCGTGGGCGGCGTGGCGATCTTGATGGCCTGCGGCAGGATCACCTTGGTCAATTGCTCGTAGCGGTTGAAGCCCAGGCATTCCGAGGCCTCCCATTGGGTCTTGGGCACCGCCTGGATGCAGCCGCGCCAGATTTCGCCCAGGAAGGCCGCGCAGTAGATCGCAAAAGAGATGCCGGCTGCTACCAACGGCGTCAGCTTGAAGCCGGCTATGGCCAGACCGAAATAGGCCACGAACAGGATCACCAGCAGTGGAATGCCTTGCACCACCTGGATATAGCCGCTGGCGATGTTGCGTAGCAGGCGGTTGGGCGAGACCCGCCACAGCGCGATCACGAACCCGGCCACACCGCCGAAGGCAAACGCCACCAACGACAGCACCACGGTCCAGACGGCCGCCTGCAGCAAGTATTCGACGTGCAGGAAACTAAAGGAATTCATCGCCGCTCCTCACAGGTTGGTGCCAAGCTTGCGCTTGCGCACGAAGGCCAGCTGGCTGATCAGCCAGAACGCGCCACGGAACAGGAAGGACAGCGCCAGGTAGGCCACCGCGATGACCGCATAGACCTCGAAGCTGCGGAAGGTCTCCGACTGCACCAGGTTGGCGGTCGCCGTCAGCTCTTCCGCCGAAATCTGCGAGGTGATGCTGGAGGCCAGCATCAGCAGGATGAACTGGCTGGTCAGCGAAGGATAGACGCGCTCCACCGCCGGCAGCAATACCACATGCCAGTACACATGCAGACGCGACATGCCCAGGCATTCGGCCGCCTCGATCTGGCCGGGATGGATGGAGTTGATGCCGGCGCGCATGATCTCGGTGGTGTAGGCCCCGACGTTGACGGTGAGGGCGATCACGGCGGCGGTCTCGGCCGAGAGCTTCCAGCCGATGCTGGCCAGACCGAAGAACACCAGGAACACCTGCACCAGCAGCGGGGTGTTGCGGATGATCTCGACATAGGCACGGATCAGGCCGCGCACCAGCGCCAGACGGCTCTTGCCAGCGATCGCGCACAGCGTGCCGACCACAAATCCCAGCGCGATGGACAGCGCCGAGAGCTGTATCGTCAACCAGGCGCCCATGAGCAGGCGGTCCCAGTTGGCGAAGACGCTCATGAAATCGAAGGTGTAGTTCATTGACGCTCCGATGTTCCTGGGCGGGGGATGGACATGGGCATGAGGGTGGTCTCCTTTGCAGTTTTCCTGGGGGCGGCCTCTTGTTGTGCGACTGTTGCCGGGGGCCTTGGCATGATTGCCGGGGTTGTCTGCGCCTTGCGGCGCGCCTGGGTAACGCGATCTGGACATGGCCGCTAGAGCGGCTTGACGCCTCCCGCGCTAAATACGGATGTCACGTGTGCTATACCGTTGACCAGCGGTGCGCCGAAGTCGGGAATGCTGATCTCGATACTGTCGCCATCTTCGGTGCGCAGGCTGTAGGCGAAGGACAGGTTGGCCGCGCCCATGAAGTGCACGTGCACGTCACCCGCGTGCAGCAGGTGCGAATACTTGAAGTAGTGGTATTCCAGGTTCTCGATGCTGTGGCACATGTTGTCCTGGCCGGTCAGGAATTCCTGTTCCCAGATCACGCGGCCCTTGCGACGGATTCGGGTCATCCCCACCAGATGGGCCGGCGGCAGCCCCACCAGCAGCTCCGGTCCGAAGCTGCAGTGACGCAGCTTGGAATGCCCCTGGTAAAGGTAATTGCGACGCTCCATGACGTGGTCCGAAAACTCGTTGCCGATGGCGAAGCCCAGCCGGCGCGGGCAGCCCTCGTCATCGATCAGGTACAGGCCGACAATCTCCGGTTCCTCGCCGCCGTCGAGCGCGAAGTCCGGGCGCGGCAGCGGCTGACCGGGGGCGACGACGCTGCTGCCGTCGCCCTTGTAGAACCACTCCGGCTGCACGCCCACTTGGCCCGGCGCAGGGCGGCCACCGGCGATGCCCCATTCGATCATCAGCTGGGTATCGGTCTTGTCGAGTTCATCACCTTCCAGGCGGCGATGCATCTTGTCGCGGGTGGTGGCGCTGCCCAGATGGGTGGTGCCGGAGCCGGACACGCGGCAATGCGCCGGATCGGGATGGTCCAGCGGTGCCAGGATGCGGGCTTCGGCCAGGATGGCGGCGTAGTCTTCGGACTGGTCGGTGTTGAGCAACTGGGCCTGACGCTCCAGCCCGGTGCTGCGCTGCAGCGCCAGCAGGGCCAGTTCGCGCATGGTCGCCACCTGGTCCAGCGCCTGGATGTGGCTGCCGTTGACGATGCCTACACGGCGCTCGCCCTTGCGGTCGCGGTATTGAATCAGCCTCACCGGGTCTCCTTGTCTGTCCGCAATGTCGGTTCTGGTCAGCCAGGCGACGAAACGGCGAGGACGATCAGGCATTCGCAGGCGGCAGGAATGTCGCGCCTACGATGGATCGGTCCTGCCAACGTCTCCTGAGCTTTTTTCACGCATCGCCTTGGCAGGCCGATAGATGCGCTAGCATTGTGGTTTTTTCCGGACCGACTATAAGAGGCGAGTACAACGATGTCCAATGAGCTTAATTCATCGGGTGATAACCAACTCGGAGATGGCGCCGGCGCGCTGCCTTCGGTGGGGTCCATCGTCAGCCGCCTGCGCTTTCGCCAGGTCGCGCTGCTGACGGCACTCGACGAGCAGGGCTCGCTGCACAAGGCGGCCGAGGTGATGCACATGACCCAGCCGGCGGCCACCAAGGCCCTGCATGAAATGGAGGATGCCCTGGGCGTAACCCTGTTCGACCGCTCGCCACGCGGCATCGAGGCCACTGAGCTGGGCCGTTGCGTGATCCGCTATGCGCGCCTGATCCAGAGCGACGTAGCCAATCTGCGCGAGGAATTGCAGAACATGATCAGCGGTCGCGGAGGCCGCCTGTCCATCGGCACCATCATGGGGGCCGCACCCTTCGTCACGCGTGCGCTCTCGCGCCTGCGCGAAATCCAGCCGGAAGTCTCCATCGAGATCAGCGAAGACACCAGCGCGCGCCAGTTGCTGCTGCTGGACCAGGGGCGCATTGATCTGATGATCGGCCGCTCCTCGGTCAGTTCGCAACCCAATCTGTACAACTATGAAATGCTGCGCGGCGAGCCCATGTGCATCGTCTGCGGTATCGACCATCCCCTGGCCACCGCCCAGAAGGTGCGCCTGCAGGAGCTGGCCGGGGCCTCCTGGATCCTGTATTCCAGCAACATGCCCATGCGCATCTGGATCGAGCACGAGTTCAAGCTGGAGGGGCTGAAGGTGCCGGGCAACGTGATCGAGACCGCCTCGCCCTTCGTGACCATCACGCTGCTGGCGCAATCGAACATGGTGGCAGTGATGCCATTGGATATCGCCCACTTCTTCGCGGCGCGGCAGATGCTGGGCATCCTGCCCGTGAACCTGAAGACGCGCATCGAGCACTACGGCATCGTCACCCGCAAGAACACCACCCTGTCGTCGCTGGCCAAGATGTTCATCCAGATCCTGCGCCAGCAAAACTGAGTGATAGATGATAGATGGCCAACCCAGCTGGCAGGACGGATGGGATGCTCGGCCACTCGCCATTGAGGTTTTTTTACGCGCTAGGGTTTTTCCGGATGTCGTGCGGCCGCGTTTTCCTGTTAGCCTTCGTCTGCGGTCGGGGTGACCGCATTCCCTTCTTCTCCGGTCGGCCTTCATGAATTTGCGTCTCACGCGTGCGCGCACGCGACTTGCTGCACAGCTTCCCGTTTCCTTCCAGGCTACTGCCGCGCGCAGCGTGCTGGCATCGCTCTGCCTTGGCGCCGCCTGGCTGCTGGCCGGATGTGCCGGCCAGCAGCCAGCCGCCCCTGATGCCGCCGCCAAGCAGGCCAAGCAGGCCAGGCTGGACCAGGCACTGGCGCTGTTTTCCGCCAATCCGCCCAAGGGCCTTCCTGCTGGCTGGGAACCGCTGGTCTTCACCCGCAAGAAGATTCCTACCGAATACCGTCTGGTCGATGACAATGGGCGCAGCGTGCTGCATGCCTTTGCCGACCGCGCCTCCTCCGGCCTGCGTCATCCGGTCGATATCGACGTCAGCAAGAAGCCTTGGCTGTCCTGGAGCTGGAAGGCCAGTGGCCTGATCCCGACGGCCGATCTCACTCACCGCGAGACCGATGATTCGCCGGTGCGCATCGTGCTGGCCTTCGATGGTGACCATGACAAGCTTTCGCTGATGGACACCATCCTCTTCGATACCGCCAAATTGCTGACCGGGCATGAGCTGCCTTATGCCACGCTGATGTATGTCTGGGATAGCAAGGCGCAGGTGGGGCAGGTGATCGCCAATGGTCGTACCGGCCGCATCCAGATGCTGGTTGCCGAGAGCGGCCCGGAGCACGTGGGCCAGTGGCGCAAGTACCAACGCAATGTCGCCGAAGACTATGAGCGCATCTTCGGTGAAAAGCCGGGACGCCTGATCGGCGTGGGGGTGTTGACCGATACCGACAATACCGGCCAGAAGATGGAAGCGTGGTACGGCGATATCCGCCTCATGCGCGAGCCGGAAGCCGCCTCCTGATCCAGCGTTCTGAAGAGGGGCCGTAGCCCGGCAGGCCGGCCTAGACGCCGCGCCACCAGGCCGCGACGTGTCCCCAGAATCCCTTGGGGCCGTCTTCGAAGAGCCAGGGCTTCTCGCGTTTCAATTTGTCCATCATGTCCTGCTCGGCCTTTTCGGAGACATTGCCGAAGGCCCGTCCCAGCTTCAGCAGAGTGCGCATGGCCCCCAGCTTTTCGCGCGCCACCATGCCGGAGGCGTGTTCGATGGCGATGTGGGTCTCGCGCAATTCCTGCACCATGGCCGCCGCCAGCAGTGCGGCCGGGGTGCGCAGGCGCTCCTGCACCACCGAGATGCTGGTGGCCGAGGCCTTGATCTGCGCGGCCAGCACATCGATCTGGGTTTCATCGCCCTTGGCCTGCTTGATGATGGCACTGGCCCAGGCGCGCGAGGCATTGACCAGGTCATCGGTGGTCCAGTCGTGGCGCACCGCGATCCAGAAGCCGTAATTCGCAGCCTGCTCGATCAGGATCTGCACCACGTCCGGAAATTCCTTGTCCATCGCCCGTCTTGCCCAGGCGTACTGGCCCGACAGCATCAGGTGCTGTACCGCTTCTTCGGTGAGGAAATTGGTGTTCTCCGAAACCTTGGCCAACAGATAACTATCGAAGGACGGCTTGACGAAGCCCGAATCGATCTTGGTCGAGAGCCGCACGAAGTTGTGATAATCCCGCTCCAGCGAGTCGTAGATCTCGTCCTTGAGGATGAGTTTGATCTGTTTCATGCTGCTTCCCCTCGGACCGGGTCCGATGTTGTTATTCCGGCAAAATGAACGCGATCGCTGCCGGAGTGAGAGTGATGGCGAGTGCCAGCAATGATGCTGCCAGGAAAACTGTTATCGGCTCATCCACGCCGAAACTTTACCGTGCCTGCTTTAGGGCAGTTTAGTAACTGCGCAGGCCGTAGCGCTGCCGGGTCTCCGCATCCGGCAGCAATTGCTCGCGATAGAGCGACCACGCCGGGTCTGCCTGGATCGCCGCGCTGCTTCTGCAAGCCTGGCATAGCCGGGCCTGCAGGCTGGTGGCAATGCTCTCCAGTCCGTTCGGATCGATCACATAGAAATACGATTGCTGCTGGCCCTGGCTGAACGTGGTGCCGGCGTAGAGGCTGCGGGTTTTCCTGGCGATGGCAGCGGCGATGTCATCCGACAGAGATTCCAGCCGGTCCTGGTCGGCCATGGCCGGCAGGCCGTCGCCCGTGGCCGGGGCATAGTTCACGCGGGTCACCAGCACATAGGGAAAACCGGAGAGCGGAAACGCCCGGCGCAGGCCCATGTCCAGCTTGACCGTGTAGGCCAGCCCGGCGCGCTGGGTCTGGTAGGTCCACCATTCGGCGTCCTGCTCCTGCGCCGTGGCTTGCCCCGCAAGCAGCGCGAGCAGACCCGGGACCAGCAAGGCGAAGACGCGTCGCAGCGGCAACATCAGCTCGCCAGCAGGGCCAGCAGCGCCAGCAAGGCGGGCAGGCCCTGGATATAGAGGATAGAGCGCTTGGCGGTCAGGCCGCCGTAGATGCCGGCCACCAGCACGCAGATCACGAAGAAGAACTGCACTGGCCGCTCGCCGGTCGCCAGGCTCCAGAACAGCCCGGCCGCGAGGAAGCCGTTATACAAGCCCTGGTTGGCCGCCAGCACGCGGGTCGCCTCGGCGGCCTGCTTCGATTGGCGGAAGGTCTTCAGTCCCAGCGGCTTGGTCCACAGGAACATCTCCAGGATCAGGATCCAGACATGCTCGATGGCGACCAGCAGCAGGAGGGCAGTGGCGAGGGTGTGCAAGGTTTCTCCCTTGTTATCGTTATCACAAATCAGGATTCAGGATGCGTGCCGAGGATCATGCCTCAAACCGTGCCGCCCGCCAATGCCGTCCGGCCTGCCGGCTTACTTCGCCTGCAGGAATTTCTCGGCCAGCCTCACCCAGTAGGTGGCGCCGATGGGCAGCAGGTCATCGTTGAAGTCATAGCTGGGGTTGTGCAGGTTGCACGGGCCCAGGCCATGACCATGATCGCGGTGACCGCCGTCGCCATTGCCCAGAAACACATAGCAGCCCGGCTTGTGCTGCAGCATGAAGGCGAAATCCTCGGCCCCCATGGTGGGTTCGGTATGGGCATCGACATGGTCGGCGCCGAACTGTTCGGTCAGCACCTCGACGGCGAATGCGGTCTCGGCGGCGTGGTTGATCAGCGGCGGATAGTTGCGGTTGAAGCGGAAATCGACGGTGGCATCGAAGGCCGCGGCGGTGTGCTCGGCGATCTCCTGCATGCGGCGTTCGATCAGGTCCAGCACGGGCAGGCTGAAGGTGCGCACGGTGCCGACCATCATCGCCTCGTCGGGGATGACGTTGGTGGCGCTGCCGGTGTGGATCTGGGTGATGGAGACCACTGCCGGATCATTGGGGTTGATGTTGCGCGCCACGATGGTCTGCCAGGCCTGGGCGATCTGCACCGCCGTCATCACCGGATCGACCGCCTTGTGCGGTTGCGCCGCATGCGAGCCCTTGCCCTTGACGGTGACGTGGAACTCGTTGCTGGAGGCCATCTGTGCACCCGGCGTCACACCGAAATGACCGGCCGGGATGCCCGGCCAGTTGTGCATGCCGAAGACGGCGTCCATCGGGTATTTCTCGAACAGGCCATCCTGGATCATGCGCTCGGCGCCGCGTCCGCCTTCTTCGGCGGGCTGGAAGATGACATACACCGTGCCATCGAAATTGCGATGTTGCGAGAGGTAGTAGGCCGCGCCCAGCAGCATGGCGGTATGGCCGTCGTGGCCGCAGGCGTGCATCTTGCCCTCGTGGCGGGAGGCGTGGGCGAAGGTATTGATCTCGGGCATGGGCAGGGCGTCCATGTCGGCGCGCAAACCGATGGCGCGCGGGCTGTCGCCGTTCTTGATGATGCCGACCACGCCGGTCACGCCCAGGCCTCGTACTACCGGGATGCCCCATTCGGTGAGCTTCTGCGCGACCACATCGGCGGTGCGGACCTCTTCATAGGCGAGTTCGGGGTGGGCGTGGATGTCGCGGCGGATCTTCTGCAGTTCGGCCTGGAACTGGACGATGGGGTCGATGAGTTTCATGGTCTGGCTTGGTCTGGGACAGTGTGTGGAGGTGGTACTGAAGCCGCCTATCTTACCGTGCCTTGCGCCGGGCCACCGTTCGCGCAATTTTGTTCAATACAGGGATCGTCGTCCTGCCTAGCATGCGCCTCTTTCGATATAGCCCGACGAGGCGAGGAGGCATGCTCATGTTCTGGTCTGAATTCCTGTTGCTGGCCGGCGCACATCTGCTGGCGCTGGCCAGTCCCGGTCCGGATTTCCTGTTGCTGGCGCGTAGCAGTCTGCGTCACGGTCGGACGTATGGGTTGGCCGTGAGCCTGGGCATCGCGCTGGCCAATGGGCTCTATATCGCGCTGGCCATCGGCGGCTGGAGCGTGCTGCAGGACAGTCCGGCGCTGCTGGTCGCCTTGCAGTGGCTGGCCAGCGGCTACCTGGCCTGGCTGGGATGGATGTTCATACGCGCCAGCCGGGCGCCCGCCGACTGGCCGGACATGGTGGCGATTGCGCATGCGCAGCGCGTATCACCCCTGCTCGGCATGAGCGCGGGCTTCCTGTCGGCACTATTGAATCCCAAGAATGGCCTGTTCTACTTCGGCCTCTTCACCGTGATCGTGGAGGCGCACACCGGGCTGGGCCGCAAGCTGTTCTATGGGGTGTGGCTGGCGTGTGCGGTGCTGGCCTGGGATGCTGCGCTGGTCTGCCTGATCGCGCGGGAAAAGGTAGTGGTCGCGCTGGGCCGGGCGATGCCGTTGATCGAGCGCTGCGCCGGCCTGCTGTTGCTGGTGGCCGCCGTGGCCCTGGCGGCTGGGCGCCTGCGCTGATTTCCTCAGGGCCTTGCGTATTGCAGGGGCGTGACGGCCACACGGGATTTGAAGACGCGATGGAAATGGCTCTGGTCGGCAAAGCCGGTGTCGTAGGCGGCATCGGCCGCACTCGCCCCCTGACGCAGCAGCACGCGTGCCTGGCGGATCTTCATGTCCAGTTGCAGTGCATGGGGCGTCATGCCGAAGCGGCGGTTGAACTGGCGGATCAACTGGTACCGGCTGGTGCCGGCGATGGCGGCCAGGGTGTCGAGCGTGATGCGTTCACGGCAATGTGCCTGCAGGAAATCATGCGCGGCCTGCAGGCCGTCGCTGCCTTGCGTGGCCATCGTGAGGGGGCTGGCGCAGGTTTCTGCGCATAGCTGCATGAGTTCGTGCAGGCAAGTGATGATGTCGGCCTGCAGGTCGGCGTGCAGGTCGACCTGGTGGGCGTCCAGGGCCGCTGTCATGCGGTTGAGCAATTGGACCGCCGAGGCAGAGCGCAGCACCTGAGAATCCATCCTCTGGAGCAGCCCGCGGGTGCTCGGGGTTTCGTCGAGCAGCCTGGCCAGCCAGTGCACATCGAGGTGGAACATGCGATAGCTCCAGCGCTGCAGTTCGGCCGGATTGCAGCTATGCACATCACCGGCTCTGACCAGTACGACATCACCGGGGACGATGGCCATGCTCCGGCCCGCCACGGAAAAGACGCTCTGGCCGCCATCGACGATGCCGATGGAAAAGCTGTCATGCGTATGCGGGGCATAGCAGGACAGGCTACCGGTGGCGCGCCGGCCTTCGAGGAAGGGCAGTTCGGGCGTGTGCCAGAAGTGTTGAAGAGGCGTCATGACAGGGTTGGCGAGAGTCGCGGTGGGCCATTTTAAGATAAAGTATCCGCTTCGCCGTCCTGCCCGTTTTCCCGCGCCTTTGCTGCTGTCCTGCCGGTGTGCGGCGCATGGTACGTCTTCCATCCCGTTTTTCCGGTTTTCATCCCTGTTTCCTTGCTCCGCTTGCCATGACCACCTCGATCGTCCGCGCCGCCTGTCCTCATGATTGCCCCGATACCTGTGCCTTGCTGGTGACCGTCAAGGACGGCGTCGCCACCGAGGTGCGTGGCGACCCGGATCACCCGCCCACCTCCGGCGTGCTCTGCACCAAGGTTTCACGCTATACCGAGCGCACCTATCACCCTGACCGCCTGCTTTATCCCATGCGCCGGGTGGGCAAGAAGGGCGAGGGCCGGTTCGAGCGCATCAGCTGGGACGAGGCGATTGCGACCATCGCCCAACGCCTGGGGCAGATTGCCTTGCGCGATCCCCAGGCCATCCTGCCCTACAGCTATGCCGGCACCATGGGGCAGGTGCAGGGCGAATCGATGGCCGGGCGTTTCTTCAATCGCCTGGGGGCGTCGCAACTGGAGCGCACCATTTGCGCCTCGGCCGGCGGCGCCGGTTATCGCTACACCATCGGAGCGCGCATCGGTACCGATCTGGAGCAGGTCGGCAATGCCAGGCTGATCCTGATCTGGGGTGGCAACCCGATCGCCTCCAACCTGCACTTCTGGACCCGGGTGCAGGCCGCCAAGCGGAATGGTGCACGCCTGATCGCCATCGATCCTTATCGCTCGCTCACAGCCGAAAAGTGCCACCAGCATATTGCCCTGTTGCCGGGTACTGATGCGGCCCTGGCGCTGGGCATGATGCATGTGCTGATTGCCGAGGACCTGCTCGACCACGACTATATCGCCCGTCACACGCTGGGCTTCGATCAGTTGAAAGAGCGCGTGGCGGAATGGACGCCGGCCCGTACCGCCGAGGTCTGCGGCATCAAGGCCGAAGAAGTGCTGGCGCTGGGGCGTGAGTACGGCCGCGTGGCGCTGGCCGGCGAAGGCGTTTTCATCCGCGCCAACTACGGCTTGCAGCGCGTGCGCGGCGGCGGCATGGCGGCGCGCAACGTGGCCTGCCTGCCAGCCCTCGTGGGGGCCTGGCGTCACGCCGCCGGCGGCATCCAGCTGTCGGTGTCGGACAGCTTCCCCAAGGATGCGGCGGCGCTGAGTCGGCCCGACCTGGCCGCGCGTCATGGCGCCCCGGCCCGCGTCATCAACATGAGTACCATCGGCGACGATCTCCTGAAGCCGGCGTCGCCCGAGTTCGGGCCCCAGGTGGAGGCGGTGATCGTCTACAACTCCAACCCGGTGGCGGTGGCCCCGGAGTCGGCCAAGGTAGCGCAGGGATTCGCCCGCGAGGGCCTGTTCACCGTGGTGCTGGAGCACTTCCAGACCGATACCGCCGACTACGCCGATATCCTCTTGCCGGCCACCACCCAGCTAGAACACATCGACGTCCATGCCTCCTACGGTCACGTCTACATGCTGGCCAACAATGCGGCCATTGCGCCCATGGGCGAGGCCAAGCCCAATACCGAGATCTTCCGCCTGCTCGCTGCGGCCATGGGGTTCACCGAGGACTGCTTCCGTGACAGCGATGACCAGTTGGCGGCGGTGGCCTTCCGGCGAGATGACCCGCGCAGTGGCGGCTACGACTGGCAGGTGCTCAAGGAAAAGGGCTGGCAGCGTCTGGACATGCCGGTCGCGCCGTTTGCCGAAGGCGGGTTTGCCACGCCCTCGGGCAAGTGCGAATTCTATTCGGCGCAGATGAAGGCGGCCGGTCTCGATCCGTTGCCGGCCTATATCGCGCCCTACGAGTCGGTGGCCAGCAACCCGGAACTGGCTGCCCGCTATCCGCTGGCGATGATTTCCCCGCCGGCGCGCAATTTCCTCAACTCGTCCTTCGTCAACGTGCAGAGCCTGCGCGATACCGAGGGCGAGCCGCATCTGGACATGCACCCGCAGGACGCGGCTGCCCGTGGCATCACGCAAGGCGATACGGTGCGCGTGTTCAATGATCGCGGCAGCATGCAGGCGCGCGTGCGTGTGACGGAAAAGGCACGCCCGGGTCTGGTGGTGGGGCTGTCGATCTGGTGGAAGAAGTTTGCCGCCGATGGCAAGAACGCCAACGAGGTGACCAGCCAGCGCTTGACCGACATGGGTAACGCGCCCACCTTCTACGACGTGCTGGTGCAGGTGGAAAAACTGCAGCAGCCGGTTGTGGCGCACTGAGTCCCTGCATCATGCTGCGCAGGGGCATGCTGGTGCTGGCGCTGGGCGGATTGCTGGGTTTGGGCGCGTGTTCATCGGTGTCCTATTACGCCCAGGCCGCGCATGGCCAGTTCTCCCTGCTGGCGCAGGCCCGGCCGCTGGATGACTGGCTCGCCGATCCCGCCACCCAGCCGGCGCTCAAGACCAAGCTGCAGACGGTGCAAGAGATTCGCCGCTTTGCGGTGGTCGAACTGGGCTTGCCCGATAACGGCAGTTACCGCACCTATGCCCAGCTGGACCGGCCTTTCGTGTTGTGGAACGTGGTGGCCGCACCGGAACTCTCGCTCAAGGCCAGGCAGTGGTGTTTTCCCATTGCCGGTTGCGTGGACTATCGCGGCTATTACAGCCAGCAAGCGGCCCAGGACTACGCCGCCGCGCTGCAGCGGGAAGGCTATGACGTCCAGGTGGCGGGGGTGCCGGCCTATTCCACGCTGGGCTGGTTCGATGATCCGGTCATCTCCACCTTCATCCAGTATCCCGACGGTGAACTGGCGCGCCTGATCTTCCATGAACTGGCGCACCAGACTGTCTACGCCCGCGACGATACGCCCTTCAATGAAGGTTTCGCGGTAGCGGTCGAGGAACTGGGGCTGGAGCGCTGGCTGGCGGCGCGCCACGATTCTGCTATGACCGAGGCGTATCAGCGCTATGCGCAGCGCAAGCGGGAATTCCTGGCGCTGCTGGACAAGTACCGCGCCCAGCTAAAGGACAACTACGACAGCGATGCCAGCGACGCCGTGAAGCGCGAGCGCAAGGCCGCCATCTTCGCCGCCCTGCGTGCTGAATACGCGACGATCAAGAGCACACGCTGGAACGGCTATGCCGGCTACGACCGCTGGTTTGCCATGCCGTTGTCGAACGCGCATCTGGCCCTGGTCGGTGCTTATCACGACATGGTGCCGGCTTTTCGGCGGCTGTTCGAAAACAGTCGAGGTTTTCCTGATTTCTATGACAAGGTCCGGCGACTGGCGCGCATGGACAAGCCCGCCCGGCACGCCGCGCTGGGCGAAGCGCCCTTGACCACGGGCAAGGCGGCGCCAGAAACATTTCCCACCGACACCATTGGGCAGCCCAAACGGGATGCAGGCGGGTATCATCCCGGGTGATTTGGCCGGTCTGTCCAGGCGCGGCCTTCATCATTACCCGGCGCGAAGTACCCCCGAACGGAGGGCATTTCACAAAAATTCACTTAATTCGGGCGCAAAGTGCTTGCCCCGCGGTCGAATGCTGGATAGCATCTGCGTTAAATAAAAAAACACTCGTGCTTTTTTTGCTGTGCGCGCCAAGCGGTCGCAACATGACACCGCCCAGCCCCAGCGCACGTTATGACCGGAGACAGAGGACACACTATGGAAAGATTCTGGCTTGCATCCTATCCTGCAGGCGTTCCCGCGGACATCGACCCCGGCCGTTACGGCTCGTTGGTACAGATGATCGATGAAGCCTTCACCAGGCACGCCGACCGCAATGCCTACGTCTGCATGGGCAAGTACCTGCGTTACAGCGAACTGGATACCATGTCGCGGGCGCTGGGCGGCTGGCTGCAGGGACTGGGGCTGCAGAAGGGCGCCCGGGTGGCGATCATGATGCCCAATGTGCTGCAGTATCCGATCGCCATCGCGGCGATCCTGCGGGCCGGTTATACCGTGGTCAATGTCAATCCGCTCTATACCGCGCGCGAGCTGGAACATCAGTTGAAGGATTCGGGCGCCGAAGCCATCTTCGTGCTGGAAAACTTTGCCTGCACGCTGCAGAAGGTGGTCGCCAATACCAGCATCAAGCATATCGTGGTGGCCAGCATGGGCGAGCTGCTGGGCACGCTCAAGGGTGCCATCGTCAACCTGGTGGTGCGCCACGTGAAGAAGCTGGTGCCGGCCTGGTCGCTGCCCAACGCCATCAGCTTCAGCCGTGCCTTGTCGCAAGCGCAGGGCAAGCAGTTGCGGCCGGTCAGCCTGACGCCTGACGACGTCGCCTTCCTGCAATACACCGGTGGCACCACCGGCGTGGCCAAGGGCGCCGTACTGACCCACCGCAATCTGGTGGCCAATGTGCTGCAGGCCGAGGAATGGCTGACCCCGGCGCTCAAGGCCGGCAAGCCCATCGACCAGCTGGTGTTCGTCTGTGCCTTGCCGCTGTATCACATCTTTGCGCTGACTGTCTGCAACATGCTTGGCACACGCGAAGGCGCGCTCAACCTGCTGATTCCCAACCCGCGTGATATCCCCGGCTTCGTCAAGGAGCTGGCCAAGTACAAGGTCAATACCTTCCCGGCCGTCAATACGCTCTACAACGCACTGCTCAACAATGCCGATTTCGCCAAGCTGGACTTTTCCGGTTACCGCTGCTGCGTGGGTGGTGGCATGGCCGTGCAGCAAAGCGTGGCCGACAAGTGGAAGAAGCTGACCGGCTGCCCCATCATCGAAGGCTATGGCCTGTCGGAGACCTCGCCGATCGCCAGCGCCAACCCCTGCACCATCGAAGAATACACCGGCACCATCGGTCTGCCGTTGCCTTCGACCGAGATCGCCATCCTCGACGACGATGGGAATCCGGTGCCGCTCGGCCAGCCGGGCGAGATCGCCATCCGCGGTCCGCAGGTGATGCCGGGTTACTGGCAGCGCCCCGACGAGACGGCCAAGGTCATGACGCCGGACGGTTTCTTCAAGACCGGCGATATCGGCATCATGGATGCCCTGGGCTACACCCGTATCGTCGACCGCAAGAAGGACATGATTCTGGTCTCCGGCTTCAACGTTTATCCCAACGAGATCGAAGGGGTGGTGGCGCAGCATCCGGGCGTGCTGGAATGCGCCTGCGTGGGCGTGCCGGACGAACATACCGGCGAGGCGGTCAAACTCTTCGTGGTGCGCAAGGACAAGTCGCTCACCAGCGAGCAATTGATGGCCTACTGCAAGGAGCAGTTCACCGGCTACAAGAAGCCCAAGTACATCGAGTTCCGTGATGAGCTGCCCAAGACCAACGTCGGCAAGATCCTGCGTCGCGAGTTGCGCGACGAGCCGGCCAAGGCCCAGCAGAAACGGGCTGCCTGACCGGATATACATCGTAGCGCTCCAATGAAAAATCGCTGCCGGATCACTCCGGCAGCGATTTTTTTTCGGGGCGGGAAAGATCAGTCCGGCACGGGCGTGATCACCGGCTTGCCACTGAAATGCGCCTGCAGGTTGTTGAAGGCCAGATCGGCCATGGCGGTGCGTGTGACCAGTGTGCCGCTGGCCATGTGCGGTGTCAGCACCACGTTCTCCTGGGCAGCCAGTTCGGCGGGGATATTGGGCTCGTTCTCGAACACATCCAGACCAGCGCCGGCGATGGTGCCGGCCTTGAGCGCGGCGATCAGAGCGGTTTCATCCACCACCGAGCCGCGTGCCACGTTGATCAGGAAACCCTTGGGACCGAGCGCTTCCAGCACGTCGGCATTGACCAGTGCACGGGTACCGGCGCCGCCGGGGGTGATCATCACCAGGAAATCGACCGCCGCCGCCAGCGACTTGATGTCGCCGAAGTAGGTGTAGGGGACGTCCTTGCGCGAGCGATTGTGATACGCGATCTCCATGTCGAAGCCGGCGGCGCGGCGGGCGATGGCTTCGCCGATGCGACCCAGTCCGACGATGCCCAGCCGGGCGCCGCTGACCTTGGTGGTGAAGGGGAAGGGGCCGTTCTTCCACTCGCCACTGCGGGCGAAACGGTCGGCGCGCACCACGTTGCGTGCCACGGCCAGCATCAGTGCGATGGCCATGTCGGCCACGTCATCGGTCAGCACGTCGGGGGTGTGGGTGACATGGATACCGCGCTCGCGGGCGGCCGGCACATCCACGCCGTCGTAGCCGACGCCGAACACCGAGACGATTTCCAGCGCCGGAAAGCGCGCCATGAATTCCCGCCCGACCTTCGCCTCGCCATTGGCGGCGATGCCACGCACCTGCGGGGCGATGGCGGCGAGCTGGTCGTCGCTGAGCTGGTCCAGCACGAGGTTGTGGCAAGTGAAATTCTGTTGCAGCAGATCCAGCAGATGCTGTGGCAGGCGGGCGACGATCAGGATGGTAGGGCGTTCGTTGGAAGTCATGGTCACTGGGGAGGAAGCGGTGATGGAGTCGTTACGATACGGACTATTGATACGCCACGGGCTGAAATCTTTTCAAGCCCGCAGCGGAATCTGTGGCTACAGCGCCGGGCTGAGGCTGCCCTGGCCGGCCGGGTCCAGCGGCGGCAAGGGACGTGGCTTGCGGCTTTCGTCGGTGGCCACATAGGTCAGCGTGGCCTCAGTGACCTTGACGATCTCGGTCTGCAGCCGGTTGCGTTCGGCATAGACTTCGACATTGACCGTGATGGAGGTATTGCCGACCTTGACGATGTCGGCATAGAAGGACAGCAGGTCGCCCACGAAGACCGGATTCTTGAACAGGAAGGAATTGACCGCGATGGTCGCCACCCGGCCATTGGCACGGCGCGTAGCCGGCAGCGATCCGGCGATGTCCACCTGGGCCATGATCCAGCCACCGAAGACGTCGCCATAGACGTTGGCGTCGGACGGCATGGGCATGACCCGCAGTTGCGGCGCCTTGCCGGGCGGGAGTTGGGGGACGGTATGGGACATGCATGACTCCTTGGAGAGGGGAAGCCCCGGCGCGCTCGCGGGATGGCTCTTATAATCGGGGTTTGCGGTGTTGCGGGTTTGTATCGAAACCGACAGGCCCTAGTGTATCGGATGTCGGTCTTTTGTTGCGCCGCCTCCGAAGTCGGCTCTGCGCCGTCTGCCGCCGCCTCCCTATTTCCAGGTCCGTCCCCATGCGTCGTTATCCCAATTCCTCTGCCTCACCTCAAGCACCGATCAAGCGCCAGCGTGGCGACTGGGATGTGGTCAAGACCCTGTTGCCCTACCTGTGGACCTACAAGTGGCGGGTGATGCTGGCGCTGGCCTTCCTGGTCGGCGCCAAGCTGGCCAACGTCGGCGTGCCGCTGGTGCTCAAGAAGCTGGTCGATGCCATGACCATCACCGCCTCCCATCCGCAGGCGCTGCTGGTGTTGCCGCTGGGCCTGTTGGTGGCCTATGGCGCGCTGCGACTGGCGACGGCGCTCTTTACCGAACTGCGGGAGCTGATGTTCGCCCGCGTCACCCAAAGGGCGGTGCGCACCATTGCATTGCAGGTCTTCCGTCACCTGCATGCACTGTCGCTGCGCTTCCACCTCAATCGCCAGACTGGCGGCATGACGCGTGACATCGAGCGCGGTACCCGTGGCGTCTCCACGCTGGTGTCGTACACGCTCTTTTCCATCCTGCCCACCATCATCGAGATCGTGCTGGTGCTGGCCTACCTGGTTACCCATTACGACATCTGGTTCTCGCTCATCACGGCCGGTGCGCTGGTGCTCTACATCCTGTTCACCATCACCGTGACCGAGTGGCGCACGCACTTCCGCCGTACCATGAACGAACTCGATTCGAACGCCAATACGCGTGCCATCGATTCGCTGCTCAATTACGAGACGGTCAAGTATTTCGGCAACGAGGAATTCGAGGCGCGCCGCTACGATGAAGGCCTGCAGCGCTACGAGCGGGCCGCCGTGAAATCGCAGAGTTCTCTTTCGCTGCTCAATACCGGACAGTCGGCCATCATCGCCATCGCGGTCACGCTGATCCTGTGGCGCGCCACCGCCGGTGTGATCGATGGCAGCATGACCCTGGGCGACATGGTGCTGGTCAATGCCTTCATGATCCAGCTCTACATCCCGCTGAACTTCCTGGGTGTGCTCTATCGCGAGATCAAGCAGAGCATGGCCGACATGGAGCGCCTGTTCTCGCTGCTGGAAGAAAACCGCGAAGTGGCTGACCGCCCCGGTGCACAGCCCCTGCGTACGCAGGGCGCGGAGCTGCATTTCGAACACGTCGATTTCAGCTACGAGCGCAATCGCCAGATTCTTTTTGATGTCGATTTCAAGGTCCAGGCCGGCACCACCACCGCCGTGGTCGGCCACAGCGGTTCGGGCAAGTCGACCTTGTCGCGGCTGCTGTATCGCTTCTATGACGTCGACCATGGTGCCATCCGCATCGATGGGCAAGACCTGCGCAATGTCACGCAAGCCTCGCTGCGCCAGGCCATCGGCATCGTGCCGCAGGATACGGTGCTGTTCAACGACACCATCGAATACAACATCGCCTACGGCAAGCCCGGCGCCACGCGCGAGCAGATCGTGGCGGCGGCCAAGGCGGCCTATATCCATGACTTCATCGAGTCGCTGCCCGACGGTTATGCCAGCATGGTGGGCGAGCGTGGCCTGAAGCTGTCCGGCGGTGAGAAGCAGCGCGTGGCCATCGCCCGCACCCTTCTGAAAGATCCGGCCATCCTGATCTTCGATGAAGCGACGTCGGCCCTGGATTCGCGTGCCGAACAGGCCATCCAGCAACAGCTCGAAGAGATCGCGCGCGAACGCACGACGCTGGTCATCGCACACCGGCTTTCCACCATCGTCAATGCGCAGCAGATCCTGGTGATGGACCATGGCCGCATCGTCGAGCGCGGTACCCATGCGGGCTTGCTGATGGCCGATGGTCTGTACGCGCAGATGTGGCTGCGCCAGCAGGCGGGAGGTGACGAGGACAGTGCCTCCGCCGCACCGCTCAAGGAAGGCGAAGCGGTGCTGCTCGCGCCCGATGCCGAACCCAGTGTATTGAGGCCGGCCGAACAGCGCTAGCAGGGCCACGTGCCGACGCTGCTTGCGCCGGCACGGGCGCAGCGGCACAATTCGCCATTCGACCTAGAACGGGAAGTGGGCGGGCAATGGAAAGCAAATGGCTTGAGGATTTCGTCTCCCTGGCGGAAACGCGCAGTTTCAGTCGCTCGGCCGAGTTGCGGCATGTGACGCAACCGGCTTTTTCGCGACGTATCCAGTCGCTGGAGGCCTGGCTGGGTACCGACCTGATCGACCGTACTTCCTATCCCACCCGCCTCACGCCGGCCGGTGAAGTGTTCTACGAGCAGGCCGTGGCCATGCTGGGCCAGATCAACAATACCCGGGCGCTGCTGCACGGCAAGCGACCTACCGCCCAGACCACCATCGACTTCGCAGTCCCGCATACGCTCTCGCTGACCTACATGCCGAAGTGGCTCAGCTCGCTGGAGTCCGGCTTCGGCTCCATCAATACCCGCCTGATCGCCCTGAATGTGCACGATGCCGTGATGACCATCGTCGAAGGCGGCTGCGACCTGCTGTTGTGCTATCACCATCCACGCCAGCCGGTGCAACTCGATGCCAGCCGCTACGACATGCTGACCATGGGAACCGAGACGATGCGTCCCTACTCGCGTTGTGACCGGCAGGGCCGGCCCGACTACCTCTTCCCCGGCAGCGCCAAGGCGCCGCTGCCGTTTCTTTCCTACACCAGCAATGCCTATCTGGGGCGCATGGTGGAATTGATGATGGCCGATACCAAGCGGCCGCTGCACCTGGCCAAGCACTACGAGACCGACATGTCGGAAAGCCTGAAGATGATGGCGCTGGAGGGCCATGGGGTGGCCTTCCTGCCGGAGTCCTCGGTGGTCCGGGAAGTGCGAAATCGGCAGCTGGCACGCACGGATGGCCCGACCGGCGAGTGGGAGGTGGAGATGGAGATCCGCCTCTACCGCGAACGTCCCACCCCGCAACGCACCGGCAAGGCATTGGTGGCGCGCCTGTGGGAGTACCTGGTCGACCTGGATACGCAGCGGCAGGGAAAGCTGGAGCGTGATGAGCGCCAGAAGGTGGCGGCAGGCAAATCCGCCCGTGCGGCGGAAAAACGCGAATCCTGAGCCGGAAAAGGGTGGGGTGATCGCCGCAATCGCCCTTTCATCAAGGGTTACAGAAGGTTATGCATGGATTGCATAATTGCATGCTCACAAAGCATTAGCCTTGTTTTGGCCGGCTGGCTACGATGGCGGCGCTGAATCGGACCGGCACGAATTTCCAGTAGACGCAGGAGGCGTCGTGCTGGCAGGACGTGCTCCGTCCCGGCCCGTGCAGACGCCTGTGGCGCTGCTTGCAGGCTGGCGCCGACGGAGTAACATGCCCTGGCGAACTTCGGAATTCGGAAGCCTTTTGTCCTGACCTGCACGGAACTCAAAGGAGCGATTGCATCATGTCGAACGTACCTAATCACGAAGTGCCTTCCTATCTCGTCCCGCACGGCATCGGTCCGTGGGGCGTCTACCTCGAGCAGATCGATCGTGTCACGCCCTACCTGGGTTCGCTGGCGCGCTGGGTAGAAACCCTGAAGCGCCCCAAGCGCATCCTGGTGGTGGACGTACCCATCGAGCGTGACGACGGCACCATCGCTCACTTCGAAGGTTATCGCGTGCAGCACAACACCTCGCGCGGCCCCGGCAAGGGCGGCGTGCGTTTCCACCAGGACGTGACGCTCTCCGAAGTGATGGCGCTGTCGGCCTGGATGACGGTCAAGAATGCCGCCGTGAACGTGCCTTATGGTGGTGCCAAGGGCGGTATCCGCGTCGACCCCAAGACCCTTTCCCGTGGTGAACTGCAGCGCGTCACGCGTCGCTACACCAGCGAGATCGGCATCATCATCGGCCCCAACAAGGACATCCCGGCACCCGACGTCAACACCGATTCGCAGATCATGGCCTGGATGATGGATACCTATTCCATGAACCAGGGCAGCACCTCCTCGGGTGTGGTCACCGGCAAGCCGATCTCGCTGGGCGGCAGCCTGGGTCGCCATGAAGCGACCGGTCGCGGTGTGTTCGTGGTGGGTTGCGAAGCGGCTGCCAAGCGCGGCATGGACATCAAGGATGCCAAGGTCGCGGTGCAAGGTTTCGGTAACGTCGGCGGCATCGCTGCACGTCTGTTTGCCGAGGCTGGATCCAAGGTGGTGGCAGTGCAGGATCACGTGACCACGGTGTTCAATGCCGGTGGCCTGGACGTGCCGGCGCTGCAGGCGTATGTCGCCAAGAACGGCAGCGTGAAGGGCTTCGAAGGTGCAGACGAGATTGCCGATCGCGCCCAATTCTGGTCGGTCGACTGCGACATTCTGGTGCCTGCTGCACTGGAACAGCAAATCACCGAGGCCAATGCCAATCACATCAAGGCCAAGATCATCCTGGAAGGCGCCAATGGCCCGACTACCCCGGCCGCCGATGACATCCTGCGCGACAAGGGTGTGCTGATCGTGCCGGACGTGATTGCCAACGCCGGTGGTGTGACAGTGAGTTACTTCGAGTGGGTGCAGGACTTCTCCAGCTTCTTCTGGACCGAAGACGAGATCAACCTGCGCTTGACCCGCATCATGCGCGAAGCCTTTGCCGCGGTCTGGCAACTGGCCGAAGAAAAGAACGTGTCGCTGCGTACCGCGGCCTTCATCGTGGCATGTACTCGCGTTCTGCAGGCCCGTGAAATGCGTGGTCTGTACCCGTAATGCGATAAAAGAACAGTCCGGGCAACCGGACCTGGGCGGCCCAAGACGACGCATGAGAGATCGTCGGCCGCATGAGCTCAGCTCTAGGAGGAGACGTGGTGGCTGTGCGTACACGCACCGCAGGCCAGCCAGCCTTGCGGCGCAGGATCATCATTGACCAACCCGGCATTTCCATGCCGGGCGCTGCCGCATGTGCGCTCCCGGTTTGCGCCTGCGATGCCAACCTGATTGCGGTTGCGTCGCATCGTTCGCATTGCTCTCCCGCCTCTGCCTTCCTCCCGCTTTTCCCCTCTCTCCCCGAACTACTTCATCGCCCTGCAAGGCGCTCCCGTACTGGTGTTGCGCCGGTCATGGGCAAACCGCGCCTGCGTGCTTCAGGTCTCCATGGCTGCGTCCCCGCGCACCGTGCAGAGGCATTCACGGATCTTATTTCTGGCATGGATATTGCTGACAGGAACACTGTCGCTGCCGTGACGCCACGCGCGCCACATCGCAGTTTCCGGCCTGCTCCAGTGGGTGCCAGTGCGGCTGCTGGCCGAGAACTGCATCATCAGGGAAGTTGCGTATTGCCTGACCCGGTGGCATATGTCGTACAATGCGCCCGCCGCCTGTTGCGCATGGGTAATTTGTCTGCAGCGGGTCCACCGTGGGGGTGGTCTTCGAAAGAAGGCGCCAGGTGTGGATCAAACAATGCTGGCAAAGATCCTTGTTAGCACACAGAATAGGCAGCACGGCAGAGAACAATAACAGGCTCGTCAATACGGCCGGCCAGCCCGGTTCCGGGCGCCGCGCAAGCGGTTTCGGAATGGGGCTTTTGATACACTACGTAAAAAATTTTTCCAGGAGGTCACACAATGAAGTTATTGAAGCTAGCAGGGGTTTTGGTTGGGGCAAGCGTGCTGATGAGCTCGGTGCATGCCGAGGAATTCACTGGCCGTCTGAAGAAGATCAAGGACTCCGGCACTCTGACGCTGGGCGTGCGCGATTCGTCGATTCCTTTCTCGTATCTGGATGACAAGCAGTCCTATCAAGGCTACTCGATCGACCTGTGCCTGAAGGCAGCAACTGCGATCCAGAAGAAGCTGGGTCTGACTTCGCTGAACATCAAGATGGTTCCGGTGACTTCGGCCACCCGTATCCCCCTGATTGCCAACGGCACCACCGACATCTCCTGCGACTCCGCGACCAACAACCAGGAACGCTGGAACCAGGTGGCCTTCTCGATGACCGAGTTCGTGACTGCCAACAAGTTCCTGTCCAAGAAGTCGGCCAATCTGAAGACTCTGGATGACCTGAAGGGCAAGACCGTGGTCTCGACCTCCGGCACCTCCAACCTGAAGCAGATCACCGCGCTGAACGCCGAACGCAACCTGGGCATGAACATCCTGGCTGCCAAGGACCACGCTGAAGCCTTCCTGATGGTGGAAACCGGCCGTGCCGCCGCCTTCGTGATGGATGACATCCTGCTGTCCTCGCTGGCTGCCAACTCCAAGGCACCTGCCGACTACCAGGTCTCTTCGGAAGCCCTGTCGGTCGAGCCGTACGGCCTGATCCTGCCGAAGGGTGACAACGACTTCAAGAAGGTCGTCGACGACGCCCTGACCGTGGTCTACAAGGGTGACGACATCAAGAAGATCTACGCGAAGTGGTTCCAGTCGCCGATCCCGCCCAAGGGTGTCAACCTGAACGTGCCGATGAGCCCGCAACTGCAGGCAGTGATGGCCAAGCCGACCGATTCCTACGATCCGGCCGCCTACGCTGTGGTGCCGGAAGCCCAGAAGAACATGGGCAAGAAGAAGTAATCGGCGCATTTCCTGGTGCAATCTGACGAAACGGGGGCCTGTCCCCCGTTTTGTTTAGCCGGTGTCAAAGCGTTTGCCATGGGGCAAGGCGTTTTTCCACGTCACCGGACCTGACCCTACAAGAAGCGGCGCGGCATTTGCCTGGTGACCGCGCCCGACAGATAAAACGACTCGACACAGACTCGAACCACAGACGAGGCCATTTATGCACTACAACTGGAACTGGGGAATCTTCTGGGAGATGTCTCCCGATGGCATCCCCTATATCGATACGCTGCTGGCAGGCCTGAAATGGACACTGGCCACCGCCGCATGCGCCTGGATCATGGCACTGATCCTGGGCACCATCTTCGGTACCTTGCGTACCACCACCAAACCATGGGTCGTGCGCATCGCCAACGGCTATGTGGAACTGTTCCGCAACATTCCGCTGCTGGTACAGATGTTCCTGTGGTACTTCGTGATGCCGGAACTGCTGCCCGGCGCCCTCGGCGACTGGATCAAGAGCCTGCCGGACGCGTCCTTCGTGACCGCGACCCTGGCCCTGGGCTTCTTCACTTCCTCACGTGTGGCCGTGCAGGTCACTACCGGTATCCAGGCATTGCCGCGCGGCCAGCGCATGGCAGGTGCGGCACTGGGCCTGACCCCGGTGCAGACCTATCGCTACGTGCTGCTGCCGATGGCCTTCCGCATCATCATCCCGGCGCTGACCAACGAGTTTGCCGCGATCATCAAGAACAGCTCGGTGGCGCTGACCATCGGCCTGGTCGAACTGACTGCCGCGACCTACTCGATGCGTGAGTTCACCTTCCAGACCTTCGAGGCCCTGACCGGTGCCACCATCATCTACCTGATCATTTCCGTCATCGCCCTGTTCATGGCGCGCCTGCTGGAAAAGGTCACCGCCGTCCCGGGTTACATCACCGGCGGCAGCACCAGCGCAGGAGGGCATTGATCCATGTTCAGCAATTTCGATTTCGACGTCATCCAGCGCTCCTGGGTCTATCTCTTTACGACCGGCCTGAAGTTCACCCTGATCCTGACCTTCTCGGCCATGCTGGGCGGCATCATCCTGGGTACGCTGCTGGCGATGATGCGTCTGTCGTCCAACAAGCCGCTGTCGTTCATCGCGACCACCTACGTCAACCTGATCCGCTCCATTCCGCTGGTGCTGGTGATCTTCTGGTTCTACTTCCTGGTGCCCTTCATCGGTGCCTGGATCATTGGTGCTTCCGAGCCTATCCAGGTCGGTGCGTTCCAGTCGGCCCTGATCACCTTCATCCTGTTTGAAGCGGCCTACTACTGCGAGATCATGCGTTCGGGCATCCAGTCCATTCCGCGTGGCCAGGTGTTCGCCGGTTACGCCATCGGCATGAACTACTGGCAGATGATGGGCAACGTGGTGCTGCCGCAGGCCTTCCGCAACATGACGCCGATCCTCCTGACCCAGACCATCGTGCTGTTCCAGGACGTGTCGCTGGTGTACGTGCTGGGTTCGGTGCCGGACTTCGTCACCAGCGCTTCCAAGATCGCCCAGCGTGACGGTCGTCTGGTGGAAATGTACCTGTTCGTGGCCGTGGTCTACTTCGTGCTCAGCTTCGGTCTGTCGACCCTGGTCAAGCGCTTCCAGAAGAAGATCGCCATCATCCGCTAAAGCCTATGACGGCCGCCGCCCAGGGAGGCTGGCGGCCCAGTGAATTCAGAAATCCAGGAGAATCAAATGATCGAACTCAACAATGTCAGCAAGTGGTACGGCAGCTTCCAGGTCCTGACCGACTGCTCGACCTCCGTCAAGAAGGGCGACGTGGTGGTGGTGTGCGGCCCGTCCGGTTCCGGCAAGTCCACGCTGATCAAGACCGTCAACGGCCTGGAGCCGTTCCAGAAAGGCACCATCACCGTCGATGGCGTTTCGGTGGGTGACCCCAAGACCAACCTGTCCAAGCTGCGTGCGCGCATCGGCATGGTGTTCCAGAACTTCGAACTGTTCCCGCATCTCTCGATCCGTGAGAACCTGACCATCGGCCAGATCAAGGTGCTGGGTCGTTCCAAGGAAGAGGCGACCGAGAAGGGCCTGAAGTACCTGGACCGCGTGGGCCTGCTGGCGCACAAGGACAAGTTCCCCGGCCAGCTTTCCGGTGGCCAGCAGCAGCGTGTGGCGATTGCCCGCGCCCTGTCGATGGATCCGATCGCCATGCTGTTCGACGAACCGACCTCGGCGCTGGACCCGGAAATGATCAATGAAGTGCTGGACGTCATGGTCGGCCTGGCCCAGGAAGGCATGACCATGATGGTCGTGACCCACGAAATGGGCTTCGCCCGCAAGGTCGCGAACCGCGTGGTCTTCATGGACAAGGGCCTGGTCGTGGAAGATTGCGCCAAGGACGAGTTCTTCGCGCAGCCGCGTTCCGAGCGCGCGCGTGACTTCCTGGCCAAGATCATTACGCACTGATCTTCAGCCCCTCAGCATCAGGTCAAGGGCCGCTCCGGCAACGGGGCGGCCCTTGACGTTTGGGCTACATCAAGAGCGGGTGGCGGCAGGGCGCCCGGAGCGCTTGACGGCTACGGTAGAATGTCGCCCTTGAAGACATCGCGGCTGGCTCTCCACAGCCCGCATGGCCGGGATGCCTCGCCTTACTCCCACTCCAGACCGAAAGATCATTGCAATGAGCAACGTACTGACCATCACCCGCCCGGACGACTGGCACTTGCACCTGCGCGACGGCGCCACCATGCGCGACGTGCTGCCGCACACCGCGCGCCAGTTCGCGCGCGCCATCGTCATGCCCAACCTGAAGCCGCCGGTGACCACCACCGCCCAGGCTGGCGCCTATCGCGACCGTATCCTGGCGGCGCTGCCGCAAGGCATGGCCTTCGAGCCCTTGATGGTCCTGTACCTGACCGACAATACCCCGCCGGAGGAAATCCGCCGCGCCAAGGAGAGTGGTTTCGTCAAGGCCGTCAAGCTCTATCCGGCCGGTGCCACCACCAATTCGGATGCCGGCGTGACCGATCTTTCCAAGTGCTACAAGACCCTGGAAGTGCTGCAGGAAGTGGGCATGCCCTTCCTGGTCCACGGTGAGGTGACCAATCCCGAGATCGACCTGTTCGACCGCGAAGCAGTGTTCATCGACCGCATCATGAAGCCGCTGCGCCAGGCCATGCCGGAGCTGAAGGTGGTCTTCGAGCACATCACCACCAAGGACGCGGCGGACTACGTACTGGCCGGCGAAGGCCCGACCGCCGCCACCATCACTGCGCACCACCTGCTGTTCAACCGCAACGAGATGTTCAAGGGCGGCATTCGTCCGCATTACTACTGCCTGCCGGTGCTGAAGCGCGAGACCCATCGCCAGGCCCTGGTGGCCGCCGCCACCTCCGGCAATGACAAGTTCTTCCTCGGTACCGACTCGGCCCCGCATGCCAAGGGCGCCAAGGAACATGCCTGCGGCTGTGCCGGTTGCTACACCGCGCTGCATGCGCTGGAACTCTATGCGCAAGCCTTCGACGCCGCCGGCGCACTGGACAAGTTCGAGGCCTTCGCCAGCTTCAACGGCCCGGACTTCTACAATCTGCCGCGCAATACCGGCACCGTCACGCTCAAGCGCGAAAGCTGGTCCATCCCGGCCGAGCTGCCGATGGGCGATGCCACGGTAGTACCGCTGTCGGCCGGCGAACAGATCAACTGGAAGATGGTCTGACCCCCACAGGGAGGCAGCCCTGTTCCTTCGTCCCCGGCCATGGTCGCGTCAGATGATGGAGGCCATCGCCGGAATGTCCTCAACAACGAGAGAAAGGCGAGCTGTATGCAATTCGTCGATGAACTGATTACCGATTTCGACAAGGCGCTGCGCGTGATCAATGGCGTGGTGTTCGAGAGCCGTCCCAACCCGGGGCGCGGCCTGCCGGACGGGGTCATGAACGAGGCCGAGAAGCGTCACGCGGCCGGCCTGATGCGGGTCAACAATGTGGGTGAGGTGTGCGCCCAGGCGCTGTACGACGCCCAGGGCCGCTTTGCGCAGACGCCAGAGATCAAGAATGCCTTCGTCCGTGCAGGCATCGAGGAAGAGGATCACCTGGCCTGGACCGCCGAGCGTCTGCGCGAACTGGGTTCGCACACCAGCCTGCTCAATCCCTTGTGGTACGGCGGCGCCTATGTGCTGGGCAGCATCGCCGCCCGGCTGGGGGATGCCCGCAACCTGGGCTTCGTTTCCGAGACCGAGCGCCAGGTGGAGCACCACCTGATGGGCCACCTGGAAAAACTGCCGGTGCAGGACAACCGTTCCCGCGCCATCGTCGACCAGATGCGCATCGATGAGATCGAACACGGTCAGGCGGCGCGCGACCTGGGGGCGGCCGAAATGCCGGCGCCGGTCAGGGGCTTGATGAAGGCCATGGCCAAGGTGATGACCACGGTGGCCTACCGGATCTGATCGTTACCGAATGAGCAGGAAAGAAAAAAGCGGCCTTGGCCGTAATACCGTTCAGTTAAGAAAAAATCGCCGCGCCAGATGACTTTGGCGCGGCGATTTTGCTTGGTTCTCTTCAAGCCATTTGAAACCGTTCGGACTGAGTAGGCCCTTTAGGGCCGTATCGAAGGCGCTGCTCAGCTTGTGGCGGGCCTTCGATACGCGGCTACGCCGCTACTCAGGACGAACGGTCAGCGGTGGCGCAAGCAAAGTCTGAGCAGGTTTTCGGGCTGGTAACAAGCTTAACTGAACGGCATTACGGCCTTGGCCGCTTTTTTCGTTGGTGCTGCCCGTGTTACTGCTGCTGGGCAGCCGCCGAGGAGATATCGGTCAGGTCGTCGATGATCTCGAAGGAGTGCGTCATCTCTGCGGTCTTCTCCAGCATGATCGAGGCGGAGCAATATTTGTCGTGGGATAGCTTGATGGCTCGTTCGACAACATTTGTCTTCAGATTGCGGCCACGCACGGTGAAGTGGAAGTGGATCTTGGTGAAGACCTTGGGATCGCTGTCGGCGCGCTCGGACTTCAAGGTCACGTCGCAGCCGCGCACATCCTGGCCGCTCTTGCGCAGGATCACCACCACATCGTAGGCGGTGCAGCCACCGGTGCCGGCCAGCACCACTTCCATCGGACGCGGTGCCAGGTTGCGGCCGCCGCCGTCGGGTGCGCCGTCCATCGTCAACAGGTGGCCCGAGCCCGTCTCGGCCGTAAAGGTCATGCCGGACAAGCCGGTCCAGCGCACTGTGCATTCCATCTGTATCGTCCAAATCGGTTGTGTGAGGCTGGCTATTGTAGCTTTTGCTGGCCCCGGCCGCAGCCAGGGCGGGTGGAGTAGAGCTTGCTGCGGTGAAGGTTTGTGATTATTGCGACGCAGAAAAATTGTTGAAATATTATTCAGTTACCGTCCGGCGGGTGGTTGTAGATGATCCTTGGAGTCAGCAGTGATGCCGCTTTCAGACGGTTACAAATAAATTTTGCGGTCGTTATTGCAATGCACAAACCGCTTTGCTATATTGAATTCAACGGAAGTTTTGCAGCACGTAACGATGTCTCCTCCACCCTCCTCATTGGTGTGGATTAAACCCGGAACCACAGTGTCCGGGTTTTTTTTGTCCTTTTTTCCTGCGGGTTGCGGCCGAAGTTGTCTGGTGAGCAATGAAATCCTGCCGGATCGCGCCGCTGCCTGATCTTCGCGCCACAAATCCCCGAAACCTTTTGACGCTAAGTCCTTGAAAAGGCTATACTTGCCGGCTTTCCCATGCGCTCGGGAAGATAAAAGGATGAGTCCGCGAAGCGAAACACCAAGGACAGCCGGCAACATTGGCTGACCCGCATGACCGGAACCGCCACTTTGAGCGTTTATACATTGATAGAGAAAGTCAAACATGAAGACCTTTTCCGCTAAAGCCCATGAGGTTCAGCGCGAGTGGTTCGTGATTGACGCGACGGACTTGGTCCTCGGACGTGTTGCCAGCGAAGTGGCACTCCGACTGCGCGGCAAGCACAAACCCGAATTCACTCCGCACGTCGATACCGGTGACTTCATCGTCGTCGTCAACGCAGGCAAGCTGCGCGTGACCGGCACCAAGGCCACTGAAAAGACCTATTTCCGCCACAGCGGTTATCCGGGCGGCATCTACGAAACCAACTTCCTGAAGATGCAACAGCGTTTCCCCGGCCGTGCGCTGGAGAAGGCCGTCAAGGGCATGCTGCCCAAGGGTCCGCTGGGCTACGCCATGATCAAGAAGCTGAAGGTTTATGCAGATGGCAACCATCCGCACTCCGCGCAGCAACCGAAACCCCTCGCCCTCTAAGGAACAGACATGATCGGTAACTACAATTACGGAACCGGCCGTCGCAAGAGTGCAGTGGCGCGTGTTTTCATCAAGGCAGGTTCGGGCAACATCATCGTCAACGGCAAGCCCGCCGCCGAGTACTTCTCCCGTGAAACCGGCCTGATGGTGATCCGTCAGCCGCTGGAACTGACCGGCAACGTCGAACGTTTCGACATCAAGGTGAACGTCCACGGTGGCGGCGAATCCGGCCAGGCCGGCGCTGTGCGCCACGGCATCACCCGCGCCCTGATCGACTACGACGCCGGCCTGAAGTCGGCTCTGTCGAACGCAGGCTTCGTCACCCGTGACGCGCGTGAAGTCGAACGTAAGAAGGTTGGTCTGCGCAAGGCACGTCGCGCAAAGCAATTCTCGAAGCGTTAATCGTTTCTCGCATCACAGAAAGCCGTCGGCATGCGTGCCGACGGCTTTTTGCTTTTTGTTCGCCGGCCATTGCAGAGCTTTTGAGTGAAAGTGGGAAGCCTATCGTTGGTGATTCGACGAGCCTGGCCGACAGGAAAAGTCCTTGTTTCACGAAATAACTTCCTGACGGGAAATCAGCGGGAAATATTCTCCTGATAAAATGAAAAGCTTTCCAGCGCGTGTTGCACGCGCGTCCGGCGCTCGCTCGCCACGGCGATGTTTCTTCGCCTTTTTTCGCAAGGACCAGACATGATCAAGGTAGGTATCGTTGGCGGAACCGGTTATACCGGCGTCGAATTGCTGCGTATTTTCGCCACTCACCCGCAGGCAAAGGTGCAGGCAGTGACGTCGCGCAAGGAAGACGGGATGCCCGTGGCCGAGATGTATCCGTCCCTGCGCGGCCGTGTGGATGTGGCGTTTTCTTCACCTGACAAGGCCAAGCTGACCGACTGCGACGTCGTCTTCTTCGCCACCCCGCACGGCGTGGCCATGGCCCAGGCGCCTGAACTGGTGGCTGCTGGTGTCAAGGTGATCGACTTGGCCGCTGACTTCCGTATGCAGGACGTGGCTGCCTTCGAGAAATGGTACAAGCTGCCGCACAGCTGCACCGACCTGCTGAAGGAAGCCGCCTACGGCCTGCCTGAACTGAACCGCGAAGCCATCCGCAAGGCTCGCGTGGTGGGCAATCCGGGCTGCTATCCGACCACCATGCAACTGGGCTTCGCGCCGTTGTTGAAGGCGGGTGTGATCGATGCCTCGCACCTGATCGCCGACTGCAAGTCCGGTGTCTCCGGCGCCGGTCGCAAGGCCGAGCTGAGCCTGCTGTTCTCGGAAGCCTCCGACAACTTCAAGGCCTACGGCGTGTCCGGTCATCGTCACTCCCCGGAAACCATCGAGCGCCTGTCGCACCTGACCAGCGACAAGGTCGGCCTGCTGTTCACGCCGCATCTGGTACCGATGATCCGCGGCATGCATTCCACCCTGTATGCGCGGCTGACCAAGGAAATCGACAACGCCGCCCTGCAGGCGCTGTTCGAGGCTGCCTACAAGGATGAGCCTTTCGTCGACGTGCTGCCCTTCGGTTCGCATCCCGAAACCCGCACCACGCGCGCTTCCAACATGCTGCGCCTGGCCGTGCACCGTCCGGACGGTGGTGACACCGTGGTGGTGCTGGTGGTCCAGGACAACCTGGTCAAGGGCGCGTCGGGCCAGGCAGTCCAGTGCATGAACCTGATGTTCGGTCTGGACGAAGCCACTGGCCTGCAGCAGGTCCCGGTCCTGCCGTGAAGTACCGCCTATGGCGTCAGCGCATGACGATTTCTGCGCCGAAGATGACCATCAAGCGGCACCTGCCATGGCCCCTGATGGTCCTGCTGTGGGCAGCGGTGCTGGCCGTGGGTTCGTTGGCGGCGGTCTGGACCTACCAGCTCGGCCGTAACAACCTGCCAGGCTTGCATGGTGATGCCGGTGAGCAGATCGAGCAGCTCAGCGAGCAGGTCAGGAAACTGACTGCGGAGAACGAGCGCTTGCAATCTGCCTCCAATGCGTCGCAGAATGAACTGAAGATTGCGCAGACCGCGCAGGCCACGCTGGCGACCCAGGTGAAGAACCTGGAAGCGGAAAACAACCGCCAGAAGGAAGACCTGGCCTTCTTCGACAGTCTGTTGCCGACCAATCTGGGCGCACCTGGCATCACGATCCAGCGCTTCAAGGCCGAGCAGGCGGCGCCGACCCAGCTGCGCTACCGCGTACTGGTGATGCAAGGTGGTGGGGGAACGCAACAGTTTGCAGGAAACCTACAGCTTAGTGTCAATATTGTGCAGGGCGGCAAAAATGCTACACTCAATTTTCCTGAAGGCAATGCCGCCGACCAGGCGCGCTACCGACTCGCATTCAAGTATTACCAGCGGGTCGAAGGCTTGCTGACTATCCCCGAGGGGGCCACCGTCAAATCGGTTGCCGTTCGTGTTCTCGACCGCGGCCAGGTTCGTGCCCAGCAGTCGGTAGATCTGTGAGGTGATTCCATGTTTACACGCAAAACCAAAAGCACGATCGACAGCCTGATCGGCATGTCCACCACCATCAAGGGCGATGTGGGTTTCAGGGGCGGCCTGCGCATCGATGGCAATATCAACGGCAACATCAATGCCGAGAGCGGCGAGCCCAGCGTGCTGGTGATCTCCGAGCATGCCAAGGTGGTCGGCGAGGTACGCGCGGCGCATCTGATCGTCAATGGCGAGATCGTGGGCGACGTGCATTCCTCCGAACTGCTGGAGCTGCAACCCAAGGCTCGCATTACCGGCAATGTCTTCTACAAGGCGCTGGAGATGCACGGCGGCGCGCTGGTTTCCGGCAAGCTCAGCCATGACCAGGCCGTGGATACCCCGGTGCTCAAGCTGGCTGCATCGTCGGAAGCATGAAAATCCGCAAGCGCTTATAATGGCTTTATCGATCTAGTGTATTGATCCGCCTCAAGCCCAGCAGGAGCCCGAAATGAATGCCGTAGCCGAACTGCAACACACCGATATCCCCGCCCCGATCAACTTCAGCGACAGCGCCGCCGCCAAGGTGGCCCAGCTGATCGAAGAAGAAGGCAACCCCGACCTGAAGCTGCGCGTTTTCGTGCAGGGTGGCGGTTGCTCGGGTTTCCAGTACGGTTTCACCTTCGATGAAATCGTCAACGAAGACGACACCACGATGAGCAAGAACGGCGTCCAGCTGTTGATCGATTCGATGAGCTACCAGTATCTGGTCGGCGCTGAGATCGACTACAAGGACGACCTGGAAGGCGCGCAATTTGTCATCAAGAACCCGAATGCCACGACCACGTGCGGTTGCGGCTCGTCGTTCTCGGTCTAAGCGCCGCAAGTTCCCCCGACCTCAGGTCGAGGGGCTCAAAAAAAGGACGCCGCGGCGTCCTTTTTTTCATTGCCTCTTTCGCCAATCGCGCGACGGGCTATCCGTCTGTCATTGCTCCAGCATCCCGGCTCAACCCAACTCTGCAAAGGCCTTGGCGGCCGCAGCGATGGTTTCCTCGATGATGGCATCGCTGTGTTGTGCCGAGACGAAGCCGGCTTCGAATGCCGAGGGCGCGAAGTAGATGCCGGCGTCCAGCATCTTGTGGAAGAAGCGGTTGAAGCGCTCCTTGTCACCCTGCATCACCTCGGCATAGCTGGCCGGCACCTTCGCATCGAAGTACAGGCCAAACATGCCGCCCACAGCGTCCGCCGAGAACGTCACCCCGGCCGCGCCGGCCGCTGCCACCAGGCCGTCAGCGAGCTTGCGGGTCTGGATGGTCAGGTGCTTGTAGAAGTCCGGCTGCTGGATGATCTTCAGCGTCGCCATCCCTGCAGCCACCGTCACCGGATTGCCTGACAATGTGCCGGCCTGGTAGACGCCGCCCAGCGGCGCCAGGTGTTTCATCACCTCAGCGCGACCGCCGAAGGCCGCAACCGGCAGACCACCGCCAATGACCTTGCCCAGTGCGGTCAGGTCGGGAACGATACCGTTCAACTCCTGGGCGCCACCGCGTGCCACGCGGAAGCCCGACATCACCTCGTCGAAGATCAGGATGGCACCATATTGCGTGCACAGGCGGCGCATGGTCTGGAGGAATTCATCGCTGGCACGCACCAGATTCATGTTGCCGGCCACCGGCTCCACGATCACGCAGGCGATGTCGTTGCCGGACGCCTTGAAGGCCTCTTCCAACTGGGCCGCGTTGTTGTAGTCCAGCACCAGCGTGTGCTTGGCGAAATCTTCCGGCACCCCGGCCGAGGTCGGATTGCCGAAGGTCAGCAGGCCGCTGCCTGCCTTTACCAGCAGCGAATCGGCATGCCCGTGGTAGCAGCCTTCGAACTTGATGATCTTGTCGCGCCCGGTCGCACCGCGGGCCAGGCGCAGCGCACTCATGGTCGCCTCGGTGCCGGAGGACACCAGGCGGATCTGTTCGATGGATGGGACCAGCTTGATGATTTCCTCGGCCATCTCGATTTCGGCCTCGGTGGGTGCACCGAAGGACAGTCCGCGCGCGGCCGCCTGCTGTACTGCCTTGACCACTTCCGGATGGGCGTGGCCGACGATGGCAGGTCCCCAGGAGCCGATGTAGTCGATGTAGCGCTTGCCTTCGGCGTCCCAGAACCACGGCCCCTCGGCCCGTTCGATGAAGCGCGGGGTGCCGCCTACCGAGCGGAAGGCGCGTACCGGGGAATTGACGCCGCCCGGCGTGCTTTGTTGGGCGCGGGCGAAGAGCGAGGCATTGGTCTTGGTCATGAGCGTGCGAAGGATGAAATCCAGGGATCAGTTCAGTTGATGGAGGGAGGCGCGTCCGGATCTTCAGATTCGCGCGCCCAGAAATAACGGTCCGGCATCAGTTTGCCCATGCCGATGCGCTGGGCATTGGCCAGTGCGGCCAGTGTGAATTCCTGCGCCTCGGAGGCTGCCAATGGCACCTCCAGGCCATTGGCCAGCATCGCCGTCAGTGCTGCCGACAGGGTTGTGCCGGCGCCGACGAACGAGCCCGGCAGGCGCGGCCAGACGTCCTGGCGCACCAGACCGGATTCATCGAAGAGGGAGTTGGCCACCTCCTGCAGATCGGTCTGGGTATTGGTCACCAGCAGGTACTCGCAACCCATCTCAATGATGCGCATGGCGTCCAGCATCAGTGCATCGCCGGTCACCGGCTCGCGCCAGGTCTCGGCCAGCCGGGTCAGCTCGCCGGCCGATGCGACCATCACGGTAGCTTGCGGGATCAGCAGTTCGCGGATGGCAATGAGGCGGTCGTCCTCGTCTTCCTGGTTGGCCAGGGCGCTGATGAACGGGTCCAGGATCAGCGGCACGTCGGGATAATCGGAGACGATTTCGGCGATCACCGAGATATTCTCGATGCTGCCCAGCGCACCGACCTTGAAGGCCGCTACGGCCATGTCTTCCAGGATCACGCGAGCCTGGTCGGCGACCCAGTCGACATCGACCACCTGCACGTCTTCGACACGGGCGGTGTCGCCGATCAGCAAGGCCGTCACGACGGACAAACCGTGGCAACCCATGGCGGCGTAGGTGGCGAGATCCGCCTGGACGCCAGTGGCGCCGACCGGATCGGCAGCGCCGAAGCTCAGGATGAGGGGGGGAGTTTGGTTTTGCACGTCGAGTAGATTAAGATAGCTGACTTAGCATTTTACTTGATTGATTTTAGGGATAGTCAGCCGTGACGAATAGCAGCCAAACCGAATTCAAAACCTGGATGTGCCTGATCTGTGGTTGGATCTACGACGAAGAAGCAGGCCTGCCGGAAGAAGGCATCGCCCCCGGCACCCGCTGGGACGATGTGCCCATCAACTGGACCTGCCCGGAATGTGGCGCCCGCAAGGAAGATTTCGAGATGGTCGCAATCTGATTGCAGCACCTGGCCGCACCCCGCGGCGCCGAGCTGCACCCATCCGCCTTTGATGCCCCAGATAGCCGGATAGTATGTCCTCCAGAGCGTCCCCGCCTATCGCAGGGACGCCTCCTCCCCACTTTTTCTTGCCATGCGGGATTTGATATAGGTCAAATTCCCTATCCGTGGCTTTTTTCCATCACTTTGTTGTGCTGTCTGGTCGAATAAGTTTGCTGCATGGAAATTCTTCGGGATTTTCTAGGTAAAATCGAGCCCTGTACCAGCACTGCCCCGCTTACCGGATGATGGGCGCCCAGACGCCCGCGCCGTTTGCACCAGGCACTCCCCAAAAAGGCTTGCACCTTGGGCCAGCCGCCAACGGCGGTCGGCTCAGGCCATCCGGTGGCATCGGCACGCATCCGATGCACGGTGCATTTCTCCTATCGCTCCGAGAGGCTGGTATGCCACACACCAAGGATTTCGTCATCGACGCACAACACGCGTGTCCGCCGCAGGATCGGTGGGGTCGCGAGGGACTGGAGCAGTTCCAGGCCTCGCTGCTCTCTCGCATGGCTGCCTCCAACCACGAAAGTCTGCATACGCGGCGACTGGCGGTGGCCATGGAGGGCCACCGCTGCCTGGTGCCGCTGACCCAGGCCGGTGAAATCGTCCCCTTGGTCGGGCATGCCATCACCCCGGTGCCGGCCACACGGCCCTGGTTTCGCGGTCTGCTCAACATTCGCGGCAACCTGATCGGTCTGGCCGACCTGATGGGGTTGGCAGGAGCGCCGTTACAGCGGGTCGGCACAGCCAGTCATGCCTTGTTACTGGCTCCGGGGGTGGCGCCACAGTGCGGCTTGCTGGTATCGGCCGTCCTGGGGCTGAGAGACATATCAGAAATGGTGAGAATCTCGAAAAATGACGATGAAGGAATTCGTATTCTTGGTGCAAACCAACGTTATAAAGACAGCAGCGGCCAACAATGGGACGAGCTGGACCTGGTGCAAATGAGTCAGGACAGCAGTTTCCTGGAGGTAGGGCGGTAGACCGCCCTCCCGAGAAGACCGTGGGCCGGCCACGCCGGCCTTCAATTACCACCGCATCATCACAAGACCCACACAATAGGGGTAGGAACACCGGTCATGGAACCGACCTTGCCGTATCTGTCGAATAAAGCCGCGCCGGTTGCGATCGCGTCCGAAACTGCAAGTCGGGCCGATCCGGGCATCGCCGTCGGCACAGCAGCTGTCGGCCTTCGCCTGCCTTATCTGCACCGCTATACCTTGCGCACGCAGACGCGCATGTTGCTGGGCGTGCTGGCCTTGTCGCTGACAGCCTTATTTCTGTTCATGTGGCTGGGCGCGCGACTGTACGTGCTGGCTACCCTGCAGACCAACCTCGCATCCGACCTGGTGATGCATTCCCAGCGCATCGGCAAAGCCGTACCCAATGCCATCCAGGGTAATCCGCAGGCCTTCATCCAGTTGGCGCAGAGTCGCACCGAGTTCAATCGTGATCTGCTGCTGCTGAGCAGCGGCGGCAGCTTCCAGGGCCAGACCATCGGCCTGCCCGAGGCCCGCATGAAGCCTGCACTGGAAAACGTGGCGCGCATGTGGCGACGTACTGATCAGGCCGCCGATACCATCCTGGGCATGGAAAAGGAGCTCACCGGATTCGGTACCACTCTCAAGCACCTCAACCAGCTGCTTCCGGTGATGCTGGACCTGAGCGAGCAGATCGCCATGCTGCAATCGGAAGGACGGCCTACCACCCGCGAGATGAACGCCGCCAGCCAGCTGGTCATGCTGACGCTGCGCCTGGGTCGCAGTTCCAATGAATTTCTCACCTCCGACGGCGTCAATCCTGAAACCGCCTTCATGCTGGGCAAGGACATCACGGCCTTTGGCGATCTGTTGAAGAGTCTGCTGGAAGGCAGTGAAATGCTGCGCCTGCGGCCGGCCACCGACCCCGACCTGCGCGAGAAGCTGCAGGAACTGGCCAGGGTATTTGCCGACTACCAGCCGGAGATCGCCGGCATCCTCGGCAACCTGCAGAATTTCATCGCTGCCAAGCGTTCCGAGCAACTGGTCTTCGTCGAGAACGAGACCCTCAAGCGCCACCTCACCGAGCTGCAGGATGCCTACCGCAACGCCTTGAAGGCGAGGTCCTGGACCTTCTGGGCGATCCTGGCGGCGATGATCGCTGCCTTGCTCAGCGCCGTGGGCATCGCCCTGGTACAGCTGCAGAGCAGCCGCAACAATGCCGCCGCCGCCGAGGCCCGGCGCCAGGAAGCCGAGTTGCAGCGCCAGCTGGCCCAGCAGGAGGAAGAAAAGGCCATGCGCGCCAACCACCTGACCCAGGCCGCCATCCTGCGACTGATGACCGAACTGCAAAAGGTCGCCGACGGCGATCTGACGGTACACACCACCGTCTCCGACGACGTCACCGGAGCCATCGCCGACTCCGTCAACTACACCGTGGAAGCCCTGCGTGGCCTGGTGGAACAGGTCACCCAGATGGCCGCCAAGGTGGCGCTCAGTTCCGAGCAGGTGCGTGGCACCACGACCGAACTGGGCGAGGCCGCCCGCGCCCAGGCGCGTCGTATCCAGCGCATTGCCCATGCCATGCTGGAGATGTCCAGGCAGATCGCCGGCATCTCGCTGTCGGCCGATGAATCGGCCGATGTGGCCCGGCATGCGGTGGTGGTGGCCGAGCGCGGTGCGCGCGCGGTGGAAGACGCGGTCAAGGCCATGGATGGCATCCGCGAGCAGATCAGCGAGACCTCCGACCGCATCGCCCGCCTGGGTGCCTCTTCCCAGATGATCGGTGAAATCACCGATTTGATTTCCGACATCACCGAGCGCACCAATGTGTTGGCGCTGAATGCTGCCATCCAGGCGGCTTCGGCCGGCGAAGCCGGGCGCGGCTTCTCTGTGGTCGCCGAAGAGGTGCAACATCTGGCTGAACGTTCCAGTGCCGCCACGCGCGAGATCGGCTCGCTGGTGCGCATGATCCAGGCCGATACCCGCGACGTGGTGGTGGCCATGGAAAAATCCACCACCGGCGTCACCGAAGGTGCGGTGCTGTCCGACGCTGCCGGTAGCGCCCTGGCCGACATCCGCAGCGTTTCCAAGAAGCTGGCGGACCTGATCCAGGGCATGGCCGCGGCCACCCGGGAGCAGGCGGTCTCGGCCAATGGCGTGGCCCAGCAGATCCAGGGCATCCTGACCGAGAACGATGTCATCGAACAAAGCCGCGAACAGGTTTCCACCCTGTACGAAGAATTGTGGGACGCCGCCCGCAAGCTGGAAAACTCGGTCTCGCGCTTCCGCGTGACTGTCTCCTGAGCGGGGCACGGTCCTCATGCAACTCGATTCCGCATCCGCCGCCGCGCTCTCTGCGGGCGAAGATTCCCTGGGTCCGGCATCCGGACGCATCAACGCCTCGCTGCGCCAGACCCTGCTGCCGCTGCTGACGATCGTCCGACAGCAGGATGGCGTCTGGCGCAGTTGTCTCGGCAAAGGGCATGCCGGTGCCGTGCCGCCCTTGTATCGCCGGACCCTGCTGACCTTGCGCGACTGTGCACGCAGCGTCGGCGCTGTGCATCTGGCCGATATCGCCAGTCAGCTCATCATGCTGCTGGAACAGCACACACCCGATTCGCCATTGAGCCCGCCCAGATTGCTTCAGATCGAACAAGGTCTGGACCAGCTGGCGCGCCTGCTGGAAAGCCCAGGTTCGCCAGCAGTGCTTACTCTTCCGGGCAGCGAAGCGCCCCGACCGATCATGGGCAACGTCATGACGCCGCACGACGTGATCGATCCCGGTCTGCTGCCCGTCTTTCTGGAGGAGGCGCAGGAACTCATGGCCAGCATCGGTGAGACCATGCTGGCGCTACCCCCTGGCTACAGGCATACCCCTGCCGACACGGACCTGCTGGCCGAACTGGCGCGTCCGCTGCATACCCTTAAAGGCAGCGCCCGCATGGTCGGCGCGATGCGGTTGAGCCAGTGCGTGCACGAGATGGAGAGCGCGCTGCAGCGCCTGCAGACCGGCGAGGTAGCCCAGAATGCCGACGTATTGACCGCGCTGCTGGCGCTCTACGACCAGACCATGGAGCACTTCAGCACCCTGGAGCAGGCTGCCGCATCGGTCCCGGCCGCAAGCCGATCTGGCGGCCTGCAGTCCCTCCTGCCGCCTCATTTCCGGGCGGCGCCCCTGCTGCGCATCCGTACCACTGTGCTGGACCGCTTGCTCAATCAGGTTGGCGAAGTCTCGATCATGCGCGCCCGGCTGGACAATGAAGTGGCGGCCCTGCAGGACGATGTGCGCATACTGGGCGATCAATTGCGCACCCTGGCCGATCAGGTCAGGCAATTGCAGCGGCACACTGGCGCCGGTCCGGTCGTAGCGCACGAGCTGCAGGCTGCGACCCATGCCATGGATGCCGTGCTGGCGCAGGCATGGCGGCAGCAAAAGCATCTGCACGATGGCGTCGGCCGCGCCTGCGAAGGTCTGCGCCAGCAGGGACGCTATGCCCGCGAACTGCAGCAGGACCTGATGCACGCGCGCATGATCAAATTCAACAGCATGGAGTCCCGTCTGCAGCATCTGGCACGCCAGCTGGCCGCCGAGACCGGCAAGCCGCTGGTGCTGGACCTGTCCGACTGCCGGTTGCAGATCGACCGCGCCATCCTGGAGCGCCTGATGGGCCCGCTGGAGCACCTGCTGCGCAATTGCGCCGTCCACGGCATCGAGGACACCACTGCCCGCCGCGCGGCCGGCAAGCCGCCTTCCGGTCAACTGCGCGTGCAGGCCGGTCATGAAGGCAACGAAGCCGTCATCCGCGTGAGCGACGACGGGCGTGGCCTGGACCTGGTCGCCATTCGTGGCAAGGCCCGCCAGCGTGGCCTACAGGCTGCCCAGGACGCTAGCGAAGCCGGGCTGGCCGAGCTGATCTTCGAGCCTGGTTTCACCACCTCGACGCAGGTGTCGGCGCTGGCCGGGCGTGGCATCGGCATGGATGTGGCGCGGGCTGAAGTAGCGGCCCTGGGCGGACGCATGACCGTGCATTCGCGACCCGGGCAGGGCGTGCTGTTTACCCTCTATCTGCCGCTGTCGCTGGCGGTGCAGCAGGTCTGCCTGCTGCAGCAGGGCCGGCAGCAGTACGCCATTCCCTCCACCCTGATCGACAGCGTATTGCAACTGCGCAGCGAACAGGCGCGCCAGGCCCTGGAGCAGCGTGTGCTGGAGGTCAATGGACGGCGCCTGGCCTTGTATCCGCTGCATCACCTGCTGCGGGAACAACTGGAGCCGGAGCAAGATGCCGACCTTGAAGGCGAGGCCGAGGCCGCCGATCAGGCCGATACCGAATCCGCCTTTGCGCTACTGATCAAGAGCGGCGACGAACTGATGGTGATCATGGCCGATCACGTCAACGGCAATCGTGAGGTGGTCGTCAAACCAGTCGGCCCGCAACTGGCGACCCTGGCCGGCCTGGTGGGCGCCACCGTGCTGGGGGATGGGCAGATCGTCCTGATCCTCAACCCGTTGCTGCTGGCCGGCTCGCGCCATGCCGATAGCAGCGTGGTCACGCCGGGCGTACAATAACGGGCTTTGGGCGGCCTGCCGGCGCGCCCTTGCACTTCGCCCGAGGCCCGTCATCGACTCCACACTCGTTTCCATTCTCCTGGCCACCACCCTGGCCGGCGTGGTCAGCATCACCGCTGCCGCGGTGTTCTCGTTTGCCTTGCTGTCGAAGATGGTGGAGCGTCTGGTCAGCCTGTCGGTGGGCATCATGCTCTCGACCTCGCTGTTGCACGCACTGCCCGAAGCCTTTGAATCCCGGGCCGAACCGCATACCCTCTTCGCGGTGCTGCTGGGTGGCCTGCTGGCCTTCTTCCTGCTGGAAAAGACCGCCATCCTGCGCCACTCGCACCATCACGAGGATGACGGACACGGTCACCACCACGGCCATGACAAGAAGGAAGCCGGCAAGGCCGGCTGGATGATCCTGGTGGGCGACGGCCTGCACAATTTCACCGACGGCATCCTCATTGCCGCCGCTTTCCTGGCCGATCCGCACCTGGGCCTGGTGACCGGGCTGGCCATCATCGCTCATGAGATTCCGCAAGAGATCGGCGACTTCATCGTGCTGCTCAATGCCGGTTTCTCGCGTACCCGCGCCTATGTGTACAACCTCATCTGCAGCCTCATGGCAGTGGCCGGTGGCACGCTGGGCTATTTCATGCTGGAGCGGGGGATGGAGTGGATTCCCTTCGTGCTGGTGTTCGCTTCGTCGGGCTTCATCTACATCGCCGTTTCCGACCTGATGCCGCAGATGCAGCGCCGCGCCACGTTGCGCGAGACCATTCCGCAGGTGATCCTGATTGCCGCCGGGGTACTGATCGTGCTGGCACTGACGCGCCACGCGCACGGTCACTGAGCACATCCGGTGCCTGGCCGTGGTGGAGATGATCCTCGCCATGATCGCCCCGGCTGCGTAGCACCCAGCGCAGGCCGATGCTGCAGACCAGTCCCAGCAGGCCGACGAACAACAGCAGGTCTTCGAGCATGATCCATCCTTTCATGGCAGTGGTGCGCCCGGCTGGCGGCACCTGACTGGGGACGCCTTGCCGGAAACAGAGGATGGCTTCAATGTAGGTGGATGACGCGCACAGCGCCAATATCAAATCAGCCGGCGTGCCATCTCAATTTGATATGGCCGACCGTAGAGGGAGGAGAGGGCAGATGATTTCCATCCGGCAGTTGCGCTACTTCGTCGAGATCGTCGAGGCGCGAGGCTATACCCGGGCTTCCGAGCGCCTGTTCATCGCGCAATCGGCCCTGAGCCGGCAGATCAAGGAACTGGAAGCCGACCTCGACGTGGTCCTGCTCAAGCGCGATGCCAAGGCCTTCGAACTGACCCAGGCCGGCCAGGACTTCTATGCACGTAGTCGCAGGATACTGCTCGATCTGGATCGCGCCGTGGCCCAGGCCCGCACCATCGGCAAGGGCGAGCATGGCGCACTGCGCCTGCTGCATTCCAGTTCGGTACCCTTGACCGCGCCCCTGGGGCCCACGCTCAATGATGTGCTGAAGGATTTCCCCGGGATTTCGCTGGAAATTTCCCAGACCCCGTCCGAATACCAGGCCCGCGAGATCGTCGAAGGCAGTGCCGATATCGGACTGGCACGGTTGCCCATCTTGCGCGCCAATCCCGATCTGGAGAGTACCGTGCTGTACCGCGAGCGCCTGGTGGCAGCGGTGCCGGCCGGACATCGGCTGGCGCAGCGCGCCGAAGTAGAGATTGCAGAATTGCGGGATGAATTCTTCGTCACCGTCCCGCATCGGGACCGTGGGGGACTGAGCTACCTGGTGGCTGAGCGCTGCATCGCGCATGGCTTCTATCCCCGCGTGGCACGGGCAACCTCGCGCAAGAATTCCCTGCTCAGTCTGGTCAATGCCGGCTTCGGCATCGCTGTGGTACCACAGAGTATGGCCAGCATTTCCTTGTCGGCCGGGGTCAGTTTCCCGGCCCTCAAGGATGCCGATTTTCACTCGGAAGTCGCCTTGCTGCGCCGACGCGATGCGCCGGTGATGGTGCAGCAATTCGTGGAGACCTTCATGTCCCGTCTGCAGCAGACGGGACTGGGGGGATAGTGGGCCTGGCCGGACAGGCCGGACTGGCAGCCCCGGACCCGGCCTGAGCGGCCGGGTGGGAATCAGTTGCCGGTCGCGACCGGTCGCTGAGGATCGGAGCTCCATTCGCTCCACGAGCCGGGATAGAGGCTCGCTCCCGAAAGGCCAGCTACCTCCAGCGCCAGCAGGTTGTGGCAGGCGGTGACGCCCGAGCCGCACTGCATGACCGCGGCCTGCGGATCGCCGATCACCGCCAGCCACTCTTCGCGCAATTGCGTCGCGCTCTTGAAGTGGCCATCGGCTTGCAGGTTGTCCTTGAAGAAGCGGTTCTTCGCGCCCGGGATGTGTCCGCCGACGGCGTCCAGCGTTTCGTTCTCGCCACGGAAGCGGTCCGGCGCGCGCGCGTCCACCACCTGCAATGACGGTTTGCGCAGGTTCTCCAGCAGCGCCTGGGCATCCACCGTCGGCACCAGCGACGACAGGTCCTGAATATTGCCCGCCGCAGCCGGCGGCGGCACTTCGGTGCTGAGGTTCTCACCCAGCGCCTGCCACGCGGCCATGCCGCCATCGAGTACCGCTACGTCGCCGTGACCGATCCAGCGCAGCAGCCACCAGAGGCGTGCGGCGAACATGCCGCCGTGTGCGTCATAGGCCACCACTTGCGTATCGTTGTTGATGCCCAGATCACGCATGGCCTGCACGAACTGCTGGCGATCCGGCAGCGGATGGCGACCATGGAAGCGGCCTGTCGCATCGGTCTTGGGACCGGACAGCAGCTCATCCAGATGCGCGAAGCGGGCCTCCGGGAGGTGACCGGCGGCGTAGGCCTGGCGGCCGAAATCCGGATTGGCGAGGTCATGGCGGCAATCGACGAGCACCAGGTTCAGGTATTGCGCACGCGCCTTCAGGTCGCTGGCGCTGATGAGGGTTTGGTAGGTCATGGCTTTCTCCTTTAATCGTAGGCGGTGGATGTGGCGATGCTTACACCTCGGTCGCGATCGGGTCCACCTTGGGCACGTTCTTGGCGGCGGTCTGGTTCTTGCGCTGGTTGCGATAGGTCGCCAGCATGCCGCTGGCCAGAATGATGACCATGCCGACCCAGCCCATCCAGCCCGGCGAATCGTTCCAGATCAGTACGCCGAACAGGCTGGAAAACACGATGCCCGTGTACTGCAGGTTGGCGGTCACCAGCGTATTGCCGAGGCGGTAGGCACGTGTCATGGCGATCTGCGCCAGCGTGGCCGTCAAGCCTATCATGACCACCAGCAGTACGCCGGTACCGGAATGGCTGTGCCATAGCGGCACACGACCGGTGACCACGCTGCCGACCAGTCCCGCCAGCACGCCCGTGGCAGAGAAGTAGAACACCACGCGGTACTCCGGTTCCCCCAGCAGCCCAAGCTTGCGTACCTGCAGATAGACCAGCGCCGAGAGCACCCCCGAGGCCAGCGAAATGGCGCCGCCCAGCAACTGGTCGGCATTCAGGGAAGGGCGCATCAGCAGCGCCACACCGACGAAGCTCAGCGCGACCGTGCCGGCCAGACCCCATTCGAACTTCTTGTTGCCCTGCCACCAGCCGGCCACGAACAGCATCACCGCGATCCAGATGGAGGACATGTAGTTCAGCGTGGTAGCTGTCGCAATCGGTAACAGGCTGAAGGAATAGAACCACATCCACAGCGAGATCACGCCGATGCCGCCACGGATCAGGTGGTCGCGCGGGAAGGGCGTGCGCAGGGTGCCGCCGCGCAGGCGGATCAGGCCGAAGATGAAGATCACCCCGATCAGTCCGCGACAGAGCACGATCTCGGAGGTCGAGTAGTAGTTGCTGGCGAGCTTGACGCACACGCCCATGATGGCAAAGAGGAATGAAGCGACGAGCATCCAGAGCGATTGCATGACGGTGACGGATCAGTAGGAGAAGTGGAGGGGAGTGACTGAAACAGGAACAGGCGCACAACGACGGCCAGCAACAAAAACGGCAGCCCCGGAATGAACCGGGGCTGCCGTTGTGCTGGTGCCGATGACCGTCGTCATGCGGGAGAGGGGGATACTGCTGCAGATGCTGGTGCCTGAGAGCTGGCGACAATGACGGCGCAGACTGCGTCCATCGTGTGCTTGCCGCTTCGCTTGCATCTGCTTTCCCCCTGCGCGGCCTGTGGCCGATGTTATGGTGTGCTGGTACCTTGCGGGACGTCCAGTTGCTGGCGATACCACTCATGGAAGTGCTGCATGCCATCCTCCATGGGCGACTGGTACGGACCGACTTCGCTGGTGCCGCGATCCATGAGTATACGACGACCGGCGTCCATGCGCTGGGCGATCTCGTCATCCTCCACGCAGGTCTCCATGTAGGCGGCCCGTTCGGCTTCCACCAGCTCGCGCTCGAACAGCGCGATTTCTTCCGGATAGTAGAACTCCACCACATTGGTGGTCTTCTGCGGGCCGGTCGGCCAGAGCGTGGACACCACCAGCACGTGCGGATACCACTCCACCATGATGTTGGGGTAGAGCGTGAGCCAGATAGCGCCGAACTTGGGCGGCTTGCCGTTGGAGAATTGCAGCAGCTTTTCCTGCCACTTGGCGTAGGTCGGCGAGCCGGACTTGATCAGGCCGTGGTTCACACCCACGGTCTGGACGCTGTAGTCACGGCCGAATTCCCACTTCAGGTCCGAGCAGCTCACGAAGTTGCCCAGGCCCGGATGGAAGGGCTCGACGTGGTAATCCTCCAGATAGACCTCGATGAAGGTCTTCCAGTTGTAGTCGCACTCGTGGACTTCGGTGTGGTCGTACAGGTAACCGGAGAAATCGAGGTCGCGGGTCACGCCCAGGTTTTTCAGCTTGTCGGCGATATCGACGCCGTTGGCCTCGAACAGCAGGCCATTCCAGCTCTGCAGCGGCGTCTTGGACAGGTTCATGCAAGGCGTCTCGCCAAAATGCGGCGCGCCGATCAGTTCACCCTTCAGGTCATAGGTCCAGCGATGCAGGGGGCAGACGATGTTGTTGGCATGGCCACGGCCATCAAGCATCTTGGCCTGGCGATGGCGGCAGACATTGGATACCAGTTCGATGCCTTGCGCATTGCGCACCAGCATGCGGCCTTCGTTTTCCCAGGGCAGCGTGGAGTAGTCACCGGCATTGGGCACCATCAGCTCGTGGCCGACGTAACGGGGTCCCTGCTGGAAGAGTTGTTTCAGTTCCCGCTGATAGAGCGGTTCGTCGAAGTAGACGTGGACTGGAAGTTGCGCGTTTGAACGCGCCAATTTGGCAAAAGTAGCAAGATCGGACATTTCCGCCCCCAAATTAATTTGCACCAACCTAAGGAAGAAAATCCGCAAAAACCTATGTTCAAATAATATGAAGAGGAAATTTTGGACAGAACCGAGGATTATGCCACAAAACCCCCATAAGGGGCCGGGTTTTGTGTCCAAAATGCCAGTATTTTGAACGAACTTACGCGACGGCCTCCAAAACCTTCGACAAATCCACGCCCTTGATTGACTTGGTCAACGCCGGTTTGTTCTAAAATACCGGGTTAGTTTTCTGAATGGGTCGATATGCCTAGAACCTCTGCCGCCTCCGGCGCTGCCGCGACCGCCGCCTTGCCGGCCTCCTTCGAACAAGCCATGGAAGAGCTGGAGCAGCTGGTGGCGCGGATGGAAGCTGGCGAACTGCCGCTGGAAGCCTCGGTGGCCGCCTACAAGCGTGGCTCGGAACTGGTCAAGTTCTGCGCGGCCCAACTGGAGAAGGTGGACAGCCAGGTCAAGCTGCTCGAAGGCGACATGCTCAAGCCCTTCCAGGCGACCGACGCGGGCAACGAGGACGATTGATGAATGCACCTATCACCGCCGCTGGCGCGCAGATGTCGCTGGCCTCGATGGCATTCGCGAACTGGATGAACCAGGTCCAGGTCGGCATGGAACACGTGCTGGACCGTTTCCTGGCGCCGACCACGGTGGTGCCGGCGCGCCTGCACGAGGCCATGCGCTACACCGCCATGGATGGCGGCAAGCGCGTGCGGCCACTGCTGGTCTATGCCGCCGGTGATGTGTTCGATACGCCGCCAGCCCTGCTGGACCGGGCTGCGGCAGCAGTAGAGATGATTCACGTCTATTCGCTGGTGCATGACGACATGCCCTGCATGGATGACGACGCGCTGCGCCGTGGCAAGCCTACCGTGCATGTGAAATACGACGAAGCCACCGCGCTGCTGGTCGGCGACGCGTTGCAGGCGCAGGCCTTCGAAACCTTGTCGGCACCGCTGGAAGCTGAGTTGAAGACCGACGCCGACCTGCCGGCACGCCAGTTGCGCATGCTCAACCTGCTGGCCCAGGCTTCGGGCTCGGTAGGCATGTGCGGCGGCCAGGCCATCGACCTGGCCAGCGTGGGCATGACCCTGTCGCTGGCCGAGCTGGAACAGATGCACCGCCTCAAGACCGGTGCCCTCTTGCGTGCGGCGGTGATGCTGGGTGCGCTGGGTGGCAAGGCGCTGACCCGGGACGAAAGCGCGGCGCTGGATGACTATGCGCGCGCCATCGGCCTGGCCTTTCAGGTGGTGGACGACATCCTCGACGCCACCGCCGATTCGGCCACGCTGGGCAAGACCGCGGGCAAGGACGCTGCCGACAACAAGCCGACCTATGTGTCCATCCTGGGCCTGGCCGAGTCGCAGGCGCTGGCCGAAAGACTGCGCGGCGATGCCCACCAGGCGCTCGCCCCGTTCGGCGACAAGGCACGGCGCCTGCGCGAGCTGGCGGACCTGATCGTACACAGAAAGACCTGAGAGACGTAATCCAAGGCATGAAGACGGACCACGCGGCAACCTGCCAGGCGTGGCCTTCAGACCCCAACACGGTAACAACAGATGCTCCTGAACACCATTAACGACCCGGCTGACCTGCGCCGCCTGTCCCGTCACCAATTGAAGCCGCTGGCTGAAGAGTTGCGCGGCTTCCTGCTGGATTCGGTGTCCAAGACCGGCGGCCACCTGTCGTCCAACCTGGGTACGGTCGAGCTGACCATCGCGCTGCATTACGTCTTCAACACCCCGCAAGACCGCATCGTCTGGGACGTCGGCCACCAGACCTATCCGCACAAGATCCTCACCGGTCGTCGCGAACGCATGGGCAGCTTGCGCCAGCAGGAAGGTATTTCCGGCTTCCCGCGCCGCATCGAGAGCGAATACGACACCTTCGGCACCGCGCACTCCTCGACCTCCATTTCGGCCGCACTGGGCATGGCCCTGGCGGCCAAGACCCAGGGCTCGGACCGGCACGCCATTGCCGTCATCGGCGACGGCGCCATGACTGCCGGCATGGCCTTCGAAGCGCTCAACAATGCTGGCGTGCATGAAGACATCAACCTGCTGGTGATCCTCAACGACAACGACATGTCGATCTCGCCCCCGGTGGGCGCGCTGAACCGCTACCTGGCGCGCCTGATGTCCGGCAAGTTCTACGCCAAGGCCCGCGACGTGGGCAAGTCGGTGCTGCCCGGCCCGGTGCTGGAACTGGCCAAGCGCCTGGAAGAGCATGCCAAGGGCATGGTGGTGCCGGCGACCATGTTCGAGGAATTCGGCTTCAACTACATTGGCCCCATCGATGGTCACGACCTCGATTCGCTGGTCCCCACCCTGCAGAACCTGAAGCACCTCAAGGGGCCCCAGTTCCTGCACGTGGTCACCAGGAAGGGTCAGGGCTACAAGCTGGCCGAGGCCGACCCGGTGCTCTACCACGGCCCCGGCAAGTTCAACCCCAGCGAAGGCATCAAGCCCAGCGCCGGCGGCAAGTTGACCTATACCCAGGTGTTCGGCGAATGGCTGTGCGACATGGGCGCAGCCGACGACAAGCTGGTCGGCATCACCCCGGCTATGCGTGAAGGCTCGGGCATGGTCGCTTTCGAAAAGAAATTCCCGGAACGCTACTACGACGTCGGCATCGCCGAGCAGCACGCCGTCACCTTCGCCGCTGGCATGGCTTGCGAGGGGATGAAGCCGGTGGTGGCGATCTACTCGACCTTCCTGCAGCGTGCCTACGACCAGTTGATCCACGACGTCGCGCTGCAGAACCTGGACGTCACCTTCGCCCTGGACCGTGCCGGCCTGGTCGGTGCCGACGGCGCCACGCATGCAGGCAACTACGACCTGGCCTTCCTGCGCTGTATTCCGAACATGGTGGTCATGGCCGCGGCAGACGAAGACGAATGCCGCAAGATGCTCTCCACCGCCTACCAGTACCCTGGCCCGGCCGCGGTGCGTTACCCGCGTGGTGCCGGCGTCGGCGCCAGCGTACAGAAGACACTGGACACCCTGCCGCTGGGCAAGGGCGAAATCCGCCGCCACGGCAAGGACATCGCCATCCTCGCCTTCGGCAGCCTGCTGGCCCCGGCCCTCGGTGCCGGCGACAAGCTCAATGCCACGGTCGCCAACATGCGCTTCATCAAGCCGCTGGACGTGGAACTGGTCCGGCAACTGGCCGAGAGCCATGACGCCCTGGTCACGGTGGAAGAGGGCTGCATCATGGGTGGCGCTGGTGCCGCCGTCTCGGAAGCGTTGGCCGCAGCCGGCATCAGCAAGCCCATCCTGCACCTGGGCCTGCCGGACCGCTTCATCGACCACGGCGATGCGGGCCAATTGCTGGCGCAATGCGGGCTGGATGCGGACGGCGTCGCCCAGTCCATCGTGCAACGTTTCGGCAAGGACCAGCCTAAGCTGGTAGTCAACAACGGCTGATTTCACCTTCCCGAAACCGGGGGGCAGATAAAACGCCTCGCTGAAATTCTCCAGCGAGGCGTTTCGTTTCCTGCTTCTGTTAGTGGGGCAAACTAACGCTCCCGCCCCTTCTGCCACAACACATCCTGGCCGCCGGCCTCGCGGTTGAGCACCCGGGCCAGCACGAAACACAGGTCGGACAGCCGGTTCAGATATTGCCGGGCCGGCGCATTCACGCCCGACTCGGCCTTCTCCAGCAAGACCACGCTGCGCTCGGCGCGCCGGCATACCGTGCGGCAGACATGCGCCAGCGCGGCGGTACGCGAGCCACCCGGCAGGATGAATTCCTTCAGCGGCGGCAGTGTGGCGTTGTATTTCTCCAGCAGGGCGTCCAGCCGCGCCAGGTGGGCCTCGGCCAGCACCGTGTAACCGGGGATGCAGAGTTCGCCGCCCAGGTCGAACAGGTCGTGCTGTATCGAGACCAGTTCCTCCCGCAAGGCGTCCGGCAGGGTCTCGCACAACAGCAGGCCCAGCTGCGAATTGAGTTCATCCACATCGCCCAGCGCCTGGATGCGCAGGCTGTCCTTGCCCACGCGGCTGCCATCGCCCAGGCCGGTGCTGCCGTCATCTCCGGTGCGGGTGGCGATCTTGCTAAGTCGGTTGCCCATCGTTGCTCCTTGATAATGCGCGCCAGCTTAAGCGCAAGCCCGATGCAAGGCAAGCGTCCCGCCGGATGCGAGAGGACGCGCCAGCGAAGCAAGAATCACGTAAATAATTCACTTGATTTGCCCGACTTGCCGCGACGGCATGGGAGATTTGCCCGATCTCCCGCCCGCAAGAGAGTAAAATTCATCGATTGGATCAGTGGTCAGTCCACTGCAGCGGCCGGGGTGGCTACTGCAACGGCCCTGCATCCTCCCCCCAACAAGACCTAGAACAACGACCGAGACACAAGACTCCAGAGAGAAACCGAGAAATCGCATGAACCATCTAGTTGACGCCCGCAAACTGAAACGCCCCGTGCCGCAGGCCTTGCTCGACGAGCTCAAGACCCTCTTCGGTGAGCGTTGCTCCACCACCCTGGCCATGCGCGAGCACCACGGCCGTGACGAATCCTCCTACGATCCCATGCTGCCCGACGCTGTCGTGTTCGCCCACAGCACCGAGGAAGTCGCCGCCTTCGTGAAGCTCTGCAGCCAGTACGACACCCCCATCATCCCCTACGGCGCCGGCACCTCGCTGGAAGGCCACGTACTGGCCCTGCAGGGCGGTGTGACGGTGGACCTGTCGCAGATGAACCGGGTGCTGGCCGTCAATGGCGAAGACCTGACCGCCACCGTCCAGGCCGGCGTCACCCGCAAGCAACTGAACCTGGAGATCAAGGACACGGGCCTGTTCTTCCCCATCGACCCGGGCGCCGACGCCTCGCTGGGCGGGATGGCCTCGACCCGTGCCTCCGGCACCAATGCCGTGCGCTACGGCACCATGAAGGAAAACACCCTGACCCTGACCGTGGTCACGGCCCAGGGCGAGATCATCAAGACCGGCACCCGTGCCAAGAAATCCTCGGCCGGCTACGACCTGACCCGCGTCTATGTCGGCAGCGAAGGCACGCTGGGCATCATCACCGAAGTCACCGTGCGCCTCTATCCGCAGCCCGAGGCCATTTCTGCCGCCATCTGCTCCTTCCCCAGCGTGGCCGATGCGGTCAATACGGTGATCCAGACCATCCAGATGGGCGTGCCGCTGGCGCGCGTGGAGTTGCTCGATGAAAACGGCGTGCGCGCCATCAATGCCCACGACAAGCTGACCCTGCCGGTCAATCCGCTGCTGCTGTTCGAATTCCACGGCAGCGAAAATGGCGTCAAGGAACAGGCCGAGCTGGTGCAGGACATCGCCAACGACAACCATGCACTCGGCTTCGAATGGGCCACCCGCCCGGAAGATCGCACCCGCCTGTGGACCGCCCGTCACAACGCCTATTTCGCGCTGCTGCAACTGCGCCCGGGTGCGCGCGCCATCTCCACCGACTGCTGCGTGCCGATCTCGCGCCTGGCCGAATGCGTGCTGGCCACCAAGGCCGACTGCGAAGAGCAGGGGCTGATCCACGCCATCATCGGTCACGTCGGCGATGGCAATTTCCACGTGCAGATGATGGTGGACCCCAATGACCCGGCCGACATCGCCCGCGCCGAAGGCGTCAATGAACGCATGGTCGCGCGCGCCCTGTCCATGGACGGCACCTGCACCGGCGAGCATGGGGTGGGCCTGCACAAGATGGACTTCCTGATCCAGGAGCACGGCGACGGCGCCATCGCCGTCATGCGCGCCATCAAGCACGCGCTGGACCCGAAGAACATCATGAACCCGGGCAAGATCCTGCGCTGGGAACAGTAAACCTTGGATCAAGTATCTTGCTTGCCGTTGACTTCATCGGCCGGCCGTTCGGACTGAGTAGCGGCATTGCCGCATATCGAAGGGGCGCCGTCAGTACGTCTTCGATACGGCCCAGAGGGCCTACTCAGTGCGAACGGTAGTTTTTTGATGTTGACGACAGTAGCGCAGTTTTGTCAGCGCTGATTTGTTGGTTTTCAGCAGTTTGTTAGTTGAACAAAGAGCAGGGCGTTTTTGCATGCCCTTCGCTAAAGCAGCAGGAATCCATCACCCATGGCCACCCGCCTACCGCCCGTCCATGCCTTGTCCGCCTTCGAAGCGGCAGCCCGTCACAACTCCTTCGCCATCGCGGCCGAGGAGCTTTGCATCACGCCATCGGCACTGTCGCACCGCATCCGCCTGCTGGAAGAATTCGTCGGCGAGCGCCTGTTCTATCGCGATGGCCGCTCCATCGGGCTCTCCGAATTCGGTCGCCGCTATCTCGACGTGGTGCGCTCGGCACTGCGCACGCTGACCGATTTCCCCATGCCGCATCGCAATGCCGCCGTGCAACCCAAGATCAAGGTGATGCTGCCGCCGACCTTCGCGCGCCACCTGCTCATGCCGCGCATCGCCGACTTCACCCAGCGCCATCCCGAGATCGTGGTGGAGCTGTATCTCTCGGTGCCGCTGTACGACCTGTCGCTGTCGGAAAGCGATGTCGAGATCCGCTTCGGTGCCGGCAACTACCCCAACATCATCACCGAGAAGCTGTTCGAGGAACCGGCCTTCGCCGTCGCCAGCCCCGGCTACCTGAAGACCCTGCCGCCGATGAAGTCGCCGGCCGACCTGCAGCATGCGACCCTGCTGCGCTCGGCGCTGGAGCCCTGGCAGCCTTGGTTCGAGGCCGCCGGTCTCAAGGACTGGGTGGAACCTTCCGCCGGCCTGCGCGTGGACGACCTCGGCCTGCTGCTCGAAGCGGTGCGCCATGGCTATGGCGTCGGCCTGACCCGCCAGCATTTCGCCGAAGAACTGCTGGCGCGGGGCGAGATCGTCGAATTGTTCGACGTACGCCTGCGCACCCCGCCCCATGCCTACTACGTGGTCTACGAGCGCGCCGTGCGCGAACGGCCCGAAGTCGATACCTTCATCAGCTGGATGCAAAACGCCTTCCGCAATATCTGAGCCCACGCCAGCACTGTCACGCTGGCCGCCCTGAAAATAATTCACGGCGGCCGGAAATTCTTTTCAGTGGCCCAACGGGCAACATCGCCCCGTGCGGCGCGGCAAAATTCGTTACACTTGTCGGACTGAAAAAGCCCGCCCCATGCGGGCTGACAACAAACGAGACAGCGTGCGCCGTGCCGCCGGACGCAAAGAGGGACGTCCACACCCACACGCCTGCCTAGCCCAACGCCGAGGTCCAGCATGAATGCTCCCGTCCAACCGTCCTTCGCGCCGGCGCGCCAGCGCGAAGTCGTCGATGCCCTGCGCCGGGTCCTGCCCACCCATTGCGTGCTGTTCGACGAGGAAGACACCCGCCCCTACGAATGCGACGGCCTGGCCGCTTACCGCCAGCTGCCGATGGTAGTGGTATTGCCCGAGACCGAGGCCCAGGTGGTAGCCATCATGCAGACCTGCCACGCGCTGCAGGTGCAGATCGTCCCGCGTGGCGCCGGCACCGGCCTGTCGGGCGGGGCCATGCCGATTGCCGACGGGGTCGTGGTCTCCACCGCCAAGTTCAACAAGATCATCAAGCTGGACAAGTATTCGCGCACCGCCGTGGTCCAACCGGGCGTGCGCAACCTGGCCATCTCGGAAGCGGCCGCGCCGCATGGTCTCTATTACGCGCCGGACCCGTCCTCGCAGATCGCCTGCACCATCGGCGGCAATGTGGCCGAGAATTCCGGCGGCGTGCACTGCCTCAAATATGGCCTCACGGTACACAACGTCCTGCGCGTGCGCATGGTCACCATCGAGGGCGACGTCGTGGAACTGGGCAGTGGCGCGCTGGACGCCCCGGGCCTTGACCTGCTGGCGGTGTTCATCGGTTCCGAAGGCATGCTGGGCGTGGTCACGGAGGTGACCGTCAAGCTCGTGCCCAAGCCGCAGGCCGCGCGGGTGATCATGGCGTCCTTCGATGACGTGGTGAAGGGCGGCAATGCAGTCGCCAACGTGATCGCCGCCGGCATCATCCCGGCCGGCCTGGAGATGATGGACAAGACCAGCTCGCGCATGGTGGAGCCCTTCGTCAAGGCCGGTTACGACATCGACGCCGAAGCCATCCTCCTGTGCGAGTCCGATGGCACCGTGGAAGAGGTGGAAGAAGAGATCGGCCGCATGACCGCCGTGCTCAATGCCAGCGGTGCTACCGCCATCGCCTGCTCGGCCTCGGAAGCGGAACGCCTGCGCTTCTGGTCCGGTCGCAAGAACGCTTTCCCGGCCGCCGGCCGCATCTCGCCCGACTACTACTGCATGGATGGCACCATCCCGCGCAAGAAACTGGCGCAGGTGCTGCTGGGCATCGCCGAGATGGAAAAGAAGTACGGTCTGCGTTGTGCCAACGTGTTCCACGCGGGCGACGGCAACCTGCATCCGCTGATCCTGTTCGATGCCAACCTGGCCGATGAATTCGACCGCGCCGAACTGTTCGGTGCCGAGATCCTGGAGCTGTGCGTGGAAGTCGGTGGCACCATCACCGGCGAACACGGCGTGGGCATCGAGAAGATCAACTCCATGTGCGTGCAGTTCTCGCCCGCCGAGCGCGAGGCCTTCTTCAAGTTGAAGCGCGCCTTCGACACCGCCTTCCTGCTCAATCCGGACAAGGCCATTCCCACCCTGCATCGCTGTGCCGAGTACGGCAAGATGCACGTGCAGCGCGGCCAGCTGCGCTTCCCCGACCTGCCGAGATTCTGATCATGCAAGAGCACGCCCAACCCGACTTCGATGCCGTGCTGGCATCCTTCCGTGAACGCATCCTCTCCGGCCGCGCCTTGCAGATTCGCGGCGGCGGCACCAAGGACTGGTACGGGCAGGTGCCCAGTGGCGACCTGCTCGATACCCGTCCCTACAGCGGCATCATCGATTACGAACCGACCGAACTGGTCATCACCGCACGCTGCGGCACGCCGCTCTCCGAGATCGACGCCGCCCTGGCCGAGCACAACCAGATGCTGGCCTGGGAGCCACCGCGATTCGGCGGCGTGGCGACCGTCGGCGGCATGGTGGCCGCCGGACTTTCCGGTCCCTCGCGCGCGGCCGCCGGCGCCGTGCGCGATTTCATGCTGGGTGCGGTATTGATGGACGCCCAGGGTGAGCAACTGCATTTCGGTGGCCAGGTCATGAAGAACGTCGCCGGCTATGACATCTCGCGCCTGCTGGCGGGCTCGCTGGGCACGCTGGGCCTGATCCTGCAGGTCTCGCTGAAGGTCTTGCCGCGCCCCTTCGCCAGTAGCACGCGGGTGTTCGAGATCAACCAGGAAGGCGCGCTGCGCCTGTTGAACCAGAGTGCTGGCCAGCCGCTGCCGCTGGTGGCCAGCGCCTGGGTCGGCAATGTGCTGACCCTGCGTCTGGCGGGTGCGCAGGCTGCGGTGGATTCAGCGATCAAGAAGCTGGGTGGCACCGAATTGAGCAATCCGGACGATTACTGGACCGACCTGCGCGAGCAGACCCATCCCTTCTTCGCCCAGCCCGAAGCACCGCTGTGGCGCCTGTCGGTGCCGTCGGTGGCACCACCGATTGACCTGCCGGGTAACCAGCTGATCGAGTGGGGCGGGGCGCAGCGCTGGTTGCGCCCGCAGGGCAATGTGGATGCGGTCGCCATTCGCGCCGCCGCCCTGGCGGTGGGCGGGCATGCCAGCCTGCATCGCGGGGGCGACAAGGCCATCGGTGTATTCCATCCGCTGCAACCGGCGGTGGAAAAGATCCATCGCAAGCTCAAGCAGCAATTCGACCCACGCGGCATCTTCAATCCCGGCCGCCTGTACGCCAGCCTGTAAGCGAACTACTTAGCCAGCGACCCTCCATGCAGACCAACTTAGCCGATTTCATCCGCAACACCCAGGCCGGCGAGGAAGCCGACAGCATCCTGCGTTCCTGCGTGCATTGCGGTTTCTGTACCGCCACCTGTCCCACCTACCAATTGCTGGGCGATGAACTGGACGGCCCGCGTGGTCGCATCTATCTCATCAAGCAGGTGCTGGAAGGCAAGCCCGCCACTGCCGCCACGCAGTCGCACCTGGACCGCTGCCTGACCTGCCGCAACTGCGAATCCACCTGTCCGTCCGGCGTGCAGTATGGTCGCCTGGTCGATATCGGTCGCAAGGTGGTGGAGCAGCAGGTGCCACGCCCCCTGTCACAGCGCGTGATGCGCACCGCCTTGAAGGAGCTGGTGCCGCGCAAGTGGATTTTCCGTCCCGCCATGAAAGCAGGCCAGCTGGTGCGCCCGCTGTTGCCCAAGCTGCTGCAGAACAAGGTGCCGCTGCCGCAGGATGCCGGCATCTGGCCCACGCGCACCCATGCGCGCCAGATGCTCTACCTGGAAGGCTGCGTGCAGCCCTCGATGTCGCCCAACATCAACAGCGCCACCGCCCGCGTGCTCGATGCCCTCGGCGTGCAGTTGTTCGCGCCCCCCAAGGCCGGCTGCTGCGGCGCCATCCGCTATCACATGAATGACCAGGACGGCGGCCTGGACGACATGCGTCGCAACATCGACGCCTGGTGGCCCTACATCGAAGGCCGGGATGGCATCCGGGCCGATACCATCGTCATGAATGCCTCCGGTTGCGGCGTCACCGTCAAGGAATACGGCCATCTGCTGCAGCACGATCCGGTCTATGCCGAAAAGGCGCGCCGCATCTCGCACATGACCCGCGACATCAGCGAAATCCTGCCCGAATTCGAAGACCAGTTGACGCATCGGCTCAAGGACTTCAACGGCAAGCGCGTGGCCTACCACCCGCCCTGCACCCTGCAGCATGGCCAGAAGATACGCGGCAAGGTCGAGGCCATCCTGCGCGCGGCCGGGGTGGATGTGCAGTTGTGCGCCGACAGCCATCTCTGCTGCGGGTCGGCCGGCACCTATTCGATCCTGCAACCGGAGCTCTCCTACCGCCTGCGCGATGACAAGATCGGCAAGCTCCAGGCCACCGATCCCGACATGATCGTCACTGGCAATATCGGCTGCGTCACCCATCTGCAATCCGGCACCGAGACTCCTGTACGGCACTGGATCGAATTGCTGGACGCCGCGCTGGTGGCGGTTTCCTGACGATTTGCTGACGGCTTGCTGAGGCATCGCCGGGCGCGCCCGGATGCCCTTCGAGTTGCTTTGAAAACAACCCAAGCCCCGCTCTGCGGGGCTTTTTTGTGGCCATTTTGATCATGACCCGGGCAATTTGACCCCATTTATCCAAACCGGCTTGACGGCAGGGGGCATAAGTCAATAAGCTTCGTCCTTTTTTCCGCACAGCGGGAAAAAACCGGTCCCCGTTTCTCATCGGAAACAGGTGATTTCCGACAATCCCGACGATCGGCGCAGCGTCCCGCCACGGCCCCGCGCCCAGACAATCAGCCCCCACCATCATCGTCCTCGCACCGGCGCCATGCCACTTGCGATCGAGGGGCAGGAGAACCCATGAAAAAACGCATTCCGCCGGCCATCTTCATCTTCATTGCGATGCTGCTGGGCATCCTGGTCGGCTACCTGATCTTCAGTCATCTGGACAAGGCCCAGGCCAAAGAGCTGGCCGGCTACATCTCGATTGCTTCCGACCTGTTCCTGCGCCTGATCAAGATGGTCATCGCGCCCCTGGTGTTTTCCACCCTGGTGGTGGGCATCGCCCATATGGGTGACGCCAAGTCGGTCGGCCGCATCTTCGGCAAGTCGCTGGCCTGGTTCTTCATCGCCTCGCTGGTCTCGCTGGCACTGGGCATGATCATGGCCAACCTGCTGCAACCGGGCGCGGGCGTGGCGCTGCCACCGCCTGACGCGGCGGGCGCCGGCCTGGCCACGGGCAAGTTCACGGTCAAGGAATTCTTCAACCACCTGGTCCCCAAGTCCATCGTCGAGGCCATGGCCCAGAACGAAGTGCTGCAGGTGGTGGTGTTCTCGATGTTCTTCGGTATCGCCCTGGCGTCCCTGGGCGAGCGTGGCAAGCACCTGCTGGCGGTGATCGACGATCTGTCGCACACCATGCTCAAGATCACCGTCTATGTCATGAAGTTTGCCCCGGTGGCGGTGTTTGCGGCGATGGCGGCGACTGTGGCGGTCAATGGCCTGGAGATCCTGGTCAGCTTCGCGGTCTTCATGCGTGACTTCTATTTCTCGCTGGTACTGTTGTGGGCCATCCTGATCGCGGTGGGCTTCGTGTTCCTGAAGAAGCGCATCTTCCGCCTGCTGGCGCTGATCAAGGAAGCCTTCCTGCTGGCTTTCGCCACGGCCAGCTCGGAAGCTGCCTATCCCAAGCTGCTCGATGCGCTGGACCGCTTCGGCGTCAAGCGCAAGATCTCCAGCTTCGTCATGCCGATGGGGTATTCCTTCAACCTCGATGGCTCGATGATCTACTGCACCTTCGCCACGCTCTTCATCGCGCAGGCCTACGGCATCCACCTGCCGATCTCGACCCAGATCACCATGATGCTGGTGCTGATGCTGACCTCCAAGGGCATCGCCGGCGTGCCGCGTGCCTCGCTGGTGGTGATCGCCGCGACCCTGCACCAGTTCAACATCCCCGAAGCGGGCCTGCTGGTGATCCTGGGTATCGATACCTTCCTCGATATGGGGCGCTCGGCCACCAACGCCGTGGGCAACTCGATTGCCTCGGCCGTGGTCGCCAAGTGGGAAGGTGGTCTGTTGAGCGAAGAAGAAGCGGCGCGTGCCGAAGCCGAGATCGAACAGGAAGCCGAAGCCACGCTGCACAACGAAGCCTGAACAGGCCCTAGTGATGTGAATGCAATGCCGTCCAGTCTGTCGCTGGACGGCATTGTTCGTTTCAGGCCGGCATGGCTTCCTGCTGCTTGACCGCGACCCACTCCTGCAGGGTGATCTCGATGGTGATGAAGGACAGGTTGGCGCCGCGCACGAAGCGGCCGGCGAAGATCTTGCCGTCAGTGTCGGCCACCACGCCCTGTAGGGGATGGGGATTGCCCTGGCCATCGGAAAAGCCGATCTCGCCGAAGACATTGAGGATTTCCACGCCCGGTCCGTTGATCTCCATCTCGCGTGGGCCGTTCGGGGTGGCGTATTGCAGGTGGGCATCGATCAGGCTGCCGATGGCGCCGCGCACGATGGCTGTCTTCATGCCGTGCTGGCGGCACAGCGCTTCCACGCTTTCAGTCAGGTCCTGGTTGGGTTTGAGGCGGGCCATCACGAGCTTGCCGAGGCGGCCTTCTTCTACGTGGATAGGGGGGGTATGGTCGTCGCGTGTCGTAGTGTCGTTGGCGTGGAGAGTCATCATCATTCCATGGGTGTCGGATGCAATAGACTGAAGTGCGTCTCTTCATCGCTGTTGACGACGAAGGCGCCCCGGGAGAACAAGCAAAGGCGGATGATGAGCGGATCGTCGCCCACTTCCACCGTATCGAGCAGGAGATGGCCGCCGTGGAGGGCGCCGTCACCGTCGATGAATCCTGAATGGCAATGCAGTAAAACCTTTCCGTCCTGGTTCTGGCCCACCGTGATGGCGCCGGTGATGAAGGTGATCACCCCTTCGAGCACATGCGGCGGGCCGTAGTCATAGGGACGGCTGGCGTCCCCGGTATGTTCGATGCGGTGATAGTGCAGCCGCCGTGCCGTGCCACCGCACATGCGGCCCACGCCGCCGCGCTGGCCATAGCGCGCCAGCACGCTTCGCAGCGACTCGCCCACGGAGCTGCCCGGTTGCAGCGTGATGCGCAGTTCCTCGGCCGGGTCGGCCTCCAGGTCCAGCGTGCGCGGGTAGCTTTGCTGGCCTGCGTGCAGGAACTTGCGTACCTCGACGAAACCGGTGCCGGCCGCGGCCTGGGCGGTCTTGTTCGTCAGCTTCATAGGCGGTATTCCCCCTGTTCTTCCAGCAGTGCCTTGATCTGTTTCTTGACGATCTTGCCGTAGCCGGACTTGGGCATGTTGTCCCAGTAGACGAAGCGGCGCGGCCACTTGTACTTGCCGATGCGCTCTTCCAGGTGCGCCAGCAAGGCGGCGCTATCGACCTGCTGGCCGGCCTTGCAGACGATCACCGCCAGCCCGCTCTCGCCCCACTTGGGGTCGGGCACGCCCAGCACGGCTACCTCCGACACGGCTGCGTGCGTGAGCAGGGCTTCCTCGATCTCGCGTGGATAGACATTGGAACCGCCCGAGATGTACATGTCCGAAGAACGGCCGGTGATGTAGAGGAAACCATCCTTGTCCACATGACCGAGGTCGCCGGTATGGAACCAGTCATGCTTGAAGGCCTTGGCATTGGCGTCCGGATTGTTGTGGTATCCCATGAAGACGGCCGGTCCGCGCACGCAGATTTCACCGGTCTCGAAGGGCGCCAGTTCCTGGCCGTCGTCGTTGAGGATGGCGATCTGCATGCCGGTACGCGGCATGCCGCAGGTGCCGACCCGCGCCTGCGGATGGGCGTCGTCGTCGAAGTGCAGGTAGGGCGGCAGGAAGGTGATGTTGCCGGTGACTTCGCCCAGGCCGTAATACTGCACCAGCACCTTGCCCAGTTTTTTCAGCGCATACACCTGGTCGGCGCGGTACATGGGTGCGCCGGCGTAGATGACGTGCTTCAAGGACGAGTGGTCGTAGCGATCCACCGATTCATCCTCGACCAGGATCTTGACGATGGTGGGGACCGTGAAGAGATTGTCCACCTTGTATTTTTCCACCAGCTGCCAGGCTTCCTCGACCACCAGCCGTTCGGACGACAGCAGGATGCTGGCCGCGCCACGTGCGGTGTTGATCACGGCGTGGATACCGGCACCGTGCGACAGCGGTGCCACCACCAGCGAACGCGATTGATGGTTCAGGCCCGGCATCAGGTCGGCCAGGTGGTTGGTCACGACGAAGGCCATCTGGCCGTGCGAGAGCACGCCTGCCTTGGGATGACCGGTGGTGCCGGAGGTATAGAAGAACCACATCGGGTCTTCGTAATCGACTTCCACTTCGCGGAAGCTCTCCTGGCCACCCTCGGCCACCAGTGCCTCGAAATCCAGCTCGCCGGGGCGCGCATCGGCCAGGGCGATGACATGCTCCAGCGCCGGCGAGGCCGCCTTGACGGCATCCACGTAATTGGCGAAGCCACGGTCGTAGAGCATCACGCAAGCGCCGCTGGACTGGCCCAGGTAGGCCGCTTCAGGCGGTGTGATGCGGAAGTTGGTCGGTACCCAGACCATGCCCATCTTGAAGGCGGCCCAAGCGCTCTCGAAAATCTGCTGGTTGTTGCGCGAATGGACCAGCATCTTGTCGCCCTTCTTCACACCCCGGCGGGTGAGGGCGTGGGCCAGCGCATCGACGCGGTCGTTGATCTGCTTCCAGGAGATGAGCCTGTCGCTGCCATCGGCATTGCCCTGCGACAGTATCAGACCCGGCTCATCCGGAAAACGGCGCGCCACGTCCGACAGCAGGCGGCCCAGGTTCATCACTTTCGTTAACATCGTCTCACTCGTCCCGATTCGTTCTAATGGAAATTGGCGTGGCGCTTCGTTCTTGTTTTTGTTGATACTTCGTGTTCCTGCGCGTCGTTCGCTGGTGCAGCGAACGACGCGCTGTTACAAGCTGCAATTTGCAACTGCAATCAGTTCACGCGCTCCAGGATGCTCACATAGTTGGCCACCGCTGCGCCGCCCATGTTGAACACGCCCGCATAGCGCGCATTGGCGATCTGCATGTCGCCAGCATCATGGGCCGCCTGCATGGCCGCCATCACGTGCATCGAGACACCGGTGGCGCCCACCGGATGGCCCTTGGACTTCAGGCCGCCGGACGGATTGACCGGCAGCTTGCCGTCCTTGGCGGTGATGCCCTCGGCAATCACGCGCGCGCCCTGGCCGTGCGGGGCCAGGCCCATGGCTTCGTATTCCAGCAGCTCGGCCACGGTGAAGCAGTCATGGGTTTCCACCAGGGACAGATCATTGAGCGACAGTCGGGCCTGACCCAGCGCATTCTTCCAGGCCAGTTCGGCGGCTTCGAAGCGGGTCGGGTCGCGGCGCGACAGCGGCAGGTAGTCGTTCACATGCACCGCTGCGCGGAACTGCACGGCACGCGGCATGGACTTGGCCACGTCGGCGGCACTGATCACCAGGGCGGCGGCACCGTCCGAGATCAGCGAGCAGTCGGTACGCTTGAGCGGGCCGGCCACGAACGGGTTCTTCTCGGAAACGGTACGGCAGAAATCGAAGCCGAAGTCCTTGCGCATATGGGCATAGGGATTGGACAGGCCGTTCTTGTGGTTCTTGGCGGCGATCATGGCCAGTGCATCGGACTGGTCGCCAAAGCGGTCGAAGTAACTCTGCGCGATCTTGCCGAACACGCCTGCGAAACCACCGGGGATGCCCGCTTCTTCCTTGGCGTAGCAGGCCTTGAGCAAGACCTCGCCCACCTGTGGGGTCGCCAGTTCGGTCATCTTCTCGAAGCCGATCACCAGCACGTGTTTCGATTCACCCGCCTTGATCGATTGCAGGCCCGAGTGGATTGCCGCCGAGCCGGTGGCGCAGGCATTCTCCAGGCGCGTGGCCGGCTTGAAGCGCAACTGCGGCAATGCATTCATGACCAGCGACGAAGGGAAGTCCTGGTACAGGAAGCCGGCATTGAAGGTGCCGACGTGGATGGAATCGATATCTTCCGGTTGCAGACCGGCATGTTCGATGGCGGCCTTGGCGACCTGGCCGATCAACACTTCCGGATCGATGCCGTCGAGCTTGCCGAATTGGGAATGGTGCCAGCCGGTGATGCAGGGTGAGGATGCAGAAGCAGTCATGGTGTGTCCTTGTAAGACTTGGTCGGTGGAGCCTGGTCGCTCCGGTTCACACGGGGGCAATATGCAAATTCGGTGCCAATGTCTTCCACTGCAGTGCCAATGCGATTGCCACGTGCAGCAAGCTCGTCGCCATCGCCATGCGATTGCCACAAGAGTGAGGCGCCACTGGTCGCCGACGGTCGCAGGCGGGGTGTGCCCCTGCCCGGGCCGGCATCTTGCCCGTCTCCTGAAAGCTCGACGCAAAGGCGCGCCGGCTCTCGCTTTGTTGTTGATTCTGATGCGGTGTTGCGTCGTCAATAAGATCGACCATGGGGCGGTGCTGAATCCTGCAGGGCAGGAAACCGCTACGCCAGCGGCCGACCGGATGAAGATAGCACGGACTTTACGTTAACGTAAATCATTGCGCTGCAACACAAAACAATTGCCCGGCAGCAGCGCCTCAGGTGTCGACACGTGCGACATCCCTGCGACAGGTTGGCGACAGTGCATGCGACAGGTGTCGCAGCAGGGCGGCATCAAATAAATTGCAGGCGGTGCCGCCCCTGCCCTTGTCCTGCGCAGCCTTTATCGCAGAGAATACAGGCGCAATGCAGATGACCATGAGGGACATCGCCATCGCGTCGGCCCGCTCCGACGGCTTGGCATCCTAATTGCTCTATCGATGCATGGGCAGTGTTGACAACCCGGATACAGGGGGCTGCACGCCAGGATTTCGCGGCAGCTGAATGGCACCGGAATCAGCAGATTCATAAATACAAACAGACAAACAGGAGACAAGACAGATGGATCAATCCACTGGTAAATTCACGCGCCGTCATTTTCTGAAGACCGCCTCGGTGGCCTCGGCTGCTGCCGCCACCGGCATGGTGAGCACCTCCGCCCATGCGGCCGAGTTCACCTTCAAGTATGCCAACAACCTGCCCGTGACCCACCCGATGAATGCGCGCGCCAAGGAAATGGCCGCTGCCATCGCCGAGCAGTCCAAGGGCCGCATCGAGCTGCAGCTCTACCCCAACAACCAGCTGGGTACCGATACCGACATGCTCTCGCAGGTGCGTGCCGGCGCCATCGATTTCTTCACCCTCTCGCCGCTGATCCTGGGTACCCTGGTGCCGGCCGCGCAGATTTCCGGCATCGGCTTCGCCTTCAAGGATTACAGCCAGGTCTGGCCGGCCATGGACGGTGAACTCGGCGCCCATGTGCGCAAGCAGATCGAAGCCAAGTCCACCCTGTTCGCCTTCGAGAAGATCTGGGACAACGGCTATCGCCAGATCACCAACAGCACCCGTCCCATCAAGGTCGCCGACGACCTCAAGGGCATGAAGCTGCGCGTGCCGCCGAGCCCGCTGTGGACCTCGATGTTCAAGGCCTTCGATGCGGCACCGACCTCGATCAACTTCGCCGAAGTGTATTCGGCCCTGCAGACCAAGATCGTCGAAGGCCAGGAAAACCCCATGGCCATCATCTCTACGGCCAAGCTGTACGAAGTGCAGAAGTACTGCTCCATCACCAACCACATGTGGGACGGTTTCTGGTTCCTGGGCAACAAGAAGTCCTTCGAACGCCTGCCCAAGGACCTGCAGGACATCGTCACCCGCGCCATCAACGAAGCCGGCGTGAACCAGCGCGCCGACGTGCGCAAGCTCAACGACTCGCTGGTCGAGGAAATGAAGGGCAAGGGCCTGGCCTTCAACAATGCCGACGCCGACTCCTTCCGCGCCAAGCTGCGCAGCGCCGGCTTCTACGCCGAATGGAAGAAGAAGTTCGGTGACGAGCCCTGGGCGCTGCTGGAGAAGTACACCGGCAAGCTGGCCTGACGCACCGTCCGGCCTGAATGGACGACGCCACCGCCCATCCCGGGCCGTGGCGTCGTCCGCCCCGACTTTTTTCGCTGGAGCTTGATGATGGAAGCTGCAATGACTTACCGCGCCCCGGTCAACATGAATCCGTTTGCGCGCGCACTGGTGGGCTTGAATCGCATGGTCATGCATGTGGTGGGCGCGCTGGCCGCCTGCCTGGTACTGGCCGAGACGATCGTGCTGCTGACCGGCGTGATCTACCGTTACGCACTGCATGACCCCCTGGTCTGGTCCGATGAACTGGCCTCGATCCTCTTCATCTGGCTGTCCATGCTGGGTGCCGTGCTGGCCCTGGACCGCGGCGAGCACATGCGGCTCACCGCCATCATCAACAAGTGTTCCGAGAAAGGCCGCATCTGGCTGGAAACGGTGGCGGCGCTGGTGGTCTGCATCTTCGTATTGATGGTGATCCACCCGGCACTGGACCATGCGGTCGAGCAGATGCCCATCACCACCCCGGCCCTGGAAATTCCCGACGGCCTGCGCGCTGCCGCCTTGCCGGTGGGCGCCATCCTGATGCTGCTGGCGGCCGTCTCGCGCATGGCCGCCCTGACCACCATGCGCCTGCTGCTTTCGGCGCTGGCGGTGGTGGCCGTGATTGCGGGTGCGCTGTGGCTGGCGCAGCCGGTCCTGATGGCCATGGGCAACTACAACCTGATCGTGTTCTTCGTGCTGCTGATTGGCGTGTGCGTGGCTGGTGGCATCCCCATCGCCTTCGCCTTCGGTACCGCCACCATGGCCTATCTCGCCCTGGCGACCAATGCGCCGCTGATGATCGTGGTCAGCCGCATGGACGAAGGCATGTCCAGCCTGATCCTGCTGTCGGTACCGCTGTTCGTGCTGCTGGGCTCGCTGCTGGAAATGTCGGGCCTGGCCAAGACTCTGATCGATTTCATGGCGGCCCTGCTGGGCCATGTGCGCGGCGGCCTGCAATACGTGCTGCTGGGCGCGATGTTCCTGGTCTCCGGCATCTCCGGTTCCAAGGCAGCCGACATGGCGGCCATCGCGCCGGCGCTGTTCCCCGAAATGAAGAAACGCGGCTCCAAACCGGAAGAACTGGTGGCCCTGCTGTCGTCCTCCGGCGCCATGACCGAGACCATCCCGCCCAGCCTGGTGTTGATCACCATCGGCGCGGTCTGCAGCGTCTCGATCACGGCGCTGTTCATCGGTGGCCTGATGCCGGCGGCCATCGCCACCATCGCCATCGCCGTGGTGTGCTGGATGCGCGCCCGCCGCGAGCCGATGCCGGACGTGCCGCGCGCACCCATGTCGCTGATCATGAAGACCCTGATCGCCGCCATTCCCGCCCTGGCGCTGCCCATGCTGATCCGCGTGGCCGTCATCGAGGGCGTGGCCACGGCCACCGAGGTCGCCACCATCGGCGTGGCTTATACGGTCGTGGTCGGCCTGATCATGCACCTGTTCATGAAGCACCTGAACTTCAAGCGCCTCTATCCGATGCTGATCGAAGCCGCTGCACTCTCCGGCGCCATCCTGCTGATCATCGGCATGGCCACCGCGATGGCATGGGCGCTGACGCAGTCGGGCTTCTCCTCCAAGCTGGTGGCGTTGATGCAGGGTGTGCCGGGTGGCGGCGCCGGTTTCCTGCTCATCACCATCGTCATCTTCATCGTGCTGGGCAGCCTGCTGGAAGGCATCCCCGCCATCGTGCTGTTCGGACCGCTGCTGTTCCCGGTGGCGCGTTCACTGGGCGTGCATGACGTGCACTATGCGATGGTGGTGATCCTGGCCATGGGCATCGGCCTGTTCGCACCGCCCTTCGGCGTCGGCTTCTATGCCGCCTGCGCCATCGGCAAGGTCTCGCCCGACGGTGTCTTCAACCGGGTCTGGGGCTATCTGGCCGCGCTGGTTGTGGCGCTGCTGGTGGTGGCCTTCGTGCCCTGGATTTCCATCGGCTTCCTCTGATCCACTCACCGGTCATGCGAGCGATCAGGAAACTTCCATGATTGATTTGCCAACGACGACTTAGAACACGGCGGCCCCTTATCCCATCCCTTCCCGGGGCCGCCAACATCCACGGAGACAATATGAATCGCAATGATAGCGGCGCCCGCGTGGCGCTCGTGACGGGCGGAGCCATGGGCATCGGCGCCAGCATCTGCCAGCAACTGGCGGCCAAGGGCCACACCGTGCTGGTGGCTGACATCAACCTGCAGGCAGCCCAGCAGACTGCCGACGCGCTGGTAGCCGCCGGTCACCGCGCAGCCGCGCTGCAGATGGACCTCGGCAATCCGGAGTCCATCGCGGCCGCCTTCGCCCACATCGAGAAGGACTATGGTCGCTGCGACGTGCTGGTCAACAATGCCGGCGTGGCACGTACCTATTCCTTCCTCGATTACCCGCTCGACAACTGGCTGCAGACCATGAACGTCAATGTCACCGGCGTGTTGCTGGCAGGTCAGCATGCGGCGCGTCTGATGGTCAGGAAGCAGTGGGGCCGCATCGTCAATATCTCGTCCATCTCGGGCATCCGCGCCGGGGCCGGCCGCACTGCCTACGGTACCTCCAAGGCCGCGGTCATCGGCCTGACGCGCCAGATGGCGATCGAACTGGCGCAATACGGCATCACCGTCAACAGCGTCGCTCCCGGCCCGGTCGATACCCCCATGACCCAGGCCATGCATTCCGAGCAGACCCGCGAGAGCTACTACCGCCTGGTGCCCATGCGGCGCTACGGCACCACCGACGAAATCGCCTCGGCCGTGAGTTATCTGGCCTCCGAGGAGTCGTCCTACATCACCGGCCACGTGGTACCGGTGGATGGCGGCTTCGTCGCTGGTGGCGTGCTTGAGATCTGAGGAGCGCCACCATGAACAAGCTGATGGAAGGCAAGGTCATCATCGTGACCGGCGCCGGTTCGGTGGGCGAAGGCTGGGGCAACGGCAAGGCCGCTGCCGCGCTGTATGCCCGTGAAGGCGGGCGGGTGCTGGCGGTGGATCGCAGCATCGAAGCCGCGTTGCAGACTCGCGAAATCATCCGCAGCGAGGGCGGGGTCTGTGAAGTGCTGGCGGCCGATGTCTCAAAAAGCGCCGACGTGAAGGCCATCGCCGATGCCGCGATGGATCACTTCGGCCGGGTGGATGTGCTTCACAACAATGTCGGCATCGCCGAAACCGGCGGACCGGTGGAGACCAGCGAAGAGAGCTGGAACCGGCTGGTAGCGGTCAACCAGACCAGCCTGTTCCTGACCCACAAGCATGTGCTGCCCATCATGGAAAAGCAGAAGAAGGGTGCCATCGTCAACATTTCCTCGCTGGCGGCACTGCGCTGGATCGGCTTTCCCTACCTCGGCTATACCGCAACCAAGGCCGCCATCCTGGCATTTACCAAGAACGTGGCAATGCAGTACGCGCCCATGGGCATCCGTGCCAACTGCGTGCTGCCGGGCATGATGGATACGCCCATGATCCGCGAGCCGCTCAAGGCCGCCTATGGAGGCGATATCGAAGAGATGCGCGCCAAGCGCAATGCGCAATGCCCGATGGGCTTCATGGGCGACGCCTGGGACGTGGCGCATGCCTCGCTGTTCCTGGCGTCTGATAACGCGCGCTACATCACGGGACTGGACCTGATCGTGGATGGAGGGCTGTCGCTGCGTTGCGCCGGATGAGTTGAGCAGGTTTGTTTGTTGGCCGCAGGCGGGCGGGCGTGGAAGCCGACCTGCCGCGGTTTGAACCCGGGCGTCCAAGAGCGTCCGGGTTTTTTTATGGCGCCGTTGGCTGCATCTTCCGCCACACCTCCACCGCCGTATCGGCAAAGGTACGAATACAGGGATTGGTATTCTCCTTGTTCCAGATCACGGCGACTTCGACCAGTGGCGCGTCGATCAGGGGTTTGAAGACGGTGGTGTCCAGGTGCATGGCCTGCATCGACGTCGGTACCAGGGCTACACCCAGGCCTTCGCCGACCAGGTTGACGATGGTCTGCTGCAGATTGGCTTCCAGCACGATGCGCGGACGGAAACCTCGCGACTGGCAGTGGTTGATGATGAGGTCGAATACCACCGGCGCGATCGTACGGGGGATGCTGACGAAAGGGTCCTCCGCCAGTTCTGCGGCGGAGATGGCCTCCTTGCCGGCCAGGCGATGCTCGCGTGGTAGCACCGCCAGCAGGGGTTCGGCATAGATGGTGTGGCTGTCCAGGCGGCTACAGTCCTCCGGGCGGTACATGATGCCCACATCCACCTTCTCATCCTCGATGTCGGCGGCCAGCAGGTTGGGGACGTATTCGGTCAGGCGCATGTCCACCTCGGGATAGGCGGCGGAATAGTGGCGCGTCACCGACGGCAGGATGTTGTAGGCCGAGGACATCATGAATCCCACCTTCAACGCACCGCTCTTGCCGGTGCTCGATGACGAGACATTACGTTTCGCCCGTTCCAGTGCCTTGAAAATTTCTGTAGTGTCGCGATAAAAATATTTGCCGGCCGAGGTCAGCTGGATGGCTCGTTTGCTGCGGTCGAACAATTGCGCGCCCAGCTCCCTTTCAAGGGCCGCAATCTGCCGTGTGAGCGGCGGTTGCGAGATATGCAGCAGCTCCGCCGCGCGTCCGAAATGCAGGGTTTCTGCTACGGTGCGGAAATAGGTGAGGTGTCTCAACTCGATCATTTGATACCTTCAAGGTATTGATTCTGTCTGTACATTGTATTGGAAGTCATGGGATTGTCTGGCTATTCTTTGCCGCAGACGTGCCATTGCGACACTTCTCCGGGCCGGCCACAAGCCAGACCCCGCGCATAAAGAGCCGCTCCGAGGGAAGACGGTTCGACAAAAAAGCAGTTCAAGACAGGAGACCATCATGCCGACACCCCCGGTAGAACAGCCCGTGGCTGAGAGTGACGTCCAGACCGCCGATACTGCCCATACTGCCCGCAGCCACCACTGCGCAGCTTCCCGCACCGCGCCGCGCTACCGTGACATCGACCAGTTGGCCGCGGGTGACGAGCTCATGCGCGATCTGGTGGAGCGCGGCAAGCGCCTGATTGATCGCGGCATTCCGGTGTTGATCCTGGGCGAGACCGGTACCGGCAAGGAATACCTGTCGCGCGCGCTGCATGACTACAGCGCGCGTCGCCAGGCGGCGTGGGTGGCGGTCAATTGCGCCTCCATCCCGGAAAGCCTGGCCGAGAGTGAACTGTTCGGTTATTGCAAGGGGGCCTTCTCGGGCGCACTGCCAGGCGGCATGAAGGGCAAGGTGCAGCAGGCCGATGGCGGCACGTTGTTCCTTGATGAAATCGGCGACATGCCCTTCGCCCTGCAAACGCGGCTGCTGCGGGTGCTGTCCGAGCGCGAGGTGATCCCGCTCGGTGCAATGCGACCGGTATCGGTCGATGTGCAACTGATCTGCGCGACCCACCAGGATTTGAAGACGCTGATCGGCGAGGGACGCTTCCGCGAAGACCTTTATTACCGTGTCGCGGGTGGCGTGCTGCGACTGCCAGCCCTGCGCGAACGTGCCGACCGTCGCCGGCTGGTGATGCAGATGATTGCCGACGAGCTGGGGGAGGCTGCCGACGAGAACGTCATCGCCCCGGCGGCCCTGCAGCGACTACTGGCCTATCCATGGCCGGGCAACCTGCGTCAGATGCATGCGGTGATCCGCTACAGCTGCGCGGTGATGAATGGCGGTCGCATCGAGTTGTGCGACCTGCCCGAAGAATTGATGCAATTCCAGGCGGTGCCGCTGGCCCAGGTCCATTCCATCGGCCGCACCGCCCAGATCCGCCCCTTCGCGTCACGAGCCGAAGGGGACGCCACGTCCGTAGTGCTTACCGGCGATCCGTACCGGGACGAGCGCACGCGCGTTATCGCTGCCTTGAATGGCAGTCGCTGGAACATCTCCGCCGCTTCGCGGCAACTGGGAATGTGCCGTGCTTCGCTCTACCGCAAGCTGAGGCAACTGGACATCCCGCACGTACGTGACCAGGCCATGCCGGCTTATGCCGTTGCCTGAAACGATATAAATCATATAAACGATATGTGGGCCGCGAGTGCGGTCCCTGCCCAACTTCTTTAGGAAATTCATGAAAGTCTTCTACGACAAAGACGCAGACCTGTCCCTGATCAAGAGCAAGAACGTGACCATCATCGGTTACGGTTCGCAAGGTCACGCCCACGCGCTGAACCTGAAGGATTCGGGCGTGAAGGTCACCGTTGGCCTGCGTAAGGGCGGCGCTTCCTGGTCCAAGGCCGAAAAGGCCGGCCTGAAGGTCGCTGAAGTGAACGACGCCGTCAAGGACGCCGACGTCATCATGATCCTGCTGCCCGACGAAAACATCGGCCAGGTCTACGCCGAAAACGTCGCACCGTTCGCCAAGCAAGGCGCCACCGTCGCCTTCGCCCACGGCTTCAACATCCACTACGGCCAAGTCGTGCCGCGCGCTGACCTGGACATCATCATGATCGCCCCCAAGGCCCCCGGCCACACCGTGCGTTCGACCTACAGCCAGGGTGGCGGCGTGCCGCACCTGATCGCCGTGCACCAGGACAAGTCCGGCAGCGCCCGTGACCTGGCCCTGTCGTACGCCACCGCCAACGGCGGCGGCCGTGCCGGCATCATCGAAACCAACTTCCGCGAAGAAACCGAAACCGACCTGTTCGGCGAACAGGCCGTGCTGTGCGGCGGTACCGTGGAACTGATCAAGGCCGGTTTCGAAACCCTGGTGGAAGCCGGCTACGCTCCGGAAATGGCCTACTTCGAGTGCCTGCACGAACTGAAGCTGATCGTCGACCTGATCTATGAAGGCGGCATCGCCAACATGAACTACTCGATCTCCAACAACGCCGAATACGGCGAGTACGTGACCGGCCCGCGCGTGATCAACGCCGAGAGCAAGGCTGCGATGAAGAAGGTGCTGGAAGACATCCAGACCGGCGAATACGCCAAGAGCTTCATCCTGGAAAACAAGGCCGGTGCACCGACCCTGATGTCACGTCGTCGCATCAACGCCGAACACCAGATCGAAATCGTGGGCGAGAAGCTGCGCGCCATGATGCCCTGGATCAAGGCCAACAAGCTGGTCGATCAAAGCAAGAACTGATCTGCCGTTTGCGCCAGTAACGCCACGGTTTGCCGTGGCGTTTTTCTTTCGGGCAGGAGGAAGCTCTTGTTCACTACTCTCCATCTCATTTTTTCTCTTCCACGGACAATTCGGTCCTGACACCTTCTATCCGCTTCTTGATCGCTTCCGCATCCTCGGTCCTGCCGGCGGCGACGGTGGCATCTCGTTCGGCCACCAAGCCTTGCAGGGTCTGCTTGAGTCGCATGATGCGTTGTGCGGATGTCCCCTGTGTGCCTTCTTCCAGTGCCTTCTGCAATCCGTCCACGAAGGAGCAGGTGTTGTGGAGATCGATGACATCCCCGAATGCCCGATAGATGGGATAGACGTTCACATCACCCTGCATGGAGCCATAGATCGCCAGCATTTTAGTATCGCGCATCTCGACGATCTTCTTATCAACCGCGGTCACGAGCATCTGCTTGTAGACCGTCTCGCTGATCAATGAGCGTTCGGAATTGCTGAACAGCGCCAGCGCGCCGAGGATGGACTTGCCCTGTGCACTGCCGGCGACTGCGGCTGCACCGGAAAACAGGCTGGTGGTAGTTCCCAGCGCAATATTCCACGATGCTTCCGTACCGTATAGTCCACGTCGGTAGCGCAGGCATTCCTCGGCGGAAGTCATCACCAGTGCCGAGACGGCTAGATTACGCTGCTGCGTGCACAGGCTACCTAGAGTGGCTTGATCGGCTGCACTCAGAGGGGCATAACATTTTTGCTCGGTAATCAACGTACCGGTCTTGCTCTTGAGGTTTTCGTAGGTCTTGGACAAATCCAGCGAACTCAGCGAGTGGACCGAATATGGTTGATAGACATGCGTGCAGGCACTCAGGAAAGGCAAGCAGAGCAGGAGCCCAAGGCCCCGATATGGCGACAGTGTGCGCATTGTTCCCCCATGGTTTTTGTTCGTGTTTTATCCCCAAGGACAGCTTAGTCAGGTTAAGCAGAAATGCAATGTCTATTTGAATTTTGGTTTCAATACGCCGTCCGGGCGGCGGTCAAGGTGGAAATGATGCTTGTCATCAACTTGACATAAATCCCCATTACCCTCACCCAGTCAAAAAGGGTTTAGCCAAGCGCCGCCGGGTCGGTGTCATGTTCAAGTGGGTGGGGATTGCGTAAGCCGTTATCGTTCGAGCCGAAAGGGATGCTGACCAGACTGCTCGCGGGCAGGGGAGTGTCGGCGGGCATGGTGCTGCTTGCCGCCGGCGTGCTGTCGCTGGTGTGGTACTTCACCATCATCCGTATCGAGAACGAAAAACAGCTCGCCATCGCCGGCTCCATCGCAGACAGCCGCAACGTTGCCGCCATTGTCTCGGCCAACCTGGATGAGGTGCTGGGCAAGACCCTGCTGTACTCGCGCATCGGCCAATCGATGCTCAATGGCGAGCAATCATCGTCGGCCTATTTCAATCCACTGTTCAACGGCGATTCAGCCTACCTGCGCGTGGCCATGTTCGATGCGCGTGGTCGGCTGGTCTATTCGTCGTCGCGCCAGAAGAGCGAGCCGGAGCTGAGCCGGCTCATCAACGCCGGCTACATGAGTTCGCTCACGGCGACGTCCGAGCAGAGCACCATGATCATCAAGCCCCCCATGGACCGCGAGGGCTACAGTTGGCGCGTGCCGCTATTGATTCCCTTGCAGGATGGCAAGGGCGCGCTGCAAGGCTTCTTCGCGGCCATCCTCGATCTGGGCTATTTCCTGAAGACCTACCAGGAAGTGAGTGTGGACGGCGCCAGCCGCATCGAGATCATCAACGCGGCTGGCCTGCAACTTGCGGAATTGTCCGGTGGCATCCTCTCCGGTGGATCCAATTATGCCGGCCAGGACTACGCCACCTTTCTGCTCACCGGCAAGGGGGATGGCCTGATCCACGCCTTGCGCCCGGGTGACCAGGTGCAGCATGTGGGCGTGCAGCGGCGCCTGGCCCACTATCCGCTGGCCGTGGTGGTGAGCCGCGATCCGCAGGTATTGCTGGGCAAGCTGTGGCCGGCGCATCGCCAGTATTACCTGCAGGCGATCCTGATTTCGCTGCTGGTGGTGGCCTTGTCGGGGGGCTTGATCAGCATGGCGCACCGGCGCCGCTATCTCTATGACAAGCTGCTCTACTCGGAGCGGGAGAAGAGCGGGCTGATCCATCAGCTGGAACAGGAAAAGAGCCGCGCCTACCAGCTTGCCTCGCACGATTACCTGACCGGCATTCCCAATCGTATGCTGTTCTATGAACTGGCAGCGACCGAATTGTCGCGGGCCCGGCGCAGTCGCAATCTGTATGCGCTGTTCTTCCTCGATCTCGACAAGTTCAAGCTGATCAACGATACCCTGGGCCACGCCGTGGGCGACGCGTTGCTCCAGGAGGTGGCGCGGCGGCTGCGTGCAGCCGTGCGCGAATACGATCTGGTGGCGCGCCTGGGGGGAGATGAATTCGTGGTGCTGGTCTCGGAAATCCGCAATGAGGAAATCGTGGCCGAGATCGCCGACAAGCTGGTCGACACCCTGCGTACACCCTACCTCGACCTGCTGGGCTGCGATGTCGAGACGGCACCCAGCATCGGCATCGCGCTCTATCCGCGCGATGGGCAGAGTATCGAGGCGCTGATGACCAACGCCGACTCGGCCATGTACACCGCCAAGAGCGCCGGTAGCGGGCTGTATCGTTTCTACGATGCCTCGCTCAATGCCATCGCCGTGCGCGGGCTGGAACTGCTGGGACGCTTCCGCCAGGCGCTTCGGGATAACGAGTTTTGCCTGCACTACCAGCCCAAGGTGGCGCTGCAGGATTATCGGGTGGTCGGCATGGAAGCCCTGATCCGCTGGCAACATCCGGAGCATGGCCTGATCTATCCTGGCGAATTCATCGGCCTGGCCGAGACCCACGATCTGGTGCAGCCGCTGGGCCACTGGATCATCGAGGCAGTGTGCCGGCAACTGGCGCAATGGCGCGCCGATGGTCTGCCGTTGATGCCGGTGGCGATCAATGTCTCGGCCAAGCAGTTGAATGACGAGCGCCTGATCGAGACCTTCCGCGACGCCTTGCGCCGCCACGGCCTGAGTGCCGAACTGCTGGAGATCGAGGTGACCGAGAGCTGCTTCATCACCGACCTGGAGCAGGCGCGCCAGACCCTGGAAAAGTTGCGCGACGAGGGCTTGAAGATCTACCTGGACGACTATGGCACCGGTTACTCCAGCCTCAGCCACATCAAGGCGCTGCCGGTGTATGCGCTGAAGATCGACCGCTCCTTCGTGCGCGACATTCGCAATGACAACAGCGACGGCATGATCGTAGCCTCCACCGTGACGCTGGCGCGTAACCTGGGGCTGAAGGTGGTAGCCGAAGGCGTGGAAACCAAGGAGCAGCTGATGCACCTGAAACTGATGGGTTGCGATGAGGTGCAGGGCTTCTACCTGCAACGTCCGGTGTCGGCGGCGCAACTGGTGCCGCTCTTGCAGAAAGGCAGGTTCGAGGTCACATGAAGACGCTCTTCTCCGGTCTGCCGACAGCGCGGGCGACGCGCATGTTGGGCGCCACACTGGCACTATTGTCCACGCTCGCTGCGACGCCTGCGCTGGTCGTGGCCAAGGGCGCCTGCGAGCGGCCCCAGCGCTTGCGTTTTTCCTTCGTGCCGCAGGGGCGGGACAGCGAGCAGCAGACTGCGCTCAATCCCCTGATCGATGAATTGCGGGAGCGGTTGAAGATGCCGGTCGATGTGGTGATCCCGACTTCCTACGGTGGCGTGATCGAAGGCCTGATCGCAGGCGCGGTCGATGTGGCGCGGCTGGGGCCGGCCTCGTACGTGACCGCCCACAAGGGGGACCCGCAGATTACGCCATTCGCGTCGATGGAACAGGTGGAACCCAATTTCGCCGTGCAGCGCGGCGTGTCGTCGGTATATTACTCGTTGCTGGTGACGCGCGCGCAGGGGCCGTATGACAGCGTGGCCTCGTTGGCCGGGAAGGTGCTGGCGCTGGCCGATCCCGACAGTACCTCGGGTGCGCTGATTCCGCGTCACCTTTTTGCGCGTCAGTACCAGCTGCAGCTGGACAGGTATTTTTCCCGCGTCGGTTATGCGGGAAACCACGAGCAATCGGTGATGGCGGTACTGAACCACCATGCCGATGCGGCTTTCGTGGCCAGCACCAATCTTTCGCGGATGATCAGCGACGGCAAGCTCAGGAAGAGTGACCTGCGCGTATTATGGCGCTCGGCACCGATTCCCTTCGACCCATTCGTCTATCGCGGGCAGCTGTGCGCCGATATCCGCAGCAAGATTCGCGCGGTATTCCTGGACAAGAACTCGCTACGGGTCAAGCTCACGCTGGACAGCTTGCGGGCTACCCACTTCGTGCCCGTGCACGACGCTGACTACCGCATCATCCGCGAACTGCCGTGAGGACGACTCACTCGGCCAGCAGCGTTTCGATATCGGAGACGATTTCCTCCGGACGCGTCTGCGGTGCATAGCGCTTGAAGACGCTGCCGTCGCGGCGCACCAGGAACTTGGTGAAATTCCACTTGATGGCCTTGCTCCCCAGGAGACCGGGTGCTTCCTTCTTGAGATACCGGAACAGCGGATCGGCCTGCTCGCCATTGACATCGATCTTGGCGAACAACGGGAAGCTGACGCCGTAGTTCTTTTCGCAGAAGGCGCCGATTTCATCGGCATTGCCTGGCTCCTGGGCGCCGAACTGGTTGCAGGGGAAGGCCATCACTTCCAGACCACGCGCATGGAACTGGCGGTGGATCGCTTCCAGACCGTTGTATTGCGGTGTGAAACCGCATTTGCTGGCGGTATTGACGATGAGCAGCACCTTGCCGCGCAGTTGCTCCAGCGGGAAGGTGGTCTGGTCTGCCAGCCGGGGCTGGAAATCGTAGAGAGTGGTCATGTGCTGGTCCTTTGGATTTCCCGTGATTTTGTCGCCGCCATTCTAAACCGCCGGGTCGCTGGCTGCATGGGCCTATGGCATATGCTCCCGTGCCGTGCGCTCGCTGATACGGCCCTGCTGGAGCAGCTGGGCCAGGCTGGCCTGCAGCGTCTGCATCCCGTGCGCCGCGCCGGACTGCATTGCCGAGAGCAGTTGCGCGCTGCGCCCCTCGCGGATCAGGTTGCGCACGGCCGGGGTCGCCACCAGCAGTTCGTGGGCCGCTACCCGGCCATTGCCGTCGGTGGTGGGGAGCAGGGTCTGCGCGATCACGCCCTGTAGCGATTCGGCCAGCATGCCGCGGACCGCTTCCTGTTCGACGGCGGGGAAGGCATCGATCATGCGATCCATGGTCCGCGCCGCTGAGGCGGTGTGCAGTGTCCCCAGCACCAGATGGCCGGTCTCGGCGGCGCACAGGGCCAGGCGGATGGTATCGGCATCACGCAGTTCGCCAACCAGCAGCACGTCCGGGTCTTCGCGCAGGGCGGCACGCAGTGCCTGCGCGACATCGGCGGTATGGGTGCCGATTTCGCGCTGGCTGATCAGTGCGCGGCGTGGTTCATGCACGAACTCGATGGGGTCTTCGATGGTCAGGATGTGCACCGCGCGCTCTTCGTTGATGTGACGGAGCATGGCGGCCAGCGTCGTGCTCTTGCCGGCCCCGGTGGCACCCGTGACCAGCACCAGGCCATGTGGACGCAGCGCCAGTTCGGCGCACAGCGGCGGCGCGGCCAGGGAAGCCAGGACAGGGGGCTCGCGCCCGAGATGGCGGATGGCAGCGGCCGGGCCGCGTTGCTGGTGGAAGGCGTGGACGCGGAAACGTCCCAATGTCGGCAGATCGAGGGCAAAGTCACATTCGCTGCCTTCGGCATAGCGCTGCTGGCAGGGCGGCGGCATCCACTCCAGCAGCAACTGCCGCAGCCGGGCAGTATCGATGGGCTGGAGGTTGATGCGACGGATGGCGCCATGGACCCGCAGCGCTGGGGGCAGGCCTGCGCAAAGATGCAGGTCAGAGGCCTGATTTCTGACGGCAAATGCCAGTAGGGTGGCAATGTCCATTTATAATCCCGGCAAGGATCACACTATCAATCTGTTTATTTCCCCGCAGGCTCGCCCCTTCCGGCCCCGGATTATGTCGTCAATCGCTCAACACTTGCAACAGGTGCAACAACAGATCGCCCGCGCCGTCGAAAAAGCGGGACGTGACCCGGCATCGGTACGATTGCTGGCCGTCTCCAAGACCTTCGGCCCTGAGGCCGTGCTGGAAGCGGTGCAGGCCGGGCAACGGGCCTTCGGCGAAAACTATTTGCAGGAAGCGCTGGACAAGATGGCCGCCATGCCGGCCCTGGCGCCCGGTGTGATGCTGGAGTGGCACTTCATCGGCCCCATCCAGAGCAACAAGACGCGGCCCATCGCCGAGCACTTCGACTGGGTGCATTCGGTGGACCGCCTGAAGATCGCCCAGCGCCTGTCCGAACAGCGGCCTGCGGAACTGCCGCCGCTGGACATCTGTCTGCAGGTCAATATCAGCGGTGAAGAAAGCAAGAGTGGCCTGACGCCGCAGGAGCTGCCCGCAGTCGCGGTGGAGGTGGCGCGCCTGCCCCGATTGCGCCTGCGCGGCCTGATGGCGATCCCGGCACCCAGCGAAGAACAGGCCGCGCAGCGAGCCGCCTTCGCCGCCGTGCGCCGGCTGTTCGAGCAGTTGCGCGCCGACGGTCTGGCGCTGGACACGCTGTCCATGGGCATGTCGGCCGATCTCGACGCTGCCGTGGCCGAAGGGGCCAGCATCGTGCGCATCGGCAGCGCCATTTTCGGGGCCCGGCATTACGCATGAGCGGGCCGGACCAGCACAATATCCATTCCGGCGATACACCGGATACACCATCTACGAGACACAAGGAGCGGAAGTGAAGATAGCGTTTATCGGCGGCGGCAATATGGCATCGGCCTTGATCGGCGGACTGGTCGGCAAGGTCGCGGCGGCAGAAGACATCCACGTGGTCGACCTCAATGCCGATGCGCTCAAGTCGCTGGCGGACAAGTTCGGCGTCTCCACCGCACAGGCCATCGATGGCGCCATCACCGGCGTGGACGTGGTGGTGCTGGCAGTCAAGCCGCAGCAGATGCGTGAGGTGGTCGCCACACTCAAGCCCTTCATCGGTGCGCAACTGATTGTCTCGATTGCCGCCGGCATCCGCATTGTCGACATGGAGCGCTGGCTGGATGGTCATCAGGCCATCGTGCGCGCCATGCCCAATACCCCGGCGCTGATCGGCCAGGGCATCTCCGGCGTGGTGCCGCATGCGCAGGTTTCCACGCTGCAGCGCGCACAGGCCGATTCCATCCTCAAGGCGGTGGGAGAGACCTTGTGGCTGGGCAGTGAAGAGCAGCTCGATGCCGTCACCGCCGTGTCGGGCAGCGGCCCCGCCTATGTGTTCTACTTCCTTGAAGCAATGGAGCAGGCCGCAGCCCAATTGGGCCTGTCGCGCGAAGATGGTCTGCAACTGGCCAAGGCGACTTTTGCCGGCGCCACCGAACTGGCGCGTCGTTCCGATGAATCGGTGGCGACCCTGCGCGAGCGCGTCACCTCCAAGGGGGGAACCACCTATGCGGCGCTGACCAGCCTGGAGCAATCCGGCGTGAAGGGCGCCATCGTCCAGGCCCTGCAGGCAGCGGCCACGCGCAGCAAGGAGCTGGGCGACGAATTCGGAAAGGCCTGATGAGACGGGCGGTTTCTTCTGGAGCCCTGCTGGCGGGAGTCTTGCTGCTGGGCGGTTGCGCATCCACGGCCGACAGCGATGGCTATTACACCGTCAAGCGCGGCGATACCCTCTACAGCATCGGCCGCGACTTCGACCAGAACCCGGGCAACCTGCGCGCCTGGAACAAGTTGCGTAATCCGGATGACCTCGAGGTCGGGCAGCGCATCCTGGTGCGCCCACCGGCCGGCGTGGTGGCGCGCACCGGCGCCGGTCAGAGCAGCCGTCCTGCGGCGTCCTCAAGCCCGACCCGCAAGCCGGCGGCCCGACCGGCCACCAAGCCCGCGACCAAGGACGACGACGATGCCCCGGCCCCGGCCGACGCCAAGCTGGACTGGATGTGGCCCACCCAGGGAAAATCCGCCCCCAGCGCGGACAGCTACAAAAAGGGCATCGATATCGCCGGCAGCGACGGCCAATCAGTGGTGGCTGCGGCCGCAGGCAAGGTCACCTATGCCGGTCACGGCATCCGTGGCTACGGCAACATGGTGATCATCAAGCACACGCCGCAACTGCTGTCGGTGTATGCCCACAACAAGAGCATCACGGTCAAGGAAGGCCAGATGGTCACGCGCGGCCAGCAGATCGCGACCATGGGCAACAGCGACACCAACAAGGTGAAGCTGTATTTTGAAATCCGCCGCAACGGCAAGCCGGTCAACGTGATGGCCTTGCTGCCGGCACGCTGACCGGCGCGCTGCACCTCACTAAAGATCAGATTCAGGAAAAATCAGGAACCCCCATGGCCAAGCTCGAAGACATCGTCAGAAAACAGAAGACCGGTGCAACCTTCGTCATCAGCGCCCAGATGCTGCACATGAGTCCAAGCGAGTTCGATGCCATCGCCCAGGCCTGGGACGATGACGGTGGCCCCGGCTTCAACGTGACCGGCGTGCCGTTCCGTGTGGTGGTGGATGGCGAATTCCTCATCAGCCGGGTGACGGTGGTGCGAACCACTGCTGAGGTGTAGACAGGTCCGCGCGGCGTCAGCCCTCACGCTGCAAGCGATAGACCACCGTATCCAGCGCCGTCAATCCGCGCTCCAGGAACTTCGGTTCCTTCTCCAGGATATCCCGGCGGTCGATTGCCACGGCTTCGCTGTGCGGCGCGTAGAGCCGTTGTACTTCTTCTTCCGCCACCGAGAAGGGCGGGCCATCCATCTTCGGCTGGTCGTATTCCAGCGTGATCAACAGGCTGCGGGCCTGGGCCGGCAGGCGGCCATAGATCTCGGCGACATAACGCGCCCGCATCTCCGGCGGCAGGGCGATCAGGGCGGCACGGTCGTAGGCGCCGGCACAGGCCGCCAGGGTGGCGTCTTCCAGCAGGAAGATATCGCCACACACCAGCTCGATGTTGCCGGCCACGTAGTGCCGGCCCTGGGCGCTTTCATGGATCGCCGGTGTCAGCTGGTTCTCGCTGAAGAACTGGGTGATGGCCAGTTCCGACAGTTCCACGCCCAGCACCCGGTGCCCCTGCTGGGCCAGCCACAGCATGTCCAGTGACTTGCCGCACAGTGGCACCAACACCGTACTCCCGTCTGGCAAGGCCAGTTGCGGCCAGTATTTTTGCAGCAGGGGCGTCACGCGCTCCTGATGAAAATGCGTGCGGCCTTCGCGCCAGCGTTCCAGCCAGAATTGCGCTTCCATGTCGTCTCCTGTTCCCGTATCGGCGCCCGATGCCGCTTCAGCGCATCAGGTAATCCAGCGCGACGCCGGCGAAGATCGCCGCGCCCAGCCAGTTGTTGTTGTTGAAGGCCGCGAAGCAGCGCATGCGGTCACGTTCGCGGATCAGGGTGTAGTGATACAGCGCGAAGCCGCAGGCCACCAGCATGCCGGCCGAGAACCACAGGCCCAATCCGTATTGCAGGCCGACCACCCACACCAGCGCCAGCGCCACGGCGTAGCACAGCATCACGGCCAGCACATCGTGGCGGCCGAAGGTGATGGCGGAGGTCTTGATGCCGATCTTCAGGTCGTCGTCGCGGTCCACCATCGCATATTCGGTGTCATAGGCCACGGCCCAGAAGATGTTGGCCACCAGCAGCACCCAGGCTGCCAGCGACACCGTGCCGGTGACCGTGGCGAACCCCATCGGGATGCCGAAGCCGAAGGCAATGCCCAGGTAGGCCTGGGGAATGGCGAAGAAACGCTTGAAGTAGGGATAGGTGGCCGCAATGATCACCGCCGCCACCGACAGTTGCAGGGTCAGTGTGTTGAGCGGCAGGATCAGCAGGAAGGACAGCAGCGCCAGCACACCTGCCACCATCAGGGCTTCCCAGGACTTGATCTTGCCGGACGTCAACGGCCGCTGCTCGGTGCGCTTGACGTGGCGGTCGAAGTCGCGGTCGGCGTAGTCATTGATGGCGCAGCCGGCCGAACGCATCAGCGCGGTGCCCAGTACGTAGATCAGCAGGATGCGCCAGTCCGGCGGGCCGCCTGCCGCCAGCCACAGGGCGATCAGCGTGGGCCACAGCAAGAGCAGGATGCCGATGGGTTTGTGGGCGCGTACCAGCAGCGCGTATAGCCTTAACCTGTCCATTCGATGTCCGCAAAAACGAAAGTCCGCATTATAATTCGCCTCGCTGTTTGCGCACTGTCGTGCTTTTTTGGTGGTGAGCTGCATCAAACATAAATTTTATAAAAACAGCCTATCCGTTTTGAGACATTTCCAGGTTTTGTGCTGCATAGCCGCAGATTTTTCCTTTGCAGTGGCCGGCAAGGGCCGCTAATGTAACGCCGCTGTCATGGAGCGTTGTTAGCATCAAAACCCCTTTTTTGAGAGGTCCCCTCTGATGAACATGATGAAAACACTGATCGCGACCGGTGTCCTGGCGACGATCACTTCCTCCGCCTTCGCTGCCACCGAGATCAGCTGGTGGCATTCCATGACCGGCGCCCTGGGCGAGCGTGTCAATGCCCTGGCCGACGACTTCAACAAGAGCCAGAGCGACTACAAGGTCGTGCCCGTCTACAAGGGGACCTACGACGAATCGATGTCGGCTGCGATCGCCGCCTACCGTGCCGGCAATGCACCGGACATCCTGCAGGTGTTCGAAGTGGGCACCGCCACCATGATCTACGCCAAGGGTGCGGTCAAGCCGGTGTACGAGGTGATGCACCAGGCCGGCGAGAAGTTCGACCAGAACGACTACGTGCCGGCCGTGGCGGGTTACTACTCGACCCCCAAGGGCATGATGTCCTTCCCCTTCAACAGCTCCACCACCATCATGTTCTACAACAAGGACATGTTCGCCAAGGCTGGCCTGGATCCCGAAAAGCCGCCCGTGACCTGGCAGGAATTCGTTGGCATGGCCGCCAAGATCAAGGCCAGCGGCGCCTCCTGTGCCTACACCACGACCTGGCAATCCTGGGTGCATTTGGAATCGTTTTCAACCTGGCATAACGTCGAGCTGGCGTCCAAGAACAACGGCTTCGGCGGCCTGGATGCACGCCTGAAGATGAATAGCCCGCTGCACGTGCGCCATATCGAGAACCTGTCGAACTGGGCCAAGCAGGGCTACTTCACCTACGCCGGCCGCAAGGACGAGGCCAATGCCAAGTTCAACGCCGGCGAATGCGCCATCATCACCGGTTCCTCCTCGGCCTACGCCGATATCCGCAAGAACGCCAAGTTCAAGTTCGGCGTGGCCACCCTGCCGTACTACAACGATGTGCAGGGCGCACCCCAGAACACCGTCATCGGTGGTGCTTCGCTGTGGGTGATGAACGGCAAGAAGGGCGACGAGTACAAGGGCGTGGCCAAGTTCTTCAGCTACCTCTCCAAGCCGGAAGTGGCCGCCAAGTGGCACCAGGATACCGGCTACCTGCCGGTAACCAAGGCCGCCTACGAGCTGACCAAGAAGTCCGGCTTCTATGAGCGCAATCCGGGTACCGACGTGGCCGTCAAGCAGATGATCGTCAAGACCACCGACAAGTCGCGCGGTCTGCGCCTGGGCAACTACGCCCAGGTCCGTACCGTGTTCGATGAGGAACTGGAAAACGTCTGGACCGGCAAGAAGAGCCCCAAGGAAGCCCTGGATTCGGCCGTCAAGCGTGGTGACGAACTGTTGGTCCGCTTCGAAAAGGCCAACAAGGGTAACCAGTAATTCCGTCAGTCCCGCCCCTGCATGCCTACCGGCATGAAGGGGCCGGAAGCGGCGATGGCGCTCCGGCAACGGGGCCCATCGCCGGTTTCCATTTCCAGTCATTCAAACTTCTTTGACGCCGGGGAACCCGGCAGGAACGATCGTGGAAAAACGCGCGCGATTCACCTCTAAGTGGTTGCCCTATCTGCTGGTGGCGCCGCAGATCGTGATCACCTTGCTGTTCTTTTTCTGGCCCGCCGCGCAGGCGCTGTACCAGTCCATGCTGTTGCAGGATGCCTTCGGCGGCTATTCCGAGTTCGTCTGGCTCGACAACTTCAAGACCCTCTTCGGCGATCCGACCTACCTCGAATCGTTCCGGACCACGGCGGTCTTCTCGGCGCTGGTGGCTTTCTTCGGCCTGGCGGTGTCGCTGCTGCTGGCAGTCTTCGCCGACCGTGTGCGGCGCGGCGCCTCGATCTACAAGACCTTCCTGATCTGGCCCTATGCGGTCTCACCGGTGGTGGTGGGCGTGCTGTGGATGTTCCTGCTCAGTCCCTCGCTGGGCATCCTCTCGCACGTACTGAGCTGGCTGGGCCTGCCCTGGGACTACATGATCAACGGCACGCACGCGATGATCCTGATCGTGATCGCCGCCATCTGGAAGCAGATCAGCTACAACTTCCTGTTCTTCCTGGCTGGCCTGCAGTCGATTCCGAAGTCGCTCATCGAAGCGGCCGCCATCGATGGCGCCGGTCCGGTCAAGCGCTTCTTCACCATCGTCTTCCCGCTGATCTCGCCGACCACCTTCTTCCTGTTCGTGGTCAATGTGGTCTATGCCTTCTTCGATACCTTCGTCATCGTCGATGCCACCACCCACGGCGGCCCCGGCAAGGACACCGAGATCCTGGTCTACAAGGTGTTTTCCGATGGCTTCAAGGGCGGCGACCTGGGCAGTTCTGCAGCACAGTCGGTTGTGCTGATGGCGCTGGTGATCCTGCTGACGGTGGTGCAGTTCAAGTACGTCGAGAAGAAGGTCCAATACGCATGAACACCGTCACCACCATGAATACCATGAAGATTGTCCGCCAGGAGGTGGCAGCATGATCGAACGTCGCCCCATCCTCGATTTCCTCAGCCATGTGGTACTGGTGCTGGGGGTGCTGATCGTGTTCTTTCCGCTCTACGTGGCCTTCGTGGCCAGTACCCAGACCGCCGAGCAATCGGCCCTGTCGCCACTGTCGCTGGTGCCGGGCGGGGAGCTGGTCAACAACTACAGCGCCGTGCTGTTCAAGGGCGCGTCCGGGCAGGTCACGGCGCCGCCGGTCCTGCACATGCTGTGGGTGAGCCTGGCCACTGCGCTCATCATCGCCATCGGCAAGATTTCCATTTCCATGCTGTCGGCCTTTGCCATCGTGTACTTCCGCTTCCCCGGTCGAGGCCTGTTCTTCTGGATGATCTTCGTCACCCTGATGTTGCCGGTAGAGGTGCGCATCACGCCGACCTACCAGGTGGTATCCGATCTGGGCATGCTCAACAGCTATGCCGGCCTGAGCGTACCGCTCATTGCGTCGGCCACGGCGACCTTCCTGTTCCGCCAGTTCTTCCTGACGGTGCCGGACGAACTGGCCGAGGCGGCGCGCATCGATGGCGCCGGCCCCTTGCGTTTCCTCAAGGACGTGCTGTGGCCCTTGTCGCGCACCAACGTGATCGCGCTATTCGTGATCATGTTCATCTATGGCTGGAACCAGTACCTGTGGCCGTTGATCATCGCCACCGACCCCGGCATGTATCCGATCGGCATCGGCATCAAGACCCTGATTTCCGGCGGCGATTCGGCCGTGGAATGGAACCTCGTGATGGCCACCATGATCCTGGCCATGCTGCCGCCCGGCCTGGTGGTGGTCGTGATGCAGAAATGGTTCGTCAAGGGCCTGGTTGATTCCGAGAAATAATTCATATCATTTACGACGCCCATTGACGGCGCTTACCATCATGGCAGCAATCCACCTCAAGCAAGTCCGCAAGACCTACGGCAATGGCCCCAAGGCGGTCGACGTGATCCATGGCATCGATGCCGAGATCGCCGACGGCGAATTCATCGTCATGGTCGGCCCGTCCGGCTGCGGCAAGTCGACGCTGCTGCGCATGGTCGCGGGCCTGGAAGACATCAGCAGCGGCCAGATCGTCATCGGCGAGCGCGTGGTCAATGACCTGGAACCCAAGGAGCGCGACATCGCCATGGTGTTCCAGAACTATGCGCTCTATCCGCACATGACGGTGTACCAGAACATGGCCTACGGCCTGAAGATCCAGGGCCTGTCCAAGAGCGAGATCGAGGAGCGCGTGCAGCGTGCTGCCGCCATCCTGGAACTGGGCGCGTTGCTGGAGCGCACGCCGCGCCAGCTCTCCGGCGGCCAGCGCCAGCGCGTGGCCATGGGCCGCGCCATCGTGAGGAAACCTGCAGTGTTCCTCTTCGACGAGCCGCTCTCCAACCTGGATGCCAAGCTGCGCGTGCAGATGCGCCTGGAAATCCAGAAGCTGCACGCCAGCCTGCGCACCACTAGCCTCTATGTCACCCACGACCAGGTCGAGGCGATGACCCTGGGCCAGCGCATGATCGTCATGAACCGTGGCGTGGCCGAGCAGATCGGCACGCCGGCCGAGGTGTATGCGCGCCCGGCCACCACTTTCGTGGCCAGCTTCATCGGTTCGCCGCCGATGAACCTGCTGCAGGGCAAGGTCAGTACGGATGGCACCGGCTTCGAGGTCAGCAAGGGTGATGAGACCGATACCATCCGCCTGCCGCAGCCGGCAAGCGCTGCCGCGGGCCAGGAACGCATCCTCGGTGTACGTCCGGAGCACCTGCTGCCCATCCTCGACGGCTCGGCCGCACAGCTTTCGCTGGAAGTGGAACTGGTGGAAGCGCTGGGTGCCGAGCTGCTGGTGCATGCGCGCTGCGGCGGCCAGGCACTGGTGCTGCGCTGTCCTGCCAATGTGCCGGTCAGTACCGGTCAGCATATCGGTGCGTCTTTCGGCGCGACGGACGTGCATTGGTTTGATGTGCAGAGTACGCGTCGCATCGATTGAACGACACTGCAGTTGTGATGCTGAAAATGAAAACGGGCCGCGAGGCCCGTTTTTCTTTGCGTTGCGCGATATCAGCATTACGCCGTAATGGCCGTCTCATCGGTCAGCATCTGCACCCCATTGAGATTGCACGCCAGCACCGCCTGATGCACGGCATCAATGGCGGCCTGCCGGGTGAAACTCTTGCGCCAGGCGATCACCACGCGGCGCGAGGGAGCCGGCGCCACGAAGGGGACGTAGCGCACCATGCCGTCGCGGGTGTTGGCATCGGGGATGGAGGCGCGCGGCAATACGGTCACGCCGATGCCGGACGACACCATGTGGCGGATCGTCTCCAGCGACGAGCCCTCGAAGGTGCGGGCGATGCCGTCGCCATTGGTGGAGAAGCGCGACATCTCGGGACAGACTTCCAGCACCTGGTCGCGGAAGCAGTGGCCATTACCCAGCAGCAGCATGGTTTCTGTCTTGAGTTCGCGGGCGTCGATTTCCTTGCGTTCGGCCCACTTGTGCTGACGCGGCAGGGCGACCATGAATTCCTCGTCGTACAGCGGCAGCACGTTCAGACCGTGCTCCGGGAAGGGCAGGGCCATGATGGCCGCATCGAGTTCGCCCTGGCGCAGCAGTTCGATCAGGCGGGTGGTGAAATTCTCCTGCAGGATCAGCGGCATCTGCGGCACGCGCTCGATCATGGTCTTGACCAGCGAGGGCAGCAGGTAGGGGCCGATGGTATAGATGATGCCCAGGCGCAGCGGGCCCGATAGCGGGTCCTTGTTCTGGTTGGCGATCTCCTTGATGGCCGCCGTCTGCTCCAGTACGCGTTCGGCCTGCGCCACGATCTGCGCTCCCAGCGGCGTGACCGAGACCTCGGTCCCGCCGCGCTCGAAGATCACGACCCCAAGTTCGTCTTCCAGCTTCTTGATGGCCACCGACAGCGTGGGCTGGGCGACGAAACAAGCTTCTGCTGCATGGCCGAAATGCTTTTCGCGCGCGACGGCCACGATGTATTTGAGTTCTGTAAGTGTCATGCTGTTATGCCGAATCGTTTTGGGGACTATAGCGTATTTTCGCATGGGCCACCTGCGCCGGCGCAAGGCGGGCCGTCCTCCCCTGGGGCAGGATGGAAGCGGCATTGGCGAGGCTGGGTGCCGGTGTTATCGTCCTGTCACGGCTTGGTCACAATGGACAGGTATGTTGTCACGCACTTTTCCGGCGAAGGGGAGTGCCGCGTTCGCCGCTTTATCTTGCACACGAGGAAACAATGGATAAGGAAGAACTGGTCAAGCGCGTCCACCGCGAACTGGCCGACAGCTACGACGAAGAAATGGAACTGGAACTGGAAGACCGTACCGTGGACCCGGTCACCGGTGAGTTCTCCAGCGCCCATGGCGAAGAGGAAAAGGAATACCGCCGCCTGTATTTCCGCGAACTGTTCCGCCTGCAGGGCGAGCTGGTCAAGCTGCAGGACTGGGTGGTGCAGACCGGCCACAAGGTGGTGATCGTATTCGAAGGCCGTGACGCGGCCGGCAAGGGTGGCGTGATCAAGCGCATCACCCAGCGCCTGAACCCCCGCGTGGCACGCGTGGCCGCGCTGCCGGCTCCCAACGACCGCGAACGCACGCAGTGGTATTTCCAGCGCTATGTCTCGCACCTGCCGGCCGCTGGCGAGATCGTGCTCTTCGACCGCAGCTGGTACAACCGCGCCGGCGTGGAACGGGTGATGGGCTTCTGTACCGACGAGCAGTACGAGGAATTCTTCCGCTCGGTGCCTGAGTTCGAACGCATGCTCACCCGTGCCGGCATCCAGGTCATCAAGTACTGGTTCTCCATCACCGATGAAGAGCAGCACCTGCGCTTCCTCTCGCGCATCCATGATCCGCTCAAGCAGTGGAAGCTCAGCCCCATGGACCTGGAATCGCGCCGCCGCTGGGAGGAATACACCAAGGCCAAGGAAGTGATGCTGGAGCGTACCCACATTCCGGAAGCACCGTGGTGGGTGGTGCAGGCGGTGGACAAGAAGAAGGCACGCCTGAACTGCATCCAGCACCTGCTGCAGCAGATGCCCTATGCCGAAGTGCCGCATGCGCCGATCCAGCTGCCCGAGCGCGAGCGCCACGAGGACTACGAGCGCCACCCGGTGCCGGATTCGATGATCGTGCCGGAATACTATTGATCCCTGCCCGGGACCCCGCATGAAAAATGGCCGGAGACGATGTCTCCGGCCATTGTCATTGGTGCTGCCGGCGCGTGGCCAGAGCGGGGCTTGCCCGGTTTAGTCGAAGTACTTGGAAATGACTTCGCCAAACGCCTGTTCAGCCGACATGCCGTTAAGCATCAGCTTGCTGATCTCATCGGAATGCTGGTTGATTTCGTCGGGCAGCATGTGGCGGTTGGCCTTGAAGTAGGCGTACTTTTCGCCATCCACCGCTTCCCGGGCGCGGGCCGCGGCGGTGGTCGGACGAGCACTGCCGGCCGCACTGCGGGCCGACGCCGCACGGGCTGCGCGCGGAGTGCTGCGGGTACCGCTGCCGCCGGTGGCGACGATGCGCTTGATCTGGTCCAGCGTGAAGATGGGAGTGACGTTGCCGGGACCGAATTCGGTTTCCTCGGCGCGGTGCAGGTGATGATTGCCATCGAAGGCCATCTTCTTGTCGAAGCTGTTGATCACTTCGTAGTGGGGCTTTTGCACCGAACCGAACATGCTGAAATGGACACGGTCGCCGTAGGAGGTCATCTGGGTGATCACGCCGTTGAGGAATTCGGCCTTGATCGCCTCGACGTTGCCATGCCAGCGTTTGGTTTTGCTTGAACTCAAAATAACTCTTCCAATGATGCAGGCGCGGCCTCCGGTCGATGTCGTGTGTCTGGCATCGATGTGGCCGAAGCCACCAAGGTCGCGCGAATTAAAAACGGGGGGATGAAAGCAATATTATCCTCCTCCACACGTCTTCTTGCATGACCGAAGCTGACTTTTTCTTCAGTCGAATGCCAGATCAACTGGATTTTGGGTAGTTTTCCAAAGAATTTATGCAGCTTTTCGCAGAAATTGCTTGAAAAGCATGTCTCCCACCGCCATCTATTTTCTTTCTGGCAAGAAATTCCGCCCCTGCTTTCTCTCCCAAAGGCCCCTCATGCGCCGTAGCATCAGCTCCGTCTTCATCATCCTCGGCCTGCTGGCCGCCCTGCATGCCTGGATAGGCTGGCAATTGCTGCCCGCCCTGAGCATCCACCCCGGCTGGATAGCGCTGGGCACGGCGGTGCTGACACTGTCCTTCCTGCTCATGCCCGTGGCCCTGGCGGCGCCCTACCTGAAGCGGCGCGGGCTTTCCGAAGCCTGGTCCGACCGTCTGGCCTGGGCCGGGATGCTGGCCATGGGGGCGTTTTCCTCGGCCCTGCTGCTGACCTTGCTGCGCGCCATCGCGCTGGCGCTGCTGCCCTGGCTGGCGGCCTCGCTGTCTCCCATCCAGCGGCAGGAGATGGTGGAACTGACCGCCTGGCTGGTGCTGGCCCTTACCGCCGCGGCCACGGTCATCGGCTATCTCAATGCACGCCGCACCGCTGCCGTGGTCGAGGTCGATGTGCCCATCGCCAACCTGCCGCCCGCGTTGGAGGGCTTCACCATCGTCCAGATCAGCGACATCCATGTCGGCCCCACCATCAAGGCGCCTTACCTGCAGGCCATCGTGGACAAGGTCAACGCCTTGCAGCCGGACGTGGTGGCCATCACCGGTGATCTGGTCGATGGCAGCGTGCGCCAGCTGGCACCGCACACCGCGCCGCTGGCGCAATTGCGTGCCCGTCACGGCGCCTACTTCGTCACCGGCAATCACGAGTACTACTCCAATGCCCATGAATGGATAGACGAGGTGCGTCGCCTGGGCGTGACCGTGCTGATGAACGAACACGTGGTACTGCGCCACGAGGATGCCGGGCTGGTCCTGGCCGGGGTCACCGACTACACCGCCCATCACTTCAATCCGGCTCACCGCAGCGATCCGCAGGCGGCCATCGCCGATGCGCCCGCCCATCATCCACGCATCCTGCTGGCGCACCAGCCGCGCAGCGCCACGGCGGCCGCAGCAGCAGGCTACGACCTGCAGTTGTCGGGTCATACCCATGGCGGCCAGTTCTTCCCCTGGAATTTCTTCGTCCCGCTGCAACAGCCCTATGTGGCCGGCCTCAAGCGCCTGCAGGGCCTGTGGATCTACGTCAGCCGGGGTACCGGCTACTGGGGCCCGCCCAAGCGCCTGCTGGCGCCTTCCGAGATCACCCGGGTACGCCTGACGGCGCGCTGAGCTCCGACCCGGCGTCTTCCTGCCGTGCCAGCCCCCGCATGGCGTGCGGTGGCTGACCGAACAGGCGCAGGCAGACCCGGCGCATGCGGTCCGCGTCGCCGAACCCGGTAGCGCGGGCGATGCTCTCCAGGGTGTCCTGCGATTGTTCGATACGTAGCCGCGCCGCCTCGGCCCGCATCTGCTCGATGGCGCGTGCCGGCGTCTGGCCGGTCTCGGCCGCGAAGCTGCGGTCGAACTGGCGGCGGCTCAGGCAAGCCACCTCGGCCAGCACATCCACCGTCAACTCGTGCTGCAGGTGTTCGCGGGCATAGGCCAGGGCGCGGCGGATGCGCTCGGAGCCACCATCGATTTCCTGTAGCGCCGAGAACTGCGACTGGCCGCCCGGCCGGCGGTAATACACCACCAGCTCACGTGCCACCGAGCGCGCCAGTTCGGCTCCGTGATCGTCCTCGATGAGCGCCAGTGCCAGGTCGATACCGGCGGAAATGCCGGCCGAGGTCCACACACTGCCATCGCGCGAATAGATGCGGTCGCTGTCCACCATCACCTGCGGATGCATCTGCTGCAGCTTGGCCGCCATGCGCCAGTGCGTGGTGGCCCGCTTGCCATCCAGCACGCCCGCCGCCGCCAGCACGAAGGCCCCGGTGCAGACCCCGGCGATGCGTCGCGAGCGCGCTGCCGCCCGCACGATGTAGCGCCGCAGTTCGGGCGACACCAGGCCTTCGCGAGGGGCGCCACCGCCCGCCACCACCAGCGTATCGAAGCTGGTGCGGCCGATGCGTTCGGTCTGGATCATGGCCCCGGCCGAACTGCGGATCAGTCCGCCCGCCTCGGAATGGAGCGTGAGCCGATACAGCGAGCGACCCGCCACCCGGTTGGCCGCATCGAAGGCCGACAGGGGGCCGGTGAAGTCGAGCATGCTGCAATCGGCGAAGATCAGGAAGGCGGTATCACGCGGGGACATGGTGCAAAAAACCTCAAATGGCCTGAAGTGCCGGAATTATGACATTCAAGCCATGGCCGTGCACGGCACACTGCAGCGCATCTCCACCCGTGCCAGCCATCATGAAAACCCTTCCTGCCGTTCCATCTTCGCCCCCGGTCACCGCGCTCCAGGTAGCCTCCCCGCATCGCTGGAAGGTATTGGCCGCGGGAGTGGCGGCCAATGCCAGCTTCGCCGCCGTGTTTTCCGGCATTCCCGTGACCTCGCTGGTGCTGCGCAGCGATTACCAGCTCAGCAATGCGCAACTGGGCTGGGTGCTGGGCCTGTTGAGCCTGGGCGTGGCGCTGGGCGAATTACCCTGGGGTCTGCTGACTGATCGCCTGGGCGACCGCAAGGTGCTGCTCGCGGGCCTGCTGGGCTGCAGCGTCGCGCTCGGCCTGTTGATCCTGAATGCCTTGCCCGGTCACGGCACTGCGGCCTATGGCTGGCTGTGCGGCGGCCTGATGCTGGCCGGCCTGCTGGGCGGCAGTGTCAATGGCGCCAGCGGCCGCGCCATCATGGGCTGGTTTGCTGACGGTGAGCGCGGTCTGGCCATGAGCATCCGCCAGACGGCCGTGCCACTGGGTGGCGGCGCTGGTGCACTGGTGCTGCCGTCGCTGGCGGCCCATGCCGGCTTTGGCGCGGTCTATGGCGCATTGATGGCGGCTTGCCTGGGCAGTGTCGCCCTGGTCCTGCTGTGGCTGCGCGAACCGCCGGTCATGCCGCATGTGATCGCATCGACCACACCAGCCGCGCCCGCACTGCGTCGTCTGCTGGTATGGCGGCTGGCCCTGGGCATCGGCCTGCTGTGCGCGCCGCAGGTGGCGCTGATCAGCTTTGGCGGAATCTTCCTGCACGAGGCCGGTCAGGCTGGCCTGCTGGCGATCAGCGTGCTGCTGACCCTGGTGCAGGTGGGGGCGGCGCTGGCCCGCATTGCCAGTGGCCGCTGGACCGATCGCCGTGGCCGCCGGCGCGCCTATCTGCGGACCTGTGCGCTGGCCAGCGCCGCGCTGTTCGCCCTGCTGGGCGGACTCGCTTCCCATGCCATGTCGACGTCCTTGTTCTGGCTCTCGCTGGTGCTGGTGGTGGCAGGCGTGGTGGTATCGGCCTGGCACGGCGTGGCCTATACCGAACTGGCCGTGGTGGCCGGTCCGGCCCAGGTCGGCACCGCCCTGGGGCTGGGCAACAGTTGCGTGTTCCTGGTCTTCTTCCTCTGCGCCCAGGCCGTGCCGCTGCTACTGCAGTGGCAGGGCTGGCCGGCAGTGTGGCTGGGTACGGCAGGGGTGGCGCTGCTGGTGTGGTTCCTGTTCCCGCCGCCACCTTCGTCGCCCGCGTGAGCCGCCTGAATCAGCGAAAAAGACTGGTCTTAGACGACCGGTCTAATTTTTCGTTAGAATGGTCGCCATGCGAGAAAACTACGGCGAAAACAAACGCAACATCCTCCTGGCCGGCCGCGCAATCATTGCGCAGAAAGGCTTCTCCGGCGTTGGTCTGTCGGAAATCCTGGCCGCTGCCGACATCCCCAAGGGTTCCTTCTATCACTACTTCGGTTCCAAGGAACAATACGGCCGCGAACTGATCGAGCACTATGTGGCCGGTTACCTCGACCGGCTGGAACAGGTCCTCGGTCAATCCAGCCATGACAGCAGCGCCCGGGAGCGTCTGCTGACCTACTGGGGCTACTGGCTGGAAAGCCAGTGCTGCCAGGAAGTGGAGCAACGTTGCCTGGTGGTCAAGCTTTCGGCCGAGGTGGCCGATCTTTCCGAAGATATGCGTCAGGTCCTGCACGCCGGCACGCAGCGCTTTATCGAACGCATTGCCACCTGCATCGAAGAAGGTATCGCCGAAGGGTCCTTGCACACCGTGCTGGAACCGCTGGCCACGGCCACCATGCTCTATCAGCAATGGCTGGGTGCCAGCCTGCTGACCAAGCTCAGCCGCGACCGCAGACCGATGGAAGCCGCCATGCTGGTGACCCGGCGCGTACTGGTGCCGCCGCAATAGCGCGATAGCGCAACATGAACGTCGTGCTCTCACCCTGATTGAACAGAACACTGAAAGGAATACCCATGACCCAGATTGCCAAGACCAACCGCCGCATCGTCCTCGCCTCGCGTCCGACCGGTGCCCCCGGCCCCGACAACTTTCGCCTGGAAGAAGTCGCCATCCCCGAACTGCTGGAAGGGCAGATCCTGTTGCGCGGCGAGTGGCTGTCGCTGGACCCCTACATGCGCGGCCGCATGAGCGACGCCCCTTCCTACGCCCCGCCGGTGGAAATCGACGGCGTCATGACCGGTGGCGTCGTGTCCAGCGTGGTGGCCTCCCGTCACCCCGATTTCAAGGAAGGTGAGCGCGTGATGGCCTATACCGGCTGGCAGGAGTACGCCATCTCCGACGGTAGCGGCGTCAACAAGCTGCCCGCCGATTTCGCCCATCCCTCGCATGCACTGGGTGTGCTGGGCATGCCGGGTTACACCGCCTATGCCGGCCTGATCGATATCGGCCAGCCGCGTGCAGGTGAAACGGTGGTGGTCGCGGCCGCCACCGGTGCCGTCGGCTCGCTGGTGGGGCAGATCGCCAAGCAGCGCGGTTGTCACGTGGTCGGTATCGCCGGCGGTGCGCAGAAATGTGAATCGGCGGTCAAGGAACTGGGTTTTGACGCCTGCATCGACCACCGCGCCGCCGACTTCGCGCAGCAGCTGCAGGCCGCCTGCCCGCGTGGCATCGATGTGTATTTCGAAAATGTCGGCGGCGCCGTGCTGGACGCCGTCTTCCCGCTGCTCAACATCCACGCCCGCGTGCCGGTGTGCGGCCTGATCGCCCACTACAACGGCGCTACCCTGGCCACCGAGAGCGCCGCCTTCCTGCGTCGTGTGCTGACCCAGCGCATCCGCGTGCAGGGTTTCATCATCTTCGACTACTACGTCAACCGTCCCGACCTGTATGCCGCCTTCCAGAAGGAAGTCGGCACCTGGCTCAAGGAAGGCAAGCTGCACTACCGCGAAGACGTGGTGCAAGGCCTGGAAAACGCGCCGGAGGCCTTCATGGGCCTGCTGCAGGGCAAGAACTTCGGCAAGCTGGTGGTCAAGCTGGATTGAGGCGCCGTTCCCTGGCGCATCTGCTCATCCCGGGGCTACGCCCCGGCAACCGGTGCGGCGGCGATCCCGCTGCCCCCACAAGGATCCATTCATGATTCCGTTTTCCGTTCTTGATCTATCCCCGATCAACCAGGGCAGCAACGCCGCCCAGGCCTTCAACAACAGCAAGGAACTGGCGCAGCGCGCCGAAGCGCTGGGCTACAAGCGCTACTGGCTGGCCGAGCACCACAACATGCCCGGTATCGCCAGTGCCGCTACTGCGCTGGTGATCTCGCATGTCGCCGCCCATACCCGCAGTATCCGCGTCGGCTCCGGCGGCATCATGCTGCCCAACCACTCGCCGCTGGTCATCGCCGAACAGTTCGGCACCCTGGAATCACTCTATCCCGGTCGCATCGACCTGGGCCTGGGTCGCGCTCCCGGTTCCGACCAGCGCACCGCGCGCGCCCTGCGCCGCCACATGGGCGGGGATACCGCCGACAACTTCCCGCAGGACGTGCAGGAACTGCAGGAATATTTCGACGACCCGTCTGACTACCAGTCCCTGCGCGCCGTCCCCGGTGCCGGTCTCAAGGTACCGATCTGGTTGCTCGGTTCCAGCATGTTCAGCGCCCAGCTGGCGGCCGAACTGGGTTTGCCGTTTGCCTTCGCCTCGCACTTCGCCCCCGGCTTCATGAAGTCGGCGATCCAGATCTATCGCGAGCGCTTCAAGCCCTCAGCCACCCTCAAGAAACCCTATGTGATGCTGGCCCTGAACGTCTTCGCCGCCGATACCCAGCGCGAAGCCGAGCGCCTGTTCACCTCGCTGCAGCAGCAATTCCTGAACCTGATCCGTGGTACGCCCGGCCAGTTGCGACCGCCGGTGGATGACATCGACGCGCTCTGGCAGCCGGGCGAGCAAGCGCACGTCGAGCGCTCGCTGGCCTGTGCGGTGGTGGGTGACCGCGACACCGTGCAGGAAGGCCTGCAGGCCTTCATCGACGAACATGCGCCCGATGAGCTGATCATTACCGCGCAGATCTTCGATCATGCGGCGCGCCTGCATTCCTTCGAGATTGCTGCCGAGGCACGTGCCGCCCTGCAGGAAAATGTGACGATCTAGTCCAGTGCTAACGCTACGGAAAAAAGGCGGCAGGGACCACGTCCCAGCCGCCTTTTTTCTCGCCTTCAATCGAAGGCTTATTCCATCCCCAGCATCCGTGCCAGGCTGTTGCCGCTCTTCTCGCTGACCAGGTGGATATGTTCTTCCAGCGACAGCAGATGGGCTTCCATGGCCGCCACCGCGCCCTCGGCATCGCCCCGTTCGATCAGGTCCACGATATGGGTGTGTTCGTCATGCTCGCAGGCCGCATAGCCGGCCGGCTCATGCAGCGCCACGATCAGCGAGCAGCGTGACACCAGCTCGCTCAGGTAGCGTTGCAACGTGGCATTGCGCGACAGTTCGGCCACCCGCATGTGGAAGGACGACGCCAGCCGCGCCCAGTGCGTCTGCGCATAGCTGTGCATGACCTCGTGTTCTTCCTTCAGCTGCCGGCGCAGCTTGGCCAGGTCGGCGCGGGTGGCGTTCTGCACCGCCAGGCGCATGATGGCGCCTTCCAGTGCACGTCGCGCCTGGAAGATTTCGCGTGTCTCTTCCGGCGTCGGCATGGCCACCACCGCCCCGCGATTGGGTCGCAACTCCACGATGTGTTCATGTGCCAGTTTCTGCAAGGCCTTCTGCACCACCGTGCGTCCCACGCCGAACAGCTCGCACAGGGCCGCCTCCGGCAGCTTGGTCCCCGGCGTCAGGCGCTGGCTCATCACGCTGTCGAAAACGGTCTGGTAGATGCGGGCGATGATGTCCTCGCCCACTTCGCCGTCCAGTACCAGTGCCGGGGCATCGGTGAGCGCGTCGTGCCGCACGCGGGGACGGCCGGCGCGGCTCTGTCGGGCCGGTGCCGGGCTCACCTCCGGAGGCTTGCGGGTACGGGAAGAGGGCTTGGCAGTCTTGCGGGGAGAGGTGTCGCTCATCGTCTTGTCGAGTGGTGGTTCGCGCCCGGAACTCAGCCGGCGCCGCCTTGCAGCGTGCGCCAGATGCGGGTCGCCAGCCCGATCAGGGCCAGGTCGCTGCCCGCCGGGCCCAGCAATGATACGCCGATCGGCAGCCCGGCGGGGCTGGTAAAGGGCAGGCTCACCTGCGGCAGACCCGCCAGTCCGGCCACACAGGTCAGGCGGAAGGTGCGTGCGCGCACCTGATCGATCTCTGCCGCGCTGGCACCGCGCAGCGGCGCCACGCTGGATGCGGAGGGAATCACCGCCACCCCGTCGGCCCCCAGCAAGGTGCGCACCCGATGACGTACCAGGTCCTGTTTCTCCCGCGCGGCGCGGGCGGTCTCGGCGCTGGTCTCACGCGCCATGTCCCAGCGTGCCTGCACGGCCGGGCCGAACAGCGGCCGGGTCTGGCTGATCCAGTCACCATGGCATTGCCAGGCGTCGTAGGCCGAGGCACTGACGTAGGCCTGGCGCCACCTTTCCAGCTCTCCCTCCGCGCCCGACAGGCGCATGTGTTCGCCCGGCATGGTGCTGCGCAGGCCCTCATAGACCCGGTGCAGGACCGGGTGGAATTCGGGATCGGCCAGTTCCAGCATGTCGAACGGCAGCAGCACCTTGCGCAGCGGTGTATCGGCGGTTCCCGGCAGCAGTGTCCGGCCGACGCTCTCGAAGACCTCGGGGTCGTGCGCCAGCCAGGTGGCAGTGTCGAAGCTGGGGCACAGCGGCGCCATGCTGGCCGTGGACAGCAGGCCGAAGCTGGTGCGCAAGCCCCACACGCCGCAATAGCTGGCCGGCACCCGGGTCGAGCCGCCGGTATCGGTGCCCAGTGCGAAGTCGCACAAGCGTGCTGCCACGGCTGCCGCCGAACCGCTGGAAGAGCCACCCGGCACCCGCTCCGGCGCGGCACTGTTGATCGGCGTGCCGTAGTGGTGGTTGTCACCGTGGATGCTGTACGCCAGCTCATCGGTCAGGGTCTTGCCGACCAGCGTGGCACCGGCCTGCAGCAATTGATCGACCAGTGCATTGCTGCGCCGGGGGATGGGGTGTGTGCGCAGCCAGTCGGGATTGCCGGCGCCGGTGGGCTGGCCGGCCACGTCGAACAGGTCCTTGGCCGCGAAGCGCAGCCCAGCCAGCGGACCGCTGGCGGTGCCGGCGAGGGTGAAACGTCCATGCGCAACGAAGGCGCCGACGTGGTCATCGATGTCGAAGGCGGTGGTGGCGTTGGCGTTGGTGTTGGTGTTGGTGTTGGTGATGGCAGGGGCAATGCCTGAAGCAGTATTCAACTCATTCTCCAGAAACGGATGCCGGCCTCAGAAAGGCTGGCGCAATTGTTCCAGCGATGCGACGTGGTCGCAGATGGCACCGGGGGTAGTGAACCAGATCTCTCCCCGGTCGCGGGCGGCCGCCAGGTGTTGCAGGGCGCTGCGCAGATGGCGCAGACGATAGGGCTGGCCCACCAGATAGGGGTGCAGGGCGATCCCCATTACCAGCGGCTGTTGCACCGACTGTTCCAGCATCTCGTCGAAGTTGTCCACGATCATGCGGGCGAAATCGCGCCCGTCCATCTGGCGTGCCACGATCATGGGAATGTCGTTCAACTCCTGCGGATAGGGAATCGACCACAGCGTCTCCCCGCTGCGCGTGAGCATGTGTACCGGCTGGTCGTCATGCGCCCAGTTCAGGGTGTAGCGATATCCCGTTTCCTGCAACAGGTCCGGCGTGACCAGGCTCTCCGAAATCCAGGGCGAAAGCCAGCCGGTGGGGGCCACCCCGCTCTCGGCACCGATGCGCTCGCGGCAGTGACGCAGCAGCGCCGCTTCTGCCGCTTCGTCCAGCCTGCCTTGCTGATGGGCGTTGGTGTGGCCGTGACCGATCAACTCATCCCCTCGCGCCACAAAGGCCGCCACCAGCTCGGGGCAGTGATCGTAAAGTGCGGTATTGATCAACACCCCGGCTGGCAAGCCCAGTTGCTCGAAGAGTTCGAGACAACGCCAGGCGCCGACCCGGTTGCCGTATTCCCGCCAGGCGTAGTTGAGCACATCCGGTTCGGGGCACACCGGTCCCAGCTTGGCCCCCAAGCCCTCGCCGAAGGCAAAGTGCTCGATGTTGAAGCCCAGGTAGACCGCCAGTCGGGCGCCATTGGGCCAGCGATAGTGCGGCCGGCGATGGATGGCCGAATAGCCGAAGCGGCCATGCGAGGGCAGGGCGCCATAGGTATCGCGGCCGGCGTCTTGTCCCAGCGCAGCGTCGGCGCCTGGTGGCAGGATGGTGGTCTGCATGCGTCCTCCCTCAGAGTTCGGCCAGACCGGCGCGCACCAGCATGCGTTCGGCGCTGTCGTTCCACACGTCCATCTGTACGATCAGCCCGTGGCGCACCACGTAGCGGTCGACGTAACGGTTGCCTTCGAAGGCCTCGCCATCGGGCCACACGCCGTACAGCGTGCCGCGGTTATAGACGATGGCCTGTTCCAGCGTGGCACCGGTCACCACTTCGGTCGCTTCGAAACGCTTCTTGACCCAGCCGTAGCGTCCGGCATTGAAGGCCGCACATTGTGCAGGATCGATCATCTCGCGCCCGCCGGTAAACCGGATTTTCAGCTCCGGCGAAACGAAACGGCGCGCCGCCACCGGATCGGGAATCATCAGCACACGCAGGTATTCATCTACCAGCGCGGCAGGATCGTAGGTCAGGGGGCTGCTTGATGATGGTGCGGCGTGCATCATTTTCTCCAGGGTCTGCACAATATCTGTGCGTTATTGACTGCAATTAAAATAGGTTATCGGTGGCAATAATCTCTAATAAATGCTGCGACTATTAGATAAATATTGTCGGCAATAATTAGGCGATACGGTGCTGCTTGGCATAGCCCTTGCATAAGTCATGCCGGGCAGAGCACTCACTCAATTACTGGAACCTACTGGAGGGATTCACATGATCCGTTTCACGCGCCGTACCCTGATCGCCGCTGCAGCAGCCACCGTCGCCACCGCACTGTCGCCGCTGGCGCTGGCCGCCGACACCATCAAGATCGGTCTGGTCACCGCCCTGTCGGGCCAGTCCGCACAGGCCGGCGAAGCCTTGACCCGCGGCATGAGCATTGCCATCGACGAGATCAACGCCAAGGGCGGCCTGCTCGGTGGCCGCAAGCTGGAACTGGTGCGCCGCGATGACGAAGGCAACCCCGCCAAGGGTGTGGTGGCGGCGCGCGAACTGATCTTCAAGGAAAAGGTGGCGGTACTCTTCGGCGGTCTCGATACGCCGGTGTCGATGGCCATCGTTCCCATCATCAATCAGGAAAAAGTCCCCTTCGTCGGTCCCTGGGCGGCGGGCACCGGTGTGACCAAGAACGGCGCCAATCCCAACTACGCATTCCGCGTCTCGGCCGTGGATGAACTGGTGGACAAGGCCATGCTCAACTATGCGCAAAAGACCTTCAAGAGCAGCAAGGCCGGCCTGATCCTGGTCAACAATCCCTGGGGCGAGTCCAACGAGAAGGGCATCGTCGCCGCACTGGCCGAGAAGGGCATGAAGCCCGCCGGCATCGAGAAGTTCGAAGCCAGCGACGTCGACGTGGTGCCGCAACTGAGCCGCCTCAAGGCCGCCGGTGCCGATACCCTGTATCTGGTGGGCAACGTCGGTCCCTCGGCGCAGGTGGTCAAGTCGCTTGATCGCATGGGCTGGAAGGTGCCGGTGGTGTCGCACTGGGGACCGGCCGGCGGCCGCTTCACCGAACTGGCCGGACCAAACGCCAAAAACGTCCACTTCATCCAGACCTTCAGCTTCTTCGGCAAGCTCTCCCCGGTGGGCGAGAAGGTGGTTGCCGAGCTCAAGGCCAAGTATCCCGCCATCAAGGGGCCGGACGACATCACTCCCGCCGTCGGCGTGGCCAATGCCTATGACGGCATGCAGCTGGCCGCGCTGGCCATCGCCAAGGCAGGTTCCACCAATGGCGATGCAGTGCGCGAGGGCTTCTACAAGATCGATCGCTACGAAGGCCTGATCAAGACCTACGTCAAGCCGTTCAGCCCCGGTGTGCATGACGCCCTGCAGGCCGACGACTATGTCTGGGCGCAGTTCATCGACAACCGCATCCTGCCGGTCGGCCTGAGCCAGTAACGCAAACTTGGAAAGAAACGCGCCACCTTTCGTCCGTGCAGGGCCACGGGTGGCGCCAGGAGAACACGATGTTGCTGTTGTCGGCACTGATCAGCGGATTCGGACTGGGGAGCATGTACGGTCTGATGGCGCTTGGTTTCTACATGACGTATGCCGTTTCCGGCACCGTCAATTTTGCACAGGGCAGCTCCATGATGCTGGGCGCCGTGCTGTGCTTCACCTTCGCCCAGACCCTGGGCTGGCCGATGTGGCTGGCCATCCTGCTGGCCCTGGCAGCCTGTGCGCTCTACGGATTGCTGGTGGAGATACTGGCGGTGCGCCCCTTCGCGCGCCAGGGCTCCAATGCCTGGCTGATGTCCACCGTGGCGCTGGGTATCGTGCTCGATAACCTGGTCATGCATACCTTCGGCAAGGAACCGCGCAGCCTGCCTTCGCCGCTGGCGCTGTCGTCCATCGAACTGGGCGGCATGGGCCTGGGTGTGTACCCCCTGCACCTGCTGATCCCGGCCATTGGCCTGGCGCTGGCCGCCTTGCTGCATACCGTCTCGCGTCGCACCCGCTGGGGGACGGCCCTGCTGGCGGTGGTGCAGAACCGCGATGCGGCGCGCCTGATGGGTATTCCCATCACCCGTGCGATTGCGGTCGCCTTCGCGCTTTCGACCCTGCTGGCCGGCGTGGCCGGGGTGCTGATTGCGCCGCTGTTCAACGTCAATGCCGACATGGGTACGCTGTTCGGCCTGAAGGCCTTCGCGGTGGCCATCCTCGGTGGCATCACCAGCGCCTGGGGTGTGATGATCGCCGGCCTGCTGTTCGGCATGGCCGAGGCACTCATCACGGCCACCCTCGGTTCCGGTTACACCCAGATCATCACCTTCGCTTTGGTGATCGTGGTGCTGGCCATTCGTCCCAACGGCCTGTTCGGCCGCGCACAGGTGAAAAAGGTATGAATCGTCTGCCCCCTTCCATTGCCCGCAGTCCGCAGGCTACGGGCTCCACCTTGGCAGCATCGGCCGCATCGGCCGCGCCTTCCTCCTCATCCAACATCAAGCTCGGATTGGGTACGCCCGCCGCACTGATGTTTTCTGCGCTGAGCCTGATCGCCGCCATCACGCTGGCGCTCTCGATCAACAGCTACTACGTCTTCGTGCTGGCCGGCATTGCGCTGGTGGCCATCGTCGGCATCGGTCTGAACGTCCTGATCGGCCTGACCGGACAGGTCTCCTTCGGCCATGTCGGCTTCTATGCAGTGGGCGCCTATACGGTAGCCATCCTCACCACCAAGGCCGGGCTGTCGTTCTGGCTGGCCTGGCCACTGGCAGCGGTGGTTGCGGGTGCGCTGGGCATGCTGTTGGCGCTGCCGGCACTGCGCGTGAAGGGGCCTTACCTGGCCATGATCACGATTGCCTTCAGCTTCATCATCCAGCACGCCATCATCGAACTGCGCGACCTCACCGGTGGCCAGAACGGCATCATGGGTCTGGCCGCACCATCCTTCATGGGTTTGCAGGCCGAGCGCGCGATTGCCGTGCTGGGTCTGGTAACGGCGGCGGTGGTACTGGCCGCCTACTGCTGGCTCTCGCGCGGCAGCTGGGGCGCAGCCATGCGCGCCGTGCGCGACAGCGAGACGGCGGCCGAATCCATCGGTCTCAATCCGCTGGTGATCAAGACCGTCGCCTTCGCGGTGTCGGCTGCACTGGCCGGCCTGGCGGGTGGCCTCTTCGCGCCGCTGTCGACCTTCGTCACGCCGGACACCTTCAGCTTCATGCAGTCCATCCTCTTCGTACTGGTGGTGGTGCTGGGTGGCTCCGGTTCCATCCTTGGCCCGGTGATCGGTGCCGTGATCGTGGGTGCGCTGCCGGAACTGCTGTCCAGCCTGGAAGACTATCGTCTCCTGTTCTTCGGTGCCTTGCTGCTGCTGGTACTGTGGGTCGCCCCGGATGGCGTGACGGGACTGCTGGGCAAGCTCGCTGCGCGCCTGCGCAAGCCAGCCGTCTTCGCACCTTCCGTCATCGCTCCGCAGGACGATGACATGGCCCAGCCGGCGCTGCCGTCGAGGACGCGCCGCACCTTGTCCGCGGACGGACTTACCATGGTCTTCGGCGGCGTGCGTGCCGTCAGCGATCTCGGCTTCGAGGTGCCCGGTGCCGCCGTCACCAGCCTGATCGGCCCCAACGGCGCCGGCAAGACCACGGCGCTGAACATGCTCTCCGGCTTCTATCGCCCCAGCGCCGGTCGCTTTGTGCTGGGCGATACTGAACTGGCCGGCCTGCCGGCCTTCCGCATCGCCCGTCATGGCGTGGCCCGTACCTACCAGACTTCGCAACTGTTCGGCAGCCTGTCGGTGGCCGACAACGTGGCGCTGGCCTGTGGTCGCGGTCGCCTGGGCGGCCTGCTGTCCTCGCGTGGCTTCCTGGCCGGCGCGGTGCGCGAACGTAGCCGCCGCCTGCTGGACTTCTGCGGCTATCGCGGCGCACTCGACATTCCCAGCGCCGATCTGGCCCACGTGGACCGTCGACTGGTGGAAATCGCCCGGGCGCTGGCCGCCGATCCCGACGTGCTGTTGCTCGATGAACCGGCTGCCGGCCTGTCGCGCGAAGACAAGACACTGCTGGCGCAACTGCTGACCCGCATCGCCGAGGCCGGCATCAGCGTGGTGGTGGTCGAGCACGATATGGAACTGGTGATGCAGATTTCGCGCCGCATCGTGGTCCTGGACGCCGGCCAGCGCCTGGCCATCGGCAGCCCGCAGGAAGTACAGAACGACCCCGCCGTGCGCAAGGCCTACCTGGGCGAGGGCGGCCAGCAGCCGGTGGCGGCGGCCCGCGCTGCAGTGGCCGGTGCCAGCGAATTGCTGGGCGTGGGCGAGCTGGTCACAGGCTATGGCGCCGAACCGGTCCTGCATGGCATCAACCTGCAGGTCAGGCAGGGCGAGATGATTGCGCTGCTGGGCGCCAATGGTGCCGGCAAGTCCACCCTGATGCGCGCATTGGCCGGTTTGCATCGTCCGGTAGAAGGCGGCATCCACGCCGGTGGCGTGAACCTGATGCACCTGCGCGCCGAGCAGATCGTGCGCCATGGCGTGGTACTGGTGCCGGAGGGACGGCAGGTGTTCCCTGAACTCTCAGTGCTGGACAATATCCGCCTCGGTGCCTTCCTCTATCCGCAGGATGTGGACGCGCGGGTAGAGGAGATGCTGGGGCGTTTCCCGCGCCTGCGTGAGCGCCTGCATCATCGCGCCGGCCTGCTCTCTGGCGGCGAGCAGCAGATGCTGGCCATCGCCCGTGGCCTGATGTCGCGTCCGCGTGTGCTGCTGCTGGATGAACCATCGCTGGGACTGGCGCCGAAGGTGATCGCCGAACTGTTCGCGGCACTGGACCAGTTGCGCCGCGAAAACATGACCATCGTGCTGGTGGACCAGATGGCGGCCCTGGCGCTGTCGCTGGCCGACCGCGCCTATGTGATCGAAGGCGGGCGCGTGGTGGCACAGGGCACGGCCGCCGAGATCGCCGCCAACGATGCGCTGGCCAAGGCCTATCTGGGCGCACACTGAGGACACAGAGGAATCAGCATGGAATCGACACAACCGTTCGAGATCAACCTGCCGGAGGTGGTGGCCGAAGTGCGTCATGCCTTCCAGCGTTATGAAGTGGCCCTGACCACCAACCAGGTCGAAGTGCTGGATGAACTCTTCCTCGATGGACCGCATACCGTACGCTACGGCGCCACCGAGAACCTGGTCGGGACCGAGGCCATCCGCGCCTTTCGCCAGGGGCGCTCGCCGAAGAACCTGATGCGCACCCTGCGCCAGACCGTCATCACCACCTACGGTCAGGACTATGCCGTCGCCAATACCGAGTTCACCCGCGAGGGGGAAACGCGCACCGGCCGCCAGAGCCATACCTGGCTGCGCCTGCCGCAGGGCTGGCGCATCGTCGCCGCGCATGTTTCCTGGATGGATGCACCGAAAACGACACCGGCCTGAACGCCGCACCGTCCCCGGTTATCATCGCCGCATTGCCTTCCCATCCAATATAAAAACCTCAGGAGTCAGCCATGTTGTATAGCAAGACCTGTCTGGGCGGTATGGTCACCGCCCCTCATCACCTGGCCGCCCAAGCCGGCGCGCAGATCCTGCGCGAAGGCGGCAATGCGGTCGAAGCCATGGTGGCTGCGGCGGCCGCCATCGCGGTGGTCTATCCGCACATGAACGGCATCGGCGGCGACGGCTTCTGGCTGATCAGCGAGCCCGGTCGCGAGCCGGTGGCCATCCGCGCCTGCGGACCGTCGGCGGGTCTGGCGACCAAGGCGTTCTATGCCGGGCATGGCTACAGCGCGGTACCCACCCGTGGCGCGCATGCGGCGCTGACGGTGGCCGGCGCCGTGGGCGGCTGGTCGGCCGCGCTCGATTACGCGCAACGCTTCGGCCGCGCTCTGCCGCTGCCGGTGCTCTTGGCCGACGCCATCCGTCACGCACAGGCCGGGGTCCCCATCACCCGTTCGCAACATGAACTCACCCGCGACAAGTGGGCCGAACTCAAGGACCAGCCTGGCTTCGCCGCCACCTATGCCGCGGCCGGCATTCCGGCCCAGGGCACGGTGCTGAAACAGCCAGCCCTGGCCGCCAGCCTGTCGCGCCTGGCCGAAGCCGGGCTGGACGACTTCTATCGCGGCGACCTCGCCGCCACCCTGGCTGCGGGCCTGGAAGCGGCCGGCAGCCCGGTGCGTCGTGCCGATCTGGAAGCCTTCCGCGCCCAGATCGTGCAGCCGTTGATGGTGCAATTGCGCTCAGGCCGCGTCTACAACCTGCCGCCGCCGACGCAGGGCGTTTCCGCGCTGATGATCATCGGCCTGTTCGACCGGCTGGGGATCACCGAGGCCGACGGCTTCGCCCATATCCACGGCCTGGTGGAAGCGACCAAGCGTGCTTTCATCCTGCGTAACCGGCATGTCACGGACCCGGCCCACATGAGCGTGGATGCGGCCCACTGGCTGCTGGCCGAGGCACTGGACCAGGAAGCCCGCCAGATCCACCTGCAGCAGGCCGCGCCATGGCCGCATCCGGCCAAGCCCGGCGACACCATCTGGATGGGCGCGGCCGATGCGCAGGGCCGCGTGGTCAGCTACATCCAGAGCATCTTCTGGGAATTCGGCAGCGGCGTGGTGCCGGCCGATACCGGCATCGTCTGGCAGAACCGTGGCGCCAGCTTCACCCTGGACGATGGCGCCAACCAGCTGCAACCCGGCAAGCTGCCGTTCCATACCCTCAATCCCTCGCTGGCGCGTCTGGAGGATGGCCGTACCCTGGCCTACGGCACCATGGGTGGGGAAGGGCAGCCGCAGACCCAGGCCGCCGTATTCACCCGTCATGTGCTCTTCGGCCAGAACCTGCAGGCCGCCGTCAGCGCACCGCGCTGGCTGCTGGGGCGGACCTGGGGCGATGTCTCCACCAACCTGAAGGTCGAAGGCCGGGTACCAGCCGCCACCATCGACGCCCTGCGCCAGGCAGGTCACGAAGTACAGGTGGTGGAGGAATACACCGACATGATGGGACACGCCGGCGCAGTCTGCGTGCATCCGGATGGCGTCATCGAAGGCGCCACCGATCCCCGCGCCGATGGCGTGTGTGCCGGCCTGTAAATCTCCATTCCCCACCCCGCGACGGATGGCCGCGATCCTCACAGATCGTCGCCATCCGTTGTCTTTTTGCATTTCCCGTCTGTCGGGAAATGCTGTCTATTGCGCGCTTTTGCCTGCAGTCATGTCGCTTCGAGGGAGAAGCGCTGTGGAGTATTGGTGAGTATTTTCCTGCGTAAAAATTTTCTCGAAGTTTTTCGGGAAATGCGATGAAAAACCATAGTTGTTCTGGCAAGATGCCGAAATACCCAAGCGGTTCACAGGGGAGCCGTCATGCATCCAGTCGTATCGCAGCATTTTGTCTGAATTGAACAAGAAAAACGCCCCATCTCCGCCGAATCTGTCGTCGCTGATTACGCTGGGGGTGGTTATAACCGTGCTCATCACGACCGTGTCAGTGCTGATTCTGGTGGATCAGTTCACGCGCGGCTACGCGCGTTCGGAATCCGAAACACGCATGAAGCAGCTGGCCTGGCAGATGCAGGACGCGCTTGAGCGCGGCATGAGTGAACGCGAAATCGATCTGCGCCTGCTGTTGCAACGCCCGTCCATCCGCGCCGCGACCGACGTGGCGCGCGTGCGCCGGGTGCTCAACGAACTGCAGTCCAATGTGCCGCACTATGCCTGGATCGGCCTGGCGCAACCCGATGGCGCCGTGCTGGCGGCTACCAATGGCTTGCTTGAAGGTGTCAGCGTGGCCGAGCGCCCCTGGTTTCAGGAAGGCCGGAAAAGCGAATACGCGGGCGACTACCATCCCGCACTCCTCCTGAGCAAGAAGCTGCAGCCGCAGTCCGATCCCTGGCGTTTCGTCGACCTCTCCGCACCCGTGCAGGATGCAAATGGCCATCTGGTGGGGGTGCTGGGCATGCACCTGTCCTGGAGCTGGGCCCGCGATATCGCCGCCAAGCTGCTCGACCCCACCGGCAACCGCTATGACGTCGACGTGATCATCGTGCGCGATGACGACACCGTCATCCTCGGTCCGCGCAATCTCGAAGAAACCAAGATCGATACCGCCAGCCTGCGTGCCGCGCGCGCCTCGCGTACCGGCGGCTCGCTGCTGGAGACCTGGCCCGACGGTCTGCGTTATGTCACCGGTTACGCCCGTACCGGTCAGCAGGGCGGCATGAAACTGAACTGGAGCGTGCTGGTGCGCCAGCCCGAGTCGGTGGCGCTGGCCGCCTTCCGCGATCTGGAACGACGCGTGATCGTGGTAGGCACGCTCTCCGGGGCCGTGCTGGTGATCCTGGCCTATGTGCTCACGCGACGCCTGGTGGCGCCCATCAACGCACTCTCGGCAGCGCTGGAGCAACGCGCCGCCGGTCGCTCCGACGTCTCCATCCCGCGGGTGGACAGCTATCGCGAAATCCATCTGCTGTCCTCCACCCTGGTCAACATGGTGGCGCGCGAAGAAAGCTATCTGCGCGAAGTGCGCTCCCTCAATGAAAGCCTGGAGCATCGCGTCGCCGAGCGCACCAGCCGCCTGCACGAGACCGCCACCGCCCTGCAGCAGGCGCTGGACCAGCAACAGGCCAACCAGATCCAGCTGGAAGAAAGTGCCGCCGAACTGCGCGCCATCCTGGAAAACGCCCAGGACGCCTTCATTGCCGCCGACGAACACGGTCGGGTGGTCGAATGGAACCGTCAGGCCGAACTGCTGCTGGGCTGGCCACGTGACCAGGCCATGGGGCGCGACATGGCCGAACTGATCATCCCGCCCGACATGCGCGCCGCCCACAATCGCGGCATGGAGAAGTTCTTCGAAGATGGCACCAGCGTGGTCATCAACAACCGCATCGAACTGCAGGCCCTGCATCACGATGGACATGAATTGCCCATCGAGATCACGGTCGGGCATGTCAAGCGCCAGAGCGGCCACCTGTTCATCGCCTTCCTGCACGACATCACCGAACGGCTGGCCTTCCGCGACCAGATGCGCGAGCTGGCCCTCACCGACGTACTGACCAGCCTGCCCAATCGCCGCGCCTTCAGCGACCGCCTGCCCGAGGGCATGATGCGCGCGCGCCGCGCCCACCAACTGCTGGCGTTGTTCTTCATGGACCTGGATGGCTTCAAGGGCATCAACGACCGCTATGGTCACGAAGCCGGCGATGAACTTCTGGTCGAGTTTGCGCGGCGTCTGCAACAATCGGTGCGCGACGTCGATACCGTGGCGCGCCTGGCCGGTGACGAGTTCGTGGTGATCCTGGAAAACCTGCAATCCCAGGAAGACGCCCTGATGGTGGCCGAGAAGGTCCTCCATACCATCCGCGAACCCTTCCAGCTGACCCACTCCACGGTCAACATCTCCAGCAGTATCGGGGTGGCGGTCTATCATCCCGACCTGGACGGCGAAGTCGGCCCCGAAGAACTCCTGGCCATGGCCGACAAGGCCATGTACGCCGCCAAGCGCCTAGGCAAGAACCGCGTCGAACTGGGCAAGGTGTCCGACGTCTGATCGGCCGGCGCTGCCGGCCGCTATTGTTTTCTCCTGCAAGTCACCTCTTCTCGCCCGGCCCTACCTCGCTCCGCCCGCACGTCATCACCTTGCCGGCCCACGTTTACGTCTTGTTTACACCCCCGCCCCAAACATTTACCCGGATTTAATGCCGCTTTCCCTATCGTTCCACTGTCGCTGATTCCGGTTCCCGGAGCGGCGGGACACAACGTCAACAATGGAGTGGGAAATGTGGCAAACGGATTTTCTCTACGTGGGTATGCTGCTGCTCTGCGGCATCTCGATGTGGGCATTCATCGCCCTGTGCAGCCGTCTGGAACGGCAGGAAGGCGAGAAGAAATGAACCTCATGTATCTGCTGGGGCTGGTCGTTTCCATTGCCCTGTTGCTGTACCTGGTCTATGCGCTGATCAAGCCGGAGGACTTCTGACATGGACAGCAACAACTACCTCCAGCTCGGCCTCTACCTGGCCGTGCTGCTGATTCTCTCCCTGCCGCTGGGCTGGTACATGGCCCGCGTGATGGAGGGCAAGTCACGCGTGAACCGCCTCTTCGGCGGCGTCGAACGTGTCTTCTATCGCCTCTGTGGCATCAGCCGCGAGCAAGACATGGACTGGAAACAGTACGCCATCGCCGTGGTGCTGTTCAACTTCCTCGGGCTGATCGTGGTGTACCTGCTGCAGCGCCTCCAGCAATGGTTGCCGCTCAATCCGCAGGCCTTGCCCACCATCAGTCCCGACTCGTCCTTCAACACCGCGTTGAGCTTCGTTACCAATACCAACTGGCAGGGCTATGCGGGTGAAGCCACCATGAGCTACCTGACCCAGATGGCGGCGCTGGCGGTGCAGAACTTCCTCTCGGCGGCCACCGGTATCGCGATCGCCTTCGCGCTCATTCGCGGCTTTGCCCGCCACAGCAGCAAGGGCATCGGCAACTTCTGGGTGGACTTGACCCGCAGCGCGCTCTATGTGCTGCTGCCGCTGTCGGTGGTGCTGGCGCTGGTGCTGGTGCAGCAAGGCAGCATCCAGAACTTCCGCGCCTACCAGGAAGTGAAGACGCTGGAAGTGACCCACTACACCGTGCCAAAACTGGATGCTGCCGGCCAGCCTTTGAAGGATGCGAAGGGCGAACCGCTGGTCGATGCCCAGAGCACCGACCGGCAGACCTTGCCGATGGGGCCGGTGGCCTCGCAGGAAGCCATCAAGATGATCGGCACCAACGGCGGTGGCTTCTTCAATGCCAACTCGGCCCACCCCTACGAGAACCCGACTCCGCTCTCCAACTTCCTGCAGATGCTGGCCATCCTCATCATTCCGGCCGCGCTCTGTACCAGCTTCGGCGTGCTGGTTGGTGACCGGCGCCAGGGCTGGGCCATCCTGGCCTCGATGACCTTGCTGTTCGTGGTGCTCACGCTGGTACTGATGTACAGCGAATCGCAGACCAATCCCATGCTGGCATCGCTGCACGCTTCCGGCCCCGGCATGATGGAAGGCAAGGAGACCCGCTTCGGCATCCCGGCCTCGGCCCTGTTCGCTTCCATCACCACGGCGGCTTCCTGCGGTGCGGTCAATGCCATGCACGACTCGCTCTCGCCACTGGGCGGACTGGTGCCGATGCTGCAGATGCAACTGGGTGAGGTGGTGTTCGGCGGCGTCGGCTCGGGCCTGTACGGCATGCTCATCTTCGCGGTGCTGGCGGTGTTCATCGCCGGCCTGATGATCGGCCGTACGCCCGAATACCTGGGCAAGAAGATCGGCGTGTTCGACATGAAGATGATGTCGATCGCCATCCTCATGACCCCGGCCCTGGTGCTGATCTTCACCGCCCTGTCGGTGATGGTGGAGGGCGGCCTGGCCGGCATCGCCAACCCCGGTGCGCATGGTTTCTCGGAAATCCTGTACGCCTTCAGCTCGGCGGCCAACAACAACGGCAGCGCCTTTGCCGGGCTCTCGGCCAATACGCCGTACTACAACATCACGACCGGCCTCTGCACCTGGCTGGGCCGCTTCGGCATCATCGTGCCGGTGCTGGCCATGGCCGGTTCGCTGGCCGGCAAGAAGCGCCTGGCGGCCACCTCCGGTACCTTGCCCACGCACGGTCCGCTGTTCGTGGCCCTGCTGATCGGCGCGGTGATCCTGGTGGGTGCGCTGACCTATGTGCCGGCACTGGCGCTGGGTCCGGTGGTGGAACACCTGCAGATGATGGCGATGTAATTGAATCGATGGCTTGCGCGGCAGGGGCGTAGATGGCCCGCGCCGCGCAGCAACCCGCAACGGAAAACCTATGACTACCCCTTCCAGCAATACTCCGGCCGCTGCCAGCAAGCTGCAGGCCGATGCCATTCCGTCCGCCGCGCAGACCGCGCGCTGGATGTTCGATCCGAAGATCGTCAAGCCGGCCCTGGCCGATGCCGTACGCAAGCTGTCGCCACGCGTGCAGTGGCGCAATCCGGTGATGTTCGTGGTCTATCTCGGTAGCATCCTGACCACGCTGCTGTTCATCCAGGCGCTGGTCGGCAAGGGTGAGGCGCCGGCCGGTTTCATCGGTGCCGTAGCCGCCTGGCTGTGGTTCACGGTCCTCTTCGCCAACTTCGCCGAGGCCCTGGCCGAGGGCCGCAGCAAGGCCCAGGCCGCGGCCCTGCGCGGGGTCAAGAAGAGCGTGACGGCCAAGAAGCTACGCAATGCGGCCTCGGTGGCAGGCGCTGCGAACGCCGCCCGCCAGTGTGAAGTGGTGGAAGGCGACAGCCTGCGCAAGGGCGACCTGATCCTCATCGAAGCCGGCGATACCGTGCCGGCCGACGGTGACGTCATCGAGGGCGTGGCCACCGTGGACGAGAGCGCCATCACCGGCGAATCGGCACCGGTGATCCGCGAATCCGGCGGTGATTTTTCGGCTGTCACCGGCGGTACGCGCGTGCTGTCGGACTGGATCGTGGTGCGGGTCTCGGTCAATCCGGGCGAAGCTTTCCTGGACCGCATGATTGCCATGGTGGAAGGCGCCAGCCGCAAGAAGACCCCCAATGAACTGGCCCTCACGCTCTTGCTGGTGGCGCTGACGCTGGTGTTCCTGCTGGTGACGGTGACCCTGCTGCCGTTCTCGATCTTTTCCGTGACCGCCGCCGGTGCCGGTGCGCCGGTGTCGGTCACGGCCCTGGTGGCGCTGCTGGTGTGCCTGATCCCGACCACCATCGGGGGCCTGCTCTCGGCCATCGGTGTGGCCGGCATGAGCCGCATGATGCAGGCCAATGTGATCGCCACCTCCGGCCGTGCCGTGGAAGCCGCCGGTGACGTCGACGTGCTGCTGCTGGACAAGACCGGCACCATCACCCTCGGCAACCGCCAGGCCGCCGCCTTCATGCCGGCACCGGGCGTGGCCGAGCGCGAACTGGCCGATGTCGCCCAGCTGGCTTCGCTGGCCGATGAAACGCCGGAAGGCCGCAGCATCGTGGTGCTGGCCAAGAACCGCTTCAATCTGCGCGAACGCGAAATGGCCGGCCTGGGCGCGGAATTCATCCCGTTCTCGGCGCAGACCCGGGTCTCCGGCATCGACCTCGGCAGCCGTCGCATTCGCAAGGGTGCTGCCGATGCCATCCGCAAGCTGGTGCGCTCGGCCGACCAGCGGCTGCCGGCGCAGGTGGAGAGCGACGTGGAAGCCATCGCCCGTCGTGGCGGTACGCCGCTGGTGGTCATCGAATGGCACGCCGAGGCGGCCGTGGTCAACCAGGGTGCGCCGATCCGCATCCTCGGCACGGTGGAGTTGAAGGACATCGTCAAGGGCGGCATCAAGGAACGCTTCGGCGAACTGCGCCGCATGGGCATCAAGACCATCATGATCACCGGCGACAACCGCCTGACCGCTGCTGCCATCGCTGCCGAAGCGGGTGTCGACGACTTCCTGGCCGAGGCCACGCCGGAGCAGAAGCTGGCGCTGATCCGCCAGCACCAGGCCGAAGGCAAGCTGGTGGCGATGACCGGCGACGGCACCAACGACGCCCCGGCGCTGGCCCAGGCCGATGTCGCCGTGGCCATGAACAGTGGCACCCAGGCGGCCAAGGAAGCCGGCAACATGGTCGATCTGGACTCCAATCCGACCAAGCTGATCGAGATCGTCGAGATCGGCAAGCAGATGCTGATGACGCGCGGCAGCCTGACCACCTTCAGCATTGCCAATGACGTGGCCAAGTATTTCGCCATCATTCCCGCCATGTTCGTGGCGACCTATCCGCAGCTGGGCGCGCTGAACGTGATGCATCTGGCCAGCCCCGACTCGGCCATCATGTCGGCAGTGATCTTCAATGCGCTGGTGATCGTCGGCCTGATCCCGTTGGCCCTGCGTGGAGTGCGTTATCGCGCCCTGGGCGCGGCCGTGCTGCTGCGTCGCAACCTGCTGATCTATGGTCTGGGTGGTCTGTTGGTGCCGTTCGTGGGCATCAAGCTGATCGATATGCTGCTGGCCGTGTTCGGCCTGGTATGAACTTGTCTCCTAGCTCCAAGGGAAGCCTCATGAAAACCTCTACTCCTCATCCTTTGCGTCCGGCCATCACGCTGTTCATCCTGCTGGGCGTGCTGCTGGGCGGCCTCTACCCGCTGCTGGTGACCGGCCTGGCGCAGGCCTTCTTCCCGCAGCAGGCCAATGGCAGCCTGATCGAACGCCAGGGACAGCCGGTCGGCTCCGAACTGATCGGCCAGAACTTCAGCAGCCCGGCCTATTTCTGGGGCCGCCCCTCGGCCTCGGGCACCTTCCCCAACAATGGTATGGCCTCCGGTGGCAGCAACCTGGGCCCGACCAATCCGGCCCTGAAGCAGGCCGCCGAAGACCGTGCCAAGGCCCTGCAGGAAGCCGATCCCGGTAACACCGGCGCCATCCCCATCGACCTGCTGACGGCCTCGGCCAGCGGCCTGGACCCGCACATCAGCCCGGCCGCTGCCGACTACCAGGCCGCACGCGTGGCCCGTGCGCGTGGCGTGAGCGTAGAGCAGGTGCGGGCGCTGATCCGTGGCAATAGCGAGACCCCGCAATGGGGGCTGTTCGGTGAACCACGCGTCAATGTGCTCAAGCTGAACCTGGCACTGGATGTGGCAGCACCATTGCGCGCGCAGGCCGATCCCAAGTAAGTCAGACGTCCGCGCAAGCCAGGCCGGGGGCACGCGTTTGCCGTGCCCCCGGCCTTTTGCCACTACAATGCCAGCAACCCGAATACCCGCCATGGACCAACGCCCCGACCCCGACGACCTGCTGGAACGCGTGATGCGCGACGAAGAGCGCCAGGCACGCGGCCGCCTGAAGATCTTCTTCGGATTCTCGGCCGGTGTCGGCAAGACCTTTGCCATGCTGGAAGCCGCCCAGGCGCTGGCTGGCCAGGACGTGGACGTGATCGCCGGCGTGGTCGAAACCCATGGCCGTGCCGAGACCGAGGCGCAACTGGCCGGCATTGCACGCCTGCCCATGCGCATGGTGGCCTACCGCAATCGCCAGTTGCCCGAGTTCGACCTGGATGCCGCGCTGGAACGCCGGCCCGGCGTGATTCTGGTGGACGAACTGGCGCACTCCAATGTCCCGGGTTCGCGCCATGCCAAGCGCTGGCAGGACATCGATGAACTGCTGCGCGCCGGCATCGATGTCTACACCACCCTCAATGTGCAGCACATCGAAAGCCTCAACGACGTGGTGGGTCAGATCACCGGCATCCGCGTCTTCGAGACCGTGCCCGACCATGTCTTCGACGAAGCCGACGACGTCAAGCTGGTCGATATCCCGCCCGACGAACTGCTGGCGCGGCTGCAGCAGGGCAAGGTCTATCTGCCGCAACAGGCGGAGAAGGCCGGCCGCAACTTCTTCCGCAAGGGCAATCTCATCGCGCTGCGCGAGATCGCCCTGCGCCGCACCGCTGACCGTGTCGATGCCGACATGCGCCAGTACCGCGCCGACCGCTCCATCGCCCAGCTGTGGCAGGCGCGTGAGCGCATCGTGGTGGCCATCGGCAGCGGCGTCGGTGAGGAACGCCTGATCCGTGAAGGCGCCCGGCTGGCCGCCAAGCTGCAGGCCGAATGGCTGGCGGTACACGTGGATCTGCCGCGCCAGCGCCAGGCCATGGCCAGCCGTGAGCGGGTGGTGGCCTATCTGAAACTGGCGCAATCGCTGGGTGCGGAAACGGCCAGCATCAGTGGTGAGGAGCTGGCCGCCGCACTGCTGCAGTTCGCCCGCAGCCGCAACGCCGGCAAGCTGGTGATCGGCCAGCAGAGCCGCGGTCTGCGTCAGCTCCTGCAGTGGCCGCGTGGCTCGCTGGCGCAACGTATCGCCGCGGCCGGTGGCGAGATCGATCTCTACACCATCGCCCGCAGCCGCACGCGCGAGCAGCCCGAGCAGCGTTCCACCGACAGCGCCGCCAGCGCGGCGGAGGCCTTGCTTACGCGCCGGCGTCGCACGCGTGGCACCCTGTGGGCCGTGGCCAGCTGCGCAGCCACCACGACGCTGGCCTTCCTCTTGGACGGCAAGCTGCATCCGGCCAACGTCATCATGCTCTACCTGGTGGGCGTGATGCTGGTGGCGATGCGCCATGGGCGGGCAGCGTCGGCGCTGGTGTCGGTGCTGTCGGTGATCTCCTTCGATTTCTTCTTCGTCGATCCGCGTTTTTCGATCACGGTGTCCGACGCCCAGTACCTGCTGACCCTGGCGGTGATGCTGGCAGTGTCGCTGTTCATCAGTTCGCTCACGGCACGCCTGCGGCGCCAGGCCAGTGTGGCCATGCAGCGCGAGGCGCGGGCTGCCAATCTCTACATGCTGGGCAAGGAACTGTCGGCCCTGCTCACGCTGGACCAGATACTGGAAATCGGCCGCCGTCACCTGGCCGCCGTGTTCGGGGCGCGCATCGCCTTCTTCTTGCCGGACAGTGCCGACCAGTTGCGCTTGACCGCGCCGGAGCAGGACGGCAGCGGCGCGCATGTGTTGCACAGCGTGGATGCGGGGGTGGCGCAGTGGGTCTATGACAATGGACAGGCGGCCGGCAAGGGCACGGCCACCTTGCCCTCGGCCGCAGCCCTGTACCTGCCGCTGACGGCCACCATGCGGACCCGTGGCGTACTGGCTTTTGCCATCGATGCCGCCAGCGAGGAAGAGGGCCAGTTGGCGGCCGCCCAGCTGGCGCTGCCCGAGAATCGGCAGATGCTGGAAATCTTCTGTTCCCAGATCGCCATGGCCATCGAACGCCTGCACTACGCCGAGGTGGCCCAGGATGCGCTGGTGACGATGGAATCGGAACGCCTGCGCAATTCGCTGCTGTCGGCCATCTCGCACGACCTGCGCACGCCGTTGACTTCGCTGGTGGGCAGTGCCGACGTCCTGGCCGCCAATGCCCGTCTGGACGACGACGCCCGCGCCATGGCCCGCACCATCAGCGAGCAGTCGCAGAAGATGGTCGGGCTGATGAACAACCTGCTGGACATGGCGCGGCTGCAGGCTGGCGTGGTCACGCTGAACCGGCAATGGAATGCCCTGGAAGAATTGACCGGCTCGGCGCTGCGTCTGCTGGCCAAGGCGCTGGAAGGACGACAGGTCGAGACCCGCATCGCTGCCGACCTGCCCTTGTTGCGGGTGGACGCGGTCTTGCTGGAGCGGGTACTGGCCAACCTGGTGGAGAACGCCATCAAGTACTCACCCGCCGGCAGTCCCATCACCATCGCGGCCCATGTCGAGCAGAGCGATGGCAGCCGCCAGCTCAAGGTCAGCGTGAGCGATCAGGGGCGCGGCTTCCCGCCGGCCATGACGCAGCACGCCTTCGAGAAATTCACCCGTGGCGACAACGAGTCCAGCACCCCCGGCGTGGGCCTGGGACTGGCGATCTGTCGCGCCATCATCGAGGCGCACCAGGGCCGAATCTGGATCGCCCCGCAGGAAGCCGGGCAGGGGGCTACCGTCTGCTTTACCCTGCCGGTGGAAACGCAGCCGGCCCCGCCCGAGGAATGAGGAACACCATGCAAGAACACGCAGGCAATATCGTCTTCATCGAAGATGACCCGCACATCCGAAAACTGGTCAAGGGCGCGCTGGAACAGGAAGGCTTCATCGTCCACGAAGCCCGTACCGCCCGCGAAGGTATCACCGAGGCCGGGACCCGCAAGCCCGACCTGATCATCGTCGATCTTGGCCTGCCCGATGGCGACGGCAAGCAGGTGGTCAGCGAAATCCGCAACTGGAGCAGCGTGCCCATCGTGATTCTCTCGGCCCGCACCCAGGAGTCCGAAAAGGTGGAGGCACTCGACGCCGGGGCCGACGATTATCTGGTCAAGCCCTTCGGCATGCCTGAGTTGCTGGCCCGCATGCGCGCGCAATTGCGTCGCCATGCGCGTGCTTCCGCCACGGGACAGGCCAGCGGTCGCTACCGCATGGGGGAGGTGGCGGTGGACTTGCCGGCGCGCAGCGTCACGCGCAATGGTGAGCCATTGCATCTGACGCAGATCGAATATCGCCTGCTGGCCACGCTGCTGCGCGATGCCGGGCGCGTCATCACGCACCGCCAATTGCTGGTGGCCGGCTGGGGACCGTCGCACGTGGAAGATGGACATTACCTGCGCATCTACATGCAGCGCCTGCGCCAGAAGCTGGAGCGCGATGCCGCCCAGCCGGTGCACATCCTCACCGAGATCGGCGTGGGCTATCGGCTGGCCGATGTGGTGGCCGAATAGTCGTTGCGGCCAGCGCGATCAAGGCCAGTTCAGCAAGGGCAGCGCCAGCACCACCATGGCGATGCAGCCGAGATTGAGCAGCATGCGCTGGCGCTTGAGCACGAAGGACAGCAGCCAGGCCCCCGCCACGAAGACGATGAAGTTGGACAGATACTGCTTGGCCGCTGCGGCCACCGGCAGCTCCGGTGCATCGGCCAGGCCCGAGAATTTCCAGGCGCAGGCCAGCGCCGCCAGCACGGCGCAGTTGAAGTAGGTATTGACGGTGGGAAAGCTCTCTTCCTGATGCGCGGAAATCTCCACGCTCTGGCATTGCCCGTCGCGATACACCGCATCCAGCCAGTGGCGCTCGCCACGCCAGCGTTGCAGGGTGCTGCCGTCATCCTGTTCCACTTGCGCATGCGGCTTGCCCAGCCGGGCGAACAGGAAGTCAGGCGCGGTAGCGCGCCAGTCGCTGGTCTGCGCAGCACGAAACCCCTGTTCCAGCTGCCTCGCCTTGCGGCGTCGCCCCAGTTGCTTCAGGGCCAGTGAATTGAACAGGTAGATCCATTGCAGGATGGTGGCGTAATCGGCTTGCATGAGCAGTCTGATGAAAAGAGTAGCGGCGGGGATGCGGCATCTTGCCGTCAGCCCCGCCGCTTGTCCAGTCCATCGCACGCTCAGGGACGGGAAGTGAACCTAAAGGTCCCCCCATAGGTCGATCTGGCGCCGGATTTCGCCGCTGCGCGCATCGCAGATGAACATCACTTCGCGCAGGTCCTTGCGGACCACGTAGCGGAAATATTCGCGATCGCTGCGTGCCACGAAATCCTCGCTTTCTATCTTCCCCGCCATTACCTGGCCGATCTGGCGACGACAGTCCTCGCGGTGCTGCAGGGCCTGCGGCGAGGGGCCGTAGTCGTCTTCAGCGCGATAGGGCGACACCGCCTGGCTCAGTGGTGCCATGCCGGCGCATATCAGGAAGATCAGCAGCGCCACCAGCATGCAGCGGTAGCGCCGCCGCTGCGCGGTACGCAGGAACAGGTGGCGCGGTGAGAGCGGATGGAGGCGGTCCTCGCCCCGTTTCCAGTGCAGACGGCTACGCATGATGGATATCCTCCTTGCGCGTGGGATGGGGATCAGAAGCTCTTGTTGAGCGACGCGATCCACTGGTTGCGGCCGATGTTCTTGCCGCGCAGGGTGTAGCCGGCGTCGGGCGCGTTGCTGCCGGTATAGGCCAGGCCCAGCACATAGCCGGAGAAGTCGCGGCTCATGCCCAGCTTCCAGTCGGTGTAGGACAGGTTGGCGGCATTGGGGCCGGTGTAGTGCTGGCGGCCGATATGGGCCAGCCCGGTGATGCCGGCGAAGAGCTCATGCGTGAGCGACAGGTCGGCGTAGCTGCTGCCGCGGGTGTCGGCATTGCCGAAGGTGTTGCCGGTGCTGTACGAATACTTGAAGGCGATCCATCTGGCATCCAGTCCGAGGTAGAGCTCGGTGGTGTCGGGGTGGGTCATGCCATCGGGATAGCTGCCCGGATAGGCATAGTGCAGCACGCCGATGTCGCCGTTGAGCCAGTCGCTCAGGACCGACTTCCAACCGCCATAGATATCCGCTTCCAGGCTGGCCGAGGCGGCCGGGTTCGTATCCGAAATCCAGCTGATGTTGGACAGCCATACGCCGGCGTAGAGACCGTTGTCATGCGTGAGATCGAAGCCGCCCTGCAGGGCAGGCTTCTGGTTGGTCTGCGTGGTGCCACGGAAGACGTACTGGCTGACCACGCCGATGTTGCCTGTCAGGTGCAGGGCGGAAGTATCGGCCACAGGTGTGGCATTGGCATTTTCTTCAGCCTGCGCCGGGGTCACGACGGCGATGGCCAGCAGCACGCTGGCGGCCAGGGTCGCCAATCCGGCCACGCCGGCCAGTTGGGCGCGACGCAGGCGGCGCTGGCCCAGCGGGACCAATTCCGGTTGGGGTTGTTGATGTTGTTCCTGGTGACGGCGAATCATGCTGGGTGCTCCACGGGTTGAGGAGCACGCAGCTTAGGTGGGTGGGCGTTTAATCCGGATAAAACTTTGCGTGGGCATCGTAAACGTCAGATAAATGCCGCCTGCTGCGCTCGCTCGTCAGTAGGCTCCGGCATGCCAGCGCGGCACCCGTTTCTCCAGAAACGCATCGATCCCTTCCATCGCCTCCGCATCCATGATGTTGCAGGCCATGACCTCGGCCGCATGGGTGTAGGCGTCCGGCAGGGCCATCATCTGCTGTCGGTACAGCATGGCCTTGCCGCGCCGGATCGAGATGGCGGGCTTGCTGCAAATCTCGTGCGCCAGCGCCAGCGTGGCGGCGTCCAGTCCGGTATCGGGGACGGCCTGGTTGATCAAGCCCCACTGGGCCGCGGTGGTGGCATCGATGAACTTGCCGGTGACCAGCATTTCGAAAGCGCGCTTGATGGGCAGGTTGCGCGTCAGCGCGACCGCCGGGGTGGAACAGAACAAGCCGACATTGATGCCCGATACCGCGAAGCGGGCGCTCTCGGCCGCGACCGCCAGGTCGCAGCTGGCCACCAGCTGGCAACCGGCAGCAGTGGCCAGGCCTTGCACCTTGGCGATAACCGGCACGGGGAGTGCGCGCAGCGATTGCATCAGCCGGCTGCAACGGTCGAACAGCTGTTGGTAGTAGGCCTGCTGGGGCGTGGCCCGCATTTCGCGCAGGTCATGGCCGGCACAGAAGGCGCGGCCCTGCGCGGCCAGGATCACGCAGCGCACGTTCTCGTCCCGTGCGAGCTGATCCAGTTGTCCCTGCAGCGCATCGAGCATCGCTTCCGAAAGGGCGTTGAATTGCTGTGGGCGGTTCAGAGTGAGGGTGGTGATGCCATCCTGGTCCTGCCGCAGCAGGATAGATTCGTGAGCTGTCATACATGGGTCTCCTTGAGTATTGTTGTGGGATGGTAGCGCGTCATCGAAGGGATGGTCGGCCGCGTGTGTCATCCAGTGGCGGGGCGCTCCTGTTATCTGGGAATTACTATGCCGGGACTGAAAAATAGTCATGAAAAATACAGACTTTCGCTGGAATCACCCTTTAGCCGAGGACATTGCCGGCCGTAAACGAGAATGGGGGAGTGAACGTCGCGCCGGGGTCCCGGCAGCGGGTGGCGTGGGCATTCGGCTTTCCCGATCACCTTACAAACGCAGTGCAACCACGGCCACCTCTTTCCGCTCATGAACAATCTCTCCCTGAAGAAAAAACTCTGGCTTCCGCTGGTGTTCTCCTGGATCGCCCTGCTGGTGCTTTCGATCTGGCATGCCTACCAGACCCGCGACCTGCAGATTGCCGAACGGCAACGCGGTCTGGAAGACGTCACCGAGATGGCCTATACCACCATCGCCGGCTACGCCAAGCTGGAAGCCGACGGCAAGCTGTCCCGCGAAGAGGCACAAAAGGGCGCCATCGCACGCGTGCGCGACCAGCGCTATACCGGTGATGGCTACGCCACCATCGTGGCCGCCGATTCGGTCATCGTGATGCACCCGATCAATGGCAAGCTCGATGGCCGCAACATGATCGATTTCAAGGATGCCAAGGGCAATGCGCTCTACAAGATGATTGCGGCGACCGGCTCCTCGGCCGATGGCAAGGGCTACCTGGAATACTGGTGGCCGCGGCCGGGCAGTGACAAGCCCAGTCCCAAGCTGGGCTTCGTCAAGCGTTTCAAGCCGTGGAATTGGGACCTGATCTGTAGCGTGTATTCCGACGACATCGAGGCCGATTTCCGTCGTGCCCTGATCCAGGCGGTGGTGGTGCTGGTGGTGCTGGGTGTGATCCTGTCGCTGATCGCGGGCCTGGTCTCGCGCAACATCTTCCGCTCCATCGGCGGCGAACCCAGCGAGGCGGCGGAGATGGCGCGCAAGATCGCCGCCGGTGACCTCACCGGCACCATCCGTACCATGGGTGGTGACGACCGCAGCCTGGTGGCGGCCGTGGCCTACACGCGCGACCGTCTGGTCGATACCGTGCACGGCATCAAGGGCGCGACCGAGTCCATCAAGACTTCGGTCGATGAGATCGCCAACGGCAACATGGACCTGTCCAACCGCACAGAGCAGCAGGCCGGTTCACTGGAAGAAACCGCCTCGGCCATGGAAGAGCTGACCTCCACCGTCAAGCAGAATGCAGCCAATGCCCAGCACGCCAACGAACTGGCGTCCGGTGCGGCCAAGGTGGCGATCCAGGGTGGCGAGGTGGTGGGGCAGGTGGTGCAGACCATGGCCTCCATCAATGAGTCGTCGCGCAAGATCGTGGACATCATCAGTGTGATCGATGGCATCGCCTTCCAGACCAATATCCTGGCGCTGAACGCCGCCGTGGAAGCGGCCCGTGCCGGCGAGCAGGGACGTGGCTTTGCAGTGGTGGCTTCCGAGGTGCGTTCGCTGGCGCAACGCTCGGCGGCGGCAGCCAAGGAAATCAAGCAACTGATCGATGACTCGGTGGGCAAGGTCGACGCCGGGACGCATCTGGTGCAGCAGGCCGGGCAGACCATGCAACAAGTGGTGTCCAGCATCCAGGGCGTCTCGACTGTGGTGCATGAGATCGCAACCGCCAGCCATGAGCAGAGCTCCGGCATCGAACAGGTGGGCGAGGCCATCACCCAGATGGATGAGACCACCCAGCAGAACGCGGCCCTGGTGGAACAGGCCGCCGCTGCGGCGCAGTCCCTGCAGGAGCAGGCCGACAAGCTGGTGGGACTGGTGGGCGTGTTCACGCTGGATCGCCAGGCCGGTGCGGTGGCGGCGTCCCGTTCCTCTTCGCTGGTGGTCAAGTGCTGAGGAAATCCGTGGTGGCCTGCTGCGGCACCGCAGGCCTTGCGATCAAACCGGGGTGGCTCAGTTCGAAGTGGTGCATGCTGCGCCAATTTGGTTTGTTCGAATAATTAATCTGTAAATCATGAAATGGCAGCAGGAAATGCTGTCAACGCTGTTTCTCCAGATCAAATACGGCAGCACTTTTTGCCGTCTGTTCTCTACCATGAAGGCCGTTTGGATGCGCTGCAACATGCATCCGGCGGCCTTTTTTCATGGGCCGTCGGGCAGGGTGGCGCTCCTGTTGCCTACCTGGAGTCCGAGATGTCCACCGCCATTGCCAGCCCCCATGCCACCCGATCCGCAGCTGCCCGGCAACCGGCCATGAGCCGCCTGTTCCTGGTCTGCGTGGTACTGGCGATCTGCATCTGGGGCGGTAACTGGCCGGTGATGAAGTTCGGCAGCCAGTTCATTCCGCCGCTGTGGTTTGCGGCCAGCCGTTTCCTGTCGGCGGCGCTGCTCAGCTTCGCAATTGCTGCCGTCATTGGCAAGCTGCGCCTGCCCACTCGCCAGGAGTGGCCGGTGGTGATCGGGGTGGGGGTGCTGCAGATGGGCTTGTTCACGGCACTGGTGACCGGCGCCTTGCATTTCGTCATGCCGGGCCGTGCTTCGCTGATCGCCTATGCCACCTCGATCTGGGTGGTGCCGGGCGCCGCGCTGGTATTGAAGCACAAACTGAACGGCCGGCAATCGCTGGCCACCGTCTGCAGCTATGTGGGGATTGCCGTGATCGTGCTGCCGGCGCTGCTGCATGCGGACCTGCACAGCATGATCGGCTACCTGATGCTGGGCGCGGCCTCGCTGTCGTGGGCCATGAACATCCTGCAGATCAAGCTGACCCCGGGCGTGAAGCTGGACTTCGACCTGCTGCCCTGGCAGACGCTGGTGGCGGCCGTGCCGCTGTGCGTGTTGGCGACGCTGGTCGATGGTGCACCGACCTTCCTGGCCGACCCGCACTCCTGGGGCGTGATCGCCTATACCGGTCCGCTGGCCACCGCGCTGACCTTCCTGATCGTATTGCAGATGACCCAGCGCCTGTCGCCGGTGACGGTGTCGGTGTGCATGCTGGGCGTGCCGGTGGTGGGCCTGACGCTGTCGTCGCTGATCTTCGGGGAGCGTCTCTCCCCCGATCTGTTGCTGGGCATGGGCCTGCTGTGCCTGGGCCTGTTGCTGCCGGCGCTGCCCGCCATGGGTTGGCGCCGCCTGGCCATCAAGGGCTGAACCCACGGCTGAAGCTCGACTTCAGCGGTCGGCGAGATAACGCGCGATGCGCTCGCCGAGCAGTTCGCGCAGCGCCCGCACCGTCGGTGACAGGCTCATGCGATGGGTACACACCAGATCCAGTGGCGAGGGTTCGCCCAGATAATCTTCCATCACCGCTTCCAGCTTGCCGCTGCGCAGGTCGGCCAGCACGTCCAGGCGCGACTTGTAGGCCAGGCCGCGGCCATCGACTGCCCAGCGGTGGACCAGCTCGCCATCGTCGCAGACGCGGTCGCCGCTGACCTGCACCTGGATTGGTGTGCCGTCCTTGAAGAAGGTCCACTGCGAATGCAGCATGTCCGACAGCAGGTAGCGCAGGCAATTGTGCTGGCGCAGGTCAGCTGGTGTGCGCGGGCGTCCATGGCGTGCCAGATAGTCGGGCGAGGCGCACAGCACGCGCCGGTTTTCTGGGGCCAGCGGCAGGGCGACCAGGCTGGAATCGTCGGGCGGACTGTAGCGGATGGCCACCTCCACCGGTTGCCGGAACATGTCGGCCACGCGGTCGCTGATGCGTACCTGCAGGCTGACCGCCGGATGCTGGGCCTGGAATTCGTCGAGCCAGCGGCACATCAGGTTGCGGCCAAAATCGGAGGGCACCGACAGCGAGAGATTGCCACCCACCATGCGCCGGCCATGGGCCACCGCATCGCGCCCGGCATTGACTTCGGCCAGGGCATTGCGGGCGTATTGCAGGTAGCGTTCGCCATCGGGGGTGAGGCGCAGGCTGCGCGTGGAGCGGGCCAGCAGACGGGCGCCCAGTTCGGCTTCCAGCCGCTTCATGGCGGCGCTGGCCACAGCAGGCGTGACGTCATGCTGGCGGGCAGCAGCGGAGAGGCTGCCATTGTCGGCAGCGCAGACGAAGATGGCGAGGTCGTCCAGGCGGATCATGGGTGGGCGTCGAGGCAGAGGTGAGATCAGGCGGCTATTTTACTTTCAATTTTTTTTTGAAAATGTTTTTGCCGCGCCGTACTTTTTTGAAAGTGCGTCCTGCCGGAAGATGTCATGCAAGCAGCCGTCCCACAGGCATGCCTCCGCATTCTTCAACACCATCGCCAACCCGTTCACAAGGAAATCCCATGAGCCTGCTCCACGCCGCCCGCAAGCGCCATTCCACCAAGGCCTTCGATCCCAGCCGCAAGATCCCCGAGACCATCATCGCCGAACTGCGCGAACTGCTGCGCCTGGCACCGTCATCGGTGAACTCCCAGCCTTGGCATTTCGTATTGGCGTCGACCGATGCGGCCAAGGCGCGTATCGGCAAGGCGGCCGAGGCCGGCTATCCGTACAACCTGCCCAAGATCCTCAATGCCTCCCACGTGCTGGTGTTGTGCGCCCGCACCGCCATCAGTGAGACGCACCTGGAGGCCTTGCTGGAGAAGGAACAGGCCGATGGCCGTTTCGTCAATGACGAGGCGCGCGCCGGCCAGCGCGGCTCGCGCCTGTCGTACAGCAATCTGCATCGCTATGAATTGAAGGATGCCCAGCACTGGATGGAGAAGCAGGTCTATCTCGCCCTGGGCACGCTGCTGCTGGGCGCGGCCGAACTGGAAGTGGATGCGGTGCCGATGGAAGGCTTCAATGCCAAGGTGCTGGACGAGGAACTCGGCCTGCACGCGCAGGGCTTCACCAGCGTGGTCCTGGTCGGGCTGGGCTATAGCGGTGCCGAAGATTTCAACGCCAAGCTGCCGAAGTCGCGCCTGGCAGCGGAGACGGTTTTCACTGAACTCTGATTTGCGTGGGGCAAGCTGTTCGCTGCCGGCCCGTACAGCGCCCGATTGATGATTGCCGCAGTGCATAACGCCATTTCCCGAGAGGGCAATGGCGTTTTTTCCATCATCAGGCCGGACCGGCAGGTTTGCTGTCTTCCCTTTGCTGGTTCGCCTTTTCGTCGTTGGCCTGGCGCTGGATCAACGGAGTTTGAGGTTTTTGCTGTAGTTGCGCACGTAGCTTGTCGCGCAATGCGCTGAACACATCCATGTTCAGCAGCGCAGTGCGCCTGAGCAGTTTTTCCATCAGCTTGCGCTGTCTGGCGGTCGTCTGGGCTGAAGACGCGTCCGTCCCGATCCGGTCGGTGAGGCTGCCCTGCAACTCCTCGGCCAGGCGCTGCCTGGCCTCTCCGGACAGCTTGACCACCGTCGAGGTGGCATTGAGTGCCACGCTGTCTTGCCCGGCGTCGCTCGCCGCTGCCGGATCGGCCGCCGCCGGTAATGCGAGCTCTCCAGTGCTTGTCGTGCTTGCCGTGGTTGTTGTTCTTGCAATCTGCATGATCGTCTCGCCAGGAATTCGATTCCGGTATTATCGGCGGCCAATTGTCCCGCTGAAGCCGATGTCAGGAAGTTTACCTGCCCAAAGGTGCAACTTTTGGGCTGTATGACAACCTTAGTCATATCGTGGGCGAACGTATAATGCGTAAAAACTCATTAATCCTTCGCACAATAAAAATTCGAGCATCCATCCACATGAGCGATCACCAGCAGCCCCATTCATCCGCCCCCGCCGGGAGCCACCGGCCCAGCCGTGTCGCCCTGATCAGCACGGGGATTGCCGGGTTTGACGAGATCCTGGGTGGCGGTCTGCCAGCGGGCAGCCTGTATCTGATCCAGGGGCTGGCCGGCAGCGGCAAGACCACGCTGGCCTCGCAGGTGGGCTTTGCCCAGGCGCGTGGTGGCAACAAGGTGATGCTGTTGACGCTCATTGCCGAATCGCACGCCAAGATGCTCAATCATGTGAGCAATTTTGATTTTTTCGATGAAAGCCTGGTCGGCGAGCAGATGCAGATGCTCAGCGGCTATGGCGCGCTGGCCAGCGAGGGTTTGCGTGGCCTGTTGCGGCTGATCAGTGCCGAACTGAATCGTCATCGTCCGGCCATGCTGATCATCGATGGTTTCCGTTCTGTGCGCGATTCGGGGCCTTCGGACCTGAATCTCTCGGAATTCATGCATTCGCTCAATGCCCTGGTCTTCGCCATGAATTGCACTACCATCCTGCTTTCCCCGGTGGAGGGCAACATGCCCGAGTCCGAGAACACCCTGGTGGACGGTGTCATCGAGCTGAGCCAGCACGAGTCGGGCATGCAGCTGGTGCGCGAGATCAAGGTCTTCAAGCTGCGCGGCGCCAATCACCTGCTGGGCAAGCATGTCTTCGAAATCAACCAGAGCGGGGTCGAGATCTTCCCGCGCTTCGAGGCCACCGCCACCCGCGCCGGCAAGGTGCCGGGCACCTCCGACCGCTATGTCAGCGTGGGTATCCCTTCCTGGGACAAGTGCATCGGCGGTGGCGTGGTCAGTGGTTCCCTGACCTGCCTGCTGGGCAGCCCCGGGGTGGGCAAGACCCTGATGGGCCTGCATTTCATCGAGCAGGGGCTGAAGGATGACCAGCAGTGCCTGATCCTGGGTTTCTACGAGTCCCCCGAGCGTCTGCTGGCCAAGGCCCGCAAGGCCGGCATGCCGATGGAACAGCATATCGAGAGCGGTGCCCTGCAGATGATGTGGCAGCTGCCGCTGGAAATGCTGTGCGACGACCTGGCCAAGCGCATGCTGGACAACATCTCCAGCCGTGGCGTGACACGCCTGCTGATCGATGGCGTCGACGGCCTGCGCAGCATCGTGGTGCAGCAGCAGCGCGTACGGCCCTTCCTGGTGGCGCTGACCAACGAACTGCGGGCGCGGGGCGTGACCACCTTCATCACCGAGCAACTGCCGTATTTCCGCGAATCCCGGCCCCAGGTCGATCCCAGCTCCTCGCAGCTGTATGAAAACATGATGTTGCTGGAGTACGTGGTCCAGCACGATGTCAGCCGTCGCCAGATTTCAGTGATGAAACTGCGCGAAAACGGCTATGACGGCGCCAGCCGGCTGATGAACATTTCGGATGCCGGCATTGAGATCGATGGCCTGGTCTCCCCCTCTACCGCGCCGGTTGCGGATGGACGTTGACCATGTCCGGCGTGTCATCCGCACCAACGGCGGCATTGCCGCTACTGTTGATCGTCGACGATGAGATCGATATCACCGATACCTATTCCATGCTGCTGGAGCTGCATGGATTCCGGGTGGTGACGGCTCAGCATGGCGCCGATGCGCTGGTCAAGGCGCAGCAGGAGTGGCCAGACCTGGTCATCTCGGATTGCATGATGCCGGTCATGAATGGGCTGGAGCTGTGCGCCGCGCTGCGCGCCTTGCCTGGCGGACAGAACTTGCCGGTCATCCTGTGCAGCGGGGCGCCGGAGCGTCACGATCTGTCGCAATCCAGTCACAACCTGTTCCTGCGCAAGCCCGTCTTCTTCGACCGCCTGCTGGAAGAAATCCAGCGCCTGCTGCCTTCCTCTCCCTGATCCCCCTCGGACTGCCCGCCCTACGGCCGAGCTTGGCCGGGCGCGGGTTGGCGTCTCTTTTGCGCTCCTCCACTTCGTCGTTTTCACCCCTGCCCGCCGTCCGTGCAGGGGGCGCCTTGTCGCACTGTCCGCGTGGCCAGGCGGCAATGTTGTCGAGAGTTTCAGGAATTTCCTGATATCCCGATTCATCGCCAACCATCACCATCAGTCACAACAAGTCACCGTGACATCGTGTGCGGGATGAATGACAGGAGGGATGTTGTGGCAACCAGCGACAAGCAAACGACCGTACTGGTCGTCGAAGACCATGCGGACTCGCGCGAAATGCTGTGCGAGCTGCTGCGCCAAGGGGGACTGACGGTCATGGCGGCGGCCGACGGGGTGGACGCCATCGCCATGATGCAGGCCGCCACGCCGGCGCTGGTACTGACCGATCTGCGCATGCCGCGCATGGATGGCATGGAGCTGGCGCGCTATATCAAGTCGCATGAGCGCTACGGCCATATCCCGGTGGTGTTGATCAGTGCGCACCTGCCTGCAGCCAGTGCCCGCATTCCCACCATTGCTGCCTTTCTTCTCAAGCCTTGCTCGGTCGACCACCTCCTTGGAACCGTCACCGGGCTGCTGCGCCAAAGCGCGCAAAGCCAGGCGCAGCGGAGTTTTCAGGGCTGAGGGATCTGCGAGTTTTTATGATTTTATGCGCAGATATTTTCTGTATAACGTTGTGATTATGGAAAGCATCTCCCTGCCTGCAGGTAGGCCCGGATGCACGTACGGAACAGTACGCGGGGGATGCTCCGGAAGTCATAAAAACAGTTTTCATCCGGAACGCTAGAGTATGAAAGTATTAATTGTTGAAAGCGATCTTGAGTGGCGCAATTCGCTGAGCGCGCACGTGGGGGAGTTGGGATATGAAATCTCGGTCTGTTCCGCATTGGCACAGGCGCGGGATATCCTGAGGAGCCGCCAGCCCGACATCCTGTTATCCGACGTCGGTCTGCCTGACGGTAGCCTGATGCCCGAACTGGCTTCGCTGCGCCAGCATTTCCCGTCCATGGGCATCATCGTGTTGACCGCTGCCAGTCGCAGCGAAGAACGGGTGCGCTGCATGAGCGACGGCGCCGACTACACCCTGGCCAAGCCGGTCAAGCTGGACGAAGTCTCGGCCACCCTGACGGCCCTGGCGCGCCGCATGAAGACGGCGCCGCATCAGAGTTCGCCGCAGTCGGAGACCTGGGCCTTCCATCGCCGCTCGGGGCGCCTCTCCAGCAATGGGGCGGTGGCACTGCAATTCACCGACAAGGAGAGCACCGCCCTGGCGGCTCTGCTGCAGAGTCCGAATTATCCGGTGTCGCATGGCCAGCTGTTCGACCTGCTGCGCTCCGGTGGCGAAGAGTACGACGCCCACCGCATCGACGCACTGATCTATCGCGTGCGGCAGAAATTGCGCTCGTTGCCGGAGTCGCCCATGCAGATTCGCAACATCTACGGCGAAGGCTTCCTGATGCTGCGTCGCAGTTCGTCGGTCGATATCGTGCTGGAATCCTGACCTGTCTATCGGTGGTCGGCTCGCAACAGTGCCGGTACCACCTGCTTTTGCGGGCGAACTGCCTGCCAGCACGTTCATATTTGAAGCTCGCATTGCGAATATATTGCAATGCGGGCTTTTTGCCTTCTGCAGCACTCCCAACGTGCCACCGCTGCTGATGCTGCGCAGCTTTCCAGTCACGGCAAGAAATGCTGCGCCGCGAAAGTTTTGCCGCTTTCGGGTATCATTAAGTCAGTTTCGACGCTAAATCGTATATCTCTACTCTACGTTTTTTGCTGAATCTGTCCTGCGCAGACATGCCGTCTGCGACCACCCGACCGAAAAGATGAAGCAGGCCACCCGGCCCGCTGCGCCATTCCCATGCACTTCGTGCAGCGGCGCAGTCGCGCCGGATGTCTGCTTTGCCGTTAGTGAACCATCATGACCACTTCCGCTGAATTTACCGGGGCCTTGAACGAGTCCCAGCATCGCCCCCTCACTTCCTCCGACTATCGCACCCTGGGCCTGTCGGCCCTGGGCGGCACGCTGGAGTTCTACGACTTCGTCATCTACGTGTTCTTTGCCGCCGTCGTCGGCAAGCTGTTCTTCCCGGCCGACATGCCGGAATGGCTGCGCATGCTGCAGACCTTCGGCATCTTCGCCGCGGGCTATCTGGCGCGTCCGGTGGGCGGCATCATCATCGCCCACTACGGCGACGTGATCGGCCGCAAGCGCATGTTCACGCTGTCGATCTTCCTGATGGCCGTGCCCACGCTGGTGATCGGCCTGTTGCCGACCTATGCCAGCATCGGCGTGGCCGCGCCCATCCTGCTGCTGTTGATGCGCACCCTGCAGGGTGCGGCCATCGGCGGCGAGATGCCCGGCGCCTGGGTGTTCGTGGCCGAGCACGTCCCGGCCAACCGCTACAGCTTCGGCGTCGGCTCGCTGACTGCCGGCATCACCGGCGGCATCCTGCTGGGTTCGCTGATGGGCATCTTCATCAACAGCGTCTATGCACCGGCCGAGGTGGCGGGTTACGCCTGGCGCATCCCCTTCATCCTGGGCGGCGTGTTCGGCCTGGTGTCGGTCTACCTGCGTCGCTACCTGGAAGAAACGCCGGTGTTCCGTGAACTGGCCGCGCGCCGCAAGCAATCCACCGAACTGCCGCTCAAGACCGTCCTGCGCGAACATCGCGCCGCCAGCATGCTGACCGCCGGCATGACCTGGTGCCTGTCGGGCGCCGTGGTGGTGGTGATCCTGATGACCCCGTCCTACCTGCAGACCGTGCATCACCTGCCAGCCAAGCTGGTGATGCAGGCCAACTGCGCCGGTACCCTGATGCTGACCATCGGCTGCCTGGCCATCGGCTGGCTGTGCGACCGCATCGGCACCCGGGCCAGCATGATCATCGGCTGGGGCGGACTGGGTTTGTCCACCTGGTGGTTCTACGGCCAGCTGCCGGGTTCGCCCGAATCGTTGATCTGGGGCTATGCGCTGGTGGGCCTGTTCGTGGGCAGCATCTCGCTGACCCCGATCGTCTCGACCCGCGCCTTCCCGCCGGCGGTGCGCTTCACCGGCCTGTCCTTCGCCTACAACATGGCCTATGCCATCTTCGGTGGCCTGACCCCGGTGCTGATCTCGCTGTGGATCAAGGCTGACCCGCAAGGCCCGGCGCTGTACGTGATCGGTCTGTCCATCCTGGGCGTGCTGCTGGCCTTCGTGCCGATGAGCAGCAAGGGCTATCGCGCCTGATCCGCACTTCCACATCCTGGCGCCACCAGGCCCGGTGACCGCAAGGCACCGGGCCTGGTCGTTTTTGTGGATGGCTCGCGTACAATGCCGGCACCTCTGGCCGTCCCCGATCCGTCGACCATGCCCCCTTTGCCCCGTTGCGCCGGCTGGCGCCTCTCCACAGGCCTGTTCACCTGGCTCGTGCTGACCGTGCTGCTGGCCTCCTGTTCTCGCCATCCCGCCACCGAGGTCGGGCTGGCCCAGGATGTCTATGTCTGGCAGCGCCAGTGGACGCCCGCGCTGCGCAATGCCCTGTCTGCCTCCAATGCCCATGTGGCGCGCTGGCATGTGCTGGCCGCCGAGCTGGGGGCCTCCGGCGGCTGGGTCGACATCCAGCCCGAAGTCGGCTTGCTGGCCTCGACCGGCCGGCCGCTGCTGTTGACGGTGCGCATCAATGGCCAGTTGGCACGTTTCGATGGTGCCGCCATCCAGACCCATCTGCTGGAACTGGTCGACGCCTGGCGACAGCGCGGATTGCAGCCGGCCGCGCTGGAAATCGACTATGACTGCGCCACCGCGCGCCTGCCCGAATACACCGCCTTCCTGCGCAGCCTCAAGACGCGCATCGCCCCGCTGGACCTGACCGTGACCGCCTTGCCCACCTGGCTGGCCAGCCCGCGCCTGGCCGATCTGCTGGCCGTGGCCGATGCATCCACGTTGCAGGTGCATGCGGTGCAGGACCCACGCCTGGGCCTGTTCGATGCCGAGCGTGCCCAGGACTGGATGCAGCAATATGCCCAGCGCACCCGTCGCCCCTGGCACGTGGCCTTGCCGGCCTATGGATCGCGCGTGGTCTGGAACGGGCAGGGCAGGATCGCCGCCGTCGAGAGCGAGTCGGCGCTGCTGGTCGGTGGCGTGGCGCAGGAGCTCATGGCCGAGCCACGCACCATGGCGCGCTTCGTCACGCAGTTGGAAAAAGCGCCACCGGCGGGCCTGGCCGGCATCGTCTGGTTCCGCCTGCCGACCGGAGACGATCGTCGCGCCTGGAGCCTGTCGACCTGGATCGCCGTCCTGCAGCGCAAGCCGCTCAAGGAGGGCCTGGCGGTGCAACTGGTGGCCGCCCATCCCGGCCAGCCTGCACGCGACATCCGCCTGGACAATGCCGGCAATGCCGACGCCCCCTTGCCGCTGCGCATACGGGTGCGCCAAGGACGTTCGGCACCGGCCGGACCGGACGGGAACACCTGCACCGCTGACGGCATCAATGGCTACACGCTGGAAAACGATGCGCAGGGACGTTACCTGCGCCTGAGCCAGGCTGGCCTGCTACGCGCCGGTGCCAGCCGCACCATCGGGTGGTTGCGCTGCGACGATGCGGCCGCCCCGGATATCACACTGGAAATGGGATCCTGATGAAACGAACCAACCCGGCCGTCCGCGTTGCCTGCGCACTGAGCGGACTGCTGGTTCTGGGCGCGGCCACGGTAGTGGCCTGTGGCCCGGACTTCCCGCTGCAGCTGCTGGACGACCGCGCCGGCAGCCTGCGCAACACCCCCGCCAATTCCTTCACCTGGGAGACCGCTCATCTGGTGACTGCGACCGACCGGCTGCAGGCCGACGAGGGCAGTGGCTATGAGCAGGCCAGTGGCGGTCCTGATGATCCGCGTTCGCTGCGCATGCTGGAGAAGGGCCAGCTGGACGCCACGCAATGGGCCGCGCTGCAGGCCATGCGCGCCGCCTCCGATGGTGAGGCCGCCTATGCCGCCGGTGCTGCGCTGCCGCCTGCGATCCGGCTCTACACTGCCGGCGCCCAGGATTTCCGTCAAAACGCACTGGAACCGGCACGCCAGCGTTTCGAGGCCGTGCTGGCCCTGCCGCCGACGCAGGCCAGCGAGCGCGCCGTATGGGCGGCCTACATGCTGGGTCGCCTGCATGCCATGCAAGGCCAGCGGACCCAGGCCCTCACCAGTTTCGACAAGGCCCGCACCCTGGCGGCAGCGGGCGCGCCCGATCCGCTGGGGCTGGCAGTGGCCAGTTATGGCGAACAGGCGAGGCTGTTGCTGGTCGGCACGACGGGTGCCTGCAACTGGTCCGATTTCAACGAGGGCCGCAACTGTGGCGAGAGCATCCCGCCGGCCGATCTGAAGCAGGCCATCCGGCTGTACGCAGAGCAGGCCGCGCGCGGCTCCTACAGCGCGCCCTCCTCGCTGCAGGCGCTGGCCGCGTGGAGCCTGGCGCGCCCGGCGATCACCATGGCCCTCATCGATGATGCGGTCGCCCAGAAGCTGCTGGTGGCCTATGCGCTGGCGCGCGTGGGCGATGTCAGCGAAGGCCCGCAGATGGCCGGTAGTGACTACGACCCGGGCGCAGCCGGTAGCGGCTCCTCCGGTTATGCCGATGCCGCCCGCGGCAGCCGCATCCAGCCCAATCCGGTGCTGGTGAACCTGGTCGATGCTCTGCGCCGGCGTGGTCTGGAAAAGATCGCCGGCGCCGATCGCGTGGCTGCACTGGCCTATCGCACCGGTCGGTATGACCTCGCGGCCTCGCTGGCCGGCCGGCAGGAGTCGGCGCTGTCCTGGTGGGTACGCGCCAAGCTGGCGCTGCGCCAGGGTGACAACGACGGCGCAGCGCAGGCCTATGCCCGTGCCGCGCAGGGATTCCCGCGCAACGATGCCAGCGTCGAACCGGGCAATGCCAATCTGCTGGTCGGCGAGCAGGGGGTGCTGACGCTCTCACGCGGCCAGTACGTGGAAGCGCTGGCGCAATTCCACCGCGCCGCCCGCCAGACTGCGCAGGCCGGCAGCAATGCTTTCGCCGCCTACACTGACTATTACAACGACCTGGCCTACGTGGCAGAGCGGGTGCTGACCACCGACGAATTGAAGACCTATGTGGATGCCCACGCCCCGGCTTCGCCCATGCCGTCACCGGAAGCGGTCGCCAAGGCAGCGGCGCAGCAGGAACCCGGCCGGCAGTCCCTGCGCTGGGTCGCGGTGGGCCTGTCGGCAGTCACTGTGGAAGACCGTCTGCGCCAACTGTTGGCGCGCCGTCTGGTGCGCGAGGGCAGGGTGGATGCATCACTGGCCTACTTCCCCGATGAACGCGACGAGCGTTTCGTCGACAGCAGCTACGACGACAACGGCAAGGAACTGCCGGTGACCTGGCGGGTACGCGCCAAGGCACGCGACTATGGCCAGGCGCTGGAGCGCGGGCAGCATGCCTGGCGCGCCAACAGTCGCGCCCAGGGCTGGTACGAGGCGGCCGTGATTGCGCGGCGCCAGGGCATGGAGATCATGGGATACGAACAGGGACCGGACTTCGCCGTCTATGGCGGCAGCTATCCCTGGGGCGCCGGACGTGCTGCAGCCCCGTATGGCGACGAGAACAAACCGCTTCCGACCACGCCCCAGGCGCGTGCCCAGGCCGACCTGCCCGGGCCGCTGGTGACCGAGGGCGAGCGCCAGCGCTATGCCGCCAGTGAAGCCAAGCCCTACAAGCGCTTCCACTACCGCGACATCGCAGCGGGCTACGCCATGAAGGCGGCCGACGAACTGCCGCCGCGCTCTCAAGCCTTCGCGGCGGTGCTGTGCCAGGGTGTGAATTTCGTGTATTACGACCAGCCGCGTGCCGAGCAGCTTTATCTGCGCTATGTGCGGCAGGGTGCCGCCGTGCCGTTCTCAGCGGACTTTGGGCAACACTGCGTGGAACCGGACTTTGCCGCAGCGGCGCGCTTTCCCTATCAACAGGCCTGGCGCAGTACACGGCAGTGGGTGAGTCAGCATCGTGCGCTCAGCGCGGCGCTATTGCTGGCCATCGTGGTCGGTGGTGGATGGAGCGTGGCGCAGTGGCGTCGCCGCCGCCGCGCCGGAAGTGCGGAAACAGGAATTAGTTGACCAGTTCGCGCTTGAGTTCGGAAATGAGTGCCGGGTTCAGCGGCCCCGCGCACAGGAAGGCGGGCCATTGTCCCTTCACCAGATCCATCTCCCGCTCATCGCGGCAGAGCAGGATCACCGGTACATCGGCCAGCGTGTCCTGTGCCTTGAGGTAGTGTGCCAGGCGCAGGCCGCTCATACCGTCCATGGCCAGCTGGGCCAGCACCAGGTCGGGCCGGTCCAGGGCGATGTGCTCGATGGCATCATTGCCGCTGCCGGCGATCTGGATATCGATGTCGTTGATGGCCAGCCACTCGGTCAGCGCGCGGCTGACTTCGGGTTGGGAAGTGGCGATCAGGGCGGTCTTGTGCATGAGGGGTTCTCGCGATGGTCGTTGGACAAGCTCATCATGCCCCGATGGCAACACTGTCACCATCGGGGTTTTCCTGAGGCCATCTCACCCATCCTCACGCTCTCTCACAGCGATCCCCGCAGCAACAGGCTCAGGTATTGACGATCTCGCCCCCGTTGGGATGCAGCACCTGCCCGGTCATGTACGAAGCGCCTTCGGTGGCCAGGAACACGTACGCCGGCGCCACTTCGTCCGGCTGGCCGGGGCGGCCCAGTGGCACGTTCTTGCCGAAGCTGGCGACTTCTTCCGCACTGAAGCTGGAGGGGATCAGCGGGGTCCAGATCGGCCCTGGGGCCACGGCGTTGACGTGGATGCCGGCGGGCGCCAGCTGTTGCGACAGCGAGCGCGTGAAGGCCACGATCGCGCCCTTGGTGGCGGCATAGTCCACCAGATGCTTGCTGCCGCGATAGGCCGTCACCGAAGTGGTATTGATGATGCGCGCGCCTCGGGTGAGGAAGGGCATGGCTTCCTTGACCATGTAGAACATCGAGAAAATGTTGGTGCGGAAGGTATGCTCCAGCTGCTCAGGCGAGATCTGCTCGATGCTGTCGGCCGGATACTGCTGGGCCGCATTGTTGACCAGCACATCCAGACGGCCATAGGCATCCATCACCGAACGCACGGCACGGCGGCAGAACTCGGGCGACCCGACATCGCCGGGCAGCAACAGGCAGGGCGCATCCAGTGCCTGGACATCCTGCTGGGTCCGCCGTGCATCTTCTTCCTCATCCAGATAGACGATGGCCAGCTTGGCCCCTTCCCGCGCATAGGCCAGGGCGACGGCGCGTCCGATACCGCTGTCGCCGCCGGTGATCAGGGCCACCTTTCCCGCCAGCCGTCGTCCGGGTTCGCCGGCCGGCGCGCTTTGCGGGCGGGGTTGCATCTGCTGTTCGTCACCCGGTTGCCGGGGTTGGTGTTGGGCGGGGACGCTTTCAGGTCTGCTATCAGGTCTGCTATCGCTCATGCTTGCCTCCATATTGATGCTTCATGGTAAGAAGGGCAGCGCCGCCAGTCTGTAGGCCCAAGCCGCGATGTGGACGCGGCTGCGCACCGACGGCGGTGACGGAGAGGCTGAAGATGAGCCTGCGTATATCCATATGCGTACAGTTTCGTTGACCCTGGCCTGTCGCATGGCCACACTGGCGGGCTCATCGGGATATCGGGAAATGATTTATAGTGCGCCTCTGAGCCGGCGCAGACCGGTCACCGCGAAAACAGAGAGGGACACATGGCAACACCCCATCCATCCGACAAGCAGCTCTGGCGCTTGCGCGAGTTCATCACCGGGTTTGCCGGCCTGCTCGATGGCAAGCCTGGGCAGGCCATCATCCTGGAGCAGGGCGGCGCCTTGCTGCGCCAACTGGTGGCGCACGATGACTGGTTGCCCGATGCCTATGCCCAGCCGCATCCCGAGCGTTACCAGCAATTCCTGTTGCATGCCGATTCGGCCCAACGCTTCTCTGTCGTCAGCTTCGTCTGGGGGCCGGGGCAGCGTACGCCGATACATGACCACACCGTCTGGGGACTGATCGGCGTGCTGCGCGGCGCCGAGCATGCGCAGTCCTTTGGCTGGCAGCGCGAGCAGCTGCAGCCGGTGGGCGAACGCGCGCTGCTGCAAGTCGGACAGGTGGAGGCCGTGGCACCGGATCATCCCGAACTGCACGACGTGCATCAGGTCAGCAATGCCTTTGCCGACCAGGTGTCGATCAGCATCCATGTCTATGGCGCCAATATCGGCGCGGTCCGGCGTTCCGTGTATCACCCGGATGGACGGCGCGTGCCGTTCATCTCCGGCTATTCCAATTCCACCTTGCCCAATATCTGGGACCTCTCCATCGAACAAGCCTCCTCATGACTCAAGACCACGCCGCTGCTTCCATCCCTGTCATCAGCTACGCCGAGGTGCGTGCCGCGCTATTGGCCCGCGAAGAGATCGCCCTGCTTGACGTGCGCGAAGAAGCACCGCATGCGCAAGCGCATCCACTGTTTGCTGCCAATTTCCCGTACTCCCATCTGGAACTGAACGCCTACAGCCGCCTGCCGCGTCGCGACGTGCGCATCGTCACGCTGGATGACGGCGAAGGGCTGGCCGTGCGCGCCGCGCTGCGCCTGCGCACCCTGGGTTATACCCGCGTGGGCGTACTGGCCGGCGGCGTGCGCGGCTGGCGCGAGGCCGGCGGCGAGTTGTTCCAGGATGTGAACGTGCCCAGCAAGGCCTTCGGCGAACTGGTGGAGTCGCAACGCCATACCCCGTCGCTCTCCGCCGAAGAGGTCAAGGCCTTGCTCGACAGCGGGGAGGACGTGGTGGTGGTCGATGCCCGCCGCTTCGATGAATACCAGAACATGAACATCCCCGGCTCCATCAGCGTACCCGGCGCCGAACTGGTGCTGCGCCTGCCGGCCATCGCACCGGACCCGAAGACGCGTGTGATCGTCAATTGCGCCGGTCGCACGCGCAGCATCATCGGGACCCAGTCGCTGGTCAATGCGGGCATTCCCAATCGCGTGCATGCGCTGCGTAACGGCACCATCGGCTGGACACTGGCCGGCCAGCAGCTTGAGCACGGGCAGGCGCGTCGTTTCCCGCAACAGGTCGAGGTCGGCCAGCAGCAACAGTCACGTCGCCAGGCTCGCAGCGTGGCCGACCGGGCCGGGGTGAAGCGCATCGCGTTCGCCGCGCTGGACACCCTGGCGCAGCCCGGTCGCACCGTCTATCGATTCGATGTCCGCACGCCCGAGCAGTACCGGGAGGGGCATCTGCCGGATTTCCTCTCGGCACCCGGTGGCCAGCTGGTGCAGGAGACCGAGATGAACGCGCCGGTTCGCGGAGCGCGCATCGTGCTGGCCGACGATGATGGCGTACGCGCCGACATGACCGCCTCCTGGCTGGCCCAGATGGGATGGGAAGTGTATGTGGTGGAGGGCGCGACGCCGGCTGACTTCGCCGTCAGCGGCGAGGCGCCGCGCGCGCTGCCGGTGGCTGCCGTTACGCCGCAGCAGCGCATTGGTCCGCAGCAGTTGAAGAGCTGGCTGGATGCCGACAGGAGCGCCCAGGGTACCGTAGTCATCGACCTAGCCCTGAGCGCCCGTTACGTGGCAGGCCATATTCCGGGTGCATGGTTCGCCCTGCGCTCGGAGATCGCTGCCGTGGCACATCGCTTCCCGGCGGCCACACGTTTCGTGCTTACCTGCGGCAGCGCCTTGCTGGCGCAGTTTGCCGTTGCCGACCTGCAGGCGCTGGTGTCGCAGCCGGTCTTTCTGCTGGAGGGGGGCAACGCCGCGTGGGCGCAGGCCGGCCTGCCTCTGGAGAGTGGCGAGCAGCATCTGCTCTCGCCCCGCATCGATCGCTATCGCCGTCCCTATGAAGGTACCGACAATGCGGCCACTGCCATGCAGGCCTATCTCGACTGGGAGTTCGGGCTGGTGGAGCAGTTGGGCCGGGATGGGACGCACGGGTTTTTCGTGATTTGAGCAAGACGTACCGTTCTGTTTAAATGTCGCGTTGTCGCCCATCGGCGACGCGGTCACATTGTTGTCACAGGAATGAAATATGATCCGCGGTCAATCCAGAAATCACTACGCGGGCGTGTACGGTGGAAAGCCATTTCAGTCTGACTCCGGCCATGGGGAGCAAGTTGTTCCAACCGACAGCGGGAGCGCTGGCGGTACAGGTGCCGGTCGTCCAGTTCGATGAGAACAATGCAGCCGTGCTGGACATCTTCGGTCAGCACAAGGAGCTGGTGAGCCTGCCGGTGGTGGAGCAGCAGCGGCCGATCGGGCTCATCAGCCGTCATATCTTCATGTCCCAGATGTCCAAGCCGTATCACCGCGAGCTGTACGAGCGCAAGAGTTGCATCGCGTTCATGGACAAGGACCCCCTTATCGTCGAAGCCGATACGCCCATCGAGACCCTGGGCGCGCTGGCCGTGGCCTCGGGCGACAAGACCCTGGCCGATGGCTTCCTGATCGTCGACCAGGGCCGGCTGGCGGGGCTGGGTGCCGGTCTGGCGCTGATGCGCGAACTGGTGGCCATGCAGGAAGAAAAGAACCGCCAGGTGATGCAGAGCATCGACTACGCCAGCGTGATCCAGCGTGCCATGCTCAGCGCCTCGCGTGCGGCCATGACCCAGGCACTGGACGACGCCTGCCTGGTGTGGGAACCACGCGATGTGGTCGGAGGTGACTTCTACCATTTCGAAAGCCATGCGGATGGCTGGTTTGCCGCCGTGGCTGATTGCACCGGGCATGGCGTGCCGGGCGCCTTCCTGACCCTGATCGCATCTTCCTCGCTGAAGCAGGCGCTGGAACTGCATGGTCCGCACGACCCGGCGCGCCTGATGCGCGAGGTCAACCGCAGCATGAAGCGGGTGCTGGGCCAGCATGGCGACTCCGGCAAGGCCTCGGAATCCGATGATGGCATGGATGCCTGCTTCTTCTGGTTCGACCGCGCCAGCCATACCCTCACCAGTGCCCACGCCAAGATGGCGCTGTTCGTGCTGTCCGCCGATGGCACCGATGTGGTCACGGTGGAAGGCAAGCGCGTCGGCCTGGGCTATGTCGATACCCCCGATGACATGCAGTGGGACAACCATAGGCTGCAGCTCGAACCGGGGGCGATGGTCTTCGTCTGCACCGACGGCGTGATCGACCAGATCGGTGGACCCAAACACATTGCCTTCGGCAAGCAGCGCCTGCGCCGCACGTTGCTGGAGCATGGCAGCGGCAGCCTGCGCATGCCGGAACTGGCGCGGGTGGTGATGGACATCCACGCGCATTACCAGGGAACGCAGCGCCGCCGCGACGATATCTGTTTCTTCGGCGCTCGCCTGGGCGCCTCCTTCACTCAAGACAGTCAACACGGAACACACGCATGAACGGTATCCAGCAGGAGTGGGCGGAGTTCCACAGCTATGTCGCGCGACGCGACATCGTCTTTTACTACGTCGGCTATTTTTCCCAGACCATCATCGCCGCCATGGCCGAGGCCGTGAAGCTGCGCGCCGAGCATACTGGCGCCCTGGCACAGACGCGCCGCAAGCTGTTCTCATCCTTCATCGAGATGGCACAGAACATCGTCCACTATTCGGCCGACCTGCATGAAAAGGAAGGCAAGGTCACCGAGCCGCCGATGCGCCATGGCGCGGTCTTCATCACCCAGACCGATGGCCACTATTTTCTGCACTGCGCCAATCCGGTCGATGCCGACATGGCCGGCAAGCTGCGCACGAAACTGGAACATCTGCGCTCGCTGACCAATGACGAGATCAAGCTGGCCTACAAGGAAATGCTGCGTTCTGAAACACCGCCCGACAGCAAGGGTGCGGGCCTTGGCTTCCTGACGGTCGCGCGCGATGCCAGCGCGCCGCTGGATTTCGAATTCTCCGCGCCCGAGGAAAATGGCGACCAGACCTTCTACCTGAGGGCCACCATCTGAGGCGAGCCTGATCCAGGCCCGCCGGTATCCGGACACGCGACAACATGGACAATTTATTCATCGCCGCCAGCGCCAGCTCTCCCGAAGTGGACTTCCGCTTCGACCAGCGCATGCTTTCGCTGAAGGGCGAATCCTATCCTGAGAATGCCGCCCAGTTCTGGGGCGAGATCATCACCACGCTGCGCCGCTTCCTCGCCGACGACGAGGGCGGCGGCACCATCACCGTCAATGTGGCCCTGGCCTACTTCAACAGTTCCAGCACCAAGATGTTGTTTTCCCTGTTCGATGCCTTGAACGAGAAGGCCGAGGACGGCACCGAGGTGGTCCTGAACTGGTACCACGATGAGGAAGACGACACCATCTTCGAGTTCGGCCAGGAATTGCAGGAAGACTTTTCCGCGCTGGTCTTCCACGATCACGCGGTACAGAGCTGATGGACGAGGTCGACCTTTTCGAAGCGGAAGCCCAGGCCCTGAGCCGCGCCAATGCCGTGCTGGCCGATGCCGGCGCCGAGCCGGCCGCCCATCGGGCAGCGCTGGAGGAGCTGGTACAGCACTATGGTCAGCTGATGCGGCAGAGCCGTCGCCTGATCTCGCGCAGTGACCGCACCGAGCGCGAGCTCAACCAGCTCAATGCGCGCCTGAAGCAACTGAGCGATGAGCTCGACTACAAGGCCAGGCACGATAACCTGACCGGCGCGCTCAACCGGGGGGCGGTGTTCGAGCGGGCTCACCAGATCCTGGAAAAATCGGCAATGTCACTGGTGGTGCTGGATATCGATTTCTTCAAGCGCATCAACGATGAATTCGGGCATCCGACCGGCGACGCCGTGATCCGGGAACTGGTCGGCCGCCTGCGCAGCACGCTGGCGGGGACCGGTGTGGTCGGACGGGTGGGTGGAGAGGAGTTCACCATCCTGCTGGCCGGGATGGCGCTGGAGCAGGCGGTAATCTTGGCCGGAAAGATCCGGCAGGCGATTGCGGGGGAACGCTTTCAGTGTCTGCCGGAACGGGCGGTGACGTCCAGTTTCGGTGTGGCCTGGGCTGACGCCGGCAGCGATTTCGAAGAGGCCTATGCACGCGCCGATCAGGCCTTGTATCAAGCCAAGCGCGGCGGCCGCAACCGGGTGGAATCCGAGGATACCGTCACCGGCTGAGGCTGCCGCGTTGCCAGGCGGCGCCAGGTGAATCAGTAGCGGGTCATCGCCGTCACCAGTTCGGCCAGCGAACCGGCGTGCATCTTGCGCATCACCTGCTGCCGATGGGCCTTTACCGTCCGTTCCGAGGTGCCCAGTTCGGCGGCGATCTGCTTGTTCAGGCGACCCTTGACCAGGCGCTCCAGCACTTCGCGCTCGCGACGGGTGAGCGTCTTCAGGCGCTGGTGGTGTTCCTGCCGCTGCTGCATCTGCGGACCGGATTCATCGAAGGGCATCAGCGCACCGCGGAAGGCGGCTACCAGCTGCTGGTGCAGCATCGGCTGGCTGCGGTTATCCTCCTGCTGCAGCGTGCCTCGGGTGTCGCGAATGGCGGTGGGTCGCGGTTCATTTCCTTCTGCCGGACGCTGGGCCTGCGAGGTGATCACGATCAGCGGCATGCCGAGCTGTCGTTCTCCCAGCAGCGAACGCAATTGCGGTGCGTCGACATCCTGCATGTGGACTTCCAGCACCGTGCCGCCGGGTGGGGCGGTCGGCTCCTGCAGGAATTCGTCTGCAGAGGGATGGTGTGCCACGTGGAAGCCGGCGGCCTCCAGCATGCGACCCAGCGGGCCACCGAGGGAATCGTCACCACCAACGATATGAGCGAGATTTGTATTTGCCATGTTTTTCTTCCTTGACCGATATGGACGCATCAAACGGGATAAAGGGCTTCACCGACTTCCTCGCCGCGGCACCGTTTGCGCCACTGAACGAGGACATGCGGGAAGAAAAACTGCAGTTTCACCGTGCCGTCGAATTTAGTCGATAGGATGGAAAATTTCTGGCGTAATACTTCGAATTTCTTCGAGAAGAATCTCAATTTTTTTCGACAAGAGGCCACATAGCGTGGCATATAAGAGACTTGCCGGCGTGGCTAATTGACACTTTCAGGCGCTTGTCCCTTGCGCGATTTCCACTTCTGCATACACCTGTGCCCGACCGTGCGCCATGGCCTGGTAAAGGTTCTGGTCAGCCAGCGCAATCAGCCCCGCCGGCGAGCTACCGGGATCGGGTGCCGTGATCGACGCCACGCCGATACTGAGCGTGACATGCGGTCCCACCTCGGAACGCGCATGGGGCAAATTCAACCGCGCCACCGACTGGCAGACATTCTCGGCCAGCCTGATGGCTTGTTCGCTCCCCGCCATCGGCAGGATGCAGGCGAACTCTTCACCCCCATAGCGTGCCACGCAGTCATAGCTGCGATGGAAGTTGCTGCGGATGGCGTGCGCCACTTCGGCCAGGCATTGATCGCCGGCCTGGTGGCCGTAGTGATCGTTGTAGCGCTTGAAGTAATCGATGTCGATCATCAGCAGAGAGATCGCCTGGCCGGAGCGTTTGCAGAGTTCCCATTTCTCGGCCAGTTCGCTATCGAACTTGCGACGGTTGAACAAGCCCGTGAGCGAATCGGTCACCGCAATGTTGCGATAGAAATCGGATTGCAGCTTCAGGGTCAGGTGCGTCAGTACACGCGCTTTCAGTACCGTGCCGTGGATCGGCTTGCTGATGAAATCGACGCCACCGACATCGAAGCCACGGGCCTCGTCCTCCTCGCTATTGAGGCCGGTCAGGAAGATCACCGGAATACCCAGCGTAGCGGTGTTCTGCTTGAGCCGTTCGCAGGTTTCGTAGCCATTCAGGCCGGGCATGTTGACGTCCATCAGGATCAGGTCCGGCTGCACCTTCTCGCACTGCTCGATGGCCTGCATGCCGCTGGTGGCCATGAAGATATCGTAGTCACCCTTGAGCAGCGCATTGGCCAGGCGGATATTGATCGGCTGGTCGTCGCAGAGCAGCACCCGCGCCCGACTGCCGCGCAGCGACGAAAGTTCTTCCAGGATGCGTTTCAACTTGCTTCTCCAAAATGTTGATCGAGATGGCTCAGCGCCGACGCGAAGTCGAGTCGTTCGATCAGCTCCCACAATTGCTGGTACCGAACGTGCTGCGTCAGTCCGTGCCGCTTGCTGATGGACTCGGCCAGGTCGAGTGCCTCCAGGTTGCTCGACGATAACAAGTCACGCAGGCGCTGCCTATCAGGAAAATCGGAAGCCTGTGGCGCTGGCGTCACCAGTGGCGCGGCTTCGGTGTCGCTGGCCGGCAGAGCCGGCGCCCCCTGCATGGCCTGCATCAGCAATTGCTGCAGGACCAGTTGGGCGTCGCGCTGGCTGGGGGCGAACTCCTGGCGCCAGCGCTCCAGCAGCGCATCGGTCTCGATGGACGCCGCTTGTGCGCTGTGCGCTTCGACGGTGCCGAAATAGGCCGCCAGACCGCAGGCACCGATGGTGGCGCTCAGGCCCTTGATGGCATGACTGGCAGCACCGATGGCGGGCAGCGCGCCTTCTTCCAGCGCCTCCCGGTATTGCGTCAGGAGACGCTCCAGCTCTGGTCCTGCGGTATCCAGGGTGAATCGGTAGATATCGCTGGCCTGACGGAATCGCCGCATCACCGTCTGGTAACTGTCCACGCTCTGGCGCGAGCAGGGCGCATCGGTGATGGCATCGGTGACAGTTTCCGTCATCGACACTGTTGCCGCTGACAATCGGTCATGGCCCAGGTGTGACAGCAGAGTGGGGATCAGAGTGGTGACATCGATGGGCTTGGCGATATGCCCGGCCATGCCCGCCTGGATGCAACGCCGCTTGTCCTCCGGCGATGCATTGGCCGTCATGGCCAGGATGGGAATGCCGCGCAGATCGTGCTGGCGCCGGATGCGGCGGGTGGCCTCCATGCCGTCGATGCCCGGCATCTGCAAGTCCATCAGGATCAGGTCGAAATGGCGCGCCGGGTCGCTGGCGATGGCCACGCCCGTGCTGCCGTTGTCGGCGCAGGTAACCTGCGCACCAGAAAGCGCCAGCAGGCCGCTGGCGACCTGGCGATTGACGGCGTTGTCTTCCACCAGCAGGATCTGCACACCTTCCAGTTCGCGCGACGGGGCCGGTGCGGCGTCGCCACTTTCCATCGTTACGGATGCAGTGTCCGGCCGCGCCTCCGACAGCGGTGTTGCATCTTCCACCGGCAATTGCAGATCGAACCAGAAACGGCTGCCCCGCCCCGGCTCGCTGCTGACCTGCAGCTGGCCACCCATCAGTTGCACCAGATGGCGGCTGATGGCCAGACCCAGACCCGTACCACCGTAGCGGCGGGTGGTCGAGGCCTCGGCCTGGGTGAAGGCGTCGAAGATGTCCTCCAGCCGTTCGGCAGCGATGCCGATGCCGGTGTCCTTGACCTCCACCCTCAGGTTCAGTTGCTGTGCGCTGGATGCAGCGAGCTTCTGCAAGCGCACATCGATGCGGCCCAGGTGCGTAAACTTGAGCGCATTGCCGATCAGGTTGACCAGTACCTGATGCAGGCGGTAGGCATCGCCCACCACGCGCTGCGGCAATGCGGGATCGAGTTCGATATTCAGGCTGACCCCCTCCTGGGGCGGCGAACCGGCCAGCACCGCGACGAGGTCGTGGCGGAAATGATCGAGATCGAAGGCCTGCAGCTCCAGCTGCAATTGCTGCACATCCATCTTGGAAAAATCGAGCAGGTCGTTGAGCAGGTTCAGCAGCGACTTGGCCGAGATCTCCGCCTTCTCCAGGTAGTCACGCTGGCCCGGTAGCGGCTGGGTCCGCTGCAGCAGCTGGATCATCCCCAGTACCCCGTTCATGGGCGTGCGGATCTCGTGGCTCACGCTGGCCAGGAACAGGCTCTTGGCCGAGTTGGCCTGTTCCGCCTTCAGTCGCGCATCGACCAGGTTGTTCTCGAATTCGATGCGTTGCGTGATGTCCAGGTTGATGCCGATCACCCTTACCGCCGACCCCATGCCATCGCGGTCCACATGGGCGCGCGCCTGCACGTAGCGGATGCCGCCGTCTTCGCGCACCACGCGAAACACCGGTTCGAATTCCCCGCTGCCGGCCAGGGCCGCCTGCAGCGCATTTTCCACATAGACCACGTCGTCCGGATGCACGCGGCGGCGCCAGGCTTCGTAGGTGGTGGTCTGGGTACCGATGCCGTTGCCAATGCCGTAGATCTCGGCGATCCGACGATTGAACTCGAAGGAATCACTCTGCATGTCCCACACCCATACCCCCAGCTTGGCCACTTCCGCAGCCAGCATCAACTGGTCGCGGGCGGCTGCCAGTTCGGCCTCCTGCTTGCGTTGCAGGCGCATGTCCATGGCGATGTAGAGATAACCGAGATGACGCTGGCGGTGATCCAGCATCGCGGTCTGCTGGCGCGCCACCGGTAGCGTTGCGCCATCCTTGCGGCGGTAGGGCAGGTCGGCCACGGCCTGGTCGGTCTCTCCTTTCTGCGGTGAGGCGGGGGGCGCCACACGCTGGCCGGAGAAGGCCTCTTCGTTCAGCTGGCCGATCACTTCTTCGGCACGGTAGCCCAGCATCTGCTCGGCGCCGCGGTTGAACAGGGTGATCATGCCGTCCGGCGCAGTCGCGATGATCGCCACCCCGGTGGCCGAGCCCAGCACGTTGTTGAGCAGGGCATTGGTTTCCTGCACCTGGTCCAGCAGCGACTGGTTCTGTTCCAGCGCTTCCCATAGCTGGTTGCGGTTATGGGTAATCTCGGTGACGTCGTGCGCCACCACATAGAAGCCGATCACCTCGCCCTGATCCGAGATGTCGGGGATATAGGTGGTCAGTACATGCTTCATCCCCAGTGAGGGATCATCGAAGGTGCGCTCGAAGGTCTGTTTTTCTCCGGCGAGCACCGCCTCGATATGGGGCAGCGCCTTTTCGAACAGGTCATTGCCCACCAGGTCGGGCATGTACATGCCATTGATCTCGCCCGGCGAGCGATGGAACACCCGTTCGTAGGAGGCATTGGCGAAACGGTTGATCAGGTGCTTGTCCCAGTAGCCCACCAGCGAAGGCATGACGTTGAGCACCGTCTGCAGCATGGTCTTGGCCTGGTGCAGCGCATGGGTGCGCTGCTGGACGGTCAGCTCCAGTTCTTCGTTGATGCGATGCAGCTGGCGTTCGATGCGCTTCTCGCGGGTGATATCGCGCAGCATGAAGGCCTTGCCGATCGGCCGTCCCGCGCGGTCGCGCAACGGGAACAGCAGCGCAGAGGCATAGCGTATCGGATCGCCCGGCAGGCTGATGACCTGCGCCGTCGTTGCCTGCTCGGACATTGTTGTGACTTCCGACGCACCACCGCGCTCATCCAGTTCGCGCAGGGTGGCGTGATCGGACAGACTGCTCCCCAGCGCGCGGCTTTCCGGCAGGTGCAGATAATCGCTTGCCCCCTTGTTCCAGGAACTGATCCGGCCCTGGGCATCGGTGGTCACGATGGCATCGGGAGAACTGTCGACCACAGCCGCCAGCAGCGCACGGGCTTCCTGCAGCTTCTGTTCGCGGCTGGAAAAGACCTGGTAGGCCAGGGCGATGACAACGATCAGGGCCAGCAGCGTGCCGCAGGAGAGCAGCATGGCGCGGTCGCTGATGAACTGGTGCGTCTGGCTGTATTCGGGCGAAGCGCGGATTACCAGTCTCCAGGCGCGGCCATAGAGAGGCACCGCCGTGTCCAGGCTGACCACTTCATCGAGCTGGTTGTAACCTGCGCTGCGGAACAGTTCCACCGGCGGTTGATCGCTGGCCACATCCTCGATCAGGATTTCCAGTGAATGCATGTTCCAGCGGCGGCTCAGCTCGGACAGGATGTCCTGCACCGACAGCGGGGCATAGGCCCATCCGACGATCTGCTCGCGTCGCTGTTCCATGGTCGCAGGTGTCACCGAACCGGCATAGATCGGCAGCAGGAACAGGTAGGCGTTGGCACCTGACCCTTGCTTCTGCACCAGCTGGATCGGCGTGGTCAGTTCGGCACGGCCGGTCAGCATGGCGTGGTCGGCTGCCGAGCGGCGTTCCTGGGAGGAGGCGATATCCAGGCCCAGCGCCTCGCGATTGGGGCCGATCGGTTCGATCTGTTCGATGACGTAGAGCTCGCCCGGGTTGGGGCTCAACTGGATGACGGAGGGGAATAGTTGATGATGCTCAGCGACCTTCCTTTCATAGTCCGCGCGCTGCTCCATCGGTACATACCGGATGAAGCCGAAGCCACCGGCCCAGGGGAATTCCTGGGCCAGGTCGCGGCTGTCCATATAGCGCAGCAGACGCTCGCGATTGAGTTCGCCCGGACCGATGGCGAGGATGGCACCACGCGTGCCGCGCAGGCCGTGTTCATAGCGGCGCAGCAGGGACTCGATGTCGTCCCTGATCCAGCGGCTGTCCATGGCCAGACTGCTGCGTACCTCCTGATGATTCAGATGGGACAGGCCGGCCACCCCGGCCAGCAGCAGGCCCAGGGCAATCAGCAGGAAAATCCAGGTATTGCGCGTGACTCTGGTCATTTTCGACAGGTCTTTCTTGTTGGAATGCATGATCATCAATGAAACAAGCCCACGTACCCCCACGTGAGCCGGCGCAGTGCGCCAGGATGTGCTGATTCCACCAGCAGGCAGTCCGGTGGACAATCAGGAAATTCCCGGTCTGGCCATACAGGCCAGCCGGGATCAATCGGTTTATGACTTAGGTGCGCGCCTCAATGCAGCAGGATCCTTGCTTTCAGCGGCATCTCCTCGATCTGCTCGAAGCGACGCAGCCGGGTCAGGATGGCTTCGTCCAGCACATGCTCCTTGTTCAGCAGCAACACCCCGGAGCGTGTACGCAGGTCTTCGGCCAGCTTCATGCCGACCCGCAGTTCCTGCGGTGCCAGCAGGCGGGTCTGCTGTTCCAGCATCAGCCGCTGTTCTTCGATCATGGTGACGAAGGCCTCCACCACCAGCGGGTCGTAGCGATGGCCGGCATGTGTGCGCAGCATTGCCAGTGCCTTTTCCGGTGTCGTGTTCTGGCTGGTGATGCCGCCATTGCACAAGCCCTCGAAGTCGCGTACCACCGCCAGGATGCGCGAACCCAGGGGGATCGCGTCGCCCGACAGGCTTTCCGGTACGCCTCGGCCGTCATGGCGTTCGTGTTGATGACGGATGATCTCGCCGGTCTCGGCCAGGCTGGGGATGGGCGTCAACAGCATCTGCCCTTTCACCGGGTGCCAGAGGAAGCGCTGCAACTCCTCGCTGCTCATCTTCTCGATCGGCTTGCGTACCAGATCTTCGGACAGGCCCAGCTTGCCGATGCCATGCAACATGCCGGCCATCATGGTGTCCCTTGCGTGATGCGCCGTCATGCCCATGCGCAGTGCGAGCTGTTCGCACCAGCGCGCCACCCGGGCCGACTGACCGCTGGCCAGACCAGCGCGCAGTTCGCTGATGTCGGAGAAGACATGCAGCATGGAGAGGAAAGACTTGTGCTCTTCTTCCTGGGCGCTTTCCAGGAACATCACGGTCTGCCGCAATTCCTCGGTGCGTGCCTGCACCTGCCGCTCCAGCTGGCGGTTGAAGTCGGCCAGTTGCAGGTTCTGTTCGTGGACCTTGCGTTCCAGCGCCATCTTCTGCTTGCGCAGTTGCTGCTCTTCCAGCGCGTGCGCCACGATCATCAGCAGTTCGCGATCGTCCCAGGGCTTGGCGAGGTAATGGTGGATGCCACCATCGTTGATGGCCGAAATGGTGCTGCCGATCTCGGAATAGCCGGTCAGCAGGATGCGCATGGTGGCCGGCCATTGGCGCTTGACCTGGGCCAGGAATTGAGCGCCGCTCATGCCCGGCATGCGCATGTCGGAGATGACCAGGTCGACGTCGGCGCTGGCCATGACTTCCAGTGCGGCCTCGGCGCTGGTGGCGGTGAGCAGCTGGTAACCCTGCGGACGAAAGCTGCGCTTCAAGGCCGAGAGGATGCTCTGCTCATCATCCACCAACAGGATGCAGGGCGGCGGCAGGGTAAAGGGATCGGCTTGTTGGACGGTCTGGATTTCCTGGCTATGGATGGCGCTCATGATGCTTCTCCTCTTTTTGCTGGCGCTTCAGTCGCTTCAACTGTTTCAATCGCTTCCTTTGCCACTGGTGTTGCTGTCGCTTTTGTCTTCTCCGTGACGCGTGCGGGATCAATCGGTAATTCGATCCGGAAGGTGGTGCCTCTGCCCGGTGCGCTGCAGACGCGGATGTCACCGCCATGCTTCTTGATGATGCCGTAGGACAGCGACAAGCCCAGGCCGGTCCCGCTGCCGACCGGCTTGGTAGTGAAGAAGGGTTCGAAGATGCGGTTGATGTGTTCCGGTGCGATCCCGTGACCGGTATCGCTGATGCTGATGGCGACCCGATCGCCACAGCGCTCGGTGCGTAGCGTAACCACGCCCTTGTCGCTGATGGCCTGGGCCGCATTGACCAGCAGGTTCATGAAGACCTGATTCAGTTCCGAGGCCAGGCACCTGACCATGGGAAGCTCGCCGTACTGCTTGACGACCGTCACCTTGTACTTCAATTCGTTGTTGGCGATGTTGAGCGTGCTATCCAGGCCGCGATGCAGGTCGGCCATCTGCCAGTTGCTCTCGCCGGTGCGCGAAAAATCCTTGAGCGATTGCACGATGTTCTTGACCCGCTGCAAGCCTTCATTGGATTCACTGAGCAGTTCGGTGACGTCCTGACTGAGGTATTGCAGGTCGGCCCGGTCTTCGAAGCCCTGCAGCTCGGACTGCGCCACGCTGGCCGGCAGGGCGCCGCCGAGTACGCACTGGTAGAGCTTGATGCCTTCCAGCAGGGTTGCCACGTAGTTGCCCAAGGTATTGAGGTTGGCGGACACAAAGCCGATCGGGTTGTTGATCTCGTGCGCCACGCCGGCGGCCAACTGGCCGATGGAGGCCAGTTTTTCGGACTGCATCAGTTGCGCCTGGGCCATGCCCAGCTGTTCGATCAGCTTGCGCTGTTCCTCGGCCTGGCGTTGCAGCGTGTCTTCCATTTCCTTGCGGCCGCTGATGTCGGTCATCAGGCCGATCACTTCCAGCGGCGTGCCGGCTTGGTCGCGGATCAGGCGCAGGGTGTCGTGCATCCAGAGATAGCGGCCATCGCTGGCGCGGAAGCGGTATTCGTAGATCTTCTGGTCTTCCACGAACAGCATGGCCAGGCTGGAGAAGATGGCTGCCGTATCGTCGGGATGGATGTGGTTGAACCAGAAATTGGAATCGTCCAGCATCTCCTGTGGCTCGTAGCCCAGCACGCGCGAAGCATTCTCGCTGACGAAGGTGAGCCGGAAGTCGCCCGACGGCACGCTGCTGTAGATGATGGCCGGTGTGTTGCCGATGATGTGGCGGTAACGTGCGTTATCCTTGAGCAGGGCACGCATGTCGGGGGCGTCACCGATCGTACTGTCGTCCAGGTGCGGACTGCTCAATTGCCTGGACACCAGGGCATCGCAATGTCCCATGATGGCCTCCCCTCATCGTAGCCTCCGCAGCAGGGGGCGGAGGTCTGCCCCGTATCGTTAGACGGTGCGATGCATCGCCAGAGCCTTGGCTGTACCGCGTTGCGACAGGTCCGGCTGGGACCGCGTCATGCCGGAAGCAGCGCCCGGCGCACTCCCCACGGCAGCATCCAGATTGAATACGCTGATCGCCTGGATCATTTGCTGGGTCGATTCTTCCAGGCTGGCGGCGGCCGCTGCGGCTTCCTCCACCAGTGCGGCATTGCGCTGGGTGACTTCGTCCATCATCACCACCGCTTCATTGACTTGCTGGATACCGGTCTGCTGTTCGCCGGAAGCGGCCGTGATCTCTGCCACTGCAGTGGCGGCCTGCGTCACCGAACGCATGATGCCGTCCATGGTGTCGCGCATCTCGTCGGCCAGCTTCACGCCGGCGCCGACGCGCTGCGACGATTCATCGATGAGGGCCTTGATTTCCTTGGTGGCCTGGGTCGAACGCTGCGCCAGGGTGCGCACCTCGCCGGCCACGACGGCGAAGCCGCGACCCTGTTCACCGGCACGCGCGGCTTCCACGGCGGCGTTGAGTGCCAGGATATTGGTCTGGAAGGCGATGCCATCGATCAGCCCGGTGATCTGCTTGATCTGGTCGGCGCTCTTGTTGATCGCATCCATGGTTTCGTTGATGTGCCTGATCGAGGCTTCGCCGGTGCGGGTGGTGACCAGCGCTTCTTCCACCAGACGGTTGGCCTGGCGCGCGTTTTCGCTGTTCTGGGTGACTGTGGAGGCCAGTTCCTCCATGCTGGCGGCGGTCTCTTCCAGACTGCTGGCCTGCGATTCGGTGCGCGAGGACAGGTCCATGTTGCCACGCGCGATCTCGCTGGTGGCCTGGGCCATGTGTACGCCACTGCGACGCACGTCGCCCACCGATGCCACCAGGTTCACACGCATCTGTTCCATTGCCTGCAGCAGGGCCCCCATTTCATCGCGACGTGCCTGCAGATCGTTGGCCGAGAGATCGCCACCGGCGACCCGGCGCGATTGTGCGACCGCCTGCCGCAGCGGTGTGAAGATGCGCGAGGCCAGTGTCATGCGCAGCAGCGCCAGGCTGGCCAGGGCAACGCCGGAGGCAGCCAGGGTCGGCAGGCTGCTGGCGTGATCCATACATTGCGCATTGAGGAAGGCCAGTGCGCCTACGCCCACGGCGGCCACCCCCAGCGCGAGGTCCAGCCGGGTCTTGAGCGATACCCGCGCCGCGCGTTGCACCGCGCCGCGCAATCCGGTCGGTACCACCTCGCCGCGATACACGGCGATGCGAGCACTTTCTTTCTTCAGTTCCTTGTAGGCCCCCTCGGCGGCATTGACTTCGGCACGACTGGGCTTGGTACGCACCGACATGTAGCCGCTGCAGACGCCGCGCTCCCAGATCGGGGTGACGTTGGCCTTGACCCAGTAGAAGTCGCCGTTCTTGCAGCGGTTCTTGACCAGGCCTGTCCAGGGCAGGCCGGCCTTGAGCGTGCTCCACAAGTCAGCGAAGGCCAGCTCCGGCATGTCCGGATGGCGCACGATGTTTTGCGGCGCGCCGATCAGCTCTTCTTCGGTAAAGCCGCTGACGGCGATGAAGGTCGGATTGACGTAGGTGATGCGTCCCTTGGTATCGGTCTTGGAAACGATCGATGCATGGGCGTCGATGTCGCGTTCCTGTTGGGTGACGGGCAGGTTCAGGCGCATGATCGACTCCAGGGAAGTTGGTTGATGGAATCATTAAAACACAAATTCATTTAAATCGTTTAAAAAACGATTTATTCGAGATATAAATAATGAATTCGTTGCGCGTCACCAACGTAGTTGTCGGAAGGAAAAGACCTGATGAGCTTTGTTGAGGATTAATCTAAGTATCTGAAATATATAGATAATATTAATTTTTATAGCGTTTTCCCGTCCGCTTTCCGAGCGTCTGGAGAAAAGCGACGTCGAAATATAAATGATTAATTTGTTTTATTTATTGGTGGGTGCCAGATGATGGAAAGTGTGCCGTCTCCATCCTTCCGCCCTCCCTTACCGGCGCGATCGATTACCCGCTCCAGGCTGGCAGGGCAAGGCAGGGGGGGGCGCATGCTGTCCAATGCCCGACCCCGGACGGAACCTGCATTGCAGTGCGGACGAAACAAGCCCGCGCAGGCCTGTTGCTTCAGTGCTCCGCGCCTGCGCCTGACGCATGCTGCCGCAAGGCCAGCGCCAATTCCTGGTCCAGGCTGGCCATGTGCCTGACCAGCATGGCCGGGACCATCGCCATCACGATATCGGCCAGCGGCGCATTGCCATCGTCCAGGTAGGGGCGCAAGCGGTGCATCAGCGCCAGCAGCTCGGCATGGTCGCGCCGGTGGGCGCGGATCTCGCCATAGCCGATGGCTTCCATCATGTTTTCTTCCTGGCGAAAGCCGGCTTCGATCTCGGCAACCAGCGCCGCATAGGCACTGGCAAAGCGGTCCGCGGGCAAGGCCGCGAGGGCGGCAATGCCTTCCAGCACCTGGCGGTGCTCGGCATCCATGTCGGTGAGCAAGGCAGGGATGGCCTGGCGATGCAAGCCGGCGTCGATGGTCGGGGTGGGATCGGCGGTATGGGGCATGACCAGTCTCCAGCAGCAGGGTGCGACCGGTCGCGGGTCGGGGCGGAGGCGTCCGGGTTGCCGGCAACAGCGCGGTGCCGTTTGTTGCTGATCGGTACTCGCTAGCCGGAAGAACGCTCACTTCTGATTCTAGAAGCTTGGTCTCGAATTATTTTGAGATAGCGCAAAGCTGCCGGCATTGCCGGCGCCGGAAAGTGCATGGCACAAAGCCGGACGCCACCCGTGAAGGTGGCGTCCGGCTTGCTTCAGTCAGCCACCCCGGAGGGTGGCCGCGCGCTTGTAAAAAACGCCGTCACTGGCTCTGCAGTAGGTGCCGTCAGGGGGGCAGCACCTTGCGCAGCATTGCTGCCAGTTCGGGCGGGGAAAACTTGGCGACATAACCATCGGCGCCCACCGAACGCACATGGTCTTCGTTGGCTGAACCGGTCAGCGAGGAGTGGATCACCACCGGCAATTGCTTGTATCGGTCCGAGGCCTTGATCTTGCGGGTCAGGGTGAAGCCATCCATTTCCGGCATTTCGAGGTCGGTCAGCACCATGGCGACCTTGTTGGTCAGCGGCTTGCCTTCCTGTTCAGCTGCTTGCGACAGTTCCTGAAGTTTCTTCCAGGCCTGGAGGCCATCGGTAGTCATCACGTAGGGCAGGTTCAGGTCCTTCAGGCATTGCTCGATCAGGGCACGCGCCATGCGCGAATCGTCGGCGGCCAGGATCACCGAGCCAGGCTTGAGCCGGAACTCGTTGCTGCCCGGCGACGGGCTCTGCAGCTGTTCCTTCACCGGCGAGACCATGTTCAGGATATGTTCCACGTCCAGCACCTGGACCAGCCGGCCGCCATCGAGCGCCGAATCAAGGCGGGCGATGCTGGTCACCAGGCTGCCCGGCGAATGCGAATCGGCCGGCAGTACCTGGCTCCAGTCCAGGCGCACGATCTCTTCCACCGACTCCACCGCAAAAGCCTGGGTATGGCGGGCGAATTCGGTGATCAGCAGGATGTTCATGCCATGACCAGCCTTGCAACCGGCCACCGCCGGCAGGTCCACCACCGACATCACCTGGCCGCGGATGTTGACCATCCCCAGCATCGGCGAGCGCATGCCGGCCGCAGCGGTGATGTCCATCATGGGAACGATCTCGCGGATCTTGAAGACGTTGATGCCATACAGCTCACCCGGCTTGTCGGTGGAACCATCAGGAGTTCCCAGACGGAACAGCAGCAGCTCGAACTTGTTGCTGGAGGTCAGGTTGGTGCGTTCGTCGATTTCTTTTTGAAAGGCGTCCATTGTCGTCCTCGGGGATCAGAATTGTTCCCAGTCGCCGTTGTCGGCGGCGTGGTCATGGTTGCTCTTGGTAGCGGCCGGGCGGGTCGGTGCAGCCGGCTGGGCGATGCTGCGGGCGCGGGCCTGGGCCACCGCCGGGCGCGCCGGGGTGATGTCGCGCACTACCGGTGCGGCTGCGGCCTGCATCATGAGCACCGGCACATGGCTGCTGTCGAGGCGGAACACGCCAACGGTCTGGCTCAGTCGTGTCGCCTGTTCCTGCAGGGCCTTGGCGGCGGCAGCGGCCTGCTCCACCAGGGCGGCATTCTGCTGGGTGTTTTCGTCCATCTGCACCACGGCATTGTTGATCTGTTCGATCCCTTGCGACTGCTCGGCGCCGGCGGCGGTGATCTCGGCCACGATGTCGGAGACGCGCTTGACGCTGGCGACCACCTCGTTCATGGTCTGGCCGGCTTCGTGGACCAGCTTGCTGCCAGTGTCCACCTTGGTCACGGAGTCGTCGATGAGACCCTTGATTTCATGGGCAGCGGCAGCGCTGCGCTGGGCCAGCGAACGCACTTCCGAGGCCACCACTGCGAAGCCGCGTCCCTGTTCACCGGCACGGGCAGCTTCCACGGCGGCGTTCAGGGCCAGGATGTTGGTCTGGAAGGCGATGCCGTCGATCACGCCGATGATGTCGACGATCTTGCGCGAGGATTCGTTGATGGCGCCCATGGTATCGACCACCTTGCCGACCACCTGGCCGCCACTCTGGGCGATCTCGGACGCGGATACGGCAAGCTGGTTGGCCTGGCGGGCGTTGTCGGAGTTCTGGCGCACGGTGGAGGTCAGTTCTTCCATGGCCGAGGCGGTTTCTTCGAGCGCGCCGGCCTGTTGTTCGGTGCGGGAGGACAGGTCCATGTTGCCGGTCGCGATCTCGGCCGAGGCAGTAGAGATGGTGTCGGTACCCTGGCGCACTTCACGCACGATGTTCAGCAGGTTGCCGTTCATCTGCTTGAGCGCGTCCAGCAGCTGGCCGGTTTCATCGCGATGGGCGCTGGGGATGTCGGCGGTCAGGTCACCTTCGGCCACCTGGCGGGCAATGGCGACCGCATTGGTCAGCGGACGGGCCACCAGACGGGCGATCCACCACGAGAGAATCATCGACAAGGTGATGCATGCAACGACCAGGACGATGATGGCCAGACGTGCCTGTTCATAGACCTGGGTGGCAGTGGCATCGGAGACGGCAGCCCCCTTGCTGTTGACTTCGGAGAGTTCGCTGATCTGCTCCTGCAGCTTGCGATAGACCGGGGTGGAGGCGCTGTTGAGCAGGGCGTGTCCGGCCTGCTTCTGGCCGTCCTGGAACAGGGCGGAAATGCGGTCATGCAGTTGTTTGTATTCGGCTACGTTGCGCTGGATTTCCGGATACAGCTCCTTTTCACGGGGCTCGGAAACCAGCTTGCCGTATTCCGTCACTTCCTTCATCAGCATGTCCATCTGCTTGTCGGCGCGCTCACGTGAGGCCTGCTCTTCCTTCTTGTCGTCGGCCAGCAGCTGCTGCATGTCGAAGCTGCGCGAGCGGGCCAGTGCCAGGCTGATCTTGGACAGCGTGCTCATGCTGGGCAGCCAGTTGCGGGCGATGTCGGTGGAACTCTGGTTGACCTGCCCCAGTTGTGCAATGGCGAAGCCGCCCAGCCCTACGATGAACACCAGCACCACCAGAAAGGCAGCGTTGAGCTTGTGGGCGATTTTCAGATCGTAGAACCATTTCATGATGACAACTCCTGATAGGTGCGCTATTCGGATGTGTGAGTGCGCTCAGGGACCATCATAGGGAGGAAAAGCAAATAAATCAAATAAAACAAATTAAGCAGTTGTTTTATTTTCTTAGGGATTTTCCTGATTCAGGGGTTTTCCGGCGACGGGGCTTTGCTGCAGCCATTTTTCGACGGTATTCATCAAGCCCACCTGGGTGAAGGGCTTGCTGAGGTAATCGTCCATGCCGGCGTCCAGGCAGCGCTGGCGATCACCTTCGATGGCACTGGCCGTAAGGGCGACGATGGGGGTGCGCGGGCGAGCCTGGGCCTGTTCGATGGCACGGATTTCGGCGGTGGCCTGGTAGCCATCCATGATAGGCATCATGCAGTCCATGAGCACCAGGTCGTACTGGCCGTGGCGTATGGCGTCGACCGCCAGCAAACCGTTTTCCACTTCCTGCAGGACACAGCCACGACGCGCCAGCAGGATGCGCAGGAGCTGGCGGTTGATGTCGGTATCTTCGGCCACCAGGATGCGGGCGCCGTTCATCACCGTCGAGGGGAGGCTGGCAGGGGCGCCGGGGGAGGGCGCCTCCTGCACCGGCCTCTGCGCACTGAGTGACGCGGCCGGCGCTTGCTCCGCTTGCACGGTAGAAGCCGTCAGTACCGGGGATGGCGAGGGTGAGCCGGCGCCGGGCAGCGGCTGCGCGCCTTCGGCGCAGAGGATATCGAAGCTGAAGCGGGTCGACTGGCCCGGTACGCTCTGGCAGGCGATCTTTCCACCCATCAATTCCACCAGATTCTTGCTGATTGCCAGGCCCAGCCCGGTGCCCCCGAAGCGGCGCGAGATCGTGTTGTCGGCCTGGGTGAATGGCTGGAACAGTTGCGCCAGGGCTTCCGGTGTGATGCCGATGCCGCTGTCGGCAACGGCAAAGAACAGCCGCCAGCGGTTGAGCCCCGATTCTTCCTTTCGTGCCGACATGCTCAGGCGCACGTGCCCGGCCGGGGTGAACTTGATGGCGTTGCTCAGCAGGTTGCCCAGCACCTGTTTCAGGCGCGAGGGATCGCCCACCAGGCACAGGCTTTCGTCGCAGTCGATGCGCAGGTCGAACTCCACCTCCCGGTTGTGGATCGACGGGCGATACAGCTCGGCCACATCGCGCGCCAGGCGGGCCGGATGGAAGGCCACCTCTTCCAGGTCCAGCTTGCCGGATTCGATCTTGGAAAAGTCCAGGATGTCGTTGATGATGCGCACCAGGCCGCTGCTGGCATTGTGGATGCTGTCGGCATAGTGGCGCTGTTTGCTGGACAGGCCCGATTCCATCAGCAGTTCGGACAGGCCCAGGATGCCATTCATGGGTGTGCGGATTTCATGGCTGACCATGGCCAGGAAGCGTGACTTGGCCTCGTTGGCGCTGTCGGCTTCTTCCTTCAACTGCATGGCCAGGGCGGCGTCCTGCTCGCGGCGCTGTGCCTGGCGCAAGGCCACGGCGAAACCACCGATCAGGCCCACCAGGCTGATGGCCGCCACCAGCATGAGCGGGTACATGGATTCCAGCCATTCGCCGAAATAGACCTTGTCGGTGACTCCGATCTCCAGAAACATCGGCGCATTGCGCACCGGCCGGTGTATGCCCAGCCAATGCTGCTGCATGAAATAGTAGGGGGCGCGGCCATCCTGGTTGGAAGGTCGTTGCGGATGCAGTTCAGCCAGCGGCGTGATGTCGCGCTCGGCATCAGTGGCGTGGACCAGGGCGGTGCTGATCAGGGCTTTTTCATCCTGGCGCGAGAGCAGGATGGAAAACGGCTTGTCCTTGGTGACGGCACTGAAGAAGTCTTCAAAGAAGGTGCAGGGCAGGGCCACCACCACGATGGCCAGCATGCGCCCCTGGCGATCATTGATGCGCCGGCTCAGGTAGAAGGTCGGCACGCCGGCGGCACGTGAATTGACGGTTTCTCCGAGGAAATCTTCGGTCGAGGCCGATTTGCTGTGGTGCAGATAGTAGTCGCGGTCGCTCAGGTCCAGCGGTGGCGCCGGATGGACACGCGAGAGCGCGATGATGCGACCGTCGGCGTTGCTGATGCCGACGCCGGAAATGAAGGGCAGTCCGCGGATCTTCTCGCGCAGCGCCTGCGAAAAATCGGCACTGCCCACGTGCTGGCGGAGTTGCAGCTCGTCATCGATGTTGGCCGCTTCGATGTCGTACTGGATGCTGTCGATCACCAGACGCGCGGAGGACATGGTCTGGGCCGTGCTTTCTGCCAGCACGGTGGAGAGGGTGGACAGATCGTTACGCCAGTCGTTGAGACTGGCCCGATACAGCAATACGCCTGAGACGATGAGGGTGGTCATCAGCAGTCCCAGTAGCAGTACGCCCAGCGTGACCGCGGAGCGGCGGATGCGGGGCCGCAGCGGCGCGGTGCGGGGGGCAGGCAGGGGCTGGCTCATGTCGTGCAGGCAGGTACGGCGTGGGTGGACGTGGATGCAGGCCTGATTCAGGCAGACATGGGCGCGTGGGCGTAGCGCCGGATCTCATCCAGTACCAGCCCGAAGCTGACCTGCAGTTGCACCAGTTCTTCGGGGCGTGGCGTCTGGCCCTGGCGGCCGGCCTGTTCGGTCTGCAGCAGCAGGGCAGTCAGTACACGGGCGTTGAACAGGGCGCACATGCCCTTGAGGGTGTGGCTCTCGTGGCGGGCGGCGTCGGCATTGCCGGCCAGGGTCGCCTGTTCCAGTCGCGAAAAGATGTCAGGTGCACTGTCGAGGAAGGTACGTGCCAGCGCCGCGACGGTGCGCGCATCGCCGCCTACGGCCTCCAGCAGATCGCTGGGATCGATATGAAGATAGTCGCTCGCTGACTGGCCCGGATGCACGGTTCCCCCCTGTGTTTTCATTTCTTTGCCGCCGTTTTATTTCGGCTCTTCTATTGGCAATGTGAAGCTGAAAGTCGATCCCTGATGTTGTTTGGACTGTAACACGAGTTTGCCCCCCATGAGCGTTACCAGACGCTGGGCAATGGTCAGTCCTAGACCGGCGCCATCCCTGGAACGGCGCACGCTGTCGTCGGCCTGGGTGAACTTCTCGAAGATGGTCTCCAGTTGCGCGGGTGGAATGCCGATGCCGGTGTCCTTGATATGGATGTCGAGCTGGTCGGCGGCACTGCGCTCGACCTCGACCATGATGCGGCCTGTGTCGGTATAGCGTACGGCGTTGCCGATCAGGTTTTCCAGCACGCGCAGCACCTTGCGCTGGTCGCATACCAGCAGCTGCGGGACGTCGTCTGCAATGCGGCATTCCAGCAGCACACCCTTGTCGCGGGCAGCCGCATAGTGGCGGGCGATAGCCTGCCCGACCAGTTCGCGCAGGTTTTCCGGTGCCATGTGAACGGTTACGCGGCGGTCTTCCAGTTCGGTCACCTCTAGAATGGCATTGACCAGGTCCAGCAGGCGATTGCCACTGTCGTGGATGGCCGTGGCGTACTGCGCCAGGGGCGACTCCCCCAGCTCCTCGCGCAAGGCGTCGGAATAGCCGAGCACGCCGTTGAGCGGGGTGCGGAACTCATGCGACATGTTGGACAGGAAGCGCGACTTGGCCTGGTTGGCCTGCATGGCGTCCTGGCGGCTGCGTTGCAGCGAGCCGGCCATCCAGATCAGTACCGCATTGAATACCAGCACCGCCAGCGTGATCAGGGTCGCCAGCGTGAGGGTACGGTTGCGTTCGCGGTAGTAGGGGGCCAGGCGTTCTTCGATGTCGATGCCCACCGAGGCGTAGAGCGGGTAGTCGCGCAGCTTCTGGAAGGCGTAGATGCGCTCGCGGCCGTCGACCCGGCTGGCGGCTTCCACCACGCCGCTGCCCTGGGCCAGCATGGCAGCGTAGACCTTGCCGCCGCGCACCTGCTCGCCCATGGCGTCCATGTCGCCGGTGCGGCGCACCCGTGCCACGCCATCGGCACCGACCAGGGTGATCACGCCGTGATGGCCGACATCGATCTGGTGGTACAGGCTGGTGAAGTATTGCGGGTCCATCGAGACCACCACCACGCCCCCGAAGCTGCCGTCGGGGCGGTTGATGCGTCGCGTGAGCTGCAGCGACCATTTCTTGGAGACGCGGCCCAGTACCGGGGTACTGATGAAAAGCTTGTCTTCACCGCCATGCATGTGAACCTGGATGTGTTCGCGGTCGGACAGGTTCAGGGGTGTGAAGGGCTTGCTGGAGAGCACCACGTCACCGTTGCGGTCGACGATGGTGAAGAGGTTGTAGACGTTGCGTGCCACCAGGCCATTGTCGATCTCGTTGGCCAGGTCCAGTGCCGGGCCGCGTTCACCATAGCGGTAACGCAGGTAGACGGCAGCCTGGTCGGCTGCTTCGATGGTGCGGTAGGCATGTTCCAGGAACAGCCGCGAGAGCGACTGGGCATCGCGACGGGCGTCCTGCAGGTGGTTTTCGCGGCTGGTCTGCAGCTCCTTGAGCGCTCCAAGCCACAGACCGCAGATCAGCAGCAGGGAAAACAGCCCCAGCGCCAGGCGCAGATCGATGCGTGCAAACCGGAGCGGCAAGAGAGAGGTTTTCCGGTCATCCATGGCACTGCTGGCCTTTCCAGTGGTAGTCCCTAGCGGGACTCGCGCTCCCTGCGTGCACAACAGGCCCGCATGTAGCCGCGTAATTCATCAAAATTGACCGGTTTGGGGAAGAACACCACCCCTGCCGGAATACCGCCACGCTGCGCCATCTCGTCCTGATCCAGGCTGCTGACGATGGCGATGCTCACATCGCGCAGTTGTGGATCGTTGAGGATGGTCTTGACCACTTCGTAGCCGTCCATGCCTTCCATCACGATATCGGCCAGCACCACGTCGGGTTTGCTGCGCGCGATCTCCAGCAATGCCTTGTAACCGTTGTCGCAATAGACCAGATCCAGCGGCAGCCCCCAGGAACCGAGCGCGCTTGCATACAGCTCGCGTTGCAGGCGGTTGTCCTCGATCACCAGTACGGCGGTGCGGCCATTGCCAGGGCGCGGAGCCGGCGCGTTGCGACTGTACTCGGTAGCGTCGCCGGAGCTACCCGGCGTGGCCTTGTAGGCATGCACGGCAGCCAGCGGAATGCGACGGTGACCGCCCTTGGTCTTCCAGGCTTCGATGATGCCGGCCTCGACCAGTTGCTGAACGGAGGACACCGAAATGCCCAGGATATGGGCCGCTTCCTGCGTGGTGCAGACCTCGGAGCTGATTGTCTTTGCGGTTTTCATAAATCCATTATCGGTATATTACACAAATAAATCAAATTCGTTAGATAAAATTTGAATTCGGTATAATCGGTTTTCGACGAAAAGCAACAGTCTTGCCGCGCAGTCAGTTTCGACGACCGCATCAGGCAGGGAATTTCGTGAGTTCGTCAGATTTTGTGTATTTTGCCTGCTTTTGGGCAATCCAGCAGAAGTTATCGGCCGGCGGGAGTTTCCGCCGACGATGCCCCGTGCCAGCCCTAGAGACTGTCCAGGCGAGCGCGCAGGGTGGCGGCCTGTTCCTGCAGGCGGGTGATATCGGCCTGGTCCATCTTCTTGAGTTGCTGGTAGGCCATGCCCATGCGGGGGTTGTTGCCGAAGGTGGAACGGTGGCGCAGGAAAAAATCCCAGTACAAGGCATTGAAGGGGCAGGCGTCCTCGCCGGTCTTCTGCTTGGGATCGTAGGCGCAGCCCTGGCAATAGTCGCTCATGCGCCCGATATAGGCGGCGCTGCTGACATAGGGCTTGGTGGCGATGATGCCGCCGTCGGCCCATTGGCTCATGCCCAGGGTGTTGGGCAGTTCCACCCATTCGAAGGCATCGATGTAGATGCCCAGGTACCAGTGGTGCAGTTGCTTGGGGTCCAGTCCGGCCAGCAGGGCGAAGTTGCCGATCACCATCAGGCGCTGGATGTGATGCGCGTGCGCCGTCTGCAACGACTGGCCGATGGCGTGCTGCAGACAGCGCATGCGGGTCTGGCCGGTCCAGAACCAGGCCGGCAGCGGCAGCCGGTGTGCCAGGGCATTGCGTTCGTCATAGCCGGGCATCTGAGACCAGTAGATGCCCCGCACGTATTCGCGCCAGCCGATGATCTGGCGGATGAAGCCCTCCACCGCCGCCAGCGGCGCATCGCCATCGCGATAGGCCTGCTCGGCGCGACGGACCACCTCCAGCGGCTGCAGCATCTTGACGTTGAGCGCGAACGACAGCAGCGAGTGGAACAGGCGCTGGGCCCGGCTGCTCATCGCGTCTTCATAGTCGCCGAAGCAGGGCAGCACGCGGGTGATGAAATGCTCCAGGTGCTGCAGGGCTTCGTCGCGATCCAGTGGCCAGCGCAACTGCTTGGCCTGCGGCTCGCCGAAGCTGGCCACGCCCTGTTGCTGCAGCATCTGCCATAGCGCGCCGTGGTCGTGCGGTGCGCGCCAGTCTTCCGGTTCGGGCGGAGTACCGGGCCAGCGCTTGCGATTGTCGTGGTCGAAATTCCATTGACCGCCCTCGGGCTGGCCGGCCGCATCAAGCAGCAGTTCGAAGCGGCGGCGCATCTGCCGGTAGAAGTGTTCCATCAGCCATTGCTTGCGCCCGGCGAAGAGGCGCGGCAGCTCATGGCGGGCGGTGAGGAAGTGCTCGGTATCGACCGCAGTTGCCGGCAGCGCCTGGCCCTCGGCCCATTGTTGCAAGGTCTGGTCGACCCGCCATTCATCCGGCGCCTGCCATTGCACCTCCTGGGCCTGGTAGTGGGTCACCAGGGCCGACAGGTTGGCCTCAAGCGACTGGCGGTTGCTGGCATCGTCCAGGCTGATGTAGCGCACCCGGTGGCCGTCGGCGCGCAGGCGCGCGGCAAAGGCACGCATGGCGGCGAAGATGGCCAGGATCTTCTGCGCGTGGTGCAGCACGTAGTCGGTTTCCGAACGGACTTCCATGAGCACGTAGACCACCTCGGGATCGACGGTATCGAACCAGGAGTGCAGCGGGTTGAGCTGGTCACCCAGGACCAGGCGCAGAGTGCGGGCCGGATGGGACGAGGACGTGTCTTTCTTCTTCATGCTGATGCGTCAAAAAGGATGCCTGCGCCCATAGCGGCTCAGTGCCACGAACGCGCAGAGCTTGAGCAGGCAGGGCAGGGCGGCATAGACCAGGGGCAGGCTGGTGCCGGGGCCCTGGCCAGGGTGGTAATCCAGGGCCGACAGGATGGGGAGCGCGATGCCGGCCAGGGCCAGCGCCAGCTTGCCCAGCATGGTGAGGATGCCAAAGGCCGCACCCACCGAGCCGCGCCCGGTGACGACCCGCGCCAGCAAGACCGGCGGCAGCAGCAGGTCGGCGCCCAGTGCGGCACCGGTGGCCAGGCACACGGCACGGAAGGCGAGGCGATCGCCCGGCCCCAGCCACGCCGCGCCGATGAAGCCCACGGTCGACAGCAGCATGGCCAGGCGCCAGCAGGCCACCGCGCCGACCTTGCGCGCCAGCGCACTCCACAGCGGCAGACCCAGCGCGGCCGCGCCGAAATAGGCGGCCAGGAACAGGCCGGCCAGGGCCTTCTCCTGCAATTGATCTTCGATGAAGAACAACGCCAGCGTGGCCGGAATGGCAGCCGACAGGGCATTGAGCAGATAGGGGGACAACAGGGCGCGGAAGGCGTGATTGGCCCACAGGCTGGCCAGCGCCTGTCGCCACGGCTGCCCGGCTGCCACGGTGGGCGGCGCCGGCTGGCGCAGCAACAGCACTAGCGCCACGCCCAGCACGGCGGCAAAGAACAGGCAATACATATTGAGACGGGCCGCCACCCGCGTCGGGTCGGCGGCCAGGATGCCCACCGGCACCACGCTGGCCACGATCACCCCGACCAACCCGGCCGCCTCGCGCCAGGCCACGGCGCGCAGACCATCGTCAGGCAGGCGCGAGCCCCATGACAGGTAGGCGATGCTCAGCATGCTGTGCGCGCCATAGGCCAGCACCAGCATGCCGACCAGCCAGGGCATGGCGGCCTGGGGCGTGGCGGGAGGATTCCACAGACAGACGAAAGCCAGTGCCAGCACCAGCGCGGCCAGGCCCATCCAGCGCTTCTGGCGTTGCGCCGAGTGATCCAGCAGATGACCGAAGAGCGGGTCCTGCAGCATGTCCAGCAGGCGTGCGGCAAACAAGACCCACCCCAGCGGGGCCAGTGCCACGCCGACATGGCTGGCGTAATACGCCGGCAGCTGTACGAACAGCGGCAGCGCCGCCATCGCCAGCGGTGCGCCCAGCATACCGTAGGCCGGGTCGTGCCAGCGCCCGGGCAGGCGGGCGGTGCCTGCACTCAAGGCGTTTCCCCCAGCAGGCGGCGTCGCAGGCTGTCGTCACGGCTGGGCTGGCCGAGCCAGATATTGAAGAAGGAGCGTGCCAGTTCGGGATCGGCGATCTCGGCCAGCAGCTTGTTCCTGTCATAGAGCCGCATGCCACGTCGGGGCAGATAGACGCCCACCAGTTCATCGCCATCGGCGACATCGACGAAGGCGCGGCTGAGCTCGCTCTTCCAGCGCGCCAGCGTGGGGCCGGGGATCGGCGCCGGACTCATGCGCTGGATTTCGTCGATGGAGGTATTGGCCAGCCGGTCGCGGCTGATGCCGACCTTGTAATCCAGTTGCAGCGCGAAAGGCTGGTTGTCGTCCAGAGGGCGCTGCGGCGCCCACAGGGTGGCGTCATAGATGCGCAGGCCCAGCCAGCGCATGGTGCCGCTGCCCACGGTCTGCGCCTGCGGCAGCACTTCGCGCCAGGGTGGGGTGGCTTGCGGAGCGGCCTGCGCGAAGGCGGTCCCGGCCAGGGAGAGTTGCAGGCCCAGAGCGATGCCTGTCATCAGGCGCCGCCGGTAAGACGAAGACAGGGAGGCAAACAGGGTGAACAGGGCGGTAGCGATGGACATGCGGGTCATTCCTCGGGGCGAAGGTAGGGTGCACCAATGCGCGGCGCTTCACATGCTCGCTAGATTACTACCAAAGAAAGGCGAACGCTACTACTCGGTATTTTTTATTTACCAATCGGTATTATAGTGTTCGAGCCAGACCGTTCAGCGCGTCCATTTGCGCTCGTAGTCCATCTCCTCGAAGTGCTGGACCAGGAAATCGATGAACACCCGGACCTTGGCCGGCAGGTGCTTGCGCCCCTGGTAGGCGATATTGATGGTCAGGCGCGGCAGGTCCCAGTCATCCAGCACCGGCACCAGCCGGCCGGCGACGACGTCGTCGTAGATGATGTAATTGGGCTGGATCAGGATGCCCAGCCCCTCCAGCGCGGCGGCCCGGATGATCTGACCGTCGTTGGATTGCATCAGGGCGCTGATCTCCAGCGTGCGTTCGCCGGCCTGACGGTGGTGAAAGCGCAGGCTGTTGGGCTGGTTGGCATGGCTGTAGATCAGCAGGTCGTGCGCGACCAGGTCCTCCAGCGTGCGCGGTACGCCACGTGCGGCCAGGTAACCCGGAGCGGCGGCCAGGATGCGGCGGGTCGAGGCCAGGCGGCGCACGGCGATGTTGGAATCCGGTTCGAACTCGCGGGTGCGGATGGCCACATCGATGCCACTGTCGAGCAGGTCGACGTAGCGATTGGCCGCTACCAGGTCCAGCGTGATGTCCGGATAGAGCCGGTGAAAGCGCGGCAGGATGGGGCTGATGTGCTTCATGCAGAACGACAGCGAGGAGGTCACCCGCAGCATGCCGCTGGGCGCCACGCTATTGGCGTTGACCAGTTCCTCGGCCTCCTTCATCTGCACCAGGGCCGCCTTGCATTGGCGGTAGAAGGCTTCACCGGTCTGGCTCAGTCCCAGGCGGCGCGTGCTCCGCTCCACCAGGCGTGCACCCAGGCGTTCTTCCAGCGCCGCCAGGCTGCGGCTGGCCGCGGCATTGGACATGCCCAGCACCTCTGCCGCACGCGACAGGCTGCCCAGCTCGGCCACCTGCACGAAGAGTTCGAATTGGCTCCAGCGGTCCACCCGGGTCTCCCGTCATGGCCGGGTGGAAAACAGTTTTCCACTTCCGGCATATATCCCTCCAAAAAACCGGCCTATATTAACGCCCAGCGGAAAAATCCGGACGATCCACCCAAAATAAGCGAGGAGACCATGCTCAACCTGAACGAAGACACCATCACCCAGGCCGTGCTGGCCCGCCATGCAGGCATGCCCGACGAGCGCCTGCGGCAGATCATGACCAGCCTGGTGCAGCACCTGCACGCCTTCGCCCGCGAGGTCAAGCTGACCGAGGAAGAATGGTTCGAGGGCATCCGGTTTCTCACCGAGACCGGCCAGATGTGTTCCGACAAGCGCCAGGAATTCATCCTCCTCTCCGACACCCTGGGCCTGTCCACGCTGGTAATGGCGCAGCAGAACCACAAGCCCGCCGGTTGCACCGAGGCCACGGTGTTCGGTCCTTTCCACGTCGAGAATTCACCGCGCTACGAACTGGGTGCCGACATCGCCAACGGCGCACGGGGCGAGCCCTGCTTTGTCAGTGGCAGTGTGCGAGGACTGGATGGGCAGCCGCTGGCCCATGCCACGCTGGAAGTGTGGCAGGCCGACGAGGATGGCTTCTACGACGTGCAGTATCCCGACCTGGACCAGCTGCAAGCCCGTGGTACCCTGCAGACCGACGCCCAGGGGTGCTTCCATTTCCGCAGCATCCTGGCCAACTCCTATCCCATCCCGCATGATGGCCCGGTAGGGCGGATGCTGGACAAGCTGGGCCGGCATCCATGGCGCCCGGCTCACCTGCACTTTCGTATCCGGGCCGAGGGCTATGAAACATTGATCACCCACGTGTTCCGCCGCGGCGACCACTACCTGGACTCGGATGCCGTGTTCGGCGTGCGTTCCACGCTGATTGCCGATTGGCCGCGCCATGAGGCGGGCATCGCCCCCGATGGCAGCCATTGCGAGCAGCCCTTCTACACGCTGCACTATGATTTCATCCTCAATCCCCAGCGCAACTGAACCGAGACCGCCATGCAAGCCTTTACCTACACCAGCGCTGCCGCCCGTGTGATCTTCGGCGCCGGCAGCCTGCAACATCTGGTCCGCGAAACCGAGCAACTGGGCGCCCGCCGCGCGCTGGTGCTGTGCACCCCGGGCCAGCGTGCCGAGGCCGAACGCGTGGCCGCGCTGATCGGCGAACGCTGCGCCGGCATCTTCGACCAGGCCGTCATGCATGTGCCCATCGAGACCGCGCGCCACGCCCGCGAAGTCGCCCGCGAACTGGAGGCCGACTGCGCCATCGCCATCGGCGGCGGTTCCACCATGGGCCTGGGCAAGGCCATTGCGCTGGAATCGGATTTGCCCATCCTGGCTATCCCGACCACCTATGCCGGCAGCGAGATGACGCCGATCTACGGCATCACCGAAGCCGGCCTCAAGAAGACCGGGCGCGATGTGCGCGTCTTGCCGCGCACGGTGATCTACGATCCCGAGTTGAGCCTGGGCCTGCCGCTGCCCTTGTCGGTCACCAGCGGCATCAATGCCATGGCGCATGCGGCTGAGGGTTTGTACGCGCCCGATGCCAATCCCATCATGTCGATGCTGGCCGAGGAGGGTATCCGCGCACTGGCCGAAGGGCTGCCGCAGATCGTCCTGCGCGCCGATGACCTGGATGCCCGCAGCCAATGCCTGTACGGCGCCTGGCTGTGCGGGACGGTGCTGGGCAATGTCGGCATGTCGCTGCATCACAAGCTGTGCCACACGCTGGGCGGCAGCTACAACCTGCCGCATGCCGAGACCCACACCGTGATCCTGCCGCATGCACTGGCCTACAATGCGCCGGCCGCGCCGCAGGCCATGCAGCGCATCGCCCGCGCCCTCGGTAGCGAGGACGCGGCACAGGGCGTGCATGCGCTGGCGCGCACGCTGCAGGCGCCGTTGTCGCTGCGCGAGCTGGGCATGCCCCATGAAGAGCTTGATCGCTGCACCGATATCGCCTTGCAGAATGCCTATGCCAATCCACGTCCGCTGGAGCGGGCCGCCTTGCGCGCCTTGCTGGAAAATGCCTGGCATGGCCATGCACCGGTTGCGGGGAACTGAGATGGCAGTCCGGCACATCGTGATGTGGGACATCCAGGGCGAGCGCGGTAGCGCGCCGCATCTGGCCAATGTCGAACAGGTCAGGCAAGCCTTCGAAGGGCTGGCCGGCCGCATTCCCGGCCTGCGCCATCTGGAGGTCGGCACCGACGTCAGTGGCGTCGATTACGCCTGTGACGTGGTGCTGGTCACGGAATTCGACAGTGCCGAGGCCTTGCGTGCCTATGCCGACCATCCCGCCCACCTGGCCGTGCGCCAGCAACTGGGCAGCCTGCGCATCGCGCGGCATCAGGTGGATTATCCGGTGCGCTGAAAAGCGACCAAAAGCCGGGCTGAAAGGCTGCGCAAAAGTGGCAGACGCGCCACGCCCATCGATCAGCGCAGCAGCAGGTGACCGATGGCGGCGCGTTCTTCCATCAGTTCATCGACGGCCCCCTGCAGGCGTTCACGTGCGAACGCGTCGATCGCCAGGCCGGTGATACGTTCAATGCGACCTTCTTCGCAGCGCACTGGCACGCCAAAGAAAATCCCTTCCGGAATATCGTAGTCGCCATTGGAGGGCAGGCTCATTGATACCCACCGGCCGTGGCTGCCGCAGACCCAGTCACGCATGTGGTCCACCGCCGCACTGGCGGCTGATGCCGCTGATGATTTGCCGCGGGCTTCAATCACCGCACTGCCACGTTGTGCCACGCGGGGAATGAAGACTTCCCGATTCCATTGCTCATCCTGGATACGCAGGGGCACCGGCTCGCCTCCGACCAGCGCGAAGCGATAGTCGGCATACATGGTGGGTGAGTGATTGCCCCACACCATCACCTGCTCCAGGCTATCCACCGGTTCGCCCAGGCGCGTGGCCAGCATGGCGCGAGCCCGATTGTGGTCCAGTCGCATCATCGCGCTGAAGCAGGCGGGGGCGAGGTCGGGGGCGGCACTCATGGCGATGAGGGCATTGGTATTGGCCGGGTTGCCGACCACCAGCACCTTGACCGAGCGGCTGGCAACGGCATTGAGTGCGCGCCCCTGCTGGGCGAAGATGTTGGCGTTGGCTGCCAGCAGGTCGCGCCGTTCCATGCCCTTCTGGCGCGGCTGTGCGCCGACCAGGATGGCGTGATCGACCTGATCGAAGGCGCGCTCTGCGTCATCCGTGCAGACGATACCCCGCAGCAGCGGGAAGGCGCAGTCCTGCAATTCCATTTCCACGCCGCGCAGTGCCGGCTGCGCCGCAGGGACATCCAGCAAGCGCAGGCTGACCGGCTGGTCTGGCCCCAGCATGTCGCCGTTGGCGATGCGAAAGACCAGTGAATAACCGATTTGACCGGCGGCGCCGGTGATGGCGATGTGCTTGATTGGCTTCATGATGGACTCATAGTTGATGAATGGGAGGCCCGGTGCAGCAGAAATCGAATCTGAAGCTTCGACCTCCACCGCCCGTCTTGCCTGGACTGTTCTCGCAGACCGTGAATCCACTTTACGCACGTCTGATGAAGCTGTAAAACAACTTAATCTGTTTTGATCAACCTACAAAAAAGGTAGATATTTGCCTCGGTATTGCTGTCTCCCGACCGCTTAGACCATGCCGCCATTGGCGCGGATGGTCTGGCCGTTGATCCAGCCGCCGGCCGGGCTGACCAGGAAGGCCACCACCTCGGCGATATCGTCCGGCTGCGCCAGGCGTTCCAGCGGCGGCAGCTTGGCCAGGTGTTCGATCTGGGCCTCGGTCTTGTCCTTGAGGAAGAGATCGGTGGCGGTCGGTCCCGGCGCCACGGCATTGACGGTGATGCCGCGTCCGCGCAGTTCCTTGGCGAAGATGTTGGTCATGGCCTCCACCGCCGCCTTGGTGCCGGCATAGACCGAATACCCGGGCAACGCCAGGGCCTTCACGCTGCTGGAAAAGTTGACGATGCGGCCGCCGTCGCGCAGCCGTTTGGCGGCGATGCGCATGGTGTTGAAGCTTCCTTTGAGGTTGATGGCGATCAAGCGGTCGAAGAGCTCGTCATCGGTATCGGCCAGCATGGTCAGGCCGGGCTGGATGATGCCGGCGTTATTGACCAGGAAGTCGACGCCACCGAAAAGCGTGCAAGCCTGATCGACCATGGCGGCCACCTGTGCCGGGACGGCGACATCGGCCTGGACGGCGGCAGCCCGTCCGCCGGCGGCTTCGATCCCGGCCACGACCGCGTCTGCGTCGGCCTTGCGACCGGCATAGTTGATGATGACGGCGATGCCGTCGGCCGCCCGGCGCCTGGCGGTGGCCGCCCCGATGCCGCGTGATGCGCCGGTGACGATGGCGACCTTGTTGCTGGAACGGGAGCCGGAAGCGGTATTGGCGATACTGGTCATGGTTTTTCTCCTGAATGGAAAGTCATTGGGACGGAACGGCATGGAAGAATCATCTCACCGGTATCGCTTCTGCTGTAGTCGTATAATCGACATATCGCTTATCCACTTATTGCATAGCCATGTTCGATGATCTGCTCCTGTTGCGCAGCTTCGTTGCCATCGTCGAATGCGGCAGCATCTCCGCGGCTGCACGGTCGCTGCAGATGGCCCAGCCGACCCTGAGCCGGCAGTTGAGCGCATTGGAACAGCAGTGCGGCGCCGAGCTGCTCAGGCGCGATACCCATCGCATGAGCCTGACCGAGACCGGCCAGCGCTTCCTGCACGATGCCCGCGCCATCATCGAACTGGCCGACGCAGCCCAGCAACGACTGAGGCTGGAACAGGGCGGACTGCAGGGCAACATCCGGGTGTTTTCCACCATCGACTTCGGGCAGACCGTGGTGAGTCGTCTCATCAGCAGTTTCATCCACGCCCACCCCGGCGTGACGATGGAACTGGCCTATTCGAACCGTCCGCTGCACATGATCGAGGAGGGCTGCGACGTTGGCATCATCGCTGGCGAGCTGACCGACGACCGGGTGGTGGCGCGCTCCCTGGGACAGATCCGCCGTCATGTGGTGGCGTCGCCCGGGCTGGTGGCGGCACACCGCCGCTGCCGTCGTCCGGAAGACCTGCAGGAATGGCCGTGGGTGATCCTCTCGTCCGCTACCTTTGGCGGTACGCGCGAGGTAACGCTGTATCGGGACGGGGAAGAAAGTCGCCTGCAGGTACGCCCGCTGCTGCAATCCGAAGGCGTGACCAGCCTGCGCGAAGCAGCGCGCATGGACCTCGGCGTGGCGGCGTTGCCGACCTGGCTGGTCGAGGAGGATCTGGTCTCCGGCCGGCTGGTGCGACTGCTGCCGAAGTGGGAAGCCAGCACGCTGCCGGCGCATGTGGTCTATCCGGCGCGGCGCAACCTGCCGCTGCGGGCCAGGACCTTCGTGGACTTTGCGCTGGAGTACATGTCCACGGTCCTGACCTCGCACAGGCGCTGAAAAGCCGCGCTGAAGGATTGCACGGAAGAGCTGCGTCCGCTCTGCCTCAGGAGTGCAGGGCCTCGCTCCAGAGATCCACCGGACCCAGGCGATCAGCACTTTGCGTGGCCAGCATCCAGCCTGGATATTCAGGCGGCAGGGCACTGACCTCATCAAGGGCCTGCAATTCTTCCTGATCGAGTTGCAGATCGATGGCGCCCAGGTTGTCCTGCAACTGGTCGATGCGACGCGCTCCCATGATGACCGAGGTCACCACCTCCCGTGACAGCAGCCAGGCCAGCGCCACCCGCGCCGGGCTGACCTGGTGACGGCGGGCGATTGGCGCCAGCACATCGATGATGTTCCAGGCGCGCCCCTTCTCGACGATGGGGAAGTCGAAACCGGAACGGCGCGAGTCCGCCGGTTTCTGGTTGTCGCGGCTGAACTTGCCCGACAGCAGGCCGCCGGCCAGTGGGCTCCATACCATCAAGCCCATCTTTTCGGCTTCCAGCAGGGGGGCGATTTCTCGCTCCAGATCGCGTCCGGCGAGCGAGTAATAGGCTTGTACCGTTTCGAAACGCGCCAGACCCTTTTCCGCCGAAACACCGATGGCGCGGGCGATCTTCCAGGCCTGCCAGTTGGATACGCCCACGTAGCGCACCTTGCCCTGGGTCACCAGATCATCCAGCGCGCGCAGGGTTTCGTCGATGGGGGTGATGGTGTCGTTGGCGTGCACCTGGTAGAGATCGATGTGGTCGGTCTGCAAGCGGCGCAGGCTGGCTTCGACCGCATCCATGATGTGACCCCGCGAGGCTCCCACATCATTGCGACCCGGCCCCATGCGGCTGTAGACCTTGGTGGCCAGTACCACATCGCTACGCGCCAGGCCGAGGTTGCGGAAGGACTGGCCCAGCGTGGCCTCGCTGGCGCCGGCCGAATAGACGTCGGCGGTATCGAAGAAATTGACGCCGGCCTCGAAGGCGGTCCTGACCAGCTCATCGGCCTCTTTCTGGCCGACGTTGCCGATGTGCTGGTAGACGCCTTCGCCATTGCTGAAGGTCATCGTGCCCAGGCAGAGACGGGAAACGAGCAGGCCGGTGTGGCCCAGGGTACGGTATTGCATGTTGGATTCTCCTCGGCTGGAATGGATAGGTTCGGACGGTGACCGGTGGCGAAATCGACGACCGTCAGTGCGTCATGCGATCAATGTAGTCCTTGCGTTCCAGGAGGAAAATACAAATAATCGGCGGATCATTTTCCATAAATAGAAAACGTCGATGGACTGGAACGACCTCAAGTTCTTTCTCGAAGTGGCCCGCAGCGGCAGTCTCACCAGGGCGGCCAGTGCATTGAAAGCCAGCCAGTCCACAGTGGCGCGGCGCGTGAGCGAGCTGGAGCAGGACCTGGGCGCCACGCTGTTCGAACGGCATCAGACCGGCTACTTCCTCACCGACGAAGGGCAGGAGATACTGCGCCGCGCCGAAGCCGCCGAGCAGGGCGTGCTGGCCGTGGAGCGGGGCGCGGCCAGTCTGAGTGGAACGATCTCCGGCACGGTGCGCTTGGCAACCTCCGAGAACCTGGCCACGGATCTGGTCATTCCCGCCATGCCGGCGCTGGTCAAGCGCTACCCCGCGCTATGTCTGGAGATCGTCACCCACACCGCCACGGTGACGCTGGGTCGGCGTGAAGCCGACCTGGCCTTGCGGGTGGTGCGGCCGGCCAGCGGCAACCTGAAGCTGCGCCAGCTTGGCCGGATGAGTTATGCCGTCTACGCCAGCCGCGCCTACCTGAAGCAGCACCGCCAGCGCGACGGCGATCCCTTCGCCGGTCGCGATGTCATCACCTGGGACGACGCTCACAGCCACCTGCCGGCGGCGCAATGGATGACGAGCCATGCTACTCAGGCGCGCACCGTGCTGATGGTATCGAACCTGCCGATGCAGATCGCGGCGGCGCGTGCCGGCCTGGGGCTGGCGATCATCCCGGATTTCCTCGCCACAGCCCCGGAGCTGGTGAAGGTGGTGCCATCCGAGGAGCTCTTCGACAATGGCCTCTGGCTGGTGATGCACGCCGACCTGAGCGCATCGGCACGCGTGCGCGCCGTGGCCGATTTCCTGGCCGAGACGGTGGCGCGGCATCCGGTTCTGGGGCGCGCGCGCTGAGTGGAGAACGGGGGCGGGGCAGGGGCAGGATGGCGTCGCCGACGCCTTGCTCTTGTCGGCAGTCAGATCCGCAGTCTGGCGTCGGGGTGACCCTCCTCGGCCTAGAGTCCCTTGCGCAGGATATCGAATGCCTCAAGCAGGTACCTGGAGGCAGGCTTGCGTTGACCGGATTGTTCGCGCCAGGTCTGCAAGGCAAGCCGCATGGCACCCACAGACACCATGGCCACCATCCGCAGCCGTGCTCGCTGCTCAGGATGGCGCCATACCTGGCATAGCGCGTCGAAGAGCATGACCTCCTGCTCCGCATAGAAGGCCTGTTTGCGCGCCATCAGGGACTCACTGGAACGCATCAGATTGTCCACCGCCGTCATCTGTTCGGTGGTGTAGCGCCCAATGTGCGCCACCATCACGTCCCGTACCGCATCCAGTGGATCGGCATCCGGCGACACCTTCAGCAGGTCCGCCAGCAAGGCAGCGGTATCGGCGTCCCGCCAGTACAGGATGATGTCGTCCTTCGACTTGAAATACGAAAAGAAGGTGCGGCGGGAAATATCTGCCGCCGCCGCGATGTCGTCCAACGTCGTGGCGGCATATCCACGCGCCATGAACAAGCCTTGCGCCACCTCGGCGATGCGACGCCGCGTCTCCAGACGCTTGCGCTCGCGCAGGCCAGGGGAAGCCCCGGAGTCGACGGAAGATGAAATGTCAGACATGAATAAACTCATTGCTAAATTGCACTGAGTGCATTAAATTATGCACTCAGTGCTTATTTTTGAATCCGATTACTGCTTTCCAGACAGGTTGACGATGATGACACATTGGACGGAGTCTCTCATCCCATTTCAACGCGGACGTACGGCCATCGTCACGGGGACCGGCGGCCTTGGCTATCGTACGGCACAGGCGCTGGCCGCCAGTGGCGCCCGGGTGATCATCGCCGGGCGGAATGCGGACAAGGGCGCTGCGGCGGTGCAACGCATCCGCAGCGAAGTGCCTCAGTCCCTGGTCGATTTCGCATTGCTGGACCTGGCCAGTCTGTCTTCCATCAGCCAGTTTTGCCGGCGCCTGCAGGATACGCATGGGTGTGTCGACCTGCTCATCAACAATGCTGCCGTGATGGCGCCGCCGCAGCGCTGCAGCACCGAGGATGGCTTCGAATTGCAGTTCGGTACCAACTACCTCGGGCATTTCGCATTGACTGCCCAATTGCTGCCTTTGCTGCGGGCGGCCACCCAGCCGCGCGTGGTGACGGTGTCGAGCGTAGCGGCGCGCTCGGGAAAGATCAGTTTCGAGGATCTGCAAAGCGAGCATGCCTATCGGCCCATGAGCGCCTATGCGCAATCCAAGCTGGCCTGCCTGCTGTTTAGCATCGAGCTCCAGCGGCGCAGTCAGGCCATGGGCTGGAATATCCGCAGCATCGGCGCACATCCCGGCGTTTCCCGTACCGACCTGATCGCCAATGGCGCTGGCGCGCAAAGCGCTGCGGGATTGCTGCGGCGTTACTTCTGGTTCCTGTTCCAGCCCGTGGAGCAGGGAGCACTGCCCATCCTCTACGCGGCAACGGCCGAAGAGGCCGAGGCAGGTGCTTACTATGGACCGGACAAGCTGGGGGAGACCCGCGGATTTCCAGCCCCTGCCCGCGTCCCCAGGCAAGCGCTTGATCGCGGCGTGGCCGAACGGCTCTGGCAGGTGTCGGAACAGCTGGCCGGCGTGCGATTTACCTAGGGCGGGCATTGTGCTTCCAGGCCGCCGCGCAGTGTGAATTGGGCACCGGCGTCCGTTTGCTCTTCACCGTCGAGCTGGCCGGCGGGTCCGGCACCGACGCTTTTCTCCCGCATTCGGGTGGCGCTTCTATGATGACATGCTGCTGAGTTAGAATCGTTCGCCTAGACGTAACCAATACGTTACTGAAAAACTTACTCAGGGGGGAGAATGCGTCATTTTGATGAGCTGCCGCGTCGCAAATTTTTGCAGGCCGGGGCGGCATTGCTGTATGCGGGCAGTGTTCCTTCGGCGCTGCTCGCCGCGCCCGCGCTACATTCCCCCAGAAACCTGCGAGCCCTGCGCAGCAGCATGCACGGCCGTCTGATCTTCCCGGGTGAAATGGGCTATGCAATGGCCGCTGCACCCAACAATGCCCGCTATGCCGACATCCTGCCACGCGCCGTGGCGATGTGCGCCGACGCGCATGATGTCCAGCTCTGCCTGCGCTGGGCGGCCGACCATCGCGAGCCGTTTGCGATCCGCTCGGGCGGCCACAACTACGCTGGATTCTCCACCACCCGGGGCTTGCTGATCGACGTCAAGGCGATGAACAAGGTGTGGTACGACCTCGACAAGAACCGTGGCTACATCCAGGCCGGTGCCTGCAATCAGGATATGGCCGACGCTTTCAGCGGTACCAATTTCGCAATCCCCTCAGGCCGTTGCCCGACCGTGGGTGCCAGCGGCCTGGTGCTGGGCGGCGGCTGGGGTTTTTCCGCGACCCACGCGGGCCTGACCTGCGACAGCCTGGTGCAGACCGACCTGGTGCTGGCCAGCGGCAAGCAGGTCTCCGCCGATGCCGGCGGTGATTACAGCGACCTGTTCTGGGCGCTGCGCGGCGGGGGTGGCGGCAACTTTGGCGTCAACACCGCATTCAGCTTCGAATTGCATGAGGTCAAGGATGATGTGACCATCTTCAACATCGTGTGGCCGGGCGAGAAGCAGGTCGAATTGCTGCTTGCCCTGCAAGCGATCCAGAACGAGCACGCGCAGCATATCTCCACCCGCACCAAGGCCTATCCCAGCGCGCCAGGTGCGTATCCGAAGCGCGACCAGCTGCTGGTGACCACCTTGGGCCAGTTCTTCGGTCCGCGCGAAAAGGCGCTGGAAGTGCTGGCACCGGCGCTCAGTATGGTCAAACCGATCAAGCAGGACATCCGCCAGATGAGCTACTGGCAAGCGCGCGACTACCTCATCACCGATGATCCGAATGGCATGTACGATCTGCGTTCGAGCTACGTCGCCGACAAGCTGCCTCCGGAAGCGCTGGAAACCATGCTGCGCTGGATGATGAAATGGCCCGGCGGCTCGCTGCTGCCGCAGAACATGGGCATCCTGTTCGCCATCGGCGGCAAGGTCAGGGAGGTGGCGGCGGACGCCACCGCGTATGTGCACCGCAATGCCAATTACATCTTCGAGATGGAGAGTGCCTGGGCGCCGATCGATCATCCAGACACGGTGCGCCGGCAGCAGGCATGGCTGGCCGCCTATTTCGAGGACATGCAGTGCTATATGCTGCCGCAGTCCTACGTGAATTTCCCCAGCCGGAACCTGCCCCACTGGGCCAAGGCCTATTACGGCGACAATCTGACACGACTGATGCGGGTGAAGAGAAAGTACGATCCCGAGAAGCTGTTCACGTTCGAGCAAAGCATACCGTCAGCTTGAAGCGGAAATCGCCTGGACCTGATCCACCCCGGGTCCGATCGAGGCCCAGGCATGCTATCTGTGAAGCATTCGTGCAGGTTCAACCCAGGTTACCGGCGAAGCGTCGTGCGTAGTCTTCACGTTTAAAGGCCTCGATCAGGAAATCGATGAAGAATCGCGTCTTGGCCGGGAGCAGGTGGCGGCTCGCATAGTAGAGAGAGATTGCGCCCGCATCGGCCCACCAGCGCGGCAAAACCCGCACCAGCTCCGCCGACTCCAGTCCTGCCAGGACATCAGGAACGGCCACCATGACCATACTTAAGCCCAGCAGCACCTCGCTCTTGCATCAACCATAACCGGACCAGGCGGGCCGCCGCGTTGCTGGTGCAGCGCTGCGGCCACTTCGGACAGGGAGGCAGCTTGCACCTTGGTCAAGACCCTCGGCAAAGCGCGATTGCTGTCGCCCTGCTTGTTCAGGTTAAATCTGGCAGGCGCACGCCATTGCCTTTGTCTGTCACGACCTCGACAAGTAGATTCCGAATCCAGCGATGGCCAGCGTGTCCGTGGCTGCGCTCGTGCCAAATCAAGCTGACGTCGAACTGCTCCGAAAGCCAAGGGATATCGATCAAGACGAGCCGGTCCGCCTGGCCTCGTAGTTGCCGCCTCGGCACAAGGGCGACAAGATCGCTAGACGAAACGATCTCGGGGACGAAGAGGAAGGACGCTGCCGACATAACGACTTGGCGGCGATGCCCAAGCGCTGCCAGTGCCTCGTCGATCGGCGTTGTGAAGGCGCCGCCCGATGGTGACACGATTACATGTTCCAGTTTCGCGAACTCTCCGGGCGTAAGTCCGGGCCTGAGACTTGGATGATCTCGTCGACCGATGAGGACGTAGGTCTCCGTGTATAGGTGGCAGGTTCGCAGATGCACGTGACTGGGATCAGGCGTGGTGAGAGCCAGGTCGATCTCGCCGCGACTTAGCTGTTGCTCCATCGACGCAGGATCCCAATGGCGAACGGCCAGGCGCACCCCCGGCGCGCGCTGCCTCAACGTCACAGCGAGCGGTATCAGGACCGCAGCCTGCACATAGTCCGTGCAAGCCACCGTGACTGTCAGCTTGCCCCGTGCCGGCGAGAAGTCTTTATGGGAATGGAGGGTAATTCGCAGTTGATCGAGCGCTTCTCGCAGCGGGCCGATTAGGTCGAGCGCCTTGGCCGTAGGCGTCATCCCGCGGTGGGCCGGGACAAGCAAGGGATCGTCGAACACATCCCGAAGGCGGCTCAACTGTGCGCTCACTGCTGGCTGACTAAGGTGAAGTCGCGCGGCCGCCTTTGTCACATTCCGCTCTGCCAGGAGAGCTTCAAGAGTCAGCAACAAATTGAGATCGATGCGTCCGGTATCCATGTGGTGGATTGTAGAGTAAAAAATAATCGATTTCACATATACCATGGCCAGAGGCCATCATGCGGTCATTGCAAACCACTTGGAGAACCGCACCATGACCAAGAAAGTCCTCATCGTCTACGCCCACCCTGAGCCGGCCTCGCTGACGCGGCAACTGGTCGATGTCTCGATTGAAGCCCTTACCGCCCAAGGGCATGAAGTCATTCAGTCGGACCTCTATGGCATGCGCTGGAAGGCTGTCTTCGATGCAGAGGATTTTCCGAGCAGGGTTAATCCTGATCGCCTCTCGTACATTATGGAATCAGGTCATGCCTATGCAACTGGGCAGCAGACGGCGGATGTCGCCGCAGAGCAGGTGAAGCTGCTGGCGGCCGATGCGGTGATCATGCAGTTCCCCCTCTGGTGGTATGGCTTGCCCGCCATCCTGAAAGGCTGGATCGATCGTGTCTACGCCTTCGGCTTTGCCTACGGGTACAAGAATGGCACCAACGAATATCGCTTTGGGGACGGCATCCTGAAGGGCAAGCGGGCGCTGGTCAACGTTTTGGCAGGCGGCCCGGCTGCGGACTATGGTCCGCGCGGCATCAACGGCCCGATTGATCAGCTGCTCTTTCCGCTCACCCACGGCGCGCTTTTCTATCCAGGCATGGACGTGCTCCCCGTCCATCCGGTGTACGGCGCCGCCCATGTCGGCAAAGCGGAAGAGATCGAACTCATCCGGGCGGCGTGGCGTAGTCGCGTCGAACGCCTGTTCGACGACGCGCCGATTCCGTTTCGCTCGCAGAACGGAGGCAGCTTTCCCGATCGCCACACCATGGCCGACCATGTTTCGCCAGGCCAAACCGGCATCGCCGCGCACATTGCCGACCTGACCGACGCATAAGGACATGGAAATGGATATGGCCCTCATCGGGCTTGGGCAAATGGGCTCGGGTATGGCCGCCAGGCTGGCCTGGAACAATCGCGACAAGGATGTCTTTCCGGACATCCCTGGCGAGGCCGAATGGATCCCGCTGCCGGCGCACCCAAAGAACACGGATGTCAACGAACTCGCTTGGACGACAATAAACAAAAAACCCGCTATCTCCTAGGAGATAAGCGGGTTTTCCGGATGTCCTTGGATTTCAAAGGACTGATGTTTGGTGGAGCCGGCGGGAATCGAACCCGCGTCCAGAAGCACTCTACAGACAGTTCTACATGCGTAGTGCAGTCAATTGGTTTTGATCCTGGCGACGCGGACGCACACGCTTCGACAGGACGAGTTACCTTGGATTTAATGACGTATCAAGTAACCCGATACGCCACGATTCCCTGTAAATGACTCTACCGCTGTTGCCAGCACACCCCAGGGAAGAAGTGCTGTAGAGCTAGAAGTTTCTTAGGTTTCTAGGTGCGATTTACGCTGCGAGAGCGTAAGATTCGTCGTTTGCATTTAAGCAGTTCCGGATGGATTAACGAGGTAACCAGTCCTCGGCATGCCCTGTTCCGCTTTGCAACCCCTGTCGAAACCAAGTCGGCCCCGTGAGTGTTGAAGCTTCGCAAATCCAGCTGGGCGCTTGAACCTGCGTATTACGCTTGCCTCCCGCTAGAGAGGCGCCCGCTTTTCGGCGGGAGGTAAATTATAACCTACTCCTTGTTGTATGGGCGTGGCCGCGCTTTTCAAGGTCCGGCGTCCACTCCGTTCATCCATTCATCCATCCGTTCATTCATCCAGTCACTGGATCGTCAGTTCCACCCGCGCCTTGGGCTCCTTGGCTGGAATACCGGTGCCGTCCAGCCTGGGGGCGATCAGGAAGATACGCGCCGGGTCGATCACACTTTGCTCCTGCAGGTAATTGCGCACCTGGTCGGCACGACGCTGGGCCAGATTGCGCAGATCATCCTGGGTGACCTCGGTATGTTCCAGGATCATCTTTTCCATCTCTTCCGGCGGTAAGGACTTGGACAACCCGATCATGTTGCGCGGCTTGTCGAACTTGCTGTCCTTGTAGACGCGCTCCAGATACTTGCCGCGCTCGGCCGGGCTGATGCGCACCGGGCCGGAGGGCTGGCCTTCGCGGGCGATCAGGTCGGCGCGTTTCAGGCCGCGCATCTTGCGTTCCAGGGCTTCTTGGCGCAGGCCCTGGTCATCGACCTGAGGATCGACGCGGCCGGTGATGTCGAGCTTGATGCCGGGGCGTTCGTGCAGGACATAGCCCAGCGCATCGAGCTTCTTGCGGACCTCGTCGGTGACCTCGGAAGAGCCCGGCGCGAACTCGATATAGCGTAGTTCGCCGATGTGCTCGTCGGCACGGAACATCGATCCGATGAGGGCAAAGGGCGAGGTAACGGCCTTGACGATCAGGTTCACGAAGACCCGTACGATGATGCCGCCGACCGAGAACTCAGGGTCGGAGAGCGAGCCTGAGATCGGCAGGTTGAGATTGATATTGCCGTCACGGTCCTTGAGCAGCGATACCGCCAGCATGACCGGCAGCTTGGTGGCGTCGGGGCTGTCCACGCGTTCGCCGAAGGTCAGCTGTTCGATGCGCAGGTCGTTCTGGGCGACCAGCTTGTCGTTCTCGATCTTGTATTGCACGTCCATGGACAGCTTGCCCTTGGTGATCGGATAGCCGGCGTACTTGGCGGAGTACGGCGTCAGGCGCGGCAGTTGCACGCCGTTGGCGCTGGCCTTGAGATCCAGGTACATGGGCTTGAACAAGGGATTGAGCGAGCCGGAAATCTGCAGCGGGGCATCGTTGTCGATCTTGCCGCTGATGTTGACGGGAGCGGGCTGCGGTTTCTCCGAGGAGATCTGGCCGATGGTGCCGGCCAGGCCGGTCATGTTGGCGGTGTAGTTGGGTTTGACGAAGTTGTCGGTGTAGTTGATGTTGCCGCCTTCCAGGACCACCTGACCGATGCGTACGATGGGGGCATCAGCGGAGGCGGCCGGCGTGGTCACCGGGGCGGTGGAGGTTGTCTTGCGGGAGCTGCCGATGTTGCCGGGCGTGGCGTCCTTGCTGTCCTTCTTGCTGTCGTCGGTGATCGAGCCCTGTTCCTGGGCGTCGGCCACGACGATGTCTTGCAGGTTCAGGCGGCCCTTGTCGGAAAGGATGGCGCGGGCGTAGAAGTTGGACAGGGTGATCTTCTCCAGCGCCACTTGCATGCGTGCACCCAGTCTGGCCTGGATGCCACTCACGGCCAGGGTGCGCCAGCGCAGGAAGTCGGTGGAGGTGACCTTGTCCTGCATGCGCAGGTTGGTGACGGCAGCCTCGCCCTTGTAGTCCAGCGCGAGCTTTTGGCTCTCCAGCGGCGGCGTGACGGCCAGCTTGCCCTTGGCGCTGACCAGGCCGCTACTGAAGGTCACGTTGAGGACATTGGTGAAGTAGTGCTGGAAGGGCGTGATGGGCAGGTCCTTGACGTCCAGGTCGAGGTCCAGCTGCTTCAGGTGGGACGCAGCCTGGCCGCTCAGTTCGGCACTGCCGGCTTTGTCGAAGCGTGCCTGCAGCTTGAAGGGGATGGGCTGGTCCAGCGTGTCACTGAGATTTTTCGCCTGCAATGACAGGGACTGCAGGCTGATCGGCTGGGCCCCCTTGCCGGGCGGCGTCAGGCGCAGGTCGGCCAGGTCCACGCTGGTGTCGTCGAGCTTGATGTGCCCATCGCGCAGTTGCAGGGTGGAGTTACCGGAGAGCTTGCCGGCGATGTCGGTGACGGGGCTGCGCGCCAGGTAATTGCGGTAGGCGGCAAGGTCGATGCGTTCCAGCTTGAGCTTGCCACTGACCTGTGCCTTGAGCGGCTGGACCTGACCGTCGAAGGCCAGCGTGCCGTGACCGTTTTCCGTCACCGACAGGTTCAGTTGGGCGGGCTTGGCATCGACGGCGGTCGACAGGCCGGTGGCATTGATCTCCAGTTTGGAGAGCTTGATGTCCTGCGCCGGGCTGGCGTTGGCCTGGTCACGCCAGTGGATGTCGCCGCCGCTTACTTTCAGTTGTTGCAGGACGATGGGGGCCGCTGGTGCGGGTGTCGCTGGTGCAGCCGGAGTCGCCGGAGTCGCCGGTGCCGGCGTGCTGGCCTGCGCTGGCGTGGCGCCCGGGTTTGGCCGGCGCCTTGCTGTTGCTGGTACCGCTGCCGAGGGCGCGCAACCAGTTGATTTCGCCGCGGGCATTCATGTCGACCCAGACTTGCGGCTGTTCCAGGCTGACCTGGCTGATCTCGCCGCTGGCGGCCAGCAGGTCGAATTGTCCGAGCTGCACGGCCAGCGACTTGGCCTTGAGCAGCGGGGCCTTGGCCTTGTCCTGCAAGGAAATGTCATCGATCCGGATATCACCGGCCAGGGTCACGGTGGGCTTGTCTTCCTTGCGACTGAAGCCCAGGTCCAGCCTGGTGGTGAGCTTGGCGCTCTGCACGGCCAGGGGCAGTTCGGCGGGGACGAAGGGCAGGTAGCTGACCAGGTCCAGCTGGTCGATGTCGATGGCGAATGCCGATTCCTGCGACGAGGTGAAGGGTTTGCTGCGACCCTTCAGGTGCAGCGGCGTGCCGTTGATGGTGGCGGCAAGTTGCGGCTGCACGAAACTGTCGATGTTGCCGGGCAGGTTGGAGATGAAGGGCAGACCGAGTTGTAGGGCGGCGATGTCGATGTTTTTGCCGCTGACCTTGTCTTCGAAGTGGATTGCGCCATCCTGCAATTGCACGTTGGCAAGCGAGAAGCGGGCCTGGCCTTCGCTCTTGGGCTGTGCAGCCAGACGGTCGAGGATGTCGGAGAAGTTGTAGTGGCCGCTGCCGTTGGCGTCCAGGCGGATGACATGCAGTTGCGGAGTGGTCAGCTTGATCTCATCAAGTACCGGTGCCATGCGTAGCAGTGAGGCCGAGGAGGCGTCCACCAGCAATGATTGGGCGCTGAAGAAGGCACTCTTGCCGTCGGCTTCGAAGAGCGTGATATCGGAGGCCCGCAGCGCCAGCCGGAAGGGATTGAAGCTGATCTCGCCGATAGAGAGCTTGCGGCCGATCTGGGCCTGGGTCTGATCGACGGCGATCTTGCGCACCAGCGCCGGCAGGGCGGCCCAGCTGAGGGCGGCCAGCACCAGCAGGACGACCAGGATCCAGCCCAGCCATCTGAGGGGGCGGCGCAGACGCTGCCATGCGGGGTGCTGGGTGAAAGAGGCGGTGCCCGGCTTGGTCATTGCGGTTTTCCCTTGTCGGTGCCGGCCCGTCGGCTGCATTGGCTGCAATGGCTGCAATCCTTGCAAGGGAGGCCGGTTCTGATTGTGATGTGTCGGCGGTGAGCCTGTCTGCCGTCATTCTAATGCGAGGCGTCGTCACTGTGACACGTGAGGCTGGCGCAGGCTAGGAGGGGAAAGCGGCGCCAAAGTTTCCGCTGGGCGCCGCTGGGAAATCAGGAGAGGAGGGTGAGGATCTGCAGTGGGGCGTGCAGCAGGACGTCGGCATCCCATCCGGTGGGCTCGCTGTGACCGCAGTAGCCCCAGGCCGCAGCGATGGTGGGCATGCTGGCGGCACGGCCGGCCTGGATGTCGCGCAGGTCGTCGCCGACGTACCAGCAATCCTCGGGCGCCAGTTGCAGGCGCCGTGCGGCTTCCAGCAGCGGTGCGGGGTGGGGCTTGGGGTGCGGGGTGGTATCGCCGGAGACGATGCAGGCAGCGTGGCCCAGGCCGATCTGCGGGGCTAGCACGTCGGTGAAGCGCGCAGCCTTGTTGGTGACGATGCCCCAGGCGATCTGGCGCGATTCCAGCTGTGCCAGCAGTTCGGGGATGCCGTCAAACAGGCGGCTGTGCTGGCTCATGTTGGCTTCGTAGCGATCCAGGAAGCGCACGCGCAGCGCTTCATATTCGTCGTGCTCGGGATGGATGCCGAGCGCTGCCCCGATCAGGCCGCGTGCACCGGCCGAGGCGACCGGGCGAAGCTGCTCATAGGGCGCATCGTCCAGGCCGCGCTCCTGGCGCAGGAAATTGGCGGCCGCCGCAAGGTCGGGCGCGGTATCGGCGAGGGTGCCGTCAAGGTCGAACAGGATTGCGCGCGGGGGGCGTAATGGCATGGGGTCTTGTCTGTGATGGCGGTGGAGAGGAGCGGCCGCAGCAGGGCGCTGCGGCGCGATGGCGGATCAGGCCAGCTTGGTACAGGCGACCAGGTAGTTGACGCTGGTGTCTTCGTTGAGGGAGTAGATCTTGGTCAACGGGTTGTAGCCCATGCCCTTGAAGGCGTCGATCTGCAGGTCGGCCTCGCGGGTGTAGCGGGCCAGTTCGGCCGGGGTGATGAACTTGGCGTAATCGTGCGTGCCCTTGGGGAGCAGGCGCAGGACGTATTCGGCGCCGATGATGGCCATCAGGTAGGACTTCATGTTGCGGTTGAGCGTGGAGAAGAACAGCTTGCCGCCCGGCTTGGCCAGGGTGGCGGCGGCGCGCACGATGGCGGCCGGATCGGGTACGTGTTCCAGCATTTCCATGCAGGTCACCACGTCGTACCGGCCGGCTTCGCGTGCGGCCATGTCTTCGGCGGCGATTTTCTCGTAGCGCACCTGTACGCCTGATTCCATGCTGTGCAGGTCGGCCACTTTCAAGGCCTTGTCGGAGAGGTCGATGCCGGTGACGTCGGCGCCCTTGATGGCCATGGATTCGGCCAGGATGCCGCCACCACAGCCGATGTCGATGACTTTCTTGCCGGCCAGCGGAGCGCGGGCATTGATCCACTCCAGGCGCAGCGGGTTGATTTCGTGCAGGGGACGGAATTCGGAACCCGGGTCCCACCAGCGATGGGCCAGTTCACTGAATTTCTGGATCTCTTGGGGATCGGCGTTCATGGTCGCGTTGGTCGCATTGGTCGTGTTCATGGGGCCTAATGATAGCCCAAACGGACAGTCCCGGTTGGCGGCGGCAGATCAAGTGATGCGGCAAAAAGGGGCTGACGCGCAAATGCCGCAGCAATAAAAAAACCCCGCCGAAGCGGGGTTCATTGAGCCTTGTAGCGTCAATCGATTACTTGCGGGTACCCACAACTTCGATTTCCACACGACGGTTCTTGGCGCGGCCAGCAGCGGTCTTGTTGTCAGCGACCGGTTGCGACTTGCCCTTACCTTCGGTGTAGACGCGGTTGGCTTCAACGCCCTTCGAAACCAGGTAGGCCTTGACGGACTCAGCGCGGCGAACCGACAGCTTCTGGTTGTAGGCGACGGAGCCGATCGAGTCGGTGTGGCCGACGGCGATGATGACTTCCAGGTTGATGGCCTTCAGGTTACCAACCAGTTCGTCCAGCTTGGCCTTGCCAGCCGGCTTCAGGGTTGCCTTGTCGAAGTCGAAGAATGCGTCAGCAGCGTAGGTGACCTTTTCCGAGGTCGGAGCAGCGACAGGAGCCGGAGCCGGAGCAGGAGCAGCAGCGGCAACCGGAGCCGGTGCCGGCGGTTCTTCGCACGGACCGTTCACGTAAGCGGTTTGCCAGCACAGACCGTAACCGCTGCGGGTCACGACGTCACGGCCATCTTGCAGGTACAGGCTGCCGGGACGAACCTTGATGTCCTTGGTTTCCTGAGCGGTGGCAGACAGTGCGATGGCTGCGGACGCAGCAGCGAAGACGAGTTTTGCTAATTTGTTCATGTTTCTCCTCTCGGGTGAGATATCCGCAGATAAACTGCGCTACAAGATTACGACATCAAAAAATGAATAATATCATGTGTTCAGGTCGTCACAGGCCCTTGTTCCATGGGGCTAGTAATGAACTTAGCCGCCATTCTGCCACACGGATTGCCCTTGAGCGATGCTTGCCAATTGGTCCAGACAACGTTTTTGGGACTGTGTTGTTTCTTCGCAACGGGATATTTTTGAGCCATTTTTGTTCCATCTGAGCCTGAAAAACCCCGATTTTTTCTAGAAAATCCTTATTTTTCATACAGTTCGCGCATTTTCGTCTCGGCAAGTAGTTGTCATTTTCTCCGAGGCATTGTCGGCGGCGATGTGGATCATTTTTCGGAGCCGGGGCACGGGAATGATCCCGAGAAAGTTTTTGGCGCTTGTTATTTTGGCATCAGGTAGGCCAGCGCAAGGAAAACAATGCCTTCTGGTAATGCTTCCGTATCCATCTCCCCAATCTGGTGCGTCAACGGCCTGGCTGCCGGATGCCGCCACTAATATATATAGCGAGTGCGACCACAAGGCCAGCCGCTCTCGCAGGCTGGGAGCGGCTGTGCGGCGGGCATCTGAAATTTGCGTCACTTCCCTGGCGGGCGGTGAAGCGCGCCGTTGGAGGCGTTTTGAGGGCGGTTGAAGGGCTTTTGACCCTCCTGGCGTGCTAGAATCCACTGTTCTGATCAGTCCAAGGGCCACGCCCGCCCGGCAGGATTTTCTGGCCGGGAAACATCTTTCGACTCTCCAATGGATCAATTCGCTAAAGAAACCATCCCCATTTCCCTCGAAGAAGAGATGCGCAAGAGTTACCTCGATTACGCCATGAGCGTGATCGTGGGTCGGGCACTGCCGGACGTGCGCGATGGCTTGAAGCCGGTGCACCGCCGCGTGCTGTACGCGATGCACGAGATGAACAACGTCTGGAACCGTCCCTTCGTGAAGTGCGCGCGCGTGGTCGGTGAAGTGATGGGCAAGTATCACCCGCACGGTGACGCTTCCATCTATGACACCCTGGTGCGTATGGCCCAGGACTTCTCGCTGCGCTATACCCTGGTCGACGGCCAGGGCAACTTCGGTTCCATCGACGGCGACGGCGCTGCGGCGATGCGTTACACCGAGTGTCGCCTGGACAAGATCTCCAACGAATTGCTGGCCGACATCGAGAAGGAAACCGTCGATTTCGTGCCCAACTACGACGGCAAGGAAAAGGAACCTTCGGTCCTGCCGACCCGTATCCCCAACCTGCTGGTCAACGGCTCCTCCGGCATCGCCGTGGGCATGGCCACCAACATCCCGCCGCACAACATCACCGAGGTGATCAACGGCGCGCTGCATCTGCTGGCCAACGAGCATTGCACCATCGATGAACTGATCGAACTGGTGCCGGCACCGGACTTCCCGACCGGCGGCATCATCTATGGCGTCTCCGGCGTGCGCGACGGTTATCGTACCGGTCGCGGCCGTGTGGTCATGCGCGCAAAGACCCACTTCGAAGAGTATGGCCGCGAAGGTCGTATCGCCATCATCGTCGATGAGCTGCCCTACCAGGTCAACAAGAAGGCCTTGCTGGAACGTATCGCCGAGCTGGTGCGCGACAAGAAGCTCGAAGGCATTTCCGACCTGCGCGACGAGTCCGACAAGTCGGGCATGCGCGTGGTGATCGAACTGAAGCGTGGCGAAGTGCCTGAGGTCGTATTGAACAACCTCTACAAGCAGACCCAGCTGCAGGACACCTTCGGCATGAACATGGTGGCCCTGGTCGATGGCCAGCCCCGCCTGCTGAACCTGAAGCAGCTGCTGGAATGCTTCCTGTCGCACCGGCGCGAAGTGGTTACCCGTCGCACCGTGTTCGAACTGCGCAAGGCGCGTGAACGCGGTCACGTGCTGGAAGGTCTGGCCGTGGCACTGGCCAACATCGATGACTTCATCGCCATCATCCGCGCCGCACCGACGCCGCCGATCGCCAAGGCCGAACTGATGTCGCGCGCCTGGGATTCGTCCATGGTGCGCGAGATGCTGGCCCGCGCCGGCGAAGCCAACGAAGGCGGCATCGAAGCCTTCCGTCCGGAAAGCCTGCCGTCCCACTACGGCATCCAGTCCGATGGCCTGTACAAGCTCTCCGACGAGCAGGCCCAGGAAATCCTGCAGATGCGTCTGCAACGCCTGACCGGCCTGGAGCAGGACAAGATCGTCAACGAATACAAGGACGTCATGGCGCAGATCGCCGACCTGCTGGACATCCTGTCCAAGCCGGCCCGCGTGACCGCCATCATCACCGACGAGCTCAACGCCGCCCGCAACGACTACGGCATCGGCGCCAAGGACGAGCGTCGCTCCACCATCGAGCACAATGCCACCGACCTGGCCACCGAAGACCTGATCACGCCGCAGGACATGGTGGTCACGCTTTCGCACACCGGCTACATGAAGTCGCAGCCGGTCTCCGAATACCGTGCGCAAAAGCGCGGCGGTCGCGGCAAGCAGGCCATGGCGACCAAGGATGACGACTGGATCGACCAGCTCTTCATCGCCAACACGCATGACTACATCCTGTGCTTCTCCAACCGTGGCCGCCTGTACTGGCTGAAGGTCTGGGAAGTGCCGCAGGGCTCGCGCAACTCGCGCGGCAAGCCCATCGTCAACATGTTCCCGCTGCAGGATGGCGAGAAGATCACCGTGATCCTGCCGGTGTCGGGCGCCAACCGCAGCTTCCCGGATGACCGCTACGTCTTCATGGCCACCAGCCTGGGCACGGTCAAGAAGACCCCGCTGTCGGACTTCTCCAACCCGCGCAAGGCCGGCATCATCGCCGTGGACCTCGATGAAGGCGACTTCCTGATCGGTGCCGCGCTGACCGATGGCGCCCATGATGTGATGCTGTTCTCGGATGCCGGCAAGGCCGTGCGCTTCGATGAAAACGATGTCCGTCCGATGGGCCGTACCGCCCGTGGCGTGCGCGGCATGAACCTGGAAGAAACGCAGCAGGTCATCGCCCTGCTGGTGGCCGAGAACGAGCAGCAATCCGTGCTCACGGCCACCGAGAACGGCTTCGGCAAGCGTACCCCGATCACCGAGTACACCCGCCATGGCCGTGGCACCAAGGGCATGATCGCGATCCAGACCAGCGAGCGTAACGGCAAGGTAGTGGCTGCGACCCTGGTCGATTCCAGCGACGAGATCATGCTGATCACCACCGGTGGCGTGCTGATTCGCACCCGCGTCTCGGAGATCCGCGAGATGGGTCGTGCCACCCAGGGCGTGACCCTGATCGCGGTGGAGGACGGCACCAAGCTGTCCGGCCTGCAACGCGTGGTCGAGTCCGATGTGGAAGACGTGATGGACGGCGAGAACGCCGAGGGTGCCGGCAGCGAAGCTCCTGCCGCTGGCGAGTAAAGCAAGTCCCGGGCGGCTGGCGACATGCCGGCCGCCTTTTTTGATGGCGAACGCAGAAATGGTCTATAACTTTTCCGCCGGACCGGCGGTATTGCCCAAGGAAGTGCTGCAACAGGCGGCCGACGAGATGCTGGACTGGCATGGCAGCGGCATGTCGGTCATGGAGATGAGCCATCGCGGCAAGGAGTACATGTCCATCATCGAAGCCGCGCTGGCCGACGTGCGCGCGCTGATGAACATCCCCGCCAACTACAAGGTGCTGTTCCTGCAGGGCGGGGCGATTGCAGAAAACGCCATCATCCCCATGAACCTGGCGGCCCTGCGTTCACCGGCCGGCAAGCATGAAGTGGGCGTGGCCGACTACATCAACACCGGTTCCTGGTCGGCCAAGTCGATCAAGGAGGCAGGGCGCTATTGCACAGTGAACGTGGCGGCTTCCTCGGCCGACCGCAAGTTCGCCAGCATTCCGGCACGCAGCGAATGGAAGCTCTCGCGCAATGCCGCCTACGTCCACATCTGCAGCAACGAGACCATCGACGGCGTCGAATACCAATACACTCCTGAGGTTGCAGCCGATACCGATGGCGCGCCGTTGGTGGCCGACATGTCCTCGCACATCCTTTCGCGCGAGGTCGATGTCTCGAAATACGGCGTCATCTATGGTGGTGCCCAGAAGAACATCGGCCCGGCCGGCGTGACCATCGTCATCGTCCGCGAAGACCTGCTGGGTCACGCGCTGCCGTTCTGCCCCTCGGCCTTCGACTGGAAGATCGTGGCCGACAACGACTCCATGTACAACACTCCGCCGACCTACGCGATCTACATCGCCGGCCTGGTGTTCCAGTGGATCAAGCGCCAGGGTGGCGTGGCCGCGCTGGAAGCGCGCAACATCGCCAAGGCCGGGCTGCTCTACGGTTACCTGGATAGCACCGATTTCTACAGCAACCGTATCGCAGCCGATTGCCGTTCCCGCATGAACGTGCCGTTCTTCCTGCGCGACGAGTCGCTCAATGACACTTTCCTGGCCGGCGCCAAAGAGCGCGGCCTGCTGCAGCTGAAAGGCCACAAGTCGGTCGGCGGCATGCGTGCATCGATCTATAACGCGATGCCGATCGAGGGCGTACAGGCCCTGGTCGATTATCTGAAAGACTTCGAAAAGCAGCACGGCTGAGCCGCACCTGACCGGGCATCCAGCCCGAGCGGTGCCGGCCTTCGGTCGTGCGCCATGCCAATGCCATGCCAAGAGCGCCGCAGGCCGGTCTTCGCGCCGGAATGCGGCTGCAGACACTGAAAGAGCAAGATGAGTGACGACAAGTTGCTGCCCCTGCGCCAGAAGATCGATGCCATCGATGCGCAAATCCTCGACCTGCTGAACCAGCGCGCCCGCGTCGCGCAGGAAGTGGGCCACGTCAAGGCCGAGACCAATGCCCCCGTGTTTCGCCCCGAGCGCGAAGCCCAGGTGCTGCGCCGCGCCGCCGACCGCAATCCCGGTCCCTTGCTGGGGACCGATATCCAGACCATCTTCCGCGAAGTGATGTCGGCCTGCCGCGCGCTGGAAAAGCGCGTGGTCGTCGCCTATCTCGGCCCTGAAGGCACCTTCAGCGAGCAGGCCGTGTACCAGCAGTTCGGCCACGCCATCGAAGGACTGCCCTGCGTGTCCATCGATGAAGTGTTCCGCGACGCCGAAGCCGGCACCGCCGATTTCGGCGTGGTCCCCATCGAGAATTCTTCCGAAGGTGTGATCAATCGCACGCTGGACCTGTTGCTGCAGACCACCCTGACCATCAGCGGCGAAGTCTCCATCCCGGTGCATCACAGCCTCATGACCGCCGACGGCAAGATGGATGGCATCACCCGCATCTGTGCACACTCACAGGCTCTGGCCCAGTGCAATGCGTGGCTGAATATGAACTATCCTTCCATCGAACGCCAGGCGGTGGCCTCCAACGCCGAGGCGGCGCGCATGGCAGGTGAAGACAAGAGCGTGGCGGCCATCGCCGGCGAGATCGCTGGCCAGAAGTACAACCTGCAGACCGTCAATGCCCACATCCAGGACGACCCGCACAACCGCACCCGCTTCGCCATCATCGGTCGTCTGCGCACGGCGCCCTCCGGTCGCGACCAGACCTCCATCGTGCTGTCGGTCCCCAACAAGGCCGGTGCGGTGTACAACCTGCTGGCCCCGCTGGCGCGCCATGGTGTGTCGATGACGCGCTTCGAATCGCGACCGGCCCGCATGGGGGCGTGGGAATATTATTTCTACGTCGATCTGGAAGGTCACGAGCAGGACGAGAAGGTCGCCCAGGCGCTGGAGGAGCTGCGCCAGAATGCCGCCTTCTTCAAGCTGCTGGGTTCCTATCCGCTGGGCCTGTAAGTGCCTGCCGTCCTGACACCTTTACCGTCCGAGTCCAACGTGTTCAAGAAAGTCGTCATCTTCGGCGTGGGCCTCATCGGCGGCTCGTTTGCCCTGGCGCTGCGCCGCGCCGGCCAGGCCGCCCACATCGTCGGCGTCGGTCGCTCCCCGGCCAGCCTGGAGCGCGCCCGCGAACTGGGTCTGATCGATAGCGTTGCCACCGACCCGGCGGCTGCAGTCGATGGGGCCGACCTGATCCTGCTGGCCGCCCCGGTGGCCCAGACCGAAGCCATCCTGGCCTCCATCGCGCCCTACCTGGCACCGCGGGCCATCGTTACCGACGCTGGCAGCACCAAGGGCGACGTGGTCGCCGCAGCCCGCAAGGCGCTGGGTGCGCGCATCAGCCAGTTCGTCCCCGCCCATCCGATCGCCGGGCGTGAGCAGCATGGTCCGGAAGCCGCCCTGGCCGACCTCTACGAAGGCAAGAAGGTGGTCATCACCGCCTTGCCCGAGAACGCCGCGCAGGACGTGGAAACGGTCGCCGCCGCCTGGCGCGCCTGTGGTGCCGTCATCCACCGTCTTTCGCCGCCGGAGCATGATGCGGTGTTCGCCTCGGTCAGCCATCTGCCGCATGTACTGGCCTTTGCGCTGGTGGACGATATCGCCGCCAAGCCGCATGCGGACACGCTGTTCCAGTATGCGGCCAGCGGCTTTCGCGATTTCACCCGCATCGCCGCTTCTTCGCCCGAGATGTGGCGCGACATCACACTTGCCAACCGCGATGCCCTGTTGACCGAAGTCGATGCCTATCTGGTGCAATTGCAGTCCATCCGCGAGATGATCGCCAATAGCGATGGCCCCGCGCTGGAACAGGTCTATGCCAGTGCCCGCGATGCGCGCCAGCAATGGGCCGCCGCCATCGAGGCTGCCGAACGCAAGAACGGCTGAGCCAGCCTGGCCGGCAGAATAGTGAAACTTTGCGTGCCGCTGCGGCGGCCCGATTCATCCACCGAAAACGAATCACGATGAAACAGCCTTCCTACCCCCGTCATATCGACCTGACTCCGGTGCACCACGTGCAAGGCACGGTCAAGCTGCCCGGCTCCAAGAGCATCTCCAACCGCATCCTGCTGCTGGCGGCGCTGTCCGGCGGCACCACCCGTATCTTCGACCTGCTGGCCTCCGACGATACCCTGGTCATGCTGATGGCCCTGCAGACCCTGGGCGTGAAGTGGGAGCAGATCGAAGGCACCCAGGATTACATCGTGCATGGCGTCAATGGCGTGCTGCCGGTGCACCAGGCCGATCTCTTCATGGGCAATGCCGGTACCGCCATCCGCCCGCTCACCGCGGCGCTGGCCGTGCTGGGTGGCGACTACACGCTGCACGGCGTGCCGCGCATGCATGAGCGCCCCATCGGCGACCTGGTCGATGCCCTCAATGCGGTCGGCATGCGCATCGACTACACCGGCAACCCGGGTTATCCGCCGCTGCATATCCGTCGCGGCCAGTTGACTTCCTCGCGCATGAAGGTGCGCGGCAATGTGTCCAGCCAGTTCCTGACCGCCTTGCTGATGGCGGCGCCCTTGATGGCGCGCGAAGAGGCGATGCAGATCGACGTGGTCGGCGAGCTCATTTCCAAGCCCTATATCGAGATCACGCTGAACCTGATGCGCCGCTTCGGCGTCGAGGTCGAGCGTGATGGCTGGCAACAGTTCATCATCCAGCCCGGCCAGCACTACCGCAGCCCGGGCAGCATCCACGTCGAGGGCGATGCGTCCTCGGCCTCCTACTTCCTGGCGGCCGGCGCCATCACCGGCGGCCCGATTCGGGTCGAAGGGGTGGGCCGCGACAGCATCCAGGGCGATGTGCGCTTCGTCGAGGCGCTGCAGCAGATGGGGGCCACCATTACCATGGGTGAGAACTGGATCGAGGCCTCGTCCAACGGCCCCCTGAAGGCCATCGAAGCCGATTTCAACCATATTCCCGACGCCGCCATGACCATCGCCGTGGCCGCGCTCTATGCCGACGGCCCCAGCACCTTGCGCAATATCGCCAGCTGGCGCGTCAAGGAAACCGACCGCCTGGCTGCCATGGCCACTGAGCTGCGCAAGCTCGGCGCCGAGGTGGAGGAGGGCGCCGACTACCTGAAGGTGACGCCGCCGGCCGAGATCGGCAGCGCCGCCATCGACACCTATGACGACCATCGCATGGCCATGTGTTTCTCCCTGGCATCGCTGGATGGTGCATTGCGGCGTGGCAACCGGGTGCGCATCAATGACCCCAAATGCGTGGCCAAGACCTTCCCGGATTACTTCGACGTCTTCAAAAAGATTGCCGAGCAAACCTTGATCTGATAAACCCTGTAGTAACGAGAAATTGCACTAAATTATTCACTGATAAAGGGTTCAGGCCATGGAAAAAGCAAAGATACCGGTCATCGCCATTGATGGTCCCACCGCCTCGGGCAAGGGCACCGTGGCCCAGAAGGTGGCCCAGCAACTGGGTTTCCATTACCTGGATTCGGGCGCGCTGTACCGCCTGACGGCGCTGTCCGTGCTGCGGCGCGGCATCGCCCTGGACGACGAGCATGCGCTGGCCAAGGCGGCCGAGCACCTGCACTGCCATTTCGATGGCGCCCACATCTTCCTGGCCAATGAAGACGTGACCCAGGCCATCCGTGCCGAAGAGGTTGGCAATACCGCTTCCCGCATCGCCGCCCTGATCACCGTGCGCCAGGCCTTGTACGGCCTGCAGTTGTCATTCAGGAAATCCCCCGGCCTGGTGGCCGATGGTCGCGACATGGGTACCGTCATCTTCCCCAACGCCCGTCTGAAGGTGTTTTTGACCGCCAGTGTGGAAGCGCGCGCCACAAGACGCTATAAGCAATTGATTGACAAGGGTTTTTCTGCTAATATCGAAGACCTCTCCAGAGATTTGAAGGAACGTGACGAACGCGACGTGAGTCGCTCGTCGGCCCCCTTGAAGCCTGCGGAGGGCGCATATCACCTGGATACATCCGACATGACCGCTGACGAAGCGGTGCAGCAGGTACTCAGCTGGTACGCTGCCCTGGGGCATTGAAAGCGCCTGAATCTGCTTGAAAAAGCGCCTTTCGCTGCCATCATGGGCAAGTCCTTGTTGTACCCGTAGTGCCATTGGTGCCCGGCAGATGCAAAGTCTGACGGGTGTTGATAAACCTAACCCAGTATCCATGCCGTCGGCGGCAACGCAGGCGGCAGTGCAAGTCGGGACGATTGCATCGTACGGATACCGGCCAATCTTTCTTACTTTCTTTTATGTCTACCACTACCGTTATCGCTGCAGGTGTTGATACCTCCAGCGAATTTGCTGCTCTGTTTGAAGAATCGCTGTCGCGTCAGGACATGCGTTCGGGTGAAGTCATCTCGGCAGAAGTCGTGCGCCTGGATCACAACTTCGTGATCGTCAACGCCGGCCTGAAGTCGGAAGCATTCATCCCTGTTGAAGAATTCAAGAACGACAACGGCGAAGTCGAAGTCAACGTCGGCGACTTCATCTCCGTTGCGATCGAATCGCTGGAAAACGGCTTCGGCGACACCATCCTGTCGCGCGACAAGGCCAAGCGTCTGGCATCGTGGCTCTCGCTGGAAAAGGCGATGGAGTCCGGCGAGATCGTCACCGGTACCGTCAATGGCAAGGTCAAGGGCGGCCTGACCGTTCTGACCAACGGCATCCGTGCCTTCCTGCCGGGTTCGCTGGTCGACACCCGTCCGGTCAAGGACACCACCCCGTTCGAAGGCAAGACCCTGGAATTCAAGGTCATCAAGCTGGATCGCAAGCGCAACAACGTCGTTCTGTCGCGCCGTGCCGTGATCGAAGCCTCCATGGGCGAAGAGCGCGCCAAGCTGATGGAAACCCTGAAGGAAGGCACCGTCGTCACCGGTATCGTCAAGAACATCACCGACTACGGTGCGTTCGTTGACCTGGGTGGCATCGACGGCCTGCTGCACATCACCGACCTGGCATGGCGTCGCGTGCGTCACCCGTCGGAAGTGCTGTCGGTTGGCCAAGAGATCACCGCCAAGGTCCTCAAGTACGATCAAGAGAAGAACCGCGTCTCCCTGGGCGTGAAGCAACTGGGCGACGATCCGTGGACCGGTCTGTCGCGTCGCTACCCGCAAGGCACCCGCCTGTTCGGCAAGGTCACCAACCTGACCGACTACGGTGCATTCGTGGAAGTCGAACAAGGCATCGAAGGCCTGGTGCACGTCTCCGAAATGGACTGGACCAACAAGAACGTGGCCCCGAACAAGGTTGTCCAGCTGGGCGACGAAGTCGAAGTCATGGTTCTGGAAATCGACGAAGAGCGTCGTCGTATCTCCCTGGGCATGAAGCAGTGCAAGCCGAACCCGTGGGACGACTTCGCCATGAGCCACAAGAAGGGCGACAAGGTCAAGGGTTCCATCAAGTCGATCACCGACTTCGGCGTGTTCATCGGCCTGCCGGGCAACATCGACGGTCTGGTGCACCTGTCCGACCTGTCCTGGACCGAAGCTGGCGAAGAAGCCGTGCGCAAGTTCAAGAAGGGCGACGAGCTGGAAGCCGTTGTTCTGGCCATCGACGTGGAACGCGAGCGCGTCTCCCTGGGCGTGAAGCAACTGGAAGGCGACCCGTTCAACAACTTCGCCGCCCTGAACGACAAGGGTGCGTTGGTGACCGGTACCGTCAAGTCGGTTGAGCCCAAGGGTGCTGTGATCCAGCTGAACGACGAAGTCGAAGGCTACCTGCGTGCATCCGAAATCTCCCGCGACCGCGTGGAAGATGCCGGTACCCACCTGAAGGTTGGCGATTCCGTCGAAGCCCTGGTCATCAACATCGACCGCAAGGCTCGCAGCATCCAGCTGTCGATCAAGGCCAAGGACAACGCCGAGACCCAGGAAGCCATGCAGAAGATGTCGGCTGACTCCAACGCTGCTTCGGGCACCACCAGCCTGGGCGCGCTGCTGAAGGCCAAGCTCGACAACAAGAACTGATCTTCCGGTCACGATGACGAAGTCGGAGCTGATCGCCCGTCTGGCTGAGCGTTATCCGCAACTTGTCGCCAAGGATGCGGATTACGCGGTCAAGACCATCCTCGATGCCATGGTCGACGCACTCGCGACCGGCCAGCGTATCGAGATCCGTGGTTTTGGCAGCTTCGCGCTCAACCGCCGTCCGCCGCGTATCGGCCGCAATCCCAAGTCTGGCGACAAGGTGATGGTTCCCGAAAAACGGGTGCCGCACTTCAAGCCCGGCAAGGAATTGCGCGAACGCGTCGATGCGATGGTCGGCCAGCCAATCCGCGAGGATTGAACCGGCTTGGCCTGTGACCAGGCAGTTCTTGTCGCCAGCTTCATTGATGGCGATGTCAGGCTGCAGTAATCGTTGATACCTTGCACCTGCCCAGCGCACGCTGAGCGGGTGTAAAGGCAGATCAACAAAATGAACGGCATCTTTGGATGCCGTTTTTTTTCACGTACAATCCGCATTTGACCTGGATTGACCTGGAAAGCGAGCGAAACAGGCCCGATTTTTCCGGCCAGCGCAATAATTGCGATCCGGCACGCCCCGCCGCGAGGTGCGCAGGCGGCCTTCCGGGCAGCACACTGACCCGCCAGAAAGGATTACGCCATGAAAATACTCTCCCGATTGATCGCGGCCATCCTGTTCGTGTTCTTCTTTTTCTTCGCCCTGCGCAACACCCAGGAAGTGACCATGCACTTCTTCCTCGGCTATGAGCGCAGCGACCCGCTGGTCCTGGTCCTGCTGGCCTTCTTCGTGGTCGGCGCGGTACTGGGCGTGCTGGCCATGGTGCCGCTGGTCTTGCGCCATCGTCGCGAAGCCTCGCGCTACAAGAAGACCCTGGCCCAGATACAGAAGGCCCAGGAAGACCTGGTCCAGGCACAGGCCCAGCCGCCACAGCCAGACAGCGTGATAACAGCGCAGCACATCCTCTAATTGCCCCTCTCTCTTTATGGAATTTGAATTTTGGTGGTTGCTCGGCATCCCGGTCTTCTTCGGACTCGGATGGATTGCCGCGCGGGTTGACATCAACCAGTTGCTGTCCGAATCGCGTACCCTGCCACGCGGCTATTTCAAGGGCCTCAACTTCCTGCTCAACGAGCAACCCGACAAGGCCATCGACGCCTTCATCGAAATCGTCAAGCTGGACCCGGAAACGGTAGAACTGCACTTTGCCCTGGGCAACCTGTTCCGCCGCCGCGGCGAGACCGAACGCGCCATCCGCGTGCACCAGAACCTGCTGGCGCGCCCGGACCTGCCGGCCGAGCACCACGGACATGCCCTGTATGAACTGGGCCAGGATTATCTGAAGGCTGGCCTGCTGGACCGCGCCGAGGAAACCTTCAACAAGCTCATCGACACCCCCTACAGCGCCCAGGCCGGTCGCGCCCTGCTGGAAATCTACCAGCGCGAGAAGGAGTGGACCCGCGCCATCGCCGCGGCCGAGATCCTGCAGGCCACCCGCGCCGGGGGCCGCCAGCGCGAGATCGCCCAGTTCTATTGCGAACTGGCTGCCGACGAACTGGTGCGCACCAATACCGATGCCGCCATGTCCCTGCTGGACAAGGCCCTGGCCGCTGACCGCAAGAGCGTACGCGCCACCATGCTGATGGGCGACGCGCTGCGCGCCCGTGGCGACATCGAGGGCGCGCTGGAAACCTGGCGACGTGTGGAGCACCAGAGCGTGCCGCATACTGCCCTGGTGGCGCAGCGCCTGATGGATGGCTATATCGCCGTGGGCCGCCCGCAGGAGGGTATCAACCTGCTGCGCGCCTACCTGGCCGAAGCGCCGTCGATCGACTTGCTGGAAGTGGTCTTCAAGGCCGTCCTCGACGCCGATGGCATCGACGCCGCCAACGTCCTGGTCAGCGACGAACTGCGTCGTACGCCCACGCTGCTGGGCCTGGACAAGTTCCTGGAAGCCCGCATGATGAGTGCGCCCCAGACCGTGCGTCCCGAGCTGGCGGTAGTCAAGACCCTGGTGCATGGCTATACCCAGAAGCTGGCACGCTACCAGTGCAGCCACTGCGGTTTCAAGGCCCGCCAGTTCTATTGGCAATGCCCGGGCTGCAGCCAGTGGGAGACCTATCCGCCGCGCCGCACCGAAGAACTGAACGTGATGAACTGAACGTGATGAATCAAGGCCGCATGGCCGTACCTGACACTCTGGATCTACCATGAAAATCACCATCATCGGCACCGGCTACGTTGGCCTGGTGACCGGCGCCTGCCTGGCCGAACTCGGCAACGATGTGTTCTGCCTGGACCTCGACCAGCGCAAGGTCGACATTCTCAACAACGGCGGCATCCCCATCCACGAACCCGGCCTGGAAGAAGTGGTGGCGCGCAACCGTGCCGCCGGCCGCCTGCAGTTTTCCACCGACGTTGCCGCCAGCGTGGCCCACGGGGATATCCAGTTCATCGCGGTGGGTACCCCGCCCGACGAAGACGGCTCGGCCGACCTGCAATACGTGCTGGCCGCCGCCCGCAACATCGGCCGTCACATGGAAGGCTTCAAGGTGGTGGTCGACAAGTCCACCGTGCCGGTGGGTACGGCTGACCGCGTCAAGGCCGCCATCGCCGAGGAACTGGCACAGCGCGGCACGACCGATGCCAGCTTCTCGGTGGTCTCCAATCCGGAATTCCTCAAGGAAGGCGCAGCGGTAGAAGACTTCATGCGCCCTGACCGCATCGTGATCGGTCACGATCAGAGCGCCGATGGCCAGCGCGCGCAGAAGCTGATGAAGAAGCTCTACGCGCCCTTCAACCGCAACCATGAGCGCACCTACTGGATGGACGTGCGCTCGGCCGAATTCACCAAATACGCCGCCAACGCCATGCTGGCTACGCGCATTTCCTTCATGAACGAACTGGCCAACCTGGCCGATCGGGTAGGCGCCGACATCGAGTCCGTGCGTCACGGCATCGGTTCCGATCCGCGTATCGGTCACAGTTTCCTGTATGCCGGCTGCGGCTATGGCGGCTCCTGCTTCCCCAAGGATGTGCAGGCGCTGGAGCGCACCGCCCGCGACTACGACCAGGAACTGCTGATCCTGCAGGCCGTCGAGCGTGTCAACGATCGCCAGAAGCACGTGCTGGGCAAGAAGATCGTCACCCGCTTCGGCGAAGACCTGGCTGGAAAGCACTTCGCGATCTGGGGGCTGGCCTTCAAGCCCAATACCGACGACATGCGCGAAGCGTCGTCGCGGGTGCTGATCGGCGAACTGGTACGACGCGGCGCCAGCGTGGCCGTCTACGATCCGGTGGCCATGAAGGAAGCCGGCCGCGTGCTGGAACTGGACTTTGCCGACGATACGCAGTTGCTGCAGAAGATCCGTTTCGCCGCGTCGCCCAATGACACCTTGCAAGGTGCCGACGCCCTGGCCATCGTCACCGAATGGAAGGCTTTCCGCAGTCCTGATTTCGAGCGCGTCAAGGCGGTACTGAAGACCCCGGTCATCTTCGATGGCCGCAACCTGTTCGATCCGCAGCTCATGGCCGACAGCGGCATCGAATACTACGGCATCGGCCGCACTCTTCAAGCGCGTGGACAATAACGTGAACAAGGACCTCTCTTCCGCCTGGGATTCCGCCCGCATCCTCATCGTGGGCGATGTCATGCTGGACCGCTACTGGTTCGGCGAAGTCAATCGCATCTCTCCCGAAGCCCCGGTTCCGGTGGTGCGCGTGGAACGCCGCGAGGAGCGCCTGGGTGGTGCCGCCAACGTGGCACGCAATACGGCCAGCCTGGGAGCCAGGACGGCGCTGCTGGGCGTCACCGGCGACGACGAGCCGGCGCGCGTGATGGAGAACATGCTGCGCGAAATGGGCATCGACAGCCACCTGAACCGCGACCCCAGCATCGCCACCATCGTCAAGCTGCGTGTGATCGGGCGCCAGCAGCAGCTGGTGCGCATCGACTTCGAAGAGGCGCCTACCGATACCGTATTGCGCGACAAGCTGACCCAGTTCAACTCGCTGGTGGCCGATTACGACGTCATCGTCTTTTCCGACTACGCCAAGGGCGGGCTGGTCAACGTCGCTGAGATGATCGCCACCGCGAAGAAGCTGGGCAAGCGCATCCTGGTCGACCCCAAGGGCGATGATTTCACGCGTTACGCCGGCGCCTCCATCCTCACGCCCAACAAGTCGGAGATGGTGCGCATCGTCGGCCAGTGGAAGAACGAGGAAGACCTCACCGCACGTGCCCAGAAACTGCGTACCGAACTGGGCCTCGAAGCCTTGCTGCTGACCCGTTCGGAAGAAGGCATGAGCCTGTACCGCGACGGCGAAGTTACTCACTTCCCCACCATGGCGCGTGAAGTGTTCGACGTATCTGGCGCAGGCGATACCGTCATCGGTACTCTCGCCGTGATGCTGGGCGCAGGTGCTTCGCTGGTGGATGCCGTCACCATGGCCAATCGTGCCGGAGGCATTGTGGTCGGCAAGCTCGGTACCGCCACCGTGACCCGCGAGGAATTGCTGGCAGGGTGATTTGAGAGCGGTTTTCTAGCTGGATTACTGTCAACAGGCTGCTGTGACTTTCGTTGAGGATGGGCAGCGCATTTCCGGATGCGCTGCCCTTTGTTTTTTCCCTCAATCCAGAAAGTCGAAAGGACGCATCATGTTGAAGAAAACCCTGTTGTTCGTACTGAGCTTTTTCGTCGCTACCGGTCTCGCCCTGGCCGAGGTGGACGTCAACAAGGCCGATCAGGCCGCCCTCGACGGCGTACGCGGAATCGGTCCCTCCATGTCCAGGCGCATCCTGGATGAACGCCAGAAGGGCGGTAGCTTCAAGGACTGGAGCGACCTGCAGGCCAGGGTCAAGGGCATCAAGGACAAGGCCGCCGCGAAGCTGTCTGCCAATGGCCTGACGGTGAACGGTCAGCCTAAGTCCGGAGCGCCCGGCGACGCGGCTGCCCGCTCGGGTAAGGCTGTCAAATCCCCACGCGCTGAGAACAAGGGCAAGGAGCCCGCCGCCAAGGCTGACAAGATGGCTGAAGAGCCGGCGGCCGCCAAGAGGTGACGGCTAAAAGTTGCTGATCTGAGGAAAGCCCTCGTAGCAAGGGCATCCGCAGGGTGGCACGACAGCGTCGATGAATCTGGCGCTTGACGGTGGGCCGAGGTAGGGGAGGCCTGCTGTTCGATGTCAGGCAATGGGAAGCGGGCGAGGGCGATGTCCGCGCTTCTTGTGCATAACTAAATCTTGTTTCTCGAAAAATTTGGGGTTAAAGTGAGCTGCAGCCTGCCGTTAACCTGGGCAACCACGTCCATCTGCGTTGATGAATCATGATAATTGCCGAGCTCCCCGTCAATGAAGCTGCCCGCATCGACGCCCTGCATTCGCTGCGCATCCTCGATACGCCCAGGGAAGAGCGCTTCGACCGCCTGACCCGCCTGGCGCGGCGTCTGTTCGATGTGCCGATGGCGGTGGTGTCGCTGGTCGATGTCCATCGCCAATGGTTCAAGTCCTGCGTAGGACTGGGCGATGCCACCGAGACCTCGCGTGACGTTTCCTTCTGCGCCCATGCCATCCTGAGCGAAGACCTGACCATCGTTCCCGACGCCCGGCTCGATGCGCGTTTCGCCACCAATCCCCAGGTCACCGGCGAACCCTTCATCCGGTTCTACGCAGGATGTCCCATCAAGAGTGAAAGCGGCTTTACCCTGGGTACCTTGTGCCTGGTCGATACGGTCCCCCGCAATTTCGATGTCGATGAGCAATCCCTGCTCAAGGACCTGGCTGCCATGGTCGAACAGGAACTGGCTGCCGTGAAACTGGCCACCATCGACGACCTTACCGGGGTCTCGAACCGGCGCGGCTTCGAGGCGCTGGCCCGGCATGCCCTGGCCAACGCCCGGCGCATCGGCCATGCCGCCTGCGTGCTCAACTTCGACCTGAATCATTTCAAGCAGATAAACGACCGCTTCGGGCATTCCGAAGGCGATCAGGCCCTGACCGATTTCGCCGGCCTGCTCATGGCCAACCTGCGCGAATCCGATGTCATCGGGCGCCTGGGCGGTGATGAATTCGCGGTTTTCCTGACCAATACTTCCCTGGACGATTCGGTCGTCGTCCTGCAGCATCTGCAGCAGGCGGTGCAAGCCTTCAACCAGAGCGGCCAGCGCCAGTATCAACTGGACTACTGCGTCGGTGCGGTGCAGTACGATGCAGCGCGGCACCCTGACCTGGCTGCCCTGCAGCGCGACGCCGATGCAGCCATGTACGAGCGCAAGAAGGCGCGCCGCGCCGCGCCCTGATCCAGTCAGCGGGGGCTGGCGGCGGCAGTGCATGCAGGCAAAGGCGATACGGGCGGCGAAATAGCTTAAAATGCCCCCCTGAGCCAAAAAGCCGACTGCAGCCACCTCATGTCCTATCAAGTTCTCGCCCGTAAATATCGTCCCCGCAGCTTCGACACCCTGGTAGGCCAGGAACACGTCGTGCGCGCGTTGACGCACGCGCTGGAACAGCAGCGGCTGCACCACGCCTACCTGTTCACCGGTACCCGGGGTGTAGGCAAGACCACGCTCTCGCGCATCCTGGCCAAGTCACTCAATTGCGTCGGCCCGGATGGCAACGGCGGCATCACCGCGGCTCCCTGTGGCGTGTGCGAAGCCTGCGTGGCCATCGATGCCGGCCGCTTCGTCGACTACATCGAGATGGACGCCGCCTCCAACCGCGGTGTGGACGAGATGGCGCAGTTGCTGGAACAGGCCATCTACGCGCCGTCCAACGCCCGCTTCAAGGTCTACATGATCGATGAAGTGCACATGCTCACCAACCACGCCTTCAACGCCATGCTGAAGACGCTGGAAGAGCCGCCCGAGCACATCAAGTTCATCCTCGCCACTACAGATCCGCAAAAGATTCCCGTGACCGTGCTGTCGCGCTGCCTGCAGTTCAACCTGAAGCAGATGCCGCCCGGCCACATCATCAGCCATCTCGACAACATCCTGAACCAGGAAGGCATCGCGTTCGATCCCCCCGCGCTGCGCCTGCTGGCGCAAGGGGCGTCGGGCTCCATGCGCGATGCGCTGTCGCTGACCGACCAGGCCATCGCCTATGCCGCCGGCCGGGTCACCCTGGAAGCCGTGCAGGGCATGCTGGGCGCGCTGGACCAGTCCTACCTGATCCGCGTCCTTGATGCCCTGGCCGTGCAGGATGGCGCGGCGCTGCTGGGCGTGGCCGACGATATGGCGACCCGCAGCCTGTCCTACAATGCCGCGCTGCAAGACCTGGGGACGCTGCTGCACCAGATCGCGCTGGCGCAGGCCGTACCGGCCGCACTGGCCGAGGACCTGCCCAACCGCGAAGATATCCTGCGCCTGGCGACCCAGTTCAGTCCCGAGCACGTGCAGCTGTTCTACCAGATCGCCGTGCACGGCCGCAATGAACTGGGCCTGGCCCCCGACGAATACGCCGGCTTCAGCATGACGCTCTTGCGCATGCTGGCCTTCCGTCCGGTCAGCGCCACTGCCTCCGGCCCGGTACCGGCCGCAGCAGCACCAGCCGCAGCGCGCCCGGCTGCACCGCGCCAGGCGGCCCCACTGATGGCGCCGCAAGCGGCCGTGACCAGCGCCCCGGTCGCCCGCGTTCAGGCCCCGGCAGCAGCGCCAGCGCCGACCGTGCCGACTGCACTGAATGCACCGCCCGCAGCAAGCGCATCCGCAGCACCTGCAACAGCTTCAGCCGCACCTGCTACGCGTGCTGCCCCTGCAGCCCCGGCATCGGCCCGCGAGGCAGCGCTGATGGCAGCCCGCGTCGGCAAGAACGGCAAGGCTCCTGCTGCTCGTCCAACACCTGCGCCGACACCAGCGTCGGCGCCTGCTGGGGGCGCCGCGCAGGTGGTATCCACCGCTGCCGCCCCGGCTGCTTCGGCTCCGCGTGCCGCCGCGCCGCTGGCGTCGGACATGCCGGACATGCCCGAACCGCCGCCCTTCGACGCCATTCCGCCCTGGGAAGAGGATGCACGCGGCGACACGATGCCACCCGCTGGCTTCGCGGCTGAAAAAAAAACTGAGCCCGCTGTCGCCGTCGCACCGGCCGCGCCCGCCGCACCCCAGCGTCTGGCCGCCACACCCGCACAGCAACAGGAAACCGCCCGCATCGCCGCTGAACTGGGCTGGGACGGCCATTGGCCCAGCCTGGCCGCCAGCCTGGCACTGCGCGGTGTGGCCCATCAGATGGCGTTCCAGAGTGAACTGGTGCGCTGCGAAGCGCTCAATGGTGGCAATGTCTGCTTCCACCTGCGCATCCCCCTCGACACCCTGCGTTCCTCGGGCAGCGTGGAAAAACTGGTGGCCGCCCTGTCAGAACGCTTCGGCAAGGAAATCCGCGTGGAAACCGAACTCGGCGCCGTCGCCGACACGGCCAACGCGGTGGCCGAAGCCGAACGCGCCGAGCGCCAGCGCAAGGCTGAACAGAAGATGACCAGCGACCCCTTCGTGATGACCATGATGCGCGAATTCGGCGCCACCATCGTGCCGGGGTCGATCCAGGCGTTGTGAAGCAGGAACGGAAGGACCGACCGGATTGCCGGGCGCTTCCGCAAACGCGATAGAATCCCGTGAAATTGAAACAAGGAGCATGAGCATGATGAAAGGTCAACTCGCAGGTCTGATGAAGCAAGCACAGGCCATGCAGGACAACATGAAGAAGGCCCAGGAACAACTGGCCAACATCGAGGTGGAAGGCCAGTCCGGCGCCGGCCTGGTGAAGGTCGTGATGACCTGCAAGAACGATGTCAAGCGTGTCTCCATCGATCCGTCGCTGCTGGCTGACGACAAGGACATGCTGGAAGACCTGGTCGCCGCCGCCTTCAACGACGCCGTGCGCAAGGCTGAAGCCACCGCCCAGGAAAAGATGTCCGGCGTCACTGCCGGCATGCCGATGCCCCCGGGCTTCAAGATGCCGTTCTGAGGTCGGTGCGGCCCGCGCATGCATGCCGGGCCGCCACGATCGCTGCGGTAAAGCAAGACATCCATGATGTTGACGGAATGCACGATTGTTTAGGGGATGCACCATGTTCATCGTCTCGATCACGTACACCAAGCCGGCAGGCGACATCGACTCCCTGCTGACCGCGCACAAGAAATTCCTGAACCAGCAATATGCCGACGGCGTGTTCCTGATGTCGGGCCGCAAGGTTCCGCGCACCGGCGGCATCATCATTGCCGATTGCGCCGATCGTGCCGAGATCGAAGCCATCATGGAGTCTGATCCCTTCTTCATCGGGGGCGTGGCCGAATACGAGATCATCGAATTCGTGCCTTCGATGACCGCCGAGGCGCTGGAAGCCTTCCGCTATTCCGTAGACCGCAATTGAAAACGCCCTCCAGTCTCACCGTCCTCACCGAATCGCTGCGCCGGCTTCCCGGCATCGGGCCCAAGACCGCGCAGCGCATGGCCTACCACCTGCTGCAGCATGATCGCGACGCCGCTGCCGAGCTCAGCAAGTCGCTGGCGCAGGCGCTCGATACCATCCGTCATTGCGCGTTGTGCAACACCTTCACCGAGCAGGTCATCTGCGAGACCTGCCAGGACAGCCAGCGCGACCATACCCAGCTCTGCGTGGTGGAGTCGCCCTCCGACCAGGTCATGATCGAGCAGACGCTGACCTTCAAGGGCCTGTATTTCGTCCTCATGGGGCGCCTCTCGCCGCTGGACGGCATCGGCCCGCGTGACATCCATCTCGAAAAGCTGATCACCCGCGCCACCGATGGCGTGGTCACCGAGGTGGTGCTGGCCACCAACTTCACCAACGAAGGCGAAGCCACCGCCCACTACATCAGCGAGACCCTCAAGGCCCGTGGCCTCAAGGTCAGCCGCCTGGCACGGGGTGTCCCGGTCGGCGGCGAGCTGGAATACGTGGATGCCGGCACCATCGCCCGCGCCATGCTGGACCGCCGCACGACGTGAGGCCGGGCAGGTTTTCAGATGAAAAACTTGCAGGCATGAGGTCGACGATGAAGGTCAAAATGCGCGACATCCAGTCCATGCTGCAATAGAATGACGACTGCCAGCCGCCCGCTACCCCCGGAGGCTGCCGCAGGCGACAGCGCAGCAACCCTGCGCACCGGACTGCACACCAACCCACGCATTTCAGGACACTGGCCACTACCCGACAAGAGCCAGGTCCGGCATCACGATCAGGAGGAGATCACCGGATCGGCCGCGCCGCAGCGCGTCAGCCATCCGGTGCAAGCACGATGAGCACAGGCACATCCAAGCCCGGCCCGCTGGCCGGCATCAAGGTACTGGAACTGGGGACGCTGATTGCAGGCCCGTTCTGCTCGCGCATGCTGGCCGAATTCGGCGCCGACGTGATCAAGGTCGAAGCCCCCGGCAACGGCGACCCGCTGCGCCAATGGCGCGTGCTCAAGGATGGCACCTCGCTGTGGTGGTCGGTCCAGGCCCGCAACAAGAAGAGCATCACCCTCAACATGAAGGACGAGCGGGCTCAGGAAATCGCCCGCAAGCTCGCCCTGGAGGCCGACGTCATCATCGAGAACTACCGTCCCGGCGTGCTGGAAAAGTGGAGGCTCGGCTATGAAGACCTCAGGCAGATCAACCCTGCCACCATCATGGTGCGCCTGTCCGGCTACGGCCAGACCGGCCCCTTGCGCGACCTGCCGGGCTTCGGCGCCATCGGCGAATCGATGGGCGGTATCCGCTACGTCTCCGGCCACCCGGATCGTCCACCGGTGCGCATCGGCATCTCCATCGGCGACTCCATCGCTGCCCTGCACGGCGTCATCGGCGCCATGATGGCGCTGCGCCACCGCGACGTCACAGGCGGCCGCTGGAACGGCAAGCAGGGTGACGACTGCGTCGCCGGCCAGGGGCAGATGGTGGATGTGGCCTTGTATGAGGCCGTCTTCAACATGATGGAATCGATGGTCCCCGAGTTCGACTTTGCCGGCGTGATCCGCGAGCGCACCGGAGGTGCGCTGCCCGGCATCGTGCCCTCCAACACTTACACCACGGGCGACGGCATGAACATCGTCATCGCCGGCAATGGCGACGCCATCTTCAAGCGCCTGATGAGTGCCATCGGTCGCGTCGACATGGCCAGCGACCCCGGTCTGGCACGCAACGACGGGCGCGTCCCGCGTACCGCCGAGATCGACGCGGCCATCCAGCAGTGGTGCAGCACGCAGAGCATCGACAATGCCCTGACCACGCTGCAGGGGGTCGACGTCCCGGTCGGCAAGATCTACTCGGTCAAGGACATGATGAGCGACGCCCAGTTCCTGGCGCGTGACATGTTCGAGCAGCACCAGTTTGCCGACGGCACGCCGGTCAAGCTGCCCGGCATCACGCCCAAGATGTCCGAGACACCCGGCCAGACCAAGTGGCTCGGTCCCGAGCTGGGCGCCCACAGCGATGAAATCCTGCAATCGCTGGGGTATGATGAGGCCCACATCAAGATGCTGCGCGACCACGGCGTGGTCTGAGCGGCACGCAACGGTAGCGCAATCTGCACGGGATTGCGGACCAACACTGCACTGGCTGCAGACAATAAAGCAGCAAAAACGCAGCACCCCCATCCACACACGGAGGAGACATAATGAAATTGAGCTGGAAGCAATTGCTGATCGCCGCGGGCCTGTTCCTGGCCGGCTACTTTTCCTTCAACGGCAGTGCCGGTGCACAGGCACTGGAAAAGCCCAAGGTGTCCATCGCCGTCGGTGGCAAGAACCTGTTCTATTACCTCCCGCTGACGGTGGCCGAACAGCTCGGTTATTTCAAGGATGAAGGCCTGCAGGTCGAGATTTCCGACTTCGCCGGCGGTGCCAAGGCCTTGCAGGCGATGGTGGGCGGCAGCGCCGACGTGGTCTCGGGCGCCTACGAGCACACCATCAACATGCAGGCCAAGGGCCAGGCCATCGTCGCCTTCGTGCTGCAAGGCCGTGCGCCGCAGATCGTGCTGGCCGCCAACAACAAGACCATGCCCAACTACAAGAGCGTGGCCGACCTCAAGGGCAAGAAGATCGGCGTGACCGCACCCGGTTCATCCACCAGCATCATGGCCAGCTATGTGCTGGCCAAGGCCGGCCTGAAGCCCACCGACGTCTCCTTCATCGGCGTGGGTGCCTCGGCCGGTGCGATCTCGGCCATCCGCTCCGGCCAGATCGATGCCATCGCCAACCTGGACCCGGTGATCTCCATGCTGGAGCAGCACAACGAGATCAAGACCATCGCCGACACCCGCACCCTGAAGGACACCAACGACGTCTTCGGTGGCCCGATGCCGGCCGCCACCCTGTACGCCCCGGCGGCCTTCGTCCAGAAGTATCCCAACACCACGCAAGCCCTGACCAACGCCATGGTGCGCGCGCTGAAGTGGATCCAGAAGGCTGGCCCCTCGGACATCATCAAGGCCGTGCCGGAGAGCTACCTGCTGGGCGACCGTTCGCTCTACATCGATGCCTTCATGAAGGTGCGCCAGGCCATTTCGCCGGATGGCTACTTCCCGCCAGGTGGTCCGGATACCGCCCTGCGTACGCTGAAGGCCTTCGAGCCCTCGCTGGCCGACAAGCAGATCGACCTCTCCAAGACCTTCACCAATTCCTTCGTGCAGAAGGCCAACGCCAAGTACAAGTAAGAAGCAAGGCTCCCACCCGATGCGAATGCACAGCAAATGCCCGGCAACGGGCATTTGCGCATCTGAACGGGGCGCTTGCCTGTGTCTCATCCAGCGCGGCCGTGCCGGCCCGTAATGCAGTGAAGTCCTGAATCCCTGAAGCCCAGACGCCATGACGCCAGCCCTCCAGTTCGACAACATCACCTGCACCTTCGTCTCCAAGGACGATCGTTCCCAGCGCTACACCGCCGTGGCCAATACCGACCTGTCCATCGCACCGGGCGAATTCGTCTCCGTGGTCGGCCCCACCGGCTGTGGCAAGTCCACCCTGCTCAACGTCGGTGCCGGCCTGCTGCAACCCTCCTCGGGCAGCGTCAAGGTATTCGGCGAAGAGCTCACCGGCATCAATCGCCGCGCCGGCTACATGTTCCAGGCCGAGGCGCTGATGCCCTGGCGCAGCGCGCTGCAGAACGTGATCGCCGGCCTGCAGTATCGCGGCCAGGACGAGAAGGCGGCTGCCGAACTGGGCGAGCAATGGCTGGCCCGCGTGGGTCTGCAAGGCTTCGGCGACCGTTACCCGCACCAGCTCTCCGGCGGCATGCGCAAGCGTGTGGCCCTGGCGCAGACCCTGATCCTGGACCCCGACATCATCCTCATGGATGAACCCTTCTCGGCCCTCGATATCCAGACCCGCCAGCTGATGGAAAACGAGGTGCTGGACCTGTGGAACGCCAAGAAGAAGGCCGTGCTCTTCATCACCCACGACCTCGACGAAGCCATCGCCATGTCCGATCGCGTGATCGTGCTGGCCGCAGGCCCTGGCACCCACCCCATCGGCGAATTCAGGATCGACCTGCCGCGCCCGCGTGATGTCGCCGAAATCCGCATGCATCCCCGCTTCGTCGAACTGCACCAGCAGATCTGGGACGTGCTGCGCGACGAAGTCCTCAAGGGATATCAACAACAGAAGCGCGCAGCGTAAGCCGTACCGGAAAAGATCAGGGAAGAGAATCAGCACCATGTGGAAATTACTGAAACCGAATCACAAGAACATCCGCTTCTGGCAACTGATGGTATTGGCCATCGTCCTGCTGGTGTGGCATGTGGCCACCCGCAATCCGCAGACCGCCTTCTTCTTCGGTGAACCGCTGAAGGTGGCCCAGCGCATCTGGGAGTGGTTCACGGTGGGCAGCGGCTCGCTGGAAGTGGGCATAGGCGATACCACCTTCTTCACCCTCACTTTCCCCGCCGAGATCTATTCACACCTGCTCATCACGCTGACCGAGACCGTGCTGGCCTTCGTCATCGGCACCGTCTTCGGCCTGGGCATCGGCCTGTGGCTGGCGCTGTCGCCGACCGCCTCGGCCATTCTCGATCCCTACGTGAAGGCCGCCAATTCCATGCCCCGCGTGATCCTGGCCCCGATCTTCGCCATGTGGTTCGGCCTGGGCATCTGGTCCAAGGTGGCCCTGGCGGTCACGCTGGTGTTCTTCATCGTCTTCTTCAACGTCTACCAGGGCGTCAAGGAAGTCAGCCCGGTGGTGTTGGCCAATGCCCGCATGCTGGGCGCCAACGCGCGCCAGCTGCTGCGTACGGTCTACCTGCCCTCGGCCACCTCGTGGGTGTTCTCCAGCCTGCACACCTCCATCGGCCTGGCCTTCGTCGGCGCGGTGGTGGGTGAGTACCTGGGTTCGGCACGCGGCGTCGGTTACCTGATCCTGCAAGCCGAAGGGACCTTCGACATCAACACCGTCTTTGCCGGCATCGTCGTGCTGACCGTCTTCGCGCTGGTGCTGGACCTGGCCGTGGGCGTGATCGAGAAGCGGCTCATGAAGTGGCAGCCCAAGAGCGGGGAGACTGAAAAGCTCTGAATGCTTGGCCGGGAGGACACAGCGGATTGAAAAAACAACAAGTAAAGCAACCGGAACATCGATAGGGTCGTGTCAGACCGGAACCTGATATCGGAGAGGCGCCAGTGGCAACACCGGCGCCTTTTTGTTGCCCGCCGTCCTGGAGTTCATCCGTATCGGGAAATGCCCTAGATCCCCCGACCCCGCCTTTGTCTATAGTGAGTCACTGCATGGATTGATTCACTCTGGATTGGTCGATGTCCAACAATCACATCCGAGGGGGAACAATGAGTGTGTTCAAGAATATGAAAATCGGCACCAAGTTATCACTGGGGTTTGCCGTCCTGCTGGTGCTGACGATGATCCTGGCTGCCGTTGCACTGGTCAGCATCCAGTCACTGACGACCTCCATCAAGGCCGCAGATGCCGTCCAGGACCGGCACCTGGTGCCGCTCTATCTGGTGCGCGAGGCGCTGGACCAGACCGGCCTTGCGGCGCGCAATGCCTATGTATTCCGTAGCGACGCCGATGCCGCCAAGGAACTGGCCATCGTCGATGAACAGAAGAATATCTATCTCAAGGCACTGGCCGAACTCGAACCGGAAATGGCCGGCAACAAGAGTTTCGACAAGGTGCGGACCGGGCTGCTGCAGATGGCCGAGGAACTCAAGCGTCCGCGCATCTATCGCGAAAGCGGGAAGAACGAGGAGTTCCGTGACTTCCTGGTCAATGAATGCAGCCCCCTGCGGCGCCAGATCGTGCAGGACATCAACAAGGTCATTGCGGAAGTGGACGCCGAAAACGACCGCGCGCATCACTCCACGCTGGAAATGGCGACCCACGGTTCCATGGTGGTCGCCGCGCTCACCTTGCTGGTGACGTTCATCTCGATCATCGTGGCCGTACTGATCACCCGCAGCCTGCTCAAGCAACTTGGCGGTGAACCCGCCTATGCTGCCGACATCGCCCAGCAGATCGCTGCCGGTGATCTGACCTCTGAAGTGGTGACGCGGCCCGGCGATAACGCCAGTCTGCTGCTGGCCATCAAGAAGATGCGAGACAGTCTGGTCGCCATTGTCGGCAAGGTGCGTGAAGGCACCCAGACCATCGAACAGGCTTCCTCCGAGATTGCCACCGGTAACCTGGACCTGTCTTCCCGCACGGAGCAACAGGCCGGTGCCCTGGAGCAGACCGCCTCCGCCATGGAAGAACTGATGTCCACCGTAAAACAGAACGCCGACAACGCCAGGCAGGCAAGCCAGCTTGCGGTATCGGCCTCGGAAGTGGCCAGCCAGGGCGGCGTCGCCGTGGGCCAGGTGGTGAGTACCATGGAAGGCATCAATGCCTCCTCGCGCAAGATCGTCGACATCATCAGCGTCATTGACGGTATCGCGTTCCAGACCAATATCCTGGCCTTGAACGCGGCAGTGGAAGCTGCCCGGGCCGGTGAACAGGGCCGCGGCTTCGCAGTCGTGGCGTCGGAGGTGCGCAACCTGGCGCAACGCAGCGCCACCGCTGCCAAGGAAATCACCGAACTCATCAATGACTCGGTGGGGCAGATCGGCCAGGGCAGCAACCTGGTCCAGCAGGCTGGCGCAACGATGGAAAACGTGGTCAACAGCGTGAAGCGGGTGACCGATGTCGTCGCCGAGATCTCGCACGCCAGTCAGGAGCAGAGTCACGGCATCACCCAGGTCAACCTGGCCATCACCCACATGGATGAGGCCACGCAGCAGAACTCGGCGCTGGTCGAGGAGGCCGCTGCCGCTGCCAATTCGATGATGGAGCAGGCGGCCACCCTGGCCAGCCTGGTCTCGACCTTCCGGCTTGATGCCCGCCAGCGCGCGTAGCGCCAGCGCCACGGTACTGACGGTGGGCCAGCGTACAATGACGGCTTGAACAGCGCACCGCCCGTGGCCCATGAGGGTTATCCGGCAGGACGGCATGCAAATCGGGGAGTGGGGGCAAGGGCGATGAGCCAGCAGAGTGACTTGATCGAATTCGGTTCGGAAAACGCCTATCGGCTGCTGGTGCAGCGGATCAAGGACTACGCCATCTACATGCTGCGTCCGGATGGTGTGGTCGCCAGCTGGAATGCCGGCGCCCAGCGCTTCAAGGGCTATACCGCTGAAGAAATCATCGGCCAGCATTATTCGGTCTTCTATGAAGAGCCTGATCGTCTCGCTGGCCTGCCCGCCACCAACCTGGCCCTGGCCCTGCGCGAGGGCAAGTTCGAGGACGAGGGCTGGCGCGTGCGCAAGGATGGTTCACGTTTCTGGGCGCACGTGGTGATCGATCCGATCTACCAGGAAAATGGACGCCTGCTGGGGTTCGCCAAGATCACCCGCGACCGCACCGAGCAACTGGAAACCAACGAAAAAATCCTCTTCATGGCCCGGCACGATGCCATGACCGGCCTGCCCAACCGTGTCCATTTCCTGGAACGCCTGGACGAAGCCATGTCCACCCTGCATGCCGGCCAGCAACAAGTGGCCGTGGTCAGCATCGACCTGGATGGTTTCAAGGAAATCAACGATGCCTTCGGTCATGGCGTGGGCGACCAGCTGCTCTCCGAACTGGGGAAGCGTCTCAAGAACACCGTGGGCGAGGGCGAGACCGTGGCGCGCTTCGGCGGTGACGAATTCGTCGCCTTCAAGGTATTCCGTCAGCAGCGCCATCTGGCGGACTTCATCAGCCGTCTGCAGCGCGCCCTGACCTCCATGCTGCACCTGGCGCAGACCGACATCGTCCCCGGCGCGAGCCTGGGGGTGGCGATGTTTCCCGGCGACGCGGGTGACCGCGGGCAATTGCTCAACAATGCCGATCTCGCCATGTATCGCGCCAAGAAGAGCATGGATGAAAAGATCTGCTTCTACGAAGCCAGCATGGACGAGGCTTCGCGCGCCCGTCGTGCCATGGCACGCGATATCTGGACTGCACTGGAACGCGGGGAGTTCTTCCTGAACTACCAGATACAGCGCGCCGTCAGCTGCGACGAGATCACCGGCTATGAGGTTCTCCTGCGCTGGCAGCATCCGGTACAGGGACTGATCCCGCCGGCCGTATTCATCCCGGTGGCCGAAGAGTGCGGCGCCATTGGCGCCATTGGTGACTGGGTGCTGGAGCACGCCTGTCGCGAGGCGACGCAATGGAATCTGCAGCCACGCATCGCCGTCAACCTGTCGGCCCTGCAATTGTCCAATGCCGGCCTGGTGGAAAAGGTACGTTCGGTGCTGGCCGCCACCGGCCTGCCAGCGCAGCGGCTGGAACTGGAAGTCACCGAAACCGCCATCATCGCCGACCGCGAACGCGCCCTCTACCTGCTGCAGCAGCTCAAGGCCATGGGCGTGACCATTGCCATGGACGATTTCGGCAGCGGCTATTCCTCGCTGGAGACCCTGCGTTCCTTCCCCTTCGACAAGATCAAGCTGGACCGCAGCTTCATCAGCGAGCTGGAAACCAGCCAACAGGCCAAGGCCTTTGTGCGTGCCATCCTGGCGCTGGGCCATAGTCTGGCTGTGGCGGTGCTGGCCGAAGGCGTGGAAACCGAAGCCCAGCGCGCCATCCTTGAGCAGGAGGGCTGCCAGGAAGGGCAGGGCTATCTGTTCGGCCGACCGGCGCTGCTGAGCGCCCTGGGTGAGCTGGCGCAGGCGGTGCCGCCCCATGAGGTGCCACGTCGCGCCTGATCGGGAATTGGAAATGCCCCGGCGGCCGACGCGCCGGACCGATTTCGCGTACGCTGCCGGTTGTCATTGTCCAGCGAGTTTCCCATGAGCCAGAGTCTGAGCCTGCCCGAGGACGGGGCGCCCACCGTTACCGTTACCGTCACCGCGACCGCCACTGCTGACGTCGCTACCCGTGGCGAACCCCGAGCCGCACCATCGCCCCACGCCGATACCTTGTCGGCGCTGGCGCAGTTTCTGCTCTCCCATCGCAAGGTATTGGTACTGACCGGCGCCGGTATCAGCACTGCATCCGGCATTCCCGATTATCGCGATGACGCAGGCGTGCGACGTGGCCGCCTACCCATCCAGGGCAGCGAATTCCGCCAGTCCGAAGCCGCCCGCAAGCGCTACTGGGCTCGCAGCATGCTCGGCTGGCCACGCCTGGCCCAGGCCCTACCCAATGCGGCCCACCAGGCACTGGCGCAGTTGCAGGCAGCCGGCCACCTGGGCGCAATCCTGACCCAGAACGTCGATGGCCTGCATCAGCAGGCCGGCAGCCGCGATGTGCTGGAACTGCACGGCAGCATCCATGCGGTGCGCTGTCTGGCCTGTAGCACTCCCTATGGTCGTGCCGGGATCCAGGCGCAGCTGGAACGCAGCAACCCCGCCTTTGCCCAGCTGCAGGCAGAAGTCCTGCCCGATGGCGATGCCCAGCTGGAGCCCGATGCCGACGCCGCCTTCCACGTTCCCGCCTGTACTGCCTGTGGCGGCATGCTGCAACCGGACGTGGTGTTCTTCGGCGATGGCGTGCCGGCTGCGCGCAGCGCCCAGGCCGAAGCACTCGCCCGTGACTGCGATGCCATGCTGGTGGTGGGTTCTTCGCTGATGGTGTTGTCGGGTTTTCGCTTTGCGCGCATGGCGGCCGCCGCAGGCAAGCCGGTGGCGGCCATCAATCGCGGTCGTACTCGTGCCGACGAACTGCTGGCCTTCAAGCTGCAGGAGGATGCCGAGTCGGTGTTGCCGCGTCTGGCGGCACGACTGCTGTCACAGCCGCCTTCCTGATCGACCACAGTACGATGGCTGCTGCCATCAGCGCCAGCAGCGCGGCCGCAGCAAAGGCATGCGCAAAACCCTGGGCATAGGCATTTCGCGCCAAGGCCAGCACCGCCGCCTGCCGTTCGCCATAGCCCTGCGCTGCCTGCACCATGTCGCCGGCCATCGCCCGCGCCACGAACTGGGCCGCGTGTCCGGGCGCCTCTTGCATGCCCGCCATCCCCGTCAGCATGCGGCCACGCGCTGCCTCGGCCAGTACTGCACCCAGGCCCGCAAAGCCGGCCAGCACACCCGTGAAACGCGAGGTGGTACTGATGCCCGAGGCCATGCCCGCGCGCTCGCGTGGCACATTGCCCATGATGGCCTTTTGCGTTTCGCCATTGAGCAGGCCACCGCCACTGCCCAGCACTGCCATGCCGAGGATCACCAGCATCTGCGATCCCGATCCGGCCGCCCACATCATCAGCAGGTTGCCCAGCGCCGTCACGCCCAGTCCCAGCGCCAGCACCTGCGCCGAGGACAGGTAGTGACCCAGTCGTCGACCCAGCTGCGGCAACAGCAGCATCGCCAGCGCGAAGGGCAGCATGCCCAGGCCGGTCTGCAGCGCGTTCAGGCCGCGTGCGTTTTGCAGGAACAGCGGCAGCAGCGACGCCATCACCTGGGCCGAGGCCGCATAGGCGAACATGGCCGCCACTGCCGCCACGAAACCGGCATGACGGAATAGCGACAGCTCCAGCATCGGATGCGCGCAGCGGCGCTCCCAGGCGATGAAGAGCAGGAATAAAAATGCGCCACCCAGACCACGGGCGACGCAAACAACGCTGGTCCACCCCTGTTCCGGACCCGTGATCAGGGCCCAGGTCAGGAGGAAGACCGCGCTGGAGAAAGACAGGATGCCCAGCGGATCCAGCGGACGCGGCAGCGGATTGCGTGACTCCGGTACCTGCCGTCCTACCGCCATGCCCAGCAACAGGCAGACCGGCAGGTTGATCCCGAACGCCCAGCGCCAGCCCAGCAGGGTATTGATGACGGCGCCGATCAGCGGCGCCAGCACCATGGTCAGGCCCATGATGACGCCCCACACTGCCCAGGCGCGAGCGCGCTCGCTCTCGTCATGGAAGGCATGGCCGATCACCGCCAGCGAAGGCGCCAGCAAAAGGGCCGCACCCACCCCCTGCAGCGCGCGGGCCGCATACAGGGCCTGTGCCGTGGGAGCCAACGCACAAAGCAGCGAGGCCAGCGCGAACAGCGCCAGCCCGCCCCGCAGCACGCGCTTGCGGCCATAGCGGTCCGCCAGGGCACCGGCCGGCAGCAGCAGCGCGGCAAAGCACAGCACATAGCTGCTGACCACCCATTCCACCTCGCTGAAGGACGCCTGCAGCTCACGCGCCACCGTGGGCAGGATGATCCCGACCACGTTGGTGTCCAGTACCGTCATGGCACATCCCAGCGAACCGGTCAGCAGGATGCGGCCAGCGGTGGAGGAAAAGGGCGAACGCATGGCGGCGCGGGCAGGAGGGCAAGAGGGTCTTACTTCAACGCCGCCACGCCGGCCTTGGCGATGTCTTCATCATGCTGCGGGGTGTCGGCCGACACGCCGATGGCCCCCACCACCTGACCGTCGGCCACCAACGGCAGGCCGCCGCGCATCAGGACAAAGCCGCGTGCCGTGGCGGCCGCCGGGCGGTTGCCGTTGATCGCATCTTCCAGCGCGCCGCTGGGACGGCGAAACAGTGCTGCAGTACGCGCCTTGCCCGGCGCGATCTCGACTCCGGCCGGTACGGCCGCGTTGTCCATGCGCACCAGCGCCACGGGCAGACCGGCGGCATCCACCACCGAGATCACGCAGGGCCAGTTTTCCGCCTGCGCCTTGGCCTGGGCAGCCTGCAGCACCTGTTGTGCAGCGGCCAGCGTGAGCACCGGCTGGGTCGGCAGGGTGGCGGCAGCCGCTACATTGGCAGCCAACAGGCTGGAGAGGGCCAGGGCGAGAAGTCGGTTCTTGATGATCATGGAATTCCTTTTCTGAAATGCGAGAGGGGAGAGGGTTCATTGAACCAGTCTCTATAATTCACTTCAATAATCACCAACCACGACTTAATTAGTTTTAAACTAATTCAAGACATCGCCGCCATCCCTCATACCGGAGCAAGCCTGTGGACCTACGACACCTGCGTTACTTCCTGACCGTCGCCGAAGAACTGCACTTCGCCCGTGCTGCCGAACTGCTGGGCATTGCGCCACCCACGCTGTCGGTGCAGATCCAGGAGCTGGAGCGCCAACTGCAGGTCCAGTTGTTCGCCCGCACCAAGCGCTCCGTATCGCTGACCTCGGCCGGTCGTGATTTCGTCGAGCAGGCTCGTGCGGTACTGGCACGCTTCGACCAGGCCATCGACGTAGGTCGCCGTGCCGGGCGCGGCGAGCTGGGCCGGGTCGAAATCGGCTATGTGGGATCGGCGGTATTCGGCGGCATCCTGCAGCAGCAGATCAGCGCCTTCCGCCGTCAGTGGCCGCAAGCCACGGTACATGCCCGCGAGTGGCCGATGGCGCAACTTTCCGACGCGCTGGAAGAGGGCAAGGTCGACATCGCCTTCCTGCGCATGCCGGTGCCGCTGGGCGGCACCCTGCAGTCGCAAGTCCTGTTGCGCGACCGCTTCTGTCTGGCCCTGCCCGCTGATCATGCACTGGCAAGCCCGGACGCTGCCGTGCGTTCACGGGCCCTGGCCGGAGAATCCTTCATCCTGCCCGAGCAGGAGCTGGGCAGTCGCGAGGTCTGGCGCCGCGGCGGTTTCGAGCCGCGCAGCATGAGTCGTCCAGGTGGACTGCTGGCGGTGCTGGCCGAGGTATCGGTGGGCGCGGGCGTGGCGGTGGTGCCGGGGGTATTGACCTCGGTGGTGCAACTGCCCAATGTCTGCTATCGGCCGCTGGCGGGCAGCGCTATCGTTTCCGAGGTGGCAGCCGTATTCCGTCGTCACGAACGCGCGCCGGCGGTGCGCAATATGATCGCGGCGATCCGCACCAGCAAGCCGCTGCAGGTTCACGGGCCCTTGAACACATCTCGCAACTGATGACGACATGAGTTCCGGCCAGGACACTGGCTTTGTATATTCTTATCCGTTTTCCTTCGTTCATTCGGACCGGTTCGCGGCCACATAATCCTTGGTCGGTTTCACCTCCCAAGGAAATCATCCGCATACGCCACCCGCCACATTTCCACGCCAATGTGATGCAAGTTGGCGGCGGGTATTTCCGCGATCCACTGAAGGAAGTCCATCATGCTCAAGCAACTTGCCGGCCTGCTGCTCATCGGCGCTGCCGTGATTGCCGGCGCCCACGCCGCGCCCCCTGCCACGCCCGAACGCGAACTGAAGATCGGCTTCGTCCCCGGCCCCTACATCGACGAATTCAAGCTGGGCGTGCAACCCGAGCTGCAGAAGAAGGGCTACAAGATCCGCTACTATGAGTTTTCCACAGGACTGGAAGCCAACAGCGCCGTCTTCAAGGGCGACATCGATGCCAACGTGATGCAGCACTCGGTATTTCTGGCTTCCTACAATGAGCGCAACAAGACCGACCTGGTGGGCATCGTGCAGGTGCCTACGCCCCCCATGGGCCTGTATTCGCGCAAGCACAAGGACCTGAACAACCTGAAGAAGGGCTTCACCGTCGCCGTACCCAACGACCCGGTCAATCTGCAGCGCGCCCTGTGGATACTGCAAAGGCTGGGCTGGATCCGCATCCGCGAGAACAAGCCGGTCGACGTCACCGAACTGGACGTGGTGGAAAACAAGGTCGGCCTGAAACTGGTGCTGCTGGAGAATGCCCAGGGTCCACGCGCGCTGGATGACGCCGATTTCGCCGCCGTCCAGGGCAACTTCGCCATCTTCGCCAAACTCAAGCTGTCCGAGGCCTTCATCCTGGAAGACATGAAGCCGCCCTACATCAACGTGGTGGCCGTCAGGAAGACCCGCCAGGACGAGACCTATGCCCGCGATATCGCCCAGGCCTACCGTTCCGACTATTTCCAGAAGGCCATCCGCAGCGACCGCTTCTATGACGGTTTCACCCTGCCGGATTATTTCAGCAGCAAGGACCAGGACGACAAAAACCTCAAATTGGGCAAGAACTGACCGGCGCATTGTCCCGCCGTTGCCACCCGGCTGCCATCAAACAAAAGGCTCGCTCCCGGTCGTTCCGGGGCGAGCCTTTGCTCTATTGTGCTTGATCCGGAGGCTCAGGCCGCCCTGGCCTGGCCACCGGTGCTGGCAGGATGTACGAGTCCGAAATGGGAACGCAGGGTCTTGCCCTCGTAGTCGAGACGGAACAGACCGCGTTGTTGAAGCAGCGGCACCACACCATCGACGAAGTGCTGCAGGCCATCCGGCAGGGCATCGGGCATCAGGTTGAAACCGTCGGCGGCGCCGGCCTTGAACCACCGTTCGATGTCATCGGCAATCTGCTCGGGCGTGCCGACCAGTACCCGGTGACCGCCGCCACCGCACAGGGCACGGATGACATCGCGCACCGTGTGTGGCCGCCCCTTCACCAGCGACAGCGTGGCATGGAAGAAGGTGTGGTTGCCATTGCCGCCACCGGGCAGGGCCAGCTTGTCCGGCAGTGGCCGATCCAGGTCCAGGCTGTCCACTGGCACCCCGAGGATGCCGGCCAGGCGCTTCAGGCTATAGCTCCAGGGAATGTTGTCGATCAGTTCGTCGCGTCGGCGCAGGGCCTCGGCTTCGGTGGCCCCGATGATGGTGGCCAGCCCCGGCAGGATCTTGACCGCATGGGGGCCGCGTCCGAGCTGTGCGGCGCGGGTATTGATGGCGCGGCTGTAGGCCAGCGATTCTTCCACGGTATGGGCCGCCGAGAAGACCGCCTCCGCGTGACGTGCGGCCAGCTCCTGGCCATCCCCCGATCCGCCGGCCTGTACCAGTACCGGCTGGCCTTGCGGCGTGCGCGGCAGGTTCAGCGGGCCGTGCACCTGGAAGTGGCTGCCGCGATGGGCGATGGGATGCACCCGGCTGTCATCGATGAAACGACCGCTGAGCTTGTCGGCCACCAGCGCCTCGTCTTCCCAGCTGTTCCATAGCGACTTCACCACCTGGGTGAATTCATCTGCACGCGCATAACGCGCTGCATGGTCGGGAACCTTGTCCAGCCCGAAATTGCGGGCCGATGCGACATCGGCGGTGGTGACGATGTTCCAGCCGGCACGGCCGCCACTGACATGGTCCAGCGTCGCGAAGCGGCGTGCGATGTTGTACGGCTCGTTATAGCTGGTGGAGGCCGTACCGATGACGCCGATATGGGTGGTCGCGGCCGCCACCGTGGCCAGCAGCACGGTAGGCTCCAGCGCCGTGATGGGACGGAAATCGATCTGCTCGATGATGGCCGCATTGTCGGCCAGGAACACCGCATCGAATTTGGCCGCCTCGGCGATGCGCGCCACCTTGACGTAATGCGCGGCATCGATGAAGGCCAGCGGATCGGCGTGCGGCAGGCGCCACGCCGACGGGATGAAGTCGGAATGCAGGATATTGACGTTCAGATGCAATTGCCTTGGGGGCTGGCTCATGGGGGCTCCGGGGAGGGGAACGACTCGTGACACGTGCACAGGCTCAGGCCATACGCAAGTAAGACCGACCGGTCGCGCTCCATGGAGGCATTCCTGATGATGGGAAACCCGACGATTCTGTGCCGGCCACCCCGGCGGCAGCCACGAATATATCCGCATAAACATATGCGCGCGGGACGGCTACAATGCCCGGGAGCGAGGGGGAGGGACCCCGACGCCAGATCAATAACAAGCGTGCGTGACGTCAATGAGCCTTCTTTTTATCGTATTGCTGATCGTGCTGGCCTGCCTGGTGCTGGGGCTGGCGGCCTGGGGTGGGTTTGCGCTCTGGTACCAGTGCCCTGGACCGCGCTGGGCGCGTCTGCTGGTGATGGCGACATGGAGTCTGCCAGCGCTGGTCACCCTGGCAAGCCTGGGAGCATGGGCCGGGCCAGGTGGCGCATCGCCCTGGGGGCCGCTGGCCTTCGTGCTGGCGCTGGTGGTGTTGCTGTGCTGGTGGCGCGGCATCCGTGCTTCCCATGATCGGGTCTGGGCCGACGATGTGGCCTGCATGCTGGTCTCGCAGGTCACGGGTGATCGCGTCAGACTGGACAATGTACGCAACTTCGAATGGCGCAGCGAGACCGATTACGATGTGCGCTGGGAGTCGCGTGACTACGATCTGTCGCAACTGGTCTCGGCCGACCTGCTGCTGTCCTACTGGATGGGGCCGGCGATTGCGCACACCCTGGTTTCCTTCGGGTTTGCCGATGGCCGGCGCCTGGTGTTTTCGCTGGAGATCCGGCGCGAACGCGGCGAATCCTTCTCGGCCCTGGGCGGCTTCTTCCGCAAGTTCGAGACCGTGATCGTCGCCGCCGACGAGCGCGACATCGTCCGTACCCGCACGAACGCCCGTGGCGAGGACGTCTACCTGTATCGCCTGCAACTGCGCCCCGACCAGTTGCGCAAGGTCTTCCTCGGATACCTGGAACGCGCCGCGCAGGTGCGCGCCACACCGCGCTTCTACAACACCCTCACCAGCAACTGCACCACCATCGTCTTCGAGTTGGCGCGCCGTCTTTCTCCCACCTTGCCGCTGGACTATCGCCTGCTGCTCTCCGGTTATTTCGCCGGGTACGTGTACGACCACGGGGTATTGACGCCCGGCTACCGCTTCGAGCAACTGCGCGAGGCCGGCCGCATCACCGGACGGGCTTTGCAAAGCGGCCCGGGGGACGACTACAGCAAGCTGATCCGGCGTGGCGTACCAGGGGTGGGCGAAAACGAGCTCCGCTGAAACTGCGCGACGAAGTCCAAATCCGTTTACCAACTATCCAAGCATAAAATCATTCGTATTCGCTCACCGCGAAGCTGATTAGCATTTCCTTCCTGCGCCACTCTGGTTGCGCATCCTGAAACGTCAGAGAAGGAAATCCCCATGTCAGAAGCGGTGAATCATTTCCCCCTGCCGGCAGCCGCCGAGTCCTCCCCCGTGCGCCGATCGAGGCGACTGCGTCCCTTGCAAGAACTCGGCAACCGCAGTCTGTTCCTGCTCTCCTGGGCCGCACCGCTGCTCCTGCTGCTGCTCTGGGAAGCCTTCGCCCGTGCCGGTGTGCTCTCGCCGCAAGTGCTGCCGGCGCCCAGCAAGGTATTGCAGACCGCCTGGAACCTGATCGGTCAGGGCCGCCTGCTCTCCGACCTCGGCGCCAGTCTTCTGCGGGCTGCCGCCGGCTTCGTCATCGGCGGTAGCCTCGGCTTCGTGCTGGGCACCCTGGTCGGCTTCTCGCGGCTGGCTGAAGCCCTGTTCGACCGTAGCGTGCAGATGGTGCGCGCCGTCCCCTTCCTGGCGGCGTTACCGCTGGTGATCGTGTGGTTCGGTGTGGGCGAGGGCGGCAAGGTGTTCCTGGTGTCGCTGGGCGTGCTGTTCCCGATCTATATCAATACCGTGCTGGGCATCCGCCAGGTCGATCCCAAGCTGCTCGAACTGGGCCGCGTGACCGGGCTCTCCAACTGGACCCTGATCCGTCGCATCGTGCTGCCCGGTGCCTTGCCCTCGATCCTGGCCGGGGTGCGCTATGCGCTGGCAGTGGCCTGGCTGGCACTGGTGATCGCCGAAACCATTGCCGCCAATACCGGTATCGGTTCACTGGCCATGGATGCGCGTGAATTCCTGCAGACCGACGTGATCGTGCTGACCATCGTCATCTATGCCGGCATCGGCGTGGTCTCGGATGCCATTGCCCGCCTGCTGGAGCGCCGTCTGCTGGCCTGGCATCCCAACTACGCCGCCAAGGGGAAATGATGAGCACCACCACCCATACCATGCATCCGGCCGGCATCGATGAGATTGCCGTGCAGGTCGCCGGTCTCAAGCGCCGCTATGGCCAGCGCACCGTCATCCAGGGCTTGAACCTGCGCATCCATCGCGGTGAGTTCGTGGCCCTGCTGGGTGAGAGCGGTTGCGGCAAGACCACCCTGCTGCGCGCCCTGGCGGGGCTGGACGCCATCGATGGTGGCCGCATCGACGGTCCGGCGCAACCGGCCGTGGTGTTCCAGGAACCGCGCCTGATCCCGTGGGACCCCTTGTGGCGCAACGTTTCCCTGGGGCTCGATGACAAGAGCGGCAAGCCGCTCGCACAGGCGGCGCTGGAAGAAGTCGGCCTGGGTGGCCGCAGTGAGGATTGGCCCCGCAATCTCTCCGGCGGCCAGGCCCAGCGCGTGGCGCTGGCACGCGCCCTGGTGCGCGAGCCTCGCCTGCTGCTGCTGGATGAACCCTTTGCCGCCCTGGACGCCCTGACCCGCATCCGCATGCATGCCCTGGTGCGCCAACTGTTGGCGCGCCATCGACCCGGCGTGCTGCTGGTCACGCACGATGTCGATGAAGCCATCGTTCTGGCTGACCGCATCCTGGTCATGCGCGATGGTGCCATTGCCAGCGATCACCACGTCGCGCCGGAAGCCGCCCACCATCGCGCCCACCCGGCGGCCGAAGCCCTGCGCACGCAATTGCTGGCCGAGCTGGGCGTGGCGGCTGCCGATGCGCTGCATTAATAGCGATCTAATGCCGATCTGATTTCCCTTCACCATCACTGAATGCTCATGACCCAAGACGCCAAGTCCGCCCATCACCATCATCGCCATCGTCGTCTTCTGTTGCAGGCGGCCGCAGGCGCCGCCGCCCTGGGTGCCGTCGGTGCTCCCACCGTGGCGCTGGCCGCCGGTTCCTCTCGCAATACCGATACCGTGCGCCTGGCCTGGGGCAAGGGCGGTCTGCCCGGTATCGCCCGCACCCGTGGCGAATTCGAAAAGACCCTGGCCCGCGATGGCATCAAGGTGCAATGGGTGGGGCCTTTCCCCAATCACGCGCCTTCGCTGCAGGCGGTCACCGGCGGTAGCGCCGACTTTGGTTTCGGCGGCAGCACCACGCCCGCGCTGGCGGCCATGATCGCCGGCTCGCCGCTGGTATTCACCCAGTTTGCCGTGGTCGAGCCACGCAGCACCGCCATCATCGCCAAGGATGGTTCGGGCATCACCAAGGTCAGCGATCTGGTCGGCAAGACCGTGGCGGTAAACCGCTCGGGCCTGGGCGAGTTCCTGCTGGTGGCGGCGCTGGAAAAGCACGGCATCGCCCGCGACAAGGTGCAGTTCGTCTATCTCAATCCGCCGGATGCCGGTCCGGCCTTTTCCCAGGGCAAGGTCGATGCCTGGTCGATGTGGAGCCCGGGCGTGGACATTGCGCGGGTCGAATACAAGGCGCATGACGTCTTCTTCGAAGGCCGCGATCTGGATTTCCTGATCGACTTCAACTCCTACGTCACCCATCGCAAGTTCGCGCAGGAAAACGCCGACATCGTGCGCGCCGTCAATGCCGCCTATCGCGCCGAGGGCGAGTGGATCAGCAGGAATCCGCGCGAGGCCGAGATCCTGGTGCAGAAGGATGCCGGTTATTCGGACGCGGTACGCGATTCGCTCATCAAGCTGGCGCGGCGCTGGGAATTCCATGGCGCCGATGACGCGAAGTTCATCGCCACCTTCCAGGGAGCGGCCGATTGGTTGGCCGCACGCAAGATCCTGCCGCAGAAGGTGCAGGTGAGCGATTACATCGTCAAGGTCTGATTCATTTCAAGGAGAGAAGCATGAGCGTCAACTTCATCGGCATGGTCACCACCAACAAGAATTCGGAGATTCATGCTCCGGTGGGGCCCGCCATCGATATCGATTACCTGCAGCGTTTCGCGCGTGCCCACGAAGAGGCCGGTTTCGACCGGGTGCTGGTGCCGTATCACTCCAACGGGCCGGACGCCATCCTGACCATCGCCCAGGTGGCTGCCGCCACGCGACACATCAAACTGATGCTGGCACACCGGCCCGGGTTCGTGGCGCCCACGCTGGCGGCCCGCCAGTTGGCCACGCTGGACCAGTTCAGCGGTGGGCGGCTGGGGGTGCACATCATCTCCGGCGGTTCCGACGTCGAGCAGCGACGTGACGGTGACTTCCTCGATCACGACCGGCGTTATGCCCGTACCGATGAGTACCTGGAAGTCCTGCGCAAGGTGTGGACTGCCGGCGAGCCCTTCGATCATCACGGCGAGTTCTATCGCGTCGAGCAAGCCTTTTCCGAGGTCAAGCCGGTGCAGCAGCCGCATATCCCGATCTTCTTCGGTGGCGCCTCCGAGGCCGCCATTCCGGTCGCGGGTCGGCACGCCGACATCTATGCCTTGTGGGGTGAGTCACTGGACCAGGTGCGCGAGCTGACCGGGCGTGTGCGAACCGAAGCGGCCCGGCATGGGAGGGAGATCAGTTTCTCGGTTTCCTTCCGTCCCATCCTGGCGGCCACCGAAGACGCTGCCTGGGAGCGTGCCGAACGTATCTTGGCTGAGACACGCCGCCTCCGCTCCGGCAATGGCAGCCGTCATCCGGCCCAGACCGGGCCCCAGGAAAGCGTGGGCGCACGCCGCCTGCTGGCCGCCGCAGAAAAGGGTGACCGGGTGGATCGTCGCCTGTGGACCGCCATTGCCCGCGAAACCGGTGCCCGCTACAACTCCACGGCCCTGGTCGGTACGCCCGAGCAGGTGGCCGAGGCGCTGCTGGATTACTACGACCTGGGCGTAACGACCTTCCTGATCCGCGGCTTCGATCCGCTGGAAGATGCCCTCGACTACGGTCGCGAACTGATCCCGCGCACCCGCGAACTGGTGGCAGAACGCGTGCGCCAGAAACTGGAGAAACAGCAAAAGCAGCAAAAGCAGGCCGCCTGATTGTTCCGGCCGCAACGTGACAGTGGCTCCGCATTGCGGAGCCACTGTTTTTTTGCGGAGATGAAATGCCTGTCGTCAGGCCGACTGCAAAGCCTGTTCCAGATCGGCCAGCAGGTCATCGATATGCTCGATGCCGATGGACAGGCGCACCGTATCCACGGTCACGCCGGCCTTGTCCAGTTCCTCCGGCGACAGCTGGCGGTGCGTGGTGGACGCCGGATGCGTGGCCAGCGACTTGGCGTCGCCGATGTTGACCAGCCGCGTGAAGAGCTGCAGCGCATCCTGGAAGCGCGCGCCACCGTCGCGACCGTTGGCCACGCCAAAGGTCAGCACGCCCGAAGCGCGACCCTTGAAGTATTTCTGCGCCAGTTGATGATCGGGATGGCCTTCCAGCCCGGCATAGTTGACCCAGCGCACCTTGGGATGGCGTTTCAGGTATTGCGCCACGGCCAGGGTGTTGGCGGTGATGCGGTCCAGGCGCAGGGCCAGGGTCTCGATGCCTTGCAGGATCTGGAAGGCATTGAACGGCGACAGCGCCGCTCCGGTATTGCGCAGCGGCACCACGCGTGCGCGACCGATGTAGGCGGCCTCGCCCAGTGCTTCGGTATAGACCACGCCGTGATAGCTGACATCGGGCTCGTTGAGTCGCTTGAAGCGTTCCTTGTGCTGTGCCCAGGGGAACTTGCCGGAATCCACGATGGCACCGCCCAGCGTGGTGCCGTGGCCGCCCAGGTATTTGGTCAGGGAGTGCACCACGATGTCGGCGCCGTGTTCGAAGGGACGCAGCAGGTAGGGCGTGGCCACCGTGTTATCCACGATCAGCGGGACGCCATGTCGATGCGCGATGGCGGCCACGGCCGCGATGTCGGTGATGTTGCCCAGCGGATTGCCGATGGATTCGATGAAGATGGCCTTGGTACGGTCGTCGATCAGGGGTTCGAAGGAAGCCGGCTGGCGTGGATCGGCAAAGCGCGTGGTGATGCCGAACTGCGGCAGGGTATGGGCGAACAGGTTGTAGGTGCCGCCGTAGAGCGTTGAGGCCGAGACGATGTTGTCGCCCGCCTCGGCGATGGTCTGGATCGCATAGGTCACAGCCGCCTGGCCGGAGGCCAGTGCCAGCGCGGCGATGCCGCCTTCCAGGGCCGCCAGGCGCTTTTCCAGCACGTCCTGGGTGGGGTTCATGATGCGCGAGTAGATATTGCCCTGGACCTTCAGGTCGAACAGGTCGGCGCCATGCTGGGTATCATCGAAGGCGAATGCCACCGTCTGGTAGATCGGCACGGCCACGGCGCGCGTGGTCGGATCAGGGTCGTAGCCACCGTGTACGGACACGGTCTCGAATTTCCATTGTGGGTTGTCTGCCATGTTGTCTCTCTCTTATCGTTGAACGGGGATGCCGGAAGGGATACCACACCGAGACCCTAGCGCGACGGCGGGCGGGGCGCCAAGAAATGATTCGTCATATGCATATGCGGCGACGGATGATGCCGGTCGCAACAGCGTGCGATCTTGGTCATCATGCCGTTTCGCATTCCCATCGCGCATGCGTAAGATCAAATTAGTCGTTTGAACAGGTTTTGCTGCACTGCTTCAATGGCTTTACCAACAGCCATTCTTGAATCAGGAGCCAGTATGGAAACGACTACTTCCCACTTGCCCGCCGACATGAGTCACGCTGATGCCAGGCGCGGCGTGCGGGCACGCCTGAGCTATCTCGCCAGTCATGCCCGTGACCCGGTCAGCTATGCCTGTACGCCACCCCCTGGCGTTCCCTGGGAGAGCGCCGACTACACCGTGCACGACACCTTCATCGCTGATGCCGGCGCCTGGCGCGATCTGGATATCGATATCAACGGGTTCGAATTGCGTGACGCCCCCACGGCCTTGCGCAATCCGGGCGATGCCGACGAGATCGAGGCGATCTGTTATGCCGAGGCGGTGGAGCTGGCATTGGAGGTGACCGGTGGCACCCATGCCTATGTCTTCGATCACCTGGTGCGCGAGCGCGACCCTGCACGCGCGACGCTGGATTTCGGGCGCGCCGCCCGTGGTGCCACGCCGGCAGCCAACGGTCGCATCCACAACGATTACACCGAGGTATCGGGGCGCAGGCGCCTGTCCATGGTCTTGCATGATTCGGACCTGATTCCCTTTGCCCGGCACTTTTCCATCATCAACATCTGGCGCAGCCTGCGCGGCGTGATCGAGGACACACCGTTGGCCGTGGTCGACGCGCGCAGCGTGGCACGCGAGGACCTGGTGCGGGGCGAGGTACGCTATCCCCGTCGCACCGGCGAAATCTATCTGATGCGCCACAACCCTGCGCATCGCTGGTGTTATTTCCCGCAGATGGATCGTCACCATGCGCTGGTGTTCAAGCAGTTCGATTCGCGCACCGGCGGCGTGGCACGCTTCACCCCGCATACCGCTTTCGACCTTCCCGACATCCGGCCCGGGGCCCCCTTGCGTCAGAGCCTGGAAATCCGCTGTCTGGTGGTGCATGCATGAGCGCGCCGCACCCCGTGATCGAATACTGGTTCGACTTCGGCAGCAACTACAGTTACCTGAGCACGCTGCGCATCGAGCAGGCGGCGCAACTGGCCGGTGTATCCGTGCAGTGGCGGCCCTTCCTGCTGGGGCCGGTGTTTCGCGAACTGGGCTGGAGCACGTCTCCTTTCGTGTTGCAGAAGGAGAAGGGGGAGTACACCTGGCAGGACATGGCCCGCCAGTGTCGCAAGTATGGCCTGCCGTGGCGGCGTCCCAGCCGCTTTCCGCGTCCTGCGGTGCTGCCCACCCTGGTCGCCCTGGCGGGATCCGGGACGCACTGGGTGGGTGGCTTTTGCCGTCTGATGATGCATCTGAACTTCGCCGAGGACCGCGACATCGACAGCGCCGGGACGGTCGCTGAAGTGTTGACGGCGATGGACCTGCCCGTAGCCTCCCTCCTGGAGGATGCGCAGTCCGCAGACAATCGCGCCCGCCTGCGCGAGCAGACCGTGCTGGCCCGTGCGCGAGGCATCTTCGGCGCGCCTACCTTCTTCGTCGGCAAGGAGATGTTCTGGGGCAACGACCGGCTGGACGACGCATTGGCCGCCTGCAGGGAACCAGCCAGCTTCAGCCCGTGAGGCTGGTCCCGGCCTCGTTGCGTATCCAGGCGGCGACCTGCTGTACTTCGCGGCGGGCTGCAGGGGTGGCCTGGATCATCCAGTAGGCGTAGCCATCCTCGTCCTGCGCCCGTGCTTCGCCCAGCAGCACCAGCTGGCCGCTGGCCAGTTGCGGTCCGATCAGTTCGATGCGGCCCAGCGCCACGCCCTGTCCGGCCAGTGCCGCCTGGATCACCATGTCGTACTGGTTGAAGCGCAGCATGCGGTGCTTCTTCTTCCATTCGCCATGGTCCAGCCAATCCTTCCAGCGCAGGCGCGGGTTGGCTTGTTCGAATTCGATCAGGGTGGTATCGGCCGGCAGCTTGCCTTGCTTGAGCAGCAGGGGGTGCGCCACCGGTGCCACCGATTCCCCGAACAGGCGGATCGCTTCCGGCGGCGTCTGGGCGCGCGTGGTGTAGCGCAGGGCCAGATCGATGCCTTCGTGGCGCAGGTCGATCACGCTGTCACTGGCCGCCACCCGCACGTCTATCCCCGGCACCTGCTGCTGCAGTCGCGACAGGCGCGGCAACAGCCATAGCCCGGTCATGCCGATGCTGGCGGTGATGGTCACCGGACGGCTTGCCTGGGCGGCGCGCAGTTCGCCGATGCTGTCCTGCAGTTGCAGCAGCGTCGCATCACAGCTGCGGAACAGCCGCTCACCGGCGGTCGTGAAGGAGATTGCGCGGTGGTGGCGGTGCAGCAGGGCGGTTCCCATGAATTCTTCCAGCAGATGGACCTGACGGCTCACCGCCGACTGGGTCAGGAACAGGTCTTGTGCCGCCAGCGTGAAGCTCATGCGGCGGCCCACGGCGACAAAGCCACGGATCAGGTCCAGCGGCGGCAGCTTGGCGAGAGGGAGTGTCATGGCGGTCGGCAAGGGGAGCAGGTCGGATACGCTATTGAAGCATAGTCGTGCATCCTCGTGGGCATCCGGTGTCCATCATTTCGCATTCCATTTTGGAATGGATAGTCGTGCCGAAGTCATTTGAATGCGCTCTCTTTTCAGAGTCAAATTGCATCATTCATCTATCCAGGATCGCCTCTTGCCATGAGCCATGCTTCTGTGAGCCACAAACGTCTCTGGGCCGTGCTGGCCGGTGCTGCCATCATGAGCATGGCGCTCGGATCGCGCCAGACCTTCGGCCTGTTCATCAGTCCCTTGTCCTACGATCACGGCCTGCCGGTGACCCTGGTCGCCTTCGCCATCGCCCTGCACAACCTGGTATGGGGTGCGGCGCAGCCGCTGGCCGGTGCCATGACCGATCGTCATGGCCCAGCGCCCGTGGTGGCATTCGGCGCGGTCTGCTACGCCATCGGCCTGGCGTTGACGGCACTCGCCCCCAACGGCGCCTTGCTGGTCTTGGGCATGGGAGTCTTCATCGGCGTGGGTATCAGTTGCACCAGCTTCGGCGTGGTGCTACCGGCGGTGGGGCGCAGCGTACCGCCGGAACGGCGCAGCAGCGCCATGGGGCTGGTCAGTGCCGGTGGCTCGCTGGGCCAGGTGCTGATGTTGCCGCTGGTGCAGGCTTTGCGCGCTGCCTCGGGGATCAGTCTGGCGCTGCTGGTGCTGGCCGCGCTGGTCCTGATGGTGGCGCCGCTGGGGCTGGTGTTGCGCTCCCCAGCGATCCGTACGCCGGTCATGCCGCGCCAGGAGGGCGGTTTGCGGCGGGTGATGGTGCAGTCACTGCGGCACCGTGGCTTCCAGTTGCTGACCCTGGGATTCTTCGCCTGTGGATTCCAGCTGGCCTTCATCGCCACCCACCTGCCGGGCTATCTGGAACTGTGCCACATGCCCACCGGCCTGGCGGCGACGGCGCTGGCGCTGATCGGCCTGTTCAACATGGCCGGCAGCTGGACCTGCGGCTGGCTGGGCGGTCGCTATCGTCCGCAGCAGGTGCTGGGCTGGCTGTACCTGGTGCGCAGCACCGCGATCGGATTGTTCTTCATCGCCCCCAAGAGCAGTCTGTCGGTGACCCTGTTTGCCGCAGTCATGGGGCTGACCTGGTTGGGCACGGTCCCGCTGACCACGGCGCTGGTGGCACGCCTGTTCGGTCCGACCCACATGGGCAGCTTGTTCGGCGTGTGCTTCCTGAGCCACCAGATCGGTTCCTTCCTCGGCGCCTGGCTGGGGGGCTGGATGCTGGAACTGAGCGGATCGTATTCCTTGCTGTGGATGGCCACCTTCGTGGTGGGAATCGTCGCGGCGCTGCTGCATTTTCCCATCGATGATGGCCAGCCCGGGCGACTGAAGGCCGCTTAGGACCGAGACCTTCACTGCACCTTTACGATGACATAGGCGGTCGAGAACACTCTTCCCGGTGTGACGGTCTGCCCCGGCAGCTTTTGCAGGGTCGCCGTCAGGCGCTTGTTGATCGTAAATTGTTCGACGGCTGCAGCGGGCGACGACGGGCTGGGAGGACATCGTTCCTCGGTTGCCCTCAGCCGATACCAGCCGGCATTGCGGCCGGACGGGAAGGACTGCGACAGCCACTGGCCGGTCACCGATGAACTCAGGAACTGCATCTCTTGTTGATTGTCTGCATCGCTCAGGCCTATCCCCACTCCCTTGGCCAGCGACGGGTCGGTGCCGTAGTTGTCCGAAAGCAGATAGCGTACCCCCTGACTCTGATTCACATAGCCCAGCAAGCGGGCAGCCGCCAGCGCCCCCGGTGAAACCTGGAGGCCGAAGGCGGTCTGGTTGTCATCCGTGCCGGCGGCGAAAGGCGGCTTGCTGCCGATGCCCTCGTCGCAGCGGAATGAGAGCGTGAATTCCACCTGGCGCGTCTGCCCCAGATTGAGCTCGGTTTCCGAGATCGGCGGGAACACCACTTCCGGTGTCACATTCTGGACCACGCAAGAGGGCAGCACGCTCAGTGTTGCGCCCATGCGCATGCCGAATGCAATGCCATTGGCCGCGCCAAAGAACAGGTAGCGATAGGCATGGTCTTCACCATCGTCATCCATGTCGCCGCTGGCTCGGTTATAGCCGGGACCGCGCAGCATCAGGTAGCCATTGGGCTGGGTGCACTCATACGCGACGGCTGCCCAGCGCGTGTTGTCCGGTGCGCCACTGCACCAGTTGCTGGTTCCGGTGCCCGGTGTCAGGTCCGATACCCTCGCCACCTCGGCCTTGATCGGACTGAGGTGACGGGCGCGGATCAGGATCTTCCTGGTGGCCTGATCGACATCATAGGTATCGAGCTTGCTGGACTGGTAATAGCGGGAAAGGATCTTGCCCGAGCGCAGATGCGTGAGGCGGATCGCAACCCCGGGAAACCATGTGCGATAGAAACCATGGAGGCCATCCTTGATACCTATTTCGGCATAGCCACCGACCCTGTCATCACCGTTGGTGGAAAAGACTTCATAGATCTGGTCGGCATCGGCCAGGTCGCAGGTCCAGAGCAGCGTATCGCCGTTGATGCCGGCCGCTTCAGCGGCGCTGGCCACCGCGCTGCCCAGTATGCTGCCTGGTGGCTGGATCGCCGTACTGGCCAGATTGATACGGCCGAACCAGAACTGGGCAGAGCCGCCGTCACTGAGCGGCGCGAACGGATAGGCGGCGCGGTTGTTGCGCTTGCAGATGGCTTCTGCCGTCGGTGCCAGCAGCAGCCACAGGGAAAGCATCATCAGCAAAAGCAGCATCGTGCGCGCGCGATGGGGATAGTGAGGAAAGAGGGACATGGGCGACCGGGTGGGGAAGGGGGAAGGGGAAAGGGTGGGAAGGAGACCCCAACCATCATCGCTCCCCGCGCTGCGCCGGTGAATGGGCCTGACCCGCAATGCGCATGGGCCGATGCCTAGCGCAGCATATGGGATTTCGCCCATGCCGCAATCAGACTTCGCCAGCCCGTCGATGGGCGTGCGCCGATCCTCTGGATGCCCGCTCTTGCCTAAGATGCGATCGGTGCAGGGCGCTTCGGTCGGCGTCTGCATTTTCTTTCTGTCGGCCGAATCCTTTTGGGGGTAAACATGAAAAAGTATCTTGCAATCCTGATGTTGGTCTCGCCATCCCTGGTGCTGGCGGCCGGCAATACCATCAGCTTCCGTGGCCAGGTCAGCAAGCAGACCTGCCAGGTGATGGTCGATGGCGCCACCAATCCGGTGGTGCTGCTGCCCACGGTGGCTGCGGGCGACCTGGTGGCCGCTGGCAGCGCCGCCGGTGAGACCCCCTTCGTGGTCAGCGTGAGCGGTTGTACGGCATCGGCTTCGGATTCACTGAAGATCAAGACCCAGTTCCTGGCCAGTTCCGCCACCGGTGGTAACAACATCCCCAACCTCGGCAGTGCCAAGAACGTGGCACTGCAATTGCGTGCGGGCATGGGCGGAGAAGCCATCAAGCTGGTCGGCGGAAGTGCCGTCTCGGTTGATGGCCTGGAGATCGCCACGGGCGCCACCAGTGCGTCGCATACCTTCTCCGTGCGCTACATCTCAGAGGCTGGCTCGGCGGGAGCCGGTTCGGTCATCGGATCGGTGCAGTACGCGCTGGACTACCTCTGACCTGCGGGCCGGGCCGCCCTTCGGGGCGGCTGCCTTGCAGCGTCGCCGCTTGTTGATCATCTCCTTCGCTACCTTCAGGCCCGGTGCAGATTCAATCCACGCATCTCGCAGATTGAATGTAAACCGGCGCCAGCTTTGTCGCTTCACCTTCGCCGCCGCTGGATCGCCGCCGCGGTGCCTTTTCCGTTTTGAACATGAAAAAAGCAAGCTTGCTCGCAGGGCTCATCATGGTGTTGGTATTCATCGCAAGCGCCCAGGCCAGCGTGACCATGCTTGGCACGCGCATCATCTATCCGGCCGATGCCAACGAACAGGCGCTGCGTTTCAGTAACCCGGACGATCACCCCAATCTCGTCCAGGTGTGGCTCGACGATGGTCGCAGCGGCGATGCCCATGCCTTGTCCTCGCCGTTCCTGGTGATTCCGCCGGTGTTTCGGGTAGAGCCGCATGGGGGGCAGATGGTGCGATTGTCGTATGTGGGTGCAGCGTTGCCACAGGATCGGGAGTCCCTGTTCTTCCTCAATTTTCTCCAGGTTCCGGCCCTGAAGGCTGATTCCGTCGGGGAAAACCAGCTGGTGCTCACCGTACGCAGCCGCATGAAACTGTTCTACCGACCGACGGCACTGGCCAGCGAGGCCGATGCTGCGCGGGCGCCGGATGGCCTGGCATTTTCCATCGATAGTACGGGCAGTGCTGCCACCGTCGTTGTCGATAATTCCAGTGCCTACCACGTCGTGGTGCAGCAGGCGACGCTGCTGCAGGGAGAGCAGCAACAAGCGCTGGCGCGGGCCACGGTGATCAGTCCGTTCCAGCAGTTGCGCTGGCCGCTGACACGTGTGCCGGTGGAACGCTCGGACCTGCGCATGCAACTGCGCATCGTCAATGATTTCGGGGCGGAAGTCGTGCGCGACTACCCACTGCACTGACGAGACCGGTAGTGAAACCATGCAGATCAACGCTACGGGCGGGAGCCGGCTGGACAGCGCTGTCGTTGGGCGTCAGTCTGTTGGTCATGGCCCCGCCGGTGGCCGGGCAGCCGGAGCAGAGCTATCGCTTCCTGGAGGCGCTGGAGATGGCCTCGCCTGTCAACAAGGGTAGCCTGTCGCGCTTCAACCGGGTCGGTAATGTGGAGCCCGGCACCTACAGCGTGGATGTGTTCGTCAATGGCAGTTTCAGTCACCGGCGGTCGCTGCGTTTCGACTTGTTCGAAGGGCAGGGCGTCGCAGCCTGCTTCAAGGCGCAGGATGCTGCCATGTTGAACCTGCGTCCTGATCTGCTGGCGCAACTGGGGCAGCGCGAATGTGCGCGCATCGAAGAACTTGCGCCGGGCGCAAACGCGGTGTTTGATCTGGCCAATCTGCGCCTGAACCTCACCTTGCCACAGGCACAGCTCAAGCACGTGGCGCGGGGCTATGTCGACCCCGAACACTACGACGCCGGCGAAAGTATCGGCTTCGTCAACTACAGCATCAGCCAGTACTACGTTCGCACGGCACAGGTCAGCCATAGCGCGACCTACGGCTTTACCGACAGCGGCGTCAATCTCGGTCTGTGGCGCCTGCGCCAGCAGGGCAGTCTGGGCTATGACAACCATGCCGGGCTGGCCTGGAATCCGGTACGTACCTACGCCAGGCGCGCCTTGCCAGGCTGGACCAGCGAACTGTCGGTGGGCCAGAGCTTCACTTCCGGAAAGCTGCTCTCCGGTCTGGCCTACCAGGGTCTGGAACTCAGTTCGGATGACCGCATGCTGCCTGACTCGCAGCGCGGCTACGCGCCGGTCATTCGCGGCAATGCCCGCAGCAATGCCCAGGTCATCGTCAGCCAGAAGGGACGCGAGATCTATCGCACCACGGTGGCGCCAGGCAGCTTTGTCATTGACGATCTGTATCCGACCAGTTACAACGGCGACCTCGACGTCACCGTGATCGAGGCTGACGGCACGCGTTCCGGCTTCAGCGTGCCATTTTCCGCACTGCCGGAATCGATGCGCCCGGGTCGCTCGCGCTACAGCCTGACCGCCGGGCGCACACGTGATACCGACACGCCGGCGCTGTTCATGGACGCGCTTTATCAACGTGGTCTGAGCAATGCCTTGACCGGCAACGTCGGGATGCGACTGGCCCGGGCTTACCGGTCGGTGCTGATCGGAACTACCTTGGCAGGGCCGGCAGGGTCGGTCGGACTGGCGCTGAATCATTCTTACGCAGATACCGGGCGTGGGGCCCGCGCTGGCTGGATGCTGGGCCTGTCGTATTCGCACGCCTTCGAGGCCACCGGCACCAATTTTTCCATTGCCAGCTATCGCTATTCGACGGCCGGCTACCGTGAGCTGGCCGATGTGCTCAGCGAACGCCATGCCGGGCGCGGCAACCAGTGGGCGCTGGCCAATTCCAGCAGCTATCAGCAGCATTCGCGGTTCGACGTCTCGCTCAGTCAGCAACTGGGCAGCGTGGGGTCACTCTACCTCTCCGGGCTGACCCAGACCTTCTATCACAACCGCAGCCGCATCACCCAGTTGCAGTTCGGTTATTCAACCATGTGGAGCAATGGCATGAGCATCAATCTGGCATTCCAGCGGCAGCAGGTCAGTGCCGCCTCCAGCGTACAGTCGGGCCTGGACCCTCGCCTGCCGCAAGCGGGTCGACCAGGTTCCTCGGTCATGCTGTCGCTTTCCATTCCATTGGGGCAAGCCGGCGCTGATCGGCCGGTCCTGAGCAGCTCGGTGGTCAAGGCGGCTGGACAGGATCTGTACCAGTCGCAGCTCTCCGCCATGGTGCGGGGCGAGCGCCACATCAGCTACAGCCTGGGTGCCAGCCACGCACCGGGCGGAGGACAGGACAGCCTCAATGGCAATGTCGGCATGCGCCTGCCGAAGGTCAACCTCAATCTCAACCTGGCGCGTGGCCATGACTACTGGCAGGCTGCGGCCAATGCCCGTGGCGCGCTGGCCTTGCATGGTGGCGGCATCACCTTTGGCCCCTATCTGGGAGATACCTTTGCGCTGGTCGAAGCCAAGGGGGCCGAGGGAGCCCGGCTCTTCAACGGTCAAGGTGCGGTGATCGACAGCAACGGCTTTGCGCTGCTGCCGTCCTTGTCACCCTACCAGCGCAATGTCGTGGAACTGGCGGACGCCGGGATGAGCAGCAAGAGCGAGATCCTTGAGAGCCAGCGCACCGTGATCCCCTACGCCGGCGCCACCCTGAAGCTGAACTTCCGGACCCGCTCCGGCCATGCCTTGTTGATCCGGCTGCGGCGGGACGATGGTCAGCCCCTGCCCATGGGGGCCGATGTGCTGGACCCGCAGGGCGAGCTGGTGGGCATGGTGGGGCAGGGTAGCCAGGCCTATCTGCGCATCGCCCCGTTGCGCGGCAACCTGCTGGTACGCTGGGGGGATGGCCAGCAGGAGCGCTGCGCGGTCCGTTACGACTTGCACGGCCAGGATCTCAAGGCCGCCCTCCTGCGCCTGGATGCCGCTTGCATCGCCGCGCCCCGGCGCGAAGCCTTCCTCCCCGCCGACGCCGGCCCGCCCGCGGCAAGTGGAGCTACGCAATGAGGCGGTGGTCCATGTGGCGCTGTGCCTTCCTGTGGCTGAGCCTGACAATATGCAGCACCGGAGAGGCCGGGATCATGCCGGAACGCACGCGTCTGATCTTCAGCCAGGGCGTTGGCGAGATCAGCCTGCGCCTGGCCAATACCAACGATTACCCGGTGATGCTGCAGAGCTGGGTCGATCAGGGGGAAGGCAGCCAGGCGCCGGACACGGTGCTGTCTTCGATGTTCGTCATGCCGGCGGTGCAACGACTGCAGCCGCACGCCGTCAGCCAGGTGCGGGTGTTGTACACCGGTGATCCCCTGCCGGCCGGGCGCGAGTCGGTGTTCTGGCTCAATCTCTATGAGATAGCGCTGTTGTCGGCCAAGGCCCCGCAGCAGGATGCATCACGGTTACTGCTGGGGATCAACACGCAGATCAAGCTGTTTTACCGCCCACCTGGCCTGCCTGCCCCCGGTCCGCAGTGGCACCGCGCACTGCACTTCCATCTGGAACGCGACTCCGGGGAAGAAGGCGCATGGATGCTGGTATGCCGCAACGACAGCCCCTACTTCGTCTCCTTCGCCGCCTTGCAGCTTGGCGATGGCGCACATGGGTTCTCCGCACGTCTGGCGCCCGACCAGATGGTCCCACCCTATGGCCAGCAGCGCTATGTGTTGCAGCAGGATGGAAATGCCCGGACCGGGATGCCCGCCGCCTGGCAAGCACCGTACCTGCGGTACCAGACCATCAATGACGACGGCCGTCTCAGCGAACACGAAGTTGCGCTGACACCGCCCTCCCACCCCTGAACGGAGTACTTATGCTTGGCCTCACTTACCACAGCACCAGGAGTGACAGGATGCCCGCGATGACGCGCGCGCAGCTGTTGCAGGCGCTGCGTCGACGGCAGTTCCTGCCCTTCCTGCAAGCCATCGTCGGTACCGATGGCCAATGGCAGGGTGCCGAGATCCTGATGCGATGGCAGCATCCGCAAGCCGGGATGCTGCCGCCGGGCAGTTTTCTGCAGAGGCTGGAGGAGGAGGGACTGTTGGCGGCGGCCACGCGGCAGATGCTCAGACAGCTCAGCATCGGCTGGAAGCGGGCGCAGGTGCGTCTGTTGCAGCCCTTCTTTCTCTCCTTCAACGCATGTGGCCAGCAATTGCACGACGATACCCTGGTGGCGCAATGTCAGGCCCTGTTGCAAGACTTGCAGGAGGGGCAGCTACGCTTGATGATCGAGATGCCCGAACGCGGCGGCGATCTCGGGCCGGTGCATTGCCGTCGCCTGTTCGCCCAGTGCGAGCATGCCGATATCGCCATAGCGCTCGATGATTTCGGCGTCGGTGACGCTCGCCTGCACCAACTGGCCTGCGGCCGCATCAGTTGCCTCAAGCTCGACCGTTCATTTGTTGCTGCCATGCACGGAAATTCCATGTACAGTCGCCTGATCGAAAAGATCGTGGCACTGGCCGCGGTATTCGGTGCCTCCGTCACCGCCGAAGGTGTCGAGACCCTGGCGCAGTGGCAGGGCCTGCACCGCATCGGGGTGAGACGCTTCCAGGGATATTACTTTGCCAGGCCGATGGCGCTGCCGGATTTTTTTGCCAGGTTGAATCACGTCAGGAGGCCGGTAAGCGGTCACGCCACACAAGCATCGACGATGAAGCCAGTTTCGGAAAGGGGGTGTTGCCGTGACGACTAGAGGGGTAACGATACGGGTCGGCATTGCCGATGATTTTCCGGTGGTTCTGCGCGGGATAGAGGCGATCCTGGCGCCCTGCACGGACATCGCACTGCACTTTTCCGCCGAGAGCATCGCCCAGCTCATGGCGGCGCTGGCGCAGACACCGGTCGATGTACTGCTATGCGACTATGCTTTCGACGACGACCCGCACGCCGACGGCCTGGACCTGCTCAAGCGGCTGCGTCGTCACCATCCGGCAATGAAGGTGATCTTCCTCAGCGCCCACGCCCAGCCGCAGATCATCTCCAGCGCCCTGGAGCTGGGCGCCGCCGGATTCATCGGCAAGAATCGCAGTGATTTCGTCAACCTGCCACAGGCCATCTACAGCGTGCAGGGAGGCCAGGTCTACCTGCCGCAGTCCCTGTCGTCGGCCCTGCTGGGCAGCCTGTTCAGCGTCAACCCGCGTCAAAGCGGCCTGGGCCAGCTGTCCGAGCGCGAGCTGGTGGTGGCGCGCATGATCTGCCAGGGCATGTCCATCACCGCAATCGCCGAACGACTTCACCGCAGCCCCAAGACCATCAGCAACCAGAAGGTGGCGGCGATGAAGAAGCTGGGAGTGAGCAATGACGTCGAACTGAGTCGCGTCTTCCAGAGCCTGGGCGACTGATCCAGCGCGCCACCGGACCCCATGCCACGCCAGCTCCTCGCCCTTTCCGAGCGCTACTATCGGCGCCTGCTCTACTGCTGTGCCTGCCTGTTGTCGGCGGCCATCGTCTGCGCCATCCTGTTCCTTGGATACAGCGCCTTTTCCCAGTTCCGTGAACGCCAGATCGGCACCTTCACCAGCAAGCGCGAGCAGATCAAGTCCGAGGTTGACCGGCTGACAGCGCGTGTGGTCCAGTTCGCCGAAATGTACGCACGCCTGCAACATCTTTACAAGAGGGAATTGCTGACGCTGGAGGGTTATACCGGCAACGTCGGTGGCGGGCAGATCACCCGCAGTCCGGAAAACTTGACGGTGGTACCGTTCTCGCTCCTGGTCCGCAGCGATACGGCCGCCGACCGCCTGCGCTTGGCCAGCCTGCTGCTCCTCTTGCGTCAGGCGTCGGCCCTGCCGATGTTCAATCCTGCCGAGCCAGGGGTGACGCTGGACGGTTTCATTTATACGGCCGATGCCGGTTTCCTGGCGGTCTCGCCACCGCTGGAGGGGGCTGAGCTCGCTCTGGTGAGGCAACAGGGTATCGCGCGCTTCATCAGCGCCCTGGGGGCACCGGTCAACGCGGCCTTCGCCGCCGAACGAGAGCGAGCCGCCCGCGCCCAGGGCAGCACCGGACAGCGTGTGCTATGGATGAGTCCGGCCTTGAGCGCGCCGCTGGTACGTAATGCGGTGACCAGGCTGGCCGTGCGTATCCAGCTGGACAAGGGCGATGAGGCCACGGCCGTCTTCTCGGTCCCGGCCAGCCAGTTCCGCCAGTTCTTCATGAAGAACGAAGATACCCCTGGACTGTTCGTCTTCGAAGGACAGGGTAGCGTCCAGTTGTTGAGCCAGCCGGACGGCCAGGTCGATCCGGGCCTGATGCAGCACATCCAGGAGCATGTGCGACGCGAGATGGATCTGCATGATCACGTCGGCCATTTCCATGACGATGGCAGCTTCTTCATCGCCCAGACCATCGAGGGGCCGGATTGGGTGGTGGTCTATACCTTTACCTGGCGCGACGTGCTGGCCGGCCTTCAGGGCAACTTCATCACCGGCGCTTTCTGGGGGCTGTTCTCCTTGCTTTTCGTGTGGGCAGCCACCTTGTACTTTGATCGTTGCGTGATCGGCCCGCTACAGAAGAAAGCGCTGGCGATGGTGGAAAGTCGCCAGTTCAGCCAGACCATCATTGACACCCTGCCGGTGGGTATCGCCGTCTATGCGCCGGGCTCCGGCGAGGTGGTGCTGCGTAATGCAGTGGCGGCACAGATGCTGGAGCAATCTGCACTGCCCAGCGCCGGCTTCTACGCCCAGATCCTCACGGCGGTGCGGGTGGGTGACGATCTGCGCCAGGCCATGATCGAAGCCGAGCTGCCTTTGCGCGACGGCGGCGTGAGCCACCTGGGGGCAGTGTGGTCGCGCACCCGCTTTTCTGGTCAGGATGTGCTACTGCTGGGCATGATCGACCTCAACATGCAGAAGGCGCATGAAGCCCTGATGCGCGACGCCAGGAGCATGGCGGACCGTGCCAACCAGGCCAAGTCCATGTTCCTGGCCCAGGTCAGCCACGAAATCCGCACCCCCTTGCACGGGGCCATCGGTCACCTGGAGTTGCTGACGCGTGAAGACCTGTCGGCGCCGCAGCGCCAGCGCATCGAGCTGATCCGGCATGCCTTCGACATGCTCATGAGCCTGGTCAACGACATTCTCGACATCACCAAGATCGAGTCGCAGAGCATCACGCTGGCTTCCGAGCAGTTGCAGGTCAACGAGCTGCTCGAAGAGTGCGCCCAGCTGTTCGCGCCGCTGGCGCTGGACAAGGGACTGCAGTTCCGCTGTCTGCCGGATGTCGCGCTGGAACGTCCGCTGCGCGGCGATCCACGTCGGCTGATGCAGATCCTGCAGAACCTGGTTGGCAATGCGGTCAAGTTCACCAGCACCGGCAGCATCACGTTGTCCACACGCCTGCTGCGCAGTGCCGAGGGGGTGAGCGTGGTGCGTTTCGAGGTGGCCGATACCGGCATCGGTGTTTCGTCCGGGGCGCGCCAGCGCATCTTCAAGTCCCTGCAACAGGCCGACGACAGTATCAGCCAGCGCTTCGGTGGCACCGGACTGGGGCTGTCGCTGTGCCGGCGCCTGGCCGAGTTGATGGGCGGCGATATCACCCTCACCAGCGAGCCGGGGAAGGGCAGCGTGTTCGGTGCCGAGATTGTGCTGCAGACCTTGCCGCAGGCGAATTCGCAGCATGTCGCTCCGCTGCGTGGACGACAGGTGGCGTTGCATGCCGGTGAGGCGAGCACCGCAGCCATGTTGCGCGCCTACCTCAAACATTGGGGTGCCGAGCCGGTCGAGCCGGAGTCGGCGGGCCTCACGACCATTCACCTGGTGGCGCCGGACAGCGTAGAAGCCTTCGTGGCTGCGCCTGTGAGTGTATCGAAGACGGCCGTGCTGATCCGCGCCGATGTGGTTCGCCACAGCAGCAGCGTGACGCACTGGCGCCAGGTCAGTGCCTTCGACCGCCATGCCTGGCGGATGGCCCTGAGCCAGCAGGATGGAATGATCGTACCGCCATGGCGAGGCCGGCCGCAGGCCGTGCAGCTGCCCGTCGCACCGGACATGCTGGACGTGCTGGTGGTGGAGGATGACTACGTGAATCTGACCCTGATCCAGCAACAGCTGCAGGCGTTGGGCTGTCAGCGCCTGCGGTTGGCACTCGATGGCCTGGACGCCCTGGCGCAATGGCAGGCGCAGCGCGCCGACCTGCTCATCACCGATCTGGACATGCCGGGGCTGGACGGCGTCGCGCTGGCCCGACGCGTGCGTCAGGAACATGCGCAGGCATGCATCATCGCCACTACCGCCGCCGGCCCGGACAGCCTGGCACACTTGCCCAGCGGACTGTTCGATGCCCTGCTCTATAAACCAGGGTCGCTGCAGCAGATGCAGGAACTGCTATCCCGTTTCGGCCGCCCGGCAGCGCCGGTACAGGACCAGGGTGACCCGCTGCAAAAGGTACTGCTGGATGCTTTTCGGCACAGTTGGCCGCAGGAGAGGGACAAGTTGCAGCAGGTCCTGCAGCGCGGCGATGGCGAACGCGCCGCACGCATCCTGCATCGCCTGCAGGGTGGTCTGCTGGCCATGGGCCGCGAGCATCTGGCCGAACGCAGCCAGATGCTACAGACGGCACTGGTCGACGGCGAGCCGGATGCAATGCAGGCCATCCTGCAATGGATCGCCGTGGTCGACGCCGAGACCTGAGGGATCAAGCTCAGAATGTATGACGTACACCCGTCATCACGCCGAACTGGTTCATGCCGACCCCGACCGTCCCGCCCACGTCCAGCGGGATCGCGGCGCTGCCGCCGTTCTTCATGTATCCCACCGAGCTATACAGCGCAGTGCGCTTGGAGAGGTTGTAGGTCAGGCGCGCCACCGACAGTGTGGAGTTGTTGGACGTGCCCTTGATCTTGAGCCGTGCCACCTGCGCATCCAGCACCAGCGCGACCGACAGCGGCGTGGAGAAGCCCAGGTAGTACAGGTCCGAATCGGTATTGGCGGTGGCTGCGCGGGTCTTGCGGTCGATCACGCCGCCGCCGATCTTGCTCTGGCCCAGCATCACGTAGCCATTCAATGTGACGCGCTGATCGTGATTGTTGCTGCTGGTGAGGCCATTGGCGGCACCGGTGTTGCCGTACAGGATGTCGTAGGAACTGGAGATGCCGTAGCTGCTGCCGTCATAGGCCAGCATACCGGTGATCTGGCGACAGGCCTTGGCATTGCCGGCCACTTCGCCGGCACAGTTGGTGGCGCTGGCACCGCCGGCGCTGGAGGTATCGCGGCCGAAGCTGTAGGTGGCGCCGACGGTCAGACCGTTGAAGCTGCCCAGGTAGCCGATGGCATTGTCGCTGCGGGCGTTGGGGATGTACGAATCGATGCTGCTGATGGAAAAGATGTTGGGACCCATCACATCCGACTTGGCCGTCACCAGGTAGGTCATGTTGACCTGCCGACCCAGCATCAGGCTACCCCAGCCATTCTTCAGGCCGACGTAGGACTGCCGGCCGAACAGGCGATTGCCCTGGCCCATGGCACCGGTATCGACGGCGAAGCCGGACTCCAGCACGAACATGGCCTGCAGTCCGCCACCGAGGTCTTCGCTACCCTTGAAGCCCAGGCGTGACGGGAACGAGGCCGTCAGCGACGGCATCTTCAGGACCGAGTTGCCGGCAGCATTGGCGTGGGTGGTATAGACCACGCCGGTATCGATGATGCCGTAGATGCTGACCTGGCTTTGCGCCAACGCCTGCTGTGCACAAGTCATTGCCGTGAGCGCCATGGCGCCTGCGACCAGTTTTTTCATGCTCTTCCCCATGTTGATTGAATTGAGTGGACCGGATGTGGAGGTGGCAAGCGTGCAGACCGACCTGCCGTGACGCCGTGCGCGTGGACGCACGACCTCATCGCTTGCTGCGGCGATCATAGGGAATCGGAACGATGAAAAATATCCGGCGCTTGCATCTTGCGGGCGCGCGACTATCCACTTTTTACGTGGGTTGGCGGAGCGCTGCATCAGGGTGCGAGACGCGGAAGGAGATGATGTTTCATGGTGCAGGGACGAAAAAAATGGCACCGTGACGATGCCATTTTTTCCTTCCCTGCAGACAGTCGCGTGATCGCAGGCTAACGCATCCCACCCCGCGTCTGCTTGGGCAGTTCCCCAAACCGCTCCCGATAGTACGCAGAGAAACGTCCGAGGTGACCAAAGCCGAATTCGAAGGCGGTGTCGGTGATGTTGGCGCCGGGATGGGTCAACAGGCGTTCGCGTACCGCGTCCAGGCGGATGTTGCGCAGCAGGTCCATGGGGGCCACGCCGTATTGCTGGTGGCACAGCGCATTGAGCGCGCGTACGCTCACGCCGGCGGCGCTGGCCAGGTCGGCCAGCGCCAGCGGGGCGCACAGGCGGGTGCGGATGTAACGCTCCAGCATGTCCAGCCGCTGCAGCTTGCCGGCGCCTACCAGGCTGTCGCCGGATTCGCTGGCCGCGAGCTGCGCGCTGCCGGGAACACCCAGTACCGGCTGCACCGTGCTGGTCAGCTGAGAGAGCAGGAATTGCGCGGCACTGCGTTCGAAATGGCGAATCCACTCGCCATGCCCCTCGCTCTGCCCGGGCAGGGCCAGTACGCGCAGCAGCGACTGGATCAGCAGGTCCCAGTGCGGCGCGGCCTGCTGCGGCAGCAGGAACAGCGAGGGCATATTGGCCGGTCCGGGCTGGCCCATCGCGCTCAGTTCCTCGAACAGCGCCAGCGGTACCTTCAGGATCAGTTGCTCGGAACCCGCCTGCCACCACAGGCGCAGATTCCGTTTTGGTGCGATCAGCGCGGTCTTGCCCTGCGGGATGCACACTTTCTGGCCGTCGGATTCGATCTCGGCCGTGCCGGAGAGTGTCATGTGGACCAGGGCGAAGCCATTGAACAGGCGTGGCCGCACGATGACTTCGGCGCCGTACTTCAGCATGAAGATCTGCAACTGCTGGATGGCGGCCTTGAAGAGCACGGTGTCGACGTCGTCACCCTTCCAGAACAGATCGTGTTCCGACAGTTCGTTGGCGACCTGGGCGTGGCAGTCGACCTTGCGGGTGGACTGGAACACGCGACGACGATACAGCGGCTCCAGACTGAGCGCATGGACAGTGTTGAGCATGTTAACCTCTTAACGGTCCCGCCCGCGCAGTGCCGGTTGCGGGGGAGACGTTGGTACCGGGTGGTGATGCAGTACGGGCGCACCGGCCGATGGCCAGAAGTGCGCCGCACCTTCATGGATTGCAGGACCGGGAGGCGCGCTGTCTGCTTTCCCTTCAGTCAGCGAGCCTCGCGGTCAATGCAATGAGGTTGCAAGTTTCATGCCCGCCAGGAGGACGGGCAGGGGCAAAGATGGGGCAGGGTGCTGCGGTTCATGTCGGTCTCCTCTACGGTCTTCTGGTCGGGCCTGCGCTGGCGTGGGCGCTGGCCTCGCTATGGTGGTGCGCACGGCACGCGTGGAAGGCGTCGTGTGCTCGGCTCTGCGGCCGCTGGCCTTGGATTCTATGCCCAGGGCGGGAGAACGTACAATATCAAATCAGCATCATGGTATGCCCCGGAGGTATAGTGGAACTTCGCCATCTCAAGTATTTCAACGCCGTCGCCAGCACCCTCAGCTTCAGCCGTGCGGCCGAATTGCTGCACATCGCCCAGCCGCCCCTGAGCCGGCAGATCCGCCAGCTGGAAGACTTGCTGGGGGCCGAACTGATCGACCGTGCCTCGCGTCCCATTGCCCTGACCATGGCCGGCAAGTTCTTCTACGAGCAGACCCTGCAGGTATTGGCGCGGCTGGAGCAGATCGAGGAAGGCACCCGTCTCATCGCCAAGGGACAGCAGCACTGGTTCAACATCGGCTTCGTGCCGTCGGCGCTGTATGGTCTGCTGCCGGAAATGATCAAGCGTTTTCGGACCGAACTGCCGGATATCGAGATCGGCTTTTCCGAGATCGTCACCATGGAACAGATCGAGGCACTCAAGTCCGGCCGCATCGACGTCGGCTTCGGCCGGCTGCCCATCACCGATCCCGACATCGTCTGCGAGACCATCGTGGAAGAGCCGCTGGTGGCGGTGTTTCCGCTGGGTCACGCGCTGCTGGCGCGCAACAAGGTGACGCTGGCGCAACTGGCCGAGGAGCGCTTCATCCTCTATCCGGCGCGTCCGCGTCCCAGCTATGCGGACCAGGTGCTGGAAATCTTTTCCAGTCGCGGTCTGCGGCCCACCATCGTCAAGGAAGCCAACGAAATGCAGACCGCCATCGGCCTGGTCGCAGCCGGGGTCGGCGTGACCCTGGTACCGCGTTCGGTGCAGGGGCTGCACCGGTCGGACGTGGTCTATCGGCCCTTGTCCAACAAGGGTGTGCATTCGCCGGTGATCATGAATTTCCGGGCCAACGACCGTTCCGTGCTGCTGGAGAAATTGCGCGCCACGGCATCAGGCATCGCGCAGATGCATGCAGAGGAATATCCCTGAGCTTGGCCGGAAAGACAACGGGCCATGCGCAAGGCATGGCCCGTTCCATCATGATGCCCTGCCTGCTCAGGCAGCCAGGCGCGGACGGTTGATGTCTGCCTTGGGCAGATCGCTCTGTTCCGGCAGCAGGCTGAAGTTGAACTCGATGGCATAGAAGGGCGCATCGACTTCGTGCTTGCGCAGTTCGGCCGGGTCGGTCACATGCGTCATCTCCGGCACCAGGCCCTCGCGGGTGGCGAAGGCGAAGTCATCCCACAGGTACGGATCGCCGGCGATGTTGATCTGCGTGGTCAGCTTGCGATAGCCCGGCACGGTGACGAAGAAGTGGATGTGCGCAGGACGGCTGCCATGACGGCCCAGCTTGTTGAGCAGGCGATCGGTCGCACCGCCCGGGGGCACGCTGTAGCCGACCGGCACGCGGCTGCGGAAGCGATAACGGCCCTGCTCGTCGGTGCGGATGGAGCAGCGCAGGTTGAACGGGGTCTGGTCCGGATCGAAGAAGGAATAACGGCCCAGGTGGTTGGCGTGCCAGACTTCCACCAGCGCATTGGCCAGCGGCTTGCCGTGCTCGTCGCAGACCTGGCCTTGCATGAAGAGGGTATCGCCCGGCTGCTCGTCCTTGTCCATGCGCGCAAAGCCCTTCTGTTCGGGTGCGCCCGAGACGTACAGCGGACCTTCGATGGTGCGCGGGGTGCCGCCCTGCACGCCACGACGCGCTTCGGCTTCGTCCATGCGCAGGTCGAGGAAGTGCTCGAAGCCCAGGCCGGCGGCGATCAGGCCATATTCGCCGGACTTGCCGGCCGAGGTCAGATAATCCACGGCAGCCCAAAATTCTTCCGGCTGCACATCCAGGTCTTCAATCGTATAAAACATGTCGCGCACGATGCGGTTGACGATGGTCTTGACACGCTGGTTCCCTTCCGCGAGCTCGGTGCTCTCGATTTTCTGCAATACCGCGTCGATGGCTTTCTTGTCCACGTTGTCTCTCCTGTCTCTGGTTGGATGTGGTTGGCTTGCTCTGGTGTCGCTGGCCGGTGAATGTCAGGCCAGCGAGACCAGCGGGGTCTTGCGGTCGCGGCGCAGTGCGTTGACGCGATCCTGGTCGAGTTCGATGCCCAGGCCGGGACCGGTGGGCAATTCGAGGGCGAAGTCGCGATAGCGCAGCGGCGTGGCGAGGATTTCTTCGGTCAGCAGCAGCGGACCGAACAGTTCGGTGCCCCAGGCCAGGGCACCGAAGGTGGCGAACAGCTGGGCCGAGGCCATGGTGCCGATGGCACCTTCCAGCATGGTGCCGCCATACAGATCGACCTGTGCCGCACCAGCGATGGCGGCGACCTGCTGGGCGCCGGCCAGGCCGCCGGACTGGTTGATCTTCACGGCAAACACGTCGGCGGCGCCCACGCGTGCCAACTGGTAGGCGTCCTGCGGTCCGTGCAGGCTTTCATCTGCCATGATGGCGATGCGGTTCTTCTGGCGCAGGCGGCGCAGTCCGTCGTGGTTGCCGGCGGCAATGGGCTGCTCCACCAGATCGACGCCGGCATCGGCCAGCAACCGCATGCCCAGCATGGCATCGGTCTCGGTCCAGGCCTGGTTGACGTCCACCCGCACGCTGCCGCGCTCGCCGATGGCGCGCTTGATCGCTGCCACGTGGGCGCAATCCTGCTGCACGGTGCGGGCGCCGATCTTGAGCTTGAAGATGTTGTGACGGCGCTGGGCCAGCATCTTCTCGGCTTCCTCGATGTCGCGGGTGGTGTCGCCGCTGGCCAGGGTCCAGGCGATGGGCAGGGTCTCGCGTACGCGGCCGCCGAAGAGGGTGGACAAGGGCACGCCCAGGCGGCGCGCCAGCGCATCGCACAGCGCGGTCTCGATGGCGCACTTGGCGAAGCGGTTGCCCTGCACGTGCTCGTCCAGCAGGTGCATGCGTGCGGCGACCTGGTTGGCGTCGGTGCCGAGCAGCAGTGGCGTCATGTAGGTCTCGATGTTGACCTTGATGCTTTCCGGGCTTTCTTCGCCATAGGCCAGTCCGCCGATGGTGGTGGCTTCACCCCAGCCGGCGACGCCGTCGTTGCCGGTGATGCGCACCAGGACCAGGGTCTGGCGATGCATGGTGGTCATCGACAGGCGATGCGGGCGGATGGTGGGAACGTCCAGCAGCAGGACCTCGACGGTCTCGATGGAGGTGGCGGGCAAGGATGAGCTCAAGATGAAATCCGGGTAAGTGGTGTTGAGTGCTGGCAAGCGATGACTTGCCGCATCATAGGAAAAAAGCGCGCCGGGTGTCCAAGACCGTTTCGGGCATGCTGCATACCTTTTGGGTATAACGTCCTTGCCGTGCAAAAAACGGATAAGCCAGGCCGGAAAGATTGCAAATGGTGGATATCCGGACCGGCAGGCACTACCTAAGATGCGTCCTATACCGGGCCAGACCTGGTGTCTAACGATGAGGACACGCAGCATGAACACATCCACCCAGCCTGATCAGCAAGGCTATGCACCGCTGGTGCAGTTCCCCCGCGCCGACGGCGCCCGTACCCCCTACAAGGTATTCAGCTCCAAGGAGGTCTACGACCTGGAGCAGGAGCGCATCTATCGCGGCGAGACCTGGAGTTTCCTGGCCCTGGAAGCGGAGATTCCCAACAATGGCGACTTCAAGAGCACGTTCGTCGGCGATACCCCGGTGGTGGTGACCCGTACCGAAGACGGCAGCCTGGCCGCCTGGGTCAACAAGTGTTCGCACCGGGGCGCCGTGGTCTGCCGCACCCCGCGTGGCAATGCCAGTTCCCACAGCTGTGCTTATCACCAGTGGAGCTTCGATTCGCGTGGCAACCTGCTGGGCGTGCCGTTCCGCCGCGGCCAGAAGGGTGCGGCCGGCATGGCCAAGGACTTCGATCCCAAGTGCCATGGCCTGCGCCAGTTGCGCGTGGACAGCTACAAGGGCCTGGTCTTCGCCACCTTCAGCCAGACCGTGGAATCGCTGCCGGACTACATCGGCGCCGAGATGCGCCCCTGGATCGACCGCATCTTCCACAAGCCCATCGTCTACCTGGGCTGCACCCGCCAGTATTCCAAGTCCAACTGGAAGCTCTACCTGGAAAACGTCAAGGACCCGTACCACGCCAGTCTGCTACACCTGTTCCACACCACCTTCAATATCTTCCGCGTGGGCATGAAGGCGCGCTCGCTGGCTGACAAGCATCATGGCCTGCACAGCATCATCACCGCCACCAAGAACGAGGTGGAGACCGCCGATGCCTACAAGCAACAGGAGATCCGTTCCTTCGACGAGGGTTTCTCGCTGCAGGACCCGTCGGTGCTGGGCCAGATCAAGGAATACGAGGAACTGACCACCAACCACATCCAGCCCATCTTCCCGCAGCTGGTGGTGCAACAGATCCACAACACCCTGGTGGCGCGCCAGCTGCTGCCCAAGGGGCCCAACAACTTCGAGCTGATCTTCCACTTCTTCGGTTACGAGGACGACACCCCGGAACTGCGCGCCCTGCGCATCAAGCAGGCCAACCTGGTGGGGCCGGCCGGCTACATCTCGATGGAAGACACCGAGGCTACCGAACTGGTGCAGCGTGGCACCGCGCGTGACCCGGATCACTGCTCGGTGATCGACATGGCGCGCGACAACCCGGACCAGGAAGACACCCTGATCACCGAAAGCCTGATCCGCAAGTTCTGGATGGGCTACCAGAAACTGATGGGCTTCCCGTCCATCGAAAAGGCATGAACGAGGCACAGCAGATGGAAAACATGGAACAGATGACATTGTGGTTCGCCCTGCACCAATTGCAGGAGCGTTACGTCCACGCCCTCGACAACGACCGCCTGGAAGAGTGGCCCGAATTCTTCACCGATGACTGCCTCTACGAGATCATCCCGCGTGAAAACGCCGATGCCGGCCTGCCCATCGGCATCATCTACTGCGACAGCAAGAAGATGCTGCATGACCGCGTGCTCTCGCTGCGCCATGCCAACATCTACGAGGCACACACCTATCGGCACATGACGTCCGGACTGGTGTTCACCCAGAACGCCGACGGTTCGGTCGATGCGCAGTCCAGCTATGTGGTGGTGCAGACCTTGCAGAACGGTGAGTCCTTCGTCTACCAGGCTGGTCGCTATGAAGACCGCGTGGTCAAGACCGACGCCGGCTGGCGCTACGCCCGTCGCCGCGTGATCTACGACACGCTGCGCGTGGCGACGCTGTTGGCCACTCCCATCTGAGGTCGGTATGAGCGAGTGGTTCGATGTCGGCCATGCCGATGATTTCGCCGAAGGTGAGGTCGCTGCGGCCAGGGCGGGTAGCCAGGCAGTGGCGATGTTCCGCCTGGGTGAAGAGATTTTTGCGCTCAAGGACTTGTGCACCCACGGCAATGCCAAGCTCTCCGATGGCTATGTCGAGGATGGCTGCGTCGAATGTCCGCTGCACCAGGGCCTGTTCGATATCCGTAGCGGTGCACCGCGTTGTGCGCCGGTGACCGAGGCCGTGCGCAGCTTCCCGGTGCGCGTGGTGGCGGGGCGGGTCGAGGTCGGCGTCGGCGATGCCACGCAGACCGGAGACGGCGCGGCAGCTGCGCAGGACGCCGCACCGCAGCTGGTACAGGCCAGCGTGGAGAGTATGGAGCGCGCTGCGCCGGACGTGGCGATCCTGCGCCTGCGTTGCGCCGCGCCCCTGTCCTGGCGTGCCGGACAATACATCGACCTGCTGCTGGAAGACGGCCAGCGCCGCAGCTATTCCATGGCCACCCATGCCGGTGCCGGCAGCGACCTGCTGGAGCTGCATGTGCGTCACCTGCCCGGTGGCGTGTTCACCGATCGTGTCTTCGGCGGCATGCAGCCGGGCCAGGCGCTCACGCTGGAAGGGCCGACCGGCAGCTTCTATCTGCGTGAAGGCGCGCAGCCGGTGATCCTGCTGGCCAGTGGCACAGGATTTGCTCCGGTCAAGGCGCTGGTGGAAGAGGCGATCGCCGTCGGCAATACCCGGCCCATGCGCTTGTACTGGGGGGGCCGTCGCACCGCTGATCTCTACCTCGATGCGCTGTGCCGCGACTGGGCGGCGACGCTGCCCTGGTTCGAGTATGTGCCGGTGCTGTCGGAGGCGGATTCCGCTTCCGGCTGGCAGGGGCGCACCGGCTTCGTCCACCAGGCCGTGATGCAGGATGTTCCTGCGATGCAGCAATATCAGGTCTATGCCTGTGGCGCACCGGTCGTGGTAGAGTCAGCGCGGCGCGATTTCACGGCCGCCTGTGGCCTGCCTGAGACAGCCTTTTTCGCGGACTCCTTCCTTTCGAAGGCCGACCTGCGGACATAGGACGGCAGGCCGGCGCATGCGTTGAACCAGGCTTTCATCGACGCAGGGCGTACCGTCTACACCGCATTGCAACATCACGACGATTTCAAACCATCAAGAACCTAGAGGGGAATCCAGGCATGAACCGACTGACTAAAGTGGCAGGTGCAGTAATGATGGCAATGGCCGCAGGCGCGAGCCTGTCGGCCCAGGCGGCCGACGTGGTGAAGGTCGGCTTCCTGACCACCCTGAGCGGCCCGGCCAGCGCGCCCGGCGTGGACGAGCGCGAAGGCTTCATGCTGGCCCTGAAGACCCTGGGCAACAAGCTCGGCGGCGTGCGCGCCGAAGTCATCGTGGTGGATGACCAGTTCAGCCCGGATGCCGCCAAGCAGGGCGCGGACCGCCTGATCAAGCGCGAGAAGGTCGACATCCTGAGCGGCTTCGTCTATTCCAACATCCTGCTGGCGGTGGCGCCGGCTGCCTTTGCCAGCAAGACCGTGGTGGTCAGCGCCAATGCCGGACCTGCCCAGCTGGCCGGTGCCGGCTGTAATCCCTATTTCTTCAGCGCCAGCTACCAGAACGATGCGACCCACGAAGCCGCCGGCAAGCTGATGGCCGACAAGGGCTATCAGCGCGTGGCCATCATCGCCCCCAACTACCCGGCGGGCAAGGATGCCTCGGCCGGCTTCAAGCGCTTCCTGAAGAAGGAACCGGCGGTGGAGCTGTTCCCCAAGCTGGGCCAGCTTGATTTCGCCACCGAGATCGCCCAGCTGCGCGCAGCCAACATCGACGCGGTGTACTTCTTCCTGCCGGGCGGCATGGGCGTGAACTTCGTCAAGCAATATGCCGCTGCCGGCATGGACCCCAAGATCGTGCGCGTGATGCCGGCCTATGACGCCGACCAGCAGATGCTGTCCAACGGCGACCTGATCGCCGGCGTGGCCAATACCGGCCAGTGGTCGGCCGACCTGCCCAATGAGCAGAACCGCGCCTTCGTCGCTGCCTACGTCAAGGAATACGGTCGCCAGCCCTCGATGTATGCCTCCCAGGCCTATGACGCGGCCATGCTCATTGACAGCGCCGTCAAGGCCGTCGGTGGCAAGGTGGATAACCGTGAGGCCCTGATCGCCGCCATGAAGGCTGCCAATTTCAAGTCGGTGCGCGGTGGCTTCAAGTTCGCGGCCAACCACTTCCCGATCCAGAACCAGTATGCGCGGGTGGTGACCAAGGGCGCCGACGGCAAGTACGTCAACAACATGACGCAGACGCTGTTGACCGACCACGTCGACGCCTACGTCAGCGAATGCAAGATGCAATAAGGGCGGATCATCTTGGGTAATCTGATCTTCGAGCAGGTGCTCAACAGCCTGCAGTTCGGCGTCATGCTGTTCCTGATCGCATCAGGATTGACGCTGATCTTCGGTGTGATGAACTTCGTGAACCTGGCGCACGGCAGCTTCTTCATGATCGGCGCCTATGTGGCGGCGGTGGTGGCCGGTGCCAGCGGATCGTTCTGGCTGGGCCTGCTGGTGGCCCTGCCGGTCACCGCTGCGCTGGGCTTCCTGCTGGAGTGGCTGGTGTTTCGCCGGCTCTACAAGAAGGACCACATGGTGCACGTGCTGGCCACCTTCGCCTTCATTCTGATCTTCAACGATGGCGTGCGCATGATCTGGGGGCCGCAACCGCTGCCGCTGAACATGCCGGCCGCCTTCGCCGGACCGGTCAATCTGATGGGCCTGCCTTACTCCAGCTATCGCCTGCTGGTGATGGCGGTGGGTGTGGCGGTGGCCATCGGCCTGTACTTCCTGATCAACCGCACCCGCCTCGGCATGTGGGTGCGCGCCGGAGCCAACAACCTGGAGATGGTCACGGCCATGGGCATCAACATCCGCCTGCTGTTCCGGCTGGTGTTCAGCTTCGGCCTGTTGCTGGCGGCACTGGCCGGCATCATGCTGGGACCGCTGGTGGCGGTGCAGGCCGGCATGGGTGACGATGTGCTGATCCTGGCCTTCGTGGTGGTGGTCATCGGCGGCATCGGCTCGGTGCCGGGCGCGGCCATCGGCGCGCTCATCGTGGGCGTGGTCGATACCCTGGGGCGCGGTCTGCTGCCGTCCCTGTTCGCGCTGTTCCTGAGCGCCGACGCCGCCGCTTCCGTGGGTCCGGCGCTGGGCTCGATGATGATCTACCTGGTGATGATCGCGGTGCTGTTCTGGCGCCCCAGCGGTCTGTTCCCGGCACGTACCTGAGGAGTCTCATGCAACGTCTGTTCGTTCCCCTGCTGCTGGTTCTGGCAGTGCTGCTGCCGATACTGGCGCAGGCCACCGGGATGGAGTACTACATCGGCGTGGTCACACGCATCCTGATCTTTTCGATGGTGGCGGCCAGCCTGAACTTCATCCTCGGCTATGGCGGCATGGTCAGCTTCGGCCATGCGGTGTTCTTCGGCCTGGGTGCCTACGTGACCGCCATCGCCAGTTTCCATGGCGTCACCAGCGCCTGGCTGATCTGGTTGCTGGCGGCGTTGGTGACGGCGCTGGTCGGCCTGGGCATCGGTGCCATCGCGCTGCGTACACGGGCGGTCTATTTCATCATGATCACCATGGCGCTGGCGCAACTGTTCTACTACTTCTTCGTCGGCCTGCGCTTCTACGGCGGCGATGACGGCCTGCAGGTCAATGCCCGTCCGGTGCTGGGCCTGGGTCTGGATATCAGTGGCGACAATGGTTTCTACTGGGTGGTGCTGGCCTGGCTGGCGCTGTCCTACCTGTTGCTGGGGCGCCTGCTGGCCTCGCGCTTCGGCCTGGCCCTCAATGCAATCCGCCAGAACGAGCGGCGCGCCCAGGCCATCGGCTACCCGGCCATGCGCTACAAGCTGGCCGCCTTCGTGATTGCGGCCGTCATCGCCGGCATCGCCGGCAGCCTGATCGGCATGAGCAACCTGTTCGCCAGCCCCAAGCTCTTGCACTGGTCGCAGTCCGGCATCCTGCTGGTGATGGTGGCCCTGGGCGGGGTGGGATATTTCTACGGCGGCCTGCTGGGGGCGGCGGCCTTCCTGCTGCTGGAAGAAGTGCTGTCCACCCATTTCGAATACTGGCAGATCTATGTCGGCCTGATCCTGTTGCTGGTGGTGATGGTGGCGCCGCGCGGCGTGAGTTCGCTGGCCACCATCGGCAAGACCTTGAAGCAGGGAGAGCAACATGGCGCATGAGCACGCCGCCGCATCGGGCGCGCAGGCGCTGTCGGTCCGGGGCCTGAAGAAGAACTATGGCGGACTGGCCGCCACCCGCGATGTCCATCTGGAGATCGCGGCCGGCCAGGTCCACGCCATCATCGGCCCCAACGGTGCCGGCAAGACCACGCTGCTGTCGCTGCTCTCGGGCGCGCTGGCGGCCGATGCCGGCGAGATCTACCTGTTCGGCCAGGCCATGCACGGTCATGCCGAGCAAGCCAGGGTGGCGGCCGGGCTGGTGCGCTCGTTCCAGATCACCAGCGTCTTCGATGAACTGAGCGTGCTGGAAAACCTGCAGGTGGCCGTACAGCGCGGCCAGCATCGCAGCTATGGCTTCTTCCACGCCAGCGCCAGCGACCGCCTGGCGCGGGAAGCCGCGCTGGAGGTGGCACGCCGGGTCGGGCTGGAGAAGGTGGCGCACCAGTTGTCGTCGCAGTTGTCGCACGCGGCGCGACGGCGCCTGGATGTCGGCCTGGCCATTGCCTGCCGACCGCGCGTGCTGTTGATGGATGAGCCCATGGCCGGTATGGGCCATGAGGAATCGGGCGACATGATCGCTTTGATCCAGTCGCTCAAGCAGGAACTCACCGTGGTGCTGGTCGAGCATGACATGGACGCCGTCTTCGCCCTGGCTGACCGCATCACCGTGCTGGTACAGGGCGCGGTGCTGGCCACCGGCAGCGTGGACGAGATTCGCGCCAATGCCGAGGTCAAGCTGGCTTACCTGGGCGAGGAGGAAACACAATGAGTGCATTGCTGGAGGTGGAAGGCCTCACCGGCGGCTATGGGGCCAGCCAGGTGCTGTTCGGGATCGACCTGCGTGTCAACGAGGGCGAAGTGGTCACCCTGCTGGGCCGCAATGGCATGGGCAAGACCACCACGCTGCGCACCATCCTGGGCCTGAACCGGCCCACCGGCGGCCAGGTGCGTTTCCGTGGCGAAGCCATCCATGCCGCCAGCGCCGACGCCATTGCGCGACGCGGGATCGCCATCGTTCCCGAGGGCCGGCAGATCTTCAAGAACCTGAGCGTGGAAGAAAACCTGTCCGCCTTCGCCGCCCGTCGCAACGGACGCGACAATCCGTGGACGCTGGAGAAGATCTATCAACAGTTCCCGCGCCTGAAGGAGCGTCGCGCCAACGGTGGCGGCCAGCTCTCGGGCGGCGAACAGCAGATGCTGGCCATTGGTCGCGCGCTGATGACCAATCCGCATCTGCTGATCCTGGATGAAGCCACCGAAGGCCTGGCGCCGCTGGTGCGCGAGGAAATCTGGTCCTGCCTGAAAGCCCTGCGCGAATACGGCCTGACCATCATCGTCATCGACAAGTACATCAAGCGCCTGATCGGCTTTGCCGACCAGCACACCATCCTGGAAAAGGGCAAGGTGGTCTGGCAGGGCGATTCTGCGCAACTGTCGGTGCAGACCGAACTATGGGACCAGTATCTCAGCGTTTAAGCGCATTGAATGGTCTTGCGAACTGCCTTAAGGAAAAGATAATGCCCGCGCCCCAATCGTTGACTACCACCCGCCGCGTCCTCTGCCCCGAAGCCGACTGCGAAGCAGGTTACAACCTCAAGGCGGCCTTCCCGGACTTTCCGCAGGTCCTGCAGCAATGGCAGCAGGCCACCGCCGCCATTGCCGGCACGCTGCTGAGCGAGGCCGATATCGCCTATGGCAGCGGGCCGCTGCAGCGTTTCGATTTCTACCGCGCCGACGGTGGCGCGCGTCCCTTGCTGGTGTTCATCCACGGTGGCTACTGGCAGGGTGGCGACAAGCAGGACATCGGCTTCATCGCTGCGCCCTATGTGCAGGCCGGCATCAGCGTGGCGGTGATCAACTATTCGCTGGCCCCGCAGGCGCGCATCGAGGACATGGTGGACGAGGTGCATGCCTGCCTGGCGTCGATCAGGGGCATGGCGCACAAGCTGCAGATCGATCCGGCGCGCATCTCGCTGATGGGGCATTCGGCCGGCGGGCATCTGGCGGCCTTCGTGGCGGCACAACTGGTGGCACAGCCTGGCGCACAAGCGGTGCAGGCGGTGTTTGCAATCAGTGGCGTGTTCGATCTGGTGCCGTTGATTCCCACTTCGCTGAACCGCGCCCTGACGCTGGATGTCGCCCGTGCCGACGCACTGAGCCCGGTGCTGCAGGCTGGCCCGGCCAGTACCCGCGTACACACCATCATCGGTGAGCAGGAGACGGTGCAATTCCATCTGCAGGCCGCGGTGATGGCCAATTGCTGGTCGCAGGTGGTGGCTCATCACGTGGTACCGCAGACCCATCACTACACGGTGCTGCTCCCGCTGGCCGATGCGGCCAGTCCGGTGTGCCAGGCGGTGATCGGGGAAATGCTCGGCTGAGGCCGACGGCTCCCCGTCACTGACTGCGACCCACCGCTCGTCACGCTACCAACCACCGCCCAGGGCCCGATACAGGCCCACGCTGGCGCGTGCCGAGTCTGCCTCGGCCACGATCAGCTGGTCCTGTGCGGCCAGCAGCTGGCGCGTCTGTTCCAGCACTTCCACGCGACTCTCGGCACCATGGTCGAAGGCCTCGGTGACCGCTCTCAAGGCTTCCTCGCTGGCCGCCTTCTGCTGTTGCAGGGCCAGGCGCCGCTGGTCGACTTCGCTCTCGTTGACCAGCGCGTTTTCCACATCCTCGGTGGCTTTCAGCATGGCCTGGCGGAAGCGCGACAGGTCTTCCGCATGGGCGCCTTTGGCCGCCGCCACTTCCGCATCCACCCGACCGAAATCGAACAGGCGCCAGCGCAGGCCCGCTACCGCCATGGGCTGCAGGGTGCGCTCGGAGAGTTCGAAGCGCGACAGGCTCTCGAAACCCAGCAAGCCCGATAAGGACAGCTTGGGGTAGTACTCCGACATGGCCACGCCGATACGGGCGTTCGACGCCGCCAGCCGGCGCTCGGCGGCTATCACATCGGGACGCCGGCGCAGCAGTTGGGCCGGTGCCGGCAGGGCCTCCAGGGAGGGCGCGGCGGCCATGGTCGGCGCATCGCTGGTCCACTGGGTCGCCAGGCTGCCGGGTGCCGCCCCCATCAGGACATCGAGCCGATTGCGCTGGACCTCGATCTCGGCGCGTACCGGTGTGACCGCGGCGCGCGCGCCGGCCAGCCGGGCCTGCGCCTGGGCCAGTTCGCGACGATTGGAAAACCCGTCCTGCAGCCGCAGCGCCACCAGTTCACTCAACTGGCGCTCGGCGGCGATCTGCTGTTCCAGCACCTGGAGCCGCGCTTGCGCCCCACGCAGCCGGAAATAGGCATCGGCCGCTTCGGCGGCCAGCGATATCCGCACCCCCAGGCCATCGGCGGCGGCCGCCTCGGCGCTGGCGAGATCGGCTTCGCGCTGGCGATGCAGGCCACCGAAGAGATCGATTTCCCAACTGGCGCCGACGCCCAGGTCGTATTGCGTGTGGTTGCGCTCGTAACCCGGGAAGTTGCTGGCGATCTGGCCCAGCGGACTGCGCAGCGACTGCCGCTGCTGCTGCACCTGCAGGTTGGCGCTGGCGCTGGGCAGCAGGTCGGCATCGGCCAGTTGTGCCACCGCACGGGCCTGCTCGACGCGGGCCAGGGCGGCCTGCAGGTCCAGGTTCTGGGCCAGGACGCGATCGATGATGCGATCCAGCACCGGGTCGTGGAAACCGGACCACCATTGGCGCAGCGCCTCGCTGGAGGCGTGCTGATTGGTGGAGGCCTGCGCCGCCGCACCGGCATGGGCATAGCGGGCCGGCAGCACCGCGCCCGGGGCATCGCCGCTGGCGTAATCGGGGCCGACGGCGCAGGCGCTCAGCGTGGTGGCGACCAGGAGAGCGAGCAGGCTCAGGGGGAGGGAGCGGGGGCGGTGTGGCATGCGCTTGCCTTTCGTGGGGTTCGATGAGTTACTTGCAAATTGATAGTTGCTAGTGTAAAGTTACTTTCATTATGAAAGCAACTGGTTTGTTCCGATGTGGTGATCCCGCTCCCGTCTTTCGCCTGTTGCTGATGTGTCACTCCCCATTTTCTTTTTCCATCCACCGATCCTTGCAAGGAGTTGTTCCATGGCCCATCCCCTCTCACCCGACGGCAATCCACCGGCTGTGCGCAAACGGATGACGGGCAAGGCCCACCTGGGGCTGGCGGTGGCCGGCGTGGCCGCGTTGGCGCTGGCCTTCTATGGCTGGCACTGGTGGCAGCATGGGCGTTACCAGCAAGACACGGACGATGCCTATGTCGGCGGCGACATCACCGTCATCAGCGCCAAGGTGCCGGGCTACATCGCTACCGTGGCGGTGGGCGACAACCAGGTGGTGCATGCCGGCGACCTGCTGGTCAGGCTGGACGACCGCGACTACCGCGCCGCGCTGGCCCGGGCCGATGGCGCCGTGGCCGCCCGCAAGGCCGAACTCGCCAACCTGGAGGCCACCCGTGCCGTGCAGGCGGCGCTGATCGCGCAGGCCAAGGCCACGGTGGACGCCAGCCAGGCCGAGATCGTGCGCAGCCAGGACGATGACCGCCGCTTCGAGCGGCTGGTGGACAAGGCGGCGGTGTCGGTGCAGGCGGCCCAGAAGGCTGCGGCCGATTACCGCCAGGCGGCGGCCAACGGTCAAAAGGCCCAGGCCGGACTGGCCGTGGCCACGCGCCAGCTGGCCGTGATCGATACCCAGCAGCAGCAGGCCGCAGCCGGCCTGGCCCAGGCCATGGCCGAGCGTGAAGCAGCCAGCCTCAACCTGGGCTATACGGAATTGCGTGCTCCCATCGACGGCGTGGTCGGCAACCGCCGCGCCCGTGCCGGCGCCTATGCGGCCACGGCCAGCCAGCTGATGGTGATCGTGCCGGCCCACGGCCTGTGGGTCGACGCCAATTTCAAGGAAAGCCAACTGGCCGGCATCCAGCCCGGTGACCCCGCGACCATTGAGGCCGATGCCGTGCCGGGCCGGGTCTTCCATGGTCGGGTGGCCAGCGTGGCACCGGCTACCGGCGCCCAGTTCAGCGTGCTGCCGCCGGAAAACGCCACCGGCAACTTCACCAAGATCGTGCAGCGGGTACCGGTGCGCATCGTCCTCGACCAGGCTGATGCGACGCTGGATGCGCTGCGCCCCGGGCTGTCGGTGGTGGCGCGGGTTGACCACCGGAGCCAGGGATCATGAGTGCCAGCGCGACAGCGGCGGGGCAACTGATCCAGCCGTCGCAGATGACGACTTCCGCCAAGGTCTTCGCCTTTGGCGTGATGTGCATCGGCATGTTCGTGGCACTGCTGGATATCCAGATCGTCTCGGCCTCGCTGCGCGACATCGGCGGCGGCCTGTCGGCCGGCAATGATGAAACCACCTGGGTGCAGACCAGCTACCTGATCGCCGAGATCATCGTCATCCCGCTCTCGGGCTGGCTCACGCGCACCATGTCCACGCGCTGGCTGTTCGCCTTCTCGGCCGCCGGCTTCACCCTGACCAGCCTGCTGTGCGGGCTGGCCTGGAACATCCAGAGCATGATCGTGTTCCGCGCCATGCAGGGTTTCCTGGGCGGGTCGATGATCCCCACCGTCTTCACCACCGCCTTCGCCTTCTTCGACAACAAGCAGCGCGTCATCGCCGCCTCCACCATCGGTGCCATCGCCTCGCTGGCGCCCACGCTGGGCCCCACCGTGGGCGGCTGGATCACCGATCACTACAGCTGGCACTGGCTGTTCTTCATCAACCTGCTGCCGGGCATCTTCATCACCCTGACCGTGCCGCGCCTGGTGCGCATCGACCTGCCGGACTGGTCGCTGCTGCGGCGGGCCGACTATCCGGGGATCATCCTGATGTCGCTGTTCCTCGGCTGTCTCGAATACACCCTGGAAGAAGGCCCGCGCTGGGACTGGATGGGCGACCCGGTCATCGCCACCACCGCCTGGGTGGCGGGCATTGCCGGCGTGCTCTTCGTCTGGCGCAGCCTGACGGCCGCCGAACCGGTGGTGGACCTGCGGGCGCTGAAGGATCGCAATTTCGCGCTGGGCTGTTTCTTTTCCTTCGTCACCGGCATCGGCATCTTCGCCACGATCTACCTCACCCCGCTGTTCCTGGGACGGGTGCGCGGTTTCAGCGCCTTGCAGATCGGGCTGGCGGTGTTTTCCACCGGCGTGTTCCAGATCATGTCCATCCCGCTGTATGCCTGGCTGACCAAACGCATGGACCTGCGCTGGATCATGATGCTCGGGCTGGGTCTGTTTGCGCTGTCGATGTGGCAGTTCGTGCCGATCACGCATGACTGGGGCTGGGCGCAACTGCTGCTGCCGCAGGCACTGCGCGGCGTGGCCCAGCAACTCGCGGTGCCACCGACGGTGACGCTGACTCTGGGTGGCCTGGCGCCGGCACGACTGAAGTTCGCCTCGGGCCTGTTCAACCTGATGCGCAACCTGGGCGGCGCCATTGGCATTGCGCTATGCGCCACCATCCTCAACGACCGTACCAACCTGCACTTCATGCGCCTAGCCGAGCACCTCAACGGCGCCAGCGAATCCATGCTGCAGTGGCAGGGGGCGGTGGGCGATGCCCTGAGCACGCAACTGGGTGACGCGCTGGCAGGGCAGGCCGCCGCCTTGCGCCAGTTGTGGCAACTGACCTATCGCGAGGCGCAGACGATGACCTTCTCGGACGCCTTCCTGGCCGTGATGGTGTGCTTCATCATCGCCACCCTGATGGTGCCGCTGATGCGCAAGGTGGTACCGCCCAAGGCGCCCTCGGCAGATGCGCATTGAGGGCAGGGCGGCCCGGCGTGTCACAATGCGGCACAATGCGGGTCGCACGCAGTAATGCCCTGCTGCGGCCACCCTGAGAACCTGAAAACCTGAGTACAGCTGGAGAACCCCACATGCAGCGCAAGCGCTTTGATGACATGCAATGCCCGATCGCCCGTTCGCTGGACCGCGTGGGTGAGTGGTGGAGCATCCTGATCCTGCGCGATGCCTTCTATGGTCTGTCGCGCTTCGATGAATTCCAGAAGCACCTGGAGATCGCCCCCAACATCCTGACCCGCCGTCTGGCCGGGCTGGTGGAGCAGGGCTTGCTGGAGAAGGTTCAGTATTCCGAACGCCCGCCGCGCTACGAATATCACCTGACCCCGCGTGGACGCGATTTCCGCCCGGTGCTGCTGGCCCTGCTGCAATGGGGCAATACGCATTTCGCCCCGGAAGGTGCGGCCGTGATCCTGACCGACATCGAGACCGGCAAACAGGCCATCCCCATGATGGTGGATGCCAACACCGGCAAGCCCATCACCCCCAAGACCCACATCATCGCCGAAGGCCCGGCGGCCAGCGACAAGGTCAAGCGCAGCATTGCCGAGCTGCTGGAACGACGCGCCGCCGCTGCTTCCTGAGCGGCGCATCGTGGGGGGCGGCCAGACCGGCTAGGCTGCCTGGCGGCTGCCGGCAGGATCGGCCAGCCGGGCGAACTCGGCCAACAGCGCGATGAGCACCATGACCGCCGCGCCCAGGAACATCAGGCGATGCTGGCCATGCACCAGGTTGAAGAGCGCCGAGAAACCATAGGCCGCCAGCGCCATCAGGGCCGCCGAAAACACCGTGGCGCGACTCCACACCAGATTCTGCTGCACCGGATGGTGCGGCAACAGCTCATGCACCCGGGCCACTGCCAACGGCACCATGCCCGGCGCAAACATCCCGATCACTAGCGTGTACAGGCCCAGCAGCAGATGATTGTCGCTCTGGTACACGCCCACCAGCATCGCCACCTGCACCACGCTGAACAGGGCCATGCCATTCTGCGCACCAGCCTTGTCCGCTACCCAGCCATACAGCGGCGGACCGACGATGGCGCCGACTCCGTACAGCACCCAGAACAGCGCGCCATATTCGGTCCCCATGCCCAGCCCGCGCGAGATGTAATCCACCAGGAACACCATCGGTGCCACCGCCGAAGCCGCCATCAGCGCGTATTGCGCGAACAGCAGCTTGATGCGCCAGTTGGCCGTGGTCACGTGTCGTGGCGCCGGGTGCGCTGTAGCAGCTGCACTCTTGTGGCCCTGTACCGGCGGCCAGGCAAACCAGCTCGCCGCGCTCAGCACGGCCGACAGCACTGCCAGCCCGATCCAGGTGACACGCAGCCCCATGCCCAGCAGCAGCGGAATGAGCGTACCGGTCGCGGCGATGCCCAGCCCCAGCCCGAGGAAGATCGCACCGCTGGCGCGCCCCCGGCTGGCCGGCGGCACGTGCGGCAGGATGGTTCCGGCCACCAGCACCATCACCACCCCGCCGGCCACACCCGAGAGCAGGCGCCAGACGAAGTACCAGGCCAGCGACAAGGGGAAGGCACAGGCCAGGAAGGTCAGCGTGATGAGCAGCATCATCAGCCGCAGCGCGCACTGGTTGCCGATCCGCCCGCCGATGGGACGGGCGATGAGCGCGCCGATCAGATAGCCGGCCAGATTGGCGGCACCCAGGTAGATCACGCTGGAGGTGGAAAACCAGTGCTGATGGATCAGCTCGGGAATGAGCGGCGTAAAGCCGAACCTGGCCAGCCCGATGCTGACCAGGCTGGCGGACAGCCCGGCGAAGATATAGCGCCAGACCTCGGCGCGGGTAGCGGAGGGCGCGTGGGTGGCATGTGTGGCGTGGGAGGGGTCACCCACAGGGTTTTGTGAACGCATGATGGCCTGCCTGTTCAAGTAGTTTCAACGTGGATTGCAAGTTGACCGATGGGCACCGTGGTCGGGTGCGATGTTTGACATTAACGTCAATATTGACACAATAGTCAAAATTGACATGAGCGTCAAGAATGGGTTTAATGTGTGCATCGTATCGACAACAACAGGAGACCGGGATGGCAGGCGTAAGGCAGTTTGACGAGGACGAGGTATTCGAGGAAGCGCTGGCCGTGTTCTGGCAGAAGGGCTATGCCGCCACCACCATGCAGGATCTGGCGGCGGCCACCGGCGTGCAGCGCGGTTCCCTATACAACGCCTATGGCGACAAGGAAACCTTGTTCCTGCACGTCTTCGGACGTTACCGCGACAGTTACCTGACGCAGTTGCGCCAGGCGCTGGCGCAGGAAGACCCGCGCCTGGCCCTGCGCCAGTTCCTGCATTACATCTTCCGCTCGATGCGCACCGGCAAGCCCTCGCGGGGCTGCCTGAGCACCAAGACAGCCCTGAGCGAGGAAGGCAAGGAAGAACAGATCCGCGCCGTGATCCGGGGTTTGCTGGATGACATGGAAGCGGTCCTGCTGGAGCGCTTCGACCGGCCGGACACCCGCAGCCAGTTGAGCATGACCCCGCGCGAAGCGGCCCGCATGGTGGTCTGCATGACACGGGGACTGGTGGTGCTGGAGCGCGTCTATCAGGACGAGAAACGGCTCAAGGAAATGGCGGAGATATTGATTGGGACGCTGCTGCCCGAAGAGGGCAGCAGGAAATAAAGGCTTCGGACAGAAGCTGGAAACTCAGGCCTTGCCGCTGGAGAGCATGCGCTCGACATACCGCGCAATCAGGTCAATCTCCAGATTGACCTTGCTCCCCGCCTTCAGGTGCTTGAGGGTGGTCACTTCCACCGTGTGCGGGATCAGGTTGATCGAGAAACGGCAGGCATCGGTCAGGTCCTCGACCCGGTTCACCGTCAGCGACACGCCGTTGACCACGATCGATCCCTTGTAGGCCAGGTACTTGCCCAGCGCCTTGGGGGCATCGACGATCAGTTCGCGGGATTCGCCCACCGGTTCGAAGGAGTGCACCTGGCCCAGGCCGTCGACATGGCCGGAGACCAGATGGCCGCCCAGGCGCTCGGCCAGGGTCAGGGCCTTTTCCAGGTTGACTTCGCCAGGGGCGTCCAGGCCGGCGGTCAGGCGCAGGCTTTCGCGGGAGACATCCACGGTGAAGCCGGTGGCGGTCTTTTCGACCACGGTCATGCAGGCGCCGTTGAGGGCGATGGAATCGCCCAGGCCGACGTCGCCCATGGGCAGCGCGCCAGCATCGATGGTGAGGCGCACGCCGGCATCGGGGCCGGCGGCCAGAGGGGTGACGGAAGTGATGGTGCCGACGGCGGCGACGATACCTGTGAACATGGTGCGGTCCTGATGCAGAAAAAGTGGGGAGTCGATTATTCGAAACGTGCAAGGATACGCAAATCCGGCCCGACCTGCTTGACCTCGTGGAAGCGGATGCCGATCTTGCCCGACAGGTCTTCCAGCGGTGGCAGCTCGAACATGTTGCGGCCTTCGCCGATCAGCGCGGGGGCCAGGTAGACCAGCAATTCATCCACGCAGCCTGCGCGGATCAGGGCGCCGTTGAGCTTGGCGCCGGCTTCCACGTGCAGTTCGTTGATCTGGCGTTGGCCCAGTTCGCGCAGCAGGCCGTCGAGGTCGACCTTGCCTTCGGCATTGGCCAGCAGGATCACTTCGGCGCCTTCGGCTTCCAGCGCGGCGCGCTTTTCGCGGTCGTCGGTGGCGGTGAAGACCCAGGTGTTGCCGCCCTGGATCACGCGTGCCTCGGGCGAGACGATCAGCTTGCTGTCCACCACGATGCGGCGCGGCTGGCGCGGGGTGTCGATGGCGCGCACGTTCAGTTGCGCATCGTCCTTCTGGATGGTGCCGATGCCGGCCATGATGGCGCAGGCGCGGGCGCGCCAGATGTGGCCGTCGTCACGCGCGGCCTGGCTGGTGATCCACTGGCTCACGCCATTGTGCAGGGCGGTCTTGCCGTCCAGGCTGGCAGCGCTCTTCATGCGGACCCAGGGGCGGCCGGTGCGCATGCGGTGCAGGAAACCGATGTTGATGTCGCGGGCATCCTCTTCCAGCATGCCGCAGGCCACCTCGATGCCGGCCGCCTGCAGGCGTGCCAGGCCCTGGCCGGCCACCAGCGGGTTGGGGTCGGCGATGGCGGCTACCACGCGGCCCACGCCGGCACGGATCAGGGCGTCGGCGCAGGGTGGGGTGCGGCCGAAGTGGCTGCAGGGTTCCAGGGTGACGTAGACGGTCGCACCGCGTATATCGGCCCCGCGTGTGGCGGCGTCGGCCATGGCCTGGATTTCGGCGTGATTTCCGCCAGGCGGCTGGGTGAAGCCGGCGCCGATGACGCGGCGGTCCTTGACGATGACGCAACCCACACGGGGGTTGGGGGTGGTGTCGAGCATGCCGAAGCCGGCCTGGATCAGGGCCAGGGCCATGGCTTGCTGGTCATTCTCGATGTCGAACTGGTAGAGCGGGTCTTCTGTAGGAGTCATGGCTTGGGCAAACGGAGGAGGCCGCCGTGCGGCGGGCCGGATGCCCGTCAATATACACGGCTTTGTGCGGCCGTCCTTGCGCCGGCGCAGGCCTCACTCATTGCCGGCCTTGCTGCATTGGGCATCGCGCCCGGGGGTGCAGACGCGTACTCTTCCCAGGAAATTGATCACCACCACCCGCTCCTGCCCGTCGTGGCTGAAATACCAGCTGCCGCGCGTCACCGGCTGGCCGCCAGGCTGGTAGGCCACCAGTTCGCCGCCGGTGGTGTAGGCCACCGAGATGGTGCTGGCCAGGGCCTGCCGGCGCGAGACGACGTGCTCGCCGACCATGATTTCCCAGCCGCTGTGCCAGTCGTCGCCGGCGACCGGCCGCATCTCGGCGCGGCGGCCATGGCGCAGGGCTTCGGAGCGGGTCAGCTGGACGCTGTGGAAGAACTCGTTGGCGGCCGTCACCAGTTGCTGTTCATTGGACAGGTTCTGCAGCGCCGGTACGCCGGCGGCCAATACCAGCCCGGCGATCAGCAGGACCACCATCAGTTCGATGAGCGTGAACCCTCGGTGACGCCCATGTGGATGCGCGGGTCTCACCAGCAATCCTTGCCATCGGCGCGACGACCACCCCGGCTGTCCAGATAGAGGGCGCCGCACTCGGTATCGTGATAGTTGCGATTGACGCCTTCCGCGCCCGGGCTGGCCTTGAGCAGCACGCAGGTGGACAGCGTTTCGCCGTCGCAGGCGCGGGCCGACAGGGCATAGGCGCTGGTCTCGGGCGTGGCGCCGGAATACCACTTGAAACCGCCCGTGCCACTACCCGCCGTGAAGCCCTGGTAACGGTGCTGGTGGGAAAAGTGGCGCTCCTCTTGCAGCAGCAACTGCAGCAGGGCGGCACGCCCTTCGGAGCGGCCTGCCTTCTGGATGATGTGGCGATAGCCGTTCCAGCCCATGCCGCCCAGTATCACCACGATGGCGAGCACGATCATGATTTCCAGCAGGGTGAAGCCGTATGACGGCGTTTTGAGGTAGCGAGTCCGAAGTTTCATGTCATTCATGTGAAGGTAGATAAAGGGTGCGCCAGGCCAGCCATCGGCAGCCCGAGGCTGCGGATGCTGCAGATGCCTCGCCATCCGACAGGCGCACCACGGCCTGCAGCGCGACCATGGCACCGTTGCGGCCGTAACCCGCGGCGCTGAGGCGATAGACCGGCGCCGGTGCCGGTGCCGGCATCCCCGGGGCAGGGCTGCCGGCGGTTCCGGGCAGGCGTTCGATCAGATAGCGAGGGGAGGTGCTGCCCTGGCTGTTGGGCAAGCGGCGTCCGGTGAACTGGCCATAGGCCGCCGCCGTGGCACGGGCGCCCACCAGTTGTGCCGGCAGCCAGCCACTGCGTTCGGGACGGCCCAGGCACAGCCCCAGCCCGTCTGCATCGGTGCGGCACTCCAGCTGGGATGCGAACGTGGCGGGATCGATGCGCCGGACCCGGGCGATGTCGTCGCAGGCGTCTTCCAGCGTGGCCTCTGCTGCCAGCCGGGCCTGGGCGTGATCGCGGTGATTGCGGGCGGCGCGTTCGTCCAGCAGCAGCAGCGAGGTGGTGGCCGCACCCAGCAACAGGAGCAGGCTCAGCAGCATGAGCGCGATCATCAGCGTGGCGCCGCGCTGGTGGCGGCATGGATGTCCGGTCTGCAGGCGCATCAGGGGCCAGTGGATATTCATCGCATTGCTCCGGTGCTCAGGTTGCGCAGCATCACGGTGGTGCGGAAGACGGCTCGCCGTCGCTGCTCGCCGTCCTCTTCGGTGACGCGCCAGCCCGGGGCGGCATGGCGACCGGGCGGGAGCAGGTCGAAGCTGCGCGCCGGCGCACCATCGGCCGCCGGTCGACGCTGGGTGCCACGCACCAGCAGGGCGATGCGGACCAGCACGACCCGTTGCCAGCCATCGGCGGGCATGGCCGAGGCATCCAGCCAGCGGTCCGGTGCGCCGTCGTCATCGCTGTCGATGGCGTAGCGCAGTTGCATGGCCTCCACGCCGCGAGCGATGGCGTCGGAGGTCCAGTTGCCGTTCTTGCCCTGGTAGCGACAGCGCAATTCCGCCTCACCACCGGTGCCGGGCGCGATGTAGTAGATGACCCAACTGCGGGCCGCTTCCTGCAGCGGTCCGACCGGGGCCTCGGCGCCACTGCAGTTGACCACCTCGCTGCGGCTGCCACGCGGCGCGCCGAAGAAGCCCAGCATCAGCAGGTCGCTGTGGTTGACGCCATCACCGCTACTGCTGCCGAACCTGTCGGTGGCCGGGTCCAGCAGCTCGGCCTGGCGGCTGTCGTCCAGTCCGCGCAGTCCTTGGCCGGTGGGCATGGCGTCGTCGGCGAGGTTTTCCCAGGGCAGGTGGCCGGCCTGTTGCAGGGCCTGCTGCAGGTGTTCCAGCGCCAGCCGGCCGGTTTCCTGCACGCGTCCGTGGTCGTCGATGTCCTGGTAGACGCTGCGTGCCTGCTGCAACATCACACCGGCTGCCAGCACCACCACCCGCCCCACGGCCAGGGAGATCATCAGTTCGATCAGGGTCAGGCCGTCTTGCCGATGACGCTGCCGGCGAACTTGCCTGGTCATCATGGTCAGCGCCCCAGCACCAGCATCAGCAAGGGGGCGCGTGCCGCTGTGGCAGTGGCCGCCACCGCGCTGCGGCGCCAGCCCAGCTTGAGTACCACAGGCGCTGTGGCGGCCTCTTCACAGGACCATTGGTCCTGCGGCGTCGGGTGGGCATCGCGGCAGACCGTGGCCCGGGCTTCCGGGAGTTCGCGCGTCAGCCGCGCGGCCCAGTCGGCGATGGCGGCGTTGGCGAAGGCGGCAGGGGAACAGGGGGCGAGGTCGCAATCAGCGCGGGCTGGCGGGGCCCGGCCGGCGGTGAAGGAAAACAGGTAGGGATCGGTCGCGCCCGGGGCGGACGATGTGAAGGAAGTAGGCAGGGTGGCCGCCCGCAGTTCGGCCAACTCCTGCGCCAGCAGCGTGGCGCTGGCATGCTGGGCGCTCTCGGCGCTGCTGCGCAGGGCATGCATTTGCAGCATCACCAGGGCCAGCGCGCCGGTGCCGATGACCAGCATGGCCACCAGCACTTCCATCATCGAGAAACCTGCGCAACGGGTTTGCATGCGGCCATCCGAAAAGAAAGCCGCGAGTGTAGGGAAAACGCCCGGGTGCTTCCACCGGGAAGCGTTTTCAGTGGCCCGCTATCGAAAACTTCAGAAGGATGAGCCGGGTTGCGTCAGGAATTGCGTTTCCTCGGCGGTGGAATCCCGCCCAAGGATGCGGTTGCGATGGGGGAAGCGGCCGAAGCGCTCGATCACCGCAAGATGGCGTCGCGCATAGTCGGCATAGCCGTCGAAGGCCGCCTTGTCCTCGCCGCTGGCGGATTTGGCCAGGGCCGTCATCAGTTGCACCACGTATTGCTGGTCATCCAGGTCTTCGGCATGTTCCAGCGGCAGGTAGAGAAATACCCGTGCCAGCGGCGGCAGTTCCTGATCCAGCCCCATGGCCAGCGCCAGATGCGTGCACTGGCGTGCCAGTTCGTCGAAGGCGAAGGCTTGTGGGGTGTCGCGGTAGATATTCCTCGGCATCTGGTCCAGCAGCAGGATCAGCGCCAGCATGGAATGCGCATCCTCGGTCCAGTCATCCAGCGCATTGGCTGCGGCCTGCTGCACCAGCGCTTCGAAGCGGCTGCGGCACTGGGCGTCGATGTCCGGGTTCTTGCTCCACCAGAGCTTCTTCTGGCATTCGGCCACCTGATGTGCCGGCATGGCCTCCCAGCCTTCGCCGAACCAGAAGTCCAGCACTTCCCCGACCTGCGTGGCGCTCTTCATTCGGCGATCACGGTGATCTGCACATCGCCCAGGCTGACTTTCTGGCCGACCGTGATCTTGCAGGTCTTGCGGCTTTCGGGCTTGCCATCGACCCGCACGTGGCCTTCGGCCACCAGTTGCTTGCCGGCGCCGCCGCTGTCGCACAGGCCGCAGAGTTTGAGCAGCTGGTTCAGTTCGACATGGGGATGGCCCTGCAGCGGGAAGGTGATCTTTTGCATATGCTTTCTTTCGGGAGCGCAGCCCCGGGCGGAGCGGACGTGCGGCCAGGGGCATGAAACAGGGACATGAAACAGGGGCATGAAACAGGGAGCGGTAAGGTACGCCGCTCAGGGCGTTTTGTCCAGACCGTGCTCCACAGCATACACCGCAATCTGTACCCGGCTGGAAAGCTTCAGTTTCTTGAGGATGTTCTGGACATGGATCTTCACCGTGCTCTCGGCGACGTCCAGGGTGCGGGCGATTTCCTTGTTGCTCTCGCCACGGGCCACGCAGGCCATGGTCTCGCGTTCGCGGGCGGTCAGCCTGTCGCGGGCGGCCGTCACCGGGGCCGGTGTCTGGTGGGCGGCGCGGAACTGCATCACCAGCTTGGCCGTCATCGCCTCCGAAATCACCGGTTCGCCGGCTGCGGCGCGCTTGATGGCCTGCACCAGATACTCGGCCTCGATGTTCTTGAGCAGATAGCCGGCGGCGCCATTGTGCAGGGCGGTGCTGAGGTCGTCGGCCTCTTCCGAGACGGAGAGCATCAGCACGGCCGTGTCGGGCAGGTCTTCCACGATCAGCTGCATCGCTTCCAGACCCGACAGACCGGGCATGTTCAGGTCCATCAGCACCACATCGGGCTGCAGCTGGCGGGCCCGCTTGACGCCGTCCAGACCATCGACGGCTTCGCCGACGACCTCGAATTCGGGATGGCGTTGCAGCAGCAGGCGTACGCCGCTGCGAAACAGGGTGTGATCATCGACGAGCAGGATGCGGATGGGCGTGGGCATGGTGGGGCGGTTCCTTGCAAAGGTTCTGGGATGGCTTCAGGCCACGAGACGTTCCTGGCGCATCAGACGGATGGTGACGCAGGTACCTTCATCGGGCCGGCTGTCGATCTGCAGTTGCGCGCCGAGGCGGTCGGCGCGTTCCTGCATGATGCGCAGACCCACATGGTCGGCGCCCTTGGCGCTGGCCTTGTCGAGCTGGAAGCCGTGACCGTCGTCGCGCACCGTCAGGCAGAAGTCGCGGCCGTTGGTGACGGCGATGTCCACCCGGTTGGCGTGGGCATGCTTGCGGATATTGGACAGCGCCTCCTGCAGGATGAACAGCACCTGCAACTGCTGTTCCGGCGCCAGCGGCGGACCGTCGCCGCTGATGGTGATGGCGCCTTGCAGGCCGGTCTGGCGCTGCAGCTTGTCGAGCGACTTGCGCATTTCCGAGTCGAGGCTGCTGTCCTGCAGGCGGCTGCGGAAATTGAGCAGCAGTTCGCGCACGTCTTCATAGTTTTCCTGCACGCCGGTGCGCAGCATGGGTGCGATCTCGCGGATTTCGGCCAGGTTCTCGCGCGCCAGCGAATCCTCCAGCATCTGCACCTGCAGGTTGAGGAAGTTCAGTCCCTGGGCAATGCTGTCATGCAGGCCCTGGGCCATCAGGTTGCGTTCGTGGGCGATGGCGAATTCCTTTTCGCGGGCGATCAGGCGCTGGTTCTCGATGGCCGCGCCGAGGTGGCGGCCCAAGGTTTCCAGGAGGCGGCGCTCGTCGCCGTCGATGCTGCGCTCCTGCAGGAAATGCAGGGAGAAACTGCCGATGGCCTGTTCCCGCACCAGGATCTGGAAGATGCCCAGCGACAGCGCGCCTTCTTCCTGGCAGCGGTAGCGCCGCTGCGCATCGAGTTCGCGGAAATCGCGTACCAGGATCACCCCCTGCCGGGTAGCCGCGCCGCACAGGCAGTCATCGACCTTGATGCAACGTTCCTCATCGATGATCTTGTCGGAGATGCCATCCTGCACCGTGAGATAGAGATTGCCGCGCTCGTCGAGGATGCGCACCGTGCCGCCATCGGCCTGCATGCGCTGCATGATGCGTTTGAGGAAACCATCGCACAGGGCTTCGATGGTATGCGCGCCCGAGAGGAAGTCGGTGATCTCGTAGAGCGTGCCGACTTCTTCGTTCTGCTCGCGCAGGCGGGCGGTCTTTTCGGCCACGCGCTCTGCCAGCGTGCGGTGCACGCCTTGCACATGATCGGCCATCTGGTTGAAGGCCTGGGCCAGTTGGCCGAACTCGTCTTCACTCTCCACCGCCAGCCGCACGTCCAGGTCGTTTTGCGACATGCGCGCAATGCCGGCCTGCATGCGCCGCACCGGGCCGACGATCCACAGGTAGAGCAGATACAGCACCGCGATGCTCGCCGCCAGCGCCAGGAAGATCAGCGCCGTCTGGCACAGCCGCAGCCAGGTGGTCTTGCCGGTGAGGTCAGCTTCCACATAGGCCACCAGCAGGTTGATGTCACCCACGAAGTCGGGCAGCTCCTGCAGGTAGCGATCCAGCGCCTGCTGGCGCAGTACCGGGTCGTCCGCCTCCAGCACGGTGCGGGCATGGACCTGCATGCGCTGCTGCCATTGATCTTGCACGTGCAGCAGCTGTTCGTGAATGGGACCGGTGGCCGGCACGAAGCTGGGTTCACCCGCCTGCCCCGTCTGCACCAGCGCCAGGATCTGGCTGAAGCGTTCGATGTGGTGCTGGATGTCGGAACGCTCGTGGCCGGTTTCCATCGCCAGGCCCAGCTCGTAGGAGCGCATGCGCAGGCTGCCGGCCTCGTTGATGACGGTGCCGCCGCCCTCCAGTTGCCAGGACAGCAGCAGGGTATAGCCGATGGCCGTCATCGTCAGGCCCAGACCGACCAGGGTCATCAGCAGGATGCGGAAGGTCAGGCGCTTGTGGGGCGGCAGCGGGTTGGGGAGCAGGGCCAGGGTGGGAGCGGGCATGATGGAAGGTTCCAGGGCTAGCCAGGGAAGCGGCAGTCTAGGCCGTCGGCCGGACTAAAACACCGGGTCCAGGTCAATCTTTGTGCAGATCGTGCAGGATTTGCCGGTCCTGGCGCCCTAGCCGCCGGTCTGCGACATGAAGCGGATGATTCTGTGCGGTGCCTGACTGAATTCATGGCGTTCCGGCTTGAGTTCGATGGCCAGGCGGATCGCCTCCCCCAGCCCGCCATCATCGATGCCGGCGCGCAGCAGCGGACGCAGTTCCAGGCGCGCCTCCTGTCCCAGGCAGAGGTAGAGCGTGCCGTCCACCGAGAGCCGCACGCGGTTGCAGGTGGCGCAGAAGTGCTGGCTCATGGGTGTGATGAAACCCAGCGTGCAGCGACCATCGGCGCTGCCCCAGTAGCGCGCCGGGCCACCGCCCAGCTCGGTGGCCAGGGGCTGCAGGTCGAAGCGGGCCACCAGTGCATCGCGCAGGGGACCAAGCGCGACGACGCCGCTGTTGCGACCGGTCTCGCCCATCGGCATGGCTTCGATCAGGCGCAGGATGAAACCCTGCGCGAAACAGAACTCCGCCATGCGTGGCACCTCGTGTTCATTGACGCCGCGCAGCACCACCATGTTGACCTTGATGGGCGCAAATCCGGCATCCCTGGCGGCGGCCAGTCCCGCCATGACGCTCTGCAGGCTGTCGCGTCCGGTGATCTGCGCCGCGCAGGCGCGATCCAGGCTATCCAGGCTGACGTTGATGCGCTGCACGCCGGCTGCCCGTAGCGCCCTTGCATGCTTGTGCATCTGCGTGGCGTTGGTGGACAGCGACAGTTCCTCCACCCCCGGCAGGGCCGACAATTGCGCGGCCAGCGTGGGCAGCCTGCGCCGCATCAGCGGTTCGCCGCCGGTGAGTCGTATGCGCCCTACGCCGAGTCGGGCGAAGGCGGCGATCACGCGCGTGATCTCGTCGAAGTCGAGCCAGTTGGCTGGCTCCTCGAAACCGGAAAAGCCCTTGGGCATGCAATAGCTGCAACGCAGGTCGCAGCGGTCGGTGACCGACAGCCGCAGGTAGTCGATGCGCCGCCCGAAGCGGTCCAGCAGGGCCGGGCGGCTGGAAGGTGGGACGGACGAGGGGACGGGCGAGGACATGCAGGCTCCTTATTGCAGCAGCGGCGATGTCATGCCGGGAAGTTGCACGCCAGTGATGCGTGCAGCGCCCACCAGTTGCTGCAGGTAGTGACGCAGGGCCTGGTCATGGGCGGCGCGTTGCAGGGCCTGGGCGATGTTTTCGCGCACCGCCTCGAAGGGCAGGCGTGTGCCGTCCAGCTTGCGCCCCACCTGGACGATGTGCAGGCCGAAGCGGGTCTCCACCAGACGCGGGATGATGCCCTGTGGTGTGGCGGCGAAGACGGCCCGTTCGAATTCAGGCACGCAGGCGCCCCGGACGATCTGCCCCAGGCTGCCGCCCTGTGCGCCGGAGGGGCAGTTCGAGAGCGCGGCGGCCTGCGTGGCGAAGTCCTCCGGTTGCGCCAGCAAGTGCTCCAGCACCGATTCTGCACGTAGGCGCAGGGCTGCCAGATCGACCTCCGGGGTGACCTGGAACAGGATATGGTTCACTTCCGCCAGCGCCCCGATGATGAAACGTTCAGGCGTGGCCTGGTAGTGGCGCCGGCATTCTTCTTCACCGGCCTGCGGAATGCCGACCTGGCGCTGCAGCAGGAGCTCGATACGCGCATCGTCGTCCTCACCTTGCTGCTGCAGGCGCTGCGCTTCCTCCAGCAGCAGCCGGCGCAGTACCAGGGTGGTCATGGCCGACTGCAGGTCCTGGTCATCGGCATCGCGGGCGGCCAGTTCCTTGGCCATCTCGGCGTCGCTCAGTTCGTATTCATTGACGGTGACAGGCATCCTGGTTCTCCCCGCTCAACGCGGCCGCACCAGTTGCCAGGCCCGGCTCAGGTAGGTGATGGACGCAAAGCCGCTCCACACATGCACCAGCCGCGTGAAGGGGAAGATCACGAACAGCGTCAGCCCCATGAACAGGTGCGCCTTGAACAGCAGCGGCGCACCTTCGATGAAGCCGGCGGCGTCGCCCCGGAAGGTGACGATGTGCTGCGCCCAGGTCATCAGCAACACCATCATGTGGCCGTCGCGGTGCTGGGCCGACTCGGCGATGGTGGACAGGCCCAGGCACAGCGTGACCAGCAGCCACAGCAGCAGGAGCTTGTCGGCGGGGCGGGTGACGGCGGCGATGCGCGCGTCCGTCAGGCGGCGATGGATCAGGATCGCCAGTCCCAGCAGGCAGAGCGTGCCGAACACGCCGCCGGCCGACATGGCGACCAGTTGCTTGAAAGCGTGGCTCACGCCCACGGCATCCCATACCGCCACCGGCGTGAGCAAGCCCACCAGATGACCGAAGAACAGGCCCAGTACGCCGACGTGGAACAGGATATTGCCCAGTCGCAGGCGGCCGGCATGCAGCAGCTGCGAGGAGTCACTCTTCCAGGTGTACTGCTCGCGCTCGAAGCGCAGCAGGCTGCCCAGCAGGAACACCGCCAGGGCGATGTAGGGGTAGATGCCGTAGAGGAATTGGTGCAGGTAGCTCATGCTGGTCTCCCGGGAGCGGATTGGGTGGCGGACGGTACGGCGGAGCGGGCATGCTGCCGGGTATGGAAATGCAACGGCTGCACGCCGCCCGGCCCGGGTTTGAGCAGGGGTTCCACGCCGTCGGCACCGGGACCGAAGACTTCCATGGCCTCGTCCATGTCGCGCACTGGTGGATCGTCCTGCTCGCGTGGCACGACCTCGGTGAGCCGGGTCAGCAACAGCAAGGGCGCGGCGTAGGGGCTGTCCCGGCGCTGCAGGCGCTGGCCGATGGCGGCCAGCACATGGATCGCCTCGCCCAGCAGCAGGGCGGCCCTGTCCTGCGACAGCAGGCTCAGGAATTCCAGGAACAGCGGCACATAGTCCGGCAACTCGCTGGTGGCCGGCTCCAGGCCCTGGCTGCGGTATTCCTCCAGCAGATCGACCATGGCCTGGCCGCGGTCGCGGCTTTCGCCGTGGATGTGTTCGAACAGGTGCAGCGACAGCGCGGCACTGCGGTCGAAGGTATCGACGTAGTTTTCCTGCAGGGTGAGCAGCGGGACGGATTGCAGGTGGTGCAGCAACGGTTGCAGCGCTGGCAAGGCCTCCGCTAGCGCCGCCTCGCCCTGCAGGGCCTGCTCGATCTCGGGCAGTGCTGCGATCAGTTCGGGCTGGGGATAACTCATCAGCGCCGAGACGACGCGGTAGATCGTGCCGCTGCCGGCCGCGTGATTGACGTGGGAAGTCATGACAGGGGCTCCATTCATTCGGTGACGGGGGACTTCTTGCGCGACTTGGGCATGTCCACGAAGATCACGCTGCCTTGCGGCTTCTTGCCGAACAGGCTGCCGTCGGAGACGCCGCCGGAACAACCGTTGCCGAAGCTGAAGCCGCAACTGCCCTTGTCGTTGAAGCTGTCTTCCACCATTTCCTTGTGCGAGGACGGCACCACGAAACGGTCTTCGTAGTTGGCGATGGCCAGGGTCTGGTACATGTCCTCGACCTCGTCGGCCTGCAGGCCGACCTGCTGCAACAGCGCTTCTTCCTGCCGGCCGTGCACCGTCTGGGCGCGCTTGTAGGCACGCATGGCCAGCAGGCGTTGCAGGGCGTTGAGGATGGGCGCTTCCTGGCCGGCGGTCAGCAGGTTGGCGAGATAGCGCATCGGGATGCGCAGCGATTTCACGTCGGGGATGATGCCGTCCATCCCCATGTGGCCGGCCTCGGCGGCCTTCTGGATCGGCGACAGCGGCGGGATGTACCAGACCATGGGCAGGGTGCGGTATTCCGGATGCAGGGGGAAGGCGATCTTCCATTGCATGGCCATCTTGTACACCGGCGAGCGGCGTGCCGATTCTAGCCAGCTCTCGGCAATGCCCTGGCGGCGCGCCTCGGCGATCACGGCCGGGTCGTGCGGGTCGAGGAAGCAGTCCAGCTGGGCCTGGTAGAGCGCCTGCTCGTCGGCCACCGAGGCTGCTGCCTCGATGCGGTCGGCGTCATACAGCAGCACGCCCAGGTAGCGGATGCGCCCGACACAGGTTTCCGAGCACACGGTGGGCTGGCCGGCCTCGATGCGGGGATAGCAGAAGGTGCATTTCTCGGCCTTGCCGGAGCTCCAGTTGTAGTAGATCTTCTTGTACGGACAACCGGAGATGCACATGCGCCAGCCACGGCACTTGTCCTGGTCCACCAGCACGATGCCGTCATCCTCGCGCTTGTAGATCGAGCCCGAGGGGCAGGACGCCACGCAGGCCGGGTTCAGGCAGTGTTCGCACAGGCGCGGCAGGTACATCATGAAGGTCGATTCGAAGCTGCTGTGCATCTCCTTCTGCACGCCCTCGAACAGCGCATCCTGGCTGCGGGCGCTGAATTCGCCGCCGAGATCGTCTTCCCAGTTCGGCCCCCAGGTGATCTTGTCCATCTTCTTGCCGGTCAGTACCGAGATCGGCCGTGCCGTGGGCGGGGTCTGCATCAGGGGCGCCTTCTGCAGGTGTTCGTAATCGTAGGTGAAGGGCTCGTAGTAGTCGTCGATGGCCGGCAGGTTGGGATTGGCGAACAGATTGGCCAGGATGCGCAGGCGGCCGCCCTGGCGGGGCTCCAGCTTGCCGGCGCCGGTGCGGGTCCAGCCGCCTTGCCACTTCTGCTGGTTCTCCCATTGCTTCGGATAGCCGATGCCGGGCTTGGTCTCGACATTGTTGAACCAGGCGTATTCCACGCCGTCGCGGCTGGTCCAGACGTTCTTGCAGGTCACCGAGCAGGTGTGGCAGCCGATGCACTTGTCCAGGTTGAGCACCATGCCCACTTGTGCGCGAATTCTCATGATGCCGTCCTTTCTTGCAGGCTGCCGTCGAGCCAGTCGACCTTGTTCATCTTGCGCAGGATGATGAACTCGTCGCGATTGCTGCCGACGGTGCCGTAGTAGTTGAAGCCATAGGCCAGTTGCGCATAGCCGCCGATCATGTGGGTTGGCTTCAGCACCGCCCGGGTGACCGAGTTGTGGATGCCGCCGCGCTTGCCGCTCAACTGCGCGCCGGGTGTGTTCACGATCTTTTCCTGGGCGTGGTACATCAGGCAGATGCCGCCCGGGATGCGCTGGCTCACCACCACGCGCGCGGTCAGGGTGCCGTTGCTGTTGAAGACTTCGACCCAGTCGTTGTCCACCAGTCCTGCGGACTTGGCGTCGTCTTCCGAAATCCAGACATGCGGCCCGCCGCGACTCAAGGTGAGCATGCGCAGGTTGTCCGAGTAGGTGGAGTGGATGCCCCACTTCTGGTGCGGCGTGAGGAAGTTGAGCACGATCTCCTTCTCGCCATTGGGGTGCCGCCCGAGCATGGGGGCGACCGTCTTGGTATCGACCGCTGGTTTGTAGACGCACAGGCCTTCACCGAAATCCAGCATCCAGCGGTGGTCCTGGTAGAACTGCTGGCGGCCGCTCAGGGTGCGCCAGGGAATGAGTTCATGCACATTGGTATAGCCGGCGTTATAGCTGACCTCTTCTGACTCGAGGCCCGACCAGGTCGGCGCCGAGATGATCTTGCGCGGCTGCGCCTGGACGTCGCGGAAACGGATCTTGTCATGCTCGCGGCCTCGCGCCAGGTGGGTATGGTCGCGCCCGGTGATCTTGCCCAGTGCTTCCCAGGCCTTGACCGAGACATGGCCGTTGGTTTCGGGAGCGAAGCTGAGGATCATCTCGCAGGCATCGATGGCGCTGTCCAGGCGCGGGCGGCCCTGGCTGACGCCGGGCTCGGTGACGCGCCTGTTCAGTGCGCCCAGTTCGGCCACCTCATGTTCGGTGTTCCAGTTGATGCCCTTGCCGCCGTTGCCCAGCTTGTCCAGCAGCGGGCCGACCGAGGTGAACTTCTTGTAGATGTCTCGGTAGTTGCGTTCCACCACCATGAAACTGGGGGCGGTCTTGCCGGGGATGAGGTCGCATTCGCCCTTCTTCCAGTCCTTCGGTTCGAAGGGCTGGCCCAGTTCGGCCGGGGTGTCGTGCATCAGCGGCTGCAGCACGATGTCGCTGCGGGTGCCGAGGTATTCGCCACCGATCTGGCTGAACTTGCTGGCGATGCCCTTGTAGATTTCCCAGTCGGTCTTGCTCTCCCACAGCGGTTGCACCGCTTCCGAAAGCGGATGGATGAAGGGATGCATGTCCGAGGTGTTGAGGTCATCCTTTTCGTACCAGGTGGCGGTGGGCAGCACGATGTCGGCATACAGGCAGGTGGTGCTCATGCGGAAGTCCAGCGTCACCAGCAGGTCCAGCTTGCCCTCGGCAGCCTCTTCCCGGTACTTGACCTCAGCCGGGCGGATGGCCTGCCCGGCGTCGTCGAACAGCGCATGCTGGGTCCCCAGCAGGTATTTCAGGAAATACTCGTGGCCCTTGCCGGAACTGCCCAGGATGTTGGAGCGCCAGACAAACATGTTGCGCGGGAAGTTCTTCGGGTTGTCGGGGTCGTCGCAGCTCATGTTGACGGTGCCGGACTTCAGGGCTGCCTTCAGGTAGTCCTGCGGGGTCTGGCCCAGCGCCTGGGCGGCGTCGCACACGTCCAGCGGATTGGTTTCCAGCTGCGGGGCCGAGGGCAGCCAGCCCATGCGTTCGGAGCGTGCGTTCATGTCGATCATGCTCATGCCGGCCAGCTTGTCCTTGTCGGCGGTGGGGGCGACGATCTCGTCCAGGCCCAGCTTTTCGTGACGCCACTGGCTGGTGTGGGCGTAGAAGAAGCTGGTGCCGTTCATCTGCCGGGGCGGGCGCACCCAGTCGGTGGCGAAGGCCAGCGGCGCCCAGCCGAACTGCGGGCGCAGCTTTTCCTGTCCCACGTAGTGCGCCCAGCCGCCACCGGACTTGCCCACGCAACCGCACATCATCAGCAGGTTGATGATGCCGCGATAGATCATGTCGTTGTGGTACCAGTGATTGAGCGCGGCGCCGACGATGACCATGCTCTTGCCCTCGGTGTCGTGGGCGTTCTGCGCGAATTCGCGTGCCACCTGGATCACCAGCTCGCGCTTGACGCCAGTGTGCTTCTCCTGCCACGCCGGCGTGTAGGGAATGTCGTCGTCATAGGACTGCGCAATCTGGCCGCCCAGACCCTGGTCCACGCCATAGTTGGCCATCATCAGGTCGTGCACGGTGGCCACCAGTGCGGTGCTGCCGTTGGCCAGGCGCACGTGGCGTACCGGCACGCGGCGCGTCTGCAATTGCTCGGCATCGTCCCCGCCGAAGTAGTTGAAGGCGACCGCGACCACCTCGTCGTGCTGGTCCACCAGCGAGAGCAGCGGCTCGATCTCGCGACCGGAATGACCGTCCCGGCTTTCCAGGTTCCAGCGGCCCAGCTTGGCGCCGTCGTTGACCTGGCCTTCGCCCCAGCGGTAGCCGATGGAACCGTTGGGCGCGACGATCTGGCCGGTGGTGGCATCGATGGCCAGGGTCTTCCAGTCGGCGTTGTTGGCTTCTTCCAGCTGGCTGGGCATCTGCGAGGCGCGCAGCAGGTGCTCCGGCAGGTAGCGGCCCTCGCGTTCCACCAGCCGCACCAGCATGGGCAGGTCGGTGTATTGCCGGACGTAGTGGCGGAAGTAGGGCGAGGGGCGCTGCAGGTGGAATTCCTTGAGGATCACATGGCCCATGGCCATGGCCAGCGCGGCGTCGGTACCCGGGCGCGGGGCCAGCCAGATGTCGCCGAACTTGACCATCTCGCCGAAGTCCGAGGACACCGCCACGGTCTTGGTCCCCTTGTAGCGCACCTCGGTGTAGAAGTGGGCGTCGGGGGTGCGGGTCTGCGGCACATTGGAGCCCCATACCATCAGGTAGGTGGAGTTGTACCAGTCGGCCGATTCCGGCACGTCGGTCTGCTCGCCCCAGATCTGCGGGCTGGCGGGCGGCAGGTCGCAGTACCAGTCGTAGAAGGACAGGGCCACGCCGCCGATGAGGCTCAGGTAACGGGCGCCGGCCGCGTACGACACCATCGACATGGCCGGGATGGGCGAGAAGCCGATCACCCGGTCCGGGCCGTACTGCTTGATGGTGTAGGCATTGGCGGCGGCGATGATTTCGTTGGCGGTATCCCAGTCGGCCCGCACGAAGCCACCCTGGCCGCGCACCGACTTGTAGCTTTTTGCACGGGCGGGGTCGCTGGTGATGGCGGCCCAGGCCTCGACCGGGCCCAGGGTGCGGCGCGCCTCCTGCCACAGTTGCATGAGACGGCCGCGGATCATCGGGTACTTCACCCGCTGGGCGGAGTAGACGTACCAGCTATAGGAGGCGCCACGCGGGCAGCCGCGCGGCTCGTGGTTGGGCAGGTCGGGACGGGTACGGGGGTAGTCGGTCTGCTGGGTTTCCCAGGTGATCAGGCCGTTCTTGACGTAGACCTTCCAGGAGCAGGACCCGGTGCAGTTGACCCCGTGTGTGGAGCGCACCACCTTGTCGTGCTGCCAGCGGCTGCGGTAGGCGTGTTCCCATTGGCGGTCTTCGTCGACCACGGCGCCATGTCCATCGGCGAAGGTGGACTTCACCCGCGACATGAACTTCAATCGGTCCAGAAAATGACTCATCGTGAATCCTCGGTTGCGTGGGTGCATACCCCACCTGCGTTATCGATATGGGCAGTCTTGATGGTTGGAAAGTGTAGGCAGGCGCCCCGTCCCTGCCTATTCACCGGCTTGGTCAGGGCAGCCATCCAGGCGGCGGAGGCGGGCTAGTTCGAAAGAACGAGGGCCATTTCAACAGGGCATGGGCGCGCCCTTGCGGGCGTAGTACCACCAGGTGATGAGCATGCAGCTGGCATAGAAGCCGACGAAGACGAACATCGCCATGTCCGGCGCGCCGGTCATCCTGATCGACGTGCCGAAGCTCTGCGGGATGAAGAAGCCGCCATAGGCGCCGATGGCGCCGGAGAAACCCAGTACGGCCGCCGATTCCTTGCCCGCATCCAGGCGGGCCTGCTGTTGCGCTGCCTCGCCTTGTCCCGCGGCAGCGCGCTCGCGCTCGGTCTGGAAGATGATGGGAATCATGCAGAAGGTCGAGCCATTGCCCAGTCCGGTGAGGATGAACATGCCGATGAAGGAGGCCAGGAACAGCGTGAACTGGTGCGTATGCAGGGCCGGCAGGATGCCCAGCAGGATGGTCAGCCCCATGGCCAGGAACACCCACAGCGTGACGCGCGCGCCGCCGATGCGGTCCGAGATCATGCCGCCCAGCGGCCGCGCCAGGGCACCGGCCAGCGGGCCGAGGAAGGCGAAGCGGGCGACTTCCACCTCCGGGAACTGGGCCTTGATCAACATTGCAAATGCCGCCGAAAAACCGATGAAGGAGCCGAAGGTGCCGACATACAGCCAGCACATCAGCCAGTTGTGCTTGCGCTTGAAGATCACCGCCTGGTCGGCCAGCGACGCCTGGGCAGAGGCGATGTCGTTCATGCCGAACCAGGCTGCCAGGGTGGCGGCGACGATGAAGGGGACCCAGATGAAGCCGGCATTGGCCAGCCAGTAGCTGCTTTCCAGGCCGCTCTTGGGATCATGGAAGAGCACCCCCTGGCCGGCGATGGAGGTGGCGAACACGGCCGAGGAAATCACCAGCGGCGTGACCAGTTGCACCACCGAGACGCCCAGGTTGCCGATGCCGGCATTCATGCCGGTGGCGTAGCCTTTGCGCGCCTTGGGGAAGAAGAAGCTGATGTTGGCCATGCTGGAACTGAAATTGCCGCCGCCCAGCCCGCACAGCAAGGCCAGGCCCAGCAGGGTGGAGTAGCTGGTGCCGGGGTCGCGCAGGGCCAGGCCCATGCCGATGGCGGGGATCAGCAGGCTGGCGGTGGAAATGGCGGTCCAGCGGCGCCCGCCGAACACCGGCACCAGGAAGGAATAGAAGATGCGCAGCGTGGCGCCCGAGAGGGCGGGCAAGGCCGTCAGGAAGAACAACTGGTCCTTGCTGAAGTGAAAGCCGGCCTTGTCCAGGTTGGCGGCCACTACACTCCACAGCATCCAGACTGCGAAGGCCAGCATCAGGCAGGGGATGGAGATCCAGAGATTGCGGTTGGCGACCTGCTCGCCTTGCTTGCGCCAGAAGTCCGGGTTTTCCGGCTCCCAGCGCGTGAGTACGTGGTTCATGAGGTGTCCTTGAAATGGGAAGGGATCAGTCGGCCGCCAGGGCCTTGCGTGGCGCTTGCAGGCCTTCGCGGCGGAACTGGAAGTGCATCCACACCAGCGAGATGCAGACCGTGCCGTAGAGCAGCATGAAGCAGGAGCTGCGTACGCCTGTGACGTCCAGCACCACGCCGAACAGGATCGGCAGGATGAAGCCGCCCAGCCCGCCGGCCAGGCCGACGATGCCGGAGACCGCGCCGATGTTGCCGCTGTAGTCGTCGGAGATGAACTTGAAGACCGAGGCCTTGCCCACCGCCATGGCCACGCCGACCACCATCAGCAGCGCCGTGAAGAGCACCGGGTTCAGGCCGATGTGGAAGGTCCTTGTGCCGCCCACGGTCTGGATGGCGAAATCGGTCTGTGGATAAGACAGCAGGAAGAAGGCCACCCAGCACACCCACATCACCCACCAGGTGACCTGGTAGGCACCGTACTTGTCGGAGAGCCAGCCGCCCACGGCACGCAGGACACCGCCCGGCAGCGAGAAGCAGGCCGCCAGCAGGGCGGCGGTCTTGATGTCGAATCCGTATTCGGTGACGTAGTACTTGACCATCCACAGGCTCAGGCCCACATAGCCGCCGAAGACCACCGAGTAGTACTGGCAATAGCGCCAGACCCTGGGGTCCTTGAGCATGCGCACCTGGTCCATGAAGCCGGTGTCGGACCTGACCTGGTGCGCCGGGTCGGTGGACGAGCCCAGCCAGAACAGCAGGGCTGCGGCCAGCATCAGGGCGGCATAGACCTTGGGCACCAGCATCCAGCCACCGGCGGCGATGAGCACCGGCGCCACGAACTTGTTGACCGCTGCGCCCGAGTTGCCGGCGCCGAACACGCCCATGGCCAGGCCCTGGCGTTCCTTCTTGAACCAGCGCGCCACATAGGGCGTGCCGACCGAGAAGGAACCGCCGGCCAGGCCCACGAACAGGCCCAGTACCAGGAAGTGCCAGAAGGCGTTGGCGTAGGAAATCAGCCAGATCGGGACCACCGTGCACAGCATCAGGATGAAGAACACGATGCGCCCGCCGTAGCGGTCGGTCCAGATGCCCAGCGGCACCCGGATCAGGGAGCCGGTCAGCACCGGCGTGGCGGTGAGCAGGCCGAATTCGGTTTCGTTCAGGTGCAGGGCATTCTTGATGGGGATGCCGATGACCCCGAACATCATCCAGATGGTGAAGCAGACGGTAAACGCGAGCGTGCTGGAACCCAGCACGCCATAGGCCTTGCGCTGGTCGGACATGGAGCCTCCTGCGGATGTTGATCGATGGGTCCAGCTTAGCGATCGGTGCAGGCCGGCAACATCGGTCCGACGGAGAGGCGGGGGAAGGGAGAAGAGGGAGGCAGTAAGGGCAGGCTGCCCGCCGGAAGAACTAGTTCTTCCGGTGGAGCAGGTCAGGCCGGGTCAGTTTGCTGACAGGGTCTGCTCGGCTTTGTCCAGCCAGGTGGCGAGGCTGTCGGTGAGGTCCTTCTGGCTGAAGGAGCAGCTTTCCTCGGTGAAGAGACTACCGGCTTCGAGGCGGCCCAGCAGGTCTTCGGCAACCTGCTGGTAGCGGGGTGGCAGGGCTTGCATCACGTCGTCGCGGGCGCGCCAGGTGGCGCACAGGGTGGCGATGCTGGCGCGTTGCTCGCACAGGGCGGTGAGGGCCTCGCGCATGGGGGCCAGTTGCTGGGCGGCGGGGTGGCTCATGGTGGGCTCCCGGTCAGGCGCGGGCGGCGATGACGAACAGGGCGATCACGCTCAGGTAGCCGACCGCCCAGACCGCCGAGCGGGCCGAGGGTTTGTCGTTCAGGTAGAACAGGGTATAGAGCAGGCGGGCGGCGATGAAGACCACGCTGGCGATATCGATCTGGCCCTGGGCGGCACCAGCCTGCTGCGCCACCAGCACGGCGGCGGCGAAGAAGGGGAAGGCCTCGAAGTGGTTGCGATGGGCGTAGTCGGCGCGGCGGCGCACACCGGTCTGCTGGTCCAGCCAGGCACGCGGTTCGGCGTTGTCGAAGTCCTTGCGACCGCGCTTGGCCACCGCGATGGTGAACACCGGCATCAGGCCGGCGATCAGGATGCACCAGTTGGACAGGGTCATGGATTCAGTCTCCTTGTTGGGTTGTCGTGTTCGATGTTGCGTTCGATGTCGGGTATGGCGCGTCCAATGTGGGCTCAGGATGGGTTCATAGCTCCTTGGCCGCGAAGGTATTGCAGGCGCTGACCTTGCCTTCGTTGATGCCGCGCTTGAACCAGGTCACGCGCTGGGCCGAACTGCCGTGGGTGAAGGAGTCCGGCACCACCACGCCGCGCGCCTGACGCTGCAGGGCGTCGTCGCCGATGGCGGAGGCGGCGTGCAGGGCGTCTTCGATATCCCCTTCTTCCAGGATGTGACGTGCCTGGTTGGCGTGGAAGGCCCAGACCCCGGCGAAGCAGTCGGCCTGCAGTTCCAGTCGCACCGACATGGCATTGGCCTGCTTTTCGCTGGCATTGCGGCGGGCCGCATCGACCTTGTCGGAGATGCCCATCAGGTGCTGCACGTGGTGGCCGACTTCATGGGCGATCACATAGGCCTGGGCGAAGTTGCCGGAGACTTTGAAACGCTGCTTCATCAGTTCATAGAAGGACAGGTCGATGTAGACCTTCTGGTCGCCCGGGCAATAGAAGGGACCGGTGGCGGTCTGGCCGGTGCCGCAGGCGGTCGGTGTGCTGCCGGAAAACAGCACCAGCTTGGGCCGCGCATACTGCTTGCCGTTGGCAGCGAAGATCTGGCCCCAGGTGTCTTCGGTGTCGGCCAGGACAGTGGAAACGAAGCGCGCCATCTGGTCGTTGGGCGAGGGTTTGTGGGCCGGTGCCTGTTGCTGCACCGGTACCGGGCCGCCTCCGCCGGAGAGCAGGTTGAGCATGGTCAGCGGGTTGATGCCCAGGAAGTACGACGCCACCAGTGCCACGGCCACGGTGCCCAGGCCGATGGAGCGGCCGCCGAAGCCAAAGCCGCCCCCTCCGCCGCCACCTTCACCACGACGGTCTTCCACGTTGTCGCTTTCGCGATTGCCTTCCCATTTCATGATTCGTTCCTCTGCGGGCCTGTCTGCAATGCCCGGATTGTAATGGATGACATGGGGCGCCGGCTTGTCGGACGTTGTCTGACGGGGCCGGGAGGGTTCCGTCCGATTCCGCCCGATGAGCTGGCAAGGTATCGTGCAAAAAGGGGCAGGGTGGATGTCGGATGACTGGATGCAGGGACGCCCGCTTGGCGCGCTCGGCATTCGGTGCCACACTGGCTGCCTTGATCGCTGCATCGTCAGCGGCATTCCTGGCTGCACCCATCGCTCCACGCAACGCTGCATTGCCCGCTGTACTGCTGGCTGCACTGCTGGCAGCACCCCGTCCGCAACAAGCACAACAACACTGGAGGCGACACATGATCATCTGGCTCATTGTTTTCATTGCAAGCGCATTGGCGCTGATGATGGCGCGTGCCAGCGCCTGGGTCTGGCTGGCGGCCGAGGCGGCCCTGATCTTCCTGGGCGGCGCCGCGCTCGATATCGACTGGCCGGTGCGGGTGCTGCTGGCGATCCTGTTGTTTACGCCGACCCTGGTGGTGGCGATCCACTCGGTGCGGCAGTCGCTGATCACGCGGCCGGCGCTGGACACGTTCGCCATGATGGCGCCGCGCATGTCCGACACCGAACGCGATGCCATCGAGGCCGGCACCACCTGGTGGGATGCCGAGCTGTTCTCCGGCAAGCCGGACTGGGATCGCCTGTTTGCGCTGCCGGCGCCGCGCCTGACACCGGAGGAGCAGGCTTTCCTCGATCACGAGGTCGAGCAGCTGTGCGCCATGGTCAGCGACTGGGACACCAGCGTGAAGACCCAGGACCTGCCGCAGCAGGCCTGGAAATTCATCAAGGAGCGCGGCTTCCTGGGCATGATCATTCCGCGCCAGTACGGCGGCAAGGAGTTCTCGGCCTACATGCATTCGCAGGTGGTGATGAAACTGGCCTCGCGCAGTTCGGCTGCGGCCATCGCGGTGATGGTGCCCAATTCGCTGGGGCCGGCCGAATTGCTGCTGCATTACGGCACCGAGGCGCAGAAGGATCACTACCTGCCGCGCCTGGCACGGGGACAGGAGATTCCCTGCTTCGCACTCACCAGCCCCTATGCGGGTTCGGATGCGGCGGCCATTCCGGATATCGGCATCGTCTGCAAGGGCCGGTATGAGGGACGCGAGACGCTGGGCTTCCGGGTCACCTGGAGCAAGCGCTACATCACCCTGGCACCGGTGGCCACCGTGCTGGGCCTGGCCTTCCGGGCGCGCGATCCGCATGGCCTGCTGGGCTATGCGATGGAGCCCGGCATCACCTGCGCACTGATTCCCACCGACCATCCTGGGGTGGTCACCGGTCGTCGACACTGGCCGCTCAATGCGGTGTTCCAGAATGGTCCGACCGAGGGCACCGATGTCTTCATCCCGATGGATTGGGTGATCGGCGGCGTGGCCCAGGTCGGACGCGGCTGGCGCATGCTGATGGAATGCCTGGCCGCGGGGCGGGCGATTTCGCTGCCCTCGTCCAGCGTCGGTTTTTCCAAGATGGCGGTGCGCGGTACCAGCGCCTATGCCGCCATGCGGCGCCAGTTCAAGATCGAGATCGGCAAGTTCGAGGGCGTGCAGGAAGCGCTGGCGCGCATGGGCGGGCATCTCTACATGATGGATGCCACGCGCCGCCTGTCGGCACTGGCGGTGGATGCAGGCGAGAAGCCATCGGTGATCTCGGCCATCTCCAAGTACCACGTCACCGAGCGCGGGCGCATGGTGGTCAATGACGGCATGGACGTGATCGGTGGCAAGGGCATCTGCATGGGGCCGGGCAATTTCCTGGCGCGGGTGTACCAGCAGATTCCGATCGCCATCACGGTAGAGGGCGCCAATATCCTGACGCGCTGCCTGATCATCTTCGGCCAGGGGGCGATCCGTTGCCATCCCTATGTGCTGCAGGAGCTGGCTGCGGCATCGGAGGAGGACCGCGAACGCGCGGTGCAGGCCTTCGACCGCGTGCTGTTCGCGCACCTGTCCTTCGCGGCGGCCAATGCGGCGCGCAGCCTGGTGGGTGGCATCAGCGGCGGCTGGCTGTTGCCGGCACCGTCCCAGGCGGCGCATGCCACGCGCCGCTACTACCGCGCCGTGGTCCACCTGTCCTCGGCCTTCGCCTTGCTCACCGATGTCAGCATGGCGGTGCTGGGCGGTACGCTCAAGTTCCGTGAACGTATCTCGGCGCGGCTGGGGGATGTGCTCTCGCAGTTGTACCTGGTGTCGGCGGTGTTGAAACGCTTCGAGGACGAAGGTCGTCAGGAAGCTGACCAGGCCTACGTGGACTGGTCGGTGCAGGATGCCCTGAACCGGGCGCAGGAAGCCATCGTCGAGACCCTGAACAACTTCCCCAACCGGCCGGTGGCGCTGTTGCTGCGGGTGCTGATCTTCCCGCTGGGGCTGCCTTATCGCAAGCCGTCGGACCTGCTCGGCACGCTGGTGGCCAAGGCCATGCAGACCCCGGGCGCAAGCCGCGACCGGCTGGTGGCCGATACCTATGTGCCCGGCGAAGGTGATCCGCTGGCCTGCGGCGAACTGGCCTTTGCACTGGCGCCCGTGGTGCAGCAACTGGAGCAGCGGCTCAAGCCGGAGATCAAGGAAGAGCGCCTGCCGCCGATGCCGCAGAGCCTGCGTGAACTGCCGGCCTGGAGTGCACTGGTCCTGCAGCGCGGACTGATCTCGCAGCAGGAGAAGGAAGTGCTGGATGCCTTCGCCCACTATGGTGACCTCAGCGTGCAGGTGGACGATTTTGCGGCCGACTTCGACCGGGCCGAGAACATGGCAGAGGTTTCCTAGTTCGCGTAAGCTGCCGGCTCCGGATACAGCCACAGGATGAACCATGACCCGACAGCCCCGCATCTACCTCGCCGGTCCCGATGTCTTCGCGCGCGACTATGCCACGCACAAGACGCGCATCAAGCAATGGTGCGGCGAGCTGGGCTTGCTGGCCTTGTGCCCGGGCGATGACGAGGTGCAGGGCGAGAGCAAGTCCGAGATCGCCCGGCGCATCTACGAAATCAACGTAGCCCTGATCGAGTCGGCCGATGCCGTGGTGGCCAACGTGCGCGACTTTCGCGGCCATGAGCCGGATTCGGGCACGGTCTTCGAGATCGGCTACGCGGTCGGGCGTGGCAAGAAGGTGTGGTGCTACAACACGCCGGCGCAGGATCTGCTGGCGCAGGTGCCGCAGGGCGAGCCCGGTTACTGTCGCGAGGGCATGCAGATCGAGGACTTCGGCCTGCCGCGCAACCTCATGCTGGCGCATGCCGCCGAACTGGTGCAGGGTGACCTGCGCGCCTGCCTGGAGCAGGTGGCGCGCTGGCATGCGGGACGGCGCTGAGCCCGTCTGCGCGACATCATTGCAGGGGTACTCGCCCCATCAGATAGAACTCTTCATTGGGACGCATGCTGGTCACGTTGGCCAGCCGGTTGGACATGCCGAAGAAGGCCGCGATGGCCGCGATGTCCCAGACTTCCTCCTCTCCCCAGCCCTGTTCCCCGAGCAGGGCGAAATCCTCCTCGTTGACGGCCCAGGCGCTGGCCGAGACCTTCATGGCGAAATCCAGCATGGCCTTTTGCCGCGGGCTGATGTCGGCCTTGCGGTAATTGATCGCGACCTGGTCGGCCAGCAAGGGGTCCTTGGCGCGGATACGCAGGATCGCACCATGCGCCACCACGCAGTACTGGCATTGGTTGGCATTGCTGGTGGCGACCACGATCATCTCGCGCTCGGCCTTGGTGAGCTTGCCGGGCTTGTCCATCAAGGCATCGTGATAGGCGAAGAAGGCGCGGAATTCGTCCGGGCGGTGCGCCAGGACGAGGAAGACGTTGGGGATGAATCCTGACTTCTCCTGCACTGTCAGGATGCGCTGGCGGATGTCCTCGGGAAGCTCGTCGAGTTCGGGAATGGGAAAGCGGCCGATGGGGGCGGTCGGGGTCATGGGGTCTCCTGTTGTCGTGGTAGGCAGGGCAGTGGCTGCCCCGGAGAGAACATAGCACTTCTTCCGGTCGTTCAATGTCGCCAGCCTGACGGTGAAGCCTTTTGCTTCACGTATTGATCAAATGCAATGAAAAATATGATTAAGATATATCTTGAAATATTCAAAATAAAGATATATCTTGGCTATATCGATCGACACGCAGCGTGCGTCAGTCGCTGCCTTTAGCAAACCGACAAGAAGGAAATACCATGTTCAAGCATCTATTCGGCCACCACGGCCAGCCGGGCCACGGCCCCATGCATCAGCGCCACGACCGTCCGCACCATGGCGGCGGCCTGTTTGATGAAGAGGGCCATCGCGGCCACCACGGGCCGCGTGGCCGCGAGGGCGGCGGGGGCGGTCGCGGTGCGCGCATGTTCGAGCAGGGCGCATTGCGCATCGTGATGCTGCACCTGTTGCAGGAAAAGCCGCGCCACGGCTACGACATGATCAAGGCCATCGAGCAGCTGGTGGGCGGTGGCTACAGCCCCAGCCCGGGCGTGATCTACCCGACCCTGACCCTGCTGGAAGAAATGGGCCATGCCTCGGTGCAGGGCGAGGAGGGCGGCAAGAAGCTCTACACCATCAGCACCGAGGGCCGTGCGCATCTGGAAGAGAAGGAAAACGCCGAGATACTGCAGCAGGTGCTGCGCAAGTTCGAACTGCGCCGCCAGGAACGGCCGGATGCCGATTCGCCGGAACTGCGCCGGGCGGTCCAGAACTTCCGCATGGCGCTGCATACGCGCCTGGCCAAGGGCAAGCTGCAGCAGGAAGAACTGCATGCCATCATCGACATCATCGATCGCGCCGCCGTGGCGGTGGAGCGGGCCTGAGCCCCAAAGAAGCAAGCAAGGAGAGCAACATGAAGGAACATCGCTACCGCATCACCCTGGAACACCTGGCCACGGCGTCGGAGGGGCAGACGCTGCATGAGCCCATCAGTTTCGAGGCTGGCAACCATGACGATATCTTCAGTATCGTTGGTCGCCTGCGCGGCAATGGCCAGTTCGACAGCGATACCAGCGCGCAGTTGGCGCTGGGGCTGAAACTGTTTTCGGAGGTGATGCTGAAGAACCGCAAGCATCCCCTGTTCGAAGAAATACAACCGGCCCTGCGCGACTTCATCATGAAGCTCAAGGCGCAGGGCAAGGCCGCCGCAGAATAAAGCGGCCAGCCGGCGGCGCCCTTACTGGTTGGCCGGCGCGATCATTTCAGCGTAGTCGTAGAGCGCACCCAGGATGTCCTGGGTGCGCTCGTCGTCTGCCTGCTCCTGCAACTGGTCGATCTGTTCGAACAACTGGGCGATGGTGCGCGCGCCACCGGCGCCTTCGAACAGGCGGGCAGCGCGATGCTCTTCCCAGTGCTGGGCTTCATCAGGACGCAGGGTCTCGGGGAAGTTGCGAGCGCGATAGCGGAACAGGATTTCGTTGAGGCGCATATCGTCGAAGGACATGCTGGCCTCGGCCAGGGCGGCTGGAGCCAGGGCGCGCAGTTGCGTCAGCTGGCGCCGGTCACCGTTGCCGATGAAGCCGCCGTAGAGGTCTTCATCGACGTCGGGTCGGTCTTCGCCCTCGCGCTGGTAGACCTGGCGCCACAGTGACGACAGGTCGGGCAGGGCGGCCGCGTGTTCGGCATGGCGCAGCGCGGTGTCGACGTCGATGCCCAGGGCGGCGGCGCGCTCGGCGCTGAGGGTCTTGAGGCTGCCCACCACCATGGGTGACTTGTTCAGGTGGATGCTCTTGACCGGCAGGCGCTCTACGCCCTCCGGCAGGTCATCGCGCCGGGTGAACATGCGTGTGCGCACGGTGGCGGCGTCCAGGCCGGCCAGTTCGGCGGGGTCGTAGCCCAGGTCCCAGGCGATCACTTCGTTCTTGTTGGTGGGGTGCATGCCCAGCGGCCACATCAGCGCCAGGCAGCCCTGCGCCACCGGGAACATGCCGGAGACATGCAGGAAGGGCTTGGCCGCCGGCAGGCCGATTTCGGCGGCGGCCTTTTCCTTCTTGTGCAGGGCCAGGGCGAAGTCGAACAGGCGCGGGTTGTGCTGGCGGATCAGGCGCGCCAGCGCGATGGTGGCGCGCACGTCGGAGAGGGCGTCGTGGGCGGCTTCGTGCAGCAGGCCATTGGCCTTGGAGAGATGTTCCAGCTTGAAGCTGACGCTGCCGTCTTCCTTGGTCGGCCACTGGATGCCATCGGGGCGCAGGGCATAGGTCAGACGTACCACATCCAGCAGGTCCCAGCGGCCGCAGCCGTTGGCCCATTCGCGGGCATAGGGATCAATCAGGTTGCGCCAGAACATGAAGCGGGTGACTTCGTCGTCGAAGCGGATGGTGTTGTAGCCCACGCCGATGGTGCCGGGCTCGCCCAGGGCCTCTTCGATCTGCGCGGCGAATGCGTGTTCGGGGATGCCGTGTTCCAGGCAGTGCTGCGGCGTGATGCCGGTGATCAGGCAGGACACCGGGTCGGGCAGGTAGTCCGGCGCCGGCTTGCAATAGATCATGATGGGTTCGCCGATCTCGTTGAGTTCGGCATCGGTGCGCACGGCGGCGAACTGCGCGGGACGGTCACGGCGCGGCACGGCGCCAAAGGTTTCGTAGTCGTGCCAGAGGAAGGTGTGATTGGACATCGCGGCGGGCTTCTATGGGAATCGCGCGATTATAGAGCCTTGTGGCCTGCGCGCCGTGATCAGTGCGCAGGCCGGCGGGATTGCGGAGGGTTTCTCGATCGATGCCGAGGGCCTGGATGGCGGCGTTACTGCAAGGCCGGCGTATCGCGCTTGAGCACCTTGCGCAGCAGATCCTGCAGGGTGCCGCTGCGCAGGGGCGGGTTGCCGCTGGCGTACTGGATGTTGTCGATCACCCAGCCGCGGGCGTCGCGGGTCAGGGTCAGGCGGTCGGTCCATTTGGCCGGGGATTGCAGCTTGGCATCGCTGAAGATCAGTTCCACCGTGCAGGTCGCTTCACGTTCCTGGGCTTCGCACTGAACCACTCGGAAGGTCGAGGCGCCATTCGGGTTGCCGGTGAACAGGTCGCCCTGCACCAGGGGTGGCAGCGGCTCGGCATCGGGATCGGCGGCCAGGTCCGCGGCCGCCTGGGCGGTGCGGGCTTCCTGGGCGACCGAGACATCCTTGAGCAGGTCGAACAGCGACACCGACAGGAAGCTGCGGAAGGTGATCAGTTCCTTCAGCGTCAGCGCGCCGGAGGGGCGGGCCGAGGCGTGGGCCTGGTAGAACTCCGTGACCAATTCCTTGGCTTTGCCGTCTTCATTGGCCGTGCACGCTGCCAGCAAGAGGCTGGCGGCGGCGAAGAGTGTCGTACCGATCCGCTTCAATCTGATTCTCCCTGTGCCGTGGTCGCGTGCATGGTAGAGGGGCATGCGGCCGACGGTCTGTTGATCTGTTATTTCGTTATTACCTTGTCATCAGTGGAATGTGAACGATTGCGTGAGCAGATCGACAAGCATTCCCGGTGGCAAGCTTACGCCTCCCGGCTCGGCAGGAAGGCCCGAAATACATCGCCAAAAGGCCGCCAATTCGCTGCAAATGCTGTGTCAAAGCGGGCTGGCGAGGCGTGCCGGCTCGCTCTGGAGCGGGTACCACGTTTGTTGCGGCGACGCCTTACTCGCTCTGCTGGATGGCGTCGCTGAGGTTGTCGGTGAGGTATTCGCGCTGGGAAGACTGGTCGTTGCCGATGAATTCGATGTCATCGATGCGCCACTGGCGGTTTTCGCGGACCAGCAGGATCTTGTCGTTCCAGGATTCGTCGCTGCCCGATTGCTGGTAGCGGAAGGCCACCTGGCAGGCGGCGCGATCCGCTTCGCTGTCGCAGGACTGGACGGCGAAGGAAGTGGCGCCCTCGAAGAGCGAGGTGAACAGATCGCCCTCGACGATGGGGGCCGCCTGCGGGCCGGCGGCGGCCTGGTAGCGGGCGTCGGCCGCTTCGGCCCGGGTCAGCAGGCTGTAGAGGGAGCGGCTGACCAGCGGTTCGAACTGCTTGAGTTCATCGGCCGAGGGCAGGCCGGGGGCGTTGTGCTTGAGGTGGATGCGGTAGAAGTCGCCAACCACTTCGGCCTGCTGCTGCTCCTCGCCGCTGAAATTGTTGCAACCCGACAGGGTCAGCAGCATGCCCAGGGCGACGGCGCCGGCACCGGTACGCAATGCATGGGCGGAAGAGGGGGCGGCCGCGGGTGAGGCTGAAGGTGAGGCTGGGCGGGGAGGAGGGGCGGGACGGTGCAAAGTGGTCATCCTGGTGTTCCTGGCGCCGGGTCTTGCCCGGTGCTCGTGTCATGGCGGCATATGCCCCGAAGAGGGCGCTGTGCCCGGTTACGGCCTGATGCTGGGTTGATGCTCTTGGGTCTGCCCGGTTAGTCCGGGGCGAGTCGCAAACGTTCCGCAGCGCCCCGGTTGGAGGCGCTGCAGAGGGGGGCAATGCGGTGGTGCTGGTGCTGCCGACAATCAGGGGGGCGGGCTTAGACCGATTCGGTCAGCAGCGAGAAATGTTCCACCTGCGGGGCGCCGGCGAAGAAGGGGCCGACGATGCCGCGCCATTCGGTAAAGGCGGGCGATTCGCGGAAGTCCACGGTATGGTTTTCCAGGGTGGCCCAGTACACCATGAGCAGGTAGCGCTCCGGCGATTCGACGCCCTTTTGCACCTTGTGGCCGAGATAGCCGGTGGCCTTGCTGATGGTCTGCGCCAGGCCGCGCTGGATGGCTTCGTCGAATTCGGCTTGCTTGCCGGGTTGGATGCGGATGTCCGCCAGTTCCAGGATCATGTGGTTCTCCATTGTGCAGTGCATAGTCGAGGGTGGCCGCCGGCGCCGTGGTGCGTCGGCGGGCCGCACGATTATCACATTTTCCCCGGAGGCCGGCGTTCAATGGAATTTGTGGTCGGCTGAAAAGCTTTCACGCGCGGCCTGCAGTGGCCTGTTTTGGGGCGTCGTCATGGTGCGCGCAGGTTTTTTGCACCGTCTGGCGGCAAGTCGTGTGGATGCCGAAATCTTTTACGGATTTATTTTGCGTCCACGCGCCGCAGCAATTGTTATTTGGGGCCGCGCTCAATACACTAGCTCCCGTTTTATCTATCCAAAATCAAAACAAATCCACAACGAAAGGGATCTCCATGTCGGGTTCGTATTTCCCCCAATGGCGGCTGCGCCAAAGCACCATTGACGGCCAGGGAGCCGTGATCGCCGCCGACGAGCGGCTGCCTGCGCCACAGACCCTGGCCATGGGGGTGCAGCACGTGGTGGCCATGTTCGGTTCGACCGTGCTGGCGCCGCTGCTCATGGGCTTCGATCCCAACCTGGCGATCCTGATGTCCGGCGTCGGTACGCTGCTGTTCTTCCTGCTGGTGGGCGGCCGGGTGCCGAGCTACCTGGGGTCCAGCTTTTCCTTCATCGGCCTGGTCATTGCGGTGACCGGTTATGCCGGTTCCGGTGCCAATGCCAATCTGGGCGTGGCGCTGGGCGGCATCATCGCCTGCGGTGCGGTGTATGCGGTGATCGGCCTGATCGTGGCCGGCGTCGGTACCCGCTGGATCGAGTCGCTGATGCCGCCGGTGGTGACCGGTGCAGTGGTGGCGGTGATCGGCCTGAACCTGGCGCCGATCGCGGTCAAGGGCGTCTCGGGCAGCAGCTTCGACAGCTGGATGGCACTGGCCACCGTGCTGTGCGTGGGCTTCGTCGCCGTGTTTACGCGTGGCATGCTGCAGCGCCTGCTGATTTTGGTCGGGCTGCTGCTGGCCTATGTCCTGTATGCAGTGCTGGCCAATGGCCTGGGCCTGGGCAAGCCGATCGACTTTGCCAGCGTGGCCAATGCCGCCTGGTTCGGCGTGCCGCACTTTGCCACTCCGGTGTTCCAGGTCAGCGCGATGGCCTTGCTGGCTCCGGTAGCGATCATCCTGGTGGCCGAGAACCTGGGTCACATCAAGGCCGTGTCGGCCATGACCGGCCAGAACCTGGACCGCTACATCGGTCGCGCCTTCATCGGTGACGGCCTGGCGACCATGCTTTCGGGTAGCGTCGGCGGCACCGGCGTGACCACCTATGCCGAGAACATCGGCGTGATGGCCGTGACCAAGATCTACTCCACCCTGGTGTTCGTGGTGGCGGCGGTGATCGCCATTCTGCTGGGCTTCTCGCCCAAGTTCGGCGCGGTGATCCTGACCATCCCCGGGGCGGTGCTGGGCGGTGTATCGATCGTGGTGTTCGGTCTCATTACCGTGTCCGGCGCCCGCATCTGGGTCGAGAACAAGGTCGATTTCTCCAACAATACCAACCTGATCGTGGCGGCCGTGACCCTGGTGCTGGGCGCGGGCGACTTTACCCTCAAGCTGGGCGGCTTCGCGCTGGGTGGCATCGGTACCGCCACCTTCGGGGCGATCATCCTGCATGCGCTGCTCAAGCGTCGGGGTTGATTCCATCCTGACAATGCGTGTGGGCGGGAAGGAAGAGGCCGGTTCGGGTCGGGCCGTTCCCGGCAATCGGCCTTGATGTTCTGTTCGTGCTGAATGTTCGGATATGGCGGAGATTTAGTGAAAATTTCCGTTGAGCAATCTCCGTTTGCTGTCTATACTTTGGCGCGTTGCAGCGCAGCGTCGCCGCCATGGCCCCGGGGGGCCGGGCAGGAGGCCAGGACAGCCTGCTACACGTCGTCGGGCCAGGTCTCTTGCCAGGCTCGCTTATCAGGGGAATCACCGCATGAACTCCGCCATCCGCCTGCCAGCCTTGCTGTGCATCGCCCTCCCTTTGCTGTCGGCCTGTGACGCCCTGGCCGGCAAGAAGGACTACGCCTATTTCCGCCAGCATATGGACGAGGCCAAGTCGGTGTCCGACCAATGCCAGCTCAACGGCACATCGGGCATGAACCAGTCCCAGATCAAGGTCTGCGAAGCCGCCCGCGAAGCCTGGGCCAATCGCAACTTCAACTATTGATCGGCTGAGGCGGCCCGGACGCGGCCCGGACGCGGCCTGGCATCGTCACGGCGCTGTCACAAATCTGTCAAAGACGGTCGTTAGAATGCGGGGTTTTCGATTGCCCTCTTCCCTGACTGGCCGCTCATGCACAATCCGCCGGATACGCCGCAAGCCTTGCACCTGCTCTACGAGCCGGCCGGATTCATCTGCTCCTTCCGTTTCGAGGAGGGCCGTGCGCGCCAGATGAACTGGAACGAGGTGATCGATGATCATCCGGTCGCTCCGGCGTTCAGCTGGCTGCACGTGAAGACGGCCGACGTGAAGATCCAGCAATGGCTGGCCCACCACAGCGGCATCCCCGAATACATCACCGAATTCCTGCTCAGCAGCGACACCCATCCGGGCCTGCATGCCACGCCCGACAGCGTCTACGGCACCTTGACCGACATGAAGATGGAGATCGGCGACACCGGCACCGAGAAGGGGGCGCTGCATTTCTACCTGGACCGCACGCGCCTCCTGACGCTGCGCACCCAGCCGCTGATTTCCACCAACATGCTGCGCCAGAAGGTGTTGGACGGCGGCGATTTCGACAATCCCATGGACCTCTTCGCCGAGCTGCTGCGCTGCCTGGCCGACGGATTCAATGCGCGCCTGGACAAGCTCAACGACAAGGTGGACGACATCGAGTTTTCGGTGCTCTCGGATCGCCGGGCCGAAGACCGGGCCGAGCTCTCCGGGATTCGCCGCCAGTTGGCTGAGCTGCGGCGCTTCATCGCGCCGGAACGCCGCATCCTGGCGCAGTTCCAGCGCTTGCGCCCGTCCTGGGTGCCGCGCGAGGCGCTGGAAGACCTGACCCATGCACTGGACGAACTCAATGAACTGCATTCCACCGTGGAAGCGGTCTATGAACGTGCCAAGCTGCTGCAGGAAGAGATCGCGTCGCAGATGTCGGAGCAGATGAACCGCAACCTGATGGCGCTCTCGATCCTGACCGCGCTGTTGATGCCGGCCACGCTGGTGTCAGGGATTTTCGGGATGAACGTGGCAGGTCTGCCGGGTCTGCATGACGAGACCTCGTTCTGGATCGTGATGGGGCTCATGGGTGGCCTGGGGGTGGCGACCGTGGCCTTCCTGCGGTGGATGAAGATCTTCTGAGGAAGATCTTCCAGATGGCGCTTGAGCTGCTCGAGGTGCCTTGTGCGCTTGAGGTGCCTTGTGCGCTTGAGGCGCTTTGGGCGCTTGAGGCGCTTTGGGCGCTTCAGGTGCGGCAGGCACCTGCAGCGTTTCAGTCGCGTGTTGCCATGGCTTCCTCGCTCTCGCGGATCAGCTTGTCGATGTCCAGGTTGTCCACTGCTTCCACCCGCAACGACAGCGGGCGCCACAGCGAATACAGCCACAGGCCGATGGTGCAGAGCGTGCCCAGGAACAGGGTGATGAAGCCCGAGAGGAACAGCCCGATGAAGGGCGAGGCGATCAGGCCGTCATAACCGATCAGGTGCTTGCCGTCCCAGGTGATGGTCTGGGCGCCGAATAACGACAAGACCCCCATCAGGGTCGAAAACGGTACCAGCGAAAACGTGGTGCCGATGGCCAGCAGCTTGTAGATGGACGCCATCGACATGCGCTGGATCTTGATCTGCTCGAACATGAGCCTTCCCCTTGCTCGTCCGCGTGGAGTTGTCCACGCCGCTGCGCCTTCCCGTGCACGGACGGCGTAGCGCATGGCGCCGCCCGCGTGGCCTTGCGGCCGGTTCCCCGGAATACCGGGATTACTTGCCCCAGCTGTCCTTGAGCGTGACCGCGCGGTTGAAGATCGGCTGGCCTTCGGTCGAGTCGACGCGGTCGGCCACGAAGTAGCCGTGGCGTTCGAACTGGTAGATCTCGCCCGGCTTGGCGTTCTTAAGGGTCGGCTCCAGGTAGGCGGTGATGACTTCCTTGGAGTTCGGATTCAAGGCTGCCAGGAAGTCCTTGCCGCCGGCATCCGGATGCGGGTCCGAGAAGAGGCGGTCGTACAGGCGCACTTCGGTGGCCAGGGCGTGGTCCGCGCTGACCCAGTGCAGGTTGCCCTTGACCTTGTAGTTGGAGCTGCCTTCGGTGCCGCTCTTGCTGTCTTCGAAGTAGTTGCAGTGGACGGCGATGACGTTGCCGTGCTCGTCCTTGTCGCAGCCGGTGCATTCGACCACGTAACCGTAGCGCAGGCGCACCTTGTTGCCGGGGAAGAGGCGGAAGTAGCCCTTGGTCGGCACTTCCATGAAGTCTTCACGTTCGATCCACAGTTCCCGGGTAATGGGGAAGTGACGGTGGGCGGTGTCGTGTTCCGGGTGCGCCGGCGGATAGACCGGGGCGCTGCAATCGATGGACACGCCTTCGGGGAAGTTGTCGATGATCAGCTTCAACGGACGCAGCACGGCCACCGCGCGCGGGGCCTTGGGGTCGAGGTCTTCGCGCAGTGCGCCTTCGAGCACGCTGAAGTCGATCCAGCTGTTGTTCTTGGAGGCGCCGGTGCGGTCGCACATCAGGCGGATCGCTTCCGGGGTATAGCCGCGACGGCGCAGGCCGACGATGGTGGGCATGCGCGGGTCGTCCCAGCCGGAAACGATCTTTTCATCCACCAGCTGGCGCAGCTTGCGCTTGCTGGTGATGATGTATGTCAGGTTCAGGCGGGCGAATTCGTACTGGTGCGGCAGCGGCTTCTTGAAGAAACCTTCCTCGGCCAGTTGCTCCAGCAGCCAGTCGTAGAAGGGGCGCTGGTCTTCGAACTCCAGGGTGCAGATGGAGTGGGAGATGTTTTCCAGGGCGTCCTCGATCGGATGCGCGAAGGTGTACATCGGGTAGACGCGCCACTTGTCGCCGGTGTTGTGGTGGGTGGCATGGCGGATGCGGTAGATGGCCGGATCGCGCAGGTTCATGTTGGGGCTGGCCATGTCGATCTTGGCGCGCAGGATCAGGGAGCCGTCGGGATGCTTGCCGTCGCGCATTTCATCGAACAGGCGCAGCGACTCCTCGGCCGGGCGGTCACGCCAGGGCGAGTTCTTGCCGGGTTCGGTGAGGGTGCCGCGGTTCTCGCGCATCTGCTCGGCGTTCTGCTCGTCCACATAGGCCAGGCCCTTGCGGATCAGCGCTTGGGCGCAGGCGTACATGACGTCGAAGTAGTTGCTGGCGTAGTACAGGTGCGACTTGCCCTCGTGCTCCCAGGAGAAGCCCAGCCACTTGACCGAGTCGAGGATGGTGTCGACGTACTCCTGCTCTTCCTTTTCCGGGTTGGTGTCGTCGAAACGCATGTGGCAGCGGCCGGCGTAGTCGGCGGCCAGGCCGAAGTTCAGGCAGATCGACTTGGCGTGGCCGATGTGCAGGTAGCCGTTGGGCTCGGGCGGAAAACGGGTCACCACCTGCGGCAGGGCCTCGCCCTGACCGTTGCTGCGCTCGGCGTAGGTGCCGGAAACCAGATCGGATTCGATGATGCCGCGCAGGAAATTGGTGGAGGGGGCAGGGGTGTGACCGTTTTTCAGTTCGTTGCTCATGAGATGAATCGGAGGAATGCCTGTTTATTCAGATGGCAAGCATTTTACCGCACGTGCCCGATTTCAACGGGCTTTGCGGCTGCCAGGGCCAGATTTTTTGCCGGGAGACAACGCATGGTCCAGCTTGGTGATCAGGCTGATTGTCTTGGGAGACACTTTTCTTGTTACACAAGATACGGGTGGGAATTACCTGTCAGGAGGGGCGGCTGGCAATCTGCGCCCATGACTTGGCAGCGTGCCGGGTCAGGTAAACATTCCCGGCCCCTTGCAGGCAGGGGGGGCAAGAAAAAGGAGCGCAATCATGAATCGACTGATCAAACTGGTCGTCGCCGCCAGTGTGGCGGCTGCAACCCTCTCGGCCTGCGTGGTGGTGCCGGCCGGACCGCCGCAACCGCACTATTACCGTCCTTATTACGGCCCGGGTTATTACTACGGGCGCTGATCGGCCGCCGATCGGTCGCTGATATTCCCGGTACTGGCCTGGATCACATCTGCCTGAACAGATGGGCGAAGAGGCGACTCACCGGCAGCCGCTGGCCGTCAGGTCGGCCATGCAGGGTGAGCCACAGCTTGCCCGCTTCGTCGCGCTGCGCGGCCTGTATCTGACGGGCCTGGACCACGATGCCGCGATGGACCTGCCAGAACTGCTGCGGGTCCAGTTGCGGGATCAGTTCCCGCAGGCTGGTACGGATCAGGGCCTCGCCCTCGGCGGCGACCACGTTGACGTATTTGTCGGTGGCTTCGAAGTACAACACGTCCTGTACCGGGATCATCCTCACCCGGCTGCCCACGGCGGCGCGGATGAAGTCCAGCCGGGGTGGTTTGTCGCCGGGAGCGGGCAGGGCCAGCGCGCGCAACTGTGCCAGGGCGTGCTCCAGGTGGGCCTCCTGGCTGCTGGCGGCGCGCTGGGCCAGCAGGGTTTGCAGGCGGCTGACCGTCACCGCCAGGCGTTCGCGGGTGACCGGCTTGAGCAGGTAATCGACGGCGGCGCGTTCAAAGGCCTGCACCGCATAGTCGTCATAGGCCGTCACGAACACCAGCAGCGGGAAGGGCCGCTGCGCCGGCCATTCCTCCCCCAGTTGCGCCGCCACTTCCAGCCCGCTCAGTCCGGGCATCCGGATATCCAGAAACAGCACATCGGGCAGGGTCGCCAGCGTCAGCTCCAGCGCCTCGATGCCATTGGCCGCCAGTTGCGGCGGTGGCAGTGCCGGCCAGGCCTGGGCCAGTGCCTGCCGGAGCGCCTGGGCCAGCAGGGGTTCGTCTTCGGCGATCAGCGCTGTAGGGACGGCCATGATGGCTCCAGAGTGAAGGATTCTTCAGACAAGGTTTTTTCAGGCATCCAGGGCGCGGTTGTGGCGCGTGGTGCGGTGGGCGCTCCTGAGTGCCTTCAGCGGGATGGTGATCTGCGCCATGGCGCCGGCCGGGACGTTGTGGGTGATGATCAGTTCGGCCAGCGGGCCATAGAGCGTGACCAGACGTTCGCGGATATTGTCCAGGCCGAAATGCATGCCGATCACCGGCTCCTTCTGCGGTGGTGGCTGGTTCAGGCTGATGCTGGTGGGCAGGCCGGCACCGGTATCGAGCACGCTCAGGACCAGCATGTCGTTATGCACGGCGGCGCGCACGGTGCAGTTGCCGCCGTCGACCTTGGGTTCGAGGCCGTGCTTGATGGCGTTTTCGACCAGGGGCTGCAGCAGCATCGGTGCCAGCCTGAGGCGGCCCAGGTGTTCCGGCAATTGCAGGGTATAGGACAGGCGCATGCCCATGCGCAGCGACATCAATCCCAGATAGGCCTTGATCAGGTCGAATTCCTTTTGCAGCGAGGTGCTGTCGGCGCGCGAGGCCGACAGGGTGGTGCGCAGGTATTGCACCAGCTGGTTGAGCATCAGCTCGGCCTGCAGCGGATCGGTGCTGATCAGCGACTGCAGCGTGGCCAGGGTATTGAACAGCATGTGCGGCTCGATCTGGGCTTGCAGCATCTGCAGCTGGGCCTGCACGGCCTGCTTCTCGACCTGGGTGGCGTGGGCTTCCAGGGCGGCCATCTTCTGGCGGTTCCAGAAGAACAGGGTGGCGCCGAAACAGACCAGGAAGGTCAGCACGATGACCGCGATGATGTTGTCGCTATGCTCCGGCACCAGGCTCAGGATGGGCTGGCCCATCAAGAGGCTGGCCAGCACCCGGCCCAGCAGTACCGCCAGCGGTGCCATCACCACGATCACCAGCAGCATGCCCAGCTTGTTGGGTGCGTCGTTACCCCACAGCAGCAGGCGGCTGCCGTTGATGAACAGCATGGCGAGCAGGCCGATGCACATCGATACCTGCAGGTTTTCATAGAAGCTGCCGCCGATGCGCAGCAGGTAGGTGACGGCCAGCGCGCACAGCAGGTTGATCACCAGCGTGGGCAGCAGGGCCAGCGCCAGTTCGCGCAGCAGCAGGAGCAGGCGGGGCGGGACGGAAGTATCGTGTGGGGTCATGCGGTCCTGGGAGAGTGCAAACAAGCGGCCGAGGGGCGCGCTGCCCGCTCAGCGGCGGCGCAGTTCGCGCGCGATCATCGCCTTGTTCCAGTCGGCGGGAAAGCGCCCGAATACGCTCAAGGCGTGGAATAGTACCCCGATTCCCCAGCCAAGGAGAGGCCCGATGCTCCACCAGTGAGGATGCGGGGTGAGCAGGTTGGCCAGCATCAGCCCGGCATTGACCACCAGGTAGATCGCCAGATGCCGGAAAAAGCCCAGCTGGCGTGCCACGCGCCGCTCGGCGCACAGGTAGTCGGGATGGGTGGTGTCGTTGTAAAGCTCGGTATCTCGCATGGCGCTCTCCTTGTCTGGCTGCCTGGGTGATCATGCCCGCAGCATGCGCGCCGGCCGGGTGCGGGGCCAGCGCCGTGCGACCAACGGTAGCAGCGCGGGTGCCGGATGCTTGAAGCGCGGCGTGATCTGCACTACCTTATGCGGCCCACCCTTCGGAGAACTTCATGTGGCCCTATCCCAGGATTCTTGCTCATCGCGGCGGCGGCACGCTGGCGCCGGAAAACACGCTGGCCGGTTTTCGCGCCGGTCTGCAGCACGGTTATCGTGCAGTGGAGTTCGATGTCATGCTCACCCGCGATGAGGTCCCGATCCTGATGCACGATCCCCAGCGCGGGCGCACCCTGCCCGGCAGCGGGCGCATCGCCGAGACCGACTGGGCCGAGTTGCGCGAGCTGGAAGCCGGTGCCTGGCGTGACTCCGCCTTTGCCGGCGAGCGCATTTGCACCCTGGAGCAGTGCCTGGATTTCTGCCTGCAACAGGGCATCTGGATGAACGTCGAGATCAAGCCGGCCGCGCCGGAACATGCGCGGCGCACCGCCGAGCTGACCGCGCAGGCGGTGGCGCGGCGCTTTGCCGGAGTCAGCGGTGCCGCCTTGCCGGTGCTGTCCTCGTTCTCGTTCGAGGCCCTGCTGGCTGCGCAGGAGACCGCGCCGCAGTTGCCGCGCGGCTTCCTGGTGGATGTGATCCCGGAAGACTGGCAGCAGCGCCTGGCGCAGTTGCAGGCGGTCGCCCTGCATACCAACCACAAGCACCTGACCCCGGCCCTGGCGGCCAGCGTCAAGGATGCTGGCGTGGGCCTGTTCTGCTACACCGTCAACGATACGGCACGTGCCGCCGAAATCCGCGCCTGGGGCGTGGATGCCTTCTGCACCGACCGCATCGACCTGATCGCCGCCGATGCCTGGGCAGCGTGAACGGGGGAGGCTCTTGCTAGCGGGCATCGCGCAGCGTGGAAATGAACGGCAAATCGCGCTCTTACCGGCGGACTGAATCATGGCTCGCCCGCTATGATTTCCCTGCGGTCGACGCTGTCAGCCAAAGTTGTCAGGATGCTGTCAACGTCTCGCAAAAGCCCTGCGTTAAGGAAACACAAGGCCGGCGCCCGTGAGCACGCCGGTGGACTTGTGGAGCACACAACACTGAGAGATAGAGGAAAACGATGAAGATCAACAAACTGCTGGCCGCCGTACTCGTCGCCGCCTTCGCCATGCCAGTCATGGCCCAGCCCGCACCGGCAGCGGCTCCCGCAGCCGAAGCGCCGGCCGCCAAGCCTGCTCACAAGAAGCACAAGAAGCACGCCAAGAAAAAGCAGAAGAAGCACAAGAAGCACGCCAAGAAGGCCGCGCCGGCAGTGCCCATCAACAAGGGCGCCTGATTGCGGTTGCCGCCGGCCGGAAGACCTGGCCGGTGACCTGCTTTACCGGAAGGTCAGGCTGACATTGTTAAGGACCGGGGAGCGCAGGGTAGCGCGCAGTACCGGGTCAGCCGAACCTGTAACCCGTCCGGGGTCATCCCGGCGGGTTTTTTTTAGTCCGTCGTTGCGGGGCGTCACGGCGAGCTGGTGGCGCCTGCATGAGCTTGCACGAGGCTGCCCGAGGGGACCCTTGAAGCCCGCCCATCGGCGCCGGATCACGTATAATCATCGGTTCGCAATCGTTTTTTGCACCGACTATCATCCGGGCCGAATCTGCCTCTTTCCGGCGGCATCAGGTCCATTTATCCGTCTTCGAACATGAACTCAGCCGAAATTCGCGACAAGTTTCTGAAATTCTTTGAATCCAAAGAACACACCATCGTCCGTTCCTCCAGCCTGGTGCCGGGCAATGACCCGACCCTGCTGTTCACCAATTCGGGCATGGTTCAGTTCAAGGACGTGTTCCTGGGCACCGACAAGCGCAACTACGTGCGCGCCACTTCCGTGCAGCGCTGCCTGCGCGCCGGCGGCAAGCACAATGACCTGGAAAACGTCGGCTACACCGCGCGCCACCATACCTTCTTCGAAATGCTGGGCAACTGGTCCTTCGGCGACTACTTCAAGCGCGAATCGCTGAAGTGGGCCTGGGAGCTGCTGACCCAGGTCTATGGCCTGCCGGCCGACAAGCTCTGGGCCACGGTCTACCAGACCGATGACGAGGCCTACGACATCTGGACCAAGGAAATCGGCCTGCCGCCGGAGCGCGTGGTGCGCATCGGCGACAACAAGGGTGCGCCCTATGCCTCCGACAACTTCTGGCAGATGGCCGAGACCGGCCCCTGCGGCCCCTGTTCGGAAATCTTCTATGACCACGGTCCGGACGTCTGGGGCGGCCCCCCGGGTAGCCCGGACGCCGACGGCGACCGCTACATCGAAATCTGGAACAACGTGTTCATGCAGTTCGACCGCCAGCTGGACCCGGCCACCGGCGAATACACCCTGACCCCGCTGCCGGCGCCCTGCGTCGATACCGGCATGGGCCTGGAACGCCTGGCGGCCATCCTGCAGCATGTGCACAGCAACTACGAGATCGACCTGTTCCAGGCACTGATCAAGGCCGCTGCCCGCGAAACCGGCATCAGCGACCTGTCCAACGCCTCGCTGCGCGTGATCGCCGACCACATTCGCGCGACTTCCTTCCTGATCGTCGACGGCGTCATCCCCGGCAATGAAGGTCGCGGCTACGTGCTGCGCCGTATCATCCGCCGCGCCCTGCGTCATGGTCACAAGCTGGGCCAGACCAAGCCCTTCTTCCACAAGCTGGTCAAGGACCTGGTGCTGCAGATGGGCGCCGCCTATCCGGAACTGCCGGAAGCCGCCGAGCGCGTCGAGATGGTCCTGAAGCAGGAAGAAGAACGTTTCGGCGAAACCCTGGAACACGGCATGAAGATCCTGGAAGCCGCACTGGCTGCCAATACCGGCAAGCTGGACGGCGAGACTGCCTTCACCCTGTACGACACCTACGGTTTCCCGCTGGACCTGACCGCCGACATCTGCCGCGAGCGCAATGTCGAACTGGATGAGGCCGGCTTCAACGCCGCCATGGAACGCCAGAAGAGCGCCGCCCGCGCCGCCGGCAAGTTCAAGATGGCTGCTGCCATCGAGTACACCGGTGACAAGACCCGCTTCGTCGGCTACGAATCCCTGGCCCAGCAGGCCAAGGTGGTGGCGCTGTACGTGGCCGGCAGCCCGGTGCAGAAGATCGAGGCCGGCCAGGACGCCATCGTGGTGCTCGATACCACCCCGTTCTACGCCGAATCCGGCGGCCAGTCGGGAGATGCCGGTGCGCTGGAAGCGGCCAATGCCCTGTTCGCCGTGGCCGATACGCACAAGATCCAGGCCGATGTGTTCGGTCACCATGGTCAACTGATCAAGGGTAGCCTGGCCATCGGCGACGCCGTCGAGGCCAAGGTCGATGCCGACCAGCGCGCGCGCACCATGCGCAACCACTCGGCCACCCACCTGATGCACAAGGCCCTGCGTGAAGTGCTGGGTTCGCATGTGTCGCAGAAGGGTTCGCTGGTGGATGCCGACAAGACCCGGTTCGACTTCAGCCACAACGCGCCGATGACCGCCGACGAAATCCGTCGCGTGGAAGACATCGTCAACCGCGAAGTGCTGGCCAACGTCGCCACCGGCGCCCAGCTGATGGCTTACGACGACGCGATTGCCGCCGGCGCCATGGCGCTGTTCGGCGAAAAGTATGGCGACCAGGTGCGCGTGCTCTCCATCGGTACTTCCACCGAACTGTGCGGCGGTACCCACGTGACCCGTACCGGTGATATCGGCCTGTTCAAGATCGTCTCCGAAGGTGGCGTCGCGGCCGGCATCCGCCGGGTTGAAGCGGTCACCGGCGAAGGCGCGCTGGCGCTGGTGCAGTCGCTGTCGGCCCGGGTGGCCGAGGCCGCTGCCGCCCTGAAGACCCAGCCGGAAGAACTGTTGCCGCGCATCGGCCAGGTGCAGGATCAGGTCAAGGCGCTGGAAAAGGAGCTGGCATCGCTGAAGTCCAAGCTGGCCTCCAGCCAGGGCGACGAACTGGTGAGCCAGGCCGTCGACATCAACGGCATCAAGGTGTTGGCGGCAACGCTGGAAGGCGCCGACGTGGCGACCCTGCGCGAGACCATGGACAAGTTGAAGGACAAGCTCAAGACCGCCGCCATCGTGCTGGGCAGCGTCAAGGATGGCAAGGTCAGCCTGATCGCAGGCGTGACGGCCGATGCCACCGCCAAGGTCAAGGCCGGCGAACTGGTCAACTTCGTCGCCCAGCAGGTGGGCGGCAAGGGTGGCGGTCGTCCCGATATGGCCCAGGCCGGTGGTACCGAGCCGGCGGCCCTCCCGGGCGCCCTGCAGGGCGTGGCGGGCTGGGTCCAGTCCAAACTGTAAGCCGACACCGGCGCGGAGCACTCATGAGCGATTTCAAGTTCTGCCCGGTCTGCGCAGCATCGCTGGTGCTGCGCGCCGATGAAGGCGAGGCGGGCAAGGTCCGCCTGGCCTGTCCTGAAGGCCATTGGACGCATTGGGACAACCCGCTGCCGGTGCTGGCCGCGCTGGTCGAAATCGACGGCAAGATGTTGACGGCACGCAATGCCGCCTGGGCTGAGGGGCGCTTTGCCCTCATCACCGGTTTCATGGAACGCGACGAGACGCCCGAGCAGGGCATTGCCCGCGAACTGAAGGAAGAGACCGATCTGGACGCCCAGTACATCGAGCTGATCGGTGTCTATGAATTCATGCGCAAGAACGAGCTGATCATCGCCTACTACGTCAAGGCGAGCGGGGTGATCAAGCTCTCGCCGGAGCTGGTGGAGTATCGCCTGTCGGATCCGGCCGATCTGCGACCCTGGCCGGCCGGAACCGGCCATGCCGTGGCCGACTGGATGCGTCAGCGCGATCTGGATGTGCAGTATGTGGAATTTGCCGGTTCCACTACGCCCATCGAGGCGCCGGTGGTGCTGAAGTAATCAAGGCGACAACAAAGTGGTGCCGATGCCCGTTGCAGCAAAAAGCTTGCTTCTGCACAAGCTTAGTGCGGCGAAAACAACAGAACTTGTGCAATGCATCAAGTCGGCGCATTTTGCAGTAGAATCGTTTTCGTTGTGATCCATTTTGAGTCGAAGTAATGACCATTCAATTTCACCGGGAACTTGATGCGCGCGGTCTTAACTGCCCGCTGCCCATCCTCAAGACCAAGAAAGCCCTGGCCGATATGGCCAGTGGACAGGTGCTCAGGGTGACCGCCACCGATACCGGTTCGGTGCGCGATTTCCAGGCTTTTGCCAAGCAGACCGGCAACGATCTGCTGGAGCAATCGCAGAATGATGAACATGAGTTCATCTTCTTCATGAAGCGCAAGTAGATTTCTGCCATGCCAGCAATGGCTGGCAGCATGAAAAAACCCGCAACTCTCCGAGCTGCGGGTTTTTTGTTGTCCGTCGCCAGGCGGTCGAGCAGCCGCCCGGGCGCTTCAGAATTCCGGGTGGAAACTTTCGGCGCGGGCGATGGGCCAGAACTTCTCATAGACCCGATAGCGGTAATTGCCGTCGATCAGGTCGTTGGGCTGGAGATACTTGAGCACGTTGGACATCAGTTGGATCTCGTGATCGTTGATGCGCCGCACGATGTGATGCGGACGCAAGGCCGAGGTGTGAGGCAATCCGGCGGCTTGCACCAGTTCCTGCAGCGCGTGCAGGGTGCTCTGGTGGAAACGATGCACACGCTCGGCCTTGTCCGGGACGACCAGCGCGCGGGCGCGATTTGCGTTCTGGGTCGCCACGCCGGTGGGGCAGCGGTCGGTATGGCAGCTCTGCGACTGGATGCAACCCAGGGCGAACATGAAGCCACGCGCCGAATTGCACCAGTCCGCTCCCAGCGCCAGCGTACGCGCCACGTCGAAGGCGGTGACGATCTTGCCACTGGCGCCGATCTTCACCTTGTCGCGCAAGCCGATGCCCACCAGGGTGTTGTGCACCATGACCAGCCCTTCCTGCAGCGGCATGCCGACGTGGTCCACGAATTCCAGGGGCGCGGCGCCGGTGCCGCCCTCGGAGCCGTCCACGGTAATGAAGTCGGGCACGATGCCGGTCTTGAGCATGGCCTTGGCGATGCCGAAGAATTCCCAGGGATGGCCCACGCACAACTTGATGCCGACCGGCTTGCCGCCGGACAGGCCGCGCAGCTTCTCGATGAATTCCAGCAGCCCGATGGGGTTGGAGAAGGAAGAGTGCACCGCTGGCGAAATGCAGTCCACGCCCATGGGAATGCCACGGGTGGCGGCGATTTCCGGGGTGATCTTGGCCGCCGGCAACACGCCACCGTGGCCGGGTTTGGCGCCTTGCGACAGCTTCACCTCGATCATCTTGATCTGCGGTGACTGCGCCTGGGCCGTGAATTTTTCTTCATTGAAGCTGCCATCGGCATTGCGGCAGCCGAAATAGCCGGAGGCGATCTGCCAGACCAGGTCGCCGCCGAATTCACGGTGGTATTCGGAGACCGAGCCTTCGCCGGTGTCATGGGCGAAATTGCCTTTCTTGGCACCCTGGTTCAGTGCCCGGATGGCATTGGCCGAGAGCGAGCCGAAACTCATCGCCGAGACATTGAAGACCGACATCGAATACGGCTGGGCACGATCAGCGCCGACCGTTACGCGGAAGTCGTGGCTGGCGATCTTGGTCGGGGACAGCGAATGGCCGATCCATTCATGGCCGGCCTGTTGCATGTCCAGTTCGGTACCGAAGGGGCGGCTGTCGACCTCGGCCTTGGCACGCTGGTAGACGATACTGCGCTTCTTGCGCGAGAACGGGCGGCCGTCCATTTCATCTTCGAAGAAATACTGGCGCAGCTCCGGACGGATCGATTCGAACATGAAGCGGAAATGGCCGATCAGCGGATAGTTGCGCAGCACGGCGTGGCGCCGTTGTATCAGGTCATGGATGCCCAGCACGCTCAAGGCCAGCGGAATCAAGACCCAGGCCCAGTTCAGGGCATGGGTGGCCGCCAGTGCCAGCAGGACGACGGTCAGTACGAGCACCGCCCAGAAAACCAGATACCGATTTGCCCACATGGAAAAGTCCGTTTGTTGTCATTGTTGAACCGGTACCGACCAGTTGGTCAGTAGGCGGGGTTAGCAGGATTCTAACGCCCTGGGGCCAGCCGCGTGCGGGACGAACTGAGGGGTGTTTCCCGTCGATTTAGCGGTAAGGGCCGTCGCTGACGGCACGCGGGCCCGTTACGCGGGCAGTGGGCATCCTTATTGCTTTGCCGAATCATCACGCTGGCCGCCTTGGGGATTCGGCAGCCTGGCGTCCTCCATCTCCACAACCACACCAGCTCCTGCTCAGCAGAGGCGAGAGACACGATGTCGTTATGAAAACAGTTGCTTCACGCGCCCTGTGCCGCCATGAGCCAGGCCGGGACCAGGCCGTCGTGGCCATGGCGCGCCCGCCGCGCCTGCTGGAAACCTTGCTGGCCAACCTCGATGGCATGGTCTACCGTTGCCGCGACGACGCCTACTGGACCCTGGAATTCGTCAGCGACGGTTGCCAGGCGCTGACCGGCTACGCCCCGGGTGACCTGTTGCTCAACAGCCGCTTGTCCTTCCTGGAGCTGACCCACCCGGATGACCGCGACATGGTGCGCGCGCATATCGAGACATGCCTGCGCGAGCGCCGTCGCATCGATATCGAATATCGCATCGTGCATGCTGACGGCAGCCTGCGCTGGGTGTGGGAGCGGGGCGTGGGCCTGTACAACGCGGCCGGCAAGGTGGAGGCCCTGGAAGGCTTCCTGCAGGACGTGACCGAACGCAAGGAAGCCGCCCAGGCGCTGCAGGAAGCCGAGCGACGCTATCGCAGCATCTTCGAGAATGCCATCGAGGGGGTGTTCCAGACCACGCCCGACGGCACCTACATCGCCGTGAATCCTGCCCTGGCGCGCATCTACGGCTATCACTCGCCGGAAGACCTGATCGTGGGCCTGCGCGATATCAGCCACCAGCTCTATGTGGAGCCGGAGCGGCGGACCGAATTCATGCGCCTGATGGAGCAGCATGGCTCGGTGTCCAATTTCGAGTCGCGGGTGTACCGACGCGATGGCGACATCATCTGGATTTCCGAGAATGCGCGCGCGGTCTACGACGACGCCGACAAGCTGATCTGCTACGAGGGCACGGTGGAAGCCATCACCGAGCGCAAGCTGTACGAAGCCGAGATGCGCCACCAGGCCACCCATGATGCCCTGACCGGCTTGCCCAACCGCAACATGCTGCACGAACACCTGCAGCGCGCCATCCAGGTGGCGCGCCAGAAGGGTGGCCTGACGGCGGTGGTGTTCGTGGACCTGGACCAGTTCAAGTTCATCAATGACAGCCTGGGCCACCAGGTCGGGGACGAATTGCTCAAGACCGTGGCGCAGCGCCTGCAAGCCTGCCTGCGCGATACCGATATGGTGGCGCGCCAGGGCGGCGACGAATTCGTGCTGGTGCTGCAGAACCAGACCGGCGGCGAGCAGGGCATTGCCGAGGTCATGCAACGTATCCTGGCGGCTGTGGCGCGCCCCTGGCAGGCCGGAGACCGTGAATTCCAGGTCACCGCCAGCATCGGCGTGAGCCGCTATCCGGCCGATGGCAAGGATGTGGAAACCCTCCTGAAGCAGGCCGACTCGGCCATGTACCGGGCCAAGGAGCAGGGACGCAACAACTTCCAGTTCTTCGCTCCATGGATGGATACCCAGGTCAGCAACCGCCTGGAAATGCTGATCAACCTGCGTCGGGCGCTGGATCAGGACGAGTTCAAGCTGTACTACCAGCCCAAGCTCAGCTTGAAGGATGGCAGCGTCATCGGTGCCGAGGCCCTGATCCGCTGGCAGTCGCCCGAGCAGGGCATGGTGCCGCCGGACCGCTTCATTCCCTTCGCCGAGGATGCCGGCCTGATCGTGCCCATCGGCGAATGGGTGTTGCGCACCGCCTGTCACCAGAACAAGTGCTGGCAACAGGCCGGTTTGCCGACCATTCCGGTGGCGGTGAACCTGTCGCCGCGGCAGTTGAACCAGAGCCTGCCGGATTTCGTCAGCGATGTGCTGGCCCAGAGCGGGCTGGCGCCATCCTGCCTTGAGCTGGAAATCACCGAGAACGTGGTCATGAAGGATGCCGAAAAAAGCGTGGCGACCCTGCATGCCTTGAAGCGCCTGGGCCTGCAGATCTCGGTGGATGACTTTGGCACGGGGTATTCCAGCCTGTCGTATCTGCGGCGCTTCCCGGTGGATGCGCTGAAGATCGACAAGTCCTTCGTGCGCGATATCGCCCGCGATGCCGACAGTGCGGCCATCGTCAAGGCGGTCATCTCCCTGGCCCATATCCTGAACCTGCGCGTCATCGCAGAAGGTGTGGAGGATGAGGAGCAGCATGCTTTCCTGAAGGAAAATGCCTGTGATGAGGTGCAGGGTTATTACTTTGGAAAGCCGATGGCGGTGGCCGATTTCACCGAATGGCTGACCCGGCGTGCGGGAAGCGGCCTGCCGGCGCCAGGTAAATAATCGTGCACGGGGTGCAACAGGCTCCATCCACGGAAATCTTTGTGCTACACTCCGCGCAGAACTTTTTAATGCCTTGCGCCCGACCGCCGCAGCCTGTGCGGACAACAAAGTCTCCATGACGCAAGGCCGGTAGTTGAAAAGGTGCCAGTCGGCCGTCCGCAACCCCGCGACATGACGGCTTTGCGAAAGCGCGATACCTCCGCGACGCCGATTTGCCCGGGTCTTAGATTCCAGCTCATTCAATCTCCAAACACCGGAAGGTAGCGCCGCCGCATCCAGCACAGCGCAAGACTTGCCGTACCTGGCCTGATCGCGGGCCTGGTTTGTCGCAGCCCTGCGGGATGGAGATCAGCTGCAAGCCGAACTTTTGTTAACAACAAGACGCACAAGAGTGGTACATGAATATTGCTGAGGCCAAGAAAGTCCTCGAAACCGCATTGCTTTGCACGCATGAGCCGCTGTCGATCAATGACCTGAAGAAGCTGTACGTCGATCCCGAGAGCGATGAGAGCAGCGACGTCAATGCCGAGATGATCCGGCAGATGCTCGACGAGCTGCGTACCGAGTGGGCCGACAAGGGCGTGGAGGTGGTCAGCCTGTCCACCGGCTGGCGCTTCCAGAGCCGCAAGGAAATGAAGGTCTACCTGGAGCGCCTCAATCCGGAGAAGCCGCCCAAGTACACCCGCGCCACCCTGGAAACGCTGGCCATCGTCGCCTACCGCCAGCCGGTCACCCGCGGCGATATCGAAGAGATCCGCGGCGTGGCCGTCAACACCCAGACCATCCGCATGCTGGAAGACCGGGGCTGGATCGAGTCGATCGGCCATCGCGATGTTCCGGGACGACCGGCCTTGTTCGCGACGACACGCAAGTTCCTGGATGACCTTGGCCTGAGCTCGCTGGAGGAATTGCCGCCGCTGCAGCAGGTCAGCGGCGAAGCGGCTGCCCAGGGCGCGCTGCTGGAATTGCAGGCCCTTGAGGGCGGCGTGGCTGCCCTGGCGGCAGAAGAGCCGGACGAGGAGTCTGCAGACGCTACACCGGAACTGCCGGAAGCTGGCGACGAAGCAGACGCTGTAAAGACTGCAGAGGCTGCAGAAGCCGGAGAAGCCGTCGAGATCGCCGAAGCGGTGGATGGTATCGACAGTTCGCCTGACGCCGATGACACCGAAGCGTTGGTCGGGCAGGCCGAAGCCGATGCTTCCGCAGATCACATGGATATCGCAGCCGCCGCCGGGGAAGAGCGCGCTGCGGGTAATCAGGACGACGCTTCCCCGGAAGCACCAGAACCTTTTGAGCAAGACGTTGCCGTAACTGGCACAGACGCCATCGAAGCCGTCGGCGAAGCGGCAGGCGAGCATAACGACACCACCGAGCGGGCCGATCAGCGGGAAGATGACGCGCGTCCGCCACATCCAGATTCGAAGAATGAAGCCAACTAGTTCCAAAGACGAGACCCAGGTCGAACTCGCAGCGGCTGCTGCCGCCACCACCGACAAGCCGGTGAAGAAGCGCACCCGCAAGCCTGCGGCCAGCGCCGCATCCGAGGCAAGCGAGGTGCCGGCGGCGCAAGCCGTGGCTGCCGATGCTGCTGCGCCGAAGAAGCGTGCTCCCCGTGCCAAGAAGGCAGTGGCCGAGGAATCGGCCCCGGTGGAGCAAGCTTCCGCCCAGGTTGCAGCTGCACCTGCACAAGAGCCTGCCGAGCCGGTCAAGAAGCCACGCGCGACCAAGCCGCGCGCCAAGAAGGCCGATCAGGCCATCGAAAGCGCAGCCTCGGCCGCTTCTGCCCAGTTGAGCCTGGAGATCGAATCCGCGCCCGCGCCGGCCAAGCCCAAGCGCGCCGCCAAGCCCAAGGCGGCTGCCCAGGCTGAAGCAGCTCCGGCTGCTGCGGCACCGGCACCGGCGCCTGTCGAGCCGCCCAAGGTCATCGTCACCGTGGGTGAGGAAGTGGTGGCGCCGCCGGTGCTGCTGGACGCCCCGCTGGACCCGAACCGTGCCAAGCCCGCCCGTCGCGGCGTGCGCGGCCCCCGCGCCCTGCGCAACAACCGCGCCGCCCAGCGCGCTGCTGCCGGCGCCGAAGCAGGTGCTCCGGCCAAGGGCGAGAGCCCGTCGGCACCGGAACAGCCGCGCGGCCAGTTCGGCAAGAACAATGGCCATGGTGGTCAAAGTGGTCACAACGGCCAGCCCGGCCAGCAAGGTCAGCAAGGCAAGAAGAACTTCGACAAGAACGGCAAGAAGCCCAAGGCCCCGCAACTGGGTCTGCGCGCGACTGAGCCGGTGGACGACATCTTCTCCTACGTCACCTCGGAAGCCTATGACCGTGACGAAGGCGCCAAGGCCGGTGGTCGCCAGGCGCACCAGATGCGCGGCAAGAACGGTCGCCGCGACCTGACCGCCGAGGATGATGCTCCCAAGCTGCACAAGGTGCTGGCCGACGCAGGTCTGGGCTCGCGCCGCGACATGGAAGAGCTGATCGTCGCCGGCCGTGTCTCGGTCAATGGCGAGCCGGCCCACATCGGCCAGCGCATCCTGCCCACCGATGCCGTGCGCATCAATGGCAAGCTGATCCAGCGCAAGGTGAGCAAGCGTCCGCCGCGCGTGCTGGTGTACCACAAGCCCTCCGGTGAAATCGTCAGCCATGCCGATCCGGAAGGACGCAGTTCCGTATTTGACCGTCTGCCGACCATGAAGGCCGGCAAGTGGCTGGCCGTGGGGCGTCTGGACTTCAACACCGAAGGCCTGCTGCTGTTCACCACTTCCGGTGACCTGGCCAACCGCCTGATGCACCCGCGCTACAACATCGAGCGTGAATACGCCGTGCGTACCCTGGGTGAGCTGGAAGAGGGCATGCGCCAGAAGCTGTTGAGCGGCGTCGAACTCGATGATGGTCCGGCGCAGTTCTCGCGCATCGCCGACGGTGGTGGCGAAGGCGTCAACAAGTGGTATCGCGTGACCATCGGCGAAGGTCGCAACCGCGAAGTGCGCCGCATGTTCGAGGCGGTCGGCCTGACCGTGTCGCGCCTGATCCGTACCCGCTATGGCGCCATGACGCTGCCGCAGACCTTGAAGCGCGGTCGCTGGGAAGAGCTGGAAGAAAACGCCGTGCGCAACCTGATGGCGGCCTGCGGTCTGGAAAAACAGGCTGGCGAGGCCAAGTCGGGCAATGGTGGCAAGCCGCAGGGCAACGCGCCTCGCGGAAATGCGATGCAGAACAAGGGGCCGCAGAAGGGCCGCAGCAGCGGCAATTTCGGCAACCAGGGCGGCAATTACGGCGGCCAGGGTGGCAATGCCGGGGGCGGCAACTACGGTGGCGGCAATTACGGTGGTAACAAGGGCGGCAACAAGGGTGGCCAACCCAAGAGCCGCCAGCCTGACCCGCTGCAGACCGCATTGGGCTTCCCTGACGCCGGCAACGGCCAGCGCCGCGGCAATCGCCCGCAGCGTGGTGGCGGCAACAGCGCGGCCAACTACATGCTGGGCGGCCTGCCGGGCATGAATCGCCGTCGCGGCGGTCGCTGATGCAGTGAATTGTCCGGCGGCAATGCCGCGGACAATTCGGCCTGTCATGCTGCGATAAGCCCCGCAGGAGTGCGCCAATGACGTTTTTTATGGACGTTTTTGGTGCCTTCTTCACATTTCTGCCAATTCGGGATTTGCTGTCAATACCTGGATCGGTTATAATGTGTTAGTTAAACGCAACCTGCCGCGAATCGCATATGTGATAAATCATTGATAGATCCGCCTGCGCCCCGATGTGTTGGAAGTCCGGCGGTTCGCGTGATGTGTGATCTCGATTTGTGTAGAGATAACAAAAGATGGGCAGATGCCCATTTTTTTTTTGCTGTTCAATTTTGGATGTCTGCCTGCCACTCCGGCAAAGCAGCATTGTCATGGAGAAAAAGTCTTGCAATTGCTGGAACTGATCGAATCCACCCTTTCGGGCCTGGGCTACGAACTGGTCGAGTTCGAGAAGGCGCCGCGCGGTCTGGTGCGCGTCTTTATCGATTTCCCGTTCGATCCTGATGCGGAGGAAGCGCGTTCGATCACCGTCGAGGATTGCGAGAAGGCGACGCATCAACTGTTGCACGTCTTCACCGTGGAAGACGTGATCTATGAGCGTCTGGAGGTTTCCTCGCCCGGCCTGGATCGCCCCCTGAAGAAATTTACCGACTTCGTGCGTTTCGTGGATTGCGAAGCCGTGGTCAAGTTGCGCGTGCCGCTGCCTGGTACGTCCAACCGCAAGACCTACGAAGGCGTGCTGCGGGCGCCCGAAGGCGAGGAACTGGTACTGGAATTTGAAGCAAACGATGGGTCGGCTGCCGTGTTGAATTTCACGCTGGCCGATGTGGATAAGGCACACCTGGTGCCGCAGGTCGATTTTAGGAGTCGCAAAGGATGAGTCGCGAAATTTTGTTGTTGGTCGATGCGCTGGCGCGCGAAAAGAACGTCGATAAGGAAGTCGTCTTCGGCGCATTGGAGCATGCCCTGGCGCAGGCTACCAAGAAGCGCTATGAAGGCGAGGTCGACATTCGCGTCTCCATCGATCGCGAAAGCGGCGAGTTCGAATCCTTCCGCCGCTGGCACGTGGTGCCCGACGAGGCCGGCCTGCAACTGCCTGACCAGGAAGTGCTGCTGTTCGAAGCCAAGGAACAGTTCCCCGACATCGAAGTGGACGAATACATCGAAGACCCGATCGAGTCCGTGGAATTCGGCCGTCGCTTCGCACAGGACACCAAGCAGGTGGTCCTGCAGCGCATCCGTGATGCCGAACGCGAGCAGATCCTGGCCGACTTCCTGGCCCGTGGCGATGCCCTGGTGACCGGCACCATCAAGCGCATGGAGCGCGGTGACGCCATCATCGAATCCGGCAAGATCGAAGCCCGCCTGCCGCGCGACCAGATGATCCCCAAGGAAAACCTGCGTATCGGCGACCGTGTCCGTGCCTATATCCTGCGCGTGGATCGCGGCGCCCGTGGCCCGCAGGTGATCCTGTCGCGCACCGCGCCGGAATTCATCATGAAGCTGTTCGAGCTGGAAGTGCCGGAAATCGAACAAGGCTCGCTGGAAATCAAGTCTGCCGCACGTGATCCGGGCGTACGCGCCAAGATCGCCGTCTACACCGCCGACAAGCGCATCGACCCCATCGGTACCTGCGTGGGCATGCGCGGTTCGCGCGTGCAGGCCGTCACCGGTGAACTGGGTGGCGAGCGCGTGGACATCGTGCTGTGGTCGGAAGACCCTGCGCAGTTCGTCATCGGCGCCCTGGCCCCGGCCAACGTCACCTCCATCGTGGTCGATGAAGAGAAGCACGCCATGGACGTGGTGGTGGACGAAGAGAACTTGGCCATCGCCATTGGTCGCGGCGGTCAGAACGTGCGTCTGGCAGCCGAACTGACCCGCTGGCAGATCAACATCATGACGGCCGAGGAATCGGCCGACAAGTCGGCGGCCGAGACCGCGCTGATCCGTACGCTGTTCATGGAAAAGCTCGATGTTGACCAGGAAGTGGCCGACATCCTGGTCGAGGAAGGTTTCTCGACCCTGGAAGAAATCGCCTACGTGCCGATCACCGAGATGCTCGAGATCGAATCGTTCGACGAAGAGACCGTCAATGAGCTGCGCAACCGCGCCCGCGACGCCCTGGTGACCGAAGCGATCGCCTCCGAAGAAGGCCTGGAAGGCATGGAAGAGGAACTGATCAACTTCGAAGGCCTGGACCGTGTGCTGGCCGGCAAGCTGGGTCTGGCTGGCGTGAAGACGCTGCCTGCCTTCGCCGGCCTGGCTTATGACGAATTCGGCGCGATCCTGGCCCTGCCTTCCGAGCGCGCGCGCCAACTGATTGAAAATGCATTTGAAGATGTGACCGACGATGAAATGAAGCTCATCGATTCCAAATACGATGAGCGCGCCAAGGCCCTGCAGGCCAAGGCATGGAGCGCAGTCGAAGGCCGCTGAGAAGCGGTGCGTCTCCACATCATCTGCCGAGCCACATAGAAAAGAGGACTGAATGGCGAGTAACAACGTTGCCCAATTTGCCACCGAGCTGAAAATGCCCGCTGACCTGCTGCTGACCCAGCTGCGTTCGGCCGGCGTCGAGAAGAGCTCTGCATCCGATTCCCTGTCGAAGGAAGACAAGGACCGCCTGCTTGAACACCTGCGCCGAGCGCGCGGGGCCGCGCCGGAAGGCGAGAAGAAAAAGATCACGCTGACCCGCAAGGAAACCACCGAGATCAAGCAGGCCGATGCAACCGGCAAATCGCGCACGATCCAGGTGGAAGTGCGCAAGAAGCGTACTTTCATCAAGCGTGACGAGCCCAGCGTGGACGAGACCGCAGCGCGTGCTGCGGCGCCTCAGCGCGATCCGGCTGTCGAAGCGCAGGAACGTGAGCAGGAAGAGGCTCGCCGTCAGGCCGAACTGAAGGCACAACAGGAGCGTCTGGACCAGCTGGAGGCCGAACGCGCCGCCCAGGCCAAGGCTGCCGAGCTGGAGCAGCAACGCATCCGCGAAGAAGCCGAGGCCGAAGCCAAGCGCCAGGCCGCGGAAGCGGCTGCTGCTGCCGCCGAAGCCGAGAAGGCCAAGGCTGCAGCCCCCGCCGCGACGGCTGCTGCCGCTGCTGCGCCGGCTCCGGCGGTCGACCAGGCTGCCGAAGAAAAGAAGCGCGCTGCTGCCGAAGAAGCCAAGAAGAAGGCTGAAGCCGCCGCCAAGGAAGCCGCTGACCGTGCTGCCGCCGCTGACCGCGCCCGCAAGGCCGTGGAAGACGAAGTGGCACAGATCAAGGCCATGATGAATGCGCCGCGTCGCGTCATCAAGGCGCCCGAACCTGCTGCAGCCCCGGCCAAGACCTCCGAAGGCACGCTGCATAAGCCGGCGACCGCTGCCAAGCCGGGCGAGAAGAAGGATGACAAGAAGCCGGTCGTGGCTGCAGACAAGAAGTCGATCAAGTCGGCCAATGTCTCGTCGACCTGGCAGGACGATGCCAAGAAGCGTGGCACCGGCGGCATGAAGTCGCGCGGCGCTACCGGTGGCGGTGGTCGCGATGGTTGGCGTGCCGGCCCCAAGGGCCGTCGTCATTCGCATGGCGATGATCAGCGTGAAAGCAATTTCCAGGTGCCGACCGAAGCCGTGGTGCACGATGTCTACGTGCCGGAAACCATCACCGTGGCCGAAGTGGCCCACAAGATGGCGGTCAAGGCATCCGAGGTCATCAAGCACCTGATGAAGCTGGGCCAGATGGTCACCATCAACCAGGTGCTGGATCAGGAAACCGCCATGATCGTGGTGGAAGAAATGGGCCACCGTGCCCACGCCGCCAAGGCGGAAGATCCGGAAGCGCTGCTGGTCGAAGGCGAAGAACACGCCGATGCCGAAGCGCTGCCGCGTGCACCGGTGGTTACCGTCATGGGTCACGTCGACCACGGCAAGACCTCGCTGCTGGATTACATCCGTCGCACCAAGGTGGCCTCGGGTGAAGCCGGCGGCATCACCCAGCACATCGGTGCCTACCACGTGGAAACCCCGCGCGGCATGATCACCTTCCTGGATACCCCGGGCCACGAGGCGTTCACCGCCATGCGTGCCCGTGGTGCCAAGGCGACCGACATCGTGATCCTGGTGGTGGCAGCCGACGACGGCGTCATGCCCCAGACCAAGGAAGCGATCGCCCACGCCAAGGCCGGCGGCGTGCCGCTGGTGGTGGCGATCAACAAGATCGACAAGCCGGGTGCCAACCCCGACCGCGTCAAGCAGGAACTGATCGCCGAAGAAGTCGTGCCGGAAGAATACGGTGGCGATGCCCCGTTCATCGCGGTATCGGCCAAGACCGGCGAAGGCATCGACTCGCTGCTGGAAAACGTGCTGCTGCAGGCCGAAGTGCTGGAACTGACCGCACCGGTGGACGTGCCGGCCCGTGGCCTGGTGATCGAAGCCAAGCTGGACAAGGGTCGTGGCCCGGTGGCAACGATCCTGGTGCAATCCGGTACCTTGAAGCGCGGCGACGTCGTGCTGGCTGGTTCGGCCTATGGCCGCGTGCGCGCCATGCTGGACGAGAACGGCAAGAACATCGCCGAGGCAGGCCCGTCCCTGCCGGTGGAAATCCAGGGCCTGACCGAAGTGCCCTCCGCCGGTGAAGAAGTAGTGGTCATGACCGACGAGCGCAAGGCGCGTGAAATCGGCCTGTTCCGCCAGGGCAAGTTCCGCGACGTGAAGCTGGCCAAGCAGCAGGCCGCCAAGCTGGAAAACATGTTCGACCAGATGACCGAAGGCGAGGTCAAGAACCTGCCGATGATCATCAAGACCGACGTGCAAGGTTCGCAGGAAGCACTGGTGCAGTCGCTGCAGAAGCTGTCCACCAGCGAAGTGCGCGTCCAGGTGGTGCATGCCGCCGTGGGTGGCATCAGCGAAAACGACGTCAACCTGGCGGTCGCCTCCAAGGCGGTCATCATCGGCTTCAACACCCGTGCCGACGCATCTGCTCGCAAGCTGGCAGAAGCCTCGGGCGTGGACATCCGTTACTACAACATCATTTACGATGCGGTGGACGAGGTGAAGGCCGCGATGTCCGGCATGCTGTCGCCGGAGAAGCGCGAACAGGCACTGGGTCTGGTGGAAATCCGCCAGGTGTTCGTGGTCAGCAAGGTGGGTTCGATCGCCGGCTGCTACGTGCTGGAAGGCCTGGTCAAGCGTGGCTCGCAAGTGCGTCTGCTGCGCAACAACGTGGTGGTGTGGACCGGCGAACTGGATTCGCTCAAGCGCTTCAAGGACGACGTCAAGGAAGTCAAGTCGGGCTTCGAGTGCGGTCTCTCGCTCAAGGGCTACAACGACATCGAAGTGGGCGATCAGCTCGAAATCTTCGAAGTCCAGGAAGTCGCCCGTACCCTGTAAAAAGGCAATATGCCGGCGTATCCTGATGGATGCGCCGGCTTCACTGGCAAGATCCGTCGCAGCAACGCGGGAATCCTCCCGCCAAGCCATCGACGGATTGTTTTTTTAAAGCATGGCAAAACATAGCAAATCCATTCCCGGGCGCGGCTTGCGCGTAGCCGACCAGATCCAGCGCGATCTGTCGGAGTTGATCGCCTTCGAGCTGAAGGACCCGCGGGTGGGCATGATCACCATTACCGAAGTGCAGGTCACGCCGGACTACGCGCACGCCAAGGTTTTCTTCACCACGCTGGTGGACAACCCGGACGCGATCAAGAACACCCTGGCCGGACTGCGCAAGGCGGGCGGTTACCTGCGTACCCAGCTGGGGCGGCGCCTGACCATCCACACCTTGCCGGAACTGCATTTCGTGCACGACAACTCGACCGCGCGCGGCATTGAAATGTCGCGCCTGATCGACGAGGCCAACGCTACCCGCGCCAAGGATTCGGACGACGAGGCCTGAGCCAGGCGTCGGCTGCGTCGTAGCATTGCAGTTTTCTCCTTCATCTTCGCACCGGTCTGCGATCCCTTCATCGGGGCGCGAGGCCGGTCTTGCATTTCATGGCTGACAATATGACGGCGGACCCCGCGTCCGCTTCCCCCGATAGTGCGCCGGAGCAGGGCAAACGCAGCAAGCGCGGCCAGCCGCAACGGCCGCCGCGTCCTCCGCGCGTGCCGGTGCATGGTGTGTTGCTGCTGGACAAGCCGGTGGGCCTGTCCTCCAACGACGCCCTGATCCGCGCCAAGCGCATGCTCAACGCGCCCAAGGCCGGCCATACCGGCACCCTCGATCCGTTCGCCACGGGCTTGCTGCCGCTGTGCTTCGGCGAGGCCACCAAGTTCTCGCAGGACCTGCTGGAAGCCGACAAGACCTACGAGGCGCTCGTGCACCTGGGTGCGCGCACCGATACCGGCGACACCGAGGGCCAGGTCCTCGGTGAGCGGCCGGTGGCTGTCAGCGTGGCGCAGATCGAAGCCGCGCTGGCGCAGTTCCGTGGCCCGATCAGCCAGGTTCCTCCCATGCACTCGGCCTTGAAACGTGATGGCAAGCCCTTGTACGAATACGCCCGCGCCGGCATCACGCTGGAACGTGAGGCGCGCGACGTGACCATCCATGCGCTGGAGTTGCTGGATTACCAGGCGCCGATGTTGCGTATCCGCGTCACCTGCAGCAAAGGGACCTATATCCGCGTGCTGGGTGAAGATATCGGCGAGGTCCTGGGCTGTGGTGCTCACCTGAACGCACTGCGCCGCACCGGTGTCGGCCCGCTGACGCTGGAGGGGGCGGTCACGCTGGAACAGTTCGACGCCCCCGGTGACGTCGACTCCCGCAAGGCCATGCTGTTGCCCGTCGATGGCCTGCTGCGCAGCTTCCCGGCAGTGCAACTGACGGATGAGCTGGCGCGCCGTTTCCTGCACGGGCAGCGCCTGCCGCTGGGCAAGGAGGGTGTGCCCGTACCGGATCAGACCGGCCGGGTGCGGGTCTATCGCAGTTCGGATGGCGCCTTGCTGGGCACCGGGTTGTTGCAGGAGTACGCCATCCTGGCGCCGGAACGGCTGGTGTCCGCGGCCTCCTAGAAATCAGCCAGACCCAGCACAAAAGCAGCACAAAACAGCAGCAAAGCGGCTTGCAGCAGGTCTTCCCGGGGGATGCTCCGGGCGCCGGCAAGCCGTTGAAAACACAGGTTTTTTCAAAGTTCATGCGTCGCAACATGCTATAATGCGCGCCTCCCAAGAATCGGCATTCCAACCACAGTCACCATGTCAAACAATATCCGCGCAATTCGCAACATCGCCATCATCGCCCACGTTGACCACGGCAAGACCACCCTGGTGGACCAGCTGCTGCGCCAGTCCGGTACCTTCCGCGACAACCAGCAAGTGGACAACCGCGTGATGGACTCCAACGACATCGAAAAGGAACGCGGCATCACCATCCTGTCGAAGAACTGCGCGGTGGAGTACAAGGGCACCCACATCAACATCGTCGATACCCCGGGCCACGCCGACTTCGGCGGTGAGGTCGAGCGCGTGCTGTCGATGGTCGACTCGGTGCTGCTGCTGGTGGATGCCCAGGAAGGCCCGATGCCGCAGACCCGCTTCGTGACCCGCAAGGCGCTGGCCCTGGGTCTGAAGCCGATCGTGGTCCTGAACAAGATCGACCGCCCGGGCGCACGCGCCGAGTGGGCCATCAACGCCACCTTCGAACTGTTCGACAAGCTGGGTGCCACCGAAGAACAGCTGGACTTCCCCGTGATCTACGCCTCGGGCCTGAACGGCTACGCCAGCCTGGACCCGGAAGCGCGCGGCGGCAGCATGGAGCCGCTGTTCGACGCCATCCTGAAGTACGTCCCGGCCCGCAAGGATGACCCGGACGCACCGCTGCAACTGCAGATCACCTCGCTGGAATACTCGTCCTACGTCGGCAAGATCGGCGTCGGCCGTATCCTGGCCGGTCGCGTCAAGGGCGGTCAGGACGTGGTCTGGATGAACGGTCCCGAAGACAAGCCCACCAAGGCCCGCATCAACCAGGTGCTGACCTTCAAGGGTCTGGAGCGCGTGTTGGTGGACGAGGCCCTGGCCGGCGACATCGTGCTGATCAACGGTATCGAGGAAATCGGCATCGGCTCCACCATCTGCTCGCCGGATGCGCCCAATGGCCTGCCGATGCTGAAGGTCGACGAACCGACCCTGACCATGAACTTCATGGTCAACACCTCGCCGCTGGCTGGCCGCGAAGGCAAGTTCGTCACCACCCGCCAGATCCGCGATCGCCTGGAAAAGGAACTGAAGTCCAACATGGCCCTGCGCGTGGTGCAGGCCGAGAACGACGACTCGACCTACGAAGTGTCGGGCCGTGGCGAATTGCACCTGACCATCCTGATCGAAAACATGCGCCGCGAAGGCTTCGAACTGGCCGTGTCGCGTCCGCGCGTGGTGTTCCGCATGGTGGATGGCGTTCGTGAAGAGCCGTACGAAAACCTGACCGTCGATGTCGAAGAAACCCACCAGGGTGGCGTGATGGAAGAACTGGGCCGCCGTCGTGGCGACCTGCAGAACATGGAACCGGACGGTAAGGGCCGTGTGCGCCTGGAATACCACATCCCGGCACGTGGCCTGATCGGCTTCCAGGGTGAATTCATGACCCTGACCCGCGGTACCGGTCTGATGAGCCACGTGTTCGACGACTACAAGCCGGTTGACACCACCAAGGGTGAACTGGCCGGCCGTCGCAACGGCGTGCTGATCTCCCAGGATGACGGCGCCGCCGTGGCCTACGCACTGTGGAAGCTGCAGGATCGCGGCCGCATGTTCGTCAGCCACAACGACCCGGTGTATGAAGGCATGATCATCGGCATCCACTCGCGCGACAACGACCTTGTGGTCAACCCCATCAAGGGCAAGCAGCTGACCAACGTGCGTGCTTCCGGTACCGACGAAGCCGTGCGCCTGGTGCCGCCGATCGAGCTGTCGCTGGAATACGCGGTGGAATTCATCGAGGACGACGAGCTGGTCGAAGTCACCCCGAAGAGCATCCGCCTGCGCAAGCGTCACCTGAAGGAACACGAACGCAAGAAGGCATCGCGCGAAGAATCGATCTAAGGGAGCGGGGTGGCCGGCAACGGCCGCCGGAGTGAGACAGGTTGTGTTGATATGTGGTTTGTGAATAACTGATATCAGCACAATAAAGCAGACAGCCATGATGCACTGCCATATAGTTACACCTGTCTCCTCCAATTTCCTCCTAAAGAATTGGATTCAAGCCCGCAACTTCGGTTGTGGGCTTTTTTTTTGCCGATTTCGCCGGACCAACCGATGAGGCGCTTTCCGGGCTTCCCAGCGGTGTTCGGCGCCGGATTTGTCTTCATCTCTTTGTCAGTAGAGATGAACATTTGTCCAAAATAGATTTTGTTGCGCTGTTTTTGTGCATTGCGAAATGACGACTGCCGGTTTGTGGTGCAGAATCGAGTCCGCTGTACGAAAAATCCTATCTCGAAGAGGATAGAGGGGACACCAGCCCGCAACGCGCAAGCCTTGCGGGCTTTCTATTTGTCGCTGCTATCTGCCATTGCTAGCCATTGCTGGCGTAAGCTGGAAAGACCCTCGGGACGGCGCCGAAGTACCATTGCGATGATTGCGGCGAGTGTGGCTATCCCATCGTCGGCCCCGCGCCCGAAGGCGCAAACGAACCTTGATTGATGCATTTCGTCAGCCCATGAAGAAAGACCTGCCTCCGCGTACCCTGAGCGTCGCCCCGATGATGGACTGGACATAATTAGAGCTGGAACAGCTATAAATACTGGATGGTTTTAATTTTTTGGCCAAATTTTGGCCATCACTCCAGAAATTTGTGTTCCCATCTGTGGTCGAAACGGCAAATATGTTCTCGAGCTTGGATTATGATTGTCGGGGGAACGATGTAATCCGTAGTTACGTAAAGCGCAGGGGCCTTACGAGACCATCCTACGGAGTGAGACTTAGCACGGGGAAATTCGTGACAGAACAAGAACTGAATCCTTCAAGCGAGCTGATCGAAAGTGTTACTGCACCGGCCATAGATATCGTTACATCCTCTTTGCGCCTTCTCCGGTGGGCTCATGACCACGGCCTGTTGGTTGTCTCAGCCTATTATCCAGGGCCGGACTATGAGCACCCTACCTTCGATAGCATTTCCCAAGACGGGATTATTTTGCTCAGGCAAAAGCAGATCCGTTTCATTGGAGTAAATAGCCAACGCGGGCAGATCAGTGTCTACCTTAACAAGGTGGCACCGGGTGGACGTGCTTCAAAGAAGTTGCCTCTTACATGCGATGGCTACCAGCTCATTTTCCGCCAAGGTGCTACAGATGAGGTCTCTCCTACGAACATTGCCCAAGGCGCTAATCCCTGCGCGATTCATGTCGGAGCGCAAGGATCTTTCTACACATGCGGTAGCTCCATTTCCGTAGGCAATTTTCGGGGGGCTGGAACTCTGACGTGCTTATTAAGGGACGGTGCTGGGGGCTTATACGGCATGTCTAACAATCACGTATCAGGGGCATGTAATTACGCCCCTACTGGCCTGCCGATCGTTGCGCCGGGGATTACTGATGTTGCGCCGCAAAATCCTGCGCCGTTTACGCTGGGTTTTCACTTACGGCAGCTACCCATGACATTGGGCGACCCAACCGTTGTAGATACTTCGCTCAACCAAGATGTGGCCGTATTTAAAATTGCTGATCCTGCAAGAATCTCTTCAATGCAGCAGGATGCATACGACACGCCCTCTCTGGCCGCCCCTTTGGTTCCGGGGATGGAGGTTGAGAAGGTGGGGCGTACCACTGGCCACTCTAGAGGGAGGGTAATTAATACGATTACTGGTCCTCTTGCCATCTCCTATTCGGCGCCCCAATATAATTTCTCGGGGCAAGCCTATTTTGAAACGATGAGCGTGGTACATGGTCTGACTGATAGATTTTCGGATTTTGGCGACTCCGGATCACTAGTAGTGCATACGGATGCCGCAGGCATACGCTATGCTGTAGGTATAGTGGTCGCTGGTGGGGATGACTCGTCCGCACCGGGTACGAAATTCTCTCTCATCATGCCAATTCAGCCCATCTTGCAAAGATTGGGTATGTCTTTGGTTTCAGGACATAACTTGTAATGGACCCGTTCCAGGCCGCCGAGCAATTGTATTTAGACATTGCCGCATCGAAAGGTGCGGTGAATGTCAGTGCATGGCCTGATGGAACTTCCTATATCCTCAAGGTATGGGTGGCGCCAGGCGCCAATACTCCGAAATTGCCGCCTACCTATGACGGGTACCGTGTTCTTGTCGAGCCCACTCCTAAGATCCAGGCGAGTGCTTACTTTGCCTAATATTTATTGGAGAACGTAGGCTCTATCTTGGGATGTTTTTAATAGAAAAGGCGCATCGCGCCTTTTTCTTTTTCACTGGCTTGGAGCGCGTGTGTGAGCCACAAAACTATTGAAGAAAGCATCGAGGATACCCTCCAGGCGGTATTTTTACTTGCGGGTGGTAAAGACAAATTCATCGGCATTGCTGAGGCCGAGGCCCATGAAATCGCGAGGAAATGGGATCTCAATATAGATACTATCGGACGGATTCTTCGATCGCATCTTTTCGTGGAACACCACCTTACCGAGCATCTTCAGCGGGTTAATCCAAAACTTGGACCGCTTTTGACGGCAAAACTTAGCTACACGCAAAAGGTTGAGTTGATCGACAGAGGGGATAAGTTTCTGGCTGAGCTTGTTCCTGGCCTTCGTCGTATTGGAGCTATTCGTAACCGATTGGCGCACCAATTGGATGCGGCTATAAAGCCAGAGGATGTGACGGTCTTTCTTCAAAATCTTATTTTCGTTGCGATGAGGACTGAGCGTTTCCGCCCGGATCCCCCGCCCGATGATCCTCTTCTGGTTCTAGAAGAATTTTCTCAGCACGCGGCGAGCTGGCTGCACGCAACATACAGCAAGGTTGGTGCATTAATGCGAAGCGCCGGAGTGGGAATTCCGGAAGAGCGTGCAGCAAAAAAAGACGCCTGAGCGTCTTTTTTTGCTCCGCCTTGCGCTCAATGCCTAGTTTCGTGAGCCTCCTTGGCCTCCCGCCGCTGCCTATCCAAGTATTCACCAACGTCGCGAACATCGGCTACTCGGTTGCGCCCTTCCTTCCGAGTGGGGATCGGGAACGTCCCTGCAGAAATTTTATTGTGCGCAGTGCCGACTTCTAGGCTAATTTCGTCGCAGACCTCGGCTAGTGTCATCGTCATACGCTCGTACTTCATCACAAGGAACATTTGCGCCTTCATTTTGCGCCTCGCTTCTGCAGCTCCCTCTGAATGTACCAAGCGGCCTTTTTCAGATCCTCAATAGCGCTGCCCTTCAGATCTGCGCGCCAGATGTATTTAACCGCATTGCCCAGGTTGAAACCCATATGTTCGGTGATCTGAATACACTCGATACCGGAAGGGTGGCCGGTGTAGTGGGCCGGATTGTTGACGTTATCCGACTGAGCCGCAGGCTTGTTTTTCGACGGAACTATGCGACGCATGCTTCCTCCGTCATGCTGGCCAGGATCGAGCGGGCCTGCCCGCTCGTCATGAGGTTGGTCTCTGCGCGCAGGGAATCGAGCTCGAAGCGCACGTCATCGATGTCTGATTGAAAGACCATCGTCCCGTAGCCGAATTTATTGGCCAGGCGTGCGACTGCAGCTACAGGCATGACACGGCCTACAAGGCGACCGTAAGCCTCGAAGAACTCAACGAATCCCGAAAGGGCGCCGGCCAGGCTGTACCACTGCCCGTCGCTGCGTGCCCGATACACTGCGCCGTCGCGGTCGCAGTCGGTCTCGCCAGTTGTCTCCAGTTCGACCAGGAGCTGCTCGATGGGACGGAAAGTGTCCTCCACGAACGCAGGGAAGTGCGAGAGTGGCATGGCGGGAAAATCGAGGCGTTTGAAGTTGCTGCCGGCCTTCCTGAGGCGGCTACGAACGCGTGTGCTCATGGTCTTCACTCCTTGGATTTCGGGAAAGGCCAGGCAGCATCGGGTGCGAGTGCCCTAGTGGGCTCCGGCTCGATGTCGCGGAAGGCTTCGCGCTTCAGTTCGCTGGTATCGACTCCGACGATCCTTGCGACCTTGAAGAGGGTGGCATTGAGGCTGATCGCGTCGGCGTCATCCTCATCCGGCTTGAACTCACCATCGACGATTTCTGTGGACCAGACGCGACCAGGCTCGAGCAGCCCTTCGATGAAGAGGCGGCACACATCTTCATCTGTTGCCTGCTCAAGCATGTGGTCGACCTCGGCGTGCTGCGTAAGATCGGCGTCGTAGGTCTCGTCGACGTCGCTCGAGATCTCAATATAGAAGCCGCCGGTGCTTCCGGCCACAGCAATGCGTGCGGCCATGGCGCGATACACGGCCGCAGTATGGATAGGCTGCAGCTGATCTCGAATTGCGGAGAAAACGGACTGATGGTACTTGTCGTAGGCGGCCGCGATGACCTCTTCGGCCCGCTTCTTCGGCGGTGTGAAGGCCCCCGCTCCGGAGCCATCGCTCTCCGCGTCTGCAGCCTTCTCCAGCTCAGCCTCGTACTCGGTCTGCTGCTCCTCGGTACGAGCGATGCCGGCCTTTTCCAGCGCCTGCTGGATTTCGGTCTTGAGGTATTCGGGTACTGGCTTCCCGTCATGTTCTACCAAGTACGCCGCTGGCTTTGGAAGTTGGCTGATCGACAGAGCTTCGAGAATGCTCTTGCTCGACATCTCCGCATGATTCACCAGACGTTGCAGGCCCCAGAGTCGCTCAGAGCCGTTGAGGGTGGTGCCGTAGGGGAACTGCACCCGCAACTCCTTCCAGTCCGAGAAGATTGGGATCTTCTTCTTTTCGGCCTTGGTGATGATGATCTTGAAATGGGTCTGCTTCTTGGTCTCGAAGCAGTCAGGGTCGGTGCAGGTGTTAGCGTCGACGTCGGTGAATACATCGGGCTGATTCCCCGCGCGCTTTGGGCATTCCTGGCAGCTTCCGCATCCCTTCACCAGTTTGGCGTCCGCCGGATCAAACGGTGCCTCGTCAAGACTGAGCATGTAGCGCGTGGCCAGCAGCTCCTGGGCGGCCCGGTGAGACATTGTGCCGTCGTGGCCATTATTGGCCAAGATCTCGCTCATTGCCTTTTCCTGCAGCGCAGGTACGGGAATGCGGGCGACCAGAAGGGCGGTCGATGCGTTTACCTTGCCTTCGGTGAGGGCGGCGCGGGCCTCGGGGGCGAGCCGCAGCAGCTGCAGACGGGTGTAAGCCCAACGGCGCTTAACGCCCATCTTCTCGCAAAGCTCTTCAATCGAGAAGCCGTAGTCGTCCATAGCTTTGCGCATCTTCTCGGCTTCTTCAATTGGCGCTACGTCTGCGCGCTGGTGGTTCTCGACCAGCTGCATGATCGCGACCTCCGCATCGGAGATCTCGCGGACGATGGCCGGCACTTCAGTCAGGCCAGCCAACTTGGCGGCGCGATAGCGGCGTTCGCCGGCGACGATTTCCACATCTGTATGGCTACCTGCGACCGGGCGAGTCAGGATCGGCTGAAGGATACCGCTCTGCTTGATGCTCTCGGACAGTTCGGCGAGGGCGTCCTCGTCGAACGTCTTACGGGGCTGATTCGGGTCGGCCACGATGTACTCGATGGGGATCATGCCGAAGTGCGGATGGGTCAGATCGATGCTCATGCTTGCTCCTGGGCCTGGACGTGGTTCCAGACGGGTTTAGTTTGAGAGAGGAATGCGTGCAGGCCGACCACGTCTGCCTGGCTGAGAGAGAGGTGCTGGCGGAGGATGCCGGCCTCGGCGGTGAAGATGCCGACATGGCCGTCCGGGAAGATCGACCAGGTCAACTGATTGGTTTGCTCAGCTTGCTGAGCTACCACAAGTCCCCCCCCGCCCCCCGACTGGGAACCGGCCGAGGGTGTGGAATCCAGGCTCGCGACGCTGTCGCGAGCAGGAGAGGACGAAGCCTTGATCAGCTCGCTGCCTTCGGCAGCGAGAGCGTAGAGGCCATCCTGCACAAGAATGCGGCCGGCTTTGATGGCGACCGCGAGGCAGGTAGAGACTGCGTAGCCTTTCCTCAGATCTAGCGCCATCCTCATCTGCTCGGGTGTCGCAGGTCCATGCTTTGCGAGGAATGCGGTTGCTTCCGCCTCGCGCGAGATCGTGCGTTTGCCCCGTCGAGGTTTCTTGGTCGGCGAAGCGGCCGCCTTATTGCGACTTGCAGGAACGCCGACCGACAGCGCAGCAGCAGGCGGAGGGGCGGTGTCCTTCACGCCCTCGCTGCCTGACTGCCATCCAAGCGCTCCTGGCCCCTTTGCGTGATACTCAGGCAGCATCAAGCCGTTCTTACCTTCGGTCGATTTGCTGACGATTTGGCCCTCCAGTTGTGCCAGGGCGAGGAGTTGGGTGAGAGGTTCGTCGTCAATGTCCAGCGCATCGCACAGTTGCGCTTTGCGCAGACCGGGGCGGCGCCGGATAAGCGCGACCAGTGCATCAAGCTTTTCTGAGTCGGTCATACGTTTCTCCGGGTAGAGTGGTCGTCAGGAACGAAAAATAAGAGGTCCGCCCGTGCGTCTTGCACGCAAACCGTGATCTGCCAAGCGGTGTGATGTGGAGGGGCAGCGATGGGAGCTGGTTGGGGCGCGCCGATGATGACGCCCTGAGCGCGCATGGCGTCCAGGACGCTGGTGAGCGAGGCTCCTGCTTGACCAGTTCTGAGCCTGCGCATTGACTGCAGGCGCTCGTTCATGATGTCCAGCGTCATCTGCGGTGAGGGCTTCATGTACATGCTGGCCTCACTGTGGGACGGCGCGGCAGGCCTTTCGACGGGCCTCCTCGGTGCGATCTCCTGCAATGCTGTGAGGCCACGGAACCCGACACAGATCTCGCAGGCGGTCGAAATCGAAGAGACCGTCCGCGCCATCTGCTACCTCGGCTGCATCGAGAGCGGAGTCGCGAGGTAGCGATAGGTCGTCGGTCACAGCCAAGGCCGAGAGCACAATGAAGGCGCTGGCGAAAGCCAGGATGATGAGAGCCGCTTCCGCAATCTTCGCGAGCTTCTTCATGCTGGCCTCACCGAGATTTTGCAGACGCCGAACATATCGAGTGCAGACGTGTGCACATCGAAGGACGAGTGCGCGATGATAGATATGGTCAGAGGGATACCGCTCTCGCGGGTCACTGTGAGGAGGAAGGCTTTCATTTAGCCTCCCGGCATGTCTTCGGAAGTTCAAGACCAATGAACTGGGCAACAAGGTGCGCACTGGCTTGTGACAAGCTGAAACATGCTCGGCCTATCCAAAGGTCCCAAGAGCCATCCCTGTTGCTATTGAAGCGGCAGTCGTTTTCCCCATTGGAGGTTGCGAACACGAGCGAAGCAGTGCCTTTCACGCTTTGAAGGTCTGCTGAAATGCTGTTGCCTGACGAGGGGCCGTGCTTGATAAGAAGCAGTCGATATCCGCGAATCGCGGTGAGAACGGTTAGAGTGTTCGGCTGGCTCATGCCTTCCTCGCTTTCGACCACAAAGACGGGGCAACAAACAGGGGCGCGGCCCGCAATGCAGACGCGCGGCTGCGGCCTTCGTTGTGACACTTGGCGCACTTGCCGTATTGAGTGAGCTGCTTCGCGGTTACCTGCTTCCCGCAAGCGCAGTCCTTGCGGACATGTGAAATATGGCGGGAATGCGTGACACGCCGGAACATGGCCTCGCTCTCTGGCGCCAGTCCGAAGCGGCTCATTTCGCACCTCGCTTGCTGTACTGATCTGCAGCGGATTGCTTCGCTTCGGCCGATGATTGACCGAGCGGCCAGTCGCGGCGTTGGGCGGGCCCGCGACCAGCAAGGAAATTGAATTTGGGCGGCCGTTGGAATGAGGTGGCCTTGTTGCGTCGTGAACTCATGGATCCCTCCGTGGTTTAACGGATGGGAGTATCACTCAAGTGATTTTATATTTCAACACTTGTGTGATAAATGAGAGATAAAAAAAACACGACAATGTCGTGTTTGCAACAGGCTAATCGGGTCGAGTGAGCCCTCACCGCGATGATTTCTCATGCAGTGGGTGAAGAGCGCAGAGCTGAAGGGTTACTTTTGTTGCCTCTTCCGAGTGAGCTCTTCGATCAGCTCAGCGTTGGCTTGTTTCGTATTTTCAAGATTCCTGAAGTATTCGTCTTGCTGTTTCGATGTGAGGCCTTCGAACAGCTGAAGCAGTGCAATCTGGCGCGCAGTCAGACTCGCCGGCACGTTGCTGTCGTTGGAGGCCGGCGCGATCTCCGGATCGTCGGTCTCCATTCGTAGATATTCGGCGCTGACCCCCAGCACCTTTGCGATATCCAGCAGGCTTTCCCCGTACCCCCTGATACCCGATTCGATGTTGCCAATTGTTCCCTGGGATAAGTGGGCCTTCTGCGCGAGCTGTGCTTGCGTCAGGTGCTTGGCTTTTCGGGTGGCGCGCAGCCGTTCCCCCAGGGTTTCTTTGTTCATGGCGCGGATTAAATCACTTCTGTGAATCACAGAGGTGTTGACGTAAATATCACTGTGGTGATTAAATGCCGGGATGAAACCACTCGATAAAGCCATCGAACTCTCCGGAGGGGTGTCCAAATTGGCGCACCTAATCGGGGTTCGCCAGTCGGTCATTAGCAACTGGCGAGCACGCGGCACGCTGATCGAACCACTCTTATGCGCACGTATTGAGCGAGTGACAAAGGGCGCGATTACCCGCCAGCATTTGCGGCCTGACGATTGGCAGGAGATCTGGCCCGAGCTGGTTACCGTTGGTGAATCGTTACCGCTGTTCGCTGGAGCCACGTATGCAGTCCAGGATGTGCGGTAGCGCCCGATGTCCCAAGGGAAAGCACGTGCAGCTGATCGCCAGGACGGAGACGCCTGGCGAGAAGCGGAAATAGTTCTTCGGCTGGCAGCGCCGCGAGCCCGACGAATGATGCAGCCGACTCGGTGCTCAGAATCGCTTCGCAGTCAGAGAGGGTCTGGCGGACGGAGCTGTTGACGAGAGGGGCGATCACCGCGAGGTTGTGACGGGACAGTTTTGAGGCGAACTGAATTATCACCAGGTAGCGATGCATGGTCATGGCGGGTGCGCATTCTTATTGATGAGCATTCAATTTAATTTCCAGGGGACGAAAAGTCATGCGTAATGAAACGCACACGCCGATTTCCATCGTGGCCACCTACGTGGACATGTGGAGAAAGCGAATCGACGCCAGCCGCGAGACGATCGCGGTATTGATTGTCGAAGCACATGAGCGCATAGGCGGGCCAGCAAACACCGGCATCCGATTCGAGCCGCCAACCCAGGACAGCTTCACCAGGTCGCGCGTAATTGCCGACCGCATCTTCCGCTGGTTGGATGATCGCTCGAAGGACACCAACCTGCTTCCCACCAATTTCCTTCCATCGCTCTTGGCCGCAATGCCGGCGGACATTTGCCTGCGGTGCATCAACGATCTGCTCACGCCACTGCACCTGGTCGCAGGGAGAGTGGACGCCGAGCTGTCCGGCGAGATGGATGCGGTGCGGCACCTTGCAGCGGTGGCGAAAGAGAGTGGTGAAGCCATCGGGGCGCTTAGCCTAGTGGTGGCGATGCCGACCCTGCCGGCCATGGAAGCGGCGGTCAAAGAGCTGGATGAGGCCATCGAATCCAAGCGCAGCGCCCGCCGCGCGCTTCGTGGCGCCATCCTGAAACTGCGCGGTGCAGGAACCCGATTCATCTCGGTGGTCCGCAAGGGGGCCGGCCGGTGATCAAGGATGTTGCAATGATTCCGCAGTCCCTCAAGGACCGTAAGCAATGGCTGATTTGGCGCTTTGAGCCCGGTAAGAAAAAGCCGCTAAAAGTGCCGTACTGGCCGAGTGGAAAGAAGCGTCACGGAACACAAGGTGATGAGAAGGACCGTGCCCTCCTGGGGACATTCGATACCGCCCTCATGGCTGCAACGGCTGGCGGCTTTAGCGGAATAGGCTTTGCCTTCCTGCCCGATGACGGCCTGATCGGTATCGACATCGACAAGTGCATCGACGGAGAGGGCGTCATCAGTGAGCTGGCCCAGGAAGTGCTGGCGCTATGTCCGAGCTACGCTGAGCGCTCCCCGTCACGGACCGGATTCCATATCATCTGCGAAGGGAAGACCGAGACCTTCAAGTCCAATCGAGTGGGCCTGGAGGTCTTTTGCGGCAGCCAGTTTTTCACATTCACCGCCGATTCCCTTTCACCCGACTTAGTCGAGCTGCAGCCGATCACGGAGACGGCATTATCGCGCCTAAGGGAGCTGGTTGACGGCGGTAAGAGCAAGGACATCGAGCGGCCGGCCGATCCGCCGCCTGCCCTTAGCGACCGAGCCAGGCTTGAATCAGCGCTGGCTTACATCCCGGCCGATGATTACCACAGCTGGATAAAGGTGGGCATGGCCGTCTATAGCGTCCTGGGCGATGCGGGCTTTGCAGTGTGGGATTACTGGTCTTCCAAATCCGATGGCTATGGTGGCCAGGAGGACTGTCGCAAGCACTGGAAATCGTTTGGCAGTGGTGTGAAGGTGACAGAGGCAACGATTTATCGCCTTGCCATTGATGCGGGCTGGAAGCAGCCAGCGCCTGCCAAGACTGGGCCTCCGCGTGCGAAAGCAAAGGCGAAGACGGCCGCTGATGGCGAATCTCCCCGACCCCCTGGATGCGAAGGAGATGCCACGGTTGATGCGGAGGATGAGGGAGGTCCAGCACATGGCGGTGCCGAGCCGCCCCCCGAGTTTGATGCCGCTGCGCCGCCGGCAGAGGGGGCGGGGGAGGTGCCGAAGAAATCCGGCAAGCCTCCGAAAGTGCGGCCGCCTGAGTTCTGGGAAACACGTGACTACCTCCTGGAGCACTTCGTCCTGTTGTACGGCACCAGTACGGCCTGGGACACCGTCAACAAACTGCAGATCAAGGTGGCCGATATGCGCTTGGCTTTCGGCACCGATGAAGTGAAGTACTGGCTGGGTAACAGCGAGCGCCGAATGGTCAGCTCGGACAAGCTGGTCTTCGACCCAACCGGGAAGGTCGATGATGACCCTGAATACGTCAATATGTACGACGGATTCGCCATCGAGCCGAAGAAGGGGGAATGCGGCCTGATCCTGGAGCTGCTACTGCACCTCTGCGATGGCGACACGGACATGTTTGTGTGGATCGTGAAGTGGATCGCGTACCCGTTGCAGTACCCCGGCGCGAAGATGGCTACATCCATCATCATGCACGGCGATGAAGGCTCAGGCAAAAATCTGTTTTGGGAAAAGGTGGTGCGGCGCATCTACGGTCAGTACTCCTGGGTGATCGGTAATGCGCAAATCGAATCGCAGTTCAACGAATGGGCCTCCCGAAAGCTGTTCCTGGTGTGCGACGAAGTGGTCACGCGCAACGAACTGAAACAAATCAAGGGGAAGCTGAAACACATGATCTCGGGCGAGGAAATCCCGATCAACCCAAAGAACCTGCCCGAGCGATACGAGGCGAACCACATGAATTTCGTCTTCCTGTCGAACGAGCTGCAGCCGCTCGCCTTGGACAAGACAGACCGTCGCTATCTGGTGCTATGGACGCCGCCGAAGAAAGACGAAGAGTTCTATCGCTCCGTGGCCGACGAGATTGAGAACGGTGGCCTGGAGGCTTTCTTTTACTACTTGCGCGAGGAAGTCGATTGCACCGATTTCTCGCCGCACACTAAGCCGCTCGACAGCCGGGCCAAGCAGAACCTGATTGCATTGGGCCTGACCGCGCCGGAGCGCTTCTACCGCGAGTGGCAAGCGCAAGCACTGCCGTTGCCCTTTATGACATGCAGCGCGATGCAGCTCTACGCTGCCTTCACCAGGTGGTGCCATCTCAACGGCGAGCGCTTTCCGCCTACTCAGACGCTTTTTGGCCGGACGGTGGAGCGAATAGCCGGCGACGCGTTGAGACGGAAATTGGTGGAGTACGACCTCGGTGACGGCGCAGGGGCCAAGCAACGGACGGTCTATTTGATCGGTAAGCCGGCCGAGGGTGTGTCATTGAAGGAGTTTGCGAAGAATGGAAGCGATCTGTTTCAGAAGGATCTGAACCGCTATCGACGTGTGTATGACCAGCAGGAGAGTGGAGGTGAACACTAACCCTTCACCTGCCATTCAACTATTCATAGCTTGAATGCCGCGCGGGAAAAGGCTTTGTGAATAGTTTGAACAGTGTGGGGAGTTTTAATCGGGGCCTTCGTATGCGTGCGCGCGTGAGGGATGTTTGGTTCTTGCTTTGGGTACCTTTTTTAACTATTCAAACTATTCAAACCATTCATAAAGTCAATGCTGATAAGGCTTTCAACGCATTGATAGTTAGGTGAACAGTATGAACGGTTTGCGAAAGGGGCTGAAATGAGGTCGAGGGACGCGATGCCGAAGACGGCGGCATTCATTGATTCGCTTCGATTGGCCTTCGGGGCCGGTTACATCAACAACGTGCTACGAAGGGGCATGCGAGGCCAACCGGTGTTCCACGCGACGGAAGGTGGGTTCGAACTCGGTACGCCGCTGGAGCGCGGCGCGGTAGCAGTGAAATTTGATCAATACGGCGTGTCGTACGTCGTGTCACTTGATGGGGAAGAAGATGCTGGTAGCAATTGAGCTGAACAAGGGAGCGATTTTCAAGGATGTGGGGCATGCGTTGCACACTGCGTTCGTCGTGATCGCCAATGAGGCCCGCCAAGGCTGCGTAACGCGCGCCGCATTGCTGAGGATTATGGAGTATGCGCCGAAGCTCTCCGATACGCAGGCGGACTGGTTCGAAGCTTTACGCGGTGCGCCTGCTGGGACAATCGATTTCTCCGGCCTGCGGGACGATGACATCCGCGCCCAGTGCGCACTCATCGTGTCGGCGGTAAGAAGCAAGCTGCCGGAAGCGGAGATGAACGTCGTGCTGGCGCGTTTCGGCGCCACCGACTACGAGGACGTCGACGGCTCGCGTCGATATGCTTTCTCCCGTGAGCGCTCGGACGCGATTCTGGCACTGGCAGATTGGATGCGGCCGCTGGTCAGGAACGTACCAGCTCAAGCGGTGGATCTTCTCTTGGCTCGCCTCTTTGCCGACCATGCCAAGACGAAGATCACGGTTCGCGAGCTGGCGGATTCGTTCAAGGGATCGCACATGAAGTTCCACCGGGCGGGCAAGGTTGTGCGTGAGCATGTGAAGCAGCTGGAAGTGATGGCCCATGCCCGGCTTCATCCCTATTTTGTAGAGCAGGGGATCGTCCCACCGCGCCGGCAGTTATCCACAACGAAAGAAAACGATTGACGGCGGTGTTACAGTTGGCTTATATTTTGTCCAGACTCGACGCACTTACGTTCAAAGCCCTGGAAAAGAAATTCTCCAGGGCTTTTTGCTTTTCAAGCCGACGTCCACATGTGCAGACGTCTGCGTTGTCTTGCTTGTCCGTTTCTTCGGCACGCCGCGCCATCAATGGAACGGTCACTTCACGGGTCTGTTTCGAAGGGCGTCATTGATCTCAAGTATTTCGTTGGCAATCTTCTGCTTCTGGTCAAGAAGCTGGATCGCGGTCATATGGTTTGACGCAACCGCTTGTGCATGCATTTCTGTGATGACGTCGAGAGTCACGGAAAGAGCTTGTAATCGTGCGGTTATGAGAGATAGCTCCGCCTGCTCACGCAAAGAATTGATGTTGTTATTACTGTCCGCTTGAGTGCGAGCCATCGACTCTTGTTGGAGCAATATTGTGAAGACTAGTCCAACTAGGGTAAGCGCGCTCAGAAATGGATTGAGAGAGCCGCCAATGAAATCACCGAACTGCCCCCAAGCTGCTTGAGCTGTTGAGACATCGGTCGCACCCTCTTTGCCAAAAATGTACTCTGAGAATGGTCCGAACCTTACGAAGTAGGCTACCAGAGTTAGACCGAAGACGCTGCCGGCAATCTTCACCATAGCTTTTGTTGCTTGCTCCAGATCCTCTCGGGACCATGCAGTTACTTTGCTTTTTATGTCCATGTTGTTGTCGTGAGATTAAGTTCAACGCTCTGAGGAAGGTTCCCTAGAGGCCAAGCTCGAAGGATACAACAAGCGAGCCTTTGGGTTTTCGGCTGGGCCGCGCCAGCGCCCACGGACCGAACGTGTAGCCATCTGTTGAGTTCTTTCTTCCGTGCGTGTGCACGAACGTTCGCCGCGCTTTGTCGCGGCTTTTTTATTCGGTGGTGCATATGTAAGTCGATTTGAATGGGAATGGCCCGCTGGGCCTGGGTGACACCTGGACCGAATGGTGCGATGTGGAGATCACGAAGGATGGTAGTGATCGCCCGGTCAGCATCAAGGCAATGCGTACGCCTAGTTGTTCCAGTTGCTCACGTTTGCCTTTTGTGTTTCTGGTCTTTTGTTTCGCTCATCTAGCCGGATTGTGAATCGGGTATAGTTTCATCTCTCATTTTGTGGAGGGGTTATGGAAATTGAGGAAAGCGTCGCTAGAGCGGCGATGATGCACAAGGCCTGCTTGAAGCACGCGTCAAAAATCAAGGAGATTCTTGCGGTGAAGCTGGTCGACGACGACTATGAATGGCGCGAGGCTATCGAATTGGTGGATGGAAGTGATGATGATAGCTTCGAGTTGCACGGCTTCTTTGGGCGCTTTGTGTTCCGATATCATTTCGGACGTGCCACGATGGGGAATTCGTTTGGCTACGTCGGTCGCTATTCGATCCGTCGCATCGAGCTAGATGGATCGGAGGTTGAATTCGCAGCATTACCGTTCGATGCGACAGGTAACCTTGCTGGGGCGGATGGCCGATTCCCTAACCTGGACGAACTGCAGCGGGCGGGTTACGAAAGAGCTAAGCGCGCGCTTGTCGGCCGGCTTTGTCAAAGTTGGCTTGCCGCTCTGCCTGAATTTCCTTGATTGATATTTTTGTCTCCGAGGCCCCGCTGAGTGCGGGGCTTTTTTTCATCTCTGCGATCAGCGAGGCTTGGCGATGGCGGCGTCTCCCTATAAGCACCTCTACAACACGAAGACCTGGTATCGGCTGCGGCATGCCCAGCTGACCGGGGTCCCGATGTGCGAGTTCTGTGCGAAACGCCGAAGGGTGCAGCCTGCCCAGGTGGTCGACCACATTAAGGCCCATCGTGGGGATGAGCGGCTGTTTCACGATCCCGCGAACCTGCAGTCGCTCTGCAAGCCCTGCCACGACAGCGTGAAGCAGCAGATGGAGAAGAGCGGCATCGAGCGTGGGTGCGACGAGAACGGCATCCCGGTGGACGCTGCGCACCATTGGCGCCAGGCCTGAGAGCGACGAGGCGGGTGGCGGTCAGATCTCTGGGGCGGTTCGACCTGAGACCGCTCGCTTCCCTCGATTTGCAGCGGCGGGAAATATGGAGGGGGGGGTATTCCCAGGAGGAACACATGGCAGGTAATCACAATTCGGGCCGGAAGGCCTTGCCGGCGAACGTCCACATGTTGCTGGGCAACCGCAGCAAGAAGGGCGCGGCTGACCTTGCCGGCTGCGCGCGGCCGGCGGTCGCGATTCCCGATCCGCCACCGCACCTCCGGGGGGCGGCGCTGGCTGAGTGGCACCGCATCACGCCGTTGCTGGAGGCGATGGGCGTGATCGCCGAGCAGTACATGGCCCCGCTGGCTGTCTACTGCCAAGCCTGGGCCGACTACGTGCGGGCCTACGAGAAGATCCAGCTGCTCGAAAGCATCGGCCAGGACGGCTATGTCGATAAGACGCCTTCCGGTTACAAACAGATGTCGGTGCACTACCAGGTCGCCAACCGTGCGGCGGACCAGATGAAGACTTTCGGCACCGAGTTCGGCATCACGCCGGCGTCGATAGCGAAGGTCTCCGGCGCCGCGCCGCAAGGGGATTTGTTCGGGTATGGAAACGACAAAGAAAAGGGCAACGAAAAGCCGAAAACGGACTACTTCAGCCGGTGATACGGTCGAGCGCTACGCTCGCGCGGTGGTCTCCGGCGATATCGTGGCAGGCCCCCATGTGCGGGGCGCCTGCCAGCGACACCTGGACGACCTGGTGCATGGCGGCGAACGCGGCCTGCGGTATGACGCCGAGGAGGCCGCCCGCGCGATCAATTTTTTTCCAGACGTCCTGCGGTTGACGGGCGGCGAGTACGACGGCATTCCCTACCAGCTGCTGGACTGGCAGCAGTTTATCGTCGGCTCAATCTTCGGGTGGAAGGGGGCCGACGGCTATAGGCGGTTCCGCACTGCCTATGTTGAGACCGGCAAGGGTTCGGGCAAGTCGCCGTTGGCCGCCGGCATTGGGCTGTACGGCCTGATGGCAGATGGCGAAGCTGGTGCGGAGGTGTATGCCGCCGCGACGAAGAAGGACCAGGCGATGATCCTGTTTCGGGATGCGGTCGCGATGGTCGACCAGTCGCCGGAGCTGGCCGCGCGCATCCAGAAGTCGGGTACAGGTCTGAACGTCTGGAACCTGGCCTGGCTGGAACGCCGGAGCTTCTTCAAGCCTATCGCGTCTGACGACGGCCAGTCCGGGCCGCGACCGCACTTCTCGCTGCTGGACGAGATCCACGAGCACAAAGACGGCTATGTGATCGAGATGCTGAAGGCCGGCCAGAAGAGCCGCCGCCAGCCGCTTTTGTTCGGGATCACGAACAGCGGCATCGACAAGACCACGGTTTGCGGCGACTACCACGACTATTCCGCGAAGGTGTGCTCCGGCCAGCTGCAGGACGACACGTTCTTCGCATACGTGTGCGCTGTGGACGTCGGTGACGACCCGTTCAAGGATGAAGGGTGCTGGCCGAAAGCCAATCCGAGTCTGCGCTTCGGTCTGCCCGGCTATCGCTACCTTCGGGAGCAGGTCGACCAGGCGCGCAACATGCCGAGCAAGGAGAGCACGGTCCGGCGGCTGAACTTCTGCCAGTGGGTCGCGGCAGAGTCGCCATGGATCGGTTCCCACGTCTGGTTCCAATGCCAGGACAAGGAGTTCGACGTCCAGCGCCTGATTGGCCGTCGCTGCTTCGGAGGCTTGGATCTGTCCAGTACGCAGGACTTGACGGCACTCGCCCTGCAGTTCGAGCCGGTGGACGACGATCCGTTCTGGCGCCAGCTTGAGTGGTTCTGGTTGCCTGGCGACGGTCTTCATAACAAAGCCGAGCAGGACCGCGTGCCGTACCTGGTGTGGCGCGATGGAGGTCACCTGGAGGCGCTGGCCGGGCGGGCAATCAACAAGCTCGCGGTCGTGAAGCGGTGCGCTGAAATCGCGGCCATGTACGACTTGCAGGCGCTGGCCTACGACCGCTGGCGCATTGAGGATCTGAAAATGATTTGCGATCAGGAGGGCGTGACGCTGCCGCTAGTGGCATTCGGCCAGGGCTTCAAGGACATGGCGCCGGCGGTCGATGAGTATGAGCGGCGACTCCTCGAGGCGACGCTTCGGCACCGGGGTAATCCGGTAATGACCTGGTGTGCGGCCAACGCCGTGGTCGCCAGCGATCCTGCGGGCAACCGGAAGGTTGAGAAGAAGCGTGCGACTGGTCGCGTGGATGGAATCATCGCGAACCTCATGGCGACCGGCGCCAGCATGGCGGCCGTTGAGCAGACTACAGAACCTGGAATTTTGATCCTATGAATACATCTCAACCCTGGTACAACGAATCTCGTGTTCATCAGCAGGGCAGTACGATCTTGAACAGCTGGCGTGCCGACCGACAGGCTGCACGGTCGGCGGCGCCTCAAGCCGCCACACCTGTTTCCGAGGTGACGCGCGGGACCGAGATGTTCGATGTGCTGACCGGTGGCTTCGGACCAGCCAGTGCTGGCGTCCCGGTGAACGAGCAGACCGCCATGTGTGTCTCGGCCGTTTATGCGTGCGTGGCGCTGATTGGCGGCGCCATCGGTGCATTGCCCTTGAACCTGTTCAAGCGCAACGCCGACGGCCGCGACAGCTATGCCAGTGATCTCTGGTGGCTGTTCAATGAGCAGCCGTGGCCAAACTGGACGGCGGGAAGTGCCTGGGGATTTGCGGCACAGTCAATCGGCCTGCGTGGCGACGGCTTCTGGCGGATACATCGTGTGACGCCATACACAAATCAGATCCAGGGCTTTGAACCTTGCCATCCGGCTCGTATGCTCGTGGTGCGACAGAGCGGGCGGAACTACTATCGCTACATCCAGGACGATGGCACCGAGGTGGTCATCGACCAAGACGATATGCTGCACTTTCCTGGCGTCGGCTTCGATGGTGTGCGCAGCCTGAGCCCGTTACGAGCAGCGCTGCGGCCGCAAGCCGGGATCGCTCTGGCGGCGGACGAGTTTGCGGCTGCTTTCTTCCGCAATGGCGCACGGCCAGACTTTGCATTGAAGACCACGGGCAATATTACGAAGGAGCAGGCCGATTTGCTGCGGGCGACCTGGGCGGAAAAGCACAGCGGTGTGCACAACGCGCACCTGCCTGCGGTGCTCACCGGCGGCCTCGATGTCCACCAGCTGACGATGAACGCGGAAGATGCCCAGCTGCTGACCACCCGTAAGTTTCAGGTCGAAGACATTGCCCGGATCTACGGCGTGCCGCCGCACATGATCGGTTACACGGAGAAGACTACCAGCTGGGGCAGCGGTGTCGAGAATATGTCCATCGGATTCGTCCGCTACACGCTTGCGCGATACCTGACCGGCATGCGGCAGGAAATCAATCGGAAGATCTGGCCACGCAACAACCAGGTGTTCTGCGAGTTCAATCTCGACGCGCTGCTCGAGGGCGATGCCACGGCGCAGGCCGCATATTTTTCGAAGGCCCTCGGCGGTCCTGGTACGCAGGGCTGGATGACCATCAATGAGGTGCGGCATTTGAAGAACCTTAAGCCGCTGCCCGATGGCGACCGCCTGGTACAAGCCGGCGCCGCAGCGGCGCCTGAGGACAACCCGCCCTCGCAAGAAACAACCGACACACCTAAGGGGAACGACGATGCACCCGATGCAGAAACTGCTGGTCAGTAACCGCCGTCAAGGCAAATTCGAAGTGGTGGCGACGGCTGGCGCCGATGAGGCCACCGTCTACCTCTACGACATGATCGTCTCGAGCGACGACGAGGCGGAATGGTGGGGCGGCGTAAGCCCGCAGTCGTTTGTGAAGGCGTTGAACGAGATCACCGCCAACACCATTCACTTACGCGTCAATTCTCCCGGCGGCTCGGTCTTTGCTGGCCGCGCCATTGAGCAGGCGATCCGTGAGCACAAGAGCAAGATCATTGTGCACGTGGATGGCATCGCGGCCAGTGCAGCCTCGTTCCTGATCATGGCCGCCGACGAAATCATCATGGCACCGGGTAGCTTCCTGATGATCCACAAGGCCTGGACCTTCAGCTACGGCAACGCGGACGATCTGCGCAAGCAAGCTGACGTGCTGGACCAACTGGACGCCAGCTTCGTACGGACCTATGCCAAGCGCAGCGGCCAAGGCGAGGAGCAGCTCGCGACCTGGCTGGCGGCCGAAACCTGGTTCTCGGATCAAGAGGCAGTGAGGCAAGGCTTCGCCGACAAGGTGGCCGATGAGGAAGCGCCGAAGGACCAGGGCGTGAACTGGAATTTGGCGGCGTTCGAGCACGCACCCTCTGCGACCATCCGTCCGGCCGCGCCGCCCAAGGCCGTCGCCGAAACGCCCAAGGATCCGGCGCCCGAGCCCGTCGACCGTGAGAAGCTGATGCGTGCCGCCCTGAAAGCAATGATTCCCGCCTGACGCTCACGCGCTGGCATTTAACCAAGCCGCCGAAAGGCGGCATTTTTTTTGGAGTTTTCGATGAGCAAATTGCAAGCCCTGCGTGAGCGCCGCGATGTTGTGGCGCGCGCCCTGAATGATCTGGTCGACAAGGACAAGACCCCCGAATGGAAGTCCGAGCACCAGGAGAAATATGACGCTGCCATGCGCGAGATCGCGGACATCGATGCGCAGATCAAGCGCCACAACGAGGCGATGGCCGCGATTGGCGCCGCCGGCACCGAAGGCAATGTCGATCCGACGCTGCGCAACGAGTTCACCCGTACCCCTGGCGCCCACGGCAACAACGACGGCGCGCTGCGCGCCTACCTCATGAACGGCTTCCAGGGCCTGGACAATGAGCAGTTGACCTCGCTGCGTGCTCGCCAGAACCAGGACATCCGCAATGCCATGTCGACCACCACTGGCACCGAAGGCGGCTACACCGTGGCCACCGAGTACTACCGCCAGTTGACGCAGGCCTTTAAGGCAATGGGCGGCCTGCGCGCCTTGGCAACCATCCTGCAAACCAGCACCGGGGCGCAGATGAACTTCCCGACCGCTGACGCCACTTCTGAAGTCGGCGAGATCGTTGGCCAGAATACCGCAGTCACCACCGGTGAAACCACGTTCGGAAACATCTCGATGGACGTGTACAAGTATTCGTCCAAAAAGATCGCAGTGCCGTTCGAACTGATCCAGGATTCGATGTTCGACATCGAGGGCTACATCAATAGCCTGCTGCAGATCCGCCTGGGCCGTATCACCGCCCAACACTTCACCACCGGCACCGGCGTGAGCCAGCCGCGCGGCCTGATCACCGCCACCCAGGTGGGTAAGGTTGGCGCCACCGGCCAGATCAATTCGATCACCTACGATGACCTGGTCGACCTGGAGCACTCGGTGGACCCGATCTATCGCGCAGGGCCGAAGGTAGGCTGGATGATGCACGACACGTCGGTCAAGGCGGTACGCAAGATCAAGGACACTTCCGGGCGCCCGATTTTCGTGCCTGGCTATGAGCAGGGCAATCCGGGCGGTGCGCCTGATCGGCTGTTGAACCGCCCTTTGGCCGTGTGCCAGGAGATGCCAGTGATGGGGGCCAACGCAAAGTCCGTGGCCTTCGGCGATTACAGCCGCTACATGATCCGCGAGGTCATGGACCTGACCATCTTCCGTATGGCAGACAGCGCGTTCGTGCTGAATGGCCAGATCGGTTTTGTCGGCTTCAACCGCCAGGGCGGGAACCTGATCGACGTCGGTGGCGCCGTCAAGACCTACCAGAACGCCGCCAGCTAAGAAGAGCTGCAGATTCCACAGGGCATCTCTGGTGCCCGTTGTAATGAGGGGCCGGCCAACGGTCGCAACTCAAACTCACAGGAGAAAATCATGGCAAGAAAGAAAGTTCGCATCTTGGTCGACGCAGTCATTGATGGCCAAATTTACAAGCCCAACCAGGTGGTGGATTTCGACGATGGCAAGGCCAAGGTGGTCGTCAAGGCAGGCCAGGGCGACGACAGCAAAGAGGCTGTGCAGTACGCGCTTGGCCAGCCCGGTGCTGAAGTGGTAACTCATACCGTCCTCGAGGCGGAAGAGCCGGCCAAGCCGGCCGGCGGCGAGGGTGGCGGAACGGGCAGCGGTGCGGGCGGCACCCTGCTGCCGCAGGCCTGAGGAGCGCGGCATGCCGTTAATTACTCTTGAAGGCCCCGCGACGGAGCCCATCGACGCTGATGTGGTGAAAAGCTCAGCGCGTATTGACGGCACTGCCTTCGACTCGCAGATCGCCATGATCATCCCGGCGGTTCGTCGGTCGGCTGAGCGTGCGCTCGGCCGCCGTTTGATTACTCAGCAGCTGATGCTGGCGATGGAGCGATTTCCATGCGGGCGCATTGACCTTGAGGTGCCGGACGTCGCCGAGATCCTGCACGTGAAATATCGCGACCCCGGCGGTGAACTGCAGACGATGGATCCGTCGCTCTATGAATTAGCGGACGGCGGCGAGGTGACGCCTGCAGCTCTTGCGCTGGCACCTGGGGCGGTGTGGCCGGCTGTTCTGGCTGGACCGCGCTGCGTTCAAGTAGCGTTCAAGGCGGGCTATGGCGAGAAGACGGATGTGCCGGAAGACATCCGCCTCTGGATGGTGGCACATGCCGCGCAACTGGTGAACCAGCCCGAGGGGCAGACCGAGTCGACGCTCAAGCCGTTACCTTTCGTTGACGGCCTGCTGGACAGTTATAAGGTGCTGCGCGTCAGCTAAGCAAAAATGTGCAGACGTCTGCACAGGAGAATCAGATGCGACCAGGTGAACTCAATCGCCGCATCGTCGTGGAGCAGGCCTCCAACGTCAAGAATGATGACGGAGACCTTGTCTCTAGCTGGGCCACGGTGGCCGAGCTATGGGCGCGGAGGGCGGACGTCTCAGGGCGCGAACTTGAGGCCGCGATGGCGAAGGATGTTGAGATATCGGTGAAATTCGTCATCCGCTATCGCACGGGCATCTTGCCTAATATGCGGGTGGTGCTGGACGGTCAATACTATCGGGTGATTGCTGCACTCGATAAGTCTGGACGCCGCGAAGAGATGCAGATCTATTGCGCAACGGGATTGCTCGATGGCTAAGATGGAAGTTGATGGCTTTGACGACGTGATCCGCCTCCTAGAAGGTCTTCCCGAGAAGGTCGGTTCCGACGCGTTGCGGTCAGCAGCGAATGCTGGTGCCTCGATTATCAAGGCCGAGATTATTGCGCGCGCACCTCGGCAGCGTGGAATTCTCGCCGCCAACATCTACCAAAAGCACATCGAGGAGGTCTCATCGGCGACCTCCCAGACCTACCATGTCTCTTGGCGCAAGAAGGGCGAGGATGATGTGCCGTTCTACGGGGCATGGGTGGAGTACGGGCATTGGTATATCCCGCGTAAGCCTGACGGAATCACATGGAAGAAGCATCGCACCGATTCCAAGCCAATCTTCGTTGCGGCCCATCCTTTCCTGCGGCCAGGATATGAAGCGAAGAAGGGCGCAGCGCTCAAAGCCATGCTGGAGCGGCTTTCGGAGCGGGTATCGGAAGCATTGAAGGGGATGTAATGATCGAAAAGACTGTAATGGACTTGCTGAATGATCTGGTGCAGAACCGGGTCTTCTTTGATCAAGCGCCAGCCGATGTAGATCGTCCCTACATCATCCTTCAGCAGGTTGGCGGCGAGCCCATTGAGTTTCTCGAAGGTCCATCTGGAAAGGACTTCGTGCGCTTGCAGATCGACGTTTACGCAGGGACGCGCACCTCGGCCAATGCGCTGATGTCGCAAGTGAGGTTCCGTTTGGATGATTTGCAGGCGTCTGCAATCGGTGCGCCGTTCAGCTTGTATGAGGCGGCGGTAGAACTCTATCGCCGTAGCTGCGATTTCCGGATTTTGGCGCCATCGTAGGCGCTGAACAGAATTCATCAACAGGCCCCTCATGGGGCCAATTTTTTTTGAAAGGTCACAATCATGGGCTTCAAACTGCCTGATGGCGCAAAACTTTTCGTCGCCGCTACACTCGATGTTGTCGTTGCGACGACAGCGGTATCCAATGCCGCTGAAGCCGTGGCCCAAGTCGGTGGTTCGGCGGATATCGATGTCGGTGACATCGTCATCGTGAGTTCACCCGGATGGCTGAAACTCAACCAACGTGTCGCCCGCGTCAAGGCATTCGCGGCCGGCGCTGTGACGCTCGAAGGCATCAACACTTCTGACATCGAGCAATTTCCAGCAGGCGATGGTGTTGGCAGTCTCCAGAAGGTACTGACCTGGCAGCGAATTCCTCAGGTGAGCTCGTTCGACTCCTCGGGAGGTGACCAGAATTTCGTCACCGTTGAGTTCCTCGACGATGATCAGCAACACCAGGTCCCTACCACCAAGAGCCCTCAGACCATCTCCATCACGGCAGCCGACGACCCGACGTCACTTCATAGTGCTGTGCTGGAAGCAGCCGACGCGATTGGCGCCATTCGTCCTCTACGGCTGGCGTTGAAGGGCGGCTCGGAGATCTACTACAACGGCTACGTCTCCTACAACCCGACGCCTGTCCTGTCCAAGGGCAACGTCATGACCACCAAGGCATCGCTCGCTCTGGTGTCTCGTCCCACCCGTTATGAGTCTTGAGGTGCTGAATGCTCAAACTGAAGCCTAACCCGACCTTCCAGCTGGAGGTCGACGTCCCAGTCGCGGGAGAAGCGAAGCCGACCAAGATCAAGATGACTGCTCTCTACCGTGACACCGAGGAACTAGAGAAGCTGATCGGCGGTGATCAGAGGGTGACCGTCGACGAATTCGTCATGGCGACGATCACCGGGTGGGACGAGGTCGATGCCGTCTTCAGCGAGGCTGCTCTCGGCGAGCTGCTGCGCAACTATCACGGTGTCGGCATCGTGATCCATCGGGCCTACTTCAACGAGGTCTATAAGGCGGCGCGGGGAAACTGATCGCCGCGGCCGAGTTCCTCTATACGCCGGAGCCGGATGCGGCACAGTTGGCGGCGCTTGGGCTGACTCCGGATGATCTTGGGGCTGGTGCCAGCAGCTTTGAGGTCTACCCTGAGAACTACCCTTCGGTCGAGGTGTTCAACGCGATGCGGACCCAGTGGCGTGCTGACATGGGGTCCCTCATCGGCCTGGACTATTCGGCGCTGCCAACGGTCATGCGCCTATATGGCGTGCCTTCGGCGAAGCGGCGGAAAGTATTCGATGACGTGCGGGTAATGGAGCACGCGGCGATTAAGTGGATGCGTGAACAGTAACGGCCGCCTTCGGGCGGCATTTTTCTTCAAGGTAGTGAGATATGTCCAACTCTGGCGGAAGCGATCTAGCAGGTAGCGTAACAGTCGGCCTCACGGCCGAAATGGATCAATTCAAGGCCGACATGCGTGATGCGGGCCAGGCCGTGCGCGAGGTCAAGAGCGAGGCCACGTCGGCGGCGGCAACGGTCGTGCCAGCGTTGAATCAGATCTCGGCCGCCGGCACGGCCGGTGCGAAGGAATTGACCACCGCACAGCAGCGCTACCTGGAAGGCCTGCAACGCCAAGTGGCCGCAATCCAAGGCGGCAAAGTGGCGTCCCTGGAGTTGCGTGCCGCTCAGTTGGGTGTGTCTGAGGCAGCGGCACCCCTGTTGGCAACTTGGCGCCAGTTGGAGGCGACCCAACGCAAGAACGCTGAAGCGTCTGTCGTGGCCGCCTCGGCATTCAAGGCTCAAGCCGAGAGCGAAGAGGATGCCGCAGCGCGTATTCGTGCCTCGGTGGCAGCTTCCCTAGAAAAGACCGCTGCGCTCAATCAGGAGATCGAAGCCTCTCGCGCCGCCGCAGCAGCTGCGCGGGAAGTCGGTGGGCGTAGTGCGCCCGCCGGGACAGAGCGGATTGACGCTTCATTGCAGAACCGCTCCCTGCAGGAAACTGCGGACCGGGTCGCCGAGGTCAATCGCGCTCTCAGTTCCATCGGTCGCGGCGCTAGCAGCCAGAAGGAACTGCAGGCGCAGACCGACAAGCTGGTCAGTCTCTGGGGGCAAGGCCGGATCTCTGCCGAGCAGTACGCGGCGGCGGTCAAGCAGCTCGACGTCTCAGAGGCTCAGCTGAACAAGACAAACGCGGACGCTACGGCCAAGGCTGATGCCTTCATCGCACGGCTGAAGGATCAGGCGGCGACCGCCGGCAAGAGTGCCAAGGAGCTGCTGGAGTACCGGGCCGCGCAGTTGGGCGTCACCAACCAGGCGGCGCCACTGATCGAGCAGATTGAGAAGGCCGAGAAGGGAATGCATGGTTTCAGCCTGGCCACCAGTGGCAGCCGGCGCGAGCTGGGTGTCTTGACTCGGGAAATCGCCAGCGGCAATTTCAGCGGGGCCAGCCGTTCGTTCTCGATCTTCGCAGAGCAATCCGGCCTGATGCCGGCACTGTTGTCCCCGGCATCGATTGCTATCGGCGGGCTGGTTGCAAGTGTCGGTGCCCTGGCCGTCGCTTACTTGCAGGGGCATGAAGAAGAGAGGAAGTTCTCCGATGCCCTGGTGGTCACGGGCAATGCCGCCGGCGCCACCGCCGGGAGCCTTCACGAGATGGCCGTACAGGCAGCTGGCTCTCTCGGTAGTCTCTCGGCTGCGAAGGATGTTGTGCTGGAGCTGGCCAATAGCGGTAAGTATTCGGCGGAGCAGATTGGCATGATCGCGACCGTGGCGGTCGATATGCAGGTGGCCACCGGCCGCGCCGTGAAGGACACCGTGCGCGAATTCGAGGAGTTGGCACGCTCTCCCGTCGACGCGAGTGCGAAGCTGAACGAGCAGTACCATTATCTGACGCAGTCGGTATATGACCAGATCGCGGCATTGCAACGACAAGGCGACACCCAGGCGGCGGTGGATCTCGCTGAGCGGACCTATGCCGATGCAATGGGCGAGCGTGCTCGCTCGATCAATGAGCACATCGGGACCATCGAAGGTGCTTGGAACAAGGCTAAGAATGCGGTGGCGGGGTTCTGGGATAAGGTAATGAATGTCGGCCGCCAAGATCTCCTCAAGCAGGACATCGCTGAATATAGGCGGCGTCTCTCAATCGGTGTCTGGAACCCAGAAGACCAAGCGGTGATCGAGAAGCGTATCGCTGAAATGGAGAAACTGGATAAGGCTCAGGACATGGCTGCGGCTCAGCAACGGGAGGATGCTCGCACCAGCAGTGCCTCTATTGAGGCGGCTCGAGCAGTCGACCAGTTGACGGAGTCTGTCGACAAGAATATCCGCAAGCGCAATGAATTGGCGAAGCTCTCGCAGAACTTTACCGCCCTGATGCGGGAGGCAAACCGAACTGGCGCCGCCAACGCCCGACTTGATGGCGTCCTTTTCAGTGAATCTGGAGACCCACTCAGTGGCGGCCTGTTCTCCAAACTGCAAAAGGACATCGAGGACAAGTACAAGGAAAAGGCTCCAGCCGGCACGGATAACGCGCTCAACGCACGGATCAAAGCGATCCAGGGCCAGCTGCAGGAGGCCGAGCGCAACCTCCGTTCTTCCTTGCAAGACAACAAGGCTCTGTACGACGTCGGTTTGTTGAACACGCAAGAATATCTGCGCGCCGATTACGAGGCCCGCCGTGCTGCCTTGGACAAGGAAATGGCCCTGGCCAAACAGCAGGAAGAGGTAGCAGGCCAGAAGAAGAATCTGAGTGCACTGGAGGAGGCGAAGAACCAGCAGCGGAAGATCCGCGACGAGCAACAGCAGAACGAACAGAAGTACGCCAACGACACGCGCTCCCTGCTGGAGAAGAATGCCCGCGATGTGCAGGCCTATGTCGATTCGCTCAATGCCTCATACAACACCCGTGCCGCAGCCATTCGCAACCTGGTGGATGGCGCGGGCCTTGGTGACGCGGCCCGAGATGAGCTGAACCGGCTCAATCAGGTGCAGCAGGAGTTCGACCGCGCCGCCGATGCCCTGCGCAAATCGAGGGAGAAGGGCGAGGCGCATGGCGGCTTGAGCCAGTCGCAGTACGACGATGAGATGGCTGCGCTCAAGGCAAGTCTGGAAGCGCGGCTCCAGCTGGAGCGTGACTACTCCGAGCAGACAAAGAAGGTCCAGCAGGATGGCTGGCTCGGTGCGGGGCGGTTCATGCAGAACTACGCTGACCAGGCTGCGAACATCTCTAGCCAGGTCGAGAGCCTGTTCAGCTCGGCCGCTCGCGGCATGGAAGATGCCTGGGCGAACTTCGCTACCACAGGAAAGCTCAATTTCAGCGATCTGGCGAAGTCCGTGATCGCGGATATTGCCAGGATGCAGGCCCGTGCTGCGGTATCGGGCCTGTTCAGCAATCTCATCCCCTTGGCGCAATCGCTATTTTCACCGGCCGGCGCTGCGTCTTCGGGCGCCAGCACGGCGGACTATTGGCAATCGGTCGTGGGAGGCGGATTGGGCCTGAAGGCCAATGCGCTGGGCGATGTGTATCAGTCGCCGTCTCTCAGTGCGTATAGCGGCCAAGTGGTATCTCGACCGACCGTATTCGCCTTTGCGAAGGGCGCCGGCCTGATGGGCGAGGCTGGGCCTGAGGCGATCATGCCCCTGTCTCGCGGCGTCGACGGAAAGCTGGGCGTCAGTGTGTCTGGTGTACGAGGTGGTGCTGGCGGTCCGGTGGCAGTCAATTTGATCAATCAGTCCGGGACGCCTCTTGATGCCTCTGCGGAGATGTCGCCCAGCGGTGACCTGACGGTCATCCTCAAGCCGCTGGAGAGGATGATGGCCAACAACATTGCCAGCGGCCAGGGACCGCTCACGCAGGCAATGAAGAGCCGTTTCAACCTAAAGGCAGTGACAACATGAGTGTGCAATTCCCTACCTATGCGCGAATGGCTCTTGGCACGTTCCAGGAGAAGCCGAGTAATAACATGGCACGCACGTCGATGGATCGCGGTGTGCCTAAGCAGCGACGAGTGCAGAGCGACGTCCTGGTCGCTCTGTCATTTGATGTGGTCTTCCTGAGTAACAAGGCTGCATCCGATTTTCGAACCTGGTACTACGGCGATGCCGGCGCTGGAACGGTCTGGTTTGATTGGCGAGATCCACGTACCAATCAGACACGTAGCGTCCGGGTGGTAGCGGGGTCGCTCGGCCCTCTCGCTCCGGACGGGCCGTTTTCTTCTGGTGTTTCCAGGCGGAGCATTCAGCTGGAATATGTGGAGCACCTATGACTTCAGTTGGATTCAGAAAGGGCCGGCAGCGGGTCGATGATATCAACGGAATCTTGCAGTTCCTGGAGATCACGCATCCGAGTTTCAGCGCCCCGGTCTACATCGTCAGCGATACGCGAGATTGGGTCAGCAACGGCCGCACCTATATTGGCTTCCCATTCCGGTTTGCCTTCCCCACCGACTCGGAGAACGAGGCCCCTCAGGCCCGGATCGAGATCGACAACACCGGGCGCGACCTCATGGGGGAGATCGAACGCTTGCCATCGGGTGCCGTGCTCAACGCGACGGTCAAGATTGCCGGCCGCGACACGCCGGACGTGATCGAGTGGAGCTGGTCGGTACCAATCATGGCCATCTCGGCCGACGCCGCCTTGATCAGTGGGACGCTGTCGCAAGACCGGCTCTTGAGGCAGCAGGCCGTCCGCCTTCGCCATGATCCAAACACGTCGCCGGGGATTTTCTGATGGTCACCCCTCGCTCTCTGCAGCGGTACATCGGAATGCCCTATGACGCGGAGAAATTCGACTGCGCTGACCTGGCGGTACTGCTGCAGCTGGAGCTGTTCGGCAAGCACATTGCGCTGCCGTCGGAGAGGGCTAGACGAACGGCTCAGGCTGCCACCATCCGGCGCTACCGCACCGAGCTGGCATTCCAGGTGCCGCCGGAGCAGATCAGAGACGGCGATGTCGTGATCATGCAGGCGGACGCCCCGCATATCGGCACGCTCTTTCACATCAATGGCGCTTGGCGCGTACTGCACAACAGCCGTTCCCTGGGCTCCGTCTGGCTGCACCGGCTCGGCGACCTCCCGGGCATTGGCTTATTTATCGAGGGCTTTTACAGATGGAATTGATTGATCGCGATGGCAAGGTGCTGATGCGGATGGGTGAAGTGCAGACGTCTGCACGTGCCGGCCTTGTCGTCACGCCCCATTCGGTCACGCTGGAGGGCCAGCATATCGGTGTCGAATCGCTGCTGCACAATGAAACCCTGGCCGCTTTCCTGGCGCGTACCGCGCAGGAGGTGGATGCCGATGCCTGGGTGGTGGCGATCAATGGCGCCGAGGTGCCCCCGCAGTTCTGGGCGCTGACCCGCCCCAAGCCCGGCGTCCTGATCGAATGCCGGCGACGGGTGCGCAACGGTGGCATCTTGCGCCTGGCGGCCGTGGTCGCTATTTCTTACTTCACCCTAGGTCCCGGCGGTCTCGGCACCAGCGGCCTGTTTGCAAGCGGCGGCATAGTCGGCGGCGGATTCTTCGCTGCTGCGGCCGCATATGTTGTCGGCACAATGCTGGTGAACAAGCTGCTGACGCCTCAGCAGGCCAGTATCGAAGCGCTCCAGAGCAATACGGCCGGCTCCACGTACAGCCTCGCTGCCAGCAACAATCAGAGCCGCCCGTATGAACCGCTGGGCTTGCTGTTCGGTCAGGTGAGAATTACACCGGACTTCTCATCGCAGCCGTTCACCTGGTACGAGGGACAGACTCAGTATCTCTACGAGGTTCTGCACGGCGGGATCAACTGCGCGTCGGTGTCGGACATCCGGATCGGAAAGACGCCACTCGGAAGCTATTCCGATTGGGAAACCCAGTTCGAGGGTTTCCCCTCGATGCCGAATCAACCGCTGGGTGGCTGGGCAAACGTCGATTCTGTTGCCGGCGCCAAGCTGGTGGGCGGGCCGGATCTTGGCTCATGGCAGGCCTACACCCCAGGCGAATGGGTGACGCGAACCACATCGGTCAACACCATGGCCGTTCAGATCGATCTGGACGCATCGCTGTACTGGATCGCCGACGATGGAAAAGTCGGGGAGCGTACTGCCGATATTGAGCTGCAGTATCGTTTGCTTCCCTCGGGCGCCTGGCAGGCGCTGGATCTTCGCCATTACAGCAGCGCCTCAACCGACACCATTCGGGAATCGCTGACCTATGGCCTGCCGCTGGGGCAGTACGAGATCCGCCTACGCAAGAACACCGCTGACAAGTCGTCGAACCGCGAGGCGAACACCTTCGCCTGGTCCTACCTGAAGAGCGTGCAGCCCGACAGCGGCTACTACGCTGGCATCGGGCGGGTCGGCCTGAAGATGCGGGCCTCTGGCCAGCTCAGTGGCACGCTGGATACGGTGAACTGGCTGGGGCAGAGCAGGGCGATTCCTGTTTGGAACGGCTCGGCTTGGGTGACTGCGACCACCCGTGAGACGGGCGCCTCCAATCCCGGCGCCTTGATGCTGCAGTATATGCGTGGCATTTACGGGCCGGACGGCCGGCTGCACGCCGGCATGGGCTTGAGCGATGACATGATCGACTTTGAGTCTCTGCAGGGGTTCATGGTCCGTTGCACTGCGATGAATTTCCGCTTCGACTGGTATCTCGACCAGACCATGTCGCACCAAGAGGTGCTGAGCAATATGGCCGCTGTTGGTCTAGGCAGCCTGGCATGGCCACGGGGCAAGTGGGGCGTCATGTGGTTCCAGGAGAACGAGCTGGAGAGCGGCGTCGTGAACATGGCCACCATGACCGCCGGGACCTTCAAGGTGGATTACCTGACGCTGGATACCTCCGATGGCCTGGAGTACCAATATTTCGACCGGTATCAGGATTTCACCTGGGTCTCTCTGCGGGTGAAATCGCCCAATGTCGAGACGGCCCTCAATCCGGCACGGATCACTTCGGTCGGAGTGACCGAGGAGGCCCATGCGGCATTGCTGGCGCGCTTCCATATGGCGCAGAGCGAATTCCAGCGCAAGTCGATCACCTTCGACACGGATCTGGAACACCTGACCTATCAGCGCGGGGCGGTCCTGCGCCTGAGTCACGACCTGACTCAGTGGGGATACGGCGGTCGCCTGGCCGTTGTGGGAATGGCCGGTGGTCGCGTCCAGCTGACATTGGACGACATATTGCCGGCCGGCGCCGGTGGTTTCATCGGGCTTCGCTTGCTGGGAGACAAGTCGTGCACGGTCTTCCCGGTGCAGCCCCTTGCCGACGAGAGCCGGGTGGTGACACTGGTCAATCCCTGGCCAGCGTCGGTTCCACTTCCTGGTGCTGACGGATCACCGGTGCACGACGTCATCTGGCTCTACGATTTCAAGGCGACGCCGGGTTATCGCGTCCGGGTGACCGAGATTCAGCCTGACTCGGACATGAGCGGTGCGACGGTGACCTGCGTTCCCGAGGGCGACGAGTTCTGGGCTTACGTGCTGTACGGCGCCTATACCCCGCCAGTGAATCAATCGCGCCGACCGGCGCTGCCCGAGGTCACCAAGATCGAGGTGACCGAGCAGCTGATCCGGCAGGGCAATACCTTTGCGGTGACCTTGACGCTGACCATGGATTTCGCCGGCAGCGTGGACCATGTCGAGATCTGGGGCGCCACTGCGGGCAACACGCTGCATCGGCTCGGAACGGCATCGGGACGGCGGTTTGTCTTTACCGGCGGTGTCAGCGATGTCTGGTCATTCGAGGCCCGGCCCTACGACGGCTTCGGCCGGCTCGGGACGGTCGGGCGGGTCGATTACGCGGTGCTTGGGCTGAGTCTTCCTCCGAGCAATGTCCCGTGGTTCCGCATCGATGGCAACACGCTGACCTGGGGTGTGGTGGCGGATGTGGATCTGCTGGGCTACCTGATCCGGTACCACTATGGCGACAACCCGTCCTGGGGTGATGCCCATCCCTTACATGATGGGGTGGTGACAGACACGCCCTATACGCCGCCGGCCACGCCGCAAGGTCCGCTGACGCTGATGATCCGGGCGGTCGATACCTCGGGGAACCTATCTGAGGTGGCGGCCGTGATCCGCACGCAGTTCGGCGACGTCCTGGTCGCCAACGTGGTCGAGACCTACGACGTCCAGGCGATGGGCTATCCCGGCTCGCTCCTGAATGCTTCCGTTGTTGGCGGCCAAATTGTTGCGGATAACACCTCGCTGTTCTATCGCGATGACGCGGCCAATTTCTACAGCCAGTACGACAGCGCGCAGTTCTTCAATGACAACTATGCGCCGCTGATCTACGTCACGACCGTCATAGCGCCGTCCAGGCTGGCCGAGGGCAGTGCAATAACGCTGGATGTCGATTTCGCGGGCGATGCTCAGTTCATCGAGTATCGGACCACGGGTTCGCAACCCATGTTTGCGAAGCCGGATGCCGAGGTGTTCTACGGGGCGGACGGGACGCCCTTCTATACCGATGACGGTGATTTCATGCCGTGGCCAGGACGCATTACCTCCCATGAGGTGCTGTATCAGTTCCGCTTCCAGACAGGGCGGGGGCCGAATCAAGGTCGGATCGGCAAGTGCGTGGCGGTCATCGACATCCCCGACGTCATTGAACGGTTCAACGACGTGGCGGTGCCGGCTGGTGGCATGCGCTTGGCGCTGAGTAAGACCTGGTACGCCATCGACAACATCCAATTGACGCTGCAGGACGATGGCGGAAGCGCCGTCATGGCGAAGTGGCTGGACAAGAGCATTCCGCTGGGGCCGCGTATCGCTTGCTACAACGCGACCGGGGCAATGACATCGGGAAACGTAGACGTGATTTTGCAGGGCAAATGAAAGGTAAATATGGATATCTCCACCATCAGAAGCATCTTGAACGGGGACGCTGTTCCCAATACCGGCCAATACCGGGTCGCAATGGGGAAGCTTTACGACTTCCTCACGGCCTTTACCGGTACCGACTCGGCCGACACCACCACCTTGGCGACGCTGTTGGGGGTGACGTTGGCGCAGCGAACTGGTGTTGTCGGAAGCATGCGCAACGCCAGAATGCGCATTGCTGCAGCGAGCAATGTCGGTAACTTCATTGCCGACGAAGTCATCGTGCAGTCGGCATTGGGCGGCGAGCGTCGATGCCTGAAGGGCGTGAACGGCAATGTCAACCTGGGCGCTGTGGGCGCTGGTGGCATGGATGTCGCTCCCGCGCCCACTAGCGGCTTCGTCTGCGTATATTTGGGCTATAGCCCGACTGCCGGCAACGCCAGATTGTTCGCGCAAGATGCGACAGCGGCCGCACTTGGCGAGGTGTATGGTGGCGCCAACCTACCGGCGGGCTACACCATGACTGCACTTGTGGGTGTGTGGCCAACTGATTCTAGTGGCAGGTTCAAGATCGGGCAGCAGATTGATCGGGAGATTTTTCTGCCGAACACGCTTGCATTTCAATCCGCTGGACAGAAGCTCACTCCCACCTCGTTCTCGGTCGCCGCAGTTGTTCCCAAAAATGCAAAGTCCATGCGCGGCTCTGTGGGCGGCGTTTGCCCGACCTCACAGGCGCTTAACTTCATCGTGGCCGGCGATGCCAGTAACACAGGCTGGGCATATGCCTCCGCCTCTCCTGTAACGGCAGTGAGCGCCCCTTTCGAGCGCGTTCCGTTGATTACGCCCCAAACGCTGTATTGCACGGCGAACAGCAGCGCTGACACTCCTACGGTCAGCATCTATTGCACCGGCTACAGCTTCTAAGAAAGGACAATATGGAAACCGTATTTGTGCAGCTTGATCCGAGCGAGATGTTCATCATCGGCTATATGGGCTCACCCCAGGATCCCGAAGCGTTTCCCAATCAGCTGGAAATGTCAGTGGACGATCCCCGCTGGGCGACCTGGTATAACGCTCAGTCCTACTTCATCCAGCAAGCTGTGCCGGCACCGGTTGCAGCCTCCTAGGCACCCAACGAATTCCATACAAGCCCGCACTGCGGGCTTTATTTTTTTTGTGCAGACGTCTGCACTCGGTGAAAGGGGGTGATGTGGAACGGCCGCAAAGGGCAAAAGAAAAGGAGAGCCGGATCTCGGTTGAGGATCTGTACTCGTCCGTTCAGGGGCTGCGGCGGAGCCTGGATGCTCGCCACGTCGAAAACGTGCAGCACATGGACGCCAACACGGCGCAGCTACGGGAAATCAAGGAGCAATTGGACGAGCTGCGCGAGGGGTTCCCTGCCGGTGATCCTGGTGGCCACCGGCGGTATCACGAGGAGCTCATAAGGGCTGCGGAAGAGCGGCGGAAGTTCTGGCAGGACTGGCGCTCGCACATGATGCGAACAGGATCATGGGCGGCGCTGGCCTTCCTTCTGTACCAGTTCAAGGATTACTTGCGCTGGATTTTTTCAAATATCAACAAGGGGTAGTACATGCTGAAGAAGTTCTATCAGAAATTCCAGACGCGGCTGGCCGCGCTGGTCGACAAGAGCGCTTGGTTCCTGATCGTGCCGGCGCTGGTCATCGTCTATTGCATCGATCCGGTGCGAACGATCTCGGTGCTGACCTGGATGCTGTTCGTCGCCATCCTGGTGGGATTCTGCATCCAGATCAGTCGTATCGCCTGGTCGCCTATCGACCTGGTCAACATGGTGGGCATGGCGGCCCGTGATCCGCGGGCGAGTGCCATTGTGGTCGCGGCCGTCATCGTGTTTGTAGGCTTGCTGGTGCTTTCGGTGGTGCTATGGACGCGACCGTAGTGCTTCCGAAACTGGCGCTGGTGTATCTGCCCCTGCTGCTCACTACGCAGCAGCAGATCTGGCCGAATGCCCCGATGCCTTCATTCCTTGCTGCCCAGATTGAGCAGGAGTCCTGCATCTCGCTCACGCACTCGAAATGCTGGAATCCGCGTGCCGAATTGACCACGGCAAGGGAGTACGGCTTTGGCTTTGGCCAGATCACTCGGGCCACGCGGGCGGATGGCTCGATACGCTTCGACAAGTTCTCTGAGCTGAAGGCCTCCTATGCCAGCTTGGCAGGGTGGGCCTGGGCCGACCGCTTCAATCCTCGCATGCAGATGACGGCTCTGATCGAGATGGATCGCGGAATCTTTCAACGCCTCGATGCGGCGACAGAGCGCGATAGGCTGGCCATGACGCTGTCTGCGTACAACGGCGGGGAGGGCGGTCTTGCCCAGGATCGATGGCAGTGCAGGCTGAAGCCTGGATGCGATCCGTCCCGGTGGTTCGGTCACGTCGAACTCACCAGCAACAAAAGCCGGGTGAAGTGGCAGGGCTACGGCAAGAGCGCCTACGAGATCAACCGGGAGTACCCGCGCAACATCCTGGATGTTCGACGGGCCAAGTACGTCCCTTTTATGGAGTGAGCTATGGCAGGAATTTTACGAGCGCTGATCCTGCTGGTCGCCGGCGGTCTGGTCGGCGCCGGCCTGGTGTGGAAGGAATGGGCTGCCGAGAAGCGTAGTGCGCAAACTGTGGCTCAGGTGGTGACGGCTGGCCAGGATGTGGTGCTGCGCCAGGTGGTCACGAATTACGTGGACCGGGTGAAAACCATCAAGGTCCAGGGTGAAACACGAATAAAGGAGGTGCCGATTTATGTCACGGCTCAAGATGACGCTGCTTGCAGCATCAATGCTGGTTTTGTCCGGCTGTGGAACGCGGCAAACGCCGGTGCCACCATTTCCCCAGATCCCGGCGGCGCTGATGCAGCGCCCAGCGGGGTTAGCCTCTCAGACACTGCGGCCCAGCACGACCGGGAAGCAACCTACACCCATCAGCTCGAAGAGCAACTGATCGCCCTTCAGGACGCCGTCAGTGGCGTCCTGGAGGTGGCCGCAGCGGCGGCCAAGCAGTAAGAGTAGAGCGCCCGGCCGGTTGCGCGAACAACCGGACCGGGCCTCAATCCACTGAGTTAGCAGTGAATCAAGCCAGGGCCCTACCAGCCTCGCGAGGCGGCCAGGAGTCTACCACAACAAGGAAGGTTCACCGTGGCAACACCCAATCCCATCATTCCATGGCTCGGCGGCAAGCGCCGCTTGGCCGACATCATCATCCCCCGTTTTCCTGCTCACACGTGCTATGTCGAAGTGTTTGCGGGTGGCGCAGCGTTGTATTTCCTGCGGACTCCTGCGAAGGTCGAGGTGATCAACGACGTCAACGGGGACGTGGTCAATTTGTACCGTGTCGTCCAGAACCACTTGGAGGAGTTCGTCCGCCAGTTCAAGTGGTCACTGTCCAGCAGGGAGATTTTCAAGTGGCTGCAGGACACGCCGCCAGAGACCCTGACAGACATCCAACGTGCAGCCCGGTTCTTCTACTTGCAGCAGCATTGCTTCGGCGGCAAGGTCGAGGGACAGACCTGGGGCACGGCCACGACTGCACCTCCCGTCAATCTGCTCCGGATTGAGGAGATGCTGTCAGCCGCACACCTGCGCCTGGCTGCTGCGCAGATCGAGCGTCTCGACTGGACGAAGTGCGTCGAGCGCTACGACAGGCCGCATACGTTCTTCTATATGGACCCTCCATATCTGGAGACGGAAGGCTATGGAGTGCCATTTCCTGTCGAGCAATACGAGCGCATGGCATCAATGATGCGAGCGCTACAGGGCAAGGCCATAGTCAGTATCAACGACCATCCAACTATCAGGAAGATCTTCGCGGGATTCCAATTGGAGGAGCTGAGTATTGATTACACGGTTGGCGGTGGCGGCAAGGCTGCTCGGAGAGGGGAACTGCTGATTTATAGCTGGGATCGGGAGCAAGAGCCGGCCGGACTGTTTTAGGCCGAAGAGGGTGATGAGCTTCAGCGATAATGACAACTAAATTCGGACTTGTCGAAAGATTGACGTTTCCATCGTGTATTGACATTCCTTCGAGGACCGCTTGTAATGTCAGAAGAGGGCCAGTGTTTGCGTCACTGGCCCTCTATTAGATGATCAAGTTGGTGTGGTTAAGATCATCAATATTGCTTGGCTAAGCATCAACTGCAGGATTGGAGCCGGCATTTCAAACTCCAATCCTGCATCCCTAAAAGTCAATTTGACTTTCATCGATAGACCTCCGTAAAAGCGTCGGAACCTTGTGAAGCCCCGCCTACCGGGTCTCAGGCCGCCGACAGATCCTATCTTAGCTCACGTCAGGGTGAGCAGAGTATTCAACAGCCTCCTCCTAGTTGTCGGTTTATTAGTCCGCCTAATATTTTTTTGCGTTTTCTTCCACATTCTCAACCAATTTGCGATATGCGATAACGCGTAGTCCCGCGCGAGGACTAGGGTCCGGAAGGAACGAAGAATATTTTCTGTTTTTTTTATAATTTGTGGCATTGTTGCAACGAGCGTGCTGCCTATGCCTGCTGATAAATTCCCGGCTAAAGATTTCCGCTGTGGTCGTAGCCAAAGCGCGACTAGTACAAGCAGATGGCGATAATGAGGCAGTGGCTGGGGGATGAGGCGGCTGGACTCGTTTAGCTTTTGATTTACACCTGGGGGTCGGGCTCAAGCGGCTACTGGGCTGTTCTAGGTTGAAGAAGAGCGCCTGTGCAGACGTCTGCACGGGCGCTCTTTTTTTTGCTTAAAATACTGTGTTTATATACAGTATTGGCGAAAGCTTAATGTCTATTAGTCTCAATCAAATGGACCCCCATCCGCAGCCGGACGATATTGGCCTTCGCCAGCCGGACGGGCCTGGTCATGGTCAAGGTGCGATGGGGAGTCCGCCTCGGCGAGGGATACTGGTTACCGTGAGGCGACTTAAGCACCAGGGGGTAAACTTGTCTCCTGACGAAAGGAAGCGAGCTCAGGCGGTGGTAGGGGAGTTGAAGATCCGCCAAGTGAGTGAGCGGAGGTCCGAATATCGTTCCATCGCCGAAGTTCTGGACTTCGATGATAGCGACAGTCAGCATCTTAGATATTTCCCGTCCAGGCTGCTGGTACTACTGAATCCAGAAATCCTTTGGGTGGATGAGCGGGGGATGCTGGTCTATGGGATTGAGCGCGTAGGTGGTATTGGAAGTGCAATGGTTTCCTACTGGCAGACGTGGCAGGTCGGTTTCGGCATAGTCGATGCTGGGCCGCCGTTTTGATGGAGTTCTATTTTCGTAGTTGGTATTGTGCCAATGTATATAAAATGCTCCTGGTAAAGAGGCTATTTTAAAAAAAACACATATGGGGGAATTGTGCACGGACAGTGGACAGGTACATTCAGCGGTAGCGGCGATCAGAGCGTCCAATTCAATGTGATCCTTAATCTTGATGAGCGCGGAAGGACTGCCGAAGGACGAATGTTTGTTCACTTTGGACCAACATATAGCCCGCCTGGTCTTGTTTTCTTTCTGTCAATTCCTCAAAACAAAACAAATCGTTTTTCTATCTCGTTAGATAAAAATTCATTCTTCCCTATTGATGCCTCTTCGGGTCTTCAATATTCATGGACCGAATTTGATCGGCAATTCCCTGAAAAGCCTTTCACTCAGTCTTTCAAATTTGCTGGCGAACGCAAAGGAGCGGAATTCCAGATCCAAGTCGAAACTGACCAAGTGATTGGAACAATAAGGTTAAGCCAACGGCAACAGAAAAGCTCAAGCTTAGCGAGCCAGAGGCTGTCGTGGAGTGAGTTTAAAGAAAAGGTGAATGGCCTAGATTCAAACCGCTTCATTTATCGTGGGCAAAACCAAACCTGGCCTTTACGAACCAGCTTTCATCGAACTAAGCGCGCAGACTTATCTCGGTTTTTGGCAGAAGATATTCAGACGCTGCACCGAAGACTATCCGGGCAAACCAAGCATGTGTTCGACCTTACGCAGCCTTTGCAAAATGGAGCGTTCTTCAACATGCTTCAGCATCATGGTTATCCCACACCGATTCTAGATTGGAGCCACTCGCCCTATGTAAGTGCATTCTTTGCTTTTCGAGGGCTATCGAGTGAAAAGTCTCAAGATGGTCGCAATCCATACGTTCGAATTTTTGTCTTTGACATGCAGGAATGGGTGAGGGACTACAGCCAGGTCTCTATGCTCGATGTAGTTACTCCGCATTTCTCCGTGCAAGAGTTTATGGCACTAAATAATGACCGTCTCGTTCCTCAGCAAGGAATAGCTACTGTCACGAACGTTGATGATATCGAGCGCTACATCGCGGAAAGAGAAACAGAGCGAGGCAAGAACTATTTATCCGCCATCGACATTGCATGGAATGCACGAGATGAGGTGGTGAAAGACCTAAATCTGATGGGCATTACGGCGGGATCTTTGTTCCCTGGAATAGATGGCGCTTGTGAAGACGTGAAAGAGCGCCTATTCAATATTTAAGCGGGTGTTGCACTGCTCGATGGAAACCCTCGGCGCGGAACGCGCTTCTGCGCCTAATTTAGTGTTCGGCGAACCTTACGAAGCTGGGCTTATTCAGTTGAGTCAGAACCGTAGAACGATAACTCTCGTACCATCAGCGCGGATATCGTCGGATTTTTGATATTTCGCCCGAGCACCTAACGGCGTAGTTTTCAGCGTAACTTCTCAAGAATCCGGCAAGTTCTCATAGGTAAAATGACCAATGCATCATAAAGTATGATTCGGAACAACATTTCGTGAGAGAGCCTATGCGAGAAAAATTTTCCGCCTTCTATAGCGTCCCCGAAGACGAACGCGAAGCGGCGTGGTCCGACGCTACCTTTGTGCTTGACGCAAATATCCTGCTAAATCTCTACCGATTTCCGCTGGGTACTCGCAGGGACCTATTGGAGATCTTTGATAACCTTGGGGATCGCCTATGGGTTCCATTTCACGCAGCATTGGAATATCAGTTTAGTCGTCCCGGGGTTATTGCTGAGCAGCAGCGCAAATTTTACGAAGTGAAAAAGGCACTTGACGCGGGGTTGGACACGATGACCCAAAGGTTGGGTGCGCTGCAGCTCACGACGCGTCACTCCATCATTGATGTAAATCCCATCGTGGATAAAATCTCTGAGGCAATTGCCGTCTTTAAGAATCAGCTTGACGAACTAAAGAAGGGCAGTGATTTCGACCTCGACAGTGACGCTGTTCGGAGTCGATTGGATGGCGTTCTAGCGGGACGGGTAGGTAATCCACTGCCCAAGGAGGTCCTCGGTCAGATTCAAAAAGAGGGCGAATTAAGATTCAAGTCTCTAATGCCTCCCGGATACCTGGATGCTGGGAAGGGTGGGAAAGGTGACTTAGGCCCGTTCATGTATGAAGGTCTCTACTATGAGCGCAAGTACGGCGACCTCATCGTCTGGAAACAAATTATCAAGCATGCCCAAGAGCGAAAACTAAAAAAAATTATTTTCTTAACTGATGATGCTAAAGACGACTGGTGGCTAACGATAAATTCCGAAGGTCCAAAGACAATAGGGCCAAGACCGGAATTACGGGAAGAAATTCGAAGGGAGGCGGAGGTCGAATTTTTCCATATGTATGACACGAGCAGCTTCCTCAAATTTGCTAGTAAAAACCTCGGTCGCGCCGTGCCGCAAAAATCTATTGACGAGGTTAAGGACATTGTGCGAAGTGCACGGTCGGAAGTCGCGAATGTTGAAGTGGAGGTTGGCACGTCGCTCAATAGTGAAGTGGGTAAGCGGGTGCGCACCTGGCTACAGAGCACGGGCCAGGTTCCTATTCAAGTATTAGGTCATGGAAAGGCCTTTGCGTCCATCAATTCTAAAATGGTCGAACTGAGTATCCTTATCGTGATTCCTGGCAAAGATGTTCAGCATCTTCTGAAAAATGCGGTTATTGACAGCCTTGTGCGCAAAACTGATTTTGATAAGCTGGTGATAATCGTTGGCGGAGTCGACGACCATGAAAGCGCGGCCGAATGGTTCGCCCGGGAGGACGGACGATCCCTAGGCAATCATTATGCACTTATCTATGGCGCGCTTGAGTCTGAAGAGGAAGAATCCAGAACAGTTTTTAAGCCTCAGTTCGCTGCCGGGGTATTGGGTCATTATTTGCTACTGCTTTCTTGAGTCGTAGTTGGGCTTATTCTATGAAGGTCTTTTGCCCGGATTTGGGTGTACCTTGCCAGCATTCTCCAGTCGCGATGACCTGAGACCAGCGCGACCTGTTCGATGCTATAACCTTGCTCGAATAGCCGCGAAACCCCTTCGTGTCTGAGATCATGGAATCGCAGATCTTCGATGCCTAAGGCATTGCAAGCCCTCGGAAATAAGCTACTCACAGTCCCTTCGTTGATAGGAAAAATTCGCTCCTCCTTATCGACTTTCGGCTGGCGCTTGACGATATCGAAGGCGTCGCCTAGGAGCGGGACCTCCTGATCGTTGCCGATTTTCGCCCGAGGATGCTTTCGATTGCGGATAATGATGGTTCTGTCCTGCTCGTTGAGGTCAGCCCATTTGAGGTTGATGATCTCGCTCAGGCGCATGGCCGTGTCGACCGCGAAGGCGATCAGATCGGCCATTGGGACCTTCTGGCGCGCTTTCACCAAGAACCAGGTGCTAATGTTGCCCAGCTCGACCTTCGTCGGCCGGCGCGTGCGCTCTTGCGACCTGGTCGACAGACCAATGTGCGCCATGTAGGCGCGCGCCTGTTCGACGGCATCCAGGTTCACTGGCCAGCGCCAGATGTTTTTGGCAGCCTTAATGACGCTGGCGAAGTAGGTCAGGTCGACGGCGATCGTCACGCCACCCGCGCCGGCGGCTTTCCGGACCTTCACATAGTCGATCAGGACTTCGCCGGTGAGTGCCGGCATCGTATGCTTACCGAGTGCGAGTTTCAAATTCGACAGCACTGCCTTTTTGTTTTTGCCCAACGGTTTGACCTGGGTCTGCTCCTCTATATAGCGATCGATAGCAGAGCCGAGTGTCTTGTCTGATATGATACGCACGTCCTGAAATTTGAGCGCCCGCATATCGGCTTCCTGCCGCGAAGCCCATTCCTGTGCCTGCGCCTTTGTGTCGAACATCTCGCTCTGCGCGGGAAATCCCTTCCTCCGAATCCTCGCACGCCAACGCTTGCCAATTTTCTGGAATGTCGCCATCTGGATTTTGTCCAATTTTTGTCCAATGGCGAATGATAAACCATTTATTTTCGTGAAATATCGTGAAGTCTGAATTGGCCAAAGAAGCGCCGGAAAGCCGCGCTAGTGCTGGGAATAGCCTGAGTTTGCCGCCTCGGACGATTTCTGTCGCCCCGATGATGGACTGGACCGACCGCCACTGCCGCGTCTTCCACCGCCAGATCACGCGCCATACCTGGCTCTACACCGAGATGGTGACCACCGGTGCGCTGCTGCACGGGGATGTGCCGCGCCATCTCGATTTCGATGAGCAGGAGCATCCTGTCGCCCTGCAACTGGGTGGCAGCGAGCCGGCCGACCTGGCGCGCAGTGCGAAACTGGGCGAGCAATGGGGGTATGACGAGATCAACCTGAACTGCGGCTGCCCCTCCGAGCGCGTGCAGAAGGGGGCGTTCGGCGCCTGCCTGATGGGCGAGCCGGCGCTGGTCGCCGATTGCGTCAAGGCCATGCGCGATGCGGTGTCGATTGATGTGACGGTAAAGCATCGCATCGGCATCGACCAGGTCGAGTCCTACGACTTCGTGCGTGACTTTGTTGGACAGATTGCCGATGCCGGTTGCAAGACCTTCATCGTGCATGCCCGCAACGCCATCCTCAAGGGCCTGAGCCCCAAGGAAAACCGCGAAATCCCGCCACTGAAGTATCACTACGCCTATCAGCTCAAGAAGGATTTCCCGGAGCTGGAAATCCTCATCAACGGCGGTATCAAGACCCTGCCCGAGATCGATGAGCATCTCCGGCATGTGGACGGCGTCATGCTGGGCCGCGAGGCGTATCACAATCCCTACCTGATGGCGGCTTTCGATGCCCGCTACTACGGCGATCTGGAGGGTGGCCTCCAGCCCAGCCGGGCTGAGGTGATCGAAGCGATGTTGCCGTATATCAAGCGTCAGCTGGAACTGCACGGCGACAATGGCCGCGGCCTGCGCCTCAACAGCATCACCCGCCACATGCTGGGTCTGCTGACCGGCATGCCCGGCGCGCGCGCCTTCCGCCAGACCCTGTCGGACTCCAAACGCCTCGCGCTGGGGGACCCGGCGCTGTTGCTGGAAGCCCTGCAGCGTACCCAGGCCGCACAGGCCGCGTAATTGCGCAACGGAGGAGGCCCGCAATCCTTTAAAATAGCGGGTTCCAATTGGGAAAAGAGCTCGAATATGCCACTTGCTACAACCGAAGAAATCGTCGCCGAGCTCCGTGCCGGTCGCATGGTGATCCTGGTCGATGAAGAAGACCGCGAAAACGAAGGTGACCTGGTGCTGGCCACCGACTTCGTGACGCCCGAAGCCATCAATTTCATGGTCACGCATGCGCGTGGCCTGGTCTGCCTGACGCTGACCGTAGAGCACGTGGATCAGCTCGACCTGCCGCTCATGGCCACCCGCAACGGCACGGCCTACGGCACCAATTTCACCGTTTCCATCGAAGCCGCCGAAGGCGTCACCACCGGCATCTCCGCCGCCGACCGCGCGCGTACCATCCAGGTGGCCGCCTCCAAGGGCGCCAAGCCCTCCGATCTGGTGCAGCCGGGGCATATCTTCCCCTTGCGCGCCCAGAAGGGTGGCGTGCTCATGCGCGCCGGCCATACCGAAGCCGGTTGCGATCTGACGGCCATGGCTGGACTCACGCCGGCGTCGGTGATCTGCGAAATCCTGAAGGAAGACGGCACCATGGCCCGTCTGCCGGACCTGCTGGAATTTGCCGAGAAGCACAAACTGAAGATCGGTACCATCGCCGACCTGATCCATTACCGCAGCCGTAACGAGAGCATCATCGAACGCGTGGCCGAGCGCGAGATGCAGACCGCCCATGGTACGTTCAAGGCCATCGCCTATCGTGACACGCCCTCTGGTGGCGCTCACCTGGCGCTGGTGCGTGGCGACATCCAGCCGGGCCAGGAGACCCTGGTGCGCGTGCATCAGCCGGTATCCATCCTGGACCTGCTGGAAGCCGGCGTGACCACTCACTCGTGGAACCTGGCTTCGGCCATGAAGGCGGTGCAGGAAGCGCCGTCCGGCGTGATCGTGCTGCTCAACTGCGAAGAATCGGCGCAGCAGATGTTCGACCAGTTCGGTGCCCTGAACAAGGTCGGTACACCCGAGGCGGCCAAGCCGACCCGTGCCGACCGCATGGATCTGCGCACCTACGGCATCGGCGCCCAGATCCTCAAGGATCTCGGCGTGTGCAAGATGAAGCTGCTGGCCAGCCCGCGCAAGATGCCGTCGATGGCCGGCTTCCAGTTGGAAGTCACCGGCTACCAGACCCGCGACGTGGCCTGATTGCAGGACGACACGATTACGCAATTACGCAAGTCAACCAATCGAGAAGGAACAGCCATGACCATCGGAACCTATGAACCAGACTTCAATGGCGAAAGCTTGCGCATCGGCATCGTGCAGGCGCGCTTCAATGAAGACGTCTGTCACGGCCTGCTGGCCGCTTGCCTGGCCGAGCTGAAGCACCTGGGCGTGGCCGACGAGGACATCCTGCACGTGACCGTGCCGGGCGCGCTGGAAATCCCGCTGGCACTGCAGAAGATGGCCGAGACCGAACAGTTCGACGCCCTGATCGCGCTGGGCGCGGTCATCCGCGGCGAGACCTATCACTTCGAACTGGTCTCCAATGAATCCGGCGCCGGCATCACCCGCATCGGCCTGGACTTCGGTCTGCCCATCGCCAATGCCGTGCTCACCACCGAGAACGACGAACAGGCCGAGGTCCGCATGGCCGAGAAGGGCGCCGATGCCGCGCGCGTCGCGGTGGAAATGGCCAACCTGTCCATCGTCCTGGAAGAACTCGGCCAGGCCACCGAAGAAGAATAAGTCCCTCCCGCCGTGCCGCTTGCAGCGCAGGCGGCACGGCAGTGCCGCCGCCTGTCTTGGGTCGGCACTCGCATTCATCAGTTTCAGTCATTCGAGGCTCCGGCCGCATTCATCATGTCGAACAAATCTCAACACGCCAATTCGAACAAGAACCGCACTCCGCGTCACCGCGCCCGCGAGTTCGCGTTGCAGGGCTTGTACCAGTGGCTGCTCAACCACGAGCATGCGGGCGCCATCGAAGCCCACATCCGCGAAGCCCACGGTTTCGACAAGGCCGACGCCGAGCATTTCGATGCGCTCCTCACCGGTGCCATCCGCGATGCCGAGAAGCTGCGCGCCGGCCTCTCGCCGCTGATCGACCGTCCCATCAAGGAATTGTCGCCGGTGGAGCACGCAGCCCTGCTGATCGGTGCCTACGAGCTGCAGAACCACATCGAGATTCCCTACAAGGTGGTCATCAACGAAGCGGTCGAGCTGACCAAGTCCTTCGGCGGCATCGATGGTCACAAGTACGTCAACGGTGTGCTGGACCGTTTTGCGGCCCAGACGCGTGCCACTGAAGTGGAAGCCGCCGGCCGTCGCTGAGCCGGATGGGGCTCGCCTTTGTGGTGAGCCTGCGGGCCGGCGTTGATCGTCCCGCGTTTGCTCCTGTTTTGCCCCCGTTTTGTCACTGTTGTGTGTTCGTTGTCGGGAATTAGTGCATGAACCTGAATCAACTGGCTGCACGTCTGCAGCACATCGCCCCCTTCCATGTGATGGAATTGTCCAAGAAGGCGGCCGTCCTGGAGCAGCAGGGACGCCACCTGATCCACATGGGCATCGGCGAGCCGGATTTCACGGCTCCGCCTGCCGTCGTGGAGGCGGCAACCCGCGCCATGGCCGAGGGCAAGATGCAGTACACCTCGGCGACCGGCCTGCCGGCCTTGCGCACGGCGATCTCGCAGCACTATCGCCAGGTCTATGGCCTGGACATCGCGCCGGAGCGCATCGTCATCACCGCGGGTGCCTCTGCGGCGCTGTTGCTGGCCTGTGCGGCGCTGGTGGACCGTGGCAGCGAAGTGCTGATGCCGGACCCCAGCTATCCCTGCAATCGCCATTTCGTGGCCGCCTTCGAAGGTCAGGCCCGGCTCATTGCCAGCGGCCCGGAACACCGCTTCCAGTTGTCGGCCCAGATGGTGCGCGAGCACTGGAGCGAGGCCACCCGGGGCGTGCTGCTGGCGTCGCCATCCAACCCCACCGGGACCTCGATTCTTCCGGATGAATTGCGCGCCATCGTCGGCGAAGTCCGCCAGCGTGGTGGCTTCACCATCGTCGATGAGATCTACCAGGGCCTGTCCTATGAGGGCGAACCGTTCTCGGCGCTGTCGCTGGGCGATGACGTGGTGGTCATCAACAGTTTCTCCAAGTATTTCAACATGACCGGCTGGCGCCTGGGATGGCTGGTATTGCCGCCAGCGCTGGTGCCGCAGATCGAGAAGCTGGCGCAGAACCTGTTGATCTGTGCCTCGTCGATCGCGCAGCATGCCGCCGTGGCCTGCTTCACGCCGGAAACCATCGCGATCTATGAAGAGCGCAAGGCCGAATTCAAGCGTCGTCGCGACTACATCGTGCCGGCACTGGAAAGCCTGGGATTCACCGTACCGGTGGTGCCGGACGGCGCCTTCTATGTCTATGCCGACTGCAGCGCGCTGTCTGATGATGCCGACCAGCTGAGCCTGGAGATGCTCAACGAAGCCGGCGTGGTGCTGGTGCCTGGCCTGGATTTCGGTCCCTTCACGGCGCGTCGTTATATCCGCCTGTCCTATGCCACGTCGATGGAAAACCTGCAGGAGGCGGTAGCGCGTCTGCGCGTATTCTTCGCGCAGCGTCAGAAGGAAAAGGCCGCCTGAGCCGGGAGCCTGGCAGTGGCCAAAAAAAAGGAGCCCGAGGGCTCCTTTTTTGCGTTCTGAATACCGGTAATATCCAAATCGCAACGCACTGGCCCTTATAGGGCAGCGAGTTGTTCTTCCGCCTTTGGCTTGGCAGCCGATGCCACGTTGTTGGCCGGCTTGGGCTGCTCGGCGCTGGCCGCCACACCGGAGGCCGGCGGCAGCTTGACGGTTGCCGTGGTGTAGATGGAGATGTTCTTGCCCATCGCGACCTGCTTCAGGTTCTGGTACTCGGACAATACCTTGATGCCATAACCACCGTCGTTGGACATGTCGGCCGCGCCGACGTAGCTCTTCAGACCTGCTTCGACGGAGCCGCCACGGGTGACATATTCCTTCAGGATCTGCGAACCGACGCGAATGTTGGCGACCGGATTGAGGGCTGCCTTGATGCCGCCCAGCTCCTGGAACTTGTCGTGGTGTACCTTGGCCATCACCTGCATCAGTCCCTGCGCGCCCATCGGGCTCTCGGCGAAGGGGTTGAAGCGCGATTCGATGGCGATCACCGACAGGATCAGCAGCGGATCGAGCTTGATGTCACGGGCCGTCAGGTAGGCGGCCGACACCAGCATGTCGGCAGCGTCACTGGCCACGCGATAGCGCTTGGCCAGCCAGTTGGTGACCAGCTTCTGCTGACGCGGGTTGCCCAGCAACTGGCGATCTTCGGCCGACAGGTTCTGTGCTGCCAGCGGAGTGATCGGCGCAGGCTGCACCGTATCGGCCGCCATCACGCCTGCCAGGGCGGTGGTCGGAGCCACGGGTGCGGTGGGCGACATCAATTCGGCCAGACCCGGGGTGGCCGGGGTGTCGGCTTGCTGGACTTCCTCCGTGGCATCGGAGAAGGGGGACATGCTGATCAGCTTGTCAGCCAGTTCGGGATTAAAGAACATCAGGCCCAGCACAAACAGCGCGGCAATGCCGAGTATCGTCAGAACACGATGGGCGATACCGAAAAATTGAGCAATGCGCGAGTTGCCGGAGAGATTCCGGAAATTCACGCGGCGAAGCACCTGCGGGGCGCCTGATAAAGGCGCCTCGGAAGCTTGGTTGGACATTGAACCTCCTGCATTATTGCGGCAAAAACAGGGCTCGCCTGGCCAAGAAGTGAAGACCAAACGGCTGAACTGTCGTCGCTGCAATCTATTACGTTACCGTCGCAAGGCGTTACGGCAAGGCCATCCGCGAGGCCTGCTGGCCCTGCCGTCGGATGGCATGTTTCGGGGGGTAGGGCTGACGCCCTGGACACACTTCTTGAGTTGCTGGGACCCCGGATCCCTGGATACCTTGCTTGGCTTGACTGTTTTGTTTCAAGCCTCTACGAGCCCACGGCTCACCTCTTCGGTTTAGAGTGGGCGAATTGTAGAAGCCACTTTATATCGAGTCAATACTATTAAATTAGTTCTTTATAACTTTTGTGTATCATATTCAGCGTGGCCTTCCTTCAAAAATCAATAGAATCAAGCGTTTGCCGGGGATAGTTGAGCCGGCTGTGATGCAAAAAGAAATTTGTTAAAAAGTATGAAATACACTGATTTGCGTGACTTTATTTCCCAGTTGCAACAAAAAGGGGAGCTCAAACGGGTCGCGCACCCGGTTTCCTCGCATCTGGAGATGACCGAAATCGCCGATCGCACCCTGCGAGCCGAAGGTCCGGCGCTCCTTTTTGAGCAGGTTGATCAGAAAAATATCCCCGTTTTAGCGAATCTTTTCGGTACTCCTCATCGCGTCGCACTCGGTATGGGGGCCGAAAGCATCAGTGAATTGCGCCGCATCGGCCATCTGCTGGCGCGTCTGAAGGAGCCGGAGCCACCCAAGGGTATCAAGGATGTGCTGGATCTGGGCACGCTGGTGAAGTCGTTGTGGGACATGGCGCCCAAGGAGCGCGGCTCGGCACCGTGCCAGGATGTGGTGTGGGAAGGCAAGGACGTGGACCTGTCGCGCCTGCCGATCCAGCACTGCTGGCCTGGCGATATTGCACCGCTCATCACCTGGGGGCTGGTCATTACCAAGGGGCCGCACAAGAAGCGTCAGAATCTGGGCATCTATCGCCAGCAGGTGCTGGGTCCGAACAAGGTCATCATGCGCTGGCTGGCCCATCGCGGTGGTGCGCTGGATTTCCGCGAACACTGCATCGCGCACCCCGGAAAACCCTATCCGGTGGCCGTTGCCCTGGGTGCCGACCCGGCTACTATATTAGGAGCAGTCACACCGGTGCCGGATAACCTCTCGGAGTACCAGTTCGCCGGTCTCCTGCGCGGCAGTCGCACCGAGCTGGTCAAGGCCATGGGCAGCGAGTTGCGCGTGCCGGCCTCGGCCGAGATCGTGCTGGAAGGGCATATCTATCCGGACGAAAAACATGCATCCGGATTCGAGCACGCGCTGGAAGGTCCGTATGGTGATCACACCGGTTACTACAATGAGCAGGACTGGTTCCCGGTCTTCACCATCGACCGCATCACCATGCGACGCGATGCCATCTATCACTCCACCTATACCGGCAAGCCGCCTGACGAGCCGGCCGTGCTCGGCGTGGCCTTGAATGAAGTGTTTGTGCCGCTGCTGCAGAAGCAGTTCGCCGAGATCACCGATTTCTACCTGCCGCCGGAAGGTTGCAGCTACCGCATGGCGGTGGTGCAGATGAAGAAGTCCTATGCCGGCCACGCCAAGCGGGTGATGTTCGGGGTGTGGAGTTTCCTGCGCCAGTTCATGTACACCAAGTTCATCGTGGTGGTGGATGAGGATGTGGACATCCGCGACTGGAAGGAAGTGATCTGGGCCATCACCACGCGTGTGGACCCGGTACGCGATACCGTCCTCGTCGATAACACGCCGATCGATTACCTGGACTTCGCCTCGCCCATCAGCGGGCTGGGCAGCAAGATGGGCATCGATGCGACCAACAAGTGGCCCGGCGAAACCAATCGCGAATGGGGAACGCCGATCGTGATGAGCGATGAGGTGAAGAAACGCGTCGATACCATCTGGAAGGATCTCGGCATCTGATGTGCCGGCGTCACTGAAGCAGTGGATCAGCATCCGGAGGCCGCGCACATTGTTGACGCACTTGCGCGGCCTTGCCCTTTCTGATGCGGTGCAATGAATTAGCTGGCCGGGGTGATGTGAATTGGGATACAATGCTCCCCGGCGGGCCCCTGCGCATTGTGGCATGGTCAACCTGGTCAGGTCGGGAACGAAGCAGCCACAGCTATTTCCCACAAGTGCCGCAGACAAGGCTCGCCTCTTGATCTCATCTCAGCCGTTATGTTCGTCATGACGGCTTTCTGCAAGTCCCCCCCTTCCAAAGAGACTACACCGCCGCTCCATGTGCGGCGGCCTGCATGTTGGATACGCGCTATCGGCGGGCGTCCAGGCGATCTGCCAGGATGGCCGACACGCCCGTGAAAGCCGGATACTCCGCCGTGATCACATAGGTCGGAATGGCCTGGGTCAGGACCGACATGCGCCCCTTGTTCTCGAAGCGCGCCCGGAAGGGTGAGCGGGCGAAATAATCCCCCAGGTGTGGAACCACGCCGCCACCGATATAGATGCCGCCGAGCGCACCCAGCGTCAGCGCCAGATCGGCTGCCACCGTACCCAGCATGCTGCAGAACAGGTCCACCGTTTCGCGGCAGATGGCATCGCCTTGCTGGAGCGCGCCTTCCACGATGTCAGCCGCCTTCAACTCCGCAGCGGGATGGCCGTCGATGGCCAGCAGGGCGCGATGGATGAACTCCAGGCCGGGGCCAGACACCAGGCGCTCCGCCGATACGTGCTCATGGAATTGCCAGGCATAGGCCAGCACCGCCGCTTCACGCGGATTGGCCGGGGCGAAGGCCACATGCCCGCCTTCGCTGGCCAGCGGCAGCCAGTGGCCGTCGCCACGGACCAGACCGCCCACACCCAGCCCGGTGCCAGCGCCGACCAGGCCGATTGGCTGGTCTCTTTTGGGCGCACCGCCACCGATCTGCTGCAGCTCGTCGGTGCGCAATTGCGGGACCGCCATTGAGAGCGCGGTGAAGTCATTGACCACCAGCAGCAGGTCCAGCCCCAGCAATTGCCGTGCGGCCTCGATGGAAAAGGCCCAGTCGTGGTTGGTCATCTTGATCTGGTCGCCTTGCACCGGATTGGCGATGGCCACCACGGCGTGCCGGACTGGTGGCTGGCCTGCCAGCTGGAGATAGGTCTGTACGGCATCGGTGAATTCCGGATAGTCGGCACCGCGCAGCACCTGCACCTGTTCGATATGGCCGGGTGCCGTTTCCAGCGCAAAGCGGGCGTTGGTGCCACCGATATCGGCCAGCAGGCGCGGCCCGTCGGCCTGCGCCTTGGAAGTAGAAGGAGAGGGGGCTCCGGTTTGCATAGGGTTGTCCTTGTTGTCTTCGTTCCGTAGGGGCGGCAGAGCGCTGGGCGTCGCCGCCGGTCGGAATGTGTCGGGTCATTGAGGCCTGCCTGAGGGTATGAGGCAGACCGGCGCGCCAGGTTCCGACGGATGGTCGTCCATCCGCGACGGCGCGCATGGTATCAGTGTTGGGGCAGGCGTTGTTGGAGTGCTGAGCGAACCTGGGCAATGACCTCGTTCCAGTCGTCCGTCTGGGTCTGGCGGAAGATCGTGAAGGAGGGATACCAAGGGGTGTCGCTACGGTCCAGCTGCCAGCGCCAGCAGGTATTGACGCGATTGAGCAGCCACACCGGCTTGCCCAGGGCGCCGGCCAGGTGGCATACCGAGGTGTCGACACTGATCAGCAGGTCCAGATGGGCGAGCAGCCCCGAGGTGTCGGCGAAGTCACGCAGTGCTCCAGAGCAATCCTTGACGTGGCTGGCCAGCGGATGGCTGTGCAACTGGGCCAGCGCCGTGTCGCCGACCTGCACCGAATAGAATTCCAGCTGAGCGTGCTCGCGTGCCAGTTCCACCACCGGTGCCAGCGCATCGAAGGGGAGCGATCGTTGACCGTCGATGCGCACGGCGTCCGGATGGGTTTGTGCCGAACTGCCGGCCCAGACCAGTCCCACACGCAGGGCGCGGTTGTGCGGCAGGCGTTGCGCCCAGTCGTTCCAGGCACTGGCCTCAGGCAACAGATAGGGCGCGCGCGGAATGTCTGCTTCGCTGAATGACTGGCACGCCAGCGGCAAGCTCATCAATGGGCAGTGCACATCGAAGGCCGGGCGCATGAAGCGCTGGCTGCTGATGACCTCGGCCGCCCCGGGGACATTGCCCAGCAGCTTGACCAGTGCGGGTTGCACTTCCAGGATCACGCGTGCGCCCATGGCTGCCACCAGTGGCACGTACCGTACGAATTGCAGGGTGTCGCCAAAGCCCTGTTCGGCGTGCAGAAGGATGGTCTTGCCCTCCAGCGAAAAATCGCCCAGCCAGAGCGGCTCGGTGAAGTGGCGCAACTGACCTTGCATCTGTTCGGTGTACCAGCGCGCCTCGTAGGCGCGCCAGCCATTCTGGTAGTCCCCTTGCAGCAATTGCATGAGGGCGTCGTTCCACGGCGCGGAGGAGGCGTCTGGATTCAGTTGGCGGGCGCGATCGTAGGAGGCGGTGGCCTCGTCGAAGCGACGCAGGGTTTCCAGGGTCGAGCCCCGATTGAACCACAGGTCGGCCGAGCTATCGTCCAGCGCCAGGGCTTGGTCATAGGCTTGCAGCGCTTCCAGCGGGCGTTGCAGCTGTACCAGGACATAGCCCCGGTTGGACAGCGCCTGGTAGAAATCAGGCTTTACCGTGAGTGCGCGGTCGTAGGCGGCCAGGGCTTCTTCCAGCAGGTAGCTGTCCTTGCAGGTATTGCCGAGGTTGAACCAGGCTTCGATGAAATCCGGGCGCAGGGTCAGGGCCGAGCTATACGACTGGCGTGCATCGGCGTAGGCAAACAGGTCGTGCTGCGCATTGCCTTGCTGGAACCAGGCATCGGGATTGTCCGGGTTCATCTTCAGCGTCCGCGCGAAGTCTTCCAGGGCTTCGGCGGAACGTCCGAGACGCCGCAAGGCTGTACCACGCCGCAGCAAGGCGTCGGAAAAATCAGGTTTGGTGGCGATCAGGTGGTCGTAGCGGGCGACGGCTTCCTCGTCGCGGCCCAGTTGTTCGAGCGCCCCTGCGTGGTCGAAGTAGGTATCGAGGTGGCCGGGATTGAGGTCGATGGCCTTGGCCAGTTGCGCCTCGGCGGCGGCCCAGTCTTCCTGATGCAGCTTGAGCATGCCATACAGGTAATTGGCTTCGAAATGCCGGGGCAGCTTGAGCAGGACTTTCTTGTACAGCTCCTCGGCCGGCGCCAGATCGCCTTTTTGATGCAGCGCGAGGGCTTTTTGCAGCAGGATGAGAGAAGGATTGGCTTGCTGACGCATGGACTGGTTCGGGAGAGAAAAGGGGGCAGGCGGCGTGGCCGGCCTGAGCGTGCAGCAAGTGTCCCAAATTCACTCCGATTTATCCCGCGGATTACAGGTGGAATTGCCGCCTATATCTTCCTTGCGGCTGCTTGGGTCGCCGCAAGCGGCAATGTGGCTTTTCTTTTACACTAGGACGACGTCAGACAACTGACGGTCGACGCAAGCCGGCATCGACCGCTTATCTTCATTTGTGCTCATGCAGGTATTGCGCCACAACGATCACGCCACTACGGAGTCTTCCCGATGAGTTTCGCCATCCCCGCACCCGCCCAGACCACGATCCCCGTGGTGGGTGGTGCTCCATTCCCGGTCCGCCGCATCTATTGCGTCGGTCGCAACTATGCCGCCCACGCCCGCGAAATGGGCCATGACCCGGACCGTGAGCCGCCATTCTTCTTCATGAAGCCGGCTGATGCGATCGTGCCGACCGACTCCGTGCTGCCCTATCCGGCCGCTACCGCCGATTACCATCACGAGATCGAGATGGTGGTGGCGCTGGCCAAGGGTGGTCGCGATATCCCGGTGGAACAGGCGCTGGATCTGGTCTACGGCTATGCCGTCGGCCTGGATATGACCCGCCGTGACATCCAGGCGCAGGCCAAGAAGCTGGGCCGCCCCTGGGACATGGCCAAGGGATTCGACCAGTCCGCACCCTGCGCACCGATCGTGCCGGTGGCCCAGTCCGGCCATCCAGAGCGCGGCGCGGTGTGGCTCAAGGTCAACGGCGAAGTGCGCCAGCAAGGCGACCTGTCGGACCTGATCTGGAGCGTGGCCGAGACCATTTCCTACCTGTCGGGTCTTGTTGAGCTGTTCCCGGGAGACATCATCTTCTCCGGGACGCCGGAAGGCGTGGGGGCGGTGGTCAAGGGCGATCGCCTGCAGGGACATGTCGACGGCTTGCCCGATATCAACATCACCATCGGCTAAGCCTTCGCACAGCCGCGCCAGCCGGTTCTTGCGGGCGGCTGTTTGACCTGGTTTCCGGCCTGCCGGCCCCGGCTGGCCGGGGGCGGAAACCAAACTGTCATGAAGCGATTGGCGATGCGGCGTATAATAGGGAGTTCCGGGCGTGGCAGGTCGTCGTCCCGGTCAGCATCTTTTGCATCATCCGAAGCGCCCGGCCGCTCAGGTTTGGCCGGTTCGCCCGTAACACATCAACACAGAAAGCAATCAGAACCCGTGCGCATGCACCCCATGCACCGGAGCCGCCTGGCGGCTGCCGCGGCGCTGTCGCACCGTTCGCAATAAACCATGTCCGACACCACGTCCGCGTCCGCAGCACCGGCTGCACCCGCCGTCCGCTTCGAAGATTTCGGCCTCTCGCCCGATATCCTGAAAGCCCTGGCCGAGCAAGGCTATGTCCATCCCACCCCGATCCAGGCCCAGGCCATTCCTGTGGTGCTGCAAGGCCGGGACGTGATGGGTGCTGCCCAGACCGGTACCGGCAAGACCGCCGGCTTCTCGCTACCCATCATCCAGCGCCTGCTGCAACACGCCAGCCACAGCGCCTCGCCGGCCCGCCACCCGGTGCGCGCCCTGATCCTGACGCCCACCCGCGAGCTGGCTGACCAGGTGGCCGACAACGTGGCCGCCTATTGCCGCTTCACCCCGCTGCGTTCCACCGTGGTCTTCGGCGGCGTGGACATGTCGCCGCAGACCGCCATCCTGCGCGCCGGCGTGGAAATCGTCATCGCCACTCCGGGCCGCCTGCTGGACCACGTGCAGCAGAAGACGGTGAACCTGTCTCAGACCCAGATCCTGGTGATGGACGAGGCCGACCGCATGCTGGACATGGGCTTCCTGCCGGACCTGCAGCGCATCATCAACCTGCTGCCCAAGCAGCGCCAGAACCTGCTGTTCTCGGCCACCTTCTCGCCGGAAATCAAGAAGCTGGCCGCCAGCTTCCAGAACAACCCGGTCACCATCGAAGTGGCCCGCAGCAACGCCACTGCCGAAAACGTCACACAGACCATCTACAAGGTGGATGAGGCGGCCAAGGCCGATGCAGTGAGCTTCATCATTCGCCAGCGCGAACTGAAGCAAGTGATCGTCTTCTCCAACACCAAGATCGGCGCATCGCGCCTGGCGCGTACCCTGCTGGCCGAAGGCGTCAAGGCCTCCGCCATCCACGGCGACAAGACCCAGGGCGAGCGCATGGCCGCGCTGGAAGCCTTCAAGCAGGGCCAGATCGAAGTGCTGGTGGCCACCGACGTGGCTGCACGTGGCCTGGATATCGCCGAGCTGCCCTGTGTGATCAACTACGATCTGCCCTACAACGCCGAAGACTACGTGCACCGTATCGGTCGTACCGGTCGTGCCGGTGCCTCGGGCGACGCCATCTCGCTGTTCTGCGACAAGGACGACCGTCTGCTGACCGACATCGAGAAGCTGATCAAGAAGAAATTCGAACGTGCCGAGCTGGCTGGTTTTGCTCCCCGTGCGCGTCATGAACGCGGTGAACGCAGTGATCGTGGCGACCGGAGTGAACGCGGCGAGCGCGCCGACCGTGGCGAGCGTAGTGATCGGGGTGATCGTAGCGACCGCGGCGAACGCAGCCGCAGCAGCCGCGATGGCTATTCCGCTGCGCCGCGTCGCGAGAAGGTCGATCCCTGGTTCCTCAAGCCCTACGAGCCCAGCGCCGTCGAGACCGTGTCCACCAAGCCGGAACTGCCCAAGAACAACCGTCCCAAGCCCAAGGTGGCGGCCCTGCTGGGCGGCATGCCCAAGCGCTGAGCGCTTCTTTCAGCGCGAGCCGAAACGCGCTTGCCAGCCGGTGAGCGCGCCATTCCAGAATCCTTCCCGGTCGCGGACCTGGCCTGTTTCGCTGGCCAGTCCGAGGAAAGCAGCGGCCTGCTGCAACTGTTGCAGTGGCTGTCCCAGGTCCAGTGCCTGCGCGCCGTTCTGCTTGGAAAACTTCTCCCCCGTCTCATTTACCAGCAGCGGTACATGCAGGTAGCGCGGGGTCGGATAGCCCAGCAAGCCTTGCAGGTAGATCTGCCGTGCCGTCGAGTCCAGCAGATCGGCCCCGCGCACGACGTCAGTCACGCCCTGTTCGGCATCGTCCACCACCACCGCCAGCTGATAGGCCCAGAAGCCATCTGCCCGCTGCAAGACGAAATCCCCCACCTCCGAGGCCAGGTGCTGCGTCTGCGGTCCCAGCCAGCGATCTTCGAACTGCACCCGTTCCCCAGGCTGCCCGGCATCCGGCACGCGTAGCCGCAGCGTGCGGGCCTGCTTGCCCGGTGCCAGGCCGTGGCGGCAGGTGCCGGGATAGATGGCGGCGCCGTCACTGGCTGTTCCCACCCGTGAATCGGCGATTTCCTTGCGGCTGCAACCACAGGGATACACCATTGTGCCCAGCTTCTCCCGGGCCAGCTGGTAACGCTCCTTGCGCTGGCTCTGGACCAGTACCGGGCCGTCGGCATGCATGTCCAGCGCCGCCAGGGTCTCCACGATGTCATCGGCAGCACCCGGCACGGTGCGGGTTTCGTCGATGTCCTCGATGCGCAGCAGCCAGCGCCCGTCATGGATGCGCGCATCCAGGTGGCTGGCCAGCGCCGCCACCAGCGAACCGGCGTGCAGCGGCCCGGACGGGGAGGGCGCGAAGCGGCCGACGTAGGCGCAGGCGCTCACATTGGCTCCGGTGCGGAGACCGGCCCGATCAGCGATGCACGTACCTGCGGTTGGGCCAGGTGCTGGATGAACCATTTAAGCGATTTGCCCTGTTCAGCCTTGGGCCAGGCCACCATGAAATTGTCGTTGGGTTTGGCGGCCAGGGTCTGTTTTTCCACCAGCGCCCCCGAGGTCAGGTAGGGTTCCGCCCAGATGCGGGGCAGATGGCCGCAGCCCAGGCCCGCCAGCTGCGCCTGCAGCTTGTCGGCCACGGTGGCCACTGTCAGGGTTTCCTGGCCTGACAGCAGGCCCATGGTCAGGGTCGGCAGCGACTGGCTGTTGTCCCCCACGGCGATGGCGCGGTGGCTGCGTACCAGCTCGGCCGACAAGGGCTCGTCGGCGGTGGCCAGCGGGTGCTGCGGCGCTACCGCGAATACCCAGTCCACGGCGCCCAGTTCCTGCATCTGGAAGCGGCCACTGGTGCGCACGACCTCCGGCCCATCCAGGGTCACCCCGATGACCAGGTTGGCGCGGCCTTCGATCAGCTTTTCCCAGGCGCCGGTCAATACCCCGGGCGTGAAGCGCAGGCGGGTGCCGGATTGTTCGCGATCGAAGGCTTCGATGATGGGCAGCATCTTGTCGAAGGGGATCAGACTGTTGAGCACGATGTGCAGCTCGGTCTCGCGGCCGGTGGCGGTGCGTTTGACACGCTGTTCCAGGTCGCTGGCGGCCAGCAGCAGGTGCCGGCCCTCCTGCAACAATTGCAGCCCGGCCGGTGTCAACTGGGCTCGATGGCCACGGCGGTCGAACAGCAGCACGTCGAGATCGTCTTCCAGCTTGCGCACGCTGTAGGTCAGCGCCGAGGGCACGCGGTCCAGTGCCACGGCAGCGGCGGCAAAGCTGCCCTTGCGGTCGATCATGTCCAGGATCAGCAGGGATTCCAGGGTGAGGTTCACGTCGCTTTCCCTTGTTTAAAATTTTTGAATGAACACTACGGATTTTAGACCTTATCTCGGGAAAAGTTAGCCACTATAGTGACGCCATCGACAAACATTTTGTACAAACCACTTCCGGTCTGTACGTCACTTGAGAAAGAGGTGTTGACATGATGGAACTTCGCAAAGCGAACGATCGTGGCCACGCCAACCACGGTTGGCTGGATTCGTATCACAGCTTTTCCTTCGCGGATTACTATGATCCCAAGCACATGGGTTTCGGCCCGCTGCGCGTGATCAACGAGGACCGCGTGGCCGCTGGCCAGGGCTTTGGTACGCACGGCCACCGCGACATGGAGATCATTTCCTACGTGCTCGAAGGCGAGCTGGCCCACAAGGACAGCATGGGTAACGGCAGCGTGATCCGCCCGGGTGACGTACAACGCATGAGCGCAGGCACCGGGGTACGGCACTCGGAGTACAACCACTCCCAGGACGGTACCACCCACTTCCTGCAGATCTGGATCATGCCGGACCGCGCCGGTGCCGATCCTGGCTACCAGGAGGCGCATTTCTCGGCCGCCGACAAGGATGGCAAGTTGCGCCTGGTGGCTTCCGGCGACGGTCGCGACGGTTCAGTCAGCATGAATCAGGACGCCCAGCTGTATGCCGGCCTGTTCGACGGTGCCCAGCGTGCCGACTATGCCTTGCCGCAAGGCCGCCTCGGATATATTCACGTGGCCCGTGGCAAGGTCAGCGTCAACGGCCAGGCCCTGGAAGCCGGCGATGCCGTCAAGCTCAGTGCGGTCGACCGCATCGAGATCAGCGACGGCGACAAGGCGGAAGTCCTGTTGTTCGACCTGCCGCGCTGATGGATTCGGGTGTCTGCTGCGGCAGCCCCATGATTCTGTAGTCCTGTAGTCGCATTGCCCGCCGGTACCGATCACACCGGCGGATTTTCCACCGTGTCACTTCACTCTCTAGAGAAGGAATACCCGTCATGACCAAAGTTGCCATCGTCTACCATTCCGGCTACGGCCACACCAAGAAGCAGGCTGAAGCCGTGCAGGCCGGCGCTGCTGGCGTTGCCGGCGCCGATGTCGAACTCATCGCCATCAGTGCCGAAGGCACCATCACCGACGCGCAGTGGGCCAGCCTGGATGCGGCCGACGCCATCATCTTCGGCTCGCCGACCTACATGGGTACCGTGTCCTGGCAGTTCAAGAAGTTTGCCGACGCATCCTCCAAGCCCTGGTTCAGCCAGAAGTGGAAGGACAAGGTCGGTGCCGCCTTCACCAACTCGGCGACCATGAACGGCGACAAGCTCTCGACCCTGCACTACCTGTTCACCCTGGGCATGCAGCACAGCATGATCTGGGTCGGCACCGGTCTGATGCCGTCCAACAGCAAGGCTGCCCAGCGCAACGACATCAACTTCGTCGGTTCCTTCTCGGGCCTGATGGCGCAAAGCCCGTCGGATTCCTCGCCGGAAGAAGGCCCGCTGCCGGGCGACCTGGAAACGGCCAAGCTCTTCGGTGCACGCGTGGTGGAAACCGCAGCCAAGTTCAAGAAGTAAGCAGCAGGAAGCATCCAGCAACCGCCACGGCGGACGCAAAAAAGCCGGCCTCAGTTCACTGGGGCCGGCTTTTTCATTGCTGCAGGACGGGCGATCAGGCCTGGGCGGACGCGGTTTCCTGTGTTTCTTCACCCTTGCGCTGCGCCGAAGCGCAATGCGGGCAGGACTTGCCCGGCACATAGTCTGGCGACAACTGCTCGCGTGGCGTGACCACGGCGCGGCAGGCGAAGCACTGGGCGGTCTGGGTTTCCTTCAGTTCCGGGCTCAGGGCGGTACGGTAGTCGAAGACGAAGCAGTCGCCGTTGTAGTGGGCACCGCCGACATCCTCGAAATACTTCAGGATGCCGCCTTCCAGCTGGTAGACATGGTCATAGCCGATGTTTTGCATGTGGATGGCGGCCTTTTCGCAGCGGATCCCGCCGGTGCAGAAGGTGACCACGGTCTTGCCTTCGAAGTCGGCCCTGTGGTCCTCGATGACCTTGGGGAATTCGGTGAACTTGCTGATGCGGTAGTCGACCGTGTTCTCGAAGGTGCCGACATCGACCTCGAAGCCATTGCGGGTATCGACCATCACCACCGGACGGCCCTCGTCATCATGGCCCTGGTCCAGCCAGCGCTTGAGCTCCCTGGGTTCCACGAAGGGTGCCCGGCCCAGCTCGGGCTTGATCAGCGGATGCTTCATGGTGATGATTTCAGCCTTCAGTTTCACCAGCATGCGCGTGAACGGTTGCTTCTCGGAATAGCTTTCCTTGACGATCAGGTCGGCGAAACGCGGATCGGCGCGCAGCCAGGCAAGGAAGGCGTCGATGTCCGGCCGCAGGCCGGCCAGGAACAGGTTGATGCCCTCCGGGCTCAGGATCACCGTGCCACGCAAGTTGTGTTGTTGGCAAAACGCGAGGAATTCGGGACGCTTTTCAGCGGTATCGTCGAAGCTGACGAATTTGTAGGCGGCGATGTTGACGTACGGTGTATCGGGGGACTGCATGGTTCGTTACTCAGCTCTAAGTCTTTGAATTGTCAGCATTATATACGCGCGGCCCAGGCGTTCGCAGCAATTTGCCGGCGCCTGCCCGGCTGGATGTCGCTTCTCTGATGCAGATCAAGGCGGCTTCTAGCAATATTTCGAGCAGTTTTGTGTAAATTGTTCACAGGCAGTTGAATTCCTGTGAAAAGCTGGTCTCGCAAAGCCGAAGTGCATCCCAAGCTCCGGTAAAATGTCGTCCTATGACTACCCCGCAATTTGTTCATCTCCGAATGCACTCGGAGTACTCCATCGTCGACGGCCTGGTGCGCATCGACGACATCGTCAAGGCCGCTGCCAAGGATGGCCAGGCCGCTCTGGCGGTGACCGATCTCTCCAACCTGTTCTGCATGGTGCGGTTCTACAAGGAAGCGCGTGGCAAGGGTGTCAAGCCCATTGCCGGCTGTGACCTGTGGATCACCAACGACGCCGATCGCGACAAGCCGTTCCGGCTGCTGGTGCTGATCAAGAGCCGTCATGGCTACCTGCAGCTATGTGAAGTCCTGTCCCAGGCCTGGTTGAACAACCAGTACAAGGGCCGCGCCGAAGTGCGCATGGAGTGGCTGGAGGCGCTGCGCCACCAGGAAGGTGGCAATGGCCTGATCGCCCTGTCCGGCGCTGGGCTGGGCGACATCGGCCAGGCCATCGACAACGGCAACCTGGCCCAGGCCGAAGCCTGCGCCCGCCGCTGGGCCGATATCTTCCCGGGTGCCTTCTACCTGGAACTGCAGCGTGCCGGCCAACCCAACATGGATGTACAGGTGCGCCAGAGCGTGGCCCTGGGCGCCAGGCTGGGCCTGCCCTGCGTGGCTACCCATCCGGTCCAGTTCCAGAGCCCGGAAGAATTCATCGCCCACGAAGCCCGCACCTGCATCGCCGAAGGCGAGATCATGGCCAATGCGCGCCGGGTGAAGCGCTTCAATGAACAGCAGTACTTCAAGTCGCAGGCCGAGATGGCCGAGCTTTTCGCCGACCTGCCGGGGGCCATTGCCAATACCGTCGAAATCGCCAAGCGCTGCAACCTGGTGCTGCAGCTGGGCAAGCCACAACTGCCGGACTTCCCTACGCCGGACGGCATGACCATCGACGACTTCCTGGTGGCCCAGACCAAGGCCGGGCTGGAAGTGCGTCTCAAGGAACTCTTCCCCGACGAAGCCGAGCGCGAGAAGCAGCGCCCGCGCTATGAAGCGCGCCTGGAGTTCGAGAACAACACCATCATCAAGATGAAGTTCCCGGGCTACTTCCTGATCGTGGCCGACTTCATCCAGTGGGCCAAGAACAATGGCGTGCCGGTTGGCCCCGGCCGGGGTTCCGGCGCCGGCTCGCTGGTGGCCTACTGCCTGCTGATCACCGACCTCGACCCGCTGCGCTACAACCTGCTGTTCGAACGCTTCCTGAACCCGGAACGCGTCTCCATGCCCGACTTCGACATCGACTTCTGCCAGGAAGGTCGCGACCGGGTGATTCAATATGTGAAGGATCGTTACGGCAAGGAGGCGGTCTCGCAGATCGCCACCTTCGGTACCATGGCGGCCAAGGGCGCGGTACGCGACGTGGGTCGCGTGCTGGACCTGGGCTACAACTTCTGCGACGGCATTTCCAAGCTGATTCCCTTCAAGCCGGGCAAGCTGGTCACGCTGGCCGATGCCATCGAGGAAGAGCCGCTGCTGAAGGAGCGGCTGGAGAACGAAGAAGAGGTCAAGCAGTTGATGGGCCTGGCCCAGCAGGTCGAAGGCATCGCCCGCAACATCGGCATGCACGCCGGTGGCGTGCTGATTGCCCCCGGCAAACTCACCGATTTCTGCCCGCTCTACACGCAGGGTGGCGACTCCGGCGTGGTATCGCAGTACGACAAGGACGATGTGGAAGCCGTCGGTCTGGTCAAGTTCGACTTCCTGGGCCTGACCACGCTGACCATCCTGGATCGCGCGGTGCGCTACATCCGCATGCTGGACCCGGCCATGGCCGAGTTCGACCTGGCCAAGCTGCCGCTGGACGACCGGCCCTCATACGAACTGCTGACCAAGGCCAAGACGGTCGCCGTGTTCCAGCTGGAAAGCCGCGGTATGCAAGGCATGTTGAAGGACGCACGCCCCGACCGTTTCGAGGACATCATCGCCCTGGTGGCGCTGTATCGTCCCGGCCCGATGGACCTGATTCCCGACTTCTGCAAACGCAAGCACGGCGAAGCCTTCGACTATCCCGACCCGCGTACCAAGGACATTCTCTCCGAGACCTACGGCATCATGGTCTATCAGGAGCAGGTGATGCAGATGGCGCAGGTGATCGGCGGCTACTCGCTGGGCGGCGCCGACTTGCTGCGCCGGGCGATGGGCAAGAAGAAGGCCGAGGAAATGGCCAAGCACCGTGAGCTGTTCCGCGAAGGCGCGGCCAAGAACGGGCTGGACCAGGCCAAGGCCGACGAGATCTTCGACTTGATGGAAAAGTTCGCCGGCTACGGCTTCAACAAGTCGCACGCGGCCGCTTACGCGCTGCTGTCCTACTACACCGCCTACCTCAAGGCCCACCACCCCGCCGCGTTCATGGCCGCCAACTTGTCGCTGGCCATGGAAGACACGGACAAGGTCAAGATCCTGATCGAAGATGCGATCGACATCTGCAAGCTGGCCATCCTGCCGCCGGACATCAACAAGTCCGACTACCGCTTCATGCCGGTGGGCGAGCCCGGCAAGAAGGCGACCCAGATCCGCTACGGTCTGGGCGCGGTCAAGGGCGCCGGGCAGAATGCCATCGAAGCCATCCTGGAAGCACGCAAGAGCGGCCCTTTCAAGGACCTGTTCGATTTCGCCAAGCGGGTGGACAAGAAACAGATCAACCGTCGCACCATCGATTCGCTGATCCGTGCCGGCGCCTTCGACTGCTTCAAGGTCGATCGCGCCATCCTGCAAGCCTCGGTCAACCTGGCCTGGGAAAGCGCCGAGCAGGCCGAGAAATCGGCCAACCAGGTCAGCCTCTTCGGCGGCGACGACAGCGACCTGGAAGCCCCGCTGGAATACGTGCAAGTGCCGCCCTGGAGCGACAAGCAGCGCCTGACCGAGGAAAAGGGCGCGCTGGGCTTCTATCTCTCCGGTCACCTGTTCTCGGCCTATGAAAAGGAAGTGCGCCGCTTCGTACGCACCAAGATCGCCAGCCTGGAACCCTCCTGGGAGCCGCGCAGCCTGGCCGGCATCATCACCGGCGTGCGGGTGCAGATGACCCAGCGCGGCAAGCTGGTGATCTGCACGCTCGACGATGGCACCGGCGTGATCGAAGCCACCATCTACAACGAACTCTTCGAACCCTTCAAGCATCTCATCAAGGAAGATGAGTTGCTGGTGGTCTCGGGCAAGGTCTCGGAAGACCGCTTCAATGGTGGCCTGCGGGTGGCCGCCGACAAGGTCATGGACCTGGGCGCGGCGCGTATCCAATATGGCGTGCGCATGGTGGTGTCGCTGAACAAGGCGGTTGATCCCAACCAGCTGCGGGACACGCTGTCGGCACACCGCCAGGAGCAGGGCCTGCCCTTCGTGATGCGCTACCAGCAATCCGATGCGGCCTGCGAGGTGGTGCTGGGCGACGCCTGGCGCGTCAATCCCAGTGACAGCCTGCAATCGACCCTGGTGGCGTCGTTCGGCAAGGAGGCGGTGGTGGTCGAATACTAGTCTGTCGGGTCCCAGTCACATAAAACAACATAATTACCATGCAGATTTCCTCGTGTCGGCTGCCGTCGCTCGCCGTCCTTCTGGCCTTCTCTTCGCTAGGCCTGGTGTTGCCCAACCTGTCCAATGCCAGTCTGTTTTTGCTGGTCCTCCTGGGCATCGTGACCCTGTTCGTCTATCGCCACCAGACGCCCGGGTGGCAGGCCCAACTGCCATCGATGAAAGTGCTCTTCATCGTCATGGCCCTGCCGGCCCTGGCAGTGTTGATCCATCAGGTGGGTGTGGGGCACTTCACCTTCCGTGACTATGACCGCCCATTGCGGCTGGCCTTCTTCGTGATGGTGTTCCTGGCGGTCTGGCGCGTGACCGATATGGCGCTGGACTGGCTGCCATGGGCCTGGATGCTGGCCTGCGTCCTGTGTTTCGCCAAGGCCTGGATGATCACCGATGGCGGCAGCCTGCCCAATTCCGGCAGCCTGGGTTTCATGGCAGGGATTGCGTTTTCGAACGCGGCCATGCTCATCGGCACCTGGCTGTTATTGTCACTGCAACTGCCGATGTCGACCTTGCAGCGCGGCTTGCGCATCGTGGCCATCGTCCTGGCCCTGGGCGTGACCTTCATGGTCAAGACCCGCGGCACCTGGCTGGTGCTGCCGTTCTATGCGGTCTTCCTCATCCTGTATCTGAAGCAACTGAGCATGATGCGCAAGATGCTGATCCTGCTGCTGCCGCTGGTACTAGTGGGAGTTGCCATGCTCTCCAGCGACATGGTGAAGCATCGCATCTACGACATCGGTGATGACATCCAGGCGTATTCCGATCGCAGTGACCGCGAAACTTCCGTGGGCCAGCGCCTGCAGATCTGGCTCGGTTCCTGGCAGCTCTATCGCGAGCATCCTGGATTCGGCGTGGGGCGGGAAGGATTCAAGCCGGAACTGCATCGCCTGGCCGACAAGGGAGAGATCTCCAACGCCGTGGCCGAGCTTCCGCACTCGCACAATGGCATGCTGTTCCAGATGGCGCTGTGGGGGACTGGCGGCCTGGTGGCCTGGGTGCTGACCTACCTGGTCCCGCTGGTGATGTTCTGGCGGGAACTGGGGCACGCCGACGTGAAGGTAAGGACCTACGCCGCCATGGGCGTGGCTTTGTGCCTGGGCTACTGGGTATTCGACTTTACCGATGTGATGTTCTTCTGGGTGATCCTCAATGGCTTCTACACGATCAACCTGGCCATCTTCTTCTGCGCGATAGGGCGGTGCAAGCAGGCTTCGGCCGGCCTGCCCGCGAACGCCTAGCCGCGCTGGTCAGCCGCTATTGCGGCGATGCCTGTCGGTCGGCGATCCAGCCTTGGACGATGTCCAGCACGCTCTGCACGCTGATGGCGAGCATGCAATCGCAGGTCATGATGCGCAGTTTTTCGCAGCCCTGGCAGGACGGTTGATCGGTGCACAGATTGCTGGCGCGCTTGCCCAGTGCCGCCCAGCGACCGGGGTGCATGGGGCGCGTCGGGGGGAACAGGCCAAGGGTACGCTGACCGATCGCTGCCGACAGGTGCAGCGGACCGGTACCGCTGGCAATCAGGCCGTCGGCCTGAGCGATGAATTGCGTCAACCGCGCCAGGCTCATCGTGCCGCAGGTATTGACCACGTGCGGCAGAGCCAGCAGGGCGCCGGCATGCTGCTCCAGCCACTTTCCTTCGTCGGCGCTGCCGGTGAGCCAGATACGCAGCCCAGGTTGCTGTTGCAGTGTCTGTGCCAGCGCCGTATAGCGCTCAACCGGCCATTCGCGGCCGTGGCCATTGGACTTGGTGTGCAGGATCAGGTTGAACGCGTGGGGCGCAAACTCTGCCGCGATCCCGGCGTCAACCGGAATCGAAAAATGATAGCTGTCGGCAATCTGTTCGCGAGTCGGAATATGGCTGTCGCCATAGGGGCGCAGGAACTCGAAGTTGATCTGTGACTCGTGGTTCTCGGACAAGCCCTTGCTGAAGCGCACCCTGTCATTGCAGTAGATCAGCTGGTATACCTTCTGCCGCGCATTGCCGATCCGGTGCTTCACCCGTGCGAAGAAGGCGGCCTTGGCCAGGTCGCGGTTGGGCTGGGCCAGGATCACGGTGTCGATGTCGCTGGCACGCAGGAAACCATAGAGCTTCTCGCCCACATCCTCTTCTTCCACGACGTCATCGATGTCGTCGCAATAGCGCACCACGTCGGCCGCATAGCGGCGGCACAGCATGCTGATCCTGACCCCGGGGTTGAGTTCTTTCAGGCGCGCTGCCATCGGCAGGGTCAGGACGATATCGCCGATGTTGTCGGTACGACTGATGAGGATGTGCTTGCTGGTGATCGGCATGGCAGGAACGAAAGTGAGTCTGTTCTTCTTGGTGGGCGAGTTTAGCGGGCGCGGCGCTTGCGCAGATAGCGCACATACCACTTCAGGCTCTCCAGCGGGCGTCCCTGGCGGTACATGAAGCGCGAATGCATGCGCAGTTCCTTGGTGTTGCGCGGCTCCTGGTCCAGTGCCATGTCGGTCCAGGGCGAGATGTCCAGGTAGCGGCGGAACAGGTCGCAGGCCTCATGCCGGCTCCATGCCGCCCATGGTTTCACGGCACCAGCGAAGTGCACGAAGATGGCCTTGCCCACCGGCTCGAGCGCGAACTTGTTGACGTTGAGGTCGTGGATCAGGTCGTACAGGTAGTTCCATTTCGGTGACAGATATCGCGCCCGGCCGTTGAGGACGATGTTGAGCGCGTCCTGGTCGTTGAAACGCATGTCGGTCTTGCTGTCCAGCAGCGCTTCCAGCGTCTTGGGCGTGATGTCTTCGGCCAGCCATTTGCGGATGTTGATGAAGATCACCCCACCGTTGAAATATTCGTTGTGTGCCAGTCCCAGTGCCGCCACCCGACGTTGCAGCGTCACCGGCGCGTCCGGTACCACCACTGCGATGTCGTTGGAGATATCCATGTCCACCAGTTCGTCGACGCGGTTGAAGCACAGGATGTCGGCGTCCAGATACAGCACGCGATCGGTCACCTCGGCCAGCACGGTGGGGATCACCAGGCGTGTGAAGATCGACAGCGAATAATGCGAATGGCCCAGGAAGTGCGAGAACTGGGTGAAATCGTTCAGGTCCAGCAGGTGTAGTTCGGTCTTGACCCGATACATCGACTCAAGCTGCTTCAGGCGCCGCTGATGGTCTTCCGATACTTCGAAGGCCAGCACGTGGAAGGTGAAATGCTGCCCCGGATTATTGGCCACGATGGAAGCAATGGTGCCACCCATGGCGCGGAAATAATTGTTGTCCACGCAAAACGCAATGTGGAAGGAGGGCTTGCCGTTACCGGGCTGCGCCTGGATTTCTGCTTGGCTTGGGACGTTCATCAGATGGCTTTCATGACTTGTTCGACGCTGACCGCCTTGACCCAGTCGCGGCGGCCCGGGGCGGTGATGACGACGCTGTTGGCGCGATCGACCGGTACCCATTCCGGATTCTTCTGCCGCATCAGGGCGATCACCGGCACGCGTACTGCGTTGGCCAGGTGCATCACGGCCGTCTCCACCGAGATGATCAGGTCGCATTCAGCCAGCATGGCCGGCAACTGGAAGAAGTTCTCTTCGGCGCTGAAGAGTTGCGTGCGCTGCAGCTGGTAGCGGCCGATCACCTCGCGCGCATTGGCCAGTTCCTGCGGTACAGCGTTGACGATGAAGCAGGCATCCTGCCAGCCCTCGCGCGCCTGCATGGCCTGGATCAGCGCGGCCACCTGTTCCAGCGTCCAGCAGCGCTTCCTGGTCTTGGCGTAGGGATTGATGAACACCAGCTTGCCGCTGCGTGCGGCGAATTGCCAGCGCACCAGTTGCTCCTGCGCATACTGGTGCCATTGCAGCGGGATGTCCACGAACGGGAACCGCGCCTCGTCCTTGACCTCAAGTCCACTCAACTGACGGAACCAGAAGGCATACACATCGCTGATGTGATGCTCCGGATCGTTGCTGCGGTAGCTCGGCATCTCGGCATCCAGCTGCCGGTAGGCCAGCAGATGATGCGGCTGGAACAGCGAGACCTTCTTGCGCATGCCGACCACCCAGCCTTCCGGACTGATCTCGCGCGCCAGACCGGCGTAGAGGTGCGGGCGCAGGGTCGCCAGCGATACCACGATGGGATAGTGCTCGCCACGCGCCTCGGCGATGGAGGCGCGATACAGCTCCGGACTGTAGGTGCGGGTGTAGACCTTGTCGAAGAAGGAGCAGGCGGCCGTCCAGTCGTAGAGCGAATACTTCTTCAGGTGCGGCCACTGGCTGGCGTCAGCCGTGCGGCGCACTTCATCGACCCACAGGTGGACCTTCAGATGCGGATTCTGCGCGGCGAAAGCCTTGAAGAAATTCTGCAGATAGGTGAAGTCGCCCAGGGCCAGATGGGCGATGAAGAGGATCTTGTCGGATTTCTTCAGCAGGTCGGCGGGGATCAGGCAGTTTTGCATGGGCATGCTCAGACGGAGGCTTCCTGTTGCTGGGAGAACTGCAGGCGGTACAGGTTGGCGTAGACCCCTTCCTTCTGCAGCAGTGCCTGGTGGTTGCCCACTTCGACGATCTGTCCGTGCGACAGCACCACGATGCGGTCGGCACGTTCGATGGTGGACAGGCGGTGGGCGATGACGAAGGTGGTGCGGCCCTGCATCAGGCGATCCAGCGCCGCCTGCACGGCGCGTTCGGACTCGGTATCCAGGGCCGAGGTGGCTTCGTCCAGGATCAGGATGGGCGCATCCTTGTAGATGGCGCGGGCGATGGCCACACGCTGGCGCTGACCGCCGGACAGGCGCGAGCCGTTGTCACCGATACGCGTCTGCAGGCCTTCCGGCAAGCCCGCCACCACATCGTTGAGGTGCGCGGCCTCGACGGCTGCGGCCACGCGCGCTGCGTCGGGGCTGGGGTCGCCATAGGCGATGTTGGCGGCCAGGGTGTCATCGAAGAGCACCGTGTTCTGGTTCACCATCGCGATCTGCTGGCGCAGGCTGGGCAGGGAGATGGTTTCGATGGGGCGGCCGTCGAGCAGGATTTCACCCGAGGTGCTGGAATAGAAGCCGGGGATGAGGCTCACCAGGGTGGACTTGCCACCGCCGGACATGCCCACGAAGGCGATGGTCTCGCCCGCTTCGACCTGCAGGTTGAGGTTCTTCAGGGCCAGCTGTTCGTGGCCGGGATAGGCGAAGCTGACATCGACGAAGTCCAGCTTGCCGGTCGCGCGTGCGGTCAGTGGCTGGCCGGTGGTGCGTTCGGTGGTCTTGTCGATCAGGTTGTAGACTTCTTCGGCAGCGGCCATGCCGCGTTGCAGGGGGCCGTTGATTTCGGCCAGCTGCTTCAACGGTGCCAGCAGCATCAGCATGGCGGTGATGAAGGAGACGAAGCCGCCCACGGTGATCTGGCCGTTGCCGGACTGGATCAGGGCCATCACGATGACGATCGCCACTGCGGTGGCGGTCATGAGCTGGGTGATGGGAACGGTGGAGGCAAAGGCGGCCGTCATGCGCATGGTGTAGCTGCGCAGGTTCTCGGCGCGACGATGGAAGCGCTCCTTCTCGTAGTCCTGGCCGCCGAAGATCTTGATGACCTGCTGGGCGCGGGTGGTTTCCTCGATGACCTGGGTCATCTCGGCGTTGACGTTGAGCGAATCACGGTTCAGTTTCTTGAGGCGCTTGCCGGTGGTGCGCACCACGATGGTCACCAGCGGCAGCAGGACCAGGGTGACGATGGTCAGCACCCAGTTCAGGTACAGCAGCCAGGCCAGCAGGCCTAGCACGGTCAGTGCCGAACGCAGGATGGAGGTGAAGACCTTGGTCACCATGTCGATGATCTGCTGCACTTCGAACATCATCGAATTGATCACCTTGCCCACCGTATTGGTGGCATAGAACTGCACCGGCAGGTCCAGCATGCGGGCGAACATCTGGCGGCGCAATTCGTTGAGGATGCGGGTGGACACCCAGGTCATCATGTAAGAACTGGTAAAGGTGGCGATGCCGCGGATGAAGAAGATGCCGATCACCGCCGCCGGCACCAGCCAGAGCGAGAAGGTTGGCTTGCCCACGAAGCCCTTGTCCAGCAGCACCTGGAAGATGTAGGGCACTACCGGTTCGGTGGCGGCGGTGACGATCATGGCGATGAATGCCACGGCCAGCCGCTTCTTGTAGGGCAAGTGCAGGGCCGCCAGGCGTTTCATGTTGTAGGACAGCATCGGGAGAATCCTTGCGTGCAGGTAATGCGGGTAACGAAAAGGTGAGATTATGCCGTGTTCGCCGGTCCAGCAGGCTGTTGCCGTGCCAATGACCACAGGATGACCCCCAGGAAGGCGAACATCATCACGCCATTGTTGTGTGTCAGGAAAGCCTGGGTCAGCCCGAAGGCCAGGTAACTCAGCATGAGCATCATGCCGGCGCCGGCGGCCATACGAGCCTCGATGCTCCTGCCAGGGACGGCCCGCCCGGCAAACAGCCGCAATGGCAGCAGGTACAGCACCAACACGGCCAGCAGGCCGGGGATGCCATGCTTGACCAGGGCATCCAGGTATTCATTGTGGAGATGGGTATGCTCTGCCACCGAGTCCGATGCCAGGCCCTCTTCGACCATGTGCTGCTTGGCCTGCATCATGCCTTCCTTGCCGAAGCCCAGCAGCATGTGGCGGGGCGCCAGGTACAGGCCCACACGCAGCATCTCCAGGCGCGCGCCCACCGAGGACTGGGCATCGGCGTGTTGGAGGTAACCGCCGGCCTCGCTCACGGCCTGCCGGTAGCGTGCGGTCAGCGGCGAATGGGGTAGCAGCGCCAGTACCGCCAGTGCGACCAGAGCGAGCACGGCTGGCTTGAGCAGGCGCCGGGCCTGGCCGGCACGTATCAGCAGGTATGCGGCCAGGATCGCGCAGAAGGGCAGGGCCAGCCAGCTGCCGCGGCTGCCGCTGAGCAGCGTGGCGACCAGGGCCATCAGAACGCCGGTGGCATGCAGCAGTTTCCAGCGCAGCCCGTGGCCCAGCGCCAGCGCACGCGCCAGCCCATAGGCCGACAGTACCGCCAGCAGCGCGCTGATGTTGCCGTACTGGATCGGATTGGTACTGCCGCCCGGACGGTCCATGCCCCAGGCCAGCCATTGCCACAGACTCAACAGCCCGGCGCCGATGGCGCCGACCGCCGCACCCGACCACAGCGCGCCCGGCCGGGGCGGGAACGTGCACAGCAGCAGCAGTGCCGGGATCGCCAGCAGGAAGCGCAAGGGCGCATCGTATTCCCGCCCCGGTGCGTGATGTATCAGGTTCAGGGCCACATGCAACAGGAAATAGAAGCCCAGGGCGGCGATGAACAGGTAATCCGGAGCTGCCAGGCGGAGGCGGGGAGAGGCGGGCCGCAACAATACCGTCGCACCCAGCACCAGCATCCCCGCACCCAGGGAAAAACCGCTTGCGATGACCAGCGAAATTGCCGACAGCAGGAAGACAGCCAGTGAGGTATAGGTGGGCATGGAAAGCGAAAGAACGCGCAGGCGGGCCGCGAAGTGCGCATTGTAATCGATGCGCTGCGGCCATCGCCTTGCGCCGGGGCGTGGTGCCCGGCAATTCTGCGATACGTGTTGCGCCCGTCCGCGCCGGGCGACCTGGGGCCGGATCACATTAGGATGATGTCGTACTGCTCCTGCTGATAATCGCTCTGGACCTGCAGTGACACCGGCTTGCCGATGAAGTCCCCCAGCATGGCCAGGTGCTGCGACTCTTCTTCCAGGAACATGTCCACCACCACCTGCGAGGCCAGGATCCGGAATTCACGGGGGTTGAACTGCTTGGCTTCGCGCATGACCTCGCGCAGGATCTCGTAGCACACCGTCCGCGGCGTCTTGACCTGGCCGCGCCCCTTGCAGGCCGGGCAGGTCTCGCACAGGATGTGGGCCAGCGATTCGCGGGTGCGCTTGCGCGTCATCTCCACCAGGCCCAGCGTGGAGAAGCCCGACACCGAGATCTTGGTGCGGTCGCGTTGCAGCGCCTTGCCCAGTTCGGCCAGCACCGCCTGGCGGTGCTCCGTGCTCTCCATGTCGATGAAGTCCAGGATGATGATGCCGCCCAGGTTGCGCAGCCGCAGCTGGCGGGCAATGGCATGTGCCGCTTCCAGGTTGGTCTTGAAGATGGTGTCGTCGAAGTTGCGACCATTGACGAAGCTGCCGGTGTTGACGTCGATGGTGGTCATCGCCTCAGTCTGGTCGACGATCAGGTAACCGCCCGACTTCAGGTCCACCCGACGTCCCAGGGCGCGTTCGATTTCCTCTTCCACGCCATACAGGTCGAACAAAGGGCGCTCGCCGCGATAGTGCATCAGCTTGGGCAGCACCGAGGGGGTATAGATGGCGCCGAACTCCTGCAGCATGTGGAAGTTCTCGCGTGAATCGACCTGGATGGTGGCGGTCTGGTCGGACACGAAGTCACGCAGCACGCGCTGGGCCAGCGACAGGTCCTGATGCAGCAGCGTGGGCGCCGGCTTGGTCTTGGCCTGCTTGATGATGGTGGCCCAGGTGGTGCGCAGGTATTCGACGTCCATCTGCAGGTCGGCGTCGGAAGCATCCTCGGCCATGGTGCGGATGATGAAGCCGCCTTTTTCCTCGGCCGGCAGCAAGGCTTGCACCTTGCTGCGCAAGAGCTCGCGCTCGGCTTCGTTCTCGATGCGCTGGGAAATGCCGATGTGCTTGTCCTGCGGCAGGTAGACCAGCATGCGCCCGGCAATGGAGATCTGCGTGGACAGGCGCGCACCCTTGGTGCCGATCGGGTCCTTGATCACCTGTACCGTGATGGTCTGGCCATCGTGCAGCAGTTTCTCGATGGGAATGGCAGGCGCGTTCTGGCCGTCGTGCGGACGGGCTTCCCAGATGTCGGCCACGTGCAGGAAGGCGGCGCGCTCCAGGCCGATGTCGATGAAGGCTGACTGCATGCCCGGCAGCACCCGGACCACCTTGCCCAGGTAGATGTTGCCGGCCAGGCCGCGCGAGAGGGTGCGCTCGATGTGCAACTCCTGCACGGCCCCTTGCAGGATCAGCGCAACCCGCGTCTCCTGCGGCGTGATGTTGATGAGGATGTCTTCGCTCATAGGATTCGAACGCCCGCTTGTTGTAGTAGTTGAGCCGTCTCGAATAGCGGCAGTCCCATGATACCGGAATGACTGCCCACGATATTGCTGATGAACACCGATGCCAGGCCCTGGATGCCATAAGCGCCGGCCTTGTCGTAGGGTTCGACGGTATTGCAGTAGGCGGCGATGGCCTCGGCGGTGAGCGGCGCGAAACTGACATCGGACTGCTGCACGATCTGCCAGACCTCGGTTTCCACGCCCAGCGTCACGCCCACGGCCACACTGGTCAGGACCTGGTGCGTACGGCCGGAGAGCAGGGTGATCATGCGCACCGCCTCGTCATGGTCGGCCGGCTTGCCCAGGATCAGGTCGTCCACCACCACGGTGGTATCGGCCGACAGCAGCGGCCGGTGCGGCAACTGGCGCAGGATCATGGTCTGCTGGGCGCTGTCGAGCTTGGCGCGGGTGACGCGGGCGACGTAGTCCAGCGGGGCTTCCCCGGGCAATACGCTTTCGTCGACTTCCTTGTCCGAGAGCATCAGTTCGAAATCGATGCCGATCTGGCGCAGCAGTTCGCGGCGGCGCGGGCTTTTCGAGGCGAGGTAGATTTTGTGGTCCGCTTGTTTCATTGAGCCATGCATGTCAAGGGCCGCTGCCCGGGAGGCGAGGCCGGCGGTGGACGGGTTCAGGCGCGGTGATACGGGTGGTTCTGCGTAATCGACCACGCGCGGTACAGTTGCTCGGCCAGCATCACGCGCACCATGCCATGCGGCAAGGTCATGCTGGAGATGCGGATGAGCGTGTCGGCGCCGGCCTTGAAGCCGGGATCGAGCCCATCGGCACCGCCGATGACGAAGGCCACGTCGCGGCCATTCTGCTGCCACTGGACCAGTTGCTGCGACAACTGTACCGAGGTCCAGTCGCGTCCGCGCTCGTCCAGCGCAATCACGCGCGCGCCCTTGGGCAGCGCGGCTTCGATCTTTTCGCGTTCCTGTGCCATCACGGTCTCGGCCGTGCGGCTGCCGGAGCGTTCGACGGGTTTGATTTCCTTCAGGATGATCCGGCATTCCGGTGGCATGCGCTTGGCATACTCCTGGAAGCCGGTCTCGATCCACGCCGGCATCTTGTGGCCGACGGCAGCAATCACCAGTTGCATCAAGCCTTGCTGGTGCGCTTGGCGGCCGGCTTCTTGGCGGTCTCGCTCTTGGCGGGCGCCACGCGCACGGTCTTGCCGGTCGGGGTCTTGGGGGCAGCGGTTCTGCTACGGGTGGTCGCAGCCTTGGGCGCGGCGGTCTTGCTGCCGGCAGCGGTGCGGGTGGTGGTGGTCTTGGCGGCGGTGGTCTTGGTGCCGGTAGTGCGCGTGGTCTTGGTGGCAGCAGTCTTGGCACCGGTAGCGCCCGTGGTACGGGTGGTACGGGTCGTGCCGGCTGCAGCGCGGGTGCCGGTGGTGGTGCTGGTCGAGGTGGCGCGCGGCTTGCGGGCCGGCTTCTTCGGTGCATCCTCGTCGTCGTCCAGGGCCTGGCTGGCTTCGACCGCTTCGGCCTGGGCACGCGTACGGCGGATCTTGGGGGCCGGCTCCTCGTCGGCGGCAGCGCGCTTGGCGGAGGCCGAGGTACCGGTGCGCTTGGCCGCGCCCAGCTTGACTTCCTTGTCGCCCCAGATTTCTTCCAGGCGGTAGTAGGTGCGGATGGCCGGCTGCATGATGTGCACGATCATGTCACCCAGGTCGACCAGCACCCATTCGCCGGTGTCTTCGCCTTCGATGCTCACGACGTTGCCGCCCTTGGCCTTGACCTTGTCGCGCACCGAGGCGGCCAGCGCCTTGGTCTGGCGGTTCGAGGTACCGGAGGCGATCGCCACGCGGTCGAACAGGCTGGTCAGGTGGGTGGTGTCATAGATGCGGATTTCTTGCGCCTTGACGTCTTCCAGAGCGTCCACGACCAGGGTTTGCAGTTTTTTGATGTCCATTATTGAGTTCGGTACAGATGTTGTTGTTCGATATAGTCTAGCACCCTGCCCGGGATCAGCGAATCGGGTCGGATGCCGCGTTGCAGCTGGGCACGGATTTCAGTCGACGAGATATCGACCGCCAGCCCGAGGGCCAGGTAGCCGTATCCGTGCGTGGTGCTGCGGATCTCTTGCGGCGCAGCGTTGCGCCGCTTGAATTCTTCCCTCACGGCCGGCGGCACGTGGGCGTCGGCCAGCTCGAAGCCGGGCCGGGAGGCGGCACACAGGTGCGCCAGTTCAAACAGTTCCTGCCAGTGCTGCCAGGTGTCCAGGTGCTGCAGCTGGTCGGCGCCCATCAGGAACACGATGGACACCTCCGGCCCCAGTTCGGCACGCAGGGCGCGCAGGGTATCGATGGTATAGGTCGCGCTGGCGCGGCGGATTTCCTGCTCATCGATGACCACCGGCACCCGCTGGCGATCGAAGGCCAGGCGCACCATCTCCACCCGGTCCGCCGGCGCGGCTTGTAGACCGTGCTTTTGCCACGGGTTGCCGGTGGGAATGACGCGCAATTCGTCCGGATGCAGCAGGTCCACGAAGTGCTCGGCCAGCTTGACATGCCCATTGTGGACAGGATCGAAGCTGCCGCCAAGCACGGCAATGCAGCGCTGCGCCGCGGGCGGCGCCATTACAGCCATTCCTTGTGGACCAGGAAGTCCGAATACAGTGCGGCCTCCGGGCTGCCGGCTTCCGGGTGCCAGTCATAGCGCCATTTCACCAGCGGCGGCATGGACATCAGGATGGATTCGGTACGGCCTCCCGACTGCAGCCCGAACAGGGTGCCACGGTCGAAGACCAGGTTGAACTCCACGTAGCGTCCGCGGCGATAGGCCTGGAAGTCACGCTCGCGTTCGCCATAGGGCGTCTCGCGGCGAGCCGCCACGATGGGCAGGTAGGCCTCCAGGAAGGCGTCCCCCACACTGCGCTGCATGGCAAAGGCCTGCTCGAAGGGCAGGGCGTTGAAATCGTCGAAGAAGATGCCACCCACGCCACGCGGCTCCTTGCGGTGCTTCAGGTAGAAATACTCATCGCACCAGGTCTTGAAGCGCGGGTACAGATCGTCGCCGTATGGCTGCAGCGCATCGCGACAGGTGCGGTGGAAATGGCGGGCGTCATCCTCGACCCCGTAGTAGGGCGTCAGGTCCATACCGCCGCCGAACCACCAGACCGCTTCTTCTCCCTCTGCATGGGTGGTGAAGAAGCGCACGTTCATGTGCACCGTCGGGATATAGGGATTGCGCGGATGCAGCACCAGCGACACCCCCATGGCTTCCCAGGCACGGCCGGCCAGCTGCGGGCGGTTGGCGGCTGCCGACGGCGGCAGGTTCTTGCCCATCACGTGCGAAAAGCCTACGCCGCCGCGCTCCAGCAGGTTTCCTTCTTCCAGCAGGCGCGACGTGCCGCCGCCGCCTTCCGGACGTTCCCACGAATCCGACAGGAAGGCCTTGCCATCGGCGGCTTCCAGGGCCGCGACGATGCGCTGTTGCAGGTCTTGCAGGTAGGCCTTGACGGCGGCGGTGTGGGTGGAGGCGTTGGAATGGGTGGTCACGGCGGGTCGCTCTGGTGCACGGTTACTGGGCGGAAATGCGTTCCAACCCGCGATTGTACCTTGCCCGCCCCTTCGTGGGGCGGCAAAAGCCGGTCCGTCGGGCGCCACGGACCGGCGGTGTGGGGCGTTAGCCTCAGGTTTGCGGTGGTTGCGCCAGCGGCACGGCCACCTGGTAGGTAGCGGGTGCCGGCCAGCCTTCCTTCAGGCAGACCTCGGCGATGGCATTCTGCACATCGGTATAGACCTGGCCGAAATTGGGTGTCGGGGCATGTACGCGCAGGGCGATCAGGGTGCCGGTGGCGTTGAATTCCTGGATCACGATGCCCGGTGCCGGCGTCTGCAGCACATTGGGAATGGCCTTGATGCGCTCGGTCAGCTTGGCGATGGCCACCTGGGGATCGACGCTGTAGGCAATCTGGCAACGCAGGTCGGTGCGGCGCGTGGCATTGACGTTGTAGTTGATGATGTTTTCCGAGAACAGCTTGTTGTTGCCGATGATCACGCGCAGGTTGTTGTCGGTGGTGATGATGGTGGTCACCAGGCCGATGTCGGAAACCGTTCCGGTCTGCCCGGCGGCGGTGATGTAGTCGCCCACCTTGAAGGGACGCAGCACCACCAGGAAGATGCCGGCCGCGAAGTTCGACAGCAGGCCCGACCAGGCCACGCCCAGCGCCACGCCGACCGCGCCGATCATGGCGGCAAAGGAGGTGGTGGGAATGCCGCAGACTTCCAGGATGCCCATCACCAGCAGGATGCGCAGGATCACGTGCATGGCCGAGCTGGCGTAGTTGATCAGGGTGGTCTCGAACTGGCGCGCGGTCAGCACCCGGCGCACCACCTTGGACAGGGTGTTGATGAACATGCCGCCGATGATCCAGATGGCGATGGCGGCGATGACCTTCAGGCCGAATGGCACCAGGTAGAGGTTGATGAGGGTGTCGAAGTTGAGCAGGTGTTCAGGCATCGGGGCTTCCTTTTCTTCGGTGGTGGCGTGTCGTGCTTAGTCTGCCGGCATGGGCTTTTGTTGCAGTCGGCGGGTAGCTCGCATGAAGCATAAAGCGACTGTCCCCCGCAACACACCGGGCGTTGCGGGGGACAGTGGGTCGTACGGTGTTCGGCTTAGCGCTTCAGGGCGCGCCAGCCGATGTCGCGGCGCATCTGCGAGCCGGCGAAGTGGATCAGGTCGGCGGCATCGTAGGCGTGCTTCTGCGCGACCTTCACGCTGTCACCCAGGCCCACCACGCACAGCACGCGGCCGCCCGAGGTGGTCAGCTTGTCGCCGGTCAGGGTGGTGCCGGCGTGGAAGGTCACGCAATCGACGGTTTCGGCCGGGATGTCGGTGATCAGGTCGCCACGGCGCGGTTCTTCCGGATAACCGTGGGCGGCCATCACCACGCCCAGCGCGGTGCGGCGATCCCATTCCAGCTCGACCTTGTCCAGCGTGCCGGTCACAGCGTGTTCGAACACCGTCAGCAGATCGGTCTTCAGGCGCGCCATGATGGGCTGGGTTTCAGGGTCGCCCATGCGGCAGTTGAATTCCAGCGTCTTGGGGTTGCCTTCGGCGTCGATCATCAGGCCGGCATACAGGAAGCCGGAGAAGGGGATGCCATCCTTGGCCATGCCCTGCACGGTCGGCACGATGATTTCGCGCATCACGCGGGCATGCAGCGCCGGAGTCACGATGGGGGCAGGGGAGTAGGCACCCATGCCGCCGGTATTGGGACCCTGGTCGTTGTCCTGCAGGCGCTTGTGGTCCTGGCTGGTGGCCAGCGGCAGGATGTTCTTGCCGTCCACCATGACGATGAAGGAAGCCTCTTCGCCGGCCAGGAATTCCTCGATCACCACGCGTGCGCCGGCATCGCCCAGCTTGTTGTCGGAGAGCATCATGTCCACCGCCGAATGCGCTTCTTCCAGCGTCATGGCGACCACCACGCCCTTGCCGGCGGCCAGGCCGTCGGCCTTGATGACGATGGGGGCGCCCTTCTTGGCGATGTAGTCATGCGCGGCCGCGACGTCCGAGAAGGTCTGGTACTCGGCAGTGGGAATGGCGTGGCGCTGCATGAAGGCCTTGGCGAAGTCCTTGGAGCTTTCCAGTTGCGCCGCTTCCTTGGTGGGGCCGAAGATCTTCAGGCCACGGGCGCGGAAGACGTTGACGATGCCGGCTGCCAGCGGGCCTTCCGGGCCGACCACGGTCAGCGCCACGTGTTCCTGCTCGACGAAGTCGGCCAGGGCCACCGGATCGGTGATGGCGATGTTCTGCAGGCGCTCGTCGAGTGCGGTGCCACCGTTGCCGGGAGCGACGTAGACCGTCTGGATGCGCGGCGACTTGGCGATGGCCCAGGCCAGCGCATGTTCACGGCCACCGGAGCCAACAACTAGGATTTTCATGGGATAGGGAGGTAAAAGTGGCGAATGGGCAAAATGGGCAAAAGCGGAGAATTATTCTTCGATCACGGCGTTGGTATAGAGCTCCTGGGTGTCGTCCAGGTTCTCCAGCGCATCCAGCAGTTTCTGCATCCTGACGCCGTCTTCGCCTGCGAACACGGTTTCGGTGGCAGGCTTCATGGTGATCTCGGCGACTTCGGCCTTGAAGCCGGCGGCTTCCATGGCGGCCTTGACGGCGGCGAAGTCGTTGGGCGCGGTCAGCACTTCGATGCCGCCTTCCTCGTCGGTGACCACATCTTCGGCGCCGGCTTCCAGGGCCGCTTCCATGATGGCGTTCTCGTCAGTGCCGGGGGCGTACATCAGCTGGCCGCAGTGCTTGAAGAGGAAGGCCACCGAGCCTTCGGTCCCCATGTTGCCGCCGAACTTGGAGAAGGCGTGGCGTACTTCGGCCACGGTGCGCACGCGGTTGTCGGTCATGCAATCGACGATGATGGCCGCGCCGTTGATGCCGTAGCCCTCATAGCGCACTTCCTCGTAGTTCACGCCGTCCAGGGCGCCGGTGCCGCGCTGGATGGCACGGGTCACGTTGTCCTTGGGCATGTTGGCGTCGGAGGCGCGGTCCACCGCCAGGCGCAGGCGCGGGTTGGCGTCCGGGTCGCCGCCACCCATGCGGGCAGCCACGGTGATTTCCTTGATCAGGCGGGTCCAGATACGACCACGCCTTTCGTCCTGACGGCCTTTACGGTGCTGAATATTGGCCCATTTGCTGTGTCCAGCCATGTTGAATCTTCCTGCAAGATGGTGAGGGCAGAACCGTCCCTGTGCGGCAATCCGTGATGATCGGCAGGCGCTGCGGCAGGGCCGGCAGGCGCGGACGACGGATCGGCGCGGACGGGGACAAGGTTCGGACAGGACCGATAATGCTTTCCTGCCGCCATGTTCTGACTATAATCGGGCGGGCATTTTACCATACCGCCTCCCCCGTGATTTTTGCCTTCGAAGCCGAGTTGACATGAATAATCCCCTTCCCATCGCCACCCATTCCGGCGGGCAACTGTGCCTGTTGCCGCAACTGGCCAATCGCCACGGCTGCATTACCGGCGCCACCGGCACCGGCAAGACGGTGACCCTGCAGGTGCTGGCCCAGGCGCTGTCCGATATCGGCGTGCCGGTGTTCATGGCCGACGTCAAGGGTGACCTGTCCGGCCTGGGCAAGGCCGGCAGTGCTTCGCCCAAGACCACCGCGCGCCTGGCCCAGCTGGGCCTGCCCGAACCGGCCTGGGCCGCCGCCCCGGTCGCCTTCTGGGATGTCTACGGCGAAAAGGGCCATCCGGTACGCGCCACCATCTCCGACATGGGGCCGCTGATGCTGGCCCGCATGCTCAACCTGAACGATACCCAGCAGGGCGTGCTGCAACTGGTGTTCAAGATCGCCGACGACCATGGCCTGCTGCTGCTCGACACCAAGGACCTGCGCGCCATGCTGCAGCATGTGGGCGAGAACGCGGCGCAGTTCAAGACCGAATACGGCAACATCTCGGCCGCCAGCGTGGGCGCCATCCAGCGTGGCCTGATCGCCATCGACGAGCAGGGCGGCGACCAGTTCTTCGGTGAACCGATGCTCAATATCGAGGACTGGATGCAGACCGACGCCCAGGGGCGCGGCATCATCAACATCCTGGCTGCGGACCGGCTCATGAACGCGCCGCGCCTGTATTCCACCTTCCTGCTGTGGATGCTCTCGGAGCTGTTCGAACACCTGCCCGAAGTGGGCGACCTGGACAAGCCCAAGATGGCCTTCTTCTTCGACGAAGCCCACCTGCTCTTCGACGAAGCCCCCAAGCCACTCCTGCAGAAGATCGAACAGGTGGTGCGCCTGATCCGCTCCAAGGGCGTGGGCGTCTATTTCGTCACGCAGAACCCGCTGGACATTCCCGACACCGTGCTGGGCCAGCTCGGCAACCGCGTGCAGCACGCCCTGCGCGCCTATACCCCGCGCGACCAGAAGGCCGTCACGGCGGCGGCCGAGACCTTCCGTCCCAATCCCATGCTCAATACCGCCAAGGCCATCACCGAGCTGGGCGTGGGCGAGGCGCTGGTGTCCTTCCTGGATGAAAAGGGCCGGCCCAACGTGGTCGAGCGCGGCTATGTGCTGACCCCGGCTTCGCAGATCGGCCCGGTCACCGATGACGAACGCCGGGCGCTGATCGCGTCGTCGCTGGTGGCCGGCGTCTATGAACAGGTGATCGACCGCGAATCGGCCTATGAGCGCCTCAAGGGCCGCGCCGTGCAGCAACCGCAAGCCGCCCCGCAAGCCTCGCCCCAAACAGCCCCGGCCCCTGCTCCCGCCGCTCCGGTGGACGACAACGCCTGGGGGGCGTCAGCCGGCCGCAGCGCGCCGTCGCCGACGACGTCATCGCGTCCCGCCGGGGGCACCCGCATGTCGCCCCGCCAGCCGCAGCCACAGCAGCAACCGGCCCCGCAACAGGACGACGGCGGCGGCCTGGGCGATCTGTTGAAGGATGCCGCCGGCGGCATCTTCGGTAATGGCGGTGGCGGCAATCGCCGCAGCGATTCGCCCCTGCAGGCGATGGTCAAGTCGGCCGCCCGCAGCATCGGTTCGCAGGTCGGTCGCGAACTCATTCGCGGCGTACTGGGTTCGCTGATGAAGAAGCGCTGATGCGATCGCGCCCGACCGTCCCCGGCGGAGGGCGGGCGCAGGCATTACAATCGCGGCCATGACAGCCGCCACCTCCCACTCCACGCCGCGCCAGGTTTTCCTGGGCGGCCTCCTGCTCGCCATCGTCGGCGCCATCTTCTTTTCCGCCAAGGCCATCGTGGCCAAGCTGATGTACCGCTACCAGGTCGATGCGGTCATGGTGATCACGCTGCGCATGCTCTTTTCCTTCCCCATGTTCGCCGTCGTGGCGATCTGGAAGGCCCGCACCCAGCCGCCGCTGGCGCGGGCCGACTACCTGCGCATCGTGGTGCTGGGGCTGATGGGCTACTACCTGTCGAGCTTCCTCGACTTCCTCGGCCTGCAATATATCTCGGCCGGGCTGGAACGGCTGATCCTGTTCCTCACGCCGTCCTTCGTGATGCTGATCGCCTTTTTCTTCTTCAAGCGCAAGGTCGGGTGGATCGAATGGGCGGCCTTGCTGGTGTCCTACTTCGGTACCGTGCTGGTGTTGCAGCACGACCTGCATACCGGTGGCAGCGATGTCCTCCTCGGCAGTGCCCTGGTACTGGGCTCGGCCTTCAGCTATTCGATCTACCTGATTTCCTCCGGCGAACTGGTGCGCCGGGTTGGCGCGATGCGACTGGTGGCCTATGCCATGTGCGTCTCCAGCGTGGCCTGCGTGATCCAGTTCTTCGTGCTGCGGGCACCGGCCGAGCTGTTCACGCAGGTAGCCCCGGTGTACCAGCTTTCACTTTTCAATGCGGTGTTCTGCACGGTATTGCCGGTATTCCTGACCATGGTGGCGGTGGCCCGCATCGGCGCGCCCACGGCGGCGCAGGCCGGCCTGGTCGGGCCGGTATCCACGCTCTTCATGGGAGCGGCGCTGCTGGACGAACCCATCACCGGCATCCAGCTGGTCGGCACCGCGCTGGTGCTGGCCGGCATGTGGCTGCTGTCGCGCAAGAAGCGCTAAGGCGTTCTATACTGCCCCACCGGAACTGAAGTTCCAGACATACCGCTCACCGAAAATCAAGGAGACCCAGATGGCAAAAGCAATCCGCATGAGCAAGACCGGCGGCCCCGAGGTGATGGAATACGTGGACGTCGAAGTCGGCCAGCCCGGGCGGGGCGAAGTCCGCATCCGCCACGCCGCCGTCGGCCTGAACTTCATCGATTGCTATTTCCGCTCCGGTCTCTATCCGCAACCGTTGCCTGCCGGCCTGGGCCAGGAGGGCGCCGGCACCATCGAAGAACTGGGCGCCGGCGTGACCGGCTTCCAGGTCGGTGACCGGGTGGCCTATGCCGGGCGCCCCAACGGCGCTTATGCCGAAGAGCGCGTGATGCCGGCCGATATCCTGGTCAAGCTGCCCGACGCGATCAGCTTCGACACGGCTGCGGCCATGATGCTGCAGGGCATGACCGTGCAATACCTGCTGCGCCAGACCTATGCGCTGCAACCGGGCGACACCATCCTGTTCCATGCCGCCGCCGGCGGCATCGGCCTGATCGCCTGCCAGTGGGCCCGTGCGCTGGGCGTGAATCTGATCGGTACCGTCAGCAGCGAGGAGAAGGCGGCCCTGGCCAAACAGCACGGCGCGGCCCATGTGATCAACTACAAGACCGAAAACTTCGTCGAACGCGTCAAGGACATCACCGGCGGGCGTGGCGTGCAGGTGGTGTATGACTCCATCGGCAAGGACACTTTCATCGGCTCCCTGGATTGCCTGCGTCCACGCGGCATGATGGTCAGTTTCGGCAATGCCTCCGGTCCGGTGGCGCCGTTCGGGGTGTCCGAACTGGCTTCGCGTGGCTCGTTGTTCCTGACCCGGCCTTCGCTGGGCAACTACACCTCCACCCGCGCCGAACTGGACGCCACCGCCGGCGACCTGTTCGACATGGTCCAAAGCAACAAGATCAGCATCGAGATCAACCAGCGCTACGCCTTGAAGGACGTGGCCCAGGCCCATGCCGACCTGGAGGGGCGCAAGACCACCGGCTCCACCATCCTGATCCCCTGATCCGCCATCTCACCGACCAGGAGCCGCCATGGACCAGCCTCGCCACGATCCCGGCAGCCGCAATCCCATGGATCATCCGCCCGAGCAGGAGAGCGGCGCCGACGGCTCGCCCAAGTTCGGGCGGCTGTTGGCGGTGCTGATCTGTGCGGTACTGCTGATCGTCGTCATCACCTTCGCGAGCGAAGCCTACTTTTCATAGCGAACTCGAAATTCTTCGGTGTGAATCTCGCAAGATATCCATAAATCACATCAACAATGCGCCAATAGCGCATTTCTTCCCGTCTTGATCGTCAAATGCAGCCTCTGCGCCCGCGCGAATATTCGCGTCGGCGCCGTCAGGGGCGAACATTTTGACGGGAGTGGGAGATGGGATGGAAATGGCACCGGGGCCGCTATAGCGGCGCACCCGGTTATCCGTGGCGGATCTGGGGCCTGGTCCTGTTGCTGTGCGCAGGTGCGGTGGCAGCTGCGCCGGGCAATATGGGCAGCAGCGGCAGCGCAATCACCCGGACCAGCGCACACGGCGTTCCCGGGGTCAGCGAGACCGAGATCATCCTCGGCCAGTCGGCGCCGTTTTCCGGTCCGGCCGGCGAGCTTGGACGGGATTTCCAGGAGGGGGCGCAAAGCTACTTTGCCCGGGTCAATGCGCGTGGCGGCGTTTACGGCCGTCGCGTCAGGCTGCTGAGCCTGGACGATCGCTACGAACCCGAGCGGGCACTGGCCAATACCCAGCAACTGATCTGGCGCGACAAGGTGTTCGCCCTGTTCGGCTACTCCGGCACGCCCACGGTACTGGCGGCATTGCCGGTCATCCGCGAGGCCGGCATTCCCCTGTTTGCACCGCTGTCGGGCTCGTCTGCGCTGCGCCAGCCCTTCAATCGCCTGCTCTTCCACATCCGTGCCAGCTACGTCCAGGAGACCGAATTCCTGCTACGCCAGTTGAAGAGCACCGGTCGCCGCCGTGTGGCGGTGTTCTACCAGAACGACGAACTCGGCAAGGGCCTGCTGGATATCCTGCGCCAGCGTGTGCCGCTCTACGGCCTCACGCTGGTGGGCAGCGCCGGTATCGAACGCAACAGTGATGCCGTGGCTGCGGCGGCTGCCGAGCTGGCCCGGGCGCGGCCCGACGTGGTGATCCAGGTGGTGTCCTACCAGCCAGCGGCGGCCATGATCAACCGCATGCGCGCTGGTGGTTACCTGGGCGGGTTCTCGCACTATTCCTTCGTCGGTAGCACCTCCCTGTCGGCGCGCCTGAAAAACGCCGGCGTCGGCGCCGAGGTCACCCAGGTCGTGCCCTTTCCCAACAAGGCCCGCCTGCGCATCGTCTACGAATACCAGCAGGCCATGGCCCATACCCCCGGGATCGACTGCAACTTTACCGGCCTGGAAGGCTATATCGCCGCCCGCGCCCTGGTGGAAGGTCTGCGTCGCGCCGGCCGCGATCTCACCCGCGAAGGCCTGATCCGGGCGCTGGAGAGCATCGCCCCGGCCAACTACGACGGTGGTGGCTTCAGCCTGCATTTCACCCCGACCGACCACAGCGGCTCGGATTTCGTCGACCTGACCGCCATCGGCGCGGGCGGACGCTTCATCAACTAGCCGCCCCAGCCCACAGGGCCGGGGCGGGTTTGCGCTACACTGCAGCCTTCGGCCGATCCGGCCTTCTCTCATCCGCCTCAAGGATTTGCCGTGACTGCTAGCCGCTATGCCACGCTTGCCGCTGCTCCATATTCGGGCGTGGCGCTGATCGCCGCCTGCTCGGCAGGCTTCCTGTGGGGGACTGGCGCGCTGGTGGTCAATATCCTGATCGCCCGCTACGGCTTCGCCCCGGGCGATATCTCCTTCTGGCGCTTCGCCGTCGGCGCGATCTTCCTGTGCCTGATCTTCGGCACCCGCATCCACCTGCCCACCTTGCGTACGCTGCTCGTGCCGGTGGTGCTGGCCGGCGCCACCATGGCCGGTTACGTGCTGTGCTGGTTCCTCGGCATCGAACGCATCGGCGCGGCGATTCCGACCTTGATTGCGCTCTGCCTGCCGCCGGGCTTTTCCACCCTGATCGCGCTGGCGCGCGGGCAGGAGCGGCTGGACCTGTCACTGGCGGTGATCCTGACCGCCGCCCTGGGCGGCACCGTGCTGATCGTCGCCCGTCATGGCGGGATGGGGGAGGCCGGTCAGGCTGACCTCATCATCGGCCTGCTGTGCTCGGTGGCCTCGGCGCTGCTCTATACCGGCTTCACGCTGGTCAGCGGGCGTCTGTCATCAGCCCTGGGCGCCGGGCAGGCGGCCACCTGCCTGACCGTGGTGGCCGCGCTGGTGATGGGCCTGACGACTCTCGCGCGTCCCCTGCAGTGGCCGTCCGGCATTCCTCCGCAAGCCTGGTTCCTCTATCTCGGGGTAGTCACGGCGGCGCTGGCACTGCTGGTCTTCAGCTGGGGCGCGGCGCGCCTCACACCCACTGCCTTGACGGTGGCCACCCTGATCGAACCGCTGACCGCGGTCGTGCTCTCCGCGCTGCTGCTGGGTGAACGACTGGGCGCCAGTCAATGGGCCGGCGGCGTGCTGCTGCTGTTGAGCATCTGGGGACTGGGGCGGAGGCTGTCGCGTCCCACCCCATCAGAGCAAACCTAGTCGACCGGCTGCCCGTCCTTGTCCACCTTGATGCGGATGCGGCGCGTCACGCCACTCGGGCCGGGGAAGTCCTCGAAGGCCGAGCGCACCATGTAGGGCATGGCCGCCGCCAGTCCGGCGCGATTGCCTTCGCTGTCTACCACCACGTCGAACAGTTTCCTGCCGTCGGCCACATTGCTGATGCCGATCTGCAGCCGCCTCAGGAAGACCGGGTAGCTGGTGGTCTGCATGGGGCCGCCATACCAGAACGGATCATAGAATGGACCGTAGGGACCATAGAAGCCGAACGGCCGTGGCCCGAAGCGTCCCCAGCCCGGTGCCGGGCCGTAGAAGAAGGGATCGTAGGCCGGCCGGCTGACCACCACCTGCTCGGTATTGATGCCGTAGCTGAAGCTGACGTTGAGCTGGGCCTGTTTCGGCTGGGCCGCTTCGGTAAAGCCCAGGAACTGCAGTTCCTGGCGGATCAGGCCGGCGTAGTTCTGGTATTCCAGGTCGTTTTCCTGTGCCGGGGTGGGGGCGAAGGCATAAGCCTTGTCGTTGTCGGCCGGGGACCAGGCGTGGAAGGAGGTGACATTGCTCTCGATCACCGAGGCGCAACCGGACAGCAGCAGACCCGCCGCCGCGATGAAGGGGTAAAGCCAGCGTTTCATGAAGATGCTCCAGTGGAAAAGGCCAGGCGCCGGGCGGATGGCTAGGCTCTCTGCGGACGCCAGGTCAATGACCAGGGCCGCCGGGAAGCAGTAGGACAAGGGGCCGGGACTTTCTATCCCGGGCGCACCGTCCGGCCGCTTCCTGCGCAGTGCTGCCCCATCCTGGGGCGTGCGCCACGGTCGCTATTGTAGTGCCGCCGTGCTGCCTTGGCGAACCATGGCGGTCGGCGGTGGTCTTTCACCGGACGCGTCCCCGATTCCCGGCTGGTTTTTCAGCCCGTTTTCAGGCCGATAGCATCCGCGTGATGCGGGATGATTGGTAAAATCGGGTTTTTGCTGCACCTGATTTAGATTGCGACTGTCGTCGCCTTCATCTCACCTCATCTCCATTATCTCCATTTCCACTCTGGACAGGCCTCCATGCGCACCGATACGCCTCAGACGATCTACCGTAAAGACTACGCCGCTCCCAACTATCTGGCCGACACCGTCGAGATGGGCTTCGACCTCGATCCCGCCGACACCCGCGTGGCCACCCGTCTCACGATGACCCGCAACCCGGCCGCCAAGGGCCGCGACCTCGTGCTCTTCGGCGAGGAACTGGTACTGGTGGCCCTGCGCCTGAACGGCAAGACGCTCTCGCAAGACAAGGGGGATTTCCGCATTGCCGCCGGCGTGCTGACCATCCCCGCCGCACCGGCCAGCGTGGAACTGGAAATCGAGACCCTGATCCACCCGGACCGCAACACCTCGCTCATGGGCCTGTATGTGTCCAATGGCAATTTCTTCACCCAGTGCGAAGCCGAGGGCTTCCGCAAGATCACCTATTTCCCTGACCGTCCGGATGTGATGGCCCGGTTCACCGTCATGCTGCGCGCCGACAAGGCCCGCTACCCGGTGCTGCTGTCCAACGGCAACCTGATCGAAGAGGGCGCCCTGCCCGATGGCCGCCACTACGCCAAGTGGGAAGACCCGTTCAAGAAGCCGTCCTATCTCTTCGCCCTGGTGGCCGGCCAGCTGGTCTGCCAGGAAGAAACCGTCCGCCTGCATTCCGGCCGCGACGCGCTGCTGCAGGTGTGGGTGGAAGAGGGCAACCTGGACAAGACCCAGCACGCCATGGATTCGCTCAAGAACAGCATCGACTGGGACGTCGAACGCTTCGGCCTGGACCTGGACCTGGAGCGCTTCATGATCGTCGCGGTGGGCGACTTCAACATGGGCGCCATGGAAAACAAGGGCTTGAACATCTTCAACACCAAGTTCGTGCTGGCCAACCCGCGCATTGCCACCGATGTGGATTTCGCCAACATCGAAGCGGTGGTCGGCCACGAATACTTCCACAACTGGACCGGCAACCGCGTCACCTGCCGAGACTGGTTCCAGCTCTCGCTGAAGGAAGGCCTGACCGTCTTCCGTGACCAGGAATTCTCGGCCGACATGATCGGCAGCGACAGCGGCCGCGCCGTCAAGCGCATCGACGACGTGCGCGTGCTGCGCCAGGCGCAGTTCCCGGAAGACGCCGGCCCCATGGCGCATCCGGTGCGCCCCGACTCCTACGTGGAAATCAACAATTTCTACACCGTCACCGTCTATGAAAAGGGCGCCGAAGTGGTGCGCATGTACCAGACCCTGCTGGGCCGCGAGGGCTTCCGCAAGGGCATGGACCTGTACTTCGAACGGCACGACGGCCAGGCCGTCACCTGCGACGATTTCCGCGCCGCCATGGCCGACGCCAATGGCCGCGACCTTTCCCAGTTCGAGCGCTGGTACAGCCAGGCCGGCACGCCGCTGCTGCAAGCCGCCGCCGACTACGATGCCAAGCGCAAGACCCTGACACTGACCCTGGAGCAAAGCTGCCCGGCCACGCCCGGCCAGAAGAAGAAACAGCCCTTCCACATCCCCGTGGCCGTCGGCCTGCTGGACGCCCAGGGCCGCGACCTGGCACTGACCCTGGAGGGGGAAAAGAAAGCCGGTGCCACCACCCGCGTACTGGAACTGACCAAGGCCAAGCAAAGCTTCCGCTTCATCAATGTCGACCAGAAGCCGGTGCCTTCGCTGCTGCGCGGCTTCTCCGCACCGGTGGTGCTGCAGTTCGACTATAGTGATGCCGAGCTGGCCTTCCTGATGGCCCACGACAGCGACGCCTTCAACCGCTGGGAAGCCGGCCAGCGCCTGGCTACCCGGCGCCTGCTGAACCTCACCGTGGCCGTGCAGGCGGCACGCCAGTCCGGTCATGTGGTGGCGGTCGACACCGTGCTCAACAACCTGCAACATGATGGCGCCCTGGCCGATGCCCTGCGCGCCACCCTGCAGGACGAATCGCTGGACCCGGCCTTCCGCGAACTGGTACTGACCCTGCCGTCGGAGACCATGATCGCCGAGCAGATGGAAGTCATCGACCCGCACGCCATCCACGTGGCGCGCCAGTTCCTGCGCCGCTCGCTGGCGCGCGAACTGCGCGACGAGCTGCTGGCCGTCTACCGCCGCCACCAGACGCCGGGTGCCTACAGCCCGGATGCCGCCTCTGCCGGCCGTCGTGCACTCAAGAACGTGGCCCTGTCCTACCTGGCCGAACTGGATGACGAAGAGGCCATGGCCCTGGCCCGCCAACAGGACGAGGATGCCAACAACATGACCGACCGCCTGGCCGCGCTGTCGGCCATCCTCAACAGCGCTGCACCCGGCAAGAGCGAGGCACTGCAGCGCTTCTATACCGAGTTCGAGCAGGAAGCCTTGGTCATCGACAAGTGGTTCACGCTGCAGGCCACGGCCCGCAATGCCGACGTCAACACCGTGCGCACCCTGACCGAACACCCGGCCTTCACCCTGAAGAACCCCAATCGCGCCCGCAGCCTGATCTTCAGCTTCTGCAACGGCAATCCGTCCGCCTTCCATGCACTGGATGGCAACGGCTATGCCTTCTGGGCCGAGCAGGTCATCGCCCTCAATGGCAGCAATCCGCAGGTCGCAGCGCGCCTGGCGCGCAGCCTGGACCGCTGGCGCAAGTACACCCCGGCGCTGCAGGAAAAGATGCGTCTGGCCCTGCAGCAGGTGGCAGGCACGCCGAAGCTGTCGCGCGACGTGGCCGAAGTCATCACCAAGGCGCTGGCCGATTGATCACCGGAAAAGATGATTCGACGATCTTTTATTTCCCTCATTCATAAATCATAAAACCACCCACAAGGAAGACCATCATGAAACGCATCAGCCTCACGCAACACCTGATCGAGCAGCAGCGCCTGCACAACAAGATTCCGTCCGAACTGCGCCTGTTGATCGAAGTCGTCGGTCGCGCCTGCAAGTCGATCTCGCATGCCGTCGGCAAGGGTGCGCTGGGCGAAGTGCTGGGCAGCGCCGGCAGCGAAAACGTGCAAGGCGAAGTGCAGAAGAAGCTGGATGTGATTTCCAATGAAATCCTGCTGGAAGCCAATGAGTGGGGCGGTCACCTGGCAGCCATGGCCTCCGAGGAAATGGAGACCATCCACCGCATCCCCAACCGCTACCCAAAGGGCGAATACCTGTTGATGTTCGATCCGCTGGACGGCTCCTCCAACATCGACGTCAACGTCTCCATCGGCACCATCTTCTCCGTGCTGAAGGCACCCGACGGCATGACCGAGCCGAGCGAGCAGGACTTCATGCAGCCCGGCACCAAACAGGTCGCTGCCGGCTACGCCGTGTATGGCCCGCAGACCGTGCTGGTACTGACCACCGGCGACGGCGTGCACTGCTTCACGCTGGACCGTGAAATGGGCGCCTGGGTGCTGACCCAGAAGGACATCCGTATTCCTGAAGACACCAAGGAATTCGCCATCAACGCCTCCAACGAGCGTCACTGGTTCCCGCCGGTCAAGCGCTACGTGGATGAAATGCTGGCCGGCACCACCGGTCCGCGCGGCAAGGATTTCAACATGCGCTGGATCGCCTCCATGGTGGCCGACGTGCATCGCATCCTCAATCGCGGCGGCATCTTCATGTACCCGGCCGACGCCCGCGAACCCGGCAAGCCGGGCAAGCTGCGTCTGATGTACGAAGCCAACCCGATGGCCTTCATCGTCGAACAGGCCGGTGGTGCCGCCACCGATGGTCAACAGCGCATCATGGATATCCAGCCGGAAAAGCTGCACCAGCGCGTAGCGGTGTTCCTGGGTTCCAAGAACGAAGTCGACCGCGTCACCTCCTACCACCAGCAGTAAGTACTGATGCTGGCCCCGGCCAGCATCAGTCAGCTGATACGGGGGCCGGCGCAGGCATACCCGCCTGCGCCATGCGTACCTGATTGCGGCCGCCGCGCTTGGCTTCATAGAGCGCGGCATCGGCCCGCCCCAGCAGTTCTTCCACCGAGCGCGAAGCGCCCTCCAGCAGATCCAGCGCACACACACCGGCGCTGACCGTCACCACGCCTACCGGATTGCCACGATGCCCCAGGTCCAGCGCCTGGATGCCGGCGCGTATCTTCTCGGCCACCACCACGGCGCCCTCGGCATCGGTCTCGGGCAGGAGCATGACCATTTCCTCACCACCGTAGCGCGCCGCCAGATCCCCCGGGCGCCGCTGGCGCTCCTTCAGGACCAGGGCGATGCGACGCAGGCATTCATCGCCGGCCTGGTGGCCATACAGGTCGTTGTACTGCTTGAAGAAATCGACATCGATCATCACCAGCGACAGGGCCGCGCCGCTGCGCGTGGCACGCCGGAATTCGGCATCCAGCACCATGTCCAGGTGGCGCCGGTTGGCCAGGGTGGTCAGGCCATCCTGATGCGCCAGCAACTCCAGCTGCTTGTTGGCCTGGCGCAGTTCACCCATGGCCTGCAGGGCACGGTCCTCGGCGGCCAGGCGTAGCTCGATCTGGCCGATCAGGCGCCAGCCGAACATGGCAATGATCAACAGCAGCAGCGACACGGCCGCCCCATAGACGATGGTTTGCTGGCGCCAGTCGGCCAGGGCTTCGTCGCGCGCGATGGTGACTGTCACCACCAGCGGGAATGCCTGCACCGATTGGTAGGACAGGTAGCGATAGGTGTCGTCCAGCGGCGAGAGGATTTCCGCGTGACCACTGGCCGGGCCGCTGAGCAACTGACGGATGCTGGTATCTGCCGTGATGTCGCGGCCAATGTAGTCGGCCTCGAAGGGCTGGCGCGTGAGTACCGTGCCCGGACGCAGCACCAGCAGGATGGAACTGCTCTTGCCGATATCCACCGTCTGGTACAGCGCGTTGAAGTGGTCCACCCGCAGGGTCGCCAGCAATACGCCGGCAAAGCTGCCGTCGGGGTGGTTCAGCCGGCGCGACATGGGTATGATCCAGTTGCCGGTACTGCGGCTGACCAGGGTCGCACTGATGTGGGGTTCGCTGTCCTCGTGGTCGCGATGGTAGATGAAGTAGGCGCGGTCGGCATTGTTGGCATCAGCCGGCCGTGGTGTGGATGAACTGGCCATGCGATTGCCGGCGGCATCGTAGATGTAGAGCCCGTCCAGCTGCGGCATTTCCTTGGACAGCTGGCGCAGCAGGGGGGACATGCCACGGGTGTGGGCGGGGTCCACGCCGGTTTCGTAGATGCGGTCGCTGATGTTGATCAGGGAGCCATGGGTCGCCTGGAACACGTCATAGGCATGACGCGCCAGCGCCTTGGCGATATTGCCGGAATAGATGCGGGTGTTTTCCACCTGGGCCAGACGGGCACTCAGGCTTTGCCAGGTATGGCCGGCGGCGATGGCAATGCAGATCAGGATCACGAAAAGTCGCGCCCGGCGCGCCACCGAATGGCGCGCAACCCGTCCCGCCTTTGCCAATATGGGCCGCATGTAAAGTCTCTCCCCTCCCGGCGGCACTTTCCCCGCGCAGGGGAGGCCGTTTTGAGCAGTATAAGGAGAAGGCGGGCGGCACCGCGTCGCGATCAGTCCACGAAAACGCCCTCAATTCAACGGCTGGGACGGCAGCGCCGGCCGCCGCATCAGCCGCACGCTGTGCAAGGCCGTCAGCAGCACCGACAGCCAGATCGGGCCATAGGTCCCAAGCTGCGAGAGGTGCAGCGATTCGCCCAGCACCGCCATGGCCACCAGCACCAGCAGCACCGGTTCCACATAGCCCAGGATGCCGAACAGGCCCATCGGCAGCAGTTTTCCGGCGCGCAGGTAGCTGGTCAGGGCGATCATGCTGATCACGCCCAGCCCCGGGATCAGCAGCCACATGGACGGGGTCCGCACGGTGGCCGCCAGAGAGGCGCTCATGAGCACGGCGACCAGGGACGGCAGCGCCAGCACCATCAGCTCCACCGCAAAGATCAGCAGGGAGTCCAGCCTGATGCGCCGACGCAGGATGAAGTAGGGCGGATAGCCGAGCGCCACGGCCAACGTCGGCCAGGAAAAGGCACGCGTCATCCACAGTTCGTGCGCAACGCCGATGCATGCACATAGCACCGCCAGGCGCTGCAGCAGGTTCATCTTCTCGCCGTAGTAGAAGCGTCCCACCAACACCATCGACAGCGGTAGCAGGAAGTAGCCGAGCGAGACCTCCAGCGCCCGCCCGTTCACCGACGCCCACAGGAACAGCCATTGCTGCAGGGCCAGCAAGGCCGCCATCGCCAGTGTCACCAGACAGGTGCCGGGACGCCCCAGCAACTGCGCCACGGCCGCCCGCAGCCGCGGCAGCTCGCCGCGCCAGGCCAGCAGGCCGATCACGGTCAAGAGGGTGCCGAGGATGCGCCAGGCAAAGATGTCGGTGCCGTCCAGCGGGGCCAGCAGGCGGGTATAACCGGAGAGGAAGGCGAACAGCGCGGACGCCAGCACGGACAAGCCGATGCCACGGCCGATTTCTTGAGGATTCATTGCAAGACCAGAGGACGGCCCGCGCCAGGGAAAGGCGCCGGCAAAAGCGCGATTCTACGGCATGCCGTGGCGCTGCGCGGGTCTCACAATGAAAAGCCCCGGCCGAGGCCGGGGCGATGGTGCGGTGGTCGCCGGTATAGCCTTGGCTAACCGAAGACGTTCAGGCTTTGCTCAGTCAGCAATCAGGCCTCATTCAGCAATCAGGCGCCCGGCGAGGTGCCCATGGGGCCGTCCTTCAGTTCGCGGGCATAGTTGTTGGGACGACCATTGGGGACCTCATACCCCTTGGGATCCACATACTGGCCGTTCTGGCCGCTTTCCTGCATGCCAGCCGGCGAGCCGGTTGGTTGACCCTGGTAGTTGTAGTACTGCGGCGACGAAGAGGACGAGGACGATGGCGACACATCGTATTGCTGCTGCGTACCCTGCACGCCGTTGCCACCCTGGTCATAGGATTGGGCGTAGGCGCCAGTGGCGAAAGTGGCGGCGGCCAGCACGGCGGCGGTGAGGAAGGTCTTGGTCATGGCTGTTCTCCTTTATCCTTGATTGATCATTGCTTGCTGCCCATGGGCAAGTGTTGCAGTGTTGCGCCAGGCGATGCCAGGTTGCACGGGCAGGCAGTCTGGAAGAATCGTTTTCCCCGAGGCCGTTGGCGTTTGTGGAAAACTTGGCTTCATCATAGGAAGCTGTGGCCGCGCCAACAGTCGGAAAGCCCAGCATGTTGTTGTCAGACGTTTCTCGCGTGTCCGACAGTCGCGGCGGGTCAGGATGCGCATGTCGGTCAAGGGAAAAAGCCGGCAGGAAAGCGCGACTCCTGAAGCTCATCAAGCGCAATCCTTGCTGGGTAGCGGAGCCTGGCGCCCTGGTGCCGCGCGTGCAATGAACAGAGGAAGCCGGAATGAATGTCAGCGCACAGGCTGACAGGACCGGGACGATTCGTTACAAAACGTATCCATGCCCGGATCTGGTGCGCCCTGATGGGTCTGCAAGCCTCCGTCGGGCGGCGAAGACAGCTGTCGCAAAATCATCGCCGTACTGACTTCCTTGATCAAATTCATGCCGACGCCTGCTGCAATCGGGTTATGCTGACCTGATCACACCAGCCAATGACGCCACTACGGGGGACGTCATGATGATGCAAGGAAGGGGGACAGCATGCATAAATTCCTGCCAGCGATGCTGCTGGCGACCATGGCCTTCACGGTCCTGCCACTATCGTTGCAGGCCGCTGAATGCACGAAGGTCGTCATCTCTGCCGATTCGGATTACGCACCTTTGCATTGGTACGACGGCAAGCGCCTGACCGGCGCCAGCATCGAGATCGCCACCCGCGCACTCAGTGCGCTGAACATTCCCTATGAGGTCCGCTATGTCGGGCCTTTTCACCGCGTCCTCAGGGAGGCCGAGAGCGGTGAAGTCGCCTTGGTCTCTTCCCTCAAGAACACGCCCGAACGTCAGCAATACTTGGCCTATGCCTCGGTGCCGCTGTTCCGCAACCCGATCGCCGTGTTCGTGGCACGCAACAATCGCTTCCCCTTCAGCGGCTGGAAGGACCTGATCGGCAAGCGCGGGGCCATTACGCTAGGCAACCAGTTCGGTGGCGGCTTCGACGAATTCATGCGCGACAACCTCATCATCGAGACCGCGCAGAAGGTCTACATGAATTTCAGCAAGCTCGATTCGGGCCGTATCGACTATCTCATCACCGGTTACTACAGCGGCATGATCTACCTGAACCAGACCGGCCAGTCCGAGAACTTCATGCCGCTGCGCCCCTTCGTCAGCGAGACCGACAATTACATCGCCATGAGCAAGGCCAGCCCCTGCGTGAAATACCTGCCACGCATCAACGCGCAACTGGAGGCAATGCAAAAGCGCGGCGAATTGCGCGCCGTCCTGCAGAGCTTCGAGACTGACTTGCGCATCGATCCGGCCAATCAGGACGAGCCACCACGGCCGCGATAGACCAGCACCCGGTGCCGGCGCGGGAAATCCCGGTTTGAAGCCGGAAAGCGGCTTTGTTCCGCCCAAGGCCACCGTTGCTGCCGGGTTACATTGTCATCAGCGCGGACGCTGCCGTCCCCGGCAGGGCGCGGAAGCGTCCACATCCACATCAATGCTCACACGCAAGCCTCGCCACAGAACGAGGCAGTGCGGGCTTGTCATTTGTTCATGAATCCAAGAGACGGAGAGGCCCTTGAAGCTGCGTACCAAAATCATCTGGCTGTGTGCCACCACCCTGATCGGCATCCTGGTGATCGCCGCGGTCTCGCTGACCACGCTCAGGCGCACCATGATGGAAGAACGCGAGGCACAGCTGTCCTTGCTGGTGACCCTGGCCAAGGCTGCGGCCGAAAAGGCGCAGGCCCAGGAGCAGGCCGGCAAGCTGACCCGCGAGCAGGCCCAGGCGCAGGCCAAGATGGTCATCGGCAGTTTTGCCAAGGAGCAGAACTACTACTTCGTACGTGGCTACAGCGACGACTTCAACTACGTGCACCCCAATCCCAAGCGGGTGGGCATCCAGGACAAGACCGCCAAGGAAGATGGCGACCGCTACCGCGCCGCCCTGCAGGGTAAGGAAATCGGCCTGCTCATCGCCGAAGGCACGCGTCCCAATACCACCGAGAAGGTGCAGAAGCTGTATGCGGTGACCCGCTTCGCGCCGTGGGACTGGACCATCGGCTTCGGCGCCTACATCGATGACATCAACCAGGCCTTCTATCGCAATGCCCTGGTCCTGCTGTTGCTGGGGGCGGTACTGATGGGTGCCATTGCCACCATGGCCGCCTTCATCCTGCGCTCCATCCTGCGCCAACTGGGCGGCGAGCCGGCACGGGCGGTGGAGATCGTGGAACAGATCGCGCAAGGGGACCTGTCCACCGCCGTGGCGCTGAAGGCCAACGACCGCCACAGCCTGCTGCATTCCATCGAAACCATGCGGCGCAGCCTCTCGGGTATCGTCCAGGGCGTGCGCCAGGGGACCGATACCATCACCACCGCTTCCGGCGAAATCGCCGCCGGCAATCTGGACCTGTCGTCGCGCACCGAGCAGCAAGCCAGTGCGCTGGAGGAGACCGCCTCATCGATGGAAGAACTCACCTCCATCGTGCGCCAGAATGCCGACAATGCCAGCCAGGCCAACCAGCTGGCCATCACTGCCTCCGGTGTTGCGGCCGATGGCGGGAAGGTGATCGAGCAGGTGGTCGGCACCATGGCCGACATCAACAGCGCCTCCACCAAGATTGCCGACATCATCGGCGTGATCGACGGCATTGCCTTCCAGACCAACATCCTGGCCCTGAACGCCGCGGTGGAAGCGGCACGGGCCGGCGAGCAGGGGCGCGGGTTTGCGGTGGTGGCATCGGAAGTGCGCAACCTGGCCCAGCGCAGCGCCCAGGCCGCCAAGGAAATCAAGGGCCTGATCGAGGATTCGGTCGGCAAGGTGGACAACGGTTCGCATCTGGTCGAGCAGGCCGGCCGCACCATGCAGGAAATCGTCACCAGCGTGCGTCATGTGGCCGACGTGGTGGCCGAGATCAGTGCCGCCAGCCGCGAGCAGAGTGCCGGCATCGAGGAAGTCAACCGCGCCATCACGCAGATGGACCAGGTGACCCAACAGAATGCCGCGCTGGTGGAGGAGGCCGCAGCTGCGGCGGCCTCCATGCAGGACCAGGCGGCCCAGCTGGCGCAACTGGTGACGGTGTTCCGTCTGCCGGGTTGAGTCGGTGGGTTCCCGTCCTCTCGCCTCTGGCAGCTCCGGCGCACCGGCCTATCGCCAGCTTTCACCCGAGCAGGTGCAGCAGGTGCTGGACTATATCGATGCCAACCTGCAGCGCAATATCACCGTGTCCACCCTGGCGGCGATGTGCCATCTTTCATCCAGTTGCTTCAGCCGGGTCTTCAAGGCCAGCACCGGCTACACACTTTGCCAGTGGATGATGCGCCAGCGATTGCTGCGCGCGCAGGTGTTGCTGGCGGAGCCGGGTCGCACGGTGGTGGATGTGGCCATCGCCGTGGGTTTTCATGACCAGAGCCATTTCCTGCGCCAGTTCAAGCGCATCACGGGAACGACGGTGCAGGAGTGGCGCCAGCGGCCGGTGACATGACGTCGCCTGTTTCCCGGATCGCCAGATTGACAAATCGACGGAATCGATGCGCGGGCATTGATTCATCTGTAGCAGAGATTAATCTTGCGGTTCGCCTAGCCAGCAAAAAGGCCCGCAGTTGCGTTGCGGGCCTTTGTGTTGTTGAGCTGGAATGGCTGTGATCGGCAATATCAACGATCTCAACGATAGAAGGGTTCGACCCGCCCCTTGAGCTTGGACATCATCGGATTGCCCTTGCGATCCAGTGCGCGGCCGGCGGGAATCTTGACCCAGCCTTCGCTGATGCAATATTCGCTGACGTTGTTCAATTCCTTGTCGTTGAGCTTGATGCCGATGTCATGCTCGAAGATGGCGGCATCATAATGCGGGCTGCGGGGATCGACGCTGAGGCGGTCGGGGAGGGCGGGGCGTTGTGCGGTATCGTTCATGGGCGCGATTATCGGATATAAAAACGGGCAAGACAATTATTTCATATCCGCAAGCAGGCCTGTATTGCCGTCGTGCCAAGCCTTGTTCTTGCACCTTCCAGTCCCAGGTCTTCCTTCCCACTGACGGAGCTCGCTGCGCAGGCGTGACGTCGTCCTACTATCCACAGGGCATTTTCCGACAGCAAGGCTGGCCGCTCGCCGATAGCGCGGCCGCCGCTGGCATCGCATCCTTGAGACCTCTGATCTTGCGCGAGGATGTATGCGATCTACTGTCGAGGAAATGCAGGCCGCCGAATCGGCCGCCCGGGCCTACCGTCCACAGGCCGATGAGCTTGTGCCCAGCCTGCTGCATGGCAAGCTGCTGGCGCCCGCTCCCGATGCAGACGCGCTGGCGTCGGCCCGTCTATATCTGGAGCAGCAATTGCGGGCCGCCGAAGCGCTGCCCTGCGATCTCCCTGAGGATGCCCACGCGCTGGCCGGGTGGATGGAGCGGCGCGCGGCTGATGTCGGCCAGGCTTATGCCGCGTATCTTCAGCAGCGTCAGGCCGGGGCGCCGCGTCGCTTTTTCAGCGGCAAGGCACATGCGCTCAATTTTCTGCGCCGCGTGGCCCCGACCAAGCTGGTCGATGGCGCATGGCTCTACAGCGCCCTGGAACGCTGGCGCGACCCGCTGTTCCGCCCGTTGATCCTGACCTATCTCGAAGAGCTGGGTGATGGCGACCCTGCCATGAACCACGTCAGCCTGTACCGCAGCCTGCTGGCCGCCCATGGCGGCGAACCGGCGCTGCCCCTGTCCGAGCCTCATTACGTGCAGGGCGCGCTCCAGCTGGCGCTGGCCTACCACGGCGGGCAATATGAAGCGGAAATGTTCGGCTTCAACCTGGGCTATGAACAGTTGCCCCTGCATCTGCTCATTACCGCCTACGAGCTCAACGAACTGGGGATCGATCCCTACTATTTCACCCTGCACATCACCATCGACAACGCTGCCAGCGGACATGCACGCAAGGCCGCGGACGCCGTGGCCCAGGCGGCAACACAGGCAGCCGATCCGCAACAGTTCATGCAGGGCGTGCGGCGGGGCTACCTGCTCAACGACCTGGGCCTGAGCACGATGGATGTGATCAATTCCTTCGACCTTGAGCAGGAGGTGGTGAGCGTGATGCAGGACAAGGCGCAGTTCGGCCGGATGATGCATTCCGATTACTGCCGCATCGGTGGCAAGACCGTCAACCAATGGCTGGAACAGCCAGACGGGATGGCACGTTTCCTGGAGGAATTGACCAAGGCCAGATGGATAATCCGGGCGGCGCCGGCAGAGGAAAGCCGCTTCTGGCGACTCATCGATGCGCCGGGTGGGCAGATGTTCGGTGTCTTCGACGACTACGAAAAGCAAACCATCCGTGAATGGATAGAAAAAGGCTGGAGTGACGCCAAGCGCCAGCCCAGTTATCGCGCGCTGGCACGCGGGCGCCAGGTGGAGCCGATGGCGCCGCAGGGCGGGCCACGCGCCGTCATTGGCTCAACCCAGCAGCTCGATGCGCTGGTGGAGCAGATGTCACCTGGCCGCCATCACTTCGTGCCGGGCCTGGAAGCGTCGCGGCGCTTCAGCGCCCTCTATCGGACAGCGTGTGTGGCATGACGGTGTGGCAGGAAAGCACGGATGGCAGGCGCAATTCCCGTCGGGCGGGAGCGTCGTCCTCAAGGAAACGGACGGGCATCGCCCCGGCTCGGCTATAATTGCCGGCCTTGATCCGCTCGAGTCAGTGTTGCCCGCGTTCCCGCGCGGCAATGGCCACAGCGGACCATGCCTGATCGCCGCGCCGCAAGTCGCGGCCTACCCCACATCTGTCATTGGATCGGCCCCGCGCCGGTCGTAGGAGAAATCATGAACATCCGTTCCAGAAAACGCCTGGTCTATCGTCGCCACCGCATCGGCATGCTCATTGCCGCCATTGAAGCACTGATGGCGCTGGAAGAAGCCACGCTGGAAGCCAAGAAGGCAGCGTAAGCATTCCAATACGCCCAGAAAAGACCGGCCCGAGAGGCCGGTTTTTTCTTGCCTGGCCGGATCTCCCCCGCCTGATGTCAATTGAAACAATCGCGTGAACTCCTGACATCGATGTGTAACTGCGTCGCCTCAAGATACACCCATGCCGAAACGCAAACGCAAGCCCGGATGCATATCGGCAGCAAAGCCCCACATTGACGACCCGTCACCACATTGACATTGAATTGGAGAACATCATGCGCATCTTCAGCACCCTCTTCACCGGCCTGATCCTGACCCTGGTTGCCACCGCTGCCCGCGCCGACAGCATCTTCACCGGTGCCATGGACTACGAGTCGCCGCTGCCCATGATCCTGCACGTCGGCGGACGCCTGATCGGCCGGCTCTTCAGCTGAGGCAATGGGTGGCGCCATGGCCGGCCGCGTGCCGGCCCATGCCCCCGGACCTGGTCTGCTATGGCACAATCAGCCGCCTTCAGCGTGAGGAACCGTCACCGATGTGCGTCAACTACAAGCCCACCCCCAAATCCGAGATTACCGCCCTGAGCGGGGCCGATACCAGCGCCACCCCGGACTGGCCCGAGGAAACCTGGCAGGACTATGCTGCTCCGGTGGTGCGCGCTGGCCTGCAGGGCGAGCCCGAGCTGATCGTCGGCACCTACGGCATGATGCCCCGGCGCAAGTTGCAACCCGGTCTGCAGATATCGACCATGAATGCCCGTGCCGAAACCATCGGCGAGAAGCGCAGCTATGCCGGCTCCTGGCGCCAGGGCCATACCTGCCTGTTGCCGATGCAATGCTTCTATGAACCGAACTATGAATCCGGCCGCGCCCAGCGCTGGGCCATCGGCATGGCCGACGACCAACCGTTCTGCGTGGCCGGCCTCTGGCGCGCCTGGGAAGAGGCCGAGGGCGGCTATGCTTTTTCGTTTACGCAGATCACCATCAACGCTGACCAGCATCCGTTGATGCAGCGTTTTCACAAGCCTGGAGAGGAAAAGCGCAACCTGGTCATCATCCCGCGCGCGCTCTACCGGCAATGGCTCAATGCCGGCACGCCCGAGCGCGCAGCGGCGATGCTGCTGAACTATCCGGCCACGCAGATGAAGGCGTGGCCCGCGCCCAAGGCGCAGGCCGGCGGGCAGCAGAGCGGCTTCCTGTTCTGAGGGATCCGCACTGCTGCCCAGGAAGTTACCAGCGATAACGCCAGCCCGCCACCACGGCGTGCTGGGTCTGCAGGTCGTTCAGGCCCAGGTTGTAGTCCAGGAACAGGCTCGACGCCTGGCCCAGCTTGCCGGACAGGCCGGCTCCCAGCACCAGGCCGTCGCGCTTCTGTTGCAGGCCGGCGACCTGGAAGTTGACGCCCGGCGCGCCCTGGAAGGAGGCATTGAGGCTACCGCCGGCATCCAGCCATTGATGGCTCCAGAATGCGCGCAGCTCGCTCTGCAGCTTGCCATCTTCGCGCAGGGGCAGGTGCCAGCGGGCACCTACCATCGACACCGCCGAGCGTGAAGTCTGTGCACTGGCATTGAGGCCGAGCGCACCGGCACCGGTTTCGGAGAAGGCGTCCTGGCGCAGCAGCGTGCCTTGCAGCGAGACCAGCGGCTCGAACACGTAGCTGCCGCGATCGATGCGATAGCTGGCCTCGGCATGCAGGCCGAGTTCATCGCCGTTGTAGTCACCGGCCGCGCGCGAGACATCATTGCCGATCACGATGCTGCGCTGGGTAGCGTACTGGTTGCGGCCATAACCGACGATGCCCTTGAAGCGCCAGTCACCGCTCTGGTACTGCGCGTACACGGCGACCTGATGGCCTTCCACCTTGGCGCTGTCGCCGGCGGTGTTGTAGGCCAGGCGGGTATTGTCGTAGTGATAGGCCAGGCCCATGCTCCAGCGATCATCCAGCACCCGTTCCACCCCCATCAGCAGGCCATTGCTGTTGCTGGTGTAGCCGGCGGCATTGCCGTCGGAGCGGGTATTGCCATGGCCGCCCGCAACCTGCGCCCAGGCGCCGCCATCTTCGCGCACACGCAGGGGCCACAGACCGCTGCTGCCATTGCTGCTGTCGGTCATGGTGGCGGCGCTGTACTGGTAGTCATAGCGATCCGTCTCGGCCGAGGCCAGTTGCAGCTGGCTCATCGCAAAACCGCTGCCGCCGGAGAAGGCGGACCCGCCGCCAATGTTGCGGTTACCCAGGGTCTGCAGCGATTGGCCCATCAGGCCCAGCGTGGACAGGCCCTGATAGGCACGCCCCCCCAGGCTCTCGAAGGCGCTGCGCGCCTGCACTGCCGACAGGCCGTCGATCAGCGCCAGCTTGGCGCGCATGGCGCTGGACAGGCTTGCCAACTGGCCGGCCTGGGTCAGGGCATTGGCCACGCTGGCCTGGTTGCCGGTGGTGGTGACCGAGGCATAGCTGTTGCCATTGCGCGCCATCGTCAATTGCACCGCATTGCCGGTGTAGCTGACCGTAGGCGAGACAAAGGCGAAGTCGCTGCGCACGGCATTGAAGCTGCCGCTCACGGTGCCGCTGGTCGACAGGATGGTATAGGGCGTGCTCAGCGCATAGGCGCCGCTGCCGGCGGCGATGGACAGGCTGCCGGCCAGGGCGGCATTGCCGTTGACCTGGATCAGGCCGCCGCTGCCGTCGGCGCTGGTGCTGACCTGGGTGGTGGCGCCGTCCTGCAGGTTCAGATTGCCCTGGACCGTCAGCGTCGAAGTGCCGGCCGTGGCCAGCGTGCCACCGGCGGCCACCGTGGTGCTGCCCACCGTGCCGGTCCCGGAGAGGGTGCCGCCACTGTTGACGCGCACTGTGCCGCCCAGCACGCCATTGACGCTGAGCTTGCCGCCATTGACATTGGTGCTGCCGGCGAAGCTGGTCGAGTTGCCGCTGAAGACCGTTTCGCCGGCCAGCTGGTTGATCGTGCCGTTGCCCGAGATGGCCGCTGCCAGCGTGTAGTTGCTGCTGCCGCTGGCATTGTGGTTCAGGTTCAGCGTACCGTTGCCGGCGCCGAAAGCCAGCGATGTGGTGTCGAGCTGGCCAGGCGCGGCTGCCGTGCTGCCAGGGGCGGCACCGACGTTGAGGGTACCTGTGGAACCACTGCTGGTGGCGATGCGGATCACCGAGGCGGTAGCGCGCGCACCGTCGCTGATGGTCAGGGTGCCATTGCCACCGGCCCCGACATGCAAGGAATTGGTGGTGATCCAGGCCGAGTTGGCACCGGTCAGCGTCACGCTGCCGTTGCTGTTGGCATTGTTGGCGATATAGCTGCGGTTGCCGGTGACCTGGCCGCCATCGGAGATGGTCAGCGTACCGTTGCCCAGACGACCGACGTTGACGTCCGAGCTGCTGCTCCAGGTGGAGCCGGCCCCGGTCACCGTCATGGTGCCGGAGGCGCCATTGAGGTCGCCCAGCAAGCCCTGCACATCGTTGATACGGCCACCGGCCGAGATGACTACGCTGCCCGTGGCGCCATTGTTGTGGCCGACAAAGAAGTCTCCCGAGTGGTTCCAGACCGAGCCGCTGCCAGTGACCAGAGCGCTGCTGTTGGACCCCGCTTCGGTTCCCACATAGCCATCGGTGCTGGTGACGTTGCCGCCTCCCGAGATGGTCAGGTTGCCATTGCCGACGTTGCCCACGTAGAGCACGCCGGTGTTGATCCACTTGCTGCCGCTGCCGGACACGGTGACATTGCCGCTGCTGCCGGCCAGGTGGCCGACCAGGGCGCCGGTATCGGTGACTACGCCCCCATTGCTGATGCTGAGGTTGCCGCTGGCGCCGTCGCCGTAGCCGATCGACAGGCGATCGCTGGCGGTGAAGTTGGCATTGTTGACCGTGAGCGTACCGCGCGCGCCAGTGATGTCACCCAGATGCACGACCGCGGCAGTGGCATTGGCACCACCGCTGACGGTGAGCCATCCGGTGCCGCCAGTGGAACCGGAGCTGGCGTCACCGCCCACGGTGAGGTTGCCCGCCGCCAGCGAAGAACCGGCGCCGCTGACATTGACGCTGCTGTTGGAGGTGTCCTGGCGCCCGATCACCGTATTGGCGCTGCTGACATTGGCACCGTCGCTGATGGTGAGGTTGCCATTGTTGACCGTGCCCACGAAGAGCGAACCGGTATTGGTCCAGCGACTGCCGACGCCGCTGATATTGACGGTGGACAGTGTGCTGCCGGCGGTACCGATCACGCCGGTGACGGAATCCACCGTGGAACCACCGGTAATGGAAAGGCTGGCGCTGCCGCCACTGCCGACTGTGAGCCGGTCGCCGATCAGCCATTGCGTCCCGTTGATCAGGCTGGCGCTGCCATTGCTGCCACCGCCACTACCCAGCACCACCGAGCCGCTCATGTTGACGACACCGCCATCGACCTGCATCGTGCCGACCGCCCCGGTGTTGCCGATGACCAGGCCGTTGCCGATCAGGCTGCTGTCGGTATTGATCGTGAGGTTGCCTACGCCACCGCTGGCACCACCGACATAGGTGGTACCGCTGATGTTGGCGACCGCACCGGCGTCAAGCGTCAACGATCCGACGCCATTGAGGCCGACGGTCGCATCGCTGCTGCTGTTGAGCCTGGCGCTGCCATTGGTGCCGCTGCCGGTGACGGTAATGGTGCCGTTGGAACCGTTGCTGTTGCCGATCAGGACCGACGAGGTGTTCAGCGTCGCCTGGTTGATCTGCAGGTTGCCCACCGTACTGCCGCCGACGGTCAGTGCCTGAATGGTGGTGTTGCTGGAAAGCACCGGATCGACACCGGGATAGGCGTTGATGACCGCAGCATCCGTGGACGTGGGTGCTGCCCCCGTCCACTGCCAGTTGCTGTCGTTGGTCCAGTTGTTGTCGACGTTGCCGGTCCACGACGCCACCTGGGCGTGCGCGGCGCTGCCGATCAGCAGCAGTGTTGCCAGTGCACTGACTGGCAACGGTCTTGCATGAGCGAAGCTGCGCTTCGATTGCATGATTCCCCCCCTGGGTAGAGGCTGCCTGTTGCCGACATCTCTTAGCGGATGAGCTGGCGTTGCAGCCTATGCTTGTTGTTGATTGATCTTTACGGAAACCCGTAAGGATTTTACAAGCATCAAAACGAATTTTTGGTGGGAGTGATGATTTTTTGTGATCTTGCGCATAGGGGAGGCATGATCATTCCCGTTGACCGGTACTTCGGTTTCACTGGGTGGGATTGCGGCGTGGCCGTACGCAGCCCTGGAACAGGCTTGGGCAGGGCAGGGAGCGGGCTTCAGGAGGCGGCGCTGCCGTCCCCATCAACATCACGGGCGACGGCAGTGCCAGCCAGGTCATCGAGTCAGGCAGCCTGGTAGGTCGGATAGTCGGTATAGCCTTCGGCACCGCCACCGTAGAAGGTGTTGCGGTCGGCCTCCGCCCAGGGGGCGTCCAGACGCAGACGTTCCACCAGGTCGGGATTGGCGATGAAGGGGCGGCCGAAGGCCACCATGTCGGCATGCCCCGAGGCGACCGCATCCATCGCCATCTGGCGCTGGTAGCTGTTGTTGGCGATGTAAAGGCCACCGAAGGCGGCGTGCAGCTTCTTGAAATCGAATTCCGATGCCGCGTTGCTGCCCCGGGTCTGGCCTTCGACGCAGTGCAGATAGGCCAGGCCCAGCTTGCCCAGTTGCTCGGCGTAGTACAGGTAGGTACGCTCGGGATCGCTGTCCAGCGGGATGTCACCGGCCGAGCGGGTCAGCGGCGACAGGCGCACGCCCACGCGATCGGCACCCCAGATATCGGCGACGGCGGTGACCACTTCCACCGGGAAACGCACGCGGTTTTCCAGCGAGCCACCGTACTGGTCGGTGCGGTGATTGGTGCTGTCGCGCACGAACTGCTCCAGCAGATAGCCATTGGCCGAATGCACTTCCACCCCATCGAAGCCGGCTTCCTTGGCCAGCCGCGCAGCGTGGCGATAGTCCTCCAGCAGGCGCGGGATTTCGGCAGTCTCCAGAGCACGTGGCATGGAGGGCCTTGCCTGCGTCTGCGACTCCAGGAATACCAGCTCGCCCGCCTGGATCGCCGAGGGGGCGACCGGCGCTGCGCCGTTTTCCTGCAATGAGCTATGCGAGACCCGGCCTACGTGCCAAAGCTGGTTGACGATCTTGCCACCTGCCGCGTGGACCGCATCGGTGATCTTGCGCCAGGCCGCGACGTGTTCCTCGGTGTAGAGACCTGGGGTGAAGGCATAGCCGCGGCCTTCGCGCGAAATATTGGTGGCTTCGCTGATGATGAGACCGGCCGAGGCGCGCTGGCGATAGTATTCGATGGCCAGTTCGCTGTGCATGCCCTGCATGTCAGCGCGCGAGCGCGTCAGCGGGGCCATGGCAATACGGTTGGCGACGTCGATGGCGCCGATGCGGGTGGGGGAAAACAGATCAGATCCGGTGTGCGACATGATGTTGACTCCTTCTGGTGAGGTGGTGATGGTCGTCATCATCGGCAATGGGAAGAAATTCGGCCAATTTATTATTGATAAAACAGATTTATCGTAGACAATATATCTAGAACTCATTTCATAAATAGTCGTGAGATGCGTTCTGGGCAGAACCCGGAGGGAGCGGCCCGTTTGGGCGAATTGCTGCGTTACTAATTTGGGTCAAGACGCCCAGTCTTGACCCAAATTCGCGCCTTGCACTTCATCCCAAACGGGACTCGCTCGCACTCGCGCCTATTTATGAAATGAGTTCTATATGAAATACGACCTCAACCTGTTGCCGGTCTTCGTCGCCCTGATGGAGGAGCGCAGCGTCACGCGGGCCGCCTCGCGACTGGGCATGACGCAGGCAGCTTTGTCCAATGCGCTGGCCCGGCTGCGCCTGACCCTGCAGGATCCCCTGTTCATCCGCGAGCGCTACGGCATGCGCCCCACGCCCAAGGCCGAATTGCTTGCCCCCGCGCTGGTGGCGGCACTGGCGTCGATGGATGCGGTGGTATTGGGCCAGCAGGCCTTCGAACCGGCGCGCGCCGATCACCTGATCACCATCGCGCCCAATAGCTATGTCGAGTTTGTCCTGGTGCCGCAGCTGGTGGCCCGCTTGAGCGTGGTGGCGCCAGGTGTGCGCCTGCGCACCTTGCCTTTTGGTACCGACCTGGCCGAGACCGGCGTGAGTTCAGGCGATACCGCCATGGTGCTGGGACGCATCAATGACGCCCCGGATAACCTGGTGGTGCAGCACATCGGCGAGGATGGCCTGGCCTGCGTCGTACGGGCCGACCATCCGGTCATCGGCACGCGCATCGGCAAGAGACAATATGAGCGCATGAAGCACGTCAACGTGCTGCCACCCGGCCGTCTGCGCACTGGCCTGTTCCAGGCGCTGGAGCGCAGGGGCCTGCGACGCGAGGTCGCCGTCTCGGTCACGCATTTCGCCTCCATCCCCGAGATCGTGGCCGCGACCGATTACTGTGCGACCTTGCCCATGCTGATCTGCAAGCGGCTCGTCCACGATACCCGATTGAAGGTATTGCCGACGCCGGTCGATCTCGGTACTTTTCCGCTGCACATGGCCTGGCACGTGCGTTATCGCGATGATCCGGCGCATATCTGGTTGCGCAAGCTGGTGGCAGAGGTGGCACAGGCCCTGGGTTGAAGTGCCGGTAAGCGGTGGCGGCGGGGCGTTTTCAGGGTGTGTACGAGGGTCGGGCGTCGGTGCGCGTAGCATTTTCGACTAACGCGGTAATGTCTTGCGGATTGCCGATAGGGCGATCGCTTGTATCATTGCTCCTCCTGCCTTCGCCGATGAAGGTTTTCCCGAACCCCTACTTGGTCACATCATGCCTCTTGATACGCTTCTGCTGTTCGTACCGGCCTGCTTTGCATTGAACATGGCTTTCGGGCCGAACAATCTGCTGTCCATCACCATCGGCGCGCATTACGGCTTGCGGCTGGCAATTCTGGCCTCCGTCGGGCGCCTGGTCGCCTTTGCGATCATGATCGCCGTGGCCGCGCTGGGCATGGGAGCATTGCTCATGGCGTCGCAACTGGCCTTCACGGTCTGCAAGTTGCTGGGCGCCACCTATCTGGTCTGGCTGGGTTTCAAGGTCTTCTTTTCCAGGGCGACGCTGTCCGTTGACGGCCTTGCGGGAGAGCAGGCGCACGGCGATATCCGCACCTTCATCCGCAGGGAATTCCTGGTCGCCATCGGCAACCCCAAGGCGATCCTGGTCTTCACTGCCTTTTTCCCGCAGTTCGTGGTTCCCGGCAATTACTGGGTCAGTTTCCTCATCCTCGGCGGGATCTTCCTGAGCCTGGAAGTGGTCGCGATCGCGGCCTACGCCTATGCGGGCAGCCGGCTTTCCGGCGTGATCCAGAATGCCCGGGGCCTGCGCTGGATGAACCGCATCAGCGGCGGCACCATGATTCTGTTCGGCGCCATCCTGGCGCTGGCCAAGCGGCCTGCTGCATAGCGTTGTTGCAGCGTCAGGACGCTAGCGCGAGCATTCGTGTCAACAAGGTATCAAGCAGTATCGGAAAAAGAGCGGGTAGCGCGGGCTGCGTATTTGTCTTCGATTCGTTGGCTCATGGCATAGCCAAAGGCCTGGCACGGGATTTCAATATAGCGGTAACCCAGATAGCCGAGCAGGACCATGAGTGGCAGGAAGAGGTAGCCTCCGCCATAGTCGGACATCAGGGCGATCAAAGGTGTATGGACCAGATACAGCGAGTACGAGATTTTTCCGACCCAGACCACCCATTGCGGATAGAAGTCATGGTTTTTCAGCGAGATGATGACAAGCAGACTGCAGATGATAACGACCGAGGCATGGAAATGCGGTATTGGTATGGCCGAGTTGACGCCCAGGGCAATGACCAGCAGCGGCACCCATTTGGGTGAGAGTTTCGGCAGGTGATCCCGATACTGGTAAATGAGACAGCCGGCTATCATGCCGTCGATGCGGAACCACGCGTTGAGCATCAAAGGAGCTGACAGGGCCCACACCGCCACATACAGGACCACCAATACCAGTGCGATTCTGCGGCGGAACAGGAAGATACCCAGCAACATCACATAGAACCATTCCTCCAGGGACAGGCTCCAGTAATATCCGAACACCCCGCATTCGGATACCTTCACACACTTGAAATACAGGTAGAGATTTGCGTACTGGAAAAGCACAGCAATCGCGTGATGAATGTTGTTTCTTACCGAGCCTGTGTGAGTACCACCTCCCACAATAACTACTACGGTCAGCCAGAATGCCAGCCAAAAGAACGCAGGCCCCATCGTGCGGCACCAGCGACGGCTAAGGAATATGAATGCAATGGCCGAGCCAGTCTGCCGTTGGGTGATGCGATCCAGTGAGGCCGATACCAGATAACCGCTCAGCACGAAGAAAAGGTCAACTCCAAACCATCCCGAGAACCAGTGCAAATTGATGTATTGCGTCTGCTCCGTCCCCAGCGGAGAACTGGCCCAATGTGCCAGTATGACCAGCAGAATGGCACATCCCCTGACCGCATCCAAATTCTTGTTATGTTCCATTTTTACTTTCCTGGGTAATGCCACCGATCCGAGAGCTAAGTGGGATTACGTTCTTCCGGTAGGAAATACCGGTTTGCATAGTGCGTCCGGCTTCCTGTCACGATCGGGGGGGCTCAACCTCATCTTTGCCCTCCCCACGCTGAGTGGCATCCATCACGCATTTCCCTCTTCATCGCAGGACGGAATGGCAGTTGCCCCACATATGGAAAAGGGTTCCAGGCACAGGCCAGGAACCCTTTTGAATCGGAGTCGGGACGAGCGTCGACTTACGGGAGTGCGGCACTCTTGCCAAAAATAAGCTGTTTAATGGCAAAAAAAATTATAGCGTAAAGAAAGGTTGATTGAAAGCAGCCAGCTCCGGGGTGTGGTGCTGGCTCTCACTGGAGCGGATTCCGATCATTTCGGCAATGGGGGTTGCGAGCCAGGTGGAGAAATCGATGCGATGCGTCAGTACGGGTTTGCCGATGGCTATGATGGTTCGGAGCTGATCCTGTTTGTCACTCCGTTTGCGGGTCTCGCGTTTGCAGACACGGCCGGTGTCCCTATCGATGAAGATCTGACTGCGCTGCGTCAATGGTGCATGGAAGTGTCGGAACTGCCGGCGGTCAAGCAGCGGCCGGCCAGAACGCCGAAGCCGACGATCCATGTCGCATGGGCTTCTGGAGCATGTTCAAATCCATTCTGGGAGACCGGATCGGGACGCATCATCTCGATCCGGCCTTGTGTCCCTTGAGTTCCTTGTGTCCCTTGTGTCAGCCGTCACGGTAACGTCTGTATCCGCGATGCGTGATGCGTGATGCAATACCTTTCGCCTATCCTTTCGTATAACTAGACACTCCCTCCTGCACTGTCCACACTGCGCCCTGTGGCAGAGCTGCAATGGGGGCTCACGCCGTCGTTCGGCGCAGTGCGACCTGTGCCCTCGCAGCCTCGCTTCGCCCATCGATCCTTCTGGCCGGTAATGGCATCGTCCCGATCAGTCGGACGGCCATCCATGCATGCCTACCGCGTGCCGGAAACGGTCGGCTTCAATGACCCTCTGAGGAAAACAACAATGTCCACTTCCCTTCGCCAGATCCGCGCAGGCTCGCTCACCCCACTGCTGCGTCCTCTCGCTGCTGCCGCCATGATATTCGCCGTGGCCCAGGCAGCGCATGCCGAGGCGCCGATGCTGAAGAATCAGCCGGGTTTCTATCGCACCATGATCGGTGACATCGAAGTCACCGCACTGTCGGATGGCACCAACCATCTGCCGGCCGGCAAGCTGCTCAAGGGGATCAGCAAGGAAGATCTGGACAAGCGCCTGCAGGCAGCTTTCGTCACTGATCCGGTGGAAACCTCGGTCAATGCCTTCCTGGTCAACACGGGCAAGAAACTGATCCTGATCGACACCGGTGCTGGCGGCGTGCTCGATGCCGACAGTGGCCACCTGCTCACCAGCCTGAAAGCGGCAGGGTATCGCCCGGACCAGGTGGATGAGGTCTACCTGACCCACCTTCATCCCGACCACGAAGCCGGTCTCACGCACAAGGGCAAGCGCGTCTTCCCAAAGGCCGTCGTGCGGGCCGACAAGAAGGATGCCGACTACTGGCTCAACCCGGCCAACAAGGCCAAGGCCAGCGCCATCAACCAGGAATTCTTCGAGGTCGCGGAGAAGTCCCTCAAGCCCTATATCGCGGCCGGCAAGTTCCGCCCCTTCGAGGGTGACGGCGAGCTGCAGCCGGGTGTGTCCAGCGTGGCCAACTACGGTCATACCCCTGGTCACAATGCCTACCTGGTCAGCAGCAAGGGCCAGCGCCTGTTGATCGTGGGTGACATGATCCATGTGGCGGCGGTACAGTTCCCGCAGCCAGATGTCACCATCGGTTTCGATACCGACGAACATGAAGCCATGGGCGATCGCCGCAAGGCTTTCGATGCGGTGGCAGATGCCCGGGAACTGATTGCGGCTGCTCACCTGTCCTTCCCTGGCATTGGACATATCGTCAAGGATGGCAGCGGGTATCGCTGGGTGCCGATCAACTACGCACTGGCGCGCTGAGCGTATTGATCGTTGCGATGATGTGACCATCGACCAGAAGCGGCTGCCATCGGCGAGCCGCTTTTTGTTGTTGGCAACGTCTGCCAATAATTTCTACTTGCATCAATAAATCGCAGTCGGTATTATTCGGAATCATTCGGTTCCAAATATTCCATGAGCTTATCCCATCTCCCATCAGGACCAGGACGTCCGCGCGAATTCGAGATCGATGCCGCCGTCGAATCGGCGATGCAGGTCTTCTGGACGCGTGGTTACAACGGCACGTCGCTGGTCGACCTGATCGATGGCACCGGGCTGTCACGGGGCAGCCTGTACAAGGCTTTCGGCGATAAGCATGGCTTGTTTCTTTCCGCACTCGACCGCTATATTTCCCAGTCGCTGGTTCGTCTGCTCAGCACGCTGGAGCAGCCAGGATCGGCCAAAGCCGCGATACGGGAAACCCTGATGCGCCTGGCGGAAATGTCTTGCCGCAAAGAAGGGCGTCGCGGCTGCATGCTGGTCGCAACGGCGATGGAAATGGTGTCACACGACGATGATGTCGCCGAGCGAGTCAAGGCCATGGTCGACCGTATCCGTCATGCGTATGCCAAAGCCATTGCGCGTGGGCAGGCCAGCGGGGAAATTCCCGCGCATCACGATCCACAAACCTTGGCAACCGTGATCGTCAGCCTGACTCACGGCATGCGCACGCTTGGAAAGGTAGGAGCAGTAGACAAGCAAATGACCGCTGTCGTCGAAACGGCGATGCGACTGCTCGACTGATTTTTTTTGCTCAATTTGGAACCTATCGGTTTATATTTAATGAATTCTTTCACTACCTCTTCGCACGCAGAGCATGCGCCCCATCCGCGTCGATGGCTGGCATTTGCCGTCTTGCTGGTGGGGGCCTTCCTGCCGCCGCTGGATTTCTTCATCGTCAATGTCGCACTGCCGTCCATCCGTACCGGCCTGGGTGCCGATCCTGCCGAGATGCAACTGGTGATATCCGGTTACGCCGCCGTGTATGCGGTGTTCCTGATCACCGGGGGACGGCTGGGAGACCTGTACGGGCGCAAGAGGGTGTTTCTCGCAGGTCTGGCGGGCTTCGGCCTGTCGTCGCTGCTCTGTGGTGTTGCGCCTACGCCTGCCATGCTGATCGCCGGCCGGCTGCTGCAAGGCTTGAGTGCGGCGATCATGGCGCCGCAGGGGCTGGCATCGATTCAGGCGCTGTTTCCCGAGCGGGAGAGGGCGCGGGCGCTGAGCATGTACGGCGCGACCATCGGACTGGCAGCGATTGCCGCCCAGGCGCTCGGTGGACTGCTGATTGCGGCCAATGTCGGTGCCCTGCAATGGCGGGTCATCTTCCTGATCAACCTGCCGCTCGTGGCGCTCGTGTTCCTCGGCGGAATTCCCTTGTTGCCGGACACGCGCAGTCCACATCCGGCGCGGCTGGACCGGATGGGCGTGCTGCTCTGTGCACTCTCGCTGGGCCTGCTGGTGGTACCACTGGTGAAAGGGCCTGAGGCCGGCTGGCCGTGGTGGACCTGTCTCATGCTGCTCGCCTCACCGGGGTTTGCCGTTGCGTTCTGGCGCTACGAGCGGTGGCTCACGGAGCGCGGTGGAACGCCGTTGGTCGCGCCTCAGTTGGCCGATGCACCTGGCCTGGTGCTGGGGATGATCGGAGTGTTGTTCTTCTATGTGGTCTCGGCCTTCTTTCTCACCTTCTCGATCTATCTACAGGAGGCGATTGGGATGAGCGCATTTGCGACCGGCTTGATGTTTGTGCCGTGCGGACTGGGCTTCCTGATCGGGCCCTTGACGACACCCGCCGCCGCGCGCCGGTTAGGACGCTGGACTCCGGTACTGGGGATGGCGCTGGAAGTCGTCGGCTGCCTGATTCTCAGTGCAGTGGTGGCTTCCACACCCGCCGCGCGGGCACCGGCACTGGCAGGCGTCGTGATCGCGCTCTCGCTGATTGGATTCGGGCAGGGGATCGCCGTGCCCACGCTGGTGCGATCGGTCATCGATCTTGCGCCGGCCGGTGGTTCCGGCATGTTGGCCGGGATCGTGAATTCCGCTTTGCAAATCAGTGCGGCCCTGGGCGTGGCTGTCATCGGCAGCGTGTTCTTCAGTCTGGCGGGTTCCCGCCATACGCCATCGTCCCTGGCGCATGCCTTCAGCTGGGCGATGGTATGTGTCGCCGCCAGCCTGACGGTCGCGGCGCTGTTGGTTGCCCGTGCATCGCGTTCTCGTCGGTAGATGGTCACGGAAAAAATCTCCCACCACGCTGCACGAAGGCCAGAGCCAGAGCCAGACCGCAGCGCGGTCCCGCGCATCTCTGTAGCGATGCAATGTAAATGCTGTCCCACTTGATCACGATAGGAATCTCGATGTCTTCTCAATTTTTGAATCACGTCTCTGTTGTCACCGGCGGTTCGACCGGAATTGGTTTGGCGATCGCACAAGGCCTGCTTGCGCAGGGCGCCAAGCGGGTGTACGTGACAGGTCGCTCACGCAAGAGTCTTGATGAGGCCCTTGGTGTCCTGGGTGACTCAGCGGTGGCGGTGGTGTCCGACGTCTCCAGGCTTGCGGACCTCGAATATCTGAAAGCCGAAATCGAAAAGCGCGGTGACCGCCTCGATTCGATTTTTGCCAACGCCGGCATCTGCGAGAAACACCCCTTCGGGGCGACCGCCGAGGCGGATTACGACCGTACCTTCGATATCAACGTCAAGGGCGTGTTCTACACCGTGCAGACACTGCTCCCGCTGCTGTCGGATGGCGCTTCCGTGGTGCTGACATCCTCCATCTGTTCGAGCAATGGCATGGCTGAACTGAGCGTCTATAACGCCTCCAAGGCGGCAGTGCGGTCCTTCGCGCGCACCTGGACCAACGATCTGCGGGCACGCAAGATCCGCGTCAATGCGCTGAGTCCGGGGTTTACGCGCACGCCGTTGATGGACAACAGCCTCAAGCTCGACCACGCGCAGATCGATAGCCTGAAAGAGTACGTTTCCCAGATCACCCCATTGGGTTACATGGCTGATCCGGCCGAGATTGCGAGTGCCGGGTTGTTCCTTGCGTCTCCAGATGCTCGTTACATTACCGGGATTGAACTGACGGTGGATGGAGGTCTTTCTCAGATCTGAGCATTCCAGCGGATGGCAGGGATCGGTAGATCTCTGCCGGTTGAAGTGTGGTGATCTCTCTTGTCGAATGGGATGGCTGCCGAGGAGACTCTTATTTTGATTTGATTCCATAAGAGATCGCTCGCGGTTTCAACTACTCGGCACTTCGGGAGAGAGACCTAAAGCTTTATTGGAGATGCATTTAAGAAAAATTCTTTAGAAGTTGTCACAGACGGGATCGTCTAGCCGTCTTGGAAGTAGCGGGCTTTCGACATTGAACCCGCACAACCCAACTTCAAGGAAGAATTTATGAAACGTCCGAATTGGTTTCAAGTTTCCGGCGAGGGCGCCAAGGCGCTAGGCGCGCTTCATCATTACGTAACGACCGGCACCGACTTGCCTGGTGAGTTGATACATCTGGTCTTCTTGAGGGTTTCACAGATCAATGGATGCGCGCACTGCATCGACATCCATACGCGCGACCTCATCAAAAGCGGGATGTCGGTCGATAAGGTGGTCCTGGTACCGGTGTGGGAGGAAGTGAGCTATCTGTTCTCCGACCAGGAAAGCGCTGCGCTCGCCTGGACCGAGGAAGTAACGCGTGTCAGCGAAACGCATGCTTCGGATGAAGCATACGCGGCGGCACTTTCTGTCTTTGGTGAAAAAAATCTGGTCGAACTCACCATCGTGATCGCCGCGATGAATGCCATTAATCGGATGGGAATCAGTTTTCGCATGAAGCCGCTTGCGAAGGCTTAGCATTTGAGGGACGAGGGCAGGCTTTTCGTACCAGCATCGCCAAATAGAAAAAGGGTTTCGGGCGAATGCCTGGAACCCTTTATGCGCTGGTGCTGATGGGCGGAATCGAACCGTCGACCTACTGATTACGAATCTGCGAGGAAAATTATATAAATCAATTGGTTAGGGGAATTTTTGCTCCGCCATTCAAAAAACGACGGCCTGCAAGGCCAATAAGGACGCCTCTCGATTTGGAATTGCGGAGCGGACTTTTTGGTTTTGAATGCGAATGTCATTGGCGATACTGATAAAGTTTTTCGTGGCCGCAATCGGCCAGAAGCCGCCTTCGACTACCAAGACAAGCGCCCGCATTGTGCGGGCGTTTGTATGTTCAAATCATGGGCGGGATTTGTTATTCAGAAACGGCGGGTGAAGCTAGCTTAGGCCCCCTGCCCACCGATTAGAACCGAAATAGCCCAGATATAGAACAGACCGCCCAGCGAGAACCAGAGGCTGACCATCATTGCAATGGCCAACATAGTTGCGAGGCTTTTTCTCATGAGCCGTGAGCCATGCATCGGCGTTGATTCTGTTGCGCTCGATGAGCGTTGGCGAGCGAGTAATTACTTAGGTCGCCCAGCAAGTTTTTTTTCAGAGGCAACCGCAGATGCGCTTGTCTGGGGCGTGGCTAAAGGTCTCTTTGCTGTACCGGATTTCCATTTTCCTTTCCCTTTAGTGCCGCCTTCCTTCTTGGCTGCTTGAGCCGCCGGCTTTTTTGAGCCAGGTTTTTTGTAAACTTTAGCTGGGGCATTTCTCCGCGTTCTGCTTTGTGTCTGCCGAGACTGCATTTTCTTACCAATATCAATAGCTTGTTGATTTGCATTGAAAACTGACCCACTTTCCCAGGAAATTTGCATCCAAAGTTGACCCATGTTTAGACCACAATCCTGCTCATGACAGCGAGCGGGAGAACGGAGTGATAGACGTGGCCCTACTTGGAATTATTCGACGCTGGTACATCAGAGACCGCATCTCAATTCGGGAAATCGCTCGCAGGCTCGACATTTCCCGCAACACAGTTCGCCGCTACATCCGATCCGATGTCAGCGAACCCGCTTATCCAGCAAGGCGTTCGCCAAGCTCGCTCGATGAATTCACCGCCAGGCTCTCTGCTTGGCTCAGCGCAGAGGCGGTCAAATCTCGGAAGCAAAGAAGGACCCTGAAACAGATGTTCCTGGACTTAAGAGAACTGGGATACGAGGGGTCGTATGACCGGGTGGCTGCCTTCAGCAGGCAATGGAAGGTGGGTCAAATGGAGAGGGTCAAATCTGCGAGCAAATCAACATTTTAGACGAATTGGTATCGAAGGGCGTCAGGCCTTACTGTACGAATTTAGCGACCCGCTGCGGCGCAGTCGCGAAATCCATTCTCACAGGCGGCGACTGCGATCCGGAATTGGCAAGATTCTTAAATTCGGTAGCAACGGACGGCAGTATCGGACGAAAGCAGCCATGTCAAGGAGATATCACAATATCGATTACACCTACAGGCGAGCTTGATATCACGACCGAACATCAAAATCTATGTGGTTACCGCGGGGATTTCGACTATTTGATCGCTGCGGGTACTCCTGTGGCATAAAGACACCATTCGGTGCGTCAAAATGCATCAAATTTGAGCACCGCCGTTTGGCGGGGAAAGCTAGGCTGGCCGGGACTCGGCGCCTGACGCAAATTTGAGTCAAAACCGACATATGTAGCGGGCAGGCGCGGGGTGGGGGCAACCGCGCGCGCAGGGCCGGGAAAGTGATTTTAACTGTACGTATGTACAGTTTTATTGAAAAAATCACCCCCCCTAGTTATCGATATGACGTGCACCACCTATCCCGCGCCGATCCCGCCAGAGGGCCTCGTCCAGCCCGCCCCGGCGGCCCGGTTCGCCGGCGGGCCGCTGGCCCTGCACATCACACACAAGCTGCATGCCGGCTTCCCTAGCTCCGCCGCTGACTACACCGCCGGTCCGCTGGACCTGAATCAATACCTGGTATATCGCGTCGCCTGTATCCACCACGGCAAGCAACGCAATCCATGTCGCCTGGCTTGCAGGATTGCCTCTTGCCATCAGCTTCCATCTTTCCATCGCCTTCCGAAGGCGCCCGTTCGCTTATGCGCCCCTCATGGACAATCGCCGTCCGGCTACCACAAGTCGGATTGGGGCCAAACGGGAATTCGAAATGTCTTAATCGCTACCTATATTGGTAACATTTGGGATAAACTCGGTATAGAATGACGCCATGCATGGAAATACCTACACCGTTGAAGAAGTCGCCCGGCGACTCAAGTTGCACGTCAAGACAGTGCTGCGCCATATCAGGGAGGGCCGCCTGCGGGCCTCCAAGATCGGCAAGTCCTATCGGATTTCCGGTCCGGACCTGAATGACTTTGCCGGTTTGGCGGCGCCAGTAGCGGGCCAAGGCGAAATTGTGGCGCGTACCACGAGCATCGTAGAGGTACCCGGGATATCGGCCGAATTTGCCAGCCGCATCGCAACCAACCTGCAGGCTTTGCTGATCAGCCGGGGAGGACACGGTCAGCCCATGCATCTTGATACCGCATATAACCCGCTGGAAAGCCATCTGAAGATCATTCTGGTTGCTTCGCCCAGAGAGGCCGCATCGGTGTTGGAGGCACTCGACTCTTTTCTTGGCGTGGCGCAATGACGCCAATATTCAGGACGCGTGATGCAGAGCGCCTTGCCCTGGCACGCTATCGCGAACTGCTGGATGAGTGGCCGGTCCCCCATACCCACTGCATGGTGCCAAGCGGCATGGGAGAAACCTTCGTGCTTTCCTGCGGCCCGTCCGAAGGGCCGCCGCTGGTGCTGCTGCATGGCGCGCAGGCCAACGCGGCAAGCTGGCTGGTGGACGCAGCGATATGGGCACGGCACTTCCGTGTCCATATCATTGACTTGCCAGGCCAGCCCGGATTGAGCGCGCCATCCCGCCTGGTTCCAGCCAGTCGCGCGGCCCTATGCTGGCTCGACGACCTGATGGATGGGCTTGGACTGGTCAACGCCTCGTTCGCGGGCATTTCGCTGGGTGGCTGGATGGCGTTGAGCTACGCAGTATCGCGTCCAGGGCGCGTGGCGCAACTGGTGCTCATCTCGCCCGCCGGCATCGGACGGCAACGGGCATTCCTGCTTAAAGCTTGGCCCTATTTGATGCTCGGGCAGTGGGGATTGCGCAAGATACGTCGCATGGTGATCGGACCTGTTGCCGGCGCGCTGTCGCCATTCCATGCCAAGCTTGCCTCGCTGATGGAATACATCGGCCTGCATGCGCGCATTCAACCTATCGTGCTACCCAGGTTCAGCGATGCTGCTCTGGGTTCGCTGGCCATTCCGGTCATGGCAGTGCTGGGAGGAAAAGACGTGCTGCTTGATTCGGCCCACACGCGGGCGCGGCTTGAACGGTGCGTTCCGCACGCCTGCATACACTGGAGGCCAGAGGCCTTTCACTTCATCACCCGTGAAGCTGAAACCATCCAGGCATTTCTTCTCGCGCCTGACGCGCGCGGTACGCCATGAGAAGCGTGATCATTTCGATGGGCCCGGTCCGAATACTGCATTGCCCGGCCCAGGAAGGGCGTATTGCCAGCGAAGGTGATACGGACTCCTTGTTCAGTGCCGCATGGGAGCGCTGTGCGCAGCTGGTGGCCATCGATGCCAGCTGCCTGGACGAATCCTTTTTCCAGCTGTCGTCCGGATTGGCGGGCCGGCTTGTCCAGCGCTTCGTGAACTACCGCATGCCGCTCGCCATTCTCGGCCAGCTCGGCCGCCATCTTGATGCCAGTCAGGCGCTTACTGACTATGTCCGAGAATCTAATCGCGGAAACGCGGTCTGGTTTCTCGACCGTCTTACCGACCTGGAAAGCCGGCTGAGCTCCAACGCGCTTGCACCGCGCCGGCCATCGTAGTGACACGCGTTTGGCTGAGGCGAGAAGCCATGGCGGGTATACCGTTGGGCGCACCAGGGAGATGAAGGTGGCTTTCTGTATGCGTACCTGGCTTGCTTTGACGGGATTGCCATCGGTTGCTGTACGGCGATCCTGGTTACTCGAGGTATGCGTCCATGGATGTCAACGCGCTGGCTGCAGTGCATGACGATCCTGGCGATGGCTTTACTCTAGGTTCAGCTTCTCTTCCCATGTTGCCATCATGTCAGGACTTACCTTTCCCGCGTTGACCCCGGGGAGGGAGCCTGGCCACGCCCGTGCCCGCCATCCGGTTCGCCGTCGGCCCGCTGGTCTTGCACATCACGCACAATCCGCATACTGGGTCGCCGGACGGTGAACTGCGGCGATGCGTGGCGAGCCGCCGGCGGCTGGCGAGGGGCAAGTCAGGCCGTGAAGAAGCGTTGGAGCGCGTGGCAAAGTCGGGAAGACAATGGAACTCGCCGAACTGTTTCATTCCGGAATTCCAACGCCGGACAACCGATACAAAAATATTTACAAACCGCTTGCTCTGTATATATGTTGATGTAGAATTTCTCAAACAAATAATTATTCAACTGAGGAGACAAGAATGGCATTCATCACGAACGCGTGGTATGTCGCGTGCTGGGCGGCACAAGTGAAACCAGGCGAAATGTTCCATCGGACCTTGCTCGATCAGCAGGTGGTTTTCTATCGCAAGCAGAACGGTGAGGCGGTGGCGCTTCAGGATCGCTGTCCGCATCGCTTCATTCCCCTGCATCTCGGCAACCTGCGCGGCGATAGAATCGAGTGCGGCTATCACGGTCTACAGTTCGACTGCTCCGGAAAATGCGTCAAGAATCCCCATGGTGATGGAAAGATTCCGGCGGCGGCGAAGGTACGGTCCTATCCCGTGCACGAGAAGCACGGCATGCTGTGGATCTGGATGGGAGAGGGGGCGGGCGATCCCGCGCAGATCCCGGACTACAGTGTCCTGGAGCCTGAATCGGGCTATCGGACCAGCACCGGCGGCTATATCCACATCAACGCCAACTATGAGCTGATGGCGGAAAACCTGCTCGATCTGAGCCATATCACCTATCTTCACGATGGCCTGCTGGGTAGTCCGGAGCAGGTGGGGGCCGACCAGGAGGTGAAGGAGGAGGGTAGCCACATCATCTGCAACCGGTGGATGCCCAATGTCAGCGTGCCCGGCATCTTCGATATGCTGTACAAGCGCGATGGCAGGCACGTCGACATGTGGACCAACATGCGCTGGATTCCACCCAGCAGCTTCATCCTGGATTCGGGTGTGCATGCGCCGGGCGGCCAGCGCGAAGACAAGGGCTGGTATTTCGGCGTACACATCCTGACCCCCGAAACCGAGCGCACTACTCACTATCATTTTGCCGCTGCACTGCCATCGGGCACCGTGATGACCTCCGAGGAAGCGGCGCGCTATGCCGAATTGCGTCGCTTCGCCTTCGAGGAGCAGGACAAGCCCATGCTCGATGCGCAGCAGGCCGCGCTCGGCGAGGCCAACTTCTGGGACATGAAGCCGGTACTGCTGAGCGTGGATGCCGGGCCGGTACGCATGCGCCGTGCACTGGAACGCATGCTGGCTGCTGAGCGTCAGGGCAGCGCTACGATGGGCTGACAGACAGCCGATTCGCAATACCCATAATAAAAAACCAGAGAGGAGACAACAATGCAGAATGCATGGAAAGGCGCCGCCATGGCCGCCCTGGTCGCGGCCGCATGGGTGCCGGCTGCTGCGCAGACGCCGGTGAAGATAGGGTTCATCGCTGAACTGTCGGGGCCGCAGGCCTCGATCGGGCGCGATCAGTACGATGGTTTCATGCTGGTCGTCGAACGCAATGGCGGCAAGCTGGGCAATGTGCCGGTTCAGGTGATCAAGGAAGACACGCAACTCAAGCCGGATGTGGCCAACCAGGCGGTGCGGCGGCTGATCGAGAAGGAGAAGGTGCCGATCATCACCGGCGTGTCTTTCTCCAACATCATGATGGCGGTGCACAAGTATGTGACCGACCATCAGGTCTTCCTGATCGGCTCCAACGCCGGCCCCTCGCAGATCGCCGGCGCACAATGCTCTGCTTACCAGTTCATCACCGCCTGGCAGGGTGACCAGGCCGCCGAAGTGGTCGGCAAGTATGCCACCGACCGCCAATACAAACGTGTGCTGTTGATGGCTCCGAACTACCAGGCCGGCAAGGATACGTTGGCCGGCTTCAAGCGCCATTATAAGGGGCAGGTGGTGGACGAGCTCTACACACAGCTGAATCAGCTGGATTTCGCGGCGGAGATCTCGCAGGTGTCGGCGGCGAGACCGGATGCGGTCTTCGCCTTCTTCCCCGGCGGTCTGGGTGTCAGTTTCGCCAAACAATATGCGCAGGCGGGCCTGATGAAGAAAGTGCCCTTGCTGTCGGTGTTCGTAGCCGACGCCATCAACCTGCCATCGATTGGCGATAACGCCCTGGGCATGGTCAGCGGCAGCTTCTGGGGGCCGGATCTGGAGGTGGTGGCCAACAAGCGCTTCGTCGAGGACTTCGAGAAGAAGTATGGGCGAATTCCTTCCAACTATGCGGCCCAAAGCTATGATGCCGCGCAATTGCTGGACTCGGCCATCGGGAAGGTCGGCGGCAACGTGGCGGACAAGCCGGCGTTCATGGCCGCGCTCAAGGCTGCAGATTTCCATTCCGTACGTGGGAGCTTCCGCTTCAACAACAATCATTTCCCGATCCAGGACATGCACATTCTGGAAGTGGCCAAGGATGGCAAGGGACGGCTGAGCCTCAAGACCGTGGCCACGCCCTTCAAGGCGGTCGAGGACGCCTATCACGACAAGTGCCCGCTGAAGAACTGATCAGCGTTTCTTTACTTCACAACGGGATGGTTCAGCGGCCGTCCCGGGACTGCATCCATGACCCTCAAGACCATTCCCGTGCGCGTCGTCGAGAAGCGCCGCGCTGCATTAGATATCTGCCTCTTCGAACTTGAGCGTTGCGATGGCCAGGCCTTGCCGCCGTTCAGCGCCGGTTCGCACATCGACGTTCATCTGCCAGGTGGTCTGGTGAGGCAGTATTCGCTGTGCAACGATCCCGCACAGCACCAGCGCTACCAGATCTGCGTCCTGCTCGATCCTCATACCCGCGGTGGATCACGGGCCATGCACGATAAGGTGGCTGTCGGCGACACGCTGCTGATCGGCGAACCGCGCAACCTGTTCCACTTGGTGCCCGGCGAACATGCGGTGGTGCTGCTGGCGGGCGGCATCGGTGTGACGCCCTTGCTGTCGATGGCCTTGAAACTGCTGGCCCAGGGGCGCCGCTTCCACCTGCATTACTTCACCCGCAGCGCCGAGCGAACGGCCTTTCATACGCAGATACTGCAGTCGCCTCTGCGTACGATGGTGTCGTTCTGGTTCGATGATGCGCCCGGGGTGGCGCGGCCGAGTATAGGCGACATCTTGGGCCATGCGGAGCCGGACGCCCATGTCTATGCCTGTGGCCCGCTTGGCTTTCTCAAGTACGTGCAGGATACCTGTGCGCAGATGCAATGGGCACATCTCCACTACGAGGCTTTCACTGCCGCGCCGGTGGCGGAAGGGGATGCCTTCGTGGTCAAGCTGCAAAGCAGCGGCCGCTTGATAGCGGTCTCGGCCGGGCAGACCGTCGTGGAAGCGCTGGCCAAGGCGGGGGTCGAAATCCCTGTTTCCTGTGAACAAGGGATTTGCGGAACCTGCCTTACCCGGGTCTGCGAAGGCGTGCCGGATCATCGTGACCAGTATCTAACCGATCAGGAACGGGAACGGGGCGACCAGTTCACGCCGTGCTGTTCGCGCGCCAGGTCGCCGGTACTGGTGCTGGATCTGTGAGCGCAAGGCGAGACCGGGACGTGGAACCCGCCTCGCCTGTAGGAAATCGGCAAGCCTGAGGACCTTGCCACACATGCGTTGGCGCCGGAAATCCGCGTTGCGCGGCGGTATAATGGATGCCCACAGGTAATCTTCCACTTTCAAAAAATGATCTCCTCCGGCGCTTCGTCAATTAGGCTGCACACCGACGTAGATAACCGTCTGGCGCAGTCCACCGGACAGGGCGACGGCGCGATGCAGCAAAAGCCGGCCCGCCGCAGCCAGAGCGATCGTACCCGCGAGGCGCGCGACCGCCTGCTGACTGCGGCCATCGACGTGTTAATGGAAAAGGGCTACGCCGGCCTGACCACCAAAGAGGTGGCCACCCGCTCCGGCCTGTCCAACGGCGCCCTGATGCATCACTTCAATTCCAAGGCTGAACTGGTGGTGGCCGCCACCGCCGCCGTCTACGATGTCGCGATCGAACGTGGCCAGCGGGTAGCGAAGTCGGCCCAGGCAGTCAAGGATCCGGTAGCGGGCTTCATTACCGACAGCTTGAGCGTGTATTTCGACTGGCCGTTCGTGGCCGCGCTGGAAGTCATCATCGTGGCGCGCACCGATGCCGAGCTGATGGAGCAGATCCTGCCGGTGATGCAGCACTATCGCGACACCACCAACGAAGTGTGGCTGCAGGTGTTTCGTGCCGCGGGTTTCTCTGCCAAGCAGGCCAATACCATTCTCAATCTCACCCTGAACCTGGTAAGGGGCATGGCGATCAACCGTCTATGGCGCCACGATGATAGCTACTACAGGCAGCTTCTCAAGGACTGGACCAGGTTGATCAAGTCGGCCATCAGTGTGAACTAACGGCCGGCAGGTTCCTGCATCGATGTACTACCGGCGGCATTTTTCTTGTCCGAGAACAGATCGAACATCAACCGGCGCAGCCACTGGTTGCCTGGTTCCTTGTGGAACTTGGCATGCCAGAACACGTTGATCCCGGTCTCTGGCAAGTCCACGGGATGCTCCAGGAAACGCAGGTTGAACGGGGCCAGGCACTGGCGCGCATAGCGCTCCGGGACGGTTGCGATCATGTTGGTGGTCGAGAGGATATGGCCCACGGCCACGAAGTGTGGCACCGACAGGCGTATGTTGCGCCGGATCCCCTTGCGCTCGATGGCCTCGTCCAGCTTGGCGTGACCAGTACCGGGTGCCACCACCATCACGTGTTCCGCCTCTGAAAATTCTTCCACCGAGATCTTCTTCTTGTCCAGGGCATGACCGCGTCGCATCAGGCAGACGTACTTCTGCTCGAAGAGGCGCTGCTGGAAAAATCCTGTCTTCAATTGCGGCAGCAGGCCGACCGCTAAGTCGACGTGGCCTGATTCCATCCCATCCTTGAGATTGATGGTGGTGTTGCGCACGGTATTGATCGAGATGTTGGGTGCGATACCCGCCAGTGTGTCCATCAAGCGCGGCAGGAAATAGATCTCACCGATATCGGTCATGCCGATGGTAAAGGTGCGGCTGGTGCGTTCCGGGTCGAACAGGGCTTGTTGGTTGAGCGTGCTGTGGATGGCGCTGAGAGCATAGGCGATGGGCTCGGCCAGTTGGATCGACAGCGAGGTCGGTTCCATGCCCTTGGAGGTGCGCAGGAACAGTTCGTCACCCAGCAGGCGCCGCAGGCGGTTGAGCGCGTTGCTGATGGCTGGCTGGGTCTGGCCGAGCTTCTCGGCCACGATCGATACACGGCGGTCGACGAGCAACTGGTTGAACACCACCAGCAGGTTGAGATCGATGTCCTTGAGTTCCATTCCAGCTCCCGGGTCGCTTGAGTAATATCACTGCCAGTGATTTTTGAAATTCAGAGAATACTATATATTTATAAATAGCCACTTCCTATAATCGCCTCACCCAACATAAAAATGACAAGCAGGCTGAGGAGACAGGCATGGAACTGGTGGTGCAACCACTCGGGCGTTCGTTCGCCGTAAAGGCGGGAGACAATCTGCTGGAGGTACTGCAGGCCAATGGCGTGCCGGTGTCCTACAGCTGTCGTGCAGGCCGCTGCGGAACCTGCCGCTGCAAGCTCGTCGAAGGCAAGGTGCTGGAGTCTGCTGGCGACGCCAAGCTGACCAATCCGGGCGGGGGCAGCCATGTGCTGGCCTGCATGAGCGTGCTGACCGAAAGCTGCGTGGTGGAGATTCCGGAGCCCGACGAGATCGTGGCCCATCCTGCGCGCATCCTCAAGGCGAGCGTGGTGGCGATCGAGGATCTCACGCACGACATCAAGCGCCTGGTGCTCAAGTCACCCAAGCCGCTCTCCTTCTCGGCAGGCCAGTACGCCATTCTGCAGTTTACGCCGGAACACATCCGGCCTTATTCGATGGCCGGTGTGGCCGACGACGACACACTCGAATTCCATATTCGCAAGGTACCCGGTGGGCGGGTCACCGGCTATGTCTTCAATACGCTCAAGCTGGGCGATGCGGTGCGGGTATCGGGCCCCATGGGCACGGCCTACCTGCGCAGGAAGCATGAAGGTCCGGTGCTGTGCATCGCCGGTGGGACCGGGCTGGCCCCGGTGCTGTCGATCGTGCGGGCGGCCACCGCCTTGAAGATGACCAATCCCATCCACCTCTATTTCGGCGTGCGCTCGTCCGCAGACATCTATGGGCAAGCGTGGCTGGATGAACTGGCACAGCGCAACCCGAACCTGCATGTCCACGTGGTCATCGCCACCAACGAGCCGGGTACCCGCCACCGTGTGGGTCTGGTGACCGATGCGGTCTCGGCCGACTGGAGCGATCTGCGCGACTGGCGTGCCTACCTGTGCGGCGCGCCGCCGATGGTCGAGGCCGCGACTCTGATCGCCAAAGCCAGGGGGATCGCGATGGAGCATATCTACGCCGATGCGTTCTACGCCAGTCCCGACTGACAGCAAGAGACCGAAACAAGGAGACGAGATGAAAGCCGAAGTGCCAGAAATGGTGCGCGCCGAGCGCCGCCAATACTACGACCAGATCAATCATTTCAGCATGACGCCGCTATGGGAAGTGTTGGGCCGTCTCGTGCCGAGGCAGCCGACGCCAGCCATTACACCAGTGCTGTGGAAATACGCCGACGTGCGCGAGCATGTGATGCAGGCCGGCCGACTGATCAGCGCCGAGGAGGCCGAGCGGCGCGTGCTGATCCTGGAAAATCCCGGGCTGCGCGGTAACTCCTCCGTCACCCAGACGCTGTATGCGGGCCTGCAACTGATCATGCCGGGAGAAGTGGCACCGGCACACCGCCATACCCAGTCTGCCTTGCGCCTGGTGCTGGACGGCGAGGGTGCCTATACCGCAGTGGACGGCGAGCGGACCACCATGCGACGCGGTGACTTCATCATCACGCCAGCGTGGACCTGGCATGACCATGGCAATCTGGGGCAAGAGCCGGTGGTCTGGCTGGATGGGTTGGATATTCCGCTGGCGCGCTTCTTCGATACTGGTTTCGCGGAACCTGGCGCGGCCCATTCGCAGGGGGTGACCCGGCACGAAGGCGATGCGCTGGCGCGCTATGGCAGCAACATGGTTCCGGTCGATTTCCACCAGCCGGCCAGTGCGCCCACCAAGGTTTTCGTCTACCCGTTTGCACAGACCCGCAGCGCCCTCAAGACGATCGCACTGGGTGACATCGATGCACATCACGGTTACAAGCAGCGCTTCGTGAATCCGGCCACCGGCGCGTCGCCGATGCCAACCATGGGTGCCTTCATCCAGCTGCTGCCCGCCGGTTTCGAGAGCCTCCCTTATCGCAGTACGGATGCCACCGTCTACGTCTGCCTGGAAGGAGAGGGCGAGGCCCTGGTCGGCGATCAGCTGCTGAAGTTTCAGGAAAACGATGTGTTCGTCCTGCCCTCCTGGTACACGCTGCAGTTGCGGGCCGGGCGCGAGACGATCCTGTTCAGCTATTCCGACCGGCCGGCGCAGCAGGCCATCGGCTTTTGGCGCGAAGAGCGCTTGCCGGCGCATCGGCAAGCCTGACCAATCCGTCCATCCATTTCGACCCTTGCATCTGGCTGCCCTGATGGCCGGGCACTTACTCAATCTTCAATCGGAGCCTTCATGAACTACGCCGTACCCGCTGCGCCTATCATCCACCTCGAGATCGCCGGCAGCACCGATGTCTTCCCCGTCAATCGTATCTTCTGCGTGGGGCGTAACTATGCCGCCCACGCACGCGAAATGGGCAAGGATCCTGAGCGCGATCCCCCGTTCTTCTTCATGAAGCCGGCCAATGCCGCCGTGCAGGCAGGCCAGAGCGAGAGCCGCATTCCCTATCCGCCCATGACCGCCAACTTCCACCATGAGATCGAACTGGTGGTCGCCATCGGCCGTGGCGGCAAGGACATCACTGTCGACGACGCCCTGTCGCATGTGTACGGCTATGCCGTCGGCCTGGACATGACGCGCCGCGACCTGCAGCTGGATGCACGCGAAAAGGGACGTCCCTGGGAGTTCGGAAAGTCCTTCCGCGATTCCGCGCCGATCGGCCCGATTCATCCGGTGGCCAGCGTCGGCCAGGTCACAAGCGGCGCCATTGCCTTGACTGTCAATGGTCAAGCTCGCCAGCACTCCGACGTCAAGGAACTGATCTGGTCGGTCGCAGAGAGCATTGCCTACCTGTCGCAATACGAGCCACTGGAACCCGGCGACATCATCATGACCGGCACTCCGGAAGGCGTGGCTGCGGTGGTTCGCGGTGACTTGATGGAAGGCAGCGTCGAAGGCCTTGGCACGATCCGCGTGCGCGTGGCGGACTGATCGTCGTAGGTAGCAGAGGAGACCTGACATGCATAACCCCAGCGAAGCTTTCCCGGTCGAGCAGAAATGGGCCGGTGACGGCTCCAGCCGCATCCCGTTCTGGGCCTATACCGACCAGGGCCTGTACCAGCGCGAGCTGGAACGATTCTTCTATCGTGGGCACTGGAACTATGTCGGCCTGGAGGCCGAGATCCCCCATCATGGCGACTTCAAGCGCACGGTCGTGGGCGAACGATCGGTGGTGATGATCCGCGATGCAGACGGCGAGATCAATGTGGTCGAGAACGTTTGCGCCCATCGCGGCATGCAGTTCTGTCGCGAGCGCAGCGGCAACCGCAAGGAACTGGTGTGTCCCTATCACCAGTGGAACTACAAACTCAATGGCGATCTGCAGGGCGTACCGTTCCGACGCGGGGTCAAGCAGGATGGCAAGGTCAACGGCGGCATGCCAAGCGATTTCAAAGTTGAGGAGAACGGCCTGACCAAGCTCAAGGTGGCGCGCCGCGGCGGTGTCGTGTTCGCCTCCTTCGACCAGGACGTGGAGGCGCTGGAAGATTTCCTCGGGCCGCAGATCCTGGCCTACTTCGATCGCCTGTTCAATGGGCGCCAGTTGAAGATCCTCGGCTATAACCGCCAGCGCATCCCGGGCAACTGGAAGCTGATGCAGGAAAACATCAAGGATCCTTATCACCCCGGACTGCTTCATACCTGGTTCGTGACCTATGGCCTGTGGCGGGCGGATAACAAGTCGCAGCTGCGCATGGACGACAAGTTCCGCCATGCAGCGATGATCTCCACCCGTGGCACTGGCGGGGTCAAGAACGAGGTGACGACGGGTGTGAGCAGCTTCAAGGAGAGCATGCAGATCCAGGACAAGCGACTGCTCGACATCGTCCAGGAAGACTGGTGGAAGGGGCCGACGGCTGTGATGATGACGGTATTTCCCAGCGTGATCTTCCAGCAGCAGGTCAACAGTGTGTCGACCCGCCACATCCAGCCCAACGGGGCCGGCTCTTTCGATTTCGTATGGACCCATTTCGGTTTCGAGGACGACAGCGAGGAAATGACCGAACGCCGCCTGATCCAGGCCAACCTGTTTGGCCCGGCCGGTTTTGTTTCAGCCGACGACGGCGAAGTGATCGAGTTTTCCCAGAGCGGCTTCGAGCAGAAGCCGATTCACCGGACCCTGGCCGAACTGGATGGGCGCGACGTGCACGATACCGAGCACATGGTGACGGAGACCCTGATCCGGGGCATGTATGACTATTGGCGCAAGGTGATGGAGGTTTGATGATGGATGCCAGCTTGTATGTCGAACTGTGCCAGCTCTATGCCCGCTATGCCGAAGTGACCAGCAGCGGGCGCTGGGAAGAATGGCCGGACTTCTTTACCGACCAATGCCTCTACAAGGTGCAGCCGCGCGAGAACTTCGAGCGTGGTTTCCCCCTGGCCACGATGTCCTTTATCAGCAAGGACATGCTACATGACCGGGTCTATGGGATCCGCGAAACCTTGTTCCACGACCCGTACTACCAGCGCAATGTGACGGGCTTGCCTCTGCTGAAATCGGTGGAAGGGGAGCTGTTCCGGGTCGAGGCCAATTATTCGATCCTGCGCACCAAGATGAGCCAGGAGACCACCGTCTTCAATGCCGGGCGCTATCTGGATGAAGTTCGTATGACGCCACAGGGACTGCGGTTCAGCACGAAGCTGTGCATCTACGACTCGGAAATGATTCCGAACTCCCTGATCTATCCAATCTGAGGCATTCATGAGCGATACCAGCACTGAACAATGGATCGAGGCCGGCAGCGTCGACGGCATTCCCGCAGATGACGTGATCGGCGTCGAAGTCGCGGGCAAGTACCTTGCCCTGTATCGGGTCGATGATCAGGTCTTTGCCACCGACAACATTTGCACCCATGGCCACGCCAGGCTGTGCGACGGCTTCCTGGACGGCCACGAGATCGAATGCCCCTTGCACCAGGGCAAGTTCGATATCCGCAGCGGAAAGGCCATGTGCGCGCCGCTGAGTGACGACGTACGTACGTATCCGATACGGATCGAGGACGGAAAGGTCTTCGTTGCAATCTAAAAAAGGTGCCGCCACGCATGCGGCGCCATTCCCATGATGACAAGAGAGGAGACAACATGAAATATTCGAAGACACTCGCTGCGGGCGCCAGTGCGTTGGTGGCCATGGCGGCGCTGGCATCGATGCCAGCGCTTGCGGCCGATGCCATTCGGATCGGCTTCTCGGCGCCCTTGACCGGTAGCCAGGCCGTCGTGGGACAGGATCAGGTGGACGGCTTCAATCTGGCCATCGAACAGAATGGCGGGAAATTGGGCGGACGTCCTGTGACCCTGTTCAAGGACGATGACCAGCTAAAGCCGGAAATCGGTTCGCAGATCGTCCGCAAGTTCATCGAGAAGGACAAGGTCGATGCCATCGTCGGCATGGGCTTCTCGAATGTATTCATGGCTGGTCTGAAGCCCATCGTCGATTCTGGCATCGTGGCCATCGGCACCAATGCCGGACCGTCACCCGTCGCCGGGGCATCCTGCGCAGTCAATGTGTTCTCCGTCGCGTGGCAGAACGATGGTGCAGCCGAAGCGGTTGGTCAGCACATGAAATCCAAGGGGTTCAAACGCGTGGTGTTGCTGGCGCCAAATTACCAGGCCGGCAAGGACATGCTTGCCGGTTTCAAGCGTTTCTACCAGGGGGCGCCGGCTGATGAACTCTACACTCAGGTCGGCCAGACCGATTATTCCGCCGAGATCTCGCAGATCCAGGCACTGAAGCCGGATGCCGTCTTCGTGTTCTATCCGGGTGGCATGGGCGTGAACTTCGTCAAGCAGTTCAGCCAGGCCGGTCTGCTGGGCAAGCTGCCCTTGTTCTCCATCTTCACCGTGGACGGAACCACCATGCCCGCCTTGCGCGATGCCGCGGTGGGTAGCGTGTACGGCGCGATGTGGGATGCCGCGCTCGACAATCCAGAGAACAGGAAATTCGTCGAGGCCTTCCAGGCGCGCTACAAGCGGGTCCCCAGCGAATATGCCGCCACCGCGTATGACGCCGCGCGGGTGCTGGACTTGGCAGTGCAGAAGAGCAACGGCAACACCAGCGACCGCAAGGCGTTCGCTGCAGCGGTCAAGGCCGCCGGTGGCGAATTCCGCTCTGTGCGCGGGCCGTTCCGCTTCAATAACAACAACATGCCGGTGCAGAACTACTACATGTTCGATGTCGTCAAGAATAGCGGCAAGGTAGAGGTCCGCCACAGCGGTGTGGCGCTGGCAGAGCACGCTGACAGCTATGGCAGCCTGTGCGCGAGGAAGTAAGTCATGGACCTTATCCTACAGATCGCGACCCAGCTACTCAACGGAGTGCAATACGGGGTACTCCTGTTCCTGCTGGCGGCTGGCTTGACGCTGGTGTTCGGGATCATGAGCTTCGTCAACCTGGCCCATGGTTCGCTGTACATGATGGGCGCCTACTTCTCGGCACTGGGCTACGAATATGGCGGCAATTTCTTCTGGGCAGTGGTAGCCGCCCTGGGAGGGTGTGCCGTTCTTGGCATGGCGCTGGAGCGCCTGGTAGTTGCGCGCCTGTACCGGCGTGACCACCTTGACCATGTGCTGGCGACTTTTGGTCTGGTGCTGTTCTTCAATGAAATGGTGCGCATCCTGTTTGGTCCGCAGCCTTATTTCCTGCCGTTGCCCTCCTTCCTGGAGGGCAGCATCGAGATCATGGGCGCTAGCTATCCGGCCTATCGTCTGGCCATTATCGTGACCGGCCTGCTGGTGGCGGCCGGCGCACAGTGGATGATCAACGGTACCCGCCTCGGCATGCTGATCCGTGCCGGCGCGGTCAACCCTGCCATGGTCGGCGCGCTTGGCATCAACATCGGCTTGCTCAATGGTTTGCTGTTTGCCATCGGTGCCGTGCTGGCCGGCCTGGCTGGTGTGATGGCGGGTCCCATCCTGTCTATCCAGTCCGGCATGGGCGAACCGGTGCTCATCGCCACTCTGGTGGTCATCGTTATCGGCGGTATCGGCTCTATTCGTGGTGCCTTGTATGCGGCGCTGATCGTGGGTATCGCCGACACCTTGGGGCGGGCCTTCCTGCCGCAGATCTTCCGCACCCTGATGGATCGCGAAGCGGCCACGGCCGCGGGGCCGGCAGTGGCCTCGATGCTGGTGTACGTGCTGATGGCCGTGGTGCTGGCTGTCAAGCCGAACGGGTTGTTTCCCGCAGGAGGAAAGTCATGATATCGACCTCTCGAACACGAGGTTTCTCGTTCTGGGTGCCATTCCTCTTGCTGGTGCTGCTGGCCTGCGTGCCGGTGCTGGCAGAATGGGCTGACCAGGCCTTTTTCATCACCCTGTTCGCCCGCATGCTGGTGTACGCGCTGGCCGCCGTGGCGCTCAACCTGGCGCTGGGCTATGGTGGCCTGGTCAGCTTCGGTCATGCCTTGTTCTTCGGCGTGGGTAGCTATTGCGTGGCCATTCCCGCCTTCCATGGCATCGATGCCGGCTGGCTCCATCTGCTGGCATGCGTGCTGGTCTGCGGCGTGCTGGGGGCGGTCACCGGTTTCATCAGCCTGCGCACCAGCGGTATCGCCTTCATCATGATCACGCTGGCATTCGCGCAGATGGGCTATTTCGTCTTCGTCAGCCTGAAGCATTATGGCGGCGACGATGGCATGACCATTACCGCACCATCCCAATTCGGCTGGTTCAGCCTGGGCGACCTGAAGACCCTGTACTACGCCGCCTTTGCCTTGCTGTGCCTAGCACTGCTGGCCATGTGGCGCATCCATGGCGCGCCGTTCGGGATGGTGCTGCGTGGCGCCCGCCAGAACCCGCGTCGCATCAATGCCCTTGGCTTCGCCACGCGCCAGTACCAGCTTGCGGCCTATGTCATCTCTGCGGTGGTCTGCGCGCTCGCCGGCATGCTCTTTGCCAACCTGAATGCATTTGCCTCGCCCAGCTCGCTGGCCTGGTCGATGTCGGGCGACCTGATCGTGATGGTGGTACTGGGAGGCATGGGCACTGTCGCCGGTCCGTTGCTGGGTGCCATCAGCTTCCTGGGCGTGGAGGAAATTCTTAAGTCGTACACGGACCACTGGGCCGTGGTCTTTGGCCCGATGATCGTACTGATTGCCCTGGCCGGACGCGCGGGCATCATGGGAGTGTTGTCCAAGCTGGACGAACGCCTTGCCCTGCGCAAGCGCGGCACCGGGCGCGCTACACGGCTTGCCGCCAACCTGGCCGGGGAGGAATCGCGATGAGCCAGACATTGCTTGAAACCAGAGGTCTGACCAAGCGTTATGGCGGTCTTCTGGTCACGGACCAGGTAGACCTGGACATCCGTCCCGGCGAGTTGCACGCCATCATCGGCCCCAATGGCGCCGGCAAGACTACGCTGATCAACCAGCTCTCCGGTGAGCTGCGGGCCGAATCAGGTGTCATCCGCTTCCAGGGACGGGATGTCGGTACGCTGGGAATTGCGCAACGCGCCCGCCGCGGCTTGCTGCGCTCCTACCAGATCACCGCCGTCTTCGAGGAATTCACGGTACGCGAGAACGTGATGCTGGCCGCGCACGGTGCGCGGCGCCACGGCTTCTCGTTCCTGCGTTCGCTGCTGGGACAGCCTGACCTGGCGGCCATCGCGCGAAAGGTCATCGATGAGGTCGGCCTGGCGGCCATCGACGGCACGCTGGTGGGAGAACTGGCCTACGGTCAGCGGCGCCAGCTTGAGCTGGCCATGGCATTGGCAGCCGAACCCCGCTTCCTGCTGCTGGACGAACCCATGGCTGGCATGAGTGGGCAAGAGTCTGCCGCGGTGGTGGCTTTGCTGCAGCGTCTGAAAGGGCGCTACGGCATCCTGCTGGTGGAACACGACATGGAAGCGGTGTTCGCGCTGGCCGACCGCATCACGGTGCTGGTCTACGGCCGGGTGATGTTCTGCGGTACGCCTGAAGAGATCCGCCGCCATCCCGAGGTTAAGGCGATTTATCTGGGCGAGGAGGAGTGAGCATGACAGCTTTGCTGGAAGTAGAGAACCTGAGCGCCTCCTATGGCCAGGCACAGGCCCTGTTCGGCGTCAGTTTCGACGTCCGGCCCGGGGAGGTGGTGACCCTGCTGGGACGCAACGGCATGGGGCGCTCGACCACCATCAAGTGTCTGTTCGGCCTGTTGCGCGCACAGCGCGGGCGCATCAGGATGCGCGGACAGGAGATCCATGCCAGTCCCTCGCACGAGATCGCGCGCCTGGGTCTGGGCCTGGTGCCCGAAGGGCGCCAGGTCTTTCCCAATCTGAACGTGGAAGAAAACCTGGTGGCCACGGCCCGTGCCCCGCGTCAGAAGTCCGTTGTCGCGCCCTGGAACCTGGCCCGTGTCTACGCATTGTTCCCGCGCTTGCAGGAACGGCGCGGCAACCAGGGCTGGCAGTTGTCCGGCGGTGAACAGCAGATGTTGGCCATCGGTCGCGCATTGATGACCAATCCTTCGTTGCTGGTGCTGGACGAGGCCACCGAAGGTCTTTCGCCACTGGTGCGCCAGGAAATCTGGAATGCCCTGCTGGCGCTCAAGCAGGAGGGCCTGGCCCAGATCGTCATCGACAAGAACATCAAGCCACTGCTCAAGCTGGCCGATCGTCATTTCGTGCTCGACAAGGGGCAGGTAGTGTGGTCGGGTGCCTCGGCGCAGCTGGCTCGTGAAACAGAACTCATCCACCAGTACCTAGGAGTTTGACGCCATGGGCGCAGAACGCATCCTTCATAACTATTTCCGTAGTTCCTCTTCCTACCGTGTACGCATCGCCCTGAAGTTGAAAGGCTTGCCGTTCGACTACCGCGCGGTGCACCTCAACCGCAATGGCGGAGAGCAGTTCGGTGCCGCCTTCCAGACGCTCAATCCGCAGGCGCTGGTCCCTGTCCTGGATGATGGCACCGGGCTGATCAGCCAGTCACTGGCCATCCTGGAATATCTGGAGGAGCGCTATCCACAGATTTCGCTATTGCCGCCGGATACGGCGCAGCGTGCCTACGTGCGCCAGGTCGCCGCCAGCATCGCCTGCGAGATGCATCCGTTGAACAACCTGCGGGTGCTGAAATACCTCAGCGGCACAATGGGTGTATCGGAAGAACAGAAGAAGGCCTGGATCCACCACTGGAACCGTCTCGGCCTGGAAGCCCTGGAGCGGCAGGTGGCGAGCTCGTCCATGCGCGGCCGCTTCATCTGTGGCGATACGCCTGGGCTGGCCGATTGCTGCCTGGTGCCGCAATTGTTCAATGCCCGCCGTTTCGAGGTTGACCTTGAACCTTATCCCGTCCTGCGTGGCATCGCCGGCGAGTGCGAACAGCTGGATGCTTTCCGTGATGCCCATCCGGCGCGCCAGCCGGATGCGGAGTGATCCATCGGCCGACAAGCGCCCGATATTTACCGACCGGGGCAGGCAAGAACTGACAGCGACATTACGGAGCGCGCCCACAGAAAAAACGATAGCCGGCAGAGAGACCGGGCTACGCGGCGCCATCCTTTCGACAACTACAGGAGGAAACATGCAGAAGATGAAAATCGCCGGCGCTATGACGCTGGCAGGGATTGTATTGTCCGGCGCGGCGCAGGCGCAAGGCTCGTCGGTGATGATCTACGGGATCATCGACAGCGCTGTGGCCTACACAACCAATGCCAATGCAAACGGCAATTCCGTGATCAAGATGCCGTCGCTGACCGGCAGCTATCCATCGCGTATCGGATTCAAGGGCAGCGAAGACCTGGGCGGTGGCCTCCAGGCCCTGTTCGTCCTGGAGTCCGGCTTCGCCCCCGACAGCGGCGGCATGGGGCAGGGCAACCGCCTGTTCGGCAGGCAATCGTTCGTCGGCCTCAAAGGCGGCTGGGGCCAGGTATCGCTGGGACGCCAGATCAACATGACCTTCCTTGCCACTGCCAAGAGCGACGTCATCGGCCCCAGCCTGTTCTCCATCAACAGCATCGACAGCTACCTGCCCAATGCGCGCAGTGACAACGCCATCGGCTATCTGGGCAACTTCAACGGCTTCACCGTCGGTGCCACGTATAGTTTCGGTCGCGACACTGCCTCCGCCGGCGGCCCCTCGGCCACCAACTGCCCGGGAGAGGTGGCTGGCAACGCCAAGGCCTGCCGCCAGGTGACCGGCTTGCTGGGCTATGACGGCAAGGGCTTTGGCATCAATACTTCCTACGACATCATGTATGGCAATACCGGCGCTTCCGGCGGCCTCAGCAGCAGCGGCAACACCGACCAGCGCGTGACGCTGAACGGATACGTCATGCTGGGTGAGGTCAAGCTGGGCGGAGGAATCATCGATCGCCGCACCCGCGCTGTCGGCAATGTGAACACCGACTCCGATCTGTACTACCTGGGTGCCAGCTATCCCTTCTCTGCGGCCCTGGTGCTGGACGGCCAGCTGATACGCCTGAACGTCAAGGGCAGCAGCAATGACGCAACGATGTCGGTGGCAAGGCTCACATACAATCTTTCCAAGCGCACGGCCATCTATACGTCGATGGGCTACATCAAGAACGGCGGGACCTCGGCCTTGGCCCTTGATGCTGGCGGTACGGTCGGCGCCGGCAAGAACCAGTTTGGCGTGATGACTGGTATTCGCCATATGTTCTAGGGACAACGGGATCGATTGCCTTCTTCGGAAGAGAAGGACCGACATACTCGCAGTAACCACCCTGGACATCGCTGGCGACACTTGCGTGCAGAGTAGTGTCGTTGTTTGGCCCGCCAGATGGCGGGCCATTTTTACTTGGAAAAGCGCAAATGCGCTCGAGCTTTGCGTTGATTTCTTCGCAGGATTGAACTGCGTCATTTATGCCTCAAATCCACTCTATTTCACTTTTACTTTTTTGCGTCCCATTATGATGTTCTGCGGAGCAGTAATATCCCCAGTAATTTGCTGACCAACTGATCCGTGGATCGTCATTTGGATATTGCGTTTGTGCGTTTGCGATGGGAGCGAGGCATCTGAGGTGCCTATCCCTTCAACCATCCCAAGTAAACGAGCCTTCCCCATTAGGTCCAGATTGCGGAATCGAGCGAGTAATTGCTCTTCATCCAAAGACAACGCTTGACCACTTCTTATACCCGTCACCACAAACTGCACGTCCACGCCCAAACGTGCCACAGCTTGTAAATAACCTGCATCCGGGCGACGTTCATCTTGTTCGTAAAACAATTGCGCACGGCGCTGCACGCCTCCTATGGCTGCAAACTCAGTTTGATTAAATCCCAGTCGGGTGCGTTCCGACTTGAGGCGTTCCCCAATTGTGTTCATAAAGACGCATAAATCGATTGACATGAGTCCATTTGGACTCTATATTCGCGTCATTGCTAAGTGACGTGTACAACGATTATCCCATATGCCTACCCTCTCCAAGCACGTAGCCCGCCCCCACGCCGATACTTCGGTGGCCGTTACCTTCCGCCTTGAAGCTGATGAAGAGCAAAGACTGGCCGAGTTGGCCCGCCAGGATTTGCGCACCCGCTCTTCCTTTGTGCGCCTGCTGATCTTGCGCGGCATGGCCGCTTACGACAAAGACGTCAAGGCCCAACGGGCTTGATCCTCGGAGGCTGCCATGTACGACGATCCCCGCAAAATCCGTCATCGCCGCATCGTGGTGCGCGTCAACGACGACAACTACGACATCATGAGAGCCCTGGCCCAGTACCAAGGTGAAAACCTGGCCACGCTGGCTCATGATCTGTTGATGCATCAGGCCATCGCCCTGGCGCAATCCTATTCGATGCCGATCTTATCCGAGCAGAACGTGCAAGCCAAGGCGCTCACGAGCCACTTTTCAGTGCCTCGCAATGCCTGATATCGAATTACCGTTCACCCATCCTGCGTTAGTCGAAGCTCTGGAAGTGATCATGAACCGTGAGGGCTTCGACACGATTGAACAAGCAGCCGAGTTCGTCATGGCCCAATCTGTTCGAGAAGGTATCAAACGTGTTACAGGCAAGGGGCGTGCACTCTATGCCATCAAGGGAAAGAAAACAACATGCGTGTAATCAGCCTGCCGTGCCCTCATTGCCAAAGCGCTGTACGTGCAGCCAAAAGCCGGACCATGTCCACGCTGATGAAGGAAATCACCTATCGATGCCAGAACGTCGATTGCGGCCATACCTTCGTTGCCACGCTGGAGATCTCCCGTACCGTTTCGATGTCCGCGATGCCTAACCCCGAGGTGAGCCTTCCCATCTCGCCCCGTGCCTATCTGGTACCCCAAGGAACAGGCACTGCCTGACCTGCTGGTGACCGCTTAGCCGGTCGCTGAACCCCAAATTGACTAAGACCTGTCGTGCGCCGTTTGGCGCACGCGGGATTCGCTCACCCTAAAGAAATCTCACCATGGCTCTCGATCAGCAACCGGCCGTCCTTGCCCTCGCCTCGCTGCGGCTTCGTATGGGCGACGACATCAAGGAATTTCAATGCGCGCAGCGGATGTTGCTGCGCAAGGCGGTACTGCAAGACGAACTGCAGTGGAATGTGATCTGGCAAGGTAAGAACGTTATTTCCGCCCGCCTCGTCCAGCGCTTGCAGCGTCTCGGCGGCCTGATGGGGGCATGGTAATGCGTACTGTGATCGCTCATGGCATCGCTGTTCTGTTGCTGCTGGCGCCATCTCTTCTGGCGGCTCTCGGGCTGGTGCGGGGGTAATGATGCGCGGAGCCCGAATTAAGGACCATGCGTCATTCCGTCCGGCATCGGACCTGCTGCGTGAGCGTTCGGCATGGGTGCCCACGCCTCCCGGTAATGAAGCTGCTAAGGCTGAGCTAAGTAAGTCCATTTCCCTGCTGCGCAATCGCAGGCGACCCGATCTCCAAACCGGCATTGCCTACTCCTGGGCAGCGATGGCCAAGCCAGTGCGTCGACACATCCTGGCACTGGCGGGACTCTCCGCAGATCGCTGGGAATGTCCAATTCACTCCTTCACTGAAGCGGAACGCTTGGCCATGCGCCATGCGGTGCTGCGCGCCATTACAACGTATGAAAGAGCTCTCAATGCAGTCTAGAACAGTCGATGCCAAGACACGCCGTCGGCATCGGGCCTTCGTGGAGTCTCGGCAATTTACCGGTGAACTGGCACGTATTCCGCTGAAGTGGCGCGGACGTGTCGTGAGCCAGGCGCTAGAACTGATGTCGGTATGGCACTGGAACAAGATTTTTGAGCCGGTTGCGGTTCAATTCGTCCGGGAATTCGCTGAGCAGTACGTGCCGGCCGGCGTGGATCTGTCGCAGGATGATGCCGATATTTGCGCCACGGCCGAGAAAGCCGCCGAGAACGTCAAGAAGGTCTTGTGGAAGGCGATTTCTGACACACACGCCCGCGACCTCATCGAACAAGAGTGCAGCGACTACGGCATTGATATGCCTGAAGTCGACGATGATGATTTGCGCGCCATCATTGCGCGCGTGGTGGATCCGCGCTGGTGGCGTCGGCAACTGCGCAAGGTTGTCGGAAGAGCCTTTGAGGGCGGCAACATTCGCCTGGGCTATGTGCACTATCACGGTGAGCCCTATGCCAGCAATGACGCCGTACTCTCTCGGCTGGCGCAGAACAGAAGAAATACAGCCGCGCTGGAAGCGACCATCGTGCGCAATGAGGCGGGCCAGGAATTCAGCATTGCTGAACTGGCCGAAAAGACGACCGCAAATAAGACCATTCGTCGCGGCGAACTCATGCTGCGCATCAATGGTTTCGAGGTAATTGCAAAGGAGTGCAACGATCAGGGGCTATTTCTTACTTGGTCGTGTCCGTCTCGCTTCCATGCGACGCTGCATACGGGGAAGCCCAATCCGAAATATGACGGATCCGATCCGCGCACAGCCAATAAGTACCTCGGCAAGATGACTGCGCTGGCACGCTCGGCGTTGGCCCGTCGCGGCATCGGTCTGTACGGTTTCCGTATCGCTGAACCGCATCACGATGGATGCCCGCACTGGCACATGCTGGTGTTCGTACGTGCTTTGCCGGACTACACCACGCCGCACGTCAAGGACGTGGCCAGCCGCGCTATCCGCGTCATGAAGCGCTACGCCTGGCGCGTGGATCGCGGCGAACCGGGCGCATTCAAGCGCCGCCTGGACGTGAAACGCATCGATTGGACGAAAGGCAGTGCTGCTGGTTATATCGCCAAGTACGTAGCCAAGAACATCGATGGCGTCGCGGACCACAAGACCAAAGAAGGCTACCTCATCACCACCGATATGGCGGGGGACCGAGAACTAACACCCTCGGCCCGCGTGGAAGCCTGGGCGGCCCGCTGGGGGATTCGTCAGTTCCAGCAATGGGGCGGCGCACCGGTAAGCGTCTGGCGCGAGCTGCGCCGCGTGCCGGCAGACATGGTCAAACAGGCCCCGCCGGCCATGGCCGCTGCCTGGGATGCCGTGCAAAAGGTCGAGGGCGAGAAGCGCGCATGCTGGGCCAGTTACCTGCGTGCGCAAGGTGGCGCGCTGGTAAAACGCGACGATCTGATGGTCACGCTCGCGAAGGAAACCAAGACTGTCACTGGCCGCTATGAGGAGTGCGAACGCGTGATGCCCTATGGCGTGCAATGCCGCCAGATGGTCGGTGTGGTTTTTAAATCTGTTCGTCACACATGGACGCCAGTTCAAGGGCATGACGCTCGCGCATCGGCGGGTTCGGGGTTCCCTTGGACTCGTGTAAATAACTGTACGCAGCCCGCTGGGACTGACTTTGCGGCCGATGCGTCCTTTGAGCCGAAGACCGCGCCGGCGCCGGTCATGTTCAAGCCCGACCAGGCCGCGCAGATCGAACATGCCTGGCTGGCCTTGGGCGCATGTCCCTGGCCACGGCCGGTGGCCGACGACATGTCGAGCGGGCCGGCGCTAACCATAACGGCCGACGAGCAGCGCCGCGCTCTGGCCTCATGGGACGCCATCAAAGCATGCCCCTGGCCGCGCATGGTGCCACTGCCGGACAAGTCACCGCGTCGTGGTACGCCGCGCCAGGTCGCCGACTGGCGCGCCGGCCGGCTCGACGTGGCCGAGATTCCGATTGATCCCAACCCAACGAAAGGGAACGCCCCATGACTGCGTTTCGTGTCGTCGTGCGCACTGTCAGCGCACGCCATTCCTACACCGCCATCGCAGCGCATAGCTGCGACGTGATCGCCGCCGCCGTCGATCGCTTTGGCGTGTGCTCCGTAACGGCCATTCAGGAGAATCAAGAGTGAACGCAAATACCAATGCCACCATGACCGCCCACGCCCACGCCCACGCCCACGCCGCCGCCGTTCCGCTGCGAGACTTCAACCTTCAGCCGCCGCGCTCGCATGACCGCATCACATTCAAAACCGCTGATGACGGTGAGCTGGCAGGCTATGTGTCGAAACTCGGCCGCCATATCGGCAACGGGCAGCTCTTCGCATGGGTAGAACTGGATAACGCCTTGCCAGGTTCTTTCAGCGCTGTGCTGCTGACCGACGTCACGTCGTGCGATGACTGCGGTGCAGCCCGGCGCCAGTCTGCGGCTGTCAACGAAGCGCGCCGCCTTTGCCTGGCCGACTACAGTGGGACGCTGGCAGATCAACAGCGCGCGGTGCGGGCAGCATGATTGTTTTCGACTTCCTCGAATGGGCTTTCAGGCTGTGGGCTGCCGCCCTCTGGGTTCTCCTCGCTTGCTTCGGGGCCTTCACCGGACTGACTGCGTGGGCAATCATGCTTGTCGCGATCTGCATCCATATTGAGAAGAAATTCGTTTGGATTGCGGCCATCCTGTATGCAGTGACTTCGATTTCACTTGTCGTCTTCAGTATCCGTATGTCTGTTTCCACTTTCGATAAATGGGGGGGCTGATGGCCGGAAAAGTTGACGAGATTTTTCTAGACGATGCTTGCCTTGACCGTTTGACGGGCATTCGGCGCGGCAGCACACGCGCGGGAGTGAAGCAAACCAAGCACGAAATGCAGGCGGCATTCCTGCGCGAAATCGGGATTCCCTTTATCTCGAATGCGCGCGGCCGGCCGGTGGTCCTGCTGTCGGCGGTAGAATCGCGCCGCACGGCAGAGGCCCCGAAAAAGGGATGGAAACCAGCAGTGATTGGGGCATGACATGGGGCGCAGGCCGTCGAAAAATTCGAATCTTCCACGCGGCGTGCGTGCGCGCGAGCAGCGTAGTGGGGTGATTTATTACTACTACGATGCCGGCGGCAAGCCGCGTCGTGAGATTCCTCTCGGCTCTAACTACGTTGAGGCCGTACGGAAGTGGGCCGAGATGGAGGCGATGCCGCCGTCCACCGTCTCCAGGGTGGTGACGTTCCGCTACGCCTGCGAGGTGTACCAGCAAAAATACATGCTGGATAACAGCCCCAAGACTAGGCGCGAGAAGCTGCGGCAGTTCCCGTTCCTCTTCGAATTCTTCGACAATCCACCGGCGCCGCTCGAAGAAATCAAGCCGATCCACGTCCGCCAATACATGGCCTGGCGCAGCAAGAAGCGGCAGGATTCTTTGCGCGAAAAGGGGCTTGAGGTGAAGGGCGACGAAGGGCGCGTAGCGGCCAATCGTGACAAGGCGCTGATTTCGCACGTCTGGAATGCGGCACGGGCCGAGGGGCTGACCGATTTGCCCAATCCCTGCGCCGGCATCAAGTCGTTCCGCGAGGAGGGGCGGGACGTCTATGTCTACGACGACATGTATTCCCTGGTATGGGAGAAGAGCGGCCAGGTGCTGCGCGAGGCGATGGATCTGGCATACCTGCTCGGCGGCCGGGTGGCCGACGTGCTCAAGGTGGACGAGAAGCACATCCGCGAGGGCGCCATCGAGGTGACACAGAACAAGACCAACAGCAAGGTGCGCATCGAGATATCGGGGGAGCTGAAGGTGCTTGTCGAAAAAATCCTGGCCAGGAAGAGAAATATTGTCGGAAAAGTAACGACAACGCGCCTGCTGGTGAACGAAGAGGGCCAGCCGCTCACCTATGAAACCTTGCGGAGCAGGTTCGACAAGGCGCGGGAAGATGCCGGTATTCCGTTTGCCGAGTTCCAGTTCAGAGACCTTCGCGCCAAGGCTGGAACGGATAAGACCGATTCCCAAGGGGTGAGGGCGGCGCAAGGGCAGCTCGGACACAAGAGCGTGACGACGACGGAAATCTACGTCCGAAAGCGGCGCGGCCAGAAGGTGACGCCGACCAAGTGAACAAGCCGCCTCCGGGCGGTTTTTTTTGTACCCAATTTCAGCGCCTACCAATGCGAGCTATTTCAGGGCGGCGTGCGTAAGTGCGAAAATTGCGGAGCAAAGCCAGAATTGCGGAGCAAAAAAAAGCGGCCTGCATCGCTGCAAGCCGCTTCTATTCTGGTGCTGATGGGCGGAATCGAACCGTCGACCTACTGATTACGAATCAGTTGCTCTACCAACTGAGCTACATCAGCAAAAGTCCGCGATTATAGCGGTTTCTTTCCGCCAATTCCACTCCCCAAGGAAAATTCCCACCCCTTCGCCCCAAGGGGCAGGACCGGCCATTTCGGGCGGAGAGTCAAGGATCAACCATCGATCTTCCGATCCTCTTCCTTGGCTTCTTTCATGGCATCCGGCTCCAGTTCTTCGGCGGAGCGGTTGCAATAAATGAAATATCCCCATGCCGCCAGCAGCACGCCCGTGCCTGCCAACAGGGCTGCGGCATAGACCAGGTCGGCGGCTTCTTCGTGTACCGCGCGGAAGGTCATGACCAGGCCTTCGATGGCCAGGGCGACGATCACCACCACGAAAAATCGCGACAGGAAGCGCCGTACGCGCGTAGGGGCGCTGATATTGGCGTCGCGGACGACTTCTTCCTCGGTGATGGTCTCGGCGATCTGGAAGGCGACGACCGCGGCCGCCAGGATCCCGATGGCCTCGATCAGTGCCTGGGCTTGCGACAAGCCCATCCCCTCGACCACCGCCTCGTAGCCCATGCGGGCGGCAATGATGATGAGCGCCAGCGCGCCCAGCGCAAAAAGCACGGCAATCGTGCCGTGTACAACGCCAAATACTGCCGTGATCCGTTTCATCGCTTCTTCCCCTTCATCTTGTCATTGAGAGCGATTGGACTGATCAGGTGCGGAAAGGTTGTCTGCCTGTGAACGGTCTCAGAAGAGGGGGCATGACTCGCGCAATGCAGGCGGCGCGGCGATATGGGCAAGGAAAATTGTTTCCTTGCAGCACCATCTGCCCGCACCGAAGGCTGGCTTCCAGATGTCTTACAGCGGGTTCAGTCGTTGTGGCATGGCTGGTGCGCGGGCCGGGGGCCTATCCTGACGTTGTCAGCTTCGGTCATGTTCAACTCGCCGGCGAGGTACTTTACTCGCGGCCCAGCGTCAAGGAGGTCATCATGCCCCAGTCAGCATGGAGCAATAAGCGGGAACGTCAGTATGAACACATCAAGTCCGGCGTCCTCAAGCGCGGCGCGAGTACCAGCCGTGCAGAGGAAATCGCCGCCCGTACGGTCAACAAGGAGCGCGCACAGCACGGGGAATCCCGTTCTGCCAGTGCCAGCTCTCTGCACGATATGCCCGCCTCGCGCCGGGGCGGTCTGCGGTCGCACAAGGGGAGCGGTGGTCGCACTTTCAAGCAGCTTTATGCCGAGGCGGCGGCGCGCAACATCAAGGGGCGTTCGGGAATGAACAAGGCCCAACTGGAAAAGGCACTGGCCTAGCGCGGTATCTGATTTCCGCCCACGGCTCACGTACCGTTCGCGCTTGCGCCGGCATGCGCCGGCAGGAAGGACAACGCCCCCGATGTATCTCGGGGGCGTTGCTTATTGCGTGCTGCTGTTTTGCCCTGCAGTCTGCGGCCGTATCAGCGCTTCAGGCGGCAGGGCGGTGCAGCGACCTGGCTTACTTGGTCACTGCCAGCAGGGTACGTTGACCACCCTTGTAGGTGTACAGGGTCAGGGAGCCGTCCTTGATGTCACCCTTGGCGTCGAACGCGATCACACCGGTCACGCCCTTGTGGCTGATCTTGGCCAGTTCGGGCAGGTACTTCTTGGGATCGGCGGAGCCGGCCTTGGCCATGGCGTCAGCCACGGTCATGGTGGCGTCGTAGGCATAGGCGGCGTTATAGACGACATCGATGCCGAACTTCTTCTTGTAGGCCGCGCGGAAATCGTCCATGCCCTTCTTGCCGGAATCATCCACGCCACCTGCTTCGGCGCAGACCACCTGGTCTTCGCCCAGGCCATCACCGGCCAGGCTGGGCAGGGAGCCGGTACAGATACCGTCGCCACCCATGAACTTGGCGTTGATACCCAGCTGCTTCATCTGGCGCAGCATCGGACCACCCACCGCATCCATGCCGCCGAAGAAGACCACGTCCGGCTTCTTGCCCTTGAGCGAGGTCAGGATGGCGTTGAAGTCGGTGGCCTTGTCGTTGGTGAACTGGGTGCCGACGATGGTGCCACCGGCAGCCTTGGCACCCTTGGCAAATTCTTCAGCCACGCCCTGACCGTAGGCGGTACGGTCGTCGATCACGGCGATATGCTTGGTACCCAGCTTCTGCACGGCATACTTGCCCAGGGCTGCACCCAGTTGCGCATCGTTGGCCACCACGCGGAAGGTGGTCTTGAAGCCTTGCTGCGTGTACTTGGGATTGGTGGCCGACGGCGAGACCTGCGGAATGCCGGCGTCGCTGTAGATCTTGGATGCCGGGATGGTGGTGCCGGAATTGAGGTGGCCGATCACCGCGGCGACCTTCTGGTCGACCAGCTTGGTGGCCACTGCAGTCGCTTGCTTGGGGTCCGACGCGTCGTCTTCGCCGACCAGTTCGAACTTGACCTTCTTGCCGCCGATGGTGAAGCCCTTGGCGTTCAATTCTTCGACTGCCATGCGGGCGCCGTTCTCGTTATCCTTGCCCATGTGGGCGTTAGGACCGGACAGCGGGCCGACGTGAGCGATCTTGACCACTTCCTGGGCATGCGCGGCGCCTGCGAATGCCAGACCGATAGCAGCAGTTAATGGAATAATGGCGCTCTTGAGTTTCATAGATTTCCTCTGTAGATTGGATTGACCACTTTTAATGTTTTGTCTCACTACACAGCTTTATTCAGATCCCTGTTGCGGTGACCTGGCGTCCCGCTTTGCTTTCGTCCCCGACTTTCTGAATAATGCAGACGGTACAACATAAGAATCGGCTAAGCCAAGTTTTTTTTGAGCGGCCTACCTGTAAATCATCCTCATATTTGTCCCATGCCTGCCAAACTTCATACGCTCGATAAGGTGGATCGCAAACTGCTCAACATGCTGCAGAAGGACAACCAGATTTCCACGCGCGTACTGGCGGAAAAACTGCACATCTCGCAACCCACCTGCCTGCGCCGCATCCGTGACCTGCGCGAGGCCGGCATCATCAGCGCCGAAGTGGCGATGGTCGATCCCTTTGCGCTCGGCTACGGCATGCTGGCCTTCCTCGAAATCTCGCTGAACAACCAGTCGGACCAGCACATGCAGGACTTCGAGCAGCGCATGGCCAAGGAGGCCGAGGTCATGCAGTGCTACTTCGTCTCTGGCGAATATGATTACTTCCTGGCGGTCCATGTGATCGACATGGATGCCTACTATCAGTTCGTCAGACGTGTGATCTCCGGTTCCGGCAATGTGCGCCACTTCCAGTCGCGCTTCCCGATGAAGCGCGCCAAATTCACCACTCGCATCAGCTTCGATGAGAAGGCGGCCGAGGTGCAGGTGCGCGTGCCAGGCTGATCTGGCCTGGCGGCATCATGGGTGTACCGGCGTTTCGTTAGGCCCGGCGAGCCGTCTTCATAGCATCCTGGCCTCGCATTTACTAAGTTTACTTAGTTTCGCCATTCACCTTCTTTGTCCCGTAGGGCGGGTCTTTCCATCGGGCTGGCACGCAGTTTGCATTGCGTGGCGGTTGTCAGTTGTGTTATTTTCGGGATATCCAGTGGTGTGCGTTGAAGATGGCCGCCCGCCGCTACATCCTCGCCAAGGTGGCATCGCGGTCACAGGCAGCAAGAGCGGACACAGATCAGCATCCAGCGTCGGCGCGCGCCAGGCCGGCCACTCGGCAATACCCAGCAATCCCTATCATCCACCGTCTGCGGCCTGAGTCTGCAGGGCGCCGCATTGCCTGACCTGCCGTCTTTGTTGCCGGCAGCCGCAGGGGATTGGCAGCCTGACTTGCCGCCGGATTGGCTCAAACCACCACTTCAGTCACACAGAACAGAAAGGAAAACCCGCACGATGCACGAAGTCGAGTTATTCATCCAGGACATGGCGATCATCATGCTGATCGCCGGCATCGTCACCGTTGTCTTCAACAAGTTGAAACAGCCGGTGGTGCTGGGCTATATCGTCGCGGGCGTGATCATCGGCCCGCATACCCCGCCGTACGACCTGATCCAGGATGAGAAGACCGTGCACATCCTTTCGGAGCTGGGCGTGATCTTCCTCCTGTTCTCGCTGGGGCTGGAGTTCAGTCTCAAGAAACTGGCCAAGGTCGGAGCCACCGCCTTCATTGCCGCCGCCGCAGAAATCCTGCTGATGATCTGGATCGGCTACGAGATCGGCCTGTATTTCGGCTGGAAGCGGATGGACGCCATCTTCCTGGGCGCCATGCTGGCCGTGTCCTCCACCACCATCATCGTCAAGGCCCTGAATGAGCTGGGCATGAAGAACGAGAAGTTCGCCCAGATCATCTTCGGCATCCTGATCGTGGAAGACATCCTGGCCATCGGCATGATCGCCTTGCTCTCCGGGGTGGCCACCAGCGGTTCGGTCGATTCCACCGAAGTCTTCACCACCGTGGGCAAGCTGGTGCTGTTCATGACCGTTTCGCTGGTAGTGGGCATCCTCGCGGTGCCGCGCCTGCTGAGCTTCATCGCCCGCTTCAAGAGCCAGGAGATGCTGCTGGTGGCGGTGCTGGGCATCCTCTTCGGCTTCTGCCTGCTGGTGATGAAGCTGCAATACAGTGTGGCGCTGGGGGCCTTCCTGGTGGGAGCGGTGATGGCCGAGTCGCGCCATCTGCATCGCATCGAACGCCTGGTCGAGCCGATTCGCGACATGTTCTCCGCCATCTTCTTCGTGGCCATCGGCCTGCTGTTCGATCCCAACGTGCTGGTCAAGTACTGGATGCCGATCACCGTTATCACCCTGGCCGTGGTCTTCGGCAAGCTCATCAGCTGCGGCCTGGGGACCTTCGTGGCCGGGCAGGGCGGGCGCACGCCGATGCGCGTGGGCATGGGCCTGGCGCAGATCGGCGAGTTCTCCTTCATCATCGCCGCACTGGGCCAGAGCCTGAAGGTCACCAGCGACTTCCTCTATCCCATCGTGGTGGCGGTGTCGGCGGTGACCGCATTGCTCACGCCCTACCTGATCAAGGCTGCCGACCCGCTCTCGGCCAAGGCGGTCACGCTGGTGCCGGCACGCGTATCCGGGCTGATGGGCATGTACTCCAACTGGCTGGAAAGCCTGCAACCGACCGGCGACCGCGCCGAACTCACGCGCATCATCCGCCGCATCCTGATGCAGGTGATGGTGAACCTGGCGCTGGTGATCGCCATCTTCATCGGCGGTGCCTTCTTCGTCGATGGCCTCTCGCGCCAGCTGTCGGCCTGGACGCCGGATTCCGACGTCCAGAAAGCCATTATCTGGGGTGGTGCGCTGGTGCTTTCGCTGCCATTCCTGATCGCCACCTATCGCAAGCTGCAGGCCCTGTCGATGTTGCTGGCCGAGGTCAGCGTCAAGCCCGAGTTCGCGGGAGCGTATACTTCCGGCGTGCGCAAGGTCGTCTCGGAGGTCTTGCCCATCATGTCCATCGTCGGCATCATGCTGCTGATCTTCGTGTTGAGCGCCAGCATCCTGCCGCCGCTGAACCTGCTGGCCTTCGTGCTGGCAGCCGCAGCCGGGCTGCTGTGGTTGCTCTGGAGTAAGCTGGTCAAGCTGCATTCACGGTTGCAGATCGCGCTGTTCGAGACGCTGGACGAGAAGCCGGATGATGTGCACTGAGCGGCAATCATCCCGCCATATAGGAATTTAGGGCTTCCGGAAAACCGGATCCCAGGGTTTTATTTACGTTGGACTAAAGAAAATGACTCAAGACGAACTCAAGCTGGCTGTGGCCAAGGCCGCCATCGACTACGTGGTCGATGGCGAAATCATCGGTGTGGGTACCGGCTCCACCGCCAATTTCTTCATCGATGAACTGGGCAAGATCAAGCATCGCATCAAGGGCGCGGTAGCGTCTTCCGAGGCGACGGCCGAGCGCCTGCGGTCGCACGGCATCACGGTGTTCGATCTCAACGAAGTCGAGACCATGCCCGTGTATATCGACGGCGCCGATGAGATCAATGCCGGTGGTGCCATGATCAAGGGCGGTGGTGCAGCGCTGACCCGCGAAAAGATCGTGGCCTCGGTGGCGCAGAAGTTTGTCTGCATCGCCGATGGTTCCAAGCTGGTCGACGTGCTGGGCAAATTCCCGCTGCCGGTGGAGGTGATTCCCATGTCGCACGCCGTAGTGGCCCGCAAGCTGGCTGCGCTGGGCGGTGAGCCGCGTCTGCGCCTGAACAAGAATGGCGACGGCCAGCCGCTGGTGACCGACAACGGTTGCTACATCATCGACGTACTGGGCCTGGCCATCACCGATCCGGCCGATATCGAAGACAAGATCAACAATATCGTCGGCGTGGTCACCAATGGTCTGTTTGCCCGCCAGGGTGCCAATGTCTGCCTGCTGGGCACCCCCGACGGCGTCAAGAAGCTGGAGTTCTGAAGCCCCTGTTCTGAAGGACGAGCAGCAGCTTCTGCGCTCCTGCAGGACGCAAGAAAAAATGGCCGTGTCGCGAGACACGGCCATTTTCGTTGCTGCCATCGCTGTGGATCAGCGCTGACGATCAGGGCTGCGCGGCCTTGGCCTTGACTTCGTCCCGTGCAATGACCACGGTCATGCGCGCCGGATCAAGATACTTGCGTACCGCCGCATTGAGTTGCGCCAGTGTCAGGTCGGCCAGTTTCAAATCCAGCTGCTGCTGCCACAGGAAGCTGCGGTCCAGGTTCATCAGCGCCGTCCAGCTGGTGGCGATGCCGCCATCGCCGGCGCGCTGCTGGTTGCGCTGCTGCAGGATGCCGGACTTGGCGCGCAGCAGTTCTTCGTCCGTGAAGCCATCCTTGATGAGGCGGATGATTTCTTCGCGCACGGCGGCATCGACCTTGTCCAGGTTCTGCGGGGCCGCGATGGCGCGCACGCTGAAGTAGCCCGCATCACTGATGGCGCCCACCTGCAGCCCGCTGTTGATGCCGTAGGACAGCCCATCCTGCTGGCGGATGCGGTCGGCCAGGCGCGACTTGAGGCTGGAGCCGCCCAGCAGGTAATTGGCAACCGCCAGCGCCGGATAGTCGGGATCGTCATCGCGCAGGCGGATGTTCTGGCGCGCCAGATAGACGCCGTTTTCCTTGTCGGGAGTATCGATGACGATACGCTTGGCAGGGATATCGGCCCAGGTGTGCAAGACCCGTGCATAGGGGGCCGGGCTGGCCCAGCCGGCGAAGGCCTGGTCGATGGCGGCACGGGTGGCCTGGACGTCGAAGTCACCGACGATGGCCAGCTCGCCATGGGAAGCGCCGTAGAAGCGCTGGTGGAAGGCCTTGACCTGTTCCAGCGTGACCGCCTGCACCGCGGCAATGCGCTGCTCCAGCGTTTGCGCGGCACGCCAGTCGCCGCTGGGGTAGTGGTCGAAGTGCAGTTGCAGGGCCTCGGCGGCGCGGGCGTCCGGCTCCTTGCGGGTGGCTTCCAGTGCCGCCAGCGTTTCATTCTTCAGTTGCGTGAATTCGGCCGGGTCCATGCGCGGATGGCGCAGCACCTCGCCGGCCAGCGCCAGTGCCGGGACCAGATTGTCGCGGGTGGTCTGGAAGCGATAGACGTTGCCATTGATCTTCAGGCGCGTGAATTCATCGGCCAGCTGACGACGATCCAGTTTCTCCGTGCCGCGCAGGAGCATGGCAGCCGTCAACTGGGCCACGGCACGCTGGCCGAACAGACCCTGGGCATCGCCGAATTCCAGGTTCATGCTCACCGATACCGTCTGCCCACGCGACTTCTTGGGCAGCAGTGCCAGGTTCAGCGAGGCGTGCGGCGGCTGTTCCGGTGCGATGCGGGTGGTCCGCTGTTCGATGTTGCCGGGCGCCGGGTCGAAGGCTTCCCCGGAGGCGATGGCCGGGCGCGGCTGGTATTGGGCCAGCAGTGCCTCCACGCTGGGCGCGGCGGGGACCTCGCTGCGTTGCGGGTGATCTTCCGGCAGGTACAGGCCCACGGTGCGATTGTCGCGGCGGAAATACCTGGCGGCAGCCGCAGCGATGTCGGCACTGCCCAGGCGCTGCTCCAGGTCGCGGTCGATGAATACCAGCCGCCAGTCACCACGTGCAATCGCATTGGACATGGCCACGGCCATCTGTTGCGGATTGTTCTGCAGGGTCTCGAAGTTGTTCCCGCTCTCGCGATGCAGGCGCGCCACTTCCTCGGCCGTCGGCGGCGTGGTGCTGAAGGATTCTACGGCCGCGATCATGGCCTGCTTGACGGGTTCGATGTCGACTCCGGCCTTGAGCTGCGCCACGATCATCTGCAGCCCCGGTGCGAAGCCGCTGAGCTGCATCGAATAGACCGCCGTCGCCAGTCCGGTCTCCACCAGCGACTTGTGCAGCCGGCCGTTGGGCGTGTCGGCCAGGATGTCGCTGGCGAAGGAGAGGGCGGTTGCGTCCGGGTGCAGCGCGGAAGGCATCTTGTAGCCCAGCGCCACCAGTTGCAGGTCGCCGCGCCGGCGGATGGCGAACTGGCGTTCACCGTCCTGGGTCGGCTCCACGGTCCAGAATTCCGGCAGCTTGCGCTTGGGCCGGGGCAGGCGGCCAAACGTCTGGTTGACCCATTGCAGCACCTCGGCCGGCGCGAACTTGCCGGCGATCAGCAGCACCGCATTGTCCGGCTGGTAGTACGTGCGATAGAAGGCCTGCAGGTTGTCGATGCGGACGTTCTCGATATCGCTGCGCGCGCCGATGGTGTTGCGGCCATAGCTGTGCCAGTCATAGGCCACGCTCTGCATGCGCTTCAACATCACCCGCGAGGGGGAGGTTTCGCCGGCTTCGAATTCGTTGCGCACCACGGTCATCTCGCTGTCGAGGTCCTTGCGCGCAATCCTGGAATTGACCATGCGATCGGCTTCCATGGCGATGGCCCATTGCAGGTTGTCCTGGCCGGCCTGGAAGGTCTCGTAGTAGTTGGTGCGGTCCAGCCAGGTGGTGCCGTTGAAGTTCATGCCGCGCTTGCTGAACTCCTGCGGAATGGCCGGATAGCGCGGCGACCCCTTGAACATCAGATGCTCCAGCAGGTGCGCCATGCCGGTCTCGCCGTAGTTCTCGTGGCGCGAGCCGACCAGGTAGGTGATGTTGACGGTGACGGTGGGTTTGGAGTCGTCCGGCAGCAGCAACAGTTTGAAGCCATTGGCAAAACGGTATTCGCTGATGCCCTCGGCACTGGGCCCGGCGGTGACACCGGGCGGCAACGCCAGGGACGCACCGGTAGCGGCTGTGGTGGCGCTGGCCGGGGTGGCTGCGGCAGTGGCAGCGTAGGAAACCGGGGCCGCGAGGGCCAGGCCCAGGCTGAGGGCGAGGAGGGCAAGGCGCAGATGACGCAAGGACAAGATGGACTCCAGCAGGAAGACGGATGCGAGGGTGGAATGGTAGACCCAGCCGCATTGTAGCCTCAGCGATACGGCCCCATGCGATGCACGCAGGCAAAAAAATCGCCGCCGTGGCGGACCAGGGCGGCGCTGTGCGAGTGGGCAGCGATCCGAGCCGCCCGGCCTCGCGCTTATTCGCTGGGCGGTACGAAACCGGCAGCTGCATCGGCACCTTCGCCGAAGAAGTGCTTTTCCATCTGTGCCGCCAGGTACTTGCGGGCGCGGGCATCGGCTAGCATCAGGCGGTTTTCGTTGACCAGCATGGTCTGGTGCTTCAGCCAGGCGGCCCATGCCTCCTTGGAAACGCTTTCATAGATGCGCTTGCCCAGTTCGCCCGGATAGGGCGGGAAGTCCAGGCCTTCGGCTTCCTTGTTCAGTTTGATGCAGTGGACCATGCGTGCCATGTCGATTCCTTGGTTCGTTAAGATGAAATGCCTGGGACGGGCGGGCCTGCGATGGGGGTCAGCGGTTGAGCCTGCTCACGTCCTGACGAAAAAATTCAATACAGGTTCTTGATCAGCACCTGCGATTTGCGTTGCCAGTTGTAGATCTGCTGGCGGTCCTGCGGCAGGTCGTTCACGCCTGCCAGCACGAAGCCGCGCTTGAGGAACCAGTGCGAGGTGCGCGTGGTGAGCACGAACAGCTTGGTCAGTCCGGCTTCGCGGGCGCGGGTCTCGATGTGCTTCAGGATACGGTCGCCATCGCCCTGGCCTTGCACTTCCGGGTTGACCGTCAGGCAGGCCATCTCGCCCATGCGTGCCTCGGGGAAGGGATAGAGGGCGGCGCAACCGAAGATGACGTTGTCGTGCTCGATCACCGAGAAGTAATGGATTTCGCGCTCGATCAGTTCGCGGCCGCGCTTGACCAGCGTGCCATCGGCTTCCAGCGGTTCGATCAGTTTCAGGATGCCGCCCACGTCCTCGATGGTGGCCTGGCGCAGGCTTTCCAGGTTTTCGTAGGTGACCATGGTGCCTACGCCATCGTGGGTGAACAGTTCCAGCAGGGCCGAGCCATCGGTGGCAAACGGCACGATGTGGGCACGCGAGACGCCCGCATTGCAGGCCTTGACCACGCTGGCGAGGTAGAAGGCCGCATCCGATGGCAGGAAACCCGCCGACAGCACGGCTTCAGCCTGGTGCGAGGAGAGTTCGCGGATCTCGGCTCCGGCGGCGTCCTTCATCATCGGTGTTTCCGACAGGAAGATCAGCTTTTCCGCGCGCAGCGCGATGGCCGCCGAGACCGCCACGTCTTCCATGGTCAGGTTGAAGGCTTCCCCGGTGGGTGAGAATCCTAGCGGCGAGAGCAGGACGATGCCGCCCGCATTCATGATCGGCTGGATCACGTCGGCGGCAATCTTGCGCACCACGCCGGTCAGTTGCAGGTCCACGCCATCGTAGACGCCCATCGGACGGGCCGTGACGAAATTGCCGGAGATGACGCGGATAGCCGAATGCGCCATCGGCGTATTGGGCAAGCCCTGGCTGAAGGCGGCCTCGATATCCAGGCGCAGCTCACCGGCGGCTTCCTTGGCGCATTCCAGGGCGGTGCTGTCGGTGACGCGCAGGCCATTGTGAAAGCGCGCCTCGACGTTGCGCAGTGCCAGTTGCTCGGCCACCTGTGGGCGCGAGCCGTGTACCACCACCACCCGGATGCCCAGGGCGTGCAGCAGCGAGAGGTCCTGGGCCAGTACCTGCAGGTCGCCGGCCGTGACCAGCTCACCCGGGAAGGCGACCACGAAGGTCTTGCCGCGGAAGGCGTGGACATAGGGCGCGACGGAACGCAGCCAGTTGACGAATTCGGTCTGTTTTTCCATGACGCGCATTATAACCAGCGTCGGCGCTGGGCGTAGGCTTGCGCGCTACCAGCGGCCAGATTTCTTGCGGGGATGTTGCAAAGCGGGACCAATGGCCCGACCAGCATGACCGGCAGAGCCTGGCCAGACTGCCCGAACTTGCACCATGGGCCCGGCAGCCGCCTGCAGCCTGACCGGGCGGGCCGTGGCAGGTATAATGTCGGCCTCATGTCCGTTACCAAAGCACCCACCACCACGCCCGGCGCCGAGCCGCAGAAGAACCCGCAGCAGGAGCGCCCGCGCAATGAGCGCAATGTCCGCGATGGCCGCGATGGCCGCACCCCGCGCCGCGCCGATCCCGCCGCTGACGCCGCGCCGCCGCTGCGCAACCCGCTGCCGCCGGTAACCTTCCCGGAAGAGCTGCCGGTCTCCGGCCGCCGCCACGAGATCGCCGAGGCGCTGCGTCGCCACCAGGTCGTCATCGTCAGTGGCGAGACCGGTTCCGGCAAGACCACCCAGTTGCCCAAGATCTGCCTGGAGCTGGGCCGTGGCGAAAAGGGCTTGATCGGCCACACCCAGCCGCGCCGTATCGCCGCCTCGTCCACCGCCAAGCGCATCGCCCAGGAGCTCAATTCCCCGCCCGGTGAGCTGGTGGGCTACAAGGTGCGCTTCAATGACACCCTGTCCAAGGGCGCCTGGATCAAGCTGATGACCGACGGCATCCTGCTGGCCGAGACCCAGACCGATCCGCTCTTGCGCCAGTACGACACCATCATCATCGACGAGGCGCATGAACGCAGCCTCAACATCGATTTCCTGCTGGGCTACCTCAAGCAATTGCTGCCCCGGCGTCCCGACCTGAAGATCATCATCACCTCGGCCACCATCGACGCCGACCGCTTCGCCCGCCATTTCGGCCGCGAGGTCAAGGGCGAGATCGTACCGGCCCCGGTGATCGAGGTCTCGGGTCGTCTGTATCCGGTGGAAATCCGCTATCGGCCCATCGACAATGCCGACCGCAGCGGCGTCTCCACCGAGGTGGCGCAGGCCCGCGCCCGTGCCGAAGGGCGTGCCAGCCAGGCCCAGAAGGACCGCGAACAACGCGACCTGATGGATGCCGTGGTCGACGCCGTCGATGAGCTGGCCCGCATCGGTTCCGGCGACGTGCTGGTGTTCCTGCCCGGCGAGCGCGAGATTCGCGACGCCGCTGAAGCCCTGCGCAAACACCATCCGCCGCATGTGGAAATCCTGCCGCTGTTTGCCCGCCTGTCGGCACAGGACCAGGAGCGCGTCTTCAAGACCAGCAATGCCCGACGCATCGTGCTGGCCACCAACGTCGCCGAGACCTCGTTGACGGTGCCGGGCATCCGCTACGTGGTCGATGCCGGCCTGGCGCGTGTGAAGCGCTACAGCTATCGCAACAAGGTCGAGCAGCTGCAGATCGAACCGGTGGCGCAATCGGCCGCCAACCAGCGCGCCGGCCGTTGCGGCCGGGTGGCAGCGGGGGTGTGTATCCGTCTGTATGACGAGCAGGATTTCCTGCAGCGCCCCAAGTTCACCGACCCGGAAATCCTGCGCTCCTCGCTGGCCTCGGTCATCCTGCGCATGAAGTCGCTGCACCTGACGGACGTGGAGAGCTTCCCCTTCATCGAACCACCCCTGGGGCGCGCCATCGCCGATGGCTACCAACTGCTGCAGGAGCTGGGCGCGGTAGAAGAGCAGGACGGCGTGAACCGCCTCACGCCCCTGGGCAAGCAGCTGGCGCGCCTGCCGCTGGACCCGCGTGTGGGCCGCATGATCCTGGCCGGTCGCGACAATGCCTGCCTGACCGAATTGCTGATCATCGCCGCCGCCGTCTCGGTGCAGGACCCGCGTGACCGGCCGATGGACGCGCAGAACGCGGCCGACAACGCGCACAAGAAATTCGCCGATGAGAAATCCGAGTTCGCCAGCTACCTGAAGATCTGGAAGTGGTTCGAAGAAGCCATCGCCCACAAGAAATCCAATCGCCAGCTGCAGGAACACTGCCGCGAGAACTTCCTCTCGCAGCTGCGCCTGCGCGAGTGGCGCGACGTCCACTCGCAATTGCTGACCATCGTCAAGGAACAGGGCTGGCGCCTGAACGAAGCCGCGGCCACCTATGACCAGCTGCACCTGGCGCTGCTGACCGGCCTGCTGGGCAATGTCGGCTTCAAGAGCGAGGACGATGCGCAATACCTGGGCGCACGCGGCATCAAGTTCAACATCTGGCCCGGCGCACACCTCACCAAGAAGCCCGGCCGCTGGGTTATGGCCGCCGAACTGGTCGATACCGCCCGCCTGTATGCCCGCTGCGTGGCCAACATCCAGCCCGAGTGGCTGGAAAAGCTGGGCGGCCACCTGCTGAAGAAATCCTGGGGCGAGCCGCGCTGGGAGAAGCGCGCCGCGCAAGTCACGGCATCCGAGCGCGCTACGCTCTACGGCCTGGTGGTGTATAGCCAGCGCCGCATCAACTACGGCAACATCAACCCGGCCGAGGCCCGCGAGATCTTCATCCGTGATGGTCTGGTCGGTGGCGACTTCGACACCCGCGCCCCGTTCTTCGCGCACAACCAGAAGCTGGTCCGCGAGATCGAGAACCTGGAACACAAGTCGCGCCGCCTGGACGTGCTGGTGGATGACGAGCTCATCATCGGTTTCTACGACAAGCTGATCCCGCACGACATCTGCAACGGCGTGGACTTCGAGAAGTGGCACAAGCAGGCCACCGCCGCCGATCCCAAGCTGCTCTACCTGAACCGCGACGACCTGATGCGCCACGAGGCGGCCGGCGTCACCACCGAACTCTTCCCCAAGACCATGAACGTGGCCGGCATCGCCATGGCGCTGTCCTACCACTTCGAACCGGGCGCCCCGCGTGACGGCGTCACCCTGACCGTGCCGCTGTATGCCCTGAACCAGGTCTCGGCGGACCGCTGTGAATGGCTGGTACCGGGCATGCTCAAGGAAAAGGTGCATCTGCTGCTGAAATCCCTGCCGCAGAAACTGCGCCGCCACTGCGTGCCGCTGCCCGATTACGCAGCGCGTTTCTGCGAGCGCATGGAAGAACGCAAGACCTTCGGGCGCGGCAACCTGATCGACGCCATCATCGCCGACATCCGCGAACAGATCACGCTCCTGGTCAAGCCCAGCGACTTCAAGCAGGAGACGCTGTCGGCCCACCACGCGATGAACTTCAAGATCATCGACGAACATGGTCGTCAGCTGGAAATGGGCCGCAACCTCGCCGCCCTGCAAGCCGAGTTTGGCGGCCAGGCCCGCCAGCAGTTCCAGAAGCTGGCCGAGCAGGTGGCCATCGCACCGCGTGACGACAGCGACGACGAGGCTGCCGCGCCGGCGACCCAGAAGGCAGCGCCCAAGGGAGCCGCCACCTCTACCGCCGCGGCATCGACAAACGCTGCACCGGCTTCCACAGGCGAGTACAGCAACCTCACCGGCTGGAGCTTCGGCGAGCTGCCCGAACTGCTGGAAATCACCCGAGGCAGCGGCAAGCAGGCACAGACCCTGATCGGATTCCCGGCGCTGGTGGACCGCAAGACCCATTGCGACCTTGAAGTCTTCGACGACCCGGCCGAGGCTGCGCGCTTCCATTACGCCGGCCTGCGCCGCCTGTTCGCGCTGCAGATGAAGGAGCAGCTGAAGTACCTGGAGAAGAACATCCCCGGCCTGCAGCAGATGGGCATGCAATTCATGGCCCTGGGATCACAGGAAGAATTGCGCGAGCAGATCCTGAATGCCGGCCTGGAACGCGCCTTCCTGCAGGACCCGCTGCCACGCAATGCGGACGAATTCAATCGTCGGCGCGACGAAGGCAAGGCCCGCCTGGGCCTGCTGGTCAACGAGATTGCCCGCCTGTGTGGCCAGATCCTGGCCGAATATCATGCGCTGCCCAAGAAGCTGCAGGGCATCAAGGCCCACGCCCAGGCGGCGGCCGACATGCAGGCGCAGCTTTCGCAACTGGTGGGCAAGCGCTTCGTGGCCGAGACCGACTATGGCAACCTCAGCCACTATCCGCGCTACCTCAAGGCCATCAACGTGCGCCTGGACAAGCTGCGCGCCGACCCGGCCCGTGATACGCGCCTGCTGGGCGAGTGGAACTCGGTGGCGCTGCCTTACCAGCGTGCCTTGAAGGACCGCGCCGGCCGGGCCGATCCCAAGATGACCGAGTTCCGCTGGATGCTGGAGGAATTGCGCGTATCGCTGTATGCGCAGGAACTGAAGACGCCCATGCCGGTGTCGGTGAAGCGCTTGCAGAAGGTGTGGGAGAGTATGCAGCGCTAGGTACGTGATTGGCAGCGTGGCACGGCCCGAAAACCGCTTCCACGCTGCGATTCAGCCAATTTCCACCGATTTTCGCGTAAAATGCGTGATTCTTTGAATCAGTCGAGTACGTCGAACACCATGGCCATCAAGTCAGACAAGTGGATCCGCCGCATGGCGGAGCAGGAAGGAATGATCGAACCCTTCGAGCCGGGGCAGGTGCGCCAGTCGGCGGACGGGGCCAAGATCGTTTCCTACGGCACCTCGTCCTATGGTTACGATATCCGCTGCGCCGACGAATTCAAGATCTTCACCAACATCAATTCCACCATCGTCGATCCGAAGAACTTCGACGAGAAATCCTTCGTGGATTTCAAGGGCGATGTCTGCATCATCCCGCCGAACTCCTTCGCGCTGGCCCGTACCGTCGAATACTTCCGCATCCCGCGTAGCGTGCTGACCATCTGCCTGGGCAAGTCCACCTACGCGCGCTGCGGCATCATCGTCAACGTCACCCCCTTCGAGCCGGAATGGGAAGGCTACGTCACCCTGGAGTTTTCCAATACCACCCCGCTGCCGGCCAAGATCTACGCTGGCGAAGGCTGTGCCCAGGTGCTGTTCTTCGAGAGCGATGAAATCTGCGAAACTTCCTACAAGGATCGCGGCGGCAAGTACCAGGGCCAGCATGGCGTGACCTTGCCCAAGACCTGAGCACATCGCGGCGTCAAGCTGATAAACGATTTACAAAGAAGGCTTCCTGCGGGAAGCCTTCTTTGTATGGATGGCGCTTCTGCCATATGTCGTACGTGTTCAACGGCGCTTGCGGCCGGCGCTTAGTTTCAGCGCCTCTTCCCGCATCAGCCGCGCCGCGCCGCTGATGCTGCCGGTCCGGTAGGCCAGGTGCAGCGGGGCTTTCAGGTCCGAGGCACCGGTCAGCCTGAGATAGACCACCCCCTCCGCATTGACCCGCGTCATCGATGCCGGGATCACCGCCACACCGACGCCTGCCGCGACCAGCGACAGCGTGGAGAGGTTCTTGCGCGCCTCCTGGAGCACCTGTGGCGAGAAGCCGGCCGCGTGGCAGGCGGCGATGATGGTGTCGTACAGGCCGGGGCCGTTGGGCCGGCGCGTCATGATGAAGGATTCCTCGGCCAGGGCGTGCAGGGCGATGCTCTTGCGCTTGCCGCCGTCGGCCAGCGGATGGTCGATGGGGAGCGCGGCGACCATGTCTTCCACCAGCATGGTTTCTATCGTCAGCCCGCTGGCGTCGCCCACCGGCGAGCGCACGAAGGCGAGGTCGAGCCGCTTGCCGCGCAGTGATTCGATCAGTTCGTTGGTATTGCTCTCTTCCACCGTCATGATCACGTCCGGCGCATCGGCGCGGAAGGCGCGGATCACCGAATGCACGAAGGGATGCAGTGAAGCCGATTCGGTGAATCCCACCGCGATGCGCCCCATCTTGCCCTGGGCGATGCGGCGCACGCTGGCCACCGTGGTATCCAGCTGGGCCAGCAGGGCGCGGGCGTCGACGAGCAGGGCGGCGCCGCTGTCGGTCAGCTCCATGCCGCGTGGCAGGCGATTGAACAGGGTCACGCCCAGCTCGCGCTCCAGCACGCGGATCTGCTGCGACAGCGGCGGTTGCTGGATCCCGATGCGTTCGGCTGCCTTGGTCAGGTGGCCCTCTTCGGCAACGGCGATGAAATAGCGCAGCAGGCGCAGGTCGATGGCAGGTGACATATCGTATGAATATGGATAGGCTATCTGACATATATTAGACAAAAACCCTCCTCAAGAGTAGCCTTTCATGCATGCGGCAATCACGCCGCGCCTGCATGAGACGACGATGAGCACTCCCGATCCCCTGGCCCCAGAGCGGCCTGTCCCCACTACCAGAGAACTGTTCCTGGGCTTCCTCGGCCTGGGCATGACCGCCTTCGGCGGGGCGCTGCCGCTGGCGCATCGCATGATCGTGGAACGGCGGCGCTGGCTGACCGAACCCGAATTCGTGGAACTGCTGGGGCTGTGCCAGTTTCTGCCGGGCGGCAACATCATCAACCTGTCGGTGGCGCTGGGCATGAAATTCCGCGGCTGGAAGGGTGCGCTGGCAGGCATCACCGGACTGATCGCGGTGCCGTCCATCGTCGTGATCCTGCTGGGGATGATTTACCAACACTTCCAGCATGATCCCAACGTCAAGCACCTCTTCGCCGGATTGGCCGCGGCCGCTGCCGGGCTGCTGATCCAGATGGCGGTGAAGATCGCGCTGCCGCTGCGCAAGAACCTGGTGCTGGCGGGGGTGGCCATCGTCTGCTTCGTGGCCATCGCCTTGCTGCGCATCCCGCTGCTGTGGGTGATGCTGGTGATGACGCCGATCAGCGTGATCCTGACCGCCCGCTACGGCGAGCGTTTCGCCGCCAGGCCGCAGGTTGCGGCTGCCAAGGATGGCGTCAAGGACACAGCCAAGAAGGAGGGCGCGCAATGAGCCAGACCCTGATCGCATTGGCCGTCATCTTCACGCAGTTGTCGGTGCTGGCCTTCGGTGGCGGCAATACCATCCTGCCGGAGATGCAGCGCCAGGTGGTGGAGGTGCATCACTGGATGACGGCCGAGGATTTCAGTGCCCTGTTTGCCCTGGGCCAGGCCGCGCCCGGTCCCAACCTGATGGTGGTGACCCTGGTGGGCTGGCATGTAGCCGGCTTCTGGGGGATGCTGGTGACCAGCCTGGCCAAGTTCGGGCCGTCGTCCATCATCACCATCATCATGCTTCACGTGTGGGAGAGGTTCAAGGACAAGCCCTGGCGGCGTCACGTGCAGGCCGGGCTGCTCCCGGTGACCGGCGGATTGGTGGCGGCATCGGCGTTGCTGATCGCCCAGGCCTCGATCACCCATGGCTTCCTGGCGGCGATCACGGCGGCTACCGCCATCATCGCGCTCAAGACCAGGATCCATCCGTTGTGGTTATTGTTTGGCGGGGCCTTGGCGGGGTTCTTCTATCTCGGCACTTTCTGACGGCGCGGCTGGCGCGGAGTCCCTGCGCCTTCGATACGCGGCAGAGCCGCTACTCAGTCCGAACGGGAGTGGGTATGTCGATCCCGAAAAGAAAACAGCCGATGCCTTCGCAGGCATCGGCTGTTTTTTACGTTCAGCGCTGAGGCTTATTGCTTGACGCAATCCACGAAGTAATCGCGGCGGCCGTTGACTTCGCGCTTGACCAGACCGTGCACGTCGGTTTCGAAACCGGGGAATTTCTCGTTGAAATCACGGGCGAACTTCAGGTAATCGACGATGGTCTTGTTGAAGATTTCGCCCGGGATCAGCAGCGGAATACCCGGCGGATACGGGGTCAGCAGGATCGAAGTGACGCGGCCTTCGAGTTCATCCAGGGGGACGCGGTCGATCTCGCGGTGGGCCATCTTGGCGAAGGCATCCGAGGGCTTCATGGCCGGTTGCATGTCCGAGAGATACATCTCGGTGGTCAGGCGGGCCACGTCGTAGGCACGGTAGGTCTCGTGGATCTGCTGGCACAGGTCGCGCAGGCCCAGGCGCTCGTAGCGCGGGTTGCGCTGGGCGAACTCGGGCAGGATGCGCCAGATCGGCTGGTTCTTGTCGTAGTCGTCCTTGAACTGCTGCAGTGCCGTCACCAGCGTGTTCCAGCGGCCCTTGGTGATGCCGATGGTGAACATGATGAAGAAGGAATACAGGCCGCACTTTTCCACGATCACGCCGTGCTCGGCCAGGTACTTGGTCACGATGGAGGCCGGGATGCCGGTCTCGCCGAACTGGCCGTTCAGGGCCAGGCCGGGGGTGACGATGGTGGCCTTGATCGGGTCCAGCATGTTGAAGCCCGGTGCCAGGTCGCCGAAGCCGTGCCAGTCGTCCTCGGCCTTGATGACCCAGTCTTCGCGCTCGCCGATGCCGTCGGCGGCGAAGCTGTTGGGGCCCCAGACCTGGAACCACCACTCATCGCCGAACTCCTGATCGATCTTCTTCATGGCGCGGCGGAAGTCGAGCGCCTCGATGATGCTTTCTTCCACCAGCGCCGTGCCGCCGGGGGCTTCCATCATGGCCGCGGCGACGTCGCAGGAGGCGATGATGGAGTATTGCGGCGAGGTCGAGGTGTGCATCAGGAAGGCTTCGTTGAAGGCATCCTCGTCCAGCTTCACGGTTTCCGATTCGCGCACCAGGATCTGCGAGGCCTGCGACAGGCCGGCCAGCAGCTTGTGGGTCGACTGGGTCGAGAAGATCAGCGATTTCTTGGCGCGCGGGCGGTCCTTGCCGATGGCGTGCATGTCCTTGTAGAAGTCGTGGAAGGTGGCGTGCGGCAGCCAGGCTTCGTCGAAGTGCAGGGTCTCGATTTCGCCGTCGAGCATGTCCTTCAGGGTTTCGACGTTGTAGACCACGCCGTCATAGGTCGACTGGGTGATGGTCAGGATGCGCGGCTTCTTGTTCTTGGCTTCGCGGGCGAAGGGGTTGGCTTCGATCTTGCGCTGGATGCTTTCCAGCGTGAACTCTTCCAGCGGGATCGGTCCGATGATGCCCAGGTGATTGCGGGTGGGCATCAGGAACACGGGAATCGCGCCGGTCATGATGATGGAGTGCAGGATGGACTTGTGGCAGTTGCGGTCCACCACCACGATGTCGCCGGGGGCGACGGTGGAGTGCCACACCATCTTGTTGGAGGTCGAGGTACCGTTGGTGACGAAGTAGCAGTGGTCGGCATTGAAGATGCGCGCCGCATTGCGTTCCGAATTGGCCACCGGGCCGGTGTGGTCCAGCAGCTGGCCCAGTTCTTCCACGGCGTTGCAGACGTCGGCGCGCAGCATGCGCTCGCCGAAGAACTGGTGGAACATCTGGCCCACGGGCGACTTCAGGAAGGCCACGCCGCCGGAGTGGCCGGGGCAGTGCCAGGAATAGGAGCCATCCTGGGCGTAATCGACCAGGGCGCGGAAGAAGGGCGGGGCCAGGCCGTCTAGGTAGGACTTGGCTTCACGGATGATGTGGCGGGCCACGAACTCCGGGGTGTCCTCGAACATGTGGATGAAGCCGTGCAGTTCACGCAGCACATCATTGGGGATGTGGCGCGAGGTGCGGGTTTCACCGTAGAGATAGATGGGGATGTCGGCGTTCTTGTGGCGGATCTCGCTGACGAAGGCGCGCAGGGCCTTGAGGGCGTGGTCGGTTTCCTCGTCGGAGCCGGCCCCCATTTCCTCGTCGTCGATGGACAGGATGAAGGCCGAGGCGCGCGACTGCTGTTGTGCGAACTGGGCCAGGTCGCCGTAGCTGGTCACGCCCAGCACTTCCATGCCTTCGGCTTCGATGGCGTCAGCCAGGGCGCGGATGCCCAGGCCCGAGGTGTTCTCGGAGCGGAAGTCTTCGTCGATGATGACGATGGGGAATCGGAATTTCATGGAATTCTCCAGGCTTCGCGCGCGTGGGGCGCCGGGTAGGCGGACGCGCGCAGGGGTGAAAAGAAGAGCGCCTGGGCTGGCAGTGCTTGCGCGCCGGAAAAAATGAAAGCGGGATTGTCGCAGATATGCGCTAAAGAGGTGCGCAGTTTAAGCAAAAACGGGAAAAAACAACAGCCGCTGTCCGGACCCGATTCAACGTCTTTGGTACGTCACAAAAGCGTAGTCCAATCCGGAAGTTTCGGAGTGGTGTTCCTCGCGCGCCGTCTCCTGCCAACGCTGCTCGTCGATGGCCGGGAAGAAGGCGTCGCAGTCGAAGCTGCCGGCGATGCGCGTGATGATCAGGCGGTCCACCAGCGGCAGGGCCTCGGCATAGATCTGGGCACCACCGATGATGAAGGCCGGGGCGTCGCCGGCCAGGGCCGCAGCCGCCTGCAGCGAGGTCGCGGTTTCCACGCCGTCGTGTTGCCAGTCGGCATTGCGGGTGATGACGATGTTGCGGCGATTGGGCAACGGCCGACCGATCGATTCGAAGGTCTTGCGGCCCATCAGGATGGCATGCCCCGAGGTGGTGCGCTTGAAGTGGGCCAGGTCTTCCGGCAGGCGCCAGGGCAGGGTGTTGTTGATGCCGATGCCGTTGTTGAGGTCGGTGGCGACGACGATGGTGAGCTGGCCGGAAGGTGTGGTCATGCGGATGCGTTCTTGCCTGAATGGAGTGGAAGGTGGTCGAGGCCGCTCAAATCAGCCTGGACTGGTCTGATTGGCCTGGATGGCCCTGAATCGGTCGCAGCGGGCCGGCCCTGGGCCGGTGACGATTTCTTCAGACGCATAATGTTACAGCAGCCATGCTGCGGCACGGAACTTTCTGCACCTGCACCTGCCCTTATACCTGACACCGGCAGCCGAACGGCCTCGTCAGCGGCCTGCCAGCCAGCAGTGATATTTTCATTCCGGAAACATCGCTGGCATTGTCCGGAAATGCCGGAACCATGCCAACGCCCTGCGAACTTGCGAACAATCCCCGCCACATTTGGGTAAACTAGCGCCTGCTTTCCAGTTCGGCGCAGCCCAGAGCGTCAGCCGGGGCTCTTAACCAGAAAATTGCATGTCAGACAAAACAATAATGCTGCTTCACACCACCTCCGGGCCTGGCGCGGGACCATCCTCCCCGTCCAGCACCACACGATCGACCTGGTGGCGCCGTCTGGCCGCGCCCGCGACCCTCGCCGGTCTGCTGGCCCTGGCCCTACCGCAAGCCGCCCTGGCCTTCGATTTCAATACCGTTGCCGCACGCGCCAAGGCGCTGGCCGGCAAGTCCTACAAGAAACCCACCGATGACCTGCCCAAGTCGCTCAAGGACCTGAGCTACGAGCAGGCCAGCCAGATCTACTTCCGCGACGACAAGTCCTGGTGGCGTGCCCAGAAGCTGCCCTTCGAGCTGTCCTTCATCCACCTCGGCGCCAGCTACACCGAGCCGGTCAAGGTCAATGAAGTGGTCGGCGACGCCGTGCGCGAAATCCATTTCAATCCGGCCCTGTTCGACTACAGCGCCAATCGCAGCGTGGATCAGCGCAGCCTGCGCAATCTCGGCTTTGCGGGTTTCCGCATCCGCTTCCCGCTGAACTCGGCCAAGGTCAAGGATGATGTGCTGACCTTCCACGGCGCCAGCTACTTCCGCGCCATGGGCCGCGGCCAGAGCTATGGCCTGTCGGCGCGCGGCCTGGCGATCGATACGGCGCTCTATTCGGGGGAGGAATTCCCGCGCTTCACCGAGTTCTGGCTGGAGCGTCCCTCGGGGGATGCCAAGGAGCTGGTGATCTATGCGCTGCTGGATTCGCCCCGCGCCACCGGTGCCTACCGCTTCGTGCTCAAGCCGGGCGTCGATACCGTGATGGACGTCAAGGCCCAGCTCTACCTGCGCAGCAATGTCACCAAGCTGGGCATTGCGCCGCTGACCAGCATGTTCCTGTTTGGCGAGAACCAGCCCGGCCCGGCCGACGACTTCCGTCCGGAAGTGCATGACTCGGACGGCCTGTCGATGCAGTCCGGTACCGGCGAATGGCTGTGGCGTCCGCTGGTGAATCCCAAGCGTCTGCTGGTGACGTCCTTCTCCTTCGACAATCCGCTGGGCTTTGGCCTGATGCAGCGTGATCGCAGTTTCTCGCACTACGAAGACCTGGACTACAACTACCAGGCCCGCCCCAGCGCCTGGGTCGAGCCCAAGGGCAAGTGGGGTTCGGGCCGCGTGGAACTGGTGCAGATTCCCACGCCGGACGAGACCAACGACAACATCGTGGCCTACTGGATTCCGAACACCCTGCCCAAGCCGGGTCAACCGTTCAATGTGGAATACCGCCTGTCCTGGCAGAAGGACAATGAAAAGCGTCCGCCGCTGGCCTTCGTCACGCAGACCCTGTTCGGTCACGGCTACCGTCCCAAGCAGGAAGGCAAGGCCGACGAGGTGCAGCAACTGGCCATCGATTTCGACGGTGGCAGTCTCAAGAAGCTGCCGGCCAATGCGCGCGTGGAAGGCGTGGTCGAGGCCGATGCCAACGGCAAGCTGGCCAGCGTGACCACACGCAAGAATGAAATGACCGGCGGCTGGCGCGTGGAAGTCAAGCTGCGCCGGCTGGAAGAAAACAAGCCTGTCGAGCTGCGCGGTTTCCTGCGCAATGCCAATGGCGGCACAACCTTGTCTGAAACGTGGAGCTACATATTACCCCCCAACTAAGGCAGACTTCGGCAGCCTCGCAGGCGCTCGAGGATTACCTCGCCCGCCTGCCGCTGTCGCCTGAACAACGCCAGGACCTGGCGGCGCGGGCGGGTGCGATCGGCTCCGGTGATCCGGTGGCGGACCTGCACCGCGTGCTGGCCGAGGCTTCCGGGCGCGATGTGCAACTTGTTGCAGCCGCCGCCCAGGCGTCGGTGGACGCACGCTTGCGCCTGATGTATCCGCAGTCCCATACCGACGGCGCGACCGATAGCACCGACCCTGCCGACACCGGCAGCGTCGTGCCGCCCATCAGCCAGGAGCGCGGCCAACCGCACATTCCGGTCGGGCCGCCCATGCACCGCAAGTCCATGGTTCCGCGTCCCTGGGGTGAACTCAATCCCTTCTCGCGCTGGGTGGAGGAAGAAACCCGCCGCCTGGAGCGTCGCCCCAGCCGCTGGCGTCGCGCCCGCAAGGGCCGCGCCAAGCTGGCCGAGCCGGTGCCGGCACCGGTGGATGATGAACCGCGTTACATCGAAGATCACCTCGACCAGTCCGAGGCGCCTGATCCCAAGGGCCACTGGCAGCACACCGGCAACGTACGCCGCATCACGTTGCTGATCCTGATGGTGCTGCAGACCTCGATGGCCACCTATTTCATGAGCGACGTGCTGCCCTACCACGGCACCAAGCCGCTGGAGATGGTGGTGCTGTTCCTGTTCGGCCTGCTGTTCCTGTGGGTGTCGGCGGGTTTCTGGACGGCCATGACGGGCTTCCTGGTCCTCATGCGCGGTGACGACAAGTACCTCATCTCGCACGAGAAGGCCGGTCACACCGAGATCGCGAAAGAAGCGCGCACGGCCATCGTCATGCCCATCTGCAACGAGGACGTGGCACGCGTCTTCGCCGGCCTGCGGGCGACCTACGAGTCGCTGGAGCGCACCGGCCAGATCGCGCATTTCGATTTCTTCATCCTCTCCGACAGTGGCGAAGCCGATATCTGCGCCGCCGAAACCGCCGCCTGGAATCGCCTGTGTCGCGAGACCGGCGGCTTCGGGCGCATCTTCTATCGCCACCGCCGCCGCCGCGTCAAGCGCAAGAGCGGCAACCTGGACGACTTCTGCCGTCGCTGGGGTGCCGATTACCGCTACATGGTGGTGCTGGACGCCGACAGCGTCATGACCGGCGAATGCCTGACCAAGCTGACCCGCCTGATGGAAGCCCATCCCGGCGCCGGCATCATCCAGACCGCGCCGCGCGCGGCCGGACGTGACACGCTGTATGCCCGCATCCAGCAGTTCTCGACCCGCGTATATGGACCGCTGTTCACCGCCGGCCTGCACTACTGGCAACTGGGCGAGTCGCACTTCTGGGGGCACAACGCCATCATCCGTCTGCAGCCCTTCATGAAGTATTGCGCGCTGGCGCCGCTGCCGGGCAAGGGCAACCTGTCCGGGCCGATCATGTCGCACGACTTCGTCGAGGCCTCGCTGATGCGGCGCGCCGGCTGGTCGGTGTGGATCGCCTACGATCTCGACGGCAGCTACGAGGAAATGCCGCCCAACCTGCTCGACGAACTGAGCCGCGACCGTCGCTGGTGCCAGGGCAATCTGATGAACTTCCGCCTGTTCCTGGCGCGTGGCATGCACGTGGTGCACCGTGCCGTGTTCGTCACCGGCGTGATGGCCTATGTCTCGGCGCCGCTGTGGGGGCTGTTCCTGATCCTGTCCACGGTATTGCTGGCCGCGCACACGCTGATCGACCCGCAATACTTCACGGCGCCGCGCCAGCTGTTCCCGATCTGGCCGGAATGGCATCCGGAAAAGGCCCTGGCGCTGGTCTCGGCCACCGCCACCATCCTGTTCCTGCCGAAGATCCTGGCGGTATTGCTGTTTGCAGTGAAGGGCGCGCGGGGCTTTGGCGGCGCGCTGGCCCTGTTCCTGAGCATGGTGATCGAACTGCTGTTCTCGATGGCGCTGGCGCCGGTGCGCATGCTGTTCCACACCCGCTTCGTGCTGGGCGCCTTCCTGGGCTGGAATGCCGGCTGGAAGTCGCCGCCGCGCGCCGACAACGAAACCGGCTGGGGCGAGGCGCTGCGCCGCCATGGCTGGCATTCGTTGCTGGGCGTGGCTTGGGGCGCGCTGGTGTACTGGCTCAACCCGTCCTTCATCTGGTGGCTGATCCCGATCGCCGGTTCTCTGGCGGTGTCGGTGCCGGTATCGGTGCTGTCCTCGCGGGTCAGCTTTGGCCGTGGCTTCCGTCGCGCCGGTCTGTTCAAGATTCCCGAAGAGACCTCGCCACCCTTCGAATTGCGCGAGACCGTGCGCCACCATGAAGAAACGCCGGCGTTGCCCGGCTTCGTGGAAGCGGTGGTCGATCCCGCCTTCAATGCCCTGGTGTGTGCCACTGCGCATGCCCATCCGCAGGTGCCGCAACTGACGCAGCACCTGCGCGAGAAGCTGGTGCGCACCGCGCTCAAGGATGGGCCGGACGCGCTCAACGACAAGCAGAAGAACAGCATCCTGGAAGAGCCGGGTCTGCTGTCTCAGCTGCACCAGGCGGTCTGGAGCGGCGTCCCGGAAGTCCATCCGGACTGGCGCGTCGCCCTGGCCCGGCAGGACGCACCGATGCTGGCCGCCTGAGGGGGCGGACAGGACCGGAGACGGCCGATGAAATTCGGCCGTCATCATTTTCTGACATCATCTTTCGCGTTTGCCACGAGCGACCATGACCGAGCCGCAAGATCAACTGCCCCACGCCATCCCGACTTCGCACGCCCCTGCACGACAGAAGGCGTGGTGGAGCGGGCTGGCGCTGGTGCTCGTGCTGGGCGGCGGTTACTGGCTGTATTCGCGCCAGCAGCCGCCGCCAGCGGCGCCCAAGCCGATTCCGGTCAAGCTGGAGACGGTCACCGTCGAACGGGCCGACCTGGAACAGGTAGTCAATGCCACCGGCAATGTGGTGGCGCAGGATTATGTGGATGTCGGCTCCAAGGTGGCTGGCCAATTGTCGGATGTCGATGTGGTCATCGGTGAAGCCGTCAAGGCCGGTCGCCTGCTGGCCACGGTGGCACCGGCCGTGCAGAGCAGCCGCATCGAGAACAACCGCGCCACGCTGGCGCGCCTCAAGGCCGAGCTGGCCGGACAGAACGCCCAGCTGGACTTTGCCCAACTGCAGTTCCAGCGCCAGACCCAGCTCAAGGCCGAGAACGCCACCCGCGAGGAATCCTATGAATCCAGCCGCATGAACATGTATGCGGCGGCGGCCCGGGTGGACGCCACCAACGCCCAGATCCAGCAGACCGAGGCCTCCATCCGCGAAGATGAGGCGGTGCAGAAACAGACCCGCATCGAAGCGCCGGTCAGCGGCACCATCGTCATCCTCAACGCGCGGCCGGGCCAGATGGTGGGCGCCAACCAGGAAGTCCTGATGCGCATTGCCGACCTCTCGCGCATGACGGTGCAGGTACCGGTATCGGAAGAAGACGTCACCCGCCTGCAAAAGGGCATGACCGCCTACTTCACCACGCCCGGCTATCCCGGCAAGCGCTGGAGCGGCAAGCTGCGCCAGATCATGCTGCTGCCCACCGACGACTCCGGGCGGCAGGGCAAGAAGGCCTTCTACACCGTGCTCTTTGACGTGGCCAATCCCAGCCGGGAACTGATGAGCGGCATGAGTGCCGATGTCTATTTCGTGCTGGCGCGGGCCGAGCGTGTGCCCACCATCCCGCGCTCGCTGGTGACCAAGCCCGGCATGGATGGCACCCAGACCGTGAAGGTGGTACTGGAGGACGGCAAGCTGGAGAGCCGCAAGATCAAGATCGGCATCCGCGATGGCGAGCGCGCCCAGGTGCTGTCGGGCCTGAAGGAAGGTGAGCAGGTGCTGTTGCCAGCCAATCCACCGGCCCCTGCGGCCACCGCCGGCGCAGCCTCACGCTAGCCGCCAGGCATGCTGTACAGTAGAGGCTGCGCCGGGGAGGGCGGCCTCTTTTTCCTGTTTCGATGCACATGACCCATGAGATTGCCTAGCCCGACTCCGCCTGTTTCCGATCTGCTGCCCCGCCTGGCGCGGGTGGCGCTGGCCGTCTCGCTGGCGCTTGCCATGGGGGCCTGCGTCACGCCCCAGGTGCAGACCGATCCCATCCTCGAAATGCAGGTGCCCGACAAGTGGGGCGGTGGCGCCTCGGCCGACGTGGCCCACGCAGAACAGTTGTGGCCCGATACCGACTGGTGGAAGCAGTTCGGCAGTGGCGAATTGTCCGAACTGGTGCAGGAAGGCCAGCGCAACAACTATGAAATCGCCGCCGCCTTTTCCCGTATTAAGCAGGCCGAGGCCCAGGCCCGCATCGCCGGTGCGCCGCTGTTGCCCAATGTCAGCCTGAATGCCGGGGCCAGCCGTGAAATGCCGATCTCAGGCGGCACCCCGGCCAATGCCGCCAACGCCAGCCTGCAGATCAGCTACGAGATCGACTTCTGGGGCAAGAATCGCGCCGGGGTCGAAGCCGCCGAAGCCACCCTGCGCGCCAATCGCTATGACCGCGAGACGGTGGCCCTGACCGTCACCAGCGGCATCGTCTCCACCTATCTGCAAGTGCTGTCGCTGCGCGACCGGCTGGAGATTGCGCGCCAGAACGTCAACAACGCCGAACGCGTGCTGCGCCTGGTGGAAGCGCAAAGCCGCGCCGGCTCGGCCTCGCCGCTGGACCTGGCGCGCCAGCGTTCGGCCCTGGCCAACCAGCGACAGCTGATCCCCGACCTGCAACAGCAGGAGCAGGACGCCCAGACTGCGCTGGCCATTTTGCTGGGCCGTCCGCCCCAGAATTTCAAGGTCGAGGAAAAAGGCCTGGCCGGCATCCAGATGCCGCGCATCTCGGCCGGCCTGCCGTCCGAACTGCTGACCCGCCGGCCCGACATCCGTCGCGCCGAAGCCAACCTGGCGGCCGCCAATGCCAACGTCGCCGTGGCCCGGGCGTCGCTGTTCCCCAGCATCACGCTGACCGGCTCCACGGGCGCGCAGAGCAATGCCTTGCTGTCCCTGTTCGATGGTCCCAACCTGTTCGCCAATCTCGGTGCCGGCCTGATCGCGCCCATCTTCGATGGCGGCAACCTGCGCAACCAGCGCGCCCTGGCCGAGGCCCAGAAGGAAGAACTGGTGCAGGTCTACCGGCAGCGCGTGATCACCTCGCTGTCCGAGGTGGAAAAGGCCCTGGGCGCCATTCGCAGCCTGGAAGAACGGTACCGCCTGAAGGTAGGGGAAGTGGACCAGGCGCGCTTCGCCTTCGAGCTGGCCGAAATTCGTTATCGTGCCGGTGCCGAAGACCTGCTGGTGGTGCTCGATACCCAGCGCACCCTCTCCGAAGCCCAGAACCAGCTGGGCCAGATCAAGCTGCAGCGGCTGCAGGCGACCGTCTCGCTGTACAAGGCCCTGGGCGGCGGCTGGCAGGACAAGCAGGTGCCGGGCGACACCGGTACCGCCACCGGCACCGTATCCTGAACAGAGTGGCTCAGGCCGTGGCCTGCCACTCCTGCACCAGCACCTGGACCAGCTCGGCCACGGTCAGCCCGTCGCGGATGAGCGCCGCAGCTTGTCCGGCCCAGTGGGCGCCGAATTCGTGCACATCCCTGGCCACAGCCATCGCATTGAGCTGCTTGCCGGCGTCGTAGGCGGCCGGATAGGCCGGAATTGGCGGCGCGTCGGGGGTATCGATTTCCTGCATGAAGCGATTGACGATGCCGCGTGCACGGCGGCCTGAAATGGCGGCCGTCACGCGCGTGTGTTCGGCGCGCTCGCTCTTGAGCAGGGCCCGATAGGCGGCATTGGCGCCGGATTCGCGGGTGAGCAGGAAGGCGGTTCCCATCTGCACCGCCTGCGCGCCCAGTTGCAGGGCGGCGGCAATGCCCTTGCCATCCATGATGCCGCCGGCTGCGATCACCGGCAGGCGGCTATGCTGCGCCAGCAGGCGCACCAGGGCGAAGGTCCCGATCTCCTCATCCTTGTCCTGGTCGAAGATGCCGCGATGGCCACCGGCCTCGATGCCTTGCGCGACGATGGCGTCGATCCCGGCGGCCTCGATCTGGCGTGCCTCGTCCAGGCAGGTAGCGCTGGCCATCAGGAACACCCCGGCCTGCTTGAGGGACTGGATCACCGCAGCCGATGGCAGGCCGAAGTGGAAACTGACCACCTTGGGCGGCTGTTCCAGCATCAGTTGCTGCATCCCGGTATCGACCTTGAAGCTCTGGTAGATCTCCTTCAAGGGCAACGCAATGCTGCCGCCGAATTCATCCAGATGGCCTTGCAGGTGCTGCAGCCAGGCCGCATCCCGGGTCGCATCCAGCTGCGCCGGTTGATGGCAGAAGAAGTTGACGTTGAAGGGCTTGGCCGTGAGCGCCTGCAACTGTGCCAGCGCTTCGCGGGCCTGCGCCACGTTCGAGGCGCCCAGCGCCAGTGAACCCAGGGCGCCGGCATTGGAGGCGGCAGCGGCCATGGCCACGGTGGAACTGCCAGCCATGGGGGCCTGGATGATGGGATGGGCCAGGCCCAGTCGTTGCAGCAGGGGGGTAGTCATGCATCTCTCCCGAAGCGCGCACCGGCCGGCGCACTGCCGGTGGCGGCATGCGCAGGTGGTTCAGACCGCCATGGGGGCGGTCAGGGGGGCGTGGTGCTGGTAGTTCTCCAGCGAGAAGTCGGAGGGCTCGATCTGCTCCAGCCATTGCGGTGCGTATTCGCCGGTCTTGGCGAAGTCCGGTACGCGGTCGGAAATGAGCAGTTGCGGCAGCGGGTAGGGTTCGCGCGTCAACTGTTCCTTGACCATCTCGATATGGTTTTCGTAGATGTGGGCATCGCCCACGAAGTAGCTGAACCAGCGCGGCTTGTAGCCGGTCAGGCGCCCGACCAGATGCAGCAGTGCCGCCGCTTCGGCCAGGTTGAAGGGCGTGCCCAGGCCGATGTCGTTGCTGCGCACGTACAGGCAGAGCGAGATTTCGCCGGTGTTCTGGTTGGGCAGGAACTGGTACAGCAGGTGGCAGGCGGGCAGGGCGATTTCGTCGAGCACCGCGCAATTCCAGCCATGGAACAGGATGCGGCGGCTGCCGGGGTTCTTGACGATGGTGTCCAGGCAGTCGCGCAACTGGTCCACCGCCTTGTACAGCAGCACCTTGTCCACGCCTTCATCCTGCAGCGTGGAGACGATGCTGAAACCCTTGCTGCGGGCCGCGTCGATCTGCGCGCTATGCGCGGCATCGATCAGCTTGTAGGCCGGCCACTGGCGCCATTGCACGCCATACACCGGGCCCAGGTCGTCGGTGCCGGTACGGAAGGGATTGGCCAGCCAGTCGGCGTTTTCATTGGCGTTCTGGTCCCAGACCTTGCAGCCCAGGGCGCGGAAGTCGGCGGCGCTGCGCGTGGCGCGCAGGAAGCCGCACAGTTCGCCCACCACCGACTTGAAGGCCAGACGCTTGGTGGTCACCGCAGGGAAACCCTTCTGCAGGTCGAAGCGCATCATCGCGCCGGGGATGCTGAGGGTGCGGATGCCGGTGCGGTTGTCTTGCCAGGAGCCGTTCTCGAGGACGTCCTGGATGAGGTCTTGGTATTGTTTCATTGCAATGTTTCGGGTGCTGGCCACTGGCCGAGGGATGCGGGATTGTAGCGCATCGACAGGGCAAGCACCCGACCGGCGGGGAGCCTTGGCATGGCGTCAATGACGAAACGCCAAGGCTTGCCCGCTGCGGGCGGTGGCGCTCAGAAGCCGACGTTCTGGCCGCCCTTGAGTTTCAGCATGGCGCGGGCGTCGTCGGGGCTGGCCACTTCCAGGGAGAGCGCTTCGATGACGGTGCGGATGCGGCGGACCTGGTCGGCATTGCTCTTGGCCAGGTTGCCGGGGCCGTCCCAGAGTGAGTCTTCGAGACCCACGCGGGTGTGGCCGCCCATGGCCGCCGACATGGTGGCGATCGGGATCTGTCCGCGGCCGGCGCCCAGTACGGACCAGAAGTAGTCTTCGCCGAAGAGGCGGTCGGCGGTGCGCTTCATGTGCATCACGTCTTCGACGTCGTTGCCGATGCCGCCGCGCAGGCCGAAGACGGACTGGATCAGGAAGGGGGGCTTGATCAGGCCTCGGTCGATGAAGTGGGCGGCGGTGTAGAGGTGGCCGATGTCGTAGCACTCGATTTCGAAGCGGGTCTGGTTGGCGCTGCAGGATTCGAGGATGTAGGCGATGTCCTTGAAGGTGTTGCGGAAGATGCGGTCGTCGGAGCCTTCGAGGTAGGGGCGTTCCCAGTCGTATTTGAAGTCCTTGAAGCGGTTCAGCATTTCATACAGGCCGAAGTTCATGGAGCCCATGTTGAGGGAGGCGACTTCGGGTTTGAGCTGCAGTGCGGGTTGCAGGCGTTCTTCTACGCCCATGGTGGGGGCGCCGCCGGTGGTGAGGTTGATGACGACGTTGGAGCGGGCTTTGATCTGGGGGAGGAATTTGCGGAATTCGTCGGGGTCCTGGGTGGGTTTGCCGTTGTGTGGGTCGCGGGCGTGGAGGTGGACGATGGCGGCGCCGGCTTCGGCGGCGGCCAATGCTTCGTCCCTGATCTGCTCGGGGGTGATGGGCAGGTGGGGGGACATCGAGGGGGTGTGGATGGCGCCTGTGACTGCGCAGGTGATGATGACTTTCTTGGGCTTGGCCATGGGGTGTGCTCCTTTGATGTTGGTTGTGCTTTTGGGGGTGCTTTGCTGTCTTCTGTCTTGTTGCTTTGCTTCGTTTTGTTTTGTTTTTTGGGTAGTCTGGTCTTGCTGACTATTTGCGCTCTAGCTTAATGCTTTTCTCTCTCCGGTCGCAGGGGAGCGCCGGGGGCGGCCCGGCAGCCGCTCACTTTCTTTGGCCCGCCAAAGAAAGTAAGCAAAGAAAACGGGCCCCAAGAGCCAGCCCTCCTGCGGAGGGTGCCCGCCGGAGTGAAGCGGCAAGTGGGAAAAATAGAGTCGCTTCGCTCCCACTATTTTTCTGATCCACTTGCCGCTTCACTCCGGCGGCTGGCTCCCAAGGGGGAAAGCGTGTCCGGCTCGCCTTCGGCCTCGCGGGGGGACTCGCCTTCGGCTTCGTGGTGCTCTTGCTTGCTTCGGTTTTGCCTTTGCTTTCCTTTTCTTTGCTTCTTTGTTTGCTATTTCTGCTTGCGCTTGTGCGCAATCAGTCCCATCAGTCTGTTGTCGCGCCAGCGGGCGCGTTCGCCTAGCTGGTCTGCGGGTAGGGCGGCGCGTCGCTCTGCTTCAATGCGCTCCAGGGTCTCGCTGTTCCATTCATTGGGAGCTTGTGTCTTCGCTACGTCGCGGTAGGTGTGGCCGTAGCGGCGGGCATAGTCCAGTACGCCTTCGGGGGCGTTCAGGTCGATGGTTTCGAATGGGCCCATGAAGGACCAGCGCAGGCCGAGGCCGTCCTTCAAGACCTTGTCGAGATCGGCAGCAGTGGCGTAGCCGTTTTCGTAGAGGTTGAGGGCTTCGTTCAGTACCGCGCCCTGGATGCGGTTGAGCAGGAAGCCGGTGATCTCCTTGTTCAGGACCACCGGGGATTGGCCAGCACGGGTGTAGATGTCGCGGGCGCGTTCGACCGTGGCAGCGGAGGTCCAGGGGGCCGGGGCGAGTTCGACCAGGGGGACCAGGTAGGGCGGGTTGACGGGGTGGGCGACCAGGATGCGGTCGCGTCCGGGCAGGTGCTCCGAGAAGGCGGAGGTGGGGATCCACGAGGTGGAGCTGGTGAGGATGGTCTGCGGGGCGGCCAGGCGGTCCATTTCGGCGAAGATGGCGCGTTTGACGTCTACCGTTTCCTTGACGTTTTCCTGGACCAGGATGGCGTCCTGCAGGGCGGCGGCGAGGCTGTCTGCCGTGTGGATGCGGGCCAGTACGGTCTGCGGTGTTTCGTCGATCAGGCCATGGCTGGCGAGGTCGGCCAGGTTGTCCTGCAGCAGTTGCCGGCAACCCTGCAGGGCTTGCGGGACGGCGTCCCACAGGTCCACCCGGTAGCCGGCGCGGGCAAAGACGATGGCCCAGGCGCGGCCGATCAGGCCAGCACCGATGACGGCGATCTTTTCACTCATGACGGCTCCTTAGCTCAATACTTCGACATTGCCGCATACCGACAGGCTGCGTCCACTGATGGAGGCGCCGGCCGGGGAGCAGATGAAGATGATCTGGTTGGCGATGTCTTGCGCCGTGACCATCTTGCGCAGCGAGACCTTGGAGAGCAGGCGCTGGCGCATTTCTTCATGTTCGATGCCATAGGCCTCTGCCTTGGCGGCGACGATGCGCTCCTGGCGGGCACCTTCGACTACGCCCGGCAGCACGGCATTGACGCGGATATTGGACGGCCCCAGTTCGATGGCCCAGGTTTCGGTCAGGCCGATGACGCCGTACTTGGAGGCCGAGTAGGGCGTGCGCAGGGCAAAGCCCAGGCGGCCGGCGACCGAGGAGATGTTGACGATGGAGCCGCCACCGTTCTTCTTCAGCATCGGTACGGCGCGCCGGGTGCAGAGGAAGGGGCCGGTGAGGTTGACCGCGATGGTCTGGTCCCAGCCGGACAATTCGACGTCTTCCACCGGCAGGGTGGGGCCGGCGATGCCGGCGTTGTTGACCAGGACATCCAGTACACCGCCCCAGCGCTGGCTGAGGTCGGCGAACATGGCGTCGACCTGGGTCTCGCTGGTGACGTCGGTCAGGCTGTAGCTCACGGGGGCGCCGGCGAACTGGCTGCGGGCGCTGGCGAGGAAGTCTTCGCTGACGTCGCAGATGTGGACGTGGGCGCCGGCCTCGACGAAGGCGGCGGTGATGGCCAGGCCGATGCCCTGGGCGCCGGCGGTGACGATGACTTTCTGGTCTTTCAGATTCAGGTCCATGGTGCAGTGTCCTTGTTGCAGGGAGGGAGAGTGCTGGCTCAGAGCCAGAGGATTTTCTTGCGATAGGTAAGATCGTTGAGCAGCGGTTCGGCCGGTCCGGTGTGGAAGACGGCGCCGCGCTCCAGGGCGAAGACGCGGTCGGCCAGGGCCAGCACCAGGTCCAGGTTGTGTTCGACGATGACGATGGAAACCTCGCGCCGCAACTGGTCGAAGACGGTGAACAGTTCCTGCACCACGGCCGGGGCCAGGCCTTCGAAGGGCTCGTCCAGCAACAGCAGCTTGACGTTGCCCGACAGCGCCCGGGCCACCGCGACCATCTGCTGCTCACCACCGGAGAGGAAATCGGCGTGGGTGTGCAGACGTTCCTTCAGGCGCGGGAAGTATTGCAAGATCTTTTCTTCACTCCAGGCCACGCCGTTGCTGCTGTCGTTCTTGCGCGCCAGTCGGCCCAGCGCCAGGTTCTCGGCCACCGTCATACCGGCGAACAGGCCGCGCCCCTGCGGTACATAGCCGATGCCCAGGCGGGCGATATCGGGGGCGGACAGTCCGGCGATGTCGCGACCGTCATAGCGGATGGTGCCGGAGGCTGGGCGCAGCAGGCCGGTGAGGGTCTTGAGCAGGGTGGACTTGCCGGCGCCATTGCGGCCCAGCAGGGCAACGATCTCGCCCTGCCGTACCTCCAGGCTGGCGTCATTGAGGATGTGGCTCTTGCCGTAGTAGGCATTGACGCCCTCGAAGGCCAGCAATTGCGCCCGCTCTTGCGCATCGCCGCTGCTGCGGCCGGTGACCGGCGGGGTGCCGTGACCGGTGTAGATTTCCTGCACGCGCTGGTCGGCGCGCGCCTGTTCGGGTGTGCCAGCCATCAGTACGCTGCCCTGGTTCATCACGGTGACCTGGTGCGAGAAACCCAGCACGCGGTCGATGTCGTGTTCCACGATCAGTACAGGGATATTGGCGGCGATGATCTGCACCAGCCGCGAGACCCGTTCACGTTCGGTAGCGGCCAGGCCGGCCAGGGGTTCGTCCATCAGCAGCACCTGGGGCTTGGAGCCCAGGGCGATGCCCAGGTCCACCAGCCGTTGCCCGCCGTAGGAGAGGGCCCCACCTTCGATGTCGTCGATGCCCTTGAGCCCGAGGAAGCGCATCAGTTCGGCGGTCTCGGCATGGATCTCGGGATAGCTGTCGATGTCGCGCCACATGTTGTAGCGCGCCGCATGCCGCGCCTGCAGGGAGAGCCGCAGGTTTTCGTAGATCGACAGGCCCTTGAAGAGATTGGTGATCTGGAACGAGCGCGCCAGGCCGCGCTGGCAAATCTCGCTGGGCGGCAGGCCATGGATGGGCTGGCCGTTGAGCAGCACGCTGCCGCCATGCGGGGCGAACATGCCGGAGATCAGGTTGAAGGTGGTTGTCTTGCCGGCGCCGTTGGGGCCGATCAGGGCGTGGATTTCCCCTGCATGCAGCGCGATCTGCGCATTCTTGACGGCCTGGATGCCGCCGAAGCGGATTTCGATGTCGCGGGCTTCCAGGACCACGCCCTGCCGGGGCGGCGGTTGCAGGAAGTCCGGCAGCGGCAGGCCATCGACGATCTGGCGTGCGCTCATCGCGGCGCCCACTTCGGCCGGCGGCTTGAGGCGGCGCAGCAGCTGGCGCCAGATGCCGACCAGCCCGGTGGGCGAGAACAGGATGAAACCGACGAAGGCCAGGCCGAACCAGAGCAGCCAGTTCTCGGTCCAGATCGACAGGCATTCGCGGAACAGGATGTAGAACAGCGCACCCAGCGCCGGCCCGAGGAAGCTGCGCATGCCACCGATCACCACCATCGCCAGCAGTTCGCCGGAGAAGGCCACCGAGGTCGGTTCGGCCGAGGCGAAGCGGTGGTGGAAGGCCAGCAGAGCACCGGCCAGGCCGGTGACGGTGGCCGAGATGATGAACATCTGCAGTTTGTAGACGATGGTGGCGTAGCCCTGGAAGCGCGCCCGCTGCTCGTTCTCGCGGATGGCCACGATGGTGTGGCCGAACGGCGAGCGGATCAGCCGGTGCAGGCAGTAGAGCACGGCAAAGGCGATCAGGCTGACGAAGACCAGGTAGGCCAGCGACTGGTCCAGGTCGATGCCGGCGACCACCGGTCGCACGATGCCGCCCAGCCCCGATTCACCGCCGGTGAAGTCGGTCCAGCGGAAGGCCACCGCGAAGGTCAGCGCCGACAGGGCCAGCGTGAGCAGCGAGAAATACACGCCGCGCCGGCGCAGGATCAAAAAGCCCACCAGTGCCGCGCAAACCGCGATGAAAGCGATGGTGAACAGCAACGGCAGCACGATCTGGCCGGGGAACCAGTATTTCTGCGACAGCGCGGCGGCATAGGCGCCCACCCCGAACCACGCACCGTGACCGAACGAGGTCAGGCCGGTATAGCCCACCAGCAGGTTCAAGCCCATGGCGGCGATGGCGTAGATGACCACGTCGGTGGCCGAGGTGGTGGTCAGGCCCAGCAGTGGCAGCAGCAGGGGCGTGATGATCAGCGCGGCGGCGCCGATCCACAGGGATTGGTGTTTCGGATTCATGGAGAGCATAGGGTTCATGGCCGCGGTCTCATTCGAAGCGTTCGATGCGCTCGCCCAACAGGCCGCGCGGACGGAAGATCAATACCAGCAGCATCAGCAGGTACATCGAGGCCTCGCCGGCCGGGGCGTAGAACTGGATGGTGATGCCGCGTACCACGCCCACCAGTACGGCGGCCAGCACCACGCCCCAGAAGCTGCCCAGGCCGCCGATGACCACCACCACGAAGGCGGCCGTCATGATCTCGGCCCCCATGGCCGGCTGTACCCCCGAGATCGGCGCGAACAGCACCCCGGCCAGTGCGGCCAGGCCGACGCCCAGCATGACGATGGCCGTCATGTAGGGCTGCAGGCGGATGCCCAGTACCGCCACCATGTCGGGCTTCTGCACCCCGGCACGCACCACGCGGCCGAAGGAGGTCTTGTTGAGCAGCAGCCAGATCAGCGTCAGCGCCACGATTACGATGGCCAGCATCAGCAGGCGATAGCGCGAGTACATGAAGTCACCCACCATGATCTGGCCCTTGAAGGCCGCCGGGATCGAAGCCGGGAGTGGCGATGCGCCCCACAGGATACGGATCAGCTGTTCCGCAACCATCGACAGGCCGAAGGTCAGCAAGAGTCCCAGGATGGGATCGGCCGAATAGAAACGGCGCAGCAGGAAGCGTTCGAACAGGATGCCCAGCAGTGCCACCAGCAGCGGCGAGATGAAGACCGCCCCGGTGAATCCCAGATGCCTGGTGATCTCCACGGCGAGATAGGCGCCGATGGCATAGAAGGCGCCGTGCGCCAGGTTGACGATGCCGCCCAGGCTGAAGATCAGCGACAGCCCCAGCGCGATCAGCAGGTAATAGCCGCCGACCAGCAATCCGTTGAGGATTTGTTCCAGCAGGAAAACGATTTGCATTGCAACTCCGGCCCGAGGCCTTGCGAAAGTGAGGCGACTGGCGGCCACGCCCGGGTCTCAGGCATGGCCGCGTGGCGGTATGGTCCGGGGAACTTCAGCTGAACTTGCAGGCGTTTTCCTGCATGGTCGGCGCGATCGAATCCAGCGGTGCGTTCGGTCCCGGCACGGCCGCGCCCAGTTGCAGGAAGTCCCACTGGTCCTTGGCGCGCCCCTTGGGTTTGGGCGAGAGGGTGTACATCTCCTGCATCAGCTGGTGGTCCCAGTCGCGATAGACGCCCTTGCGGCCCTTGAGGATGTCGATCTGCGCACCTTTCTCGAAGTACTCGATCAGTTTCATGGTGTCCAGCGACTTGGTCTCGGCGATCGCCTGGGCGACCGAGCGAAAGCCCACGTATTCGCCCCAGGCCTGGTTCTCGGGCGGCTTGCCGTACTTCTTGATGAAGGCCGCCACGAAGGCCTTGGAGGAAGGACTGTCGACATCGTGGTGCCAGGTGGTGGGCCAGGTGCCGGCGAAGTTGTCTGCGCCCGCACCCCAGGCTGCCACGGTATCGAAGCCGAAGCCGGCGATGGGGAAGGGCAGGCCGAATTCGGAATACTGCTTGATGAAGTTGGTGATCTGGTTGCCGGCCAGATTGGAGATCACCAGATCCGGCTTGGCCTGGCGGATCTTGAGCAGGTAGGGGCTGAAGTCGGTGGCATCGGTGGGCACCAGTTCGTCGTTGGCAATCGTGCCGCCATTGGCGCCGACGAATGCCTTGGCGGTGCGCAGCAGGTCATGGCCGAAGGCATAGTCGGCGGTCAGGGCATACAGCTTCTTGCCCTTGATCAGGCCGTTCTGCAGCAGTTGCTGGCCACAGGCCTTGACGTAGGTGGAGTTGGCGGCCTCGATGTGGAACATGAACTTGTTGCAGCTCTTGCCGCGCAGCTCGTCGGAGTTGCAGCCGGTGTTCATGAAGAGCTTCTTGTTGCGCTGGGCGACCTGGGCGATGCCCAGCGCCGAGGCCGAGGAAATCTCGCCGATCAGCAGCGCCGCGCCATCGCGCTCCAGCAGGCGCTGTGCCTTGGAGGAGGCAGTGGGCGGATTGACCGAGTCTTCCGACAGCAGGGTGAGCTGGCGCCCCAGCAGGCCGCCGGCCTTGTTCTGTTCTTCCACGGCCAGGTTGATGCTCATGACCGCGTATTCGCCCATGGGACCGAGAAAACCCGTGCGCGGCGTCAGGTGGCCGATGATGATCTTGTCGGACTGGGCGCGCACGATAGCCGGAAAGCCCATGGTCGAGGCGCCCGCGATGGCGGCAGCGCCGGCTTGCAGGATGCGGCGGCGGCGCGGGGAGGCGGGACTTGCAGCGCTGCTGGTGGTGCTGTCGTTGTCGTTGTCGTTGTCGTGGTTGATGCCGTTGTTGCCGGACGTGCTCTGGTCTTGCTCCATGGTGCGATCCTCCTAAATATCCGGCGGGCGCCGGTGTCTCCTGGGAACTGCGTTCTTTGTATCGAGCAGGGTGACCGGGGCGGTGGACTGGGATGGCGGCCGTCGGTCGTGTTCGCAGCAACATGCGCAGCGGCCGGGTGGGCCAGCGCAGAGAACCGGAGATGGGCGAGGTGTGCAGCGGCGAGCGGGCAGGGCAGGCAAGCCTGTCCTCACGAGGGGGATAGATGACGCAGGCGCTGTTGTCTGCGCTGTGCGTGCATCCGGTGCAACTGTCTCCTGGTGGCCGTCACCGCTGCGGGCCGGCCACCGCCGCAAGACTGTTGGCTGTGGGGTGGCGCCGCGCTGATCCGATTTTTTGTTCTGCTGATGTCATTTATTTGACATGTGATCAAATGTATTCGATAGAATCGGTAGCGTCAACCGATCATGCAGGCAGCGAAATGGGTGACGGGATCAGGAACGGATAGCTGTCGTCCTTTCGCCGGTCGGCCCCTCAAGGCTGCATGCGCCCTGCCTTGAGCAGCATCGGTCAGCAATGTGGGGCGCGTCCGCAGCTTGTGCCGGAGTGCTCCTGGACAGTGCTCGCGGGAAGTGCTCCGCTATAATCCGCAAAAAATTTTCATCTATCGCCATGGACCAGACACTGATTGCCGACCTCTCCACCGTGCGCAAGATCCAGCACGCCACGCTGTCCGAGCGGGTCTATCAGGACCTGTGCGAACTGATCCAGGCCGGCCAGGTGCGGCCCGGCCAGAAGCTCACGCTCAAGGGCCTGGCCGATGCACTGGGGACCAGCCCCATGCCGGTACGCGAGGCAGTGCGTCAACTGGCCGCCGAGGGGGCGCTGGAAATCCTGCCCAACCGCGCCATGCGCGTACCGCTGATGACCAAGGGCAAGTTCAGCGAACTGCTCAAGATACGGCTGGCGCTGGAGGGCCTGGCGGTGGAACACGCGGCCAGCTACATCCGCCCGGACGAGCTCGATGAAGTCGCCCGCCTGCACGAAACCCTGTCGGTGGAAATGCAGCGCAAGAAGCCCAATGTCGATGTGATCATCCGCCTGAACAAGGAACTGCATTTCGCCGCCTACCAGGGTTCGGGCATGTCGACCCTGGTGGACCTGATCGCCGGCCTGTGGCTGCAGGTGGGCCCGGTGATCAACCTCGACCTGCGCGCCGGTTCGCGCCGCCTGGCTGAAGCGCCGGCCCTGAAGCATCATGCGATCCTGCTGGAAGGCCTGCGCGAGGCCTCGCCGCAAAAGGCGCGCGAGGGGCTGCAGGGTGACCTGTTGAGCGCAGCGGAGATGATCCTGGCCGGCGATGGCCTGCCGGATTGAAATAGGTCATCGCCCCGGGCATCCGGTTTGAAGCCGAATGTGGATGCAGTTGACGATCGTAGATAGAGTTGGTCGATCCATCGAATTGCCTATGGACTTTCGCGCAGGTGCTCCATTCATCGGTCCCTGGATTTCCGGTTCTGTGCGAGGAGTTCTCTTGCCGTCGTCATTGCCTCCTCGCGTGAGTCGGAGACGAGCAGAGGGTAGCCCCAGAATTTTGCAAAGACCGGGGCAAAGGCTCTGAATCCGAGACGTTTCGCCGAGTTGGGTTCAATGACGATCATTGCCAGAACCAGCTGTCGCAATTGAACCTTGTGCTTTTTCATCCAGAGCGCTGTGCGTTTCTTCTCTTCTTGCGAGTGTTCATGGTTTTCTGCAGGTACCGTATCGGTCAAGAGCACGAAGGGCTCCCCGCGCTGCAAATTGGCCTCGAATTCGGCGAAGTCCTGCTCGTGGTCGTGATTCGGTTCCTGGGTAAGCGTCATCCAGACCAATGGAAAATCCGTACTATTCATCGACATGATCGTCTCCTTTGTTTTTCATGGTGCGCCAGGTGAAGGCAATGGCGAACACGCCGGGTAGTGAAATGAAAAGCACTGCCGAGAAGGCAATGTGCCAGCCATCGCGCAAGCCGTCCGAGATCCCACCGAGGGTGTTGAGGAGTACAAGCAGGCTGCCTATAGCCAGCGCCAGCCATCGGGTCGTACGCGTACCAATCAGTGCGAGAAGCACAGTAATGATCCAGCAACCGTAGAACGCGGAGAACATCCACAGTACGTTGGTCTCAAAGGTAATTGCTGGCGTTGCTCCATGCGATCTGGCCAAGTCGTTGACGTAGAAGAACAATTGGAAGCTGACGAAAAGCACAGCCCCCACGGCCGTGGTGAGCCAGAACAGGGCGATCCTGTTGCGATTGTTGATGGCCCGGTTCTGGAGGGCGGGCAGTGAGGGTGGTTGGGAGGGTATAGAAGTTTTCACGATCATTCGTAACGGAAGGGTTTCGCATTTCCAATGCGGGAGGTGTCGCTCTGTGGGCGCTCAATATTTGTAATCCAGGGTTACCATCATGCTGCGCGGCATACCATAGCTCACGGTATCGAAATCGCCCTTCTGCAGTGCGTACTGCTTGTTGAACACGTTGTTGACGTTGACTGTCATCGTGGTGTTCTGGGAAACGGCGTAACGCATCATCAGTGACGCCAGGGCATACGACCCCTGCGCCCCACCCAGCGTACTGGTGCCAGTATTGGCGGCCTCGTAGAAGCTGCTCTGCCATTTGACGCCGCCACCCAGCGTCAGCCTGCTCCACTCTCCTGATAACTGGTAGGTAGTCGAGAACTGCGCCGTGGTGCGAGGTATCTGCGAATTCAGGCGCACTCCATTGGCGTCTTGTGCTGTGAAGTGGGAAAGACCCGCGTAGATGTTCCAGCCGCGTGCCAGCTCACCTTGCAGATCTATTTCCAGACCGCGTGACTTCGTTCCATCCACAGCCTGATAGGCCTGGGCGCCGCCCGGCGTATAGCTTCCAGGGATTATCTGGGCGGCGTTGTCCAATTTGGTTTCGAACAAGGCCACCGATGCATTCAGGCGCCCGTGCATATAAGCAGCTTTGAGGCCGATTTCGGTCGTCTTTCCTGTGGCCGGGGTGAGCACGTTGCCTTGGCTGTCCTGATAGTCGGTTTGCGGATTGAAGATGCGCGTGTGGCTGACATAGGTCGAATAGGTCTTGTCGAGCTCGTAGATCAATCCTGCATACGGGGTGAATGCGCTGCTCTTTTTGTAGTGCATTGACGCGCCGCTGACGCTGTCGTCGATTTCGTAACTGTTCAGGCGGCCCCCCACAATTAGCTTGAGTGACTGGGCCAGGGCGAGCCGGGCGGCGCCGTAGACCCCGCTCTGTTTGATTTCGGTGCTGGTCGGTACTACGGGCATCCCAGCGAAGTCAGGGCGGGGGAAGGGGGCGCTCAGGTCATAGATATTGACCGGGTTAAAGCCAGCGTAGAAGGGGGCGATATCATCCTGGCCGGATGTGCGGCGCGAGCTGGTGGCGCCTACCACCAGATCATGCTGGCGGCCCAGGAGCTGGAAGGGACCGCTCATCATCACATCGATCGTATTTTGCCGGCTGCTGCCGGTTGAACTGAGTGCCACGGGATAGGCTCCATACGGATAGAACCCCAAACCGGTAGTGCGATCGGGGCGACCCACCAGGCCAAGCAATTCAGCGTTGTATTCAGTGCGGTACTGGTTGGCGATGGCCCGGAGTTTCCAGCCATTGTCGAATCGATGATCAACCTCGACAAAGGCTGTCTTGAGCGTGTTGTTCCAATGACTCCAGTCCTGCGCGTAGCTCTTGGACGGAGAATAATTCACCTGCGTACCATCGCTGAACCAGAGCGGCAAACCGCCCCAGGTGGAACCGGTCGACCTGAGGTCCTGATAGTCATAGCCCAGACTCAGTTTCGTGCCAGACGTCAGGTCGGCCTCGACTATCCCGTAGAAAGCCTTCTTTTCGGGCTTGTAGCCGTCAATATAGGAGTGTCCGTTCTGGTAACTCGCCACCATGCGTGCGCGGATGCGTCCGTCCTCGGTCAAGGGAGTCGATATGTCGGCCATTCCGCGATGGGTATCCCAGCTTCCCGCACTGAGCGAGGCGGAGGCCGAGAAGTCTTGGGTCGGTCTTTTTCGTACAAGGTTGATAGCGGCCGAAGGATTGCCCGTGCCAGTGAGCAAGCCCGATCCGCCGCGTACTACTTCGACACGATCATAGAACGCAGTATCGAGCGCGCTGATCCCGCTCCCATTGACGGTACTGCCGACGACCGTGGGGATGCCGTCATATTGCACGTTATTGATCAAGAAGCCGCGCGAGTAGAAACTGGTTCTCTCGCTGTCGGACTGGTAAGACGTGATTCCGGTGGTGTTATCCAGCACGCCTTGCACAGAATTCAATAGCTGATCGTCCATGCGTTGGCGTGTAATCACCGTCATCGACTGGGGTGATTCCAGCGGTGATAGCTGCAAGTGCGTTGCTGTTGTCGTTTCACCGCTGATGTAGGAACCGGTGCCTTCGGTGCTTGCCCTATCCGAGGGAGCCGTGATGGTGACGGCTGGCAGGGGAGTTTCACTTTGCGAGGCGGTCGCTGGTTGTGGCGGGACAGGAGACGATCCGGCGGCGAATGCGCTTTGCGTACTGATGATCATTGCCGCCGCAACGGCAGATCCCAGTATGGTACCGGGCTTACTTCTGGTGACTCTCCGGTATGGCCTATCGGGATTGTGTGAGGAGATCGGGCTTGAGCGCGGCCCAATGGTTCGACGGGGTGTCGCAACAGCGATGAGAGAATTCATGAACGATAATCATTGTTATTTGGATGTCGCATTTAACAATAGAGATAATCGGATGTAATAGCGAAACTCGGCCAGATTATTATTCAATTCGGCCAATCCGATAGATTGCACTTGCTCAGATTGATGTCATGAAAGGTGTCCTGACCTGTTCCCAATGGCGAAGGCTGGGCCAAGGGAAACAGGGTCTGGGGACGTTTTGCTGCGCTTGAGCTGAGGTTTGGCGTGCTTGAACTGAACCTGGCGGGCAGGCGTTTGCGGTGTGTCGGTTCGCCGGGGGGGGGGGCAGCCTGATTGATTCAGGATGAGAATTTATCGAGAAGCTTGATGCCTTCTATCGGAACGTCCGTCTTACCGCCCTTACGCTCCGAGAGGAAGCGTGCCGGAGACTTGCCCGTCGCCTTGCGAAACATAGTGATAAAGCCACTGGCGTTTTCGTATCCCAGCTCCAAAGCCACCGTTTGCACGCTGTCACCCTTGGTCAGCCGTTGAAGCGCAAGGATCACATGAAGCTGTCGCCGCCAGCGCCCGAAGCTCATGCCGATTTCGTGTTGGAAGAGGCGGGTCATGCTCCGCTCGCTCATGCCGATGCGCATGGCCCAATCTGCCTTCGATGTCTTGTCCGATGGGTCGGCCAGCATCATTTCCGCGAGTCGGCGTAGCTTCAGCTCACGCGGTATGGGGAGATGCAGATCTTCTATCGGAGCGGTAGCCAATTCGTCCAGCAGTGCGGCAATCAAGCGGTCTTCGCGTCCCTGCAGCGGGTATAGCTCGGGAAAGCCCGCCACCTTCAGCAGCAGCTCGCGCAGCAATGGCGATACCGAAATCGTGCAACAGGTTTTCGGAAGATCGGGTGCCGCATCTGGCTCCACGAACAGGCAATAGCATTCCGTTTCTCCTTCACCTCTCGCTGCGTGAGGTAAGTCACCGGGTATCCAGATCGCGCACTGCGGTGGAACGATCCACACGCCGTCTTCGATTTCGCAGTTAAGGATGCCGCGTACGGAGTAGATCAACTGTGCCTTGCGGTGTTGATGCCTGGCGTTTTCCCAGTCCTTTGCTACCGAGGTCGCGCCCAGGGCTACGATGGGCCGGGGGATGCTATCAACCTCTCGCGGCGCGACAGTCAGATCAGTGATTGCAATGCGCGACATATCTCGTAGAACCTCGTGCAGGACGAGCGTAGTGAGCCAGATTGGGCGATATCATGATCGATTTGTTCAACGAAGTCGGTCGTCCCTGGTCGTGTAAGATTTCAAGCCCCAAATTGGAGCTACCCCCGATTTTCAAAGACGGACATTGTCCTTGCGGGGCTACCAGCTCCTGTGCACGCCGGCTCTTTGTTCCTGGTTGTCAAACTTGTCCCGGGCCTCGCGGAAGTCTTCTACGTGCTCCACCACCCAAGTCCAGATAGGGGACATGCGTAGCAAGAGATCCTCACCCAGGGAGGTCAGCTCGTACTCTACACGCAGCGGTTTTTCATCATGCTCGCGCCGCAGCAGCAGGCCGTCGCGTTCCAGCGCGCGTAGCGTCTTGGTCAGCATGCGTTGGGTGATGCCGACCAGCTGCCGTTTAATCTCGGCATGGCGCATCGTGCCGTAGACACCCAGGGCGTGCAAAATACCTAATGCCCAGCGGCTGCCTGCATGAGCGAGGACGTCTCGTCTCACGCCATCCTCCTCCTCCTTCAAGCTCTGACAGATGACTTCAGCCTGTGCCAGTGTCTTATCGGTGATCTTTGCTTTCCTCGGTATCATCCGTGTGCCTTCTTGAGAGCGTTACACAATCGTGCAACCATGGAACATCTTATCAGCAACGACTCTCAGGAATCATCATGCATAGTGGTACTCCGTTTCCTCCCCAGGCGATTCTTGTCTTGGGTGCGGGCGAACTCGGCCTCCCGGTGTTACGCAATCTCGCACGTGTTGCCAAACGTGCCCCAGGATCGACAATCAGCGTCCTGCTCAGGGATGCCACCATCAACACACAAGTCGCTGAGAAAAAAGCGGAAATCGATGAACTCCGCAGTTTAGGGATTCAAATGGTTGCGGCAGACCTGGTGAACGATTCAATCGACCAGCTAGCGCAGGTCTTCTCTCATTTCGACACCGTAATCGGCTGCGCTGGTATGGTCGCAGGTCGCGAAACGCCGATGAAGTTGGCTACGGCAGCTTTGCGTTCCGGCGTGAAGCGTTACTTTCCGTGGCAGTTTGGCGTTGATTTCGAGGAAATCGGACGCGGTAGTCCGCAGGATCTCTTTGATGCTCAACTCGATGTACGCGAGTTGCTGCGCGCCCAAAGCAGTACTGAATGGGTCATCATCTCTACAGGCATGTTCACCAGTTTTCTCTTCGAGCCTGTATTCGAAGTGGTGGACTTCGCCACCGACACGGTGAATGCCCTGGGCAGTCTTGAGAACAGCGTGACGCTGACCACGCCAGAGGACATTGGCGCCCTGACTGCTGAAATCGTGTTCTTCGAACCTCGCTTCCGTAACGAGATCGTCTATCTCTCGGGTGATACGCTGACTTATGGCGAGTTGGCGAGCGTTCTGGAACAGGTCCTGGGACGTCCTTTCAAGACCAATGTTTGGAGCGTGCCCCACCTTCTCGAGGAATTGGCCAGAGATCCAACGCATCACATCAAGAAATACCGTGCCGTATTTTCGCTAGGCAAGGGGGTAGCGTGGCCGAAGGATCGTACCTTCAATGAACGACAATCCATCCCGGTCATTACCGCCGCCGAGTGGGCAGAGGAAAATATCAAAGGGAAATGAGCGCCGCGCCGGGGAAGTTGAGCGGAGGAAGCCAGTGCATGCGGCGCTGCGTCAAATTTGGCGGGTATGGCTCAGGCTGTTGGTACAATGCCCACTTTCCGCCACTTCCCTTGCAGGCCTTATGGATATTCTCTTGTTCCTGGTCGATTTCATCGTCCACATCGACCGTCACCTGGCCGAGCTGGCCGCTTCCTACGGACCCTGGTTGTTCCTGATCCTGTTCCTGATCATCTTCTGTGAAACCGGCCTGGTGGTCACCCCCATCCTGCCCGGCGATTCGCTGCTGTTCGTGACCGGCGCGCTGGCTGCCACCGGTGCCTACGATATCCACCTGATGCTGCTGACCCTGATCGTGGCCGCCATCCTGGGGGATAGCACCAACTACCAGATCGGCAAGATGCTGGGCATCAAGGTGTTCGACAAGCCCAATTCACGCATCTTCAAGAAGGAGTACCTGGACAAGACCCATGCCTTCTTCGAAAAGCACGGTGGCAAGGCCATCATCATTGCCCGCTTCGCACCCATCGTGCGTACCTTCGCGCCCTTCGTGGCCGGCGTGGGCGCGATGACCTATCCGCGCTTCTTCCTCTACAACGTCATCGGCGGCATCGCCTGGGTGGCCAGCTTTGGCTATGCCGGCTACTTCTTCGGCAACCTGCCCATCGTGAAGCAGAACCTGAGCCTGTTGATCGTGGTGATCGTGATCCTGTCCATCCTGCCGGGGATCATCGAATACATCCGTCACAAGCGTCGTCCGGGCTGATCTGCGGTACGCAGACCCAGCTTCGGCGTCCCATAAAAAATGCTGCCCGGTCGACACCCGACCGGGCAGCATTTTTCTTTTTATCCACAGGAAATTTCAGTCGGCGTTGCGCCCGTACTGCACATCCGGTCGCAGCGGTGTCTTGCTGGACGCGGCGCGCACGTATTGTGGCGGCCAGGCGATGTCTTCACGCAATTGCTGTGCCGCCTGCATGGGCCAGTAGGGGTCGCGCAACAGTTCGCGCGCCAGCAGCACCAGGTCGGCCTGGCCGGTGCGCAGCACGTGTTCGGCCTGGATGGCGTCGGTGATCATGCCCACGGTACCGGTGGCGATACCGGCCTCGGCCTTGACGCGGGCGGCAAAGCCGGTCTGGTAACCGGGGCCGACCGGAATCGGCGCCGACGGCAGGTTGCCGCCGCTGGAGACGTCCACCAGGTCCACACCCAGCTCGCGCAGGCGGGCTGCGAGGGCCACGGTGTCGTCCGGCGTCCAGCCGCCTTCGGCCCAGTCGGTGGCCGACAGGCGCACCAGCAGCGGCAGCTCGTCCGGCCAGACGGCACGGGTGGCGCGTACGGTTTCCAGCAGGAAGCGGATGCGGTTCTCGAAGGAGCCGCCATAGTGATCGCTGCGACGATTGCTCAGCGGGGACAGGAACTGGTGGCCCAGGTAGCCATGGGCGCCGTGCAGTTCGATCAGCTTGAAGCCGGCCGCATGGGCGCGTCGGGCTGCATCGGCGAAGGCCTGCACCAGGGCGGCGATGTCCTCGACGCTGAGTGCCTGCGGCTCGGTGTAGCTGGTGTCGAATGCCAGCGCGGATGGGGCCCGCGGCAGCCAGCCGCCCTCGGCCACGGCGACACTGCCGGCCGGGCCGTCCCAGGGGCGCAGGGAGCTGGCCTTGCGACCGGCGTGCGCCAGTTGCACGCCCGGCACCCCGCCTTGCTGTTCGATGAAGCGGGTGATGCGGCGCAGGGGGGCGATGTGCTCGTCCTTCCAGATACCGAGGTCGGCCGCGGTGATGCGGCCTTCGGGGACCACCGCCGTGGCCTCCATGATGACCAGTCCGGCGCCGCCCACGGCGCGGCTGCCCAGGTGCACCAGATGCCAGTCGTTGACGAAGCCATCCTCGGCCGAATACTGGCACATCGGCGACACCGCGATGCGATTGGGCAAGGTGATGCCGCGCAGGCTCAGCGGCGAAAACAATTGGCTACTCATGCGGAACTCCTGTCATGTCGATGGCGAACGAAATGCGCAGTCTAGGGGATTTCAGGATTTCGCGTCGGCCACCGCCTGGCTATTGTCCGGTCTCGAACTGCAGCGCCGCCAGGCTGGCGTAGAGACCGTCGCGGGCCACCAGTTCGGCATGGGTGCCGGTCTCGACGATACGGCCGTGCTCCAGCACGATGATGCGGTCGGCGCGCTGCACCGTCGCCAGGCGGTGCGCAATGACCAGGGTGGTGCGTCCCACCATGGCGGCTTCCAGTGCGCTTTGCACCAGCCGTTCGGATTCGGCATCCAAGGCGCTGGTGGCCTCGTCCAGCAACAGCAGCGGCGGGTTCTTCAACAGTGCGCGGGCGATGGCGATGCGCTGGCGCTGGCCGCCGGACAGGCGCACGCCGCGTTCTCCCAGGAAGCACTGATAGCCCTGCGGCAGACGTTCGATGAATTCGTGGGCGGCGGCCATCTGGGCGGCGGCAATCACTTCCGCATCGCTGGCACCGGGCCGGCCGAAGCGGATGTTTTCCATGGCATTGGCCGAGAAGATGACGGTGTCCTGCGGCACGATGCCGATGGCGTTGCGCAGGTCCTGCAGGGTCAGGTAGCGGATGTCCACGCCATCGAGGCGGATGCTGCCCTGCTGCGGATCGTAGAAGCGCAACAGCAACTGGAACAGCGTGGTCTTGCCCGCGCCGGAGGGGCCGACCACGGCGACCGTTTCGCCTGGCCGCACATCGAGCGAAAACCCCGTGAGCGAGGCATGCTCCGGGCGCGAAGGATAGTGGAAGCCGAGCTCGGCGATGTGCAGCGCCGCGCCGTTGGCGGTGCGCGGCGGCAGTTTTTCCGGCAGCAGTACCGACTGCACCGGTGAGTGTGCTGCCAGCAGGTCGAGCAGGCGCTCGGTGGCGCCGGCTGCGCGCTGGGTGTCTCCCATCACTTCCGAGAGCGCGCCCAGGGAGCCCGCCACCAGCGAGGCATAGAGGATGAACTGGCCGAGTTCGCCGCCGCTCATGCTGCCGCGCATGACCGCATGCGCGCCCAGCCACAGCACGAAGACGATGGCGCCGAACACCAGCAGGATGGCCACCACCGTCAGCAGCGAGCGGGCGCGGATGCGCTCCATGGCGGTTTCGAAGGCGCGCTCCACCGACTGGCCAAAGCGGCGCGCTTCGATTTCCTCATGGGCGAAGGCCTGTACCGTGGGCATGGCGTTGAGGATTTCGCCGGCCATGGCCGAGGCATCGGCCACGCGGTCCTGCGAAGCGCGCGAGAGCTTGCGCACGCGCCGGCCGTAGAACACGATGGGCAGGACCACGGCTGCCAGCATGACGATGATGATCGAGGTCAGTCGGGCGCTGGTGATGAAGAGCATGCTCATGCCACCCAGGAACAGCAGGATGTTGCGCAGGGCCATCGAGATGCTGGTGCCGACCAGGGTCTGGATGAGGGTGGTGTCGGTGGTCAGGCGCGAGAGCACTTCACCGGTCTTGGTGGTTTCGAAGAACTCCGGGCTTTGCGTGACCACGTGGGCATAGACGGCGCTGCGCAGGTCGGCCGTAACGCGTTCACCCAGCCACGACACCATGTAGAAGCGCAGTGCGGTGGCTACACCCAGCACGCAGGCCACGCCGAACAGGGCCAGGAAATAGAGATTGATGTGGGCGGTGCTACCGGCCGCGCCTGGGCCGGCCGCACCTGAGCCGGCCGCACCGAAACCCAGATCGATCATCTGCTTGAAGGCGTAGGGCACCGCCAGGGTCGCCGCAGCGGCCACCAGCAAGGCCAGGCCGGCCAGCAGGAACTGTTTCTTGTAGGGAGCGAGAAAAGGCAGCAGGCCGCGCAGCGCCGCCAGCGCCGACTTGCGCGCCGTGGCGCTGGCCTGGCGGGTGTCTGGATCGGTGTCGGCGGACTGGGTCGGGTGTGCGGGTTGGGTGAGCGAAGGCGGCGGCGTGGAAGACATGGACATGGATCAGGGTTTAGGGGCCAGCGCGCTGGAGGGATAACACGTGGGACCGTGGACAACGATCCTGTTGCCATCGGGCTACGTCGGCGGGCGGGGCGAAAATCTCATTGCCGCGTTGAACCACCGCGCTGCGCCCTAGTCGGAACAGGCATCAGTATAAACAGTCCCGGGACAGCGCCGAGAATAGCCCCGGCAGCCCCGGACGATCTGACAAAGTGTATCGCAAAGTTGTCCGTCAGCCATTGCCTGACCGCCCCGGCCTGTTACAGTACCCAAGCCGGTAGCGCCCATCCGCAGAGAAGCAGCATCCACCCACCGTCATTGGCAAGGAGATACGCTTGGCCCAACCCGCACTGATCCCCACATGCTGGGATAGCTCCGATTCCGATTCCGATATTCGCGCCGACCACCGGCAGCCCCGTGCAGAAGCCAGTAGCGGGCACTGTAGCCAGCCCGGCGCCGAACTGGTGGCCGGGCTCAGCGCCCGTGAAGCGTACATCTCGCCGAAGTATTTCTACGATGCCTTGGGCAGCAAGCTGTTCGAAGCCATCTGCGATCTGCCCGAGTATTATCCGACCCGCACCGAGGCGGCCATCTATGCCACCCATCAGGACGCCATGGCGGCAGCAGTCGGTACCGGCTGCACCCTGATCGACCTGGGCGCCGGCAACTGCGCCAAGGCGGCGTCGCTGTTCGGGGCGTTGCAGCCACGGCAGTATGTGCCGGTGGATATTTCCACCGACTTCCTGCACCAGTCGGTGCAGGGTTTGCAGCGTCGTTTCCCGGATATCCCGATGCAGCCGCTGGCGATGGATTTTTCCTCGACGCTGACACTGCCGCCGGAAGTGGATGCGCAACGGCGGCTGTTCTTCTACCCCGGTTCGTCGCTGGGCAATTTCGATCCACAGCAGGCGCTGGCCTTCCTGCGTCGTGTACGGTCGGCGCTGCCGGGCGGAGAGGGTGGCATCCTGATCGGGCTGGACCTGGTCAAGGATACGCACGTGCTGGAAGCCGCCTATGACGACGCCCTGGGCGTAACGGCGGCATTCAACCTGAACGTACTCAAGCACGTCAACGAGCTCATCGATGCCGATTTCAATGCACGGGACTGGCGCCATGTGGCTTTCTACAATGCCCGCTTCCAGCGCATCGAAATGCACCTGGAGGCCAGGCGCGACCTCATCGTCCGTTGGCCCGGTGCGCGCCGTACCTTCCATCAGGGCGAGCGCATCCATACCGAGTACAGCCACAAGTTCAGCGAGCAGGACATCCTGGGTCTGCTGGAGCAGGCCGGTTTCGGCGGCTGCCGGATGTGGTTCGATACGCGGCGCTGGTTTGCGGTGTGTTACGCCCAGGCGCGCTGAAGAGCGCGTTGAGTCCTTTCCCTTGAATTCCAGTTCTTTGCAGGAGAGCGGATGCCCTCAGTCCTTACTACCCTGGACCAGTCCATGCGGCAGCTTGCCCCGGAATCCGCGGCGGCGGCCACCGCCGCCACCATCGATGCCGTGATTGATGCTGCCGTCCAGCAACTCAACCATCGCCCGCGCGAAAAGCTGGGCGACCGCTACCGTCGTCTGCGCCGTCAGTCGCAGCTGATCGCCGAGCCCCTGTCGGCTGAGGATTGCTGCGTGCAGGCCATGCCCGACGCCAGTCCGATCAAGTGGCATCTGGCGCATACCACCTGGTTCTTCGAGACCTTTTTGCTGGAGCGTTTCCAGTCCGGTTTTGCGCCATTCCATCCGCAGTTCCGCATGCTCTTCAATTCCTACTACGAGGGCGTGGGCGCAAAATTCCCGCGCCCGCAGCGTGGACTGTTGACCCGGCCGGCACTGGAGGAGGTGATGGCCTATCGGGCCCAGGTGGACGAACGCATGCTGTTGCTGATCGATGCGCTGGAGGCCGATGGCGCCGATCCCGACACGGGGTCGCAGCAGGCCCAGCTGAAGGATTTCCTGGCCCTGCTGGAGCTGGGCATGCAGCATGAGCAGCAGCACCAGGAGCTGATGCTGACTGACATCAAGGTGCTGTTGTCGATCAATCCGCTGCAGCCGGCCTACCAGCCACTGCCGGCCAGCATGCAGTTGAACGATCCGGTTGAGCTGGAATTGCAATGGCACCGCATCGACGCCGGCGTGGTGGAGATCGGTCATACCGGCAGCGGCTTCTGCTTCGATAACGAGACGCCGCGCCATCGCCAGTTCGTCGAGGCTTATCAGTGCGCTTCGCGGCTGGTCAACAATGCCGAATACCTGGCCTTTGTCGAGGCCGGCGGCTATGAGGACGCCAGCTTGTGGCTGTCCGAGGGTTGGGAGTGGAAGAAGCAGCAGGACCTGAACCATCCGCTCTATTGGCGGCCCGCCGGAAACGGGCGATGGCGTGAGTTCACCGAGTATGGTCTGCAGCCGCTGCAACCGCATCGTGCCGTCGTGCACCTGTCGTATTACGAAGCCGACGCCTATGCCCGCTGGGCTGGGGCGCGTTTGCTGACCGAAGCCGAGTGGGAGCACGCGGCGGCCCGTCTGCAAGGCCAGGGACGTGAGTTCTTCGGCGTGGCCTGGCAGTGGACCAGCAGCAGCTATGCGCCGTATCCCGGCTTTGCTGCGGCACCGGGCGCGGTGGGCGAGTACAACGGCAAGTTCATGGTCAACCAGTACGTGCTGCGGGGATCGTCATCGGCCACGCCGCTCAATCATGCCCGACTGACCTACCGCAACTTCTTTCCCGCCACGGCGCGCTGGCAGGTCAGCGGCATCAGGCTGGCACGCCAGGCCTGATACCGCGCTCGGAGGCGGATTTAGAAGGTCTCCCACTCGTCCGACTTTTCCTCCTTGTGGCTGGCGGGCAGGGCCGGCCGGGCGGTGGGCGCCGCTGATGGCGCCGGACGTGCCGGCAAAGCCTTGGCCGGGCTTGCAGCGGCTGCCACCGCTACCGGCGGCGCCTTGCGCACGGCAGTGGCCTGGATACTGCGCGGGACACTGCTTATTTCCGGTGCTGCCCCCTTCTCGTCCAGACGGAACACACTGACCAGTTCCAGCAGACGCTGGGCCTGATCCTGCAGCGCCTGTGCCGCTGCGGCGGCTTCTTCCACCAGGGCGGCGTTCTGCTGCGTGGTGTTGTCCATCTGCATGATGGCCTGGTTCACCTGTTCGATGCCGTCGCTCTGTTCCCGCGTGGCCGCTGAAATCTCTCCGACGATGTGGCTGACCTGTTCGATGCTGTGGACCACCTCATCCATGGTACTGCCGGCCTGTGCCACCAACTCGGTCCCGGAGGAGACCTGGGTGACCGAGTCGTTGATCAGCTCCTTGATTTCCTTGGCGGCGGTGGCTGAACGCTGCGCCAGTCCGCGCACTTCGGAGGCCACCACGGCAAACCCACGGCCCTGTTCGCCGGCGCGTGCCGCTTCCACGGCGGCATTGAGCGCCAGGATGTTGGTCTGGAAGGCGATGCCGTCGATGACCGAGATGATGTCGACGATCTTGCGCGAGGAATCATTGATGGCGCCCATGGTCTGCACCACCTGCTTGACAGCCTGGCCGCCCTGGTTGGCCACTTGCGTGGCGGTGCCGGCGAGCTCGCTGGATTTGCGGGTGTGGTCGGCGTTCTGCTTGACGCTGGAGGTCAGTTGTTCCAGCGAAGAGGCCGTCTCTTCCAGAGCGCTGGCCTGTTCCTCGGTGCGCGAAGAGAGGTCCAGGTTGCCAGTGGCGATCTGGGTCGAGGCGGTGACCATGGAGTCTGTGCCGCGTCGCACTTCGAGCACGATGGCCTTGAGCTTCTGGTTCATCGCCGCCAGTGCGTGCAGCAGGCGGCCGGTCTCGTCGGTGGAGCGGGAGTCGATCACGGCGGTCAGGTCACCGGCGGCGACGGTCTCGGCCACTTCGACGGCACGGCTGAGCGGCCGGGTGATGCTGCGCGAAATGGTCCAGGCGATGAAGGCGGCGAACAGGGCCGAGACCAGACCGGAGACCAGCATGATCAGGCGCGTGGTGTTGTAGGCGGCTTCGGCGTCGGTGACCGACTGGTCCATCATCTTTTGCTGGGTGTCGGCCAGGTTGTCCAGTTCACCGAAGTAGGCTTTCTGCAACGCACCGACTTTGGTGATGAGCAGTTCGACAGCGGCATCGCGCTGGCCCTTGGCATTGAGTGCCTCGACTTCCCTGCGCTGGGCGGCATATTCGTCGCGCGCCTTCATGACCTTGGCCAGTTGCGCGCGGGCCGCGGGATTGACCAGCATCCCGTCGAGCTCCTTCAGGTGAGCCGTGACCTGCAGCGAGAGATCGTTCACGACCGCCTGTTCCCGCGTCGCCTGCTCTGGACTATTGGTCAGCAACTGGTTACGCACGGCGATGGCGACGTCGTCGATCTTGCCGGAGATGGTGTTGATGAGGGCGATCTTCTTGTAGCGGTCGTTGACCACCAGATCGAGTGCCTTGTTGATGTCTCCCAGGCGGATCAGGCCCAGGGTGACGATGGCGGCGATCACCAGGATCAGGACCGAAAAGGCGAAGGCCAGGCGTGTGGCAATGCTGAGATTACTGAAGCGCATTATTTTCCCCCCGAAAAATGTGATTGCGACTTGTTTGTTAAAGCAAAAGAACTGGTGTGATGACCAGTCATCGATGATAAGCCAGTTACGTGTAACGAGAACCTGCCCATCACGTAAATTCATGACGGAATATCTATCCTCGCGGCAACATCAGCTGGCCGACAATTCAAGCTGCAAGGCCGTGCGGGGGGACGCGGTCTTGCGGCGATCGGTGTCGCTGACCTCAGGCAGCGCGCGGCTGACTCAGGACAGCCGCGTAGCGTAGCACGAACAGCAGGAAGGCCAGCGACCAGCAGGCAGCAGATATCGTCAGGAGGAAGTTGCCCGAGATGAACGTTGCTGCAATGCGACATCCAGCTGCCGCGCTGATGGCCGCATAGATGGCGATGGTGCTGCGATCGGCGCGCAGGGCACGGCCGGTATGCCCCAGCGATACCCGCGTCATCACCCCCAGCACCATGCTGCCCATGGCACCGGCTGTGAGCGCGTGGATGGCGCCGATTTCCAGCGTCGGTAGCGCCACCAGGCTCAGGCCCAACAGGGCTACGCCGGCGATCAGCCACAGATAGGCCAGGTGCAGCACGGCCAGCAGGGGTTCGGCCAGGGTGGCATGGCCGCGCCAGCCCAGCAGCCTGGCCAGGTTCAGCGCCGCCGCCAGTAACAGCAGGGCACCTACGGCAGTGGCGCGGGGCAGGCAGGCCCAGGCCAGCAGCGTGGCGTGCAGGCTGGCGGTGGCGGCCATGTCGAGCCAGCGATGGCTGGTGACTTGAAGCGGGCTGCGGTGTGCCGTGAGCCAGTTGCGCGTGAAGGTCGGGATGATGCGCGCGCCGATCACTGACATCAGGATGCAGACCGCCACCAGTGCCAGGCGCCAGTCCCGGCCCGGGGGCTGGTCCACGCCGCCGGCGCGCAGGTACATCAGCAGGTCGGCCACGCCCAGCAGGGCCACGGGGAGTGGCATGGGCAGGTTGCGGCGGTTGCGGGCGGCGATGATGTCGCGCCAGGCCACGGTGCACAGGGCCACCGGAAACAGCAGTTCAGCCAGCGCTGCCAGCCACAGTGGCAGCAGCGCGGAAACGGTGCCGACCACGCGGCCCAGCAGCCACAGGCCGGCCAATACCGCGAGCAGGGTGCCACGTACCGGAGTGCGGCCGGTCCAGTTGGGGATGGCAGTGAGCAGGAAGCCGGCGATGGCGGCCATGATCCAGCCGAACAGCATTTCGTGGATGTGCCAGCTCAGGGCATCGAAATGGGTCGGCAAGACCACGTGACCGTGCAGGATGCCGATCCACAGCACCATGCACAGGGCCGCCCACAGGCTGCCGGCCAGGAAGAAGGGCCGAAATCCCAGCGAGAACAGGGCCGGAGGGGTGTTTGCAGGACCCGGCTTGGACGATGTGGGGGCCGACGAGCGGACGCTGATCTGGATCATGGGATGTCCCGAGGTTGGCGGCCGACAGCATGGGAGTGCGGCGGCCTGAGCGGGGCATTCTAGGTCGGCAGCCGGGACTTGCCTTTGCGATGAAACAAAGGGGGATGCTTTGCCACGGCAATGTGCCGTGCGCGGAGAGAACGCGGGTGGGATGGGGAGAGAGAAGCCTGAAAAGGGAGACCGCACGAAACAACGCCGACCTGTAGGTCGGCGTTGGAAGCTTACGCTCACGGGGATAGGCCGGGATCGCCGGCGCTGTTCCGTTTTCAGGCAGCCTTGGCTTGCGAGGAGCCGGCCTGGTTGGCGCTCTCGCTGATGGCGATCTGGCGGTTCACGGCAGACAGCACGGCCTTGAAGGAAGCAGTGACGATGTTGGCGTCGATGCCCACGCCGAAGCCGGTCGGGGCTTCGTTCAGGCGCAGTTCGATGTAGCTGGCCGCCTTGGCGTCGGCACCGGCACCGATGGCGTGTTCATGGAAGTCCATCAGCTTGATGTCCAGGCCCAGGGCATGCACGAAGGCATCGATGGGGCCGTTGCCGCTGCCGCGCACGGTGACCGGCTGGCCATTGCGTACGATGTCGACTTCGATGTTGATCGACTCGGCCTTGGCCGTGTCTTCCGACATGCGGTGGGCGCGGTAGACATAGGGCTCGCTGCGCTCCAGGTATTCACGCTGGAAGATGGCGTGGATGTCGGAGGCGTTGATTTCCTTGCCGGTGGCATCGGCCTCGCGCTGGATGGCGCGCGAGAATTCGATCTGCAGGCGGCGCGGCAGGGCCAGGCCGTATTCCTGTTCCAGCAGGTAGGCCATGCCGCCCTTGCCGGACTGGCTGTTGACGCGGATGACCGCATCGTAGCTGCGGCCCAGGTCGGCCGGGTCGATCGGCAGGTAGGGCACTTCCCAAATGGCGTCGGGCTGCTGCTTGGCGAAGCCCTTCTTGATGGCATCCTGGTGCGAGCCGGAGAAGGCGGTGAAGACCAGGTCGCCCACATACGGGTGACGCGGGTGCACCGGGATCTGGTTGCACTCTTCCACCACCTGGCGCACTACGTCGATGTCGGAGAAGTCCAGACCCGGGTTCACGCCCTGGGTGTACAGGTTCAGGGCCAGGGTGACCAGGTCGACGTTGCCGGTGCGCTCGCCGTTGCCGAACAGGCAGCCTTCGACGCGGTCGGCGCCGGCCATCACGGCCAGTTCGGCCGAGGCCACGGCGGTGCCGCGATCATTGTGCGGGTGCACCGAGATGATGGCGCTGTCGCGGTGCTTCAGGTTGCGGCACATCCACTCGATCTGGTCGGCGTAGACGTTGGGAGTGGCGCACTCGACGGTGGAGGGCAGGTTCAGGATGATCTTGCGATTGGGCGTGGCGCCCCAGGTTTCGCAGACGGCGTCGCAGATGTCCTTGGAGAAGTCCAGTTCGGTGGTGCTGAAGGATTCCGGCGAATACTCGAAGCGCCACTCGGTGCCGGGACGCGCATCGGTCAGTTCCTTGACCAGCCTGGTGCCGGTGACGGCGATGTTCTTGATCTCGTCGCGCGACATGTTGAAGACGATCTTGCGGAAGGCTGGTGCCACCGAGTTATACAGGTGAACGATGGCCTTCTTGGCGCCTTCCAGCGATTCCACGGTGCGGCGGATCAGTTCTTCACGCGACTGGGTCAGCACGATGATGGTGACGTCGTCGGGGATGCGGTTTTCGACGATGAGCTTGCGCACGAAGTCGAAGTCGGTCTGCGAGGCCGAGGGGAAGCCGACTTCGATTTCCTTCAGGCCGGTCTTCAACAGCAGTTCGAAGAAGCGCAGCTTGCGCTCGGCGTTCATCGGTTCGATCAGGGCCTGGTTGCCATCGCGCAGGTCGGTGCTCATCCAGATCGGCGGGGTGTCGATCACCTTGCTGGGCCAGGTGCGATCCGGCAGGTCGATGGCGGGGAAGGGGCGGTATTTGGCGGCGGGGTTGTTCAACATCATGATGGACCTCTAAGTCTGAAGAATGCGTGGAATGCGAAAATGCTTCAATGCGTCAGATGTGGCGAATCGGGTTGCCTGGCTGCCACGGGCGCGTGGCCAGACAACCCGTCATAGAGCCAGAGGCGGCATCTCCTGCCGCGCGCAGGTCGGCTGGCATGCTTGCCGGCGCGGAGTATGGATGGTCCTGGTGTTCGAATGCATGATCGCTTCGCCTGATGCGGCTGCGACGTCGGCTTGGTACAGCTTGCGCGTCACTGCCTGGTTTTACTGCCGGTATTGCTGGATTTGATTGGGTTTGCCGGATCGCGTGACATCAGCGGGAACGGCAGGAACTGCGGATTTTAGCGCGAGGCTAGTAGTAGCGACACCGATAGCAACGCTAGCAGGGCGCTGGCGCTGTTGTGGCGTAGGGAGAAGTTTGCTGCGGAAGTCATCTAAGAAATGTAGAAGATTGGCCGCAAGCTTGTCAAGCGCTATCTGCCGGAGCCGAGGAAAAGCCAGGTAAAAGCCTGCCGGATTGAAATAAATTTGTTGCTACAATCGTCTGGCAAATGACCATTAGGTCATTTATCTTCACGCGGCGGGCCCGCAAACGGTGGTGCGGATGGAACGCCGCTGCCCGATTGCGCTCCAACGCAAGCCCTGCAATGGTGCCACCATGCCCGTCAGTTGTCCTTGCAGAAACTATAACAACAGCACCCGCCCGCGGGACTATCCTCATCCATGCAGAAACGCCCGGACCTGATCGTTTGCGAAGAATGCGACGCCGTCTACCAGCGCATGCCGCTCGGGGAGCGCGAGATCGCCCGTTGCCTGCGCTGCGGGGCCGAGCTTGAGCGCGATACCGGCAAGCGCCTGCAGCACCTGCTGCCGCTGACGGTGGGCGCGCTGATCCTGTTCGTGATCGCCAATGTCTTCCCCATCGTGACCATCGAACTGCAGGGCCTGTCCAGCCAGACCACCCTGATCGGCGCGGTGGTCGCGCTCACCCGTGATGGCATGTCGGAAGTGGCGCTGCTGGTGCTGGCCACGACCCTGCTGTTCCCGCTGATCCAGCTGGGCGTGCTGCTTTACCTGTTGCTGCCGGCGGCGCGTGCGACCCGGCCGCCCGGCTTCGTGCTGCTGCTGCGGCTGATGCAGGCGGCGCGGCCGTGGGGCATGATCGAAGTCTTCATGCTGGGCATCCTGGTGGCGCTGATCAAGCTGTCCAACATGGCCGAGGTGATTCCCGGCCCGGCGCTGTGGTCCTTCGGTGGCCTGACGGTGCTGCTGACGGTGGTGGTGTCGTTCAATCCGCGCTATCTGTGGCATCTGTGGGAGCAGCAGCAGGCCGAGCAGTTCGGTGACCAGGGAGCAGGCGCATGAGCCGCGCCCATGAACCGGCCAGCGTCACTCTGGCCGAAGATGAAGACCTGCCGGTGGCGGACGCCGCCTCGCAGGGCGTCATCGGCTGCCACCACTGCGGCACGGTCTGGCAAGGCGCCACCGAGCACGAGCACTGCGGCGTATGCCACGCGCCGCTGCACGTGCGCAAGATCGACAGTCTCACCCGCACCTGGGCGCTGCTGATCGCGGCCTGCATCATGTACATCCCGGCCAACATGATGCCGGTGATGGTCACCAGTACCCTGCTGGATGAACAGCGCGACACCATCCTCTCCGGCGTCATCTATTTCTGGACCTCGGGCGAATGGGGACTGGCGCTGGTGGTCTTCGTGGCCAGTTTCCTGGTGCCGCTGTTCAAGCTGGTGGCGCTGGGCATCCTGGTCATCTCGGCGCGCCGCCGCAGCCGCTGGCAGCGCCTGCAACGGGCCAAGCTGTATCGCCTGGTCGAAGCCATCGGACGCTGGTCCATGCTGGACGTGTTCGTGGTCTCGGTGCTGACCGGGCTGGTCAAGATCCACGGTTTCGCCAACGTCCACGCTGGCATCGGCATTGCCGCCTTCGGTGCGGTGGTGGTGCTGACCATGCTGGCCTCGCTCTCCTTCGATCCTCGCCTGATCTGGGACGATGCCCCCCCGATTTCAACTGTCAACAAGAAACAGGAACCCGCATGACCCCACCTGACACCCCCCAGGACAAACCGGCGCTGCTGCAGCCCCGGCGCACGCGCCAGCGCAACTGGCTGCCCTCGCTGGTCTGGCTCATTCCCATCATCGCGGCCATCGTCGGGCTGACGCTGGTGGCCAAGATCCTGGTCGAGCGTGGCCCGGTGGTTACGGTCAGCTTCCGCTCGGCCGAGGGCCTGGAAGCCGGCAAGACCAAGGTCAAGTACAAGGATGTGGAAATCGGCCAGGTGCAGACCCTGAAGCTGGCCGCCGACCGCTCGCACGTGCTGGTGGGTATCCAGCTCAACCAGGAAGCCTCCGGCTTCAATGCCGAAGACACGCGTTTCTGGGTGGTGCGCCCGCGCATCGCCGCCTCGGGCATCTCGGGGCTGGGCACCTTGCTCTCGGGCGCCTATATCGGTGCCGATGCCGGTGTCTCGGAAGAGACCAAGAAGGAATTCGTCGGCCTGGAGCAGCCGCCCATCGTCACGCGGGATGCCTCGGGTCGCCAGTTCGTGCTGCATACGGACGACCTGGGCTCGCTCGATATCGGTTCCCCCATCTTCTACCGGCGTATCAAGGTGGGTCAGGTGGTGGCCTATGACCTCGATTCGGATGGACGTGGCGTGACCCTGCGCATCTTCGTCAATGCCCCCTACGACAAGTTCGTCACCCAGGCTTCGCGCTTCTGGCATGCCAGCGGCTTCAACATGGAACTCAATGCCAGCGGCTTCAAGCTGCATACCCAGGCGCTGTCGACGGTGGTGCTGGGGGGCATCGCCTTCCGTGACCGCGATGAAGATCGCGTCAGTGCACCGGCCAAGGAAGGTTCTGAATATCCCTTGGTCGAAGACGAAAGCGCTGCCATGAAGGAGCCCGATGGCGTGCCGCAGACGGCCTTGCTGTATTTCGACCAGTCCCTGCGTGGCCTGCAGCCGGGCGCCACCGTCGACTTCCGTGGCGTGGTGCTGGGCGAGGTCAAGAGCATCGGCGTCGAGTACGACCGCGAGCGCCGCGAATTCCGCATGCCGGTGCTGGTGCAGATCTATCCGGACCGCCTGGGTCGTCGCTTCCACGAAGAGACCGGCGAGGAGCGCCGCTCCAATGCGCAATTGCTGCGCCTGCTGGTCAAGCGCGGCCTGCGCGCCCAGCTGCGCAACGGCAACCTCCTGACCGGCCAGTTGTACGTGGCGATCGACTTCTTCCCCAAGGCCAAACCGGCGCAGATCGATCCTGAGAAAGTGCCGCTGGAGTTGCCGACCATCCCGGGCAGCCTGGACGCATTGCAGCAGCAGCTCTCGGATATCGCCGGCAAGCTCTCCAAGGTACCGTTCGACGAGATCGGTCGCGATCTGCAGACCACCCTGAAGACCTTGAACAAGACCTTGTCGACCGCCGAGCAGACCGCTGCGCGCATCAACAACGACATCGCGCCCGAGATGCAGGCCGCCATGAAGGACGCCCGCAAGACCCTCAATGCGGCCGAGCGCACCTTGTCCGACGATGCACCCCTGCAGCAGGACATTCGCCAGACCATGCAGGAACTGTCCAAGGCCGCGGCCTCGATCCGCGTCTTGACCGATTACCTGCAACAGCATCCGGAATCGCTGATCCGGGGCAAACAGGAGCCATGATGCACAACAGGAACAGCCTCTCTCCCAAGACCCTGGCCGCCGCCGCCCTGGTGGCGTCACTGCTGGCCGCTTGCGGCAGTTCGCCGCCCGCGACGTTCTACACCCTGGCCAGCCCGGCCGACAGCGCGCCGGCGGTACGCACCGCCAGCCAGGGGCCGCAGACCTTCATCGAGGTGATGCCGGTGGCGGTGCCCGACCGCCTGGCCCGTCCGCAACTGGTGGTGCGCAGCGATGCCACCCGACTGGAGGTACTGGAACAGGACCGCTGGTCCTCGCCCTTCAACAATGAGTTGCGCGATGCCCTGGCCGCCGGCGTGGCCGCGCGCCTGGGCGCCATCGACGTCTCGCGGGGCGGTCGCCCGGCCGACCAGGCCAGCTATCGGATCAATGTCGAGCTACGCGACTTCGATGCCGCCCGCGGTGGACGCGTCCAGGCCGCCTTCGGCTGGACCATCACCCGCTCCGACGACCGCCGCAGCGGCGCCTGTCGACTGACGGTCGTGGAGCCGGTCAGCGGTGGCGCCAATGCCGACGTGGTCGCCGCCACCCAGAAGGCCGTCGCGCAGGCAGCGCAGGCGATTGCCGATGGCGTACGCGCTTTGCAGGCGGGGCAGGGTGGGCAGTGTTCGGGGTGAGATCGTCCGGATCGATCGAGCACCCAAGAAAAAGCCGCTTCCTCGGAAGCGGCTTTTCAACATCTCAAGACCGGTCAGCGATCAGTAGCGATCAACGATCACCGTAGGAGCGACGCGGGCCGTCGGCGCGGAAGCCGCCACCGTTGTTACCCTTGTAGCCACCGCCAGCACCGCCTTCGCGACGCGGACCACCGGCCGGCTTGGCGCCGCCGAAGCTGCGACCTTCGCGGTTGCCGCTGTAGCCGCCGCCTTCGCGATTGCCACCGAAGCCACCTTCACGGTTGCCGCCTTCGCGGTGACCACCGAAACCACCTTCGCGATGACCACCGCCTTCACGGTTGCCGGCGCCGTAGCGCGGGCCGTTGTTGCTGCGGCCGTCGCCCGGACGCCAGCCACCCGGCTTGCGCGGGCTGCGCGGTGCAGCCGACTTCTTCGGTTCGAAACCTTCCACCACATCGACCGGGATGGTCTGCTTGGTGAAACGTTCGATGCGCTTGACCTGCATGCCTTCAGCGTGATTGACCAGCGAGATGGCCACGCCATTGCGGCCGGCACGACCGGTACGACCGATACGGTGCACGTAGTCTTCGGCGAACTTGGGTAGGTCGTAGTTGAACACGTGGGTGATGCCCGGCACGTCGATGCCGCGGGCGGCCACGTCGGTGGCCACCAGCATGCGCACCTGACCGCGGCGCAGGCTGTTCAGGGTGCGGTTACGGGCGCCCTGGTGCATGTCGCCATGCAGTGCGGCGGCAGCGAAACCGGCAATGTTCAGGCGATCGGCGATGGTGTCGGCGTCACGCTTGGTGGCGGTGAAGATCACGGCCTGGTCGATGCTGGTGTCGCGCAGCAGGTGATCCAGCAGGCGATTCTTGTGCGACAGGTCATCCACGAAGTGCACGCGCTGCATGATGTTTTCATGACGGGTCGACGAGCTGGCGATCTGGATGGTCAGCGGGTTGTTGGTGATGCGCTTGGCCATGTTGCCGACGACGCCGTCCAGCGTGGCCGAGAACAGCATGGTCTGGCGGGTGGTCGGGGTAGCGGCGACGATCTTTTCGATGTCGTCGATGAAACCCATGTCCAGCATGCGGTCAGCTTCGTCCAGCACCAGGATCTGCAGCTGCGAGAAATCGATCTTGCCCGATTCCATGTGGTCGATCAGACGACCCGGGGTGGCCACCAGGATTTCAGGATTGCGCGACAGCAGTTGCATCTGCTTCGGATACGGCATGCCGCCCAGGATCGACACCACGCGCACGCGGCGCATGTAGGCACCGTACTTGTCGGTGGCAGTGGTCACTTGCAGGGCCAGTTCGCGGGTCGGGGTCAGCACCAGCATCTTCGGCTGTGCCGGCTGGTAACGCGGACGCTCGCCACGGGCACGGGTGGCCTGGCGTTCCTGGTTGGGAGTACGGGCGGCCTGCGGCGCCTGCGGCAGGTCTGCCAGCTGGTGCAGCGAGGGCAGCATGAAAGCGGCGGTCTTGCCCGAACCGGTCTGCGAGGACACCAGCAGATCCTGGCCGCTGATGGCGGCGGGGATGGCTTTTTCCTGGACCGGGGTCGGGGAGGTATAGCCTGCTTCGGTCAGGGCTTTGATGATCGAAGGGTTCAGGCCGAGTGCTTCAAAAGTCATAATCTCTTTCGTGAATGTGATACGCCAGGCACGAGACGGGCGAACGCAAGCGCGCCGGACATCGAGTGTCTGAACGAAAAAAAGCAACGCCAACCGACGAAATGACTATGAAAAATACAAAGAAATTTCGGCACAAAAGCTTTGCGCCGGGACGGCATCATCAAGGGATGCCAGGGGCGGGGGGCTTTTACGGGGAACTTGTCGTTATGACAGGTAAGGCTTGCGAAGCTGCTTGGGCGAATCTGGCTGGAAATCCTGGAAACCAGGGTTCACGTCCGATTCGCCTGTGCATCGGTTATTGCAATGCACAAGGCGAATCATACAGTAAAACATCGAAATTAGCACCAAAGGTTTTCGATAACTGTCTTTTATTTGTGGATAAGGCTTGCTTATTCCGCCATTCCGCCAACTACGCGCGAAAAGCCGCCGTCCACGTAGGTGATTTCACCGGTAATACCCGAGGCCAAGTCGGAGAGCAGGAAGGCCGAGGCATTGCCGACGTCTTCGATGGTCACATTGCGGCGCAGCGGGGCAGTGGCAGCCACGGCACCCAGGATCTTGCCGAAGCCCTTGATGCCGCTGGCGGCCAGGGTCTTGATCGGGCCGGCCGAGACGCCGTTGACGCGCACGCCCTTGGGGCCGAGCGATTCGGCCAGGTAGCGCACCGATGCCTCCAGCGAAGCCTTGGCCAGGCCCATGGTGTTGTAGTTGGGGACCACGCGCTCCGAGCCCAGATAGGTCAGGGTCAGCAGGGCGGCGTTGGGCGACAGCAGCGGCAGGGCGGCCTTGGCCATGGCCGGGAAGCTGTAGGCCGAGATGTCGTGGGCGATCTTGAAGCCTTCGCGCGAGAAGCCTTCCAGGAAATCGCCGGCGATGGCGTCGGCCGGGGCGAAGCCGATGGCGTGGACCAGGCCGTCCAGCTGGCTCCAGGACTTGCCCAGGTCGGCGAACAAGGCATTGATCTGCTCATCGCTGCCGACGTCGCAGTCGAAGATCAGCTTGCTGTCGAACTCTTCGGCGAACTTGGTGATGCGGTCCTTGAAGCGCTCACCGACGTAGGTGAAGGCCAGTTCGGCGCCTTCGCGCTTGCACGCCTGGGCGATGCCGTAGGCGATGGAACGGTTGGACAGCAAGCCGGTGATCAGAATTTTTTTGCCTTGCAGAAATGCCATGATGACTCCGTATGGTCCGCCGCGTCCTGCGTAGGGCCGCCTGGCAGGCGGGCGCGCGGGGCGGCCGATGGTGATGGCGACGGTCGCATCGTGCGGCCACCGCGCTGGAACAGACCCGGATTGTAGGGGCTAGCGGCAGGCGCGGCAACCTTTGCGGCCCGTTCGCATCGTGCGGCCATGCTATGAACTTAGGGCCTGTTCACACTCAATCTGCGAGTGCGAGAGGTCGTCAAGCGTTGTCTGCCTAGGCGCAGCGACGCGCCGTAGTGGTGCTACGGCAAGGAGCTGCAACAACGGCAGGCGACGCTTGACGGCCTCTCCCGGAGGGTTGCGCCCAGAAGGCGCGCTGGCGGCGTTGCACGGCAAGGCTGGTGGCACCACCACCAGCCTTGCCGCGCGCCTTGCCACCACGCCTTCTGGGCGCAACGCATCTCGCAGATTGAGTGTGAACAGGCCCTTGCTGCTTTAATTGCTTCCCTGTAATCGTTCCTCTATTTACAATGCCCCGGAACAAAATCGTTTCCAGGCCGGTGGGCACGGGACTTGCCTGCCCCCAGACATCAACGCCCGCGACAGCGCAGACAGACAACCGCATGGTCAAGCCCCTGAAGACATCCCGGATTTTCCTTTCCTCCCTGCTGGCCGCTACGCTGGCTTACGCTGCTCCGGCCCACGCCGAGCATGCCTTTTCGCTGTACGACACGCCCAAGTATCCGGCCGGCTTCAGCCATTTCGACTACGTCAATGCCGATGCGCCACGTCGCGGCACGCTCTATCTGGCCAACCCCGACCGCCGCACCAGCTTCGACAAGTTCAATCCCTTGTCCTTGAAGGGCGTGGCCGCCGCCGGGCTGGACCAGCTGATGTTCGAGACCCTCGCCGTGTCTTCCGCCGATGAGGTCGCAACCGTCTATGGCTTGCTGGCCGACGACATGAAGCTGGCGCCGGACCGCATGTCCATGACCTTCCACTTGAATCCCAAGGCGCGCTTCAACAATGGCGACAAGGTCACGGCCGAGGATGTGAAGTATTCCTATGACACCATCCTGGCCAAGGGTGCGCCGCAATTCAAATCGGTCTTTGCCGATGTGAAGGATTGCGTAGTGGTCGATGCGGCGACGGTGCGCTTCGACTTCGCCAGCAGCAACCATGAACTGCCGCTGATCGTAGGCAGCGTGCCGGTGTTCTCCAGGAAGTGGGCGCAGGGCACCCCCTTCGACCAGATCCAGCTGACCCCGCCCATCAGCACCGGCCCCTACCTGATCGAGAGCTACGACACCGGCCGCAGCATCACCTACCGCCGCAATCCCGACTACTGGGGCAAGGAGGTGCCGGCCCGGCGCGGCATGTTCAACTTCGAGCGTATCGTCTACCGTTTCTACAAGGATGACCTGGCGCGGCTGGAGGCCTTCAAGGCCGGCGAGTTCGACGTGGTGGTGGAGTACAGCGCCAAGAACTGGGCGCGCAGCTATACCGGCCCGCAGTTCCGAGACGGCCGGATCATCAAGAAGGAATTCAAGCATTCCAATGGTGCCGGCATGCAGGGTTTCGTGATGAACCTGCGGCGCGACCAGTTCAAGGATGTGCGCGTGCGCCAGGCCATCGGGCTGGCGCTGGACTATGAATGGATGAACCGCCAGCTGTTCTACGGCCAGTACACCCGCATCTACTCCTTCTTCAACAACAGCCAGCTGGCCGCGACCGGCGAGCCGCAGGGCGACGAGCTGGCCTTGCTGAAGTCGCTGCAGGCCAAGGGCCTGAAGATCGATCCGGCGGTGTTCGGCCCGGCACCCATCCCACCCTCGACCAATCCACCCGCCTCGCTGCGTGCCAACCTGCGCCAGGCCCGAGAACTGCTGGCCCAGGCCGGCTGGGTCTATCGCGATGGCGCGGTACGCAATGCCCAGGGCGTGGCGCTGTCCTTCGAGATCCTGGATGACCAGAGCTCCATGTCGCGCGTCATCAGCGTGTTTGCGCGCAACCTGCGCACGCTGGGCATCGATGTGGTCCAGCGCAGCGCCGACTACGCGCTGGTGGCCAAGCGCATGGAAGACTTCGACTTCGACATGACCAGCATCCGCTTCCCCGACACCAGCAGCCCGGGCAATGAACTGTTCGACATGTTCGGTTCCAAGGCGGCCGATGAAAAGGGCTCCAACAATGCCTGGGGTCTGAAGGACCCGGTGGTGGACCAACTGGTGCAGGCGGTGGTGGCGGCCGATACCCGGGTCCGGCTGACTGCCGCGGCGCGGGCGCTGGACCGGGTGCTGCTGCACAAGTACATCGTGGTGCCGCACTGGTATTCGTCCACCCATCGCATCGCCTACCAGAACCGCTTCGGCATCCCGCAGGTGGCGCCGCTGTATTACCAGGCCGATCCCTATGTGATCAGCACCTGGTGGGAAGAGAAGGGGCGTTGAAGATGAAGCATGCAACGATGTCCGGCCAGGCCGGTCTTGAACGAGGATGCCTGCAGTCATGAATATCTGGTCCTACATTTTGAAGCGGGTGCTGTTGATGATCCCCACGCTCTTCGGCGTGGTCGCCATCACCTTTGCCGTGATCCAGTTCGTACCGGGTGGCCCGGTGGAACAGGCCATGCTGGAGATGAAAGGCCGTGGCGGCGGCGGTGAGGCCTCCGGCGGTGGCGCCACCAGCGGTGCCTCGGCCTATCGCGGCCGGCAGGGCATCGACGAACAACGCATCGAGGAAATCAAGAAACTCTACGGCTTCGACAAGCCCCCGGTAGAGCGCTTCTGGAGCATGCTCAAGGGCTTCCTCACCTTCGACCTGGGCAAGAGCTTCTACCACCATGGCGATGTCTGGACCCTGGTCAAATCCAAGCTGCCGGTCTCCATCAGCATCGGCCTGTGGACCTTCTTCCTGAGTTACCTGATCTCGGTGCCGCTGGGTATCGCCAAGGCGGTGCGCGAGGGCAGCCGTTTCGATGTCGCCACTACCGGCCTGGTGCTGGTCGGCTATTCCATTCCCGGCTTCGTGCTGGGGGTGTTCCTGCTGGTGGTGTTCGCCGGCGGCAGTTTCGTGCAGTGGTTCCCGCTGCGGGGGCTGACCTCGGACAACTGGGCCAGCCTGTCGCTGGTGGGCAAGGTCACCGACTATCTCTGGCATATCACGCTGCCGGTGGCGGCCTCGGTGATCGGCGCCTTTGCGGTCATCACCATGCTGACCCGCAATACCTTCCTCGAAGAAATCCGCAAGCAGTACGTCCTGACCGCGCGCGCCAAGGGGCTGTCCGAGCGCAAGGTGCTCTACAAGCACGTCTTCCGCAATGCCCTGATCCCGCTGGTGACCGGTTTCCCCTCGGCTTTCATCGCTTCCTTCTTTGCCGGTAGCCTGTTGATCGAGACCCTGTTCTCGCTGGACGGCATGGGTCTGCTGGCCTATGAATCGGCGATCCGGCGCGACTATCCGGTGGTGATGGGTACGCTCTATCTCTTCACTCTCATCGGTCTTGTGGTGAAGTTGCTGGGTGATCTCTGCTATGTGTGGGCCGACCCGCGCGTTCAATTCGAAAGCCTGGCGAAATGAGCATGACCCCTTCCTTGGCCCCGTCCATCTCGCCCAGCCGCCGCATCTGGCTGCGCTTTTGCGCCGACCGTACCGGTTACTGGAGCCTGGTGCTGTTTTCCATCCTGTTCGTGCTGAGCCTGGGCGCGGAACTGATCTCCAACGACAAGCCGCTGGTGGCCAGCTACCAGGGCAAGCTGATGTTCCCGATGCTGCAGGATTATTCGGACAAGAGCTTCGGTGGCGATTTCGATTCGCCGGCCGACTATCTCGATCCCTTCATCGAGCAGCAATTCCACAAGGATGGCAACTGGGTCATCTACCCGCCCAATCGCTACAGCTACAACACGCTGAACTACTTCGCAAAGCAGCCCAACCCGGCCGAACCCTCCGGCGAGAACTGGCTGGGCACCGATGATCGCGGACGCGATGTGTTTGCCCGGCTGCTCTACGGCTTCCGGGTGTCGGTACTGTTCGGCATGGCGCTGACCTTCATCGGCGTGGTGCTGGGTGTGGCCGCAGGTGCCGTGCAGGGCTACTTCGCCGGGCGCACCGACCTGATCACCCAGCGCCTGCTGGAAATCTGGGGCTCCATGCCGGAGCTCTACCTGCTGATCATCTTTTCCTCGATCTTCCAGCCCAGCCTGGGGCTGCTGCTGGTGTTGCTGTCGCTGTTCGGCTGGATGAGCCTGTCGGATTACGTGCGCGCCGATTTCCTGCGCAACCGCAATCTCGAATACGTGCAGGCCGCCCGCGCCCTGGGCTTGCCGGACCGCCTGATCATCTGGCGTCACGTCCTGCCCAATAGCATGACCACGGTGGTGACCTTCCTGCCCTTCCGCATGAGCGCGGCCATCCTGGCACTGACCAGCCTGGACTTCCTCGGCCTGGGCGTGCCACCTTCCACACCCAGCCTGGGCGAGCTGCTGGCGCAGGGCAAGAACAATCTCGATGCGTGGTGGATCGCGCTGTCCACCTTCGTGGTGCTGACCGTGACCCTGCTGCTGCTGACCAATATCGGCAATGCCCTGCGCAATGCCCTGGATGTGCGGAGGAAGGCATGAGCGGCCCCCTGCTGGAAGTGAAGGACCTGACGGTGCGCTTCGGCGACGCCGTGGTGGTGGACCGCGTCAGTTTTTCCATTGCCCCTGGCGAGAAGTTCGCACTGGTGGGGGAGTCCGGGTCGGGCAAGACCGTCTCCTCGCTGGCGGTGCTGCAACTGAACCAGGATGCGCGCTATGAGGGCAGTATCCTGCTCGACGGCCAGGACGTGCTGCAGAAGAGCGAGCGCCAGATGCAACAGGTGCGCGGCAACGATGTGGCGATGATCTTCCAGGAGCCGATGACGGCCCTGAACCCGCTCTTCACCATCGGCAACCAGATTGCCGAGGTGTTGATGCACCACGAAGCCATCGACGCCCGCGAGGCCGCCCGGCGTGCCGTAGCCTTGCTGGAAAAGACTGGCATCCCGGAGCCGGCGCGCCGGGCGCTGTCCTACCCGCACGAGCTCTCGGGCGGCCAGCGCCAGCGCGCCATGATCGCCATGGCCCTGGCCTGCAAGCCCAAGCTGCTCATTGCCGATGAACCGACCACGGCACTGGATGTGACCATCCAGGTGCAGATCCTGGCCCTGCTGAACCAGTTGCAGCGCGAGGAAAACATGGCCGTGCTGATCATTTCGCACGACTTGAACCTGGTGCGCCATTTCGCCGACCGCGTGGGCGTGATGGAGAAAGGCAAGCTGGTGGAAAGCGCCAGCGTGCCCGAACTGTTCGCCAGCCCCCAGCAACCGTACACGCGCAAGCTGCTGCAAAGCCGGCCGCAGCGCAATGCCGTCGATGTCCCCGGGGACGCGCCGGTGGTGTTGCAGGCCGAGAAATTGCGCTGCACCTACCAGATCAAGCAGGGCTGGTTTGCCAAGCGCGCGTTCCATGCGGTCGACGGTATCGACCTGCAATTGCGGCGCGGTGAGACCATCGGCATCGTCGGGGAGTCCGGCTCCGGCAAGTCCACGCTGGGGATGGCCCTGCTGCGGCTGTCGCCGGCCAGCGTGGCGGGCAGCATCCGATTTGACGGCGTGCCCATCTCCGAGCGCAGCAGTCGCGACCTGCGGCCCTTGCGCGCGCGCATGCAGGTGGTGTTCCAGGACCCGTTCGCCTCGCTCTCGCCACGCCGTACCGTGGAGCAGATCGTCGGCGAAGGCCTGGCCCTGCACCATCCCGGCCAGAGCCTCGAACAGCAACGCCAGGCGATCGTCGCCGCGTTGGAAGAGGTGGGCCTGACGGCGGCCGTGCTGGAACGTTATCCCCACGAATTCTCCGGCGGCCAGCGCCAGCGCATCGCCATTGCCCGCGCGCTGGTGCTGCAGCCGGAACTGCTGCTGCTGGATGAACCGACCTCTGCGCTGGACGTGACCGTGCAGCAGCAGGTCTTGCAATTGCTGGCCGATCTGCAGCGCCGGCATGGCCTGGCCTACCTCTTCATCACCCATGATCTGGCAGTGGTACAGGCCATGGCGCATCAGGTGATCGTGATGAAGGACGGCAAGGTGGTCGAGAGTGGTGATACCGCCGAGGTACTGCAACGACCGCAGCAGGAATACACGCGTCGCCTGGTGGCGGCCGCCACCTACGCCGAAGCGGCTGGCTGACGCGGCGATCACACCCCAAAAAAAGAAAACCCGAAGTCCGGATCAGCTCCGGGGCTTCGGGTTCATACGGACTACCGTTGTTTTTCTTTTCTCGTGCTTGAGGCGCGTTTTTGTTATGGGCGGTCACGCCGCCCGGGTCTCCTCCGGCATCCTCCGGATTATTGCTTGCGTGCGCCGTTGCCCGAGGCCAGGGTGAGCGGCTTGCCGGCCACCTTGCGGGCTGGCGCCGGGGCGGCCTTGCGTACCGGTGCCTTGGCGGCAGCGACCTGGCGGCGCACCGGTGCAGCACGATGATTGGCGGCGACCCGTGTGGGCGCGGCATGCGCGGCCACATTGGGGACGTGCAACTGCAGGCTCTGGCCGGCGGCCAGGGTGTCGCGCTTCAAGCCATTCCATTCCTTGATCTGTGCCACGCTCACACGATAGCGACCGGCGATGCCGGCCAGGGTGTCGCGCTTGCCGGCCTTGACGTAGATGCGGCGGGTTTCCGGCGCATCCGGAGCAATGGCCAGGCGGGCGTTGTCGGCGATTTCCGGGGTCAGGTCGGTATCGAGCGCAGCGGTTTCCTCGGTCTTGGGCACGAGGATGGTGGAGCCGGCCTTGAGAACCATGCGCGGCGGAATTTGGTTGACGCTGCGGATCACTTCAGGGGTCGTGCCGAACTTGCTGGCGATGGTCTCGATGCGCTCGCGGGCGCTGGAGACGGTGTGTGCGGTCCAGGTGGAGAAAGCCTGCGTCCACTTGGACATGTTGGCCTTGAACTTCTCGGCATTGCTTTCCGGCAGGAGAATCTTGGTGTCTTCGCCGCCGATGATGACCGGGCGGTTGAACTGCGGATTGAGCGCCTTGAATTCATCCAGCGACAGTTCGGCCAGCTGGGCGGCGACCTTGACGTCGATGTTGCGGGTCTTGCCGATGGTCACGAAGTAGGGCTGGTTATCGACCTTGGGCAGGGCGATGTCGAAGCTGGCCGGGTTGGCGATGATGTTCTTGACCGCCTGCAGCTTGGGCACGTAGTTGCGGGTCTCATTGGGCATCTGCGCCGACAGGGTGTTGAAGTCGATCGGCAGGCCGGCGGCCAGGTTGCGGTTCACGGCGCGCTGCACCGAGCCTTCGCCCCAGTTATAGGCGGCCAGTGCCAGTTGCCAGTCGCCAAACATGCCGTAGAGCTTCTGCAGGTAGGTCAGCGCCGCATCGGTCGAGGCCAGCACGTCGCGGCGCTCGTCGGTGAACATGTTCTGCTTGAGGTTGTAGTCGCGCCCGGTGGAGGGGATGAACTGCCACATGCCGGCCGCCTTGGCGGTGGACAGGGCCTCCGGATTGAAGGCCGATTCGATGAAGGGCAGCAGCGCCAGTTCGGTTGGCATGCCGCGCTTTTCCAGCTCCTGCACCACATGGAACAGATAGCGAGAAGCGCGCACCGTGGTGCGCTGGATGTAGTCGGGACGGGAGCTGTACCACTGGGTCTGGCTCTCCACCAGCGCATTGTCCAGATCAGGAATCCCGAAGCCCTTGCGAATGCGTGTCCAGATGTCGATGTCGTTCATCCCCGGCAGGGCATTGCCGGCCAGTTCGGGATTGATCGCATTGAAGGGAGCGGGGTAGATCGAGATATCGTTGGCGTAGGAGAGCAGCGGGGTGCCAGCGCAGAACAGGGCGGCAATGGCAAGTTGTTTCAAAGTACGCTGCATGTGGGCGATATCCTGTGCCAGAGGCAAAAGTTTGCGTGCGGCGCTTCCGTTGCAGAGCTGTGATTGAAGCTCGACACCTCCTGCCGGCGGGATCCGGATCAGTCCGATCACGGTCGCGTGCAGGTTGACGGTAATGCAAGGTCGGAAGCTGCGAGTTTCCCCGGCGTGGTGCAGGGAGGACACCGGTTCGTAAAAAATCGTAAAAACGCTGGTGCCCAAATTGGGGAATTGAAGGAGTGTACGGAAGACCCTTTTTCGCAGTCAAGTAAAAATTGGTCCCTGTTACAAAGCCAAGTCCTTGATTTGAAGGGAATTGCGCCCTAATTTTCCCCCAACGTCGGTCTATTTGTAGGTATTTTTCCATTCGCGCAGCGCCGCAAAGCTGCTAACTTCGTCCAACTGCGCCAAACGGCCCGCCTTCTGCAAGGAATGCTGGATTTCCGGCGAGCTCGCCCGCAGGAAAGGATTGGTCTCGCGCTCCAGCCCGATGGTGCTGGGCACGGTAGGCAGTCCTTGCTCACGGCGGGCGCGCTCACGCACGATGCGCGCCGCCAGCTCGGCATTGCCCGGTTCCACCTCGGCGGCGAACTTCAGGTTCGACAGGGTGTACTCGTGGGCGCAGTAGACCTGGGTGGTGGCCGGCAGGTCGGCCAGTTTCCCAAGGGAATCCAGCATCTGCTGCGGACTGCCCTCGAACAGCCGGCCGCATCCCCCGGCAAAGAGCGTATCGCCACAGAAGAGCATCTGCTGCTGGGCGGTGTAGTAGGCGATGTGACCCAGGGTATGCCCCGGCACCTCGATGACCTCCAGTTGCAAGCCCAATGCGGCGATGTTGACCTGTTCGTTCCCGTGCAGCGGGACGGTGATCCCCTTGATGCGGGATTGTTCACGCGCCGGACCATAAACCGGAACGACAGGGAAGTCGTCGCTGACCGCCTGCCTTGCCAGCTCGATCACGCCGCCGACATGGTCAGCATGATGATGAGTCAGTAGAATAGCGGCCAACGTCAGGCCTTCGGCCTGCAATGCGGCCAGTACGGGCGTGGCATCGCCGGGATCGACCACGGCGGCGTAGCGCCCGTCGTGGATGATCCACAGGTAGTTGTCGTCGAACGCCGGTACGGCCAGGACGTCCAATGAAGTTTTCTGATCTGCTTGAGCTGGCTTGGCTGGCTGGGTCATGAGGCGCGAAAGAAGAGATGGCTGACAAGGCTGAACATGCCCACAATGCTGGCAATCCCGAAATTATAGACCTGGCCACCTGGTTGCAGACGCCCATCGGCAATTACCTGCGCCAGTGGGAGCAGCACCATCTCAATGCCTTGACGGCCGACATCTTCGGTTTCAACGCGGTGCAGATCGGCTCTCCCCAGATCCACGCCCTGCAGGCCAACCGCATGCCGTATCGCTGGCTGGCCGACAAGCGCATGCCGGTGGAAGGCCAGTCCGAACTGGAAGTGCCGCAGGTCGTCACACCCGACTTCGGCGAACTGCCCTTCGCCAGCCAGAGCCTGGACCTGGTGGTGCTGCCGCACGTACTGGAGTTCGCCGCCGAGCCGCACCAGGTATTGCGCGAGGTGGAGCGCGTGCTGATTCCGGAAGGGCAGGTCATCATCTGCGGCTTCAACCCCAGCAGCCTGTGGGGCATGCGCCAGGCAGCGGGGCGCCTGACCGGCGCGCACTTCCTGCCGCAGGACGGCGAATTCATCCGCCTGCCGCGCCTGAAGGACTGGCTCAAGCTGCTGAACATGGAAGTCAACCGCGGCCACTTCGGTTGCTACGCCCCGCCTTGCGAGACCAGCCAGTGGCTGGACCGCTTCGGTTTCATGGAGAAGGCGGGCGACCGCTGGTGGCCCTACTTCGGCGCGGTGTATATCGTGCAGGCGATCAAGCGCGTCCCCGGCATGCGCCTGATCGGCCCGGCCCTGCAGCGGCAGAAGCTGAAGGCGCCGCGTGGCGTGCCGGTGACCAACCGCATCCACAAGACCGACTGAGACCGACAAAACCGGCCGGTGCTGCGCGATCAGGTATCATCGCGGCCCGCCCACCCGAGCAAATAGATGGAAGAGCATGGACAAAGTAGAGATTTATTCCGATGGCGCCTGCAAGGGCAATCCTGGTCGTGGCGGCTGGGGCGCGTTGCTGGTGGCTGGTGGACAGGAGAAGGAAATCTTTGGTGGCGAGCCCAACACCACCAATAACCGCATGGAGCTGATGGCGGTGATCCAGGCGCTCAATGCCCTGAAGCGCCCCTGCGAAGTCGTGGTGCATACCGACAGCCAGTACGTGCAGAAGGGTATCAGTGAATGGATCCACGGCTGGAAGGCACGCGGCTGGAAGACCGCCAGCAAGGAACCGGTCAAGAACGCCGACCTGTGGCAGGCGCTGGACGCCGCCCAGCAGCAGCACCAGGTGGAATGGCGCTGGGTACGCGGCCACAACGGCCACGCCGGCAATGAGCGCGCCGACCAGCTGGCCAACCGCGGTGTGGACAGCATCCGGTAGGCGACCCTCCTTCGATTTTCAGTACACTCGTATCAGCATCAACACCAGCAGGAGCAAGCATGCGTCAGATCATTCTCGATACCGAAACCACGGGCCTTTCGCCGCGCAACGGCAACCGCATCCTGGAAATCGGTTGCGTGGAAGTGCTCAACCGTCAGTTGTCGGGCAAGAACCTGCACTTCTACATCAACCCCGAGCGTGACTCCGAAGAAGGTGCGCTGGCCGTCCACGGCCTGACCACCGAATTCCTGGCCGACAAGCCGACCTTCAAGCAGATCGCCGCCGAGTTCCTGGACTACGTGCGCGGTGCCCAGATCATCATCCACAACGCTCCCTTCGACGTCGGCTTCCTGGATGCCGAACTGGCCCTGCTGGGCTTGCCGCCCTTCAAGGAGCACATCGCCGACGTGGTGGACTCGCTGCAGATGGCCAAGGAGCTGCACCCTGGTCGTCGTAATTCGCTCGATGCGCTGTGTGACCGTTATGGCATTTCCAACGCTCACCGCGTTCTGCACGGCGCCTTGCTGGATGCGGAACTGCTGGCCGAGGTCTATCTCTCCATGACGCGAGGCCAGAACTCGCTGACCATGGACCTGGGCACCGAGGAAGAAGTCAGCGCCGGTGACGGCAAGCTGGAACTGGCCCCGCTGTCCGAGGTGATCGTGCTGGCCGCCAGCGAAGACGAACTGAGCCTGCACGAAGATGTGCTCAACCAGCTGGACAAGGAAGCCCGCGGCAGTTGCGTCTGGCGCTTCGAACCGCCGCCACCCGAGGCCGCCGCCGAAGCAGCCTGAACAGGCGAATCTGGCCAAAGAATGTGGCCGGACTGCCCGCAGGATTTTGCATGGCGATAAAAATGAAGAATTATTTACCAAGCGCTTGCGCACCGTGAAAAAGATTGGCATAATCTTGTCTCTCGATTGGCGCTGCAGTAAAAAGCCGGTCAGGTACGGAAGGTTAGCTCAGTGGTAGAGCACTGCATTCACACTGCAGGGGTCGCAAGTTCAAACCTTGCACTTTCCACCAAATTCAGAAAAGCCCGCCTTGTGCGGGCTTTTCGCGTTTTTGCGTCGAATATGCGGAGCAGAGCAATTTAGTGTTCTGTCGGAGTCAGGGGGATTTGCCACAAAATTGCCACAGTTCAGTGGTGAAGGGATATTCGTGGCAACAATTCGACAGAGAGCGGCAGGAGCTTGGGAAGTACAAATCAGAAAAACTGGATTCCCAACCTGTTCTCGCACATTTGACAGCAAAGCAGAAGCGCGCGCTTGGGCGACTCATATCGAGTCGGAGATGGAGCGTGGCGTTTTCCGTGATCGCTCAGAAGCGGAAAAGACAACCCTGGGTGAGATAATTCGGCGCTACCTCCGCGACGTGTCCCCTGGCAAAAAAGGGGCCGAGAGTGAGCAATATCGGCTTGGAGCGATTCTTCGAGATGATCCGATCGCGGAGATCAAAATGGCGGCACTCAGCGGCAAGCTAATGGCCGCCTGGCGCGATAAGCGACTGCAGACCGTTTCAGGATCTACCACCAATCGTGACCTTGCTCTCCTCTCTGCCGTGATCAACTGGGCTAGACGGGAGCAGGATATTCATATCGAGAATCCGATTAGCTCAATCAGAAGACCCCCAGAAAGTCGCGGTCGGACCCGGCGGTTGACCGCCGGGGAGGAAGAAAAACTCCTTGCTGCTCTGGTCACTCCACCGGCGGGCATTCGCAGCCGCCTGACTGACCCACGCAATAGGTGGATGCATTCTCTTGTGGTATTTGCGATCGAGACAGCAATGCGTCGTAGCGAAATTCTCCGTCTCACCTGGAAAGATGTCCACATCGAGCAGCGTTACGTCCATCTGGTTGATTCCAAGAATGGAGAAACTAGGGACGTGCCACTGTCAACACGGGCAGTATCCATACTCCAAGCGCTTCAAGAGCATGAGTCAGGCCATGTGTTTCCAATTTCAGCAGACAGCGTAAAGAAAAGTTTTAACCGAGCTGCAATTCGGGCTGGCCTAGAGAACTTGCGATTCCACGATTTGCGGCATGAGGCTACCAGCCGTCTTGCCCAAAAGCTTAGTAACGTTTTGGAGCTTTCCTCGGTCACTGGTCACAAAAATCTTGGCATGTTGAAGAGGTACTACCATCCGCGTGCCTCGGACTTGGCGAAAAAGCTTGATTAACCCAAAGGTGAACGTTTATGGGGCGCAGTCTGCGTCTCCAATCCGGGTCGGCCACAGCAGCCACTGCGGCCGGCCCTAACCATGCGTACCGATATAGGAGGTAAGTCCATGGCTAGCGAAATTTTAGCTAAGTCGATCGTCGGAGATATTGTTATTGAAGACGTTTTATGTGATGTAGATGGCGATCTCTTAGGTAACGAGACGGCGCTCTCTAACCTGGTTCAAATTCTTCGTCCGGCGGTCAATCATGTGGCAGTACTGTGCGACGATCAAATCAGGTTACACGAGGCCATCAAAGTCTACTCCCACCTCTTTCTGGAAACATCATCGGTTGCAAGCGCCGCACTTGTGCTCTTTGCATCGAACATGATTGATGCAATGTAAATGCCATTAGCATCTTCGGATAAAGGTGAACGTTTATGGGGGGGGGGGCGCCTGGACCATGCTTAATACCGGGCTACGGAGCCAACGTTGTTGGCTCCTACCGGATATTACTTCGCGCTAAGCGCGAAGCCGCGCCATGGTCCAGGAATGACTTCCTCTATGTGTGAAGGTGCCATGGTTCTGCAATGATTCGTAGGAATCTGTATGACTGTCTTTCGTAGTGACATCGCCTTAATCAATGCCATTTCATATGAAACTAAAGATATTCATTGATACAGAATTCACCGATTTTATTGATTGTCATCTCATCAGCTTGGGAATGGTGGCCGAATCGGGTGAAGAATTTTATGCGGAGGTGCCATATCCGGATGCTGCCTGCAGCTCCTTTGTGCGCGAAGCTGTGATCCCGCTGTTGGGAATGCTGCCAAATTCGAAATGTGAGGTTAAGGACCTAAAGGAGAAAGTGATCGATTGGTTCGGTTTAGTTCGATCGAAGGCTGAATTTCTGGAAATATGCTTTGACTATCAAACCGACTGGGATCTGCTCGCTGACGCCATGGATTCGTGCGTACCGCAATGGTGCTTACCTCGCTTTATCGGACGAAATATTAACGAGTTGCTTCGCTATTCGTTCCATAAAAAAAATAAACTTCCGGAGCACCATGCCCTTTATGACGCAAGAGCCAACTTATACGCTTTCAGAGAGCGACCGACCATGCCATCCATTGATATGAAGAGGTGTAAATAATTTATAGGGCTGCAGTCAGGTCGGAGTTGTTTTAAATACAATTAAATGTGAGCTATTCTCTTTTGCCGAGCCGCACTGGTATAAACGCAACATACAACTGTATATAAATACAGCATTATAGCTGCGGCGCGTACGACGCACGCAGATGCGCGTACGCACCGCGCAGTTCTGCGTTTAGAATGCGCAGATGGGGCGCGCGATCACAATAAACGATCTGAGTCAGGTTACTGGATACACCCGGCACCAGCTGAGGGCATTGTTGGCTGAATTGCCCATGTATCAATTCACGTTGGATGCTGAGCGCGTGGCAGCAAATTACTCCGCGCTGGATATGTTGCTTATCGCGGTCTGCTGTCGGCTAGAAACCCTTTATGGTATGCGGCGTAAGGCAGTTGCAGAATATGCCCCGCAGATCGCGGAAGCAATTAATCGCCCACGGGGCGTTTCGAAGTCATCAAGACTGCTCTTAAGCTTTGATCCGATTGCGGTTGAATATCGAGAAGATAGTATTGAGATCGTTAACGACGCTGTCGTAATTGGATTAGGGCCAGTTCTCGCGGCCGTCAGTGATCACTTGATGCCGATGCATAGCCCCAAGCAGTACGAGCTGAATTTGAATTCAGTTGGACTGGCAGAAAACGGCAATCTTGTTGTCGGTGGGAACGAAAAGATTATTGAGGAAGATTAATGAAATATAGGCCTTGTCTTCCATCTTTATCGCATGCGTTGTAGGTATAACTGCCCATATGCGACGTGTGAGATTAGATAGTTATAAGAAAAATAGAGCCGTTAGGCTCAGATAACAGGATAAAACCATGACGGTCTACGTAGACGATGAACAAATCGCCTGGCGCGGCAAGCTGTGGTGTCATATGGTGGCGGATACACCTGATGAATTGCACGCTTTTGCAACTCGCTTGGGGCTTAAACGTAGTTGGTTTCAGAGTGCATCTGTCTATCCACACTATGATGTAACTCTCTCTATCAGGGAAAAAGCGCTTAGCATGGGCGCTCATCTAGCGGACAGAAAGACACTTATCGCTTGCGCTCGGCGCATGAAGAGTGCGGCAAGTATAGAGCAGCTTTCTCTGTTCGCAACCGCAGCTTAACCGCGCATCCGTGATGTCTCCAAACATGCAAAATGCACTCTCTCTACGGCAATACGAAACGATCGCTAGCAAGACCGATTTGTTTGCCCAAGATCCCCAGGCTATTCAAAACCTGAGCTATGGTTTTCATGGTGAAGTAGGTGGGTTGCTTGCTGCAGTAAAGAAGCAACGCCGAGAGACGATTACTCAAACGAATGCGGAGATAGCCGAGGAAGAAATTGGCGATGCATTATGGTATTTGTCGACTTTAGCCAGACACTCGGGTTTTGATTTTCAGCAGATTGGTGTCCAAGCAATCGCTGCGCTGCAGCGTCATCTACATGTAAGCGCTGCCAAGCGCTCTGATAGCGACCTTCTTTTTAGCGAAATAGATGGGTTGCTGGCTTACCAAACCAAGGAAATTCCAGAGAAAACAGCGAAATTACTCTATGACCTCGCGAGGCACACTGGAATGCTGTTTGCTGTGTTCGATGAGTCTTCTGGGAAAATTGGAACACCACATCCAGAGGAGCAATTTGGAGAACTGTTTGCGCACCTGGGCCTTGTGGCCGCAAGTTTTGGATTGAGATTAGAACAGATTGCAGAGCAGAATTTAGACAAGATCCGGTCACGGTGGCGCTTAGATGATGCACCTTATCACCCATTATTCGACGAAGATTATCTTGAGCACGAGAAGCTGCTTAGAAAATTCGAAATTGAATTCATTGAGCGTGACGTACGCGGTAAGAAGTTTGTCGTGCAGCAGCTTTTTAAAGTGAATGTCGGCGATCCTTTGACTGATAACCGTGCCAAAGCAGATGACTACCGGTTTCACGATGTTTTTCATCTCGCCTACGTTGCTCATCTTGGTTGGTCGCCCGTTATACGGGGGCTCTTGAAGCTGAAGCGAAAGAGCGATCCTTCAGTCGACGAGAATCAAGATGGGGCGCGAGCCATGATTATCGAAGAAGGTATCGCTACTTGGATTTTCAATTACGCGCGCGACAAAGAAGACTTTTTCGTAAAGGTCAATGAAGGCAAGCTGGAATATGGCCTGCTGAAGCAAGTGCATACAATGGTTTCCGGTTTCGAGGTCGATAAGTGTCCGCTCTGGCAATGGGAGAAGGCAATTCTCTCTGGGTTTGAGATATTTCGCCAATTGCAAGAGCACCGCGGCGGTATTGTGGCCGTTGATATGAATACGCGCACTATTACTTATCGGAAGTCAGAAAGGGGTACATCATGAACGCCCAGCAATTTATTAAAGAACTTGCAGCCATTACTTTGCCTAATGTGTTCAATCCTTACGCGGATCAATGCGTTACGCATGATAGAAAAGGCGCCGCAAAATTACGTCGGTCCAATCTGACGGGCTATTTGCAGTCGATCGAGAACATCGGTGCAGATACCATTTGGATGGGCCGCGATTTGGGATACCGTGGTGGACGTCGAACCGGTTTGGCGCTGACAGATGAGTCCAACTTGCATTGGATGGAAGAGTGCTATCCAGGAAGCAAGCCTGTGCGCGCAACGCTGGGGCCCGCTATAGCTGAGCGCACCGCGACCGAAATCTGGGCCGCGATACGTCAGCTTGAGCTGCCTCCTTTACTGTGGAACGTTTTCCCATTTCATCCTCATGAAGAGGGCGATGAGATGACTAATCGTCGTTTTTCCGCGGGAGAACTCAACGCTGTTGATGCTTTGAATCGAGAGCTAATCAGTTGGCTGAAAATTCGCCGTATTGTCTGTATTGGGCAGGATGCCGCTAAGTATGCCGAGAAATTTGGGGTTGAAGTCGAATGCATTCGGCACCCCAGTTATGGAGGCGTCAGAGATTTTCGCGCAGGAATCCAGCGGCTATATGACATTGTTCTTGATGCTGGCAATCATCGACAGCCTGCCTTGTTCTGATTGAACACGTTAAGCGAGTGCGTTTCGCGCATTGCTTACTCCTCCCCAGCTATTGGTATCTAATGTTGCGAAGGTCGAGATACAAGTCAAGCTTCCAGGAGTTAAGCCAGCTTCAATCGAGACGAAGTTAAGAAGTCGAGCAAGGCCGATCAGATTTCCTAAAGCACGTGAGCAGTAGTGGTGCGATCGATAAACGGCCGTAAGATTGACGGAATTTTTACCTACTAGTTTGAAACTGACGTTGCTTAAGCAGGGTCCTCCATAAGGGCGGCGAGCATCAAAGGTTGGGTTGTACGTTGGGATATCGCCACCATCTTGTCCATCATCCGGGATAGGGATAAGGTCCACTTCAGGATCGGCAATATTTAATTCATAGGTTGATCGATAGCTGCTGCGAGCAGCAACGTTGGCGCGCAGTTTTTCGATCATAATTTCCAATGGATTTATGCGGTTTATCCCATCTGAAGAGGGGCGGGAGATCATACGTTCTGTGTAAGTACCCCAGGTTCCGACTTTGCCCCCCCGATCAAGCGCCTCCTCAATTTTTTTGTACATTGCTGGGCGACCGTGACGTTTGTACATTGACTGAGGAAAGATTGTGGACGCCACGGTGTCTAGCGTGAGTCCGCAATCGGTGCCTGCCCGCATCAGGCTGTCAACGACCTTTAATCGTTCCAATTCGTCCGGTGCCATTGACAATGGGTCTTCAATTTCGAGTACGAGATTGAAGTCTTCTCTATGTTCGGCATTGAGCAGATGAACCGCCGCAGCGTGCCAAATTGGAACCAGACGTTTACTGATGTTTTGGTCGAAGAGTTTGGCCATGGTTAGAGAGCAAAGCTGTCAATGAGATGTGTTTCAAGGTACTGTGTGGGCAACCAGGCATGGCCCGAATTGCCCCAAGTAACTCCCCAGCTGTTACGGATCAAGACGTGTAGATCGTTGGTGCTTATATGGGTGCCCAAACCGACGGCTACGACAGCGTGAGCTGCATCTGGGACGTAATCTGTCGCGTATTCGACAATGCCGCCCTTTGGGGAAAAAAATTTATCCGACAACGCCAGGGCAAGGCAAACAAGTTTTCCGGCTTTGAGAGTGTCATGAATAAGCGCTGGATTTAGGCGTCTTTTGGTCACTTTACTGGTCAGTAATGGCCCTGCAACTGTGGGGACAACCGCTAGTGGCCGCGCGTGATCATTCGGGTCATATGCATACTGGACCTCGGGTGGCTGGCCAGGAACATGCAAAGCACCTATTGCAGAAGACATAGTCAAACCGTCGCCTGCTTTCCAGCCTTTGATCTGTTTTGCCGCATGGTGCGCCAAGTAATCGATGCTGAGCGCATCGTTGCTCCCGTTCGCATGTTGATTGAAATCAGAAGACGCGAAAGCTAGGCAGGTACCGCGGCCGAATTGATCTCTGGCTGTTCCACACGCAGCCGAAAAATTAACAATTGGGTTGATCATGCGCCAATCGCCTTTGCTTCTTCGATTCTTTGCGACTTTTCACTGGACGTAAGTCCGGTCGACATTTGCTCATACTCAGCAGCAAAGTTATAGCGATGTTGTCCCTCTGCCGATGGCTGCCAGCGGCGATGTTCAATCATCGAGAAAGGGGTCTGCGTACCATATTCAATGGCCTTATCTTCCGGACGGGATACTGTGAAGCGCATGGAGGAGCGGCGTCCAACAAGCGTATCAGGAGGAAAGTTCTGATCTACCGGGGCAGTACGGACGTCCTTATTGCTTGGAACCTCGACATGGTAGCCAGCTGATCGTATTTCATCGACTGACCAGCAATAACCAGCTCCGGCATTATTTTCAAGTTCGAGGACGAAGACATCGTTGGCCCTCGGCTCGAGGATGACATCGCGATCGCTTGAATCCAATAGCCAAACATCTGCGTGCCCTTTAACGGCGAGCTCGGTCCCAGTAAGTGCTAGTTTGAGTTCTTTAGGCGCCAGGTTAATCACATTGTGTGCAACATGTTTGCTGATGATTTTGAGTCGATTCAAGGTCCAGACCATGGACGTAAAGCTAACGCCGAGCCGCAAAGAGAGCTGGTAGATATTCGACGGGTTGCTTAAAGAACCTGTTGTCCAGCCTTTGCGCCGCAAAATATTGTTGAGAAGCCACGTAGGAGCAAGTAAGGAATAGGCGAATTGATCGGCTTCTTGTTCGACTGTTGCAGCACCATTGCTGTATTCGATCTGAATATCGCTTGTCGCTTCGTGATTAAGAAAATGATGGCCTAATTCGTGAGCGCAGGTCATATGCACTAGTCCAGGGGGGCGATCCACATTCACAATGATGCCTGGCCGATCTTCATTGATATAGGCGCCAAGTAATCGGTCGAGCCGTTGGAACATGACGGCTACACCAGAGAGTTCCGCAATCTTTAGCGGGTCAACGCGTGTATAACCTGCGTCAATGCGTTCTTTCGCCCTGGTTTCTCGCAAGATGTCTCCTGCTCGACGCCCCGCATCGAGTAGATTGTTCCTGGTCGCCATTATTTACCCCGTCTTGTGGTCTTCGAAGAGTTCCGCAGGTAATCCGTAAATCGCATCAATTGGTCCAGATCAGAATCCGAAAGCCCTTTGGTTGCACGCGCAAGAAATGCAAGCTGGCCATTTTCTGTTTCTGTTCGGCCCGTTAAGAGAAAATCAACTGTTGTGCCGTACAGTATCGCAAGCCTATTCAATTCGATGGCTTCGACCTTGCGTTGCCCACTTTCAATGTTGGTAACTGCTGGCCGTGATACTCCGAGCGCAGTCGCCACTTCATCTTGAGACAGGCCCACAAAGTCACGCGCCTGCCTCAAGCGTAGTCCAAGGTCGATGCGCACTTGATCAATGTCCTCGTCGTTTTGACTCATGGCTTGCTCCCAAGGTATTCAATGACCTTCGCAGATAGCTTTTCGACGAATTCATCGCGACTCATGTAGCCCCCGGCCTGGATAACGGCGCTGGGTATTTTTTTGCCGACGATTTCTTCGATATCGACTAAAACTTCAACAGCCGTCATTGACTCGACTGGCGCTACCAAGGCGTCAACGATGCTTGCCCCCTCCGGGCCAACTGGCAGCGCTCGCTCATCCCAAAAATTTTCGAGCTGAGCGCGTAATTTGGCTTCCACTGATGACATATTGCATCCCCGTAACGATATCAAACGATGACTGTACGAATATCGTACATCGCCTAACCGCCACTGTCAAAATATACAGTGAAATTTTTCAACTGCTTGCGTGCAATGTCTTTTTTGCAACTCTAGTCTGAAAATCGCTCGAGAAATGCGTAGGCGCATGCATCGTGGCATGCCGCTGTCTTTTGGCCTCCATACTCCGCTCTGATCACAGATAAGGATTCTGCCCTCCTAAAGCATACTGCATCTAAAAAATGTGTATTTTATAGTGATTATTAGTAACGTCATAAACAAGCCAGATCTTCTTACTAGCCTTCCAGTTTGCTCCGTGATCGGGAAAATTAGATAGCCAGAAGTACAAAGAACTGTTGTAGGTAGACCAAATCGGCATCTATAGGCGGTGTGGGCGCGAGGCAATGTGACTCTGCTTGAAAGGCGGCGTGAGGGCGAGGCAATGTGACCCCGCTTGTATGGCGGAATGAGCGTGAGGCAATGTGACTCTCTTCGGGGGCGGCAGGCAAGATCGCGCCAAGGTTGCGTAGCTAAATGGGCCGCTAATCAGGGCTAATGTGACTCAGCCTGGAGGCGACGCAATGAGAAAGAAACAAGCCCACAATAAGCGCCTGTATATTCGTCACTTGGCATTCAAGAAACAATATGTTTTTGCTGGCGAAGATCGCGCTTGGATGAATATCAGACCAGTTGGGCGGGAATTTGGTAGTCCAGATTTTGAGCGATCAGCGGCACTTGAAAAAGCTACATGGTGAGTTATTTGTAACGCGGAGATATTGAACGAAGCACTGTTCGTATAACACGAGAGCCCCGTACCGAGTTCGGTGCCAGACTTCCGGCACCTTTCATGAGCTGAGCTTGACCGTAGCGGGTGCGTGTTTTACTGGAAGAGTGCCCTAAGGCGACCGAAACATCGTCTGGATCGAGGTTTTGCTTCCACTGGGATGCAATTGCGTGCCGGAGAACGTAGGGCGTAACGTCCCGTTTATTGGGCCAGATGGCTTTTCCTGCCCTTCGCAAAGCAGAGGTGAAATTGACCTTTGAGTCAACGGCCACTATCAGTCCGGTGGAGGCATCCGTGCCGATTAGTCGCGCAATTTCCGACAATAGAAAACTGGAGACAGTGCTATCTATTTCATACTCAATGTCCCGAACTTTTTGTCCCTGCGTTTCTTTCACCTTGCTACCAGCAATTTTTATGACCAAGGTGCGGCCGTCCATGCGCACGTGAATACCGTTTTCCAGTTCTTGTGGCCTCGCGCCGCTGACCGCCATGACCAAGAAGGCTAGTTGATATTTACTTTTCTTAAATTGCTCATACAGCTTTTCCCGAAAGTCTCCATCCTTTGAGAGACCGCCGAGCATATTTCGCTTGGAAACTCGGGGTTTAGGATCTTTTATTTCACATAGCCCAGCCTTTTGTGTCATCAGTATTTTTAGCTCGGCGATGAAGTTGATCGATTTACAAATTCCGAAGATTTCGTTGTCGGCAGAAGCTGCATCGAGCTTATTCAGAAGCTTTACGATACTGGATCGCAAGAAATAGTTTGTTGCCGCCAGACGGCGGTAATAAGTCGCCTTACTTTGTGTTTCTGACAGAACCGCAAAGAAATCGCCCGGCCGGTCTTGTTTTCGGGCTGCCAATTTTGCTATCGTGCGGCGGATCTCGGCATCATAATTGGCCTTCGTCGCATTAGAAATCTTATCGATTTCAGATTCTTTTTTTATGATCTCGACGAGAGAGGCAACGTCGTCAGATAGGAATTTTCTTGCGCGCGGATTTATCATTTTTTGCTCGAAAAAGAGGATGCGATAGCGGATGGGCACCTGGCAGTGCCCACATTCTCTGTCTGACAGAGAATGTCATTTGAGTTGTTGAGCACTGATGTTGAATTTAGGGGCCCCCACTGCTATCGTGACGACATAAATTTGGTGTGGAGATCAAATGAGCAATCGTGATTACTCAAATGGTATGGCTGCAGGAAGCGCTCTTGCCAGTGCGGCGGCAAAGCGAGCTCAAAACAATGCGGGCCAATGGCAAGAATTTTCAGGTCGGCTTGAATCAAAGCTCGTGAACGAAGAGGTCGAGAGAAGCGTGACCGTCGCATATGCAAAAGCTCTCCGAGACGCGTTGAGGCAAGTCGCTCCTTCACATCCGTTGCTTAATACGGTCGAAGCCGAAAAATTTCTAAACAATGCTCGCGCTAAGGCATTCGCAGAAAAAGGCTTCGTCTACAACCAGGCCACCAATCAAGTCTCTCCTCGGCGCTAGATAAATCTTCAGTCACCGAGAAGATCCTTGTTGGATGGAGTCGCCTTCTGTGGAGTTTGAGGCCCTTTCTCTGGACTCTGAGTGCCGATCCCCCCTACCGCACCACCAAGCCCGTGGCGTGCTTCTCTCACGCCTCCCGCGAAGATATGCTGAGTATCTTCGCTCGCACGTTCCGCCCCGGCCAGCACTCCGGAAGCTTGACCCAGCCATCGCATTATGTTGTCCGGAATGAAGTGGATCAGCGAAAAGACCAGATGAACGACGGTGGTCATGAGTGTTGCGTAAATTGTTATAAACGCAATAAAAGATACTATGCCTGTGGTTGAGTCAGTTTGGACGCCTGCCACCACGCTCATAAAGGAACCATTGATCATTCCGGTGACAGGCTGCGTAAGTAGCATCGACCCGATCAGGCCAAACAACATCAGGCTAGGTCTCATCACTAACGACATAATCATCATCCAGCCGGGACCAGCTTTTCCCACTGCATCATCTCCGTCAGGATGTACGTGGGCAACAGCGAAAAGCGGACCAGCGATAACGGATTCCAGAACTAGTACGAACCAATTGACGATAGAAGTCATCCAGGTAATGAACGGAATCATTGGGATGTAAGTGGAGAGAACTACCCCAAAGAAAAACAAAGCGATGGTCAAGGTAGTCACTACCCCAGAAAGGACTTGCAGTACGGCCCCTACATCGAAGGCGAGCCCGACAGTACCCTTCGCGATTACCGAATTTGCGACACCGGCCGCACCGGCCATCGCAGCGAGACATCCTTCACCAATACCTACGATCGTGTCGCCGAAGGACTTCATCTGGCTCATGTGATTCAGGTTGGAGCCTGCAATTTCCTGTGTCATCTGATTGATGCCGCCCATGAAGGGCGCGGACAGCAGCTTGCGCACATACTCCCATGCACCTTCGCCGGCCTGCGGCAGCCGCACGTCTGTTTCGGTGTAGTAGACCTGGCGCACGCTGTCGGAACGATGCTTGGCGTATTCGTCGGCGACCGCCATTGCGTCTTTGTAAGACTGGAGCACATCCTGTGTTTCCTTGTCATTGATCGCGATTGGGTCCGATGTCGGAAGGCCGTTCAGGGTGGATTGCATCACATCGTTCATTTTCACGATGTGGTTGTACCAGGTGCCGGCATAGATCCAGCCACCATCTTTGGCCGCAGCCAGAAAGTCGGATCGCGCCCGGTCATTCGTCTGGTTGACCGCGTTTTTTGCCGCCGTGCGCAGCGCGTTTTCGTAGTTGTTGGCGGCTGTATCGATCGTGCCGGCGGTGGGCTTGTAACCAGTCACGATTTGATTTGCGACAGGCTGCAGCTCCTTGATCATCGACTGAAGCGCCGCGGCGTGCGCTGCCAGAATTGGCTCTTTCAGGACCTTGGTGTTGCTGTTGCCCTCGGAGGCCTCATAAGACTGCTTCCAGGAGACGCCACCGCACACGTTCTTGTTGATGTAGCTGTTGTCGTTAGCGTTCCAGGTGTACTTGGTGACGCTGTAAGTCGCATTGGAGACGTTCTTTGCCGTCGTGTACATCGCAACCGGCGGGGCCAGATCGAACACGTCGTAGTTGAGTAGCTCGCCAGAATTCATCATGACCTGCTGCGATGTTGCAGGCTCGATGCGCGTGGAGCGGCCGGACTCGCTATATTGCTTATTCATCGCTGCGGCGCAGACCTCGAACCGCAGAATGTTTGCTGCCAGCGGTCGGGAGTCTGGAATCATCGGCCGGGAGATCATGTTGTCCCGGCTCATCTGCTCAATGGCGGCGTTCCACATCTTGTCCGCGATACCGACGCCCTGCAGGGCGAGCCATAGGATGCCGATCTGGATCAGCGAAAAGCCTGAGCTGAGTGGAAGAAGCAGCGCCGTACCGCCAACGGTGCGAAGAGGAATCCAGATCGATGACATCTTCCTGCCGAGCAGCTCGCCATCGTGCGCCGAGTCGACCGTTCCCTTGACGGTCGTGTAGCCGACGAAGAGCATGCCGACAAACAGCACGGCGGTGTTGAAGATCGCCATCATGGATCCGAGCACCGTATCAGTCGGCGCGGCCGATGCTTTGCCGCCGGATGAGATCAGCCCGACGATATCGCCGAACACCTCTCGAAGGAAATCGACCGAAGTATCGCCGGGAGGAGGCGTGAATTGAGCGATTGTTCCGCTATCTGGGCCTGCCAGGGCAGAACTAGCCAGAGTGTAGATTGCGAATGCCGTGAGGAGACGTTTCATTTCTCACCCCGAAGCGTCAGGGATGGGATAAAAAGTGCATCAATGATCCAGAGGATCCAGTACGGGAAGATCGCCCATTTATTACCGAACTGATAGTAGGAAAAAAGAGCTATCGTTGCACACGCCGGGAATAAAACCCAGCCGGTCCCCCATTGGGCGAACACTCTCTTGAGACACCATCGATGCTGACCAAACGGCATAACCATACCGGTAAATAACAATAAATATGCCCAGGCCTTATAGGTAAGTACTTCAAACGTGCAGCTGTTCCAAATAACGTATCCTCGGCGAAGAATTTTCAAGAAATAACTCATTGCTTGCCTCCTCCCGACGGGAAGCCACTCCTCGAAACCGCGTCGATGGGTTTAGGTGCATTTTCACGAATCCATTGAATGCAAGAACGCTCCGCGTCTTTTATTTTGCTTTCTGCGCATGGATAGTTTGGTCCACATTGCTGGCTTTCGCGTGCTGCTTTTTCACATTCAACTTGAGCACGGGACGGAGCATTATTTTGCAGTTCTCCAGCAATGCATGGCGCAACGGCTAAAAGTGCCTGGAGATAGCAGCCTACGCACATTGCGTACGATTTGAAAAGGTGACGATTCATTACTAGCCCTTGTTTGAATGGTTGTAGGCGGGTCTTGTGCTCATGAAGGCACGTAGCTCTTGCATCTTTTGTTGCGCTACTTTTCGCTCGGTAGGTGATGATGCAATCGGGAGTGCTGGATCTTGAGATTTGTTTCGATTTGCCCGACGCTTTTGGATCCCCATACCGAGATCGATGGTGAACTCTCCGCTCAGGTACCTCTGAACAATTGCCTCTAGCCACCTTCGCGGGGAAACAATCTCTGGTTTTTTCCCCTGGCGAGCGGCTTCAGTGACACCAGCAAATTCGTCGACGATATCCTGTTGCGAGGTAGGGGATTCTATTCGGCGCAACACAACATCTATGATTGGTCGATGGTCTTGGATGCAGGTTTCGATTTCGAGATTTGCCGAAATAGAAAAAACACTACTACCGCGCGAAGCGCGTTTGTGTGTAGTGGTGGTCTTTGAAGTGATCTCTGATGTAGTCTTTGTTAAAGATGGGGTGTAATGGCCTAGCTTGCCAGGAACTGCCTCGCCGACTTGTTGGTTAGGAGCTCCCCATCCAGTTGGCGAATTTCCATCCAACTGCGAGAGAAGGAAATTCGTGACCCGCTCAAGAGGAATGCGATAGTAGAGTTTCGCCGGGACACCGGAAAGTTTCTCTTCCAATAATCCGAGCGCCTTGAGTTTTTTGCGCGCGGATTCTTGTTTTGCGCGAGATAGGCCGACTTCCCATTCCCAGCTTTGTTTGTCAGGCCCTGATGGGGGGAGCATGACGCCAGAAGCTGTTCGTTCCGCGTCGCGAAGCTTGTAAAACCACGCATCCTGGCCGATTTTGGACTGCCAATGGAGTCCTTGAGCCAAAAACAAGGTCGCTTCGGCACAGCCAATGGCACGCGCGATAGCGGGCGGATACGCGATAATTTCTCTATTGCCAAGTAACTCCGCCAGCAGCCGTGAGATCAGTGCTTCACTCATCGCGAGAACAAGATCGTATTATTGGCTGGCAGGCGGGGGTGTCCGGCTTTGCGCTTTGGTTGTCCGACTTCTTTCTGCGGAGCCGACAAACCATCCTCAACCTTTTCCGGATTGCCCCAATTGCGAATCTGCCCTAAGCGCCATCGCAAATATCTTGACTGCTTGATAGGTGTAAGTCCCTCAAGCCGCTTCGAGCGGATGGTGGAGGGCGCAAAGCCTGTTAAAGCGGCTACTTCTTCCACTCCGACCAAAGTGTCATCTGGCAGTTTTGCCAGTTTTGCTACCAGCGCCCAATCTCTCGCCATCACTCTCTCCTATGGAAATTCACGTCTCCAATATCCGTTAGGGCTGAGAAAAAGCACAGAACACTAAATTACCGCAGCTTAAAAGAGCTAGGTTGAGCTATGATCGATCATCAATGAGATGAACGCAGAATGCGGCTCAATGCAGCGCACGATGACTTTGCGGAGAGGTTGATTTGGGATTGCTAAAAGATCTTCAAACTAGGTTCGGAAAAGTAAGTTATCTACGGTGTGAAAGCGACAATGAGACGGAGCGCGGCTCCTTCGACGACGTAGATCTGAGCGTGCGACCGGACGGTTACGAATACTGGCATTCATTGCGAGAGCAGGGGGAGCGAGAATTGGCAATCGTCTCAGTTGCAGCGCGCAAACCTGGTAGACCTGCGTTATTGCAAACATACAAGATCTATAAGAAAGATTTTTTGAGGCGTTGGAGCAACTTTGTCACGGAACGCGCCGCCACAGACAACGTCACCAAGGATCAGCTGTGGATGGAGCTCGGGTTTATGTGGGATGTCGAGTTACGGGAGTTGCGGAGGGGGGCGACTGGCAAATCTCGAGTTACTTACGATCGGTACATGAAAGTGCTTCGACCACTTGTTGAGAAGAACGGGTGGCATCTCATGCGCCACGGATGCATGACAACGATTTTTAGTGCTCGGCTGTATAGCCAGGAAGAATTTGTGGAATGGGTGAAAAGTTGGGAGTCTCCCACAAACTTGCCACATCTGAAGCTCGTGCCGAAAGTATAATTAGGCTAAAATGAGCTTCGTAGAGATCAGTTAAGCTATTGAAAAATAAAGCTTAATTAAGCATTCTCGTTATTAACACAGGCAATTTTTCTGATTCACACTGCAGGGGTCGCAAGTTCAAACCTTGCACTTTCCACCAAATTCAGAAAAGCCCGCCTAGTGCGGGCTTTTCGCTTTCCTGCTTCCGTTTTCCATTTTCCATTTTCCCTTCATCGCCCCCATTCGCTATCCGTTAAGCTAGCGGGCATTCGGAAAGTACAAGGAAACGAACCCTCATGCACGACATCATCTGCCCCCACTGCGGAAAAGCCTTCAAGATCGACGAAGCCGGTTATGCCGACATCCTCAAGCAGGTCCGTGACAGTGCCTTCGAGCAGCAATTGCATGAACGCCTGGAACTGGCCGAGCAGGACAAGCGCAACGCCATCGAACTGGCCCGCGCCCGGGCCGAGGGCGAACTGCAGAAGGCCGCCGCTGCCCGTGATGCCGAAATCCAGGAATTGAAGGCCCGCCTGGAGGCTGGTGAACTCGCCCAGAAGATGGCCGTGGCCGAGGCCATGGCCAATGTGGAAAAGGAACGTGACCGGCTGGCCCATGACCTGGAGCAGGCGAAAAAGGAAAAGCTGTCCGACCTGCAACTGGCCGAGGCCCGCCTGGCCCAGCAACTGCAGCAGACCGTCAGCGAAAAGGATGCCGAGATCCAGGCGCTCAAAGCCAGGATGGAATCCATTGCCATCACCCAGAAACTGGCCGTCAACGAAGCGGTCGGCGTGGTGGAAAAAGAGCGTGATGAACTCAAGAGCAGCCTGGTGCGCGCCGAACTGGAAAAGCAGCTGGCCGAGAAATCATTGAAGGACAAATACGAAACTCAGATCAAGGACCGCGAAGACATGATCGAGCGCCTGCGCGACATGAAGGCGCGGCTCTCCACCAAGATGGTCGGCGAAACCCTGGAGCAGCACTGCGAGACCGAGTTCAATCGTATCCGTGCCACTGCCTTCCCGCGCGCCTACTTCGAGAAGGACAACGATGCCCGCAGCGGCAGCAAGGGCGACTACATCTTCCGCGATACGGACGCGGCGGGTACCGAGATCGTTTCCATCATGTTCGAGATGAAGAACGAGAGCGATCGTACCGCCACCAGGAACCGCAACGAGGATTTCCTCAAGGAACTGGACAAGGACCGCCAGGAAAAAGGCTGCGAATACGCCGTCCTGGTCTCGCTGCTGGAACCTGAGAGCGAGCTGTACAACACCGGCATCGTCGATGTCTTCCACCGCTACCCGAAGATGTACGTGGTCCGCCCGCAGTTCTTCATTCCCATCATCACCCTGCTCAGGAATGCTGCGCTCAATTCCTTGAAGTACAAGACCGAGCTGGCGCTGGTGAAGGCACAGAACATCGACATTACCAACTTCGAATCCGAACTCGATACCTTCAAGGCCGCCTTCGCCAAGAACTACGACCTGGCGTCGCGCCGCTTCCAGACTGCGATAGAGGAAATCGACAAGTCGATCGACCACCTGCAGAAGACCAAGGAAGCCCTGCTCGGCACCGACCGCAACCTGCGCCTGGCCAACGACAAGGCGCAGGATGTCACGATCAAGCGGCTCACGCGGGGTAATCCGACCATGGCGGGGAAGTTTGCCGATCTCAAGAAAGAGACGCCTGACGGGCAGTGATGCAGCCGGCTTCAAGGACACCGTGGTCAGGTCCTGGTGCCTTGTCATCTCTCGATCATCGATGTGGCGAGGACTCCCCGTAACGGGCGGGAAGTCGGTGCGTGTCGTGGCAGGACGAAGCACCACCCGGCACGCTTTGTTTCGTCCCTGCCAGCTTTCTTAGAGCGAGGAAATCAATGTCGCACCACATGCAGTTGCGTCACCGTGATAGGCGACCTGCTTGCCGTGGTGCTTGCGCGTGCTGTTGCTGGGCTGGATGGCGAATTGCCCCTTGCACTTGGGACAGGTCGTCATATCGCCTTCAAGCGCGACCGCCTTGCCCATGGCCTTGAGTGTATCGTTGGCAGATATCACTTCACCGCCGTGAGAGGTCTTGTCACCCAGGCGGATGACGGCTCTACCTTGTTCATCTTTCATGAGGGGATTTCCTTGGTTGATGGATGGTTGGTGGAATGTCTTCGGCCCATAGCAAGGCATTGGCGATGGGATCTTTTTCGCCAGACCAGTTTTCCATTTCTTTCTTGTCACCTTCTGGATATTCATTTCTATCCAGTGCATGCGCTGTCTCCGCCCACCCGATGGGTGTGCTGCCGGACGGCTCATCGAAAGGATCATTAGAGTCGATGACACTGACCGTGTTTACTGCGTCAGGCCAGATCGGATCACGGCAAGTCCATAGCGCAATCAGGCGGTGACTGGTCATCAGCAAGATGAACGGCATCATCGCAATGCGCGACGCTGCGCTGGCACGCATCCCGAAGCTGTATAGGCAGAACAAAAAGCTTTCCAGCGCGTTTTCCTTTTCCTTGAAGAAGAGGAGCGGCTTAGGTAAATCCGCCGGACCGTGATTCATGTACCAGCACCAGTAGTTCCACTGCGAAAGTAGGCCTGTGAGGCATTCGTCCTCTTCCCACGTTCGCCCGATCGCGAATGCTCGTATGACGTTGCCGTTCTGATCAACCTCATAATGTCGGATATGAAAGATGTGCCTGCTACGGACGATTCTGCGGTGGATACAGAAGATAGTCTTATCGTTCCAGGGGACTTCCCATGTGATATCGCCCTCGCCCGGCTTAGAAAAGAATCTGCGGTGACGAATCGCGTAGATTTTCTTTTCCCTGCGATTGAAGCGGATGGGGCGCCGCTTGAGTGCGAAGAATTCGTCCCTCCCATACTTGAACGCCAAGCGCGCAAATTCGATGAACCCTGCGATTGCTATGAGATAGATAATACTTAATGTCGTACTATCTGATGGAAGGGGCCGCAGATGGATCTTCACCATGCTTGCCAGTATCAGCCCTAACACAAGGATAGTGTAAATAACCGTACCGGCTTGCCAATGCCTTTCTCTAAACGGCTGATCCGTCACGTCCATGTAGGTGGAATTGATTCGGAAAATCGTGGCGGAGTCTTTGCACTCAGAACTGACAGGCTCATTGATGCTCAAGCGATGTCGAAGATCCCATTCGGGGATAGGGTGACCAGCTTTGAATTGAATTATGCGTTCATCCATTTTTAACTTAAAGCGATTTTTTAGCTCCGTATGACGCTAGGCGAGGCGGACCTATTTGTTCGGCGTTAATGCTTGGGAGGTATGTCTTTTTCCCAGAGTAGAGCATTGGCAGCACGGTCTGCTTCGCCAGACCAGCTTTGCATGTCCTTTTTGTCGCCTTCCGGATATTCGTTTCGATCCAGTGCGTGCGCAGTTTCTGCCCATCCGATGGGTGTGCTGCCGGAGGGCTCGTTGAAAGGGTCATCTGGCTCGAAGACGCTGACCTTGTTCACTGCGTCAGGCCAGATCGGATCACGGCAAGTCCATAGCGCCATCAGGCGATGGCTAGTCATCAGCAGGATGAACGGCATCATCGAAATGCGATAGGCAGCGCTCGCACGCATCCCAAAGCCGTATAGGCAGAACAGAAAGCTCTCGAGGGGGTCTCCTTCTCCTTGAAGAAAAGGAGCGGCCTAGGTAAATCCGCCGGACCGTGATTCATGTACCAGCACCAGTAATTCCATTGCGAGAGCAGGTCTGCTAGGCATGTCCCTTCTTCCCATGTCCTGCCGATCCCGAATGCACGTATTACATTGCCATTCTGATCGACCTCGTAATGTCGGATATGGAAAACGTAGCCGTGACTGGCCCTTCTCCGGTGGATGCAAAAGATGGCTTCGTCGTTCCACGGGACTTCCCATGTGATATCGCCTTCACCTGGTTTGGCACCGAATCTGCGGTGACGAATCGCGTAGATTTTTTTCTCCTTGCGATTGAAGCGGATGGGGCGCCGCTTGAGTGCGAAGAATTCGTCTTTCCCATACTTGAAAGCCAGGCGTGCAAATTCGACGAATCCTGCGATTAGAAGAAGATAGGCAAGAGCTAAACCAGTACCGAATGGTGGTAGAGGTTGCAGGTGGATCTTTATCGTGGTTGCCAGTATCAGCACTAACACGCAGATAGCGTATCGGCAGCGTCATGGACAGCCTCCATCCAGTTCGCCAGTTGCTCGCTCCTGAGCCAGCCGACATGGGTCATCACCAGCTGAAGGTAGCGTGGTTCGAATTCCTTGAGCGCGGCTTCATAGACGGCAGGGAAAGCCTTTAGCTTCTTCTCGTCCAGGGTCGGCTTGCCATTGTCATGAGTCAGATCATGCCAAGCTTCGTCTGCGGCGGCCTCTTGCCGACCGGCCTTGTCGATGCCGTACTTCCTTCTTTTCTCTTGTTGCTTCTTCTCGTAACGCTCAAGCCCACCCGCCTTGAAGACGGCCATCCACCCCTTCAACCCAGCGTAGAGATTGCCATCGGGATGATGCTTGCTTACCTCGTCGATCGTGTCGTCGAGGTTCACGTCGTCACGGGCTTCCCGACGTACGTGTTGTTCCGTCATGGCCAGGATGTCGGCGATGACTTTGGATTGATGCACCTTTTCATCGAATCCTGCCTGCAAGCCCGGTACGGTCAGCTCGCTGAAGTCGTTGGTCATGCCGACCGGGTCGTTGAGGGCGGCGATGTAGCCTTTGAAGTGGGGTTCCTGTTGCGCCATGATGCCGTTGAAGCGCGCCTTGGTGGCGTATTTCAGGCTCTCGAAATCGACGGGGGTGTTGCTGAAGGAAAAGGCTTTCTTCATGGCCTCTGTGTTGGCAGCGAAATGCGAGACCTTCTCCGCGCAGGCGCTGAATTCGCCGGTATGCACCGCACTGCCCGCCAGCAGGGCGGGGATGGCGATGCAGCGCATGTGTTTCTTGCGCCAGCTTGCATCGCTGACTTTCTTGATCAGGGTCCTAGTCCACTGCACATTGGACCAGCCTATCCAGAAGTTACCTGCGGGGTCGGCATCGGTGTGCTCGATGTCGACGCAATAGGCGCGAACGACTTCGCTGGCTTCGATACAGGCGAACCGGATTGTCGAGGGATGGGGCGCGTTGTATTCCAGCGGGTAGTTCCACAGATGCCCGGTGGGCAGGACGACATAGGCCTTGAGCCGCTGGCGTCGCTCGTCATAGGTATAGAGATAGCCGGGGCGCAGCGCACGCAGGGTGTACTTGGCGGTGCCTGCGGCCTGGGGTGCGTCTTCGATGCGGAAATTGCCGGATAGCCCTGGTACGACGTCCGCGCCATATGGACTGGCGACGGCGTAGCGGACCGGGTAGATCAGCAGGCCTTTCTTGTGGCAGAAGTTACAGTTGGTCATCGTGCTGCTCCTCTGGAAGGGGACATGAGGCGGTGGAGCTCTTCCATCTGCTGGTAATCGACATGGTCGAGCCGGGCGAGGAGGGCGCTCCAGTTGGTTGCGCCGCTGGACAGTGCGGTCCATGCGTCGCTCAGTTTTGGATGCTGAAGAAATGCGCTTTCGTAGCGAACGCAATGGATGGCGTAGGCGATCAGGTCATCTGGCGCGGAAAGATTGAGCCGCTGCCGGCCTCGACCGAGTGCGAGTTCGCCACGTCGCTGGTGTTGCAGGATTTCCTGCGGCGTGAAGGAGGCGGGTGGCTTGTCGAGATTGCGCAGTACGCGTTCCAGCAGATGGGCGTGGGCCAGGCTGTTCCACTGGTTACTACTGGGCCAGGCGGGCCGGATTCCTTCCAGGGCGTCCACTTCCCGTCCCGGGCCGGGCATGCTCCACCAATGGCCGCACCAGGCGAAGCACCACTGCGTGACCGGACCCAGCAAGGCGTCGCGTTGCTCGGGGGAGAACAGGTGCATGGACAAGGAAAAGACGCGAGGATCGAAGTAGCGCCAATAGATGGGTTCCCCTTCCGGGCCGGGGCCGATCAGGAAGCGGGCGATGGCACGCGCCAGCCTGTCGATGTCTGCTTCGGTTTCAAGCCAGGCGCACAGGGTGGGCGGATGTGCTGCCTCCGGCTCCTGGCGCAGGGCGGTGGTGACGGTTTCCTGCTGTTCCGGCGTGAGCGCGGCCATGTCGATGAGGCGCGGCGTCAGTTCTTCCGCATCCTTGAGCATCGGCGTGTTGCAGACATGCGTGGGAAGCGACTTCAAGATCGGGTGATAGCCGGCACTGGATGGCTCGACCAGCACGTAGCCGGTGGTGATCACATCACCGGGAAGCGAGACGGCTTGCATGGGATCTCCGTATGGATCAGGACAAGGGGACGCTGGCGTCGCCCGCCTGCGCGGCGCCGTTGTTCCGGGTGGAGCAGAGGCGTGCGCCGGGGAATTCGGCGGGCTTTTCCTGCGGGCCGAAGGTCTGGTGGTCTTCGGCGTGGATGTGATGTACGCCCTTCGTGAAGCCGGTGATGCCCTCGGCGATCACCAGTTCGCTGCCGCCACCGTTGAGGCGGATACCCTTCTTGGCTCTGAGGTTGATCCAGTCGCGGGTGCTGATGATGTCCACTACCTTCTGCGCGAGGATTTCCATGCTGTCGTTCTGTGCCTGGATTTGCACCCGTCCGCTGGCGGCGATGAGTTTCAGACCCATGCGGTAGGCCAGCAGCGAGATCTTTTCTGCGGCACTGGCAAAGAAGGACTTGCCGGCCGCCAGCGAGACATGGCTGCCGGCGGTCACGGCGGCGTGCTCGGCGCTGGCCAGATGGGTGGAGGCGCCGGAGCTGGCTTCGATGCCGCTGGGGCTGGCCAGCAGCAGATGCGGTTCGCTCAATTCGGCAGGGCGGCCATCCTCGCTGCTGCTGCCCTGGATGGCGTCGTTCTGCGCCTGGAGGGCGGTGGCAACTTGCTGCTGGTCGCCGTCCTTGTCCTGGGCCTGGTGTTCCTGGGCCAGCCGGGAGAGGCTGTCCACGGTGCTGCGCGCCTGCGTCAACCGGGTCACGGTCTCGCCCAGGCCGGTCACATGTCCATGCGCCTTGGGTCGTGCCTCGCTGGTGAGCAGCAGTCCCTGGGCGGCGCGGATGACGCCGTGCGCGTCGGAACGTAGCTCGAATCCCTGGCCGCGGGCGTCCCGGCGTCCCTCCCGTTGTTCGATGCGGGTGATGTGGCCCAGGGAGAGTTGACTGTCGAAGGCGTCACTGCGCATCTGTGTCTGGATGGCCCCGTGCGTGTCATCGAAGAGCAGGTGACCGGAGCGGCCCACCGGGGTATTGCCCTGCCTGGGCGTGAGCTCAAGGCTGCGCATGCCGGACAGGGCCACCTGCGAGGGCAGGGCCCAGGGTGGCATGTTGATCTGGTTGACCACCGAACCGGTGATGATGGGTCGATCCGGATCGCCCCCCAGCCATTGCACGATCACCAGCTGCCCGATGCGCGGCACGGCGATGCATCCCTGTGTGCCGCCGGTCCAATGACTGGCCACCCTGATCCAGGCCGAACTGCCGGCGTCGTTCTTGCCGATCCGGTCCCAGTGGAATTGCACCCGCACCCGGCCATATTCGTCGACGAAGTGATTTTCGCCGGAGGGGCCGACCACGGTGGCCGTCTGGATGCCGTTGAGCAGGGTTGGCTGGCTGTGGTGACCCCGGCCTGGGCGCCAGGGGATGCGTCGGCGCAGGCAGGTGATCCGGTTGGTGTAGATGGGAGGTGCGTCGGCGCCCTGCAGATAATTGTTGGTGGCGCTGTGCTCCACGCTGATGATCAGGAACTTCTGGTCTTCGTCACGACTGCTCCTGTCGGGCTTCCTTGATCCTTGCTCCGAGAAATGGCCGGTCATGCGGAAGGTGCGGCCCGGCTGCAGATAACGGCAATTGCCGGCGCCCTCGAAGATCTTGGCCTGGGCTTCGAATTCTTCTATCCGGATGCGGCTTTTCCGGTCGCCCTCTTCCCGGCTGCCAAAACCATAGGCGCCTGTGTATTCGTAATGTTCCACCGGCAGGGCCGAACCCTGCTTGTTCAGCGTTGGTACATTGACCGCAAGGGTGCCGGCCATCTTGAAATCGTAGCTGGTGAGGGCAACGCTGGCGGGCTGGAAGCGACGCGCAGCGGACCAGCTGGCAATGCCGTCTTCTTCGATGGCGCCGCCATGGCGCTGGAAGGGGACTTCCTCGTCGCCGTCGATGGGCTGGGCGTAGGTGGAGTCATCCGACAGTATCAGGTGATGGCCCTGGGCGTCGTGCTCGTAGTGGTAATGCCATCCGGCGTCTTCCCATCGACGGTGCAGCATATTGCTGTCGCTTTCGTCGAACTGGAACATCTGGGTCCGGACCGGATCGGTTTTTCTGCGCTGAAGGTCCCATTTCGCGTGCAGGCGATAATCACGGAAGATCGTCGCACTCAGGTCTTCCAGCGAAAGACGGTGGAAGATGCGGTTGTTCTTGCGTGATTTCAGGAAGGCCAGCCAGGGGACCAGCCGGGCTTCATAGAAGGCGATGCCACCATCGCTACGCAGGAGAGTGAAGCGATCGACATAGCCGGTGAAGTAGCGCTGCGTGCCATCGGCGCGGGTCAGGGCTGCGCACAGCAGCTTGCCCATCATGGTTTTGAGCTCGATGCCGGCATCGTTGCTCAGCAGTTCCAGCGAGTAGCAAAAGTCGCGGCTCAAGGCCTCGCTGGCCTCCAGCCGATTGATCAGCAATTCGGCGTCGGGGCCGTCCTCATGGACGAAGGAGAGTTGCAGGATGCGATTGTGCTGGCGCTGGCGGGTCAGCATTTCCCAGCGCTTGGGGTCTCGTTGCATGCGGGTCTTTCTGCGGGAAGGGGTGGTTTCCCGGAGAAAGCGGATGCGCTACTAGCAGGCCAGATCGGGAAAGCGCAGATGGTTGCATGGCGCTAGCACGAAGTCTGTTGAAATGCTTCGAGAAATGAGGTGTTTTCGCCGCTGGCGATGATGTGGAAAAGGCTGACCGGAGAGGGCGTCCAGTGACGGTCAGCGGTGTAACTTCGTGCTGCCTTTTCGGATATCAGGTCCGGGAGAATCGGCTGAATTCCTCGGCCAGACTGGCGTAGAGACGCCGATACTGTGCCAGCCTGCGCATCAGCTGTTCCTGCCTCCCGGAGTCGGGGTGGTAGGTCTCCAGAATCTCCGGCGCCACGCAGACTTTCGCCACATCCTCCCCCCTATGCGCCAGGCGCCCCAAGCGCGCTGCCCCCAGTGCTGCGCCGACTTCCGCCCCCGCATGTCGCCGCAAGGGAATTCCCAGCGCTGTGGCACACAACTCTCCCCAGAACGCACTGCGCGATCCGCCGCCGACGAGGGCGGCGCTCTGCAGCACGGTACCCGCCGCCTGCAGCGCTGCATAACCATCCGCCATGGCAAAGGCCACACCCTCCATCACGGCATAGGCCAGGTGGGCGGCGTCGTGCGCCGGTGTCATGCCGAACAGCACTCCCTTGGCATTGGCATCGTTGTGCGGGGTGCGTTCGCCGTTGAGATAGGGCAGGAAGATCGGCGCCTGGGTCTGTTGCGTTGCGTTGAGATGTTCGGCACCGGCGACCAGTTCGGCCACCTCGCGACCGACCACGCCGGATAACCAATGCAGGCTGGCAGCGGCGGACAGGATCACGCTCATCTGGTGCCATTGCCCGGGCAGGCAGTGGCAGAAGGCATGCACGCCCTGTTGCGGGTTGGGGGCGTGCCGTGCGGTGGCGGCAAACAGCACGCCCGAGCTACCCAGCGAGAGGAAGGCGTCGCCGGCCTGGATCACGCCGATGCCCACGGCGCTGGCGGCATTGTCACCGGCGCCGCCAGCCACCACCACCGGGCCGTCGATGCCCCATTCGCGGCGCAATTCCTCGCGTAGCTGGCCGGCCACTGCGCTGCTTTCCACCAGGCGCGGCATGTGGCTGCGGTCCAGTCCGGTGGCGGCGAGCATGCGCTCGGACCAGTCGCGTCGCGCCACGTCCAGCCAGAGCGTGCCGGCCGCGTCCGACATCTCGGAGACAAACTCGCCGGTCAGCTTCCAGCCCAGGTAATCCTTGGGCAGCAAGACCTTGTCGATGGCACGGTAGACCGCCGGTTCGTACTTCGACAGCCACAGCAGCTTGGGCGCGGTAAAGCCGGGCATGGCGCGATTGCCGGTGATGAGGGCGGCGTCTGGCACCAGTGCTTCCAGCTCCACGCACTCGGCGTGGGCGCGCATGTCGTTCCACAGGATGGCCGGGCGCAGGACGTTGCCGTTGCGGTCCAGCAGGGTGGCGCCATGCATCTGGCCGGAGATGCCGATGCCGCGCAGCGCCGAGAAGGCCTGCGGGGCCTCGGTGCGCAGCGCGGCGATGGCGTCCTGCGTGGCGTTCCACCACGATTGCGGCGCCTGTTCTGACCACAGCGGGTGCGGGTTGTCCACGCGCAGCCTGGCGCCGGTGGTGGCGATGACGCGGGAGTCGTCGTCGGTGAGGACGAGCTTCACTTCGGAAGTGCCGAGGTCGATGCCCAGATAGCTCAAATCAATTTCCTTTGCTTGCGGAGTAGGGGTCAGGCCACTGCCCGGACGTCGTCATTGAGCCGGTGCAGCGAGCGGAAACGCGAGGGCGGCATGCCCTTGCAGGCCAGGAACTGGCGATTGAAATTGGAAAGATTGTTGAAGCCCACCCGGTAGCACACCTCGGTCACGCTCAGTTCGGTGCACATCAGCAGTTCGCAGGCTTCGTTCAGGCGCAGGCCATTCTGGTACTGGATGAAGGTGCAGCCTGTATGGCGCTTGAAGAAGCGGGTAAAACTGCTCACGCTCATGCCGGCCAGGTCGGCCACATCTGTCTCGCGCAGGTTGCCACCCAGATTCTGGCGGATATAAGACAACACCTGGTTGATGGTGGACGACATGTGGCGCTGGGCATTGAGGTCGTAACCCGGACCGGCCAGCGGCCTGCGCTCTGGGCAGGACGCCAGTTGTTCCAGCACCGACATCATCAGCACCACGCGCCGCGCACCACCGGCCTGTGCCAGTTCCTGCATCAGCGGCGTGATCGATATCCCCAACGCATCGGGAAACTGCAGACCACGCGCTGCGCCATCGAGCAGTTCCTGCAAGGGCGCCAGTTCGGGAATGGCGCCCACCATGCGCTCCACGAAGGGGCGCGAGAACTGCAGTACCAGGTCGCGCCCGGCCAGGTGCTGATCCTGCCCCAGGTTGCTGACCCAGTTGTGCGGCAGGTTGGGGCCGGTCAGCACCAGGTTGCCGGGGCCGAAATCGTCGATGCAGTCACCCACGAAGAACTTGCCGTTGGAGGCGGTAATGACGTGGATTTCATATTCGGGATGGAAGTGCCATTTGGCCACCGTGTGCGGGTAGTCATGCACCCAGGCCCTGAACGATTCGTCCTGGCGGGTATGCACCAGTTCCAGATCCGGACTCATGCTTGGTCTCCTTGCCATGCGGGCCGTCGTCATGCCAGGGGGCCGGCAGGGCGCCCGCGGGCAGCGACAGGTTCTCTCCGCTTGCTACATCGAACACATGCAGGTCATGCTGATCGAAGGCCAGTGTCAGCGGCGCGCCCGTTTGCGGCAGGCGCTCGGCAGGGACCAGTGCGGTCAGCGTCTCTTCGCCGCAGCGGGTGGTCAGCAGTGCGTCGGCACCGAGAATCTCGACCAGTTCCACGCTGACCGGGCAGGTCAGGCTGGCGGCTGTGTCCCGCTGGCCGGCAATGCGGACGTAGTCGGGACGTATCGCCAACTTTACCGCCATTCCATGGCGCAGGCGTGAAAACCTTTCACCTTTGAGTGTCCAGCGCTGACGGGCTGTGTCGATGACCACGTCCTGATCTTGTCGCTGCACCACGCCCGAGAGGAAGTTCATCGCCGGAGTGCCGATGAAGCCGGCCGCAAACAGGTTGCGCGGGTAGCGGTAGAGCTCGGCCGGGCTGCCGGCCTGGACGATGCGGCCCTCCTGCATCAGGACCACGCGATCGGCCAGGGTCATCGCCTCCAGCTGGTCGTGGGTGACGTAGACGGTAGTGGTGCGCAGGCGCTGGTGCAGGCGCTTGATGTCGCCGCGCAACTGGGCGCGCAGCTTGGCGTCCAGGTTGGAGAGCGGTTCGTCGAACAGGAACACCGAGGGCGTCTTGATGATGGCGCGGGCAATCGCGGCGCGTTGCTGCTGGCCGCCGGACATGGCGCGGGGCTTGCGCTCCAGCAGGGTGTCCAGGTTCAGCATGGCGGCCACCTCGCGCACCCGGCGGTCGATCTCGGCGGCCGGTCGCTTGAGCCGCCGCAGGCCGAAGGCGATGTTGTCATAGACATTCATGTGCGGGTAGAGCGCATAGTTCTGGAACACCATGGCCACGTTGCGATCCCGCGCCGGCAGCGCGTTGACCACCTGGCCGCCGATGGCAAGGGTGCCGCCCGAGATGTCTTCCAGGCCGGCGATCATGCGCAGCATGGTGGATTTGCCGCAGCCGGAAGGGCCCAGCAGGACCACGAATTCACCGTCGCCGATGTGCAGGTCCAGTGGATGTAGCACCGGCGGGCCACCGGCATAGTGCTTGGCCAGTCCCTGGCAGTGAATGTCAGCCATGGTCAGCCTTCCATCTCGATCTGGATCTTGACGTCCTGGGGACGTCCGCTGGCGGCTTCCTCGAAGGCGCGGATGCTTTGCGAGAAGGGGAATTTGCGTGAAATGAAAGGCTTCACATCGATCATGCCGGAGCTGATCAATGCCAGCGCCCTGGGGAAGATATTGGCATAGCGGAAGACCGATTCCAGCCGCACTTCCTTGGTCTGCATGGCCACCACGTCCAGCGCCACCGGTTCCGGCGGCATGCCCACCAGCACCGCGCAGCCGCCCGGGCAGACCAGGTCCATCAGGCTCTGGTAGACGCCGCCATGGCCGGAGGCTTCGAACACCACATCGGCGCCCCAGTCGCCGGTGAGCTGGCGCACTACGTCCACCAGCGAATGTTGCGACACATCGACCGTGGTGACGGCGCGGTTGCCGGCGAAGTGCGCCAGTTTCTCCGCCACCACATCGGCCAGGATCACCCGTGCCGCGCCGCCGGCCAGGGCAGCCAGGGCCGTCATCGCACCGATGGTGCCGGCGCCGATCACCACTGCCGTGTCGCCCGGTTTCATGCGCGCCTTGGTGGCGGCTTGCAGGCCGATGGAGAGCGGCTCGACGATGGCGCCCTCGGCGAAGCTGACATTGTCCGGCAGGCGATAGGTGAAGGCGGCGGGATGCACCACGCTACCGGTCAGGCAGCCATGGATCGGCGGCGTGGCCCAGAAGCGTACCGCCGGGTCGAGGTTGTACAGGCCGCGCAGCGTGGCCGGCGAATCCAGGCGCGGGATGCCCGGCTCCATGCAGACGCGGTCGCCCACCTTCAAATGGGTGACCTCGGCCCCGACCTCGGCTACCGTGCCGGAGGCTTCATGGCCCAGCACCATCGGCGCTTCCACCTTGAAGGGGCCGATGCTGCCGTGGGTGTAGTAATGCAGGTCGCTGCCGCAGATGCCCACGGTATGGATGCGGATGAGTACATCCTGCGGTCCCACCTGTTGCGGCAGGTCGATCTCGCGCAGCTTCAGTTCGCGGGTGGCTTCGAGTACGAGGGCTTGCATGGGGTCTCCTATTTTGCTTTGAGCATGGAATTCAACAGCCGGCTCAATACGCCGACGAAGATCAGGGGCGGTAGCGCCAGCAGCACGGTAGAGGCATTGATCACGCCCCACGGCACTTCCTGGCCCATCGAGGTAAAGGCCGAGGCCACCACCGGCAAGGTGGCGCTGGCCGAGGAGGTCAGGGCCAGGGCGATCATCAGCTCGTTCCAGACCAGCACGAAGCTGAAGATGATCCCGCCCAGCAGGGTGCCGGCGCAATTGGGCAGGGCGATCTTCCAGAACACGGCATAGGGGCCGTAGCCGTCGAGGGCGGCGGCTTCCTCGATCTCGCGCGGCATGCGCTGGAACACCGGGATCGACAGCCAGGTGATGGTCGAGAGCGTGGTCAGCAGATAGGTCACGATCATCGAGAAACGCGTGTCGTACAGACCCAGGTCGACCCAGATCGCAATGAGCGGGATGGCCACCGCCACTGGCGGCAGGAAGCGCAGCGACAGCAGGAAGAACTGGATATCGCGCTTGCCCGGCACGTGATAGCAGGCAATCACATAGGCTGCCGGTACGCCCATGAGCGTGCCCAGCAGTACCGCGCTGCCGACGATGACGGCGCTGTTGGTGAGACCGGTCAACACTTCCGGGCTGCCGATGACCTGCCGGTAATTCTCCAGCGTGGGCGTAAAGAAGAAGCGCGGCGTGGGCGTGACGATGTCCAGCAGCGTCTTGAGCGAATTGAGCAGCGCCCACAGCAGCGGGAACAGCGCCACCAGCACCAGCAGGATACCCACGCCCCAGACGGCGCAGCGTGCGATCAGTCTTCCCATTTGCTCACCCGCTTCCAGATCAGGGTAAAGATCAGCGTGGTCGCCACCATCATCAGTACCGCCATGGTGGAGGCATACGAGACCTTGCCGGACAGTCCAATCCCTTGCGCATAGGCATACATGTCCAGCGTCTCGGTGGTGACGCCGGGGCCGCCCTTGGTCATCACGTAGATCAGGTCGAAGGAACGCAGCGACTCCACCATCTTGATGAAGACCAGGCTCATCAAGGGGGCCTTCAGCATCGGCAGGGCAATGTAGGCGTACACCTGCCAGGTGCGGGCATAGTCCAATCTGGCCGCTTCCAGTGGTTCAGGGGGGAGTGTTTCCAGCAGCTTCAACACGATCACGGCGAAGAACAGGCCCCATTGCCAGATGTCCACCAGCGCCACCGCGTACAGTGCCATCACCGGGTCGGACAGGAAGGCCGTGTCATGGATGCCCACCAGCCCCAGCACCCAGCCAAGGATGCCGGTCAGCGGCGAATACATGAACTTCCAGATGAAGGCCGCCGACACCCGGGGCAGCAGTACCGGCGTGATCAGCAGCACGCACATGGCGTGCCGCCACTTGCCGTGGACGTTTTCGAAGAGATAGATGGCGATGAGCACACCCGCCACCACGGCGCCGAGCACGGTCACCACTTCCCAGATCGCCGAGACTTCGATGGCGTTGAGGAAGCGCCGGTCCGACAGCAGTCTTTCCACGTTGCGCAGCCAGACATAGTCGCTGTCGGGATAGCGCAGTACGCGGTTCTTCAGGGCCAGGTTGATGGCCGCCACCGTCGGCACCAGGCCCAGCACCAGCATCACCAGCAGCGAGGGCCCCAGGAACAGGTAGGGTAGCGAGGTCTTTCCACGATTGAACATGCAGGACTCCGGAAGCCGCCGCGACCCAAGGATAGGGCCTCGGCGGTGACTTCTTCTAAGCGAGGCGTAGCGTCGGCGCCACGCCAGTACGTTCCGATTCCTTGGCGACCGTTCGTCCTGAGTAGGCCCGCAGGGCCGTATCGAAGGCGCGCGGTGTCTGCGCCAGTCGTGCAAGTTCAGCAAAGAACCGGCGACAAGTACAGTTGCGCCTTCGATACGCGGCCATGCCGCTACTCAGTCCGAACGGTGCTCGGGGTGGGATCGAGGTTTGGCTTGCCGCTATTTGCGCGCATGTTCCATGGCATCCTGCGCATATTGCGCAGCATCGTTGAGCGCGCGAGGAATGTCCTTCTGCGTGCCGGTGAACACTTCCTCCAGCGCCACGCCCAGGTTGTCGCCGATGTCCGGCCATTGCGGGCTGGGCCAGATGGTCAGCTTGGAGACCGGGGTGGTGTCCTTCAGACCGGCCAGGATCTGCGGCTTGACGTTCTTCTGGAAGTAGTCGCTCTGGACGGTGCTGTTGCGGTTGTAGTCGCTGAAGACCTTTTCGCGCAGACGGGCCTGTTCCTGTTCCTTGCCGGTGGCGAAGGCGATGAACTTGCCGGCTGCCTGGCGCGTGCATTCATCCTTGGCGCCGACGGCCGAGATGGCCAGGCCGTGGCCATAGGCGGCCGAGGGCAGGGGAGCAGGCGGACGGGCATAGCCGACCTTGTCGGCCACGCTGGACTTGCTGCTGTCTTCCATCCAGTCGGCAAAGGGCGTGGACTCGATCATGAAGGCCACCTTGCCGGAGCGGAAGGCTTCCAGCGCGTTGCTCCAGTCGTAGGTCGCAGCTCCCGGTGGCGCGTACTTGAAGAGTTCGGCATAGAGCTGTGTGGCCTTCACTGCCGCTGGCGAATTGAAGGCCGGCTGGTTGTTCTTGTCGGTCCAGCTGCCGCCCTGGGCCAGCATGAAAGGCGCCCAGCGCCACACGTTCATGCCCGAGCCGCGCTGGCCGCGTGCCACCCAGCCATAGACATTGGGCGGGGAATGCAGCTTCTTGATGTCGGCCACCAGTTCGTCCAGCGTGCGTGGTACCGGCAGGCCGACCTTCTCCAGCAGGTCGCGGCGATAGAAGAGGAAGTCCGAGCCGCCGATCAGCGGCGCGAAGTAGGCTACATCCTTGTAGCTGGCCACGGCACGGCGGCCGGGCAGGAAGTCGTCATAGTCGGCTTCCTTGGGGAAATACTTCAGCAGCGGCACGATCCACCCGGCCGAGGCGAATTCGGCCACGTTGGCCTCATCGACGTAGTAGACCTGATACGAGCCGGCCTTGGTGGAGGCATCCAGGCGCGACTTCGCGCGACGGTCGTTCTCGCCGAAGTAGCTGATCTCGACGCGGGTACCGCTGCGCTTCTGGTAATCGGCCAGCGATTTTTCCATCACGGTCAGTCCCAGACTCTTCTGGGCCAGTACCTTCAGTACGGGGACGTTGCAGGACTGCGCCGATACCGACAACGGCAACGCAGCACCCAGGACGGCGCACGCGGCGCCCAAGTAGAACCTGTTCACGATTTGTCTCCTGATATTTTTTATCGATCACCTGTCACGTGTCTCGGCGTGCGCGCAACCCGATCGGGGAACATAGCGCAGTGCGAACACAGCCTGTCTGACGGCCAGGCCAAGAGTACGAGCCCAGGGCGCGGCGCTCCACGCCAAAAGCGTGAAGGGCGGTGATACTTTTTGCTCAGGTTTTATGTGCGCTGCAGAATTTTGTATTGCCGACAGCGTGTCTACGACACAGTGGGCGGGGCAGCCATGGCTGGCAGGCTGACCACCACCACCAGACCGGTGCCGCTGGCCGGTACTTCCAGCCGTATCGCGCCCTGCGAGGCCTGCACGATCTCGCGCACGATGGCCAGGCCCAGGCCGGAGCCCGGCTGGTCCGGGCGGGCATTGCGATAGAAGCGCTCGAACACGCGCTCGCGCACTTCAGCCGGGATGCCGGGACCATTGTCGGTCACCGTGACGATGAGCTGCTTGCGCCTGTGCTGCAGCCCCACGGTGACCTTGCCGCCCTCCGGGGTGTAGCGCAGGGCATTGTCGATCAGATTCATCAGCATGCCGCCCAACTGGGCTTCGTTGCCGGTGACCATGGCACTTTCCAGGGTGGTCTCCAGGCCGAGGTCGATGTTCTTCTTCAAGGCCAGCCCGGCCAGTTCTTCCAGCACCATTGCCGCCACCGACAGCAGGTCCACCGGGCCGCGCGGGAAGGCGCTGCCGTTGGAGGCTTCGGCCTGCGACAGCAACAGCAGCTTGTTGGTCAGATCGGTCATGCTGCGGCTGCCCTCCTGCAGCGAGGCCAGCACCTGGGCCACCCGCTGCGGATCGTCGAGCTGGCGGGCGAACTGGATCTGCGAGTCGATCACCGCCAGGGGCGTACGCAACTGGTGCGCGGCATCGGCCACAAAGCGCTTCTGCACCGTGACCTGGGCATTGAGGCGGAAGATGTACTGGTTGATCGCCTCCACGATGGGCCGCAGTTCCTGCTGCAGGCCACCAGCCTGCAGGGGCGTGAGCGAATCGGGCTGGCGCGTGGCCAGCGCGTCCTTGAGCGCCAGGATAGGCCGCAATTCCATGGTCAGGCCCAACACCACCAGGCTGATGGCCAACAGCAGCAATACGATCTGGCGTCGCAGCGAGGCGTGCCACTGGTCGTCGATCATCTGCTGGCGCCCCTGCATGGTCTGGCCCACCGAGACCGCCACCATGCGCAGCGTCCCCTCGTCGAACAGGGCGCGGATATAGCTCACCACACGCAGCGGCCGCCCTTCGAAGGTGGTGGTCGTATAGACCGGGTAGAGTGCCGCAAAGTCGGGCTGGGCGGGGAAGTCGGGGCGGCCGGCCAGGAGCGTGTCGTCATCCATCAGCACCTGGTAATAGACGGCATCCTGCGCTGGCGAGGCGAACAGTTCCAGCGCCGCCGGTGGCACCGAGACCACCGGAGCGCCATCGTTCCAGCCGACCTGGCCGGCCATCATGCGGGCCGAGGCCAGCAGGGCGCGATCCTGCACCAGGGTAGCGCTGGAGACGGCGTTGTCGTAGGCGTCGCTGGTGGACAGGCCCACATAGACCGCCATCGGGATCAGCAGCCACCACAGCAGCCGCAGGCGCAGGCTGTCAATCATCTTTCTGGCGCAGCAGGTAGCCCAGTCCGCGCAGGGTCATGATGGCGGCCGAGGAATGTTCCAGCTTCTTGCGCAGGCGCGAGATGTAGATTTCGATGGCGTCCGCGCTGGGTTCTTCGGAGAGGCTGAAGACGCCCTTCATCAGGGCCGTCTTGGAGACCGTCTTGCCCTGCTTGAGCATCAGCACTTCCAGCACGTCGTGCTCGCGCGCCGGCAGCGCCAGGGTGGTGCCGGCCACTGCGAACTGGCGCGTGTTGCTGTCGTAGACCAGGTCGCCGCAGTGGATTTCGGCGGCCTTGTCGGGGGTCTGGCGGCGCACCAGTACCTTGATGCGGGCCACCAGTTCACGGATCTCGAAGGGTTTGACCAGGTAGTCGTCGGCGCCGGCGCCGAGGCATTCCACCTTTTCGTCGATGGAGCCGCTGGCGGTGAGGATCATCACCGGCACGCCGTTGTGACGCTCGCGCAGGCGGCGCAGCACGTTCTTGCCATGCATCTTGGGCAGCATCAGGTCCAGCAGCACGACATCGTAGTTCTCGTCGCGCAGCACCTGGTCGGCGATCTCGCCATCGGCGGCGATATCGACCTTGAACTTGTGTTCCTTGAGAATCTGCTCCAGCCAGTGGGCAAGCTGGGGATTGTCTTCAATCAGGAGCAATTTCATGCGGTAGTCTCGTGTTTCTTTGGCATCTTTTTTGTTGCGCTGCAAATAAAAAAGCCGTTTTTTGGAAAGCTGGATGAAGGTTTCGGCTTCTTAGAATAGGCCCGCAGATCAATAAAAAGTGAAGATGGCGACAGACCATCCCACCCATAATCAGGAGGCAATCATAATGCGTCACGCCGTTCGTGTGTTTTCGTCAGCCCGCGCCACCCCTTTGCGCCGTACCCTCATCGCCGCTGGCGTCACCGCCATCACCGCCTGCGCCCTGGCATTGGCCGCGCCGCAGGCCCATGCCGCCGACAAGATCATCATCATGGTTGGCGGCATCAACAAGCTCATCTACCTGCCGCCCAAGCTGGCCGAAAGCCTGGGCTACTTCAAGGAAGCCGGCCTGGACGTGGAACTGCAGTCGCAGCCGGCCGGGGTCGATGCCGAGAACGAGCTGCTGGCCGGCGCCGTGCAGGCCGTGGTCGGCTACTACGACCACTCCATCGACCTGCAGAGCAAGGGCAAGGAAGTCACCTCCATCACCCAGTTGCTGCTGGTACCGGGCGGCATGGAAATGGTGCGCGCCGACCTGGCCGACAGCGTGCGCAGCATGGCCGACCTCAAGGGCAAGACCCTGGGCGTGACCGGGCTGGGCTCGTCTTCCAGCTTCCTGGCCCAGTACCTGGCCAGCCGTGCCGGCCTGAAGTCGGGTGACTACTCGATGCTGCCGGTTGGCGCCGGCAATACGCTCATCGCCGCCATGAAGCAAAAGCGCGTGGACGTGGCCTGGACCACCGAGCCGACCACTTCCATCCTGCTGTCCACGGGCGCGGCCAAGGTGCTGGTGGACATGAGCAGCGTCGATGGCACCCGCGCCGCACTGGGCGGACTCTATCCGGCTTCCAGCGTCTACGTGCATCGCTCCTGGATGAACAGCCACAAGGCCGAGTCGCAGAAGCTGGCCACCGCCTTCGTCAAGACCCTCAGGTACATCCAGACCCACTCGGCCGAAGAGATCGCCGACAAGATGCCCAAGGATTACTACGGCGGCAACAAGGCCATCTACGTGCAGGCCCTGAAGGCGTCGCTGCCCATGTATTCACCCGATGGCAAGATGCCCGCCGGTGGCCCCGAACAGGTGTTGAAGGTGATGGCCGGCTTCAACCCCAACATCAAGGGCAAGAACATCGACCTGTCCAAGACCTATACCAACGAGTTCGTCGATCAGGTGAAGTAAGGCCTCCCTGCACGCACGCGCCGAACACCCTAGAATCCGCTGCATCCGCTGCATCCGCTGCATCCGCTGCATCCGCATCCCCCCCGATTCGACCAACAGGAGACATCGTGAACAAGAACATTCGCCAAACCTTGCTATCGCTGGCCGTGGCCGGCGCAACCCTGGCCGCTTTCCCCGGCCAGGCCTCGGCTGCTGCCAAGATCACCATCATGGTGGGCGGCATCAACAAGATGGTCTATCTGCCGGCCAAGCTGGCCGAGCAACTGGGCTACTTCAAGGAAGAGGGCCTGGACGTCGAGCTGCAGTCGCAGCCGGCCGGCGTCGACGCCGAGAACGAACTGCTGGCCGGTGCCGTGCAGGCCGTGGTCGGTTTCTACGACCACTCCATCGACCTGCAGACCAAGGGCAAGGAAATCACCGCCATCACCATCCTGGGCCAGGTGCCGGGTGAGGTGGAGCTGGTCTCCACCAAGGCCGCGCCGCACTTCCAGAGCATGGCCGATGCCAAGGGCAAGACCCTAGGTGTGACCGGGCTGGGCTCGTCCACCAACTTCCTGACCCAGTACCTGGCCTCGCGCCATGGCATCACCTCCAAGCAGTTCTCGGTGCTGCCGGTGGGCGCGGACAATACCTTCATCGCTGCCATGAAGCAGGGTCGCATTGATGCCGGCATGACCACCGAGCCGACCGCCTCGCAATTGCTGAAGACGGGTGACGCCCAGGTGCTGATCGACATGCGTACCGTGGAAGGCACGGTCAAGGCGCTGGGTGGCCTGTATCCGGCGTCCAGCGTCTATGTGCAGCGCAGCTGGCTCAACAGCCACAAGGACGATGCGCAGAAACTGGCGCGTGCCTTCGTCAAGACGCTCAAGTTCATCAACACCCACAGCGCCGAACAGATCGCCGACAAGATGCCCAAGGACTACTACGGCAACAACAAGCCGCTGTACGTGCAGGCCTTGAGCAACTCGCTGCCCATGTATTCGCAGGACGGCAAGATGCCCAAGGGCGGGCCGGAAACCGTACTGGCGGTGCTCTCGGGATTCAATCCCAACGTCAAGGGCAAGCATGTGGACCTGTCCAAGACCTATACGGATGAATTCGTCGACACCGTGAAATAGGACTCCGTCCGATAGCCCCGGGACGACGTTGTCGCCGGTCCCGCTTTCCGAACCACGCTTGACGCCATGATGCGAAATATCGCGTCAGGGCGGTACTCAACCTCCAGCCCCGAAAGAGCCATCCGATGAATGCGATCAACCAGCACGCCTTCACCCCCGCCGGCAATGCCGCCCAGGAAACGCCAGCCATCGAATTGCGCAACGTGACCTGCCGCTTCATCACTGCCGACGGCAAGGCTACCGTGGCCCTGCGCGACTTTTCCATGAGCGTGGCCCGGGGCGAATTCGTGGCCGTGGTCGGCCCCACCGGCTGCGGCAAGTCGACCACGCTGTCGCTGATCACGGGTCTGCTGAAGCCCACCATGGGCGAAGTGCGCGTGATGGGGCAGCCGGTCAACGGCATCGATCCGCGCATCGGTTTCGTGTTCCAGAACGATGCCGTCTTCCCCTGGCGCAGCGTGCGCGACAACGTCGCCGCCGGCCCCATGTTCCGTGGCCAGTCCAAGGCCCAGGCGCATGCGCTGGCCGATGAATGGATACGCCGCGTAGGCCTGGACAAGTTCGGCGACCACTATCCGCACCAGCTCTCCGGCGGCATGCGCAAGCGCGTGGCGCTGGCCCAGACCTTCATCAACAGCCCCGAAATCCTGCTGATGGACGAACCCTTCTCGGCCCTGGACATGCAGACCCGCACCCTGATGCAGGACGAACTGCTGCGCCTGTGGTCGGCCCATTCCGGCTCGGTGGTGTTCGTCACCCACGACCTGGAGGAAGCCATCGCCCTGGCCGACAAGGTCTATGTGCTGACCGCCCGCCCGGCGACCCTGAAGAGCGTCTATCCCATCGACCTGCCGCGTCCGCGTGTGATGGAAGAGGTGCGCTACGAGCAGCGCTTCATCGACATTTCGCGCCGCATCTGGGCCGATCTGCGCGAGGAAGTCCATATCGCCTGAGGGATCAGGCATCTGGCACCAGGTAGCCACCAGCGACCTTTCCCGACAACGAGTCTGAATAACGAAATCCGACAACAGGTGAGCAACATGACACAAGCACAAGCAAGCCACTCCGCCGCGACGATGGACATCGCCGCCGTCGAAGCCGAGGCGCAGCGCAAGATTCGCGGCCGCCGCAACCTGGTCATCGGCCTGCGTATCGCCATCCTGGTGATCGTGCTGGGCGGCTGGGAAGTCTGCGCCCGCATCGGCTGGATCGATCCCTTCTTCTTTTCCCAGCCTTCGCTGATCGTGATCCAGATCTATGACTGGATGGTGGAAGGCACGTCCCAGGGCTCGCTCTGGACCCAGGTACTGGTCACGCTGGAAGAAACCGTGCTGGGCTTCCTGATCGGCTCGGTGGCCGGCGTCATTGCCGGCATCGTGCTCGGTCGCAACAAGCTGCTCTCGGATGTGTTCAGCCTCTACATCCAGATCGCCAACTCGATTCCGCGCGTGGTGCTGGGTTCCATCTTCGTCATCGCCTTCGGCCTGGGCATGGCTTCCAAGGTGGCGCTGGCGGTGGTGATGGTGTTCTTCGTGGTGTTTGCCAACGCCTTCCAGGGCGTGCGCGAGGCGGACCGCTACATGATCGCCAACGCCCAGATCCTGGGCGCCTCCCGCCGTCAGGTGACCATGGCGGTGGTGATTCCCTCGGCGCTGTCGTGGATCCTGGCCAGCCTGCATGTGAGCTTCGGCTTTGCGCTGGTGGGTGCGGTGGTGGGAGAGTTCCTGGGTTCCAAGCAGGGTATCGGCCTGTTGATTTCCACCGCCCAGGGTGCCTTCAATGCCAGCGGCGTGTTTGCGGCCATGATCGTGCTGGCGGTAGTGGCGCTGGCGGCGGATTGGTTGCTGCACGCGCTGGAAAGGCGCCTGCTGAAGTGGCGTCCGCAGGCCTTCTGATGGGCCGGCCGCAAAAGTCTTAGAATGATGAAGTGATGCGGGGGCCCCGGTTAGTGTGCCCGCCGCTTTTTGTCATTGCATTGTCCATCGTCCATCGTGTTGCCTTCTTCTTTCAGCCGCCTTCCACCATGTCCGCCGACCAGCCGCAACGCCTGAGCGAGTCTCCCGCCGCTTCTTCCCTGAATGATCCCGGCAGTGATCCCCGTAGTGATCCGATCACCCAGCGCGCCTTGCTGTGGATCGTCGCCTCCGGCTTCTTCATGCAGACGCTGGACACCACCATCGTCAACACGGCCTTGCCGGCCATGGCGCGCAGCCTGGGTGAGCCGGTCCTGAACATGCACCCGGTGGTGGTGGCCTATACCCTGACAATGGCCTCGCTCACGCCCGCCTCGGGCTGGCTGGCCGACCGCTTCGGCACGCGCCGCATGTACTTCGCAGCGATCCTGCTGTTCGTGGTCGGTTCCATCCTGTGTGCCGTGGCGCCCACCTTGCCGATGCTGCTGGCCGCACGCGTGGTGCAGGGGTTGGGTGGCTCCATGCTGTTGCCGGTGGGGCGCCTGGCGGTGCTGCGGGCCGTGCCGGGGGCGCAGTACATCGCTGCGCTGGCCTCGATCTCGATTGCCGGGCAACTGGGACCGGTGGTGGGGCCGGTACTGGGCGGCTGGCTGGTGCAAAGCCTGTCCTGGCACTGGATATTCCTGATCAATGTGCCCATTGGCGTAGTCGGGATGGCGGCGGTGCTGCGCTTCCTGCCAGACGACAGCCTGGCCGATACGCCGCGCTTCGACCTGCTGGGCTGTGCCTTGCTGTCGGCCTGCATGGTGGCGTTCTCGCTGGCGCTGGATGTGCCCTTCGATACGCAGCGCGGAGCCTGGAGCGCGGCCCTGTTCCTGCTGGCGGCGGCCACCGTGCTGGGCTACTGGTGGCATGCGCGCGGCCATGCGCGGCCGCTGTTCCGGCTGGGCCTGTTCGGTGAGCCCAATTTCAGCATCGGCCTGGCCGGCAACCTGGTCTGTCGCATCGGTTCGTCTGCCGTGCCTTTCCTGTTGCCTTTGCTGCTGCAGGTACGGCTGGGGTATTCCCCGCTGCATGCGGGCATGCTGCTGCTGCCGGCGGCCATCGCCGGCACCATCGCCAAACCGTGGATCGCACCGCTGGTCAAACGCCATGGCTATGACCGCTTCCTGCTGGTCAATACCGCCATCGTGGGCGTGTCCATCGTGTCCTTCGCCCTGATCACGCCGGGCTGGCCACTGGCGGCGGCCATCGTGCAACTGGCGGTCTTCGGTGCATCGAACTCGATGCAGTTCGCGGCCATGAACAGCGTCACCCTCAAGGGCTTGCGCAAGGATGATGCGGGTAGCGGCAACAGTCTCTTTTCGATGGTGCAGATGCTGGCCATCGGCCTGGGCGTGACCATCGGCGGCACCATGGTCAACGCCTTCAAGAGCCCGGAGGGTGTGGCCACCAATGCCAGCTTCCAGATCACCTTCGTGATCGTGGGCGTGATCACCCTGGTCTCTGCCTGGGTGTTCCGCCGGATGGACCCGCGTTATTTCAAGTAAAGACCGCAAGGATGGGAAGATCGGCAGCGCTCAGGTATCGCTCCACTGCCGCAGCAGGTTGTGGTAGCAGCCCACCAGCGTGCGCCGCGCCTGGGCGTCGGCATCGGTCTGGTTCAGGCGCTGGATGGCATTGTCCATCTCGAACAGCATCTGGCGCTGGCCATCGTCGCGCACCAGGCTCTGCACCCAGAAAAAACAGCCCATGCGTACGCCACGCGTAACCGGGGTCACGCTGTGCAGGCTGGTGGCCGGGTAGAGCACCATGTCGCCAGCGGCCAACTTGACGCTGTGCATGCCGTAGCTGTCTTCGATCTGCAATTCACCCCCGTCATACTCGGCCGGGTCGGCCAGGAACAAGGTGGCCGAGACATCGGTACGCAGCTTGCGGCCCGTGTGCGGATGGATGCGCACGCTGCCGTCCACGTGCGCCCCGAAGCCCATGCCCTCGCCATAGCGGTTGAACATGGGCGGGTAGATCAGGTTGGGCAGCGCCGCGCTGATGAAGCGCGGATGCCGCTCCAGCGCGGAGACGATGAGGTGCTGACACTGCAGGGCTATCTCGGCACGCTCGTCGATCTGCTGGTTGAACTTCAGCGGCGCGCCCTGGTAACCGGCGGTCACGCGACCATCCACCCAGGCGGGTCCGGCGGCCTCCAGCAGGCCGCGTACCGTCTGCAGGGTGGCCGGGTCCAGCAACTGGGGGATGGTGACGAGCATCGGTTTCCTTCTGCCTTACATGCGATAGGTCAGCGACAGTAGCGCGGTACGGCCCGAACCCGGGACCGAACGACCGCCGTCGGACTGGATCAGCGCATCGTAATACATCTTGTCGGTCAGGTTGTACAGGTTCAGGCGGATGTCATAGGCCTTGGTGGTGTAGGCCAGCATGGCGTCATAGCGGGTGTAGCCACCGACCTGCACCGTGTTGGTGGCATTGGCATAGCGCTGCGACATGTAGGTCGCGCCGCCGCCGACCTGCCAGTGCGGGGCCAGGTCGTAGGTGGTCCAGGTGGTGAGGGTGTGCTTGGGCGTATTGACCGGCACCTTGCCGACCGAGGTATCGCCCACGGCGCCGCCGATGACCTGGGCATCCAGGTAGGTGTAGTTGGCGGCGATCTGCCAGTCACGCGTGATGCGACCGGTGGCACCGGCGCGCGCACCGTTCACGCGGACCGTGCCGGCCAGGGCATAGACGCCGGTGGTGACCAGGCTGCGGGCGTTTTCCTTGGTGATCTGGAAGGCCGCTGCGCTCAGGGCCAGGCCATTGTCCAGGTCCCATTTGCCGCCCACCTCATAGGAGCGGTTCTTTTCCGGATCCAGGTTCTGCTGGCCCAGGGTACCGGTCAGCTGTTCCAGCGAGGGGTTGAACGAGGTGCCATAGGACAGGTAGTAGGCCTGTGCTGCGCTGGGCTGCCAGATCGCGCCCGAGCGCACGCTCAGGAAATTGACGGTCTGGTCAGCCGAGGCCAGTGCGGTGGAGCCTGAGGTGTTGCCGGCGTTGATCGAGTTGCTGATGCTGGCGATGTAGCGGTCATAGCGCAGGCCGCCGACCAGCTTGAACTGCGGCACCAGTTCGATGGTGTCGCCGACGTAGGCGGCGATGGTGTTGGCACTGCCACCGGCGTGGTTGCCGGCAGTATCGGCCACGCTGCTGCCGGCGGCGCTGTAGCCGGGATTGACCACGCTGACGCAATCCATGTAGCCGGTGGTGGCGCCTGCGGCATTCAGAGAGCGGCCGTTGCAGCTGCCGTTGCGGTAGTAGTTCTGGTTGTCGTAGCCGTCATGACCCACTTCCACGCCCACCAGGGCATCGTGCTTCACGCTGCCGGTGGCGAACTTGGCCGCCAGTTCGGTCTGGTTGAAGATGGAGTAGTCGCGGATGTCGCGGTCATGGCTCTGGCCGCGCACGTAGAGGCTGGATAGCGGCAGGTTGCTGGTGGCATTGGTCAGCGCCGTGAAGCCGCTGGAAGAGACCGTGCCGATGGTATTGGGCGCGGTTTCCACGGCATCGGTATGCACGTAGTTGAACTGCGTCTGGCTGCGCAAGGTCACGTCGGGAGCGATCTTGTGCTTGATGCCGGCATTGAAGGAGGCCACGTCCTGGTTGGTGCGGTCGCTGTTGAGACCATAGGCGGTGTTGCGGTCGACATTGACGGGATGGCCGTTCAGCGGCGGCAGGCCGTAATCGGGCTGGTCGTGGTTGTGCTGCAGCAGGGCCGAGAGAGTGATCTCGGTGGACGTACCGATGCCCCAGACGTAGGAGCCGGCCAGGCCGAAGTCCTGCACGTCGGTCTGGTTGCGGGTGCTGGCCGCGCCGGTCTGGGCCATGGCTTCGATGCGCAGGGCGGAGGTATCCGACAGCGCGCGGTTGACGTCGGCGGTGCTGCGCACCAGGCCGTTGGTGGTGACCGAGGCCGAGACTTCGGTGGCCGTCTTCAGGTTGGCCTTCTTGCTGACCTGGTTGATGATGCCGCCGGTGGAGCCCCGTCCGAAGAGCATCGAGGATGGGCCCATCAGCACTTCCACTTCCTCGATGGCGAAGGTGTCCCGGTAGTACTGGCCACGGTCGCGGAAGCCGTCCAGGTAGATGTCGGTACGCGCCGAGAAACCGTTCAAGTTGATGTTGTTGCCGATCTGGCCGCCTTCGGCGCCACCCAGTGTGATGCCGGACACATTACGCAGCGCGTCGGCCAGCGAGCTCGCCCCCTGCGATTGCATCTGCGCCTTGTTGACCACCGTCACCGATTGCGGCACGTCGTGCAGGTCGGCGGGCAGTTTGCTGATGGCGGTGCCGGTGCTGGCGAAATCGTCGCGGCGGCCTTCCACCGTGACCGGGGCCAGCTGGTTGCTGGCGGTCGCAGAGGTGGTCGCAGAAGTGGATGCAGAGGTGGATGCAGAAGCGGGCGCAGTCTGTTGCGCCAGCAGCGGCAGGGGAGCCGCAAAGGTGGCCAGCAATGCGGCGGCGATCGGCGTGAGACGGTTCATGTTCGTGTCGAGGAGAGTGGAGTAGAGAAACGAGAAGCCAATCCGGCTCGCGCCGGATTGGCTCCAATGGCTGGCTACTCCGTCCTTCGACATGGAAGACCGTTTGGCTGGCTGATGACCAGTATTGTTGTTCTGTATGCCAATGATTTTTATTCACTGGCATGGCTGGCAAGATTAAGCAGACAAGCTGACAAATGACTGTCAACAAGCTGACGTCAAACTGAGTGTGACAAAAAAGTAACACCGCCTGCCGGCCCCGGGCTGTCTCGGGCAATCCCCGATTTGCAGCATTGGCGCGGCTGCAATACGATGCAGCGTCACGCAGAGGTTTTGCGCTGTTTTTTCTCTTTCGAAGTTCCTATGAATGTTCTGCTGGTCGAAGACGACCCGGTGCTCACCGACGGCCTGTCGCGTGTGCTCAATTCGCATGGTTTCACCGTGCATACCGTCAACAACGGCCACGATGCCTTGTCGCAGCGTTTCAATGCGGCCGTGCTGGTGCTGGACATCGGCCTGCCCGGCATTGATGGTTTCGAGGTCCTGCGGCGCATGCGTGCGGCCGGCAACAATACCCCGGTGCTGCTGCTGACGGCGCGTGACACCATCCCCGACCGCGTACACGGCCTGGAGCTGGGCGCTGACGATTACCTGGTCAAGCCCTTTGCCACGCCCGAGCTGGTGGCGCGCATCAAGGCGCTGATCCGCCGCAGCGCGCCGCAGCCGGCACAGCTGACCGTGGGCGGCCTGTCGCTGGACAACGCCACCAAGCGCGCCGACATCGATGGTCGCAAGATCGAGCTGTCCCTGCGCGAATGGACGGTGCTGGAATACCTGATGCAGCACGCCTCGCGGGTGGTCTCCAAGCAGCAGATCATCGACGCCGTACTGCCCTGGGGCGAGGATTTCACCATCAACGCGGTGGAAGTCTACGTCTCGCGCATCCGCCTCAAGATCGCCGACTCCGGGGTGGTGATCCGCACCATCCGCGGCTTTGGCTACATGCTCGAAAAGAGCGAGACCTGATCCCGGCCGGCAGCGCATGTCCGACACCGCCGCGGCCAGTCCATCGCCGACCCACGCCAGCATCCGGCGCGACCTGCTCAGGTGGCTGATCGCGCCCTTGCTGTTGCTCAACCTGGTCGGCGCCGGCCTGACCTACTGGCTGGCCTGGCTGCCGGCCCAGCACGCCTTCGACCAGAACCTGATGGATTCCACCTGGGGCCTGTACGCCCAGGTGCGCCACCGGCAGGAACGCACCACCGCCGAACTGACCCAGCAGGCCGAGCAGATCCTGCGCAGCAACCATTCCGACACTACCTTCTTCGCCGTGCGCAATACCGAAGGCCAGATCGTGGTGGGCGACAAGGGTTTTCCCCGCTTGCCGGAAAGTGATGTCTTCGACCGTCCCATCAACTTCGATGGCGAGATGCGCGGCGAGCCGGTGCGCATCGCCGCCATGCAGGTGCGCGTCAAGAACGGCATCATTTCGGTGGCGGTGGCCGAGACCATCCGCAAGCGCGACCGGGCGCACTACACCATCCTGCTGTCCTTCCTGTTGCTGGACGGCGCACTGACCTTCGGTTCGTTGTCGGTGGTGCTGATCGCCGTGCGGCGCGGCCTGCGCCCGCTCAAGAGCCTGCAGCGCAACCTGGAGCAACGCGGTCATGGCAAGCTGGGCGCCATCGATGGCACCGGCGCACCGGTCGAACTGCAGCCGCTGATCGTGGCCATGAATGAACTGATGGCGCGCATCAACAAGGGTGAGCAGGCACAGCAGAACTTCATGGCCGATGTCGCCCACCAGTTACGCACCCCCCTCACGGGGCTCAAGCTGCAACTGGAGCTGCTGCACGACAAGCATCAGGATCAGCCCGATACGGCCCGGTCCCTGGCGATGATGAATTCCTCGGTGGAACGCATGATCCGCCAGAGTCGCCAGTTGCTGGCCCTGGCGCGTTCCGAGCCGGGGCTCTTCGAGAGCCGCAAGCTGGAAGAGCTGTCGCTGGACAAACTGCTGGAAGAGTCGGTCCAGCACTTCATCGAAGAGGCCGACAAGAAGCGCATCGACCTCGGCTTCGACCTGCAGCCGGCGCGAATGCGGGGCGACCGCTTCCTCCTGAGCGACCTGATCGACAACCTCATCGATAACGCTGTGCGCTATTCGCCCCCGCATGGCACGGTCACGGTCCGTTGCATGGAGCAGGATGGTGCCGCCGTGCTGACGGTAGAGGATTCCGGGCCGGGTATTGCGCCCGAGCATCGCGAGCTCATCTTCGACCGCTTCTACCGCGCCAACGACAAGGTGGCCGGCAGCGGCCTGGGCCTGGCCATCGTGCGCGAGATCGCGCATGACCATGGCGGCGTGATCAGCGTTGATAGCGGCGAGCACGGGCTGGGCACGCTCTTTACAGTGCGCTTTCCGCTGGCAGGCTGATGGAAGGGGGCCTTGCGCCGCCGCCGAACCTCGCTCTCCCGGTTCTGTCTAAACACCTTCTTCGTGACAATCCAGGAGGCAACATGACGGACAAGGTCCTGCAAAGCGGTACCCACATCGCCCGCTATGAAGCGGTGGAAAAGCCCGACGAGGGATTCGAGGCGCAGGTCTTCGTGCGCCTGGCGCGCGAGCCCGAGATCGCCGAGACCTATATTCCCGTGGGCCTCTTCCCGACCGAGGAAGAGGCGCTGGCCAGCGCCCGCGAACGCGCCCAGCGCGCCTTGAAGGAGCACGAATTTTGAGCGCCCCCGAGTTCTCCCTCACCCCCGGTGCCCTGTATCTGGCATCGCCGCGCCGCCGCACCCTGCTGCTGGGCGCGGCCGCCGGTGCCGCACTGGTGCTGGCCGGTTGCGCCTCCAGCGGCATGCAGGGTGGTGCGGCGCCGTCTTCCTCGACCCTGTTCGAGCTGCGCGGCGCTACCACGGTGCCGACCCAGGGCTGGATCAAGGCGCAGATCAGCGATCCCCCGGGCGGCGACATCTACCTTGCGCCGCGCGTGGCACTGGATGCCAGCGACGTGCAGCGCGCCAGCGCGCAGAAGGACGCCGCCGGTCGCGCCATTCTGGTGTTGCAGTTCTCGCCGGTCGGGACGGCCAGGCTGGCGGCAGCCTCGCGGGAATTCATGGGCCGCCAGCTGGCGGCCGTGCTGGAAGGTCGTGTCACCAACGTGGCCAGGGTGGAGGGGCCGATGACCATCAACACCATGGCCTTGACCGGCTTGTCCAGTTTCGAGGAAGCGGTGCGCCTGGCGCGTCTGTTCCCCAGCCGCTAGGGCGCAAAGGCGGCAGGGCGCTGGCCGGGTGGGGCAGGGCATGCTAATGTCCTGCCCATTGCACGCCACCGCGGCTTCACGCACCAGCCCAACAATAACAATGTCCGTCGCCCGCCACATCGTCCAGGTCCACCCACGCTTGCTGATCGGCATGGCCGTGGGTATTGTCGCCGCCGTCTTCATTCCTGCCTCCACCTGGATCAGTCGATGCCTGATCGGCTGGAACGCCGGTGTCTGGTTCTATCTTTTCAGCCTGTGGCTGATGATGGTGCGAGCCGATGCCAAGGCCGTCAAGCGCCTGGCCGAAACCGAGGATGAAAGCGCCCAGGTGGTACTGGTCATGGTCTGCGTAGCGGCCATCGCCAGCCTGCTGGCGATCCTGCTGGAACTGGCCGGGGTCAGCCACCACAGCGAGGGCGGGCGCCTGCTGCGCTATGCCTTCACGGCCTCCACCGTCTTCGGTTCCTGGGCCCTGATCGGGACCATCTTCACCTTGCACTATGCGCGGCTGTTCTATGCCGATGATGACGATCCCGACGCCCTGCCGCTGCGCTTTCCCGAGGGGCAGCGCAATCCCGACTACTGGGATTTCCTCTATTTCGCCTTCACCATCAGCGTGGCGGTGCAGACCTCCGATGTCGGCGTGGCTTCGCGCTCGCTGCGCAAGTCGGTGCTGGTCCATTCGCTGATCTGCTTCATCTTCAATGCCGCCATCATCGGCCTGTCCATCAATATCGCTGCCGGCCTGGCCGGCAACTGAGCCGACCGGCGCCACTGGTTGTCGGCGCCAGGATGTCAGCGCAATGGAACCGAACCGGCGGGCGCCTGTCCTAGCCGGGTTCATGCAGCCTCAGGCAGTCCCGGGCAATCCCGGGCCGGGCGCAGCGTGAACCGGAAGGCCACCGTATAATGGCCGGCTTTCCGTGTGGCAAAAGGCAAGACCAGGGGAGGGGGGCAAAGAACCCCCGCAGCTCGACCAACGATTCGAACAACGGAGCGCACCGTGCGGGTTTATTCCAGCCAAGCAGAAGAACGTATTGCCATGTTGAAGCGCCAGGGCAAGGGCGCATTTTCCGGCCCACCACTACCGATGGGACCCTTGATCGGGTTTTCGGTGGCGATCGTGGCGGTCGTCCTGATCGCCCTGTTCACCTACGAAGCCTCGGTCAGCCGGGGGGAAGCGGCCAATGCCGTCTCGCACACCATGCAGGTGCGCGAGCAGTTGCAGAATCTGGTCTCCACCCTCAAGGATGCCGAAACCAGCCAGCGCGGCTTCCTGCTGACCGGCACCGAAAGCTATCTCAGTCCCTATAACCAGGCGCGGGCCGCCTTGCCGGGCGAGATCACGCGCCTGCGCGAGCTGATCGTCGACAACCCCGACCAGGTCAAGCGCCTGTCGCAGGTGGAACGGGTGGTCAACGACAAGATGGAAGAACTGGCCGAGACCATCACCCGACGCCGCAATGGCGATGCCGCTGGCGCGCTGGCGGTGGTGCAATCGGATCGCGGCAAGATGTCCATGGACCGCGTGCGCACCCTGACCCGCGACATGGAAGAGCAGGAGCGCGACCTGCTGACCGCACGTCAGTCCGACTGGCGTGATGCAGTCGCCTTTTCCACCGCCGTGGCCTGGGGTGGTTCGGCCCTGCTGCTGGTATTGATCGCCGCTGCTGCCGTCACCACCTCGCGCGACTATCGTTCGCGGGAGAAGCAGACCTGGATCCGCGCCGGACAGATGGGCCTGGCCGAGCGCCTGCAGGGCGAGCAGCGCCTGAGCACCCTGGGCGAAAACACGCTGGCCTTCCTCACGGCCTACCTGAACGCGCAGGTCGGCGCCATCTACCTGCGCACCGATGGCGGCGATTTCCAGCGCTTCGCAGCCTATGCCCTGGAAGATGAGGGCGAGCAGCAGATCCAGCCCAATCTGCGGGACGGCCAGGGTCTGCTGGGCCAGGCGGCCAAGCTCAATCGCGCCATGCATGTCAAGGATGTGCCTGAGCACTATCTCACCGTCTCCTCGGCCGTGGGGCGTCATCAGCCGCGTGAGTTGCTGATCGTCCCGGCCTCGGTGGATGGCACGGTGCAGGCCGTGTTCGAGCTCGGCTTCCTGCGCCGGGTGCGCGCCGAGGAAGAAGAATTGCTGGCCCGCCTGTCGGACCAGATCGCCATCGCCGTGCGCTCCTCCAAGGACCGCACCCGCCTGGAAGAACTGCTGGAAGAGACCCAGCGCCAGTCCGAGGAATTACAGGCCCAGCAGGAGGAACTGCGGGTCAACAATGAAGAACTGGAAGAGCAGGGACAGGCCCTGAAGGCCTCGCAGCTGCGCCTGGAAACCCAGCAGGCCGAGCTGGAGGAAACCAATGCCCAGCTGGAAGAGCAGGCCCAGTTGCTGGAACTGCAGAAGGACGACCTGGCCAAGACCCAGGTGGTGCTGGTGGACAAGGCCACCGAACTGGAGCGCGCCAACCAGTACAAGAGCGAGTTCCTGGCCAACATGAGCCACGAACTGCGCACCCCGCTGAACTCCACCCTGATCCTGGCCAAGCTGCTGGCCGACAACAAACAGGGCAACCTGACCGACGAACAGGTGCGCTTCGCCCAGACCATTTCATCGGCCGGTAACGACCTGCTGGCGCTGATCAACGATATCCTCGACCTTTCCAAGATGGAGGCCGGCAAGCTCGATATCGTCTCCGAATCCTTCGTGGTGACCAAGCTGGCCGAGGAACTCAAGGCCAGCTTCGCCATGACCGCCCAGCAGAAGGGCCTGGGCTTCAAGGTGGACGTGGAGCCGGGCGTGCCGCAGCGCATGGAAACCGACATGCAGCGCCTGGGCCAGATCCTCAAGAATCTGCTCTCCAACGCCATCAAGTTCACCGAGAAGGGTGAGGTCAGCCTGCGCGTCTATGCCGACGCCCAGAACCGCATCGCCTTCGCCGTGCGCGATACCGGTATCGGCATTGGCGAGGACCAGCATCAGTTCATCTTCGAAGCCTTCCGCCAGGCTGATGGCAGCACCCACCGCAAGTACGGCGGCACCGGTCTGGGCCTGTCGATCTCGCGTGACCTGGCCCACCTGCTGGGTGGCGACATCACCGTGCAGAGCCGGCCGGGCGAGGGCAGCATCTTTACGCTCTCGCTGCCGCAGGTCTACAGCGGTGACCAAGCCATCCTGCGTGCACCGGCGACGACGCCGAAGTCGGCAAATGCCGCTGCCGCAGCCTCGACACTGCAGGCGGCCCAGGTGGCCACGGCGCCGGACGTGCGCGTTGCCAGTGCCTCGGCGACGGCTGCCACACCGACACGCCTGCAGGAGATCGCCATCGACGACGACCGCCACCGGATCGAGGCCACTGCACGCCTGATCCTGGTGATCGAGGACGATCCGGCCTTCGCCATGATCCTGCGCGACCTGGCCCATGAGATGGGTTTCCAGTGCGTCGTCACGCACTCCGCCAACGAAGGCGTGGCCGCTGCCGAGATGTATCGTCCCAGCGCCATCCTGATGGACATGAACCTGCCCGACTTCTCCGGTCTGGGTGTGCTGGACCAGATCAAGCGCAATCCCAAGACCCGCCACATCCCGGTGCACGTGGTGTCGGTGGCCGACTATTCGCAAGAGGCCATGGAGCGCGGCGCCATCGGTTACGCACTCAAGCCGGTGCAGCGCGAAGAGCTGATCGGCGCCATCCGCAAGCTGGAAGCCAAGTTCCTGCAAGGCCTGCGGCATGTGCTGGTGGTCGAGGACGATGCCCGCCAGCTCGACAGCATCCGGCAGTTGCTGGCCGGCGAGAACATCAACCTGGTCGGTGTGCGTACTGCCACGGACGCCCTGGCGCGCCTGCGCGAGACCACCTTCGACTGCATGGTGATGGACCTGAACCTGCCCGACCTGTCCGGCTACCAGTTGCTGGAAAAGATGGCCGAGCAGGAGCATGTGGCCTTCCCGCCGGTGATCGTCTATACCGGCCGCTCGCTCTCGGCCGAGGAAGAGCAGAACCTGCGCCGCTTCTCGCGCTCCATCATCATCAAGGATGCGCGTTCGCCGGAGCGCCTGCTGGACGAGGTGACGCTGTTCCTGCACCAGGTGGAAACCACACTGCCGCCGGAAAGCCAGCGCCTGCTCAAGGTGGCGCGCGACCGCGAGACGGTCTTCGAAGGCCGCCGCATCCTGGTGGTGGAAGACGATGTGCGCAACATCTTTGCGCTTTCCTCGGTGCTGGAGCCCAAGGGCATGAAGGTCGAGATCGCCCGTAACGGCCGGGAGGCCCTGGATGCGCTGCAACGCAGCCAGGACAAGCCCGGCGCCGTCATCGACCTGGTGCTGATGGATATCATGATGCCGGAGATGGACGGCCTGACCGCCATGCGCGAGATCCGCAAGCAGGCCATCTGGAAGCGCCTGCCCATCATCGCGCTGACCGCCAAGGCGATGAAGGATGACCAGGAAAAATGCCTGGCCGCCGGCGCCAACGATTACATCGCCAAGCCCCTGGATGTGGAAAAACTGCTGTCCCTGGTACGTGTATGGATGCCCAAATAAACCAGGCCCTGGCCAACCGGCATTTCGATATCGAGATGCAGTTGCTGCTGGACGCCATCTACCTGAAGTATCACTGCGATTTTCGCGGCTATGCCGGCGCCTCCCTGAAGCGTCGCCTGGCCACGGCCATGATCCGTTTCGGCTGCGACACCCTCTCGCAGCTGCAGGACAAGGTGCTGCATGATGCCACCGTCTTCCCGGCGCTGATGGACTACCTCACGGTGCAGGTCAGCGAGATGTTCCGCGATCCTGGCTACTTCAAGGCGCTGCGCGAGAAGGTGATGCCGCTGTTGCGCACCTATCCGTCGCTAAAGATCTGGGTGGCCGGCTGCAGCAGTGGCGAGGAAGTCTATTCCCTGGCCATCCTGCTGCGCGAGGAAGGCCTGCTTGAACGCAGCATCATCTACGCCACCGACATCAACCAGACTGCGCTCAAGAAGGCCGAGGCCGGCGTCTACGAGCTGGACCGCATTCCCGGCTTCACCAGCAATCACCAGAAATCCGGAGCAAGGACTTCGCTTTCGGATTACTATACGGCGGCTTATGGTGCCGTCGTGTTTGACAAGTCCTTGCGCCGGAACGTGGTCTTTTCCGACCACAGCCTGGCCACCGACAGTGTGTTTGCAGAGATGCACCTGGTGTCTTGCCGCAACGTGCTGATCTATTTCAACCGCCATCTGCAGGAGCGCGCCCTCGGGCTGTTCCGCGAATCGCTGGTGCGCAAGGGCTTCCTCGGCCTGGGCTCGAAGGAGTCGCTGCGCTTCTCCTCGCATGGCGTGGCCTTCGACGAGGTGGACCGCGAGGAACGCCTGTTCCAGAAGAAGGGCGAGCTGTGAGTACCGTCACCTTGCCTTCGCTGGAGGGCCGCAACATCGAGGCCGTGGTCATCGGTGCCTCCGCCGGCGGCGTAGAGGCGCTCTCGGAAATCCTCCCGGCGCTGCGTCGTGGCGCGGCAGTGGCGACCATGGTGGTGCTGCACCTGCCGCGCGAACGGCCCAGCCTGCTGCCGCAGATCTTTGCCGACCGTTGTGCCCAGCCGGTGGTGGAAGCGCAGGACAAGCTGCCAGCCCAGCCCGGCGTGATCCATTTTGCGCCGCCGGATTATCATCTGCTGGTCGACCGCGGCGAGGAAGGGCCCTTGCTGGCCATGTCCAATGATGAACTGGTCAACTTTTCGCGACCGGCCATCGACGTATTGTTCGAGTCGGCTGCCGATGTCTACCGCGAGCGGCTGCTGGGCATTGTCCTCACCGGTGGCAACCACGATGGCGCGGCCGGCTTGCAGGCCATCGGTCGCGCCGGCGGCATGACGGTGGTGCAAAGCCCGCAACAGGCGCAGGTGCCTTACATGCCGGTGCAGGCACTGGCGCTGGGCAAGATCGACCATGTGCTCACGCTCTCGCAGATTGCCGATCTGCTGCGTACCGTAGGCGTACAGGGGAATGACCAGGAAAAGGAACGCAGGTGATAGAACAACAGAAACAAAGAGACCTGCCACGGGTGAAATTCCTGCTGGTCGATGATCTCGAAGAAAACTTGCTGGCCTTGTCGGCGCTGCTGCAGCGTGACGATGTCGAACTGCTGCTGGCGCGCTCGGGCATGGAAGCCCTTGAGCTGCTGCTGCAGCACGAGGTGGCACTGGCCTTCATTGACGTACAGATGCCGGTCATGGACGGCTTCGAACTGGCCGAACTGATCCGCGGCAGCGAGCGTACCCGCAACGTGCCGCTGATCTTCGTGACGGCCGGCGTGCGCGACGAACGCCGCCTGTTCAAGGGTTACGAGAGTGGCGCGGTGGATTTTCTCTACAAGCCCATCGAACCGCACATCCTGCGCAACAAGGCGGAGGTGTTCTTCCAGCTGTATCGTCAGAAGCAGCAACTGGCGCTGGAACTGCGGGCGCGCACCGAGACCTTGCGCATGAACGAGATGTTCGTCGCCATCCTCGGCCACGATCTGCGCAATCCGCTCAGTGCCGTGGTGATGGCGGCCACGTTGATGCAGCGGACCTACAAGGAAGAGGTGGCGCAAAAGGCCTCGCAGCAGATACTCAACGGCGGCAAGCGCATGGCCAAGCTGATCGAGAACATGCTGGACCTGGCCCGCGCCCGCCTGGCAGGCGGCATTCCGCTGGTGCGCGCCAGTGCCTGCCTGGGCGAGATCACCGAGCGGGTGGTGCAGGAATACCAGGCCACGTATCCGGGTAGCGTCATCGAACGTCGCATCGAGGGTGACGACAATGGCTACTGGGACGGCGACCGCCTGGGCCAGGTAGCGGCCAACCTGCTGGGCAATGCCCTGCAGCATGGCGAGCCGGGCCATCCGGTCTGCATCGGCATCGATGGACGCAGCGAGCACGAGGTGGTGATGGTGATCGCCAATCGCGGCGTGATCCCGGAAGCGCTGCTGCCGGTGATCTTCGATCCCTTCCGCGGTGGCGAGCGCGAGATCGGACGCAAGGAAGGCCTGGGACTGGGTCTCTTCATCGCCCAGCAGATCGTCAAGGCACATGGCGGCAGCATCAGCATGACCTCCGATGACCAGGTGCAGACCATGGTGACGGTGCGCTTGCCGCGCCGTTGATCCGTACCGGCGCGTCGATAACGGCGACCGGCACTATGGACGTAAAAAAGCCAGCTCCCTGGAGCTGGCTTTTTGCTGCTGGAGGCGGGTCTACTGCCAGCCATACCGCCGCGCATACCAGCCCTTCATCGCCTGGATCAGCACCGCATAGGCGACGAGGATCGCCACCAGCCACGGGAAGTAGGACAGGGGCAGCGCTTCCAGCTTGAAATAGTGCGCCAGCGGCGTCATCGGGATGGCGATGCCGATGGCCATGATCACCAGCGTCATTCCCATCAGCGGCCAGGAGGCGCGGCTCTGGAAGAAGGGGATACGACGGGTGCGGATCATGTGCACGATCAGGGTCTGCGAGAGCAGGCCTTCGATGAACCAGCCGGACTGGAACAGGGTCTGGTGTTCCGGCGAGCTGGCGCCGAAGACGAACCACATTAGTGCGAAGGTGCTGATGTCGAAGATCGAGCTGATCGGACCGAAGAAGACCATGAAGCGACCGATGTCGCCGGCATCCCAGCGTTGCGGTTTTTCCAGGAACTCCTTGTCGACGTTGTCGAAGGGGATCGAGATCTGCGAGACGTCGTACAGCAGGTTCTGCACCAGCAGATGCAGGGGCAGCATCGGCAGGAAGGGCAGGAAAGCACTGGCGATCAATACCGAGAAGACATTGCCGAAGTTGGAACTGGCCGTCATCTTGATGTACTTCAGCATGTTGGCGAAGGTCTTGCGGCCTTCCAGCACGCCTTCTTCCAGCACCATCAGGCTCTTTTCCAGCAGGATGAGATCAGCCGCTTCCTTGGCGATATCGACGGCGGTATCGACCGAGATGCCGATGTCGGCCGCGCGCAGGGCCGGGGCGTCGTTGATGCCGTCGCCCATGAAGCCAACCACATGGCCACGGTCATGCAGCGCGCGCACGATGCGCTCCTTGTGGGCCGGCGAGAGCTTGGCGAAGACGGTTACGGTTTCCACCGCTTCGGACAATTCGGCGTCGCTCATCTTTTCCACATAGGAACCGAGCAGCATGCCCTTGACCTCCAGCCCGACCTCGCGGCAGATCTTGGCAGTCACCAGTTCGTTGTCACCGGTGAGGATCTTGACCTTCACGCCATGGGCGCGCAGGGCGGCCAGCGCCGGTGCGGTGGATTCCTTGGGCGGGTCGAGGAAGGCGATGTAGCCGATCAGGACCAGCTCCGATTCATCGGCCAGGCTATAGACCTCCTTGGTCGGCGGCAGATCGCGGGCGGCCACGCCGACCACGCGCAGGCCTTCGGCGTTGAGGCTGCCGGTGGTGGCGCGGATTTCCTCCAGCAGTTCGGCGGTGAGCGGTACGATCTGGCCGTTCACGCGGGCGTGCGAGCAGACCGAGACGATCTCTTCCACCGCGCCCTTGCAGATCAGCTCATGGTGGTCTTCGCGCTCGGAGACCACCACCGACATGCGGCGGCGCTGGAAGTCGAAGGGAATCTCATCGACCTTGCGATAGGCCGAGGCGATCGACATCTCGCGCTGCAACTCGGCGTGTTCCAGTACGGCCACGTCCAGCAGGTTCTTCAGGCCGGTCTGGTAGTAGCTGTTGAGGTAGGCGTACTGCAGCACTTCGTCATCGGGCTCGCCATGGATGTCGGTGTGGCGTTCCAGGAAGATCTTGTCCTGGGTCAGGGTGCCGGTCTTGTCGGTACACAGCACGTCCATGGCGCCGAAGTTCTGGATCGCATCGAGCCGCTTGACGATCACCTTCTTGCGCGACAGCGCCACGGCGCCCTTGGCCAGGGTCGAGGTGACGATCATGGGCAGCATTTCTGGTGTCAGTCCCACCGCCACCGACAGGCCGAACAGGAAGGCCTCGACCCAGTCACCCTTGGTGAAGCCGTTGATGAAGAACACCACCGGCGTCATCACCAGCATGAAGCGGATCAGCAGCCAGCTGACCTTGTTCACGCCCGCCTGGAAGGCAGTGGGGGTGCGGTCGGTGGCGGTGACGCGCTCGGCCAGGGCACCGAAATAGGTGCGCTTGCCGGTGGTCAGGACCACGCCGCTGGCCGAACCGCTGACCACGTTGGTGCCCATGAAGCACAGGTTGTCCAGCTCCAGCGGGCTGCTGGTGTTGAGGTTGCTGGGGGTGACGAACTTTTCCACCGGCAGCGATTCGCCGGTCATTGCGGCCTGGCTGACGAACAGGTCCTTGGCCGACAGCAGGCGCAGGTCGGCCGGGATCATGTCACCGGCGGAGAGCAGCACGATGTCGCCCGGCACCAGATTGCGGATGGGTACTTCGACGCGACGCGCGCCCTTGGGATGCAGGGTTACGTCGAAGTAGCGCTGGGCTTCGGCGGCGATCTCCTCGACCTGGTCGTGACGCATCACCGTGGCGGTGTTGCTGACCATGGCCTTGAGCTTGTCGGCGGCGGTGTTGGAGCGGGCTTCCTGGACGAAGCGCAGCAGCGTGGAGACCACCACCATGGTGCCAATGACGATGGCCGCCTTCATGTCTTCGGTGTAGAAGGACACGGCCGCCAGCAGGGTCAGCAGCAGGTTGAAGGGGTTCTTGTAGCAGTGCCACAGGTGGACTGGCCAGGTCAGCGGCTTTTCGTGTTCGACTTCATTGGGGCCGCTGTGGACGCGGATGGCGTCGGCTTCGGCCTCGGTGAGGCCATCAGGGCGCGATTGCAGGCGCTGCAGCAGGGCCTGTGCCTCGCTGCGGGAGGCCTCGCTCAGTTGTTCGGCCAGGGTCTGCGGGACTTCGCGGGTGACCGGGGCGCTGCGGAACATGTCCATGCCCAGGCGGCGGAAGTGACGATCCATGCCGCGTGCGCGGATGAAGCTGGCAAAGGTTTCTTTCAGCAGGTTCAGATTCATGACGTGCTTCTTTTCTTGTTGGTCTTCGTCCCGGGGACGAAGGATGTGCATCGCACCGGCAAGCGCTTGGACTTGCCGGCCTCGGATCAGCGCCGTGGCCGGTCCCCGCCGGCAAGGGCGCGGGCGAGCGGGCAGGGCGCGCTGGGTCTTCGCGTGTTCATGGAATGTGCATAGCCTCCGCCTGGTTGAGCGGAGCCCCTGTCATCGGCGCCTGATGGCGCAAGCAGAGCAGGCCGCGCGTGGCGATGAGCCAGGCGGGCATGCATGCGGCATGTGGCAGGCAAAAGCCGTCCCGGCGCTGCGCAGGGCAGGCAAGGCGTGGTGATGCATGCGTCATGCCGCCGTGTCTGCGGCGGTCGATCGTCGATCTGTCGTTGTGAGGGAATATCGCTGTCGCCAGGGCGCGGGGAAACCCGTCAAACAGGCTGCGCGCTACCGACATGAGATGCCGTCATCTGCCTTGTGCAAGATGACGACAGGAAGAAGTCCTGCTGAAATCCTTGCTGAGGCTTAACCCGGAATTAACCGGCAACAACTGTCACCCGAACAAGTGCCCATGAGAGGGACTCCAGAAAATGAGAACGGGCGAATTCTACGCCCGCGCAGAAAACAGGGTCAAGGCAATTCGCCCGATCTTGCCAAAAATTTGTGCATGTGCAACAGATGCGATGCTGGCTGTCAGCCCTTTGTCAGGGCCGCCCGGCGGGCATCTCCGGGCCAAGCCTGCGCTGCTGTGCAGCACCGATTGTTCCCGCTGCTGCCTTGTCTTCCATGATGTGCGACCTATACTCGAAACGAGGCAAGCCCCATCAAGAGTACGCGCACCACGCGCAAGACCAAGAAACTCGACCAGGAGACGCATCATGCCCAACCTCATCATGAACAACCTCATGTTCTTCATCCCGATGGCCCTGGCGGGCTTGTTGTTGTGCGGGGAGGTCCCGGTAGCGTCACGGATGGTCCGAACCAGTTTGAGAGCAGTGGGCGCGGTCTTTGGCGCGTTGCTCGCCCTTTTAGTACTGGAGGCACTGCCAGTGCTAATTTAGCGGGCTTTCTGCGGCCCGCTTTGCCGCTCGTTGCGGCAATGGCCGGGGCATCGGTGCAGGCATTTCCAGGGAACCAGCCTATTCTTTGAGTTTGCCGATCGCCCCGCCTTGATTTCCCTAGGTCGATGTTTTCACAGTGGTCTCGTGGCGGCCCCGAAAACATCGGCCTTTTTTGCGTCTGCTTTTCTCGCCTGCCGGTGTCCTCGGGCAGATGCCCCTCCTCCGGTCACTCCATTGACCTACCCTTCCTGCACCATCGTCGCCGTTGGTCCCTGATCAGGGTGCAGCGTTCCTGCGCGCCAGGCTGGCATCCCACACCACCAGGCGATCGCGACCACTTTCCTTGGCGCAGTACATGGCGTGGTCAGCGCGCTGCAACCAGACGAAGTGGGCTTCCATGTCCGCCGAGAAGGGCACCAGTCCTGCGCTGACGGTGCAACCGTATAAATTGTTTTCATCATTTGTGCTGCGCGCCGCCTCGACCAGGCGTTGTGAGAGCTGCAGCGCTTCGGCGGGGGCGAGGTCACGCAGGATGACCACGAATTCTTCGCCCCCGTAGCGACCGATGAGGTCGTCTGCCCGCAGTGCAGCACGCAGCAGGCGCGAGAAATTGCGCAAGACTTCGTCGCCCGTGAGGTGGCCGTGGGTATCGTTGATGCTCTTGAAATGGTCCAGGTCCAGCAACAGCAGGAAGGCCTGGTGACTCCCCGCGCCGCCCTGGCTGCGCTGTTCGAATTCCGCGATCAGCAGGCTTTCCCAGTAACGTCGATTGAACAGCCGGGTCAGGCCGTCGGTCTGGCTGACGATCTCGAACTCCCGTGAGCGCTCGGCCAGCTTCTTGGACATTTCATAGGTGGACTTGCCCAGCGCCAGCGGGTACAACGCCATCATCGGCAGGCAGGCGAGGACGGTGGTCAGGTCCGACTGCGGCAGGAAGTGCGCATCCAGCAGCCACCAGCCCAGCGCGCAGGCGGCGATGCTGGCATACAGTCCGCGCATGAACAGGCGCAGGCCGCCAGCGGCGATATTGTCCATCGACAGCATGGAGATGATGACCGCGCTGGGGATCAGGTTGCCGTTGAGGGCGGCGATCCAGAAGCCGCCGATGGCGGCATCGATGACCAGATTGCGCCGCTCGGCGCGATAGGGGATGGCGCTGTTGAGCGCCCAGTGGCGCGCCACGTGCGGCCACAGGTAGCCGTGGCCGAACAGCGCCAGCCAGAGTGGCCAGATCACCGGATTCTGCATGAAACCGGCTGCCACGCAGAAGAAGCCGACCCCCAGGCCGATCACGCGCAGGCGATAGATGCGCTGTACGAAGCGCACTCCCTTGCCGATCAATGCCTCCGGCGGCATGTCGTCAGCCCGCCCCGGGCGCTGGCGGTAAAGTGCCACCGGGTCGACCAGCTCGCGCAGCCTACGCAGCAGCGTCGGCGGCGAGCGCGATCCGGCGCGCTGCTCGTTGTTGGAACGGGATGGCATGGTGTGCTGTTGTTCTTTCGATCCGGTCCATTCGGGGCTGGCCATCCCGGCGTAACGGCAGGGCCAGTGCGATGACGTACGTACCGATTCAAAAAAGGGGCCCGCAAGCGTAACCCCACTACCACATTGCAGGCAAGCCTGGATTGACCCGGTGTGCGCGAGCCTTGATCTCGAGCAGGGCGGGAACCTGCGACGATGACCGTTTGTCAGTGGGATGGCAGTGTCGCACGGCGGTATGACGCCCTGATGTCCCGATGCAGCAGGGGTGACCCCTGCCACCCCCGTCGGCGCAAGCGACATTGTCGATCCCCTATAATGCCTGCTTCCCGTCGACCCGCTGATCATGTTCCGTTTCTCCTCTCCTGCGCTGCGCCGCCTTTCTCTCTCGTCCTTCACGCTGGCCATCGCGCTGCTGGCGCCTGCAGCGCCGCTGTTTGCGCAAGGCCTGCCGCCACCGGTGGTGGGCGCGCTGCGCGTGGCGCATATCCCGCAGCAGAACACCGGCGTGGTGGTGGTCGATGCCGAGAGCGGCAAGCGCCTGCTGGCGTCCAGCAATGTCGGCCAGCCCTTCAACCCTGCCTCGGTCATGAAGCTGGTGACCACCGACGCTGCGCTGGAGATGCTGGGCCCCACCTACACGTGGAAGACCCAGGCCTACATCGATGGCAGCCTGGCTGGTGGTGTACTCAATGGCGACCTGATTCTCAAGGGCGGTGGCGACCCCAAGCTGGTGCTGGAAAATTTCTGGCTGTTCCTGCGCCAGCTGCGCGCACGCGGCATCAAGGACATCCGCGGCAATCTGGTGCTGGACCGCAGCTATTTCGCCGAGTCCAGTTATGACCCCTCGCAGTTCGACGGCGATCCGCAGAAGCCCTACAACGCCGGCCCCGATGCCTTGCTGCTGAACTACCGTACCCAGGCCTTCCGCTTCGAGCCGGATGCCGCCGCCGGTGTGGTCAATGTCAGCATGGACCCGCCCATGGCCGGTTTCACCATCACTCCCCCGCGCCTGTCGCAGGAGCCTTGCGGTGACTGGCAGGGCAAGCTGATGCTCAACAACGACATCAATGGTGCCAGCTTCGGTGGCACCTACGCTGCCGATTGCGGGCCGCGGGTGTGGTACGTGCACCCCTACCGCATGAACAATGCGCAGTATGTCGGTGCCAGTTTTGTCCAGATGTGGGCCGAGATGGGTGGCAGTTTTTCCGGGCGCGTGGTCAACGGGGTGGTCACGCCCTCGGCGCGGCTGATGGTGGAGGTGCAATCGCCGACGCTGCCGGAAGTCATCCGCGACATCAACAAGTACAGCAACAACGTCATGGCGCGCCAGGTGCTGCTTACGCTGGGCGCCGAGATGACCGGGCAGCCGGGCGACACGGTCAATGCCGCACGCATCGTGCGCGGCTGGCTCAACGACAAGGGCATCGATACCAATGGACTGGCCATCGAGAATGGCGCCGGCCTGTCGCGGGTGGAGCGGGTCACGCCCTCGCTGCTGGCCAGCGTGCTGGTGCAGGCCTACCGTTCGCCGCTGATGCCGGAGTTCATTTCCTCGCTGCCGCTGGTGGGCTATGACGGCACCATGCGTCGTCGTCTGAAGACGCAGAGCGTGGCCGGCCAGGCACACATCAAGACCGGTACCCTGAACGATGTGCGCTCGATCGCCGGCTACGTGCAGGCGGCCTCGGGCAAGACCTATGTGGTGGTGTTCCTGATCAACCACGCTGCCGCGCCCAATGGGCAGAAGGCGCAGGATGCCTTGCTGCAGTGGGTGTACGAGAACGGTTGAGGCGTCAGCTCCAAGGCGGCTTGTCTACAGCAGCAGGGGCTTGTCGGAGAGTTCGTTGTGGTCGCGGTCGTCATCCTGGCGCGGCATCGCCGTCTGTAGCAGCGCATGCAGGGCGGCCAGCGCTTGCAGGGTACTGGCTTCGTAATCACCCCTGGCATAACCCGCCGTCATCAGGCGGCACACCTCTTGCCACTGCTCGCGGGTGACATGTCGATTGATGCCACGATCAGCGACGATTTCCACCTTGCGGTCGGCCAGGTTGATGTAGACCAGCACGCCGCAGTTTTCTTCGGTATCCCAGATGCGGTAGTGCGAAAACAGTTCGTGGGCGCGTTGTCTGGCGCTTTCGCCGCGTCGCACGGCACCCAGTGACAATGCCGCTTCGACAATCACGCGGACCTGCGCCCGGTGCCGTTGCTCCCCTTCGCCGATGCTGGCCTGGATGGCCTTGAGCGTGGTCGAGGGGAAGGCACGCCGCGCCGTGGTGCGGGTGCTGCGCAGATGGCGCAGCAGGCGCACTGGCAGGGAAGGGGATGGGGTGTTGTGAGGCATGTCACCAGTCTCCTGAAGCGCCGCCACCATCGAAGCTGCCACCACCGCCGGAGAACCCGCCACCGCCGGAGGAGCCGCCAAAGCCTCCACCACCGCCACCGCCGCCACCGCCACCCCCGAGCGCGGCCAGCCGCGTCCGGAGGCGGCCTGGCGTGCCGCTTCGTCGAGGATGCTGCCGATGATGACGCCGGCCGTGGTGGCGCGTCCCCGGCCTCGGCCCCAGTCGTTGTTGTCCAGTGTGTTGCGGGCGCCGCGGCGCGACTTCAGCAGCATGGAAAAGAACACCACCAGGAACAGCACGATCACCATCAGCGTCAACCAGCCACCACCGTCATCGGTCTGCACAGGCCCGGTGTGGCGCTGGGCGGCAGGCAGTTTTTCCTGTTCCAGCAGGGTGGTGATGGCGGTCACGCCGGCGGCCAGGCCGCCGTAGAAATCGTTCTGGCGGAAATGCGGTGCGATCACGTCTTCCAGGATGCGCTTGGATTGGGCATCGGTGAGGCTGCCCTGCACGCCGCGTCCGGCTTCGATGCGCAGGCGCCGCAGCGACTTGGGATTGTCGCGGGCGACGATGAGCAGCACACCGTCATCCACACCCCTGCGGCCCAGTTGCCAGGCATCGGCCACGCGGATGCTGTATTGCTCGATGGCTTCCGGCGCGGTGGAGGACATCAGCAGTACCGCGATCTGGCTGCCGGTGCGCTGCTCGATCTCGGCCAGCACGCCTTCCAGGGCCTGTTGCTGTTGCGGCTGCAGCAGGTGGATCTGGTCGATGACGTGGGACGACAAGGGCGGCACGGCCACCAGGCCGTCATCGGCCCGGGCCAAGCCAGCCAGGGGCAGGAGGATCAACAGCCAGCAGGTGATGAGCAGCTTGCGCATGGCGGACCGGGGTGGGCAGATTACTTGCCGAAGTTGACCGCAGGGGCGGTCGAGATGGCTTTTTCGTTATCCACCGTGAAGGACGGCTTGACCTCGTAGCTGAACAGCTTGGCGGTGAGGTTGGTGGGGAAGCTGCGCGCCAGGATGTTGTAGTCCTTGACCGCTGCGATATAGCGCTGGCGGGCCACGGTGATGCGGTTCTCGGTGCCTTCCAGTTGCGATTGCAGGTCGCGGAAGCTGGCGTCGGCCTTCAGTTGCGGGTAGTTCTCGGACACCACCATCAGGCGCGACAGCGCCGAGGACAGCTCGCCCTGCACCTGCTGGAACTTGGCGAAGGCCTGCGGATCATTGAGCACCTCCGGCGTGATCTGGAAGCTGGTGGCAGCGGCGCGGGCGCGGGTGACGGCCTCCAGGGTGTCCTTCTCGTGCGAGGCATAGCCCTTGACGGTGTTGACCAGGTTGGGGATCAGGTCGGCGCGGCGCTGGTACTGGTTGACCACTTCGCCCCAGGCGGCCTTGGTGGCCTCGTCCTTGGCCTGGAACTCGTTGTAGCCGCAGCCGGAGAGGATCAGTGCCGTCATGGCGACGGCCAGCCAGGCGAAGAGTTTTTTCATGTTGTCTTTCCTCGTAGCAAAAGTGAAGCAATGAGAGCGCATGAGACCGGAAAATCCGCGCCAAGTGCCCGATGTTCCGGGAAAACCGCTGAACATCAGTCAAATATCGAGATCGGGCCATGCCGGCGCGCTACAATAGCGCATCTTTCAGTTAAAGGCACCACCGTGACATTCATCCAGAAACTTAATGCAGCATGGACTTCGCGCAATTCCCTGCTGTGCGTGGGCCTGGACCCCGACCTCAAGAAATTCCCGGCCGAGCTGCAAGGCCGCCCGGACGCGATCTTCGAATTCTGCCGCGCCATCATCGATGCCACCGCCGAGGCCGCCTGTGCCTTCAAGCCGCAGATCGCCTATTTCGCCGCGCTGGGCGCGGAAGAACAGCTGGAGCGCATCTGCGCCTATCTGCGCAGCAACTATCCCGAGATCCCCCTGGTGTTGGATGCCAAGCGCGGTGATATCGGCGCTACCGCCGAACAATACGCCCGCGAAGCCTTCGAGCGCTATGACGCCGATGTCGTCACCGTCAGCCCCTACATGGGCTGGGATTCGGTCTCGCCCTACCTGGAGTGGAAGGATCGCGGCGTGATCGTGCTGTGCCGCACCTCCAACGCCGGTGGTTCGGACCTGCAGTTCCTGGAAGTCGATGGCAAGCCGCTGTACCAGCACGTGGCGCGCCTGGTGGCCGAGAAGTGGAATACCAACGGTCAGTGCGGCCTGGTGGTGGGCGCGACCTTCCCGCACGAGCTGGCGCAGGTACGCGCCATCATCGGTGACATGCCCCTGCTGGTTCCGGGCGTGGGCGCCCAGGGCGGGGACGTCGAAGCCACCGTGAAATCCGGCAGGACCGCCGCCGGCACCGGCATGATGATCAATTCCTCGCGCGCCATCCTGTACGCCAAGCCGCAGGAAGGTGAAGACTTCGCCGCGGCCGCGCGCCGCGTGGCCATCGAAACGCGTGACGCGATCAACCGCTTCCGCTGATCCTGAAGCGACGGTGCCATGAAAAAGGCGGCGACTCCGATGGAGCGCCGCCTTTGTCTTGATGGGGCCGGATTCAGTCCGTCCGCATTCAGTCTGCCAGCAACTTGAGCAAGCCCTTCAGCGCATGATCCACCGTTTGCGCGCGTACCTGCTGGCGGTCGCCCTTGAAGACCAGGCGCTCGGTATAGGTCTTGTCGCCTACCCGCCAGCCGAAGCAGACGGTGCCCACCGGCTTGCCCGGCACCGCGCCACCGGGGCCGGCGATGCCGGTGGTGGAGACGGCCAGGTCCGAACTGCTGTTGGCCACCGCGCCCTCGGCCATGGCGCCGGCGATCTCCTCGCTGACGGCACCATGCTGGGCGATCAGGGCTTCGGAAATGTCCAGCAGTTCATTCTTGGAAGCGTTCGAATAGGTGACGAAACCGCAGTCGAACCATTCCGACGATCCGGCGATCTCCGTGATGGCGTGGGCAATGCCGCCGCCGGTACACGATTCTGCAGTGGCGAGCAGCAGGCCCTTGGCTTTGAGAGTCTGGCCCACGCGGGTGGCTAGGTCTATCGTGCTGTCCATGAGTGTCATCCTCGGCTGTGCCGCAGTCTCGGCCCGTCGTGCGGGGCGGACCACGGTCGGTTGATCAACTTGCGCGAACTAGCATACTCCGATGTCGGCTCTTGTTGTATCGGACAAGCGCTGATTGTTCACTTACCAGTAGGCGCGCCAGAAGGCAAAGACCAGCAGGGTATAGAAGGCGGCCAGGATGTCGTCCCACATCACGCCGAAGCCGCCCTTGAAGCGGCGGTCGAACCAGGCGATCGGCGGCGGCTTGACCATGTCGAAGAAGCGGAACACCACGAAGGCCGCGAACTGCGTCTTCAGGCTGGCCGGCGTCACCAGTACCAGCACCAGCCAGAAGGCGATGATCTCGTCCCACACCATGCTGCCGTCGTCGGGCGAGTTCAGTGCCTGGCCGGTGCGATGGCAGGCCCAGATACCGATGATGAAGCCGGCCACGATGATGGCCAGCCAGTTGCCGGCCGTGAAGACATGCGGCCAGCGCGTCGAGAGCACCGCGAAGGAGAGCCAGGCGAACAGCGTGCCGGCCGTGCCGGGCATGATGGGCGAGAGACCGCTGCCGAAACCCTGGGCGATCCAGTGGGCCGGATGGGCCAGCATGAAATGCGCGGTCGCTTTGCGTTTCTTCGGGGCGGGTGGGGGCGGCGGGGGGAAGGGCGTGGCAGCTTGGTTCATGAACGGAAATGGTCGAAGGAATCCGGCGTGTCCTGCAGGGGTTCGCCTGCCGCATCCAGCAGGCGCAGGCCGGCAGCCGCATCGATGCTGCCGATGCGGGTGACCGGCGTGCCGGCGGCCTGCGCGGCCTTGTAGACGGCATCGCGCTTGCGTACCGGAGCGGTGAAGCAGAGTTCGTAATCGTCACCACCGGAGAGCGTAAAGCGGCGGCGCAGGTGCAGGTCGCGCTGCTGCAGCGCCGGGCCGGGCGGCAGGGCGTCCACGTCCAGCGTCGCGCCGACGCGGGAGCGCGTCAGGATGTGGCCGAGGTCACCGGCCAGGCCATCCGAGATATCGATGGCGGCGTGGGCGATGCCGCGCAGGGCCAGGCCCAGCGCCACGCGCGGGGTCGGTGCGTGCATGCGCGGCGCGGCGACGGCCAGTTCTTCCGCATTGACGGCCTGGTCCTCGCTGAATTCGCGGCGATAGCCGGCCAGTGCCAGGCGCGCATCGCCCAGGCTGCCGGAGACCCAGATATCGTCACCGACGCGCGCGGCGTCGCGGCGCAGCGCCTGCTGCGGCGGCACTTCGCCGAACACGGTGATGCTGATGGTCAGCGGACCCTTGGTGGTGTCGCCGCCGATCAGTTCGCAGCCATGTTCATCGGCCAGCGCCAGCATGCCCCGGGAAAACGGCGCCAGCCATTCGGCGCGGGCTTCCGGCAGGGCCAGCGCCAGCGTGAAGGCGATCGGCTGCGCCCCCATGGCGGCCAGGTCGGACAGGTTCACGGCCAGGCACTTGTGGCCCAGCGTGGCGGGATCGGCATCGGGGAAGAAGTGGCGGCCGGCGACCAGCATGTCGCTGGAAATGGCCAGTTGCATGCCCGGTGCCGGTGTCATCAGCGCGCAGTCGTCCCCCACGCCGAGCGCCGTGCGGCTGTCGGGGGCGGGTGGGCGGCTGAAATAGCGCGCAATGAGTTCGAATTCGGAAAGCATGGGGCCGATTGTAACCAATCCGTCATGGCTTCAGGCGCACAATATCCGTCACTCCATGCGTGCGCATTGTGAATTGCTGCGGTGCAGCGAGAGCTGGCCGGGAGGGCGCTATCAAGGCTAGGGCCTGTTCACATTTAATCGCACTCGTAGATTAAATGTGAACAGGCCCTGGTCCCATGTGTTCCTCAAAGTCTAGGGGTTTTCCCCAATACCCGTCATTGGGAGGCGGTGGCAGCCTGTCGTGCCGGAAATCAAGCTGTGCGCAAATGCGCACATCACACGGTAACCGGACGTCATCTGCCCGCTGAAAGCCCATGTTCGCGAACATCATGTGCCATTGGTGAAACGCCGCAAAGCCAGTCCCGAAAAGGCTTTGCGCGGGGCAGCATAAGGCCGCCGGCCTATGATTGAGGGCCGACCTCTGCTAGAATCGACCCCCTTCGCAAGTCAACTAGAGAATACAGAGTTATGGATTCGATGATCAGTAAGAAAGAAGAAGTGCGTCAGCAACTTCGTCAGGCAGCGCTGGATTACCACGAGTTTCCGACCCCGGGCAAGATCGCGGTCACGCCCACCAAGCTGCTGACCAACCAGCGTGATCTCTCCCTCGCGTATTCTCCCGGCGTGGCCGCGGCCTGCGAAGAAATCGTGGCCGACCCGCTGAACGCCTTCCGCTACACCGCCCGTGGCAACCTGGTGGCCGTCATCACCAACGGCACCGCCGTGCTGGGCCTGGGCAACATCGGTGCGCTGGCCTCCAAGCCGGTGATGGAAGGCAAGGGCGTGCTGTTCAAGAAGTTCGCCGGCATCGACGTCTTCGACATCGAAATCAACGAAACCGACCCGGACAAGCTGATCGACGTCATCGCGGCGCTGGAGCCGACCTTCGGCGGCATCAACCTGGAAGACATCAAGGCCCCCGAGTGCTTCTACATCGAGCGCAAGCTGCGCGAGAAGATGAAGATCCCGGTCTTCCACGATGACCAGCACGGCACCGCCATCATCGTCGGCGCCGCCATCCTGAACGGCCTCAAGGTGGTCGGCAAGGACATCAAGAACGTCAAGCTGGTGGTCTCCGGCGCGGGCGCGGCAGCGCTGGCCTGCCTGGACCTGATCGTCGACCTCGGCTTCCCCATCGAGAACATCTACGTCACCGACCTGGCCGGCGTGGTCTACAAGGGCCGCAAGGAACTGATGGACCCGGACAAGGAGCGTTTCGCCCGCGAAACCGATGCCCGTACCCTGGCCGAAGTGATCCCCGATGCCGACATCTTCCTGGGCCTGTCGGCTGCAGGCGTGTTGAAGCCGGAGATGGTCAAGCAGATGGCGGCCCGTCCGCTGGTGCTGGCCCTGGCCAACCCGACCCCGGAAATCCTGCCCGAGGAAGTGATGGCCGTGCGCGACGACGCCATCATCGCCACCGGCCGTTCGGACTATCCGAACCAGGTCAACAACGTCCTGTGCTTCCCCTACATCTTCCGTGGTGCGCTCGATTCGGGCGCCACCACCATCACCCGCGAGATGGAGATCGCCACCGTCCACGCCATCGCCGAGCTGGCCCAGGCCGAGCAGTCCGATATCGTGGCCGCCACCTATGGCATCGCCAACCTGTCCTTCGGCCCGGAATACATCATTCCCAAGCCCTTCGACCCGCGCCTGATGATCAAGATCGCGCCGGCCGTGGCGCGTGCCGCCGAGAGCTCCGGCGTGGCCGCCCGTCCGATCCAGGACATGGATGCCTACATCGAGAAGCTGGAACAGTTCGTCTACCACAGCGGCACCTTCATGCGCCCGATCTTCCAGGTCGCCAAGAAGGCCGCCGAAGCCAACAAGCGCATCGTCTACGCCGAAGGTGAAGAAGAGCGCGTGCTGCGCGCGGTGCAGGTGATCGTCGATGAAAACCTGGCCAAGCCCATCCTGGTGGGCCGTCCGGAAGTGCTGGAACAGCGCATCAAGAAGTTCGGCCTGCGCCTGCGCCCCGGCACCGACTTCGAGGTCATCAACCCCAACTTCGACAACCGCTACCGCGACTACTGGCAGAGTTTCCTGGAGATGTCCCGTCGCAAGGGCGTCACCGAGCAGTACGCCAAGCTGGAAATGCGTCGCCGCCACACCCTGATCGGCTCCATGGCGATCCACAAGGGCGATGCCGACGGCATGATCTGCGGCACCTACGGCACCACCCAGTTGCACCTGCACTACATCGACCAGGTCCTGGGCAAGCGCGAAGGCGTCAATGTCTATGCCGCGATGAATGCGGTGATCCTGCCCAATCGCCAGCTGGTGATGGTGGACACCCACGTCAACGAAAACCCCAACGCCCGCGAGCTGGCCGAGATCACCATGCTGGCGGCCGAGGAAATGCGTCGCTTCGGCCTGCACCCGCGTGCGGCCCTGCTGTCGCACTCGAACTTCGGTTCCAGCAACAGCGAATCGGCCCGCAAGATGCGCGAAGCGCTGGGCATCCTGCGCGAGATCGCACCGGACCTGGAAGTGGATGGCGAAATGCACGGCGACACCGCGCTCGAATCCAAGCTGCTGCATGCAGTGATCCCGGATTCGCCGTTGAAGGGTGACGCCAACCTGCTGGTCATGCCCAACATCGATGCCGCCAACATCGCCTACAACCTGCTCAAGACCGCATCGGGCAACGGTGTGGCGATCGGCCCCATCCTGCTGGGTTGTGCCAAGCCGGTGCATATCCTGACGCCGTCGGCCACCGTGCGCCGCATCATCAACATGACCGCCCTGTGCGTCATGGATGCGCTGTCGGAGCGTTGATGGTCCGCTGATGGCGCATTGATTCAAGCGCAAGACCGCGAAAGCGGCGCATGTCGAACAGACATGCGCCGTTTTTTTTTCGTCCCATCCAGCGGGGTGGTCAGGATGGATTCCCGGACATGCGGCGCGGCAGCATTCCGGGAATCCGCCCGGACTTCTGCACGTTTTTCCCTGATCCAGAAATGAAAATGCAATTAAATCAATGACTTACGTATTTTCGAGGCCCTGCCTGGTTCTTGGCACGAAGTCTGCAATAAGAGCCACAAAACAAAAGCAAAAACGGAGACAGACCTCTGATGCGGGCCAGCATCGTCCACACCCTGACGGCTGCTTGCGTCGCTCTCCTGATTGCCTTGTTCCGGTTCCACCAAAAGCAAGATGACCCGCCGCACGACCGACGCGCCAGCGCCGGGAAGGAGCGGCCCACACAGGAGATATCCATGAGCGACAACGTCAAACTGAGCGCGGCAGAGTACCGCAAGCGCATCTTCGCCATCCTCGGCGCATCCTCGGGCAACCTGGTCGAATGGTTCGACTTCTATGTCTATTCCTTCTGCGCGATCTACTTCGCGCCGGCCTTCTTCCCCAAGGGCGACCCCACCAGCCAGTTGCTCAACACGGCAGGCGTGTTTGCCGCCGGCTTCCTGATGCGCCCCATCGGCGGCTGGCTGTTCGGCCGCATCGCCGACAAGCATGGCCGCAAGACCTCCATGCTGATCTCGGTGCTGATGATGTGCGGCGGCTCGCTGGCCGTGGCCGTGATGCCGACCTACGCCACCATCGGCGCCTGGGCCCCGGCCCTGCTGCTGCTGGCACGCCTGTTCCAGGGCCTGTCGGTGGGCGGTGAATACGGCACCTCGGCTACCTACATGAGTGAGGTGGCGCCCAATGGTCGTCGCGGCTTCTTCGCCTCCTTCCAGTACGTGACCCTGATCGGCGGCCAGTTGCTGGCGGTGCTGGTGCTGTTCGGCATGCAGCAATGGCTGACCAAGGCCGAGCTGATGGCCTGGGGCTGGCGCGTTCCCTTCGTGCTGGGCGCGGTCGGTGCGCTGGTGGCGATGTACCTGCGCAGCTCGCTGGCCGAGACCTCGTCGGCCGGTGCACGCAAGAAGAAGGACGCCGGCACCCTGAAGGGCTTGCTGCAGCACAAGCGCGCCTTCCTGAACGTGGTCGGCTTCACCGCCGGTGGGTCGCTGATGTTCTACACCTTCACCACCTACATGCAGAAGTACCTGGTCAACACCGCCGGCATGGACCCCAAGGTCGCCAATGGCGTCATGACCGGCGCGCTGTTCGTCTACATGATCCTGCAACCGATCTTCGGCGCCATCTCGGACAAGATCGGCCGTCGCAATTCCATGCTCTGCTTCGCCTTCTTCGGCATGATCGGCACCTTCCCCATCCTGCACTTCCTGAAGGACGTGAGCAGCCCGGGCGTGGCCATGGCGCTGGCCATCCTGGCCCTGACCATCGTCAGCTTCTACACCTCCATCAGCGGCCTGATCAAGGCCGAGATGTTCCCGCCCGAAGTGCGCGCCCTGGGCGTGGGCCTGTCCTATGCGGTGGGTAACGCCATCTTCGGCGGTTCGGCCGAGTTCGTGGCGCTGTCGCTGAAGTCGGCTGGCGTGGAATCTGCCTTCTACTGGTATGTCAGCGCCCTGTGCCTGGTGGCCCTGATCATCAGCCTGCGCATGCCCGACCCGCAACGCCATGGCCACCTCAAGGGTGATGTCGCCATGAACCCGGACGAGCAGGACACCGCCGAGCCGGGCAAGCTGCACAAGCCGGCCTGATCGGTGTAACGCCAGCATCAGCGCAGGTTCAGCGCGGCAGCTTCGGCTGTCGCGTTATCATGTGGCCTTCAACGCGGCGCCCAGCGGGGCGCCGCGCTGCTTTCATCTCTCCGAACCTGTGACGCCGAACGCATGCGAGCCAGACGCAACCTGCTGATCCTGATCCTGTTCTTCGCCACCACGCTGCTGGTGTGCGGGATCACCTATCGCGTGGCCCTGCGCAAGGCGGCGACGGACCAGCAGAACATGGGCGCGGCGCAATTGCAGATCGCCGCGCTGGACCTGGAATCGATCCTGCAGAAGTACGAGGCCTTGCCCTTTGCCCTGGGCTTCCAGACCGATGTGCGCCAGGTCCTGCAGCATCCCGAGGACGCCCTGGCGGTGGACCGCCTGAACCGCGCCTTCAAGACCATCCAGCAGCAATCCCGGGCAGTCAATATCTTCATGCTGGATCGCCGGGGACTGACGCTGGCGTCCAGCAACTGGGACGATGAGTTCAGCTTCGTCGGGCGCGACTTCGGTTTTCGCCCCTACTTCCGCGAGGCGGTACAGGGGCGGGCAGGGCGCTTCTACGGCATCGGCAATATCTCCAGCGAGCCGGGCTATTTCATCGCGCAACCGATCTACCGGCGCCAGGACCAGGCCGAGGGTGACCTGCCCATCGGCGTCATGGTGGTCAAGGTGGACCTGGCCGAATTCGAACATACCTGGCGCAGCAGCAGCGATCCGATCACCCTGACCGATGCTGGCGGCGTGGTCTTCCTCTCCAACCGGCCGGAATGGAAATACCACAGCCTGCAGGCCCTGAGCGCGCCGGTGCAGCAGGAGCTGGCCGGCACCCACCAATATGCAGACCTGCCCATCACTCCGGTGACGGCGCTGCCACCGGCCCTGCAGCGCGGCTTCGGCACCCACGTCTCGCGCACGGTGGGGCGGCTGGGCTGGCAGCTGATGCTGTTTCCCTCGCCGGCGCGCATGCAGCGCACGGCCATGCTCTCGACCATGGCCGCCGCCCTGTTCATGCTGGCGCTGGCCATTTCGCTGCTGGCCTGGTACCAGCACCGGCGCCGCCTGCAGGAGCGGCTGGAGTCCCGCGATGCCCTGCGCCGCGCCGCCGCGGAACTGGACCAGCGCATCGCCCAGCGCACCGAAGAACTGACCGCCGCCAACCAGGCCATCGCCACCAAGTACGCCAAGCTGCAGCAGACCGAAAGCCTCTTGCGCAGCACCCAGGACGAGCTGGTCCAGGCCGGCAAGCTGGCCATGCTGGGACAGATGGCGGCCGGCGTCACACACGAGCTGAACCAGCCGCTGGCGGCGATCCGCGCCTTTGCCGACAATTCGGTGAAGTTCCTGGCCCGTGGCCAGCAGGCCCAGGTGGCGGAAAACCTGCAACACATCAGCAGCGCCAGCGCTCACATGGGCCGCATCATCGGCCAGTTGAAGGGTTTTGCGCGCAAGAGCGGCGATGCGCCGGTGGCGGTCGATCTGCGCCAGGCCATCGAGGCCTCGGTGCTGCTGCTGTCGGGCGACTTCGAGAAGCAGGGCGTCGAGGTGCGCATCGAACTGCGCGAAGCCGTCCACGTCACCGGCGACGTGGTGCGCACCGAGCAGGTCCTGATCAATCTCTTGCGCAATGCCCTGGATGCCGTCGAAGAGGCGCCGCGCAAATGCGTCTGCGTGCTGCTGGAGGTCGATCACGTCCAGCGCCAGGCGGTGCTGCGCATCCGCGATTCCGGGACCGGCATCGCTGACGAGGTGGCCCCGCACCTGTTCGAACCCTTCTTCACTACCAAGTCTTCCAGCAAGGGCCTGGGGCTGGGACTGGCGATTTCCTCATCGATCGTGCAAGCCATGAATGGTCAGTTGAGCGCGCATAATCATGAACAGGGCGGCGCCGAATTCGTGGTGCGCCTGCCCCTGTTGAAGACGGAGAATTGATGGACAGACCAAGCGGCGCCCAGAGCGCCATCCTGATCGAGGACGAGCAGGCCGTGCGCCACGCCACCGCCCAGGCGCTGGAGCTGGAGGGTTTTACGGTGACCGCCTGCGCCAGCGCCGAGCAGGCCCTGCCTTTGCTGACCCGCGACTTCGCTGGCGTGCTGGTGACCGATGTGCGCCTGCCGGGCTGGTCCGGCCTGCAGGTGCTGGCGCATGTGGTGGCCATCGACCCCGACCTGCCGGTGATCGTGGTCACCGGCCACGGCGACGTTGGCATGGCGGTGGAGGCCATGCGTGCCGGCGCCTATGACTTCGTCGAAAAACCCTTCAGTTCGGACGGCCTCCTGGAGATCGCCCTGCGCGCCCAGGAAAAGCGCAGCCTGGTGCTGGAAAACCGCCGCCTGCGCGAAGCCTGGGCGCATGACCCGGAACTGCCACCGCTGGTCGGCCAGTCGCCCGCCATCGAACGCGTGCGCACGCTTATCCGCAGCCTGGGGCCGGCCGACGTGGATGTCCTGATCAACGGCCAGACCGGGACCGGCAAGGAAGTCGTGGCGCGCCAGCTGCATGCCGCCAGCGGCCGCAAGGGGCCGTTCGTGGCCCTCAATTGCGGCGCCTTGCCGGAAACCGTGTTCGAGAGCGAAATCTTCGGCCACGAAGCCGGCGCCTTCACCGGTGCGCAAAAGCGTCGCATCGGCAAGCTGGAATATGCCGACGGCGGCACGCTCTTCCTCGATGAGATCGAAAGCATGCCGCTGGCCTTGCAGGTCAAGCTGCTGCGCGTGCTGCAGGAGCGGCGCCTGGAGCGCCTGGGCGGCAACGAGTCGGTCGCCATCGATTGCCGCGTGATCGCCGCCAGCAAGGCCGACCTGCTGAAGCTGGCCGGCGAGGGCCAGTTCCGTGAAGACCTGTACTACCGCATCGGCGTGGTTTCCATCGACCTGCCGGCGCTGAACCAGCGCAGCAGCGACATCCCGCTGCTGCTGGCGCATTTCTGCCAGGCGGCGGCGGTGCGTTACCGGCGCGAGTCGCCCCCCTGGACGGCAGCGCAGATGCAGCAGTGGCAGCAGCGCGACTGGCCCGGCAACGTGCGCGAGCTGCGCAATTTTGCCGACCGCTGGGTGCTGGGCGTGGAGCAGATCGCCGGCCTCGGTACGCCGGCCGGCGACCTGCCGGCGTCCCCCTTGCCGGAGCAGGTGGAACAGTTCGAAGCCGGCCTCATCGCCGCCGCCCTGAAGGACAGCGAGGGCAGCGTGGCGGTGGCCGCCGAACGATTGGGGATTCCGCGCAAGACGCTCTACGACAAGATTCGCAAGTACCAGCTGGCGGCCGCTTGAGGCGGGCAGGGAAGAGAAGGGAAAACGAAGTAGCCGGCGGTCCGTGCAGGTTTCGTTCGGTCGACCATTGCCGACTTGCCAAGGCGACGATTGCGATTCCGGGCGATAATGCTGGCTGTTGATCATCCAGACCAAGGCATTCCCCCATGCGCGACATCATCAATGGCTTCCTGCGCTTCCAGCAGGACGTCTTCCCCTCCCGCAAGGAGCTGTTCAAGACCCTGGCCACCGGGCAGACGCCCAAGGCCCTGTTCATCTCCTGTTCGGACAGCCGCATGGTGCCGGAGCTGGTCACCCAGCGCGAACCGGGCGACCTGTTCGTCATCCGCAATGCTGGCAACATCGTGCCATCCTTCGGCCCCGAGCCGGGCGGCGTGAGTGCCACGGTGGAATACGCGGTGGCGCAGCTGAAGGTCTCCGACATCGTCATCTGCGGCCACTCCGACTGCGGCGCCATGACCGCCGTGGCGACCTGTGCCTGCCTGGATCACATGCCGGCCGTGCGCAACTGGCTGCACCATACGGATGCGGCCCGCATGATCAACGAATCCCGCCCGCACGCCACCGAAAAGGACCGCATCGATGGCATGGTGCGCGAGAACGTGATCGCCCAGCTGAACAACATCCGCACCCATCCCTCGGTGGCGGTGGCCCTGGCGCAGGGCCGCCTGGCGTTGCACGGCTGGGTCTATGACATCGAATCCGGCTCCATCCTGGCGCTGGATGCCGCCAGCAATACCTTCGTGCCGCTGGCCGAACATCCGGCCGCCAGCAGCGCCGACTGAGGCGCCGACTGAAGCGCTCCTCGCTGCGCCACCACCCGCCGTCGCTCGACGGCGGGCCGTCCTCCTGACTTACCGTCCCCGCGCCGGCAACAGCAAAACTACGAGATGCCAATCGGCGTCCGCAGTGATAGCATCTAGTAAGTTGCATTATGAAAGTAAGTTGCCTTCCGACCTCTTGTCGGGATGGCAACGGTGTGCCGCTGCCTGTCAGCGCCGCCCGTCGGGTGGTCGCAGGCGGGGCATGGGTGATGAACGACTTGTGAGGAAGGAGCAGGCCATGCAGCAGGAAATCGTGATCAGTTCGCCGCGTCGCACCGCGATCGGCAGCTTTGGCGGCAGTCTGAAGGACGTCCCCGCCGTGGAGCTGGGCGCCCAGGCGATCCGGGCGGTCTTGCAGAACACCCGTATCGCCCTGGAAGTGATCGATTCGGTGGTGATGGGCAATGTGATCCAGGCCGGCAACGCCATGAACCCGGCCCGCCAGGCCGCGATCAAGGGCGGTCTGCCGGTCGAGACCCCGGCCATGGCGATCAACCGCGTCTGCGGTTCCGGCGCCCAGGCAGTGGTGACGGCACTGGGCGAGATCAGCGCCGGGCTGTCGCGCTGTGTCATCGCCGGCGGCATGGAAAACATGGAGCGCGCCCCCTATCTGCTGCCCGGGGCGCGTGCCGGCATGCGCATGGGCGATGGCGCGGTGATCGACGCCATCCTCAGCGACGGCCTCAACGACGCCTTCTCCGGCAAGCATTCCGGCTGGCATACCGAAGACCTGGTGCAGCAGTTCAGCCTCAGCCGCGAGCAGCAGGACCGCTACGCCGCACAGAGCCAGCAGCGCTTCGCCGCCGCCCAGGCGGCCGGCTACTTCAGCCGCGAGATCCTGCCCATTACCCTCACCAGCAAGAAAGGTGAACAGATCTTCGACCAGGACGAGTCCGTGCGCCCGGACACCACGGTCGAATCGCTGGCTCGCCTGAAGCCGGCCTTCCGCAAGGACGGCAGCATCACCGCCGGCAATGCGCCCGGCGTGAATGCCGGTGCAGCGGCGATGATCGTGAGTACCCGCGAGACCGCCGATTCTTTGGGCCTGGCCCCGCTGGTGGTTGTGCGCGCAGCAGCCGTCAGTGGCGTGGAGCCGGGCATGTTCGGTCTGGGACCGGTGCCGGCGATCCGCCAGGCGCTGGCCCGCGCCCGCTGGAGCCTGGGCGAGGTGGACCGCTTCGAGATCAACGAAGCCTTTGCCGCCATCGCGCTGGCGGTGCAGCGTGAGCTGGACATTCCGTCCGACATCCTCAACATCGACGGTGGCGCCATCGCCCACGGTCACCCCATCGGCGCCACCGGGGCCATCCTCATCACCAAGGCCGCCCACGCACTGCAGCGCACCGGCCAGCGGCGCGCCGTGGTGTCGCTGTGCATCGGCGGTGGCCAGGGTATCGCCCTGTGCCTGGAAGCGCTGGCCTGAGAACGTCGCGGCCACCGGCTTCGGGGAACAAAAAAAGCCGAGCCCGACCACATGGGTCGGGCTCGGCTTTTCTACGACGGGCGCCCGCAGGCGCTCGCTCAGCGCTTCAGCGCGGGTTGCGAACCCTTGCCGAAGATCAGGTTGGCGATCACGGCCACGACCACGTTGAGGGTCAGGGCGATCAGGCCGGTGTAGAGGGTATAGGTCTCGCCACCGATGATGAAGCTATGGACCGGCTTGATGCCATCGGCAAAGGCCATCCAGCTACCACCGACGATGCCCACCGCCCAGCCGCACAGCAGGGCGCGCGCACCGAACCAGCCGACGAACAGGCCGAACACCAGGGCCGGGAAGGTCTGCAGGATCCACACGCCGCCCAGCAGCTGCAGGTCCAGCGCGAACTTGGTCGGCAGGAACAGGATGAACACCAGCGCGCCGAACTTGACCACCAGCGACACGATCTTGGCCACCTTGGCTTCGCCTTCATGGCTGATGCCAGGATTGACGTAAGGCTTCCAGAAGTTGCGGGTGAACAGGTTGGAGGCACCGATGGACATCACCGCAGCCGGCACCAGCGCACCGATGGCGATGGCAGCGAAGGCGAAGCCGGCGAACCAGCCCGGGAACAGGTTGTTGAACAGCGCCGGGACCACGTCGTTGTTGGCTTGCACCTTGATGCCAGCGGCATAGGCCATGTAACCCAGCAGCGCGATCAGACCCAGCAGCACGGTATAGGCCGGCAGGAACACCGCGTTCTTGCGGATGGTATTGGCGTCCTTGGCGGCGAAGATGCCGGTCAGCGTATGCGGATACATGAAGGCCGCCAGTGCCGAACCCAGGGCCAGCGAGGCGAAGGGCAGGAACTGCGTGGGCTTCAGGGTCAGGCCGGTAGCGCCACCCTTGAGGGCGAAGGCATCGCGCGCCGAGCTGAACACCGCACCGTAGCCACCCAGCTTGGCCGGCACCACCACCACCGCCACGATCACCACGATGTAGATCATGATGTCCTTGACGAAGGCGATCAGTGCCGGCGCCCGCAGGCCGGCCGAGTAGGTGTACAGCGCCAGGATCACGAAGGCCGCCAGCAGCGGCAGTTCACCGGTCAGGCCCAGGGCCTTGATGACCACTTCCATGCCGATCAGCTGCAGCGCGATGTAGGGCATGGTGGCGACCACGCCGGTCAGGGCGATGGCGAACTCCAGCGGACGCGACTGGTAGCGACCCCAGACCACGTCGGCGGCGGTCACGTGACCGGCCTTGTGGGCGGCACGCCACAGCTTGGGCATGATCACGAACACGATGGGATAGACCAGGATGGTGTAGGGCAGGGCGAAGAAGCCATAGGCCCCCACTGCATAGACCAGCGCCGGCACGGCGATGACGGTATAGGCGGTATAGAAGTCGCCGCCGACCAGGAACCAGGTGATCCAGGTGCCGAAGTTGCGGCCACCCAGGCCCCATTCATCGAGGTGGGCGCCCTTGTTGCTGGGGCCGGCCATCCATTTCGAGGCCATGAAGCCCAGCACGGTGACCAGCACGAAGAAGAACAGGAAGACCCAGAGGGCGGTCCAGTGGATGCTGGTGGTCTCCATCACTCGACTCCCTTTTTCAGGCCATCACGATAGACCAGCCAGATGATCAGGGAAGTCAGCGGCACCCACGCCAGCTGATACCAGTAGAAGAAGGGGAAGCCGAACAGGCTGGGCAGTTCCTGGTTGTAGAACGGTACCCAGAGCAGGGCGATGAAAGGCAGCAACAGCAATAGGCGCAAAGGACTCTTTGCGGATGGGGCAGCGACGGACATCTGTTCTCCTCTGTCGTTTTGAAGGTGGTAGGGCGTTTTTGACGCCCTGTTTTTTTATCCCCCGGACAGGTCATGTCCGGGTGTTGATGCTGAACCTGTGCGCAGCGGCAGCCTGCCGACGGATGCGCTCAGCCGGCTGGCTGCAGCCTGGTGGTGAATGTCCCTGATCGTGGATTGTCGGCACGCGGATGCGGCTTTTTTTGTTGGTCGTAGTATTGGCATTTACGACAAGCAGAACAAGCGGGGCACCACGTAGAGCGACTCAGTAGGACTACGTAGGAGAGCGGGCAGAAGGCGGGTGGTTCGGAGAGGGAACCGACCCGGCGCCGAGGTCGGCGCCGGGTGCGGGGTCTGCTGCAGGATCGGCCAGAGAATCAGCCGTTGAGCAGTTTCATGCTGGCTTCGGTGTAGCGCTCACCGGCGGCGGCACCGTGTGGGAAGACCGCGTCCAGGTTCTGCAGATCCTGGGCAGAAAGCTTCACATTGCAGGCGCCGGCATTTTCTTCCAGATAGTGCCGGCGCTTGGTGCCGGGGATGGGGACCAGATGCGGGTCCTGGGCCATCACCCAGGCCAGTGCCAGCTGACTCGGCGTGCAGCCGTGCTGGCTGGCGATTTCCTTCACTTTTGCCACCAATTGCAGGTTGCGCTGGAAATTCTCGCCCTGGAAGCGCGGATTGCTGCGCCGGAAATCATCCTCGGCCAGATCCTCGACGCGCTGGATGGCGCCGCTCAGGAATCCCCGGCCCAGCGGGCTGTAGGCCACGAAGCCGATGCCCAGTGCGCGGCAGGTGGCCAGCACGTCGCTTTCCGGGTCGCGCGTCCACAGCGAATATTCGCTCTGCAGCGCGGTGACCGGGTGCACCCGGTGCGCCCGCTCCAGCGTCGCCGACGAGGCCTCGGACAAGCCGATGTAGCGGATCTTGCCGGCCCGCACCAGATCGGACAGCACGCCCATGCTGGCTTCGATGGGGGTGTTGGGATCGATGCGGTGCTGGTAGTAGAGGTCGATGGCCTCGATGCCCAGGCGCTTCAGGCTGCCCTCGACCGCTTGCCGGATATAGGCCGGGCTGCCGTCCACACCGCGCACGGTGGGATCGGCCGGGTCGCGCTTGAAGCCGAACTTGGTGGCGATGAAGAACTTGTCGCGGCGCCCCTTGATGGCACGACCGACCAGCTCTTCATTGGTGTAGGGGCCGTACATGTCGGCCGTGTCCAGCAGGTTGATGCCCAGCTCCAGGGCGCGGTCGATGGTGGCTAGCGATTCCTGGTCGTCGCGCCGGGCGTAGAAATCGCTCATGCCCATGCAGCCCAGGCCGATGGCCGAGACCAGCGGGCCGTTGCTGCCCAGTCGGCGGGTACCGACGGCGGATTCCGGTTGCAGGTGGGAGGTGATGGGTTCGGTCATGGTGCAATCCTTTCTTTGGTTGAGGCCGGTCGGGGCAGCCCTGCCGGAATGGCCGGCGCCATGCGCGCCTGCTGTTCCAGGGTGTCGTACAGCGCCAGCTTGTGGTGCAGCACGGCCAGGTTTTCCTGCAGTTCGGCCAGGGTTTGCTGGACGCTTAGCGTATGGGCCTGCAGCATCGCCTTGCGTTCCACGACACTCTCCACGGTATTGCCGTCGCGCCGCAGCTCGGCGTAGCGCAGCATGGCGCGCACCGGCAGGCCAGTGGCCTTGAGCTTCTTCAGGAAGGCGATCCAGTTCAGGTCTTCCTGGGTATAGCGCCGATGCCGGTTGTCGCGCCGCTCGACCGGATCGAGCAGGCCTATCCTCTCGTAGTAGCGCAGGGTATGCACCGACAGGCCGGTGGCCGCAGCAGCTTGGGCAATGGTCAGGGAAGAGGTCATGGCAGCCAGTCTAGAAGTTGGAGTGCGCTCGAAGTCAAGCGGGCATCGCTGCATTATCGGCCTGTCAGGATGGGCGCGCTGATCGTGGCCGAGACCGGGCCGCGAAGCTGTGCCTTGGGCGATGGCCGCACCAGACAGTACAATGCGCGCTGCCCATTCCCCTCTCATTGCCGGAGCCCTCATGCACATCGACGCCGCCACCCAACTTCTGCTCGACGCCCGCCACAGCGGCCTGGCCCTGGACTGGCGCCGGCTGGCGGTGGGCGACGCCGAGACCGCCTACGCGGTGCAGGATGCGCAACTGCGCCGGCTGGGGCCGGTGGGCGGGTGGAAGGTGGGCAGCAAGGGCGATGGCAGCATGCCCGGCTGCGCGCCCCTGCCTCAGTCCGGCATCCTGCCCTCGGGCGCCCGACTGGCCGGGCCGCAGTGGCGCATGCGCGGGCTGGAAGTGGAACTGGCCTTGCGGGTGGGGCGCGACTTCGATCCCGGCACGCAACTGCCTGACGAGGCCGAACTGCGCACCGTCTTCGACGCCATCCTGCCGGCCATCGAAGTGGTGGAGACGCGCCTGGGACATCCGCCCTGCGGCAATCCCTGGGCCGGCATGGCCGATCTGCAGAGCCATGGCGCGCTGGTGACCGGTCAGCCCCAGCCGCTGCCGCCGCAATTGTCATTGCGCACTGTGGAGGCCAGCCTGGTCATCGATGGCCAGCCCATCACCCGCACCACCGGCGGCAACCCGGCCGACCTGTGGCCCATGCTGGGCTGGCTGGCGCAGCATTGCGCCCAGCGCGGCCAGCCCTGGCGCCGGGGGCAGATCATCACCACCGGCTCCTGTACCGGCCTGCAACTGGCGCGCGGTGGTCTGCTGGTGGAAGCCGCGCTGGAAGGCGTGGGTGCGGTGTCGCTGCAGTTTGCCAGCTGAGCCTCCACCCAGCCTCCACCGAGCCTCAACTGAACACGGACGCGCTCAGCCCATCACCTGCGCAATCAGGCGACCGACTTCGGCATGCACGGCGTCGCGCCGGACCGCTTCGGCCGTGTTCTCGGTGAGATAGACCGCAAACAGCAGCGGCGCGCCCTGCGGCGTCCACACCACACCCACGTCGTTGGCCGTACCGCGGTCACCGGTCCCGGTCTTGTCTCCCACCTTCCAGCCCGCCGGCAGGCCGGCGCGCACGCGCTTGTCGCCGGTCTGGTTGGCCAGCAGCCACTGCGTGATCTGCTCGCGCGAGGCTGGTGCCAGGGCATTGCCCAGCACCACCTGGCGCAGGTCGGCGGTCATGGCGGCCGGGGTGGTGGTGTCACGCGGGTCGCCGGGGATGGCTTCGTTGAGCGTGGGTTCGTTGCGGTCCAGGCGCGTGAGATCGTCGCCCAGCGTCCGCACGAAACCGGTCAGCCCGGCCGGACCGCCCATGCTGGCCAGCATCAGGTTGGCGGCGGTATTGTCGGACAGTGTGATGGCCGCTTCGCACAACTGCGCCATGGACAGGCCGGCGCCGCCAGTGTGCTTGCCGGTGGTGGGCGAGTAGGGGACCAGGTCCTGCTGGCGGTAGACGATGCGCCGTGCCAGGCGCTCCCGGCCTTCATCGACCCGGCGCAGCACCGCTGCCGCTGCCAGGAACTTGAAGGTGCTGCACATGGGGAAGCGCTCGTCGGCGCGATAACCCCACTGCCGGCCATGGACGGTATCCACCAGCGACACGCCCAGGCGGCCGCCGATATCGGCTTCCAGCCGCGCCAGTTTCTGAACGATACTGGACGAGTCCATAGTTTTACTTGCGCCTTGTACCTCGCCAGCCCAGCTACGGCTGATCAGGCCACCGGCCGCCAGGGCCGTGAGGGCCAGGAAGTTGCGTCTTCCGGACATGTTTTCTCCTAGTAATTTGTTGATTGCGGGTTTGCGACAGGCCAGATCATAGGCAGTGGCGGCGATGACCACAATTCATGATAATTGGCCGTAGACCCAAGAAAATCTGATGCCTGGAGACTCCATGTATTTGCCGTTGAATGCCTTGCGCGCCTTCGAGATGTCGGCCCGCCACCTGTCCTTCACCCGCGCCGCCGAGCAATTGAGCGTGACCCAGACGGCCGTCAGCATGCAGGTCAAGAACCTGGAACAGCGCCTCGGCGTGGCCCTGTTCCGGCGCTTGCCGCGTGGCCTGGCGCTGACCGACGAGGGCCTGGCGCTGTTGCCGGTGGTGGCCCAGTCCTTCGGACGCATTGCCGACGTGCTGGGCCAGTTCGAGCATGGCCGTCGCCGCGAAGTGCTCACCGTGGGCGTGGTCGGCACCTTTGCCGTGGGCTGGCTGATGCCGCGCCTGCGGGAATTCCAGCAGAACCATCCCTTCGTCGACTTGCGCCTGCTGACCAACAACAACCGGGTCGATCTGGCCGGCGAGGGTCTCGATTATGCGATCCGCTTTGGCGATGGTGCATGGCATGGCACCGAGGCTGAACGTCTGTTCGAGGCGCCGCTGGCGCCGATGTGCGCGCCGGCCCTGGCCGCGCAATTGCGCAGCCCTGCCGACCTGGCGAGCCAGACCCTGCTGCGTTCCTACCGCAGCGACGAGTGGAACCAGTGGTTCGCCGCCGCCGGAGCGCCTTGCCCGCCCTTGCGCGGCTTCGTGTTCGACTCCTCCCTGGCGCTGGCCGAAGCGGCTGCCCAGCAGGCCGGTGTAGCGCTGCTGCCGGTGCTGATGTTCGAGCGGGAGCTGCGCCAGGGGCGGCTGGTCTGCCCCTTCGAGACCGGCATCGTCACCGGCGCCTACTGGCTCACCCGCCTCAAATCCCGGCCGCAGGGGGCGGCCATGACGGCGTTTCGCGACTGGCTGCAGGGGCATGCGGCCGGGATGTAGGCGCGCCGGAAGTGAGGATTACCTGCAACAGGAAGTCAATGTCAGAAAATTCCTGATAGACGCGGCCGCTGCATGCAAATAGAATAAATCATATAAACAATTTATACGGTTCGTGCCGGGCCGTAAAACAGGTGATGTGGGTGGGGTGGTAAAGCCGGCATGGGTGGTTCGTCAAGCACTGACACCATCCGCCAACAGACAGCCAACAGAGGCACATTGAAAGGGGGTAAGTCATGCACTACTTCGCAAAGCTCTATCGCAAGCTGGTCGATTACCTGAACGATTCCAGCGAACTGGACACCGGTTCCCATCGTGGCGCGCCGCATAGCTGCAGCCTGTATTCGGGTTTGTCGACAATGTCGCGCGACAACTCTTCCCGCTGATCCTCCCGCCGGCGGCCCCTGGCCGCCGGATCCGGAGCGGGACTTTGCTGCCCGCACCGCCTGCCTCCTGCCTCCCGCTTCCCGCTTCCCGCTACGCCCCATTCCACCGCCTCTCGCAAAAAAAGGCCGCATCATCGATGCGGCCCAAGTACTGCTACTTACCGGAAGTGTTTCAGTGCCGCACCTGGCGGCCACTGCATAAAGGTCTGATCTAGTCGGGAATCACCGCCGTGGCATCCACCTCGACCAGGTATTCCGGACGGGCGAAGGCGGTCACCACGATCCCCGTCGAGACCGGATAGACGCCCTTGAGCCATTTGCCCACCACCGTATAGACATCCTCGCGGAAACGCGGGTCGGAGATATAGATGGTGAGCTTGCAGATATGGTCCAGCTGGCTGCCGGCTTCCTTGAGCAGCATGTCGATGTTCTTCATGGCCTGTTCGGTCTGTCCCTTGACGTCGCCGATGCAGACGCTCTCGGAGGTATCGAGGTCCTGGCCGATCTGTCCCCGCAGGAAGACCATGGTGCCGCGGGCCACTACGGCCTGGCAGAGGTCATTGTCCAGCTTCTGTTCGGGATAGGTTTCGCGGGTGTTGAACTTGCGGATGCGGGTATGGGCCATGGTGGTTCCGGAAATGGGTGGTTGGGAGAGTGAGCGGGGCTTCTTACTTCTTGTCGAAATAACCGGCGCGGATGGTGGCGCCGATGAGATTGACGATCAGGCGGCCGGCAGTGACGCCACTGATCTTGCTGGCATTGTCCTTGGCCGGCTGGATTTCCACGATGTCCATGCCCACCACACGGCCCTTGCGCACCAGGCCGTGGATCAGCTTGCGCGCCTGCAGGAAGGTGACGCCGCCCGGCGCGGGGCCATCGACGGCCGGCATGATGGCGCAGTCCAGGCCATCGGCATCGATGGTCAGATAGTAGTTGCCGCCATCGGGAATGCGCGCCAGCACCGCATCCATGCCGATGTCGTGCAATTCATAGGCGCTGATCAGGTCGGCACCCCATTCCTTGGCGGCGCGATAGTCGGCCGGCCGCCCGCTGCCCTGGGCGCGCAGGCCGATCTGTACGATGTGCTTGACGTAGGGCAGTTCCGAGGCACGGCGGATCACGCTGGACAGGCCGTCGCGCACGCCGTTGACCTCGTCGCGCCAGTCGAGGTGGGCATCGATGTGGACCAGCGTGATCGGCCCGACTTCATCAAAGCCGCGCAGCACTGGATTGGTGATGCCATGGTCGCCACCCAGCACGATGGGCAGGGCGCCGCCGCGCAGGATCTGGCGCACCGCGCTCTCGGCACGCTGCTTGTGCAGCTCCGGCTGGGCCAGGTCGGGCAGGACATCGCCGCAATCGACGAAGCGGATATCCTCGCGCTCCTGCAGCAGCGGGCCATCGATATCGAAGTCATAGTGGCTGGGATGACGCACCATGCGATCGCTCAGGTCGCGCAGGGCCTGCGGCGCATTGGTCTGGTCGTTGCTGTACTGGCGCGGGCCGTAGGCGGCGCCGAAGGGGACCCCCAGGACCGCAATGTCGGCCTTGAAGTCGGTGAGGTCGGTGACCAGCTCCGAATACAGCAGGGTCTTGTGGCCGGTGCGCGGTGCGGTGAGATTGTCCATGGATGGTTTCCTGATAGAAGAAATGCAGCGGGCCTGCGTGCATCGATGAGGCAGCGATGGGCCGCTGTGCATGCATTCACTGTAGTGAGTCGCGGTGATGATAGAAAATGATTCTTTTGGAGGTATAGTTTCATTTTTCGAGACTTTGCAATTTCTCCGCATTTCATCGCACTTCACCGCAACGGTGCATGCAGACAGGAGCGTCATGATCAGGCTGGATTTCGATGAGCGCGACCTGCGCTCGCTGCGGGTCTTCTGCAACGTCGCCGAGGCCGGTGGTTTCGCCGCCGCCGAGCGGGTGCTGCTGATGTCCAAGGCCTCCATCAGTCGCCATGTACGCGAGGTGGAGGAACGCCTGGGCGTACGCCTGTGCGAGCGTGGACCAGCCGGCTTCCGGCTCACGCCCGAGGGCGAGGTGGCGCTCAAGCTGGCCACCACCGCCCTGCGTTCGCTGGAGCGCATCCGTCCCGAGATCGATGCCGTGCATGGTGTGCTGTCCGGGCCGCTGGCGCTGGGGGTGGTGGAGCATGCCCTGAGTCATCCCGATTGCAAGTTGCCGCAGGCCATCGCCGCGCTCAAGAGGCGCGCGCCCCAGGTGCAGCCGCGCATCGAGGTGATGACCTTTCCCGAACTGAACCAGGCGCTGCGCGAGCAACGGGTCGATATCGCCATTCGCGGCCGTTATCCGGGCGATGATGAATTCGATTACCTGCCGCTGTTCGTCGAGAGCCATCGCCTCTATGGCGCCGTGCGCAAGGAGGGCGGCGAGCCGCGCAAGGCGGTCTGGCCCCTGGTCTACCGGCCCCATCCCTATGTCGATCAGGTGCTGGCCGGCGACGGATACGAGCGCGGGCCGGAGGCCGGTGGCCTGGAAGCCATCGCCCTGCTGGTGGCCAGCGGTGACTATGTCGGCCTGCTGCCCACCCACTACGCGCAACTGATCGGCAAGCGTTATGCCCTGCGCGCGCGCCGCGCCAGTCCCACCTTCGTCCATCCCATCTGCGCCGTGACCGACCCGCACCGTCCTTCCACGCACCGCGCTGAACTGTTCCTCTCCCTGCTGCGCGAATTGCACATCCGCTCCGCCGCCCATCTGTCGAGCTGAGGGAGCCGCATCGCCCACGGCTTTGCGTCGGCGTGGGGCGTGATGTCCCATGACGGGGCGCTGCGCCGCGGCTGACACGGTCCGGGCGCCGCGCCATCCCCACGGCGCGGGAGATGCGGTCGATACAGCAAGGGCCGATTTCTGTTTCGTTTGTATCGCCCCCGGTCGTCGCCGGGACGGGGCAAGCCCGGTGGCAGGCCCGTGCTGATGCAGGCCAAGCGCGGACGCAAATGGTTCATTTGTATCGTTTGCATCGGCAATTGGCACACATGTTGCTCATGCAGGGCTATCTTCCGCCCCTTGCCCTGCATCGTGAACCAAGCTGCGCTGACCGCCCTCATCAAGGAACGCTTCGACCGCCTGCCGCGCCAGGTGCGGGAGGTGGCTGCCTTCGTGCTGGATCACCCGCATGAGGTGGCGGTGCTGTCCATGCGCGAACAGGCGCGCCTGATCGAGCTGCCACCGTCCACCATGACGCGCTTTGCCAAGGCGCTCGGGCTGTCCGGCTACGACGCCGTGCGCGAAGTGTTCAAGGCCAGCCTGCGCAGCCATGGCAGCGAATTCGGTTCACGCGCCCAGGGCCTGGTGGAGTTGCACCAGCGCATCGGCGAGGAAGCCCTGGCCATGGACCTGGTGCAGACCGCCGAGGCGCAGATACGCTCCTTCGCCAGCGGCTCCACCATGCCGGCCATCATGCGCGCGGCCAAGCTGCTGTCGGCGGCACGTGACATCTTTTGCCTGGGCCTGCGCGGTTCCTTCCCGGTGGCCTTCCAGTTCGCCCATGTGTGTGAATTCTTTGCGCGCAATGTCACGCTGGTGGATGGCGCCGGCGAGAGCGGCATCATGAAGCTGATGCATCAGCCCTCCTCGCGCGACGTGGCGCTGATCTGCAGCATGGCGCCGCATTCGCGCCGGGCCATGTCGATCGCCACCCATCTGCAGAAGGCCGGCGTGCGGCTGGTGGTGATCACCGACAGCGCCAGCTCGCCCATGGCGCGCATGGCCAGCGAAGCCATCATCGTGCCCAACAAGGGCGCGTCGTTCTTCGATACCTTACTGCCGGCTTTTCTGGTGGCGGAAATCCTGGCGGCGCTCATGGCCGCCACCGCAAAGATCAACATCAAGTCACAGATCGCCGACACCGAGAGAAAACTCTGGGGCGTGGGCGAATGGTGGGGCAGCCAGGGCGAGGAAGCCCCCGCACTGGAGCCGCGCGCGGCTGTGCCCACCCGCAACAGACGACGCCGCACCTGAAGAGGCAGCAGCGCAAAAAGCATTACCGGAGCGGCGCATGCCCGAGACATGCGACGGACAACAAGCACGCCAGAAGGCGTTCTCGACCCCACTCATCCTGCGTATCGACGGAGCTTGGCTCCAGAAAGGTTTTCCATGAAACGCCGCTCCCTACTTGCCATGCTGACTCTTGCGGCTGGCCTGGCCGTGGCCAGCTCGCCCGTGCTGGCCGACGACCTCTACAGCACCATCATGGCGCGCAAGTCCATCCGCGTGGCCGTGCCGACCGACTACCCGCCCTACGGCTCGGTGGGCAGTGACATGACCCCGCGTGGCTACGACATCGACATGGCGCAACTGATCGGCAAGAAACTCGGCGTGAAGGTCGAACTGGTGCCGGTGACCGCGCCCAACCGCATCGCCTACCTGCAGACCAACAAGGCCGACATCACCATCTCGTCGCTGGGCAAGACCGCCGAACGCGCCAAGGTGGTGGACTTCAGCCTGGCCTATGCGCCGTTCTTCGATGCGGTGTTCGGCACCAAGAAGGTCAAGGCCACCAGCTTCGCCGAACTCAACGGCAAGACCATCTCGGTGACCCGTGGCTCGATGCAGGACCAGGAGCTGGAACAGCTGGCGCCGGGCGCGGTGGTGAAGCGCTTCGAGGACAACAATGCCACGCTGTCGGCCTTCCTGGCCGGGCATGTGCAGATGTTTGCCACCGGCACCACGGTTGCCGCCGCGCTGCAGAAGATGAACCCGTCGCTGGACATGGAACTGAAGGTGATCCTGGCCAATGCGCCTTGCTACGTGGCCATGCCCAAGGGTGAATCGACCCTGCTGGCGAAGATCAACATGATCATCCGCGAAGCCCGCGCCGATGGCACCATCGACAAGTTCTCGCAGACCTGGCTGGGCGCCCCGGCCGGGCAGCTGCCGGATTGAGCGGGCCGCTCTCCGCCATGACAGGCGATGCGCCGGGTGTGAGCCTCGCCATCCCTGCCATGGCACGCTGGCTGGTGCGGCAGGAGGCGGGAAGCATCCCGCCGCGCATCCGCCGCATCGCCCTGCATAGCCTCATCGATACCCTCGGCGTGATCAGCGCCGGTGGTCGCACCCGCGTGGCGGCACATGCCCGCCTGCTGGTGCAGGGCGATGGCGCGGCCGGTACCTGTGGCCTGGCCGGCAGCGACCAGCGCACACAGGCGCGCCACGCCGCGCTGGTCAATGCGGTGGCCGCGCATGCGCTGGACTTCGATGACAACTGCTATGCCGGTTTCGTCCACGGTTCGGCGGTGATCGTGCCGGCCGCACTGGCGGTGGCCCAGCAGATCGATGCCGATGGCCAGGCCCTGTTGACGGCCCTGGTGGTCGGTGCCGAATGCCAGTACACGCTGGGCCTGGCAAGCGACAACCGGCTCTACCGGCGCGGCTGGTGGAGCAGCGGGATACTCGGCCCCATCGGCGCCTGCGCGGCGGCAGCCTGGCTGCTGCGTTTGGACGCGCAGCAGGCCGCGCATGCACTCGGCCTGGCCGCTGCCAGTGCGGCCGGCATCAAGGCCGGCTTCGGCACCGACGCCAAGGCCCTGCTGGCCGGACGCGCCGCCGAGGCCGGGGTGATGGCGGCCTGGCTGGCACTGGCCGGCGCGACCGGCCCGATCGATGCCTTCGAGCATCGCCATGGCGATGCGCATCTCTTCAATGACGATCATTTCGACGGCAGCGTCTTCAGCGCGCTGGGGCAACGCTGGACGCTCGAAGATCCGGGGCTGGACGTCAAGCGCATCCCGGTCTGCCTGTCTTCGCATGCCGCCGTCGATGTGGTGGTGGAGTTGATCGCGGCGCATGGTGTGCGCAGCGAGGAGATTCTTGCCATCCGCTGCGACGTGCCACCCATCGTGATCGCCAACCTGATCCATGATCGCCCACAGACGCCGCAGCAGGCACAGTTCAGCATGCCCTTCGCCATTGCGGCGGCGGTGCTGCACGACGGGCCGCGCCTGCAGGACCTGGAGGCGGCGCGACTGGCGCAGGCCGACATGATCGCGCTCATGGCCCGGGTCAGCATGTGCAGTAGCACGCAATGGCAGGACCCGGCGCGGCAGCAGCAGGCCCCAGAGGGGGCCGAGGTCTGTATCGAATTGAGTGATGGCCGGCAGTTGCGTGGCCGTCGCGATGCGCCGCGTGGCGCAGCACGCGAGCCTTTGACGCCGGAGCAGCGGCGCGAGAAATTCCTGGAATGCCTGCGCTACGGTGGCATCGATGAGCACATCGCCAACGAGCGGCTGGCACAGCTGGAGGGGATGGAGGCACTCACTGGTGTACGCACCCTGTTCCCCTTCTCGGCCTGAACGGATCAGCGCGCCCGGAGGATGTGGGCAATCCGTTCGTCGTTGGCGGGGTGGCTGGACAGATAGGGTGACACGCTGCCGTCGGCACCGCCACCGGTCTGTTCCAGCTTTTCGAACACCTTCGCCAGCTTCTGGCGCGGCAGGCCGTTGGCCTGGAACATGGCGATGGCGTAGTCGTCGGCTTCGCGCTCGATGTCGCGTGAATACTTCAGGTCCAGCATTACCGTCGGGATATTGGCCAGCACCGCCGAGACGTCCCCGAACAGCACCGTCGCCGTGGCCGCCATGGCCGAACTCTGGATCAGCCGGCGCATCAGGTGGCGTCGGTGGACGTGGCCGAGCTCGTGCGCCAGCACGCCCATGAGCGCATCGTCATCGTCCAGCAGGCGCACGATCTCGTCAGTCACCACGATCTGTCCGGAGGGCAGGGCGAAGGCATTGGGACCGATGCGACTCTTGCGGAACACGATGTCATAGGCCGGCGCATCCGCCATGGGCGCCGTCAAAGCCTGGAAGCGCGCCTTGATGGCGGCCGCCCGGCGCACGTCCAGCTGGCTGGGGGCCAGCACATGCAGATCCAGGAATTCCAGCGTGCCGCGTCCGATCTGCTGATCCACCTGCACCGGCAGCGCCGCCGCGATGCCGCGCGCAGCCAGCGGCAGCAGATAGAGATAACCCAGTGCCACCACCGCGATCAGGACTGCGCAGGCGGTCAGGGCATGGCGCCAGCTCTGCTGCAGCCGCACCACCAGCGTGTCGCGGTGACCGGTCTGCTGCAGCAGATCGCGAAAGGCCTGGGCATCGATGATTTCCAGATAGGCGCCGTCGGCGAAGCTGACCTTGCGCGCCGCCCGTTTGAAGCGCTCGGACACGCGCAATTGCGAGATCGGGCAATCGCGCTCGACCTCGCCGCGCACCTGCGCCATGCCATCGACCACCGTCAGCGTCACCTGGTGACGCCGCGAGGTCTTGCCGTCGTAATAGGAAGCCTTGACCACCCCTGGCCTACATCGACAGGTCGAAGTCGAGCAGATCGCCCAGGCCCTCGCCGGTGGCCGAACCATGGGCTTCGCTGGAGGCGATGAAATCATCCAGGCCACTGGCCGGCAGCAGCGTCAGCGATTCGATGCGATATCGCAGCAGGCGGATCTGCGCGAAGGGGGTGAACAGACCCAGCGTGAAGGTGATGCCCAGGATATTGGTGAAGACGATGAAGGCGGTGCGGCCCCAACGCATCCTGCTCTGGAAGCGATGCTCGCCCAGGCGGGTGTTGTTCCAGACCAGGTTCTGCATCAAGGTCATCCACAGCGGGATGGCCAGGAAGCTCCAGGCATACAGGGACAGGGACATCAGCACCAGCTTGCCTCCCCCCATGTCGCCCGACTTGGCAAGCTCGATCAGCATGAGGCCGCCAAAGCCGACGAAGATGACCACCAGCCCGCCCAGCCATAGCCCCAGCCCGATCACGACAGCCTTGTAGAACGCACCCACCGATCCATGGAAGGAAAAGTGCGTCGCCCCGAAGCGCGCTTCGCTGTGCTGGTAGCGCTTGAAACGCTGGTAGGCCAGCGGCGCCAGCAGGCCCAGGGAAACACTGGCCAGCATCGGCCACATCAGGAAGTTGCGGGCTGCGCCGCCGAGGCTACCGCGAAAACCGAAGCGGATGCCGCGATAGCTGGTGTTGTAGAGCTTGAACTGCAGGCTGCGCCAGATCAGCCAGGGGCCGGCCAGCACCATCATTAACGCCGCTGCCAGGCCTAGCAGTGGATTGGCAGCGCCGGCGAAGTGATAGACCGCCAGCAACACCACGGCGATGATGCGGCCCTTGAGGATGGAAACGGGATTGCCGTGGTAGTCGAAGCTGCCCTCGGCCACCGAGGTATTGTCATAGAAGTAGCGCAGGCGGCGCACCTTGGCCCAGGCCGAGTAGATGCCCAGGGTGAGGATGGACAGCAAGAGATTGACGGCCCAGATGCGGAAATATTCCGAACCGCGCCCGCTGAAGACAAAAGGTTGCGGGGAAGGGGGTGGGGTGATGCTCGCTCTCGGCACTGGCTCGGGAGCTGGTTCGGACGGGAAGGGCAGGTCGATGGTGTCGTTCATGGGAGCTCTGGTTTGGATTTGTCTGAGGAAGAGGCTGCCGACGGGTCGGGCAAGAATCTATTGCTCGCAGACAAATGTCAAGCCAAGCCCTTATCCATGCGGCTTGTATGGAGATTGTAGGGAAACACCTCGCATTATGACGAGGTCAAGTGGTATGACCTCCTGCAGAAATGCACTGTTTGTGCGAACATTGTTGCCCTGATGCGGTCAAGGTGAAGGCATTGCTGAGCTGGTTTCCGGCTTGCGTTGTCAATCTGCAGCCGCAATCCGCGCCCAAATAAAAGTTTCCTGAGCGCCGGCCGGTCTCCACACCGGCCGGCGTTTTCCACCCAAAGGAGCCTCCATGTCCACGTCCTGGAACACCGCCGCCATTGCCGCCAAGCTCGGCATTGCGGTGACCGATCTTGCCCTCGAAACGATTTCCCATAGCGCCGACGGCGTCGATTACGAAAGCGTCCTGCTCTACAACAAGGCCCAGCCGCCTGTCTCGGGCGTGCTGTCGGTGCCCAACTATTTCGGCCTGCGCCAGCAGGCACTGGAAATCGCCGCCACCACCATCGGTGCCGGCCATGCCATCCTGGTGGCCGACGTCTTCGGCAAGTCGGTGCGCCCCACCGATGGCGACCAGGCCGTGGCCGCCATCATGCCCCTGAAGAAAGATCGCGCAGAACTGCGCCGACGCATGCAGGCAGCGCTGAAGGTCTTGCGCGAGCAGGCCTTCGTGAAACTCGCGGCCGACAAGATCGGCGCCTGCGGCTTCTGCTTCGGCGGCACGGCCGCGCTGGAACTGGCGCGCGACGGCGCCGAACTGCGCGGCACGGTCTCGCTGCACGGTGCGCTCGATACCCCGGCCCCGAGCGAGAGCAAGATCAAGGGCGCGGTACTGGTGCTGCATGGCGTACAGGACCCTTCGGTCCCGCGTGAGCAGGTCAATGGCTTCATCGACGAGATGAGCGCGCTGAAGATCGACTGGCAACTGGTCAACTATGGCCAGGCCGGCCACTCCTTCACCGATCCGGATGCCAACAACCCCGGCTTCTTCTATCACCGCCAGACCGCCGAGCGTGCCGCCGTGGCACTGCAGGCCTTCTTCGGCGAAGTGCTGGCCTGAGTTCGGACCGTGTTCCTGACCCTGCCGGTCGGCGCCAGGAGCCGGCCGGCAGGGGGCATCACCACAACAACAAGAGATAGACGTCCATCAAGGGGCGGGGTGTATCCCTGTTTCCGGCCGTGGCGTAGCGTCCGTGTTTTCCCTCGTCAAATCCCACGTCCAAAGGATAGTCATGTCACAAGATAAAGAGCCGAGGCGGCGTTTCCTGCGCCAGGTATTGGCCATCGTCCCAGCAGCAACAACGCTAGGTGGCGCCACTACCGTCGCAGTCAGCCAGCAGGCAATCGCCGACAGCGGCTCACCGGGCAAGCCCCGCGCCTACACCCCCACCTACTTCAACGCGGCCGAATGGGCCTTCATCAACGCCGCCGTCGATCACCTGATTCCCTCCGACCAGTACGGTGCCGGTGCCCTCGAAACGGGCGTGCCGGAGTTCATCGACCGCCAGATGGAAACCCCCTATGGCGCCGGCAAGCTGTGGTACATGCAAGGTCCTTTCCATCCTGACAGCGTTCCCGAACTGGGTTACCAGCTTTCGCTGGTGCCGCGCGACATCTATCGCCAGGGCATCGCCGCCTGCAACGACTGGTGCAGCAAGAACCACGGCAAGGTCTTCGCCGAACTGGACAAGGCCAAGCAGCTGGAAGTGCTGAAGATGATGGAAGGCGGCAAGATCGCCTTCGAGACCGTCCCGGCCAAGACCTTCTTCAGCTTCATGCTGGGCAATACCAAGGAAGGCTATTTCGCCGACCCGATGTACGGCGGCAACCAGAAGATGGGCGGCTGGAAGATGGTCGGCTTCCCCGGCGCGCGTGCCGACTACGCCGACTGGGTCGATCAATACAACGTGAAATATCCATACGGCCCCGTGTCGATTCTGGGAGAGAAGGGCTGATCATGGCTATCAAAAAAGACAAAGTGGATGTAGTGATGGTGGGCCTGGGCTGGACCGGTTCCATCATGGGCATGGAACTCACCGAAGCGGGCCTGAACGTGCTTGCGCTGGAACGCGGCGACATGCGCGATACCAATACCGACACACCCTATCCCAAGGCCGTCGATGAACTGAAATATTCCGTGCGCGGCGCGCTGTTCCAGGACCTCTCGCGCGAGACCGTGACCATCCGTCACACCCTCTCCGACGTGGCTGTCCCGTATCGCCAGCATGGTTCCTTCCTGCTCGGCGATGGCGTGGGCGGTGCCGGTTTCCACTGGAACGGCATGATGTACCGCAACCTGCCCGAAGAGCTGGAGATGCGCACCCACCACGAGCAGAAGTACGGCAAGAAATTCATTCCCGAGGACATGACCATCCAGGATCACGGCGTGACCTACAAGGAACTGGAGCCGTTCTACGACTTCTCGGAAAAGGTCATGGCCGTCTCCGGCAAGGCCGGCAACCTCAAGGGCAAGATCGTCCCCGGCGGCAACCCGCTGGAAGGCGAGCGCACCGACGAATTCCCGACCCCGCCGCTGCAATACCAGTACAGCGCCTCGCTGGTGGAAAAGGCCATGCGCGACGTCGGTTACCACCCGTATCCGGCACCCGCTGCCAATGCTTCGCAGCCTTTCACCAACCCGTATGGCGTGCGCATCGGCCCCTGCAACTACTGCGGCTTCTGCGAAAACTACGGCTGCTACATGTATTCCAAGGCCTCGCCGCAGACCACCATCCTGCCGGTGCTGTTGAAGCGCAAGAACTTCGAGGTGCGCACCAAGGCCCAGGTGATCAAGGTCAACCTGGACGCCTCGGGCAAGCGCGCCACCGGCGTCACCTACATCGACGCCCAGGGCCGCGAAGTGGAACAGCCGGCCGACCTGGTGCTGCTGACCGCCTTCCAGACCCACAACGTGCGCCTGCTGCTGCTGTCCGGCATCGGCAAGCCCTATGACCCGGTCACCGGCGAAGGCGTGGTGGGCAAGAACTTCGCCTATCAGTACAACGGCGGCATCAACGTGGTCATGCCCAAGGGCACCCAGTTCAACCCCTTCATCGGCACCGGTGCCGGTGGCGTGGGCATGGACGACCTCAACGCCGACCAGTTCGACCACGGTCCACTGGGCTTCATCGGTGGCGCCTCGATCCGTCACGTGCGCTATGGCGGTCGTCCCATCAAGCAGGCCGGCACCATGCCGGGCGAGAAGGTGCCCAACTGGGGTTCCGAGTGGAAGGCCAGCGTGCAGGACGCCTACCAGCGCACCCTGACCATCGGCATGTCCGGTTCGGTGATGGCCTATCGCGACTGCTACCTGTCGCTGGACCCGACCTACAAGGATGCCAATGGCCAGCCGCTGCTGCGCATGACCCTGAACTGGAAGGAAAACGAAGGCAAGATGCTGACCTACATCGCCGGCGAGATGGAAAAGGTGGGCCACGCCATGAACCCCGAGAAGGTGGTCAAGGCCGTGCGCAAGACCGGTTCGTCCTGGGACACCCGGGTCTACCAGTCCACCCACCTGACTGGTGGCGCGATCATGGGCACCACGCCCAAGAACAGCGTGGTCAACAAGTACCTGCAGAGCTGGGATGTGCCCAACGTGTTCGTGTACGGCGCCTCGGCGTTCCCGCAGAACATGGGCTACAACCCGACCGGGCTGGTCACGGCGCTGGCGTATCACTCCGCCAAGGCGATCCGCGAGCAGTATCTGAAAAACCCCGGCCCGCTGGTGCAGGCATAAGGATAACGACCATGATCAAGCACTATTTCATCGCCGCCTGCGCGGCAGTCATGTCGCTGTCCGCGTTCACCGCAGCAGCGCAAGGCACGACAGCGGCGCCGTCCGTCGACCAGCAACTGGTACAGCGCGGCGAATACCTGGCCAAGGCCGGCGACTGCGTGGCCTGCCACACGGCCAAGGGCGGCAAGCCGTTCGCGGGTGGTCTGGCCATCGCCACGCCCATCGGCACGGTGTATTCGTCCAACATCACGCCCGACAAGGAACAGGGCATCGGCAGCTACAGCGAGGCCGATTTCGACCAGGCCCTGCGCCACGGCATCCGCAAGGATGGCGCGTCGCTCTACCCGGCCATGCCCTATCCGTCCTACGCCAAGGTCAAGCCGGCCGACGTGAAGGCCTTGTATGCCTACTTCATGAACGGCGTGCAGGCTGACCCCACGCCCAACCGTGGCGTGGACATCACCTGGCCGCTGTCGATGCGCTGGCCGCTGTCGATCTGGCGCAAGGTATTCGCACCGGCGGTAGCGGTCGATGGTCCCGAGGACAACAGTCCCCTGGTCCGCGGCCAATACCTGGTCGAGGGCCTGGGCCACTGCGGCGCCTGCCACACCCCGCGTGGCGTGGGCATGCAGGAGAAGGCGCTGAGCAATGACAGCAGCGCATTCCTCTCCGGCGGCGTGATCGATGGCTACCTGGCCAACAACCTGCGTGGCGATGCCCGTGACGGTCTGGGCAACTGGAGCGAGGCCGACATCGTGGCCTTCCTCAAGACCGGCCGCAACAGCCATTCCGCTGCCTTTGGCGGCATGGCCGAGGTGGTCGCCAACAGTACCCAGTACATGACCGAGCAAGACCTGGCGGCCATGGCCACGTACCTGAAGTCGCTGAAGCCGGTGAAGGAAGGCACGGCCGCGCTGGCCTATGACGACAAGACCCACCAGGCCTTGCGCAAGGGCAGCGACCAGAGTCCGGGCGCCATGGCCTTCCTGAACAACTGCGCGGCCTGCCACCGCAGCAGCGGCAAGGGCTATGACGAGACCTTCCCGACCCTGGCGCTGTCGCCCACGGTCAATGCGGAAAATCCGGCATCGCTGATCCGCATCGTGCTGGAAGGCGCAGAAATGCCCTGGACCCACAAGGCCCCGACGCAGTTCGCCATGCCGGCCTTCGGCAGCCGCCTGTCGGATCAGGAAGTGGCCGATGTGGTCACCTTCATCCGCAGCAGCTGGGGCAACCAGGCCTCGTCGGTGAGCGCTTCCGATGTGTCCAAGGTGCGCAAGCAATTGCCGGAGAAGAAGACAGTGGAGGCGGGCAGTGCGCCGCTGGCCAAGCAATAGGTTCTTCTGCTTGAGCTGCAGGTAATACGCAGCAATGAAAAAGCCCGACGTTCGCGAGGACGTCGGGCTTTCTCTTTTGGGGACGAGGTTCTTATTCCTTCACCGCCCCCGTCATCCCCGAGACGTAATACTCCACGAAGAAGGAATACACCACCGCCACCGGTAGCGAGCCCAGCAGGGCGCCGGCCATCAGGGCGCCCCAGTGGTAGACGTCGCCATCGACCAGCTCGGTGACGATGCCCACCGGTACCGTCTTTACTTCGGATGAAGAGATGAAGGTCAGGGCGTAGATGAACTCGTTCCACGACAGCGTGAAGGCGAAGATGCCGGCCGAGATCAGGCCGGGTACGGCCAGCGGGAGGATGATCTTGACCAGGATCTCCCAGCGCGTGGCACCGTCGATGAGCGCGCACTCTTCCAGCTCATACGGAATCGAGCGGAAGTAACCCATCAACAGCCACGTGCAGAACGGGATGAGGAAGGTCGGGTAGGTCAGGATCAGCGCCCAGCGGGTGTCGAACAGGCCCAGCTTGAACACGATCGCCGCCAGCGGGATGAACAGGATCGAGGGCGGGATCAGGTAGGCCAGGAAGATGCCCAGGCCGACCTGCTTGGAACCCTGGAAGCGCAACCGTTCGATCGCATAGGCAGCAAAGACGCTGGCCGCCAGCGAGGCGAAGGTCGACACCACCGAGACGATCACCGTGTTCAGCAGCCAGGCCGGATACTGGGTGTCGAACAGCAGCTTCTTGAAGTGCGCCAGGGTCGGTGCCACTACCCAGAAGGGATTGCCGGTCTGGGAGAGCAGTTCGCCGTCAGGCTTGAAGGCGGTGATCACCATCCAGTAGAACGGGAACAGCAGCACGAACAGGAAGATCAGCAGCGGGATGTAGATCGTCACCCAGCGGCGCGGTGTCGATTGCAGGAAATCCATGCCCTGGGTTTCCTGTTGGTCGTCTTTTTTCTTGGCCATTATTTGTCACCTCCTTGTTGCCAGCCGCGACGTTGCAGGCCGAAGTACGAGAACATGATCGCTGCCAGCAGGAACGGGATCATGTAAGTGGCCATCGCCGCACCTTCGCCCAGGGCACCACCGGGGATCGCGCGCTGGAACGACAGCGTGGCCATCAGGTGGGTGGCATTCAACGGACCGCCGCGGGTCAGTACGTAGATCAGCTGGAAGTCGGTGAAGGTGAACAGCACCGAGAAGGTCATCACCACCGCGATGATCGGGGTCAGCAGCGGCAGCGTCACGTGGCGGAACTGCTGCCAGGGCGTGGCGCCGTCGATGGCGGCCGCTTCATACAGCGAAGGCGAGATGGTCTGCAGCCCGGCCAGCAGCGAAATGGCCACGAACGGGATACCGCGCCAGACGTTGGCGAAGACGGTGGACCAGCGCGCATTCCATGGGTCGCCCAGGAAGTCGATGTAGTGGTTGATCAGGCCCATCTTGGTCAGCGCCCAGCTGATGACGGAGAACTGCGCGTCATACAGCCACCAGAACGCCAGCGCCGACAGCGCGGTCGGCACGATCCAGGGCAACAGCACGATGGCGCGGAAGAAGGTCTTCAGCGGCACGTTCTTGTTGAGCAGGATGGCCAGCCACAGGCCCAGTGCGAATTTGAGGATACTGGCGCTGACCGTGTAGAACACGGTGTTGAACAGCGACAGCTGGGCCAGCGAATCGCCGGCCAGGTAGGTGAAGTTGTCCAGGCCGACGAAGCTGCCTTCGCCACCGATCTTGGTGTCGGTGAAGCCCAGCCAGATGCCCAGTCCCAGCGGGTAGGTCAGGAACACCACCAGCAGGATCACGGCCGGGGCCATGAACAGCATGCCCAGTACGTTACGGTTGTTCAGGAATCGGGATAGCATGATTTGCCTCGATGAAAGGGCCGCAGGACAGGCCTGCGGCCGATACGGTGTTCGCTTCTGGTGATGGCCGGACGCCGTCGCGCCGGGTCGGCAGGCCCTGACAACCTGCCCCTTGCCCGCTGTCCCGAGGGAACCCGGCGCGGCGCCGTCCCGCCATCATGCCGTCGGCATCAAGCCTTGTAGTAGCGCTTGGCGCGTTCGGCGGCGCGGTCGATGGCCTGCTGCACGGTCTTGGAACCGCTGGCAGCTTCCGCCACCATGTCCACCACCACGTAGTCGGCCATGCAGGCGGCCGAGGCTTGTCCCAGCGGGCCTTCGTGACCGTGGTCCAGCATCAGTGAAGCCGAGTCGCGGTACACGGTGGCCTTGGGGTCGTCGGTCCATACCGGGTTCTTCTCGTAGGCCTTCAGCGGCTGGCTGACGTAGCCGATGGAGGCCTTCATCCACGGGTTGTACTGGTCCGGCTCGAACATGAATTGCACGAAGGCCTTGGCGGCATTGGGGAACTTGGTGTGCTTGAACACCATCATCTGGGTGATCTGCATCAGCTCGGTGGGCTTGCCGGCCGGGCCGATCGGGAAGTGCGCGTGCTGCGTATCCTTGCCGATGTCCTGCATCTTCGGATCGGTGGAGTTCTTGGCCGCGTAGTAGACCGAGATGCCGTTGGCGGTCATGCTGATCTGGCCGTCCAGGTAGGCCTTGTTGTTGGACGGGTCCTGCCAGGACAGGGTGCCGGGTACGAAGGTGGCGTACAGCTGCTTGGCGTATTCGAGTGCGGCACGGGTCTCGGGCGAGTTGATGGCGACCTTGCCGCTCTTGTCGACCAGCTTGCCGCCGTGCGACCACAGCAGCCAGTGCGCCCAGTTGTTGGCATCACCCACGGCCTTGCCGAGAGCGAAACCGACCGGGGTGTCCTTGGCCTTCAAGGCCTGGCATAGCTTCAGGAAGCCGGCGGTGTCCTTGGGGATGGCGTCGAAGCCGGCGGCCTTGATCTGGCTTTCGCGATAGACCAGGGCATTGCCGATCACGCCCAGCGGCAGGGCGATCCACTTGCCGTCCTTGGTGCCGTACTTGCGGCAGACGTCGTACCAGCCGCCATAGCGCTTGCCCAGCGAATCGGCCAGGTCGGTCATGTCGATCAGCTTGGTCGGATACTGCTGCGGGTCGTCGAACCAGCCCAGCACGATGTCCGGGCCGCTGCCCACGTTGGCGGCCACGGCCGACTTCGGACGCACGTCTTCCCAGCCTTCGCTGTCGGTACGCACGGCCACGCCGGTCAGTTCGGTGAACTTCTTGACGTTGGCGTTCCACAGGTCTTCGTCACCCTGGACGAAGCGCTTCCAGCGCAGCACGCGCAGGGTCGCACCTTGTTCGATCGGGTACTTGATGCTGTCGGCGCCGGCAGCGCCGGGGCCGGCGGCAAAGGCATTGACGCCCATGCCGGAAGCGGCCGCTGCGGCCGCACTGGTGACCAGGAATTCGCGTCGTGTCAGCTTGCTCATGTCTCCTACTCCTTCGGTTGAAAGTCGAATTGGACCGCTTTCGGATCGCGACGGAATCGCTCCCCTGCGGATGGACTCTTGTTCTTCTGATGCTGCGCTACTGGTGTTGCCTGGGTACTGCGGTAATGGAGCTTGCGGTTCAGCGGGCCGCCAGCGACTTGCCCGATTCGGCGTCGAACAGGTGCGTGCGGGCATGGTCCGGGACCAGGTGGATCAGGTCGCCGGCGCCGAAGTCATGGCGTTCGCGGAAGATGGACGTCAGGCTGGTTTCGCCGAAGCGCGAGAATACTTCGGTATCGGCGCCGGTCGGCTCCACCACGATGACCTTGGTGGCGATGCCCTGGCCGGCGCCACCGATGGAGAGGTGCTCAGGACGCACGCCATAGGTCACCTTCTGGCCATCGCTGCCCTGCAGGGCGCTGCCGTAAGGGGCGGGTACGCGGGTGCCGTCGGCGAACTCGACCTCGGCCGCGCCGCCGGTCTTGCGCAGCGTGGCAGGGATGAAGTTCATGGCCGGCGAGCCGATGAAGCCCGCCACGAACAGGTTGGCCGGGTGGTCGTACAGGTCCAGCGGACGGCCGCGCTGTTCCACCAGGCCATCGCGCATGACCACGATCTGGTCGGCCATGGTCATGGCTTCGATCTGGTCGTGGGTCACATAGATGGAGGTGGTCTTCAAGCGCTGGTGCAGTTCCTTGATCTCGGTGCGCATCTGCACGCGCAGCTTGGCGTCGAGGTTGGAGAGGGGTTCGTCGAAGAGGAACACCTGCGGATCGCGCACGATGGCACGACCCATCGCCACGCGCTGGCGCTGGCCACCGGAGAGCTGGCGCGGATAGCGGTCCAGCAGCTGGTTCAGGCCGAGGATGTCGGCGGCTTTCTTGACGCGCTCATCGACGAAGGACTTGTCCTTCCTGGCCAGCGTGAGCGAGAAGGCCATGTTGTCGCGCACCGTCATGTGCGGGTAGAGCGCGTAGTTCTGGAACACCATGGCGATGTCGCGGTCCTTGGGCTGGACGTTGTTGACCACCGTGCCACCGATCAGGATTTCGCCGCCGGTGATTTCCTCCAGCCCGGCCAGCATACGCAGCAGTGTCGACTTGCCGCAGCCGGAAGGGCCGACCAAAACCGTGAATTCGCCATCGGCGATATCGATGTCGACGCCCCGGATGATCTGGGTGCTGCCGAACTGCTTCTTGACTGCGCGAATCTGTACTGATGCCATCAAATGCTCCTCGTGTGTATCCTCGTATCGACGCTGCGGAACCGGTTCCAGGCGGAGACGGCCACAACGCACTTTGTTCATGCACACCCTGCTCGGGCATGTGGGGGATCTGGTCGATCCTCCTTTTTTTTCTGTTTTCTACACTGATGCATCGCCGGCTGGCGGCCGGCGATGGTGCTGCATTGGTGCCCCGTGGCGGGGTTGATGATTATGGATTCTTGCCAGCGACGACCACGTAGGAGGGCCGTCCGTTGCGGTCCCAGTCGATCAGGTTCTGGGCCGCCTTGCGCCGCAGTTCGCGCGCTGCGACATCGGAGAAGAATGCCGCGTGCGGCGACAATAGCACACGTGGATGCTGGACGATAGCCGCCGATGTCTGGGGTGGTTCGACCGGCAACACATCCAGAGCAGCGCCCTTGAGCTTGCCGTTTTCCAGTGCCGCCAGCAGGTCGTCGATCTTGATCAGGCCGCCACGGGCGGAGTTGACCAGATAGCTCTGCGGCTGCAACAGGTTCAGCAGCGAGGCATCGATCATGTTGCGCGTTTCATCGTTGAGCGGCGTGTGCAGCGAGACCACATGGGCCTGGCGGAACAGTTCCTCGCGGCCGACGCGCTCCACGTAGGCGGGGAAGTCGCCGTCGATGATGTAGGGGTCATAGGCGATCACGCGCTTGAAGAGATTGCGCGAGATATGCGCCATGCGCTTGCCGATGCGACCCAGGCCGATGATACCGATGGTGAGGTCGGAGGCGCGCGGGATGATCCCGGCCGTGGTGTAGTGCCATTCACCGGCCTTGACGGCGCGGTCATAGACGGTGATGTTGCGGATCAGGTCCAGCGCCATCGCCAGGGCATGGGTAGAGACTTCGCCCACGCCATAGTCGGGCGAGTTGGCGACCCAGACGCCGTGCTGCGCAGCGTCGGCGGTGTTGATGGTGTCGAAGCCGGCGCCATAGCGGCTGGCGATCCGGATTTCAGGACGTGCCGCGAACACCTTGGCGTTCACCGGTGCGTATTGCACCAGCAGGCCCTGGCAGCCCTCGGAGGCGGCGATCACCTCGTCTTCGGTGCGGCATTGCGCGGTCACGACTTCCACACCGGCCTCCTTGTAGAGCGCCAGCTCCAGGTCGACATCGGGGAAATCGTAATCGGTAATCAGTACTTTCATTGCTCGTCTCCGTGATGGTTGTCTTGGTCCACCTGATGCAATTACTTCCTGGAGCATGGCCGCCGCTTGTGTGGCTGTACCATGATCCCGGGTACGACTGATGCTGATATTAATGTGCTGCTAATGCTGATTGAGTTGCTGTTAATCCTTGCTTAATGACGCTCGATGATGCTCAGTGCTGCTCGATGTTGCTTCAGGTGGAGTTCGCTGCAATCGGGTTTCTTGAAAAAATTCCTTGCTACCCGCGTCCCCGCCCGCCAGCCCGGGCGCGGATCGTTCTGCTTGCCTAGTGGTTATCCTTGGGCACATAGGGGCCGCTCTTGCCGACCAGGAAATCGAGGTCGGCACCCTGGTTGGCCTGCTGCACGTGGTCCACGTAGAGCTTGACCCAGCCACGCTGCATCTGCGGCGGCAGTTCCGGCTTTTGCCACTGGGCGCGGCGCCGCGCCAGTTCTTCCTCCGACACATCCAGGTGCAGCTTGCGGGCTTCCACATCCAGTTCGATGAAGTCGCCGTTCTGCACCAGCGCCAGCGGTCCGCCAGCGGCGGCTTCCGGCGAGACGTGCAAGACCACGGTGCCATAGGCGGTACCGCTCATGCGCGCATCCGAGACGCGCACCATGTCGGTGATGCCTTTACGCAGGACCTTCGGCGGCAGCGGCATGTTGCCGGCTTCGGCCATGCCGGGATAACCTTTGGGGCCGCAGTTCTTGAGCACCAGCACGCAGGTTTCGTCGACGTCCAGGTTCTCGTCGTCGATGCGCTTGTGCAGGTCGTCGCTGTTCTCGAAGACCACGGCGCGGCCGCGATGCTTCAACAGGGCAGGGGTGGCGGCCGAGGGCTTGATCACGGCGCCATCGGGGGCCAGGTTGCCCTTGAGGATGGCGATGCCGGCAGCTTCCTTGAATGGCTTGTCGAAGGAGCGGATGACTTCCTCGTTCCAGTTCGGCGCGTCCTCGCAGTTTTCCCACAGGGTCTTGCCGTTGGCGGTGAGGGCGGTCTTGTCGATCACGCTTTCCAGCTGGCGGATCACCGCCGGCAGGCCACCGGCATAGTAGAAATCTTCCATCAGGAATTTGCCGGAGGGCTGCAGGTCAAGCAGGCAAGGGAGCTTCTGGCCGATGTCGTCCCAGTCCTTGAGGTCGAGATCGATGCCGATGCGACCGGCGATGGCCAGCAGGTGGATCACCGCATTGGTGGAGCCACCGATGGCGGCATTGACGCGGATCGCATTTTCAAACGCCTGGCGCGTCAGGATCTTGGACAGCACCAGATCTTCCTCGACCATCTGCACGATGCGGCGGCCGGCATTGCGGGCCAGTACGTTGCGGCGCGCATCCACGGCGGGAATGGCGGCGTTGTGCGGCAGACCCACGCCCAGCGCCTCGACCATGCTGGCCATGGTGGAAGCGGTACCCATGGTCATGCAGTGCCCATGCGAGCGGTGCATGCAGCTCTCGGCCTCGAAGAATTCTTCCTGCGTCATCTTGCCGGCGCGCACATCTTCCGACATCTGCCATACGCCCGTGCCGGAACCGAGTTCACGGCCACGGTACTTGCCCGAGAGCATGGGGCCGCCGGACACGCCGATGGTCGGCACGTCCACCGATGCCGCGCCCATCAACAGGGCCGGGGTGGTCTTGTCGCAGCCCATCAACAGCACCACGCCATCCAGCGGATTGGCGCGGATCGACTCTTCCACATCCATGCTGGCCAGGTTGCGGTAGAGCATGGCGGTGGGGCGCAGCAGGGTCTCGCCCAGCGACATCACCGGGAATTCCAGCGGGAAGCCGCCGGCTTCCCAGATGCCGATCTTGACCTGTTCGGCCAGGGCGCGGAAGTGCGAGTTGCAGGGGGTGAGTTCGGAATAGGTGTTGCAGATGCCGATCACCGGACGGCCATCGAACTGGTCGTGGGGGATGCCGCGGTTCTTGACCCAGGAGCGGTAGATGAAACCATCGCGGTCCTGGCGGCCGAACCAGGCCTGGCTGCGGCGGGTGGGTTTTTTGGTGTCGTCAGTCATGATCTTCCCTGACAGGCAGGCCGGATTGGGTGGCGCTGCCCGTGCAAATCCATCTGCTGCAGGCCGGATGGGCCTGCAGTGCGTGCAATGCGGTTTGGTGCTTGCGTGATGCTTGCGTGCTGCTGCGCGCCGGCCCGGTCAGGACTGGCGCACGGGGACCGGGTGACTGTCGCCCTGGTCAAAGAAATAGCGGGAAAAATCGATCAGCAAAAAGGCCAGCAGGGACCCGAAGGAAGAGGCGCGATGCAGGGCGCGACGGGCGCGCACGCTGGAAGCCGAGGCGGCACAGACGCTATGCGCCCAGCCAGCCGAGGTCCTGCGGTTCAGACTCGTTGCTCTGCCTTGGTAAGCCAATGAGATGTCTCCGTTGCCTGAAGCCGCTGGCGTCTGCCGTGGCGGCTGGGTCTGTGCCGTCCGTTCTGCATGCGCTGCGGTCAACGGGTGGAAACCACCTGGGCCAGCCTGCGGATGCGACGTGACTTGTTCGATTGGCTGCGAGTCTATTGCAGCAGGATTTGTTTGGTCAAGTGGTAATACCAGAACGCGGGAAAGCTTTTTCCGCGACACCACACCGGTGCTTTCTGCTGCGCCCCTGCAGCATGGGGTGAAATCGGCCATGCGGCTATAAGCCAGTGCTGACAAGGGTTTGCGGCCGGCAAAAAATGTTGCGAAGCACCAAGCATGAATTATTTTGATGCGTTCCATTCATCCTTGACACTGCCGAAGTGATGTGAAATTCTAGGTCCCGCTGGTCAGACCACATTACCTGTCGCTTTCATGCCTGCCTGGATGAACGACGAATGAAGGACGACGGGAAAGCGTCCAGAACAAACATCCGGCCCGAACCGGAGCATAAGAAAGCAGCAAGGCACCAGGCCTGCACAACGACGAGACAGTCGGAGACATCCAGAAAGCGCATGGACACCATCCTGTCCTGCCGTTTCGGTGCGCTCATGCAGGTCATGCAGCGCCAACGAAAGTCCTTTGCCAAACGTTGGCCGTAACCCAGTGTTAGCCGCAACCGACAACGGAGGAGACGATGCATTTCACCCGCAGAACCCTATTGAAGAGCCTGCTCGCGGCCAGCGCCGCCTGCAGCATGCTGGCCGCGCCGATGGCCTTTGCCGCCTGGCCGGAACGTCCTGTGACCCTGATCGTGCCCTGGGGCGCCGGGGGTGGCACCGATGCCACGGCGCGCATCATCGGCGCCTTGCTGGAAAAAGACCTGGGCCAACCGGTCAACGTGGTCAACCGTACCGGGGGCAATGGTGCAGTGGGCCACCAGGCCATCGCCAGTGCGGCACCGGATGGCTACACCATCGGCATCGCCACCGTGGAAATCTCGATGATGCACCACCAGGGCCTGACCAAGCTGACCCCGCGCGACTTCACGCCGCTGGCGCTGATGAACTTCGACCCGGCCGCCCTGACGGTGAGCCACGATTCCCCCTACAAGAATTTCGATGACCTGCTCAAGGCGGTCAAGGCCAATCCGGGCAAGCTCAAGGCCTCCGGCACCGGACAAGGCGGCATCTGGCACCTCGGCCTGGCGGGCATGCTCAACGACCTGAAGGTGGCGCCCAATGCGGTGCGCTTCGTACCTTCCAACGGTGCGGCACCGGCCATGGTGGACCTGGCGGCCGGTGGCGTGGATATCGTGGCGGCATCGCTGCCCGAGGCCCGTTCGCTGATCGATGCCGGCAAGGCGGTACCGCTGGTGGTGATGTCCAATGAGCCGGCGGCGCTCTATCCCAAGGTGCCGACCCTGAAGAGCCTCACCGGCAGCACCTGGACCAATGGTGCCTGGCGCGGCATCGTCGCGCCCAAGGGCTTGCCGGCCGACGTGCAGGGCAAGCTCTCGGCCAGCCTGAAGAAGATCTATGAGAGCAAGGAGTACAAGGACTTCATGAGCGGACGTGGTTTCGGCGTGATGTATGCCGATTCGGCCGAGTTCGGCAAGTTCATGGACAAGAGCGACCAGGATATGGGCGCCATCCTGAAGACGCTTGGCATGGCCAAGTAATGCCGCGAGCGCGCCCTGCCTCGTTGAAGGGGGGGGCGCGCCGCCGTCGTCGTTTCTTTTCCAGGGTCGTTTCCATGAAAATCAATGATGCCTTGTCCGGACTGCTGGTCGCGCTGTTTGCGGTGGTGCTCTGGATTGCCTCTTCCCGCCTGCCTGCGATGGGGCAGGATATCGGTCCCAACGTGTTTCCGCAGGCGCTGGCCGGCGGCCTGATGATCTGCGCCGTATTGCTGGTGCTGCGCGGCCTGCGTGGCCTGCGCAAGACGCGTTCGTCCCACGGCACCACCATCTCCACGATCTCCACCACCGATGCCGATGACCAGGACGCGCACTGGTTCACGCTGCCGGACTGGTTCGGCAGCCGCCATGCGGTGCTGGCCTTCCTGCTCGTTCCGGCCTCGTTGCTGTTCTACATCTGGGTGTCGGAACCGCTGGGCTTCCTGCCCACCGCCGTGCTGCTGCTGCTGGTCCTGTTCCTGACCTTCCGCACCCGTCTGATGGTGGCCGTGCCGGTGGCCCTGGTCAGCGCGCTGATCATTCACACCATCTTCTACAAACTGCTCAAGGTGCCACTGCCCTGGGGCATCCTGACGCCGCTGGCCTGGTAAGGAGACCACATGCTTGCCAATATCTATGCCGCCTTCGGGATGGTGTTCGATCCCTACGTGCTGGCGGTCATCCTCGGTGCGTCCATCTTCGGCCTCTTCATGGGGGCCGTGCCGGGCCTGTCGGCCACCATGGCGGTGGCGCTGCTGGTGCCGGTAACCTTCTTCATGCCACCGGTGCCGGCCATCGCGGCCATGGTGTCGGCCACGGCCATGGCGATCTTCTCGGGCGATATTCCGGGCTGCCTGCTGCGCATTCCCGGCACGCCCTCGTCAGCGGCCTACACCGACGAAGCCTATGCCATGACCATGAAGGGGCAGGGCGAGATCGCACTCGGCGCCAGCCTGGTGTTCTCGGTCATCGGTGGCCTGTTCGGTACCATCGTCCTGATCCTGGCCGCGCCCGCGCTGGCCGAGCTGGCGCTGAAGTTCTCCTCCTTCGAATACTTCTGGCTGGTGCTGCTGGGGTTGACCTGTGCCATCTTCATTGCGTCCGATAACCCGCTGAAGGGTTTCGTATCGCTGTTCCTGGGCATGTTCATCGCCTCGGTCGGCATGGGCAACCCGGCAGGTGCGCCGCGCTTCACCTTCGATCAGCCCGACCTGCTGGGCGGGGTTTCGCTGGTGCCGCTGATGGTGGGCATGTTCGCCATGTCGGAGGTGCTGCGCTTCGCGGTCTCGCGCGACTTCACCATGAAGGTCGCCAAGAGCGAGGTGGGCAACGTCTTCAAGGGCATGTGGGGCCTGATGGTGAAGTACCCCAAGTCGGTACTGCGCGGCAGCGTGCTCGGTACGCTGGTGGGTGCCTTGCCGGGGGCCGGCGCCGATATTGCGGCCTGGATGTCGTATGCGATGAGCAAGAAAATGTCCAAGGAACCGGAGAAGTTCGGCACCGGCCATCCGGAAGGCATCGTCGAATCGGGCGCGGCCAACAACTCGGCGCTGGCCGGTGCGTGGATTCCGGCGCTGGTGTTCGGCATCCCGGGAGACTCCATCACGGCCATCGTCATCGGTGTGCTGTACATGAAGAACCTCAATCCGGGGCCGATGATCTTCGTCGAAAATCCGGTGTCGATGTATGCGATCTTCCTCGTCTTCATCCTGGCCAACCTGCTGATGCTGCCGCTGGGCTTCTGGTGCATCAAGATGGCCAAGCGTATCCTGTCCATTCCGCGTGGCATCCTGATGCCGCTGATCCTGTTGTTCTGCATCGTCGGTTCCTACGCCACCAACAACAGCGTGACCGATGTGGGCATCATGCTGGTGTTCGGCCTGTTGGCGTATGTGATGGAAGAGAACGGTTTTCCGGTGGCGCCGGCGGTCCTGGGCGTGGTGCTGGGCGGCATGCTGGAAGAGCATTTCGTGACCTCGATGATCAAGTCGGACGGTCAGTTCCTGGCCTTCTTCGAGCGTCCCATCGCCGGCACGCTGGGCGTGATCACGCTGCTGCTGTGGTTGCTGCCGGTGGTGCTCAAGCTGGTGCGCAGGAAGAGCATGGCCGCCGCGTAGGACATTTCAGTTTCTGTCAATGATTCAAGCAAGGAAAGGATGGTTGTTGCAATGGCTGCACCCGAACGTTTTTCCGCTGATGCGCTGCGTCAGTTCGCCACCACGCTGCTGCAGAAAGCCGGGCTGGAAGCCGACAAGGCCGACAGCGTCGCCACCACCCTGGTGGACGGCGACCTGCTGGGCCACGACACCCATGGACTGGCGCTGCTGGCGCCCTATGTCAAGGAGCTGGAAAAAGGCAGCATGACCAAGACCGGCCAGCCGGAAGTGCTGTCCGAACGCGCCGCCGCGCTGGCCTGGGACGGCCGTCGCCTGCCGGGGCCGTGGCTGGTGCATCAGGGCATCGATGCGCTCATCCCCAAGGCGCGTGACTACGGCACCGCTTCGCTGACCATCCACCATAGCCATCACATCGCCTGCCTGGCCGCCTATCTGCTGCGCGCCACGCAGGAGGGCTTCATGATGATCCTGGCCAGTTCCGACCCGGCGGTGCAGAGCGTGGCGCCGTTCGGCGGCACCCAGGCGGTATTTACGCCCAATCCGATTGCGGCCGGCATTCCCACCTCCGGCACGCCATTCCTGGTCGATATCTCGGCCTCGATCACCACCAATGGCATGAGCAATCGCCTGCACAAGGCCGGCAAGCAGTTCGAGGAAGAATGGCTGATCGATGGTCAGGGCAATCCCAGCCGCGACCCGGCCGTGCTGGCCACCGATCCGCCCGGCACCATCCTGCCGCTGGGGGGCTTGTCGGCCGGGCACAAGGGCTTCGGGCTGGCGGTGCTGATCGAGGCGCTGACCGGCGGGCTGTCCGGTTTCGGCCGCGCCGATCCGCCGGCGGGATGGGGCGCGACGGTGTTCATGTCGCTCTACGATCCTTCGGCCTTTGGTGGTGAACAGGACTTCCGGCGCCAGATGGACCATATCGCCGCATCCTGCCGTAACAATCCGCCGCGTCCGGGCGTGGGCCAGGTGCGCATGCCGGGCGACCGGGGCATGCAGCGTCGTGCCGAGCAGATGGCCCAGGGCGTGGCGTTGCATCCGACCATTGCGCCCATGCTGCGTGAAAGTGCCGCCGCCTACGGACTGGAGTTTCCCGCCACCCTGAGCTGATCACACACAACATGCCCATCGAAGCGATCGAACCGCAGCGGCTGTACCGGCAGATCAGCGACCAGTTGCGCAAGCTGATCGTGGATGGCGAGTTTGCGGTCGGTTCGCGCCTGCCTTCCGAGCGCGACCTGGCGCTACAACTGGGGGTAAGCCGGCCCTCCTTGCGCGAGGCCCTGATCGCGCTGGAGGTGGAAGGGCATATCGAGGTCAGGATGGGCTCGGGCATCTATGTCTGCCCGCCGGTGCAGCGCGAGCGGCGCAGCGACCTGTCCGGCGAGGAGGGGCCGCTGGAGCTGATCCGCGCCCGCGAGATGATCGAAGGGGAGGTGGCTTACGCCGCCGCCCAGCATGGCAGCCGGCAGCAGATCGCCGCCATCGAGGAGGCCTATGCGCTGATGATTTCCAATGCCGAGGCCGGCATCGATCCGCTGGAGGCTGACCGGCTGTTCCATATCCGGATGGCCGAGGCCACCGGCAACAGCGTGCTGGTCGGGCTGGTGACGCAATTGTTCGATGCCCGCCTGGGTCCGCTGTTCGAACGCTTGCACAGCCACTTCGACGGGACCCGCGTGTGGCAGGAAGCCATCGACGAGCACGGCCTGATCATGCAGGCCCTGCGCGAGCGCAATCCCGAGCAGGCGCGTGCGGCCATGCGGCGGCACATGGATATCGCCTTCACGCGCTACAGCGCCAACCTGATCCGCGAATACGGCAATCGCCAGCAGCAGGAGGGCAAGCCGCGCAAGCGCACGGCCCGCAAGGTCGACACTCAGTTGAAATAGGTACGCGCCATCTCGAAGCGGGTGGCGAAGTAGGGGTTGTCCATACGCGTGATGTGCACCTTGCCGTTGGTGGAGGGCGCATGCACGAAGCGGCCGTCACCGAGGTAGATGCCCACGTGCGAGAAGGGCTTGTTCATGGTGTTGAAGAACACCAGGTCACCGGCCCGCAACTGCGAGGGATCGATCTGGCGACCACGGCGCGCGATGTCGGCGGCGCTGCCGCTGATGCGGTAATTGGCGGCCTGGCCGAAGATGTAGGAGACCATGCCGCTGCAATCCAGGCCGGCCGAGGGATTCTTGCCGCCGAAGCGATATCCGGTATCGATCAGCGAGAGCGCATAGAGCGCCACTTCATTGCCATTTTCACTGGCCGGCAGTGCCGGCACCTGCGATTGCGGGGCGCCGGGCAGCCGTTCGATGGGGGGCGCGGTCGGTGCCGTGCCGCAGGCGGCCAGCACCAGCGCGGTGGCCAATGCGGCCACTGCCGCCAGGGTCGACCGGGGGGATGGCGCGCTGGCCATCCGGTTCGAAACAATCCGCACGCGCCCCGCCATCGCTTATTTCCCGATCTTGGCCAGGACCACTTCCAGCATGTCGAACATCTGGTCGATTTCTTCCTTGGTCACGTTCAGGGCCGGCATGAAGCGCAGCAGGTTGGGACGCGGGGAGTTCAGCAGCAGACCCACCGGTTCCAGGTTGCGCGCCGCTTCGACGATCTGCGGGCCGATGTCGCGACCCAGTTGCAGGGCACGCAGCAGGCCTTCGCCACGCTCGCCTTCGAAGCCGTACTTTTCCGAGATTTCCAGCGAACGCTGGCGCAGGTACTGGCCGCGCTCGCGCACGCCTTCCATGAAGCCGGGCTTGAGCAGTTCCTTGATCACGGCCACGCCTACTGCGGTCATCAGCGGATTGCCGTTGTAGGTGCCGCCCTGTTCACCGGCTTCGAAGCAGGCGATCTCTTCACGCGCCAGCAGGGCTGCCAGCGGCACGCCGCCGCCGATGCCCTTGGCCAGGGTCATGATGTCGGGTTCGATACCGGAATGCTGGTAGGCGAACAGCTGGCCGGTACGGCCCATGCCGCTCTGCACTTCGTCGACGATCAGCAGCAGGTTCTTTTCCTTGGTCAGGGCGCGCAGGCCCTGCATGAATTCCTTGGTGGCGGGGATCACGCCGCCTTCGCCCTGCACCGGCTCCAGCATCACGGCCACGGTGTGTTCGCCGATGAGCGCCTTGACGCTGTCCAGGTCATTCAAGATGGCCTTGGGGAAGCCCGGCACCTGCGGGGCGAACATGGTGTCCCAGCCGTCCTTGCCGCTGGCCGACATGGTGGCCAGGGTACGGCCGTGGAAGCTGTGCTTGAAGGTGATGATCTCGAAGCGTGCCGAACCGTTGGCGGCCGGGTTCTTCTTGCCCCACTTGCGGGCCAGCTTGATGGCGCCTTCGTTGGCCTCGCCGCCGCTGTTGGCGAAGAACACGCGGTCGAACACCGAGTTCTCGGTCAGCAGCTTGGCCAGCTCGATGGAGGGCTGGTTGTAGAAGGCCGGGGAGGGATTGATCAGCTTCTTGCTCTGCGCGGCCAGGGCGTCGGCGATGCATTGCGGTGCATGACCCAGGGTGTTGACGGCCCAGCCCTGGAGGTAGTCGAGGTAACGCTTGCCGTTATGGTCGGTCAGCCACATGCCCTGGCCTTCGGTGAAGACCAGCTCGGGGCGGTTGGTGACGTACATCAGCTTGTTGGCGTCGGACTGGCTGTATTGCATCGATGGACTCCTGCAAGGATTGCTTGCGATAGGGTGATAGGAATGGTGCGGGACAGACCGTTGCTGACACACTGGCAGGAAGCGGTAGGCGCACGACAGACCCGGATGGCGGATAAAAAAAAGCCACAGGGTTTGCCTGTGGCTTCGCGATTCGTTTCACTTCACGCGCGCAGCAGCAAACCTTTCTCAGGTTGGCTGCGACGTCGTAAAAATGTGGCGTTGGCGATCATTCGGTGAATATTAGGACGTTTTGCGCATAGCGTCAAAAAGAAATTTCCCGTCGGACCCGCTCGCGGGCGCATCCGGCGGGCCACCGTTGCAATTTCATCGCATCGCGCCGGGCCGCGTGGCGTCAGGCTTGGGCGGCATCTTCGCAAATGCGCGTGACGCCGGCATGACAGTACGCTGCTCAGCTTGCCGGGCTGTCCGAGACGGCCTTGGCCAGGTCGGCTTCGGAGGTGAAGGAGTCGGCGTAGAACTCGTCTTCCGGCAAGCCGCACAGGGCATTGAAGTCGCGCTGTGCCGATTCGACCACGATGGGCGCGCCGCAGGCGTAGACCTGGTGGCCGGAGAGGTCGGGGAAATCTTCCATCACGGCACGGTGGACGAAGCCGCTGCGACCGCTCCACTGGTCTTCCGGCTGGGCGTTGGACACCACCGGCACGTAGGTGAAGTTGGGCAGGTCGCGCTGCCACTGCTGGCACAGCGCGTCCATGTACAGGTCCTGCGGCCGGCGACCGCCCCAGTACAGCGTGACCGGGCGGGTGGAGCCGGCATGTTCCAGCTGCTCGACGATGGCCTTGATGGGCGCGAAACCGGTGCCGGAGGCCAGCAGGATGATGGGCTTGTCGGAGTCCTCGCGCAGGAAGAAGGTCCCCAGCGGGCCTTCGATGCGCAGGATGTCGCGTTCCTTCAGGGTGGTGAAGACCTGGTCGGTGAACAGGCCGCCCGGCAGGTGGCGGATGTGCAGGCTCATGTGCTCATCCTTGTGCGGGGCGGTGGCCATGCTGTAGCTGCGGCGCTTGCCGTCGCGCAGCAGGAATTCCACATATTGGCCGGCCTTGTACTGCAGGCGGTCGTTGGCCGGCAGTTGCAGCGAGAGCACGATGACGTCGTCAGCCACCTTGTCCAGCTTGGCCACGCGTACCGGCAGCTTGCGCACCGGGATTTCGCCCACGCCGGCCACTTCACGGGCCTCGATGGTGACATCGCTCTGCGGCTTGGCCACGCAGAACAGGGCGAAGCCCAGTTGCTGCTCGTGCGCCGACAGGGCGCGTTCCTGATGCGGGCCGTGCTCGACCTGGCCGGACACCAGCTTGCCCTTGCAGGAGCTGCAGGCGCCGTTCTTGCAGCCGTAGGGCAGGCCCACGCCGGCGCGAATGGCCGCGGTGAGGATGGATTCACCTGCGTCGCAGGAGAACTGACGGCCGCTAGGCTGGACTGTGACTTGGAAACTCATACAATTCTGCTTCTGGATAAATTTGATTGAATACCGTGAAAAAACTGGGCCTGCCCCGCGTACTGATCCTGGGCTGTGGCGATGTCGGCCTGCGCCTGCTGCCACTGCTGCTGCCGCGCTATCGCGTGCTGGCCGTGACCAGCCACCCCGAGCGTTGCGCCGAACTGCGCGCGGCAGGCGCCATTCCCATCGTCGCCGATCTCGACGCGCCCCTGACGCTGGGCCGCCTGGCACGCCTGGCGCCGACCATCCTGCACCTGGCGCCACCGCAGTCGGACGGCCGCATCGACCGCCGTACCCGCAATTTGGCCGCCATTTTACCCGAGGGCGCGCGCCTGGTTTACATCAGCACCACCGGGGTGTACGGAGATTGCGCTGGCGCAAGCTTCGACGAGACCCGCCGCGTCAACCCGCAGAACCTGCGTGCCGTGCGCCGGGTCGATGCCGAAACGGTCCTGCGGGCCTGGGCGCGACGCCGGCACGGTCGCCTTTCCATCCTGCGCGTACCAGGGATCTATGCGGCCGACCGCCTGCCGCTGGAACGCCTGCAAAAGGGCCTGCCGGCGCTGGTGGCGGGGGAGGACGTGCATACCAACCACATCCATGGCGACGACCTGGCCCGCATCGCTGCCGCTGCCATGCGCCTGGGCGCGCCCAACCGCGTCTATCATGCCGTCGACGACACGCAACTGAAGATGGCCGACTACTTCGACGCCGTGGCCGACGCCGCCGGCCTGGCCCGTCCGCCGCGCCTGCCGCGTGCCGAGCTGGAACGCAGCGTCTCGCCGATGATGCTGTCCTTCATGTCGGAATCGCGCCGTCTGGCCAATCAGCGCATCAAGCAGGAACTGGGCGCGCGGCTGCGTTATCCCGACGTCCAGGCCTTGTTGACTGAATGGAAACTGACGAAAACCTGACGTCTTTATGCGTTTTGGGTGTCTTTCTTATTCGAAATACGAATAAGCATACGATTTTTAAGTAGTTGTTCGGCCTGGCCGGCAACAGTACAGTGCATCCCTGACAAAAAGGGGGGGAAGCGCGCCCGGGGGCGCTCTGCCATCCCTCCCAGGCATCCTGATCCAGGCATTTCAACCGCATCTCAACCTGCGCGGCTCGGCCGCCGGACGACATGAAGCTATCTTTCAACAACGTCGCCAAGCGCTTCGGCGACCTGCACGTGATCGAGGAATTCACCCGCGACATCACATCGGGTGAACTGGTCGCGCTGGTCGGCCCCTCCGGTTGCGGCAAGTCCACCCTGCTGCACATGGCTGCCGGCCTGGAGAAGCCCAGCAGCGGCACCGTTGCCGGTGATGGGCAGGCCATTCGCGGCCCGCATCCAGAGCGCACCCTGATGTTCCAGGAAAACGCGCTCTATCCGTGGCTGACCCTGCAGCAGAACGTGGCCCTGGCCCTCGAATTCCAGAACATCGACAAGAAGAAGGCCGCCGAGCAGGCCGCCGTCTGGCTGGACAACGTCAAGCTCAAGGGCTTCGAACACTATTACCCGCACCAGGTCTCGGGCGGCATGCGCCAGCGCGCCGCCCTGGCACGCGCCTTCATCTCGCAGCCCAAGGCCCTGCTGCTGGACGAGCCCTTCGGCGCCCTCGATGCGCTCACCCGCATGACCCTGCAGGACGCCCTGCGCGACCTGATCCGCCAGCAGGGGCCGACCGTGGTGCTGGTCACCCACGATGTGGACGAGGCGCTGTTCCTGGCCGACCGCATCTTCGTGTTCAGCCCGCGCCCGGCCAAGGTCTTGAAGGAATTCAATCTCGTGCATCACGAAAAGACGCACGACCTGTCCGAATTCGCGGCCACCCGTCGCGAGATCCTCTGCCTGCTGGGCATCCATGCCGAGCAGGACGAATTTGCCAAAAACATTGAAGGGGTAGGAGTATGAAACTCGCACGCATCCTGGCACCGGCCATCGCCGCCGCTGCCCTGGCTTTCACCGGCAATGCCTTTGCCCTGGAAAAATTCAAGATCGGCTACCTGCGCGTCATGGACGATGCCCAGGCCATGGCCGCCTATGAAGCCGGCCTCTACAAGAAGTACGGCCTGGATGTGGAGCTGATCGAGTTCAAGTCCGGTACCGACCTGGTCAAGGCCATCGTCGGCGGCCAGCTCGACAGCGGCGTGTTCGGCTTCTCCAATGCCGTGGCCTGGGCCTCCAAGGGCGCCGACCTGAAGGTGGTGGGCGGTGCGCAACTGGGCTATCACGCTCTGGTGGCACGCGAGGACTCTGGCATCAACAAGGTCGCCGACCTGAAGGGCAAGACCCTGGCCTCGCAAGCCGAGGGCAGCACCGCTGATACCGTACTCAAGGGCGTGGTCCTGCGCGACGCCGGCGTCAAGGCGGATGACGTCAACGTCATGGGTGTCTCGCCCCAGGTGGCGGTGCAGTCGCTGGTGGGCAAGCGCGTGGATGCGGCCTTCCTGTTCGAACCGCAGGCCCGCATCGCGCAACTGATTGCACCGGTCAAGCAGATCTATGAGATCGGCGAAGTCTGGCCCTTCCCCTGCATGGTGGTGATCACCTCCGGCGAGACCCTGAAGAAGAAGCGCGACGCTGTCTGGAAGTCGCTCGACGCCCAGCGTGACGCCATCACCCTGCTGCAGAAGAAGCCCGCCGAGGCATCCAAGCTGATCGCCGGCTACTTCATCGCCGAGCCGACCCTGAAGACCCTGAAGCATGGCGAAATGCTGCGCGAAGACGTGATCCGCGATGCCATCAAGAGCCAGACCTTCACTGCCAAGATCAACAAGAAGGACCAGGACCGGATGCAGGAAATCGCCGATATCCTGCAATCCCAGGGCTCGCTCAAGACCCGTGATGGCAAGCCCTTCGACGTGAACTCCATCACCGACCTGTCGTGGCAGAACGCCCGCAAGCTGTGATGTCGGGATGGCTGGATGCCTGAGGACTGTGCTGCCTACCGTTCGCCCTGAGTAGCGGCGCAGCCGCGTATCGAAGGCACTTCGTCGGGGGCGCCTTCGATACGGCCCTGCGGGCCTACTCAGTCCGAACGGTTGGAGGTCGGGTTGAAGAGGTTTAATGTTTTTTGATCTGGCCGGAGCGAGTCCGGCCATCGTCTTTTATTTGTCTTATGAGCTCACAGCGTCGCGTTACCGGTCTCCGCAAGAAGCTGGCCATGGTTCTGGCCATCGTCTTCATCCTTCTGATGTGGCAGATTGCGGCCTGGTCGCTGCCGTCCTTCCTGATGCCGGGCGTGCCATCGGTGGCGGCGCGGCTGTTTGAAGAGGTGCAGTCCAGCAATTTCCGCCTGGCCCTGTTCGGCAGCCTCTATCGCCTGGGCATGGGCTATGGCTCGGCGCTGGTGCTGGGCATCGGTTTCGGCCTGATCGGCGCGGTATTGTTCTTCTTCCGCGAAGTGCTGAAGTCGGCCATCGTGATCCTGCAATCGATCCCGTCCATCGCCTGGGTACCGCTGTTCCTGATCCTGATGGGCTTCGGCAACCTGCCCATCGTGGTGGTGGTGGCCATCGCCGCCTTCTTCCCGGCAGCGCTGTCGGTGATGAACGCCACCGAGAGCGTGCAGCAGGTGCATGTCTCGGCCGCCCGCGTGATGGGCGCGTCGCGCCTGTCCATGCTGCGCCGGGTCTACCTGCCGGCAGTGATGCCGGAGCTGATCACCGGCGCCCAGCTGGCCTTCGGCAACGCCTGGCGCGCCCTGATCTCGGCCGAGATGCTGGTCGGTTTCGGCAAGGGGCTGGGCCGCACGTTGGCCTACTCGGGGGAGACTGCGGACATGATCGGCGTGATGGCCAACATCCTGACCATTGCCATCCTGGCGGCGCTGATCGACCAGGTCATCCTGGAAAACCTCAAGCATCGACTGCTGCGCTATCAGTATGTCTGAGCAGGATGTCTGAGCAAGACTCCTGATCCGGGTTTGATCCAACACCAAGTATTCAAGTCATCTGGACTCACGATGCGCGGTCTTCATTCTTTCATTTTTGCGCTGGCGGCATTGCTGTCATGCAGCCTGCAAGCCGGTGTGCTGGATGACGCCCGTCGCAGCGGGCAACTGCGCATCGGGCTGGATCACGTTCCGCCGACGTACAAGGGCGGCATGAAATTCCGCACGCCGGAAAACATCGCCACCGTGCTGGCCGATGACCTGGCCGCGCAGTGGAAGGTGAAGGCCGAACTCCAGACCAACGGTGCAGAACGTGCCGCCCTGAAAGCGATGCGGCCCGAGCTGGTGTTCACCCGCACGCTGCCCGGTCAGGCCGCGGCGAGCGATGTGGTCGAGATCCCCACCGGCTACAGCGCCGGCGGCATGGCCATCATGCGCACCGACACCACCATCCGCAAATGGGAAGACATGCAGGGCCGCAGCGTTTGCGTCTCGGCTGGTTCCCCCTATGTCGGCACGCTTGCTGCGCGTTACGGCGCCATCGAAAAAGTGATGCCGGCCCCGGCCGATTCCCTGCTGGCAGTACGCACCGGCCAGTGTGATGCAGCCGTGCATGACGACACGCTCATGAAGGCCCTGCTCAAGCTGCCGGAGTGGAAGAAGTTTTCCGCCCAGTTGCCGCCCACCTCTCGCCAGGCACTGGTGCTTCAGGTGCGCAGCGGCGACCCGGCCGATCTGGCCGCGGCACGCCAGGTGGCGGCGCGCTGGAACGAGGCGTTCTGGGGCAATGTCATCAAGAAGTGGGTCAATAGCGTGGCCTTCGAGGTCTATCTGGATCAGAACGTTCCGGATTGTCACTGACCCGCGGGCAAAATTCGCGCCTTGCACTTCATCCCAAACGAGACTCGCAGCTACACAGTCGGCACTGTGCCGCCGTCTATCCGATACTCGGTTCCCGCCATCGAAGCCGCTCGCGGGGATGCCAGAAATGCGATCAGATCGGCGACCTCCTGCGGTTGTGCGGGCCGGCCTACCGGGATGCCTCCCAGCCAGTCCATGATGATTTTCTTGCCACCCTCGTAGTCCGTTCCGGCCTGCGTTGCCATCCGCTGCGCGAACGTCACGGAAGCCTCGGTCTCGATCCAGCCCGGAGCGACGCTCAACACGCGCACGCCCTTTGGCGTTACCTCTCTTGCCAGCGACTTGCTGTAGGTCGTGAGCGCCGCCTTGGCAGCGGCATAAGCGGTGGTCGACTCGGGCAGGGGCAGCACGCGCTGGATGGAGCTGACGTGAATGATGACCCCGGAGCCTTGCGCCAGCATGGTGGGCAACAGTGCACGATCCAGACGCACGGCCGGCATCAGGTTCAGGTTGAGCTCGGCGAACCAGTGCTCATCGCTGATCGCAGCGAAACCATCGACGGGCGTTCTTGATCCTCCGAGGACGTTGATCACGATGTCGACCCCACCCCAGTCCTGCAGGATGGCGTGGGCGAGGTGATCGCTCCCGTCCGCCGTGGACAGGTCGGCAGCGAGGTAGCTCACTCCCTCGACTGGCTGCGCAGGCAGGGAACGCGCCGACGTCATCACCCGGGCACCAGCCTGGGCGAGGGTTTTCACGACGGCAGCGCCAAGGCCCTGCGTGCCGCCAGTGACCACGGCCCGCAGGCCCTTGAGATGAAGGTCGAAGCTCATGCGCTGATCTCCAGCGAGGCGATCAGACCACCCTCCACGCGAAAGCGATAATTCAGTACGATCGGGCTGCCGGGGAAGTTGCCGGAGACGTTGGCGCGTACGAGCTGGATGCCGTCGTCCAGTTCCATGGCAAACGGCACGCTCGTCGCGCTGTACCTGGCCGATGCCTCGGCCATGAAGGCCGTGATGGCGTTGACGCCGGTATAGGTATGGCCGTCATCCCTCATGACGGCCTGTGCCGAGAAGCAGCGCGCCAGCGCTTCGGGATTGTGTTCGGCTGCGAAGTACGCAGCAATTGGCTCAGGAAGGGGCAGGGTGACCATGTGCTTGGCTCGATGAGGTTGGTAAAGGCCTCAGGATGCGCGCCAATGTGAATTTAGTTAATATCCTAGAATTCGTATGTTCTATGTAGAAAATAATACATAATGCGTGGATCCGATTTTGCTGAGTTGAAGGCCTTCGTCGCTGTCGTGGAGCGGCAGAGTTTTGCCCGCGCGGCGGAGCATCTGGGTCTCTCGCCGTCGGCCCTGAGCCAGACCATCCGGCAACTCGAAGGCCGCATTGGCGCCCGTTTGCTGAACCGGACCACGCGCAGCGTTGCGCCCTCGGCGAGTGGTGAACTGCTCTACCGACGTGTGGCACCGCTGTTTCGGGAGATGGCTGCTGCGGTCGCTGAAGCCAGCGAGGCCACCGGCAAGATGAGTGGCACGTTGCGCATCAATACGCTGGGGCTCGCGGCGCGAACCCTCATTGCGCCCCGGCTTTCACGTTTCCATCAGGCGCACCCGGACGTGATCCTCGACATCGTCGTGGACGACGCGCTGGCCGACATCGTGGAGGGCCGTTTCGATGCAGGTATCCGCGTCGGTAACCGGCTCGAGAAAGACATGGTGGCGGTCCGCCTCACACCGGACCTGAACATGGTGGCCGTGGCGTCTCAGGACTATCTCGCCCGTCGCGGAACGCCCAGGACACCTGCCGACTTGCACCAGCACACCTGCATCAACTGGCGGCTCCAGATGGACGGCAGGCACTACCGTTGGGAATTCAAGAAACGTGGGCGACAGATGGAGGTCGCGGTGAACGGCCCCATCGTCACCAACCATGCCGATATCGGCATCGCTGCAGCACTCGACGGGCTTGGCATTGCCTATCACTTTGAGCGGGATGGCGTGGCCGAACTTCTGGAACAGGGGCGGCTGGTCCAGGTGCTGGCGGACTGGTCGATTTCGCGCCCGGGGCTGTTCCTCTATTACCCGAACAGGCGGCATCGACCAGCTCTCCTCGGTGCGTTCATCGACTGTCTGCTGGATCGGGAACCAGAGACCGTCTGACCGTATTACGTCGACGACCGGGAAGCCGGTCTAAGCCATCGTGGCCGCATTGAGCGTGCCGTTCTTGGCCATCTCCTTGATCCGCTCGCGGACCTTCTCTGCCAGTTTCTGCTTGTCGTCGGACGACATCTGCTCGTATTGATCTTTCGTTACCCCCAGGGACTGCAGCACCATATAGAACAGCCGCTGATCCGGCGACATGGCCGCCCATTCCTGCAGTTCCCGCGCCGGATCGGACTTCGTCGAGGCCGACAGCGAGCCACTGGCCTTGGCCAGCTGCAGCCTGCTCTCGAAAGAAGATCCCGATGTGTTGCCCCCGCCTTGCGTCGAACCACTGCCCGGATAGGTCGTTTTTTTATCAATCGAGTCGATGATGTTCATGATGAGCTTTTTATCTCCGATAAAACTTCATTGTGCGTGGGCTGGACGCATGCTTGCAGCCCACGGTCTGACAGGTCAGCGGCCGCCGATCCGTCCTGGCGGGCGGAGTCATTTTAGAACTTATTTTATAAACAGGCGTGAGAACCGGTTGAGACGACCACATCGATATGAGGTACGCCATCCCCGGCATGTGGGCTGGACGCCTGCTGTTTTCCGCCGGATCTTGGCCAAGGGTCTGAATGACAATACCCCGTGCGCCAATATAAACAGGGGATTGCATGCTCGTCGGGGCGGGTAACATCAGGGCTATCAACGCTTGCCTACAACCCGATAACTCTTTCCCGTGCGAACAATCTGGACGAAGCCTTCCTCACCGAGGTGCATACCCGCGATAAGCAGTTGGTCCGCACTCACCATATCCAGCAAATGAACCCGGGTTGCCGTCGCCAGATGCGGATCGAGGTCGAATGCAATGGAGACGTCGGGGCGAGCGATCTGCAGGTGCGGGAAATGCACGATATCGCCCCAGATCAACAGGCCCTGCCCATTTGAGTTGATGTGATAGCCGCAATGTCCGGCGGTATGTCCGGGCAGCGGCTGGGCGCTAATGCCGGGAAGGACCTCGCCGCCGGCGAAGGTGCGCAGCCTGTCCCGATACTTGCCGAATACCCGGCGCGCGAAGATGAAATTTCCGCGCGCCCGCTCGCTGGCGCGGCAGAAATTGGCGTCGCTCTCCCAGAAGTCCAGTTCCTGCCCCTGTACTACCAACTCCGCATCGGGAAAGGCGCGGTCTCCTGCGCTATCGAGAAGGCCACCAATGTGGTCGGGATGAGCATGGGTCAGAAGGACGGTATCGATGTCGGAAGGCAGCACTCCGGCCTGCTTGAGATTGTCCTGTAATCGGCCACCCCATTGCTTGAAGCCACCGGCGCCGGCATCGACCAACACGGTTTGCGTTGGGCTACGGATCAGATAGCAATTGATATGGATGGCAGAGGGGTCGCTCATTCCTGCCGCATGCTGGAGCCTGGTCGCCTCTGCGGGATCGATATTGGACAGCAGCTCCAGAGGTGCGCTGAGAAAACCATCGCTGATGGCGGTGACGGAGAAATCACCGATTTGCTGACTGGGAAAATGCATTTTCGTCTCGTTTGCTGTGGGTAGGAATCAATGCCTTGCGCTGATGGACTGCGCGGCATAGGCAAAGCAGCGGATACGCGGCAGCAGTCCGGTATGGTCCTGGATGGCCTCGTCCAGCTGCTGCATGAAATCTTCCATGATGGCCGGCGTCCTGTTTGCCGACATCCGATAACGGACGTCGGCGAATGCAGGATGGCCTGTCCCATGACCGACCGCGACGTAGATGACGTGGATGTTCTCGGGCCGCGCCTCCAGAATCTTCGTGCAGAGCTGTATGCAGCGCGCGGTGAGCCGATCCAGGGATTGCGCGGCGGGCATCTGGTCCTGGCGGATGTAGAAAGTGAGATTGGGCATCGTGCTAGCTCGCGCTGACGATGGCTGGCTCGCTACCGCTGCGCAGTTGCGCAGTCATCGGAGCATAGAGATGCAGCCCTTCGGGTAGGGCAATACCGTCAATATCGACGGGATCGGACAGGACTGCCATCCATCTCCATTCCGGGAATTTCTCCAGGGCGACGGCATGCAGGATCGATGGCGACAGCCCCATCGCCACCAAGGGATCGGCGCCACGCGCGCTGAGCAGCAGGTACTCCCCGCTACGCACCGCAGGGGCCGTAGCCGATGTTTCATAGAGATTGCGATGCCAGTCGGTGATGTGTTGCTGCCATCGCGCGAAATTGCCACCGCCTTTTCGCCGGTATTCGTCAGAGAGAAGCACGTCGTGATGGTCAATCGTATGCAGCGCGAGATAGACCGGGCAGCCTTCCCTCAAAGCCTTGAATCGCTGCGAAGTGTGAAAGCCGCGCACGGAGATAAGGGCGGGCAACTTTTCCAGGCTGTAGAAATCGTTCCATTCTGCTTCGCTGATGGGGTCGGCGAAGCTGCATTCGACGGTATAGATCATAATGATGATGGGCCACGGCCACCCTTGTGGCGGCCTGCTTGGTTGAGGAGCTGTCATGATAGGCAGCCAATCCCGGTCAATAAATCGATACTTAGGCAAGCTTCACTGACATTAGGTAAAGCTCACGTCATCAACCCGCTTATGGAATACGAGGAATACGATGCGGCGCAGGATTCCCAGCAACAGCTCACTGATGGCATTCGAGGCTGCGGCGCGTCACGGCAGCTTTGCACGTGCCGCCGAAGAACTGGCCTTGACCGAAGGCGCCATCAGTCGGCAGATTGGCCGCCTGGAGGGATTTCTGGGAGTGACCCTGTTCGAGCGGATCGGCAACCGCGTGCGCTTGCTGCCGCATGGCCAACGCTATGCCAGCCATGTCCGGGAAACGCTGGAGCGCCTGGACCGAGACAGCCAGCATCTGATGTCCCAGCCTCCCAACGGGGCCAGCCTGGATATCGCGGTCAGCCCTACGTTTGCGATGCGCTGGCTGATCCCCCGCCTGCCGCGCTTTGCTGCCCTGCATCCCCACATCACGGTGCATCTCTCCGAACGCATGGAGCCGTTCCTGCTGCCTGGCAGTGGCCTGGATGCGGCGATCCATTTCTTACATCCGGCCTGGACCGGAATGCACACCTATCGTCTGCTCGATGAGGTGCTGGTGCCGGTATGTCATCCTGCATTATTGGAAGGGGCGACAGGGACCCCTGCCTTGGACACTCTGCCTCGCCTGCATCGACGTCAGAATCACGATGCCTGGACCCGCTATGCCGCGCGGACCGGGATTAGCCTGAGCCATTCTGCGCAAGGGCCGCGCTATGACTTGCATGGAATGCTGATTGAGGCAGCATTGGCCGGGCTGGGCGTCGCGCTGGTGCCGCGTCTGTATGTGGAAGTCGAGCTGGCGCAAGGTCGCCTGGTCGCACCGTGGCCGCAGGACAGCAGCATTTCCAAGACATTTTGCCTTGTGCTCCCTGAGCCGTTGCAACTTGGCAGTGAGCCCCTCAAGGCGTTCGCGCAGTGGATTCTTGAAGAAGCGAGACCGTTGGCCGGACTTGAGTGAGCGTATGGTCGCCTTTCGCATGACCACGTGGCACCCTCCGGAAGGCAATGAAAGGTGGTCAGATGGAGCGAGTCATCCTGCGAGCGAACCATGAATGGCTATGTCCCCCGGATGATACGGTTCATCGGTGCGGAAAACGCGCGTGAGATGACCTGGGCCAGCGCAGCCGACATCATGAAGTAAGCGGGCAGGAGCACCATCTTTCCTCCTCCTGAAATGGTTTGCGGTGGGAATCCTGCGCGCATCAGGCCGAGTACGATCAGATGAAAAAGATAGAGCTCATAGCTCAAGCGCCCGCATGCAGCCAGCCCACGGCACGCGACTGTCGTGCCGCGTGCGGGCCTGTATTGCGCGGCGACCAGCATAAGTGCCGTCCCTGCAGCCATGACCGTGCAACCCAGCACCTTGCTCTGCGCGATCGGCCAAGCCAGATATAACACCGCCATGGATAGTCCGAGCGCGACCCGCACGACAGGGTGATTCAGCCATGCGAACCCGCCGCGCCTGGAAAAGATCGCAGCACAACAGCCGATCGCGATACTGTCGAAGCAGGCCCAATAGCCATACAGGAATTGCCCCTCGTCGCCGGGGTGCGCAAAACGATAGACCGGCCCGACCACGATGATCACCGCCATGAAGACCAGAAGCCGGCGCTCGCTTTTCAACACCAGACAGGCCAGCGGGAACACCAGATAGAACACCTCTTCTACGGAAAGCGACCACAGCACGCCGAGCGCATAGTTCACCCATCCATGCCGCGCAATCAGCACGTTCATGTGGAAAGCCACCCCGGCCAGGTTGACGCGCCACATCGACACGCTGCCTCCATCGACGACGCGGTTCTGAAAGATGGTCAGCCCCGCCATAGCCAGCAGATCCACCAGGCATAGCAGGAGCAGCAGGCAAGGCAGGATGCGCGCGATGCGCAGACGGTAGAAGCCGGCCAGGTCGATCTGGCCGATCTCCCGCCGGCGCTGTAAGACTTTGGACGTGATCAGGAAGCCCGAGATGGCGAAGAAGATGGTGACGCCGTAGTTGCCGTTGCGCGCCAAGGCGCGTAATGCCGGCCATCCGAACACGTCCGCCAGCCATGTCTCTTCAAGCCGATAGGCAATATTGAAATGGTGAAACAGTACTAGCAGGATCGCGATGCCTCTGAGTACATCGATCCGGGGATTATGCGTCGTCAGCATGCGGTCGTGACAATCGGTGGAGGGCATCGAGGGTATGTTGGCCTTTCAGATGTATAGACATTTTAGTCTAGACACTTTGGTCTAGAAAATATATTCTACTTCGCAACGATCATGCCTTTTGGAATCCGATATGGAACCAGCCCACAAGAAATCCAGGCCCACCGCGGCCGAATTGAACCTGTTGCGCGTGCTGTGGCAGCTGGGCGATGCCACCGTCAAGCAAGTGCATGAGGCCATGCTGCCGGAGCGGCCCGATCTCTCCTATGCCACCGTGTTGCGGCAGATGCAGGTCATGCACGGCAAAGGCTTGCTGACGCGCGATGAAAGCGAGCGCTCTCACGTCTATGCGCCGGCTCAGCGGCAGAAGTCGCTGCAAGCGACCCTGCTGAAGGATCTGATCCAGAAGGCGTTCTCGGGATCGGGCAAGGCGCTGGTGATGGCGGCATTGCGCCATCACGTGACGCAAGAAGAGAAAGACGAGATCAGGAGACTACTGCACGGAGATGAGCGGTGATCGCGGAATCATCTACCGTGGTCACGGCAATCGGCTGGGCGCTTCTGAATTTCCTCTGGAAAGGGGCACTGATCGGTGCCGTCGCCGTCGTGCTGCTGCGCCTGCTCCCCACTGCGGCTTGCAGGCAACGTTATCTGATGCTGTGTCTGGCGCAACTGTCGTGCCTGGCGTCGGTGTTGCTGGAGGCAGGCCTGTCTATTGCAATGACCACAGCATCGACGGGCGCCGGCCACGGTCTGGCCGGGATGATCGGAAGCCAGCCCTTTTCCATCTTCCTCACCTCCGCAATGCCATGGCTGGTTGCCTGCTGGTCGGTCGGCGTGATCGCAATGGGAGCGCGGCTGGCATCCGGGCTGTACTGGAGCAGGAATATCGCAGTACAGACCGGCGCAGCGCCCACGCGTTGGCAGGCCTGCGCCAGCTCCCTGGCGATATGTTGCGGCATCCGCCGACCGGTCTTGCTACGTGTGGCGCATGGCAACCATGGACCGCTGACGACGGGATGGTGGCGGCCAGTCATCATCGTCCCGGGAGTGATTTTTCTGAGCATGCCACCGCAGATGCTGGAAGCCTTGCTGGCTCATGAGATCGCCCACATCAATCGCCTGGACTACCTCATCAATCTGTTGCAGAACGCGATCGAGGCATTGCTCTTCTTCCATCCAGTGGTGTGGTGGCTCTCCCGGCAAATCCGTATGGAGCGCGAGTTGATCGCCGACGATCTGGCCGGTACGCTGACCGGCGAGCCGCGGCAATTGGCGCTCGCGCTGGAGCGCCTGAGTCAATGCCAGACGCAGGACAATACGGTAGGCGTGTCGCTGCAAGCGGCGAGCGGGGAATTGCTGGAGCGCGTGAAGCGGCTGGCGCGGCCGTCAACACGGATCCCGCCCACGGTCATGATATCCACGGTGCCGGCGGTGATGCTGGGCCTGACGATGGCTGCCGCGCTCGCGGCTGGTCTGCAGTTTGTGCCGGCTACGCCATCATCGATGGCAGCGACGCGCGCCGCGTCGGAGCATCGGCAAGCGGGCACCTTGCCGGATGCCGTTCAGGAGGGGGAAGCCTCTATGCTGGGACGGCTGTTGGAGTCGAATCATGTGGCGGTTCTGGATAGCCATTCCGGTCGCGTGCTGCTGCGAAAGAACGCCGATGCGGTGGTGCCGATCGCCTCGCTGACCAAGCTGGTCACGGCGATGGTCGTACTCGACGCAAAGCCTGATCTGGATCGACTGGTTCGCATCGAACAGCAGCACGTCAGTGCCTTGCGGCAGGTCAGTTCCAGTCTGCCGCAAGGCGCCCGCGTCAGCCTGCGCACGCTCATGCAACTGGCACTGGCTTCTTCGGATAACCGTGCTGCCTATGCGCTCGCTCAAAGCTATCCGGGTGGTCTGCCTGCGTTCAGGCGAGCGGCCAGTGCCAAGATCACGGAACTCGGCCTGGCGCACACCACATTGGATGATCCGACCGGGCTCTCGCCACGCAACACCTCGACTGCGCTGGAGCTGGCTGCCATTGCCGGCGCAGCCGCAGGCTATCCGGACATCGCACGTTATACGACAGCCCCGGCGGGCGCGATCATGATCGCCGGGCAGCGCGTCACCTATCGCAACACCAACCAGCTGGTCGGACAAAAGGGATGGGACATCGCCTTGTCCAAGACTGGCTTCACGGCAGCGGCGGGCCGCTGCCTCATCATGCGGCTGAAGTCGCCACAGCAGGATGTCACGCTGGTCTTGCTCGACGGCGCCAGGCCTGACGCCATGGAACGTGACGCCCGCAGTATTCGCCGCTTGCTCCCCGCGATTCCGCAGCAGCAACCGCAGCAGAACGGCTGACACTTTTCCCGATCGCGGATCTCGTTCTGGTAGCGCCGATGCCTGCCGGGGCGAGTTGCGCCCTTTTCCCATCTCCTTGCACTGACGAGAAAATTTCCCCATGACCATTTCCTTCAAACGCCGTCAACTCAGCATCGGCCTTCCCCTGGCATTCGGTCTCGGCGGTATCGCCTTTGACCTGCGCGCCGCTACCTCGCCGCTAGCCGAACTGGAACACCGCTATGGCGGGCGCCTGGGCGTGTTCGCGGTCGATACCGGTTCGGGCAAGACACTGGCGCATCGGGCCGATGAACGTTTCCTGATGTGCAGCACGTTCAAGGGCATGCTCGCTGCGCAGGTGCTAGCCCGCGTCGATCAAGGCAAGGAGAGCTTGCAACGATCAATACCCTATACCAGGAAGGATCTGATCTTCACCTCGCCGACCACCCTGACCAACGTCGGGCGCGGCAGCATGACGATAGGCGAGCTGTGTCAGGCGACCCTCGAACTGAGTGATAACACTGCCGCCATCCTGCTGATGCGCAATGCTGGCGGCCCGGAGGGCTTGACTGCTTTCTTGCGAAGCCTGGGCGACACCGTGACGCGTTCCGACCGTTATGAGCCGATGTCCAATCAGTACAGTGGTGAGCGGGACACAACCACGCCGCGGGCCATCGTCGGCAATGCACGCGCCATCCTGACGGGCGATGTCTTGAGTCCGGATGCGCGCCAGCAACTGGAAGACTGGATGATCGCTTGCCGCCCGGGACGCAATCGACTGCGTGCGGCCCTGCCGGCGGATTGGCAGGCAGGCGACCGCCCCGGCACCAGCGTGGAGCGGCAGACCAATGACTACGCGATCGTGCGTCCACCGCAGCGTAATCCGCTATTTGTCGCTGCTTACTATGATGCGCCGACGTTGGATATGCCGCGCCGCGAAGCTGCCCTCAGAGAGGTGGGAGAAATATTTGTGGCGTGGGCCCAGACATCGTCCAGATAGATGGGTCTCCTTTGCATAGCGCTTCGCCCCCGAGTTATGCTGAATTCTTTCTGCACTATCCGAAGCATTGCCAAACATCAGTGGGACTTCGTGAATTCGAGGAGTTTCCAGAAAACTCATCCCGTGAGTTAGTGGCCGGTGCAAGCTCCGAAGCGGGCAGTTCCAGACATCCAATTGTCCGCATACAATGCGTATCCCCTTAATGAACACTCACGCAATGAATCAAGTACATCTCGTTGAAGGCCCTGTCGGGGCTGGCAAATCCACCTTCAGCACCGTCTTGGCGGAAAATGTCGGGGGTGTACATATTGCGCTCGACGAGTGGTTCGCCAGGCTCTTTAGTCCTGATCGCCCCGAAGGTGATTTCGTCTCTTGGTATGTCCAGCGCAAAGAGCGCTTGTTGGACCTGATCTGGATTCATAGCCAAAAAATACTGGATTCAGGGCGAGATGTCGTGCTGGAACTCGGCTTGATCCAACAAACACCTCGAATGGCGTTTTGTCGGCGCATCGTGGACCAGGGATTTTCACTTCGTATCCATGTGCTTGATGCCCCTCTGGAACTTCGTCGCGAACGTGTCCGACGGAGGAATGAGGAGCAAGGTCCCACATTCTCAATGCTCGTGCCGGATCATATATTCGAGATCGCGAGCGCACTTTGGGAGCCGCCGGATGAATTTGAGTGTGAAGAATTCGATATCGATTTCGTCAGCACTAGCCCGATAGCGCCGACTCTTGCCTGAAGACATATGATGAATATTAGAAAATCACATCGCGACGATGGTGATCGAGTGCTGGACATCTGGCGCAATGCCGTACTGGCCACGCATGATTTTTTGAGTCCGACTGACTATGCGGAAATTGCCAATGAGGTCCGGGAATTTCTTCCAGATGCTCCATTGCTATTAGCCGTCGACGAGAACGACAGACCGTTGGGCTTCATGTTGTTGAATGACGCGCACATGGAGGCGTTGTTTATCGATCCTGCCCATCATGGCAAAGGCATTGGTCGTGGCCTGGTCGAATACGCATTGGGCTTATCGCCTTTTCTGACGACGGATGTCAACGAACAGAACGAGCAAGCATCCGCTTTTTACTTGCACTTGGGCTTCATCAAGACAGGGCGATCAGAACTGGACGGTCAAGGACGTCCTTACCCGCTGCTTCATCTGGAATGCCGACGCCAGCGGTCAATCTAGTGTTGACCCGGTTTGCCAGCAATACCGACACTGGGGGCATTGCAATTCGTAAGTGTCACTTTCGGCCAGTGGGGAGGAAGCGCGACGCTTGCTGCGGCCTGCCCAACAGGCGGGAGCCATCCGCCGAGCGCTACGGTAAGGTTGCATCTGGCTTGTCTGTACGGCAATCACTTGCCACCCTGACATCGATGTACACCGGGCCAGGGCGGTTTATTTGCCAGATTCATCACAGTTTCCGCACGGTATCCCGGTAATTCTGCGCGACTCAGGATTTTCCCTGTGGCAGAGCGCGACAATGGGCGTAACATAGCGAACTCGTACCGGCAGCGGTACGCCCGATCCGGTCCAGTATCCGTCTTCAGTCTTCGCAGTCACAGGGAGCCCAACATGCCCATCGACATTTCCTCCGCCGTCAACGCCGTCGTCTCCGACCCCAACGGCAATACACCCACTACGGGCAAAGCCAACGACCCGGTCGCCGTGCGCCGTGCCGAAGAGGCCGCCGCCGCCGCCAAGGCCGAAATGCGTCGCCAGGAAGAAATCCAGGCTGACGAAACCCGTGCCGAGACCGCCAACGAAGAACGCAATCGCCGCGAACAGGCCTCGCGCAACTCCACCGGCGAAATCATCGGCACCACCATCAATTCGGTGGCCTGAGTCGCTTCATTCCGTAGGGCAATGAAAAGCCCGCGCTGCCAATCCAATGGCAGCGCGGGCTTTGTCGTTGCCGCTCCTCCTCAGTGATGCTGGCCGGGGCCGTTCAGTGAGCCCAGCAGCCAGGTCTCGGCCATGTCGATCTGGTTGATCAGCATCAGGAAGGTTTCATCGTTGATGCGCTGTTCGGCGCGCAGGTAGTGCACCTCCAGGCGCTCGGCGCGGATCGCCTCCAGCCGCAGTTCGCGCTCGAACTGCTTGAAGCGGTTGGCGGCGCGCTGGGTGTCTTCCGAATCGCTCTCCGCATTCATCCGCATCCGGTAGGTGGCCAGCAGGCTGCCGCTGACTTCGGTCAGCAGCGCCAGGTCGTTTTCGTCCAGGGTCACGCCGATGCGTTCCTGGGCGGTCTCGATACTGCGCACGGCCGCCTCCGACAGGCGCAGACGCGCCATCATCTCCTCGGCCCGGCGACGCTTGACCTCGGCATCGAGCTGCAGGTCCTTGAGCATCCACGGCAGCAGGAAGCTGCCAAACAGCAGCGAGCAGACGATCACCCCGGTGGCCAGGAAGATCAGCAGGTCGCGCGCCGGGAAGGGCGTATGTTCCTTCAGCAGCAGCGGGATCGACATCACGCCGGCCAGGGTAATGGCGCCGCGTACGCCTGACAGCGCGGTGATGCTGATCAGGCGCAGGTCGAACTTGCGATTGCGTCCGCTCTGGCCGCGCAGTGCCGACGCGAAGCGGCGCATGCGCAGGTTGATCCACACCCACACGAAACGCAGCACGATCAGCGCCAGCGTAATGGCCAGGATATAGACGAACAGGTGCCAGACCGGGACGTTGCCGGCCATCTGCGCATCCACGTGAGCCAGGCTGACGATGCCCGGCAACTGCAGGCCCAGCAGCAGGAAGGACATGCCGTTGAAGACGAATTCCAGCATCGTCATGATGCTGCGTCCCTGCAGCCGGGTGGCGGCCGATTCGCCGCCGGCCGTTTCCAGGTAGGGCATCAGCATGCCGGCGGCGACCGCAGCCAGGATGCCGGAGAGACCAAAGTGTTCCGCGAAGATGTAGGCGGTGAAGGGGATCAGTAGCAGCAGCACCACCTGGATGCCCGGTTCGTCACCGGCCCATTCGATGATCTTGCGCCGGATCAGGCCGAAGCCCCAGGCCACGATCAGGCCCACCGCGATACCGCCGGCGGCGATCAGCACGAAGGAAATGCTGGCGTCCAGCAGCGAGAAGCTGCCGGTGATGACGGCGGCGATGGCGAACTTGAAGGCCACCAGACCGGAGGCGTCGTTCATCAGCGCTTCACCCTCCAGCACATGCTGCATCGAAGCTGGCAGGCGGCCCTTGCCGATGATGGAAGAGACCGCCACCGCATCGGTGGGCGAGAGCACCGCCGCCAGGGCAAAGGCCGAGGGCAGCGAGATGACCGGGATCATCCAGTGGATGAAGTAGCCCACCCCGACCACGGTGAACATCACCAGACCCAGCGCCAGGGCCAGGATGGGGCGCGCGAGCCGGAAGAACTCGCGCTTGGGCATGCGCCAGCCATCGGTAAAGAGCAGTGGCGGGATGAACAGCAGCAGGAACAGTTCCGGATCGAAACTGATGCGCAGGCCGAACATGGGCAGGGCCAGCACGGCGCCCAGGGCGATCTGGAACAGTGGCAGGGGCAGCTTGAACGGTGCCAGCCTTGCCACCACGCCGGAGACGGCGACGGCCAGCAGCAGGATCAGGACGGTAAAGACGATTTCCATGAGGCAGCGGTAGTGTGTTCTTGTGATGAGGCGCGGGAGGGTCAGACCCGCGTGACCGCACTGAGTTGCAGGGGAGTTACAAAGGCTTGCAAGCCGGTTGCAGATGGCTTGCCAGGCGATGCAGGAGAACGGGAAGTATACGGCAGGAGGGGGCAATCCGTCGCCAGGGCGGGAAGCGGGCCTGTGCCGTCAAAAGAAAATGCCGCCCGGCGTGGCACCGGGCGGCATCATGGTTCGGAGGAGTTCAGCGGAAGAACGGTAGCGATCTCAGCCTGAGACCTTGGCCAGGTAGCGTGCGCGCCAGGGTTTCAGGACCATCAGCGCCAGGCAGGCGGTCAGGATATCCAGCGTGATGGCGGTGCCGAAGACCGGATGCCAGCTGCCGGTCTTCTCATGCATCATCGCCGCCAGCGGGCCGCCGAAGATGGAGCCGATGCCCTGCGAGATGTACAGCCAGCCGTAGTTGGCGGTGGCATTGCGGGTGCCGAAGGTATCGGTCAGGGTGGAGGGGAAGAGCGAAAAGATCTCACCCCAGCCGAAGAACACCACTCCCGACAGCAGCACGAACAGCACCGCGTTCTCGCGCGTGGCCAGCCACAGCGCCATGGCCACGCCTTCCAGCGCGAAGGCGAAGAACATGGTGTTCTCGCGACCGTAGCGGTCCGAGATCCAGCCGAAGAAGGGGCGGGTCAGGCCATTGGTGAGGCGGTCGATGGTCAGCGCCAGCGGCAGCGCGGCCAGGCCGAACACCATCACGTTGGCCACGCCGAAGTCGCGGGCGAAGGTGGCCATCTGCGAGGTCACCATCAGGCCCGAGGTCGACATCATGGTCATCATCGCGAACATCAGCCAGAACAGCGGGGTGCGCAGCATCTGGCGCGGCGCCAGGTCATGCGTGCTGGCGGCAATGGCCGGGGCCGGCATGGCGGCGGCGTGGCTGGCATCGGGTGAGCGCAGGGCCTGCGAGGCGATCACGCCGATCACGGCAAACACCAGGCCGAATTGCCAGAGCGTGGTTTCCAGTCCGGCGCTGGCCAGCGAGGCCGAGATCGGGAAGGTGGTCAGGATCGCGCCCATGCCATAGCCGGCCGCCACCATGCCCACGGCGAAGCCGCGCCGGTCCGGGAACCAGCGCACCATCTGGCCGACCACGCCGACATAGACGATGCCGGTACCCAGCCCGCCCACCAGTCCATAGGCCAGGTAGAACATGCCGATGCTGGAGACCTGCGCCGCCAGGACCCAGGACAGGCCGGACATGAAGGTGCCGATGGCGATCAGGCGACGTGCGCCGAAGCGCTCGATCAGGCTGCCCTGGAAGGGCGAGAAGAAGGTCTGCAGCACGATCAGCATGGAAAAGGTGATCTGCAGTTCCGACAGCGGCACGCCCAGCTTGGCGGTCAGGGGTTTGGTGAACAGGGTCCAGACGTATTGCGGGCTGGAGATGGCCATCATGCAGATCAGGCCGATCAGCAACTGGAACCAGCGGTTGCGCAGCAAGCCCTGGGTGCTCGCCGGGGCGGTTTGGGTGAGGGTGGTCATGCGTTTCTCCTGTACAGAAAGCCGGATGGGAGGCCAGGGACTGCCGGATGAGGCAGCGGGCCGCGTGCCTGAATTTATGTATGCATAAATCCTGGGCTCGCAAAAGCAGCTTTCATGCCATTTGCCTGGCGGCAAGCGCGCATGCGGAAAAAACCGTCCGCTACAGGTTCACACAGAGGGGGACAGGGCAAGCGGGGAGGGTGTGCGGCCTTGCTCAGCCGAAGCGCTTGCGTCGTGCCGGTGCTCCGCCGGTGCCCAGATTGCCTTGCGGCGGTGCGGCCTGCACCGACTCGGCGCGCACCTGTTCCAGGCGGGTGATGGTGAGGCGCTCGACCACGGTGTGGCTGTCCTCGATGTGACGGGCGATCAGGGCGCCGGCCAGTTCGGCGTCGGCGCTGGCGATGGCGTCCAGGATGGCGCAGTGCTCGGCGTAGGTATCGTCGATGCAGTCGCCATAGGCGAAGTCGAGCCGACGCATGATGCGCAGCTGGTCGGTCAGCTGGCGATAGACACTGTCGGCCTCGCCATTGCCGGCTGCCTGCACCAGCGCCGCATGGAAGCCTTCATCCAGGGCCGCTACGGCCAGGCCGTCCGGCAGGCGGTCGGTGGCGGCGCACTGCCAGATGGCGCCCTGTGTCGCGACCAGTTGCTGGCGACGTTCGGGCGCGACGCGCGGGGAGCACAGCTTGCGCACCGCGTGCAGTTCCAGCATCTCACGCAATTCATAGAGGGAGGCGAAACGCGCCAGGTCGATCGGCACCACTTCCCAGCCGTTGCGGAAATGGCCGCGCACCAGTCCCTCGCTCTGCAGTCGCATCAGCGCTTCCCGCACGGGGGTACGCGAGACCTGCAGGCGTTCGGCCACGTCATTCTCGGCGAAGCGGTCGCCGGGCAGCAGGCGGAAGGCGTAGATGTCGTCGCGCAGGCTGGCGTACACGGTATCGGTCAGCTTGCCGGTGCGGTGCCGGGCCAGTTCGGTGGAGGCGATGCGAGGCTTCATGAGGGTAGCGGGCGGGCAGGTGCGCTGCATGCAATGTCGTGGCGGCTATCTTAACGCGCTGTCGGCTTTGCTTGGAAGATGCCCGCCAGCAGAGTTTGCGGGCCGCGCCTACAATGGTCGCCACTGTTTCCGACCATCATGACAAGGAGATTCCGATGCAACAACGCAAGCTGGGTCAATCCGATATCACCGTGGCGCCGCTGGCCTTCGGCGGCAATGTGTTCGGCTGGAGCATTGATGAGAAGACCTCTTTCTCCATTCTCGACAAGTTCGTCGAGGCCGGCCTGAACCTGATCGATACCGCCGACGTCTATTCGCGCTGGGCGCCCGGCAACCAGGGCGGCGAATCCGAGACCATCATCGGCAAGTGGCTGGCCCAGGGTGGCCGGCGCGACAAGGTGGTGATCGCCACCAAGGTCGGCAAGGACATGGGCGAGGGCCGCGTGGGCCTGAAGAAGGATTACATCCTGCGCGCCGTGGAAGATTCGCTGCGTCGCCTGCAGACCGACCATATCGACCTCTACCAGTCGCACGACGATGATCGCAGCACGCCGCTGGAAGAAACGCTGGCCGCCTACGACACCCTGGTCAAGGCCGGCAAGGTGCGCCTCATCGGGGCCTCCAACTACGAGGTGGACCGGCTGGCGCAGGCGCGCGACATCGGTCGCCAGCTGGGTCTGCCGTTGTACCAGACCCTGCAGCCCGAATACAGCCTGGTCGCCCGCGAAGGGTTCGAACGTACGCTGGAGCCGTATTGCCTGGAGCAGGGCGTGGGCGTGATCGGCTTCTATTCGCTGGCCAGCGGCTTCCTCAGCGGCAAGTACCGGAGCGAGGCCGACCTCGGCAAGAGCGCCGCCCGTGGCGGCAAGGTGAAGTCCTATCTCAACCCGCGTGGCTTCCAGATCCTGGCTGCGCTGGATGCGGTCGCCGCCCGTCACGCCAGCACCCCGGCGGCCGTCGCGCTGGCCTGGCTGATTGCGCGCCCCAGCGTGACCGCGCCGATTGCCAGCGCCACCTCGCTGGCGCAGCTCGACGAACTGGTGGCCGCCACGCGCTTGCAGTTGAGCCGCGAAGACATCGCCGCGCTCGACCAGGCCAGCGCCTATTGAGCGACCCCGACCCGTCTCATACGAGGGCGCAATGCAAACAGGCCAGCGTTTTGGCGCCGGCCTGTGCTTGCTGCCCTGCGGGAACGGTCAGGCAGTGGTGACCGCCGCCTCCAGCTCCTTGCCCTGCGTTTCCGGCAGGATCAGGCAGGCCACGATCACCAGTCCGTAACAGCCGGCGGCGATCCAGCCGATGGTCTGTCCCAGTGGCATGCTGTTGCTGAGATAACCCACCAGCGCCGGGCAGATCGCACCGATGGCGCGACCGAAGTTGTAGCAGAAGCCCTGGCCCGAGCCCCGCACGTCACTGGGAAACAGTTCGGACAGGTAGGCGCCCATGCCAGAGAAGATCCCCGACAGGAAGAAACCCAGCACGAAGCCCAGCGCCAGCATCCAGGCGTCGGTGATGATCATCTGCGTATAGCTCAGCACCAGCAGGATGCCCATGGCCGCGAACAGCATGAAGCAGCGGCGGCGACCGATGGTGTCGGATAGCCAGGCCGAGGTGAGATAGCCGCAGAAGGAGCCGCCGATCAGCACCAGCAGATAGGTACTGGTGCCCAGCACCGAGAGATGACGCTCGGTCTTGAGGAAGGTCGGCAGCCAGGTGGTCACCGAGTAGTAGGCACCCTGCATGCCGGTAGCCAGCAGGCTCGCCAGGATGGTGGTGCGCAGCAGGTCGCGATGGAAGATGCGCAGGAAGTTGCCGCGCTGGCCGCTTTCCCGCATCTTCGCCTGGGCCGCCACGAACACCGCCGGCTCGCTGATGGCGCGGCGGATGTAGAGCGTCAGCAGGGCCGGCAGTACGCCGATCCAGAACAGCACCTTCCACGCCTTTTCCGGCGGCAGCACCGCGTACATGCCCCAGAAGGCCAGCGCCGACGCCGCCCAGCCCACCGCCCAGCTGCTCTGCACCAGGCCCGAGGCCTTGCCGCGATGGCGCGCAGAGATGGTCTCGGCGATCAGCACCGAACCGACCGCCCACTCGCCTCCCATGCCGAAGCCCTGCATGGCGCGGGTGAAGAACAGCTGGCCGAAGGAATCGGTGAAGCCGGAGAGGAAGGTGAAGAAGGCGAACCACAGCACCGTCCATTGCAGCACCCGCACGCGGCCGTAGCGGTCAGCCAGGATGCCGGCGGCCCAGCCACCCACGGCCGAGGTCAGCAGGGCGCCGGTGGCGATGTAGCCGGCCTCGGCGCGGCTCATGCTCCACGCCGCCAGCAGCGTGGGGATGAGGAAGGTGTAGATCATGTAATCGAAGCCGTCCACCGCATAGCCGGTGAAGGTCGCCGTCAGGGTGCGTCGTTCCGCGCTGCTGGTTTCTTTGAGCCACATGGTTCTCTCCGGGGCGGGGTGTCAGAGTTCGCTGTTGAGCTTGTCGGTGACCAGCATGTAGCCGGGCGCGTGGGTAATGCAGAAGGCCGGGCGGGCCGCCACGATGGCCGCCTGCGGCGTGACGCCGCAGGCCCAGAAGACCGGCAGTTCATCGTCGTGGACCGCCACTGCATCGCCGTAGTCGGGCTGGTTGATATCGCTAATGCCGATCAGGGCGGGGTCGCCGATGTGGATCGGTGCTCCATGCACCTGTGGTGTGCGGGCGGTGATCTGTACGGCGCTGATGGCGTCGGCGGCCTTGAGCGGACGCATGGAGACCACCGTGGGGCCGGAGAAGACACCCACCGGCCTGGTCGGGATGTTGGTGCGATACATGGCCACGTTGCGGCCTTCGCTGACATGGCGCAGCGGGATGCCCTCGGCCAGCAGCGCGTGTTCGAAGGAGAACGAGCAGCCCAGCGCGAAGGTCACCAGGTCGTCGCGCCAGTAGGCGCGCAGGTCGGTGACCTCGCTCACGCGTTCGCCATTGCGCCAGATGTGATAGCGCGGCACGTCGGTACGGATGTCCAGATCCTGGCCCAGTCCCGGGATGGCCGGCGAGCCTGGCTCGGAGACGCCCAGCAGCGGACAGGGCACCGGATTGAGTTCGCAGAAACGGCGGAAGTCATCGGCCAGCGCGGCCGGCAGGATGGCCAGGTTGACCTGCACATGGGCACTGGCCACGCCACTGGTGTGGCCGGTCAAGTCGCCATGGCGGGCGGCCAGTCGCACTTCCAGTGCGGTCGAATCGGCGGTGAGGGAAATGCTGCGGGGGGCGTGCGGCATGGTGGGCGTTTCAGGCATGGCGGTCTCCTGCGTCGTGCTGGCGCTTGATGATGGGATGGGAATGCCACCGATGGTAGGAGGGGCGTCCAGCACGCGTCCAACAAAAAATTTATATCTTTTGTTATCGATTTTTTCGATGACGTCAGCGTTTTTGTTGATTGACTTTTTGTTGTTCCCGTCAGCTGATAGGTGTTTCCCGACTGGCGCGAAACGGCTTGCCTGATGGCGATGGCCGGGGGATGGTGTCGGATTCAGTCTTCGTCCGCCGTGGAAGCGCCGCGCCGTTTGCCCTGAGCGCGCCGGGCATGTTCCAGGGCCGAATCCAGCACCAGTTCGGCCACGCTGGAGCCCGGCTCCTCGCGATAGCTGGCGTGGATCTGCAGCGGGGGCAGCGTTTCTTCGCAGCGCAGGATGCGCAGCGGCTGGCGGCGGGTCAGTTCACGCATGGCCAGCTTGGGCAGGGTCGCCACGCCGAAACCGCCCTCCACCAGTTGCACCATGGCCGAGATCGAGGAGATGGCGTGCACGCGTGGCATCGGCAGCCCCGACTCCTGCAGCAGCTGCAGCAGCCCCTGGTGTGGCTGCGAGCCGCGCTGGAAGGTGATGAGGTCGTCGGCCGCCAGCTCTTCCAGCCGATAGCGACGCGTGCCATGGGTATCACGATGGCCGACGAAGACCATCTCCATGGACGCCATGATGCGCGAGCGCACCGCCGTATCGCTGCCCACGATGGAGGTGAAGACCAGGTCCTGGGCGCCGCGCCCGATCTGTTCCATCAGCACCGGCGAGGTTTCCACGGTCAGTTCCAGCGCGAAATCAGGATAGCGGCTGCGGATTTCCTTGAGCCAGCCGGGCAGCCAGCTGTGCACCACCGATTCGATGCTGCCGATGCGCAGCGCCATCGGCCCGGCCGGACTGCCGCCCAGTTCCTGGCGGATCTGGCTTTGCAGCGACAGCAGCTTCACCGCCAGCAACTGGAAGCGCTGGCCCGAGGCGGTGAGACGGAACTGCTTGGCCCGGCGGTCCAGCAGGACCACGCCCAGTTCTTCTTCCAGCGAGGCGATGCGGCTGGACATGGTCGATTGCGTGATATGCAGCTTTTCGGCGGCGCGGGTGATGCTCTTGAGCGAGGCGGCCCAGTGGAAGGCCTCTACGAAGCGCAGGTTCATGGATAGACGAGGGAAGCGATAGGCGCGCCTAGCCTAACAGATGCGATGCGTGTCCAGGGGTGTGGGCGGCCCGATGGTACGGTGGAGAGCCCGGCCCGTTTTGTGTATGTTGCGCGGATCTCAACCCTATCCAAACATCATGAAGAAAAGAAATCTGTTCGAAGAACTGATGGCCGGCTTGGCAGACATGGCCAACGAACGCGCTGGAAAAATCACTCTGCGCACCATCCGGTGCCAACTGCCTCCCAAGCCTGTCTCGACCTGATGCGTCTGCTGCCCAGGAAGCTGCCACCCTGCGGCAGTTTCTTGCGCGCCGCACCAATGTTCCCGCCGCTTGACACATCCCGCCCTGATACCTATCCTCCACAGCCATTGGTCTTACCTTTGCGACGCATGCGTCCCAGGCCAGCAAGACGTTGCCGATGCGGCAACGAATCATCCCTACAGGTCTTCACTCCCGACAGCATGTCCTTTGATCCCATCGTCCAGAAATCGATTTCCGAGCAGGTCGCGCAGCGCTTGCTGACCATGATCCGCAGCGGTCTGTTGAAGCCCGACCAGCAACTGCCGCCCGAGCGCGAGCTGGCGGCCATGCTGGGCGTGGGCCGGCCGGCCGTGCGCGAGGCCATCCGCGGGTTGGCACTGCTGGGCTTGCTGCGCATCCGCCAAGGTGAAGGGACCTTCGTCAGTTCGCTGGAAACCCGCGAACTGCTGGAGCCGCTGGAGATGATCATCGACCTCAATCCCGGCACCCTGGAAGCCTTGTTCGACGCCCGCCTCATCATCGAGACCGGGGTGGCGGCGCTGGCGGCCACGCACATGGAGCAGGCCGAGCTGGATCGGCTGGTGCGCAACGTCGAGGACGAGGCGCGCCTGCTGTCGGACCCGGCCGCTTTCTCGGCGGCCGACGTGGAGTTCCACGAAGCCATCATCGAGGGCTGCAACAACCCCTTCCTGCAGAGCGTGGCCGGCAGCCTCTACATGCTGGGCAAGAAGAGCCGTTCCATCACCTCGCGCATTCCGGCCACGCTGGAGCGTAGCCTGCAGGACCATCGCGACATCCTCGATGCGCTCAAGGCCCGCGATCCGCAGAAGGCCTCCGAAGCCATGCGCAATCACCTCATGAATGTGCGCGACGCCTACCGCAGCGCCGGTCGCAACCGCGACGAATCGGTACACGACTGATCAGGCAGCAAGCGTCGCCGTTGCCGCCGGACCGGGTCCCGCGGCTCTCCACAACGGCGACGTGGCATGACAGCCGCAGTGTGACCCGCTGCGGCGCCCAGAATACAAGAAGCGATACCGGCAGGGCGCGCAGGGCCGCCCCATGCACAAGCCGGAGCATGAATGATCAACCGTTTATGAACAGGAGAACAGCATGCTGGATCTGGCAGGAAAAGTCGTCTTCATCAGTGGTGCAAGCACCGGCATCGGCGCCGCCGCCGCGCGTGCCTTCGCCGCCCGTGGTTCCCATGTGGTGGTGCACTACAACAGCTCGGCCAAGGAAGCCGAAGCGGTCGCCGCCGAGGTGCGCGCCGCCGGCAGCAAGGCTATCACCATCGGCGCCGACGTGCGCGACAGCGCCGCCATCAATGCCGCCGTGGCCAAGGCGGTGGAGCAGATGGGGCGCATCGACGTACTCATCAACAACGCCGGCAGCCTGGTCCAGCGCATGCCGCTGGAGCAGGTCACCGATGCCTTGTTCGACGACATCATCAATATCAATTCCCGCTCGGTGGTGGCCTTCACGCGGGCGGTGATTCCGGTCATGCGCGGCCAGGGCGGCGGCAACATCATCAACGTGACCTCGGTGGCGGCGCGGCATGGCGGCGGCCCGGGTGCGCTGATCTATGCGGCCTCCAAGGGCTTCGTGAGCACCATCACGCGTGGCATGGCCAAGGAATTGCTGGCCGACAAGATCCGCGTCAACGCCGTGGCGCCGGGCGTGATCATGACCCCGTTCCAGGAACGCTTCACCACCCCGGAACAGCTGGAGGGGTTCCGCAAGACCATCCCCATGGGCCGCATCGGCGACCCGGACGAGTGCAGCGGTGCCTTCCTCTACCTGGCCTCGGACCAGATGTCGGGCTATGTGACCGGCCAGATCATCGACGTCAACGGCGGGCAGTACATGCCGTAACGGGGCCGGCCGGTGCCGCTGTCGGGCCAGGCCCGGGCGGCGGGCACTGGCATGCCTCTTGCGGGCAGGTGGGGATCATGCACAACGATCCCCACCTGCCCGTTTTTGCTTCCGATGCCCTGGCCGCACCCGGCGGCCTGCTGCGCGACAAGCTGGCGCTGCTGCTGGACTCCACCGGCGAAGGCATCTACGGTATCGACCTGGATGGCCTGTGTACCTTCATCAATCGCGCCGGCGCCGACATGCTGGGCTATGCCCCGGCCGAGGTGCTGGGACGCAACATGCACGATCTGGTGCACCACAGCCATGAGCACGGCGGTCATTACCCCGAGGCCGACTGCCCCATCCTGAAGGCCTTCCGCAAGGGTGAGTCCTGTCGGGTCGATCAGGAAGTGTTCTGGCGTGCCGATGGCAGCTTCTTCCCCACCGAATATTCTTCCTACCAGATCATCGACGGCGGCCAGGTACGCGGTGCGGTGATCACCTTCAGCGATATCTCCAAGCGCCGCCAGGCCGAGGAACAACTGCAGCGCGCCAAGGCCGAGCTGGAAGTGCGGGTGGCCGAGCGCACCCGCGAACTGTCGGCCGCGCTGCGCCAGGTGCGGCAGTTGTCGGCGCATGCCCACTCGGTGCGCGAGGATGAGCGCACCCGTATCGCCCGCGAGATCCACGATGAACTGGGCAGCCTGCTGGTGGCCTTGAAACTGGATGTGAACTGGATGGCCAAGCGCGTCATCGACCTGGAGCCGGTGGCCCGCAAGTGTGATGCCATGAGCCGCCTGATCGAGACTGCGGTGGACAATGTGGGGCGCATCATCACCGACCTGCGGCCCAGCATCCTGGATCACCAGGGCCTGATCGCCGCCCTCGAATGGCAGGTGCAGGAGTTCTCGGAAGCCACCGAACTGCCCTGCGAGGTCGAGTTCGATATCGCACCCGAAGCCTTTCCCCCGGATGGTGCCAAGGCCACGGCGGCGTTTCGCATCTTCCAGGAAATGTTGTCCAACGTGGCGCGTCATGCCAATGCCACGCGGGTGCGCATCGCCGTGCACCTGAGCCCGTCGGAGCTGCGCATGGAAGTGGAAGACGATGGCGTGGGCGCACCCCGTGCGGCGCTGGAGGCGGCCACCTCCTACGGCGTGATGGGCATGCGCGAGCGGGCCTTGCACTTTGGCGGCGCATTGAGCATTGCTGGTGCGCGTCTTGCACCAGAGAGCGGCAGGCCGGGGACCCTGGTCTGCCTGCGCCTGCCCAGTCACGGCGGCCGGGAGGCGGCATGAGTGCCGGCGCCGAGACCATCCGCATTCTCTTGTGCGACGATCATCGCATCGTGCGCGAGGGTCTCAAGCAGATCCTGGCCGATACCCCCGACATCGAGGTCGCCGCCGAATGTGCCAGCGGGCCGGAGGTCTTGCACCGGGCCCGGGTGGAGGCCATCGACCTGGTGCTGCTGGACATCGCCATCCCCCAGCAGGACGGACTGGACGTGCTGCGCCAGATTAAGCAGGAGATGCCGCGTCTGCCGGTGCTGATGCTGTCCACCTATCCCGAAAAGCAATATGCGGCGCGCTGCTACAAGCTGGGCGCGGCCGGCTATCTCAACAAGAGCGCCGATCCCGAGCAACTGGTGGATGCCATCCGCAAGGCTGCCGGCGGTGGCCTCTACGTGAGCGCGCAGATGGCCGAGACGCTGGCCTCCGGCCTGGCCCAGCACGCCGGTGCTGCGCCGCGGGCCGCGCACGAAAGCCTGTCGCACCGCGAATACCAGGTGTTCCAGCTGATCGCTGCGGGTCGCAGCGTGCGGGAGATCGCCGAGCAGCTGGAACTGAGCCCCAATACGGTGAGCACCTATCGCAGCCGCATCCTGGAAAAGACCGGCGCCGCCAATGACGTCGGCATCGCCATGTATGCGGTACGTCACCAGTTGCTGCCGGTCTGACGCGGGTTTGGCCCCGGCTTGTAGTGCCAGCACTACAGGATGTCGTGACAGCATGACGTAGCCCATGAGGCTGGCAAGTCCCTTGCAATGGTGGATGGTGAAGCAAAGAAATCACCGCACACTCACCAAACGGGGGAATCATGCCGAACGCAGCAGACACCAATCTGTTCCACACCTATGACGCCGAGCGCGCCGGCCAGGGCTGTTCCTGTGGCCGCCACGGCAGCCAGCAGCAACACGATGTCGAGGTCGAAGCACTGCGCCAGCAACGCGGTCAGGATGTGGAAGCCCTCACCAACGACGTGGTGGAAGAAGCCGTGATGCGTTCGCTCTTCCCGCGGGTAGCCGAGCGCCGCGACTTCCTGCGGGCGGTGGGCCGCAATGCGGCGCGGGCGGCCATTGCCAGCGTGTTGCCGCTGGGTTCGCTGCAGGCCATGGCACAGGAAAAGAATGGCGCCCTGGAAAAGAAGGACCTCAAGATCGGCTTCATCGCCATCACCTGCGCGGCGCCGCTGATCATGGCCGACCCGCTGGGCTTCTACCGCAAGCAGGGCCTGAACGTGTCGCTCAACAAGACGGCCGGCTGGGCGCTGATCCGCGACAAGATGATCAACAAGGAACACGACGCCTCGCACTTCCTCTCGCCCATGCCCATGGCCATGTCCATGGGGGTGGGCAGCAATGCCACCCAGATGCGCGTGGCGACCATCCAGAACATCAACGGCCAGGCCATTACGCTGCACAACAAGCACAAGGACAAGCGCGATCCCCGGCAGTGGAAGGGCTTCAAGTTCGCGGTGCCGTTCGAGTATTCGATGCACAACTTCCTGTTGCGCTACTACCTGGCCGAACATGGCCTGGACCCGGACCGCGATGTGCAGATCCGCGTCACGCCGCCACCGGAGATGGTGGCCAACCTGCGGGCCGGCAACATCGACGGCTTCCTCGGCCCCGATCCCTTCAACCAGCGCGCGGTGTATGACGAGATCGGTTTCATCCACATCCTCTCGCGCGACATCTGGGACGGCCACCCCTGCTGTGCCTTTGGTACGTCGGAAGAATTCATCAAGCAGAACCCCAACACCTTCGCCGCGCTGTTCCGTGCCGTGCTGACCGCCGCCGCGATGGCGCGCGACCCGTCCAATCGCTCGCTGGTGGCCAAGGTGATCTCGCCGGCAGCCTACCTCAACCAGCCCGAGACGGTGGTGGAACAGGTGCTGACCGGGCGCTTTGCCGATGGTCTGGGTAATGTGAAGAATGTGCCGGGCCGTGCCGACTTCGACCCGGTCCCCTGGGATTCGATGGGGGTGTGGATTCTCACGCAGATGAAGCGTTGGGGTTACATCAAGGGTGATATCGACTACAAGGCCATCACCGAGAAGGTGCTGCTGCTGACCGAGGCCAAGAAACACATGAAGGAACTGGGCCAGCCGGTGCCGGAAGGTGCCTATCGCAAGTATTCCATCATGGGCAAGGAGTTCGATGCCAACAAGGCCGAGGCCTACGTCAACAGCTTCGCCATCAAGAGGAGCGCATGATGCCGGCCAGGCATCTTGGCTGGCGCGCCGCGCTGATCTCGCTGTTGCTGCTGGCGGCGTTGCTGATGGTGTGGCATTTCGCGACGCTGCCGCAGGAGGGCACGGCCAGTGCCGCCCAGGATGAATACGCCAAGCTGATGGGCAAGAGCAGTGGCGCGGCCAAGCGCGACGGCTTTCCCGGGCTGGCGCAGATGGGCGAGACCATCCGCAAGGAGCTGGCCAATCCCTTCTACGACAACGGTCCCAACGACAAGGGCATCGGCATCCAGCTGGCCTATTCGCTGGGACGGGTCGGACTGGGGTTTGCGATTGCGGCGGTGGTGGCGATTCCGCTGGGTTTCCTGCTGGGCATGTCGCCGCTGATGCAGCGCGCCCTGAATCCCTTCATCCAGATCCTCAAGCCCATCTCGCCGCTGGCCTGGATGCCGCTGGCGCTGTACACGATCAAGGATTCGTCGATCTCGGGCGTGTTCGTGATCTTCATCTGCTCGGTCTGGCCGATGCTGATGAACACCGCCTTCGGCGTGGCCTCGGTGCGGCGCGACTGGCTCAACGTGGCCAAGACGCTGGAGGTGTCCTCGTTGCGGCGCGCCTTCCTGGTGATCCTGCCGGCGGCGGCACCCACCATCCTGACCGGCATGCGCATTTCCATGGGGATCGCCTGGCTGGTGATCGTGGCGGCCGAGATGCTGGTGGGCGGCACCGGCATCGGTTACTTCGTCTGGAACGAATGGAACAACCTGTCGCTGACCAGCGTGATCTTCGCCATCCTGGTCATCGGCGTGACCGGCATGGTGCTGGACCTGATCTTCGCCCGGCTGCAAAGACTGGTGACCTATGTCGAGTAAATCGCGTACATCGAATGAAGAGGGCAAGAGCATGGACCACAATTTCCTGAGCGTGCAGGGGCTCTCCAAACGCTATGCGGCGGGCGCGCCGCCGGTGTTCGAACAGGTTTCCTTCGGTATCGACCGCGGTGAATTCGTCTGCGTGATCGGCCACTCCGGCTGCGGCAAGACCACCATCCTCAACGTGTTGGCGGGGCTGGAGGCGGCCAGCGACGGCGTAGTCATCATGGACCGGCGCGAGATCAAGGGGCCGAGCCTGGATCGCGGCGTGGTGTTCCAGAGCCATGCACTCATGCCCTGGTTCAGCGTGCTGGGCAACGTGGTGTTCGCGGTACGTTCGCGCTGGCCCGACTGGTCGCGCGCCAAGGCCGAGGAACATGCGCGCCGCTTCATCGCGATGGTGGGTCTGAAGGGGGCTGAGCACAAGAAGCCCTCCGAACTCTCGGGCGGCATGAAGCAGCGGGTGGGTATCGCCCGGGCCTTTTCCATCGAGCCCAAGATGCTGCTGATGGATGAACCCTTCGGCGCCCTCGATGCCCTCACACGCGGCGTGGTGCAGGACGAGCTGCTGAAGATCTGCGCGGCCACCGGGCAGACCGTGTTCATGATCACCCATGACGTGGACGAGGCCATCCTGCTGGCCGACAAGATATTCCTGATGTCCAATGGCCCGCAGGCCTGCATCGCCGAAGTGGTCATCAACACCTTGCCCAAGACCCGCAGCCGGGAAGCCATGCATCACGATCCGCAGTTCTACCGCATCCGCAATCACCTGGTGGATTTCCTGGTACACCGCTCGCGCCAGATCCAGGCGGCCCAGGCCAGCGGGGGACCGCGTCCTCCCACGCGCATCGTGATGCCGGGGCTGGAGCAGGCGGTGGCCTGAAAACCGGCAGGGCAGCCCCAGAGATTTCGTCATTGTGTCGCAAGCATTCGTCACGATCGATGACGCGCACTGAGAGGTGTGTCGTCGATCTTTATTCCGTCCACCCAAAAGGAGATAGCCATGGACCGCAACCAAGTCACCCAGAAGATCGTTACCGCCAAGGTCAGCAAGAAGATGACCTGGGCCCAGATCGCCGAGCGCATCGGCCAGAGCAAGGAGTGGACCACCGCTGCCATGCTGGGCCAGATGACCCTCACCGCCAAGCAGGCCGCCACCGCCCAGGAGCTGTTCGAACTCACCGATGAAGAAACCCTGTGGCTGCAGATCGTGCCCTACAAGGGTTCGCTGCCGACCCCGGTACCGACCGATCCGCTGATCTACCGCTGGTACGAGATCGTCAGCGTCTATGGCAGCACCATCAAGGAACTGATCCACGAAGAATTCGGCGACGGCATCATGAGCGCCATCGATTTCAAGATGGATATCCAGCGCCAGGCCGACCCCAATGGGGATCGCGTGAACGTGATGCTGTCGGGCAAGTTCCTGCCGTACAAGACCTACTGAGCGACTGACGCGGAGAGTCACATCACGTTACAAGGCAGTGAAGCCCAAAGCGGGGCGGCGCGGCTAGAATAGCGCGCATGCTCAAAGACAAGAAACTCTCCGCCTACGCCCCGTCGGCGACCCGCATCCGGGCGCGCTTCGTGGCCATCTCCTGGCGGGACCTGGCCGTCAGCTTCGGTCCCATCATCCTGCTGATCCTGATCGGCGCCTGGCTGGTGATCTGGCTGATCCGCCCGGCCCCGCCGTCTTCGATCACGATCGCTGCCGGTCCCAAGGACAGCAATTTCTGGCGCGTGGCCGAACGCTACAAGGCCATCCTGGCGCGCGATGGCATCCGCCTCGATATCGTCGAGACCGGGGGCTCGCTGGACAACCTGAAACGCCTGGCCGATCCCGACCAGAGCCTGGACGTCGGCTTCGTGCAGGGCGGCCTGGCCGGCGCGGTACCGGCCGAGGCGCTGGCGCCGCTGGTGTCGCTGGGCAGCATTTCCTATGTGCCGGTGTCGGTGTACTACCGCACGCCGCCGCCGCGCGAGGACGGCAAGCCGGTCCCGCCGCTGCGCCAGCTGTCGGAGCTGGCCGGCAAGCGCATCGCCATCGGCGGTGCCGGTAGCGGTTCCAGCGTGCTGGCCGCGACCCTGCTCAAGGCCAACGGTGTGGAAGAGGGCGGCAGCACCCAGCTGTTGAACATTGGCGGCGATGAGGCGGCCCAGGCGCTGACCGGTGGCAAGATCGATGCGGCCTTCCTGATGGGCGATTCGGTATCGGTGGCGACCATGGGCAAGCTGCTGCGCGCCCCTGGCATCCGCCTGCTGGATTTTTCCCAGGCCGATGCCTATGTGCGGCGCTTCCGCTATCTCAATACCCTGAAGATGCCCATGGGCGTGTTCGACCTGGCGCGCAACCTGCCGGCCCGCGATACCCAGCTGATCGCACCCACGGCCGAACTGGTGGCGCGCGAGGACCTGCATCCGGCACTGTCGGACCTGCTGATCGCGGCCGCCCGCGAAGTGCATGGCAAGGCCAACGTGATGCAGAAGGCGGGGGAATTCCCGGCGCCGCTGGAGCATGAATATCCGATCAGCGACGATGCGGCGCGCTATTACAAGTCCGGCAAGACCTTCTTCTACCGCACCCTGCCGTTCTGGATGGCCAGCCTGGTGGACCGGGCGGTGGTGATCGTGCTGCCGGTGATCCTGCTGCTCATCCCGGGTATCCGCCTGGTGCCGATGCTCTATGGCTGGCGCGTGCGTTCGCGCATCTATCGCTGGTATGGCGAGCTGATCTCGCTGGAACGCGGCTTGTCCCGCGAATCGCCGGAAGAGCAGGCCGAGATGCTCAGGCGCCTGGACGAGATCGAGATCGCGGTGAACCGGATGAAGATGCCGCTGGCCTTTGCCGACCAGTTCTATGTGCTGCGGGAACACATCGGCTTCGTGCGGGCGCGCCTGGCGGCCGGTGTGGCTTAGGCGCCACGGCGGGAAATGCAGGATGGGCCGGCTGTTGTATGCTCGCCATGGTGCATACAGTACTGTATAAAAAATACTGTGTATTCATACAGTGCTTGTGCTAAAGTGAAGCCTCCAATCGACAAGAAGAGGAATCGCTGCCATGACACACTTTGATCTTGCTTCCGACGCTCGCTTCGCTGTTGCATCTTCCAGCCCGTCTTCGCTGGCGATCCGCCTGGGTCGTCGCGAAATCTTCATCTGCCGTGACACTTATGTGCGCCGTTATCGCGTCAATCCGGTGATCGAGTGCAGCGCCGGCATCGAGCCCGGTCATCTGGAAATCCTGCTGCTGCGCCGCTGGCTGGTGGTGCTGTCGAAAGCCCGCTACTGATGCGGCGCGCCCTCGACTGGCTGGTGGTGGATGCGCTGGGCCGGACGGCCTGCGTGGATCAGCGTGTGCCCACTCCAGCACTGGCGGTGCCGGCCTCTGCGCCCGCTGCCAACGACGACTCCATGCTGGGGAAGGTCACCAGATGCGTGACGTCCAGCCTGATGCCTATCCACTCGCCCACCGCGTGATCGTGGTGGGAAGGGACCAGCGACAGCAGTTGCTGCCCGTTCTCCAGCGCCAGCGTGTAGAGAAATTCCGCTCCCCTGAATGATTTGCGAACGACTCTTGCCTTGAAGGGTGAGGCGTCGTCATGCATCACGTCGTCAGCCCGCAGCAGCACGTCCACCTGCGCATTTGCCGGCTGGGGCTGATCGTGCAAGGGCATGCCGCGCAACAGGCCGGCTGCGGTCTGCACTTCGATTTCTCCCTCGCTCCCGTCCCTGCCTGAGGTCGGGGCAGATGTCGGCATCAGTGTTCCCTGCAGCAGCACGCCGTGCCCGATGAAATCGGCCGCGAAGCGGGTGGCCGGGCGGTGATAGAGGGCGTAGGGGCTATCCCACTGTTCCAGGCGGCCTTGCCGCATCACGCCCACCACGTCGGCCACGGCAAAGGCTTCCATCTGGTCGTGCGTGACCATCAGGGCGGTGGTGCCGGTGCGCTTGAGGATGTCGCGCACATCGTGCGCCAGACGTTCGCGCAATTCCACATCCAGGCTGGAAAACGGTTCGTCCAGCAACAGCAGGCGTGGCTGCGGTGCCAGCGCCCGCGCCAGGGCGATGCGTTGCTGCTGGCCGCCGGAAAGCTGGTGCGGGAACTTGCCACCCGAACCCGACAGACCGACCAGCTCCAGCATGGCCGTCACCACCTGTTCACGCTGGCCGCGTGCCATGCCGCGCAGGCCGAAGCCGATATTGGCTGCCACATCCAGATGCGGGAACAACGCGAAATCCTGGAACACCATGCCGATGCGGCGCTCCTCGGCCGCCACCCGGATGCCATCGCCTTCCAGTAGCGCCCCGGCCAGCCGGATGCGGCCGGCCTGTGCCGGCTCCAGCCCGGCCACGGCGCGCAGCAGGCTGGTCTTGCCGCTGCCGGAGGGACCGATGAGCGCACCCAGTTCGCCCGGCTGCAGGCGCAGCGAGACGTCGTCGACGGCGGCGGAGGGAGTACGGGGATAGCGGATGCTGAGGTGCTCGACTTCCAGAAACATGGAGATGCCCGGTGAAATGGTTACAATTCGCGGTTGCCTGAGGGTGTGCAGTGTAGCGCAAGCCCTCGCGTCTTCCACCTGGGTAGTCCATTTTCACCGTTTCCTTGTTATGCATATCATCGGTTTGCTTGCAGTCCTGATCGCCTTGCCGCTGTTGGGCATCCTCGCCGCCTGGTTGGGCCTGGACGCGGCCGGCGTGGACAGCCTGCGCCAGCAGATGCAGACCGTCCTGCCCGGTTACCTGGCCACCTCCGGCTGGCTGGCGCTGATGGTGCCGCTGGGCGTGGTGCTGGTGGGCGGTGCGGCGGCGGTGACGGTGAGCCTGTTCGAATTTCCCGGACGGCGCTGGCTGTCCTGGGCCTTGCTGCTGCCCATGGCAATGCCGGCCTATGTCTCGGCCTATGCTTATACCGATTTCCTGCAATACGCCGGGCTGGTGCAGAGCACGCTGCGCGGCTGGTTCCCGGGCTGGCGCATGGATGTGCGCGGTCTGCCGGGGGCGATCTGCATGTTTGTCTTCACGCTCTATCCCTATGCCTATCTGCTGGCGCGCAATGCGCTGTCCGAACGCGGCAACCATCTGATGGAGGCGGCCCGCATGCTGGGTACGCCGCTGGCCGAGCGCATCGTGCGCGTGGCGCTACCGCTGGCACGGCCGGCACTGGCGGCCGGGGCCGCGCTGGCGCTGATGGAGACGCTGGCGGACTACGGCGTGTCGGCCTATTTCGGCCTGACTACCTTTACCACCGGCATCTACAAGGCCTGGGTGGTGCTGGACGACCGCATCGCGGCGGCCCAGTACGCCTCGCTGCTGTTGCTGTTCGTGGCGGTGCTGCTGTGGCTGGAACGCCGCGAGCAGGGCCGCATGCGCTTTGCCGCCACCCGTGGCGCGCGCAGTGCCGATGCCGCTGACAGCGCCGAGGGCGCGCGCCCGCCGCTGGCAGCCGGCCCGACGGTGCTGGCCTGGCTGGTGTGCGGCTTGCCGGTGGTGGCGGGGTTCCTGCTGCCGGTGGGCATCCTGCTACACCTGTGGTGGGGCGAGGTGGGCCGTGATGCGGACAGTGGGACCAGCGTCGCCTTCGGTCTCGCTCGCTATGCCGGCTGGGTGTGGAACAGTTTCCGCTTCGGGGGCATGGCGGCGCTGGCGGCCATCGTGCTGGCGCTGGCCCTATGCTTTGCGCTACGTGCCGGTGGTCTGCCGCGTCTGCAGGGGGCGATGTTGCGCCTGACGGCGCGGCTGGCCGGCATGGGCTATGCGATTCCCGGATCGGTGATCGCGGTGGGCATCCTGCTGCCGGTGGCCTGGTTGCAGGCGCGGTGGCCGGCCGCCGGTCTGGGTGTGCTGCTCACGGCCAGCTCCCTGGGCGTGGTCTATGCGTATCTGGTACGCTTCACGGCGGTTGCGGTGCAGTCGGTGGAGTCCGGCTATACCCGCATCCCGGTCAGTCTCGATGAAGCGGCGCGTACCCTGGGCAGTTCGCGCGCGGCGATCGCCTGGCGTCTGCACCTGCCCTTGCTGTGGCGTTCGCTGGCGGTGGCGGCGCTGATGGTGTTCGTCGATGTGGTCAAGGAATTGCCGGCGACCCTGCTGTTGCGTCCCTTCGATACCGACACCCTGGCGGTGATCGCGCACAACCTGGCGCGTGACGAGCGCCTGGGCGAAGCGGCGTTGCCGGCGCTGTCCATCGTGCTGGTGGGGCTGGCACCGGTGCTGCTGGTGATGCGCGCGCTGGACGGTCGGCGCCGGGCGCCCTTGCAAAGCGGCAGTACGCCCGCATAACGGTCAGACCGAGCAGATAGAACACGGGCGCCGCCAGGGGGCAGCGTCCATGCAATGGAGAAACCATGAGCCAATACGATTACGACCTCTTCACCATCGGCGGCGGGTCCGGTGGCGTACGCGCTGCGCGCTTCGCCGGCCAGACCGGCGCCCGCGTGGGCCTGGCGGAGAAGGGCGACCTGGGCGGCACCTGCGTCAACGTGGGCTGCATTCCGAAGAAGCTGATGTCCTACAGTGCGCATTACCACGAGGACTTCGCCGACGCCGCCGGCTATGGCTGGACCCTCAACGGCAAGCCCAGCTTCGACTGGTCGGCCCTGATCGCCAACAAGGATCGCGAGATCGCCCACCTCAACGACATCTACCAGCGCCTGCTGGATGGGGCCAACGTCAAGCTGCATCGCGGCTTTGCCACGGTGGAGGATGCGCATACGGTCAACGTCGATGGCCAGCGCTTCACCGCCCGCCACATCCTGGTGGCCACCGGCGGCCATCCGGACAAGCCGCAGATTCCGGGGAGCGAACTGGGGATCACCTCGGATGACTTCTTCCACCTCAAGGGCCTGCCCAGGCGCGCGGTGGTGCTGGGGGGCGGCTATATCGCGGTGGAACTGGCCTCTATCCTCAACGGCCTGGGCAGCGAGGTGACCCTGGTCTATCGCCGCGAGCGCCTGTTGCGCAACATGGATGCCGACCTCGGCGTACACCTGGCCGACGAGATGGCCAAGAAGGGCATCCGCCTGGTCTTCAACGCCAGCATCGATGCCATCGAAGCCGAGGATGCCGCAGGAGCCACGGAGGACAGCGTCAAGCAGGTGCGCCTGACCAATGGCGAGACCCTGCAGGCCGAGTGCGTGCTGTTCGCCACCGGCCGCACGCCCAATACGGGCCGGCTGGGGCTGGAGAAGGTCGGTATCGCGCTGGCGAAGAACGGCGCCATTCCGGTCAACGACAACTTCGAGAGCAGCGTGCCCTCCATCCTGGCCGTGGGCGATGTCATCGACCGCGTGGCGCTCACCCCGGTGGCGCTGGCCGAAGCCATGGTGGTGGTGGCGCGCCTGTTCGGAAAGGGCGAGCGCAGCATGTCCTACCGCAACATCCCCACCGCTGTCTTCAGCCATCCCAACATCGGCACCGTGGGCATGAGCGAGGAAGAGGCCAGGAAGGAAGTGGGCGCGGTGAAGATCTTCAAGACCGATTTCAAGCCGCTCAAGAACACGCTTTCGCGCAATACTGAACGAACCTTCATGAAGCTGGTGGTCGATGCCGCCAGTGACCGGGTGCTGGGCGTGCACATGGTGGGCGGCGACGCCGGCGAAGTGATCCAGGGTTTCGCCGTGGCCCTGCAGTGTGGTGCCACCAAGGCGCAGTTCGATACCACCATCGGCATCCATCCGACCTCGGCCGAGGAGTTCGTCACCATGCGCACGCCGGTGGCCTGACGCGCGACCCAGGTCCGCTGCAACAATGAACAACGGGGATGCAGTGCATCCCCGTTGTGCTTTTACCGGCCAGTGCTCGGGCCCGGTCCTATCGCCACAAGGCGTAGCCGATGCGCAGTTGCGGGCTGTCCTTCTGGTTGTAGGTCAGCAGGCTTTCGCCGTAGCCGGAGAAGTAGCTGGCCATCAGGTAGCCGGCGGTGCCAGGCAGCAGGCGCGAGAGCGGATAGGAAATCTGCGTCTCGGCGCTGTACTTGCCGCCCAGCCTGCCCTTGCGCAGCATGGTCGCCACTTCCACCCCGTCCGGTTTGCCATAGGCCAGCTTCAGGTCCAGGTGGCCGCGGTAGTCGGCGATGTCCGGATTGTCGCGGGTCGGGCCGAGATAGGCGTAGACCTTGGGCGCGACCTTGAAGTGATAGTCGTTGAGGTTGCCGAAGTTGAAGGTCGGTTCGATGAAATAGGTATTGATGCTGCGCGATTCGGGACCGTCGCGGCCATTGGACTCGTGCTCCAGGCCGGTGGCGATGCCGATGCGGCTGAACACGCCGTTCTGGATGCCCAGGTCCGGCAGGTAGTAGTAGAGGCTGGGGCGATAGCTGGTATCGCGGAAGGGCGCGGAAGGCGCCGACAGGTCCCACAGCGAGAACTGGGTGTAGCCCAGGTAGAGATTGTCCAGCAGGCCGCGCGAGCGCGGATCGTCCGGCACGAAGACACGGAACTTGAAGCTGAACTGGAAGCGGGCATTGGTATCGCCGTGGTTATGCCCGACCGTGAAGTACATCGGCTCGTTGAAGGACAGGCGGCGATTATTGGAGAGGATGTCTTCGGCCGCCGGTGCGCTGTCGATGGGCGAGGCATTGGTGCCGGGCGTGAGCACCGTGGCCGAGGGCGCCACCGGGGCCACCTTGCTGCTGGAGTCCGCCAGCGGGGTGTTGATCAGGTCGGGCGACTCCGGCAACGGCCCCAGGCTGGCATCCGGACGCACCACCGCCACCAGCACCGGCGAGGCGTCGATGCCGATCGGTTCGATGCGCACCATGCCGCGCAGGCGTTCCGGCAGCACGCCGCGATAGCGCACCTTGCGAAACTCGCCTTGCCGCAGCGTGAGGCGGTCCTCGCCATCGACCCGCTGCAGGGTGATCTGCTGAGGCGGGATCATGTCGGCCGAGGCTGCCACCAGCAGGGTGGGCGGCAGACTGTAGCTGCGTTCGGCCTGTTCGTCCTCAGACACCAGCAGCGTCAGTTCCAGGGGTTTGCTGGCATCGATGCGCTTGGGTGGCTGCACCATGGAGATGCCGGCCTGGGCCGGGCTGCACCAGAGCAGCGGTGCGCCGATGCCACACAAAGCCAGGGCAATCAGGCGGGAAGTGCGTTTCCAGCGTGGGGTCAGGCAGTTTTTCCGATGGCGCGGACGGGTTTGGGGTAAGCTCAGCATGATGTCCTTGTTGTCGATTTGTTGTGTTTTGTTTTCATTTTGCATGTTGTCTTGCTGCGCGGGCGGGCCGGGGAGGCCAGCGCCCTCCAGAAAAAACGGGAAACAGGGACGCAAAGGCTGGCCGGCAGGCGCACTGCAGTGAGAACAGATCGGTTGCGCCCGATAAAGTTGCCAATCACATGCGGATCAGCTGCCGATAGCTTGCAGCTTGTTACTCAAGAGCTGAGAAGGGTCATCGAAAGATATCAGTGTGACAACGGGTATTTCCTGATTGTGGGACAATGCTGCGCCTTCTAAGCTTGGTTCCATGGGCATACTGGGTCACTGATATCGGCTGCTAGCTCCTGATATTGACTGAATTTCCCTGATCTTCCCGGTTGTCTTCCGTGATTTTCGTCCTGTTCCTGTCCTGATACTGATACGCCGTACCGTTCGCCATGCTCATCGCCACCTACGACAAGTTGCTGGTTGTCGTCTCACTGCTGGTTGCCATCCTCGCCTCCTATACGGCGCTGGACATGGCCGAGCGTATCAATACCACCAGCAACCAGCATCCGCGCGTGGCCCGCTTCTGGCTGACCGGCGGCGCCATCGCCATGGGTGTAGGGATCTGGTCCATGCACTTCATCGGCATGCTGGCCTTCCGCCTGCCGATCGCCCTGGGTTATGACGCGTGGATCACGGCGGTATCGCTGTTGATCGCCATCGGCACCTCCGGCTTTGCGCTGTGGATCGTCACCCGCAGGGACCTGCCCCTGCGGCGCCTGTTCGGCAGTGCGCTGCTGATGGGGGTGGGCATCGCCGGCATGCACTATACCGGCATGGCCGCCATGCGCATGCAACCGGGCATCGATTATGACGTGGCGCTGTTCGTGGTGTCGGTATTCATCGCCATCGCGGCCTCGGCTGCGGCCTTGTGGATCGCCTTCAGCCTGCGCAAGAATACGCCGCATGTGAAGGCCGCGCGCGCCGGTGCTTCGGTGGTGATGGGCGTGGCCATCGTCGGCATGCATTACACCGGCATGGCGGCGGCCAGTTTCCCCAGTGGCTCGGTCTGCATGTCGGCGCGCGAAGGCGTGGGCATCGGCTGGCTGGCAATCCTGATCATCGTGGTCACGCTGGCGGTGCTGACGATTGCCTTGCTGACCTCGGTGCTGGACGCACGACTGGAGTCGCGTACCGCCAAGCTGGCCCGCTCGCTGGCCGAGGCCAATGAAGAACTGACACAGATGGTGCTGCACGACCATCTCACCAAGCTGCCCAACCGCACCCTGCTGGAAGACCGCCTGACCCAGGCGATCAACAAGGCCGCCCGCAGCAACGGCCATTTCGCGCTGATGTTCATGGATCTGGACGGCTTCAAGGCCATCAACGATTCGCTGGGTCACCATGTGGGCGACCGCCTGCTGGTGGAGGTGGCGCGCCGTCTCACGGCCACCACCCGCGCCCACGATACGGTGGCGCGCCTGGGCGGGGACGAGTTCGTGATCCTGGTCGACCTGACGCTGCCCGATGACGCCATGCCGGTGGCCGAGAAGCTGGTGGAGGCGGTCAACCAGCCCTTCCGTGTGGGCGAGCACGAGTTGCGGGTCTCGGCCAGCATCGGCATCGCCATCTATCCGGAAGACGGCAATACCCGTCACGACCTGGTCATCAACGCCGATGCCGCGATGTACCACACCAAGCGCGCCGGTCGCAACGGCTACAACTTCTTCGAGCCTTCGATGAATGCCAATGCCCACCATCAACTGCAGTGGCTGCAGGACCTGCGGGTGGCGCTGGAGCGCAAGCAGTTCCGGCTGGTCTACCAGCCCAAGTTCAGCCTGCCCGATGGCCCGGTGCTGGGCGCCGAGGCGCTGCTGCGCTGGCAGCATCCCGAACGTGGCCTGGTGGGGCCGGATGAATTCATCGGCCTGGCCGAACGCTCCGGACTGATCATCCCCATCGGTGCCTGGGTGCTGGACGAGGCCTGTCGCCAGATGCATGAGTGGCTGACCCTGGGCTATGCCGACTGGAAGATCTCCGTGAACCTGTCGGCAGTGCAATTTGCCGATCCGCATCTGGTGGAGGTGGTGCGCGCCGCGCTGGAACGCCATCAGCTGCCGCCGCAGAGCCTGACGCTGGAAGTCACCGAATCGACCGCCATGCACGATACCGAGGCCAGCCTGCTGACCCTGCAGAAGATTGCCGACCTGGGGGTGGAGATTTCCATCGATGACTTCGGGACCGGCTATTCCAGCCTGTTGTACCTGAAGCGCCTGCCGGCCAATGAATTGAAGATCGATCGCGGCTTCGTGCGTGATCTCAGCGACGGCACCGAGGATGCGGCCATCGTCTCGGCCATCGTGGCCCTGGGACGCACGCTGAACCTGCGCATCGTGGCCGAGGGCGTGGAGACCGAACGGCAGCAGCAATTCCTCGCATCGGTGGGCTGCGATGCCCTGCAGGGCTATCTCAGGGGGCGGCCGATGGCGCCCGACCTGTTCCTGCAGACCATGCGCGAGCAGCACAAGAGCGCGGCCTGATCGGCCTGCTCCGTCTGATCCGGGAAATTGGCCGTGGCATTGCTCGCTATTCTTCGGATTGCCACGTAGCGCGAGATGCAAAGATGACCACATAGGGAAACCTTGCTGCGGCAAGCGTTTCAGGCAGGCTCCTGAGGGGGAGGTTGGGGCGGACGGCTCGTGATAGCGTCCGTCCCTTTTTGTTTGCCGGCCCGTACTGCCCTGGCGGCTATAGCACCTTGCCCGGATTCATCAGCTGCTGCGGGTCCAGGGCCTGCTTGATGGCGCGCATGAGCCGCAGTTCCACCGGCGACTTGTAGCGCAGGATTTCCTCGCGCTTGAGCGCACCCAGTCCGTGTTCGGCCGAGATCGAGCCACCGAAGCGGTCCACGCTGTCATGCACCACCAGGTTGATGGCTGACTGCTGGCCGAGGAATGCGCTATCGGCCACGCCCACCGGTGGCGAGACGTTGTAGTGGAGGTTGCCATCGCCCAGGTGGCCGAAGGTCACCATGCGGCAGCCGGGCGCGGCCTGCTGCACCAGTACGTCGGTGGTGGCGATGAAGTCGGCGATGCGCGAGATCGGCACCGAGATGTCGTGCTTGATGTTCTTGCCTTCGTGCGCCTGCGCCATGGAGATGCTTTCACGCAATTGCCACAGTGCCCGCGATTGCGCCAGCGAGGCGGCGATCACGGCATCGTTGGCCAGGGCATGTTCCAGGGCGTCGCCGATGACGCTTTCGAAGAGGGCGCGGGCGTGCTCTTCTGATTCGCTGTCCGACAGTTCCAGCAGGACGTATTGCGCATGCCGCTGGGCGAAGGGCAGGCGCTGCTCGGGGAAGTGCTTGCAGACCAGCTGCAGGCAGAAGTCCGACATCAGTTCGAAGCCGGTCAGTGCCGACGCACAGCGTGACTGCGCCAGTTGCAGCAGCTGCAGGGCCTGGGCCGGGGTATCCAGCGCCACCAGTGCCGTTACCTGCGCCAGCGGTTGCGGGAAGAGCTTGACCACGGCGGCGGTGATGATGCCCAGCGTACCTTCGGCACCGATGAAGAGGTCGCGCAGGTCGTAGCCGGTATTGTCCTTGCGCAAGCCCTTCAGGCTGCTCATCACCTCGCCCTCGGCGGTGACCACTTCCAGACCCAGGCACAGTTCGCGGGTATTGCCATAGCGCAGCACGCCGGTGCCGCCGGCATTGGTGGAGAGGTTGCCGCCGATGGTGCAACTGCCCTCGGCCGCCAGCGACAGCGGGAACAGGCGCCCCACGGCAGCAGCCTGCTCCTGCAGATGCTGCAGCACGCAGCCGGCTTCCACGGTCATCGTATTGTTGATCGGGTCGACGGCGCGGATGCGGTTGAGCCGCCGCAGCGACAGCAGCACCGCATTGCCCTGCTGGTCCGGCACGCTGCCCAGCACCAGGCCGGTGTTGCCGCCTTGCGGTACCAGTGGCACCGCATAGTGCGCACACAGCTTGACGATGGAAACCACCTCGCTGGTATCGGCCGGACGCAGCACGGCCAGGGCACGGCCGGTGTAGCGGCCGCGCTGGTCGGTCAGGTAGCCGCCGGTGTCGGCCGGTTCGGTGAGGACATGTGCGGCGCCGATGGCGGCGCGGCAGGCGGCGAGGAATTCAGTGGTGGTGTCGGTCATGGCGGTCATGGCAACAGGTGCGCGCCGCCACCGGGGCGGCGCGTCGTATTGGAGCGGATTGGAGCAACTGATCGCGTTGGCGAAGATCAGCGCGAGGCCTTGTGGATGGCCTGGCGGGCGATTTCCTTGGCGGCCTTCTTGAAGGGGTGCAGGTAGGCCAGCGCGCAGATGAAATAGATCGTGGTCAATGCCACCTCGACCCAGGCCAGCCAGACCGAGGTGTGGTTGGCGTCGCTGGTGGCGCGTACCAGGCCCTCGGCCAGGTAGACCAGAATCAGCATGGATGACCATTGCAGGGTATAGACGTCGCGCTTGAGGATGCCGCGCAGGGGCAGCAGCAGCGGCACCACCTTGAGCACCATCCACGAGCCGCCCGGGCGCAGCGGCGCCAGCGCCAGTTCCCATGCCACACAGAGCAGGATCAGGACGACCAGGCTGGAACTGGCTCCCAGGTGGAAATAGCGCGCGCTGCTGTTCATGATGGTCTCCGAAGTTTTAGTGCAGTTTCTGCCAGCCGTTTGCCCAGCGCGATGGCCAGGGTACGCGAGTCGTCCGACAGTGGCTGGTTGCCGTTGACGCCCGCCCAGTGACTGGCGCCGTAGGGGCTGCCGCCGCTGTGGGTATTCATCAGTTCGGGATGCGCATAGGGCAGGCCCAGCAACAGCATGCCGTGATGCAGCAGGGGAATCATCATGGTCAGCAGCGTCGACTCCTGGCCGCCATGCAGGCTGCCGGTGGAGGTGAACACGCAGGCCGGCTTGCCGGTCAGGGTGCCGGAGAGCCATTGCGGCGAGGTACCGTCCCAGAAATACTTCATGGCCGCGGCCATGTTGCCAAAGCGCGTGGGCGAGCCCAGGGCCAGGCCGTCGCACTGCGCCAGGTCGGCCGCTTCCACATAGGGCGCGCCAGAGCTGGGGACGTCCGGCTCCACGGCCTCGGTGACGGTGGAGACCGCCGGCACGGTGCGCAGCCGGGCATCGCAGCCGGGGACGCTTTCCACGCCCTGGGCGATCAGTTCGGCCAGCTTGCGGGTGGCGCCATGGCGCGAATAGTAGAGCACCAGGATGGTGGCGTTGGAGGGAGCGTTCACGGAAGAGGGGGAGGAACTGGTCATCATGTGACTTATTATATTTCCGTTTTTTTCCTCCCAGCGTGAGGGAAAAAGAGAGAAATCTCCTCGACTGCTGCCTTTTGCTGCGCATCATTGAGGTCATAACTGCAACTTTAGGATGCAGCTTCGATTTTTGCGGGATTTTGCCGGCGGCTTGGGCGATAATCGCCAAACTTGTCATCCCGCCGCCTGTCGGCGGGAAAGAACCCGGGTGTGGCGCTGTTGCTTGCCGTCACCCCATGAAGTCGAACCGATGCCCTCTTTGCGTTTTCCCTTTTCCCGTATGCGTGGTCTGTCCCGAGAACAGTTGAGCGATCTGTTGCGCTTCGCCGGCCGGCGACTGCGCGAGGATCGCCTGCCCCAGGTGGCCGGCAGCCTGACGTTTACCACGATCCTCTCGCTGGTGCCGGTGCTGACCATCGCGCTGGCGCTGTTTACGGCCTTCCCGCTGTTCTCGACCTTCCGCGCTTCGCTGGAAGCCTATTTCGTCGAGAACCTCATGCCCAAGGGGGTGGCCAATACCATCCTGGGCTACCTGAACCAGTTCGCGGCCAAGTCGGCACGCATTTCAGCGGTGGGCGGGGTGGTGCTGATCCTGACCTCGGTGCTGACCATGTCCACCATCGAGAGCGTGTTCAACCAGATCTGGCGGGTCAAGAAGTCGCGTCCGCTGGTGCAGCGGGTGCTGGTGTACTGGGCCATCATCACCTTGGGTCCGCTCTTGATCGGGGTGTCCATCAGCGTGACCTCCTACCTCTCCAGCGCCACCGGTGGTGCGGTCAAGAGCCTGCCGTGGCTGGGCGCGGGTTTCTATACCCTGGTCTCGCTGATGTTTTCGACGCTGGCCTATACGCTGCTCTACAGCACCGTACCCAACCAGACCGTGGACTGGCGCGACGCCCTGGCCGGCGGCTTGCTTGCCGGTGTCGGCCTGGAAATCGCCAAGCGCCTCTTCGCGGTCTACATCATGCAGTTCCCGACCTACACCATGGTCTATGGCACGGTGGCGGTGCTGCCGATCTTCCTGGTGTGGATCTACATGATGTGGATGATCACCCTGTTTGGCGCCCTGCTGACGGCGGCGCTGCCGGTGGTGCGCTACGAGCGCTGGTGGCATGTGGCCTCGCCGGGGGCGGAGTTCATCGATGCGGTGAAGGTCCTGAAATTCCTGCATGCGGCCCGCGTGGGGGTGGAGTCGGCGGTGGTGAGCATGGATGAGGTGCGTCGCGCCACGCGGCTGGGGCTGGGCGAATTGCAACAGTTGCTGAGCCGGATGAGTGAAGAAGGCTGGGTGGCCTCGGTCAAGCCGGAGACCAGCCGCCGCACCGGCTGGAACCGCCGCATCACCGATGACATGGACCGCTGGACGCTGGTGGCCAACCCCAGCACGATCCGGCTGGCCCAGGTGTATCGGCTGTTCGTGTTCGATCCCGCGGTGCTGGCGCAGGCGGGCGACGAGGAGGCGCTGGTGAGGCGGGTGGAAGACGCCATCGACGGCGTGCTCGGCCAATCACTGGATGACTACTGCGGCCCCGCAGGCATTGCCAGCGCCGATGCGCAGGCGCAGAGCACCGTGGCTGCCATGCCCTATGCCGCCGTGCCGCTGGATGAGCGGCGCCGCATGTGGGAGCGCTGAGCGCTCAGAACGAGACCTGCCCGGTCAGCATCTGCCAGTACATGACCCAGTCGCCCATGAAGGAATACAGGGGATGGCGGAAGGTGGCCGGCTGGTTCTTCTCCACCATGAAATGCCCGACCCAGGCAAAGCCGTAACCACAGAACAGGGCCACCGCCAGCCACCACCACTGGTGGGTGATGAGCAGCAGCAACAGGCTCAGCAGTGCCAGCGTCGACCCCAGGAAGTGCAACTGCCGGTTGACCCGGTGCGCATGTTCGCTCAGGTAGGTCGGATAGAACTCGCTGAAGCTGGCGTAGTGTCGGTCGGGCAGGGTGGCGGCCATGGGCTTCTCCAGGTGATCCTGACGATTCCAGCTTAGTCAGCGCAGCGCGCATATGCAAACCTTGTGCTGAAGCAAGCTTCGCATGATTGCTGGAAATACTGCATGGCAGCGCGATTGCCGGTTGCCCAAAGGGCGCGCTTGACCGTACCATGTGCATGCATCGCGCCCCCGCCAGCGGCGGCATCCAGGATCAGTTATCCTGTTGCCCCCATGAATTGGATTTTCCGGGCGTCATCGCCTACAGTCAAAACAGCTTCATACAACTAGGACGACATCATGAAAGTCTCTGAAATCCTCAAGGTCAAAGGCAACATTCTCTTCACCGTCACGCCGGACACCCCGATTCAGGAGGCGGTCGCCGCGATGGCAGAGAAAGACATCGGCTCGCTGGTGGTCATGGAATATGGCGACCTGGTCGGCATGCTGACCTTCCGCGAAGTGCTGCTGACGCTGCACAAGAACGGCGGCGCCCTGGGTGGCTCGACCGTGCGCAAGCACATGAACGACGCCCCCATCACCGTCACCCCCGATACCGATCTGAACGAAGTGCGCCGCATCATGCTGGAAAAGCACGCACGCTACGTGCCCGTGATGGAAGCGCGCACCGTGCTGGGCGTGATGTCCTTCTACGACGTGGCCAAGGCCGTGCTGGATGCGCAAGGCTTCGAGAACAAGATGCTCAAGGCCTACATCCGCGACTGGCCGGCCGAGGAAGAAGAGCGCGAAGGCAACGCCTGAGCGTCGCTGTCGCGGTTGCCGTTTCCTGCGCTGACGCCGCCTGCCACCGCAGGCGGCCTGGTCCTGACCGTTCCTGCTGGAGCGGTTTTTTATTGTCCATTGAGGTTGTTGTCATTTCGGCCCGGCCTGCGTAGGCTGCGCGTTCCGTTTCCCTGACCTGATTGCCCATGCAAAAGAACAGCCAGTTCTCGCTTTTCTCCCAACGGCGTTTCGCTCCCTTCTTCTGGACCCAGTTCCTGGGCGCGCTCAACGACAATGTCTTCAAGACCGCGCTGCTGACCATCCTCACCTATGACGCCCTGTCCTGGACCGAGATGGATCCGGGCCTGCTCAACAACCTGATTCCGGGTTTGTTCATCCTGCCGTTCTTCCTGTTCTCGGCCACCTCCGGCCAGTTGGCGGACAAGCTGGAAAAGGGCCGCGTGGCGCGTTTCGTGAAGCTGCTGGAAATCGTCATCATGGGCATCGCCGCCTATGGCTGGATGACGCACCACCTGTGGCTGCTGATTGCGGCGGTGGTCGGCATGGGCATCCATTCCACCCTGTTCGGGCCGGTCAAGTATGCCTACCTGCCGCAGCAGTTGAAGCGGGAGGAACTGATCGGCGGCAATGGCCTGATCGAGATGGGGACCTTCGTCGGCATCCTGCTGGGGGAAATCCTGGGCGCGGTGCTGGTGGTGCACAAGCCCTGGGGGCTGCACCTGGTGGCTGGCGTGACCATCGGCATTGCCGTGCTGGGCTGGCTGGCCAGCCTGCGCATTCCACTCTCGCCGGCCCCGGCGCCGGAGCTGAGGGTGAACTGGAATCCTTTCACGGAAACGGTGCGCAATCTCGGTTTCTCGCGCCGCAACCGGCCGGTGTTCCTCTCCTTGCTGGGCAATTCCTGGTTCTGGTTCTATGGCGCCATCATGCTGGCGCAATTCCCTGTCTATGCGAAGAACTACCTGCACGGCGACCACAGCGTCTTCGTGCTGCTGCTGGCGGTGTTCTCGGTGGGCATCGGCGTGGGTTCGCTGCTGTGCGAGCGGCTGTCGGGCCACAAGGTGGAAATCGGGCTGGTGCCCTTCGGCTCCATCGGCCTGTCGGTCTTCGGGCTGGAGCTGTATTTTGCCAGCCAGGCCTACGTGACGCCGGCGGCGATGCTGGACCTGGGCGGTTTCCTGGCGCATGGCGGCAGCTGGCGCATCCTCGGTGATTGCCTGGGCATCGGCCTGTTCGGCGGGCTCTACATCGTGCCGCTGTTTGCGCTGATCCAGACCCGCTGCGATCCGGCCCACGTCTCGCGCACCATCGCCGGGATGAACATCATGAATTCGCTGTTCATGGTGGTGTCGGCGCTGGTGGCCATGGTCATGCTGAAATCAGGGATGACGATTCCGCAGATCTTCCTGGCTACGGCCATCATGAACGGCGTGGTGGCGGTCTACATCTTCTCGCTGGTGCCGGAATTCCTGATCCGCTTCCTGGCCTGGCTGTTGATCCATACCTTCTACCGGGTGCGCATCGTCAATGGCCAGGCCATTCCCGACCAGGGCGCGGCGGTGCTGGTGTGCAACCATGTGAGCTATGTCGACGCCATCGCCATCATGGCGGCCAGCCCCCGCCCGGTGCGCTTCGTGATGGATTACCAGATCTTCCGGATCCCGGTGATGGCCTGGCTGTTCCGCAATGTGCGGGCGATCCCGATTGCACCGGTCAAGGCCGACCCCTGGCTGACCGAGAAGGCCTTCGTCGATATCGCCCAGGCCTTGCACGAGGGTGAATTGGTGTGCATCTTCCCTGAGGGAAAACTGACGCGTGATGGCGAGCTCAACCCCTTCCGGGGCGGCGTGCAGAAGATCATCGACCGCAGCCCGGTGCCGGTGGTGCCGCTGGCCTTGCGCGGCTTGTGGGGTAGCCTGTTCTCGCGCGATCCCAGCAACCCGGTCACGCGCACCTTCCGGCGCGGCTTGTTCTCGCGGCTGGAGCTGGTGGCCGGCGAGCCCATCCCGGCCGAGCAGGTCAGCCCCGAGCTGCTGCAGGAAAAGGTGCGCGAACTGCGCGGCGATTGGAAGTAGGCTGCAGGCGTGGAGGGCGCCGTGGCTCGTCGGCGGCGCCCGGGGCTGGTAAAATCGCGTCTTTCTCCCCTTTTGCGCGAATTCCATCATGTCCGGCAATACCTTCGGCACGCTCTTCACCGTCACCACCTTCGGCGAATCCCATGGCCCGGCCATCGGCTGCGTGATCGATGGCTGCCCCCCGGGCATGACGCTGTCGGAAGCCGATATCCAGCCGGAACTGGATCGTCGTCGGCCTGGTACCTCGCGCCACGTCACCCAGCGCCAGGAGCCCGATACCGTCGAGATTCTCTCCGGTGTCTATGAGGGCAAGACCACCGGTACCCCGATTGCGCTGCTGATCCGCAACCAGGACCAGCGCAGCAAGGACTACGGCAATATCCTCGACACCTTCCGTCCCGGTCATGCCGACTACACCTACTGGCACAAGTACGGCATCCGCGATCCCCGCGGCGGTGGCCGTTCCTCGGCACGCCTGACCGCACCGGTGGTGGGCGCGGCGGCCATCGCCAAGAAGTGGCTGTTCGAGAAGTACGGCACCACCTTCAAGGGGTGCATGAGCCAGCTGGGCGAGATCGCGATCCCCTTCGAATCCTGGGAGCATGTGCCCCACAATCCCTTCTTCGCCGCCAATGCCAGCATCATCGGGCGCCTGGAAGGCTACATGGATGCCCTGCGCAAGGACGGCGACTCCATCGGTGCGCGCATCGACGTGGTGGCGCAGAACGTGCCGGTCGGCCTGGGCGAGCCGCTGTATGACAAGCTGGACGCCGAGATCGCCTTTGCCCTGATGGGTATCAACGCCGTCAAGGGCGTGGAGATCGGTGCCGGCTTCCGTTCGGTGGCGCAGAAGGGGTCCGAGCACGGCGATGCGCTCACGCCGGAAGGCTTCGTCGGCAACAACGCCGGCGGCATCCTGGGCGGCATCTCGACCGGCCAGGACATCACGGCCTCCATTGCCATCAAGCCCACTTCCAGCATCCGCACCCCGCGCCCTTCCATCGACAAGAACGGCCAGCCGATCGCGGTGGAAACCTTCGGTCGCCATGACCCCTGCGTGGGCATCCGCGCCACGCCCATCGCCGAAGCCATGCTGGCCCTGGTGCTGATGGACCACGCCTTGCGCAACCGCGCCCAGTGCGGTGATGTGAAGGTCGATACACCGGCGCTGCGCTGAACCGGGCAGGACCGAGCGCAAGCCGGCCATCGCGCAAGCGGTCGCCGGCTTTTTCCTGCCTGAAACAATTTGCGGCTGTCCGGGTCGAAGCCGCTCACGGTGGGCGGGCGCGTGCAGGCCTGCCCACCGGCTGACCCGGAATCAAGATCAATTATTCAATGGAGGCGGGCATGAAGCTCAAACCTATCATCAAGAACAGTCTGCTGGCCGCAGCCCTGGTGGGCCTGGTGGCATGCGAGACCGTACAGACCACCCAGGGCGGTGCCGTGGGCATCGAGCGCAAGCAGCAGATGCTGGTGTCCTCGGCCGAGATGGAAGCGGCATCCAGCAAGGAATATGCGCAGGTATTGGCCGAGGCCAAGAGCAAGGGCCTGCTCAACCGCAACGCCGCGCAAGTGCAGCGGGTGCGCGCCATCGCCAATCGCCTGATCCCGCAGACCGGGGTGTTCCGCCCCGATGCGCTGAAGTGGAACTGGGAAGTCAATGTCCTGACCTCGGACGAAACCAATGCCTGGTGCATGCCGGGCGGCAAGATCGCGGTCTATACCGGCCTGATCGACAAGCTCAAGATCACTGACGATGAACTGGCCGCCGTGATGGGCCACGAGATCGCCCACGCCCTGCGCGAGCATGCCCGCGAGCGCGCCTCGCAGCAGGTGGTGGCCAATTCGGCCATTTCCATCGGTGCGGCCCTGCTGGGGCTGGGCGACGTGGGCAAGCAGGGTGGCCAGTATCTCTACATGGGCCTGATGGGCTTGCCCAATTCGCGCGCCAACGAGACCGAGGCCGATCGCATCGGCGTGGAACTGGCCGCACGCGGCGGCTACGATCCCAAGGCGGCGGTGACCCTGTGGCAGAAGATGGCCAGCCTGGGAGGGGACGAGCCGATGAAGTTCATGTCCACCCACCCCTCCAGCAGCGAGCGCATTGCCGACCTGACGGTCTATGCGCAGCGCGTCGATCCCTTGTACCAGCAGACCCGCAAGCGCTGAGCGCTGAAGCTCGCTGCAGACGGTATCGCAATCCGGCATGGCCCCGACCGAATGGGGAAATGCCGGATTTTTCATGTGGGCCGCAACTTCTGCGTTTTTTCTGCTGCCTTGCAGCATTATTGCCTGTTGTGGCGACGCGGCGGAAAACACGGCAAGGAGGTCAGACCCTTCGCTTTATGGCATAATCAAAAGCTATTTTTCCCGATCAGCACCCCTTTCCAGTTCCGCCGGACCGCAACATGCTCAAGACGCTCTACGACAAACTCTGGGAGTCGCACGTCGTTCATACGGAAGATGACGGCACCGCCATCCTGTATATCGACCGCCACCTGCTCCATGAAGTGACCAGCCCGCAAGCCTTCGAAGGCCTCAAGCTAGCCGGTCGTCAACCCTGGCGCAATTCGGCCAACCTGATGGTGGCGGACCACAACGTCCCCACCACCGACCGCGCCCACGGCATCGCCGACCCCATCTCGCGCCTGCAGGTGGAGACGCTGGACGGCAACGCCAAGGAATACAACCTGACTTACTTCGGCATGAACGACAAGCGTCAGGGCATCGTGCACGTGATCGGCCCCGAGCAGGGCGCCACGCTGCCAGGCATGACGGTGGTCTGCGGTGACTCGCACACTTCCACCCACGGCGCCTTCGCCGCGCTGGCCCATGGCATCGGCACCTCAGAAGTGGAACACGTGCTGGCCACGCAGACGCTGCTGGCGCGCAAGTCCAAGTCCATGCTGGTCCAGGTCGACGGCGCACTGCCGGCCGGCGTGACCGCCAAGGACATCGTGCTGGCCATCATCGGCAGGATCGGCACGGCCGGTGGTACCGGTTATGCGATCGAATTCGCTGGCTCGACCATCCGCTCGCTGTCCATGGAAGGCCGCATGACGGTCTGCAACATGGCCATCGAAGCCGGTGCCCGTGCCGGCATGGTGGCCTTCGACGACACCACGTTGAACTACCTCAAGGGCCGTCCTTATTCGCCCTCCGGCCCGCACTGGGAGCGCGCCGTGTCCTATTGGCGCACGCTGCATTCCGACCAGGGTGCCAAGTTCGACATGGTGGTCACGCTCAATGCTGCCGACATCAGGCCGCAAGTCACATGGGGCACCTCGCCCGAGATGGTGGTGGCCGTGGATGCCCGCGTCCCCGATCCGGACAAGGAAAAGGATGCCACCAAGCGCGACGGCATGGAAAAGGCCCTGGCCTACATGGCCCTGAAGCCCAATACCCCGATCGAGGATATCCGCATCGACAAGGTCTTCATCGGCTCCTGTACCAATTCCCGCATCGAAGACCTGCGCGAAGCCGCCAAGGTGGTGCGCGGCAAGTTCCGCGCCTCCAACGTCAAGCTGGCGATGGTGGTGCCGGGCTCCGGCCTGGTCAAGGAACAGGCCGAGCGCGAAGGCCTGGACAAGATCTTCCGCGACGCCGGCTTCGAGTGGCGCGAACCGGGCTGCTCCATGTGCCTGGCCATGAACGCCGACCGCCTGGAACCGGGCGAACGCTGCGCCTCGACCTCGAACCGCAACTTCGAAGGCCGTCAGGGCGCCGGTGGCCGTACCCACCTGGTGAGCCCGGCCATGGCCGCGGCGGCCGGCATCGCCGGTCACTTTGTGGATGTGCGCTCGCTGTAAGCGCCGGAAGCGGGCCATGTGGCCCGTCGCTTCAGTTTTTGAACAGAAATCAGGAAGGACTGGGCGGCCGGATCGCCCGTCCGACCCAAGGTCAAGACCATGAATAAATTTATCCTGCACGAAGGACTGGTGGCGCCGCTGGATCGCGCCAACGTCGATACCGATGCGATCATCCCTAAGCAGTTCCTGAAGTCGATCAAGCGCAGCGGCTTCGGCCCCAACCTGTTCGACGAATGGCGTTACCTGGATCATGGCGAGCCGGGCATGGACAACAGCAAGCGCCCGCTGAACCCGGACTTCGTGCTCAACCAGGAGCGCTATCAGGGCGCTTCGATCCTGCTGTCGCGCAAGAACTTCGGCTGCGGTTCCTCGCGCGAGCACGCGCCGTGGGCGCTGGACCAGTTCGGCTTCCGCGCGGTGATCGCGCCCAGCTTTGCCGACATCTTCTTCAACAACTGCTACAAGAACGGTCTGCTGCCCATCGTCCTGACCGAGCAACAGGTCGATCACCTGTTCAATGAAGTCAAGGCCTTCCCGGGTTACCGCCTGGTCATCGACCTGGAAAAGCAGGTCGTCAGCACCACCAATGGCAGCCAGGCCTTCCCGTTCGAGATCAGCGAGTTCCGCAAGTATTGCCTGCTCAACGGTTTCGACGACATTGGCCTGACCCTACGCAAAGCCGACACCATTCGTGCCTACGAAGAGAAACACCTGCACGAACAGCCCTGGCTGAGCAACACGATCTGACAGGATCGTTGAAACAACAGCAAAGGGCGGTCAGATGACCGCCCTTGTCATTGATAACCCGAATTCGCTGCATAACTGAGAAAGAGAAGCCATGAAGATTGCTATCCTGCCGGGCGACGGCATCGGTCCTGAAATCGTCGATGAAGCCGTGCGTGTGCTCAATGCACTGGACGAGAAGTTCGAGATGGAATCGGCCCCGGTCGGCGGCGCCGGCTACGAGGCCCACGGCCACCCGCTGCCGGATGGCACCCTGAAGCTGGCCAAGGAAGCCGACGCCATCCTCTTCGGCGCAGTCGGCGACTGGAAGTACGACAAGCTGGAGCGCGCCCTGCGTCCGGAGCAGGCCATCCTGGGCCTGCGCAAGCACCTGCAGCTGTTTGCCAACTTCCGTCCCGCCATCTGCTATCCGGAACTGACCGGTGCTTCGTCGTTGAAGCCCGAGCTGGTGGCCAACCTGGACATCCTGATCGTGCGCGAACTGAACGGCGACATCTATTTCGGCCAGCCGCGTGGCATGCGCGAAGCGCCGGACGGCCCTTTCAAGGGTGCACGTGAAGGATTTGATACCATGCGCTATTCGGAACCGGAAATCCGCCGTATCGCCCATGTCGCCTTCCAGGCCGCGGCCAAGCGCGGCAAGCGCCTGTGCAGCGTGGACAAGGCCAACGTGCTGGAAACCTTCCAGTTCTGGAAAGACGTCGTCACCGAAGTGGGCAAGGAATACCCGGACGTGGAGCTGTCGCACATGTACGTGGACAACGCCGCCATGCAACTGGTGAAGGCGCCGAAGAACTTCGACGTCATCGTCACCGGCAACATGTTCGGCGACATCCTCTCCGACGCCGCCGCCATGCTGACCGGTTCCATCGGCATGCTGCCCTCGGCTTCGCTGGATGCCAACAACAAGGGCCTGTACGAGCCCTCGCACGGCTCGGCACCGGACATCGCTGGCAAGGGTATCGCCAATCCGCTGGCGACCATCCTGTCGGCGGCGATGATGCTGCGTTTCTCCTTGAACCGTGCCGAACAGGCCGACCGCATCGAGAACGCCGTGAAGAAAGTGCTTGCGCAAGGTCTGCGCACCGCCGATATTTATGAAGAAGGCTGCACCAAGGTCAACACCCAGCAGATGGGCGAGGCCGTGGTCAAGGCCCTCGCGTAAGCTCAGTGCCTCGTCTACCCGCACAAGCCGGGCAGGGCGGGGCGCCTGGAATGCCGGATGGTCCGGCGCATATGTGTTCAATCTGAGTTGTTCACCATGGATGTTCTAAATAGGGAAAGATGATGAAACTGGTTGGTTTGGTTGGCTGGCGTGGAATGGTGGGTTCGGTCCTGATGCAACGCATGCAGGACGAGGGTGATTTCGATCACATCGAACCGGTATTTTTCTCGACTTCGAATGCGGGCGGCAAAGCGCCGTCGTTTGCCAAAACGGCAACGACGCTCAAAGACGCCAACAGCATCGATGAGCTGAAGAAATGCGACATCATCATTACCGCACAGGGTGGCGACTACACCAACGAGATCTTCCCCAAGCTGCGTGCAGCCGGCTGGGACGGCTACTGGATCGACGCCGCCTCCTCGCTGCGCATGAAGGATGATGCCGTGATCGTGCTGGACCCGGTCAACAACAACGTCATCAAGGACGCACTGGCCAAGGGCGTGAAGAACTACATCGGTGGCAACTGCACCAACTCCATCCTGTTGATGGGCGTGGGTGGCCTGTTCAAGGAAGGCCTGGTCGAGTGGGTCAGCTCCATGACCTACCAGGCAGCCTCCGGTGGCGGCGCCAACCACATGCGCGAACTGTTGAAGGGCATGGGCGTCATCAACGCCGCCGTGTCCGAAGAGCTGGCTACACCGTCTTCGGCCATCCTGGACATCGACCGCAAGGTTGCCAAGACCATCCGTGAAGACGTGCCCACCGAGTTCTTCGGTGCACCGCTGGCCGGCGGCCTGATCCCCTGGATCGACGCCCAGCTGGAAAACGGTCAGTCCAAGGAAGAGTGGAAGGGCCAGGCCGAAGTCAACAAGATCCTCGGCAACGAGAAGATCATCCCGGTCGACGGCCTGTGCGTGCGTATCGGTGCCATGCGTTGCCACAGCCTGGCGCTGACCATCAAGTTGAAGCGCGACCTGCCCCTGGCCGAGATCGAGTCCATCATTCGCGCCGGCAATCAGTGGGTGAAGTGGGTTCCCAATGACCGCGCCATCACGGTCAAGGAACTGACCCCGGCAGCCATCACCGGCGGCCTGGAAATCGGCGTGGGCCGTGTGCGCAAGCTGAACCAGGGCCCGGAATACATTTCCGCCTTCGTCATCGGCGACCAGTTGCTGTGGGGTGCGGCCGAACCGCTGCGCCGCATGCTGCGCATCATCCTGGGCAACCTGGAGTAATGCGACGGCCGGAAAATATCCGGCCGGCAACCGCCGTGCGTTGCTGCAATGCGAATAGGGCTTGCCTATCCCGTTGTCAGTCTGCAACAATAGCCCGCCAGCTTTTCCCCAGGGAGAAGCTGGCGGGTTTTTCTCATCTTGAGAAGTTAAGTACACTTGCGGGTGTAAGTTCTTGATGTTAATTTGAAAAGCCCATTCATTTCATGAAAACCAACATGGCAGCGCCACCGCCGGGCGCCTGCTGGATTTGATGAAATGGATCTGCATTTCCGTTCCCTGAGCTGCAAAACAATGCTTTCAAGACAGCAAGGGCTGCAGGGACAGCAGCAGCGACGGCCCACAGCAAGGCTGCGCGGCACATGCCCCATTCACGGCTTCCACCGGGTTGAACGCGAGCGTGACGGGTTTCAAGCGGAACGTTTCTCTAAGCCATATAAAACATGCCTCTGAATACTAACAAGAAGCTTCCCCTGTCCCAGATGAAGACCCTGAGCGCCGCCGTTGCGCTGGCCCTGGCCTTGCCGCTGGGTGCGCAAGCGGCCGGACTGGGCAAGCTGACCGTGCTGTCCTCGCTGGGCCAGCCGTTGCGGGCCGAGATCGAGGTCACTTCCGTGAGCGCCGATGAGGCCGGCAAGCTGTCGGCCCGCCTGGCACCGGCCGAGGCCTTCCGCCGCGCCAACATGGATTACAACCCGGTACTGGGTTCGCTATCCTTCGTGGTCGAACAGCGCCAGGGGCGTCACTTCATCCGTATCAGCTCTTCCCAACCGGTCAGTGATCCGTTTGTCGACCTCCTGATGGAATTGAGCGCGGGCGATTCCCGCCTGCTGCGTGAATATACTTTCCTGCTTGATCCACCTGACAGCAAGGCACCGCGCAACGCCCAGGTGGCACCGCTGACGCCGGGTAATGCCGGCGCGACCAACGGTTCGTCCTCCCGTAGCGAGGCTGCAGCAAGCGCTGCGGCCGCCCCCACAGCCCCTGCTGCGGCGACCACGCCTGCTGCGCCGGCTGCATCGGCTGCCCCGGCTGCCGATTCTGAACCAACCGCTGCCCAGGCTGCACCGGCCGCCGCTGCCGCGCCGACCCCCGCACCAGCACAGGCTGCCGCACCCGCTGCCGCTCCTGCCGCCAGCAGCACCCCGATCCCGGTCAGCGGCGAAGAGCCCGCGACCACCATCGTCCAGCGGCCTGCACCATCGGCCCTGGCCGAGGAACTGATCCGTCGCCAGCAGGCATCGCCTGCCGATACCCCGGCCTCGGCCAGCCCGGATGCGCTTGCCGCTTCCCGTCCGGCGACGCAAAGCGCCACGGGGACGGTGGCCCAGCCGGCAGGGGCTAATCCGTCAGCGGCCGCTGCGCCGGCTGCTGCCGGCAAGAGCGCCGACTACCGCGTCAAGCAGGGCGATACCCTGGGCGCGATTGCCGCCCGCAACCAGCCGGCCAATGTCTCGCTGGACCAGATGCTCATCGCCCTGTATCGCGCCAATCCCGACGCCTTCCAGGGCAACAACATCAACCGCCTGCGCGCCGGCAGGATCCTCAGCATTCCCGATCAGCCCACTGCCGCCGCCGTCGACCGCGATGAGGCACGCGGCATGGTCGTGGCGCAGGCGCAGGACTTCAACGCCTACCGCAACAAGCTGGCCGGCCAGGTCGCCAACGCACCGGCCGGCAAGCCCGGCACCAGCCGCCAGAGTGGCGGCGGCAAGATCACCACGCGGGTGGAAGAACGTTCCGGCACCCAGTCGGCGCGTGATCGCCTGGAGCTGTCCCGCGCCCACAAGGGCAATGGCAAGACCGGCCGCGCCCGCGCGGCGGCCGAAGACAAGGCCGCCAGCGAGCGCGCGCTGGCCGAGGCCAATGACCGCGTCAAGGACCTGGAAAAGAACGTCGACAACCTCCAGAAACTGCTGGAGCTGAAGAACAAGACCATCGCCGAACTGAGCGCGCAACAACCGAAGGAGGGCGAAGCCGCCAAGCCGGCCGCCGACGCCGCCGCACCCAAGGCCGAGGACAAGCCGGCCGATGCGCCCGCAACCCCTGCGCCTGAACCTGCAACGGCGCCGGCTGCAGCAGTCGCTTCGTCGACTACGCCGCCGGCAGCCAGCGCCAAACCGGCAGACAAGAACGGTGGCAGCTTCGTTGACAAGGTGAAGGAAAATCCCGCCTTCCTGATCGGTGCCGGTGTGCTGGTCGCGCTGCTGGCCGCCGGTGGTGGTGTGCTGGCCATGCGTCGTCGCAAGAAGAAGTCCGAGGAAGGCGCCGTCGAACCTGCCGTCGAACCCGAGCCTGCTTCGCCTGCACCTGCAGCAGCGGCTGCGGCTGCGGCAGCGGTGGCTGAGGCGGAGCCTGAAGCAGAACCCGAGGTTCCGGCGACCGTAGCGGTCGTCGCGCCCGTGGTCGAGGAGGCTGCTCCGGTGGCCGCCGTGGTTCCGGAAGAGCCGGTCGATCCGATCTCCGAAGCCGACATGTACATCGCCTATGGCCGTGACGAGCAGGCCGAGGACATTCTCAAGCTGGCCCTGCAGACAACGCCCGAGCGCCAGGCGCTGCACGCCAAGCTGCTGGAAATCTATGCCAAGCGCGGCGATGTGGCGAACTTCAACAAGGTCGCGCTCGACCTGCATCAGCTCAGCGGTGGGCTCAACGAAACCTGGGTCAAGGCCGCAGCCCTGGGCCTGGAAGTCGATCCCACCAATCCGCTGTACGGTGGTGTCCCCGCCGAAGAGGAACCGATCCTCGGCAGCGAGGAAGAGCAGGGCATGGAGTTCGACCTCAGCGACTTCAAGGGCGCCGAGCTGCAAGCCACGCCGACCCCGCCGGCAGGCGCGGCCATGGACCTGGGCAAGGACATCGATTTCGACCTGGACCTGGAAAACGGCGCCAAGCCCGACGCCAACGAGCCCATCCTGCCGGCGTCGAGCGGCGCCGCCTCGGCATCGACGCTGCTGGACAGCCTGGATGAGGCGCCCGCTTCACCTGCTCCCGCTCCCGCTACGGATCTGGCCGATCTGGACCTGAGCCTGCCGGAGGAGGACGCAGCGCCAGCGTCCACCAACCTGCTGGAAGAAGATGAAGAGTCCGCCTTCGAGGCCGAGATGACTACCAAGCTCGACCTGGCCGCCGCCTATGAGGAAATCGGCGACAAGGAAGGTGCTCGCGAATTGCTCGAAGAAGTCATGCGCGGCGGCAACGATGCCCAGATCGCACGTGCCAAGCAAATGATGTCCGCCCTGGGCTGAAGCCCACGGCCAGCGATTACAATAGCTTCATCTCGCGGGCAGCTCGCATGAGCTGCCCGTTTGTTTTCATCGTGCCGCCTGAGCCTGGCAAGCAGCGCAAGGGCGGCCTGCAGTGATCACCATGACAGACATTCCCCCCCAAGCCGACGGTCTGCGCCGCGTGGTACTGGGCGTGCAATACGACGGCGCCTGCTGGCAGGGCTGGCAGACCCAGCCGCACCGCCAGACCGTGCAGGATCAGCTGGAAGCGGCCCTGCTGCGCTTCAGCACCCAGCCCATCGCCACCACCTGTGCCGGCCGCACCGACTCCGGCGTGCATGCACTGGAGCAGGTGGTCCATTTCGACACCGCCATCGCCCGCGACAGCTTTTCCTGGGTGCGCGGCACCAATGCCTTCCTGCCGCCGACGATCGCGGTGCGCTGGGCCTGCGAGCTGCCTTACGTGGATGACGCGGCCATTGCCAATGCCAGCGCCGGTGCCGGCACTGGCGAGGTCGCCGCGCTGCATGGCGCCGAGCGCGAAGGGGCGGCGCAGCTGGCCCAGTTCGGCTTCCATGCGCGCTTTTCGGCCATCGCCCGCACCTATCACTACGTGCTCTACAACCATGCGGTCCGTTCGCCGCTGCTGGCCGGCAAGGCCGGCTGGACCTTCCGCCCGCTGGACGCTGACCGCATGCACCGCGCGGCCCAGCACCTGATTGGCGAGCACGATTTCACCAGCTTCCGGGCCGTGGAGTGCCAGGCCAAGTCGCCGGTGCGCAAGATGGAAAGCATCGCCGTGCGTCGCCATGGCGACATGATCGTCTTCACGCTCAAGGCCAATGCCTTCCTGCATCACATGGTGCGCAACATCGTCGGCTCGCTGATCGTGGTCGGCAGCGGCAAGCAGGGGCCGGAGTGGATAGGGCAGGTGCTGGCCCTGCGCGACCGCAGCCGGGCCGCCCCGACCTTCATGCCGGACGGCCTCTACCTGGCGCGGGTAGACTATCCGGATGCCTGGGCGCTGCCGCAGGAGAATCGCTCCTGGCCCTGGCTGTAGCGCGTTGGGCCGCTGCGCGCACCCCTGAAATTCTTGCAAAAAGGCAATATCGATGAGCTTGCGTACCCGTATCAAGATCTGTGGACTGACCCGCGAAGAGGATGTCCGTGCCACCGTGGCCGCTGGCGCCGATGCGCTGGGCCTGGTGTTCTATCCAAAAAGCCCGCGCTATGTCACGCCGCAACGTGCCGGCGAGCTGGCGCGGGCGGTGCCGCCGCTGGTGAGCATCGTCGGCCTGTTCGTCAACCCGACCCTGGAAGAGGTGCAACAGGTGTTGGCCGAGGCGCCCCTGACGATATTGCAGTTCCACGGCGACGAAACGCCCGAGCACTGTGCCGCGATCGCCCGCGCCGTTGTCAGACCCTTCATGCGTGCGGCCAGAATAGGAAGTTCGACGCAGCCCTCGGATTTGTTAGAATATGAACAGGCATATCGCTCCGCCAGTCCGTTTTTCACCGGACTGCTGCTCGACACCCTGGTCGAGGAGTACGGCGGCAGTGGAAAGGTTTTCGATTGGTCTCTCATTCCAAAAGAACTCGCGCCTCGGGCCGTTTTGAGTGGTGGCTTGAGCGTACACAACGTCACTGAGGCGGTAACCCGCGTTCGTCCCTACGCGGTCGATATCAGCAGTGGTGTCGAAGCCGCCAAGGGCATCAAGGATGCCGCCAGGATCGAGGCCTTCATCCAGGCCGTGCGTCTGGCGGACGCTACCCCGGCGTAGCACTCCCCATACAGTACGCAGTACGAGATTCAGAGGAAACCCATGAAAGAATTGAACCCCCTCGGCAGCTTTGCCGAGCGCCAGGCCGTTCCCGTCGCCGCCCTGCACCAGTCGGCCCACTACAACCTGCCGGACGCGCGTGGCCACTTCGGCCCCTACGGCGGCAGCTTCGTCTCCGAAACCCTGACCCTGGCCCTGAACGAGCTGCGCGAGGCCTATGCCCGTTACCAGCACGATGAACAATTCCTCGCCGAATTCCACACCGAACTGAAGCATTTCGTCGGCCGTCCCAGCCCTGTGTACCACGCCAAGCGCTGGTCCGAGCAGGCCGGCGGTGCGCAGATCTACTTCAAGCGCGAAGACCTCAACCACACCGGCGCCCACAAGATCAACAACGTGATCGGCCAGGCATTGCTGGCCAAGCGCATGGGCAAGAAGCGCATCATCGCCGAGACCGGTGCCGGCCAGCACGGCGTGGCCACGGCCACCATCTGTGCGCGTTTCGGCATGGAATGCATCGTCTACATGGGCGCGGAAGATGTGAAGCGCCAGCTGCAGAACGTGTATCGCATGAACCTGCTGGGCGCCAAGGTGGTGCCGGTGGAATCCGGCTCCAAGACCCTGAAGGATGCGCTCAACGAAGCCATGCGCGACTGGGTCACCAATGTCGAGACCACCTTCTACATCATCGGCACCGTGGCCGGCCCGCATCCCTACCCGATGATGGTGCGCGACTTCCAGTCGGTGATCGGCAACGAGTGCATCCAGCAGATGCCCGAGATCGCCTCGCGCCAGCCGGACTACGTGGTGGCGGCCGTCGGTGGCGGCTCCAATGCCATGGGTATCTTCTATCCCTACATCGACTATGCCGATGTGAAGCTGGTCGGCGTGGAAGCCGCCGGTGACGGGCTTGATACCGGTCGCCATTCGGCCTCGCTGACCCTGGGCTCGCCCGGTGTGCTGCACGGCAACCGCACCTACCTGCTGCAGGATGCCAATGGCCAGATCATCGAGACCCACTCGGTCTCGGCCGGCCTGGATTATCCGGGCGTGGGGCCGGAACACGCATGGCTCAAGGACAGCGGTCGCGCCAGCTATGCCTGCATCACCGACGAGGAGGCGCTGCAGGCCTTCAACACCTGCTGCCGCATCGAAGGCATCATCCCCGCGCTGGAGTCCAGCCATGCCCTGGCCCATGCGGCCAAGCTGGCGGCGACCCTGCCCAAGGATCAGATCGTGCTGGTCAACCTGTCCGGCCGTGGGGACAAGGACATGCATACCGTGCAACAGCGCCAGGGCTGATCGCCGCCCCTGCCTGACGCGTGCCGGCTGCCCGACGGGTGGCCGGCTGGTTCGACAAAATACTTCACCATCATGTCCAGAATCCAGACTACCTTTTCCCAACTGGCCGAGCAGAAGCGCAAGGCCCTGATCACCTTCATCACCGCCGGCGACCCGGCCCCGGAGCTGACCGTGCCGCTGCTGCACGCGCTGGTGGCCGGCGGCGTCGACATCCTCGAACTGGGTGTGCCGTTCTCCGACCCCATGGCCGAAGGCCCGGTGATCCAGCGCGCCTGCGAGCGGGCCCTGAAGTTCGGCATCAGCACCCATGATGTGCTGGGATATGTGCGCGAATTCCGCAAGACCAATACCCATACCCCCATCGTATTGATGGGTTATGCCAACCCCATCGAACGCTTCGGCGTGGATGCCTTCATCGCCGCTGCCAGCGAGGCCGGCGTGGACGGCACCATCGTGGTGGACTATCCGCCCGAGGAATGTGAAGAATTCGCCCAGAAGATGCAGGCCAATGGCATGGACCCGATCTTCCTGCTGGCCCCGACCTCGTCGGAAGAGCGCATCCGCCAGGTGGCGGCCGTGAGCAGCGGCTTCTGCTATTACGTCTCGCTCAAGGGCGTGACCGGTGCCGGCCATATCGACACCGCCGAAGTGGCCGAACGTATCGCCGCCATCCGCCAGCACGTCAAGCTGCCCATCGCCGTGGGCTTCGGTATCCGTGACGGCGCCACCGCCCGCACCGTGGGCAGCGTGGCCGACGCGGTCGTGATCGGCAGCCGCATCATCGCCGAGCTGGAAAATACCCCGCAGGAGAAAGCCTGCGAGGCGGTGCAGACCTTCGTCACCGGTATTCGCCAGGCGCTTGATGCCTGAGCCTGGCCGGCAGGAGTAATCGGACAGAAGGCCTCCGGGGGCACTGAACTGCGCCCGGAGGCTTTGTCTTTTGATAAGGCGCAAGCCGCCTATCCTTCATTTCTTGCCGGATGGAAAGCATGACCGTACTTTACGTCCCGCCCCGGTCGGCTCTGGTACAATGCGCGCCACCGGAAAAATCTATGAGGTATCTATGAGCTGGCTCGAGAAGTTACTGCCACCCCAGATTCAACGCGGCTCCACCAGCCGCAAGGCCATCCCGGAAGGTTTGTGGGTCAAATGCCCCTCCTGCGAGGCCGTGCTGTACCGTACCGACCTGGAGTCCAATCTCCACGTCTGCCCCAAATGCAGCCACCACATGCGCATCCGCGCCCGCGCTCGTCTCGATGCCCTGCTCGACGAAGGCGGCCGCTATGAGATCGGCCAGGAAGCCCTGCCGGTCGACACCCTGAAGTTCAAGGACAGCAAGAAGTACCCCGACCGTCTCAAGGACGCCATGGAATCCACCGGCGAAACCGATGCCATGGTGGTCATGGGCGGCGCCATCATGACCCTGCCGGTTGTCGTGGCCTGCTTCGAATTCGAATTCATGGGCGGTTCCATGGGCTCGGTGGTGGGTGAGCGTTTCGCCCGCGGCGCCCAGGCGGCACTGGAACAGAAGGTTCCCTTCATCTGCATCACCGCCACCGGCGGCGCCCGCATGCAGGAAGGCCTGCTGTCGCTGATGCAGATGGCCAAGACCACCTCCATGCTGACCAAGCTGTCGGAAAAGAAGCTGCCCTTCATCAGCGTGCTGACCGACCCGACCATGGGTGGTGTCTCGGCTTCCTTCGCCTTCATGGGCGACGTGGTGATGGCCGAACCCAAGGCCCTGATCGGCTTCGCCGGCCCGCGCGTGATCGAGAACACGGTGCGTGAGAAACTGCCGGAAGGCTTCCAGCGTGCCGAATTCCTGGTCACCAAGGGCGCCATCGACATGATCGTCGACCGCCGCAAGATGCGCGAGGAAATCGCCCGTCTGCTGGCCCTGCTGCAAAACCAGGCCGCCGAAACGGTTTCCTGATAAGCGGATATACTTCAGGCCCGGATTTGCAGAAGTGCAAATCCGGGCCTTGTTTTTTCATGCATGTTCCGAATGTCTGACTACCGTTCGGCCTGAGTAGGCCCGGTCAGGGCCGTATCGAAGGCGCTCCCGCGCTTGCCGAAGGACCAGGACGGGGCGCCTTCGATACGCGGCAATGCCGCTACTCAGGACTAACGGACACTTGTGTCATCCTCATTCGGAACAGCTGTCCAGTAATCCGTATTTCGTTTTTGTGCTGTAGCTTCACCGACCGAGACGCGCCATGACTTCCCAAGCTTCCCCGAGCCCTGCCACCCCCGCCACCTTGAGCGAATGGCTGGCCCTGCTGGAACAACGCCACTTCAAGCAGATCGACATGGGCCTGGAGCGGGTCATGCAGGTCAAGCAGAAGCTGGACATCCGGTTCGACTGCCCGGTCATCATGGTGGCCGGTACCAACGGCAAGGGCTCCACCTGCGCCATGCTGGAATCGATCCTGCTGCGCGCCGGCTATCGCGTGGGCCTGTACATGAAGCCGCATTTCCTGCACTTCAACGAACGCGCCCGCATCAGCGGCGACATGGCCAGCGATGCGCAACTGATCGCGGCCTTCGAGGCGGTGGAGGCGCAGCGCGGTGACATCTCCCTGACCTATTTCGAATTCACCACCCTGGCCATCATGAAGCTGCTGGCCGATGCCGGGCAGGACGTGGTGATCCTGGAGGTCGGCCTGGGTGGCCGCCTGGATGCGGTCAACGTGATCGATGCCGATGTGTCCATCGTCACCAGCATCGACATCGACCATACCGAATACCTGGGCGAGACCCGCGAAGAAATCGGCTTCGAGAAAGCCGGCATCTTCCGTCCCGGCAAGGTCGCCGTGTGCGGCGACCCGCTGCCGCCCAAGTCCCTGATCGCGCATGCCGAGAAGATCGGCGCCGACCTGTGGCTGATGGGCCGCGACTTCAACTACCAGGGCGACAAGCAGCAGTGGGCCTATGGCGGACGCGGCATGCGTCGCAATTCGCTGGCCTATCCCAGCCTGCGCGGCGCCAACCAGCTGTTGAACGCCTCGGCCGCCCTGGCCGCGCTGGAAGCCTTGCGTGAAGTCTTGCCGGTAGGTGCGCAGGAAGTGCGCACCGGGCTGGCCACGGTGGAGCTGCCGGGCCGCTTCCAGGTCCTGCCGGGCCAGCCGCTGGTGATCCTGGACGTGGCGCACAACCCCCATGCGGCCGCCACACTGGCGCAGAACCTGGACAACATGGGCTTTCACCCCTACACCTATGCGGTGTTCGGCTCCATGCTGGACAAGGACATCGAAGGCGTCATCGGTCATCTGAAGGACAAGATCGACCACTGGTGCGTGACCGACCTGCCGCTGCCGCGCGCGGCCACTGCGCAACAGCTCAAGGACGCCCTGCTGGGTGCCGGCGTGGCGCCGGAATTCAGGCGGGACGCGGCGCGCAGCATCGAAACCTTCACTTCGCCGGCCGACGCGTATGCAAATGCATTAAGCAGAGCAGGGGAGAATGATAGAATTGTGGTTTTCGGGTCCTTCCTCACCGTGGCCGGCGTCATGCAGGCGCGCCGCCCCGGTCTGCACTGAACCCGTACCCGATTTCCGGAGCCGGCCGCCACGCCGGGCGGCGCCCCGACCTGTGGGGGCGGGCAGTTTTTCCAATATTTTCAGATCAATTCAAGACGACTCCGCATGGGCTTGTTCTCGTTTTTCCGCAAAAACAAGCAGGACTCTGCTTCCGACCAAGGTACTTTCCGTTCGCGTTCCGACGAGCAATCTTCCGTCATTCGCAGCCGCGGCAGCCGTAGCGCCGCCAATACCTCCGGCCGCGCCGCAGGGGGACGGGCCAAGGCAGGCAAGGACGCCACCGCCGATCCCTTGTTGCCGGAAAAGAAACGTGCGCGCCGCCGCCTGATCGGTGCCGTCGCGCTGGCGCTGGCGGTGGTGATCGTGTTGCCGATGATCCTCGATTCCGAGCCCAAGCCGCTCAACGACGATATCGCCATCCAGATCCCCTCGAAGGACCAGGCGGCCTCGGCCGGTACATCGGCTCCGGCTCCGGTCCCGGCCTCGGCAGGGGACGCCAAGCAGGCCTCGCTGGACCAGAAGGAAGAGATCGTCGAGCCGGCCAGCATCGCGCCCGAACCCGCCACTGCCCCGGCCGCACAGCCGGCCAGCCCGCCCGTGGCGGCCGTGGCCCCCAAGGTGATCGACAAGCCTGCGCCCAAGGTCGAGGAAAAGAAGACTATCGCGGTCGAGCACAAGGAAGAGCCGAAGAAGGAAGCCGCCAAGCCCAAGGCCCCGGCCCCAGCCTCCACCGCGCCGGCATCAGCGCCCTCCGCCCATGACGATTCGGCCCGTGCGCTGGCGATCCTGGAAGGCAAGTCCGGTGCAGCTGGCGGTGCCGCTGCTGCGCCGGCAGAGAAGAAGCCGGCCGCCACCGGGGGCAAGTTTGTCATCCAGGTCGCCGCGCTGGCGACCCAGGACAAGGTCAATGAATTGCGCAACAAGCTCAACGCAGCAGGTATTCACTCCTACACGCAAAAGATCGCGACCCAGGCCGGCGAACGCACGCGCATCCGCGTCGGTCCCTTCGGCAGCCGCGATGAAGCCGAGCGCATGGGAAGCCGAATCAAGAAGCTGGGCTTGAATGCTACTATTGTTCCTGCTTGAAATTGGCTGCAGATAGCCGCATATTGTTGTCATCGTGACGATATTTGACTACCTGGTGCTGCTGATCCTGGCGTGTTCCGTGATCATCGGCACCCTGCGCGGACTGGTGCGCGAGGTGTTGTCGCTGGCTGGCTGGATCGTGGCGCTGGTGGTGGCCAACATGTATGGCGAGGCGCTTTCGACGATGCTGCCGGACGTGGTGCCGGGCGAATTGACGCGACTCATCGTCGCCTTCGTGGCCTTGTTCATCGGGACGCGCCTGTTGATGGCGCTGGTGGCCAAGACATTGAGTGAGCTGGTCAAGGCCACGGGCCTGACCATGCTGGACAGGACATTGGGCAGTATTTTCGGCGTGGCGCGTGGCGTCCTGCTGGTGGTGGCGGTGGCATTGCTGTGCGGCACGACCTCGATTCCGCAACAGCCGTTCTGGAAAGAGGCCAGGTTCAGCCCCTGGGTTGAACAGGCTGCCCAGGCCGTGCTGCCCTACCTGCCGGAAAAACTGGCCGAGCATGTGAATTTTTCACCCCCTGTCTGATGCCGCTGCCGCGGGCAGATCCCGTGGCAGGGTGCATTGGTCGTCGGTTGCAGTCGTAGTTCATTTTCGTTTTCGTTCTTCGTTAGGAGTCCACCATGTGTGGCATCGTCGGTATCGTCTCTCATAGCCCCGTCAACCAGATGCTGTATGACGCGCTGCTGCTGCTGCAGCACCGCGGCCAGGATGCAGCGGGCATCGCAACCAACCACAGCAACGGTTTCTCGATGCACAAGGCCAATGGCCTGGTGCGCGACGTGTTCCGTACCCGCAACATGCGCTCGCTGCCTGGCAACACCGGCATCGGCCAGGTGCGTTACCCGACCGCTGGCAGCTCTTCCTCGGAAGAAGAGGCGCAACCGTTCTACGTCAATGCCCCCTTCGGCATCATCCTGGCGCACAACGGCAACCTGACCAATGCGGAACAGTTGAAGATCGAGATGTTCAAGAACGATCGCCGCCACATCAACACCGATTCCGATACCGAAGTGCTCCTGAACGTGCTGGCCCACGAAATCCAGCAGGCCACCACCGGCTACTCGCTGGACCCGGCCGCACTCTTCAAGGCCGTGGCCATGGTGCACAAGCGCGTGCGCGGCTCCTACGCCGTGGTGGCGCAGATCGCCGGTTATGGCCTCCTGGGTTTCCGCGATCCGTACGGCATCCGTCCGATGTGCCTGGGCTTCAACGAAAGCGACAAGGGCATCGAATACATGATGGCCAGCGAATCGGTGGCCCTGGAAGGCATGGGCTTCCGCTTCCTGCGCGACGTCAACCCGGGTGAAGCGATCTTCATCGACAACGACGGCAAGCTGTACAACCAGCAATGCGCCGAGAACCCGACGCTGAACCCCTGCGCCTTCGAATACGTCTACCTGGCGCGTCCGGACTCCATCATCGACGGCGCCTCGGTCTATGGTGCCCGCCTGAAGATGGGCGAGTTCCTGGCCGAGAAGATCCGCAAGCAGTTCAAGCACGGCGAGATCGATGTGGTCATGCCGATCCCCGATTCCTCGCGTCCGGCCGCCATGGAACTGGCACTGAAGCTGGGTATCGAGTACCGCGAAGGCTTCATCAAGAACCGCTACATCGGCCGTACCTTCATCATGCCGGGCCAGGCCCTGCGCAAGAAGTCGGTGCGCCAGAAGCTCAATGCCATCGGCAGCGAATTCAAGGGCAAGAACGTGCTGCTGGTGGATGACTCCATCGTGCGTGGCACCACCAGCCGCGAAATCGTGCAGATGGCGCGCGAGTCCGGCGCCAAGAACGTGATCTTCGCTTCGGCCGCGCCGCCGGTGAAGTTCCCCAACGTCTACGGTATCGACATGCCGACCCGCGACGAGCTGATCGCCTTCGGCCGCAGCGAAGAGGAAGTGTGCCGCGAGATCACCGCCGATGCCCTGGTCTACCAGGACGTGGAAGCCATGAAGCGCGCCATTGCCGACTCCAACCCGGCCCTGCGCAACTTCGAGGCATCCTGCTTCGACGGTCACTACATCACCGGCGACATCACCCAGGAATACCTGGACCGCATCGAATATGCCCGCAAGAATCCCAAGCCGGCACTGGAAGATGCAGTCCGTTCGCAGCTGAACCTGAACCTGGCCCGCGTGGATTGATCCGCGCCTGACCAGAGGCTGGAACAGCACGCCGGTGGCCGCTTCTGCGGCGCCGGCGTTTTTCTTTCATGCGCAGCCGGTGGGAAACTGGCTTATCATTTTGCCTTTGGCCCGTGCTTGCCGCTGCCGGCCATCCTACCCACCCTGCTCACCCTGCTCACCCTGTATTTCCGACTTCCGCGATGAACGATAAAAAGACCTACGGCTTCACCACCACCATCCTCCACAGCGACCGCCAGAAGGGTATCGAGCATGGCTCGCTGCACAAGCCCATCCACACTTCCGTGACCTTCGGCTATGAAGACGCGCGCCAGCTGGCCGAAGTCTTCCAGGGCAAGCAGCCGGGCTATCGCTACGGTCGCCAGGGCAACCCGACGGTGTCGGCGCTGGAAGAGAAGATCACCAAGATGGAAGACGGCAAGTCCACCATCTGCTTTGCCACCGGCATGGCCGCCATCGGCGCCATCGTCCAGGGTCTGCTGCGCGAGGGCGACCATGTGGTGTCCTCGGCTTTCCTGTTCGGCAATACCAATAGCCTGTGGATGACAGTCGGCGCGCAGGGCGCCAAGGTGTCCATGGTGGACGCCACCGATGTGAAGAATGTGGAAGCGGCCATCACGCCCAATACCCGCCTGGTGTTCGTCGAGACCATCGCCAATCCGCGCACCCAGGTGGCGGACCTGAAGCGCATCGGCGAGCTGTGCCGCGAGCGCGGCATCCTCTACGTGGTGGACAACACCATGACCTCGCCCTACCTGTTCCGTCCCAAGACGGTCGGCGCCGGCCTGGTGGTCAATTCGCTGACCAAGTCCATCGGCGGCCACGGCAATGCGCTGGGTGGCGCGCTGACCGATACCGGCGAATACGACTGGACCCGCTATCCGCACATCGCCGACAACTACAAGAAGAACCCGGCGCCGCAATGGGGCATGGCGCAGATCCGCGCCAAGGCGCTGCGCGACTTCGGCGCCACGCTGGGGCCGGAAGCGGCGCATCACATCGCCGTCGGTGCCGAGACCATGGCCCTGCGCCAGGAGCGCGAATGCAAGAATGCCCTGGCCGTGGCGCAGATGCTGGAAGCCGATGAGCGCGTGGCGGCCGTGTATTACCCGGGGCTGGAGTCGCATCCGCAGCATGCCTTGTCCAAGGCATTGTTCCGCTCCTTCGGCAGCCTGATGTCCTTCGAACTGAAGGACGGCATCGACTGCTTCGACTATCTCAACCGCATGCATCTGGCGGTGGCCGCCAGCAACCTGGGCGACACCCGCACCCTGGTGATCCCGGTGGCCCACACCATCTTCTACGAGATGGGTGCCGAGCGCCGTGCCAGCATGGGCATTGCCGAGTCGCTCATCCGCGTCTCGGTGGGCCTGGAAGATACCGAGGATCTGGTGGCCGACTTCCGTCAGGCACTGGAGGCCTGAGAGCCTAAAAGCCTGCTTAGGCCCCGATTTGGGCCAAAAGTGAAGAAATGAGAACGCCCGTCGCCTCGCAGGAGGGACGGGCGTTTTGCTTGCCGCAGGAATGTGAAGAAACGGAAATGAATCCTGCAAAACCTGCAGCCGCTCCAGGGCCGCAAGCGCGACCGGCCTTGGATTAAGGCACCAGATTGGCCACCGCTTCGCGATCGGCCCATTTGGTCTTGTAGGTCGGCTTGAAGCTCTGGAAGCGCTCGATCAACGTGGCCGGATTGGCTTCATGCATCATCAGCCCGGACTGGTCGGAACTGACGAAACGCTGCGACACCAGATGGTCGACGAAGGCGATCAGGTTGTTGTAGAAGCCTTCCACGTTGTACAGGCAGATCGGCTTGTAGTGGAAGCCCAGTTGCGCCCAGGTCAGCACCTCGAACAGTTCTTCCAGCGTCCCCATGCCGCCCGGCATGGCCACGAAACCGTCGGAAAGCTCGGCCATCATGGCCTTGCGCTCGTGCATGTCCTTGACGATGTGCAGACGGGTCAGGCCGTCGTGGCCCAGTTCCTTGTCCAGCAAGGCCTTGGGGATGACGCCGGTGGCTTCGCCCCCGAGTTTCATGACTTCGCTGGCGATGATGCCCATCAGGCCGACATTGCCGCCGCCATAGACCAGGGCGATGTTGTTCTTCACCATTTCCTGCGCCAGCTTGCGCGCCGCCTCGGCGTAGGCGGGCGATGCACCGGGGGAAGAGCCGCAATATACGCAAATCGATTTCATGTGTCCTCTGCAGTGTCCGTCGTGACGTCTTTACTTCGTTACAATGGCCGAGCCGTTTCCTGTGGGTGCCGGCATGTTGCTTTTGGTTGCCGATTTGTTTCCATCTGGCAGCCACTTTTCGGCAGCGCGGTATTCGTGTTATACCATGATAGTGCAGTGCAGCATAAGCTTATGTGGTGACCCGGGCATGACAGCCCGCAGGATGTGACCGAGGAAAAGGACATCATGTCGAACAAGATCGTCAGTCTGGCTCTGCAGGGTGGTGGCTCCCATGGCGCCTTCACCTGGGGCGTGCTGGACCGCCTGCTGGAAGATGGGCGGCTGGACATGGAAGGCATCAGTGGTGCCTCCGCCGGGGCCATGAATGCGGCGGTGCTGGCCCAGGGCTATGTACAGGATGGTCGCGATGGTGCGCGGGCCGCGCTGGAGCGCTTCTGGACCGCGTTGTCCACCGGTGCGCCGCTGGACTACCTCAATGCCGAGGGCGCGCCGGTGGTGGCCAATCCCACGCCCATGCCGGGCATGCAGGCCTTGCTGGCGATGACCCGCTTCTTCTCGCCCACGCAACTCAATCCCCTGGACATCAACCCGCTGCGCGACATCCTGCTGGAGCAGGTGGACTTCGAGCGGCTGCGCCGGCAGCGCGAGTTGAAGCTCTTCATCGCCGCCACCCAGGTCAGCACTGGCATCCTGAAGATCTTCCGCAATGCCGACCTGTCGGTGGAGGTGCTGCTGGCCTCGGCCTGCCTGCCCTCGCTGCACCGGCCCATCGAGATCGATGGTGAGGCCTATTGGGATGGTGGTCTCACTGCCAATCCCCCGATCTTCCCCTTGCTCCACGCTTGCGCCGCGCGCGATGTGATGGTGGTGCTGCTGCACCCGAGCCGCCGCGCCGGGACGCCCACCAGCAGTCATGACATCGGCCAGCGTCTTTCGGAAATCAGCTTCAGCTCGGCCTTCTTCACCGAACTGAGCGGGCTGGCCCTGGCCAAGCGCGAAGCCGAGAATTCCACCCTGGCCTTCGGTGCGCTGGAGCGGCGCCTGCGCCAGCTCAATATCCACATGATCGATGCCAACGAACTGATGGAGCAATTGACCAACCTGTCCAAGCTCAATACCCAGGCCAGCTTCATCGGCAGCCTGTTCCAGCAGGGGCGGGAGCGCGCCTCCGAGTGGCTGGAGCAGAACTTCGCCGAGATCGGCCACCGTTCCACCTTCGACCTGGGGCGCTTCCTGCCCTGAACCGCCGGATCAAGGGCCTTCGCGCACGATCGTTCACTTTTGTCTATACTTTGCTGCTTGATCTTTCGTAGTCCCGCCTTGCAGCACCGATAACAAAGAAAACGACATGCATCCGACCATCGCCAAGCACGCTTCACGCTCCGAATTCCTTACCGTACGCGGCCTGCGCTATCACATCCGTCACTGGGGCGACCCGCAGGCGCCCAAGATCTTCATGTTCCACGGCTGGATGGATATGTCGGCCTCGTTCCAGTTCATGGTCGACGCGCTGCAGCGCGAGTGGCACGTGATCGCGCCCGACTGGCGCGGCTTTGGCCTGAGCGCGCGCAGCCCGGCAGATGCCTACTGGTTCCCTGACTACCTGGCCGATCTGGAGGCCATCATCGACCACCATGCGCCCGGGGAAGCCATCAACCTGCTGGGCCACAGCATGGGCGGCAATGTGGTGACGCTCTATGCCGGCCTGCGCCCGGAGCGCATCGCCCGCCTGATCAACCTGGAAGGCCTGGGCCTGCCCACGGCCAAGCCTGAGCAGGCGCCGGGAAGGTTTGTGCAATGGCTGGACGAGATCAAGAACCCGCCGCTGCTGCGCGGCTATGACACGCTGGAAGAAGTGGCCACGCGCCTGCAGAAGAACAATGCGCGCCTGTCCGACGAGCGTGCCGCTTTCCTGGCGCAACACTGGGCGCAGCAGGATGGCAGCGGGCTGTGGCAGATCCTGGGCGATCCGGCGCACAAGCAGGTCAGCCCCATCCTGTATCGGGTGGACGAGATGATGGCCTGCTGGCGCCGCATTACCGCGCCGGTGCTATGGATCGAAGCGACCGACAGCGACATCGGCCGCTTCTTCGGCCCGGCCTCGCTCAAGCGCGAGGAAATCGACCGTCGCATCGCCTGCATCCCGCGCACCCAGGTCGAGATGATCGACCAGGCCGGCCACATGCTGCACCACGACCAGCCAGAGCGGCTGGCGCAACTGATCGAGACCTTCCTGGCACGGCCGGCCTGAGCGGGGCAGGGTGGAAGGGCGTAGAATGAAGGTATTCCAATCACCCCGCATTCCCTGATCGGCGGCAGCCACAAGCGACCGGCCCGAGTCATCGCGCATTCCTATGTCTGAGCTCAAGTTCGACCTGCATTGCCACTCCAACGTCTCCGACGGCCTGTTGCCGCCGGAAGAGGTGGCCGCGCGCGCCAAGGCCAACGGCGTGGGCGTGTGGGCGCTGACCGATCACGACGAAGTCGGTGGCGTGGCGCGTGCCCGCGCGGCGGCGCAGGCGCTGGGCCTGCAACATGTGGGCGGGGTGGAAATTTCAGTCACCTGGGCCGGGCAGACGGTGCACATCGTCGGCCTGCGCATCGACGAGACCAACCGCGCGCTGGTCGAGGGACTAGCCGCCACCCGCAACGGCCGCGAGCGCCCCGCTCGCGAGATCGCCCAGGCGCTGGACCAGTACGGCATCTGCGGCGCCTATGAAGGCGCGCTCAAGCATGTGGGCAACCCCGACCTGATCTCGCGCACCCACTTCGCCCGCTATCTGGTCGAGTGCGGCCAGTGTGGCGATACCAAGGAAGTGTTCGCCAACTACCTCACCGAAGGTAAGCCGGGCTACGTGCCGCACCGCTGGGCCACGCTGGAAGAGGCGGTGCGCTGGATACGCGGGGCCGGCGGGGTGGCAGTGATCGCCCATCCGGGCCGCTACAAGTACAGCCAGACCCAGTTCGGCGCGCTGTTCGATGAATTCAAGCAGTTCGGCGGCGCCGCCATCGAGGTCAATACCGGCAGCCATACTCCCGAGCAGTATCAGGAATACGCCCAGGTGGCGCGCAGCTACGGCTTCCTGGCGTCGATGGGCTCGGACTTCCATGGCCCCGGCGAGTCGCGTGTGGACCTGGGCGGCCTGCCGGCCTTGCCGACGGGCGTCAAGCCGGTGTGGCACGACTGGGGCCTGTAGGTCCGGGTTCCCCGTCGGGCCTGCAGGTTGGTAAAAACTGCGCCCATGGCCGAGCTTGCCCTTGATTTCCGGGGCTGGACTCCTATCTAGGGCCTGTTCACATTTAATCTGCGAGATGCGTTGGCGCCAGAAGGCGTGGTGGCAAGGCGCGCGTCAGGGCTGGTGGTGGTGCCACCAGCCCTGACGTGCAACGCCGCCAGCGCGCCTTCTGGCGCCAACCCTCCGGGAGAGGCCGCCAAGCGTCGCCTGCCGTTGTTGCAGCTCCTTGCCGTAGCACCACTACGGCGCGTCGCTGCGCCTAGGCAGTCAACGCTTGGCGACCTCTCGCACTCGTAGATTAAATGTGAACAGGCCCTCCCCACTTTCTCGATAGGAGTTTTCCCCATGAAACGCATCTTGTTGTTTATTGCGACCAATATCGCCGTGCTGGTCGTGATGAGCGTCATCTTGTCGCTGTTGGGCGTGGACCGCTTCCTGACCCGGTCCGGCCTGAACCTGCCGATGCTGCTGGTGTTCTCGCTGGTGGTCGGCTTCACGGGCTCCATCATTTCCTTGCTGATGAGCAAGAGCATGGCCAAGTGGTCCACCGGCGCCAGGGTGATCGAGACGCCCATGAACGGCACCGAGGCCTGGCTGCTGCAGACCGTCGGCAAGCTGGCCCAGCGCGCCGGGATCGGCATGCCGGAAGTGGCAGTCTATGACGGTGAGCCCAATGCCTTCGCCACTGGCGCGTTCAAGGACTCGGCCCTGGTGGCGGTGTCCACCGGGCTGCTGCAGGGCATGACGCAGGACGAGGTGGAAGCCGTGCTGGGCCACGAGGTGGCGCACATCGCCAATGGCGACATGGTCACCATGACGCTGATCCAGGGTGTGGTGAATACCTTCGTAGTGTTCCTGTCGCGCGTGGTGGGTTACTTCGTCGATTCGGCCCTGCGCCGCAACAACGACGAATCCGGTCCCGGCATCGGCTATACCGTGACGGTGCTGGTCTGCCAGATCGTCTTTGGCATCGGTGCTTCGATGATCGTGGCCTGGTTCTCGCGCCACCGCGAGTTCCGCGCCGACGCCGGTGCGGCCCGACTGCTGGGTACGCCGCAGCCGATGATCAATGCGTTGGCGCGGCTGGGCGGTTTCTCGCCCGAAGGCCTGCCGCAGAACATGGCGGCCCTGGGTATCAGCGACAAGCCCGGCTTCATGGAACTGTTCTCGACGCACCCGCCGCTGGAACAGCGTATCGCCGCCCTGCGCGGCCAGCGTTAAGCCCGGCAGGCAGCGACAACGGCGGTGGCGACACCGCCGTTGTGCTTTTTACGAATTGAAATCGATTTGGTATTGGAAATGGAAACGGAAACCGCATCATGAGCCAGTTTTTCGAGATTCACCCCGACAACCCGCAACTGCGCCTGATCAAGCAGGCGGCGCAGATCATCCACAAGGGCGGCCTGGTGGCCCTGCCGACCGACTCCTGCTACGCGCTGGTCTGCCAGCTCGACAACAAGGATGCGGTGGAGCGTGTACGTCGCATCCGCGGCGTGGACGACAAGCACCACCTGACCCTGCTGTGCCGCGACCTCTCCGAGATCGCCCAGTACGCCAAGGTCGACAACCGCCAGTACCGGCTGCTCAAGGCCGCCACGCCGGGTGCCTATACCTTCATCCTGGAAGCTACCAAGGAAGTGCCGCGCCGCCTGTCGCATCCCTCGCGCAAGACCATCGGCCTGCGCGTGCCGGAAAACCGCATCGCCCACATGCTGCTGGAAGAACTGGGCCAGCCGCTGCTGGGCACCACCCTGATCCTGCCGGACGAAGACCTGCCGCTGACCAGTGCCGACGATATCCGCAGCCATCTGGAAAAGCAGATCGACCTGGTCATCGACAGCGGCGCCTGCAGTCTGGAGCCGACTACCGTCATCGACCTCACCGACGATGAACAGCCGGTGCTGGTGCGCCAGGGCAGGGGAGATGCCGGCATCTTCGGTCTGCAAGCCGCCTGAGCCAGCGATTTCTTGCTTCAACAGCCCGCCGGGCTTGAATTCCCAAGCGCCATGTTGCCCCTCTGATAAAATCCCCGCCCATGAACGATCTCATCCAGACTGTCGCGGTCTACGCGCTGCCCGTGCTCTTCGCCATCACCCTGCACGAGGCGGCGCATGCCTATGCCGCCAAGTTCTTCGGCGACAATACCGCCTATTCCATGGGGCGCATGAGCCTGAACCCGCTCAAGCACATCGATCCCTTCGGCACCATCCTCATTCCCATCCTGCTGTACTTCGCCACCAGTGGTGCCTTCCTGTTCGGCTATGCCAAGCCGGTGCCGATCAACTTCGGCCACCTGCGCAAGCCCAAGCGCGACATGGCCTGGGTCTCGCTGGCCGGTCCGGCTGCCAATTTCCTCATGGCACTGCTGTGGATGATTGCCATCTACGCCCTGGCGCTGGGGGGCGTGCAAGAAGAATTCTTCACCCTCATGGCCAAGGCCGGTGTATTGACCAACCTGGTGATGTTCGCCTTCAACCTGTTCCCGATCCCGCCGCTGGATGGCGGTCGTATCCTCACCAGCCTGTTGCCCAACAAGTACGCCTATAAATTCGCCCAGATCGAGCCCTATGGCTTCTTCATCGTCATGGCGCTGGTGCTGCTCAAGGTGATCTATACCTGGTGGATGGCACCGGTGATGTACGGCGCCGGTCTGGTACTGCAGTTGATTACCTATCCGATCACCTTGCTGTTCCACTGACTGAAGCGGCCAACGTGATGATCCGCATGATTTCCCCTCCTTACCACCTAGCCTACTGCCATGTATCCTGATCGCGTCGTCTCCGGCATGCGCCCCACCGGCGCGCTGCACCTGGGCCACTATCATGGCGCCCTGAAGAACTGGGTCAAGCTGCAATCCGAATTGCCCTGCCTGTTCTTCGTGGCCGACTGGCATGCACTGACCACCCATTACGACGATCCCTCGGTGATCGAGACCAGCACCTGGGAGATGGTCATCGACTGGCTGGCGGCCGGTGTCGATCCGGCCCAGGCGACGCTGTTCATCCAGTCGCGCGTGCCGGAACATGCGGAGCTGCACCTGCTGCTGTCCATGGCCACCCCGCTGGGCTGGCTGGAGCGCGTGCCCACCTACAAGGACCAGCAGGAGAAGCTGGCCGACCGCGACCTGGCGACCTATGGTTTCCTCGGCTATCCGCTGCTGCAGGCGGCCGACGTGCTGATCTACCGCGCCAGCCAGGTGCCGGTGGGCGAGGACCAGGTGCCGCACATCGAGATCATGCGCGAGATCGCGCGCCGCTTTAACCATCTGTACGGCAAGGAAAAGGGATTCGAGGAAAAGGCCCTGGCCGCGACCCGCAAACTGGGCAGCAAGCGCGCCAGGCTGTACCTGGAGCTGCGTACGCAATTCCAGGAAAAGGGCGACGACGAGGCGCTGGAGCAGGCCAAGGCCATGCTGGACGATGCGCAGAACCTGTCGATGATCGATCGTGAACGTCTGTTCGGCTATCTCGAAGGCAGCCGCAAACTGATCCTGACCGAGCCGCAGGCCATGCTGACCGAGGCCTCGCGCCTGCCGGGTCTGGATGGCGCCAAGATGTCCAAGAGCTATGGCAATGCCATCGCCCTGCGTGAAGACAAGGAGTCGGTCACCAAGAAGGTCAAGACCATGCCGACCGACCCGCAGCGGGTGCGCCGCAGCGACCCGGGCGATCCGGAGAAATGCCCGGTATGGCAATTCCACCAGGTCTATTCCCCGGCGGAAGTGAAGGATTGGGCGGCCAAGGGTTGCCGGTCGGCCGGCATTGGTTGCCTGGAATGCAAGCAACCGGTGATCGATGCCATCCTGCAGGAGCAGCAACCGATGCTGGAGCGCGCGCAGCCTTATCTGGACGACCCCTCGCTGGTGCGCGCCATCGTTGCCGATGGCTGCGAAAAGGCCCGCAAGCTGGCCCAGGACACCATGCGTGACGTACGCGAGGCGATGGGGCTGGGCTATTGAGCTCCGGCAAGTCCGACCGGTGAGGGCGAAAACCTGCGTTCTTCCCGTATTTTTACGCCGGCCTTCATCTGAAGCACCGGCAAAATTGACCTGTTGAGGCGTCTATCCGCTACAATCAGGCCTTTATTTTGACCATTACCTAAAGCACGCACACCATGATCAAGGGTAGCATTGTTGCAATCGTCACTCCCATGCATCCGGACGGCAGCCTCGATTACGATGGCCTGCGCAAGCTGATCGACTGGCATATCGCCGAGGGAACTGACAGCATCGTCATCGTCGGTACCACCGGCGAATCGCCCACCGTCTCGATGGAAGAGCACTGCGAACTGATCAAGGTCGCGGTCGAGCACACGGCCAAGCGCATTCCCATCATCGCCGGCACCGGTGGCAATTCCACCGCCGAAGCGATCGAACTGACCGCCTTCGCCAAGAAGGTCGGTGCCGATGCCTCGCTGCAGGTGGTGCCGTACTACAACCGTCCGACCCAGGAAGGCATGTACCTGCACTTCAAGACCATCGCCGAAGCGGTGGATCTGCCGGTGATCCTGTACAACGTGCCCGGCCGTACTGTCGCCGACATGAGCAACGAGACCATCCTGCGCCTGGCACAGGTCAAGGGCATCGTCGGCGTGAAGGATGCCACCGGCAACATCGCCCGCGGCACCGACCTGATCCGCCTGGCGCCCAAGAGCTTCGCGGTCTACTCGGGCGACGACGCCACCGCCATCGCGCTGATGCTGTACGGCGGCGCCGGCAACATCTCGGTCACCGCCAACGTCGCCCCGCGCGACATGCACGAACTGTGCGTGGCCGCCATGAGCGGCAACATCGCCCGTGCCGTGGAACTGAACAACAAGCTGCTGCCCCTGCACAACAAGCTCTTCGTCGAACCCAATCCGGTGCCGCTGAAGTGGGCCATGCAGGAAATGGGCCTCATTCCCTCCGGCATGCGTCTGCCGCTGGCGCCGCTGGGAGCGGCTTACCACGACACCGTGCGCGCGGCCCTGCGCGAGTCCGGTGTATTAAAATAATCGGCTTGGCCGCTTTGGCGCAGGTCTCCTGAAATCCGATTCCGCTTTCAATAGTAACGATATGACTAATAGCAAGAACGTTCGTCCGGTATCCCGCTCCGCGTACACAATTACCCAACGCAGTATCGTCATCGCACTGGCGCTGGCCGGACTGGCAGGATGTTCCTCCATCGGCAACATGCTCGAAGGGGACCGTATCGATTACAAGAGCGCGGAAAAGGCCCGTGGCCCGCGTCTGGAAGTGCCGCCCGACCTGACCCAGCTGCAGCGCGACAACCGTTATTCCATCCCCGAGGCCAACAAGGGCGTGGCGACCGCATCCGGCTACCAGCTGGAGCAGCAGAACAAGCCGACCACCGAAGTCACCTCCGTGGCACCGACTGCCAAGGGCGACGAAATCCGCATCGAACGCGACGGTTCGCAGCGCTGGCTGGTGGTCAAGCAGAGCCCGGAACAGCTGTGGTCGCAGATCAAGGACTTCTGGCAGGACAACGGTTTCCTGATCAACGTCGAATCGCCCGATACCGGCGTCATGGAAACCGACTGGGCCGAGAACCGCGCCAAGATTCCCCAGGACTTCATCCGCAACACGCTGGGCAAGGTGTTCGATTCGCTGTATTCCACCGGCGAGCGTGACAAGTTCCGCACCCGCCTGGAACGCGGCCCCAACGGCACCACCGAGATCTTCATCAGCCATCGCGGTGCCGAGGAAGTGCTGACCGGTTCGGCCAAGGAAACCTCGGTGTGGACCGCACGTCCCTCAGATCCGGGCCTGGAAGCCGAATTCCTGTCGCGCCTGATGGTGCGCCTGGGTGCTGAAGAGACCAAGGCCAAGGCCGCCGTGGCCAATGCTCCGTCGCTGCAGGCACGTTCGCGTCTGCAGAAGGGTGTGGCGGGCACCAGCGTGCAAGTCGATGAAGGCTTCGACCGCGCATGGCGCCGCGTCGGCCTGGCGCTGGATCGCGTCGGCTTCACCGTGGAAGACCGCGATCGCAGCCAGGGCATCTATTTTGTCCGTTACGTCGACCAGAACCAGGACGCCAAGGACAAGAAGGATGACGGTTTCTTCTCGCGCATCTTCAGCTCCAAGGACAAGGACAAGAAGGCCGCCAAGTACCGCATCGTGGTCAAGGGCGCCGGTTCCGACAGCAGCAATATCACCGTCCAGAACGGCGAGGGTGGTCCGGATACCTCGGGTATTTCCGACAAGATCCTGGGCCTGCTCAACGAGCAACTGAAGTAATCAGGACCCGGGGCTCAGATGAAGTTCGCGAGCCTCGGTAGCGGCAGCGAAGGCAATGCGCTGCTGATCTCGGCCGCAGCCGGCGACCAGCGTCCCTCCTCGGGGACCACGGTCATGCTGGACTGCGGCTTTACTTTGCGCGAAGCCGAAAAGCGTATCCTGCGCCTGGGGCTGGACCCCTCCGACGTCGCCGCCATCGTCGTCACGCACGAGCACTCGGATCACGTCAGTGGCGTGTTCAAGTTCGCGCGACGCTATCGCATTCCGGTCTGGCTCAGTTATGGTACCTGGCAGGCGGTGGCCGAGCAGGCTGCCGATGTCGATGTGCGCTTCTGTGCCGATGGTCAGAAGATTGCCATCGGCGATCTTGAATTGTCCCCCTATACCGTTCCGCATGATGCCCGGGAGCCCATCCAGTATGTGGCCGGCGACGGTGACCGGCGCCTGGGCGTATTGACCGATGCCGGTCAGCCGACCGCGCACCTGGTGCAGGCGCTGGGCGCTTGCGATTCGCTGCTGCTGGAATGCAATCACGACCGCGAGATGCTGGATCGCTCGCCCTATCCCGCCTTCCTCAAGCGCCGCATCGGCGGCGACTACGGCCACCTGGCCAATGACGCCAGTGCCGACATCCTGCGCCTGCTCGACAAGAGCCGGCTCAAGCGCGTCATCGGCGCGCATCTCAGTCAGCAGAACAACACGCCGGAACTGGCGCGCGCGGCGATCGAAAGCGTCCTCGGGCCGACCTTCGGTGGCATCGGCATCGCCTGCCAGGCAGAAGGCTTCGCCTGGCTGGACGTCTGATCAAACGCGAGCCGGTCAGCGTTCTGTCAGATCTTCCTGCGGCGCGGCAGAAACAATTTGTTTCTCTTTCCTGCGGCCTGCGGCTCATTTGCTGCGCATTCATTCCTTGTTGGTCGCATTGACGCGCATGTCCATCGGGCGACAGCAAGAGATTGCCAAGGCCTGCTGGATACGCTGTCAGTGCTTTGTCAGTCCGATGGGGCAATCAGCGTGCTGCAATGGCTTGTAGCGCGTTCTGATGCGTTCTGGAGGGATTGGCGAGGGGGGGGCAGGAGGACAGATGTCCGCCGCCTGAACTGGCCTGGACGTGTCGAAGAGTGCGGGGAAAATCTGGACGAAAAAAAACCGGTCTTGCGACCGGTTTTTCTGACAATAATCCGAAGATTACTTGGCAGGAGCGGCTTCAGCCGGCTTTGCGTCAGCGGCCGGAGCAGCGTCAGCAGGCTTGGCAGCGTCAGCAGCCGGAGCAGCGGCGTCAGCAGCAGGAGCGGCATCAGCCGGCTTTGCGTCAGCAGCAGGAGCTGCAGCGGCAGGAGCTTCAGCAGCGGGAGCAGCAGCAGGTGCAGGAGCTTCTTCCTTCTTGCCGCAAGCAGCCAGGGCAACAGCCAACAACGAAGCGATCAACAGAGTCTTTTTCATGAATATTCCTTCAATATTTAAAAATTGTGCGATGAATAATTACCGGTAATTATCGCTCTACTGGGAGGCTTTCGCCGCAGGCTAAGACCTTGCGGTCGGGCTTCGGTTCTTGCTTCTTTTTACTGCCGAAACATCTCCGGACAACGAAAACTTCTCAGCCCATCATTATAGCTATTTTTTTCCGAAATCACACCGGCGCCTATCTTTTTCGTAAGAATTTGTAAGTTCTTACATCTAAAACCATGCGCCCGGAAGGCCTTTGCTGGAGCCGGTTCCAGAGATTTCCTAAAGTGATTTCGAGGTCGCTTCCACTTAAAGTTGAAGCATTCTCAAACAAATTCGATCCAGCCACTTTCATACCACTGGTGGAACGCTTCCAGCAGGTCTTCCGAGGCCAGCGCGAGATCGGTTTTTTCGAGTGCGCGGGAGTCCGCCAGACGAGCAAGAATGGTCTTGTCCTGACGTCCGACCTGGAAGGACTCGCCATTGATGAACACGTGCGAGCCGCGATACAGCATGCGGGTCTTGCGATGCAATACCAGGCCACGTTTCTTGGCCCCCTGGAAAAAGCGAGCAAAGGAGATTTCCTCGCCGCGTGGCTCGAAGAAAACGCTGGGTTTCGGCTCCGACAGATGTTCGCCCAGGAAGATGGTGATGTCGTCGTCGGTGAAGCGGATCTTGTTGAGTTCGTCGCGGATGAGCGTGATCATGTCCGCCTGCAATTCGGCCGGGCGGGCGCTGGTCTTGAGGTCCGGATCGGCATAGCGGCCGGGCAGATCGATGGTATCCATCATGAATTCCAGGAAGGATTCGCCCAGTTCCTGGTAGGCCGGTGCGCGGAAACCCACCGAATAGGTCATGCATTCACCCACGGCCACGCCGTCATGGGCGTAATGCGGCGGCAGATAGAGCATGTCGCCGGGTTCCAGGATGAATTCTTCTTCCGGCTGAAAATGGCTCAGGATCTTCAGTGGCACGCCTTCTTCCAGCGTCAGGTCATCCTGGGCGCTGATGCGCCAGCGGCGCTGGCCATGGGCCTGCAGCAGGAATACGTCGTAGGAATCGAAGTGCGGACCGACACCGCCGCCGTCGGTGGCGTAGCTGATCATCAGGTCATCCAGGCGCGCATCGGGTACGAAGCGGAACTGGCGCAGCAAGGCATCGGCCGCGGGGTGATGCAGGTTCACGCCCTGTACCAGCAGGGTCCAGGCCTTTTGCTTCAAGGGCGGGAGCTTGTTGAACGGGCCGTGCTGCATGTCCCAGCCATCTTCGCGATGGGTGATCAGGCGCGACTCGACGTCCTCGTGCCGGGCCAGGTCGAACAGTTCCTGGCGCGGCAGGGGCGCGGAAAAACCGGGAATGGCATTGCGGATCAGCAGTGGCTTCTTGTGCCAGTAGTCACGCAGGAATTGGGCGGGCGTGATGCCGCCGAGCAGATCGAGTTTTTTCATGCCCGCCATTATAGGCGTCGGGGCGCGGCCGTACGGCATCGGCGGTGGTGAAGTTTGATGCAGGTATAATTCCCGGGTCGAGAAACCGTTTGAAAGAGTCCTTGCCTCGCGGGAATGGCAAGGGGATGGTTCTTAGGCCCCAACCCGGGTGGCAGGTGTCCCGCGCGACCAGACCGCAATACCTGCCGCTCCCGCACCACTATCGATACAAAGGACCCTTACGATGAAGATCGCAAAGAATACCGTCGTTTCCGTCAACTACAAGCTGTCGGATGCCCAGAACAACCTGATCGAGCAGAGCAGCGAGCCGATGGTCTACCTGCACGGCGGTTACCAGAACACCCTGCCCAAGATCGAAGAAGCACTGGACGGCAAGGAAACCGGCTACAGCACCACCATCCAGGTCGAACCGGAAGATGCCTTCGGCGAATACGACTCCGAGCTGGTCAAGATCGAACCCGTCGAGCGTCTGCCGCAGCCGCTGGAAGTGGGCATGCAGTTCGAAGGTTCGCCCGACGACGACAGCGAAGAATCGGTCATCTTCACCGTCACCGAAGTGGCCGACGGCAAGGCCGTGCTGGATGGCAACCACCCGCTGGCCGGCATCGCCCTGCGCTTCGAGCTGAACGTGACCGAAGTGCGTGCCGCCTCCGAGGAAGAAGTCGCCCACGGCCACGTGCATGGCGCCCATGGTCATCATCACCACCATGATGAAGATGACGGCGAAGCCGGCGATCATTTCCGCAGCCAGCCGCTGAACTGATTGCTGAACGGATGGCTGCAGGGTGATCCAGGCAGCCGACGCTGAAGCAGCAGATCAAGCAAGAAAACACAACGCCCGCAGATTTATTCTGCGGGCGTTTGTTTTTTCTGCATCAAAAGGAAGGCGAGGCCCTTCTAGCGCCGTTCTCCATCAGCATCCGCGACGGCGAACAACTGCGGCAGGTGATCGTCCACCACAACCTTGAGCCAACGCTCCCCCACGCCCACATTGCCGAGGTTGCCCGTCCACAGGATGTGCGCTGCGGCCTTGGCCTTGGGCGCCTGCGCATGCACCACCAATACGCGGCCGGGGAACTTGCCGGCCAGTTCGGAGAACAGGCGCCGCGTCTCCGCAAAGCCGTCGCGCTGGGTGCGGAAGAAGGAGCGTCGCGGTGGCGGGCCAAAGGGGTTGCCGTCGCTGAAGAAGACGATGGCCGCGCTCTTCTTCAATGCCGCAAAGGCGAACAGGTGCTGCAGCCAGTTGCGGTTGGCGATCAGCCTGTCCTCGAACTCGTTGTTGCGGCCGCCGTCGAGCAGGAAATGATTGTTGCCGGCCGGCAGATTGACGGTGGCGAAGAGCACGTTGCCGACTTCCCAGCGGGTGTTTTCGGCATAGCTGCGGAACTTGGGCGTGAGCGACTGGCGCAACATCGGCAGGCGGGTGGCTCCCAGCGAGAATTCGCCGGCATAGAAGATGTCGCGCATGCGCGCCAGTCGTTCGATGGCATCCGAGCGGTTTTCGCGATCACGGCAGGTGATCCAGTCGCTGCCGGCCAGCGACAGGAAGATACCGTTCTGCGCCTGCGACAGCATCTCGTGACGCTGGCTGTAGAGATTGTCGTCGCAGCTTTCCGAGGGCGACTTGATGCCGTTGACCACCACGAAGGCCAGGTTGTCGGCATCGGTCTCGGCAATCTCGCGCCGCAGTTTTTCCTCGCCGGCACTGCCAGCCAGGGCATGATTGATGACGCCGAACGAGAAATCCTGCGGCGCCGCCCAGCCGCGACCGGCCACCAGGGCGGTGGCCACGGTCAGCAGGGTGTACAGCAGGATGCGTGGGACCGGGCGGCTCGTCATGCAGTCTCTCTGCGGTGGTAGGGGGCTGACCGGAGGCAGCCTCTTATTGAGCCCGGCTCAGGGCCTTGAGCTGATACAGCGCCTCCAGCGCCTGGCGCGGCGTGAGGGCGTCGGGGTCGATGCCGTCGAGCGATTGCAGCAGGGCCTGGGCCAGCGGATCGGGTTCGACCACCGCAAGGGCGTTGCGTTCAGCCAGGGCATCCTGTTGCTTCACGTCCGACTCCGATTCCATGAAGGCGGGCGCACTGAAGAGGTCAAACTGCGGCGTCGGTTGCATGGACTGGCTTTCCAGCGCCGACAGGTGCTTGCGGGCCGCGCGGATCACCGGCGCCGGTACGCCGGCCAGCTGCGCCACCTGCAGGCCGTAGCTCTGCGAGGCCGGGCCGCTTTGTACCGCGTGCAGGAAGACGATGCTGTCCTTGTGCTCCACCGCCGAGAGGTGGACGTTGGCCGCCGTGGGATGGATGTCCGGCAACTGCGTCAGTTCGAAATAGTGGGTGGCGAAGAGCGTAAAGCTGCGCGTCACGTCGATGAGGTGCTTGGCGATGGCCCAGGCCAGCGCCAGGCCGTCGAAGGTGGAGGTGCCGCGCCCGACTTCGTCCATCAGCACCAGCGAATGCTCGGTGGCGTTGTTGAGGATGGAGGCCGATTCGGTCATCTCCACCATGAAGGTCGAGCGCCCGCCGGCCAGGTCGTCGGCTGCGCCGATACGGGTGAAGATGCGGTCGATGGGGCCGATCACGGCACCGCTGGCCGGCACGAAGCTGCCCACGTAGGCCAGCAGCGTGATCAGCGCCACCTGGCGCATGAAGGTCGACTTACCGCCCATGTTGGGGCCGGTGATCAGCAGCAGCTTGCGCTCGGCCGCCAGCTGGCAGTCGTTGGCGATGAAGCGTTCGATCTGGTTTTCCACCACCGGGTGGCGGCCCTGCTCGATCTGGATGCAGGGTTCGTCCACCAGCTGCGGCGCGCACCAGTTGTTGCGCACGGCATGGTCGGCCAGGGCCACCAGGGTGTCGAGCTGGGCCAGCGCGTGGGCGATGGACTGCAGGCGCAGGATGTGCTCGCCCATGTCGTTGAGAAGCTGTTCATAGAGGAACTTCTCGCGCGACAGCGAGCGTTCCTGCGCCGACAGCGCCTTGTCCTCGAAGGCCTTGAGCTCGGGGATGATGTAACGTTCGGCATTCTTCAGCGTCTGGCGGCGGCGGTAGTCTTCCGGCACCTTGTCGGTCTGGCCGTGGGTGACTTCGATGTAGAAGCCATGCACCTTGTTGTATTCCACCCGCAGGTTGGCGATGCCGGTGCGTTCGCGCTCGCGGGCCTCCAGTTCCAGCAGGTACTGGCCGGCGTTTTCGGACAGGCCGCGCAGTTCATCGAGCTCGGCATCGAAGCCGCGTGCGATCACGCCGCCATCGCGCACCATGGCAGCCGGTTCCAGCATGATGGCGCGTTCCAGCAGGTCCAGGCATTCCACCGGCGTGGCCAGGTCTTCATGCAACTGGCCCAGGAGTGGTGCATCGGCGTCACGTCCGCACATTTCCACATAGGCACGCAGCGAGCCCAGTTGCTGCAGGCCGGCGCGCAGGCCGGCCAGGTCACGCGGACGGGCCGACAGCAGGGCGATGCGGGTGGTGATGCGTTCGATGTCGGGCACCGCCGCCAAGGTGGCCGACAGGCCCGAGCAGGCGTCGGTGCGCATCAGGGCATTGATGGCCGCATGGCGAGCCCGCGCCACCCGCTGGTCGCGCAGCGCGTGATGCAGCCAGTGGCGCAGCAGGCGCGAGCCCATGGCGGTGCGGCAGTGATCCAGCGTGGAGAACAGGGTGGGCGCCAGCGCATTGGCATCCTGTGCGCGGATGGTTTCGGTCAGTTCGAGGTTGCGGCGGGTGGCGGCGTCCAGGCCGATGAATTCGTTCTCGGATTCGACCGTCAGCGTGCGCACGTGCTGCAGGCCGCGCCCCTGGGTGGATTGCGCATAGCGCAGCAGCGCGCCGGCCGCGCAGATCGCCGGCCCCAGGCCATCGGCGCCAAAGCCGTGCAGGGTGGCCACGTTCAACTGTTCCAGCAGGGCCTTTTCTCCGCTGGGCTGGTCGAAATGCCAATCCGGCACCGTCACGGCACGGTTGGGCAGCAGCGGCTCGCACAGTTCCAGCTGGCCATCGGCCACCAGCACCTCGGCCGCCGAGATGCGTTCCAGTTCCTGCTTCACGCGGCCGTCCAGCAGGGCGGTCTCGACCGTGAATTCCATCATCTTCAGTGCGCCGCTGGCCATGGACAGCCAGGCCAGGCCCACCTGCATCTGCTTGCGTGACTTGGAGGGCAGCAATTGCATGGCCAGCAGGCAGCGTTCGGCCTTTTCGGGCAGCAGGTCAGAGTCGGTCAGGGTGCCGGGCGTGACCACCCGTACCACCTTGCGCTCCACCGGCCCCTTGCTGGTGGCGGGATCGCCGATCTGCTCGCAGATCGCCACCGACTCGCCCAGCTTGATCAGCCGCGCCAGGTATTGCTCCACCGAGTGGAAGGGCACACCGGCCATCTTGATCGGATTGCCGTTGGAGGAGCCGCGCTGGGTCAGGGTCACGCCCATCAGGCGCGAGGCCTTCTCGGCGTCGTCGAAGAACAGTTCGTAGAAATCGCCCATGCGGTAGAACACCAGCGTGTTGGGGTGATCTGCCTTGATGCGCAGGTACTGCTGCATCATCGGCGTGTGGGCGGCGAGGTCTTTGGTCATTGGTCACTCATGGCGATGCGAGGATCGCGTCTTGCAAGTTCGGGAAGGCGCTTGCCGTGCGGGCAGGTCCGGATCGGGCGGGATCGACGGGCCGGGGCTGACGGCAGGGAGTCCATCAGGCGGCCTGGCAGGCAGGTCGCCAGAAATCAAAAATGCGGACCGTGGTCCGCATGCTTGAGCCGGGATTGTACGCGCTTGGCCGGGTGCAGCCAAGCATGCGGGCGGGCAGTGACCGGATTGGCCGGTGGGTTCAGTCGAAGGAAATGACGATCTTGCCCGCATGTTCGCCCCGTTGCATGCGGGCAAAGCCTTCGGCCGCCCGCGCCAGCGGGAAGCTGGAGTCGATCAGGGGCTCGATGCGGTGCATGGTCATCATCCGGATCATGGCCTCCAGTGCGGCACGCGAGCCCACCACCACGCCCTGCATGCGGATCATGGGGCCGATCAGCTGGCGGATGTTGAGCGGAGTTTCCATGCCGCCGACGAAGCCGATGACACCCACAAAGCCATTGAAGCGCACCGCCGTGAGCGATTCGCCCAGGCTGCTGCCGGTGGTCTCGACCACGATATCCACGCCGCGCCCCGCGGTGGCGGCGCGCACGGCCTGGCCCCAGGCTGGGGTCTGGCGGTAGTTGATGACGGTGTCCACGCCCATGTCGCGCATCAATTGCGCCTTCTCGTCCGTCGAGGTCAGGCCGATCACCCGTGCGCCGGCGGCGCGGGCGAACTGGGCCGCGAACAGGGCCACTCCGCCGGTGCCTTGCACCAGCACGGTCTGGCCGGCCTGCAGGCCGCCTTGCTGCAGACAGGACCAGGCGGTCAGGGCGGCGATGGGCAGGGTGCTGGCCTGGGCGTCGGAGAGGTAATCCGGCGCGGCCACGGCGTCTTCGGCCGGCACCACCACGTAGTCCTGCAGCACGCCGGTCAGCGGCCCGCCCAGGCTGCCGCTGCTGCGTTGCTCGGGCGTGAGCGCGCCATCGCGCCAGCCCTGGAGATAGACCGGGATGACGCGATCACCAGGCTTGAAACGGGTGACATCCTCGCCCACGGCTTCGACCACCCCACAGGCATCCGAACAAGGGGTATAGGGCAATGGCAGGGAAGGCATGTAGCCGCCGCAGAGGATGGCGAGGTCGCGATAGTTCAGGCTGGCGGCCTTGACCTTGACCAGGATCTCGCCGCGTCGGGCTGTCGGGGTGGGCAGATCGACCAGGCTCAGACGGTCGATGGCGAAGGCGTCGGCTTGCAGGGCTCTCATGCGCACGGTCTCCTCGGAAGGTGAAGCAATGGGATGGCGCAGTCTAGCAAAATCGCTGCCGGCGTGTCGGAGCGCAAAAAAACAGGCGGCCACCGAAGTGGCCGCCTGCCCAGTCCGCAGGGGGTGGACGGACTGTGGGGGGAGGGGGAGCGGGTATCGTCAGTGCGCCGAGGAGGTATCGGCCACGCGGCTGGGTTTGGGCGCCAGCCACACTGCCAGGGCGGCCAGCGAGAAGGACACCGCCGCCATCATGAAGATGTGATTGGTGGCCAGCATCACCGCCTGGTTCTGTACCGTCTGTGCCAGCGAGGCGGTGGCCTGATCGGGGCTCATCCCCGCAGCCACCATGCTGTTGACGGCTTCGCCGCCGCGATCGACCAGGCCGGACAGTTCGGCATGGAAGAAGGTCGCATCGTTCTCCCAGCTGGTGTTGACGATGGAGGTGGCGATGGCGCCGGCCATGGTGCGGCAGAAACTCATCAAGCCAGCCGCCGAGGCGGTTTCTTCCTCATTGACGCTGGACAGCGCCAGACCGGTCAGCGGCACGAAGAACAGCGGCAGCCCGATGCCCTGCAGGAACAGCGGCCAGCCGATCTGGAAGAAGGACATGTCAGTCGTGTTGAAGGCGCGCAGGAAGGTGATGAAACCCAGCCAGGTCACACCGATGCACACCAGCTTGCGGGCATCGATGGTGGTGGACATCTTGGCCACCATGGGCGCCGTCATCACCGCCAGGATGCCGGTCAGCGCCGAGATGCAGCCCGACCAGGTGGCGGTATAGCCCATGTAGCCCTGCAGCCAGAGCGGCGTCAGCACCACCGAGCCGAAGAAGGCGCCAAAGGCCAGGCAGATGGTGGTCACGCTGGCCGTGAAGCCGCGATGACGGAATACCCGCAGGTCGACGATGGGGTTGCGTTCGGTCAGTTCCCAGATCAGGAATGCGATGAAAAACACCACCGCCGTCACCGCCAGCAGCACGATTTCCGTCGAGGCGAACCAGTCCTTTTCCTTGCCTTCATCCAGCATCAGCTGCAGCGCGGCGACCCACACCACCATCAGGATCAGGCCTACGCGATCGATCGGCAGCTTGAACATCTTGGTTTCAAAGCGCTTGAGCATGCGCCAGCCGAGGTAGCCGCAGATCAGGGCCACCGGCACGTTGATCCAGAAGATGTAGGGCCAGCTGTACTGGTCGCACAGCACGCCGCCCAGGATCGGGCCGGCGATCGGCGCTACCAGCGTGGTCATGGCCCACAGGCCTACCGCAGCTGGCGCCTTTTCCTTGGGGAAGATGCGCAGCAGCAGGGTCTGCGAGAGCGGCATCAGGGGGCCGCCAGCCAGGCCCTGCATCACGCGGAAGGCGATCAGCATGCCCAGCGAATTGGCCAGGCCGCACAGGGCCGAGAACAGCCCGAACATGACCATCGACAGGATGAAGACGCGCACCGTGCCGAAGCGGTTGGCCAGCCAGCCGGTCAGCGGCACCGTGATGGCTTCGGCCACCGCGTACGAGGTGATGACGTAGGTACCCTGGCTGGTGGAGGCGCCAAGCGCCCCGGCGATGGTCGATACCGAGACGTTGGCGATGGTGGTATCGAGCACGGCGATGAAGTTGGCCGCCGCCAGCAGGATGCCGGCACCGACCAGCTGGGCGCCGCTCAGTGGCGCTTCGAACAGCGCCGGCTGGGCGGTGGGAGGAGGTGTGGGCGGAGATGCGGGCGGCGAGCCGGCATCTGCGCTGAGTGTGGATGACATGGGAAACCTCGTCTTCTCGTGAGGCCCGCCTTACAGCGCGGCAGCCTTGGTCTCGGTGTTCTGCGCGGTCTTGGGCTGGGCGTCGCCGACCTGGATCTGGCCGCGGGTATCGATCTCCACCACCATCGACAGGCCCACCGACAGCGGGCGCTGCGCCAGTTCCTTGGGGTCCAGCGAGATGCGTACCGGCAGGCGCTGGACCACCTTGATCCAGTTGCCGGTGGCGTTCTGCGCCGGGATCACGGCAAAGGCCGAGCCGGTACCGCCGGAGAGGCCCGTGACCACGCCGTGGTATTCCACCGAGCCGCCATAGAGATCAGCCTTCATGGTCACCGGCTGGCCGATGCGCACCTTGGTCAATTGGCCTTCCTTGAAGTTGGCGTCCACGTGCATCTGCTGCAGCGGCACCACCGACAGCAGGGTGGCGCCACTCTGCACGCGCTGGCCGACCTGCACCTGGCGGCGGGCGATCACGCCGTCGACGGGGGCGCGCAGGACGGTTCGTTCCAGATCCAGCCGGGCCTGGTCGAGCTTGGCGCGGGCCAGTACCACTTCGGGGTTGTCTTCCACGGTGGTGTTGGCGGTCAGCACCGTGCTGGCCTTCTGCGCACCCTGGGTGGCCTTGATGTTGGCGCGTGATTGCACTTCAGCCGCTTCGGCTGCCTTCAGGTTGGCCTGGGCGGTCAGCAGGGCGGTGCGGGCGTTGCTCAATTCCTCGCCCGAGACCGAGCCCGACTTGGCCAGCGCTTCACGGCGCTGCAGGTCGATCTCGGCACGCTTGAGGTCGGCCTGGGCCGACAGCAACTGCGCACCGGCGCGCTTCTGCTCGGCTTCGCGGGCCAGCACCTGGGCCGCCCGGCCGGCGTCATTGGCGAAGAAGCCCTTGACCTTGCGCTCGGTGCGGTCCAGGTCGGCAGCGGCCTGGTCCACTGCCAGCCGGGCGTCGGCGTCGTCGATGCGCACCAGTACCTGGCCCTTCTTGACGGCCTGGGTATCGACCACATCCACGGCCGACACGATGCCGTTCACGGCCGGGGTGACGGTAGCGATCTCGGTGGCGGTGTAGGCATTGTCGGTCTCGACATAGCGCGAGCCGATCAGGTACCAGTAGGCGCCGTAGCCGACGGCCGCGATGGCGACCACGCCGCCGAAGATGGAGAAGAGCTTCTTGCGCTTTTGCGCGGCCGCGGCCTGGGTGGCGGCTTCATTGCGTTGCTTGGCGTCGTCGGCCAGGGTCTGGGTCGCTTGGGAATCGCTGTGGGACATGATGATCAACCTTTCGCTTGCGTATTTGGCATATCGGTATGGGGCGCGTCGGCGCTGTTCTGGCGGCTGCTGTCGTCGGTGGCGCGGTAGCCACCGCCGAGGGCGCGCACCAGCGCGACATCCAGGGTGAACATGCGCGAGCGCAGGTCGGAGAGCTGGCGCAGGTTGCTGATGAGCGTGTCCTGCGCATTGAGTACGTCGAGGTAGTTGGCCAGGCCGCCGTTGTAACGGTTGCTGACGATGCGATAGGCCTCCTCGGCCGCATCGGCGGCGGCTTGCACGTCGGCCAGTCGTCCGGCCAGGGCTTTTTCGCTCACGCCGACATCGGCCACGTCCTGCAGGGCCTGGGTGACGGCCTGGTCGTAGTTGGCCACGGCTTCGTCATAGCTGGCGCTGGCCGAGCGGAACTGTCCGCGCAGGCGACCGCCGTTGAAGATCGGTAGCGAGATCGCCGGGCCGACGCTGCCGATGTCCGAACCGCTGCGCGTGAGCATATCGATGCCCAGCGACTGGAAACCGAAGTAGGCCGTCAGGTTGACGTTGGGATAGAAGGCTGCGCGCGCCACCTTGATCTGCTTGCCGGCGGCTTCTGCACGCAGACGTGCGGCCACGATGTCGGGCCGGCGGCCCAGTAGTTCTACCGGCAGTTGCGCCGGCAGGGCGAAGGGCTTGGACAGGTCGATCTGCGGGCGGACCAGTTGCAGGCCACGATCCGGCCCGGCGCCCAGCAGCGCGGCCAGCTTGTTGCGCTGCAGGCCGATGGATTCGTCGGTGGCCTTCAGGTCGGCCTGGGCAATGGCGCGACGTGCTTCCATCTGCTTGACCGAACCGCGCGTTTCCAGGCCGTTGCCGAAACGCTGGTTGAACAGGTCCAGGCTTTCCACCCGCACCTTCAGGGCGGCTTCGTTGGTATCGCGCTGGGCGTAGAGCTGGGCCAGGTCGGCATAGGCCGAGGCAATCGAGGTGGCCAGCGTGATGCGAGCCTGGGCGGCATCGGCGCGGCTGGCTTCCAGTTCCGAGGTGGCCGAGGCCAGTGCGGCGCGGTTCTTGCCCCAGAAGTCGATCTCGTAGCTGAAGTCCAGGGTGGCGCGGGTTTCGTTGTTGTAATTCTTGGGGACGAAATCGGGCGGCACGCCATTGTTATAGGACTGCTTCATCCGGTCCAGCGAGGCATTGGCGCTGATCTGCGGATACAGCGCCGCACCTTGCTGCTGGGCCGCACCTTCGGCCTTCATCAGCCGCGCCTTGGCCACGGCCATGGAGGGCGCGCCTTGCAGGCCTTCGGCGATGAGCGCATCCAGTTGCGCGTCGCCATAGACCTTCCACCACTGGTCGTTGGGCCAGGCGGCCTGCACTGCGGTGGCCGCCAGCGTCTGGCTTGCTTGGTACTGCGCGATGGATTTGGGTTCGGCGCGTGGGCCGAGATCGGTGAAGGAGGCGCAGCCTGCCATGAGCGTTGCCGTCAGCACGGCGGCCGAGGCCGTCACGGCCCGCCGCCAGGGCTGAGGACGTCGCGGCGACGGCGAACGCTGACCGTGGAGAGATGAATTGTTATTCATGTTCGTGGAGTGTGGAGTGAACAACTGAAACAGAAATGCTTGGTTTTAAAACTGTACAGTTCAGTATAGTATTTGGTTTTGTGAATAGTCAAGACTCATTGCGATAAATTACTCGCCTTTGTGCGGCAAAGCCGCAACAGTGAATTTGGACGGGCAATTGATGTGAATCTGGCGGCTTTGGATGGCTTCTCCGCCTATAATTCGACATTGGCCGCAGCAAGCACCGCGATGCCGGCCGGCACCACAGGAAAATTCATGCGCAAGAAAAGTGAAGAACGCCGCCAGGCAATGATTGATATCGCTGCCGAGGTGTTCAACGAAATCGGTTTCGAAGCAGCCTCGATGGCGGAAATCTCGGCCCGGGTCGGCGGTTCCAAGGCCACGCTCTACAACTATTTCAACTCCAAGGAAGAAATCTTCGTGGAGGTGATGATGAAACAGGTGGGGTGCCAGTTCGAAGAACTGTTCATGGCCTTACGCAACGAAGACGATCTGAAAACCGGTTTATTGCGTCTGGCGACGCATTATTTGAGTGTGGTGTTCCGGCCCGAGGTGATTGCCGTCAAACGGTTGGCCTCGTATTACGCCGGCAAGTCCGATCTGGGCCCCATGCTCTACGAGCGCGGCCCGCGTCGTGGCTGGACCCGCATCGCCGAGTTCCTGAAGGTCAAGATGGACGAGGGCAAGCTGCATGGCGGCGATCCCTGGATCGCCGCCATGCAGTTCCGGGGCTTGATGGAGGCGGAATGGATGGAGATGCGCGTGCTCAACGTGGTCACCGACATCACGCCGCAACAGCAGCGCGAATCGGCCGAGCGGGCGGTCCAGGCATTCATCTACCTGTACCAGCCACGCTGAGGCGGGTAGCTCAGAAGCTCAATGCGGCCGCGTGCTGGTAGGCGATCGTCATGCCCATCGGTGTGGCGATCCAGGCCTGTTCCAGGTGGGAGGCTTCCGAGATATCGTTGGCCGTCATCCTGGCAAAGCGCTTCTTGATATCGAGCAGCAGGGCCAGTTCCTCTTCATCGAAGCAGTTCCGGTCCGACGCCAGCAGCGGCAGGACCTGTGTTCCCTCGGTGGTGCCTACCTTCACTTCCACCTGGCGAATCAGGCCACGTTGTTCCAGCAGCGAGAACAGCAGCCGGAACGCCGAGGGCACCGGTCCATACGGCAGGCGTTCATAGGCCAGTCCGGACAGGCTGCGTCCCCGTTGCTTATAGAAACTGAAGTCGCTGTAGAACAGCAGCTTGTTGAGTTTCGTGACGAAGACGCCTTCCGGTTCGCTCAGCAGCAGCACCAGTTGTCCCAGCTTCTCCAGGTGGATGCCCTCGGCCGGTGCACTACGCACGCTGGCCAGAAAGGCCTTTTCCAGCGCCTGGGCGGCGGCCTTCTTTTCGAGATCAGCCAGCAGGCGGGAACGCACCTGCGGTGCCAGGTCGGCGGCGGTGCGCACCAGTTCCATGGCGGTCTCGGCCGAGCGCATGGCCATGCGCATGGCCTTGTCATGGGCATCGGACTGCAGCTTGCCGTTCTCGTAGCGACTGACGGTGGCCACGCCCCAGCCGAGTACGGCCGCCAGTTCGACCTGGGACAGTCCGAGCGACTTGCGCCACGCCGTCAATTGCGCCGGCCGGACCATGCCGTGCTTGTCGCGATACAGATCGCGTGCCAGGGCCAGGCTGTCGTCCATCTCCATCGTCTGGAAACTTTCGCCGCAGCGCTGGCAGGCGAAGTAGTTCACCGGAACCTCGAAGGCTTCCTTGTTCACCGTGCGGATTTCGGTCGTACTCACGGCCTGTACCGTGCCTTCGCCGGCACAGTTGGGGCAGATATCGAAAAGCTTGTTGTCCATCAGACGCTCCATTGAACGGGGGGCTTGGAGAAGGGAAAGGTCATCGTCCTTTCAGGGGGATGGAAGGACATGCAGGTGGTCTTGCGGCCATCCTTGCTGACTGCCAGGCAGAGCTTGATGTACACCCGCCGTACTACCTGTTCCTCATCGACCCACTGGATGACGGCCTTGCCGAAGTGCCACACCCAACCCGCACCCCAGTCGTTCTGATTCGGGCCATAGCTGTAATCTTCCACGCGCAGTTGTCTGAACGCCATGATCACGTCGCGCATGTCGAAATCGAGTTCATCCAGGAAATCCAACGTCTTGCGCTGGCGCGAAAGGATGATTTCCTTCGGGTTGATGGCAGACAACTGGTTGAGAAAACCTTGGACCTGCAAGCGGGAGGCAGACATCGTATGGGCTCCAATATAAATCAATTGATAAGTTATTGGTTATTTCATATCAAATGATGTTGCTCAGTAGATACATTTGAGCTTTGGATGCTCCATCAATCAGCGTCCGTGTGGTCACGAAAAAGTTGGAAAAAGATAAAGAAAAAGGCAGACGCAAAAAAAGCCCGGCTCACCGCAAGGGCAAGCCGGGCCACACGATGGCGTGCTGACGTAAAGCGATCAGCGCTGATGCACCTTCACCCCCGCCGAATAGGTCGCGGCGATGGCGCGGTCGTCCCCCAGGATAGCCAGGGCGAACAACTGTTCTTCCAGGCTGTCGGTGGTCGCACTGCGGCGCGCCAGCAGGGGGGTGGCCTGTGGATCGAGGACGACGAAGTCGGCGTCACAGCCCGGCGTGAAGCTGCCGATGGTCCCCTCCAGTTGCAGGGCGCGTGCGCCACCCAGTGTCGCCAGGTAGAACATGCGCTGCGCCGGCAGATAGGTGCCGCCCATGCGGGCCACCTTGTACAGCTCGTTCATGGTCTGCAGCATCGAGAAGCTGGTGCCGCCACCGACATCGGTGGCCAGCGACAGCGGTACCCGTGCCGCGTCGGCGCGGGCAAAGTCGAACAGGCCACTGCCCAGGAACAGGTTGGACGTCGGGCACAAGGTCGCAGCCGACTGCGTGGCCGCCATGCGCGCGCGGTCCTGGTCGTCCAGCCAGATGCAGTGTGCATACAGGGCGCGCTGGCGCATGAGGCCATAGCCGTCATAGACATCCAGGTAGCTGCGCGCGTCGGGGTAGAGCTCCTTGACCCACTTCACTTCGTCGGTGTTCTCGGCCACATGGGTCTGGATATACGCATCCGGATACTGCGCCGCCAGTTCACCGGCCAGCTTCATCTGCGCATGCGTGGACGTCGGTGCGAAACGCACGGTGATGGCGTAATGCTGGCGTCCCTTGTTGTGCCAGCGCCGGATCAGCGCCTCGCTCTCGCGTACGCCGCTCTCGGCCGTGTCACGCAGGAAATCGGGCGCATTGCGGTCCATCAGGCATTTGCCGGCCACCATGCGCAGGTTGCGCGCATGGCTGGCGCTGAAGAAGGCATCCACCGACTGCGGATGCACGGTGCAATACACTGCCGCGCTGGTGGTGCCATTGCGCAGCAGTTCGCTCAGGAAGAAGTCGGCCACTTCGGCCGCATGCTCAGGCTGCTGGAAGCGACGTTCGGCCGGGAAGGTGTAGTTTTCCAGCCAGGGCAGCAGTCCCGGGGCGGGTGAACCGATGATGTCGGTCTGCGGGTAGTGGACGTGGGTATCGATGAAGCCGGGGCAGAGGATCTTGCCGCGCAGGTCCTCGGTGGCGGTGCCAGGCGGCAGGCTGGCGGCCAGCGCGGTGTAGTCGCCGGCGGCCTGGATCTTGCCGTCCTGGACCAGCAGCAGGCCGTCGCTGTGCCAGTGCGTGGCGTGTTCGTCGAAGGCGGGATCGTTGCTGAAGTACAGCAGGCTGGCGCGGTAGGCTTGCAGGGATGGGCTCATGGTATTTCCTCGTTGCAGGCGGCCTGGCGCGGATTGGGCGCAGACCGTCGATTCAATATTCATCATACTGGAAGGCACAGACGTGAAGATGCTTTCCGTACAGGGATAGGGGGGAATCGATGGGGAAATCCGATCGTGTCTGGCGCCTGGAGCAGGACCGGTGACGTGGATTTCCGGAGGGTGACGGCAGGGTGTTCCTTCAGCCTCTGCCGTCCAGAGCGTGTGTGACGAGGGAAGAGGGATAGCGTTGCGCGGCCGGCTGGCGGGACCGCAATTCCCACAACTGCATCAGTTGGGCCACCACCGCGATGGCGATACTGGCCGGTTCCTTGCCGTAGATGCCGGGAATGCCGATGGGGCAGGTGATGCGTTCCAGCTGCTGCGCGCTGAAGCCGCGTTCGGCCAGGCGGTGTTCGAACTGCCGGCGCTTGGTGATCGACCCGATCAGGCCGAACCAGGCCGCATCCCCGCGTTTCAGGATGCGTTCGGTCAACTGCTGGTCAAGGGCGTGGCTGTGAGTCATCACGAGATAGTACGCACCCGGCTCGGCCATGTCCACCGCGGCATTGGGCACGTCGGTGGCTTCGGTGGTGATCTGCGCCGACAAGCCGGGCGGGAACATGTCTTCCCGTTCATCCACCCATAGCACCCGGTAGGGTAGCGTGGACAAGACCTTGACGATGGCGGCACCCACATGGCCGGCGCCGAACAGCACCACCTGCGGCTGGTGCGCACGGCACAGGTCCAGCAGCCAGCGGCGGCCCTGTGGGTCGCGCACCAGCTGCGTCTGGCTTGCTGTACGGGCCATGTCCTGCAGCGTGTGCTGCGTGCCATCAGGTTGCAGCAGTTGCATGGGCTCGGCATGGTCCAGTGGCAAGGCCCGCCACCGGTCATTTCCACTGGTCCATGATTGCTCCAGTGCCTGCCACAGCTGCAATGCCTCGGCATCGCTGGCGATCCGTTCGAAACAGAGAAACACCACGCCACCGCAGCACTGTCCCAGGCTGGGACCCAGTGCGATGCGTTCCAGTCGCCGCTGCCCATCCAGCCGGGCGGGATCGGCCTGCAGCATGGCGCGTGCGATCTGCGCGGCGCGCCATTCGAGATGGCCGCCGCCGATGGTGTCGAACTGCGCATCGGCGGTGTAGAGCATGCGCGCCCCCGATTCACGCGGTGTCGAACCCTGGATCTGCGCCACCGTCACCAGCACGGCCGGTGTGCTGCTCTGCTGCATGCGGCGCAAGGCGGCTAGCCATGTCGTCATGATCGCTCTCCGAGGGTCTGGCTTATTGCACCGCTGCGGCCGCGCGGACCACATCGACCGCATCGAGGATGGCCTCGCTGGTGGCCGGTGCGCGCAATGGCGGGTTGATGCGATGCCCACCCACTGCCGAGACCGCATCGCGAATGGCCAGGAACACCGAGAACGGCAGCAGCAGCGGCGGTTCGCCCACTGCCTTGGAGCGGTGGATGGTGTCGGAGACATTGCTGTTGCGATACAGCTCGGTGCGGAAGGCTTCCGGGCAATCCGAGATGGCCGGGATCTTGTAGGTCGAGGGGGCGTGCGTCATCAGCTTGCCGTCCTTGTTCCACCATAGTTCCTCGGTGGTCAGCCAGCCCATGCCCTGGATGAAGCCACCCTCGACCTGGCCGATGTCCAGCGCCGGGTTCAGGCTTTCTCCGGCGTCGTACAGCAGGTCGGCCTGCAGCAGTTTCCACTCCCCGGTCAGGGTATCGATCACCACTTCCGACACCGCCGCCGCATAGGCGAAGTAGAAGAAGGGATGGCCATGCATGCGCTTGGCATCCCAATGCACCTTGGGCGTGGAATAGAAGCCATCGGACCACAGCTGCACCCGTTGCAGGTAAGCCTGCATCACCAGTTCGACGAAGGCGATCGATTGCTCGCCGGCCATCACCAGGCCATCGGCAAAGCGGATGGCCGATGCGTCCACGCCGAAATGCCGGGCCGCCACCTGGGCCAGTCGCTCGCGGATCTGCAGGGCCGCATCCTGCGCGGCCTTGCCGTTGAGGTCGCTGCCGGTGGAGGCGGCGGTGGCCGAGGTGTTGGCGATCTTGCTGGTGTCGGTCGCGGTGCAACGCACCTGCTCCAGCGGCACGCCCAGCGCATGGGCGACCACCTGCGCCACCTTGGTATTGAGCCCTTGCCCCATCTCCGTGCCGCCGTGGTTCACCAGCACCGAGCCATCGGTATAGACGTGCACCAGCGAACCGGCCTGGTTCAGGTGCGGCACGTTGAAGGAAATGCCGAACTTCACCGGCGTCAGTGCCAGGCCTTTCTTCAGCACCGTATTGCCGGCATTGAAGTCGGCAATCGCCCGGCGCCGCTCCTGGTAGCGGCTGCTCTTTTCCAGCTGGTCCACCAGGCCGTGGATCACGTTGTCTTCCACCTTCTGGCCATAGTGGGTGACGTTGCGCGCCGCCGGCCCTTCTTCATCGCTGGGGCCGTAGAAATTGTTGCGGCGGATCTCCAGCGGATCACGTCCCAGGTTGCGGGCGATCTCGTCGATGATGTACTCGATGGCCAGCGCCCCCTGCGGTCCGCCGAAACCGCGGAAGGCGGTATTGGACTGGGTGTTGGTCTTGCCGCACATGGCGTGGATTTCCACGTCCGAGAGGTAGTAGGCATTATCGAAGTGGCACACTGCCCGCGTGGCCACCGGGCCGGACAGGTCGGCCGAAAAACCGGCCCGCGAGATCATGTCGATCTTGGCCGCCAGGATGCGTCCGCTGTCGTCATAGCCGATCTCGTAGTCGTAGGCGAAGCAGTGGCGCTTGCCGGTGACCATCATGTCGTCATCCCGGTCGGCGCGCAGCTTGACCGGACGACGCAGGCGCGCCGCCGCCACGGCAGCGGCGCAGGCCCACAGCGCCGATTGCGATTCCTTGCCACCGAAGCCGCCGCCCATGCGCCGGCATTCCACCAGCACATCGTGCGAGGCCAGTTTCAACACGGTGGCGATATGGTGCTGCATCTCGCTGGGGTGCTGGGTCGAGCAGTACACGTGCATGCCGCGCCCCTCCTTGGGGATGGCATAGGAAATCTGCCCCTCCAGATAGAACTGCTCCTGTCCGCCCACATCGAACTGGCCGCGCAGCTTGTGCGGTGCCAGCGCCAGGGCCACCGCCGGTTCCCCGCGCGACAGGTGCATCGGCGGCAGTACATAGGATTGCGCGGCATGGGCGGCGCGTGGCGTCAGGACCGGCGGCAGTTCTTCGTAATCGACCACCGCCAGGCGCGCGGCGCGGCGCGCATGGTCGTGGCTGTCGGCCACCACGATGAACATCGGCTGACCCACGTATTGCACCAGCCCATCGGCCAGCACCGGATCGTCGTGGATGATGGCCCCGCATTCGTTCTCGCCCGGAATGTCCGTTGCGGTGAAGACTGCGACCACACCGGTGGCCGCCTTGACCTTGTCCAGGTCGATGGCGCGCACCCTGGCATGGGCCTTCTGCGACAGGCCCAGGGCCGCATGCAGGGTCCCCTGCAGTTCCACGATGTCGTCGGTGTAGGTGGCTTCGCCGGTCACGTGCAGCAGGGCCGATTCATGCGGATGCGGCTTGCCCACGGTGGCCCAGTCCTGCGGCGGTTGTACCAGGGTATTGAGGAATTGTTCGCTTTGCTTGTTCATGCTGTTCTCCTGCGGATTCTGTCGATAGGCTGTACGCGATGCACTCACGCCGCGAAGGCGCGCACATCCTGGCGCGCCAGCGGCGCCTCGCTGCGGGTTTCCAGCCAATAGCGATAGAGCAGGTTCTGCGCGGTGCGCAGGCGATAGGCGGCGCTGGCGCGCATGTCCGACAGCGGGGCGTAATCCTGGGCCAGCGCAGCCATGGCGGCGCGTACCTGTGCCTCGTCCCACACCTTGCCTTGCAACAGTGCCTCCGCCTGTGCGGCGCGTTTGGGCGTGGCGGCCATGCCGCCGAAGGCGATGCGCGCTTCGGTCACGATGTCACCGTCCATGCGCAGGGCAAAGGCAGCACAGACCGCCGAGATATCCTGGTCGAAGCGCTTGGAGAGCTTGTACACGCGGAAACGCACCTCCTTGCCGGGCAGCGGAATACGTACGGCCTGCACCACCTCGTTGGCTTGCAGGGCCGACTTCTGATAGGCCAGATAGAAGTCTTCCAGCGGCATGACACGCTGACCGTCCACGCCGGCCAGCACGATCTGCGCACCCAGCGCGATCAGCCAGGGCATGGAGTCGCCGATGGGCGAGCCATTGGCGACATTGCCGCCCAGGGTGCCGGCGTTGCGCACCGGCATGGAGGCAAAGCGCTGCCATAGTTCGGACAGCTCTTGCGGATAGTGACGGGCCGCTTCGGCATAGGCATCTTCCAGCGAGACGCCGGCCCCGATCTCCAGCATGCCATCCTGCACGGACATGGCGCGCAGTTCTTCCACGCGACCGATGTAGAGGATGTCACCCAGCTCGCGCATCTGCTTGGTCACCCACAGCCCCACATCGGTGGAACCGGCCAGGATGCGCGCCTTGGGCAGCTCGGCGCGCAACTGCAGCAGCTGCGCCAGCGTGCGCGGGGCGTGGAAGGTCTGGCCGCCATGCGTCACGGCCAGCGGCGCGTCGCGGTCGATGGCGCGTAGCGCGGTCTTGACGGCGTCACGGTCGAAATCCACCTTGGGCAGTTCGCCCATGCGGCGTGCCGCATCGATGATGGGGCGATAGCCGGTGCAGCGGCACAGGTTGCCGGAAAGGGCGTCATCGATCTCGCGCTTGGTCGGCGTGACGCCGTCCTGGTCGTGCTTCAGGTACAGGCCCCACAGCGACATCACGAAACCCGGCGTGCAGAAGCCGCACTGCGAGCCATGACATTCCACCATGGCCTGCTGTACCGGATGCAGGCAGCCATCGCCCTGCTTCAGGTCTTCCACGGTGAACAGCGCCCGGCCGTCGAGGGTGGGCAGGAACTGGATGCAGGAGTTGACCGTCTTGAGCTCCAGCTGATCATTGCGCAGCTCGCCCACCACCACGGTGCAGGCTCCGCAATCGCCTTCGGCACAGCCTTCCTTGGTGCCGGTGCAATGCAGGTCTTCGCGCAGATGCTGCAGAACGGTGCGGGTCGTGGGTTGGCCTGCTACTTCGTGGGTCTGGCCGCGAAAGTAGAACTGGATGGGGCGGATGGTCTCTGGCATTTGGCTTTACTCAATATGGATTGTCTACAAAACAGACTGCTTTATGGCGCGCTCCAGGGCGTATCGTGGGGCGTGCTTCTTATTATTGGATCTGCTTTCAGGCGGCATGTCCGCTCGGGGCGGCGGCCGGCCTGTGGTGTCTCCCGTGGCCAGATGGCATTCAAGAAACGTGCCGGGGTCGTCAAAAGAGGAAACGGATTGTCCGTAGCCTATTGTTGCGGACGATTGTCGGGTTCCCTCTTGTCACGATCCCGAAGAGGCAGCCCCTGTCGTTGCGGGCCGCCTCTTCGATGGTTCAGACTACTTCATGACGCTGCATGCGCTCATTCGCCACCGAGGTAGATGATCTTGAACAGGAAGATCGCAGCGATGATCCAGATTACCACCGACACGTCCCGGGCGCGACCGGTGAGCAGCTTCAGGCCGGCGTAGCTGATGAAGCCCAGTGCCAGGCCATTGGCGATCGAATAGGTGAAGGGCATCACCAGCGCCGTGATCACGGCCGGCACGCATTCGGTGGTGTCGTCCCAGTCGATGTGCACCAGTTCGCGCAGCATCAGGCAGGCCACGAAGAACAGCGCCGGTGCCGTCGCATAGGCCGGCACCACGCCAGCCAGCGGTGCGATGAACAGGCACAGCAGGAACAGCACCGCGATGGCCACGGCGGTGAGGCCGGTACGGCCACCGGCCTGTACGCCGGCGGCGCTCTCGATGTAGGCGGTGGTGGACGAGGTGCCCAGCAGGGAGCCGGCGACGATGGCCGTGCTGTCGGCCATCAGGGCCTTGTTCAGGCGCGCCATCTTGCCGTCCTTCATCAGCCCGGCGCGGGTGGCCACGCCCATCAGGGTGCCGGTGGCGTCGAACAGTTCCACCAGGAAGAACACCAGCACCACGTTGATCAGGCCCATGGAAATGGCGCCCTTGATATCCAGTTGCAGGAAGGTCGGCGCAATCGAGGGCGGTGCGGCGAAGATGCCCGAGAAATGGTTGCCGCCGAAGACGAACGACAGCACCGTCACCAGCAGGATGCCGATCAGCAGCGCCCCGCGCACCTTCAGGCGGTCCAGCGCCACGATCACCAGGAAGCCGATGACGGCCATCACCGGCGCCGGCTGGTGCAGGTCACCGAGGGTCACGAAGGTGGCCGGATTGGCGGCGACGATGCCGGCGCTCTTGAGCGAAATGATCGCCAGGAACAGCCCGATGCCGGCCGGGATGGCCGTGCGCAAGGAGCGCGGAATGCTCTGGATGATCAACTCGCGCACGCGCAGCACACTCACCAGCAGGAACAGGCAGCCCGAGATCAGCACCGCGCCCAGCGCGGCCTGCCACGGGAAGCCCATGCCCTTGACCACGGCATAGGCGAAGTAGGCATTGAGCCCCATGCCGGGTGCCAGGCCGATGGGGTAGTTGGCATACAGGCCCATGATGAGCGTGCCCACGGCAGCGGCCACGCAGGTGGCGACGAACACCGAGTCCTTGGGCATGCCGGCGTCCCCCAGGATGGAGGGATTGACGAAGATGATGTAGGCCATCGTCAGGAAGGTGGTGAGCCCGGCCAGCAGCTCGGTGCGCACGGTGGTGCCGTTTTCTTCCAGGCGGAAGAATCTGTTCAGGGCGTTCATTGTGGGTTGTCTCCGTTGGGTCCTTTTTTATGCGCCGGAAAACCCGCCTGCAGCAGTGGCAGGCAGAAAGTGGGCGTTGCTGTTGTCTTGGCAGCGTTCGTAATGTCGTTGAATTTCATGATGCGCGATGTAAGGGCCGGGGCATAGCCATTATTGGGCTGGGGTTATAACGGTCGGATTGGCGGAAAACCCGCCTGGCAGGCGGATTTTGTTGCATTGCATTGTCGGCATACGGGTAAGCAATCAATCGCCGCAAATTGCCGCCAGGACCGAGATTTTGCCACTGTTGTCGGATTGCATCCGGGAACGCCCGCTTTTCGGCTTTCGCCTCAGACGGTGCGGGCCGGACTGCGCGCCCGGTTCCAGTAGTCCGGCTGGGCATAGACTTCCTTGAGGTAATCGATGAAAAAGCGCGTCTTGGCCGGCAGGTGCCGCTGCTGCGGGTAGACCGCCATGATGTCGTAGTGGGGCAGGGCGTAGTCGTCCAGCACAGTCACCAGCTCGCCTGACGCCAGTTGCGCCTGGATTTCCCAGGTGGAGCGCCAGGCCAGTCCCAGCCCTTCGCTGGCCCAGCGGTGCAGCAGTTCGCCATCGTTGCAATCCAGCTTGCCCTGTACCTTGATGATGACCGGCTTGCCATTCTGCTGGAAATACCAGCCGCGCTGCTGGCCTCCCTGCAGATTGAAGGCCAGGCAGTTATGGCGCGCCAGGTCGTCCAGCGTGCGCGGGATGCCGTGGCGATGCAGGTAATCCGGCGCCGCGCAGACCACGCGCCGGTTGCTGGCCAGGCGCACGGCCACGAAACTGGGTTCGATGGCGCCGCCGATGCGGATACCCAGGTCATAGCCCTCGCGCACCAGATCCACCACGCGATCGGTCAGGTTGAAGGAGATCTGCACCTCCGGGTGGGCCGCCAGGAAGGTCGGGGCATGCGGCGCCACATGCAGCCGGCCGTAGGCGGCAGGCGTAGAGACCACCAGGTGGCCGGTGGCCTTGTGACGCCCTTCGGCCACGCTCTTTTCGGCCGTGTCCATCTGTTCCAGCAGCTTGCGGCAGTGATCCAGGAAGACGCTGCCCTGCTCGGTCAGCGTCAGGTGGCGCGTGGTCCGGTGCATGAGCTTGGTCCCCAGGCGCTTTTCCAGGGCATCGATGCGCCGCCCCATCATCACCGGCGTGACCTGTTCTTCCAGCGCGGCGGCGGCCAGGCTGCCCTTGTCCACCACCGAAACGAAGGCTTCGATCTGCTTGAGTTTGTCCATCAATTCCTCCTGGCTGCAGTGTAATTCAATACTTTTTCTATGTTTCCATACTTTTGGTAAGTAATCAGTGGATTCTGATGATACTTATCATCCGGATTTGTAATGACTAGCATGGCCTCCAGAGATCAACACCATCCCAACGGACATCTGGAGAACGAGCATGGCAAAGATGAGAGCAGTCGACGCGGCAGTGCATGTACTGGTCAAGGAGGGCTGCCTGCAGGCCTTCGGCGTGCCGGGCGCGGCCATCAACCCCTTCTATTCGGCCCTCAAAAAGCACGGCGGCATCGGGCACATCCTGGCGCGCCATGTGGAGGGCGCCTCCCATATGGCCGAGGGCTATACCCGCGCCAGGGCCGGCAACATCGGCCTGTGCATCGGTACGTCGGGGCCTGCCGGCACCGACATGATCACCGGCCTCTATTCGGCCCAGGCCGATTCCATTCCCATCCTGTGCGTGACCGGCCAGGCCCCGCGTGCACGGCTCTACAAGGAAGACTTCCAGGCCGTGGACATCGAATCCATCGCCAAGCCCGTCACCAAGTGGGCCGTGACCGTGCGCGAGCCGGCCCAGGTGCCACGCGTGTTCCAGCAGGCTTTCCACCTGATGCGCTCGGGCCGCCCGGGACCGGTGCTGATCGACCTGCCCTTCGATGTGCAGATGGCCGAGATCGATTTCGACCCGGATACCTATGCGCCGCTGCCGGTCTATCGTCCCGCCGCCACCCGCGCCCAGATCGAGAAGGCCCTGGAGATGCTCAACGCCGCCGAACGTCCACTGCTGACCATCGGCGGCGGCGTGGTCAATGCCGACGCTGCCGGGCTGGCGGTGGAGTTTGCCGAACTGACCGGCGTGCCGGTCATCCCCACGCTCATGGCCTGGGGCGCCATCCCCGACGATCACCCGCAGATGGCCGGCATGGTCGGCCTGCAGACCAGCCACCGCTATGGCAATGCCACGCTGCTGGCCTCGGACTTCGTGCTGGGCATCGGCAACCGCTGGGCCAACCGCCATACCGGCTCCATCGATGTCTTCACCAAGGGCCGCAAGTTCGTCCACGTCGATATCGAACCGACCCAGATCGGCCGGGTCTTTGGTCCCGACTATGGCATCGTCAGCGATGCCGGCGCGGCACTGAAGCTGTTCGTCGAGGTGGCACGCGAGCTCAAGGCGGCGGGCCGCCTGCCCGACCGCTCGGCCTGGCTGACGGAGTGCCAGCAGCGCAAGAAGACCCTGCAGCGGCGCACCCATTTCAACGAGGTACCGGTCAAGCCGCAGCGCGTCTATGAAGAAATGAACCGCGCCTTCGACCGCGATACCTGCTACGTCGCCACCATCGGCCTGTCGCAGATCGCCGCCGCGCAATTCCTGCATGTCTACCAGGACCGCCACTGGATCAACTGCGGCCAGGCCGGTCCGCTGGGCTGGACCATCCCCGCCGCACTGGGCGTGGTGGCGGCCGATCCGCAGAAGAAGGTGGTGGCCATCTCGGGCGACTACGACTTCCAGTTCATGATCGAAGAACTCGCCGTGGGCGCGCAATTCAAGCTGCCCTACCTGCACGTGCTGGTCAACAACTCCTACCTCGGCCTGATCCGCCAGGCCCAGCGCGGCTTCGAGATGGACTACTGCGTGCAGCTGGCCTTCGAGAACATCAACGCCCCCGAACTGCAGGGCTATGGCGTGGACCATGTGGCCGTCGTCGAGGGCCTGGGCTGCAAGGCCATCCGCGTGACCGACCCCAATGGCATCCAGGATGCGCTGGCCCAGGCGCAGCGCTGGATGGCCGAGTATCGCGTGCCGGTGGTGGTGGAAATCATCCTGGAACGCGTCACCAACATCGCCATGGGCACCGAGATCGATGCCATCAATGAATTCGAAGCCCTGGCCGAGCGCGCCGAGGATGCCCCCACCGCCATCAGCCTGCTGGACTAAGAGGAGACACCATGACCCGACTTGCCGCCAATCTCACCATGCTGTTCACCGAACAGCCTTTCCTGGAACGCTTCAAGGCTGCGGCCGATGCCGGTTTCAAGGGCGTGGAATTCCTGTTCCCGTATGCCTTCACGCCGCAGCAGATCGCCGACCAGTTGCGTACCCATCGCCTGCAACTGGTGTTGCACAACCTGCCAGCCGGCAACTGGGATGCGGGCGAGCGGGGCATTGCCTGCCACCCGGACCGAGTGGCCGAGTTCCGCGCCGGTGTCGATGAGGCGATCCGCTATGCCAAGGCGCTGGATGTGCCGCAGCTGAACTGCCTGGTCGGCATCCTGCCACCGGGTGTCGCGCGCGAGGCCGCCCGCGAGGTGCTGGTGGGCAATCTCAAGTACGCCGCCAGCAAGCTCAAGGAGCAGGGCATCCGCCTGCTGATCGAACCGATCAACCATTTCGACATCCCCGGCTTCTTCCTCAACACCACGCGCCAGGCGGTAGAGCTGATCCTGGCCACCGGCTCGGACAATCTCTTCGTCCAGTACGACATCTATCACATGCAGCGCATGGAGGGCGAACTGGCCAACACCCTCAAGGCCAACCTCTCCCTGATCGGCCACGTGCAACTGGCCGACAACCCCGGACGCGGCGAGCCCGGCAGCGGCGAAATCAATTACCGCTACCTGTTCGGCTGGCTGCAGGAGATCGGCTATCGCGGCTGGATCGGCTGCGAATACAAACCGCAGGCTGGCACCGTTGCCGGCCTGGGCTGGATGGCGCAACACGGCTTGCAGCACGCGTGAGTGCGTGAGTGCGTGAGTGCGTGAGCGCGTGAGCGCGTGAATGCGCAAGTGCGCGCAAGCAGGATTTCATCTTTTCTTGAGGAGACACAGCATGGCAAAAGTCGGATTCATCGGCCTGGGTATCATGGGCGCACCCATGGCGGACAAGCTGCAACAAGGCGGCCACAAGCTCTACCTGCATGACCAGAAAAACCCGCCGGCGGGATTGCTGGAAGGCGGTGCCACCGTCTGCACCTCGGGCGCGGAAGTGGCCAAGCGCGCCGACATCGTCATCGTCATGGTGCCGGATACGCCGCACGTCCAGGCTGTGCTGTTCGGCGAAAAGGGCGTGGCCGAAGGCCTCTCGCCCGGCAAGATCGTGGTCGACATGAGTTCCATCTCGCCCATCGCCACCAAGGAGTTCGCGCAGAAGATCAACGCCCTGGGTTGCCAGTACCTGGATGCACCGGTCTCGGGTGGCGAAGTCGGCGCCAAGGCCGCTTCGCTGACCATCATGGTCGGCGGATCGGAATCGGCCTTCAATGACGTCAAGCCCCTGTTCGAACTGATGGGCAAGAACATCACCCTGGTCGGCGGCAACGGTGACGGCCAGACCACCAAGGTCGCCAACCAGATCATCGTGGCCCTGAACATCCAGGCCGTGGCCGAGGCACTGCTGTTCGCTTCCAGGGCCGGTGCCGATCCAGCCCGGGTGCGTCAGGCGCTCATGGGGGGCTTCGCCGCCTCGCGCATCCTGGAGGTGCATGGCGAACGCATGGTCAAGCGCAGCTTCAATCCGGGCTTCCGCATCGAGTTACACCAGAAGGACCTGAACCTGGCCTTGCAGGGCGCCAAGGCGCTGGGCATCAGCCTGCCCAACACCGCCACCGCGCAGGAGCTGATGAATGCCTGCGCCGCCCATGGCCTGAGCGGACTGGATCACTCGGCGCTGTGCCGCGCCGTGGAGATCATGTCCAACCATGAGATTGCCCAGGCGTGAGCAGTTGACGCTGCCAGCATGAGGTGCGGCCAGGGATGATGATGGTCCTGGCATACCTCATCCCGTTCGGACTGAGTAGCCGCGCAAGCGGCGTATCGAAGGCGCGCAGACGTGAGAGCGCCTTCGATACGATCCTTCGGATCTACTCAGTCCGAACGGCTTTTTAATGATCAAAACAATTTAAAGAGGATGTTCATGCGCCGCCAACGCCAGGCCAAAATCGTCGCCACCCTCGGCCCCGCCAGTGCCACGCCGGAAATGATCCGCGCCCTCTTCGAGGCGGGTGCCGACGTGTTCCGTTTCAATTTCAGTCACGGCAGCCACGCCGACCATCACGCCCGCTACCAGATCGTGCGCCAGGTGGAGCAGGAAGTGGGCCGTCCCATCGCCGTCCTGGCCGACCTGCAAGGCCCCAAGCTGCGCATCGGCCAGTTCGCCCAAGGCCGTGTGAGTGTCGAGGCCGGGCAGGCCTTCGTGCTGGACCACGATGCGACCCCTGGTGATGCTCACCGGGTATGCCTGCCGCATCCGGAATTGTTCGAGGTCATCGGCCCCGGGCAAAGCCTGTTGATCGACGATGGCAAGGTGCGGCTGCAGGTCGACTCCAGCGATGGCGCCCGCATTCTCACCCGCGTGGTCAACAGCGGCGTGCTGTCCGACCGCAAGGGTGTCAATGTGCCGGATGCAGTGTTGCCGATCCCCGCACTGACCGCCAAGGACCGGCGCGACCTCGATTTCGCATTGGACATGGGCGCGGACTGGATCGCACTATCCTTCGTACAACGTCCTGAAGATGTGAAGGAAGCCCGCACCCTGGTTGCAGGCCGCGCGGCCATTCTTTCCAAGCTGGAAAAGCCTGCCGCGCTGGACCGGCTGGAAGAGATTGTCGACGTCTCGGACGCCATCATGGTGGCGCGCGGCGACCTCGGTGTGGAGCTGCTGCCGGAATGCGTGCCGGGCACGCAAAAGCGCATCCTGCGTGCCTGCCGCCAGCAGGGCAAGCCGGTCGTGATCGCCACCCAGATGCTGGAATCCATGATCAGTGCCCCGGTCCCCACCCGCGCAGAAGTCTCGGATGTAGCCAGTGCCATCTACGATGGCTCGGACGCGGTGATGCTCTCGGCCGAATCGGCCCATGGCGACTACCCGGTGCAGGCGGTGACGATGATGGATCGGGTGATCACCGAAGTGGAGAGAGACCCGCTCTACCGCACGTTGATGCAGGCCCAGTACGCGGCCCCGCAGCGCAATCGCCCCGACGCCATCTGCGCCGCCCTGCGCGACGTCACCGGCATCCTCGGCGCCAGCGCCACGGTGACCTACACCAGCTCCGGCCATACCAGCCTGCGCGCCGCCCGCGAACGCCCGTCCGCGCCCATCCTCTGCATCACCCCGCAACTGACGACAGCCCGACGGCTGGCGCTGGTATGGGGCGTGCATTCCACCATCAGCGAACAGATGCACGACGAAAGCCAGCTGGTCGGTGCTGCCTGCCAGGCAGCGGTGCGGGAGGGATTTGCGCGCAAGGGGGACCAGATTGCGATCACTGCCGGCATGCCCTTCGGACAGCCGGGCAGCACCAATCTGTTGCGGGTGGCGGAGGTGTGGGGGTAGGCCGGATAATCACCATGACGGCCGGAGAGACCGTTCAGCATTATGCTGAACGGTTTTTTTCATGGGTGCGCTGGCGCCAGCTTGAACACCCCCACCACCTCCTGCAACTGCACGGCCTGGTCGCGCATGGACTGGGCGGCGGCGGCGGCCTGTTCCACCAGGGCCGCGTTCTGTTGGGTCGATTCGTCCATCTGCGTGATAGCCCGGTTGATTTCTTCCAGGCCCGTGCTCTGCTCCTGGCTGGCCCGGCTGATCTCGGCGATGATGGTGTTGACCCTTTGCACGCTGGCCACCACATCCTCCATGGTGCTGCCGGCCTGCTGCACCAGGGTACTGCCGTTTTCGATCTTGCCCACCGAGTCATGGATCAGGGTCTTGATCTCGCGGGCGGCGCTGGCGCTGCGCTGGGCCAGCGAGCGCACCTCCGAGGCCACCACCGCAAAGCCGCGTCCCTGTTCGCCGGCACGCGCGGCTTCCACGGCGGCATTGAGCGCGAGGATATTGGTCTGGAAGGCGATGCCGTCGATGACCGCGATGATGTCCACGATCTGCCGTGAGGACGCATTGATGTCAGCCATCGTATCGACCACCCGATGCACCACGCTCCCGCCCTGTACCGCGATGCCGGAGGCGGTGCTGGCCAGTTGCGTGGCCTGACGGGCGTTGTTGGCGTTCTGTCTGACGGTGGTGGTCAGCTCTTCCATGGCCGAGGCGGTTTCCTCGAGCGAGCCGGCCTGTTGCTCGGTACGGGCCGAGAGATCCAGGTTGCCGCTGGCGATTTCACCGGCGGCATGGTGGATCGTATTGCTGCCCTGGTGCACGCGACCAACGATGTTGCGCAAGTTCTCATTCATCAGTTTCAGGGCCGCCATCAGCTCGCCAGTCTCGTCGCGCGAGGTGACTTCCACCTGCGTGGACAGGTCGCCTTCGGCCACCCGCCGTGCCACGCCCACGGCATGGCCGAGCGGGCGCGAGATGCTGCGCGAGACCAGCCATGCGACTGCGGTAGCCAGCAGCAGAGCGACCACGGCCAGGCTGTTGATGAGTAGACGGGCACTGGCCGAATCCCGGGTGGCTGCTTCGCCAGCCGCATCCATCAGGCCACCCTGGTAGTCGAACATGGCATCGAGCGCAATGAAGTACTTGATCTGCACCGGCATGAATTGCTGCGGCAGGAAGGCACGGGCTTCATCGGTGCGACCCGCCATGGCCAGGGCCATGAGCTGGTCGCGCGCGGGAACGTAGGCCTGGCGTGCCGCGATAGCGGCTTCCACGTATCGCCTGTCTTCCTCGGTGCGTGCCACTTGCTGCAGCCTGGCCAGGTATTCGTTCATCTTGCGGTCGGCCGCCGTGGCATCGGCGGCCAGGGCCTTGATGCGCTCGGGGTCGCTGGTGAGCAGGATGTCGCGGATATCCAGGGCGATCTTGTTGACCTGGATCTGTACCGTGTTGGCCATGACCGTCTTGGGATAGCGGTCCTTGACGATGAGGCCGATGCCATCGGCCAGTCGTCCCAGTTGCAGGTTGCCGAGTATGGCGATGGCCAGCAGGAGCACCATGACTGCGCCAAAACCCAGCGCCAGGCGGGCGCCGATCTTCATGTCCGAGATACGCATGTTCGACTCCGGAGTGAGGGTGGGTTAGTGGGCGGATGAGCGGGCCGCTTCAGCCAGTTGCAGCGACAGGGCGTTGTGCCGCTCCAGCACCACCCCCAGATCGATGCTGGTGAACTGCCCCTCGCGCACGATCACGCGGCCGTTGATGATGCTGTAGTCCACATTGGCCGGGGTGCAGAACACCAGCGCGGCCACCGGGTCATGCAGCGCCCCGGCAAAGGCCAGCTGGCGCGTGTCGAACAGCACCAGATCGGCTGACATGCCGGGTTTGAGCGCGCCGATGTCATCCCGATTCAATACCTTCGCCCCCCCCAGGGTGGCGATCTCCAGCGCCTGCCGTGCCGTCATGGCGTCCGGGCCGAATCCTACCCGCTGCAGCAGCATGGCCTGACGCACTTCACCCAGCATGTGGGCGCTGTCGTTGGAGGCACTGCCATCCACCCCCAGTCCGACCGGCACGCCTGCGTCCAGCATCTTGCGGATGGGGGCGATGCCGGAGGCCAGGCGCATGTTGGAACAGGGGCAATGCGCCACGCCGGTGCCGGTGCGGGCGAAGAGATCGATACCGTGATCATCCAGTTGCACGCAGTGGGCGTGCCAGACGTCGTGGCCGACCCAGCCGCAGTCCTCGGCGTATTCGGCCGGGGTCATGTTGAATTTCTCGCGACTGTAGGCGATGTCGTTGACGTTCTCGGCCAGGTGGGTGTGCAGGGAGACGCCGTAGTGGCGGGCCAGGTCGGCGGCTTCGCGCATCAGGTCGCGCGAGACCGAGAAGGGCGAGCAAGGGGCGACCACGATGCGCTGCATGGCGTGACGCGCCGGGTCGTGATAGGTCTCGATGAGGCGGCGACTGTCCTGGAGGATGGCCTCTTCGTCTTCCACCACGCGATCCGGCGGCAAGCCGCCCTTGGATTGGCCTACGCTCATGGCGCCTCGGGCGCCGTGGAAGCGCATGCCGATCTGGGTGGCGGCTTCCAGGCTGTCGTCCAGGCGGGTCTGGTTGGGGTAGATGTAGAGGTGGTCGCTGCTGGTGGTGCAGCCGGAGAGGATCAGCTCGGCCATGGCGGTGAGCGTGGAGACCTGGATCATCTCGGGGGTGAGGCCGGCCCAGATCGGGTAGAGGTTGGTGAGCCAGTTGAACAGTTCGCCATTCTGCGCGGCGGGGATGACGCGCGTGAGGCTCTGGTACATGTGGTGGTGGGTATTGATCAGGCCGGGGATGACGACATGGTGGGTGGCGTCGATGATTTCATCGGCCTGCTGCGGCAGGTCGGCACTCTTGCCGACCTGTTCGATCACGTTGTCGCGGATGTAGATGGCGCCTTGCGGGATTTCTTCGCGGGCGTCGTTCATGGTGACGAGCACGCGGGCGTTCCTGATCAGCAGGGTCTTGCTGTTTGGCTTGTGTTGCATGTTGCTGGACTCCTTCTTGGGTTCCTTGTTTCTGTTGGATTGGCTTGCTTGCGGGTCGACGCAGGTGACAGGGGGGAGTCCCTTTCTTGCCCTATTAACGCTGCGGCGCGTGGGGTTGCTGGGTAGATTGAATCCTGCCTGACACGGGTTGTTGGTTTATCGAGTCCACTGTAAAGACGTCCTGCCTATACCGGGGCAAGGCTCCTGAACATGCATGTTACTGCACTCGAATGCTTCACCAACTTGTCGTATGTGGACAGGTGAAAGTCATGGTGTTTCAAACTGCTACGATAGGTTTGGGCGGTCCTGCTGAGTACACTGGCGAGCTTGTTCGTCATCAAGCTGTCTGGAAATCCAGAAGCTGGAAGGTACTCCCGACAATGGCAAAGACAAGAAAAATCCCCTACTACAAGATAGCGAAGGCACGACTGCCGTTCAGCAAGCCCAGGTGGAAATGCCATGCCGGATTCGAAGGGTGTATCGCAATCAACACTCCTCAGACCGTCTCGTACGAACGCTTTGCTCCTGGCGAGGTAGCACCGTCTTCCAAGTCAATACCAACATCCTCCGGGTCCACGGCCGGGGATGTTGCTGCCGTGCGATCAGAGACCGAACATCAGAAGTCGACCGCATTCGGAAAGAAACAGGAACCGAAGGAATTTCGCGGCCAGCAGTTCATGGAACTTGAGGCTGAAGATCGCGAGAAGCTCCCTGAATTCGACCTCCAGGACATTCCTGATGCGATGGATCGTATGGGGTGGCCCATGGCCGCCAAGCTCGCCAGGAAGTGGTTCAAAGGTCCTGCTCACGTATGGGACAATGACCTCGACTCTGTTCAACCTCTTGAGGACAAGCTCGTCACCCTGGATTGGGCACTGCGATACGGCAGCGTCAAAAAGCGTCTGAATAATCTCCTTCAAATGACGGGTTCAAAAAACGCGCAGGCTGTTCTCAAAAGAAAGCTTCTACGCCATGCGTCCGATACCTTCCAACGCGCCGCCAGCACCAAGCCGAATCTCGATCTGGATACGACTGATTTCGTCGTCGACTTACGACAGTTTCATCTGGATTGGCACTTCCAAAAAATGGAAGTTTCCATACTGGACACCACAGAAGGCGTTCTTGTGCTCACGGATCTTTCTGGCGCATTGGGAAATTTTGTTCTCTATGCCGCCATAGGAAGAGCCCATCTCAACGGGGCAAGATATTTCAAATACGATACCGATCCGCAGCAGTTTTGCATGGATGCCTCAGCCTCCGTCACCCATGTCTATATCTACATCAAGGACAATTATTCTTTCAACGACAAAGATCCTTCCAGGAGTCAATATCTTGGACACTGGAATAAGCGCGACATGATTACGTCCTACTACCTTGCGGGTAATGACATCGCCGGGCAACTGAAACCAAGCCTTCGGCGCCAGAACAAAAATCACAACGCGCCAAAGGAAAACTTTCGTTTGAGGTCTGATTACCTCCCAGGCCAACACATCGTCGATAAGCCCGTCGATACAAGACGTAGCCTGTTCAGCAAATTCCAGGCAAAAGACGTCTATTGGCCCGTCTACAACAGGTCCTATAACGAATGGCGGAAGGCGCGCAACAGAGGAGAGGATTTTATGATTTACAGCAAACCTCAACTCTACAAGCTGGAGACGCCCATCATCATCGACCTTGGTACGATATGCCGACCCTACGACATTACTTCAAAAAAACCGTAAAGAACGCTCTAGTGCTTGCCGCAGCGTGCTTTGCGGTCTTCTTGTCGGCGTTGTTGCTTGCCTGGCTCTTGCCATCCAACGGTCCTGACCTGCGCCCATTCCTCCTCCTCATGTACGCAAAAGAGACAGGCATTGGCGTGGCAATTTTCACAGCCGTCTTTTTTCTATTCAAGGCCTACAAAGTCTGTAAAACGGAAGGGTCCTTCCCTCAAGAACTATTCAAGATGACGCCATCCATCGTCATCCTGATCGTCGTGTTTCTATTCTCATCAACCTATCTGTTCAACTTTTTCCACCAGACCGACTGCACGCAACACGACTACACCGCAAAGCTTGACGGTGGAATAAAAAGAATTGGCAGCAAGACCTACCACATTCGCATCTGTGGCGCGGGTCTCATCGACAGTCATTTCCTTGGAGAAGGACTCGATAAGGTCCTTCTCTCGGTCACGGATGAACAAGGCACAATTTTGGCAAAGAGGCACTACACGATCTTCTCGGACGACTCCCTTGGGCTGGCGTCCTTGCAGATCAGTGACGATAAACTTCTCTACTTCGATGCGGACAGCAAGCAAGGCGAGATTGCAATTCCGCCCACCATCCAGGACTGGATAGGGGCGAGGATTCCGGTGTTCAATTGAAACACGCACACATCATGGGCGTCGCATGCTTCCCGCCCGTGCGGTCGCCACATAAATATATAAACAATTAATGCTTCGCCCTGAAGCTGCGCAGGAAATCCAGCAGGATCTGTCCCGATACCTCGGCATCATCGGCCGTCATGGTCTCCAGCGGGTTGTGGCTGATGCCGCCGTTGCCGCAGCGGGTGAAGAGCATGCAGACGTCGGTCAGGCGGGCGATGGCCATTGCGTCGTGGCCGGCGCCGGAGGCCAGTTCGAAGGGCGGGACGCCGGCGCGTTCGGTGGCGGCGGCCAGTTGTTCCATCAGCCAGGGGGCGCAGGGGGCGGCCGGGGCGCTCAGGGTTTCTTCCAGCTTGATGTCGATGCTGCGCCGTGCCCCGATGTCTTCGATTTTGGCGAGGATGTCCTTGACCGCGGCCAGGCGGATGTCGTCACGGGCGGCGCGGATGTCCAGCGAGAGCTGGCAGGCGCCCGGGATGACGTTGGTGGAGCCGCGGGGTACCTGTAGCTGGCCGACCGTACCGACCAGCGCAGCATGCTGGTCCTGCGAGCAGCGCTGCTCCACGTAGAGGATGATCTCGGCGGCGGCGGCGGCGGCGTCCTTGCGCATGTCCATCGGCGTGGTGCCGGCGTGGCTGGCCACGCCTTTCAGGTCGACCAGGTAGCGTGAGCTGCCGGCAATGGAGGTGACGATGCCGACCGGCAGGTCGCGGTTCAACAGGACCGGGCCCTGTTCGATGTGGACTTCGACATAGCCCAGGATATCGGCGGCGTCGCGGGCGATCTGCGGGATGGCGGTGACGTCGTGGCCGGCCTGGGTGATGACCTCGCGCATGCTGATGCCGTCCTTGTCCTGCAGGTCGAGCAGCTTCATGTCGAACTGGCCGGTGACGGCATTGCTGCCCAGGAAGGTGCTCTTGAAGCGTACGCCTTCCTCTTCCGAGAAGCCGATGACTTCGAAATGGAAGGGCAGGGTCTCGCCCCGCTCATGCAGGTGCCTGACCACGGCGATGGGCAGCAGGATGCCTTCGCGGCCGTCGTACTTGCCGCCGTTGCGCACCGTGTCGTAGTGCGAGCCGGTCATCAGGGTCTTGGCCTGCGGGTCGCTGGAGAGGTAGCGGCCGACCACGTTGCCCACCGCATCGATGTGGACGTGCATGCCGGCTTCGCGCATCCATTGGGCGATCTGGTCGGCGGTGCGACGGTGGGTGTCGGTCAGGTAGGTGCAGGTGAGAGCGCCTTCGTCTTCGGACAGGGCACCGATTTCCTCGGCCCATTGCATGACGGTGGCACCCAGTTGCGGGCGATGGCCCAGCAGGTCGTTCAGGCGCATCTCGGCAATGCGGCCGATCTGGCGCAGGGCTTCGCGCAGTTCGTCTTCGACCTGGTTGCGCAGGCGACGGGCGAAGGTGGCGATGATCTGCTGACGCGTCAGGCCAGCCCCGGTCGGGCCTTTCACGGCCAGGATGAAGGGGAAGCCGAAGCGGGCGTTGTAATCGGTGTTGAGCTGTTGCAGGCGGGCAAATTCCTCCGGGCTGCACTGGTTCAGGCCGGCCCGGGCCTGCTCGCCGGTGGATTCGGCGGTCAGTTCGCCGGCGATGGCGGCGCGGCCGGCCAGTTCGGGGTGGGCGCGGATCAGGCCCAGTTGTTCGGCGCGGCTGGCGTCGGTGACGACTTTCTGCAGGGCCAGTTTCAGGGCGGTGATGTTGCGGAAGGGACGCTGCAGCGCGGCGCGCTCGGGAATCCAGGGCGAATGCTCGTAGATGCCGTGCAGGGCGGCGATGAAGGCGGAGGCATCGGCCTCGTTCAATTGTTGCAGTGTCGTCGTCATGTGCTGGCCGGTCGGTCTGCGCCGGCTCCCTCGCTGGTTCGTTGCTGTTGCGATCAACACCGGCGCCCACGATCTGAAAATCAGTATTGTCGGCGCCGATTGTTGTCTGTGATTGTGGGTTGCCGCTGCCGTCCGGGGAGGGCTGCGGGCGCGCCCGGCGGGCATCCGGGCGCAGGTGAGACTTTAAAACATCTTGGCCCGGATGGCATCAACGGTTTCATCTGGCGCGTATCGGTTTTGGCATATCTGTCGATGGCAAGACCGCGCCTGCGCTCAGTGATCCGAGCTTTGTGCCGCCGCTACCGCATAGCGGGCCACGTCTTCCTCGCTGCCGCGACCGTTGAAGAACAGGTTCAGCCCCACTGCCATGGCCGAGGCCAGCAGGATGCCGCTGTGGAAGATGGTGCCCAGCAGGTGCGGCATCTTGTCGAAGAAGGTGGGGGCGACGATGGGGATCATGCCCACGCCGATGCTGATGGCGACGATGAAGAGGTTGTTGCGATTGCCATGGAAATCGACCTTGGAGAGGATCTTGATCCCGGTCGCCGCCACCATGCCGAACATCACGATGCCGGCGCCGCCCAGCACGAATTGCGGGATCGAGGCGGCCACGTGCGCCATCTTGGGGAACAGGCCAAAGGCGATCAGGATCACCCCGGCGGCCACGCAGACGAAGCGGCTGCGGATGCCGGTCACGCCCACCAGACCGACGTTCTGCGAGAACGATGTATAGGGGAAGGTGTTGAAGAGGCCCCCGATCACCGTGCCCAGGCCATCCACGCGCAGGCCGCTGGCGAGTGCGCGGTCGTCGATCCGGCGGCCGACGATGTCGCCCAGGGCCATGAACATGCCGGTCGATTCGATCATGGTCACGATCATCACCAGGCACATGCTGATGATGGAAGCCAGGTCGAACTGCGGCAGCCCATAGTGGAAGGGCTGGATGAAGGCAAACCAGTCGGCTGCATCCAGGCCGGCGAAGCTGATCTTGCCCAGTGCAAAGGCGATCACGAAGCCCACCACCATCCCCAGCAATACCGAGATGTTGGAGATGAATCCCCGCGTGTACTTGGTGATCAGCAGGATGGCCACCAGCACCACCGCCGCAATCGACAGCGACAGCGGCGAGCCATAGTCGGGATTGGGCACCTTGACGAAGACGCCGTCGACCAGCTTGCCGATCACCGGTTGTCCACCCGCCGCCCAGTTGATGCCCACGCCCATCAGCGAGACCCCGATCACCGTGATCACGGTACCCGTCACCACCGGTGGAAAGTAGCGCATGAGCTTGCTCATGTAGGGCGAGGCCAGGATGCAGAACAGGCCCGAGGCAATCACCGCGCCATAGATGTGCAGGATGTTGAGCTGGGGATTGTTGGCCATGGCCACCATCGGTCCGACGGCGGCGAAGGTCACGCCCATCATGACCGGCATGCGGATGCCGAACTTCCAGATACCGGCACTCTGGATGATGGTGACCACGCCACAGCAGAACAGGTCGGCACTGATCAGGTAGGCGATCTCGGACTTGGGCAGGTTCAGGGCACCGCCGATGATGAGCGGCACGGCAATCGCGCCGGCATACATCACCAGCACGTGCTGCATGCCGAGCGCGAAGAGCTTGAATACGGGTAGGCGTTCATCCACTGGATGGCTGGGGGCTTGCATGGGCTGTCTCCTGGTATTTTTTATGGAGGAACCTGACATGTGACCTTGCCCCGGCCGTCTGGAACGGGGCCTGCCTTGTCGCTTGAATGTGGTTCCGGCTCAGTGCCGTGTTCTGCCTTCCTGTGCGCTCTGGAGGTGGATACCGGCCTGATGCTGGCGATACTAAAGCAATCCGGCAGGGGCGATATAGTGGCCCCGGCATACCGCTACACGTCCGGGCGATATATGGACGGGTGTCATTTCCCTCTGCTGGCTGGCGTCCCGGCGGGCTGCCGCCATGTCCGCCATGTCCATCATGCCCGCCCCTGGGCCAGCAGCTTGGCGGCTGCGCTGACCTGGGCGCGCAGCCACTTGTGCTCGGTGGCCTGGTGCACGCGCTCGTGCCAGAGCTGGTAGAAGCGCAGCGGCGGGAACTTGATGGGCACCGTATAGCTTTTCAGGGCCAGCAGCTTTTCGTAGAAGCTGGCGAACTGCTGGCCGGCCGTCAGCACCAGGTCGGTCTGCGCCACCATGTAGGGCAGCATGCGGAAGTGGGCCGACTCCACCACCACGTTGCGATGCAGGTTCTGCTTTTCCAGGAAGCTGTCGATGGTGCCGTGATAGCCGGGCAGGATCTGCGAGGGCGCGGCGTGGGGCAGGGAGAGATAGTCCTCGATGGTCATGGCGTCGCGGGCGGTGCGCTTGGCATAGGCGCAATCGGCGCGCATCAGGCAGACGATGGGGTCGTCGAACAGCTTGGAGAGATGCAGGTGCGGCGGCGGCTCGTCCCAGTTGGCGATGACCAGGTCCAGTTCGCCGTCCGAGAGCAGGCGCACGTAGTCGGTATCCGGGCCCAGCGCGTGGATCACGATGTGGCTGCGCGGCGATTCACGACGCAGGCGCGCGATCACCTCGGTGAAGAAGGGCGTGTTCATGTAGTCCGGCGCAGCGATGTGGAAAGTACGCTCTTCCTCCTGCGGCACGAAGGCGGTCTTGGGCACGAACAGGCGCTCGGTCTCGTCGAGGATGCGCTTGGCCGGCTTCAGCAGGCTTTCGCCGTGCTGGGTCGGCACCATGCCACGGGCGCCGCGCACCAGCAGCGGATCACCGGTGAGCTCGCGCAGCTTGCGCAGCGAAGCGGAGATCGAGGGTTGCGGCTGGTTCAGTTTCAGGGCCACGCGCGAGACATTCTTTTCGCACAGCAACAGATAGAGGATGCGGATGAGGTGGATATCGAGGTGGTCAGGCAGCCTGGACATGGGGATGTCTCCGGGGTCTTTGTTCTAGCGTGGGGCAGGTGACGGTTTTTCGTTCACTCTGATGGCACCGCATCGGGTGGGTGCCTTGTCGTTGTTATTCGTCAGGACCGGCTCGCGGCGGCGGTCTGGCGTGATGCGAGCGCAAGCGTCCCACATCCAGGGGGCATTTTTGTATATGGAATTTCGTATGTCAAATATATGTTGTCGACCATGTTTTGCGGGGTCCCCGCGTTTATCGTTCGTGCAACCGGTCCGCGCCAGCCATTGCCAGCCTCACGAGGGCAGCGCCGCAGGACGAGGACCGAGACAACAGATGGCAGCAGCCATCGGGTCGTAGCGGCAGCACGACGGGAGACCAGCAGCGACGCCACTTCCAGGCTTCGTGCGCGTCCCGGCGCGCGGAAAGCCTTCACTCCCACTCATCCAGCAGTTTCCATGCGGCATGCATGGCGGGGGAGGGCTTTCATGGCGGCCCATTCCTGAGGCAATGCCTCGCCTGTCCGGAGTAGGTCGCGGTGGCGGACAGCAATCCTGCGTGGGGAAGACATGGAAGCACTCCTGGTTTCATATGGCATCGACTGGGCCAATCTGCTGGTTCGCTGGCTGCACCTGATCACGGGCATCGCCTGGATCGGCGCCTCTTTTTATTTCGTCTGGCTGGACAACTCCATCCGTCCGCCCAAGCCGGGCAGCGACCTGGAAAAGAAGGGCGTCTCCGGCGAGCTGTGGGCAGTCCACGGCGGCGGTTTCTACAATCCGCAGAAGTATCTGGTGGCGCCGGCCGAGCTGCCCCAGGAACTGCACTGGTTCAAGTGGGAAGCCTATGCCACCTGGATCACCGGCGTGGCCATGCTGTTCATCGTCTATTACTTCAATGCCTCGGCCATGATGGTGGACAAGTCGGTGGCCAATCTCTCCGGTATCGAAGCGGTGGGCGTGGGCATCGGTACGCTGGTGCTGGGCTGGATCGTCTATGACCTGCTGTGCCGCTCGCCGCTGGGCAAGCGCGAGGGCCTGCTGGGGCTGGTGATGTTCGTCTTCATCGTGGCCGTGGCCTATCTGCTCACGCACCTGCTGTCGGGACGGGCCGCCTATATCCATGTGGGTGCCATGATCGGCACCATCATGGTCGGCAATGTGCTGATGGTGATCATCCCCGGACAACGCAAGCTGGTGGAGGCGATGCAGCAGGGCCGCTCGCCCGACCCCATCCACGGTCGTCGCGGCAAGCAGCGCAGCGTGCACAACAATTACTTCACGCTGCCCATTTTGTTCATCATGATCAGCAACCACTATGCGATGACCTATACCCATGCCCATAGCTGGCTGGTGCTGGCGGCGATCATGGCGGCGGGTGTGCTGATCCGTCACTTTTTCAATCTGCGGCACAAGGGCCGGGTGTCGATCGGCTATCCCATCGCCGGGGTGGCCCTGCTGCTGGCCGTGGCCGTGGCGATCGCACCGCATCCGGTGGCGCCGGCGGCTACCTCGGCACCCGCTGCCGCAGGCAGCGCCCCGGTTGCAGCGGCAGCGCCAGACTTCACCAGGATCCAGGCCATTATCACCCAGCGCTGCGCCAGCTGCCATTCGGACAAACCGACCCAGGCCGGCTTTGCCACGGCACCGGCGGGCATGATGCTGCAGACCCCTGAGCTGATCCACCAGCACGCGGCCAAGATCTTCCAGCGCGCCGTCCAGACCAAGGACATGCCGCTGGCCAACATGACCCAGATGACCGACGAAGAACGCGCCGACGTGGCCGCCTGGTTCCAGGCCGGCGCCAAGTAGGCCCGATCACGTCAGAAAGAAGATACGACACATGCATACCATCACCATCGACGGCTTCAACCTCAGCGCCGCGCAAGTCATCAGCGTTGCCCGCGCACCGCATCTCAAGGTCACCCTGGCCGACTCCTCGCGCGCGGCCCTCAAACACAGCCGCGACTACATCGAAAGCACCTGGATGCACGATGAAGCGCCCATGATGTACAGCTTCAATACCGGCGTGGGGCTGCTCAAGGACACGCGCATCAAGGTGGAACATATCGAACTGTTCCAGACCCAGTTGATCCGCGCCCACAGCGCCGGTATCGGCGAACCCTTCTCCGAGGAAGTCAGCCGCGCCACCATGCTGTTGCGTGCCAACGCGTTCGCCTCCAACTATTCCGCGCCCCGGGTGGAGGTGGTGGATCGTCTGCTGGCCTTCCTCAATGCCGGCATCCACCCCGTCATGCCGCAGAAGGGCTCGGTGGGCGCCTCCGGCGACCTGGCGCCGCTGGCCTATCTGGCTGCCGCCATCGCCGGCTTCGACGAGGCTGAGGTGATGTTCCAGGGGCAGCGCATGCGGGCTCCGCAGGCCATCGAACAGGCCGGCATCGCACCGGTGAAGTTCGACCTCAAGGCCAAGGATGCCTCGGCACTGATCAATGGCTGCACCGCCTCGCTGGCGGTGGCCATCCTGGCGGCGCACGATGCGCGCCACCTGCTGACCGATGCCTGCCTGTCCCTGGGGTTGACGCTGGAGGCCATGCGCGCCGAGATGTCGGCCTTCGATCCGCGCATCCAGCAGGCGCGGCCGCATGCGGGGCAGATCAAGACGGCGGACGTGATCCGCACCCTCCTGCAGGGTTCCACCCGTACCACCCACGCGGCGCGTGCGGTGCAACTGCCGGATGAGCTGCGGCGCACCGATATCCCCTATACCTCACGCATCCAGGATGTGTATTCGCTGCGTTGCGCGCCGCAGGTGTATGGCCCGGTATTCGATGCGCTGGACTACATCGACACCATCATCGAGAAAGAAACCAATTCGGCCACCGACAACCCGCTGATCTTCAACAAGGAAGAGGGCGAAGGTTTCGAGATCATTTCCGGTGGCAACTTCCACGGCCAGTACCTGGCCCAGGCCATGGACCTGCTGGCCATGGCCATCACCGACCTGGGCAGCATCTGCGAGCGCCGCATTGCGCGGCTGATCGATCCCACGCTGTCGTGGGGGCTGCCGCGCAACCTGATGAGTGGCGTGCGCGGCGTCAATACCGGCTATCCGGTGGTGCAGTGTTCGATGAGTGCGCTGGTGATGGAAAACCGCACGCTGTGCATGCCGGGCAGCGTGGACAGCATCCCCTCCAAGGGCAATAGCGAGGATCACATCTCCAACTCCACCTGGTGCGCGCGCAAGGCCCTGACGGTGGTGCAGAACACGCAGTACATCGTGGGTGTGGAAATGTTGCTGGCAGCGCAGGCGCTGACGATGACCGAAGAACTGCTCAAGGACTTCGTCCTGGGGCGTGGAACGCAGGCGGCCTACGACGAGATCCGCCGGCAGATCCCGGCCTGCCTGGAGGGGGACCGCTGGTTCCATGACGACGTGCAGGCCGCGCAGGGATTTGTGGTCAGCGGGTCGGTGCGCGAGGCGGTGACGGCGGCCATTGGGCGTTTCGTCTGATCCCACCCTGGGGGAAGAAAACAGAAAGGCCGTCCGGTGTCATGCCGGACGGCCTTTCTGCTTAAACAATATAAAGAATTTACACTTCGAGAATTACACTTCGGCCCACTGCCGCAGCAGGTTGTGATAATGCCCGGTCAGTCCCAGCACTTCATCGGTGTCGCCGATCTGCTGGCGCAGGCTGTAGATGTTGCGGTCCAGTTCGAAGAGCATGCTGCGCTTCCAGTCGTCGCGCACCATGCTCTGGGTCCAGAAGAAGGAACAGACGCGGGCGCCGCGGGTGACCGGTTCGACACGGTGCAGGCTGGTGGAGGGATAGACGATCATGTCGCCGGCCGGCAGCTTGACCTCGTGGGTGCCGTAGGTATCGACCACCACCAGCTCGCCCCCTTCGTACTCGTCCGGGTCCGACAGGAACACCGTGGTGGAAACATCGGTGCGGATGCTGCCGGCGGCATTGGGCAGGTTGCGCACCGAGCCATCGACGTGCAGGCCGTAATGCTCGCCGCCTTCGTAGCTGTTGAACAGCGGCGGCATGGTCTTCTTGGGCAGGGCGGCAGCGAAGAACAGGGGATTCCTGCGCAGCGCCTCAAGGATGATCTCGCCCAGCTGGAAGCCCAGTGGCGAATGCTCCGGCAGTTGCCGGTTGCGCTTCACCCGTGCGCCCTGGTCGCCGACGGTGGCGCGGCCGTCGATCCAGTCGGCGCGGTCCAGTTCGGTGCGGATGTGGCGCACCTGCTCGGCGCTGAGGACTTCGGGAATGTGCAGCATCATGATGAACCTCTCCTGTCGCGAATGAAAAGGCCCCTCCACGCGGGAGGGGCCGTCAAGTCTGGCTGATCCATGAAGGACTCAGCGGGCGCCATCACTTTAGGCAAAGTGCATGGCGCCGGGGCTGAGGCAGATCAAATCATCGCCATGGGCAGGGTCAGAACTTGAAGTTGGCGGTGAGCGCCACGGCGCGTGGCGTACCCGGGGTGTAACGATAGCCGCTCTTGTTGATTGCCGCTACGTAGTCCTTGTTGAAAATATTGTAGAGATTCAACTGCAGGTCCACGTTCTTGTTCACGACATAACCGAGCATGCTGTCCACCACCCAGTAGGAATTGGCGTATTTGGGCGTGCCGACCGCACCGTCGGTGCCGCGCAGCAGCGAGCTGACGTAGCGCGCACCGCCGCCGATGGTGAAGCCCTGCGGCAGGCGGTAGGTGGCCCAGGAGGTGAAGGCCTGCTTGGGGGTGTAGGCCAGGTTGTTCTCACCCGAAGCGGTGGTGATGGCACCGCTGTCGACCTTGGTGTCCATCCAGGTGTAGCCGGCGGCCACCGAGAGGTTGTTGGTGACGTCACCGGTCACGCCCAGTTCGATCCCCTGCACGGTCTTCTTGCCGGTCTGGAAGTAGCGACCGGAGGTGCCGTCCTGCTCGACTTCATTGCTCACTTCGGTGTGGAACAGGGCGGCGGTCACGGCCAGCTTCTTGTTCAGCAGATCCCACTTGGTACCCAGCTCGCTGGTCTTGGTCTTCTGCGGCGCGTAGTTGGAATTGGCGGCGCTGTTGACCGCGCTGGAGAGCGCAAAGTTGGCGCCACCCGGCGGCTGCTGCGAAGTGGCATACAGCGCGTAGATGCTGCTGTAGTCGGTCGGCTTGAAGATCGCGGCCAGCTTCCAGTTGAACAGGTTGCCCGAGGTCGACAGGTTGGTGATGGTGCCGGCGGCGTTGGAGTAATAGGTGGTGCGATAGTGGTCTTCGCGGATACCGCCGTTGATCGACCACTGCTCGTTGAACTTCACGGTATCGAACAGGTAGGCCGAGATGGTATCGGTCTTGCCGTCGTTGTAGCCGGTCGGGGTGATGGTGTAGCTGCCACTGCCGAAGTTGGCGTTCGGGCTGTACAGGTTGGCCGCCGGCAGCGTGCCGCTGCTGGTGAAGGAGGTGGCATGCTGTTTTTCCTGCGTGAATTCCACGCCGCCCACCAGGGTGTGCTGCAGCGAACCGGTCTTCAGGTTGGCTGTCAGGTTGGTCTGGTTGGTGAGGATCTCATTGGACTGGTCCTTGCGGGTGGGCAGGTTGCGGGCCAGGGTCCAGGTCGACAGATTGGTCGCCGAGGGGGTGAGCAGGCCGGTCGCCCGGGTGCTGGTGGCGGTGCCGGTCGCCATGAAGGAGGTCAGGAAATAATCCTGGGTGGTCTTGGCGTAGCGGGTGGTGTTCTGCAGCTTCAGGTCCTGCGAGAAGTCATGTTCCACGCGGGCGGTGAACATGTCGGAGGTGACCTTGTCGTAGTCGTTCACGTTGCCGTAGAAGTTGCTGGACCCCACGCGCGGGGCGCTGGAGATGTACGGACGGGCCGGGTCCGGCGAGGTATAGCCGGGCAGGCCGATGGTCGGCACACCGCCGTCGGGGACGTTGTCCTGGTCGATGTGCAGGTAGTTCAGGAACACCCGGGTCGGGCCGTTCAGGCCGAAGGCCAGCGAAGGCGCGATGCCGTAGCGGTCATTCTTGACTTCGTGGCGACCGGGGACGCCGCTGTCCTGCTTCATCAGGTTCAGGCGCAGGGCGATGCCGCGGTCTTCATCCAGGACCTTGTTCCAGTCGGCGGTACCGCGCTTCTGGTTCCAGCTGCCATAGGTGGTGGAGGCGTTGAAGAAGTTGCTCATCTCGGCCTGCTTGGTGACCAGGTTGATGGAACCGGTCGGCGAGCCACGGCCGTTGTCGGTGCCGGCCGGACCCTTCAATACTTCCACCTGCTGGATGTTGAACATGTCGCGCGAGATCGACCCGAGGTCGCGCACGTTGTCCACGAAGATGGCGCTGGAGCTGTCGAAGCCGCGCATGTAGATGGCGTCGCCGGTGCTGGTGTTGCCGTTCTCACCGAGATAGAAGGTGCCCACGCCGGGGCTGTTGCGCAGTGCCTCGGTCAGGGTGGTGGCGCCTTGCTGGTCGATCAGTTGCTTCTTGATGACGGTCAGGGTCTGTGGGGTATCCACCAGCGGCTGGCTGTATTTGGTGGAGGAGGCCTTGTCGGCCTTGTAATCCGATTCCTGGGCGGCGGTCACTTCCACCTTGGGCAGGGTGCTGGTCTGGGCGTGGACACCGACGGCGGGCAGCAGCAGGGCACCGGCAACGGCGGCGGACAGGCGGGTCGAAGCGAACGCGGGCTGCGCGTGCTTGCGGCTCTTGATGTAGCTCATGGCAAGGTTCCGAGAGAAGTTGTTTTGGGTTCTCTTGGCTGGCTATGAGTCGGACGGGCGGCCGGTCGGTCAGCAGGGACCCGGCCTGCACCGCCGCAATGGCTGGCGAGTACGTGTTTTTTTGTTATCCGGTATCGCTCGTTGGATTTCGAATTGATACAAGATTTTTACAATTATAAAGACTCTCCAAATAAAAGTGATTCTTATTCTAAAAATTTCTAGGCGGCGTCTCCCGCCTGCGCGGCAGGATCGTCCGGAAGGCCTTGTGATAGCGCCATTTTCCGAATGAAAGCGCTTATGCACGCTGTTGTACAAAGAATACGGACAGGATTGGTCAGCAATGGGCAAGCGTCGGTAATCCGGCTTGAAAAGGCATTTCCGCCAGTCTCGGAGGCGGGGAGGGCGAAGGAGTGAGCGGAGGGAGAGCGGTGACGACAGAACGTCGTCACCGGAAGCTTAGGGGCTGCTAGTTAGTTTGCTTCAGTTGGAATTAATCCAGAGTGAACTATCCTGCCCCGATTCAGCGCGATGTCGGCACCTAGAACTTGAAGTTGCCCGTCAGCGCAAAGGCGCGTGGGGCGCCCGGCGTGTAACGGTAGCCGCTCTTGTTGATGGAGGCGGCGTAGTCCTTGTTGAACAGGTTGGTGACGTTGAACTGCAGGTCCACCGTCTTGTTGAACACATAGCCGGCCATGGCGTCGGCCACCACATAGGCGTCGGTCCGGGTGGGTGTACCGATCGCGCCGTCGCGTCCGCGCCGCAGACCACCCGAATAGCGCAGGCCGCCGCCCACCACGAAGCCCTGCGGCAGGCGCCAGCTGGCCCAGCTGGTGAAGGATTGCTGGGGCGTGTAGTTCAGGACGTTCTCGCCGCTGGCGGTGACGATCCTGCCGCTCTCGACGGTACTGTTCATGCGGCTGTAGCCGGCGGTGAGCGAGAGATTGGGCATCAGTTCACCGCTCACGCCCAGTTCCACGCCCTGGTTGCGCTTCCTGCCGGTCTGGAAATAGACACCGCTGGCTTCATCCTTCTCCACCTCGTTGCTGACTTCGGTGCGGAACAGGGCGGCCGTCAGCAGCAGTTTGCGGTCCAGGATTTCCCATTTGCTGCCGACTTCGGCGGTGCGGGTCTTCTGCGGCGCGTAGTCGGGGTTGGATGCGCTGTCCTTGCTGGCGCTGAGGTTGAAATTGGCACCGCCCGGGGGCTGCTGCGACGTCGCCATCAGGGCGTAGAGGCTGCTGTTGCGGGTCGGCTTGAAGACGCCGGCCAGCTTCCAGTTCAGCAGGTTGCCGGAGGTCTTGAGCTGGGTGGGGCCATTCTGGTTGAGGTTGAAGAAGCGGGTGCGATAGTGGTCTTCGCGCAGGCCGACGGTGACGGAGAAGCGTTCATCGAACTTGACGGTATCCAGCAGATACAGCGAGGCGGTGTCGGTCTCGCCCTTGTTGCGGCCGCTGACGTTGATCCTGAGCTTGCTGTCGTCGAAACGCGGATCGGGCGCATACAGGTTGGCGTCCGGGCGCGGGCCACCGCTGGCGGTGAAGGAAAGCGCATCCTGGCGTTCGCTGCTCAGTTCCAGTCCGCCCACCAGGGTGTGCTGCAGGGGACCGGTAGCGAGCTCGGTACTCACATGGGTCTGGTTGCTGAGGATGTGGTTGGCCTGATCACGCCGATTGATCAGCTGGCGGCCCAGCAGCCAGGTGGAGCGGTCGTTGATCGAAGGTGTCTTCAGGCCGGTGTCGAAGCGGCTGCTCTTCGCGCCCGTGGCGAGGAAGGAACTGAGGCGATAGTCCTGGTCGGTGCGGGCATAGCGGGTGCTGTTCTGCAGCTTCAGTTGCGGTGAGAAGTCGTGCTCCACGCGCAGGGTGTACATGTCGGCGTTGACGCGGTCATAGTCGTCGACATGACCGTAGAAGTTGTGCGGATTGACCCTGGGTGCCTGGCTCAGGAAGGGGCGCGCGGGGTCGGGCGAGCTGTAGCCGGGCAGGCCGATGGTGGAGACACCGCCATCCGGGCGGTTGTTCTGTTGCATGTGGAGGTAGTTCAGGAAGATGCGGGTCGGGCCGTTCAGGCCCCAGGCCAGCGAAGGCGCGATGCCGTCGCGGCTGCTGTGGACTTCATGGCGGCCCGGTACGCCGCTGTTCTGCTTCATCACATTCAGGCGCAGCGCCAGGCCGCGATCGTTGTCCAGCACCCGGTTCCAGTCCACCGTGGCGCGCTTCTGGTTCCAGCTGCCGTAGGTGGCCGAGGCGCTTAGCGCATCGGCCAGTTCGGGCTGCTTGGTGACCAGGTTGATGGAGCCGGTCGGCGAGCCGCGTCCGTTGTCGGTGCCGGCCGGGCCTTTCAATACTTCCACCTGCTGCAGGTTGAAGACATCGCGCGAGATGGCGCCCAGGTCGCGCACGTTGTCCACGAAGATGGCGCCGGAGGCGTCGAAGCCGCGCATGTAGACCGTGTCGCCGGTGCTGGTGCTGCCGTTCTCGCCGAGGAAGAAGGTGCCCACGCCGGGCGTGTTGCGCAGGGCCTCGGTGAGCGAGGTCGCGCCCTGCTGCTCCATCAGCGGGCGTTTGATGATCTGCAGGGTTTGCGGAGTATCGACCAGCGGCTGGGAGTATTTGGGGGAGGCCGAGCGCTCGGCCTTGTAGGGCGATTCCCGCGCGGCATCGACCTGCAGGCCCGGCAACTGGCTGCCGCCGGCCTGGGCATGGGCGGCCACGGCGGGTAGCAGCAGGGCACTGGCGAGGGCGGTGCGCAGGCGGGTAGAGGTGGGGGTGGGGTGTTTGCGACTCTTGATCAGGCTCATGTCAGGTTCCGAGAGAGGGGTTGCGAAATCTCTTGGCTGGCGATGAGGGGGGCGGGCGGGGCAGGCGTCGACGCCGCTCCCGCGCGCTTGCCGACGTGTGGCTGGCGATCAGATATCAGGGATGTCCGGCCGCTGGCTGGAAGACCTCACGGGTCATGGCAAGCCGGAACGGGCGAGTATAGGAAGCGGGGAGGGAAAAGGAACTCCTGCAAATTTCGATTTTTTGCAGGAGTTTTTGCGGCGGTTCTTGATTGGCGAGAGCAGATTTCCGGCGTCGATTTTCTTCAATCAGATTCGTCTGAAAGCGCGAAGGACATCCTGACGCGCCAGGGTGATCAGAAGTGGTATTCCACCCGCACCATCGGCGTCTTGGCCAGCGAGCCGGGGACATTGGAGGGATTACCGAACTTGTTGCGCCAGTACTGGTATTCCAGCCCCAGGCGCAGGCTGTTCTTGCCCATGCCCAGTCGGCTGCCGAGGTCATACATCAATTGGGTATCGATGTTGAACTCGGGCGCGGTGGCACCGCCGAATTCATTCTTGCCCTTGGCCGCGATGTAGTTCAGGTAGCCTTCGAAGCCCCAGCCGGAACTACCCAGCGGGATGCCCCAGGCCAGGTTCAGCATGGGGTGCGTGTCATAGCTGTAGCGGCTGCTGATGCCCTTGGGCTGGTTGCTTTCGAACAGGGCCAGCAGGCTCACGTTGAGGAAGCCCGGGACATCCATCATCAGGGTCGGGCCGATGACCCACATGCGCTTCTTGGAGGCGTAGCTGTTGTCGTTCTTGGTATTCCAGTCCAGGCCCAGGGTCAGGCCGACGCCGCGTGCCGGGCCGAAGGCCAGATCGCGGCCGCTGATCTTGCCCAGGTCCAGGGTGTGGCGGTAGGTGAGATAGGCTTCCTGGGCGTTGTCGTCCTTGCGGTCCGACATCAGCAGGTCGATATTGAGGAAGTTGGTGCCGTAGCGGTAGCCGCTGCTGTGGGTGAAGTTGAGGATGTTCTTGCTGATGTCCTGGCTGTTGTAGGGTTCGGCAAAGCGGGTGCCGTAGCGATAGCCGATGGCATTGTCGGACCAGTCGGCGGCGTGGGCGGCGGTCGCCGACAGCGCCAGGATGCTGGCCAGTGAGGTGCGCCGGGACAGGAATGGGATGGGCATGAAGTCTCCTCCAGTAAGTGGATAAAATTTTTATAGAGATAGTGTCGTCGTGAGGTACGGCACCGGCATGGATGGGCCGGCAGGCCGGCCTGGCAGGGCGCTCCTGTTGGGAGCGTTGGCATGGCGGCGGGGTGGATCGGCGCTGCGGCCTGCATCGGATGTCTTCCCCGATTTGGCGGCGGCAGCGCGGTAAGGCATTATGTCCGCTGCATCGATGGCGGGTATAAGCGCACTCGTATAGGCATCGCCGCCCGGCGGTATATCATCGGCCGGCATCGCAATTCAAATCAGACAGGGAAAGGACGGCAACATGGGAAAACTGAGCACGCACGTGCTGGATATCACCAGGGGCAAGCCCGGCGCGGGCGTGAAGCTGGCGCTGTATGCGGTGGCGGAGGGAAGCAAGACCCTGCTCAAGCAGGCCGTCACCAACAGCGATGGCCGCTGCGACGAACCGCTGCTGGCCGGCGACGCACTCAAGGTCGGCAAGTATGAACTGGTGTTTGCGGCCGGCGATTACTTCGCGGCCCAGGGCGTGGAGCTACCGCAACCGCGCTTTGTCGATGAGGTGGTGATCGCCTTCGGCATCGCTGATGCGACGCAGAACTATCATGTGCCGCTGGTGGTGTCGCCGTGGGCGTATTCGACTTATCGCGGGAGTTGATCGGCAGAAGCCGATTCATCCATGCAGTCGATAAAAAATCCGGTCTTCGCAAGAGGCCGGATTTTTTGTTGGGCGCGTGGTTTCGAGGGAGACCAGCGCGCCGAGCGCGGAAATCAGAACTCGTTCTGCAATTTCTTGTAGCCCAGCACCAGTTCATTGTTGGTGCGCGCTACGTCTTCCGAGAATTCCGATGCCGCCACTGTCACACGGGGGATGGTGGAGAGGTCGGTCTTGGGGCCGATGCGTTCGGTGGAGGGGACGTAGAAGCCCGGCGGCAGGTCGCAGCCATCGACCACGGCGTTGTGGCGCACCACGCAGCCGGCGCCGATGCTGCAATTGAAGAGCACGCTGTTGAAGCCGATGAAGGCATCGTCGCCCACCGTGCAGGGGCCATGCACGATGGCGCGGTGGGCGATGGAGGTGCGCTCGCCGATGGTGACGGCTGCGCCCGACTTGGAGTGGATCACCACGCCATCCTGGATGTTGGAATGGGCGCCGATGATGATGGGCTCCATGTCGCCGTGGGCATCGACCTCGTCGGCGCGGATCACGGCGTAGGGACCGATGAAGACATTCTCATGCACGATCACCTTGCCGCACAGGATGGCGGTGTGGTCGACATAGGCGGATTCGTGGACTTGGGGCCGGTGGCCGGATGGGTTGCGGCGAAGCATGGATCGGTTTCTCCTGGGGATGCGGTGGTGCGGGGCGCCCGCGCGGCCCGGGACAGGCGGGTGCAGCGGCGCGTTCAAGCGGGGAGCGATCATACCCTGTTTGTCCCCGCCCGCCCACCCGACCAGCGGGCAGGGACTTGTCCTGCGGCATCGTAGGCAATATAATTGATAATCATTCTCAAATAATAACCAGTCCTGTCGGACCATCCCTGCGCCAAATGCAAGGGCGAACGGTCGCTGTTCGCAGACTGCGCTGATCCTGATCCTGACGCTCATGTTCATGCTCATGCTTATGCGCCGCTTGCCCACCTACACAACATCACTCGAAAGGAATTCCTTCATGAAGCGTTTGGCGATCGTCTCCGGCCTGTTCACCTCCCTGTTGCTGGCCCTGCCGGCGGGGGCGCACCAGGTCTGGCTGCAGCAGGACGGCAAGCAGGCGAAACTGTATTTCGGCGAATTCGGCGACAACCTGCGCGAAGTCTCGCCCGGGCTGCTGGACAAGTTCGTCTCGCCCAGCGCAGTGCTGATCGGCCCGCAGGGCGACCGTACCCTGGAACTGAGCAAGGCGGCCAATGCCTTCAATCTGTCGGCCAGCGCCGGCAAGGGCGAATCCATCGTGGCCGAGGATGCCCACTACCCGGTCTTCGAGAACAAGCACGCCACCCCGCCCACCCGCACCGCCTGGACCCCGGCAGCACGTCTGGTGACTTCGCAGCAGGCCCAGGAGCCGCGCCTGGCGCTGGACATCGTCCCCACCGGCAAGCCTGGCCAGTTCAAGGTCAGCTACAAGAACGCCGCGCTGCCCAAGGCCAAGGTCGGTCTGGTGACGCCGTCGGGCTGGATGAAGGAAGCCCACTCCGATGCCGAGGGCCTGGTGCAGTTCGACCTGCCGTGGCAGGGTGTGTACGTGGCCGAAGTGCACCACACCGACAAGACCGCAGGTGAACGCGACGGCAAGCCCTATGACATCGCCAGCTTCGTGACCACCCTGTCGCTGGTCCAGCCCAAGGGCCTGAAGGCCTTGCCGGCGGCACCTGCGGCCACGCCCAACAAGTAAGCCGGGCGTCCTCCTTCCATGGCAAGCATGAAACCGATTTCTTCCAGCGGCCCGACCTTGCACTATCGCCTGGCCGTGTTCTCCCGCGCCCTGGCCGCCGTCGGTGGCGGTTATGTGATCAGCACGCTCAGTACGATGGTGTTGGCGCGCCTGCTGCCGATGGCGCCGGCCGACGCGGTGATGACGGCAACCATGCTGTCCTTCACCATCTTCACCTGCGCCGTGATCTGGGTCTTTGCAGCACGTAGCGCTGCGCGGTCCTGGCTTGGGCTGGCGCTGCCGTCGCTGCTGCTGGCCTTGCTGGCCTGGCTGACCGGAACCGGGAGCGTGCTGCCGTGAGGGAGGGATTCCGACAATCGATCGCCTGGCTGCATACCTGGTGCGGCTTGCTGGTGTGCTGGGTGCTGCTGCTGGTGTTTGCCGGCGGCACCGCCAGTTATTACAAGGAAGAGATCAGCCTGTGGATGATGCCGGAGCTGCACGCTACCCGTTCGGCACCGGTGCCGCAGGCCCAGGCCATCGAGCATGCCGTGGCCTATCTGCAGCAGAAGGCACCGCGGGCCGAGCGCTGGTTCATCACCCTGCCGGCCGAGCGCAGCGTGGCCATGCGGGTGGGCTGGGTGGCGCCGGCTGGGGATGGCAACGGCGGCAAGGGCGGCAGCGCGCGCAGCCGCTTCAAGAGCGAGCGCATCGACGCCGCCACCGGCCAGCCGCTGGCACAGGTGCGCGACACACGCGGCGGCGAGTTCCTGTACCGCCTGCATTTCGACCTGCATTACATGCCGGTGCAATGGGCGCGCTGGATCGTCAGCATCTGCGCGCTGTTCATGCTGGTGGCCATCATCAGCGGAGTGATCACGCACAAGCGCATCTTCAAGGACTTCTTCACCTTCCGCCCCCACAAGGGGCAGCGTTCCTGGCTTGATGCCCACAACGCCACGGCGGTGCTGGCGCTGCCGTTTCACTTGATGATCACCTATACCGGGTTGGTCACGCTGATGTTCATGATCATGCCCTGGGGCGTGCAAAGCGCCTACCGCGACAAGGGCGGCGAGACCGCCTTCTTCGAGACCGTGTTCCCCGGCACCGCCGGTCGCGTCAAGCCGGCCGGCGTGGCCGCGCCCCTCACCGCGCTGGCGCCGCTGGCGACCCAGGCGCAGCAGCACTGGCAGGGCGCGCCACTGGCCGTGCTGGTGGTCAACAACCCGGGCGACGCCAAGGCCACCGTGGTCATCACGCGGCAGAAGATGAGCACGCTGTCCTCCCTGCAACCGGGGCTGATGTACCAGGGCGTGACAGGCGAACGACTGGCCGCCTATGGCGACGATCCCAGTGCGACCGCCGTCACCCGGGGGGCGCTGTATGGCCTGCACCTGGCGCATTTCGCCGATCCCTGGCTGCGGGCGCTGTTCTTCCTGTGCGGCCTCTCAGGCTACCTGATGGTGGCCAGCGGCGCCTTGCTGTGGGCGGTCAAGACGCGCCAGAAAGAGGCCAAGGCCATCGCCGGCGGCGCACGCGCCAGCTTCGGCCTGCGACTGGTGGAGGCGCTCAACATCGGCGCCATCGCCGGCCTGCCGATCGCCTTGGCCACTTACTTCTGGGCCAACCGCTTGCTGCCGCTGGAATTGCACCAGCGCGCGCAGATGGAAATCAACCTCTTCTTCGCTGCCTGGGCGGTGGCGGCGGTGCTGGCGCAAGTGCGTCCGGACCTGCGCATGTGGCGCCTGCAACTGGGGTTGGGCGCGGCGCTGTTCATCGGCCTTCCGCTGCTCAACGTGTTCACGACGCAATCCCACCTGGGTGTGACGCTCCTGCTGGGCCGTGGTCCCTGGCCCGTGGCGGCATTTGATCTCACCGTGCTGGCGCTGGGGATTGCTCTGGCGATGGCCGAGCGGGTACTGGCGCGGCGCCAGCGCAAGCGCCAGGATGGCCTGCAGGCCGCGCCGGCCAAGTCCAGGGTCGAGCGCGACCCCGTGGAGGAAACAGCATGACAGCCTTCGGATTCCTGCTCGCGCTGGGCCTGGCCTACTGCGCCTGGAGCGCCCTGGCACTGGCCATGGACCGCCACTATGCCGAGCTGCACGGACGCGGCGCCGAGCCCGCACCGCCGGTACGTCGTCGCCTGCGGCAACTGGGTGTGCTGGGTCTGGTGGCCAGCCTTGCGGTGACGATGCGCATGCAGGGCTGGAGCGTGGGGATGGTGGCCGGCCTGGGGGTATTGACCCTGTCTGCACTGCTGCAGGTACTGGCCTTGACCTACTGGCCCACCCGCGGGCCGGCGCTGACGCGGTTCGTCCTGTTCGCACTGCCGGTCCTGCTGCTGTTGTGGGCGATGGATAACCTGTTGTGATGCACTGCCCGGAAAGTCGCTCCCAGTCAGGCCTGGGGCGCATTGCGCGCAGCGGGTTTGATTTGGATTAAGGGTCGGCTTGCCAAATTCAGGTCCAATCTCAACTCCTCTCTGTTGTATTTGCGGGCTGCGGCAATTTTTGCTGCAGCCCTTTTTTATTTCTTATTTATTCCCGCCTTTATTCCCGCCTTTGTTCCCGCCTTTGTTCCTGCCTTTGTTCCTGCCTTTGTTCCCGCCAGCAAGACCGAGCAAGCCGCTTATGCAGCCTGCTCCGATGGTGGTGGCAACAAGCCCATCTCGCTGCGGAACAGCGCTTCCATGTCACGCCGCACACGGATGGCTTCGCGGCTGTCATCGATGCTCACATCGGCCCAGCTCAGCGTCTGTCCGGCCGCCACGGCGCGCCGCAGGACGATGCCATGCGCCAGGCCGATGGGCAGGGCCTCGTGGTTCAGCGATGCCGCTGCTGGCATCAGCTTGCCGTAGACCATGTAGCCGCCTTCGCCATCGAGTCTTTCTCCGGCCTGCAGGTCGCGCTTGGCCACGGCTACCGTATCGCCGTTGAAGCCCAGCGTGCTGCCGGTGGGCTGGCCGCGCACGGCGATGCTGGCCACCGAATAGCCCAGTTCCAGGCCAATCAGGTGATAGGGCTTGTACATGGAGGCGTAGCGGCCGCTGGCATCGGTCTTCAGGCCGTACTGCGCGAAGCAGTCGCGCACGTAGTCGGTGGGGGCTTCGAAGGTGACATAGACGCCCCAGCGCAGATCGCGCGATACCGGCCGGCCATCACGCTCCAGCGAGGACACCACCTCCACCGTGCCGGCGTGCGGCAGCAGCCCGCCATCGGCACGCGGACGCAGCAGGGTCGGCAGGTCATCCACGCCGCAGGGCGGGAAGGCCAGGCCGCTGTCGGCCGGATGCAGGCCGCAGGCGTTGGCCACGGCCGCCATCTCCAGCGCCGACTTGGTGCCGTCGAGGAAGGAATTGAACATCTGCGCGTTGAAGTCGCCGCCGGCCACCTGTTCCTCGGAAAAGCCGTAATGGCCCCACACCGTATCGGGCGTGGACTGATGGTACTGCGGCAGGTACTTGGTCCCCTTGCCGGCACAGACCACGTCGAAACCCGAAGTACGCGCCCAATCGACCATCTCGGCGATGAGGGCCGGCTGGTCGCCGTAGGCCATGGAATAGAGGATCCCGGCTTCGGCGGCGCGCCGTGCCAGCAGCGGCCCGGCCAGGGCGTCGGCTTCGACGTTGACCATGATGATGTGCTTGCGATGCGCACAGCACAGCAGGGCGTGACGGATGCCGGCGGCCGGGCTGCCGGTGGCGTCGATGATGATGTCGATCTGGGGCTGCGCGATCAAGGCTTCGGCATCGTCCTGGATGAAGGTACTGCCGTGGCGCAGCGCCTCCTCCCAGGAGCGGGCGCCATATTGTCCGGCCACCCAGCCCACCCGCTGCAGCGCTGCCTGTGCCCGCGCCGGCGAGAGATCGGCAATGCCCAGCAGATGCACGCCGGGCGTGCGCGGCACCTGGGACAGGAACATCGAACCGAACTTGCCGGCACCGATCAGGCCGACTCGCACAGGCTTGCCCTGTGCCGCCAGCGCCTTGAGTTGATGGAACATGCTTGCCACGGGTTTCTCCTAGTCACATCGGCCGGTCGGCCAGTGAAAAAAGAGTAGCATTGGGGTTTTGTCGCGTAAATGTCGAGATTTGCACACTGCTCGTGTGAAAATTCACATACCACGCCCATCAAGAGAACCTATGCACAGCTTCGACTGGGACGATCTGCAAGCCTTTCTCGCCGTGGTACGCGCCGGCCGCCTGACGGTCGCGGCGCGCAAGCTGGGGGTGGATCATTCCACGCTGAGCCGCCGCATCGTGGCCCTGGAGCGTGCCATCGGTCAGACCCTGTTCGACCGTCGCGCCAACGGCTACGCGCTCACTGTCGAAGGCGAGCGACTGGTGCCCGATGCCGAGGCCATGGAAAACCTGGCTGTGCGCATCGGCGCCCGCCAGGATGACCCGGCCCAGGGGCTGACCGGCTCGGTGCGCATCGGCACGCCCGAGGCCTGGGGCACCTACTTCCTGGCTGCGCAACTGCAGGCGCTGGCGCAGCGGCATCCCGAGCTGGAGGTGGAGCTGGTGGCCAATCCCCGCATGTTCAGCCTGTCCCGGCGCGAGGCCGATATCGCCATCAGCATGACGCGACCGGAGCAGGGCCGGCTGATCGCACGCCGGCTCAATGATTATTCGCTGGGGGTCTACGCCAGTGCCGATTACCTGGCGCGCCACGGCCCGCTGACGCAACGGCAGCAGCTGCAGGGGCAGCGTTGGGTCGGCTATATCGAGGATCTGATGTGGTCGCCTGAACTGGACTACCTGGCCGAGATTTCACCGGCCATCCGGCCGCAGGTGCGCATCTCCAATGTCATCAGCCAGGTGCAGGCGGTGAAGACAGGTGTCGGCATGGGCGTGCTGCCTTGCTTCCTGGCGCGCCGCGAGCCGGGATTGATCCGGGTGCTGCCGCAAGAGATTGCGCTGTCCCGCTGCTATTGGCTGGTCACGCATGCGGATGCGCGCGATCTGTTGCGGGTACAGGTGGTGGCGGACTTCATCGTGGACCGGCTGGCAGCCCTGGGGGAGGAGTTCTGGGGAGCGGGGCCGGCAGAAGTGCCACCGGCCACCGCTTGAGTTGGCTTCGCGCTTCAGTTGCCGCGGGCCTTGGCGATGGTTTCGCGGGCAGCTTCCATCAGGGCGGCTGGTTCAGGGGCGTTGGATTCCAGGTAGGAGTTTTCCAGTGTCACCGAAAGATTGCTCATCTTCTCCGATAACTCCGCCAATGCCACGCTGAGCTCACACATCAGGGCCGAGATGTTTTTGGGGGACTGCGTCATGCCGTTTTCCTTTCAGATGTCGCACTGTGACTGCTGTGCAAGACCCGGGGCAGGTTCATCGCGCATGCAGGCTGGTGCGTACCAATCGATTACGTCGTGAGCTTTGGCTATTCTAAGTCAAGCCGAATGCAGGTACGACCACCGGCCTGAATAAAAGTGCGACAAATCTGCCTGCGAAGTGCAGGCTTGTTGTGCTGTGGACATGAAGCCGCGCTCAGCGTTGCTGCAACGGCATGTGAGTGCGATGACGCCTTGCCGGCGTGCGATACCGGGGCGCTGGCGCCCAGCGGATTCAGGCGGCGAGCGCCTGCTGCAACATGATTTCCTCGACGAAATCGGCAAACGCCCTGGCCTTGGCCGAGGCCATGCGTCCGGTGGGAAACACCGCCCACAGCGCGATCTCGGGCAGCGACCAGTCCGGCAACAGACGTTGCACGCTGCCATCGGCCAGTTCAGGGGCGAACATCCAGTCGGAGACGATGGTCAGGCCGATGCCGGCCAGTACCCCGGCCCGTATCCCTTCGGCGGCGTTGAAACGTACCCGCCCACTTACCAGTACTGACACTTCGCTGCCTTCCCGCGTGAAGGTCCAGACATTGCTCAACTGGCTGAAGACCAATGTTTCGTGGGTTGACAGGTCGGCCGGCACCCGCGGGGCGTCGATCTGCTTCAGGTAACTGGCACTGGCCAGCACGGAGCGCCGGCTGGTGGCCAGCTTGCGCGCGACCACGCCGGAGTCGGCCAGGCTGCCCATGCGCAGCGAGACATCGATGCCCTCGGCGATCAGGTCGATGGTGCGGTCGTCCAGAATCACATCGACCTCCAGCCCGGGGTGGCGTGCCAGGAAATGCGGCAGATGGGGAATCACGAACAGTCGCGCAAAGGTCGGCGCGGCAGAAATGCGCAGCCGCCCGGACAGCCCGGCACCGGCGCCCCGGGCCGCCAGTTCGGCTTCGTCGGCCTCCTGGATCGCCACGCGGGCACGCTCGTAGAAACGCAGCCCGGCCTCGGTCGGCGTGAGTCCATGGGTGGAGCGCAGCAGCAGCTTGACCTGCAGCTTGTCTTCCAGCTGCGCCACGGTCTTGGAGACGGCCGGTTGCCCCACGCCCAGTACCCGCGCCGCGCCGGAAAAGGACCCAGCCTCCACCACCCGCACAAAACTCGTCATTGCCAGCAACCGATCCATGTCTCACCCATTCCTGTTTGGAATGAGCATTATAGCCGGGAGCTATCTGCCATTCCTGCCGATGGGGGAACAGAATGCATTCCATCGGCTGGCGCACACACCACCGGCCGCCACTCTGCAGGACCCACTCAACCCCAGCAACAGAAAACAGGAGCTTCATCATGACTTTGCAAGACCGACTCGACGCATTCAAGGCTGACTTCGTGGCCGGCAAGCCGCCCTACAACGTGCCACCCGCCGTGATCGCCACCATGCAACGCGCCACCGACGAACTGATCGCCTCGGGCGCGGCGCAACGAGCGCTCAAGGCCGGTGACCGCGCACCCGATTTCGTCCTGCCCGACCCCGAGGGCAAGCTGGTGTCGTCCACCGAATTGCTGGCCGAGGGGCCGCTGGTGCTGAGCTTCTATCGCGGCGTCTGGTGCCCCTACTGCAACATGGAATTGCAGGCGCTGCAGGAAGCATTGCCGGCCATGCGCGAACTGGGCGCTAGCCTGGTGGCGATCTCGCCGCAGTTGCCGGCCAACAGCCGCAAGGCATTGCGTCAGAATGCACTGGAATTCCCCATCCTGTCGGATAGCCACAATGAAGTGGCGGCCGCCTTCGGCCTGCGCTTCAGCTTGCCTGACTATCTGGTGCAGCTCTATCAGTCGCTCAAGAACGACCTGCCGGCCTTCAATGGCGACCCGGGCTGGACCCTGCCGATGCCGGCGCGCTATGTGATCGGTCGTGATGGCGTCATCGTCTACGCCGAGGTCAATCCCGACTACACGCGCCGTCCCGATCCGTCGGACATGCTGCCGGCCATTCGCCAGGCGGCGCTCTGATCGGCGGATGGCGTCAGTGCCGGGCCAGCACGACCAGGCCCGGCACGGCCTGCTGCATTTCCACGCGCAGGCTTTCTTCGCGGATCAACAGCGGATGCAGGCCGGCAGTGCGCAGGCAGTCTTCCAGGTAGGCGCGCTGGTGGCGGAAGCGACCACTGGCGTGGAGATGGTAGGGGGCCGCGTGTTCGCTGTCGGCCAGTTCCACGGTGAAGAACAGATGTCCGCCCTGACGCAGCGATTGCGCGGCGGCGCTGAAGAACGCCTCCAGTTGACCGCAGTAGATCAGCACATCGCACGCCACGATCAGGTCGTAATGGTGTGCATGCGTGCTCATCCATTCGCTTACTTCAGCCTGTGCCAGATGGGCATAGTCGTGATGGCGGGCGGCGTGGCCCAGCATGTTGGGCGACAGGTCTATCCCTTCCAGCCGGCGCGCATAGGGTGCCAGTACCGGTGCGCACAGGCCGGTGCCACAGCCGGCGTCCAGCACGTCCAGCACCGCTTGCGGCGGTGGCAGCTCGGCCTGCAATACCGCCGCCAGTACCTGCGGGCCACGGTATTCCAGATGCGACACCAGGTTGCTGTCGAAGTGATCGGCATAGTCGTCGAAGCGACGCACGATGTAGTCACGCGGTACCGTATCGCTGGGCAGGCCGGCATAGGCCGCATGCATGTGGGTGGCAATGGGGTGGCCGGGTTCTTCCTGCAGCCATTGGCGGCAGACCTCGGCCGCCTGCTGCGGCTGCCCCAGGAAGTAGTGGGAAATGGCCAGCAGCTCGCGTGACTTGCCTTCATGCGGCGGCAACACATAGGCCATGCACTGGTAGCGCGAACTGAGCATGCGCTCGCCGGCCTGGCCGTGCAGTTCTGCCAGCTGGTGCATGGCGGGCAGCAGTTGCGGGTCGATCGCCAGCGCCCGTTCACAGGCGCCGATGGCCGCCTCGTTCTTGCTCTGGGCGCGCAGGGCGGCTCCCAGGTTGTTCCACAGCTGTGCGTCGTCCGGTCGCAGGGCGAGGGCGTCGTCATAGGCCTTGGCCGCCGCTGCGAATTGCTGGCAGGCGAACAGCACATTGCCCAGGTCGTTGCACCAGTCGGGATCGGGCGCGGCCAGGTCGGCCGCCTGGTGCATCAGGGCCAGACCTTCATCATGCTGGCCGCGCTGGTGCAGCAATACACCCAGGTAATGCAGCGCCGCTGCATGGTGCTCGTCGAGCTCCAGCAGCAGACGATAGTCGTCTTCCGCGTCGTCCAGGCGGCCGGCGGCGTGATGGGCGAATGCAGAAGTGAAGCTTTGTTCGAGCAGGTCTTGCAGTGCGTTTGAATGGGCCAAGTGGGGCTCCTTATCGGGATAGCAGGACCGGGGTCGGGCCGGGGGTGGCGGCAATGGCGGCGCCGGCGACGCTGGAGTGCGGCAGCGGATCGGCTTCTGTGGCCGATGACGCCAGCGTGAAAGCGGCTACCGATGTGGTCAGGGCGACAGCCTGGGCGGTCAGGCCGTGGGCCGCTGCCGAGGTCTGCTCCACCAGCGCGGCGTTCTGTTGGGTGGCCTGGTCCATGTCCACCAGCGTGCGGCTGACCCGGTCGATGCCTTCGGCTTGCTCACGGGTGGCGGTGGCGATGTCATGGACGGTGCTCATCACGTGACCGAACGACACCACGATCTGCCCGATGGCCTGGTCCGCCTGCTTGACCTGATCAGCCGCCTGGCCTACCGAACCGATCGAATCCGCAATCAGTTCCTTGACTTCGCGCGCCGCTTCGGCGCTGCGCAGTGCCAATGAGCGGACTTCTGCGGCGACCACCGCGAAACCACGCCCCTGGCTGCCTGCGCGGGCCGCTTCCACCGCCGCGTTGAGGGCCAGGATGTTGGTCTGGAAGGCGATGCCATCGATCACGCTGACAATGTCTGAAATGCGTCCTGCGCTGGCGGTGACCCGCGCCATGGCGCCGGCGATGCCGCCCATGACCTGGCCACCGCGCTGGGCGTCGTGGGCGGCGGTGGCGGCCAGGGCATTGGTGCGTTCGGCGTTCTGTGCGTTGTTGCCGACGGCTGCCGACAACTGCCGCAGGGTGGCGGCGGTCTCTTCCAGTGCGGCGGCTTGTGCTTCGGTGCGTTGCGCCAGTTCACCATTGCCTTGCGCGATGTCGCGCGCGCCCTGATGCACATCACGGGTGGCATCGCGGATGTCGACGACGGTGGCGCCCAGGCTCTCCTGCATGCGCGCCAGCGCCGCCAGCAGCACCCCGATCTCATTGCGGGAAATGCCCTGTACCGGATGGCCGAGATTGCCGTCGGCGATGCGGTCGAAATGCTGTGCAGCCTGCCTCAGCGGCGTGAGCACCAGTCGCCCGAACAGCCACCAGCACAGGCCGGCGAGCAACAACGAGCAAGCCAGCATCGCGACGGCCAGGTAGGTGGTCGTTGCGATACGTCGCTCGGCGGCCAGGCGCAGATCGTCACGCACGGTTTCGGCTTGGGCGATCACCTCGCGCAGGGTGGCGGCGAATTCACGGTCGGCGGCTTCCGCACTGACGGTCGCAGCCGCATAGTCGTCCAGCGAGACGTCATAGAGCGCGACCTCGCGCAGGCCGAGGACCTTGGTATAGGCCTCGTAGGCCTGGTTCACGCGGACGACCTGGGCCTCGGCCATCGCCTCGGCCGGCAGTGTCTTGCGGTAGCCCTCGAAGGCCTTGCGGGCCGCCTGCAGGGCGGCCGAGGCACGCCGGGTGTAGTCGTTGGACTTGATCTGGTCATCCTTGACCAGGTTGATGTAGGCGTTGTCCATGTAGATCAGGGTCGACAGGAACAGCCGCTCGGTATCGTGCAGGGGCTGGATGCGCTGGTCCGACAGCACGATCAGGGCGGTGGTGGCCTGGGCCGCCGCCCGTGCGCCTTGCCAGGCGATGCCCACTGCGATCCACAAGGCCAGGGAGAAAATACCCACCACCAGCAGCAATGCGCTGCGTAAGCTCAGTCTTGCCAGCATGTTCGGCTCCCGCGCAGTTCAACGCAGACCGAGGCGATGGTCCAGCGACCAGGTGCCGCCACCGCGTGCCACCAGCAGCAGGAGCAGGCCGGCCCAGGACAGGTGCGTCGGCCAGGCATCGGGATAGACAAAGATCTCGATGACCGCCGTCATGCCCAGCAGGGCCAGCGCCGCGCCGCGGGTGAACAGGCCCAGCACCAGCAGCAGCGGGAACAGGTGTTCCGCATAGGCCGCCATGTGCGCGGCGAGATCGGGCGGCACCAGCGGCAGCCGGTATTCCTCCTGGAACAGGACGTAGGTGCTGTCCTTGATGGTGAGCCAGCCGCTGACCTTGGTGCGGCCGGAGAGAAAGAAGATCGCCGCGATCGCCACCCGTGCCACCAGGGCCAGCAGGGTGTCGCTGATGAGACCCTGGGCGAGCCCTGCGGCGCGGTTCCAGAGCGTGGGGCGGACTTGGTCGACCGTGGTGGCCGGCAGGGCGGTGCGATGTTGCATGGTGTTCTCCGTCAATTGAAGGTGAATGCGGTAAAGGCGCCGGCCAGCAGCAGCCGGCCCAGCAGGGCGGCGACATCCAGATCAGGTTCCTGCGCCAGCGCCAGCGCGGCGGCCTGGGTGACGGGCTGGCCCTCGCGGCAGGCGGCCAGGAAGCGGCATGCCCCGTGGCTGATTGCCTGCCATTGCACCTCGGCCTGCGGCCGGGTGAAGAGTGCGGCTTCGCCGTGCCAGTCGATATCACCCGGATCGATCGCGGGGTCGGTGCGATTGGCCGACCAGATGGTGGTGACCGGATGCTGCGCATCGTGGTGCCAGCGCGTGGCGGCATGCGGTACCAGGCGCACGTCCTGGCCGGCCACCAGCGCGCTCTGCAGCGCGGCGGTCTCCACCATGGGCTGGTCGGCAGCCAGGTGGGCTTCGGTCCAGCAGCGGTCCAGCATGGCCACGCCGGGCAGGTAGGGCAGTTCATCGGCGGCGGGCAGGGCTGCCAGGAAGGCGGCAAAGCCTTCGCCATAGGCGATCAGGCTGGCCTGCCGGGGCAGGTGGTCGCGGGCGTAGGCCAAGGCGGCCGCGTGCATCCAGTCGCTGCCGACCAGCCGCTGCACGGCCGGGTAGTTGGCCGCCAGGGCGTCCACGCAGCCCTTGAAGACGGTATTGCGATAGACCGCGAAGGCCGGCTGCCGCAGCAGGGCGGCGACGGTGGCGTCGTCGCTGTGGTCTTCCAGGAGGGCTTGCAGGAAGGCCGGGTAGTAGTGGAAGTGGACATCGTCCGTGGTGAGCTCGCTCATGCTGCCTGCTCCGCATCGGCCTGAGCAACGCTGGCCAGCAGATCGGCGGCCATGGCGCGCTCCTGCAGCAACTGCTCGAAGGCCGGCACATTGCCGTCGCGTTCGATCAGGGTGGGGCGCGCGCCGATGCGCGTGATCAGGTGCTGGTACAACGCCCAGACCACCGGCGCCACCGGGGCATCGTGCGAATCCACCAGCAGCCCGGGCAGGCTGACATCGGCACTATGGCCGGCGAGGTGGATTTCATGGATGTCGGCCGCGGGCAACTGGTCCAGGTAGGCGCGGGCATCGATGCCGAGGTTGCAGGCGCTGACATGGACGTTGTTGACATCGATCAGCAGGGTGCAACCGGTACGGCGGACCAGTTCCTGCAGGAATTCCGGCTCGCTCCAGGCGTGCTGTTCCATGTGCAGGTAATGTGAAGGATTCTCCAGGGCGATGCGGCGCTTGAGCGCATCCTGCGTGCGGTTGATGTTGGCCGCCACGCGTGCCAGCGTGGTGCTGGTGCGGGGTACCGGCAGCAGGTCGGGCAGATAGTGACCGGCGATGCGCGACCATGCCAGGTGCTCCGAGACCAGCACCGGTTCCACCCGGTCGATCAGATGCGCCAGTCGGCGCAGGTGATCGGGATCGGGGGCATCGGGGCCGGCCAGGGACAACGACACACCATGCAAGGCCAGGGGATGGCGTTCGCGGATGGCCTGCAGCCAGGCCAGGCGGGGGCCGCCGTCCATCAGGTAGTTTTCCGGATGGACTTCGAACCACAAGCCTGCCTGCCCGCAGGCCAGCGCTGCATCGAAATGCTGGGGCTTCAGACCGAGTCCGGCCGAGATGGTGTGGGTGGTCATGACCGTCTCGCTTACATCGGCTTGAGCGAGCCCATGCCGTGCGGGGTCTTGATGGAGGTGCAGGTACCGGCCGGCACGTTCTTCCAGGCATTGCCCTGGTAGTCCATCTTGGCGGTGCCGGCGCAGGTGGTGCCTTCACCGGCCTTGCAGTCGTTCTGGCCGGCCATGGAGACGCCATAGCACTTCTCGACGGCGGTCTTGTTCATCGGTTGCTTGTCTTGTGCCATGGCCACGCCCGAAGCGAGGGTGGCGAGGGTCAGGGCGGCGGTGGCGACGATACGTGCGTTCATGGTGGACTCCTTGAAATTGGAAAGTGAAGAAAGTGATAGCGACCGGTGCAGTCCGCCGGCGGGGAATGCCGTGGCTGCCGATCTGATGGTTAATTCGCCGGCAGTCGGGCGCCGGTTACAGCCGTCGCAAAATTTTTCGGATAAATATTTTTTGCGCCGCCTGTAACCGGCGGCAGGGTTCAGACGAATACATAGGAGAGCGCCTGGAGCGCGTACCTGCTCGCATGAGCCAGAGGGGGATGCAATGAAAACGATGGAACTGGTCAATATGCTGGCCGCCGGCACGGAAGGACAGGCCGCCGGCGGCCGACCTGTGATGCTGCGCCATGTCACCGCGCGCATGGCGGTGGCACTGGCGCTCGGCTTGCTGGGGGCGCTGCTGCTGCTGGCGGCGCTGTATGGGGTGCGCAGTGATGTGCGGCAGTTGCTGCAGGCGCCCTTGTTCTGGATGAAGGTGTCCTTCCCGCTGGCGGCCCTGCTGGCCGGACAGATGGCGGCGGCGCGGCTGGCACGACCGGGTGTGCGCATCGGCCCGGGACCGGCGGCGGCGCTGCTGCTGCCACCCCTGGTGCTGTGGCTGGCCGGTGGCAGCTGGCTGGCCCTGGCGCCGCCCTCGCAACGGCTGGAGCTCTTGCTGGGCAGCAGCTGGGAAGTCTGTTCCCTCAACGTGGCCTTGCTGTCGCTGCCCACGCTGGCCACCATGCTGTGGTTCATGCGCGGTCTGGCACCCACCCGGCTGCACGCGGCCGGCGCGGTCGCCGGGCTGGTGGCGGGCGCACAGGGCGTGCTAGTCTATTCACTTTATTGCGTGGAGATGGCACCGCCCTTCTGGGGTGTCTGGTATGTGCTGGGGGTGGCGCTGCCGACGCTGGCCGGTGCCTGGTCCGGTCCCTGGCTGCTCCGTTGGTGATCTGGCGGCTCTTCCATGACTGAAAGCCTATTCATGTTTGCTCATGCCGCACCGGCCTTGCCGGATGACCGGACCGTCCGACCGGGCCAGCCATTGGCCGGCAAGGAGCCCTCGCACCCCACCGAAGAACGCCTGCGCGCTTTGCTGCTGGCCGGGCTGGATGGTGACGCCGTGGCCTATCGGGATTTCCTTTCCGAACTCAGCGGGCGGCTGCGGGCCTTCCTGCGCAGGCGTCTGCAGAACATGCAGGACGAAGTCGAGGACGTGGTCCAGGAAACCCTGCTGGCGGTGCATAACGCTCGTCATACCTATCGGCCCGACCAGCCGCTGACGGCCTGGGTGCATGCCATCGCCCGCTACAAGCTGATGGATTTCCTGCGTGCCCGCTCGCGCCGGGAAGCCTTCAACGATCCGCTGGACGAAGAACACGACCTGCTGGCCACCTGCGACGACGAACCGGCCCAGGCCCGGCGCGATGTCGGTGCGCTGCTGGAGGAATTGCCCGAGAAGCAGCGCCTGCCGATCCTGCACGTGAAGCTGGAAGGCCTGTCGGTGGCCGAGACGGCGCAACTGACGGGGATGTCGGAGTCGGCCGTGAAGGTCGGTATCCACCGTGGCCTCAAGGCGCTAGCACTCAAGATCAGGGAGAAATTGCAAGCATGAAGACCGATGAACTCATTGCCATGATGGCCAGCGGCGTGGCCCCCGTGGACCGGCGGCTGCCGCTGCGGCAGATGGTGCAGGCACTGACACTGGGCGCGGTGTTGTCGCTGCTGCTGATGTTGATGATCTATGGCCTGCGCCCGGACCTGGGCGTGATGGTGGGCGTGCCGATGTTCTGGATCAAGCTGGCCTTCCCGAGTGCATTGGCCGTGGGGGCCATGCTGGTGCTGCGGCGCCTGATGCGCCCGGGCCTGCGGGTGGGTGCCACCTGGGCTGGTATCGCCTTGCCCAGCCTGGCGATCTGGGCCGGTGGTGCGCTGGTGCTGCTTTCCAGTCCGGCGGCGCAACGCCTGCCGCTGCTCATGGGCAGCACCTGGCGCAGCTGCCCCTTCAATATCGCGCTGCTGTCGGTGCCGCTGTTCATCGGCATCTTCTGGGCCGTGCGCGGCATGGCGCCAACTCGTCTGCGCCTGACCGGTGCGGTGGCCGGGCTGCTGGCAGGGGCCGTGGCGACCATGGTGTATTGCCTGCATTGCCCGGAGATGGAGGCGCCTTTCTGGGGCCTGTGGTATTTCCTGGGGATGCTGGTGCCGGCGCTTGCCGGTCTGTTGCTGGGACCGCGGTTGTTGCGCTGGTAGGCCGGAAAGCAAGCTGAAAAGTGATCTGAAAAACAAGCCGGAAAAACGGAGAAACCAGGAACATGCGACTGTCAGACCTGTGGCGACGCGCCACCCCCAAGACCCCTGCACGTCACGCTGCCGACGACGCGCCCTTGCTCACCAGCCTGTTCCTGCTGGCCTGGGCAGTGGAAGCGCGTGATCCCTATACCGGCGGGCATCTGTGGCGGGTGGCGCGGTTATCGCGGCTGCTGGCCGAAGCGGCCGGGCTGGAGCCGGCGCAGGTAGCGCGCATCACCATCGGCGCCTTCCTGCATGACCTGGGCAAGATCGGCATTCCCGATGCGGTATTGGGCAAGAAATCCAAATTGGACGATACTGAATACGCGGTCATCAAGACCCACCCGGAAATCGGCCATCGCATGCTGGCCGGGCATCCCCTGGCGGCGCTGGCCGAGGATGCGGTGCTGCTGCACCATGAAACGCCGGACGGTCGGGGCTATCCCTTCGGACGACGTGGCGAGGACATTCCGCTGGCGGCCCGCATCGTGGGCATCTGCGACGCCTTCGATGCCATGACCAGCACGCGGCCCTATCGCAGCGGCATGCCCATTGCGCGAGCCATGGAGATCATCCAGGGTGAGCTGGGCCGGCAATTCGACGCGGCCCTGGGGACGCTGTTCATCGGCTTGCAACAGCATCCCGAGCTGGCCCATATCGTCGGCCACAGCGACGAGGGTATCCCCCTGCAGCGCTGCGTGTCGTGCGGTCCGGTGGTGGTGCGTCCGCGCCACGCGGTGGCGGGCGATACCCTGTACTGCCCGGCCTGCCATAGTGAATACACCATTGCCGCCCACGACCAGGGACTGGTCGCCACCGGCCGGCAGGATACGGCCCGTGCCCTGGCAGTGGCGCCCGACAGCGCACTGATCGGGCGGCTGGTCGGCGAAAACCTGGCGGCCATCGCCTGAGGCCGATATGAAAAAGCCCGCGCAGGGCGCGGGCTGGTCATGAACTATGAACCGTGAACCGTGAACCGTGAACCGTGTGTCAGGCGCCGGGGTTCAGAAGGTCTCCCAATCCCCCTCATCTTCACCGGCCGGCAGGCGCGAAGGCGACTTGCCGCCTGCCGCCTTGGACGCGGGCGCCTCGGCCTTGGCGGCTGCGGGCTTGGGTGCAGCCGCCTTCGGTGCGGCCGGCTTAGGCGCGGCAGCCTTGGGGGCGGGTACTGCCGGTCGGGCTGCAGCCGGTTTGGGAGGGGTAGCCGCAGAGGCCGGCGTACTTGCCGGTGCGGCCGGACGCACCGGCGCCCTGGGAGCGACCGGCGCAGTCTGCGCCACGCGGGCATGGCTGCCGTCGATGTGGAAGCCGCCCACCAGACCGGCCAGGGTCGCCGCCTGATCCTGCAGCGACTGGGCGGCCGCGGCAGCCTGTTCCACCAGCGCAGCATTCTGCTGGGTACCCTCGTCCATCTGGGTAATGGCGCGCCCCACCTCGGCGATGCCGGCGCTCTGTTCCTGGCTGGCCGAGCTGATCTCGCCCACGATATCGGTCACCCGGCGTACGCTGGCCACCACTTCGGTCATGGTGGCGCCGGCCTGTTCGACCAGCTTGCTGCCGGTATCGACCTTGGCGACCGAGTCATCGATCAAGGCCTTGATCTCCTTGGCCGCCGAGGCCGAGCGCTGGGCCAGGGAGCGCACCTCCGAAGCCACCACCGCAAAGCCGCGTCCCTGTTCGCCGGCACGGGCTGCTTCCACCGCCGCGTTCAGGGCCAGGATATTGGTCTGGAAGGCGATACCGTCGATCACCCCGATGATGTCGGCGATCTTGCGTGAACTGTCGGTGATGCCTTCCATGGTCTGCACGACCTGGCTGACCACGCTGCCGCCCTGGATGGCCACGTCCGAGGCCGATTCGGCCAACTGGTTGGCCTGGCGCGCGTTGTCGGCGTTCTGCTTGACGGTGGCCGTCAGTTGTTCCATGGCCGAGGCGGTTTCTTCCAGCGAGCCGGCCTGCTGTTCGGTGCGGCCGGACAGGTCGAGGTTGCCGCTGGCGATTTCCTGCGAGGCGGTGGCAATCGTGTCGGCCGAGGTCTTGATATTGGTGATGGTATTGAGCAGCGAATCACGCATGCTGCGCACCGCAAACAGCAGGCTGCTGCGGTCACCCGGCGCGGTCTCGATGTTGGGCGTAAGGTCGCCCTGGGCGATGCGGTTGGCCACGTCGGCTGCCTTGGCCGGATCGCCGCCGATGGTACGCAGGATGCCACGGTTGATCACGATCACCAGGCCCACCAGCGCGGCAGCCACCACGGCGAACAGGATCACCATCTGCCACAGGCTGCGCATGAAGGCGGCATTGATGTCATCCATGTAGGCGCCGGTGGTCAGGTGCCAGTCCCAGGGCTGATAGGAGATCACGAAAGAGGTCTTGGCCACCGGTTCGGCCGCGCCGACCTTGGGCCACAGATAGTGGACGAAGCCGCCATTGGGCTGGCTGCCGGCCTTGGTGATCTCGACGAACAGGTTGTTGCCGGCCGGGTCCTTGAAGTTGGTCAGGTCCTTGCCATCCAGTTCGGGCTTGATCGGGTGCATGACGATGATCTGGGCCGAGGTGGAAATCGAGAAGTAGCCATCACTGCCATAGCGCAGGCTCTTGATGGCGGCCTTGGCGCGCTTTTGTGCTTCTTCCTTGCTCATGGTGCCGCCCTCGGCCAGGGCGCCGTAGCCCTTGACCAGCGACAGCGCGGTCTGGCCGATGTTGGTCAGGTCGGCCTTGCGTTCTTCCAGACGGACCTGACGCACCATGAAGGCGCTGAAGACGGAAATGGCCAGAAGTGCGATGAGGCTCAGTACGAGCGGCAGCCAAAGTTTCTTGCTGAAGGACAACTGGCCCATGATGTAGATCTCCCATTGGTTGGTGGAGGCTCCCCGGCATCCTTGCGCCGGAGCGATTGCATCGGGACGCTGGCCCCGGACACATCACTTTCTGTGAGCACGATAAGAACAATGACACCCTGAAACTCATCCGGACGGCGAAACCGCAGCAGCCTGGGTGACCTTGTTACTTTACCGATGGATGACAAGGGCGAAGGCGCGAACAGGAGGCGGAAGGGGGGTCACTTCATGGGCTGACGGCAGTACGCAGGCGATACCAGGCCTGGCCTATCCACTCGCGCAGGGCGTAGCTGGCCATCTGCAGGTGGCTGGCGCCGGGCAGGTAATCGGTCACGCGCGCACGTGCCGGCACCAGGAACAGCGTGGCCGCAGCCCTGGCCTGCAGCCCGGTGCGGGCGAAGGCGCGCATGGCACGCGGCATGTGGATGCTGTCGGTGACGACGAGGACGCGCTCGATACCCTCCGCCTTGAGCATGGCAGCCGACAGGGTGGCGTTGTCGGCGGTGGTGTCGGCATGGCGCTCCTGCCAGCGCACCGGCACGCCGAAATCGCGTTGCAGCACCCGCGCCATCAGTTCGGCCTCGCTCTGCGGCGAGCCGTCCGGACTGCCCCCGGTGACCAGGATGGGCAGGCCGCTCTGGCGATGCAGGGCGGCACCGTATTGCAGCCGCTTCATGCCGATCGGCGTGGCGTCGTCCAGCCCGCCGTATTCCGGCGCCTGGTCGATCCGGCCGGAACCGAGGATGACGATGGCCTGGGCATCCCCCACGCTTGCCAGCGGCGGGTACTGGTTTTCCAGCGGGGCAATCAGGCACAGGGCGCCTATCCGGGTACTGAGCACCAGCAGGCTGGCCACCCCCAACAGCACCAGCGCCGCACCCGTGCGCGGTGCACGGCGCCGCCACAGCCAGCCGGCCAGGCACAGCAGCAAGGGGGAGACCGGTGGCAGCAGCAGGCTGCTGGCCACGGCCGAGAGCAGGACGGAAAAGGACATGAGCGGCACGCAAAGCAGGATGAGCGCGCATTGTGCGGCATTGTGCAGCCCCGCGTCACCTGTGTTGCCGTCGCTGAAAATGCACAATTTGCCTCGCGGCACGTAATCCCTGAAAATGCGGGATCGCTAAAGGGAAGGGCATGCGCCCCGGGGAACGCCGTGATACGACTCGTCTTGTTGTTGCTGGGGGCGGATTTCATCCGCCGCAATTGGCATGCATTGGCTGTGGCCGGCCTGGCCTGGGGTGCCATCGGCGTATCGCTGATGATCGATGCCCTGGACGGCGTGCTCAATTTTCCGCTGACCCTGTTCGGCTACTTGCTGTTGCTGGAGAGCCTGGTCACGCTGTGGGTGGCCAACAGCGGCATGGGGGCGCAGAAGACCCTGCGCTACGTCAAGGGGACCCTGTTCCTGCTCATTGCCATCCTGGTCATCACCCAGCACCAGGCCAGCAACATGGCGCTGGCCATGCTGTTCGGCATCGCCTTCACCATCGGCGGCTCGCTGCAGATCACCTCGGCACTGGTGGTCCGTTTCCCGCGCTGGCGCACCGCCATGCTGGGGGGACTGGTGCAGATCGTGCTGGCGATCTTCTTTTTCCAGCCCTATCCCACCCACTACAAGGGGACCGTACCCTATTGTCTGGCGCTGGGCCTGATCTTCGGCGGCTGGAACATGATCTGGCTGGCGCTGCGCAGCCGCATGCTGCCGCAGCAGGCCTCGGCCGATGTGCTGGTGGAGCGCAACAGCGGCGACGACCGACCCTTCGACGCCGGGCTGCATGACGGTGCGGCCGACCTGCAGTCGCGCCTGCGTCCGTCTAGCGTGCCAGCGCCCCAGGCCGGGCCGCTGGCCCCCCTGACCGTACACGTCTGGACGCCGACCGGCAGCGCCAAGGGACCGGCGCGGCGACAGCCGGTGATCGACCGCTACATCGCCGCCGTCGACCTCAATGGGGTCATCTCCACCGGCCATGCGGCGCTGGAGATTCAGCCCGATCTCTACATCAGCCTCTATCCGGCCGAGGAAATCGACCGCTCGCCAGACCAGTTTGCGCGCCTGTTGCGGGCCACCGCCGAGAACGACGTCAAGGGACGCTACCTGACCGACTACGCCAGCGAAGCAGCGGCCTGGTGCGAATCGACCGAGAAGATCGTCTTCCGCGACTATCGCCGGGCTTCGCTGGATCGCTTCTGGCAGCACTATCGCCGCACCGAAATCTACAACCTGACCCACCGCAATTGCTCCAGCACCGTGGCCAATGCCCTGGAGGCGGCGCTGGAAGGCGTCATGGGTGGTCGCGACCGTCACTGGTTCAATGCGGTGCGGATGATGTTCACCCCCGAAATCTGGGTCGCCAGCCAGATCCGCAAACGCGCCTTGACCATGGCCTGGACCCCCGGCATGGTGCTGGACTATGCCCGCGCCCTGCGCGCCGTGGTGCACCCGCGCCCGCTGTCCTGGGCGGCCTCGCTGCAGCTGGCGTTGCGCCAGAGCCGCCGCCTGCGCCAGGGCTGGCGCGCACGGCGCCGCTATGCCGAGCGCGAAAACCCGGGTTCCGGGCAATCATGAGCGCACTCGTCCCCGTGCAGGAGCACTGGATCGATGCCGCCGACGGGACCCGGCTGTTCTGCCGCGACTGGCTGGTACCGGGCGCCACGGCGGCCGTGCAGATGGTGCATGGGCTGGGCGAACATGGCGGGCGCTATGCGGCGCTGGCGCAGTTGTTCAACGAGGCGGGCATGTCGGTGCGCATCTGCGACCATCGCGGTCACGGGAATTCCGGCGGCCGCCAGGGCAGCCTGATCCAGGCGGACGACCTGCTGCGCGACCTCAAGCAAAGCTTCGATGATTTCAGCCGCCGCACCCAGTGCACGCCGCTGCTGTTCGGTCACAGCATGGGCGGTCTGGTGGCAGCGCGCTTCGCTACCGGTGGCTATAGCCCGGTGCGCGCGCTGGCGCTGTCGTCCCCGGCGCTGGCATTGGACCTGAGCGGCTGGCAAAGGCTGCTGCTGAAGGTCTCTTCGGCCATCGCCCCTGGCCTGGCGCTGCCCACGGCCCTGCCGGCCAGCCGCATTTCGCACGATCCGCACCAGGTCCTGGCCTACCGCCGGGACCCGCTCAACCACGGCAAGATCGCCCCGCGCATGCTCAATTTCATGCTCGATGCGATGCACCAGGTGGCCCGCGATGCGGCCCAGTTCACCCGGCCGGTGCTGTTGCAGGTGGCCGGAGACGACGCTTTCGTCGCTCCGCGTGGCAGTCGTGCCTTCTTCGATGCCTTGCCGGGGCCGCAGAAGACCCTGCACTGGTATGGCGCCGCCTATCATGAGATTTTCAACGAGGAAGTCGGGCTGCGTGAGCAGGTCATGCACGATTTGCGTGCCTGGCTGGCGCAGTTGCCAGCCGCCGACTGAAGAGTGCCGGGGGCGCGCTGCCTGAAACGAGCATCGGCAGGCTGCCCGAGGGTGGGAAAATTAACCTGGAATTACGTCTGTAAAGCGTCGCAGCCAGCCCGATGAGGCAAGGGTGCGACGCTTTTTTGCGTTCAGGGCTGACCGCTGGGAACGTTGCTGAACTGACAGCGGCTATCGAACCCGACGAAGCCCGGCGCGCAGGCGCAGCCTTGCACGGCCAGCAGCAGGGAGGAGGCGGCTAGGAGGGAGGCGAGACGCTTCATGCTTCACTTTCGTTCCGTTGGCAAAGCTTGCGAGTGTAATGGGCTGCGAGCACTTTGCAAGTGAGGCGGCGCTGCCGCGTCGGCTGCCGGAAAGTGCCGGGGCAGCCATTTATCGACGGCGGGAAGATATCAACAATGATGATAATGGTGCAAAGCCATGCCCAAAAATGGACCTGGATGCACGGAGGAGGGGCAAAAAGAAAAAGCGGCTTGTCAGCGTTGCAACGCGACAATCACCGCTTTTCAGGACTGCTGCTTTCGTGTCTGCCAATACCGCAAGGGGCTGGCGACAACCCGGCCAGGAGGGCTGCTTACTTGACCGAAATCAGGTAGCGCGCGACCATGGCGCCGATGAGCAGGGTGTACGGGAGGATGTCGGCGACGATGTTCATGGTGAGCTCCGTGAGGAAAAATTGATCTGTTGCATTGCAATATATTCGCTTCACCGCGACGCTTCCACTTTTGAATCCCAATACCAGTTATCTCTTTCGTGAATAACTTGGTGTTTTTGCGCAACCTGAGGGGTGGTTTCTGGTGTTTATCCTTATAAATCAATGACTTAACAAATTTGATGGCCTCTCGTGGAAAAAGCCCCTGGCGCACGGTGTGTCTTCCGTACGACAGGGGCTTTGATGAAAGAGGCATGCGCAGGCGTTGGCCTCGCGCCGCTTTGACGGCTTGTTACTTCACCAGCTGGATATTCAGTCCGCGCAATTCGGTCGTGATCTGTACCTTGTACGCACCGCCTTGCGCCACCTGGACTGTCAGGCGGTCCTGCGGATTGGGGCCGGCCGAGGTCAGCGTATGGACCCGCTTGATGCTGAAGTCGTAGCTGCCCGGCTTGAGCCAGATCGACAGATGTTCGCCCCCGGTGATCTGCGCCAGGACCACGTCGTTGATCGACAGCTCCAGCATTTCGTTGTTGAGCATGCCGGCCACGCGGGTGAATTCGATCTGCGACAGGCCGGCAGCCTGTTCGGTCATGCTCTTGATATAGACGCGCGAGGCCGGGATGTCGCCGGTGGCGGTACGTTGCACCGGGGTTGCGCAGGCCGCCAGGGCCAGGGCGACGGTCAGGCTTGCTGCAAGGGCTTTGATCATGTTCCTCATCCTTATTGTGTGTCGTGAATGGCGTGGACTTCAGGCGCGCCGGGCAGACGATAGCATGGCGGCCTGTGGGTCCAGTTGCAGCAGATGGCGTTCGATGGCGAAGACATGGTCGTCATCGACCTCCAGCTCGCGCAGCGCCTGGGCCAGCTTGAGCAGGTATTCGCTGTTGCGGCCGCTCGGTCCGACTGCATGCGCGATCTGGCGTGCGATGTCGGATTCGCTGGCCGGGCCGGCGAAGGCTTGGTTGTCTTCGGCGGCAATGTAGATCAGCCCTTCGGTCTGCTGCCCGTCGTCGAAGAACATCGGCGTGGCCAGCCGCAGGTAACCGTTTTTTTCGCGGTGATCCAGGTGGGCGAAGACTTCCGGCGTGATCAGGTAGGCCATGCCGGCGCAGACAGCGTCCTCCTGCGCGATGAGCGTGACCACGCGTCCCGGCGCATCGGGCGTGCCGCGGTGATCGTGCGAGCCTTGCCAGAAGCGGCGCGCCCAGCCCCTGATGTGGGCCGGCCGACGTTCCAGATAGGGAAAGTCGGCCTTGAAGATGATGGAGCCATAACCGAACAGCCAGACACTGGCGTGGTCATCGAAATGGCTCATCTGACGGTTGAGGGCGATGGTATTGACGGACATGGGACTGGCTGCAGCGCCGCGCCAAGCGGCCGAAGCCTGCCATTATAGAGGCGAATGCGGGCGAAATCTTTCCGTGCCGACTGGTCGCGCTGTCGGCATTTGCGCATAAAATGGCGCCTATTGGCAGCGGGCGGGGGCTCGCGCCGCGTTGACCCTGGCCCGGGCCCCGCACGGGCTGGCTGCCAGGGCGCATCTGAATCTTCAGGGGAATATCATGCGTGTCGTCGTCATGCTGCTGACGCTGGTCGTCGGTGTAGTGCTGGCCGGTTGCGAAAAGACCGATTTCGAAAAGAAGTCCGAATCCGATGCCAATGCGCGCCGGATCTTCAATTTGAAGAAGGAGTCTTCCAAGCAGTAAGAGTGCAGCAAGACGCGGGGCTGGCCACGCCCGTTCGGCGCGCACCAATGAAAACAGCAGGCGGCAGGCCTGCTGTTTTCATTTCTACAATCGGTACGGTTCTGCAGGTCAGTGGTGAGCCGCTGCGACCTCGGGCACGCGCAGCGCCTCGACGCATTCGCGCACCAGCGCCGGTCCCTGGTAGATCAGGCCGGTGTAGAGCTGGACCAGCGACGCGCCGGCCTCAATCTTGGCGCGCGCATCGGCGCCACTGAAGATGCCACCCACCCCGATGATGGGCAGGGCATCGCCCACTTCGGCCTTGAGGCCGCGGATCACCTGGTTCGACAGTTCCAGCACCGGCTTGCCCGACAGGCCGCCGGCCTCTTCGCCATGCGGCATGCCCTGCACGGCGTCGCGGGTGATGGTGGTGTTGGTGGCGATGACGCCATCGATCTGGTGACGCAGCAACGCGTCGGCGACATTCTTGACCTGTTCCATGCCCATGTCCGGCGCGATCTTGAGCGCCACCGGCACGTAGCGGCGGTGGCGATCGGCCAGGCGACGCTGGGCCGATTTCAGCTGCGACAGCAGGGAATCCAGTTCCGAGGCGCCCTGCAACTGGCGCAGGTTCTTGGTATTGGGCGACGAGATGTTGACGGTCACGTAGCTGGCATAGGGATAGACCTTTTCCAGGCAATGCACGTAATCTTCGGCCGCACGCTCGATGGGGGTGTCGGCATTCTTGCCGATGTTCAGGCCCAGCACACCCTGGCGTTCCTGGAAGAAGCGCGAGGATTGCACATTGGCCACGAAGGCATCCACACCGCCATTGTTGAAGCCCATGCGGTTGATCACCGCGTTGGCGGCCGGCAGGCGGAACATGCGCGGCAGCGGATTGCCCGGCTGCGCACGCGGTGTGACCGTGCCCACTTCGATGAAGCCGAAGCCCAGTGCCGCCAGGCCGTCGATGTAGGCGCCGTCCTTGTCCAGCCCGGCCGCCATGCCCACCGGATTGGGGAACTGGATGCCCATCACGGTGCGCGGATCGGCCGCCGGACGGCGGGTGATGAAGTCGGTCAGGCTGTAATGCGCGGCGCAGCGCAGCGCCGGCAGCACCAGGTGGTGCGCGGTTTCGGGTTCCAGGGAAAAGAGCAGCGGACGCGCGAGCGCGTAGAGGAATTTGTCGGACACGATGGAAGAGGGCGGATGGCGATGAAAAAGTGCCGCTATTCTAACGCGCCGGCCCATCAATTCCTCGAATCAGGCGCTTTTCCAGCCCGATTTTGCCGCCACAAGCGCGGGTTTGCGGGCTTTGCGCCACATTGAGATCAGCCTTCCAGTGGCTGCCATTGACCATCCTGCAGCGCTTCGAGCGGCTGGTAGTTGGTCTTGTAGGCCATCTTCGGGCTTTCCTTGATCCAGTAACCCAAGTAGACGTAGGGCATGTCCAGCTGGCGTGCCTGTTCGATCTGCCACAGGATGTTATAGGTACCAAAGGAGGCGGAGGGCATGTCCGGATCGAAGAAGGTGTACACCGATGACAGCCCGTCACTGAGCACATCGATGATGCTGACCATGCGCAAGGTGCCATCGGCTTCGCGGAATTCGACCAGGCGGGTGTTCACTTTGCTCTGCAGCAGGAATTGCGCGTACTGGTCCCGACTGTCCTGGTCCATGCCGCCGCCGGCGTGACGGGCACACTGGTAGCGCAGGTAGAGTTCGTAATGCTCGTGGGCGTAGGTCAGGTTGGTGACCAGGGTCTGCAGGCCGCGATTGCGCTCCCAGGCGCGACGCTGGCTGCGGTTGCGCTGGAAATCGGCGACCCGGATGCGTACCGGCGTGCAGGCCGTGCAGCCGTCGCAGTAAGGGCGATAGGTAAAGATGCCGCTGCGGCGGAAACCCGTCTTCACCAGTTCGGAATAGACATCCGCATTGATCAGGTGGGAGGGGGTGGCCACTTGCGAGCGGGCCTGCTGGTCATCGAGATAACTGCATGGATAGGGCGCGGTTGCATAGAACTGCAACGTGGAGAACGGCAAGTCTTTGAGATGCGTCATGTGCGTCCTGTCCTGTCTTGCGGGAAGCGGCGGCGCAGTGGCGACAACCGGCCGGTCCCTGGAGTCAGGTTCCAATTTACACCATTTTGCCGGCTACAGTGAACAGCCGCGACCGGCTCAATCGCGTCGCGTCGCGGGGATGCCGCTTTCCAGCAGGTCCAGAGGCGCCCAGCCGCGAATCTGCGGCCACTGGATGGCCGCCCGCAGATGGCGCAGGAAGTCGCTGCGGGCGATCGGACGTGCGCCCAGGGAGGCCAGATGTGACGTTTCCTGTTGGCAGTCGATCATGTCCACGCCGTGGCTGCGCAAGAAGAACACCAGATGCGCCAACGCCACCTTGGAGGCATCGCTGACCCGGGCAAACATCGATTCGCCATAGAACATGCGGCCAATCGATACGCCATAGGCCCCGCCGACCAGTTCGCCATTGAGCCAGACCTCGGAGGAGTGGGCGTAGCCGGCGCGGTGCAAGCCGGTGTAACCCTGCATGATCTCAGGGGAAATCCAGGTTCCCTGCTCATGTCGTCGCGGTCCTGCACAACCCTGCATCACTTGTTCGAAGGCCGTGTCGAAGCTGACCTGCCATAGCCCGTCACCGTGACGGCTGCGTTCGATGCGGCGCAGGGTCTTCTTCAGGCTGTCGGAGACGACGAAGCGATCTGTATATAAGACCATGCGTGGATCGGTACTCCACCAGAGGATGGGCTGACCTTCCGAGAACCAGGGGAAGATGCCGTGGCGATACGCCTCCAGCAGCCGTTGCGGCGACAGGTCGGCGCCCGCTGCCAGCAGGCCCGGCGGATCGGCCAGGGCGCGCGAGACATCGGGGAAGGGGGTATCGGGATCCAGCCAGGCGATCATCCGCTTGCTCCTGCGGATCAGATCATGCGGCGGCGGATGTCTTCGGTGTGCAGCGTGAAGCTGCCTTCACCGCTGCGCAGCTTCTTGAGATCGGCAAAGAAGGCGCGCAGGGTGAATTCCACCGTCGGGAAGGCGATGTCCTGCCAGGGAATCTGCTCTTCTGTATAGAGATCGACTTCCAGGCTCTCGATACCGGCCTGGTAATCCAGGTCCAGCAGGGTGGCGCGATAGAACAAGTGCACTTGGTGCACATGTGGCACGTTCACCAGCGAGAACAGTTCATGCAGCTGGATGCGGGCGCCGGCTTCCTCTTCGGTCTCGCGGCGGGCGGCGTCTTCGGTGGTTTCATCGTTTTCCATGAAACCCGCCGGCAGCGTCCAGTAACCCAGGCGTGGCTCGATGGCGCGCTTGCACAGCAGCACCTTGACCTCACCGTCCTGTTCCCAGACCGGGATCGAGCCGACGACCATCTTGGGATTCTGATAATGGATCGCCCCGCAATTGCCGCAGACATAGCGCAGGCGCGTGTCATCGGGAGGAATCTGCTGGGATACTGTCTGACCGCATTCGGAACAGAATTTCATAGAGGCTCGGTTCTGGTGTCTGTATATATAGGTATGTATAGCGCCGGCAGCGGCATCCCGTGGCATCGGCAGCGCCCCGGGCGGTCTGCTGGAACTGCTGCGGGAGGAGTGCCAATGCGGTTAGGAGTGTATCACTGTAAAAAGATTGCAGAAAATGTTTGCATTCCGATTTTACCTGCCCTATAATTGTTTTCTTCAGACGCGGGGTGGAGCAGTCTGGCAGCTCGTCGGGCTCATAACCCGAAGGTCGTAGGTTCAAATCCTGCCCCCGCAACCAAATGCAAGTAAGGCGAAAGCCTTGCTGACAAAGGCCCTAAGCGTTACAGCGCTCAGGGCCTTTTTGCTTTGCGTGACTTCCGCAAAGCGGCCTGCGTGACTTCTGCGTGACCTTTTCAGCCGTTGACCACGCGCAAGATGGTCATTCTCTTCCGCGTGAGCTCGACCTTGTTGGCCTGTTCCACCAGGTGCTCAACCGTGCCGGCCGCGTAGTGCTGCGGCATGCTCTTGATCGAGTGGCCCAGCAGCAGCGCCCGATCCTCTTCCGATACCCCAGCATTGCGCAGCCTGGTGGCGTACGTATGCCGAAGGTCGTGCACGCGGACCTGCGACAGCTTGGCCCGCTCGCGTGCCTGCTTCCAGCCGTTGTTACCCATTTCCTGGATACGCTCGCCACGGTAGGGGAAGACGAAAGTGCTGTGCTTCCCCCGCTGTCCGTCCACCACCGCCTGCGCCGTGTCGTTCAAGATGACCACGTGGTGCCGGCCGCTCTTGTACTCGCCGGCCGGAATCACGAACACGCTGCGGCCCAGCTCCGGGAACCGCTGCTCCCAGTCCCATCGCAGCCCGCAGGTGTTCTCGTCCCGGGTCCCGGTGTTCACGGCAAACAGCGCCATGCGTTCCAGGTGCGGCGGCAGCTCATTGAACAGCATGGCCTGCTCTTCCCAGGTGATCGGGTATGCCCGGCGCGGGTTCTTGTGCTCCAGCATCTCGATCAGCGGCGCCGACACCAGCCACGGCGTGCCGTCTTCGTTCCGCCAGACCCTAGCTGCCCGGATCAGGATGGCGCGCACTACCTCCAGCGTCTTGTTGACCGTGGCCGGGGTGACCCCCTTTGCGCCCCCTTCCGGTGTCATCCGGTCAGCCTTGAACTTGTCGAAACTGCCGCTGTGGATGGTCTCGATCAACTTCTTGCCGATGTATGGCAGGATCTTGGTCAGATGGGCATTGGCATAGTCATACTGCTTGTCGCCCTCTTTTTCCTTTTCGTCTAGGTAACGGTCAGCCGCATCGAGGAAATAATGCTGCGGGCGTTGCGCTTGCTGTCGGTCAATTGCTGCTTGCTCGGCGCGGAGCCAGGCTTCGGCGTCCTCCTGACTGACCGTTCCGAGGCGGGCAAAGATGCGCTGCCCTTTGTACTGCTTGTCAACTTTTCTTTCCCCGCCGGCATCGACGGAGATTCCTTTTGTCCTTGTTCGCATGTTTCTCTCTTCAGTTTGCGACTCGGACGCCCGTTGCGGGCCTTATATTCATCGGCCCAGGCATCCAAGTCAAGGCGGTCAAATCCGATCCCACGGCCGCCAATGGGGATTTCAGTCAGGCCCGGGCGCACCTCGGCATCGAAGCGGTTTCGGTCCATGCCCAGGTAATCGGGCGCGTCGCGGTGCCGGATGAAGCGCGGCGGGATGTTCATGGTTTCCACTCCACCAACGGATGGGAGCCGGGAACGTACAAGGGATGGCGCGGCGCTCCACTGCGTTCGGTGATACCCAGGCACATCAATCGTGCGCCGAGCGCACCGAAGATCTCGCGCACCTTGGCCACGCGATCCGGCCTGGCGTTAGTGCCCCAAGCGCAGACCACCAGGTCATGCTCGATCGCCGCACGCTGCAGGTGCCAGTCGTTCTCCGGGCCAACAGGATCCGAGTGCAGCCAGAGCTGGCGGGGATCGGTGGCGCGCAGGGCGTAGAGGTTGGCTACCACGATGCCGCTGCAGCCCCAGGACTTGGCAAAGCTGCGGCAGCGCCGGATAGTCGGATCGTCCTCGGCCGCATCGGCGGTGCTGGGGTTCAGCATGATGAAGAGGGTCGGACCGCGCGTGGCCAGCGCATCGCCCTCGTCGCGTTCCAGCCGGTAGCGGTAGCGGCCGCATTCACTGATGATGGCGCTCATCTCTCGATCCTCCTGAATTCCACTACCCAGACCCATGGGCTGGCGTACCAGCTCTCTTTACCGTTGATGCTCTGCCAGAGCCGGCCGAAGTTCTCCTCCGGCCAGAAGTGCGGCTGAATGATGTTGGTACCGTCTGGCAGCTTGCCGGTGAAGCCGTCGCGCAGCAGGAAGCAAATACCTTCGGCGGCCGCATCCGCTCGGGTGATGTCCCGCAGACGCTCGACCCGCACGTCGGTCAGTTCGAGCTGAATGCGGCTTGCCCACCGGGGCATGAACATGCTTGGGCGCACCTTGCCGAAGCCTGGATCGGCGCCGACGGTCTCGTCAGCGAGGAAGCGGATTGCTTCGCTATCCGAGATGGAACGGGGCGGAAGGGGATCGCAGCTGGATGGTGCCCTCCACGATTCACGGACCCAGAGCTGGTGGCCGAGCATGCCGTAGGGGCAAGCGCGCAGCAGCTCGAAGTGCCGAATGTCATGCCACCGCATCGCGCTGTCCCGGAAATGCCAGTCGTAGCCTGGTGTGTCGGAACGACCGAATTCCGTGATCTGGCCGAAACCGCGCAGGCGGGAGATATCGCGCCTGGTATGCGTCTTTTCATCAGCCAGCACAGCGCGCACGAGGTGGCCCTTGAAGGGGATGGGAAGCTCCTTCATTCGTCCTCCAGACTCTTCCGCGCGATCTCCGCATCCGCCACCAGTTGGCGGTTCACCACGGTGCCCAGCAGCCGGTCATAGTTCCACTCGCAGTCACGGAACACGCGGCCGTCCTCGAAATCGACCAGGTGAGCGGCCACGTCGGCCGCAATGTCCTTGTCCTCGTTGGTGTGGATGGTGAAGCGCTGCAGAGCGTTCTTGACGCGGTATGCACCCTCCGACCAGTCGCCGCGTGTGTCGCGCATGGCGATGGCCAGGTCCAGGCGCTGGTCCTTCGTGCGCAGGTGCTCCAGCACATCCTCCCAGGTGCTCTCCAGCGGCAACTCGTAGCGCAGCAGGATGGCCGCCAGCGCCATATCTGCCTTGCGCTTGGCCAGCGCTTCTTCCTGCTCTCGCTGCGCTCTTCCTGCCTCGATCTCGGCTTCCCGTGCCGCCTTGTCGGCATAGTCCTGATATTCCTTCTTCAGGCGCTCGTAGGTCGAGGTGGCGTAGGTAAAGCCGTCGTCGGTCTTGCACTCGCGGCGCAGGTCTTGCAGGTAGCCAGCGTCATGGCGGATGGTCTTCGGGTAGCGGGACCGTGACTTCGTATCGCGCTCGGTGTACGACGCGGGCATACCGATTTCTTCCATGAGGACGCGCACGCGCTTGGCTACCTCCAGGTTGGCGGCAATGGCCGGCTCGTTTGCCTCATGGGTGGCGACATCCTTGGCCCGGGCAGTCTCCAGTTGGGTCATGGCGTAGCTGGCGATCCTGGCCGTCGTCGGCTTGCTGTAGGAAGACAGCGAGGAGGCGTAGCTGGATGGATGGGACATGCATTTGCCCACGGCGCCGCAGGGCTGGACGGGCAGGATCTTGATGGAGTCGGTCATGGATTTCCTTTCTCGGCCAGTGCGGCACGGCCTACATCGGTCAAGCGGCATTCACCCTTGCGGAACTCGACTGCTCCCTTTTCGCTGAGGCGGTGTGCCACCAGAGCATCGATGGTCCCGCGCAGGCGCTGGAATTCGTTCCCGACCTTGCGCAATTCCGCGATCTCATCCTCGGTGAGGACCGGTGGCCTGTTCAGCGCATCGATGGCCTGCTCGAAGCCCTCCTTGGGCTCGCCGTCCACATGCCAGGTGGAAGTGACCTCTTTGGTCTTGCGGTCGTAGCGGTCAAAGCGGGAAAGGCGCGGCTGCTCGATACATGTGTAGGTGTAGCCGAAGAACTTGGCGCCGCCGTTGTGGTGGGAGGTTTCGCGCATGTGCCAGGTCTTGGCGTGCTCGATGGTCAGCATGGCTTGTCCTTCGCGGCCAGGGCAGTTTTTACCTTATGTGCGGCGGTGCGAAGGTCGGCAGCGAAAGCGGCATCCCAGCCAGCGCCATGCTGAAGGACTGCGCGGACCATACGATGGATCACGAACGCCTGTTCCGCCTCTGCCTTGCAAGGGATGTCGTGGCCAGCCTCACGAAAGACCGCAGCAAAGGGTGCGCAACGGAAGTTCGGCATGCCCAGGACATAGGACAGGTCCGGCGTCAGCGCATCCGGGAAGGCTGTGGCCGCTGGCGAGGGCTGCGTGACAGGTAGCGGGGAGTGCTTCGGCTTGGCCGCCTGCTTTGCACGGATCTGGTCCACCTTAGTCCAGATGCGGGCAAGCTCGGTTTCGCCGGCCGCATGCATGTCCATTTTCGCCGCCAGGCACAGGGCGGCCAGCGTTACCATCACGCCGCCAACTTCCTGTACCGGCTCGCCGACAGGGCGGCCATAGACGTAGTCCACCAACTGGTGCGCCTCGCTCTGCGTCATGCCGGTCGATTGCACCAGTTCTGTCGATTCCTCGAAGAAGCGGTGATTGCGCTCTTGCAGGTCATTGCTGATAGCCTCGCCAAAGCAGGCCATCATCCAGGGCCGTACGCGCTGCTGGAACTGAGCTGGTTCTGCTGGTAGCGCGAGGTGGGAGGCGTCCTTTGCATTCAGTTGAACAGCAGCGCGTGCATGCACATCCGCGTAGGCCTGGATGGCTTCCCAAGCCTCTTCGCGGTCATCAGGAAGATATCCATCCAGCATCTCCGCGAGCGCGATGGTAGGCTCATGCGCAGGCAACTGCATGTCCTCAAGTGCCGCAGCTTCTGCACGGCATTCGGCGGACATGCGCGCAGCTTTTTCTTTCACGCTTTCTTGCGCCAGCGCCTGCCCTTGCGGCTCCAGTAGATCACCATCGCCATCTTCCACCTGGCCAGACTCGATCAGGGCGGACATGGCAGGGCTCAAAGGCTTCCTGGTATCTATTGCTGGCAGCAAGCCGCGCAGCGCACCCTCGGCGCGCTCCATGCGCTGGTGCGCGATCGAGCCGGCGACGTGGTCCTGCTTCTCGGCCAGGATCTCCTTCAGGGCGGCTTGGATCGGGTCGGTGTTCATGCTGTCCTCGCAATCTGTTGTTCATGGGTGAAGTTGGCCATCAACAGTGCGCGGGCCAGCGGTGGGCAGACGCTGTTCCCGATCATGCGCACTTGGGCCGTCTTGGTCAGCGGCTTGCCATTGACGATCGGATTAAGCACATAGTCATCCGTGAAACCTTGAGCCCTGGCGAGCTCGCGCGGTGTGAGCATGCGCATGCCGATGTCAACGATCTGGTATTCCTCGCCCTGCACGGTGACCAGGCCGAAGCGCTCCTTCGTCGGGATGGTATGCAGAGGCTCCTTGCACTCCTGTAACTGGCCACCATCGCTGTAGTACTTGATCAGGAAGGCACGAACTTCGCCCACGTGGCCGCCGCCGGCGGTGAGCGTCGGCGCCGGCTCATCGACCGCTTGGCCGAATTGGTTATTGCGCAGCTTCACCAGGTGCGAGGTGACAACTGCACTATCGGCCTTGGCGGTGATGGTCTGGAGGGGCTCACTGACATCACGCGGCCGAGATTGCCCGGCTCGCCCACCGCAGCCAACAATCTGCGCAGTGACAACGGAATGATGATCTGAAGTGGTCACGGTACCGAACGGAACATCGACCCGAGTGCCGACCACACCGCCATAGTGCTTGGCGAGCATTGCCGATACCAGAGCATGCTTTCCACCACCGGCCACGACCGTACCGAGAGGCTTATCCAAGCCAGGTGCGCGAGGCGCCTGCCCTGGCCGCTCTCCATAGCCGGTTTGCACGAGGGTCGCAGAGACCAGCGCCTGATTGCCGCCGCTGGCCGTCACTGTTCCCAGGGGCTTCTCGATGTCGTGCGCACCGGCGCCCCAGCGTTTCACGCCAGTCGGTGATTCTTCGCCATGCGCAGCATCAACCAGCGTGGCGGACACGACGGCGAAGTGGCCACCTTTGACCTCGGCGCATTGGGTGCGTAGTGGCTCGTTCGCAGGCATGTTGCGCTGGGTGCTGGCGTTTGCATGCTCGGTGATGAACGGCGCAAGTGACGCGGTTACCAGGGCCTGCTCGCCACGGTTCGCGCCGGTCACGGTCGCCAGCGGCTCGGTCACTTGGCCATTCCTGTCTGCGCCCTGGTGGGTGGTATGCATCAAGGACGGCACGACCAGATATTTGTCGTTTGAGCTCGTGGTTGTCCGCAGCGGTTCGTCCATTGGCCAGACGTTGGGCCCTCTGCCAGTCGTGGTGCTATGGGCGGTCGAAACGATGAATGGGTCTGCGCTGTTCACCACGAACTTCATCACGCCCTTGGCGATTCGGCGCAAGGTAGCTTCCTTCAGAGGCTTGCTGCGCTCAAAGATGGACGGGCAGGGAATCGACCAGTCGATGCACTCAGCGGCGGTGCGATAAGGCAGCAGCTTGCCGGCCTTGACTGCAGGCGACTTTGGGTCGCCGTGGGTCGCCTCCGGCCAGACGATGGGCAGACCATCGCGGCGCGCAAAGATGAACAGACGCTTGCGGATGGTGGGCGTCCCGTAGTCGCAGGCGCGCAGGATGCGCCATTCGACCTTGTAGCCCAGGCCGGCATACAGACGATCCATGGGGAAGTCGGCGCCAAGGGCCTCGAAGATTTCCGGGACGTCCGGATGGTGGCGGTCCAGGCCGGTAGTCAGTGCATCGACGAAGGCGCGGAAGGTGCGGCCCTTCTCTGCCTTGATCGGGCTTCCTTCCTCGTCCAGTGGCCCCCAGTCCTGGAACTCTTCGACGTTCTCGATTGCAATGGCGCGGGGCATCTGGAACGTTCCCCACTTCAGGCACACCCATGCCAGGCCGCGAATCTTCTTCTCACGAGGCTTTCCGCCCTTGGCCTTGCTATGGTGCTTGCAGTCCGGCGAGAACCATGCAAGCCCGATGGGCTGCTGTTGAGTGACAAAGCCCGGGTGCACGGTGAAGACGTCTTCGCGATAGTGACGCGTCTTGGGGTGGTTTGCCTGGTGCATGGCCAATGCTTCCCCATCGTGGTTGATCGCCACGTCCACCGGGCGGCCGAAAGCATCTTCCATTCCCTCGCTGGCACCGCCGCCGCCTGCGAAGTTATCGACCAGCAGCTCATGAGTGAAGCCGAGAGGCAGGGTGAAAGTGTCGCGCTTCATGCTAGGATTTCTCCAAAAAATACGGGGGTAATATGGAAAAGCGGTTCTTGAATTGGCTCGGCTTCGGGATGCTGTTCTTGGCAATCATTGCCGTTGGAGGGGCTTTGATCCGAGATGCAGCGAATATCGTCGACAGCCACCAGAAAGGCGGCGATCTCGCAACATGGATTGGCGCAGTAGGTACAGTAGGTACGTTGATCGGAACGATCTTTCTGGCAAACCGAGAAACCTACCTTCGTCAACGCCAAGAAATCCAGATCGCGCAGCTGAAGCTCACAGGACTTCACGACGCAATTGCAACGTTTCACGCCGAAATTTTTTACTTCCGTCAATTGTTGAGTGCAGCGACCACTGACGAGACGGCCGAGCATATGCGAAAGGACCAATACGACAGTTTTAAAGCTCTTTCGCTCTGGACAGTCGAAGAGTTGATGCCTTTGACAAGTCTTCAAAATGATCTGGCCTTGCGACTGGCAAGAACGCTGGGAGCAAGAATTCAGATATTGGATTATTTCCAGACCGCAAGTCGCCTCTATAGCATTCGAAATTTCCCGCCACTTTGGAAAGAGTTTTTGGAAAAGCTCGAGCAGACGGAGGATGATCTGCAGATTGCCAAGCGAGCAGCCGCCAAGCTGATCGCTACCACTCCTGGTGAACCCTAGCCTCACGCAGCCTCCCGCAGCGCCTCGATCACGCCATTGGCGATCCAGTACGAGGTGAAGGTGGGCGGCAGATTGTGGGGCAGCTGCTTGAGCGTGCCGAAGACCAGCGCGGTCTCGATATGGCCTTCCTCGGCCAGGGCGTGCAGCCAGTTGATGGCATCCGAGCGACCCTGCAGGTCCAGCACATCGAAGCGATCCAGCATGAGGAAGCGCAGGCCGGTCACCTGGGCCACGGCCTGGGCGATCATGGCGTCGGTGCGCCACTGCTCCGACTCGGAGAGCAGGGCGTACGCCCGCTGGCCGGCCGTGATCGCCATTTCCTTGTCGATGTAGACCGAGGCCCAGCCGCTGAACGCGGCCGAAGCGGTGAGCGCAGAGTTGATCGGCTTCAGCGCCTCTTCCAGCAGCTCGCCGGGGATGCCGTCCGGTGCGCAGGCGTCGGCCACGGCCAGCCACGCCTTGACCTCTTCGTGCACCTTGGTGGCCTGCTCGGTCATGGCATCGGCTGCATCCAGCGCGCGCTGGGCAGCGGCCCGCTGCTCGATCTCTTCGACCATCTTGGCCAGACTGGCGCGCAGGGTGGACACACGCTGCTCCAGCTCGGTGATGCCAGCCGCGTGGTCGGTCTCGAAATCGGTCTGCGCTTCCAGCTCGGCCAGGCGCTGGTCGGCGCCGGTGGCGGCATCGAAATCGCGTTTCAGGTTCTTCACGCGGTTCTGCAGCACCTCCAGGCCGCGTTCGTATTCGGGCAGGGAGTTCTGGGCTTCGGTGTCGGCCTCGCCGGCCGGCTTGATTTCGCCGTGGGCATGCTCGTAGGCGTCCAGAGCCACGTTCGCAACTTGGTAGGGGACGTCGTCTTCGCCCGTGGACGGCACTGGAAATACCTCGCGCAGGCCGTGCAGGGCATAGGCCAGGTCATGCACCAGGCCCAGCGGCCGACCGCCGACAGCACGCTGGCGCATGGCCACGACCTCCGGCTCGTACTTGGCCAACTCCTCCTCGGCGCGCTTCAGGTTACCGCTGATGTCCGGTGCCTTCTTGGACAGTTCCTGCAGCTCAGTGCGGCGCTGCTTGGCCTGCTGCTGCGCCTGGTGCTTCGCCCGGGCCTCGCCGATCTGGCCATTGATGCCGTCGATCTCCTGGCGCACCTTGGCCACATCCTCGGCGGTGTGCTCCACGACCGGTACCGTCGGCTTCTCAGCCGCCCAGCCATCGCTGGCCACCCCGCCCCAGTGCGCGCCGGTGATCTGCTGCCAGGCGCCTTTCTTCTTCCGCACCTCTTCGGCGGCGAAGTCCTTGCCCGCCGGGAAGCCGGTGCGCAGGACCGGCATCACCATTTCAACCAGCTTGGGATCGAGGTTGCGGGCCAGTAGGCGCGCCTTCTTCTGCTCGCCGCTCAGTTCCTTGCCGGCGACGGCCAGCAGGAAGCTGCGGCGCTCGTCATCCTTCATGGCGGCGAAGCGCTGGCCATTCAGGGCCACGCCGATGGCCGCACCCGTCGGCAGACCGTCCGAGACCTGGGACGCGCCCTTGGGCAGGTTGAACGCATAGCTCCGGCCGTCATCCAGGCCGACCAGCACGCCGCCGGCCTTCGAGCCGGCATGCACCAACGCCGGGTATTCCTTCTTCAGCTTGGCGCGCACGACCTCTCCGCTGATGGCCATGCGCACAGCTTCCTGGATCGAAGATTTCCCGGATCCGTTGCGGCCGGCGATCAGGGCGATAGGCGTGGTCAGCTTGATATCGACGGTGCGTACGCCCAGCACATTGTCGACCTGCAGGTTGATGATTTTCATCGCGATGTGTCCTTGTTCTTGTCGGGGGGCGGTGGCCGCACTGGGCGGCCAGCCGGGGGGTTATTCGACGGGGTATTGGACCTGGTCAGTGCTCTCGACCTGATCGACCTCACGGAAGTCCGGATCCTGGCCATTGTTGTCAGTGTCTTCATCCAGGGGCAGATCACCCGTGCGGTCATCGCCATCACCGTCATCCGGAGCTGCCGCCGGCTGGGCGCTGAAGTGATCTTCCAGAGCGCGCTTGCGGTTCTTCTTCGCCTGCTCCAGCTCGAACTGCTTCTTCTCGTCAGGCGGCACCAGGCTGATCTGCACCTCGGTGTCCAGCAGCTCGGACAACTTGCCGACGTCCGCCGGGTGCGTACGGGCGCGGACGACAAAGCCCATGGTGACAGCGCCCTTGTCCTGCAGCAGGAAATTCACCTTGTTGATCACTGAGTCATTCAGCTTGACCTCGGACGGGCCGCCGGCGCCGATATGTGCCAGAAAGACGTAGCCTTCCAGCGAGCCCTTGTGCGGGAAGCGCGGGAAGGGGAACTTCAGGTGCGGCAGGCGGGTGCCGCTGACCATGTCGGCCTGGTCGTCACCGGTATAGAACGAGGAACGGTAGAGCGGGTGGAAGTGGTCGAGGACCTCGTTCTCCATGGGGGCAGTGATGCCGATATCGCAAACGCTGTGCTCATCGCCCTTTTCATCCTTTTCCTTGCGGATGTCGATGCTGGTGATGCGCACCATCTTGGTGTCGAGCTGGAACATTCTTTTCTCCGTAGTGGCGGGGTGGTGGTGGGCGATCAGGCGGCGGCCGGTTCCTTGCCGATAGCCTTGAGCAGCTGCTGCAGGTCATCATCCGTGTGGTCGAACCATTCGTTTCTGATCCACAGGCGATCTTCCGTATCGCTCCACACAGTGAGTTTCACGGCCCGGCCTTCGATGTAATCCAGGCTGAGAGGAATACGCGGATCGCGTCGCTGGAAATTGACGATCTCGGCTGCTCGTTCATCGCTCATGTCGCCCGGTGTGAACTGCAGGAAGCCCATGCCCTGCGGGCGGGAAAGGCTATATGCGGCCTTCACGATCGCAGCCAGATCTGCGCCTGTGATCTCGATTTTGTTGGTGGTGTCCATGGTGTCCCTTCGGTCCTAGGTTTGAGGTGATGGGCGGCTCGGCCGCCCGAGTAAATCAGGCAGCAGCCTGCTGCTGGCGGTCCTGCAGCGCGAAGTAGATGACACGGCAGGCGGCCACATCGGCGCCGGCATCGTGCGCGTTCTGCAGCGGCTGGCCGGTGAAGAACTCATAGGCCTCGGAGAGCTTCGGCTGCTTCGGGTTGTTGCGACCGGCCTTGACCATGGCCGGGGAGGGCGGCAGGTTCACGATATTGGTGGACGAGGTGCAGATGCAGAAAGCAGGGCCTGCCTTCCAGTGATCCGCGAAGGCAGTATCACGGTGGCGCATGCAGGCGATGCGCACCAGGCGAGCGTCGAACTGCTCGTTGTGGGCGATACGGCCGTGCGTGGCCATCGCCCACATGCTGAAGAACATGTCCAACACCACATCGACGCCCAGGCCGAACATGGCGGCGCGCTCGGTGCTGACACCAGTCAGGGCCTCGACGTCGGGAGGGATAACCCAGCCAGCCGGCTTGATCAGCTGGCACATGCTGGCCACCGTGCGGCGGGTGTCGAGATCGACCAGGTCAGCGGCCAGCTGGAAGATATGGGGCTGACGCGGATCCTCGGAAGGTTCCTTGAAGAGTGGAAAACCTGTGGTTTCCGAATCGTAGAAGAGAGCGGTGCGCATGATGGTGGTCATCCTTATTCGACGTTGAAGTTTTGCTGCTGCGGCTTGGCGCGGCGGCTGGTGCCGGTGGCGGCCGGCGCATTGGCGAAGGCTTCCTTGCGCTCGCGGTAGAAGGCGCGCAGCTCTTCCTGCTGGGCGGGGTCGGCCACTTCGCTGATCAGGTCGGCGGCGACGTCCAGCACCTCCAGATCACCGGCTTTTTCGAGGGAGTCGCGCACCTTGGCGTAAGAGAGGCCTGTGGTCTGGCCAGCGCCACCCTGCTGCTGGCCCTGGTCTGCCTGCTGGCTGGTCTCACCAGCAGGCCCGGCTGCCGTGCCGGTTTGGGCTGCCCCAGTTTCATGCTGGGGACTTGCGGGGGAGTTCTGTTTGCCCTGGTCATCGAACTCAGCAGGATCGCGGCGGCCCGTGCCCTGCGGCATGCTCACCGACGCGGACGAGGACAACTGGCCAGACACCTCGCCGGTATCGGGATCAACCTGGCCGTTGGGCGCATCGTCGGGCAAGAACTGGAAATCGCCATCGATGATGCCCATGCCCTGGTCCTTGCCAGCTTCTGCCAGGCCGTCAATGGCGACAGCGCGCTGGAACTCGATCGACAGTGGCAGGTATTTGGCGAGACGCCGGATGACCGTCTTGCGGCCCATCTCGACAAAGTGATCCCACCAGGGTCCATCCTTGGGGATGCGCTTGCCGGTTTTCTTGCCATTGACCCATTCATCCTTCATGGCTGCCTGGCTGTTGCCGCGGATTTCCTCGACCTGCTGCCGGCTCATGAATTCGAAGGCATAGCCGCCACCAGTCAGCTTGGCCACCGCGTAAAACCCGACCACTTCACCGCGAGCGCCCATGGCCGGCGTGTGATTGAGCTTCTCGTCAATGCCATAGACCAGTTCGAACTTGTCGTTCTCGCAGACCTCGTGGGCCGCGATGCTCACGATCTGGCCGGAACGGCGGGCCAGGTCAATCAGGCCCTTGTAGCCGATGATGACCTGCACCGATTTCACCCAGCGTTCACCCCCGTTGTTGTCCTTGCGCTTGGTGTTGAAGGGAACGAGATAGGCGTGACCCAGGACAGTGTTTGGCTCCAGGCCCATCTGGGCGCACTGGCCAATGGCGCCGACGAGCGAAGGGACGTCACATTCAAGCAGTGCCGGGGTGGTGGTGGCCGCGATCTGGGCGACCTTCAGAAGCCGGTCGGCATTCAGGTGCGCCGGCAACATCTTGGCGATGTCATCCTTCTTCTGCGTCAGGAAATAGGCGATCTGATCCTTGGGACGCATGGAATTGATCTCGGCCGGGGTCTTGCGCTGCGCCTGTTGCTGCATGGCGGTGATGGTGGTGCTGGACATGCTTTCTCCTTTTCGGGGGATAGATGGGTGATAGATGCCGGATCAGCGGCGGTAACGGCAGGTGCCGAAGTTCGGGCAATACTTCTCGCCGCAGAGCATCGAACGGGGGTTGCCGAAGAAGTCACCGGACTGGATCAGGCGCGCGGCATGCTGCAGGACGCCGGGAGAGTCTTCGGTCCCGACAAGCGCCTGGCGCGCGCCATTGACTTCGCCGATACCGCTCCGCTGCGAGGCAACGGTCTTGCCGGTGCTCAGGCCGATGATCTGCGCGGGCGCGGTGATGGCCAGGCCGCTGGAGTGCTCGGCCAGCAGCTCGTAGACACCCAGTTGGAAAGCATGGCCGGCGGTCTTGACGACGCCATCGGCGCCGACAGCGGTCTTCCCGGTTTTGATGTCGCTGATCCCGTGGCCGTCCGCTGTCTTGCGCACGCGGTCGGTCGTACCGGTCAGGGCGATGCCCAGGTCGGCGATCTCAAGCCGTTCGCAGGAGAGCTCGACGCCGGCGTATTCCTGATGCGGTGCAATCTCCATGCAGTAGCGCGTATGTAGGGCCAGCGCAATGCGTTCGGCTTCCTGGGGCTTGTCGTCGTCCCAGTCCACTTCCTGTTCCGGATGGTGGATAGCGTCCACCACGGCGCCGGCCGCATCATCGGCGCTCACCGGCGTTCCACCAGGCAGTCGGCTGGAGTCATAGACAGCGGTACCGGCATGCACGGCGGTTCCCAGCAGCGCGGCGCCGGACGATGGCAAGGTCTTGCCATCGATGTGCTTGGCGGCCCATCTTGCTGGACAGTCGAAGAGTTCGCCCAGCGAGCTGGCGCGGATGGAGATAATGGATTGCCTCACGGCTGTTCCTTCGGGGAAGTTGAAATAGGGGCGCCCAGTTGGGCCAGTTCGGCGGCCGGAAACTTGTGGACCAGGCGCTGGTTCATCTGCAGTAGGCCGGCTTCCTCGGCGCGCCGGTCGGAATCCGTCATGAGCAGGATCACGCCGATCATCAGGGCGGCGCCGGCATAGGTCAGGGCGGTGACGTGCTTCATTTCGCACGCTCCCGCACCATCAGATCGGCATAAGCACCGCGCAGCTCGACAAGCTGCTCCAGCGTTTCCATGAATCCCGGGTTACGACCCATGCGCCGATAGAAGATCTCGTTTGCCCAGGCCAGGTCGATGGGCGCATGCGCGGCGAAGTAGTCGCGCAGCGACATCCCCTCGGGGACGCCGTGCATCATGGCGGGGACTACCTCGCCATTCGGACCTACCGCAACGCCCCCAGGGAATGCCGGGCCGCCAGTCTTATCGGTGGCCATCACGCACCCCGGCCGAACTTCGGCACCGGCGCAACGACAGGCGCCTCGGTCGGGTCGATGGTGGTCAGCGGCGCACGCAGCGCTTCCTGAATCAGAATCAGCGTGAAGATAGAGGCAGCCATCATGACAGCCGCATACAGCGCCAGAACGCCGCAACGCTTGGCCAGGCGAACGGCGCGGCGGCGCAGACGGGAGACGGTAGGGCGCGGCTTATTGGCGGTATCGACGCCAGCGCGCCAGTCGATCAGATGTTGATGGTTCATACGAACACTCCAGAGAAGGCGGCCGCCAGGGCGCAGAGCATCACCAGGGCCAGGGTTGCGTTACGGGGCAGACCAGCGGTCTGGATCACGGGGATCAGGGCCAGGAAGAAAAGGGCGGGGAAGTTCATGCTTCATCGCCCTCGGTGTTGGCGATGCCGGCAGATGCCGCCTTTTCAGCGGCGCGCGCACGGCGCGCTAGATAGGCCTGCTTGGCCGGCTCATCGCCGATGCGCGTCATGATCGACAGGTGCTCTTCATGGCGCTGGCCAGCGGTTATGCCCAGGGCCTTCATCGCGATCTCGTTGATGACCTGGACGCGACGGGTGTAGGTGCGCGACTGCGCGCACTGGCGCATGATCTGCTCGAGGGCTTGGCGGTGGGAGTTCATTGGGCACCTGCACGCCGAAGAGCCAAAGAGCGCTCATGCGAGCGAATCATGCCGTCCGGAGAAATCCCTTCAGCCGCCAGTTTTTCGGCCAATGCAAATTTTTTAGCCTTGGGCATGGCGTTGAGCATCGCCTTCAGGATCTTGTCGGCAAGGACCAGCTCCTCCAGCAGTGCGCCGCTGGCCGCAAAACGCTGGGCATCGGCAGCGCTGAAGAAAAAGCCGATATTTCCCTGGGTGGTTTCGCTGTAGACGCGGAAAGGCAACTCGGGTGTGTTGGAGTCCACCACCAGACGACCTTGACTCGGCATATTCACGGTATTCATGCGGCACCCGCCTTGGCCAGAGCGGCCTCCGCATCGGCCATGGTCGCCGAGGTGCCGGGGCTGTAGCCGTCGTGGCGCATCAGCTCCAGGCAATCCTTGAGGGCCTGCGCCAAGCCGGCGCAGTTGTCCGTCTCAGCGGACTTCTGACTTGGGGAACTGCCGAGCGGCGCAACCTGCTTTGCCAACTCCGCGGCCTCGCTCAAGTCCAGATGCATCAGCGCCCAGTCGCGGTCAGTGCGGTGCTGAACGGCGTTTTGCACCAGCTCGGCGATGCGCAGCAGCTTTTCATGATCACTCATCGTGATTTCCCTATGTCTGGTGGTGATCAGATGGCGCCGACGCCAAACTCAGCGCAGTAGTCCGCGTAGTCCTGCACCTGGCGCTGTGTCATCGCGAGCGCATCCGTGCGGTCGCCATCGGCCTGGGCGTGGAACACCCGGTCCGCATGCTTCTGGCAGCCCTGGACGAACGAATCGCTGGCGATCTGGAAGAGGTCGAAACCGTCGCCCGGGACGGTGGCCGCGTCGACGCTGTAGCCGATCACGCGCCAGCCATCGCGGCGGGTGGTCACCCACAGGTGGAATGTCTGGCCGTCGAGCTGGTAGTTTTCACCGAGCAGGCCGGCACCGGCCTTCAGGTTGGCCGGGCGGATCGGGTGAAGTTGGGTGGGGGTGGACATTACTTACCCTCCGTTTCGTAGTAGAGGGCTTGGAATTTTTTAGCGTCTTCTGTCCAAGCCTGCTTCAAATCATCCTGACCGCAATTGGTAGCCTCGCGGGCATGTGATCTACATTCAGCTGCGTACTGCAATGTCGCAACGCGCAGCAGAATGAGCTGTGCGCGGGGAACGCTCACCATGTCGGTCTTACTAGTTGGATTTGTGATCGCGCGTTGGGTGGGGGTGGTGGACATCGCTCGCCTCCGTTTATTAGCAGTGCTGATGAACGGATTATAAGCCTTGCTCTTATCATGTCAAGAGCAATGCTAATAATTAGAGCGAAAAAATACCGCCCGACGGGCGGCTTTAGTTACAGAAAGGCTACGAATTCAGCGTTTCTATGGAAGTGGTGGGTATTTTTTAGCGAAGTCAGCGACTTTGACCTCAAATGCTTCGAAGCTCCCAATTTGCGCAAGGGCGATCGAACCCTGGAAAGGGTCTGCAATTTCATAATCGGCAATTTTTCTTTGCCGTTTCATATTCACCAGCACGTAGGCGAGTGATTTTGCTGATAAAGAACCTTGTAAATGCAACCGCTCTGTTACGCGCTCATGGGCCCCCATAGCCAGATGCTCGTTGCTGGGGCATCGATCCATAACCGTTTGAGCCAGGTGAAAAGCGGCGTAGTACGCACGGCTCGTGGAGTTTCTTAACTCGATCTCAGCACTCGATGCGGACAGCGCTTTTGCGAAAGTATAGAAATCAGTGAAAGTTACACTCAATTTGGCGCCTCAGTCTCGAAGTAGTCCAATGGGAGACAAGTAACTGAGAACAAATCGATACCACTGTCCTCGAATTCCGAAATCAATTTTTCTGCGATCGTAAAATTCAGAAAGCTACATTGCTCGATAGTCGCATCTACATACAGTCGAGTAATAAAAGTCCCATCATTTAGCGTCAACTGATCAAGGCGGCGAATTTCGTATCCTGCGTTCCGCACGGCACCGATCGCACTTTCCAGACGGACAATAACGTAGTCTTCGCTCACCCTGAGACGGGCGATACGAGATGAGGTCAACTCAGAGACCTTTTGAAGGGACTTTATGCGGTCAAGCTTCCCATTGACCGAAAGCTTATCTATTTGTGCCATGAAGGCTTTGGACAGGTTGATTTCCGCAAAGGCTGTGGAAAAAATCGCCGCTTGATATAAGGCGTCAAGGTCGTCTGGGAAGAGGCGGAGGACTTCTCGCGCTAATTTCATGCCTTCTCGCGGCATACCCATATGACGATGATACTTCAATGCACAAAGGTACCAAAAATTGCCGGCAGTTCCAAAGCTGAAAGCTTTCTCGAGCATTGCCATACATTCCCGTCTGTCACCCAACAAATAAGCAATGTATGCGAGGACAGTGTAGCCGAGAATCGGATTTATTTTGTCCAGGTTTAGTAACCTTGTAGTGCGGACCCGCATCCCAATAATACCGTCCATCCTTATGGAGTCGGATGCGTCCATTTCTTGCAATTCTCGAAAGAATTGCGCCGCTTCTTCTTGTGGTAGCGGGGCTGCCATATAGGTTTCTTTTAATTAAATTGCGCGTTTCTGATGGGGAGCTGCGGCTCAAATATTTTCGCTCTGTTTATAGACAATTTTTCCAATAACAACGCAGCTTGCGCCACGGCAGAGTTTTCTTGGGTAGCGCCTCTGGTCTGGATTGTCGGATGTTAGCCACCAGTCTCCGTTGTCCCTCACTAGGCGCTTAACCACATCTTCTCCCTCGTAATTGACCGCATAGACCTGGTTGTCGGCGATGGTCTTATCAAGCGTATTGATGACCACGGTATCCCCCTCGAATAAAGTGGTCTCCATGCTGTCGCCCCGGACCTTGATAGCAATCAGGGCGCTGGCCTGGTAGCCCCGGCGCTTGATGAGTTCCGCCGGCATGTACACCGGTGGCCCATCCTCCTCGGCCTTTTCCAGAGCAATTCCATTGATCCCAGCCTGCAGGCGAAGGCGAACCGTCCGGATCTGAAGGAAACGCGGATCGGCCGCGCCATCTTCATCGCTGATGACGCGCACTCGGCGGGTCGGGGTCTCCCCGTGTTCATCCATTGACACTACTCCTTCCAAGGCGGCTGTAAGGCGCGGGCTGATCACTTTCGGATCGGCGCCAATCACCTTACAGAGAGCCAAGAGGGCAGGTAGGTTCAGCGGAATGATGCCGCGCATGTATTGGCTCACCACGCCTTGCGTACCAAGTCCAGATTCAGCAGCGAACCAGGTCTGGGTAGCACCTGGGTTGCTGGCCTTATACAGCGTCCAAGCCGTGCGCAAACGGCCGGCTTCCAGCTCTTCTTCGGGGGTCAATGCTCTGCGATTACTCATGCTCGGATTTTATTAGTAAGACTTTTTAAATGCGCGAACACTTGAAAAGCATTGCTCTTAATGTAGAATAAGAGCATTGCTTATAAAAAGGTGCCGCATGCAACTTCATTCCTACCTAAAACAGGCAGGGCTTTCGCAAGGCGAGTTCGGCCAGAAGCTCACACCTGTTGCCTCTCAAGGGCTGGTCAGCCAGTGGATTCGCGGCAAGACCCGGATCACCTTGGACTACGCCCTGCAGATTGACCAGGCCACCAACGGCCAAGTCTCGCCTAAGGACTGTTCTGAGATGTTCACGGCGCCCGAGGGCATGGCCGACCACCAGCAGCCCGAACAGGTGCAACCGTGAGCAGCGCAGACACAGTCTCCCCCGACCTCGCGGAAATTACCCGCAAGACCGGTGCACGAATTCAATCCGACATCTTGTCGCGCCTTGCACACGTCACGCAGGAGCATGCAGCGACTTGCATGAACGTCGACCCGAGCACGGTCAGCCGTTTGAAATCCGGCCTGGACCAGTTCTGCCTGCTGCTGGCCGCCATCGGCTTTCAGGTCGCCGCTACCGATTCCGTTGTCATCAGCCAGAAGGAACTGTCGGGCCTGAAGTACCTGGCCGCTCGGTACCTGGAGGCCGACATTCAGAAGGACATCCGGCTGTGAGATCGAACCCCAAGGTACGCGAGGAAGTCATTGCCTTCCTGGAAGAGCACCCCGACAGCCGCATGGGCGACATCGTTGCGCACGTGACCGGCAAGGGCCTGTCCACCGAAGGCGGCATCCAGTCAGTGATGCGCAACCTGGTCGCCTGGGGTTCAGTCAAGGTCGACCGCACCCATTACAAGGCTTTCCTGTACTCGGTCAACGAGGAAGCGCGGAAGGTGAACCACGTTGATGCCGAGCGCTTCCAGGTACCGGCCGAGCTGGCCGGGCCCGTCGTGCCGCCGATGGTTTGGTCGATGCGGCATTTGCTGGGGGCTTCGGCGTGAGCGTTTCCATTCACATCGGTGACTCGCTCAATATCCTTCGCCAGATGCCGGACGAATCCGTGCATTGCGTCGTCACGTCGCCTCCGTATTGGGCGCTGCGCGACTATGGCGTGGATGGCCAGATCGGTCTGGAGGCATCGCCGGCTGAGTTCATTGCCAAGCTGGTGGCTGTCTTCGAAGAGGTGCGCCGCGTGCTGCGCGCCGATGGCACCTGCTGGATCAACATGGGTGACAGCTATTCCCATGGTGGCGGAGGCTCCAAAAATGATGCCCGCTGGCCGAAAGAAGCTGAGCACTCCAATACCACGCCGAAGCATCTCAAGGCTGAATCAGGCATGAAGCCCAAGGACTTGATGATGATGCCGCACCGGCTGGCCATTGCCCTGCAGGATGCCGGCTGGTGGGTGCGCCAGGACATCGTCTGGAGCAAGCCCAATCCGATGCCGGAGAGCGTGCGCGACCGCTGCGCCAAGTCCCACGAATACATTTTCCTGCTCACGAAGTCCAAGCGGTATTTCTTCGACCAGGATGCGATCTCCGAGCCGGTATCGCCGAATACCCATGCGCGCTTGTCTCAGGATGTGCAGAACCAAATCGGCAGCGAGCGCGCCAACGGCGGCGCCAAGACCAATGGCCCGATGAAGGCGGTAGGGCGTGGAGTCGGCTGGGGCCACGGTACCGACGCCGAACAGCGCCAGCGCGGCCGCGTGCGCAAGCTGGCGGAATCTGGCAGCGGCACCAAGAACAACGGCAGTTTCGACCAGGCCATGGCCATCATGCCCAGCGTGCGCAACAAGCGCAGCGTCTGGAGCATCGCCACCCAATCTTTCAAGGAAGCGCACTTCGCGACTTTCCCACTCGAGATCCCGATGACTTGCATCAAGGCCGGCTGCCCGCTGGGCGGTGTAGTCCTCGATCCTTTCTTCGGTGCCGGCACCACAGGCCTGGCCGCTGACCGCCTGCAGCGTGATTGCATCGGGATCGAGTTGAACCCCGAATATGCCGAGATGGCGCGTCGGCGCATCCAGGCCGACGCCACTCTCCTGGCCAACGTACAGGTTGCCGCATGACAGACCTACCTCAACCCCTCACGCCGGCCGACTGCGATCTGACGAAGTATCCATTCGTCCCGATTCATTTGCGCAGGCTGCTCACGTCGGAGACATGGGTTCTTGGTTCCGGCGATGAGCGCGCCGCTGCAATCGCTCTCTGGCTGGAATCATGGCACCAGAGCCCCGCCGCCAGCCTGCCGGATAACGACCGCATGCTGGACCACCTGTCCCAGTCCAAGGTCTGGAAGAAGGTGAAGGAGCATGCCCTGCGTGGCTGGATCAAGTGCTCTGACGGCAAGCTTTACCACCCGGTGGTGGCTGAAATGGCCCTATCTGCCTGGATTGACAAGCTGATGAGCAGCCTGTCCGGCAGCGCCGGGAACGCCAAGCGGTGGGATATCGAGGTCGATACCGATGCCGTCAAAGCGCAGATTATCGATGCCGTAGAGCGTCTGGTGGCGATCGCACCCCAATCCGATGTACTGAAGAAAAAGCAGCTTAAAAACATCGTGAAGGGATCGCACCCCGAATCGCACCCCGATAAAAAAAGTATCGCCCCCCGATCCTCGAAAACATCGCACCCCGAATCGGGTGGCGATCGCAACAGAGAGGAAACAGAGAGGAAACAGAAAGAAAATATAAAACCAATAGGGGCAGCGGTTGATTCAACCGTAGGTGGGATCGGGGGCGACGAACGCGCCGCTGCCTCTTCGCAAGGCCATTCGGGCCAGCCGGACCGTGCCGTGGCCGTGTCCATCCTGCTGCGCAGGCTTGGCGTGAGGCCCATGACTGCCCAGCACCCGCTCGCGCTGCAGTGGGGCGCGAACGAGAAGTGCACCGACCAGCTGCTGGAGCAGGGCATCGAGACTGCACGCGAGCGGAAGCCATTGCCCGAGCCCATCCACCCGAATTACCTCGCCCCGATCATCGCCGAGCTGTTGAATCCGCCCCCACCGAAGCACGACAACAGCTGGCGGGCGAGCGACCAGGCCACCGATGCAAAGGCCCGGGAGCTGGGCATCGCCGTTCCCCTGGGCTGGAGCTACGCCCAACTGCGGGACAAAATCCAGGCCGAAATCGACCGCTTGAAGCGTCAGCCGCCTGCACCTGACGGGAGGCCAGCATGAGCGCCGCGCCCGGCATGTGCTCCGCCTACGGCTGCCCGTGCGCGGCCACCGCCTCCAACGGCGGCAGCAGTTGGTTCTGCACCTACCACTTCGGCACCGAGGCCACCTCATGGGCGCGCATCACCCTGGAGCTCAAGCGCCTGGAGTGGCTGCTGACCGTCTGCCGGGGCATCCGCGTCTGGTACGGCACCGAGCGCTGGGAGCGCGTCTATCGGCTGATCCAGAAGGACATCGTGCTCAACCAGCGCAGCGATCTGCTGTTCAACCGGGAGGCCGACGGCAACGTCACGAACTGGCTGCGCCGGCTGGAGACGTTCATCGACCACTCCGTGCGCGGCTCCATGCAGCCCAGCCTCCCCGTGACACCCCAGCAGGTCGCCGTCCATGACCCCGTGCAGCGCGTGCAGTTCGCTGCGCCCACCGCGTAACCCACCACCAACCTCAGGAGAAACCATGCGCAACAAGACCCTCGTACTGGCCGCCCTGGCCGCAGCCGGTGCCCTGACGCTGCAGCCGACGCTATCCCAACAGCAGGCCGTCCAGGTCGTCGCACCCGCCAGCAAGAAGCGCCGTCGCAGCATGTTCAGCGGCATGCCCTACAACCCGTTTGCGCCCTATGGCCGCAAGGGCGCCGGCATCAGCGTGGCGCAGCACAAGCGCCAGGCCAAGAAGGCCCGCAACGTCGCTCGCAACCGCGCTGCGCACCGCTGACAGGCCGATTCGCCCCCATGCCCTCCGGCCGCTATGACCTTACCAAACTTGACGATTGCATAAGGCTCGTGCGGTCCACGGCACCGAGGCAGGACCTGGCCAACGTGATGTTGGCCGCCATCGAAAGGATGCCCGGCGCACCGAGCCGGGTTGAGATTCTGGAAACGATGAAAAAGGAGAAACACGATGGACAACGATAAGACGGCTGAACTCCTCGGGAGCGGGGTCATGACCGGTTGGCAATTCAGTTTGGAGGTCAACGGGAACTGGATCATCTCGACACCGGGCGGTGACGGGGCCTATGTGTTCCACGATGACAATGCTTCGCTGGCCACGGTGGTGCGCCAGTTCCTGCGCTCGGTGGTCTTCGGCGCTCATCCTGTTGGCGAGCCTGGAAGCCAGGCGGAAGCTGCTGTCCGCACGTTGAGCCATCTCGGGTGGTCCTGGAGCGGTGGCCTGATGTGGCAGGCGCCGGTGGAGCGCGCCCCCGAAGGTGCGCACGTCGGTAGCGCTGCCGACAGCCCGCTGGAGACCTCCGAGGACGAGGCGCAGCCGTATGTGGCGCCCACGTTCCACTGGGGTGCGCCCGAGCCAGCTGGCAAGCACTTCGATGTGAACGCCCTTGAGCGCATGGCCCGTCAGCGGCCCGACGATTGCTTCCTCAAGGGCTCGGGCATTCTCAAGCTGACCGGCGCGATCCGGCAACTGGAGGCCCAGATCGCTGAACTGCAGAAGGGCCATGTTCCTGAGATGTCCGCCGCCGCCCGCGACGTGCTGGCCGAGCGCCGCCGGCAGCAGGAGGTCGAAGGCTGGACGCCTGAGCACGATGACCAGTATCACGACTGCGCTCTTGCTGAAGCCGCGATCTGCTATGCCCAGGGCCACATGACATGGCGGCGCGCTGGTCACGAGCAGCGCTGGCCGTGGGCCCGTGTTTGCTGGAAGCCGTCTGGTTACCGCAACAACCTCAAGAAGGCCGGCGCCCTGATCCTCGCCGAGATCGAACGTCTGGACCGCGCAGCGGAGAAGGGCGGTGCTGCATGACCACCGCAACCCTGTTCGACCAGGTCATCGCGCACCTGGGCCTGAAGAACGACGCCCACCTGGCGCGTCACCTGCAGACGGCCCCCCGACCATCAGCAAGATGCGCAACAACGTCATCCCACTGAGCGCCATCCTGATGGTCCGCATCAGCGAGGACACCGGCTGGCCGACCAAGCAGATCAAGGCGGTGATCGCCGAGGGTGATGGCCAGGAAGGCGGTGCGCAATGATCGCCGCCATCCCCGCCGAAGACCGGCCGACCATCATCGTGCAGACCGTCCCACAGGAAGTCGCGCTGGAGCTGCTGGCTCGTCATTTGGGCTTGCTGAAGCCGCGCGCCGGGGTCCGCTGCTTGTCCTGCGGCGCCCGCACCAATGCCGAGGGCCAGCTGCCCTGCGGCCACTGAGGAGAACCCCATGAACGCCATCCTTGCCGCCGCCCTGGTGTTGATCGCCGCCGTCGTCTTCCGTGGCGATCCGTCCATCGCCGAGCTGGCCCGCCAGTACGTGCAGCTGCGCGTGCAGATCTACGCCGAGACCCATCCTGTACGGAGCGACGACGAATGAAGCCCATCACCCTGATCCTGCCGTATCCCGTCTCGGCCAACGCCTACTGGGCCACGCGCATCATCCCGGCCAACCGCGTGAAGCAGAAGCCGGCCATGGCCATCACCTACGTCACCAAGGAAGCCGAGGCCTACAAGACCGAGGTGGGCTGGAAGATTCGCGCCGCCGGCCTGCTGCAGCCCATCACCGGCCGCGTGCAGATCGACGTACGTCTCTACCCGGCGCGCCCCCAGGACTGGCAGAAGCGCCAGCGCCAGGAGGGCGCTGCCTGGGACGACACCGTGCGCTGCATCGACCTGGACAACGCGAACAAGGTGCTGCTGGACGCGCTCAAGGGCGTAGCCATCGAGGATGACAAGTGGGTGCGCCGCATCGTCGCCGAGCGCATGGAGCCGGATGCCGATGGCGCCAGGGTGGTGCTGACCATCACGCCGTTGGCCGTGGTACAGCCGCAGGCAGGGCTGTTCGGGGAGGCGGCATGAATACCGTGACCGAGGCCAGCAAGCTCTGGTGCCCGATGGTGCGCATCGGCGTCATGCCCGCATCCGGTGGGCCGAGCACCATCAACGACCCGACCAGCATTGCCGAATTCTCCGGCCGGTGCATCGGTGCGCAGTGCGCCATGTGGCGTTGGGCAGATGCCGCTCCCGAGATGCCCGAGGCAAGGATATGGTGGCCGAAAGAGGACGAGCCGCGCGAAGAACCTCCAAGGCCACCTGACGTTCCGGCCAGTGCTGTCTGGCTTCCACTGGTGATCGAAGACGATGACATGCGGGACGGCTACTGGGTCGAAAGCCAGGATGATCTCGCGACTCGACGCGCCGAAGTTCTAGTGGACCGCCGTGGCTATTGCGGCCTGGCTGGTCGCCCTGAGGTGATGCCGTGAGCGACGACACCACCGACCTGGTCTTGACGCTCGTCCTGCTGGCCGCGCCGTTCGCCGGCGTCCTGGCCATGTTCCTCCGCCATGCCTCGCGGGAGGGTCGATGAAGCGCATATACGTGGCCGGCCCGATGACCGGCTTGCCCGCCCTGAATTTTCCTGCCTTCCACGCGGCCGCCGCCGAGCTGCGCGCCCAGGGCTTCGACGTCGTCAACCCCGCCGAGATCAACGCCGACCCGGCCGCCGGCTGGGTGGCCTGCATGCGGCTCGACATCGCCCAGCTGGTCACCTGCGACGAAATCCTGATGCTGCCGGGCTGGGAGAACTCACGCGGCGCGACCCTGGAGCGTCACATCGCCATGAAGCTGGAGATGGCTGTCCGGTACCACCAACACCCGAGGAGCAACACATGATGAAAGTCCGCAACCTGGCCAAGCTGGTACGCCTGGAGGCCGAGCGCCGGCAGTACATCCGCATGAAGAACCGGCTCCTGTACGGACGCATGACCGCTGCAGCCGCCCGTCAGCCCGGTGGCCTGCGCGGCGCTGGCGCAGTTCGTGGGGAGCTCGCTCCATGAGCCGCCAGCCCACCATCAACGAGGCTCTGGCCGAGACCATCCTGCTCGCCATGGAGCGCGGCGTCGAGTACGAGGCCAGCGAGCTCGCCGACCACCTGGGCATGCCCTCCAGATCGATCTACCTGCTGCTGCGCCAACTGGAGGATCGCGGCGACCTGACTGGCAAGCGCGCTGGCCGCGCCCGTCTCTTCCAGAAGCGGGACCTGGCCATGGTCGCCGCCCGGGTGCAGCCGCCCATCGAGGCCAAGCCGCTCACCGGCTACGACCTCGGTCGCCACATGCGCCTGTGCGAGGGAGCGCGCAAGTCGGACACGGGGATGGCTTGATGGCTCTTCGGCATTTCGAGTACCGCGACCCGCTCCAGCAGCTGATCGAACGTGAGGAGCAAACGTGCAAGGGGTGCGCGTTCCAGATCAAGGTCCTCGATCGGGAGACCTGCAGCAAACAGAAACAGCAACACGGCCGGCGCTGCCGGCACTACATCGAGAAAGAGGGAAAGAGCCATGTTCAATGCGACCGCGAAACGGGTGCCACGCAAGATCGAGGCGATGAATGATCGCCAGCGCGATGGAACCGAATACTGCCTGGACGTCTGGGCGGCCTGGATGCGCAAGGATGACCGGGACCTGGGCATCAAGGGTTCGCGAGGCGAGAGCGAGGGGGATGCAGCGGCCGCCCGTCGCGACAACGAGATCGCGGAGGCGACCGAGGCCATGATGCAGAGCCTGATCCTGCGCCACCGGTGGGCGATCTGGAAGAAGTTCGGGATCACCACCGCTTGGCGCTTCCCGAACGCCGACCTGGCGGAGTCGTACGTGGAGGCTGTTGCGGCCCTGGAACCACTGCTGCGAAAAAATGTTGCAACCCGAATGCAGTTCGGGTAAATTCCCGATCACTGGCTGTTTTGTCTCGTCCAGAGAAAAGTAAGCAGTCACAACGAAGCCTCGTTTCTTCCATGAAGCGGGGCTTTTTTGTTGGTCCCCTGACATTCTTCCTGAAGCCTCGCCCGGTCTGCCGCGCGGGGCTTTTTCGTTTCAGGGCCGGCCTGGCCCAACGCAGGGATGCGTCAACCAGGCCATACATTGCCAAGCGAAGTGCCAGAGGAGTGACCCGTCACGCCGGGGCCATCAGAAGCGCCCCAACCTCGCCGGACGCTGTACCCGGCACGATTTCAGAAGCAGCGTAGAGCAGCTGGTAGCTCGCCAGGTTCATACCCTGGAGGCCGCAAGTTCGAATCTTGCCGCTGCAACCAACTTACCCAGGAGCATCCATGTCCGGCACCGTCCTCACCCGCCACGAGGTGGACTACGTCGATCTGCAGAAGATCGGCAAGATCACCATCGACCAGTCGCCCGAGGGTGGCGTCCGGATCCTGGTCGACGGCTTCGAGTTCGAGCACGCCGGCGGCTGCCGCGAGCACGTGACCAAGGCGCTGGCCTGGGCGCGCGACGTGCTCAACACCGAGGTGCAGGCCAACCGACTCATTCCCGGAGGCCACCTGGTATCGATCTTCGGCATGTCGCAGGAAGACCTGGACGCCGCTGACGAGTAGTTCCCCGCAGCCGTAGCTCAATGGCAGAGCCACAGCCTTCCAAGCTGAGGACGAAGGGTTCGATTCCCACCGGCTGCTCCATCGTGTTCGCGTGTGTCTCCTCTGGAGAAATCCAGCTTGCCCGCCTCCCGCAAGGGTCGCGGGCTTTTTCATTTCGGAAAGAATCCACCATGCAACGGTTTATCAATGGCCAGGTTTTTGATACCGGTTTCACGCTCTCGGGGTGCGTGCTGGATTCGACCAATACCTACGTCATCCACCCGGACTCCCTGCAGCAGGTCCTGACGTACGGCGGCCCGAGCGGCGCGGTGGACTCCGTAACCGCTGGGCCGGATGCCCAGGGCAACAGCTTCAAGCAAACCTACACCTACACCGGCTCCAACATCACCACGATTTCGCCCTGGGTGAAGCAATGACACTCGGCGAATTCAAGCGGTGGCTGCAGATTTGCGGCATCTTCCCGGGCGGCGGTTCCAGCACCAACCTGGCCACAAAGACCCAGAATCTGGGCAACGTCAGCGGCGCGCTGACCATCGACCTGTCGCAGGGATGGAACGTCTTCTTCACGGTGACCGGCGCGATCACCTCTCTGACCTTCACTAACGGGCCAGCCGTCGGCGCCGCTGCTCGTGTGCGCTTGCAGATCACCAATGGCGGGGTCGGGATGGCCTGGGCGACCGGCACCCGGTGGACGGGCGCAGGTGTGGTCGCAAGCGCGCCGACCCTACAGGCATCTGGCGTCGAGAACGTGGTTTACGACATCGCTCGACCGGTCAACGCAACGCTCTACGACGCAGCATATATCGGCCGCGTGGCATAAGGATTCAGCATGGCAACTCGTACAGCAGCCGCGGGCGGTGGCAATTGGAATGCCACCGGTACCTGGGTAGAGGGAGCCGTGCCGACTGCCGCTGATGACGTTGTGTTCAATGCATCGTCGGGTGCGGTGACGCTGACCGCTGGTGCTGTTTGCCGTTCGGCCGACGCAAACCTCTACGCCAACACGCTGACGCATCCAGCTGCCGTCACCCTGACAATCGGTGACGGCACTGCAGGTGCCGGTAATATCGCGCTGCGCTTCGGAGCTGGCATGACGTACGCGCTCGGCGATCCAGCCACCAGCGCCATCACTTTCGCGAGCACCGCGACCGGCCAGCAAACTGTCGATTTCGGCGGCAAGACCTGCGGAAACCTGGTCTTTGGCACTTCTGGTACTCCGAACTATGCCATCGTGTCGGCGATCAACGCAGGCGCAACTGCGAGCGTCACCAGCACCTTCGGTCATCTGCATATGGACGGTGCCAGTGACAATGTCGGTCTGTCCCACGCTTTCGGTAAGTTTGTTGCGTCCGCTAGTAACGTTCGCTCGCTTTACCTCGGCGCAGCTACTTTCACCTGCAATGGAACAGGTCAACCTTGGAATATTAGCGCCAGCGGCAACGTGTCATTTGATGGCGGAACAGCTACGATTATTTTGCCGGATCTGGGATCATCAGTTACTGGAAGCCGCATTTTCGTTTCGGGTAATCGAACCTATTATCGAGTTCGCTTCATTGGGGCGCCTGAGTCGTCTATTCAAAGCAGCGGCGGAACCGCCACAATGACTGTAGCGTTTTATGAGCGCATCGGTCCATACAGCAATGAATACGGACATATCTCCGCACCATTCTTGGGGACGTTGAAAATCACGAACACCTACAAGTTGTGGGGTGATAGCGAAAGTCATCGCGCTGTGCTTTGGCCTGGTAGCAACGCCATCGTTGCAAATCTGGACTTGACGGCGGCCACGACCATCGACATGCGCTATATCGTGGTCCAGGATATCAATTTCATTCGTGGCGCTGACCTGGATCTGTCAGGCATCACTGGGTTCTCGTCGGATGCCGGCGGCAACACCATTTCCGGCGGCTACAACCTGACCTTTACTGCACCGGTAAATCAAGACTGGATCGCATCCGGTTCGGGCAACTGGTCGAACCCTGCAAACTGGTCAAGCGGCCGCGTCCCGTTATGCCAGGACCCGGTGAATATCACAAAGGCCTTCACCGGCTCGCCGACCATCACCATGGATTGCTGCTTTTCCTGCGGTCCTATGGATGTGTCCGCATCTACCGGAACGGTCACATTCAGCGTTTCTGGCACGGCGATTTGTAACGTTATCAACGGATTTAAGGGCCGAACTGGAGCAACATTTAGCGGCACACTTTATTGGAATGCCCGTGGCGGGAATAGAAATTTCCAATTCAACGGCTCAACTGTTGTCGGAAACATGCAGATTTCCAGCGGAAACGGCGGGAATCTTACTTTCATTGATTCTGGGACATTAGGGTCATTGATCCAGCATCGTAGCGGGCCCATCACCATCCCCGCTGGCGTGACGATAGCAACTAGCAGTTACACGTCGAATGCCACGACATCTCCAGCAAATGTTTATGTAAATGGCGCGGGGACTCTCCAGTTGACCAGCACGGGCACAGTTTTTGTATGTGCAAATGCCGGCAACTTGAGCAATTTTGCCGGGCTGGGTCGGTTGTACATCTCCAACGCGTCGGCGGTGGCCAAGACGGTTGCCGGCAACGGCACAGCACTCCCGGCAATCACCTTCGCGCCAGGCGGCAGCGGCGCTATCGCAATCACTGGCAACAACTCGATGCCCCAGCTACCGCGCCCGAACGTGCCTGGTACAGGTACCGTCACGCTGGCCGCCGGCAGCACCACCACACTGACCAGCCCGGGCAACGACCTGATGTACAACGGCAGCAATGTCGTGTCCATCAAGTCGGCTACGGGGGGCAGTGCAGCGAACATCGTGAAGGCTAACGGCCGCATTCAGGCCGATTACGTCAGCCTGCAGGACGTAGTGGCCAGCGGCGGCGCGGTGTTCAGTGCAGGCTCGCACAGCACGAACGTCTCAGGCAATTCCGGCTGGGCGTTCAATGATCCGCAGGCGTGGGTCCCGCAAGCAGCCTGATCCGATGGGGAGATACCACCATGGATACAGAGCAAATTCGTATCGAGCTGCGCTTCGCTTTGTGGCTGCGCCTGTACCTGTGCGGCGTGATCCTGTTCGCAGTGATCACCCGCCAGCGTCCGGATGAACAGAAGTTGACGTACTGGATCCGCAAGGGTCTCAAGCAGCGAGTAGTTCCCGCTCGCCGGCAACACGGGTAAATGGCCGGCATAACTCGCACGATATGGAAGCCGTCCTTCTCCGGGTGCAACGCCCGTTTTTCCTTCGGCGCGGGGCGAGCAGTAGTTATTGAGGTTTTGATATGAGGATCACGGACAAAGTACGGCGCTTCGTCGATGAGTACCTGATCGACCTGAATGCGACCAAGGCGGCTATCCGCGCTGGCTACAGCGAGCGCACCGCGAAGCAGATCGCCTCGGAGGTGCTGAACAAGCCTGAGGTGCAGGCGCTGCTGCAGGAGCGGCAGGCGGCACTGGCCGAGCGCACCGAGATCACCCAGGACGCGGTGCTCCAGCGCCTGTGGGCCATCGGCACGGCCGATGCGTCCCAGGTCATGCAGTTCCGGCGCACCTGCTGCCGCCACTGCTGGGGCAAGAAGTTCGGCTACCAGCGCACCGCGCAGGAGATGAAGGCCGACCGGGTCAGCCACCAGCGGCAGATGCTGGAGAAGAAGGCCGAAGCCGATCGATCCAACCAGCAGTTCATGGAAACGCCCTTCGACCAGGCCGGTGGCACCGGCTACGACGCCCGCAAGGATCCGAACCCGAAGTGCCCAGAGTGCTTCGGCCAGGGCCATGGGAATGCCTTCTTCGAAGACACCCGGCGGCTGCAGGGCAGTGCCAAGCTGCTGTATGCGGGTGTGAAGCAGGGCAAAGAGGGCCTGGAGGTGAAGACCCACGACCAGGTCGAGGCCCTGAAGCTGGTGGGCCAGCACCTGGGCATGTTCAAGACGAAGGTGGAGCACAGCAGCGCTAATGGCCTGCCGCTGGCTACCAACAACATCACGGTCAACGAGGGCGGCTCCTACGCCACGATCAATGAAATTCGCGAGGTGTTGAACAATCCAAAGGTTTGATTTATGGAATTCAGCGAGAAAGAACGCCGTGCGTATCGCTCGCTGGCCAGGGCTGACCTATTTTGGTTTGCGCGATGGATGTTCGCCAATCGGCGTGGATACGCCTGGCAAAGGTCGCGGCACCATGAGGTGGTCTGCGATGCGCTCATGCGGGTCTTCCGTGGTGAGTGCAAGCGCCTGATCATCAACATCCCGCCGCGCTACAGCAAGACCGAGCTGATCAAGTCGATGGTGGCCTGGTCCTTCGGCCAGAACCCCGATTGCGAGTGGATCTATACCAGCTATTCCGGGCGCCTGGCGGCCACCAGCTCTTGGGATATGCGCGGCATTCTCCAGGATCCGGAATACAAGGCCATCTTTCCCGGCGTCGGTCTGCGCAACGATAGTCAGGCGCGCGACGAATGGCGCACCACCGCCGGCGGCGTCATGTACGCGGTTGGCTCCGGCGGCACCATCACGGGTTACGGTGCGGGCAAGCATCGCCAGGGCTTCGGTGGCGCCATCATTATTGATGACCCCCACAAGGCCGATGAAGCCAAAAGCGACACCATCCGCGAAGGCGTGATCGATTGGTTCCAGAACACGCTGGAAAGCCGCAAGAATAGCCCTGATACGCCGGTCATCGTGATCATGCAGCGCCTGCATGAGCGAGACCTTGCCGGCTGGCTGCTGGATGGCGGCAATGGCGAGACCTGGGATCACGTTTGTCTACCGGCCATCCAGGATGATGGCACGGCCCTCTGGCCTGAGAAGCACTCGATCGAGGAACTGCGCCGCATGGAGCAGTCCTCCCCGTACGTCTTCTCCGGGCAGTACCAGCAGCGCCCGGCACCGAAGGCCGGCGGGTTCTTCTCGACCGAGCTTATCAAGGTGGTGGAAGCGCTGCCCGCCGGACTCCAATTCGCCCGAGGCTGGGACTTTGCGGGCACCGAAGAATCGGACAACAAGGGCGCCGACTGGACGGTAGGCGCCTTGATCGGCAAGGATGCCTTGGGCAGGTTCTACATTGCCGACATCAACAGGTTCCGTGGCTCTTCTCTCAAGGTAGAGCAGGCTGTCATCAATACCGCCGCACAGGACGGTGTGGATGTCCCGATCAGCGGTCCGCAGGATCCTGGGCAGGCAGGCAAAGCCCAGGCACATGCCTTCGTCCGGATGCTCGCAGGCTTTGATATTGAATTCACGCCCGAGACAGGCCCCAAAACCACACGTGCCAGCCCATTTGCGGCGCAGGTGGAGGCCGGGAACGTATTCATGCTCAAGGCCCCATGGAACAAGCCATTGACCGACGAGCTGGGCATGTTCCCGAACGGCGCCCACGATGATCAGGCCGACGCAATATCTCGGGCATTCCACCGATTACTGTCCGCCAAGCGCTGGGCATTTTAAAAAGACCGCTTCAGATGAACCCTAACTTCCGGAAACCCTCCCTGCTGCAACGCCTGGCGGAGTGGGCGGGGAATCGGACCGCGCAGGCTATCTGGGCTGGCCGGCTCCGACACGCTCCTGACCGTGCCACGGCCGCGTATGCCAAGTTGGTGAGCATTGGGGGGAAGAACTACAACCGCAACCAGCCCATGATCAAGCCGACGCCGGCCAATCTGCGTCGGTTCGCAAAAACACCCTACGCGCGGCGCGCGATCAACCGCATCAAGGCTCCGGTGGCTGCCTTGGGCTGGGAGGTGGGCGTCAAGAAGGGCGTCGAGGAGACGGCGGAGCATCGTCGGCAGATCGAAATCGTCAAGCGGTGCTTTGAGCGTCCAAACAATGACGACAGCTTCCGTACCATGATCGAGCAGGTCACCGAAGACCTACTGGTGTGCGGTGCAGGAGCTATTGAGCAGGAGCTGGGAGGAAAGGAGATTCGCCCGCTCTGGATGTGGCCTGTTGATGCGCTTTCCATCGACATCTATATCGGGTGGAGCGGGGCCAAGAACGAGGCGCGCTATTCGCAATCCATCGGCCCGGGCAACGTGGCCAGCACCCGCGGCATCCCACTGCTCAACGATCAGCTGATCTACATCCGGAAGGATCCGACCAGTTCGGATCCATTCGGCACCGGCCCCCTGGAGGTGGCTTTCTCCACGATCAACCGGCTGCTGGCCACGGCGGACTACGCCGGGAACGTCGCCGGTAATAGCCAGCCGGCCAACATGATCCAGTTCAAGGGCATGGATCAGGTGTCGCTGGATCGCTTCCGCGAATGGTGGCGCAACGAGGTGGAGGGGCAGGGGACCACGCCGCTGATCGGTGGCGATGAAGCCAAGGTCCATCCATTGCGCGGCACGACCGATGACGCCCTGTACCTGAAGTATCAGGAGTTCCTGATCCGCGAGATCGCAACGGCCTTCGAGCTGTCACCTGGGAGCTTGGGTGTCGAGGCCGATGTGAACCGCAATACCGCCGAGGTGGCGGACGAGCGGGAATGGTCTGCGGCCATCATCCCGATGGCCTCTAACATCGCATCCTACCTGAACCGTGAGGCGATCGAGGGCAAGCTTGGCTTCTCGCAGATCGAATTCCGCTGGCTCGGTGTGGACCGCGATGATGAGTCACTGCAAGCCGAAATCCACAAGTCGTACTACGAGATGAACGCGCTTACGCCCAATGAAATCCGCGAGAAGTTGGGCAGAAAGCCATCCTTGTCGCAATGGGCAGATCTGTGCGCCGCCGATGTGGAAATCGCCAAGGTGGCTGCACGCGGTGTTGCCCGGGACGTCGACAAGGACCTGCAACCAGACGACAAGCCCTCGAAACAACCATCCATTGAAAAACCGGACGAGCCAGGCACGCGCGGCCGCTCCGGGGTGAAACGACCGCGCGGCGATTAACGAAAGGATTTATCGTGAGTCATTATGTTCATGCAGTCAGGGTTCCAAAAGGCGCACTGGCCGGGCTCGCCCGCTCGGATTCAGTGATGATTGCGAACCTGCCTTCTCAGGCGAACGCCGCTGGCGGTTCTGCTGGCGCATCCGTCTCCACCACCATCACCGGCCTGGCCGGTCTGCCGGCGAAGTATTCGGTGCTCGTCAACCCGGGCCAGGATGCGTCCTGGTACGTCACGAACAAGACCAGCACCGGCTTTACCGTCGTGATGACGCCGAATGCCGCCGCCAACACCCTGGCCGCCGGCACCTTCGACGCTGTTGTCATCGGCTAAACCGCTCCACTCGAAAGGAACATGAACTATGACCACCTATGTCGCCAACCTGGGCGTCCTGACCCTGACCACCGCCGAAAAGAATGCCGTCGCATCTGCTGTCGGCTACGAGGATGCCCAAGGCATGATCTCGGCAGTCAACTGCTCGCTCCAGGAAACCATCATCCAGTTGACCCGCCTGGCCGGCATCATCCCGGCTGGTAGCAACCTGACGGCGATCAACAACGTTCTCACGCTGTTGCAGTCCTGATTGATTATGGCGCGCACTCCATCGAAATCGGCTGATTCTGCCGAGTCGCCCGTCGGCCTGATGGCTGCACTTACGGCTGCGTCGCGTAGTGCGGCGCAGGCCGGACAGCATGCTGAGCACGCAGCGCTGGAGGTCCTTCTGACCTCCACTCACGTGTTGAAGACGAATGCCCTGCGGGCGTTGGAAATGCTGGAAGGCGATCTGGCAGAACAGATCAAAACGATCACCGACAAGCTGTAAGAGGGGGCCATGAGCCTGACAAAAGAAAAACGCGATGCATTGCCTGATAGCGATTTCGCCGTCCCTGGCAAGCGCAAATTGCCCATCCACGATGAAACCCACGTCCGACTGGCGCATGACATGCTGGATCGCACGCAGGGCCTGAGCAGCGAGGAAAAGGCTGTTGCACGTCGCCGGATTCTGGAGCGGGCCCATCATCTCGGCATTGATACCAAGGCCTGGACCATCACCGCGAGCTTTCGCATCGATGCTATGGCCATCGAAATGCCGGTGGTTCCCAATCACCCCAACCGTATGCCGTTTTCCGGCGTACTTACCCGCGTCGATCAACCCAGCGACGTCGCCCCCGGAGGCTCATCCGGAAAACGGACGATTCTCCCCAAGGACGTCGCCGAGGCAGCTATCCCCAGCTTGATGGGGATGGCGGTTGATTTCACGCCTGGCTTTGACGGACATGACCGCACCTCCAAGATCGGCATCATTACCGGTGCCGAAGTGGAGGGCGATGCCGTCGCCATCGAAGGTTTTTTCTACGCAAAGGACTTCCCCCGGGAGTGCGAGCGAATCCGCGCTGAAAAGGACGCGTTGGGCTTCAGTTATGAGCTCGACGCCCGCATCCAGGACGCAGACGCCGACCTGTGGGTGATTGAACATTGCATCTTTACGGGCGCCGCGGTCCTGTACAAAGACCTGGCCGCCTACACATCAACATCGCTGTCGGCATCCGCTGACGAAGGATTGAACATGACCCCCGAAGAACTCAAGGCCCTGATGGCCGAAGCGCTGAAGCCCGTGACCTCGCAGCTGGAAGCCCAGGGCAAGGAACTCGCTGAGATCAAAGCAGGCAAGGGCGCGTCCCTGGCCGGCCCGATCATTGACCAGGTCAAGCCCCACGTGGAATCCCTGAACGCCTGCGCCGCTGCGATGGAAGCCGCCGGCATCGGCAGCGACTCGCGCGCCGGTCACGCTGGCGTCATTCGCCGTGTCGCTGCACACATGGCGGCCGAGGCCGTCTCGGGCAAGACCCCGATGATCTACCGCGACCACGACTATTTGCCCGACGCCCGGGTGGAAGCCGCTGCCGACGTTACCAAAGCGGTCGCCACCGCCGTGGCCGAAGCCGTCAAGCCGCTGAACGAGCAGCTCGCAGCAGCCAACACCAAGATCGCCGACCTGAGCGCCAAGGCCTTCAACTCCTCGCCGGAGCCGGAACGCAAGACCCTGAGCCCGCAGATCAAGAGCCTGCTGGCCAAGGGCGGTATTTCCGATGAAGACCTGGCCAGCGGCAAGCGCTTGAGCGCCAGCGACGTGGATGCAGTTCTCGATGCAGCCGGCATGAAGGGTCCGCGTGCTATCGAGTTCAAGCTGAAGCTGCGTGAGCAAGGCCTGATGGAAGTCGGCCGCGCCTGATCGGTCACCGCAATCCGCGACTAGCCGCCTCCGGGCGGTTTTTTTCGTCCTGAACATTTAAGGAGTGCCAATGAGCACGCAAGCCAAGAGCATCACCCTCGACGCAGCCGCCGACTATCTCGGCACCGGCGCGATCGAGGTGCCGGAATTCGAACGCGAGATCACCGACATCGTCCGTCGTGGCTCTATCGCCCTGCAGCGCTTCCCCCAAGTGCGCGCTACCGGCCACCCGCACCGCTACTTCGAACAGACCGCGATCGCGCAGGGCCAGTCCGTGGACCCCCGCAACATCTCGGCGAGCGCCACTGGCCCGACCCGCCTGGAGCGTCCGGTCTTCATCAAGGCCACCGTGGCCCAGTCCAACCTGTCGCTGTTCGACAAGGATGTGACCGAACAGCAAGGTCAGTTCGCGGCCGTGGTCGCCAAGGACGTGGACGACATCATCAGCGGTATCGAAGTGCAACGTGCGTCGATGGTCTGGGCCGGTAACGACACCTCGCTGGTGGCGCCCACCACCACCCAGTGGATGGGCGGCCTGAGCCAGATCCTCCAGCAGTTCACCGTCACCCCGGGCGCCTCGATCATCGATGGCCTGAAATCTGCTGTCGCCGCGATGGTGGCTAACGCCAACTATGTGGTGAAGCCGACCGCGATCTACCTGAACCCGCTGCTGGCCGACTACATCGACCAGGAAGCCAAGGCCTCCCGCATCACGCTGGACAGCGTCGAGGTTGTGGCCGGTGTCACGGTCGCGGCGATCTCGACCCAGGTGGGCAAGTTGCCGCTGATCGGCGATCCTTACGTCCCCACCACCCCCGCTTCGACCGCAGCTTACGGCTTCTCGGCCACGCCGAGCGGCAACAAGGGCTACTACGCCGTCATCATGACCGAGGACATGGTCGAGATCCCGGTGATCTCCGGTTCGGATTTCAACCCGAATCCGCGCCTGTTCCAACTGGGGCTGACCGGCAATCTGGCAGGCCAGTTCGTCGGTGTGAAGTTCGATGCGCTGGTGTTCAAGGGCGCTTCCTACGCCCACGCCGTCTGCCAGGTGCAGCGCCCGTAACCTGGTCGCCATAAGCAACCAGATTGAAGCCCATCCCCAAAAGGATGGGCTTTTTTGTGAGTGCTTCGAGGAATTCCATGACCAAGATCTATCAGCCTGATTCCCGTACCGGTCGGCGAACTGTATTTGTCCAGCCCGGGACGCACTATCCCGCATCGTGCTGGATGGACGAGGAGGGCAAGCCCAGGATGTATCCGGTGCTATTCGTGCAAGGTGTCGCCGAGGTACCCGAGAACCTGGCGGACTATATGGTGGAGCAAGAACTTGCCAGCCGCAGCCCGATAATCATCCCGAACGCTTCCCAGGTAAGCGCAATCGCACTTTCCTGATTCTTGAGACCAACATGCCCAGCGAATACCTCCAAGGTGACGATATCGCGGCCTACGGCGCGACTGGCGCGAGCGCCGCACAGATCAAGCAGGCTAGTGTCTTGCTTGACGCCTACCTGCAGCGCCCGGCTGGCATGGTGTATGTGAACGATGCGAGCGGTCAGCCGGGCTACATGCAAGCCCTCAACACCGAACTGAGCTTTACTGCCGGCCAGGCATTTGGCCCGGGCATGGCGGTCACGGTACCAACATCAGGCCCGCTCTCGATGCTGCAGGTGGGCGACTGCGTTCTGATTGATCGCGAGAACCCGGATTCCACGGAAGCCGCGCAGGTCACCAGCATCGATACCACCGCCGGGACGATGACGCTTGGCAGTACGGCGGGTGGCGGCCTGCAGTTCCAGCATGCCAGTGGTGCGCTACTGGAGACTGGTTACTTCATCACGGAGAAGCGCTACCTGCCGAAGTCCAGATCCGAAGTCATCCTGGGCAATGCGCCGGTCGCGCGAGTAGTGGGCGGGACAGGGCGCTACGGCTATGGCCGACGCGCCGATGCAGCCAACTACGACATGGCCGAATTCAACCTCCTGGCCAGCCTCAATAAGTTCGGGGGGCCGCCGGCTTGGGAGATCTGGCCTGCGAATACTGCGGCCGGTATCGACGCGGCCACCGGGCAGCTGTGGGTTCCGGCCGGTGTGATGCTGGCGTACTACACCGAAGTGCGCGTGCGCTACGTTGCCGGGTATCTCTACAGTGCGCTGCCCGCCGTGATCAAAGAGGCCTGCGCCATGGCCATTTCCGCAATGACCAACATGCCGGCGCTGGGTAACGTGAAATCCTATGCGGCCGGTGACACCAAGATCGTGTTGTTCGCGTCCACGTTCCTGAGCGATGACATCAAGCAGATGATCAATCCCTGGCGCGCAAGGCCATTTGCATGAATTTCAACTTCTTCTATCCGAGAACCATCACGATCAGCCGGCCGCAATCGGATAGCTCCGGCGGCGCTCTGGGTTACGGGGGCATCTCGACGGTTCCAGAGACCATCGTGTTTTCCGATATCCGCGCCGGCATCCAGCCGGCCTCTTCCGGGCCTAAACCGGCCGATCAGATCCCGGTCGACACGCCTGCCAGGACAATGTGGCGCGTGCTGATCCCGCTGTCAGCTGGGATCTCCGCTGGTGCTGTTCTACGTGGTGATGTGGTGACTGATGAATTTGGGCAGCGTTACCGCGTGATTTCGCCCTACGTCAGTTCGTTGGGGCCTGATTTTGTGGTTGACCGTTTGGAGTCCTGAAAATGGCTGACCTATCAGATGTCGCGGACATGTTCGTCGCCGAGCTCGCTGCGTATCTCTATCCGGACGGTACGAGCGCGCCGGCATCGCCGGTGACCGGTTTTACGGTCAACGTATTCCAGGGGTGGCCGCAGCCAGAAAAGTTATCTTCTTTGGTGGCCACAGGCGCCGGCTACATCAGTGTTTATCCGATGGATACGGAAAAGCCATTACCGTTGACGTTGCGCGACTGGCAGGTGGCCAGTGTGGCTGCCGCCACCATCAGTGCTTCGCCTGAGGGGCAAGTGGTGACCCTCTCGGGCATTGTGAGCCCAGGCCAGAACGTAGGGATTCTGGTGGATGGCGAGGCCTACATTGTTGCGGCCCAAGTGGGCAGCACGCTGGCCGGATTGGCCTCTGCGCTGGCCACGCTCATCAGTGCGGACGTGCCGGCCACCTCCTCCGGGGCCTCGGTGACAGTGCCCTCTGCGACGAAGTTGGAGGCACGGGTGGGCACCACCGGGACCATGATTCGGCCTTTGCGCCGGCAACAAAAGATGTTTCAGCTCACGGCTTGGGCCAGCCTTCATACACAGCGCGATAAGCTGGGTCGGGCGATTGACCAGGCCATCGAGCCGCTGTCGCGCGCCGCCCTGGCAGACGGTTCGATCGGCATTCTGCACTATCGACAGAGCCGTCAGGACGACGGGATGCAAAAGCAGGGAATTTTCCGCCGCGACGTGCTCTATGCGGTGGATTACATGACCACTCAGACAACCACCGGCACCACCGTGCTGGATGCGCAGGCGACCGTCGTCGGCGGCATTGACGTCAATATCTCGACATGAGGACTATCCAATGAAATACGTAGCGACCCAGGCCTTTGGCCAGTACGCCCAAGGCGCCGAAATCACCGACAACCAGGCCATCGACGCCATTCTGGCCAGCGAACAGGCCGTCTTCGTGGTGCGCGTCCCGGATGACCCGGCACCGGCCGCCAGTGTCCAGAACGCCGTCGCCGCCGACACCAGCGACACCAAGTAATTCTTTCCAGCAATCACCGTAAGGCCGCCAAGTGCGGCCTTTTTTCTTTTCGGAGGCTCCAATGCCGGTTTCCCAAGCGGGCTCGATCAACACCACGGCCCTGATCGTCCCGGACATCTATGTCCAGATCCTGCCGCCGCAAAACACCCTGATCAATGGCCTGCCCACCAACATCCTGGGCATCGTCGGCACCGCCCAGTGGGGACCGGTGAATGCGCCGACCACCATCGGCGACATGACGGGCTATGCGCAGACCTTCGGCGCGGTCCAGAACCGCAAGTACGACATGGGCACGCAGGTGGCCGCTGCCGTGCTGCAGGGCGCCAACAACTTCAAGTGCGTGCGCGTGACCGATGGCACCGATGTGGCCGCTTCCATCGCGGTGCAGACCAACTGCATCACCTTCACCTCGAAATACACCGGCACGCTGGGCAACACCATCCAGGTGACCCTCTCGGCCGGCTCGGCTGCCAACTCCTGGCGCGCCGTCGTCTCGATGCCGAACCGCCAGCCCGAGACCTTCGACAACATCACCGGTACCGGCGCCGCGCTGTGGGCAAACATCGCCGCTGCCATTAACCAGGGCCAGTCTGGCCTGCGCGGCCCGTCCCAGATCATCGTGGCCACGGCCGGCAGCGGCACCACCGCGCCGACCGCCGCAACCCTGAGCCTGACCGGCGGTACCGATGGCGCCACCACCATCACCAGCTCGGTGCTGCTGGGCCAGGACACCATCCCGCGCAAGGGCATGTACGCGCTGCGCAGCACCTATACCAGCATCGCCATGCTGGCCGACTGCGACGACTCCACCAGCTGGACCACTCAGGTGGCATTCGGCCTGTCCGAGGGCATCTACATGATCGGCGTGGGCGTGGCCGGCGACACCATCGCCAACGCGGTCACCACCAAGGCCACGGCCGGCATCGACAGTTATGCCATGAAGCTGCTCTTCGGCGACTGGGTGTACTGGCAGGACACCGTGAACAACGTGACCCGCATGATCTCGCCGCAGGGCTTCGTGGCCGGCTGCCTGGCGAACCTGTCGCCCGAGCAGTCCAGCCTGAACAAGCAGCTCTACGGCATCGTCGGCACCCAGAAGAGCATGCAGAACCTGCAATATAGCAGCGCGGAACTGCAGACCCTGGCGCAGGCGGGCATCGATGTGGTCACCAACCCGATCCCGGCCGGCAGCATGTTCGGCGTGCGCATCGGCCACAACACCAGCAGCAATCCGGTGACCAACGGCGACAACTACACCCGCATGACCAACTACCTGGCCTACACGCTCAACGGCGCGATGGGCAAGTTCGTCGGCCGCGTGCAGTCCACGCAGAAGAACGACCCGCTGCGCCGCCAGGTCGATGCCACGGTCAGCACCTTCATGCAGAACCTGATCGACCAGAACATGATCGACAGCTTCGACAACACCTGCGACCTGACCAACAACTCTATCAGCCGTATCGGCCTGGGCTACCTGCAGGACGATTTGAACGTCCGGTATCTGAGCATCGCCGAGAAGCTGATCGTCAACATGCAGGGCGGTCAGTCTGTTGTGACCCGCGCCAGCACCGCAGCGGCCTCCTGATCGCCGCGCCAACCCCATAAAGACTCCGCTTCGGCGGGGTTTCTCTTTTCCACCTGGAGAAAAACATGCCGATCAATGGCTTCAACGTCGGGCGCGACATCTCGCTGGACATCATCTCGCCGAATGGTCCGCTGGACTTTGGCCTGGTCACCAACTTCCACCCCAAGCAGGAGGTGGTGGAGAAGATGATCAAGGGCATCGACGGCATCAGCCGCCCGGTTCGTTTTTACAACGGCTGGACCGGCACGCTGGACATTGAGCGTCGTGGCGATGCGGTTGACGCTTACTTTGCGCTGTCCGAACAAAGTTACTACGACGGCGTGGACGAGGGTTCCTGCACCATCACCGAAACCATCCAGGAGCCGGATGGCTCGGTTTCCCAGTACCGCTACCTCGGTGTCGTGCTGAAGTACGACGATGCCGGTCCCCGCACCGGTGACAACACCATCCAGCAAAAGCTGTCCTTCATGGCATCTCGCCGCGTCCGAGTATAGAAATGGCCAAAGTCAACAACCTCAAAACCTCGCAAGAAGGCGCGCAGCCTTCTGCTGAAAAAGCTGCAGATCATGACGTCGAGCAACTGCCCGACGACGTGGTGATTGATTCGCTGGGGCGCCGCCTGGTGATTGGCGCCCGCGACATTGTCACGGAGAGCCGGATCATCCGCGCCCTGGGCGAATCGGCCATGAACACCGCGTATGTCGCCGGCTACGTCAACCCGGCGATGATGGTGCTGTCGATTGATGGCGAAAAATGCCCGGCGCCCAAGACGATGCTCGAAATCGAGGCACGCATCCAACTGGTCGGCCGCGAAGGCATCACAGCGATCATGCATAAGCTGCTGGCGGATGCTGAGCGCCTGCGCGAGCTTTCCGACGAGCAGCAGGGCGAAGATCAGGAAGTGGCCGAGGTAAAAAAATAGTCAGGGACCCTGTATTTCGCGGCCGATGCTGGCTTGTGAAAAACGGGGTTCCTTTCAATACCGCTTTCGGCATCAACCAGGTCGACCAAGCTGATTTCAAGCTGACGAAGGCCGAATTGACCGCCATGCAGATCATCTTCTCCGAGCAGGAGGGGGCCGGTCAGTTTAACTTCGAAACCCGCGATTTCGACAAGGTGAAGCCATGAAGGAACTGAAAAGCCTGGGCGCCATGGCGACAGAGCTGCTGACCATGCAGGCCACGCTGGCGCTGGCGGCCCACAAGGGCCTAGCCGAGGTGGCAACAGCCATCCAGAAGACGGCCAAGGCGGAAATCGGCAGCTACCAGCCGGCGGTCGGGCCATTCCCGTCTTGGCCGCAGCTGGCCGAATCCACCCAGGCCGACCGCGTGCAGCAAGGCTACACGCCCAACGACCCGGGCCTCCGGGACGGCTCCATGCGCGATTCCATCGTGAAGGAAGTAGGGCAGACCGAGGCGGTAGTCGCGTCCGACGACCAGAACCTGGTCTATTTCGAGCTCGGTACAGAGAAACAGCCGCCGCGCCCTGTGCTTGGGCCGGCCGTGGTGCACAACCACGAAGAGATCCAGCGAATCATGGGGACAGCGGTCGTGCGCGGCCTACTGGGCGGTGGCGCGATACCAGGCAACCTCGGTTACGACCACGATGTTTAGCCGCCCGCCATGCCGACAATGAACGCCTTGAGCATATAGGCGCCCAGCAGCGCGATGGCCAGGAAGAAGACAGAAGTGAACAGGCCGACTGCGGCAAGCGCGATACGCAAGTACCAAGGCATCTGATGAGCAAATCGATAGGGGAATGAAAGTTTCCCTGACTTGTCGCGAGCGCGAACATTCGGGTATTGCACAAAGGAAAACCGGTCGGCCAGATATTCCTGGACGCGATACCGCAGCGGTATTTTTCGGGCCATGGTAGTCCTGAGTGGCAATTTTTAAGGGAAATCGCGTGTTTGAAGCCTACAAGATTGGCGTCAAGATCTCGGTGATCAACGCCGCCAGCTTCGGGCTGGCCGCGCTGTCGAAAGACTTCCTGCGTACCGAGGCCGACGCCGCGAAACTGGAGCAGCGCCTCAAGTCTATCAAAAACATGGCCCTGGCCGGCGGCTTGATGGCCGGGGTGGGGTCGATCGGGCTGGGCCTGCTTAAGGCCCCGCTGGAAGCTGCCCGCCAGTATGAACTTGCATTCACCAAGTTCAAAACCATGAACCTGGGCGATACGATCAACCGGCAGGCTGACCAGTTCGCACGCAGCGCCAACGTGATGGGAGTGTCGGCCAAAGAGCTGATGAACACCTTGAGCGAGTCGGTGGGCCTGTTCGGCGACTTCGACGTGGCGCGCAAGCTGGCGCCGCAGCTCGCCGCACTGAACAAGGCAAACAGCGCCATTTTCAGCGGCAAGGTCGACCACATCGACGAGGGCGCAACGCGCTCCCTCATGAAATTCATCGACCGCCGCGGCGGTACGCACGATGAAGCCAGCTTCATGCGCAACCTGGACCTGGCGCAGCGCATGGTCACCGGTTCTGGCGGCTTCCTGAAATTCCGGGATCTGGATCAGTTCTCTCAGCAAGCCGGGACGGCCTTCCGTGGTCTGTCCGACGAAGGCGTGCTGAACATGGCACTCCTGCTGCAAGAGCAGGGCGGTGCCCGCGCTGGTACCGCGATGATGTCGATGTATCAGAACCTGATCGCCGGCCGCACGACCAAGACCGCGATGGCGGAAATCTCGGCCCTCGGCTTAGCCACCATCCAACAGGAAAGCATCGGTACGGTCGGCGGGAAGCCTCAGACCCGCAACCGCCTGCGCCTGAATGAGGACTTCGCGGCGATGTTGCAGGCCGACCCGGCCACCGCGATGCGGCAGTTCGTCATCCCGGCGATTCAGGCGAAGTATGGCAAGGACGTGGAAAACGGCACGATCATCAAGATCGCGAACGATCTGCTGTCAAACCGCACCGCATCCGGGCAGGCGTCCATCATGACCACCCAGGTGGTGCAACTGCTGCGCGACGCCGGCTTGGCCCGCAATGCCATGGGCGCCCAGCAGACGATTGACCAGTACAAGAAGGATCCGAACGCGCAGTTCGCTGACTACCAGGCCAAGTATCAAAGCCTTCTGGTCGAGCTCGGGCTGGTGGTGCTCCCCGGCGTCATCAAGTCGCTGGAAACGCTGATCCCGATGCTGCGCGGGATGGCGGAGTGGGTTCGAGACAACCAGGTCAAGGCCAAGCTGCTGGCCGGCGCCTTCATCGCTCTATCGGCGGCGCTGGCCATCGGTGGCGTGGTCACCATGGCAGCCGCAGGCATCCGGGCGCTGACCCTGGCCATCGGCGCGCTGGGTATTGCAGCCGGGCGCGGCGGGATCGGTGGCGGCGGCGGGGCAGCCGCAGCAGTTGGCGCTGCCGCACGTGCTGGCGGTGGCGCGCTGGCCGGTCTGAAGATGGGCGGCTTGTTCGCCATCGCCGACGGCGCGCTCGGAGCCTACCAGATCGCAACGAACGACCAGCTGACGGCAGCCCAGAAGGCCCGCGGATATGGCGGCGTGGCCGGCGGTGTTGCCGGCGGCATGGGCGGTGCGGCGCTGGGCGGCGCTATTGGCGCGCTCTTCGGCGGCTTCGGCGCGGTTCCAGGGGCCCTGATCGGCGGATATCTGGGCAACCGCTTCGGCACCCAGGCTGGGGAGGGGACTGTCGGCCTGTTCCAGCGTGACCTGTCGTCGTCGGGCTCGCAGCGCCCGCTGCAGGTGGAAACGAAGATCAACCTGGACGGCCGCGAGCTGGCCAGCGCGGTCTCGATCTACCAGGCGAAGGAGATGGCGCGGCCTACTGGCGGCTCTGGGTTCGACTTCAACCGGCAGTTGCCGCCGGTCGGCCTGAACTATGCGAAGTGATGAACGTCGCGCCATGGCGGCCGCCTTCGGGCGGCCGTTTCACTTTCTGGAATATCAATGAAGCCTGACACCATCCTCCAGATCGGCGATTTCGAGATCTCCGGCACCGAGATCCCGGAACGCATCACATTCGGCGGCGAGCAGCGTCTGGTGGTGAACAAGCTCGTAGGCGGAATGCGCAACGTGCAGGCGCTGGGTTCCGATCCAGCGCCGATTGTCTGGTCAGGTCTCTTTTTCGGAGCTACTGCCCGTGACCGCGCCCGCTACGTGAACACTCTCAAGGATGCCGGCAAGGAACTGGACCTGATCTGGGACGAGTTCTTCTATCGCGTTGTCATCCGCGATTTCCGATGCGACTTCGAGCGGTTCCACCAGCTGCCGTACCAGATCACCCTGGAGGTGGTGGAGGACAAGAGCGGTGCGGTCCTGGCCATCGCTGCGCCAAGTGTTGATGACCTGGTCGACCAGGATGCCACCACCATCACCGGCCTGTCCGACCTGATCGGTGACAGCACTCTCTCGGGCCTGGTGTCGAACCTGAATACCGCCATCAGCAGCGTTTCCAGCATTGCGACGGCGGCCACCGGCACCATCAACAGCATCGTGAAACCGCTAAATGCGGTGCGCGGGCGCGTGCAGGTGCTGTTCTCGTCGGTCAACAACACGGTGCGCAGCGTGACCACGCTGGGCGGCATCCTGCCGAACAACCCGATTTCCACGAATGTGGGCCGGATCCTGAGTCAGGCCACGGCCGCCGCCCAGATTCCGATCCTGCAGCAGATGGACGTGACTCTCGGCCGGATGGGCAAGAACCTGGGCAGCATCAACTCTGGCACCAAGACGGTGACGCAAGCCGGCGGCAACCTCTACCGGCTGGCAGCCGACGAATATGGCGACGCCATGGGCTGGACCGCGCTGGCAGCGGCCAACGGGACCACCGACCCGGTGCTGACTGGCGTCAACACCATCGTGGTGCCGCCGCTGAACCAGAACACCAACGGGGTATTGAATGCTTAGCCTGAATCCGCTTCCAGTGCTGCCGGCCGCGACACAGCCGCGCGGTGCCGTGAAGCTGAACGACACGCTGATTGATGGCTGGCTGTCCTGGGAGGTGGAAAGCAACAACTTTTACGCGGCCGATACCTTCCGGATCACCTTCCTGAAGAACATGCTGCCGGCGGAGCGGAATGCGAACTGGTTTTCTGAGTTGCAGACGGCCTTCGTTGAGATTTTTGCCGGTTTCCCGGCCAATCCGGACGACTACCGCGCCAGCGAGCTCACCAGCATGCTGTATGGGCGGGTAGATGAGGTCGAGTTCGACATCGTGCGAGGCCGGATCGACCTGGTCGGACGTGACCTGACGTCGGAATTCATCGACGCCAAGACCACCGAGAAGTGGCCGAACAAGACGGCTTCGCAGATCGCCACCGACCTGGCCGTCCGGCGCGGCCTGACGCCGCAGGTGACCGCCACCACCACGTTGGTGGGCACCTACTACGACATCGACCACGTCACCCTGACCGACCAGCGCAGCGAGTGGGACATCCTGAACTATCTGGCGCACCTGGAGGAGTTCGCGGTCTATGTCCGCGGCAAGACGCTGTATTTCGGGCCGAAGCCAGATCCGAAGGCCACCCCCTACGTGCTGATGTGGCAAGAGCCGAACGCGGATCAAGCCTTCCCTGAAGGCAATTTCATGGATCTGCGTTTTACCCGGGGCTTGACGGTCTCTCGGGGTATCCAGGTGGTAGTGCGCTCGTTCAACGCGAAGCACAAGAAGAGTTTCACCGCTTCCTACCCGAGCAAGGGCAACTCTACCCAGGCTGGCAAGGCAAAGCCGTTCAGCGGAACTCAGCTCTACACATACACGATCCCGGGCCTCACCCAGGAGCAGGCGCTGCAGCGTGCGCAGACCATCTATGCGGAGCTGATCGCGCACGAGATGAAGCTGACAGCCACCCTCCCGGGCGACAACATCCTCGGGATCGACACGATGGTGCAGGCGATGGGTACCGGGACGGCCTGGGACCAGACCTACTACCCGGACAGCGTGACGCGCCGGATGTCGTTTGAAGAGGGCTACGTGATGAACCTGCATGCGAAAAACCATGCGCCTGATTCCACGGTGGCGCCATGAGCAGCGCGCTGAGCAATGCGATCCTGATGCAGGCGCACATGGCCAGCAACACTATGGCCAAGCCGCGCAAGGGCATCGTCAGCAGCTACAACGCAAACACCCACAGCGTGAAGGTGCGGATTCAGCCGAATGATGATGAAACAGGCTGGCTGTCGCTGGCGGCTGCTGCCGTGGGCAACGAGTGGGGCGTGATCTTTGCGCCGTCCATTGGCGACCAGGTCGACGTGCATTTTGAAGAGGGCAACGCAGAGAGCGGGTTCGTGTGCAGCCGCTTCTTCGACGACCAGGACCGGCCCATGGCCGTGCCGTCCGGCGAGTTCTGGATTGTGCACAAGACTGGTAGTTATCAGAAATTCACGAACGATGGTAAGGCGTCCATCAACGGCCAGGCCGAGATTGATATGACTGCCCCCACCATCATGATCCAAGCCACCGGCGACGTGAATGTGATGGCTGCCGGCCAGGCGAATGTGACGGCCCCAGTGATCAACCTGGGAGCAGCGGGGGCAGCTTTGAAAGCGATTCTCACATCCGCCTTCGCTTCGCTGTTCAACGGCCACACGCACAAGACCAACGGTACCGGCGTGCAATCCGATCCGCCGCTGCAGCAGGCCGATGGCTCCCACATGACCAGCACAGTAAAGGCTTCCTGATGTCCGACCTGTACCACTACTGGAGCAGCGACCTGTCGGCCTCTGCTTCCGGCGATCTGCTGGGCGTCGATGGCACGGATCTCGGCCAGCAGCGCGTATTGCGTCGCTTGCTGACCAACCCCGCCGCGCCCGGCAGGAATGGCGCGCCTGATCTCCCCGGGGATTATCTGTTCCATCTCGACTATGGCGCCGGCCTGCCGCGCCAGGTGGGCGGTGTGGTCGACGTCTCCAAGATCCGGGCGCTGATCCGTGGCCAGATTCTCCGGGAGTCAGCCGTCGCACGCTCCCCGGCGCCACAGATAGACGTCGTGCCCATCACCGGCGGCGCGAGCATTTCGATCCGATACAACGACGCCCAGACCAAGAAACCCGTATATCTCGCATTCGACGTGAACCAATGAGCCTATCAAGCAAAGATTTCGTGACGCTGGTGCAGGAGCAGGTGGCGTCCCTACAAGGGAAGGCCTCCGCCCTGGTGGACCTGACCATCGGCTCGACGCTGCGCGCCGTAGTGGAGGCGGTAGCCTCGGTGGCGCTGTGGCTCCAGGGCCTGATCCTCGCGCTGCTGATCACCACCCGGGCGGCCACGGCCAGCGGCAGCGACCTCGATACCTGGATGGCGGATTACAACTTCTTCCGCCTGGCCGCAGTGGCCGCCACCGGCAGCGCGACGTTCTCGCGATTCACCGCCTCGGGCGTGACGGTGGTGCCGGTGGGTGCGCTGATCCAGACGGGAGATGGCACGCAGCAGTACACCGTGCAACTGGATACCACCAACCCAGCCTACAGCGCCAGCCAAGGCGGCTACGTGCTGGCGGACGGCATCAGCTCGGTGACCGTGGTGATTCAGGCGGTGGTGGCCGGCGTCGGCGGCAACGTGACGGCCGGCACCATCAACACCATCGCGCAGGCGATCCCCGGCGTCGACACCGTGACCAACGCTGCAGCCCTGACGAATGGCGAGGATGCGGAGCAGGATGCGGCTTTCCGCAGTCGTTTCGTGCAGTACATCAATAGCCTGTCCAAGGCGACCAAGGCGGCGGTGCTGTACGCGATCCTCTCGCTGCAGCAGAACGTCAGCGCGATCATCGTTGAGAACCAGGCCTATAACGGTATCAGCCAGCCCGGGTACTTCTATGCCGTGGTTGATGATGGCACAGGTAACCCGAGCAGCACCTTCCTCGCCAGCGCGGCAAACGCCATCGAGGAAACGCGGCCGCTGTCGGTCACCTATGGTGTATTCGGGCCGAACCAAGTTACGGCGAACGTTTCCATGACGATCACCACCGACACAGGCTATGTCCATGCGGACGTGGTGGCGCTGGTGGCGGCCGCTCTGCAGACCTACATCAACACCCTTGGCCTGGGGAATTCGCTGAGTTACACCAAGCTGGCAACGACGGCTTACGGCGCGTCGCCGGGCGTGACCAATGTGAGCTCGGTGCTGCTGAACGGCGGTACCACGGACCTGGCCATCACGGCTAAACAGACGGCGAAGGCCGGAACAATCTCGGTGGCATGATGGCAACAGGCGATCAAAGCGACGTTTTCAAGCGGCTGAAGGACCTGCTGCCAAATGGCTGGTTCACCGGCGACACGCCAATCCTCGATGGGCTGCTGTGGGGTGCCGCCTATGCCCTCAGCTTCATCTATTCGCTGTGGGCCTATGCGAAGCTGCAGACGCGCATCAAATGGGCTACCGATGGCTGGCTGGACATGATCGCGGCCGACTTCTTCGGCAGCGCCCTGCTGCGGCAGAAGGGGCAGAGCGATGAATCCTTCCGAAATCGGATCATCATCAACCTGTTCCGCGGGCGCGGCACGCGGCCGGCCATGATCCAGGTGCTGGAAGAACTCACCGGCCGCACGCCAGACATCTTCGAGCCGAACCGCCCCCTGGACACCGGCGCCATGAACTCGCCGCTGTCGAAAGGGTATTGCGGCGTTGCGCGCATGGGGTCAATTGCTGTGCCGTACACCGCGATGATCACGGCCTACCGGCCGGCGGCGGTGGGCGTGGCTGCTGGTGCCGCGTTTTGCTCTGCACCGAAGGTGTCCGCGCTGAACAAGCCCCTTTCCACGTCCTACACCGGTTCCCTCAGCCTGATCACCACGTCGGTCACGGATGAGGACATTTTCGAGGCGATCAGTGCCGTCAAGCCGGTGGGCACGATCATGTGGACCGCCATCGACTGACCCCGTTTCCTGCACCACCACCTTTCTAGGCCGCCATCGAGCGGCCTTTTTCATTTGGAGAGCCAATGCGCCGCCCCATCACCCAGATCGGACAATCCATCCTCGAATGGCTGTTCACTCGCCCGGCCCAAGACAACATGGTGGCCCTGGCCAAGCTGAGTTCCGCCGTCCTCGGCACCAGCACTCAGTTTAGCGGCCTGGCCGTCGGCCCGACGTCGCCGGCATCGCTGCAGGTCAGCGTGGCCCCGGGCGAGATCTACATGCTGACTGCCCTGGAGGGCACCGCATACGGCACCCTGCCGGCCGACACCACGCACCAGATCGTCAAACAGGGCATCAACCTCGATGCCGTACTGCTCACCATCGCCGCACCCAGCGTGGCCGGCCAGTCGATCAACTACCTGATCCAGGCGACTTTCCAAGAGACCGATATCAGCGTCGACCCCACCAGCGGCGCGAGCCCGGTGGTGCTGCCGTTCTACAACGATTCGAACCCGACGCAGCCGTATTCCGGCCCGAACAACACCGGCCAAACCAGCAACACCTTCCGCCAGGGATCGGTGGTGCTGAATGCCAAGGCCGGCATCTCGGCAACCACCGGCAGCCAAGTCACGCCTTCGCCTGATTCCGGGTATGTCGGCATCGCAGTGGTGACCATCGCCAACGGCCAGACGACCATCACCTCTGGCAACATCTCGGCCTATTCCGGCGCGCCGTCCATCAACAGCACGCTGCATGGAAACAGCCCTGTTTTCGGCGTTCCTGTGCAGATCGGCGCGGCAGTGAGCTCTTCGCAGGCAGCTCAATTAGGCCAAGTATTGGGCAACCAGCAAAAAATCACGTCGTCGAGTTCGTTCACGGTCCCAGTTGGCGTGACAACTCTCTACATCTCCGGAGTGGCCGGCGGTGGCGGCGGTGGCGCAGGCGGCGGTTCGGTGATTACCACGAACATTAGCTCGGGTGGTGCGGGCGGTGGTGCGGGGCAGTCCGTGCAGAAGCAGCCTTACGCGGTGACGCCAAGCTCGACGATTTCCATCACGATCGGATCTGGAGGAGCTGCTGGAGTCGCCGCGTCAGGGGCGAACGGTGGCGCCGGCGGCAATGGCGGTAGTACCGTTATCTCTGGCATGACCGCTGGCACCGTAACGCTCTTCGGCGGGAATGGTGGTGGTGGTGGTACGTCTGCCAGCACCACCCAAGTCGGCGGATCGACAGGCGGGGCGGGATACCCACGAGGAGGAGCAGGTAGCGATTCTTCACAGAACAACGCTAGCGGAAACGGCGGCAGCGGGGCGTCCTGCGCATTCGGTGGTGGTGGTGGTAGTGGACGCGGAGCTACTTCCGCAGGAGCGCCCAGCCTGTCCAACCATGGGTCAGATGCATTTGGCTATGGCAGCGGTGGCGGTGGCGGTGGCGGATACTACACTGGTACCACAACGCAGCCGGGCGGTTCGGGTGGCGCTGGTGCGCCTGGTTGGGTTCTCATTGAATGGTGATCAGCATGAGCAAATATGCAATGGTGGAAAATGGCGTGGTCGCCAACTTGATCGAATGGGATGGCGACGTCGAAACCTGGGCGCCGCCTGAAGAAACCGTAATGGTGCTGGTCGAGCCTGCCCAGTTCGTGGATATCGGATGGCTGCACGATGGAGAGAAGTTCAGCGCGCCGGCACCAGAAGAAGCGGGGCCCGAGGAATGATCAAGGCCGCAGATTATGGAGTGGTGGCGGACGGTCTTGCGAACAACACTGCCGCGATGCGGGCGGCAATTGCTGCCAGTGCGTCAACAGGGGACGGGGATATCCTGCTGCCGGATGGCGTTATCGCGGTAGACGACGTCCTGCAGGTAGTCATGCCCGGGACCATCATTCATGGCTCAGGCCGCGGTCGCTGTACCATCAAGACCACTCACCCATCACGCAACATTCTGGAGCTGGTTGGATGGGACACCGAAGCCCGCCAGCTCAGTTTTGAGTCTGGTGTTACCCGCACCGGTGGCGTTTCGGTCAAATTGACGGGCGTCCGCTCGCGAATCCGGGATTTCATGGTGAACCATGATTTCATCGGCATTCACATGAGCGGCGTGGCCAGCCGCATTGAGGACGGGGTGATGACCACCGGCACCCAGTACGGCACCCGCGTGCTGGTGGATGGTGGCGACGTCTCGCAGATTATCGACCGGCTGCTGATTGGCGCCCAGGACGGCCCGATGCCAGATTACGGCATCAAGGTCACGCATAACATGGCTCTGATCATCAGCAACACCAGCGTGCTGACCGCTGGCATCTGCCTTGGGATCGTCCCAGACAATGGCCAGGGCGTTCACTCGCTCTACGCGCACCACTGCTTTTTCGACAGCTCCAAGATCGGCGTTCTCATTGCCCCGGTCAACATGGGGAACGTCTCCCGCATCAAGCTGGACCAGTGCTGGACAGGCGGCCACGTGCAGAACGGCGTGGACATCAGGCGCACCGGGTCTGGTGACTGCAGCGGCATTCACCTCAACAACCACGATTCCCTGAACAATGGATTGTCGGGTGTTTCGGTCGGCCCTGGCGTCACTGATTTCACCATCAATGGCGGCCAGTTCGCGGGCAACGCCCATGGTGTCTACATGGCGCAGGGCTGCACAGACTGGAGCATCCTGAATGCCACTATCGGACGAGGTGCCGGAATGGTTCCGAACAGGGGATGGGGTGTGCTCGCTGAGAACTATTGCAATCGATACCTCGTCGCCGGCAATCGCATGGTTGACAACGGCAGTGGCTCCACGACCGCAATGAATAACCAGTTTGGCCAGGTCTACGGAAACATCTAGGCGCTGCATCGAATCATCCGGCCCGCATCGGCGGGCCTTTTTCATATGGGGGCTTGATGCCGGAACCAACAACCAGCGCGGCAGCGGGGTATGCCGTTTCAATCGGCACAGTGACTCTGACGGGCGCGTTTCTTGGCCTGCAGTATGACCTGCTGCTGGCCGGGATTTTCGGGGGCTGTGTGGCCCTGTCATTCACCCGGCAGACGCCGTTGCTGCGCATGGCCATCACGCTGATCACCAGCGCGCTGGTCGCGGCCTATGGTGGGCCGGTGGCCGTGGCCTGGGCGGCACAGTCGTCCTATTTCGAGTGGACCGCAAAAATCCCTGAGCAGATGCGCTTTTTCAGCGCCTTCGGCATCGGGGTGTGCTCGCAGACGCTGGTGCCGCTGGTGCTGCGCCAGCTGCAAAGTCGTTTCGGAGGGGGTAATCCACAACCAGGAGCCTCCCAATGAACAACTACCTGCTGATCATCAACTTGGTCGCCGCCGGCCTGGTGCTGGCGCGCGCCGTGTGCGCGCTCAATGAGATGACGGCCGGCGCCGAGCACCATCTGGACCGGCTTTTCATCTCCCTGGTCGCGGCCGGAGAAAGCGGCGTCCTGCTGGGCCCTCTGTTCGGCCACATCATGGCGCCGGCACTGGCCTATGTGGTGCTGAATGTTGGGGTCGCCGGCCTCTACGCTGTTCCCTGGCTGTACGTCGCCGCGCGCGACCGAATGAAAGGACGTGTCCCATGGACATCACGATAGACCAGCTGCGCCAGATCATGCCCGCTTCGATGCGGGCATCGTCTTTTCTGGGCCCACTGAATGCCGCCATGCATGAGTTCGGCATCGATACCGCCCAGCGCCAGGGCATGTTCTTGGCCAATGTCGGCGCCGAGTCAGGCCAGCTCTCCACCCTGGTGGAGAACCTGAATTACAGCGCCGACCGGATCCGCCAGATCGGCAATGCGTCGCCGGCAGGATCCCGCTGGCGCTCGTTGATTCCGCGCGCGGCTGACCTGGCTGGCAACCCGGAGCGCATGGGGAATGCCGTCTACTGCAACCGAATGGGCAACGGCGACGAGGCCAGCGGCGAAGGGTTCCTGTACCGCGGCCGGGGCCTGCTGCAGACCACTGGAAAGACCAACTACACCGCCCTGATGATGGCCTTGCATGTGGACTGCGTCGAGCACCCCGAGCTGCTGGAAACGCCGGAGGCAGCGGCGCGGGCGGCCGCCTACTATTGGCATGCCAACGACCTGAGCGAATATGCCGATGCCGGCGACTTCGACGGCGTGTGCGACATCATCAACATCGGCCGGAAGACGGCTGCCGTCGGTGACTCGATGGACTACGCCAAGCGGCTGGCCCTGTACAAGAACGCCAAGCAGGTGCTGCCATGATGGCCGTCCTCGGGATGCTGCGCATCGTGCCATCCTGGTGCTACTGGATTCTGGCGCTGGTGGCGCTGTGCCTGGGTTGCGAGATCCATGGCGCGGGCCGCGTGCAGGCGAAGTGGGAGGCGCAGGTGAAACAGCAGCAAGCAGCCGCAGAAGCCGCGCTGGAGCTGCGGCGTGAACAAAACCGGGCTATCGGCGCCGAGCAGGCGCTAAAGTCGGCCCAGATCCAGAAAGGCTACGATGATGAAATGGCAAAAGTGCGCGCTGATCTGCGCAATTCTGAGCGGCTGCGCCTCGGCGCCGCCTGGTGCGATGGTGGCACTCCCGGACCCGCCCAAGCCAGTAGCGCCGCCGGCGGCGATGCAGCCGGTACCGCCGGCCGGATACTTCCTCCAGAGCTGGACAGCGCTGTTCGCGCTCTGATCGGCCAGGCCGAAGAGGCGGCGGCCACAGCGCGAGCGGCGCAGCAGTTCATCCGCGACAACGGCATGGCGCCATGACCAATACCCCGAGCTTCCCACGTGGAGGCTCGGGGCTTTTTTTGTTTTGGGCTGTGATCTATTGCTCGCCAATAAACTGCAGCTGCTTGATCGTCAGCTTTCCTGCACCGTTGAAAATAATGTGTGCCTCGACCCGTTCTAATGCCTTGTCCCTGATATCGAGGGCGGCCGTCAGCGAATGTTCGCCGGCCGGGATGTCACCGCTGTACAAGATGGTGCGGGAATTCTCATCGAATCGCCCGATTTCGATACGACCGGCCGCCGCCTGACCGCCAGCTTCAGCATCATATTCCAGCACCGCTTTGAACTTTCCGTGCGGGAGCGAGATGTAGGGGCCGTATGCCAGGATCCCGCTACCGTCAGCTGCGGTCACAGTGCGTTCCTTGCCGTTGACGTGGCCGATAAGCCCCGGCAGTTCAGCGCCGGAAAACGATGCCATCCCTCGGCCTAGCGTCGAGAACATGAAATTGCGCTGTTTTTCCTTCACCAGCGCGTCAAGTTCCCCGGCGGGGTAATAGAGCACCTCGTTGGTGGTGCCAGCACAGGAAAGTGCGCGGTATCCGGTCGGGGCCACTTTCTTTAGGCTCTGGGAATCGAATCCCATGAGGTGACCGAGATGGCTGTTGTCGGCGATCACGAAGTTATAGGATTCAGCGTGATACTTCTCAGGCTGCCTTATGTAGCCGATCGAGGATATCCAGAAGAAGGGGCGAAGTTGGTCCGTGGATTGGCTGATGAAATTTAAATTTTTCATGTAATACATCACACCGCGTGCCATCCAATAATCTGCGACGCCGGCCTTCAGCGGCACGCCGCTTCCAATCAGGCTATCAAGACATTTAGCGGTGATCTGCTCTTGATCCTTGAACGCGCCATCGGTGAGTAATTCAGGGAACGAGAGCGTGCGCCCCCCTTCCAGAACAGCAATGGAGCATCCGGTAGCCAACACTGAGAGAGACACGACACAAGCCTGCGCGAGCTTCTTGCCTTTTTCGGTAAGCGACCGGTCGATGAAGTAGATTGCAAGGACCGCAGACACCGCGATGAACGTCTCGAAATAGCGATAGCCGAATTTGTCGATGAATCCGCCGGACAGGATCGCCCCAAAAAATGACGATCCGGTGGTGAGCAGGAAGAAGAGGACAACCATCTGCTCCTGAACTGAACGAGATGTTTTGGTGCTGCGCTGGAGTATCTCCACCGGCAGACGTAGAGCCTTGGCCATGCCGTAAACTACTGTCGCAAGAAACACGCAAGCTGTGAGGAATGCAGTGTGAGTGGCCTGGTCGAAAAGGAATTGAGTAGCTTGCAGGAATTGCGAGAACGACGACTTTGCGCCGGCAAGCGACAGCGGTATGCGGCCGTCAAGGGGTGAGTTGAACGTGATGGCCTTACTCAGTGCATATCCCGCGATCTGGGAGGCAATGAACAGGCTCAGAATAAAGAGCGATGATCTGAAATCCTGATCGCGTGTGTCCAGCTTGCTGCGCACTGCGATTATGGCTACCGCTGCCAGGAACGGCAGCGCGAAGCAAATGATGAAAATAGCCGAGGATGCGAAGCCCAATGCACCGATCAGGACAAATCCCGCAGCCGCCAAAACTGTTCTTTTCTCAGCGAGCCCCAGCGCCAGGCAAAGGAGTGCCAAGCTGGATATCAGGGTCGGCACCTGGATGTTGTTTGATCCAAAGAAGATGCCGATTTTGGAATCGATCGTGTATTGGCCAGTGGTGATCACGCACAGCAGCACCAGCGCAACAGCGGCGAGCTTGGCAGCCTGAGATATGCCCGGGTTCAGCCGTCTGAGCAAGGACACGGCCAGCAGGGCAATGATTATTGCCTGGGCGGCGGTGGTCAGGATGATCTGCAAGGGCACCAGCTTCGTGATCGTGTACGCCACAAAATAGATAAGAAGATCTGGGAAATAACTCGGTGCCGGAGAGAAACGCCAATCAGACCAACGTCCTCCCGATGAAATATCGTCGAGAAGATATTTCATGAAGAGAATGTCGCTGTGCATGTTTGTGCTGTAGACCAGTGCCGCCAGGCTGACCACCAGGCACGCGCCGACTATTACCGATGAAGCCTTGAAGTCCGAAAGTCTCATTAATTCCCCTGTGAAGCTGGCACGGCATTGTTCTTGTCAGATGCGAAACACAGAGGATAACAAACTTGCTGTGCGCATAACCAACAGCCAGCACGATAGGTGGCATATATACTGTTTGCTCATACAGTGTTTTCTGCCATGCCCCGTACTAAAAAAAACCTTCAGCCGCCGCTGTCCAGCCATGAGCTGCGCCAGCTCTACCTGCAGAATCCGACGCCGGAACACGCTCGGACGCTGTGGGAGGTCGCACGCATGAAGGCCGTGATCGAGCGGTTTTCAGAGGATTACATCAAGCTGATCCGCATGTGGCCGCCTGGCGGTGAGGGCAGGCCGCTGCTGCTGGAGATGCTGAAGGCTGACATGCTGACCGAGGTCCGGGAGGCCTGGCCGCGCCCGCGTCAGCAGGAGAAGCCGCTGGATTTCAGGAAGGACGACACGTTCGCTGACCTGGACGACGTGCACCCAGAGGACCGATGGCTGCAGCGCCAGTGGGAACAACGGACCGGGCGCAAGCTCGAAGAGTGAATCCATGAACTCTTGCTCCAGGAGCTGAGAATGTGCGTCAATTACAAGCCGACCGACGCCGAGATGCTGGAAGCAATGAGCGGACTGTCGGTGGCCGGCCTGCCGCCTTGGAAAGAGCAGGTATGGCAGGACTACCCTGCACCGATCATTCTGGCTGATCCCGATAGTGGCGGCTCCAAGCTGGCGCTGGCCACCTATGGCATGATCCCGAAGGACAAGATGCCGCCGGGAAAGCGCCTCACTACCCTCAATGCGCGGTCCGAAACCATTGGTGAAAAGAGGAGCTATGCCGGTGCGTGGCGGGCGGCCCAGACCTGCTTGGTACCGACCATGGCCTTCTATGAGCCGAACTGGGAGAGCGGGAAGGCCGAGCGATGGGAAATCGGCATGGCTGACGGCGCGCCGTTCTATGTGGCCGGGCTCTGGCGGGCATGGGACGATGGCAGCAGGCTGTCATTCACCCAACTGACCATCAACGCCGACGAACATTCCCTGATGAAGCACTTTCACAAGCCGGGCGACGAGAAGCGCAGCCTGGTCATTATTCCCCGCGACCAGGCCGATGAGTGGCTGGAGGTTGGCAATCCGGAGATTGCCCGAGCCTATCTGCAGGCATATCCTGCTGAGCTGATGAGAGCGGCGCCAGCTAAGACTGGATACGGTGGCAAGTCGCAGTCCTGATCGAGGCTGTGATGCACAAGCAGACCTTGATGGTGAATTAACCCACACCTAAGGAGGACCATTCGGTCCCTCCAATTCAACCTATCAAGGAGCCCTAAAATGTTGCAAAAAATCACCATTAGACTTATCGGCGAAATTACCGTCATACTGCTACTTGCAGCGTTTCGATACATGACGGCACTATAAAACGCTGCGTGACTTTCGCCAATCGGCCTGCGTGGGTTTTGCGTGAGTGTCCCACGCATTTCAATGCATTTCCCTGCAAATGACACGCAACGGGCGTCGCTAAGTCATTGATTTATATATGCGGTGTTCGCATGATTCGGCCTCATAACCCGAAGGTCGTAGGTTCAAATCCTGCCCCCGCAACCAAATACCAGAAAGCCGTTATCAGCGAAAGCCGATAGCGGTTTTTTGCTTTTCGGCGGTTATTTCACCTGCCTGGTGAGCTACCCTGTTAACAATATGCTCAGCGACGTGGCCCATCCTTTCATCCATCTCGCTGGTAGTGCGCACGGTATGCTCGAATATTTCGGACGCAGCTTCGGGGTTCTCTAAGGCTTATCCCGTCAGGCCAAAGCTATGCGTGCCGAAGACGGCCCGCGGTCGGTCCTGGCCATTGCGCAGAGAGCAGTGCCTTGCGCTGACTGCGGCTACGACCGCGATGCGGAGCGCAGACCTTGGGTGCCCTGGATTGCCTCCCCGAAAATTTCGTGGATGCTTTGTGCCGTATAGGCCGGGAGCATGGATCCCGGCGCTGCAGAACCTCCCAATCCCCCTGAGCCTGGGGCTAAATTGGAATACCTGATTTCGACGTTTCCCATTTCCTTCACGCGTAGAACTCGGTGCGTATCCAGCTTTAGTCTTTGTCTCTTCCCTTGCATCTCAGCCCAGAAAACAGACATGGCCAGAATTGACGATTTTTTGTCAGCTTTATCCTGATCGAGTTATGCCGACGGAACCCGTCCTTCGAATAGGATGTTCGCATCCGGCCAAAACTGGTCGCCCCATTGGAGAAAAAATGCTTGAGTTACGACCCGGCTGTGAATGTTGCGACAAGGAGCTCCCGCCAGAATCGACGGATGCTAGGATTTGCTCCTTCGAGTGCACCTTCTGTAATGATTGCGCGACGGACATCTTGAAGGGCAAGTGCCCTAATTGCGGCGGGGAACTGGTTGCACGCCCGCGAAGACCCAGTGAGAAGCTGGCGAATAATCCGGCGACGACGGAGCGCGTGTTCAAGCAAAGCGGTTGCAAACCGGCTGCTTAGCGTTACGGCACAGCCCCCCTGGAAGGTTCCGAATGGCCATGCCTTTGGAGATATTGCCAAGCACCTGAGTTGCTTTCCGAATTTAGATGCCCCTTTGCTCGAACCTCGACGAACTCGCTGCCCCAGGTACTGGAATACGTTTGGCCATGGCCCACGTTGCCTCAAGGATCGCCGGTAGTGCAGGCCACAGCTGTCGAAGCCGTAGTTACACCTTCGGAAGCGGGAAATTCCACACGCTGCTCCACCCGGAAATGGGGACGAGGTCAGAGCGGGAGCTACAACCAGCAAGGCAGCGCCAATCTCTTCCTGGCTTGCGTCGCCCGATGTGCTACCGCCAGGCCTGTCGTTGCTTGGCTCAGTGACCGCAAACCTGCGGCAGGTATCTCCCTATCCTGAGCGCTTAACTGCTTTTTTAGCTACCCTCCGACGTGTTGATTCCCGACATTTCAAATGAAATATGGGCAGCGATATTTGAAATGAATTGGAAGCCTTCTCGCGGCATGATGACTACATGGCCAGACGCAATACAGCGCGGCGCATTCAACCCAACAGGAGAATCTCATGGCAGCCATCGGACCAATCTGCGACGTCCTGGTACGTATCTATCAGACCTGCGCCCCTCATGTCGCTGACCTGCTTCAGCGGGCAATGTAAGATCGTCGGGAGTCAGATCGCAATCACTATCTCGACGCATGTCAGAGGTTTTTGTTGATCTGCTCGCCGATTTGAACCTCCAACATGTGGGTCGGCTTTAAAGACAAATCAACACCTATCAGGAGAGAACCATGGAATACCTACTGCAAACAGCCTTGGGGCTGGTTAATCTGGAAGTCCCGACATTAATGGCCGGCTGGTTCGTCAGGGTCATCTGAGGCCCAATCGACGCGGAAGATATTAAAATTTTGATAACATTCCGGGCCGACCCACCTCGCTGCCTGGGTGCGCCGAGGTTCTGCAAATCGGCGCTATGCCTGGTTTCAGACTGGGCTCGGCGAGTGCACTTTGCCTGTTCCAGTAACGCCTGAAATATACTCTGCCTCTTTGGCGCATATCCGATGCGCATCACAGACACGAAAGTAGCGGGGAATCGAGATGGGCGCGTTGAGGTTGTTGCTTGCAATATTGGTCGCGTTATCGCATATGGGAATATCGGTAGCGGGACACAATCCTGGTGTGGTTGCAGTTTTCTCGTTCCTGGCCATCAGCGGTTATGTCATGACCGCTTTGATCGACAAGAATTACCGGCAGATATCGTCGATTCCTTCTTTTTATCTTGATCGGGCGCTGCGGCTGTACCCGCAATTCCTTTTCTACTTTGTGCTGTCGAGTCTGGTCATCTATTTCTACCTTCCGGCCAGCGCTGCGTTCAACTCGCTGACCTGGGAGAACATCGTTCCAAGTCTGGCCATCGCGCCACTCGGGCTCTACATGTTTGGGATCACCTCGCCGGAGATCGTGCCTCCGGCCTGGTCCCTGGGACTGGAAGCATTCTTTTACCTCATCATTCCATTTCTACTGATATGGAAGCTCCGCGACGTCGCTTTCGTGATTTCCCTGGTGATTTCGCTGATTGCAGCGACAGGCTTGATCAATACGGACGTGTGGGGATACCGGTTGCTCCCAGGTGTGCTGTTCGTCTTCCTGTGCGGCAGCTACGTTTTTCATCAGGAAAAGAAGGGGCGCGTCCTGATCATCTTCGCATGGGGCGTGTATGCAGTTCTCTTCGCTTTCATCAAGTGCGGTTTCGTCAGGGAATCTCCATCGAATGTCGAGATCGCAATGGGGGTGTTGATCGCGATACCCGCCATCTATTTCTTCTCCCAGCTAGGGCAGCACAAGATCGATGAGTTTCTTGGGAATATCAGTTATGGCGTATTTCTCAATCATTTCGTCTTCATCTATCTGTTCCAGGGACTGAAGATGGATGCGCCCTACAGTTCCGTGAGGAGTCTGGCGCTATTGCTGGCTTTGTCGTTTTTCACCAGCTTTCTTTCTTACTTCCTCGTTGAACGCCCGGCGCTTCGACTGCGGCACAAACTCAGAAAAGCCCGCTTTCCGTCCAGTTCATCACCCGCCTGAGGCGCATCGCGTTCGTGTTAGGATTTGACTCCAACCTTCATTCTTCACGAAAGAGAGATGTCCATGTCGGAACAGGATCCCTGGATCACCCGCGCCGAAGAGCTCAAGACGCAGATGGAAGCGCTGCTGGTGGCGCAGCTTGAGGAATATGAACAGATGACGGTCAAGCTCGAACAGTGGAAGCAGAATCCCGGCGGTTCGTGGTTGACCGAGCAGGATTACCAGCCCTGGCAGGAAGCCCTGAAGAAGCTGGAAGCGGCGCAGCGTGACTTCGATGCGCACATCAGTTCGCGTGTGAAGAAATAAGCAGACTCCTGCGCCAAGCGCAGACGGACGCCGTGACCGTACCTCGTCACGGCGTTTTCGTTTCTGCCTTGGTCGGACTCAGGACTTGAGCGCATCATCTTCCCTGGCACTGCAGGTCGGGGTGGAGCGCCGTCGGCGTCGCTTGCTCCAGCGGCGGGCGCGGTCAACCACGACTTCCATGTATTGCTGGCTGGTCTCGGGTTTGAGCAGGTATTCGACGGCGCCGGCTTCGATCAGGTCAGGCATTCCGGGTGGGTAGTCGCTGTCCGGGAAGACCACGATAGGTACGGCGCGGGTCGCCCGCCCCGACTTCATGGCCAGGATGAAATCCAGACCATTGTTTTCCATCATGGCCGGGTCGAGGAAGATCATGCCCGGCAGTACGCGGTCACTTTCCCGTCGGCCGCCCGACAACAGGCGCTCGATGGCGGCGTCGGCCTCGTCATACCATTGCAGCACGCAATGGAAATTGTTGCGCCAGAGCGCAAAGCGCGCCAGCTCTACTGCTTCGCCGTTCGACTCTATCATCAGTATGATCGGCGGTTTCATGATCTCGTCCTTCTCTGCAAGTGACCCTGATCACCGTTGCTGCGCCAAGGAATGATGGTTGCCTCTGCGGGCGTTTCTCCTGGCGTCTAACTTCAACTGCAGTCTGACAAAGATGAAGGGAAACTCATATCATGATTTTCCTGATGAGGCGTCTCTGTCGCTGCGATGACATTGGCCAACCAGTGCCGCGTGGTTCCCGGCTTGTGGGAAAGCGAGGATGTTCGGGTGGCGAGCCAAGGCCGCGATTGCAGTGTAAGCTGTTCGCTTCGAGCAGCGACGCCTCACGATAGAGTCGATCAAGCCAGTCCCATGCTATGGGAGGCGCGGTGTGGCGCAAACGCCCCGGCTCCAGTGAGCAGGGCGCCGGCCCAGTGGCGGCCCGTGGTGGCACGGGGCTTGCTGCATTTCAATGGGACGCCGGAGGCCGCTTGTCCTTCCTGCAGGCAGCCCGGTGTTCCGGATTTGAACAGGCAAAACATCATCATGAACGCAGCATTGAAAACAGCCGCTTCGGAACCGACGAAGCAGACGCTGGATATCCTCAAGACCCTCATCGGTTTCAATACCATCAGCCGTGAATCCAACCTGGGCCTGATCGAATGGGTCCGCGATTACCTCGAACGCCACGGCGCCGTCACCCGCCTGACCTACGACGCCGAACGGCGCAAGGCCAACCTCTTCGCCACCATTGGCGATGCCGGGCCTGGCCGCTTCGGGACCGTCTTTTCCGGGCATACCGATGTGGTGCCGGTGAAGGGGCAGAACTGGGATACCGATCCCTTTGTGGCACACGTCGCGGATGGCAAATTGTTCGGTCGTGGCGCGTGCGACATGAAGGGTTTCATCGCCGTCTGCCTGGCACGCCTGCCCGCCATTGATCAGGGCTGCCTGCAGACGCCCTTGCACTTTTCCTTCTCCTACGATGAAGAGGTGGGCTGCCTGGGGGTGCGCGAACTGCTGGCCGACCTGCAGCAGAATGACATCAAGCCGACCGGCGTGATCATTGGCGAGCCGACCATGATGCAGCCGGTCATCGCGCACAAGGGCAAGCGTTCCTACCGCTGCTGCGTGCATGGGCATGCGGCGCATTCGTCCTGCCCGCATCTGGGCATCAACAGCATCGACTACGCCGCGATGATGCAGTTGAAGATTCGTGAAATCGCCCTGCGGGTGCGCAACTCCGAGGTGCAGGACTACGACTTCGATGTGCCGTATTCCTCCATCGTGACCACCCTGTCCAATGGCGGCAATGCGCCCAACATCATCCCGGACAAGGCCGAGTTTGTCTTCGAGCACCGCTTCCTGCCGGGCATCGATCCCACCGAGGTCTTCGACGAAGTGAAGCGTTATGCCGAGCAGGAAGTGCTTCCGCAGATGCATATCGAAGGCGCGCAGGGGCGTATCGAGTTCGAGACCCTGACCGCCTATCCCGGCATGAGTACGCCGGCCGATGATCCCCTGGTGACCTCGGCGCTGCGCATTCTCGGCAGCGAGCGGGCGCGCAAGGTGGGCTTCGGGACCGAAGGCGGCCTGTTCGGCCAGGCCGGGATGCCGGCGGTGATCTGTGGGCCGGGCGACATCGTCCATGCCCACAAGCCCAATGAATTCGTCACGCTGGAACAACTGGCGCGTTGCGAGAGTTTCTTCGACAACTTCATCGCTTCAGCGCATCTGGCGCCAGTCTGAACCATCCGGCATCGTCGAAAAAAAAGCGCTTGGCCCCGTGGGCAAGCGCTTTTTTTGCGTGGCGAGCGTGCTCAGGTGGCGGTGCGCACGCGCTTGTCCAGCGAGGCGGAGAAGGCCACGGTGGCCAGACCCAGCAAGGCGAAGACCGAGCCGATCAGAGGCAGGTCGGTCAGCGGCAGGCCGGCCGAGATCGCCAGGCCACCCACCCATGCGCCGGTGGCATTGCCCAGGTTGAAGGCGCCCTGGTTCAGGGTCGAAGCCAGATTGGGGGCGCCGCGGGCGGTATCGAGCACCCGGATCTGCGCACCCGGTACTACTGCGAAGGCGAATGCCCCCCAGGCAAACATGGTGACCAGCGTGGGCCACTTGTAATGGCTGGTGAAGGAGAACAGGCCCAGCACGATGGCGATGCAGAGGAACACGGCGCACATGACCGGCATCAGTTTCCAGTCGGCCAGCTTGCCGCCGACCAGGCCGCCGACGGTGATGCCGGCGCCGAACAGCAGCAGCACCCAGCTCTCCTGTTGCGTGGTGAAACCGGTCACGTCCAGCAGGATGTAGGCGATGTAGGTGATCACGCTGAACATGCTGATCGAGGCCAGCGTGGAGGTCAGCAATGACAGCTGTACCCGGGTATCGATGATGGAGCGGAACTCCTGGAAGATATTGCCACCCTGCATGGGGATTTTCCTGGGCAGCATGGTCCAGAGCATGATGGCCGCCAGCACGCCGATGCCGGTCACCACGCCGAAGGTGGAACGCCACCCGGCGGCGTGACCAAACGCTGTTCCCAGCGGTACGCCCAGGATATTGGCCACGGTCAGGCCGGTAAACATCAGCGCCACCGCCTGCGCACGCTTCTGCGGCGAGACCAGCTCGGCTGCCACCACTGAGCCGATGCCAAAGAAGGCCGCGTGGCAGAAGGCCGTGACCACCCGGGCCACCATCAGGAACACATAGTTGGGGGCGACCGCGCACAGCACGTTACCGAGGATGAACAGGCACATCAATCCCACCAGCGCCTGCTTGCGCGGCCATTTTGCCGTGAGGATGGCCAGGATGGGCGCACCGGCCGCCACGCCCAGGGCATAGCCGGACACCAGCATGCCGGCTGCGGGCGCCGATACGCCCAGGTCGCGTGCCACGTCGGGCAGCAGGCCCATGATGACGAATTCGGTGGTGCCGATGCCGAAGGCGGCAACAGCAAGGGCAAACAGGGGCCAGTTCATGCGCATTCCAGGTGGGAGGGGTGAAGAAAGGGCGCGACGTGGAGGTCGCGCAAAGCCGCCAGTTTACCGTCCTATGGGATCGCCTGCAGGACTCAGGCCGGATCGGCCGCCAGCGGGCGGGCGAACCAGTTCTTGAGCACCGACATCAGTGCGCCGTAGGCGGGCAGGAAGAACAACAGGCTGATGGCAATCTTGAAGCCGTAATCGACCAGCGCGATCTCCACCCAGTGCGTGGCCATGAAGGGGTCGCTGCTGCGCCAGAAGGCAATCGAGAAGAAGGCGACGGTATCGCTGGCATTGCCGAAGATCATCGACACCGACGGCGCCAGCCACCAGTGGCGCGAGGCGCGCAGGCGGTTGAAGACCTGTACGTCCAGTACCTGGCCCAGCACGTAGGCCATGAAGCTGGCTGCCGCGATGCGTGCGACGAATACGTTGAAGTGCGCCAGCGCGCCGAAACCCTGCCACTGGCCCATGTAGAACAGCGCGGAGATGCCGTAGGAAATGAACAGCGCCGGCAGCATCACCGCGAAGATGATGCGACGCGCCAGGGCAGCGCCGAAGAAGCGAACCGTCAGGTCGGTGGCCAGGAAGATGAAGGGAAAGCTGAACGCACCCCAGGTGGTGTGCAGCCCGAAAATGGACACCGGCAATTGCACTAGGTAATTGCTGGAAGTGATCACCAGCAGGTGGAACAGCGAAAGCCAGGTCAGCACGGCCGCGTGGCGGCGCAAGTCGAGAGTCGTCATCAGAACCTTTTTGATGGATGGGGGTGAGGGAACCCATGGAACAGGGGCCTGGCCCTAAATTAAAACGGCTGAACCAGACACGGAAGGGGCCAGATTCTAGCATAGTGCCGCCTCTGCCCGCCGGCCTGGCCGCATGGCGGCGCGCTTGAGGTACACTTCTGCGCTTTTGGGCAGGTGCAATGAACAGCAACAAGGCAACCCTGATCGGATTGACCGCCGTCGTTCTCTGGAGCGCCATCGTCGGCCTGATCCGTGGCGTGAGCGAACATCTGGGCGCCACCGGCGGGGCGGCAGCGATCTATACGGTGGCCTCGGTGATCCTGCTGGTGTCTGTGGGTTTTCCGCGCCTGTCCAGCTTTCCACGCAAATACCTGCTGTGGGGTAGCGTGCTGTTCGTGGCCTACGAGTTATGCCTGTCACTGTCGATCGGTTACGCCCATAGCGGGCGCCAGGCCATCGAGGTGGGCATGGTCAATTATCTCTGGCCGACCTTCACCATGATTGCGGCCATCCTGTTCGGTGGGCAGCGGGCCAGCCTGCTGGTGGTGCCGGGCTTTCTTCTTTCCATGCTGGGGATCTGCTGGGTGCTGGGTGGCGACCAGGGGCTGGACGTGGCCGGCATGCTGGTCAACATCCAGGACAATCCGCTCAGTTATGGCCTGGCCTTCGCCGGCGCTGTCATCTGGGCCGCCTACTGCACCGTGACGACCCGCATGGCCGGCGGCCAGAACGGCGTGACGCCGTTTTTCATGCTGGTGGCGCTTGCCTTGTGGGGCAAGTTCCTGCTGGGCGGTCATGGCGGGGAGATGTCATTGAGCCTGCCGGCGCTGGTCTACCTGCTGCTGGCGGCGGCCGCCATGGGACTGGGCTATGCGGCGTGGAACGTCGGCATCCTGCACGGCAAGGTGACGGTGCTGGCGGGCGCGTCCTATTTCATCCCGGTGTTGTCGTCGGCCCTGTCGGCGCTGCTGTTGCAGGCACCGCTGCCGGCCTCGTTCTGGGTCGGCGCGGCGCTGGTGTGTGCCGGTTCCATCCTGTGCTGGCGGGCCACGCGCAGCCAGGCTGGTGTGGCCTAGGTCCGGATCAGAACCTGTAGCTCACGCCGATGCGGACGACCGGATACAGGTTGTAGCCATGCACCTTATCGCTGAGTTCTGCGTTTTCCGCTGCGACGTCGGTGGCCAGCCGGGCGCACAGGGCAGCGGTGGCGTTGCATCCCGAGTTGCTGACCGAGGTCGAGGCATTGCCCTGGAACATGACCCCCAGATCAGCCGTCACGCCCCAGCCGCGGTTGGGCGCTGCGGCATTGCCATAGCCCAGGCCCAGGTAGGGCGCGAACTTCTTGAAATCGATGCGGCCATCCACTTGGCCGGCCTGGGCCGCCGTATAGACATTGCCGTTGATGGTGTAGATGCCGTTGGCCTTGGGCTTGCCGGTGGCGTCGATCTTGTTGCCGTTGTAGATCACACCGCCCGAGAGGCGAAAGCCGTTGTCGAACGGGAACCAGTCCAGCAAGGCATCGAAGGTGCGCAGCTTGGCCCGGGCGTCGTAATTGACGTCATTGGTGCTGGAATTGAACGAGTAATCGAAGTAGTTGACACCGAAGCGCGCATTGAGCTGCTGGGCCAGCGGGACGCTCAGGTGAACGCCCACGCCGGTGGTGCCGACCTCGCCGCTGAGGCCGATGTTGGCGGCATGAACGCTGCCCAGGCTGGCGGCGCCCAGTCCGATGAGGCAAGCACAGGAAAGATGAAGACGGTGCACGAAGAATCCCCCGGGATAATAGAAAAGTGATGGTTCAGGCAGATGCAGACCTGACCATCGCAGCCTATGGTTGAGGGGGAGAGGGTGTAAAGCGCGACAGTGCCGAAAAGCAATGAAAGGGAGGCCCCGGCAAACGGTCGCGTTCCCTTTACGCCACAGTGCGGGCTCGCTTCACCCCGGCTTGATGTCGCTTCGTCAACCCGGCCGGCGGGCGCCATTGACGGCCAGGTAGATCGCATACAGCGAGGTCGTGGCCGTGATGAACAGGCGATTGTGACGCGGCCCGCCGAAGCAGACATTGGAAACCACCTCCGGCACCCGGATCTTGCCCAGCAGGCATCCGTCCGGCGCGTAGCAGTGCACGCCGTCGCCGGCGCTGGTCCAGACATTGCCCAGCGCATCGACCCGGAAGCCGTCGGCCAGGCCGGGCGTGATCGTGGCGAAGACACGGCCGCCGCTGAGCTGACCATCGTCGCCGACGTTGAAGACGCGGATATGGTGCGGCCCGTCGGCGCGATGGGTGCGGCCGGTGTCGGCGATGTAGAGCAGCTTTTCATCCGGCGAGAAGGCCAGCCCGTTGGGGCGCTCGAAATCTTGGCTGACCGGCGTCAGCGCACCGCTCTGGCCGTCGATGCGATAGACGTGGCAGCCACCGATCTCGCTGTCGGCCTTGTGGCCTTCGTAATCGCTGTCGATGCCATAGGCCGGGTCGGTGAACCAGATCGAACCATCCGACCTGACCACCACGTCGTTGGGTGAATTGAGACGCTTGCCCTGCCAGTGCGAAGCCAGCACCGTGCGACGCCCATCGTGCTCGGTGCGCACCACGGCACGCGCGCCATGCAGGCAGCCTACGATGCGGCCCTCGCGGTCCAGGGTATTGCCGTTGTTGTAGTCGGAGGGCTGGCGGAACACGCCGGCCCCTGCGCCTTCCGACCAGCGCAGCAGGCGATTGTTGGGGATATCGCTCCAGATCAGTTCATCGGTGGCCGGCAGATAGACCGGACCCTCGGTCCAGCGACTGCCCCCGTGCAGGCAGTCCAGGCGGGCGCTCGGGACGATCAGGCCGGAAAAGCGGGGATCGCAATGTTCGTAGGGGTTGGCCGGCAGGCTGGAGGGGAAGGGGGAACAGGTAGGCGAAGCGGCGAGCGAAGGGGTGGTCATGGAGTCTCCTTGGTCTGTAGCCTATCGTGATTGCAGGGCGATACTATGCTGGACAGGATGATAACCCGTGGCCATGCCGCGTCAGAAAAGGGACGGGACGGACGGCAGAAGCAGGACCTGGCTAGCCCTTTGATGCATATCAATGTAGTCCGGGTATGAAGTGACTATCCTGCAAGCTCCAGTCAATACCAGCTCGCCCGGTGGGCTCGCGGCCCAGCGCATGTGCGCGCCGCGTCAGTCCGGCGCGGCGGCCGGCCAGGAGCATCGCATGCAAGTCGCCCATCCGTCCACCCTGCATCCTTCCGCCAGTCTCGCCGGCATGAACAAGAGCGTGCTGCGCAAAATGGACCAGCGTGGCCCGCGTTATACGTCCTATCCCACGGCCGATCGTTTTTCCAACGACTTCGCCGTGACTGACTACCTGCATGCGGTCTCCGACCGTCGCAGCATGAGCGCCTGGCGCGCCTTGTCGCTCTATTTGCACATTCCGTTCTGCGACACCATCTGCTACTACTGCGCCTGCAACAAGATCGTCACCAAGAACCGCTCCAAGGCGGCGCTCTACCTGAGCTACCTCAAGCGCGAGATCAGCATGCAGGGCTCGCTGTTCTCGGGCATGAACCAGGTCGAGCAGCTGCATTTCGGCGGCGGTACGCCGACCTATCTCTCGGACGAACAGATGTCGGACCTGATGGACCACATCCGTCATTGCTTCGCTCTGGCACCTGATCACGTGGGGGAATACTCGATCGAAATCGATCCCCGCACCGTGTCGGTGGAACGCATCCACAAGCTGCGCCAGCAGGGCTTCAATCGCGTCAGCCTGGGTGTACAGGATTTCGATCCGGAAGTGCAGCTGGCGGTGAACCGCGTGCAATCAGAGGAACAGACGCTGCAGATCATCCAGGCCGCGCGTGACGCCGGCTTCCGTTCGGTCAGCATCGACCTGATCTATGGCCTGCCCAGGCAGAACGTGATGTCGATGTCGCGCACGCTGTCCAAGGTGATCGCCGCCAGCCCCGACCGCATCGCCGTCTACAACTACGCGCACATGCCGCAGCTGTTCAAGACCCAGCGCCAGATCAAGGAAGACGAGTTGCCCAGCGCCGACAGCAAGCTGGACATGCTGTCCCTGTGCATCCGCCAGCTGACGGCAGCCGGCTATGTCTACATCGGCATGGACCACTTCGCCAAGCCGACCGACGACCTGGCCATCGCCCAGCAGCAGGGGCGTCTGCACCGCAACTTCCAGGGCTATTCCACCCATTCCGAAACCGACCTGGTGGCCTGCGGCGTCTCGGCCATCAGCGCCGTTGGCGGCAGCTACAGCCAGAACGAAAAGACCCTGGACGACTACTACGCTCGTCTGGAAAACTCGACCCTGCCCATCGCCCGCGGCATCCAGTTGGGCATGGACGATGTGCTGCGTCGCCTGATCATCCAGCGCCTGATGTGCAACTTCGAGCTGTCGATCAATTCGCTGGAAATCGCCTATCCCATCGTCTTCCGCGAATACTTCGCTACCGAGATGGAAAAGCTGAAGCAGCTGGAAGAAGACGGTCTGATCAAGATCGAACCCGAGTGGATCACCGTCGAACCCAAGGGCCGCCTGCTGATCCGCAATATCTGCATGGTCTTCGACCGCTACCTGACGCAGGATCGCGAGAAGGCCGCGAGCCAGAACAAGGACGCACCACAGCGCTATTCGCAGACGGTCTGAGTGGAGTCGACGTGAACCTGCTACCGATCTTCCTGGTGGGCCTGATGGGTAGCGTCCATTGCATCGGCATGTGCGGCGGCATCGTCGGTGCGCTCAGTTCGGCAGGTCCGGGCCGGGCCGCGTCGGCGCGTACACCGGTCACGCTGTCGGCCTCCGCACTCGGCGCGGTGGAGCCCGGGGCTCTTCGCCGTGTCATTCCCATCCAAATTGCGGGCGGTAGCACTGGCACCGTCCCGGTCTTCACGCAGGACCTGGTACGTGTGTTGAGCTACAACCTCGGTCGCCTCTCCAGCTATGCGCTGGCAGGTGCCCTGGCTGGTGGCATCGCAGCCGGGCTCTTGCGGGGTGCGGACGTGCTCGGCTGGCTGGCACCGGCGCAGACGGCCGCCTATGTGATGACCAATCTCGTCCTCGTTCTGCTTGGGCTGTACCTGACCCAATGGTGGACGGGCATGACCCGCATCGAACAGCTGGGCAGCGGCCTCTGGGCGCGCCTGCGTCCGCATGCGGCACGCCTGGTGCCGGTCGATACGCCCCAGAAGGCCTTGCTGCTGGGCAGCCTGTGGGGCTGGTTGCCCTGCGGGATGGTCTACAGCGCCTTGCTCACTGCCCTGATGGCCGGTAGCGCCGTGCAGGGTGCGCTGACCATGCTGGCCTTCGGCGCTGGCACACTGCCGGTGTTGCTGGCGGCGGGTTTGTCCGGGGCGCGCCTGCGGCAACTGGCGTCACGGCCGGCAGTCCGCCGCGCGGCCGGCGTGATCGTGCTGGCATTCGGCATACTGGGCTTGCTGCGTGCCGCCGGGAACGGCGGCATGGGCATAGCCCGTGGCTGGATCGATGTGTTCTGCATCACGCCAGGACATGGAGCTTGAGCATGAACGGCAGCGATAAGGGCGACGGGAGCGGGGAGGGGAACCCGTGTTTCCACTGCGGTCAACCGGTACCGGCCGGGGAGACCTGGCCGCTGCAAATCGGTGGCCATACGCGCGCGATGTGCTGCGTGGGTTGCCAGAGCGTGGCCCGTCTGATCGTCGATAGCGGGTGTGAAGATTTCTACCTGCGTCGCACGGTGCCCTCGGCACGCGTCGATCCTGAACAGTTGCTGCCACCGGAACTGGCGCTGGTGGACCTGCCCCTGCAGGCGCAGCATCACGACGCCCCCGCTACCGACGACCAGGCCGCAGAACTGGTGCTCTCCATTGATGGCCTGCGCTGTTCAGCCTGCGTCTGGCTGATCGAAAAATACCTGGCGCGTCTGCCCGGCATCCGTATGGCCGAGATGAACGTCGCCAGCGCCCGTCTGCATATCCGCCGTGATCCGGCGCTGTGCCCCACCTCCGTCATCCTGCGCGGTCTGCGTGGCCTGGGCTACACCGCCTATCCCTTCGACCCCTTGCGCCAGGGCGAGCAGGCCAGGCGCGCCTCGCGTCGCCTGTTCCGGCAATTGTTCATCGCCGGACTGTCGATGATGCAGGTCATGATGTACGCCGTGCCGGTCTACATGACGCATGAAGGCATCGATCCCGACATGATGTCGCTGATGCGCTGGGCCAGCCTGTTCCTGACCATTCCTGCCGTGTTCTATTCGGCCCTGCCTTTCTTCACCGGTGCATGGGCCGGCCTGCGTGCGCGCGCACCGGGCATGGACCTGCCGGTGGCCATCGGCATCGCCGCCGCCTTCGCCGGCAGCGCCATCGCCACCTGGCGCGGCGAGGGAGAGATCTGGTTCGACAGCGTGAGCATGTTCATCTTCCTGCTGCTGGCCAGCCGCTATCTGGAGACGGCGGCGCGGCGTCGCTCGGCTTCGGCGCTGGAACGCATGCAGCAAGCCTTTCCGGCGTCGGCCCTGGTGCTGGGCGGCTATCCGCAACAACGCGACACCACGCTGGTGGCAGCCGCGCAACTGCAGCCCGGCGATGTCATTCTGGCCCGACCAGGCGACACCATCGCGGCCGATGCCAGCCTGATCGAAGGCGAGACCGAACTGGATCTGGCGCTGCTCTCCGGCGAGAGTCGCCCGCAATCTTTCCAGCCTGGCCAGGAGGCCCCCGGTGGCGCCGTCAACCTGAGCCAGCCGGTGTTGCTGCGGGTGGTACGCACCACCCGCGACAGTACCCTGGCCGCCCTCACGCGACTGGCGGAACAGGCCGGGCAGGGCAAGCCGGCATTGGCGCAGTGGGCGGACCTGGTGGCTTCGCGCTTCGTGGTCGCCCTGCTGTTGCTGGCGGCGGCGACCTTCCTTGCCTGGCATCTGATCGATCCCTCGCGCGCCTGGGCCACGGCCATTGCGGTGCTGGTGGTGTCCTGTCCCTGCGCACTGTCGCTGGCCACGCCCTCGGCGCTGGCGGCGGCGACCGACCGGCTGCTGCGCGAAGGCACGCTGGTGGTGCGCGGCAATGTGCTGGAAGCCCTGCAACGCGCCGATACCATCGTCTTCGACAAGACCGGCACCCTGACCCAGGGGCGGCCGCAACTCACCGCCTTCTGGAGTGAAGCGCCGCAGTCGCGGATGCTGGCGATGGCCGCCGCCATGGAGCGTGGCAGCCTGCATCCGCTGGCGCGCGCGCTGGTGCAGGAAGCGATGGAGCAACAGGTCCGGCCGGTCGACGTCACCATGCTGGAATCGGTGACCGGGGCCGGCATGCAGTGCCAGATCGACGGCGTGCTCCACCGCATCGGCGCGCGCCGCTTCGTCGCTGACATCGCGGGTGACGTCCTGCCCGGTGCACTGAACCAGCCGGTGGCAGCCGGTGCCGGCGCGGTGTACCTGGGCAGCAGTGCCGGCTGGCTGGCGCGCTTCGACCTGGCCGATGCACTGCGGTCCGATGCCGTGACCACCGTGGCCGCGTTCCGCCGGCTCGGGTTGCGCACCATTCTTCTCAGTGGCGACCAGCCCGAGGTGTGTGCCGACGTCGCCACCGCAACAGGCATCACCGACGTGGTCGCCGGATGCACGCCGCAAGGCAAGCTGGACTACGTGCGTCAGTTGCAGCAGGGCGGGGCGGTGGTGGCCATCGTCGGCGATGGCATCAACGATGCAGCCATGCTGCGTGCCGGCGATGTCTCCTTTGCCATGGGCAAGGGCGCGGCGCTGGCGCAGATCAGTGCCGATGCCGTGATCATGAGCGACCGCCTGCAGGCTGTGGCCGATTGCGCCGGCATGGCGCAGCGGACCATGCGCATCGTGCGGCAGAACCTGGTGTGGGCCACCCTCTACAATTTCCTGGCCATTCCGGCCGCTGCCTTCGGCCTGCTCGATCCGTGGATGTCGGCGGTGGGCATGTCGCTCAGTTCGCTGCTGGTGGTGGGCAATGCCCTGCGTCTGAGCCGCCGCGCACGCGGCCCCGGGCGCGTTGTCGACGAGGCCTCCAGTGATGTCGCAGCGCCCGCGCCGGCGCTGGCAGGAGGTGTCTGATGGAAGCGCTCTACCTGCTCATTCCCTTGAGCACCCTGCTGGTGTTCGTGGCGATCTGGATCTTCTTCCGCGCCTCCGATAGTGGTCAGTTCGATGACCTGGAAGGTCCGGCCATGCGCATCCTCCATGACGACGATGCCGTCCCCGGCAAGGATGCTCCAGGCGCGCCCTGAGTCCTTCCTTCAAGCCTGTACCTGGGGGCAGATATCGTCTTTTTCCTGCGTTTTTCCTGTTGTTTATCCGTCTTTGTTTTCATGCTTCTCCCCGCTTTGATACACGTCAATGCCCCAGGGGAACTCGCCCCGTAAGCTCGCGTTGATCAGTACTCAACATAGTGGGGAGAGTTTCGTGAGCAAAGAAAATAGCTACAACTACAAGGTTGTGCGCCAGTTCAGCGTGGCGACCATCCTGTGGGGCGTAGTCGGCATGCTGGTCGGCGTGTTCATCGCCGCCCAGCTGGCATGGCCCGAATTGAACATGGGGATTCCCTGGCTGAGCTTCGGCCGGCTACGTCCCTTGCATACCAACGCTGTCATCTTTGCCTTCGGCGGTAGTGCGCTGATGGCAACCTCGTACTACGTCGTGCAGCGTACCTGCCAGGTACGACTGTTCTCCGACTTCCTGGCCGCCTTCACCTTCTGGGGCTGGCAGGTGGTCATCGTCGGCGCGGCGGTCTCGCTGCCGCTGGGCTTCACCCGCGGCAAGGAATACGCCGAACTGGAATGGCCCCTGACCATCCTGATCGCCGTGGTCTGGGTCGCCTACGCGGTGGTGTTCTTCGGCACCATCGTCAAGCGCAAGGTGCAGCACATCTACGTGGCCAACTGGTTCTACGGTGCCTTCATCATCGCCGTGGCCATCCTGCACATCGTCAACGGCATGACCATGCCGGCAACCATGACCAAGTCCTACTCCATGTACAGCGGCGCGCAGGACGCCATGATCCAGTGGTGGTACGGGCACAATGCGGTGGGCTTCTTCCTGACCGCCGGCTTCCTGGGCATGATGTATTACTTCATCCCCAAGCAGGTGAACCGTCCGGTCTATTCCTACCGCCTGTCGATCGTGCACTTCTGGGCGCTGATCTTCACCTACATGTGGGCCGGTCCGCACCATCTGCACTACACCGCACTGCCTGACTGGACCCAGTCGCTGGGCATGGTGTTCTCGCTGATCCTGCTGGCACCGTCCTGGGGCGGCATGATCAACGGCATGATGACCATGTCGGGCGCCTGGAGCCAGCTGCGCACCGATCCCATCCTGAAGTTCCTGGTGGTGTCGCTGTCCTTCTACGGCATGTCGACCTTCGAAGGTCCGATGATGGCCATCAAGACCGTCAATGCCCTGTCCCACTACACCGACTGGACCATCGGCCACGTGCACTCCGGTGCCCTGGGCTGGGTCGGTTTCGTCACCATGGGTGCGATGTACTACCTGATTCCGCGTCTGTCGGGCAAGACCCAGATGTGGAGCAAGGACCTGATCGAGATCCACTTCTGGGTCGCCACCATCGGCATCGTCCTGTACATCGCCGCGATGTGGATCGCCGGTGTCATGCAAGGCCTGATGTGGCGCGCCGTCAATAGCGACGGCACCCTGACCTACACCTTCGTGGAAAGCGTCAAGGCGACCTATCCGTACTACGTCATCCGTCTGATGGGTGGACTGATGTACCTGTCCGGCATGCTGGTGATGGCCTACAACACCTGGCGCACGATGCGCGGCACCGAACTGGCCGTCGCACCGATTCCTGCCGTGACCAACGCTGCGCACTGATTTGGGGGAAATATGAAGTTTTCGCATGAATGGATCGAGAAGAACCCCTGGCTGCTGATCGGCCTGGTGCTGCTGGTGGTGAGCGTCGGCGGCCTGGCCGAGATCGTGCCGCTGTTCTTCCAGAAATCGACCACCGAGCCGATCGCCGGCCTGAAGCCCTACTCGGCGCTGCGCCTGGCGGGCCGCGACGTGTACATCCGCGAGGGTTGCTACAACTGCCACTCGCAGATGATCCGCCCGCTGCGTGCCGAGACCGAGCGCTATGGCCACTATTCCGTGGCGGGCGAATCGGTCTACGACCACCCCTTCCAGTGGGGTTCCAAGCGGACCGGTCCTGACCTGGCCCGCGTCGGCAGCCGCTACAGCGATGAATGGCATCGTGCCCACCTGCACAACCCGCGTGACGTGGTGCCGGAGTCCAACATGCCGGCCTACCCGTGGCTGGAACAGACCAAGCTGGACAACTACGACATCGTCTCGCGCATGAAGGCCTTGAAGCGCATCGGCGACCCGTACACCGAAGAAGACATCAAGAACGCCCCGGCCGAACTGGTCGGCAAGACCGAGCAGGATGCGCTGATCGCCTACCTGCAGGGCCTGGGCATCCTGATCAAGGCGGAGAGATAAGACCATGATTGAAATGATTACCGATCCACGCAGCCTGATCACGCTGATCAGTTTCATCACCTTTGCCGGCATCCTGTGGTGGACCTACGTCGGCCACAAGCCCGCTGATTTCAAGCAAGCCGAGATGATTCCCTTTGCCGACGGCGATATCGGCCAGCCGGCTGCGGAAGGCGTCGACAAGGAGGTGCGCCATGGCTGATTTCACCAATGGTTTCTGGAATATCTGGATCATCGTCCTGACCGTGCTGGGCATTGCCGGTTGCGCGCTGCTGCTCTGGCAGCAGTCCAACTGGAAGGTCAAGAAGGGCGACCAGCCGGTCGCCGGGTCCACCACCGGCCACGTCTGGGACGAAGACCTGAGCGAACTGAACAACCCCCTGCCGCGCTGGTGGATGTGGCTGTTCTACCTGACCATCTTCTTCTCGGTCGGTTACCTGGTCGCCTATCCGGGCCTGGGCAACTTGCCCGGTACCCTGGGCTGGCGCTCGACCGGCGAGCACGATGCCGACGTCAAGGCCGCCGAGGCCAAGTACGGTCCGCTGTTCGAGGGCTTCATGAAGCAGGACCTGAAAGAGGTCGCCGCCAATCCGCAAGCCCATGCCATCGGCGAGCGCCTGTTCCTGACCTACTGCGCGCAGTGCCACGGTTCGGATGCCCGCGGCAACAAGGGCTTCCCCAACCTGACCGACAACGACTGGTTGCATGGCGGTACCCCGGAGATCATCAAGGAAACCATCCTCAAGGGTCGCCATGGCGTGATGCCTCCGATGGGCGCCGCAGTGGGCAGCGACAAGGATGTCGACAACGTGGCCAACTACGTGTTGAGCCTGTCCGATTCGGCACATGACCCGATCAAGGCTGAACTGGGCAAGTCCAAGTTCGCCGCCTGCATGGCCTGCCACGGTCCCGGCGGCAAGGGCAACCAGGCGCTGGGCGCGCCCAACCTGTCGGACAAGATCTGGCTCTACGGTGGCAGCATCGACACCATCAAGGAAACCATCAACAAGGGCCGTGACAACACCATGCCGTCGTTTGGCGAGTTCCTCGGCGAACCCAAGGTGCATGTCCTGGCCGCCTATGTGTGGAGCTTGTCCAACAAGCCCAGCAATGCAGCCGCCAAGTAAGCCGTCTTGACGACGTGACGTCATCCGCCGCCGGGACTGACGCAGACAAAGATCTGCGCGCTCCCGGCGGTTTCGTGAAAGGCGCTTCTCACCACAGTCTGGAAGCGCACAGAGAGTGAAAGCAGATCAGGCAATACCATGGACAAGGCCGTAACGAAACCCGGGCAGGACAAGGAGGGGGACCTGCCACCCCAGAGCGCCGACAGCAAGGATGGCAAGGAGGAATACGCCGTCATACGCATGTATGCCGCGCGTGAACCGATCTACCCGCGCGAGATCCAGGGACGGTTTGCCAGCCTGCGCTGGCTTTGCGTGTTCCTGACGCAGCTGGTGTTCTATGGGCTGCCGTGGATCAACTGGAACGAGCGCCAGGCCGTGCTGTTCGACCTCGCTTCCCGCAAGTTTTACCTGTTCGGCCTGGTGCTCTGGCCGCAGGACTTCATCTGGCTGGCCGCATTACTGATCATCTGTGCATTCAGCCTGTTCCTGTTTACGGCCGTGGCCGGCCGTGTCTGGTGTGGCTATGCCTGCCCGCAGACGGTCTATACCGAAATCTTCCTCTGGATCGAGCGCCGCATCGAAGGCAATCGCAGCGCCCGCATGCGCCTGGACCGCCAGGGCTGGTCGTTCGACAAGCTGTGGCGCAAGTCGGCCAAGCATCTGGCCTGGGGCGCGCTGACCCTGTGGACGGGCATCAGCTTTGTCGGTTATTTCTCGCCCATCCGTGACCTGCTGCCGGAGATCGGCAGCCTGGCCCTGGGACCGTGGGAGATGTTCTGGATCGGCTTCTATGGCTTCGCCACCTATGGCAATGCCGGCTGGATGCGCGAACAGGTCTGCAAGTACATGTGCCCCTATGCACGCTTCCAGAGCGCCATGTTCGACCGCGATTCACTCATCATCACCTACGACGCCGCCCGCGGCGAGCCGCGCATGCCGGCAGCCAGGGCTGCCAAGCTGGAGACTGGCAGCAAGGCCGGCGACTGCATCGATTGCACGATGTGCGTGCAGGTCTGCCCCACCGGCATCGATATCCGGCAGGGCCTGCAGTACATGTGCATCGGTTGCGCCGCCTGCGTCGACGCCTGCGACAGCGTGATGGACAAGATCAGGCGCCCGCGTGGCCTGATCCGCTATTCCACCGAAAACGCCGTCGAGCAGGGCTTCTCGACCTCGGAAATCCGCCGTCGCCTGTTGCGTCCGCGCATCCTGATCTACACCGCCATCCTGGGCGTGGTGATTGCCTTGTTTGCCAGCTCGCTGTGGATACGCACGCCGCTGAAGCTGGATGTGATCCGTGATCGTGGCTCCATGGGGCGTGAGGTGGAAGACGGCATCATCGAGAACGTCTACCGCCTGCAGGTCATCAACACCGATGAACGCGGCCATCGCTACCGCATCAGCGCCAGCGGCATCGATGGATTGACGGTCGATCCGGCTGAACCCATCGAGATGGCCGCCACCCAGACCTTGATGGTACCGATCCGCGTGCGGGCGCCGCATGGCGCGGGTGAAGTCGGCTCCAACAAGATTCGCATCGCCCTGCAGGCGGAAGACCAGCCGTCAGTGCAGGTCAGCGAAAAGGCCGTGTTCCTGGTGCCGCGACGCTGAGCCAAGACCTGTCCCCATCCGTTCAGAGAGTAGAGAGGAAATCATGCAAACCTTATCCCCCAAGCTGGCCCCCGCCACACCCTGGTATCGTCATCGCTGGCCGTGGCTGTTGATGTCCGGTCCGGCCGTGGTCGTGGTCGCCGGCATCTTCACCGCCTGGCTGGCCATCTCGCGCGCCGATGCGCTGGTGGCTGACGACTATTACAAGCAGGGCAAGGCCATCAACAAGGACCTGCGTCGTGACCATGAGGCGCAGCGCCTGGGCGCGGCCATTGGCATCGGCTACGACCCGGCGGCTGCCGTGCTGCGCGGCCGTCTGCAGATGCGCGAAGTGCCGGCGGTCGGCCAGGAAGGGCAGACCCTGATCATCAGCCTGGTGCATCCGACCCAGCCTTCCAAGGACCGGACCCTGATGGTCCGTCCTGCCGCCGACGGAACGTTCTCGGTTCCCCTGGCGGAGCTGGAGCAGGCGCGCTGGCGCCTGGTGGCCGAAGATGGCGGCCATGCCTGGCGGTTGCACGGCAACTGGGTGTGGCCGCAACAGCGCAGCATCGAAATGAATGCAGAGGCCTACGCACCGGCCGAATAATGCGCTAAGCTGCAATCAAACCGGCTGCAAGACCGGTCAGTCTACGGATGAAATAACTGAAGGAGACAGCCATGCGCAAACAGCAACGCAATATCGCCATCGTCCTCTGGGTGGCTTTTCTGATGGCCATCGCGGCCGAAGGCGTGTTCTTTTCCCTGTTCAACCCGGACGAGCTGGCCATGGTCTCAGGCCATGAATGGGAAGCGATGGGCGCCTACACGGTCGGTTTCTTCTGCTTCTGGGGGAGTTTTGCCGTGTGCGGCCTGCTGGCCGTACGGCTGACCCGGGCGCTGCCTCGCGAGCGCCTGCGTCATTTCGTCCAGGGCTGAACGCCCCGGACGAGGTCGGGCCTAGACCCCTAGACCGCTGCGCGTGCGGTCGCGGCAGGTGCGGGGGTGGAAGACTCCACCCCGGCCGCCAGGCGCTTCAGGGCCGGCAGATCGATCACTTCCACGTCACGTTGCTCCACGGCCAGCAAGCCCAGCTTGCGGAACTTGGAGATCAGTCGGCTGATGCTTTCGATGGTCAGGCCGAGATAGTTGCCCACGTCCTGGCGTGTCATGCGCAGCTGGAAACGGGTGGACGAATACCCACGGGCTGCATAGCGCGAAGACAGGTTGACCAGGAAGGCGGCAAAGCGTTGTTCGGCACGCATATTACCGAGCAGCATGATGACGTTCTGTTCACTGGTGATCTCGTGGCTCATCATCCGGTGGAAGTGACGCAGCAGGTGCGGGATCTGGCCGAACAGCTGTTCCAGGCGGGCAAACGGGATCTCGCAGACTTCGCTGTCCTGCAGCGCCACCGCATCGCATTGATGCGTCTCGGTGCTGATCGCATCCATGCCCAGCAGTTCGCCAGGCATCTGGAAGCCGGTGATCTGGCGATCGCCGTCGAGGTTTTCCTGATAGGTCTTGAAGTGGCCCACGCGTACTGCGTACAAGGCCGTGAACTGGTCGCCAATGCGGTAGAGGAAATCATCGCGGGCCACCTTGCGGCGACCGATGATCTTGTCCAGGCGTTTCATGTCGGATTCGTCCAGGCCCATGGGCAGACACAGCTGGTGCATGCCGCATGCGGTGCAGCTACGCAGTGCGGAGCTGGCGGCCGCTTCACGTGCAGCCGTCAACGACGAACACTGGGACAGGGGAGCAGCGGCATTGGCCGATGCGGAAAGTGGAGCGGAGTGACAAGACTGGTTCATACGATGTTCCCGGCGGACATGTGGCAATCGAATGACTCGATTTTAAGTGCGCGGAACAAGATAAGCAGCACAGTATTCCCGAATCAGACGGCATTTCTTGTCCCAGATCAAACATGAATAAAGTAGAACTCATTTCATAAATAGGCGCGAGTGCGAGCGAGTCCCGTTTGGGATGAAGTGCAAGGCGCGAATTTGGGTCAAGACTGGGCGTCTTGACCCAAATTCGTAACGCAGCAATTCGCCAAAAGGGGCCGCTCCCTGCGGGTTCTGCCCAGAAAGGGCGATGGCAATGCGCGCGACGCGTCGTGTGGTGGTGCCACACGCAAGGAGCGCAACGCGGCCAGCGCCCTTTCTGGGCAGAACGCATCTCGCGACTATTTATGAAATGAGTTCTAATCGCCGCATCGGGCTGCAAGGCGGGCATTGCGGGCTGGAACTCCGCTGAAAAGCGACAGTTGTCTGCTTTTGGCGTGAGAAGTGCAAGAAGGGAGGAGCGGCCTTGATGGGGGAAAGTGGGCGGTATCGCGGGGTTACCGGGGACCCGCGAATGCCCTTCCATGCGACCGTCTTGTTATTGAAGCTTCAGCTACATCGTGGCTACCTGAACGGATGGCACAGGCAGTGCCATTGATTGCCGATCACGCCTCTGCCGTGCTCTTGCTCATGTCCGGCAGCGGCAGCGGGGTGCTGGTGGGGCGACCGCGATAGTCGGTCCAGCACAGGCGCTTGAAGTCGTACAGCTTGCAGCGGCGAGCAGTATCGAAGTACCAGCGCCACGAGAAGCGCTGGATCACGATCCGGCCCGGCAGCATGGTTTCCAGCTTCTTCTGGGCTTGCTTCAGGCGGTACAGCGGCACGCTCATGTCCACGTGGTGCGCGGTGTGTTCCATGATGTGATGCAGCAGCGCGCCCCAGTAGCGACCGAAGGTCAGGTGCACGGTGGTGGAGACGAAGGGCTGGGCAGCGGCCCAGGTGACCTTGTCTTCATACCAGGCCACCGAGGTATGCGTATGGTGGACATACACCACGAAGCCGATCATGGCCTTCCAGAACAGCAGGGGAATCGCAAAGCCGGTCACCAGCAGCGTCCAGAACGATTGCTCGGTGGCTTGCGCGGCCCAGGCCAGGCCACCGACCCAGACGGCCGCCACGATGGTCACCAGCACGCCATCCCACATGAATTCGGCGCGACGGGTGGGCATCTGCTTCTTCGAGGGGAAGTACATGCGCTTCCACCACATGTCGATCATGTAGTACAGGCCGGGACCGAAGCCGCTGCGGTAGATGCGCTCCAGGCGCTGGCGCCAGCGCGGCAGGGCGCGGAACTCTTCCAGCGAACGCGGTTGCCAGACAAAATCGAAACCCTTCAGGTTGGTATAGCCGTGGTGCACCACGTTGTGACCGACGGCCCACAGGCTGTAGGGGGTCAGGGAGGGCATGAACAGCATGCGGCCCAGCCAGGTATTGAGCTTGCGGTTGGGCGTGAAGGCCTGGTGGCAGGCATCGTGGCCGAGGATGAACAGGCGCCCGATGATGAAGCCATTGACCACGCCCAGCGCGATCTTGGCCAGCAGCCAGGGGACCCAGATCACGGCCGCCAGGCTGGCGCCGAACAGGCAGAAATCCAGTACCGACAGCGCCAGCGCAATGGCGGTGCTGCGCTGGCTGATCGGGATCACCCACGATCGGATGATCTTGCGATGGGGCATCGGTGCGCCTGGCGCGACCGGTGTGTTGGGGTGCGAAGTCGTCGACATCGAATTTACCTCTTCCTACTTTCAAACGGTGGACGGGGGAGCATGCCGCATGAGACTGCTCCTGCTAACGCTGCAAATGGCGGATGGCGTTTGCAAAGGTGTGGGCGTTCGGCTCGGGACCGATGGCGGGGACGTTAGCGCTGATCCCAAAAAACAACGCGACCGGTCATCAGGGATGACGGATCGCGCCGTTTGGGTGCGGCAAGAATACCTTAGAAACGGTAACCCACGCCAACGCCGATCAGCCACGGGTCGATCTTGACGTTGCTGATCTTGGTGCCGGAGGCGGTCTTCACGTCGCTGGAGATCTGCACCTTCTTGACGTCGAAGTTGAGCACCCAGTTCTTGTCGATCTTGTAGTCCGCGCCCACCTGCAGGGCACCGCCCACGCTGCTGCTGTCCAGACGCAGGCCACCGTCGATGTTGACGCTGGAGATGCGGGTGTAGTTGATACCGGCGCCGACGTAGGGGCTGAAGGCGGCTTCAGGCATGAAGTGGTATTGCAGGGTCAGGGTCGGCGGCAGATGCTTGAAGGTACCGATCTTGGTGCCGGACAGGCGCACGTCCTGCTTTTGCGGATAGGTCAGCACCAGCTCGGCGGCGATGTTCGGGGTGAAGAAATAGCTGATGTCGAATTCGGGGATCACCTTGTTGTTGATGGTGATCAGGTCCGAGGCGCCTTGTCCAAGCACGGGGTCGGACTTGTTTTCCGGACTCAGGTTGACGGCGCGTACGCGCACCAGCCACGGGCTTTGGGCTTCCTGTGCGAAGACGGGGGCGGCAAACGAGGATGCCAGGGCTGCCACGGCGGCAGTGATTGTGACGATTTTTTTCACGGTTTTTACCTGTCGAGTGAGGATGTGCGAAAGGTACGCGTGAAGCGGCTGGCGGGCTTTGATGCCGATCAAGCGGGTCGGCACAAGGTGTGGAAACAGCAGATCTGCGGGCGCAAGAGTGACGAAAGAGTCACGAAAGAGAGACAGAAAGCATGACAGCAAGCATCACAGAAAGCATCACAGAAAGCGCAACAGCCCGGCCTGCATACACAGGTCGGGCTGTTGACGTCCATAGGCATAGCGTACGGCCCGCGGGCCGCGCCCGGGCTTACTCCTTGAAGCGGGCTTCGCGGGCCAGCTTGGTCAGGTTTTCCGGATCTTCGAAGGCCTTGTAATAGGCATTCAGTGCCGGTGCGCCGCCCAGGTGGGCATACAGTACGCGCTGGCCCTTGAAATGACCCTTCTTGGCCATGTCGATCAGGCCGTCGATGGATTTTCCTTCATAGACAGGATCGGTCAGCATTGCTTCCATCTCGGCCGCGGTGCGGATGGCGGCGATGGTCTGCTCGCTCGGCAGGCCATAGGCCGGGCCGCTGTAGTCGGGGATGATCTCGATGTCGGCATCGCGTACCACCACGCGCTGGCCACCCTTGGAGGCGATCAGCTCGCTGGTGTCGTTGGCGATCTTGGTGACGGCGCGGCGGGTCATGGCTTCATCGTCGGCGGTATCGATACCGATCACGCGGCGACGCTTTTCCTGTGCGGCGAAGCCCACCACCATGCCGGCCTGGGTGGAACCGGTGCAGGTGGCCACCACGATGTTGTCGAAGAAGATGCCCAGCTGCTGCTCCTGCATCGCCACTTCGTCGGCGAAGTTGGCATAGCCCAGGCCGCCCAGCGGGTGGTCGGAGGCACCGGCCGGAATTGCGTAGGGCTTGCCGCCCTTGGCGCGCACTTCTTCCAGGGCGCGGGCCCAGGTGTCCTTCTCGGTGGTCGAATAGCCGTAGCCGCCCATGATGGGGTTGCCGCCCATGATGCGGGTCAGCAGGATGTTGCCGACCTTGTCGTAGACCGGGTCATCCCATTCCAGCCAGGTTTCCTGCACCGTATAGGACTTCATGCCGACTGCGGCCGCTGCCGCACAGACCTGACGCGTGTGGTTGGACTGGATGTTGCCGATCGAGACCAGGGTGTCGCAACCCTTGGCCAGGGCATCGGCCACCAGCCATTCCAGCTTGCGGATCTTGTTGCCGCCGAAGGCCAGGCCCGAGGACACGTCATCGCGCTTGGCCCAGACTTCCACGCCCAGCATGGCGGAGAGTCGTTCCAGCTTGTGAATGGGGGAGGGGAAGAAGCCCAGCGTCTTGCGCGGGAAGAGTTTGTCGAGTGCCAGCATGGGGTTGCTCCGGTTCAGGTGGATTCAGGAAAAGTGGTCCGATTCACATCGAATCGCCGGGATCAACTTTACGCCGCCTCATTTAAATGGTGCTTCCGAATTTATGGCATGATTCGGTTGAAAGAAGTGACGTAAATTATTTCGTGAAAATATCCATTCGACTTTGCAGGAATTATCGGAATAATCATCATGACGCTAGATCGCATGGACAAGCGCATCCTCAAGGCGCTGCAGAAGGATGGCCGCATCGGCAATGCCGAGCTGGCCAAGAAGCTGGGCATGAGCGCCACGGCCTGCTGGAACCACACCAAACGCCTGATGGACGAGGGCTATGTGAAGGAAGTGCGCGCCATCCTGGACCCCGAAAAACTGGGCCTGCCGGTGCTGGTGACGGTGGGCGTGGTGCTGGACCGCTCCACGCCGGAGAGTTTTGCCGAATTCGAAAAGGCCGTGCGCGATATCGCCGCCGTGCAGGAGTGCCTGCTGCTGGCAGGTGAATTCGATTACTGGATCAAGTTGCGGGTCAAGGACCTGCAGGCCTTCAACCGGCTGCACGCCAATACGCTGCTGCGCCTGCCGGGTGTGCGGCAATTGCGTTCCTTCTTCGTCCTCAACGAGGTGAAGAACAATCCGGAACTCGTGGTCGAATGAAGGATCTCGATTCCAGTCCTATACTTCACCTTTCTTCACCTTTGCATTTCACGTCTGAACGTTGTTCCCGTCTTGCATTCACCTTCAAGGATTCCCGATGACCTCGACCACTTCCACCTCCAGCACCTCCTTGCGCGGCCTCTATCCCCCGATAGAACCCCATGATCACGGCTTGCTGGATGTCGGCGACGGTCACCAGATCTATTGGGAAGTGTGCGGCAACCCGGCCGGCAAGCCGGTGGTGTTCCTGCATGGCGGCCCCGGCGGCGGTTGCGGCCCGTCGCACCGGCGCCTGTTCAATCCGGAGAAATACCGCATCGTCCTGTTCGACCAGCGCGGTTGCGGCCGCTCGCTGCCGCACGCCAACCTGGACGCCAACACCACCTGGGATCTGGTGGCCGATATCGAACGCCTGCGCGAGATGCTGGGCATTGAGCGCTGGCAGGTCTTCGGCGGTTCCTGGGGCAGCACCCTGGCACTGGCCTATGCCCAGACCCATCCGCAGCGCGTGACCGAAATGGTCTTGCGCGGCATCTTCCTGCTGCGCCAGGCCGAGCTGGACTGGTACTACCAGGAGGGCGCATCGTGGATGGTGCCGGACCGCTGGGACGAGTTCCTAGCGCCGATCCCCGCCGCCGAGCGCGGCAACCTGGTGCATGCCTACCGCAAGCGCCTGACCGGCGACGATGAAGCCGCCAAGCTGCAGGCCGCACGCGCCTGGAGCCGCTGGGAAGCCAGCACCATCACGCTGGTGGCCGATGAACGCCTGATCGATTCCTTCAACGATGCCCAGTTCGCACTGGCCTTCGCCCGCATCGAGAACCACTACTTCTTCCACAAGGGCTTCATGGAAGAGGGCCAGTTGCTGGCCAATGTGTCGCGTCTGGAAGGTATTCCCGCCGTGATCGTGCAAGGGCGCTACGACCTCGCCACGCCGGCCAAGTCGGCCTGGGACCTGCACCAGGCCTGGCCCGGCTCGCAGCTGCACCTGATCGACAGCGCCGGCCACGCCTACAACGAACCCGGCATCCTGGACCAGTTGATCGCCGCCACCGACCGCTTCGCCGGCGGCTGATCGGCGGATCGGCGGACCGGCAGACCCTCCAATCTGCCCGGCGCCAAGCGCTCCCATTCACGGGGAGCGCTTTTTTTACGCCTCAGTCTTTCCTGCGGCCGCGCTTGCCGGCTGGCTCATCCGTGGCGCCGGCCACGGTGGCGGCGCTGGCAGCCTGTGCCGAATAACTTTCCTCCAGTTCCGCCAGCCGCCCGTTGAGCTTGCCCAGCACCCGCGTCAGCGTGGCGATTTCCTCTTCCTCCAGCGCCGCGAACAAGCCATCGATAAAGGTTTTCTTGACCGGCTCCGAGGCGCGCAGCACTTCTTTGCCGGCGGCTGTCAAAGCGATGTGCTTGACCCGCCGGTCACTGATGTCGCCCGTCCGTTGCACCAGCCCGTCGCGCTCCAGCGCATCGATGGCCTCGGTGATGGTGCGCGGCGCGAAGCCGAAGGCCGTGGCCAGGTCGGCCGCCCGCACCGGACTGTTGCGCTCGATGTGGCCGAGCATCTTGTTGCGCGCCAGCGAAGCCCCTTCGCCGGCCATGAGCTTGTCCAGCGTGCGGTGCGAGCGGATGTAGAAGTCGCGCAGCGCCTCGGCGGCCCCGCTGTAATCGTTTGAAAAGCCTGTAGACATGATTTTCCTGGATACCATATCATATGGTACCTCATTAATATTTTCGCTCACAAAAAGTGAAGCGTAGTGTTGCTGATCAGAAATCTTGATGACGCCACATTGAAGTCCCCGGCAATTCCCCAACGTCACTCCACGCCATCATCGCCCCGATATTAGGATAAAAAAGATGACCGACGCCACACCCAGCAGTCAGCAGCCAAACCAGCAGCCCAGTCAGCAGCAAGCGGAGCCATCCACCTCAACCCCCGGCGCAAATGCCAATACGAACACCAACGGCGACAAGAACAACCCTCCCAAGAAGCGCATGAGCCCGCGCGCCCGCTTCATCCTGCGCGCCCTCGGGCTGGTGGTGCTGGTGGTAGTCGTGGCCTGGGTGCTGTACTACCAGTTCCGCGGCAAGTACCTGGAAAGCACCAACGATGCCTTCATCCATGCCGACAGCGTGACCGTCTCCTCCAAGGTCACCGGCTACGTGGACCAGGTACTGGTGGCCGACAACCAGATCGTCAAGGCCGGCCAGCCGCTGGTGCGCATCGACGCCCGCGACTATTCCGCCCAGGCGGCGCAGGCCAAGGCCCAGATCGACGCCGCCAGTGCCAGCGAAGAAGCCGCCAATGCGCAACTGGCCGAACAGCAGGCCGCCATCGCCCAGGCCAAGGCGCAACTGGCCGCCGCCGAAGAGGATGCGCGCTTTGCCTCTTCCGAAGTGGAGCGCTACACCCCGCTGGCCGCCTCCGGCGCCGAAACCCGCGAACGCCTGACCACCCTGCGCAACCAGCAGGCCCAGGCCCGCACCACGGTGGCGGCGCGTCGTGCCGCCCTGGATGCAGCCCAGCTGCGGGTGCGTTCGCTGCAGGCCCAGGTGCGCCAGGCCCAGGCCCAGGGTGAAACCGCCAAGGCCCAGTACGACGCTGCCAGCGTCAACCTCGGCTATACCGAAATCCGCGCCAGCGTCGATGGCCGCATCGGTGACAAGCAGGTGCGCGTCGGCCAGTTCGTCTCGGCCGGCACGCGCATGATGACGGTGGTGCCGACCCGCTTCTACGTCTCCGCCAACTTCAAGGAAACCCAGATCGGCCTGATGCGCATCGGCCAGCCGGCCAGCATCAAGGTCGATGCCTTGCCCGGCGTGGAATTCCACGGTCATGTGGAAAGCCTCTCGCCCGGTACCGGCGCGCAATTCTCGCTGCTGCCGCCGCAAAACGCCACCGGCAACTTCACCAAGATCGTCCAGCGCGTCCCGGTGCGCGTGGCCATCGACGCCACCCCGGAAGAAACCCGCTCCTTCGTGGCCGGCCTGTCGGTGACGGTGGAGGTCAACACCATCGCCGCCAAGGATGAATTGCGCGCGCTGCGCGAGCGCACCAGCGAAGCCAACGCCACCCGCAAGGAGCCGCAGTGAGCAGCGCCGCCTCCACCCCTGCGGTGAAGGCCAATGGTGCCAACCCGGAGAAGGCCGACGCCGGCGCCTGGCTGGCCGTGGCCGCCGGCACCCTGGGCGCGCTCATGGCCACGCTGGACATCTCCATCGTCAACTCCTCGCTGCCCACCATCCAGGGCGAGATCGGCGCCTCCGGGACCGAAGGCACCTGGATCGCCACCGCCTATCTGGTGGCCGAGATCGTCATCATTCCCATGTCGGCCTGGCTGGAACGCCTGCTCGGCCTGCGCGTGCTGCTGTTGACGGCGGCCAGTCTCTTCACCCTGTTCTCGGTGCTGTGCGGCCTGTCCACCACGCTACCGATGATGATCGTCGGGCGGGTAGGGCAGGGCTTCACCGGCGGCGCGCTGATCCCCACCGCCATGACCATCATCGCCACCCGCCTGCCACGCGCGCAGCAGCCGGTGGGCAATGCCATGTTCGGCGCCACCGCCATCCTCGGCCCGGTGCTGGGGCCGGTGATGGGCGGCTGGCTGACCGAGAACGTCAGCTGGCACTACGCCTTCTTCATCAACCTGCCGGTGGGCGCGGCGCTGATCACGCTGCTGCTGGTGGCGATTCCCTATGAGCGTCCCCGTTTCGAGCAATTGGCCGAGGCCGACTGGTTCGGCATCGCCGGCCTGGCGCTGGGCCTGGGTGGCCTGACGGTGGTGCTGGAAGAGGGCGAGCGCGAGCAGTGGTTTTCCTCGCCCGACATCCGCTGGCTGGCGGCCACCTCGCTACTGGGCTTCCTCCTGCTGGCCATCGGCCAGATCCGCTCGCGCCACCCGGTGATCCAGTTGCGTCTGCTGCGGGACCGCCAGTTCGGCTCGGTGGTGATGATGGCCATGATCGTCGGCGTGGCGCTCTACGGCACGGCCTATGTGATTCCGCAGTTCCTCTCCGGGATTGCCGGCTACAACTCGCTGCAGTCGGGCTGGATCGTGCTGCTCTCGGGGGTGCCGATGATCCTGATGATGCCGTTCACGCCGCTGCTGATGCGGCTGGTCGATATCCGCATCGCCGTCGGTACCGGCTTCCTGCTGCTGGCGGCGTCGGCCTTCATCGAGACCGATCTCAGCCCGCTGTCCTATGGCGGTTCCTTCGTGGCCTCGCAACTGATGCGCGGTGTCGGTACCGTGCTGGCCATGCTGTTCCTGAACCAGGCGGCGATCCGCTCGGTGCCGGCCTCGCAGGCCGGCGACGCTTCCGGTCTCTACAGCGCGGCGCGCAACCTGGGCGGCTCGCTGGCGCTGGCCGCCATCGCGGTGATCCAGGACCAGCGCCTGTGGCTGCACAGCCGCCGCCTGGAAGAAAGCCTTTCTGCCAATTCCGACCTGGTGCAATCCGGCATCGGCGCGCAAGCCCAGCTGCTGGGCGGCCAGGATGCCGCCATCCAGTTGCTGGGCTCCACCATCCAGGCCCAGGCGCTGACCATGACCTATGCCGACCTGTTCTGGATGCTGGGCGTGGCCATCCTCTGCGTCACGCCGCTGGTGCTGTTCCTGCGCCCCTTGCCCACCCATGCCGCGCCGGTGGCTTCTCATTGATGATGAACATGGACAAGACTCTCCCTCTCTTTACTCCCGTACGCCTGGTCGCGCTGGCCACTGCCGCCTTGCTGGCCGGCTGCGCCCTCGGGCCGGAATACGCCGGCCCACCCGACGCCGCGCCGCAGGCCCAGCGCAGCGGGCAGTTCGTGCGCGCCGGCGATCTCGCCAATGCCGCCGCACCGCTGAACCGCTGGTGGGAAGCGCTCAACGACGCCCAGCTCAACCGCCTCGTGCAGCAAGCCCTGCAAGCCAATCCCAGCCTCGGTAGCGCCCGCGCCCGGCTGCAGCAATCGCGTGCCAATCTCGACCTGGAACAGGCCAACGCCGCCCCCAGCGTCGGTGCCTCCGCACTGGCCGCGCATGCGCGGCTGCCACCGGCCAACCTGGGGGCGCTGACCGGCGGTTCCAGCTCCGGCGGTTCGTCCGCCTCCAGCGTGAATCTCTACAATCTGGGCGTGGACGCCAGCTGGGAGGCCGACCTCTTCGGCGCCCATCGTCGTGCCATCCAGGCCGCCGGTGCCAGCGCGCAGGCCGCCGAAGCCTCGCTGGCCGATGTGCAGGTCAGCCTCACCGCCGAAGTGGTCAACGCCTACATCAACCTGCGCGACCGCCAGCAGCGCCTGGCCCTGGGCGAACAATCGGTACAGGCCCAGCAAGACATGCTCGCCCTGACCGGCCAGCGCGTGCAGCGCGGCACCGCATCCTCGCTGGACCAGATCCGCGTGCAGAACCAGCTCGACGCCACCCGCGCCGAGCTCTTGCCGCTGCAGGCCGAACGCGAGGCCTACCTCAACCAGCTGGCCACCTTGCTGGGACAGGAGCCCGGCACGCTGGATGCCAAACTGAACGCGCCCTCACCCTTGCCCCTGCCACCGCAACAGGTTGCTGTCGGCGATCCGGTCGCGCTGCTGCGGCGGCGTCCCGACGTGCGCGCTGCCGAACGCACCCTGGCCGCGGACACTGCCAAGATCGGCCAGGCCGAGGCCGCGCGCTATCCCAGCCTGAAGCTCTTCGGCGTGATCGGCCTGGGCGGGACCCATCCCTCCGATCTCACCCGGCTGGATGATTTCGTGGCCCTGGGCGCGCCGATGCTGAGCTGGAATTTCCTCGACTTCGGCCGTGCCAAGGCACGCGTCACGCAAGCCGAACAGGTCCGCGACGAAGCCGAGATGAAGTATCGCCAGGCCGTGCTGGAAGCCCTGCGCGACGCCGAGGATTCCCTCTCGCGCTTCCGCTACGGCCGCATCACGGTCGCCACCCTGGCGCGCAGCAAGGCCTCCGCCGACCGCGCGCTGGAGCTGGCCAGGCAGCGCTACCAGGCTGGCACCGGCACCTTGATCGAGGTGCTCGATACCACGCGCCAGCAGATCAGCGCCCAGCAGAACCTGCTGCAGGCCGAGGCCAACCTGACGCGTAGTTTCGTCGGCATCCAGAAAGCCCTGGGACTGGGCTGGGGAGAGGCCGAAAGCTGATCCCGCGCACTGATCCTGCGCGGTAGGGGGACGGGGCGCGGTGGCCTCGTTCCCTTTCCCTCGCAGTCCCTCGCAGCCCCTCGCAGCCCCTGTCTCCGCTTCTCTTCTCCCTCACCGCGCCGCCGTCCTTTCCATTTCTGCAGAACTTCCGCGCACTTCTTCACCTTCCTTCCTTGTGTGCCGGCGGGCATGTGCGTCCGCTGTTCTTCCTCTGCACAACACTTCACTTTTTATTGTTCTGAGCATCGACCCTGGAAATAGACGCGACGTCATGCATGACAGTCGCGGTGTCGCTCTTCGGCAGCTTTTCAGCGCTGGCGCAAGCCCGGCACATCGGCCGCCCTGCACCATCGGACAATATTAAGAATCGGATCACAACCGGACAATCCCCTCCCAAAAAACCATCGGGCCGCTGTATATCGCGTTCCCGGAAAACCAGAAATCAGGACGTCAGGGAGACTCCATGAGAGAGGGATGCGTCCTATCAAAGGCGCCGCGGCATGTCGCCTGGACCGACAGGCCCGATGCCGTCGGCTGCCCAGCATGCCTATGCCGCCGGTTTCAGCGGACGCGGTATCAAGCTGGGCGCAGTCGATTCGGGCTTGCTGTTGACGCACGAGGAGTTCGCCGGCCGCGCTATCAAGGCCTTGCCGGTCGCCGGTGTGTATGCCAATGACGGTTCGCAGCAGGATGAAAGCAGGCGTGATTGGAAAGCCGGCCAGGCCTTCAACACCACCGGCGCCAAGAGCCTCTTCAATGACAACCACGGCAGCCATGTCTCGGGCACCATCGCTGCGGCCAAAAACGGTGTGGGCATGATGGGCGTGGCCTTCGACAGCGACTACCACATCACCAACAGCAACGGTACCGACGGCTCGCTGTATGGCGTGAACATGGACTACAACTACTTCAAGGCGGCCTACGGCAACCTGGCGGCAGCCGGGGTGCGTGCCATCAACAGCAGCTGGGGCAGCCCGGACCCGCGTGACGATTTCGGGACCCTTGCCGGGGTGGCTGCGGCCTACGATCGCCTGCAGGGCGGCGGCAAGAAATCCTGGCTGGATGCTGCGGTGGACGTGGCCAGGGAAAGCAACGTGCTCCACGTCTGGGCGGCCGGCAATACCGGTCGCGACAACGTCAACATCCGTTCGGCCCTGCCTTACTTCAAGCCGGAAATGGAGCAGAACTGGATCACCGTCACCGCGCTGGCCAGCGATCTGCTCCAGCCGCGTTTCAGCAACCGCTGCGGCCTGGCCAAGTACTGGTGCGTGTCGGCACCGGGTGCGGCGATCAATAGCCTGGAATCGAGTTCGGACAAGGGCTATGAGAAGGAGAGCGGTACCTCGATGGCGGCGCCGCACGTCACCGGCGCACTGGGCTTGCTGATGGAGCGTTACCCGACACTGGACAACCAGGCCATTCGCACCATCCTGCTGACCACCGCCAAGCATCTCGGAACGGGGGCGAGCGACGTTCCCAATACGACGTTCGGTTGGGGTATCCCTGACTTGAACATGGCCCTGAACGGCCCTGGCCAGTTGCTCGGCCGGTTCAATGCACACCTCCCCACGGGGCTGGAGGATACCTGGAGCAACAACATTTCCGAGGCGGCCCTGGTACGGCGCAAGGCTGAGGAAAAACAGGCGCTGGCGGAGTGGCGCGTGAATTCGCTGGCATCCCTCCAGGCCAAGGCGCAAGCGCTCTCGCAGAGCACCACGGCGAAGACGAGAGAGCTGGTGAGCGCATCCTATGACGGGGCGCTGATCCTTGCCCAAGCCCTGCGCAAGGTGGAGGACGCCTTGTCGATGGACGCCTCCGATGCGGAACTGGAGGCCTATGACGCCGCCATGGAAGCCGTCCGTGCGAACAAGACTGCCAATGTCATTTTCAGGGCTTTGAGCAATGGCCAGACCGTCAGCATGGAAGAGATCATCAAGGCGATGGTGGATGCTGACCAGGGCATCGTGCAGGCCAATCAGGCCATCGACAATTACCGGGGGCAAACCGCCTACATGAACCATGTCGCCAACAAGACCGACGCAGATTATGCGGCTGTACTGGTCAAGACCGGCGCCGGCACGCTGACCCTGACGGGCGACAACAGCTATTCCGGCGGCACCCTGCTGCAGGGCGGTACGCTGGGCGTGGGTTCGAATACGGCACTGGGTAGCGGCCCATTGTCCATGTCCGATGGCACCACCCTGCGCGCCGCCGCCAACAAGCTGACGCTGGCCAACGCGGTCAACCTCAGCGGCGTGGGCAATATCGACACCCAGGCCCATACCATGACGCTCTCCGGTGCCGTCACCGATGGCGCTGCGGTGGGCAGTCTCGTCAAGCGCGGCCGCGGCACGCTGATCTTGACCGGTGTTACCAGCTATAGCGGCAATACCAGCATTGCTGACGGCACGCTGGTCGTGAGCAACTATAGCCAGAAGGCCAACCAGATCCTCAGCTTCGGCGCGTCCAGCGAGACCAACTACGGCAAGCTGCAGGTCAGTGGTCGCGCCAGCTTCGTGCCGCAGGCAAAACTGGCGGTGGATGTGGCCAGCGTCAACACCCTGGGCAAGGGGCAGAAGCTGGCCGGTGTCATCAGCGCCGCTACCCTGGAGGCCAGCAGCTTTGCCGTGGCCGACAACTCGCTGCTGTTCGACTTCAATGCCGCCATCAGCGGTAATAGCGTCAATCTGGACATCGTCGACGCAGTGACCATCAGCCAGGTGGTCAAGGAAGATCGCCGCAGCGCCGCTACCAGTGCGGCGGCAGCACTGGATCAACAGATCCAGCAGCCGGGCAAGACGTCATCGGGCGACATGAGCACCGTGGTTTCCGCACTGGGCCGCCTGCCCGATGCCGCCAGCGTCAGCCGTGCCGTCAACCAGAGCCTGCCGCGCAATACCAATGCAGCGGCCATCATGGGTAGCCTGTCCTCGTTGAACCGCATCGTCGCCAGCCGCTTTGCGCCGGCTGCGGTCGCACAGGGTGGGGCGGCCTCGGGGCTGTCCTCCGGTGAATCGGCGGATCGGCAAGCCTGGATCATGCCCTTTGACGCCCGCGTCAATCAGGGTGACCGCGATGGTGCGGCTGGCTTCAGCGCCAATACCTGGGGCCTGGCCGGTGGCATCGAGGGTGATCTGGGAATGGCACGCCTGGGCCTGTCCTATGCCTACGGCAATACCAACGTGAGCGGCAACACTGCACTGTCCGGTACGGGCAGCAAGTCGCGCATCGAGTCCAATGTCGTCGCCCTGTACGCCAGCCTGCCGGTGCAAAGCATGACGCTGGGCTTGCAGGTGGATGTCGGCTGGAACGTCAGCCGCAGCCAGCGCGAGTTGCGCTTCGGCGGCTTGAACCGCAGTGCCAGCGCGGACTACGGCAGCCTGAGCACGCACGCCGGTGCCAGCCTGTCGCAGGTGCTGCCGCTGACGCAGAGCCTGGGTCTGGTGCCGGCCCTGGAGCTGGACTACACCCGCCTGCAAAGCCGTGCGTACACGGAAAGAGGCGCCGATGCCCTGAACCTGCAGGTCGAGGGCAAGACCGCGCAAGCGCTGGTGCTGGGCGTGGAGACCCGCCTCAACTACGCGCTCTCGCCTGAGTCACAGATCAGCACCCACCTCGGTGCCGGCTATGACGCCATCAATGATCGTGACGACATGGTGGTGCGCTATGCCGGCGTGCCTGGCCCTGGCTTCTCGGTCCCGGGCAGCGCGCGTTCGCCCTGGCTGATGAAGGCGGGTATCAGCTACACGGTCAAGGCGGTCTATGGCACCGAGGTGTCCCTGCGTTATGACGCCGATGGACGCAGCGGCATCATCAACCAGTCGGCTGCGATCAAGGCCAGCTGGCGTTTCTGACCTGTGCACGACCGCCGGTCCATCCGTGTCCGCGGATGGACCGGCGGTCGATTGAACCGAACCTCGTCCTGCTTCCTGCTGCAATCAACGATCCGTCCGGCGGCGCATCCCATTCGTCGAACTGACGCAACAAAGTACATATCCGTTCAGCCCAAACGGCACCAAAAGACAATGCCGAGAAAGGCAGCGGGCCTTGACAATGCCGTTCTACAAAAGCCGGTTCTAACTGGCACTCAGGGAGGGGAAACAACAAGGACGGGGGGGCGGGTTTGAGTTCCCGGTGGCCTCGTCCAAGACTGAGGAAAGTAAAATGTTCAAACAAAAGAAGCCGGGCAAGCCCGCCTGCATCCTGCCGCCTGTCGGCCTGCGCATGCACACACTCTGTGCCGCAGTAATGCTGACCCTGGGTCCGGCCTTGAGTATGCCGGCTGTCGCTCAGGTAACAAATGAAGCACAGGTATTAGCATCTGGTACCGATAGCAGTAGCGACACCGGAAGCGCCAGCACCACTGGCGGCACAGGCGGCACCGGGACCGCAGACAGCACCGGCGGTACCGGCACCACCACCGCCAGCGATACCGGCACCACCACCGGCGACACCGGGGCCTCCACTACCGGCGGCACGGGCACCAGCACCACCGGCAGCGCCGGCACCACCACTACCGGCGGCACGGGCACCAGCACCACCGGCAGCACAGGCACCACCACTACCGGCGGCACGGGCACCAGCACCACCGGCAGCACCGGCACCACCACTACCGGCGGTACGGGCACCAGCACCACCGGCAGCACAGGCACCACCACCGGCGGCACAGGAACCACCACCACCGGCAGCACGGGCACCAGCACCACCGGCGGCACAGGCACCACCACCGGCGACACCGGGGCCTCCACTACCGGCGGCACGGGCACCAGCACCACCGGCAGCACCGGCACCACCACCACCGGCAGCACCGGCACCAGCACTACCGGCAGCACCGGCACCACCACTACCGGCGGTACGGGCACCAGCACCACCGGCGGTACGGGCACCACCACCACCACCGGCGATACCGGGGCCTCCACTACTGGCGGTACAGGCACCAGCACCACCGGCGGTACAGGCACCAGCACCACCGGCGGCACGGGCACCAGCACCACCGGCAGCACCGGCACCACCACTACCGGCGGCACGGGCACCAGCACCACCGGCGGCACAGGAACCAGCACCACCGGCGGCACGGGCACCACCAATACCGGCGGCACGGGCACCACCAATACCGGCGGCACGGGCACCACCACCACCGGCGATACCGGGGCCTCCACTACTGGCGGTACGGGCGCCAGCACCACCGGCGGTACAGGCACCAGCACCACCGGCGGTACGGGCACCAGCACCACCGGCAGCACCGGCACCACCACTACCGGCGGCACGGGCACCACCACTACCGGCGGCACGGGCACCAGCACCACCGGCGGCACAGGAACCAGCACCACCGGCGATACCGGGGCCTCCACTACTGGCGGTACGGGCGCCAGCACCACCGGCGGTACAGGCACCAGCACCACCGGCGGCACAGGCACCACCACTACTGGCGGCACAGGAACCACCGCCACCGGCGGCACGGGCACCACCACCACCGGTGGCACCGGAACCACCACCACCGGCGGCACGGGCACCAGCACCACCGGCGGTACGGGCACTACCACCACCACCGGCGATACCGGGGCCTCCACTACTGGCGGTACCGGCACCAGCACCACCGGCGGTACTGGCAACACCACTACAGGCGGCACAGGAACCAGCACCACCGGCGGCACGGGCGCCAGCACCACCGGCGGCACAGGCACCACGACCACCGGCAGCACAGGCACCACCACTACCGGCGGCACCGGCACCAGCACCACCGGCGGCACAGGCACCACCTCTAGCGGCTGCAGTGGCACCAGCACTACCGGCTGCACAGGCACGACCACCACCGGCGGCACGGGCACCAGCACCACCGGCGGCACAGGCACCACCGGCGGCACCGGCACCACCGCAACAGGCGGTACCGGCACCACCACAACCGGCGGCACAGGAACCACCACCACCGGCGGCACGGGCACCACCACTACTGGCGGTACCGGCACCACCACCACTGGCGGCACGGGCACCAGCACCACCGGCGGTACAGGAACCACCACCACAGGCGGCACGGGCAGCACCACTACTGGCGGCACCAGCACCACCACTACTGGCGGCACAGGAACCACCACTACCGGCGGTACGGGCGGGACCACCACCGGCAGTAGCGGCACCACCACTACCGGCGGCACGAGCACCACCACCACCGGCGGCACCGGCACCACCACTACTGGCGGTACCGGCACCACCACCACTGGCGGCACAGGAACCACCACCACCAGCGGTACCGGCACCACTACCACCGGCGGCACTGGCACGACTACCAGCAGCGGTACCGGAACTACCACCAACGGCGGCTCCGGCACAACGGGTACAGCGAGCACGGCGGGCACAGCGGGCAGCACCGGCACCACCGCCAAAACTGGAACCACGGGCAGCACCGGCAATACCGGCACAACGGGTAGCAACGGAGCAGCTGGAACAACGGCAGGAGCCGCAAAGTCTGCAGCTACATCGCCTACGGCACCTGCGGCCCCTGCAGCCCCTGCAGTAGCGACTCCTGCGGCAGCAGCGCCCGTACCCGCAGCGCCCGCTCCTGTCGTCCGTCCCTCACCCATCACGATCGCCGCCACTGCTGCAGCACCAGTTGCACCGGTGCTGGGCCAACAGATCCAGGCGCCGTCCACCAAGGATATGGCTGAGGTTGCCGCTACGATCGCCCGGTTGCCGGATGCTGCCAGCGTGCAACGCGCCGCCAGCCAGACCTTGCCCAGCAATGTCGGCTCCGGTGCCATTCGTGGCTCCATGGCGTCGGTGAATCGCGTCATCGCAGCCCGCGCCGAGATCGGCAGCGTCGGCGGCGCAGGTGTCGGCAGCGGGGTGTCGTCGGGTGAGACTGGCAGTGATCGCCAGGTCTGGCTCATGCCCTTCGAGTCGCGCACCAACCAGGGTGACCGCAACGGTGAATCCGGCTTCAGCGCCAGTACCTGGGGCATGGCGACCGGTGCCGAGATGGGCCTGGGCAACGGACGCATCGGCCTTTCTTACGCCTATGCCAGCACCAAGGCCAACGGCAATACCGCCCTCACCGGTACCGGCAGCCGCAGCCGTCTCGAGTCCAACGTGGTGGCCCTCTACGGTACTGCCCCGCTGGGCGAGCTATCGCTGACCTGGCAGGCGGATCTGGGTCGCAACGGCAACCGGCTGTCGCGCGAGATGCGGTTCGGTAGCCTGCACCGCACTGCCACCAGCCGCTTCCACAGCTGGGATGCGCATCTGGGGACCAGCGCTTCATTCACTCTGCCCTTGACTGAAGTGATGAGTCTGGTGCCTTCCCTGCAGATCGACTACACCCGTCTGCAGAGCCCGTCCTACACCGAGAGGGGAGCCGGGGACCTGAACCTGTCGGTACAGGGCAAGAGCAGCGAAGCGCTGTTGCTCGGCACCGGTGCGCGGCTGAACTACGTGCTGACGCCGTCGTCGCAGATCAGCGGCCACATGGGGGTCAGTTACGATGTCATCAACGGCCGTGACGAACTGGTGGCCACCTATGCGGGTGCACCGGGCCAGGCCTTCACCACGCCAGGACCGTCGCACTCGCCGTGGCTGTTGAAGGCGGGTGTGAGCTATGGCTTCAAGCTGCCGAAGATGACGGACATCGCTTTGCGCTACGATGCCGAAGGCCGCAGCGGCTTTATCAACCAGTCGGCGTCGGTCAAGGCGCGCTGGCGCTTCTGATCCGTCCGTGGATGCGCTGACACGCTGAAACCCTGAAGTCCCCATGCGGCCGCTCTCGTAGCGGCCGCATGGCGTTTACGGGTCGTTGAGCGGCGCCGGGGAGAGGATGTTCGTTGGCCGGGCTACAGGTGGCAGGCGCTCACAGATCCTTGCTCAGCTCGGCCACCAGGTAGTCCAGGAAGATTTCCACACTGCGCGGCAGGGTCCGGCCGGCGAGCGTCTGCACCTCGACGAAGCGCCCATCGGCAGGACAGTCGCGGATGGGGCGCATGGTCAGTTCCCCGCGCGCGATGCGGTAGCGCACGGTGACGTCGCCGGTGATGGAGAGCGCATCGTTGTCCAGCACGTAGTTGTGCAGGGCCTGGATGTAGTTGCTGGTCATCACCGGTTCGATGGCCACCTGTTGCCGGCTGCAGGCGATGTCGAAGAGCTGGCGCAGCGTCGTGGTGGGGTCGGGCAGGGCCATCGGGTAAGGCTTCAGCTGCCCCAGCGAGAGATGACGGAAACGCGCCAGTGGATGGTCGTTGCGCATCACCAGGCCGATCGGTCCCGGCTGCCGGTGCACCACCTTGATTTCCGGCTCGGGCAGGCGCGCAAAGGTCAGCCCGATGTCCGCATTGCCCTCGCGCACCTGGCGCGAGACCACGGCCGGCGCGCCCACGAACAACTGGAACACGAAGCCCGGATACTTCTTCTGGAAGGCGTTGATCACGCGCGGCAGGAAGTCGATGGCGAACCCCTCCGAGGCCGACAGCCGGACCCGCCCGCTGCGCAAGCCCTTCAGGGCTTGCAGGTCGGCCACCACGCGGTCGGCCTCCAGCGCCATCTTGCGCGCATGCGCGGCCAGCATCTCACCGCCGGCCGAGAGCACCATGCCGCGTGGCCGCCGTTCGAACAGCACCGTGTCCAGGATTTCCTCCAGGCTGCTGATCTGTCGGCTGATGGCCGAGCTGGCCACGTTGAGCCGTTGCGACGCCTCGCTGATGGAGCCGCAGCGAACGACTTCCAGGAAGTAACGCAGGGCGGTGTCTTGCAGATGCTGCGATTTCATCATTGACCTCGTTGGATGCGGTCAGCTCGGATCAATCCCGATTCCTGACCAATGCTGACCTTCTTTTCGCGCCGGCTTGCAGCAAGGGAGACTGCTTTATTTGGTGCGCGCCTCACGCCTTTGGTGCAAGGCCTTCGTCCTTCGTCCGCACGCCGATGCTGCACCTGCGCCAAGGGCCCCGGCCCAGTAGCGATGCGGCTTTGGCAGGGGTGTGTACATTGTGGTGCACAAATTATGCGTTGCTGGTTTGCGAACGCAGGCATAGAAATTTGATGATTGTGGCATCGATAAATCCTAGCCTAGTATGCCCTTCGACGTCGCTGTTTTTTCACAATTCTCTTATTCGAATGAAGGGGCTGGAATGAACGCACTACAGAAATCCATGCTGGGCTGGTCACGATGTGCAGTGTTGGTGGCGGGCGCCATGACGGCCTTTGCGGCCCATGCCAACAAGGCCAACGACACCCTGGTCTATGCCTCCGACAGCGAAGTCGAAAACATCAGCCAGTATCACAACAACATGCGTGAAGGCGTGATCCTGGCCCACCTGATCTGGGACACGCTGGTCTATCGCGATCCCAAGACCAACGAATACAAGCCGCAACTGGCCACCGCCTGGAAGTGGGAGTCGCCCACGGCCCTGGTGCTGGACCTGCGCCAGGGCGTGCAATTCCAGAACGGTGACAAGTTCGGCGCCGATGATGTGGTGTTCACCTTCAACTATGCGGTCTCGCCCGAATCCAAGGCCGTCACGCGCCAGAACACCGACTGGATCAAGAGCGTCGACAAGCTGGGCGACTACAAGGTGCGCATCAACCTGAAGGGACCGTTCCCGGCAGCGCTGGAATACCTGGCCGGTCCGCTGCCGATCTATCCCGCCGCCTATTTCAAGAAGGTCGGCCTGGAAGGCTTTTCCAAGGCGCCCATCGGCACCGGCCCCTACAAGGTCACCAGTGTCACTCCGGGGCAGGGCGTGACCCCGGTCAAGAACACCAATTATTTCAAGGACAGTCCGCAGGGCCAGCCTTCGATCGGCAACATCAAGTTCGTGGTGATCCCCGATCCGGAAACCCGCGCCGCCCAACTGATGACCGGCGCCATCGACTGGATCTGGCGCGTGCCGCCGGACCAGGCCGATTCGCTCAAGACCAATCCCAAGCTGGCGGTGCAGAGCGGTGAGACCATGCGGGTCGGTTTCATCACCCTCGACACCACCGGTACCTCGGCCCCCAATTCGCCGTTCAAGGATGTGCGCGTGCGCCAGGCGGTCAACCATGCGATCAATCGCAAGGGCTATGCCGAGAACCTGATGCGCGGCGGCAGCCAGCCGGTCTATACCGCCTGCTTCCGCACCCAGTTCGGTTGCGACAGCAATGCCGCCATCAAGTTTGACTACAACCCCACCAAGGCCAAGGAACTGCTGGCCGCGGCCGGCTACCCGAACGGCTTCGATACCGACATCTATGCCTATCGCGAACGCGAAGTGGCCGAGGCCATCATCGGTGACCTGCGCAAGGTCGGCATCCGCGCCCGCCTGCACTACATGAAGTTTGCCGCCCTGCAGACCGAGTACCGCAGCGGCAAGACGCCAATGAGCTTCTACTCCTGGGGCTCGTTCTCGATGAACGATACCTCGGCCTTCGCCGGTGTCTACTTCAAGGGCGGCGCCGATGACATCACCAAGGACCCGCAACTGCAGCAGTACCTGCAGACGGCCGATACCTCGATCGATCCGGCGGTGCGCAAGGCCAACTACACCAAGGCCCAGGAACTGATTTCCAAGCAGGCCTACGTGGCGCCGATGTTCTCCTATTCGACCTTCTACGCCTACAACGCCCAGCTCAATTTCCAGGGTTACCCGGATGAGCTGCCGCGCTTCTACGAGACTTCCTGGAAGTAAGTCTGGCAGTCGTCCAGGTTACCGTTCGTCCTGAGCGCCTTATACGGCCCCTGGGGCCTGTTCAGTCCGAACGGTAGGTGATGGGTGTTGGATGAATCACGCAATAATCTTCAATGAAGGGTCGCCATGTTGATCTACATCCTGCGCCGCCTGGCCATCGCCCTGTGCGTGGCGCTGACGGTATCCGTCGTCAGTTTTTCCCTGCTGCACATGTCGGGTGACCTGGCGGTCTCCATCGCCGGGCCGGAGGCCACCGCCGCCCAGGTCGAATCGGTACGCACCCAGTTCGGTCTGGACCGTCCGCTCACCACGCAATATGCGGACTGGCTCGGTCGTGCGGTGCAGCTGGACTTCGGCAAGTCCTTCTACTTCCAGGGACAGGTCATGGAGATGATCGCCGAACGCCTGCCGATCACCTTCAAGCTGGGTGGCAGTGCCTTGCTGCTGGCCATTCTCACCGCCATCCCGCTGGGCGTGCTGGCGGCCATCTATCGCGATACCTGGCTGGACCGCGTGGCGCTGATGATTGCCGTGGTCGGGCAGGCCATGCCCAGCTTCTGGTTCGGGCTGACACTGATCCTGATCTTCGCCGTCACGCTGCACTGGCTGCCGGTGGCCGGCAACGAGAGCTGGCAGCACTTCGTCCTGCCGGCGGTGGCGCTGGGTTACTACGCCATGCCGGCCATGATGCGCCTGACGCGCTCGGGCATGCTGGAGGTGCTGGGTTCGGACTACATCCGCACCGCCCGCGCCAAGGGCCTGTCCAAGTCGCGGGTGGTGTTCAAGCATGCGTTGCGCAATGCGGTCATCCCGGTGGTGGCATTGGCGGCGGTAGAACTGGGCTTCATGCTGGGCGGCTCGGTGGTGATCGAGTCGGTCTATTCCATGCAGGGCCTGGGCCAGCTGGCCTGGGACGCCATCTCCCGCAATGACTATCCGGTGGTGCAGGCCGTGGTGCTGATCATCGCCATGTTCTACATCGGCCTGACCTTCCTGGCTGATGTCATCAATGCGCTGCTCGATCCGCGCATCCGTACCCGTTGAGCCCATGGGAGCCGACATGACCGCCACTTCCAGTACCACCGTCACCATGCCTTCCACGCCATCCACCTCGTCCACGCCCCTGCTGCAGGCGGCATTGCCGCCGCTGCCGGCCTGGCGCCGCAAGCTGCGTCGCCTGCTCGGTCATCGTGGCCTGATGCTGGGTACCGCCATCCTGGCCGTGATCGTGCTGGCGGCGATCTTCGCGCCCCTGCTGGCGCCGCACGATCCCTTCGACCAGGATGTGACGGCGCGCCTGATCCCGCCGGTATGGCAGGCCCAGGGTAGCTGGGAACACATCCTCGGTACCGACAAGCTGGGCCGCGACTATCTCTCGCGCCTGATCTACGGCGCCCGCGTGTCGCTGACCATCGGCATCGCCGCCGCCCTGATCTCGGGCCTGATCGGCACCACCCTGGGGGTGCTGGCCGGTTACTTCGGCGGTCGTACCGATGCCTTCATCAGCTACCTCATCACCACCCGTCTGGCCATGCCGGTGGTGTTGGTGGCGCTGGCGATGGCCTCGCTGGTGGGCGGTTCGCTGAAGGTGGTGATCCTGCTGCTGGGGCTGCTGCTGTGGGACCGTTTCGCCGTGGTCACGCGCTCGGCCACGCAGCAACTGCGGGACGCCGAATTCATCGCCGCCGCCAAGGCCATCGGCGCCTCCACGCCCTACATCCTGCTGCGCGAAATCCTGCCCAACATCATGGGCGCGCTGATCGTGGTGGTCACCCTGGAAATGGCCCACGCCATCCTGCTGGAGGCCACGCTGTCCTTCCTCGGCCTGGGTGTGCAACCACCGACGCCGTCCTGGGGCCTGATGGTGGCCGAGGGCAAGACCTACATGTTCTTCAAGCCGTGGGTGATCGTCATCCCAGGCGTGGCGCTGGCACTGCTGGTGCTGGCCATCAACCTGGTCGGCGATGGCATGCGCGATGTCAACGCGCCCGACGGCCGTAACTGAACCCCACCGGGAGCACACCATGAGCGTATTGCTGGACGTGAAGAATCTGAAGGTGGACCTGCCCACCGAGCGCGGTACGCTGCACGCCGTGCGCGGCATCGATTTCCAGGTGCGCCGGAGCGAGATGCTGTGCCTGGTCGGCGAATCGGGCTGTGGCAAGTCCATGACCTCGCTGGCCCTGATGGGGCTGCTGCCGCGCAAGGCGCAGTGCAGCGCCGACCACATCCGCTTCGATGGCATGGACCTCAACGGCATGAGCGAGAAGCAGTTGCGGCAGTTGCGCGGCAAGCGCATGTCCATGATCTTCCAGGAGCCGATGACCTCGCTGAACCCCGCCTACACGCTGGGTAACCAGCTCTGCGAGGCCATGCTGCAGCAGCCCGGCGTCACCCGCGCCGAGGCCCGCGAGCGCGCCCTGTACCTGTTGCATCGCACCGGCATCACCAATGCCGAGGACCGGTTGCGCCAGTACCCGCACCAGCTCTCCGGCGGCCTGCGGCAGCGGGTGATGATCGCCATGTCGCTGATGTGCAATCCCGATCTGATCATCGCCGATGAGCCGACCACGGCGCTGGATGTGACCATCCAGGCGCAGATCCTGCGCATGATCCGCGAGCTGCAGCAGGAGTTCGGCACGGCCGTCATCTTCATCACCCACGACCTGGGCGTGGTCTCGCGCATCGCTGACCGGGTGGCGGTGATGTATGCCGGTCAGGTGGTGGAGACCACCGATGTCGGCTCGCTGTTTGCGCAGCCGCGTCATCCCTACACGCGGGGTCTGCTCAATTGCATCCCGGTGCGCGGCAAGACGCCGCCGGGCAGCCGCCTGCAGGCCATTCCCGGCGTGGTGCCCAGCCTGGTCGGTCAGGTCAGTGGCTGCGCCTTCCGCAATCGCTGCGCGCTGGCCGACAGCGTCTGTGAGACCGATCCGCCCATGGTGCAGCAGGGCAGTGCGGCTGCACCGCACGCGGCGCGCTGTCACAAGCTCGATGTTCCCGTTTCACTCGCGTCCGCCATGGAGGTGGCAGCATGAATGACCATCGTCCCCTGCCGTCGGCCCCGCTGGGCGACATCGCTCTGGAGCTGTGCGCGCTGTCCAAGGTCTATCCTATGAAACGCGGTCTGTTCCAGCCGCCAGGCCAACTGAAAGCGGTCAACGATGTGTCGCTACGGCTGTATCGCGGCGAGACCCTGGGCCTGGTCGGTGAATCCGGCTGCGGCAAGAGCACCCTGGCCAAGATGCTGCTGGGCCTGCTGGCACCGACCTCGGGCAATGTGCTCATCAACGGCCAGGAAGTCGATCCGACCCAGCGCAAGGAACATGCGCGCCATATCCAGCCGATCTTCCAGGACCCGTATTCCTCGCTCAACCCGCGCAAGACCGTGGGCGAGATCGTCGGCCTGCCGCTCAAGCTGCACGGCATCGGCACGGCCGCCGACCGCGCCCGCCAGGTCAAGGACATCCTCGACCTGGTCGGCATGCCCGAGCGCACCCATGCCCAGTATCCGAACCAGCTCTCCGGTGGTCAGCGCCAGCGCGTGGCGATCGCCCGCGCCCTGATCCTGCGGCCCGACATCCTCATCTGCGACGAGCCGACCTCGGCCCTGGATGTGTCGGTACAGGCGCAGATCCTGAACCTGTTGCTGGACCTGAAGGCCGAGTTCGGTCTCACCTATCTCTTCATCAGCCATGACCTGGGCGTGGTGGAGCATCTGGTGGACCGGGTGGCGGTGATGAACCAGGGCTGCATCGTCGAACTGCAGAGCCGCGAGCAGATCTTCAGCGATCCGCAACATCCCTACACCCGCATGCTGCTGGCCTCCGCGCTTACGCCCGAACCAGGACTCGGCATCCCGGCCCTGGCTGCGGCGGCGTGAGGACGTATCCCCCGAATCACAACCATCACAACCATCACAACCATCACAGCGATCACAGCGATCACAACCACACCTACAGAGGAGCAGCAGCATGAGCAGAGCACAAGCCATCGCCGGCGTGGAAGCCTACTTCGACGACGGCCGTTTCATGGACACGCTCAAGCGCCGCGTGGCCATCCGCACCGAGAGCCAGGAACCGGCGAGCCGTCCCATCCTGTACGACTACCTGCAGCAGGAGATCACGCCCTATCTGCAGTCGCTGGGCTTTGGCTGCGAGATCATCGACAACCCGCTGCCCGGCGGCAGCCCCTTCCTGATCGCCGAGCGCATGGAAGAGGGCGCCGCCTTCACCCTGCTGACCTACGGTCATGGCGACGTGGTGCGCGGTTACGACAAGCAGTGGCGCAACGGCCTGTCGCCGTGGGAGATCGTGGTCGAGGGTGAGCGCTGGTATGGGCGCGGCATCGCCGACAACAAGGCCCAGCACACCATCAACTTCGCCGCGCTGGAAGAGGTCATGAAGGTGCGTGGCGGCAAGCTGGGCTACAACGTCAAGCTGATCCTGGAAATGGGCGAGGAAACCGGCTCCCCCGGACTGAACGCGGTCTGCCAGCAATATGCCGAGCGCCTGAAGGCTGACCTCTTCATCGCCTCCGACGGGCCGCGTGTGAATGCACCCACGCCGACCATGTTCCTGGGCTCGCGCGGCGGCTGCAACTTCGACCTGAAGTGCCATTTGCGTGATGGCGGCCACCACTCCGGCAACTGGGGCGGATTGTTGCGCAACCCCGGTGTGCGGCTGGCCAATGCGATTGCCTGCCTGGTCGACGAGCACGGCTGCATCCGCGTGCCGGCGCTGTTGCCGGATTCGCTGCCGCCCAGCGTGCGCAAGGCCCTGGCTGATGTGAAGCTGGGTGGTGGACCGACCGACCCCGAGATCGACGAAGACTGGGGCGAGCCCGACCTGACCCCGGCCGAGCGCGTGTTCGGCTGGAATACGCTGGAAGTGCTGGCCTTCAAGACCGGCAATCCCGAGGCGCCGGTCAATGCCATCCCCGGCCAGGCCAGCGCGCATTGCCAGATCCGCTTCGTGGTCGGCAGCGACGATGCGCACTTCATCGAGCACATCCGCGCCCATCTGGACGAGCATGGCTATGACGACATCGAGGTCACGCTCTCGGGCGTGCAGTTCGCCGCCACCCGGCTCGACCCGGACGACGAATGGGTGCGCTGGGGCCTGGCCTCGATGCAGGAGACCAGTGGCAAGCAGCCCACGCTCCTGCCCAACCTGGGCGGCTCGCTGCCCAATGACGTGTTCTCCGAAACCCTGGGCCTGCCGACCCTGTGGGTGCCGCACTCCTATCCGGCCTGCTCACAGCACGCGCCCAACGAGCATATACTGGCCAGCGTGTCGCGCGAGTCGCTGCAACTGATGGCGGGTCTGTTCTGGGACCTGGCCGAGCAGGGCCGGCAAGTGCTGGCGCGACGCGCCCCATCACCGGAGAAGACATGAATCACCCCCACCCGCACAAGCTGTGCGAGGTCGCCGACCTGCACGACCTCCACGACGAAATCACCGGCCTGCGCCGCCATATCCACCAGCATCCCGAGCTGTCTTTCCAGGAAGTCGATACCGCCGCACTGGTGGCCGAGCGCCTGCAGGAATGGGGCTATGCCGTGACCCGCCATATCGGTGGCAACGGCCTGGTGGCCACCCTGCGCGCAGGCAGCAGCACGCGCAGCATCGGCCTGCGGGCCGACATGGATGCCCTGCCGATCCAGGAAGAGACCGGTCTGGACTGGGCCAGCATCAAGCCCGGCGCCATGCATGCCTGCGGCCATGACGGCCACACCGCCATGCTGCTGGGCGCGGCCAAACACCTGGCGCGTACCCGCCATTTCGACGGCACCCTGAACCTGATCTTCCAGCCGGCGGAAGAAGCCGGCTTCGACAGCGGCGCGCAGAAGATGCTGGCCGACGGTCTGTTCGAACGTTTCCCCTGCGACGCCGTGTTTGGTATCCACAATCATCCGGGCGTGGAGACCGGCACCTTCATGTTCCGCAGCGGCCCCTTCATGGCGGCCTGCGATACGGTCAAGATCCGCATCACCGGCCGGGGCAGCCACGCGGCCCGCCCACACCTGTCGGTCGATCCCGTGGTGGCCGCGGCCAGCCTGGTGATGGCCTTGCAGACCGTCGTCTCGCGCAATGTCGATCCGATGGAAACTGCCGTGGTCACGGTGGGCAGCCTGCATGCGGGCAAGGCATCCAACGTGATTCCCGAATTTGCCACCATGGAGCTGAGCGTGCGCTCCTTCAAGCCGGAAGTGCGCGAGCTGCTGGAGCAACGCATCCGCGCCCTGGTCAGCACCCACGCCGAGAGCTATGGCGCGCAGGCCAGCATCGAGTATCTGCGCGGCTATCCGGTGCTGGTCAACAGCGAGGCCGAGACCGACTTCGCCCGCAGCGTGGCCGAGGAACTGGTGGGGCCGGAGAAGGTGATCGCCCCCTTCGGACCGATTGCCGGCAGCGAAGACTTCGCCTACTTCCTGCAGCAGCGGCCAGGCTGCTTCCTGCGCGTGGGCAATGGCCAGGGCAAGCCCATGCTGCACAATGCCGGCTACGATTTCAACGACGACAACATCCCCGTCGGCGCGGCCTACTGGACCCGGCTGGTGGAGCGCTGGATGCCGGTCAAGCCGGGCTGATGCCACATTGGTGGCACGTTGATGGCGGGCGCTGCTCTGCGGCGCATATTCCGGCAGTGCATAAGCGCATGACGAATGCTTCGTTGCCGCCGCCACGGCGCGCCGTTACAGTGAGTGCGTCTCCTCAGACGTCCTGGACTTGGACAATTCGAGCCTGAACCCGCCACGCGCAAGCCTGGCGGGTTTCTTTTTTGCATGTTTCCCCGAAGCACCTGTCGTTGTCACGACGAGGATTCGCGCGGGAACGTAACTCCGTCGTGACTGCCACGTGATCGCCGCTGCCCCTGCGAGATCCCTCTCGCGACCCGCCAGCCCAGTGCCCGCCTGCTGTTGAGCTGGATCAGGCGGTGTGGCGGGGTCAGGAATTCCCCGATGTTCGACGCCCGGCCGGATGACTACCATGGGAACCAATGAAACGCGGTCTGTGCTTTTGATTCCCGGCATCACAGTGGAGTCGCGATTGGCACGCAAGACCTCGCCGAAGTATCTTGCCAGGAGCCAGTCATGCACTTCATCACCGAATCCGTACCGGGTGAAATCACCCTGATGTTCATCAGTTACCTGGTGTTCTGCACCGTGTTGATGTACCTCTTCGTGAGGACCGACCGCGAGTGGGGCAGCCTGGAAGTATCGCTCGATGAACTGGCCGAGAACCGTCTGCCGCTGGCCAACGCCATGCGCTACGCGGCCGTGGAACGGGATGAACGCTCGATGTTCAACAATGGTCTGACCCGGCCTTCGTTGCAGCATTGCGCCCAGTATCACGATGTGGATTGCACCTGCTTCATGCCGGAGCAGAAGAAGTCTGACTGAATACCTGAGGGGAATCTGGAGGGGAGCGGTAAAGAGGGGAAGTGGCAGGTGGGGGAGTAGTGGAGCAGTAAAGCAGTAAAGCAGTGAAGCAGTAGCGTTGCAGGTTCTAGGGGTAGTGCCTGCAACAAGGTGATACGGCAATACGGCAGTATCGGCAGTTTCCGCAGTAGCAGTGAGCAGCAGGCAGCAGCGAGCATGAGCCAAGGTTGTAACGCGGTTGCAGTTGTCGTAGCAGTTGCAGTGGTCGGTGTCGTCGCAGTCGCAGTTGTTGTAGCAGTTGCAGTGGCAGTAGTAGTAGCAGTAGTAGTACGGCAGTAGCAGCAAATATCTCTTGAGGGTGGAACGGCAAGTCGTGCAGCCGCTTTTGTTCCAAAGCGCGCGTCACGCGACGCAGACGTGCAGTGCGGCGTTTGCGTGAAGCGGCCTAGCGGCTTGCCCGTTCTTTTCCATGAGAAAATAGCGCCCATGCAAAGCTCATCCTCCTCCGCGCAGTCCCTGCGCCCATTGATTCCCCTGGCCGATTACCAACGCATCTTCCGCGTCATCCATTCCGTGCTGCACAGCGTGGAAGCCGATATCCCGGCCGCCAGTTTCTTCTTCAGCGTCACTGCGGCGCAGATCCTCAAGAAGTTCTACAAGCGCAATGCCTTTCCGGTCGCCGGTGCCGCCTTCTATCTGATCCGCGAGGACGGTGGCGGTGCCTTGTCCTTCGGCACGCTGGCCGACGACGGCCAGAGCGTGGCCAGTACCCACGATGCGTTCCACGCCTGGGTGCAGTGCGACGGCTATGCCATCGACTTCATGGCGCCGCTGTTCCAGGAACTGCTGGTGTCGGCCGGCCATCCGCTGCCGGTGCCGCGCCAGATGTTCCAGAAGGACCTCGGGCGCATGCGCGAGAGCGTGCAAGGGCTGGCGCAAGCCGGTGACTTCCACCTGGCCCCCAATCTGGAACTCACGCGCGAACTGCTGCAGCAGTTCATGGCCAAGAAAGCCCTGACCAATCTGTCGCAACTCTGTCTGGAATGGTTCCGCAAGCCGCCCAAGGCGATGCCGGACGATCTGGCCCTGCAGGGCGCCGATGGCGAAGTCTCGCGCATCAAGCTGCAAGCCACGCGTATCGACGGCGTCTGGTAAGGTGCATCGTTGCTTTTTACGGGGACGGCAATGAGGCGAATGCCTCCGAGGGGAGGGTGTGCTGGACAGGCGTCCAACACACCGTACGATCATGCATATCGGTTGCATGTACCGCACTAGGGTTCCTATATTAGGTCGCTGATGTGACGGCTTGATGACAGTGCTTCTTTCTCTCCACCTCGTTCCCACTCCGCGCGTTCCGCCTTTTCCTTCACATTTCTTCCACTGTCATTGCACGGTCATACGGGCTGGCTAGACTGCCGCCTGTCTCCTCTGTACCTGTGCAGATGTTTTGCCTGCGATGCGAGCGCATCGCAGGCTTTTTTCTGCCGGGCAGCCGGATTCCCTTGCTTCAAGCTTCACGCCCATGCCGGACAGTGGCGTCGTAACCCGGCAGTACGCACACGTGTTGGAAGCCGCGGTCCTCCCTTCCCGCCGGGCGCTAGCCTGACGGTGCGCGGCGCGGGGTGCGTCGACCCCTCTTTGGCCGGTTTTGCTGGCGCCCCTGGCCCGTGGCCTCCCTGCCTGATCCTTCCCGCTGCCCACCGCTTGCACTCCCGCTGTTTTCCCTTTGCTTTCAGATACTTGCCTCGCTTGCTAAGCGCTTGTCCACAGGCTTGCCACCAAAACATGTGGATATCCGTCCGGCGCCGGCCAGGTGGTCGATACTGATTTTATTGTGGTCGAAACAAGAAAATCCTTTTGAATCAATGTGTTAAGGCGCTTGTCCAGCCCTTGTCCACAGGCTTGCCACCAAAATGCGGGGATATCTCGCCAAAACCCAGGCCCCATCTGGCCTGGCGCTCGATGCCTGTTCGCTGCCACGGACTGCGTCGAACATGAAAAATCCTTGTAAATCAGGGACTTGATCGTGTTGCCAAGGCATTGTCCACAGGCTTGCTCCCAAAAAATGTGGATATCCGCCAAAGACCGGTGACAAGCAGCGTCCCGATCCTGGGAATGTGCCTCCGGGAGAGGATTCTGGTCCGTTTCCAGGCCTTTGCCGAGCTTTGTTGCATCAACGAAAAGTTGTTTGAAATCAATCGCTTGAATGGCTTGTCAAGACCTTCTCCACAGGCTTGCCACCAGAAAATGTGGACAGCCGCGTGCCGCGCGGCAGGCAAGTGGTCGACAGGCAGCTGCTCATTTTTTGCCACTACCTGCGCCGCCGGGCAAAAGCGCTTTGGAATCAATGGCTTGTCTGGCTTGCCCAGCGTTTCTCCACAGGCTTGCTCCCAAAAAATGTGGATATCCGTCACGGTGGGGCAGCAGCGATGCGTTGGGAAATCCGGGCAGGGTGTTTGCGCATTGCTTGCGCGGTGCGAAGGCGTGGAAAGAAAAGGCTTTGTAATCAAGGGCTTGGGAGGCTTGTCAAAGCCTTGTCCACAAGCTTGCCCCCGGAAAGTGTGGATAAGGGCCTGCCTGGCGCAGGCCCTGACGGGGAAGAGGAGAAGCTGGGGATAAACCCCTCGGGGTAGGGAAAGTGATCAGCCCTTGTCCGGAGCCGTATAGGGTTCGACGCTGACCGCCTTCATGCTGTAGCTGGAGGCGCCCATGGAGGAGTCGGAGCGCTCCACCTTGATCACCCCGCTGATCCAGACGGCATCCATGGTGCGCACGTTCTTGACGGCCTTGGCGCTGCGCACGTGGATGATCTGGTTGGCAGGCGGCGGCGGGACATGGATACAGGCGCCGAAGTAGGGCACCAGCAGGAATTCCTTGAGCGCCTCGCCTTCGCGGTCCAGCGAGACCACGAAGCCGGGCAGCCGCACCGGCTTGCCTTCCATGGAGGCATCCACCGGGGCGTCCTTCCAGTATTTCTTGGCCTTCCACAAGGCCGCGTCGGCGCGTGGATCGTCGTCGGTCAATTGGTCCAGCTTCAGGCCCTTGAACGGCGCCATCGGGTCCCAGTCCTTGGGGATCAGCGCTTCCCAGGCGATTTCCTGGTAACCGTTGACCAGCTTGCCCGAGGCCTGGTAAGGCTGGTCGGTGACGGCGGGGCTCTGCTTGAGCTGTTCGCCGACCTGGTATTGGCCGCTGCTGGCATCCGCCACGCCGCTGACGGTGCTACCGGCGGCGGCACGGGCCGTGACCGCCGGTACCGCGCCGGCCAGCGGGCCGCCTGCGCTGCCGTGGTTGTTGGCGTTGGCGGCAGGCGCCGTTGTCGGCGCAGCTGCCTGGGCGTCGGCATGGCCCAGCAGGCGCACGCCGGTACCGACCAGCAGGCCGGCGGCGACGATGCCGCCTATCCAGTAAAGAGTCTTCATCGTGATGCGTCCAGATCAGATTTTCGGGGCCAGGCCGTCGGACAGGCTCAGGCGGTACGCCCGCAAGCCCGGCAGCAGGCTGGCCACGAGGCCGGCCAGCACGGTCCAGAGCAGCAATTGTAATTCGCCCGGTCCCGGCCATGAGGGCTGCAGCAGGATGCCGAAGTGGTCCGCCAGCAGCGGCCCCAGCGCCCATACCAGCGCGCTCAGCAGCACCAGCCCGGCCAGCACGCCGGCCAGCATCACGCCCAGGCCTTCCACGCACAGCAGCAGGAACACATCCAGCGGGCGCGCCCCGACCGAGCGCAGGATCGCCAGCTCGCGCCGCCGCTCGCCCAGGCTGGCCAGGATCGCCGCCACCAGGCCGGCCAGTCCCACCACCATCACCATGCCGGAGACCACCAGCAAGGCGTTTTCGCCAATGCCCACGACATCCCACAACTGGTCCAGCGCCACGCCCGGGAGGACTGCCATCAAGGGCTCCCTGAAGCCATCGCCATCGGCGATGTCACGCTGCAGGGCGAACACCCGGGCGCGGCTCTTCAGGCCCACCAGCACGGCGGTGATGCTGGTGGGGGTGAGGTCGAATTTCTTGACGAATTCGGCCGGGATGTGCAGCCCCGGCATGGGCGCGCCGCCTTCCCAGTCGAGGTGGATGGCCTGCATGCCGTCCAGCCCGATATGCACCGTGCGGTCCACCGGCGTGCCGGTGTGCGCCAGGATGCCGACCACCTTGAAAGGCTTGTCCGCATGCTGGGTCAGGCTGCGGCCGCCGACACTGCCCATGCCGTGCGAGAGGATGATCACATCGCCCAACTGGTAGTGAAGCTTCTCGGCGACCTCTGCGCCCAGCACGGCATCGAAGACGCCGCTGAAAGGCTGGCCCTGGGCCAGCTTCAGGGGCAAGCCGCTGCCGTAGCGGAAATGCCTGAAGTAGTCGCCATTGGTGGCCAGCACCGGGAAGCCACGGTGCGAGTCCCCCAGCGAGATCGGAATGGTCCAGGCCACGGCCGGATTGCGCGCCAGCGTGAGCGCGCTGTCCCAGCCCATGTTGTTGGTGGCCCCGCCGATGCGGAAGATGGCATACAGCATCAACTGGATGGGGCTGGTGCGGGCACCCACCACCAGGTCGGTGCCGGAAACCGATTGCGAGAACCCGGCCCGCACTTCGTGGCGCACCCGTTCGATGCCCAGCAGCATGGTGGTGGACAGGGCGATGGCCAAGAGCATCAGGCCCAGCGTGAACCGACGGTTCCAGGCGCTGTGGGCGGCCAGGCGCAGCAGCAGCTTCATGCGGCCTCCTCGGGACGGGCGGCGTGATTGATCTGTTCCAGCGCGATGCGCCGGTCGAAGCGCTCGGCCAGGCGCTGGTCGTGGCTGACGAACACCAGTGCCGCACCGCTCTGCGCGCATTCGCGCTGCAGCAGGTCGAGGAAGGCTTGCTGGCGGTCGCTGTCCAGGGCCGAGGTGGGTTCATCGGCGACGATGACCTCGGGCCGTCCGATCAGCGAGCGCGCTGCCGCCACCCGCTGCTGCTGGCCGATGGAGAGCTGGGTCACCGGGCGCTTCCAGAGCGCCGGCGCCAGGTCCAGGGCTGCCAGCAGCGCCTGTGCCACCGTGGCCAGGTCGGCCCCCTGCTGGCGAGCACGCTCCTTGCGGTAGGCCGAGAACTGGCAGGGCAACAGCACGTTGTCGATGATGGAGAGATACGGCAGCAGGTTGAACTGCTGGAAGATGAAACCGATGTGGTCCACCCGGAAACGGTCGCGGCGCGCCGCCGAGAGCGTGTGCAGGGGCTGTCCCAGCACATCGATCTGCCCGGCCTGGGGCACGATGATGCCGCCGATGGCGGCCAATAGGGTGCTCTTGCCGCTGCCGCTGGGACCGCTGACGAAGACATGCTCGCCCGCCGCCACCTGCAGCGATTCCAGCGCCAGGGCAGGGTGATCCTGGCCGGGCCAGGTGAAGCGGAGCGCCCGTATGGCGATGGCGGCGGCCGGGGAAGGGGGAGCGGAAAAATTCATGACCAACCGGAAGGACAGGAAAGGCGACCCGCGCGGGACGGATCGCCAAGGATAGCCGCTGCGGCTGTCAGGGGCCTGACGGCGCCGGGCGGCCCGGATCTCTGCAGTGGACTCAGTTCAGCGGACTCAGTTCAGCGGGATCAATGCAGTGCCCGGCACCAGTTGCGCGGCCCCCTGCTTCTTGGGGGTGGCCAGCTGCACGTCGATGCGCTGGAAACCGGGGAAGGCGGCAAACAGGCCGCTGGCGTCCACCGTGGTCAGCGCGCCGGGGGTGGCGCAGACCAGGGTGAAATCGGCATCCAGGTCGGCATGGCCGTCAGCAGGGGCGGTCGGCGCGCTGGCGGGGGTCTTTTCTCCCAGCAGGGCTGGCGGCAGCACGGCCGATTCCAGCTGGATTTCGGCCGGCTTGCACTGGGCCGCGGCATCGGTGACGAACAGGCGGCCGACGTCGCGCAGGGTCTTGGCGGCGGCGCGTATGGTGTCCTTGTCGCGTGCGCTGTTGGCAGCGTGTTCGAAGCCGACCACGTTGATCAGCGGGGTATCCAGGTGCAGGGTCAGGGTGTTGCCCTCCAGCGCCAGGTCCAGCTTGCCCACGCCATGCACGTGCGCCGGATGGTTGCCATGATGGTCGTGCGCATCGTCGGCCGCCAGCGCAGGCAGGCTGGCCAGGGACAGGAGGAGCAAGGGCAGCAGGGGACGGGAACGGAACATGGGTGGCTTTCGTGTACGTATCTTGGGTGGATGGGATGACGGTAGACCGTCTATGGCTCTCGGAGCACAGCATTGGAGCACCGCAGCTAGCCCGCATTGTGACCCGGCCGGGACCGAAAATTCAGGCTTGTTACATTCTGCAACAGGGTTGCATTATAATGCTTCCTTTCCCTGTTTCTGCAACTCGGTTGCGCAAGGGGCTTCCGCAGGCGCGGCCGCTGGCCGCCGCTGCGATCTGCCCGGGTACCCTTCATTCTTCTCAGGTCTCTGCCGTGTCGGTTTTCTCTCGTTTTCTCTTGAAGCAAGGCGTGCTCGCCAGCCCGTGGTGGCAGCGCGTGCTCGCAGTCCTGCCGGTGCTGCTGCTGTTGTGGCTGGGCGTGCACTGGGCGCTGGGGGAGGGCTGACATGGATGCCGCCATCTCGCTGGACAACCTGACCGTCAGCTATCGCCGCCATCCGGCCTTGCACCACGTCAACGGCAGTTTCGCACGTGGTTCGCTGACCGCCATCGTCGGTCCCAATGGCGCCGGCAAGAGCACCTTGCTCAAGAGCATGCTGGGCCTGGTGCCCTGCAACGACGGCCGGGTCCATACCCATGTCGATGCGCGCCGCATCGCCTACCTGCCGCAGCAGGCCGAGATCGACCGCAGCTTCCCCATCAATGTGCTGGATTGCGTGCTGCTGGGTTACTGGCAGGCCAAGGGCAACTGGGGCGGTATCGATGCCGCCATGCGCGCCCGCGCCATCCAGGCACTGGCCGCGGTCGGGCTGGACGGTTTTGCCGGGCGGGCGGTGTCGAGCCTGTCGGTGGGGCAGTTCCAGCGCGTGCTGTTTGCCCGCATCCTGCTGCAGGATGCCGAGGTGATCCTGCTGGACGAACCCTTCAATGCCATCGATGCCCGTACCACCGGCGACCTGTTGCGCATCATCTCGGCCTGGCATGCGGAACGTCGTACCGTGATCGCGGTGCTGCACGACCACGACCAGGTGCGTCGTGCCTTCCCGCAGACCCTGCTGCTGGCGCGCAATGTGGTGGCCTGGGGGGATACGGCCGAGGTGATGTGCGAAGATAACCTGCAACGTGCCCGTGCCATGGCCGAAGCGGTCGATGAGCATGCCGGCGTGTGTGCAGTCAGCGAGGCCGAGGTGCTGGCGTTGTCCGGCGCATTGCGGCCGGCGCATGAACATGCCCATTCCCATCCGCACGGGCAGGCGCAGCATCCGCATCCCGCCGTCGCCAAGGGAGGCCTGCAATGAGCGTGCTGACGACCGTCCAGCAACTGGCGATTGCGCCGTTCCAGGAATTTTCCTTCATGCGCCGTGCGCTGGTGGCCGCTTTCGCGCTGGCCCTGGGCAGCGCCCCGCTGGGCGTGCTGCTGACCCTGCGCCGCATGAGCCTGTTCGGCGAGGCCCTGAGCCATGCCGTGTTGCCGGGGGTGGCGGTGGGTTTCATCTTCTTCGGCCTGTCGCTGCCGGCCCTGTCGATCGGCGGGTTTGCTGCCGGCGTGCTGGTGGTGGCGGTGGCCGGCTGGATCAGCCGGCACACCGAGCTCAAGGAAGATGCCAGCCTGGCCGCCATCTATGTGGTGGCACTGGCGCTGGGCGTGATCCTGATCTCGCGCCACGGCACCCAGCTCGATCTGCTGCACATCCTCTTCGGCAATGTGCTGGGCGTGGACAGTGAAGGCCTGGTCCTCATCGCCGGCGTGGCCAGCGCCAGCGTGCTGGGCATTGCAGCCCTGTATCGCGGCCTGCTGCTGGAGAGTTTCGATCCCTCGTACATGGCCGTGGGCAGCCGCAGTGGCGGGGCGATCTACCAGCAGGTGTTCCTGATGCTGGTGGTGATGAACCTGGTGGCGTCGTTCCAGACCCTGGGGACCCTGATGGCCGTGGGGCTGATGATGCTGCCGGCGGTGTCGGCCCGGCTGTGGCACGACACGCTGCCGGCACAGCTGTGCAACAGCGTGTTGCAGGCGGCGCTGGCGGGGTATGCCGGGCTGCTCATTTCCTACTACGCCTCGGTGCCGTCCGGGCCGGTCATCATCGTCTGCGCCGGCGTGCTGTATGCCGCCTCGTTGCTGTTTGCACCCCGTGGCTGGCTGCCGCGCCTGCTGCGCCGGCCCCACCTGCAGGCTTGAATACCTTCGTTTTTCCTTCCCCGGAGCTACCATGAAACTGTTTCGCCCCCTCTCTGCGCTGCTGGCCGTGCTGGCCCTGGCGCTAACCCTGCCGGCCGTTGCCGCCGAGCGCATTCCGGTGCTGGCCAGCTTCAGCATCCTGGGCGACATCGTCGCCAACGTCGGCGGGGATCGCATCAGCGTTTCCACCCTGGTGGGACCGGATGAAGACGCCCACGTCTTCCAGCCGGCGCCGGACGACATCAAGGCGGTCGCGCGTGCCCGACTGATCGTGGTCAACGGCCTGGGTTTCGAAGGCTGGATGGAGCGCCTGGCGCAATCGGCCAACTATCGCGGCCCCATCGTGGTGGCCTCGGCCGGGATCAAGGCCCGCGAACGCGTGGGGGAGGACGAGGACGAGCATGATCACGGCGGCGCGCATGCGCACCATGGCAAGGACGATCCGCACGCCTGGCAGGACCCGCAGAACGTGATCGTCTATACCCGCAACATCGTCGCCGCGCTGGCCAAGCTGGACCCGGCCGGCGCCGAGGTCTATCGCAAGAACGGCGAGGCCTACGTCGCCAAGCTGCAGGACCTGGATGCCTGGGCGGCCCGCCAGTTCGGCCAGATTCCCGACGCCAAGCGCAAGGTGATCACCTCGCACGATGCCTTCGAATACTTCGGCGCCCGCTACAAGGTGCGCTTCCTGGCGGCCCAGGGTGTCTCCACCGATAGCGAGCCCAGCGCCCGCGATGTCGCCGCCCTGATCCGCCAGATCCGCAGCGAAAAGATCAAGGCCCTGTTCTTCGAGAACATGAGCAATCCCAAGCTGCTGCAGCAGATCGCCCGCGAATCCGGCACCGCCCCGGGCGGCAAGCTCTACGCCGATGCGCTCTCGCCGGCCGCCGGCCCGGCACCGGACTATCTGACGCTCATGCGCTACAACATCACGCAGTTGCTGGAAAAGATTCGTCTGAACTGAGGTCTGAAGCGGGTGCCGGACACCGTCTCCCTCGCGAAAGGGCAGGCGGCGTCCAAATCGCGTATGCTGATGGCCCGCGCCGCCAGGCTGGCGGCATGTCCATCAACAACATCAGGAGAATCCCCGCATGAGCACCGTTACCGTCGTCGCCATCATCACTGCCAAGCCCGGCAAGCGTGAAGACCTGCTGGCCCTGGCCCGCGCCAACCTGGCCGCCGTGCGCGCCGAAGCCGGCTGCATCGAATACGGTCTGGTGGTGGATGTCGACGGTTTTGGCCCGAACCAGGCGCCGATGGGGCCGGATACCTTCGCCTTCGTCGAGAAGTGGAAGGACGAGGATGCCCTGCGCCTGCACTTCACCCTGCCGCACATGCTGGATTACCGCGACAAGTCCAAGGACCTGATCGCCGACCGCAAGGTGCACGTGCTCAAGTCGGCCGACTGAAGCGATCCTGCCCCGGTGCCGCCTCAGTGCTCGCCGGGGAAGTCCGCCGGCCAGGTGCGCTGGGCATCGAAGGCGGACGCCTGTCCCATCTGCTTCAACCACATGATGAAGGTCTTGAGCGCCGGGTTGGTCTCGGCGCTGCTGCGATACATCATGTGGAAGCCCTCTCCATGCAGCACCACCTCCGGGAACAGCTGGATCAGCCGGCCGTGGGCGAGGTCGTCGTCCACCAGCGCCAAGGTCCCCATGGCCACGCCCAGGTCGGTGGCCGCGGCCTGCAAGCTCAGGAAGAAGTGTTCATAGACGGTGCCCGGCATCTTGCGCCGCACCGCTACTCCGGCCTTGCCCAGCCACTGCGACCAGGCCGCCGAGCGGCTGGAGAGGTGGATCAGCGGCACCTCCACCAGGTCCCGTGGCACCGTGATCTTGTGCGTCTCCAGAAAGTGCGGCGAGGCCAGCGGCACCGATACGTCATCCAGGAAACGCACACATTCATAGCCGCTGCGTTCCAGCGGACTGCGCCAGAGGATCACGTCGAACGGATCCTTCACATCCTCGAAATACTCCGACATGGTCGTGGTCACCCTTACCTCGATGCGCGGGTTGTCGATCTGGAACTGCGACAGGCGCGGGATCAGCCAGCGCATGGCCACCGAGGGCGCGGCGATCAGCCGCACCACGCGGCTCTTGCCGGCCAGTGACAGTTGCTCTGCCGCAAGTGCGATGCGGTCCAGACTGGCCTTGACCTCGGCATAGAAGGCCAGGGCCGCTTCTGTGGGCTCCACGCCACGCGACTGGCGTAAAAACAACGGTTGTTCGAAATACTCTTCCAGTGACTTGATCTGCTGGCTGACCGCGCTATGGGTGATGAAAAGTTCATGTGCCGCCAGCGTCAGACTCCGCGTCCGGACTGCCGCTTCGAACACTTTGAGGGCTTTCAACGGGGGCAGGGAAGACGACATGATGTAAGAAAAACTTATAGTGGTGTCGGAAAATGTTGCTTTGCAAACGCCAGGGGCGACCTTATTCTTCAATCACCCAAACGTTAAACAGAAGGAAGTTGCAATGAACTCCGTGAGTATATTGGCAAAAGATGCCGGTTTTTCTAACAATTTGCGCTCGCTGGTCGAGCTGGTGAAGTTTGCCGTCCAGCAAGTCATCGCCGCCCACGCCCTCAAGCCTGTGCGCAACGATGCTGCCGAGATGCAGGATGCCGCCTATTTCGACGGCGTGACCGATCACTTCGAAATGGAAGTCCGTCTGCGTCAACTGGATCACAGCCACCTGCACGCCGTGTGGAAGCTGCAATCGCAGATCTGATACCGACTTCGACTATCGACGGTAGGTCGGCCGCATTCCGGCGCGACGCGCAAGTTGAAATACCGGTAGATGTCAGCAGTACCTGCAGCACCAGGCCCGATGCGCCTGAAGAAAAAAGAAGAGACCGGTTCCGTATGGTCGGAACCGAAGGCGGCACCAGCCGCAGCCCAGTAGCATCGCACCCCCAGCAGCATCGCAGCCGCGATGCAGGCAGCCCAGCGCCGCAGAACCTTTCCCCGCCATTAGCGGGGATTTGTCGTTTACGGCACCCGGATTGACGTCTGCCTTTTACGGGCGCTTCTCCAGCAGCCGCATGGCACCGAACAGCTGCTGCATGCCGCTGTGTTCGATGAAGCTGAGGTTATAGGGATGCTCGGCCACGGCACGCGGGAAGGACTGCACCAGCGGCAGGCTGTCCAGCTGTTCGGCGATCTTGCCCCACAGGACGAGGGTGGGCAAGGGCGTCGCCTGTTGTGCACCGTGCTCGGCCAGGGCGCGCAGCACGGTATCGAAGAAGGGCTTCCAGGCCCGGGCGTCCTTGACCGGCGCCACGTGGGCGCGGAAGACCAGGCTGGCATTGAGCAGCAGGAAGCCGTGCGCAGTCAGGTTGTCCTGCAGGTCGGCCAGGGTCTGGATGGTGCCGGCAGTATCGGCCTGGGCCTGGGCGGCAATGCCGGCGAGGGCGTCGCCACTGGTCTGGCCGGCCGGCACGCGGCCATCGGCCACCAGCAGCATCTTCATGAAATTGCGCAGCGAGGTGGCGCGATTGACCTGCTTGGACAAGCCCTTGTCCGACCACAGCGACCCCACCGCCCCATCCATGAAGCACACCCCGGTGGCGCTGGCCGCGCGCGGGTAGGGGCCTTCGCCCACCAGCACGTAGCGCACCTGGTCCATAGGCTGGCGGAAGGCGGCGAAGAGCCGGCCTTCGGTGGGCAGGTAGTCATCCTGGGCGAGTGCCCCCAGGTAGGCCGGATCGGCCTGCTGGATCGCCTCCAGCCCGGCGCGCAAGGCCGGGTACCAGGAAGGGTGGGCGCTGCGGATCAGGTCCAGCAGCGCGGTGGGCAGGGCGGGAAAGGGCGTGGCGGCGGGAGTGGCGGTAGACATGGGCGTGAAAGGCAGACGGCCGTAGCGATAAAGTGGCGGCATTGTATACCGCCTGATCGCCAGGCCGACCTTCCCATGGCGCCTACCCTGGCGCCTGCGTTCAAGCGACGGCCGTATCGCTGCCGGGCGCGCCGAAGAGTTGCTGCTTCAGCACGTGCAACTGGTCGCGGGCGGCGGCCGCCTTTTCGAACTCCAGATTCTTGGCGTGTTCCTGCATCTGCTTTTCCAGGCGCTTGATCTCCTTGCTGATCTGCTTCTCGCTCATGGACTCGTAGTTCTTCTTCTCTTCGGCCACCATCAGCTCGCTGCGCGCCTGGGCCGGGTTGAAGACGCCGTCGATCAGTTCGCGGATTTCCTTCTTGATGCCGGTGGGGACGATGCCGTTGGCTTCGTTGAAAGCCATCTGCTTGGCGCGGCGGCGCTCGGTCTCGCCGATGGCCTTGTGCATGGAGTCGGTCACCACATCGCCATAGAGGATGGCCATGCCGTTGAGGTTACGCGCCGCGCGCCCGATGGTCTGGATCAGGCTGCGTTCGGAACGCAGGAAGCCTTCCTTGTCCGCATCCAGGATCGCCACCAGCGAGACTTCGGGAATGTCCAGGCCTTCGCGCAGCAGGTTGATGCCGACCACCACATCGAAGGTGCCCAGGCGCAGGTCGCGGATGATCTCCACGCGCTCCACGGTGTCAATGTCGCTGTGCAGGTAGCGCACCTTGATACCGTTGTCGGAGAGGAATTCAGTCAGCTGCTCGGCCATGCGCTTGGTCAGTGTGGTCACCAGGACCCGTTCGTCGCGGGCGACGCGGTCGTTGATTTCCTGCATGAGGTCATCCACCTGGGTGGTGGCGGGACGCACGGAAATGATCGGGTCCACCAGGCCGGTGGGACGTACCACCTGTTCCACCACCTGGTCGGAATGGGTGTTTTCGTAGTCGGCCGGGGTGGCCGAGACGAAGATGGTCTGGCGCATCTTCTTCTCGAACTCGTCGAACTTCAGCGGCCGGTTGTCCAGCGCCGAGGGCAGGCGGAAGCCGTAGTCCACCAGGTTCACCTTGCGCGCACGGTCACCGTTGTACATGCCGTTCAACTGACCGATCAGGACGTGCGATTCATCCAGGAACATCACCGCATCCGGCGGCAGGTAGTCCACCAGGGTGGGCGGCGGATCGCCCGGCTTGGCGCCGGAGAGATGGCGCGAGTAGTTCTCGATACCCTTGGTGAAACCGATCTCGGTCATCATCTCGATGTCGAAGCGGGTGCGCTGTTCCAGCCGCTGTTCTTCGATGAGCTTGTTTTCCTTGCGGAAGAATTCCAGGCGCTCGGCCAGTTCCTGCTTGATGGTCTCGATGGCGCGCAGCACCGTGGAGCGCGGCGTGACGTAGTGCGAGCCGGGGTAGATGGTGAAGCGTGGAATCTTCTGGCGCACGCGGCCGGTCAGCGGGTCGAACAGTTGCAGGCTGTCGATCTCGTCGTCGAAGGTCTCGATGCGCACCGCCAGTTCAGCGTGCTCGGCGGGGAACACGTCGATGGTGTCGCCGCGTACGCGGAAGGTGCCACGGCCGAAGTCCACTTCGTTGCGGGTGTACTGCATCTGGATCAGGCGGGCGATGACGTCGCGCTGCGAAACCTTGTCCTTGGCGCGCAGGGTCAGGATCATCTGGTGATATTCATTGGGATTACCGATACCGTAGATGGCCGAGACGGTGGCCACGATCACCACGTCGCGCCGTTCCATCAGCGACTTGGTGCAGGACAGGCGCATCTGCTCGATGTGTTCGTTGATCGAGGAATCCTTCTCGATGAACAGGTCGCGCTGGGGGACGTAGGCTTCGGGCTGGTAGTAGTCGTAGTAGCTGACGAAGTATTCCACCGCATTGTGCGGAAAGAATTCGCGGAACTCGCTGTAGAGCTGTGCCGCCAGCGTCTTGTTGGGCGCGAACACGATGGCCGGGCGCCCCAGGCGGGCGATGGTATTGGCCATGGTGTAGGTCTTGCCCGAGCCGGTCACCCCCAGCAGGGTCTGGTAGAACAGACCGTCGTGGACGCCTTCGACCAGCTTGTCGATGGCCGCCGGCTGGTCGCCGGCCGGCGGGAAGACCTGGTAGAGCTTGAAGGGCGAGTCGGGGAAGGTGATGAACTTGCTCTCGTCCAGCTCGGTGCTAATGGGGGTCAGTTCTGCCATGGTGTCGCTCGCCTCTGTCGCTCGTTTGCTCGGTGAGCCGCCGCAGTGCGCAGGATGGCAACAATGCCCGGATTCGGGGCATTGCGCGCAGGCAATGTGGTGGCGTGAATATTCATCAAATGCTGCCGGGATGTGGAAGTTCAAGACGCAAACGGCATGCCGGGATCAGCGCGACCGGACGCAAAGTGGCGTCAGGCGGCAGCTCATCGGTGCCAGACCGCGACACTGCGCGGCGCGGGTTATGTCGGCTCTGCATGGGCTCATGCAGATTCGGCAGGCAATTCACCCCGGCTGTATCTGTGATTGGGCATCCACTTTTGTTAGAATGCAGTGTTGCAAAAAGGTGCATGTCCGGCCGCTTGGACCTGCATCCATTTCCTTCTGCTGCGCTTTGTTGCAGCTAACTTTTCATGTTATCACGATGAACGCACCTGTCTCCGCCTCCCTGTTTTCCGCCATCGAAATGGCGCCGCGCGACCCTATCCTGGGCGTGACCGAAGCCTATAACGCCGACCAGAACCCGGCCAAGACCAATCTGGGCGTGGGTGTCTACTACGACGACAACGGCAAGGTCCCCCTGCTGGAATGCGTGAAGAAAGCCGAGGCGGAACTGGCGGCCAAGCTGGCCCCGCGTACCTACCTGCCCATCGACGGCCTGGCCACCTACGACCGCGCCGTGCAGGAGCTGGTCTTCGGCGCCGGCAGCGCCGTGGTGACCGAAAAGCGTGCGATCACCGTGCAGGCCCTGGGCGGCACCGGTGCCCTGAAGCTGGGCGCCGACTTCCTGAAGCACTTCTCGCCGGCCGGCACCGAAGTCTGGATCAGCGACCCGAGCTGGGAAAACCACCGCGCCCTGTTCGAGATGGCCGGCTTCAAGGTCAACGCCTATCCCTACTATGACCCGTCCACCCGCGGCGTGAACTTCGCCGGCATGCTGGACGCCTTGAAGACCATGAAGGCTGGTTCGGTCGTGCTGCTGCACGCCTGCTGCCACAACCCCACCGGCGCTGATCTGACCGACGACCAGTGGACCCAGGTCATCGAAGTGGTGACCTCGCGCGGCCTGGTCCCGTTCCTGGACATGGCCTACCAGGGCTTTGGCGACGGTATCGCCGAAGACGGTCAGGTGGTGCGCCGCTTCGCCGAAGCCGGCGGCCCGCTGTTCGTGTCGAACTCCTTCTCCAAGTCCTTCTCGCTGTATGGCGAACGCGTGGGCGCACTGTCCATCGCCGCCGCCAGCGCCGAGGAAGCTGCCCGCGTGCTGTCGCAACTGAAGCGCGTGGTCCGCACCAACTACTCCAACCCGCCGATCCACGGTGGCCAGGTGGTCGCCACCGCCCTGGCATCACCCGAACTGCGCAAGCTGTGGGAAGACGAACTGGCCGAGATGCGCGTGCGCATCCGCGAAATGCGTCAGCTGCTGGTCGCCAAGCTGAAGGAAAAGGCGCCCAGCCACGACTTCGACTTCGTCACCCGCCAACGCGGCATGTTCTCCTACTCCGGCCTGACCAAGGCCCAGGTGGAACGCCTGCGCAACGAGTTCTCGATCTACGCCGTCGACACCGGCCGCATCTGCGTGGCCGCGTTGAACAGCAAGAACATCGACGCCGTCGTCAACGCCATCGCCAAGGTGCTGTAATGCGTTTTCCCGCCTTGTCTGCGGATGGGGCGGGAGCGGCATTTCTCCTATGAAGAAATGGCAATTTCCCTGAAAAAAGTTTTGACATGAAGTAAAAATCGGGTCATAATCTTTTTCTCAGCTGTTCCCTGATAGCTCAGTCGGTAGAGCGACGGACTGTTAATCCGCAGGTCCCTGGTTCGAGTCCAGGTCGGGGAGCCAAAGAATGCGAAGGCCTCGCAAGCAATTGCGGGGCCTTTTCAATGTGTGTGAGGCCTGTGATGCAGGTCGTGCGCAAGGGCGGCAGGGCTATGCCGCCACGATGCAGAACGGTGTAAAAAATTTTCGTTTTCCTCTCTGGTCATTCGGAAAAAAATCGTTCATAATCGCGCCCTCAATTGATCCCTGATAGCTCAGTCGGTAGAGCGACGGACTGTTAATCCGCAGGTCCCTGGTTCGAGTCCAGGTCGGGGAGCCAGAATACGAAAGCCTCGCAAGTTTCTTGCGGGGCTTTTTTGTTTTTGGTGCCGCGTCGGCATGGGGCAAAGTCTGTCTGGTGCCATGCGGAATGCGCTGGAAACCAGCGCACTCGAGCCAATTTCTGGCGCATCATCTTACCGCCTGCTGTGCTTGAGCTACCGTGCGTTGAGCCCCCTCAAACGCTGCTAGAATCGGCATCCCCTCCGAACAGCCAGGACATTCCCATGAGCGAACCCATTCGTCTGACCCAGTACAGCCATGGTGCCGGTTGCGGCTGCAAGATTTCACCGCAGGTGCTGGAAGTGATCCTCGCCGGTAGTGGCGCCCAGCATCTGGACCCCAAGCTGTGGGTGGGCAACGCCTCCCGCGACGACGCTGCCGTCTATGCCATCGACGAAGAGCGTGGCGTGGTCTCGACCACCGATTTCTTCATGCCCATCGTCGACGATCCCTTCGACTTCGGACGCATCGCCGCCACCAATGCCATCAGCGACATCTACGCCATGGGCGGCGACCCGCTGATGGCCATCGCCATCCTCGGCTGGCCGGTCAATGTGCTGCCGCCTGAGGTGGCGCGTGAAGTGGTGCGCGGCGGCCGCGCGGCCTGCGATGCGGCCGGCATCCCGCTGGCCGGTGGCCATTCCATCGATGCGCCGGAGCCCATCTTCGGCCTGGCCGTGACGGGCGTGGTCGACAAGCGCAACATGAAGCGCAACGACACCGCCACCGCCGGCTGCCTGCTCTATCTCACCAAACCACTGGGCATCGGCATCCTTACCACCGCCGAGAAAAAGGGCAAGCTGCGTGCCGAAGACGTGGGCAGCGCGCGTGACTGGATGTGCAAGCTCAACCAGCCCGGCAGCCGCTTTGGCAAGCTGGCCGGGGTGACCGCCATGACCGATGTGACCGGCTTCGGCCTGCTGGGTCACCTGGTCGAGATGTGCGACGGCAGTGGCCTGACGGCGCGCATCGAATCGGGTCGCGTACCCAGCCTGCCGGGCGTGCCGTATTACCTCGCTGAAGGCTGCGTGCCGGGTGGTACCTTGCGCAATTTCGAGAGCTATGGCGCCAGGATCAGCCCGCTGAGCGATAGCCAGAAGCACCTGCTGTGCGACCCGCAAACCAGCGGCGGCTTGCTGGTGGCGGTGCGCCCCGAGGCCAATCCCGAATTCCTCGCCACGGCGGCTGCGCTGGGCCTGGAGCTGGCCCCCATCGGCGAACTGGTGGAACGACAGCGATACGCCGTCGAGGTCCTCTGATGGCCGATATCCAGCCCAGTCAGGCGCTGTTTCTGGCCGATACGCCCATGCTGGATGCGCGGGCGCCGGTGGAATTCGGCAAGGGGGCGTTTCCGACGGCAGTGAACCTGCCACTGATGAACGATAGCGAGCGCCATCAGGTCGGCCTGCGCTACAAGGAACAGGGGCAGCAATCGGCCATCGAACTGGGGCAGCAGCTGGTCAGCGGGCCGGTCAAGGAAGCGCGCATTGCCGCCTGGGCGCGATTTGCGCAGGCGCATCCTGACGGCTGCCTGTACTGTTTTCGTGGTGGTCTGCGCTCGCAGATCACCCAGCAATGGTTGAAAAGTGAAGCCGGCATCGCCTATCCCCGCGTGGCTGGCGGCTACAAGGCGCTGCGGCATTTCCTGATGCAGTCCATCGAAGAGGCGCTGGCGCAGTGCCAGTTCGTGGTGGTGGGCGGCATGACCGGCAGCGGCAAGACCGACGTGCTGCTGCAGCTGGACAATGCGCTGGATCTGGAAGCCTATGCCAACCACCGTGGCTCCAGCTTTGGCAAGCGCGCTTCGGCGCAGCCGGCACCCATCGATTTCGAGCACCGGCTGGCGATTGCCATGATCAAGCTGCGTGCGCAGGGCCATCACTGGTTCGCGCTGGAAGACGAGAGCCGCCTGATCGGTGCCTGCGCCTTGCCACTGGCGCTGCACCAGCGCATGCAGAGTCTGCCCATGGTGTGGCTGGAAGACAGCCGGGCAGGGCGCGTGGAGCGCATCCTGCGCGATTATGTCAGTGGCTTGAGCGAGGAGTATCTGGCGCTGGACCCGCGCCACGGTTTCGAACGCTATCGGGCCCATTTGCTGGCCGCGCTGGGCAAGCTGGTCAAGCGCCTGGGCGACCAGCGCTACCGGCAATTGCTGCAGCTGATGGAAACCGCCCTGGCGCGCCAGGAGAAAGATGGCGTGGTCGACCTGCACCGGGCCTGGATCGAGTCCCTGCTGACGGACTACTACGATCCGGTCTATGCCTTCCAGCGCGAAGCCAAACGTTCGCGCCTGCTGTTCGCAGGCAAGCAGGCCGAGGTGGTCGACTTCCTGCGCCAGCATCGGCCGCAGCCCATGTCGATGGCGCAAGCCCCGGCCTGAGCAGGCCCTAGAGCAGGGCCACGGCGGCCAGACCGCTGGCCGCACCGATCAGGATTGTCATGACGGTCACCGTCACCAGCACGCGCGGCGTGAAGGAGCTGCGCAGCATCAGCAGCGAGGGCAGGCTGATGCTGGGCAGTGTCATCAGCAGCGCCACAGCCGGACCGACGCCCATGCCCAGGGACAGCATGGATTGCACGATGGGGATTTCGGCTGCCGTCGGGATCACGAACAGCGTGCCCACCACGGCCAGCGCCACGATCCACAGCAGGCTGTTGCCCATGCTGGCATCCACCTGCGGGAACAGCCACACACGGGCCGCGCCCAGGGCCAGGACCACCACGATGTAGATCGGGATCGTGCTCCAGAACAATTGCCAGAGTTGACGACCCCAGCGAAGCAGGAAGAGACGGGCGCTGTCTGCCTGTTCGCCTTGATCTGCCTGGGCTACGGCATCCAGTGCGGCTTGCGGCAGAGCTGCTGGCTGCGCCTGGGCCCGCGAGACGCGCTGCGCCACCAGCGCCACGCCCACCACCAGCAAGATACCCGCCACCAGCCGCAGCGCAGCCATCTGCCAGCCCAGCACGAAGCCCATGAATACCAGCGTGGCCGGATTGAGTACCGGATTGGCCATCCAGAAGGCCAGCGCCGCCCCGACCGATACCTGCTGGCGGCGCATGCCGGCCACCACGGGCGCGGCGCAGCAACTGCACATCATGCCGGGCAGTGCAAACAGGCCGCCACGCAGCGTGGAGCCCAGACCGGCGCGGCCGAACACGCGCAACAGCCAGTCGCGCGGAACCAGGACCTGTACCAGCGACCCCAGCAATACGCCCAGTACGGCGGCCTTCCAGATCGCTGCGAAGTAGACGCCGGCATATTCCAGCGCCGCCGACCACGGCGCCGTCGGTGCGTTGGACAGGATGGACGCGCCGATGCTGTGTTTGTCGGCGGCCACAAAAGACTTCAGGTAATACGGGGACCATTTGACGTAATACAAGCCGATGGCTGCCACCAGCACGAACAGCAGGGGTTTGAGCCAAGGGACTGCCGGGCGCGATGGTGGCAGGGAGGGAGTGGTATTCATGGTTGAAGCATGGGAATGGACGAATGCGCGCATGATACGCGTGCCGGCGCGCTACGTCAGGTGCGGCCAGCATGTCGTACAACTTCATCTGGTGCGAAGGCGCTTCTAACCCGTTTGCATGGTCCACACGAGCGGCTGCCGGGGCGTGTGGATGTGTCGGGAAATGGCCGCGCGGCCCGCGCCGATGGCGGGATTCAGGCCTCTGCCCGGGGGCAGTCGGCGGCCCGGCCCGGAAAAGCATTCATCGCTTGCGGTTGGCTTTCTTCCTGTTATACTGCGCGTGCTGTTGTATGACGTCTTATAACAATTCAATCGATACCCATCAACAACAATACGTCATAGGATGTCTGCGCCCACCGGGCCGGTCCTGCAAGGCGAGTCGAGACCTGGAGAAAGCAATTGGCGCAAAGCAATGACACCGGCCTGGCCGGCGGGGCGGGCAAGCCCACCCATATCCGTTACCTGATCCTGTTCCTGCTGTTCGTGGTGACCACGGTCAATTATGCCGACCGCGCCACCCTGTCCATCGCCGGCTCGGCGATGAAGACCGAGTTGTCGCTGGACCCGGTGATGATGGGCTACATCTTCTCGGCCTTCAGCTGGGCCTATGTGCTGGCGCAATTGCCGGGCGGCTGGCTGCTGGACCGTTTCGGTTCCAAGAAGATCTACATGTGGAGTATCGGTCTGTGGTCGGTCTTCACTTTCCTGCAAGCGGGTGTGACCTGGATGAGCACCGGGGCGGCCGTGATGTCGCTGTTCCTGCTGCGCTTCATGGTGGGTCTGGCGGAGGCGCCGTCCTTCCCGGCCAACGGCCGTATCGTGGCGGCCTGGTTCCCGACCAAGGAACGCGGCACGGCGTCGGCCATCTTCAACTCGGCGCAGTATTTCGCGGCCGTGCTGTTCACGCCGCTGATGGCCTGGATCGTCCATACCTATAGCTGGCACCATGTGTTCACGGTGATGGGCGTGGTCGGCATCGCGCTGGCGCTGATCTGGGGCAAGATCATCTACAGCCCCAAGGACCATCCGCGCATCAACCAGGCCGAGCTGCAGCACATCGAGTCCGGCGGTGGCCTGGTGGACATGGACAACCGCAAGGTGGCTGCACCCTCCACCAAGGGCAAGGGTTATATCCGCCAGCTGCTGTCCAACCGCATGCTGCTGGGCGTGTATATCGGCCAGTACTGCATCAACGTGATCACCTATTTCTTCCTGACCTGGTTCCCGGTGTATCTGGTGCAGGAGCGCGGCATGTCCATCCTCAAGGCCGGTTTCGTGGCCTCGATCCCGGCGGTGTGCGGCTTCATCGGCGGCGTGGTCGGCGGGCTGATCTCGGACCGCCTGATCAAGAGCGGCATGTCGGTGACCTGGTCACGCAAGATCCCCATCGTGGGCGGCATGCTGCTGTCCATGACCATGATCCTGTGCAACTATGTCGAGGCACAGTGGATGGTGGTGGGCATCATGGCGCTGGCCTTCTTCGGCAAGGGCGTGGGCGCACTGGGCTGGGCCGTGGTGGCCGATACCGCACCCAAGCAGATCGTGGGTTTGTCGGGTGGATTGTTCAACATGTTCGGTAACGTGGCCGGCATTACCACTCCGATCGTCATCGGCTACATCGTCAAGGAAACCGGTTCCTTCTCGGGCGCGCTGGTGTTCGTGGGTGTCAATGCACTGATCACGGTGATCAGCTATCTTGTCATCGTCAAGGAAATCAAGCGCGTCGAACTGAAGGACGCCTGAGGACCTTGCCGGCGGCCGTCGTCCTGACGCGCCGCCGTTTCATTTGATTCGCAGCATTCTGTCGTATGGGACTTAGCATGAGCAACGATATCGCCGCCAGCCAGGCAACCACCCCGCGCTACATCATGATGAACGACACCGACAATGTCGCCATCGTCGTCAACGACGGCGGCCTGCCGGCCGGCACCGTCTTCCCGGATGGTCTGACCCTGGTCGACCGCGTTCCCCAGGGCCACAAGATCGCCTTGCGCGACCTCAAGCAGGGCGAGGCCATCACGCGCTATGACGTGGCCATCGGCTATGCGGTGCGCGATATTCCCAAGGGCAGCTGGATCGAGGAATCGCTGGTGCAGATGCCGCCGGCCCGCGAACTGGACAACCTGCCCATCGCCACCAAGAAGCCGGCGCCGCAGCCGCCGCTGGAAGGCTATACCTTCGAGGGATATCGCAATGCCGATGGTTCGGTCGGTACCCGCAACCTGCTGGCCATCACCACCACCGTGCAATGCGTGGCGGGAGTGGTGGAGCACGCGGTCAAGCGCATCCGCGCCGAACTGTTGCCCAAGTATCCCAATGTGGAAGATGTGGTGGCGCTGGAGCATACCTATGGCTGCGGCGTGGCCATCGATGCGCCCAATGCCGGCATCCCCATCCGCACGCTGCGCAACATCAGCCTGAACCCCAACTTCGGCGGCCAGGCCATGGTGGTCAGCCTGGGTTGCGAAAAGCTTCAGCCCAATCGCCTGCTGCCTGAAAACATGATCCCCATCCACAAGGCCGGCGAGCCCTATGTGGTCTGCCTGCAGGATGCGGAGCACGTGGGCTTCAACTCCATGATCGACTCCATCATGAAGATGGCCGAGGCGCGCCTGACCGAGCTCGACAAGCGCCGTCGCGAGACCTGCCCGGCTTCCGACCTGGTGGTGGGCGTGCAGTGCGGTGGCAGCGATGCCTTCTCCGGCGTGACTGCCAACCCCGCCGTGGGCTTCGCCACCGACCTGCTGGTGCGGGCCGGGGCGGCGGTGATGTTCTCGGAGGTGACCGAGGTCCGTGACGGCATCGACCAGTTGACCTCGCGCGCAGTCAACGAGGACGTGGCGCAGGCCATGATCCGCGAGATGGACTGGTACGACAATTACCTCAAGCAGGGCGGCGTGGACCGCAGCGCCAATACCACCCCCGGCAACAAGAAGGGCGGTCTGGCCAATATCGTCGAGAAGGCCATGGGCTCCATCGTCAAGTCCGGCTCCAGCCCGATCTCGGGCGTGCTTGCGCCGGGCGACAAGCTGCAGCAGAAGGGCTTGATCTATGCCGCCACGCCGGCCTCGGACTTCATCTGCGGCACGCTGCAGCTGGCCGCCGGCATGAACCTGCATATCTTCACCACCGGCCGTGGCACCCCCTATGGCCTGGCAGCGGTGCCGGTGATCAAGGTCGCCACCCGCAACGACCTGGCGCGGCGCTGGCACGACCTGATGGACGTCAATGCCGGTCGCATCGCCAGCGGCGAGGCCAGCATCGAGGACGTGGGCTGGGAACTGTTCCAGCTGATGCTGGACGTGGCCAGCGGCAAGAAGCGCACCTGGGCCGAGCAGTGGAAACTGCATAACGCGCTGACCCTGTTCAATCCGGCGCCAGTGACCTGATCCTTCCTTGGGGCCCGCTTGCGGGTCCATTTTTTTTTTGCTTCAGTTTTTCGAACAACAATATGAATCGACAGGAGACACCATGAGCCACGACAACGCCCGCAACCCTTCCGCCACCCCGTCCCGCCTTGCCACCTTGATCGCCACCTCCGTCCTCAGCCTGGCCGCTGTCCAGGCCGGCGCCGCCACGGTGGCCTATGTCTCCAATGCCGACAGCCAGGACATCTACGTGCTGCGCCTCAATGGCGACGGCAGCGTGAACCTGATCGACCGGGTCGACACCGGCAGTACCGTCATGCCGCTGGCCATCAGCCCCGATCACAAATACCTGTATGCCTCGCTGCGCGGCCAGCCTTACTCGGTGCTCAGCTACGCCATCGACCCCGCCAGCGGCATGCTCAAGGTGCTTTCCAAGACGCCGCTGGCCGACAACATGGCCAACATCGCCACCGACCGCACCGGGCGCTACCTGCTGGCGGCGTCTTACTCCGGCAACAAGATCTCGGTCAATGCCATCGGTGCCGATGGCGTGGTGCAGACCCCGCCGCTGGCCGTGATCCCCACCGGCAAGAACGCCCACTCGGTACAGGTGGACCCCGACAATACGCACGTCTTCGCCAGCAACCTGGGCAGCGATGTGATCCTGCAATACCGCTTCGACGCCGCCACCGGCAAGCTCACTGCCAACACGCCGCCCGCAGTCAGTACCCAGGCCGGGGCGGGGCCGCGTCATTTCGTGTTTTCACGGGACCAGCGTTTCGTCTACTCGACCAATGAGCTTGATGCCACCGTCAGTACCTACGCCTATGACCGTCAGAACGGCACGCTCAGCCTGCTGGGCAGCGACTCGCTCCTGCCGGAGGGCTTCAAGACCAGCGAGCAACTGGCCGCGGCCGATCTGCACCTGACCCCGGACGGCCGTTTCCTTTACGCTTCCGAGCGCACCTCCAATACCCTGACCGGCTTCAAGGTCGATCCCGCCAGCGGCAAGCTCACCCGCATCCTCAACATACCCACCGAAACCCAGCCGCGCGGCTTCAACATCGACCCGCGTGGCCGCTACCTGCTGGCGGTCGGGCAGAAGGCCGGCCTGACCAGCTACGCCATCGACCGCGATACTGGCGCCCTCACGCCGGTCTTGCGCTATACCCTGGGCCGCAACCCCAACTGGGTCGAGATCATCGACCTGCCCTGATCCTTCTACATACAGCCCCGGGCCACCCGGCCCAGCGTCTGATGGGCGACCGGCCTTGTCATGATGTTCATATGACAAGGCCAATTTCTGTCTCTTTTGCACGCAGCTTGATCCAGGACAGGCGGCGCCTCGCGTTGCCATTGCACAATGCCGCCTGACAGCCTGCTGACCGCTCTAACCGGGAAATAGGGTGGTTTTGGTCTGGTTGCCGTCCGATTGCAGAGGGGGCGGCTGCTGTATCGTCAAGTGCTAGTCTCATTTCTAATGTTGTCCAAAAATTAAGCGGAGAGAGGGAATGCGGAATCTTACGGTTCGCTTCAGCCTGATGAGCGCGCTTGCGCTGTTTTCTTGCATGATCGTGGTCGGTGCTGCGGTCGGTATCTTTGCCCTGGGCCGGGCCAATCATGCGACCGAGTATGTGCACGAGATCACCGAGCGCGCCTTGTTGATCAATGATGCCTACAAGGACACCACGCGCACCCGCGCAGCGCAGTCCCGCATCTATTCGACCTTGATGGAAAAGGGCGACCAGGCCGTGATCGACGCGGCCTTCAAGAGCGCCCAGACCACCTACGAACGTAGTCTCAAATACCTGGACGACTACGCCAAACTCCCCGATCTGGAGGGCCAGGATCCTGCCACCAAGACCGAATTGATCGAATCGGCCAAGGCCTTGAACGAGATCCTGAAGAAGGCCACCGAGGTGCTCAGGAGTGGTGATGCCGCTGCCTATTCGCAGCTGAACAACAACTTCATCAGCAAGGGTGGCGCGCGCTTCTCGACCGCGCTGGACGTCTACCAGAAGCGTGCCATGGAGCTTAACGACAAGGCCACCACCGAACGCCAGCGTGAATACAACCTGGTGGTGTGGCTGGTCGTGGCCGGTCTCATCGGTGCCATGTTCCTGGTCATCGGCGTGCACTTCATGCTGCGCAACATCGTGCTCACGCCCCTCAATCGCGCCGTGCACCTGCTGGACCTGGTGGCCAATGGCGACCTGACCACCAAGGTCGACGTCGAGAGCAAGAACGAGATCGGTCGCCTGTTCGCGGCCATCCGCAGCATGCAGCAGGCGCTGCTGACGACGGTGTCCAGCGTGCGCAGCAGTTCCGACAGCATCGACACCAATGCCAAGGAAATCGCGGCCGGCAACATGGACCTGTCCTCGCGCACCGAGCAGCAGGCCAGCTCGCTGGAAGAGACCGCCGCCTCGATGGAGGAATTGACCGGCACCGTCAAGCAGAACGCCGAGAATGCCCTGCAGGCCAACCAGCTGGCGCATTCGGCTTCTTCCACCGCCAGCAAGGGGGGCGAGGTGGTATCGCAGGTGGTGGATACGATGCAGGCCATCAACGAATCCTCGCGCAAGATCGTGGACATCATCAGCGTGATCGACGGCATTGCCTTCCAGACCAACATCCTGGCGCTCAACGCAGCGGTGGAAGCGGCCCGTGCCGGTGAACAGGGACGCGGCTTTGCCGTGGTGGCGTCGGAAGTGCGTTCCCTGGCTCAGCGCTCGGCCGCTGCTGCCAAGGAAATCAAGTCCCTCATCGACGATTCGGTGGACAAGGTCGAGGCTGGCAGCCAACTGGTCGAGCAGGCCGGGGCCACCATGAGCGAGGTGGTCACCAGCGTGCAGCGCGTCACCGACATCGTGGGCGAGATCGCCGAAGCCAGTCGCGAGCAGAGCACCGGGATCGAGCAGGTCAACCGGGCCATCACCCAGATGGACGAGGTGACCCAGCAGAACGCGGCGCTGGTGGAAGAAGCCGCGGCCGCCGCCCAGTCCTTGCAGGCGCAGGCCACCAACCTGGTGGCTGCAGTCAGCATCTTCAAGATCGATGCGCACCAGGTCGCCAGTGCGTCGGTCAAGGCGCGCCCCATGCCCAAGGCAGCACCGGCACCCCAGGCTGCGCCTGCGATGGCGTCGGTCAGCGCGCCGGTTGCGCCCAAGGCCGCTCCTGCTGCCGCGCCCAAGCTGCCCCCGGCCAAACCAGCCAAGCCGGCCGGCGCATCGGCGAGCTCATCGGCCAGCGCCCGGGGCAAGGACGACGCCCAGGATTGGGAAGAGTTCTGAACCCGTCATCAGGATGCCGGCCTGGCCGGACCTGAGTGGAAAGAAACCTCCGTCGCACTGGCGTCGGAGGTTTTTTTTCGTGCACGCACCCCGTCAGCGGGGCGGTCAAGCAAAAGGGCCGCAGATTTCTGCGGCCCTTGGTCTTTCTGATTCTCATGCGAGCCCAAGCGGGCTCATTACATCCTTACTGCGGACCCAGCTTCTTGATCAGCGCAGCCAGCTCTTCATGCTCCTGCGGGGTGCAATCGGTCAGCGGGGTACGCACCGGACCGGCATCGTGACCCACGATCTTGGCACCGGCCTTGACGATGGAGACGGCGTAACCAGCCTTGCGGTTGCGGATTTCCAGGTAGGGCAGGAAGAAGTCGTCGATCAGCTTGCCCACGGTGGCGTGGTCGTCCTTGGCGATGGCTTCGTAGAACTGCACGGCCGTCTTGGGGATGAAGTTGAACACTGCCGAGGAGTAGACCGGCACGCCCAGTGCCTTGTAGGCAGCGGCGTACACTTCGGCCGTCGGCAGGCCACCCAGGTAGGTGAAGCGGTCGCCCAGCTTGCGGCGGATGTGCACCATCGGCTCGATCTCGCCGATACCGTCCTTGAAACCGATCAGGTTCGGGCAGCGGTCGGCCAGCTTTTGCAGGGTCTCGGCGTTGAGCTTGCAGACGGCGCGGTTGTAGATGATCACGCCGAAATTGACCGATTTGCAGACCGCTTCCACGTGGGCGGCGATACCGTCCTGGCTGGCTTCGGTCAGGTAGTGCGGCATCAGCAGGATGCCGTGTGCACCCAGGCGTTCGGCTTCCTGGGCATAGGCGATGGCTGCGCGGGTGGAGCCGCCGGCACCGGCGATGATGGGCACCTTGCCACGGCAGGTATCCACGGCGGTGCGGATGATGTCCGAATACTCGCCCGGCACCAGAGAGAAGAATTCACCCGTGCCGCCAGCGGCGAACAGGGCGCTGGCGCCGTACGGAGCCAGCCATTCCAGGCGCTCGATATAGGTCTTGGGGCGGAAATCGCCCTGCTCGTCGAAGTCGGTCAGCGGGAAGGACAGCAGGCCGGAAGAGAGGATCTGTTTGAGGTCTTGGGGTGTGTACTGGGACATGTTTTCGCTCGACGCCGTTGGAAATCAGTTGGAAATAGGGTGGAAACGGAGGCCCGGGCGCAAGTCAGCGGGACGGACACCGGGTTCCGATCAAAACTGCATATGACATCAGTCATCGTACAACATAAGATTTCAGAAATCCAGCAATTTATTGTGACGTGTTGGACTAAGGAGGGGAGCCAGGGAGGAGGTGCTGCAGGTGAGGTGAGGTGAGGCAGGGGGCGGAAGATGGTGTAGCGGCCGGGGGAGGGCTGGCGGGCGCCGACCGCTGGCAGTGCTTGTCTTGCCAGCGGTGGGGACGTGCAGTGGGATGAACTACACGGGGCTCAGCTGGCGTTGCCGGCTGCGCCCGATTCCGCTTCCTGCTGTGCCCGGCGCAGGCGCTCGCGGCTGTTGGTCAGGTGATTGCGCATGGCGGCGCGGGCGGCCTCGGCGTCGCCACGGGCGATGGCCTCAAAGATGTCTTCATGCTCGCGCTGCACGCGGTCCAGGTAGCTGGCCTGCTGGTCGTGCGCCAGTTCGGCGGTGTTGATGCGCTTGCGCGGGATCACGCCCATGCCCAGGTGGCTGATGATCTCGATGAAATAGCGGTTGCCGGTGGCATTGGCGATGGCGAAGTGGAAGCGGAAGTCCGGGCCTACCGTATCGCCGCCGGCTTGCTGGTTGGCGCGGAACAGGTCCAGCGCCTCGCGGATTTCCTGCAACTGTTCTTCGCTGCGGCGGGCGGCTGCCAGCCCGGCGGTTTCGGTTTCCAGGCTGATGCGCAGCTCCAGCAGCGCCAGCAGGTCGCGCATGGTGGTGATGGTGGCCGGGTCGATATTGATGTTGGAGCCTTTGCGGGCTTCCAGTACGAAGGTACCGATGCCGTGCCGGGTCTCCACCTGGCCGGCCGCCTGCAGGCGTGAGATGGCTTCGCGCACCACGGTGCGGGAGACACCCTGGGTCTGCATGATTTCGGATTCCGTTGGCAGCTTGTCGCCGGGTTTGAGGCTGCCGTTGTCGATCATTGCCGACAACGCTGCCACGACCTCCTGCGACAGGCTCTGGGGCTTGCGGCGCGGGCGCAGCAGCGGATTGGGGGTATCGCTCACATCCATATCGTTCTGTTTCTTGGGAGGGCGGCGCTGGCGGACCCGGCTTGTGTTTTAGTGGGCGGTCCGCATCTGGCCAGAAGAAAATTGTCGCGCCATCTTACCAGATGGATCAAGAGGGTCGACGCCGATGCCAGCCGTAGCCCAGAGAGTAGCCCAATTTTGACAAGAGGTCAGACAAGTTTCCTTCCCAATTGCAGGAAATTTGATCTGGTCGCTTGGATGCTCCGACATTGCGCATGCACGGTACCTGACAGAATTACTCGGGTTTGATATACTTGACTCAAATATTCGGGAATTCAGGGCAACCGGCACCGCCGGTTCATTTGTTTCTGGAGTGAACTCCATGCGTCTTACCACCAAAGGTCGTTTTGCCGTGACGGCGATGATTGATCTGGCCTTGCGCCAGGGCAAGGGCCCCGTCACGTTGTCGGCCATCAGCGAGCGCCAGGAAATTTCTCTATCATATCTGGAGCAGTTGTTCGGCAAGTTGCGACGACACCAGATCGTCGAGTCCGTGAGAGGGCCCGGCGGTGGTTACAACTTGGCACGCAAGGCCGCCGATGTCTCGGTGGCCGACATCATCATCGCGGTGGACGAACCGCTGGATGCGACCCAGTGCGGCGGCAAGGAAAACTGCCACAGCGCTGCGCACCCGGGCGGTACGCGCTGCATGACGCATGACCTCTGGTCTACCCTGAACGAAAAGATGGTCGAGTACCTGGATTCGGTATCGCTCCAGGACCTGGTCGACCAGCAAAAAGAACCCAAGCCGACGGAGCATCGTGCCGCCGACTCGCAGAGCGTGGTGGTGATGCACCGCCCGCAAGCCGCAGCCTGATTTGGAGCAAGGACCTATGAACGCACCCCTGGAAAAAAGCCTGCTGGAGACCATCAAGGCTCCGCACTTCCCGATCTACATGGACTACTCGGCGACCACCCCGGTCGATCCGCGCGTGGCCGACAAGATGATTCCCTATCTGCGCGAGCAGTTCGGTAATCCCGCTTCGCGCAGCCACATGTATGGCTGGACCGCCGAAAAGGCCGTGGAAGAGGCGCGTGAAGAAGTGGCCAAGCTGGTCAATGCCGATTCCCGCGAGATCATCTGGACCTCCGGCGCCACCGAGAGCAACAACCTGGCCATCAAGGGCGCGGCGCAGTTCTACAAGTCCAAGGGCAAGCACATCATCACCGTCAAAACCGAGCACAAGGCGGTGCTGGATACCTTCCGCGAACTGGAACGCGTGGGCTTCGAAGCGACCTACCTGCAGCCGCAGGACAACGGTCTGGTCACCGTCGAGCAGATCGCCGCGGCCGTGCGTCCGGACACCATCCTGGTCTCGGTCATGCTGGTCAACAACGAAATCGGCGTGATTCAGCCGGTGCCGGAAATCGGCGAGTTCTGCCGCTCCAAGGGCATCATCTTCCACAGCGATGCCGCCCAGGCTACCGGCAAGGTCAAGATCGACCTGGAAAACTGGAAGGTCGACCTGATGAGCTTCTCAGCCCACAAGAGCTACGGCCCCAAGGGCATCGGTGCCTTGTACGTGCGCCGCAAGCCGCGTGTGCGCATCGAAGCGCAGATGCATGGCGGCGGTCACGAGCGTGGCCTGCGCTCCGGTACCCTGGCCACCCACCAGATCGTGGGCATGGGCGAAGCCTTCCGCATCGCCCGTGAAGAGATGGACAGCGAACTGGCCCACATCCGCGCCATGCGCGATCGCCTGGCCAAGGGCCTGCAAGAGATCGAAGAGACCTATATCAACGGCGACATGGAACACCGCGTGCCGCACAACCTGAACGTGAGCTTCAACTACGTGGAAGGTGAATCGCTGATCATGGCCATCAAGGATATCGCCGTCTCTTCCGGTTCGGCCTGCACCTCGGCCAGCCTGGAACCGTCCTACGTGCTGCGCGCACTGGGCCGCAGCGATGAACTGGCACACAGCTCGATCCGCTTCACCATCGGTCGCTTCACCACCGAGGAAGACATCGATTTCACCATCGATCTGATCAAGAGCAAGGTCGGCAAGCTGCGCGAACTGTCCCCGCTGTGGGACATGTACAAGGACGGCGTGGACCTGTCCACCATCCAGTGGGCAGCCCACTAAACACGGATTCTGCCAGCCATCGCCAGCAACCACAGCACAGTGCAGGGGCGATGGTCGATACCATCATCTAGGGAGCAAGAACATGTCTTATTCGGAAAAAGTACTCGATCACTATGAAAATCCCCGCAACGTCGGCGCCTTCGAAAAGGGCGACGACACGGTCGGCACCGGCATGGTCGGCGCCCCGGCCTGCGGCGACGTGATGAAGCTGCAGATCAAGGTCGGCGCCGATGGCGTAATCCAGGACGCCAAGTTCAAGACCTACGGCTGCGGTTCGGCCATCGCCTCCTCGTCGCTGGTGACCGAGTGGGTCAAAGGCAAGACCCTGGACGAAGCGCTGTCCATCAAGAACACCCAGATCGCCGAAGAGCTGGCACTGCCGCCGGTGAAGATCCACTGCTCGATCCTGGCCGAGGACGCCATCAAGGCAGCGGTGCAGGACTACAAGGCCAAGCACGGCGCGGAACAGAAGGCCGCCTGATCGGCCTTTTGCGACAGCAGGTACCCGCTCCGCGGTTTTCGATTTCGTAAGGCAAGCATCATGGCAATCACGTTGACAGAGAAGGCAGCAAAACACATCAGCCGGTACATGGAACGTCGTGGCAAGGGCATCGGCCTGCGCCTGGGCGTGCGTACCACCGGCTGCTCCGGCCTGGCGTACAAGCTGGAGTACGTGGATGAGCAATCGTCCGAAGACACCGTCTTCGAGTCGCATGGCGTGCGTGTCTTCGTCGATCCCAAGAGCCTACCCTACATCGACGGTACCGAACTGGACTTCGCGCGCGAAGGCCTGAACGAAGGTTTCAAGTTCCAGAACCCGAACGTGAAGGATGAGTGCGGCTGTGGCGAAAGCTTCCGCATCTGACCCCTGCATCTGATTCTGCTTCTGAACTTCTGATCTTGAACCAAGCCGTCGCGCCGGCCCTGCCGCGAGACGGCCAGTGCTTAGCCGATACCGTGACAGCCTCGTGATCGCTCCCTGCGGAGCTGACCCGGTCACCGTTTGCCGTCCCTGATGTGCCAAGCCTGTTGCAGTCCGACAGGCTTTTTATTTTTCAGCCATGCAAAACCACTACGACCTGTTCCAGTTGCCGCAGCGCTTCGCCATCGACCAGAAGGCGCTGGAGCAGGCTTACCACCAGGTACAGAGCCAGGCCCACCCGGACAAGTTCGCTCACGCCAGCGATGCCGAAAAGCGTGTGGCCATGCAGTGGGCCACCCGCGCCAACGAGGCCTACCAGACGCTGAAGAATCCCTTGAAGCGTGCGCGCTACCTGTGTGAACTGCACGGCGTGGACCTGCAGACCGAATCCAACACCGCCATGGCACCGGCCTTCCTGATGCAGCAGATGGAATGGCGCGAAACCCTGGATGACGCCAAGTCCGGCAAGGACCTCGATGCGCTGGAACAGCTCAACACCGCACTGCTGAGCGAGAAGAAGGCCGAGATCGGCCGCATCGAAGCGCTGCTGGACGCCGGCGACTACGCCGGCGCCGGCCAGCTGGTGCGCCAGCTGATGTTCCTGGACAAGTTCGGCGCCGAGATCGGCGACGCCTTCGCCCTGATCGAAGGCTGATCGCGGAGCCGCCACCATGCCCAACCTGTTCCTCTTCCTGCTGGCCGCGATGACGTTGACCCTGGCCCCCGGCCCGGACAACATCTACGTACTCACGCGCGGCATCGCCCAGGGCCGCAAGGCGGGTCTGGTGGCTGCTGCTGGCTTCAGCTCGGGACTGATCTTCCATACCCTGCTGGCGGTGCTGGGCTTCGCTGCCGTGATCAAGGCCTATCCGCCGGCCTATCACGCCCTGCAATACGCGGGCGCGGCTTATCTCGCTTACCTCGGTTATCGCACCTTGCGCTCGGCCTCGGCCGGTATCGCGCTTGCCGGCGAAGGGCAGGGCGCGGCCGCCGTGCCGCTGCGTCGCATCTACTGGCAAAGCGTCCTGGCCAACATGCTCAATCCCAAGGTGACCCTGTTCTTCATCGCCTTCCTGCCGCAGTTCGTGCAGCGCGAAGCCGGTCACGAAGCCCTGCAGATGCTGGTGCTGGCCCTGGTGTTCATTGCCCAGGCCTTCCTCATCTTCAGCGCCATCGCATTGTTTTCCGGCACGGTCGGCGCCTGGTTCCGTCGCCGCGCCAACGCCTCCGTCCATCTGAACCGCCTTGCAGGTTGTGCCTTCATCGGCCTCGGCATCCGGATGGCCTTACCTGAATAACGCATCACGACGAGTCACAACACCTATGGCTTTACTGCAGATTTCCGAACCGGGCATGTCCACCGCGCCGCACCAGCGTCGCCTGGCCATCGGCATCGACCTGGGCACCACCAATTCGCTGGTGGCCACCGTGCGCAACAGCATCCCCGAAGTGCTGGCCGACGACGACGGCCGCGTGCTGCTGCCCTCGGTGGTGCGCTACCTGCCCAACGGCCACGCCAACATCGGCTACAAGGCACAGGCCGCGCAGACCACCGATCCGCGCAATACCATCATCTCGGTCAAGCGCTTCATGGGCCGTGGCCTGAAGGACATCGCCCACGCCGAGAACATGCCCTATGACTTCCAGGACCAGCCCGGCATGGTGCAGATCAAGACCGTGGCCGGCGTGAAGAGCCCGGTAGAAATCTCGGCCCAGATCCTGGCCACGCTGCGCCAGACCGCCGAAGACGCCTTGGGCGACGACCTGGTGGGTGCCGTCATCACCGTGCCGGCCTACTTCGACGATGCCCAGCGCCAGGCCACCAAGGATGCCGCGCAACTGGCCGGCATCAACGTGCTGCGCTTGCTGAACGAACCGACGGCAGCGGCCATCGCCTACGGCCTGGACAATTCCTCCGAAGGCATCTTCGCGGTCTATGACCTGGGTGGCGGTACCTTTGATATTTCCATCCTCAAGCTCACCCGTGGCGTGTTCGAAGTACTGGCCACCGGTGGCGATTCGGCCCTGGGTGGCGACGACTTCGACCACCGCCTGTTCTGCTGGATCAGCCACGAAGCCCAGCTGCAGCCGCTGTCGGACGAAGACACCCGTCTCCTGATGGTCAAGGCACGCGAGGTCAAGGAACTGCTCTCCACCAAGGACGAAGTGCAGATCGACGCCGTGCTTCGCTCCGGCGAGGAAGTGCATCTCTCCATCACCGCCGCGCAATTCAACGAGATCACCCAGCACCTGGTGGCCAAGACCATGGCGCCGGTGCGCAAGGCCCTGCGCGACGCCAGCCTGACCGTGGAAGATGTGGACGGCGTGGTGCTGGTCGGCGGTGCCACCCGCATGCCGCACATCCGCCGCGCCGTGGGCGAGTTCTTCAAGACCAATCCGCTGTCCAACATCGACCCCGACAAGGTGGTGGCGCTGGGCGCGGCCGTGCAGGCCAACCTGCTGGCCGGCAACCGTGCGCCGGGCGACGACTGGCTGCTGCTGGACGTGATCCCGCTGTCGCTGGGCATCGAAACCATGGGCGGCCTGGCCGAGAAGGTCATTCCGCGCAACTCCACCATTCCCTGTGCGCGTGCCCAGGAATTCACCACCTTCAAGGACGGCCAGACCGCCATGGCCATCCACGTGGTGCAAGGCGAGCGTGAACTGGTGGCCGACTGCCGTTCGCTCGCGCGTTTCGAACTGCGCGGCATTCCCCCCATGGCGGCCGGTGCGGCGCGCATCCGCGTGACCTACCAGGTCGACGCCGACGGCCTGCTGGCCGTGTCGGCCCGCGAGATGACCTCCGGCGTGGAAGCCTCCATCACCGTCAAGCCGTCCTATGGCCTGGCGGACGACGAGATCGCCCGCATGCTGCAAGAGTCCTTCAGTTCTGCCGATGAGGACATGCAACGTCGTGCCTTGCGGGAAGAGCAGGTCGAAGCCGAACGCATCGTCCTGGCCACCCGCTCGGCGCTGCAGGCCGATGCTGCATTGCTGTCCGAACAGGAGCGTGCTGACATCGAAGTGCAGATGGCAGCCGTCACCGCCGCTGCCCAGGGGAGCGACCACCTCGCCATCAAGGCTGCGGTTGACGCCCTGGCCCATGGCACCGAAGAATTCGCCGCCCGCCGCATGGACCGCAGCGTCCATGCCGCACTGGCCGGCAAGAAGCTGGATGAAGTCGCCTGAGCGACGTCCTGACCCGAACACTGTAGAAAGACCCGAGAGCCACCATGCCCCAGATCGTTATCCTCCCCCATCCGGTCCTCTGCCCCGAAGGCTCGGTGATCGACGCCCCGGCCGGCAAGACCCTGTGCGACGCGCTGCTGGACAGCGACATCGACATCGAGCACGCCTGCGAAAAATCCTGCGCCTGTACCACTTGCCATGTGGTCATCCGCGAAGGCTTCAACTCGCTGGACGACCCCACCGACAAGGAAGAAGACCTGCTGGACATGGCCTGGGGCCTGGAGGCCACCTCCCGCCTGTCCTGCCAAGTGGTGCTGGGCGAAGAAGACCTGACCGTCGAAATCCCCAAGTACACCATCAACCACGCCTCCGAAAACCATTGAGCGGGCACGGCATCGGCCGTGCCGGGAGATCGACATGAAATGGACCGACACCCAGCAGATCGCCGAGGAACTCTACGACAAGTTCCCGGACACTGATCCCAAGACCATCCGCTTCACCGACCTGCATCGCTGGGTGATGGAGCTTGATGGATTCGAGGACGATCCCAACCGCTCGGGCGAGCGCATCCTCGAAGCGATCCAGGCGGCCTGGATTGCCGAGGCGGAGTGAGCGGCGGCACCGCGGCACTTGTCACGCAAGGAAAGCGTCCGCCGGCTGATCAAGAAACAAAGCCTTGGCTCGCGCCAAGGCTTTGTCGTTTGTCTAGCGCCTGTTCTTACTAAATCTGCACTCACAGATTTGGTGTGAGCAGGCGCTAGATTGCCCCCGATGATTGTTGGGGTTCTTCTGGGCTATCACTTTTCGCTAGAAAATCTCGCCGAGGCCTGGCTCAGAATAACGGCAGCCTGGCTTGAATCCAGTCCCACTTTGTCGGTGGCATGCTCAGGCGTTTATCGAATTCAGAATTTTCGGTCACATCAATGTACCGAACAGCATCGGCTTCGTAGCGCAATGGCGCGTGAAAGCTTCGCCCTGCATACCAATTGACTGAAAAATAGCGCCTGGCAAGAAGTGTTTCCTTGTCGTTGAAAACCTTCAGTTCAATTTCATCGTCCGTGCCATCTTGATCGTGACCACCGGAGCCGCACATCTGAAACCGGTATGAGACGCCGTTCAACAGCTTGACTCCACCATCCAGCGTATCCGGACTATCGTAGAAATCACAGCGTCCGTAGTGGGGCCGCGATAAATGAACGAGCAAACCGACCCCAAGGAAGATCAGAGAAATTACGCCAAGGAATTTAAGGGTTCTAATCGGCATATCTCACCAAGTTTGAGGTCGATTGCTTTCTTCAATTTGAGGTAAAGGGGCTTCGAGTACACCATAAAGTCCCCGCCTCGCTGGTGTTTCTCTCGCCATCGATTGTAGTCGTCGTTAAATACCGGAAAGTAGACGTCAGGCTCCTTGAATTTCCCGAATAGAGCTCGACGCGTATCTACCGGTTTGTGGAGCGCCTTCACCCAGACGTCTATATCTGAGTCACGTTTTGACGATCTTGAACCGGTAAGCCACGAGCCTGGTGCAATAATGATTCCGTGCTTATTCCAGTGACCTAAATACTGGTTTCCGTTGAACGAGTAATTGTCTTTTACGTAGACATAGATGTGCGTAATTCTTCCTGTGGCATTGAGGCAGTAGCGGGTACTTCCTCTTTCATATCTGAAGTACTTTTCAGTCGCAACCTCAACGTTTCCTATCGCAGCATAGATATTGAAATTCGCCAGCGATCCTGTGAGATCTGTCAGCGTGAGGGCGTCAAACGTGTCCCGGTCACTGATCAGCAATTTCTGAAACTGCCAATCGACGTGGAATTTCCGAAGGTCGACCAGAAACGTAGAGGTATTAAAGCTCAATACTGAATTTCGATCCTCGAAAGCCCTTCGAACGAAGGCCTTCACGGCTTCTGTCGCAGCGCCGATAGCCCGTTCGCTGTAGATATCTTTGGCCAGAAAGCCTTCGTATTTCTTCCTGACACGCCCGAACTTCAATGCCCATTCAAGAGTAACGTCACGATCATTAAGGGGCTGCTCGGACGATGGTCGGTCGTCATAGGTATGAGCCAGACCGGCGAACCACATTCGTGCGAGTTTTGCCGAGACGGGCCAACCCAATTTATCCATCGCGTCCGGCACGTCCTGGAGGTCAAAAATCGGAGGGTTTTCGCAAACCTCAGCGTCAAGCTGCATGAGCAACTGCCGCGTTTTCGTTTGCCCCGATTTCGGTACTTGTTCAGGCCTCGGTCTCTGGGCTGCCTTCTTGACGGTCGCTGCCGCAGCGGGTGGTGTGGGTGACAGTGGTTGCTTCGCGCCGGGGGCAGGTCGTTCCAGGGATACACCTTTAGGCGTATCAAGTGGTATGCACCCTTTGGCTGCTTTGAACTCTCTTAACTCCGAACCGAATAAACTTTTTTGTAGCCGGTAGTACGGCGCCTTTCTGACGTCGGTCATTGAAATTCCGTTTCTGTATTAGCTATGCGTTCCCACTTAGCTGGGAATCGACGGGATTGGATTCGCATCCCGATTTCCACGGATATCGGAATAGGCTGCGTTAACGAGAGCAGAAGGCTAACACTGTGTCGCGGCGTAAATTTTCGAAACTGGCCTGGAAAATCGCCAACGGGCCGACGCTATGACATTCGATCCAGTGTCGCATTTGATGTGGAGCGAGCCCACAGCCGTGGGCGCAGCAACCGATATCGATTCAGTCGATTTCAAGTAAGGGATGCCCGTCCGGGATCCTTGCGCGAGGAATGGCTGCGTCGTTTCAGATGAAGAGCGGCGGCAGGCCTTTGCTGCCGGAAGCATATTGCGGAAAGACCTTGTCCAGCGCCCGATCCGGGATGCGCATATGCCGCTCGGCCAATGCGCACAGCACGGCCCGGTAATCCGTCGTGATGGCCAGGTCGCGTCCTTCGTTCAAGGCCGCCTGGTTCAAGCCCGGCCATTGTCCATAGATCTTGCCGCCGTGCAGGTTGCCGCCCATCAGCCACATCGCATTGCCGTGACCGTGATCGGTGCCGCCATTGCCGTTCTCGCGGAAGGTGCGGCCGAATTCGGACATCACCACGATCACCGTGTCGTTGAAGGCCGGTCCCAGTTCCTGCGCCAGTGTCGCCAGCCCGCTGGCCAGCGGCGAAAGGCGGCCGGCCAATTGTCCGGTGCCATTGCCCTGGTTGATGTGGGTATCCCATCCCCCGACGGCCAGGAAAGCCAGGCGGATGCGCGGGTCGTGGCGCATCAGGCGACCCAGGCGGGCGGTGTCCAGCGACAGGCCGTTGGGCAGCGGCGCGCCGTTGTTGGCCATCTGCTGTTCCTGGCTGTTGATCTCGGCAATGAGTTGCTTGCGCGCTGCCATGCCATCGCGATAGGCCTTGCCCAGGGCATCGTCGGCGCCATAGAGCGGGTCGAAGAGTTGGCTCCAGCGCGGCTGGTCGATCATGCCGGGGCGGGTGGCTTCGCGTCCGCTCTGCAGGTTGGCCACCACATTGCGGCCGCTCAGAATGCGTGGCGTGGCGCTGCCGACGTTGATGGCCTGCAGCGGTGATTCGGCCGGCGGCAGGTAGTCCATGACCCGGTTGAGCCAGCCGTCGCGTGTGTTGTGCTGGCCGGGTGCCCCGGTTTCCATCATGTCCTGCGCCTCGAAGTGTGAGCGCGAGCCGTCGGGCGAACCGGATGCCTGCACGAAGGCCAGCCGGCCACTCTCCCAGTACGGCAGCAGCGGCTGCAACGATGGATGCAGACCGAAGTAGCCGGTCAGGTCCAGCACGCCATTGGCCTGCCCGGGACGCGCTACGGCGATGCTCGGGCGGGCCTGGTAATACAGAGGATCGCCATGGGGCACCACGACGTTCAGACCATCCACCGCGCCGCGCAGGAACACCACCACCATGCGCGGGGCTCCGTCACCGCTGGCACGCGCACGCGGGGCAGGAGCGCCGTAGGCCACCTGGCCCGGCGTGTGGCCGGCGCGGCTGATGCTATGGTCGCCAGCGGGGACGACAGCGCAACCCGACAGTCCGATCGGCACCAGCACGGCGCCACTGCCGGCGGCGCCCAGGTAACGGATGAAATCGCGACGGTTCATGGAAGTCCTCGACGGTGGATCAGCGTTTCATGAAATCGGGGCTGCCCAGGATCAGGGCGGTGCGCTGATTCGCGGGTGCGGTATCGATACGGGCGACGGCCTGGGGTGTGATGGCCGGGCCCAGCGTGCGCAGCAGCTGTTGCGGATCGGGCGGACGGGCCTCGCTATCGGTGGGTTGCGGCGCGCCTTCCAGGCGCGCGATCGGCGACTTGCCACCGGCCAGGCCACCGGCGAAGTTGATCCGTCGCAGCAGGGCGTCCGGATTGAGCCAGGCCGCCTGGGAATACTTGTAGCCTTCTGGTGTGAGCCAGCCATACAGCGGCATGCCGAACTGTGCCAGCGCGCCGCTGACCGGCTTGCCGTTGCGCACCGTCGTATCGCTTGCGCGCAGGGACGAGACCACGAATTGATACGGCGTCTTGAACTGCGTCTGGTAATTGCTGCGCGCCCAGAACTGCGGGCTGTCGAACAAGGTCTTGAGGACGGCGCGGATGTCGCCGCGCGTGGACAGGAAGGTCTGCGCAAGCTTTTGCACCAGCGCCGGATCGGGCTGGTCGGAGACGAAGTACTGCACCAGCTGCGTGGAGATGAAGTGGGCCGTCGAAGGATGGCTGGCCAGGATGTCCAGCGCCGCCTCGCCCTCCTGGTAGCCGCTGGCCGCCAGTGGCTTGCCGAGGAAGACCTTGGGGGCGGCGTCATGACGCTGGGCGTTGAAGCTGAAGGGCGCCGCGCCGGCCTTCATGGCGTCGACGTCGATCGTCCAGCCCGAGAGGATGCGCGCCAGGGTGATGACGTCGGCCTGCTGGTAGCCGCCATCCACGCCGAGGGTGTGCAACTCCATCAGCTCACGCGCGTAGTTTTCGTTGAGTCCCTTGAAGCGGCCCCGCGCACCGGGCGTACCGACACCACTGGAGAGCCAGTTGTCGAGGTAGTACAGCATCGCCGGGTGATGCGCCACTGCGCCCAGCAGGTCGCGGAAGTGGCCCAGGGCATAGGGACGGATGGCGTTCTTTTCGTAGTCGCCCACCCAGTAGCGCACCCAATCCTTGCCCTCGAAGAGATTGAAGTGATTGGCCCAGAATTCGGTCATCACTTCTTCCAGCTGACGCGGACTTTCGGTGGCCTGCAGCAGGCGCGCCATGTGGAATTGCGGGGTCAGTTCGCGTGGTGCGCGCTGGCGGGCGACCTGCTGTTCTTCCTTGCTGGCCTTCGGGTTGAAGGAGGGCGGACCGTAATCGACGAACAGTTGCGAGGTTGTCATCTGCAGTGCCGGCAGGGACGCCAGTCGAGCCTGCAGGTCGGCCGGCAGGGGAATGCGTTCGGGGTGCAGTTGCTGGTCGATGTAGCGCGCAACGCCCATCTGCTCGACCTCTTCCAGCGCACCGGGGCGGGGTCCGTAGCCCAGGCGGTTGAGCACGTGCAGGGCGCGTTCCGAGGGCGACAGCGGGACCTCGTCGACCGGCGTGGCGGCGCGTGCCAGGCTGCAGATCAGCAAGGCCAACAACAACACCGGGGCTGGGCGCAGCGGACGCATGGATGAGCCTCGTGGTCTCGAAATTTGTTGAGAAATTCTTGCCGAGTATGCGCAATGCTTCACTTGATGGCTGTAAAAAAGTGTAATGCAAGCAGCGCCGATCATAGGCCGGTCAGCTGACATCTTGCTGAGCAGCTATTGAGCAGCAGATGAGCAGCAGATGAACAGCCCGTCCATCGGGGCAGGGATGCTTGTCGTTCGCACACGCTTCCTGTGACTGTTTGTCAGTCTCTTGTCGCCCGGGAGCTGGCCGGCCCGGAAACGGCAGAAGTTTTGCGAGACAGCGGTATTTTTCAGACGATTCTTATGCGCCCTGGGCCTGGGCTCCACCACAATAGCGCCTTCGAAAACCGGAGCCGGATTCAAGACCTGTTTAAGCAACAGATACTGGCTTGCCGATGCGGGGCCAGCGCCCCACAATGGCGCCTCGCCGCCGCGCCGGATTCGGGGGAAAAGCGGATATAAAACGGACAAAAATCGAACAACGACAGAGAGCAAAGGGCAAGGATGACATGGACACTGGCTTCGGCGATGCGCATCGCCTTGCTTGACGACCACGCCGTGGTTCGATACGGATTGGCGAAGCGACTGGCCGAGGAGCCGGACTTCGAAGTCGTCGGCGCCTTCGCCACCAGCAAGGAGTTGATGACCGCGCTGCGCGCGTCGCCAGCGGACCTGCTGCTGATCGATTATTCGCTGGGCAGCAATGACATCGATGGTCTGAACCTGATCCGGGCGTTGCGCGTGCGCTTCCCCCGCAGCAAGATCCTGGTCACCTCGGCGCATCACAATGCGGCCACCGTGGCCATGGCCATGAAGGCGGGGGCACGGGGCTTCGTGGGCAAGTCGCAGGAGCTGGGCGAACTGATCCAGGCCATCCGCACCATCGGGTTGGGGCGGGAGTACCACAATGCGGCGCTGACCCGCGAACTGGCGGCCATGCAGGTGGCTGAGCCGGTATCCGGTGGCAAGTCCGAAGCGCGTCCGGCGCGCCGTGCGCGCACGACACCGCCTTCCTCGGATTCGCTGTCGGACATGCCCAACCTGTCGCCACGCGAGCGCGAAGTCTTGCGCTGCTGTCTGGATGGCTTGTCGGTGACTGACATCGCCGACAAGTTTGCCCGCAGCGTCAAGACCATCAGCGGGCAGAAGCAATCGGCCTTCCGCAAGCTGGGCGTGCGCAGCGACAATGAACTGTTCAAGATCGAATACCAGATCAAGGACCTGTAAAGCGCACCACATAGGGAGTTGCAATGATGAAGGACAGTGGGCCGCGGGTGCTGCTCGTTGATGACTCGGCCACCATCCGGTATGCAATGCAAAGCCGGCTGCAGCTGATGGGTTGCGAGGTCGACAGCGTCGCCGACGGCACCGCCGCGCTGGCAGCGATCCAGGCCCGCCCCTATGGGCTGGTGCTGCTGGATTGCTTCCTGCCGGACATCCTGGGCCAGGACGTGGCGCGCCAGGTCCGCCAGCTGGAACAGGCGCAGCCTGAGCGGCCCTACACGCCGCTGATCGGCATCTCGGCCGAGGCCGATCCTGCGCACGTACAGCGCTGCCTGGACAGCGGCATGGATGGGATGCTCGACAAGCCATTGCAGACCCTGGCCATCCGCCGCCTGCTGGCGCTGTGGTGCGATCACGAGCTGGGCGAGGAAGGCGAGGCCGCCAGTCCCGAGGAAGAACACGACCAGGACCTGGCCCGGCTGTTCCTGACGACCTCCCTGCATGATCTGCAGGCACTGCAGCAGGCGCGGGAGGAGGGCGATGCCGCCCGCATGAGCCGGCTCACCCACCGTATGCGGGGCGCGGCGCTGACCATGGGTCGGGCCGAGATCGTGGCCTTGCTGGAATGCGTGGACGAGGCCCTGCTAGGCGGCCCTGGCGCTGCCGATGCGATCAGCCTGCTGCTGCAGTCATTGAGCAATGCACTGCAGGCGCGCAGCCTGCAATCCTGATCAGCGTTGCCGGGTTGGCTTCAGGCGCCCACCCAGGGCAGTCCGCTGAAGCACCAGCCTTCCACCGTCTTGCGATGTCCGGCCGCGTCCTTGTTGCCTTCGAAGCCTTCCAGGATGTCGAAGCAGCGGGTGTAGCCATGTTCCGTGGCCAGCTTGGCTGCGTGCTTGGAACGCACGCCGGAGCGGCACAGGAATAGCAGCACTTCATCGGGCAGGGTGACTTCCTTCAATTGCGGCAGGAATTCCGGATTGGGCTTGCCCTCCGGGTAGAGATTCCATTGCACCGCCAAGTGCTGCGCCGCCGGAATCTGCACGGTCCCGATCCAGTCGCGCTCGGCGCGCGTGCGCACGTCCACCAGCTTCACCTTGGTGTCGGCCTGGATCAGGGCCAGCGCTTCCTGCGGGGTGACTGCGCCGGCATAGGGTAACTGGCCGTCGGTGCCGCGTTGCTGGGCTTTGGAGAGGATGTCGTGGGGGCTCATGGAATTTGATCTCGGGAAGAAGCGGGCGTGGAATTCTCGGAACGGGTCAACATGGGTGCGGCCGACGATGGCAGGATCAGCCGCGCAGCCCGCTGAAAGACTTGATTCTAAACAATATAAACATTTCGGCAATTTCCAAGTCGGTGCATCGCGCAGCCGGAGTTACAGGATGCCCCAGTACGGCGCATGCACCATCAATGTGCAAATCGGGTAGCCCCATCTAAAAATGCAGTAATTTGGTGCAAAAGAAGAAAAATGCACCAAAACAAGGCTTGGTATGCTGATTCCTGCACCGTGGGGAACGGCCCGAAGGCCGCGTCCTCCCTAAAATATTCCATTATCGGGCTACCCCAAAGGTCGATGGCATGGAATCTGCTATCATCCGCGACTGAGTTCGGCGCAAGACCGTTGTATCAAATGCAAAGATCCAGTCGCAGAAAACGGCTCACACCCCAATTTATACTACTTCCTCGTTTTAGGAGATTCGCATGGCAAGGACGGCCGCAGAGGTTTTGAAGATGGTGAAGGACAACGAAGTCAAGTTTGTTGACTTCCGTTTCGCTGACACCCGTGGCAAGGAACAGCACGTTTCCGTGCCTGTTTCGCATTTCGACATCGACAAGTTCGAATCCGGTCACGCCTTCGACGGTTCGTCGATCGCCGGCTGGAAGGGTATCGAAGCCTCCGACATGCTGCTGATCCCGGACCCGAATACCGCCAACATCGACCCGTTCATGGAAGAGACCACCCTCTTCATGCAATGTGACGTGATCGAGCCGTCCGACGGCAAGGGCTACGACCGTGATCCGCGCTCCATCGCCAAGCGCGCTGAAGCCTACCTGAAGTCCTCCGGCCTGGGCGACACCGCCTACTTCGGTCCGGAACCCGAATTCTTCATCTTCGACGGCGTACGTTGGGGTGCTGACATGTCCGGCTCCTTCGTCAAGATCGACTCCGAAGAAGCTTCCTGGAGCACCGGCGCCAAGATCGAAGGCGGCAACTCCGGCCACCGTCCGACCGTCAAGGGCGGCTACTTCCCGGTTCCCCCGGTCGACAGCTTCCAGGACATGCGTTCGGAAATGTCCCTGATCCTGGAATCCCTGGGCATCCCCGTCGAAGTGCACCACCACGAAGTGGCTGGCGCTGGCCAGAACGAACTGGGCACCAAGTTCTCGACCCTGGTCGAGCGCGCTGACTGGACCCAGACCCTGAAGTACGTGATCTGGAACGTCGCCCACACCTACGGCAAGACCGCTACCTTCATGCCCAAGCCCCTGGTCGGCGACAACGGCTCCGGCATGCACGTGCACCAATCCGTCTGGAAGGATGGCAAGAACCTGTTCGCAGGCGACGGCTACGCCGGCCTGTCGGAATTCGCGCTGTACTACATCGGCGGCATCATCAAGCACGCCAAGGCACTCAACGCCATCACCAACCCCGGCACCAACTCGTACAAGCGTCTGGTCCCCGGCTTCGAAGCCCCGGTCAAGCTGGCCTACTCGGCCCGTAACCGCTCGGCCTCGATCCGTATCCCCCACGTCGCCAACCCGAAGGGCCGTCGTATCGAAACCCGCTTCCCGGATCCCCTGGCCAACCCGTACCTGTGCTTCTCGGCTCTGCTGATGGCCGGTCTGGATGGCGTGCAGAACAAGATCCACCCGGGCGAAGCTGCGACCAAGGACCTGTACCACCTGCCGCCGGAAGAAGACAAGCTGATCCCGACCGTCTGCGCCTCGCTGGACGAAGCCCTGGAACACCTGGACAAGGATCGCGAGTTCCTGACCCGTGGTGGCGTGTTCACCGACAGCATGATCGATGCCTACATCGAGCTGAAGATGCAGGAAGTCCAACGCTTCCGCATGACCACGCACCCGATCGAATTCGACATGTACTACTCGCTGTAATCGAATCCGCATCCGGAGAAAAAGGGGAAGCTTGCTTCCCCTTTTTTTATGCGCAGCGGCGCGGCCCATGGTAGGGAAGTGCGCCCGAAAATTGCTAGACAGACTGGTCAATGACTGCACTAGCCCGAGCAAGACGACATGACCCCTGGCATCACGAATCCTCCCATGAAGACACCTCTTCCTTCCCTTGATGGTCTAGACCTGCTGGCCTCGGCCGTCATCATCCTGGACGCTGCCGGTGGCATCGTCTATGCCAACGCTGCCGCCGAGAACCTGCTGGAGAGTTCCTTCAAGGTGCTCTCGCAGCAGAAGCTGTCGGAGCTCTTCCTCAATGGCAAGGAGCTGACCGCGTTGTTCTACCAGGCCATCGAACACCAGTTTGCCGACAAGCGCCTGGACCTGGTGCTGGAACGCGCCAACCGCGAGCCGTTGCAGGTGCACACCATCGTTACGCCCCTGGACAGCACCGACATGCCGGTCCTGCTGGAGCTGCGCGAGAACGTCCAGCAATTGAAGCTGGACCGTGAAGAGCGCATGTTCGACCAGAGCCAGGCCAACAAGGAACTGATCCGCAACCTGGCCCACGAGATCAAGAACCCGCTGGGCGGCATCCGTGGTGCAGCCCAGTTGCTGGAGCTGGAACTGCCCGAGCGCCACCTCAAGGAATTGCGCGAATACACCCAGGTCATCATCAAGGAAGCCGACCGCCTGCAGACCCTGGTCGATCGCCTGCTGGCACCGCACCGCCATCCCCACATCGTGGGCGACGTCAACATCCACGAAGTCTGCGAGCGCGTGCGCAGCCTGGTGATGGCCGAGTTCCCGCAAGGGCTGACCATCAAGCGCGACTATGATCTTTCCATCCCCGAATTCCGGGGCGACAAGGAACAGCTGATCCAGGCGGTATTGAACATCGTCCACAACGCGGCCCAGGCACTGGCCGACCGCATCCGTGCGGGTGACGCCGAGCTGATCCTGCGTACCCGCGTTTCCCGCCAGGTGACGCTATCCAAGGTCAGATACCGGCTGGCACTAGACTTGCATATCATCGATAACGGTCCGGGTATTCCGCCAGACATCCAGGAAAGAATCTTCTATCCCCTGGTGTCGGGTCGGGAGGGTGGTAGCGGACTGGGGCTGACCCTGGCGCAGACCTTCGTGCATCAGCACATGGGCGTGATCGAATGCGACAGCCGGCCGGGTTGTACCGATTTCAGAATACTTATACCGCTGCCGTGAGCCCATGGCCGCAGGCGGCGCGCCAAAGCCGGAATGACGGAAGGCATCCCGTCATCATGGGGGCTGTGGCACGGCGCCAGAAGCGTCGTGGCCGCGGGAGCATTAACAGCATGACCAACGCAGGAAAAAGCTATTTATGAAACCGATCTGGATTGTTGACGACGACGAATCGATACGCTGGGTGCTTGAGAAAGCACTGGCCCGAGAAAATCTCGCCACGCAGAGTTTTTCCAGCGCACGCGATGCCATGGCGGCCCTGCAGAACGGCACGCCGCAAGTGCTGGTTTCCGACATCCGCATGCCCGGCGCCTCCGGGCTGGAACTGCTGCAGACCGTCAAGGCCAAGCACCCCGGGATTCCGGTGATCATCATCACCGCCTTCTCGGACCTGGACTCGGCCGTCTCGGCCTTCCAGGGCGGCGCCTTCGAATACCTGGCCAAGCCCTTCGACGTCGACAAGGCGGTCGAACTGATCCGTCGCGCCCTGGATGAAAGCCTGCGCGAAACCGATATCGAGCAAGGTGCCGCACAGACCCCCGAAATCCTCGGCCAGGCGCCCGCGATGCAGGATGTGTTCCGCGCCATCGGTCGCCTCTCGCAATCGAACGTGACGGTGTTGATCACCGGTGAGTCCGGCTCCGGCAAGGAACTGGTAGCACGCGCCCTGCACAAGCACAGCCCGCGCGCCAGCCAGCCCTTCGTGGCATTGAACACGGCTGCTATCCCGAAGGACCTGCTGGAATCCGAACTCTTCGGCCATGAACGCGGCGCCTTCACCGGCGCGCAAGCCATGCGCCGTGGCCGCTTCGAGCAGGCCGAGGGCGGCACCCTGTTCCTCGATGAAATCGGCGACATGCCGCTGGACCTGCAGACGCGCCTGTTGCGCGTGCTCTCCGACGGCCACTTCTATCGCGTCGGCGGCCATCAATCGCTCAAGGCCAACGTGCGCGTCATCGCCGCTACCCACCAGAACCTGGAACACCGGGTGCGCGAAGGCCTGTTCCGCGAGGACTTGTACCACCGCCTCAACGTCATCCGCCTGCGCCTGCCCAGCCTGCGCGAGCGCAGCGAAGACATTCCCATCCTGGCGCGCTACTTCCTCACCCAGAGCGCCCGCCAGCTGGGCGTGGAAGCCAAGCGCCTGTCACCGCAGGCCATGCAGTTCCTGTCGCAACTGGAATTCCCCGGCAACGTGCGCCAGCTGGAAAACCTGTGCAACTGGATCACCGTCATGGCCCCGGGCCAGACCGTGGAAATCAAGGACCTGCCGCAGGACCTGGTGGAAGAACGCGTGCATGCACCGCAACCGGCGCAGATCGTGTCGGCACCGGCCTCGGCTGCCGGAACGCCTGCACCGCTGGCCCAGCCCGAGCTGTCGGCAGGCGCGGTACCGGCTGAAGCCGTCGCCGGCAACTGGATCTCGCTGCTGGAAACCGAAGCCGCGCAGATGCTGGCCTCGGAGCAGCCGGAGGTGATGGATATCCTCGGTCGCCAGTTCGAAGCCGCGCTGATCAAGATCGCCCTCAAGCACACCCACGGCCGCAAGAACGACGCCGCCGTGCGCCTGGGCATCGGCCGCAACACCATCACCCGCAAGATCCAGGAGCTGGGTATTGGCGGTGCCGAGGACGATTGATCGGCTAGCGCCGGATCACATCTGATCCAACTCGAGTCAAGCAGGGGAGGCCTGCCCGCGTGCCGCCGCGTGGGCAGGAGCAACAAGGGGAAGAGGCGGCGGCAACAAAAAAGGAAATGGCCTGGATCTCGCGATCCAGGCCATTTTTATTTTCTCCCGCCACACTGCCGGGAGAAACGATTTATATCATTTACGCGATCGCTGCTTAGCGCAGCTTCAGCACATAACGCGCCGCCGCCGAAGCGATCAGGCTCAGCACCGCGCCGAAGATGACGAAGTAGCTCACCGACAGCTTGTTGCCGGTGAAGTCGATCAGCCAGGTGATGATCAGGCCAGCGAAGCCGCCGAAGATGGTCACCGCAATGTTATAGGCCAGCGACATGCCGGTGCCGCGCGTGGCCACCGGGAAGATGTCGGCCAGCAGGGCCGGCATGGCGGCGAAGTACATGGTCATGAGCACGCCGATGACGGTCTGCAGCAACAGCAGTTGCAGGAAGCCCGGCGAATTGGTCAGGAACACGAACATCGGATAGGTCAGCACGATGTACAGGGCGCTGCTGACGATCATGAACGGCGTGCGGCCGATCTTGTCGGAGGCTGCGCCCACCAGCGGCGAGCCGATGAACATGATCAGGCCGGCCACCGACATCGCGGCGAACGACGACCATGCCGGCAGGCCCAGCTGCTTGACCGCGTAGGTCGGGATGTACAGCGACAGGTAGACCGAGACGGTGGCCATGATGACGCTGCCCGAACCGATCAGGAGGCGCAGCTTCTGGCTGGTGAAGGTATCGCGCAGGGGCGCATTGGTCTTTTCGCTGGACTCCTTGAATTCCGGTGCTTCATCCAGGTGACGACGGATGTAGATACCCGCTGGTGCGATCAGCAGGCCGAAGAAGAACGGCACGCGCCAGCCCCAGGAAGCCAGTTGCTCGGGCGTGAGCATGTTGTTGAGCACGGCGCCGAAGATCGCCGCCAGCAACAGGCTGATGCCCTGGCTGGCCACCTGCCAGCTGGAGAAATAACCACGGCGATGCGGTGCGTGTTCCACCAGGAAGGCGGTGGAGCTACCGAACTCGCCGCCGGCCGAGAAGCCCTGGATCATCTTGCCCAGCGCGATGCCGGCCGGTGCCAGCAGGCCGATGCTGGCGTAGCTGGGCATGAAGGCGATCATGGCGGTGCCGATGGTCATGAGCATGATCGACAGCATCAGTGCCGCCTTGCGGCCGGCGCGGTCGGAATAGGCGCCCAGCACCACCGCGCCCAGCGGTCGCATGAAGAAGGACACGCCGAAGGTGGCGAAGGTCAGCAGCAGCGAAACGCTGTCGTCCCCGGTGGGGAAGAACTGCTTGGCGATGACCACGGCGAAGGCGCCGTAGATCAGGATGTCGAACCATTCGAGCGCATTGCCGATGGAAGACGAGATGATCGCGCGCCGCGCCTGCGGGTGCGTGGTGGCGGCGCCAGGCGCCGTGGTGTTGCTGGTCATGGAGACTCCCTGATGGATGACTGTGGATGGAGGAGCTGCGCGCCGGTCTCGCCCGGGCGGGGCGGACGACTGCCTGGCTGGTTGAATGATGGTTATGGGCTCCCTGTCGCGCTCACGGGGCAAATGCGATCGGCCGTGGGCGTTACAGCGGGCGAGGATAGGCGCCGCAGTGCGGGGCTGTCAAGGCGCGCTGCGGTGGATTATCAGGACGCAGGAAGCCTGTCGCATCGGGTAAATGATTTACACACGATGGCTCATTGCTGGCCTTCATCGACCTCATCCGCTAGCTGCTTCAGGCGGCGCCACAGGGTGGTCCGGCTCATCCCCAGATGGCGTGCGGCGGCAGCGCGATTGCCGCGATAGCGGCGCAGCACGGCCTGGATCTGCGCATCGTCAGGCGCGGCCGTGACGACATCTGGCTCCTGCGCGGTCGCGCTGGCCATGCCGGCGTGCTGCCCCAGTTCCGGTGCGACCCGCAGGATCAGGGCCGGCGTCAGCGCCTGCAGCGGCTCGGCCGCCAGGAACAGGGCCAGCCGTTCCATCAGGTTGCGCAGTTCACGCACATTGCCCGGCCAGGCGTAGGCGCACAGCAGCGGCGAGCAGCGCAGGATTTCCGCACCCAGGTTGGCATGCGGGCGGGCATCCAGCGCCGCCAGCGCATGCTTGAGATGCCACTCGGCCAGTGCCGGCACGTCGTCGCTGCGCGCACGCAGCGGCGGCAGGGGCAGGCGCAGCACGCTGAGCCGGTAATACAGGTCGGCCCGGAAACGGCCCTCGCGCACCCTGGCCTCCAGGTCGCAATGGGTGGCGCTGATGATGCGCACCTGCACCGGGATCGGCCGCGTGCCACCGACGCGTACCACCTCGCGCTCTTCCAGCACGCGCAGCAGGCGGGTCTGCAGCGGCAGCGGCATCTCGCCGATTTCATCCAATAGCAGCGTGCCGCGATGGGCCGCCTCGAACACGCCGGCACGTCCACCCCGGCGCGAACCGGTGAAGGCACCTTCTTCATAGCCGAACAGTTCGGACTCCAGCAGCGACTCCGCCAGCGCGCCGCAGTTGATGGCCACGAAGGGATGGCTTGCCTGGGTCTTGCCCTGCATCAGCGGATGGGCGCGATGGATGGCTTGCGCCGCCAGCTCCTTGCCGGTGCCGGTCTCACCCTGGATCAGTACGCTGGCCGGTGAACGGGCAAACAGCGTGATCGATTGCCGTACCGCTTCCATGGCAGCCGAGTCGCCCCGCAGGTCCTTCAGGTGATGGCGTGCGCGCAGGCTGTCGGCCACCGGCAGGAGGGGGCCACGCGTGCTCTCCAGTTGCGTCAGGCGCGCCAGTTCCAGTGCATCCTCGAAGGCCTGGCGCACCGTGGCCGAGGAATACAGGAAGATGCCGTGCATGCCGGCCTCTTCAGCCAGGTCGGTGATGAGGCCGGCGCCCACCACGGCCTCGATGCCACCGGCCTTCAGTTCGTTGACCACGGCCCGCGCATCTTCCTCGGTGGCATAGGTGCGCTGGGCGATGTCCAGTCCGAACATCTGCTGGAACTCGGCCAGTGCCGGCATCTCTTCCTGATAGCTGACCAGGCCGATGCGGGTGGTGATCTGGCGCGCCCGTGCCAGCGCCTGCATCACGTCGAAGCCGCTGGCGCGCGCCACCACCACCGGCACCGGCAACCGGCTCTTGAGGTAGGCGCCGATGGAGCCGGCCGAGATGACCACGTCGCAGCGCTGCGTGGCCAGGCGCTCGCGGATCTCGCGCACGGCCTCGTCGAACCCCAGGTGGATGGGCTCGATGTCGGCCAGCGCGTCGAACTCCAGCGTGATGTCGCGGAACAGCTCCGACAGGCGCGATACCGAAGCGGTCCAGATCACGGGTTTGTCGGCGTGGCGGTCGGTGGGGGCAGGGCGTTTCATGGGCGTGGCGCTAGGTGGCTGAGGGTGATGGACGACGACTCAGGGTGGCTGGAAAGGCCTGAAGCCAGCCAGGAAGAAACGTTCACCATGTTTCAGTGAAACGTTAGTGTAACACTGATGAAACGGGGTGGCATGCCTCCGGACCGCCCGTCCGGCCTGCCTGCTGGCGTGGCAGGGGAGCCAGGTTTCGTCCGCAAGTCATTGATCTGGAAGGAAGTTTCATATCGGCCCAAAAGAGGCCCGCCAGGTTTCGCAGGATGTTGCAGTGCGATGGCACGGCCGTTGCAATAAGCCCTCCATAGTCCGCTACCTCCAGCAACCCTTACAGAAGGTGTCCATCATGGCTCTCCACTCCGCAGGCGCAGCGTTCCGCCAGGCCGTCCAGGAAGAATCCCCCTTGCAAGTCATCGGCGCGATCAACGCCAATCACGCCCTGCTGGCCAAGCGCGCCGGCTTCCGTGCCATCTACCTGTCCGGCGGCGGGGTCGCGGCCGGTTCCCTGGGCTTGCCCGACCTCGGCATTTCCAACCTGGACGACGTGCTCACCGACGTGCGCCGCATCACCGACGTGTGCGACCTGCCGCTGCTGGTGGACGTCGATACCGGCTTCGGCGCCTCGGCCTTCAACGTGGCCCGCACCGTGAAGTCGATGATCAAGTTCGGTGCCGCCGCCATGCACATCGAAGACCAGGTCGGCGCCAAGCGCTGCGGCCACCGCCCCGGCAAGGAAATCGTCAGCAAGCAGGAAATGGTGGACCGCATCAAGGCCGCCGTGGATGCCCGTACCGATGAGAATTTCGTCATCATGGCGCGCACCGATGCACTGGCCGTGGAAGGCCTGGAGGCCGCCGTGGAGCGCGCCGTGGCCTGCGTCGAAGCCGGTGCCGACATGATCTTCCCGGAAGCCATCACCGACCTGGGTATGTACAAGCAGTTCGCCAATGCGGTGAAGGTGCCGATCCTGGCCAACATCACCGAATTCGGCTCGACCCCGCTGTTCACCGTGGACGAACTCAAGGGCGCCGACGTCGGCCTGGTGCTCTATCCGCTGTCGGCCTTCCGCGCCATGAACAAGGCGGCCGAAAATGTCTATCAGGCGATCCGCCGCGACGGTACCCAGAAGAACGTGGTCGATACCATGCAGACCCGCATGGAACTGTACGACCGCATCGACTACCACAGCTACGAGCAGCGCCTGGATGCGCTGTTTGCCCAGCAGAAGAACAAGTAATCCCTTCCGACAATTCAGTTTCACCGAACACGCTACGAGGAGAACACGATGAGCGAACAACAAGCCGCAGGTTTCAAGCCCAAGAAGTCCGTTGCCCTCTCCGGCGTCACCGCCGGCAACACCGCCCTGTGTACCGTCGGCAAGACCGGCAATGACCTGCACTATCGCGGCTACGACATCCTGGACGTGGCCGACAGCTGCGAGTTCGAAGAGATCGCCCACCTGCTGGTGCATGGCAAGCTGCCCACCAGCGCCGAACTGCGCGCCTACAAGGCCAAGCTCAAGGCCCTGCGCGGCCTGCCGGCCAACGTCAAGGCGGCGCTGGAATGGCTGCCTGCGGCCTCGCACCCGATGGATGTGATGCGTACCGGCGTCTCGGCCCTGGGTTGCGTGCTGCCGGAGAAGGATGACCACAACACCCCCGGCGCGCGCGACATCGCCGACCGCCTGATGGCCTCGCTGGGTTCCATGCTGCTGTACTGGTACCACTACAGCCACAATGGCAACCGCATCGAAGTGGAAACCGATGATGACTCCATCGGCGCCCACTTCCTGCACCTGCTGCACGGCGAGAAGCCCTCAGAGTCCTGGGAAAAGGCCATGCACACCTCGCTGATCCTGTACGCGGAGCACGAGTTCAACGCCTCCACCTTCACCGGTCGCGTCATCGCCGGTACCGGCTCGGACATGCACTCGGCCATCACCGGCGCCATCGGCGCGCTGCGCGGCCCCAAGCACGGTGGCGCCAACGAGGTGGCCTTCGAGATCCAGAAGCGCTACGACAACCCGGACGAAGCCGAAGCCGACATCCGTCGCCGCGTGGAGAACAAGGAAGTGGTGATCGGTTTCGGTCACCCGGTCTACACCATCTCCGACCCGCGCAACAAGGTCATCAAGGAAGTGGCGCGCAAGCTCTCCAAGGAAGCCGGCTCGACCAAGATGTTCGACATCGCCGAACGCCTGGAAACGGTCATGTGGGACATCAAGAAGATGTTCCCCAACCTGGACTGGTTCTCGGCCGTGTCGTATCACATGATGGGCGTGCCCACCGCGATGTTCACGCCGCTGTTCGTCATCGCCCGCACCTCGGGCTGGGCGGCGCACATCATCGAGCAGCGCATCGACAACAAGATCATCCGCCCGTCGGCCAACTATGTCGGCCCGGAAGATCTGAAGTTCGTGCCCATCGCCAAGCGCAAGTAAGGCAAGCGGGCAGCAGGGTAGGGGAGGGGAGCAAGGGGAGCAGTAGCGCCGCAGTGCAATAGTGGTGAAGCAGTGCAGCGATGGAAGCGACGGCCCGCGGGAGCGGCCGTTGCCTTCCGGATTTGTAACAAGCGTTACATGTGGTCGAGTCCGGTGTAATTACTTGCTAAGATGCGGTCGGGCCGCTTTCGGCTCGTTTTTGGCCCGCTTCCGGCCCATCTCCGCCCCCGACTCTCCATGGATCATCCGATGATTGCTGCCATCGCTTCCCGTCGTTTTTTCAAGCAGGTCTGCCTGTGCGCGGCCGCCAGTTCCGTGCTGGCCGCCTGTTCTTCCAACACCCCGATACCGGTGAGCGACACCAAGCCGGTCTTGCCGCAACTGCTGCAGGCCCCGGCGGCCACCCAGCCCAGCTGGGCGACCCAGCTCAAGACCGGCGCCTTCAGCTGCGAGATGGGCAACAAGGTCGAGATCCGCATGGATGGCCGCGTGACCGATGGTGTGACCCTGGTGTGGAAGGGCAGCAGCTACATGATGAACCCGGTCAGCACCTCGACCGGTGCAGTGCGACTGGAGAACAAGGGCGAAGGCCTGGTGTGGATCCAGATTCCGTCGAAGTCCATGCTGCTCAATTCGAAGATCGGGCAGCAGCTCGCCAACGATTGCCGCACGCGCTGATTGCATCCGCTGTGCAGCGTGCCGTGGCGATGAGCTGACCGCGGCGCGTTTCTCCCTCCTCCTTCGTTTCCTCTTCTTCTGGCATGTCGCCGGTCTCGTACCGGTGACATCGCATCCGCTTTTTTCGTCGTCGCGCTTGATCTGCATCAGCCGCAAAGCGGCGCCGGCTGGGCGAATTCAGCCACCCGTAAGCTTCAGGTGCAAGACTGGATCAAACGTCGCATGAAGGCCGGACAGGGGGTGCTGCAAGCCGGCACCCGGTATCAAGCCGTCGACGATCGACCCGCAGACCACGCATGTCCAGGGCGAACACAGTTTTCCAATACGAAAGACATGAGGAGACGTCATGCAATACGAGGATTTCTATCGCCGCTCCATCGAGCATCCCGACACCTATTGGGCCGAAGAAGCACAGCGCATCCACTGGGAAGAGCCCTTCACCCGCACCCTGGATTATTCGCGCGCGCCCTTTGCGCGCTGGTTCATCGGCGGCAAGACCAATCTGTGCTACAACGCCGTCGATCGTCACCTGGCCGAACGCGCCTCGCAGGCAGCGCTGATCGCCATTTCCACAGAGACCAACAGCGAACGCGTCTACGACTTCGCCGAACTGCATCGCGAAGTGCAGGCCATGGCCGCCACCATGCTGGCCCTGGGCGTGCAGCGCGGCGACCGGGTGCTGATCTACATGCCCATGATCGCCGAGGCGGTGTTCGCCATGCTGGCCTGCGCCCGCATCGGGGCGGTGCATTCGGTGGTGTTCGGCGGCTTTGCCTCCAACAGCCTGGCCTCGCGCATCGATGACGCGCAGCCGCGCCTGATCGTCTCGGCCGATGCCGGCTCGCGCGGCGGCAAGGTGATTCCCTACAAGGGCCTGCTGGACGATGCTATCCAGTTGGCACAGCACAAGCCGCAGCGTGTGCTGCTGGTCGATCGCGGCCTGGCGCCGATGGCGCGCACGCCTGAGCGCGATGTCGACTTTGCCGGCCTGCGCGCACAGTACCTGGACCAGCCGGTGCCGGTGACCTGGCTGGAGTCCAATGAAACCAGCTACGTGCTCTACACCTCCGGCACCACCGGCAAGCCCAAGGGCGTGCAGCGCGACGTGGGCGGCTATGCGGTGGCGCTGGCGTCGTCCATGCAGCACATCTTCTGCGGCAAGCCCGGCGAGACCTATTTCTGCACCTCCGACATCGGCTGGGTGGTGGGTCACTCCTACATCGTCTATGGCCCGCTGATCGCCGGCATGCCTACCGTGCTGTACGAAGGCCTGCCGATCCGGCCTGATGCCGGCATCTGGTGGAGCATCGTCGAGAAGTACAAGGTGACCCGCATGTTCTCCGCACCGACGGCCATCCGCGTGCTCAAGAAACAGCCGGCCGAATGCATGGAGCGTTACGACACCTCTTCGCTCAAGGCGCTCTACCTGGCCGGCGAACCGCTGGACGAGACCACCTCCAACTGGATCTCGGCGGCGCTGAAGGTACCGGTGATCGACAACTACTGGCAGACCGAATCGGGCTGGCCCATCATCTCGATCGCCAAGGGCATCAGCGACAAGCCGACCCGCCTGGGCAGCCCCGGCGTGCCCATGCCGGGCTACCGCCTGGCCATCCTCGATGAGGCCAGCGGCGAGCCCTGCGCGGCCGGCCAGAAGGGTGTGGTCGCCATCGAAGGCCCGCTGCCGCCGGGCTGCATGCAGACCGTGTACGGCGACGATGCGCGCTTCGTCAACACCTACTGGCGCAGCCTGCCACGGGAGGTCTACTCCACCTTCGACTGGGGCATCCAGGACCAGGATGGCTACTACTTCATCCTCGGGCGCACCGACGACGTCATCAACGTCGCCGGCCACCGCCTGGGGACCCGCGAGATCGAGGAGAGCATCTCCAGCCATCCCAACGTCTCCGAAGTGGCCGTGGTCGGCGTGGAAGACAAGTTGAAGGGGCAGGTGGCGATTGCCTTTGCCATCGCCAAACAGGCCGACGCGATTGCCACCCCGGAGCAGAGGAAGGCGCTGGAAGCCGAGATCATGGGTGTGGTCGACAAGCAGATCGGCGCGGTCGGCCGCCCGGCACGGGTGTTCTTCGTCACCGGCCTGCCCAAGACGCGCTCCGGCAAGCTGCTGCGACGGGCCATCCAGTCGATCTGCGAAGGCCGCGATCCGGGCGACCTGCCCACCATCGAGGACCCGGCAGCGCTGGAGCAGGTGAGACTGGCGCTGCGCGACTGATCCCTGCCAGCAAGCGGCGGCCGATACCGGACCTGGCCGCCGCTGATGCCGTAATTTGGTTACACTGGCAGCTTCATCCCATCGTCCCTCTTCAAAGCTTCCGGTCATGCATCCCTCAATCCGCCCGGCCACTGCCGCCGACGCCGCTGCCATCTGTGGCATCTACAACCACTACGTCGACACCACCGTCATCAGCTTCGAGACCGAACCCGTGAGCGTCGAAGGTATGGCCGCCCGCATTGCCGACGTGCAGGCGCAGTTTCCCTGGCTGGTGTTCGAACAGGAGGGCGAGGTGCTGGGCTATGCCTACGCCAGCAAATGGAAGCCGCGCGCGGCCTACCAGCGCTCGGTGGAAAGCTCGGTCTACCTGCGTCACGACGCCGGCGGACGCGGCATCGGCAAGCTGCTGTACGGTGAGCTGTTCGCGCAGTTGAAACCCCTGGGCGTGCATCTGGTCATCGGTGGCATCGCCCAGCCCAATGCGGCCAGCGTGGCCCTGCACGAGAGCCTGGGCTTCGTGAAATGCGGCGTCTTCAGCGAGGTCGGCTACAAGATGGGACGCTGGATCGACGTCGGTTACTGGCAGCTCAAATTGCAAGAGGCCCAATGATGAGATCGACCCGCGCCGCCAGCGCCATCGAGCGCCTGAACAACCGCACCGAATCGCGCGAGTATTCCATGTTGCGCACCTCCGATGAGCGCTTCATCCTGACCCGCCGCGTGGCAGGCCAGCCGCTGGAAAAGCTCAACGAAGCCATGGAACTGGACGACTTCGTCAGCTTCGTCAACGCGCAGGGACCGCAGAAGGCCAAGCGCGTCAGCAAGCTTGATGTGCAGTTCGAAAAGAACATGCGCAACAAGAAAGAACAAACGCCACCCTGAGGTGGCGTTCGTCGATACTGACTTGGCCGTGGGCGGCGTCAGTCGGCCAGGGTCGCAATCACCGGTGCGTGGTCGGAAGGCTGCTCCCACTTGCGCGGCACCTTGTCGATGGCGCAGGCGGTACAACGCGGCACCAGTTCTTCCGACAGCAGGATGTGGTCGATCCGCAGGCCACGATTGAGGCGGAAACCCATCTGCCGGTAGTCCCACCAGCTATACATCTTCTCCGGCTGTTCGAACAGCCGGTAGGAGTCGGTCAGGCCCAGCGCCTGCAGCTTGCGGAAGGCCTCGCGTTCCGGCTCCGACACCAGCACCTGACCTTGCCAGGCCACCGGATCATGCACATCGCGGTCTTCGGGCGCGATGTTGTAGTCGCCCAGCAGCGCCAGCCGCGGGTTCTTCGCCTTCTCCTGTGCCAGCCATTCGTGCAGCGCCGCCAGCCAGTTCAGCTTGTAGGGATATTTTTCGGACTCCAGCGACTGCCCGTTGGGAATATAGGCGCAGACATAGCGCACGCCCTCGATGGTGGCGGCGATGATGCGCTGCTGCTCGTCGGGGAACAAGGGGTTGTTCTTGACCACGTCAGTCATCGGATGGCGCGACAGGATGGCCACGCCGTTATAGGTCTTCTGGCCCGAGAATTCGACCAGATAACCGGCGGCCGCGATCTCGGCGGCGGGAAACTTGTCGTCGGTGAGCTTGGTTTCCTGTAGGCAGAGCACGTCGACCGGATTTTCTTCCAGCCATTTCAGGACCTGCGGCAGGCGGACCTTGAGGGAGTTGACGTTCCAGGTGGCGATTTTCATGGTATGTGCAAAGTCTTTTTGTGGTGCGGCTTTGCGCGGCATGGGTAGCTGCAAGATCTGCCTGGCTACCCACCTGCCTACTCACCCTGGAAGGTTTGGAAGTGCGCGCAAAGTATTGCTGGGGCGCCACTATAGCATCAGCAGCTGGCCCTGTTCTGCGGGTGGAGCGATATCGGGGCGTCCCTCACGCGGCGCGAGCGAATGGCTGCACCTCTTCGGCGATACGTCCCGCAAGCTCAATTTCAGCCATCTTGAGATCGTAAGCCAATTGCAGATTGAGCCAGGACTGGGCATCGCCGCCAAAAAAACGTGCCAGGCGCAATGCCGTATCAATAGTCACAGCGCGTTCTTCCCGCAGGATCGCCGAAATGCGAGGCGCGTCAACGCGCAGTGCCTTGGCCAGCGCGTTGCCGCTCATGTTCAGTTCAGCTAAATATTCTTCCCGCAGTATTTCGCCCGGATGGATGGGGCGCATTCCGTTGGCTGGTGCATTCATGATGTTTCCCTCTCAGTGGTAATCAACAATCTCAACGTTTGCTGCGCCGACAGCCCCTTGGTCGTGCCAGACGAAGCAAATGCGGTATTGGCTGTTGATTCGGATACTGTGCTGGCCGGCGCGGTTGCCGGAGAGCGCTTCCAGGCGGTTTCCCGGGGGCGAGCGCAGGTAATCCAGCGTCGCCGCGGAATCAAGCATCTGGAGCTTGCGTTCTGCGACTTTACGGAAGTTTGAAAACCTTGCGACGGCGCGCCCTTGAAACAGCGCCTCGGTGTCTTGGCATCGGAAGCTAAGTATCATGAAGACACCGTATAGCGTTAGGCGTTATACGTCAAGCGTTACGAAGCTTAGGTGTGGCCGTACGAGAAAAGTTTCGCAGGTGCCTGGGATTAATGCTATCAACTTATGTATATCGATAGATTTATTTAATATTCTGTGCTGGGCAGTCGTCCCAGCAGACAAGTGGCATAGCGTCCCACCGACGATAGATGTGACAAGGGGAACGGCCTCGCGGCCGTTCCCCTTGCACTTTTCAACGATCAGAGTGCGGCGACGATCAAGCCGGCATCATCTGTGCGCTGGTCATCTGCGCGCCGTCGTCACCGGCTTTGCGGCGGCGGCGATAGGCGGCGAAGCCGACCAGGCCCAGGCCGCCGATCATCATGGCGGTGGTGGAGGCTTCCGGTACCGGTGCCACGCTGATGTTGCCGGCGAAGCTGCCGCCAGCCGAACCCAGCACGGTGCCGGCCACCGACAGGGTGTACAGACCGCTGGTCAGGCCGTTGGTGCGCAGGCTGAAGGTCTGCAGGTCACCGCTGGAGAGCTGGGTGCCGGTGTAGGTCTGGCCGTTGCCGCTGAGCGTAAAGCTGCTGATGCCCACGCGGGAGAGGCCATCCAGTGCGATCGAGACCAGTGCCGACGACACCGCAGTGCCAGCACCGCCGACGTTGAAGGTGAAGTTTTCCAGGAAGCTCTGGCCGGTGGTGCCATCGCCATAGCGGGCGCTGAAGGTCGACGTGGCGTCGGTCCAGACCAGTTCGCGCGTGCGTTCCAGATCGGCGGCGCTGGCCGAGGATGCCATGGCGACGAAGGCGGACGCGATCAGGAAACTGCTCAACAGCTTTTTCATTGGGATACCTCTTTCGGGTTCGATTGATTGGTTGATTTTGAAAGCACTGCAAGGGGGATTTTTTACGTCGACGGGTTTTATTGTTGATGTTGGCGAGGTCGACGCGGGGGCGTCCCAGTTTGTGATTTTTGTTCGACGGGACGTGCAGAGAATAATGGAAAATTACTAACTATTACAACTAAATATTACGTTTTACCGGTAACCGGTGTTGCGCTGTAGGATTCCTGGAAGTCGCACTGGTAAAGGGTTTCCGACGATGAGCTTAAGTTTCCGTACGGATTTGTTTGGTTGCGGAAACTAAGTTTTTTCCGAGCGCTCAGGCATTCCCGTGGGCTGGAAATTGATGGTGGAAATGCGTCAGGAAATCTGACTTGTCGATGCGGATGAGCTCGATGAAGCTCATCCGTTGAGGCAAGCTCTGCAGTGCTTGTCGCGATCCTGCAGAGCCAGAGGAGGAGGGATTACTTGAATTACTTGAAGCGGTAGCTCACCGCCACGATGGCGGTGTCGTCGGTGTGGCGGCGTACCAGCGGGCTGTCGCTGACGCTGTTGTCGAGCCACTTGCGACGCCAGTGCAGGTTCAGGTGCCAGTCGCCGGTGAGTGGTACATCGGCTGCCAGTCCCAGGGTGGGACTGGTGGAGGCGCCGGCGCGGTACTGACGCACGCCGCTGGCGGCGGATTCGCTGGCGGAGACGCCGAAGAAGTAATCGTTGTAGCTGGCGCTGCGATATTCGACGCCGAGCTGCGGGTAGAAGCTCACCGGTCCGATATCGAACTGGGCGGCATAGATGGCTTCTGCCAGGGTGCCGTGGGACTTGTTGAAGTCACGGAAGACGTTGAGGAAGAAGGCCCCGAACGGGGTTTCCTGGTAGGTGCCCAGGCCCAGAGGGATGGGATCGGAACGACGTTGCAGGCCGCGGTCGGCATCGAAGCCTTGCAGGTCCACGCGTCCGGCCAGCTCCAGGTAGCCGTAGCCCATGCGCGCGGTCTTGATGCCGAAGGTATCGAGCCGGGCGAAGAAGCGCCCATAGTCGAAGTAGGCGTAGGGCAGGACCGTGTTGCGGGCACTGCGGTCGAGGCCGTTGCGTTCGAGCCGGTAGCCGCCGGCACCGAGGTCACCGGTGATGCGGTCGTGCAGTTGCAGCGGATCGGCGTTGCCGTTGCCGGTATCGGCTTGCTGGGCCAGGGCGGGCAGGGCGCAGCAGGCCAGGGTCAGGGTGGCGAATATTGTTTTCATGATGGGCAGTGGTGATGGGGGCAGATGGCATTGTAGCGGTCGCCAGGGCGCTGCGCCGGCTTGTGTGCCGTGGCGCTGGCTGGATGCGGTCAGTCAGCCACAGCCGGGGCAACGTGGCAATGAACAACGACGAACAACGACGAACAATGGCCTGCCATTGCGGCAGGCCATTGTCGGCGCGTGTTGAGCCTTCTTTAGCCTTTGTCAGCCTTCGTCAGCCTTGATCAGCCTTCGTCGGCGACGAAGCCTCAAGACGCTTGCAAGGTCGGGTAGTCCGTATAACCTTCGGCGCCGCCACCGTACAGCGTGGCCTGGTTGAAGTCGGCCAGTGCGGCCCCGGCCTTGAAGCGTTCCACCAGGTCGGGGTTGGCGATGAAGGGGCGGCCGAAGGCCACCAGGTCGGCCCCGTTGCCTTGGCGCGCCTTGGCGGCCATTTCCAGGTCATAGCCGTTGTTGGCGATGTAGATGCCCTGGAAGAGGTCACGCAGTACCTGCAGGTCGAAGCCGCCGGCCACTTCGCGCGGGCCGCCGGTCGCGCCCTCCACCACGTGCAGGTAGACCAGCTTGTAGCGGTTCAGCTGCTGCACCACGTAGCTGAAGAGGGCCTTGGGATCGCTGTCGGCAATGTCGTTGGCCGGGCTGATCGGGGACAAGCGGATGCCCACGCGTTCGCTGGGCACCACCGAGGTGACGGCGGCCACCACTTCCAGCAGCAGGCGGGCGCGATTTTCGATGCTGCCGCCATAGGCGTCGGTGCGCTGGTTGGTCTTGTCGCGCAGGAACTGGTCCAGCAGGTAGCCGTTGGCCGCGTGGATTTCCACGCCGTCAAAGCCGGCCTGCATGGAGAGCTGGGCGGCGGTCTTGTATTGCTCGACGAGGGCGGGCAATTCAGAGAGTTCCAGCGCGCGCGGTTCGACGAAGGGCTTGAAGCCGGTTTCGGTGAAGGCATTGCCTTCGGGCTTGACGGCCGAGGGGGCCACCGGCAGGGCATGGCCCGGTTGCAGGTCGGGATGGGAGATGCGACCCACGTGCCAGAGCTGCAGGAAGATGCGGCCGCCCTTGGCGTGCACGGCATCGGTGATCTTCTTCCAGCCGGCTACCTGGGCCTGGTCGTAGATGCCAGGGGTCCAGGCGTAGCCCTTGCCCTGCGGCGAGATCTGCGTGGCCTCGGCGATGATCAGGCCGGCGCTGGCGCGCTGGGCGTAGTATTCGGCCGCCAGTGGCGTGGGGACATCGCCAGCCTGGGCGCGGCTGCGTGTGAGCGGGGCCATGACGATGCGGTTCTGTAGTTGCACCGCGCCCAGCTGCATGGGCTTGAAGAGGTCACTGCTGGCGTGGACGTTGGCACTGGTATTGGCGTTGGTCATGCTGTTCCTTTCTTGTTGGCATTGAAGGGGGCGACAGTGGTCGACCCTGTTACCGACCACGGCGGATCGGCAGCGTTCCGGAAATGGATCAACAGTCTAGACGGGAAGCGCTTTGCTTGCTGGCGGTCGGGCATCTGCCTGGATCTTGCTGGGTGGCAATTCGCGGTGCGGGGACGAAAAAAAACCACCGCTTGCGCGGTGGTGGGTACTGCGGTTGCTGCGCGGGCAGGGGCCAGCTCCTGCCTTGGCCCTGCCTGAGCGGTGTGCCTGAGCGGTGTGCCTTAGCCGCGTGCCGAGCGGGCGCGCGCCTGGCCGAGCAGCCAGGTGGTCAGCAGCGGCACCGGGCGGCCGGTGGCACCCTTGGCGGCGCCGCTCTTCCAGGCGGTGCCGGCGATGTCCAGGTGCGCCCAGGTGTACTTGCGGGTGAAGCGCTCCAGGAAGCAGGCGGCGGTGACGCTGCCGGCGGGCTGGCCGCCGATGTTGGCGATATCGGCGAAGTTGGACTTCAACTGCTCCTGGTAGACGTCCTGGATCGGCATGCGCCAGGCGGTGTCGCCGCTGTCGCGGCCGGCGGCCAGCAGGCCGTTGGCCAGCTGGTCGTGGGCCTCGTCTTCACGGGTGAACAGGCCCGTGTTGTGATGGCCCAGGGCGACCACGCAGGCACCGGTCAGGGTGGCGATGTCGATCACGGCGGCCGGCTTGAAGCGTTCCACGTAGGTCAGGGCGTCGCACAGGATCAGGCGGCCTTCGGCGTCGGTGTTGAGCACTTCAATGGTCTGGCCGGACATCGAGGTGACGATGTCGCCCGGCTTGGTAGCGCGGCCGGAGGGCATGTTTTCGCAGGTCGGGATGACGCCGATGACATTGAGCTTCAGGCCCAGTTCGGCGATGGTACGGAAGGTTCCCAGTACGGAGGCGGCGCCGCACATGTCGTACTTCATCTCGTCCATGTTCAGGCCCGGCTTGAGCGAAATGCCGCCGGTGTCGAAGGTGATGCCCTTGCCCACCAGCACCACCGGGGCGTCCTTGGACTTGCCGCCCAGGTGTTTCAATACGATGAACTTGGGCGGCTGGTCGCTGCCGTTGGTGACCGACAGGAAGCTGCCCATCTTGAGGGCTTCCAGCTGCTTGCGGTCCAGCACTTCCACGCCCAGCTTGAATTCCTTGGCCAGCTTCTTGGCGGTATTGGCCAGGTAGGTCGGGGTGCAGACGTTGCCGGGCAGGTTGCCCAGTTCCTTGGTCAGCGCCATGCCGTTGGCCAGGGCCACGGCTTCGCCCAGGGCGGCCTTGGCGGTCACGCCGTCGGCGGCGTTCACCAGCAGGGTGATCTTCCTGACGCCGGTGGGAGCGGGGTCCTTCTTGCTCTTCAGGGTGTCGGAACGATAGATCGCATCGCGGCCGGCCAGTACCACGTTGCGAATGGCCCAGGCCAGGTCGCGGCCCTTGATGCCATCGAAGGGCAGGGCCAGGGCGGCGTCGTCGCAGCCCAGGGTGGCCAGGCAGCGCACCAGGCCGGCGCTGGCAGCGGCAAAGCTCTTGTCGGCGATCTCTTCCTTGGCGCCCAGGCCCAGCAGCACGATGCGTTCGGCGGCGATGCCGGTGACGCCGCGCAGCAGCAGGGTCGAGCCCGGCTTGCCGGAAATGTCGCCCGACTTCAGCGCGGCGCTGATCGCGCCCAGCTTGTCCAGCGCCCCGGCTGCCTTGGACAGCTTGCGGTTTTCATAGATGCCAACGACCAGCGCGCCGGTCTTGACGGCGGTCACGGCGTTTTTTGCGTCCAATGTTTTTGTGCTAAAGTCCATCGTTCGTCCTTTGTATGAATTACCTGGCGATTATAGAGCCCATTTCGACGCCACGCGCGCGTGAGTTCGCGCCAGCCCGGCCAGTGCCGGATGCGTCGCAGGGCCAGGCCACCGATTCATTGACCCCGATACCAGAGACAATTCCAGCATTCCCATGATTTTCCAGCGCGCTCTGCGTCGCGAACTGACCAGCACCGCAGGTGGGGTCTTCACGACGCTGTTTACCATCACGCTGACCGTGATGCTGATCAAGATCCTCGGCCAGGCGGCCGGCGGCCAGGTGGCTTCGCAGGACGTGATCGCCCTGATCGGCTTCCAGTCCCTGAATTACATGCCCATCATCCTCATCCTGACCGGCTTCATCTCGGTCTTGCTGGTGATGACGCGCAGCTACCAGGATTCCGAGATCGTGGTCTGGTTCGCCTGCGGTCTGTCGCTCACGCGCTGGATCGTGCCGATACTGAAATTCGGCTGGCCCATCGTGGCCCTGGTGGCGACGCTGTCCTTCGTGGTCACGCCCTGGGCCAATGAACAGAGCAGCGAATACCGCAGCCGCTTCGAGCAGCGCGAGGACATCGCCCGCGTCTCCCCCGGCAAGTTCCAGGAATCGGCCGCGGCCAACCGCATCTTCTTCGTCGAAGGCATTTCCGGCGACGCCTCCAAGGTGCGCAACATCTTCGTCAACACCATCAATGCCGACGGCAAGAACAGCGTGGTGGTGGCCAAGGAAGGCGAGACCGTCATCGATCCCGATGGCGAGAAGTTCGTGGTCATGAACAAGGGCCGCCGCTATGACGGTTCGCCCAGCCTGCCGGATTTCCAGATCGTCGACTTCGAACGCTATGGCCTGCTGATCGGCAACCAGTCGCAGGCGGCTGCCGGTGAGCGTTCGGCGCGGGCGCTGCAGATGGGGGAACTGGTAGCCAAGAGCGACGGCTATGCGCGCGGCGAACTGCTGTGGCGCATCGCCTTGCCGCTGATGGCACTGGCCCTGATGCTGCTGGCCATTCCGCTGTCCTTCGTGAACCCGCGTGCCGGCCGTTCCCTGGGGCTGCTGGTGGCGTTGCTGCTGTTCGTGGTGTACAGCAATACGGTGAGCGTGTTCCAGGCCTCGGTGGCGCAGCAGCGCACCAGTTTCATGATGGCCTGGTGGCCGGTGCACGTGATCGTGGCGGCACTGATCGTGGGCATGTTCGTGCTGCGACTCAACATCAACCACCCCTATCACCCATCCCGGTTGTGGAGCCGTATACGCCGCGCCATGACGTTCCAGCGCGAGGCCTGAGATGAGAGTCATCCAACGTTACTTCACCTCCGAGATCACCCGCTCGGTGCTGTTTGCCCTGGCGGCCTTCCTGGCGCTGTTCGCCTTCTTCGAAATGATGGGCCAGCTGGAGCAGGTCGGCCGCAATGGCTACAAGCTGCAGGAGGCGGTGTTCTACGTGCTCATGGGCTTGCCCGGCAACGTCTATGAACTGATGCCCACGGCCGTGCTGATCGGCACCATCTATACCTTGTCGCAACTGGCGGCGCGCTCCGAATTCACCATCATGCGGGTCTCCAGCATGTCCACCGGCATGGCGGCCAAGGTGCTGCTGCGCATCGGCGTCGGTTTTGCGGTGCTGACCATCGTCTTCGGCGAGCTGATTGCGCCCAAGGCCAGCGAGTGGGCCGAGAAGCTCAAGTTGCAGGCGCAGGGGGCGTCGATGTCCTCGCAGTTCCGCTCGGGCATGTGGGCCAAGGACGTGATCAAGGACAAGGGCCTGGAAGGCAATGTGACTGGCAGCCGCTTCATCAACATCCAGACCGTGCAGCCGGATGGCCGCATCGAGGGCGTCAAGCTCTACGAGCTCGATACCGACTTCCACATGGCCCGCATGATCACCGCCAAGTCCGGCCTGTACGAGGGCAACCACCAGTGGGTGCTCAATGAGGTGGTGCAATCCGATTTCACCGGCGGCCGTGACCGCAAGATCACCGAGCCGGTCAAGACCGTGAAGACGGCGCAGATGAAGCTGGTCTCGGAGGTGACGCCGGAAATCCTGTCGGTGCTGTTCGCCGACCCGGACCGCATGTCGGCCTATGACCTGCTGGCCTACACCAAGCACCTGGAAGCCAACAACCAGCGCACCGACCGCTATGAAATCGCCTTCTGGAAGAAGATCGTCTACCCGCTGTCCATCTTCGTGATGATGGCGCTGGCGCTGCCCTTCGCCTATCTGCACTTCCGCGCCGGTGGCGTGAGCCTGAAGATCTTCACCGGCATCATGATCGGCGTGTGCTTCCAGTTGATCAACAGCCTCTTTTCCCACCTGGGTTTGCTCAATACCTGGCCAGCCTTCGTCACGGCGGCGCTCCCCAGCCTGCTGTTCATGGCGCTGGCGATCGGCGCCCTGTGGTGGGTGGAACGCACCTGACCCCAGTTGATCTCAGCTGATCCCGTCTCAACCCGATACGACATCCGCATGCAACAAAGTCTGATCCTCTTCGCCCATGGCGCTCGCGACCCGGCCTGGGCCGTACCCTTCGAACGTCTGCGCGCGCTGACCCGCGCCGCCATGCCGGCCGTCGGCGTGGAGCTGGCCTTCCTGGAACTGATGCAGCCCGACCTGCCCAGCGTGGTGGCGCAGCAGGTGGCGGCCGGCAGCCGGCGCGTGACGGTGATTCCGGTATTCCTGGGGCAGGGTGGCCATGTAAGGCGCGACTTGCCGCAATTGCTGGAGCATTTGCGCCAGGCCCACCCGGAGGTGGAGATTCGCACCGTGCCGGCGGTGGGTGAGGATGAGGCCGTGTTGCAGGCGATTGCCGCCTATTGCATCGGGACCTTGCAGAGCTGAGTAGTTCGCCCCCTCGGCAGTACAAAAAGAAGATGGCCCGTCCTGAATGAACGGGCCATTTTCTTTTGGGGCAGCTGACCTGGCGGTGGCCCGATCAGAACAGGCGCGCGCCGTTCGGCACTGCCTGGTCGGGCTTGAAGAGGACGACCTCGCCCTGGGCATCGGGGAAGCCCAGCGTCAATACTTCCGACATGAACTTGCCGATCTGGCGCGGCGGGAAATTGACCACCGCCGCCACCTGCCGGCCCACCAGCTGGTCCAGCGTGTAGTGCGCGGTGATCTGGGCGCTGCTCTGGCGTACGCCGATGCCGGGGCCGAAGTCGATCTTCAGCTTGAAGGCCGGCTTGCGGGCTTCTGGGAAGGCGTCGGCGGCAATGATGGTGCCGATACGGATATCGACCTTCAGGAAGGCGTCGAAATCGATGGTGTCGGCGGCGGGGGCGTTGGTGTCGTGCAGGAGGTGCATAGGACAGTGATCTCAGCAACGGTAGTAAATCAGGCTGATAACCGTTCGGACTGAGTAGGCCCGTCAGGGCCGTATCGAAGGCGCAGAGGCGGAGCGCCTTCGATACGCGGCGTTGCCGCTACTCAGGTCGAACGGTCAGTGGTGAGCCCATAAATGGGGGCAGTTCCTTACTCCCTGTCTGCCAATGCCGGACCGATCATCACCAGCACCGGTCCGCTGCAGGCTTGCAGCCCGGCTTCCAGGCCGGCCAGTTGCAGGTGGTAGATGTGCTGGTCGGGGCGGCTGCAGTTTTCCACTACCACCACCGGGGTATCGGGCGCATGACCCAGTGCCAGCAGGCGCTGTGCAGTGGCCGTGGCTTCGCGCCCGCCCATGTATTGCACCAGCGTATCGCCGTTGGGCATACGCACTTCGTCCGGTTCATCCACGCCGGTGCTGGAGGTGAACAGCGACACGCTGCGCGCGATGCCGCGCCGGGTCAGCGGGCGCTTGGCGGCCGAAGCGGCGGCCAGGGCGGCGGTGATGCCGGGGACGATCTCGTAGGGGATATGGTGTTCTTCCAGGGCCCGCATTTCCTCGTCGGCGCGGCCGAAGAGCATGGGGTCCCCACCCTTGAGACGCACCACGCGGCGGTATTGCTGGGCGGCTTCCACCAGTTTCTGGTTGATGACCGGCTGGGCGGTGGAGCGCTGGCCACTGCGCTTGCCCACCGACACCTGCACCGCCTGCGGGCACAGGGCCAGGATTTCTTCGGTGACCAGGGCGTCGTGCAGCACGATGTCGGCCTGCGCCAGCAGGCGCGCGGCGCGCACCGTCAAGAGGTCAGCCGCGCCGGGGCCGGAGCCGATCAGCCACACCTGGCCCGGATGGTCCGGGCTGGGTGCGGGTGAGTCGGAAGAGGATGGGTTTGCTGCCTGTTCGGTGGCCATGGCCTTGGTACAAGGTACGATTGCGGATCGAAGGAAAATCAGTCGATCCGAATCATACCAGCGGCGACCGTCTGGTGGCTCACTTCGTCGATCAGGATGAAGGCGCCGGTGGCGCGGATATCCTGGTAGGCATCGGCGGCGATGGGCTGCTGCACGTTGACGCTGATGCGGGCGATGTCGTTGAGCTTCAAGGTGTCGGCCGGGCGGCGTTCCTGGGTGTTGATGTCCAGCAGCGTATCGACCTTGGCCACCCGTGCCGCCACCTGCTTGGTGGTGTGCTTGAGCCAGTACTTGCGGCGCAGGTCCAGCGGTTCCTCGGAGAGCCAGCAGACGTCGGCGTTGACGGTCTTGAGGATGGTCGAGGGCTGGGCAGCGGCGGCCAGCAGGTCGCCGCGCGAGATGTCCAGGTATTCGTCCAGCAGGATGGTCACCGACTGGCCGGCCGTGGCCGATTCCAGGGAACCATCCAGGGTCTGGATGTCCTTGACGGTCGCGCTCTGGCCGCTGGGCAGCACCACCAGCTTGTCACCCTTGGCGACCTTGCCGGCTTCGATGCGGCCCATGTAGCCACGGAAATCGTTGGCTTCATGACCGTTGTGGCGCGCCACCAGCTGCACCGGGAAGCGGAAGGCTTCTTCGTGCGCATCTTCGTAGACCGAGAGCGACTCCAGCAGGGTGATCAGGGTCGGACCCTGGTACCAGGACAGGCGCTCGCTGGCGGTGACCACGTTGTCGCCGGCCAGGGCCGACAGCGGAATGGCATGCACATCCTTCAGGCCCAGCTGCTGGGCGAACTGCTGGTAGGCGCCGACGATGCGGTCGTAGACGGTCTGGTCGTAGTCCACCAGGTCCATCTTGTTGACGGCCACGATCACGTGCTGGATCTGCAGCAGGTGGGCGATGGTGGAGTGGCGCTTGGTCTGGGTCAGCAGTTCCACGCTGCCATCGTCGCCCAGCTTCACCTTGGACACGTCCACCAGGATGATCACCGCGTCGGCCGTGGAGGCGCCGGTGACCATGTTGCGGGTGTACTGCTCGTGGCCCGGGGTATCGGCGATGATGAACTTGCGCTTGGGCGTGGCGAAGTAGCGGTAGGCCACGTCGATGGTGATGCCCTGTTCGCGCTCGGCTTCCAGGCCATCGGTGAGCAGCGACAGGTCCACCGTGTCACCCACGGTGCGCTTGTGCTTGGCGCGCGAGATGGCGTCGAGCTGGTCGGCGAAGATGCCCTTGCTGTCGAACAGCAGGCGGCCGATCAGGGTGCTCTTGCCATCGTCCACGGAGCCGGCGGTGATGAAGCGCAGCAGGCCGCGTTCGTGCGCGGGCGCGGCGGCGTTGGCCAGTTGTTCTTGGGTTGCGGCGGCGTTCATCAGAAATATCCTTCCTTCTTGCGTTTTTCCATCGAGGCTTCGGACGTCTGGTCGTCCATGCGGGTGGCGCCGCGCTCGGTAATCTGGGTCACTGCGGTCTCGGCGATGATGGCTTCCACGGAAGCGGCGTCAGAGGAGACCGGGCAGGTGCAGGAGATGTCGCCCACGGTACGGAAGCGCACCACCTGTTTTTCCACGGTCTCGCCGTCGCGCGCCGGGGTCAGGTCAGTCAGTGGCACCAGCAGGCCATTGCGCGGGATCACTTCCCGCTCGTGGGCGAAGTAGATCGAGGGCAGGGCCAGCTTCTCGCGGGCGATGTATTGCCACACGTCCAGCTCGGTCCAGTTGGAGATGGGGAAGACGCGCATGTTCTCGCCCGGATGCACGCGGGTGTTATACAGGTCCCACAGTTCGGGGCGCTGGGCCTTGGGGTTCCATTGGCCGAATTCGTCGCGGAAGGAGAAGATGCGTTCCTTGGCACGGGCCTTTTCCTCGTCGCGGCGCGCACCGCCGATACAGGCGTCGAACTTGAATTCCTCAATGGTTTCCAGCAGCGTCACCGCCTGGGCCGCATTGCGCGAATCGGTCAGCGGATTGCGCAGGCGCACGGTGCCGCGCTTGATCGAATCTTCCACCGAACGCACCACCAGGCGCTCGCCCAGTTCAGCAGCACGGCGGTCACGGAACTCGATGACCTCCGGGAAGTTATGGCCGGTATCGATGTGGACCAGCGGGAAGGGGAACTTGCCCGGGCGGAAGGCCTTCTCGGCGATGCGCAGCAGCACCACCGAGTCTTTGCCTCCCGAGAACAGCAGCGCCGGGTTGCTGCACTCGGCCGCGACCTCGCGCATGATGTGGATGGCTTCCGATTCCAGCCAGTCGAGGTGACGGTTGCTGGCGTTGTCCAAAAAGAGTTTGTCTACCGCAGTGTTCATGCCGGGCCTTCCGATGCTTTGCTTGTTGTGGCTTTGATTGTTTCTGTTTGTGGCTCTGCTTGAATTCTGGTTCAGCCCGCCGCGTGCGCCTTGATGCGCACCAGCTTGCCATCGACCACGTGCAGGCCGCATTCCTTGGAGTCCGGGTTCTCCCACCACCAGCGGCCGGCGCGGATGTCCTCGCCGGGCTGGATGGCGCGGGTACAGGGCTCGCAGCCGATGGACGGGTAACCCTGGTCGTGCAGCGGGTTGTAGGGCACGTCGTTGGCGCGGATGTAGTCCCAGACGTCCTGTTCCGACCAGTCCGCCAGGGGATTGAATTTCTCCATGCCGTGGGCGTCATCGCGTTCCTGCACGTGCAGTTCGGCACGAGTGACCGACTGTGCACGACGCTGTCCGGTCACCCAGGAGGCCTTGCCGGTGAGGGCGCGGTTCAGCGGCTCCATCTTGCGGATGTGGCAGCATTCCTTGCGCAGTTCCACGCTGTCGTAGAAGGCATTGGCGCCGTTCTTCTGCACATAGGCGTCGACCGCCTCGGGCTGAGGACGGTAGGGTGCGACCTGGTAATCGTAGGTCTCGCGGATGCGGTCCAGCATGCCCACGGTTTCCTTGTGCAGGCGACCGGTTTCCAGGGTGAAGATGCTGATCTTGTCCTGCAGCTTGCCGCGCAGGATCAGGTCGGTCAGCACCATGTCTTCGGCCGCCAGGCTGGAGGCCAGCGCCGCCGGAGCGTACTCGGCGGCGATGCGTTCCAGCGTGGCCTGGGTCTTGGCGATCAGTTCTTGCAAGCCTGGGTTAGCCATGGGCTGTCCTTCCTTGTCCAATAGGGCCGTTCAGTCGGCGGCTTGCACCGCTTCGCGCTTGACGCGGCGGAACAGCGGGTTCTTCTCGTCCCAGGAGGTCTGGTACTTCTCGGAGAAGTCGGTCAGGCCCTTGACGGCGTCATGGATGTTCTTGTCGGCGCGCACGGCAAAGGCATCGAAGCCCACGCGCTGCATGTAGAACAGCTGGTCGCGCAGCACGTCGCCGATGGCGCGCAGCTCGCCGGCATAGCCCAGGCGGGCGCGCAGGTTGTAGGCGATGGAATAGCCACGGCCGTCAGCAAACTTGGGGAAGTCCACGGCGACCACCCGGAAATTCTCCAGCTGGCCCTTCAGCTCTTCGGCACGCTCGTCGCTGGCCAGCCAGACGCCGATCTCGGGGCGCGACTTGAGTGCCTCGCCCTGTGCCTGCCAGACCTTCAGCGGCACGATCACGCGGCCTTCGGGGATGGTCACGCTCTCTGCGCTCTCGCCTTCAGCCAGGCGCAGCACGCTCCAGTCGTCACTGACGACGGTCTTGTTCTTGATGATTTCAGGCATTGGCGTCTTCTCCTGCGACATAGTCGGCCGAACGGATCGGCGTTGCGTATACGAATTCCTTGAACGGGGTCACACCGATGCGGCGCACCGTATCGATGAAGCGTTCTTCCTCATTGCGCTGCTGCACGTAGACCTGCAGCAGGCGGTCGATGACGGTGGGCATCTGGGTGGCCGAGAACGATGGGCCGATGATCTTGCCGATCGAGGACTCGTTGCCCTGGGCACCGCCCAGCGAGACCTGGTACCACTCGGAACCGTCCTTGTCCACGCCCAGGATGCCGATGTTGCCCACGTGGTGGTGACCGCAGGCGTTGATGCAGCCGGAGATGTTGAGTTCGATGTCGCCGATGTCGTGCTGGAAATCGATGTTCTCGAACTTCTCGGCGATGGCCTGGGCGATCGGGATCGACTTGGCATTGGCCAGCGAGCAGAAATCGCCACCGGGGCAGCAGATGATGTCGGTCAACAGGCCGATGTTGGGCGTGGCCAGGCCGTGCGACTTGGCGGCCTTCCACAGCGCGTACAGTTCGGACTGCTTGACGTCGGCCAGCACCAGGTTCTGTTCGTGGGTCACGCGCAGTTCGCCGAAGCTGTACTGGTCGGCCAGGTCGGCGGCGAAGTTCATCTGGTCAGCCGTGATGTCGCCCGGGGGTACGCCCGGCTTCTTCAGCGACAGCAGCACGGCGGCATAACCGGGCTTCTTGTGCGCCTTGACGTTGCGCTTGATCCAGTTGGCAAAGCCACGGTCTTCTGCCTTCAGACGTTCATATTCCGCGTCCACGGCAGGAAGGTTTTCGTAGGCCGGGTCGGTGAAGAACTTGGCCACGCGCTGCAGTTCTTCCTCGGTCAGGGTGGAGGGACCGTCCTTGATGTCGGCCCATTCGGCCTCGACCTGGCGCGCAAATTCCTCGGGGCCGATGGCCTTGACCAGGATCTTGATGCGGGCCTTGTACATGTTGTCGCGGCGGCCATGCTGGTTGTAGACGCGCAGGATGGCTTCCAGGTAGGACATGGCGTGCTTCCAGGGCAGGAAGTCGCGGATGACGCTGCCCAGGATGGGGGTGCGGCCCATGCCGCCGCCGACCAGCACGCGGAAGCCCACTTCGCCGGCCTCGTTCTTGATCACGTGCAGGCCGATGTCGTGCACGGCGGTGGCGGCACGGTCTTCGGCCGCGCCGCTGATGGCGATCTTGAACTTGCGCGGCAGGTAGGCGAACTCGGGGTGGAAGGTGCTCCACTCGCGGATCAGTTCGGCATACGGGCGCGGATCGACGATCTCGTCGGCGGCCACGCCGGCCAGCTCGTCCGAGGTGGTGTTGCGGATGCAGTTGCCGGAGGTCTGGATGGCATGCATTTCCACGCTGGCCAGCTGCTCCAGGATTTCCGGGGATTCTTCCAGCTTGATCCAGTTGAACTGGATGTTCTGGCGGGTAGTGAAGTGGCCATAGCCGCGGTCGTACTTGACGGCGATCTCGGCGAACTTGCGCAGTTGGTTGGAAGCCAGCATGCCGTAGGGGATGGCGATGCGCAGCATGTAGGCATGGCGTTGCAGGTACAGGCCATTTTGCAGGCGCAGGATGCGGAATTCGTCTTCGGCCAGCTCATCCGACAGGCGCCGACGCACCTGGTCCCGGTATTGTGCGACTCGCTCTTTGACGATCAGGTGATCGTATTGGTCATAGCGGTACATCTTGTTTTCCCTGTTAACGTCTTGATGGGCGACCCGTGAAGCAAGGTGCGCCCGATTGAAAATCAGCCTACCAAATCAGCTTGACTGCAACGCTCGTCAGCGTAATGGCCAGCAGGCCACGCAAGAATTTCTCCGGCACCGCCCGCGCCGCGAGCGAACCGATGGTGATGCCCGGTACCGACCCCAGCAGCAGGGTGGCCAGCAATTCCCAGTTGATCGACCCCAGCCACCAGTGACCCAGTGCGGCAATGGCGGTCAGCGGGACGGCATAGGCGATGTCGGTGCCGGCGATCTCGGCCGGCGTCAGGCGAGGATACAGCAAGACCAGCAAGGTCGCGCCCACCGCACCGGCGCCGATGGAGGAGATGGTCACCAGCGTGCCCAGCAGGACGCCGGCGGCAATGGTGGCGTTGGACAGGGTAGCGCCTTGCAGCTGGCGTTGCGGGTTGGCATTGAGCCAGGCCTGCATGCGCGAACGGAACAGCAGCGCGATCACGGTCAGGAACACCGAGATGGCGATCGAATAACGGATGGTCAGGGCGATGCCCTCGCTGACGGCGCCGAAATGCTTCAGCAGCAGCGTAGTCACCAGCGCAGCGGGCAGGGCGCCATAGGAGAGGCGACGTACCACGTCCCAGCGCACTGTCCCCTTGAAACGGTGGGCCAGGGTGCCGGCGGTCTTGGTGGCCGAGGCAAAGGCCAGGTCGGTACCGACCGCCACGGAAGGGTGGATGCCGAACAGCAAGGTCAGCAGGGGCGTCATGAGCGAGCCGCCGCCGACCCCGGTCAGGCCGACCAGCAGTCCTACGGCAAATCCGCTTACTACATAAGAAACAGTCATAACACCTCGCCCATTAGTCTGCGAATCGTAATAAACTTATGTTTCAAACCAAACTACATAGTATTTATTTGCTTATATACGCCTTTGGCATATGGAAATGCGGCAAATGAATCAGGCGGACGTCGCAGACATCAACGTACATGCAGACGCCGTCCCAGGTAGAAGCGAAGGAATTCCCGCATGAATCTTCATCAGTTCCGTTTCGTACGCGAAGCGGTAAGGCAGAACTTCAACCTCACCGAGGCCGCCAAGGCGCTCTACACCTCGCAGCCGGGCGTCTCCAAGGCCATCATCGAGCTGGAAGAAGAGTTGGGTGTGGATATCTTCACCCGCCACGGCAAGCGCATCCGTGGCCTGACCGAGCCGGGCCGGGCAGTGCTGCGCTCGGTGGAGCTGATCATGCAGGAGGTGGATGGCCTGAAACGCATCGGCAAGGAGTTCGCCGCGCATGACAGCGGCAGCTTTACCATCGCCACCACCCATACCCAGGCGCGTTACGCCTTGCCCAAGGTGGTGCAGGCCTTCACCCAGAAGTATCCGAAAGTGCATCTTTCATTGCTGCAGGGCAATCCCAAGCAGATTACCGAGATGGTCCGCAACGACCAGGCCGACATCGCCATCGCCACCGAAGCCCTGGCCTCCGGCGAGGGTCTGGTGTCACTGCCCTGCTATCAATGGGAGCACGTGGTGGTGGTGCCACCCGAGCACCCGCTGCTGCAGTCCAGGAGCCTGACGCTGGAAGAGATCGCGGGCAATCCGCTGATCACCTATGACTCGGCCTTCAGTGGCCGCAGCAAGATCGATCACGCCTTCTCGCTGCGCCAGTTGAAGCCCGACGTGGTGCTGGAAGCCATCGATGCCGACGTCATCAAGACCTATGTGGAACTGGGCATGGGCGTGGGCATCATCGCCGGCATCGCCTTCGATGCCGAGCGCGACCGTGGCCTGCGGGCGATTCCTGCGGGCCACCTGTTCGGTACCAATGTCTCGCGCGTGGCCTTGAAGCAGGGTGCCTACCTGCGCGGCTATGTCTATACCTTCATCGAATTGCTGGCACCGACCCTGAACCGCAAGCTGATCGCCCAGGTGATGGAGGGAGAGAAGGACATGTACGAGCTCTGAGCCCGCCAAGGGGGTGATGACAAGACAAAACGGCCGGATCGATGACGATCCGGCCGTTTTGCCTTGTCCGTACTGCAGTGCTGCTTATGCCACGGCAGTGCGTTCCATGTCGCGGCAGCCGTCCAGCAGGAAGGACAGGCCCACCACCAGCACCAGTTCGCCCTCGGCCGAGCGAGCCGTACCGGTGATGCCGGCGGTGTGGATCGCGGTCAGCGGCTTGATCACCAGGTCGGCCGTGCCTTCCACCGATTCCACCCCCAGGATGTAGGGATGCGGTACCGCCATGACGATGCCCACGCGCTCATTGCCCGGCTCGTAGCCCAGGACCCCGGCCAGCGAATTGACCGGCAGCGGACGACCCTGGTCGCGCAGCACCGGGGCACCGCCGACCTCGTCGAAGGTCTCCGGCAGTTCCACCACGCGTTCGACCACCGCCATCGGCAGGGCCAGCGGGGCGCCGGCGCAGCGCACCAGCATGGTCGGGATGATCGACAGTTCGATCGGCAGGCGGATCGAGAACTTGGTGCCCTTGCCAATGGTGGAGTCGATGCGGATGGTGCCGCGATGCTTTTCCACGGCGGTCTTGACCACGTCCATGCCCACGCCGCGTCCGGAGACGCTGGAGGCCACTTCCTTGGTCGAGAAACCGGGCAGGAACACCAGTTGCAGCGCCTCGTCCGAGGTCAGCGCCTGGTGTTCGGTGATCAGGCCCTTGGCCAGCGCCTTGTTGCGCAGCATGTCCGGGTCCATGCCCTTGCCGTCGTCGAACACTTCGATCATGACGCTGCTGCCGGCCTGCCAGGCGTGCAGCGAGATGGTCGCCTTGTTGGACTTGCCGGCGGCGGCGCGATCCACTTCGATGCCGTGGTCCAGCGAGTTGCGCAGCATGTGCACCAGCGGGTCGTAGAGGCTGTCCACCACCACGCGGTCGACTTCAGTATCGGCACCGGTGATGACCAGGTCCACGTCCTTGCCCAGGTCCTTGGCCAGTTCGCGCACCAGTCGCGGGAATTTCTGGAACAGTCGGCCCACCGGCTGCATGCGGGTGGACAGGGTGGCACGTTGCAGTTCGCTGGAATAACGCGAGGCGCGGCCCAGCGTTTCGGCCAGGGTCGACATCAGCGCGGCAGCCGTGCCTTCGAACTTGAACTGTTGCAGCTTTTCCAGCAGCACGGCGGCCTGGTTGGCGGCCTGCACCGATTCGCCGGCCACTTCCAGCAAGGCGTCGAGCTTGCCGGCATCGATACGGATGCTTTCTTCCTTGGCGCCGCCGCCCGTGTCACTGGCACGACGGTTGTGCTGGGCGGGTGCTGCAGCCTTCGGTTCGCCATCGGCAGCCGGGGTGGCGGCCGGAGCAGCCGCTGCTGCGGCGGCCACAGGGGCTGCTGCCGGCGCGGCGTCGGCTGCAGCCACAGGTGCGGCCACTGCGGCGCCTGGCACCAGGGCCTGGTACAGCGCGGGCCAGTCCAGCTCGCCATTCTTCATTACGCTGGCGCTGCCATCGACGCTGGCCGCCGGGGCGCTGGCGGCGGCCGCAGCCACCGGCGCGACCGCGGCCGCAACCGGTGCCGCAGCAGGAGGGGCGGCGGCCGGGGCCGCATCGCTCTTGCCTTCGATAGCCTGGGTCAGGATGTCCTTCAGTTCGGCCGGCATCGAAGCCAGGCTGTCGGGCGCGGCGCCATTGGACAGTTCGTTCAACTGGTCGGCCACGAAGCCGCTGGCCTGCAGCGCCGCTTCGATCGCCAGCGGCGTCACCGGCGCCTTGCCGGTACGCAGGGCGTCGAACAGGTTTTCGGTCAGGTGGCAGGCCGACACCATGGCCGGCAGGTTCACGAACCCGGCGCCGCCCTTGATGGTGTGGAAGGCGCGGAAGACCGCATTGAGGATTTCAAGGTCATCAGGATGTCGTTCGAGCGTCAGCAGATGCTCTTCCACGTTGGTCGCCAGCTCCAACGCTTCAACGACAAAATCCTTGAGCATTTCGTCATCCATTAGAACCCCAGGCTGTCGAGTAAGTCGTCCACATCGGTCTGGCCCATGGCGGTACCCGGCGAGGCGGGGCCGTTCATCAGGGTAACCGGCTTTTCTGCCTCGATCTGGGCGCGCACTTCAGCCGGCGCATTGTCGCGCAGCAATTGCGCCAGTTCGCGTTCGGCGGTGGTGGTGATGCCCACGATCTTCTTGATCAGCTGGCCGGTGATGTCCTGGAAGTCCTGGGCCATCATGATTTCCAGCATGCGGGCCTTTTCCGCTTCGGTCGATTCGATCACCGAGGACGAGAACTTCTGCGAGTCGCCCGCCAGTTTCTTGAATTCTTCGATGTTCAGCTGACCGGCATAGAGCTTGTTCCAGCGGTCGTTGATGTCCTTGGCCTGCTCCTGCAGGCGGTCCTGCGCGGGCATGCCGGAGTCCAGCGCATTGAGCACTTTGTTGGCGGCCTGCTCGGTCAGGGTGGCGATGTGCTCCAGGCGGCTCTGGGCGTCGCCGATCTGCTCGGCCACGTCGGTCAGGGAGCGGTCGTAGCCCAGTTCGCGCATTGAATCATGCAGCAGACGGACGATGCCGCCCAGGCGTTCATACATGGGCTTGTCGCTCTGATCTTCCTGCGCCTGCTGGGCATCGTCGCCCGCACCGGCTGCCCCACCAGCGGCATCGGCAGCCGCGCCAGCCTCGCCGGCGGTCATGCCCGGTAAGGTCTGCGAGGAAATTTCGTCAAACAATGCTTCCAGATCAACGTCGTCGCTCATGATTACTGATTCTCCCAACAAATGTGGTGCGCTCGGCGGCGCACTGCTATGCAAAGTTGCCCGTAGGCGGATCAAATGCGTCGTTCCGGGAGGCACAGCAACCGTCCCATCCGGGATATCCAATAGATATCGGCAGGCAAGGGCGGAGTCTGAAGGCTCGCAGACCACGACAACGATTCAGGGATGACAGGTGAGGCCAGCGGACCAGACGGTCAGCGGGTCGACGATGCCATGGCGCCGAGTATAGGGCCGGGTACAGCCATCTCATCGGCCAAACAGCGAGTGAAATCCCCCCATTTGTTTCGTTTTTTCGCCCCTTGTGGCAAGCCGGCTCGGGGCGTCTCTCCGAAATAAATTCGTAAAAAATCGAATTTTTTCGATATAAGTTCGAATTCTATCTGGCTTTTTCTTTAAAGCAATACGCATGCCGGGCTTGTGCTGATTTACATCAGGATGGCCTGTGGTCTTTAATTTGGCCGATTTTTGCCTTGTATTTGGCAGGCACCGGCCTGTAGCGACTTGTGATGCCCGCCTGGCACGCCTACAATGGCGCCGTTTTGGTGCCCGCCGGCGCGTTCTTGCCGGCAGTTAAACGGGAAACACGCACCAGTTCGGTTCGCGGCACGCGGGCGGGGCTGGTCAAGGTGTGCTGCCCCCGCAACGGTAACCAGGCGCCGGCGATACAGTGACACCATGACGAGACGTCACGTGTTGCCGGCAACACCATCCCCCATGCCACTGTGCAGGTTCCGTGTCCGGTTCAATTGGCCAGCGCTGGCCGGCTGACGTAAACGGCGCTGCATGGGAAGGCCGATGGTCATGCCTGCAGCCCGGAGACCGGCCAGAACGGGAGGAAACTGCGCGTGGCGATGCCGGTGCGGCTTCCGTTGATTCCGGCCCGCGGGGAAGCAGGCCGGACCACTTCACCGAGTCTCTTTTCCATGCATAACGTCAATTCCCCGGCCAGCCACGGCGGCCAGCGTCCCCTTTTTGCCCTCAGCCTGGGCAGCACCCTGATCCTGTCGGCCCTGGCGCAGGCATCCCTGGCCGCGACCGGCACCCCGGCTATCGACCCGGCGGCGGCACTCGCGCCGGTGGTGGTGTCGGCCTCGCGTTTTCCCAATGACCCGACCTTCCCGCCGGTGGCGGCCACCGTCATCACTGCCGAGCAGATCCGCGAAGCCGGCATCGACAATGCCAATGAAGCCATCCGCAAGCTGGGTGGGGTGTATGGCCGCCAGAGCCTGGCCGGGCCCAAGGACTTCCCGCTGGACCTGCGCGGCTTCGGCACCAATGGCGACCAGAACATGGTGGTGCTGCTGGACGGCGTGCGCATTTCCGAAAACGAACTGAGCACACCGCTGCTGTCCTCCATCCCCATCGAGAACATCGAGCGCATCGAGATCGTGCGTGGCGGCAGCAGCGTGCTGTACGGCAGCGGCGCCACCGGTGGCACCATCCAGATCATCACGCGCCGACCGCAGGCCAACAGCGGCCACGGCACCGTGGTGGGCGAGGTCGGCAGCCAGGGGCTGCGCGGCGGACGGGCACTGGTCTCGCGCGGCTGGGACAACTTTTCCATCGACGCCAGCTATGCCAAGTCGCGCAGCGACAACTGGCGCGACAACGCCCAGTCCAGCCAGGAAAACCTCAGCTCCACCGTGCAGTGGTTCGCCAGCGACTGGCGCTTCGGCCTGCGTGCCACCCTGTCGCGTGCCGATTACGGCCTGCCCGGCAGCCTGACCCAGGCGCAATACCAATCCAATGCCCGCCAGACCAGCAAGCCGCTGGACCGCGGCTCCTACGACAACGACAGCGTGACGGCCTTCCTGGAACGCCGCTTCGGCGCCTTCGATGTCGCCGCCGAGCTGGCCCACCGCGAAAAGATCTCCCGCTCCAGCTATGTCAGCAGCGGGTCAACTACCCAGGTCAATATCCGCGGCACGCAATTCTCGCCGCGCCTGCGTCATGTGATCGACCAGGGGGCGTGGAAGAACGAAGCCATCGCCGGCATCGACCTGGCCGAATGGACGGCCTATAACAACGCCAGCTACGGCAACAGCGATGCCGCCCAGCGCTCCAAGGCACTCTACCTGCGCGACGAAATCGAATTCGCCCGCAATGCCCGCCTGGCCGCAGGTGTAAGGCGCGAAGTGTTCAACCAGCAGAGCGATTCCGGCCTGTACGACCGCAATAGCGCTGTCAATGCCTGGGACCTGCAGGCCAGCTATGCGCCGCTGCCACTGCTGCGTGCCTTTGCCAAGACCGGCCAGAGCTATCGCCTGGCCACGCCGGACGAAAACGGCTACACCGCGCTGCCCACCGGTGCCGTGCTCAAGCCCCAGGTGTCGCACGACCTGGAGCTGGGGGCCACCCTGGGCAAGACCGGGCAGCAGCTGACGCTGCGCTGGTTCCGCCACCGTCTGCGTGACGAGCTCTATTACGATCCCACCGCCAATGGCGGCTTCGGTGCCAACAGCAATCTGGCGCCCACCCGCCACCAGGGCGTGGAAGTGGAGGGGCGCCTGCAGCTGACCGAAACCCTGGGCGTGAACGCCACGTACCAGCACATCGACGCCCGCTTCGAGGAGGGGGCCAACAGCGGCAAGCAACTGGCGCTGGTGCCGGCCAATACCTTCACCACCCGGCTCAACTGGAAGTCCGGCCAGCACAGTGCCGATGTCGGTGCGCGCTGGGTGGACCGCCAGCGCATGGGCAACGATTTCGCCAACACCTGCGCCAAGATGCCTTCCTTCACCACCTTCGACGCCCGCTACGCCCTGCGCGTGAGCGCCTGGGAATTTGCCCTGACCGGAACCAACCTGGCCGACCGCAAGTATTACTCCCAGGCCTATGACTGCAGTGGCGGTTCGGTCTCGGGCATCTACCCGGAAGACGGCCGGGCGGTAAAATTCACGGCCCGCTATGACTTCTGATGCGGACTTCATGAATTTTCCTTCCTGATCCTAGCCGCCGATGCGACGCTTCCTCCCCGTGCTGTGCACCTTGCTGCTGCTGTCCCTGCTTTCGCTGACGGCAGCGGCCTTGTGCGGCAGCACGGGTTGCCTGCGTCCCTCGGCCTCGGCCGACTCGGTCTCGCTGCTGCTGTCCCTGCGCGTGCCGCGCGCGCTCACGGCCTTTGCGGTAGGCGCGGCACTGGCCTTGTCGGGCGCATTGATGCAGGTGCTGTTGCGCAATCCTCTGGCTGACCCTTATGTATTGGGCCTCTCCGGTGGTTCGGCGGCGGGCGCATTGCTGGCCATGTTGGCGGCGCTGCATCTGGGCTGGCCGGTGCAGTTGGCGACCGCCCCGGGGGCGCTGCTGGGCGCGGCCGTGGCCATGCTGCTGTTGTTCGGCCTGGTGCGCCAGTCGCTGCGGCATCTGGCCATTTCGCCCCTGCTGTCCAGCCAGCGCCTGTTGCTGACCGGGGTGATGCTGGCGGCGGGATTTGGCGCGCTGATTTCGCTGGCCTTGTCGGTGGCCCCTGACGCGCAATTGCGTGGCATGGTGTTCTGGCTGATCGGCGATCTTGACGATGCTCGCTTGCTGCCGGTGACGGCAGCGGTATTGATACTGGCCTTGCTGTGGGCCTTGCGCTACGCACCGGCGCTGAACCTGCTGGCGCGAGGCGATGCCTTTGCCCAGTTGCTGGGCGTACCGGTGCTGCGGCTGCGGGTGATGGTGCTGTGCACGGCAGCGGCCTGTACCGCCATGGCGGTGGCCATGGCCGGCACCATCGGTTTTGTCGGACTGGTGGTGCCGCATGGCCTGCGCCTGTTGATCGGCAACGACCAGCGACTGCTGTTGCCCGGTGCCATGCTGGGCGGCGGCGCGGCGCTGACCCTGGACGACCTGCTGGCGCGCACCGTGGTCGCCCCGGTGCAGTTGCCGGTGGGCGTGATCACGGCGCTGATCGGGGTACCTTGCTTCTTGTGGTTGCTGGCGCGGGGGCGTTCATGAGCGCGCCAGCTTCTTTCATACTGCAGGCACAGCAGGTGTCGCTGCAGGTGGGCTTCCGTATCCTGCTGGAAGGTTTGGACTGGCAGGTGCGACCCGGGGAATTCTGGTGTGTGCTGGGGCGCAACGGCATCGGCAAGAGCACATTGCTGCACGCCGCTGCCGGCTTGCAGCCGACCCATGCCGGGCAGTGGCAACTGCTGGGGCAGCCACTGCAAGGCCTGTCGCCGGCGGAGATGGCGCGCCATCGTGGCCTGCTGCTGCAACAGCAGCACGACGCCTTTTCCATGCCGGTGATCGAGGCGGTGCTGGCCGGACGCTTCGTGCATCACGGCGGCTGGCAGGCGATCGCCGAGGATGAGGACCTGTCGCTGGAGGCGCTGGAGCGCGTGGGTCTGTCGTCGCTGGCTGCGGCGGACCTGCTGCAGCTCTCCGGTGGCGAGCGCCAGCGTGTCGGACTGGCGACCTTGCTGGCACAGGACCCCGACCTGTATCTGCTGGATGAACCGACCTCGCACCAGGACGTCGCCGCGCAACTGCAGCTCATGACCCTGCTGTGCGAACTCGCCGCAGGGGGCAAGGGCGTGGTGGCAAGCTGCCACGATATCAACCTTGCCAGCCGTTTTGCGACGCATGTGCTGTTGCTGGCCGAAGGGCTGCGCTGGGCGGGGCCGGCACAAGAGATATGCCGGCCTGCGGCGCTGGAGGCAGCCTTTGGCTGCCGCTTCGTGCAGGTTGAGATAGACGGGATGCTGCAGTTCCTGCCCCTGCCGCCCGGCTGAATACCACGTCGCTTGCGCGCTACATCCAAGTCACGAAATTCACTTCAATCTCAAGATCTAACGATTTTGATGTCGTGAAACCGCGAGATTTTGGTCGCCATTTTTCTTTGCGCGTTTCCCTGCATTGCCTCACTTCTATCATCGCTGCCGGCTATCGGGTCCACGTACTTCGTGTTTCCGGTAGTCGCGCCCGGCCAGTTCATCCAGTCTGCCGGGAAGTTTCTTTCACATCATCACAAGAGGAACAGATGAAGAAAATGCACCTAATGGCCGCCGGCTTGCTGTCGGTCGCCTGTGCCACCGTGGCGGCACAGGCCGTGAAGTCCGGGCCAGGCTTTTATGTCGGTCTAGAAGGCGGCGCAGCACACTACGATATTGATGTCGAGCATTCGCCAGGCACCATCGAGAAAAACGATGCTGGCATGTTTCGTTTTGGGGGCGGGTATCAGTTCACGCCCAATTTCTCTGTCGAGATGGGCTACTTCCGCGCCGGCGCAACCAGTTTGGAAAAGACGGACCGCTTCTCGCGAGACAGTGCCAAGGCACGCGTGAGCGGCTTCGATCTGACGGCCGCCTACAAATTCTCCAACGTCCTGCCGGGCGTCTATTTCAAAGGGGGGATCACCCAGGCCAAGTTCACCGAAGATGTTCGCTATGAGTATAGTGGTTTTGGATTTTCCGGCAGCGTCAGCGAGCGGGCGTCCAAGTCGGGGACCGGTTACCTGCTGGGTCTGGGCTATGAACACGATCTCAGCGAGATCGTCAGCATCAACGCTGGCTACACCCGTTATGAAGGTCTGGCCGGCCACTCCAATGCCGATGTGAACTTTTTCGCAGCCGGCCTGAAATACCGCTTCTGAAGATCACTCCCTGGTCCTCGACATCCCTCCTGGCGAGGGATGTTTTTATTGTGCAGGCGCCATTCGGCGTGCCTGCTCCAGCTTCCCGCAGACCTCTTCGGCGGCCTCCAGCACTCTCGGCCCGGCCCGGTTCATCCAGTCCGCATTGATCGTGTAAAGCTGCCCGTCGCGCACTGCGCGCAGGCGCGGGAACTGCTTCCAGCGTTCCAGCGGCTGGTCACGAGCGTCACCGGGGGTGAGGATGACCTGCGGATCGGCCGCCAGCACGGCTTCCACGCTGATGGTGGGTGCCAGTTGCGGCAGATCGGCGAAGAGATTGCGACCACCGCACAGGCGCAGCACTGCCGAGGCCATGTGCTGGCCGTTGAGCGTCATCAACGGCTGGCTCCAGATCTGGTAGAACACGCTCACCGGCGCACGGCCCTGGTAGCGCGTGGCCAGTTCTTGCCAACGGGCGCGGAAGCCCGCAGCCGCAGCTTGTGCGGCGGTATCGCTGCCCGCCAGGTGACCCAGCTTTTCCAGAGAGCTTGCCACCATGCCGAAGTCGGCCGGCTGGCTCTCATAGACGGGGATGCCGAAGCTGCGCAGGCGCGCCAGCTGGAGCGGCTTGTTGCCGCTGTGCCAGGCCACGATCAGGTCCGGCTTCAGGCTGAGGATGCGCTCCATGTCGAGCGCGTTGTAGCCGCCCAGGGTGGGCAGGCTGGCCGCTGGCGGGGGGTAGTCGCTATGGTTGCTCACGCCAACCAGTCTGGCGCCGGCACCGGCCGCATAAAGCAGTTCGGTTACGTGCGCCGCCAGGCTGACGATGCGCTGTGCAGGTTGCGCCAGGGTCACGCTCTGGCCCATGTCGTCCTGCACGGTGATCGCCGCATGGGCGGCAGCGCCGGTGAGCAGGGTCAGGACGGCCAGTCCGAAGGGCGCGGCCAGCCGCATAGGTCAGACTTCGAGGTTGTCGATCAGACGGGTCGCGCCCAGCTTGGCAGCCGACAGCACCACCAGCGGCGTACCCTGTTCCATGTCGGCAGCGGTCGGCGGTTGCAGGTCGATGCGCTTGCGCACGGCCACGTAGTCGGGCTGCCAGCCGCGACCGGCCAGGCGTTCCATGGCCAGTTGCTCCACCAGCGCCACATTGTGCTGACCACCGCGCACTTCATTGGCGACGTCGTTCAAGACCTTGTAGAGCAGGGGCGCCTCGGCGCGTTCGGCCGGCGACAGGTAGCCATTGCGCGACGACAGCGCCAGGCCGTCCTCGGCACGATAGGTTTCGGCACCGACGATCTCGGTGGGCAGGGCGAACTGGCGCGCCATGTTGCGCACGATCATCAGCTGCTGGTAATCCTTCTTGCCGAACACCGCCACGCGTGGCTGCACACAGGAGAACAGCTTCATCACTACGGTCGATACGCCGGTGAAGAAACCGGGACGGAACTCGCCCTCCAGGATGTTGCCCAGGTCGTTGGGCGGCTGCACGCGGTATTCCTGCGGCTCCGGATACATGTCCTTTTCGGTCGGCGCGAAGAGCACGTAGACGCCTTCCTTCTCCAGCTTCTCGACGTCGGCCTGGAAGGTGCGCGGATACTTGTCGAAGTCCTCGTTGGGGCCGAACTGCAGGCGATTGACGAAGATCGATGCCACCACCGGGTCGCCATGGGTGCGCGCCAGGCGCATCAGCGAGAGGTGGCCTTCGTGCAGGTTGCCCATGGTCGCCACGAAGGCGGTGCGCAACTGGCCGCGCAGGTGGTCACGGAGTTCTTCGATGGAGGAAATGATTTTCATGCGGAGTCTCTGGTTGCGGGGCGGACGGCGCGGCTGCCATGTGCGCGCTGCCCGGGGATGTCAGTGATCCTCGCCGGCCTAGCTGGGCGAGTACGACAGTCTGACATAGATGGGGGCGAAGGCTTCGGCCTGGGTGATTTCGATCAGCGTCTCCTTGGCCAGCTCAAGCAGGGCGATGAAGTTGACCACCACCACCGGCACGCCGCGCGAAGGATCGAACAGGTCCGAGAACTCGACGAAGCGCGCCGTCTGCAGGCGGCGCAGGATGCCGGTCATGTGCTCGCGCACCGACAGTTCCTCGCGGCTGATGTGGTGGTGCTGGGTCAGCTTGGCGCGCTTGAGGATATCGGCCCAGACGGCCTTGAGGTCGTCCATGTTGACCTCGGGCCAGCGGGTGACCACGGTCTGCTCGATATGCACCTGGGTGCGCACATAATCGCGGCCGACCTGCGGCAACTGGTCCAGTTCCTGGGCGGCCAGCTTGATCTGCTCGTATTCCAGCAGGCGGCGCACCAGCTCGGCGCGCGGGTCTTCGGGTTCCTCGCCGGGCTCGGCCTTCTTGGCCGGCAGCAGCATGCGCGACTTGATTTCGATCAGCATGGCCGCCATCAGCAGGTATTCGGCGGCCAGTTCCAGGTTCTGCTTGCGGATCTGTTCGACGTATTCCAGGTACTGGGCGGTGACCTGCGCCAGCGGGATGTCGAGGATGTTGAAATTCTGCTTGCGGATCAGGTACAGCAGCAGGTCCAGCGGCCCCTGGAAGGCTTCCAGGAATACCTCTAGCGCATCCGGCGGGATGTAGAGGTCATTGGGCAGCTGGAACAGCGGTTCGCCATACAGACGTGCCAATGCCACGCCGTCGATCACATCGGGCGTGCTGTCCTGTTGTCCTGCGGGGGTGATGTCGATGGCGTCGGCGCTGGGTTCCGCGCCGGCCTGGCCGGCGGATTCGGCGCCACCTGCTTGAGCCGTCATGCGAAAAGCTTAGTGGCTCTGATAGACGTAGGGCTGTTGCGCCACGCGCGAGGCCTTCTCACGGGCGGACTTGTCCAGGTCCAGCGGTTCCTTGTCCCACAGCAGGGCGCGGCCGTCGCGCTGCGATTCTTCCAGCTTCGGGTTCTTCGTCTTCAGTTCGTCGATGAACTGGGTGATCTCAGATACGTAGGTGGTCTTTTTTCCGAAGAGCATGATATTTTCAGGCCAAATGTTACACAGAGGCCGTATTTTACCTTGTCTTCATCAGGGATAATCAAATACCTATGCGTGAACCCTTATTCATACGCTTGCGTCGCCATGCCGGCAAATTTGGTGCTTTTCTTGCTGCTTTGGCAATGTTTGGCTGCGACCGCAACGGCAATCCCATCCAGGAGTTCGGTTTGGACAAGCTGCAGAAGGGCATTTCCAGCGAGGCCGACGTGCGCGGCGTCATGGGCCAGCCCGATACCATCTGGGACGACGGCAACGGCGCCCGCACGCTGGAATATCCCAAGGGGCCGGAAGGCATCCGCACCTGGATGTTCGCCATCGGCGCCTCCGGCACCCTGGTCGATTACACCCAGGTCTTGACCCAGGAACATTTCGACACCATCCGCCCGGGCATGAGCGCCGAGCAGATCCGCCGCCAGTTCGGCCGCCCGCGCAGCGTGGTGCAGTTTGCCCGCAAGAATGAGGAAGTGTGGGACTGGAAATACCACTACGTCCACGAGGATCGCCTCTTCAACGTCCATTTCGACATGACCACCCGGAAGGTGGTGCGGATGTCGATTTCGGAGATATCGGGCCACTGAAACCGATCAGCGTATCCCCGCCCGCATGAACGACTGCACGAACTGCCGCTGGAACAGCAGGAAGGCCAGCAGCAGCGGTGCCGAGGTCATCAGCGTGGCGGCGGTGATGATGGACCAGTCCACCCCCTGGTCGGTGGAGGAAAACACCTGCAGGCCCACCGTCAGCGGCCGCGACTGCACCGAGTTGGTCACGATCAGCGGCCACAGGAAGTTGTTCCAGTGCGTGCTCACCGATACCAGCCCGAAGGCGATGTAGATCGGCCGCGCCAGCGGTACATAGACCTGCATCAGGATCTGCCAGGCCGAGGCCCCTTCCACGGTGGCGGCTTCATCCAGTTCGCGGGGCACCGTCTTGAAGGTCTGGCGCAGCAGGAAGATGCCGAAGGCCGAGGCGAAGTAGGGCAGGCCGATGGAAAGGATGGTGTCGCGCAGGCCCAGCAGGTTCATGGTCTGGTAGTTCTCCACGATGAGGATGTCGGGCATCACCATCAATTGCAGCAAGACCAGCATGAACATCACATTACTGCCACGGAAAGTGAAGCGCGCGAAGGCATAGGCGGCCAGCGTGGCCAATACTACCTGGGCTGCCAGGATCATCGTCACCAGCAGGAAGGTATTGATGAAATAGCGCAGGAACGGTGCTGATTGCCAGGCATTGACGAAGTTCTGCAAGGTCAGCGGCGCATCCGGCACGAAGCGGGTGGCGTAGGCAGCCGGGTGGAAGGCGGTCCACAGCGCATACAGCAGCGGCAACAGCCACAGCAGCGCCAGCACCCAGGCGGACAGGGTTTCCAGCACGCGGTGGTGCTGGCCGAAGGGGGAGCCGGGCGCGTTCATTGGTAGTGGGTCCTGCGGTCGAGAATGCGGAATTTCACCAGCGCGATGAGGCCCAGCAAGGCCAGCAACACCACCGTCAGGGCCGCCGCGTAGGACGAGTCCCAGAAGGCGAAGCCGACTTCATAGATGTAGTACAGCAGCAGCGAACTGGCGTTGTCGGGGCCGCCGCGGGTCATGACCACGATGTGGTCCACCAGGCGGAAGGCATTGATCAGCGCGTTGATCAGCACGAACAGGGTGGTCGGCATCAGCAGCGGGAATTGCACCCGCCAGAAGTATTGCCAGCGCGATGCCCCCTCCAGCGCGGCCGCCTCGGCCAGCACCGGCGAAATCTGTTGCAGCGCGGCCAGGTAGAAGATCATGAAGAAGCCGGCTTCCTTCCAGATCGCCACCACCATCAGCGCAGCCAGCACGCTATGCGGATTGCCCAGCCAGTTGTGCGAGGGCAGGCCGAGCGCGCCGGTGATCTGCTCCAGCAGGCCGTACTGCGGCGTGTAGAAGAACAGCCAGATATTGGCCACGGCGATCATCGGCAACACCGTGGGGGTGAAATAGGCCAGGCGCAGCACGCCGCGCCCGGCCAGTTTCTCGTTGACCCACAGCGCCATCAGGATGGCCAGGGCGATCGCCACCGGGATGGTCCCCAGGGCGAACCAGAGGTTGTTGCACAAGGCCTGCCAGAACACCGGGTCCTCGACCATGAGCCGGTAATTGTCCAGGCCGACGAAGACCGACGGCCTTGCTCCCTTGGGCGTGGAAAAGAAGCTGTGCCAGAGGGTCGCCAGCGCCGGATAGTGCGTGAAGGCGATCAGCAGCACCATCGCCGGCGACAGCAGCAGCCAGGGCAGCACGGAGGAGGGCAGGCGTTTCATCGGCAGGCCTTGTGCAGGCGGCGCTTAGCGACCGTAGGCGCGCAGGATGCGCTCGGCTTCGCGCTGGGCGTCCTTCAGGGCGGCGTCCGGGGTCTTGGTGCCGGACAGCGCGGCCTGCAGGTTGTCGTTCAGGGCCTTGGTCACGCGCTGGTTGTCGTGGGTGGAGAGTTCGGCCACGCCATATTTCATCTGCTCGCGGGCGACATCGGCGGCCGGGACGTCCTGCAGGTACTTCTTCATTTCCGGCGTATCCCAGGCGTCCTGGCGCGGTGCCACGTAGCCGGTGGCGATCGACCACTGGGCTGCGCGCGCCGGTTCGGTGGCGAAGCGGATGAACTTCATCGCCGCCTGCTGCTCGGCCGGGGAGGTCTTGTTGAAGACATAGAAGTTGCCGCCGCCGGTGGGGCTGCCCGGATGCTTGATGCCCGGCAGCATCGCCACGCCGAAGGGGAAGCTGGCGTTGGTGCGGATATTGGTCAGGTTGCCGGTGGTGGTCCAGACCATGGCGGCCTTCTGTTCCAGGAAGTCCTTGGGTGTGGTGCCCCATTCGATGGCGCCTGCCGGCATCACCTTGTCGCGGGCGGCCAGATCAACCCAGTGCTGCAGGGCCTGCACCGCGCCGGGCTTGTCGAAATAGGTCTTGGTGCCGGCACTGTTCATGAGGATGGTGTCGTTGGAGGCCGTCATGGCCTGGAACATCCAGTAGCCGAAACCGGTGGAAGGAATCTTCACACCCCACTGGCTGACGTTGCCGGCGGCGTCGCGCTTGGTCAGTTTCTTGGCGGCGTCCACCATCTCATTCCAGGTGGCGGGTGCCTTCTCGGGGTTCAGGCCGGCTTCCTTGAACAGGGTCTTGTTGTAGTACATCACGATGGTCGAGCGCTGGAAGGGAATGCCCCAGGTCTTGCCTTCGGTCTGGCTGTTTTCCATGAAGCCCTTGTAGAAGCCGTCGATCCACTTCTTGTCTTCGGCGCTGTTGGCCAGGCTGTCGATGGGAACGATGGCGTTCTCGTCGATCAGGGTGAACAGGTCGGTGGAGAGCAGCACGGCCAGGGTCGGCGGGGTGCCGCCCTTGAAGGCGGTCAGCGCCTTGACGATGCTTTCCTGGTAGGTGCCGGCATAGATGGCCTTGACCTTGACGTCGGGGTTGGCCTTTTCGAAGTCGGCCACCATGCTGTCGATGGTCTTGGTCACCGCGCCGCCGACGGCGACCGGGTAATAGAAGCTGATCTCGACCGGGTTGGCGGCCAGGACCGGGGCGCTGAAGGCGGCGCTGACGGCCAATGCGGCCAGGAACTTGAGGAAGGTTCTACGCATGATGCATCTCCATGAGGTGGAAGGTTGGCTTGCTGCGGAAATCGGTCGTTGGTTCAGGGGCGGCGTCGGCCGCTGTCGCCTTCGAAGAAGGTCTGGTCACGTTCATCCCAGGCCAGGTGTACGGTCTCGCCGATGGCCAGCCGGTGCTGGCCGGGGGCGCGCACCAGCAGGGCGGCCGCGCCGATGCGCGCACCCACGATGGTGTCGGCACCGAAATACTCGACCGTCTCCACCTGCGCCGGCACGCCCTGGTCGGCCAGGCGGATGTGCTCGGGACGCAGACCCAGCTGCAGCGGCAACTGGCCGGCGGCGGGGATGAGCACCGTGCTGCCGCTGATGGCCATGCCCTGGGGATGCGGCGCCAGCGCCAGCAGATTCATCGGCGGCGTGCCGATGAAGCGGGCGGCGAAGGCGGTCGCGGGCCGGGCATACAGCTCGGCCGGGGGCGCGTCCTGTTCGATGTGGCCTTCGCGCAGCAGGATCACCTGGTCGGCCATGCTCATGGCTTCGGTCTGGTCGTGGGTGACGTAGATCATGGTCATCTGCAGTTGCTGCTGCAGGGCGCGGATTTCGCGCCGCATTTCCTGGCGTAACTGGGCGTCGAGGTTGGAGAGCGGCTCGTCCATCAGGCAGACCGGGGCATCGGCGATGATGGCCCGCCCCAGTGCCACGCGCTGTTGCTGGCCGCCGGACAGCTGTGCCGGGCGGCGTTCCAGCAGGTGGCTCAGGCCGAGCAGGTCGGCCACGCGCTGCAGGCGCGCCGCATGGCTGCTGCGCGGCTCCTTGCGCACGCGCACGCCGAACAGGATGTTGTCGCGCACCGTCAGGTGCGGGAATAGCGCATAGGACTGGAACACCATGGAAATCTTGCGTTGCGCCGGTGCCAGTTGCGTCACATCCTGGCCGTCGATATGAATGCTGCCGCTGCTGGGTTTGTCCAGCCCGGCGATCAGGCGCAGGGTGGTGGACTTGCCGCAACCGGACGGCCCCAGCAGGACCGTGAAGTCGCCCGACTTCACCTCGAAATCGATGTCCTTGACTGCCTGGGCCTGGCCCCAGTGTTTTCCGACGCCGCGCAGGGAAATCGCTGCCATGTGCTGTTCCTGGTAATGGACTGAGGATGCGGGCCGGACGTTCAGGCCGCCGCGCCGCTGCGGATCTGCTCGACCAGCAGGCGTGCGCTGGTTTCGTCGATGATCAGCTCGTTGATGAAGCCGCCCCGCAGTGCCGCCTTCAGGCCGGGCAGCTTGCCGGTGCCGGAGACCACGCACAGCGCGTGGGCGGCGCGGGCGAAGCAGTCCATGTCCGGCCCGCTGTTGCGGCCGTTGAAGGCGACGTCGCGCCAGCTGCCGTCGGCGCGGAAGAAGACCGTGGCGATGTCGCCCACCAGACCGTCTTCACGCAGGATGCGGCGCTCGTCCGCGCCCAGGTAGCCGGCGGTGTGGATGTAGCTGCCGGTGGCTTCGGCACCGATGGAAAAGAGCAGGATGGAGGCGCGTTCCTGCAGGTCGCGGATGGCCTTGATGCTCTTTTCGCGCCACAGCGCGCTGCGCGTCTCGGGATAGTCGAAGAAGGCCGGTACCGGCAGGTGATGGGCGCGTGCGCCGTAGTTCTGGGCAAAGCGGGAGACGATGGATTCGCTGAAGCTGTTGATGAAGCTGGCGCCGCTGCCGGAGCCATTGAGCGCCACCACATCCACATCATGCACATGGCGCGGCAGCAACTGGTCGGCGATCTGCGCCACCGTGGTGCCCCAGGCCAGGCCGATGACGGTGCCCGGCGTCACCAGCGAATTGACGTAGGCGGCGGCGTGGCAGGTCACGCGCTGCAGGGTCTCCTTCTCGGTGGCGGCGGCGGCCACCGGTACCACCTGGATGGAGCGCAGGCGGTAGTGGTGGGCGAGGGCGGCTTCCAGGCTGCCCGAGACCTGCTGCGGGTCGTGCACGCGGATTTCCACCAGGCCCCGGTCCAGCGCATAGGACAGCAGGCGCGAGACGGTCGCGCGCGAGGTGCCGATCTCGTCGGCAATGGCCGCCGTGGTCATGTTCTGGAAATAGTAGAGGCGCGCCACGCGCACCGCCATGTAGGCGGTTTCCTGTCGATCCGCTTGGGCCATTGTTCTTTTCTGGAGAGCGAAAATGCGAAAAAGTGAAGAAACGGACCATGCACCCGACCCACCCCCGGCAGGCCAGGCGGGACGGCCGCCTGACAACGTTTTCACGATGGTAGCGAGCGATTGTTACGGCTTGATGAACATCTGTTCCGGGCTGGGTTTGGTGGAGCGGAGCCGGGGGAAGGGATAAGGGAGGGGCAGTGCAAAAGAAAAGCGACGCACCAGTGCGTCGCTTGTTCGGGAGGAGAGGGCGGGAGTGCTTCGGTGAGGCCCGGGTGAGGCCCTAGTGCCGCATCACCCGGCGCATCACGATCGGCGCTGCCTCGTGCGGATTGGCGCGGGTGTACTCCAGTTCGGGTGCGATCTCGAAACCGAAGGCCGCATACAGGTCCACCAGTTGCGCCTGGTCGGTGCGCACCGCCAGGCGCAGCTCGCGCACGTCGGCCGACTGGGCGCGGTGGATCAGGGCTTCCATCAGATGCTGTGACAGGCGCTCGCCGCGGAAGGCCGGGGCGATGCCCATGCGGCGGATTTCCCAGACGTCGCTCTCGGTATCGAGCGGCAGCCAGCGCACCGAACCGGCCGGCGTTTCGCCGCGCAGCAGGATGAAGGCGCCGCCGTGCTGCAGGTCTTCCACCACATGGTCGGCCGCCTCGCGGTGGCCGGAGGAAGTGGGCGCCACCTTGTTGGCCCAGCTATGCCGGGTCAGGTCGGCGATCAGGGTGGCGTCTTCCGATGTGGCTTCACGTATCAGGAAATCCATAGGCTGTCTCCTCCAGTGCAGGCGATGCGGTGCGATTGATGCTCAGCGCACCCGCATGCCCGGCTCGGCGCCCGGCCACGGGTTGAGCACGTAGATGCCCGGCTTGGCCTTTTCATCCTTGGCCGAGGCCGCCAGCACCATGCCTTCGGAAATGCCGAACTTCATCTTGCGCGGCGCCAGGTTGGCCACCATCACGGTCAGCTTGCCGACCAGTTCTTCCGGCTTGTAGGCCGAGGCGATACCGGAGAAGACATTGCGGGTGCGGCCTTCGCCGGCATCCAGGGTCAGGCGCAGCAGCTTGGTGGAGCCTTCCACGGCTTCGCAGTTGACGATCCTGGCGATGCGCAGATCGATCTTGGCGAAGTCGTCGATGGAGATTTCCGGGGCCAGTTCTTCGATGGCGCTCTCTTCGACTGCAGGCACTGCCGCAGCGGCTTCCGGCGCCTCGAACAGGGCATCGAGCATCTTGGGATCGACGCGCTGCATCAGGTGCGAGTAGGCATTGATGACATGGCCGTCGGCCAGCGGCGTGGTCACGTCGCTCCACTGGAAGGGCTGCACCTTGAAGAAGGCTTCCACCTGGGCGGCCAGTTGCGGCAGCACCGGCTTGAGGTAGATGGTCAGGATGCGGAAGGCTTCCAGCAGGCGGCTGCAGACTTCGTGCAGTTGCGCGTCCTTGCTGCTGTCCTTGGCCAGTTCCCAGGGTTTGTTGGCGTCCACATAGGCGTTGATGGCGTCGGCCTGTTCCATCACCAGGCGCAGGGCCTTGCCGTATTCGCGCTGTTCGTAGAGGCTGCGGATTTCATCGGCCACGCCGCGCAGCTTGCCCAGGAAGGCGTCGTCGGCGGTCGCCCATTGCGTGGAGACGCGACCTTCGAAGCGCTTGGCGATGAAGCCCGCAGCACGGCTGGCGATGTTGACGTACTTGCCGATCAGGTCGGCATTGACGCGGGCGACGAAGTCATCCGGGTTGAAATCCACGTCCTCGACCTTGGCGTTCAGCTTGGCGGCGATGTAGTAGCGCAGCCATTCCGGATTCATGCCGATGTCCAGGTAGCGCAGTGGCGAAATGCCGGTGCCGCGCGACTTCGACATCTTCTCGCCGCTGACCGTGATGAAGCCGTGCGCGAAGACGTTGTTGGGCGTCTTGCGGCCGGCGAACTTGAGCATGGCGGGCCAGAACAGGGTGTGGAAGTAGGTGATGTCCTTGCCGATGAAGTGGTATTGCTCGGTCTTGTCATCGGCCATGAAGGCGTCGAAATCACGACCGGTCTTGACGAAGTAGTTCTTCAGCGAGGCCAGGTAGCCGATGGGCGCATCCAGCCAGACGTAGAAATACTTGCCCGGTGCATCGGGAATCTCGATGCCGAAGTAGGGCGCATCGCGGCTGATGTCCCAGTCGCCCAGGCCGCCTTCGCCGTCCAGCCACTCGCGGGCCTTGTTGGCCACTTCCGGTTGCAGACGGTTGCTGTCGAGCGCCCATTCGCGCAGGAATTCCACGCATTTCGGGTCGGACAGCCTGAAGAAGAAGTGTTCCGAGGACTTCATCACCGGGGTCGCGCCGGACAGCGTCGAGTACGGGTTCTTCAGGTCGGTCGGCGCATAGACGGCGCTGCAGTTCTCGCAGGAGTCGCCGTACTGGTCCTTGGTGCCGCACTTGGGGCATTCGCCCTTGATGTAGCGGTCCGGCAGGAACATGTTCTTGACCGGGTCATAGAACTGGTCGATGGTCTTGGTCGAGATCAGCTGGGCTTGGTCGCGCAGGGCGCGGTAGATCTCCTGCGACAGCTCGTGGTTCTCCGGGCTATCGGTGGAGCTCCAGTTGTCGAAGGCGATGTGGAAGCCGTCCAGATACTGCTTGCGACCGGCAGCGATGTTGGCCACGAACTGCTGCGGCGTGATGCCGGCCTTCTCGGCGGCGATCATGATGGGCGCGCCGTGGGCATCGTCGGCGCCGACGAAGTGCACCTCATTGCCCTGCATTCGCTGGAACCGGACCCAGATGTCGGCCTGGATGTATTCCATGATGTGGCCGATGTGGAAAGCGCCGTTGGCGTAGGGGAGTGCGGTCGTGACGAAGAGTTGGCGAGGTGCTGAAGTGCTCATTGGCGATACGGACGATGCAAGAGGGTTGATTGAGGCAGCCGGAAACTGCCATGAAAGAGGGGCATTCTATCAGCCAGCGGCCCTTGGGCGCAGTAGTTGCTCCATTGCAATGGCTTGGGCTTGCCTGGGGGCGGTGGTGCGGCCCCCGGTTTGATCCCGCTCCGGGGCGGCACGGGCCCGATTGGTTTAGACTTGCGGGTTCTGAGCAAGGAGAAACAATGAGCATTACCGTGGAAGAGATCAAGGCGGCCCTGTTGCAGGTGATCGACCCCAATACCGGCCGAGACCTGATCCGGGGCAAGGAAGCCCGCAACATCCGCGTCGAGGGCGGCCGCGTGCTGCTGGACGTGGAACTGGGTTACCCGGCGGCCAGCCAGGTCGCACCGATGCGCCAGAGGGTCGAAGAGGCGCTGGGCAAGCTGCCCGGCGTGACCGGCGTGGAAGCCAACGTCTATTTCAAGATCGTGGCCCATGCGGTGCAGCGCGGCATCAAGCTCAAGAGCAACGTCAAGAACATCATTGCAGTGGCTTCCGGCAAGGGCGGCGTGGGCAAGTCCACCACGGCGGTCAACCTGGCGCTGGCGCTGTCGGCCGAGGGCGCGCGCGTAGGCATCCTGGATGCCGATATCTACGGCCCCTCCCAGCCCATGATGATGGGCATCTCCGGCCAGCCCGAAACCAAGGATGGCAAGACCATGGAGCCGCTGGAGAACCACGGCCTGCAGGTTTCCTCCATCGGTTTCATGATCGACCCCGACGAACCCATGGTCTGGCGCGGCCCCATCGTCACCCAGGCCCTGCAGCAACTGCTGGACCAGACCAACTGGCGCGACCTCGACTACCTGATCGTCGACATGCCCCCCGGCACCGGCGACGTGCAGCTGACGCTGTCGCAGAAGGTGCCGGTCACCGGCGCCGTGATCGTGACCACACCCCAGGACATCGCCCTGCTGGATGCGCGCAAGGGCTTGCGCATGTTCGAGAAGGTCGGCATTCCCATCCTGGGCATCGTGGAAAACATGAGCATGCACGTCTGCTCCAACTGCGGCCATGCCGAGCCCATCTTTGGCGTGGGTGGCGGCGAGAAGATGTGCGCCGATTTCGGCGTGGACTTCCTGGGCGCCTTGCCGCTGACCATGGAAATCCGCCAGCAGACCGACTCCGGCACCCCCACCGTGGTGGCCGATCCGCAGGGCAAGGTGGCCGAGATCTACAAGGCCATCGCCCGCAAGGTAGCCGTGAAGGTGGCCGAGAAGGCGCGCGACATGTCCAGCAAGTTCCCCAGCATCGTGGTGCAGAACGACTGAGCGTTGCCGGTTGAGCCTCCCGGGCGGGCCGCCGGCATGGCGTGCCCGCCTGCAAAGGCGTTAAAATGACGCCTTTCCGATTCCATTCCTGACCGTTGTACGGCTTTGGCGTGCCAAGGCCGTTTTGGTTTTTCATTCCCGATCATGACTGCCACTCAAGTACGTACCCGTTTCGCTCCCAGTCCCACCGGCTATCTGCACCTGGGCGGTGCCCGCACGGCGCTGTTCTCCTGGGCCTATGCCCGTCGCTTCGGCGGCACCTTCGTGTTGCGCATCGAGGATACCGACGTCGAGCGTTCCACCCCGGAAGCGGTGCAGGCCATCATCGAGGGCATGCAATGGCTGGGCCTGGAGCATGACGAGGGTCCGTTCTACCAGATGAAGCGCATGGATCGCTATCGCGAAGTGATCGGCCAGATGCTGGCACAGGGCACGGCCTACCACTGCTATTGCACCCCCGAGGAAGTGGAAGCCATGCGCGAACGCCAGCGCGCCGCCGGCGAAAAACCGCGTTACGACGGCACCTGGCGCCCGGAGCCGGGCAAGACCCTGCCGGCCATCCCCGCAGAGCGCAAGCCGGTGGTGCGCTTCAGGAACCCGCAGGACGGCGAGGTCAGCTGGAACGACGTGGTCAAGGGCCCCATCACCATCTCCAACCGCGAGCTGGACGACCTGGTGATCGCCCGCCCGGATGGCACCCCGACCTACAACTTCTGCGTCGTGGTGGACGACTGGGACATGAAGATCACCCACGTCATCCGTGGCGACGACCATGTCAACAACACCCCGCGCCAGATCAACATCCTCAAGGCCCTGGGTGGCACGCTGCCTGAATACGGCCATGTCCCCATGATCCTGGGCGCCGATGGTGAGAAGCTGTCCAAGCGCCACGGCGCGGTCAGCGTGATGGACTACCCGGCCCAGGGCTACCTGCCCGAAGCCATGCTGAACTACCTGGCCCGCCTGGGCTGGAGCCACGGCGACGACGAGATTTTCTCGATGCAGCAGTTCTGCGAATGGTTCGACCTGGACCACCTGACCAAGGCCCCGGCGCAATTCAACCCGGAAAAGCTGAACTGGCTCAACAACCATTACATCAAGCTGGCAGACAACACCCGCCTGGCCGGCCTGGTGCGCCCGCTGCTGGAAGCGCAGGGCGCCGTCTTCGAAGGCGCCCCGGACCTGGCGGCCGTGATCGGCTTGCTGAAGGATCGCGCCAATACGGTCAACGAAATTGCCGCTGCGGCCCTGATGTTCTACCGCCAGCCGGCCCCCGACGCAGCGCTGGTGGCCCAGCACATCACCGATGCCATCAAGCCGGCCCTGGCCGACTTCGCCCAGCGCGTGGCCACGGTGGAATGGGCCAAGGAAGCCATCGCCCCGATGATCAAGGAAGTCCTGGCGGCGCATGGCATCAAGATGCCGCAGCTGGCCATGCCCTTGCGCCTGATCGTCGCCGGTCAATTGCAGACCCCGGCCATTGACGCCGTGCTGCAATTGTTCGGTCGTGAGGCTGTTCAGGCACGTTTGGCGGCATATGTTTGAGAAAAGGAAATAATTCTTCAAAAAGATGTTGTCTTTTGAAAATAGGTATTGCATAATCTCGCTTCTTCGCAACGGGGGTATAGCTCAGCTGGGAGAGCGCTTGCATGGCATGCAAGAGGTCAGCGGTTCGATCCCGCTTACCTCCACCAGCGACCCGCAGATGTTTGGCGGTGATATTTCAGGCGAAGCTTGAGATGTAGAAGTGAATTGAAGTACCTGCTTGTCCCCTTCGTCTAGAGGCCTAGGACATCACCCTTTCACGGTGAGTACGGGGGTTCGAATCCCCCAGGGGACGCCAGATTCTGATATCTGTGCTGTCACCCAGCAAGCAGCACAGGTATGAAGCAGTACGTTGTCCCCTTCGTCTAGAGGCCTAGGACATCACCCTTTCACGGTGAGTACGGGGGTTCGAATCCCCCAGGGGACGCCAGGTAGTAAGTAGTCTGATCTGACCGATCAGTCTACCTTGAGGTTGGATAGTCCGGAGTTTGGGACTTTTCCTTTCGCAGGGGGTATAGCTCAGCTGGGAGAGCGCTTGCATGGCATGCAAGAGGTCAGCGGTTCGATCCCGCTTACCTCCACCAGCGACTCACATGGATATGTGGGGTGAATTAGTGGAAGAGCTGATTCGAGGAATTTTGCAGTTGTAACCGTTTTGTCCCCTTCGTCTAGAGGCCTAGGACATCACCCTTTCACGGTGAGTACGGGGGTTCGAATCCCCCAGGGGACGCCAGATAAAAAAGCCCGCGCAAGCGGGCTTTTTTGTTTGGAGTCACCTAGCGATGTGCTTGAGCACATCGCGGGGGGATTCGAAGGGTTTCGCTTGCAAGCGAAACCGGGCCCGCGGCACGTGGGCGAATCCCTCGCTCGCGCAGCGAGCGTTAGCCGACGACTGAACGCGCACCGAAAGCAATCCAGGCCAACCCAGTCAACTAAAGCCCGCGCAAGCGGGCTTTTTTGTTTGGCGTCACCTAGCGATGTGCTTGAGCACATCGCGGGGGGGATTCGAAGGGTTTCGCTTGCAAGCGAAACCGGGCCCGCGGCACGTGGGCGAATCCCTCGCTCGCGCAGCGAGCGTTAGCCGACGATTGAACGCGTACCGAAAGCAATCCAGGCCAACCCAGTCAACCAAAGCCCGCGCAAGCGGGCTTTTTTGTTTGGCGGCCGAATCCCTCCTCACCCCCACAGCGCCGCCCGCGCGCATTTGTCTCCGCCATAACATTCACTCTCCCTTTTTTGCGCTATCCTCCCCGCACCCTGACCTTCGTCACCAATGCAAGGTCAGACAGATCACAGGAGCCCCCATGAGCAGCGCAGCCCATCTCGACATCGATTCCCGTGGCCTGGCCACGCTCACGCTGAACCGGCCGGACGTGCACAACGCCTTCGACGACCAGTTGATCGCGCTGCTGATCGACCTGATCACCCAGGCCCGTGATGATCCACGCACCCGACTGCTGTTGCTGAGCTCGACCGGCAAATCCTTCTCGGCCGGTGCCGACCTGGCCTGGATGCGGCGCATGGCCGATGCTTCGCGCGAGGACAACCTGCGCGACGCCCGCAAGCTGGCGCTGTTGATGGAAACCCTCAACGGCTTCCCGGCGCCGACGCTGGCCAAGGTGCAGGGCGCGGTCATGGGCGGGGGCGTGGGGCTGGTGTCGTGCTGCGATATCGTGGTGGCGTCGGAAGCGGCCTTCTTCGCGCTCTCGGAGGTCAAGCTGGGCCTGGCGCCAGCGGCCATCAGCCCCTATGTGATCGCCAAGATGGGGGTGTCACAGGCCAGGCGCTTCTTCGTCTCGGGCGAGCGTTTTTCCGCCGTGCGCGCCGCTGCCATCGGCCTGGTCCACGAAGTGACGCTGGCCTCCGAGCTCGACGGCAAGGTGCTGCAATTGATCGATACCTTGCTGGCCAACGGGCCGCAGGCCATGCGCGCGGCCAAGCAACTGGTGCAGGTGGCCAGTCCCCTGCAGGTCACGCCGGCGCTGTCGGAATACACCGCCGGGGTCATCGCCGACCTGCGCGCATCGGACGAGGGACGGGAGGGTTTGCGGGCCTTCCTGGAGAAGGGGACGCCTTCGTGGGTCGCTGGTAATCGCTAGCGTTACCTGACGGCTCGTTGACGGCCGGAGTCAGCGTTCGTCGCGACCACGGCAGAACATGCGTCCGCGACGTCCGCAGCGTTCACGTTCTTCGGGTGTCATGGCTTCCCAGCGTGCGCGCATGAAGCGGCGCTTCTCCTGCCAGCCGCCGTGGCGGCCCCGGAAACCACCGAACAGTATCCGGCACAAGGCCAGCAGGCCCAGCGCGCGCCAGAAGCCGATCGGGTTGACCCCGGGGAAAATCGGCGGCATCACCCAGTTCCAGAGCAGCATTACCACCCCGCCCAGCAGCGGCAGGATCAGCACGCAGAGCGCCAGCTTGCCCAGCCACCAGCCACGACCGCCACGGTGACGCAGGGGTTGGTGATCCGGTCCTTGATCGGTTTGCTTGTCTTCCATGTGTTCCATTACATCTCCAATTCGTCATAGACCGCCTGCAGGCGTTCACGCAGGTGCAGGACGGCGTAGCGCTTGCGCGCCAGCAGGGTATTGAGGCTGGTGCCACTGTCGGCCGCCATTTCCTTGAAACTCTTGCCATCGAGTTCGTGCGCGATGAAGACCTCGCGCTGTGCCTCGGGCAATTCCTCCAGCGCTTCCTGCAGGGCAGTGATCAGGGCGGCGCGGGCATAGGCCGCCTCCGGTCCGTCTTCGCTGGCCGGCAGCAGCAGGTCCAGTCGCCAGGCCTGGTCGGCGCCGTCGATGTCCTCGGCATCGCGGGACTCGGGCAGCGGTTCTTCCTTCTTCTTGCGGAAGCGGTCGATGATGCGGTTGCGCGCCACCCTGAACAGCCAGGCGCTGACCTGTTCGATAGGCTCCGGCAGGCGGTAGGCCTGGACGAACTCATAGAACACTTCCTGCAGGATGTCTTCGGCTTCGCCCGCGTCGGCCACCCGGCGGCGGATGAAGCCGCCCAGCCGGCTGCGCTCGCGCATGACGGTGGCGGTGATCTCGCGGTCCTGGTCGCTCATCGGGGAGAGTAGGGAAGTGGGCTGCATGCCCTGAAGACGGGCCAGCGCCGCCGATATTGTGCCATCGGCGAAAAACGCAGCGGAACCGCGATTCTAGCGGTTCCGCCGTCAGCCCGGGGGAGGGCTGCAGAGGGGGTGGGAGGGGCGTCAGTCGTGCTCGAACACCTTGATCGCCTGGCGCAAGGTGGCCATGCGTTCCTGCATGGCGGCCACGGCGGCGGCGGAGTGCTCGACCATGTCGGCGTTCTGCTGGGTCATGCGGTCCAGCATCAGGGCCGATTCGCTGACCTGGGCCACACCCTGGCTTTGTTCGATCGCGCTGCTGGAGATATCGCCGATCAGGCTGCGCATTCCATCCACCTCGCTGACGATGCCGTCGATGGCGGCGCCTGCCTGTTCGGCTCGGGTGGCGCCGGCCTGGCTCTTGGCCACGCTCTGGCTGATCAGGGCCTTGATCTCATGCGCGGCGTTGGCGCTGCGCTGGGCCAGGGTGCGCACTTCGGCTGCCACCACGGCAAAGCCGCGTCCGGCCTCACCGGCGCGGGCGGCTTCGACGGCCGCATTCAGGGCCAGGATGTTGGTCTGGAAGGCGATGCTGTCGATGAGGCCATTGATCTCGCCGATCTGGGTCGAGGACTGGGCGATTTCGTGCATGGTCTGCACCACCTGCATCACGATCTCGCGCCCCTGCGCGGCCGCCTCGCTGGTCTGTTGCGCCTGGGCATGGGCGGCCTGAGCCGTATCGGCGCTATGCCGCACTGCCACCGACATCTGCTCGGCCGCCGCGGCGGTCTGCTGCAGATGGGCATGGGTGGCGGCGGTGCGCTGGCGCAGGTCGGCGTTGTCGTCGGCGATCTGGTGATTGGCTTGATCGAGTCCAGCGAGCTGGGCGGAAACATCGTCGATCAGGGCGCGCAGGTTCAGCCCGGCCTGGTTGACCGCACGCAGCAGCTGTCCGATCTCGTCGATGCGATCCAGGCCCTGGGTCTGGGCTGGCTGGCCGCAGGCGACCGCCTTGGCCTGTTGCAGTACCAGCGCCAGCGGCGCAGCCAGGCGTCGTTCCAGCCACCAGCCGGCCACGCCCAGTGCCGGCAGCAGGCTCACGGTCAGCGGCAGCAGCGGTGCATTCAGCAGCGCCTGGGCCCCGATGGTCGTCACGGCAACGGCACCCAGAGCCAGTCGGAGGCGCCAGCGTACCGGCATGAGCTGGCCCAGCCGCGTCCACGACCATAATCCCCGGCGGACCACCAGGCCCTGACAGAAGTGCAACCCCTGAGCGCGGCCCTCGCGGAAGCGGCGATAGAGCGCCGCCGCCGCGCTGATTTCGGCAGTCGAGGGACGGGTGCGCACCGACAGGAAGCCGCGGATCTGGCCGCCCCGGCGGATCGGCGCGACGTTGGCGCGGACCCAGTAATGATGGCCGTCGGCGCGGCGGTTCTTGACCACGGCGGTCCAGGCCTGTCCCTGCCGCAGGGTGGCCCACATGTCGGCGAAAGCTTCACGCGGCATGTCGGGATGGCGAACGATATTGTGTGGCTGGCCGATCAGCTGGTCGCGGGAAAAGCCGCTGATGTCGACGAAGCTGGAGTTGGCATAGGTCAGCACGCTGCTGGTGTCGGTGCTGGACATGAGCGTGGCCTGGGCCGGGAAGGGGTACCCGGCTTCGTCATCGGCCGGCGTGCCGATGAGGCCGGCCTTTGGATGGAGCAGGACGGGCGGCTTGGCCTGGCTGATGCGGTGGTGGGGCAGATCGTGGGACGGATCGAGGGATGGGGAGGCACCTTGGTCGACACGAGGGACTAGGTCCTGGGGCAAGTCGTTGATCTTCATAGGCGTAAGACGATGGCAATGGCGATGGCAATGGCAAAACGATGCCCGGTCCGCGGGCCGGATGGGCCTGTGGACGGCGTGGGTGTGAATGGGAATGAGTGGTCCGGTGCTTCGGCGATCCGTCGGGTCGGATCAGGCAGGGACACGCCTGGTGGGTGGCCGGGTCAGCCGTCCAGGATGTGCACGACGATCATCTGATTTGTTCTCCAGCTGCGTGGGTGTCGCCTGCCGAACTTGCAGACGCGTTTCCGGTTGCACGCCGTGCAACGAGAAAGGCTAGCTTTATAACGCGAACGCGACACCCACCGCCTGGGACTGATTGCGATATGTCAAAACGTGAGCAAAATTCATTCTGGCAATCTTTCCCTGTGGAATGAAGCCTTGTTCATCAACGATCTTCTTCCTCACAATTGCTCATATGAAAATGCGAATGATCTTTCGTTGGACATGAAAAAAGCGCAGCCCGCGGGATGCGCTTTCGTCATGGCTACAGCTGTCTTCAGAGTTCGATACGCGTCCCCAGTACCTGCAGGAATTGTGCGAGCCAGGCCGGATGGGCGGGCCAGGCCGGGGCGGTGACCAGCTTGCCATCCGTGATGGCGGCATCTACGGCGATGTCGGCGAACTGTCCACCGGCCAGTTTCACCTCCGGTGCGCAGGCCGGGTAGGCCGAGACCTTCTTGCCTTCCAGCACGCCGGCGGCAGCCAGCACCTGCGGACCGTGGCAGACGGCGGCGATGGGCTTGTCGGCCTTGGCGAAGGCCTGCACCAGTTCGATCACCTTGGGATTCAGGCGCAGGTATTCCGGGGCGCGGCCACCGGCCACCACCAGGGCGTCGTAGCCGGCCGCGCTGACCTCGTCGAAGCTGGCGTTGAGGGCGAACTGGTGGCCGGGTTTCTCGGTATAGGTCTGGTCGCCTTCGAAGTCGTGGATGGCGGTCTTGACCTTGTCGCCGGCCTTCTTGCCGGGGCAGACCGCGTGTACGGTGTGGCCCACCATCTGCAGCGCCTGGAAGGGCACCATGGTTTCGTAGTCTTCGGCGAAATCACCGGTCAACAGCAGGATCTTCTTTGCAGCCATCATCATCTCCTTGGGGGAAGGACCGCCGGGCGCGGGGAGGGCGCGCAGCGGCCGGGTTGGAACGGATGTCTTGTCGATCTACGGCGAGTCCAGCCAGCGCATCTGCCGCGACTGGCCCATCAGGAAGTCGCGGTTGAGCTCCACGCATTCGCGCAGATAACTCCACAGCGCCGAGACCCGCGCCACATGCCGCTGCTCGCTGGAGGCCACCAGCCAGAAGGTGCGCGTGATGGCGATCTCATCGGGCAGCACCGGCACCAGTTGCTCGGATTGCTGGGCCAGGAAGCAGGGCAGGATCGCCAGCGCGCGCCCGGCGCAGGCCGCCGTGTACTGCGCCACCACGCTGGTGCTGCGGAAGGCGCGGAAGGCGTCCGGCGCCACCGTATCCTTGTAGCGCAATTCTTCACTGAAGACCAGATCGTCGATGTAGCCGATGAAGTTATGTTGCGCCAGATCAGACACGGTGTGAATGGTCGGGTGCTGGGCCAGGTACTCACGTGAAGCATAAAGCTTCAGGACATAGTCGGACAGTTTTGTGACCACGTAATTACCCGACAAGGGACGCTCGATGGAGACGCTGATGTCGGCCTCGTGCTTGGACAGGTTCACGAAGCGCGGCATGGGCAGCATGTCCACCGTGATATGCGGATTGCGGGCGCAGAAGTGGGCAATGTGCGGCGCCAGGACGTAGGTGCCGAAACCTTCGGTGGCACCCAGGCGGACCTGGCCGGAGAGCTTGCTGTTGTGGCCGCCCAGTTCCTCGGTGGCAGCGTAGAGGGTACTTTCCACCTGTTCGGCGTATTGCACCAGCCGATAGCCGTCGGCGGTCAGCTTGTAGCCGTGGTTGTTGCGGTCGAACAGCTGGCTGCCGACCTGTTCCTCGAAGCGCTTCATCCGGCGCGAGACGGTGGAGTGGTCGATGCCCAATTTCTTGGCCGCATCCACCAGCCCCTGGCTGCGCGTGAGTTCGAGGAAGACCCTCAGATTGTCCCAGTCCAGCATCTCGTCTCCATGGCTTTTCCTGATCTTGGATTTGCATTTATGCAAAAGCGTTTTGTATTTGTGGTTATTGTATCGATAAATACGCACATGCAGAATAGCGGGGCCGCAATGGCACCCAAGTGGTGCAGAGGTCGCCAGGCGGCAGGAGGATCACGGCAAGGTCCGGCATCGGGATATCGAGCGCATCGATACCCACCGGGCAGGCCGACAACAATCACAAGATCAAGGAGACAAGATGCGCAAGAACGCTTTCGGCCGTTCCCTCTCGGCCGCTGCGGTGGCCTGTACCGTTTCGCTGGTGGCCAGCGTGGCGCCCGTCACCAATGCGATGGCGCAGGATGCCAACACGGTCAAGATCGGTGTGCTGACCGACATGTCCGGCCCGTATTCGGCCATGGGCGGCCAGGGCTCGGTGGTGGCGGCCAAGATGGCCGTGGAGGATTGCCTCAAGAATGAATGCAAGGGCATGAAGATAGAGGTGCTCTCGGCTGACAACCAGAACAAGCCCGACGTGGGCGTGACCCGTGCCCGCGAATGGCTGGATCGCGACAAGGTCGAGGCCATCGCCGACCTGACCAATTCCTCGGTCGCGCTGGCAGTGCAGAAGCTGATCAAGGACAAGGGCGGCATCGCCATGTACAGCGGCCCGGCCACCGGTGCGCTGACCACCGCCGAATGTGCGCCCAACGGCTTCCACTGGATGTTCGATACCTACTCCCAGGCCGCTGGTGCAGCGGCGGCGCTGACCAAGCTGGGCAACAAGTCCTGGTACTTCGTGACGGTGGACTATGCCTTCGGTCATTCGCTGGAGAAGGATGCCTCCGATGTGGTCAAGGCCAATGGCGGCACGGTGGTGGGTTCGGTGCGCCACCCGCTGAACGCCTCGGACTTCTCGTCCTTCCTGCTGCAGGCGCAGGCGTCCAAGGCACAGGTGATCGGCCTGGCCGATGGTGGCACCGACGTGGTCAACGCCATCAAGCAGGCGCGCTCGTTCGCCATCGGCGGCAAGGACCAGCGTCTGGTGGCGCTGCTGGTGTTCCTGTCGGATGTGCATGCGCTGGGTCTGGAGGCGGCACAGGGGCTGGTCTATACCGATGGGTTCTACTGGGATTACGACGAGCAGACGCGCGCCTTCTCCAAGCGCTTCGAATCGCAGTTCAAGAACATCAAGCCGACCATGGTGCAGGCCGGTGTCTATTCCAGCGTCTATCAGTTCCTGAAGGCGCGCTCTGCCGCCAAGACCTCCGACTGGAAGGTGGTTTCGCAGAAGATGCGCGAGATTCCGATCTCCGACGCCGTCATGCGCAATGCCTCCATCCGTCCCGATGGCCGCGTGATCCACGACATGTACCTGTACCAGGTCAAGACCCCGGCCGAATCCAAGGGCGCCTGGGATTACCTGAAACTGCTGTCGGTGATCCCGGCGCAGCAGGCCTTCCGTCCGATGGATGCGGCCTGCCCGCTGGTCAAGCAGTAATCGTTCATGCCGGGAGCGCTGCTCCCGGCCGTGCTCTCCCGACCTCTCATCACCTCTTCACACTGGAAACTGCAATGAGCCAAGCCAATATCCCCAACGTTCCCCTCTACCTCAACGGTGAAAAGGTGCAGTCCACTTCCAAGGAGTGGCGCGACGTGCTGAACCCGGCCACCCAGGAAGTGGTGGCCCGCGTTCCCTTCGCCACCAAGGAAGAAGTCGATCGCGCCGTCGCCAACGCCAAGGAAACCTTCAAGACCTGGCGCAATACCTCGCTGGCGCAGCGCATGCGCATCATGCTCAAGTTCCAGCAACTGCTGCGCGAGAACATCGCCCCGCTGGCCGAACTGATCACCCGTGAACACGGCAAGACCCTGCCGGACGCCGAAGGCGAAGTCATGCGCGGCCTGGAAGTGGTGGAGCACGCCTGCTCGATCACCTCCCTGCAACTGGGCGAGCTGGCCGAGAACGTGGCCGGCGGGGTGGACGTCTACACCCTGTACCAGCCGCTGGGCGTGGGGGCGGGCATCACCGCCTTCAACTTCCCGGTGATGCTGCCTTGCTTCATGTTCCCCATCGCCGTGGCCTGCGGCAATACCTTCGTGTTGAAGCCCTCCGAACAGGACCCCACCTCATCGCTGTTCCTGGTCGAACTGGCCAACCAGGCCGGCCTGCCGCCGGGCGTGCTCAACGTGGTGCATGGGGGCCCGGACGTGGCCAACATGATCTGCGACCATCCGGATATCAAGGCGGTCTCCTTCATCGGTTCCACCCATGTCGGCACCCATATCTACCGTCGCGCCAGCGAAGCCGGCAAGCGCGCCCAGTGCATGATGGGCGCCAAGAACCACTGCATCGTGCTGCCCGATGCGCCCAAGGACCAGGCCATCAACAACCTGCTGGGCGCGGCCTTCGGTGCGGCCGGCCAGCGCTGCATGGCCAACTCGGTGGTGGTGCTGGTGGGCCAGACCCGCGAGTGGATTCCCGAGATCGTCGAACGCTCCAAGGCCATGAAGGTCGGCCCGGGTACCGACCGCAAGGCCGATGTCGGCCCGCTGGTCTCGCAGGCGGCCAAGCAACGCGTGGAGCGCCTGATCGCCAGCGGTGTGGAGCAGGGTGCCAAGCTGCTGCTGGATGGCCGCAATTGCACCGTGGCCGGCAACGAGAAGGGCAACTTCGTCGGCCCCACCGTCTTCACCGGCGTCAAGCCCGAGATGGACATCTACACCCAGGAAATCTTCGGCCCGGCCATGTGCATCGTGGAACTGGAAACGCTGGACGAGGCGATTGCCTTCATCAACGCCAATCCGAACGGCAACGGCACCTCCATCTTCACCAGCTCCGGTTATGCGGCGCGCAAGTTCCAGAACGAGATCGACGTCGGCCAGGTCGGCATCAACGTGCCCATCCCGGTGCCGGTGGCCTACTTCAGCTTCACCGGTTCGCGTGCTTCCAAGCTGGGCGACCTCGGTCCCAACGGCAAGCAGGCGGTCACCTTCTGGACCCAGACCAAGACCGTCACCGCGCGCTGGTATGCGCCCGATGAAGAGGCTGGCCAGGTCAACACCACCATCACCCTGAAGTGAGGAGAGCAGCATGAGCGCCAACATCGTCTTCATCGGCCTGGGCAACATGGGGTTGCCGATGGCGCAGAACCTGGTCAAGGCCGGCTTCTCGGTCAGCGGTCATGACCTGGTCAAGGCCAGCGTGGACAAGCTGGTCCAGACCGGCGGCAAGACCGAAGCCGATTCCATGGCGGCGGTGGCCAAGGCCGACGTGGTCATCACCATGCTGCCGGCCAGCCGGCACGTGGAGTCGCTCTACCTGGGCGAGGCTGGCGTGCTGGCTTCGGCCAAGCCCGGCACCCTGCTGATCGACTGCTCCACCATCGCGCCGGAAGCGGCACGCAAGGTGGCCGCAGCGGCCCGGGAGCGCGGGTTCGAGATGCTGGATGCGCCGGTCTCCGGTGGCACCAATGGCGCCACCGCCGGCACCCTGACTTTCATGGTAGGCGGCAGCCTGCAAGCCTTCGAGGCGGCCCAGCCCTATCTGCAGAAGATGGGAAAGGCCATCTACCATGCCGGCGAAAGTGGCAGCGGCCAGACCGTCAAGGTCTGCAACAACATGCTGCTGGGCATCCTGATGATCGGGACCTCGGAAGCCATCCGCCTGGGCATTGCCAATGGCATGGACCCCAAGGTGTTGTCGGAGATCATGTCCAAGAGCTCCGGGCGCAACTGGACGCTGGAAGTCTATAACCCTTGCCCCGGCGTGATGGATACCGCGCCGGCTTCCAAGGGCTATGCCGGCGGCTTCGGTGTGGACCTGATGCTGAAGGACCTGGGCCTGGCCGTGGAAAACGCGCTGGCGACCAACTGCGCCATCCCGCTGGGGGCGGCGGCCCGCAATCTGTACGACATCCACAGCATGAATGGCGCCGGCAAGCTGGACTTCTCCAGCATCTTCAACATGCTGGGCAAGGCGCAGTAAGCCACCCGGAGAGGCTGCAAACGAAAAGGGACGACCTGTTGCTGGTCGTCCCTTTCTTCATGTTGCTGCGTGGAGAGCAGCAGCTAGTCACTTCACTTGCTGCTCATTTCCTCACTTCTTTACTTCATCCTCGATATGGGCGCGGATGATGTCGGCGAAGCTGGCATCTGCGGTGAAGCCCAGCGCTTTGGCGCGCTTGGCTTCGAACTGGCCGGGCCAGGAGTTGACGATGCGCTTGATGGCTTCGTCTTCCTTCCATTCGATCAGCTTGACCACGTCCGCACCGGCCACCTGTTCCAGGGCATCGACCATGTCCTTGACGGTGACGCACAGGCCGTCGATGGACAGGAAGCGTGCCAGGCCCAGGTCGGCGCCATTGATTTCATGGCCGTGGATCAGGTTGGCGATGGCCTGGCGCGGCGACATCAGCCACATGCGGGTTTCCGGCGTGACCGGGCAGACTGAGGGCTGGCCGTTGAGCGGTTCGCGGATGATGCCGGAGGCAAAGCTGGAGGCCGCCTTGTTGGGCGCGCCCGGGCGCACCGAGATGGTGGGCATGCGCAGGGCGCGACCGTCGATGAAACCCTTGCGTGAATAATCCTGCACCAGCAGTTCGCCCATCACCTTTTGCGCACCGTAGGAACTTTGCGGCATCAGCAGGGTGTTGTCCGGCACCACAGCCGGCAGTTCGCCACCGAACACCGCCACCGAGCTGGTGAACACCACGCGCGGCTTGCTGCCGACGGCGCGGGCGCGTTCCAGGATGACGCGGGTGGCGTCGAAGTTGATCTTCATGCCCAGGTCGAAGTCGGCCTCGGCGTGACCGCTGACGATGGCGGCCAGGTGGAAGATGGATTGCGTCTCGGCGGTGATGACGCGCTCGATCACGGCGGCGTCGGCGATGTCGCCGGTGACCGCTTCGATGCGCGGATCATCGAAGCCCTGGGCCGGCACCACGTCCAGCAGGGTGATGCGCTTGATCTCCTGCTGCTGGCCGTCGCGGCCGGTGAGGGTGCCGCGCTGCAGCAGCTGGCGTGCCAGTCGGCTGCCCAGGAAGCCGGCGCCGCCGGTGATGACGATATGCATGTGTTCTCCTCGTGGTCTGTGGTCGCTGGTCTGGGTCGGGGGACCTGGCACCAGGCGCATGGTTGCAGTATCTGGGCTGTCTGCCCGTTGTTCGACAGCGATTATAGCAAAGTTGTAATACAACTTTGCGCACGTTTGAAAGAAGTCGCAAAAGCCAAAGATGGCGCGGTATCATGCGCGCCATGAAGACATCCTCCTCCTCCAGGCCGCAGGGATCGGCCCTCGCAACGATGGCGGCGAACGTGCGCGGCAAGACCACGCTGGCTGACCATGTCACCAGCGTTCTGGCGCAGCAGATCCGGGGCGGCGAGTTTGCACCTGATGCGCGCCTGCCTTCGGAGATGGAGCTGACCGAACGCTTTGCGGTGAGCCGCACGGTGATCCGCGAGGCGATTTCGCGGCTGAAGTCGGAAGGCCTGGTCGGTTCGCGGCGGGGCAGCGGGACGGTCGTGTTGCCGGTGACACAGACCACGCCGTTCCGGCTCGATCTGGGTGGGGATGATGGCCGCGATTCCATCCAGGCCGTGCTGCGGGTGATCGAGTTGCGGCGTGGGGTCGAGGGTGAGATGGCGGCGCTGGCCGCGCAGCGCCGCAGCAAGGCGCAGAACCAGGCCATCCAGCTGGCCTTGCAGGCCATCGATGCCGCTGCCGCAGCTGGCCGCGATGGCGTGCAGGAAGACTTCGCCTTCCATGCGGCCATTTCCAATGCTTCGCATAATCCGCTCTATACCTCGCTGGTGCAGTTCCTGAGCCAGTTCCTGCATGCCGCCATCCGCGTGGCACGGATGAACGAGGCGCGCAGCAGCGAGTTCGTGCAACAGGTGCGCGCCGAGCATGCGGCGCTGGCTGCGGCCATCAGCGCGGGCGATGCCGACGCGGCGCGCACGGCGGCCTTGCTGCATATGGAAAATTCGGCCAAGCGCATCCAGGCGGCGGACAAGGCGTTCTGGGCCAGTGCCGAAGGACAGGCGGCGGCACGGGACCTGGCGCGGGTAAAGAGCGGGAATTGAATGCGGAAGGCCGCCGGGAGGGCGGCTGAAAGGGCATAAAAAAACGCTGCACAAGGCAGCGTTTTTTATTGGCATCGGCAAGGATCAGCCGCGCACGACCTTCTTGTATTCGTTGGTGCGGGTGTCGATTTCGATGTCGTCATCCTGGCTCACGAACAGCGGCACCATCACGACGATCTGGTTGGCTTCGATGGCGTTTTCGATCTTGGCTTCCTTCAGGACGTTGCCCGAGGTGTTGCCCTTGACGGCCGGTTCCGAGTAGGCAACCTTGCGCACGATGGTGGTGGGCATTTCGACCGAGATGGCCTTGCCGTCATAGAACACGGCTTCGCACTGCATGCCGTCCTTCAGGTAGCCGATGGCGTCGCCCATGTTCTCGCCTTCGATTTCGTACTGGTTGTACTCTTCGTCCATGAAGACGTACAGCGGGTCAGCGAAGTACGAGTAGGTCACCGGCTTCTTGTCCAGCACCACGACGTCGAACTTGTCGTCGCCACGGAAGACGCTTTCCTGGGGGCTGTTGGTCAGCAGGTTCTTCATCTTCCACTTGTAGGTGAAGCCGGTACGGGAAGAACCGTTGACGTCCGAGCGCAGGACGATCATGGGCTTGCTGTCGACCATAATGATGTTGCCGACGCGGATTTCTTTTGCAAATTTCATAGCGATGTGTCGTGAAAAGTAGGTTTTTTCAAACTGTCAGTAGCCCACTGGTAAAACTTCACCGCAAGCCCACGTACGATTGAATGCCAAACTGCGTTAAAACTGTAGCCCGCTATTTTAACCCATTTTCAGCGCTGTTCCACTCTTGCTCGACCAGCTGACGGGCGAAGCGGAGCAAATTGTCCATCCAGTCGCCATTTGCCAACATCTCCTGCAGCCACTGCCCTGCAGCCTCGGTCACGACCGGCAGCTCGGTCTGCAGCGTGCGCCAGTTGGCGTGCCAGTCGAGTTCGCCGGGATAGGCGCCGTTCCAGGCCCGGTTCAGGTCGGCAACGGCAGCCGTGGCAGGGTGGTAGATCTTCAGGAAGGCGTTGAGCTTGGTATGGTGAAGGTTCTTGTCCTGGTGATAGATATTCCAGATGAAGGGCTTGCCGGCCCACTGGGCGCGTACGAAGGAATCTTCACCCCGGACAAAATTGAGGTCACAGCTCCAGAGCAGGCGGTCGTAGTCGGTCTGGGCCACGAAGGGCAGCACCCGCACGCTCAGGGCGCCGCGCGTGGCGCCTGCGCCAGGAATCATGGGGGCAGCCAGGAAATCCTCGACCACGGCGCGACCCACGCCTTCGGGGACGAGGCAAGTGACCGGCACCGGTGAATCTTGCCAGCTTGCAAACAGTTCGCGGATGGGCGCGTAGTCATAGCAGAACAGCGAGACCTTGCAGGCTTGCGCCTCCTGGGCTGTCACGCCCAGGCGCGCCAGCAGGGCGGGACCTGCGTTGCTGGCCAGGAAAGCCTGCCGTTGCGCTTCCAGTCCGGCCTCGACCGTGAGGCCGCCGGTACGCTGGTTGAAGCCGGGGAAAAAGAAATACTTGGTCAGCTTCAGCGAACGATGCGGGGAGGGCAGGGTGTGGCACCCCTCGACCCAGGTTTCGGCCGACAAGCCTTCCAGGTTGAACCAGACCGGCTTGACCGGACGCTGTGCCATGGCCTCTACGTAGCCAGGCGGGATCTCGCAGCCGAAGAACTCGATGACGATATCGGCCACGTCGGCCGGCCCATAGTGGCCGTCCTGCCCGCGCCAATGTTGCACGGTCACGCCGGCCAGCTCCTGGGTGGCGGCATCGGTCTGCACTTCCGGCCAGATGCGGCGGAAGCTGACCAGATCATCGACCCACAGGCGCACCGCCAGGCCATGTTCATGCGCCAGTTGCCGCGCCAGCCGCCAGCAGATGCCGATATCCCCATAGTTGTCGACGACCTTGCAGAACAGGTCCAGGGAGTGCAGGGGATTGCGGGCGGCAGGCATAGGGCGGGTCAGGGAACGGAGAGATAGGCGGTAAGCAGATAAACAGCAGCAGGGCTGCATGATACCCATTTGTGGAGACGGAAGTTGCACGGCAGTTGTATGGCCTTGAACAACAGATTCAATATATTTCAAATTAAATCGCTTGCAATTTAATTTTGAGCGGTTTAATATTCGATCCATGGACAAGACGCACACAACGACGCTACCGGATGCCTTGATCGACGAAGCCCTGCTTCTCGACAACCAGCTCTGTTTCGCGATGTACTCTGCGTCGTTGGCAATGACCAAGGCCTACAAGAAGATCCTGGCGCCGCTGGATATCACCTACCCGCAATACCTGGTGATGATGGTCTTGTGGGAAAAGGATCAGGTGACCGTATCGGAGCTGGGCAGCCGCCTGTTCCTGGATTCTGGTACGCTCACCCCGCTGCTCAAGCGCATGGAAACGATGGGTTTGTTGCATCGTAACCGCGACGCCGGTGACGAGCGCAGGGTGGTGGTGAGCCTGAGCGATGCCGGCCGCTCCCTGCGCGAAAAAGCCAAGGCCGTGCCGCTGCAGATGAGCTGCATGTTGCCCTCGCTGGATCAGGTCAGGCAGCTTGTGGTGGAGCTGAAGGAAGTCCGCAAGGGTTTGTATGGCGCCGAAGAGCAGTGATCGCACCTGTTACACTGGCTTTTATATTGTGCGCAATAATATAGTGAATTATTTATAGCATTATCGCAGCAGGCAGCAAAACGAAAGCATCACACGTCATACACGTATCACGCAGTAGCAGAAGTCGCTGAAGTAGCAGGATGATTTAGCAAGTCGATGGTGATCGAAAGCGAATCTTTCGACGCCATGCCCCTCAAACGGAACCCGCTAGGGTTTTAACCTGAACATTGAAAGGAAAGACCATGCCCTCGAACAAGATCGAAAAAGCCCTGTACACCGCCACCGCTACCGCTACCGGCGGCCGTGAAGGTTCTGCCAAGTCCTCCGACGGCGTCCTGGACGTCAAGCTGTCGACCCCCAAGGAACTGGGCGGCGCCGGCGGTAACGGCACCAACCCGGAACAACTGTTTGCCGCCGGTTATTCGGCCTGCTTCCTGGGCGCGCTGAAGTTCGTCGCCGGCCAGGCCAAGGTTGCCCTGCCGGCTGACGCCAGCATCACCGGCAAGGTCGGCATCGGCCAGATCCCGGGCGGCTTCGGCATCGAAGCCGAGCTCAACATCTCGCTGCCGGGCGTGGACAAGGCCGTGGCGCAAGACCTGGTGAACAAGGCTCACCAAGTCTGCCCGTACTCCAACGCTACCCGCGACAACATCAACGTGACCCTGAACCTGGTCTGATCCGTTGATGCAAGCGCTTCCCTTTACGGGAAGCGCGGATGAAAAAATCGCCGCTGCGACTTCGGTCCCAGCGGCGATTGTTCATTCGTGGCGCGCGAAATCAGACGGCGCCGCGGGTTTCCACATACAAGGCATACAGCGAGTGGCTGCTGGCCATGAAGAGCCGGTTCTTCTTGGCGCCACCAAAGACCAGATTGGGGCAGCGTTCTGGCAGGTGGATGTGGGCCAGCGGCTTGCCCTGTGGGTTGAAGACCCGTACCCCGTCCAGTTCCTCTGCCTTGGCGTCCAGCGAGCCGTTGCTGCCCCAGCCGCACCAGAGATTGCCGTCGACGTCGATCTTGAAGCCATCGATCCCGCCCGGACCGTTCGCATCCACGGCCAACCGGCGATTGCCGATACGGGTGCCGTCGCTGCTCATGTCGTAGGCCCAGATCACGCGATTGGGGGTAGCGCGCGATTCGTTGATGTAGAGGATCTTTTCGTCCGGAGAAAAGGCCAGTCCGTTGGGGCCAGCCAACTGATCGGTCACCAGCGAGAGCTTGCCGGTGCGACCATCGATGCGATACACCGAGTGCGGCAGCTCGGACGCCTGCTTGTCGCCCTCCCATTCACCAGCGATACCGAAGGGCGGATCGGTAAACCAGATCGAGCCGTCGGACTTGCAGATGATATCGTTGGGCGAGTTAAAGCGTTTGCCGTTGTAATTATCGGCCAGCACAGTGATGCTGCCGTCGTATTCGGTGCGGGTGACGCGGCGGGTCAGGTGTTCGCAGGCCAGCAGGCGACCCTGGCGATCCCGCGCCAGGCCATTGCTGTTGTTGGAGGGCTGGCGGAAGACCGAGGTGGCGCCGGTGGTTTCGTCCCAACGCATGATGCGGTTGTTGGGGATATCCGAGAACAGCAGGTAACGGCCGTCACCAAACCAGACCGGACCTTCGACCCAGCGGAAGCCGGTAGCCAGTTGCTCCACACCGGAGCTGAACAGGCGGTATTTGAGGAAGCTCTTGTCCAGAACTTCGACGCTGGGGTCGGGGTAACGTTGGCTGGGTTTGAAATCGACGCCCTGGGCGCGGGCGCTCAAGGCAGTGGCTGCCATGCCTAGGCCGGCCATCAGTGTTGTACGACGAGTTGGATTGAAATTGGCTGAAGTGTTCTTGTTTTGCTGCGACATCGAAGTCTCCATGGTCAGGGTAGACGTTATCCCGGTAAACCGGTGAAACGTCCAGAAAGGCCAAACGGCGGGGTTCTAGGAAGACAGGACAGCCTTGAGCTGGCGGCTGACCCTGGTGGACATCTCCCTGATGGCGGGCTCGACGCGAGGCCGGTCCGCTCTTGTGGTAAGACATCGTACGTCATGGATTGTTGTTTGGCAATCTATTCGAGATCAGGCTTGCTCCGATGTTTGGGCAAATCCCGGAGCCGGTGGCGGGGTGGAAGGGATTACGGCCGGTTCACATTCAATCCGCGGAGATTGAAGGTGAGCAGGCTCTAGTTGCGCTGAGCGGACGCCCGCAGCAACCCTTGCAGCAGGGTGCGGGCCACGCAACGGTGGAAGGGCATGATTGCGGCCAGATAAAACTCGCCCAGCCAGCGCTTGGTGCGTACGACGGTGGTGACGGTCAGCCACTGGTCGCCGACATCGTCGAAATCGCCGACATTGCCGACATCATTGGTCGCCTCCACAGCATGGCCGGACGACTTTTCCACACAGAGACGGAAGTCGAGATGGCTGTCATCGAGCCCCATCACCACCCGGCGTGGCTCGGCCATCAACAGCGGGAAACCCGCCGGTGCGCCGTTGTCCGACGCGCGCTTCAAGCCCAGCGGTGCCACCAGTCGGTCGCGCAGCGCCAGCAGGGCGCTGATCCAGGCCGGTTGCGCGGCCATCATCCTGGCGGTGATCTCGGTGGTGTTCAACTGTGCCAGTTGCGGCGTAAGCCGGATGCGGAAGCTGTCGGCGAAACCGGCGCCGGGCAGCAGGGCCCAGTGGCGTGGGGCAGGAGCGATCTCTTCGGTGTGCTGGAAGCGCGATGCAGGCATGATGACCTCGAAGCGGGTTGAAAAAAAGCCGGTAGCAGGGCTACCGGCTTGCTCCTCCGAGCCTACTTGCCGTTGCGCCGCTGCTTTTCCGCCGCGCGGGCGCTGGCGAAGCGCTCGTGGGTTTCCTCAGCCTTGCGGCGCCCGAAGGCGTAGTTGGCTTCCAGCCACATGACATTGATGATGCCGAAGGCCAGCGCCAGGCCGATGCCGAGTATCCAGGCGAAATACCACATGATGTTCTCCTTGTTCCAGTTTGCGATTGCGCGTAATCAATACGCCGTATGTTCGTTGTCGTGAATGTCCTTGGCCGTGACCTTGCCCTTGACCACGCGATACACCCAGCCGGTGTAGAGAATGATCAGCGGCAGGAAGATCAGCACCATCCAGAACATCAGGCCCAGGGTCTTGTGGCTGGATACCGAATCCCACAGGGTCAGGCTGCTCTTCGCATCCAGCGAGGAAGGCATGACGAAGGGGAACAGCGACATGCCGGCGGTCAGGATGATGCCGGTCACCGACAGGCCGCTGGCAACGAAGGCCAGGCGGGCCCTGCGCACCATGGCCAACAGCGCTGCCAGCACCGCACCGGCCACGCCCAGCGCCGGGAACAGTTTGGTCGCGGGCCACTTGGCGTAGTTGTCGAACCAGGCTCCGGCGACCACTTCCACGGTCTTGGCCAGGGGTGTGAAGGCGCTGTTGGCGTCGGGCATGGAGGTGATGCGATAACCCGGCATCTGGGCTACCCAGAAGCCGCCGGCCACGAACAGCAGGACCGTCGCCAGGGCAGCGCCCATGATGGTCTTGCGCGAACGTTCGGCCACCACGGCATCGGTCTTGACGAAGGCGAAGGCCGCACCATGCATCAGCAGCATGGCCACCGACAACAGGCCGGCCAGCAGGCCGAAGGGGTTCAACAGGGCGAAGAAGCTGCCGGTATATTCGACCCGCATGGTGTCGTCATAGTGGAAGGGCACACCCAGCAGCAGGTTGCCGAAGGCCACGCCGCAGATCAGGGGCGGCACGAAGCCACCGATGAACAGGCCCCAGTCCCAGGCATTGCGCCAGCGCGGATCGGCCACCTTGCTGCGGTAGTCGAAACCGACCGGGCGGAAGAACAGCGAGAACAGTAACACCATCAGGGCGATGTAGAAGCCCGAGAAGGCGGTGGCATACACCAGCGGCCAGGCGGCGAAGGTGGCGCCGCCGGCGGTGATGAACCAGGTCTGGTTGCCTTCCCAGGTGGGGCCGATGGAGTTGATCAGGATGCGCCGTTCGGTATCGGTGCGGCCGGCAAAGGGCAACATCATGCCCACGCCGAAGTCGAAGCCGTCGGTGAGCGCAAAGCCGATGATGAGTACGCCGACGAAGGCCCACCAGATCAGCTTGAGTGTTTCGTAATCGAAGATCATTCTGCTTTCCTCATTTCTTCTGGTGGCTTAGTGGCTGCCGGCATTGGCCGACGGATTCAGGGGCGGCGGCAGGACATCGTCGGGGCCGTTTTCGCGGCCCTTGGTTTCCCAGTGATATTGGCCGGTATGCAGGCTGCTGGGGCCAAGGCGGGCATACTTCACCATCAGGATCATTTCCACCACCAGCAGGAAGGTATAGAACAGGATGAAGCCGGCCAGGCTGAAGTAGAGGCTGCCCGGCTGCAGCGAGGAGGCCGACAGGTGGGTCGGCAGGATGCCGGCAATGGTCCAGGGCTGGCGGCCGTATTCGGCTACGATCCAGCCCAGTTCGGCGGCGATCCAGGGCAGCGGGATCGAGATCACGGCCAGGCGCAGCAGCCAGCGTTGCGGAGCCAGCTGCTTCTTGGCCAGGAACCAGAACGAGGCGGCGAAGATGAACAGGAACAGGAAGCCCAGCGCCACCATGCCGCGGAAGGCCCAGAACAGCGGCGCGACCTTGGGGATGGTGTCGTTCACAGCCATGCTGATCTGCTCCGGCGTGGCATCGACCACGTTGTTGGTGTACTTCTTCAACAGCAGGCCGTAGCCCAGGTCCTTCTTGAGCTTGTCGAACTCGGCGCGGGCTTCGGGCGACTTGTCGCCGGACTTCAGCCGGGTCAGCGCGGCATAGGCCAGCATGCCGTTGCGGATACGGGCTTCGTGTTCCTTCTTGAGGTCCTTGATGCCCAGCACCTGGGTATCGGCCGAGCGGGTTGCGATCAGGCCCAGCACGTAGGGAATCTTGACGGCGTAGTCGGTGCGTTCTTCCTTGTCATTGGGCAGGCCGAACAGGGTCAGGCCGGCCGGGGCGGGGTGGGTGTCCCACTCGGCTTCGATGGCGGCCAGCTTGACCTTGTTGACTTCACCGGCGGTGTAGCCCGATTCATCCCCCAGCACGATCACCGAGAGCGTGGCGGCCAGGCCGAAGCCGGCAGCGACCGCAAAGGAGCGCAGCGCGAAGGCGGTGTCGCGGGCCTTGAGCAAGTACCAGGCGGAGACGCCCAGCACGAACATCGATGCCGTCACGTAACCGGCGGCCACGGTGTGCACGAACTTGACCTGCGCCACCGGGTTGAAGATCACCTCGCTCATGCTGACCAGTTCCATGCGCATGGTCTCGAAGTTGAATTCCGCGCCCACCGGATTGTTCATCCAGCCGTTGGCGATCAGGATCCACAGCGCCGACAGGTTCGAGCCCAGCGCCACCAGCACGGTGACGATCAGGTGCTGCTTGCGGGAGAGCTTGTCCCAGCCGAAGAAGAACAGGCCGACGAAGGTCGATTCGAGGAAGAAGGCCATCAACCCTTCGATGGCCAGTGGCGTGCCGAAGATGTCACCGACGTAGTGCGAATAGTAGGACCAGTTGGTGCCGAACTGGAATTCCAGGGTGATGCCGGTGGCCACGCCCATGGCGAAGTTGATGCCGAACAGCTTGCCCCAGAAGCGGGTCATGTCCTTGTAGATCTGGTTGCCGGTCATGACGTAGACCGACTCCATGATGACCAGGATCCAGGACAGGCCTAGCGTGAGGGGAACGAACAGGAAGTGATAGAGCGCCGTGACGGCAAACTGCAGCCGTGACAGCGAGACGACTTCATCGATGGGGACCATGTTGGGTTACTCCGGTTGTTTTGTGGCTTCAGGTAATGCGGAATTGACTGAACTTGAGGAACTGGCGGGAATGGGGAGAGCGCCCGGCGTGACGGCCGGCGACGGCGCCAGCATGCGCTGCTCCACGCTTTGCAGCGGCATGCGCATGTGCTTGGCTTCGGGATGGGCGAAGAAGGTCTTGGCCAGGACCGTGATCAGGCCGATCTTGATGATCAGCAGGAGGGTGATCTCGACGCCCAGCGGCAGCTGGGTCAGGCGTGGCCATTGCCATTTGCGGGGTGTTTGCGTGACTTGCATGACGCTTATTCCTTCTCGTTGGCGCCGCCGACGCGGAACTTGTCGCGTACATCGAGCAGCTTCTTGACCTTGGAGCCCATCTTCATCAGTGATACCAGTGTTTCGGGCGACAGGCGCTGGACGTCGTCGAACCAGGAACTGGACAGTTCGATCAGTTCATACATCTCGCGCATGCGCTTCTGGACTTCCTTGTCGTCGCGTCCGCCGGGCGGCTCCAGCAGGGCGTCGCGCAGCATGGACAGGGTGGGTTCGATCTCGCGGCGGCGGCGTTCTTCCAGCAGCACCTTGAAGATGTCCCAGATATCGCCGGGCGGTTCGAAGTATTCACGCCGGTCGCCCGGCTTGTGCAGCAACTTCACCAGGCGCCAGGACTGCAGCTCCTTGAGGCCCATGCTGACGTTGGAGCGCGAAAAACTGAGGTACTCGGCAATCTCGTCGGCATTGAGTGCCCGCCCGCAGATGTAGAGCAGGGCGTAGATCTGGCCGACCGTGCGATTGATGCCCCAGCGGCTGCCCATTTCGCCGAAATGGCTGATGAAGCGCTGCATGAGCGGGCTGAGTACGTTGTTTTCCATGTTCGTATATATCGAAATTTCAGTAATTACTGAAATTTAAAACAATTGCTTGTCCCATCGCAATGTCAGGCAGTTGCGTATTTCCTGATAACAGTCATCACGGATGAGAATGACCCGCTCCCGGCGCGGTTATGCGGGGAGGTGGTGGTCTGCGGTGCTCGACAGGGGTGTGAACGAAACGTCACGAAAGCTTCGCGTCATGTGGACTTCCCGGTTCCTCAAGACGCGGCCCAGTGTTGCGCTGCATGAAGTTATTTTCACGCTTTCCTACAGCTACTGAAGAATTTGGCTGATACGAAACCTGATGCGGATCAAATAAGGTGCATTTGCAGCTCATCCGTAGGACCGATGAGTCGTGCCGTGGCTGGCGCATTCATGACGGCCAGAGGCGCAGCATGTCGGCCGGGAGGGGTTCCATGCTGCACGGCTGTACGGCTGCATGGCCTTTCCATTTCCGAGGATGAATTTTATGCTGGGTTTCGATTTCCGCGTGGCCAGGATCGTCTGGACCGTCTTCCTGGTGGCGTTGTTGCTCTACATCACCTACACCATTTCGGCCACCGTGCTGGTGCTGGTGTTCGCCGTCTTCTTCAGTTATCTGGTCTATCCGTTGGTGGAGCAGATCGAACGGGTGCGTCCGCCCAGGGTGCCGCGCACGGTGTCCATTGCCGTGGTGTTCGTGCTGGCCATCGGCATCGTGGCGGCGGTGGCGACCATTTTCGGCGCGCGTATCCAGGAGGAGGCGCTGCGCCTGTCCGAGCAGTTGCCGGCACTGCTGCGCTCCAATGACGCAGTGGCCAAGCTGCCCTTGCCGGGCTTCGCCGAGCCCTTGCGCGCCCGCATCCTGGGCTTCGTGCGCGACCAGTTGGCCAATGGGACCGACCAGGCCATGCCGCTGGCCAAGCAGTTCGGTGTGGGCGTCATGCACGCGGCCAGCAACCTGATCTATCTGGTGCTGGTGCCGGTGATCAGCTTCCTGTTGATCAAGGAGGCGCCGGCCATGCGCGACGAGATGCTGTCCTGGATGAATCGCTCCAACCGCAAGCTGTGGGACGGCATCATCAAGGACCTCGACGTGCTGCTCTCGCGCTACGTGCGGGCCTTGCTGTTCCTCTCCATTGCCACCTTCGTGGCCTATAGCATCGCCTTTTCGTTGATGGGTGTACCGTACGCGATGTTGCTGGCAGGCCTGGCGGCGGTGCTGGAATTCATCCCCTTCGCCGGGCCGCTGGCGGCCAGTGCGGCGGCGCTGGTGGTGGCCGGTTTCAGCGGTTATGACCACCTGCTGTGGTTGGTCGGCTTCATCGTGGCGTATCGGGTGTTCCAGGACTACGTGCTCAATCCCTACCTGATGAGCGAGGGGGTGGAAGTGAGTCCGCTGATGGTGATCCTGGGCCTGCTTGCCGGTGACCAGCTGGGTGGGGTGGCCGGTATCTTCCTGTCGGTGCCGGTGATGGCCGCGCTCAAGATCATCTTCACCCGTGCCTCGGCGGCGCAAAAGCTGCGACGTGCGGCCGAAGCCCGTGAGGCCGAACTGGCGGCGCAGGCTGCGCAGGAGGCGCTCAGCTCGCCACAGGCTGAAGAGGTGGTTGCAGTGGTGCCTGCGCCGCCGGCGCGAAGCTGAGGTTGAGGCGTATCCAGCCCGGTTGCGGGCTGGTCACGGTGGCCGTGCCTCTGTGCAGGGCCATGATGGCCTTGACGATGGCCAGGCCCAGGCCGTTGGATTCGGTAAAGGCGCTGCGTGAGCGGTCGCCACGGTAGAAACGGTCGAACATGCGCGCCATCACCTGCGCAGTGACCGCATCGCTGCGGTTGTCCACCAGGATGCGGCTGCCGTTGGCATCGCTCTCGGCGGCGATGCGGATGACGCTGTCGGCCTCGCCATAGCGCACCGCATTGATGACCAGATTGCTCACGGCGCGGCGCCACATGACCAGATTGGCATGGCATGTGCCCTGTGCCTGCAGTTCGAAGCGCATGCCGCGTTCATCGGCAATCCCTTCGAAGTAGTCCGTGATCTTGCCCAGTTCTTCCTGCAGGTCGAAGCTGGTGCAGTCCACCGCCAGGGTGGCGTGGTCGGCCTGGGCCAGGAACAGGATGTTTTCGACGATGCGCGCCAGGCGCTGCAATTCTTCCACGTTCGATTCCAGCAGCTGCTCATACTCTTCCGGCGTGCGGCGCTGACCCAGGGCAACCTGGCTCTGGCCCATCAACACATTGATGGGGGTGCGGATTTCATGGGCCAGGTCGCCGGAGAACTGGGCCAGGTGGTCGTAGCCGGCTTCCAGCCGGTCCAGCATGGCATTGAAGGACAGGGCCACGCGACGTAGTTCGGCCGGCATGCCGTGCTGCTCCAGCCGCGCCGACAGGTGGTCCGGGGTGATCTGGGCGGCGCGCTGGCTCATGGCTTCCAGTGGTTGCAGGCCGCGCCGCAGCAGCAGGAAGCCCAGCAGTGCGGTCAGCACGATCGCCCCGGTGGCGGCGCCGGCGATGCGCCAGCGGTAGCTGCGCATCATCTGGTCTTCCTGCACCATCACATAGGCGGCGACGATCTCGACCACTTCTCCATCCTTGCCATCCTTGCCGCCCTTGCCGACATCGGCCAGGGCCGAGACCCAGCGCACGCGCACGCCATCGGCGCGTTCACTGGTCAGCAGGCTGGCCGAGGTGACGGGCGTGCGCACCGGTAGCGGCGTCATGGTGGGCGGCGTGAGATGGTCGGGGTTGCTCTGGATGAAGGGGGCTTCACCCAGGCGCCGGAAGATGCGTACGTCCTGCTCATTGCCCATCATGCTTTCGAAGAGGGCGGGCCGTTGTTCCATCTGCTCGACGTTGTAGAGGTCGTGCATCAGGTTGCGGAAGTGTTCGACGCGACCGATCAGCGCCTGGTCGGCCCGCAGTGACAGGGCGTCGCTGGCAGCGCGGTCGAGGTAGAAACCCAGGCCGGTGACGACCAGGCTGGTCATCAGCGCGAACAAGGCGGTGACGCGGGCGGTCAGGGTCCAGCCGCGGACCGGCGGCGAGACCGGAGCGGCGGCGTTCATGGCTCCTCGGAGAACATGTAGCCGACGCTGCGCACGGTGTGGATCAGTTTCTTTTCGAAGGGCGCATCGATCTTGGCGCGCAGGCGCTTGATGGCGACGTCCACCACATTGGTATCGCTGTCGAAGTTCATGTCCCAGATCTGGGATGCGATCACGCTGCGCGACAAGGCTTCGCCCTGGCGCTTGATGAGCAGGTGCAGCAGCATGAATTCCTTGTTGGTGAGCGCGATGTGGATGCCCTGGCGCGTGACCTTGTGGCGGATGTGATCGAGTTGCAGGTCGGCGATCTCGTAGACTTCGGCTTCGCGGGTGACGCCACGTCGAAGCAGGGTACGGATGCGCAGCACCAGTTCGGTGAAGGAGAAGGGTTTGACCAGGTAGTCGTCGGCGCCCAGTTGCAGGCCGCGGATACGGTCGTCGACATGGTCCTTGGCGGTCAGGAAGAGGACCGGCAGGTCGCGCTTGCTGCGCAGTGCGCTCATTACCTGCCAGCCGTCCAGGCCGGGCAGCATCACGTCCAGCACCACCAGGTCGTAATCCTGTTCCAGCGCCAGGTGCAGGCCGTCGGTGCCGGTGCGGGCCAGGTCGACGACATAGCCGGATTCGCGCAGGCCCTTGCGCAGGTAGTCTCCGGTCTTGGGGTCGTCTTCGATTACCAGAATGGCCATAGGGGGAATGGTGTGCCGCTGCAAAGGCGGGCAAGATGCAGGAAAATGCTGTTGATTCTAGCAATGGCAGACTTTTTCTTCATGACAAAATTGTCATGAAATTGCCACCTGACTGTCACCGCCTGACTTTTACCATGGCTTCACATCGGCAAGGCCCAGACCTTGCCTCCACCCTTTTTTGCCGGAGCGCACCATGCTGATCAAGATTCGTCCCGACCAGATCGAGATTCCGACCGCATCCGAGATCACGCCGCAGGATGTCTATCTGTCGCGCCGCAGCTTCATGGCCCGCGTGGCGGCCGGTGCGGCGCTGGCCGGCGGCATGGGCGCGCTGCCGCAGGCTTTTGCCCAGCAGGGGCGCAAGCTGCCGGCCAGGCTCAATAACGCCTACGCGGTGATGGACAAGCAGACCGCCTACAAGGACGCCACCAGCTACAACAACTTCTACGAGTTCGGGACCGACAAGGCCGACCCGGCCAAGAACGCCGGGACCCTGAAGACGGCGCCCTGGACCATCGACATCGAAGGCGAGGTGAAGAAACCCTTCACCTTGGACCTTGATGCACTGACCAAACTGGCACCGCTGGAAGAACGTATCTATCGCCTACGCTGCGTCGAAGGCTGGTCGATGGTGATCCCCTGGATCGGCTATTCGCTCTCGGCCCTGATCAAGAAGGCCGAGCCGACCGGCAATGCCAAGTACGTCGAATTCGTCACCCTGGCCGACAAGAAGCAGATGCCCGGCATCAGCGATCCCATCCTGAACTGGCCCTACCGCGAAGGCCTGCGCATGGATGAAGCCAATCACCCGCTGACCCTGCTGACGCTGGGCATGTACGGGGAAGTGCTGCCCAACCAGAACGGTGCGCCGGTGCGCATCATCGTGCCCTGGAAGTATGGCTTCAAGTCGGCCAAGTCCATCGTCAAGATCCGTTTCGTCAAGGACGAGCCCAAGACCGCCTGGAACATGTATGCGCCCCAGGAATACGGCTTCTATTCCAACGTCAATCCTGGCGTCGACCATCCGCGCTGGTCGCAGGCCACCGAGCGCCGCATCGGCGAGGACGGCTTCTTCGCGCCCAAGCGCAAGACCCTGATGTTCAACGGCTATAACGACGTGGCCAGCCTCTACAGCGGCATGGACTTGCGCAAGTTCTTCTGATCCTGGACCGCCCATGCCGCTCGCTCCCGCCGTTCTCCGCAATCTGAAGCCACGCAGCGTCACGCTGCTGTGGTGGGTATTCCTGGCGCTGACCCTGGTACCGCTGGCGCGGCTGGTGGTGTTCGGCTTTACCGGCGGGCTCGGGGCCAATCCGCTGGAATTCATCACCCATAGCACCGGCGACTGGACGCTATATCTGTTCTGCATCACCCTGGCCGTGACACCCCTGCGCAAGATCACCGGCCTGAACTGGCTGGTGCGCATGCGGCGCATGCTAGGGCTGATGGCCTTTTTCTACCTGTGCCTGCATTTCACGACCTTCGTCTGGTTCGATCACTTTTTCGACCTGGGCGAGATCTGGAAGGACATCGTCAAGCGGCCTTTCATTACCGTCGGCGTGCTGGCGCTGGTGTTGACGATTCCGCTGGCCATCACCAGCACCAATGGCATGGTGCGCCGCCTGGGCGGCAAGCGCTGGCAGGCGCTGCACCGGCTGGTGTACGTGATCGTGCCGCTGGGCGTGCTGCATTACTGGTGGGACAAGGCCGGCAAGAACCTGATCGCCCAGCCGCTGCTGTTTGCCGTGCTGGTCGCGCTGATGCTGGCCCTGCGTCTGTTCTGGCGCAAGGGCAGGGCGCCGGCCGGGCAGGCTTCTGCAAGTTCGCGTCCCTGAGCCGGCCTGGCTTGGGCGGCGCGGCTGCCTACAATTCTTTCTTGTCTGATCGACCGTACCGGAGATTCACCATGACCATCCTGAAACCTGCCGCCCTGGCTTCGGCCGCCTTGTGCCTGGCGCTGGCCTCGTTTGCTTGCCTTTCCAAAGCCCATGCCGCGGAGGCTGCCGTGGCGGTGCCAGCCCCGGCTGGCAAGGCCGTGCTGGGCTCGACCGCCAGCAGTGAGACCGTGGTGCTGGCCGGTGGATGCTTCTGGGGCGTGCAGGGGGTGTTCCAGCATACCCAGGGCGTATTGAAGGCAGTTTCCGGCTATGCCGGCGGCAAGTCCGATACCGCCAGCTATTCCATGGTCAGCTCTGGCACCACCGGCCATGCGGAGGCGGTGCAGGTGACCTATGATCCGCGCAAGATTTCCTTCGGTCAGCTGCTGCAGATCTATTTCTCGGTGGCGCACGATCCTACCCAGCTCAATCGCCAGGGCCCGGATCAGGGCACGCAATATCGCTCGGCCATCTTCACCGCCAGTGACGAGCAGAAGCAGGCGGCCCAGGCCTACATTGCGCAGCTCAACGCGGCCAAGGTGTTTTCCGCACCGATCGTGACCCAGGTGGCGCCGCTGCAGGGCTTCTACCGCGCCGAGGATTACCATCAGGATTACGCCACCCTGCATCCCAACCAGCCCTACATCGCCTACAACGACCTGCCCAAGATCGGCAACCTGCAGAAGATGTATCCGGCCATCTACCGCGCCGATCCGGTGCTGGTGTTCAAACGCTGACATTGCCCCGCCAGCTGGCGTTCGCCCTCGTGGCGGGCAGGGATGAGACAATACGCCCGTTTGTCTCCCTTGCCCCGTCATGAATTCACACGCCACTCTCCAGCTCGCCCTCGACCATTTCGACCTGCAGGACTACGCTGCTGCCGAGCAATCGCTGTTTGCCCTGCTTGAACAGCATCCGCAGCACAAGGATGCGCTGCACCTGCTGGGTAGCGTGGCGGCCGCGCAGGGACGGTTCGAGGAGGCTGCGCTAGCCTGGCAGCAGGCGCTGCGGCTGGTCGAGCCGGACAGCGAGGAAGCGCTGGCCCTGCGTTATCGCCTGGGCCGCGCCTTTTATGAACAGGGGCGCTTTGAAGATGCCTTCCTGCTCTATCGTGATCTGATCGAGGCGGGCCATCAGCAGGCCGAATTCTTCGTCGCCGCAGCGGCCGCCCTGCAGGCATTGTCACCTTCCGGCAAGAATGACCGGCAGGCGCTGGCCTTGCTGGAGGAGGCCCTCCAGCGCAATCCCGAACAAGCCGACACCTGGCATCGCAAGGCATTGCTACATGAGCGCGCCGCTCAATGGGAGCTGGCGCGCGACTGCATCCACCAGGCGCTGCGCCTGAACGATCAGTCTGCGCAGCTCTGGCTGGCTGCCGGACTGATTGAGCACGCCCTGGGCGCCTATGAGGAAGCGCTGCGCTACTACGATCAGGCCCTGATTCTCTCGCCCGAGCTGGTGGACGCCCACGTCAGCCGCGGGACCACGTTGGCCCGCCTGCGCGACCATGAGGAGGCCATCGACAGCTATCGCCGTGCCCTGCGCATCGATGCGGGAGATGCCGACGCCCACGTCAACCTGGCGCTCTCCCTGCTTGCCCTGGGCCGGCTGGAAGAGGCGCTGCCCTTGTACGAATGGCGCTGGGAAGGACGTGATGCCGACCCCTACCGGCATGCGGCGATTCCGGCCTGGAACGGTGGCAGCAGCTTGCAAGGCAAGCGTCTCCTGCTGTGGGCCGAGCAGGGGCAGGGCGATACCATCCAGTTCAGCCGCTATGTGCTGCAGATGGTCGGGGCCGGTGCCGAAGTCGTGCTGGAGCTGCCGGCCAGTCTGCTGAGGCTGATGCACGGCTTGCCCTGCGCCGCAAGCATCCGCCTGGTGGCGATGGGACAGGCCTTGCCGGAGGTCGACTTCCAGTTGCCCTTGATGAGCCTGCCGCTGGTGTGCAATACCTCCCTGGCTTCTATCCCGGAAAGCTTTCCGGGTTCGTCCTACCTGGCGCCGGAGGCCGGCTTGTGCAGTCAGTGGGAGACCCGCATCGCAGCGCTCGCTCCCCGTGCAGCCGGACGGGTACGCGTCGGCGTGGTGTGTTCCGGCAACCCCGGCAACGTCAACGATGCACGTCGCTCTATCGCCCTCGAACGCTTTGCCACGCTGGAGCAGGCGCGTGGCGGACTGGATTTCTTCGTGCTCCAGCCTGACCTGCGCGACGCCGATGCCCAATGGCTGCGGCAGGCTGGTCCCTGCTGGCATGACCTTGGTGCCGACATCGGTGATTTCGCCGATACTGCCGCCGCCTTATCCTGCATGGATCTGCTGATCAGCGTCGATACTGCCGCCGCCCACCTGGCCGGTGCGCTCGGCCGGCCGGTGTGGGTCGCCTTGCCGCATGCGCCCGACTGGCGCTGGTTCCTGCAGCGACATGATTCCCCCTGGTATCCAACAGCCCGCCTGTTCCGTCAGCAGCAGCCCGGCGCCTGGGATGACGTGATCCGCATGCTGCGTGCTGCACTGGCGATCGAACAATTCAAGGCCTGACATCGGCCTGTGCCGGGCAGGGCAGGCGTCCTAGACCCGGACATTCTTCGTGTGATCTGAAATTTATCTGCATTTCTCGAAAAAATTCGAGAGTGCGAGAACATTTCTGCCCCAATAGACAATTCGTCACTCCGCGCATTTCCGCGATCATCCAAAGCCCATTCTTGTCCTTGTCGTTGCCTGCTGCCGACCGACTGCGGTAATCCTCCGAGCGCGTTGTCGGAACCCGCTGGCCGGTCGCAATGTCCGCTTTACCCAGCGCCCGAAGTGCGCCGCGGAAGCGAACTGCGCGACATCCTGTGTGGACAAGACCAACAGGAAATGATCGCACATGAACGACCACACCAAGCAACACGCCCCCCGCTCCCTGCAGACCGGCCTGACCACCCCGCGCAGCCGCATCACCCGACTGGCGGCCACAATCGCGCTGGCCTTTGCCGGCTGGACCAGCCAGGCCGACGCCACCACCCTGGGCGACCTGGTCAGGCAGGCAGCCTTCAACAATCCGTCCGCACTGGCACGCCAGCGGGCCGCCGAAGCGGCGGCTGACGCCGTCTCGTCAGCTCGCTGGCAATTCTTCCCTACACCTTCGCTCTCTGTGGAACGTGCCGGGATGACCAGTTCCCGTGATATCTCCTATAACGGCGACGACACCGTCGTCACGATGCGCCTGCAGCAGACCTTGTGGTCCGGTGGTCGCCTGTCCGGTCAGCTGGAGCAGGCCGGCCACAATCAGCAGTCGGCCGAAGAAGCCTTGCGCGAGCAGCGTTTCCGCCTGGCCGAGCAGGTCATTTCGCAATACAGCCTATGGGTGCGCTCCGACCTGGCTGCGGCCGCCAACCAGAAGAACCTGAAAGCGCTGGAAGATTTTCTCGCACAAAGCCTGCGCCGGGAGAAGGAAGGAGCTGCCGCCCAGGTCGACGTCACGCTGGTCCGTGGTCGCCGCGACCAGGCCATCACCGATCTGCTGGGAGCCAAGTCCAGCCGCGTGTCGGCACGCCTGCAACTGGAGCAATTGGTCGGGCTACCCCTGAGCGACGAAGAACTGCGGGCCGACGTGGACAAGCAGATGATCAGTGAGGACCTGCCCCTGCTGACCGAAGCCATGCTCGACAGCAGCCCTGTGCTCAAGCGCCTGCGCGCCGATGCCAAGGTGCAGGAGGCCGCAATCAAGATCCGTAGCGCCTCCTACTGGCCGGAAGTCTATGCCCGCGTGGAACATCAGCGCGGCAATTTCAGCGTGCGCAATCAGCCAAGCAACAATCGCGCGTTTGTCGGCATGCAGATGCAACTGGGTGCCGGCTTGTCGCTCGGGTCCGAAGTCGCAGCTGCCCAGGGGCGCTACCAGTCTGCCATACTGGCGGTGGACGCAGCGCGGCTGGAGCTGATCGCGCAGATGGCTGCCATCTACACTGAATACCAGCAGGCCGTGGCACGGTCCAATAATCTGGATGACGTGGGATTGTCTGCCGAGGATGTCCTGGCTTCATATACCCGGCAATATCTCTCGGGCAGGCGTTCCTGGCTGGATGTGATGAATGCTGTGCGCGAGGTGGTTCAGACGGACCTGCAAAAGGCCGATGTGACCGCGCTGATCATCGCTGATGGTCGCAAGCTGCAACTCTGGGCGCACGGCCTGGAAGAGGTGCGCTGATCCTCGTTGACGCGCTCTGTCCAGGGCGCGTCGCAGGTTGTCGGCCGCCGGGGGAGACATGATCAATAAATCACAGCTGAAAAACGCGATCCGGCGCAAGGAATTCATCGTCGTCTATCAGCCCATCGTGGCCTTGGCGAGTGGCCGCTGCGCTGGTGCCGAAGTGCTGGTGCGATGGCAGCGTGAGGACGGCATGCTGCTCGCGCCAGACAGCTTCCTGCTCGCCGCGCAGCGACATGGCTGCCTGGATGCCATTACCGACCTGGTCGTCGATCAGGTGATCACCCAGACCGGTGCTTTGCTACGTGGCCATCCTGATCTGCATCTGGCCGTCAACATCCCGGCGCATGACATCAACAGCGGCAGGATACTGGACGTCATCGGACGAAAACTGGCCGGTACCGGCATTTCGCCAGCGCAGTTGTGGCTGGAGGTCACAGAGGGGCGCAGTATGGAATTGCCGTCCTGCCTGGCTAACCTGGCGCGCGCCCGAAGCGACGGCTACGTGATTGCGCTGGATGATTTCGGTACCGGTTATTCCTGCCTGCGCTACCTGCATGAATTGCCTTGTGATGTACTCAAGCTGGACCGCTCCTTTGTTGCCAGCATTGGCGGCGACGCCACGCCGCATCCGGTGACAGCCTGCATCATCGAGATGGCCAGGCAACTCAAACTCAGGATCGTCGCAGAAGGCGTGGAGACGGCGGCACAGGCTCGCTATCTCAGACAGGCCGGCGTCCAGTATGCACAGGGATGGCTCTACGCTCGTGCCATGCTGGCGTCGGATTTTTTGGTGCATTGTGCATTTCCGGGGCCACTAATGCACGCGTCGCCAACGGAATCATGTTCACCGCTGGTTAAGCATGAATCAATCCCAGTGATGGGGAGCGACGGATCTTCATTGTCGCGTGATCTGTCTGGGCCGGGCGTCAGAGTCACAGAGCGATTGGCTGAGATTAAACATTAACGGATTGTCGCTGCAAAGCAGCACTTGTTCTGCCCTAAGGAACAATTTCACAAAAAGCTATCAATCTATAAAGTTCGCTTTGCGCTGCTGTTCATGGTCATTCAGCAATGCTGTCACCAGCACCGACTCATTGTCAGTTCCACAGGTGACGAAGAGCGTCAGGCTCCCCTCGATTTCGGCAGAATTCGCGGGGAGTTTTTTTTGGGCGCATTGAAGGAGAGAGATAGCGTCCTGATCCCTAGCCTTGGGAATGCTCTCAACAATATATTTTTTCCGTTATTTGTCTCGCTCAGCGACGGGGAAAAGAATGCTTCTTCGATAGTGAAAATTCGAACAAATAGAAGCGTCATTTTTTAAGTAAATAGTGGTGAGTAAAAATATTTAATGCACTAAAAGACAATTAAATATTTATATATTTTCAAACATCATAGCCCTCAATTGACGAGCTGCCGCAGCGCAATGAAGGATGCGCTTTCATTCGGCAGTTGCCTGCATCCGCCGGCACGGCGATGCGCTATCGATAACCGGGAATCCTGATTTTTTGAGTCATCGCGGAATGCATCGTCGGAGGGACTTTCTTCCTGCTTCTGCTCTCTCTTCGATCAAACCGAGCTTGTCCTGATGACGCGTTGCGTTCCGCTCATTCCAATTAGTAAGCGGATCGTCGCGCCCGATACCACACCTAACGAATCGCCATGAGAAAGAACGCCCTTCGTCATCCTCGCCGCCGACAGCTTATGTCGCCCAGGCTGACTACACCGTCGCACGACATGTGTCGTCGAAATGTCCGCGACCCGCGAGTGCAGGGAGCCACGCAATGAGTGAACTTGCCTCCTCCCTGTCATGGGCACTGATGACCGTTGCGCGACGCCAGGGTGTCGTGATTGACAGTGTGCGACTCAATGCCGCCATCGCTGCGGCGATGAAGAAATCTGGCGGCACTGCCATTGACATCAACTCCCTATGTGGCGCGCTGAGTCTACCTAAGGCACAGCTTCTCAAAGCACCAGATCGCAGTCAGTTGCCCGTGCTGGGCGTTGTGCAGGAGCGTGGTTGGGGCATCATCGTCGATCAGCGTCCCGACGGTCGCTGGATCTTCATTAGCGAGGAAGGCCATGCACTGATCAGTGATGGCGATTTCGCTGAAGGTGTTTGCAAGATCGATTTTTCCGTTCTTGCTGCCAAAGGCGGGCAGAATGGATTCGAACGCGTCTTCAAGGAAGCCCTTGCCGAATTCCGGCCTGTTTTCCTTGAGGTCGTTCTCGCATCGGTCGTGATGAGCATCATCGCCCTGGGTGCTTCGATCTTTTCCATGCAGGTATATGACCGCGTCATTCCCACCCATGGTGTTGCCACTCTGATCGTGCTGGCCATTGGCGTCGGACTGGCCATTCTCTTCGAGCTGGGTATGAAGTTCGCCCGCTCGCACATCATGGATACGGTCGTTTCCGGTCTGGATGCAAAGCTCTCGCAGGCACTTTTTGAGAGACTCTTATCGGTTCGGGTGGATCAGCTGCCTGGCTCGGTTGGTAGTCTCGCTGGCCAGTTGCGTGGCTATGAACAGATCCGCTCCTTCTACACCTCCCAGACCCTGTTCACCCTCGTCGATCTGCCATTGGGCCTGCTGTTCGTTCTGGTGATCGCCTTCATCGCCAGCCCCTGGATGGCGGCGGTACCGACGCTCTTCGGCTTGGCCGCCATTGCCATCGGTTACCTCTCCAATCGCAAGGTCGTACGTCTGGCAGACAAGAGCGCTGCAGCTTCCAATCTCAAAACGGGGCTGCTGGTGGAGACGGTCGAGGGTGTCGAGACCATCAAGTCCGGTTCCGGCGGCTGGAAATTTCTTTCACGCTGGATCGACGTCAGCGCCGAATCGATCCGTAGCGACATGGCCATGCGCGCCATCGGCGATCACGCCGGCTACATCGCGGCCACGTTGCAGCAGCTGAGCTATTCGACCACCGTCATTGTTGGCTCTTTCCTGGTCATCAATGGTCAGATCACGATGGGCGCGCTGATTGCCTGCTCCATCCTTGGTGGTCGCATCCTGGCACCGGTCGCCATGATCCCGGGCCTGATGGTGCAGCGCGCGCACACCAAGGCGACTCTGGCTGGCCTCGAAAAAATCTACGCCCTCCAGACCGATCAGGGCGACGAAAGGCAGTTGACGCCAGATAGCCTGCGCGGCGAGTTCCGCGTAGAGGATGCCAAGTTCACATACGCTGGCAGCCTGCTCAACGCCATGACCATAGACCAGCTCTCCATCAAGGCTGGCGAACGTATCGCCATCCTGGGGCCGATCGGGGCTGGCAAGTCGACCATCCTGCGCCTGCTGTCGGGTCTGTATCGCCCGCAGCAGGGTCGCATCCTGGTTGACGGTCTTGACATCGCCAACATCAATCGTCTGACCTTGAACCAGCACATCGGCTATCCGCCTGTTCTATCAGGTGACGACCAACATCGAAAGTTCGGCGCCGACGATCAACGTGACCTACGACGGCACGAAGGCCAGCGAGGGTGACGCCATCGCGCTCTACGAGGGCGAAAAGCTGTTGGTTCGCACAACGTTGGGCAGAGGCGACGTCGGCAGAGCCGGGATCACGTTAGGGCTGACCGTCGAGAACAACCTGTCGCCCGGCAAGCACGTGATCACGGCCAAGTTCATCGATCTGGCCGGCAATACGGTCAGCTCGAACGATGTGCCGGTCACGATTGCGGAGGGGCTGGCCGCGCCGGTGGTGAGCAATCTGCGGATCACCGGTGAATCCGGAGTTTCCCAGGCCCTCAATGACTCCCTGACCAAGTACGCAATGATCACTGAGCTACCGAGCACTTCCACCGGGAAAATCGCGCCGGAGCAGAATGTGATCTTCTCCGGCACGGTGGGCACGCCCGGAAGCAGCGGCGAAGAGTATGAGATTCAGGCCATCATGGGGAACAGGATCATGGCGTTCGGTAAGTTCAAGGCGGGTGATTTTTCGCTGAAGGCTCCTGCCAATATCCTCGAGCCGGGCCTTTACAAGGACGTGAGGTTCGTCGTCACCAATATTACGGACGGCGTCAACAATGGGCAGACGCTTTGGATCAAGAACCATACCGTGGCCTGGTACTGGATCCCGCAAAGCCTAAGGGATTTGACCGGTGGGGCCGGCGATGACGTCATTCCGCTGGGTACCACCGAGAAGGGCCAGGGTACCAACATCCAGACAGGCGCCGGCAAGGACACCTTGATAGTCGGGGATTACCGTAATGCCACCGATAAGAGCAAGCTGGCCGCCACCATCACGGACTTCTACCTGGGCCAGGACAAGGTATCCATCTTCGGGCAGACGGTGACCAAGGCCAACCTCGACAGCTTCGTCAAGGCATCGTCGTTTGGAGGTCTTTCCACCAAGCTGGCGATCGATCTGGATGGCGCCGGTCCCGGCACGACCATCTACAACCTGTACCTGCAGAACGTGGCGTACAACCCCAACAGCATCGCGACCATCTTTGGAGTGTGAATGTAGCAAGTATCGATAACAGGCAACCTCGCCAGCGCATCGGATCGACCGGCGCGCTGGCCACACCACGGGACGGCCGCGACAGGGCAGCCGTCCACGGATTTCAATCAAGAACGTCAATCAAGACTTAGGAGAAAAAATGGCAGGCCATTCCACCGATGCAGATGATCAAAATTTCTGGCCCGGGTTCGTCGACTCGATGGTCAACATGGTCATGTACCTGCTCTTGCTGATCGCCATCCTCGCCATGGCGGTGATGTACTTCTCGATGAAGGCGCGCGACGAGGCCTACGAGAGCAAGACCGCCAAGATCGAGGCACAGGGCCAGGCTTCGGAGAAGCCGCATGCGGGTGACAAGGAAGAAAAACCGGTGGTGCCCAGCCCCGATGACCTGCATGCCCAGATCGAACGCTTGCGGCAGACACTCAACGAGAACGAAATCCGCTACAAGGCCGATGTCGCCGAACTGAAGGAAAAGCTGCGCGAGAGTGACATGCGCTTCAAGGCCAATGGCCTGTCCAAGGTCGAAAAGCCCAACCAGAAGGAACGTGGCAACAATCTCAAGTCCACCACCGAGGCCGACCTGGCCAAGGAAGGCGCCTCCGAGCGCATACTCGACGCCAGCGGTGCGGCGGGCAGCCTGGACAAGGGCGTGGAAGCGCTGGCCTTGCGTCCGAGCGTGCTGATCGTGCGTTTCCGCCCCGGTACCGTGGACCTGAACCCGCCGGAAGCCAAGCGCATGACCGATACCTTCCTCAGCCACTTCGACTGGAATGCACGTCCCGACCAGACCTTCGTCATCTCCTCCACCGCCGTGGAAGGCCTGTCGGAGTCCAACCGGATGGCCTTCTACCGGGTGGTCGCCGTGCGTAACCACCTGCTCTCCGTGGGTGTCCCGGCGGCCCGTATCCGCCAACGCATCGAGCCGGTCCCGGCGGCGCGCCAGAGCGGCACAGAGGCGCTGGAAATCCGTATTCAGAAGGTTGAATGAGGATAGCCGATGTCAGATGCAGCAAGTTCCATCGAGGAAGCCCTGGTGGGCAAGACCACCTATACGATCGATGTGAGACAGGCCGGCACTGCGTTGCGCAAGATTCCGATCGAATCGATCAAGGATGTGCGCAGCCTCGGTATCGACCTGCTGCTGGTGCTGCGTGGCGGTGGCCAGATCCTGTTGCGGGAGGGGGCGCTGGATGCACTGGTGAACCCCAATCGCCGCATCGAATTCAGTGATGGGGTGTTGACCTTGCAGCAGATTTTCATGCAGAGCGAACACTTCGACTTTTTCAATTCGGGGTCCAGCATCGACGGCCACCTGCACTTCGTCGATGCCCACAACATGCATGCGCCCGATGCGGTGCATGCAATGTTCTACCCTTTCGGAGGATAAGAAGATGAAGCGAGAGATCGATATCGCACCCACCAAGTCCGTGACCGAAACCAAGGAAGCCATCGGTGAACGGCTCAAGGCGATCCGGTTGACCAGCGGCTTGAACCAGCGTGACTTCGCCAGTCGCCTGGGGACGTCCGGTGCGTATATCAGTTGTGTGGAGCTGGGACACAGCATGCCGGGTGGGCGCTTCCTGCGTACTTTGCATCGTGAGTTCGACGTCAACATCAACTGGCTGCTCAGTGGCATGGAAGCAGAATTGCCGCCGCGCCACGGCTTTCACGTCAAGGGTCTCATCAAGGACTATGTCCGCGCTACAGAACGCGGCAAGTCGCTGGTGATGATGGTGGCGAGTTTTCTGGTCGTCAAGCGCGGCTGAAATTAATGCCTGTGGTCTTGCCGGCGGCGTTGTCAGGCAGGCCCGGCGAGGGATACGGGCAGCGCGCATGGCCTGCCCGTATTGAGGAGAGGACATGTTCAGTGAAGAAATCGGCGGCCGCATCAAGGAGATCCGGCTCGCCAACGGCCTGAGCCAGCGCGAGCTGGGTCAGCGCCTCAATACATCCACCGGACACATCAGCTGGCTGGAAGCCGGCAAGGCCATGCCCGGTGGCGAGTTGTTATTGCAGTTGCATCGTGAACTGGCGGTGGACCTCAACTGGCTGCTGACCGGCAGCGAGCCCGAGGTACTACCGCAGGAGGGAGACAAGGACGTACGGCTGCTGGTCGATCACTACTGCCGTTCAGACCTCCAGGGGCGGGAAATCATCCGCATCCTGGCAGGTTATGCGGGGCGGGACTGCGGCTGAAGCGTGCGGCCAGCCCCGCCGGGCGCGGTGGCGCTCAGCCACCTGCGCCCGGGGCCGCGGTCGTTGCCGTAGCCGCTGCGCTTGTAGCGGCTGTGCGCAACTGCACATCGCGGTTCAATCGCCACACCAGCAAGGAGGCCAGCAAGGTCGTGCCGACGATCACGAAACCGACCACATCGAAGTGGCGCAACTGCCCCTCAGGACCGAGCGTGACGATATGCCCGGCCACCACCGAGGCCAGACCGCCGGAGAGTTGCTGGATCGAAGCACTCACCGCATTGAACGAACCCCGCTGGGTGGGCGAAGGGATGGACGAGACCAGCGCCTGGAACGGAATCATGCGCGAGAAGATCCCCAGGAACAGCACCGCGTTGATCAGCACGATCATCGGCACCGTCACCGGCCCCAGGTGGGTATAGATCAACACCATGATGATGGACAGCACCGCTCCGAAACAGAACACCCGGAACTTGCCGACCTTGTCGGCGGCGCGCCCGATCAGCGGACCGAAAGCAATGGTGCACAGCCCGGTGACCAGATAGACCGTCGGCAGGTGGTGCAGATCGATGCCCAGGTTGCCGACCAGATAGGCACTGCTGAAGGGCATGAGCATGAAGCCACCGGTCATCAGCAAGGCCGTCGTGGCGAAGGCAATCAGGTAGCGCGGCTCGGTAATGGTGTGATACAGGTGCATCCATGCGCTGTGCTCCTGCTTGAGCTTCAGGTGACCGTCCACCGGTTGCATCTTCATGCTCACCACCAATCCCCCGATCGCGCCCAGCGCCGCCATGGCCAGGAAGGGGATATGCCAGTTCCAGGTATTGGACAGGTACAGCCCGATCGGGATGCCCAACACCTGGCTGGCCGCAAACGAGGTCTGGATGATCCCCATGACACGCCCGCGCAGATGCGGGGCGAACAGATCGGTGGCAATCGCCAGCGTGATGGAGCCGATCACACCGCCGAAGAGGCCCGTCACGATGCGGGCCAGCAGCAGGCTCTCGAAGCTTTGCGCCAGGCCGCACCAGACTGTGCCGAGCACGAAGCCACCATAGAAGAACAGCAGCAGCCGCTTGCGGTCGAAGCGGTCCGCAAAGCCTGCCGTGAGCAGGCCCGAGGCCCCGGCGCTGAAGGCATAGGCTGACACCACCAGGCCGAACTGCTGCGGCGTGATCTGCATGGCCGGCATGATCACCGCGCCCAGCGGCGACATCAGCATGAAGTCGAGGATGACCGCAAATTGCAGGAAGGCCAGCAGGCCGGTCACGGTCTTCTGGTAGCGGGTGAAGCCCGCCGGGCTGGACGGAGTCGGTGGCGTGGGGGGCGTAGGTGGCGTAGGTGGGCGGGCAGGGCGGTTGGCTTGGGGCTGACTCAAAAGGGGCTCCTTGGCGTATCGGTAGGGCAGTTCTGCCGTGTCTTCGCGTCCTGGCCGGCGTGAACGTGGCCTGACGCTGTGTCGTCGCTGACGGATGAGCGTGCGCGATATTGTCCCGCCGTGTCATGAACGGCGCCCATGGCAGGGGTATTGGTCGTGAGGCGGGCTTGCAAGAGTAGGCGCAAGCGGGAGCTTAGGCAAGCCTGGACCGGCCTTCTCTGCAAAGTTCGCACGATTGGTCAGGCTTTCGTCACATTTCGTATGGGAAATGTGAAGATAAAAAAGCGGAGAGGCCCGTCCTGCGGGCCTCTCCGTCCTTTTGTGCTTACAACACCGGCTAACCCTGACTCAGGGGCCGATTTCCGTCACCTCATTGCTTGAGCAGGTTGCATTTGGATTCCGCCACGGTGGTGAAGGCCTGCTCGCCCGGGATGGTCTCCAGCAGTTTCAGGTAATCCCAGGGCTTCTTCGATTCGGCCGGCGACTTCACCTGGTACAGGTACATGTCATGGATGTTGCGGCCGTCGGCGCGGATGTAGCCCTTGTTGTAGAAGTCATCGATGCGGGTCTTCTTCAACTGTGCCATCACCTTGGTCGAATCATCGGTGCCAATCGCTTCCACCGCCTTCAGGTAGGTCATGGTGGCCGAATAGGCAGCCGCCTGGTGGGTGCTGGGCATCTTCTTCATCTTCTGGAAGAAGCGCTCGGAGAACTTGCGCGAGGGCTCGTCCTTGTCCCAGTACCAGCTGTCGGTCATCATCAGGCCCTCGGCGTTGGCCAGGCCCAGGGCGTGGATGTCGTTGATCACCATCAGCAGTCCCACCAGCTTCATGGTCTTGGTGACGCCGAATTCCTTGGCGGCCTTGATCGAATTGACGGTGTCCTCGCCGGCATTGGCCAGGCCCAGGATCTGCGCCTTGGAGGCCTGGGCCTGCAGCAGGAAGGACGACAGGTCCGAGGATTGCGGCGGGTGCTTGATCGAGCCCACCACCGTGCCGCCACTGGCCTTGACCACGGCACTGGTGTCGTTGGCCAGCGAATGGCCGAAGGCATAGTCGGCCACCAGGAAGAACCAGGACTTGCCGCCCTGCTTGATCACCGCGCTGGCCGTACCCTTGGCCAGGGCCACGGTGTCGTATTCGTAATGGACGGTATAGGGCGTGCATTCCTCATTGGTCAGGCGCGCGGTACCGGCTCCGATGTTGATGTAGACCCGCTTCTTCTCGGCCATCACCTTGTTCATGGACAGGGCCGTGGCCGAGTTCACGCCGCCGATCAACATGTCCAGCCCGCGCTCGTCGGCCCATTCGCGGGCGCGGGTGGCGGCGATGTCGGCCTTGTTCTGGTGGTCTGCGGAGATCACTTCAATGGGTTTGCCCAGCACCTTGCCGCCGTAGTCGGCCACCGCCATGCGGATCGCCTCCAGGCCGCCCAGGCCATCGGTATCGGCATAGGGGCCGGACATGTCGGTGATGAAGCCGATGCGCACGGCGTCATTGGATACCTGGGCCTCCGCCGGGCCGGCCAGGCCGAAGGCGCCCGCAACGGCGCAGGTCGCGGCCAGCAGGCGCAGCTTGGTCGATGTAGTCATATTTGTCTCCTCGTTTTTATCGGCCGCCTGGTGGCGGCTCGTGGTTCGTAATTACCGTACTGCCCGTCAGCCCTGGCTACGTTGCGCCAGCAACTGGCGGGCATAGTCCACCCGCACGTCATGGCTGGCGACCATCTGCTGCACCAGCCAGTCCATTTCCGCCGGTTCGGCACCGGCCGCCAGTGCGATGTTGCGGGCATGCAGCGCCATGTGGCCGCGCTGTATGCCTTCGGTGGCCAGCGCGCGCAGGGCCGCCATGTTCTGCGCCAGGCCCACGGCCACGGCGACCTCGGCCAGTTCCTGGGCGCTTTGCACGCGCAGGATCTTCAACGCTGCGCGGGCCGCTGGATGGGTCTTGGTGGCTCCCCCCACCAGGCCCACCGGCATGGGTATTTCCAGCGTGCCCACCAGGTCGCCGTCGGCAGCGATTTCCCAATGGGTCAGCGAAGTGTAGCGTCCCTGGCGGCAGGCATAGGCATGGGCGCCGGCTTCCACCGCCCGCCAGTCGTTGCCGGTGGCCACGATCACCGGGTCGATGCCGTTCATGATGCCCTTGTTGTGGGTAGCCGCCCGGTAAGGATCGACGGCTGCGAATTCATAGGCATCGACGATGCCGTTGATGACTTCCTCGCCACTGTATTGGTCGGTGGCCAGCACCTTGGCCGAGACCTTCACCCGCGCCCGCGCCAGGCGCAGGTCGGCCAGGTTGGAGAGGATGCGCAGCCGCACGCGGCCGCCGGTGATCTGCTCGATGTGGCCGGCCACTGCCTCGGCCATGGTATTGACGGTATTGGCGCCCATGGCGTCGCGCACATCCACGATCAGGTGGGTTACCACCATGGCGCCGCGGCGGGTATCCGGGAAGACATGCACCTCGATGTCACGGCAACCGCCCCCCAGCTGGTTGAGCAACTGGTCGCGGCTGTTGGCGATGTCGATGATGGCCTGGCGTTCCTTGAGGATGGCCAGCCGCGCTCCGTGCGGGTCGCTCACGCCGATCAGCTGGATCTGCGCCCGCATCAGTGGCGTGCTGCTGGAGGTCTGGAAGCCGCCACAGGCGCGTACCAGTTTGGCCATGAAGGAGGCGGCGGCCACCACCGACGGTTCTTCCACGGCCATGGGCACCAGCACGTCGCGGCCGTTCAGCTGGAAGTAGCCGGCCACGCCCAGCGGCAGCTGGAAGGTGCCGACCACGTTTTCGATCATGCCGTTGGCAGTCGTCAGTGGCAGGCCGCCGGGCTGCCCCAGCAGGGCTTGCTCGGCTTCATCCAGATGGGCCAGCCGGCTCACCTCGGCCAGGCGCTCGGTGGGAGCAAGGGAACGGAAGCCGGGCAGGCGGGAATCCGGGGCCGCACCCGGGAGGGTGTCATTGCGCATGCGTTTGTCTCACTGGTTGTCGTTGGTATCGTCAGCCCGGGCAGGGAAGCCTTGTCCGGGCAGCGCAGGCAGGATAGCAAGCGTGTACCATTGCGCATGGGTACAGTTGTGGCCAACAGCAAGTGAACTGTACCCAAGACAATCCCTTTGCATTGCAGCAAGAATCTTCATATTTTTCCATCCACGGGCCCGCCAGAGGCCTCGCCGGAGACCCATTGCCATGGCTGACGCACCCACCCTCACCAGCACGCTGGTCCAGTTGATCCGCCGCCAGATTGCCGAAGGCCTGCACCCACCCGGCAGCCGGCTACCGTCGATTCGCGAGATGGCGGCGCGGCACGGCTGCGCCAAGAACACCATCGTCAACGTCTTCGATGAACTGACGGCCCAGGGCGTGGTGGAGCCCAGGCGCGGTTCCGGTTTCTTCGTCTGCGTGACGCCGCCGCGCCCCAAGGAAGAAGAGGAGGGCAGCCTGAGCCGCGCCATGGACGTGGTCTGGCTCATGCGCGAACAGTTGAAGCACGACCCCGGCCATCTGCGCCTGGGCGACGGTTTTCCACCGGTGGAATGGCTGCACGATGTGCGGCTGGACAAGTTCCACCAGAAAGTGGTGCGCACCGGCATGGGTGCGCTGTTCGGCTATGGCAGCCGTTTCGGCTACCTGCCGTTGCGCCAGCATCTGGTACAGAAACTGGCCCAGCACGGCATCGATGCCGGCACAGGGCAGATCGTCCTGACCCACGGTGCCAACCAGGCGCTGGACATCGTGATCCGCAACTTCGTGCGCCCCGGTGACCGGGTGCTGGTCGACGAGCCGGGCTACTACATGCTCTATGGCAAGCTCAAGCTCTCGGGGGCGCGCATCGTCGGCATTCCGCGCCTGGCGGATGGGCCGGACGTGGATGCACTGGAGCGCGAACTGAAGCTGCCGGGCAAGCCGCCGCTGTTCTTCACGCAGTCGCTGGCGCACAATCCGACTGCCTCCGACACCTCGCCCCACAAGGCCCACAAGATCCTGCAACTGGCTGACCGCTACGATGCCCTGATCGTCGAGAACGATGCCTTCGCCGACTTCAAGCCGGCCACCGCGCCCCGTATCGCGACACTGGACCAGTTGCGCCGCACGCTCTACATCGGCAGCTTTTCCAAGTCGGTCTCGGCGGCCTTGCGGGTGGGCTTCATTGCCTGCCATCGTGACTTGGCCAGCGATCTGGCCGACATCAAGATGCTGGTCCACATGAGCAGTTCAGAATATTGCGAGCGGACCCTGGACGTGATCCTCTCCGACGGCCACTTCAGCCGCCACACTGCGCGTCTGCGCGATCGCCTGACCCAGGCCACCGAAGCCGCCTGCCACCAGTTGCAGCAACTGGGTGCGCAATTGTTCTGCGCGCCGCAGCAATCCATGTACCTGTGGGCGAGGTTTCCGGCATTCCCGGATGCCAGGCAGCTGGCCCAGGGCCTGATGGCGCGCCATATCGTGTTGGCGCCGGGCAGCATTTTCCATGTGGATCCAGAGCAGGACGTACCCTGGTCGCGCTTCAATGTCGGCTTGTTGTCTGATCCCCGGTTCACGTCGGCGATGGCGGAAATGATGACGACTTCCGGCGCCATTCCCGGCGGTTGAGGCGTTTTTGATCCTCCTAGCCCGCCCGTGGGAAGTGAGGCCGCATTGTCCATGTGTTCTGCCCTTTGCTTTCTTGTCCAGCCTGATCCCCCGTGCCATAGTGCAAGGCAGCGGCAATCGGGGTTGCCGTGGTCAAAAGAATAATGAAAGCATGCTAACTAATGGGGGAGTACCTGTCGGGTGCTTCACTCGGGACGGATCTCAAATGAACATCTTAGGCAATATGAATATTGGCAAACGCCTCACGCTCGGCTTTGCCGTCATCCTGGCTTTTTCCGTGGTGGTGGCGGGGATGAGCCTGTGGCGACTGGAGCAGGTCTCCTCTGCGACCCGTGAAATGATGAGCGATCCACTCAAGACCGAGCGGATCATGGGGGACTGGTACACCAATCTCTCGTCCGGCATTCGCCGCACGCTGGCCATTGCCAAGAGCAGCGACCCGTCGTTGGGGCCCTATTTCGCCGCCGAGGCGGCCGAATCCACCCGTAGTTCCACCGAATACCAGAAGGCGGTAGAGAAGCTGCTGGTGACCCCTCGCGAAAAGGAGCTGTTCCAGAAGATCGGCGAGCAACGCAAGATCTACCTGTCCTCGCGCGACCAGATCGTCAAGCTCAAGGCCGAGGGCAAGGTGGATGAGGCCATGCAGTTGCTGGACAAGACCTTCGTGCCGGCCGCTGCCCTGTATCAGCAATTGATGCGCGACATGGTCGATCTGCAGCGCAAGGATATCGATGACACCGCCAAGGAAATCGACGATATCGCCGCCCAGAGCCGGGTACTGATCCTGGTGCTGGAAGGCCTGATCCTGTTGCTGGGCATCGTACTGGCACGCTACCTGACGCTGGGCATCACCAAGCCGCTGCATACGGCCGTGACCGTCTCGCGTAAGGTGGCCGAAGGCGACCTCTCGGCCCAGGTTCAGGTCAGTACGCGTGACGAAACCGGCCAGTTGCTGCAATCCCTGCGGGACATGAACGACAGCCTGCGCGGCATCGTCACCAACGTACGCACCGGTACCGACACCATCAGCACCGCCTCTTCCGAGATCGCTGCCGGCAACCTGGACCTGTCTTCTCGCACCGAACAGCAGGCCAGTTCGCTCGAAGAAACCGCCTCGGCCATGGAAGAACTCATTTCCACCGTGCGCCAGAACGCCGACAACGCCCGCCAGGCCAGCCAGCTGGCGCATTCCGCCTCGGCCGTGGCCGAGCAGGGCGGGGGCGTGGTCAACCAGGTGGTCGACACCATGGGCGCCATCAACGCCTCCTCGCGCAAGATCGTGGAAATCATCAGCGTGATTGATGGCATCGCCTTCCAGACCAACATCCTGGCCCTGAACGCGGCTGTGGAAGCGGCCCGTGCCGGCGAGCAGGGTCGCGGCTTTGCGGTGGTGGCGTCCGAAGTGCGTTCCCTGGCCCAGCGTTCGGCCTCGGCCGCCAAGGAAATCAAGGAACTGATCAACGACTCGGTGGAGAAGGTCGACGACGGCAGCCGTCTGGTTGAACAGGCCGGTAATACCATGCAGGAAGTGGTCAGCAGCGTGCGCCGCGTGACCGATATCGTGGCTGAGATCAGTGCCGCCAGCGCCGAGCAGACCAGCGGCATCGAGCAGATCAACCTGGCCATCACCCAGATGGATCAGGTCACCCAGCAGAACGCCGCGCTGGTGGAAGAAGCGGCCGCTGCCGCTGCGTCGATGCAGAACCAGGCCGGTCAGTTGATGCAGATGGTCAGCGTGTTCCGCCTCAGCGAGGGCGAACCGGTGGTGCGACGCGAGATCGACGTCACGCCGACCGGGCCTACGCTGCCGGGTTGAATCGCACTTCGAAGACGGCCCCGCGTGGGCCGTTGCCAGCCGTGGTTTGCTATCGAAACGCCTCGGCGATCATGGCGCAAATGGGGAAAATGAAGAATCTCATGGAGGCGAAACCTAGTGCGTACCCAAGCGCTTGCGACAAGTAACGACGAGGGTAGGACGAATCAATGATCATGTGGTAGCGCGCAATCTCTTGGAAAAGGCATGCCACCACAAATGGTCCAAGAAACAAGCTGATAGTGAGAAATTTGGTGGACGAAATAGATAGCTGTTCCACTAGTAAGAGTGTGAAACCGGAGGTAATGCAGCCTCCGATAAACGATACAAGACATCTTGTGATGAAGTGTTCTGCATTGTTTAGCCACATGAGCTGACGTGGCCACGCGAATGCGCGCGTAAAGACAAGGCATGCGACTTCAACAATCGATCGAAGAAAATGAAGGAATAGTTCTTCCATGTGGTCCTAATGCTGGCAAGCGAGGCCACTAACGAGTTTTTCTGAGTCGTTCATTGCTCAGGCAGGCGGGCAACAGGCTCAGATCAACATCAAATCCCCCACCCACCGCCCCATTTCCCAAAACAGCGCCACCGCGCCCGCGACTGCAAGGTAGGGGCCGAAGGCGATGGTCTGTTCACGGCCGGTGTCGCACAGGCGCATCTGCCACAACCCGACCACCGCCGCACCGGTCGACGCCAGCACGATGATCGGCAGCAGCGATGCCCATCCCAGCCAGGCACCAAGTGCGGCGAGCAGTTTGAAGTCGCCGTAGCCCATGCCGTCCTTCCCGGTGAAAAGGCGGAAGATCCAGAAAATACTCCACAGTGCCGCATACCCGGCGACCGCACCCCAGACGGCATCGCGCAGGGGGACGAAGGTTGCAAACGAATTGAGCAGGAGACCCAACCAGAGCAGCGGCAAGGTAAGGCAGTCGGGCAAGATCTGGTGATCGAGGTCGATGAAGAAGAGGGCGGTCAGCGTCCACAGCAGCAGTAATGCGCCCGCCAGTTGTAGCGTCGGGCCAAAGTGCCAGGCGGCGCCGGCAGCGAGCAGGGCGCTGCCCAATTCGATCAAGGGATAGCGCAGCGGAATGCGGGCCTGACAGCCGGCACAGCGGCCGCGCAGGAACAGGTAACTGAGGACCGGAATGTTTTCGATGGGGCGTACCGGACGCTTGCAGGCAGGGCAATGCGAGCGGGGCGTGGCCAGTGTCAGTGGCGCTACTGGTGTCGCCAGTGTCACTGGTGTCGAGGGCAGCTGTCCTGCACCCAGTGATTCCTGCTCGTGTGGGTAAGCGTAGGCCGCTTCCAGCATCAATGGCAGGCGATAGATCAGTACATTCAGAAAGCTGCCAATGAAGAGTCCGCCCAGCGCCGCAGCGCTGATGACGAACCTGGTGTCGGCGAAAAGTGCGTGGGCCAATCCAAACATGCAGTGTTCCTTGAGGGGAGGGGAGAAGCGGTGCCGACGCACCGCTGACTACCTGGCTTCTCTGAGCAGATGGCGCAGGCGGGCGATCACCTGGGTGGCGTAGCGGGCGCGCTTGTCCGGGCTGACGGCGTTGTAGGCGCCGAGGGCTTCCCAGCTCACACCCATGCGCTGGAAATTGGAACCGAGTATCCAGGCGCCGACATGGATGTTGGTACAAGCATCAAGCAGGTCAGATTCACTGATGCGGTAGCGCGCCAGAAATCCCAGCCAGCTGGAATTGATCTGCATGATGCCGATGTCGCGCGTGCCGTTGCGGTTGCGGTTCAGCGCTTTGGGGTTCATGCCCGACTCTTGCTGGGCAATGGCCTGCAAAATCAGCGGAGATACACCGTAGCGCGTCCCCGCTTGTTCGAAGCACAGGTTGGACGCCCGCACCGGCGTGCCGTACAAGGCGCTCGCCAGTGTAGCGCCCAGTATCAGGGCTTTATAGGGACGGTACATTCAGCGTTCATCCTCCGGTGTGGAAGGTCTGGCCTTGACTAGCGGTGCGGCACTGAGGAAGAACACCGGCGCTCCCAGTACCATCGACAGCATGATGGCGCCGGGGTAGCTCAGTACCCGGAAGTGACCGAGCCCAAAGGCCAGCAACAAGGTCGCCACGCAGAGCAGAGGTAGCGCGGCAGAGCGCGTCCGGCCGGAGGGAGCGACCGGTACGTGACCCCTGCGTGCACGCCGCAGGCGGAAGTACAGGTAGCCCAGCAAGAACGGGCCGCCATAGGCTAGGAGCAGGAACAGCAGGATCAACATCATTTTGGCAGCGTGCATCGCTTATTCCGTGATCAAGTAGGTCCGTACGCGAATTTTCTTGAACATGATGAGCTGGTAGTAGTGGATTGCACCATAGTTGGTGCCACCTTTGTTATAGAAGTTAAATTCGAGGTATCCACTATCGAAGAAGATCTTTCGTCTGTCCGGGCCACTGGGATCCTTCGGGTTTCCGACCCTTCCATCATCATCGAGATAGCAATTTTCACAGGTGCCGGCCGGCCTTCTAAACTTCGGTGCGGTCCATTCCGACGTGTTTATGGGAGTGTCGTTGAACTCGAACCGCACGCGGCTGTAGTTTTCATCCGGGTAGGTCCCCCCCGCATTTCTATTCGGGTGAAAATACAGCCCATTGTCGGGGCCGTGCGGCACTTGTATGTTTTCCCAGCGCTTGATGATGACGCCATCTTTCCAGTGATTCAGGGTGACCGGTCCCCGGATGGTCTGGCCCCAATACGATCCGGGGTTAATGTACCAGTCCTTCCAGCTAAAGTCGGCGGCCAGATATTCGTTGGTATCGATGGCCCATTCCGTGTATTTCTTGAAAGGCATCTTCCACTGTACGCCGCCGCTGCCATTGGCGGTACACCTCAGAATGCCCGACTCATCACCATTGCTGTTACTTGCCAAGGCATTGATCTGATCGGTGTTGCATCTGTCACCTTCTTTGGCGACTTCTGCCTTGGGGCGCGCATAGATGCTGGCCGACCACACCAAGCTGCTGCCGCTGCCCGCCTTGCAGACCAGCAGATTGGCCACGCCTTGCGCCGTGATTTCAGCAGCCATCATGCCCTTCGTGGTGCAGGACTGTCCCGATACCTGACTACCCATGGCTGCGGGTTGCCATTTATGTTCCCTGCAGATGGCCATCAGGCCGTTGGGCAGATAGGCGGCTGAACCGTCCGGGCTGCAACTATCCCCGGAATTGACTTGGCTCAGGCCATAGTTGTTGTTGGCGCTCTGCCAGCTGCCGGCGGCGCACATCATCAGGCGTCCAGTGGTGTCCTGTGCCAGCGCTAGATTCTGTGCGCATTTCGTACCCAACGTGACGAAGTCGCCATTCACCAATAGACGGGCGCCGTCGCTGGTAAGCTGGGTGCCGTTCTCGATGTTCAGATGGGCGGTGCTAACACCACCCTTGGCGTTCAACTGGCCTGCCACATCCAGCGACTTCTCCATCTTCACAGGGGCCTTGAAGGTGGCCTCACCATTGACCACCAGCGACTGGATATCGGTAGCACCCTGGACCACCATCTTGCCCAGCGCCGTCAGGGTACCAGTGACATCCAGCGTGCTGTTGAGTTTGGCGGAACCATTGGCCGTCAGGGTGCTGGTGGTTATGTGCTGCGCCTCTAATTCTTTGAGATTGGTGATGGAGTGATTGGCAAAATCCCAGTCCGCCGTCGGCTTGAGCGAGCCGTCGCGGCGGATCAGTTCCAGCGCGACGGCGGCTGCATAGCCATTGCGCCAGGCCAGGATGCCTGGTAGGCCCGTGGTGACGTTTTTCACCCGCTGCTGCACCGGATTGGGAACGCTCCAGGCACCGGCGTAGGCTTTCAGGTCGAACTTGGGATTGATGCTGCTGGTGGCGGCGTCACGATCGGGCAACCCCGAACTTGCACCTGCACCGTTGGACATGCGCAGCAGCGCCGACATGTCGGCATGCACCAGCGCATAGGGCTGTACGTTGAAGACCAGCGAATCCAGATTGATGTCGGTCCCAGCCGGCGTGCGTTTGATGACGATGCCGTAGACGTTGTCATTCTTTGTGGCCGCGCTGCCGGTGGCGCCGCCCGTGACCACCGTGGCATGCACCGGCAACAAGGGGGCGGCAGGAATCTCCCGGGCCACCAGGCCGAGGGTCTGCAGGTCGGTCAGCGTTGGCTGCAGGATGTTGGTGACCTGATGTGTCTTGCTCGCGCCGGCAGCATCTGTGTAGCTGGCCGCGAAATAGCATGATTTGTCAGGGCTGCCTGAGGCTGGATAGCTGACCTTGGCACAGCTGTCGGGGTAGGTGCTACGGTCGATGATGTGCGGATAGTACAGTGTCATGTACGCGCCTATGCCATTGTTGATGCGCGCATAGGCAGCGTTCTGCGCTTCCAGCACGGCGGTCTGGCGTTGCTGCGAAGCCCAGTCGGTGCCAACCGCGCCGGCTGTGCCCAGCATGGCCGTGGTCACCAGTGCCTGGCCTAGTGCGAAACCGCGTTGTCGGCGGTAGGGGTGGCGCCGTGGGTGCCGATGGGGGGCAAGGAGAAGACTGCACCGGGGGAAGCACAGCAGCTGCTGCGCGATGCGATGAAGTAGGGAAGTCATCAGTTCCTCTGCGAGGTTTGTTGGGTTTTCTTTTGCACGGCACTCTGCAGTTGTTGCGTGGTCGCCATGAAGCCCAGCAGCATGGAGGCCAGCGCGACACCGCAGAGCAGGAGCATCACGCTGTTGAGACGGGCAGACGATTTTTCGATGGAGGTGGCGATGCGGTCGATGGAGCCGGTGCCGATCTTGACGAAGGCTTCCACCGGATCGCGGCGTTCGGAGGCGTCCATGATGCGGTCTTCCAGGTCCTGGTTGAGCACGCCGGTGCCGAAGGCGGCACCGAAGTTTTCAGCGTTGGCAGAGCTGATGCCGCGCAGGATGCTGCGGACGTGCCAGCGCATCCATGGGGTCGAGTAGCGCACCGCCTGCTCCAGCGAAGAACGCAGGGAAATTCCCGAGCGCATCAGCGAGGCCAGCGAGACGATCAGCATGGCACCCGAATAGTCGCGGTAGACGCTATAAGGCAGGCGCTTATCGAACGGCCGTCGGCTTGGGCCGGCCCAGTGGGCCAACGAATACATGAAGGCGATGAAGAGGATGACATTGGTCCCGATCATCAGCAGCCCGTAATGCCGCACGCCGTTGGCAACGGCGGCCAGGGCCTTGCCCGAGGCTGGCCACTCGCTCACGGGCATGATCGATTCCAGCACCGGAATGGCGTAGAACGAAAAGCCCAGCAGGATGGCGTAGAACAGCGCGATCAGGAACAGTGGATACATCACCGCGCCCTTGATGGCAGCCGTCATGCGCTCGGTCTTTTCCACCGTGCCGGAGAGGAAGCGCAGGCCCTCGGCCACGCTGGCGTCGCCAGCGGTCTGGGCGGCATCGAGCATCATCAGTTCCGAGGTGGGCGCCACGCCCTCCAGCGCCGTGGCCAGGGAGCCGTTGATGGCATTCCTGAGGATGTGGCGGTACAGCAGGGCCATGCCGCGGTCGCGCTTGCGGGCGCGCTTCTCATACTTCTTGAAGGTGGAGAACAGCGGCACCCGGTCTTCCAGCGACATGGCCAGGTCGAAGTAGAACTCGGCCCGGCGTGCGCGCAGCTGGCGCTTGGCCATGCTAAGTTGCAGGTGTTCGAATACGTTCATGACATTCTCTTGTGCACGATCTGGCGGAATCCTTTGGGATGACCAAAGGTGGTCTTGAAGTAATAGGGGTCGATCTGCCCCTGGGTCAGGCTGTAGAGGGCATGGCCCCAGGCGGCTTTGCCGCGCATGTCGGGGGCGTCGAAGGGAGCTGAGCGGGCGGCATGGTAGTGGTCACGCGCATCCAGATCGCGTCCGGCCAGCAAGAGCCGCAGCAGGTCGTTGTCGGGCGTGATCACCTCGGCCGCCACGCATACGCCGCGGGTACCGGCGTGCGACAGCTGGCTGTAATCCACGCCGGGGATGCGGCAATGGACGCAGCCGCTGTCGCTGGCGCACATCATCTGGTCGATGTCGAGACCGAACACGGTTTCGTAGGCGTTCAACTCCTCAGCCGGCAGGCGCTCCCTCGCGGGCAGCTTGCAATGCGGGCAGTTCCTGGGCAGCAGCGCCTGATAGACCAGGATGGACAGGAATTCCGGATTGCAGACGGCATGCCGGTCCAGTCCTACCATTTTGGAGGTCAGGCGCGAGACGATGCCTAGGGCCGAGGTGGCATGCACGGTGGTAAAGATCTTGTGGCCGGTTTCGATGGCGGCCTGGGCGATTTCGCCGGAGAGCGGATCGCGCACCTCGCCGAACATGCCGATATCGGGGTCCAGCCGCAGAAAGGCCCGCATGGCGTTGAGGAAAGGGTTTTCCGCGCCGATGGCATTGGTCCGCTGCACCGAGAGATGGGTCACGCCCGGCACGATGTACTCGACCGGGTCTTCGATGGAAATGATCTTGCGTTCGCCACCGGCCGCCAGCATCGACAGCATGGAATTGAGCGTGGTGGTCTTGCCCGAGCCGGTCACGCCAGCCACGAACACACCGCCCCAGGCCGACTGCATGGCCAGGTCCAGTTGCTCCACCTGGCTGGGCAGGTAGCCCAGTTCCGGCAGGGTCTTGACCTTGCTGGAGGAACTGGCGCTGGAATGCAGGATTCGCAGCACCACATCGAAGCCCCCCACCGAGGGGTGGCTCTGGTAGCGCAGGGTGAAATCGCGGTCCTTGTTGCGGATCGGGATCATGGCCTGCTGCGGCAGGCGGGCATTGAAGGCGGCGTCCGAGCGCGATAATTCCTCGGCCTGCACGGTAAAGGCGGCGCTGACGGCATCAATGACGATCTGCGCCGGATAGCTGCCGATGCGGCGTATCACGCCATCCACGCGGGCATTGAGCACGGCATAGTCGCCGCGCACCTCGAGATGGGCATCGCTGGCGCCGATCTCGATGGCGCGCCCGACCATGTCGGCGAAGTAGTTCAAGGGCTTGGACTCGGCGATGATCAGGTCAATCCCCGATACCGCCCTGGTCGCCGCCGCCTCATGGTTGGCGGCGACCTGATAGTCGAGGACCTCGAAGACGATAGGCTCGGCGGTGAAGAACATGCGTGGCGTCTTGCCGTCGCGCTTGAGGCGGTCAAGGATGTGGAACCACTCCGAGGACAGGTTCACGCCCCGGGTGGCAACCATGGCAATCACGCCCGCTTCCATGTTGAGCACGGCGATGCGCTCCTGGTTGAAAGTGCGGTATTTTTCGGCCGGCCACATCTCCAGCACGCTACGGAACTGCGGCAGTTCCTCGGCGCGCCGGAGATGGGCCATTTCCAGGTTCGGTGATGACTTTTTTTCGGGAAGCATGTGGATGCCGCTTATCAACGCAAGGCCGGTGCCGTATTACCCATATTGACGCGATCGCCCGGGCTCTGGGGCTTGCCGCCGAATTCCAGGGGCGGTAGTCGGCCTTTTCCCGGTAACTGGCTTGCCAGATGGCGTGCCTGGGTATCCGCTGTGACAAACGCGCGCGAATCGTCGCCGCCCTTGGGCACGGAAAGGAACAGGCAGGTCTCCTGTTGCTGGCAGGCCTGCACCGCCGCACCGCGTTTTTCCCTGCCCGCCTTGATGCTGTCCTGGGGGCTCTTGGTCAAGAGCACACCTTCCTCCATGAGGATGATGTATTTCCACGGCCCCATCTTGCGCAGCGGCCCAGGCACAGGCACTACGCGTGACTGGCCGTTGACATCAAGTTCGGCCTTGTAATTGCGGTCGATTCCGTACAGGCCCAGCAGCACCGGATTTCTTTCCACCACGGGTTCAGCAGGAATGTCGTTGGAGGGATTCTTGCTGGCTGGATTGAGGCGGGCAGCGAATTCCCGTTCTCCGACTTGTTTGGCGAGCTTGATCATGTCGCCTAGAGTGGCGCCCTGGTCGATACGGCTGGCGCTCGCATCGGACGGTGCTGCTGCGTCCTTGGCATGGCAGGGTAGCGCCGCGCCTAGCAGCAAGGCGGTGAGTGCGACCATCGGCGGCAAGTTAGAAGTCTTTACCTTTTGCATAATATTTTCCAGATAGCTTGTAGCGGGTCTTTTCAATGGGCGCGACGGTCTTATCCGTGTCGAGTTCGACCGTGATGCTATCGATAGCCACGTAGTCTTCCAGCACGATGTCCTCCATGGTCCACAGTGGTCCTTCTATGGCCCAGACCGCGTTGACTACTGGGCGTACCAGTTGGTTGACGTCTCCTTGTCCGGCGAACAGTTGTGCCGGCTCCACCTTGACTTTGATGTCCATCATGGATAGGTCTTGCAGGGTGCTGAAGAACTTCGATGACACTGTGCTGCGCAGCGGCAGTGCCGCGCGCGTCAGCTTCGGTGGTGGAGGTACGACCGCCGCAGCGTTGTCCAGGCGGTGCTGCGTCACCAACTGGGCACTGGTGAGATCGTCGGGACTGAAGACGTCGTATTGCGGCTGGCCCATCGCCGAGGGTGGCAGCGCATGTCCGAACTCGGCAAAGTTGCCGTAGCTGCGGATCCAGGAGGCATTACACAGGGCCGGGGTACATTCCACCTTGCTCAGTCTCCAGCCCTTGATCTGAAGCGGAATTTGCTTCAGACCGCCCACCATGCGCTGAAGGCTGATCTGGCCGAGGCCGGTAACAGCTCCCAGATCAACGTCAATCTTGTTTTCGTAGACAATGTTGGGATCGCTGGCGATGCGTGCTTGCTCGTCGGCGAGCTTCTTGTCCCGGGCCAGCTTGTAGGTGACCGCGCCGAAGCCCACCACGAAAACGACCGCCGATGCCGCCAGCAAAACAAGCATTTTCCTGATGTCGGGAATCTTCTTCAGGCGCACCTTGGCCGTGACTTCGTCCAACACCAGGTCCCAGTCGATCTCTTCCACATTGCCCAGTAGATCGACTGCACCGACCCGCCGTACCGAGCCCGAGTCGGTGAGCTGCAGGAAGGTGTTGATGCGCTCGCTCACTACCTCGGTGTTGCCGATGACATCAAATCCCGGCACCGGCTGTCCGTCGCGCAGCACGACCACGCAGCTGCGCTTGGTATCGACATGGAAGGCGAAGATCTCTTCGCCGCCGTGCGAATAGTTCTGGCCCAGCAGCAGTGCCAGCGAGACCAGTGCGCCCCGCCCCTTTCCATGACCACCCGGGTTGGAAGAGAAGAAGCCGATCTGGGTGCCATCGGGTGTGATGCAATAGCTGTGCTCGTCCTCGGCCCGGGCAGCGCTGAAGAGTTTGCTCCGTTCGCCCTTGGTCAATGGCACCCAGTGCAGGCCAGCCACCAGGGCCACCTTCTCTTTCGGGAAGATACGGCTGTGGTCTACGACCGGTCGGGTTCTGCGGACCGGCTTCTTGTTGAGTAGAGTCTTAAACATCGGTCAGTCGTGGGGTGATCAGGATCACGAAGGATTGCCGGACGTTGGAAGCGGTCTTGCTGGCGGCGAGGCCATCGACGCTGCCGCTGTTGCTGGAATTGGTCTGGGCCTGGTCATACCCCAGCATGACCAGCGTTTCCCCCGAAGGCACCACCATGCGTTGGCCTACGGTGAAGGCACTCACGTTGGGCAGTTGAATGGTTTGCCCGGATGAACTGAATGAGGGCAGGCCCTTCAAGCTGGAGATGTTGATATAGGTCTGCAACAGCACCTGGTTGGAATCCAGCACCACCGGCAAGAAGGCCAGGGACATGCCCGTGCTGATCTGCCCCGGCGTCAGGCTGGGGCCGGTGGTAGTGACGCTGCCCACCTGTCCGCCGGCAACGACTGCCGCCTGGGTCTGCTTCAGGTAGGCCTGCTGGTTGACCACCATCAGCGGTACCGAGACTCGGTTGGAGGTCACGGCCACCCCCGAATAGGTGGTCGAGACCCGCCCAAATGTCTTGAGCAACTTGATCATCGCGTTAGTGCCGTTGCCGTTCTGGTAGCCGATGGTGAAGGGGCTGCCGGACTGGCTGGGCAACAGCGCCGCGGGGGTGGTTGACGAGAAGCCGTTGCGCACCACGTTCCAGTCAATGCCGGCCGAGAACTCGTCGTTCAACTGTACTGACAGGACCTGGATTTCCAGGCTGACTTGACGCATCAAGGATTTGTTGACTTGCTCGATATAGTTTTCCACGGCCTTCATCGGTTCGGCGGCATCGGTCACCGTGATCACGCCTGATTTGCCGTCGACCGAGAATTTGCCGCCGCCGGAGATGAGCGAACCCAAGGTCTTTTCGATACCCCCCCAGAAGTCGGATTCGAAATCCATGCTGGCCGAACTGCCGCCTCCGCCGCCTCCACCACCTCCACCACCTCCACCCCCGCCGTTGCCTCCACTGCCTCCACCATCGCCGCCAGTCGAGGCTGACAGCGAAGCGGAGTATTTGAAGGAAGTACTCAGGGTCTTGACGAAGAAGGTACGGGTGCTGAGGCGATAGAAGAGGATGCGGTCATCCTCGTACTTCCACTGTAATCCTGCGCGCACGGCCACGTAATCCAGCAGACCCGCAAACGAGCCGGCGTAGTTGAGCTCATAGGTATTGCCATACGTCTGGTTGCTGAAGTTGAGATCGCTCAGATTCTTTTCGCCGAAGGCGCTTTTCTCGCTCGCGCTGCCCTGCGCACCCGGAAGCGGCAGGGCGGCTGCGGCGAGTGCCGCGCCGGCTGTGGCTCCGACTGTGAAGCGCGAGGCCGGCATGAGCGCGTCGGGCGTGAGCAGCATCGGTACGCCGGTCTCGCTGGCGATACGCTCGACGATGGTGGCCACGGAATAACGTCCCGGGAAGCGGAAGGCCACCTGGCGCATCGCATCCGGTAGTGCTGCCTCGCGTGACAGAGGTATGGAGCGTGTTGCGATGATCAGGCGAGTATCTTTGATCGCATAAGCCGGGCGCGGTTGGGGCGTGGTCAGTTCGGCGCGTGAGCTGTCCGTGCGGGTGATGACCTTGTCCAGGGTCCGATCGGCTCGGCGCCAGGTGCTGCACGCGGTGCACAAGACACTGATGCCAATGATCAGGATAAGCATGTGAGCACAACGGCGGCCTTGCCGCAGACGCTGTACCGCCGGCAGATGGAACTGGTTCAGGGGGACGATGATCTGTTCGATGGTCATAAGTTACCTTGATGGGCCTCAGCGAGCCTTACCTTCCAGATAGCCGCCGATGCGGATGATGCGCAACTCGCTGTTGATGCGTGCCTGCACCGGGTAGTCGGTGGTGGCCAGTGACTCCACTACGGCGCTGACCACCTGCTCGATACGACCGGATAATTGCAGCTCGGTCTCGATGGGGAAATCGCGCGGTGCATCCCACACCAGTTGCCAGCCGGCTTCTTGCCCCCACCGCTGCAACATGCGGCGCACCGAGACATCGGCACGTCGTACCTGCCACTGCTGCACGCCCGGGTCGGGATGATGGTCTATTGCGGAAACGCCAATGCCGTTGGTCAGTTCGGGCTCAATCGCGGCGCCCTTGGGCAGCCAGGCGGAGGCGCGCCCAGTGGCGGCAAGTGCCTCTGCATTGGTCGGATCATGCCCCCCCACTTGCTGGGCATGGACGGGAATGCAGACCGCCAGGAGGGCAAAGGTACGTAGCCACCGACGGGGCAGGCCGCAAGGGCGGGTGCGATGAATGAGGTGAACCGTGACTTTGTTCATAAGTAGATGTCATGCCTAGAGAGCGTGGTTATTGCTCGTGAGGAAGAGGGTGAAGTAAGGTAGGGCGGTTTCGCACAGGAGGCTCAGCGTGGCGGGATTGAGGGGGGTATAGGGGTCACTCTTGATCACAAACACGTTGGCCAGCGGCGTGGTCAGCGCACGGTTTGCATTCAGCGCGACCGAACGCAGGGCCGGTTTGGTGACATCTTCACCGGTAGTGGCCGCGCCGGCCAGCGCGTGCCGTAGTCCAGCAGTATTCAGGGTCGATTCCAGGTTCTGCACGATGTCCGGACACAGGCGCGCAGGCAGACCTGATACATGCAATACCCAACTGCTCCTGCCGCCGCCGATCAATGGCTCCAAGAACAACCGCCCGCCCCAGGTATTGTTGATTTGGGTCTTGTCACCGACGCCAGCCCCTACATATTGCCGGGCCACGGTGGCACCGCTGGCTAGTGTGCCGGTATCGATTGGGGCGGAACCGTCATCGTTCACCAAGAAATTCTGCAGTGACAGCATCGTCTGTTGCAAAAAGCGGGATGACGAGCTTACCTCGGCCTGATCAAGCTGCTGACGCAATACCTCCAGCGAGGCCACCACCAGAATGGCGGAAATGGCCATTGAGACGGATAACTCAATCAGCGTGAAACCACATTGGCGCAGCCGTTGCAAAGGGGCATAGGTGGCTCTGCCAGGGATGTGTCTGGTGTCGCCGCGCTGGGATAGGGTGAAAGGGGTCATCGTAGTTTGGATCTCACTAGCAGTACACCGAAGTTGTTGCCAGCGTCTCGACAGGCCGCAGCCAGCGCAGTGGGTGCAAGATCCTGGCCCAGATTTCTGACGATGCGCGGGACGGCGACGTTAAGGCCAGCGCTGATGGTGATCGCAGGCAGGTTTGCGTCAAGGCCGACAATGAGGGCCCAGCCAACTGGGTCGGCCATTCCGTCGGGAAAGACCACAAGTGCATCAGCTATCGGCGCGAACTGGAACAAGAGGTCGGTGCAGTGCTCTGTCGGGATGGCATTCAGGTATAAGCCCCAAGCCCGAGACGCAACTCCGATCGGTGCTACGCCGACGGCACCTCCGAATGGATGGGTCACGGTGACGTTGTTCCCGGCGCGCCGGGTGATGAGGAAGTGGTTGAACGCGCCGAAGGACACCGCCTGCCGCAAGGTCAAACCGCCATAGTTGGGCAATTGGTCATAGGCATCGTTGATGCGCCTGATCGCGTTACCATTCTCGGCGGAGAGTTCATTGATTCTCTGTTGTGCGAGCAGCCATGTCGTGCCGGTAATACCGGTCAGCACGATCATGCCGGCCAGGGCCAGGGCCACGGAGAGCTCAACCAATGTGTAGCCGGAGTGGTGTTTTCTCATAGGAATGCGGATATTTTCTTTAATGCCGCCCCTCGGACAGAGGCGGCATCGAAAAGAGCTATCCGAAGCGCATTACTTCCAGTTGATCAGGCCGATGCTCACGGAGGCGTTGCCGGTGCCGCAGGCACGCGCATGGGTCATCGCCGCGATATCGAGTGCGCCGTTCGGCAGATGTCCTTGGACTACCGCAGCGCCGCCTGTGGTAGGGACTGGGGCACCACCACCAGCGTTAATTGCACGCATGCCGGCCAAAGTCAACGTGGCAATGCCCGCAGGGGTAATAGAGCGGGTCCCAACCACGGCCTCGGGTTGAACAAGAATGCCGCGTACGCCGCTAGCAGAAGCGGAAGAGACAATGTCGGCACACGAGGCAGTAGGAATGCCAGCCAAAGTGACTACAAAGCCAGTGTTGCTTGCCGCGCCGGTGAACACGGTTGCGACATCAACGGTGGTGGGGAAGCCAAAGCGGTTATTGGCGGTGCGGAGGGGGGCGACACCGAAAATATCGAAGGCTGCGTCAAAGGCGCCGAAGCCAATGGCTACTTCTGTTCCCAAGCCGACGTAAGAGTTGGCCCGGGCATAGATCTTGTCGATCTGGGCCATCATGCGGGGTATGCCGCTGACCACATCATTAGCTCGCGCTTGCCGCAGCACCACCTGCACCAGCGCAATGGCCGAGACCAGCAGCACGCCGGCAATGGCAACAGCCACTGACAGTTCGACAATGGTGAAACCACTTTGCGTACGTGGAAGGATGCGCGCCTTGTGTATTGCGTGAGGGGAGTAAAGCATTTTTAGTATTCCTTGAACTTCGTTAACGCCGTCTGAAGGGACGGCTCTGGTGATAAAACATGGGATGACCAATACAGGCGGGCGATGTGCTCGGGCCAGGCAAGCAGGGCGCCGACGCAGTTTCGCGGACTTGTCCGTCTTGATCTGTGTTGCATGGTCGTTATCGTCGGACCGGCGATTTATTTCCTCACGGGTCTATCTCCTTTCTCGTGGATCGAAACGCTTCGCCTGGATCGGCAGGACGAAGCGACGGGAATAGCTCAATACCCGCATGAAGCCGGGCAGGCGGAATTGCAGGATGTCGTCCTTGACGGCAGCAAACAGGTTTTGCACCGAGGCCAGGGCATCGACATCGATGTCGCTGGAGAGGTGGCCGATGAAGAAATTTTCGGTCTGCGTCAGCAGGGAGTAGCTGACCGAAGTCGGCGACTGGGTGGAATAGACAATGCCGATGCCGAACTTTGCGCCTTCCTTGGCAAAGCGGGCATAGATGTCGGTGGTGTTCTTGCCGGCGGCCTCGACCGGGAAGATCATGTGCGCTTCTTCGAAGTAGATCTGCACGAAGCGCTCGGCCAGGGTGTTGGTGATGAACTTGTGTTCCTGCTGCTGGAACACGGCGGTGGAGATGACGCGCGAGAAGTAGCGCGCGATGCGTTCATTGGCCGCGCCCAGGTCGATGATGACGGTCTTGCCGGTGTCGATGGCGCGCAGGGTGTCATGCAGAAAATCGCTGGCGTTGGCGGAGTGGAACTGCAGGCATTCGCGCAGGAAGTAGGAACCCACGCCGTTGGTCTGGCAAAGCAGTTCTTGCACCACGCGGTCTTCCTCGTCGAACAGTTCGGTGCGGCCCACGCGCAGGTTGGGGTCGTTTGAATACTTGAGTGCGAAGGCCGAGAGCACGCGGATCTCCTCGGTCATCTCGAGGAAGCTGGTGGGCATCGGCGGCGGCACTTTCGATTTGATCGCCTGCCAGGCGGCCATGCGCAGCGCTTGCGTGAAGCCCACATTGATCAGTCCGCGTGTAGCGATTTCGGCGCAGACCGCCTCGCCCGGATCGAATCCTGCATCCTGCAGCAGCGTCCAGAACAGGCATAGCTTGCGGAAGGCGACGGCGCTGTCATGGGTGCGCCCGCCTTTCAGCGCCGATAGTGCGGGGAAACGGATCATCAGGAAGTTGCGCACCTCAGGGATATCCAATACCGAGGGTGTGAGCAATTCGGAGAAGATCGTCAGGGCGGCTTCCGGGATGTCGTAGAAGTTATAGCGAAGGAACTCGCCGTTGCCGCGTGGCTGGGTTGAGAGGTAGTACACCTGGACGCGCTCGGGGTAGGCCGAGGCGATGGAAAAATTGCCGTCCTGGGGATTGTCGTTGGCGTATTCGCCATTGACGTCGAACACCAGCTGGCCGACTTGACCACTCTCGCGGGTGGCATTGAGCACGCCTTGCATGAGCAGCTTGACGACGTTGGATTTGCCCAGCCGGGTCTTGCCGAACATGGCGGTGCGCTTGCCCACCACTTCATTGATGCTCATGGCCACCGGCATCGGGTGCGTAGCTTTGCTGGTATGTTCGCCCCAGCGCACATGGCCCAGTTCGAAGGTTTCGCCGACGTCATCCGACAGTGCCAGCAGGGCGCGCAGGATGGGCTCGGGCAGGACGTAGCATGCGCAGGAGGGCGAGAGCATCAGCGCACCATAGGCCGGTAGTCCGGCATAGTAGGACAGCCTGCCGCTGCGCTGGTCGACGCGGCAGCTGCCCATGACACGGCAGTGCAATTTGCACGTGGTGGTGTGGTCATCACGACGTGCCGTAACTTGCAGGAATCGCGCGAGGACAAATTCCTGAGTGCCGTTGGTGGACCAGTCAGGCGAGGCGATGGCGAGGAACTGCCCAGGGACGATACCTGCATGACTCAGCCGTTCGTAAGACGAACCGGCGGTGACTTTCAGGCCGTCCTGAGTTTCGAGCAGACCAAGGCTATCTTCTCGCGCAAAAAACATATCGTCGTATCAAAAATGAGGTGGGTGATCGGGTTCCAGAAATAGCTGAAACCTGTTTCACATCGTTCCAACCATGAAGCCGATTTGCCGACCTATGGATTGAATTTCTTCCTTGCTTGCCATTCTGTTCCCGAGCTAATTCGATCAGTCCCGCAACGCAGAGCGGTTCTGTCTTGCGGATTCGCGGCGACGGCAGTGTTTGAGGTGGGTGGCTTCGCATCCGATTTGTGCTCTCGACGGATGTGGACGGAACACTGGGGCTGACACCCGATGACGTCGACGATGAGAGAGGAAGGCGAGAGCGTTGCTCATGGCTTTATTGGTGGAGCGACTGCGAGATGCTCCACGGCGGTAGCGCTGCAAATCATTTATTCGGAGCGCTAATTTATTCCAAAATTTTTCGCCAGGACATTCACAACGGACGAGATTTGTTCATAAAAAATCAGCACCCGTGCAAAACAATTTCATATTTTCTCTATGCGGATGTGTCGTTGCATGTCACTGGCGGCTGCCGGCTTCTCTGATTGGGAGATACGGTGCGATGTCAGTTCGGTTCCCCGCCGGCGCCAGCCTGCTCGCGGAATTTGCATGACGACGCTAGCCGTTGGAATTTCACTTTGAAGGGGAGGGGGCGGGTCGCTGCCAGAAGTGATCTCCTGGTTATTTCCCTGCGCGCTCGCGGCGCTGGTGGGCGATCTACGTTCACGCCCTGGCCGCGCCGATGTGGCAGGTCGAAAAGTGTTTGATCAGATGGGGCAGGTCATGCGTGTCAACGCGGGACCCGTTCTCGCGGACGGAGAGGTGAATAGCACTAGCGTGCAGTGAAAAAGAGGGGGCGCCGCACACTGATTGGCACAACGGGTGATGCCTTAGACGTCGCATCCCCCCTCAGTGCGGCCTGGTAGCACCACCACTGGCTTTCTCGGCTGATGCAGATGGTCAGCGTATTCCGGCTCAGCGAGGGCGAACCGTTGGTCCGACGCGACATTGACGTCACGCCGACCGGGCCTACGCTGCCGGGTTGAATCGCACTTCGAAGACGGCCCCGCGTGGGCCGTTGCCTGCCGTGATTTCCCAGCCATGCGCCTGGGCGATCTCGGCGCAGATGGATAACCCCAGCCCCGCTCCCTGGTCGCGTCGATGCGGCCCGCGCCAGAAGCGCTCGAACAGGTGGGGCAGGGCGTCCTCCGCAATGCCTGGTCCCTCGTCGCGCACCGACAGCCGTCGGGCATTGGCATGCAGCGTCACGGTCCCGCCCGGCGGGCTGTGATGCAGGGCATTCTCCAGCAGGTTCTTGCACAGCACCCCCAGCGCACCCGGATCAGCCAGGATCATGGACGGCGGCGCACTGTCGGCCGGCCCGATCACCACCTTCACCGCCATCTGCTGCGCCAGCCGCTCCAGCTGGCTGGCGGCCTGCGCCCAGGCAGCCTGCGGTGCGGTCTGCTGCATGCTGTAGTTGTGGCGCTCGCTGGCTTCGGCCAGGGTCAGCAGTTGCTGCACCTGGCGTGCCATGCGGTCGATATCCTGCAGCAGTATCTCGCCATCGGCGACGTCGCCCAGTTCGACCTGGCCGCGCATGAGGGTCAGTGGCGTCTTCAGTTCATGGGCCGCGGTGGCCAGGAAATCCCGCTGCTGGCGGTAGCCCTGTTCCAGCCGGTCCAGTGCCAGGTTCACCGAGTGGAACAGCGGCGTGATCTCGCGGGGCACGTCCTGCACCGACAGGCGCGCCGACAGATTGTCGATGTCGATGGTGGCCGCCGCATTGGCGGCCCGGCGCAAGGGCTTGAGCAGATGATGCAGGGTCACCGCCACGACGATGGAAAACAGCAGCGCGCAGACAATGGCGCCGATGATGATCATCCAGGTCAGGCGCTGCCCCTTGTCATCCTGGATGATGCGTAGCAGGCGCTCGCTGCGCATGACCTGGACGTAGTAGTTGCGGCCGCCATGTTCGAACTGCCGGGTGAGTACATGCAGGGTGCGACCATCGACACGCAGTTTCAGTCGCGCTGGCTCGGGTGTGAAGGGATTGCCCATCTCGGCATAGGGCTGGGTGATGCCATCCGAGGCCAGCAGAACGTGGCCCTGCTCATCCAGGATGCGATAGACGCTATCGGCCTTGAGGATTTCGTAGGCGGCGTCGTCCTTGTCGTTGATGGCGGTGCGGTAGGGGCGGTCGTTCTGGTCGAACTGCAGGCCCTTGATGACCTGGCTGGCATTGTTCTTCAGCGACAGGTCGGTCAGCAGGTCCGGCCCCCAGCGCAGCATCAGCGTGATGACACCGATGATCACGGCACCGGTAACCGCGAGCACCAGCGCGGTGACGAGCTGCAGGTGCAGGGCCAGGCTGCGATGGCAGCAAGCCCGGGAGGGAGCGACGGTGGCGCTGGCCAGGTCGGCGGTTTCAGGTGTCTTCATGGGGCAATTTCAGGGCGTAGCCCAATCCGCGCTGGTTGACGATCTGCACGACGGAATCGATCCCGGCCAACTTGCGCCGCAGGCGATGCAAGGCCACGTCCAGCGCATTGGGCGTGACCGGCTCGGCAATACCCCAGGCGGCAGCCTCCAGCGCGGTGCGGCGCGCCGTGGCGCCGGCTGCGCGCACCAGCACCAGCATCAGCTGCAGCTCGGCCGAGGACAGGGAAATTGACTCCGCTGCGCAGACCATGCGGCTTTCCATCGGATCGATGCGCAGGTCGCCGTGTTCCGGCGCCAGGCTCTGCTGCTGCGGTGCGCGTCGCATCAGGGCGCGCACGCGGGCCACCAGCTCTTCCATCGAGAAGGGTTTGGGGAGGTAATCGTCGGCGCCCGCTTCCAGCCCGTCGATACGGTCGTGCAGGGCGTCGCGCGCGGTCAGCATGAGGCAGGGGGTATCGATGCGGCGGGCGCGCAACTGGCGTACCAGTTGCAGGCCGTCGCCATCGGGCAGGTTGCGATCCAGCACCAGGGCCGGATAGCGGATCTGTGCCAGGCCGGTGGTGGCCTGAGACAGCGTGCCGTAGACATCGGTCTCGATGCCTGCCGTCGCCAGCGCCCGGCTGACCAGCGCGGCCATGCGTTCATGGTCTTCCAGCAGGGCGATGCGATTCATCATGAAGGAATGGACCCCGTCAGAAGTGGTAGAGATAACCGGCGCGCACCCCGGCAGCGCTGTTGCGATCGACCAGCGGGCTATCGGTGATGCCGCTGCCGAAGCGGGTCACGCGCAGATCCAGAAACAGCGACTGCGAGGATGTCATCTGCCAGTCGGTGCGCAGGCCACCCACCAGGTTGGCGGTCGAGCTGCCCTGGTAGAAGGCGCGACCGGCCCGGACCTCGTTGCTGCGTACGCCGAAGTAATAGTCCACATAGTCGCTGCTCATCCAGTTCACTCCCAGGTAGGGTACCAGCGTAAAGCGGCCGCTCTTGAAACGGTGCTCTGCGCGCAGCTTGACGGTCTGCCCATGGCTGTTGCCGGATGCATCGGCCAGCCATTCCAGGGACAGGTCGGCATACGGGTTGCGCCACAGGGCGGCACCGCCCAGCCAGAAACCACCCTTGCGCTTTTCCATGCCATTCAGGATGGGCGCATCGCTGCCTTCATAGCCTTCATCGGCATACTGCGCCCGCAGCGAGAAGCCGACCGGACCAACGGCGCCCAGCTTCAGGTCGGCCGTGGTGCCGAGCAAGCGGAACCGGGGGCCATTGTACATAAGCAGGGGCAGCGCCCGGGTGCGATTGCCGTAGCCGGCATAGGGACTGCGTTCTACGCCCACGCCGGCACCCAGCGCCCATTGGCTGGTGTTGGAGCTGCTGTCGGCAACGGGCTCGGTGGTAGCGGATTGCTGGCCATGGGCCAGGAGGGGCAACATCAGTAGCGCGGCGCAGGCCAGGGGCGTGCGTGGAGAGAAGCGGATCGACATGTGGACTCCAGGGGAGGGGAAAGACGTCAAGGGGGATGCGACGCCGGCATCATCCCGTGAGCTGTCTTACCGCATCCTTACCTGCGGCACATGTCAACAGTGATCATCAGGCCTGTTTCCAGTAATCCGGCTGGGCATATGCATGCCGCAGGAAATCCACGAAAGCGCGGATACGCAAGGGCAGGTGGCGTCGCTGTGCGAACACGGCGTAGATGGAGGGGGCCGGAGCGGCAAACTTGTCCAGCACCGTGACCAGTTCCCCGGCCTCGATGGCGGCGCCGACTTCCCACATCGAACGCCAGGCCAGTCCGCGACCGGCCAGCGCCCAGTTGTGTAACACCTCACCGTCATTGCAGACCATGTTGCCGCCGACCTTGTAGATGCTGACCTTGCCCGATTGCTTCAGGGTCCAGCCGCGCTGGCTGCCTTCGCTGCTCATGGCCAGGCAATTGTGACGCACCAGCTCATCGGGAGTCTGCGGCGTGCCATGGCGACGCAGGTAGGAGGGGGCAGCGACGATGACGCGGTGGTTTTCCGCCAGCTTCACGCTCACTAGGTTGGAGTCGGTCAGGGTGGCGATGCGGATGGCGACGTCTATTCCTTCACCGATGACGTCGGCAATGCGATCGTTCAGGTTCAGCGTGAGCGTGACGTCGCGGTGCTCGGCCAGGAAGGAGGGGACCAGAGGCGCCACGTGCTGGCGTCCAAATCCGGCCGGGGCCGAGATCAGCAATTGCCCGCTGGCGCGGGCGCTGCGTTCGGAGACGGCCGATTCGGCATCTTCCAGGTCGGCCAGGATGCGCTGGCAGTCTTCCAGGAAGGCGGCACCTTCATTGGTGAGGACGATCTTGCGGGTGGTCCGCTGCAGCAGTTTCACGCCCAGGCGCTCTTCCAGCGCGTCCAGCCGGCGACCTATCATGGCCGGGGCGATGCCCTCGGCGCGGGCGGCGGCCGAGAGGCTGCCACGGGTGGCGACCTCGGCAAAGGTCGAAATCTGCTTGAACTGGTCCATGCGGGTCCCTGGGAAGAGGCTGGAATCGGGGCAAAGCCGCGCCGGGAGTGGCACAGGCCGCATCATCACTACCTGCGGATTATCTGCTCACTTATGACTAAAACGCAAAGATAAAGTGATAAAAGCTTCCACTCATAAGCATTTTGTTTAAATATACTGCGTACATAAAGTGCGTGATGCGATGCAAAAAGCGACAGCGCATCAGGCACAATCATGAAAACAAGATAAACAAGCTCACCTAGTCCATTTTTCTTTTTGAGGAGTCCAGCATGACGCAATTGAAGCTGCCCACCGGCATGGAAATCTCCGGCGAGATCAAGCCGGGTTACGAAAACGTCCTGACCTTCGAGGCCCTGTCGCTGGTCGCCAAGCTCTCGCGAGCCTTCGAAGGCCGTCGCCAGGAACTGCTGGCCGCCCGCGCCGAGCGCGTCAAGCGCCTGGATGCCGGCGAGCGCCCCGACTTCCTGAAGGAAACCGAATCCATCCGCACCGGCGACTGGAAGATCGCGCCCATCCCCGAGGCCCTGAAGTGCCGTCGCGTGGAAATCACCGGTCCGGTGGAACGCAAGATGGTCATCAACGCCTTCAACTCGGGCGCCGACAGCTACATGACCGACTTCGAGGATTCCAACTCGCCGGTCTGGGATAACCAGATCAGCGGCCAGATCAACCTGTCCGACGCGATCCGTCGCACCATCTCGCTGGAATCCAACGGCAAGAGCTACAAGCTCAACGACAAGATCGCCACCCTGGTGGTGCGTCCGCGTGGCTGGCACCTGGATGAAAAGCACGTCACCCTGGATGGCAAGCGCATTTCCGGCGGCATCTTCGACTTCGCCCTGTTCCTGTTCCACAACGCCAAGGAGCAGCTGGCCCGTGGCGCCGGCCCGTACTTCTACCTGCCCAAGATGGAGTCGCATCTGGAGGCGCGTCTGTGGAACGACATCTTCGTCATGGCGCAGAACGAGATCGGTCTGCCGCAAGGCACCATCAAGGCCACCGTGCTGATCGAGACCATCACCGCCGCCTTCGAGATGGAAGAAATCCTCTATGAGCTGCGCGAGCACAGCGCCGGCCTGAACGCCGGTCGTTGGGACTACATCTTCTCCTGCATCAAGAAGTTCAAGAACGACAAGGACTTCTGCCTGGCCGATCGCGCCAAGGTCACCATGACGTCGCCCTTCATGCGCGCCTATGCATTGCTGCTGCTGAAGACCTGCCACAAGCGCGGCGCCCCGGCCATCGGCGGCATGAGCGCGCTGATCCCGATCAAGAACGATCCGGAAAAGAACGCCGTCGCCATGCAGGGCATCATCAACGACAAGCGTCGTGACGCCACCGACGGCTACGACGGCGGCTGGGTTGCGCACCCGGGCCTGGTCGAGGCATCGATGAAGGAATTCGTGGCCGTGCTGGGCGACAAGCCCAACCAGTTCGAAAAGCAGCGTCCTGATGTGGACGTGAAGGCGGCCGACCTGCTGAACTTCCAGCCGGAGACCCCGATCACCGAAGCCGGTCTGCGCTACAACATCAACGTCGGCATCCACTATCTGGGTGCCTGGCTGGCCGGCAACGGTTGCGTGCCCATCCACAATCTGATGGAAGATGCGGCCACCGCCGAGATCAGCCGTGCCCAGGTGTGGCAGTGGATCCGCAGCGCCAAGGGCAATCTGGAAGATGGGCGCAAGGTCACGGCCGACATGGTGCGCGCCATGATCCCGGAAGAGCTGGCCAAGGTGAAGCAGGTGGCTGGCGACGGTCCTACCTATGACCGTGCCGCCAAGATCTTCGAAGAGATGTCCACCTCCGAGACCTTCGCCGAGTTCCTGACGCTGCCGCTGTACGAAGAAATCTGATTCAGATTCGCTTCAGGCAGAATGAACATCCCCGCCACTCGCAAGAGTGGTGGGGATTTTTCATGGGCCGGGGTGCTGTCGAGGTAATGTGCAGCTCGTCCGTACGACATATCCCGGACAGATGCAAAAGCGACAGACGAAAAAAATCCCCGACGAGTCGGGGATTTTTTTTAGCTTGAAAAGCTTAAGCAGCCGGAACGATGTTCGAAGCTTGCTTGCCCTTCGGGCCGGTGGTCACTTCGAAGGAAACGCGTTGGTTTTCCTTCAGCGACTTGAAGCCATTCGATTGAATAGCCGAGAAGTGAGCGAACAGATCTTCGCCGCCTTCGTCCGGGGTGATGAAGCCAAAACCTTTTGCATCGTTGAACCACTTGACGGTACCAGTTGCCATTACGGACTCCTAAATTTAATTGATTGGGGCTTGCGCCCGGCTCTTTATCGTTACTCGGGAGGAATGACAGCGAAGAACCGCACTACCAGCTCGAATCCTAACGACGCGACGATTATACTCATTAAATCGAGAATGCAAGCCATTTTCGGCTCGAAAGTTCAATTAAAAGTTTTAATGGTTTTTTTCGGTGCTTTAGATTTCTCTACATGCTGGCAAATGGTGCAGGATGTCGCCCTGTATCCCTTGTCTGGTGCGGCTTTCCGGTTGTCGGACAATGTCTGACATTGTCCTGTCGGGCAGTTTCCTACAGCGCTTTTTCGGCGTTTTGGCGGTAGATCAGCACAACGGCATCCGTGGCAATCCCTTCTTCACGACCCAAAAAACCCATTTTTTCGTTGGTTTTCGCCTTGATGTTCACTTGCTGCTCAGAAATCCCCAGATCGGCCGCGACATTGACCACCATGGCCGGAATATGCGGTGCCATCTTGGGGGCTTGGGCGATGATGGTGGCATCCACGTTACCCACGACATAGCCAGCCGCTGCCAGGCGTTTGCCGGCTTCGCGCAGCAGCACGCGTGAGTCGGCGCCCTTGAATTGCGGGTCGGTATCGGGGAAGTGGCGACCGATGTCGCCCAGCGCGGCCGCGCCGAAGAGAGCGTCGGTGATGGCGTGCAGCAGGGCGTCAGCGTCGGAGTGGCCCAAGAGGCCCTTCTTGTGCGGGATGGTGACGCCGCCCAGGATCAGCGGGCGGCCTTCGACCAGGGCGTGACAGTCATAACCCTGGCCGATGCGGAAGGGGAAGGCAGTGCTCATGCGTGCGGACCTTTCAGGAAGAATTCGGCCAGCGCGGCGTCCTGCGCCAGCGTGACCTTGAGATTACGGGGGCTGCCTTCGACCAGGCGCGGGCGCAGGCCCAGCATTTCGATCGCGCTGGCGTCATCCGTGATGGCGGCCAGACGGTCCTGCTGGCGCGCCTGTTCCAGGGCGTGCTGCAGCAGGGCGTAGCGGAACATCTGCGGTGTCTGCGCCGCCCACAGGCCGGCGCGCGGCACGGTGTCCTGCGAGCGGGACTGGTCATCGCCGCGTTTGAGGGTATCCACCACCGGCAGTGCCAGCAGGCCGCCAACCTCATCATTGGCCAGCGCATCGAGCAGACGGTCGATCAGCACGCCGTCCAGGCCGGGGCGGGCGGCGTCGTGGACCAGCACCCAGTCGCCATCGGCGGCCTGGGCGCGGATGGCCTGCAAGCCATTGAAGACACTGTCCTGCCGCGTTGCGCCACCCACGCGCAGCACCGTGGTGTGCGGCAGCAGGGCGGGGGGAGCAGGGCGTCGATCCAGCCATCCTCCGGGCTGACCACCACGAAACTGTGGTCAATGCGCGGATGCGCGGCAAAGGTCTCCAATGCATGCAGCAGCATGGGCTTGCCGGCCAGTGTCATGTATTGCTTGGGAATTTGCGCGCCCATGCGGGCGCCCACGCCGGCGGCCGGGATCAGCGCGTAATGTTGCGAGGTAGCGGGGGAAGACGACGGAGCGTTCATGCGGGCCAGACCGGCCCCGCTCACGGCCCGCCTGGCGGCGGCCTGGGATGGGACCATCGTTTATAATGAGAGGCTGAATTCTAATGCCAATCCCTTGCAAACGGCCGGCATTTTGCGGCGCCGCACGCGCGGTGGCCGCTGCTGATGCACCTGTCCAATGAACCGAATGAGGCCGCACCAGGCCGAACCCAGTCGAGTTAAGCCGATCCCCCGATCCTGAATGTCCTTCGATCCGAAAAAATCCCTGCCCAAGACGGGTGTCCGTTTCCAGCCGCCGGCCGTACACGGTTCGGCCGATGCCTACCTGCTGGCCCAGGCCGCCCTGGCGCTCAAGGCCGAAGGCCGCATGCTGGCCGTGGTGGTGGCCGGGGCTACCGACGCCCAGCGCCTGCTTTCCGAAATCCCCTGGTTCCAGCCCAAGGAAGGGCAGCGCCTGCGCTGCCACCTGCTGCCGGACTGGGAAACGCTGCCCTACGACGCCTTCTCGCCGCACCAGGACCTGGTCTCAGAACGCCTGGCCACGCTCTATGAAGTGCAGTCCGGCCAGTGCGACCTGCTGATCGTGCCGGCCACCACGGCGCTGCTGCGCATGGCGCCGCCGCAGTTCCTGGCGGCCTATACCTTCTTCTTCAAGCAGGGGGAGAAACTCGACGAGGCCAAGCTCAAGTCCCAGCTCACCCTGGCCGGCTATACCCACGTCGGGCAGGTGATGTCGCCGGGCGAATATTCGGTGCGCGGCGGCCTGATCGACATCTTCCCCATGGGTTCGGTGCTGCCGTACCGGCTGGACCTGTTCGGCGACACCATCGAAACCATCCGCACCTTCGATGCTGACACCCAGCGCTCGCTCTATCCGGTACCGGAAGTGCGTCTGCTGCCGGGCCGCGAGTTCCCCATGGACGAGGCGGCGCGCCTGGCCTTCCGCAACCGTTGGCGCGAAGTGTTCGAGGGCGATCCCACGCGCTCGGCCATCTACAAGGATATCGGCAACGGCATCGCCTCGGCCGGCATCGAATATTACCTGCCGCTGTTCTTCGACGAGACGGCCACGCTGTTCCAGTACCTGCCCGCCAACGCCATGTTCGCCACCGTGGGCGACATCGAGCAGTCCATCAAGCGCTTCTGGAGCGATACCCGCTCGCGCTGGACCTTCCTCAATGCCGACCGTGAACGTCCGGTGCTGGAGCCCAAGGCCATCTATCTGGATGATGAAGATTTCTTCACCCTCCTGAAACCGCATGCCCGTTGGGTGCTCAAGACCGACGATGCCCCCTCGGCGATATCCGCGCCGCTGCCCAATATCGCCGTCAACCGCCGCGCTGATGATCCGCTGGTGAATCTGCGCAGCTTCTTGCTCAAGGGCGCCGAACGCGTGCTGATCTGTGCCGAGACCAATGGCCGGCGCGAAACCCTGCAGCAATACTTCGCCGAATACGACCTGCACCCGGTGCTGTGCGAGGACTGGGAGGCTTTCCTGGCCAGCGACGAACCGCTGATGCTGGGCGTAGCGCCCCTGCAGGCCGGCTTCATCACCGCCGACGGCCTGGCACTGCTGACCGAGACCGAACTGTATGCCGGCAGCGGCCGCCGCGTGGGCAGCCGCAAGCAGCAGGCCGCCACCGATGTCGAATACATGGTGCGCGACCTGTCGGAACTGAAGATCGGTGACCCGGTGGTCCACAGCAGTCACGGCATCGGCCGCTACATGGGCCTGGTCAGCATGGACCTGGGCGAGGGCGAGACCGAATTCCTGCATCTGGAATACGCCAAGGAGACCAAGCTCTACGTGCCGGTCTCGCAGTTGCACGTCATTTCGCGCTATTCCGGCGCCTCGCCGGAAGATGCGCCGCTGCATGCGCTGGGCTCCGGCCAGTGGGAAAAGGCCAAGCGCAAGGCCGCCCAGCAGGTGCGCGATACCGCCGCCGAATTGCTGAACCTGTACGCCCGCCGGGCGTTGCGGCAGGGTCATGCATTCCAGTATTCGGCGCATGACTATGAAGCCTTTGCCGACAGTTTCGGCTTCGAGGAAACGGCCGACCAGGCCGCCGCCATCAACGCCGTCATCAAGGACATGACCGGCGGCAAGCCCATGGATCGCCTGATCTGTGGCGACGTTGGCTTCGGCAAGACCGAGGTCGCCCTGCGGGCCGCCTTCGTGGCAGTGATGGGCGGCAAGCAGGTGGCCATCCTGGCGCCGACCACGCTGCTGGCCGAACAGCATGCGACCACCTTCGCCGACCGCTTCGCCAACTGGCCGGTCAAGATCGCCGAACTGTCGCGCTTCCGTACTGGCAAGGAAGTCACGCAAGCCATCAAGGGCCTGGCCGATGGCACCATCGACATCGTCATCGGCACCCACAAGCTGCTCTCGGATGAAGTGAAGTTCTCGCGCCTGGGCCTGGTCATCATCGACGAGGAACACCGCTTCGGCGTGCGCCAGAAGGAAACGCTCAAATCCCTGCGCGCCGAGGTCGATGTATTGACGCTCACCGCCACCCCCATCCCGCGTACGCTGGGCATGGCGCTGGAAGGGCTGCGTGATTTTTCGGTCATCGCCACGGCGCCGCAGAAGCGCCTGGCCATCAAGACCTTCGTGCGGGGCGAGAGCGAATCCACGATCCGCGAAGCCTGCCTGCGCGAATTGAAACGGGGCGGCCAGGTCTATTTCCTGCACAACGAAGTGGAGACCATCGCCAACCGCAAGGCGGCGCTGGAAGCCTTGCTGCCCGAAGCCCGCATCGCCGTGGCCCATGGCCAGATGCACGAGCGTGACCTGGAAAAGGTGATGCGCGACTTCGTGGCGCAGCGTTTCAACATCCTCTTGTGCACCACCATCATCGAAACCGGCATCGACGTGCCCACCGCCAACACCATCATCATGCACCGCGCCGACAAGTTCGGCCTGGCGCAGTTGCACCAGTTGCGCGGCCGGGTCGGCCGTTCGCACCACCAGGCGTATGCCTACCTGTTGGTGCAAGACGTGCAGGGGCTGACCAAGCAGGCGCAGCGGCGCCTGGAAGCGATCCAGCAGATGGAGGAACTGGGCAGCGGCTTCTACCTGGCCATGCACGACCTGGAAATCCGTGGTGCCGGGGAAGTGCTGGGCGACCACCAGTCGGGCGAGATCCACGAGATCGGTTTCCAGATGTATTCCGACATGTTGAACGAAGCCGTGCGCGCCCTGAAGGATGGTCGCGAGCCCGACCTGGCCGCGCCGCTCTCGACCACCACCGAGATCAACCTGCACGCGCCGGCCTTGCTGCCCAATGATTATTGCGGCGACGTGCACGAGCGTCTGTCGCTCTACAAGCGCTTCGCCAACTGCGAAAAGTCCGACGCCATCGACGCCCTGCAGGAAGAACTGATCGACCGCTTCGGCAAGCTGCCCGACCCGGCCAAGGCGCTGATCGAAACGCATCGCCTGCGCATCGCCGCCAAGCCGCTGGGGATCATCAAGATCGATGCCCATTCCGAGGCGGCCTTGCTGCAGTTCGTCCCCAATCCGCCGATCGATGCCATGCGCATCATCGAACTGGTGCAGAAGAACCGCCAGGTCAAGCTCAACGGCCCGGACAAGCTGCGCATCACCGCCAGCATGCCCGACCTGGCGGCGCGGGTGCAGCAGGTCAAGACCACCATGAAGGCGCTGACCGGCTGATCGGCTGAGCCCGGCTCACCAGCGCTTTTACAACGAATCACGCATCAACGACATCACCCCAAGAACATGAACCTGATCCTGCAAGCCCCCAAGCAACACGCTGTCTCTCCAGCCGACATTGACGCCATTGCCGCCCTGGCCGGTGGTGGCGCCGAACGCATGGCCCCCAGCCGCGTGGCCGACGCCGACGCCTGGCGCGTGGCCGGCGTGAGCCTGAGCGATACGCTCAAGGCCAGCATCGATGCCGCCTGCCTGACAGCCCGCCTGGACTACGCCTTCATCGAGGAAGGTCGCAAGCTGGCCGATTTCCGCCTGGTCGCCATGGACATGGATTCGACCCTCATCACCATCGAATGCATCGACGAGATCGCCGACATGCAGGGCCTGAAGCCCCAGGTCGCCGAGATCACCGAGGCCGCCATGCGCGGCGAGATCGAATTCAACGAAAGCCTGACCCGCCGCGTGGCGCTGTTGAAGGGCCTGGATGCCGGCGCCCTGCAACGCGTCTATGACGAGCGCCTGCAACTGTCGCCCGGGGCGGAAAACATGCTGAAGGCCGTGCAGGCGGCCGGCCTGAAGACCTTGCTGGTCTCAGGAGGCTTCACTTTCTTCACCGACCGCATGAAGCAACGCCTGGGCCTGGATTACACCCACGCCAATACCCTGGAAGTGGCCGACGGCAAGTTGACCGGCAAGGTGGTCGGCGGCATCGTCAATGCGGATGAAAAGCGTGCCACGGTCGAACGCATCTGCCGCGAGATCGGCGCCGAGCCGTCCCAGGCCATCGTCATGGGCGACGGCGCCAATGACCTGCGCATGATGGGCATCTCGGGCCTCTCGGTCGCCTTCCGTGCCAAGCCGGTGGTGCGCGCCCAGGCCAGCGTGGGCTTGAATTTCGTCGGGCTGGATGGCATCTTGAACTTGCTGGCCTGAATCCAGGACCAGCCAACCGACCCACTTCAGGAGACACGATGAACCAGGAACTGGTATTGGATTCGCAAACGCAGTCGGGCCGCGACCTGGTGTGGTGGCTTTATCTGGCCCATGCAGCCTGCCTGGTGTTTTCGTTGGGCATGCTGTCTTGCCTGCCGCTGATCGTCAATTACCTCAAGCGCGGCGATGTCCGCGATACCTTCCTTTATACCCATCATCGCTGGCAGATCCGCTCGTTCTGGTGGTACCTGTTCTGGCTCATCGCCGGTGGCGTGCTGTGGGCGACCGTGATCGGCATCCCGCTGGCGGTGCTGGTGTTCGCCCTGGCCTGGATATGGAAGGCCTACCGGCTCATCAAGGGTTTCCTTGATCTGCAGGACAACAAGCCCATGCCGGTGTGATCCGGCCGGCCGCTCCGGCTGATCTCATCACTGCCACGGCGCCCGCGATGGGCGCCGTTTTCATTGCAGTGAAGCAAAACTGTCGGCTGCAAGGGATAATAGTGATATTGAAACGTTTCAATGATAATCTCGAATTATTACTAGACAGCATGATGCGGTTTTCCTGCCTTTCGTCCGGCACTGGCCCGAGCGAGTAGGGAGGAAAGCCGTTTCCATCCAAAGGAAAGCCTGCGCATGAAGAACTGGACGATCAAGCAACGCATACTGGGTAGCTTTGGGCTCATCCTGCTGCTGATGGCCTTGATGGCGGGCATTTCCGCGGTCAATCTGGGCCGCATCGAGAAGAGTGCCACGGCGCTGCGCCAGGATTCGACCCCCGGCCTGTACTACAGCACCATGATCAATGCCGCCTGGTACGAAAACCTGCTGATGACCCAGCAGATCGCCCAGATCGATACCAGCGAGGCCGAACGCCAGGCCAATCTGGCCCTCTTGCGCCGCAACGGCGAGCGGCTGGACCGTCTGCAGGAAGACTACGAAAAGACCATCTTCGCCGACGGCGATCGCAAGCTCTTCGAGCAATTCAAGGAAACCCGCCAGAAATACCGCGCCCTCGTCACCGAGGTGCTGAAGATGGACTTCAGCCAGCGTCCGTCCATCGACAAGCTGTTCAACGAGCAGATCCGTCCGCAGTGGCGCTTGGGTTATCAGTTCACCCAGCGCATGGTGGAAGTGAACAAGGGTATCGCCGATGACGCCGCCAGCCGCATCAACGATGCGGTCACCTCGGCCCAGTTCGCCATGCTCACTTCGCTCATGGCGGCCTTGCTGGTGGCGCTGGTATGCGGCTTCTTCCTGATGCGCGCCATCAATGAGCCCTTGCAGAAACTCATGCGCATCCTCGACGTGATGCGCTCGGGTGACTTTTCAAGCCGTGTGGCGCTGGATCGCAAGGATGAGTTCGGCGTCTTGGGGAGTGGCTTCGACCGCATGACCGATGAACTGACGGCACTGGTCTCGCAGGCCCAGAAATCCTCGGCGCGGGTGGCCACCTCGGTCACCGAGATCGCCGCCACCGCCCGCCAGCAACAGGCCACGGCCGCCGAGACGGCTGCCACCACCACCGAGATCGGCGCCACCTCGCGTGAAATCTACGCCACCTCGCGCGACCTGGTGCGCACCATGAACGAAGTCTCGGTGGTATCGGACCAGACCTCGTCGCTGGCCGGCAATGGCCAGGCCGGCCTGACCCGCATGGAAGACACCATGCAGAACGTGATGGACGCGGCCGGTTCGGTCAGCGCCAAGCTGGCCATCCTCAACGAAAAGGCGGGCAACATCAATCAGGTCGTCACCACCATCACCAAAGTGGCAGACCAGACCAACCTGCTGTCGCTGAACGCCGCCATCGAAGCCGAGAAGGCCGGCGAACACGGACGCGGTTTCTCGGTCGTGGCCACTGAAATCCGCCGCCTGGCCGACCAGACTGCCGTGGCGACCTACGACATCGAAGTCATGGTCAAGGAAATCCAGTCCGCCGTGGCGGCCGGTGTGATGGGCATGGACAAGTTCTCCGACCAGGTGCGACGCGGTATGCAGGACGTGCAGACCGCCGGTAGCCAGTTGTCGCAGATCATCGCCCAGGTGCAGGCGCTGGCGCCGCGCTTCCAGACCGTCAATGAAGGCATGCAGGCCCAGGCCAACAGCGCCGAGCAGATCAACCAGGCCCTGGTGCAATTGTCCGAGGCGGCGCAGCAGACCGTGGAGTCGCTGCAGCAGTCGGGCCAGGCCATCGAGGAACTGAACGTGGTCTCCAACGAATTGCGCAATGGGGTCTCGCGCTTCAAGGTGATGGACTGAGCCGCAAGGCGGATCGCCTGACCATGAGCGAGTCTTTGTTCCTGCTGTTTTCGCTGGGCGCCGAGCGCTATGCACTGTCTACCGCCGAGGTGGCGTCGGTGCTGCCGCTCTCGCCTTGCAAGGCCCTGCCCGGGGCACCCCCCTGGGTGGCCGGTCTGCTGCCCCACGGTGATGGCCACGTGCCGGTGATCGACCTGTCGCATCTGGCGCTGGGCCGTGCTGCCGCGGCACGCGTGAGTACCCGCCTGGTGCTGCTGCACTACCACGCTGGCCTGCCCGCGCCGCAGTTGCTGGGCCTGATCCTGGAGCAGGCCACCGAGACCTTGCGCTGTGATCCTGCCGGGTTTGTCCCGGCGGCCGTGCGTAATGAGGGCGCGCCTTATCTGGGCCCGGTGCGGCCCTATCAGGGTGGATTGCTGCAGCGGGTGCAGGTCGAGGACCTGCTGGACCCGGCCACCCGCGCACTGCTCTTTCCGCAGGAGCCGGCATGAAGGCCCTGCCGCACATCGCCGACAAGCTCAAGCTTGCGATGGGCCTGGACATGGCCACGGTGGGTGCCAGCCTGATCGAACGCGTGGTGCGCGAGCGCATGACAGCCTTGGAAATCAGCGATGACAGCCTCTACCTCGCGCTGCTGCAGACCTCGGCCGCGGAGTTGCAATCCCTGATCGAACTGGCGGTAGTGCCGGAGACCTGGTTCTTCCGCGATCGCGAAGCCATACTCGCGGCTGCCCGCCTGGCCCGCGAGCGCCTGGCCGCACAGCCTGCGCTCCCGATACGCATCCTCAGCCTGCCGTGCTCCACCGGCGAAGAACCGTATTCCCTGGCCATGGCCCTGCTCGATGCCGGCCTGCTGCCAGGCCAGTTCGTGATCGACGCCTACGATATCCGCACCCGCTCGCTGGAGATCGCCGCTGCCGGCATCTATGGGCGCAACTCCTTCCGGGGGCGCGACCTGGGCTTTCGTGACCGCTATTTCACTGCGCATGACGGCCAATGGCACCTGCAGCCACACATCCGCGAGCAGGTGCGCTTTGCCCCCGGTAACCTGCTGGCACCGGATTTCCTGCGGCATGCCGCCCCTTACGATTTCATTTTCTGCCGCAACGTGCTGATCTACTTCGAACGCGACGTGCAGCACGCCGTGGTGAACCTGCTGGAAGGCCTGATGAAGCCGGATGCCGTCATCTTCGTCGGTCCGGCCGAGGGCGGCATCCTGTTGAGTCCGCGCCTGGAGTCGGCTGGCATCGCCCTGGCTTTCGGGTTTCGCAAGCGCCCTGTACAGCGGGCCGGCGGCCATGTGCCGGCCTGGGCCGCGCCAGCCAAAACCGCGGCGGTGCCACCGCCCGTATCTGCCATCCCGATGGGCGCGCCTGCTGTCGCGGCTAAGCGCCGGCCAGCCGTGCCGGCGCCGTCTGCGATGGCTTCGCCGCCAGTCGCGCCGCCATCCGGTCAGTTGGAGCGCGCGCGGCTGCTGGCCGACCAGGGCCAGCTCGAACAGGCCCAGGCCTTGTGCCAGGAGGCCATCCAGGAGCAGGGGCCGAGTGCGGCTGCCTTCTATCTGCAGGGCCTGATCCTCGATGCCGGGGGCGACCACGAGCAGGCACAACGCTGCTATCGCAAGGCGCTCTATCTGGAGCCCGAGCACCAGCCGGCACTCTTGCATCTGGCTGCGCTGCTGCAGGCGCAGGGCGATATCGCCGGCGCCGAGCGCATGCGTCAGCGTGCCGCCCGCCTGAGCCCGTCACGGGAGGACGCACATGGCTGAAGTGATGCCGACCGATGCCGTGATCGATGACTGCTGGAACCGCATCGGCACCAAGGGCGATGGCACTTGCCCCGAGCTGCAGCAGCACCTGCGCTGCCTGAATTGCCCGACCTTCGCCCGCGCGGCCCTGCAGCAGCTCGATCGCATTCCCGCCTCGGCCGAGGTGGCGCAGCAGTGGATGCATTCCGCCGCAGGGACCGAGCCACAGCCGCAGGGGGCAGACGCTTCCGCGCTGGTGGTGCGTATCGGCGGCGAGTGGCTGGCCATTGCCACCACGGTGGTGCAGGAAGTGGCCGAGACCCGCCCTGTACACAGCCTGCCGCACCAGCGCAATCCGGCCATCAGCGGCGTGCTCAACATCCGGGGCGCATTGCGCATCTGTGTCTCGCTGGCGCAGTTGCTGCAATTGCAGACGGAGTCAGCGGCGGGGCAGGGCGCTTCCCATCTGCTGGTGACCGCCTACGAAGGCCAGACGCTGGTCTTCCCGGTGGAGCAGGTGGTGGGTGTGCACCGCTATGCCCCTGATGCACTGGCGCCGGTACCGACTACGCTGGCCCACGCCACGATCCAGTACACGCGGGGCATGGTGGAGTGGCGTGGCCGACAGATCGGCCTGCTGGACCATGAATTGCTGTTCTACGTACTCAACCGGAGCATGACATGAGTACGCCCGACCTGAGCCAGATGTCCATGCTGGACCTGTTCCGTTTCGAGGCGGAAAGCCAGATTGCCCAACTCAACGCCAGCCTGCTGGCGCTGGAGTTGCAGCCAACGGCGGCCGAACACCTGGAAGCCTGCATGCGTGCCGGTCATTCGCTCAAGGGCGCAGCCCGTATCGTCGGGCTGGAAACGGCGGTCAAGGTCGCCCACGTGCTGGAGGACTGCTTCGTGCTGGCCCAGCAGGGCAAGCTGCTGCTGGAGAAAAAGCACATCGATGTGCTGTTGCGCGGGGCCGACCTGCTGGGACGCATCGCTTCTCCGCCCGATGGCGACGAAGCCTGGGCCGATCACGCCGGTAGCGCAGAGGTGCAAGCCTTCCTGCTGGCCCTGCCCGCGGTGATGAGTGGTGGCGACGCGGCTCCGTGGCCACACACTGCTGCGCCAGCTGCCGCTGCGCCCTCTGCGCCTTCCGCACCTTCCACTGCTGCCCAGGCCGAACCCACCGAGACCGTGGCGTCGCCCGCCCCTCTGGTGGCTGCCGTCGCTGCCGAGTCCGCGCCGGCATTGTCCGCGCCTGCCTCCACGCCCGCGCCGGTAGCGGCCCCTGCCGGTACACGTTCCGTGCGGGTCAGCGCCGAGAGCCTGGATCATCTGCTGAGCCTGACCGGGGAATCCCTGGTCGAATCGCGCCGTCTCAAGCCCTTCGCGGCCAGCATGCTGCGCATGAAGCGCGTGCAGCGCGAAGCCATGCTGGCACTGGACCTGCTGCAGCAAAAGCTGTCCACCACCCAGCTGGATGAATTCACCCAGGCCACCTTGTCCGAATTGCGTACGCTGATGCAGCAGAACCAGCATCTGCTGGGCGACCAGGTCAATGAACTGGAGGCCTTCGACCGCCGCTCGGTGAACCTGTCGCAGCGTCTCTACGACGAAGCGCTGGCATGCCGCATGCGGCCCTTCGCCGATGGCACCGGCGGTTTTGCCCGCATGGTCCGCGACGTCGGCCATACCCTGGGCAAGTCGGTGCGGCTGGACATCAGCGGCAGCGTCACCCAGATCGACCGCGACATCCTGGAAAAGCTGGAAGCCCCCATCGGTCACCTGCTGCGCAATGCCGTGGACCACGGCATCGAAGACGGCGCCATCCGCCGGGCGGCTGGCAAGCCGGAGCAGGGCGTGGTGCGGCTGGAGGCCCGGCATAGCGCCGGCATGCTGCTCATCGAAGTGAGCGACGATGGTGCCGGCATCGATATCGAACAATTGCGGCGCGCCGTGGTGGCGCGCGGACTGTCCAACGAAGAGACGGCGGCCCGTCTGTCCGAGGCGGAGTTGCTGGAATTCCTGCTGCTGCCCAGCTTCACGCTGCGCGACACCGTGACCGAGATTTCCGGGCGCGGCGTGGGGCTGGACGTGGTGGCCGACATGCTCAAGCAGGTGCGTGGCACGATCCGCATCACCACCCGGCCGGGGCAGGGCAGCCGTTTCCTGATGCAATTGCCGCTGACCCTGTCGGTGATCCGCAGCCTGCTGGTGGAGATTGCCGGCGAACCCTATGCATTCCCGCTGGCCTACGTCAACAGCACGCTGCGCCTGCCAGCCGAAGCCTTGCAGACGCTGGAAGGCTACCAGCACTTCAGCCACGAGGGCCGCCAGATCGGCCTGGTCAGTGCTCATCAGGTCTTGCAGAAGGGCCAGTGGCGCGCCCGTGACGGCAGCGTCTGCGTGGTGGTCATCGGCGAACAGGAGCACAGCTATGGCGTAGCGGTGGATGCATTCCTCGGCGAGCGCATGCTGGTGGTGCAGCCGCTGGATCCGCGCCTGGGCAAGATCCCCGATGTGCAGGCCGGTGCCCTGATGGAAGATGGTGCGCCGCTGCTGATCCTGGATGTGGCCGACATGCTGCGCACGGTGCAGAAGCTGACCTCGTCCGGGCGCCTGCAGACGGTGGACCAGGACGGCGCTGCGCAGGCCGCCGTGGCCGCCCGCAAGAAGGTGCTGGTGGTCGACGATTCGCTGACCGTGCGCGAGCTGGAACGCAAGATGCTTGCCAATCGCGGCTATCAGGTCACGGTGGCAGTGGATGGCATGGATGGCTGGAATGCGGTGCGCGCCGAGCACTTCGACCTGGTCATCACCGATATCGACATGCCGCGCATGGACGGCATCGAACTGGTCAGCCTGATTCGCGGCGCACCGCAGCTGCAGTCGCTACCGGTGATGATCGTGTCCTACAAGGATCGTGAGGAAGACCGGCAGCGCGGCCTGGAGGCCGGCGCCGATCACTATTTCACCAAGAGCAGTTTCCATGACGAAAGCCTGTTGCAGGCCGTCACGGATTTGATTGGAGAGGCGACATCGTGAAGATCGGGATCGTCAACGACACGCCCATGATGGTGGAGGTATTGCGCCGCGTCGTCGCCGAGAGCGGCCGGCACGAGCTGATCTGGATTGCCCGCGACGGTGAACAGGCAGTACAGATGTGCGCCTGGCAGTTGCCGGACGTGGTGCTGATGGATCTGCTCATGCCCAAGGTCGATGGCGTGGAAGCCACCCGCCGGATCATGCAGGAGACACCCTGCCCGATCCTGGTGGTGACCTCGGACATGGATACCAGTGCCGCCAAGATCTACGAGGCGCTGGGCTATGGTGCGCTGGATGCCACCCAGACCCCGGCGCTGATCGGCGCGGCCGGCAAGCGTGACGCCGCAGCGCTGATCGAAAAGATCGACAACCTCGGCCGGCTCGGTCCGGAAGTGGTGACCGCGCCGGTGCGGCCCGGCGTGCGACCACTACCCTCGGTGTCCTCGGAAGACTTGGCACCCCTGGTGGCGGTAGGAGCGTCGGCCGGCGGTCCGGCGGCGCTGGCCACCTTGCTCAAGCAGTTGCCACGCGAGTTCGGCGGCAGCATCGTGATCGTGCAGCATATCGATGCCGGCTTCGCGCCCGGCATGGCGCAATGGCTGCAGCAGCAGTCGCTGCTGCGGGTGCGCCTGGCCGGCGAGGGGGATCTGCCACGCCGTGGCGAAGTCCTGCTGGCCGGCAGCAACCATCATCTGGTCTTCAAGGAAAACAGCCGGCTGGCCTATGTCGAAGGTGCTGCCGCCGACGTCTACCGACCGTCGGTGGATACCTTTTTCCACAGCGTCGTCCGGCATTGGCAAGGCAAGGCCACCGGCGTATTGCTCACTGGCATGGGGCGCGATGGCGCAGCCGGCCTGAAGGCCTTGCGTGAGAACGGCTACCACACCATCGCCCAGGACCAGAAAAGCTGCGCGGTCTATGGCATGCCCAAGGCGGCGGTGGCCCTGAACGCCGCCGTCGAGGTGCTGTCCGTGACGGCCATCGCCGCGCGGTTGCAGGCCATCGTGGCGTCAACATGAAGAATAGAAGGAAGAAACAATGAGCTCGGTGCAACCTACCGACATCCAGACCGGTGGCCCCGTGCCACCGAGCGACGAATACAAGATCATGGTGTTGCTGGTGGATGACCAGGCCATGGTGGGTGAGGCGATCCGCCGCGCCCTGCTCAACGAAGAGCACATCGATTTCCATTTCTGCACCCGCGCCGAGGAGGCGCTGGCGGTGGCGGAGAAGACCCGGCCCACCGTGATCCTGCAGGATCTGGTGATGCCGGGCGTGGATGGCATGACCCTGGTGCGTCAGTATCGCGCCAGCGCCGCCCTGGCCAATGTGCCGATCATCGTGCTGTCCTCGCGAGACGATCCGGAGATCAAGCGCGATGCCTTTGCCGGGGGGGCCAATGACTACATGGTCAAGCTGCCGGATGTGATCGAACTGGTGGCGCGCCTGCGCTACCACTCGCGCTCCTACATCAACCTGCTGCAGCGGGACGCCGCCTATCGTGCACTGCGCGAGAGTCAGCAGCAGTTGCAGAAGACCAATTTCGAACTGCAGCGCCTGACCAATACCGATGGCCTGACCGGCATCGCCAACCGCCGCTATTTCGATGATTATCTGGGCGCCGAATGGCGGCGTGCGCGGCGCGACGGTCTGGACTTGTCGCTGCTGTTGATCGACGTGGATTTCTTCAAGCTCTTCAACGATACCTACGGTCACGTGGCCGGGGATGCCGTCCTGCGCCGGGTGGCGCACACGCTGGACAACAGCATCCAGCGGCCGGCCGATCTGTCGGCCCGTTTTGGTGGCGAGGAATTCGCCATGATCCTGCCGCGCACGCCGCTGGCAGGCGCGCAGACCATCGCCCATAAGGTGTGTCAGCTGATCGAGGCGAACCAGATCGCGCATGAACGCTCCAATGTCAGCTCCTGGCTCACCGTCAGTGTGGGTGCGGCCTGCGTGGTCCCGGGCCAGGCGCAGGACATCAGTGAACTGATCGAGATGGCCGATCGCCGCCTGTACCTGGCCAAGCAGCAGGGGCGCAACCGGGTGGTCTGGCAGGATGGCTGAGCGAGCGCCGACGTAGTGCCCCGATGACGACAACAAGGAGAAGACCAGCATGCGCAGCATCGCCAGCCTGGAAGAACTGAAATCGCTGGCCGGCCAGGAAGTGGCCACCAGCGCGTGGATCACCATCACCCAGGAGCAGGTCGACCGGTTCGCCGACGCCACCGGTGACCACCAATGGATTCACGTCGACGCGGCGCGCGCGGCGCGGGAATTGCCCTCTGGCGGCACGGTCGCGCATGGTTTCCTGACGTTGGCCTTGTTGCCGCGGATGCTGTCTGAATCCATCAGCATGGGCCCCGAGGTGCGCATGCTGCTCAACTATGGCCTGAACCGGGTACGTTTCCCGGCACCGCTGCCGGTGGGACGCCAGGTGCGCGGCCTCATCACGCTGCAGGCGGTGGAGGAAGTCCCGGGTGGCCTGCAGCTCACCTGGCAAATCACGGTGCAGTGCGAGGGGCTGGAAAAGCCGGTGTGCGTGGCTGAATTTCTCGTGCGCTGCTACTGAGCGCAGGGTCAACGATCCGCTCTGGCTCGCTTTCCACGGGGCGGGCCATCTGCTTTCTCGCAGAAGCTCACCTACTTTGTCGCCTGGACGCATCGCAGGGTCCGGGCAGGATTGATTTGCGTGCAATGTGCTCGCGTATGGTGCTAAGGTAAAGGCCCGATAAGGCGGCCTTCCACGGTGGCCAGCGCGGCCCTTGCTCGAACCGCCAAGTCATAGCCGAACATGCTTTCATGATGTCAGAACAAGCGCCAAAAATGGACGCGGCCCCCTTGGCCGCTGTTGCCGCCGAGCATAACCGCGATTGCGACTTCGCGCGCAAGGCACTCGCTTTCAATAACCTCACGCTCTCCTATATCGCTCGCGGCGCTCCGCTGGATCAGTTGCTTGATCGTATCGCCAGCGGTTTTTCTTGCGCCACCCCACAGCGCATGTTGGCGATCTTCCTGTTCGACGCCCAGGCGCGCCGCATGCGCATAGGCGCCGCACCACGCATGGCGCCGGCCTTCCTGGCCGAGGTGACGGCACTGGAGGTAGATGATCCTGACACCCCCGGTTTCTGGAGTGGATTGTCTGCGCTGGGCGCAGCATACGGCCTGCGCCTGCGGGAGATGCTGCCGCTGCGCTCCTTCGCCGGGGAAGTGGCGGGGGTGCTGGTGGTATGCGCCGACGGGCAGGCGGCGATCGATGACAGTGTGGAGCGCGATCAGGGCTACCGCGGCAGTGTCGGGGCGGCAGTATCGATGGCCATGCTGGCCATCGAGCGCTCGCTGGTACCGGTCCATGTGAGGGTCAAGGGCGAGCCGCCCGGGGTGGCTGACGAGCGCATGGCGCTGGCCATCGAAGGCAGCGGTACCGGCATCTGGGACCGCAATGCCGTCACTGGCGAGATGTATTATTCGCGCGGCTGGAAAGCCATCCTCGGATACGAGGACTGGGAGCTCTCCAGTCACCTGGAGGACGCCTACCAGCGCATCCACCCGGATGACCTGGCCTATGTCCAGGAGACCGTGCGCCAGCACTTCGAGTCGCGCTCCGACAGTTACCAGGTCGAGCATCGCATCCGCTGCCGCGATGGCAGCTACAAGTGGATCTGCAGTCGCGGCAAGGTGGTGGCACGCGATGCCGAGGGCAATGCACTACGCATGATCGGTACCACTACCGACATCACCGAGATCAAGCGGCTCACCGAAAAGCTGACCAAGAGCAGCCGCATGCTGGACTACCTGACCCACGAGATTCCGGGGATGGTGTTCCAGTTCAAGGTGCCACCGGACGGGCGCGGGTACTTCACCTATGTCAGCGAAGGTGCGCGCGAGACTTATGGCCTGGCGCCCCAGCAGTTGCTGGAGTCGCCGGCGGTGATCAAGAGCGTGATCCATCCGGAAGACATGCCGCTCTACGAAGCGGCGCGCCAGGCGGTGCTGGCCGGTGCCTCTCACTGGATACTGGAGTTCCGGGTCATGCCACCGGGCCAGTGCGTGCGCTGGCTGCGCGGTGAGGCCCGGCCACGGCGGCTGGCCGATGGCACCATCCTGTGGCATGGCTTCATCAGCGACATCAGCCAGAGCAAGGCCATCGAGCTCGAACTGCAGGAATTCGCCCTGACCGACTACCTCACGCAGTTGCCCAACCGTCGTCACTTCATGCAGCGGCTACAGGAAGAGTACAACCGCATCCAGCGCGGCATTGCCGGCACGGCGGCGGTGCTGATGTGCGATCTGGATCATTTCAAGCGCATCAATGACAGCCTGGGGCATGCCGTGGGGGATCAGGTGCTCAAGCACTTTGCCGACGTGCTCATGAGCCAGTTGCGCAAGACCGATGCCGCCGGGCGGCTGGGTGGGGAAGAGTTTGCCGTGATCCTGTCCGGGGTGGACCTGCAGGCGGCAGCCGAATTCGCGACGCGTCTGCAAAACTGCTTTGCCGGCCAGCCGCTATGGCATGACGGGCATAAGGTGGAGGTGACGCTGTCCATCGGGATCGCCCTGATGCAGGCAGACAGCGCCGGCCAGGAGCAGGTCTTGCGGGCCAGTGACGATGCTCTCTATCGCGCCAAGGAAAAAGGGCGCAACCGCTTCGAATTCGCGCCCCTGGCCAGCGTACCACGGGGCTGAGCGCAACAGCTCCGTGGTGCTGAGGGCCCAGTGCCCGGTGTTCAGCGTTTCTGGTACTGGCTGGCGCCGAAGAGCAGTTCCCGGGCCTTGTCATCCTGCAGCGGCTTGCGCTTGTCGGCCAGCACGGTCACGCCGCGTTGCACGGCCGGACGGGCGCTGATGGCATCGAACCAGCGCTTGACGTTGGGGAAGTCCGCCAGATCGATGCCCTGGTTCTTGTGCGAACGGGTCCAGGGGAAGCAGGCGATATCGGCAATGGTGTACTGCTCGCCAGCCAGGTAGGCGTGCTGGCCCAGTTGCTTTTCCATCACCTGGTACAGGCGACGCGCTTCATTGGTGTAGCGATTGACGGCGTATTCGATCTGTTCGGGCGCATAGAGGCGGAAGTGGTGCGCCTGTCCCAGCATCGGCCCCAGGCCACCCATCTGGAACATCACCCATTGCAGCACTTCATACTTTTCGCGATCGGTTTCGCCGAGGAAGCGACCGGTCTTGCCGGCCAGGTAGATCAGGATGGCGCCCGATTCGAACAGCGAGATCGGCTGGCCGTCCGGACCATCGGGATCGACGATGGCGGGGATCTTGTTGTTGGGCGAAATCTTCAGGAATTGCGGTGTGAACTGGTCGCCGGCGCCGATATCGATGGCGTGCGCGGTGTAGGGCAGGCCGCATTCTTCCAGCATGATGTGGACCTTGTGGCCGTTGGGGGTGGCCCAGCTGTATACGTCGATCATGGATGTCCTCTGTAGGTGTCGGGGTGGAGTCCGGGCAATGCCAGGCGATGCGCTAACGCTATAAGAGAGATAAAGGATTTACAGACTGGCCAGGCGATCCAGTGCCAGTTGCAGGGTCTCGTCCTTCTTGGCGAAGCAGAAGCGCACGATGCCTGATTCGCGTGGCGTGTTGTAGAAGGCCGAGACCGGGATGGCGGCTACGCCGATCTCGGTGGTGAGCCACTTGCAGAACTCGGCTTCGGGCAGGTCCGAAATGGCGCCGTACTTCACGCACTGGAAATAGGTGCCCTGCGAGGGCAGCAGTTCGAAACGGGTCGCGGCCAGGCCGGCGCGGAACAGGTCGCGCTTCTTCTGGTAGAAGGCCGGCAGGTCCAGGTAGGGGGCCGGGTCCTTCATGTAGGCCGCCAGCCCGTATTGCACCGGGGTATTGACGGTGAACACGTTGAACTGGTGCACCTTGCGGAATTCGGCCGTGAGGGCGGCGGGTGCGGCCACATAGCCGACCTTCCAGCCGGTGACGTGGTAGGTCTTGCCAAAGCTGGAATTGATGAAGCTGCGCTCGGCCAGTTCGGGGTGACGCGCCAGGGACTCATGGGGCTGGCCGTCGTAGACCATGTGCTCGTAGACTTCGTCGGAGAGGATCAGGATGTCGGTGCCGCGCACGATATCGGCCAGGGCCGCCACGTCGGCGGCGCGCATGACGCTGCCGGTCGGGTTGTGGGGCGTGTTGACCATGATCATGCGGGTCTTGGGGGTGACTGCGGCCTTGACCTTGTCCCAGGGGATGCTGTAGCCAGCCGCGCCCACTTCCATCTGCACGAACACCGGCACGCCGCCGGCCAGTTCGATGGCCGGTACATAGCAGTCGTAGACCGGTTCGATGACGATGACTTCATCGCCGGCATGTACCGCGCACAGTACCGAGGTCAGGATGCCCTGGGTGGCACCGGCGGTGACGGTGATCTCTGAGACCGGATCGTAGCGATGCCCGTAGAGCTGCTCGACCTTGTCGGCAATGGCTTCGCGCAGCGGCAGTACACCGGCCATGGGCGGGTACTGGTTCAGGCCTTCCTGCATGGCCTGGGTGACCGCGTTGACCAGCGTCGGGTCGCAATGGAAGTCGGGGAAGCCTTGTCCCAGGTTGACTGCGCCCTTTTCGGAGGCCAGTGCGGACATGACGGTGAAGATGGTGGTGCCGACCTTGGGCAGCTTGGTGACGATAGTGGGGGTGCTCATTGCAGCGGGCTCGTTCTTGTGATGATCGCAAGCCCGTTATTCTAGCCGCATTCGCCGGCCGGTTCAGGCAGGCATCGCAAGGAAGGCATCCGGCCGCCAGTGCTGGGGCTGCACGATGGCGAACATGCCACGCTTGAGGGTGCGCTTGCCCAGCTTGAGCACGGCCTTGTCCTTGCTCACCAGCACGTGGGCGCGGCACTGCAGGGCCAGTTCCAGGAATTTCTGGTCGTCGCGGTCGGTGCAGACAGGCAAGCCGAAGGTATTGACCTCGGCCAGCGGCAGGCACTGCAGCAGCCGGTCGAATTGGGCGCAGATGGCCGGCTTGTTCTCGGGCGTGACCGGCAGGTGGGGATAGTCCAGCACCGCCAGCCATTCGTTGCGGCAGTCCTCGCGGGTGTAGGCCTCCACGCTGCCGTCTTCGAGTGCCTGCAGCAGGGGCGCCCAGCGCGGGTCGCGGAACACGAACAGGTCCAGGCAGACATTGGTGTCCAGCACCAGCCGCTGGCGCCCGTCGGGGGAGGCGGTAGCCAGGGCGGCAGCGGGTTCGGAAGAAAGCGGAGAAGGGAGAGGGTGTGTTGCCGGATTGCTCATTGAATGGAAAAGCTAGTTGTCGATGCCACGCTGGCCGGGGAGCGGCGCTTCCTGCTTGCTGAAGAGCTCGCCGCCAGATTCGAGCGCATCATACCCCTGATCGGTGACGCGCCAGAAATTATGCATGTCCACCGCTGCCAGCCCGCGGTCATAGAGCAGGCGCAGATGATGCAGGATGACCTCGGGCGCCACCTGGCCGGGGAGGGCGCTCTGTATCTTCTCGACGTCGCCGTAGAGGGTGCCGAAGGATGCCAGCTGCTTCAGGATTTCGCCCATCAGGGCTTTGTCTCGTTTCATGTCGTCCTCCTTGCCGGTGATCAATGCGTAGTGGCCTACAGTGCTGGCCTGCAGTGCCGGCCAGCAGCGCATGCGCAGGCCGCCGCCACTGTCAACATGGACAGCGATTCGCTGCCGAAGTGCCGGCGTAATGCACCTTGCTGGTCCTTGCCGCCGTTACCTGCTGCGGCGACTCCATTGATCTACGGCAAGAATGTTGCAGAACTTGAATGGCGGCCCGGCCGCCATCGTGCTGCCACTCAGAACTGTTCCCAATCTGAATCGTTGCCGGTCTCCACCTTGTTGCTGCGCGAGGCGGCAGCTTCGCTCTTGCGCGCCGGCAGGGTCGGTGCAGTAGCGGACGCGGGGGCAGGCGCGCGCGCGATTGCCGGGGAGGGGGCAGGGCGGGCGGCTGGCGGCGATTTTGCCGTGACAGGTGCAGCCGCACGGCTGACCGCGCCGGCTGCACGGGTGGGGCGAGGCGCATGACCGGAGAGGTCGGGCTTGAGCTTGAACACGCTGACCAGTTCGGTCAGGCGGACGGCCTGTTCCTGCAGCGAGCCGGCCGCGGCGGCGGCTTGTTCGACCAGCGCGGCGTTCTGCTGGGTCACTTCGTCCATCTGGGTGATGGCGATGTTGACCTGTTCAATGCCATACCTCAGCAACGAACTGGCGGCAGTGATCTCCCCCACGATGTCGGTGACACGGCGCACGCTGGCCACCACTTCGGTCATGGTGCTGCCGGCGGTTTCGACCAGCTTGCTGCCGGTATCGACCTTGGCCACCGAATCGTCGATGAGCATCTTGATTTCCTTGGCTGCGGCGGCCGATCGCTGCGCCAGGGAGCGCACTTCCGAGGCCACCACGGCGAAGCCGCGCCCTTGCTCACCGGCACGGGCCGCTTCCACGGCGGCGTTCAGGGCCAGGATATTGGTCTGGAAGGCGATGCCGTCGATCACGCTGATGATTTCCACGATCTTACGCGAGGAATCGTTGATGGCGCCCATGGTATCGACCACCTGCGACACCACGCTGCCACCCTGGGTGGCCACGTCGGACGCCGAGTGCGCCAGCTGGTTGGCCTGGCGGGCGTTGTCGGCGTTCTGCTTGACGGTCGAGGTCAGCTCTTCCATGGCCGAGGCGGTTTCTTCCAGCGAACTGGCCTGCTGCTCGGTACGGGTGGACAGGTCCAGGTTGCCGGTGGCGATCTCGCGGGAGGCGGTGTTGATGGTGTCGGTGCCTTCGCGGACCTGGGTGACGATGCGCAGCAGGCTGTCGTTCATGGCCTTGAGCGAGCGCATCAGGTGGCCGGTCTCGTCGGCTCCGGCGGGTTTGATTTCGACCGTCAGGTCGCCCTCGGCCACGCGTTCGGCCACGTGCATGGCATCCTGCAGCGGACGCGAGACGATGCGTGCCACCCAGGTCGCCAGCAACATTCCCAGGCCGATGCAGGCGGCCAGCAGGGCGCCGATCATGATGCGCGAGCTTTCATAGCGGTCCTGGGCTTCCTGATCAGTCTCCTCGCTGCCTTTGACATTGATGTTGACCGCGTTGTCCAGGGCGGCAAACAGGCGCAGGTAGACCGGGGTCGCTTGCTTGATCAGCAGTTCACGGGCGTCGTCGATCTTTTGTGCGCGCACCTGGGTGGCGATCTCCTGGTGCATCTTGGTGAAGATGGCCTGATCGGCCTTGATCGCATCGAAGTTGGTTTTCTCTTCGGGCGAATTGACCAGGGGCGCGTACTTGTCCAGGATCCTGGACAGGTCGGTGAAGAGGCCGCCGATGGTTTTTTCATTGCTCTCCACGTTGCCTTCGTTACCCGGCAGCATGTGTTGCAACTGTATCGTGCGGATGCGCGCCAGGGCGACCTTGGCCTCCAGCGGGTAACGCACGCTGGGCAGGGAATTGGTGGCGATTTCGGTGGAGGCGTCGTTGACCCGCGAGAGCTGCACGATGGAAAACACCCCCAGCACGGCGGTCAGGAGCAGGATGGCGGCAAAGGTCAGCATCAGCTTGCGGGCGATGCGCAGATCGTAGAACCATTTCATGGCGTGTCCTTGGTCTTGGAATGGCGGTGGTGGAGCACCGGATGCGGGTGACGGATCGACCCTTGCCTGCAGGGTTGGCTCATGCAGTTTAGGAGCCCGCCTTGTCAGATCAAAGCGGCAATAACCAGTCTTTTGCGGCGCATATTGCCGCTTCGGCGGAACTTGGAGGAGGGTGCGGGCGCAAGGGCCGCGCTTTCGGTATCATGGCGGCCATCTTGTCCCAACCTGATCATTGGATAACCGCCTCATGCTGATTGTTTTGTCTCCCGCCAAGTCGCTGGACTACGACACGCCTCCGACCACCGATGTGCATACCACGCCGGCTTTTGTGCCGCGCTCGGCCGAGCTGATCGAATTGCTCAAGAAGCTCTCGCCGGCTGAGATCGGCAGCCTGATGGGAATTTCCGATCAGTTGTCCGTGCTCAATGTGAACCGCTATGCAAGCTGGTCGCGCAAGTTCACCACGAAGAATGCCAAGCAGGCCGTGCTGGCCTTCAATGGTGACGTCTACGAGGGCCTGGATGCGGCATCGCTCAATGGCAAGCAGCTGGATTACCTGCAGAACCATGTGCGCATTCTCTCGGGCCTGTACGGGATGCTGCGTCCGCTGGACCTGATGCAGCCGTATCGCCTGGAAATGGGGACCAGGCTGGCCAATCCCAACGGCAAGGACCTCTACGCCTTCTGGGGCAGCGAGATCACCGATGCCCTCAACGAGGAACTGGCCGCGCAGAAGACGCCGGTGCTGGTGAACCTGGCTTCGGACGAATACTTCAAGTCGGTCAAGCCCAAGCTGCTCAAGGCACAGGTGATCGCGCCGGTGTTCGAGGACTGGAAGGGCGGCAAGTACAAGATCATTTCCTTCTATGCCAAGCGCGCACGCGGGCTCATGGCGCGCTATGCGGCGCAGAAGAATATCAACCAGCCGGAGAAGCTCAAGGCCTTCGACCTGGAAGGCTATGCCTTCGCGCCCGAGGCTTCCAATGAGAAGAACTGGGTCTTCCGCCGTCGCCTGGAGGGCTGAACTGCAGCCGGGCGGGGCTCAGCGCCTTGCCTGATGGAAACGTCAAGCAAACAAAAAACCCTCGCCATCTGCATGGCGAGGGTTTTTTTATATGGGGTGAAGCTGGCTTACCAGACCTTCCACCAGGGCTTGGCCTTCTGCTTGGGGCCACCGGTGTACCAGGGGCTATTGGGGTAGGTCGCCTGGATGATGCGTTCGGTATCTTCCTTCAGCTTGGTCTGCCCCAGGGCTTCGTAGGAGCGCATCAGGATGAACAGCGCCTCTTCGTTGGCAGGCGAGTCCGGATACTGCTTGATGGCGGCCTGCGCGCGGTTGGCCGCCGATACGTAGGCGCCACGGCGGTAGTAGTAGTTGGCCACGTGGACGTCGTATTGCGACATGGCATTGACCAGGTATTTCATGCGTGCAATGGCGTCCGGGGTGTACTTGCTGTCCGGGAAACGTTCTGCCAGCAGCTTGAACGAGTCGAAGGCGTCACGCATGGCCTTGGGATCGCGCTCGGTGTTGTCCTGGTCGGTGAAGGTGTCGAAGATGCTGGTGCGATCATTGAAATTGATCAGGCCACGCAGGTAGTACATGTAGTCGACGTTGGGATGGTTGGGGTGCAGCTTGATGAAGCGGTCCACCGCCGCCAGGCCCTGGGCCTGCTCGTTCTGGCGGTAGTAGGCGTAGGCGATGTCCATCTGTGCCTGCTGCGCATAGGTACCGAAGGGGTAGCGCGATTCCAGCTTCTCGAAGTACTTGATGGCCTTCTCGTAGCCACCGGCATTCAGTTCGTCCTTGGCTTCCGAGTATAATTTCGAGGCAGACCAGCCGACCGTCTCATCCTTTTGCTCCGGCAAGAGGCCGCAGGCGGTGAGCGAGAGGGCAAAACCGATGATGAAGAACTTCAATAAGATTTTGTGCATGACTCTTGTGTGCTTGTCTGGGACTTATCAGTTGTGCATGGCGCTGTGCGCCTACCCGAGCCGGCTGCATCGATACCCGAAATACAATCAACCCGATCCGGCGATTATAGCTGATGTCACGTAAGAAACCCCTTCCGATTACAAATGGCGATACGCCAATGACCCCCGACCTCCCTGCCGAGGAGGCTTTCGACGACGACAACGGCCAGGCCGCTGCCGACGACGATGGCAGCTCTGGCCTGGAGCCCCTGAGCCTGCGCCTGGGCGATGAAGTCATCGGCCAGCGGCTGGACAAGGTCCTGTCCGGCCTCATGCCCGAATTTTCCCGCAACCGCATCCAGCAATGGATTGAAGACGGTCACGTCACCGTCGATGGTGCCCCCGCCAAGGCCAAGATGACCATGCTGGGCGATGAGCTGGTCGAGGTGGCGCCGCAGTCGGCCCCGGCCGATCAGCCCTATGCTCCCGAAGCCATGGCGCTGGATATCCTGCATGAAGACAAGTACATCATCGTGCTCAACAAACCGGCTGGTCTGGTGGTGCACCCGGCTGCCGGCAACTGGAGCGGCACGCTCCTGAATGGTCTGTTACACCATTGCCCGGCGCTGGCCAAGGTGCCGCGTGCCGGCATCGTGCACCGGCTGGACAAGGAGACCAGCGGCCTGATGGTGGTGGCCAAGACGCTGGCGGCGCAGACCGATCTGGTGCGACAGCTACAGGCGCGCAGCATGAAGCGTCAGTATCTGGCGCTGGTGTGGGGCTTGCCGCAGCTGTCCGGCACCATCAATGCGCCGATGGCGCGCCATCCGCGTGACCGCATCAAGATGGCGGTATCGCAGAGCATGCGCGCCAAGCCGGCGGTGACCCATTACCGTCGCCTGGCCACCGGCGAGATCGATCGCAAGCCGGTGAGCCTGGTGCATTGCCGCCTGGAAACCGGGCGCACCCACCAGATCCGCGTGCACCTGCAGTCGCTGGGCTTTGCCCTGGTTGGTGATGCGCTGTATGGCAAGCATCACCTGATCCCGGTGTTCCCGCGTCAGGCGCTGCTGGCCGGTCGCCTCGGTCTGGTCCATCCGGGTAGCGGCAAGTTCCGCCAGTGGGCCGCACCGCTGCCGGAGGACATCGTGGCGCTGCTGCAGCGCGCCGGCATCGATCCGGCTCTGGCGGTGATTCCCGAAATGGATGACCAGCCCGATCCGGTGGCCGGCGACTATGACGACGAAGATGATGACTATTGAGCGGCCCCGGCGGGCCGGGGAGGGCGCTCCATGGAGCTGCTGATCCCCGACTGGCCGGCGCCTGCTGGCGTGGGCGCCATGACCACCTTGCGCGCCGGCGGCTACAGCCCGGCCCCTTACGACGATGGTCATGGTGGCCCTGGCCTGAACCTGGGCCTGCATGTGGCCGATGATCCCTTGCTGGTGGCACGTAATCGTGCGCTGCTGCGGCGCCTGCTGCCGCAGGAGCCGGCCGGGCTGAGCCAGGTGGATGGGGTGGTGGTGCTGGATGCGGCCGACTTGCCGGCGCAGCCGCAGGCCGACGGCTGCATCAGCACGACGCCCGGCGCGGTGTGCGTGATGATGACCGCCGATTGTCTGCCGGTGCTGTTCTGCGACCGCGCCGGCAGCGTGGTCGGCGCAGCCCATGCAGGCTGGCGCGGGCTGGCGGCCGGCGTGCTGGAGCGCACCGTGGCCGCCATGCGCGCGCGCGGCGCGGTCGATGTCATGGCCTGGCTGGGACCAGCCATCGGGCCGGACAACTTCGAAGTCGGGGCCGAGGTACGGGAAGCCTTCCTGGCCCGGCAGCCAGAGGCTGAAGCCGCCTTTCGCGACTATCCCGGTCGCCCCGGCAAGTACCTGGCCGACATCTACCAACTGGCGCGCCAGCGCCTGGCCGCAGTCGGGGTACACGACGTTAGCGGCGGTGGCCTGTGCACGGTCGCCGATCAACGCTTCTACTCCTACCGGCGTGACAAGACCACGGGCCGCATGGCCTCGCTGATCTGGCTGAAATAATTCCGGTCCTCGTGCTTTGCACGCCGTCAGGGATGGCGTTGCAGGGCCTGGATCAGCTCCCGCGTATGCCCCGGCATGCCTTCCAGTCCGCGTACGCAGATCAGCAATTGGCGGCGACTCCAGCCGTCGCTGAGCGGGATGGCACGGATATCCATGTGGCCGGCGCTGGCCAGGGCCGCTGTTTCCGGTATCACCGCCACGCCCACCTGATGCTCGACCATGCGGCAGATGCCGTCAAAGCTGCGCAGCCGGACCCGGTATTGCAGCCGTCGGCCGGCCCGTGTGGCGTGGCCCGAGAGATGCTGTTGCAAGGCGCTGTCGCCGGACAGGCCGATGAAATCCTCGCCCAGCAGCTCGCTGAAGGCCAGCGACTTGCGGCGGGCCAGCGGATGCTTTTTCGATAGCACGGCCACCAGGTGATCCTGGCGAAACGGATAGGTCTGCAGCGGGCCACTGTCGGTGGAGTCGGCGATGATGCCGACATCGGCCACCCCGTCCACCACGGCTTGTACTACCTCGTAGCTCAGTTTTTCTTCCAGTTCGATATCGGTATGCGGATGCCGCGCCAGGAAGCGTGCCAGCACTTCCGGCAGGAATTCGGTCATGGCCGAGGTGTTGCACAGCAGCCGGATATGCCCCTTCAGGCCCTGCGCGTACTGGCCCAGTTCATCACGCAACTGTTCCATCTGCTGCGCCATCATGCGTGCGTGGTGGGCCAGCGCGCGCCCGGCATCGGTGGTCTGTACGCCGCGTCGGCCGCGCTCCAGCAGGGGCGTGCCCAGGGCGTCCTCCATATTGCGGATGCGGGCGCTGGCCGATGCCAGTGCCATATGGGCGCGGGTGGCGCCGGCGGTGATGCTGCCACTCTCGACCACATACAGGAACAGGCGCAGGTCGGATAGTTCGAATCGGTTGCTCATGGTGTGTAGGGTGTGGTGTGAAGTGTGGAGTGTGGGGAGGGGCGCAGGTCCACAACAGGCAAAATGGGGCAGGCAAGCCGGATTGTGCCTTCGGCCAGGCCGAAGGCTGCCTAAGTGTATTCCACATTTGCAGAGCCGACCGAGGCTGGCAGACTGAACGCCTTGTAGCAAGCACCTTCGACTTCTCCTTTCGCCATGCCCAGCCTGTTTTCCTTCCTCGATATGAATGCCACCGTCCTGGCCGCGAGCCTGGCGGTGTTCCTGCTGGCCGGCTTCGTCAAGGGCGTGATCGGCCTGGGCTTGCCGACGGTGGCGATCGGTTTGCTGAGCCTGGTGATGTCGCCGGTACAGGCGGCGGCCTTGCTGATCCTACCGTCGATGGTCACCAATGGCTGGCAGCTGGCCACCGGTGGCGCCTTCCTGGCGCTGGCGCGGCGCCTGTGGGGCATGCTGGTCGGCATCGTGGTGGGTACGCTGGCCGGCAGCGGCCTGATGGGAGTGGACGGTGGCCGCCATGCCATTGTCATCCTGGGCCTGGCACTGATGCTGTATGCCATCGCCGGCCTGGCGGCGTGGACGCCGAGCGTACGGCCCGGGCGGGAGCGCTGGTGGTCGCCCGTCATCGGGCTATTGACCGGGCTGGTGACGGCGGCCACCGGCGTGTTCGTGATTCCTGCTGTCCCGTATCTGCAGGCGCTGGGCTTGCAGCGCGACCAGTTGATCCAGGCGCTGGGCTTGTCCTTCACGGTCTCCACCCTGGCGCTGGCCGTCAACCTGGGGCAGGGTGGAGCCTTCAGCGGTGGCGTAGGCTGGGCCTCGCTGGTGGTGCTGGTGCCGGCTTTGCTGGGAATGGCCATCGGCACCCGGGTGCGCGGCATGGTCCGTGCAGCCAGCTTCCGGCGCGCCTTTTTCATCGGCTTGCTGCTGCTGGGTCTCCATCTGGCCTGGCACATCACCGAGCTGGCGCCATGGTGACGATGACCTCGCCAACCTGGCGGATCGAGGGGCCGAAGCAGAAGTTGCCCGGCGAAGTGCATGTCTATGCCTGGCTGGATGGCTGCATGATTGCCATGCTTGATTGTGAGTTACGTGACAGTCAAGGATTGAAGTTACGTATGGCCTATGTCTCGCCACCGTGGCGAGGCTCGGCCGTCCTGCGTGACATGCTGGCCGTGCTCAAGCCGTGTTACCGACCGATTGCCCTGCGTCGTTCCCGCAGGCGCTGAGTTCAAGCACTGAAGTTTTCGGTGCAGTCCGCTCCCATGATGCACTGCGCAAACCTGTGTGCCGTATAGCGCGTGGGTTCACGATGATGGTGCGTGCGGTCTGCCGTTTCTAAGTTTTCCTGTTCACCGGATGGAGTAGCCGTCAAGTCTCTTCAGGAAGGGTGACGGTCCTCAGGCTCGGACGGCGACTCGCGTTTCACGGAACTGTCATGTTCCAAGTCTTCCTTGCGGGCCGCTGCCAATTTCTTCATATTTTGACGATTCCGCTTGCGTTGCGGCGTACCCATCAGGTATAAAACGATGGTCAGGGGAATTATCCCGTACAGCAGGAAAGTGGCGATGCCGGCAATCGCTGACTGTTCGGTGATCGACATCATGAAGACGACGTAGAGCCATGCGATAGCGACGATATACATGGTGAGATGGCGCTTCGAGACAAACCGTAAAGATACGCGAAAATTGCAGATCCGAGCATGAACAAGCAGAATCCGCAGCAACCCTCTCCCGATGTATCCGCGTGGCTGGCACAGATGTCCGATCCGAAGTTCTGGACCTCGCTGCAGTCCCAATTCCAATCCCAGTTCGAGCAATTCAGGTCGCATCTGCCGCCCATGCCCAATATGGCTGGCATGGCAGGCATGCCGCCCGGTGCAGGTCAGATCGATCCGACACTGCTGGCCAGGCAGCTGGGCGACATGGGCGCCACGCTCGACCCCGCCGATGCGGTTCGCCTGCAGCAGGAGTACACCCGCGAGTTCGGCGAACTGTGGCAGTCGATGCTGTCGGCCAAGGCGCCGACCATCACCGATCGCCGCCTGTCGGCACCGGCCTGGCAGGAGCATCCCTACTTCGCGTTCCAGGCGGCGGCCTACCAGCTCAATTCGCGCTTCCTGCTGGCCATGGCCGATGCGGTCAAGGGCACCGATAAGGTGCGGCACAAATTACGTTTTGCAGTGCAGCAGATGATTGATGCGATGTCACCGGCCAACTTCCTGGCGACCAATCCGGTGGCCCAGCAAAAGATCATCGAGACCCGCGGCGAGAGTCTCACCAAGGGCATCGCGCAATTGCTGGCCGACCTGCAGAAGGGCCATGTCTCGCAGACCGACGAGACCGCCTTCGAAGTGGGGCGTGACGTCGGCGCCAGCGAGGGGTCGGTGGTCTTCGAGAACGAGCTGTTCCAGCTGATCCAGTACAAGCCGCTGACCAAGACCGTGCATGCGGTGCCGCTACTGATCGTGCCGCCCTGCATCAACAAGTTCTACATCCTCGACCTGCAGCCGCAGAATTCGCTGGTGCGCTACACAGTGGAGCAGGGGCACACCGTGTTCCTCATTTCCTGGCGCAATGCCGACGAGACGGTGGAGGCAGCGACCTGGGACAACTACGTCGATGATGCCGTGGCACGTTCCATCCACATCGTCCAGGAAATCAGCAAGCAGCCGCAGATCAATGCCCTCGGGTTCTGTGTGGGCGGCACGCTGCTGTCCTGCGCGCTGGCGCTCTTGGCCGCCCGTGGCGAAGACCCGGTGGCCAGCCTGACGCTGTTGACCACCTTCCTTGATTTCTCCGACACCGGTGCCATCGACGTCTATATCGACGAGATGCAACTGGCCCTGCGCGAGCAGATGATCGGCCAGCGCGGCCTGATGGCCGGGCGCGATTTTGCCAGCGCCTTCTCCAGCCTGCGTCCCAACGACCTGCTGTGGAACTACGTCGAATCCAATTACCTCAAGGGCGAAAAGCCCAGCGCCTTCGACCTGCTGTACTGGAATGCGGACAGCACCAACCTGCCCGGACCGATGTTCTGCTATTACCTGCGGCATATGTACCTGGAGAATGCGCTCAAGGAACCGGGCCGCCTGACGGTGGGCGGCGAGAAGATCGACCTGCGCAAGATCAGCGCCCCGGCCTTCATCTATGCCTCGCGTGATGATCACATCGTGCCCTGGAAATCCGCCTATGCCTCGCTGGACCTGGTCAACGCCGGCAAACGCAGCAACAACCGTTTCGTGCTGGGCGCGTCGGGACACATTGCCGGCGTGATCAATCCTGCCTCCAAGAACAAGCGCAATTACTGGACCAACGACAAGGCCCGTGCCGGCGCCGATGCCGATACCTGGCTGGCCGGCGCCACCGAGCATCCCGGCAGCTGGTGGGGCGAGTGGGCGGCCTTCCTGGCCAAGCATGGCGGACGCAAGGTGGCCGCGCCCAAGTCGCCGGGTTCGACCCGCTACAAGCACATCGAGCCGGCCCCGGGCCGCTATGTCAAGGTCAAGGCCGACCAGCTGGTGGCCTGAAGGATCAGCCAGCCGGCCAGGGGAGGCCCAGAAGTCGGCGGCAATGATGAAAAGAGGGCGGTGATCCGGCAGACCGGAGCCGCCGACAGAGAGAGACGACCGGCGTCGCATCCGCGGCGGCATCGGCCAGACCAATACAGGGAAGCCAGGCAAGACCCGGCCTCCCGACCAATGCGGCGCAAAGCAGACCCGAAACAGGGGTAACAGGCAGCAGTTGGAACCCCAATAATCACCATCCAATAGGAGGCAGCAAATGAGCAAGCGTATCGCATATGTGACCGGTGGCATGGGCGGCATCGGGACCGCCATCTGCACCCGTCTGTGCAAGGACGGCTATACCGTGGTGGCCGGCTGCGGCCCCAATTCCACCCGCAAGGACTCCTGGCTGGCCACCATGCGCGGCCACGGCTTCGACATCCATGCCTCTGAAGGCAACGTCTCTGACTGGGAATCCACCAAGGCGGCGTTCGAAAAGGTGCGCGCCGAGATCGGTGAAGTGGACGTGCTGGTCAACAACGCCGGCATCACCCGCGACGGCCAGTTCCGCAAGATGAGCAAGGCCGACTGGGATGCGGTCATCGACACCAACCTCAATTCGCTCTTCAACGTCACCAAACAGGTCATCGAAGGCATGTGCGAGCGCGGTTTCGGTCGTATCGTCAATATCTCGTCGGTGAACGGCCAGAAGGGCCAGTTCGGCCAGACCAACTATTCCACCGCCAAGGCCGGCATCCACGGCTTCACCATGGCGCTGGCGCAGGAAGTGGCGACCAAGGGCGTGACTGTCAACACCGTCTCGCCGGGCTATGTCGGTACCGACATGGTGCGCGCCATCCGCCCGGAAGTGCTGGAGAAGATCGTCTCCGGCATCCCCGTCAAGCGTCTGGGCGAGCCGGAGGAAATCGCCTCCATCGTGGCCTGGATCGCCTCTTCCGAGGGCGGCTATGCGACCGGTTCGGACTTCTCCCTCAACGGCGGCCTGTACATGGGCTGATGTCCTTTGCCGCAGCAGGCAGGTTGTCCGCCTGCCTCTGCTGCGGCCATCGGCGGAGAATTTCTCCGCACTGCACGATCGGGCTCCCCATTGTGCGTCTTCCCCCCTATAATGGCTTGCGTTGCTGCCCTGCAAAAGGATTGCGACCGCGTCGCGAGGACGACGCAAGCTGCATCACAGTAGAAGAAGCAAGGAGAGGACAGCATCAATGTCCCGGACGCCCGCGGGTCGGGAGCGCATCGAAACGGCCCGCACCGCTGCAAACCAAGGCCGGCCAACGGCTGCAATGAGAGAGACTGGACTTCAGATGACTACTGCAAAAAATTCGGCAGACCGCTTGATCAAGAAGTACCCCAACCGCCGTCTTTACGACACCCAGACCAGTTCCTACATCACCTTGACCGACGTCAAGCAACTGGTGCTGGACAATGAGGAATTCACCGTGGTCGACGCCAAGAGCGGCGACGACCTCACCCGCAGCATCCTGCTGCAGATCATCCTGGAAGAAGAGTCGCACGGTGTCCCGATGTTCTCCAGCGGTGCCCTGTCGCAGATCATCCGCTACTACGGCCATGCCATGCAGGGCATGATGGGCAACTATCTGGAAAAGAACATCCAGACCTTCATCGATATCCAGAACAAGCTGGCCGAAAATTCCAAGGGCTTCTACGAAGGCAAGCCCTTCAGCCCGGAGATGTGGACCCAGTTCATGAACGTGCAGGGGCCGATGATGCAGGGCATGATGAGCAACTACATCGAGCAGAGCAAGAACCTGTTCATCCAGATGCAGGAGCAGATGCAGAGCCAGACCAAGAACATGTTCGGAACCTTCCCCTTCGGCGCCACCGGTACCCCGCCGGATCAAAAGAAGTAAGCGGCCCGAACGAAAGCTGCCCGACCGACGGCCCCGCGTGGGCCGTTTCGCTTTTCTGGCCTGCCAGGGCGGTCATGACCCGAAAACAGGCGCAAATGAGCGGACGATGTACAATAGCGCCCTGATTTTTAAAGCATTTTTCGCTTTTTCCCGTATTTTCGGCCGCTTGCGGCCCGTCTCACTGAGCCATCTGCCATGTCCAACCCATCTTCTCCCGCCAGCCCGGCCCTGCCCAAGGTCGGTTTCGTCTCCCTCGGCTGCCCGAAGGCACTGGTCGATTCCGAACAGATCCTGACCCAGTTGCGGGCCGAAGGCTATGACACCGCCAAGTCCTACGACGGCGCCGATCTGGTGATCGTCAATACCTGCGGTTTCATCGATGCTGCCGTGCAGGAGTCGCTGGATGCCATCGGCGAGGCATTGAGCGAAAACGGCAAGGTGATCGTCACCGGCTGCCTGGGCGCCAAGAAGGACGCCGAGGGCGACGACATCATCCAGAAGATTCACCCCAAGGTCTTGGAAGTGACCGGTCCGCACGCGGTGGGCGAGGTGATGCAGGCGGTACACAAGCACCTGCCCAAGCCCCATGCCCCCTTCATCGACCTGGTGCCGCCGCAGGGCGTCAAGCTCACGCCCAAGCATTTCGCCTACCTGAAGATTTCCGAAGGCTGCAACCATCGCTGCAGCTTCTGCATCATTCCTTCCATGCGCGGCGACCTGGTCTCGCGTCCCATCGCCGACGTGATGCTGGAGGCCGAGAACCTGTTCAAGGCCGGCGTCAAGGAATTGCTGGTGATCTCGCAAGACACCAGTGCCTATGGTGTGGATGTGAAGTTCCGTACCGGCTTCTGGAACGGCAAGCCGATCAAGACCCACATGACCCAGCTGGTCGGTGCGCTGGGTGAACTGGCCCAGCAGTACGGTGCCTGGGTGCGCCTGCACTATGTCTATCCGTATCCGCACGTTGACCACATCATCCCGCTGATGGCCGAAGGCAAGATCCTGCCTTACCTGGACGTGCCGCTGCAGCATGCCCATCCGGATGTGCTCAAGCGCATGAAGCGCCCGGCCAACGGCGAAAAGAACATCGAACGCATCCAGGCCTGGCGCGCCATGTGCCCGGATATCACGATCCGTTCCACCTTCATCGCCGGGTTCCCTGGCGAGACCGAAGCGGAGTTCGAATACCTGCTGGACTTCCTCAAGGAAGCCGAGATCGATCGCCTGGGCTGCTTTGCCTATTCGCCGGTGGAAGGCGCGACCGCCAACGAGCTCGCCAATCCGGTCCCGGAAGAGGTGCGCGAAGAACGTCGCGGCCGCGTCATGCAATTGCAGGAAGAGATTTCCAAGAAGCGCCTGCAGGCCAAGGTCGGCAAGACCCTGCGCGTGCTGATCGACGAGGTGGACCGCAACGGCGGTACCGGCCGCACCTATTCCGATGCGCCGGAAATCGACGGCGTGGTCTATGTGAAGCCACCTTTCGAGCCGCATCGCAAGCTGGAAGTGGGCCAGTTCGTGGACGTGCGCATTACCGCCGCCGATGCTCACGACCTGTGGGGCGCGGCCGAGTGAAGGCGCAGCGTTTGCTGATGCGCAGCCTGCTGGTGGCGGCGCTGTCCTGCTCGGTCCTCATGCCGGCATCGACCTGGGCCGCCAGGCCAGGACCGGCCGCCAGCGCTCCGGAGGGTTCGCTGCAACAGCTGCTGATGACCCATGCGCTGGTGCTGCGTGGTCAGATCGACGGGCGCGACATCCAGCTTTCGCTGCAACCGAAGAAGAACGAGGACGGCCTGGAAGGGCGTTACTTCTTCTTTGGCGGATCGCCTGAGATCCTGGTTGCCGGTGAGGTCGATGGCGATGATTTCATCATGGAAGAATCAGTCAATGGCAAGGATGTGTCGGGCCAGTGGGAAGGGCATCGGCAGGGCCAGTCCATCACCGGTACCTGGTCCAGTGCCGATGGTGCCGTCATCAAGCCATTCGCGTTGCAACTGCCCTGAGGCCGGGCTGATCGTCTCCGAACCCTTGATCGCGTGATTTGCTGACGCCGGCTTTCGGTGTCGGCAGGCTGCGCGTATAGTGATGCCTTTGCGCGCAGCCTTTCGCTGCGCGTCTCGTTTTCAGAGGCAGAATCGTGTCCGACCCCAAAGAGACTTCTCTCACGCCGCAAACTTCCCTGATCCACAGCAGCTATCGCGCCCCTGACGGTTTCGAGGCCTTCCCGGTGGGCATCCATCACGCTTCCACGGTGGTATTCCCCAACGTCGAGGCGATGCGCTCGCGCGACTGGCGCGAAAAGCTGGGCTATACCTATGGCCTGCACGGCACGCCCACCAGTTTCGTGCTGGAGGCCCGGCTGGCCGAGATCGAGGGCGGCAATTACTGTCGTGTTACGCCCAGCGGGCTGGCCGCCATCGCCATGGTCAACTTTGCCTTCCTCAAGAGTGGCGACGATGTGCTCCTGCCGGACAACGTCTACGGGCCCAGCAAGGACCTGGGCCAGTGGCTGGAGCGTGATTTCCAGATCACGGCGCGATTCTATGACCCGATGATCGGTGAGGGTCTGGCCGACCTGATCATGCCCAATACCCGTCTGGTGTGGACCGAGGCACCGGGTTCGGTATCGATGGAAGTGCCGGATATTCCGGCGCTGTGCCGGGCGGCCCACGCCAGGGGCGTGCTGGTGGCGATCGACAATACCTGGTCCGCCGGCCTGGCCTTCAAGGCCTTCGAGCATGGCGTGGACATCGTCATGCAAGCCGTCACCAAGTACCAGTCCGGGGGTTCTGATGTGCTGATGGGCGCGGTGGTGGTGCGCGACCAGGCCCTCAATGAAAAGCTGGAGCTGGCGCACATGCGCCTGGGGTTCGGCGTGGGCATGGACGACGTCTATCTGGTGCTGCGCAGCCTGTCCTCGATGCGCCTGCGCTTCGAGGCACACGATGCGGCCGCGCGCAAGGTGGCGACGTGGTTGAAGCAGCGCCCGGAGATCGTCTCGGTGCTGCACCCGGCCTTCGAGGATTGCCCCGGCCATGCGCACTGGAAGCGAGACTTCACCGGCGCAGGCGGCCTGTTCTCGGTGATCTTCGATCCGCGCTACGTGGAAGAGCAGACCGACCGCTTTGTCGACAGCCTGCGCCTGTTCAAGATCGGCTACAGCTGGGGCGGTGCACACAGCCTGTGCGTGCCATACCGGATGCGGGGCATGCGTCGGGACTGGATGCGAGAAGGGCAGCTGGTGCGCTTCAACATCGGCCTGGAGGCGCCGGAAGATCTCATCGCCGATATCGAACAGGCCCTGGCACGCATGTAAGCGTCGAGCCAACCCGGCGCGGGGTGTCTGCACCGGGTTTGCCGTCCAGAAATTGAATAAAGGTAAATGTTGCCTCTGTTTCTCGTTTTGGTGCGAAGGAGGCGGTCATAAAATGCTAGTCATTCTTGATACGGCATCCTCATACCGCTGGGCCGCTTCGCATTTTCTCGTCCAGTGGCGCAAAAGATGTCAGACCGCGTAAAACATTGCAATTTTTCTGCGGCCCCGTGTTGAAGGAAACTACAGTTTAGCTCGGCAGTCGAAGAAGAAATGCGGCTGAGCTAGTCGTTACACAGCAACATGGCACAAGAAAACCGCCAAAATTTACAATTTATTTTGTTGCTTTGGTGTCAATTTTGTTGAGCCATTTCGGTCAAGAAACCTTTTGATCAGGAAATTCCTGATTGTCGCTGGAAGTCGCAAGGACTCTGGCTGTTCATTTCCCTGGCATCAAAACTGCAGGGGAAATAGGTCTTCTTGTAAGACAAAGTCTGACAAGCCTGCTGGTTTTGTTTCGGACGAAAAATACCGATCAAGTCTAATTTCCCGCCTGTCCGCCCCCCCTCAGAATTGGCTTGCAGTCAAGTAAATGTAAGCGATTGTAAGCAGCTCAATGCAGCCGAGAGCAGCACAGAGCAGTATGGAGTTCTTACCGAGGTGGGGTGCAAATGAATACCAACGACATGATGGCGGAGATCCGCGATGCCAACCTGAGCTATCTGATGCTGGCACAGCAGATGATCCGTCAGGACAAGCCGACCGCAATCTTCCGGCTGGGTATCAGCGCAGAGATCGCCGATCTGATCGAGGGTTTGTCCAATGCCCAGATCATGAAACTGGCCGCGACCAACATGATGTTGACGCGCTTCCGTTTCGACGATGGTGCCATCCTCGGCATGCTCACCAATTACAACAAGGACAAAAGCCTGGCCCAGTCGCATGCGGCCATCCTGATGGCCTGTCAGCCCAGCGAACAAATTTCGTAAAACAACAAGACAAGAGCAGGACCGGCGCGGGCAGGGGTCAATGCGCCGGAGGGGAAGACGTACCGTAGCAGTTAATGAGTTTGTGTCTTGGATTTGCAGCCTGATGTCCATCTGCCTTGTGCACATGGAGAGGGGTCAGGCAGTGTCACTACGAAATCACCGGGGGGTAGCACCATGGCTAAAAAGAGCGTTGTCACAGAGGCGCAGGAAATTCAGTTGGCCATTGAACTGATCAACCTGGGGGCGCGCCTCCAGTTGCTGGAATCGGAAACTTCGCTGTCGCGCGAGCGCCTGCTGAAGCTGTACAAGGAATTGAAGGGCGTCTCGCCGCCCAAGGGCATGCTGCCGTTCTCGACGGACTGGTTCATCACCTGGCAGCCCAATATCCATTCGTCGCTGTTCATCAACGTGCACCGCTATCTGGTGGAGCATGCCCGCATCAGCGGCATCGAAGCCGTGATGAAGGCCTACAAGCTCTATCTGGAACAGGTCGGTCAGAGCGATGCCGGCGAGCCGGTGCTCTCGCTCACGCGGGCCTGGACGCTGGTGCGCTTCTTCGAAAGCAAGATGCTCATGACCACGCCCTGCTGCAAGTGCGGCGGCCACTTCGTGGTGCATCGACTGGACCTGCATCAGGACTATCTGTGCGGCCTGTGCCACATGCCTTCGCGTGCTGGCAAGACCAAGAAGGCCAAGGATGCGGTGGTCATGGGTCTGGTGGAAGCCCTGCCGGTGGCAGCCTCCGCCCCGATGGTCGCCGAGCCGGTGCTGGCGGCCGTTGCCTGATCCGCAGTGCTGCGCCATCGCTGTCGATGCGGTCGCGGTTCGGCCGCTTGACCGTGACAGTGGCGCCGCTACTCTGCCAGGAAGAATGAGGCCGATTGTCTAGATGTCTGACCTAGAGAACCACCCCGGCGCCCGCCGCAGGCCACTGCTGCAGGCGCCGGCGATCCAGGCCTTGCTGCTGTTCGTGTTGGGCCTGGTGGGCGCCAACGTGATCGACGTGCTGTGCCAGCGCGCCGGTCTTTCTCCCTTTTCTCCCTTGCAAACCTCCGTGCTGCACGGTGCGATTGCCGCGCTGCTGGCACGTCTGCGCCGCATGGCCGTGTGGTGGTGGCTGATCCTGCTGGTGTTCCCGCTGGCGGCGCTGCTGGTAGGGCGGCTGCAATTGCCGCCCTGGCTGTTCCTGGCGGTATTCCTGTTCATGCTGGTGCTGTTCTGGTCCACCTTCCGCAGCCAGGTGCCGTTCTATCCCTCCGGCCGCAATGCCTGGGATGCGGTGGCCGCCTTGTTGCCCCAGGGACGGGCGATCCGCTTCATGGATATCGGCAGCGGCCTGGGTGGCGCGGTGCTGGATCTTTCGCATCGTCGGCCAGAAAGTGAATTCACCGGCATCGAGATCGCGCCCTTGCCCTGGCTGGTGAGCCGCCTGCGCGCGGCGCTGGCGGGCAATCGCTGCCGCTTCGTGCGGGGCGACTATCTGTTGCTCGATTTCGCAGAGTACGACGTGGTGTTCGCCTATCTTTCGCCGGCCGCCATGCTGGCCCTGTGGCACAAGGCCCGGGCCGAAATGCGGCCGGGGACGCTGTTGCTGAGTTACGAATTCCATATTCCGGGGACCACGCCGGACCTGGTGATCCAGCCCGAGGGGCGCGGGCCGGTGCTGCATGGCTGGCGCATGTGAGTGCATAAAGTGACGCAATGCGAGACGCGACGTATCAAGTTTGCCCGGATTGAGCCGTAAATCGAAAAGGAAGGGCGTTTTTCGGATATGTATTCCCTCATTTGCTTGATTGGAATACCTGTAATCTGACGAACGTGAAAATACATGCAACGCCACTGGGACGGGAGCAGGCACTTTGTTAGTCATTATCGGATATGTCATTGTCATGGGCTCCGTCTTCGGCGGCTTTGCCCTGTCCGGCGGCCATCTGGGGGCGCTGTTTCAGCCACTTGAACTGCTGATGATCGGCGGCGCCGCGGGTGGCGCGTTCCTGGTGGGTAACAACGGCAAGGCGATCAAGGCCACGATGAAGGCCTTGCCGACTGTCCTCAAGGGCTCGACCTACACCAAAGCGCTGTACATGGAGCTGATGGCGCTGCTGTTCGAGATCCTGACCAAGTCTCGCAAGGAAGGCCTGATGTCCATCGAAGGTGACATCGAAGAGCCGGAAAGCAGCCCCATCTTCAGCAAGTACCCCGGCGTGCTGGCCGACCATCACCTGATCGAGTTCATGACCGACTACCTGCGCCTGATGGTGTCGGGCAACATGGATGCGTTCCAGATCGAAAACCTGATGGACAACGAAATCGAGACCCACCACCACGAGGGTGAGATTCCGGTGCACTGCATCGCCAAGCTGGGTGACGGCATGCCGGCCTTCGGTATCGTGGCCGCGGTGATGGGGGTGGTGCACACCATGGAATCGGTGGGTATTCCGCCGTCCGAGCTGGGCATGCTCATTGCGCACGCGCTGGTGGGTACCTTCCTCGGTATTCTGCTGGCCTACGGTTTCGTGGGCCCGCTGTCCAGCCTGCTGGAACAGAAGCTGCACGAATCGACCAAGATCTACCAGTGCGTGAAGGTGACGCTGCTGGCCAGCCTGAATGGCTACGCGCCGGCGCTGTCGATCGAATTCGGCCGCAAGGTCCTGTTCTCGACCGAACGTCCGACCTTCCTGGAACTGGAAGAGCACGTCAAGCAGGCCAAGAGCAAGTAATCCTGCCGTTGGCGGATTGGCGGATTGGCGGATGGTACGCGCATCGATTCACACAGACATCAGCATTGAGCAGGAGTAAGGCATGGCCGACGAAGGGCTACGTCCCATAATCGTTAAGCGGATCAAGAAGGGCGGCGGTGGTCACCACGGCGGCGCCTGGAAGATCGCGTACGCCGACTTCGTGACTGCGATGATGGCGTTCTTCCTGCTGATGTGGCTGCTGGGTTCGACTGCCAAGGGCGACCTGAACGGCATCGCCGAATATTTCAAGACCCCGCTGAAGGTCGCCATGGCCGGCGGCTCCGGTAGCGGCGACGCCAATACGGTGCTGCCAGGCGGCGGCAAGGACCTGACCCGCCAGGACGGCCAGTTGCGCAAGGGCGAGAACGATGTGGTCACCCGCAAGCAGACCCTCAAGCAGGCCCAGCAGGAACTGGAGCGTGCCGAGCGTTCGCGCCTGGAGCAACTGAAGTCGCGCCTGGAAAAGGCCATCGATTCCAATCCGACGCTGAAGCAGTTCAAGAACCAGCTGTTGATCGACATCACCTCTGAAGGCCTGCGCATCCAGATCGTGGACGAGAAGAACCGTCCCATGTTCGCCCTGGCCAGCGCCCAGTTGCAGCCCTATACCAAGGAAATCCTGCACGAGATCGGACGCACCCTGAACGATGTCCCCAACAAGATCAGCCTGTCCGGGCATACCGATGCCACGCCGTATTCCCGTGGCGAGAAGGGCTACAGCAACTGGGAACTGTCGGCCGACCGCGCCAATGCATCGCGCCGCGAGCTGATCACCGGTGGCATGGACGAATCCAAGGTGCTGCGGGTGGTGGGCCTGTCCTCGGCGGTGCTGCTGGACAAGGAAGATCCGTTCAACCCCATCAACCGTCGCATCAGCATCATCGTCATGAACAAGAAGGCCGAGGAACTGGTCGAGAAGGATAGTGGCTCGCTGAACGTGCCCACCGACGCCAGCGATGACGACATTCAGCAGGGTTTGACCGCGCCGCCCAAGAACTGAGGCAGGCGTGTCGGGCAGGGATTTGCCATTGAAGCAGAAGTGTTCCAACTGAACAGGGGAAGAGAGCTGGATATGCCGACCAAGACCATGCTGCAGGAGCTCAAGCGCTTGTTGCTCGATACTGCCAGCGGCGGCAGCCGCCAATTGACGGAAGTGGAGTCGGACCTGGTCCAGACCAACATCCTTCTGGGCGAAGCCATCGGCAAGCTGGGTACCAGTTTCATGGAGCTGCACCGTTCTGTGCAGACCCAGCAGACCATCCTCGAGGGACTGATGAATGGCACGGGCGAGTTCGACAGCGAGAGTATCGAACAGCTCAAGGCGACCCAGGCGCAGGTCAGCCACCATGTGAACGCGGCGGTCACCGGTCTGCAGTTCCAGGACATGACCAGCCAGCTGCTGGAGCGTATCGTGCGGCGCGTGATCGGCCTGCGTGAAGCGCTGGGGGTGTTGAGCGCCAACAGTTTCGAGATCGTACCGGAGCAGGGGCAGACCGACGAGGAACTCAGGGAGCTGCTGGCCAGCACCGTGCAGGCGATGGAGGAGCGGCTGACCGTGCTCGATACCGGGCTGTGGAAAGCGGTGCGCCAGACACGCATGGAAAGCGGCGATATCGAGTTGTTCTAAGCCTTTGCGGGCTGAGTGGGTCAAGATTGAACTAGGTCATTCCGGCCGGGCGCAGGGCAATAGGTCGGCGGCCGGAGCTGCGGCATAATGCACATGCGCATGAGCCTTATTGAAGAAACAGGGAGTAACGATGTCCAAAACGATTCTCGCAGTAGATGATTCCGGGTCACTGCGCCAGATGGTGGTATTCAGTCTGAAGGCTGCGGGTTACAACGTGACCGAAGCGGTTGACGGCGTGGACGCGCTGGAAAAGGCCAAGACGCATACCTTCGACCTGGTCCTGACCGACCAGAACATGCCACGCATGGATGGCCTGACCCTGATCCGCTCACTGCGCGAGCTGACCAGCTATGCGCGGGTGCCGATCCTGATGCTGACCACCGAGTTCAGTGACGAGATGAAGGCCAAGGGCAAGGCGGCCGGCGCCAATGGCTGGCTGGTCAAGCCCTTTGACCCGCAGCGCCTGACCGAGGTAGTGCGCAAGGTGATCGGCTGATCTTGCCGGGATAACAAGAACGACACGAACCGCATCCAGCATGGAGCCCAGGCATGAGCATTGATATGAGCCAGTTTTTCCAGGTCTTTTTCGACGAGGCCGAGGAAGGGCTCGCGGAAATGGAAAAGCTGTTGTTGGCCGTCAATGTGGCCTCGCCCGATCCGGAGGACCTCAATGCCGTGTTCCGTGCCGCGCATTCCATCAAGGGCGGCTCGTCGACCTTCGGTCTGACCGACATCGCCGAGGTCACGCACGTACTGGAGTCGCTGCTGGACCGTATCCGCCAGGGCCAGATGGCCCTGACCGCGGAACATGTGGACGCCTTCCTGGCGGCCAAGGATGTATTGAAGTCCATGCTCGATGGCCACAAGCATGGCGCCGAGGTGGATCAGGATGCCGTGGGTGATGTACGCATGCTGCTCGAAGCCCTGTCGCAGGGCAAAAGCTCCAGCACGAGCACTCCCAGGGCTGCTGCTGCAGGACCGGCTGCGGCCGCGGCCGCAGCCATGGTGGGCCCCGACGGCGCCCGTCGCTATCGGCTGGAGATGCCGGTCATCGCCGACAAGGACGCCGAGGCGCTGGCCGACGAGCTGTCCATGCTGGGCAAGATTGAAAAGACCAAGTCTGCCGAAGGAAACTGGGTCTTCATTCTCGATACGGCCGAACCGATCGATGACGTGGTCGCCATCTGCGCCTTCATCGTCAATGTGGCCGATCTGAAGATTTCGCAGGCTGTGGATCCCGGCAAGACCGCCGATGAAGAGCGCGGCTATGGTTTCTTCGATAACTTCGTGACCCAGGAAGAGCGCGAACGCGCCCAGGGCTACGGTTTCTTCGACAACCAGACCACCGTGGAAGACAAGGAGCGCGAGCAGGGCTACGGCTTCTTCGCTCCCTTCGTGCCGCTGGACATCAGCGCCAAGAAGCCTGAGCCGGAGAGCGCCCACGCTGCCGCCGCCCATGGCACCAATGGTGCCAACGGCCATCACGACGACGCCCATCTGCATGGCGAGCATGCCTCCTCGGAAAAGAAATCCGCCAAGGGGGGCGCCGCCCAGGGACCGGAATCCTCGTCGATCCGTGTGAGCATCGAAAAGGTCGACCAACTGATCAATCTGGTTGGCGAACTGGTGATCACCCAGGCCATGATCGAGCAGCGTGTCGGCAAGCTGGATCCGATGCAGCATGAGCACCTGCTCAACAGCGTCAGCCAGTTGAGCCGCAATACCCGGGATCTGCAGGAATCGGTGATGTCGATCCGCATGATGCCCATGGACTACGTGTTTTCGCGCTTCCCGCGCATGGTGCGCGATCTGGCGCACAAGCTTGGCAAGCAGGTCGAATTCGTCACCCATGGCGCCGCGACCGAACTGGACAAGGGCCTGATCGAACGTATCGTCGATCCGCTCACGCACCTGGTGCGCAACAGCATCGACCACGGTATCGAACTGCCGGATGCCCGTCGCAGCGCCGGCAAGAGTGAGGCAGGGGTGCTATCCCTGTCTGCCGAACATCAGGGCGGCAACATCATCATCGAGGTCACCGACGACGGTGGTGGCCTGAACCGCGACAAGATCCTGGCCAAGGCCAAGCAGCAGGGCATGCCAGTGACCGACAACCTGTCGGACGCCGAGGTCTGGCAGCTGATCTTCGAGCCCGGTTTCTCTACCGCCGAGCAGGTGACCGACGTGTCGGGACGTGGCGTGGGCATGGATGTGGTCAAGCGCAACATCCTGGCCATGGGTGGGGCGGTGGATATCCGCTCCAGCAAGGGCTTTGGCACCACCATCTCGATCTCGCTGCCGCTGACGCTGGCCATCCTGGACGGCATGTCGATCCGGATTGGTGAAGAAGTCTACATATTGCCGCTGGGATATGTGGTTGAATCTTTGCAGCCATTGGCGCAAGATATCAAAGAGATTTCCGGTCAGGGCCAGGTGCTGCGCGTACGCGGCGAATACCTGCCCCTGATCCCGCTTTATCAGATTTTCAACATCGAACCCTCCTTCACCGATCCCTCGCAAGGATTGGTGGTCATTTTGGAGTCAGACGGAAAGAAGGCAGCACTTTTCGTGGATGACCTGATCGGACAACAGCAGATCGTTGTCAAGAATCTGGAATCCAACTATCGGAAGGTCGCCGGCATTTCCGGAGCAACCATTCTGGGCGACGGCGGCGTCGCCCTGATTGTCGATGTGGCAGCCTTGCTGCGATCCAGCCGCCAACTGAACGACGAATCTGTATTTTCCTGATATTTAAAGGGCCACAACATGTCTGACACTGCAACCAAGAATCTTTCCGGCTTCGGCGAAAAAACCGACAGCAATGGAAACGAGTTTCTTGCCTTCACCCTGGGTAAGGAAGAATACGGCATCGATATTCTGAAGGTTCAGGAAATTCGCGGCTACGAAGCCGTGACCCGTATCGCCAACTCGCCTGATTTCATCAAGGGCGTGGTCAACCTGCGCGGCATCATCGTCCCCATCGTCGACATGCGCATCAAGTTCCAGCTGGGCGAGCCGACCTACGACCAGTTCACCGTGGTGATCATCCTCAATATCGGTGGTCGCGTGGTGGGTATGGTGGTCGACAGCGTGTCCGACGTGATCACCCTGACCCAGGAACAGATCAAGCCGGCCCCGGAAATGGGCACCACCTTCGACTCCGACTACCTGATCGGTCTGGGCACCCTGGAGCAGCGCATGCTGATCCTGGTGGATATCGACAAGCTGATGTCCAGCGCCGAAATGGGCCTGATCGAGAAACTGGCTGCCTGATCGCCCTCAGGTCTGTCAGGAAGCTAAGGGATCCGGAGGAGACGCAGTCCGGATCTGACGTTTTTCGTCATTCGGTACCGCAGGAAAAGCGGGCAGGCTAGCCCGATACAGAAGAGAAAAAGGCATCCGCCGCGTGGTGGATGCCTTTTTTATTGCCCGCTCCCAATGCCGTCAGGCAAGGTACGGCGTGGCGCCTCCCGCCGACTATGCGGCAGCCCGCGCAGCCCGATGGTGCGTCAATGGAAGTGTTCGACCGGAGGCGGGGTATCTTCCGGCATCTCGGCATGCACCAGTTCACCCTCGCGATCGGGGAACAGGGGCGCACCGCAGTCATCGCAGAATTCCATCGTGAAACGTTCGCTGTGATGCTTGATCTGGACGATGCCGCATTCGCGCAGGGTGGCCAGGATCTGCTGCAGCGGACTAGCCGGGAGTCCTTCCAGCAGGCCGGCACCGCCGGGGATCATCATGGGCAGGTCTTCGCCACTTTCCTGCTCGTACAACGGCCACACGGTGCCGTAGACCACGGTGGGGTCGTTGCCGATGGAAAAGCCGATGCGGTATTCGTCGATCTGGCCGTTGATGTCTTCGGAAAAGCCGCCGATGCTGGCATGCAGCTCGGAGGACGCGATATCCAGCGTCTGCGTGAGGAAGTAGTCGGCGGCACGGATCGACGCCGGCCGGATATGCTTGTCGGCCTCGCGGCAGCCGAAGAAATAGGCTTGCGGCAGCAGCAGCTCGACATTGCAGCCGGGCAGCAGGCGCGTGAAGATCGGCGTGACCTGCTGCTTCCAGGCGTCGAAGGCAGCGGTCTTGTTGGCCGAGAAGTGGCTCTGCTGTTCGCTTTCCTGCCAGTGGAACAGGGCGCCACCGGCGGGCACCACCACGGCGGCGATGGCATAGCGGGTATCAGCCAGGAAGGCGGCGGTCGGCGGCTGTTCGCCGCGCAGCTGCACCGGGGTGTTCTTGAGTGCGCTCTGGCCCATCTGGCGGGTCAGGGCGAACACGTCGGCGTGCATGCGCGGCAGCTGCTCGATCGAGAACAGGCTGGGTGCCAGCGCCAGGCGCGCGTCCTTGGCCAGGATGTGGGCGTGCAGGTGGGCCGCGATGGCGTTCTGCAGGTCGCCGGCAATGGGGCCCGAGGCGATGGCGAAGCGGGTCCAGGCCAGCACCGGCAGGACCAGCAGCTGGACGTCGTAGTCCTGGCCGTCGTGTTCCAGCGTGGTGGCTTCGCTGCCGGCCTCGACGGCCTCGATCAGGACATCGTAGGCGTCCAGGTCGGCCTTGAAGAGGTGGTCCAGCGCGGTGTCGATCAGGCCCTGGTTGCTGGCGCGCAGGAGCTTGTTGAGCAGGGCGTCCAGGGGTTTCAGCCAGGCGCGCTCTTCGAGCCGGCTGGACGCCTGCGCGATGGCTTGCGCAAAGGTGACCAGGTGCTGGCTGTCGGCAGAGAGCTTGGAGGAGGAACGTTTGGCAGGACGACGCATGTAGGCTATCTGTAATCTGTGGAAACGAAACCGTCTATTGTAGATGATTTGGCAGCGGTACCCGTCTTCAGACTGCTGACCTGATTCCAAAGGGCAGCCTGCGGCAGCGGAAAAATAAAAAACGCCGGACGAATCCGGCGTTTCTCGTTTCTGCAAACGTGCAGACTGCATGGCAGCATCGGCACCGGGGGGCGCCGCGCTGCCCGCCCTGCTTAGGCTGCCAGCAGTTGACGCAGCACGAACGGCAGGATGCCGCCATGCTTGTAGTAGTCCACTTCGATCGGGGTATCGATGCGCAGCAGCAGCTTGACTTCCTTGGTCTCGCCGTTCTTGCGGTGGATCACCAGGGTGGCTTCCTGTTGCGGCTTGATCTCGCCGTCCAGGCCCTTCAGGTCGAAGGTTTCGTCACCAGTGATGCCCAGCGTCTGCACGCTGTCGCTACCCAGGAACTGCAGCGGCAGCACGCCCATGCCGACCAGGTTGGAACGGTGGATACGTTCGAAGGAACGTGCGATCACGGCCTTCACGCCCAGCAGCTGGGTGCCCTTGGCGGCCCAGTCACGGGAGGAGCCGGTACCGTACTCTTCGCCACCGAACACCATGGTCGGGGTGCCTTCGGCCACGTACTTCATGGCGGCGTCATAGATCGACATCTGTTCGCCGGTCGGCTGGTGCAGGGTGATGCCACCTTCGACGCGGGAGCCGTCTTCCTTGGCCGGGATCATCAGGTTCTTGATGCGCACGTTGGCGAAGGTGCCGCGCATCATGATCTCGTGGTTGCCGCGGCGCGAGCCGTAGGAGTTGAAGTCAGCCTTGAGCACGCCGTTGGCTTGCAGCCACTTGCCGGCCGGGCTGGATTCCTTGATCGAACCGGCCGGGGAGATGTGGTCGGTGGTGATCGAGTCGCCGAACACGCCCAGGGCGCGTGCACCGGAGATACCGGCGGCAGCGATCTTGGGCTCTTCGCTGAAGTTCTCGAAGAACGGCGGCTCGGCGATGTAGGTCGAGGTCGGCCAGTTGTAGACTTCGCCCTTGGCGACGCCCTTGATGGCTTCCCACAGCTTGCCCGGGGCACCCTTCACGTCGGCGTAGTTTTCCTTGAAGGTCTTGGCGTTCATGGCGAACTTGAGCAGCTTTTCGATCTCTTGCGAGGTCGGCCAGATGTCGCCCAGGTAGATGTCCTTGCCACCCTTGCCCTTGCCGACCGGTTCGGTCATCAGGTCGCGGGTGACATTGCCGGCGATCGCGTAGGCCACCACCAGCGGCGGCGAAGCCAGGAAGTTGGCGCGGATGTTCGGGTGGATACGGGCTTCGAAGTTGCGGTTGCCCGACAGCACGGCGGCAGCCACGACGTCGTTCTTGACGATGGCTTCGTTCATGGCCGCAGTCAGGTCACCGGCGTTGCCGATGCAAGTGGTGCAACCGTAGGCGGTCACGCCAAAGCCCAGCTTTTCCAGGTAGGGCAACAGGCCAGCCGCTTCCAGGTACTTGGTCACCACGCGCGAGCCAGGGGCCAGCGAGGTCTTGATGTGCGGTGCGACCTTCAGGCCGGCTTCGACCGCCTTCTTGGCCAGGAGGCCGGCAGCCAGCAGCACGCTCGGGTTGGAGGTGTTGGTGCAGGAGGTGATGGCGGCGATCAGCACGTCACCGTTGTGCACATCCACGCCGTCGGCGTTCTTGTAGGTGGCGGTGAGGTCTTCCGCCTTCTTGTTGAAGCCGTTCTCGGAAGTCGGCTTGGTGAACAGGTCGGCGAAGGTGGACTTGACGTTGCCGATCTCGATGCGGTCTTGCGGACGCTTCGGACCTGCCAGCGAGGGAGCGACGGTACCCAGGTCCAGCGAGACTTCCTGGGTGTAGTCGATCTGGCCGGCCTTGGGCACGCCATACAGGCCCTGGGCCTTGAAGTAGGCTTCGAAGGCGTCGATCTCGGCCTTGGTGCGGCCGGTACCCTTGAAGTAGTCGATGGTGGCATCGTCAACCGGGAAGAAGCCCATGGTGGCGCCGTATTCCGGAGCCATGTTGGCGATGGTGGCGCGGTCGGTCAGCGACAGCGATTCGGTGCCTTCACCGAAGAATTCGACGAACTTGCCCACGACCTTGGTCTGGCGCAGCAGTTCGGTGATGGTCAGCACCAGGTCGGTGGCGGTGACGCCTTCGCGCAGGGCGCCGGTCAGGTTCACGCCGACCACGTCCGGGGTCAGGAAATAGACCGGCTGGCCCAGCATGCCGGCTTCGGCTTCGATGCCGCCCACGCCCCAGCCGACCACGCCGATGCCGTTGATCATGGTTGTGTGGGAGTCGGTGCCGACCAGGGTGTCAGGGTAGTAGACGCCGGTCTTGTTGTGCACGCCGCGTGCCAGGTACTCCAGGTTGACCTGGTGGACGATGCCGAAGCCCGGGGGCACCACGCCGAAGGTATCGAAGGCTTGCATGCCCCACTTCATGAACTGGTAGCGCTCGTTGTTGCGCGAGAATTCCAGCTTCATGTTCAGGTCCAGCGCCTTCTTCTCGCGGAAGTGGTCGATCTGCACAGAGTGGTCCACCACCAGGTCCACCGGGACCAGCGGTTCGATGTTCTTGGGGTTCTTGCCCAGCTTGCTGGCGACATTGCGCATGGCGGCCAGATCGGCCAGCAGCGGCACGCCGGTGAAGTCCTGCAGCACCACGCGGGCGACCACGAAGGGGATCTCATCCACGCGGGCAGCCTTGGCACCCCAGTTGGCCAGTTGCTTGACGTGTTCTTCGGTGACCTTCTGGCCATCGCAGTTACGCAGCACCGATTCCAGCACGATACGGATGGACACCGGCAGGCGCGAGATATTCACGCCCAGCGACTTTTGCAGGGCGGGCAGGGAGTAGAACTTGCCCTTCTTGGAATCGGAAATCTTGAATTCCTTCAGGGTGTTCAATGTGTTGCGAGACATGGCCTCTTCTCCTTAATTTGGCAATTTAGTGATGCTAGCTAGTCGAATCCGGTTTGCGCTGCAATGGTGAACTGCGGGGTGCTGCCTGATTCTGTGATTCTTTGTTTCTCTGGTACGGCTGGGGTCTGGTCCGGGAAGCGCGGCTTCCCGTGTCAGTTCTGCTGCGGCGCTGCGGCAACGGTCGGGTTCGCTGCCGGTGCGGCGGCGGCCTTCATCTGCTCGGCGTTCTTGCATTCGTTGGCCAGCTGCTGACCCTTCTTGGAGTCCAGCAACAGGCCCTTGGCGGGGATACCGATCCAGACCAGGCCCATCTTGCGGTTTTCGAAGCGGTTGGCGCCGGTGGTGGTTTCCACACGGGTCAGGCGGTGGATGCGCTTGTCCCAGCGGATGGCGATGTGCTTGTCGTCGGTCTCGTTCTTCCAGATGGTCAGCTTGTGGCCCATTTCGCACTGGAAGTCGGCCGACAGGGTGCCGCCCAGTTCGGGTTCGCTGTCGTCATCCTCGGCGTCCGACGAGAAGGGCATCTTGGAAGCCGGAGCGGCGGCGGCAGCGGCTGCGGCCTTCTTGGCCGGCGCCTTCTTGACCACCTTCTTCTTGGCAGCGGGCTTGGCGGCGGTGGCGGTCTCGGCCTGTGCCGGGCTGATGCCGGCGGTGGCGAACAGGGCGCCCAGCAGGGCGATCAGGGTCAGGTGCTTTTTCATGTGCGGTGATCGAAACGGTCTTTACTGCGTGGTTGAGGGGGAGTCGCCGGCGGCGAACCAGACTAGGGTTTCCGGCGGCAGCGCCACGCCAGTGGCGTGGGCGCGTTGCAGGATACTCCAGTAATAGCGATAACTGGCCCGATCGTGCAGGTTGCCCAGGTGCTGGATCGGACCCCATTGCACCGACTGCGCCTTGAGCAAGATCTGTGCCGCCAGTTCGGCCTCCTCGGTGGAGGGCGACATGGCCTGCACGATGGGACGGATCTGGTCCGGATGGATGCTCCACATCCGGGTGTAGCCAAATTCCTGTGCCGCGCGGCGCGCATCATCGGCCACGGCGGCGGGATTCTTGATGTCGGTGGTCACGTTATGCGACGGCACCTTGCCGTGCGCATGGCAGGCGGCGGCAATCTCCAGCTTGGCGCGGCGCACCAGCGGGTGGTCGAACTGCCCGGGGGAGCGCATGGCGCTGCCGGGGATGGCACCGTAGTGCGCCGAGACGAAATCCATGACTCCGAACGACAACGACTGGACCTGGGGCAGGGCGGCGATGCGTGCGGCATCGGCCAGCGCGCCGTGGGTCTCGATCAACACCTGCACCGGCAGTTGCGCACGGCCGGCGCCAGCGGCCACGCGATTGATGCTCTCCAGTGCGCGCAGCACGTCGGCAATGCCTTCCGGCTTGGGCAACATCACGTAGGCCAGCTCGCGCGCAGCGGCGCCGCAGATGATGGCCACGTCCTGCTCGAAATGCGCATGGCCCACGTCATGCAGGCGCGCGCCGATACGGCGGTGGACATTGTCGGGGCCGGCGATGAGCGAGGCGACCAGCTCGGCGTGCGCGGCTTCATTGCCGGCGGCGGCGCCGTCTTCGCAGTCGAAGGTGATGTCGAACAGGGGACCGAGTTCCTGCTGCAGGGCCATCGACTTGCGCATCAGCTTTTCGGAGCCGGCGTAGTGATCGCACACCGGGAGCGAAACCGGCTGCTGGGCACCTGGGAACAAGACCTGGGAAGGATGCATTGCTGCGAATGGGACTGGGGTAAGGTTGTCGGATCGATCGGTATTGCGATATTGCGATATTGCGGGTACTGCTGGTACTGCCGGTATTGCAGGAAGACGACGGGCGCGGCGATTGAAGACCGCCGCGCCCTGGTCAATTAGCCGACCAGATGCTTCACGCCTTCACGCTCTTCCAACAGCTCCTTGAGGGTGATGTTGATGCGCTCTTGCGAGAACTCGTCGATCTCCAGGCCCTGGACGATCTTGTACTCGCCGTTTTCGGTGGTCACCGGGAAGCCGAACATGGTGCCTTCGGGGATGCCGTAGGAACCGTCCGAGGGGATGCCCATGGTGGTCCACTTGCCGTTGGTGCCCAGCACCCAGTCACGCACGTGGTCGATGGCCGCGTTGGCTGCCGATGCTGCCGAGGACAGGCCGCGGGCTTCGATGATGGCCGCGCCGCGCTTGCCGACGGTGGGCAGGAACACGTTCTTGTTCCATTCCTGGTCGTTGATGGTGTCCTTGATGGAGGCGCCATCGGCGGTGGCGAAGCGGTAGTCAGCGTACATGGTCGGCGAGTGGTTGCCCCAGACGCACAGCTTTTCGATGGCCGAGACTGGCTTGCCGATCTTGGCTGCCACTTGCGACAGCGCACGGTTGTGGTCCAGGCGCAGCATGGCGGTGAAGTTCTTGGCCGGCAGGTTCGGTGCCGACTTCATGGCGATGTAGGCGTTGGTGTTGGCCGGGTTGCCGACCACCAGGACCTTGACGTTGCGCGAGGCGACGGCGTCCAGCGCCTTGCCCTGCACGGTGAAGATCTGGGCGTTGGCTTCCAGCAGGTCCTTGCGCTCCATGCCGGGGCCGCGGGGACGGGCACCCACCAGCAGGGCGATGTCGGCATCCTTGAAGGCGGTCATCGGATCGCTGTGGGCGGTCACGCCAGCCAGCAGCGGGAAGGCACAGTCATCGATTTCCATGATGACGCCCTTCAACGCCTTCTGTGCCTTCTCATCGGGGATTTCCAGCAGTTGCAGGATGACCGGCTGGTCTTTGCCCAGCAGGTCGCCGTTGGCGATGCGGAACAGCAGGGAGTAACCGATCTGACCGGCGGCGCCGGTGATGGCAACACGCATGGGGGCTTTAGCCATGTTGAATCTCCAAAAGAGGTGATGAAAAAAAGCGTTCAGACTGCATGAAGCGCACGTTGCGGTCGCGTCGCGGAGAGCGCGGCAGGGCCGTCTGCGGTTGCTTCTGGTTTGCGCAGGAAATTGCGCGACTTCCTCGAATTCTTGTTAGGCCGCCATGATACCGTCGAAAACGCAGCGAGTCAGTTGCTTTCGGTTCGGGCTCTGCCGACAAATCAAAAACCTGTCAAACTTGTGCTCTGCCTGCATGAAAACGCCGCGTTCGATAGGTCTGGATGAGAGCGATTCTCGTTAGCGCCCTCCGGCCTGTAAATCGCACCCGGTCTGCCTTGCAGGTCTTCAGGTTGCTCGCGAGTGTAGGCCTGCGAAAGAGCGCTGTCAATCAATATCTTATGTCTTATATAAGACATATTATTGCCTAGTTTTTGCTGGACGCCGGAAGGGATTTTGTGGTGAAATTCGAGGTTATGAGCTCGATCCTGCCTAATTCGAACAACGCCGACGCGCATGCCGCGGGGGCGGGTGCTGCCAGTCCTGCGCCCACCTTCAGTCCGTTGTACCAGCAGATCAAGGCGCTCATCATGCAGCGCCTGGAGGCCGGTGAGTGGAAGCCCGGCGAGCTCATTCCCAGTGAAGTGGAGCTGGGCAATCGATTCAAGGTCAGTCAGGGCACGGTGCGCAAGGCAATCGATGAACTGGCGGCCGAAAACCTGGTGGTGCGCCGCCAGGGCAAGGGGACCTTCGTTGCCACCCATCATGAGACCCAGGCGCAGTTCCGCTTCCTGCGGTTGATGGCCGACAGCGACGAGCCGCAGCGTCCCGAGAACAAGATCATCGAAGTCAAGCGCGTGCGCGCGTCGGCCGAAGTGGCCCGTCAGCTCGACATGAAGTCGGGCGACTCCGTCATTTTCATTCGCCGGGTAAAATCGTTCAATGGCGTTCCCATCATCCTCGAAGACATCTGGCTGCCCGGCGCCATCTTCAAGGGGCTGACGGCCGAACGCCTGGTGGAATACCGCGGGCCGCTGTATGGCCTGTTCGAGTCGGAGTTCGGCACGCGCATGATCCGTGCCGAAGAGCGCATCCGTGCCGTCGGGGCGGATATGGATGCGGCAGAGTTTCTGGGCGTGGCGCCCCAAACGCCGTTGCTGAGTGTGGAGCGGGCTTCATTTACCTATGGCGACAAGCCGGTGGAAATGCGGCGCGGACTGTACCTGACGACGAATCATCATTACCAAAGCGAGTTGAGCTGAGCGGACGACGCTGTTTTGTCCCGGGTCGGTGGCAACCGCCCGTGCAGCGGGAGGGGCCGGGCGCTAAGCCCTGCTGGCATGCTGCGAAGCGCAATAAAAGTTGATGGTGATTTCGAAAATCGGCGAAAATTGCATATTGTTTTAAACTGAGGAGAACCTTGTATGTCTGAAGCCGCTAAACCACAACGGCCGCAATTTCGTAACATACACCTAACCCAAATTGCCGGCTATCGCATGCCCCTGGCCGCTCTGGTCTCGATCATGCACCGCATCAGCGGTCTGTTCCTGTTCCTGATGCTGCCTTTCATTCTGTTCCTTCTGGACAGCAGCCTGCTCTCGGAAGGTACCTTCGCCTATCTCAAGGGCTTCACCTCCGGCTGGTTCGTCAAGCTGGTCATCCTGGCTCTGTCCTGGGCCTACCTGCATCACTTCTGCGCCGGCATCCGCCACCTGATCATGGACAACCACATCGGTCTGGACAAGGACAGCGCACGCAAGTCCTCGGCAACTGTCCTGGTGATCAGCATCGCGCTGATGATCCTGGTCGCATTGAAACTGTTCGGAGCTTTCTGAAAATGGCTGATAACAACATCGGACCCAAGCGCCTGGTCGTCGGCGCCCACTATGGCCTGCGTGACTGGCTGGCGCAACGTGCCACCGCCGTCGTGATGGCTGTCTACACCGTGATCCTGCTGGTGTGCTTCTTCACCTCGACCAACTTCAGCTACCAGGGCTGGGCGGCGCTGTTCTCGCATCAATGGTTCAAGGTTGCCACTTTTGCCGTGTTCATGGCGCTGTTCTTCCACGCCTGGATCGGCGTGCGTGATGCGCTCATGGACTACGTCAAGCCGGTCGGCATTCGCCTGGTCCTGCAAGTTGCCACCATCCTGTGGCTGATCGGTTGCGCTGGCTATGCTGCGCAGATTCTCTGGAGAAACTAATCGTGGCTGCAATCAAATCCGCCATCACTACCCGCCGCTTTGACGCGGTCATCGTCGGCGCCGGTGGCTCCGGCATGCGCGCCTCGCTGCAACTGGCCGAAGCCGGCCTGAACGTCGCTGTCCTGTCCAAGGTCTTCCCGACCCGCTCGCACACCGTGGCTGCCCAAGGCGGCATCGGCGCTTCGCTGGGCAACATGTCGGAAGACAACTGGTACTGGCACATGTTCGACACCGTCAAGGGTTCGGACTACCTGGGTGACCAGGACGCCATCGAATTCATGTGCCGCGAAGCACCGAAGGCCGTCTACGAGCTGGAACACTTCGGCATGCCCTTCGACCGCAACCCGGATGGCACCATCTATCAGCGTCCGTTCGGCGGCCACACTGCCAACCTGGGTGAAAAGCCGGTGCAGCGCGCCTGTGCTGCTGCCGACCGTACCGGTCACGCACTGCTGCACACCCTGTACCAGCGCAACGTGCGCGCCAAGACCCACTTCTTCGTCGAGTGGATGGCGCTGGACGTGATCCGCAACGAAGAGGGCGACGTCCTCGGCGTGGTGGCACTGGAAATGGAAACCGGCGAAATCATGATGCTGCACGCCAAGACCACCCTGTTCGCCACTGGCGGTGCAGGTCGTATCTGGGCCGCATCCACCAACGCCTTCATCAACACCGGCGACGGCATGGGCATGGCGGCACGCGCCGGCCTGCCGCTGCAGGACATGGAATTCTGGCAGTTCCACCCGACCGGCGTGGCCGGCGCGGGCGTGCTGATCACCGAGGGTGTGCGCGGCGAAGGCGGCATCCTGATCAACAGCAACGGCGAACGCTTCATGGAGCGCTATGCGCCGACCCTGAAGGACCTGGCACCGCGTGACTTCGTCTCGCGTTCGATGGACCAGGAAATCAAGGAAGGTCGCGGCGTGGGTCCCCACAAGGACCACGTGCTGCTGGATCTGCGTCACATCGGCGCCGATACCATCAAGAAGCGTCTGCCCTCGATCCTGGAAATCGCCCACAAGTTCGCCAACGTCGATGCGACCAAGGAACCGATTCCCGTCGTGCCGACCATCCACTACCAGATGGGTGGCATCCCCACCAACATCCACGGCCAGGTGGTCGCGCCCAAGGGCGGTTCCATGAAGGAAGTGGTGCAGGGCATGTACGCCATCGGCGAATGCGCCTGCGTGTCGGTGCACGGCGCCAACCGCCTGGGTACCAACTCGCTGCTGGACCTGGTGGTCTTCGGTCGCGCCGCCGGTAACCACATTGTCGGCAGCCGCCTGCAGGACCAGAGCCACAAGCCGATTCCGGCCGGCGCCCTGGACCGTTCGCTGGAACGCATTGCCCATCTGGAAAACAGCACCGGTTCCGAACGTGTGCAGGACGTCGCCAACGACATCCGCGCCACCATGCAGAAGTACTGCGGCGTGTTCCGTACCGATGCCCTGTTGAAGGAAGGCTATCAGAAGATCATGGAACTGGATGAGCGTCGCAAGCACGTCTCCTTCAAGGACAAGTCCAAGGTCTTCAACACCGCCCGCGTGGAAGCGCTGGAGCTGGACAACCTGATCGAAACCGCCAAGGCCACCATCACCTCGGCCGAAGCCCGCAAGGAGTCGCGCGGCGCCCACGCGCAAAGCGACTACGAGCAGCGCGACGACGTGAACTGGCTCAAGCACACGCTGTGGTTCTCCGAGGGGAATCGTCTCGACTACAAGCCGGTCAACCTGCAGCCGCTGACCGTCGAGACCTTCAAACCTAAAGCACGTACTTTCTAAGAGGTCGCAACATGACTCGCACCCTGAAATTCAAGATCTATCGTTACGATCCGGACAAGGACGACAAGCCGTACATGCAAGACCTGACGGTGGAACTCAAGCCCACCGACAAGATGCTGCTGGATGCCCTGCAACGCATCAAGTCCGACGTCGACGATTCGCTGGCGCTGCGTCGCTCCTGCCGCGAAGGCGTGTGCGGCTCCGACGCCATGAACATCAACGGCAAGAATGGTCTGGCCTGCATCACCAACCTGAACGAGCTGACCGAGCCCATCGTTCTGAAGCCGCTGCCCGGCCTGCCGGTGATCCGCGACCTGATCGTGGACATGACCAACTTCTTCAAGCAGTACGATTCGATCAAGCCCTACCTGATCAACGACAGCATCCCGCCCGAGAAGGAGCGCCTGCAGTCGCCCGAGCAGCGTGAAGAGCTGGATGGCGTGTACGAGTGCATCCTGTGCGCCTGCTGCTCGACCTCCTGCCCGTCGTTCTGGTGGAATCCGGACAAGTTCGTCGGCCCGGCCGGTCTGCTGCAAGCCTACCGCTTCATCGCCGACAGCCGCGACGAAGCCACCGGCGCGCGTCTGGACAACCTGGAAGACCCGTACCGTCTGTTCCGTTGCCGTTCGATCATGAACTGCGTCGATGTCTGCCCCAAGGGTCTGAACCCCAACAAGGCCATCGGCAAGATCAAGGAATTGATGGTCCGTCGCTCGGTGTAAGCCGAATGAGTGTGATGCCTGCCAGAGCCGCCGTGCATGGCGGGCTGCAGCGAGGGGAAGCAGGGCTGGAAGCGGCTTCCCCGACCGGTTCCTTCAGGTTTGGTCCGGTTGAAGTGAATGGAAAGACAAGAAATGAGCGAGTTCATGACTGAACAGCGTCATCAGGATGATCCGGCCAAGCGAGCAAGACTGCGCTGGCGCGCGCGCCGCGGGCTGCTGGAGAATGACCTGATCCTGATGCGCTATCTGGATGCCAACGAGGCACAGATGAGCGACGACGAGGTCGATGCCTTCTCGCGCCTGATGGACCTGACCGACAACGACCTGATGGACCTGCTGCTGGCCCGCAAGGAGCCGGAAGCGGCGGTTGATCTGCCCCAAGTGCATGCGTTGCTGAAGAAACTGCGTACTGCCTGACTGTTGCACGAATATTGCGCCTGGCCACAAGCCAGACCGATTTTGCTCGATCGCGGCCTGTTCCAACTCGCCACCCGGCGCATCCGAACCATGATGCCGCCCGGCTTGCGGTCGCGGCTTTTGATTAACGGTTTCACCATCCCAGCAAAAGGAAAAGCTATGTCCAATACCGATATCAAAGCTACCCTGTCGTTCTCCGACGGGTCTCCGTCCGTAGATTTTCCTATCTACAAGGGCAGCATCGGTCCTGATGTGATCGATATCCGCAAGCTGTACGGCGCCACCGGCAAGTTCACCTACGACCCCGGCTTCATGTCGACGGCTTCCTGCAACTCCTCCATCACCTACATCGATGGCGACAAGGGCGAGCTGCTGTACCGTGGCTATCCCATCGAACAGCTGGCGGTGAACTGCGACTTCCTGGAATCCTGCTACCTGCTGCTGCACGGCGAGCTGCCCAGTGCCGACCAGAAGGCTGAATTCGTCACCACCGTGACCCAGCACACCATGGTCCACGAGCAGATGAACTTCTTCTTCCGTGGTTTCCGTCGCGATGCTCACCCGATGGCCGTACTGACCGGCTCGGTTGGCGCGCTGTCGGCCTTCTACCACGACTCGCTGGACATCTCCAATCCGAATCACCGCGAAGTGTCGGCCATCCGTATGATCGCCAAGCTGCCAACCCTGGTGGCCATGGCCTACAAGTACAGCATCGGCCAGCCCTTCGTGTATCCGCGCAATGACCTGTCGTACACCGCCAACTTCATGCGCATGATGTTCGCCAACCCGTGCGAAGAGTACAAGGTCAATGAAGTGCTGGTCCGCGCGCTGGACCGCATCCTGATCCTGCACGCCGACCACGAACAGAACGCCTCGACCTCGACCGTGCGTCTGGCCGGCTCCTCCGGTGCCAACCCGTTCGCATGTATCGCCGCCGGCATCGCCTGCCTGTGGGGCCCTGCCCACGGCGGTGCCAACGAAGCCGCACTCAACATGTTGGAACAGATCGGCTCGGTCGAAAACATCCCCGAGTTCATCAAGCAGGTGAAGGACAAGAACTCCGGCGTGAAGCTGATGGGCTTCGGTCACCGCGTCTACAAGAACTACGACCCGCGTGCCAAGCTGATGCGCGAAACCTGCTACGAAGTCCTGAACGAACTGGGCCTGCACGATGACCCGCTGTTCAAGCTGGCCATGGAGCTGGAAAAGATCGCTCTGGAAGACGACTACTTCGTTTCCCGCAAGCTGTATCCGAACGTCGACTTCTACTCGGGCATCGTGCAGCGCGCTCTGGGTATCCCGACCTCGATGTTCACCTGCATCTTCGCCATGGCCCGTACCATCGGCTGGATCGCCCAGTGGAACGAAATGATCTCGGACCCGGAACAGAAGATCGGCCGTCCCCGTCAGCTGTTCGTTGGCTCGCCGCGTCGCGACGTGCCGCCGATCGACAAGCGCTGATCGGTCTGCCAGCTGTCGCTTGTTGTCTGCTTGTTGTCTGCTCGTTGTCGGGCAGACAACAGGTGGTGCAAGAGGCATCATCCCGTCCCCCGGGAGTCGATGGGGGAGGGTGGGAAGCCCGTGCGACAAGGCTTTGCGGTCCGGCGTTGGTTGCCGGAAACGCCCGTTGCTTCTGGTTTCAAATAAAAAAGCGAATCCCTTAGGATTCGCTTTTTTATTTGATATTAGGAGATATAATTCCGATGCGCTGACTGGATGACGTACAGAAGTTCAGGTAGACAAGGTCCTTCCCCACAACTTGATGCAATCCGCTAACCGGTCAGGCCGTGTCGCGGAAGGTGTAGAAACCCGCTAATCTCGCGAAGCGCGAAGAAAGGTGAGCAAATGACAAAGCTCTACGAGCAATACAACATCAACTCCTACCTGTTCGGTGGGAATGCTCCGTACATCGAAGAACTGTACGAAGCCTACCTGAACAATCCTGGCTCTGTCCCCGATAACTGGCGTGCTTATTTCGACGCCGTGCAACACGTCCCCGCCACCGACGGCTCCACCCGTCCCGATGTGGCCCACGCTCCGGTGATCGCATCCTTCGCCGAACGTGCCAAGCAAGGCCCCATCCGCACCGTCATCGCATCCGCCGACTCCGACATGGGTCGCAAGCGCGTCGCTGTCACCCAGCTGATCGCCGGCTACCGTGACCTCGGCTCCCGTTTCGCCAACCTGGACCCGCTGCAACGCCAGGAACGCCCCAACATCCCCGAACTCGATCCCTCCTTCTACGGCTTCACCGATGCCGACATGGACATCGTGTTCAACATCAACAACACTTACTTCGGCCCGGAAACCGCGTCCCTGCGTGACCTGCTGCAGATGCTGCGCGACACCTATACGCGCTCCATCGGCGCCGAGTTCACCTACATCTCGGACATGGCCGAAGTGCGCTGGCTGGAAGAGCGCCTGGAGCCGACCCGTGCCGTGCCCAGCTTCTCTTCGGACAAGAAGAAGCACATCCTGGAGCGCCTGACCGCTGCCGAAGGCCTGGAACGTTACCTCCACACCAAGTACGTCGGCCAGAAGCGCTTCTCGCTGGAAGGCGGCGAATCCTTCATCGCCTCCCTGGATGAAACCATCCAGCGCGCCGGTGAAAAGGGCGTGCAGGAAATCGTGATCGGCATGGCCCACCGTGGTCGTCTGAACGTGTTGGTCAACATCCTGGGCAAGACCCCGCAGGAACTGTTCTCCGAGTTCGAAGGCCGTCACGCCGACGACCTGCCGGCCGGTGACGTCAAGTACCACCAGGGCTTCTCCTCGGACGTGTCCACCCCGGGCGGCCCGGTCCACCTGTCGCTGGCCTTCAACCCCTCCCACCTGGAAATCGTCAACCCGGTGGTCGAAGGTTCGGTCAAGGCCCGTATGGATCGCCGCGGCGACAAGGATGGCTCGCAAGTGCTGCCGATCCTGGTGCACGGTGATGCCGCCTTCGCCGGCCAGGGCGTGGTGATGGAAACCCTGAACCTGGCCCAGACCCGTGGCTACGGCACCGGTGGTACCGTCCACATCGTCATCAACAACCAGATCGGCTTCACCACTTCCGACCCGCGCGACTCCCGTTCGACGCTGTACTGCTCGGACGTGGTCAAGATGATCGAAGCCCCGGTGCTGCACGTCAACGGCGATGATCCGGAAGCCGTCGTGTTCGCCACCCAGATCGCTGTCGACTACCGCATGAAGTTCAAGAAGGACATCGTGGTCGACATCATCTGCTTCCGCAAGCTGGGCCACAACGAGCAAGATACGCCTGCTCTGACCCAGCCGCTGATGTACAAGAAGATCGCCCAGCACCCTGGTACCCGCAAGCTGTACGCCGACAAGCTGGTCACCCAGCAGACCATCCCCGCCGATGGTGGCGAAGAGCTGGTCAAGGCCTATCGCGCCGCGATGGACGCCGGCAAGCACGCCATCGACCCGGTGCTGACCAACTTCAAGAGCAAGTACGCCGTCGACTGGCTGCCGTTCCTGAACCGCAAGTGGACCGACGCTGCCGAGACCGCCGTGCCGATGGCCGAGCTGAAGCGCCTGGCCGCCAAGATCACCACCGTGCCGGAAGGCTTCAAGGTCCACTCGCTGGTCGAGAAGGTCCTGAACGACCGCGCCACCATGGGTCGTGGCGAGATGAACCTGGACTGGGGCATGGGTGAACACCTGGCCTACGCCAGCCTGGTTTCGTCCGGCTATGCCGTGCGCCTGACCGGTCAGGATGCCGGCCGTGGCACCTTCACTCACCGTCACGCCGTGCTGCACGACCAGAACCGCGAGCGTTGGGATGCCGGTACCTTCATCCCGCTACAGAACGTGGCTGAAAACCAATCCACCTTCACCGTGATCGACTCGGTGCTGTCCGAAGAGGCCGTGCTGGCCTTCGAATACGGTTACTCGACCGCTGAACCGAACACCCTGACCATCTGGGAAGCCCAGTTCGGCGACTTCGCCAACGGCGCCCAGGTCGTCATGGACCAGTTCATCAGCTCCGGCGAAGTGAAGTGGGGCCGTGCCTCGGGTCTGGTGCAGATGCTGCCCCACGGCTACGAAGGCCAGGGTCCGGAACACTCCTCGGCACGTATCGAGCGTTACCTCCAGCTGTGCGCCGACAACAACATGCAGGTCGTGCAGCCCACCACCGCTGCGCAGATCTTCCACCTGCTGCGTCGCCAGATGATCCGCCTGTTCCGCAAGCCGCTGATCATCATGACGCCGAAGTCGCTGCTGCGTAACAAGGATGCCGGTTCGCCCCTGTCCGACCTGGCCAAGGGTTCGTTCCAGACCGTGATCCCGGAAGTCGATGAAACCATCGACGCCAAGAAGGTCAAGCGCATCGTCGCCTGCTCGGGCAAGGTGTACTACGACCTGGTCAACGCCCGCAAGGAACGTGGTCAGACCGATACCGCCATCATCCGCGTCGAACAGCTGTATCCGTTCCCGCACAAGGCGTTCGCGGCTGCACTGAAGCAGTTCCCGAACTTCAACGAACTGGTGTGGGCGCAGGACGAGCCGCAGAACCAGGGCGCATGGCTGCAGATCCAGCACAACATCTTCGAGAATCTCTCCGAAGGTCAGAAGCTGGCCTATGCAGGCCGCCCGGCCAGCGCCTCGCCGGCCGTCGGTTACTACGACAAGCACTACGCACAGCAAAAGGCGCTGATCGAAACCGCCTTCGCCAAGCTCAAGGGCTTTGTCCTGACCAAGTAAGCATTGTTGCGAACGGGGCGTACTGCGAGGGCAGTACGTCCCTGTTTTCATAAAACGAATCACCCGAAAATCGGAGAACCCTAATGGCTCAAATCGAAGTAAAAGTCCCGCAGTTGTCGGAATCCGTCGCAGAAGCGACCCTGTTGCAATGGCACAAGAAGGTCGGCGAACCTGTCGCCCGTGACGAAAACCTGATCGACATCGAGACCGACAAGGTCGTCCTGGAACTGCCCTCGCCGGACGCCGGCGTCATCACCCAGATCATCAAGGCTGACGGCGCTACCGTCGTGGCCGGCGAAGTCATCGCCATCCTCGACACCGACGCCTCCGCTCAGGTCGCCCCGACCGAAGTCAAGGCTGCTCCTGCTCCGCAATCGACCAACGAACCGACCCCGGTGGCTGCTCCCGAGCTGGCTTCCAAGGGCGATGTCGCCATGCCCGCCGCCGCCAAGCTGCTGGCCGACAACAACCTGTCGACCTCGCAAGTCACCGGTACCGGCAAGGATGGCCGCGTGACCAAGGGCGACGTCCTGGGCGCACTGTCGGCTCCTGCTGCTGCTCCCGCCGCTGCCGCCAAGCCGGCCCTGGCTGCTGTTGCCGCACCGGTCAAGGCTGGTCTGGAAAGCCGTCCGGAACAACGCGTGCCGATGAGCCGCCTGCGTGCCCGCGTGGCAGAGCGTCTGGTGCAGTCGCAATCGACCAACGCCATCCTGACCACCTTCAACGAAATCAACATGCAGCCGGTCATCGACCTGCGCAACAAGTACAAGGACAAGTTCGAGAAGGAACACGGCGTCAAGCTGGGCTTCATGTCCTTCTTCGTCAAGGCTGTCGTGCACGCCCTGAAGAAGTACCCGATCGTCAACGCCTCGGTCGACGGTAACGACATCGTCTACCACGGCTACTTCGACATCGGCGTGGCCGTCGGTTCGCCGCGCGGCCTGGTAGTGCCCATCCTGCGTGATGCGGACCAGATGTCGATCGCCGACATCGAGAAGAAGATCGGTGAATTCGGCCAGAAGGCCAAGGACGGCAAGCTGTCCATCGAAGAACTGTCGGGCGGTACCTTCACCGTCTCCAACGGCGGTACCTTCGGTTCCATGCTGTCGACCCCGATCATCAACCCGCCGCAATCGGCGATCCTGGGCATCCACGCCACCAAGGAACGTGCAGTGGTCGAAAACGGCCAGGTCGTGGTGCGTCCGATCAACTTCTTCGCCCTGTCCTATGACCACCGCATCATCGACGGCCGCGAAGCCGTCCTGTCGCTGGTGGCCATCAAGGAAGCCCTGGAAGATCCCGCTCGCCTGCTGCTGGACCTGTAATGACCGCTGGATGGGCTACTGCGCAACCCGATCTCGCTGCTGCGATGCTCGCCGTACGACAGTACGGCTGCGCTTTTCGCAGCGACCTCGGGCTGCTCGCTACGCCCCTCCGACGGCCCACAGAGTTGCCTAGGCGCTGAAAAGCTCAAAGCGTTCAGCGCTTTTTTGTATCCGCGGATAGATTGTCCGCGACAAACAGAATTGGAAATGACATGAGCAAGAATTTTGACGTCGTCGTCATCGGTGGCGGCCCCGGCGGCTACATTGCCGCCATCCGTGCAGCGCAGCTGGGCTTCAATACCGCCTGCATCGACGAATGGAAGAACGAGAAGGGCGGCCCCGCACCGGGCGGTACCTGCACCAACGTCGGTTGCATCCCCTCCAAGGCGCTGCTGCAATCGTCCGAGCACTACGAACATGCCAACCACGGCTTCGCCGAGCATGGCATCGAAGTCAAGGGCCTGGGTCTGAACCTGGAAAAGATGCTGGGTCGCAAGAACACCGTGGTCAAGCAGAACAACGACGGCATCCTGTACCTGTTCAAGAAGAACAAGGTGTCCTTCTTCCACGGCCGCGGCTCCTTCGCCAAGGGTGATGCCAACGGCTACGAGATCAAGGTTGCCGGCGCTGCCGAAGAAACCATCATCGCCAAGCACGTCATCGTCGCTACCGGCTCCAACGCCCGCGCACTGCCGGGCGCCGAGTTCGACGAAAAGCTGATCCTCTCCAACACTGGTGCACTGGCCATCTCCGAAGTGCCCAAGAAGCTGGGCGTGATCGGTGCCGGCGTGATCGGCCTGGAAATGGGTTCGGTCTGGCGTCGCCTGGGCGCGGAAGTGACCGTGCTGGAAGCGCTGCCGACCTTCCTGGGTGCCGTCGATGAACAGATCGCCAAGGAAGCCCAGAAGCTGCTGACCAAACAGGGCCTGGCCGTGAACCTGGGTGTGAAGATCGGTACCATCAAGGCCGGCAAGAACAGCGTCTCCGTGGAATACACCGATGCCAAGGGTGAAGCCCACACCGGCGAATTCGACAAGCTGATCGTCTCCATCGGCCGTACCCCCAACACCATCGGCCTGAACGCCGAAGGCGTGGGCCTGAAGCTGGACGAGCGCGGCTTCATCGCCGTGGACGGCGATTGCAAGACCAACCTGCCCAATGTGTGGGCGGTGGGTGACGTGGTGCGCGGCCCGATGCTGGCCCACAAGGCCGAAGAAGAAGGCGTTGCCGTAGCCGAGCGTATCGCCGGTCAGCATGGTCACGTCAACTTCAACACGATTCCCTGGGTCATCTACACCTCGCCGGAAATTGCCTGGGTCGGCAAGACCGAGCAGCAACTGAAGGCCGACGGCGTGCAGTACAAGGCCGGTACCTTCCCGTTCCTGGCCAATGGTCGCGCCCGCGCGCTGGGCGATACCTCGGGTATGGTCAAGTTCCTGGCCGATGCCAAGACCGACGAAATCCTGGGCGTGCACATTGTTGGCCCGATGGCTTCCGAGCTGATTTCCGAAGCCGTGGTGGCCATGGAATTCCGCGCTTCGTCGGAAGACATCGCCCGCATCTGCCACGCTCACCCGTCGCTGTCCGAAGCGACCAAGGAAGCGGCCCTGGCCGTCGACAAGCGCGCATTGAACTTCTGATGCGCGATCAATGCGACAATACGCGTCGCCCGCACCTGCCACGCTCGTGTTGCACGCGTATTGAGCATTGAGATGCCAACCCAATGGGCGAGCCTGGCTCGCCCATTGTCGTTTTACAAGACCACACCATGGATGTCCGTCAATTCTACGAACAGTCGCTGTCCCAGCGCGGTTATCAATCCGACGAGGCGCAATTGCGCGCCATCGAGCGCCTGCAGCGCGCCTATGAGGAATGGGTCGCCTACAAGGCCCAGCGTGCCTCGACCTTCAAGCGTCTGATCAGCCGGCCGGCCGTGCCGCGCGGCGTCTACATGTGGGGCGGGGTGGGGCGTGGCAAATCCTTCCTGATGGACAGCTTCTATTCGGTGGTGCCAGTGGTGCGCAAGACGCGCCTGCACTTCCACGAATTCATGCGCGATGTGCATCGTCAGCTGGATGAGCTCAAGGGCATCGCCGATCCGCTGGACGAGGTCGCCAAGCGCATCGCCAAGAAATACCGCCTGATCTGCTTCGACGAATTCCATGTCTCCGACATCGCCGATGCGATGATCCTCTACAACCTGCTCAAGGGCTTGTTCGATCATGGCGTCTCCTTCGTCATGACCTCCAATTACGAGCCCAGCACGCTCTATCCGGACGGCCTGCACCGCGACCGCATGCTGCCCACCATCGCACTGCTGAAGGAAAAGCTGGACGTCATGAACATCGACGCCGGCATCGATTACCGCAAGCGCGTGCTGGAACAGGTCAAGGTCTATCACACGCCCTTGAACGCCAAGACCGATGAGGAGTTGCGCAGTGCCTTCGCCGCCGTGGCCGAGGCGGCCGATGAAGATCCTCGGGTGCACATCGAGGCGCGCGAGATCCGCGCCCTGCGCCGCGCCGGCAGCGCCATCTGGTTCGATTTCGCGACCCTGTGCGGCGGCCCGCGTTCGCAGAACGACTACCTGGAGCTGGCCAGCCGTTTCCAGACCGTGATCCTCTCGGGCATTCCGCGCATGTCGGCGGCCATGTCCTCCGAGGCGCGCCGCTTCACCTGGCTGATCGACGTGTTCTACGACCACAAGGTCAAGCTGATCATGTCGGCGGCCGTAGAGCCGGACGAGCTTTATACGGTGGGGACCCTGTCCAACGAGTTCCACCGTACCGTTTCACGTATCATTGAGATGCAATCGAAGGAATACCTGGACGCGGACCGGCGCTCGATTGCCGACAGCCTCTCCTGAACATTTACCTGATGGACAAGAACCACATGCAAGGTCTTTTCGCCGATGCCAAGGGCGTCACCTCTTCCCTGTGCGGCCTGATGCTGGCGCTGGCCAGTGCCACCTGCGTGGCGCAGGCACAGGGGGCGACTGCCGCCAGCCCTGAAGCGGCTTCTCGGTCGCTGCCGGTGCCGGCAGCCACGGCACCGATGGCCGCGACACCTTCGACATCCTCGGCCACACCGGCAACCTCGGCCGCGCCCATGAGCCGCGAGCGGTTTGATGAGCTGGAAGCCCGCGCACCGATTACCACGCGTTTCCCGGCCGGCAGCATCAAGTCCGACGAGCAGGCACAGAAGGCACTGGACGAAGCTGCCGAAGACCGGCAGGCAATGGACCTGCGTTACATCCTGGACCAGCGCGCCTGCTACCCCAAGTTCCTGGTGGCGGATTGCCTGGAAGCAGCACGCGACCGCAAGCGTCTGGCTGAAAAGCGCATCAAGCAGGTCGAGTACGAGGCCAAGGTCTTCCAGCGCCAGGCGACGGTGGACGACCGTGACCGTTCCCTGGCCGATCAACGCGCCAAGGATGAGCAGGACGCCGCCCGCCGCCAGCAGGAACAGAAGGACAAGGAAGCCAGTTCCGCACGCAAGGTGGAGGAAAGCAACGCCAAGAACCGCGAGGTTCAGCAACGTATCGACCAGAACAAGGATGTACCGGCCGATTACCGCGTACGTCAGCATGAAGCCGAAGTGCGTCGTCAGCAGGCCGAGGAGGCCGCCCGCGCACCTGAGCGCGCAGCCAATGCCGCGCAGCGCCAGCGGCGTATCCAGGAGGCGGAAGAGCACCGTCTGGAAGTGGAGCGCAAGAAGGCCGAGAACGAGCGCGAACGTGCCGAACGCAAGAAGAAGCAGCAACAGGATTCGTCGACCACTGCTCCGGCAGCCAAATAGCTGCTCAAGCAGGGTGGCGACCCAGCGGTACGCGCGCGTCGATTGGCGCGCGCGTGCCACTGGATTACACTAGCAAGCACATCCGCAACCAGCCAGCCATCATGACCAGTACGCATCGCGAAGATATCCAGCGCCGCATCATCGAACTTGAAGTCGAGCACCGTGATCTCGACAGCGTGATCGACATGCTCATCCGCGATGCCCGTTCCGAGGATCTGCAATTGCGACGCCTCAAGAAGCGCAAGCTGCAATTGAAGGATCACATCGCCCTGCTGAAGATGCAGCTGGTTCCCGACATCCCTGCCTGAGCGCCTGTTGCTGGCGCTGCCACCGCTGCGTGCGCCCACCGATGAGGCTCTTCCTCGAATTGCCGCGAGTGCGGCGCTACCGCTTTCTCACCACTTCGAAGTGACCGGCCGAGTCCGCGTAGAATAGCGGCTTCTTCCATTGACGTGCTGAAGCCGCAGGTAGCTGATCAAGCCTGCCTTCCCGTTTTTTCTACAGGTTTGCCGCAGTGACTGCTCCAGAAACTCCCACCGATATCGTCGATAGCAGCGCCAGCATGGTTCCCGCGGGTGACGAGGATGCGTCTCCTGGCGTACACGATGCCGAGATCGATCGCCTCTTCGGTGCCGGCGGTCCGCTGGGTGGTGCCGTGGGCAGCTACCGGCCACGCCATGCCCAGACCGAGATGGCCAAGGCCATTGCCACGGCCATTGCCGAGCAGGGAACGCTGATCGCCGAGGCCGGTACCGGGACCGGCAAGACCTTCGCCTACCTGGTCCCCGCCTTGCTGTGGGGCGGCAAGACCATCGTCTCCACCGGGACCAAGACCCTGCAGGACCAACTGTTCAACCGCGACATTCCTACCGTGCGCAAGGCGCTGCATGCGCCGGTGTCGGTAGCGCTGCTGAAGGGCCGCAGCAATTACGTGTGCCATTTCCACCTGGAGCGCACGCTGCAGAATGGCCGCCTGACCGCGCGCGAGGATGTCGGCTATCTGCGCGAGATCTCCCGCTTCGTCAAATCCACCTCGTCGGGGGACAAGGCCGAACTGACCAAGGTCCCCGAGACCGCCTCCGTGTGGAACCTAGTGACCTCGACCCGCGATACCTGCTTCGGCGCCGAATGCCAGTATTACCAGGATTGCTTCGTCATGAAGGCGCGCAAGGAAGCGCAGCAGGCCGACGTGGTGGTGGTGAACCATCACCTGTTCTTCGCCGACGTCGCCCTGAAGGACAGCGGTATCGCCGAGCTGCTGCCCTCGGCCAATACGGTGATTTTCGACGAGGCGCACCAGTTGCCGGATACGGCCACGCTGTTCTTCGGCGAGACCATCTCCACCTCGCAGATCCTGGAGCTGTGCCGCGATGTGCTGGCTGAGGGCCTGAGTCATGCCCGCGACGGCGCCGACTGGGCGCGCCTGGTGGCACCGGTGGAGCGCGCTGCGCGTGATCTGCGCCTGGCGTTCCCGGAGGATTCGATCCGCCTGGCGCTGAACCAGATCGCCCCGTCCAGCGCTTTCTTCCCGGCCCTCGACACGCTCAAGGATTGCATGGACGATATGATCGCCGTGCTGGACAAGCAGGCAGAGCGTGCCGAGACCATCGAACAATGCCGCGACCGCGCCAATGAGTTGCTGCGTCAGCTGGAAAACTGGGGCACGCCCGACGAAATCGCCAAGGCACAGGCGGAGGCGGCCGCCAAGGCGAGCGCTGCCGCCAAGTCTGAAGGTGAGCCTGGCGAGCCTGGCGAAGCCGGCACCGAGCCTGCCCAGAAGCCTTTCTATGTGCTGTGGATCGAGGCCTTCCAGTCGTCGCTGCAGTTGCATCGCACACCCCTGTCGATTGCGCCTATCTTCAACAAGCAGCGGGAAGGCACCCCGCGCTCATGGATCTTCACTTCGGCCACTTTGGCGGTGAAGAAGGATTTCAATCACTATGCGGCCCAGATGGGGCTGTGGAACGCGCCGGCGCAGTCCTGGCCCAGTCCCTTCAACTATGGCGAGCAGGGTCTTCTGTATGTGCCGCAGAACCTGCCGCAACCCAATTCCTACGAATACACCGACGCCGTCATCGACGCCGCTCTGCCCACCATCGAAGCTGCGGGTGGGCGCTGCTTCTTCCTGTGCACCACGCTGCGCGCCGTCAACCGTGCCGCCGAACGCTTGCGGGCGGAGTTCGAGGCGCGCGGGCACGCGTTTCCCCTGTTCGTGCAGGGCGAGGCCGGTCGGACCGAGCTGCTGGACCGTTTCCGCGCCGCTGGCAATGGCGTGCTGATCGGCAGCCAGAGTTTCTGGGAAGGCGTGGATGTACGTGGTGACGCGCTGTCGCTGGTGATCATCGACAAGCTGCCGTTCTCGCCGCCGGACGATCCGGTGCTGGCAGCGCGGATCAGCGAGATGGAAAAGCAGGGCTTGAACGGTTTCGTGCATCATCAGTTGCCGGCGGCCATCATCAATCTCAAGCAAGGTGCCGGACGCCTGATCCGGGACGAGGGGGATCGCGGGGTGCTGATGATCTGCGATCCGCGCCTGATCACCAAGAACTACGGCCGTCGCATCTGGCAGAGCCTGCCGCCGTTCAAGCGTACCCGCGAGCTGGAGGTGGTACAGGCCTTCTTCCGCGAGCAGGATGAGCGCCGGGCGGCCGCTGCAGCGGGCGAGGGCAACGGCCCGGAAGCCGGCTGAGATGGCCGACCTCACCTCCCTGGTGCCGGTACGGGCCTCCGCGCTGATGGTAGGCAAGCCGGCGCCCTGGCCGATCTACAACGAAGCCGGCAAATTGTTGCTGGCGCGCGGTACCTTGATCGACACTGCCGATCAGTTGGCTGGGCTGATCGAAAACGGTCTCTATCGCAATGCCCGCTGGATCGCCGAGCCTGATACCGAGTCGGTGCCGCTGCCGCAGGCGCGTGACGTACTGCGCCGCAAGCAAGGTGGCAAAAAGGCGGTCAAGCCCACGGCAAACGTGCGTGGCCAGGAAAGTGTGATCACGCTGGACGAGGTGCGCTGGAATATCGGTGACACCCTGTGGCTGCAGTTTGCCGACGATGCGACCCAGCGCTATGCAGTCTCGCTGGTGGGCTGCCTGCCCAATCGGAGCATCCTGGTCACCGCGCCACAGAAGGAGGGCAAGCAGCTCTTCGTGCGCGATGGCCAGCCCTTTGTGGTGCGTGCCCTGACGGGGCGTCGCGCCTATGCCTTTGCAGCCCAGTTGCTGAAGTACCAGCAGACACCGTTCGTCTACCTGCATCTTTCACTGCCCAAGGAAATACGCTCCACCGTGATCCGCCAGGCCACGCGGGTGGCGGTGGGTGCCGAAGGCTATCTGGCGCTGGACGGTGCCAATCCGCTGCCGGCCAGCGTGATCGATCTCAGCCTGGGCGGGGCCTCGCTGGTGGCGACCTCGCTGTCGGGCAAGGTGGCGGCGCAGAAGGGCGTGGTGGGGCAATTGCGCTTCGTGGCGGCCGTGGCCGACCAGCAACTGAGCCTGGACCTGCGGGTGGTGCTGCGCGCCGTCGAGGCGCTGGGCGAGGCTGATTTCCATCAGTACGGCGTGGAGTTCTCCGGCCTGAGCGTGCGCGACAAGCTGGTGCTTGCGGCCTATGTCTACCAGGAACTGAGCCAGCAGGAGTAGGGCCGCAGCAGGGTGCCAAGAATGTCGCTGGCGGGGGCTGCCCAACGCCCGGCTTCGGTTAAAATTCAGGCCATGAAAATCCTCATCAGCAACGACGACGGCTACCTCGCCCCGGGCATCAACGCCCTGGCGGAGGCACTTGCCCCCATCGCCGACATTACCGTCGTCGCGCCGGACAGCAACCGTTCCGGCAGCTCCAATTCCCTGACCCTGGATCGTCCGCTGTGGGTGGAGCAGGCCGCCAACGGCTTCTACTACCTCAATGGCACGCCATCCGATTGCGTCCACGTGGCGTTGACCGGCCTGCTCAAGGAGCGTCCGGACCTGATCGTCTCCGGCATCAACCAGGGCCAGAACATGGGCGACGATACGCTGTATTCGGGCACCGTCGCGGCGGCCACCGAGGGTTTCCTGTTCGGGATTCCATCGATCGCGTTTTCGCAATTGCACAAGGGCTGGGCCGAGCTGGATGCGGCGGCGCGCATCGCCCGCGAGATCGTGGAGCGTCGCTTCGACGCCCTGCCGCAGCCGTATCTGCTCAATGTCAATATTCCCAACCTGCCGTATGCGCAGATCAAGGGCAGCCTGGCCACGCGCCTGGGCAAGCGGCACATGTCCGAGCCGGTGCACAAGCTGACCGATCCGCATGGTCGCGACCTGTACTGGATCGGTCCGGCCGGGGCCGCTCGCGATGGCGGTGAGGGAACCGATTTCCACGCCACCGCCAATGGCTATGTCTCGATCACGCCGCTGCAGATCGACCTGACCCACGCCACCCAGCTGGACAACCTCAAGAAAGCGCTTGCATGAGCGACAAGTCCAGCCGCTTCCCGCTGAGCCTGTCCTCGGTGGTGGACAAGAAAAAGACCTCTGGCGGCGGCCGGGATGCGGCAGGCCGGCCCCAGGCGACGACCCAGACTGCGGCCAAGAATGCCGCCCAGTCATCCCAGCGGGCCGCGCTCAAGCCGGTTCAGCAGGGGCTGGCACAGGCCCTGCGCGCGCCGCCGGTGCCACCACGGGCTCCGGTGGTTCCCGCCCAGCGTCTGCTCAGTGCCGCACCGGCGCCGCGTACGGCGATCAAGAACGTCATGACGGTGACCCAGACCAACGATTCCCACCATGCCTCGCCGCTGGCCTCGGAAGCCGTGCGCAAGGCCATGGTGGCGCGCGTGGCCAAGCAGGGCGTGGCCGATGCCAAGGTGCTGGCAGCGATGGAGGCGGTGCCGCGGCACATGTTCGTGGAGCCGGGCCTGGCCAGCCAGGCCTATATCGACGCTTCGTTGCCGATCGGCCATCACCAGACCATTTCCCAGCCCTACATCGTGGCACGGATGATCGAGATCATGCGCCAGAACCGCCACGGCGGACGCCTGGACCGCGTGCTCGAAATCGGCACCGGCTGCGGTTACCAAGCCGCAGTGCTATCGCGGGTGGCCGGCGAAGTCTATTCGATCGAGCGCATCAAGCCCCTGCATGAACTGGCCAAGACCAATCTGCGTCCATTGCGGATAGCAAATATCCGCTTGCATTACGGAGATGGTATGCTTGGCCTGCCGCAAGTGGCGCCTTTCGACGGCATCATCCTTGCCGCAGCCGGACTGGAAGTGCCGCAGGCCCTGCTGGAGCAGTTGGCCATCGGTGGCCGGCTGGTCGCCCCGGTGGGCGAACGTCAGCAAGTGCTGGAATTGATAGAACGCGTCGGCCAGCGTGATTGGCGGCGCAGTACCCTGGAACAATGCCATTTCGTGCCGTTACGGCCGGGTACGGTGTGATGCGGTCGCCCCGGCAAGGGGCGATGGTCACAGGTGGCAGGCAGCATCGGCGGATATCAGGATCCGCCAGGCATCATCGAAACAGGGAACGGGCGGCAACAAGCACAAGCATCCAAGCCGCGGATCGATGAAGAGAGCGGATGGGCAGGCAAGGGGGCCGCATTTCCCTGATGAACTTCTGGCGCTGGCTGCGTGTCAACTAGCGTCGTACAAAATCTTACGTAAGAGCATGAAGAAAATTCGTTTGGCTGTATTGGGCAGTGTCGTCAGTTTGCTGGCCGCCTGCGGCTCGACACCGAATCAGCAGCCGGCGCCCGTCGTCGACCGCACCACCAGCACCGTCAAGCCAGTGGACAATGCCGTCGTGCCACCGGCTCCGGTTCCTTCTGGGCGTGGCTATTACACGGTCAAGAAGGGCGATACCCTGTATCGCATCGCGCTGGATGTCGGGCAGAACTGGCGTGATATCGTGGCCTGGAACAACCTGACCAACCCGAACGACATCAAGGTCGACCAGGTGTTGCGGGTGGCGCCGCCTGATCGCGTCGGCGGTGCGCCGCAGACCGCTGCCGTGGTCGCGGCACCGGGCGCTGGTCTGGATGTGAGGCCGCTGGGCGCGCCGGGAGCAGCGGCGCCCGCAACGTCAGCGCCGATGGCGTCGGGCGGCAACAAGACCGGGCCGCGTGGTGACAAGCGTGCCTATTCGGACAGCGCCCTGGCCGAGCTGGAAAAGCCGGATGCAGCCCCGGCGGCGGCTCCGGTGCCTCCGGCAGTGGCCACGGCCAAGCCGGAGGCTCCGCATGCCGCCGACAAGCCGGCAGCAGCAAGCCAGCCGGCAGCCGGTGACGATGAGGGTGTGTCCTGGATGTGGCCGGCCGACGGCAAGGTGGTCGGGACCTTCGAAGGCGGCAAGAAGGGGGTCGATATTGCGGGCAAGGACGGTCAGTCGGTGCTGGCGGCCGCCGGTGGCAAGGTCATGTATGCCGGTAGCGGTATTCGTGGCTATGGCAACCTGGTGATCATCAAGCATACCAACAACCTGTTGTCGGCCTATGCCCACAACAAGACCATCCTGGTGAAGGAAGGCCAGAGCGTGACCAAGGGTCAAAAGATCGCTGAGATGGGTAAATCCGACAGCGACAGCGTCAAGTTGCACTTCGAGATCCGCCAACAGGGCAAACCTGTTGATCCCTCCAAATACTTACCGCCACGTTAGCGTATGACAAGCAATCGCCGCGATCACTTGCCAGACCAGGACCCTCGCGAAGAGGACATCGACGATCCCATTGATGAGATCGATGAACCGGAAGTGATCGATGGCGATGCCGATGCGGCCGCCGAGCAGCCCCAGGAAGCGGCACCCGCCGAGGGAGTGGACGAGCTCAAGAAGGTGCTGGCCGCCGAACTCTCCACCGACACCACCCAGCACTACCTCAACAAGATCGGCGCCAAGCCCTTGCTGACGGCCGCCGAGGAGCTGCATTTCGCCACCCTGGCCAAGCAAGGCCAGTTCGAGGCGCGCCAGAAGATGATCGAGCACAACCTGCGACTGGTGGTGTCGATCGCCAAGCACTACATCAATCGTGGCGTGGCCCTGCTGGATCTGATCGAGGAGGGCAACCTGGGCCTCATGCGCGCCATCGACAAGTTCGAACCCGAACGCGGTTTCCGTTTTTCCACCTACGCCACCTGGTGGATACGCCAGAGCATCGAGCGCGCCATCATGAACCAGGCGCGCACGGTGCGCCTCCCAGTCCACATGGTGCGCGAGCTGAACCAGATCCTGCGCGCCAAGTACCACCTGGAAGCACAGCATCGAGATGGTCGCGATGCCGGGGCGGAAGATATCGCCCATCTGGTGGGGCGGCCGGTGGAAGAGGTGCAAGACGTGCTGGCCTTGTCCGAACATGCGGCCTCGCTGGACACGCCGTTGGACAACGATCCCCAGGCCAGTCTGATGGACCTCTTGCCCAGCGCGGTGGAGGAGCATCCCGATACCCGTGCCGAAAGCCAGGAAACCGCTTTGCTGATCCGGGAGTGGCTGAAGAGCCTGTCGGAAAAGCAGCGGGTGGTCGTGGCCCGTCGTTTCGGCCTGGATAACGACGATCCCTCGACCCTGGAACAGCTCGCCGGCGAGATGGGCATCACCCGTGAGCGGGTGCGCCAGGTGCAGCAGGAGGCACTGGTCAAGCTCAAGCGGCTGCTGACTTCGCGTGGAGTGGGTCGGGACGCCCTGTTCTGAGTCGACCTGCGGGGCGTGGCCCATCTGCGCTCCTGCTGAATTTTCGCTGATTTCTTTCGATTTCCTTCATCCAGCCGCGTCCGGATGTGCGACGCGCTTCCCTCCCGGTCCCGGATCGCGGACAATACCGCTTTTGTTTTCGGCCGCGGACTTCGGTCCCACCCAGTGGTTTCCCTCATGCAACAAGACATCATCATTGAAATCAAGTCGCTCGATATGGACGGGCGCGGCGTTGGTCATCTCGAAAACGAGGATGGCACGCAAGGCAAGGTCATCTTCGTCGAAGGTGCGCTGCCCGGCGAGCGGGTCAGTTTCCAGTCCTATCGCAAGAAACCGAAGTGGGAAGCCGGCGAGATGACCGCGCTGCACCGTGAGTCCTCGCTGCGGGTCAAGCCGCGCTGCGACTATTTCGGCACGTGCGGTGGCTGCGCCATGCAGCATCTGGAGCCTTCGGCCCAGGTTGCCATGAAGCAGCGCGTGCTGGAAGACAATCTCTGGCATCTGGGCAAGACCAAGGCAGAGGTCATGTTGCGGCCCATCTATGGTCCGACCTGGGGTTACCGTTACCGCGCCCGTATTTCGGTGCGCCATGTGGCCAAGAAGGGCGGGGTGCTGGTGGGCTTCCACGAAAAGCGCTCTTCCTTCATCGCCGATATGAAGACCTGCGAGATCCTGCCCCCGAATGTCTCGGCCATGCTGGTGCCGCTGCGTGAGCTGGTGGCCGCGCTGACCATCCGCGACCGGATGCCGCAGATCGAACTGGCGGTGGGCGAGGGTGATGATGGCAACAAGGTTACCGTACTGGTGTTGCGCATCATGGAGGCCCTGGCCCCGGCCGACGAGGTCTTGCTGAAGGCCTTCGCCGACCAGTACCGGATCGAATGGTGGTTGCAGACCAAGGGGCCGGACACGGCCGCGCCGTATTACCCGGCCCAGTCGAAGTTGCAGTACACCTTGCCTGAATTCGGCATCCGCATGCCTTTCAAGCCCACCGATTTCACTCAGGTCAATCATCAGATCAATCGCGTGCTGGTGGCGCGTGCACTGCGCCTGCTGGATGTGCAGCCGCAAGACCGCGTAGCTGACCTGTTCTGCGGTCTGGGCAACTTCACGCTGCCCATCGCCACGCTGGCGCGTGAGGTGGTGGGTATCGAGGGCAGCACGGCCTTGACCGAGCGCGCCCTGGACAATGCCAAGGTCAATGGTGTGGATGCCAAGACCAGCTTCTACTGCCGCAATCTCTTCGAGGCCAAGCCCGAGGATTTCGTGGCCCTGGGCAAGTTCGACCGCATGCTGATCGACCCGCCGCGCGAAGGTGCCATGGAAGTCTGCAAGGCCCTGGTGGAGTTGCCACCGGAGCAACAGCACCTCAAGCCCAAGCGTATCGTCTACGTCTCCTGCAATCCCGCTACCCTTGCGCGCGATGCCGGAATGCTGGTCCATCTGGGCGGTTATTCACTCAAGTATGCGGGCGTGGTGAACATGTTCCCGCACACCGCCCACGTCGAGTCGATCGCGGTGTTCGACCTGCCGGAGTAAGGCCGGGGTCGGTTGATCCGGCGTACCAATGAAAAAGCCGGCTTGCGCCGGCTTTTTTGTTGCTCAGAATGCAAGAGGCAACGTTTGTCAGTCGCGGTTGCCGCCCACGATACCCAGGATCGACAGCAGGTTGGCGAAGACGTTGTACACGTCCAGGTAGATCGCCAGCGTGGCGGAGATGTAGTTGGTTTCGCCGCCGTTGACCACCTGTTGCACGTCAAACAGGATGTAGGCCGAGAAGATGGCGATGGCCACCACCGAAATGGTCAGTTGCAGCGCCGGCAGGTGCAGGAACATGTTGGCCAGCGAGGCGACCAGGATCACCAGCACGCCCGCGAACAGGAATTTCCCCAGGCCCGAGAAATCACGCTTGGAGACGGTGGCGATGGTGGCCATGCCGCAGAAGATGATCGCGGTGCCGCCGAAGGCGGTCATGATCAGCCCGGCGCCGTTGGAAAAGCCCAGCGTGAACTCGATCAGGCGCGACAGCATCAGGCCCATGAAGAAGGTGAAGCCCAGCAGGAAGGCCACGCCCCAGCCGGAATTCTTGGTCTTCTCGATGGCGTAGAAGAAGCCGAAGGCGATCGCCAGGAACAGCACGAAGCCGATCATCGGGCTGGCGGCAAAGAGGTTCAGGTGCATCTGCACGCCCAGCCAGGCGCCCAGCACGGTCGGGATCATCGACAGCGCCAGCAGCCAGTAGGTGTTGCGCAGCACGCGGTTGCGGGTGGCCAGACTCGTGGTCGAGTGGCCGAAGGTCGTGTCCAGTTGGTTCATGTGTCCTCCGAAGCGTTGAATGCGAGCCAGAGAATAACACGGCGGCTCGTTGTTAAGACAAGTCTTCCCTCCTCATGGTTCGCGCCCACTTTGCTGACTTGTTCTGCCACTTGAACCGACAAGCAATGCCCCACTGCAGTGCACGCCGCGAAAGATGTGTGCCAGACATCTCAAAGGAGGTGAATTGACATGATATCTGATGGTTTCATGCTAAAATACAAGGTTCATTGAATTATCAATTCTTGGCTTTAAGCCATTATTTTTATTGGAGTTTTTCTCATGGCAATTGAACGCACCCTGTCGATTATCAAGCCCGACGCCGTCGCCAAGAACGTGATCGGCCAGATCTACACCCGTTTCGAAAACGCTGGCCTGAAGGTCATCGCTGCCCGTATGGCACAACTGTCGCGCGCCGAGGCGGAAGGCTTCTACGCCGTGCACCGCGAGCGTCCTTTCTTCAAGGATCTGGTGGACTTCATGGTTTCCGGTCCGGTCATGATCCAGGTGCTGGAAGGCGAAGGCGCGATCCTGAAGAACCGCGACCTGATGGGCGCTACCGATCCGAAGAAGGCTGACAAGGGCACCATCCGCGCCGACTTCGCCGACTCCATCGATGCCAACGCCGTGCACGGTTCGGACGCTGAAGAAACCGCCAAGGGCGAAATCGCCTATTTCTTCCCGGCGCTGAACGTCTATTCGCGTTAATCTGTTCCTGTTTTCCATCGGTCTTCCGGATCGGAGCGGAAACCGGCGCTGCAATTCCTGTCGCGTCTTTCCGTCCTGGTCCCGACCGCAAGCATCATGACTACAGCTCTCACCAATCTGCTGGATATGGATCCCGCGCAACTCGTCGCGTACTGCGGCGAGTTGGGTGAGAAGCCGTTTCGTGCCAAGCAGTTGCAGCGTTGGATACACCAGTTCGGGGTGTCTGATTTCGATCAGATGACCGATCTGGCCAAATCGCTGCGCGACAAATTGAAGACCCGCGCCGAAGTGCGTGCGCCGGCCATCATCAGTGACCATACTTCCACCGACGGTACACGCAAGTGGCTGGTCGACGTGGGCCAGGGCAATGCGGTGGAAACCGTGTTCATTCCTGAAGAAAATCGCGGCACGCTGTGCGTTTCCACGCAGGCGGGCTGTGCCGTGAATTGCCGATTCTGCTCGACCGGCAAGCAGGGCTTCAACCGCAATCTGACCGTTGCCGAGATCATCGGCCAGCTGTGGATGGCGGAATTCGAATTGCGCAAGACCAAGGGTATCGAGGGCGGTCCCAAGGGCGAGCGCCAGATTACCAACGTGGTGATGATGGGCATGGGCGAGCCGCTGCTCAACTTCGAGCCGACCGTGACCGCCTTGCGCCTGATGCTGGACGACAATGCCTATGGCCTGTCGCGCCGTCGCGTGACCTTGTCCACCAGCGGCGTGGTGCCGATGATCGACAAGCTGTCCCAGGAGTGCCCGGTGGCGCTGGCGGTGTCGCTGCATGCCTCCAACGATGCGCTGCGCGATTCGCTGATCCCGCTGAACCGCAAGCACCCCCTGCGCGAGCTGATGCTGGCATGCAAGCGCTATCTCGAATTCGCGCCGCGTGACTTCATCACCTTCGAGTATTGCATGCTTGATGGCGTCAATGACACCGACACCCATGCCCGCGAACTGGTCGCGCTGGTGAAGGAAGGCGAGACGGCCATCCCGTGCAAGTTCAACCTGATCCCCTTCAATCCCTTCCCCGAGTCGGGCCTGAAGCGTTCCCACAATCCCCGCATCAAGGCGTTCGCGCAAATCCTGATGGATGCCGGTATCGTGACCACCATCCGCAAGACGCGTGGTGACGACATCGACGCTGCCTGCGGGCAGTTGGCCGGTGAGGTCAAGGACCGCACCCGGGTGCAGGAGCGTATGCAGAAGATGGCGGAGTATCAGGACAAGTACGGCCGTGATTTCGGCCGCATCGTGGAGATCTCCGGGTGACGGCAAGGGGCCTGGATACCCTGGCTGGTTGCGCATCACCAGCCCTTGCCGTGGTGGCGAGGGCAGATGCACCTCTTTTTTTCGAATCCGTTGCAGGGGCGTCGATGTTGCGCTGGGGCGCAAGCATCGCACGTCCTTTTTGTGTTCTTGTTGAAATGATTGCGTGTGCTGCCGCTGAGCGGCAGGGCATGCTGAAGTGGTCGAAATTCCCGGGAGGGGCGCGACGCGGGTCGCGCAGGGGCGCTCCAGAAGAATCCGGCCAGGGCCGGTTAAAAAAAAGCTTTTCCATGTGGAGCATTTGATGAGTGATCAACAAATGAACGAAATGTCGTCGCAACAACCGCAGGATGCAGGTCAATCGTCCCAGGCCGTCCTCTTGCCGGGTGCCATGCTGGCCGCAGCACGCCAGAAGAAGGGCTGGTCGGTGGAGCAGGTGGCCAGCCTGGTCAAGCTGGCGCCGCGCCAGATCCAGGCCATCGAGGCCGACAATTACGCCGCCCTGCCTGGCCTGGCCGTGGCGCGGGGCTTCGTGCGCAGCTATGCCAAGGTGCTGGGGCTGGACGCCAATGCCTTGACCGCTGCCATGCCGCAGGAGTCGGCCGTGGCGCAGCGCGATCACATCGTGCCGCAGCATTCGCTGTCCACGCCTTTCTCGGAAGGACCGTTGCCGGCCATGATGATGAGCACCCGCGGCAATAGCTCGGCCTTGCCCATCCTGGCGGGCGTGATCGTAGTCGCCTTGCTGGCCGGTGCGGCTGCGGTGCGCTGGACCGATCTGGGGGCAGCCGTGCCGCAACTGGCCTGGTTGAAGTCGCACAAGAGCGAAGCGTCGGCCCCGGAAGCGGCGCAGAACGCTGAAGCCGTCTCTTCCGATACACCGGTCAATGCCCGTGTCGATACGATTGTCGAGCCGACCGGAAATGAGGCGGCCAAGGAATCATCGGCTGCTGCCACCGCAACGCCCGCGCCCGCTCCGGTAGCGTCCGTCGCTGCTCCTGTGGAGGCGGCGACTCCGGCCGCTGCGCAACCGGCTTCGACCGTGACGGCGGCGCCTGCTTCGGCCACATCGTCCTCATCGTCTTCATCGTCTTCATCGCCCTCGTCGTCTGCCCAGATGGCCGCGACCACTGTTCCCAGTGGCCTGAACATCGTCAACAGCAAGGACCTGCTGCGTCTGACCTTCCGCGAGGACTCCTGGGTCGAGATCCGTCGTGCCGACAAGAGCACCGTGATTTCGCGCCTGCTCAAGGCTGGCACCACCGAAACCTTCGACGTCTCCGACGCCACGACCCTGATCATCGGCAATGCCTCCGGCGTCGACGCCACCTTGCGCGGCCAGCCGCTGAACCTGAAATCCCCGGGCGGCAGCAACGTCGCACGGCTGAACCTGAACTGAACCGTCTGCCTATCATGTCTTCCTCCCCGATCGCTTCCGGGCCGCTGGCCCGCCGCAACAGCCGCCGCGTGATCATCAGCCACGGTGCGCGGGAGATCGTTGTCGGCGGTGGTGCGCCGGTGATGGTGCAATCCATGACCAACACCGATACCGCCGACGCCATCGGGACGGCGATCCAGATCAAGGACCTGGCCCGCGCCGGTTCCGAAATAGTCCGGCTGACCGTCAATACGCCCGAAGCGGCGGCAGCGGTGCCGGCCATTCGCGAGCAACTCGACCGCATGGGCGTGGATGTGCCGCTGGTGGGCGATTTCCACTACAACGGCCACACCCTGTTGACCGACTATCCCGAGTGTGCCCAGGCGCTCTCCAAGTACCGCATCAATCCCGGCAACGTCGGCAAGGGTGCCAAGCGCGACACCCAGTTCGCCCAGATGATCGAAGTGGCCTGCAAGTATGGCAAGCCGGTGCGCATCGGCGTCAACTGGGGCAGCCTGGACCAGGCGCTGCTGGCGCGCATCATGGATGAGAACGCCGGGCGTGCCGAACCCTGGTCGGCGCAGGCGGTGATGTACGAAGCACTGGTCACCTCGGCCATCGAAAACGCCCAGCGTGCAGAAGAGCTGGGCATGGCCGGCGACAAGATCATCCTGTCCTGCAAGGTCTCCGGTGTGCAGGACCTGATCGCGGTCTATCGCGAACTGGCACGCCGTTGCGACTATCCCTTGCACCTGGGTCTGACCGAGGCCGGCATGGGCAGCAAGGGCATCGTGGCCTCCACTGCCGCGCTGTCGGTGCTGCTGCAGGAAGGTATCGGCGACACCATCCGTATTTCGCTCACCCCCGAACCGGGCGGCGATCGTACCAAGGAAGTGGTGGTCGGCCAGGAAATCCTGCAGACCATGGGCCTGCGCAAGTTCACCCCCATGGTGATCGCCTGCCCAGGTTGCGGTCGCACCACCTCCACCGTGTTCCAGGACCTGGCAGACAAGATCCAGACCTTCCTGCGCGAGCAGATGCCGGTATGGAAGGGCAAGTACCCTGGTGTGGAGGCCATGAATGTGGCCGTGATGGGTTGCATCGTCAACGGCCCGGGTGAGTCCAAGCACGCCAATATCGGCATCAGCCTGCCCGGCACCGGCGAATCCCCGGCGGCACCGGTGTTCATCGATGGGGAAAAGAAGATGACCCTGCGCGGCGAACGCATCGCCGAGGAATTCCAGAACGTGGTGCTGCAATACGTCGAATCACACTATGGCCAGGGCAGCCATGCCTGATTGAGCTGCAGGATTGGGCTGCAGCTTGGGCCGCCCAGCGTGGCTGGAGGCGGCAGGCCATGCGTTACACTTGCCCACTTGCGCTGGACCGCTCGCATGAATGATGCGACAGGTGACAGCTTCCAGAATTGAAGTTTCAAGACAACACTCTCCGGTATTCGGTATGTCAGAACAAAAGAAAGTCGAAAAAATCGTTGGCGTCAAAGGGATGAACGACATCCTGCCCGCCGATGCGCCCTTGTGGGAGCTGTTCGAGAACACCGTGCAATCGGTGCTCAAGAGCTATGGTTTCCAGCAGATCCGCACCCCTATCGTCGAACCGACCGCGCTGTTCGCACGCGGCCTGGGCGAGGTGACCGATATCGTCGAGAAGGAAATGTATTCCTTCACCGACTCCATGAACGGCGACAACCTGACCCTGCGTCCGGAAAACACCGCCGGCGTGGTGCGTGCCGCCCTTGAGCACAACCTGACCTATGACGGCCCAAAGCGCCTGTGGTACGTCGGCCCCATGTTCCGCCACGAGCGTCCGCAGCGCGGTCGTTATCGCCAGTTCCACCAGGTCGGAGCGGAGGCGGTCGGCTTCAGCGGCCCGGATATCGATGCCGAACTGATCATGATGTGCCAGCGCCTGTGGGATGACCTCGGCCTGTCCGACATCCGCCTGGAGCTGAACTCGATCGGCAACGCCGAAGAGCGCAACAAGCACCGTGCCGACCTGATCGCCTATTTCGAGCAGCACAAGGACCTGCTGGACACCGACGCCCAGCGCCGCCTGCACGCCAATCCGCTGCGCATCCTCGACACCAAGAATCCGACCATGCAGGAAATGGTCAACGCCGCCCCCAAGCTGCTCGACTACCTGGGCGAGGAGTCCCGCGCGCACTTCGAAGGCGTACAGAAGATCCTGCGCCACAACAACATTCCGTTCACCATCAATCCGCGCCTGGTGCGCGGCATGGACTACTACAACCGTACCGTGTTCGAGTGGGTCACCGACCAGCTGGGCTCGCAAGGCACGGTCTGTGGCGGCGGCCGCTACGACCCGCTGATCGAAATGTTCGGCGGCAAGCCGACGCCGGCCTGCGGTTTTGCCATGGGCGTGGAGCGCCTGCTGGAGCTGATGAAGGCCAACGGCGAGCAATATGCGCCCAACCAGTGCGATGTCTATCTGGTTCACCAGGGTGATGATGCCCAGCTGCAATCTTTCGTCCTGGCGGAACGTTTGCGGACTGCCGGGCTCGATGTTGTGCTACATTGCGCATCGTCCAATGGTGGTGGTTCGTTCAAGGCGCAGATGAAGCGCGCCGACGCCAGCGGCGCCGCCTTCGCCATCATCATCGGCGAGGACGAGCTCAAGGCAGGCACTGCCACCGTCAAGCACATGCGCGAAGGCAACGCCGAGGAAGGGCGCGCCAACCAGAGCAACATGGCATTCGATGCCGTGGTCGACTACATCGTGGAGCAGATCGTCGGCGACCACGACCACGATCATGATCACGTGCACTACCACCCCTGAGCAAGCGTCATCCGTCAACACAGTTTTCTAATCGCAGAGTTACATGGCATACGATCTCGAAGAACAAGAACAGCTTGATTCCATCAAGGCCTGGTGGGCGAAGTACGGCAACCTGGTGACCTGGGCGCTGATCATCGCGCTGGCCGCCTATGCAGCCTGGACGGGCTGGAACACCTACCAGGCCCGCCAGTCCGGACAGGCCTCGGTGTTGTACGAAGAGCAGCAGAAGTCGTTCGCCGCCAAGGACAATGCCAAGGTGCAGCGCGCTGCCAGCGACATCCAGGACAAGTTCAGCGGCACGGCCTACGCCGAGATGAGCGCCCTGGTGGCTGCCCGTTCGGCCTTCGATGCCAATGACATCGAGACCGCCAAGAAGCAGTTGCAATGGGTGATCGATCACGGTCGCGGCAAGGAATACAAGGTCATCGCCGCAGTGCGCCTGGCTGGCGTGCTGCTGGATGCGAAGTCCTATGATGAAGCCTTGAAGCTGCTCTCCGCCGACTATCCGGCCCAGTTTGCCGGTGCCATCGCCGACCGCAAGGGTGATGTGCTGCTGGCCCAGGGCAAGCGCGATGAAGCGCGCGCCGCCTACAAGCTGGCCCTGGAAAAGAGCGACGCCAAGGACCCCGGTCGCCAGCTCATCCAGATCAAGCTGGACGCCATCGGCGGCGAAGCGCCCAAGGCCTGATCGGCTGACTGATATCGCGCCGGCATGATCTCCGCCACGGCGGGCGTCGTGCCTGCCGCCCGGGTTGCGGAGAGCAGCCCGGGAATTGAACCGCAATCCCACCGCGAATCCATTCATCGCTTAGAGGAAACAGAATATGCGTAGTGTGACAGCCACCGCTGCCCAGGCAACATCCTTTGCTCGTTCCCCTCGCACCGGTAAGCTGGTGCTGAAGCTGGCTGCGGTTGCAGCCGTGGTTACCTTGTCCGGCTGCTCGCTGTTTTCCAGCAAGAAGGATCCGAATCCGCCGGCACCGCTGGTCGAATTCACGCAGAAACTGCGCGTACAGACCGCCTGGTCGGTCTCGGTGGGCAAATCCGGCAGCTTCCAGTTCAGCCCGGCCTACGCCGCCGGCAGCATCTTTGCCGCTGCCAATGATGGCAGCGTGGTCCGCATCAACGCCCAGAACGGCCAGACCCTGTGGCGCAGCCGTACCGACATGGACCTGACCGCCGGTGTCGGCACCGATGGCAGCACCGTGGTGGTGGTGGGCCAGAAGGGCCGTATCCAGGCTTTCGATGCTGCTTCCGGCAAGCCTACCTGGAACGCCCAGGCGCCCAGCGAGGTGCTATCCTCGCCGGCAGTGGGTGAAGGTCTGGTGGTCATCCGCAGCATCGACAACCGCGTGACGGCGTATGATGCCGACAATGGCAGCCAGCGCTGGATGGTCCAGCGCAACGTGCCCTCGCTGACGCTGCGCAATGCGCCGGGCATCGCGATCGGTTCGCAGACTGCCTTCGTGGCGCTGCCAGGTGGCCGTCTGTCGGCCCTGGCTCTGAATAACGGCGGTCCGCGCTGGGAAGTGCCGGTCGGCGATCCGCGCGGCACCACCGAGCTTGAGCGTATTTCCGATGTGTCCGGTGTGCCGGCGCTGGGTTCGCGTGATATCTGCGCCGCGTCCTACCAGGGCCGTATCGGTTGCTTCGACTTGTTGAATGGCAATGTGCGCTGGATCAAGGAATTCTCCAGTGACGTCGGCGTCAATCTGGACGATGCCTATGTCTATGCCGCCGATATCGGCGGTGCCGTCACCGAATTCGCCCGCGATACCGGTGCCGTCATCTGGCGCAACGATCGTCTGAAGAATCGCATGCTGTCGGCCCCGATCGCCGTGGGCAAGGCGGTGGCAGTGGCTGACTACCAGGGCTATATTCACTTCCTGTCGCGTGAAGATGGTGCCTTCGTGGCGCGTCTGTCCACCGACGGTAGCGCAATCCAGGCGCCTCCGGTCTCGACCGGGTCGTCTGTCGTTTTCCAAACCAAATCAGGAACAGTGGTCTCCGTCGTCGCTGAATAAGTGACGAACGACCCTTAAAGAAAAGAAATGAAACCGGTAATTGCACTTGTAGGCCGTCCCAACGTCGGCAAATCGACGTTGTTCAACAGGCTCACCCGCAGCCGCGATGCGCTGGTGGCGGACCTGCCCGGCCTGACGCGCGATCGTCACTACGGCGAAGGCCGGGTCGGCGAACGTCCGTTCCTGGTGATCGATACCGGTGGCTTCGAACCCGTCGCCAAGGACGGGATCATGTATGAAATGGCCAAGCAGACCAAGCAGGCCGTGGTCGAGGCCGATGTCGTGGTCTTCATCGTCGACGGCCGCCAGGGGCTTACGCCGCACGACAAGACCATCACCGACTTCCTGCGCAAATGCGGACGCTCGGTGATGCTGGTGGTCAACAAGTCCGAAGGCATGAAGTACACCTCGGTCACGGCCGATTTCTACGAACTGGGCATGGGCGATCCTTACGTGATCTCTGCTGCCCATGGTGATGGCGTGGCCGATCTGGTGGAGGAAGCACTGGACCAGATCGAAGCCCAGCGCGCCCAGGAGCCGGAGCCGGAAGAGGCTGCCGTGCGCGGCACCAAGATCGCCATCGTCGGCCGCCCCAACGTCGGCAAGTCGACCCTGGTCAATACCTTGCTGGGCGAAGAGCGTGTGATCGCCTTCGACATGCCCGGCACCACCCGTGACTCGATCGAGATCCCATTCGAGCGCGAAGGCCGTCACTACACCCTGATCGACACCGCAGGCATCCGCCGCCGCGGCAAGGTGTTCGAAGCCATCGAGAAGTTTTCGGTGGTCAAGACCCTGAAATCGATTTCAGACGCCAACGTCGTGCTGCTGCTGCTGGACGCCCAGCAGGACATCTCCGAACAGGACGCCCACATTGCCGGCTTCGTGCTGGAGTCGGGCAGGGCGCTGGTGGTCGGGGTGAACAAATGGGATGGCATGCAGAGTGACCAGCGCGACCAGATCAAGATGGATCTGGAGCGCAAGCTCAATTTCCTGTCCTTCGCCAAATTCCACTTCATCTCGGCGCTGAAGTCGACCGGCATCGGCCCGCTGATGAAATCCATCGATTCGGCCTACGCCGCCGCCATGGCCAAGCTGAGCACGCCGCGCCTGACCCGTGCGCTGGAAGAGGCGCTGGAGCACCAGCAGCCGCGTCGCAAGGGTTCGATCCGTCCCAAGCTGCGCTATGCGCACCAGGGTGGTCAGAACCCGCCGGTGGTGGTGATCCACGGCAATGCCCTGGAAGCCATCGACGACAACTATAAGAGATATCTGGAAAAGCACTTCCGGGAAACTTTCTCTCTGGTGGGCACTCCACTGCGTATCGAGTTCAAGTCGGGCAAGAATCCTTTCATCCGGCAGGAAAAATAAATCGTAAACCTGCTATTCGATCAATGTTTTTGGCGTTGGAGCGAAAATCGTTTAAATTGAATAGCATAAAGTTGGTAAAGCACTTGATATTCTTTGAAGTGCCTCCAAGTCCTAATCACAACAACACCGTGGAGCTGCCATGAGCAACAAAGGGCAATTGTTACAAGACCCATTCCTGAACGCATTGAGAAAAGAGCACGTTCCCGTCTCTATCTATCTGGTCAACGGCATCAAGCTGCAAGGCCATGTGGAGTCTTTCGATCAATACGTGGTCCTGCTGCGCAACACCGTTACGCAAATGGTTTACAAACACGCCATCTCCACCGTCGTGCCTGCACGTGCGGTCAACCTCAGTCTCGAATCCTCGTCCGACGAATAATGGTCTACCTGGCCGGCTTGACGCCGTGGGCATTCTGACATGCGTGCCGCGTTAGTCGGCCTGGACTTCGGCAAGAACGACTTCGCCGCAAGTCTGGATGAGCTCTTCCTTTTGGCAAAATCGGCTGGTGCAGAACCGGTGATCACCATCACCGGTCGTCGCGCCAGCCCGGATGCCGCTCTCTTCGTTGGTACCGGCAAGGCACAGGAAATCGCCGACGCCGTCGCCGACCTCCAGCTCGAACTGGTCATCTTCAACCATGCCCTGTCACCGGCCCAGCAACGCAACCTGGAGCGGGTGCTCAAGGTCCGTGTGCTCGACCGTACCAGCCTGATCCTTGATATCTTTGCGCAGCGCGCCAAGAGCCACGAGGGCAAGGTGCAGGTCGAACTGGCCCAGCTACAGCATCTCTCGACCCGTCTCATTCGCGGCTGGACCCACCTGGAACGGCAAAAGGGCGGTATCGGCCTGCGCGGTCCCGGTGAAACCCAGCTGGAAACCGACCGCCGCCTCCTGGGCGAGCGCGTCAAGGCGCTGCGCGCCGTGCTGGCCAAGCTGCGTCGGCAGCATGCCACCCAGCGTCGTGCGCGTGGGCGCAGCGAAACCTTCTCGGTCTCGCTGGTGGGTTATACCAACGCCGGCAAGTCGACCATCTTCAATGCCATGGCCAAGGCGGGCGTGTATGCCGCCAACCAGCTTTTTGCCACGCTGGACACGACCTCACGTCGCGTCTACCTGGGCGAGGTGGGACACGTGGTCATTTCCGACACCGTCGGCTTCATCCGCGAACTGCCGCACCAACTGGTGGAAGCCTTCCGTGCCACGCTGGAAGAAACCATCCATGCCGACCTGCTGCTGCACGTGGTGGATGCCGCCAGCCCGGTGCGGATGGAGCAGATCGACGAGGTCAACCTGGTCTTGAAGGAAATCGGCGCTGACCACGTGCCCCAGATCCTGGTCTGGAACAAGATCGACGCTGCCGGCCTGGAACCGGCGGTCGAGTATGACGAGTATGGTAAAATCCAGCGGGTTTTCGTCAGTGCCAAGTCTGGTGCTGGCCTGGATCTGCTGCGCGAAGCGATCGCCGCTTCGCTCAAGGCCGCCTTGGAGGCCAGGGGTCGCAGCCGTTCCACGCCAGTCGATTCCGTAGACATGCACGCCTGAGCCGTTCGAGGGGACGGCCTTTCGCACGTTCCCGGCGCGCATTCCTCCTTGATTCTCTTAATCCATCACTTCAGACGGATCGCAAACGCATGCTTGTGTCTTTATTCAGGAAAATCGGTGTCAAGTTTTCGTTGAACGACCCCCAATGGGGACGTGGTTCGCAAAACGACAACCGCGAGAATCAGAATAACGGAAGTAACGGCGACAAACGGCCCGAAAAACCGTCCGGCAACAACGACGGTCCGCCCGACCTCGACCAGCTCTGGCGCGACTTCAACCAGCGCGTCGCCGGCCTGCTCGGCCGCAAGGGTGGTGGTGGCTCCGATGGCGGTAACGGTGGCGGCGGCTTCAATCGCGGCGACGTCAAGGGCGCCGGCATCGGTGTGGGCGTCATCGCCGTCATCGTCGCCTTCCTCTGGCTGGCCAGTGGCTTCTTCATCGTGCAGGAAGGCCAGACCGCCGTGGTCACCACCTTCGGCCGCTACAGCCACACCACGCTGCCGGGCTTCAACTGGCGCTGGCCTTACCCCATCCAGGGCCACGAAATCGTCAACATGTCCCAGGTGCGTACCGCCGAGATCGGCTACCGCGGCAGCGTGCGCAACAAGCAGCTGAAAGAATCCCTGATGCTCACCGATGATGAAAACATCATCGACATCCAGTTCGCCGTCCAGTACAAGCTCAAGAATGCCGCCGAATGGCTGTTCAACAACCGCGATCCGGACGATTCCGTGCGCCAGGTCGCTGAAACCGCCATCCGCGAAATCGTCGGTCGCAGCAAGATGGATTTCGTCCTCTACGAAGGCCGTGAAAAGGTCGCGCTGGACGTGAGCCAGCGCATGCAGCAGATCCTGGATCGCTACAAGTCCGGTGTGCAGATCACCAACGTCACCATGCAAGGCGTGCAACCGCCCGAACAGGTACAGGCTGCCTTCGACGACGCCGTCAAGGCCGGTCAGGACCGTGAGCGCCTCAAGAACGAAGGCCAGGCCTATGCCAACGACGTGATCCCGCGCGCCTCCGGTGCCGCCTCGCGTCTGCTGGAAGAAGCTGAAGCCTACCGCTCCCGCGTGGTGGCCAATGCCGAAGGTGATGCCTCGCGCTTCACCCAGGTGCAGGAAGCCTATGCCAAGGCCCCGGCCGTCACCCGCGACCGCATGTACATCGAGACCATGCAGCAGATCTTCGCCAATACCACCAAGGTCATGGTCGATGCCAAATCAGGCAGCAACCTTCTGTACCTGCCGCTGGACAAGCTGATCCAGCAAAGCGGCAGCGACGCGGCTCCGGCCGCCGGCAAGCAGCAGGCGCCCGCGGCCACTCAACCGTCGCTGGGCGCAGCGTCCTCCAATTCGACTGCAGGAAACGACACTGTGTATTCTTCCGAGCTGATGCGTGATACCAGAAACCGCGATCCCCGTGAGTCGCGTGAAAGGGAGGTGCGCTGATGGGCCGCCTCGTCACTTCCGTCATCGTCGCCGTCGTCGCGATCTGGCTGGCCTCTTCCACCATCTTCGTGGTGGACCAGCGTTCTTCGGCCATCGTCTTCGCCCTGGGCGAAGTCAAGCAGGTCATCAACGAGCCTGGCCTGCACTTCAAGCTGCCGCCGCCGTTCCAGAACGTGATGTACCTGGACAAGCGCATCCAGACCCTGGATACCCCGGACGCCGACCGTTTCATCACGGCTGAAAAGATGAACGTGCTGGTCGATGCCTACGTCAAGTGGCGCATCGTCGATCCGCGCCTGTACTTCGTCAGCTTCGGCGCTGACGAGCGCCGTACCCAGGACCGCCTGTCGCAGATCGTCAAGGCCGCGCTGAACGATGAAATCACCAAGCGTACCGTGCGCGAAGTCATCTCCAGCCAGCGCAACAACGTCATGGATGCCATCCAGGCCCGCGTGGCCAACGAGGCCAAGCAGATCGGCGTGGAAGTCATCGATGTGCGTCTGCGTCGCGTGGACTACGTGGACCAGATCAACGCCTCGGTGTTCGAGCGCATGAAGTCCGAACGCGTGCGCGTGGCCAACGAACTGCGTTCCACCGGTGCAGCCGAATCGGAAAAGATCCGCGCCGATGCCGACCGCCAGCGCGTGGTGATCCTGGCCGAAGCCTATCGTGAATCCGAAAAGATTCGCGGTGCCGGCGACGCCAAGGCCTCCCAGATCTATGCCCAGGCTTTCAGCCAGAATGCCGATTTCTACAAGTTCTATCGCAGCCTGGAGGCTTACCGCGCCAGCTTCAAGAACCGTCACGATCTGATGGTGGTAGACCCGAGCTCGGAGTTCTTCAAATACTTCAAGGGTGTGGGTGGCAACACCACCAGCGCTGCAAAGAAGTAAAAATCCGCCGAACAGGCGATAATGTGAAGCTTCCTGCGCCGCCTCCGAGTGAAGCGGGCAGGGCGAACAGGATGGATGCCGCTGGTAGAGGGCATCTTTCCTTTTTTGGTCGGACACAATGTTCCGGGATGCAATTTTCCCGGGATGCAAGAAGAGGGGCGGCAGCTTTTCCTGTACCGCCCCGGTTTTTCGTCTGGCCGCTTGTTATTGCCGTGGTGGCCATTGCCATGATGGCCGTCGCAATGCACATCGCCGGTCCACGTATCCGTTTTTTTAGCTTTGACTTTTGTTTATGCCTAACTGGCTTCTTCCCGAAAACATCGCCGATGTCTTGCCCTCCGAAGCGCGCAAGATCGAGGAACTGCGTCGCCGCCTGCTCGACAATTTCCGCCTCTATGGCTACGAAATGGTCATGCCGCCGCTGCTGGAGTACCTTGAATCCCTGCTCACCGGGGCCGGCCAGGACACCGACCTGCGCACCTTCAAGCTGGTCGACCAGCTCTCCGGTCGTACCCTCGGCGTGCGCGCCGACATGACTACCCAGGTGGCGCGTATCGACGCCCACCTGCTCAATCGCGCTTCCGTGACCCGCCTGTGCTATGCCGGCAGCGTCCTGCATACCCGCCCGACCGGCCTGCATGCTACGCGCGAACCGATCCAGATCGGCGCCGAGATTTACGGTCATGCCGGCATCGAAGCCGATGCCGAAATCCAGGAACTGGCCTTGAATTCGCTGGCCCTGGCCGGCATGCGCACCATCCGCCTGGACCTGTGCCACGTGGGCGTATTGCGCGCCATCATCGCCAATGACCCCGCCGCCAAGCGTCAGGAAGCCAACCTGTTCGGCCTGCTGCAGGCCAAGGACGTGCCTGGCCTGCAGGAAATCACCGCCGGCTTCCAGGAAGGCACCCGTGCCGCGTTGCTGGCCCTGCCCAACCTGTACGGCGACATCTCCGTCATCGCCCGCGCCCGCATCACCCTGCCGGCGCTGCCCGGCATCGGCCAGGCGCTGGACGAGCTGCAGGCCCTGGTGGAACTGGCTGCCGGCCATGAAGGTGCGGCCGTTACCATCGATCTGGCCGACCTGCGCGGTTATCATTACCACAGCGGCGTGATGTTCTCCGCCTATGTGCCGGGCCTGCCCAATGCGGTGGTGCGCGGCGGCCGCTACGACCATGTGGGTGAAGCCTTCGGCCGTGCGCGGCCGGCTACCGGCTTCTCCCTGGACCTGCGTGAACTGGCACGACTGATGCCAGGCGCAGAACGAAAACGCGCCATCCTTGCCCCTTGGGGTAGGGACGCCGGTCTGCGTGAGAAAATAGCGCAATTGCGGCAAGCGGGAGAGATCGTGATCCAAAGCCTTCCCGGCCACGAACACGATCAGGACGAATTCGATTGCGACCGTGCACTCGAATTCAGCAATGGAAACTGGATTATCAAAAACTTGGGTTGAGTCATGTTACAGAACAGCAATGCAAAGAATGTCGTCGTCATCGGTACGCAATGGGGCGACGAAGGTAAGGGCAAGATCGTCGATTGGCTGACCGATCACGCGCAAGGCGTGGTGCGTTTCCAGGGCGGCCACAATGCCGGCCACACGCTGGTCATCGGTGGCAAGAAGACTGCGCTGCAACTGATTCCCTCGGGCATCATGCGCGAAGGCGTGGCCTGCTACATCGGCAATGGCGTGGTGCTGTCGGTGCCCGACCTGCTGCGCGAGATCGACAAGCTCGAAGCCGCCGGCGTGGAAGTGTGCTCGCGCCTGAAGGTGTCGGACGCCTGTCCCCTGATCCTGCCCTATCACGTGGCCCTCGACGTGGCCCGCGAAGCCGCCCGTGGCGATGCCAAGATCGGCACCACCGGCAAGGGCATCGGCCCGGCCTATGAAGACAAGGTGGCCCGTCGCGCCATCCGCGTGGCCGACCTGCTCAACGAAAAGCGCTTTGCCGAGAAGCTGCTGGCCAACCTGGACTACCACAACTTCGTCCTGACCCACTACCTGAAGACCCAGCCGGTGGACTTCCAGAAGACCCTGGACGAAGCCCTGGCCAACGTGCCGCGTATCAAGCCCATGGTCACCGACGTCTCCAGCGACCTGTACGCCATCCATCAGGCCGGCGGCAAGATCCTGTTCGAAGGCGCGCAAGGCAGCCTGCTGGACGTGGACCACGGCACCTACCCGTTCGTCACCTCCAGCAACTGCGTGGCCGGCAATGCCGCCGCCGGTGCGGGCGTGGGCCCGGGCATGCTGCACTACATCATGGGCATCACCAAGGCCTACACCACCCGTGTCGGTTCCGGCCCGTTCCCGGCCGAACTGCCCACTGATGTCGGCACCGGCAAGCACCTGGCCTCGGTCGGCCATGAATTCGGTACCGTTACTGGCCGTGCCCGCCGTTGCGGCTGGTTCGATGCCGCGCTGCTGAAGCGCTCGGTACAGATCAACGGTGTCTCCGGCATGTGCCTGACCAAGCTGGACGTGCTGGACGGCCTGGAATCGCTGAAGCTGTGCACCGGCTACAAGTTGAACGGCAAGACCGTCGACATCTTCCCGGTCGGCGCCGAAGAAGCCGCAGCCTGCGAACCGATCTACGAAGAGATGCCGGGCTGGTCCGAGACCACCGTCGGCGCCAAGTCGCTGGATGCACTGCCGGCCAATGCCCGTGCCTACATCAAGCGCATCGAGGAACTGGTGGGCGTGCCCATCGACATGATCTCCACCGGTCCCGACCGCGAAGAGACCATCGTCCTGCGTCACCCGTTCAAGTAATCAGGCCATCGCCGTAACACGTAACAAAGCAACACGAAGCAATCAATAATATGAAGATCTCTGACGATAAAGACCTCTGGGTCTCCTGGGATGACTACAACCGCCTGATCGAACGACTGGCGCTGAAGGTCTATGAATCCGGCTACCAGTTTGACCAGGTGCTGTGCCTGGCGCGCGGCGGCCTGCGCCCGGGTGATGTGATGTCCCGCATTTTCGATGTCCCGCTGGCCATCCTCTCGACCAGCTCCTACCGCGAAGCTGCCGGCACCATCCGCAGCTCGCTGGACATCGCCAAGTACATCACCATCACCAAGGGAACTCTGGGTGGCCGCATCCTGCTGGTGGACGACCTGGTCGATTCCGGCGTCACCCTGCAAAAGGTGATGCTGCACCTGAAGGAGCACTACCCGGCCGTCACCGAGATCAAGAGTGCCGTGTTGTGGTGGAAGGCCTGCTCGGTCGTGGAACCCGATTTCCACATCGACTACCTGCCCACCAATCCGTGGATCCACCAGCCCTTCGAAGAGTACGACGGTCTGGGCCCGCACCAGCTGGCGGCCTGGATCAAGAAGGGTGCCTGAGCATCGTCTTCACCAACGATGCTTCAGATGTGAAAAGAGCTTGCCGCGGCAAGCTCTTTTTTTGTCCGTCGTATGGATCCGTCGTACTTGTCTGATGCGCGGATCGGGACCATCAGGACCAGGGAATGACCTTCTGCTCCTTGAAGGTATCGAAGAGCCGGTAGAACATCTGCTCCGTCTCCACGTATTCATGGAAACCAAGCCGGCGCGCCTTGCTGCCATCGCCGAACATGTCGTAATCCCAGGAGAACACGAAATCGGCAAATTCCCAGGCCGACAGTGAAGCATAAGGATGCGTCTTCAGTCCATGCGCGGTGACGATACGTTCCCACAAGGGCGCCTTGTCCGCCATCACCTCGGCCAGTTTCAGCGGCAGCGGCGGCCCCACTTCCATGCCGAAATACTGCGCGATCCTGGGCCACATCTCGCTCCAGCGGAACAGGTCGCCATTTCCGATATTGAAGGCCTGGTTGGCCGCCGCCTCGTGGGTGGCCGCCCAGACCGTGCCCTTGGCCAGCAGGCCGGCATCGGTCATCTCCAGCAGCCTGTCATAGGCTCCGGGCTTGCCGGGAAATCGCAGCGGCAAGCCCATCGCCTTGGACATGCAGGCATACAGCGCAATGGCCAGCGCCAGGTTCATGGGATTGCCCAGCGCGGCGCCACCCACCACCGCCGGGCGTGGCGCCGACCAGCTCCAGCAGCGGCCGGAATCGATGCGCCGCTGTTCCAGCCAGCGCTGCTGGTCGAACATGAATTCGGGCGGCATGAACTGTGCATCAGTTTCGCGTGCCGGTGTCTTGAAGGGACCCAGATGGCCGCCATACACCTTGTAGCCCTGCATCAGGCTCACGTGCTGCAGCCCTGGCGCGTGCTTCTCCACCGCCTCCACCGTGTTCTGCAGCATGGCCAGGTTGGGCGCCACCAGCTCGGCCCAGCTGGGACGATGCTGGTAGGCGGCGTAGAACACATGGCTGACCTGTTCCAGCGGCGCCAGCTGGCGCTCGGTTTGACCGGCATCGAGCAGATCGACGGCGACGTGGCGCAGGCGATCCTGCTTGCGGTTTTCGCCGCCACGACGCGACAGGCCGATCACCTCCCATTGCGGCAGGGACAGCAGGTGGGTCATCAACTGACTGCCGATCACGCCGTGGGCACCGACCACCAGGGCGGTCTTGCGCGGGGTTGCGTTCGGGGACATGTGAGCCTCCCCCGGTTCAGCAGGTTTCGGTACGCTGGCCGGCGGGGGCGCGCACCGGCTTGCCATCCATTTTCCAGCTCAGCAGGGCCACCGCGATGCCTGCCAGCGGCAGCAGGGCGGCTACATAGGGAACGGCATGCAGGCCCGGGCCGTGGTCGATGGTCACGCCGCCCAGCCAGGCCCCGGCCGCATTGCCCAGGTTGAAGGCCGCGATATTGGCCGAGGACGCCAGGTTGGGCGCGCCGGTCGCCTTTTCCAGCACCCGCATCTGCAGCGGCGGCACGGTAGCGAAGGCCGCCACGCCCATCAGCCCGACGCCGACGATGGCTGCGATCTTGTTGCCGTTGGTCAGGCCGAACAGCACCAGCACTACCGCCAGCAGCACCAGGCTGCCCAGCAGCGTGGCCATCAGGCGCTTGTCGGCCAGCTTGCCACCGGCCAGGTTGCCGATCACCAGCCCCAGGCCGAACAGCAGCAGGATGGGCGACACGGCAGACGCCGGGAAGCCGCTGATATCGGTCAAGATCGGGGCGATATAGGTGAAGGCCGCGAACACGCCACCGAAGCCCAGCACCGTCATCAGCAGGCCCAGCATCACCTGCGGGCGCATCAGTACGCGCACTTCCTTGCCGAAGTCAGCCTCTTCACCGCCTTGCGAACGCGGCACCAGCACGGCGGTGGCGGCCAGGGCGATCACCCCGATCACGGTCACTGCCCAGAAGGTGGCGCGCCAGCCGTAGCTCTGGCCCAGCCAGGTGCCGAAAGGCACGCCCAGCACATTGGCCACCGTCAGGCCGGTGAACATCAGCGCGATGGCAGAGGCCTGCTTTTCCTTGGGGACCAGGCTGGTGGCCACCACCGAGCCGACCCCGAAGAACGCGCCGTGGGCAAAGGATGCCACCACCCGGCCCAGCATCAGCGTGGCGTAACCCGGCGCAATGGCACAGGCCAGGTTGCCGATGACGAAGACCACCATCAGGGCAATCAGCAGCGTCTTGCGCGGCAGGCGGCCGGTGGTGGCAGTCACCAGCGGTGCGCCCACGAACACGCCCAGCGCGTAGCCGGTCACCAGCAGACCGGCCGAGGACAGGCTCACGCCCAGGTTGGAGGCCACTTCCGGCAGCAGCCCCATGATGACGAACTCGGTAGTCCCGATGGCGAATGCGCTGATGGTCAGCGCCCAAAGTGCAATTGGCATGGCAATCCTCTTGTTGTGGTGTGGAGTAGGCCGGCTTCTCCAGTTGGATTGCCAGCGATGTGAAGGATTGTGCGCGCAGTCTTTGTTGAGAAAAATGCCGTTACAATCAAAGAATATTTGATCCGGAGTCAACAATGAATATCCAGTCCGAGGAATTGCGCACCTTCGTCGCCGTGGTCGAGGCCGGCACCCTGTCGGCGGCGGCCGAAGTGCTGGAGCAGACCACCTCCGGCGTGAGCCGCGCGCTATCGCGGCTGGAAGAAAAACTGGGCGCCAGCCTGCTGACCCGCACTACCCGCCGCATGGAGCTGACCGAAGAGGGCGGGGCCTTCCTGGAACAGGCCCGGGCCATCCTCGCAGCCATGGAGCAGGCTGAAGAAACGGTGCGCATGCGCACCCGCAAGCCGGTCGGCAAGCTGCGCGTGGACGCCGCCGTGCCCTTCATGCTGCACTGTATCGTCCCGCATGTCGGTGCCTTTCGCGAGGCCTATCCAGACATCGAACTGGAGCTCACCACCAATGACCGCTTCATCGACCTGGTGGAGCAGCGTGCCGACATCGCCATCCGCATCGGCGAACTGCAGGATTCGACCTTGCACGCACGTTCCCTCAGTTCGGCCCGGCTCAACATCGTCGCCAGCCCCGGCTATCTGGCCCGTCACGGCGCCCCGGATTCGGTGGAGGCACTGGAGCAGCACCAGCTGATCGGCTTTTCCCAACCGGACATCCTCAATCATTGGCCCCTGCGCCACAGCGCCGGCGACCGCTACCAGACCCGGCCGGCCTTGCGCGCTTCCAGCGGTGAGACCATCCGCCAGCTGGCGCTGACGGGGCAGGGCATCGCCTGCCTCTCCAGTTTCATGACCGACGACGATATCGCGGCAGGACGGCTGGTGCGCCTGTTGGCGCAGAACGATAGTGGCTTCCGCCAGAAGATTTCAGCGGTCTACTATCACAACACCCAGCTGTCGCGCCGCATCAGCTGCTTCCTCGATTTTTTGCAGTGCAAGCTTTAAATCGGAAACGTTTTGCCTTAAACCAAGTCTGAGCGCCAACATTGCCGCAAGGGGGAAACGACCTGTGGCCGCCATCACACGAACTTGATCCGGAGAGAACAAGATGAAGCAAATACCCACCGGTAGGGCTGCAGGTCGCCCATGGATCACCCACTGGCCACGGCAGGTCCGTCGCCTGCTGCCGGCTGCGCTCGCCCTGGGGGCCGCGCTGCTGCCGCTGGCGCCGTCCGCCAGCGCCGCCGCTGCCAGTGTCCAGACCTTCTCGCCCCAGGGCGAGGTCCAGCGCATCCGCCAGGTAAGGGCGCGCTTCTCCGAAGCCATGATCAAGTTCGGCGACCCCAAGGCCGCCTCGCCCTTCGATGCGGATTGCGCCGTGGCCGGCACCGCCCGCTGGGCCGATGAGAAGAACTGGGTCTATGACTTCGAACGCGACCTGCCGCCCGGTACCCGCTGCAGCTTCACTCTGCGCAGCGATGCCCGCTCGGCGGCGGGCAATGCGGTGGCCGGCAAGACCCGCTTCCAGTTCAGTACCGGCGGACCGGCCGTGAGCCGTGTACAGCCTTATGACGATGCGCGCATCACCGAAGACCAGGCCTTCATCCTCTACCAGAATGGCCCGGCCACCGAAGCCTCGGTACGTCAACACCTGTACTGCGAAGCCGAGGGTATCAACGAGCGCATCCCTACCAAGGCAGTCGGTGAGGCCGACCGCAAGGCCTTGCTGCAGCAGTTCGCCAAGGGCGTCGATCCGGCCTCGGTGACCATCGTCCAGTGCCAGCAGCGCCTGCCCAATGAAGCGCACGTCAAGCTGGTCTGGGATCGCGGTATTGCCGCCGCGGCCGCACCGGCCATCGTTACCAGCAAGCCGCAGGTCTTCAGCTTCCAGGTGCGTAGCGAATTCACGGCCAGCCTTTCCTGCCAGCGCGAAAACGCCAATGCCGCCTGCTCGCCCATCCTGCCGGTAACCCTGTCGTTCTCGGCCCCGGTGCCGCGCAAGCTGGCCGAGCAGATCGTCATGAACGCCAGCACCGGCAAGATCAAGCCCGCCCTGGACGGCGACAAGGATGCCGCCGTGCGCGAACTGCGCTTCAAGCCGCCATTCCCGGAAAAATCCGAGTTCAGCATCAGCCTGCCTTCCGGTTTCAAGGACGAGGATGGCCGCACGCTCTCCAACCCCGCCGCCTTCCCGCTGAAATCAGCCCTGGCCGATTTCCCCCCACTGGCCAAATTCCCGGCCGCGCCCTTCGGCATCATCGAACTCAACGCCGATCCCACGCTGCCGGTGACCCTGCGCCGCGTCGAAGCCGGCTTGCAGCTGCGCGGCAAGGATGGTCGCGCCATGCCCGGCAAGGTGGCCGATCTCAAGGTCGATGGCGACCAGGCGGTGATCGCCTGGCTCACGCGCCTGAACAAGTATCACGAGAAATGGGGCGACCCCAAGAAGGTGGATTCGCGCAGTGTCAGCCTGCTGGCCAAGGAACCGGGCGCGAAGAAGCTCGACCTGCCCGCGCAGAAGGAGGCCAAGGACGGCGAGTGGCCCTTCGAAGTGATCGGCATCCCCTTGAAGGACCCCGGCTTCTACGTGGTCGAACTGGAATCGCAGAAACTGGGTGCCTCCCTGCTGGGCAAGCCGCAGCCCATGTATGTGCGCACCAGCGCGCTGGTGACCAACATGGCCGTCCACGTCAAGCTGGGCCGCGCCAACGGCGCCGTTTGGGTGACCCGGCTGGACGACGCCAGACCGGTGGCCGACGCCGAGATCCGCGTCGCCAATTGCGAAGGCACGTCGCTCTGGCAGGGCAAGACCAATGCCAATGGCGTGGCGATGATGCCAGCACTGGAGGACGCCTGCGCCCATCGTCCCTACAGCGAGGACAATGCCGACAGCATCAATGGCCTTTTCGTCAGCGCCCGCAAGACCGACGAACGCGGCCGTCAGGACATGGCCTTCGCCCTGACCTCCTGGAACGACGGTATCGAGTCCTGGCGCTTCAACCTGCCCACCGACATGGACCGCGCCGCCACCGTGCGCGCCACCACCATCTTCGACCGCAGCCTGTTCCGTGCCGGCGAAACGGTCTCGATGAAGCACGTCATCCGCACCGAGACCCTGCAAGGCTTCGGCCTGCTGCGCAAGGAAGACCTGCCCACCCGCGTGCGCATCAGCCATCTGGGCAGTGGCCAGCAATACCAGTTTCCCCTGACCTGGCGCGGCAACAAGAGCGCCGAGACCAGCTTCGTCCTGCCGCGCGAAGCCAAGCTGGGGACCTATGAAGTGGTGCTGGACCAGGGCGAGGTCGATACCAGCGCCAGCGCAAACGAGGGCGAGGCTGAAGACGGCTACGGACGCGGCAGCTATGTCACCGGCAGCTTCCGCGTGGAAGAATTCCGCCTGCCGCTGATGCAGGGCCGCATCACGCCGCCCAAGGGCGCCCAGGTCGCCATCAAGGAATTGCCGCTGGACCTGCAACTGAACTACATCAACGGCGGTGGCGCGGCCAACCAGGCCGTGCGTGTATCGTCGCTGCTGCGTTCGCGCGGGGTGAACATCGCGGGTTACGACGGTTTCTCCTTCTACCCTCCGCGCAGCGATGACGACAGCAATGCCGACGACCAGAAGATCGTCGCCGACAAGCTCGCCGTCACCCTCGACAAGAACGGCAGCGGTCGCGCCGTCATCGGCAAGCTGCCGGTGCTGCAACGCCCGCAGGAACTGCTCACCGAGATGACCTACAGCGACCCCAACGGTGAAGTGCAGACCATCTCCAGCGTCACGCCGCTGTGGCCATCAGCGGTGGTGGTGGGCCTGCGCACGGGCAACTGGGTGTCGGTCAAGAAAAAACTGACACTGACCGCCGTCACCCTCAATACCGCCGGTCAGCCGCAGGCCGGTGTGCCGGTGGAAATCCGTGGCCTGGCGCGCAAGACCAATTCGCACCGCAAGCGCATGGTGGGCGGCTTCTACGCCTACGAAAACGACGAGAGCAAGCAAGACCTCGGCAAGCTTTGCGCCGGCAAGAGCGACCAGCACGGCATGTTCACCTGCGACACCGAACTTTCCGAGGCCGGCAATGTGGAACTGATCGCCAGCGCCAGGGATGGCAATGGCAATGCGGCTGCCGCCCGTTCCTCGGTGTGGGTCACCGGGCGTGGCGAAGTCTGGTTCGATGGCGAGAACCAGGACCGCATCGACATCCTGCCCGAGAAAAAGAACTACCAGCCCGGCGAGACCGCCACCTTCCAGGTGCGCATGCCGTTCCGTCACGCGACTGCGCTGGTTGCCGTGGAGCGTGAAGGCGTCATCGATACCCGCGTGGTGCAACTGTCCGGCCAGGACCCCACCATCAGCGTGCCGATGAAAGCCGAGTATGGTCCCAACGTCTATGTCTCGGTGCTGGCCGTGCGCGGTCGCATGCGCGAGGTGCCGTGGTATTCCTTCTTCGTCTGGGGCTGGAAGGAGCCGCTCAACTGGTGGCATGAATTCCGCACCTATCAGGGACCCGGCCCCATCGTCGATCTCTCCAAGCCGGCATGGAAGTTCGGCATCGCCGAAGTCAACATCGGCGATGCCGGCCATCGCCTGCAGGTGGCGGTGACGACCGACAAGCCCACCTATCCCATCCGCGCCATCGCCAAGGTGCAAGTGCAGGTGAAGCTGCCCAACGGCAAACCGGCCGCCGGGGGCGAATTCGCCCTGGCCGCCGTCGATGAAGCCCTGCTGGAACTGCAGCCCAATGGCAGCTGGGATGTCTTGCGCGCCATGCTGCAACGACGCAGCTATGGCGTGGAAACCTCCACCGCGCAGATGCAGGTGGTCGGCAAGCGCCACTACGGCAAGAAGGCCACCCCGGCCGGTGGCGGCGGTGGTCGCGCCCCCACGCGTGAACTGTTCGACACCCTGCTGGCATGGAAGCCCAAGGTCACCCTGGATGCCGAGGGCAGGGCGCAACTGGAGGTGCCGTTGAACGATGCGCTGACTTCCTTCCGCATCGTGGCCATCGCCGAGAATGGCGTCAGCGATTTCGGGACCGGCAGTATCAGTATCCGCTCCACCCAGGATGTGCAGGTCATCTCCGGCCTGCCGCCCCTGGTGCGTGAAGGCGACAGCTTCAACGGCAGCGTCACCGTGCGTAATACCACCACCCATGACATGACCCTCAAGGTCAGCGCACGCGCCCAGGGCGGCACGCCCGCCAGCACCCTGACGCTGCCCGAGCGCGACATCAAGATCGCGGCCGGGCAGTCGGCCGAAGTGATGTGGCCGGTGCAGACGCCGGAAGGCATCAGCCAGCTGGCCTGGGAAATCAGCGCCCAGGAGCAGGGCGGCCAGAAGGCCAAGGACGCCATGAAGTTCAGCCAGCGCGTGGTACCGGCGGTCCCGGTGACGGTGCAGCAGGCGACCCTGTTCCAGCTGGACAAGAGCGCCGCCCTCAGCGTTGCCCGCCCGGCCGACAGCCTCCCCGGACGCGGTGGCCTGGCCATCTCGCTCAAGCCCAGCCTGGCCGGTGGCAGTGATGCGCTGACCCGCTACTTCGTCAACTACCCCTTTGCCTGCCTGGAGCAGAAGACCTCCAAGGCCATCGGCCTGCGCGATGAAGCGGCGTGGCAGAAGATCGTGGCCGACCTGCCGACCTATCTCGACGGCGACGGCCTGGCCTACTACTTCCCGCCCAGCGACAGCGGCGCGCGGCGTGGCAGCGACACGCTCACCGCCTACCTGCTGGCGGCCACCAACGAGGCCGGCTATGCCATCCCGCCCGCCAGCCGCGACAAGATGCTGGACGGCCTGGCCGGCTTCGTGGAGGGCAAGGTGATGCGCGAATTCTGGTCGCCGCAGAAGGACCTGGACGTGCGCAAGCTGGCCGCGCTGGAAGCTCTGTCGCGCTACAACCGCGTGCAGCCTGCCATGCTGGGATCGATCCAGATCAACCCCAACCAGTGGCCCACCTCCGGCCTGCTGGACTGGATCGCCATCCTGCAGCGGGTCACCGCCATCCCCGAGCGCCAGAAGAAGCTCGACGAAGCCGACCAGATCCTGCGCGCCCGCCTGAACTTCCAGGGCACGCGCATGGGCTTCTCCAATGAAGAGGGCGACTACTGGTGGTGGCTCATGAGCAGCGGCGACGCCAATGCCAACCGCCTGATCCTGCTGGAACTGAACAACCCGGCCTGGCGCGACGACCTGCCGCGTCTGGTGGCCGGCGCCATCGGCCGCCAGCAGCGCGGCCACTGGAGCACCACCACCGCCAACGTCTGGGGCAGCCTGGCCCTGGAGAAATTCGCCCGCAAGTTCGAATCCGAACCGGTCACCGGCAGCACCCGCGCCACGCTGGAGCAGGGTGGAGGCAACAGTGCCACCAGTGCCGCCGGTACCACCCAGAGCCTGGCCTGGAGCAGCGCCGCCAGCGGCGGCAAGCTGCAACTGCCCTGGCCGGATGGCAATGTGCAAGGCGGCAATGTGCGCTTCACGCAAGAGGGCAATGGCAAGCCCTGGGTCACGCTGCAAAGCCTGGCCGCCGTCCCCCTGAAACAAGCGTTCGCGGCCGGCTACCGTATCAGCCGCAAGGTCGAGGCCATCGAGCAGAAGCAGGCCGGCGTCTATACCCGTGGCGATGTGCTGCGGGTGACGCTGGACATCGATGCCCAGAGCGAGATGACCTGGGTCGTGGTCAGCGATCCGGTACCGGGCGGCGCGACCCTGCTGGGTTCCGGCCTGGGGCGTGATTCCGCCATCGCCCAGGGCAAGCAGGACAGCCCGCGTGATCGCGGCATGGGCTGGCTGGCCTACGAGGAACGCAGCTTCGAAGCCTATCGCGCCTACTACGAATCCATGCCCAAGGGCCGCACCAGCATCAGCTACACCGTGCGCCTGAACAATGCCGGCGAATTCAACCTGCCGCCCACGCGGGTGGAGGCCATGTATGCACCGGAAATGTTTGGCGAAGTGCCGAACGCCAAACTGGTCGTCAAGGCGGCACCGTGATCGCCAGCGGCACGCCCTGGTCCCGCGCCGGCGCAGGCTGCGCGCTGGTGCTGGCCCTGCTGCTGCCGGTCAGCGCGAGCGCGCTGCCTTCGTTTGCCGAGGTACAGCGCGACTTCCTCCCCTCCGAGGCCAGCCTGCTGGACCGCAACGGCGAGCTGCTGCAGCGCCTGCGTGTGAACATGGACGAACGCAAGCTCGCCTGGGTGAAGCTGGAAGATGTTTCGCCCGCCCTGCGCCAGGCCCTGATCGCCTCCGAAGACCGGCGTTTCTACCAGCACAGCGGCATCGACTGGAATGCCGTCGCGGCCTCGGCCTGGGGCAATCTCTGGAATACCCGGACCCGCGGCGCCTCCACCATCACCATGCAACTGGCGGGTTTGCTCCATGACGACCTGCGTCGCAAATCCGGCGCACGCACGCTGACGCAGAAGGTCTCGCAGGCGTGGATCGCGCAATCGCTGGAACGCAGCTGGCGCAAGGACCAGATCCTGGAGGCCTACCTCAACCTGGTCTCCTTCCGGGGCGAGCTGGTGGGTGTGCATGCCTTGTCGCGCGTCATGTTCGGCAAGCATCCCAGTGGACTGGACCAGGGGGAAGCCGCCATTGCGGTCGCCCTGATCCGCGCCCCCAACGCCACCCCGCGCCGCGTGGCCGAGCGCGCCTGCGCCATCCTGAAGGAACAGGGCGCTGCCGAACAATGCAATGGCATGGATGGCCGCACCGAACTGGTCTTGGCCCGTGCCGCCGCCAAACGCGACCTGCCGGGTGCCAGCGATGCACCGCAGCTGGCCCCCCACCTGGCGCGCAAGCTCTTGAACACACCCGGCCAGCAAGTGCGCTCCACGCTGGACGCGCCCCTTCAGCGCTTCGCCTCGCAAGCCCTGCGCCATCAACTGGCCGGTCTGGCCGAACGCAACATCGAGGATGGCGCCATCATCGTCATCGACAACGCCACCGGTGAGGTCCTGGCCTGGGTCGGCTCCAGTGGCAGCTTGTCGGCGGCCGCCAATGTCGATGGCGTGGTCGCGCAGCGCCAGGCCGGCTCGACGCTCAAGCCTTTCCTCTACGAACTGGCGATCGAAAAAAGGTGGCTCACGGCGGCCTCGCTGCTGGACGATTCCCCCGTCAACCTCGCCACCAGCGCCGGACTCTACATCCCGCAGAACTACGACAAGCAATACAAGGGGCTGGTCAGCCTGCGTACCTCGCTGGGTTCTTCCCTGAACATCCCCGCTGTGCGCACGCTGGTGATGGTCACGCCGGAACGCTTCTTCCGCCGCCTGCAGGCACTGGGCTTCAACCTGCGCGAGAGCGGCGACTACTACGGCTACAGCCTGGCCCTGGGTAGTGCCGACGTGACCCTGGCCAACCTTGCCAATGCCTATCGCGTATTGGCCAACCAGGGCCGCTATTCCCCCTTGCGCACCCGGCTGGATGACGCCCGCACCGCGCCGCGTCCGGTACCGGTGATGGACGCCGATGCCGCCTACATCATCGGCGACATCCTCTCCGACCGCAGCGCCCGCGCCCGTACCTTCGGCCTGGAGAATGCGCTGTCCACCCGCATCTGGACCGCCGTCAAGACCGGCACCTCCAAGGACATGCGCGACAACTGGTGCGTCGGCTATTCCTCGCGTTACACCGTCGGCGTGTGGGTCGGCAATGCCTCCGGTGCCCCGATGTGGGATGTCTCCGGCGTGACCGGCGCCGCACCGGTGTGGCAGGAGGTGATGCAGTACCTGCATGAGCGCGGCCGCGGCAGCAGTCGGGATGCCCGCAATAGCCCGCCGCAGAAGCCGGCCGGCGTACAGGCCCAGACGATACGTTATGAACAGAATGTGGAGGCCGCGCGCACCGAATACTTCCTGCCCGGCACGGCGCAGTCCGAGATCCGCATCGCGCACGCGCGCGAAATCCGTCCCGCCATCACCTATCCGACCGCCGGCATGCTGGTAGCGCTGGACCCGGATATCCCGCCGGCACGCCAGCGCATCCGCTTCCGCGCCCAGGGTGCGCCGGCAGGAAGCCGCTGGGTGCTGGACGGCAAACGCATGCCGGAGTCGGTCATGCAGGCAGGGCGGGTCAAGGCGCAGAAGGTGGCTGCTTCATCGCAGCAGAGCGATGTGGAAGAACTCGGTTTCGACTGGATGCCCTGGCCGGGCCGACATGTGCTGGCCTTGCAGGATGCGTCGGGCAAGGAGCTCGATAGTCTGCGATTTGAGGTGAGGGGGGCGGTGGAACGGCCCGCTTTGCCACAAAAGAAATAGGCGCTTTGCTCGTGTTCCCTAAAACGCAAAAGGCCGAATGATTTTCATCATTCGCCCTTTTATGTTTTGCTGCGCACTGAGGCACTCGGTCACGTCCCGCGACCCCGTCTGGCCTTGCAGGGCCAGACCTTCTCGTCCCTCCCGCAAAGCGCGCAGGCGCTTTGCTCGTGGTCCCCAAAAAGAATGGCCCCAAAACGCAAAAGGCCGATTGATTTTCATCAATCGACCTTTTTTGTTTGGTGCCCACGGAGGGACTCGAACCCCCACACCTCGCGGCACATGGACCTGAACCATGCGCGTCTACCAATTCCGCCACGTGGGCCTTTTCGCAGCAGCAATCAATCCGCCGTGCTTGAAAGAGGCTGCATTCTAATGGCATTTTTCTTCGGCGTCACTACCTAATTTCAATTTTTTCCATCCCCGCTTGTCCCAGCCGGCGCAGGGGTGCCGCGGCGCCCGTTTGTGTGCCGTCCAAGCTCCCGGAGACGTCCATCAGTCGGATGCAACTCAGGCGAGACGCCCACCTTCCCACGCCCATTTCCCTACCGAATTTTCAGGCTGCGGTTCTTGCGCAGCCTCAATCCTTCACTAAATAGTTTACACAAGGTAATTCTTTGGCTATATTGCATACGTATGCAAAACAGCTCAAGTCAGCTTTGCATACTCCCTCTCAAAACCACAACATCAACAGGAGACCACCTTGAGGATCCATGCTGCTCTCGGCATGGCTGCGCTTTCGCTCGGCCATTTCGCTACTTTCGTCCAGCCCGTCCAGGCCCATGAAACGTCCAATATCGTCATCTATGGCCTGGTCGATTCCGGGCTGAGCTACTACAGCAACAGCGTCGCGCTCAATGGCGGCCAGATTGCAGCATCCGGTTCGGCGCTGCGGCTGGATAACGGCATCGCGGCCGGCAATCGCGTCGGCTTCTCCGGCAGCGAAGACCTGGGCGGCGGCATGTCGGCCGTCTTCAAGCTGGAAAACGGCTTCGACGCGGCCAAGGGCAGCATGGGGCAGGGCGGTCTGCTGTTCGGACGCCAGTCCTACGTGGGACTGAACACGGCCGCCGGCTTGTGGGCCATCGGACGCCAGTACGACTTCATGTTCGATTACCTCAACCTGATGGGGTATACCAACGCCGGTCACAACAACATCGGCGCCAGCGGACAGGGCCTGGATGGCATGAGTGCCATCGCTGCGACGGCACAGCTGGGCAATCACACCTACGGCGCGCGGGTCAACAATGCGCTCAAGTTTTCCAGCAACAGCTTTTCGGGTTTCCGTTTCGGGGCCTTGCTGGGATTGGGTGAGCAGGCCGGTTCGCAGTCGCGCGGCAGCAGCGCGCAGGCAGGCCTGAACTATGGGCAGGGCAACTTCCTCATCGGCGCGGTGGCGGGCGTCTCCAGCGTGCCGGGCAGCGACAGCCAGTACGCCACCAAGCGACTGGCCGGCGCGGGTGCCAAGCTGACGTTGGACAAGCTGGCCCTCTACGGTTCCTACACCCAGGTGCATTTCGACGGTCTGGTCAGTTACGCGGCACGCGGGATCAGCTGGAAGGGCGCGCGGGTGGACACGCTCGATATCGGCGCCGATTACCAGTTCACGCCGGTGGTCAATGGCGGTCTGTCCTGGCAGCACCAGACCCGCAACAGCGATCTGGGTGCGGCCGATCAGGTCACGGCTTCGCTTTCCTATTCGCTGTCCAAGCGCACTTCGCTCTATTCCACCGTGGCTTACCAGCATGATCGCGCCTTCGGTGCATTGAACGTGTTCGGCGCCGGCACACCGTCGTCCAATGGGGTGCAGGTGGTCTCGCGCGTGGCCATGCGCACGGCCTTCTGAATGGCCCAGGGGAGGAGTCGAACATGAAACAAGATCGTCGAGGTTTCCTGCTGTCGTCCGCAGCCATGCTGGGGGCAGGTGCAAGTGGCAGCCTGCCGTTGCTGGCGCGGGCACAACCGCAAGCGAACGGGGTGACGCCGGGCAAGCCCTTCAAGGGTGTCGAGCTGAATGTGCTGACCGTGGTGGCGCCGCAGTTCCGCGCCCATGAGGCGCGCCTGGCGGCCTTCGAGGAGTTGACCGGCATCCGCGTCAAGTACCAGTACGTGCCCTTCACCAGCATCCGCGACAAGCTCACCGCCGAGATGGTGGCCGAGAACGGCGACTACGATGTGGTCTCCGTCATGGATGTCTGGGCGCCCTCGCTGAAGAACCTGCTGCATCCGCTCAATGACGGCATTCGCGACAAGGGCATCGACATGACGCGCTATCCCGATGCCTACCTGCGCGCCAGCCGCAACGAGTCCGGCTATATCGGCCTGCCCATTCGCGGTCACGTGCAATTGCTGTTCTATCGCAAGGATGTGCTGGCCGATCTCAAGCTGCCCGTCCCCAAGACCTGGGCCGAGGTGGTGAAGGTGTCGCAGGCTATCCAGGCCGGTGCCGGCATGCCGGGCATTGCCATGTACTACGGGAAGAACTCGGGACAGAACCTGATGGTCTGGTTCGATTTCCTGTGGGGACGCGGGGGTGAACTGCTGGATGCGCGCAACCAGCCCGCCTTCCATTCGCCGGCCGGCATCGCGGCCACCCAGGATTACCTGGACCTGATGTTGAAGCACAAGGTCACCCCGGCCGGTTCGGTCAGCTTCAACGAGACTGATGCCGTCAATTCCATGGCCCAGGGCAAGTGCGCCATGTTGCCCACCTGGTGGTGGCGTTACCAGGGCCTGACGGATGCCAAGTCCTCCACGCTGTCGCCGGAGAAGGTGGGGTTTGCGCCCATGCCGGGCTACCCCGGCGTGGCCACGCCGTCCCACACCAACCTGTGGCTTTACGGTATCGACCGTCATTCGAAGAAGAAGGCGGCAGCCATGGAATTCCTGGCCTGGCTGACCCAGCCTGCCATCGAGAAATCCCTGCTGCTGGACCCGGCCCAGCACGAGATCGTCAGCGTGCAGAGTGCCAACCTGGCCGACCCCGCCGTCAATGCGATCTCGCAGGGCATGCACAAGATGGCTGGCGAGGTCTTGAAGAACGCCCGCGTACTGCCGCTCATCCCGCAGTGGCCGGTGATCTCCGACATCCTCGATACGGCGATCTCGAAGATGGCGCTGGGCACCGTCCCGGTCAAGGAGGGACTTGACGACGCTGCCAGAAAGGTCCGCAAGCTGGTCTGACCCAGTCTGACCTGGCCTGCCTGTCCTCCACCCGGAGGGCAGGCAGCCCTGCCGTGGCGGCCAGGCCGGCCGTCCCAACCTGATTCCAACCCCGTTCCATGAAAAACAATCGTCTGGCGTACTTGCTGATGCTGCCGGCGCTGCTGGTCATCGCCGTCACTACCGTATTCCCCTTGCTGTATTCCCTGGCGCTGTCGTTCCGCAGCTGGAAGCTGTCGTACTCGTCGGCGCCTGGCCCCTTCGTCGGCCTGGACAACTATGCCGAGCTGCTGGCCGGTGATTCCGAATTCGTCGCCTCCATTGCGACCACGCTGTCCTTCGTCGGTATCGATGTGCTGGCGACCTGCCTCATTGCGCTGGCTTGCGCCTTGCTGTTGCGTCGCGCCGGCCGGGTGACCTCGGTGGCGCGGGCGCTGCTGATGCTGCCCTTCGTGATGAGCCCGGCGCTGATCGGCATTTCATTGCGCTTCTTCCTCAACCCGGAATACGGCGTCATCGCCGCATTGCTGGGCAAGCTCTTTCCCGGGCTGGCCAGCCTGATCTGGCTGGCGCATCCGGCCTGGGCCATGGTGGCGCTGGTGATCAGCGATGTCTGGCACTGGGCGCCCTACATGACGCTGATCCTGCTGGGCGGTCTGGCTTCGGTCCCCAAGGAGACCGAGGAAGCGGCCGCCGTCGATGGCGCCTCGCCCCTGCGCATCTTCGTCGATATCACGCTGCCGCAGCTCAAGCCGGTGGTGGCGGTGGTGATCCTGTTGAAGACCGTGTTCGCACTCAAGGCCTTCGACGCCGTCTTCGCCCTCACCGATGGCGGGCCGGGCAATGCCACCACCACGCTGGCCTACCTGGTCTACCAGATCGGTTTCAAGTACTACGACATGGGCTATGCGGCGGCGGCCGGCTATGTCCTCACGGCGGTGATGCTGGTGCTGGCCGGCTTCTACATGCGCCTCGCTTTCAAGAAAGGAATCTGAATGAGCAAGCCCTGCAACCCCGGCGTCATGACATCGCGGCTGGCGCGGATCGGCGGCTTGATCGGCGTCTACGCCATCATCGGCTGCATCCTGCTGCCCATCCTCTGGATCGTGCTGACGTCCTTCAAGACCCCGCGCGATGTCTACACCCTGCAGCTCTGGTTCAGCCCCACCTGGGACAATTTCAGGACCGTCTTCGCCGCCCCCTGGCATCTCGGCGACAAGCTCGCCAACAGTCTCTGGGTGGCGCTGGGGACGGTGCTGGTGGCGATCCCGCTGGCGGTGGCGGCGGCCTATGCGTTCTCGCGCTTCCGTTTCCCCGGCCGGCAGGCACTGTTCGTGGGCATCGTAGCCTCGCAGTTCATCCCGGCGGCCATCGTGGTGCTGCCTTACTTCCTGATGTTCAAGCAGCTGGGGCTGCTCGACACCCGCAGCGCATTGGTGATCGTCAACCTCTCCATCGTGTTGCCGTATTCGATCTGGATGATCAAGGGCTTCATCGATGCCGTGCCAGTGGATATCGAAGAATCCGCCATGATCGACGGCGCATCGCTGGGCCGCATCATCGCCACCATCGTCGTTCCCACGGCGCTGCCGGGCATCATCACCTCGGCTGTCTTCAGCTTCACGCTGACCTGGAACGAGTTCATCTTCGCCCTCATCACCTCCAAGCAGAACGCGGTCACCTTGCCCATCGCCCTGGTGGCTCTCAGGACCGAACGCGGCGACCTGTGGGAGCTGATGGCGGCGGCCGGCATGATCATCGCGCTGCCCATGTTCCTGCTGTCGATGACGGTGCAAAAACAATTCATCAAGAGCCTGACCCAGGGTTCGGTGCGATAGCGCACCCCCTATCAGCCCAGCCAATATCAAGAATGGAGAAGACAGAATGACCACGCTGCGCCTGCAAGGCATAGACAAGAAATGGGACGGCTTCCATGCCGTCAAGAATCTCGATCTGCAGATCGAGGACCGCGAATTCCTGGTCCTCCTGGGGCCCTCCGGATGCGGCAAGACCACCACCATGCGCATGATCGCCGGGCTGGAAGAGCCGACCTCCGGTGACCTGTATTTCGACGCGCAACGCGTCAACGGCATCGCGCCGCGCCTGCGCGACGTGTCCATGGTGTTCCAGAACTACGGGCTCTATCCGCACATGACGGTACGCGACAACATCGCCTATCCGCTCAAGCTGCGCCGCCAGCCGATGGCCGAGATCGAAGCCGCCGTGCAGCGCGCCGCCGGTCGGGTGGAACTGCAGCACCTGCTGCAGCGCCGGCCGGCTGAACTCAGCGGTGGCCAGCGCCAGCGCGTGGCCCTGGCACGTTCCATTGTGCGCAAGCCACGCGTGTTCCTGATGGACGAGCCCTTGTCCAACCTCGACGCCAAGTTGCGCGGCACCATGCGCGCCGAGCTGCGCCACCTGGCACGCGAGCTGGAGGTGACCACCGTCTATGTCACCCACGACCAGGTCGAGGCCATGACCCTGGCCACGCGGGTGGCCATCATGAAGGAGGGCGTGCTGCAGCAGATCGATACGCCCGAAAACATCTACAACCGTCCCGCCAACGCCTTCGTGGCTGGCTTTATCGGCTCGCCGGCGATGAACCTGTTGCACGGCGACGGCGACCAGGACCGCTTCCTGGTCGGCGGTGGCCATGTGGTGGCGGTGAAGCCACCGCGCGCGGGCAAGCTGATCCTGGGCGTGCGTCCCGAGGACGTGCAACTGGCCAGGGAACCCGGCACAGCCAACCTGCTGGGCGAGGTCTATGCCTTCGAACTGCTGGGCGACAACACGCTGGTGACGGTCAAGCTGGAGGGCCAGTATTTCGTGGCCAAGCTGGAGAAGGGCGAACGCGTGAAGGAAGGCGACCCCATCGCCTTCTGCATCCGCCCGGAACGTCTCTACTGGTTCGACGCCGAAAGCGGCGACCGCATCGATCAATGAGGCAAGACCAACGACACAGGATCACAGACACAGGATCAACGACACAGGAACAATGAGATGAGCATCTATCTGACCCAAGAACAAGCCGAGGCACGCCATATCCGGAAGACACAATACGTCTCCTGCGACGAGGCCTTCCTGGATTGCCGCCTGCCGGGCTCCATGCCCAAGGAAAACTATTCCATCATCGGCCCCGGCGTGACCCAAAGCGCCAGCCAGGTGGTGAACCTGAAGGAGCCGCACGGTTTCAACATCGGCGCGGCCGCCATGCCTCACGGTGTGACCAACAACCTGCACATCCACTTCACCAGCGAAGTATTCATCTGCACCCGTGGCGAGTGGTTGCTGCGCTGGGGACCGCGAGGCGAGGAGGGCGAGTATGTGCTCAAGGCCGGCGATATCGTCTGCCTGCCGACCTGGATCTTCCGCGGCTTCACCAATGTCGGGCCGGATGACGGCTGGCTGTTTTCCTGCCTGGGCGGGGACGACACCGGCGGGGTCATCTGGAGTCCGGATATCATGGGCCAGGCCAACGAGACCGGCCTCTATCTGGCCGAAGACAACCAGCTCATCGACCGCCGCGCCGGTCAGACCCTGCCCCTGGGTTTGAAGTGGATGGCGCCGTTCCCGGCGGAGGAAGTGGCGCGCCTGCGCAAGGTCTCGCCGGAAGAAATGCGAGGCCGTGTCACCACCGCCGAGGACCGCGCCTTCAGCAGTCACGCGCTGCTTGATGCCTGCCTGCCCGGCCATGCCAGCCAGCTGGCGCCGGTGATCGGCTATGGCATCACCCAGGACCGCAACCAGCGCCCCCGGGTGCAGGACCCGCAGGGCTTCTCCATCGAATGGATGCGCTTGCCACCCGGGCAGGAGGCCGGCCCCTTCCTGATCAGCCAGAAGATGGTGGTCATCTGCATCCGGGGCAGCGTGCGCGTGGCCTTCAATGAAGATGCCTCCAGCGTGGTGGAGCTACAGGAGCAGGACACCCTGTCCATCCCGGGTGAGGTCTGGCGCTGCTTTGCCAATGCCTCCGGCAGCGATGTCGAACTCTTGCTCATCTGCGCCGGTGACGAGCGCAAGCGCCCGCGCTTCACCGAAACCATCCAGGTGGCCGTCGGCGCCCGTGGCGTGGCGCTGGATGCCAGCGACTACCTGTGCCGCACCGAACTGATGCCCAGCACCAGTCACTGGCTCAAGTGATGTCCCTTATCCCGATACGAAAGGAAACCGCATGCGCCCCAACGACTTGAGGAGCAAATCGGAGAACGGCCTGCCACTGGTCAACGCCTGGCTCTCCATTCCCAGCGCCTATGCCGCCGAGGTGGTGGCAGCCCAGGGCTTTGATTCGGTCACGGTCGATCTGCAGCACGGCATGATGGACTTCGCGCAGGCGGTCGCCATGCTGCAGGCCATCAGTACCACCCAGGCGGTGCCCCTGGTGCGCAGTAGCAGCGCCGAGCCCAGCCACCTGATGCGCCTGCTGGACGCCGGTGCCTATGGCGTCATCTGCCCGCAGGTCGACACGCCGGAGATCGCGCGCCAGTTCGTGGCGGCGTGCCGTTACCCACCCATGGGCAATCGTTCCTTCGGGCCGGCCCGGGGTCTGCTGTATGGCGGCCCTGATTATTTCGACCACGCCAATCACACCGTGCTGACGCTGGCCATGATCGAATCGGTGGAGGGCATGCGCAACATGGAAAGCATCATGGAGACCGATGGGCTCGATGGCATCTATGTCGGCCCCAATGACCTCGCGCTGTCACTGGGCGAGCGACCGGGCGCTAGCTTCGCGCCCCGGGTAGAGGAGGCCATCGCTGTCATTCTGGAAGCGGCACGCAAACGCAATCTGATGACCGGTATCTTCTGCGCCGATGGCGACAGCGCGCAGGCGCGGCTGCAGCAGGGTTTCTCGCTGGTCACCCCGGGCAATGACGTGGGTAGCCTGGGTAGCGAATTGCGACGGCGTCTGGAACGCAGTCGCGGTGGACGCAGTCTCTCCGGGCATGCTCTCCAGCCGGCTGCGCGGGAGGGCGGAGGAGCCGGTGGCTATTGAAGCAAGGCACGGCGGCGCGGCGGGTGCCTTGCCGCTGGTGCTGCTGCCCGGCACGCTGTGCGACAGCCGCATCTGGCTCGCGCATGTGGCTGCGCTGTCTCGACAGCGCGAGGTCATCGTGCCGCAGATCGGGCTGGAAGTCAGCTTGAGCAGCGAAGCCAGCCGTTTGCTGGCAATGCTGCCCCGGCGTTTCGCGCTCGGCGGTTTTTCGCTGGGTGCGATCCTGGCCTTCGAACTGGTGCGCCAGGCCAGGCAACGGGTGGCAGGCCTGTGCATCGTGTCATCCACCGCCCGTGCCGATGCGCCGCGCAACCTGACGCTGCGGCGCCTGCAGCTGGAACGCTTCGAGGCTGGCGAGGTGCAGGCACTGATGGAGCAGGAGATGTTGCCCGGCTATTTCCATCCGGGTGCTGATGCCGAGAGCCGACAGCGCTGGAGCGAACGGGTGCTGACCATGGCGCGGGAGACGCCGGCAGCGGTCTTCCGCAACCAGGTCCGCTACGCCATCAGCCGGCCCGATTCCATGTCCACCCTGGCCGCCATGCAGGTGCCGGTACAGGTGCAGTGCGGCCAGAACGACCAGCTCTGCCCGCCGCAGCGGCAGGCCGAAATGGTGTTCGTACGCAGTGGATGTTCGCTGGTCAGGGTCCCGGACTGCGGTCACTTTCTCCCCATCGAGGCAGAGCGTTCCAGTATCATCTCGATGGAAAAATGGCTGGATTGCGTACGCAACGGGATACCTGAACAGGCGGCATGAACAACGAAGCAAAGAAAATCGACAGCGCGGCCGACGGTGGCAAGAAGCTCGACATCGCCCGCGCTGTGCCCACCTCCAAGGACGTGGCCAGGCTGGCGGGGGTCTCGCAGTCGGCTGTCTCGCGGGTGTTCACACCGGGCGCATCGGTCTCGGACGCCACGCGTGAGCGGGTGCAGGCCGCGGCCCGTCAACTGGGCTACAAGCCCAATGCCTTTGCGCGTGGCCTGATCACCCGTCACTCGCGCCTGATCGGCCTGGTCTTCCCGCAGCAGGCCACACCGATCTATTCACTGGCGCTGGCGGAGTTTTGCCAGCGACTGCACCAGGCTGGCTACCAGACCCTGATCGTCACGGCCGAGAATTTCAGCAATGCCGATGAAGCCGTGCGCACCTTCTTCGATTACCAGATCGAAGGCCTGGTGGTGGCCTCCGCGACCTTGTCCTCCAGCCTCGCGCGCGAATGCGCGGAGCAGGGGCTGCCGGTGATCCAGTTCGCCCGCCGCGAGCGCGATCCCAGCATCAGCGCGGTGCTGAGCGACAACCAGCATGGCGGAGAGCTGGCTGCCAGCACGCTGGTCGCCGCCGGTTGCACCTCGCCGGCCTACATCGCCGGCAACCCGGGTACCTCCACCAATGAAGAACGCTTCCGGGGATTTGCCGCGCATCTGAAGAAAACGCAGGGGCAGGTGCCGCTGGTTATCGAAGCCGCATTTTCCTACCAGGACGGCTGCGCCGCCGCGCATCGTCTGATGCAGGAAGCACCGCGCACCGATGGCGTCTTCTGCGCCAGCGACATGATTGCCCTGGGCTTCATGGATACCTTGCGCAGCGTCTATCGGGTGCGCATTCCTGAAGATATCTCGGTCATCGGATTCGACGATGCGCCGGAGGCAAGCTGGGCGTCCTATCAACTGACCACCATCCGCCAGGATATTCCGCGACTGGTGCAGGAAACCTGCGACCTGTTGATGGCGCAGATGGAGCAGGGTGGTGGTGCACCGGTGATTCGCGAGCTTGCGGTGGAACTGGTGATGCGGGGGACGGTGAGGGCGGGCACGGCATAGAAGGAATTGGCTAGGGCGCAGGCGCTTTACTCGTGTGCCCAAAGAAATCCCCAAAACGCAAAAGGTCGATTGATTTTCATCAATCGACCTTTTATGTTTTGCTGCGCACTGAGGCACTCGGTCACGTCCCGCGACCCCGTCTGGCCTTGCAAGGCCAGACTTTCTCGTCCCTCCCGCAAAGCGCGCAGGCGCTTTGCTCGTGTGCCCCAAAACGCAAAAGGCTGGCCGATTTTCATCGACCAGCCTTTTATGTTTTGCTGCGCACTGAGGCACTCGGTCACGTCTCGCGACCCCGTCTGGCCTTGCAAGGCCAGACCTTCTCGTCCCTCTCGCAAAGCGCGCAGGCGCTTTGCTCGTGTGCCCCAAAACGCAAAAGGCTGGCCGATTTTCATCGACCAGCCTTTTATGTTTTGGTGCCCACGGAGGGACTCGAACCCCCACACCTCGCGGCACATGGACCTGAACCATGCGCGTCTACCAATTCCGCCACGTGGGCCTTCTGGCATCAGCGGTAAGCTGCTGTGCTTGAAAGAGGCTGCATATTAAGGCCTATCAGGAAGGCGGTCAACACTTAATTGAAAAATCTTTTATTATTTTTCGCCTGCCTGTCTCCACCTGCAACAGGTCCCGAAAAACTAACAAAAACGGCGACCCTCGGGCCGCCGTTTTGAAGTGCCGCATCAGAGGCCGATGAAGCTCATCCGCCCAGGTAGGCTTCCACCACCTTGGGATTGCCCAGCAGGTTGGCGCCGCTGTCCTGCAGCACGATCTTGCCGGTCTCCAGCACATATCCGCGCTGCGCGATGCGCAGTGCCTGGCGCACGTTCTGCTCCACCAGCAGGACCGTCATGCCGGTCTTGTTGATCTCCTGCACGATGCGGAAGATTTCCTGGATGATCAGCGGTGCCAGGCCCATCGAGGGTTCGTCCAGCAGCAACACCTTGGGTTTGGCCATCAGGGCGCGGCCGATCGCCAGCATCTGCTGCTCGCCGCCGGAGAGATTGCCGGCCAGGCCGGCGGCACGGTTTTTCAGCACCGGGAAGAGCGAGTACACCCACTCCAGGTCACGGGCCACGCCGTCCTTGTCGCGACGGGTATAGGCGCCCAAGGACAGGTTCTCTTCCACGGTCAGCGTGGTCAGGGTGGCACGGCCCTCAGCCACCTGCACCACGCCGGATTCGACGATGCGGTGCGGCGACATCTGCAGCAGGTCCTGGCCATTGAGGAGCACGCGGCCGCGCTGCGCCTTCACCAGACCCGAGATGGCCAGCAGCGAGGTGCTCTTGCCGGCGCCATTGGCACCGACCAGGGCAGTGATCTCGCCTTCGTTCAGCGACAGGCTGATGCCCTTGACGGCTTCGATGTGGCCATAGGCCACGGCCAGGTCTTCCACCTGGAGGATGGGTTGCTTGTTACCGCTGGCGCTCATGCTTCTTCCTTGCCGAGATAGGCCTCGATCACTTCCTGGTTGTTCTTGATCTGGTCCGGGGTGCCTTCGGCGATGATCTTGCCGAAGTTGAGCACGGCAATGCGTTCGCACAGGCCCATGACGAAGCGCATGTCGTGCTCGATCATGAAGATGGTGAAACCGCGTTGCTTGATGTTGACGATCTCGCTCATCAACTCGGTCTTCTCGGCCGGATTCATGCCGGCCACCGGTTCGTCCAGCAGCAACAGCTTGGGCTTGGTGGCCAGCGCCCGGGCGAACTCCAGCTTGCGCTGCTCGCCATAGGACAGACTATCGGCCAGCATGTGCGCCTTGTGGTCCAGGCGCACCCAGGACAGCAGTTCCAGCGCACGTTCACGGGCTTCCTTCTCTGCTTTGCGGAAACCGCCCAGGTTGAACAGCATGCTGGCCACGCCATAGTTCAGGTGCTCGTGCATGCCGACCACGACGTTTTCCAGCAGCGTCATTTCCTTGAACACGCGAATGTTCTGGAAGGTGCGGGCGATGCCGCGCTCGGTGATCTTGTGCGGGGCGACGGCGCCGATGTCGTCGTCGTTGAAGCGGATGCTGCCCGATGAGGCGCGCAACAGGCCCGTGATGAGGTTGAAGACGGTGGTCTTGCCGGCGCCGTTGGGGCCGATCAGGCCGAAGATCTCGCCTTCCTTGACGTTGAAGTTCACGCCCTGCAGCACCTGCAGGCCACCGAAGTTCTTGCTGATGTCGTTCAGTTGTAAAAGCATTACTTCACCTTCTTCTCAGCGTTGCGACCCAGGAAGGCGCGGATGCGGCGCGGGTCCCAGATGCCCTTGGGCAGGTACAGCACCACCAGGATCAGGATCAGGCCGTTGATGGCCAGGCGGAAGTCCTTGAAGTGACGCAGCACTTCCGGCAGCAGCGACAGGATGGTCGAACCGATCATCGGGCCGATCAGGTTGCTGGTGCCACCGAAGACGGCCATGGTCAGGATGTCCACCGCATTCTCGAAGCCATAGTTGTTGGGGCCGATGGTGAAGGTGTAGTGGGCGTTCAGGCCACCGGCTACGCCGGCGATGGCGGCACCGATGACGAAGGCCAAGAGCTTGTAGCCGGCCACGTTCACGCCCATCAGGCGGGCCGCCACTTCATCTTCCTTGATGGCCTCGAAGGCACGCCCGGTCTTGGAGCGGCGCAGGCGCGCCAGCGCGTAGATGGTCACGCCCAGGATCAGCACGATGTGCCACCACTCGGTGATGGGCGGCACACCGTTCAGGCCCATGGGGCCGCCGGTGATGTCCAGGTTCAGCACGATCACGCGTACCACCTCGCCAAAGCCCAGTGTGGCCATGGCCAGGTAGACGCCGGACAGGCGCAGCGTGGGGATGCCGATCACCAGCGCCACCAGCGAGGGCAGCACGCCGCCTGCGGCCAGGGCGATGGGGAAGGGCAGATCGAACTGCATCGTCAGCAGCGACGCGGTGTAGGCGCCGATGCCCATGAAGGCGGCATTGGCCAGCGACAGCAGGCCGCAGGACAGGGTGACGTAGATCGAGAGTGCCAGCATGGCATTGACGCCGATGCTGAAAATGACGGTGTTGTAGGTGGCCCAGAAGCCATCCCACCATTCCATGAAGCCCATCTTATGCCTTCCTTTCCAGCACTTTGCCAAACATGCCGGAGGGTTTTACCAGCAGGATCAGGAACAGGAGGCCGAAGGCCACCGCGTCGCGGAAGTCGCTCGAAATATAGGCGACCGTCAGCACCTCGGCAAAGCCCAGGAACAGGCCACCGATCATGGCGCCGCGGATATCGCCCATGCCGCCCAGGATGATGACGGCGATGCCCTTGTGCAGCATCGGCTGGCCCATGAAGGGCGAAATCGCGTTGAAGGACACCCCCACCAGCACGCCGGCAGCACCGCCCAGGGCGGCGGCGGCAAACGAGGTCAGCAGGAACAGGCCTTCGACGTTGATGCCCAGCAGGTAGGCCGCCTTGGGGGATTCGGCGATGGCGCGCAGCGCCCGGCCCAGTTGCGTTTTGCGCATCACGCCCAGCAGCACCACCATCAGCACGAAGGCGATGACGATGATGGCCACTTGCACGGCGGTGATGTGCAGGTTGCCCAGGCTGACGCTCTCTTCAGGGATGGTGCCCTGGGGGAAGCGCTTGTTCTCGGCGCCGAACAGGCCCTGGGAGATGTTGGTGATCATGATGGCCACGCCGATGGTGGCGATCATGGGGATCAGGTGAGGCGCATTGCGCTTACGCAAGGGCTTCAGGACCAGCACGTCGATGATGAGGCCCAGCAGGCCCGTGGCCACCATGGCCAGCAGCAGGGCCGCCCACAGGGGCAGAGCCATCTGTTCGACCAGCAGCAGGGCGGCATAGCTGCCCAGCATGAAGATCGCGCCGTGCGAAAGATTGATCACGCCCAGTACGCCAAAGACCAGCGTGAAGCCGAGCGCGAAGAGCGCATACACGCTGCCCAGCGAAAGGGCATTGATGAGCTGTTGTTCTAACATTGGAACCTGCGATAGGTGATGGGGCGCGGCGCCAGCTGCCTGCACTGCATGCATGGCGCGGACGAAGTCCCTCGTTACGTCGTATTGCCGGAATCAGCGGCCTGTCATCCCGACTGGCTGCCTGTGGTTCCCCGTTCCGGCCTGGCAGTGTCTTGCGCATCCCGCGCCAGGATCGCCGCAGGGGCAAGGCAATGCCCCTGCGGCGGAACTGCGGGAGAGTATCGTTGCGGCGGCCGGTGTACCGGCAGCCTTGCCTGCTGGCGTCGTGTGCTTACTTCAGCAGCACGAACTTGCCGCCCTTGGCGATGTTGACGATGGCTTCCTGGTCCGCATCGAAGCCGACCTGCTTGCCGGCCACGGCCGGGGCTGCGCGGAAGGCGAACTTGCCGGTGGCGCCATCGATCTTCACGGCCGGCAGAGCGGCGCGCAGGGCGTCACGATCCTTGGCCAGGTTGCCCGACAGCTTCACGTTCTTCAGGGCATCGGCCACGATGTACATGGCGTCATAGGCTTGCGCGGCGAACTGGTCAGGATCGGAACCGAACTTGGCCTTGTAGGCCGCGATGAAGGCCTTGTTGGCCGGGGTCTGGTTCTCGGCCGACCACGGGCTACCCATCAGGGTGTTGTCGCCGGCATCCTTGGCGATCTCGAACAGCTTCGGCGAGTTCAGGCCATTGCCGCCGATGAAGGGCTGCTTCATGCCCAGTGCGCGGGTCTGCAGGATGATGTTGGCGGCTTCTTCGGCCAGGCAGGAGCAGACGATGGCGTCCGGGTTGCCGGCCTTGATCTTGGTCAGCTGGGCCTTGAAGTCGACGTCACCCTTGGCATAGGCCTCGGTGGTGGTGACGGGGATCTTCTGCTGTTCAAGGGTGGCCTTGAAGACGTCGTAGCCGGACTTGGTGAAGGCGTCGTCGTTACCGTAGATCACGGCGACCTTCTTGATGCCGAAGTGCTTCACGGCGGCCTTCACGGTCACGGGCAGCACGTCGGCTTCCATGACGGAGTTGCGGAAGGTGAAGGGGCCCATGGCCGTGATGCCGTCAGCGGTGTTGCTGGTACCGAAGACCACCACCTTGGAGGCGTTGGCGATCGGGTCGGCAGCGAAGGCCGAGTTGGACAGGGTGGGGCCGAACACCGCCAGCACCTTGTCCTGGAAGATCAGCTTCTTGAAGACGTTGATGGCTTCTTCCTTCTTGCCTTGTTCGTCTTCGATCACCAGGGCCAGCTTGTCGCCATTGACGCCGCCCTTGGCGTTGATTTCTTCGGAAGCCAGGGTGAAGCCGTTCTTGATGGCTACGCCGTACTTGGCGGCCGGGCCGGTCAGGGCTTCAGCGACGCCCAGCTTGATGTCGGCGGCCAGTGCGGCCGAAGACAGGGTGGCACCGATCAGCAGGGCCGGAATGGTCTTGAGCATGGTATTGAATTGCATCGAGTTCTCTCCTCAGTTAGATATTGTAGAAACCGTCCCCGTCAGGCAGCGCAGACCAGCGCCACGTCACAAGGCGATTCCTTCATCGAGGATGATGCAAAAGACGCCCGGGATGGCCGGGACTTGTGCTCCATCCTCTGAAGACCGTTTTGCGGCCTCTTTCGATACAGCCGGCACAGCATACCCGAAAAAGCAGGCTGCGCCAGCAATTACAACCCGCCGCCACGCACCCGGGTAGGGTGCGCCGCAGCGGCATGCGAAACCGTCCGGCCAGCGGACGGGGTGGTGCTGTTGCCTGGTGCCGTGGCGAAATCCATCTATTTCCGTTCGGACTGAGTAGGCCCGTCAGGGCCGTATCGAAGGCGCAGCAATGATGCGCCTTCGATACGCGGCTACGCCGCTACTCAGTCCGAACGGGTATTGAAAGAAAAACGGGTTCGCCACCTGTGTTTAGTTCAGTTCCTTGCGGATATGGGCGATGGCCGCGCGCACCTGGTTGGGTGCGGTGCCGCCGATATGGTCGCGTGCGGCCACCGAGCCCTCCAGCGTGAGGACCGCGAAGACGTCTTCGCCGATCAGCTCCGAGAAGGCGCGCAGTTCGTCCAGCGACAGGTCGGCCAGGTCACAACCCTTGTCCACACAGGTACGCACGGCGTGGGCGACGGCTTCGTGGGCGTCGCGGAAGGGCAGGCCCTTCTTGACCAGGTAGTCGGCCAGGTCGGTGGCGGTGGCGTAGCCCTGCAGGGCGGCGGCGCGCATGGCATCGGGCTTGACGCTGATGCCGCGGGCCATGTCGGCAAAGATGCGCAGGGTGTCGGTGAGCGTGTCGACGGTGTCGAACAGCGGTTCCTTGTCTTCCTGGTTGTCCTTGTTGTAGGCCAGGGGCTGGCCCTTCATCAGGGTCAGCAGGGCGATCAGGTGGCCGTTGACGCGACCGGTCTTGCCGCGTGCCAGTTCGGGAACGTCCGGGTTCTTCTTCTGCGGCATGATCGAGGAGCCGGTGCAGAAGCGGTCGGCGATGTCGATGAAGCCCACGCGCGGGCTCATCCAGATCACCAGCTCTTCGGACATGCGCGAGATGTGGGTCATCACCAGCGCGGCGGCGGCGCAGAATTCGATGGCGAAGTCACGGTCCGAGACGGCATCCAGCGAGTTGCGGCAGACGTCGTCGAAGCCCAGGGTCCTGGCCACGCGCAGGCGGTCGATCGGGAAGGTGGTGCCGGCCAGGGCGGCGGCGCCCAGCGGCAGGCGGTTGATGCGCTTGCGGGCGTCCAGCATGCGTTCGGCGTCGCGGCCGAACATCTCGACATAGGCCAGCACGTGGTGACCGAAGGTGATCGGTTGCGCGACCTGCATGTGGGTGAAGCCCGGCAGGATCACGTCGGCGTGTTGCTCGGCCAGGTCCAGCAGGGCCAGGCGCAGTTCGCGCAGCAGGCCCACGATGTCGTCCACGGCGCCGCGCATGTAGAGGCGGATGTCGGTGGCGACCTGGTCATTGCGCGAGCGGCCGGTATGCAGGCGCTTGCCGGCATCGCCGACCAGCTCTGTCAGGCGCTTTTCGATGTTCAGGTGGACGTCTTCCAGGTCCAGCAGCCATTCGAACTTGCCGGCGTCGATCTCGCCCTTGATCTGGGCCATGCCGCGCTGGATTTCGGCGTGGTCGGCCGCGCTGATGATGCCCTGGTGGGCCAGCATCTCGGCGTGCGCCAGCGAGCCCTGGATATCGACTTGGGCCAGGCGGTTGTCGAAGAACACCGATGCGGTATAGCGCTTGACGAGATCGGAGACGGGTTCAGAAAAGCGAGCCGACCAGGCTTCGCCCTTTTTAGCAAATTGGTCTGTCATATTGGGAATTCCGGAGAATGGGCGATTATAGCAAGCACAACTGCGCCAGGCCACGCCAATGCAGCCGGAAATGCTGCGAGGCGCGGATTTTTCGCATTTGCCAGCGGTCAGCCTGCACGCTTTTTTCGTCCCTTCTCGCCCGATGGTGTTGGAGAGCTTCCGTTGGCCTGGATGAAATGTGATTATTTCCGCATGGCATCATTTTTGCTTGTTGTTTTTGCGCAAGTCTTCCTGCAGCGCAAAAAACCCTTGTACTGATGACAAAAGCTAAGGCTATACTCGATTGGCGATGACTGATCCGGGGAGCGGGAATCCCGGTGAGGAAAGGGCTACCTCTTCCGGCCAGGCCGGCATGAACCGATGCAAAATCGGGACGACGGCGGGTCGCAGTTGCCACGGGGGTGGTCCTGTTAGCGCTCATGAGCAAGATGTTTGGGGGTCGTCTTACAGGAGAGAAGCATGAATCTGGAAGCACTGTTTCAGCAGCAAACTGCATTGCCGAGCATTCCCAAGGTAGTGCAGGAAGTCATCGAAAGTTTCAACAACGAGTCAGTCTCGATCGAAGAGATCGCCAAGAAACTGGCCGCCGACCAAGTCCTCAGCGCCAAGATCCTGCGCCTGGCCAATTCCTCCTATTACCACGTCTCGCGCACCATCGGCACGGTGGAGGACGCGGTCCTGATGCTGGGCTTCATGACCGTGCGTACGCTGGTGGTCAGCACCGGCATGGCGGGCAGCTTCAAGAAGCTGCCGGGCGTGGACCTGAAGCTGTTCTGGCGTTACAGCCTGGATACGGCCGTGGTGTCCAAGTGGCTGGCCAAGCAGGCCAAGCTCAATTCCGATTTCGCCTTCACCGTGGGTCTGATGCATGCCATCGGCCAGCTGGTGATGCATGCGGCCATGCCGGAACAGGCGCTGCAGGTGGACAAGGTGGCCGGTCCCCTGGACGCCCGTCGCCTGGATGTGGAGCGCAAGTCCTTCGGTTACGACTTTGCCGACGTGGGCGCCGAACTGGCCCGCCGCTGGCGCTTCCCGGACGAGTTCAGCCAGGTCATCAAGGCCTTCCCGCAGCCGCTGGAAGGAAAGTTCGATCCCTTCGCGGCCATCGTGCACCTGGCCACCTGGCGTGCCCGGGCCGAAGAAAACAAATACTCCGCCGATGAAATGGAATCGACCTTCCCCAGCGAGGTGGCCGCCAAGCTGGGCCTGACGCTGGCGACCTTCACCGAAGAGATGCCGCCGCTGCCGGAACTGAGCGAGGGCATGCAGGAACTGGTGGCCTGATCGCTTTTTGCCTGCCTTTTGCCTGCTTCTGGCAGGCCACAAATGACAAATGCCGGCACCCGCAAGGGGCCGGCATTTTGTCTTGGTGCTTCCGCAGTACGGTCAGTGTGGCCGCTGCGCTCAGTAGTTCAGCTTGGCGTCCAGGAAGTTGAGCATGGAGCGGTAGGCCTGGCTGCGCGCATCCGGGTTGCCGCCACTGGTGACGCCTTCGCCCCGCTTGCCCACGCCGGCCACGTCCATGCGCACATGCACCGGCAGGCCGGGCGCGTCGAAGTCGTGGTAGGTGTCGGGGTAGAGGCGCAGGGCGATTTCAGTATCGCTGCCCTGCATCTTCTGTTCGATCGCTTCGCAGGCCTGGGGTGGGGTCCAGTCGTCGTTTTCACCCATCAGGATCAAGAGCGGCGCGGCCGGCTTGAAGGCTTCGCCGGTCTTGGCATAGGGGCGGCAGTCGGGATAGAAGGCCACGGCTGCGCGCGGCTGGATCTTGCGCACGGCCACATCGGTTTCTGCCAGATTGATCGAGGCCAGCAGGGTCGAGGCGCCGTGCGACCAGCCCAGCAGGGCGACGCGCTTGACGTCCACGTCCGGCTGGGAGGTGACCCAGTGCATGGCCGCCTGCACATCGAAGCGCCGGTTCATGGCACTGATCTCGCGCTGGGCCACGGTGTCCTGGCAGGTGGAACGGCGGCCACGCGGGGTAAAGCTGTCGGGGAACAGGACGTTGTAGCCGGCGTCGGTCAGTACCCGCGCCATGGCCAGGTGGCGTGGCGTGAATTCGCCCTTGCCATCACGCACCATGCTGTAGAGACCGCCACAACCATGCAGGGCGATCACGGTGGGATAAGGTCCCTTGCTGTTGAGCGACTTGCGCGCCTTGATCCACACGCCATAGAGCGCGGTCGCCTTGCCACCCTTGCTGTCCACGCTGGTCAGCGAGACGCGGCGGGCTTCCAGTGGCGGCGGCGGTGCCGAATTGGGCGCAGCCTGCACGCGTGCGCCGATCAAGGCCAGCGTTGCTGCAATGCAGAACGCAGCTACCGGTTTTCCCCAGTGTTGCATAGTGTGTGATTCCCCGTATCGATGCCGCACCGTCTGTTTCCAGGCCCGCCCCATGGCCCGGGAAAATGGTCTCTGAAGCAATATCCTTCAGGGTTTGCGACGGTGACGTGTTCTAAATTCGTTCAGCCTTTATTTTACAAAAGTGAAGAGCTCGTCGGCGTGGCAAATCGGTTTTTTGCGCTGCAAAAACCTGATCCTGCACAAACCTCGGGCGTGGCTGTCCATCCTTCGCAACAGCTTGCCGTCTTGCCAAATGACACTTCATCCATCTGTTATCGGCATGTAAAGCCTGAACTTGAGACGGGGCGTCTCCCGGCGATGATCGCTCTTCTCATGGCAGGGCGAAAAAAAGCTGCCCGGTCATCCCGGGCAGCTTGCGGTGAAACATCTGATGCAGCGACGCTCAACCGGTATTGCGCAAGCCGGCGGCCACCCCGTTGATGGTGAGGTGGATGCCGCGCTGCACGCGTTCTTCCGGCGTGCGCTTGGCCGCCGCGGTGGCGCGGTGGCGCTTGATCAGTTCGACCTGCAGGTGGTTCAGCGGGTCGAGGTAGGCGAAGCGGTTCTTGATCGAGCGTGCCAGCAGCGGGTTGGCGGCCAGCCGTTCCTTGCTGCCGGTGATGGTGGAGAGTACGGCGCTGGTGCGTTCATGTTCGTCGGTGATACGGCCGAAGATGGTGTTGCGCAGCTTGCGGTCGGCCACCAGCCCGGCGTAGCGCGAGGCCACGGCGAGGTCGGTCTTGGACAACACCATGTCCATGTTCGACAGCAGGGCGGCGAAGAATGGCCATTCCTTGCACATGGCGCGCAGGGTCGCCAGGCGCCTGGACGTCTCCTTGGCGTTGCCGGCCTCGCCCAGCCAGCCCGAGACCGCGCTGCCAAAGCCATACCAGCCCGGCAGCAGCAGGCGGCACTGGCCCCACGAGAAGCCCCAGGGAATGGCGCGCAGGTCTTCGATGCGCTGGCTGGCCTTGCGTGAGGCCGGGCGCGAGCCGATGTTCAGTTGCGCGATTTCGGCGATCGGCGTGGCGGCAAAGAAGTAGTCGGTGAAGCCCGGGGTTTCATAGACCAGGTTGCGGTAGGCCTGATAGGCGCGTTCCGACAATTCCTCCATCACCCGCTCGAACTCGGCCAGCTTCCTGGCTTCTTTGCTGTCGGTGTTGGTCGGCATCAGGCTGGCCTCCAGGGTAGCGGCAACCAGCAGTTCCAGGTTGCGGCGACCGATCTCCGGGTTGGAGAACTTGGAGGCGATGATCTCGCCCTGTTCGGTCAGGCGGATCTGGCCGTTCACGGTACCCGGCGGCTGCGCCAGGATGGCCTGATAGCTGGGGCCGCCGCCACGGCCGACGGTGCCGCCGCGACCATGGAACAGGCGCAGCTTGACGCCGGCCTCGTTGAACAGCTCCACCAGCTGGTTCTCGGCCTTGTAGAGCTCCCAGTTGGAGGTCAGGAAACCACCGTCCTTGTTGGAGTCCGAGTAGCCCAGCATCACTTCCTGCAGCTTGCCGTGCTTGGCGATGAGGCCCTTGACCTGGGGTTGGGTCAGCCAGCCGCGCATGATCTCGGCGGCGCAGCGCAGGTCGGGGATGGTCTCGAACAGCGGGATCACCATCAGCTCCAGCGCCTGCAGCTGGTTGCCTTCGATATGCAGCAGGCCGGTCTCCTTCTGCAGCAGCAGCACTTCCAGCAGGTCCGACAGGGTTTCGGTATGCGAAATGATGTAGTTGCGGATGGCGCGCTCGCCATAGCGGCGGCGGATCTCGCGGGCCGCGCGCAGGATGGTCAGTTCGGAGTCGGTCTCGTCGGCATACTGCACGTAGGGCGAGTACAGCAGTCGTGGTCGCGACAGTTCACCCAGCAGCAGCGCGATCTTGCGCTCTTCGCTCAGGGCCGCGTAATCGGCCTCGACCTGAGCCTTGGCGAACAGGTCGGCCAGCACGCGTTCGTGCACGTCCGAGCTCTGGCGCATGTCCAGCGTGGCCAGGTGGAAGCCGAAGATTTCCACGGCGCGCTTGAGGCCGGCCAGACGCGGCTTGACCAGTGCGGCGCCGTGATGGGCCTGCAGCGACGTCACCAGCACGTCCAGTTCGGCCACGCAGTCGGCCGGGTTGGCGTAGGGGGAGGCACTGCCGATTTCCTGGCGCAGGATGTTGACCACGCCCAGCGAGCGGGCGGTGGCGGCCAGGCGCGCATAGATGCCGATCAGGGCGCGCCGGTAGGGCTCGTCGGCGCGATGTTCGGAGTGATCCGGCGAGGTATCTGCCAGGGCCAGCAGTTCCGGGCTGGCATCGACCATCAGGGTCGAGATGGACAGCTCGGCACCCAGCGTATGCACTTCATCGAGGTAGTAATCGAAGATGGTGGTGGACTGGCGCTTGAGGGCATGCTGCATGGTGGCAGCATTGACGTTGGGATTGCCGTCGCGGTCGCCACCGATCCAGCTGCCCATCTGCAGGTAGGGCGGCAGCTCGGCCACGCGCGCCTTGGCACGCGAGGGGAACTGGCTGTCGATCTCGGCTTCGATGTCGTCGTACAGCGCCGGCAGCTCGCGCAGGAAGGTGATGCGGTAGTAGGAGAGGGCGTTCTCGATCTCGTCGGCCACCGTCAGCTTGGTGTAGCGCAGCATGCGGGTCTGCCACAGGGTGGCGATGCGCGCGCGCAGCAGTTCGGTGTTGTGGCGCAGTTCGCGGGGCGGCAGCGGCAGGTCGCGCTCGGCCACCAGGCGGGCGATTTCGCGCTCGGCGTCGAGGATGGACTTGCGTTGCACTTCGGTCGGGTGGGCGGTCAGCACCGGCGACACCAGCGCTTCCTTGAGGAAGCTGCGCACCTGGGCGCCGGAAACACCGGCGTCATCCAGGCGCGACAGCGCATAGGCCACGCTGCCCGGTTGCGCTTCGGAACCGGCCAGCAGGTGGGCGCGGCGGCGCCGGTTGTGGTGCTGGTCCTCGGCGATGTTGGCCAGGTGCGAGAAGTAGGAGAAGGCGCGCACCACCGAGTTGGTCTGGTCGCGGGTCAGCTTCTTCAGGAGCTTGTCGAGCTCGGCACCGGCTTTGGCATCGGACTCGCGGCGAAAGCGCACGGCGGTCTGGCGGATGGTCTCCACCACCTCGAAGACGTCATCGCCTTCCTGTTCGCGGACCACCTCGCCCAGCAGGCGGCCCAGCAGGCGGATATCTTCCTTGAGCGGGGCATCCTTGTCGGTGCCGCGTGCGGGTTTGCCGGGTGCAATGGCAGGCTTGGCAGTCTTGGCGCCAGCCGGACGGGAGTTGGAAGAAGCGGAGCGGGCACTGCGTGTAGTTGGATTTGTAGTCGCCATGATCAACGGTTGCTGCGGTTTTCGGGGAGGAAAGTCGTGCTTGTGGATCGGTTTGCCAGTGGTGTGCGTGCTAGAATTTGCCTCGTTTTTTATGGTTGCGTTTCGCTTCTGAACTGCGTTTTTGATCGTTTTACAGTCTGGATTCGCCGGTCTCCTGCTTTCCTTGTCTCCTCTGCCGCGGGTGCCACGACTGAATCGGAAAGCCCGTCTTGAAAGAATTTCCTCCTTCCAACATCGTCATCGTTTCGCGTGAAAGTCGCCTTGCCATGTGGCAGGCCGAATACGTGCGAGACCGTCTGGCGGCATTATATCCGCAGTGCAGCATCAATATCCTCGGCACCACCACGCGTGGCGACCAGATCCTGGATCGCACGCTCTCCAAGGTCGGCGGCAAGGGTCTGTTCGTCAAGGAACTGGAAGTGGCGATGGCCGAAGGCCGCGCCGACCTGGCCGTGCACTGCCTGAAGGACATGCCGATGGATCTGCCCGAAGGCTTCGAGCTGGCCGCCGTGCTGGAGCGCGAAGACCCGCGCGATGCCTTCGTCTCCAACGACTACGCCTCGCTGGACGAGCTGCCCGACGGCGCCGTGGTCGGCACCAGCAGCCTGCGTCGCCAGGCCATGATCGCCGCCCGTTATCCGGAGCTGGTGGTCAAGCCGCTGCGCGGTAACCTCGATACCCGCCTGGGCAAGCTGGATCGCGGCGACTATGCCGCCATCATCCTGGCCGTGGCCGGCCTGAATCGCCTGGGCCTGAAGGCGCGCATCCGTGCCTTCCTGGAGCCCGAGCAGAGCCTGCCTTCGCCGGGGCAGGGGACGCTGGCCATCGAAATCCCGGAGGGCCGCGACGACATCAAGCGCCTGCTGGCGCCGCTGCACGACGAAGCCGCCGCCGTGGTCTCGACGGCCGAACGTTCGGTCTCGCGCATCTTCGGTGCCAGCTGCCAGATTCCACTGGCGGCCTATGCCACGCTGGACGGCGATCGCCTGCACCTGCGCGCCATGATCGCCACGCCCGACGGCGAACAGGCCGCTGCCGCCGAAGCCGAAGGCACGGCAGCCGCGCCGGAAGCGCTGGGCGCCCAGGTTGCCGATCTGCTCAAGGCCCGTGGCGCCGACGCCATCCTGGCCGCCTGCAAGGCCCAGGCCGATGCCGCTGCCAGCTGAGTCGGCAGGCGGCTTGCCGGTGGTGGTCACGCGACCACTGCAGCAGGCGCAGGCCTTTGCCGACGCCGTGCGGCAGCTGGGGCGGGCAGCGGTGGTGTTCCCGCTGCTGCAGATCGCGCCGGTCGAGGATGTCGGCACCCTGCTGGCCACACTGTCGCGCTTGCAGGAGTTTGCGCTGGTGGTCTTCGTCAGTCCCAATGCCATCGATGCCGCATTCGCTCACCTGGATGGCTGGCCAAGTGAACTGCCGATAGGCATCGTCGGCGAGGGCAGCCGGCTGGCCCTGTGCGCGCATGGCATACAGGCTTCCAATGCCACTCTCTACGGCCCGCAGCGGGCCGACAAGATGGATTCGGAAGAATTGCTCAAATCCCTCCCCTTGGAACAATTGCGCGGTCGTCGTGCTCTGATCGTGCGCGGCCAGAGCGGCCGTGACTTCCTGAGTGAAGCATTGCAACAACACGGCGTGATGGTCGAACACCTGACCGCCTATCGCCGCCTGGCCCCGGTGCTGGATGCGCAAACTCGCCCGCAGCTGCTGGATTTGCTGGACGGTGGAGCCGATTGGGTGATCACCAGTTCGGAGGCCTTGCGCAATTTGCTGGAGTTGGCAAGACTAGCCGGGGGCGAGGAACGTGTGGTAAAACTGCAACGACAGCGTATCTTCGTCTCGCACCACAGGATCGCCGAGAACGCACGGGAGCAGGGCTTCGTGCAGGTGATCCAGACCGGTTCGGGCGATGAGCGCCTGCTTGCTGCCCTTGCTGCCTCTGCTACTTGAGTGGCCGCGTAATTTGCCGCGTTACAATCCAGCCCATGAACGAACAGCAATCCACTCCCCAATTGCCGGAGCCCCAGCCGCAAGCCAGCCAGAGCGCTGGTGCGGCCGCCTCGCAGGCGTCCTATACCTTCACCACGCCGGACGGCACCGCCGTGATCCGCCGTCGCCAGCGGGCACAGACCGTCGTGCTGCTGCTGGTCATCGCCGGCCTGGGCGCACAGTGGTGGGTCTCGCATTCCGAACTGCGCGACCTGCGCAGCGAAGTGGCGCAGCGCCTGCAGAGCGGCGACAACAGCAGCAATGAGCTCAAGGGCGTGTTGAAGAGCGTGCAGGAAAGCACCAAGGAACTGCAATCCAAGGTCAGCGTGCTCGACAGCAAGCAGGCCGAATCCCAGAGCCAGCAACTGGCCCTGGAACAGATGTACCAGGACCTCAACAAGAACCGCGACGACTGGGCCCTCTCCGAGATCGAGGAAGTGCTCTCCACCGCCGACCAGCAGCTGGAGCTGGCCGGCAACGTCCAGGGCGCCCTGATCGCCCTGCAGAATGCCGACAAGAGCCTGTCGCGCTCGGACAAGGCGCAGTTCATCGTCATCCGCCGCGCCATCGCGCGCGACATCGAACGTCTGAAGGCACTGCCGACGGTGGACATCGCCGGCATCGCCGTGCGCCTGGACAGCGCCATCGGCCAGATCGACAACATGCCGTTGCTGGTGGACGAGCGTCCGGTGGAATCGGCCACCGAACCCCGGCCACAGCGCGTGAGCCCGGCGCCCGCTGCGGCCCCGGTCAGCAAGGCCAATGCCGCGCATCCCAAGACCAACACCAAGGCCGAAGCCGCACCGGCCGAAGCCTCCGCCTGGTCGCAATGGCTGGCCGGCGCCCGTGAAACCTGGCAGAGCATGAGCACCGAGATGTGGTCCGAGCTGCGCCAGCTGGTGCGCATCCGCGAAGTGCAGACGCCCGAGGCGATCCTGCTCTCGCCCGGTCAGGCCTATTTCGTGCGCGAAAACCTCAAGCTGCGCCTCTTGAATGCCCGCCTGGCGCTGCTGTCTCGCAACGAATTCGCCTTCCGCAACGATCTGGCCTCGGCCCAGGACACCATCGCCAAGTATTTCGATACCCGTGCCAAGCAGGTCCAGACCACCCAGTCGCTGTTGAAGCAGGTGCAGGGCAGCAACCTGTCCATCCAGTTGCCCACGCTGGCGGAAAGCCTCAACGCGGTGCGCAACTACAAGGCCCGTCCCTGAGCCGCTGACGCATACCTGATATGAAAATACTGCTCTGGCTCCTGACCCTCTTCGCGTCCGCCATCGGCCTGGCCGTGCTGGCACGCTTCAACCCGGGCAATGTGGTGCTGTTCTACCCGCCGTACCGCATCGACCTGTCCCTGAACTTCTTCATCTTCGCCGTGCTGGCGGTGTTCCTGGCGATCTACGTGGTCATCCGCGCCGTGCGCCTGACCCAGAAGCTGCCTGGCCGCGTGATCGCCTATCGCCGTGCCAAGCGCGAGAACGAAAGCAACAAGGCCCTGCGCGATGCGCTCAAGGCCTATTTCGAAGGTCGCTTCGGCCAGGCTGAAAAGTCGGCCACCCGTGCCTCCGACCTGGCCGACAATGCCGGCATCGCGGCCCTGATCGCCGCCCGCGCCGCGCATCGCATGCGCCAGGGCGAACGCCGCGACATCTGGCTGGCCAGCACCGAGGTCGACCCCACCCTGAAGGCGGCGCGCCTGATGACCGCGCTCGAACTGCAGGTGGATGAACACCACTTCAAGCAGGCGCTGGAAACGGTGGAAGAACTCAACGCCAACGGCACGCGCCACATCCAGGCGCTGCAGTGGGCGCTCAAGGCCAACCAGCAAGCCAAGAACTGGCCCGAGGTATTGCGTCTGCTGCAGACCCTGGACAAGCGCAATGCCCTGCATCCGGCGCTGTCCAACCGTCTGCGCGAGATGTCCTACGACGCCTTGCTGTCGGACAGGGCGCACGATGCCGAATCGATCCGCCTGCTCTGGAACGGTGTTCCCGGCACCGACAAGCTCAAGCCCTACATCGCCGTGCGCGCGGCCCAGGCCTTCTCCAGCCGTGGCCTGCATGACGAAGCGCGCAGCCTGCTGGAACGCGCCCTGGCGGCCGACTGGGATATCCGCCTCTTGCGTGCCTACCGCGAATCGACGGCCGAGGCAGGCTCGCCGGCGCTGCTGTCGCAGATCGAGCATTGCGAATCCTGGCTCTCCCGCAATCCCACCGACGCCGAACTGGCCCTGACCCTGGGCATGTTCTGCCTGCGCCAGAAGTTGTGGGGCAAGGCCCAGCGCCATCTGGAGCAAGCCCTGTCGGACGCCATCGAGCCGCGCACCGTGCGCGAATCGCATCTGGCGCTGGCGCAGCTGCATGAAGCGCTGGACCAGCCGGACCAGGCCGCCGCCCACTACAAGCAATGCGCCCTGGCCACGGCCATCCGTTGAACTTGTTGCAGGCAGGAATGACCAAGGCGGAAGCGGTGCAAGCCCTTCCGCCTTTTTTGCAGGCGACTGTCATGTTGGCGTAAGTTGCAGCCGCCAAGATGCAGACCCAAGTCCGATTGCCGCTATAATTGCGGCTTTCCGCGATCAGGCCCGCCGTACGGCCTGCGCGAAAAAGCTTTCTGTTTTCTTTCCCTAGTGAGAATCCCATGAGCCTGAACAACGTCCCCGCCGGCCGCGACCTGCCCAATGACTTCAACGTGATCATCGAGATCCCGATGAACGCCGATCCGATCAAGTACGAAGTGGACAAGGACACCGGCGCCATCTTCGTCGACCGCTTCATGGGCACCGCCATGCACTACCCGTGCAACTACGGCTACATTCCCCAGACCCTGTCGCAGGACGGTGACCCGGTGGACGTGCTGGTGATCACCCCGTTCCCGCTGATCCCGGGCGTGGTGGTGCGCTGCCGCCCGATCGGCGTGCTGAAGATGACCGACGAATCCGGTATCGATGCCAAGCTGCTGGCCGTGCCGGTCGACAAGATCCTGCCGATCTACACCCACTGGCAAAAGCCGGAAGACCTGAACGAACTGCGCCTGAACCAGATCAAGCACTTCTTCGAACACTACAAGGACCTGGAAAAGGGCAAGTGGGTCAAGGTCGAAGGCTGGGAAGGCCCGGACGCTGCCCGCGCCGAAATCCTGGCCGGTGTGGAAGCGTTCAAGAACGCCAAGTAATCCCGACGCCATACCCAGAAAAATCGCCCGACAGGTTTGCGCCTGTCGGGCGATTTTTTTTGATACTTCGCTTACCTACCTCCGTTCGGACTGAGTAGGCCCGGATGGGCCATATCGAAGCCTGTCCTGAGCCTGGCGAAGGGGCGCTCCGTCAGCGCCTTGTCTGCGGCCGCTGCGTCTTCGATACGACGCTGCGCGTCTACTCAGTCCGAACGGTCTGGAGAGGGGCTCAGGCTAGTCTTAATCCAGCTTGGCGGCGTGCTCGCGGGTGGCGTGGAAGGTCACTTCCGGCCAGCGTTCCTGGGTCAGGCGCAGGTTCACGCCCGAGCTGGCCAGGTAGGCCAGGTTGCCGGCCGCATCCACAGCCAGGTTGGCACCGGCCGAGGAGCGTTCGAAATCGGCCAGCTTCTTCTTGTCCTCGCAGGTGATCCAGCGGGCGCTGCTGATGCTGGTCCCTTCGAAGACGGCATCCACGCCATATTCGTTCAACAGACGGCTGGCCACCACTTCGAACTGCAGCACGCCCACCGCACCCAGGATCAGGTCGCTGCCGGTCACCGGCTTGAAGACCTGCACCGCGCCTTCTTCGCCCAACTGCTGCAGGCCCTTGTGCAACTGCTTGATCTTGAGCGGATTGCGGATGCGCGCCACCCGGAAGAAGTCCGGCGCGAAGTAGGGGATGCCGGTGAACTGCAGCATCTCGCCTTCGGAGAAGCTGTCGCCGATCTGCATGTTGCCGTGGTTGGGCAGGCCGATGATGTCGCCGGCATAGGCCTCTTCCACCTGCTCGCGGCTGGAGGCCATGAAGGTCACCACCGAGGACACCTTGATGTCACGGTTCAGGCGCAGGTGCTTCAACTTCATGCCGCGTTCGAAGCGGCCCGAGCACACGCGCAGGAAGGCGATGCGATCGCGGTGCGCCGGGTCCATGTTGGCCTGGATCTTGAAGACGAAGCCGGAGAAGGGCTCCTCGGTCGGCTTGACCTCGCGCACGGTGGCGTCGCGGCCGCCCGGACCGGGCGCCCAGTCCAGCAGCGCGTCGAGGATCTCGCGCACGCCGAAGTTGTTGATGGCCGAACCGAAGAAGACCGGCGTCTGCACGCCGGCCAGGAAGTCTTCCAGGTTGAAGGGGTGGGAGGCGCCATGCACCAGCTCCACCTCCATCTTCAGTTGTTCGATCTCCAGCGGGAACATCTCTGCCAGCTTGGGGTTGTCGATGCCTTTGATGATTTCCACGTTGCCGTTGGCGCGTTCTTCGCCGGCCTTGAAGAGCATGATCTCGTCGCGCAGCAGGTGATACACGCCACGGAAGTTCTTGCCCATGCCGATGGGCCAGGTCACCGGTGCACACTGGATCTTGAGCACCGACTCCAGCTCATCGAGCAGCTCCAGCGAATCGCGGGTTTCGCGGTCCAGCTTGTTCATGAAGGTGATGATGGGCGTATTGCGCATGCGGCAGACGTTCAACAGCTTGATGGTCTGCTCTTCCACGCCCTTGGCGGCGTCGATCACCATCAGTGCCGAGTCCACGGCGGTGAGCACGCGGTAGGTATCTTCGGAGAAGTCCTGGTGGCCCGGGGTGTCAAGCAGGTTGACCACGTGGTCGCGGTACTCGAACTGCATCACCGAGCTGGCCACCGAGATGCCGCGCTGCTTTTCGATCTCCATCCAGTCCGAGGTTGCATGACGGCCGCTCTTGCGCGCCTTCACGGTACCGGCCAGCTGGATCGCACCCGAGAACAGCAGCAGCTTTTCGGTCAGCGTGGTCTTGCCGGCGTCAGGGTGGGAAATGATGCCGAAGGTACGGCGGCGCTTCACTTCGCGCGCGATCAGGTCGGACGAGACCTTGCGGCCACCGCTGGAGACGTCCGAAGCGTCGGAGGCGTCGTCGGCAGCGCTGCTGGCGACGTCGGGGAGTGCGTTGCTGGGTTCTTGCATGGCGGGTCGCCTGTTTGGAAAGCTCTGGAGAACCCGAGATTATAACTGAAGCGGCCCGCGCTCCCGCATGTTTGCCGGATGGCAAGCTCTGCCGGGGCGGGCCGTTGCGAAGAGTGCTTTGTAACGGTGCTCAGGAACGTTCTCCTCAGGAACGTTCGTCACGGCGCTCTTCGCGCCGAGGATGCTGGTCGCGTTGCTGCTCCCTCTGCTGTTGCTGGCGTGCCTGCTGCTGGACCTGCTGGCGTTGCGCCTGTTCCTGGTGCTGGCGGGCCTGTTCCCGCGCCTGTTCCATCTGGCGCTGCTGATCATGCTGCTGGTTCTGCAGCTGCTGCTGGCGCATCTGCTGTTCACGCTGTTGCTGTTGTAATTGCCGTTGCTGCATCTGTTGCTGGTGCTGCAGTTGCTGTTGCGTCTCCTGCTGGCGCATCTGCTGTTCACGCTGTTGCTGCTGCAATTGCCGTTGCTGCGTCTGTTGCTGATGTTGCAGTTGCTGTTGCGTCTCCTGCTGGCGCTGCTGCCATTGCCGCTCCTGCGCCTGTTGCTGCTGGCGTTGTTCCCGGCCTTGCTGCTCGCGCTGATCCTGCTGCTGGCGAATCATCTGTTCGCGCTGGCGTTGCTGCTCATTGGCCTGCTGCTCCCGCTGGTGTTGCTGCTCCACCGCCTGGCGCTGACGCAACTGATCCTGCTGGGCCACACGCTGCTGGACATTGTCCGCCACCGGGAGCGGCCGCGGCTGGGCGCCCGGCATCGGGTGATCGCGCCACGATGGTGCGGCCTGGGCCTGAGCTTGCCCCGGACCGGGCGGCGGAGTCAGGGCGGGTGCCGGTTGCCGGGCGTAACGGCCACCACCGCCATAGCGCGCATCGTGATGCCAGACCACCGGCCGCTGGTTGACCGTGACGTTATTGACCACCCGGGTGTTGTTGATGTTGTTCACGTTGGTGACATTGGTGACGTTATTGATGCGGGTCTGGCTCACCATCACCTGCCGCTGCCGCCAGTCGGGACGGGCATCGCCGAACACCGCGTTCATCACGCCGATCCCGGCGCCAAAGCTGATGCTGGCCGAGAAGCCGGGCGCATAGCTGGGCGGGCGGTAGCGCGGCGGCGGCGCCCACACCACGGGCGGTGCCGACGGCCACCACCAGTCGCCATACACCACCACCGGGTTGTAGTAGGGCACATAGACCACCTGCGGGTTGACCGGCACGATCTCGATCATTTCATCCTGCACCACTACGCGCTGCTGCGGGCTGGATTCCAGCGTACCGGCAATGCGCGCACGCTCGCGCAGGTTCTGCACCGTGTCCATCACCGATGCCTGCTGGCCCAGGAAGGCCTGGCCCATCTGCTGGGTCCAGTCCAGGCGGTCATTGAGCATGGCCAATACCGAGGGGAATTGCACCAGCGCCTTCACGCTCGGGTCCCAGGGCATGGACGCCACCGCCCGCGCCAGGCCATCGCCTTGCAGGCCGGGGCGGGCTTCCACGAAGCGCTGCGCCTGCACCACTTCCAGCGGATAGGTCGAGGCCATCAGCACCTGTGCCAGCAGCGAATCGGGATACAAGGCCACCGGCGCCAGCATCTGGTCCAGTTGTTGCTGGGTGTAGACGGGCGGGGCGGCCGGTACCGCGGGGTAGGCACTTTGCGCCTGCGCGGGCAGGCCCGAGACCAGTGAAAACAGCAGGCAGGCGGCCCAGGCCAGGGATTTCTTGTTCACGTCATTCTCCTTGCCGAGTTGCGCGGGAAGGAAGGGACTGAAGAAGTATTCGGCTTCCAACGCATTGAAGTGAACCTATAGTCCGTCAACCGGCAAGAGGGAGGTGTAACGGAAGTGCAAGCGATGTTTCAGTGGCCGGATGGGGGCGCAACCTGGTGGCAACTTGGTCGTGTAGGCCGCTTGCCCGGTGGAAAGCCTTGCGCAAGGCGGGGGCGGGTGTGGCATCATGAACGGCCACGGAACAAATCTCATCAATGGAATCGATCAATCGGGCGGCTTATCGCCCGTGCGCAGATGAATCACTGACACGACCGAAGAGGGGAAACGTTCCAAACTGTTTTCGCAGCACCGCATCAGGCAATCTTTTTACGACAACAAGCCATCAAGCAAGGAACGACCATGAGCCATCACCTGATCTGGCGGCGCGATGATTTCCTCATCGACACCGATCCCGACCGGCTGGACATCCCCCTCATCCACGACGTATTGACCCAATCGAGCTGGTCCCCCGGTATCGACCTGAACACTGTACGCACCGCCATTGCCAACAGCCTGTGCTTCGGCCTCTATCGCGGCAAGGAGCAGATCGGCTTCGCCCGCGTGGTGACCGACCACGCCACCTTCGGCTACCTGTGCGACGTCTTCGTCATCAGCGACCTGCGCCGCCAGGGCCTGGGCCGCTGGATGATCGAGTCGGTGAACCAGCATCCCACCCTGCAGAAGCTGCGCCGGGTCATGCTGACCACCTCGACGGCCCCCTGGCTGTATGCCAGCTGTGGATTCGAAGCCATCAATCGCGGCGATTTCGTCTGGCACATCTCCCGGCCGGACATCTACCGGCAGGCCAGTCCGCAGTAAATGCATAGACGGCGGAGCGCAGCGCGTCGCTCCGTCGTGGTCTTTACCTTCGCTCTCTTTTTTCTCCGCCTTCTCTACCTTCCCCGCACTGCGCTGCCGTTGGTCGAATGGCTGTCGCCGCACCCTCCGCGCCTTCTCCGTACTTTTTCCTGTATTTCCCACTGTCGTCTTTGTCTGCTTACGTGTCCACATCGCTCGGCAAGCTGCTTCGCCGTCCAGGACAAATGTAAAGACGCGTCGAAATGAACGAAATTCCCTGACGAAATCTACGATACAGCATAAAATTTGTCACAAATACGAACCATTATCATTCGTATTTATATAAATGAAACTGACAAATTTTTCTTCGATCAGGATAACTTTGATGTCACCCTCCCTATTTGCATCTGCCGTTCCCGCATCAAACTCCCATCCCTCCCTGCGTCCTCTGTGCCGTGCGATGCTGATGGCCGGCATGGCCGGGTTCACCCTGTGTGCGCAGGCACAGCAAGCAGTCGCCGACCAGAGTGGCGCCTTGCCTGAGGTCACCGTCTCGGCCCCGCAGGTCGAGCAGCCGCCCACCGAAGGCAGCGACAGCTATACCGTCAAGCGCAGCCGCTCGGCGACCAAGTTCTCGCTCTCGCCGCGCCAGACGCCGCAGTCGGTGTCGGTGGTCACGCGTGCCAGGATGGAAGACTTCCATCTCACCAGCATCAACGATGTCTTCGCCACCACGCCCGGAGTGACGGTGGACCGCGTGGAAACCGACCGTACCTACTACACCTCACGCGGTTTCGACATCACCAACTTCATGTTCGATGGCATCGGTATCCCCATGACCTACGGCCTGATGTACGGCGATACCGAAATGGCCATGTTCGACCGCGTGGAGATTGTGCGCGGCGCCAACGGGCTCACCACCTCCACGGGCGACCCGTCGGCCACGATCAACTTCATCCGCAAGCGGCCGACCACGGATTTCCAGGCTTCGGCGGCGCTCAGCTATGGCTCGTGGAATACCCGCCGGCTGGAAGCCGACATCTCCGGTGCCGTCAACGAGGCCGGCACTGTTGCGGCGCGAGTGGTGGCAAGCCATCAGGAGGGCAATTCCTACCTCGACCGCTATCGCCCTACGCGCGACCTGTTCTACGGCGTGGTGGAGGCCAACCTCAGCAGCAGCACCCTGCTGACCCTGGGCTACAGCTATCAGAAAGTGCATGGCAAGGGCGCCATGTGGGGAGCCTTGCCCCTGAGCTATACCGATGGCACGGCCACGCATTACGGTAGCAATACCAGCACATCTGCGGACTGGTCGCGAATGGATACCGAACAGCAGCGGGTCTTTGCCGAACTGAGTCAGGACCTCAGCGCAGGCTGGCAATGGAAGAGCACGGTGGGCTATAACGAGATGCGTACCGATTCCGCCCTGTTCTATGTCTATGGCACACCCGACAAGAGCACCGGCGGCGGGCTGTATGCCTATCCCAGTCTCTATGCCGGCGTGAACCGCCAGGCCTACCTGGACAGCAACCTCAGCGGCAAATACAACTTGCTGGGGCGCGAGCATGAATTCAACCTGGGCGTGAATCTCTCCAACTCCCGTGTAGTCGATGTCAGCAACTACGGCCGTGGCATTGGCACCGAGCTGTTCGGGCAGCAGGCCTTCGATGGCAGCTTTGCGCTGCCGGTCTTCGATGACGGGACCGATGGCAGTCGCTACACCGACCGCCGCAAGAGCGTCTATGGGGCCACCCGCCTGAACCTGTCGGACCGGGCGAAACTGATGCTGGGGGCCAACTACACCCAGGCCGACGCCTCCGGCTACGCCTATGGCGAACCGCATGCGCTGGCGCAGTCGGCGCTGTCGCCCTATGTCGGCCTGACGGTGGACCTGGATGAGCATTTCTCGGTGTACGGCAACTACACCAAGATCTTCAATCCCCAGACCCGAACCGATGCTGCCGGCGCCGTGCTGGCCGCCGCCCGCGGTCGTTCGTATGAACTGGGCGTGAAGGGGGAGTTTGCCGACGGCAAGCTCAATACCTCGCTGGCCGTGTTCCAGGTCGACCAGAGCAATGTGGCCGAACAGGCCGGTACCATCGGCGCCCGCGCCTATTACCGTGGCATCAATGCGCGCTCCGAAGGGATCGAATATGAGGTGTCGGGTGAGCTCACCCGCGACTGGCAGGTCGGTGCCGGCGTGGTCTGGCAACGCATCACCGGTGACGAGGGCGAGCAGGTACGCCTGTACGTCCCGCGCCGCCAGCTGCGCCTGTCGACCACCTATCGCCTGCCGCAGCTGGAAAAGGCCAAGATCGGCGCCAGCCTGAACTACCAGAGCAAGAGCAGCTACGACAGCAGCAATACCGCCTACCAGGGCGGTTACTCGGTGTTGAACCTGATGGCCAGCTATGACATCAGCAAGAACCTGACCCTGTCGGCCAGCCTGAACAACGTGCTCAACAAGCAGTACCTGACCACCGTCTACTGGAGCCAGTCCTACTATGCGGCACCGATCAACGGCACGGTGAGCCTGCGCTGGAAGTATTGAGCGGCGCGTCGCATTGCCATTGCCAGCGCCGGCCCGGATGCCGGCGCTGGCCGCTCATTTGCGCTTGCGCCGGCTCGGTGCCATCTCCCGCATGAGGGCCACGAAGCGCTGCGCGCCCAGGCCCAGCGGGCGGTCCTTGCTCCAGACCACGTCCACCCACATGCGCTGCTGGTTGCTGATGTTGTCGAAGTCGATTACCACCAGCGCGCCAGCCTCGATCTGGGTCTGCACCAGGCTGTGTGGCAGGTAGGCCCAGCCCAGGCCCTCGCGCACCAGCGACAGCGTGGCCAGGTGATTGTCGGTGCGCCAGATCTGCCGCGCCAGGAAGAAGCGCGGGTCGGAGATGCGGGCATCGCGGCTGGCCACGGCGATCTGGCGGATGTCGTACAGGTCCTCGTAGCGCAGCTTGCGCTTCTTGCGCAGCCGCGCCGGATGATCCGGCGCGATCACGGCCACCATCATCTCGCTGCTGAATTCCTGGAAGGCCTCACGGTCGTTGCCGGCATGGCGCTCGAAGACCAGTGCCAGTTGCGCCGTATTGCCGTAGAGCATGCGCATGGCGTCGGCCTGCGGCGAGGACAGCACCTCCACTTCCAGCGAGGGGAATTCCGTGGCCAGGACTGCCAGCGGCCGGGCCCAGGGAATGGACAGCAGTTCCGGCGCCACGGCCAGCGTCAACTTGCGCTCCAGCCCGCGATGCATGGCCAGGGCGTGGGTGTCGAGCTGGCGCAGGGTGCTGGCCAGCAGGCGGGCATCCGGCTCCAGTGCCCGCGCCAGTTCGGTGGGACGGGCGTCGCGGGCGGTGCGGTCGAACAGCACCAGGTCCAGTTCCGCTTCGAGCTGGCTGATGGTCATGCTCACCGAGGAGGGCACGCGCCCCAGCGCGCGTGCTGCCGCAGAGAAGGAGCCGCTGTCGAGGACGGCCAGGAAGACCTTGACGTTGTCGCTGGAGAAAGCCATGGCAGGGAAGGGTGGCGAAGCGGCCAGCGATCTATCAGAAAAACTGAAAGAAGCCGACTTCTTCTATCAAAAACATCATCATAGAATGCTTTCCATTGCAAGACCAGCCGTGTTGCTTCATCCACAGCCTGTGGCCGGCCAGGGCTTGCAACAGGAGAACTCATGCAAGGTTTCAAACGCAAGCTGGTCTACGCCAGCCTTTTCGAGGCGCTGGCCATCGTCTTCACCACGGTGGGCCTGACGGTATTTGCCGGCCACGACAGCAGCCATTCCTGGGCGGCAGCGGTGGCTTCCTCCACCATCGCCTTCCTGTGGAACTTCGTGTTCAATGGTCTTTTCGAGCGCTGGGAAGCACGCCAACCGCGTCGCGGCCGCAGCTTCGGCCGTCGCGCTGTCCACGCCATCGGTTTCGAGGGCGGGCTGGTGATGATGCTGGTGCCGCTGTTCGCCTGGTGGCTGGATATCAGCCTGTGGGACGCGCTGGTGCTGGACTTCGGGCTGATCGTCTTCTTCATGATCTATACCTACCTGTTCAACCTGCTGTTCGACCGCATCTTCGGCCTGCCCAGTTCAGCCTTGCCGCTCGAGTCGCAGCCTGTCCAGGCGAAGCCGGCGGCACCGATCGCAGGCACCCGCTAATCCCGGCGCGGGTGGCGCCACTGTCTGATTGTCTTATTGTTTTAAAATAGCGCGCTACCCATCCCGCCAGGAACCGCCATGTACATCCCTGCCCATTTCGCCCAGACCGATACTGCCGAGCTGCATCAGCTGATCACCGCGCATCCCTTCGGCGTGCTGGTCTCGCACACCGCTGGCGGGCTCGATGCCAACCACCTGCCGTGTCACCTCGATCCCGCGCAGGGCGCGTTGGGGACCTTGCACCTGCACGTGGCACGCGCCAACCCGCTGTGGCGCGAACTGGCCGACGGCGATGCGGTGCTGGTGGTGTTCTCGGCCGGCGACGCCTATATCTCGCCCAGCTGGTACCCCAGCAAGCATGAAGCCCATCGCCAGGTGCCGAGCTGGAACTACATGGTGGCGCACGCCCATGGCCGGGTCACCATCCGCGACGACGAGCGCTACGTGCGCGGCGTGGTGGCCCGCTTGACGCGCACCCATGAAGCCGCCGAAGAAAAGCCGTGGAAGATGTCGGATGCGCCCGCCGAATTCACCGATACCCTGCTGCAGGCCATCGTCGGCATCGAGATCGAGATCACACGTCTGGAAGGCAAGCGCAAGCTGAGCCAGAACAAGGAAGTGCGTGACATCGTCGGCGCGGGTGAGGCCCTGCTGGCACGTGGCCACGAGGCCGTCGGCCAGGCCATGCTGGAGGCTGCAACGAAAAAGTCATAAGGCCACGGTGCAGCTTGTTCGGTTACTGGCTGTATATTGGCAGTATAGTGCCGCTTACTGGTAACTTATTGCACGATTCCAGCGAAGTTACGTACACCCGTGCTCCCTGGGCCTGTGTAGAATCCTCCGCATTGGTGCCTGGACACCTTTTCGTTTTCCCGAATGCAACGAGGGTGCCCATGTCTTCCTTGACCCCTTTGTCCTCCATTGCCGCCCGCAGCGATTCGCTTGGCTGCTCCACGCGGAGCCTGGGCCAGAGCCAGGAACTGCAGGGCAGCGAGTTCAGTTTCTATCGCAAGCGGGTCGACGGCCAGGAATTGTCCCAGGTGCATACGCCGCCCTCGGATCGCGGTTTCCTGGTCGGCATCTCGATGGCACCGCAGCACCGGCGCAGCATCTTCCGGGGCAGTCAGGCGGCCCGCTTTGATTTCGGAGCGGGTGCCGTCTATACGCGCGATTTTTCCGAGGAATATCGGGCCGATCTGCAGGGACCGTTTGATTTCCTGCTGATGGAGCTACCGCTGTCCTGGTTTCATACTGCCAGCGATGAGCTGCGCGCCGGGCAGCGGCGCGTGACCGGCCTGGCGACCGTGACCGGCCAGTCCGACCTGATCCTGGCCCATCTGGCGTGTGCGCTGGCGCCGGCGCTGGCACAGCCTCGGCCTGACAGCCTCCTGTTCGTAGACCAGCTAGGCGTGGCCATCGGTACCCACCTGTTGCGGCGTTATGGCGGAGCGTCGGCACCTTCTGCTCAGACCGTGCGCCTCTCGCGCCTGCATGAGGAGCGCGCCAAGCAGATGCTGTTGCAAAAGGGGCGGGGCAACGTTTCCATTCCCGAGATCGCGCGCGAGTGCAATATGTCGGCCAGTTATTTCCTGCGCGCCTTCAAGGCCAGTACCGGCCACACGCCCCACCAGTGGCTGCTGGTGCAGCGCGTGGAAATGGCACGCCACTACCTGCGCCAGACCGAACTGTCGCTGGCGGAGATCGCGCTGGCCTGCGATTTCTGTGACCAGAGTCATTTCAGCCGTGTGTTCACGCAGGTGGCAGGGACCACGCCGGGCGCCTGGCGTCGTAGTCAGCGCTGAGGTGCGCTCGGCTGAAAAGGGAAGAAGGTCGGATGGTCGGATACCAATCCGGCCCCTGCCTCCGTGCGGGCTGCTTAGGGCACCCGCGGCAGGTCGAAGCTGAAGATGCTTCCGCCGGAGGGCGCGGCGCTCGCGTGCAGACGCCCCCGATGGCTTTCAATGATGGAGCGGCAGATGGCCAGCCCCATTCCCATGCCATCGTCCTTGGTGGTGTAGAAGGCATCGAAGATGCGTGACATCGCCTCCTCGGCAATGCCCACCCCGTTATCCTGCACCCTGACCTCGACCCGCTGCTCGTTGCAGCAGCTGGCGCTGATGCTGAGCGTAGCGGGCTTCTCCGGTGCCGCATCCATGGCATCGAGGGCATTGACCACCAGGTTCAACATCACCTGCTGCAGCTGCACCAGATCCCCCAGTACATAGACGTCCACCGGATTGAGCGCCAGGTTCAGCGCCACCTCGCGCCGCTCCAGTTCGCTGCGCGAGAGCATCAGGATGTGCCGGATCAGCGCATGCAGATTGACCCGCGTGAAGGCAGGCGCTGCGTTGCGCGTCAGGTTCTGCAGCCCCTGGATGATGCCGGCGGCGCGCTTTCCCTCGGTGATGATGTCGCGCAGTCCGGCGCGCGCATGCACCAGTTCGGGTGTGGGACGGTCCAGCCAGCGCAGGCTGGCGCCGGCGTTGGAGACGATGGACATCAGCGGCTGGTTGATCTCGTGGGCAATGGAGGCCGTCAGTTGTCCCACGGTATTGGCGCGCGAAACGCGCTCCATGTCGATCTGGGCGGCGCGGATCGCATATTCGGCCTGGCGTCGCACGGTGATGTCGGTGGCGGTGCCCATGTATTCGACGAAGGTGCCGTCCACCCACACCGGCTTGCCGATGCCGGAGAGATAGCGCACCTCCCCGGTGTCCTGGCGGCAGATGCGGTGCTCCACGCGGATGGTGCCACCCATGGCGACAGCGGCGTTGACGGTATCGATCACTTCCTGCCGGTCATCCGGATGCATGATGGCGGCGAACTCGTCATAGGTGATGCAGTTGCGGCCCGGTGCCAGCCCGTAGATGCGGCACAGCTCGTCGGAGCAGAACATCAGGTCCTCGCGTACCAGGTAACGCATGCTGCCGGTATGGTTGAAGCGCTCGCCCTGCTTGAGCAGTTCGCGACTGGTGCGTAGTTCGCGTTCGATGCAGAGCAGTTGCGCATTTTCCTGCAGCAACTGCGCATGGGCAGTGGCATTGGCCAGTGACACCGCTGCATGGGCAGCCAGTTGGCCCGCCAGATGGGCGAGCTCTGGCGCCGGAGCCGACGCATAGTAGAGATACAGCCAACCCTGTTGCACGCCTTGGTGCAGCAGGGAGAGAGACAGCGTTGCGCCTGCCAGTTCCTCGGTGCTGGCGATGCGGTCGCTCGTGGGGACGTCGTCGGGGTCGTCGGCCCGACGCGTCTCGGCCTCGATCAGCGGCACTCCGGCCTGCTGTCTTACCAGCAGGCAGCGTCGGGCGCCGGCCAGCAGGCAGACGGTATGGGTGATGGCGGCCTTGAGGCGATCCGGGTCGCGTATGGCACTGAGGTCGCGCAGGGCTTGCAGCAGGGCATCGTGGTCGGCGGGAGACGATGGGGCGGACGGCAAGGGGTTCTCCTGGCGAGTGGGGCAAGATGGGACAGGTCCGTATTGTGCCGTATCCGATGGCGTCGCGGCGCCCGGGAGGGTGTCAGAAGCGGCCATACAGCAGGGTCGCGGTCAGCAGTACCAGCAGGGTATCGGCATCGACCGGCTTGGCCAGCAGCGGAAAACCCAGCGAACTGGCACGCATGCGCTGCGGCGGGGTGACCTGGGCCGAGATGAACAGGATTGGCAGGTCCGGCCGCAGACGGGCCAACTGTTCGGCCAGTTCGAAGCCGCTCATCTGCTTCAAGCCGACGTCGACGATGGCGCAGCAAGCCTGGGCCAGACAGGTGCTGTCCAGAAAATCCTCGGCGGTATCGAAGCTGCAGCTGCGGTGCCCGGCCGAATCCAGCAGGTTGCACAAGGCAGCGCGTACCCAGAGGTCGTCATCAATGACCGCGACAGGGCGGTACTGTGACAGTGGCGTGTTCTCCCCTTCGCTCATCATCGTCGGCCAAGGTCGGCTCCTGCGCAGGTTCATCCGCGCGGCGCCGGGGTTGCCCGCACCGGCCATTGGCGCGGGCCGGCGCAGCTGTGCGCTGCCAGACGGGCGGCGCACTGGAAAAAGGTCGCTGTGTGGGCAGCGTGGCAGGTGATGCGGCGGTGTTATGCACCCTCGCGGGTGACGGCTCTATGGCCTGGTCAATCTGTGATGCCAGGCTTTCCTGGCCGATGCGTCCGGCCGGAAAGCCGGCATTCATTTCTGTTCCGGCGGCGGGTTGCCCGTGATCTTGGGAATGCACTCACGGTGGAACCAGGAAGCCGTCAGGGGTTCTCCAGCCAGCTTGCGGCGTACGATAGGCACCAGCTGCTCGCCGATCAACATGCCCAGCAAGCCCAGCAGGGCGATGATGGGCGGGGCTGGCGACTGCACTTGCAGGGCGGCATAGATCAGGCCGGCCAGGATGCCCATCAACAGGGAAATCAGATAGGGTTTCATGGGGACTCCCGGATCAGCCGCCAAACAGGTGGCCGACCCCAGTGATCAGACGTTCGCCCAGCACCATGCCGAGCAGGCCGATCAGGGCGATGCCCGGCGGCGCCGGAGAACGCACCTTGAACAGGGCATAAAAGACGCCGATCAGGATGCCGGCGCCCAGTGAAATCAGATAAGCGGACATGGCCCGGCTCCTCGTTAAGATAGTGCACTGCCACCTGGGTTGCGGCCCGTGGAGGAGCCGCGACGCAGGTGGCGAGGGCAGACCGTATTACTTGGCCGGGACCGGTGCCAGGGTCTTCTGGTTGCCGTGCGGACGTTGCTCGGCCTTGTGCACCATGGTGTAGGCGTAGTCCACGCCCATGCCGTAGGCGCCGGAGTGCTCGCGCACGATGTCCATGACGGCGGTGTAGGTTTCCTTGCGGGCCCAGTCGCGCTGCCATTCCAGCATGACTTGCTGCCAGGTCACCGGGATCACGCCGGCCTGGATCATGCGCTGCATGGCGTAGTCGTGGGCTTCCTTGGAGGTGCCGCCGGAGGCGTCGGCCACCATATAGATTTCATAGTCACCTTCGGCCATGGCGCACAGGGCGAAGCTGTTGTTGCAGACTTCGGTCCACAGGCCTGCCACGACCACCTTCTTCTTGCCGTTGGCCTTGAGGGCGTCGCGCACCTTCTGGTCATCCCAGGAGTTCATGGAAGTACGTTCCAGGACGTCGTTCTCGGGGAACACCGACAGCAGTTCCGGGTAGGTATAGCCGGAGAAGCCCTGGGTTTCCACGGTGGTGAAGATGGTGGGGATGTTGAACACCTTGGCCGACTTGGCCAGGGCGACGACATTGTTCTTGAGCACCTGACGGTCGATCGATTGCACGCCGAAAGCCATCTGCGGCTGATGGTCGATGATGATGAGCTGGCAGTTGTGCGGGGTCAGCACGTCGAGTTTGGTATTGGTGGTCATGATGATTCCCTAGATGGGTAGTGTATGGAGGAGTGTGGGCGACCCGGTGACGGGGAGACGCGGCCAGGGCCGACCCGGCAGACGGGAGTGAGGCTGCCGGAGGCGATCATAGGCAAGAGGGCAGGGCGCTGCCATTATCTGTTCGTATAGCTAGACGCTGGCACGGCGTTTTTGCACACTGCCAACACCAATAAAAGCACATGGGATGACTGGCACGTGAAGTTTTGATGACCTCCGCGCCGGCATCGACATGTGCGATCCGCCACCCTCGTTCTCCATCGTCCCTGTCTATGTCCGGAGCCTCCATGACGACCGCAACCAGCGTTACCCCCGATCTGATCCTGCTCAACGGCAAGATCCACACCGTCGACAAGCAGAACCCCATTGCCGAGGCCGTTGCCATCGGCGGCGGCAAATTCCTCGAAGTCGGCAGCGCCGCCGACGTCATGCGTCTGAAGCAGGCCCAGACCAAGGTCATCGACCTGGGCGGCCGCACCGTCATCCCCGGCCTGAACGACTCGCACCTGCATTTGATCCGCGGCGGTCTGAACTACAACCTGGAACTGCGCTGGGAAGGCGTGCCCTCGCTGGCCGATGCGCTGCGCATGCTCAAGGACCAGGCGGCCCGCACCCCGCACCCGCAATGGGTGCGCGTGGTCGGCGGCTGGACCGAATTCCAGTTCGCCGAAAAGCGCATGCCCACGCTGGAAGAACTGAACGCCGCTGCACCCGATACCCCGGTCTTCGTGTTGCATCTGTATGACCGTGCCTTGCTCAACCGCGCCGCCCTGCAGGCGGTCGGCTATACCAAGGACACGCCCAACCCGCCGGGTGGCGAGATCGTGCGCGATGCCTCGGGCAATCCGACCGGCATGCTCATCGCCCGACCCAATGCCATGATCCTGTACGCCACCCTGGCCAAGGGACCGACCCTGCCGCAGGAATACCAGGTCAATTCCACCCGCCAGTTCATGCGCGAACTGAACCGCCTGGGCGTGACCAGCGCCATCGACGCCGGTGGTGGTTTCCAGAACTACCCCGATGATTATCAGATCATCAACAAGCTGGCCGCCGATGGACAGTTGACCATCCGCATCGCCTACAACCTCTTTACCCAGAGCAAGGGCGCCGAGCTGGCGGACTTCCAGAAATGGACCGGCATGGTCAAGCCGGGCGATGGCGATGATTTCCTGCGCCATAACGGTGCCGGCGAAATGCTGGTGTTCTCGGCGGCCGACTTCGAGGACTTCCTGGAGCCGCGCCCTGACCTGGCCGATGGCATGGAAGACGAACTGGAGCGGGTGGTGCGCCATCTGGTCTCGAACCGCTGGCCGTTCCGCCTGCACGCCACCTATGACGAGTCGATCTCGCGCATGCTGGACGTGTTCGAGAAGGTCAACCGCGACATCCCCTTCGACGGCCTGCACTGGATGTTCGACCACGCCGAGACCATCACCGAGCGCAACATCGAGCGTGTCAAGGCGCTGGGCGGCGGCATTGCCATCCAGCACCGCATGGCCTTCCAGGGCGAATACTTCATCGACCGCTACGGCGTGGAGGCGGCCGAGCACACCCCGCCGATCGCCAAGATGCTGGAAATGGGCGTGCCAGTCGGTGCCGGTACCGATGCCACCCGCGTGGCCAGCTACAACCCCTGGACCGCGCTGTACTGGCTGGTGTCCGGCCGCACGGTCGGTGGTGCCAAGCTGTATGGGGCCGCCGGTCGCCTGCCACGCGAGACCGCGCTGGAACTGTGGACTGCAGGCAGCGCCTGGTTCTCCAGCGAACAGGCCAAGAAGGGCCGCATCCAGGCAGGTCAGCTGGCTGACCTGGCGGTGCTGTCGGCCGACTTCTTCAGCGTCCATGAAGACGAGATCAAGAGCATCGAATCGGTGATGACCGTGGTCGATGGCAAGGTGGTCTATGGGACCGGTGCGTTTTCCTCGCATGGTCCGGGCGAGATTCCCGTGCTGCCCGAGTGGTCGCCGGTGGCCAAGGTCCCTGGGCACTATCGTGCCGTGGCAAAGACCGATGCTGCCCGCCAGAAGAAGGCGACCCTGCCGCACGCCTGCGTCGGTTCCTGCGGCGTGCATGGTCACTCCCACGACGTGGCGCGCAAGTCCAGCGTCCCGGTCTCCAACTTCGCCGGCTTCTGGGGCGCGTTGGGTTGCAGCTGCTTCGCGTTCTGATCATGCAGGCGCGCCAACTCCCCCGCCGGCAGGGTCTGCCGGTCCCGCCCCTGGATCTGGGCCTGCTGTTCCTGCGCCTGGCGGGCAGTTTCATGCTGTTCTACGTGCATGGCCTGCCCAAGCTGCTGCATTACGCGCATGAACTGACCGTGATCGAAGACCCCTTCGGCATGGGGCCGACCGTCTCGCTGTGGGCGGCCATCTTCGCCGAAGCGCTCTGTCCCATCCTGATCGTGCTGGGCATCTTCACCCGCCTGGCCTGTCTGCCCATCATCGGCGTGCTGCTGGTGGCAATGCTGGCGGTGCATCCCGGCTGGAGCATTGCCGAGGGCCAGTTCGGCTGGCTGCTGCTGGTGATCTTCACCTCCATCGCGCTGTGCGGCCCCGGCCAGTGGCGCCTGGGACGCGGTAGTGCCCAATCGTAGGCAGCGTCTTTTCTCCACCTCACACTCACCCAAGGAGCATATCCATGAGCACCATCACCACCCGCGACGGCACCGAGATCTATTACAAGGACTGGGGCAGCGGCCAACCGGTCGTCTTCGGCCATGGCTGGCCGCTGGACGGCGACATGTGGGAATACCAGATGAATTTCCTGGCCGAGCGCGGTTTCCGCGTGATCGCCTATGATCGCCGCGGCTTCGGTCGTTCCAGCCAGCCCTGGAACGGCTACAACTACGACACCTTCGCCGACGACCTGGCCGAGCTGATGGACAAGCTGGACCTGCAGGGCGCCACACTGGTCGGCTTCTCCATGGGTGGCGGCGATGTGGCCCGCTATGTCGGTCGCCACGGCACCAAGCGCGTGGCCAAGGCGGCCCTGCTGGGCGCGGTGACCCCGATCTTCGGCCAGGCGCCGGACTTCCCGCAGGGTGTGCCGGCCGAGGTGTTCGCCGGCATCCAGGGTGGTCTGTTGAAGGACCGCGCGCAATTCATCAGCGACTTTGCCGCCGTCTTCTTCGGCACCAATCGTCCGGGCAAGGCTGACGCCGTCAGCCCGGGCGTGCTGGCACAGACCTTCAACATCGCCATGCTGGCTTCGCTCAAGGGCACGCTGGACTGCGTGACGGCCTTCTCCGGCACCGATTTCCGCGAGGACATCAAGAAGTTCAACTTCCCGACCCTGGTGATCCACGGTGACGACGACCAGGTCGTCCCCTTCGCTACCACCGGCAAGCTGGTGGCCGACATGGTGCCGGGTGCGCAGCTGAAGGTCTATAGCGGCGCTCCGCACGCCCTGTGCGCCACCCACAAGGACCAGATCAACGAAGACCTGCTGGCCTTCCTGAAGGCGTAAGCATCATGAGTCTCGATGCCAACCAACGCCAGCAACTGGAAAAGCGCCGCCTGGCGCCGCTGGCCACGCCTGGCCTGCTCTCCGGGCAGGCCAGCCAGGAAATCGGCGGCGCCTTGACCATGCTGCTGGCCGATATCTTCGCCCTGTACCTGAAGACGAAGAACTTCCATTGGCACATGTCCGGGCCGCACTTCCGCGACTACCACCTGCTGCTGGACGACCAGTCCCAGCAGATCATCGCCATCACCGATGCAGTGGCCGAGCGGGTGCGCAAGATCGGCGGTACCACCCTGCGTTCCACCGGGCATATCGGCAAGCTGCAGCGGCTGGCCGACAATGATGCCGACTTCGTCACCCCCTCCGACATGCTGGCCGAACTGCGCGAGGACAACCTGCGCCTGGTCGGCTTCATGATGGCCACCCACGAACTGTGCGACGAGCATGGCGACGTGGCCAGTGCCAGCCTGCTGGAGAACTGGATCGACGAGGCCGAGCAGCGTGCCTGGTTCCTGTTCGAATCGGGGCGTACTTCGGTCTGAGTCCGCCCGGATTCAACTGAACGAAGCCTTGATCGGAAGCTGAGCAATGGGCAGGGCCTGCGGGTCCTGCCCATTTGCGTTTTTTGTTAAAGTCGGCTTTCTGCCTTCCTGTTCTCCTGTTGAATCAGTCTTTGGAAATCGATGATGGCAAGTTCCTCCGTCTCCCGTCTCGTGAAGCACATCCGCATGCAGGATGATGTCGCCCTGGTGCGCGCTACCCAGAACCACGCGGCGGCGTCGGTCCTGCCCCCACCGCCGGTACTGGATATTCCCAGTGATGACGCCTTTTCGGTCATCGTGCAGTTGCAGGATTTTCGCCAACACAAGCTATGGCGTGGTCAGCGGCTGGTGCATGCCGGTGGCCACCGGCTGGGCGACATGGCCATCACCGACCTGCGCGAGCAGTGGCGCTGCCAGCATCTCTCGGACTATGACAATGTGCGCCTGCATCTGCCGCGCGCCTCCCTCGAGCGGGTGAGCGAGGAAGGCGGGCGTCGTATCGGCGCCTTGCAGCAGGTCCAGGCGATCCGCGATCCGGTGGTCTGGCATCTGCTGCATGCCATGCTGCCTGCGCTCACGGGGGCGGCCAATGACAGCGATACCGTCTACCTCGATAGCGTCACCCTGGCCCTGCATACCCACCTGGCGCAACGTTATGGAGGGCAGCCGGTGGGTCGTGGCGGGGGGGCTGGTCTGGCCGGCTGGCAGCAGGTGCGGGCGCGCGAATACATGCTCTCGCACCTGGCGCGACGTCTGACCCTGGCCGAGATTGCGGCCGACTGCGGCATCTCGCGGGCGCATTTCGCACGTGCCTTCAAGCACAGCTTCGGTGTGCCGCCGCATGCCTGGCTGCAGCGCCAGCGCGTGGAGCTGGCTTGTCGCCTGCTACGCGAGAGCGACAAGGGCATGACGGCCATCGCCCTGGAATGCGGCTTTTCCGACCAGAGTCATTTCAGCCGGGTGTTCAAGCAGATTCAGGGAGTGGGGCCGGCGGCCTGGCTGCGGGCGCAGGGCTAGACCGGCTACAGCGGTGACCGGTGCACGGCGCCCGAATCGCTGGCCTTAGCGCTGACGCGCGGAGTGGATCTGCAGCCGCTCGGCGGCCCGCACGAGGTCGGCCAGGGTCTTGGTCTGCATCTTGTCCATCACGCGACGCTTATGGACCTTGACGGTGATTTCGCTGATGCCCAGTTCGGTGGCGATCTGCTTGTTGAGCAGGCCACCGATGGCCAGTTCCAGCACCTCACGTTCGCGCGGGGTCAGTGTTTCCAGGCGCGATGTGCTGGCGGCATGCTCGGTGCGCATGCCTAGTTGCCGATCGGCAATGGCCAGGGCGTCGCGGACCGCGCCCAGCAGCCGTTCATCCTCGATCGGCTTGGTCAGGAATTCATGGGCGCCCGCCTTCATCGCCAGCACCGTCGTCGGTATGGTGCCGTATCCGGAGATGAAGATGACGGGAATGGCATCGCCCCGCTGTTCCAGCCGGCGCACCACCTCGAAACCGTCGGACCCGGGCATCTTCATGTCCAGCAGGAGGCAGCAGGGTTGGGCTGGAAGAGGCTCGCGCAGGAACGCATCGGCCGAGGCGAAGCCACGTGCATTCAGGTTGGCCGAGGCCAGCAGTCGTAGCAGTGCTGTCCTGACCATGCCATCGTCGTCGACGACAAATACCGTACTTTCCATGGTTCCTTCCGTGCTGCCTGGTTGCGAAAATCTGTGCGACAGAGCAGGGCAGATCATCGGGCGGTCAGGGACCCTAGCGCCAAGCTGTGCAGTGTTGCCTATCATCTGCATTCGCGCCGGATTTGGATTGTACAAATGTGCTGTTTTTTGTAAAAAATGCCTTTGTTGCATTTTCTTGCCGATAGATGTGATTCTTTTGGCAAGCCTTTAGGGTGCCCCTGCTATCCCCAGAGATAATGGGCGCAGGCGGCGGGCGATGCTATGGTGTGCGGCCTCTTCAATATTTCCCCACCCTCTGCGAGACGCTCCATGAATGCCGCACAACGCAACCGCCTGCAGTCCTCCGGACTGGCTTTTCTCGCCGCCTATGTCGATACACTGGGCTTCATCGCCCTGTTCGGTCTGTTCACGGCCCACGTCACGGGCAACTTCATCCTGATCGGTTCGGCCCTGGCCGACACGTCGCAGATGTCCATCCTGCTGAAATTCCTGGCCTTCCCGGCTTTCATCATCGGGGTGGCGGTGGGGCGCCTGCTGATTGCCGCCATCCAGCGCCGCAATGGCCGTGCACTGGGCTGGTCGCTGGTGCTGCAACTGGTGCTACTGATCGGTTTCATGGTCTGTGGCATGGCCGCAGCGCCCGTACAGTCGCCCACGGCCGGCTGGGTGATGGCGTCGGGCCTGCTGGGTACCGCCTCGATGGGCGTGCATAGTGCCATCAGCCGCCTGTTGCTGGCGCACCTGGCGCCGACTTCCCTGATGACCGGCAACGTCACCCAGGTGGTGATCGACGTGGTGGACATGCTGCGCGGCGCTTCCGACGCCGGCACCACCGAGCGCTGCATCAAGTTCGTCTGGCCGGTCTTGTCCTTCGGTGTGGGTGCGATTGCGGCGGCGTTTGCCTATCACGCCATCGGCTTTGCCGCCCTGGTCGTGCCGGTGCTGATCCTGGTGGCCTTGATCGGATGGGAATTCACCCAGCAGCCCGCCAGCTGAGTGAATCGAGCGGGTTGCTGCCCGTCCGGACGAGCCTCAGGGGCGGGACGCAGCCGTGGCGGCCCGCGTCGGCAGCAGCCAGACGATGGCCAGCGCCGCGTAGATCGCCGAGGCCATCAGCGGTGCCCATTGCGAGAGCAGGATCGCCAGGGCGTAGAGCAGGATGGAGGTATTGTTCTTGCGACCCTGCCCGAGGATGCGTGCGGCTTCCGGATGATTGCTTTCGGAGGCGCGCAGCGTGCGCTTGAGCACCAGGAAGGACACCGAGCACATCAGCAGGATTAGCCCATAGGCCGCCACCGGCGCCATGTCGCGGTGATGGCCGGCGATCCAGGCGGTGGCGAAGGGTAGCAGCGAGAGCCAGAACAACAGATGCAGGTTGGCCCACAGCACCCGCAGATTGACGCGATCGGCGAGCTGGAACAGGTGATGGTGGTTGGTCCAGTAGATACCCACGTACAGAAAGCTGAGTGCATAGCTCAGCAGTGCCGGAGCCAGTGCCAGCAGGGCGCTCGGCTCGGCTGAGGCGGGCGCGTGCAGTTCCAGGACCATGATGGTGAGGACGATGGCGAAGACGCCATCGCTGAAGGCTTCAAGCCGGGATTTGTTCACGGAGGCAGGGGGCTAGGGATGATCCCGCGCACCTTAGCACCCCGTTGCACAGGCCGACATTATCCCTTCGGATAGGGCGCTGCCGGGCTCAGCCTTGTGGCGCGATCTTGTCCCACAGGTCGGCGCCGTTGAAATCACGGATCACCGCATGGGCACCGGCCGCGCGCAGCCGGGCCTCGTCCAGGCCGCCCAGCATGCCGAAGGTCCAGATGCCGGCACTGCTGGCCGCCTTGACACCCGAGCTGGAATCCTCGAAGGCGACCGCCTGTGCCGCCGTGCCACCGAGTAACTGCAGCCCGGTCAGGTAGGGCAGGGGATCGGGTTTGGCACGTTCCAGCTCGTCGCCGATGACCAGGGCATCGAAGCGGCCAGCCAGTCCGGTGGCCTTCAACATCAATTCGGCATTGGCCCGGGGGGCATTGGTGACGACGGCGCTACGCCCGCCGATACGGGCGATATGCTCCAGCAGACGCTCGATGCCGGGGGTAGGCGCGACGTGCTGGTCCAGCTGCGAGCGGAACAGGCTTTCCTTTTCTTCAGCCAGCGGGATGTACTGCTCAGCCGGCATGCCGGGGAAGAGGTGACCGAAGATCATGGCGTTGGAGGCGCCCATGATGTGGGTCTTGTAGTAATCGACATCGATATGCCGGTCCCAGCGCGCCAGGATGGTGTTGAACGCGGCGTGATGCAGGGCGTCGCTGTCCATGAGCGTGCCGTCGAGATCGAACAGGAAAGTGGTGGTGGCCATGATGGTCCGTGCAAGAGGGAGGCGGCCATTCTACCCAAGAGTGAGGGGGTGTGGGCTGCAGCGACCCTCATCGTCCCTTCGCGCATGCCTGCATGCGTTTTTCCAACTCTCCTACGATAGCTGCCGAAGTCCGCCGATGGCGCCTGCGCTAGCGCAGCCCTACAGTCTCTTCGTGGCAATGCCCCCGGCCCTGCGCTCCCGCAGGGGATCAATCCATCAAGAAACACGAGGAGACTCATGACCACCTCAACCATCCACTCCCTTCCTGCGGCCAGCGTCGAGGCCGTCAACAGCAACGGCTCAGGCGTCTCGTGGGGCGCCATCCTGGCGGGTGCCTTTGCGGCCGCCGCGCTGTCGTTCATCCTGGTGATGCTGGGCTTTGGCCTGGGCTTCTCGTCCATCTCGCCGTGGTCCGGCGAAGGGCTGTCGGCCAAGACCATCGGCTATTCCACGGCCGGCTGGCTGTTGTTCACCCAGATCGCGGCATCGGCCATCGGCGGTTTCCTGGCCGGGCGCCTGCGTGTGAAATGGGCCGGGCTGCATACCCGTGAAGTCTATTTCCGCGATACCGCGCACGGGCTGCTGGCCTGGGCCGTGGCCTCGCTGGCTACTGCTGCGCTGCTGGGCTCTGCCGTGGGCAGCGTCATCTCCGGTGGCGCCAAGACACTGGGTGCTGCCGGTGGCGCCCTGGGTACCGGTGCTGCTGCGGCCACCATGGCAGTGGGCCAGGACGGTGCACGTCCGACTGGCGGCGCTGGCGACATGGCCGATCGCTTCTCCGGTTACTTCATCGATTCGATGTTCCGTAGTGGTAACACCGCTAATGCAGGTAATGCAGGCGCTGCATCGTCCGCAAACCAGCCCGCGGTGCCGGCCGCAACCGACGGTGCTGCTGCTGCGCCGGTGGCCCCCTTGGCAGCTCCGACGGCCGCTGATGGTCGCGATCTAACGCAGGCCCAGCGCATGGAAGTGGTGCGTGTATTTGGCTATTCGCTGGCGAGCGGCAAGCTGGCCGATAACGACCGCCGTTACCTGGGCCAACTGGTGGCGCGCCATACCGGCGTATCCCAGGCCGATGGTGAAAAGCGTGTCACCGATACCTTCGCGGCCTACCAGGGCGCTATCGCTGACGCCGGCACCAAGGCCAAGGAAGCCGCCGACGCTGCCCGCAAGGCTGCTGCCTACGCCTCGCTGTGGATGTTCCTGGCCCTGCTGTGCGGTGCTTTCGTGGCCAGCCTGCTGGCGACCTATGGTGGCCGCCTGCGTGACCGCAATGAGCTCTACGCAGAGGCAGTGGTCCGTCGCGACGGCCGCCTGGGCGAACCCGAACTGCACTGAAACCTGACGACATCGACCTGAACCCCAACCTTGAGAGGAGACTGACATGGGCGCAATTCTGCTCTGGCTACTGGGTATCCCCATCCCCATCATCCTGCTGCTGATCCTGTTGTTCTGAGGACGCAGGAGACGCAGTAGAAATACTCGCAGTAGATTCAGCAAGGGCGGCCAGATGGCCGCCCTTGTTCATTGTATGGGTGACCGGGCTTCCCGGGGCCTCGCGTCAGAGATCCGTGTAATCGAAGGACTTGATGCCATCGAGCTTGAGAAAGCCCTGAACGATGCGATGGAATTCCTTCTCCGAGGTATGCGAGAGCACGATGGACACTTCGTCGAAAGCGCCGCCGTCGGCTTCGCGCCTGACCACGAACTTGCTCACCCGCGCCGCCGAGGCACCCATCAGTTGGTGCAGATGGCCGATATTGAAAGTATCGGCCTGGATCAGGAAGGTAATGCCACGCTTGTGCTTGTCGGCGAAATAGCGCCGCTCCAGGGGTTTCATCCCGGCCAGGATCAGCAGCACGATGGAGGTCCCGGCCACGGCGGCGACATACATCCCGCCACCGACGGCCAGGCCGATGGCGGCCACTGTCCAGAGGCTGGCGGCGGTGGTCAGGCCACGGATGATTTCTCCGCGCAGCAGGATCGACCCGGCGCCCAGGAAGCCGATGCCCGAGACCACCTGCGCTGCCATCCGCGATGGGTCAAGGACCACCTTGTCGGACTGCAGGATCCCGGAAAAACCATAGGCCGAGACCAGCATGATGAGCGAAGAGCCGACACAGACCAGCATGTGGGTACGCAGACCGGCTGCCCAGGAAAGGCGTTCACGTTCGATGCCGATCAGGCTGCCGAGAACGGCAGCTGCGGCCAGGCGGAGGATGACGTCCGTTGCGGGAAGCATGGATTCTCCTTCTGAAGGGATGGGAGGCAGCTTACGCAATGCTCAGCCTGGAAGGCATGGATGAGCTTGCGTAAGCGTGTGGAGCGATGTCTGATCGTTAAAAGTATATATTATTTATATTGTTTGATCTTTATCGCTGCCATTCGGGGATCCCATTGCCGATAGGTGATAGCCCTTGAGCCTGGCGTGCGAGCGGTGCCTTGGTCATTGATGTCAATGACGCCGCATGCACCGGACACGTCCTTGCCGCTTCAGTCTTCCTCGACCCAATCCACCACCGCGCCCAGCGAGCGCAGGTTTTCCACGAATTTGGGATGGGCGCGCCGGATCGGCAGGGCATTGCGGATTTCCGAGCGACCTTCGATGCTGGCCGCCACCATGAACAGCGCGATGGCCACCCGGATGATGTACGGACTTTCCACCGAGGCCGGCGTCAGCGGCAGGCCGCCGAAGGTGATCAGCCGATGCGGGTCGCCCAGGAAGACGTGGGCGCCGAACTTGGACAGTTCACTGCTCCAGCCCATGGCGCCGTCATAGATCTTGTTCCAGAACATGGTGTTGCCATCGGCCTTGACCCCCAGCGCGATGAAGATCGGCAGCAGGTCCACTGGCAGGTAGGGCCAGGGCGCGGCCTCCACCTTGGTGAGGATGTTGCTAGTGAAAGGCTTGACGACTTTGAGCGGACCGTTCTGGCGGGTGTGCGACCAGCCGTTTTCGTGCACCACTTCCACGCCGAACTTGGCGAAGGTGCGATCGATCAGCGGGAACTGCTCCGGCGCGCTGTTGCGCACCCGCACCTGACCGCCGGTGATGGCGCCCATGGCCAGGAAGGTCGCGATCTCGTGGAAATCCTCGTCGAAGCGGAATTCGCCGCCCCCCAGTTTTTCACCGCCACGCACCGTCACGCGCGAGGTGCCGATACCCTCGATCTGCACGCCCATCATCGCCATGAACCGGCAGAACTCCTGCACGTGCGGCTCGGAGGCGGCATTGGTCAGCACCGACTCGCCGCCGGCCGAGGCTGCGCAGAGCACGAAGTTTTCAGTGGTGGTCACCGAGGCATAGTCCAGCCAGTGATGGTTGGCCTGCATGCGGCCGCTGGTGCGGATGATGAGCGAATCGGGACTGCTTTCCACCCGTGCGCCGAAACGCTGGAACACCTCCACGTGCGGATCGATTTCCCTCACGCCCAGGGTGCAGCCCTTGACGTCGTTTTCCAGCCGCGCCACACCGAAGCGCGCCAGCAGGGGCGGTACCAGCATGATGGAGGAACGCATTTCCTCCGGCAGATGGTGAATTTTTGGGTCGAAGCAGGTATCGCGGTGATGCAGTTCCAGGATGCCGCTGGCATAGTCCACCGATACCTCGCTGCCCAGCACGCGGAAGATCTCCAGGATCTTCTTGACGTCGGTGATCTCGGGGATGCCGATCAGACGTAGCGGCTGGTCCGTCAGCAGGGTGGCGCAGAGGATGGGGAGGACGGCATTCTTGTTGGCGGAAGGAATGATGTCGCCGCGCAGCGGGCGGCCACCGTGTACGATGAGATTGGACATGAAGGTATGTTGAATCGGGCTGACAAAATCGACCGGAGAGGGCAATGCCTGGGTCCGGCCTGGAATGGACAGATTATGCGCCGGCCGGTTGCAGGCAGGGAAGCAAATTTGCGGCGGCGCGGCGTCTTGTCTTATTGTCACTAGAACGCATTTTTAAGCTTCACTTTATCGATGCAAAGCTGAACGTTGCTGCATCATCGGCCAAGTTTCCGTATCATGGCCGGTCTTGAATGAATGCTCCGACTGAGGTTTTCGACGATGTTTTGTACGCAGCAGCCCCGTTCCGACGATAGTTTCCCTTTGTTTCTGCAGATTTTGCGCCGCGCTGGCGTGTTGGCCAGGCTCCTGATGTGCAGCGTCCTGCTGCTGATGTTGACAGTCATCTCGGGCAAGGTGAGCGAGGCGCAGGCGGCCGGTTCCAGCGCCGGCAAGCACAGGCCGGCCGCGAGCGGCGCCAAGGGACGCAAGCGGGTAGTGCGCAAGAAGGCGGCCCCGGCCGCTGCGCGTGCACCGGCGCGGCCCCGCCGACGTGGGCGGGCGGCTGCCGTGGGTGTGGCTGCCGGCGCTGCGACTGCAGCCACGGCGGGTGCTGCCGTCGCCGCCAACGCGTCGTCAAACGCAGCGGCGCTGCCGCCGGTCAATACCAAACCCGAACTGCTCCCCCGTTGCGGCTTCACCGCCGCGTCGAAGCAGCACATCTTCTCGCGTGGGGTCTATGTGCTTGACGAGCAGACCAATACGCCACTCTTTGAACGCAATGCCGATACGGTGGCACCGATCGCTTCGGTTACCAAGCTGATGACGGCCATCGTCTGGCTGGACCAGAAGTCGCTGCCCATGAGCAACCGGCTGGAAGTCACCGAGGACGATCTCGATACCCTCAAGTTCACCCACTCGCGCCTGAACGTCGGCGCCAGCCTGTCGCGTGCAGACATGCTGCACATTGCTTTGATGTCTTCCGAGAACCGTGCTGCCGCGGCCATGAGCCGTGACTATCCGGGTGGCCGTCCAGCCTTCATCGCGGCCATGAATGCGCGGGCACAGGCGCTGGGCATGAAGCAGACCCGCTTCGAGAATGCAACCGGACTGTCGCCGGACAATGTCTCTACCCCGCGCGAACTGGCCGAGCTGGTCAAGGCCGCCAACCGCTACCAGCTGATCCGTAACGATTCTCTGGACAAGCAGAAGATCATCAACATCGGTCACGGCCAGCTGCAGTACATCAATTCCAATCGCCTGATCCGTTATGGCCAGGTCAATGCCACGGTGCAGAAGACCGGTTTCATCAACGAGTCCGGTCACAACATGGTGCTGCGCCTGCTGGTGCATGACCGCCGCCCGGTGATCGTCACCATGCTGGGCAGCGGCAGCGCCGACGGTTCCCGCCTGGATGGCGTGCGTATCGCCAAGTGGCTCAACTGCTCGTTGAACTAACGGGCGCTCCACCCTGCACCGGGGCCGGATCGGACTGCGCCATCTGGACCCGGTTGCGCCCCATGCGCTTGGCCTGGTAGAGCGCCTGGTCGGCGGCCTTGATCACTTCCTCGATGCTGTGATGCACCTGCCGGTCCAGGCAGGCCGCACCTATGCTCACCGAGAGCCGGCCGAAGGGGCTGCGCTCATGCGGAATCTTCATCGCCTGCAGTGCCGACATGATGTTGCCGGCCACGTGCAGCGTGCCGGCGGCATCGGCCTCGTCAAGCAGGATCACGAATTCCTCCCCGCCATAGCGGCCGGGCTTGTCACACTGCCGTGCCACAGCGCCGGTGATGCAACGTGCTACCGATACCAGCGCATAGTCGCCCGCCTTGTGGCCGTAGGTGTCGTTGTAGAGTTTGAAGAAATCGACATCGACGAACAGGATCGCAAAGCGCGCCGAGGTATTGCGCTGGCTCTTGTGCCAGGCGTCTTGCAGGCAATCGTCCAGTGCCCGGCGGTTGAGCAAGCCGGTCAGCTTGTCGGTGCGGGCCTGCTCTTGCAGTTGCTGGTCCAATTTGCTGCGGCGGAAGAACTCCTCGCGTAACCGTCGGATCAGACAGGCGCAGATGGCGCTGAAGGCGGCCGCAAGAAACAGGACTGCATAGAGCATCCGCTCCCATTCGCGGAACAGTTCGGCATGGGTCCGGCCCACGAAGACCAGCCAGGGTGTATCGGGGATGCGCACGTAGGCGTACAGGCGCTTGACGTCGTCCTGCTGGGATCGCGCGGTATAGCTGCCCTGCAGGCTTTCCGGCGCTGACGAGGGCAGGGCCATGATGCGTCTGAAATTGGGCGTGTAACTCAAGCGAGAACCGATGAAGGCTTCATCGTAGGGCAGGCGCATGTAGGCCACGCCGTCCAGGGCGTAAAGCGACATGACGGCCTGTTTCTCCAGCGACAGGCTTTCGAACAGATGCCGGAAGTAGTCCAGGTACAGCACCATGAAGGCCACGCCGCCGAAGGACCCATCGGCGTTTGCCAACCGCTTGGACAGTACGATGACCTGCATTCTCCGTTCCAGGCGGATGCTCAGTGGTCGTGAGACAAACAGTTTTACCGTTGGATCGTCGCGATGCCTGGCGAAGAAATCCCGGTGTCCGTAATTGCCCGGCATGATCTCGGCCAAAGTGGGAGAACCAACCAGCAGTTGGCCATCGCGGCCGACGATGCCCATGGCGGCGATATAGGTGGCTTCAGCCTTTTCACCCAGAAGGAAGTCGCGTCGCTGCTGCTCCGGCATGAGCTGCAGGCTGGCATGCCGATGGCGCCAGACCAGGCTGTCCAGATCCAGTGACAGCAATTCCATGTTGCGCGAAATCGAACGTTGGGCAATGCGCGCCACGTTGAGGGCATGCTCGATCGCGCTGCGCTCGGTCTGCACATAACTCTGGTAGAGCACCACGCCCGTGATGACAGTCGCCATCAGCGCGAGCGCACTGATGGTCAAGGTCATGTTGCGTTTGAGGCTTTTGATGTTCGTCTCCCCGTATCCCAGGTTGTTTGCCGCCATCGGGGGTGACCCCTGCGGCGCAATATCGCACCGGGCTTGACGGTTGGCAACGAAAAGGAATCGGGGGAAAACCTTATGACATCAGTCCATAAATCCTGGCCGAGGATTCGCCCCACAAGGCGTCCTGGTCGGTAGGAGAGAGGCGCTTGGCAGCCCATTCGCGCACCACGGCCACCACGCGCGCGTAGGACGCGGCGAGCAGGCATACCGGCCAGTCGGAGCCGAACATGAGCCGCTGCGGACCGAACAGGTCCAGCGCGGTATCCAGACATTGCACGATATGTTCGAAGTCGCGTGTGCACAGGCCGCGCAGCCAGTCCGCCTCGGTCAGCAGGCCGGAAATCTTGCAGGCCACATGGGGCATGGCGGTCAGCTCGCGCATCTCCTGGCGCCAGCGTTCGAAGGCGGCGCGGCCCTTGCGGAATTCCTTGAGGGCCGGCTTGCCCAGATGGTTCAGCACGATCCAGTGCTGGTCGTGATGGGCGCACAGCTGGCGCAACTGCGGCAGGTGGCGTTCATGGGCCAGCAGGTCCAGGACATAGTCCCGCTCCTGCAGCCAGCGCACTCCCTGGTTGAACTGTGGCAGGGCCAGCAGCAGTTCGGCGTCGTCGTCTTCCTGCATGGGATGGCGCAGCCCCAGCAGCTTGCTGCCACCCCAGTGCTCCATGCGCTCGGCCAGCATGGGCGAGCCGATGTCTTCCCAGCCGATGATGCCGGCGATGCGTTGGTCGCGTCGTGCCATCTCCAGCAGGAATGCCGTCTCGTCGTGGCCGGGACGTGCCTGCACCGTAATCGACGCATGCAGGCCCTGTGCATCCAGCAGGGGCTGGAACTGGTAGGGCAGGCGGTCTTGCGCCAGCAGGTCCATGCCGGTACCGATCCACGGATAGTCCTCGCAGCGGTAGCGCCAGAAATGCTGGTGCGCGTCGATGCGCATCGGCCCCTTGAGCTTTCTCACCGGGACCGGTGGCATGCGCAGTTCACGATGCAGGGTCAGCATGTCAGTGGTTGTGCCGGGGCATGGTCTGCGCCACACCCTGGTACTTCAAGGCCAGTTCCATGCAGGCACCGGTTTCCAGTTGACCCACGGTGCTTCGGTAGATCTCCTGCCAGGGCGTCTGGCTGGGTGGCACGGGCGGAATACCCTCGCTCTTGCGGCGGGCCAGTTCTTCTTCGCTGATGAGCATATTGCACTCCCCGGTGTTGAGGTCGATGCGCACGCGGTCGCCGTCGCGCAGCCAGGCCAGACCACCACCGACCGCGCTCTCGGGCGAGGCGTTGAGGATGGAGGGACTGTCGGAGGTACCCGACTGGCGCCCATCACCCAGCGTGGGCAGGGTAGAGACGCCGCGTTTGATCAGCGCATCGGGCGGTTGCATGTTGACCACCTCGGCCGAACCCGGCCAGCCCACCGGACCGGCGCCACGGATGGCCAGCAGGGTGTTGTCGTCGATGTTGAGTGCCGGGTCGTTGATACGGGCGTGGTAGTCGTCCGAACCATCGAAGACCACGGCGCGGCATTCGAAGATGTTTTCCTGGCCGGGTGTGCTGAGGTAGCGCTGGCGGAAGGTCTCCGAGATGACACTGGTCTTCATGATGGCGAAGTCGAACAGGTTGCCCTTCAAGACCAGGAAGCCGGCCCGTTCACGCAGCGGCGCGCTGAAGGGGTAGATCACTTCGCGGTCGTTCGACTGGCGGCCCTGCAGGTTCTCGGCCATGCTCTTGCCGGTGGAGGTGATGCGGTCGGCGCGCAGCTTGCCGGCCTGCTGCAGCTCCCACATGATGGCCGGCACGCCGCCGGCACGATGGAAGCGCTCGCCCAGGTACTTGCCGGCCGGCTGCATGTTCAGCAGCAGCGGTACGTCGTAGCCGAATTTCATCCAGTCTTCCGACTGCAGATCCACGCCGGCATGGCGCGCCATGGCCATGATGTGCGGCTGGGCGTTGGTGGAGCCGCCGATGGCAGCATTGACCACGATGGCGTCGAGGAAGGCTTCGCGGGTCAGGATGGCCGAAGGGCGCAGGTCTTCGTAGGCCATGCCGACGATGCGGCGTCCCGTCTCGTAGGCCATCTGGCCGCGCTCGCGATAGGGGGCGGGAATGGCCGAGCAGCCGGTCAGCGACATGCCCAGCGCCTCGGCCATGGCGTTCATGGTGGAGGCCGTGCCCATGGTGTTGCAGTGGCCGGAGGAGGGTGCCGAAGCGGCAGCGATCTCCAGGAATTTCTCATTGTCGATGGCGCCGGCCGAGAGTTGCTTGCGGCCCTTCCAGATGGCCGCGCCCGAGCCGACCAGCTCACCATCGAGCCAGCCATCCAGCATCGGGCCGCCGGACAGCACGATGGCCGGGATGTCCACCGTGGCCGCGGCCATGATCTGCGACGGTGTGGTCTTGTCGCAGCCGGTGGTCAGTACCACGGCATCGATGGGATAGCCGTGCAGGATTTCCACCAGGCCCAGGTAGGCCAGGTTGCGGTCGATGGCAGCAGTAGGGCGGCGGCAGTTCTCGAAGACGGGGTGCAGCGGGAATTCCATGGGAATGCCGCCGGCATCGCGGATGCCATCGCGCACCCGCTTGGCCAGTTCCAGGTGGATGCGGTTGCAGGGGCTGATGTCGCTGCCGCTCTGGGCGATGCCGATGATGGGGCGCCCCGAGCGCAGTTCCTCGGCGGTGATGCCGTAGTTCATGAAGCGCTCCAGATAGAGCGCGGTCATGTCGATGTGGTCGGGATTGTCGAACCAGTCCTGGGAGCGGAAGCGACGGGGTGTGGCAGATGGCTTGTTCATGGATTCCTCTTGGCCCGTGGGCGATTGGGTGGGTTACGCGCCCAGCCAGCCCGCATCGACGTAGTATTCGCGGCCGGTGCACTTGGCTGCGCTGTCGGAGGACAGGAACAGCGCCAGTGCAGCGACATCATGCGGATCGACGCGGGTGGGCAGGCATTGCGCAGCCAGGATTTTCGCCTCTTCTTCGGGGGTGTGCCACAACAGTGTCTGACGCGGGGTGCGGATGGCACCGGGGATGATGGCGTTGACCCGGACGCCATCACGCCCGAAATCACGCGCCATGCCGTGCGTCATGCCCTCGATACCGGCCTTGGCGGTCATGTACAGGGTCAGGTCGGGCAGGCCCAGATGCCAGGAAATGGAGCCGAAATTGAGGATCACGCCCGATTGCTGCGCGCGCATGCCCGGCAACACTGCCTGGGCGCAGAAGAACTGGTGGCGCAGGTTGACGGCGATGCGCTCGTCCCAGTAGGCCGGGGTGACCTCGGCGGTCTTGTGGCGATCATCGTTGGCGGCGTTGTTGATGAGGATGTCCACGGTGCCGGCGGCGGCGATGACTTCGGCGAAGGTGGAGCGCAGGGCATCCAGGTCCATCAGGTTGCAGCGGAAGAAGCGCGGCGGTACAGGTGCCTGCTGCAAGGAGGCCACCAGCGCCTCGGAAGGTTCGCTGGCGATATCCAGGAAGAACACCTGCGCACCCTGGGCGGCGAAGGCTTCCACCAGCGCCGCGCCGATGCCGCTGCCGCCGCCGGTGATGACGACCCGCTTGCCGGCGAGGCTGCGGTAGAGCGCGTGTTCGAAAATGGGGGCGGTGGCTGCGGTCATGCTTGATAACTCCAGTAGGTAGGACGGGCCGCTGATGCGGCGCGTAAAAAATTTAGTCTGATTTAGTCTGAATATGCGAAAGGCTGCATCGCTCCATCTCTTCCCGTTCGGACTGAGTAGGTCCGCGAGGGCCGTATCGAAGGCGCTGGGAACGCTGCGCTCCTTCCTCAAGCCGGGGAGCGCCTTCGATACGCGGCTGCGCCGCTACTCAGTCCGAACGGTAGTCGTAGTGTGCTGCCGTCCTTTGTTGCCTTCGTTGATCAGCGGCCCGAACGGGTGCTCACGTCCACCCACACGGCCAGCACCAGGATGCTGCCCTTGACGATCATCTGCCAGTAGGTGCCCACGTCCAGCATGGACATGCCGTTGTCCAGGCTGGCCATCACCAGTGCGCCGATCAGGGCGCCATAGATGGTGCCGGAGCCGCCGCGCATGGAGGTGCCGCCAATGAAGCAGGCGGCGATGGCGTCCAGCTCACCCATGTTGCCGGCCGAGGGCGAACCGGCAGCCAGGCGGGCGGTATTGACCAGGCCGGCCAATGCGCACATCACCCCCATGATGCCGAACACCCACAGCTTGACGGCCTGCACGTTCACACCCGACAGCCGGGTGGCTTCCATGTTGCTGCCCACCGAATAGATGCGGCGGCCGAACACGGTCTGCGTGCTCACATAGCTGAACAGGCCCAGCAGCGCCAGCAACAGCAGCACCGGCACCGGGATGCCGTCATAGCTGTTGAGCGTACGCACGAAGGCCAGCAGCACGGCACCGATGACCACCACCTTCAGGCCGTCGCGCCACAGTGCCGTCAGGGGCAGGCCATGACGGCTGCGGTTGACCCGGCTCATCCAGGTCAGCGCCAGCGCCAGCACGAACAGCGCCACACCCAGCGCCACGCCCATCTGCGGCGGCAGGTAGCCCTGGCCGAGGTAGACCATGTTGTCCGAGACCGGGGCGATGGTCAGGCCACCGGTGATGCCCAGCAGGATGCCGCGGAAGGCCAGCATGCCGCCCAGGCCGACGATGAAGGAGGGGATGCCCAGGTAGGCCGTCAGGTAGCCGTTCAGCAGCCCCAGCGCCAGGCCGAAGCCCAGCGCCAGTACCAGGTTCAGCGCCAGCGGCAGGTGGTGGCTCACGTCCAGCAGCGCCGCCAGGCCGCCCAGCAGGCCCAGCAGCGACCCCACCGAGAGGTCGATCTCGCCGGCGATGATCACCAGCACCATGCCGCAGGCAAGGATGCCGGTCACCGACATCTGGCGCAGCAGGTTGGACAGGTTGCGCGGTGTCAGGAAGCCACCCTCGGTCATGAAGCTGAAGAAGCCCCAGATGATGGCGATGGCGATCAGCAGCGCAATGATCTTGTAGCGCCGGAATACCTGCTTGAGGTCGGCCATGTTGGCCAGATTGCTTGAAGTCATACCGAATTCACCTTGTGATTTTTTATCCTGCCGCCGCAGAGCGCGCGGGCGCCTGCGCTACGGGTTGGTTGATCGCCGCGGCCAGCACGGTTTCCTGGCTCAGCTTGTCGTTGACGAAGTCGCCACGCAGGCGGCCTTCGCCGATCACCAGTACGCGGTCCGACACGCCCAGCACCTCCGCCAGTTCGGAGGAGACCATGATGATGGCCAGGCCCAGCTTGGCCAGTTCCGAAATGAGGCGGTAGATCTCGGCCTTGGCGCCGACATCCACGCCGCGGGTCGGCTCGTCCAGGATCAATACCTTGGGCTGGGCCAGCAGCATCTTGGAAAGCACCGCCTTCTGCTGATTGCCGCCCGAGAGGCTGGTAATGGGCAGGAAGGGCGTGGCCGTCTTGACCCGCATGCGGCTGATTTCGTCCTGGATGGTCTTCAGTTCGGCGCTGCCATCGATGCGGCTGCCACGGGAGAAGCGCTTGAGCACCGTCAGGGTGATGTTCTGGCCGACATCGAGGTCGGGCACGATGCCGTGGTGCTTGCGGTCTTCCGGCACCATGCACAGGCCGCGCCGGATCGACTTGAGCGGCGAACCGGTATCGGCCAGCTTGCCTTCCAGCAGTACCTGGCCTTCGTGACGGCCGCGATAGGCGCCGAAGATGGCCGACACCAGTTCCGTGCGGCCGGCGCCCACCAGGCCGGCAATGCCCAGGATTTCGCCACGACGCACCGAGAACGACACATCGTCGACACGCTTGCGGCGCGGGTTGTCGATGTCGTAGCAGGTGATGTGGCGCGCCTCCAGGACCACTTCGCCGATGGAATGATTACGTTCGGGATACATGGCCGTGATTTCGCGACCGACCATCTGGGTGATGATCTTGTCCACGTCCATTTCCTGCATGGGCGTGGTAGCGATGTGTCTGCCATCGCGGATCACCGAGATGGTGTCGCAGATCTCGGCCACCTCGTCCAGCTTGTGCGAGATGTAGACGCAGGCCACGCCACGCGCCTTCAGGTCCTTGATGATCTTGAGCAGCACCGCGATCTCGGAGGCGGTCAGCGAGGATGAGGGTTCATCCAGGATCAGCAGCCGCGCATCCTTGTTGAGTGCCTTGGCGATTTCCACCAGCTGCTGGTGGCCGCCGCCATATTGCGAGACCGGCAGGGCCACATTGATGTCGGGCATGTTCAGCTCGCGCATGAGCTCTTCGGCGCGGCGATACATGGCGGGGTAGTTCATGCGGCCACCGGGCAGGGTGATCTCGTGGCCCATGAAGATGTTTTCGGCCACCGACAGTTCCGGCACCAGCATCAGTTCCTGGTGGATGATGACGATGCCGGCCGCTTCGGTATCGCGCACCGAGTGCGCCTGCAGCGGCTTGCCGTCCCACAGGATTTCCCCGTCCCAGGTGCCGTGGGGGTAGACGCCGGAGAGAATCTTCATCAGCGTCGACTTGCCTGCGCCGTTCTCGCCGCACAGGCCAACACACTCGCCCGGACGGATCTTGATGTCGATGCCGTCGAGCGCGCGCACACCGCCAAAGCTCTTGACGATGCCTTTCATTTCTAACAGATACTCGGACATGCCTGTTCTTTCCAAGAAGCCTCTGGAATCCCTACCGGCGGGTGTCCGGCCGGTAGGGACGGCATTGCCGGCGACCGCGGGGGGCGGCCGGCAACGCCTCATGCATTACGCCTCATGCAGGAATCAACGGCCGTCGATCTGGGCCTGGGTGTAGAAGCCGTCGTCGACCAGCACCTTGACGTTCTCCTTGGTCAGCAGGATGGGCTTCAACAGCAGGCTGTCGACCTTCTTGAAGCCGTTGTCATACTGGGCGTTGTAGGTCGGCTTTTCGTTGCGCGCCAGTTGCACGGACAGGTTGGCGGCCTCGGTGGCGATCTGCTTCAGGGGCTTGTAGACGGTCATGGTCTGGGTACCGGCCACGACACGCTTGACGGCGGCCAGGTCGGCATCCTGGCCCGAGACCGGCACTTTGCCTGCCAGCTTCTGCGCGGCCAGTGCCTGGATCGCACCACCGGCGGTACCGTCATTGGAAGCGACGATCGCGTCGATCTTGTTGTTGTTGGCGGTCAGCGCATTCTCGACGATGGAGAGGGCTTCGGTCGGGTTCCATTCCTTGACCCATTGCTGGCCGACGATCTTGATGTCGCCCTTGTCGATGTAGGGCTTCAGGGCCTTCATCTGGCCTTCGCGGAACATCTTGGCGTTGTTGTCGGTGGGCGAGCCGCCCAGCAGGAAGAAGTTGCCCTTGTTCTTGACCTTCAGGATGCCCTCGGCCTGCATTTCACCGACCTTCTCGTTGTCGAAGGAGATGTAGGCATCCACGTCGGCGTTGAGGATCAGGCGGTCATAGGACAGCACCTTGATGCCGGCCTTCTTGGCTTCCTTGATGGTGTTGGTCAGCACGGTGGCATTGAAGGGCACGATCACGATCACGTCCACGCCACGCGAGATCAGGTTTTCGATCTGGGAAATCTGGCGCTGTTCGCTGGCATCGGCCGATTGCACGAACACCTTGGCACCCAGCTTCTCGGCAGCGGCAGTGAAGAAATCGCGGTCACGCGCCCAGCGCTCCACGCGCAGGTCATCGATGGAAAAGCCGATCTTGGGGTTCTTGGCGTCGGCCATGGCGCTACCGGCCACCATGGACAGGGTGGTCACGGTCATCAGCGCCAATACGGTCTTCTTCAGCATTGCCTTCATAGTCCAGTCTCCGATTTGAATTAAATTTGATTATGATTTTTGAAGCGGCGCTGTCCGGTGGATGTGGAGGCCTGATCTGGTGCAAAAGCTTCCAAAGCCGCATGGGGCCGGGTAGGGCAGGGGACGAATGCGCCGCATGATGGTGCGAGGGGGATACTAGCCCCGGGCCAATCCCCTCTACAATTACGAAATTGACCAAACGGCTTAGTGATTCTTTTTGTTGCAGGAGCACATATCGGTCATTTCGACCACGGCTCGCTACAATTCGACACCAGAGCCCATCCAGACAAAAATGGCGCGCGCCAGCGACGCCACCCCAAGGAGACACAGCGTGGCAAAAGTACCCACGGTGCACAGGATTGCGTTGCTCTTCAATGGCAACAAGATATTCGACCGGGAAATCATTTCCGGCATCGGCGAATACATCAGCAGTACCCGCGCTTCCTGGGACCTCTACCTGGAAGAGGACTTCCGCTGCCGCCCGCAAGGCATAGAGCGCTGGGCCGGACACGGCATCATTGCCGACTTCGACGACCCGGTCACCACCGCCGCGCTGGAAGGGGTGCAACTGCCGGTGGTGGCCATTGGCGGCTCCTACGCCGATCCTTCCCAATATCCGGCCAACCGCCCTTATGTGGCGACTGACAATGTGAAGATGGTCAAGCTGGCCTACGACCACCTGATCGAGGCCGGCCTGCAGCATTTCGCCCTGTTCAGCCTGCCCGAGTCCGACTGCAACCGCTGGGCGCAGGAGCGCGAGCGCATCTTCACTGGCCTGACAGCCGCCGACGGCATCGAAGGGCATATCTACCGGGGCGTGGGCACCAGCGCGCAATCCTGGGATACCGCCGTGGAACAGCAGATCGCCTGGGTGCGCAGCCTGCCCAAGCCGGTGGGCATCATCGCCGTCACCGATGCCCGTGCGCGCCAGCTGCTGCAGGCTTGCCTGTTTGCCGGCATCGCCGTGCCCGAACAGGTGGCGCTGATCGGTATCGACAACGATCCCCTGGCCCGCGTGCTGACGCGCATCCCGCTCAGTTCAGTCATCCAGGGCAGCGTCGAAATGGGCCGCACCGCTGCTCACCTGCTGCACCAGATGCTGCATGGAGCGCGCTTTCCGGACACCCGCATCATGGTGCCGCCGGTGGGCATCAATGTCCTGGCCTCCAGTCGCCACGAGGTACGCAATCACCCGCATGTGATGCAGGCGCTGCATTTCATCCGGCAATACGCCTGCCAGGGCATCAAGACCGATCAGGTGGCCGATTACGTGGGCATCTCGCGGTCCTCGCTGGAATGGTATTTCCGGCGCGAACTGGGGCGCAGCGTCCATGATGAAATCCTGCGCTTCAAGCTGGAAGCCGCCAAGCGCATGCTGGAGCAGGCCGGCAGCCATGCCGCCGAGATCGCCGTGAGCTGCGGCTTCACCACCGTGCAATACATGCACGCCGTCTTCAAGCGCGAACTGGGCTGTACGCCCAGGGAATACCAGGAACAATTCGTCGCCGGGCTGGAGCATTCCGCCGCTCCTGCACCACGGCAGAAAAAGAAAACCGCAGGGAACGCCCTCCTCACCTCCACAAAATGACCCATTTCACCCTTTCCCACACCACCGCCGCCGACGGCATCCAGCTCTATACCCTGCGCAACCATACCGGCATGCGCGTGACCATCAGCGACCTCGGTGCCACCATGGTCAACTGGTGGGCGCCCGACCGCTATGGCCGCGAAGCCGACATCCTGCTGGGCTTCGACCGGGTGGAGCAATACCAGCGCAACCCGGCCTATTTCGGGGCCATCGTCGGCCGCTGGGGTAACCGCATCGCCGGTGGCCGTTTCACCCTGGACGGCACGCCGCGACAGGTCGATTGCAACGAAGGCGAAAACCATCTGCATGGCGGCCGCGACGGTTTCCATGCCCAGCGTTGGCAGGTCCAGCCCGACCCGGAAGGCCTGCGCCTGATGCTGGTGTCGCCCGACGGCCAGGCGGGCTTTCCCGGCACGGTGATGGCATCGGTACTCTATCGCCTGGATGACGACGGCCAGTTGCGCATCGACTACACCGCCACCAGCAATGCTCCCACCCCCATCAACCTGACCTCCCACGCCTACTTCAATCTCAATGGCGGGGCCAGCGATATCCGTGACCACATCATCGCCATCGATGCCGACGCCTATCTGCAGGTCGATGCCAGCCTGATCCCGGAAGCACGCGCCGAGGTCGCCGGCAGTCCCTTTGACTTCCGCCAGCCGGCCCCCATTGGCCCGCGCCTGGACTGGCCCGATCCGCAGCTGAAACTGGCCGGTGGCTTCGATCACTGTTATTGCCTGCGCAGCGAGCACGAACCTGTGCCCGGCGAGAGCCGCGTGGCGCAGACACTGCGTGAGGTCGCCACCGTCTACGAACCGGGTTCGGGACGCGAATTGCGCGTGTCCACCACCGAAATCGGCCTGCAGTTCTACAGTGGCAATTTCCTCTCCGGTGTACAGGGGCGGGGCGAACAGCCGTATGCCATCCATGACGGCTTCTGCCTGGAAGCGCAGTCCTACCCGGACCAGGTCAACACACCCCTGAGCGAAGCGGTGATCCTCCGACCGGGTCAGGTCTATCGGCAGACCACGGTATATCGCCTGGGCGTGCGCGACTGAAAGATTGAAATTTTTGAATAAAGCAGTCCTACATCCGCGTTACTGCTGACTTGCCCTTCCTCTCTCTTTAGCCTCCTCCGATCGCGGTGCCGCTGAACGTGGCATCGCGTCCGCTCCCCGTACGCATCCATTTGTTGTTTTGGTGCTTCAGGTAACTCATCTGGGTGAACCTGTTTGCGTCCATGACTTGCGTTGGGGCTTACAATCCAATAACCTAACGGTTAGGTTTATGAAAATCTGCAGCTACAAGGGTCTGGTCGTTTCCGTCTTCACCCGAGACGAGCACTGCCCGCCGCATGTCCATGTAGGTCACGAGCGTTGGGACGCGCGTTACCAGTTCAGTTTCTGGCATGACGGCGTGGCCTTGTGGGATGTGAGGCCCATGTGGTCTGCCCCCGGCATCGCGCTGCTGGAGGAGTTGAGGCAGGTGATCGAACAGCCGGACCATCTGCGGCGAGCCCGCCAGCGATGGTGGCAGAGCCGGGCTTCGGTCTGCCTCGATCACCAGCAGTGGGACCCGCGCCGGGAAGAAGTCGTCAGTCCCAGCGTTTTCCGGCGGCATGCCGTCGATATTGTGTGGGCGCGTTACGCACCTGAACGTGACAGCACCTTGATTCAACTCGCGGGGCAAGCCAGTCCCCTGGAGATACAGTAATGACCATCATCAAAGCGAAGAAACGCGACAATCCGCCCGTCACCGAAGAGCTGCTCGCACAGGCCCTGGCCCGCGGCAGCAAACGCGCTGGCGCCGCCCTGCAGGCTACGGAGGTGGAGTATCTTCCCGCCTTCGCAGCCATCGCCATCGGTTTTGCCGACAAGACTGCCGTCCTGCTGCCCATCGACAACTACCCCGAGCTGGCCGAACTCAGTGCCGCCGAACTGGGGCGCATCGAACTGGGGTACGCTGGCAGTGCCTTGTGCCTGGAAGAGCGCGACCTGCATGTCTCCATCGCCGGGCTGGTGGCCGTCAGCCCGGCCTTGATGAAACTGGCGTCGACGGTGGTGGCAACGCGCAACGGCAGCCGCAGCAGCGAGGCCAAGGTCCTGGCCGTGCGAGAAAATGGCAAGAAGGGCGGCCGGCCCCGCAAGCTGCCGCAGGACGTCTAGCCCCTCTTGGCAATACCCTGGTTCAACGGGGCCTCCCACTGTCGCCACCGCCACCATCGCCACCGCCACCACCGCATATCCGTCCGCTCTGCGACGGAATTCATTAGTTCGTCTAATATCCCCATTAAGCCCAGGTCAGCTAATCGCCTCCCGCGTGATGCGTCATCATGCGGGAGCTAATGCTCATGCATGGGCTCGCCTTGCTGCGTCCGTTTGCTCCCCCAGGGTTGCGTCCCGCCCTGGTTTGCGTTCTCAACCCCGATGGCAGGAACCATGGAACTCCAGATAAACGACAAGACTTACCAGATCACTTCCGACGCCGATACACCCCTGCTCTGGGTGATCCGCGACGAACTGGGCATGACCGGTACCAAATACGGCTGCGGCCTGGCCCAGTGCGGGGCCTGCTCGGTCCTGGTCGATGGCGAGGTGCTGCGCTCCTGCGTCATGCCGGTGGGCGCCATGGCCGGCCGCAAGGTCAGCACCATCGAGGCGGTGAGCGCCGATCCGGTAGGCAAGCAGGTGGTCGACGCCTGGGTCAAGCACCAGGTCCCGCAGTGCGGCTACTGCCAGTCCGGCCAGGTGATGGCCGCAACCGCGCTGTTGAAGCAGGTCGCCCAGCCCAGCGACGAGCAGATCGCTGCCGCCATGGTCAACCTGTGCCGCTGCGGCACCTACAACGCCATCAAGGCCGCCATGCACGACATCTCCGGCAGCAAGGGTGCTCCTGCAGCAGCCGCATCGACGCTGCCGGCAGCCCCCGCCGGGCCGGCCGGGATCAACCAGACCGCCGTCACTGCCGCTGCCGTGGCGGGTATCGGCGCCGTGGCCGTCATCCAGTGGAGCCGCAGCCAGAAGGCCAAGGCCGGAAAGGAGCAGGCATGAACCCCTCGCACGATCTTCCCGCCCAGGACCTGCCAGCCGATGGCGAGCCGGTCAATGTCTCGCGCCGCCACTTTCTCCTGACCTCCGCCGGCACCGCTGCCGGTTCGCTGGTGCTGGGCTTTGCGCTACCGGCCGGCAACGCCCGGGCACAGGGCAGCGCGGCACCCCCTGCCGCCGGTACGCGGGTGCCGGCCTTCCTTGAGATCCGCCCGGACAACAGCATCCACCTGCAAAGCCCCTTCGTCGAAGGCGGCCAGGGCATCTTCACCGCCATGGCCCAGATCGTGGGCGAGGAGCTCGATGCCGATCCAGCCGGCTTCGTCGTGCACAACGCCCCCGCCAACGACCAGTACAAGGTCATGGACATCGGTATTCGCATCACCGGCGGCAGCATGTCGGTGCGTACCAGCTATCCCACCATGCGCCGCGTGGGCGCGCTGGCGCGCCATTTGCTGATGCAGGCGGCCGCTACGCAATGGAAGGTGCCGCTGGAGAGCCTGTCCACCGAGCCAGGCCGCGTGGTGCATGCCGCCAGTGGCCGCGCGCTGAGCTATGGCGAACTTGCTCCCAAGGCGCTGGACCTGCCCAATCCGCCGCTGGACACCATCAAGCTCAAGCAGGACAGCCAGTTCCGCTGGATCGGCAAGCCCCTGGCGCGCCTGGACGTGCTGGACAAGTCCACCGGTCGCGCCCTCTATGGCATCGATACCCAGGTGGAGAACATGCTCCAGGCCGCAGTACAGCACGCGCCGCGCCTGGGCCTGGAAGTGGGCGGCATCCGCAACGAGGCCGAGGTGCGCAAGATGAATGGCGTGCATTCAGTGCACCGCCTGCCCGGTGCGGTGGCCGTGGTGGCCGAGCGCTGGTGGAACGCCAAACGCGCCGTCGAAGCCCTGCAGGTGGACTGGAGCGACCCTGGCCCGGCGCCAGACCGCCGCTATGTGCCGGCGGACTTTTCCACCGAGCAGTTCGCCGCGCAACTGGCCAGCTCCACCGCTGCCGTCGATGAGGCCGAGAGCGAAGGCGATGTGAACAAGGCCATCGCCGGTGCCAAGACCGTGGTGCAGGCCAGCTACCGCAGCCAGTACCTGAATCACGCGCAGCTTGAGCCGCCTTCGGCCACCGCCCGTTTCAATCCCGATGGCACGCTTGAAATGTGGATCCCCAACCAGGCGCCCGAGATGTTCCAGGGCGCCATCGCCAAGCAGACCGGCTTGCCACCGGAGAAGATCCAGATCCACTCGCCGCTGCTGGGCGGCTTCTTCGGCCGCCATTTCCTCTACGAGAGCGCCATGGTATTCCCGCAGGCGATCCAGCTGGCCAAGGCCGTGGGTCGTCCGGTCAAGGTGATCTGGAGCCGCGAGGAAGAATTCGCCCGCGACACCATGCGGCCCATGGCGGTCGTGCAGTTCCGCGCTGGCCTGGATGAAAAGGGCTTCCCCATCGCCATCGAAGCCATCAGCGCCACCGAAGGTCCCACCGAATCGATTGCCAACAAGCGCAACAAGATCGATCCGACCGCCCTCGAAGGCCTGGCCGGCAAGTCCTACCAGTTCGCCCACAAGCGCATCGGCCAGCGTTTCGTCAAGAACCCGCCAGTACTGGGTTACTGGCGTTCGGTGGGCAATTCGATGAACGACTTCTTCTATGAAGCCTTCCTCGACGAGATCGCCGACAAGGGCGGCCAGGACCCCTATGAAATGCGCCTGCGCCTGCTGCAGGGCAACGAGCGCCTGACCACGCTGCTGCGGGCGGCGGTCGATCTGTCGGGCGGCTGGAAGCGCGGCCCCTTCACCGCGCCCGACGGCACCCGTCGCGCCCGTGGCGTGGCCATGGCCAAGGCCTTCGGCACCGAGACTGCGGCCATCGCCGAAGTCTCCATCGAGAACGGCCAGGTCCGCGTGCACGACATCTGGGAAGCCATCGACCCCGGCCGCATCGTCAACCCGGCCATCGTCGAAGCCCAGGTCAATAGCGCCGTTTCACTGGGCCTGTCGCAGGTCTTGCTGGAAGAAGTGGTCTACAAGGAAGGGGCCAGGGTGGCGCGCAACTACGACCTCTATCCCATCCTGCCGCCCCAACGCATGGCCCGCGTGCATGTGAAAGTCATCGAGAGCGGCGCCAAGATGGGCGGCATCGGCGAGCCCCCATTGCCGGCCGTGCCACCGGCGGTGGCCAATGCGGTCGCACACCTGACCGGCCAGCGCATCCGCAGCATGCCGCTGTCCCATTACACCTTCAAGGCCTGATGGCGGACTGACGCATCCATGACCACTCCAAAAACTGGGAAGCTGCGCATCTTCCTGCTGATCCTTGTCGCGCTCATCATCGGCGCCGCCTGGGTCGCCCTGCGCACGCCGGCCTCGCCCTTCGACGGCAGCGCACCGCCCCCGGCGCCTTCGGCCGAACTGCTCCAGCGCGGTGAATATGTGGCGCGCCTGGCCGATTGCGTGGCCTGTCACAGCACGCCCAACAGCAAGCCCTTCGCCGGTGGCCTTGAGATGGCCACCCCGCTGGGCGCCATCTACGCCACCAACATCACGCCGGATCGCGCCAGCGGCATCGGCGAATACAGCCTGGCCGACTTCGACCGCGCCCTGCGACATGGCGTGGCCCGTGACGGCCACCGGCTCTACCCGGCCATGCCCTATCCTTCCTACGCCAAGATGGCCGATGAAGATGTCAGCGCGCTCTATGCCTGGTTCATGCATGGCGTCAAACCGGTGGTGCAGGCCAACCGCGAGAGCGATATCCCCTGGCCGCTGGACATGCGCTGGCCGCTGGCGTTCTGGAACCTGGCCTTCACCCGTCCGCAACCGTATCAGCCCCAGCCAGGCAAGGATGCCCTCTGGAACCGGGGCGCCTATATCGTCCAGGGTGCCGGCCACTGCGGCAGTTGCCACACACCGCGTGGTGTCGCCATGAACGAAAAGGGACTGGATGATGGCCAGCCGCTCTATCTGTCTGGTGCGCTGCTCGATGGCTGGTATGCGCCCAGTCTGCGTGGCGACGTCAATATCGGCATCGGACGCTGGAGCGAAGAGGAAGTGGTGCAATTCCTCAAGACCGGCCGCAACCAGCACGCCGTGGTCTTCGGCTCCATGGCCGACGCCTTCAACAACTCCACCCAGTTCATGAGTGATGACGACCTGAAGGCCGTCGCGCATTACCTGAAATCCTTGCCGGGCGACCCCGGTCGCGATGGCACCCCCTGGAAGTACGACGCCAGTACCACCGCCGCCCTGGCACCGCAACGCCTGGAGGGGAGCGGGGCGCGCACCTTCATGGCCAAGTGCGCCGCCTGCCATGCGGTCGACGGGCGCGGCAGGGCGCCCTGGATTCCTCCGCTGGCCGGCGCAGTGTCATCGCTGGCCAGGGAAGATGCCTCGGCCATCAATGTCACCCTCAATGGCTCGGCGCGGGTGGTGGCCGACGGCGTACCCGATGCCTATCGCATGCCGCCGTTCCGCAGCCAGTTGTCGGACGCTGAAATCGCCGACGTACTGAGCTTCATCCGCACTTCCTGGGGCAACCATGGTGGCGCCGTCAAGGTGGACGATGTCAGCAAACTGCGCGAACGGACCAATCCGGCCAGCAGCAATCCCATCGTCCTGCAGATGCGCTGAAGCGCTTTTCGCGGAAGTCGTACCGGAACCGCCGCCTGCACAGGCGGCGGTTTTTTTTCAGGTCGGGGAGGGGGATGATTCAGCCGTCACGCGTGCCTGCTTCATGGCCGCCACCGACATGGCCGCAGGCACGGCCACGCCATTCTTGACGGCCAGCACTTCAGCCATGACGCTGACCGCGATCTCGGAAGGCGTCTTGCTGCCGATATAAAGACCGATAGGGCCACGCAGGCGCGCCAGGCTTTCTTCGGTCTGGCCGAAGTGGGTCATCATGCGATCCTTGCGGGCGGCACTGTTGCGGCGTGAGCCGATGGCACCCACATAGAAGGCCGGACTGGCAACCGCTTCCATCAACGCCAGGTCGTCCAGCTTGGGATCGTGCGTCAGGGCGATCACGCAACTGCGCTGATCGGGGCGGAAGGCCTGCACGGCGTCGTCGGGCATGTCGGTGACGATGCGCACTCCCGGTACCGCCCAGCCGCCCAGGTATTCCGAACGCGGATCGCACAGCGTCACCGAAAAACCGTTGAAGAGCGCCATCGTCGCCAGGTATTCGGCCAGCATGCCGGCGCCGATCAGGAGCATGCGATAGTCCGGCCCCATCGTATGGCGCAGGGTCTGGCCATCGAACACCAGGTCGGCCGGCGACGGGCTGACGTCCATGCGGCTCTGGCCGGTAAGGCAGTCGACGCTGCGGCAGACCAGTTGCCCGCTTTCCAGCGCCAGTACCAGTTCCTGCAAGGGCGCGGCCGGTGGATCGAATTCCAGCAGCAGCTCCAGCGTGCCGCCGCAGGGCAGACCGAAGCGATGCGCCTCGTCGGCGTCGATGCCATAGCGCACCAGCTGCGGCGCCTCGGGGCGGCCCCAGGCAGTGGGGGCGTCCTTGATGTATTGGAACAGCAGGTCATCCTCGATACAGCCCCCCGACACCGAACCGATGAGCCGGCCGTCGTCACGGATTGCCAGTTGGGAGCCCACCGGGCGGGGCGACGAGCCCCAGGTGGAGACAACAGTGGCCAGCAGTGCCCTACGGCCGGCCTGGCGCCACTCATGCAGGGCGCGCAATACCTTCAGATCAGTGGTGTCGTTCATGATGCGTTAGAAATACGGTGATGGAGCAAGTCTGCCACGACATCGTGGCCGGAACTAATTGCGCTGACCAATAGACCAAGCAAGCCCCGGACCAGCGAATCCCGGCCCACATGATGAGGCAGAATCGGCTGGTCTGCTTGCTTGCCCTTCGGAAAGCCGCTGCCCGCCGTCAGGCCCCGTTTGCCCGCTTGCCGTGCATGCAGTCATCCGGCTTCGTGCGGACCGGTGGAATTTCAGGCAATAATCGTAGCGGAATAGGTCTGTCTTCACTCCGCCCGCCACGTCACAATGCCCTGTTCCGCGACAGGTTCCCCGCCCGTCTGCACGTCCGTTTTCAATTCCCGTCTGACTCAAGGAGATTCCCATGCAAGTACATGCCTACGGCGCCCATGCAGCCGACAAGCCGCTGGAACCCCTGCAGATCAACCGCCGCGCCACCGGTGCGCATGATGTGCAGATCGACATCGCCTACTGCGGCATCTGCCACTCCGACCTGCACCAGGTCCGTTCCGAATGGGCCGGCACCCAATACCCCTGCGTTCCCGGCCACGAGATCGTCGGCCGCGTCACCGCCGTAGGCGACCACGTCAGCAAGTTCAAGGTCGGCGACCTGGTCGGCGTAGGCTGTATGGTCGACAGCTGCCAGACCTGTCCCGACTGCGAAGAAGGCCTGGAAAACTATTGCGACAACATGGTCGGTACCTACAACGGCAAGACCGACGACGCTCCCGGCTGGACCATGGGCGGCTATTCGCAGCAGATCGTGGTGCATGAACGCTTTGTGTTGAACATCCGCCATCCGGAAGCCGACCTGGCTGCCGTGGCACCCTTGCTGTGCGCCGGCATCACCACCTATTCGCCGCTGCGCCACTGGGGCGCCGGCCCTGGCAAGAAGGTCGGCGTGGTCGGCATCGGCGGCCTCGGCCACATGGGCATCAAGATCGCCCATGCCATGGGCGCGCACGTGGTGGCCTTCACCACTTCCGACTCCAAGCGTGCCGATGCCAAGGCACTGGGCGCGGATGAAGTCGTGGTCTCGCGCAATGCCGATGAGATGGCCGCCCATGCCAAGAGCTTCGACCTGATCCTCAACACCGTGGCCGCCCCGCACGATCTGGATGCCTTCCTTGGCCTCCTGAAGCGCGACGGCACCATGACCCTGGTGGGCATCCCGGCCGAGCCACACCCATCGCCCAGCGTGGTCGAGCTGATCATGAAGCGCCGCTCCCTGGCCGGCTCGCTCATCGGTGGCATTCCCGAGACCCAGGAGATGCTGGACTTCTGCGCCCAGCACGGCATCGTCGCCGACATCGAGCTCATCCGCGCCGAGGACATCAACACCGCCTATGAGCGCATGCTCAAGGGCGACATCAAGTATCGCTTCGTGATCGACAACGCGAGCATGGCGGCCTGATCCCCTTGCCAACCTCTGTGGAACGGTCCTGAGCGCAGGATCGTTCCACTTGTCTATCGCTCCCCGGCGTCATGGGAAAGATCACCCGTGCGAGCTTGCGCGCTTGATCAAGGCAAGTTCGCCTTATCCGCAGCTGTTTGGTGAGTACCTTGGCCGGTGTAGTGCCAGGCCATTTGCTCCCGCCCTCACGGCGCCCGATCCTCCACCGGCTTCGCCGTCTTCCTGATCTTCGCCACATCGGCCGCCGACACCGTCCCACCGCGATTGCCCCAGGCGGTCTGGATATACGAGGTCACTTCCGCCACCTGCTGGTCATTGAGCAACTGCGCGTAGGGCGCCATCACCAGTCCGCCCTTGATCGAATCGGTCGCCGGCTGGCGTCCGCCCTGCAGGATGATGCGGATGGCCGAGGTGGCATCGCCCGTCTGCAGCACCGGATTGCCCGCCAGTGCCGGGAAGGCCTTGCCGTAACCCGTGCCGTTGCTGCGGTGGCAGGCGGCACAGCGATCCACGTAGAGCGCCGCGCCCGGCGTCTGCGGGCGGCCCTCGTAGGCGGCCGTGGCGCTCACCTCGTCATAGCGATAGGGCGCCGCATCGTTGCGCGGCGACAGACTCAACAGGTAGCGCGAGATGGCATTGAGATCGGCCTCGCTCAGGTATTGCATGGAATGCTCGACCACGTCATTCATGGCCCCGAAGGAGGCTGTGAACTGGTTGCGTCCGGTGCGCAGGAACTCCACCAGATCGGCCTGGCTCCAGCCAGCGATGCCGCCACCATGCTCGTTGCGCAGCGACGGCACGCTCCAGCCATCCACCACCTGGCCACCGGAGAGGTAGAGACGGCTGCTGTCGTCACGCAGCGATTTTTCCTGCAGCGTGGTCGAGCGCGGCGTATGGCAGCTGCCGCAATGTCCCAGTCCCTCCACCAGATAGGCACCCCGTGCCAGTTCCTGGTCGCCGCCGGCCGGTGCTGCATAAGGCGTCGGCGTCGGCGCGAACAGCTTGCGCCAGATCGCCAGCGGCCAGCGCATCGACAGCGGCCACGGGATGTCATTGGCGCGATTGGCCTGGGCAGACGGCGGCACGGCCTTGGTGAAGTAGGCATAGAGCGCCTGCATGTCCTCCTCGCTCAGCCGCGAATAGGACGGGTAGGGCATGGCTGGGTAGACCGTATAGCCAGCCCGGGTGACGCCGGTACGCATCAGACGCGCAAAGTCCTCGTAGCTCCAGTCGCCGATGCCGTGTTCCTTGTCCGGCGTGATGTTGGTCGAGTAGATCGCGCCCAGCGGGGACGCCAGCGCCAGTCCGCCCGCAAAGGGTGCGCCACCCTTGCTGGTATGGCAGGCCACGCAATCGCCGGCCCGCGCCAGGTAGGCACCCCGCAGCAGCAACTGGTCGTCCGCACTGGGGCTGCCCTTGGCGGCAATGCGTTGCGACAGCGCGGCATCGGCCGGCGGTACCGCGAAGGGCTGCAAGGGCGCCGTTTCGCGATTCAACAGCCGCCCGCCCATCGGCGGCTTGGGCGGCGCCGCAACGGTCAGCGAATCATCGGCATACGCCAGGTTGTAAGCGGCTGCCGCGGCCAGCATGGCCGCGCCCAGTGCCAGGGAGGAGGTCAGGATCAGTCGTTTCATCATCACTCCCGTGCTCACGCGCTGACCAGCGGACGCGGGTCCTTGAGGTATTGCTCGCGGATGGCGCGGGCCGACCAGTAGGTCAGCGCCACCGCCGCCCCGGTCGGGTTGTAGCCGATGCCCTGGGCGAATACGCCCGAGCCCACCGCAAACACGTTGTGTACGTCCCAGCTCTGCAGGTAGCGGTTCACCACGCTGGTGGACGGGTCATTGCCCATGGCCACGCCACCGGCCCAGTGCGTGGTCTGGTAGCTGCGCAGGTCCGGCGCCGCGCCGAAATCCTTGACCGTGACCTTGATCTCGCGCGCCTTCAGTTCATGCGCGATCTTGACCGCCTGATCAGTGACATAGCGGCTCATGCGGATGTCGTTGTCCTTCCAGTCGAAGGTGAAACGCAGCAGCGGCTGGCCGAAGGCGTCCTTGTAGTTCGGATCGAGATCGACATAGACGTCCCGATACACCATGTTGGCGCCATGCACGTCGAAGGACATGGTGTTCAGATAGCTGTCCTTGACCGCCTGCTTCCAGGCGCGCCCCCACTTGGGTGTGCCGGGCGGCACGGCAATCCCCGAGATTGGCTTGGCCCCGGCCGGATTGCTCCAGATCGGGGAACCGCCCACGAAGCCCAGCGGCCCGTGGTCCATGTGGTCGCCATTGAAGTCATCCACCGCCACCCCGTTGCCACCGGCACCGATGAAGCCATTGATGTTCTTGCCCGGCGCGAAGAAGGCATTGATGGTGGACATCATCTGGAAGGCGATATTGCGGCCCACCACACCGGTATTGGAAACCGGGTCATACGGCTTGCCGATGCCCGAGAGCAGGAACAGCCGCGCATTGTTGTAGGCGAAGGTACTGGCCACGACGATATTGGCTGGCTGGAACACGGTGTCGCCGTTGGCATCGATGTAGGTCACGCCGGTGGCCTTCTTGCGGGTGCTGTCGAGTTCGATGCGCAACACATTGCACTGGCTGCGCAGTTCGAACAGCTTGCTCTGGCGCAGCGCCGGCATGATGTTGACGTTGGGCGAGGCCTTCGAATAGTTGTAGCAGGCATAGCCCGAGCAATAGCCGCAGAAGGTGCAGGGCCCCATCTGGCAACCATACTGGTTCACATAGGGTGCCGAGGCATTGGCCGAGGGCAGCGTAAAGGGATGGAAGCCCGCCTGCTGCGCCGCCTTGCGAAACAGCGCCGCCTGGTATTGCTCCTTCTGCGCCGGCAGCGGGAAGGCGTCGGAGCGGTCGGCCTCGAAGGGGTTGCCACCATTGTCCACTACGCGACCCTTGACCCGATAGGCGGTGCCGGAAGTCCCCATCATCTTTTCGGCGAAGTCGAAATACGGTTCCAGTTCTTCGTAGCTCACCCCCCAGTCCTGCAGGTTCATATCCTTGGGGATAAAGTTCTTGCCGTAGCGTTCTTCGTAATGGCTGCGCATGCGCAGTTCTTCCGGCAGGATGCGCCAGTGGCAGCCCGACCAGTGCAAGCCAGCACCGCCCACACCTTCGCCCGGCTTGAACATGGCGATCTGGCGATAGGGGATGGCGCTGTCGCCCATCTTACGGCGGAAGGTGAAGGAGGATTTGTTGAGGTTCTGGAACAGCTTGAAGCGCTGCTGGTAGTCCAGCTCATTGATGGTCTTGGGATAGGCGCCATCGGGATAGGTATCGCGATAGACACCACGTTCCAGCGCCACCACGCTTTGACCGGCCTCGGTCATTTCCTTGGCCATGATGGCCCCGGTCCAGCCGAAGCCGACGATGACGACGTCGACTGCTTTCATGTTCTTGTTGGCCATGTGCTTGTGCTTCCTGGGGAAGGGGAAGAGGGAAAGAAGTAATGGGCAGGGGCAGGGAAGCCCGGGCCATCAGCCGCGCGAGACCGGCGGCAGCGGATAGGTGCGACCGTACTGGTCCACCCAGTCGTAGTAGTCGGCGCGGGCACCGGGGAAGCCGATCATCTTCCATGCGGCCATGCCCTTGTTGCCGCCATCGACGGGGTCGCAGAAATAGCCTTCGTGCACGTTCTGCAGCAACTGGTTGAACAAGGCCGCAGGGGGAATGCTGGCCATCTTCACATTGCCCTTCTCGAACTCGCCCATCATCTTTTCGCGCTGCTGCTGGTTCAGCCCGACGTAGCCCTGGCCGTACTGCTGCTTGATGGCGGCGTCGAACTCGGCCAGGCCCTTCTTGTACAGTTCACGCGGCGGGTAGGGCAGCTGGTAACCGAACTCCGCTGGTGCATCCGGCGTGAACGGCCCCTGCATGTACCACAGCTGTCCCTGGCCGTAGGGCGTGTTCATCTGGGCATCGATGAATTCGGGCACGCCTGCCTCCAGCGCACCCGGGCCGTTTTCATCGGCCGGGATGAGCACCTCGGCCAGGGCACTGAGCAGGGCGAATTCATCCTGATTGAAGAAGCTGGGTTTGTAGGGCGTGTTGTCGCCGGGCTTGGCCGACTGGCCCTGGGCAGCCACGGTGAGGCTGCCGGTGGTCACCGCCAGCGCGGCAGCCGGCGCGGCAGTCAGGGCGCCGCGCAGGAAGTGGCGGCGATTGGCGGAGATGCTTATTTTTTTCATGGCGCGTTTCCGTGTGGGAAATCGGGGCCGCAGCAAGGCAGACGCCTTCCGTACGGATGAGCCATGATGCGCGCTTGTGCAGCGTGAAGGGATCAGTGAATCTGAGGTTTTGGTGTCGGAAACGTCTGACATCGCAACGCTGTACCAGCACCGCGATGTCCGCATGTCCGCTGCTCAGGCGTCCGGCAGGATCTCGGTCAGCGAGAGGATGGCCTGGGCCACTTCGGCGATGCGCCGGTTCTGGTTCATCGCATGCTTGCGCAGCAGGCGATAGGCGTTTTCTTCGTTGAGCCCCTGCTTCATCATCAGCACGCCCTTGGCGCGTTCGATGAGCTTGCGTTCTTCCAGGCTCTCGCGCACGGTGGCCAGTTCCTGGGTCAGGTTCTGCAGCCGTTCGGATTGCGCCCGCAGCAGATCGACGATGGATTGTGTCAGGTGCGGCCCGACCCCGGCATCCATGGGGCCGCCGCTCAGGTGCCCGCCATCCAGGCTGGAGGAGAAGGTCGCCAGGGGTGCCAGCGGATCGAGCGCCTCTTCCTGGCTGAACCACTGGCCCTGATCGTCCAGCTCCTTCTGCAGTTCGATGATCTTGGCGCGGCATTGCGCCTGCACGTATTGCGCCAGGTGAATCTCGACCTGATGCAGACCGTCAATGCGGGTGGAGCAGCACTGGTACCAGGCATCGGCCATATCGGAATCCAGCGGCCGCTCGTGCGAGGTCAGCAGCTTGCGGCGCAGTCGCTCGAGCTCCGCCAGCGGCAGCGTGGCCTGCATCGCCGTCCACTCATTGCGGAAACCCTCGGCGAAAGACTCGAAACGGCGCAGCGCCTGCTCCTGCATCTCGATCTGGTATTCGATGCTCTGTTCCTGCTCGCGCGTGATCTTGCCCATGGCAAAGGCCGCGGCGCCGCCGGCGCGTTCGCGGCCGGCGAATTCCTTGCCCTGCATCAGGTTGAACAGCGCCACCAGCAGGCGAGAGATCTGCGGATCGACTGCCACATCGGCGGCCTCGAACACCAGCGCCAGCAGCGCCCCCACCAGCGTCTTGAAACGTTCGTAGCTGGCAGCCGGCGAGCAGGCCAGGGCCGCCACGTCGGCGCGCAGGCGCGGCAGGCCGTCCAGGGCGTGCAAGGCGAAGGCGATGCGGGTGTAGAGGCGGGCACCGTTGGAAAGTGCGTTGTCATGTTCGGTTGCCTCCAGCCAGGAGGCAAATTCCTGCTGCGCCACCTCGCTGGCGGCCACGCGCTCGCGCCACACCAGGGCATCACGCTCACCGCGCGAGCCCAGGTAGATATTGGAAATGCCACGTTCCTGCTGCAGGCAGTGGATCAGTTTGCCCACCGTCAGCACCAGCTGGCAGGTGCGGGCGAGGCGTTGCAGTTCTTCCACTTCGCAGCGGCGGGCAGTGATCAGGTAGTTGAGGACGTTGCTCATGGGCGCAGGAAAGGGAGGGAGCGGGCAGCCGCCAGGGCATGCAATATTCGTGCAATGCCCGGCGCTGCCGCGATTGTAAAGGATCGCTCCCCTGCCCGAAACCCCGGGGCGGGCCGGCGACCTTGCACCCTGGTCCGCCCCGCCGTACCTGATTACATGTCGCTGACCAGCACGGCACGGCTGGCGTCGGCTGGTGCCGTGCCTTCCATCACGATCAGTTTCAGCGGGCCGGACTGGGAAGATTGCGCACCCGGTTCGGCCAGGCGGCGCGCCGGACCGATGGCCGTGCCGTTGGACATGCCCTTGGCATCGGTCACGAAGCTGGCCACCGGCGCACTCTGGCCACTCAGGTAGACGTTGTAGTTGGTCTGCGGCTTGAGCTTGAAGAGCGACACCTCCAGGGCATCGACCACGCCCAGGTTGCGCGACACCACGAAGCCCTTGGCTTCCGGCGTCGTCACGGGTTTCAGGCGGATATTGAGCGGTTCTGCATTGGCCAGCGGCGCCAGGTTCTGCTTGCCATCGCCGTCGCCGACCACGTTGGAAAGGAAGATCAGGGCCTGCGGCGCCTGGCCACCGGCGACGTGGGCGATCACCTTGTTCTGCGCCGGGTCGATCACTTCCATGCCGTCACCGTTTTCCAGGCCCACATAGACCCGGCTGCTGTCGTCGGAACTCCAGATGCCATGCGGCAGCGCGCCGGTCGGGATGGTCGCCAGCAACTGCGCCTGGGCATCGGTGCTGTAGACCTTGACCACGTTCTCGCCACCCACCGTGACATAGGCCAGCACCTGCCCGTTGACCGTGGCAAAGGCCAGGTGGTTGGTGATGAAGCCGGTATCGATCACGCCGGTCACCTTCAGGGTGCGGGTGTCGATGCGGGTCACCTTGCCCACGTCCTTGTGGGTCATCCACAGTTCCTTGTGGTCGGGCGTGAATTGCAGGAAGGGCGAGAAGGGGCTCACCACGTCGATCTTCTTGATCACCGTATGCGACTTCACGTCGATCACATCCACCTGCGGCGTAAAGCTCGATACCGAGAAGGCCAGCTTGTTGTCCGGCAGGAACTGCACCATGCCGGGACCCACGGCGGTCTGGATGCGACGGGTTTCCTTGAAGGTCTGCGGGTCGATGACGGAGATGTAGTCCTCGCCGCGCACCACCACCCAGACTTCCTTGCCGTCGGCACTGAAGAAGCCCTCGTGCGGCGAGCGGCCGACATAGGTCACGCCCTTGACGGCATTGGTGGCGGTATCGATGAAGGTGACCGAGTTGGACCCGTTGGAGATCACCACCAGGGTCTTGTGGTCCGGCGAGAAGCCCATGCCGTGCACGTTGATCTGGCCGCGATACAGGGGCGAGAGCACGTCCGGACGCGGATTGCCCAGGCGGATCTGGCCCACCAGCGTATTGTCGGCAGGATTGAAGACCGACACTGTATTGCTGTTCTGGTCGGCCGTGTACACCCGGTCATGGGCGGTGGGCAGGGCCATGGCTGAGCAGGACAGCAAGGACAGCAGCGAGATGGTGAGGGTGGAAAGTGCGAGTCTGGATGATTTCATGGCGTTGGCGCGGTGGTTGGAAAAGCGGGGGAGGTACAGTGATGGCGGGCTCAGGGCGCGCTGGAGGGGTAGCCGTGGCGCTTGAGCCAGGCCTGCATCACCTGGATCTCGTTCTGCTGTTCGGCCACGATGCCCAGTGCCAGATTGCGTATCTCCGGGTCCTGGCTGTACAACAGCACGGCACGCGCCATGTCGACGGCACCCTGGTGATGGGGCAGCATCATGCTCACGAAATCGTGGTCAGGTTGACCGTTCATGGGCGCGTGCTGCATGCCGTAGTCCATCACGGCCATGGCATCGTCATTCAGTGTGGAAAAGGGTTTGGCGCTGCTGGCCACGAAGACGGGGGGCGTTGCCGTGGTGAGTGGTGCCGGGCTGTCATGAGCCATACCATGCATGGCCCCCATGTCATGGGCCGGTGCGGTGGCCGCGAACGCAGCCAGGGAACATGCCAGCGAAGCCGCCAGCATCAGGCGCCAGCCCCGGGCCGACCGGCCGTGCGTTGTCGATACTGCCTTCATGCTATCTCCTGGAGGTGATGAGTACGGGCAGTCTAGGCAGTGCACGGCGTCGTCGGCATGACAATCGAATGACAAATCTGTCACCCGCTCATGCCCAACGACGGCAAGGAGGATAGGCTCAACCGTCGGTGGAACGGCTCAGCGCTTCATGGGTCTGGATTTCCTGCTCCAGCGCGACCAGGCCGGCGCGCACCAGTTGCAGCGCATCGCTGCCCAGCAGCAGATGGGCCGGTGGCTGCGGCATGGCGATCAGGGCCAGCATCGCCTGTGCTGCCTTCGCCGGGTCCCCCAATTGCTTGCCGTGCTTGTCTTCGCGGGCCTTGCGGACCGGATCGAAGAGGGCGTCATAGTCGCTGATGGTGCGCGGCGAGCGCGCCATCGACCGACCCGCCCAATCGGTGCGGAACGAGCCCGGCGCCACCGCCGTGACGGCGATGCCCAGCGCCTTGAGCTCCTGGCCCAGAGAGGCCGAGATACCTTCCAGCGCGAACTTGCTGCCGCAGTAATAGCTGATCCCCGGCATGGTGATATGCCCGCCCATGGAGGTGATATTGATCAGGTGGCCGCGGCGGCGGGGGCGCATGAAGGGTAGCACCGCCTTCATCATCGCCACTGCGCCGAAGACATTGACCTCGAACTGGCGGCGCATGTCCGCCAGCGGCGATTCTTCCATCACGCCTTCATGCCCATAGCCGGCATTGTTGACCAGCACGTCGATGCCACCGGTCTGCGCTTCGGCTGCGCTGACCATGGGCGCGATGGCGTCGGTATCAGTGACGTCCAAAATGTGGCCCCAGGCCCGGCCCGGCGCCAGGGCCTCGAAGTCGGCCACCGCCTGTGCGTGGCGTGCGGTACCGACCACGCGGTGGCCGGCGTCCAGGGCGGCCTCGGCCAGCGCCCGGCCGAAGCCGCTGCTGATGCCGGTGATGAGCAAGGTTTTCTGCAAGGACATCATGCTTCTCCAGTTCAAGTAGGGGAGTGCATAATAGTCAGCTATCATCGAATCATTAAGCCGTAATCACCTGTTTTTATTGCCTGAAACTATGAAACGCGAGATTGCCGTGCGTACCGCCAAGCCCACCCTGCAAGCCCCTGTACAGCAGCGCATCATCCAATTGCTGCAGGACATGGCGCCCACCGAGGGCTATCACCTCACGCCCATGGAGAGCGTGCGTGTACTGCGCGCCGATGGCCCGCTGGCGCGCACGCCGGTGCTCTACGACCCGGGCATCGTGATCGTCTGCCAGGGGCGCAAGCGGGGTTATTTCGGCGGGGAGCTGTATCTCTACGACGAGCAGCACTACCTGGCCGTCTCGGTGCCGGTGCCCTTCACCATGGAGACCGATGCCACGCCGCGACGGCCCTTGCTGGCCCTGTACCTGCACCTGGACTTCACGCTGGCTGCCGAGCTGGCGCTGCAGATCGACCGCCAGGGTGCCCCCGCCGTGCAGGCGGCGCGCAGCATGATGTCCTCGCCCATGGAGCCAGCCTTGCAGGGCAGCCTGCTGCGTTTTCTGGAAGCGATGGCGCAACCGCAGGAGGCCGCCATCCTCGGTACCGCGCTGCTGCGCGAAATCTACTACCGGGTGCTTACCGGCGCCCAGGGCGAGGCGCTACGCAATGCCCTGGCCATGCGCGGTCATTTCGGCAAGATCGGGCGGGTGCTGCGGCGTATCCACACCGACTATGCGCAGGACCTGGACGTGATGCAGCTGGCAGCCGAGGCCGGCATGAGCGCGCCCAGTTTCTACGTGCATTTCAAGGACATCACCCAGGCCTCGCCGATGCAGTACCTGAAGTCGATCCGCCTGCATCAGGCGCGTCTGCTGATGGTGCGCGAAGAGATGACGGCCGAGGCGGCCGCCCATGCGGTGGGTTATGTCAGCACCAGCCAGTTCAGCCGCGAGTTCAAGCGCCTCTTCGGCGCCACCCCGGTGGCCGAATGCCGGCGCCTGCGCGAGAGCTTTGCCCTGCCGCCCGGCTTTGCGGATGCGCAGTTCGTGTCCTCACATTGAGCCCTCCGGCCGCAGCGTTCAGCGGGCGATATACCACTCGTAACGGTGGTTCCAGGCCACGAACAGGTTCATGACGATGGCCCCCACCAGCGAATAGAGCACGCGGTCGGCCGGCATGAAGCAGGCCGCCGTGGCGAACAGCACCAGGTCGAAGCCCATCAGCAGCCAGCCGGCCTTGAAACCGGTGCGCTCCTGCAGGTAGCTGGCCAGGATGCTCATGCCACCGCAACTGGCCTGGTGGCGGAACAGGCCGATCAGCCCGATGCCCACGCACAGGCCCGCCAGCACGGCACCCACCAGCGGATCGAGGTGGCTGTAGCTGATGTAGTTGCCGGCGATATTGGTCAGCACCGACACGGCGGTCACCGCCGCCAGCGTGCGCCAGGTGAAGGCCGCACCCATGCGCAGGGCCGCCAGCAGGTAGAAGGGCAGGTTGATCAGCGCAAAGGCCGTACCGAAGCTGACCCCGGTGGCATAGCTGACCAGGAAGGCCACACCGGCTACCTGGCCGATGATGAGACCGAGACTATGCAGCATGGACATGCCGAAGGCGATCATCACCACCCCGAACAGCTGGCCCTGCAGGTTGTCGATCCAGTTGTGGCGCACCTGGGGAAGCGCTGCAGCGCGCTCGCGCGGGCGGGGTAGGGACGAGGAAGACGAGGAAGAAGCGGGTGCCACGGAGGCAGGGGAGGCAGACGAAGAGCCGGCAGTAGAGGTCGTCATGGCAATACCAATCATCAATCGTGGATAACGAACGCGTTACGGCAATGGACAGGCCAGCGGGTAAGCCGGCACCACCATTGCATTTGCGACTGCCTTCTGTCGTCGACAGTCGCCGCAGGGGCGCATGGTAATTGATTTGTTGCGACGCAGCGACTACTGGATGCGGCCGCGCTGCGTCCTCGCAACATTTCCCATCTAGCAGGAAATATGCCAGGGGGTCCGAGGGATGAGCACCGGAATGTCGCCTCCGGCTAGAATCCCGTCATGGACATTCTTTCTCCCACGCCCGCCCAGGAATGGATCAGGCTGCAGCGCGACGAGGACAGCGGCATCGAGAGCATCGGCGCCCATTTCTCCGGCCATGCCTACGATCCGCACGACCATGACGAGATGCTGGTCGGCGTGACCCTGCAGGGCGTGCAGCGCTTCCGCTGCGGCACCGCCTTGCACGTCAGCACCCCCGGCAAGTCCATCCTGATCGAACCCGGTGCCCTGCACGACGGTCACGCGCCCCATGAGAGCGGTTTTACCTACGCCATGCTCTACCTGCCTACGCCCTGGCTGGACAGGATGACCGACCACCTGCGCCTGCCCGCGATGACCCGCTTCGCTACCTTCCGCCAGACCCTGCACGACGACGCCCAGCTCGCCGGGGCCATCCACCGGGCCTTCCTGGCCTTGCACCAGCGCGAGGGCAAACTGGCCCGCGACCTGGCCCTGGACCGCATGCTGGTCTTGCTCTCCGGCCAGTTCGACGACAGTGTCGCGGGAAGGAACGAGCCACCTTCCCCGGCCCTGCAACGGGTACGCGATCTGATGCATGCACGTTTTTCCGAGGATCTGGGCCTGGAAGACCTGGTCGCCTGTTCCGGCATGGACCGGTTCCGCCTGAGTCGCCAGTTCAGCCGGGCCTTCGGGCGTACCCCGCATGCCTATCTGGTGCAATTGCGCCTCCGCCTGGCGCGCAGCCTGCTGGCGGCCGGCCATGATCCGGCCCAGGTCGCGGCAGACGCCGGCTTTGCCGACCAGAGCCATCTGGGCCGCTGGTTCCGGCGCGCCTACCGCATCACCCCGGCTGCCTACCGGCGCGTCTGCACAAATGTTCTAGAGTGAAGCGCGGCGGCTTCCTAAGATGGAATGCTCTGAATTCTGATCGGGAAGACCGCATGTTCGATACCAAAATCGCCATCCTGGTGCGCAATGACCTGCCCATGTGGCAACGCCTGAACGTCACCGCATTCCTTGCCACCGGCATCGTCGCCGCCGCGCCGCAAGCCCTGGGCACGCCCTATGTCGATGCCGCCGGGAAAAGCTACACCGCCCTGTGCGGCCAACCCATCCTGATCTTCGAGGCCGACCTGCAGGGGCTGCAGGCGGCCCATCGCATCGGCCTGGAACGTGAACTGATCGTCGCCCCCTATGTGCAGGCGATGTTCTCGACCGGCCATGACGACGCCAATCGCCAGGTCTTTCTGGCCGAAGACCCGGCATCCATGAACCTGGTGGGACTGGCCCTGCGCGGCGGCAAGAAGGCGGTGGACAAGGCCACCAAGGGACTGGCGCTGCATCCCTGAAGGAAGGACAGAGCGGGGGAGGGGACAGGCCCGGGCAGGCTGGATGGCGACGGCCGCTCAGGCCGGTCGCGTCATTCCAGTTCCCTCAGCTTCTGGTGTAGCACCTCCACCCGCTGCAGGTGGCCATTGCCGCGTTCGCGCAGCCGTTCGGCCGTCAGCGAACAGATCAGGTTGACCATCGCGGAGACGGCCACCACGCTGTCGAACAGCATCATGCCGTCGGTATGGCAGCGGATCACCCAGTCGGCGCGCCGGGCCGGCTTGCCGGCGATCACATCGGACACGTACAGGGTCTTCACGCCGGCCTCGGCCAAGGCTTCCATCGCCAGGGAGATCGCCGGCACCCGGCGTCGCAGACCGATCACGATCGCCATGTCGCGCTCGCCCAGGTCACCCAGGTACTCGGCCAGCGTATCTCCTGGCGCCGGCAGTACCAGCACATTGCTGCGCACCTGGATCAGCTCGCGCCGGATCATCTGCGCAATCGTATGGCTGTGACGATAGCCGATGATCGCCACGCGCTGCGCATTGGCAATGCCATTGACCGCATCGGTCAGGACCTGCGGGTCCAGCGAGCGGTAGGTATTGGCCAGATTGGCGACCTCATGGTTCAGGTGCGCCTCGATGGTGGCGCCGAGCCCGCTTCGGGCTTCCTTCTCTCCGCGCTTCTGCAGATACAGGGGCGACCCGCCCATCAACGCCGCCCGCGCGTCTTCCCGGGCATCGTCGTAGGATGCATAGCCGAGTTTCTGGAAAAAGCGGGTGGCCGTGGCCTTGGACACCTGCGCGCTTTCGGCCAGCTCCGTGGCCGTCTGCATGGCCAACTGACCCGGTGCGCTGAGGATGATGTCGGCCAGCCGCTGGTCAATTCCCGAAAGCTGTTCGTACTGCGCCGCGATGCGGCTTTCGATGGAGGCCGAAGCCTTGTTCTTCTTGGTCGGAATGCTTGCCATGGTTGTCTGGACGGCCTGGTCTGGGATGCTGCGCGATGGTGCAAGAATCATTCCAGTGCAGCGCGGCGCACCTGTCTTGTGCGGGGCGGCGCTGCCCTGGATCGAGAGGCATTGTACGTCGTCGGCGTGGTCGTGAAACAGATATTTCAGCTTTGACCTGATTGTATCTGGTGTTTTACGGCATTCCTCGCAGGAAACTGGTGTTTCAGGGTGGATTGGCATGAAACATGCATTGCACGATCGTGCTTGCCCGGATCGCTTGTGCGATCCCATCGTCCCTCAACCTCCAGGAGCCGCCCATGTCCGCACCACGTCTGTCCCGCTATCTGCTTTCCGCACTGCTGTTCTGCAGCGTCGCCGCCCATGCCGACACGCTGGACGACATCAAGAGCCGCGGCAAGATGATCGTCGCCATCGATCCGACCTTCGCGCCCTATGAATACACCGATGCCTCCAACGCCATCGTGGGCTACCACCCGGCCGTGCTGGCGGCGGTGGCCAAGAGCCTGGGCGTGAAGATCGAATACCAGCGCATGGCCTTCAGCGGCATCATTCCCGGCCTGTTGTCGGGTTCCTTCGACATGGAAGGCTCGGCACTGAACGTGACGGCCGAACGCGCCAAGCGCATCGCCTACGTGGTGCCGACCGGCAAGACCGTCAACGGCCCCCTGGTGCGCGATGACTTCACCAGGATTCCCGCCAACCCCACCCCCGAATCGCTGGCCGGCCTGACCGGCGCGGTCAAGACCGGCAGCGCGCCCGAGGGCATCCTCAAGCAGTTCAACGACACGCTCAAGGCCAAGGGGCTGGCGCCGATTACCCTGCTCAGCGTCGATAGCGTGGACCAGACCGTGGCCGCCCTCATGACCCGCCGCGCCGACTTCGTCTTCGATGACCTGACCGTGCTGGCCGACGTCATCAAGCAGCACCCCGGCAAGATGAAGATCACCGGCGAACTGGGCCCCTCGCAGTGGATCGCCCTGGCCACCCGTCCCGAAGACAAGCGGCTGAACAAGGCCGTCAGCGACCAGATCCTGGCCATGAAGAAAAGTGGCGAACTGGCCCGCCTGCAGCAGCAATACCTGGGCGTCACCTTCGCCACGCCCGATGCCGATTTCATTCCCGCCAAATAAGCGCCCAATACGACCTGCCAGCATGTGTAACCACACCCACTCCCTGACCGTCCCCGCCGGTCACGGCCGGACCTTTGAAGTCAAGGCCGGCCAGTTTCTCACCATCACCGATGTTGAGGGTCAGCAGGCGGCCGATTTCGTGGCCGTCGTCGCCGGCGACAAGAGCGAGAAACTCTCGCCCACGCATACCCGCCGCAGGCTGCAGTCGATCTTCTTCGACGTCGGCGACCACCTGTATTCCTCGCTGGACCGGCCGCTGCTGCGCGTGGTGGCCGACACCGTCGGCGTGCATGATGCCAATGTCCCGGCCTGCGACGACACCCGCTTCACGGTCGACTTCAACGTGATCGGTCACCGCAATTGCCTGGACAACATGCACGAAGGCCTGGCGCTGCACGGCCTGTCCAAGTTCGACGTGCCGGAGCCCTTCAATCTGTTCCAGAACGGCCCGGTTACCCCGGACCGCCGCATGCAGGTCACCGACCCGACCAGCAAACCGGGGGATCACATCACCTTCGAGGTGCTGGAAGACCTGCTCTGCGCCGTCTCGTCCTGCCCGCAGGACATCATTCCCGGCAACGGCCTGCGGGTCACCGATATCGCCATCTCCATCCATGACGCCGATCCGCACCGCCGTGCTGTGGCGTCCACCGACTGACCATCATGCTGCTGCTCAAAGAAACCCCGCCCCGTCAGCCCTTGCCACCCACGCGCCTGGTGGTGCCGGCCGGCGAAAGCCGCGCCATCGACGTCAAGGCCGGCCAGATCCTGCGCATCGAAGCGCGCGAGGACGGCGCCACCGCCATGCTGTTCGCCTTCGACCGCGCCCAGCCTGACATCTTCATGTCGGTGCACCATACCCGCGTCTTCAGCAATTCCTATGTCCTGCAGGCGGGCATGCGCATCGTCAGCAACCGACGCCGCGCGCTGATGGTGCTGGGCAAGGATAGCGTCGGCACGCACGACCTGCTCATGCCGGCTTCCACCACCGCCTGGCTGGCCGCTAACGGCTATGCCGGCCAGACCGGCTGCGTGGAGTCGGTCTCGGCCGTCATCCGGGAGCAGGGTTTGACGCCGCCGCGCCTGCCGGACCCGATCAATCTCTTCATGCATGTCGACCTGGACCAGCAGGGCCGTATCATTCCCTTGCCCAGTCGCACCCGGGCCGGCGACTTCATCGCCTGCCGGGTGGTGGCCGACATGGTCTTCGTGGTCTCGGCCTGTTGCACCGGCGTGCCCGGCAACGACCGACCGGGGGCGCTGGAAGTGGCCACCGCCGAAGAACTGAACGCCCTGTAGGCAACGGAGAGCGCGCATGTGGTTTAGCCCCCAGGTGATCCAGAGTTTTCCCGCGCTGCTCGACGGCTGGATGATGACGGTCTCGCTCACCGTGCTGGGCGCCATCGGCAGTCTGGCCTGGGGCCACCTGGCACTGGCCCTGCAACTGGCGCCGCTGGCCCCGCTGCGCTGGCTGGTGCGGCTCTACATCAGTTTCATGCGCGGCACGCCCGCGCTGGTGCAGTTGTTCCTGGTGTTCTTTTCGCTGCCGCTGATCGGGCTGGGCGGTCATCCGCTGCTGGCGGCGGCATTGACGCTGGGCCTCAACAGTGGCGCCTACACCGCTGAAATCCTGCGCGGCAACCTGCGTATCGTCCCCCGTGGCCAGATCGAGGCCGCCACCGCGCTGGGCATGGCGCCCTGGCGCATCGCCACGCGCATCGTGATGCCGCAGGTGCTCAAGGCAAGCATCCCGGCGCTGGTCAATGAATTCACGATCCTGCTCAAGACCACGCCGCTGGCCTCGGTGGTGGCGGTGACCGAACTGACCTACGCCGGGCAGATGGTGATTGCGCGCACCTATACCTCGTCCCAGATCATGCTGATCGTGAGCATCGGCTATCTCGCCGTCGTGCTGCCGGTCCTGGCGCTGGGCAAGCACCTGAGCCGGGTGCCGCGGACCGGTCAGACCCGACTGACCAGCCCGGCCACCCCGGCCACTCCGGGGAGAAGCTGACATGGCCTTCGATCCCGGTATCCTGCGCCCGCACGTCCCGGCTCTGCTGGCAGGTCTGGTGGACACTTTCTGGCTGTGCGCAAGCAGTGCCGTGCTGGCCTGCCTGCTGGGCATGGTGCTGGTGGTATTGCGACGCATGGGGCCGCGGCCGCTGGCCGTGCTCATCGATGCCTATATCGCCGTCACCCTGGCCTTGCCCCTGCTGGTGCTGCTCTATGTGAGCTTCTACGTACTGCCCGATTTCGGCCTGCTGCTGCCGGCGCCGCTGGTGGGGGTGCTGACGCTGGCCATCTATTACGCGCCCTATATCGCCCAGGTGATCCAGGCCGCCATCGACGGCCTGCCCCGGGGCACGGTGGAAGCGGCGGTCGCCATCGGCATGCCGCCGCTGGCCATCGCACGCCGGATCGTGGCACCCCAGGCCTTGCCCCTGCTACTACCCACCATGACCGGGCTAGGTATCGGCCTGTTCAAGGATTCCGCATTGCTGTCGGTGATCTCGGTGCATGAATTCATGTTCGCCGCCAAGAGCGTGGTGGCCGAGACCTATGCGCCACTGGAAGTCTATTGCATGGTGGCGCTGGTCTACTGGGCCGCCACCGGCTTGCTGCATGCACTGACGCGACGCTGGGAGCAGCGCATCGCCATCGCCCATGGCGTCCAGTCCCATGGCATTTCATCTTCTTCAAACGCTAGCACGCCATGAACCCGACAGAACCGAATTCCCCCGCCGACGGCGCGATCGCCCTGCGCGTTCGCGACATCGTCAAGTCCTTCGGCCCGCAGCGCATCCTCGACGGCGTCAGCCTCGATATCGAACGCGGCAAGGTGTTCTGCATCCTCGGCCCCTCGGGGTCGGGGAAGTCGACCCTGCTGCGCTGCCTGAACTGGCTGGCACCGCCCGACGCCGGTGAGGTCTGGATCGGCGATGAGCGCGTGGGCGTGCGGGAAGGGCCGCACCAGCGCCTGCAGCCCCGTCCCGCGCGCGAGATCCGTGCCCAGCGCAGCCGCATCGGCATGGTGTTCCAGAACTTCAACCTGTGGCCGCACATGAGCGTGATCGACAACGTCATGGAAGGCCTGATCTCGGTCAAGGGCATTCCGCGCCTGGAGGCCAGCGACATCGCCGCCGAAGCATTGCGCAAGGTCGGCCTGGCCGGCAAGCACACAGCGATGCCAGCCGCGCTGTCGGGCGGGCAGCAGCAGCGGGTGGGCATCGCCCGCATGCTGGCCATGGCGCCGGAAGTGATCCTTTTCGACGAACCCACCTCGGCCCTCGACCCCGAGCTGGTCGGCGAGGTGCTGGCCGTGATGCGCGCCCTGGCGGCCGCCCAGACCACCATGATCGTCGTCACGCACGAGGTGGCCTTTGCGCGCGACGTGGCCGATGTGGTGGTCTTCATGGACGGCGGCAAGATCGTCGAGATGGGGCCGCCTGAGCAGGTGATCGACCAACCCTCTTCGGCGCGGCTGCGCCAGTTTCTTCAACGTTTCAACCCAGGAACCCCGACATCATGACTTCTCCCGCTTCCATTACCGTTCCCGCCGGCCACGGCAAGGCCGTGCGACTGCAGGCCGGGCAGGCCGTGCGCGTCATCAATACGCACGGCACCCAGGTGGTCGATTGCTGGGCATGGAACGCCTACGACCTGGCCGAATACATGTGCATGGAGACCACCCGCGTCTGGAACCAGCGGCTCAACCCGGTGCTCGGCGACAGCTTCGTGACCAACCAGCGCCATCCCATCCTCACCGTGGTGGAGGACGCCACACCAGGCGTACATGACACCTTCATGGCCGCCTGCGACCGCCGCCGTTACGAATTGCTCGGCGTGCAGCATTACCATCGCAATTGCTGCGACAACATGTTCGAGGGCATGTTTGAACTGGGCGTGACCCCGCCACGGGCCAACCTGGCCTCGTTCAACATCTTCATGAACATCCGCGTCCAGTCCGACGGCATCACCCTCAAGACCCTGCCCACGGTGACCAAGCCGGGCGACTTCATCACCCTGCGTGCGGAGATGGATTGCTTCGTCGCTTTCTCGGCCTGTCCGCAGGACATCGTGAAGATCCAGGGGCAGGGCGACAATACCCCCAAGCCGGTCGAGATCAGGGTGCTGGAGCAGTTCCAGTCCGACCTGCCTGGCACGCGCACCTGGGTGCCGCAGGGTTGAGCGGGCAGGGCCGCGCGGTCAGCAGGCGGGTACCGGTCACGGCTGGCCGGCCGCCTTTTCGCGAATGATGCGGATCAGCCGCAGCGCCGCCGGTGACAGGTACATGTCGCGCCGATGGGTCAGGCCCATGCGGCGCAGCATGGTGGTTTCCTTCAGGGCCACCTCACGCAGGTGGCCCCGGCCGCCCTGCAGATTCAGCTTGGACGCAAAGCCCAGCAGATTGCTGCGCTCGATGAGCGGCAGGATCATGTTCAGCACCGTGGGCGTGATCTGCACGCCGGGCCGGGGCAGGTGATGGCGGTCGAAGACATTGTCCAGCCACTGCCGGCTCAATACCGATTGCGCCGGCAAGACCCACTGGTATTCCAGCAGGTCGCGCAGCCTGACCTTCCTGTCGAAGATGGGGTGATGCGGGCTGGCCATCACCACCATCTGGTCCTGCATGATTTCCTCGGTATGGAATAGCTCGTCATCCTGGATCATCGGCCCCAGTACGATATCCAGTTCTCCCGCCTTCAATCCCGTCAGCAGGACATCGTTCATCGACACCTTGAGGTCGATGGTCACCTTGGGCGCCTCCGCCAGCAACTGCTGGCAGATGCCCGGCAGCACGTGCTCGGCCAGCGTGGGGACGCAGCCCAGGCGGATGTTGCCGTCCCGCCCATTGGCATAGTCGCCGATCTCGCGTGCGGTCTCGTCCATCATCAGGCTGATCTGGCGCGCCCGGGTCAGCAGCGCCTGGCCCACGGCGGTCAGGCGGATGCCGCGCCCGGCCCGTTCAAACAGCGGCGCCCCCAGTTGTTCTTCCAGACGATCGATGCACTTGGTCAGTGCCGGCTGGGTCTTGTAGAGCCGCTCGGCGGCCCGCCCCACGTGGCCTTCCTCGGCGATGACGGCGAAATACTTGAGGTCGCGGAAGTCCATAAATCATTCCTGGAAGTTATCGAACGTAAAATAAAAGCAAATATACATTAAATATTCGCCCGCGTAGACTGCCCTCCAAACAAGAACCCCGCCCACCGTGGCGGCGACAACATGGAGACCAGCACGATGCACGTCCAGCCTTCCCGGCGCCACTTCCTGCGGCGCAGCGCCCAATGGGCCATCAGCCTTGGTGCCGGCAGTTATCTGCCGTCAGCGCTGGCCCAGCCCCAGCCTGTCAGCTACCCCCATTCTTCCGGCAGCGAACCTGCGTCGGCCAGACTGCCGGCCGATGCCTGCGACTGCCACATGCATGTCTACGACCCGCGCTTCCCCTGGGCACCCGGCGCCAAGCTGCTGCATCCGGCGGCCACCGTGGCGATGTACCGCCAGCTGCAACAACGGCTGGGGACCACCCGCAACGTGGTGGTCACGCCCTCGGCCTATGGCGTGGACAACCGCTGCACGCTGGACGCCCTGGCCCAACTGGGCCCCCGCGCACGCGGCGTGGCCGTGGTGAACGACCAGGTCAGCGACGACCAATTGCAGGCCCTGCATCAGGCAGGTGTGCGCGGCCTGCGTTTCAACCTGGCCCTGGGTTCGGTCACCACCGTGGAGATGATGGAGCCGTTGGCGCGCCGCGTCGCCCCGCTGGGCTGGCACCTGCAGGTCAACATGCCCAACGAGGTCTTGCTGGCCAATCGCGCAGTGCTGGCCCGCCTGCCGGTGCCGCTGGTGTTCGACCACTTCGCCCGCATCCCGCTGCAGGCCGATGCAACGCATCCGGTATTCGATTTCGTGACCGGCCTGATGCGCGAGCAGCGCGCCAGCGTCAAGCTTTCCGGCGCCTATCTGTACAGCAAGCGGGGCGCGCCCGACTACGACGACGTCGCACCGCTGGCCCGCACGCTGGTGCAGCTTGCGCCTTCGCAAGTGGTCTGGGGCAGCGACTGGCCGCACCCGACCGAACAGCACAAGCCCGATGACGCCCGACTGCTCGATGTGATGACCACCTGGCTGGGCTCGGACGCGCTCATGCGCACCGTGCTGGTCGACAACCCGACCCGCCTCTACCACTTCTGACGGAGCCCCACATGTCCCAGGCATCGATCAATCCGCTGGCGCAGCCGGCTGTCACCGAAGTGGTCGTCAGCGAGCAGGCCACCATGAAGAAGGTGATGCGTCGCCTCATTCCCTTCATCCTGCTGTGCTACGTGGTCAGCTATCTGGACCGCATCAACGTCGGCTTCGCCGCCTTGACCATGAACAAGGACCTGGGCCTGACGCCCTCGCAGTTCGGGCTGGGTGCGGGTCTGTTCTTCATCGGTTACTTCTTCTTCGAGATTCCCAGCAACCTGGCGCTGCACCGTTTCGGCGCCCGCATGTGGATTTCGCGCATCATGATTTCCTGGGGTCTGATCTCGATGGCCACCGCCTTCGTGGTCGGTCCCAAGAGCTTTGCGCTGGCGCGCTTCCTGCTGGGCATGGCCGAGGCCGGCTTCACCCCGGGCATCTACCTGTACTTCACGCAGTGGTTCCCCGGCGCCTGGCGCGGCAAGGCCACGGCCTTCTTCCTGATCGGCATCCCGGTGGCCAACATCATTGGCTCGCCCTTGTCGGGCGCGCTCATGGAGTTGCACGGCATGTGGGGCTTCCAGGGCTGGCAGGTGCTGTTGCTGCTGGAGGCTGTACCGGCCGTGTTGCTGGGTGTGCTGTGCCTGTTCCTGCTGCCGGACCGTCCGTCCAAGGCCGCCTGGCTCAGCAGTGATGAAAAGCGCTGGCTGGAAAACGAACTCTCGACCGAACAGAACGTGCTGGCCGCCCGTCATGGCAACAAGCTCAAGGACGCCTTCACCAACTGGCGCGTGTTCGCCCTGGCCGCGGCCAACTTCTGCGGCATCATCGGCTCGCTCAGCATCGGCCTGTGGCTGCCGCAGATCATCCGCGAATTCGGCCTGCCCTCGCACCAGGTCGGCCTGGTGGCGGCCATCCCCTATCTGGTCGGCGCCATCGCCATGACGCTCTGGGCGCGCCTGGCCAACCGCAGCCAGCGCCGGCTGGTCTATGTGGCCGGTGCCATCGTCCTGGCCGCGCTGTCGCTGGCGATCTCGGCCTTCCTGCATACGCCGCTGCTAAAGATGCTGGCCATCACGGTGGCGGTGGCGTCCATCCTGTCCTTCCAGGCTACCTTCTGGGCCATCCCGTCGGGCTTCCTGACTGGCCGCGCCGCAGCCGGCGGACTGGCCCTGATCGTCTCCATCGGCAACCTGGGCGGCTTTGTCGGACCGTCGGTGATCGGCTTCATCCGCGAATCGACCCAGGGCTTTACCTATCCCCTGATCTTCGTGGCCGCCGCCTTGCTGCTGGGCGCCGTGATCACGCTGGCCCTGGGCGATCCTTCCCGCAGCCATTCCCGCACGACGTCTTCTTCCAAGGAACCCGCATGAGCTTCTTTGCCCCGCCTCCGGTGGTCGAGGCCACCGTCTTCACCCGCCTGCCGGACCATTTCCGTACCCCCCGCAAGAACGCGTGGGGCGATGCCAACCGTGGCGGCCAGCCCATCGATTCCTTCCTCGAAGGCCCGTCCTTCGACCGCCAGGGCCGGCTCTACGTGACCGACATTCCCTACGGCCGCATCTTCCGCATTTCGATGCAAGGCGAGTGGGAACTGGTCACCGAATACGACGGCTGGCCCAATGGCCTCAAGATCGACAAGACCGGTCGCATCGTCATCACCGACTACAAGCGCGGCCTGGTACAACTGGACCCGGATACCGGCACCGTCACACCGCTCCTGGAGACGGTCGGCTCGGAAGGCTTCAAGGGCGTCAACGACCTGGTCTTCGGCCCCAAGGGCGAGATCTATTTCACCGACCAGGGCCAGACCGGCCTGCAGGACGCCACCGGCCGCGTCTACCGGCTGGCGCCGGACGGCCAGCTGACCTGCCTGATCAATACCATTCCCAGCCCCAATGGCATCGTCTACGACCCGGCCCTGAACCATCTGCTGGTGGCCGTGACCCGCGCCCAGCAGATCTGGCGCATTCCCCTGCATCACAACGGCGTGGTCGGCAAGGTCGGCGTCTTCGCCAACCTGCATGGCGGCATGGCCGGCCCGGACGGACTGGCCCTGGATGCGGAGAGCTGCCTGTACATCGCCCACACCGGATTCGGCTCCATCTGGCGGCTTTCCAAGTTTGCCGAGCCGCTGCTGCGCATCCGCTCCACGGCCGGCATCTCCACCACCAATCTCGCCTTCGGCGGGCCGGAGGGCAAGAGCCTCTTCATCACTGAATCCCAGACCGGCAGCATCCTGCGCGCCGACGTGCCGGTGGCCGGTCTGCCCATGTATTCCCATGCCTGAGGCTGAACCCTCGGCCCTGACTTCACTTCCAGCAAAGGACCCACACCATGAGCCAGCAACCTGATTTCATCCGTGACTTCGACCGTGTCGACGCCGCCATCGTCGCCAAGGCCGCCGAATTCCCCGCCTCCATCCTGGCCGACGTCGCCGGCCGTCGCGGCACCCTGTGCAGCCGCGTCGCGCCGCTGTCGCCCACCATGCGCGTGGCAGGCCCCGCGCTGACCGTGGAAGTGCGCCCCGGCGACAACCTGATGATCCACGCCGCCATGGCCATCGCCAAGCCGGGCGACGTGCTGGTCATCGATGGCAAGGGTGACGAGACCAGCGCACTGATGGGCGAGATCATGGTCTCGCAATGCAAGGCGAGCGGCCTGGCCGGCATCATCATCTACGGTTCCGTGCGCGACACCGAGGCCCTGCGCGAGATCGGTTTCCCCGTCTATGCCGTCGGCGCCAACCCCAACGGCCCCACCAAGAACATCGCCGGCCGCGTGAACTGGCCCATCTCGGTGGGCGGCACCGCCGTGCAGCCCGGTGACCTGATCGTCGGTGACGCCGACGGCGTGGTGGTGGTCGAGCGCGAGAAGGCCGCCTCCCTGCTGGAGGCCGCCGCCAAGAAGGTGGCCGACGAAACCAAGCGCCTGACCGAGATCCGTGGCGGTGGCCCGCTGCGTCCGGGCTGGCTGGAAGGCGCGCTGCGCAAGGGCGGCGTGCTGGCCGAAGGAGAAACACTGTGAGCGGCGCCCACAAGGACGTGGTGATTGTCACCGGTATCGACCTGGCCCCGGCCGCCGTCGATATCCTGCGCGACTACCAGCTGGTCTACACCAGCGCCAAACCGACCGAGGACGACCTCATCAAGCTGGCGCAACAGCACCAGCCGGTGGCCATCATCGTGCGCTACGGCGGCGTGAGCGCGCGCGTGATGGATGCCAGCCCGGCGCTGCGCGTGATCTCCAAGCACGGCACCGGCATCGACACCATCGACAGCCAGGCCGCGCAGCAACGCGGCATCGCCGTCAAGGCCGCCGTCGGCGCCAATGCCCCGGCCGTGGCCGAACATACCTGGGCACTGATCATGGCTTGCGCCAAGAACGTGGTCGGCCTGGACCGCCGCATGCGCGAAGGTCACTGGGACAAGTCCACCCACAAGAGCCTGGAGCTTCAGGGACGCACCCTGGGCCTGGTCGGCTTTGGCGCCATCGGCCGTCGCGTGGCCGCCGTGGCGGCCGCGCTGGGCATGCCGGTGCTGGCCTACGACCCGTATGCCAAGGAAGCGGCACCGGGCGTGCAACTGGTCGATCTGGACACGCTCTATGCCCGCTCCGACGTGGTCTCGCTGCATTGCCCGCTGACCGCCGAGAACAAGCACATGATCAACGCCCAGTCGCTGGCCCGCATGAAGGATGGCACCATCCTGGTCAACACCGCACGCGGTGGCCTGATCGACGAAGCGGCCCTGATCGCCGCCCTCAACAGCGGCAAGCTGCGCGCCGCCGGGCTGGACAGTTTCGAGAAGGAGCCCTTCGCCGCGCCTCATCCCTTGCAGGACGTTGGCAACGCCATCCTGAGCCCGCACATCGGCGGCGTGACATCCGACGCCTACATCGCCATGGGCACCGGCGCTGCCCGCAACATCCTGGCAGTGCTCAACGAGCAGGCCATTGCCGGCTGATCCATAATCACCCCCGGGCCAGCCGCCGACACAGGCGGCGCCCGCCTTCCGAGAGAGACACATGGAGACCATCCAAGACGACAAGCAGCTGGAGCAGGAGACCGTAAAAAAGGTCACCTGGCGGCTGCTGCCATTCCTGATGCTGTGCTACCTGTTTGCCTTCATCGACCGTGGCAACATCGGCATGGCCGCGCTGCAGATGAACCACGACCTCGGGCTCTCGCCCAAGATGTTCGGCTTTGCCAGCAGCCTGTTCTTCATCGCCTATTTCATCTTCGAGGTGCCCAGCAACCTGGCGCTGCAGAAGTTCGGCGCCCGCAAATGGCTGGCGCGCATCATGATCAGCTGGGGCCTGATCTCGGCCTGTACCGCCCTGGTGCAAGGGCCGAACTCCCTGTACGTGGTGCGCTTCATCCTGGGTGCAGCCGAAGCCGGCTTCTTCCCCGGCGTGGTGCTGTACCTGACCTACTGGGTGCCCTCGGCCTATCGCGCCCGTATCGTGGCGCTGTTCATGGTGGCCATCCCGGCAGCCAGCTTCATTGCCTCGCCGATCTCGGCATTGCTGCTGCAGATGGATGGCATCGGCGGCCTGCGTGGCTGGCACTGGCTGTTCATGCTGGAAGGCCTGCCCACGGTGCTGCTGGGCGTGGTCTGTCTGCGCTTCCTGACCGACCGCCCTGAACAGGCCCGCTGGCTCGACGAGCGCCAGCGCAACTGGCTGACCGCCACCATGAACAAGGAGGCCGCCGGCCGCGCCGCCAAGCAGCATGTGCCGCTGTGGAAGCTGTTCAGCCAGCCGCACGTCTGGGGCATGGCGCTGGTCTGCGCCTGCGCCTCGGCAGCCGGCTCGGTGCTCAACGTCTGGCAGCCGCAGTTGCTGAAGTCCTTCGGCCTGACGGTGATGCAGACCGGTCTGGTGAACTCCATTCCCTACCTGATCGCCTCGGTGCTGATGGTGTGGTGGGGCCGTCATTCCGACCGTAGCGGCGAACGTCGCTGGCATACCGCCATCCCGCTGATTCTGATCGGCGGCGGCCTGGCCATGGCCACCCTGGCCAATTCGCTGGTGCCGGTGGTGTTGCTGCTGACCATGGTGTTGATCGGCGCCTATTCCTTCAAGGGACCGTTCTGGGCCATGGCCTCCAGCTGGCTGGCCACCGGTTCGGCAGCGGCCGGGCTGGCGGGCATCAACGCCGTCTCCAACCTGATCGGCGGCGGCCTGATGGTCAACGTCTACGGCTGGGTCAAGGACGCCACGGGCAGCTACGCCATGGCCCTGCTGCCGATGGTGGGCCTGTCGGTGGTGAGCGTGGGGATCCTGCTGTTCCTGTCGCGCAAGGCGCGCTCGCAGGGCAGCGGCGTGATGAAGGAGGCGGTGCGCTGAGCAGGACCCGCTCACAACGCAATCCGCATCACCCATACAAAAACGCCTTGCGTTCAATCGAATGCAAGGCGTTTTTTTACTGGCGCCTGAGGCGCCAGCCAGGCAGATCAGCGGAAGCCGAACAGCGCCGCCGGGTTGCTCACCAGCACCTGTTCGCGCAGCGCCGGGTCCGGTGCCCAGTCGGCCAGCAGGTCGAACAGCACGGCATCGTCCGGCTTGATCTTCTCGGTCGGATGCGGCCAGTCGCTGCCCCACAGCGTGCGCTGCGGCGCCGCCTGCAGATAGGCGCGGGCCAGCAGGCTGGTATCCGGATAATCCGGCGCCCCGCGCAAGGTATCGGCATACGGCTCGGACAGCTTGATCCAGACATGGCCCTTCTCCAGCAAGCGCAGGATCGCCCTGGCACCCGGATGGTCCAGGCCGTCCGGCTGCGGGACGCGGCCCAGATGGTCGATCACCACTGGTGTGGGCAGCCCGGCCAGCACCGCCTCATGCTGCGCGATCTGTGGTCCCGACATCAGCACCTGCACATGCCAGCCCAGCGGCGCGATACGTTCCGCCGTGCGACGCAGGCGGTCCACCGTGGTCACGCCCCAGCTCTGCGCCGACAGGAAATTGACCCGCACTCCACGTACGCCCAGCCGGTCCATCTCCTGCAACCGGGCCAGATCAACATCGTCGTCGATCACCACGATGCCGCGTGCCTGCGGGCCAAACTGCGCCAGTGCATCCAGCAGGCAGCGATTGTCACTGCCATAGGTGGAAGGCTGCACCACCACATGCCGCGCGATGCCCAGCTTGGCCATCAGCAGCCGGTAGTCGGCCACGGTAGCGCCATCCGGACGCCCGCCGCGCCAGTGCGGCGACACCGGAAAGCGCGCGTCATAGATGTGGTGATGGCTGTCGCACGCCAGCGCCGGCGCCTTCAGGCGCGGGGCCTCGGTGCCGGCCGAGTTGGGAACGGATTGTGCCAGCGCAGCGCGCAAGCCGGTGCACGCGAGCAGGCTGCCCGCGATGAAGCGTCTTCTGTTGACCATGGGTCTCCCTGGTGGTTGTTGTTGTCGGCATGAGCGGCACAGGCGCAGGATGTGAGCGCGCGTAGCCTGCCTGTGCGGGAGTCTAGCGAGGGGGAGGAAGCAGGACTATTTCCTTTTATTTTCCCAACGATAAATGGCGGGAATGGGTGCGTCCGGCGCGTCCTGTCTGCGTTCAGCCTGCAGGGCGACATGCTGTCAGACACGCCGCCGATCACTTTGCTATTCTGCCGGCCGGCCTGCACCGGGCAGGGGGCAGGGCGCTGAATCCGGGCATCGGGGCCGGATCGCGATCTTGTATGGATCTTGTCTTCTGGATGTATGGACGCTAGCTGGTTAGAATGGCTAAAAACAAGTGTTACCGGGACAGTGACACACCTGTGCTGGGGCCTGTTCCCACAAAATAAGGATCTCGCAGATTTAGTGGGAACAGGCCCGACTTCGGATTCAAGGCTGGCGCCGCAGTGGAGGGCGCCCACATCAACAAGGGTTTTGACTGTGGTGGTATCCGATAGCGCTCAGGCAACTGCAGCGCTATCGGCTTTTTTCGTCACTGCCCGCAACTGGAAAACACGCATCATGGATTGGGTCCCTATCGTCTTCGTCATCTTCAAGCTCGGCGTGCTCTGCACGGGCATGTTCTACGCCATCAAATGGCACTACGACCAAGGAAAGAAGGAAAAGGAAAAAGGCAAGGAGAGGCGCGCCGTGCTGCGGGGAGCGGCGACGGTGATCGTGATCTTCTTGATCTTGCTGGTGGGGTTGGGGGTGGTGACGTATGACGTCGCGAAGATGTTGGGGTTGGAGTTGACGTTTCCCTGATGGGTACGACGCATTGCTGTCGCCGGACTGAATGCCTTGCCCCAGCCGTAGTCTTTAGCTGACCGGGCGCCGAACAACACGGCTGCCGCAGTCGCATCAGCAAAAGTCTGTCGTTGAGTGGCCCGGCATGCGCCGCCAGGCCGACTCCTTACTTGCCCGCCACCTTGTCATCGAACCAGCGTTTCCATGAGGGCACGGCCGTGGCAAAGGTCCCGCGATGCGTGGTCGGTCCGGTGGATACCGCCTGCACATGCGGATTGCCGGCACCCATGGCCTGCGCATACGTCATCGCCATGCGACCCACGCCGGGGGTGATGGCTTCATCCGATTCACCATAGTAATTGCGCACGTCAGAACGGATCACCCAGCGATAGGCCTGGGTGGTCGCGATCAGCCGACCATAGGCGGACCGGGCGAAGTATTGCGGATCGAAATATTCCGGCCGCATCAGCTTGTGCAGGTCGGTCGGAATGTCGGCCACATTGAAGGGTTGGCGATTGTAGGCTTTCTGGGCGACCTCGTAGGAGGCGTCGTTGAGCACCGAGCGTGCCAGGCCAGGTACGCCGTAATAATTTTCGAAGGCGAAGGCCGACAGGATCACGATGCTGTTGAGCCAGTCCGCATCATTGGAACGCGGATAGGTGAGAAAACCTTCGAGCAGCGCGAAGACATCCAGCGGTGCACTGGCGGTGGTCGCTGCATCGACCTTGATGCCGGCCGCTTCCAGCTTTTCCAGGAAGGCCATGGTCACGAAACCGCCCTGGGACCAGCCCGAAAGAAACAGCTTGTCCTCGCGCACGCCCATGCTGGCCAGCACGCTGCGCGCGGCCAGCAGCATGTCATAGGTGGCTTGCTGATGGCTGCCCTTGACCATGTAGCCCTCCGGTTCGCCGGAAATGCCCATGCCGAAATAATCAGCGCCGATGAGTGCATAGCCCTGGCCGGCAAACTGGGCAATCATCAATTGCGTTTCAGGCGATTGGTCGGGGAAGGACGGCACCTGCTGGCGCCCATACACCGTGCCATGCTGGTAGGAGACCAGCGGGTAGGACTTGGCCGGGGTATCAGGCAGGGCCAGCAGGCCGGAAGCCAGGATGGGCTGGTTGCCGCGCTCCGGGATGACCGAGGGATAGGTCACCCGATACAGCAGCACGGCGTTGCGTGCGGGCGAGTAGGTGACAGGAACGCCGGAGAAGGCCGGTGTGTCCTTTTGCAGAATGGTATTGAGCTTGTCAACATCCCAGCGGCCAATCAGCTGGACGCGCACGCCTGAGGCCACCGCCTGCACGGTCGTGGTGGCCGGACTCTGTGCCCCCGCCGGCGCAGGCAGGACGGACAACACGGCGCTCAGTATTCCCAGCACCATGCTGGTACGCATCAGGCATGACTTCATCGCTACCCCTTATGTTTGTATTGGAAATGCATTGCTGCAATCATTTGTACCGGCGCTGTGCGGCAGGTCTGAGACGCGTACGACGCATGCCCAGCCTGGCGCATTATGACGAGCCGGGGCACAGCACAAAGCGGGAAAAGCGGGAGCTTTACCTTGCAAGCGCCAGTTTGGAGGTGCCCTGTTGATTTGCATTGAAAACTGACCCACTTTCCCAGGAAATTTGCATCCAAAGTTGACCCATGTTTAGACCACAATCCTGCTCATGACAGCGAGCGGGAGAACGGAGTGATAGACGTGGCCCTACTTGGAATTATTCGACGCTGGTACATCAGAGACCGCATCTCAATTCGGGAAATCGCTCGCAGGCTCGACATTTCCCGCAACACAGTTCGCCGCTACATCCGATCCGATGTCAGCGAACCCGCTTATCCAGCAAGGCGTTCGCCAAGCTCGCTCGATGAATTCACCGCCAGGCTCTCTGCTTGGCTCAGCGCAGAGGCGGTCAAATCTCGGAAGCAAAGAAGGACCCTGAAACAGATGTTCCTGGACTTAAGAGAACTGGGATACGAGGGGTCGTATGACCGGGTGGCTGCCTTCAGCAGGCAATGGAAGGTGGGTCAAATGGAGAGGGTCAAATCTGCGAGCAAATCAACAAGTAAGATCTGCGCGTGGTTTGGGATTGCCAGGCGCAGCGCTTACTACAAGCCGGTGAAGGCTGAGCCCAAGGTGCAGGAGCGCTTTGCCGAACCGATTCGCAAGATGATCCTGGAAGAGCCGTCCTTCGGCTATCGCACGGTGGCGGGCCTGCTCGGATTCAACAAGAACACGGTGCAGAGGATCTTCCAGATCAAAGGTTGGCAGGTCAAGAAGCGTCCTATTGGTTTCCGTCCCAGGGTGAAGGCCTTGCCGTCGGTAGCCACAGGACCAGACCAGCGCTGGGCAACCGATCTGTGTCGGATCTGGACAGGACGTGATGGCTGGGCGATGTTGGCCCTGGTAATTGATTGCCACACGCGGGAATTACTGGGCTGGCATCTGTCGCGTTCGGGCAAGTCGAAGACGGCTGAGTCGGCGTTGGAGCAAGCGCTGATCGGTAATCCCCCCGGAAATTAAGCGGCTTTGAAAGTAGAATTTTCTCAATATTGAATCGAGGAAGTTTTACATGAAGAAGTCACGTTTTTCGGAAAGCCAAATCATCGCCATCCTTAAGCAGGCAGACGCCGGTGCACCGGTTCCTGAGCTGCGCCGAGAGCACGGCATGAGCTCTGCCCTGTTTTACCGTTGGCGAAGCAGGTACGGCGGCATGGACGCCTCGATGATGGCGCGGCTGAAGGAACTCGAAGAAGAGAACCGTCGCCTGAAGAAGATGTATGCCGAAGAGCGCCTGAAGGCCGAGATCGTCGCTGAGGCGCTTCAAAAAAAATGGTAGCGCCATCTCGCCGACGTGAGATGGCGCAACGGGCAGTCCAGCACAAGTCTGTCAGCATTCGAGTGGCATGCCAGGCGTTTGGCATTAGCCAGACCTGCTATCGGTATCAAACAAAGCTATCTTCAGAGAACTGCGAGATTGCGGACTGGCTGATTCGTCTGACGGCGAACCAGCGCAACTGGGGCTTCGGCCTGTGCTTCCTATACCTGCGCAACGTGAAAGGCTACGGCTGGAACCACAAGCGTGTCTACCGGATTTACCGGGCGCTGGAACTGAACCTGCGCATCAAGCCGAAGAAGCGTCTGGTGCGCGAGAAACCAGCGCCGCTGTCCGAACCGACGGCACTCAACCAGGTATGGTCAATGGACTTCATGCATGATCAACTGTCGGACGGCCGCAGCATCCGGCTGTTCAACGTGATCGACGACTTCAACCGTGAGGGCCTGGATATTGAAGTGGATTTCTCTCTTCCATCCGAGCGCGTGATACGTTCGCTGGAGCGCATCATCGAATGGCGCGGCCGGCCGGATCGGATACGTTGCGACAATGGCCCGGAATACGTCAGCGCAGCACTAATGGCATGGGCAAGTCGGTGTGGCATTCATGTCGAGTTCATTCAACCTGGCAAGCCGCAGCAGAACGCCTACATCGAGCGCTACAACCGGACCGTGCGTTACGACTGGCTGGCGCACTACCTGTTCGACAGCGTCGAGGAGGTCCAGGAATTCGCTACCCGTTGGCTATGGACCTATAATCATGAACGCCCCAACATGGCCATCGGCGGCATCACGCCAAAACAGAAACTGGCCTCGGCCGCATAGTTTCTACTTTCAGGCCGCTTCAAAAATGGGGGGATTACCAGCTTGAGGTGAGCAGGTTTGGCTGGGTCATTACAATTGGGGGGGGGGGCACATTTTGAGCGCACTGATGCTGTAAAATCGCCTGCCTCGGAGAGTGATCGCCATCTACTCTCATTTGGTAAGTGCTTGATTTAGATAGGAAATTTGGCCTGCCCTGAGGGACTCGAACCCCCGACCTATGGCTTAGAAGGCCATTGCTCTATCCAGTTGAGCTAAGGGCAGTTCGGCGTGGCTGGCGGGAAGGGCGGGGTGCGACTGCATCAGTGCGTCACCGCAATTCCACCAGCGAGCCAGAAAAGGAAAACGGGCTGTAAAAACAGCCCGTTTTTCAAGTGTGGTCGGAGTACAAGGATTCGAACCTTGGACCCCCTGGTCCCAAACCAGGTGCGCTACCGGGCTGCGCTACACTCCGAGAAGCGAGATAATAGCAGCATCTCTTGCGAATGGTCAACAAGGTTTGCAAGCGAGTTCAACAATCCTCAGGAAACCGCCTCTCCCTCGCGGGCTTCAGCCACTTTCTGCAGCTTGATTTCCACCAGCAGTTTCTTGATCTCCGGTACGCAGGAGCCGCAGTTGCCGCCCGCCTTCAGGCAGGCCGTGACCTGGCTGACTTCTTCCAGATCCCGCTTCCTGATGGCGTCGCAGATCGTGTTGCGGCCCACGCCAAAGCAGGAGCAGACGGTCGGTCCGGTGTCAGCGCCTTTTTCGATGGGCTGGCCCACCAGCAGGCCGACGCGGTCGGCTTCTTCCAGCTTGTCCTTGGCGAACAGGCCGGCCAGCCAGGAGCGCGAGGGCAGGTCGGGGCGGGCCGACATGAACAGGCACATGTCGATGCGGTCATCCACCACATGCACGGCACGATAGCTGCCGTCGCTCAGGTCTTCATATTCCAGCCAGTCGGCGTCGTCGTCGCGCACGCCTAGCAGGGCGCGCGCCCAGGCGGTGTGGTCGCTGATCTGGTTGCGGCCGGCCAGCTCATAGCGCAGGAAGTCGCGGCCCTGCACGCGGGTCCAGTGGGTGATGTCGTCCAGTGCCAGCGCATGGCGGGTAAGGATGAAGCCGTGCCAGCCGACCCGGAATTCTTCGATGGCCACCGGCGTGTGCTTGAACTCGGGCTCGCCCGAGACCGGGTCGACTACCGGATTGACCACCGCGCCCACGCGGGCGTCCGAGGCCGACTGGCTGTTCCAGTGGATAGGTACGAAGACCGCCCCACGCGGGATGCCGCCGCCGTGCTGCACCCGCGCCACCATGGCGCCCCAGCGGCTGCTGATGCGCGCCAGGCCGCCTTCGCGCAGACCGTAGAGCAGGGCGTCCTGGGGATGGATGTCGATGAAGGATTCAGCGATGTGGCTGCCCAGGGTGGCCGATTTGCCGGTACGCGTCATGGTGTGCCAGTGGTCGCGCACGCGGCCGGTATTGAGGATCAGCGGGTAGTCTTCGCAGGCGGCATGCAGCGGGCTGCGCGGTGGGGTCGGCACAAAACGCGCACGGCCGTCGGCGGTGCTGAAACGGTAGTCCTGCAGCACCCGTGCCGTGCCGGCCACGCTGCCATCGGACAGGCGCTGCACCGGCCACTGGATCGGTGCCAGGGTGTCGTAACTGCTGCGGTCCAGGCCGGTCAGGCCGGCCAGGTTGAAGACGCGGCGCACTTTGCCCGGTTCGGTCTCAGCATGGGCCTCGCCATTGCGATAGGCCGACAGGCGGGCATGTTCGTCGAAGATGGCGTGCGGGCCGTCGAAGTCGAAACCCTCGAAGCCCATGCGCTGCGCCACGTCGCACAGGGTGCGCCAGTCGCCGCGTGCTTCGCCGGGGGCGCTCAGGAAAGCGCGCTGGCGCGAGATGCGGCGTTCGGAATTGGTGACTGTGCCATCCTTCTCGCCCCAGGCCAGGGCCGGCAGTAGCAGGTGGGCGTAGGCATTGGTATCGGTCTGGGTGACCACGTCCGAGGCCACCACCAGTTCGCATTTTTGCAGGGCGCGTTGCACCAGGTCGGCGTCGGGCAGGCTGACCATGGGGTTGGTGGCCATGATCCACACCGCCTTGATGCGGCCGTCCTCGATGGCGCGGAACATGTCCACCGCTTTCAGGCCGGGTTTGTCGGCGATGCGCGGGGATTGCCAGAAGTCTTGCACGATCTCGCGGTGCAGCGGCTGCTCCAGATCCATGTGGGCCGCCAGCATGTTGGCCAGGCCGCCGACTTCGCGGCCGCCCATGGCGTTGGGCTGGCCGGTGATGGAAAACGGTCCCATGCCGGGCTTGCCGATGCGGCCGGTGGCGAGGTGGCAGTTGATGATGCTGTTGACCTTGTCGGTACCGGCGGAGGACTGGTTCACGCCCATCGAGAAACCGGTGACCACTTTTTCAGTGTCGGCAAAGGCCTGGTAGAAGGCCAGCAGGTCCTGCAGGTCCACCTTGCAGATACGCGCTACCGTGGCGGGATCGGCGCAGTCGGCGTCGGCCACCGCCAGGGCGTCATCGAAACCGTTGGTGTGGGCGCTGATGAAGGTGTTGTCGCGCAGGCCGCGATGGGCCAGGTAGCTCATCAGGCCGTTGAACAGCCAGACATCGGTGCCGGCCTTGATCGGCAGGTGCAGGTCGGCCAGTTCGCAGGTGGCGGTGCGGCGTGGATCGATGACGATCAGGCGCATCGCCGGGCGAGTTTCCTTCAGGCGGGCGATGCGCTGGAACAGGATGGGGTGGCACCAGGCGGCGTTCGATCCCACCAGCACCACCAGGTCCGCCAGTTCCAGGTCTTCGTAGCATATCGGCACCAGGTCTTCGCCGAAGGCGCGCTTGTGTCCGGCCACGGCCGAAGACATGCACAGGCGCGAATTGGTGTCGATGTTGGCGCTGCCGATGTAGCCCTTCATGAGCTTGTTGGCAATGTAGTAGTCCTCGGTCAGCAACTGCCCGGAGACATACAGGGCCACTGCATCCGGCCCGTGTTCGGCGACGATGGCGGAGAACTTGCCGGCGACTTCGTCCAGGGCATCGTCCCAGGACACCTGCTCCAGTTCGCCCTGGGCGTTGCGGCGCTGCGGGTGCAACAGGCGGCCATCGAGATCGACGGTCTCGCCCAGGGCCGAGCCCTTCACGCACAGGCGGCCCAGGTTGGCGGGGTGCTGCTCGTCGCCCTTGATGGCCAGGCTGCCGTCCTCTTTCAGCGATGCCGTTACGCCGCAGCCCACGCCGCAATAGGGGCAGGTGGTGCGGGTGGTCGTCACGGCCAGGGCGAGCGGGGTCTGGGAGAGATTCATGAAGTTTCCTTTGGAGCTAGGCGGCTTGCTGGCACATGGCCTGGCCGAAGGGCAGTTCGCGGCGGAAGGCGCTGATGTCGCGGCCGCTCTGGATCAGGTCGAAGTACCACGGCCCGTCCTTGACGTCGCCATACAGCACCGCGCCCACCAGGCGCGTACCGCGCAACACCAGCCGCTTGTAGATGCCGCGACGCGGGTCGCGCACCACCAGGTCTTCGGTATCCTCGCCGCCGATGAAATCACCGGCCGAATACAGGTCCAACCCGGTCACCTTGAGCTTGGTGGCGGTGGCCTGCTGCACGTAGCGGCGATGGCCGGCGCCGGCCAGGTGCGCACCGCAGACGCGGGCCTGGTCCCAGATCGGCGCCACCAGGCCGAAGGTGGCCTTGCGGTGCTGCACGCATTCGCCCACGGCATAGACGCGCGGGTCGTAGGTCTGCAGGGTGTCGTCGACGATGATGGCGCGTTCGCAGTGCAAGCCGGCGGCCTTGGCCAGGGCGATATTGGGGCGCACGCCGGCGGTCATCACCACCAGGTCGGCCGGGATGCTGCTGCCATCCTTGAAGCGCAGCGCGGTCACGCGGTCCGGCCCGACGATTTCCTCGGTATGGGCATTGAGCAGGAAGCGCAGGCCACGGTCTTCCAGCGCCTTCTTGAGCAGGGCAGCGGCGGGCTTGTCCAGTTGCTGGTTCATCAGGGCGTCGGTGACGTGCACCACGGTCACCTCCATGCCCTGGCGCATCAAGCCATTGGCCGCTTCCAGCCCCAGCAGGCCACCCCCGATGACCACCGCATGCCGGTGGGTGCGCGCCGCTTCCAGCATGGTATCGACGTCCTGGATGTCGCGGAAGGCGATCACGCCCGGCAATTGATGGCCCGGCACCGGGATGATGAAGGGCGTGGAGCCGGTGGCCAGCAGCAGGCGGTCGTACTTCACTGCCAGGCCGGAGCGTGCATACACGGTGCGTTGGCGGCGGTCGATGTGGATCACCGGGTCGCCCGCGTGCAGGGTGATGCCGTTGTCGTCGTACCAGGCGCGGGGGTTGAGCATGATGTCATCGATGCTCTTGTCTCCAGCCAGCACCGGCGAGAGCATGATGCGGTTGTAGTTGCCGTGTGGTTCGGCGCCGAAGACGGTGATGTCGTACAGGTCCGGCGCCAGCTTGAGCAGTTCTTCCACGGTGCGCATGCCGGCCATGCCATTGCCGATCACCACCAGCGATGGTCTGGCGGCGCGCTTGTCGGCCCCGGTCTCCATCTCAGGCCCCGATCCAGACCTTGCCCTGCTCGATGCGCGCCGGCCAGGCGGGTACCGAGTGGGCGGGTTCTTCCAGGCATTCGCCGGTGGTCAGGTCGAAGTGATGCTTGTAGATCGGCGAGGCCACTACGATGCGTTCGCCCAGGTTGCCCACCAGGCCGCGCGAGAGCACGGCGGCATCGGCGTTGGGGTCGTAGTTGCCGATGGCGAAGACGCGTGCCTGCGCCTGGCCCGCGCTATGGTCGATGACGTGGAAGATCGCCACCTGCTGGTCGCCGATCAGGGCGGCCACGCCGGTGTTGGGAACGATCTCGCCCAGGTCGCAGATCGGGGTCCAGTGCTGGATTTGCTGGTCGCTGTGCATGCTTGGCTCCTTGGTTCAGACCGTTTCGACGACGACGGGGATGTCGAGCAACTTCTTTTCCGCCACGGTGGCCGGACGGATCTGGCCGCGTTCCTCGACAAACCTGATATTGCCATCGGCGGCCTTGCTGTTGACGAAGTGGCGGAAGCGCTTGCGGGTTTCCGGATCGGTGACGGCCTTCTTCCATTCGCATTCGTAGGTGTCGACCACGTGCTGCATCTCGCTTTCCAGCTCCGCGGCGATGCCCAGCTTGTCGTCGATGACCACGCTCTTGAGGTAGTCCAGGCCGCCTTCCAGGTTTTCGCGCCAGGTGCTGGTGCGTTGCAGGCGGTCGGCGGTGCGCACGTAGAACATCAGGAAGCGGTCCACATAACGGACCAGGGTCGCTTCGTCCAGATCGGAGGCGATCAGTTCGGCATGGCGCGGCTTCATGCCGCCATTGCCGCAGACGTAGAGGTTCCAGCCCTTGTCGGTGGCGATGATGCCCACGTCCTTGCCCTGCGCCTCGGCGCATTCGCGGGTGCAGCCGGAGACGCCGAACTTGATCTTGTGCGGCGAGCGCAGGCCCTTGTAGCGGTTTTCCAGGCGCACCGCGAAGCCCACGCTGTCGCCCACGCCATAGCGGCACCAGGTCGAGCCCACGCAGGATTTGACGGTGCGCAGCGACTTGCCGTAGGCGTGGCCGGTCTCGAAGCCGGCGGCGATCAGTTCTTCCCAGATATCGGGCAACTGGTCCACGCGGGCGCCGAACAGGTCCACCCGCTGGCCGCCGGTGATCTTGGTGTAGAGGCCGTATTTCTTGGCGATCTGGCCGACCGCGATCAGGCCGTCGGGGGTGACTTCGCCACCGGCCATGCGCGGCACCACCGAGTAGGTGCCATCCTTCTGGATGTTGCCCAGGAAGTAGTCGTTGGAATCCTGCAGGCTGGCATGCTCCTTCTTGAGCACGAAGTCGTTCCACAGCGAGGCCAGCACATTGGCCACCATCGGCTTGCAGACGTCGCAACCGAGGCCGCGACCGTGCTTGGCCAGCAGTTCGTCGAAGCTCCTGATCTGGCCCACGCGCACCAGATGGTGGATTTCCTGGCGCGAATAGGGGAAGTGCTCGCAGACGTGGTTACTGACCGCCATCCCCTGTTTCTTCATTTCCGCCTTCATGACCTGGGTCACCAATGGCACGCAACCGCCGCAGGCCGTGCCTGCCTTGGTGCAAGCCTTCAGATCACCGATATTGGTCACGCCAGAAGCGACAGCGGCGCACAGCTGGCCCTTGGAGACATTGTTGCAGGAGCAGATCTGCGCCGAATCCGGCAGCGCATCCACGCCCAGGCCGGGCTTGGCCTTGCCATCGGACTGCGGCAGGATCAGGAATTCCGGCGCCTCCGGCAGTTCGATCTTGTTCAGCATCATCTGCAACAGCGTGCCGTATTCGGCAGCGTCGCCCACCATCACCGCACCCAGCAGGTGCTTGCCGGATTCGGAGACCACGATCTTCTTGTAGATCTGGCGGCGCTCATCGGTGAACTGGTAGGAGCGGCTGCCGGCTTCCTTGCCGTGGGCGTCGCCGATGCTGGCCACGTCCACGCCCATGAGCTTGAGCTTGGTGCTCATGTCGGCGCCGTTGAATTGCGGCACTTCGATGGCGTCGTCGCGGTGCGACAGCAGATGCTTGGCGGCGGTGCGGGCCATGTCGTAGCCCGGCGCGACCAGGCCGAAGATCTTGCCGTTCCACAGCGCGCATTCGCCGATGGCGTAGACCGCCGGGTCCGAGGTCAGGCAGCAGTTGTCGATCACGATGCCGCCCCGGTCGCCCACCTTCAGGCCGGCACTGCGCGCCAGTTCGTCACGCGGGCGGATGCCGGCGGAGAAGACGATCATGTCGGTTTCCAGGTGCGAGCCATCTTCGAAGTTCATGCGATGGGTGTGCTGCTTGCCATCGACGATTTCCACGGTGTTCTTTTGCGTATGGGCGGTCACGCCCAGTTCCTCGATCTTCTGGCGCAGCACGCGGCCGCCGCTTTCGTCCACCTGCACCGCCATCAGGCGCGGGGCGAACTCGACCACATGGGTCTCCAGCTTGAGGTCGCGCAGGGCCTTGGCACATTCCAGGCCCAGCAGGCCGCCGCCGATGACCACGCCGGAGGTGGAACGGCTGCCGCATTCCAGCATCGCTTCCAGATCTTCGATGGTGCGGTAGACGAAGCAGTCCTTGCGCTGGTTGCCGGCCACCGTCGGCACGAAGGGATAGGAGCCGGTGGCCAGCACCAGCTTGTCATAGGACAGGGTTTCTTCCACGCCGGCCACGTTGACCAGCACCTGCTTGCGTTCCAGGTCGATCTGCTGGGCCTTGGCGTTGAGCTTGAGGTCGAACTGCACGGCGCTACGGCCGGCATCGAAGAAGCCCGGCGCCACCAGCGACAGGTCCTCTGCGCTCTTGCCGGCGAAGAATTCGGAGAGGTGCACGCGGTCGTAGGCCGGGCGCGGTTCTTCGCACAGGATGGTGACCTGCAGTTCGCCGGCGCCGCTCTCGGCCAGGCTTTCCAGGAACTTGTGGCCGACCATGCCGTGGCCGATGACGATGATCTTCATGGGTTGTCTCCTCAGGCTGCAACTTTGCTGTCGGCCAGGACGGCTTCGCCGTTCTTGTCCGAGGCAGTGAAACGGATGGCCACGGCGCACAGTGCCGAGACGGTCACCAGCACGCCCAGCGCCGACAGGGTCTGCTGGGTATTGCCCAGGCCCTTCATCAGGAAGCCCGCCAGCACCGCGCCCACGTTGCCGCCGGCGCCGATGATGCCGGCCACGCCGCCCAGGGCCTTGCGGTCGATGAAGGGCACCAGCGCGTAGGTGGCGCCGCAGGCCATGTGGGTGAACAGGCCGAAGCACAGCATGGCGAAGATGGCCGCCGCAACGCTACCGGCATGGGCGAACCACAGCAGGCCCAGGCCTTCGCCCAGCATCATCACGAACAGCAGGGTGGCGCGGCGGTTCAGGCCGCCCGCGAGGGCTACCTTGTCCGAGATGAAGCCACCCAGGGCGCGGGCGAACAGCGCCAGCAGGCCGAAGCTGGCGGCGGCGATGCCGGCCGACTCCAGCGACAGCTGGAAGTGCTCCACGTAATAGATCGCAGCGATGTTGTGGATGAAGATTTCCACGCCGAAGCAGGCGCCGTAGGTGATGAAGAGCATCCACACGCGGTAGTTGGCGGCGGCGGCGCGGAAGCTCGCCCAGCCACCGCGCTTGCCGCTTTCGATGGTCACGCCGGCGGCGCGCAGGTCGTCATAGTTGCCCTCCGGGCAGTCTTGCGTAAAGCGCCAGTAGAGCGCCGCCATGATCAGCATCAGCACGCCCGGTACCAGCAGTGCCACGCGCCAGCCCCAGGCCTGGGACACGCCCAGCATCAGCACGGCCGCCATCAGCAGCGGCATCACACCCTGTGCCACGCCACCGCCGGCATTGCCCCAGCCGGCCGTGGCCGCGTTGGCGGTACCGACCACATTGGGGGCGAACATCACCGAGGTGTGGTACTGGGTGATCACGAAGCTGGCACCGACCGCACCGATCAGCAGGCGGAAGAACAGGAAGCTCTCGTAGCTCTGCGCAAAGGCCACGCCGATCACCGGCACGGCGCCGGCCAGCAGCAGGCCGGTATAGGTCTTGCGCGGGCCGAAACGGTCACACATGGGGCCGATGACCAGGCGCACCAGGATGGTCACGGCCACGGCGGCGATATTGATGTTGGCGATCTGGCCGGGCGTGAGATGGAATTCACCCTTGATCACCGGCATCAGCGGCGCGCAGGCGAACCAGGCGAAGAAGCAGACGAAGAAAGCCATCCAGGTCAGATGGAAGGCGCGCATCTGCGGCGTGCGCAGGGAGAACAGCTCGATACGATTGGATTTGCTCATCTCGGGTCCTGTAAAAACAAAAAGGCGCCCGCTGGAACCAAGCGCAGGGCTCGGTTCTAGCGGACGCCATTGTCCGTGTGTCTTGCAGATCCATCGTTAGATCGGCATCGAATTGGGAGATCATCCTTGATCCTGGCTCCTTATGAGCAAAGGTCGTGCCAGGCGGCGGGAATCGGGTGGGGCGCCCGTGCGATGCGGGTTTGCGGCGGGAAGAGGGAGAGCAGGGCGCCACTGCAGAGCTGACGGGTGGCCCCGATATATATCATTGTGTGATGTATTGCAGTGCAAGCTGCGCGTTCGTGGTGCAGTGCATCGTGAGGGTGCAGGGCATCAAAGCGGTGCGCCGGGAGCTTGCCGCCCGGCCATGGCCGGTGTTCAGCGCGGCTGGAAGGCGATGATGCCCATGCCGGCCAGCGCTACCGCCACGCCCGCGCAATCCCAGGCCGAGGGCCGGATGCCGTCCACCGCCCACAGCCAGGCCATGGCCACGGCGATGTAGACCCCGCCATAGGCCGCATACACCCGCCCCGAGGCGGCGTCGTGCAGGGTCAGCAGCCAGGCGAACAGCGCCAGGCTCAGCGCGGCCGGCAGCAGCAGCCAGGCCGAGCGGTCCTGCTTGAGCCAGAGATAGGGGAGGTAGCAGCCGACGATTTCGGCCACGGCGGTGCAGAGGTAGAGCAGCAGGGTCTTCATGGCCGACCGGGCTCAGTCTTCTTCACGGGCGGTGATGTCGGCCCGTTCATCGTCGCTCTTGCGCAGCCATTGGCGGTGCATGAACTGCTCCAGCGGCCGGCCCACCACGAACAGCAGCAGGATCAGCGCCGTCGCCATCAGGGCCACGCGCCACCAGCCACCGCCGCAGACGATGCCCACCGCCGCCGTCACCCAGATTGAGGCCGCCGTGGTCAGCCCCCGGACTTTCTCGGTCCGCTGTTCATGGATGATGACGCCGGCGCCCAGGAAGCCGATGCCGGTGATCACGCCCTGGATGGCGCGGCTGACGGCGTCACGATAATGGTCGTCGGCACTGAAGGAGAAATCCATCGCCGCCATCGTCACCAGCGCCGAGCCCAGGGCCACCAGACCTAGCGTCTTCATGCCGGTGGGCTTGCCACGCAGGTTGCGGTCGATGCCAATGATGCAGCCGATCAGCATGGCAAAGCAGAGACGGTAGAAGACTTCGAAATGGTCGGTCATGGCACGGTCGGGGCGGCTAGGGAAGCTTGCAGGACGTAGGGAATCAGCCCGCCATTGTACCCTCGCACTCTGTCATTTCCTGCAGACGGCGCCGGACGAACGTGCATAAAAAAGCCCCGTCAGGATCGACGGGGCAAATCAGGCATGGCGGGAAGGAACGGAGGCTACGCCATGCCGCGCTCAAACGTGCAAGCCGGTCAAGCCCTGCTGACCGACTTTCGTAAGTCGGCTCATGTCAGGAAAGACTGTCGCGACAGATCAGGAACCGGAGCCGCCAGCGCCCGCACCGCCGGCACCGCCCGCGCCGGAACCGCCACCCGTGCCGCCATTACCGCCGGGGGAAGTGCCCATGGGACCATCCTTCATCTCGGTGGCATTCGGGTTGTTACCCGAACGGGACTTGGTGCTGCTCTTGTCGGACTTGTTGTGGTTGCGCATGGTCTTGCTCTTGCTGGAGGAACTGCCCGCATCGGAGGCGCCGCTGCTGCCGCTACCCGGGGTGGTCTGCGCGCCGGTGGCACCGGTGGCGCCGGAGCCGGCCGAACCGGAACCCGAGCCGGCAGCGCCGCCCGAGGTCTGCGCCATGGCGCCCGTGCTGAAGGCGGCAACGATCAGGGCAGTGCCGAGGAATTTCAGAGTCGGTTTGGATGACATGCGTATCTCCTTGAGTTTTGGGGGCGTCCCGCTGTCGCGAGCCGTTGAAGCCATACTAGGCTTCGCTCCCGTTTCCCACAGTCGGACGTCACTTCATACGCTTGTCGGTGCTTTCGTACCGGGATGACGGTGACTGTTGTTGAGTTGGTCAGGTCTGCGCTACCTGTACGCAGCTCCTTCTGCCTCTACTGCCGCGCTGTGTCGTGCGGGCAGCGATCAGTTCTTGCGCGGCCCAACATCGTCTTCGGACAGTGCGTCCGGAGGAGAATTTTGCGGCGCATCGCCTCGACCCTGATAGCTTCCCGGCAGCACTGCACCTGGGAGTGCTGAACCACGCACGGACCTTGCTCACTGCGACATCCAAACCGCCTGGCTTGAGTCTCAGGCGGACTATCGCGATTATTGGCATCCCTTGCATAACAGGTACGCCACTTTTATGCAGCGCACAGATCCAGCATGACTTCTCCATAGGCTTCCGCTAGCTCCTTGAGTTGCTATTCGTGCGGCTCTCTTACATGTTGATTTGCTCGCAGATTTGACCCTCTCCATTTGACCCACCTTCCATTGCCTGCTGAAGGCAGCCACCCGGTCATACGACCCCTCGTATCCCAGTTCTCTTAAGTCCAGGAACATCTGTTTCAGGGTCCTTCTTTGCTTCCGAGATTTGACCGCCTCTGCGCTGAGCCAAGCAGAGAGCCTGGCGGTGAATTCATCGAGCGAGCTTGGCGAACGCCTTGCTGGATAAGCGGGTTCGCTGACATCGGATCGGATGTAGCGGCGAACTGTGTTGCGGGAAATGTCGAGCCTGCGAGCGATTTCCCGAATTGAGATGCGGTCTCTGATGTACCAGCGTCGAATAATTCCAAGTAGGGCCACGTCTATCACTCCGTTCTCCCGCTCGCTGTCATGAGCAGGATTGTGGTCTAAACATGGGTCAACTTTGGATGCAAATTTCCTGGGAAAGTGGGTCAGTTTTCAATGCAAATCAACATAGAAACCATCATTTTCCAATGGATCTGTATAGAGATATTGCGAAGATTGAAATTGGACTTGTGCTTTGCAGCTTTGATCTCGGCAGTTCTATTCGCAGTGTCACATGGATGGGAGGGGCGTTGGCCTATCGAAATTTTCGTCGCGGGAGTCGTGCTTGCATATGTATTTATGGTCGAAAAATATAGAGAAAATGGTCGCCCAATTTTTTTGACATTTGCCGTCCACGCTGTGTTTAATTTCATGGTGTTTGTTATTTCAATATGGGGATGAGAAAGTCAGTTATTGACTTTCGGATATGTCGTCACTCCCGTTTCCCACAGTCGGACGTCACTTCATACGCTTGTCGGTGCTTTCGTACCGGGATGACGGTGCATGTTGTTGAGCTGGGTGGCGCCAGCTCACCGTCACGGCAGGGTCTGCCGCAGTTCGCTAGGGCTCAGCCCGTAATGCTGGCGAAAGCGGATCGCAAAGCGCGAGGCGGAATCGTAGCCGCAGGAGGCGGCGATGTCGGCAATCGGCAGGGATGAGGCCTGCAGTTGTTCCAGCGCCTGGCCCAGCTGCACCTTGTCCAGCAGTTCGCGAAAACCGGTCTGCTCGCGTGCCAGGCGGCGCCGCAGGGTCGACACGCTGCAGTGGAAGGCATCGGCCACCCGTTCCAGGCTGCGCTGCTCCGGGGCCAGCATCAGCAGATGCTGTTCGATGCGCTGGCTGATCGCGTCGCCCCGTTCACGCAAGAGACCACCCACCACCCCACGCAGACTGAGCGCCAGCAACAGGCCTTCGGCGGCCTGGCACTGCAGGTCAGCGGCCGCGTCATCGCGGATGCAGTCGAGCAGGTAGCGCCAGGCGCGCAGGATGTCCGCATCCTGCTGCACGCTGACCAAGGCCGTGGCTTCGCTGCTGCGTACGCCCTGGCCGGGATAATGCAGGCGGAAGCGCTCCAGCAGCGATGACGGCAGCGAGACCATGTCGGCCGCATATTCGCCAGCCCGGGGCAGGTTGGCCACGTTCATCTGCATGCCGGGGGCGATCAGCAGCAATACATCCTGACCGCATTGCAGTTGACGGCTGCCCCATTCGACCCGCTTGCGTCCCTGCCGCACGTGGCAGATGCTGGCCAGTCCGATGAAGACCTGGCGCAGCTTCTGCTCCTGGCGGGCGCGGATGCGGGTCAGGGTCGGTGCGGGACCATGCGCGAAGGGCAGGATGGCGAGATCGTTTTGCATGCGGGGATGGGGGGGAAATCAGCGGCGGAGTCAGCGTCCGTAGTGGGCGGTCAGTCGGGCCTGGCCGAGCACCGAGGCATTGAGCATGAAGCCGAGCATAGCACCGCTGGCTTGTGCGTCCAGTGGCAACTTGTCGGTTTTCAAGGCCCAGACCACGAATTGGTAACGGTGCGGCTTGTCGCCTTCCGGCGGGCAGGCGCCGCCGAAGCTGCTGCTGCCGAAGTCGGTGCGGCCCTGGATGGCGCCGGCCGGCAAGCCCTTGCCTTCGGCGGTGATCCCGCCCGGCAGGCTGGTCACCGAGGCAGGGATGTTGAATACCGTCCAGTGCCACCAGCCACTGCCCGTTGGTGCATCGGGATCGTAGACCGTGACGGCAAAGCTCCTGGTGCCGGCTGGCGCGCCCGACCAGGACAATTGCGGCGAACGGTTCAGGCCGCTGCAGCCGAAGCCCTGGAAGACCTGGGCGTTGCTCAGGGTCTGGCCTTCCTGGATGTCCTTGCTGGTCACGCTGAAGTCGGCCGCCTGGGCCGACAGTGCGGAAAGCGTCAGGGCAGCGCTGGTGGCCAGGGTAGCGGCCAGGTGTTTGGGATGGTTCATGCATGTGCTCCACAGGGGTTGAAGAGCGCTCATCGTAGAGGCCACGCCTGCCGCCCATGGTGCAGAAAACGTCAGGCGCGGTGCAGAAGGCGTCATCCTGCCCGCCGCACATCGACTGGCTCCATCGCCGGCCGCCCTGGCCTGATCAAAAGCCTCCGCTGGCTCTATGGCCTTCAGGCCAGGCTCCAGTAGGCTGTGCCGTATTCGCCTGTATCAGGTATCCCATGGAGTTCGCATGTCCTCGCCATCCCATTCGCTCAGCACCGCACCGGCCGTGACGGTGGAAACCCTGCAGGCCTTCTCCGATGCCTGGAACCGCCACGACATCGCTGCCCTCATGAGCTACATGCACCCCGACTGTGAATTCCTCACTGCCGCCGGGCACGATGCCCACGGCACCCGCCATGCTGGCCAGGAGGCGGTCGCCAAGGCCTTTGCCTCGGCCTGGATCGCCGTGCCCGATGCGCAGTGGCGCAATGGTCGCCATTGGGTGTCCGGCGAGCGTGGCGTGTCCGAATGGACCTTTACCGGCACCGCCGCCGATGGCTCGCCCATCGAGGCCGACGGTGTCGATCTGTTCATCTTCCGCGATGGCAAGATCCTGCAGAAGAACGTCTTCCGCAAGAACCGCACGGTCAGGCCGGCCTGATCCGCAGCAAACACCGCGCCGCCCGCTCACTGCTACCAAGGCCACTGCCATGAACAGCCTGTCCCGCGCCGAAGTCGGCGCTGCCTTCACCGATTCCCGCGCTCCTGCCACTCCCTACGATCCGGCCTTCGATCCGCTGGTCTCGCGCTCGCCCGGTCATAACATGCAGTACGCGCCGACCTACTGGGTCGCCAGCGCCGGTGATCCGCCGCCGGACGATGGCCCCATCACGGGTGACACCGATGCCGACGTGGTCATCATCGGCTCCGGCTTCACCGGCCTGGCCACGGCCTTGTTCCTGGCACGCGAGCACGGTATCCGCGCCACCGTGCTGGAAGCCAACCAGGTCGCCTGGGGCTGCACCAGCCGCAATGGCGGCCAGGGGCAGAACGCCAGCGGTCGCCTGTACCGCTCGCAGTGGATTGACCGCTGGGGCTTGCCGACCGCGCTGAAGCTGGACGAGGAAATCCGCAACGGCTTCGAGACCTTCCGTCAGCTCACCGAGGAAATCGATTGCGATCCCCAGCCTGGCGGCCATCTCTACATCGCCCATCGGCCCAAGAAGATGGACTTCCTGCGCAACGAAGCCGAGGTCATGCGCAGCCGCTTCGGTTACGACACCCGCATCCTCACCGGCGAGGAAGTACGGCGTGACTGGTGCGGCGACCAGGAGGCCGCCGGCGCCATGCACGAACCGGTGGGCATCTGCGTGCATCCGCTGAAACTGGCCTTCGGCTACATGAAGATGGCCCGCGCACTGGGCGCCCGCGTGCATCCCTCCAGCCCGGTGACGGGCTGGGAAACGCGCAATGGCGTGCATCACCTGCGTACCCCCGGCGGGGTGGTGCGGGCGCGCGCGGTGGCGGTGGCCACCGGGGCCTACGGCCTGCAGGGCTTGACGCCGCTGCTGAAGAATCGCGTGTTCCCGGTATTGTCCAATTCCATCGTCACGCGCCCGCTCACCGACGAAGAACTGCAGGCCACCAACTTCTTGACCCATCAGGCCATCACCGATACCCGCACGCTGCGCTTCTACTACCGCCTGCTGCCGGACCGCCGGGTGCAGATCGGCAGTCGCAGCGCCATCAGTGGCGCCGCTGCCCATCAGGAGCATCACTACCGCCTGCTGGTCGACGGGCTGGCCCGCAAGTTTCCCGCCCTCAAGGGCATCCGCATCGATCATTCCTGGTGGGGCTGGGTCGATGTCAGCCACGACATGATGCCGCGCGTAGTGCAGCCTGATCCGGCGCAGAGCATCTACTACGCCCTGGGCTATGGCGGCAATGGCGTCTCCTTCTCGGCCCATGCCGGGCGCCGTATGGCCGAGCGCGTGGCCGGCCTGCGTGGGCCGGAAATCGAGCTGCCCATCTACGACAGCGCCTTGCCCTTCCCGCGCCAGGGTGAGTGGACCGCACCCTTCCGCCGCCTGGGGCAGAGCATGCTCTATCGCTGGTACTGGCTGCGTGACGAAATCCTGTAGACAGGGGGAGGGAAGAGACAAGGGCCGTGCGGGGCGTGCGCCCTGCACGGCTGCAAGACGCTGAAGGAGAGTGTCTCCTCAGCGCAGGCGACAGCGCGGCACCAGGGCCGCCAGCGCCGCAATCCCGGGTTCGATGCGTTCGGCCTGGATTGATGAAAACCCCAGCCGCAGTCCATTGACCTTGCCCGGCTCGGCCAGCCAGAAGGCCTCGCCCGATTCCACCAGGATGCCTTGCTCGAAGGCCGCCTGCCGCAGCAGCCGGGTATCGATCTCCGGCGCAAAGCGACCCCACAAGGCAGAGCCACCATCCGGTGGCGTGAAATCCATCATCGGCAGATGCGTGCGCACGGCGTCGATCAGGAGACCCGCCCGGCGCGCCAGTTCATCGCGCATCAGGTGCAGGAAACGGTCGTAATGGCCGTGCGAGATGAACAGCGCCGCCGCCAGCTGGTTGTTGGTGGCCGGATGGCGGATCATCAGCCGCCGCAAGGCGCGCAGCCGCACCACCACCTCCGCCGGTGCCACGATATAGCCGATGCGCAGGCCCGGCGAAAGCGTCTTGGACAGGCTGCCGATGTAGATCACCCGGCGCTCATGGTCGATGGCCTTCAGGGCCGGGGAGGGCTTGCCGACGTACTGCATCTCGGCGTCGTAGTCGTCTTCGATGATCACACCATCATGGGTGCGCGCCCATTCCAGCAAGGCCAGCCGCCGCTCGGTGGAGAGCGTGATACCGGTCGGGCACTGGTGGCTGGGCGTGCAATACAGCATGCTGGCCTGGGCCAGCACCGCCGGATCGGGCAGCACGCCATCGCGGTCCACCTCCAGCCCCACCAGTTGCGCGCCCCGGCGCAGGAAGATGTTGCGGGCATCCATGTAGCCCGGGTCTTCCACCGCCACGGTGGAGCCAGGCGGTGTCAGCAGTTCGCTCACCAGGTACAGGGCCTGTTGCGCCCCCACCGTCAGCAGGACCTCGTCCCGGCGCGCCGCGATCCCGCGTCGGGGCAGCACGCGCTTGATCAACTGGTCCACCAGGGAGGCATTGTCATGGTCGATGGCATCCGGCGCCCAGCCCCGGATCGAGCTCACGTCCAGCGCCTGGCGGCTGCACTCGCGCCAGTCGGCGATGGGGAACAGGCTGGGATCGAACTGGCCGTACAGGAAGGGATAGCGATGGCGCTGCCAGTCTTCCGGCTTGTCCAGCCATTTGATGCCGGCAGGCTCAGCCTGCATGCGCGCCTGCCAGTCCACCCCCTGCGGTGCCTCGCGACGGGGATGGTCGGGCGCGGTCTGCGCCGGCCGGTGGTGGTGCAGGTAGCGCTCGCTGACGTAATAGCCGTTGCGCGGACGGTTTTCCAGGTAACCGTCCTCGGCCAGCTTTTCATAGACCAGCACCACGGTATTGCGTGAAATGGCCAGCATGTCGGCCAGCTCGCGGCTGGAGGGCAGGCGCATGCCGGGCGCCAGTCGCCCGTCCAGCACGGCATCGACGAAGCACACCCGCAGCTGGCTCTGCAGGGTACTGCCCTGGCGCTCCGGCTCGGGAAAGATCTGTCGCCACATCACCTGATGGGCCTGGTGGTCACGCACGCCTTTGCTCCGCTGTCCCAAAGCCTGCGTTGTCGCAGGAAGCGTGCCAGCAGCCGGCTGTGCGGGTTTCACATCTTGCCCTTCCACGGAATCAGCTTTTCTTCCATCTTGCGCATGAGCAGGTCGATCAGGTAGGCCAGCACGCCGATGACGATGATGCCCATGATCACGATGTCGGTACGCAGGAAGTTGGAGGCATTGAGCACCATCTGCCCGATGCCGGCGGTGGCCGCCACCATCTCGGCCGCCACCAGGGTGGTCCAGCCGAAGCCCACGGCGATGCGCATGCCGGTCAGGATTTCCGGCAGTGCCGCCGGAAACACCACCATGCGGATCACCTGCCAGTTGCTCGCACCCAGCGAGCGCGCCGCATTGATCTGTTCGATCGCCACCGAGCGCACGCCGGCCTTGGAAGCCATCGCCAGCGGGGCGAAGCAGGCCAGATAGATCAACGTGACCTTGGCGCTTTCATCGATGCCCAGCCAGATCACGATCAGCGGCAGGTAGGCCAGCGGCGGCAGCGGCCGATAGAACTCGATGATCGGGTCGGCGATGCCGCGCACCAGGCGCGAGGTGCCCATGGCCAGGCCCACCGGCACGGCCGTGACGACTGCCAGCAGGAAGGCCGCCATCACCCGGCTCAGGCTGATGAGCACGTGTTGCGCCAACGGCGTGTCGCCCTGGGTCTGGCCGTGCAGGGCGCCAATCAGCGCATCCAGGGTGGCCTGCGGGGTGGGCAGGAACAACGGCTTGATCCAGTGCAGGCCGGTGGCGATCCACCACAGCAGCAGCAAGGCCACCAGGGTGATGGTGCTGATCAGCCAGGTGCTGCCCTGGCCCGGGGCGCCATAGTTGCGCGGGCGCCGGCGACGGCGCGGGGCAGTGGCCTGGGCGGATGCGGTGGCCGCAGGGCGGGTAGTGGGGGGCATGGTGGTCTCCTGCGCCGGCTTGGTGACGGCGGTGGCGGTGGTGCTGTTCATCAGTGCATCCCGGTCGACGAGGTTTGGTGGACCAGCGCCAGCACGCGTTCGCGGGCGGCGATGAATTCAGGATCGGCCTTGGTGCCGCGGGCATCGCGGGTGGCCAGGTAGCGGCGGGCAAAGGGCATGCTCAGGTCATGCACCACGCGGCCCGGGCTGGGCGCCATCACGATCAGCCGGGTGGCCAGGAACAGGGCTTCCTCCACATCGTGGGTGATGAAGAAGAACACCCCCTGAGATTCGTTCCAGAGGTCCAGCAGCAGTTCCTGGATGGCTTCGCGGGTGAAGGCGTCGAGCGCGCCCAGCGGTTCGTCCAGCAACATCACCGAGGGCGAGGAGGCGATGGCGCGCGCCACCCCCACGCGCTGCTGCATGCCGCCCGACAGTTCATAGACCTGCTTGTGGGCCGAGGACAGCAGACCCACCTTGTTGAGACATTCGAGGGCGATGCGGCGCCGCTCGTGCAGCGGCATCTTGCGCAGCTTGAGGCCGAATTCGACGTTTTCCACCACATTCATCCAGGGCATCAGCGCGTGCTTCTGGAACACCACGCCCCGGTCCGAACCGGGACCGTCCACCGCCTCGCCGGCCAGCCGGATTTCGCCCCGCGTGGGCGGGATGAAGCCGGCAATGGTGTTGAGCAGGGTGGTCTTGCCGCAGCCGGAGGCCCCCAGCGCCACCACGAACTCGCCAGCCGGGATGGACAGCGAGACCTGGTCCAGCGCCAGGCTGGGCGGCCCCTTGCGGGCCGGGTATTCGATCGAGACCTGGTCGATTTCAAGCATGCTCGCGCTCCAAGGATGAATGGGTGAAAAAGGGAAGGGACGACGACCTTACTTGCCGGCCGCGATGGCCTTGACGTACTGGTCGGTCACGCCCACCGAGTAATCCGGCAGGATGGCCTGCAGGGTCTTCTGTTCCTTCAGGAACTCGGCCGTGGCCTGCAGCGACTTGACGGCACCGGCCTCCTTGCCGCCCGAGAGCCACTTGGTGGAAGCCTGTTCGGCCGGCGTCGGGAACTGGTAGAGCTTCAGTGCTGCCGCCACCTCGCCCGGCTCGCCACCGGAGATGGCCGCCACCGCCTTGCCCTGCGCGGTGTCGCCGGTCCATTGACCCGGGTTGGCGCGATACATGGCGTCATACTTGGCCAGCATGCGGGTGAAGCTGAGCATGAACTTCTCATGCTCCTTGGCCCAGTCGCGGTTGACCACGAAGCCGTCGAAGGTGGCGATGCCGGTCTGGGCGGCGATCTTGCCGGAGCTGGTCACCACCGTGCCACTGGCGCTGATCTTGGCCAGCACCGGGTTCCAGACGAAGGCGGCATCGATGTCGCCGCGCTCCCAGGCCGCGGCGATCTCGGGCGGGCGCATGTTGAGCACCTTCACATCGGCCGCCGACAGGCCGGCCTGCTTGATCGCCATGAGCGCATGGAAGTGGCTGGTGGAGACGAAGGGCACACCCAGGCGCTTGCCCTTGAGCTGCGTCACCGAGCTGATGCCGGACCCGTTGCGGGCCACCATGGCCTCCGCGTCGTTGATGTTGTCCAGGATCCAGAACAGCTGGATCGGCAGGCCCTGCGACAGCCCGGCCGCCACCGGGCTGGAACCGGCTTCACCGATCTGCACGTTGCCCGAGGCCATGGCGCGGATGACGTCGCCGCCACCGCCGAACTTGCGGTAGTTGACCTTGTAGCCGGTTTCCTTGGCGGCTTCGTCAAGCTGCTGGGCGTAGCGCCAGGGGACCATCATGTCCTGGTAGGCGATGGTGACTTCCTTGTCGGCGGCCAGGGCCAGGGAACTGACGCTGACGGCGGAGAGCAGGCAGACGCCGGCCAGCAGGCCGGTCAGGGTAGGACGCAGTGCGAATGCTTTCATGGAGAACCCCTCGTTATCGTGATGTGGCGATGTGAGCAAGGAACGCGGCCCGTGGCTGGCACGCGGTTGCCCGTTTCGGTGTTGGCAACACGCCTACTCTGACGCAGAAACTGCGCCAGCCGATGGAGCCACAGCGGCCTTTCGATTGGACCAGCGCAGCCATGCCTGGTCCGCCGCGTTCTGGCAATGCCGATATCGCTGCGCTCCGCGCCTCCGCCGGCTTCCCGGCGTGGATGCTGTACAGCGGGCAGGGCGCGGCACTGCTTTCGTGCTGTCTTCGTACCATTGTTGTGCGCCTTGCCCACCTGCGGTGCTGTCGTGGCTGGCTCCATGGAAAGGTCTCGCTGGTCTTATGGTCCAGCCGGTGCCGATGCAATGATTGCGCCATGTCCCGACTTATCCCTTCTTCTTGCCGCGTGTGCCATCCCGAGGTGGCCGCATGAGCGCCTCCCTGTCGCTGGTCGCCGGCCTCATGGCGGTCAGCCTGCTGGCCGGTCTCACCAAGGGCGTGACCGGCTTTGGCGGGGCGCTGGTCACGGCGCCGCTGTTCGGCCTGGCGCTGCCGTCCTCAGAGGCGGCGGCCCTGATCGTGCTGGTCAACTGCGCGGCGTCGCTGCAGGGCTGGCGCGGCTGGGTCCGGCAGGCTCACTGGCCGACGGTGTTGCCACTGGCGGCCATCGCACTGGCCTGCACTGCGGTGGGGGTGCGCCTGATCGCCAGCGGCAGCCTGCCCGACATGCATCGCCTGATCGGCCTGTGCGTGCTGGCGGTGACCGCCCTGCACGTGCTGGGCTGGCGCTGGCGCCATGGGGGCGGCGCCACGCCGACGCTGGCGGCCGGTGCGGTATCGGGACTGATGACAGCGCTGTGCGGGATCGGCGGGGTGGCGGCGGTGTACTACTTCAATGGCATCCGGCGCGCTGAGGCAGGAGCGATACCGCAAGCGGCCGATCACGGGCAGGCACATGAGCAGGCCGCACACCTGCGCGCCAACCTGCTGGCTTACTTCATGGTGCTGTTCTTCGGCGCGGCCATGATCCTGGCCTGGGACGGGCAGGTGGGTCTGCCGCAACTGGCGCTGACGGCCTGGCTGGTGCCGGCCTTCGCGGCCGGTGTGCTGGTGGGGGAACGGCTCTATGGCCTGCTGTCACCGTCATGGTTCCAGCGCATCGTGTCGGCGCTGCTGTTCTGTGCGGGGCTGGTGGCGCTGGCGGGATGAGCGGGATGCTGCGCTGATAGCAAGCAGCAGGCAGCAGGCAGCAGGTACAGCAGACGGGCTTGCATCAAATGGCCCGCCTGATGGCACAATCACGGCTTGCCCCTGATGTCGCCCTTTCCTGATCGCGCAGGCCACGTCCCTGCCCAAGAGCCCGCCATGAACCTGACTTCGCTCGCACTCCTTCTCGTCTTCCAGTGCCTGGGAGAAGGCGTCGCCCAGCTGCTGGGCCTGCCTATCCCCGGCCCGGTGATCGGCATGCTGCTGTTGCTGCTGGCCTTCCTGTCATCACCGCGCCTGGCTGAGCTGATGGAGCCCACTTCCTGGGGCATCCTGCAGCACCTGTCATTGCTGTTCGTGCCGGCCGGGGTGGGCGTGATCGCCGCCGCCGGCCAGCTCAAGGCCGACCTGCCGGCCATCGTGGTGGCGCTGGTGGCCAGCACGGTACTGGCCATCGCCGTGGGTGCGCTGGTGACGCAGGCGGCCATGAAGTGGCTTGGCAAGTCCGGTCCGCCTGCCCCGTCAGATCAGCCGACAACGCCCGACGCCGGCCAGGAGTCGCACTGATGCACGGCCTGGCACGTCTGACCGACATTTGGGTCTATCTCGCCGCCTCGCCGCTGCTGGGGCTGACCACCACGCTGGTGGCCTATCTGGTGGCGCTATGGGTGTATCGCCGGCTTGGTTTCAATCCGCTGGCCAATCCGGTGCTGATCGCCATTGCCATCGTGGTGAGCATCCTGACCGTGACCGGCACCCCCTACAAGACCTACTTCGAAGGCGCGCAGTTCGTGCACTTCATGCTCGGCCCGGCCACGGTGGCGCTGGCCATGCCGCTGTACAAGCAATGGAACAAGCTGCGTCACGCCGCCGTGCCGCTGCTGCTGGGCCTGGCGGCGGGGTCCATCACGGCGGTGGTGTCGGCGGTGGGCATTGCCTATGCCATGGGCGCTTCGCCGCAGATCATGGCATCGCTGGCGCCCAAGTCAGCCACCACGCCGATAGCCATGGCGATTTCGGAACGCTTCGGCGGCCTGCCTTCGCTGACCGCCGTGCTGGTGATCTGCACCGGCATCCTGGGGGCGGTGCTGGCGCGCTATGTGCTGAACTTCCTGCGCATCGACAGCCATCCGGTACGCGGCTTCGCGCTGGGCGTGGCCTCGCACGGCATCGGTACGGCGCGGGCGCTGCAGGTGAGCGCCGAGATGGGCGCTTTCGCTGGCCTGGGCATGGGGCTCAATGGAGTCTTCACGGCGATCGTGGTGCCGCTGGCGATGCCGGTGTTCCTGCGCTGGATCGGCGCCTGAGGCCGGCGCCGATTGCCTTGCCGGCTTACTTTGCTGGCTTATTTTGCCGGCTTACCTGGCCGGCTTGGGGCACCAGGGTGGTACCTTGAACTGTTCCACCAGGAAGTCGCGCATGCGCTGGACCTTGGGTGGCAGGTGGGTGCGGGTCGGGTAGAGTGTATGCACCACCAGTTGCTCACCGGTGCTCCAGCCCTCGAACAGTTCCACCAGTTGCCCCGAGGCGATGGCGGCATTGACGATGAAGTCCGGCTGGATCGCGATGCCCTGGCCGGCGATGGCCATCTCGCGGCAGGTCACGCCATTGTTGACATAGACGGTGGAACGCACGCGCACATGGCAGGTGTCGCCATGCACATGCTTGAAGCTCCATTCGTCGCCATTGGCGCGGTAGCTGTAGGAAATGAAGGGGTATTCGCGCAGCTCGGCCGGGGTCTCCGGCGTGCCGTGGCGGCGCAGGAATTCCGGCGAGGCGCAGGCAATCATGCGCACCGGCGCCAGTGGGCGCGCCACCATGCGGCTGTCACCCAGGGTGCTGATGCGGATGACCATGTCGAAACCTTCTTCGATCAGGTCGATGGTGCGGTCCGAGAGGGTGATGTTGAGTGTGATCAGCGGATTGTCTTCGGCGAATCGGCCCCATAGCGGCGCCAGCTGCTCCACCCCGAAATCCTGGGGCGCGCCGATGCGCAGGCGGCCGCAGGCCTGGTCGGAATTGAGCCCGACCTCGCTTTCCACGTCCTGTATCGATTCCAGCAATTCCTTGCAGCGGGCGAAATAGACGCGCCCTTCATCGGTCAGCGACAGCCGCCGCGTGGTGCGGTGGAGCAGGCGGATGCCCAGGAACTGCTCCAGCTCCGACACCTGGCGCGAGACGGCCGGCTTGGACAGGCCGGTGACATCCACGGCGCTAACGAAGCTGCCGCTCTCGACCACGGCGACGAAGGTTTCCATGGCTTGCAACTTGTCCAAGCTGTCTCCGATCTGCAAGAAAAATACCGTCCAGCGTGCCACAGGCGCGCGGGCATGAACATGCTACGTTTGGATAATGGTCAGCATGGCCCCAACCATGCTCGGCACCTGGCGCTGGTGCGCTAGCGCACCCCGGCGGCCCAGCCCACCACCTCGGCCGCCAGCCGCTCGCTGGCCGCGCCGAAGGCGGTGACCACTTCCGGCACCTTGCTGCCAGCCACCGGTTGCACCACGGCAAAGCGGCGCGCCGCCAGTTGCTGGCGTGTGGTGGTATCGACCAGGCGGGCGTCATAGACGATCACCACCTGCGGTACACCGTTGCGATATTCGGTCTGGAAGGCAGCCAGCACGCCATTGAGCTCGACCTCGGCCGCGATATTGGCATTGTCGCCGGACAATCGCGGGAAGCGGCCATCGGCCTGGAAGGCCTCCAGCAGGCGGTCACGCAGCAGTTGCGGGGCCGGATCGCTCCAGCGTACGCCGGCATAGGACTTGATCATGTCGCCCTCGGGCAGCACCAGGATGCGTTCGCTGTCGACGCTGCGATTGGCGCTGGGCGTGACGATGCGCAGCGCCCGGTAGGGGCTGGCGCTGTTGCCTGTGCTGGCAGGCGTAGCCAAGGTCGGGGCCGGCAGGCGGTACACCGCCAGCGGGTCGGCCTTGGGCAGGATGGAGCAGGCCGTCAATGCCAGGCTGCCGGCCACGAGGGCGGTGCGCAGGAGCAGGGTCTTCATGGTTGGAATTCCTGGAGATTGTCTTGGCCCAGCAGATAGGCGCCGGGATTGTTTTCCAGCTTGCGGCTGATGGCCCGGACCGAGGCCAGTGTGCCGCGCAGTTCGGTGATGGCCGGGCCGATCTCGGCCACGCCCTGGGCGCCGTTGTTGAGCGCCGCCTGGTTCTGCTGGATCAGGGTTTCGATCTGCTGGCTGCTGGCGGCCAGCGAACTCATGGCCTTCTGCAGGTTGCCCATGGCGTCGTTACCCCGGGTGGACAGCAACTGGTTGGCCGACTGCATGGCGATATTGGCCTGGCGCGCCGCCTCGGCCAGGTCCTGCATGGCCCGGCCGACGTTGCCGCGCTGCGCGGCCAGGCTGCCGGTCAGCTGTTCCAGGTGGGCCAGGGTCTGGTTCAGGCGCTGCGCGTTTTCCGGTGCCAGGAACTGCTTGGCATTGATCAGCACTTCATTGACGTTGGAGAGCAGGTCTTCGCCATTGGCCAGCAGCGAGGTCAGCGGCGAAGGGGAGGCGATGATGACCGGATCGTTGCCGTCCCTGGACTCCAGGCGCGGGCTTTGCGGCGAGCCGTTGGTCAGCTGGATCAGGGCGGTACCGGTGATGCCGGCCAGGGCCAGCTTGGCACCGGTGTCTTCCTTGATCGGTGCCTTGCCGGTCACGCGGATGCGCGCGCGCACCTTGCGCGGATCGGCCGGGTCCAGGCTCAGGCCGACCACATCGCCCACCTTGATGCCGCTGTACTGCACCGGGCTGCCCCGGGACAGACCGCTGACGGCTTCGTTGAAGATCACCGTGTAGTAATCCACGTCGCGGTCCTGGCCGACCTTGGTCAGCCACAGGCAGAACAGCAGCGCCGCCAGCGCGACCAGGATGGTGAAGAGTCCGATGAGGACGTGATGTGCGCGGGTTTCCATCAAGCGGGTCCTTGCTGGGTTGCGGTGGCGGCCGATCGCAGCGCAGCCACACTGGCGGCCCGTCCACGCGGGCCCTGGAAATATTGGCGTATCCACGGATCGTCGAAGGCTGCCACCGCTTCGATGCGGTCGGCCACCAGCACCCGTCGCGCCGACAGCACGGCCACCCGGTCGCAGATGGCATAGAGGGTGTCGAGATCGTGGGTGACCAGGAACACCGTCAGCCCAAGCGCGTCGCGCAGGGTCAGGATCAGGCGGTCGAAGGCGGCGGCGCTGATCGGGTCCAGGCCGGCGGTGGGTTCGTCCAGGAACAGGATGTCCGGGTCCAGCGCCAGGGCCCGCGCCAGCGCGGCGCGCTTGATCATGCCGCCCGAGAGCTCGGCCGGGAACTTGTCGCCGGCGGCAATGGGCAGGCCGGCCAGGGCCAGCTTCATGGCCGAGACGCCCCGCGCCTGGTCGGCATCCAGGCCACCGTATTCGGTCAGGGGCAGGGCGATGTTTTCCAGCACCGTCAGCGAGGAGAACAGCGCACCCTGCTGGAACAGCACGCCAAAGCGGCGCTCGTAGCGCGAGCGCGCCTGGGTGGAGAGCGCCGAGAGGTCCTGTCCGAACACCTTCACCTGCCCGGCGGCCGGACGTTGCAGCCCGACGATGCTGCGCAGGAGCACCGACTTGCCGGTGCCCGAGCCGCCCACCACGCCGAGGATTTCGCCGCGCCGCACCTGCAGGTCCAGCTGCTCGTGCACCACCTGGGTACCGAACTGGTTGCGCAGGCCGCGCACGTCGATGATGTCTTCGGTGCCAGTGTGAGCGGGGGCGTGGGGTGCGTTCACCATCCCATCTCCATGAAGAACAGGGCCGCCAGCGCATCCAGCAGGATCACCACGAAGATCGACTGCACCACGCTGGAGGTGGTGTGCTGCCCCACCGACTGTGCACTGCCGCTGACCTTGAAACCTTCATTGCAGCCGATGATGGCAATGACGAAGGCAAACAGCGGCGCCTTGACCATGCCCAGCACGAAATGGCGGATGCCCACGTCCTGCTGCAGCAGCGACAGGAACATGGTGGGGCTGATGTCCAGCGACAGGGCGCACACCATGGCGCCACCGAGCAGGCCGGACATCATGGCGATGAAGGTCAGGATGGGCATCGATACCAGCAGCGCGATGATGCGCGGCAGGACCAGCAGGTTGACCGGGTCCATCCCGAGGGCGCGGATGGCGTCGATTTCCTCGTTGGCCTTCATGGAACCGATCTGCGCGGTAAAGGAGCTGGCGGTGCGCCCGGCCATCAGGATGGCCGTCAACAGCACCGCGAATTCGCGCAGGAAGGAAAACGCCACCAGGTCCACGGTGTAGATGCTGGCGCCGAAATCAGCCAGCACCGTGGCGCCCAGGAAGGCCACCACCGCGCCCACCATGAAGGTCAGCAGCGAAACGATGGGCACCGCATCCAGCCCGGTCTGTTCGACCTGTGCCACCACGGCGGTGAAGCGCCAGCGCGAGGGACGCCAGAAGGACGCCACCAGCGTCTGCAGAGATAAACCGGCAAAGCCCAGCAGGCCGCGCGCGCAGGCACGCAGGCTGAGGGTGGCGATGCCGGCACGCTCCAGCACATCGGTGATCCAGGCCTGGGGCGGCGGCGCCGGTTTGGGAATGGCGATTGCCTTGGCGTCGGCCACGGCGGCCAGCAGGCCGCGCCAGGCCGGCGCCAGGTCGCTGTCGTCACCGGTCTGGCGCAGTGCCGCCGGCACGCCCAGCAGATCCACCAGCATCTTGGCGCCCACGGTATCGAAGGCGGTCAGTGCCGAAAACGTCAGCACCAGATCGTCCCCCATGGCCGGCCGTTCCTGCGCGATCCGGCGCGACAGCGCGGGATAGTTGTGCAGCGTCCAGTCGCCCTCCACATGCAGCACGGGCGGGCTGGTCGGTTCCAGGCGGAAGGTGGCAGCGGTATTCAAGTCGGACGCGGGTGGGTGTATGGATGGGGATGCGGCAGTTTACCTACATTTAGCGCGTGCGTGCCAAATCGCTCATGGCACGGCGCCAAGTATTGCATGAGCCCGGTGCTTTGCGCCAGCGTGCCGGCAGGACTATCCCAAGAGGTAATTGTCCCGTGCCGGCGGCGCTTCTACCATGCGCACTTCCTGCCAGGGCGATGCAATGCGCGCCTGTCCATCCATGGAAAGCGTCGCGGTCATCCTGACGTTTTCTGCACCATGCGGCCTGTGCCGCCTTCTCCTCATGAAAAAAATCGTCCTCACTTTCACCGCCTGCGCCCTGGCCCAGACCAGTCTCGCGGCTCACGCAGAAGCCTCCAGCGTCACCGTCTACGGTGTCATCGACATGAGCATGGTCTATACCAGCAAGGTCGGCCCGGGCAACAACAGCCGCGTCAGTCTCGATTCGGGCGATGCCATGGCCTCGCGCATCGGCTTTCGCGGCAAGGAAGACCTGGGCGGCGGCCTGTCGGCCATCTTCCAGCTGGAAACCGGCTTCAGCGCCGACGACGGCGCCATGGCCACGCCCGGCAGCCTGTTCGACCGCAAGTCGGTGGTCGGCCTCGCCGGTCGCTACGGCACCCTGACCGTGGGTCGCCAGACCGACTACCTGGAAGAGATCGGCCAGCAATACAGCTCCTTCCAGATCTTTGGCGGGGGCGGCGTGCGGGCTGGCCACTTCAACAGTCTCGACCGCCTGACCGGCGCCCGTACCAGCAACTCGGTGCGCTTCGACAGTGCCGAGTTCGGTGGCTTCAGCGGCAGCCTTTTCTATGGCTTTGGTGAAGTCGCCGGCAAGACTTCGGCCGGGCAGGCCTTCGGGGTCGGCGCCAACTACCGCAACGGCAATGCCGGCATCGGCGCGGCCTATTACCAGAGCCGCCTGGCGGCCGACGCCATACCGGCCAGTGCCGGTGATACCGATCTCAAGACCTTCACCCTGGGCGCCAGCTACCAGGCCGGCCCGGCCAAGCTGTTCGCGGCCTGGTCACAGGTGCGTCGCCCGACCCAGCAGGCCCTGGGCAGTACCGGCCTGGTGGCCATCACCAGCGCCACCCGTGCCAATGTATTCGACGTCGGCGTGAACTATGCGCTCAACGCCAAACTGCACCTGCTGGCCAGCGTCATCCACGACCGCGCCGACCTGGCACGTGCGGGGGCTGGTGCCACCCGTGGGCACACCACCCAGCTCAACCTGGGCGTGGATTACTTCCTCTCCAAGCGCACCGATGTGTACGCGATGGCCAGCCGCCAGTCAGCCAGCGACGTGATCAACCCCGGCGTGATCAGCGCCGCCTATTCCTCGGCCCCGTCCGACGACAGCAGCCAGAACGTGCTCCGCATCGGACTGCGGCACAAGTTCTGAGCCATCGAAACCAACGGATGGCAGCCATCAGCGCTGTCATCACCCCCTCACCTGAGCACTTCGCTCAAGACGGCCCCTGTGAATCCGGGGCCGTTTTTCATTTCTCCGCCTGATCTCCGCCTTATTTCCGCCTGATTTCCGCATCGTCTTCGCCTGACGACGCTCGGGCCGTCCTTCGCGCCGCCAACAATGGCATCAGAAGTGACAAGAAATTCACCTTGCCCATCGCGCCGTTTCTGCGCAAACCGTCTTTTCAATTGCTGAAGATGTGAAGTTGTTTGCTGGTTCCGATGGTGCGCAAACATTCACTTGTAAAGCCATGAAGAGATGGCGAAGTTGTCCGTGCTCCAGGTTAGTCAAGGCGCCAAAAAACCATGGTGTGAATGATTCTTCATTTAGCCGACAAGTCGTCCTTCATAAACAAATTCTCCTGAATGAACAAGCTTCACCATGGTGCGATTGTCGCCGTTAGCAAGCTTCGATTGAATGGGCACGGGACGAAATATGAAGAATTTTGAAACCAGAAAATTCGGGATGAGCGCGATCGACATGAGCAGGCAATGAACAGATCTGCAAGATCAACGCATGAAACGTGAAGATAAAGGACAGGCTGCCGCCGGTTCCGGTCGTCTTTGCGGGTCATGGGGGTCCCACGCGAAAGGGCCGCGAGAAATGCTCGTCCGTGTCATTTCCTCCATGTCAGACAGCTCAGGAAAAACAATATGTCTATCACCATCACCAGCAATCGCATGAGTGGCCAGGCCGCGGCTTCATTGCCGTCTACGCCTACGCCCACGTCCTCATCGACTGCCCGCAGTCGCAAGAGCACGTCCGTCTCCGTGACCAGCACCTCCAGCTTCCAGAGCGCGGGCGCACGGGCCCTGGATAGCATCCTGCCCACCAGTGCCTTTGCCGTACACCGCCCCGTGGCGATCGGCGGCCAGGCGGCTGCCATCCCGTCACTGTCGGCTGGCAAGCCCATACAGCCGACCCAGCCGACCCAGGCCGACAGCGATTTCATCCGGCCCGCCGCCAGCCCCGAGCGCAACGCCGTCGCCAGCTGGAGCAGCGGCCCCATCCGCCTGAACGTGGCCAGCACGGTCAAGAACATGGCCGACGCGCTGTCCGGCGCGTGGTCGCGCAGCGCCCCCCTCAGCGCCAGCTTCGGCTCGCCGATCGTGATCAACCGATCGTCCGGCACCACGGCGGGCGGCACCGCGACGCCGGGCGAGTGCGGACCGCTGTCGATGATCAGCTGTCCGTCCCTGCCCATGCGGGTGAGCATGCCGGTATCGAGCTCACCCTATGCCTGCCCGCTGCTGCCGGTGCGCCTGCCCATGCCCGCGCGGACGCCAGTACAGACGCCAATGCAGACGCCAGTGCAGACGCCGACGCAGGCCACGCCAAAGCCCAGCTTCGTCTGCCCCTTCCAGCCGGTGACCATGAGCGCGCCGCAGCCCTCGCCGGGTTGTCTGCCGCTCAATGTCCGTCCCTGCCCGTTGACGCCGGTCAGCATCTGCCCGGCGGTCCAAGGCGTGGTACCCACACTCAAGGCCGATCCAGCCAAACCATGGATCGTCACCAAGGAAGTGGTGCCGCTGTCGCAGGCGTTCCCGCCCGGCGTCGTCATCGAGTTCCTGGACTGCACGCCGGTGCCCATCTCCAGCCTGGTCCCATCGGCCGGTCCCAAGCTGGTGCCGACATTGAAACCGCTGCCTGAACCGGTGCTCACGCCCGTGCTGACCCCGGTGGTCAAGCCGGTGCTGAAGAGCGCCGATGCGCCGGTGGCCGCGCCTGGCGACAAGCCGGTTCTGGTCACGACACCGGTGGCGACGCCGAAGTCGGTGCCGGTACCGGTATCGGTATCGGTATCGGTACCGGCCAGCACGCCGGCAACATCCTCCCAGCCCGCCGTGGCCGGCCAAGCCAAGGGGGCGGGTGTCACCGACGGTACCAGCGGCAGCGCGGCGCAGACCCTGCCAGTCGTGGCGCTGGGTGCCGCCGTGGCGCTGCCTGCTGCCATGGCAGTGGCCGCACCCAAGCCGCCGGTCCCGCCCGACAGCCAGTTCCGCAGCCTGCGCGACAACGACAACACCCTCAAGCTGGAGGGTGGGCGCACCGTCAATTTCAAGCCGGGCGATATCAAGACCAAGGCCGGCGAACCTGACCTGTTGATCGGCACCGACGGCAACGACCGCCTTGATGACTGGGGTACCGGTCTGGACGAGGCCATTCGCCGCAACCGGCCGCGCTTCACCCGCTTTGTCGGCGGCGGTGGCGATGACGTGATCATCGGTGGCGCCAAGGCCGACACCATGTGGGGCGGTACCGGCAACGACATCATGCTGGGCCGCGATGGCGACGATACGCTCTACGGCGAAGAGGGCGACGATCGTCTCGACGGCGACAACGGCAACGACCTGCTGGTCGGCGGTGCCGGCAGGGATGACCTGGCCGGTGGCCTGGGCAACGACACCCTGTTCGGCGGCGATGGCGATGACCTGATGTATGGCTACCAGCTCTTCGGCAACCTGCAGCCCGCCTTGCTCCCGGGGCAGACCGACGACGACGTGATGGATGGCGGCGCCGGCAACGACACCATGAACGGCGGCTTCGGCAACGACCAGATGTGGGGCGGCACCGGTGATGACCGTCTGCGCGGCGGCAGCGGCGACGACAAGCTCTACGGCGACGAGGGCAACGACATCCTCTTCGGCGAAGACGGCAACGATGTCGTCATGGGCGGTGATGGCGACGACGAACTCTACGGCGATTTCCGGCGCGCCTATGCCTCGCCGGACAACGACGTCGGCGGCAACGACCTGCTCTATGGCGGCGCCGGCAAGGACAGCCTGTATGGCGGGGTGGGCAACGACCTGCTCGATGGCGGCAGCGGCGAAGACTACCTGGAAGGCGGCAAGGGCGACGACATCTATGTGGTCGACAACGTCAACGACAAGGTCGTCGAAAACGCCAACGAGGGTCACGACACCGTCATCGCCTCCTGCAGCTATACGCTGTCCGGTGAGGTGGAGGACCTGCGCCTGACCGAAGGCGGCGACTTCAATGCCATCGGCAATGCCCGCGACAACCTGCTCACCGGCAACAGCGGCGACAACGTCCTGGATGGCGGCAAGGGTATCGACACCATGATCGGCGGTCGCGGCAACGACACCTACATGGTCGACAACCTCGGCGACAAGATCGTCGAAAACGCCGGCGAGGGCATTGATACCGTGGTCTCCCGCATCAGCTACACCCTGGGTGACAACCTGGAAAACCTGACCCTGATGGACGCCAGCAAGCCGGAAAGCGAGATCATCAACGGCAAGAAGATGCTGACCTATGGCTCGCCGCGCTTCTACCTGCTCGATTACAAGCAGGGCGATGAGGTGCCGGGTTACAAGGGCACCTGCAGCGAGACCAGCGTGGCCAACGTCTGCGTCATGGCCGGCCTGTCGGTGAGCGAAGGGGACGTGGTCAAGAAGGCCATCGCCAACGGCTGGTGCAACACCTCGGCGGCCGACGAAAGCACCCGTGGCTCCAGCAATCCGTTCTCGCAGGTGGCCATGCTCAACAGCTATGGCCTGCGTGCCGAAATCGTCGACGGCTACAACATCAAGCGCATGGCCGAGCTGGTCCGCGATGGGCGCGGCGTGATGCTGTCGGTTAACGCCGGCAAGCTGTGGGGCGTGCCGGAGTACGTCGAGGGTGGCTGGGTCAACCACAAGATCACCGTCACCGGCGTGGTCTGCGACGCCGAGACCGGTGAGGTGGCCGGCTTCTACATCGCCGATTCCGGACGGGGCCGGACCAGCGACGGCTGCCGCTATCTCACCCTGGAGGAGGTGCGCAATGCCGCCGATGTGATCGGGGCCGGCATGATCACCACGCTGGAACCGATCAAGATGCGCGACCAGAACATGGACGCCATCGGCAACGCGCTGGACAACATCCTCACCGGCAATCGCGGCAACAACCTCATGAAGGGCGGCAAGGGCAACGACACGCTGATCGGCGAGGCCGGCAACGACACCTACGTCTTCAGCCGGGGCGATGGTCGCGATGTCATCGTCGACAACGACAAGACCCGGGGCAACCTGGACGTGCTGCAGCTGACCGACATCAACCAGAACAACCTCTGGTTCAGGAGGTCCGGCAACGACCTGTGCATCGACATCATGGGCAGCAGCGACCGCGTGACCGTGAAGGACTGGTACGTGGGCGGTGTCAGCGGCAGCGACAACCGCATCGAACGTATCAAGACCGCCGACGGCAACACCCTCTACGACAGCGACGTCGACAAGCTGGTGCAGGCCATGGCCAGCTTCGCCCCGCCCGCCGCCACCCAGACCTCCTGGGTCAACGGGCAGGCCAGTCAGGACAAGGTGCTCATGACCGTCACCCACTGAGCCTGAACCCCAAGCAAGTGTAGTACCCGACGCCGGGCCTTGCGCCCGGCGGCGACGCCATGCGTCCCCTGCGAGCAGGCAGGGCGGGGTAGGGCGTGCCGATGGCACTGGCCATCCACGCGAAGTATCTATTCAAGAATCCGGAAATCTATGAACCAGTCCGACAAGGATCCCGATCAGGCGGGGCAAGACAGTGCCCTGCAATGCCTGATGATGATGGCGCGCCTGCATGGCATCGCCGCCGATCCCGCGCAGTTGCAGCACCAGTTCGGGCGCGAGCCCTTCACCCTGGACAAACTCTTGCTGGGCGCGCGCGCCCTGGGCATGAGTGCGCGCTGCATCACCCAGGACCGCAAGCGCCTGGAACGCACGCCGCTGCCGGCCATCGGCGTGGACCGCCAGGGTCGTTATTTCATCCTGGCCAAGCTGGAGCAGGGACAGGCCAAGGACTGGGGCAGCCTGCGCATCCTCATCCAGCGGCCCGGACAGCCGCCACAGGTGCTGTCACGGCGCGATTTCGAGTCGCTGTGGTCGGGCCGGGTGATTCTGGTGACCAGCAAGGCCAGCTACGCCGGCGAATCGGCGCGTTTCGATTTTTCCTGGTTCATCCCGGCCGTGATCAAGTACCGCAAGGTGCTGGTGGAGGTCCTGGTGATCTCGCTGGTGCTGCAGATCCTGGGGCTGGTCACGCCCCTGTTCTTCCAGGTGGTGATGGACAAGGTGTTGGTCAATCACGCCATGATGACGCTCAACGTGGTGGCCGTGGCGCTGGTGGCCGCTACCCTGTTCGAGGCCGCCCTGACCGGCATTCGTACCGCCGTGTTCGCCCATACCAGCAGCAAGATCGATGTCGAGCTGGGCTCGCGCCTGTTCGCCCATCTGCTGAGCCTGCCGATCGGCTACTTCCAGGTGCGGCGCGCCGGTGACTCGATTGCGCGCATCCGCGAGCTGGAAAACATCCGCTCCTTCCTCACCAGCAACGCCCTGACACTGGTACTGGATATCGTTTTTTCCTTCATCTTCCTGGGTGTGATGCTGTGCTATAGCGTCACCCTGAGTCTGATCGTGCTGGCCTCGATCCCGCTGTACCTGGCGTTGTCGCTGGTATTTACGCCCATGCTGCGGGCGCGCCTGAACGACAAGTTCAACAAGAACGCCGAGAACCAGTCCTTCCTGGTGGAGACCCTGACCGGCATGGACACCGTCAAGTCCATGGCGGTGGAACCGCGCTGGCAACAGCGCTGGGACAAGCAACTGGCCGCCTATGTCGCCGCCAGCCTGGGCAGCACCAACATCGGGCTGCTGGCCAGTGGCGGCGTCACCCTGGTGAGCAAGCTGGTGACCGTGGGCATCATGTGGCTGGGCGCGCTGCTGGTGGTCAAGAACGAATTGACCGTGGGCGAGCTGGTCGCCTTCAACATGCTGGCCGGACAGGTGGCCTCGCCTATCCTGCGCATGGCACAGCTGTGGAACGATTTCCAGCAGGTCGGCATCTCCATGAGCCGGCTGGCCGATGTGCTGGACGCCCGCGCCGAGGTGGGCGGCAACCGCACCCGGCTGCCGCAGGTGAGCGGGGCCATCAGCTTTGACCAGGTGTCCTTCCGCTACCGCCCCGAAAGCCCGCCGGTGATCCATTCGGTCTCGCTGGAGATCGCGCCGGGCGAGGTCATCGGCGTGGTCGGCCGTTCCGGCTCCGGCAAGAGCACGCTGGCGCGGCTGGTACAGCGCCTTTACATCTGCGACAGCGGTCGCATCAGTGTGGACGGTCAGGATATCGCCGTCATCGACACCGCCTCGCTGCGCCGGCAGATCGGCGTGGTACTGCAGGAGAGCACGCTGTTCTCCCGCTCCATCCGCGACAACATCGCCCTGGCCGATCCGGCCCTGCCGATCGAAGACATCATCGCCGCCGCACGCCTGGCCGGCGCCCATGATTTCATCTGCGAACTGCCCGAAGGCTACGACACCGTGGTCGGCGAGCAGGGCAGTGGCCTCTCCGGCGGTCAGCGCCAGCGCATCGCGATTGCCCGCGCGCTCATCACCAACCCCGGCATCCTTATCTTCGACGAGGCCACCAGCGCCCTGGACTATGAGTCCGAAAAGATCATCCAGGACAACATGCGCCAGATCTGCGCCGGTCGTACCGTGCTCATCATCGCGCACCGGCTCTCGGCAGTGCGCGACGCCGACCGCATCGTCGTCATGGATCAGGGACGCATCGCCGAAAGCGGCCCCCACGCCGAACTGCTGGCACGGCCCGACGGCATCTACGCCCATCTCTACGGACTGCAGAGCCAGCAGGCCAGCCCCGCAGTGGCCGGCGCGGCGCTGCCCGAGGGAGGCGCGGCATGAGGATGCAACACCGTCGTCAGGCCTGGAGCGAGCTGGGCAACCGTTACGTCCGGGTGTTTCAGCATCACTGGAAGGCCCGCCACGCGCTGCCCGGCGATTTCTACAATCGCCAGGAAGCCGAATTCCTGCCCGCCGCCCTGGCCCTGCAGGAGTCGCCCGGTTCACCCAGTCTGCTGTGGACCGCCCGCCTGATGGCGGTCATGGTGGTCTTCGCCCTGGTCTGGTCGGTAGTGGGGCAGATCGACATCATCGTCAGCGCCAATGGCAAGCTCATTCCGACGGTCCGCGTAAAAACCATTGCCTCGGTCGACCTGGCCAGCGTGAAGGGCCTGTTCGTCACCGAAGGCCAGCGTGTGGAGGCGGGTGATCTGTTGATCGCACTGGACTCCAGCAACAGCGATGCCGAACGCGCCAAGGCCGCCGATGCGGTGGCCCAGGCCAGGCTGCAGGCTGCGCGCGCCGCCGCCCTGATGGACGCCGTGCAGAACCAGCAGCCGCCCGAACTGGGCAAGGTGGACGGCGTATCGCCGGCCCAGTGGGCCTCGGTACGCAGCCAGCTGCAGGGCCAGTACCAGGAGGTGCGCGCTCGCCTGGCACGGCTGGACGACGAAATCTGGCGCTATGGCTCGGCCCTGCGCCTGGCCACCCAGCGCGCCCGCGACTACCAGGCACTGATGGCCGATCGCACCGTCTCCCAGCATGCCTGGCTGGAGCGCGAGCAGGCCCGCATCGACCTGCAGGGCCAGTTGTCCGACGCCCGCAACCAGCGCGCCGCGCTGATCGCCCAGACCCGGAAGGAAGCGCACGACAGCCGCGTGGAAGCCGAAAAGATCATCGAGGCCGCGCAGCAGGACCAGCTTCGCGCCGAGGAACACAGTCGTCTGCTCAGGCTCACCGCGCCGGTGACCGGGACGGTGCAGCAGCTGAGCGTGCATACCGTGGGCGGCGTGGTGCCGGCGGCGCAGCCGCTGATGCAGATCGTGCCGGAAGACAAGGAACTGGAAATCGAAGCCTTCCTGGAGAACAAGGATGTGGGCTTCGTCCAGGTCGGCCAGCAGGCCGAGGTCAAGCTGGACGCCTATGACTACACCAAGTACGGCACCCTGCGCGCCAAGGTCCGGCATGTCTCGCGTGACGCCATCCCGGACGAGAAGCGCGGCTTGCTCTATTCGGTACGCGTCGTGCTGGAAGACAAGAGCATCGTCATCGACGGCCAGCGCGTGGCGCTTTCGTCGGGCCTGGCCAGCAATGTGGAAATCAGGACCGGTAGCCGGCGCGTCATCGAATACCTGCTCTCGCCGCTGGTGCGCCACCAGAAGGAGGCCTTGCATGAACGTTGATGGAGCAGGGCGCCGCTGGCCCTTGCCAGAGCGTCCCATGAAGCCTCCCGCGCCCATGCCTTATGCCTCACCCATCACCCCGACCATGAAACAGATGAACCGCAGCAAACCGATGAAGCACCCTATGCCAATAAAACCGGAGTCGCACCTGAAACAGCTCAAGGAAATCACCGCCGTCCTCTTCAGCCTGGCCATCGCCGGCACCATGTTGCCGCCCACGAGCCACGCCGCCATGCTGGACGAGCTGACCACGCCGTTGGCCGACCCGCTGCTGGCGCAGCCTCCGGTGCTGGTGCAGCCTCCGGTGCTGGTGCATGGCAAGCCCCTGCCGGGCGATCAGGAAGGCCTGATCTGCAGCCCCGGCCCGACCGTGCTGCGCGAGCCGCTGTCGCTGGCCGACGCCATCGACCTGGCGCTGTGCCAGCATCCGCAGGTCCAGGCCGCCTGGGCCGGCATCAAGATCCAGGCCGCCCAACTGGGCGAGGCACGTGCGGCCTACCTGCCCAGCGTCAATGCCGGCGCCAGCCAGGTGCGCAGCAAGACCAGCCCGGCCGCAGGCGAGGGCGTGCGCTCCACCCACAGCTACTACGCGGCGCTGACCTGGCGCCTGCTGGATGCAGGTGCGCGTGCGGCCAACCGGCGCGCCGCCGATGCCCTGCTGGAAGCCGCCGCCGCCAGCCATGACGCGACACTGCAAAAGGCCATGGCCAATGTGATCGGCCTGTACTTCGACGCCCGGAGCAGTCAGGCCAGCGAGCAGGCTCGCGCCCAGAGCGAAGCGCTGGCGCGCCAGGTACTGGAGACCGCGCTCAAGCGCGAACAGCGCGGCGTCGGCTCGCGTCCCGAGACCCTGCAGGCCCGCACCTTCGTTGCCAAGGCCGAGCTGGAGCTTGCCCGCGCCCGCGGCCAGCACCAGAAGGCGCTGGTGGCCTTGAACCTGGCCATGGGCGCGCCGGTGGCCGGCGAAGATGCGCAGACACTGTCGCTGGCGCCTCACACGGACGATGACCTGCCGGCGCTGGAACTGGATCTGCGCGAATGGCTGCAGACCGCACGCGAGCAGCATCCGGCCATCCTCGCCGCGCAGGCCCAACTGGACGCCTCCCGTGAAAAAGTCCAGGCCACCCGCGCTGAGGGCTTGCCGAGCGTGGACCTGAGCGCCGGGCAATACATCAACGGCCGGCCCAACCAGTCCCCCGGCGCCCGTGGCGAGCGTGACACCACGGTCGGCGTGAGCCTCAACATACCGCTCTTCGATGGCTTCTCGCGCACCTACAAGGTCAGGGGCGCGCAGGGCCAGGTCGAGCTAAGGCAGGCCGAGTTGCGTGATGTCCAGGCCCAGGTACAGGGCGATATCTCCACCGCCTATGTCGAGGCCAGCGCCGCCTTGCGCAACCTGGCCTCCTCGCGCCGCCTGCTGGAGGCAGCGCAATCCTCGGTGGATGCGATCAGTCGCAAATACGACAGCGGCATCGCCGACATTGTGGAAATGCTCAACGCCCAGGCCGCGCTATCGGATGCCAGCCAGGAACGCATCCGCACACTGTCGGACTGGCGCTCGGCGCGCCTGCGCCTGCTGGCCTATGCGGGGCGGATGTCGCGCAGCGTGCTGGCCGCCGACGCCAAACCTTGAGTCAACCCAGGTCAACAAGAAGAGCATGGACAGGGCGGCAAGTGCAGCTCACGCGCCGCCCTGAACCTGCCATCTTCCATGACCGCGACAGATCATCAGCCAGGCGCTGATCAATCAGGATCAGATGCCGCTGAACCAGTTGTAGCCCTGGTCTTCCCAATAGCCGCCGGGGTTCTGGTTGGTCACGAAGATCGCGGCCACGTGCTTGGGGTTCTTGAAGCCGAGCTTGGTCGGCACCCGCACCTTGAGCGGGAAGCCGAACTCGGTCGGCAGCGGCTCCTTGCCGAAGTCCAGCGCAAGGATGGTCTGCGGATGCAAGGCGGTGGGCATGTCAAGGCTGGTGTAGTAACGATCGGCGCACTTGAAGCCCACGTATCGGGCCGACAGGTCGGCACCGATGGCCTGCAGGAAGAGCTTGAGTGGCACGCCCGACCACTGGCCGATGGCGCTCCAGCCTTCGATGCAGATATGGCGCGTGATCTGCGCGGCTTGCGGCAAGGCGCGCAGGCGCTCCAGCGTCCATGGCCGTTTGTCGCTGACCATGCCGCTTACTTCCAGACGCCAGTCGGCAGGATCGATGTCGGGCGCGCTGGCCTGGTCGTAGAAGGCGTTGAAAGGGAAGGGGTTGGTGATCTGGCTCGCCGCATAGGTCGGTGCCAGCTTGTCGCCACGGAACAGCAGCGCCTGGACCCGGTCGTTCCAGCGCGACATGGCCCACAGCGCCTTGTCGACACGATCGTTGCTCTGCAGGTCGCAACCGGCCAGCATCGACAGTGCGCCCAGCGACAGCGCCGAGCGCAGTAACAGGCGACGCTCCACCTTCACCAGCGACGTGCGATGGTCGGCCAGTCGGATCTTCTCGGTTGGGCGGAGAAGTTTTTCGTCCGGCCGGCTCATTGCACGTTTCCTTCCGTATGCTTGCACCCGACCAGCATGGGCAAGAGGGTCTTGGGTACGATGGCGACCAAGGCCAGATGCACGACCACGAACGCGGCGATACCCGCCATTGCGGCGAAATGGAGCTTGCGTGCGAAGTCGAAGCCGCCGAAGAAATTGCACAGCGGCTCCAGTTGCACCGGCTTCCAGATGGCGAGGCCGGACAAGACCACGAGGACGCCCAACAGGATGACTCCCCAGTACAGCAATTTCTGTACAGCGTTATAGGCGCCCGGATGATGCGGCAGGCGAAAACGCAAGGCGCTGGCGGCATCGGCCACCACATCGCGCGCGCGCAGCGGCAGCAGGCGCCGGCGGAAATGACCGCTGGCCGCACCATAGCCCAGATAGAACAGGCCATTGACCACCAGCAGCCACATCGCGGCGAAATGCCAGGCGATCGAACCGCCCAGCCATCCACCCAGGGTCATCCATGCCGGAAACCGGAAGCCGAAGATCGGTGAAGCGTTGTAGATGCCCCAGCCGCTGGTCAGCATGCAGCCGATGGCGAAGGCGTTGAGCCAGTGGGCGATGCGCACCGCCATCGGATGAAGAGCAAGCCTGCCGGACATTGCGTGCCTCTTACATCGGCGGCGTGATGCCGTTGCGGCCGACGCTGACCGAAGCGGCGGTCAGGCTGCCATCAGGGTTCTTGCGGGCGCGCACCACCACCTTGGCACCGGCCACCAGCATGGAGCGTTCACCGGCTTCGATGTTGACGATGGGTACGTCGTCCGGCACCACGATCTTCTTTTCGCCACCCTTGTACTTCAAGGTCAGCGTGCGGCCGTTGCTGGCCACCACGTCACCCACGGTGCCGTTGGTCATGGTGCTGTTGGGCGCCAGGTCGAACGGACGATGGCCATCGCCGGTGCCGGCCATGGCCGGCGGGAAGACGTGCACTTCCAGCGCCTTCTGCGAGCCGTCCGGCTGCGGGATGCCGGCCGCGCCGATGTAGCTGCCGGGCTTGATGTCGTTGATGTTGGCCAGCGAGATAGCGGCGACACGGGTGTCCTTGTCGAGGGCTATGGTCTGCTCGCCGCCACGGTTGCTCTTGACGACCAGCTTGTCGGCCGCAACGGAAACGATGGCGCCACGGATACCGGCCATGGCGGCGGGTGCGGGCGCTTGTGCAAAGGAGGCGGAGGTGGCGAAGATGGCGGATACAGCGATGCCATGGACGAGGTTGCGAAGGGATGCGCTCATGAGATCCTGACCAGTTGAGTGGGTTGGAAAAAGACTCATGCTAGTCACGCAAAGGAGTCATTTGCATGACATTTGAATGACAAAAATGTCAGCTTTGGAGCGACCCGAATAGCCGCAGTCTGGGACGCACTCATCCGCCCTTGAGATTGCGTCAGGTCTGAGACCTTCTCGATCCCCACCCGACGGTCTTCGCCTTATCGAAAACTTCCTGTTCCTGCTGGATTGACAATGCCCAGGTTGGCATTTCACTGGCCGGTACCACAGTTCCTGGCAAACCGAAGGATGTTCAGTGTTTCCTTGAAGGTCTCCTGCACGGCGGGAGTCGGATCGACGCACGCCCGAAGATCGCTCTGCACTCCCGCGATCATCTCGTCAAGCTTGACGGCGCCGGTCGCGTCCAATCGTTGAAGCAGCATCGTCATGATGTATTGCATGGCGGCGGTGGTGGTATCCGGGTTGCTCATCGGTTCTTCCTTTTCCACGGGATCTCCGGTTAAAAAATGCTCAGTAGTTGAGAATGGATTTGCTTCTGATCGACGGCGGCCAATAATGGTGGCATAACGAATCTCGGCGAGCCGCCGATGAAGGTATGGCGGTCATTCGGGAGATGCTCGGCAAACGGCGACAGGCTGAGCAGGAGGGCAAGGAGGATGAATCCATCGCCTTCGAGGTACAGCATCGCTGCAAGGACGGGCGGCTGCTATGGGGCGAGCTGCATTCCAGACCTGTGCGCGACGCCGACGGCACCATCATTGGTTACCACGGTATCACCCGCGAGACCACCGAACGCCGGCAACTCGAAGAGCAGGTGCGTGAACTGGCATTTTATGCCCCGCTGACTCACCTGCCAAACCGCCGCCTGCTGAGCGGTCGCCTGAATCAATCCATCGCGGCCAGCCAGCGCAACAATTGCCACTACGCCTTGCTGGTGCTGGATCTGGATAATTTCAAGCCGCTAAATGATGTGCACGGCCATTTGGTGGGCGATCTGTTGTTGATCGAAGCCGCACTTCGCTTGAGGGGTATCGTCCGCGAAGTCGACACGGTAGGTCGCTTTGGCGGTGATGAGTTTGTGGTGTTACTAAGCGACCTTGATGCGAACCTGGCAAAAGCGACAGCGCAAGCAAGGACGGTTGCCGAAAAAATTGGCGCCAGCCTGTCAGCTCCCTATGTGCTTAGCGTGGAGCATGCGAGCCAGGAACCTGAGACGGTGACGCATCTGTGCTCTGCCAGCATCGGCGTGGTGCTCTACTTGGGAGCGCTAGCCACACCGGAAGATATTTTCAAATGGGCTGATGCTGCCATGTACCAGGCCAAGGCGGCCGGTCGCAATGCGATCCGGTTTTATGACCACGGGGCGTTGTAGAAAACGGGATTGAGGGAGCAAGGTAACGACAGGCTGGTTCTACAGTTCACAGCGTAGTTGGCGGCTAACGGTGTTCTTGCAGAAGCCAAGCCGCCTGGCGATCTCCCTTGGCGATATCGGGTCACTCAGGTGCCCGCGCCAGATGATTTCTAGTGATGCCACGTCGAGCACTCCAGTCACCTGCCTGATTGCCAAGCGGGTGATACGCACTCAAGTTTTAATCGCAGCGAAGCTTTTGCTCATTGAAGACCGCTTCTGGCCGATTGCGGCCTCTAGAACTCTTCTGATTTCAGTTTGCTAGCAAGCGAATAAACGTCCTGCCGCAATGCTGAAAATTGTTCGTTTTCGGGAAGAGGTACATGCAAAACAGCACCATCTTGATACTGAAAGACCAAGTCGTTCAGGCTCCCCATACCGCCGAACGCCGATAGTAAATGCTCTATCCCATAAAAATCCAAACGATTGATATGGTCTGCATCATTTGCGAGCCAATCTGCCCAGCGCGATTCACGGTGGGCGCGCAGCAACTTCTCTGCTTCGCGAAGCTTCTGCACAAGTGCTTCAATATCAGGGTGCATGTTTCTCATTGTTTTTCGATTTCATGAATGGCTGTTTCTGGCTTAAAGGAGAACTTAAGCATGAAGCTCGTGATACACCTCTCCGAACTCAGGTCGGGAGTCTAGCTGATCAATGGCTTGTCGTATTGCGTCATCACGCGAGGCTCGCGCCTTCATACGGCGCTCAAGATTCCAAGGTAAGGATCATGTACCTGAGAAAGATAGCCGCGGTCAGCGCAGCCAGGAAAAATCCGGATCCCAGCACCTGGGCACGATTCATTGTTGAATGGCATATCAGTTCGATTAATCCCATCATCAGGATCGAGAGTAAAAAAAGCCTGCGTTTGCCGAGTGCGCTGAGATTCTCGCGTGGAATCTCGAAGGAAACATAGGTCATCGCAAACACACCTACCACACCACCGGCGGCCTCGAATGTCTTCATCAGGCTGATGTCATTTCCACGTGTGAGCATGCCTTCATTTGCATGCGCGAAGACATACAGGATCACAATGAGCCAAAGCCATCCTCCAATAAAATCGGCACGAAGAAAGACCTTCGGTCTTTTATCAGACGGGATCATGATGAAATGAAAAACCTGGATCGCATCCTGATGCCGGGGTTCTCAATCGTCTGCAATCTTCAAAATCGGCTTGCCGATTTGCTTTCGCTCCTCTATCAGCGCGTGCGCTTGCTCCACATTGTCAAAGGTGTAGCAACCATTCATGTGGATATTCAGCCATCCATCCTGGAGCGCCGCAAACACATCGTCGGCACGCCGTTGTACAGTCTCCCGGTCCGACATGTGATCGGCCAGTCGTGGCCTGGTCAGGAACAGCGAGCCGGCTTCGCCCAGTTCGATCGGATCCAAATCTTTCAGCGAACCGGAGACGTTGCCGTAATTCACGATGAGCCCATGCCTTTTACATGCGAGAAAGCTCTGGCGCAAGGTCGCCTTGCCGATCGGATCCAGCACAACGTCAACGCCCTTGCCGCAGGTGGCATCGCGCACTTGATCTGCAAAATCATTCAGGGTGCTGTCAAAGGCGTAGTCCGCGCCTCGCTGGAGCGCGACTTGCCGTTTTTCTTCGCTGCCTGCCGTCACGAAAACCGTGGCGCCGCGCCGCTTGGCCATTTGCACCAGTAATTGCCCGATGCTTCCGGAGGCGGCGTGGATAAGGCAGGAACTGTCCTGGTTCAGACGGGCGATGTCTTCCATCAGGTAATGCGCCGTTGCTCCTTGAAACATGGATGCCGCCGCCAGGGCATAGGAAATCCCGTCGGGAATGTGCGCTACCAGATGCTGCGGCACGGCGATGTATTCCGCATAGCTGCCCCAGGCGATGCACCACGCGACACGATCGCCGATGGCAAAGCCGCGCACGTTCGCGCCAACGTCAATGACTTCACCGGCGCCTTCCATGCCCAGCGTGCAAGGCAGGCGCACCGGGTAAGTCTGCGAGTTGGCGTACTTCCCCTGGCGCGTGTGGACATCCATGAAGTTGATACCGGCGCAGACGAGCCGGATCAATATGTCGTCCGCTCCCGCTTTGGGCATAGGGAAGTCATCGTGCTTGAGCAACACTTCCGGCCCGCCGTATTGTTCGATGGTGATGGCTTTCAATTCGTTTCTCCCTTAAAAGAAGTCTTTTCAGGATGGTAAAACGATCGCCATTGATAGAAAATTCCCTAATTAATCACACAGTCCGTGAAAATATTAACCCATGATAGATTGGCAAGATTTGCAGGTGCTGACACTGCTGGCCCGAAATGGCTCACTTTCTGCGGCAGCCCGTGAGCTCGGCGTCGAGCATGCGACGATCGGGCGGCGCATCGATTCGCTGGAGAAAAACCTGGGCCTGCGCCTGGTCGATAGGCTTCCACGGAGCCGTCCGCTGACCAAGGACGGCCTAGCCGTGGCGGCATTGGCGCAGAACATGGCGCAGCAGGCCGCATTGATTGAGCAGCGATCGCGCATGGCATCGGCTGGATTGGCTGGAGTAGTGCGCGTCAGTGTGCCGCCGTCACTCGCGCGCGCCTGCATTGCGCCAAAGATTGCCAGGTTGAATGCCTCGCATCCGGATCTGCAGTTGGTGCTGCTGCCCGGGACGGCATTGGCCGCCCTCAACAAGGGGGAAGCTGATGTCGCCATACGCTCGGTGCGGCCAGAAGACGACGGGCTCATTCGCAAACGTATCGGGGCTGTTCGCTTCGGACTCTATGGCACGGCAAAATTCAGCCGGCATCCGCCTGAGGACTGGACGTTCATTTCCTATGATCAGTCGCTGGATCATCTTCCGCAGCAAATGTGGTTGCATCGCATCCGCTCGGGGCGCCGGATTGCATTCTTCGCCAGCGACTTGCTGACCCAGCAGATCGCGGCGAGCAACCACATTGGGGCGGTAGTGCTGCCTACTATTATTGGCGAGCGCGATGCAGTCCTGATCCAGCTCCCGACGAACGAAGCTCCACCCGTCAGGGATATCTGGCTGACGGCTTATCCTGGGGTAAAGCGAAGCCCGGTGGTGAACGCGGTCATTGATTTCTTGATAGCTTGTGTTGAGGAGGAGCCGCTGCTAGCTGATCGTACATGACGGACGGTTTATATTGAACGAGAAATTCGCTTTGTTATGTTGGTCAATCCGTGACGCTTTGGTGTCATCAGATCAAGTGACAAATCCGGAACATGAGATTGGCAGGAGCCGGGTGTCTGTTTTCGGCCGCAAGCGGAACATCTAATTGTAATTTGGCAAAGCAAGCTGTACAGCCTGAACGCAGGATGTGACAAGTGCCGCAGAACTTGCCGGAAGCTTCTGAGGTGTTTTGCCCCCCCCTAAGACCTCCCCAAGTTCCCCGAGACATTCAGTCCCGCTGGTCCCAGCTACCATGGCGTCATAAATCTCGCGGGCTTCTTTTTTCCGCCGAAGGAGTGAAAACTCCTTTGCCAATTGCCGGAAGCAGTCATATCCGTCGTTATCCGCCATATTTTATCTTCGAACATTCGGATTTAAGCAGTTTCATAATAAGTCTGCTTCTTGCCGAAATTACGAGACTGGTTTATGAAGAAATTGCATGTAGCGCTTGGGGGGCAGGCCGACCAGCCGTGTAAATAAGGTTGTGAAGCTGCTCGTGCTTCTGTACCCAAGTTCCAAGGCAGTTTGAGTAATCGAACGTTGCCGTGCGAGTCTATCAATGGCGTTGATGATCTTCAGATAGTCGCGCCAACGAGTGAAAGACATGCCTGTTTCAGTGACGAACAAACGCGCTAGCGTCCGACCGCTGGTATGCACTTTGTGTGCCAGCTCATCGAGGGTGACGTTCTCGCCTGGAGCGGACCGCAGAATCGCAGTGGCCTGCTGTAAGCGCCGGTCACGACCGTGCGGCAAGTAAAGTTTGGGACCCGATTGAGGCAAAGCTATTTGCATCACAACTAAGCGCGCTACTAGATTGATCGCCTCCGATTGTGACTCTACACGCTGCAGACGCAGCGCCTCGAACGCCAAGGCCCTAAGAAAGTCGGTCGCTACTACGGAGACACAATTGCCAGGCAGGGAGGATGTCAGCCCATTAGACAGGCGCAAGTGAATGAGTGAAGAAGATTCGCTATAGCGGGCGCTATGAGGCAGCTGAGGCGGTATCCATATCGCCATCCCGGGCGGCACAACCCGCCATCCGTCGTCACTCGTCACGGCTAGGGTCCCACGAAAGACAACCGAGATTTGCCCACAGTCGTGGTGGTGCTCCGCAACCTGCATTCCGGCTCCGTGCTCGATGGCAAAGGCGGCAATGTCTGAATCAACAATGGCTGCTGGCGGGTGCATTTTGGCAGTTTCGCGAAAGAATGATGATGAAGTTTCTCCAATAATACAGTGCATTGCCTACGATAACGGCCATTCAGACAACGGAAAAGGAAAAACATGGATATCGTCACCGCCGCCAAGAAACGCTACAGCACCAAAGCTTACGACCCTACCCGCCGCGTCCCCGAAGAAACCATGCAGCGCATCTATGAAGTGCTGCACTCATCCCCTTCGTCGGTGAATTCACAGCCCTGGCACTTCATCGTTGCCAGCACGTCGCAAGGCAAGGCGCGGTTGATCAAAGGCTTACATGGTAGCTACAGCAACAACGAAGCAAAGGTCCGCGATGCCTCGCACGTGATCTTGTTCTGCACCCGCATTGATGTCGACGGCAGCTATTTGGACTGTGTATTGCAGCAGGAAGAACGCGATGGCCGCTTCGCCGACGACAACGCCAGGAGAGGCGCGGCGCAGGTTCGCCTGAACTTCACCAACCGCCACCGTTTCTCAACGAAAGACCTGCCACAGTGGTATGAAAAACAGGTCTACATCGCCCTCGGTAACGCCATGCTGGCGTCCGCAGCGCTGGGTGTAGACAGCACCCCAATGGAAGGTTTTGACTCGGCCGCCTTGGACGCGGAACTCAGTTTGAATGAAAAGGGCCTGTCCAGCCTGGTGCTACTAAGCCTCGGCTATCACGCCGATAGCGACTTCAACGCCAAGCTGCCGAAGTCGCGCTTGCCGCGAGAGCATGTCTTCACTTTCCTATGAGCGCGGTAAGGCTATTTTCACAAGATGACCCTCTACCGCCGATAGGGGGACGTGATGCGCGATGCCTTTCATCGGCCACGCCATCTGGCTATCTCGCAACATATTGGCCCGAAGCGGGCAGCAGGAGCGGCAACGGCCTCACGGCCATCATGCCTCGCCCGAAGGCGGGAGTCGTTATGTGTCTCCCCTCGCGCCCTAAAACATCTGGTGAAAAATCCACAGTGCTTTGATTTGAAAAGACTCTTCGGTGCATCAGCGCGACACCTGCGGCGGGCTGCATGTTGGTGCGTTGATTGCGACGTTTGGTCCGCGCCCGTCGCTTAGTGCCGCTTCGTCTTCGCCAGCGCGTCAATGAAGCCCTCGATCTGCTGCGCCACCGCCTCCGGATCTTCCAGCGGCGACAGATGGCCTACGCCAGGCAGGATGTGCAGCTTGGCCTGGGGAATGCGCGGCAAAAGCTCTGCCTGCAGCGTCGCGACCCGGTCCACCTGATCGTGCTCGCCAGAAATAACGAGCGTGGGCACCTCGATGGCGGCCACCTCCGTGGCGATGTTCTCCGCCATCGCTACGTTGGGCCAGGCGTGCTTGGCCTGAGGCGCAGCCCGCAGGCTGTCCTCGATGACCTGGGCGCGGCGGGCCGCCGTCAGCGGTTGTGCCGTCAGCACATGATCGATCACGAACTCCACCGATTCGCGCGTCTGGTAGGCACCTACCAACATGGCGCGCTGTTCGGCGGAAAGCAGCATGGGCGAGGGCGGGGACGGTGCCACCAGAATCAGCCCCTCGAGTCCGTGCGGCCGGCGCGAGGCCACCAGCTGTGCCACCTTGCCGCCCATGGAGTGGCCGACCAGCACATAGCGCTGCAGTCCCAGTGCGGCAATGACGCCCTCGGCATCGGCGGCCAGGTCGGCAATCCGGTAGCCGTCAGCAGGCGCATCAGAGCGGCCCCAGCCGCGATGGTCAGTGGCGACGATGCGGTAGCGGGGCGCCATTTGCGCGGCCACCGCATCCCAGGTGCGCGACGAGCCGCCGTAGTAGTGCAGAAACACCAGCGCCAGTTCGCCGCTGCCCTGCTGGGCCACATGGATGCGTGTTCCGTTGGTTTCGATATGCATTTCTCTGCTCCTTGGTGATGGGGAGACTCCACGATAGATTAGATTGCCAAAAGTTATAATCGCCAATTTGTTAGCGGTAGTCGATACCAGCATGATCGAATAAGGGAGCGGCATGGACAAACTGATGAGCCTGAATGTCTTCGTGGCAGCGGTAGAGGAAGGCAGTTTTGCCGGGGCGGCGCGGCGCTTCGCGCTATCGCCGGCGATGGCGGGCAAGCACGTCAGCCAGATCGAGAAGGAGCTTGGCGCCCGTCTGTTTCAACGCACGACGCGCCGCCTGAGCCTCACCGATGTGGGCCGGAGGTATTACGAACGTTGCCGCCAGATCCTCGCGGCATTCGATGAGGCGAACCGCGAAGTGACTGTTGCGCAAGGGAGCGCAAGCGGCATGCTTCGCTTGGCGGTGCCGCTGACCTTCGGCGCGATGCATCTGGGCCCGGTCGTGGCGCGCTATCTTGCGGATCACTCGGAGGTCAACGTCGAGGTCGTACTCGGCGACCGCTATGTCGATCTGATCGATGCAGGTGTAGACGTGGCGATCCGCATCGGAAAGCTCGACGATCCCGCACTGGTCACACGCCGCCTGGCACCCTGCCGCATGATCGCCTGTGCCTCCCCCGGCTTCATCGCGCAGCATGGCCTGCCGGCCACGCCTCAAGCCTTGTCGCGCCTGCCGCGGCTTGCCTTCAGTGACGCAGTCTCCGCCGGCGACTGGACATTCATCGATGCAGCGGGACAAGCGCATCGCCTCGACGGTCCCTGCCGCGTGACGGCGAACAATATGCAGATGCTCCTGGCTTGCGTGCTGGCGGGCGCGGGAGTGGGCTACGGGCCGGCCTTCGTTTTCGGTGAGCACATCAGGCAGGGGCGCCTGCTTGCATTGCTGCCAGACTACCGGACCACCGCATTGACCATCCAGGCCGTCTATCCGAGCGCGCGAGGAATTCCGCTCAAGGTCCGCCGCTTTGTCGATTATCTTGCCGAGGAGTTCGGTGATCATCCGCCGTGGGAGATCCAGGACACCGCGACGCCCCCCGGCAACGCATCGCAGAATTAATGTGAACAGGCCCTGGATCGATTGGAATCAGCTTGACGTCCGCTTCTGGCCGATAGCTGCCGTCAATTGCTCTCGGCGTCAGTAGTGAAGACGATTCGATTACCAAATGGGTCCAGAATCGACATATCTCGGCTGCCCCAGGGAGTTGCCTCCACCTCCGGGAAATATCCCATGTATGGACGGCCTTTCAGTTCGCGGTAGAGCTCGTCCACGTTCCCTACCGGGATGCGCAACGCAGATCCCGGGCAGGCATCCCCATGATGCTCCGATAGATGCAGAATGCAGCTCTCCCGGGAAATCTGCAGATATAGGGGCAGATGCTTGTCAAAACGATGTTGCCAATCAATTTTGAAATTTAGCCACTCAACGTAAAAGGACAGTGCCTTCGCCTCGTCGAAAATCCTGAGTATTGGTATCGGTGAATGAATTCTGTTTGTCATATCTTCAATGGATTGAGAGCTTAATTTGCTTACACAGACAACGGGATTCCCACTCTGTCCACTCTTGGCCGAATTCGGCCGTTGGGCTCAGCAGAGCAGGGTGCCGCGCTGAAAAGTCAAGAACGGTCACGACCGTCCAAAACTTTCCGACAGCAGCCTGACGCGTACCTCTAAGCTGCCGGTTTGCAACCGCTTTGTTTGAATACTCTTTCGGTCGAGAGCGTGGGCGACGATCTACTGGTGACCAGGATCGTAGTCACCACAGACCTTCATCGTAAAGGTGATTCAAGCCCTTGGAACGATCGCTTTCGACGGGTAACTTGCCAGAATTACTGACGTGGTAACTGGCCCAAACCGCGCCAGCGCATCGATAGCAGCTTCCAGCTGCGCCATCTCTTCAACGACGACACGCACAATGAAGCAATCTTCCCCAGTTATGCGGTGTGCTTCAATAATCTCCGGCATCGCTTCGAAGGCCAACAAGCAGCGCTTGATCTCCGCGTGGGAGGTACGAATCCGCACCATTGCGGAGATATTGTGGCCCACCAAGCCCGGATTTATTCTTGCCGTGTAGCCTTCAATTACACCTCGGTCTTCCAATTTCCTGATGCGGGCGGTGATGGCTGGTTGAGATAGACCAATCTGCTTTCCCAGCTCTGTATTGCTCATGCGCGCATCGTGTTGAAGGGCCTCCAAGATGCGCCAGTCCAGGCGGTCTAATGCCTCCGCTTTAATTTCATTTGTCGAGTCTATCATCTTCCGTCAATTCATCGGTTCAGTGCCGTCAATTCATTCGAATGCCGATGTTGCCTTAGTTCGGGTCTCAATACAATGAGCACTGTTTCATCAATGGAGATTTCGCAAATGCATCATTCCGTCCTTGTGGTTCCTGGCATCGGCAACTCTGGCCCCTCGCACTGGCAGAGCCTATGGCAGTCTTCGTATCCGGATTGGCGGCGCCTCATCGTCGAAAATTGGGACAAAGTGGAACGTGACGACTGGGTATCTGCCCTGGAGCGACAACTTGTCAATGCTCCTGCAAACACCCTGCTGGTTGCACATAGCCTGGGATGTCTAGCGGTGGCACATTGGGCTGCACATTCGGAAAAGAAGATTGGCGGCGCCTTGCTGGTTGCCGTTCCCGATCCAGCGGCGCCTTCATTTCCGCGTGGAGCGGCGCATGGATTCGCACCTATACCTCTGGTGCCATTAAGGTTTCCGTCAGTCGTCGTCTGTAGCACGGACGATCCCTACGGCAGCGTGGACCACGGCCGAGAATGCGCCAATGCCTGGGGCAGCGAATTCGTCGAGGTTGGAGCGAAGGGGCACCTCAATGCGGAAAGCAAGCTAGGTGCCTGGCCGGAAGGGCTGGATTTGCTCGCAAGAATGTCCATGTCCACCGATCGCGGCCTAGAGACCCTATAGTCAATATGCGCATTGTTGAAAGAAAACTCCAATCGCATTGCCAAGCGACCGTCACTTCCGTGCTAAACGTTTGATCAGTTCCTGGTGCAGCGGCCAATCTTCCAGCAGCAACTCTGCCTGGGCGATTTCAAACGCATCAAATTCGAAGCCTGGCGCCACCGTGCAGCCCATCAGACTGTGACCGTCTTGAACCGTACACTCCGCCGCAAACCAGGCGCCTGCCGGGACCAGCGCCTGGAAATCGGCACCGTCATGCTCCAGCGGATTACCCAGGCGGAAAGTCTGAAGCGCCCCGTGCGGCTGCAGGACGTGGACGTGCAGAGGATCACCTTCATAGAAGTGCCACATCTCTTCTGAATCGATCCGATGCCAGGTTGACCTATCCTCGCCACCGAGAAGGTAATAGATCGCGGTCGCCGCCGAGCGCGGCGAACCGCCCGCCGAGCGTTCCACACGCTCCTGGCTGCGATGGGTCTCGCGATAGAAGCCCCCCTCCGGATGCGGTTGAAGGTCCAGATGGGAAATCAATTCTTCGAAGCGGTGTCGAGACATTTTTCAGTGTGATGGAAAGGTGGAGGGGGGGTATGCGCCCTGATGCTTCCAGTTCTTGACGCGCTCTCGCACTCGCAGATCTGGTGTGAACAGGGCCTAGGTTAGATTCAATCCGCCATCCGATAGCAGGATTTCACCGGTGAGATAGTCCGATGCAACCAACATCGCAACGGCTTGGGCGATGTCTTCCGGACGGGCAGATCGGCGCATCGGCGAGCGCTCCTTCCAGATTTGCTGCGCCTGGGTCCAGTCTGCGGTCAGTGGCGTATCGACCAATCCCGGGGCGACAGCATTTACTCGGATGTCGGGCGCAAGTGAAACAGCGAGTAGCCGGGTCATATGATTCAAAGCCGCCTTGGTCGCTGAATATGGAATCGATGCGCCCTTCGGGCGGACGCCCGCATGTGAACTGATGTTGACTATGCAGCCGGGTCGACCGAAGCGTGTCGAATCACGCAAGGCCGATTCAGCCTCAGCGATCAAACGAAAAGGAGCAACCACGTTCACTTCATACAGCTCATGCCACACATCGGGCGTTGCGGCCGCCAAATCCTGGTGCGAAATAACACGGCTGATTCCTGCGTTATTAACCAGGACATCCAGCCGCCCCCAGGATGCTATCGCTTCGCGGATCAGTCGCACCCTGTCGTCATCATTAGCCAGATCAGCTTGCACATAGATGGCCGATCCGAGTTCGAGTGCTAGTCGTTGTCCGGCCTCTACCGAATCGCGCGAGTGCAATACGATTGAATATCCTTCTTTTGCGAGCCGGCGGGCAATTGCCACACCGATGCCAGAAGTTGAGCCTGTGATAAGTGCGACGGGAGCCTGTGACATCGTGGGAGCCTATACGGTTGGGTGCATAACAAGTTGATAAACGTTCGTCTTACTTTGATGAAGGCCTGCTTCTGGCGATTGCGATCCTCATGAATGGCCGCTTCAGCCCTCCGCTGTCCCTCTGCCGCCCGCTGCAACACCAGCGGTGACGGCAGCGGCGCCTCCTTGGGCTTAGCGCCGATCATCTTGCAGCCGCAGGCCTGGCTGACAAGCCGGCATGCTGGTGGCATGATAACGCCTCTAATTTGCCGCAAGGCAAACATATTAATGACCTGCTGCCCGACATTGTCCTCCGATGGCGATGGCGTTGGTGGCAGCGGGCAAGCGCAGGGGGCGGCGATGTCAGCGGTAACCATCCATCTTCGGGGCGAAGACCGGACTGCACAAATCCATGACTGGAAGATTTACTGGAGCGACAAGCATCAGGCCTGGTTCCTGACCTGTTACTTCCATAGCACCAAATCCTTCAGCCTGCCGCTGGCCGAATGCCGCATCTCTCCGACCCGCGAGCTGGGCGGCGCCTTGCTCAACAAGGGCAAGGGAGGGGCGGCCAAGCGGGTGGAGCAGGCTACGCTCTATGGAAACAAGTATGTGATCGTCACCTATGCCGGTAACCGCAAGGGCTATCTGCATCGCCTGGATGACGTCAGCGTGGTGGCCGAGACCAAGCTCAAGCAAACGCCGGTCTTCCGCTATTTCCTGGCCGTTGCGCAGGCCCGGGGCGGGCAGGGCGGTGAGGCCTCGCCGGATCAGGACCGCATCGCCGATAACGTACTGCGCCAGCTTAACAAGCTGCCAGCCCATCCGGACAGCGCCTTGCAGGCCTATTGCAGTAGCGCGAATCGCAGCCGCGAACACTCCCGTCCATTGATCTTCCCCTTCGGCGTCAATGCCAGCCAGATCGAGGCGGTGGAGCAAGCCTTCCGTGCGCAGATCAGCGTGATCGAAGGTCCTCCCGGTACCGGCAAGACCCAGACCATCCTCAATATCGTTGCCAATATCCTGTTGCGGGACGAAACGGTCGCCATCCTCTCCAACAACAACTCGGCCGTGGATAACGTGGTCGAGAAGCTGCAGAAATCTGACCTGGATTATCTGGTGGCCAAACTCGGCAGCAAGGCAAAGCGTTCCGCATTCTTTGAATCCCCGCCTGCGGTGCCGTCGGAACCCCCATTGCCCGCACCCGCGCTGGAAGAAATTGACGCCGCCGTCATCCGCCTCAAGCAGTACCTGCACGCCCACAACCGCGCAGCCCAGCTCAAGGCCGAGATCCAGGAGTTGCAGGTCGAGCAGCGCTATCTGCAGCAGTGGCATGATGAAAACGACGTGCCAGCGGGGCCGGCACTGGAACGATACCGATTGACGCCCGCCCGCGCGGCCGATCTCATGGCCTACCTGTCGCATCTGGGGCAGCGGCCGATCGGACTGCGCGAACGGTTCAGCCTGCTGTTGCGCTTCGGCATCGTCCGCGCCGGTCCCTTCGCTGCCGGCGCCCAGCGCGCACACAGCTTCCATGCCCTGCAGGCCCACTTCTACCAGCGCCAGTTGCAAGAGAAGGCGAGCGAGCTGGCGGCCTGCCTGGCGACCTTGAAAGAGGGGAGCTTCGATGCCTCGCTGGAGCAGGTGCGCCAGGATTCAATGCTCTGCCTGAAGCAACATCTGTACAGTCGCCAGCCCGATGCACGCACCTTCGAGATCGATACCTATCAGGCAGACTTCGGCGATTTTCTGGCACGCTATCCGATCATTGCCAGCAGTACCCATTCCATCATCAATTCGCTGGCCGAGGGCGCCATGCTGGACTACGTCATCATCGACGAGGCGTCCCAGCAGGACATCCTGCCCGGCATCCTGGGCCTGGGCTGTGCGCGCAACCTGATCGTCGTCGGTGACCGCCGCCAGTTGCCGCATATTCCGGTGGAGCTGGGCAAGCCGGCGCCGTCGCCGGCCTATGACTGCGAGCGGCTGAGCCTGCTCGATTCGGTGATGGCGGTCTTCGGGGATGCGCTGCCGCGTACCTTGCTGAAGGAACATTACCGCTGCCATCCGCGCATCATCCAGTTCTGCAACCAGCAGTTCTATGACAATGCCCTGATCCCGATGACGCCCGACGACGGCAGCGAGCCGCTGCGCCTGATCGTCACGGCCAAGGGCAATCACATGCGCACGACCACCAATCTGAGAGAAATCGAATCCCTGCTGGCAGTGCTGGATGAGGCCGGTGAGCGCAGCGGTGTGGATGCCCAGGGCCGTGGCTTCATCGCGCCTTTCCGGGCACAGGTGAAGCTGGCCGGTGCGCAACTGCCGTCGGATTTCGTCAGCGATACCGTGCACAAATTCCAGGGCAGGGAATGCGAGGAAATGGTCTTCTCGACCGTGCTGGACAAGAAGCGCAGCAGCCAGTCGATGTCCGGCTTCGTCGATGCGGCGCAGATGGTCAATGTCGCCGTGTCACGGGCCAAGCGGAGATTCACCCTGGTGACCGGCGATGAGGTCTTCGCCCAGCGCAATGGGCCGGTGGCCGCACTGATCCGCTATATCGAATACTACGCAGACCAGGCGCAAGTGCGGCGCGCGCCGGTGGTGTCCGCCTTCGACCTGCTGTACCAGGAATACGACCGCTCACTGGCCAGGCTGGCCGCCAGCTTGCGCAGCAGCGATTCGCACTTCCGGTCGGAGCAGATCGTGACGCAGCTGCTGCGAGAACTGCTGGCAAGCACGCGCTTTGCCGGCTTGCGCTTCCATTGCCAGGTCCGCCTGCAGCAGCTGGCGTCTGCCCGCAATCCCGCCATGACACCGCGCGAGCTTGAATTCATGGCACAACAGGCCAGTTGTGACTTCGTGATCTATTTCAAGGTCGGCAAGCAACCGCTGGGCGTGATCGAAGTGGACGGGGGCTTGCACCATGGCCAGCAACAGGGCGAACGTGACGCGCTCAAGAACAGCATCCTGCGCAAGAGCGGTATCGATCTGCTGCGCCTGCAGACCATCGATAGTGATATCGAGGCCAGGCTGGGCAGGTTCCTCGCGCAGTGGGTGGATGCCGAGGCGGCTACCGGCGAAACTACACCACCGCCGGCCGCGCCAGCGGCGCTTCATTGAGCGCATCGCGGATGACCTCCAGCGCGTGCTGGATATCGTGGCGGTTGGCCACGCCGCCGATACAGACCCGTACTGCCTGTTCCGGCGCGGCCCCTACGGCAAAGGCGTCGCTGGCCACCACGCCGATGCCGGAGGAGCGCATCTGGGCGGCGAAGCTGGCGGCCTGCCAGCCGCCGCGCAGCTTGATCCAGAGATGGAAGGCCTCGGCTTCGGAGGCGTAGCTGTGCGGGGGCAGGATACGGGCCGCGATCTTCTGGCGGGCCATGGATTCCTTGCGGATGTTGGCCAGCGCCAGGTCGGCCACGCCATCGCGTATCCAGTGCGTGGCCAGGGTCGAGGTGATGGGCGAGGCCATCACCGTGGTGGCCCGTAGCGAGGCGGTGAGGCGTGCCGCCGAGTGGGTGTCCGGCGCCACCATGTAGGCGATGCGCAAACCGGCGCCCACGCTCTTGGCCAGGCCGGTGACGTAGAAGGTCAGTTCACTGCCCAGGCTGGCAATGGCCGGCGGGGTCGAGCGCGGCAGGAAGCCATAGGCGTCGTCCTCGATGATGGCGACTTCGTAGTGGCGGGCGATATCCACCAGCGCCTGGCGCCGTGACAGCGAGGTGGTGCAGGTGGTGGGGTTCAACAGCGTCGGATTGCAGTACAGGGCCTTGGGCGCGTATTGCGCGCAGGCGCCGGCAAAGGCGACGGCGTCGATGCCTTCGTTGTCCATCGGCAAGCCCACCAGCTTGATGCCCAGTTGCCCGGCCAGGGCACGCAGGCCAGGGTAGGTCACGTCTTCACAGCACAGCACGCCACCGGGGCCGACCAGCATGGTCAGGATCGCCAGCAACGCGCATTGCGCGCCGGGGGTGACCAGCACCCGTTCCGGTTCCACCACCAGCCCGCGCCGGCGCAGCCACAGGGCGCCGGCCTCGCGGTCTTCGGGCGAGCCGCCGAAGTCCTGGTAACGCATCAGGTCGCGCAGCCTGCCGTTGACCTTGCTCCATCCTGCCTGCATCAGTTCCACCAGTTCCGGCGACTCCGGCTCGGGCGGCATGTTCATGGACATGTCCACGTTGGGCCGTCCCTCGGTCACGCGGGGGATGCGCGGGCGCCGCTTGCCGCAGACAAAGGTGCCGCGTCCCACCACCGAATCGACCAGTCCGCGCCGGTGCGCTTCTGTATACGCCCGGGCCACCGTGGTGAAGTCCAGGTCCAGCGCTTCGGCCAGCTTGCGCTGCGGCGGCAGGCGCTGCTCGGCCTGCAGGTGGCCGGTGGCGACATCCTCGGCGATGGCATTGGCGATGGCCAGATAGAGCGGGCCGCTGCCCTTCTTCAGTTTGGGGACCCACATGGTGCTGTTCTTCGGCATGACGATTCCTTGGTCGGCGTTCCTGGGGGCTCCCGATCCTTTCCGATCTCTCCTGAGCTTGCCCGGATTCAATATTGACTGCATCGGCAGGCGTCATTGAATGCAATTTGTATTCCATCCAATGCAGCCCCCAGGCGGCTCTCGCTGCACCGCCTTGTGTCATCGGAGACGGCGTGCCTGCACCAAGGTAAAACACGTCGCTACTCCAGAGTGCGTGCGGGTTTGCGCGATTGTATGGAGCGATTGAATGGATTGCTGCACGGGCGCTGAAAAGCCCGTCGGGAAGGTCCCCCCGGGAAGCCGCGAGCGTGCTGGAAGCCGGATCGGCGGCCAGCGATTGACGGGATTTTCATGCAGTCAATTCACGCATTGACGGGGCATTGTTGGCACGCGTGATGCATTCAATGCCAGCGTCGCGGCAACGTCGCCGGACCACTTCCACAAGTGACCACCCACAGCAATCAAGAGGAGTCTCACCATGCCCGCAGTCACCAAAGCAGCCCACGCCCCCGGCGATTTCCTGGTGGATTATGAAGAGAAGGTATTCGAAGACGTCAAAGCCCAGCCGGGTGAAAAAGCGCTGGTGACCTTCCATACCGTGGCCTTCGAAGGTTCGATCGGTTTCGTCAACCTGTTGCAGGCCACGCGTCTGAAGCGCAAGGGTTTCGAAACCTCCATCCTGCTGTACGGCCCGGGTGTGACGCTGGGCGTGCAGCGTGGCTTCCCCACCCTGGGCGATGAAGCCTTCCCCGGCCACCAGAACTTCAACAAGCAGATCGTCAAGTTCATGGAAGAGGGCGGCAAGGTCTATGCCTGCCGCTTCGCCCTGCAGGCTCTGTACGGCCACGGCGAGCCCTCGCTGATCCCGGGCATCCGTCCGATCAACCCGCTGGATGTGCTGGACCTGGTGTTGCTGCATCGTCGCGACAACGCCTTCATCCTCGACACCTGGACCCTGTAAGCGGAAGGGCGGCCCATGAGCATCAACAAGAGAACGGTACGGGCGGCGGCGGTGCAGATCGCGCCCGACCTCGATAGTGCCGACGGCACCGTGGCCAAGGTCTGCCAGGCCATCGCCGACGCCGCTGCGCAAGGCGCGCAGCTGGTGGTGTTTCCGGAAACCTTCGTTCCTTACTATCCGTACTTTTCGTTCGTGCGGCCGCCCTTTGCGTCCGGGCCTGAGCACCTGCTGCTCTACGAGCGCGCCGTCGAGGTGCCGGGTCCGGTCACCCAGGCCGTGTCGGCTGCGGCACGCCAGCATGGCACGGTGGTCGTGCTGGGTGTCAATGAACGCGACCACGGCACGCTCTACAACACGCAACTGGTGTTCGATGCCGATGGCGAGCTGGTCCTGAAACGCCGCAAGATCACGCCGACCTATCACGAGCGCATGATCTGGGGCCAGGGCGACGCCAGCGGCCTGAAGGTCGTGCCCACTGCCGTGGGGCGCCTGGGTGCGCTGGCCTGCTGGGAACACTACAACCCGCTGGCACGCTACAGCCTGATGGCGCAGCACGAGGAAATCCACTGCGCGCAATTCCCCGGCTCCATGGTCGGCCAGATCTTTGCCGACCAGATGGAAGTCACCATCCGTCATCACGCCCTGGAAGCGGGCTGCTTCGTCATCAATGCCACCGGCTGGCTGACCGATGAGCAGATCGCCGCCATCGAACCCGATCCCAAGGCGCAGAAGGCGCTGCGCGGCGGCTGCTGTACCGCCATCGTCTCGCCTGAGGGCAAGCTGCTGGCCGAGCCACTGCGCAGCGGCGAAGGCATCCTGGTGGCCGATCTCGATATGGAACTGGTCACCAAGCGCAAGCGCATGATGGATTCGGTGGGCCACTACGCGCGCCCGGAACTATTGCACCTGGTGATCGATGATCGCCGTACTTCCCCCATGTCTTCCCTGTTCCCGGCGGAACAGTCTTCTCCTGTCATCCCATCTTCCGCGAGGCCACATCATGCAGACAGCCGTCATCCAGTTGCATCCCCAGCGTTCGAGCCGCAAGGCGCCCATGGAACTGATCTCGGAGCTGCAATCCTTAGGGCTGCGTCTTGACGATCCCACTGCCGGCGCGCAAAGCCGGCGCGGCGGGGCAGGGCCGTCCGACCACAAGGCGGTGACGGTCGACGGCCATACCGTGATGATCCCGGTGCATACGGCCGGCTCCTGGTCCTCGCCCTATGTGGCCACGCAACCGGGCGCGGATGGCGCCTCGCGCATCCTGCGCGACGGCGTCGAGGTGGGGGTGGTGTCCTTCCCGCGCCAGCCGCGCTTCTACAAGATGCAGACCTTCGATGGCATCCCCTACGGCAAGATCGCCACGCTGCACGGCGCCGACGTGCTGGCCACTACCATCCTGCAAAGCTGCATCCGCTATGAGAGCCGGCGCAAGTCCTGCCAGTTCTGCGCCATCGGCCAGTCGCTGGCGGCCGGCCGCACCATCCTGCGCAAGACCCCCGAGCAACTGGGCGAGGTGGCGCGGGCCGCGGTGCTGCTGGATGGCGTCAAGCACATGGTGATGACCACCGGTACGCCCAACGCCACCGACCGTGGCGCGCAGATCCTGTGCGAGAGCGCTTTCGGCGTGAAGTCGGCGGTGAACCTGCCGATCCAGGGGCAGTGCGAGCCGCCCGATGACGATGCCTGGTTCCGCCGCATGCACGACGCCGGCATCGATACCCTGGGCATGCATCTGGAAGCGGTCACCCCCGAAGTGCGCAAGCGCATCATGCCGGGCAAGGCCAGCGTACCGGTGGAGCGCTATATGGACGCGTTCGCAGCCGCTGTCGATGTCTTTGGTCGCGGCCAGGTCAGCACCTACATCCTGGCCGGGCTGGGCGACAGCGACGAGGCCATCCTGGGCATGAGCGAGCGCCTGATCGCGCTGGGTGTCTATCCCTTCGTGGTGCCCTTCGTGCCGATCTCCGGCACGCCACTGGAAGACCATCCCTCGCCCGATGCCGCTGCCATGCGGCGCCTGTTGAGCCCGCTGGCCGACATGCTGGAAGCGGCCGGCATGCGCTCCGGCGACGCCAAGGCCGGTTGCGGCAAGTGCGGCGCCTGCTCCTCCCTGTCTTCGTTCGAAAGGAAGTGATCATGAGCGATGTGGTCGAGAAAGCTGTTGCCCCCGTCACTGCGCTGGCGCCGTCAGCCCCGGTAGTGCGCATCAAGCTGGCGTTGGACAAATGGGAGCGCGAGCAGGCGCGCCAGTTGCGCCGCGAAGTGTTCTGCGCCGAGCAGGGCGTGTTTCAGGACGACGATACCGACGCCATCGACGCCATCGCCATGCCCATCGTGGCTGTGATGGAGGCGCCCGATGGCAGCCGCAGCGTGGTCGGTACCGTGCGCATCCATGAATCCGCACCCGGCGTGTGGCACGGCTCGCGCCTGGCGGTGGCGCAGCATGCGCGGCGCATCGGCTCGGTCGGCAGCGGCCTGATCCGGCTGGCGGTCTGCACCGCCCATTCCCATGGCTGCCATACCTTCCTGGCCCAGGTGCAGAGCCAGAATGCGCCGCTGTTCCGGCGCCTGCACTGGCAGACCCTGGCCGAGATCGAGGTACACGGTCTGCCGCATCACCAGATGCAGGCCGACCTGGCCTTCTATCCGCCCATCAGCGACGGCGAGCGGGGTTTCCTGGCCGGCCAGCGCGAGGAGCGTGCAGCATGAATGCGCGAGACAGCGCGCCCACGCTGGCGCAGATCGTGACGACCCTGCGCGCCGCCCGTGGCATCGCGCACAAGCGCGATATCGATGCGGTGGTCCAGGTGCTGGACCCGGCGCCAGCGGTGCGGCATCAGGGCCACACCCTGGCCGTGGGCGACGACTGTGCCGCCATTCCCGATGGCGATGGCTATCTGCTGTTCGCCATCGAAGGTTTCATCAACGAATTCGTTGAACAGCAACCGTGGTTTGCCGGCTATTGCGGCGTGATGGTCAACGTCAGCGACATCTATGCCATGGGCGGCCGCCCGGTGGCGGTGGTCGATGCCCTGTGGAGCCGTGACGGCGATGCCGCGCGGCCGGTGCTGGAAGGACTGGCCGAGGGTGCGCGCGTGTATGGCGTGCCACTGGTGGGCGGGCATAGCAACCGGCGCAATGACCGCGAGCAGTTGTCGGTGTCCATCATCGGTCGCGCCCGGCGCCTGCTGACCAGCTTTGATGCCCGCAGCGGTGATCATCTGGTGGCCGTGATCGATCTGCGTGGCCGCTTCCAGGAACCCTATGCCTACTGGAACGCCAGTTCCGGCGCGCCTGCCGAACGCCTGCGCGCCGATCTGGAATTGCTGCCGGCCATCGCCGAGGACGGGCTGGCCAGTGCCGCCAAGGACATCAGCATGGCCGGTGTGATCGGTACCGCGCTGATGCTGCTGGAGTGCTCCGGCAAGGGCGCGCTGATCGATCTGGACGCCATTCCCTGCCCACCGGGTGTGGATTTCCAGCGCTGGCTGACGGCCTTCCCCAGTTATGGTTTCTTGCTCAGCGTGTCGGCGCCGGACCTGGAACAGGTACTGGGCCGCTTCGCCGCCCGTGGCCTGTCGGCCGCGTCCATCGGCCGCATCGATGACAGCCGCAAACTACGTCTGTCCATGCAGGGCCAGACGGAGACCTTCTGGGACCTGGCCGAAGAAGCCCTGATCGGCTGCGGCCCGGTGCGTGCCGGGCAGGGTGGTGTGTGATGACGCGACCAGTCTCGGCCCTGATGCGGCCCCTGCGGATCGCCATGCTGACTCATTCGGTCAATCCCCGGGGTGGCGTGGTGCATGCCCTGCAACTGGCCGAGAGCCTGCAGGCACTGGGACAGGAGACCACGCTGTTCGCGCCCGATGCCCGTGGACGCGGGCTGTTCCGCGAAGCCGCCTGTGGTTTTCATCCCGTGCCGGGGTCGGTGCACTGCGCCGACGTGGTGGACATGGTGCGCCAGCGTATCGACGACTATCTGCGCTGCTTCGAACAGCCCGGCATGGACCGCTTCGATCTCTACCACGCCCAGGATTCGATCAGTGCCAACGCCTTGGCCACGCTGGTTGCCCGTGGCGTGATCCCGGGCTATGTGCGCACCGTGCATCACCTGGACCAGTTCGACGACCTGCGGCTGCACGCCTGGCAGGAACGCGGCTATCGCGCCGCTGACCGTCTGCTGTGCGTGAGCCGCACCTGGCAGGACATCCTGGCCCGCGAGCATGGGGTGCGGGCCGAGCTGGTCTCCAATGGCGTCGATCTGCAGCGCTACACCGCTACACCTGCGGTGCAGGCAGCCCAGCGCGACCCACTGCTGCGCCAGGAACTGGGGCTGGATGGCGCACCGGTGCTGCTGGCGGTGGGCGGGGTGGAACCGCGCAAGAACACCTTGGGCATCCTGCGTGCCTTCCTGCGGCTGCGGCGCGTCTATCCGCAGGCGCAACTGGTGATTGCCGGTGGCGCCAGCGTGCTGGACCACGCCGACTACCAGCGCAGTTTCCAGGATGAACTGCAGGCAGCCGATCTGCCGCCGGGCGCGCTGCGCATCCTCGGCCAGGTGCCGGACGCCGACATGCCGGCCCTGTTTCGCTGTGCCGATGCGCTGGTGTTTCCCTCGCTCAAGGAAGGCTTCGGCCTGGTGGTGCTGGAAGCCATGGCCAGCGGCGTGCCGGCGGTGGTCTCGCGCATCGCCCCCTTTACCGAATATCTGGACGGCGGTTGCTGCGCCTGGGTCGATCCCCAGGACCCAGCCTCGATTGCCGCCGGCATTGCGCATGCGCTTGATCCGGCCGGCCGCGCCGCGATGGTGGCCGCTGGCCAGGCGATCTGCGCGCGATTTTCCTGGTCGCGCTCGGCGCGACGCCATCTTGAGCTTTACCACGATTACCTGGGCCAGCGCGCCCCATCTGCAACACGCCAAGAGGAACACCATGCCTGAAATGCACTTTCGCGTCCGCTGGCCGGACGATACCGTCAGCGACTGCTATTCGCCCTCGCTGGTGGTCAAGGAACACCTGCAAGCCGGTAGCCGTTATCGGCTGGCCGATTTCGTCGAGCGTAGCGCCACTGCGCTCAACATCGGCAGCGAGCGCGTGCGCGAGAAATACGGCTTCGCCTGCTCATCGGCCATGGACCAGCTGCGCCGTATCGAAGAGACCGCCGCCCGTTTCGAGGGCCAGGCCGACGCCGAGGTGGTGGTCGAAGCCTTCCTGCCCTGATCTGCTCATCCAACCCGACAACATCCCACGAGGAACATCATGTCCATTGCAAGCCAAGGCGCAGTGCGCCATCACAGTGTCATCATCATCGGCGGCGGCCAGGCCGGGCTGTCCATCAGCTGGTACCTCAAGCAAGCCGGGGTCGATCATCTGGTGCTGGAAAAGCACCAGGTCGGCCACGCCTGGCGCAACGAGCGCTGGGATACCTTCTGCCTGGTGACCCCCAACTGGCAATGCAACCTGCCGGGTTACCCGTATCGCGGCAACGATCCTTTCGGCTTCATGAAGAAGGATGAGATCGTCGAGTACCTGGACGGCTTCGTCGCCAGTTTCCAGCCGCCGGTGCGTGAAGGCGTGAGCGTGAACAAGCTGTGGCGCGAGGACGGGCTGTGGCGCATCACCGCCAGCGATGGCGCCTATTCGGCTGATCAGGTGGTGGTGGCGGTGGGTGGCTATCACATCCCGGTGGTGCCGCGTGCGGCCGAGCGCCTGCCGGCCGATATCGTGCAGATCCACTCCAGCCAGTATCTCAATCCGCAATCGCTGCCGGAGGGCGAGGTGCTGGTGGTGGGCACCGGCCAGTCCGGTTGCCAGATCGCCGAAGACCTGCACCTGGCCGGCCGTCGCGTGCACCTGGGCGTGGGCGACGCGCCCCGCGTGGCGCGCACCTACCGGGGCAAGGATGTAGTGGAGTGGCTGGACAAGATGAAGTATTACGACCTGCCGGTGGACAAGCATCCGCTGGGCACGGGCGTACGCGAAAAAACCAACCACTACGTCACCGGCCGCGATGGCGGGCGCGATATCGACCTGCGCAAGTTCGCCCTGGAAGGCATGCAGCTCTATGGCAAGTTCGAGAGTCTGGCGGGCGAGGTGGCGCACTTCGGCGGCGGCGTGAAGGGTTACCTGGACGAGGCCGACGCCGTCTCCGAGAGCATCAAGGACAGTATCGACCGCTTCATCGACGCCAACGGCATCGAGGCGCCGACCGAAGCCCGCTATGTGCCGGTCTGGCAGCCGCCTTCGGATACGGCACGGGCGCTGGACCTCCGCGCCTCGGGCATTTCGGCGGTGGTCTGGTGCATCGGCTTCCGTACCGATTTCAGCTGGATCAACGAACCCATCTTCGACGGCCGTGGCTACCCAGGTCACGAGCGTGGTGTGACGGCGGCTCCCGGCCTCTACTTCCTGGGCCTGCCGTGGCAATACACCTGGGGCTCGGGCCGCTTCTCCGGCATCGACCGCGATGCGCGCTACCTGTTCGACCACATCAGCGCCTTGCGTGCCGGGGCGACGTCGTCCACAGAATCGACACCATCGGCGCTGTCACAGGCCGCCTGAGCCCAAGGGAGTTTCCCATGCCGCAGCAAGCCGTACTTTCGCCCGTGGACGCTGCCAGTTCCGCCTATGGCCGCCTGATGCAGCGCTCGCAGCAGGACCCCGAGGGTTTCTGGCGCGAGCAGGCCGGCCGCATCAGCTGGCAGCGCGATTTCGATCAGGTTCTCGACGACAGCCGGGCGCCGTTTGCACGCTGGTTTGTCGGCGGGCTGACCAATCTCTGCCATAACGCCGTGGACCGCCATCTGCCGGCGCGGGCAGAGCAGGCGGCCCTGATCTGCATTTCTAACGAGATGCAGGGCGAGCCGAAGGCGCAGCAGGACGGCGGCCACGAGCGGGTATTGAGCTATCGCCAGCTGCATTGCGAGGTCAATGCGATGGCCGCCATCCTGCTGGAACGCGGGGTGCGGCGCGGTGACCGGGTGCTGGTATATCTGCCCATGGTGGCCGAGGCCGCCATCGCCATGCTGGCCTGCGCCCGCATTGGCGCGGTGCACGCGGTGGTGTTCGGCGGCTTCGCACCGGCCAGCCTGGCGAGCCGCATCGTCGATGCGCGCCCGGCGCTGGTGGTGTGTGCCGATGCCGGTTTCCAGAATGGCGTGGCGGTGGGCTACAAGACCTGGGTCGATCAGGCCCTGGAGATCGCCGGTCATGCCTGCCCGGTGCTGGTGGTGGATCGCGGCGTGTTGCCCTGGACGCGGGTGGTCGGGCGCGACCACGACTACGCGGCGCAGCGCGAACGCCATCTGCAGGCCGACGTGCCCTGTGTCTGGCTGGAATCGAACGAACCCAGCTATCTGCTCTACACCTCCGGCACCACCGGCCAGCCCAAGGGCGTGCAGCGCGATACCGGCGGCCACGCGGTGGCGCTGGCGACTTCGATGGACCTGTTGTTCCAGGCCCGGCCCGGGCAGACCCTGTTCACCACCTCCGACCTGGGATGGGTGGTCGGTCACAGCTATGGGTTGTATGGTCCTTTGCTGCTGGGCATGCGCAGCGTGCTCTATGAAGGTTCGCCGCTGCGGCCCGATGCCAGTGCATGGTGGCGGCTGGTGGAGCGGCATGGCGTGGATCTGATGCTGTCCTCGGCCACGGCGATGCGGCTGCTCAAGCGAGGCGGGCGCCGCGCCTTCCGTAGCGCCGACCTGTCGTCCTTGCGCTGCCTGTTCCTGGCCGGCGAACCGCTGGACGAACCGACCGCCGACTGGCTGGAAGAGGCGCTGGGCAAGCCCGTCATCGATCACTACTGGCAGACCGAGACCGGCTCGCCCATGATCGGCCTGCCGCTGACCGATCTCGATGGTCACACCCCGTTACGGCGCCAGCGGGGTTCACCGGGATTGCCGGCGGCCGGCTACCGGCTGGCCGTGCTGGAGGGGCAGGGAGGGCAGGGCAGTCAGCCCTGCGCCCCCGGTGACAAGGGTTTGCTGGTCGCCAGCGGCGTCTTGCCGCCCGGTTGCCTGACTACGCTGTGGCAGCGTGATGAACAATTCCTGAGCACCTACTGGCGGCGCGAGCAGGGCCAGTGGCGCTATGCCACCTTCGACGTGGCGGTGGCCGGGCCGGATGGTCATCTGCGCGTACTGGGCCGGGCCGACGACGTCATCAATGTGGCCGGCAAGCGCCTGGGCACGCGCGAGGTGGAGGAAGTCCTGCTGGCCGACGATGCCGTGGCCGAGGTGGCCGTGATCGGCATGCCGCATCGTCTGCGCGGGCAGGTGCCGATGGCGGTGGTGGTGCCGCGTGCCGGTATCCAATACCTGCCCAGCCTGCTGGAACACCGGCTGGGGGAAGCCGTGGTGTCGGCCATCGGTGCCTGGGCGCGGCCGCGTCGCATCGTGCTGGTGGAGAGCCTGCCGCGCACGCGCTCGGGCAAGGTCCTGCGCCGTCTGATGCGCGAGATGGTCAATGGCGAACTGCCGGCCGCCCCCAGCCCCCCGGAACTGGCGGCCTTGCACACGCTGCTGGCCGGCACGCCGCAGAAGTTGCCCGAAGCCGGCCTGCACCTCTCCGCGGGCGCGGAGGCAATGCCGCTACCAGCCTGAGCGCTTGCGCGAACGCAGGCGGGCGGCTATCGTGCTGGCTTGCACAACGGGGAAACGGGAAGGAATCAGCATGCATCACATCGGCTACTTGCTCACTGACGGTTTCCAGGTCATGGGGCTGGCGACGCAGACCGTCTTCGAGTACGCCAACAAGGTGGCCGGCGAGGACTTCTATGCCCTGCGCAATTTCTCGGTAGGTGGTGGCGATGTGCGCTCCTCGCTGGGCATGTCCATCGCCACGCTCCCGGTGGAGCAGGCCGAGCACATCGACAGCTGGATGGTCTGCGGCGTGGGCAATCCGCTGGAGTCGCCCTCCAGCCAGGAAGAACGCAGTTTCCTGCAGACCACCGGCCAGCGTGCCCGACGCATTGCCGCCATCTGTACCGGTGGTTTCGTGTTGGCCGAATCGGGCCTGTTGTCCAAGCGCCGAGCCACCACCCACTGGTTTTTCGCTCGCGACATGCAGGCGCGCTTCCCGGACATCCAGGTCGAGGACGACCGCATCTATATCGTCGACGGCGCCATCTGGACCTCGGCCGGCATGACCGCCGGGCTGGATATGGCGCTGGCCATGGTCGGCAAGGACCTGGGCGAGGACGTGGCACGCGGTGTGGCACACAACCTGGTGATGCACCAGCATCGCACCGGTGGTCAGACCCAGCATTCTGAAATGCTCTCCCTGGCCCCCAAGACAGATCGCATCCAGAATGCCCTCAACTACGCCCGCAAGAACCTGATGCGGCCGCTCACGGTGGAAGAACTGGCCGAGGAGGCCAATCTCAGCCCGCGCCAGTTCAGCCGCGTCTTCACCGCCGAGACCGGCTTGTCGCCTTCCAAGGCGATCGAAGGCCTGCGTCTGGAAGCGGCGCGCCTGATGATCGAGCAGAGCCGCCATCCGATGGAGGTGATCGCCCGCGAAACGGGTTTCCGCGACCGTCGCCATATGCGCGAGGTCTTCATGCGTGGTTATGGCGTGCCGCCGCAATCGATGCGGCGGGAAGTCAGGGCCTGAGGGGGGCTGATCCAGGCCCCAGGCCCCAGGCACCCCGTACCGGCCTGCTCAGGCCTGCTTGCGGGTGCGGATGTCGCGCAGGATCTTTTGCGGAGATTCCCCCAGCACGCGGGCAAAGGCGCGTCGCATCCGCTCGTCATCGCCAAAGCCGGTCTGCACTGCAATGCGGGACGGGGTGGAGTGACCGCTTTCCATCAGTGACTGCGCAGCCTGCACACGCAATTTTTCGATGGCCTTGGCGGGGGACAGGCCAGTCTCGGCCTGGAAAGTACGGCTGAAGTGGCGCGCACTCCAGTTGACCTGGTCTGCCAACTGCTGGATGGTCAGTGGTTCACGCAGGTTTTCCCGGATGAAACTGAGCACGCGCTGGATGCGTTCCTGCTTGGGATCGATCTCGGCCAGTACCGAGAACTGGCTGGTGCCTCCCGGACGACGATGACTGAGCACCATGGTCTTGCAGATGGCCCGCGTGACCTCGTGGCCGAGATCGGACTCCACCATACCCAGCACCATATCGATGCCGGCCGTCATGCCGGCCGAACTCCAGAACTTGCCATCGCGCACGTAGATCTGGTCCGGCTGTACCCGCAGCTGCGGGAACCGCGTCGCCAGCGTGTCAGCGAAACTCCAATGAGTGGTCACGGCGCGGCCGTCGAGCAGGCCGGCTTCGGCCAGCAGGAAGGCGGCGGTACAGATACCGGCGATGCGACGACTATCCCGCTCGGCCTGGCGCAGGCGATCCAGCAGGCCCGGGCAGGGCGTGGGTACGGCCGGTGTGCTGGCCACCAGCAGGGTGTCGTAGGGGGTGTCGTCAATGGCCTGGGTGCCGATGGGGACTCCGGAGCGGGTCTCGATGTTGCCGCCCCGCATGGAGACGATGTCCACGGCATAGCTGCCCGGCGCAAAGTGGTTGGCGATTCCCAGGATGGTGAGAACGGAGAGATCCAGGATATGGAATCCGGGATAGACAAGCAATGCGACACGGGCAACCACGGGACCTCACGAACGTAGAAAACAGGTCCCGCCAGCATACAAGCGCACTCTCTTGGCAACAAGACCTCATCCATGCAGCGGCCGCCCCCGGTGGTGGGAGCAGCCATGACAGCGAGGCCGGCCAGTGATTCTTTCGATACGGCAAGCAACAGTAACGCCGCCTCTTCAGACGCAGCGCGCGTCCGGTACGAGCGAGCGGGACGGCTGAATATAGCACCGGCCAGGACCTTGCGAAGGACAGGAAAACCGGTGATTCCTGCCATCGGCATGGCGCTTTCCGTGGCCGATGCAAGCTCATCTTGATGGCCGGTTTTGCATGCTTTCCTGACTGTTGCAGGATGGTCGGCTCCGTATAATTTGCCTGGTCCCGAGCGCAAGAACGCACTGTGGTATGCCACATCTTCCTTGCCCGGACTGTCCATTCTCCGCCACGGGTGTCAGGCCAGGTCATGACCGTTGATCGATGACCGAGACCGATGTCCGCGGGACTCTTTCCAACCAGCCTTGACGTGGCACTCCCGTGACAGGGATGGCTGCAGCATGGACACGCCAGGATCGCCCATGACCGACCGTCGACTTTTTCTCAAAACCCTGGCTGCCGGCGGCGGTGGCCTGATGCTGGGGGTGCTGTTGCCCCAGGCCGGTGCGCACGCCCGTACCAAGCCTGGCGCTGCGGACACCGGTAGCAGCTGGGAGCCCAGTGCCGTACTGCGCATCGCCAGTGATGGCCGGGTCACCATGACCATGCCTTATGTGGAAATGGGGCAGGGGACCTATACCTCGGTCCCCATGCTGATTGCCGAAGAACTGGAGATCGATCTCAACGACGTCGTCCTGGAACATGCCGGCGCCGATGACAAGCGCTACATGAACCCGGCCCTGGGCTTCCAGGTCACCGGTGGTTCCACCACCATGCGCGCAGCGTGGATGCCGATGCGCCAGGCCGGCGCCGCCGCCCGCATGTTGCTGGTGCAGGCGGCCGCGCAACGCTGGCAGGTCGACCCCGCCAGCTGCCTGGCACGCAGTGGAACCGTGATGCATCCCGCCAGTGGCCGCAAGCTGGGCTACGGTGAACTGGTCGAGGCGGCCGCTGCCATGCCGCTACCTGCACCGGCCAGCATCGTGCTCAAGCAGCCGGCCGATTTTCGCCTGATCGGCAAGCCAGCCCGTCGCCTGGACACTGCCGGCAAGCTGGATGGTTCGGCCCGCTACGGCATGGACGTGCAACTGCCCGGTATGAAGGTAGCCGCACTGGCCATCACCCCCACCATCGGAGGACGCCTGGACAGCGTGGACGAAGCGGCCGCATTGCGCGTGCGCGGAGTGCGCCAGGTGGTACGTCTGGACGACTGCGTGGCGGTCATCGCCGACCACTATGGCGCCGCGCAAAAGGGTTTGCTGGCGGCTCGTCCGACCTGGCATGCCGGCTCGCATGCGAGTCTGGCCACCGAGGACATCGTTGCCGACATGCGACGCGCCAGCCAGAGCGCGGCCGCCCGCGTGCGCAGCGAGGGGGACCCCGAGGCTCGCATCGCCGGGGCGGCCAAGGTGCTGGAGGCGACCTACGAATTACCCTTCCTGGCGCACGCCGCCATGGAGCCGATGAACTGTACCGTGCATGTCACCCCCGACCACTGCGAGGTATGGACCGGCACCCAGGTGATGACGCTGGCGCGGGCTGTGGCCGCCAAGGTCACCGGGCTGCCACAGGACCGCGTGACGGTGCACAACTTCTTGCTGGGTGGCGGCTTCGGTCGTCGTCTCGAAATCGACGGCGTCGAGCGTGCCGTGCGTATCGCCACCCAGGTCAAGCACCCGGTCAAGGTGATCTACAGTCGCCAGGACGATATCCGCCACGACATGTACCGCCCCTACTGGTTCGACCGCCTGCGCGCCGGCATCGATGCCCAGGGCCAGCCAGTGGCCTGGTTCCATCACCTGACCGGTTCGTCGGTGCTGGGGCGATTCCTGCCACCGGCCTTCAAGAATGGCTATGACGAGGAGACCCTGGATGGCGCCGAGCGCCCGCCGTATGCCTTCCCGGCCATCCAGGTCGATTACACCCGCCACGAACCGCAGTTGCCGACTGCCTTCTGGCGCGGCGTGGGGCCCACCCACAATGTCTTCGTGGTGGAAAGCTTCATCGACGAACTGGCCTTTGCGGCCGGCATCGATCCGCTGCAGTACCGGCTCTCCCTGCTGGGGGACAATCCGCGCGCTCGCAAGGTGCTGGAGGTGGCGGCCCGCGAGGCCGGCTGGCACGGTCCGCGTGAAGGCAAGACCGGACGCGGCCTGTCGGTGCAGTTCGCCTTCGGCACCTACATGGCCATGGTGGTCGATGTCGAGGTGGAGCAGGGCGAGGTCAGGGTGCAGCGCGTGGTCTGCGCGCTGGACTGCGGCGTGGTGGTCAATCCCGATACCGTGCAGGCCCAGGTCGAAGGGGCGGTGATCTTTGGTCTGTCCGGCGCATTGTGGGGCAACATCACGCTGCGCAATGGCCAGGTGGAGCAGGGCAACTTCGACGATTATCGCGTCATGCGCATGTTCGAGACCCCGCGTATCCAGACCCACATCGTGGCCAGCCAGGAAGCCCCTGGCGGCATGGGCGAACCAGGTACCTCCGGTGTCATGCCGGCACTGGCCAACGCCGTGCATGCGGCCACGGGAACACGAATCCGCAAGCTGCCCATCGTGGCCGCCTTGCAAGCAAGCTGACAGGAGCACACATGATTTCTCTGAACATCAACGGCAAGGTGGTCAAGGTCGAGGCCGAGCCGGATACGCCCCTGTTGTGGGTACTGCGCGATGAACTGCAGATGGCCGGCACCAAATACGGGTGCGGTGCGGCCCTGTGCGGCGCCTGTACCGTGCATGTCGACGGCCAGCCGGCACGTGCCTGCGTCATGCCGGCCTCGGCGGCGGTGGGAAAGAAGCTCACCACCATCGAAGCCATCGGCGCCACCCCGGTGGGACAGCGGGTGCAGGCGGCCTGGGCCGAGATCGACGTGCCGCAATGCGGTTACTGCCAGTCGGGCCAGATCATGGCGGCAGTGGCCTTGTTGCGCGCCATCCCCAAGCCTAGCGACAAGGACATCGACCAGGCCATGTCCGGCAACATCTGCCGCTGCGGGACCTATCCGCGCATCCGCGCGGCGATCCACAAAGCGGCGGGGCAGTCATGATGCGCGCACTGATGGTGATGCTGCTGGCCCTGTGTTCGCTCACCCAGGCGCAGGCGCAAGGCAAGGGCAAGCCGGCCCGGGATGATGGAACGCTCTTCGAACCGATTGCCAGCGTAGTGATGTCGCCGCGCTGCCTGAACTGCCACCAGGCCGAAGCTCCGCACCAGAAAGACATGGGCGTGCTGCATGCCCAGCAGGTGGTGCGCGGCAAGGATGGTCATGGCTCGGCCGTGCTGCAATGTGCGGCCTGCCACCAGGCCACCAACACTGCCCAGGGCAAGGTCCCCGGCGCGCCCAACTGGCACCTGGCACCGCTCTCCATGCGCTGGCAGGGTCTGGACAAGAAGGGCGTATGCGAGCAGATGCGTGACCCGGCCCGCAACGGCAACCGCAAGACCGGTGCCCAGGTCATCGAACATATGAAGACCGATCCACTGGTGCTGTGGGCCTGGTCGCCCGGTGCCGACCGGACCATCCCGCCGATGTCGCATGCGCAGTTCGTGCAGATGCTGGAGATGTGGTCGGCTGCCGGTATGCCCTGCCCGGGTTGATTCGCGGCGGCATGGACAGTATCGATCTGCAGGTTTTGCAGGCCTGCGTGCAATGGTTGCAGCAGGGGCATGCCTGCGAATATGTCACGGTGGTGCGGACCTGGGGCTCCAGTCCCCGGCCACCGGGCTCCACCATGGCCATCCGTGCCGATGGCGTGGTGGTCGGTTCAGTCTCGGGCGGTTGCATCGAGGATGACCTGATCGCCCATGCCCGCGCTGACGGCATGACGCGGCGTACGCCGCAACGGCTCAGTTATGGCATTTCCGCCGATGAGGCGCACCGCTTCGGGCTGCCTTGCGGCGGCACGTTGGAACTGCTGGTCGAACCCCTGGGGCCGCACAGCCAGATGGCCGCCTTGCTGGCGCGCCTGCAGCGCCGGGTGCTGACCCGACGCCGACTGGACCTGGCCAGTGGCACGGTCCTGCTGGAAGACGCCGGCGAAGACGCACCGTTGCAGCTCGACACGCATAGCCTGACGACACTCCATGGCCCCCGGCTGCGGCTATTGATCATCGGCGCCGGCCAGCTCTCGCAGTTCCTGGCCCAGATTGCCACTGCCCTCGATTACCAGGTCACCGTCTGCGATCCGCGTGAAGAACACCGGTTGGCATGGTCATTGCCGGGCGTGGCGGTGGTGCATGCCATGCCCGATGATCTGGTGCTGGAGATGCGGCTGGACCACCGCAGCGCCGTGGTGGCTCTGACCCATGATCCGCGCCTGGACGACATGGCCCTGATGGAAGCGCTCAAGACCGACGCCTTCTACATCGGCGCCATCGGCTCGCGGCTGAACCAGTCACGGCGCCGTGAACGTCTGCTGCAGCTGGACCTCGATGCCGATCAGATCGCCAAGCTGCACGGCCCGGTCGGGCTGGACATCGGCAGCCGCACGCCGCACGAGATTGCCATCTCCATCATGGCGCAGATGATCCAGGTCCGTGGCGGAACCAGGGAAGCGGCCATGCCGGCGTACTGATCCTGTCCATTGCGCCCAGCGCAAAAGGCCTTGCGATCCGGGATGCATTCCCACCCATGGGCACTCAGGGCATAGTGGGGACAGTCCAATATCGGGGTCAGATCGTGTCCACTTCCTTGCCTTCCTCTTCCGCTGTTTCCTCCCCATCGCCATCCCGCCCGCGACACGCCGTCATCATCGGTGGCTCGCTCGGCGGTCTGTTTGCCGGCACCATGCTGCGCCAGATCGGCTGGGACGTTGACATCTACGAGCGCTCGGCCAGCGATCTCGACAGCCGGGGCGGCGGCATTGTGTTGCAACCGGAGGTGCTGGAGGTGTTCCGCCGCATTGGCGTCGATATCCGCCGCCAGGCACTGGGCGTGCCCTCGATCAACCGCGTCGTTCTCGACAAGGATGGCAGCGTGCGGGTACGGCGACCGGCGCCGCAGACCCAGACTTCCTGGTCCCTGATCTATAGCACGCTGAAGTCGGTCTTCGGCAGCGAGCACTACCATCAGGGCCGGGTGCTGTCGCATGTGGAGCAGGACCCGGACAGCGCCCGCGTGACGGCCTGCTTCGAGGATGGCAGCCGCGCCAGCGGCGACCTGCTGATCGGCGCCGACGGCGGGGATTCCCGCGTGCGCAGCCAATTCTGGCCGGCGCAGCGGCCCGGCTATGCCGGCTACCTGGCCTGGCGTGGGCTGCTGCCCGAGGCCGATATGCCGGCCACCACCCGCGCTGTGCTGCATGGCGACTTCGGCTTTGCCAACCATACCGGCTCGCACATCCTGGGTTACCTGGTACCAGGGGAGGGCAACAGCATCTGGCCCGAGCAGCGTCTCTACAACTGGGTCTGGTACCGCGTGGCCAGTGAGGCCATGCTGGAACAGGTGATGCTGGATCGCGATGGCCGCCAGCGCGCCTATTCGGTGCCGGAAGGCCTGCTGGCCCCACGCTGGCGCCAGCACCTGCGCGAGGAAGCGCCGCAGCTGTTGCCGCCGCCCTTCCGTGATGCAGTGCTGGCCACCGATGCCCCCTTCGTCCAGGCCATCCGCGACCTGGCGGTGGAACAGATGGTCAGCGGTCGGGTGCTGATCCTGGGCGATGCGGCCTCCATTCCACGCCCGCATACCGCAGCCAGTACCCTGAAGGCTGCCGCCAATGCGCTGAGCCTGGCCGATGCACTGCAGGCCAGCCGGGACGACATCGACGCTGCCCTGGCGCGCTGGGAACCGCGCCAGGTGGCCCTGGGCCAGCAGTTGCTGCGCCAGGGTGTGGAAGCGGGCCAGTTGCTGCTGTTCCATCATCCCTGATGGGCCAGGGCCTGTTCAAATTTAATCTAAGCATCTTGCAGATCAAATGTGAACAGGCCCTAGTCCCGCATGGCGGGACTTTCCCGGTCGCTATCGATCTTCCGCTGTTGCCGATCCTCCGGGTCGGTACAATGTGGCTCCACAACAGGCGCCATGCCAGCGGGGGGCGCGCCTGATCCGCATCGCAGCGGGGTTTTCAACGAACATGGCGCAACGATCATGGACCGGTTTTCAGAGCTCAAGGCATTCTCGGTGGTGGCCAGCACCGGCGGCTTTTCGGCCGCTGCACGCAACCTGGGCATTGCACCTTCATCGGTGGTGCGTCTCATCGATGCGCTGGAGCGGCGCGTGGGCGCCAGGCTGCTCAATCGCTCCACCCGCACGGTGACGCTCACCGACAGCGGGCGCCTGTACTACGAGAGCGTGCTGGTCATCCTGGAACAGATCGAGGAAGCCGAGAACCTGGCTTCCCAGGAAGGCGTGCCGCAGGGGCGGCTGAAGATTTCGGCACCGGTCACCTTCAGCACGCTCTACCTGGCGCCGGCCCTGTGCCAGTTGCAGCAGACCTATCCCAAGCTGGCCGTGCATCTCGATCTGAGTGACGGCATCAGCGATCTGGCCGAAGATTCGGTGGATGTTGCCATCCGCATCGGCAAGCCGGTGCCGCAAGCCGAGCTTCATACGCGCTGGCTGGCCGACCAGCGGCGCATCATCTGCGCCAGTCCCGAGTACTTCAAGGCAGTCGGCATGCCGCTGGTTCCGGCCGACCTGCGCCAGCACGATTGCCTCAGCTTTTCCTATGCCAGCCAGTCACGCCAGTGGCGCTTTCGTCCGCTGGCGGCACCCGCTGGGCCGGCCGCGCCAGCCGAGCCTATCCAGACGGTGGAGGTGAGCGGATCGCTATCGGTGAATAATTCCGAGATGCTGCGCCAGGCCTGCCTGGGCGGGTATGGCGTGGCCATGCTGCCGGTGTGGCTGGTGATGGATGACGTCCAGGCCGGGCGGCTGGTGTGGGCGCTGCCCGCCTACGAAGCCAACCCCGGTGCCATGGACGTCAGCATCTATGCCGTCTATCCCTCCAACCGCGAGACCGCCCTGAAGGTAAAGGTCTTCATCGACGTGCTGGAACAGCACCTGGCCACGGCGCTGCCGGTATTGCCGCAGCCGGCGGCGCCGGTTCAGGACTAGACCTCAGGCCTGACCCAGTGCCAGGTGCCGCCCCCGCGTGGTGGCTTGATGGGCTTCTGAGGTGGTGCTGATGGTGGTCGACAGCGCGGCAACGGCATCATCCTTGGCCAGCCTCATCTCACCCAACTGGAAGTGACTGACCATCTCGGCCAGTGCGGCGGCCTGGTCGCGCAGGCTGGCGGCCGAGGCGGCGGCTTCTTCCACCAGGGCAGCGTTCTGCTGGGTGACGCCATCCATTTCCGTGATGGCCACGTTGACGTGACCAATGCCGGTGCGCTGTTCGCTTGAGGAGGCGGTGATGGCCGAGATCATGGATGCCACTTCATTGACGCTCTGTACCACCTCGCTGATGGTGCCGCCGGCTTCGCTGACAATGCCGGCGCCGGTAGCAATGCTGGTCGAGGACGCATCGATCAGGCTCTTGATCTCCTTGGCTGCGGCCGCGCTGCGCTGGGCCAGTACCCGTACCTCCGAGGCCACCACGGCGAAGCCGCGCCCCTGTTCGCCGGCGCGGGCCGCTTCCACGGCCGCATTGAGCGCCAGGATATTGGTCTGGAAGGCGATGCCGTCGATGGCGGAAATGATGGCCTCGATACGGCCTGCGCTGCTGCTGATGGCGTCCATGGTCTGGCTCACCTTCTGCATGGCGGCGCCCCCTCGTTGTGCCAGCTCGGAAGTGGCCAGCGCGAGGTGATTGGCCTGCAACGCATGCTGGGCATTGGAGGCCACGGTCTGGGTCAGCTGTTCCATGGAGGCGGCCGTCTCCTCCAGCGAGCCGGCCTGGCTTTCAGTACGGGCCGACAGATCCAGGTTGCCGCTGGCGATCTGCGAGGAGGCTGCGGCAATGGTTTCGGCACTGCTGCGGATGGCGGCGATCATGGCTGCCAGCCTGGCCTGCATCAGCGCCATGGCGGCCAACAGGCTGCTGTTGTCGTCCGCGCGCAGTTGCACCGGCCGGCTCAGGTCCTGTTCGGCGATCTGCATGGCAACCGCCACCGCGTACTCGGGGCTGCCGCCCAGGGTGCGGTTCAGGCTGCGGTTGATCACGACCACGATGCCGGCCAATAGCAGGCTCACCAGCGCCAGGATGGCGCCGCTCTTCCTGAGCGATGCGTAGAAGGCATCTTCGATGTCATCCACATACACCCCGGCCACCAGGGCCCAGCCCCAGGGCTTGTAGCTGACGATGCGCGCCAGCTTGGTGGACGGCACCTGGGTGCCGGGACGCAGCCAGAGGTAGCGCATGAAGCCTTCGCCAGACGGCGAGGCGGCCAGCCGTGCTATCTCCAGGAAGACCGGAAAGCCGGCCGGGTCCTTGAAGGCGCTCATGTCCTTGCCATCGTTTTCCGGTCGTCCCGGGTTCTGGATGGCGGTGGCGTCCATACCCAGGATGGCGATGTAGCCGTCCTCGCCATAGCGGATGGTCTTGAGCACGGCCTTGGCCTGGCGCTTGGCTTCCGCGCTGTCGAGGGTGCCGGCGCGCACCTGGTCGGCGAAGCCTTCGACGATCTTCAGCGCCGCCTTGTCCAGGTTGGCGAGATCGGTCTGGCGCTCTTCGTAGCGCTGGTGGCGTGCTTCCACGATGTGCAGCAGGGACACTGCGCACAGGCAGCCGAGACTGGCAATGAGGGGCAGCCAGAGTTTTTTCTGAAAGGACAGCAGGGCCATTATTTACTCCCGTTGTGAGATGAAAGGGTGGATGCGGCAGGCCGTTCTGTCGGCCTGCAAGGGGCAAGGGGGCGGACGAGGGGAAGCGACAAGCAGGTGCTGGCAAGGTCAGGCCACGCGCACGCTATGCAGCGGCAACTGCTGGCGCGACAGCAGGGCGGCGGCTTCCTCGTGTGCGATGCCTTTGCCGAAGAAGTAGCCCTGGGCCTGGTCGCAGCCGTGGTCGCGCAGGAAATCCAGCTGCACGCTGTCTTCCACGCCTTCGGCCACGATGTTGCGGTTCATGGCATGGGCCAGGGCGATGACGGCCTTGACGATCTCGGCATCGTTGCCGTCGATGGAGATATCGCGGATGAAGCTGCGGTCGATCTTCAGGGTATGGATGGGGAAGCGCTTCAGGTAGCTGAGGCTGGAATAGCCGGTACCGAAATCGTCGATCGCCAACTGCACGCCGAAGGCGCTCAGGGCATTGAGGATCTGCACCGTCGATTCGGGCGAATCCATGATGACGCTCTCGGTGATTTCCAGCACCAGGCAGTGTGGCGGGCACTGGGTGGCGGCCAGTACGCGCTGCACGGTCGCGACCATGTCGTCCTGCCGGAACTGGGTGGCCGAGAGATTGACCGACATCTTGATGTCCTGCGGGCAAAGCCCGGCGCGTTGCCACGCGACCAGCTGGCGACAGGCGGTTTCCAGCACCCATTCGCCGATCTGGACGATGAGTCCGGTCTCTTCGGCCAGACCGATGAACTGGTCCGGGGCAATCACCGCCTCGCCCGGCGGCTGCCAGCGCAGCAGGGCCTCGAAGCCGATGATGCGACCACTGGCGATGCTCACCTGCGGCTGGTATACCAGATGGAATTCCCGGCGCTCCAGCGCGCGCCGCAGGGCGGCATCCATGCGCAGGAACTGCAGGGCGTCCTTGCTCATTTCGTTGGCGTAGAAGACATAGCGGCGCTTGCCGCCCTGCTTGGCCTGATACATCGCCGTGTCGGCATTCTTGAGCAGGGTGGCGCTATCGCTGCCATCGCGGTCATACAGGCTGATGCCGATGCTGCCGCCGAGGAACAGCTCATGACCGTTCAGCAGCATGGGCTGGCAGATGGCTTCGAGGATGCGGTCGGCGACGGCAGCGATGTGCCGCTGCTGGCCGGCGTTGGCCAGCACCACCACGAATTCGTCGCCACCCAGGCGCGCCACCGTGTCGCCGGGGCGCACACAGGCCAGCAGCCGGTGCGCCACTTCGACGATGACCTGGTCGCCGATGTCGTGGCCGAGGCTGTCGTTGATGGTCTTGAAGCGGTCCAGGTCGATGAACAGCACCGCCAGCGTGTGCCGGGGTGAGGAGGAGGGCGAGAGCGGCGCAGAGGCCAGGCGGGCCTGGGCGATGGCCAGGTCCAGGCGGTCCATCATCAGGCTGCGGTTGGGCAGGCCTGTGAGGTGGTCGTGGTTGGCCAGATGGCGCATGCGGTACTCGGTGGCCTTGCGCTCGGTGATGTCTTCGATGGCGGCAATGAAGTGGACTTCACCATTGCTCTCGCGCATGGACGATACCGTCACCTGGCCCCAGATCGACTGTCCATCCTTGCGCACGTAGCGCTTTTCGCTGACGTAATCCTGGATTTCACCGTTGAGGATGCGTTGCGTCATGTGGTCGTGGTCACACTCCTCATCCGGGTCGGCCAGGTCGCACAGGTTCAGGCGCTGCATCTCGTTGGCATCGTAGCCCAGCACCTGCTGCAGCTTGCGGTTGCTGCGCAGGATACGGCCGGCGGCATCGAAGTGGACCAGCCCTACTGCCGCCTGGTGGAAGGACAGGCGAAAGCGTTCTTCGCTGTCGGCCAGGGCGGCCTTGGCTTCCAGCACGCGGGCGATGTCATGGGCCACCAGCAGCAGGAGTGCTTCATCGCCATCGTCGAAGCGCGAGAGTCCGAACTGATAGTGGCCGCAGCGTTCATGGCCCTCGTCGTCGATCAGGTTGATACCCTGGTGTGGCACGCCGCTGGCAAGCACTTCGCCGGCTGCGGCGTACAGCGCCGGCACCTTGAACACGGCCGGCAAGGCCATGCCGGCGACCGGCACATCGGCCCCCAGGCCGAGAATGCGCCGCATCACCGGATTGGCGGTGCGGATGCGGCATTGTCCGTCCATCACCAACAGGCCATTGGGCGTGTAGTTGAAGATATGCTCGGCATAGTTACGGTAGCGGTCCAGCAGGCGGCGGTCGGCCGCGATGCTGGCGTCGATGATGCTGGCCACGTCGTGCAGGGCCTGGGTCAGGATGGTGTTGAGGAATTCGATGGTCTTGCCCTGATGGCGCAGCCCCAGCTGCTGCAGGGTCGGCATCAGCTCGCGCAGGTAGCCCCGGCAATCTTGTACGTGTGCCAGCGCCAGATGCGGTTGCGCCGTGTCGGCCTGCTGCAGGGACAGCCGCAGCCGCGCCAGCGCGCCATGGTCGCCAGCCTCAGTCACGCCCGAGCTCGTACCTGATGCAATCCCCAGCCTTGCGGCGCGCACATTGCGGCTGATTTTCTTGAGCCAGGGGCGCCCCCTGGGTTTGCGCAGCTTGCCGCCCGCACCGGCGGGGGCCGCTTGCTCGGCGTGGGTGGCGGTGGCGCCGATGGTGTGGACAATCGGGGCGCTCTGCATGCGCCAGCGGGCGTTGCGGTTCATTGGGGCATCTCCGACGAGGATGGAAGGGGCGACGCTGGACGCAGGCGGCGAGAAGACCGGCGCCTGCCAGCTACAGCGGCGCGGATCAGCTCAGGGCGGGGTAATCGGTGTAGCCGATGTCGTCGCCACCATAGAAGGTGAAGGGGTCTGGCTCGTTGAACGGCCCGCCCTGCGCAATGCGTGCGGCCAGATCGGGATTGGCGATGTACTGGCGGCCGAAGGCCACCATGTCGGCCTGGCCGGCGACCACCAGCTGCTCGGCTTCCTCGAAGGACAGGCCACCGTTGGCGATCAGCACGCCCTTGAAATACGGACGCAGGATCTCCAGTATCCGCGGCATGTCCTTGTTGCCGCTCCAGGCGTTGGTATCGGCCGCATGCAGATAGCCGATGCCGTAGCCATTGAGCATTTGCGCGACGTAGGCATAGGTGGCGCGGGTATCGCTGTCGCCAGGGCCATCCGCGTCGGCATCGATGGCGTTGTTGTACAACGCGAAGGGCGAGAGCCTTACCCCGACCTGCGCGGCCGGCATTTCCTGCAGCACGGCTTCGATGATCAGGCGCAGGAAGCGTGCGCGGTTTTCGATGCTGCCGCCGAACTGGTCTTGCCGTCGATTGACGTGGGAGGACAGGAACTGCTGCGGCAGGTAGCCATTGGCGGCATGGATTTCCACGCCGTCGATGCCGGCCAGTACCGCATGTCGCGCAGCGGTGCGGAATTCCTGCACGGTGGCGTGGATTTCCTCGACGCTCATGGCCCGCGAAGGAGAGGCGGCGATGCGGGTGTAGTAGCCGTTGCGCAGGGCGCCATAGACCTGCAGCAGGCCAAGGTCGTCGTTCATCCCTGACGGCGAGAGTGGTGCGGCGCCATCCAGCAGGGCATAGGTGCTGATGCGGCCGCCATGCCACAACTGGACGAAGAGTTTGCCACCGGCTTCGTGCACCGCACTGGCCACGTCCTTCCAGCCGGCCACCTGGTCGGGATGATGGATGCCAGGCGCATCCTCGAAGGCGGCCGACATCGGCGAGACATTGGTGGCTTCGGCGATGATCAGGCCGGCCGAGGCGCGCTGGCGGTAGTAGTGCGCATTGAGCGCGGTGGGTACGCCATTGGCGCCAGCCCTGGCGCGCGTGACCGGGGCCATGGCGATACGGTTGGACAGGTGCAGCGGGCCGATGCGGAGTGGCTGGAGAAGTGCGTTCATGGTGAGCCCCGATGGGATTGCGATGTAAGGAGCGCCCACTGTAGCGTTGTGGCCCGGCGCTGATAATATGCCGGGATTAGCGAAGGCTCTTGCGCAAAACGCAAAGGTGCTCATGAACAAATTTTCCGAAATGCAAGCATTTGTGGCGGTGGCCGACACTTCCGGGTTTTCTGCGGCGGCACGGCAGTTGGACCTGGCGCCGTCGTCCGTGCTCAGGCTGGTCGATGCGCTGGAAGAGCGGCTGGGGGTCAAGCTGCTCCAGCGCAGCACCCGCAGCGTGACCCTGACCGAAGGCGGCCGCGACTTCTATGAACGGGTGGTGGATATCCTGCAGCGCCTGGAATCGGCCGACCTCGCCGCAGCCGCCCTGGAGCAGGAGCCGCAGGGCGTATTGAAGGTCACCGCGCCGGTCACCTTCAGCACGCTCTACCTGGCGCCGGTCTGCCGCGAGCTGCATCGCCGCTACCCGCTGCTGCAGCTGGAGCTGCAATTGAGCGATGGCGTGAGCAACATGATCGACGAGTCCATCGATGTGGCCGTGCGCATCGGTGCGGTGGGTGACCAGCCCAACGTGATCGCGCGCCGCCTGGCCACGCACGCGCGCGTGATCTGCGCCAGTCCGCAGTATCTGGGCCAGCATGGCCCGGTACTGCGCCCGGTCGACCTGCTGGCGCATACCTGTCTCCAGTTCAGTTACGACGGGCCACGCCGGGGCTGGCGTTTTCGTCGCCGTGGCGACGCCGACGGCAACATCGAGGAAATCAACGTGCAGGGCAATTTCTTCGCCAACAATGCCGAGATGCTGAGGCAGGCGGCCTTGAGCGGCCGTGGAGTGGTCATGCTGGCACGTTGGCTGGTGGGCGAGGATATCCGTGCCGGTCGTCTGGTTCCCCTGCTGGAGGACTACGAAGCCAACCCCGGTGCCATGGAGGTCGGCATCCATGCCATGTATCCGGCCAACCGCCGCGGGTCGGTCAAGGTCAAGGCTTTCATCGACCTGCTGATGGAGCAGTTGTCGGCCCACCCGGGGGTGGTGGAAGCTTAGGGCTCAGGCCGCCATCTGTGCGCGCCGGGCCACGATCTTCTGGATCTTGTCATTGAGTGTGGCGGCATTGAAGGGCTTGATGATGTAGCCATCGGCACCGGCCTCGGCGGCGCTGACCACGCTCTCCTTCCTGGCTTCGGAAGTGATCATCAGCACCGGCAGCTTGGCCAGCCGGGGTTCTTCACGAATCTTGCGCAGCAGGGCCAGCCCGTCCATGGTCGGCATGTTCCAGTCGGTGATGACAAAGGACACCGGCACCTGTCCTGCTTCCAGGATCTTCCAGGCCGAACTGCCGTCGTCGGCATCGACCATGCGGGTGTATTCCAGATCTTTTAATATGCCCATGACCATGCGGCGGATGGTGGAAAGATCGTCGACGACCAGGAAATGCTGTTCCATTTTTTCCATTGCCAGGCTCCTCAATCAAAAAAAGACAGGCAGGTTTGATACCGCTTTTCGAGACCTGCAAAGGTCGAGGTGGCAGAAAGCGGAACAGGCTTGTGGCGGACGAAAAAAGAAGGCCATCGGTGATGTGCCACCGCTGCCTGCCCGATACCTGCCCTGATGCTGCGCAGATTAGCAATGAAGCGTGGAGGCGTTAATCATACGAAGGTGTTAAGACGCCAGCGCCAAGGGGGCTGCTGGCCGCTCGCAATGGCGCGCTGGTACTGCTGCACCGGTCGGCAGGGTCAGTTTGCACGCATGCACATTGGCCGCAGGGACGTACGGGGGGCGCTTTCCCATACCATGGTGCTACATCGCGTCGCGGGAGGGGACGCCATAATGTGCAGCGACAATTCGGCGTCTTTAAGGAGCCGGATCGGACGGGAACCTGAGCCTCGGGTAAAGGGGGGGACAGGGGATACAGGGCGTTCACGGCGATGCCGGCCTGCAGGTCAACGCAGGGCGATGTCGTGAAACAGAATAACAAGATGCATCTTCCGAACGGAGCACTATGGACCTCCATACCCTCGCAGCGTGGGTGGCAGCGATTTCCATCATCATGGCCATGATCAGGCTGGCCGGGCTCTGGCGCCTGCGTCGGCGCCTTGTGGCCAGGCTGGGCAGATCAAGCGGGTCCTGCCTGGGCAACAAGATCTACCTGCACAACCTGAGCGCCCGCCCGCTGGCGCTGACCCGCTGGAGAATCTACGTGGCCGAAGGCCTGCTGCAACCGCAGGAGGTCAAGGAGATCACCTGCTTCGGGGGCAGTGCAAAGGAAGCCATGGGAGCCAGGGGAGCAGACAGCATCGTGATCGAGGCACGCTGTTCGCACATCCTGTTCTTTTCCGACGAGGGACTGTTCAACCGCAGCGCCGATCTGCGCGACGGTCGGCGGCTCTATATCGGCATTGAAACCTCCGACGGCCGGGTGTCCACTTGCTGCCTGTATCCATCCAACCACCCCTGGCCAGCCTTGCAGGCCTTGCTGACGGCCTTGTGGAGCAGGCAGAAACGGTTTGCGCGGGAGTGACATACCAACGCTTCAGAGTTCTCCGGTTTCAAGGTCTCCATGCCTCAGGATCAGAGCGCCGTGACGTCGGAACGCGGGGGAGACCCTTGAGCGATAAGGGCGCGGTAGTGTCTAGTGCGCCACCAGTCGCAGACGGGCCGCCTTGGGACACCACGGCGGTGTGCGAAATTCCTCAATCAGGAAGTCGCGCAGGCGCTGCACCTTGGGAGGAAGATAGGCACGCGTCGGATAGAGGACGTGGGCCATCATGTCGTGCTGGCCGATGGACCAGTCGGGGAGCAGTTCCACCAGTTCGCCCGAGGCCAGGGCAGCGTTGACGATGAAATCCGGCTGGATCGCAACGCCTCTTCCACCGATGGCCATCGCCCGGCAGGTGGCGCCGTTGTTGACTTGCATGCTGGAACGCATGCGGGCGATGGCGGTTTCTCCCTGCGCATTGCAGAAGTGCCATTCGTCGCCGTTGGATTGCAGGCTGAAGGAAATGAAGGGGAACTCGCGCAAGTCGGAAGGGTGGCACGGCACGCCGGCTTGCTGCAGCAATGCCGGCGAGGCACAGACCTTCATGCGCACCGCCGCCAGTGGCCTGGCGATCATCCGGCTGTCGGCCATGGTGCCGATGCGGATGGCCATGTCATAGCCGCCTTCGATCAGGTCCGTGGTCTTGTCGGACAAGGTGATGTTGAGTTCGATACGGGGATACTGTTCGGCGAACTTGCCCCAGAGCGGGGCCAGCTGTTCGACGCCGAAGTCGTGCGGTGCGCAGACCCGCAGCTGGCCGATCGCCTGGTCCGAGCTCAGACCGACTTCGTTCTCGACATCCTGCAGGGCGCCCAGCAACTCCTTGCTCTTGGCAAAGTAGAGGCGTCCTTCTTCAGTGAGAGAGAGGCGGCGCGTGGTGCGGTGAAGCAGACGTATGCCCAGGAACTGCTCCAGTTCCGACACGTGGCGCGACACCGCGGGTTTCGACAGGCCCGTCACATCGACGGCACTGACGAAGCTGCCGGTCTCGACGACGGCAACGAAGGCTTCCATGGCCAGCAGCTTATCCATATGGCGGCCCCTCAGCGACGGCGCAGGCCGAGGGAGAGGGCGGCCTGCACACCATAGCGGCGCAGGATCGGCAGGGACAGACTGGCGCTGAGCAGGACCTGGCTGAAGAGGGGCATGGCGGTTGGCTCCGGTGGGTGGTGCAGTTGTGCCAGAGAGTGCCACGCGCGCCAGGCTTTGGTAATAAGACCTTGGGATGATAGCCCTAGCCGATGCGGCTAGGCGATCTCAGTGCGGGCGTTGGCGCGCGACCATGTCGGTGGTGACCGTCCCCTGCTTGCCGCCAAACTGGAAGATTACGTAGTTGCTGAGCTGGGCAACCTCGTCGTCAGTGAGTGCGGCAGCAAAGGCGGGCATGAAGACCTCGTGTTCGCCTATCCGCATCCGCGCACCGTGCAGGATGGTCTGTACCACGTTCTGTCCCGAGCGGTCATTGACCGAGCGCGCGCCGAGCAGGGCCGCGTAAGGCGTTTGCGGACCCTGGCCGTTCCACTGATGGCAGCTGGCGCAACTTGCTTCGAACAGTTTCAATCCGGCTTGCAGATGGGACGGCGTCTGCGGCGAGGGAGAATAGGCCATCGAAGTCGTCACCGCCGGTGGCCTGGCGTTGATGGACGTCGGCTTGTCGCCGACCTGCGGGGCGACGCCGCGCAGATAGCTCATGATGGCCTGGATATCCTTGGGGGCGAGATACTGCAGGCTGTTTTCCACTGCTTCACCCATCGGACCACCGGCCGAGCCGCGCCCGTCGGCATGGCCGGATCGCAGGTACTGGTACAGCTGTGCGTCGGTCCAGGTGCCGATCCCGTGTACCGGGTCGGAAGTGATATTGGGGGCGTGCCAGCCGTTGACGTCGGCCCCGGAGAGTTCCCTGGCCTGGTTGAGCGCGAAGCCGATATTGCGTGGTGTATGACATTCCGTGCAGTGCGCCAGGGCGATGGCGAGGTAGGCGCCGGTGTTCCATTGGGCCGACTTGTCTGGTGCCGGCTTGAAGCGCTCGCTACGGAAGAAGGCGGCATTCCAGAAACCCATGGCCCAGCGCTGATTGAACGGAAAGGAGAGCTCCGGCTTGCGGGTTTCCTGGGTGACCGTGGGCAGGCTGAAGAGATAGGCCTTGATGGCCAGGACATCGTCGCGGCTCAGCTGGGTATAGGAGGTATAGGGGAAGGCCGGGTAGAGGTGCTGGCCATCCTTGCGGACGCCCTCGTGCAGTGCGCGCACGAAGTCGTCGTCGCTCCAGTTGCCGATGCCGGTCGTCTTGTCGGCCGTGATATTGGAGGAGTACAGCGTGCCGAACGGCAACTGGAAGGCCAGGCCTCCGGCAAAGGGCTTGCCTCCCGCCACCGTGTGGCAGGCGATGCAGTCGGCGGCCATGGTCAGGTACTGGCCGCGCTGGATGCGCGAGGCATCGGCCGGCGCACCGTAGACCACCGGCGCCGTGCCGGCGGGCGCTTCGGGTCGTGCCAGGCAGGCATAGGCGGCCGCACCGATGGCGGCGACGACCAGGGCGGCGCTCATGAGAAGTCGTTTCATGCCGCTGCCTCCGGGTTGGATGGTGCAAGGTCGAAGGTTTTCAGCAGCGTATGCTGCGGCCGGGCCAGCAGAGCGCGGCGCACCGGCAACTCGCGCAGGCGCACCCCGGTGGCGGCGTAGATGGCATTGGTCAGGGCCGGCGCAGCAATGGCGGTGCCGACTTCGCCGATGCCGCCAGGTGCCTCGGTACTGTTGACGATGTGAACCTCGACGGCGGGCGTTTCGTTCATGCGGAGCATGCGGTAATCATTGAAATTGCCTTGTTCGATGGCCCCGTCGCGCAGGGTGATTTCGTTGAACAGCGCGGCGCTCAGTCCGAACAGCAGTCCGCCCTGGATCTGGGCCTCGATGGAGCCGGTATTGACGGCGATGCCGCAATCGACCGCGACCACGGCGCGCCGCAACTGCACCTCGCCCTGCGGCGTGACCTCGACATCGACCATGGCACAGACCCGGGTACCGAAGGGTTCGGCCAGGGCCACGCCACGGCCCGCACGATTGGAAGAAGCGGTCCGCACGGGCTGCGAACTGCCCCAGCCCATTTTGGCGGCGGCCAGTTTCAGGACCGCGGTCGAACGCGGGTTGTTCTTCAGCAGGGCCAGACGCCACTCCACGGGGTCGCGCCTGGCGCGGTGCGCCAGTTCATCGAAGAAGCTCTCCACGATGAAGATGTTGTGCAGCGCGCCCACCCCGCGCCACCAGCCCACGAGGAGGCCCGGTGGCATGTCGTGACGCACCCATTCGACCTTCATGCTGGCGATCGCATAGGGGAGCTCGGCCACGCATTCGATGGCGTCCCCATCCATGCCGTTTTTGCGCATGCCACCGGGACGCCAGCGGCCCAGGACGGTGCCGCTGCAGACGCGGTCGCCGTACCAGAGCGGCATGCCGTTCTTGTCCACCACGGCGGAAATGACGTCGTGATACATCGGTCGCACGATGTCATGGCGGATATCTTCTTCACGGGTCCAGACGATTTTCAGCGGATAGGGGACCAGCCGGGCGAAGCTCACAGCCTGGTCGACGTAGTCACTCTCCAGACGCCGGCCGAAACCGCCTCCCAGATACTGGCTGTGCAACACGATCCGTTCGACCGGCAGCCCGGTGATCCGGGCGGCGTTGGCAACCACCCGGGTGGGGACCTGGGTGCCGGCCCAGATCTCGCAGCGGTCACTGCGCACATGTACGGTGGCATTCAGTGGTTCCATGGTCGCATGCGCGAGCATGGGCAGCTTGTAGGTCGCCTGGATGAATTCGCCGGCGGGGCGGCTGCCCACTTCACGACCGACAATCGCCTGGCCGCTGGCCTGGCTGCGGGCCAGGTCTTCACGCAGTTCGCGGGTGGTGAGGCGGGCGTTGGGGCCGTGCTGCCACTGGATGTCCAGGGCTTCCATGCCCCGTTTGGCGGCCCAGAAGTTGGTGGCTACGACCGCCACCGCATTGTCGATGCGGAGCACCTCGATCACGCCCGCAATGGCGCGGGTAGCGCGGTCGTCGACGCCGACCAGTGCGCCGCCGAAGGTCGGACAGGCCTTGACGGTGGCGATGCGCATGCCCGGTACGGCCACGTCGATGCCGAATCGCGTGACGCCACGGACCTTGTCAGCGGAATCCAGGCGCGCCATGGGTTTGCCGATGAGTCTGAACTGCGCCGGGTCCTTGAGCTTGACCTCACCCGGGTCCGGCAGGCGGGCGGCGGCCTGTGCGACCTGAGCGTAGCGGAGGCTGCGGCCCGATGGAGGGTGGTGGATGACGCCCCGTTCGACCACGCAGGAAGACGGCTGCACCTTCCATCTGGCGGCGGCAGCCGCCACCAGCAGCGTGCGGGCGACGGCGCCGGCCTGGCGCAATTCGGTGAAGGTGCTGCGGGTACTGGTGGAGCCGCCGGTGATCTGCGCCTTGAGGAGCTTCATGCCATAGAGTTCGTCGCTGGGCGGCGCGTGTTCGACCTGGATCTGGTCCAGGTCGACATCCAGTTCTTCAGCTAGCAGCATGCAGGAGCCGGTGTAGATGGCCTGCCCCATCTCGACCATCGGCATGACCAGGCGGATGGCGCCGTCGGCGTCGATGCGGATGAAGGCGTTGGGGGCGAAGGCCGGGGCGCCGTCGGCAACCGCGGCCGCCGCATCGGCGGCCTGGCGATGCGGGGATACCAGCGCCATCGCCTGACGCGGCGCGCCCAGCCAGCTGAAGGCCACCGACAGGCCGGCCGCCTTGAGCAGGCGACGGCGGTTGGGCGAGAAGCTGTTCGGGCGGCTCATTTGCGGCCTCCCGGTGCGCTCACAGGGATGGCCTGGGTGACCTCGATCTTGCCGCTGGCGGCTTGCTTGATGGCCGCGCGAATGCGCACGTAGGTGGCGCAGCGGCAGATATTGCCGGACATCGCGGCATCGATGTCGTCGTCGGTGGGCGCGGGATTGCGCGCCAGCAGTGCCGACGCCGACATGATCTGGCCGGACTGGCAGTAGCCGCACTGGACCACGTCCACGGCCAGCCAGGCATCCTGGATGCGCTTGCCGGTGGGGGTCTGGTCAATTGCTTCGATGGTGGTGACCTGGCGGCCGCCGACGGCAGACACCGGCAGCACGCAGGAGCGCACCGGGTCGCCATCCAGGTGGACCGTGCAGGCGCCGCACTGGGCGATGCCGCATCCGAATTTGGTGCCAGTCATTCCGATCACATCACGGAGCACCCACAGCAGCGGGGTGTCGCCAGCGATGTCCACCGTGTGCGGGTGGCCGTTGACCTTGAGCGTAAAAGACATGGGGAGACTCCGGGAAATAGGTCCGACTGACCGCTACGCAGGGTAGCAACGATGGAAGAGGGCGATAACTATACAAAGGTGTTAAACCGCCAGCATTCACACACGTGTGCATACACCTGCATACGTGTGTGAATGCTGGACGGCATGTACATAGCGGCCGTAGCGCCTTACATGGTCAGCACGATCTTGCCCACGTTCAGGCCATCTTCCATGCGCTGCTGGGCGGCACCGGCCTGGGCCAGCGGATAGACGCTGTCGATGACCGGGTTCAGGCCGTCCTTGCCGAACTGCGACAGCCAGCGCTCCTTGAAGCGGCGCGACATGGCGTGCTTGACCTCTTGCGAACGTGACTTCATGACCGTGCCGATGATCTGCAGGTGACGATAGAGCAGGCGATCCAGCGGAATGCGGGCGTTTTCGATGCCGCCCATGATGCCGATCTGCACCATGCGTCCACCAAAGTCCAGGGAGTTCACGTTGCGCTCGAAATAGGGCGCGCCGATGAAGTCGAGGATGAGGTTCACGCCGCGATTGTCGGTCAGCCTGGCGACCACTTCGGCGAAGTCGTCGGTCTGGTAGTCGATGGCGTGGTCGGCCCCCATCTTGCGCACCAGCGCATGGGCGCTGGCTTGGGCAGTGGTGATGACGGTGGCGCCCACCGCATGGGCCAGCTGAACCGCCGCACCGCCCACGCCGCCTGCGCCGGCATGCACCAGCACGGTTTCGCCCGGCTCCAGCTTGCCCAGGTAGATGAGCGCTTCATGCGCCGTGACGAAGACTTCGGTGATGGCCGCCGCCTGGACATAGTCCAGGCCCTCGGGGATGGGCATGGCCATGCGGTAATCGATGCGCGCCATCTCGGCATAGGCGCCACCGCCGACGATACCCATGACGCGGTCGCCCACCTGGTAGCCCGTCACTTCACTCCCCACGGCGACGACTTCACCGGCGATTTCCAGGCCCATGATGGTGGAGTCGCCGAAGTCGGGCCAGCCATAGCCACCGCGACGGTGGGTCAGGTCGGCGCGATTGACGCCGGCGGCATGGGTGCGCACCAGCAGGTCGGTTGGGCGGAGCACGGGGTCGGGGGCATCGCCGATTTTCAGGACGTCGGCAGCGCCGAATTGTTCAAAGAGGATGGCTTTCATGGTGGTGGTTCTTTCTATGTTCAGGAGTGGAAAGGTGGGAAGTGGCGCCGTGAATCCATCACGGCGCATCAGCCGGTTCAGGTGCTTGCGTCGTCCTGCCCGGACAGGGCCGCATTGGCATAGGCCGATGCCGTGATGGCTGCCGGGAAGCCGGCGTAGAAGGCCAGATGCGTGATGGCGGCGCTCAGCTCGGTCCGGGTCAGGCCGTTCTGGATGCCCCGGTGCAGATGGGCGGGTAATTCGTTGGCGTGGTTCATCGCGATCAGGCAGGCGATGGTGATGAGACTGCGGTCGCGCGGGGCGAGGTCGCTGTCATTCCAGACCTCGGCGTAGAGTGGTGCCTCGACCAGATCCGACAGCTTCGGCGTGAAGGCCCGGGCTGCGGCGCGGGGGCTGGTGAAATCGATGGGGGTCATGATGCTTCCTTGGTCGTATTGATCCGCTGATCCGCCGATCCGCGAATCCGTTGTGGTTTCAGGCCTGGCTGATGAACTTGTTGGTCAGGTAATGGTTGATGCCCTCGATGCCCCCTTCGGAGCCGTGGCCGCTTTCCTTCATGCCGCCGAAGGGTAGTTCGGTGGCGATGATGCGGTACTGGTTGATGCCGATCATGCCGGCCTCCAGGCCATCGCCGACGTCCAGCACGGTGCGGGCGTCGCGGGTAAAGGCATAGGCCGAGAGCGCATAGGGCAGACGGTTGGCTTCGGCCAGGGCGTCCTTCAGCTGCTCGAAGGGGCGCAGCACGGCGATCGGGCCGAAGGGCTCTTCGTGCATGACGCGGGCGCTCATCGGCACCTCGGCCAGGACCGTGGGTGCAAAGAAATAGCCAGGGCGGTCGATGCGCTTGCCGCCGGTCAAGACCTTGGCGCCCTGTGCCACGGCATCGGCGACCAGGGCTTCCATCTTTTCCAGCTGGCGCGGATTGGCCAGAGGGCCGACCTGGGTGGCCGGGTCCATGCCGTCGCCCACCACCAGCTTGCGGGTGGCTGCCACGAATTGCTCGGCAAAGCGTGCGTAGACGCTGCGCTGGACCAGGAAGCGGGTCGAGGAGATGCAGATCTGGCCGGTCCCGCGGAAGCGGTTGGCGGCACCGCCTGCGGCGGCGGCATCGATGTCGGCGTCTTCGAACACCAGCACCGGACCATGACCTCCCAGTTCCAGGGTGATGGGCTTGACGCCGGCGGCCGCCCGTTGCGAGAGCAGGCGCCCCACCGGGACCGAGCCGGTGAAGGCCACCTTGCGGATGACAGGGGAGGCAATCAGATGCGCCGACACCTGGTCCGGCACGCCGAACACGATCTGCAGCACGCCCTTGGGCAGACCGGCGTCGTCCAGGCAGCGCGCCAGGGCCAGTGCGGTGGCCGGGCTTTCCTCGCCGGGCTTCAGGATCACGCTGCAGCCGGCCGCCAGCGCGGCCGACAGCTTGCGGGCCGGAGTGATGGCCGGGAAATTCCAGGGAGTGAAGGCTGCCACCGGGCCGATGGCCTGGCGCTTGACCAGCTGCTGCACGCCCGGGCGGTTGGCCGGTACCACCCGGCCATCGATGCGACGTGCCTCTTCGGCGAACCATTCGAAGTAGTCGGCTGCGCGCAGGACTTCGTCGCGGCTTTCGGTGAGGGCCTTGCCTTCTTCCAGTGTCATCAGGGTGGCGATGTGCTCGCTGCGTTCGCGCATCAGCGCTGCGGCATCCTTGAGCACCCGTGCGCGCTGCTCGGGAGCAGTGCGGCGCCAGACGTCGAAGGCTGGAGTGGCGGCGGCCAGTGCCAGGTCGAGGTCGGCAGCGCCGGCCATGGGCAGGCGGCCAAGGGCGGCACCGGTGGCGGGATTGATGACGGGCGCGGTATCGCGCTGGCCGGCTTCCAGCCAGTTGCCGTTGATGAAGAGGTAGAGCGGGTCGTAACTAAACTTTTGCATGATGTTCTTCCTGAAGGGGATTCGGTAGCATGTGGACTTGCTGCAGGAAGGAGATTAAAACCGGGGCCTATGCTTGATAAGACCGAGCCGGCCCACAATGGCTATGCAAGGAACGCACAAATGCAGTCAGAAAAATTCGCGGAGTTTCTCGGCGTCTTCGCCGATGTGGCAAGGGAGGGCAGCTTCTCCGGCGCCGGTCGTCGTCGTGGCCGCACGCCATCGGCCATCGGGCGCCAGATCGACACCCTGGAAGCCTATCTCGACACGCCCCTGTTCCTGCGCTCGACCCGCCTGCTCACGCTCACCGATGCCGGCGAGGCCCTGCTGGTGCGGGCCAGACAGATTCTCGATTCGCTGGAGGATGCCCAGCAGGAGCTGGCCTCCATGAAGGGGGCGGTGACCGGAATCTTGCGCGTGGCCTGTTTCCCGACCTTCGGCAAGCGCTATGTTTTGCCGGCCATGGGGGTGATGGCGCGGCAGTATCCCGATCTGCGCCTTGAGCTGGACTTGACCGAACGCCTGGCCGACCCGGTGGCGGAGCGACTGGACCTGGTCATCCGCATCGGCGACATGGCCGACAGCACCCTGATCGGCACCCGCATCGCCACCCAGACCCGTATCCTCTGCGCCAGCCCGCACTACCTGGCTCGTGCCGGCACGCCGGCCTCCATTGCCGATCTGGCCTGCCATCGGCTGGTCGACAAGATGCATGGTTCCGATCTGCTGGGCTGGGCCGATGTGCTCGGCCAGCCGGCCCGGGCGGCGAGCGCCCAGCCGGTGTTCGCCTGCGACGACTTCGAAGCGATGCGCCTGGCGGTCGGAGAGGGAATGGGAATCGGCTATCTGCCGGACTGGGTGGTGGGCCCCGACATCAAGGCCGGGCTGCTGGTGCAGTTGTTCCCGGAGTGGTCGGCGCGAGCCTGCGCGCAGACCGGCATCCACGCCCTGCGCGCGCTGCGGCAACCACCGGCGCGGGTGACGGTCCTGCTCGATACGCTGCGCGCCCATATCGGATTGCCGCCGAGCTGGGCCGTGAATGCTGGTGTCGCCTAGCACATGCGCAAGGCTGTCTGAGCGCAGCCTTAGCCTAGCCCCAGAGCAGTTGATGCTGCACTGAAATACCGCAGACTCAGCCTGCCTTGCTCGGTTTGTCCGGCCGTTTATCGTCGTCCGTAGATTCGTCCGAACGCTTGATGCCCAGCATTGCCGCGATCCGCACCAGCTCGGTCAGCCTGGTCGTGGAGAACTTGCGCATCAGATGGCGGCGATGGATCTTGACCGTGCCTTCGTTGATTTCCAGCAGCGCGGCAGTGACCTTGTTCATGTAGCCGGCCACCACCAGCGCAAAGACTTCCCGCTCGCGCCGGGTCAACGACGCCAATTGCTGGCGTCGCATCCGGATTTCCTCACGCTGCTTCCAGCGTATCGATTCGATCTTTTCTGCCTGCTGTACCGCGGCGCGCAGCTCCGTGGGCCTGACCGGCTTGGTCAGGAATTCGATCGCCCCCTGTTTCATCGCCTGGACCACGGTGGGAATGCTGCCCTGCGCCGTCAGGAAGATGATGGTCGGCGCCTCCCCGGCACTGCGCAGACGCTGCTGGAAGTCCAGCCCGTCGATTCCGGCCAGCTTCAGTTCCAGGATCAGGCAGGAGGGCGCGTCGGCCTTGCGCCTGTTCAGATAATCGGCCTCGTCCGCATGGAAATGGACTTGCCAGTGCTGCCCCTGGCCCTTGAGCGAAGAGCGGATGGCACGGAGGGATTTTTCATCGTCATCGATGACATGGATGTTCAGACGCACGAGCGACCTGCGAGGGAGAAAGGGTGGGCGACGCTGCCTGGCGTGGCGGCTTGATCTGGAGCGCAGCTTAAGACAGGCGATGCACTTCGATAAGCTGCCTGCGGCCATCAACCGTTTTGCGCGGGACGCACAAATCGGGGCGCCTGCCCCGTCCGGCGGGGGGAGGCTATCGCTGGTATGGGGTGACCCATCCTTTGGTATAGCTAGACGCCTGGTGCGGAGATTTGCAACACTGATGCCTGTCCGAGATGAAGTCTCCGGTCTCTGACGTTCCCTGTTGTTGTTGTTGTTGTCGACTCCCGCCAGTACTCCCTCTGGCGTTCAGCCGCCCGTCGTGATTTCCGACGGGCGGTCTTTTTTATGCAGCGGGGCTTGCATGGGTGATCGGCCGGGATGGCGTGGCGGGTTTGGACAGCCGACCCCTTCGGCAGGCAATGAAAGCCAGGTCGAATGCCGAGAGGGGCGACCGTCGAGTCAATCAACAGCCGCTGATCATCGGATGAGTGAGCTTTTTGTCCTACGGGATGATTTTGCTTTGCGAGCGATAGATGACGACCAGTGCGCGTGCCTCGCCGTTCAGGCTGCGCCCACGATGAGGAATGCGCGAATCGAAGTAGATGCTGTCGCCAGGGGAGAGTAGCCAGGTTTTATTGCGGCTATCGATGGTGGCTTCAAATTCGACTTCTCCTTCCAGAATGAACATGAATTCTTCACCTTCGTGTTCAAAGCGGATATCGCGGTCCACCTTGGATGGAAACACCATGATGAAGGGTTCCATCTGCTTGTGGTGTCGCTTGTGGGCCAGGGCGGTGTAATCGTAGCCGAATGAGCTGCCACCTTTGATGACGGACTCCCGCTGCCAGGAGCGAACCACGCAAAGTGCGTCGCTTTGATCGTCAACTTCTTCTGGCTCCAGCAGATCAGCCACATCCGTCTCCAGGACCTGGGCAATTTTGATCAGCGTGCCGATGGGAGGGATGACCTTGGAGTTCTCTATTTTGGAGAGATATCCCTTTGTGAAGCCGGTGGCCGCTGCCAGCTGATCCTGTGTGAACCCCCTGGCCGCGCGCAGTTTTGAAATGCGCTTGCCGAGCTGCAGCTCGATGGCCGTGGGGCTTTCTTCTTTGACTGGATATTCTTCGCTATTCATTTGCCGCATTGTTGATAATGGGGGCCGCAGCCAGGTTGGCCGCACGCGCATGGGTGTACTCCATGATGCGGGCGGTCTGGTCCGCTACGTCACTTCCCAAGTATTTTTCCAGCAAGTAGAGGGTGGCGTCGATGCATCTGGACACGCCGCCGCCCGTAATGATACTGCCATTATCAGTTAGCAAGGCTGCCTTGACGTCAATCCCCGGGTATTGCGATCTCATGATCTCCAATGGGACCTGTTCACCGGTTGCGACCTCCACCTTCGTTGTCGCGACCTGACCTTCCAGCAGGCCCGCAGCAGCCAGGATCATGGCGCCGGTGCAAACGGATGCCACCGTGGCGCGTCCGGCCATCTTCTGCAAGAACGTCAGCGCAGCCTGGTCTGTGCAGCATTGCTGCCATCCGGGGCCGCCCGTGACGATCAGCGTATTGATGGGCGGCAATTCATCAAATCCGTAGTCGGCGATCACCGTCAAGCCATTGGCAAGCCGAACCGGCCCCGCCGCTGCCGCTACTATCCAAAAGCTGATCTCAGGCGCGATGCGACGCGCCATGGACAGCACGCCGATGGTGGCCAGGTCAATTGGTTCGACCCCTTCATAGATAAACACGCCAAATTTCATGATTTCCTCTTCGTGATGAATGTGGGTGGGTATGGTCATTATATGAAACTTTGACGATAAATGTTTCATGGCATGAAATATGCAAGGCTTGACTTCAGCTGGCCTGAATCGCATATTTATGCATGATATTGAGGATTTAGTGGGTTTCATGCTTGTGCGGGACGTTCCAAAATGGTGAGCAAGGTTTCCTGATGTGATCATTTTTGGAGGGCGGCGGTTTCCCGGAAGTTCAACGAACATCGTTTTCGAAAGGACATCAGCATGACAACCAGTTACGACCTGCACGCCCGTGTGCACGATGCAGGCAGTCAGCGCAGCCTGCGTTCCGTGGTTTTCGCCAGCACGATCGGCACCATCATCGAGTGGTACGACTTTCTGATCTACGGTATGGCCGCCGCACTCGTGTTCAACAAACTGTTCTTCCCAAGCATCGATCCTTTGCTGGGGACGTTGGCCGCGTTAGGAAGCTATGCGGTCGGTTTTCTGGCCAGGCCATTAGGCGGTGCGATTTTTGGATATTTCGGCGATCGGCTGGGAAGAAAATCCATCCTCATGCTCACGCTGGTCATGATGGGCTTGGGCACCTTCCTGATCGGTGTGCTGCCGACCTACGCCCAGATCGGTATCTGGGCGCCCATCTTGCTGATCTCCTTGCGCTTCATTCAAGGCATTGGCCTGGGAGGAGAATGGGGTGGCGCCTCGGTCATGGTGCTGGAGCACGCGCCAAAAGAGCATCGAGGGCTTTATGGCAGCCTGGTGCAAGTGGGTTTCCCCATCGGTCTGGTGGTGGCAACACTGGTGTTCGGCGTGATCGCCAAATTGCCGGAGGCTGACATCCTGGCCTGGGGATGGCGGGTTCCCTTCCTGATCAGCGCAGTGTTGATCCTGTTGGGCATGTTCATCCGCAGTAACGTGAGCGAGTCGCCTGTGTTTGAGGAGATGAAGGCGCGTCGGGAGATTGTGAGCAATCCCGTGAAAGAGGCCATCTTCAAGCATCCCAGGAGCTTCCTGGTCGCTGTCGGCTTGAAGATATCGGAAGTTTCCTGGGTCTACATGTTGACGGTCTTTGTCGTGGTCTACGCGACAGGCACGCTGAAGCTACCCAAATCCATGATTCTGGACGCCATCCTTGTGGCAGCGGCGGTCGAGCTCATCACCATTCCTCTGTTTGGATTTCTGTCTGATCGGATTGGTCGCCGGCCACTGTATTTCATTGGCGCGATCTTTACCCTGGCCTTCGCATTTCCTTTGTTCTGGCTATTGGAAATGAGGACGCCCGAGATTGTCATGCTCACCATTGTTGTTGCAATGAGTCTGGGGCATGGCCTGATGTTTGCCCCCGAATCGACCTATTTCCCGGAGCTGTTCGGGGCCAATGTGCGCTATAGCGGCGCATCGTTTGGATTCCAGGTGGCGGCAGCCCTGGGCGGTGGTTTTGCACCGGTGCTGGCAACGGCATTGGCCGGCTATATGGGAGGAACGGCCGGCGTGTCGGTGATGCTCATCGTGCTGGCGCTCATTACCTTGGTTGCAGCGATGTTTGCGCGTGAGACCAGGAACGAAGCACTTCTTAAATAACGAAAGGACGGACATGTTGGAAAGCAGGCTCGCGGAGATGAATTTGGTACTACCGGAATTGGGTGCGGCGGCAGGAAGTTTTGTCGGCTGCAAGAAGAGCGGGAATCTCCTGTTCATCTCTGGTCAGTTGCCATTGAAGGATGGCCGGCCCACCTTGGTCGGCCGGCTGGGTGAGAACGTGACCGTGGAGCAGGGTTACGAAGCTGCACAACAATGCGCACTCAATGTGCTGGCGCAGATCAAGGCCGCGATCGATGGCCGCTGGGACCGCGTTGCACAGGTAGTCCGCCTTGGTGGCTTCGTACGTTGCACTCCCGACTTCGCTGATGCCCCCAAGGTCGTCAACGGCGCATCTGACCTGTTCGTAAGTTTGTTCGGCGCCGCTGGCGCCCATGCCAGAGCCGCGGTTGGCGTCAGTTCGCTACCCATGAATGTTGCGGTAGAGATCGAAGCGGTTGTCGAAATTATTGCCTGAACCAAAGAGGAAAATCATGAATGTAGCAGCCAAGCTGAAGTATTACGGGTGGTCCAGTATTGCTCTGGAGACGTCGCACGGAGCGCTGTTCTTTGACCCTTTCTATCGTCCCTATTGCGGCGCCGAGTGGTTCCATCTCGACGATTTCATGCATGCCAAGTACATCTGCGTGACGCATGGCCACGAAGAGCATTTTCTGGACGTGCCGGAAGTGGCAAAGGCAACGGGCGCCTGCGTGATCGGCGCGCCGTCGCTTACCCGCTTCATGCAGCGCCGTCACAAATTTACGCCCGCGCAGCTGCGTGCCATCGAGCCGGCTTCCTTCGATAGCGTCTCCGTGCCGGGATTCAAGATCACTGCGCTGCCTTGGCAGCATCGTGACATCAATTTGTACAAGGCGCTGACCAAGGCAGTCTTCAAGGGAAACACCACGCAACTGGCCTGGGCATGGAGCAGTGCCACGAATGCTCCGTTCTATTCCCCCTACACCGGATTTCATGTCGAGCTGCCCGACGGCACCACGATCCTGAATTACAACGAAGGCTTCAACAGCAAGATGACGGATGCTGAAATTGAAGCACTGGGCCGGCGCTTCAAGACTGACATCCTGCTGGCGGGCATGCAGCTTGATTTCATTCAGGATGTGGTCCGCGGTGTGGCTGCGCTCAAGCCGCAGGTGGTGGTCTTGTATCCGCCTCATGAGAAGTTCCATGAAATGATGGAGGTGAGCTCCCGCCCCTGGAGTGAATTCGCTGACGCGGTAAGAAGTCGCTTCCCGCATATTCGCGTCCACGTGGCCGAGCCGGGCTTTGAACTGGAAGTGCCCCAGAACCTGGTAACCTCGGTTCTGGATCAAGCTGCTTAATGTCGTCGAGAGGAGATGAAAAAATGGGTGCAATGGACAAGAGCTTTGATGATCGCCTGAGTGGTGAGCTTCAACCGACCCCAGGTGGGTCGGTATATATGAAACCCGAGGAAATGGACTGGAAGCCCTCGCAGTTTGAGGGCATCGAGATCAAGGTGCTCTATGAGAACAAGGAAATCGGCGAGATGACTTGCCTGCTGCGATGGCAGCCAGGCACTACCTTGCCGTTTCACAAGCATCCCGAGATCGAGCAAAGCTATGTCATCGAAGGCTCCTTCTCGGACCACGACGGCATTTGCCGCGCAGGCGAATTCGTCTGGCGCAAGCCTGGTTCCTTGCATGAAACGCATAGCGCGGAAGGCTGCACTATTCTGGCGATCTACCGGAAACCCAATATCTTCCGCAATAGTGCCGGGTTTGATGCTGCCGCCAAACAACGTATTGCAACGGACCACGCCCCGCGTACGCATCAGGCGCGATGACGCAATCCCGGCGGTGAAGCGCACCGGGCAATACCACTGACTTTCCACCGGGTTCAGCTCAGGTACTTGTTCAGCCGCTTTGCCGCATTGCGCAGATGCGTTTCTGCGGCAATTGCCGCGGCGACCGGGTCCTTGTCTTCGATGGCCTGGAGGATGGCCTTGTGCTCGTCCTGCACGGCCTGGATCAGATTGTTGTAGTTCGTCGCGGTGTTGCTGCGGGCCTGGCGGATCAGTCTTCTGACATGCTGTTCCAGATACTCGTTGAGCATGCAGAAGTGCGGATTCTTGGTCGAGTCGACGATGGCCTGGTGGAACGCAAAATCCTCCTCGTCCCCCAGCTTGTCATTGATGATGGCGTACTCCATGCCGACCAGGGCCTTCTTGATCTTCTTGAGGTCTTCCGGCGTGCGGCGGATGGCCGCATAGCGGGCGGCTGCGGTCTCCAGCGTCACCAGCAGCTCGATGACGTGTTCCAGTCCCTCCGCATCGTTGAGGGCCGCCGCCTCGAAGCGGAAGGCCTGGCGTGAGCCGCGCTCGTTGACGAAGGCGCCGCGTCCCTGCTGGGCATTGACGATGCCTTCCGATTTCAGCTGGGACAGGGCTTCGCGCACGACCGAACGGCTCACCGAGAATTGCTCGCCCAGCTGTTTTTCGCTGGGCAGCTTGTCGCCCGGTTTGAGCCGCTGCTCGCGGATTTCTTCATTAATCCATTCAACAATCTCTTCGGTGAGGGATTGCGTGGGCAAGCGCTGTGTCGCGTTTTTCATGGGTGGATTGCAGCTGGATTAATTGATGTATAGACCGCCGTTGACCTGCAGTGTCTCTCCGGTGATGAATGAGGCCAGGGGAGAGCACAGGAAGGCAATCGAGCCGGCCACTTCTTCCGCAGTTCCCAGGCGGCCGAGGGGCGTGTTTTGCAGCAGCGTCGGCCCCTTGCTGGCCAGCAGTTCCCGGGTCATCGGAGTGGCAATGATACCCGGAGATATCGCGTTGACCCGCGTTTTGGGGGCCAGCTCCAACGCCAGGCTGCGCGAGAAGCTGATCACCGCACCCTTGGCCGCCGCGTAGTGCGCATGCGCGTAGCTGCCGCGCTGCGCGGCCAGCGAAGCGAGGTTGACGATCGAGCTGTCCTCGCGCAGATGGGCAATGACCGCCTGGCAGATATGGAAAGTCCCGTCCAGGTTGATTGCCATGAGGCGCCGCCATTCTTCTTCTGTCATTTCCGCCACGCGCTTTTCGGGATAGATGCCGGCCGAGTGGATCAGGTGGTCGATCCCGCCATGGGTGCGGGCGCAGGCATCGGCCGCCTGGCGACAGGCCTGGGCGTCGGCCACGTCCAGCTGGTGCAGGCTGATCTGCGCACTGGGGGCGATGCCAAGAATCTGTTCCTTGAGCGAAGCCAGGGCCTGAAGGTCGATGTCGGCCAGGGCCAGGTTGGCGCCATGCCGGGCAGTCAGCAAGGCGGTTGCGCGGGCGATGCCACCGCCGGCACCGGTAATGAAAAAGGTCTTGTCGGTGAATGCAATCATGGGGTCTCCTGTTGTTCTATGTTGGCGCTTCGTCCTGTAAGCCTTGCTGGGAGCGGCTTTCCAGACGTAATGCAAAGTCGCTCACCTGTCCGGGATGCAGAGGCAGGGGTTGTTGACATCACAAAATCCGCTCTGTAGAATCGCTGCACAACTTGTCAGACAGGCTTAAAAGTTTATCAGACAAGTGCATAAAAACCTATCATGTCACCTCAAAAAATGCGGGATGACGGAAAAGAAGAGCGCTGCAAGGCGCCACTTGCGAAGGAGATACCGTGAGTCTGGCTGGAGCCGGGGAGCGCAGTGCGCAGGAGATGGCGTCCCCCATCATCAATGGACATACCCGGGTCATCGGTATCCTGGCCGATCCGATCGGCCATGTGCGGACCCCGCAGGCTTTCAATGCCCTGATGGCGAGCAAGGCAATCAATGCCGTGGTGGTGCCGGTGCAGGTGGCGCCAGACGATCTTGCATCGGTCGTGGCAGCGCTGGCCAGGGTCAGGAGCATGGCCGGCCTGATCGTCACCATTCCCCACAAGGAAAGCATCCTCTCCCTCTGCCATGAACTGACCGATGCAGCGCGCCAGGTCGGTGCGGTCAACATCGTGCGGTTTGATGCGGCGGAGGCGGGACAGGCAGAGGCCTCTGGTGAAGCAGGCATGCGCCTGGTCGGCAGCAATCTGGATGGCGAGGGATTCGTCGGTGGCTTGCTGGCCCAGGGGCATGCGCTGGTGGGGCGGCGGGTCTATCTTGCCGGTGCCGGTGGTGCCGGTAAGGCCATTGCACATGCCCTCGCGGCGCACGGCGCGGGTGCCATCGGCGTGTACAACCGCAGTGTGGAACGTGCGGGACATCTGGTGGCCGAACTGCGTCGCTACTACCCGCAACTGGATGCCCACGTGGCGACGGCGCATCCCGCCCATTACACCCTGGCCATCAATTCCACCTCGCTGGGTCTGAACCCGGACGATGCCTTGCCATTCGCCGTGGAAGGCCTGCCCACCGATGCGCTGGTGGCGGAGGCGGTCATGAAGGTGGAGTTGACCCCGTTACTGGCGGCAGCCCAGAGGCGCGGACTGGCGCTGCACTTTGGCCGCTACATGATGCAGGCCCAGCTTGAAAGCATGAAACAGTTCCTTGGGTTGCGCTGAGAGGCGTGCCACCCCTTGAGAAGGGAGCCGCACCGGCGCGGCTCTCGCACGGAAGCCCGGGCGCCGGCAGTGCAAGACCTGGAATCCTACAAATATAACGGAGATGAGGTATGAGCAAGAATTACATCGGAGTGCCCCTGTCGTCGCTGTCGTCACTGTCCTCGCTGACATCATTGTCGGCCCTGGTCCTGGCCGCCATCGCATGTCCCGCCCAGGCCGCCGCGCCCCTGAAGATCGCGCTGGTGGAAACCCTGTCCGGCCCGCAAGCCTCGACCGGGCTGCTCTATCGCGCTGCAGTGAAGTACGAGATGGATCGCATCAACGCCGCCGGCGGATGGAACGGGCAAGCCGTGCAACTGGCCGAGTATGACAACCAGGGCGGACCTGCCGGCGCTTCCGACAAGGTCAAGGCGGCCATTGCCGCCGGTGCGCAGATCATCATCCAGGGTTCTTCGTCTGCCGTCTCCGGCCAGATCACCGAAGACGTGCGCAAGCACAACCTGCGCAATGCCGGCAAGGAAGTCCTGTTCATGAACATGGGCGGCGAGGCGCTGGAGCTGACCGGCGACAAGTGCCACTTCTATCATTTCCGCTTCACCACCAACGCCGTGATCCGTGTCAAGACGCTGGTGCCGGCCATGAAGGAAGCCAAGGAACTGGGGAGCAAGGTCTATGCAATGAACCAGAACTATTCCTGGGGCATGGACATGGACAAGGCCATCAAGGACGATGCCGCCGCCGGTGGCTACACCGTGGTCGAGAGCACCCTCCACGATGTCAACAAGATCCAGGATTTCTCTCCCTATGTCGCCAAGATCAAGGCCAGCGGGGCCGATACAGTCCTCACCGGCAACTGGTCCAACGATCTGCTGTTACTGATGAAGGCCACACGGGCTGCCGGCCTGAAGGTCCGCTTCGGCACCGTCTTCCTGGACCAGCCGGGCAACATCGGCAATGCCGGCGACACGGCCCTGGGACACTTCATCTCGCACGCCTTCAATATCGAGACCAACAAGGCCACCGAGGAATTCGCCACCGACTACAAGGCCAAGACCGGTCACTTCCCGACCTTCATCGAGCCGCAGACCGTGTTCGGCATGCAGATGCTGGGCGAGGCCCTCAAGCAGGTCAAGCCCAGCGGCGACAAGATCAATGTCACCGAGCTGGCCAAGGCACTGGAAAAGGTCAGGATCGAGACGCCGATGGGTGAGACCTCGATTCGCGCCGCCGACCACCAGGTGGTGCTGCCCATCGTCGTGTCCCGCGTGGAAAAGAACGTCAAGTACAAGGTCGACGATACCGACATGGGCTTCAAGGTTATCAAGAAGTTCAGCGGCGAAGACGCCGTGAACCCGGTCCAGACCAGCTGCAAGATGCAGCGTCCCTCCTGATCTGACTCGCTGAGCGGGCGCCGTGCCTGTGCACGGCGCCGAATCGACATGGGCGGCCTTGCCGTCCCGTGCGGGGGACGGTCGTCCCGTTTTCTTGGAAGACGCTATGGAATTCTTTACCGTATCGCTGATCAACGGCACCATCTACGGCCTGTTGCTGTTCATGGTCTCGGCCGGGTTGACGCTCATCTTCGGCATGATGGGGGTGCTCAACTTCGCGCATACCTCCTTCTACATGGTGGGTGCCTACCTGGCCTATACCTTGCAGAAGTTCATCGGCTTCTGGCCTGCCGTGATCATTGCCCCCCTGATCGTGGGCCTGCTGGGCGTGGTCGTGGAACGCTGGTTCCTGCGGCGCGTGCATCGCTACGGTCATGCGCATGAACTGCTGCTGACCTTCGGCCTGTCCTTCATCATTGCCGAGATCATCAAGCTCTTCTTCGGCAATTACCCGGTCAACTACCAGGTGCCGGCTTCGCTCTCGTTTGCCGCGTTTCGCCTGTTCGGTACGGACTATCCCTTCTATCGCCTGATGATGGGCCTGGTCTCGCTGCTCATGTTCGGCCTGATCTACCTGCTTCTCTCGCGCACCCGCATCGGCATCGTCGTGCGCTCGGCGATCTATCGCCCGGCCATGGCGGAGACCCTGGGCCACAACGTGCCACTGGTCTTCATGGGTGTCTTCGGGGTGGGGGCCGCGCTGGCCGGCCTGGCCGGCGCCATCGCCGGCGCGTTCTATACCACCAATCCGAACATGGCCCTGGAGCTGGGTGTGCTGGTCTTCGTGGTGGTGGTCATCGGGGGCCTGGGTTCGCTGGAGGGCGCAATGCTGTCATCGATCCTGATCGGCCTGATCTCGTCCTTTGCCGTCGGCGTGGATGTCAGCCTGGCCGATGCGCTGGACTATGTCGGGGCAGGACAATGGGCGCGTGACCTGGGGGGCTTGATGACGCTGAAGGTCTCGTCGCTGGCCGCCACCATTCCGTTTGCGCTGATGTTGCTGGTATTGCTGGTTCGCCCCTCCGGGCTGATGGGTGAGAAGGAGTGAGTCACATGAACGAATCCACAAACAAGGTCTTGCCAGGCCTGCCCGGGTCGGCCGCAAAAATGCGACCAGACGTGTCACCAACCGTGTCCGCAACCGCGTCCCCAGCCACGTCACTGCGATCGCCGGCTGCAGTATCGCTGGCCTCGCGTCTGCTGATGGTGTCGGTGCTGCTGTTACTGCTCATCGCTCCCTTCGTTTTGCCCCAGGCGCTGGTGAATGCGGCTATCCAGATGCTCATCGCGGCACTGTTTGCAACGGCCTTCAATGTGCTGGCGGGGCAGGGTGGCATGCTCTCCTTCGGCCACGCGGCCTATTTCGGTATCGGTGCATTTGCCACCCTGCATGCGATGAATGCGCTGGGCGGTGCGGGGCTCCTGCCCACGCCGCTGCTGCCGATATTCGGGGCACTTGGCGGCTGTCTGCTGGGCCTGGTGGCGGGCTGGTTTTCGACGCAGCGTAGTGGTGTCTATTTCTCGATGATCACCCTGGCCCTGGCCGAACTGTTGCACGCGCTGGCACCGCACCTGACCAGCGTCTTTGGTGGCGAGGCAGGGGTGTCATCGATGCGCATGCCGGCCTGGGGCCTGTCCTTTGGCGAGCCGATGCATGTCTATTACCTGACCCTGGCCTGGGTGCTGGCTTCGTTGGGCGCCTTGTTCTTCTTCACCCGTACCCCCCTGGGGCGGCTCACGCTGGGTCTGCGCGAAAACGCCATGCGCCTGAAGTTCCTGGGCTATGACGTGCATGCCGCCCGGGTGATGGTGTTCATGATCTCGGCCAGCTTTGCGGGCGTGGCCGGTGGTCTGCTGGCGATGAACAATGAAGCCGGCAACTACGTGCTCTTCGATGTGCGCCTGTCTTCCGAGGTGGTGCTCAATGCCTATATCGGCGGTACCGGGGTGTTCTTCGGCCCGGCCCTGGGCGCGGCGGTGATGACCTTCTTCGGGTATGCGGTCTCGGACCTGACGCGCTCCTGGTTGCTGTACCAGGGTCTCATTTTCGTGGTGGTGATGATGTTCATGCCCAATGGCCTGTCGGGCGTGGTGCTGTGGTGGCAGCGCAGTCAGCGTAGCAGCGCGGTGCTGGCGCGCTATGCGGCGGGCTGGTCACTGGGCGCCCTGGCGTGTGCGGCGGCGGTGGTGTTTTCGGTGGAGCTGTTGCAGCGCGTCCTGGGCTCGGATTACCAGTCGCAACTGGTGGATGCCCAGCCATGGCCGGCGATCACCCTGTTTGGCCGTGACTGGCTACCCGGCGCGGTGAGCACATGGCTGTTGCCTCTGCTGCTGCTGGTGGCCGGTGGCCTGATCTTGAACCGGGTCACGCGTGCCTGGGACGCACTCAATGAAGAGGAGGCCGCATGAGCGCCGTCAACTCCATCCATCCCGTCAGCACCAGCCCGGCGGCACTGACCCTGCGCAACGTCAGCAAGTCCTTCGGCGAGGCGCACATCATCCGGGGTGTCGACCTGGAACTGCAGCGCGGCGAGCGTCATGCCTTCATTGGTCCCAATGGGGCGGGGAAGTCGACGCTGTTCCATCTCATCTCGGGCAACTTCAAGCCCAGCGCAGGGGAAATCCTGCTGGGAGAACTGCCCATCGGCGGGCTCAGTCCGGAACGCATCAACCGCATGGGACTGGCGCGTTCCTTCCAGATCACCAATATCTTCCCGCGCCTGTCGGTGTTCGAGAACCTGCGCCTGGGCGTAATGCAGCGCTTCGGCATGCAATACACGCTGTGGCGCCCGATCTCGCAGTATCGCAAGGTCACTGCACTGGCGGAGCAGTTGCTGGAGCAGGTCCGCCTGGTCCGCCATCGTGACACGCTGGGCGGGGAGCTTTCCTATTCCGAACAACGTTCGCTGGAGATCGGCATGACCCTGGCCTCCGACCCCAAGGTCTTGCTGCTGGATGAACCCATGGCCGGCATGTCGCGGGAAGAAACCGACTACACCGCCGAGCTCCTGCGCGAGCTTTCGGTGGGCCGCAGCCTGATGATCGTGGAGCACGACATGGATGTGGTGTTTTCGCTGTGCGACCGCATCAGTGTCCTGGTCTATGGCCAGGTGGTTGCAACCGGCACCCCCGAGGAAATTCGCAACAATGCGCAAGTACAGGAAGCCTATCTGGGCAAGGAGGTCGCAGCATGAGCACAGCAGCCACACCGGCACAGGCGCCGCTGCTGCAGGTACGCGACCTGCACGCGCACTACGGCAAGAGCCATATCCTGCAGGGTGTCAATTTCGAGGTCGGTCACAACGCCGTGATCAGTCTGTTGGGGCGCAACGGTTCGGGGCGCTCCACCACGGCCCGCGCCATCATGGGCCTGGTACCGCCCACCGGCGGCCAGGTCTTGCTGGACGGTCGCGATCTGGCCGGGCAACGTCCCTTCGCGGTTTCGCGGGCAGGGATCGCCTTCGTCCCGGAGGAGCGCGAAGTCTTCGCCAACCTCAGCGTCGACGAGAACCTGCAGATGGGCGTGCAACGCGCACGCAACGATGCGCCCCAATGGACGGTGGAGCAGATGTTCGATTTCTTCCCGCGCCTGAAGGAGCGGCGCAACACCCGGGCCGGCAATCTTTCCGGGGGTGAGCAACAGATGCTGACCATCTGCCGCTCGCTGCTGGGCAACCCGCGCCTGATCCTGATCGATGAGCCCACCGAGGGCCTGGCGCCCAAGATCGTGACCGTGGTGGGCGAGGCCATCCAGGAAATCCACCGGCGTGGCGTATCCGTGATCCTGATCGAGCAAAAGCTGACCATCGCCATGAAGATTTCCACCGGGGTCTGCCTGCTCGGTCATGGCCAGATCGTCTTCAGCGGCACGCCCGACGAGCTTGGGGAGAATCCCCAGTTGCTCAAGGATTGGCTGGCGGTATGAGCCGGCAAGCGACTTCACTTCAAGAGACACCATGAGCGATCAGACTATCGATGCGCATGCACTGCATGCCACCGCCAAATACAAGCAGTTTCCCGATCTGGCCAACCAGGTCGCCTTCATCACCGGGGCCGGCAGCGGCATCGGCCGTGCCATGGCCGATGCGTTTGCGGCCAATGGCACCCATTTGGCCCTGCTGGATGTCAACGTCGAATCGCTGGAGCGCGCCCGGGCGGAACTGCACCGGACCTTCCCGCAGATCGAAGTCGAATGCCTGGTCGCTTCCATCGTCGACGAAACAGCGGTGGAGGCAGCAACGGCGGCCGTCCATGCACGTTTCGGCCGTATCGACATCCTGCTCAACAATGCCGGCATCTCGGCCAACCGGCCGACCCTGGAACTGCCTGCACAGCAGTGGCGCCATGCCATCGACGTCAATCTGAACGGGGTCTTCTTTTGCGCCCAGGCAGTGGCCCGGCACATGGTGGCCCAGGGGAGCGGGGTGATCCTCAACACCGCGTCGATGTATGGCACGGTGGCCGCGCCCGAGCGTGCGGCCTACTGCGCCAGCAAGGCGGCGGTGGTGATGCTGACCAAGGTATTGGCGGTGGAGTGGGCACCCAAGGGGCTGCGCGTGAATGCGCTTGCGCCGGGCTACGTACAGACGGCCCTGGTGCAGGAACTGGTCAGTACCGGCCGCATGGACCTGGCGGCCTTGAAGAAGCGTACGCCCGCCGGTCGCCTGGGTGAGCCGCACGAGATCGCCACCCTGGCCTTGTTCCTGGCCTCCGAACATGCCGCCTTCATCAACGGCCAGGCCATCGTGGCCGATGGCGGCTGGTCGGCCTATAGCTATCTCTGATCTTTTCTCCGGCCGCTCCGATGGTGCGGCCGCTATCACCGAATCAGTTTCTTCTCTGGAGAGTAAGCCCATGTCTGACCATATTGCACTCGCCCCGGCCGCGCCCTGGGTCGAACTGCGCACCACCGACGCCGACTGGAATGCCGCCGATCCCGGCTTGCTGGGCTCCCTGCTGGCGCACATGCATATCATCCGCGCCTTCGAAGAATCCGTGCTGGAACTGGCCATGGATGGCCTGGTGCATGGCCCGGCCCACTCCAGCGTCGGCCAGGAGGGTGGGGCGGCCGGTTCCATCCTGCCCCTGCTGGCGGCAGACCAGGTCAATGGCTCGCACCGGGGGCACCATCATTTCCTGGCCAAGGCATTGGCCTATCTCATGCCCGAAGGCATCGCGCCCACGGCCGAACTGACCCCGGCGGTCGAGCAGCTGCTGCAGCGTACGCTGGCCGAAATCCTCGGCCTGGCGCAAGGCTTCTGCCAGGGACGCGGCGGCTCCATGCACCTGCGCTGGGCAGAGGCGGGCGTGCTGGGGACCAACGCCATCGTCGGTGGCGGGGTACCGCTGGCAGCGGGTGCAGCCTGGGCGCACAAGCATGCCGGAACCGAGCATGTCGCCGTGACCTATTTCGGCGATGGTGCAGTCAACATCGGCTCGGTGCTGGAGACCATGAATATCGCCGCCGCCTGGAAGCTGCCGCTGTGCTTCTTCATCGAGAACAATGGCTACGCCGTCTCCACCACGGTGGACGAGGCCACGGCCGAACCGCGTCTGTCGGCACGCGGCGCTGCCTTCAACATCCCCAGCTGGAAGGTCAACGGCATGGACCCGCTGGCGGTGCACCTGGCCATGAATGAGGCCTTGCAGCACATGCGGTCCGGCAAGGGGCCGACCATCATCGAGGCCGATGTCTATCGTTTCTTCCACCAGAACGGCGGCTTCCCCGGTAGTGCTTTCGGCTATCGCAGCAAGGAAGAAGAACAGAGCTGGCGTCAGCGGGACCCGCTGGACCTGGTCGGCCAGCGCATGCGCGAACGCGGCCTGATCGACGAGGCCGGCATCCTGGCACTGCGCAATCGCATCAAGGCCGCCATGGCGCGGGCAGTACAGGCGCTGACGGAAGACGATCCGGCCCGGGCCGGCAAGAAGCGCATCCGCCCGGAACTCTGGCCCAGCCCGGATTTTCGTGATGTCGGTATCCGTGGCGACCTGTCGGAACTGGAGGGAGCGCGCACCGAGGAAGAAGCCGGGTTCGGCGGCAAGCTGGCGCAGCGCAAGTTCATCGACGTGGTGGCCGATGTAATGGATCGTCGCATGGCCGTGGACGAGCGGGTGGTGGTCATGGGCGAGGACGTGCATCGCCTCAAGGGCGGCACCAATGGCGCAACCCGTGGCCTGAAAGACAAATATCCCGAGCGCACGCTGGGCACACCCATCAGCGAAAACGCCTTCTGCGGGCTGGGCGGCGGCATCGCCATGGACGGCCGCTTCCGCCCCGTGGTCGAGTTCATGTACCCGGACTTCATGTGGGTGGCGGCCGATCAGGTGTTCAACCAGATCGGCAAGGCACGTCACATGTTCGGCGGCGATATCGAGGTGCCTTTCGTCCTGCGTACCAAAGTGGCGATGGGGACCGGCTATGGTTCGCAGCACTCCATGGACCCCGCGGGTATCTTCGCCACCAGCCCGGGATGGCGCATCGTGGCGCCGTCCACGCCTTTCGACTATGTCGGCCTGATGAACGCGGCGCTGGCGCTGAAGGACCCGGTGCTGGTGATCGAACATGTGGACCTCTACAACAGCAGCGGTCCTGCGCCCGTGGATGACTTCGACTACCAGACGCCCTTCGGGCGCGCCGCTGTGCGACGTGCCGGCCAGGAGATGACGGTGCTGACCTATCTTTCCATGGTGGCGCATGCCCTGGAAGCCGTACAGCAGACCGGTATTGACGCCGAAGTGATCGACCTGCGCTGGCTGGACCGCGCCAGCCTCGACTGGGACACCATCGGCCAGAGCATCCGCAAGACCAACAATGTACTGATCGTGGAGCAGGGCGCGCAGGGTACTTCCTATGGCGGCTGGCTGGCCGACGAGATCCAGCGCCGCTTCTTTGACTGGCTGGACCAGCCGGTGCAGCGGGTGGTGGGTGGCGAAGCTTCGCCCAGCATCTCCAAGGTGTTGGAACGTGCCGCTGCCGCCCGTACCGAAGAGACCGTCGTCGGTCTGCAGCAGGTGATGCGCGACAAGGGCGCCCGCCTTGACGTTCGCTGAATACCGCCTGATTACCGAAAGGATTTGCCATGAGCATTGAGATGATCGTCCCCCTGGAAGTGGGCATCGCCTGTCGTGACCTGCCGGCGCTGCGGCGCTTCTATGAAACCACCATGGGTTTCAGCTTTGTGAGTGAAATCACCGTCCCTGCCGAGAAGTCGGCACCCTCCGGCCTGTCTGCCGACGGCTACACCGTGGTCCGTCTGCAGACCCCCTATGGCGAACGGATCAAGCTGCTGGCACCCAGGACGCCACCTCGCGCCGAGACGCCTCCCGCCTACATCCTGGACCGCCCCAACGCCGCCTATCTCACCTTCATCGTGGCCGACATCGATGCCGCCATCGCCACCCTGCGCGCTGCCGGTATCGAGTTCATGACCGGTGCGCAGCGGGTGGAGGCGCGTCCCGGGGTGTATCTGGCGTTCTGCCGCGACCCGGAAGGCAATGTGCTGGAACTGGTCCAGTACAGCGACATCGCTGCCTATCGACCCGATCTCAAGAAAGAGGGGCAATGACATGGCAAAGCTGATCAAGATGCCGGAAATCGCCGCAAATGCGACCTCGGCGGTGATCGTCCAGTGGTCCCGGAAGGAAGGCGAAGCCATCAAGGCCGGCGAGTGCCTGGCAGAGATCGAAACCGACAAGGCCGTCATCGAATACGACGCCGACAGCAATGGTGTGCTGGGCAAGATACTGGCTGCGGCGGGCCAGGAGGTGGAAGTCGGCGCACCGATCGCCGTGCTGTTCGAAGAGGGCGAAACCGAGGTCGATATTGCCGCACTGCTGGCGGCGGCCGGCGTTGCCGTGGAGCCGCCAGTGGGCGCTGGCACGACTGCGTCGGCCACCGCCAGCGCCTCTGCAGCAGCAACTACGGGGGCAGCCGATCCTGAACGTGAACCCGACGCAGCGGCGTCGGGGCGCATCTTTGCCAGCCCGCTGGCACGTCGCCTGGCGCAGGAGCGTGGCCTGGCACTGGCAGGAATGACGGGCAGCGGCCCGCATGGTCGTATCGTCAGGCGCGACGTGGAAGCGGCTGCGCAGGCTGCCCCTGCGACGGCTGCTGCCGCCGCCATTGCTTCCGCCGGTAGCGATGCGACGCTGCCGGCCATCGCCATTCCCAATACCCCGCAGAGCAGTGCTGCCTTTACCGACATCCCCCACAGTGGCATGCGACGCACCATCGCACGCCGTCTCAGCGAGAGCAAGGCCAGCATTCCCCACTTCTATCTCAGTGCCGACTGCCGCATGGACAGGCTGCTGGCCCTGCGCGCGGAAATCAATGCTGCCGGCACGCGCAAGATCTCGGTCAACGATTTCATCGTCAAGGCAGTGGCAGCGGCGCTGCAGAGCGTGCCCGACATGAACGTCAGCTGGACCGAGGCCGCGCTGCGCAAGTACCAGCAGGCCGATATCTCGGTGGCCGTGTCCACCGAGGGCGGCCTGATCACGCCGGTGGTACGCAATGCGGGCAGCAAGACCCTGTCGGCCATCAGCCGCGAGATCGTGGACCTTGCAGCGCGGGCGCGATCCGGTGCGCTGGCGCCCAACGAGTACCAGGGCGGCAGCTTTACGGTCAGCAATCTGGGTATGTTCGGTGTGCGCGAGTTCTCGGCCATCATCAACCCCCCACAGGCGGCGATCCTGGCCGTGGGCGCCACGCTGTCGCAGCCGGTCGTGGTCGATGGGCAGCTCGCCGTGGCGCAGGTCATGAAGGTCACGCTGTCGGTGGATCACCGCGCCGTGGATGGTGCACTGGCCGCGCAATGGCTGGCGGCCTTCCAGCGCTGCATCGAGAACCCCCTGAGTGCATTGATTTGAGGTGATACGTGATGAAGGCAGCGCAAACTGATTTCGACCTGGCCGTCGTTGGCGGCGGCCCGGGCGGCTATGTGGCGGCGATCCGCGCCGCCCAGCTGGGCATGAAGACCGTCCTGGTGGAGAAGGCCCAACTGGGTGGTGTCTGCCTGAACTGGGGATGTATACCCACCAAGGCGCTGCTGCGCTCGGCCGATGTCTTGCGCCTGGTGCGTGACGCCGCCAGGTTCGGCGTGCAGGTTGGTGAGCCCGAGACCGACCTGCAGACCATGGTGGCGCGTTCGCGCTCGGTGGCCGCGCATCTGAACAAGGGCGTGGCCTACCTGATGAAGAAGAACAAGATCACCGTCGTCGAGGGCAGGGCCCGCCTGGCCGGGCGCGGACGCCTGGAGGTCGAGGGCGAGGGCGAGGGCAAGGACGGCAAGCAGGGGAAGTCCGTCATCACGGCAAGCAACATCATCCTGGCCACGGGGGCGCGTGCACGGGTGCTGCCGGGGCTGCAGCCCGATGGCGAGAGCGTCTGGTCCTATCGAGAAGCGTTGATGCCGCGCCAGACACCGCGCCGCCTGCTGGTGATCGGCGCCGGCGCGATCGGCATCGAGTTCGCCAGCTTCTATCGCGCACTGGGTGCGGAGGTCCGCGTGGTGGAGATGGCCGAGCGCATCCTGCCAGTGGAGGACGAAGACATCAGTGCCCACGTCGCCGACGCGCTGCGCAAGGATGGCATGCGCCTCTACACCGGCGCGCGCATCGCATCGACGGTCAAGCGTGATGGCGCTGCCGGCACCGGTGTCGAGTGGCAGGTGACGCTCGAAGGCCGGCATACCGACACACTGGTGGCCGACGTGGTCCTGGTGGCAGCCGGTATCGTCGGAAACGTCGAGGACCTGGGCCTGGAGAGCACGGCGGTGAAGGTGGAGCGTAGCCACATCGTGACCGATGCCTTTGGTCGCACTGGTGAACCGGGCGTGTACGCCATCGGTGATGTTGCCGGTCCGCCGTGGCTGGCCCACAAGGCAAGCCACGAAGGCGTGGCCTGCGTCGAGAAGATCGCCGGCCTCGATCCGCATGCACTGGACCCGTCAAAGATCCCCGCTTGCACGTACAGCCATCCGCAGGTCGCCAGCGTCGGTCTGACGGAAGCCGCTGCGCGCCAGGCTGGACGCCGTATCCGGGTGGGACAGTTTCCGTTTGCGGTCAATGGCAAGGCCATTGCGCTGGGCGCTACCGGGGGCTTTGCCAAGGTGATTTTTGATGAAGGCAGCGGCGAACTGCTGGGTGCCCACATGGTGGGCGAGGAAGTCACCGAGATGATCCAGGGCTATGCCATTGCGCGTGAGCTGGAGAGCACCGAGGTTGAATTGATGGCGACCGTGTTTCCTCATCCGACGCAGTCGGAGGTGATGCATGAGGCGGTGTTGGCGGCTTATCAGCGGGGCTTGCATGGGTGATTCGCCGGGGTGGGGTGGATGGTTTGGAACATCCGCGCGGCCTCTCAGCTTTGGGTCGAAAACGGCCTGAACGCTGGGATGGAAGTTGTTTGCGTCTATGTGATCGGCTCTGAAAAAATGTAGCTAGCACCAATGTTGGTTTTCAATGAGACTTCCCAAAATGGAAAGAAGTTTTACATGAAAGAGAAACGTTTTAGTGTGGAGCAGATTGTTGCCGTCGAGTTGCAGCTGGCCGTTCGTAACCTGATGAACAAGAATACTACCTGGCCAGTCATCTGCACGTAAGTCGCTATATCCTGCCCGGCGAGAATCATGGGGTTTATCTCAATGCGACCTGTCGCTTCTGACGACATGATCTGGTCATGTTTGCTGGTGGCCCTTCGTGAGATACCAGTACTGATGGAATGAGCAGGCATAGCGACAATATGTCGCATATGAAATCTGAGATATGGAGTCTGATTTGCCGCAGAATAGTCAACTCCAGCAAGGCAGGCATGTCGTCTCCAAACGAACTACTTCGCAATCAGTCGGCACCTGAAGATTGGATTGCATTCTGAGTCGGGCTCCGGGCTCGCTATTTTCCTTATGTTCTTGATGTCGGATTTGGGCGCGCTGGAGACCGGTCAGTCTTGTATTGAACGGGAGATTTTCGATGCCGAGCGTATCCTGGGTTTTTCCTTGCCGCAAGGATTACGGGATGCCTACCTGAGCGTCAACGGATTTACGGGGCCGTCCGATGCTCGCCAGGCGGACGACGAAAGCGTTCAATTGTTTGTCGACCTCTTGCGCGGGATGGCCTTGCGAAAATTGATGGAAGGACATGGCGCATACCGTCGCTGGAGCGGCAGGCCAGGTTGCTGGGACTGCTGCCTCCTAAGTAGCCCATATTCAGAGGCGTGTGCTTATTCTTGCCATCAGCTGTCCGCCTGCTGCAACCAGATTCTGTCTGCCGATTTTTCAATCACCGCATTAAGAAATCTCCTATCCTTTCCCGATGAGAATCTTGGAATTCACGACGATCTGGCCCGCAAGAACAGTTGCGGCGGCGTTGGCATTCGTCCTTCTTGATGTCGTCCATGCTGCGCAACCAGTCGCTGCTCCGCATCTACGCGCACCAACTAGCGCAATGGGTACTGAAACTGATTGCACAGCGTTATCTGGCCCGATCGGTGGAGGCGTCGTTCTGAACGCAACAACGATTCCAGAAAAATCTGACATGCCAGCTTACTGCAGGGTCACTGGCACGATCGCACCTTCATTGAACTTTGAGATTCGTTTTCCCAAGACCTGGAACGGCAAACTCTACTATGGCGGTGGCGGCGGTTACAACGGTTTCGTTCCCCCGCCGGTAGCAGCACCTTTGCGACAGGGCTATGTGGAGGTTGCCAGTGATTCCGGTCATCAGGGCGACGGGATGTCTGCAGCGTTTGTACTCAACGACGAACGTGCGGCCAGGCTGTTCGGTAGCGAAGCGGTTCCGGAAGTCATGTCCATTGCATTGAAGGTGGTCGCCAAGGCCTATGGCATGCCTCCGGTCAGGTCGTACTTTGAAGGGTATTCCACCGGCGGCAGGGAAGGGTTGATGGCCGTTCAGCGCAACCCGGAGCTATTTGATGGTGTGATTGCGCGTGCGCCAGCGTTCAACTGGGTGGGCTTCAACGGCGCATTTCATCGCATCGCACAGGCGCTTTCGGCTCCGGGTGCCGAGTTCAAGGCGGCGAAGATAGCGCTACTGGCCAGGCACGTGAGACAAGCTTGCGACAAACTGGATGGCGTTGTGGATGGCATCGTCGCCAATCCGGCAGCATGTACCGCCCGCCGTGTCAACGTCGCCGCACTTCGTTGCTCAAGCGGTAAGGATGCCGGCGAACATTGTTTATCGGACGCGCAGATCGCCGTGGTCACCCAGTGGATCACCGATGTCAAATTCCAGGGTAGCAATACCTACGTTGCCAAGGGTTTTAACTTGACCGGCAACGAAGATGATCCGATGAATTTTGGCGTCTGGGTATCCGGAAACGGTGATCTGAAGGTTGCCGGGCAGTATGTGATGCAGGATACGGCCGTTAAATACTATCTCGCGAAGGATGAAACTGCGGACTCGATAGCGTACGGACCTTGGGATAAAAAACCGGCGGCCCTCGATGCGATGGCCACGTTGAATGACGCGACTGATCCCGATATCCGGCCTTTTATCGGACACGGCGGCAAGCTCATTGTCTGGCAGGGAGGGGCAGATGCGGCGCTGAGCGTGAACTCCACCATCGATTACATGAAGCAGATGCGGCAAGTGGTCGGAGGGGAAAATGCCGATCATTCAACGCGATTCTACGTGGCCCCGGGCGTCAACCATTGCGAGGGAGGCGTTGGTCCTGACCATACTGACTTGCTGTCCGTACTGGACAACTGGATTGCAAACGGCGCGGAGCCCGGCACGTTGATTGCGCGCAAACTGGATGAAAGTGGGAGGGTAGTTCGAGCCCTCCCACTTTGCCAATACCCGCAGTATCCCCGTTACACGGGACCCAGGCACGATACTGCGGCGATCAGATCTGCTTCGAATTACGTCTGCACAAATCCTTGATCTCCATGCAGACACAATCTGCTGTACTCAGATATTGACTTTGAGTGTCAGGTAAAACGATCTCGGCTGTGTCGGTATGACGACCGGAAAGCCGAAATACTGATAGGACTCGTAGCTTCGCCGGCCCGTCAGGTTGTATCCGGAAAGCTGAAGAGTGTACTGACCAAAGTCATAGGCGGCCTGGGCATCCACTGTCGCCATTCCTGGCACGGAGACGGTATTGGGCAAGGTCAGCTGACGTTGACCGAGTGCCGTGATACCGGCGCCGAATGACAATCCCTCGGCGGCGCCATCCAGTACGCGATAGCGGAAGGCCAGGCGTCCGCTATGCCTTGGCACGCGGGCCAGTGTGTCCCCAACCGGGATCGTGTTGTCTTGCGTGACTACCGCTTGGGTATAGGCGTAGTTCGCCAGCAAGGACAACGCTCGTACCGGTTCCCAGGTCATGTCGGCCTCGAATCCGCGTGCGCGTTGCTGCCCCGTCTGAATCGACACGAGGGGATTTCCGGGGTCGGCTGTAGCGACGTTGTCGCGCGTTTGTTCGAACACGGCCAGCGTTCCCGACAGCTTGCGCGCTTTATCGTCAAGCTTGATACCAAGCTCGATGTTCCTGGATGTTTCGGGCTTGGGTATCGTTGATCCGATGAAACCGAATGGTGCGCGGAAGGCAGTCGCATAACCCGCATACAGCGCCAGCCCTTGTAGCAGGTCGTAATTGACGCCTACCCGCGGCGAAACATGGTGGTAAGTTTTGTCGGTCCCCTGTTCTGCCTCCTGAAACTCAAGCTGGGTCAGCCGCAGTGCACCAGTGAAGTGCCAGCGACCATAGTGAGCCTGGTCCTGTACGTAAGTTGCGAGCGTGCGGTAGCGATCCGTCTGCGTCGAGTTGATGGGGGTCTTGTCGCCAAAGGCGAGGTTGTATTGAGGGTTGGAAAGATCAATCGAGCCGACGCTCGTCCCATCAAAGCCCATCCCCGAATAGAACTTCGTCAGGTCGTATGCAACCCCAGCGACCCATTCGTGACGGCCGCCCAGCATGTTCATTGGCGCGATCAAATGCGCGTCGAGAGCGGTTTCGCGCGTTCTGGTGCTCATGGTGAGCGGGAAGATCGGATAGGTGGTGGGCGTAGAAGCATCGGGCGCTGCCAGTGCCGGATAGATGAAGCTTCCGTATTCGCCAACGTTACTGGTGTAGAACTGTGCGGACGCCTCCAGACGAACACCGTCATCAAACTTGTGGCGCAACTCGATCTTTCCGAGACGATTGTTGATATCAGTCATGGGCTGGCCATTGGGCGCACCTGGAAAGGCATTGCGATAAAGCTGACCCGCCAGCGCCTGTTGAGCCGGCAGCCCTGAGTACTCAAGCTGCTGGGTACGGTTGTACTGGCCAGAAAAAAGAATCTCGGTCTGCGCGTCGGGCTTGAACAGGATGCTGGGCTGGAAGAATATGCGTTTCCCGTGGACCTTGTCGATCCAGCTTGTATTGTCCTGGTATTCCCCTGCGAGACGTATTGCCAGCTTGTCGCTCAGTGTTACGTTGTAGTCACCATAGGGGTTGGTGGTGGAGTAGCTGCCCGCTCGAATACCAAGAAAGCCGCCATTTCTGCCAATCTCGGGACGCGTCGAATCTATGTTGATGAGCCCGCCCAGGGGAGAGCCCAGGCCACCGCCATACAGGGTCGAACTTGGTCCTTTCAACACCTCGATTCGTTCGACGCCGACCAGTCCTGCTGGATTGAATGCTTGTTGGTTTCCGCCGAAGATGGACAGACCATCCAGATAGGTCTCCGCAGGAAATCCTCGAATGATGGGAGCGATGAACAATGCTTCCTCCGGCTTGGTCGGCACCACCCCGGAAACGTTGACGAGTGCATCAGAGAGGCTGTGGACGTCCTGGTCGTCAAGGAGGGATCGTTTCAATACGGAGACAGACTGCGGTGTCTGAAGCAATGGTGTATCCGTACGTGTCGCCGAGCTGGACCGTGAAGCAGCGTAGCCCGGACTCTCCTCTGTAACGACAACCTCAGGAAGCACCGAAGACACGGGCTGCTTGTCCGAAATGCTTTCAGAAGCGACCGCATTGGTGATGGGAGTCGAGGAGGCGTTGCTGGATTGCGCCATGACGACTGTTGCAAATGGATAGATCAATGCGATGGCGGCTGCGAGGGAAGTCTTTTTCATCGTTTAAAGTGGATTTCGGGCTATCGGAAGGCCAACTGATCTGCCATTTTTCGTGTCAGGGCCTGGGTGCTGGTTGTCATGCAGATTGAATCGATACGCCTGCATTCAAACCAAGTTGATCAGCAGGGCGACCAACCAGTCTTGTGCAAGCTGGGTACACCGTGACGGCGCTTCCTCTCTCGTTGGCCCGGTTATTGAATATGAACTCGGGAGGTCTGATAAAAGTGCAGCAGCGTTACCGCCTGAGCGACATGCCAGGCTGGCGCACTGTCTCCTGCGGGGATGGGGTGCCTCTCAAGGGCGGCGCATTGGCTTGGTCTTCCGCTGCGCGAGCGCCCGTCACGAACAAGGCATGCAGGTCGAAACCGAACTTGTTCAAGCGTGCCAGCGTGCTCTTGTTGCCCCGTACCAGCGCGTTATAGCCAAAGGTGGCGGGAATCGCTACGGCGAGCCCCAATGCGGTCATGATCAGCGCCTCCCCAACGGGGCCGGCAACCTTGTCGATACTTGACTGGCCGGTGGTGCCGATGGAGACCAGTGCGTGATAGATCCCCCAGACTGTTCCGAAGAGGCCAACAAACGGTGCCGTCGAGCCCACGGATGCCAGAACGGCCATGCCTGCTTGCAGACGCGCTGCAGCTTCATCGATGGATTGCCTTAAACCGAGGGTGATCCAGTCGCTGATGGCAAGCTGCTCATGCAAATATCCATGGTGCTGTTGATGATGAAGAAGCGCCGTCCTGCCGGCACGGGCCAGCGCGGAAAATGGAGTGTCATGTCCCAAAGTAGCCAGGGCGCTCTCCAGATCGCCTGCAGTCCAAAAATCGCTCCGGGCGGCCTCGGCAGATTTGCGCATGCGTAGCAGGTCAAGTGCCTTGGTCAGGATTACATACCAGGAGGCGATGGACATGCTTATCAGCAGGATAGCGACTCCGCGCGTGACCATGTCACCCTGAGCCCACAAGCTCTGAAGGCCGTAAGGACTGACTTCCATGATGTTTTAAGCCTTCATGTAGCGAGCCATGCTGACTCGCCCTAGATGGGAGAAGAACCGAATTATGCGCGCAGGGTTGGGTGTGATGCGTGCGACAAATTGTCACATTCTCTCTACAGGTGCCATACCGTATCGTCTCGGTTGTTAATTGGATGGGGGGGCAATAACAGTGATGAAGGTCGCCTGCACGGCAGGATTGGCAGCCACTCCCCCGTCATCTCTGGCACCATCTCCTTTCCGGCCCTTATGAATAAAACAATCATCGCAGCACTTGTTTCGGGACTGTGCGGCATGGCTCACGCCCAAGATGCAGCAGAATTACCTGTGGTCACCGTGTTCGGTTCCTCCGCAGGTCCGGCCAGTGCGGTCGATTCGGCAGCGGATACCACCCACACCGATATTGCCTGGAAAGATTATCCGGCATCCATTCAGACAGTTCCCGCGGAGGTGCTGAAGGATCGCGGGGTAACGCGGATCGATCAGCTGGTGGAGACCGTCAGCGGTGTGCACGCAGAATCCAACTACGGCGGCAATGGTGCGACTTTCTTCAACATCCGCGGATTCAGCGAAAGCAATGGGCTGCGCGATGGCTTTCGCAACTATGGTTACTATGCGTTCCGCGATGTCCAGAGCATCGATCAGGTGGACGTCTTCAAAGGACCTGCGGGCGCCTTATATGGTGGCATTGGAGCCGTAGGGGGGTATATCAATACGGTCTCCAAGCGTCCCGAGCGGGAGAACTTTGGCGAAATTGGCGTTACCGCAGGCAGCAACGGTCTGGCGCGTACCACGCTCGATCTGAATCATGCACTGGATGAGAACCTGAGCGTGCGCCTCAACGCAGCAGTTGAACGTGGCTCTGGTTATCGTGACAATACGGACTACGACTCCTGGTCTGTCGCGCCCTCGATCCGCTGGGACGATCATCGTGGAACCTCCATCACGCTGCTGACCGAATTCAATCATCTTCGCCGTGACGGTTTCGATGCGGGTATTCCTGCGGTGGAAAATTACCAGTCGCTATCACGGACACGTTATTACGGCCTTCTGGATGGCACATACCCTGGCGTCGCCGGCGACAGCGGAAAGAACGATACCCAGGCAGCCACACTCTTGTTTGAACACGCATTGTCTGATCAATGGAAACTGCGACTGTCGATGCAATATATCAACGCTCGACAGCTATCCACCCAGAGCTTCCCCAACAGCACCACCGCAACTGGAAACTTGCTGGACTATTCGGTCTACGGCAATACGGACGAGGCTTCGCGCCAATACGGGCTTCGTGCCGAACTGGTGGGCGATGTAACGCTGGCAGGCTTGAAACACAAGTTGCTCGCAGGCGCCGACTACGGCTATCTGGAAGTGGGTAGTCGCGGCTCGACGGTGAGTACCATGACACTGGATCTGTTCAATTCCAGCTATGTGTCGGGGCTGACCGCGAGTGATCCTCTGCAGTCCCACCAGGGACGTGGCAAGGATTACGGCTTGTATGTAATGGATCAGGTTACCTTCACTCCGGAAATCAAGGCCATGCTTGCGTTGCGGGCCGATCGCTTCGTCAATGAGTCTCTGCAGAGTGATGTTGTCGTGGGGCGTGGCGAGCAATCTGCGTTGTCACCCAGGCTGGGTCTGGTTTGGCAGCCCTGGAACACGACTTCGCTGTTCGCGGACTGGAGTCGCAGCCATGCTCCCAACGTGGGGCATAGCGGCAGCAACGTCACTTATGATGCCGAAGTGGCAGAACAAATCGAAGTAGGCGTGAAACAGGATCTGATCAAGGACCGACTTACCGGTTCGGTGGCATTGTTCAACCTGAAGCGCAAGAACATCCTCACTACCGATCCGGCCAACCCATTGCTGCAGGTCCTGAGTGGAGAGCAGCGTAGCCGTGGCCTGGAGGTCGATGTCACGGGAGCCATCGCCGCAGGCTGGCAAGTCATCGCCAGCTATGCTTATACCCAGGCGACCGTGCGGGCAGATACCAGCACTCCGGTGGGTGACACGCTGACCAATGTGCCTCGCCATAGCGGTAGCGTTTGGACTACGTATGAGTTCAAATCGCTGCCGGGCCTGAAGGCCGGCGCCGGCGTTTACGCCATGGGTGCACGCGAAGCGAGCTTGCCCAATACGTTCAAGCTGGCTGGCTACGCTCGCACCGATCTCATGCTCGCGTATCAGACTGGTCCATGGAAGACGCAGTTCAACGTCTTCAACGTGTTTAATCGACGTTACTACACTGGTGGATCCGCATCGAACTTCAACTACACGTTGAGTCCGAGTCGCCCCTTGGCAGCACAGGTTTCGGTATCGTATCGGTTCGGGTCTTAGAATTGCTTCTAATGATTTGAAATACCGATGAGGCGCCGGCTGAGAACAATTGCTGCTGAGCATGCGCTTATGCTCCTGAGCGCAATCGGGATTTTTGCCTCAGTCCGCATCAGACAAAAGATCTGATGCGGACCGAAGGACCCGCTCCACCTCGGCCGCTCGGCCGCCTATTCTTTGATACCGTTATGGTTCCATGGAACACCCGCGATACAGTGTTTACTATTGTTTCCGTCAGGTCTTGACCGCAGCAACCATATTGGCCAGCGCTGGAATGACCTCCGACCATTGACGGGTCTTCAACCAGCGGTCAGGGTTCACCCAGAGACGCCGCGTAGGAATCTGTTCTCCCGCCTTTTTCATCAACTCCGATGTGCTCTTGCTTGGGAGTGTTCAGCGAGTGGATGTCGTTTTTCATGGGCTGAAAATAGAAACGGGCCGTAAAGGCCCGTTCTATATGATGTTCTGGCGGAGGCTGTGAGATTCGAACTCACGGACGGGTCACCCCGTCGGCAGTTTTCAAGACTGCTGGTTTAAACCACTCACCCAAACCTCCTTGCGATGCGACAGGGCATTGCCTGTCGCACGAGGGCCGCATTATACATCACATCAATTGCTTTGCATCCACCTCTTTCCGCGATGCAAGCAGATGCCGCTCATGTAGCGCTGTTGCGGCCGCCAGCCCTAAGGTAGCCGCAAGCCCGCTCAGAACGTTCCGGGATAAGCCCCGCCATCCATCAACAGGTTCTGACCGGTAATGAAACCGGCCTGTGCGCTGCAGAGGTAGGCGCAGGCGTCACCAAACTCGGCCGGGTCACCAAAGCGCCCCGACGGGTTGAGCTTGCGACGTTCGGCCAGGACTTCGTCCACGGTGCGGCCGCTCTCTTGCGCGGCGCCGGTGGCGGTGGAGCGCAGGCGGTCGGTTTCGAAGGGGCCGGGCAGGAGGTTGTTGATCGTGACGTTGTGGGCCACGGTCTTGCGGGACAGGCCGGCGACAAAACCGGTCAGGCCGGAGCGGGCGCCGTTGGAGAGGCCCAGGATGTCGATCGGTGCGCGCACCGCGCTGGAGGTGATGTTGACGATGCGGCCGAAGCGGCGGGCGATCATGCCGTCGACGGTCGCCTTGATGAGCTCGATGGGGGTGAGCATGTTGGCGTCCACGGCGGCGATCCAGTCGTCCCGGGTCCAGTCGCGGAAGTCGCCTGGCTTGGGGCCGCCGGCGTTGGTGACCAGGATGTCCGGTGCCGGGCAGGCGGCCAGGGCCAGGGCGCGGCCTTCGGGGGTGGTGATGTCGCAGGCCACGGTGGTGATGGTGGCGCCGGTGGCGGCGACTTCGGCACGGATCTCGGCGGCGGCGGCTTCCAGCGCTTCGCTTCCGCGTGCCAGCATGGTGACGTGTACGCCTTCACGCGCCAGCGACAGCGCGCAGGCGCGGCCCAGGCCTTTGCTGGATGCGCATACCAGCGCGGTCTTGCCTTTGAGTTTCAAATCCATCGTTTCTTCCTTTGCTGAGGGGTTGGCATGGTAGGGCGCAGGCCCGCCGGGACAGCGGGGGCGGGCTGCGCTACACTGTCGGACCTGATCAGGGGCGCTATTTCTTCATCACCATGTAGATGGCCAGCGCAATGATGGCGACTACGCCCATCTCCAGCGCAAACACGATGACGCCGCTCATGTCAGTCTCCTTTTTTATCTTTCGATGCTGCCGCTGCTTTCGCTACTGATTGCAGCCCGGCGGCAGAGGCATCACTTTACACCGATGACGGCTTCCTTGTTTTTCTCGTGCGTAGTCAACTTTCTGCTCGGCGGTGTGCTGGGTGCCATGGGCGGTCTGTTCGGGATCGGTGGCGGGCTCATCGCCATTCCGGTACTGGGTTATCTGTACGGGATGGACCAGCAGCTGGCGCAGGGGACGGCGCTGGTGATGATCGTGCCCAACGTGGTCATCGCCTTCTGGCGCTACAAGCAGCGCAACCGGATCGAGTGGAGTGCGGCGGCGATGATGTGCGGGCCGGCGGTGGTGGCGACGTATTTCTCGGCACGGCTGGCTACGGTGATGGATGCGCGCAAGCTGCATTTCTGCTTTGCGCTCTTCATGGGGCTGCTGGCGCTGTATTACCTGTGGACGCTGTTGCGCGGCAAGCGCGAGATGCAGACTTCGCTGCGGCTGGGGCGTCGCTATATTCCGCTGGTGGGGTTGTCGGCGGGGGCGTCGGCGGGCTTCTTCAGCGTGGGTGGGGCGATCGTGGCGGTGCCGCTGCTGACGGCCTTCTTCGGGGCCACGCAGACTGCTGCGCAGGGGCTGGGGCTGGCCATGGTCACGCCCGGGACCCTGGTGGCGCTGTGGACCTATGCGCATGCCGGTCATGTGGACTGGACGGTGGGCATCCCCATGGCGCTGGGCGGCGTGCTCAGTATTTCCTGGGGCGTGGCGCTGGCGCACCATCTGCCGGAGCGGCGCCTGCGCGTCCTGTTCTGCGGCGCCTTGCTGCTGCTGTCGTTGTGGATGATGATCGCCGGCTGATCTGGTCAGGCTGTCTTCTTCTGGCGCGCGGCGGATTTCTTTTCGGTACTTTCGGTCTTTTCGGCCTTTTCGGTGTTCAGGAGGACGACCTTGTCGTCGTCCGTGCCCTGGCTCATCTGCTCGCGGATGAAGTCGACCAGATTGCGCGCATGCGGTGAGAGCGTGTCGATGTTCTGGAACACCATGCTGCGCTCGCGCACGCTCCACGGATCGCTCAATTCCACCACCGCCAATTGCATGGTCTGCTGATGCCGTTGTGCCGCCGAGCGCGGGACGATGCCGATGCCGACATTGGTTTCTATCATGCGGCACATGGCTTCGAAGCTGCGTACCTGGATGCGCAGCTTCAATCGCTGGCCATGTTCGGAGACGATCTTGTTGAGGAAGTGGTGCAGGGTGCTGCCTTCGTGCAGGCCGATGTGTTCGTACTCCAGCGTGTCGAGGAAGGGGAGGCTGCCGGCGCCGGCCAGCGGGTGCTCCAGGGCGGTGGCCAGGACCAGGCGGTCGGTGGAGAAATTCAGTATCTGCAATCCCTCGCCCTGCACCGGGCCGGCCACGATGCCGATGTCGGCCGTGCCTTCCTGGATGCCACGCAGGATGTCGTGGTTCAGTCGTTCTTCCAGCGCCACGTTGACCTGCGGATGGATGGCCAGGAACTTGCCCAGGATCTCCGGCATGAACTCGGTCACGGCGGTGGTGTTGGCGAAGATGCGGATGTAACCCTTGATGCCGTTGTTGTACTGCTGCATGTCGCTCTTGAGGTGCTCGACCTGCTGCATGAACAGCTGCGCATGGTGCAGCAGGGTATGGCCGGCAGGCGTGAGTTGCACGCCCTTGCTCTCGCGATACAGCAGCCGGGTGCCGAAGCGCGACTCCAGTTCCTTGATGCGGTTGCTGGTGGCGGCCAGCGAGAGGTTCATGCGCTCGGCGCTACGGGTCAGGCTATTGAGCTCGGCGATGAGGATGAACAGGCGCAGGTCGGTCAGGTCGAAAAGCATGGCAGTTTCCGGCGGTCATTGAGGGGAGGGCGCACCCTTACACACACGTAGGCGTGGCACGTGAACGGTCTTCATGTTACGCCGATTTGCAGTGACGCTGGCGGGCTTTGCTTGTTGCGCCGCCACATGTCCGGTCCTGTGCCGGCTGCAGCGCTGACTTCAGTTTTACGAAAGCCCCCCTTCCAAAATGAGAGATTGTTCTTGTCTTCCTGGCACGACAGACTTGCGGCCAATAAATGCAAAACACGAATGCAGAACACGCGAGGAGACATGGCCCACCCTGATCTCGATCTCACCCTGTTACGGCAGTGGCTGGACAAGACCGAAACCCATCAAGACCTCATCAACCCGGTGAGCGCTGCGGCCCTGGCGGCGACCCTTGATGGTCCGCGCCAGCCGCGTGCCGGCGATGCCTTGCCGCCGCTATGGCACTGGATCTATTTCTGGAGCATCTGCCGCCAGTCCGAAGTGGGCGCCGATGGTCATCCGCAGCGGGGCGGCTTCCTGCCACCTGTGCCTTTGCCTCGCCGCATGTGGGCCGGCGGGCGACTGGAGTTCGCGGCGCCACTGCCTATCGGCGTGACGGCGCAGAAGCGCTCGCGCATTGCCAGCATCGATGTCAAGCAGGGCCGCACCGGCGCGCTGGCCTTCGTGACCGTGCGTCACGAGATCAGCCACGAAGGCCGGCTCTGCCTGAGCGAGGAACACGACATCGTCTATCGTGATCTGCCCCAGCCGGGCGCGGTGGCCGTGGTTCCCAAGAGCGCGCCGGAGGGGGCGCAATGGCGTCGCCGGGTGCTGCCCGATCCGGTACTGCTGTTCCGCTATTCGGCGCTGACCTTCAACGGTCATCGCATCCACTATGACCGCAGTTACGTGACCGGAGTGGAGGGCTATCCGGGCCTGATCGTGCACGGGCCGCTGATCGCTACGCTGCTGGCCGATCTGCTGGCGCGTGAGATGCCGCAGGCGGTATTGCGCGAGTTCAATTTCCGCGCCGTGGGCAGCCTGTTCGATACCGAGCCCTTCACGCTGTGCGGCCGGCTGGCCGCCGATGGTCGCAGCGCCGAACTCTGGGCACAGAACGAACGCGGTGAACTGGCCATGCAGGCCGAGGCCATCCTGGCCTGACGACAGATACTTTTTTCGGAGACCCATCCATGTCCTATCAGGCGCCCAATGACGCTTATGGCGATCTGCGCGATGCCGTGCGCGATCTGTGCAATACCTTCCCCGCGGAATACTGGCGCAAGGTCGATGAAGCGCGCGGCTATCCCGAGCAGTTCGTCGATGCCCTGACCCGCGCCGGCTGGATGGCCGCGCTGATCCCGCAGGAGTATGGCGGTTCCGGCCTGGGCCTGACCGAGGCCTCGGTCATCATGGAAGAGATCAACCGCACCGGTGGCAATTCCGGTGCTTGCCACGGTCAGATGTACAACATGGGCACGCTCTTGCGGCATGGCTCCGAGGCGCAGAAGCAGCTCTACCTGCCCCGGATCGCCACCGGCGAATTGCGCCTGCAGTCCATGGGTGTGACCGAGCCCACCACCGGCACCGATACCACGCGCATCAAGACGGTGGCGGTGAAGAAGGGCGACCGCTACGTGGTCAACGGGCAGAAGGTGTGGATCTCGCGCATCCAGCATTCGGACCTGATGATCCTGCTGGCGCGAACCACGCCGCTGGACCAGGTGAAGAAGAAGTCCGAGGGCATGTCCATCTTCATCGTCGATCTCAAGGAGGCCATCGGCCATGGCATGGAAGTGCGGCCCATCCTCAACATGGTCAACCACGAGACCAATGAACTCTTCTTCGACAACCTGGAAATCCCGGCCGAGAACCTGATCGGCGAGGAAGGGATGGGCTTCAAGTACATCCTCGACGGCCTCAATGCCGAGCGCACCCTGATCGCGGCCGAATGCATCGGCGATGGCTACTGGTTCATCGACAAGGCCACGCAATACGCCAATGAGCGTGTGGTGTTCGACCGTCCGATCGGCAAGAACCAGGGCGTGCAGTTCCCCATTGCCGATGCCTACATCGAGATCGAGGCCGCCAACCTGATGCGCTACAAGGCCTGTGAGCTGTTCGATGCGCGCCAGGCCTGCGGTGCCCAGGCCAACATGGCCAAGTACCTGGCGGCCAAGGCCTCGTGGGAGGCGGCCAATGTCTGCCTGCAGACCCACGGTGGCTTTGGCTTCGCCTGCGAATACGATGTCGAGCGCAAGTTCCGCGAAACGCGCCTGTACCAGGTGGCGCCGATCTCGACCAACCTGATCTTCTCCTACGTGGCCGAGCACATCCTGGGCTTGCCGCGCTCGTTCTGAACCTGTTTTTCTGCACTTGCCCATCGACCGAGGAAGCGCCATGTCACAAGCCAACCGCCCGCTGGAGGGTATTACCGTGGTCAGCCTGGAGCATGCCATTGCCGCGCCGTTCTGCACGCGCCAGCTGGCCGACCTGGGGGCCCGGGTGATCAAGATCGAACGGCCCGGGGTGGGCGATTTTGCGCGGGGGTACGACACCCGCGTGCATGGTCTGTCGTCGCACTTCGTCTGGACCAATCGTTCCAAGGAAAGCCTCAGCTTGAATCTCAAGGACGAAGAGGGCAAGCGCATCATCGACCAGTTGCTGCAGGAGGCCGACGTGCTGGTGCAAAACCTGGCGCCGGGTGCGGCGGCCGGGCTGGGCCTGTCGGCCGCGGTGCTGCAGGAGAAACATCCGCGCCTGATCGTCTGCGATATTTCCGGTTACGGCGAGGATGGCCCCTATCGCGACAAGAAGGCCTATGACCTGCTGATCCAGAGCGAGGCCGGTTTTCTCTCGGTGACGGGGACTCGTGATGAGGTGGTCAAGGCCGGTTGCTCGATTGCCGACATCGCCGCCGGCATGTATGCCTATTCCAACATCCTGGCCGCGCTGATCAAGCGTGGGCGCGATGGACGCGGCAGTCACATCGACCTGTCCATGCTGGAGGCACTGACCGAGTGGATGAGTTTTCCGCTCTACTATGCCTATCAGGGTGCGGGGGCGCCGCAGCGCTCCGGCGCCGAGCACGCCACCATCTATCCCTATGGCCCCTTTGCGGCGGGCGATGGCAAGACCGTGATGCTGGGTCTGCAGAACGAGCGCGAATGGAAGGTCTTCTGCGAGGTGGTGCTGGAGGATGCTGCGCTGGCCGGCGATGCGCGCTTCTCCAGCAACTCGCGCCGCCACGAACATCGCGATGTGCTGCGTCAGCTGATCCTGGACATGTTCGCCGGCATGACCGCCGAGCAGGTGGTGGCGCGGCTGGACCGGGCGCAGATCGCCAATGCCCGCGTCAATGGCATGGACGACCTGTGGCAGCACCCGCAACTGGCGGCGCGCCAGCGCTGGGCCGAGGTCGATACCCCGGCTGGCAAGGTGGCCGCGCTGCTGCCGCCAGGCGCCAACGATAGCTATGACTACCGCATGGACCCCGTCCCGGCACTGGGGGAGCATACCGACGCCATTCTCGGTGGCTTGGGTTATGACGCGGCGGCCATCGCCACGCTGCGCGAACGGGGAGCCGTGTGATGGCGCCGCAGATTGCCACGGCCAGCAGTTTTCTGTTCGTGCCGGCCAATCGCCCGGAGCGCTATGCCAAGGCCCTGGCCAGTGGTGCCGATGCCGTCATCGTCGACCTGGAAGATGCCGTGGCCCTGCCGCAGAAGGAGCAGGCCCGCGAGACCCTGGCGCGCTGGCTGCGCGAACAGGGGCCGCAGCCACGCCTGTGGGTGCGCATCAATGCCGCCGATACGGTCTGGCATGGCGAGGACCTGATGACGTTTTCGGGACTGTCCATGGCCGGCATCGTATTGCCCAAGGCGGAAGATCCCAAGAGCCTGTCGGCGATTGCCCGTCGGCTGGGTCCCGGGCGCGGCCTGATCGCGCTCATCGAGAGTGCCGCCGGTCTGGCGGCCATGCGCGAGATTGCGGCGGTGCCGGGCGTGCAGCGGTTGGCCTTCGGCTCCATCGATGCGCAGGTCGATCTGGGCATGCAGTGCGGTCCAGAAGAGGAGGAGTTGACGCACTTCCGCATCGAGATGGTGATGGCCTCGCGCCTGGGGGGCATTGCCCCGCCCATCGATGGCGTGACCACCGATTTCAATGACGACGCCTTTCTGGCACGCATGGTGCAGCGCGCGCGCCGGCTGGGTTTTGGCGCCAAGCTGTGCATCCATCCGCGCCAGGTAGAAGGTGTGCGGCGTGGCTTCATGCCCAGCGAGCAGGAGCTGGCCTGGGCGGGGGCCGTGATGGCGGCGGTGCGCGCCAGCGATGGTGGTGCCATTTCGCTTGAAGGCAAGATGATCGACAAGCCGGTGATCCTGCAGGCCGAGAAATTCCTGCACCAGGCCGGCCTGTTGTCCGATTGAGGCACTGCGGCTCGTGTAACCTAGACGTTTTCCAACCAGAGGGAGACGACCACATGAAAATCCAGGCCGCCGTATTGCGCGAGATGACCGATGCGCATCCGTTTGCCGTGAGCCAGCCGCTGAAGATCGAAGAACTCGATCTTGACCCGCCCGGCCCCGGCGAGGTGCTGGTGAAGATGAAGGCCGCCGGCCTGTGCCATTCGGACCTGTCGGTGATCACCGGTGTGCGTCCGCGTCCGGTGCCCATGGCGCTGGGCCACGAGGCTTCGGCGGAAGTGGTGGAGGTAGGCAGTGGCGTGACCGACCTGCGTACCGGTGATCTGGTGGTGCTGGTCTTCGTGCCCAGTTGCGGCCACTGCCTGCCCTGCATGGAAGGGCGGCCGGCGCTGTGCGAGCCGGGCGCCGCCACCAATACCCTGGGTGAGCTGCTGTCGGGCCAGCGCCGTCTGCGTGACAAGGCCCAGGCGGTGCATCACCACCTCGGGGTGTCGGCCTTTGCCGATCATGCGGTGGTCTCGCGCCGCTCCTGCGTGAAGATCGAGGCTGATATCGATCCGGTCGAGGCGGCCCTGTTCGGGTGCGCGGTGCTGACCGGCGTGGGCGCAGCGGTCAATACCGCCGAGGTCAAGGCCGGTACTACGGCGGCGGTGCTGGGGCTGGGCGGCGTGGGCTTGTGCGCGATGCTGGGCGCGCTGGCCTCAGGCGCACGCGAGGTGATCGCGGTGGACCTGCACGACAGCAAGCTGGAAGTGGCGCGTGCGCTGGGCGCCACGGCCACCGTGAATGCCCGTGACCCGGATGCGGTGGCTAAGGTCAAGGAACTCACCAAGGGCGGCGTCGATTACGCCTTCGAGATGGCCGGCTCGGTGCAGGCCATGGAAGCGGCCTACCGCATGACCCGCCGTGGCGGCATGACGGTCACGGCCGGCCTGCCTGCACCGAACCAGAACTGGGCGCTGCAGCAGGTCAGCCTGGTGGCCGAGGAACGCACCGTCAAGGGCAGCTATATCGGCTCCTGCGTGCCGGTGCGCGATATCCCGCGCTACATCGGCCTGTACCAGGCCGGCCGCCTGCCGGTGGACAAGCTCATGGGCGAGCGCCTGGCGCTGGCCGACATCAACCGCGGTTTCGACCGCCTGCATAGCGGGGAGGGGCTGCGCGACCTGATCGTCTTTTAACGCCGGGGGCCGAGGTCATCGGCCCCCGGCTTCACCCGGAGGAGACACGCATGACCATCATCACAATGCGGGCGGCACTGACCGCCTGCGCCTTCGCCACGCTGAGCCTGTCGACCACGGCAGCACTGGCGCAACAGCCCATCGTCATCAAGTTCAGTCACGTGGTGGCCAACGACACGCCCAAGGGCAAGGGCGCGGAACGCTTCAAGGAACTGGCGGAGAAGGCGACCAACGGCCGTGTCAAGGTCGAGGTCTATCCCAACAGCACCCTCTACAAGGACAAGGAAGAGCTGGAGGCGCTGCAGCTGGGTTCGGTGCAGATGCTGGCGCCGTCCCTGGCCAAGTTCGGGCCGCTGGGGGCCAAGGAGTTCGAGGTGTTCGACCTGCCCTATATCTTTCCCAACAAGGAAGTGTTGAAGCGCGTGACCGAGGGGCCGATCGGGCAGGGCCTGTTCCAGAAGCTGGAAGGCAAGGGTATCAAGGGCCTGGCCTACTGGGATAACGGCATGAAGGTGATGACGGCCAACCGGCCGCTGCACAAGGTGGCGGACTTCCGGGCGCTGAAGATGCGCATCCAGTCCTCCAAGGTGTTGGACGAGCAGTTCCGGGCATTGAAGGCCAATCCGCAGGTGCTGGCGTTTTCCGAGGTGTACCAGGCCATGCAGACCGGGGTGGTGGATGGCAGCGAGAACACGCCCTCCAATGTCTACACGCAGAAGATGCATGAGGTGCAGTCCAACCTGACCGTGTCCGATCATGGATATATCGGTTACGCCGTGATCGTCAACAAGAAGTTCTGGGAGGCCTTGCCGGCCGATGTGCGCGGCCAGCTCGAAGGGGCCATGAAGGAAGCCACGGTCTACGCCAATACCATCGCCCAGAAGGAAAATGACGATGCCCTGGCCGCCATCAAGGCCAGCGGCAAGACCAAGGTCTACACCCTTTCCGAACAGGAGAAGGCCGAGTGGCGCCGCGCACTGCTGCCGGTGCACAAGAGCATGGCCTCACGGGTGGGGCAGGACCTGATTGATGCGATCTACAAGGAAAGCGAAGCTGCCGGCGTCAAGATGAACTGATTGCATTGCCCCATCCCGTTCGGGACGGACCTGCGCACCGGGCGGCCTGCAGCAATGCAGGCCGTTTTGCTTGGGGGACGGTGATTCCGGCCAGTCTATTTCTTCTTGCGATTGACGACGTAGTTCTCGGCAGCCGTGACGGCATTCTGCAAGGCTTCCATCTTGGAGTTGCCTGGCTTGAAGTCGCCGAATTCGTGGGTGGTGCGATCCGGGAAGTCGATATGGACGAACGCCGTCCACTTGCCGTCAGTACGTAATACCGGGGTCAGCTTGATGGTGGCGTCGAGATACTTGCACGCTATTGCGCCTAGAGTGGTGGACATCTTGCTTTGAAGCGGGGCGGCAGCCGAATCAAGGGGGAGCCGACGCCTGCAGTTTGTGGTGGCGAATCAAGTCACGAATGATGCCACAGCCTGACCATTCCTGCCGTGCAGCAGAGCAGGCCTTTAAACCGTTTTACGAGTGATGCGGCGAGGGTAGGGCGCTCGTGGGGAATTGCGTCCCGCCTCCGGCCTTGTTGGTCGGGACTGCACGCCGCATCAATACGCGAGTCAGGCGGCTGCCAGCAGCAGGTCCAGGTTCTGTACGGCGGCGCCCGATGCACCCTTGCCCAGGTTGTCGAAGACCGCGCACAGCAGGATGTGGCCTTCGGCCGGGTTGCCGAATACGCCCAGGGTCATGTCATTGCTGCCGTTGTGGCGGGTCGGATCAAGCTGGGCCGTGGCGGCGCTCTGTTCGGCATCCAGTACCTTGACGTGGCGCGTCCCGGCGTAGTGGCGCTGCAGTACGGCGCGCAGCGACTCCAGGCTGGCACCGGCCGGCAGCAGGCGCGTCTGCAGGGCGATGGAGAGCACGATGCCCTGGCGGAAGGCGCCATAGGCGGGCAGGAAGATCGGCCGTTGCGTCAATCCGGCGTGCAGCTGCATTTCCGGTGGATGCTTGTGCTGCAGGCCCAGGCCGTACAGCACGAAGGGCGCGGCGCTGGCGGCTTCCGGTCCTTCGTATTGCTCTACCTGTGGCCGACCGCCACCGGAGTAACCGGAGACGGCGTGGATGCTCAGCGGGTAGTCGGCCGGTACCAGTCCGGCTTGTACCAGCGGGCGCAGCAGCGCGATGGCGCCGGTCGGATAGCAACCGGGGTTGCTGATGCGGTGGGCGTTGGCAATGGCCTGGGGCTGTTCCGGTGTCATCTCGGGGAAGCCATAGACCCAGCCCGGGCTGGTGCGATGGGCCGAGCTGGCATCGATGACGCGCACGCGAGGGTTCTCGATCAGCGCCACGGCTTCGCGGGCCGCAGCGTCGGGCAGGCACAGCAGGGCGATGTCGGCGCTGTTGATGGCTTCGGCGCGCCGCTGCGCATCCTTGCGCTCGGCTGCCGGCAGGGTCAAGATGCGCAGGTCCTTGCGGTCGCGCAGGCGTTCGTGGATCAGGAGACCGGTGGTGCCTTGGTCGCCGTCGATGAAGATCAGAGGAGGGTTGCTCATGGTGTACTCCGGTCAGCTGCAAGCAGTGGGCGCGCCCGGATGGAAGCGGTGGCGAGGGACTTCGCCCTGGCCCTGGCATGGCGCGGGAATGCCGATGCCTTGCATGGTGCGACAAAACGTATAATTGGAAAAGTTGAATATCACAAAGAGATCGTTCAGTTTTACTGAAGGTGCGGTATTCGTTCCTGTTGCTGTTTCCACTGTCGTTGCTGATGCCGGAGCCATTTCATGCGTGAACTCAACCTGGATCGCCTGCGTACCCTGGTCGCCATCGCCGACCTGGGTTCCTTCGCCGCTGCGGCGCGCACCCTGAACCTGGCACCGCCCACGGTGAGCCTGCACATCAGCGAACTGGAAGCGCGCATCGGCGCGCCCCTGCTGCTGCGCCAGCGCAGCCAGGTGCGGCCATCGGGCATCGGCGCCACGCTGGTGGCGCGGGCGCGGCAGTTGCTGGCGGCGGCCGATCAGGCGCTGGAAGAAGTGCAGCGGCAAGTGCAGGGCCTGGCCGGACGGGTGCGTCTGGGAGCCTCCACCGGCGCCATTGCCTATCTGTTGCCGCAGGTGCTGGAACGTCTGGGGCAGCAGCATCCGGGCATCGATGTGCAGGTGCGCATCCTGACCTCGCAGGAGACGCTGGCGCAACTGGTGGAAGGGACGCTGGACATCGGCCTGGTGGCCCTGCCGCAGGCCCCGGTGGGCGGCCTGACGGTCAAGCCCTGGCGGCGCGACCCGGTGATGGCCTTCCTGCCAGCGGCGTGGCAGGTGCCAAGGGTGGTGACGCCGTCCTGGCTGGCGGCGCAGCCGCTGATCCTGAATGCGCCCGAGACGCGGCTCTCGCGCCTGACCACGGAATGGTTCGCCAGCGGCGGGGAGCATCCTTTGCCGCGCATCGAACTCAATTTCAACGATGCCATCAAGAGCCTGGTGGCGGCCGGTTATGGCGCCACCCTGCTGCCGCACGAAGCCGGTGCCCAGGGCCGTGCTGTGCCGCCGGACCCGCGCATCGTGATGCGCCCGCTGCGCCCGGCGCTATGGCGGCCCTTGGGCATCGCCCATCGCGCCGGCCCGCCGGAACCAGCTACGCGCCACGTACTGGAGGCGCTGTGGGAGCTCAAGCAGCTCAGTGCGCGCTCCTGATGGGTGGTGTCAGTCCCCCGAGGGGGCGGTGGGTGTGGTCGGTGTAGTTGGTGCAGTCAGTGTCGACAATGCCTGCCGTTGCCGGCCCTCGCTATCGAAATTGTCGGGCTGCAGCCAGCAGTGGAAAGCCTGGTGCAGCTGCGGCCACTGGCCGTCGATGATGGAGAACCATGCGGTATCGCGACTGCGCCCGCGATACACCACCGCTTGCCGGAAGATGCCCTCGAAGCAGAAGCCCAGCCGCTGCGCCGCCCGGCGCGAAGGCCCATTGAGGCTGTCGCACTTCCATTCGTAGCGGCGATAACCGAGATCTTCGAAGACATGGCGCATCAGCTGGTAATGCGCCTCGGTGGCCACGCGGCTGCGCTTGAGCCGCGGCGAGAAGGCGATGTGGCCGACTTCGATCACGCCGTGTGCCGGTTCGATGCGCATCAGCGCCATGCTGCCCAGGGCCCGTCCAGTGGCCTGGTCGATCACTACGTAATGCAGCGGGTCCTGGCTGGCCTGCATCAGTTCGGCCTGGTGCAGGTAGCTGGCCTCATCCGGGAAGGGGCCGCTCATCATGTAGGTCCAGTCGCGGCCATCGGTGGCCTCGGCGAAGGCGGCATACAGTGCTGCCCCGTGGCGGGCGACATCGATACGCTCCAGCCGGCAGTAGCGTCCCTGCAGGGTCTGTACGGACGGCCGAGGACGCGCCTGCCAGTCGGGCAGGGCGGGGCCGATGTCCTGCTGGTATTCGTTGCGGCGGGTGGCGGTGGAGTGGTTCACGTTGGCATCCAGGTGGGCGAGAGAAGCTCCAAGATAGCGCTTTCGTGGCATCATCAGAAGTGCCAAAGACCACACATTTGATGGGGCCAGGAAACCTGGCCGTGATGACTGCAATGACTGTGACGACATCTTCCGTTTCCCTGCTGAGCACGCCATTGGATTCGGATGCTGCCGCGGGCTCACGCCAGCAGCAGCTGCTGGCCCGCTTCAAGCGCGCCATCCTCGATGGACAACTGCCGCCGGGCAGTCGCCTGCCTGCCACCCGCAGCCTGTGCGCGGAGTTGCAGGTGGCGCGCAATACCGTGCTGGCGGTGTATGAACAACTGGTGGCCGAAGGCTATGCCCGCGCCGATCGCCAGGGGACCCGTGTAGCCGCGCTGGCGGGGGCGGCGACCCGGTTCGTCCAGCCATCTCGCCCGGACAGCACACGCCAGTCGCACCGCGTGTCGACCATGACGCCCACGCGCGACGCCGGGGACCGGACCCTGCCGCTCACGCCGGGTATGCCGGCGCTGAACCGTTTTCCGCTCAATGCCTGGCTGCGCGCCCAGGAGCGGGCCCTGAAGCGGGCCGGGCCGATGGCGCTGGCGTATGGCGATCCGCTGGGCGAGCCGGCCCTGCGCGAGGCCATTGCGCAATATCTGCGGGTGGCGCGGGGTGTGCGCTGCGAGGCGGCCCAGGTGGTGCTGACCGAGGGCGCGCAGGGGGCCTTGTCCTTGTGTGTGCGCTTGTTCGCCAACCCCGGCGAGCGCGCCTGGCTGGAAGACCCGGGCTATGGCGGCGTACGCGCTGCCTTCCATGCCGGCGACCTGAAGATCCGGTCGATGCCGGTCGATGGCGAGGGCATCGTCATTCCTGCGCGCGCCTGGCGCAGCCCGCCGCGATTGGTGCATGTGACGCCATCCCATCAATATCCGACCGGCGCGGTGCTGTCCTTGCAGCGCCGGCTGGAACTGATCGCCCGGGCGCGCGAGTGCGGGGCCTGGATCATCGAGGACGACTACGACAGCGAGTTCCGGCACCGCGGCCACCCGGTGCCGGCCATGCAGGGGCTGGTGCCGGATGCCCCCGTGTTGTATGTGGGCACCTTCAGCAAGACCTTGTTCCCGGGGCTGCGCATCGGTTTCCTGGTGCTGCCGCAATCGGCGGGTGCGGGGGCCTGGCCGGCACTGGCGGAGTTGCTGCGCGGTGGGCATCGGCTGGAGCAGCTGGCGTTGGCCGAATTCATGGCCGGCGGCCAGTTCGCGCGTCATCTGGGCCGCATGCGGCGGCTCTATCGCGAACGCCAGCAGGCGCTGCGCGAGGCCTTGCAGGCACATCTGCCCGGATATGAGGTATGGGGAGGCGATAGCGGTCTGCACCTGACGGTGCGCCTACCGCTGGACTGGCAGGATACCGTCGTCAGCACGGCGGCGCGGGCGGCGGGGATGAATGTGGGGGCCTTGTCTTCGTTTTCGGCACAGCCGCGCCAGGCTGCCAGCAATGGGCTGGTGATCGGGTATGGCAATACTTCTTCTGAGCAGTTTGCGCCGCTGATCCGGCGTCTGGCGCAGGTGTTGCGCCGCGCCGGCAAGGGATAGGTGATCAGAAGGGTTCTGGCTGATGCAGACGTTGCTGCACGCACTGGGTGACCAGTTCCATGTAATCGTTGGCACGTTGCGGCTTGGCGGCGTACCAGATGCGGCTGTCCTGTTCGCGGGCGAAATCGCTGGACAGGGGCGCAGCGGTAAACAAGACCAGGGGGATGTGCGCCAGCGTCTGGTAGACGCACAGCGTGCGCAGCAGCTCGTAGCCTTCGGTGCCGGGGAAGCTGCGCGGGTCCAGCAGGATCAGCGTAGGCAGGTCGCGGGCGCGGCACAGGGCTTGCGTAAGCAGGGAGGCATTGGCCAGTTCGGCATCGTCGAACCATTCGAACTGGCAGGGCAGCTGGTTGTGCCAGAGCGTGAAGCGGGCCATTTCGATGGCATCGAGGTCGGCATCGATGACGAGGATGCGGGGCAGGTGATGGGTCAGGGACATGGCGGCCTCCTTGGCGAGATGTGCTGGTATGGGCTCATCTTAGGAGGGGCCGGCGACCGTGGGTATCAGGGGCTTCCTGATGCCGGCTTGCCTGGATAGCCTGGATGCGCGAGGCCTGTGCGGGAGGACTGGCCTGAAGGTTGATCAGGCCTGGATGATCAGGTCGATGGAGCTGTCACTCAGGCCTGTTCGCTGGCGCTGCTCTCGAACTGGCGACTGTATTCGGCACGGCGCGCCTGGTCGGACTCGATCAGCAGGCGGTAGCGGGTTTCCGACACGCGCCGTTGCAGCACGGCCGCATAACGCTCGCGCTGCAGCCATTCGATGATCACCGAGGCGGTCACCACGATGATGGTGTAGACCAGGATCATGAAGACGTCCTTGTCGTTGAGGCCATCCATCGTATAGAAGGGCTTGCGGAAGAAGAACATGGCCGTGGGGATGCTGATGGCCAGCAACCCCAGCGAATACACACAGCCGAACAGGTAGCTCATGACGATGCAGTTGACGGCGAAGAACACCATCGACAGCGCCTCGTCCACAAAGGGCGCCAGTGCATAGCGCAAGCCGAAGGCCGCAACGAATCCGAACGCGCTGACATACAGCGGGCGGAAGCCTTGCGGACGCCAGCTCTTGGCGTTCTTCAATTTGATCAGGCTCATGAGGGCTTTGGCAGGGTGGTGCGTCGTGTCCATCTTCGTTTACATTGCGCGGTCGCGCAATATGCTCATGTTAAGAATCCAGTCTTTCAAAAGGCTGACCAGGCTCGTTTTTTCAAGGCAAGGTCGGCCCTGTTGTATCGGCGCAGCAGGCCCTAGTGACGGCGATCCTTGAGCGGCGAGGAATGACCCAGGTACTTGCGGCTCAGCTCGTTGCCGTGGATCTCGATGCTGCGCTTGATGAACATCACGGTCTCGTTGGTAACGATTTCGCGCTCATTGTCCACGGTGATAATGTGATAGCAATCGCCCAGCCAGATCACCTTGCGGACCTCGGCATTGATGTGTTGCAGGATCACCTCGGCATTGCGCGGGGAAGCGGTTTCGTCGTCGATGGAATGGATGATCAGGGTGTCGGTACGCACCAGCGGCAGCGATTTGCGTACGAAGGCGATCATGCGCAGCGCGGCGCGCAGGTGGCGGGCCGGGATGGAGGCGGCGCCGACGGCGGCCACGCCATCCTTTTCCAGGGCAGCGGCGACGCGGCGGCGCATTTCGTAGTTCTTGATGCCGTAGGGTTCGCTTTCCTTGTAGGACCAGTTGCGAAAGCCCATCTCATAGACCACGGTCAACAGTTTCCAGTACCAGGGCACCGACCAGCCGTCGTATTGCAGCACCGGCGAGAGCAGCACCACGGAAAGCAGGTCCTTGCTGCGGGCGGCCACCGCCAGGGCTAGCGTGGCGCCCATGGAAAGGCCGCACAGCGAGACCGTCCTGAATTCTTCCTTGAGCCGGGCCACGCGGCTTTCGACCACGGCGCACCAGGCTTCCCAGTCGGGTGAGACGCGCGGATTGGTCAGCGCGGCGGAGTAGTTGTCGATGGTCAGCGGGATGACGGTGCAGCCGGCTTTCTTGAGCTGCTTGGGGATCGAGCCCATTTCGAGCTGGGAACCGCACAGGCCATGCAGCAGGATGACCGCATGATCCTTGTGGGGACCGCCGTGGCGGTCATCGTTGCGGGCCTCGGAGACCAGCGTGCTGCTGTCGGTGGATGACTGTGAGTCCATAAATCTTCAAACGCATTCGCGCCGGTCTGGCGCGTCTTGGCGAATCGTTCGCCCCCCGTTCAATACGAGTAAGCGGGCCGACGCTTGTCGCGTTCTGTTTCCCGAGTACCAATTCCGCTGCCATCCTGGCGGTAAGTTTTTGCGGAAGTCTAACTGCCGGCGCCAAATGTTTCCAGCGTTTATCAAGAACATTCTTACTGTGCCGGCTGAGGGGAGGCAGGTCTTGCCAACCGGCAGGAATATTTCCGAATCATGACACGTTAACGTCATAACACTGCTGTTGGTGCACAACACTTGCCTTTTGGTTTACTATTATTTTCCAATGGGCAACAATAGTTGGCAAATGTACGAAGGTGCAGGTTTTTGACCGACAAGAAAAAGCCCCTCGCACCGGAGTGCGAAGGGCTGGCTGATGAGACGGAGTGATCAGGGGAGTCGGATCAGCCGCGACCTTCCAGATGGCCGTTGACCACGCGTACCTGGTCGCCGACGCGCCAGTTTTCATTGCTCTGGGGGAAGCTGCGGGTCTTGCCGTTTTCCATGCGCACGTCGACCACATAGCTGGTGGTGGCGCGCACGTTCTTTTCCACTTCATTGCCGGCATAGCCACCGCCGACCGCGCCGGCGATGGTGGCCAGGGTACGACCAGTACCGCCGCCGATCTGATTACCCAGCAGGCCGCCGACCACGGCACCACCGGCGATGCCGACGCCGCTGGTGGGGGCGGCATGGCGCACGGCGCGCACGCCGACCACTTCACCGCAGCTATTGCAGATCGCCGGGGCGCGCTGTACTGCGGGCGCTGCAGCCTGGGTCGGATAGGCCGATTGCTGCGGTTGATAGGACGGGGCGCGCTGGGCTTGCTGCTGTGCGGTCAGGGCATTGGCGGGTGCGCCGGGGGCTTGCGCATTCTGATCCAGCGCCGCCAGTTGCTGCGGGGAATTCTCGCTCTTGGAGTTGGGCAGCAGGCCGGTCATGGCGGCCACGCCGATGAGGCTGACCAGGATCACGGCCACGGCGGCGCCAGCCATCAGCGGATGCAGGCGGCCGGAGGATGTCTTGGCGACGGCGTTGTTGCCGGTATTCAGGGGTTGTGTGTTGTTGGTTTCCATGATGACCTCTCTAGTTGTTCTGTTGTCGTTGAAGATTGGATGACTGTATTATGGAGTGGTCATCGGCCAAAAAAAATCCCGATTCTGTGTCAGTTGTAAAAACTTGTAATGTGGCAAAAACGGCCCGGGAGGCGGGTTTGCGGGATGACAACAGTCTTTGCGCCACGCAGGAGCGCAGCGGAAAGGGAAGATGGGCGCGGGGAGGGGAGCAAGCCAGGGGAGTGCGGCAGCAGCAGGCGGGCAGGATGCCTGTGAGGCAGAAATGGAAAGGGGACGGCGATGTCGCCGTCCCCTGGACGTCAATGCGGGGCTGTCAGCCTACAGGCTTCAATCCTCGGCGATCAGTCTTCGCGACGCAGGTGCGGGAACAGGATCACGTCACGGATATTGGGCGAATCTGTGATCAGCATCATCAGACGGTCAATGCCGATGCCGCAGCCACCGGCCGGGGGCATGCCGTATTCCAGGGCGCGGATGTAGTCGGCGTCGTAGTACATGGCTTCCTCGTCGCCGGCATCCTTGGCGGCCACCTGGGCCTGGAAGCGGGCGGCCTGGTCTTCGGCGTCGTTCAACTCGGAAAAACCGTTCGCAATTTCACGGCCGGTGATGAACAGTTCGAAGCGCTCGGTAATGCCGGCCACCGTGTCCGATGCGCGCGCCAGCGGCGAGACTTCGACCGGGTAGTCGATGATGTAGGTCGGGTTCCACAGCTGCGACTCGGCGGTCTCTTCGAACAGCGCCAGTTGCAGAGCGCCGATGCCGGCGCCGGCCAGCGGGGCCTGGTCGGTCTTGACGCCGAACTTCTTCAGTTCGGTGCGCAGGAACTCGATGTCGGCCAGTTGCTCGGCGGTGTAGTTGGGGGCGTACTTGAGGATGGCGCCGGTGATGGTCAGGCGGTCGAAGGGCTTGGACAGGTCCAGCTCGCGGCCCTGGTAGGTCAGCACGGCGGTGCCGTGGGCATCGATGGCGGCCTGGCGGATCACCTGTTCGGTGAAGCCCATCAGCCACTGGTAATCCACGTAGGCGGCGTAGAACTCCATCATCGTGAATTCAGGGTTGTGACGCGGCGAGACGCCTTCATTGCGGAAGTTGCGGTTGATCTCGAAGACGCGCTCGAAACCGCCCACCACCAGGCGCTTCAAGTACAGCTCGGGGGCGATGCGCATGAACATCTGCATGTCCAGCGCGTTGTGGTGGGTGATGAAGGGCTTGGCCGCGGCGCCGCCCGGGATCGGGTGCAGCATCGGAGTTTCCACTTCCATGAAACCGTTGGTTTCCATGAAGCGGCGGATCGACGACATCGCGGCAGTACGGGCCTTGAAGGTACGGCGGGTCTCCTCGCTCATGATCAGGTCGACGTAGCGCTGGCGGTACTTCATTTCCTGGTCGGCCAAGCCGTGGAACTTGTCGGGCAGCGGGCGCAGCGACTTGGTGATCAGCTTCAACTTGGTCACCTTCACCGACAGTTCACCGGTCTTGGTCTTGAACAGCGTGCCTTCGGCACCCAGGATGTCGCCCAGGTCGTAGTGCTTGAAGGCGGACATGGCTTCTTCGCCGGTGACGTCACGGGTCACGTAGAGCTGGATGCGGCCATCGGCGCGCAGGCCAGAGGCATCCTGCAGGGTGGCGAAGGCCGCCTTGCCCATGACCCGCTTCAACATCATGCGGCCGGCCACGGTGACGGTCACCGGTTCGGCTTCCAGCGCTTCGTTCTCGAAGCCGTCGTATTGCGCGTGCAGGTCCGCGGCATTGTTGGCCGGGCGGAAATCGTTGGGGAAGGCGATACCCTGCTCGCGGATGGCGGCCAGCTTGGCGCGGCGCTCGGCGATGATGCTGTTCTCGTCGGCTGCCGGCTGGGCGGCGGGGGTGTTTTGCGTGGTCATGGTTGGAATTCTTGAGGTTTGAACGGTAGGTCAGTCAGCAACCGGCCGCGCAAGGACTGCGCGGCCGGCGTGGATCAGACGCCCTGTTTCAGCGAGGCTGCGATGAAGTCGTCGATGTCGCCATCTAGCACGGCCTTGGTGTTGCCGGTTTCGAAGTTGGTGCGCAGGTCCTTGATGCGGGACTGGTCCAGCACATAGGAACGGATCTGGTGGCCCCACCCGACGTCGGTCTTGGAGTCTTCCAGCTTCTGCTGCTCGCTCATGCGCTTGCGCAGTTCCAGTTCGAACAGCTTGGCGCGCAGCATGTCCCAGGCTTCGGCACGGTTGCGGTGCTGGCTGCGGTCGTTCTGGCATTGCACGACGATGCCCGACGGGGCGTGCGTCAGGCGCACGGCGGAGTCGGTCTTGTTGATGTGCTGACCACCGGCGCCGGAGGCGCGGTAGGTATCGACGCGCACGTCGGCCGGGTTGATCTCGATCTCGAAGGATTCATCCACCTCAGGGTAGACGAAGAGGCTGGAGAACGAGGTGTGGCGGCCATTGGACGAGTCGAACGGCGACTTGCGCACCAGGCGGTGCACGCCGGTCTCGGTACGCAGGAAGCCATAGGCATAGTCGCCCTCGACCTTGATGGTGGCGGTCTTGATGCCGGCCACTTCACCGTCGGACTGTTCCATGATCTCGGCCTTGAAGCCCTTGCGCTCGCAATAGCGCAGATACTGGCGCAACAGCATGGAGGCCCAGTCCTGGGCTTCGGTACCGCCGGCGCCGGCCTGGATGTCGATGAAGCAGTTGTTGGCGTCCATGGGGCCGCTGAACATGCGGCGGAATTCCATCTCTTCCACCAGCTTCTTCAGGTTCTCGGCATCGGCCTCGATGGCGACGATGGTGTCCTCGTCCTTTTCCTCGCGCGCCATCTCGAAGAGGTCGCGGGCATCGTTCAACTCGCTGTCGATCTTGATGAGAGTGTGGACGATCGCTTCCAGCGATTTCTTTTCCTTGCCGAGGTCCTGGGCCCGCTTCTGGTCGTTCCAGACGTTGGGGTCTTCCAGTTCGGCGTTGACTTGCTCGAGTTTCTCCGACTTCACATCGAAGTCAAAGATACCTCCGTAGCTCGGTGGCGCGGGTGGCCAGGTCGTCGAGCAGGGATTGGAGGGAATTGAGGCGTTCTGCTTCCATGATGGGTTCTTTTGCGATCAAACCTCACATTATACAAGAGGAGCAAGCGAGTTTCATCCCCGTCACGCGCCTGTCATTTTCGCTCGCTACCATCGGCGCGCTTGTTTTACTGACAAAAACCTGACGGTGGCGCACGGCGCTGCCCGATACCTGCCAGCCCCTACCGGAGAATCTTCGATGAGACAGCCTGCCGCCACGTCCCTCCCTTCCACCGTCGACCAGCCGCAAGCCGGTCGCCGCAGCCTGTTGAAGGCCATGACAGCCGCGCCGCTGCTGCCGCTGGCCGGTGGCCTGTCGGCCTCGGCCCTGCTGGCGGCCTGCGCCACGCCCGGTGCCGGCAAGCCCTTCGCCTCGGCGCGTTTTACCGGCATGCCGGCACCCACCCTGGACAATCCGGCCGCCATGGCTTCCACCACCGTCGGTTCGGCCCTGGAAGTCAGCTTCGCCGATGGCAGCAAGCAAAGCTACAAGCTGGCCTACCAGCCCTTCTTCATGACCGGCGACATGGTGCCGGACGGCCGTGGCGGCAGCATCCTGGCCGGCGGTTATCTGGACATCAACAACCAGCCCATCATCGACCGCTCGGTGGCGGGCCGTGAGCGCCAGTTCTTCTCGGACTGCCCGGACGGCTCGTCGCTGCTGACCGTGCAGGGTGCCAAGGTGCCTGGCGTGAAGGGCAATGCGGTGTTTGCCGTGGTGCAATTCGAATACACCACCCGCGACCAGAAGCAGGCTGCCATGTATGGCCAGTTGCCTTCGCCCATCGCCGTGCTCACGCTGGACCAGGACCCGTCCTCGGGCAAGCTGTCGCTGGTGCAATACCACAACGTCGACACCTCCCAGGTCAATGGCCTGTGGATCACCTGCGGCGCCAGCCTGTCGCCCTGGAATACGCACCTGTCGTCGGAAGAATATGAACCGGACGCATCGGCCATTGCCTCCAACCCGCAATTCAAGGCCTTCAGCAAGAATCTGTACGGTGATGAAAACCGCGCCAATCCCTACCACTACGGCCATCTGCCGGAAGTGACGGTCAACCCCGACGGCACCGGTTCCATCAAGAAACACTACTGCCTGGGGCGCATCTCGCACGAACTGGTGCAGGTCATGCCGGACCAGCGCACCGTCCTGATGGGCGACGATGCCACCAATGGCGGTCTGTTCATGTTCATCGCCGATCGCGCCGCCGACCTGTCCTCCGGTACGCTCTATGTGGCGCGCTGGGAGCAGGTCTCGGGTGTCGGTCCGGGTGCCGGCAAGCTGTCCTGGGTACGCCTGGGCAGCGCCACCAGCGCCGAAGTCAAGGCCATGGCGGAGCGCTACAAGGCTTCCGACATCATGGATATCCGCACCACCGATCCGGCTGATGGCTCCTTCTCCAGGATTCCCTTCAACGGCAAGTTCAACTGGGTGCGCGTCAAGCCGGGCATGCAGAAGGCTGCCGCCTTCCTGGAAACCCACCGCTACGCCGCCCTGGCCGGTGGCAGCCTGGGGTTCACCAAGATGGAAGGCACCACCGTCAATGCCCGCGACAAGATCGCCTATTCGGCCATGTCCTATGTCCAGACCTCGATGCTCAATGGCTCCGGCCACATCAAGGTCGAAGGCCCCAAGGCCGGCGCCGTGTATGCGCTGAACCTGCGCGGCGGCCAGCGCGATGCCGGCGGCAATGTGATCGACAGCGAATGGGTGGCCATCGACATGGCCCCGCCGGCGGCGCTGGTGGGCGTGGACCTGAAGACCCCGGATGCCCTGGGCAACCTGGCCGATCAGGAACACATCGCCAATCCGGACAACATCAAGTTCTCCGAGAAGCTGCGCACGCTCTTCATCGGCGAAGACAGCGGCATGCACGTCAACAACTTCCTGTGGGCCTACAACGTCGATACCAAGGCGCTCACCCGCGTGTTGTCCTGCCCGGCTGGGGCCGAATCGACCGGCCTGCATGCGGTCGATGAAATCAATGGCTGGACCTATGTCATGAGCAACTTCCAGCACGCCGGTGACTGGGAGAAGGGCTTGCACGACAAGGTCAAGGACAAGCTCGATGCGCTGGTGCGGGCCAACTACAAGGACCGCTTCGGCGCCACTGTCGGTTACTTGACCGGTCTGCCGTACTCGGCCAGGAGCTGAGGCGGGGTCCGCCGTCGCGGCGGGCCGGCACGGAACGCAATCTGCTAGGATCGGTCCTACCAGCTCGTTTCGTCCTGCCCGCCGATGACAAGAACAACGCTGCTTCCCCTGCTGCTTCCCTGTGCCGCCTTGCTGGCGGCCTGCGCCAGCTCTCCCGCGCCGCACGGCCAGGTCAAGGGGGCCGAGGCCAGCTCGCGCGAGATGGGCCAGTCCGACAGCAATCGCGTGGCCACCCTGGCCATGCGCGCCAATCTGGATAGCCTGTATCTGCTGATGTCCAAGCTGTATCGGCGCAATCCGGCCGAATGGAAGAAGACCGCGGCCACCCGGGAAGAGGCCGAAAAGAAGGTGCGCGACGCCATCGAACAGCGCCAGCCCTGGCCGGAACTGCAGGGCAAGCGCGACATCGCTGCCATGACGCTGGCCTTGGCGCCGGACTTCAAGGGGGATAGGGTGGCGGCCTTCATCGATGCCACCGCTGACATGATCATCGTCGCCCATGGCAACAAGATCGAGTTCTTCCTGGTCGACGGGCTGGATGCCCAGCATCTCTACAACGCCGCCCGCAACGTCGAAATCGCCGCCTGGGTGCTGGCCAGCCGGCGCAACGCTAGCGGTGCGCCGTTGCTGCTCTCCGACGAAATCGGCGGGGAAGTGCGCAACCTCAGTTTCGAGCGGGAGTTCGGCAAGATCGTCGGGCGCCTGGACCTGATGGCCGAATTCAGCACCGAGCGTTACCGCCGGGCCGGCATCAGCTATGTGCAGAACCTGCTGGGCGGGTCGTTCCTGCAGTTCCTCCCGGTGCGCTGAGGTCCGTCTCCGGGCCGATCGCGCGCGCCGGCGCGATCACGTAGCAGCCGCGCCCATTGCCCTTGGCGGCATACATGGCCTTGTCGGCGGCCTGCAGCAGGCTGTCGGCGTCGCAACTGCCGTCGCAGACCGCGATCCCTACCGATACGCCGAGCCGGTACTCGCCCTGCGCCAGGTGCAGCGGTTCGGAGACTGCCTTGATGCACTTTTCGGCCAGCACCTGCGCGCCATGTTCATACGGCTCGCCGAGATCGGTGATCAGCAGCACGAATTCATCGCCCCCCACCCGCGCCAGCGTATCGCCGTGCCTTGCCACCTGGTGCAGGCGCCGGGTGACCTCCTGCAGCACCAGGTCGCCGGCCTTGTGGCCGAGGGTGTCGTTGATCGGTTTGAAGCCGTCCAGATCCAGGAACAGCAGGGCCACGCCGTTGCGTTCGCGGCAGGCATGGGTGAGCGCGGCTTCCATGCGCTCGGCCAGCATCATGCGGTTGGGCAAGCCAGTGAGTACATCGTGGTGGGCCTGATGCTGCAGTTCGGCCTGGTGCAGCTTGAGCCGCGAGAGCAGGCCGTTGAAGGCCATGGTCAGGTGGCCTACCTCATCGCGCCGTTCGACCGGCAGCGGCGACAGTGGCAGCTCGCCGCGCGTCATGCGATCGGCCAGGGCGGCGGCCCGTCGCAGCGGGCGGAAGAACCACAGGTAAGCCAGCACCAGCAGCAACACGACCATGACCCCCTGTATCACGCCACCGCGTGCAATCAGGGCGCGGGTGCGCTCTACCGTGGGCAAGGCTGCGGCCAGCGGCATGGTCACCGCCACCAGCCAGGGCGTGCCCGGCACCGAGGCAAAGGCCTTGATCTCGTTGACACCATTGGCCGCGATGCCCACGCCATTGCCCCGGTAGCCCGCCAGGGCCTGGTCCATCAATTCGTCCCGGCCGGCCGACGGCAGCTGAGTCAATACCAGGGCCTCGTCGCTGGAGGCGATGATCATCCTCTGCTGCGGCGACACCAGCAGGAAACTGCCGGTCGGTCCCAGCCGTGCCTGTTGCAGATGGTCCAGGAAGCCCGGTGCATTGAGTTCGCTGCTACCGCCCAGCACGCCCACGATGCGGCCGCTGGCCTCGCGCAGCGGCGTGAGAATGGCGATGATGGGTTTGCCGCTGGCAGGGCTGTTCAGGGGCGGACACAGAACGGTCGCACCCTGCAGCACGCGCTCGTAATCGGGGTAGTTGGTCAGGGATAGCGCGCGCCGGCCATCCAGGGTCGGGTAGTCGACCACGATGGTGCCATTGCCGTCGGCCACGAACAGGCCCTGTGCGAACAGCGGAAGCAGTTGCTGGTGATCCTGCAGCCAGCTGCGCATGGCGGCGCGGTCGCCCAACAGTGCGCTGGGAAAGTGGCTGGCCAGGCGTTCCAGATAGCTGGCACGTTCCTGCACGCGATAACCGATGTCCTGCGCCAGGTAGCTGGCAATGGTGCTTTGCTGGTCGGCGGCGACCTGGGCCTGCTCCTTTTCGAGGAAGCCGATCAGGATGTTGTAGCGCAAGACCGCACTCACCAGAATCAGCAAGAGTCCGAACAGGGTGAGACGGGTCACCAGGCTGCAGTGAATGCGCTTGATCATCATCGGGTTGGTCTTGTTGTTATTGTCTGGAGCGGTCTCTAGCTGCCTTCAGTTTGGCAGGCTGAAAGTCGCTCCAAGCCAACATTGTGCCACTGCAACGCCACAATGTTGGCTTTTTTTTGTCCCCTTCTTGATGTCCTGTTTCCCTGCTGCAATCCTTGCGGGGCAAGGCTTTGCGCCCATTGGGGCAGGGGCGAGACGATCAGGCTGGCTCGGCGTGTTCGACCATCAGTTGCACGGTGGTCTTGCCGTTGTACTCGTTTGCATCCAGCCGGAACGCCACCTGGGCGTGGTCGGGCAAAGCGTCGGTGTGGCCGAACCAGATGGCGTCGTACTTGCGGCCGTTTTTCTCCAGTTGCAGCTTGAGGTGCTTCTCCTTGAGGATGCGTTGGTTGAGCACCCGGAAGTGATCGCAGAAGACCGGTGGCGCAAAGCCCTGGCCCCAGACCTGCTGGTCCATCAGGCTGATGAATTCCACCGAATAATAGGCATCCTCCAGCACGCCATCGGTCTCGATGACACGCTCCAGCTGGTTCTGCGTGAGCCAGTCGCGGCCCACGGCCTCGAAGGCGTCGGCAAAGGCGTCGAAGGCCTCGGCATGGATGGTCAGGCCGGCCGCCATGGCGTGGCCGCCGAACTTGGTCATCACCGAAGGTGCGTGCTTGGACACCAGGTCCAGCGCGTCGCGCAGGTGGAAGCCCGCAATCGACCGGCCTGAGCCCTTGATGAAACCTTCGTCGCCGGGCGCGAAGGTGATAGTGGGACGATAGAACTTGTCCTTCAGGCGCGAGGCCACGATGCCGATCACGCCCTGGTGCCAGGAGGCATCGAAGACGGCAATGGTGCGGCGATCGGCCGGGTTGAAGTCGTCCAGCAGCAAGAGGGCGGTGTCCTGCATGCCGGCTTCGATGTCGCGCCGCTCGCGGTTGATGGCGTCCAGTTGCTGGGCGATCGCCCAGGCCCGGCCTTCGTCGTCGGTGGTCAGGCATTCGATGCCCAGTGCCATGTCGGCCAGGCGACCTGCCGCATTCAGGCGCGGCCCCACGGCAAAGCCCAGGTCGAAGGGGGTGGCGCGGCGGGCTTCGCGCCCGGCCGCACGAAACAGTGCGGCTATGCCCGGATGCATCTTGCCGCTGCGCATGCGCTTCAAGCCCTGGGCCACCAGGATGCGGTTGTTGGCGTCCAGCTTGACCACGTCGGCCACCGTGCCCAGGGCCACCAGGTCCAGCAGGGTGTCCAGGCGCGGCTGGGTCTGGGCATCGAAGAGCCCACGCTTGCGCATCTCGGCGCGCAGCGCCAGCAGCACATAGAACATCACGCCCACGCCAGCCAGGTTCTTGCTGGGGAAGCCGCATTGCGGCTGGTTCGGATTGACGATCACGCGCGCCTCCGGCAGGGCATCGCCGGGCAGGTGGTGATCGGTCACCACCACGTCGATGCCGCGCCGCTTGGCCTCGGCCACGCCGTCGATGCTGGCGATGCCGTTGTCGACGGTGACGATGATGTCGGGGTTTTTTTCGCGCACCGTCAGTTCGACGATTTCGGGGGTGAGCCCGTAACCGTATTCGAAGCGATTGGGCACGATGTAATCCACCTGCGCGCCCAGCAGGCGCAGCCCGCGCAGGCCGACCGCGCAAGCAGTGGCGCCGTCGCAGTCATAGTCGGCCACGATGACCAGCTTCTTGCCGGCGGCAATGGCGTCGGCCAGGTAGCTGGCGGCAGCGTCGATGTGGAGCAGGCCGGCGGGCGGGAACAGCGCATTGAGTTCGCTGGCCAGTTCGCGCGCGGTGGACAGGCCGCGTGCCGCATAGACCCGCGCCAGGACCGGGTGGACGCCTTCGGCGATGAGTTGGTCGGCCTGGCCGGGATGATAGGGGCGGGTGGCGACGCGGATCATGCGCAACGCTCCGCCAGCAGCGCCAGCGAGGGCTTGCGCCAGAAGCGCCGCAAGGCGCCACAGGTGACGGCAACCTCGACCAGGCGGTCAGACCCGGTCAGGACCAGGTTGACGGCCCCCAGCGTATCGGCCCGCAGCGCCACCAGCAGCGGCGCCAGCCATTCGCGGTCCAGGTGTTCCAGGTGCTGCAGCCACAGGCCCCATTCCTCGGCCAGGGCCGCTTCGACCAGGGCATCCAGTACCAGCAGGCGGTGTCCGTCCCCCCGCAGGATGTCGTTCACCTGGCTCGCATTGGTATGGGCATGCGCATTGGCATGGGCCTGGTCGGCCTGCGCGCCATCGCCGAAGGCGCGCATCCAGCCGCGCAGGCCGAAGCGGGCGCCATAGCTATGCTGCACGCTGGCACCGGCATCGGCGCCGCCCCAGATCCAGATGGAGTTGATGGCTTTCTGGCCACGCATTTCGCGTTGCTCGTTGAGTGCCTCGGCGAACCACTGCATCTGCACTTCGTTCTGCAGCTTGCGCCAGGCCAGTTCACCCGGGCCTTCCGGCATCCAGATGTCGACATTGCGGCCGCTGGCGGCGCTCGGTGTAGAGGTGCGCAGGCCAGCCCAGGCGTCGGCGCGGATGAACCAGGTGCGGGCGTCGCCATACACCAGTTCATGGCCGATCTCGGTAAACAGCGGCAGGGCGGCGGCGAACAGGCGTTGCGATTCTTCCTCTTCCAGCTGCAGCTGGCCGATGTCGGTCAGCACCAGGTGGTCGCGGGCCACGTGGATGTGCGCCGGGTGCAGTACGAACCAGTGACCGGCGGCCGGTGCGTGGCCCAGGCCCTGCATCAATGCGGCGGCGGCACCGGGGCTGGAATCCTGCGGGGCCGGCGGCAAGCCGAAGCGGCAGGCCAGCCAGTGCTCATGCGGCAGCGCCCGCGAAAACGGGTCGTGCGACTGCAGCGGTGTCGCCTTGCCACGGCCCAGCAGCATGGACAGGGAGGGGGCCTTGCTCTGGCGCAGCAGGTCGCGGGCCAGCTCGGCCGGGGGCAGGGCGAAGGGAACGAGGATGTCGAGTTGATTCATGGGGCGCTATTTTAGCGGCTGGCGGGCCGCTTGGCCTGGGCGTCCCCTGCACAAAGCTTCACTTATGTGACTGAAGGCCTTTAAAAAACCGCTCAAGACTTGTTCCAGGCCTGTTTGGCGCGCTGGCGCACCAGCATGCGCACGCTTTCGGGCATGGGGGTGCGGGCGCCATTGGTCTCGGCCGACAGCCACAGGCTGTCCTCGAAATGGGGCAGCATGCGCGGGGTGATGAAGCGGCTGCGGATGGCGTTCACGTGGCGGTCGCCCTGGGCCGTCTGCTGGGTGATGTAGAAGCGTTGCGGCACGATCAGGTGCAGATATTCCTTGGCCCGGGTCATGGCCACATAGAGCAGGCGGCGCTCTTCGGCGATCTCGGCCTCGCTGCCGGTGGCCAGGTCGGAGGGGATGCAGCCGTCCACCACGTTCAGCACATGCACCGAACGCCATTCCTGGCCCTTGGCGGAGTGGATGGTGGAGAGCGTCAGGTAATCCTCATCCCGATAGGGAGGCGCCGAAAAGTCGCTGCTGGATTCGGGCGGATCCAGCGTCAGCTCGGTGAGGAATTTCTCGCGCGAGGCATAGCCCCGGGCCAGCGCGGCCAGTTGCTCGATGTCGGCGGCGCGGGCGTCAGCGTCCTCGTAGCGTTGTTCCAGCTGCGGCAGGTACCAGTCGCGGGCGGCGTTGATGTCGGTCGGCCAGGCCGCGCTGGCGCGCCGCATCAGGGCATAGGTATCGGCGAAGGCCTGCCACTGCAGGGCGATATTGGCCGGGGCGCCGAAGTTAAGCAGGGCATCGGCCGGGTCGGCGGCGCCGGCCATCAGGTCCAGCACCTTGCGGGCGGTGGCCGGGCCGACCCCGGGAATCAGTTGCAGGGCACGCAGGCCGGCCATCCGCCCGCTGGGGTTGTGGGCCAGCCGCAGCAGGGACAGCAGGTCCTTGATATGGGTGCTCTCCAGGAACTTGAGCCCGCCGAACTTCACGAAGGGGATGTCGCGGCGGACCAGTTCCAGCTCCAGCGCGGCGCTGTGGGTGGCGGTGCGGAACAGCACTGCCTGGGACTTGAGCGTCAGCCCTTCTTCGCGATGCGCCAGGATGCGGTTGGCGACCCAGCGCGCCTGTTCGGCTTCATCGGGGATGACCACCAGCTGCGGTTTCTGCGAGGAGGGTTTGTCACTCCACAGGTTCTTGAAGTGACGCTCAGGGGCATCGGCGATGACCGCATTGGACGCCTGCAGGATAGGCTGGGTGGAGCGGTAGTTCTGTTCCAGCGTCAGCAGCCGCGCCGGCTGGGTGAACAGCGAGGGCAGGTCGAGGATGTTGCGCACCGTGGCGCCGCGGAAGGAATAGATCGATTGGGCGTCGTCGCCGACGGCGGTCACACCGGCGCCATCGGGCTTCATGCGCTGCAGGATCTCGGCCTGCAGGCGGTTGGTGTCCTGGTATTCATCGACCAGCACGTGGTCGAAGCGGGCGCTGACGGACTGCGCGATTTCCGGGTCGGACAGCATATCGGCCCAGAACAGCAGCAGGTCGTCGTAATCCAGTACGTGCTGGGCTTCCTTGGCATCCACGTAGCGGGCGAAGAGTTCACCCAGTGGCCGCTCCCACTCGCGGCACCAGGGGAAATGGACCTGCAGCACCTGGGCCAGGTCCTGGCGGGTGTTGACGGCGCGCGAATAGATCGCCAGGCAGGTGGCCTTGAGCGGGAAGCGCTTGTCGGTGGAAGACAGGCCCATCTCGTGGCGCAGCAGGCCCATCAGGTCTTCCGAGTCACCGCGATCCTGGATGGTGAAGTCGTCTTCCAGGCCGATCACGCTGGCGTAGTCGCGCAGCAGGCGCGCGCCGATGGCGTGGAAGGTGCCGGACCAGGGCAGTTGCGGCGGGGCATCGCCAGCGGCCAGGCCCAGTACCTGGCGGATCACCTGGCCCACGCGGCGGCCCATGTCGCCGGCCGCGCGGCGCGAAAAGGTCAGCAGCAGGATGCGTTGCGGATCGGCGCCCTCCAGCACCAGCCGCGCTACCCGGTGCGCCAGGGTATTGGTCTTGCCCGAACCGGCGCCGGCCACGATCAACAGTGGCGTCTGCTGCGCCGGCGGCAGGCCGCTGCCATGCTCGACGGCGGCGCGCTGTTCGGCGTTGAGGCGGGCGAAGGGATCGCGCTCCTGCGCAGCGTCGTCGGCAGCGGCGCTCGGGTGGGCGGTCTGGGAGTGGGTGGGCGCGGAGGCCGGCGCCGGCGCTTCTCGGGTGAGATCTGGCAGCATGGGTGAGGGGCAGTTCAGGTGGAGACCGTGCAGGGCGGCCTTTAAAGGGCGGGCACAGGTGGATACTGTATATATAACCAGTTCATGATGCAACAGCCGGCGTGCAATGGAGATGAAACAGTTTGCACAGCAAGCCGCGAACCTCTGCCGTAGAAGTGAATCTATAGCCTGCACGCGGGAACGTGCGCAAGTGAAGGACTGGGGCCAGGGATGGGCCGGCTGTCCATTCTGTGGCAAACTTCGCGCTTTGTCTTCGCCCGTGTTGGCGTGCGGCGGGTCCGGTTTCGACGGGATTTCGCCGGCACATTTTGCAGGCCCTCTCCCGGAGCAATTTTGAGTCTGATTAAAAACCTGCCGTTCGAATGGCTGGTCGGCATCCGCTACACGCGGGCCGGCAAGCGCAGCGGTCGCAACAGTTTCATTTCCTTTATTTCCCTCATTTCCATGGCCGGCATCGGCCTGGGCGTGGCCGCGCTGATCGTGGTGCTGTCGGTGATGAACGGTTTCCAGAAGGAAGTCCGTGACCGCATGCTCTCGGTGCTGGCGCATATCGAGGTGTTCGACGCCTCCGGCTCCATGAAGGACTGGCAGAGCGTGGCCAAGCAGACCTTCCAGAACAAGGAAGTGCTGGGTGCGGCGCCCTATGTGTCCGGCCAGGCCATGATGACGCGCGACGACAACCTACGCGGCGTGCTGGTGCGTGGCGTGCTGCCGGAAGAAGAGCCCAAGGTCTCGGACGTGGCACGCCAGATCAAGCAGGGCAGCTTCGATTCCCTGAAACCGGGGGCATTCGACATTGTCCTCGGCAGCGAGCTGGCGCGCGGCATGCGCGTCGGGCTGGGCGACAAGATCACCGTGATCGTGCCGCAAGGGCAGGTGACCCCGGCCGGAGTGCTGCCGCGCCTGAAGCAGTTCACCGTGACCGGCATCTTCGAGGCCGGCCATTACGAGTTCGATTCCTCGCTGGCCTTCATCCACTTGCAGGACGCCGAGACCCTGTTCCGCATGGATGCGCCCACCGGGGTGCGCCTGCGCATCCGCGACATGTTGCAGGCGCCGGAGGTGACCCAGGAGCTGGCGCGCACCCTCAGCGGTGACCTCTACCTGCGCGACTGGTCGCAGCAGAACAGCAACTGGTTCGCCGCCGTCAAGACCGAGAAACGCATGATGTTCATCATCCTCACCCTGATCATTGCGGTGGCGGCCTTCAATCTGGTCTCCACGCTGGTGATGACGGTCACCGACAAGCAGGCCGACATCGCCATCCTGCGCACGCTGGGGGCGTCGCCCGGTTCCATCATGAAGATCTTCGTGATCCAGGGCGCGCTGGTGGGCCTGATCGGGACCGCTGCCGGCATCGCCCTGGGGGTGGCGGTGGCACTGAACATCGATGTGCTGGTACCGGCCATCGAGCACGCCTTCCATGTGCAGTTCCTGCCCAAGAGTATCTATGTGATTTCCGAATTGCCCTCCGACCTCATCTGGTCGGACGTCTATATCATCGGCGGCGTGGCCGTGGTACTGGCTTTCCTGGCCACGCTGTACCCGAGCTGGTCGGCAGCCCGCGTCAAACCGGCGGAGGCGCTGCGCTATGAATGATTCCATCCTGAACCGCCAGGCCGTGCTGTCTGCACGCGGCCTGGGCAAGACCTTCACCCAGGGAAAGTATTCGGTGAAGGTGCTGGGCAATGTGGATATCGATGTCTACCACGGCGAGCAGGTCGCCATCGTCGGCGCTTCCGGCTCCGGCAAGTCGACCCTGCTGCACCTGCTGGGCGGGCTCGATACCCCCAGCGCCGGTACCGTCAGCCTGCAGGGCAAGGACTTTGCCAGCCTGGGCGAGAGCGAGCGCGGAGCGCTGCGCAACCAGTCGCTGGGCTTTGTCTACCAGTTCCACCACCTGCTGCCGGAATTCTCGGCGCTGGACAACGTGGCCATGCCGCTGATGATCCGCCGCGTCAAGCGCGCCCAGGCGCAGGAGCAAGCCCGCGAGATGCTGGAGAAGGTGGGCCTGGCCCAGCGCGTGACCCACGTGCCGGGCGAGCTCTCGGGTGGCGAGCGTCAGCGCGTGGCGCTGGCGCGCGCGCTGGTCACGCGACCGGCCTGCGTGCTGGCCGATGAGCCGACCGGCAACCTGGACCGCAGCACGGCCGACCGCACCTTCGAACTGATGATCGAACTCTCGCGCACGCTGGGCACGGCCTTCGTCATCGTCACCCACGACGGCGAACTGGCCGGTCGCTGCGGGCGCGTGCTGCGCCTGTCGGAGTTGGGTCTGCGTGCGGTGACGCAGCAGGGCTGACGCAATCCGGGTAAGCTTGCAGTTTTCCGCCGCCGTCTCCATGAAAGACGGCGGTGTGCTTTTGAACAGATGGAACATGGAGTCAGTGAACATGAATACCCGCCAATGGCTAGAGACCCTGGTCGCCTTCGATACCACCAGCCGCAATTCCAACCTGGAACTGATCACGACTGTGCGTGACAGTCTGGAAAAGCAGGGCATCTCCTCCTGGCTGGCGCACAACAAGGAGCAGACCAAGGCCAACCTGTTCGCGACCCTGCCGGCCACGGCTGGTCCCAATGCCGGCAGCACCGAAGGCGGCATCGTGCTCTCCGGCCACACTGACGTGGTGCCGGTGGATGGTCAGAAATGGGATACCGATCCTTTCAAGATCACCGAGAAGGATGGCAGCCTGTTCGGTCGCGGCACCTGCGACATGAAGGGTTTCATCGCCACCTCGCTGGCTCTGGTGCCGGAATTCCTGGCCATGCCGCGTACCAAGCCGATCCACCTGGCCTTTTCCTATGACGAGGAAATCGGCTGCATCGGCGCGCCGGTGATGCTGGAAGAGATCGTCAAGCGCGGTATCAAGGTGGACGGCTGCGTGGTCGGTGAACCCACCAGCATGAACGTGGTGGTAGCGCACAAGGGCATCAACGTATTCGCCTGCAAGGTGCACGGCAAGTCGGCGCACTCCTCGCTCACGCCACAGGGCTGCAATGCCATCGAGCATGCGGCGCGCCTGATCTGCGCCATCCGCGACTTTGCCGATGGCTACAAGGCCAATGGCCCCTACGACCAGTTCTTCGACGTGCCTTTCAGCACCATGACCACCAACCAGATCCGTGGCGGCATTGCGGTCAACACCATCCCCGAGCTGTGCGAGTTCACCTATGAATTCCGCAACCTGCCGGGCATGAGCGTGGCCGACATCCAGGCCCAGATCGACAAGTACGTCGCCGAGGTGCTGCTGCCGAAGATGCGCAGCGAATTCCCGGAGGCCCGCATCGAAATCGACAACTTCGCCGGCAGCCCGGCGCTGGAAGCGGTGGAGCAGGCGGCCATCACCGAACTGGTGCGCGCCCTCACGGGAGACCGCGAGACCCGCAAGGTGGCCTATGGCACCGAAGCCGGGCTGTTCCAGCAGATCGGTATCCCCACCATCGTCTGCGGTCCTGGCGACATCGGCAATGCCCACAAGCCCAACGAGTTCGTGACGCTGGCCCAGATGGAGCGCTGCGAGCAGTTCCTGCGCAAGCTGGGCAAGTCGCTGCAGCCGGCCTGATCCGGCCTTGCCGTCCATTGAGGCTGGGGAGGACGTGAAGGGCACAAAGGACAGAAAGGACGCGAATGATCGCGTCCTTTTTTACGTCCGCATTCAGACTTGTTTCACCCGTGTATCCGAAGAAGTGCGGGGTAATTCTTTACGATTGTTAATGGCTGCAAGCGTGGCTTAGACGGTAAACTGCCGTCTCTGGCTCCGGGGCGTCCCGGAGTTGCTGTAAAAATAATAATGCGCTTCGGGGGAAGCAAGCCGGACAGGCAAGGGTGCGATCCCCGTGGCGTGTGTCGTCATCCGGAAGCGTTCTCCCGTGGGTGGGGTTTCCGATTTTTCGCCAGGCCAGCCAAACCATGTGGGTCGATACGCACTGTCATCTCGACGCCGGAGAATTCGGCGCCCGTTCCCCAGCCGTTGCCGACGAGGCCGCGCAGGCCGGGGTGCGGGCCATCGTGATCCCGGCCATCGCGCGCGTCAATTTCGACACGGTCGGGCGCCTGGCGCGGCAAGTCGGCAATGCGGTCTATGCGCTGGGCATCCATCCGCTATATGTGCCCACGGCCCAGGAAGCTGACCTGCAGGTGCTGCGCGAGGCCATCGCCAGTGCGCTGGAAGACCCGCTGTTCGTGGGCATTGGCGAGATCGGGCTGGATTTCTTCGTGCCGGCCCTGAAGGAGGCGCCGCTGCGGGAAAAGCAGGAGTTCTTCTTCGCCGAACAGCTGAAGCTGGCGCGTGACTTCCAGCTGCCGGTGCTGCTGCACGTGCGGCGTTCGCAGGACATCATCTTGAAGCATCTGCGCCGCATCCGCGTTCCCGGCGGCATCGCCCATGCCTTCAACGGCAGCGACCAGCAGGCGCGCACCTTCGTCGAGCTGGGATTGCACCTGGGCTTCGGCGGTGCCATGACCTTCCCGCGCTCGCTGCAGATTCGTCGCCTGGCGGCCGAATTGCCGTTGTCGTCCATCGTGCTGGAGACCGACGCGCCCGATATCTCGCCGGCCTGGCGCCACCCCGACATCAACACCCCCGACCAGATTCCGCGCATCGGCGAGGTCCTGGCCGAGCTGCGCCAGATGCCGCTGCACGAGATCGCGGCTGCCACCACCGCCAATGCCCAGGCCGCGCTGCCGCGGCTGGCGCACGCCGGGCTGGGTCTCTGATGCGCGCACTGATCATCGGTTTCGCACTGGGTGCAGGCCTGCTGCAACTGCAATCGCAGTTGCCCGGCATCGAGTGGTATGTGATCGGGCTGGTGCTGGCGGGCTTGCTGGCCTTCACCGCCCGCCGCTTCTGGCAACCCTTCCTGCGCGTGCCGCTGCTGCTGACCTGTGGGGCCTGGCTGGGGTTCCTGTGGGCGGCTTCGTTTGCGCTCTATTACCTGGATCAGGAACTGCCGGCGGCCTGGGAAGGGCATGACGTCACCGTCATCGGTACCGTGGCCGATCTGCCTTCGCCGACGGGGCAGGGCCTGCGTTTCCGTTTCGATGTCGAACAGGTGGTGCTGCAGGGCGGGGTGAAGCCGCCCATCCCGCCACGGCTGGCCTTGAGCTGGTATGGCAATCAGCGCTACCAGGCGCCCACCGAGGATGGCGAACAGGCTGCGCCGGCGCGGCTGGCCTTGCCGGACCTGCGACCGGGCGAGCGCTGGCGCCTGCAGGTGCGCTTGAAGCGTCCGCATGGCAATGCCAATCCGGATGGCTTCGACTATGAATTGTGGCTGCTGCAGGATGACGTGCGGGCCACCGGCTATGTGGTTGGGCGGCCGGCAGCGGCTTCCGCGCCTGCCTCGGCGGTGAATCGTCGTCTTGATGCCTTCGTATGGACGCCCTGGCATGTGATCGATACCGCACGCGGCTGGCTGCGCGACCGCGTCTACCAGGCCTTGCCGGATGCGCCCTATGCGGGCATGATCGCGGCGCTGGTCATGGGCGACCAGCGCGGCATCAGCCAGGCCGACTGGAATGTCTTCAACGGCACCGGCATCGGTCACCTGATGGCCATCTCCGGCTTGCACATCACCATGCTGGCGGCCTTGTGCGGCGGTCTGGCCAGCTGGCTGTGGCGGCGCTCCTTCTTTACCGGCGCGCAGTTGCCGCTGCGCCTGCCGGCGCAGAAGGTGGCGGTGATCGTCGGCATGCTGGTGGCCTTGCTGTATGTGTTGCTGGCCGGGTTTGGCGTGCCGGCGCAGCGTACGCTCTACATGCTGGTGGTGGTCGGCATTGCCTTCTGGCGCGGGCGCATCGTGCGGGTCTCGGTGGTGCTGTGCCTGGCGCTGGCGCTGGTAGTGCTGCTGGACCCGTGGTCGCTGATGTGGCCGGGCTTCTGGCTGTCGTTCGGGGCGGTGGCCCTGCTGCTGTATGGCACGGTGGGGCGCATGCAGCCGCCGCAGGCGATGGTGGCGGCCGCGGCCAGCAAGCACTGGGGCGCGGCGCTGGTGCAGCGGATCAAGGAGGCCAGCCACGCGCAGTACGTGGTCACGCTGGGCCTGGTGCCGCTGACGATGCTGCTGTTCGGGCAGTATTCGCTGGTCAGTCCCATTGCCAATGCCATCGCCATTCCGCTGGTGTCATTGGTGATCACGCCGCTGGCGCTGGTGGGTAGCGTGCTGCCGACCGTGCTGGCGCAGTTCGTGCTGCAGGTGCCGCACCTGTTGCTGGTGTGGCTGGCCGATCTCCTGCAGGTGCTCAGTGCCATGCCGTGGGCGGTCTGGCAGACGCCCTTGCCCAATGGCTGGGTATTCGCCCTGGCCCTGGGCGGCACCTTGCTGGTGCTGGCGCCGCGCGGCTGGCCGGTACGCTGGCTGGGCTTGTTCGGATGGTTGCCGCTGCTGCTCAATGCCCCCGTGGCACCGGCCGAAGGCAGCATGCGGGTGACCGCCTTCGATGTCGGGCAGGGCATGGCGGTGCTGGTGGAAACCCCGGGCCATCGCCTGCTGTATGACACCGGTCCCTATTACAGCGCCGAATCAGACGGTGCGACCCGGGTGATCCTGCCGTATCTGCGCGCGCGGGGCATCGATCATCTGGACCGGGTGGTGATCTCGCACAATGACAATGATCATTCGGGCGGGGCCGTGTCCCTGTTCAAGAACATGGCCGTGGACAGCGTGTATTCGTCGCTGGCGGAGGATAGCCCCATCCTGCGCGTAGCACCGCTGGCCACGCGCTGCGAGGCGGGTCAGTCGTGGAACTGGGACGGCATCGGCTTCACCATGCTGCATCCCACGCCAGCCAGCTATGAGAGCGACAAATGGCGTCCCAATGCCCGCAGTTGCGTGCTGAAGGTGCAGATCGGCCGACAGTCGGTGCTGCTGGCCGGAGATATCGAGGCGGTGCAGGAAGACGAACTGCTCAACGGTCGCATGGCCGAGCGCCTGCCTTCGACGGTGCTGCTGGCGCCGCATCATGGCAGCGGCACCTCGTCCACCGAACCCTTCCTGCGGGCGGTGCGGCCGGAGCTGGCGGTGTTCCAGGTCGGGTACCGCAATCGCTTCAACCATCCCAGGCCGGATGTCTACGAGCGCTATGGCCGGCTGGGCATACGCCGTCTGCGGACCGACGAATCCGGCGCGCTGACCATGACCCTGGGCGACCAGTTGCAAGTGGAGCAATATCGCAAGCAGCACGCGCGTTACTGGTACGGCCGCTAGGCCTGCACTGAGGTGCATTTCGCGATGCGGGAAAATAGCACGCTCGCGGCCCCGGCCGTTTTGCTATGCTGCCGCCATTGTCTTGCATCCCGGTCTCCATGCACCTTCCCATCCTGCATTTTGCCCATGCCAACAGTTACCCGGCGGGTACCTATGGCATGTTCTTCGACCAGTTGCGCGCCCATTACGATGTGCGCGCCCTGGCCATCCATGCCCATGATCCGCGCTTTCCGGTCGATGACGGCTGGCGCACCCTGGCGCGGGAGCTGCGCGAGGAGCTGGAGCGCAGCTACCACGCGCCGGTGATCCTGGTCGGCCATTCCATGGGCGGCATCCTGTCACTGATGGCGGCCCGCAAACGCCCGCAACTGGTGCGCTGCGTGGTGCTGCTGGATTCGCCGATCGTGGCGGGCTGGCGGGCGCAGGTGTTGCGCCTGTCCAAGCTGTTCAAGTATGAGAGCCGCTACTCGCCCTCGGTGGCGTCGGCGCGGCGGCGCGAGCACTGGCCCGATATCGAGGCGGCCTACCAGCACTATGCGGCCAAGGCGCTGTTCGCGGCCTGGCCGCAGCAGGTGCTGCGTGACTACGTGGCACACGGCCTGGAGCCGCACGCCGGCGGGGGAGTGCGCCTGCGCTTCTCGCGCGAGACCGAAACGGCGGTCTATCGCACCATTCCCCATCATCTGGGACGTGTCCTGCGCCAGCCTTATCCGGTGCCGATCGGCTTCGTCGGCGGTGTCGATTCGGTGGAATGCCGGCTGGCCGGGCTGGAGGCCACGCGCCGGCTGGTGGGGCCGCACTTCCGCCAGATTCCCGGCGGCCATCTGTTCCCGATGGAGTCGCCCGTACAGGCCGCCCAGGCGACGCACGCCATGATAAGCGAGCTGTTGCAGGGCCGTCCGGGCTGAACCAAACTGCACATACAGAGTCAAGAAGCTGAACCCTGGCTGAAGCCTATAAGAGGCCCGCTCCGGTAAGAATGTTTTCCTGCTGCAAGTTTGGCGAAGTCGCGACATCGGCGACACTTATCGCAGCCTGTCTTAAAAAACGAGCGCATTTTGGGGTATAATTTGAATTTCCCGCATGTGCCGTTCGGCACTCATCTGTAATGACCAAGTTTGTATTTGTCACTGGCGGCGTCGTGTCTTCCCTGGGTAAAGGGATTGCCGCCGCGTCCCTGGCTGCGATCCTCGAATCGCGCGGCCTCAAAGTCACTCTCCTCAAGCTCGATCCCTACATCAACGTCGACCCCGGCACGATGAGCCCGTTGCAACACGGTGAAGTGTTCGTCACCGACGACGGCGCCGAGACCGACCTCGACCTGGGCCACTACGAGCGTTTCATCTCGGCCAAGATGAAGAAGGTGAACAACTTCACCACCGGCCAGGTGTATGAATCGGTGATCCGCAAGGAGCGCCGTGGCGAGTACCTGGGCAAGACCGTCCAGGTGATTCCGCACATCACCAACGAGATCCAGGAATTCATCCATCGTGGCGCCGAAGGCTTTGACGTGGCGCTGGTGGAAATCGGCGGCACCGTCGGTGACATCGAATCGCTGCCCTTCCTGGAAGCGGCGCGCCAGCTGAGCCTGCGCTCGGGCCGCAACGCCACCGCCTTCGTGCACCTGACCCTGGTTCCCTTCCTGGCCTCGGCCGGCGAACTCAAGACCAAGCCCACCCAGCACAGCGTGCAGAAGCTGCGCGAGATCGGCATCCTGCCTGACGCGCTGCTGTGCCGTGCCGACCGCCGCATCCCGGACGACGAACGCGACAAGATCTCGCTGTTCTCCAACGTGCCGGCTGATGCCGTCATTTCGGTCTGGGATGCCGATACCATCTATAAGATTCCGCAGATGCTGCACGACCAGGGTCTGGATACCATCATCTGCGAAAAGCTGGGCCTGTCGCCCAAGGCGGCCGATCTGTCGATGTGGGACAAGCTGATCGATGCGCAGAACAATCCTTCGCACGAAGTCACCATCGGCATGGTCGGCAAGTATGTCGACCTGACCGAGTCCTACAAGTCGCTGACCGAAGCGCTGCGCCACGCCGGCATCCATACCGGCAGCCGCGTCAACATCGAATACCTGGATTCGGAAGAGATCGAAGCCAACGGTACCGACGGTCTGGGCAAGTATGACGCCATCCTGGTGCCGGGCGGCTTCGGCAAGCGCGGCGTGGAGGGCAAGATCGCCGCCGCCCGCTATGCCCGCGAAAACAAGGTGCCTTACCTGGGCATCTGCCTGGGCATGCAAGTGGCGTTGCTGGAATACGCCCGCAACAAGGCGGGCCTGACCAAGGCCAACTCGACCGAGTTCGATCCGGACACCGAACAGCCGGTCGTGGCCCTGATCGACGAATGGCAGAACCACGACGGCAAGGTCGAGCGCCGCGATGCCAATTCCGACCTGGGCGGCACCATGCGCCTGGGTGCGCAGACCTGCGCCGTCAAGCCGGGTACCCTGGCCGCGGAAATCTACGGCGACAGCGTGACCGAGCGTCACCGCCATCGCTATGAGGCCAACAACTTCTACCTCGGTCGCGTGGAAGAGGCCGGCATGGTGGTCTCTGCCCGTACCCCGTCCGAAGATCTGTGCGAGATCATGGAATTGCCGCGCTCCGGCGAGAACGCTCACCCGTTCTACATCGGCGTGCAATACCACCCGGAGTTCAAGTCCACTCCGCGTGACGGCCATCCGCTGTTCATCTCGTACATCCGCGCGGCGCTGGCGCATCACGCGGCAATCAAAGGCCAGGCGTGACGGTCTGATCGTGTGCATGAAACGGCTGCCGTCGGGCGGCCGTTTCATCATGGGCGCCCCGGCCACCGGGCCTGCACCCGCCAACAATTTTTAAAACCTTGATGGAGATCTGAATGAGTGCAATCGTTGATATTATCGGCCGCGAAGTGATCGACTCCCGTGGCAATCCCACCGTGGAATGCGATGTGCTGCTGGAATCCGGCGTGCTGGGTCGCGCTGCCGTGCCTTCGGGCGCATCCACCGGTTCGCGCGAAGCGATCGAACTGCGTGACGGCGACAAGAGCCGCTACTTCGGCAAGGGCGTGCTGCAAGCCTGCGAAAACATCAACACCGAAATCTCGGAAGCCATCATGGGCCTGGACGCCAATGAGCAAGCCTTCCTGGATCGCACCCTGATCGACCTGGACGGTACCGAGAACAAGAGCCGCCTGGGCGCCAACGCCATGCTGGCCGTGTCCATGGCCGTGGCCAAGGCTGCCGCTGAAGAAGCCGGCCTGCCGCTGTATCGCTACTTCGGTGGCAGCGGTTCCATGCAGATGCCGGTGCCGATGATGAACGTCATCAACGGTGGCGCGCACGCCGACAACAACCTGGACATCCAGGAATTCATGATCATCCCGGTGGGCGCACCGAGCTTCCGTGAAGCCCTGCGCTACGGTGCCGAGGTGTTCCACACCCTGAAGAAGATCCTGCATGACCGCGGCCTGGCCACCTCGGTGGGCGACGAAGGCGGCTTCGCACCCAACGTCTCCAGCCACGAAGAAGCCATCAAGCTGATCATCGAAGCCATCGAGAAGGCTGGCTACGAGCCGGGTACCCAGATCGCCCTGGGCCTGGACTGCGCCGCTTCCGAGTACTACAAGGACGGCAACTACCACCTGGCCGGTGAAAACATGGTGCTGACCCCGGCCCAGAAGACGGGTCTCCTGGCCTCCTGGTGCGACAAGTACCCCATCATCAGCATCGAAGACGGCATGGCCGAGAACGACTGGGCTGGCTGGAAGCTCTTGACCGAAACCCTGGGCAAGAAGGTGCAGCTGGTGGGCGACGACCTGTTCGTCACCAACACCAAGATCCTGAAGGAAGGCATCGACAAGGACATCGCCAATTCCATCCTGATCAAGATCAACCAGATCGGCACCCTGACCGAGACCTTCGCCGCCATCGAAATGGCCAAGCGCGCCGGCTACACCGCCGTGATCTCGCACCGTTCGGGCGAAACCGAAGACTCGACCATCGCCGATATCGCCGTCGGCATGAACGCACTGCAGATCAAGACCGGCTCCATGTCGCGTTCGGATCGCATGGCCAAGTACAACCAGCTGCTGCGTATCGAGGAAGACCTGGGCGATATCGCCAGCTACCCGGGCCGCGCTGCGTTCTACAACCTGAAGTAACACATTTGCGGCGCCCACCCTGAAGGCAGGCGCCGCAAAGAGAGCTCCCGGCTATGCGCCTGATCATCCTCTGCCTGTCCTTCCTGCTGGTGTTGATCCAGTACCCGCTCTGGCTGGGCAAGGGCGGCTGGTTCAAGGTCTGGGAGCTCGACCGTCAGGTCCAGCTGGCGCACAAGAAGAACGACGAACTCAAGGAGCGCAACGCCAAGCTCGCCTCCGAAGTGGACGACCTGAAGCAATCCAAGGGCGCCGTCGAAGAACGTGCGCGTTTCGAGCTGGGCATGATCAAGCAGAACGAAATCTTCGTGCAACTGCTCGATGGCAGTTCCGGCAAGCCCGCCAATGCCGCCAATCCGAATCCCTACATGCCTGGTTCCGGGCAACCCAACAGCGTCTCCATTCCCGCCAACGCACCTGCGGGTGGCGTGCGCGCGGCTACGCGCTAATGGTCTGATACGCTCCTGAATCTGCCTGCTGCTGCATGAGTCCCGCTGCATGAGTCCCGACACTCCGCTGACCTGGTTCGGCCTCACCACCACGCCGCTGGAGCTGGTGTCTTTCGTCCTGGCCGTGCTGACGGTCTGGCTCAATATCGGTCAGAACCACTGGGCCTGGCTGTTTTCCATCCTGTCCTCGCTGCTGTATGCCGCCGTGTTTGTCGACGCGCGCCTGTATGGCGACGCCGGCCTGCAGTTCGTCTTCGTAGCGGTGTCGGTATGGGGCTGGTATCAATGGCTGCGTGGCGGCGAGCAGCACCGGCCGCTGCAGGTGTCGACCTTGACGCGATCCGGCTGGGCCATGATGGCGACCGCCTGGCTGGCCGGGTGGTGGCTGCTGTCCTGGTTCCTGCAGCGCTACACCGATACCGACGTGCCGCACATGGATGGCTTCCTGACCGCCGGCAGCCTGGTGGGGCAGTTCCTGCTCTCGCGCAAGAAGCTGGAGAACTGGCTGGTGTGGATCGCGGTGGACGTGCTCTACGTCGGCCTGTACCTGTACAAGCACCTGACGCTGACGGCCATGCTCTATGCGCTGTTCGTGGTGATGGCCGCCGCCGGCTGGCGACGCTGGAAGCTGGCCGGCAGCGGCAGTCCGTACTGAGGCCGTACGGAGCTGCTGCGCCCGGCGCTGCGGTTAGGCCAGCGGTGCGGCACCGGCAGGTGGTTCGGCAAAGATGATGCGGTTCTTGCCGGCGTTCTTGGCCTTGTAGAGGGCGACGTCGGCGCGCTTGAGCAGCTCTGCCTGGCTCTCTCCCGGGTGGTAGACCGCCACGCCGGCACTGAAGGTGATCAGCAGGCGCTGGCTCTCGTGCATGAAGATGCGCTTGGTCAGTTCGCGCTGTACCCGCGTGATGATCTGTACCGCATCCTGCGGCGTGGTCTCGGGCATCAGCACCACGAATTCCTCGCCACCGAAGCGGGCGATCACATCCAGCTTGCGCAGCGTCTCCTTGATCACCTGCACCATGTGCACCAGCACTTCGTCACCAGTGGCATGGCCATGGGTGTCGTTGATGCGCTTGAAATCATCCAGGTCCAGCAGGGCCACGCATAGCGGCGTGTCGCGCCGTACTGCATTGGCGATCTCGCGGTCCAGCGATTCGTCCATGCCACGGCGGTTCAGGCTGCCGGTCAACTGGTCTTCGCGCACCAGTTCGCCCATCTGCTGCAGCTGCTGCTCCAGGGTGTGGATGCGATCTTCGGCCTTTTCCACTTCCTGGCGCGCATCTTCCATGGCGTCGCGCGAGCGGGTCGCTTCTTCCTGCGCCTTCTGGGTTTCGCTCATGATCTCGCTGAGCACGCTGTTGAGGTCGGCGATGTTGCCGGCCTGGCTGATCTGCTGCGAGAAACCGCGAATCGTGCGCTGGTAGTTGTCAGTGGTGGAGACCATGGCCGAGAGCCGGTCCACGAAGGTCAGCATCATGTTCTTGACCACCACCTTTTCCTCGGACAGGGTGTTCTTCAGCAGACCCTGCTTGTAGATCACTTCCTTGAGGTTCTTGGTGGCGTCGGCCAGCGAGGTGCTGCTGAGCGGCCCGGCGATCAGGCTTTGTACCGTTTCGATCTGGCTGGACAACCAGGAGCCCTGTTCCAGCAGGCCGTTGATGTTTTCCAGCAGCAACTGGAACAGGCGCATCAGCAGGTCCTGCTGCTGGGCCATGTCATCGGTCTTGAGCTCGATCTGGAAGCTCAGTTGCTTGACGCGGGCGATGATGTCGTTCATCGCCTGTTCCGAGAAGGCGGTCTTCAGGTCCTGGCCGCTGTCGCGCGATTCGTTGGCCAGCTCCGGCGCGGTCGAGAGCAGCGAGGGCAGGTTGAATACCAGCACCCGTGCCAGCATTTCGCGCAGCATCTTTTCCTTCTTGCTGTCGCGGATGAACTGGCGCTCCAGATCGATGGGGACCAGCTCGCCGTGCGGCACCACGGGTGCGGCCGGAGCGATAGGGCGGCTCTGCCAGTTGGCGTCGGAGAATTCCAGCAGCTGGCGCTCGAATTCTGCCCAGTCGCCGTTGTCGCGGGCGCGTACCAGCCGCGTTCCCAGGAGACCATTTTCTCCCGGCTGGCGCGACAGCTTGGTGGCGAAATTTCCCAATACGGCTTCGGCTGTCACGCCAGGGGCATCCCCCTGGATTTCTTCATAGGCGATGCGGTACGCGTCGGGAGTGGGCGCGATGCGCCTGGCCCCCAGTCGCTGGAAAGCTTCTCGGGCGATCTCGACAGGCGTGAGCGTGGTCGGTTTCTTGGACATGCCGGCTGACTCTATTGTTGGTGTGTATGTCGGTTTGCGACAGGGAGTTCCTTACGGTATCGGCGCACAGGCGTATTGCTTGAGCACTGTTGCCGACCGGCGATCACCTGGCAGACGCCGACAGGTCCCCCTGCTGCCGACAGTCCGTTGTCAGCCTCCTGAATGGGAGGGACAAAATGACAACTAATTGTACGTCAGCGCCTTTTCGCGGCATGCATTTAATAGGGGGAGAAAAGGGCCGCATCAGCCAAAGCAGCTGCGGCTGTCTGTTTCTGTCTCTTTTATTCCACCAGATTGTTCTTGAGCGCGTAGTGGGTCAGTTCGGCGTTGTGACGCATCTTCATCTTGGCCAGTACCCGCGAGCGGTACATGCTGATGGTCTTGACCGAGAGTAGCAGCTCGGCGGCGATGTCGCTGACGGTCTTGCCGGAGGCGATCATGACCATGGTCTGGTATTCGCGGTCGGACAGGGTTTCGTGCAGGGGGGTGTCGTGATCGAAGCCGATCTGGGTGGCCAGTTCCTGCGCCAGTGAGGGACTGACGTACTTGCGGCCGGAAGCGGCCTGGCGGATGGCGGCCAGCAGTTCGGCGGGCGCCGCCTGCTTGTTGAGGAAGCCAGCGGCACCGGCCTTGAGGGCGCGGATGGCGTATTGATCTTCGCGGTGCACGGAGAGGATCAGCACCGGCAAATTGGGTTGCTCCTTGCGGATCTGCTTGAGGATGTCGATGCCGTTGCGGTCGGGGAGCACGATGTCCAGCAACATGACGTTGCCATCGCCTTCGCGCGCCAGCTTGATGGCTTCCAGGCCGTTGGCGGCATGCCCGGTCACGAGGATATCCTTGGTGCCGGCGCAGATCTGGCGCAGACCCTCGCGCACGATGGCGTGGTCATCAGCGATCAGGACCTTGATGGCGGCGGTGACTTTCTTGCTCATGGGCGGGCGCTTGGTTCCTCTGGAGGTGCTGCGGATGGCGCCGGCCGGGTAGGCTGCGCGAGGCCGTATTCTATAGCGTTCGCTCAGAGAGGGACAGGCATCCGGAGGACGATGCTGCTGCCGCCCTCGCTCCCTTTGCTGCCACCGCGTTCCAGCGCCAGGCTGGCGCCCAGCGCCTGTGCGCGCTGTCGCATGTTGCGCAGGCCCTGTCCGTGCTGGCGCACGGCCTGCGGGACGAAGCCGATGCCGTTGTCGGTAATGGCCAGCAGCAGGGTGCCGTTCGCCAGGGTGAGCTTTACGTCGATCTGGCTGGCCTGTGCATGGCGCACGGCATTGTTGAGCGCCTCACGCGCGATGCGCAGCAGGCTCAGCACCACGAATTCGTCCTGCAGCGGCAGCGCGGAAGGACTGTCGAGCCTGCACGGCAGCCCGCTCTGCCGGGTGACTTGGCGGCACTGCCAGGCAAGGGCGTCGACCAGGCCGAATTCAACGATGGGCGGACGCAGGTCATCGATGATCTGGTCCATGCTCTGGTGCGCCTGCGCCAGCAGTTCCCGGGCGTAGTCGGCATGGCCGAGGGCGGATCCGGTGTCGCCGCCTGCGCTCAGCTGCTCCCGCAACTGGCCCAGCGCCATGCCGATACCGACCAACTGGGCACCCAGCTCATCGTGCAGGTCGCGCGCGATGCGGGCGCGCTCTTGCTCGCGGATGCGCTGTTCGTGCGTCAGGTCGGTAGCGGCGTGGTCGGGCATGGGGCAGGGTGGGGTGGATCGAGTCGCCATCATAGCCGCTGGGCGAGATGCGGTCATCTCCGGCATGCTGCGCAAGGGTGCGGATCAGCTTAGTCGGAAGTGAAGGGGCAGGGAGTTTCTTGGTAATTATTCTGCAAATCCAGGAAATTTCGCGGCAGGGGCTTCCCAAAGGCAAAAACTTGCTGCTATAATTTTGTTTTTCGCGGCTGTAGCTCAGCTGGATAGAGTACTTGGCTACGAACCAAGGGGTCGTGGGTTCGATTCCTGCCAGCCGCACCAGATATGAAGGGTCCATCGCAAGATGGACCCTTTTGTCTTTCTGGTCCCGCCTTTTTGCCTTCCTTCTGCTTTCTCCCCCGATTCTTCTCGCCTTCTTCCCTAGTCCGCTTTCTGGCTGTCAGTCGGGAGCCAGCGTGCGACGGTGTCACTGACGACCTGCATGAATTCACGGGCATCCACCGGCTTGACGATGTAGTCGCTGGCGCCTGCCGTGCGCGAGCGGGCGGCGTCGGTCTCATCGTAGGAAGTGGCGAACATGACCACCGGCAGCGCTTGTGTAAGCGGATGGGAGCGCAGCAGATGCAGCAATTCCAGCCCTTCCATGCGGGGCAGGCGTGGCTCGATGAAGATCATGATGGGAAGGGCTTCCGGCTGGCTTTGCGCCTGCGGGCTCAACAGCGACTCCATGGTGTGCTCGGCATCCTCGAACCAGCCGAAGGCGCAATCCAGCTTGCTGCGCCAGAGGCTGAAACGCGCCAGTTCCACCGACTCCGGACTGGGATCGACCATCAATATGCTGGGGCGGGACATGCGTATGAAAGGAGCTGGACCTGTGTTTTTTTAGATATGGCACTTTTTTGCCCGCCAAGTTTGACATACGGAGTTACATAAATCCATTGCTGTTTGCTCACCGTCCGCCGGCCCGCGCCGCTGGTGGGCCCTTGCGCGGTGGTCCGATCATTGGCGTCCAGTGCCAGCGTCCTCCGATCTAGCCTATTTTGCTTACGCCAAAATGACAGATCGGTACTTTTTACGCCCGGCGCTTGCCCTATGTCCCCGCTGCCCCCTCCCTGTCTGGCTCATTAAATTTCTGAATGCCAGATATGAGGTAATAAAATCTCGCACTGCAGCATTTTGACGTTGCCCCTCGGCTATATTTCCACCGTGCGTAAAAGTTACGTTGCCGCGGTAAGGAAATGCGGTATCGCGATGCTTCCGGTGCATCGCACAAAAACGGCTGGATGCCAACATAACAGGGGGTGCGATGAAAGATTCGCCAGGACGAAGCAGGAAGGCGCTGGTCATCGGGGGCGGGGCGCCCAACTCGACATTGATTGCCGGCGCGCTGGCGGCGTTTCTCGACCAGGGGGTGGAGTTCGACGTGATCTCCGCCTCGGGCGCGGGGGTGCTGATGGGGCTGTTGGCGACGGCGCCGCGCGATGTCTCGCCGCGTGAAGCACTGCTGCAATGGGCCGAGGTCGGGGTGGCCGACAGCATCTACAAGCTGTTCCCGGTCAACTACAAGGTGTTCAAGAAGCCAGGAGTGCAAGCCGAAACCTATCGTGAATCGATGCTGGGCCAACTGCCGCAGATACCGGGACTGGCCGGCAGTCCGTTTGCGGAGCTCCTGACCCGTCACTTCGCCGATGCGTCGGCCAAGTGGAACGACTGGATGCATCTGATGATGTCGGCCATGTCGCCCTCCGACCTGCATTCGGGCAGCCTGGGTCTGTGTGCCCATCTGCCCTTCCTGGAGCAGTCCATCGATTTCGGCGCTGTGCCGGGCATGCGCCCGGAATTCTTCATCAACGCCTACAACATCGACCGCCACCATATGCAGATCTGGAACAAGGACCAGATCACGCCGGCACACGTGCGGGCATCGCTGTCCTTTCCCTTCCTCTATGCGCCTACCGAAATCGACGGCGAAAACTACATCGAGGGCGCGGCACTGGATACGCTCAATTTCACCCCCTTCATTACCGACCCGGAGACTGGCGTGGCGCCAGCCGGCGAGGTCGATACTCTGGTGGTGCTGGATATCCTGGGCGAGGACCGACTCATCCGCAAGCCGCGCAATCTCTACGATGCCTGGGTGCGTTCCATCATCACGCCGCTGGTCAAGATTTCCAAGACCGAGCAGCGCCTGTTCGAGCTGGAGCACAACCGTGATCCGCAGACCGGCGCCCAGCGTCGTCAGGTGCTCAAGGTCGACCTGATGGGTGGGGTGCCACAGCAACACTGGCCGCAGGTTCTGGACTGGTCGAGTTCGAACATGCAGTTGCTGTTCGATGTGGGCTATCGCGCCGGCCTGGATTTCTGCCGGCAGCATCACGACCTGCTCGACGCTACGGCACCGGAAGCGTCGCTGGCGGCCTGATCCACCGGGCTTCATCCATCTACGCTGCCACTCCTGTTTGCGTAGTTGACGTACCACCGTGCTTCGGCACCTTTTATTCTCATCGATGGATTTTCAATCATGACCATTACCAAGCGCCTCATCATCACTCTCTCGACGGCCCTGCTGGCGCTGCTGTTCGTCGGTGCCGGCGGCCTGTGGCAATTGCAACGCGCCCAGCAGCGGCTGGAGCTGATCCAGAACCACATCATCCCGGGCATGGATAGCCTGAACCTGCTCAAGGGCTACCTGGCCGATTCGCGCCTGGCCGGCTATCGCCTCTCGGTGTTTGCCAACCTGCCCGACAAGAGCGCCTTGCAAAAAGCGGTGGACGCCGCCAACAAGGCACTGGATGAAGAGTTCGCCCACTACGAGCGCGACCTGATCTTCGATGACAAGGATCGCGCTCTGATCCATGCCGACAAGGCCAATATCGAGGCCTATCGCAAGGCGCTGGTGCCGTTCTTCGCTGCCGCCTATGCCAATGACATGGACGGCGTACGTGCCACGCTGCAAGCCGGCACGCCGCTGGCGATCTCGGCGGCGGCCGCCAAGAAGGGCTTCGACGACCACATCCTGATCGGTCGCAAGATGATTGATACCGTCAAGCAGGAGAGCGACGAGGCCTATGCCTTCGCCCTGCGCAGCATGATCGCGGTGATCGTGGTGGCGGTCCTGCTCACGGGCTTGCTGGGCATCCAGATGCTGCGTAGCGTGATCCGTAGCCTCGGCAAGATCCAGCAGACCTTTGAGCACGTCAGCCAGACCCTGGACCTGTCGCGTCCGGTGCCGGTGGAACGCATGGATGAAATCGGCCGTACCGCCGCCGCCTTCAACAAGCTGCTGGCGCGCATCGTCGACGTGGTGGCGACCACCCGCAGTTCGACCGACTCGGTCACCGTGGCGGCACGCCAGATCGCCGCCGGCAACGCCGACCTCTCGGCGCGCACCGAGCAGCAGGCCGCTGCACTGGAAGAAAGTGCCTCCAGCCTGGAACAATTGACCTCGGTGGTGCTGCAGAACACCCAGAACGCGCGCCAGGCCAATGAGCTGGCGCAATCGGCGTCGCATATCGCTTCCCAGGGTGGCGACGTGGTGCGCCAGGTGGTCGACACGATGAATTCCATCAATGATTCCTCGCGCAAGATCGTCGACATCATCGCCGTGATCGATGGCATTGCCTTCCAGACCAACATCCTGGCGCTCAACGCAGCGGTGGAAGCTGCTCGTGCCGGCGAGCAGGGACGCGGCTTTGCCGTGGTCGCATCGGAAGTGCGTTCGCTGGCCCAGCGCTCGGCGGCCGCGGCCAAGGAGATCAAGGAATTGATCGACGACTCCGTGGACAAGGTCGGCAGCGGCAGCAAGCTGGTGGAGCAGGCCGGTACCACCATGAGCGAGATCGTTGACAGCGTGCAGCGCGTGACCCAGATCGTCGGTGATATCGCCGATGCCAGCGAAGAGCAGAGCACCGGTATTTCCCAGGTCAACCAGGCGATCTCGCAGATGGATCAGGGCACCCAGCAGAATGCCGCCTTGGTGGAGGAGGCTGCCGCTGCAGCGCAAGCCCTGCAAGGGCAGGCCGAGAAACTGGAAAGCGTGGTGGCCGTGTTCAAGCTGGAACAGCGGGCTGCCGCCGGTCTGGGAGCCGCGACTGCGCCAGTGCGTTCGGTGGATGTCACGCCCAAGGCAGCACGCCTGCCGGCGACGCCGTCCCCGGTTGCCAGCCGGAAGATGGAGCCCGAGCTGGAAGAGTTCTGAGTCCCGATCCTGTCTGCGGGCCCTGAGCAAGGGGCCGCTTGCCTGCGCCAGACGCCGTCCGAGTCATTTCGGGCGGCGTTTTTGTTTGTCTTTCTGCCCACTCCAGTCAGCATTGCATTGGAAGAGTGCAGAGGTAGGCGAGCAAGACTGGCTCAAACGATGATATACTTAATGCTAATCATTATCATTTGACCACCAGGAGAATACGCAATGATCGGTTTCAAGAAACTTGCCGTCGCCGCAGTGCTGAGCATGTCCTTCGCCGGAGCCGCCTCGGCAGCTGAATACCCCATCGGCAAGCCGCAGATCCAGAACGGCTTCGAAGTCAACGCCGTCTACCTGCAGCCGGTGAAGATGGAACCGGACGGCATGATGCGCAAGGCCGAGGAATCCGACATCCACCTGGAAGCCGACATCCGCGCCGTGGCCAAGAATCCCAACGGTTTCGCCGAAGGTGACTGGATGCCTTACCTGGTCATCAAGTACGAACTGACCAAGGCCGGTTCCACCAAGTCCATCAAGGGTGACATGATGCCCATGGTCGCCAACGACGGCCCGCACTACGGCGACAACGTCAAGCTGGAAGGTCCGGGCAAGTACAAGCTGAAGCTGACCATCTCTTCGCCGCAGGCCAATGAGCATGCGCACTTCGGTCGCCACGTCGACAAGGAAACCGGCGTCGGTCCGTGGTTCAAGACCTTTGAACTGACCTATGACTTCACCTTCGCCGGCATCGGCAAGAAGGGCGGCTACTAAGCCCTCGTGGAGCGCGGGCCGCTGGCCCGTCTCCCGTGAATCGACTCCGGCCTGCTGCCGTGGCGGCGCGCCGGTTTTATCGTTTTCAGGATTTTCGGAGTTTCGATGATTGCAAGCATTGTCCGTTCGTCCCTCCTGGCATTGACCCTGTTCGGCGCGGCCGTGCAGGCACAAGCCTCGGACCTGCCGACCTTCAAGCTGGAGATGCAGGACGGCAAGCTGATTCCGCCGCGCATCGAAGTGCCGGCCGGTCAGCGCATCAAGATCGAGGTGCACAACATCGGCAAGTCCGCCGCCGAGTTCGAGAGCGTGGAACTGCGCAAGGAAAAGGTGCTTGCCCCCGGCGCGCAATCCTTCGTGGTGATCGCGCCCTTGCGTCCGGGCGAGTACAAGTTTTTCGACGACTTCCATCTCAACATGCCGCAGGGCGTGATCGTCGCCAAGTAGGCGGCGGTGTTGCAGGGAGTCCAGGTTTCTAGGGAAGGGTAGTTCATGGGACAGGTCATGTTCATCGTCTGGCGCGAGAGCGTCGAGGCGCTTCTGGTGGTCGGTATTCTGTATGCCTGGCTGAAGAATGGTGACGTCAGCGCGCGCCGCGGCATTCCCTATCTGTGGGGCGGCGTGGCTGCCGGCGTGCTGCTGGCTGCCGGTCTGGGCGCGGCGCTGCTGGGATTCTCGGAACTGCTCTCGGGCGACGCCCAGACCTGGTTCCAGATCGCCATCGTGCTCATCGCGGCGGTGCTGATCGTGCAGATGGTGTTCTGGATGCGCAAGCACGGTCGCACGCTCAAGAAGGACATGGAAAGCTCCATGCAGTCCAGCTACGAGAGTGGCAACTGGTGGGGCGTGTTCGTGCTGGTGATGCTGGCCATTGCCCGCGAAGGCAGCGAGACCGCGGTGTTCCTGTACGGCATCGGCCTGGGCCAGCAGGAGGCCAGCACGGCCTCGCTTGTGCTGGCCGGCGTGATCGGTTTCGGCCTGGCCTTCCTGACCTTCTATCTGTTGCAGCTGGGCGGCAAGATCTTCTCCTGGCGCCGTTTCTTCCAGGTCACTGAAGTCATCCTGTTGCTGCTGGCAGCGGGTCTGCTGGTCACCGGCGTGGAAAAGCTGTTCGACGTGATCCTGGAAAGCTCGGACATGCTGGCCTCGGCCAACTGGACCATGACCTTGACCGCACCGGTGTGGGACACCTCCATGCTGCTGGATGATTCCACCACCCTGGGCAGCCTGGTCTCCACACTGACCGGTTACCGCGCCCGTCCGGCGCTGCTGTCGGTGATCGTCTATGTGGTTTACTGGGCTGTGGTATGCTCGGCCCTCTATCGAAAACCCCAGCCTCAGCCCAAGAGCAAGAGGCAAGAAGCAGTCTGAAGCCTGATGACGACCTGTACGCAATCGCCGACTCTGCTCACGCGTACCGGAGAATGGATGCGCCGCAATGGCGCATTCATCCGAGGCCTGCAATGGATCGTGGTGGCCGTGTATGCGCTGCTGATCCTGGTCCCGGTGTTCCTCCCTCTGCCTGACGAAACCGCCCACCTGTGGTCCAACCTGACCCTGATCGCCCAGTTCGCCTTCTGGGGCATCTGGTGGCCCTTTGTGCTGGTGAGCATGGTGCTGATGGGGCGCGTCTGGTGTGGCGTGCTCTGCCCTGAAGGTGCACTCACCGAATTCGCCAGCAAGCACGGCCGCGGCAAGGCCATTCCAAAATGGATACGCTGGGGCGGCTGGCCCTTCGTGGCGTTCGCCCTGACCACCGTCTACGGCCAGATGGTCAGCGTCTACCAGTATCCCAAGGCGGTACTGCTGGTGCTGGGCGGTTCCACCGTGGGGGCCATGATCGTCGGCTACCTCTATGGTCGCGACAAGCGCGTCTGGTGCAAGTACCTGTGCCCGGTCAACGGCGTCTTCGGCCTGCTGGCCAAGCTGGCGCCGCTTCACTACAAGGTCGATGAAGCGGCCTGGCGCGCCTCCTACCATCCCGAACACAAGATCATTCCCATCAACTGCGCGCCGCTGGTCCCGCTGCGCAACATGAAGGGCGCATCCGATTGCCATATGTGCGGTCGCTGCAGCGGCCACCGCGACGCCATCGCCCTGACCTTCCGTCCGCCGGCCGTGGAAGTGGTGCAGTTCGGCAAGACCCACAACAATCTCTGGGAAAGCGCACTGGTGCTGTACGGCCTGCTGGGTATCGCCATCGGCGCCTTCCACTGGACCGTGAGCCCCTGGTTCATCGCCATTAAGCAGGACATCGCCACCTGGCTGATCGACCGCGACATCATTTGGCCCTTCGGCACCCAGGCGCCGTGGTGGCTGCTGACCAACTACCCGCAGCAAAGCGATGTCTTCACCTGGCTGGATGGCGCCATGGTGGTCGGCTACATCCTCACTACCGGCCTCGTGCTGGGCAGCGGAGTGGCATTCCTGTTCGCCCTGGCCACACGGCTGCTGGGCAAATGGGAATGGGGCCGCTTCAACCACCTGGTGCAGGCCCTGATCCCGCTGGCTGGTTGCGGCGTCTTCATCGGCCTGTCGGCGACCACCATCAGCCTGTTGCGTGCCGAGCACTGGCCGGTGTACTGGGCCAATGACGTGCGCGCCGCCTTGCTGGCTGCCATGACCTTGTGGAGCCTGTGGCTGTGCTGGAAAGTGGTCGCGCGCCACGCCGACGGGTGGGGCCGGCAATGGCTGGCGATGCTGCCCTTGATCGGTGGCCTGGCCCTGGTCAATACCGCCTGGTGGCTGATGTTCTGGGGCTGGTAAGCAGGGACGCAGTAGCGAAGTCAACACCAAGGACGGCAGGTCTGCCCAGGCGGATCTGCCGTTTTTTTCGTGTTTTCGATGGCGAAGATGAGCAGGATCATGGTGTAGTTGGCGGTTGAAGCAGTACAATCGCTGCCTTTTCACGCTAATTGCCGGAGTTTTCATGAGCACCTTGCCCGCCTGTCCCCAATGCCAGTCCGAATTCACCTACGAGGACGGCAACCAGCTGGTCTGCCCGGAATGCGGCCATGAATGGAGCGCCCAGGCGACTCCCGCCGCCGAACAGGCCCGCGTCTGGCGCGATGCATCCGGCAACGTGCTGCAGGATGGCGATACGGTCACCGTCATCAAGGACCTGAAACTGAAGGGCGGTGGTGGCGTGGTCAAGATGGGGACCAAGGTCAAGAACATCCGCCTGGTCGAGGGCGACCACGATATCGACTGCAAGATCGACGGCTTCGGCTCCATGGGCCTGAAGACCGAATTCGTGCGCAAGGCCTGAGCCGCATCGCCTCCTGCGGTACTGCAAGGGACGGCGCCTCTCACGTAAAATGGCGGTTTGCCCGCGCCCCGGCACGGGTCATACCATTACAACAGAATCGATACCGCCATGGCCCGTCCCCGCTTCCTGCCCGACAACATGACCCTGATGCTGCTGGCCGTCGTGCTCACAGCATCCTTCCTTCCCTGTACCGGCCAGGTGGCCGAGGCCTTCGATGGCCTGACCACCTTCATGATCGGCCTGCTGTTCTTCATGCATGGCGCCAAGCTCTCGCGTGAGGCGGTGGTAGCCGGCTTCACCCACTGGAAGCTGCATGTGACGGTATTGCTCTGCACCTTCGCACTGTTTCCGCTGATCGGCCTGTTGTTGAAGCCCGTGCTGCTGCAGTTCATCACGCCCGAGCTGTACCTGGGCCTGCTGTTCCTGTGCGTGCTGCCTTCCACCGTACAGTCTTCCATCGCCTTTACCTCGGTGGCGCGCGGCAACGTGCCGGCTGCCATCTGCGCCGCCTCCGCCTCCAACCTGCTGGGCATTTTCCTCACGCCGCTATTGGTGGGTGTGCTGGTGGTAGCGCATGACGGCGGCGGACATTCCTCGCTCGATTCGATCCTGAAAATCGTCTATCAGTTATTGCTGCCCTTCGTGGCCGGTCAGATCGCCCGTCCCTGGATCGGCCGCTGGATCGAGCGCAACAAGTCCTGGCTCAAGTTCGTCGACCAGAGCTCCATCCTGCTGGTGGTCTACGTGGCCTTCAGCGAAGCCGTGGTGCAAGGGTTGTGGCACCAGGTGCCGGTGTCCATGCTGGTGGCGCTGCTGGTGATCAATGCCGTGCTGCTGGCCATCATCATGGGCATCACCACCTTCGGCAGCCGCCGCCTCGGGTTCAACAAGGAAGACGAGATCACCATCGTCTTCTGCGGCTCCAAGAAGAGCCTTGCCTCGGGCGTACCGATGGCCAAGGTGCTGTTCTCCAGCGGCGCCATCGGCATGGTGCTGCTGCCGGTGATGCTGTTCCACCAGATTCAGTTGATGGTGTGTGCGGTGATGGCGGCGCGCTACGGTGCCCGCGAGGAGCAGGTGCAAGCGGCCGTGGCCACTGAAAGCAGCGGCGACTGAAAATTGCTTGCTCGTTTGAGCGATGTGATGACACAAAAAAACCGGCGCGTCGCCGGTTTTTTGTTGCTCGCGCCAAGCAGGCGTCAGGGCGCCGGATTCGGCTGCGCGCGATGGATCGCCTCGATCCCTGCCAGCACTTCCTCACTCAACTCCAACTGGGCACTGTCGATATTGCTGCGCAGCTGGTCCAGCGTGGTGGCGCCAATGATGTTGGAGGTCAGGAAGGAACGGCTGTTCACATAGGCCAGGGCCATCTGCGCCGGGTCCAGGCCGTGCTTGCGGGCCAGGGCGACGTACTCGGCCGTGGCGCGTTCGGCTTGCGGATTGGTATAGCGCACAAAGCGCTCGAACAGCGTCAGTCGGCCCCCGGCCGGGCGCGCGCCGTCAAGATACTTGCCGCTCAACATGCCGAAGGCCAGCGGTGAATAGGCCAGCAGGCCGACCTGCTCACGATGGGCGAACTCGGCCAGGTTGATCTCGAAGCTGCGGTTGAGCAGGTTGTAGGGATTCTGGATCGTGACAATGCGTTCCAGCCCGTGCTGCTCGGCCGCGCGCAGGAATTGCGCCACGCCCCAGGCGGTTTCGTTGGACAGGCCGATGGTGCGGATCTTGCCCGCCTTCACGAATTCGCTGAGGACCTTGAGCGTCTCCTCGACCGGTACCGTGCTCTCGTCGTCCACGTGCTGGTAGCCGAGCTGGCCGAAGCTGTTCACACTACGGTCCGGCCAGTGCAGCTGGTACAGGTCCACGTGATCCAGTTGCAGGCGCTCCAGGCTGCCATGCAAGGCCTCGGTCAAGCCCTTGCGGTCCAGGTTGTTGATGCCGCCGCGGATATGGCGCGGGTTGTGCGGCTTGCGTGCCGGGCCGGTGCATTTGGTGGCGATGAGCAGACGGTCGCGCTGGCCGGACTTCTTGAGCCAGGTACCGAGATAGCGCTCGGTCAGGCCCTGCGTTTCCGGCTTGGGTGGCACCGGATACATCTCGGCGGCATCGATCAGGTTGATGCCGCGTTCAACGGCCAGATCGAGTTGCGAGTGGGCCTCGGCTTCGCTGTTCTGTTCACCCCAGGTCATGGTCCCCAGGGTGATCTGGCTGACCTTGATGTCGGTGCGGCCGAGTTGGCGGTACTGCATGTTGGTTCTCCTTGTAATTGGCCGACTGCGGCGCCGACTTCAGCGTCGATCGCAGATGGGGGCCTGCTTCAGCCGGCGGGCGCGGGATCGGGTAGTATATCTGCGCCCGACCTGCCTTGCAGGGCAGGGCCGCAGCGGCGCCAAGACCGTCTGCGTGATGCCGGTGCAGCCGCTCACAGTTTGCTGTTCCGGTCCACATCGCCCAATCTCCACATCCAGACATGTCATCCACCAGTACCACCGAGCAGCCCGACCAGGCCGGCGACGACCAGCAGCCTTTGCGTCACCACACCCCCTTCAAATTGTTCTGGTGCGCCAGCGTGGCCTCCACCATCGCGCTGCAGATGCAGATCGTGGCGGTCGGCTGGCAGGTCTACCAGCTCACGCACAGCGCCTTCGACCTGGGTATCGTCGGACTGGTGCAGTTCATTCCCTCGCTGTTTCTGGTGTTCGTGGTCGGCCATGTGGCCGATCGCCATGACCGGCGCAATGTGGCCCGCATCAGCGCGCTGGTGGAGGCCCTGGCTGCGGCCACGCTGGCCCTGGGCAGCATCGGAGGCTGGCTCAATCGCGAGATGATCTTCGCCATCGTCGCCGTCATCGGTGCCGGTCGCGCATTCTCCAAGCCGACCATGTCGGCCCTGCTGCCCAGCCTGATGTCGCCCCGCGCCTTGCCGGGCGCGGTGGCCGGCTCGGCGTCGGCCACCCAGTTCGCCATCATCATCGGCCCGGCGCTGGGCGGCCTGCTCTACGTGGCCGGACCGGCCGTGGTGTACGCCAGCAGTTGCGCCCTGTTCGCCCTGTGCAGCCTGCTGCTGTCCTTGATCCGGCGACCCGCGTCAGCCACTGCTTCTGCTGCGGCTGCCGCCAAGCCGACCGGTGCCAGCCTGTCCTCGGTATTCGCCGGCCTGGCCTTCATTCGCAGCAAGCCGGCCATCTTCGGCGCCATTTCGCTGGACATGTTTGCCGTGCTGCTGGGCGGCGCCACTGCCTTGCTGCCGGTCTATGCCAATGACATCCTGCATACCGGTGCCGCCGGCCTGGGCCTGTTGCGTTCGGCGCCTGCGGCCGGTGCGCTGGTGGTGGCCCTGTGGCTGGCGCGCCGGCCCCTGGGCGGTCGCGTGGGCCGCACCATGTTCATTGCTGTCGCGGTGTTCGGGATGGCGACCATCGTCTTTGGCCTCTCACACTGGTTCCCGCTGTCGCTGGCCGCGCTGGCGGTGCTGGGCGCGGCCGACATGATCAGCGTGGTGGTGCGCTCGTCCTTCGTCCAGCTGGAGACACCGGACGCCATGCGCGGCCGGGTGTCGGCCGTCAATTCGGTCTTCATCGGCACCTCCAACCAGCTGGGGGAGTTCGAATCGGGGCTGACCGCAGCCTGGTTCGGTGCGGTGCCGGCAGTGCTGATCGGGGGCATCGGCACGGTGGTCATCGTGCTGTTGTGGATTCGCCTGTTCCCCTCGCTGTACCAGGTCGACCGGCTCAGTTCGCGATCTTCGCAGTGAGGGCAGAGGCAAGAGCCGGGGGGAGGGCAGGGGCAGCGCTCAGGGCGGGCTGCCTTCGATGACCAGGGCCTGCGCCGCCTGCCGCAGCGCCTGCTGCTGCATCAGCAGCATCTGCAGGAACTGCACATAGGGAACCGGCTTGCTGAAGTAATAGCCCTGGTATTCGTCCGAACCGAATTCGCGCAGAGCCTGCAACTGCTTTTCGGTCTCCACGCCTTCAGTCACCACCTTCAGGTTCAAGGCATGGCTCATGGCGATGATGGCCTGCACGATGGCGCTGCTGTTGGCGTCATCGGGGATGTCGTTGATGAAGGACTTGTCGATCTTCAGGGTATTGACCGGGAAGCGCTTCAGGTAAGCCAGTGACGAGTAGCCGGTGCCGAAGTCGTCGATGGAGATGGTGAAGCCCTCGGCGCGGATGCCATCCATGATGGCAATGGCCTGGTCGCGATTGTGCATCACCATGCTTTCGGTGATCTCGAATTCCAGGCAGGCCGGTGGTGTGCCGTGGCGCGCCACCACCGACTTGATGTCGTCGAGCAGGTGTTCGTCACCGAACTGGCTGCCGGTGAGGTTGATGGAGATGCGTCCGCATTCGAGGTTGCGCTCCAGCATCAGGCCGATGTCGCGGCAGGCCACGTCGAGCACCTCCAGTCCGATCTGGTCGATCAGGCGCGTCTCCTCTGCCAGCGGGATGAATTCGCCCGGGGGCAACAGACCGCGTACCGGGTGCTGCCAGCGCACCAGCGCCTCGGCGCCGACGATGCTGCCGCTGGCCAGGTTGATCTTGGGCTGGTAGTGCACCACGAATTCGGCGCGCTCGATGGCACGGCGCAGCTCGGCTTCCAGGGCGATGCGCTCCACCGTATTGGTGTTGACCTCGTCGGAGAAGAAGCGATAGTCGTCCTTGCCATGGTGCTTGGCACGGTACATGGCGATATCGGCGTTCTTGATCAGGGTCTGCGCATTGTCGCCATCGCCGGGATAGGTGGCGATGCCGATACTGGCCGAGAGCATCGCTTCCTGGCCATCGATGATGAAGGGCTTGCGTGCCTCGGAGAGCAGCTTCTGCGCGATCTCGCCCAGTTGCAGCGGATCGTCGAAGTCATCCACCAGCACGATGAACTCGTCCCCGCCCACCCGGGCCAGGATGTCCAGTTCGCGCAGGCTGTTGCGGAAGCGCTGGGCGATTTCCTGCAGCACCGCCTCGCCAGCCTCGTGACCGAAGGTATCGTTGATGTTCTTGAAGCGGTCCAGGTCCATCAGCAGCACCGCTACCATGCCATTGCGGTGTTCTGCGTGGGTGATGGCATTGGAAACGTGCTGGGTGCACAGGAAGCGGTTGGGCAGGCCCGTCAGTTCATCGTAGTGCGCCAGGTGGCGGATGCGCTCGTCGGCGCGACGGCTTTCGATGGCCACGCTGGCCAGGTCGGCCGCGATATTGGCCAGTTGCAGGTATTCATTGCTGGGGGCCTGGTTTTCCTTGAGCAGGGCGGCAAACACGCCCAGTAATTGCCCCTCTTTACCGATGATGGGCCAGGCGCCGCAGGAGGGATAGACCTCCACATCGATCAGCACCCGCAGGTGTTCAGTCACCGGATCGCGCGCGATATCGGTGACGATGCAGGGCCCGCGCCGCAGCGCCGCCTCCGCGCCGACGCCGCAACCGTGCCGGATCGGCATGCCCTGCAGCGCCCGCAACAGGCGGGGCGGATAACGCCGGCTCAAGACGGTGGTGAAATGCGAAGCCTGCTCGTTGACCAGCATCACGCAACTGGCGCCGTAGGGAATCTGGGCATCGGCAAAGCCGACGATTTCGTTGAGGATGCCATCCAGGTCTTCATCGGCCATGACCATGTGCAGCACCCGGTTCTGCTCGCTCTGCAGCAGTTCGGCGCGCTTGCGGGCACTGATGTCACGCAGGATGGCGAAGATCGCATAGCCCCGCTCGAATTCGGCCCGGTTCAGCGTGACGTCGGTGTGGATGATCTTGTTGCGTCGTACGGTCACCCACTCGAACTGCTGTGGCTGGCCGGAGAGCACGCGGCCGACCAGCTCATCGATATCCGGCTGCTCTGCCGTCCTGGCCTTTTGGCGTGAGAACAGGCCGACCTTGCGGCCGATGATGCGCTCCTTGTCCGGTACGCCGAAAAAGCGCAGTGCGGCGGCATTGCAGTCCAGGTAGCGAAGCTCCGACGAAATCAGCACGATGGGATCGCTGCCCTCCTCGTAGAGCTTGCGATAGCGGTATTCACTGGCCGACAACGCGTGGTCCAGGCGCCGCTGGTAGCGGTAGTAGACCAGGAAGGAAATCAGCGCGATCAGGATGAAACCGAGTATCCCCGTGGTCAGCAGGATGCGGTTCTCGGTTCGGCTGCGCCAGGGCGCAAGCACGTCTTCCATGCGGCGCGCGTAGACCGCCACCAGCGACCACTTGTCCAGCCGCTTGTAGGAGAACAGCAGCGATTCGCCGGTCAGGTGGGAGATTTCCTCGAAGGCGCCTTCCTCGGCGCCGGCCCGGATGCGCCCCATGCTCTTGGCGTCGGCCAGGCTCACGTTCAGCCAGCGTTCCTCATAGGGGGAGCGCAGCATCATCGAGCCGCTCTCCGAACGCAGCGAGACGATGGCCTCGAAGTTGGTGATGCGCTTGTAGAAATCGAAGAAGGTGGCGGCCCGCAATTCGGCCACCAGCAAGCCGATCGGCCGGGCGCTGCGATCGAACAGGTTCATCGCCACCGGCAACACCAGTTCGCGGTTGTAGCGGCTGCGCATGAGCTGGCCGACGAACAGGGTGGGGCGCGCCGGATTGCCGTCCACAAAGGTCAGCTTGCGATCCTCGGGAATGCTGGTGGTATCGAAGGCGCGCAGCGAACTGGCACGGGTATTGCCGTTGCGATCCACATAACGCAGCACCATCACCGTAGGCAGGCGCTGCTGCATCTCCGAGAGCAGGTGGTACAGGGCCTGGTCGTCGTCCAGCAGGTCGGGGCCGGCACCCTGGATGTGCTCGGCGGTATTCCACAGCATCTTGTCGAGGTCGCCGAAGACGCGCTCGGCATGCTCTTGCACGCTGCGCACGGCGGCCATCGAACTGGCGCGTTCGGAATCGATGGTCAACTGCCGGTCCTGGCGGATTTCCCACCATGTCTGTACCACGATGAACGACCCGACGAAGCCGACGAACAGCAGCAAGGTCTTCAGGGTATAACCCGTGCGTCCCGGTGATTTGTTCTGTTTTCCCATGTGACCAACTATCACATCACCTGTCGTTAGGCAGCTTGGTGCTGCTCATCCATTCGTCCGACATCTGCCGGACGACCGTTCGACAGCTCTCTCACGCAAGGCGCATTTTTCCTGCCGTTGACGTCCTGTGCCAAGCCGCTGGCACAATACATCGCCGCAGGCGGTCACCATAGTGACCGTTGCTTACGCCAAAATTACGTGGATGCCCCCACTTGCTGATACGAAGGATGACAGTATGCCATCCCGTCTGATGCTGCGCTTGATGCGTCTTGTCGTGTTGCGTACAACCAGATGATGGTCGGCAGATGCGCATGGTTGGAACAGGGCCATCTGCGCTCGCTACCCTGGATGTCGTTATTGCTCCGGCCCTGCTCTAGCCTTGTCCTTGCTTTGTCCCTGCCTTGCCCTGTCGTGCTTGAGGCACTGCGGCGCGCTGGCCGTCCCCTGCTATCGTTTGTTTTGTAGCAACCTTACCCCAAGCCAAAGGCTTTGTCATTATCGTGGCGGCGATGCCGCAACGCGACAGCAGGTTTTTCATGTCAGGCGGAAATTTTCACTTGTTCTGACATCAAGATGACTCGTAAAAATTCAGTACCGCGATGCGGCAACTGCATTTTCGTTTGCAATGCGATAATACGGCGTCCGGGATCACAGCATCTCAGTACGCCAGTACCTCAGCAGCTGAGTGCAACCCTGATCGCCGCCGCAGTTGAGGCTGAGCAGGATGCACCCATCCCAGGTTACCTCCACGCATTCCCCATTACCAGATAAAGGACCCATCCCTATGAAGACAAGAGCAGCGGTAGCATGGCAGGCAGGCAAGCCCTTGACCATCGAGGAAGTCGAACTCGGCGGCCCCAAGGCCGGCGAAGTCCTGGTCGAGATCAAGGCCACCGGCATCTGCCATACCGACTACTACACACTCTCCGGCGCCGACCCGGAGGGCATCTTCCCCGCCATCCTCGGCCATGAAGGCGCGGGCGTGGTGGTCGACGTCGGCCCGGGCGTGAAGTCGCTCAAGAAGGACGACCACGTCATCCCCCTGTATACCCCGGAATGCCGCGAGTGCAAGTTCTGCCTCTCGCAGAAGACCAACCTGTGCCAGGCCATCCGCGCCACCCAGGGCCGCGGCCTGATGCCCGACGCCACCAGCCGCTTCTCGCTGGACGGCAAGCCCCTGTTCCACTACATGGGCACCTCGACCTTCTCCAACTACATCGTGGTCCCGGAAATCGCCCTGGCCAAGATCCGTTCCGATGCCCCCTTCGACAAGGTCTGCTACATCGGCTGTGGCGTCACCACCGGTGTGGGCGCCGTGCTGTTTACCGCCAAGGTGGAGGCGGGTGCCAATGTGGTGGTGTTCGGCCTGGGCGGTATTGGCTTGAACGTGATCCAGGCGGCCAAGATGGTCGGTGCCAACAAGATCATCGGCGTGGACCTGAACCCGGCGCGTGAAGCCATGGCCCGCAAGTTCGGCATGACCGACTTCATCAATCCCAAGGACGTCCCCAACGTGGTCGATGCCATCATTGGTCTCACCGACGGCGGCGCCGACTACAGCTTCGAGTGCATCGGCAACACCACCACCATGCGCCAGTCGCTGGAGTGCTGCCACAAGGGCTGGGGTCAGTCCATCATCATCGGCGTGGCAGCAGCCGGCCAGGAAATCTCCACCCGTCCGTTCCAGCTGGTGACCGGCCGTGTCTGGAAGGGCTCGGCCTTCGGCGGCGCGCGCGGTCGTACTGACGTGCCAAAGATCGTCGACTGGTACATGGAAGGCAAGCTCAACATCGACGACCTGATCACGCACAAGCTGCCCCTGGAGCGCATCAACGAAGGCTTCGACCTGATGAAGAGCGGTGAATCGATCCGCTCTGTGGTCGAGTTCTGAGGAGCGCGCGATGCTGGAGAAACTCTCCGAGCACGGCTGTTTCGGCGGCGTGCAGGGCTATTACCGCCATGCCTCGCCGGCCATCGGCCTGGACATGCGGTTCTCGGTCTTCGTGCCACCGCAGGCCCGCACCGGCGGCAAGCTGCCGGTGCTGTTCTACCTTGCCGGACTGACCTGTACCGAAGAAACCTTCATGATCAAGGCTGGTGCGCAACGCGTCGCGGCCGAGCTGGGCATGATCCTGGTGAGCTCGGACACCAGCCCGCGCGGAGCAGGCGTTGCGGGTGAAAGCGACAGCTGGGATTTCGGCGTAGGGGCGGGTTTCTACCTCGACGCCACCCAGGCGCCGTGGGATCGGCATTACCGCATGGAGAGCTATGTGGTCGACGACCTGCGCCAGGCCGTGCTGGAGAATTTCCCGGCCGATCCGCAACGCATGGGCATCTTCGGCCATTCCATGGGCGGGCATGGCGCGCTCACGCTGGCCTTGCGTCATCGCGAGCTCTACCGCTCGGTCTCGGCTTTTGCGCCGATTGCGGCACCGTTGCACTGTCCCTGGGGCCAGAAGGCCTTTGGCAACTACCTCGGCCCGGATCAGGAAACCTGGCAGCAGCATGACGCCAGCGAACTGATGCGCCAGCTCTACGCTCCCTTCCCGCAGGGCATCCTGATCGACCAGGGCCTGGCCGACAAATTCCTGCTGGAGCAACTGCTGCCAGAACGCTTCGAGGCCGCCTGCCGCGAGGCTTCACAACCGTTGACGCTGCGCCGGCATGAGGGTTACGACCACGGGTATTACTTCATCCAGAGCTTTGTGGAAGATCATCTGCGCTTCCATCATCGCATCCTGACGGCCTAGGCCGTCGGTCCGCCACGCTCACCGGACCAGTGCGTTGTCCGGTGAGCGTGAACAGGCCCTACACAAACGCATCCGTCACCACATGCTCCCCCAGCATGAAGGCATCGGCCACATGGCGCAGCGGTGCCACGTCCACATCCGAGGACTTGTTCCGGATCAGTTGGCAGAAATGGGCGTACAGCGAAGGATATTCGCCTTCCACCGGCAGCTCGCACGGCGCCTGGTCGATCCACAATTCATGCCCACCCTTCTTGAGATGCAGATGCGTGCTCGCGGTGTCGATCACGATATCCCAGGTCTGCTCGCCAGTCTGGCGCCAGTCGAAGTCGGCTTGCACATCCGTCCCCAGGGCATCGGTAAAGGCCAGTCGCGCGGCGATCGGGGTCTGGCGGTTGGCCGGTACTTCCAGCGTGGCCTGCTTGAGGAACATGGCCTGCGGCAGGATCTCGGTGACGATGGACAAGGCATTGATGCCCGGATCGAACACGCCCAGGCCGCCCGGTTGCCAGATCCATTCCTGGTCGGGGTGCCAGTGGCGGACGTCTTCGCGCCAGATCACTTCGACCCGGCGCGGTGCGTGCTGCTGCAGGTGGCGCTTGACTACCTGCACCGCCGGTGCATGGCGCGAGTGCCAACTGGCGAAGAGCGTTACGCCCTGTTCGGCCGCCAGCGCCTTGAGCGATTCGACTTCTGACAGCGTGGCGCCGGGCGGCTTTTCCAGGAACACGTGCTTGCCGGCGAGTAGTGCCTGGCGTGCGGCTTCATAGCGATACTGCGGTGGCATGCACAGCGAGATGGCATCGATCTGCGTGCCGGAGTCCAGCATCTCTGCCATGGTCTTGAAGGCGGTCACGCCGTCGATGCTGTGGTTGCGGCTGGCCGTGGCGACCAGCTGGAAATCCGGGTTGCCGGCGATGGCCGGGGCGTGCTGGTCATAGACGATCTTGCCGACGCCGGCGATGGCGAGTTTGATGGGTGTCATGTTGTCCTTATGTTCTTGTAGGGGTGACGGGCAGGGGCCAAAGCTTACCAGCGTTGATGCACGTAGGGCGCGATGTCATCCAGATAAAGCTGCCACAGCGCCTGCATCACGTCGGCCTGGATCGGCGGCAGTCCGCTGGCGGCGCTGTTGGATTGCGCCTGCTGTACGTTGCGCGCGCCGGGGATGACGGTGCTGATACCGCTTTCCATAAGAATCCAGCGCAGCGCGAACTGCGCCATCGATACGCCTTCCGGCACCAGCGCGCGAATCTTCTCGACGGCCGCCAGGGCGACCTCGTACGGCACGCCGGAGAAGGTCTCGCCGACATCGAAGGCTTCGCCATGGCGATTGAAGTGGCGGTGGTCATCGGCGGCAAAGGTGGTCTGCGCCGACATCTTGCCGGTCAGCAGACCCGAAGCCAGCGGCACCCGGGCGATGACGGCGATGTCGCGGCGTTGCGCCTCATCCAGGAACAGCGACAGCGGACGCTGGCGGAAGATGTTGAAGATGATCTGGATCGATTTCACGTTCGGGTATTCGATGGCCTTCAGGCCTTCTTCCACCTTCTCCACCGAAACGCCGTAGTGGGCGATCTTGCCGGCACTGACCAGGTCATCCAGATAGCCGAAGACTTCCTGCTGGTAATAGACCTCCGGCGGCGGGCAGTGCAGCTGCACCAGGTCCAGGCATTCCACCTCCAGGTTGCGCAGCGAGCGTTCGACGAAGGCGCCCAGGTTCTCGCGCGTGTAGCCGCTGGCGACATGGGGCGAGAGGCGGCGGCCGGCCTTGGTGGCGACGAAGGGGCGCGGGCCACCACGTTCCTTGAGGACCTGGGCGATCAGTTGCTCGGAACGGCCATCGCCATAGACGTCGGCGGTATCGATGAACGTGACGCCGCTGTCCAGCGCCGCATGCAGGGCGGCTTTGGCGTCCTGGCTGGAGACGTCGCCCCAGGAGCCGCCGATGGCCCAGGCGCCGAATCCGATCTCCGATACTTCCGCACCGGTGCGGCCAAACGTTCTTGATTTCATGTTGCTCATCCTTTGCATGGGTTGTCCGGCCCGGGCGGGTCCGCGGGGGCGCGTGCGGGCGGTGAAACCGTATTTATACCCTGCGTCACGGCAGCGGGAGGATGGTTTAACATGCACATCATTAATTCATGAAGTGAATGGAGTTCATTCATGTCCTTGCTGGATCATGTGGATTTTTCGGATTTGCGGGTATTTGTCACGATCTTGCGGACCGGCAGCTTCAAGGCCGCTGCCATCCAGCTCGGCCTGACCCCCTCGGCCACCAGCCATGCCATGAAGCGGCTGGAGGAGCGGCTGTCCACCCGGCTGCTGTACCGCTCCAGCCGGGCGGTCTCGCCGACGGCGGCCGGCAGCGAGCTGGCGCTGCGCCTGGAGGAGGGTTTCGAGAAGATCGGTGCTGCGCTGGGTGTGCTGGAAAGCGCAGCGGCGGGCAGCCTGGGGGAGTTGCGCATCAATGTCTTTGCCGATGCCGCGCATCTGCTGATCGAGCCGGCCATCCCCGAGTTCGTCCGGCAATGCCCCAAGGTCAAGCTCACCGTGGTGGTGGATGACCGGCCCATCGACATCGTCAGCGAAGGCTATGACGCCGGCATCCGCTACGGACACTACGTGCCGGAAGGCATGGTGACCGCGCCCTTGACGCGCGCCCACCGCTGGGTGGCGGCCGCCTCGCCGGACTATCTGCAGCGCTGCGGCCGTCCGCAGACGCTGGAGGACCTGGCGCAGCACAACTGCCTGCAACTGCTGCTGGGGGACAATTCCAGCTACAAGTGGGAGTTCGGCCGTGGCAAGCACCAGCAGCGCATCCGCGTGCCGGGCCTGGTGACGATCAACAACACGGCGGCCACCATCGCCGCCGCCCGGGCCGGGGTCGGTATTGCCTATCTGCTGGAGGCCAGGATCAGGAAGGACATCGAAGAGGGGGCGCTGGAAGTGCTGCTGCCTGAATGGGCTGCACCCAGCGAGCCCTTCCACATGTACTACAGCAGCCGGCGCCATGCCCATCCGGCCTTGCGCAAGCTGATCGACATCATCCGCCTGCAGCATGGGCTGGCCCGGCTGCGCTAGCCGGGCTGCCCGGGCCAGGTGCCTTCGCCTAGTGCGCGGCCGAAGCTTCGGCCGCGCCGGCACCGCCCTTGGAGGGCTTGATGATCCAGATCAGCGGGATGATCACCAGGAAGATCACTGCCGACACAAAGAAGATGTCGTTGATGCCCAGCATGGCGGCCTGGAAGGTGATGGTCCGCTCCAGCATGGCGGCGCTCTGCTCGGCATTCAGGCCCAGCGTGCTGCTGATGTTGTTGAGCGTTTCCTGCAGCCAGGGGCTATAGGGCGTGGCATGCTCGGTCAGCTGCGCGTGGTGCATGATGGTGCGGTTGTTCCAGGCGGTGGTGGAGATCGAGGTGCCGACCGCACCACAGAACACCCGCACGAAGGATGACAGCCCGGCGGCCGCCGGAATGCGTTCGGGCGGCAGGCCCGACAGCAGCAGCACCGTCAGCGGCACGAAGAACATGGCCGTCGGGATGCCCTGCAGCAGCGTGGGCAGGATCACCGTCATCTGGTCCACCTGCAGGTTGTAGCGCGAGCGCAGCCAGAACACGATGGCAAAGCCGATGAAGGACGCCGTGGCCACCTTGCGCGCATCCACCAGCGGCAGGAAACGGCCGATCAGCGGCATCAGGATCACCGCGAAAATCCCGATCGGCGCAGTCGACAGGCCCGAGTCGATGGAGCGGTAGCCCAGGTATTGCTGCAGCCACTGCGGCAGGATCACCAGGTTGCCGAAGAACACGCCATAGCCGATCGAAATGGCGATGGTGCCACCGGCGAAATTGCGCCGGCCGAACAGGCGCAGATCCACCACCGGGTGGTCATTGTTGAGCTCCCACACCACGAAGTAGGCAAAGGCCACCAGGGCAATGATGCCCAGCGTGACGATGGTGGGCGAGGCGAACCAGTCCAGGTCCTTGCCCTTGTCCAGCATGATCTGGAAGGCGGCCACCCAGGTCACCAGCAGTGCCAGCCCGATCTTGTCGATGGGCAGCTTGTGGATGGGCGTTTCGCGCGAACGGTAGATGGCCAGCGTGATGCCGGCTGCGATCAGGCCCACCGGGATGTTGATGTAGAAGATCCAGGGCCAGGTATAGCTGTCGGTGATCCAGCCGCCCAGCGCCGGCCCGGCCACCGGCGCCACCACGGCGGTCATGCCCCATAGCGCCAGGGCGAACGAGGCCCGCGACTTGGGGTAGGCCCCCAGCAGCAGCGATTGCGACAGCGGCACCATGGGGCCGGCCACCAGGCCTTGCAGCACGCGGGCGGCCAACAGGATGGGCAGCGTGGGCGCCAGTCCGCACAGCCAGGACGCCACCACGAACAGCAGCACCGAGGTGACGAACAGGCGTACCGCGCCCAGGCGCTGGGTGAGCCAGCCGGTCAACGGGATCGAAATGGCATTGGCGGCCGCGAAGGAAGTGATGACCCAGGTGCCTTCATCGACCGACACGCCCAGGTTGCCCGAGATGGTCGGAATGGCGACGTTGGCGATGGACGAGTCCAGCACGTTCATGAACACCGCCAGCGACACCGACAGGGTGCCCAGCACCAGGTTGGCGCCGGTCAGCGGTGGCGGTGGCGTGTAGGGTTTTGGGGGAGTAGGGCTGTTGGCCATGGGGCTCCGTCATTGTCCAGTGATTGCAGCGGCATGGTCTCAGGTATGCGGGACGGCAGCCGGCGTGGCCGCGGCCTTGCTCTTGCGGGCTTGCGGCAAACCACTGGCGTTGTCGCTGATGATGCGCTCGACAATGCTGTCGGCCTGCTTGCCCAGGTCGTCATAGACGTCGGTCTGGTAATTGGTCGGCACCGCTTCCAGCGCGCGGCCGTCGCCATGGATATCGACGGTGGCCGTGGTGGACAGGCCGATGCGCAGCGGATGGGCGCGCACCTGTTCCGGGTCCAGCGCGATGCGCACCGGCACGCGCTGCACCACCTTGATCCAGTTGCCGGTGGCGTTCTGCGCAGGCAGCAGCGAGAAGGCGCCGCCGGTGCCGGCCGAGAAGCCGATCACGGTGCCCTTGTACTTGACGCTGGAGCCATAGACGTCGGCGATCACCTCCACCGGCTGGCCGATGCGGATGTGCTGCAGCTGGCTTTCCTTGAAGTTGGCGTCGATCCAGATCTGTTCGAGCGGCACGATGGCCATCAGCGGGTTGCCGGCGGCGATGCGCTGGCCGACCTGCACCGAACGCTTGGAGACGAAGCCCGAGACCGGCGCCACGATATTGACGCGGGCGTAGTTCAGGTAGGCATTGCGCACGGCGGTGGCGGCTTGCAGCACGTTGGGGTGCTCGGTGACGCTGGTGTGGTCGGTCAGGGCACGGTTGGCGGCGGCGGCGGCGCGTGCCTGATCCAGGGCGGCGCTGGCACTCTTGACGGCATCACGGGCGTGCGAGACGTCTTCCTGCGAGACCGCGCCCGAGGCCAGGCCGGCCTGGCGGCGTTGCAGGTCTTCGCGTGCGCGGGCCAGGTTGGAGTCGGCGGCGGCGACGTTGGCGGCCAGGGTATCGTTGTTCAGGAACAGCTGGCGCGTCTGGCGCACCGCCTGGGCCAGCGCAGCCTGGGCCTGATCCAGGGCCAGCCTGGTGTCGGCGGCGTCCAGCGCCACCAGCGGCTGGCCGGCCTTGACGATCTGGGTGTCGTCGGCCTTCACGGCCACTACGGTGCCGCCCACCTGGGCGGAAATCTGCACCACATTGCCGCCGACATAGGCGTCGTCGGTTTCTTCGAAGAAGCGTGCATGCAGGAACCAGTACAGGAAGCAGGCGACCGCGATCACCAGCAGCAGCAGGGTCAGCAAGATCAGCTGGCGTTTGCGCTTGCCATTGCCGTTTCCATTTCCATTGCCATTGGCTGGCGCATTGTTTTGGGTGGTGCTGTCACTCATGGAGGACTCCGTTCTATCTTTTTGTAGGCGGTCAATCGGCGCGTCGCTGTTGCGGCACGCCGTCCCGGTGGTCGGCGGATCAGTGGAGAGACCGGCCACCAGGCTGGATTCAATGTCGGGATGTCATGCAGATCTGTGGCGGGCCTGCTTCAGCGTTGCTGCTGTGGCTGCTGTTGCGGTTGACCATAGGCCAGCCCGGCCTGCTGGGCGTCGAAACCGCCACCCAGCGCCTTGTACAGCGCCACCTGCTGTTCGCGGCGCTGCGCCTGCAGCGCCACCATGGACTGGCGTTGACCCAGCACGGCGGTCTCGGCCGACAGCAGCGTCAGTTGCGAGACCAGTCCCAGGCGATAACGCTCGCGTGCCAGCTGGTAGGCGCGTTCGGCTGCTTGCAGGGCCTCGTCGCGAATCGGCAGTTGGCGCTCGGTCGAGTGGATCGCCGCGATCTGGCGTGCCACGTCGGCATAGGCATCGTTGAGCGCCTTGTTGTAGGTCGCCACGGCCAGCTCGTAGTTGGCGTATTCGCCCTTGAGTCCGGCCCGTAGCGCGCCGCCCTCGAAGATCGGCAGCGAGATGGCCGGTCCAAAGGCGATGCTCTTGCTGGCGGCCGTGAAGGGGTTGCTGTCGATCAGGCTGTCGAAGCCGATCATGGCCGAGAGGTTGATATCCGGGTAGAAGCGCGCCTTGGCCACGGTGATGCCCTGGCTGGCGGCTTCCACTTGCCAGCGTGCGGCCACGATGTCGGGACGGCGACCCATGAGGTTCAGCGGCAGGTCCGCCGGCAGGCCGGGCGTGGCCAGGTTCTGCAGGGAGGGCGGCGCCAGTTGCAGGCCGCGATCCGGCCCCTTGCCGCTCAAGGCGCCCAGTTGCTGGCGCAGCAGGATGATCTGGCCTTCGCTCTGCTCCAGCTGGGCGCGTGCCTCGGCGCTGCTGCTGCGCGACTGGTTGCGCTCGATCTGGCTATCCAGGCCGGTACGCACGCGATCGGCGGTGATCTTTTCCAGGGAAGTACGCTGATCGACCGTGCGCTGCAGGATATCGTGCAGCGCATACTGCGCCGCCAGCTGGCTGTAGACCGAGACGATGGAGGCGGTCAGGGCCAGGCGTGCTTCCTGTTCGCTGGCCTGGGCGGCTTTCTCGCTGGAGATGGCCTGTTCCAGGGCGGCCTGGTTCTTGTTCCACAGGTCGAGCTCATAGCCGACGTTGAGGCCGGCCTTCTTTTCGTTGTACCAGTTGCCGCCATACGGCGGCGGGTAGATCGAGGTGCTGGAGAACTGGTTGCGCGTGAACGAGGCCTGCGCATCCACGTTTGGCAGCAGCGGCGCGCCGCGCGATTCGGCCAGGGCGGTGGCCGCGCCGATGCGGGCACGCGCCTGCTGCAGGCTGGGGCTGGCGGCCAGGGCTTCTTCGATGAGGGCGGTCAGCTGGGCGTCGCCGAACTGGCGCACCCAGTCGCTTCCCGGCCACTGGCCGTCGGGCGCGCCGGGATTGGGATCCGACAGACTGTGCTGGGTCGCGAAATCGCGGGCCTGGGCGAGCTGCTTGTCACTGCCGATGCCCTCGAAGCTGGCACAACCTGACAAACCGAGCGCGCCCAGCAAGGCGGTCGCCACGACACGAGTGGCGATCGCCCGTGGCCGCAGCCCGGGCGACGTGATGCGTTTCATAGAATTCTCCACGAAGAGGTATTTGGCGATACGAGTTCTTTTGTGAGTTTTGCGACCCGCTGATGCCTGCGCAGCAGGCCACACGCATGGGATGCTGGCGGCGCTGGTTCAATCCGGTACCAAGCGCTCACCTGGATTTACGAGTACCATCCGGGGGCGGGGCGAGTAAAAACTCATTTTCCGTATTATACTTGGATATACGAACAATCACTCATGTTGTGAATTCGCGTCGGGGGCGGGCGAATTCCTTACCAAAGCTGCCAATGAAACTGCAACCCAGAAAAGAACCACGCCAGGCGCGTTCGCGGGCGATGGTCGATACCATCCTTGATGCCATGTCACGCGTGCTCGTCGAGCGCGGCTATGCCAAGACCAACACCAATCTCGTGGCCGAATCGGCCGGTATCAGCGTGGGCTCGCTGTACCAGTATTTCCCCAACAAGGACGCCTTGATCTTTGCCCTGCGCGAGCGCCATGTCTCGCGCATGCTGGGGCTGTTCGAGGATGTGGTGGCGCATATTGATGCCGCCGGCTCCCTGCGCGAAGACTTCGACAAGCTGATCGGCGCCCTGGTGGCGGCCCATCTGCTGGAGCCGGAACTGAACCGCATCCTGGAAGAGGAATTCCCGGCCTACAACCTGCCGGTGTCCAGCGAGATCCGCCAGCGTTTCTTCGAGGCCATCCGCCGCGTGCTGGAAAAGCACCGCAGCAGCATCACCACGCCTGACCTGGATGTGGCGACCTTCGTCCTGCAGCGCATGTTGAAGGCGCTGATCAATGCCGTGGTCCTGACCGGTCCGGGAGGGCTGTCCGCAGGGAGCGTGCGTCCGGAAATTCTGCCGGCAGTGATCGGGTATCTGACTGCTCCAAGAGAAGATTCGCAGGCATAATCGCGAAGCCTGGTGAAGGTTCATGAGGGGACTGATCACCAGCAGGGCGATCATAAGGGGTGTTGGGTTGTCGGATTGCTGTCGGGCAACTCAGAAACTCCCCTATATGCAGCGCTAAGGGCTTCCGTATAGTGCAGGGTGAAGGGAAAGGCTTGTCGGATGCGCCATGGAGGTGGCGCGCCGGGTGGCCCCCGCCGTTACCCATTTTCCATCAAGCGATATGCAGAACAAGAACATGCGCCGCAGGGCAGGGCAGCTCGTCAAGGTCATGGCATGTATCTGGGCCGCCGCTATTGCCTGCGCAGCGCAGGCAGCGGTCTCGGTGCAGGTCCTCGATAGCGCCGGTCAGGTGGTTCCCAATGCCGTGGTCTATGCCGAACCGGCGGGCGGCGCCGCCGCACCCGCCAAGCCGCCGCGACAGGTCGAGATCGAGCAGAAGAACAAGACCTTCATCCCGCTGGTGACGGTGGTGCAGACCGGCACGCCCATCCTGTTCCCTAACCATGACAATATCCGGCACCACGTCTATTCGTTCTCGCCGGCCAAGACTTTCGAACTGAAGCTTTATTCCGGCGTACCCGGCAGCCCGGTGGTCTTCGACAAGGCGGGAACCGTGGTGCTGGGCTGCAATATCCATGACGAGATGGTGGCCTACGTGCAGGTGGTCAATACGCCGTATTTCGGCGTGACCGATCGCAGCGGCACGGTCAGGCTGGATGGCCTGGGCAATGGCCGCTACACGCTCAAGGCCTGGTATTTCACGATGGGCCCGAACCAGGCCGCCGTGCAACAGGCGCTGGAGGTCCAGGGCGACGGCAAGGCCGCCATCAAACTCAACGTCAAGGCGGTGCCGCTGTAGGGCGGCGCCGTGCATGGCAAATAAGGGAAACGGGGCAAGGGTGCGTCTCTACCGTCTGGAAAGCAAGATCGTTGCGCTGTTCATCATCCTCATCGTGGTGGTGCAACTGGCCGGCTTCGTGGCGATCCGTACCGCCATCGACCGCAACGCGCGCAGCGCCATCAGCGACGAACTGGTGATCGGTGAGCGCGTCTTCACGCGCCTGCTGGACCAGAACGCCCAGAAACTGACCCAGGGCGCAAGGCTGCTGGCGTCCGACTTCGGCTTCCGCCAGGCCATTGGCACCGACGACCATGACACCATCGGCTCGGTGCTGGCCAACCACGGGGCGCGCATCGGCGCTTCCATGGGCATGCTGATCGCTACCGACGGCACGATTCGCGCCTCGACCATGGAGTACCCCGACACCGACCTCCAGCGCAGCAGCCTGGAACTCGTGCGCAAGGCCGACAAGGACAACGCCAACGGTGCCGCCGAGAGCGTGGTGGTGGGGGAGAGCCTGTTCCAGATCGTGGCCGTGCCGATCAAGGCGCCGGTCACCATTGCCTGGGTGGTCATGGGATTCCCGGTGGATCGCGATCTGGTCAATGACATGCGCGCCCTCTCGCAGCTGCAGGTGTCCATCCTGGTTCGCCAGCGCGGGCGCCCTGACTGGGTGTCGGATGTATCGACCCTGGCCAAACCCGAGGCGCAGATGCTGCTGCACGAAGTGGGCGACGTGCGCGCCGCCGGCCCGGCCGACCTGCAGATCGACGGCAACCAGTATCGCGCCCGCATCCTGCCGCTGGCGCAGGCCAGCAACGGCCAGCAGGCGGTGGCGGTGTTGCAGCGTTCGGTCAGCGAAGCGGTGGCACCCTACCAGCGGCTGCAAGTGATCCTGCTGAGCATTACGGTATTGGGCGTGCTGGGCGCGGCGGTGGCCAGTGCCGTGATGGCACGGCGCATCACCAGCCCCCTGCGCGACCTGGCCAGCGTGGCCAAGCGCCTGGGCGCGGGTGACTACAGCGAAGGCCTGTACATCCGGCGCCAGGACGAGATCGGCCGCCTGGGTGCAGCCTTCGAAACCATGCGTGGCGAGATCGCCAAACGTGAACTGAAAATCAGCCGGCTGGCCTACCAGGACCAGTTGACCGGCCTGCCCAACCGGGTGCAGTTCGCCGATCTGCTACGGGACGCCATCATCGACGGCGGGGAATCGGTGGGCGGTATCTGCCACATCCTGATGATGGACCTGGACCGGTTCCAGCAGGTCAACGATGTACTGGGTCACCGCTTCGGCGACGACCTGCTGCGCCAGGTAGCGTCGCGCCTGACGGCTCAGCTGCTGTATCCGGGAGCCAAGGTGGCGCGACTGGGCGGCGACGAATTTGCCATCCTGCTGCCGGGTGTGAGCCTGGAAGGTGCGTTGGCGCAGGCGGCACATATCCTGCGGGCGCTGGAGCAACCCTTGTCCCTGCAGGAACAGACGGTGGACCTGGGCGCCGGCATCGGCATCGCCGGCTATCCGGCCCACGGACGCAGCAGTGATGTCCTGCTCAGCCGGGTCGAGGTGGCGATGTACACCGCCAAGCGCAAGGGCAGCGGGGTGGTGGTCTACGACCCCGCCATCGACCGCAGCAGCCAGGAAAGCCTGTCGCTCCTTTCCGAGCTGCGCCGCGCACTGGAGCGCGACGAATTCATGCTCTATCTGCAGCCCAAGCTGGACCTGGCCTCCGGCGAAGTGTTCGGGGCCGAAGCGCTGGTGCGCTGGCTGCATCCGGAAAAGGGCTTCATCGGCCCGGACAATTTCATTCCCTTCGCCGAGACCACCGGTTTCATTCGCATGCTGACCGTCTGGATGATGGAAAAGGTCGCCAGCCTGTCGGCCGAGCTGCGTCGCAATGGCATTGCCCTGAAATTCTCGGTCAACCTCTCGACACGCGACCTGCTGGACCAGGAGTTGCCGGGCGTCTTCGCCGCCATCGTCGAGCGCCACGGACTCACGCCCGCCGCGCTCTGCCTGGAGATCACCGAGAGCGCCATCATGGACGACCCGGCGCGTGCCCAGAACACGCTGGACCGGCTGGCGGCCATGGGTTTCGCCTTGAGCATCGACGATTTCGGCACCGGTTATTCCTCGCTGGCCTACCTGAAGCGCCTGCCGGTGCGGGAGCTGAAGATCGACAAGTCCTTCGTCATGAAGATGGCGCAGGATCAGGACGATGCCAAGATCGTGCGCTCCACCATCGACCTGGGCCACAACCTGGGCCTGCGGGTGGTGGCCGAAGGGGTGGAGAGCGAAGAGGTGTGGTTCCTGCTGCGGCAGATGGGCTGCGATCAGGGACAAGGCTATTTCATGGGCAAGCCCATGCCGGTCGAGCGTTTCCTGGAATGGCTGCAGCAATGGCGCGCGCCGGAGGCGCTGGACCAGTCCGAAAACGTGGCGGTATGAGTGGCGCCGAGGGGGCGCCAGCATCAATGACGGATCAGACAAGTGGGGCAGGGGGAGTGGGATGAAGAACACCATCAAGGGCGGCGCTCTGGCGCTGCTGACAACGCTCTCGGCACCTGGGCTGGCGCAGATGAGCGATGCCGAGCGCGACGCCTGGGCGCTGGCCCAGCAGCAGAAGGCAGCCCGGGCCATGCGCGCCGGCGCGGCCGCCGCAGCGGCGCCCTCTACGCCCGCGACGACCGGCGAGGCCACTGCGTCCACAGCACCCGACGATCGCCGCTGGATGCCCGACCTGGGCAAGCTCACCGCCACCGGTGGCGTGATCCAGGTGGAAGGTGCCGGTGGCGGTGGCCTCACGCCCTGGGCCCTGATCACCGGCTACGGCACCCGTGACAGCTATGGTGCCAATGCGCACTACACCTATCTGTCGACCCAGGATTACACCTTGAAGTCCTACGGCGTGGCCGTGGGCATCCTCGACCGTGTCGAACTCTCGCTGAACAAGCAGGAGCTCTATGGCAGCCTGGCGCCGCTGGCCGACCTCAAGATCAGCCAGGACATCGTCGGCATCAAGCTCAAGCTGGCCGGAGACGCGGTCTACGACCAGGACCGCTGGCTGCCGCAGGTTGCCGCCGGGGTCATGTTCAAGCACAACAATGGCATCGGCGGCCTGGGGGCGGTTACCAACGTCAAGCAACTGGGCGCAGCCAGCGATGCCGGCATCGACTATTACCTCGCCGCCACCAAGCTCCTGCTGCAGGAAAGCCTGCTGCTCAACGGCACGCTGCGCCTGACCAAGGCCAACCAGATGGGCCTGCTCGGCTTCGGCGGCGACCAGCGTGATCGCTACCAGGCCATGGGCGAGTTCTCGGCGGCCTACCTGATCAACCGCAAGCTGGCCCTGGGCGTGGAATACCGCATGAAGCCGCGCAACCTCGCAGCCGACCATGAGAAGGATTACTACGATGCCTTCCTGGCCTGGTTCCCCAGCAAGAACCTGTCGATGACCCTGGCCTACGTGGCGCTGGGCGACATCACCGTCTACAACCCCAAGCGGCAGCGCGGCGTCTATCTGTCGCTGCAGGCCGGATTCTGAGCGCGAGGAGCAGCCATGATGAGACAGCAGATAACGCGCGCCGCCGCCGCCCTGGCTCTGGCCGGCACACTGGGCGCGGCCCAGGCACAGACGCCGCCGGACGACAGCCTCTACCGCGCCCTGGGCGGCTTGCCGGTGCTGCAGAAAGTAGTGGATGACTTCATGGCCAACATGCTGGCCGATCGGCGCATCAAGCATACGTTTGCGGAGTCCAATATCGAGCGCGTCAAGCAAAAGCTGGTGGAACAGTTCTGCCAATTGAGCGGCGGCGGCTGCATCTACACGGGTGACCCCATGCGCGAAGTGCACCAGGGTCTCAAGCTCAGCAACGCCGACTTCAATGCCCTGGTGGAAGACCTGCAACTGGCCATGGACGCCAACGGCATCTCCTCGCACACCCAGAACCGGCTGCTGGCCCTGCTGGCACCGATGCAACGCGAGACCGTCAGCCGCTGATGGTGCGGCGCGGCACGGCTCAGGTAAAAATATTTTTGCAGGGACGGGAATAATGCAGGGGCCGGCCGCGTATACGTCGGCATGGGTATGGCATAACGCGTAACCCGTAACCTGTAAGCCCACCAAGAAAAGGAAATGACATGAGACTGCTCGCAAGCTCCCTGCTGGCCCTGGCCTGCGCCTCGGCATCCCTGACCGCCTCCGCCCAGAGTGCTGGCGTCAAGACCATGGACGGCATCCTGGTCGATGCCAAGGGCATGACCGTCTATACCTTCGACAAGGACACCGCCAACAGCGGCAAGAGCGTCTGCAATGGCCCTTGCGCCAAGCTGTGGCCGCCGGTGGCGCCCATGGGCACGCCCGCCGCGCCGTATTCCACCGTGACCCGCGACGACGGCAGCGCCCAGCTGGCCTATCAGGGCAAGCCGCTGTACCTGTATGAAGCCGACAAGAAGCCCGGTGAGCGCACCGGCGACAACTTCAAGGACATCTGGCACGTGGTCAAGCCCTGAGCTGAGCCGCCAGGCATCGGGAGCGCCCCATGTTCGGACGCAAGGCCAGGCTGGAACGGCAACAGCGCGAACGACAGGCCGACGAGCAAGCCATGCTCGCCTGCCTGCCGCGCCTGCGCCGCTACGCCCGGGCCCTGACCGGTGAACGCGAGGGCGCCGACGATCTGGTGCAGGACACGCTGGAACGCGCCTGGCAAAAGCGCGATAGCTGGAAGCGCGGCACCGACATGCGTCCCTGGCTGTTCGCCATCATGCATAACCTGCACGCCGACCAGCGCCGCAAGCCGGTGCTCAATACGGTGGAGCTGGAACTGGAGCAGGCGGAGACCATCGCGGCCCCCGCGCCGGCTACCGACCAGGGGCTGGCGCTGGACCTGGAAGCGGCCCTGCAGGCGCTGCCGGCCGAACAGCGTGAAGTCCTGTTGCTGGTGGTGCTGGAAGAAATGCGTTACGAGGATGTCGCAGTGACCCTGGGCATACCGACCGGTACCGTCATGTCGCGCCTGTCACGCGCCCGCGAGCGCCTGCGCCACGCCATGGACGGAGCGGGTGGCCTGGGTAGCGCCGGTTCGACCCTGAAGGTGGTGAAATGAAGACCCCGGCAATTTCCGAAGAAGAGCTGCATGCCTATGCCGACGGCCAGTTGCCGGCATCGCGTGCCGGTGAAATCGCCGCCTGGCTGGAGCAGGACCCCGCGCACGCCGCGGAGTTGCAGCAGGTGCGCGCCTGGCGCGCCCAGAATCGCGCCTTGCATGCGCACTACGACCCGGTGCTGGAAGAAGCACTACCCCCCCGCCTGGCGGCTGCGGTGCTGGCAGGCGGTGAAGAATATCGCCGCCGTGATAAGGGCGCAGCCGCCAATGCCGCTAATGCCGCCAATAGCGCGCTCTGGTGGCGCTACGCCGCCATGCTGCTATTGACCCTGGCCGGTGGCCTGGGCGGCTGGTACCTGCGTGACCTGAGCGCCGGCGGCAATGCGCGCACTCTCGTGGCCTCCGCCCCGGTGATGCTGGCACGCCAGGCTGCAGTGGCCCATACCGTCTTCAGCGCCGACCTGCGGCGCCCGGTGGAAGTTGGCGCCGACCAGGAGCAGGCCCTGGTGACCTGGCTGTCGCGCCGGCTGGGCGCCAATGTGCGCGCCCCCAAGCTGGCCCCGCTGGGCTATGACCTGATCGGCGGTCGCCTGCTGCCCGGCCAGAGCGGACCGGTGGCACAGTTCATGTACCAGGATGCGGCCGGTCAGCGGCTCACCCTGTATGTCTCGCACGACCAGGTGCAGAACCACGAGACGGGCTTCCGTTTCGCCCAGGAAGGTCGCGTCAACGTCTTCTACTGGATCGACGGCCAGTTCGGCTACGCCCTCTCCGGCAGTCTCGCCCGCCCGGAACTCTCGCGCATCGCCAGTTCGGTTTACGAACAACTTGCGCCCGTAGTGGCCACTCCCGCCCCGGCCCCGGCGGCGCCCAACTGAATGACTCCGCTACCCGGTTTACAAGTGCAAAAGCGGGTAAGGAAGGGGTAATCACCGTCAAGGGACGCTGCCCGGCTGCCGCTAACACATTCACCCATGACGTAAAGCCTGTACCGCCGTGCAGGGGGGAATCTGGAAACACGGACGGGCAGGCCGCGTCATGGCCCCGTTGCAGTTCACACAAGGAGTTTCATATGGAGCTAGCAACGCTCGCCAGCGGCGCAGCAACGGCCTGGCTGGCCGACAAGGCGGCGCAGTCCGTCGGCATTGATCTGGGCAAGGTCGCCAAGACGGCGGTGGATGATGTGATCGGTGCAGCCACGACCGTGGCGCGCCTACCGGCCAATATCAATATCGGCCGCATCATCAATACCATCGTCTAGGCAGACAGGGCGCGCAGGATGGCGCTCAGTGAATGGCAGCACTTGATCGCACCCTTCGGGGTGCGATTTTTTTTGCAGCGAGGATGCGTTTCACATCGGCATAGCAGGGAAGACAACATCTCGAAAAATTTCTTGATTGACGTAAAGAAACGCGATTCAATGCCGTAATTGAAGCACCGGGCCGGGGATTTTCTGGTTCGGTTTCCCCCAAAAGGAGAGATCCATGGATATCAACCAAATCGCATCGGTCGCCACCAGCCTGGCCTCGGCGCAGACTTCGGACTCAGTCAACATGCTGGTCCTGAAGAAGGCGCTGGATAGCCAGGCCGCTGCGGCTGTCGGTATGCTTCAGGCATTGCCGCAGTTGCCGGCCAATCCCAATATTGGCCGCAACGTCAATACGACCGCCTGAGTGCTTGCACAGACTTTTAAAATCGCAGTCTCCGGACTGCGATTTTTTTTGCCTGTTTGCCGGATGCTTCACCTGAGTTAGGTGCGGCGCTACGCCTTCCAAGCTGCAAGCCCGTTCGGAGTGGTCAGCTCTGAAGGGAACTTCATATTATCAAAAAATAACAATAAATTAGGTAATTACTAAAAAGTCCAATTAAATAGACTTGCCAATCACAGAATGACCAATATAATGGACTTCAAGAGGAAAGCCCATTTCATTGGATCAAAAGATGACCAACCTGCAAGACATCGGCCAGCGCATCCGCACCGCCCGCAAGGAGCAGGGGCTGACGGCCATCGAACTGGCGGCGCGCACCGGCATGCATCGCAACACCTTGCTGGCGCTGGAAACCGGGCGCGGCAACATCGAGCTGGTCAAGTTGCTGGCCCTGTGCGACGAACTGGACCTGGACCTGTTGCTCCTGCCCCGTCAGGCGGCCAGCCAGCGGGCGGCCGAGAGCCAGGGGGCAGGCAGCCAGACCGAACTGGGCCAGCGCCTGCAGGCGCTCATGGGCAGGGGAGGCGAGGCATGAGCATGTTGCGTTCGCTGCGCATCCGCCTGGGCCAGACTGAGGTGGGCTCGCTGTTCGCGCTGGATGACGGTCGCTGCTATTTCCGCTTTGACGATGCCTACGCCCTGCTCGGACCTCAGCGGCCGGTACTCTCCCAGCTCTACCTGGCCTCCACCGAGGAGCGTACCCTGGCTCAGTTGCTCGATCCCACCCTGACCGTGAATCGGGGCGACGGACGCGGCGGATTGCCGCCGTTCTTCCAGAACCTCTTGCCCGAAGGCCAGTTGCGCAAGCACCTGATCCAGCGCGCCGGTCTGGCGCCGGATGACGAATTCGGCCTGCTGGCCTATTGCGGCCGGGACTTGCCCGGCGACGTCTCGGCCCTGGCCGAAGAACTGGACGAGCGGGGAATGGGCAGGCTCTTGGGGCAGGGGCATGACAGCTACGAAATGAGCTCCGGCCAGTTGCCGGTGCCGGGCGGGGAATCGCTCTCCGGCGTGCAGCCCAAGCTGGCCCTGGTGAAGGAGGCGGGCGGGCGCTACGTGATGCGCTCCAAAGACAGCCACGGCAGCCACTTCATCGCCAAGCTGCCGGCCACCGACTATCCCAACATGCCGCAGGTGGAATTCTCGTCCCTGACACTGGCCGCCGCTGCCGGCGTGAATACGTGCAGTTTCAGCCTGGAGCCCCTGTCGGCCATCGCCGATCACCTGCCCTTCGGGCTGCGCAACGATGCCAGCCGTTTCCTGCTGGTACAGCGCTTCGACCGCGATGCGCCCACTCCCACCGGGCGTCTGCACATGGAGGATTTCGCCCAGATTACCGGCACCGCGCCGGGCGCCAAGTACGTCGGGACCTATGCCGCACTCGGTGTGGTGCTGGCCGAGCGCAGCACGCGTGGGGTCGAGGATGTCTACGAATTGCTGCGGCGGATCAAGGTCAACGAACTGCTGGGCAACTTCGACGCCCACCTGAAGAACTTCAGCCTGCTCTACCACACGCCCCAGGCAGCCTCCCTGTCGCCGGCCTATGACATCGTGGCCTATGCCGCCTATGTCGGCGGCGATGGGCATGCACTGGCCTTCCTGCCGGGGCAGAAGGGCAAGCAATTGCTCACCCCCGCCATCCTGCGCCAGTTGGCCAACGTGTGGCGCCTGCCGGAAGCCAGGTTGCAGGCGGTGCTGGTGGAGACGGTGGACCGCGCCATGACGCACTGGCCAGCCCTGATCGACAGCCTGCCCTTGACCGAGGCCCAGCGCGCCAGGTTGCTGGCCCATCTGGAGGCCAATGCCAGCGTCGTCGCCTGGCGTCGTCGCGCCGCCCGCAAGAAGAGCGCGTCCGGCGGGGAGGGCGCATGAGGCCTACCCCGACCCTGCCCATGCGCAACGGCCTCTCGCCCAGCTACCTGTGGCTGCAGCCGGGCCCGTGGCGCGACATGCTGTCCTTCCTGGCCGAACGCTTTCCGGCCGTGCCGGCCACTATTTGGCGCGAGCGCCTGTTACGCGGCGAGGTGCGCAACCAGCACGGCGAAGCGCTGCGTCCGGAGTCAGCCTATCGCAGCGGCGACTGCATTTTCTACTACCGTGAACTGCCGCAGGGCGAGCCGCGTATCCCGGTCGAGGAAAAGATCCTGCACCTCGACGAGCACCTGCTGGTGGCCGACAAGCCGCATTTCCTGCCGGTGATCCCGACCGGGCGCTTCGTGCAGGAGACGCTGCTGGTCCGGCTCAAGCAAGCTACCGGTCTGCAGGACCTGGTCCCCATCCACCGGCTGGACCGCGAGACCGCAGGCGTGATCGTCTTTTCGCACCAGCCGGCCAGCCGGGGCAAGTACCAGTCGATGTTCCAGCAACGCGCCATGTTCAAGGTCTACGAAGCCATTGCCCCCTTGCGGGCCGACCTGGAGCTGCCGCGCGTGCATCGTAGCCGGGTGGAGGAAATCCCGGAGCAGTTCTTCAAGATGCATGAAGCCGAGGGCCCGCCCAATTCGGAAACCCATATTTCCCTGATCGAGCAGCGCGGGGAGCTGGGTCTGTACCGGCTGGAACCGGTCACCGGCCGGCGCCATCAGTTGCGGGTGCACATGGCCTCGCTGGGCATCCCCATCGTCAACGACCTGTTCTACCCGCACGCGGTGCCGGTGGGCGTGGCCGATGACCTCGACCGCCCCCTGAAGCTGCTGGCCCGCTCCCTTTTCTTCATCGATCCACTCGATGGCAGTGAACGCCACTTCACCAGCGAACGCAGTCTGTGAATCGGCGTCACCCACAACCAGCCACACCCACAACCAGCCACACCCACAACCAGCCACACCCACAACCAGCCTCACCAACAGGGATGATCACAATCCCGCCCATCCACCCAAGGAGAACCCCCGCATGAAAGCTTTCACCCAACTGCGTTGCACGGCCCTGGTCGCCGCCCTCTGCCTGCCCGTGCTGGTACAGGCCGCTCCCGTGGAGCCGGTCTACGGCATGGCCCGCCAGGAACAGGCCGGCCTGCTGGACACCCTGCGCGAACTGGTGAGTATCGAATCCGGCAGCAAGGACCTGGAAGGCCTGGCGCAACTGGCCGGCCTGATCAAGCAGAAGCTGGAGGCGCTGGGCGGCAAGGTGCAGTTGCTGGACGCGCCCGAGGTCTATCGCATGGACGATACTCCCGAGAAGCTGGGCCAGATCGTCCATGCCGAATTCAAGGGCAACGGCAAGCGCAAGATCATGCTGATTGCCCACATGGATACGGTCTACCTGCGCGGCATGCTCAAGGACCAGCCCTTCCGCGTCGATGGCAACAAGGCCTACGGGCTGGGCATTGCCGACGACAAGCAGGGCATCGCGACCATCCTGCATACGGTGGCCATCCTGCAGAAGGCGGGTTTCAAGGACTACGACACCCTGACCGTGCTGATCAACGGTGACGAGGAAATCAGTTCGCCCGGCGGACGCTTCCTGCATACCCGGCTGGGCGCGGAGCAGGACGTGGTGTTGTCGTATGAGGGCGGCGGTGCCGACGGCCAGTTGCGCCTGGCCACCAGCGGTATTGGCGCGGCCTACCTGGAGGTGAAGGGCAAGTCCTCGCACGCCGGTGCAGCGCCTGAGAAGGGTGTCAACGCCTTATATGAACTTTCGCACCAGTTGCTGCAGTTGAATCAGCTTTCCCAGCCCGAGCGTGGCCTGAAACTGAACTGGACCGTCGCCCAGGCCGGTAGCAACCGCAACGTGATCCCGGCCCAGGCCAGCGCCCAGGCCGATGCGCGGGCGCTGAAGGTGAGCGACTTCGAGCAGTTGCAGCAGGCCCTGGCCGAAGGGGTGAAAAAGCAGTTGATTCCGGAAGCCAAGGTGAGCGTCAAGTTCGAACTGCGTCGCCCGCCGCTGGAAGCCACGCCGGCGTCGCGTCAGCTGGCCAATTACGCCCGCACCATCTACCAGGAAATCGACATGCCGCTGAAGGTGGCGGAGGTGGCCACCGGTGGCGGCACCGACGCGGCATTTGCCGCCTTGAAGAGCAAGGGCGCGGTGATCGAGGGCATGGGTTTGAGCGGCTTTGGCGCCCACTCCAATGATGCCGAATACGTGCTGCTCGATACCATCGTGCCGCGCCTGTACCTGTCCTCCCGACTCATCATGGATATTGCACAGGACAAGGTGAAGAAGTGAAGTAAAGCGCTTGCCAGGCTGGAGGCAACATCAGCAAAAAACGGCGCCCACGGGCGCCGTTTGTCATTTCAGGAAAGCAGGAAAGCAGTCAGGCCGCCGACTTCAGCTGGTGCAGCGACGCCACCAGATCGGCAAAGCGTTGTCCCTGGATCATGATGTGGTGGCGCAGGACCTCCACCGTCTTCTCGGCATCGCCGGCGATGATGGCATCGACCGCGGCCTGGTGCTCATCGAAGGACATCTTCAGGCGGTCCCGCACCCGCAGCTGCAGGCGCCGATAGGGCCGCAGGCGACGGTGCAGAGCGCGCGCCTGGTCGGCCAGGAAGCCGTTGTGGCTGCCGGCGTAGATGTGGTCGTGGAAGGCCTCGTTGAGGTAGAAGTAGGCGTCCGGATCGCTGGCGTCGCGCGCCGCCTGGCAGGCCTGGTGCGCCGCCAGCAGTTCGACGTGCTCGGCCGGCGTCATCCGGCGCGCCGCCAGGCGGCCGCACATGGCCTCGAATTCGGCCATCACCTCGAACATCTCGATCAATTGCTGCGGGCCGATCTCGGCCACGATGGCGCCCCGGCGCGGACGCATCTCGACGATGCCCATCGAGGCCAGCTGGATCAGCGCCTCGCGGATGGGCGTGCGCGAGACCCCGAATTCCTCGGCCAGCGAGGTTTCATCGAGATGCTGACCGGGTGCCAGCTTGCCCACGGCAATCATCTCTTCTATCGATTCGCGCAGGGTTTCGGAGCGGGTCTTGGGGGTGTCCATGATCAAGTTGCCTTTAAAGCAAGCATTGTAAAGGGAATGCGATCCACAGGATTAATGCTTGACAATGTATGCGTTTAAAACGAAATTGTATACACGATGAGAGCATAAAAACACACGTAGTTCCATCAATCCTGGAGGAGACACCCGCATGAGCGCATTCACCCGCCGCCAATTCCTTGGCACACTCGCCGCCGCACCGCTTGCCAGCACCATTCCATCCGCCTGGGCGCAATCGGCCAGCCTGAAGATTTCACACCAGTTTCCCGGTGGCACCATCACCGAGGGCGATTTCCGCGATCGTCTGGTGCGCATGTTTGCCCAGCAGGTCAGCGAGCGCAGCAAGGGCGCGCTGAAGTTCGAGATCTATCCCGGTTCGTCGCTGATGAAGACCAACGCGCAGTTCTCGGCCATGCGCAAGGGCGCGCTGGACATGTCGCTGGTGCCGCTGAACTACGCCGGTGGCGAAGTCCCGGAAACCAATATCGGCCTGATGCCCGGCCTGGTGACCTCCTATCAGCAGGGCGCGGCCTGGAAGAATGCCGAAGTCGGCAAGGAGCTGGCCCGGGTGCTGGGCGAGAAGGGCGTGGTCATCGTCAGCTGGATCTGGCAGGCCGGGGGCGTGGCCTCGCGCGGCAAGCCCATCGTCGATCCGGCCGATGCCAAGGGCATGAAGGTGCGCGGCGGCTCCCGCGAGATGGACCTGATCCTGAAGGAAGCCGGTGCGGCCGTGGTCACGCTGCCTTCCAACGAAATCTATGCCGCCATGCAGACCGGGGCCATGGATGCGGCGATGACCTCGTCGACGTCCTTCATGTCGTTCCGCCTGGAAGAGGTCGCCAAGGCCCTCACCACCGGCCGTGACAAAGCCTACTGGTACATGTTCGAACCGCTGATGATGTCCAAGGCCGTCTTCGACAAGCTGCCCAAGGACCAGCAGGCGGTCATCATGACCGTGGGTGCCGAAATGGAACAGTTCGCCACCAAGGCGGCGCAGGCCGACGATATCGCCGTGGCCCAGGTGTACCAGAAGGCGGGCGCCAAGGTGGTCGATCTGAATGCCGAGGTCGTCAAGAAGTGGCAGGACATCGCCCGCAATACCGCCTGGAAGGACTTCGCCGGCCGTAATGCCAGCTGCGCCAAGCTGCTGGCCCTGGCGGAGAAGACCGTATGAGCCACGGTTTCGAGATGCCCGGCGCGGCTGCCGCGCGCCCGGCCGTCCCCGCCAGCGCCCCGGTGGCCTGGCTGGCGGCCTTCCTGCGGGGCTACCACCGGGTGGCCGTGTTCCTGGGCATGATTGCGCTGCTGGTGACGTCCTGCATCCTCACCTATTCGGTGGTGGTGCGCTATTTCTTCCACCAGCCCACCGACTGGCAGGACGAGGCATCGGTGTTCATGCTGGTGGGGGTGATCTTCCTGTGCTCGGCCTATGTGCAATCGCTGCGTGGGCATATCGGTATCGAGGCCCTGGCCGGCATGCTCTCGCCGCTGGCCAACAAGGTGCGCATGTTCATCGTCGACCTGGTGTCGCTGGCCTTCTGCGCCTTCTTCACCTGGAAGTCGTGGGCGCTGTTCCATGAAGCCTGGGTGGAAGGGCAGACCACCTCGTCCACCTTCGCTCCGCCGCTGTGGATTCCGTATTCGCTCATGGCACTGGGCATGAGCATGCTGACCCTGCAACTGCTGGTGCAGGTGCTGGTGCGCATTACCGGTACCGTTCCCGCCCCGCAGGCTGGAGGTGCGCAATGAGTCCGCTGACCCTGGGTGTGCTCTATGGCGTGGTCACCATCCTGGTGATGTGCTCGGGCATGCCGATCGCTTTCGCGCTGGGCGTGGTGGCGACCGGTTTCATGTATTTCTTCATGCCCGAATCCTCGCTCGATACCATCACGCAGAACGTCTATGAGGAAATCGCTTCCATCACCTTGCTGTCCATTCCGCTGTTCATCCTGAAGGGGGCGGCCATCGGCAAATCACCGGCGGGCAAGGACCTGTATTCGGCCATCCATGCGTGGTTGAACAAGGTGCCGGGCGGCCTGGGCATCGCCAACGTCTTCGCCTGCGCGCTGTTTGCGGCCATGGCCGGTTCCTCGCCGGCGACCTGCTCGGCGATCGGCTCGGCCGGTATCCCGGAGATGCGTCGCCGTGGTTATTCGCCCGGGTTTGCGGCCGGCATCATTGCTGCCGGCGGTACGCTGGGCATCCTGCTGCCGCCCTCGATCACCATGATCCTGTACGCAGTGGCGGCCGAGCAGTCGCTGGGACGGCTGTTCCTGGCCGGTATCGGCCCGGGCGTGCTGCTGGTGTTCCTGTTTGCCGGTTATGCCGTCTATCGGGCGCGCAAGGAGTACAAGCTGGCCCATGCGGTCTATACGGCCGGTGGCAGCAAGTCGGCCTACCTGGATGACGAGCATTTCACGCTGGCGCAGAAGGTGGAGATGCTGCCTCGCGTGCTGCCTTTCCTGATCCTGCTGATCGGTGTGATGGTGGCGCTCTATGGCGGCCTGGCCACGCCCTCCGAAACCGCCGGCCTGGGTGCGCTGCTGGCGCTGGTGCTGATCGCCATCGTCTATCGCATCTACAAGCCGCGCGAGATTGCACCCTTCCTCAGTTCTACCATCAAGGAATCGGGCATGCTGTTGTTGATCATCGGCATGTCGCTGCTGTATTCCTACGTGATGAGCTACCTGCACATCAGCCAGTCGGCGGCGCAGTGGGTCGTGGACCTGCACCTGTCCAAGTGGTTGTTGCTGGCGGTGATCCTGGGGATGGTGATCGTGCTGGGCTTCTTCCTGCCGCCGGTGTCGATCATCCTGATGACGGCCCCCATCATCCTGCCGCCGCTGAAGGCCGCCGGCTTCGACCTGATCTGGTTCGGCATCGTCATGACGGTGGTCATGGAGATGGGCCTTATCCACCCGCCGGTGGGGCTGAACCTGTTCGTGATCAAGAACATCGCACCCGACATCGCCTTGGGCGATGTGATCAAGGGTACGATTCCTTTCCTGGCGCTGATGTTCCTTGCGGTCCTGCTCTTGTGCATGTTCCCGGGCATCGCGACCTTATTGCCTGATCTGTTGATGGGAGCCAAGTAAATGAGTAGTAGCGAACGCGTGTGGAATGCGCGCCAGAAGAACCGTGAACAGCGGCTGGCACGCGCCACCGCCGCATTGGGAAGCCAGTTGCAGGGCAAGATCGCCCCTGCGGAAAAACTGGCCGACCTGCTGTATGCGGTGCTGGAAAACGGTGACCGAGTCTGTGTCGAGGGCAACAACCAGAAACAGGCGGATTTCCTCGCCAAGGGTCTGGCCGCACTCGACCCGGCACGGGTGAACGGCTTGCACATGCTGTTCTCGGTGCTGGCCTTGCCGGAACACCTGGACGTGTTCGAACGGGGCATCGCCGACCGCCTGGACTTTTCCTTCTCCGGCCCGCAGGCCGGCCGCCTGGCCAAGCTGGCCTCGGCCGGCAAGCTCAACATCGGCGCCATCCATACCTACCTGGAACTGTTCGGCCGCTATTTCACCGACCTCACGCCGCGCGTGGCGCTGGTGGCCGCGCAGGCGGCCGACCGCCACGGCAATCTCTACACCGGCCCCAATACCGAAGACACGCCGGCGATCGCCGAGGCCACGGCCTTTTCCAGCGGCATCGTCATCGCCCAGGTCAACGAGATCGTCGATGTGCTGCCCCGCGTGGATATCCCGGCCGACTGGGTCGGCTTTGCCATCCAGGCGCCTACGCCGCATTACATCGAACCACTGTTCACCCGCGACCCGGCGCAGATTTCCGAGATCCAGGTCCTGATGGCGATGATGGCCATCAAGGGCATCTATGCCGAATACGGGGTGCAGCGCCTGAACCACGGCATCGGCTTCGATACCGCCGCCATCGAACTGATCCTGCCGACCTATGCCGAATCGCTGGGCCTGCGCGGCAAGATCTGCAAGCATTGGGCGCTGAACCCGCACCCGGCGCTGATCCCCGCCATCGAAGCCGGGTTTGTGGAATCGATCCATTCCTTCGGTTCCGAACTGGGGATGGAAGACTACATCCGCGCCCGGCCCGATGTGTTCTTCGTCGGCCCCGACGGCTCCATGCGCAGCAACCGCGCCTTTTCGCAGACGGCCGGGCATTATGGCTGCGACATGTTCATCGGCTCCACCCTGCAGATTGACTTGCAGGGCAATTCCTCCACGGCCACCCTCGGGCGCATTGCCGGCTTCGGCGGCGCACCCAACATGGGTGCCGATGCACGTGGCCGGCGCCACGCCAGCGAGGCCTGGCTCAAGGCCGGCCAGCAGGCCCGCGCCGGACGCAATACCATCCCGCGTGGCCAGAAACTGGTGGTGCAGACGGTGGAAACCTTCCGCGAACACATGCAGCCGGCCTTCGTCGAAAAACTCGATGCCTGGCAACTGGGCGAGCAGGCCAGGATGCCCATCCCGCCGGTGATGATCTACGGTGACGACGTCACCCACATCCTCACCGAAGAGGGCATCGCCAACCTGCTGCTATGCCGCACCGACGAAGAGCGCGAACAGGCCATCCGTGGCGTGGCCGGCTATACCGCCGTGGGCATGGGACGCGACAAGCGGATGGTGGAAAACCTGCGCGACCGTGGCATCATCCGGCGCGCCGAAGACCTGGGCGTGGACAAGCGCCTGGCCACCCGCGACCTGCTGGCGGCCAAGAACATGAAAGACCTGGTGCGCGCCTCCGGCGGACTGTACAACCCGCCCAAGCGCTTCCGGAACTGGTAAGCAAAGACAAGTCACTGGCAAGCAATCGGAACAAGACGATGGAAACTCTGAATTTTCGCTTTGAACAAGGACGCCGCCGCCTGAAGGCTGCGCCCGAACTGGTGGGCGTGGTCAGCTCCGGCAATCTGGAAGTGCTGATCGAGAATGTCGATCTCAAGGGCGCCTGCGCGATCGAGATCAAGACCGCCGCCCGTGGTTTCGGCGCCATCTGGGAGGCGGTGGTGGGCGACTTCCAGCAGCGCTGGCAACTGGCCGATGCGCGCATCTCCATCAACGACATGGGCGCCACGCCTGCCGTGGTCAGCCTGCGCCTGGACCAGGCGGTGGAAGCCATGGTCGAGGAGGGTGCATGAGCGCGAGCTATCTGGAAGCCACGGCCCGGGAACGCATCCTGGCCTTGCTCGATGCCGGCAGTTTCAATGAACTGTTGCCGCCCGCGCAGCGGGTGGTGAGCCCGCATCTGGGGCAACTGGATGCACCGGTGTCCTTCGACGACGGCGTCATCATCGGCGAAGGCCTGCTGGGCGGACGCCCGGTGATGGCCGCCGCGCAGGAAGGCGGCTTCATGGGCGGGGCGGTGGGCGAGGTGCACGGTGCCAAGCTGGTCGGCCTGATCAAGCGCGCCGTCCGCAAGCAGGTGGCCGGCGTGGTCCTGTTGCTGGAGACCGGTGGTGTGCGCCTGCACGAAGCCAATGCCGGCCTGATCGCCGTCTCCGAGGTGATGCGCGCCGTGCTGGAAGCCCGTGCCGCCGGCATCCCCGTGATTGTGCTGGTGGGTGGTGCCAATGGCTGCTTCGGTGGCCTGGGCATCGTCGCCCGCTGCGCCAACACGGTCATCATGTCCGAAGAGGGAAGGCTGGCCATGTCCGGGCCGGAAGTGATCGAGACCGCCAACGGCGTGGAGGAGTTCGACTCGCGCGATCGCGCCCTGGTCTGGCGCACCACCGGCGGCAAGCATCGCTACCTGATCGGCGATTGCCAGCAACTGGTGGGTGACGACACCGAGGCCTTCCGTCAGGCCGCCATGGATGCCCTGACTGCGCTGGCCCAGTCCGGCGCGCCAGAGCTGACATTGGCGGCGCTGGAAGCTGAGCAGGAAATGCTGCGTCGTCGCATCGCCACCTTCGGCCATGCCGAGGACCCGATGGATATCTGGGCCGAGCTGGGCGTGGAACGCCCTGAGACAGTGCCGATGCTGGAAGCGGCGGCCTTTACCGCCATGGTCCAGGGCCTGCGCATTCCCTTCAAAGCCTGAGAGAGAGCCATGAGTCAAACACCCACCCCGAGCCAGGTCGACTGGCGCGCGCTGGCACAGACCCTGTTCCCGCAGGGCCAGCAGATCAGCGAGAAGGACCACTTCCTCTCCGGCACCGCCCAGGTCGATGGTCGCACCGTCACCGTGGTCGGCACCACCGGTCACACGCCTATCGGCATCGAGATCGCGCTGGCCCAGGCCAGCGTCATCCTGCAGACTGTGCGCGAGCATCCTGGTCGACCCATCGTGATCCTGGTCGATACCCAGGGCCAGCGTCTGCGTCACCGCGACGAAATGCTGGGCATCAACAGCTACATGGCACATCTGGGCAAGTGCGTGGAACTGGCGCGCCGCCAGGGCCACCGCGTGATCGGCCTGGTCTATGACCAGGCCCTGTCGGGCGGCTTCATCACCAGCGGCCTGATTGCCGACGCCTGCTATGCGCTGCCCGATGCCACCATCCGCGTCATGGGCCTGCCGGCCATGGCGCGCATCACCAAGGTCCCGGAAGAGCGCCTGACCGAACTGGCCAGGAGCAACCCGGTGTTTGCCCCCGGACCGGAAAACTATCTGCGTATGGGCGGCGTGGCCGAGATCTGGCACGACGACCTGGCCCAGGCCCTGAGCGCGGCGCTGGCTACCGATTACCGCGCCGACACCCGCGCCGCCGTGGGGTTGGAGCGGGGCGGACGCAAGTGGGCGCAGCGCGTCATCCAGGCCGTAGCCAATGATGTGCCGCTGAACGGATGAGTCCGTCGCAACATCCCGGGCGGCACCACCTGTTCTGGTTGCACGACGCCGCCTGGCAGCGCCTGCAGCAAGACAGCGTGGACGAACGCCAGCGCGCCAGCCTGGCGCACTGGCAGCGCATGCGCTGGCCGGTGGTGGTGCGCCGCACCGATGTCGATGCGCGTGCCGATGAGCTCTGTGTCGGTATCGCGCTGCCGCCGGATGCGCAGGGCAACAAGCCCCGCATCGCGCTGCGCGTGACGCCGCAGGAAGTGGCGGCCAGTCGCGCCCCGTTCCTGTTGCGCGATATCGTGGCAGCGCGCCTGGGCGGTCTGCCCTCGTCCTGGCCGGCGGGGCTGGCCGAATTGCAGCAACACATGGAGCGCGCCGGCATCTTCCTTTCCGTGTTCGGTTCGCTAGCCTGGCAGGCAGTGACGGCCGAGCCCTACCTGCGCGCCAGTTCCGATATCGACCTGCTGTTCTGCCCGCGCAGCCGCAGCCAGCTGGAGGGCGGTGTGCGCTTGCTGGCCTGGCAGGCGATGTTCCTTCCGCTGGATGGCGAGATCGTCTTTCCCGATGGCGGCGCAGTGTCGTGGAAGGAGTGGCGGCAGGTGGCGGTACTGGGCGCGGGAGACCTGGGCCAGGTGCTGGTCAAGCGTGCCAACCGCGTCGCGCTGGAGCGGGTCGGCAGCCTGATGGCCGCTCTGCCGCAGGAGGTGCAGCCATGCGCCGCCTGATGGCACATCCGGCCACCCTGGATGCGGCCGTCCATCATCTGCAAAAGCGCCGGACCGAGCGCGACAACCTGGCCTTCTGCCGCGTGCTGGCACGGCTGGCAGTGCGCAGCCTGTATCACGAGCTGGTGCTCTATCCCAAGCCCGGCCTGGTTTCGCGGGTGGACAATGGCAGCCACACCGACATGAATGCGCTGACCTTCCTGCGCAGCCTGTTCTCGTTGCGTCATTACTTTTACCAGATCGCCGTTGCCGGCCTGGAGGCCGCGCCTTTCCACCGCCTGCAGACGCTGGCCATCAGCGCCGAGCAACGCATGCTGCGCGCCACGGGCGGAATCAACACGCATCGCGGTGCCATCTTCGCGCTGGGCATGCTGTGCGCGGCCACGGCCTGCTGTCGGGCAAGGAGGATGCCGCTGCAGCCGCAAGTCATTCGAGCCACCCTGCTGATCCACTGGGGCGATGCGCTGGCGCGCCATAGTATCGCCGGCTCGGGCGAGCAGCCTAACTCGCCGTCCAGCCATGGCCAGCAGGTCGCTGTACAGTATGCGGTGGGCGGGGCGCGGGAAGAGGGGGCGCTGGGCTTTCCGGCGGTCTTCGAGGTGGCCTTGCCGCAGTTGCAGGCCACCCTGGCCCAGGGGCGCGACTGGACCTGCGCCAGCATCGACGCCCTGTTCGCCCTGATGGCCCAGCTCAGCGATACCAACGTCTATCACCGTGGCGGTGCGGCCGGCGCGGCGCTGGTGCGTGCGCGCAGCGCCGCTTTCCTGGCCGCCGGCGGGTCGGCCCGGGCGGGATGGCAGCAGCAAGCGCTGGATTGCCACCACGCCTTCGTGGCGCAGCGCCTGTCACCGGGCGGTGCGGCCGATCTGCTGGCGGCGGCCTGTCTGTTGCATCAGGTCGGTCTGCTGGACGGTGAGCGCGGATGAGCATGCGGCTGGCGATTCTCTGTCCGGGGCAGGGCGCGCAGCATGCGGCCATGTTCGATCTGCTGAATGAGGATGCGCAGGCCGCGCTATTCCTGGCCCAATGTGATCTCGCCGGCCTGTTGCAGGCGCCGCTGCAACAGGTACTGGCGGACCCGGCCCAGCTCTACGCCAACCGCAATGCCCAGCCCCTGATCGTCGCCGCCCAGCTGGCGGCCTGGCAAGCCTTGCGCGAACCGCTGGCGGCATTGGCCGGGCCTCCGGCGGTGGTGGCCGGCTACAGCGTGGGCGAGCTATCGGCCCAGGCGATTGCCGGCGTGATCGCGGCCCCGACCACGGTCGCGCTGGCGGCACAGCGGGCCGCGTGCATGACGCAGGCTGCCAGCGCACAACCGGCGCAGGGTCTGATGGCGGTGGGCGGTATCGCGCTGGCTTCGGCACAGACCACGCTGGAACGGCATGGCGCGCACGTGGCCATCATTACCGGCGACGACACGCTCATTGCCGGGGGGAGCGACACGGCGCTGCAGGCAGCCGCTGTCGAGCTCGCCGCAATGGGAGCACGCAGCTCGGCCCTGCCGGTCGGGCTGGCCTCGCATACGCCGTTGATGCAGGCAGCGGTGGCGCCGCTGGCAGCAAGTCTGGCCGCCATGGTCAGGCAGGCCCCTGAATTCACCTTGCTGGCCGGCGTCACGGCGCAGGCTGTCGCCGATGCCCGACAGGCACAGGACCTGCTGCTGCGTCAGCTGACCGAGCCCATCCAGTGGGCGGCATGCATGGACGCCTGCGTCGAACGTGGCGTCACCGTGGCCCTGGAACTGGGGCCGGGCGCAGCGCTTTCGCGCATGCTGCGCGAACGTCATCCGCAACTGCAGTGCCGCTCCCTGGCTGATTTCCGCAGCCTTGCGGGTGCGCTGGCGTGGTTGCGGCGCCAGCTCGACTGAGCGGGCAGGGGCGCGATTTCTTCCTGGTATCGTCACAGGGGCGGTGCTATCTTGAATGAATCACGATGCAGCACCTCTGCAGGGCGGTCCGGCCTGTGGGATCAGGCTGACAGCGCAACACGCTTTGTGGCTATGGCATGCCCATTCATCGAACCAATGTGCTGCCGTCCAGTCGCACCAAGCAGGCGCACCCGGTAACCCACCGTGCAGCGCCCTCGTTCAACCCGATCAGGAGGCCCCCCGATGAAAGTCGATGTCTACAAGCGCCCGGACGGCGAAGGTCTGTTTTCCTACCTCGTCTTGCCGCACGAAAAAGCCCTACCGGAAGAAGTCACCAATACCGATTGGCAGATCCACGAGCAGAACGTGGACTTTGAACGCGACGGCAAGCGGCATTTCACTCTGGAGGCGGAGGACGCCTTCATGCAGATCGGCGAAAAGGGCTATGCCATCACCCACCTGGACCAGCGTGCCGGGGACGGCGCGGCCTGAGGGCCGGACAAAAGCGCACACAAGTGCACGCAAGTGGACGCAAGCGGACAAGAGGAGACACATCATGCCAACCGAACAAGTGGGCGACTACGAAGTCGAGTACGCGGGTGTACGCGTGATCGGCGGTGACGAATGGGTGGCGCAGGTCGCCATCTTCGGCCATTCCATCAACCCCATGCACCGCAATCCGGTGTTTCCGGTCCAGCGCGTGCTGCCTGACCAGACGTTCGCCGACGAGAAAGCAGCCGAGCAGGGCGCGCGCCAGGTGGCGCACGAGATGCTGGAAAAAGAACAGGCGCGGCATTGAGCAGGTCGCACTGAGCAAGACCACGCGCCGGCCCTGCGCCGTCGCATCCCCGACAGGCCCGGGCGCCGCATGGCGTGCCGGGCCTGTTTGCGCTGGTGGCATGGAATTCGCATGAGGGCGGTTTGACCTCTGCCGGACTGATTGCGCAATTCGCAATAGAATGGCGGGCACTGCATTTTCCTTCATCCGCATCGCCAGGCCTTTCATGAAACCGCCCTTACTCGTCCTGATCCATCTTTCCGAAGAAAGCACCGCCACCATCGCGGCCCACTATGACATCCTCTACGCGCCGGACCGCCAGCGCCGTGACGAGATGATTGCAGGCCCGGCCCGCAAGGTTGCCGTGGTGCTCACCAATGGCACCACCGGCCTGACCGCCGATGAAATGCGCGCCTTGCCGCACCTGCAACTGGTCTGCGCACTGGGTGCCGGGGTGGAGAACATCGACGCCGCGCATGCCCAGGCCCATGGCATCGAGATTGCCTCCGGAGCCGGTACCAACGAGGATTGCGTGGCCGATCACGCCATGGGGCTGCTGCTGGCCATCGTGCGCAACATCCCGGTACTGGACCGCTACACCCGCGACGGTGGCTGGCGCGAAACCATCCCGCTGCAGCCGCAACTGGCCGGCAAGCGTGTGGGCATCGTCGGCATGGGCAATATCGGCAAGAAGATCGCCCGCCGCGCCGCTGCCTTCGACGCCGACATCGCCTATTGCAACCGCAAGAAGCGCGATGATGTCGACTACCACTACTTCCCCGATGTCGCCCAACTGGCAGGCTGGGCCGACTGCCTGATCGTGGCCGCCCCCGGCGGCGCCCAGACCCGGCACCTGATCAATGCGCGGGTGCTGGAAGAGCTCGGCCCCCACGGTTACCTGGTCAATATCGGTCGCGGCAGCGTGGTCGATACCGAAGCCCTGGCCGCGGCACTGGCCGCCGGCCGCGTGGCCGGTGCCGGCCTGGACGTCTACGAAGGCGAACCGAAACCGCCGGCAGCCCTGATCGGCTTGCCCAATGTGGTATTGACGCCGCACGTGGCCGGCTGGTCGCCGGAGGCCATCAGCGCCTCGGTACGCCAGTTCCTGCGCAATTGCGAGGAGCATTTCGCCGCAGCCGAGCCGGTGGTGCGGGCCTGAACGGGAGCGGCCCTGACCGTGGACGCGAGTTTTTTTGCCATGGCAGGGCTGGCTGGCCGATAATGTCGGCCGCAGTCGGCTTTCCTCCACGAAAGCCGGCCGTGCCGGTCGCCTGTGCACTCGGGGGAGTGCCCGTAGCGGGACGCCGCGCCATCCCATGATCAACCCATCGCCACCACTACAGAGAGAGCCTCGCACCATGGATCTGCCATCTCACCAACTCACCATGACGGTCCTGATGACCCCGGACATGGCCAATTTCGCCGGCAACGTGCACGGGGGAACCATCCTCAAGCTGCTCGACCAGGTCGCCTATGCCTGCGGCAGCCGCTACGCCGGCCAGTATGTGGTGACCCTGTCGGTGGACCAGGTGATGTTCCGCCAGCCCATTCACGTGGGCGAGCTGGTGACCTTCCTGGCCAGCGTCAACCACACTGGCAAGTCCTCCATGGAAATCGGCATCAAGGTGGTGGCCGAGAATATCCGCACCCAGGAAACCCGCCACGTCAACAGCTGCTTCTTTACGATGGTGGCGGTGGACGACCAGCGCAAGCCGATCCCGGTGCCGCCGCTGCGCCCGTTCTCGCAGGAAGAAAAGCGCCGCTTCGATGCCGCCGTGATTCGCAAGTCGCTGCGCCAGGAGCTGGCGCGCCGCTATGAGGAAGTCAAGCCGGGCGTCGAGAAGGCCAACTAAGCCAGGTAAGCCGATTAAGCCAGCTTGATGCCGTGCCGGAATGAAAAAAGGGATGAGCCCGGGCTCATCCCTTTTGCATTGGTCATCGCCGGATTCAGTCCAGATGCACCAGCACCGTACCCAGCACGCCCAGTTCGGCGTGCACCGTCTGGCCGGCCCGCACCGCCATGGGGACGATGGTGGAACCGCTGGCCACCACGTGACCGGCGCCCAGCGTCAGGCCATGCGCGCGCAGTTCATTGGCCAGCCAGGTGAGCGCAATGCGTGGATCGCCCAGCACCTGGGCACCGCTGCCGCTGCTCTGTTGCCCGCCACCTTCGACGGTGGCCGAGGTCGCCAGGGCGGCCAGGTCCAGGGTGCGCCAGTCCACATCGGCCGGTGCGCCCAGCACGAAATGGTCGGCGCAACTGTTGTCGGCGATCAGTTGCGCGGCGCCGACCTGGCGGAAGTGTTCGTAGCGGGTGTCGGGGATTTCGATGGCAGGGTGGATCGAGCCCACCGCATCCAGCACCTCCTCCTGCGTATAGGGCGTGGCGCGCGGCGGCAGGCTCGTGCGCATACGGAAGGCTACTTCCACTTCCAGCACGCTCATCAGGTTGTCGCCCAGGGTGATGCGCGCCCCGCTGCGATGCAGGCGCTCTGCCAGCAGACGGCCCGCCAGCGGTGCGTCGACCTGGAGCAGTTGCTGGCCGCCCGGACCGGTGGCGGCGATCTTCCAGCCGGCCAGCGGCGCGAAGCTGCGGGCTTCCAGGCGGCGCTGGATATCGTAGGCTTCCTGGCGATCAACCGGTTGCAGTTCGGTCGGCAGGTGCGGGATGCGGCGGTTGTGCGCCCAGCAATCCCACAGCAGATCAGCGGCTTGCTGGCGTTGCGATTCGTTCAGCACGGGTGTCTCCCCCTTTTTGGATAGTGATCTTGCGCGGACCCGGCCGCGTCAGGCAGCCAGCGGCCCCAGTGCGCCGATGGCGATGGTCAGCAGACCCAGGCACAGGTTGATGCCCACCAGCATGCGGATCTGACGCAGCGCGCGCGAGGCGCGGTCCCAGTCCTGCTGTGCGGCGGACAGTTTCAGGCGGCGGAAGGGGGCGAAGAAGATATGCGCGAAGATCAGCATCATCACCGCGCCGATGCCGCTCATGGCATGGACATACGGCGGCAAGTGAGCGCCACCCATCACCGCCATCATGTGCAGCCCACTGCCCAGCACCAGCGCGATGGCCACCCATACCCAGATGAAGAAGCCGCCCAGCACCGCCGACATCAGCGTCAGTCGCTGCTCCGGGTGCAGCACCGCCAGCGCGGGGCGCAGTGCCATGTGGGCGAAGAACATGCCGCCGACCCAGATGGTCAGTCCCAGCAGATGGAAGAATTTGGCAACCAGCATGGCACTCCCGTGAGGAAAAGCTTCGTGAATAGGCGTGCATTGTCGCATGAGCGGGGGTGACGTGTTGCTTCCGCCACAAGCCAATGCCGAGCTTGTGGTAATGTCTTGCCGAAACTTCATCTGCATTCTTTGTCGGCGCCTTTCAGACGCCGCTCCCTGGGCCAGTATCACCATGTCGACATCCAGCGCCATCAGCACCCTCAGCGCCATCAGCTTCTATCCCGTCAAATCCTGCGGTGGCCTGTCGGTCACGCGTGCCGATATCGGCGCCCTGGGCCTGGCCCTGGACCGCCACTGGATGCTGGTGGACCGCCAGGGCCGTTTTCTGACCCAGCGCAACCATCCGCGCATGGCCTGCATCACGCCGGCCTTCGAGGGCGATGCACTGGTGCTGCGCGCCCCCGGAATGCCACCCTTGCGGCTGGCCGCTGCCGGCGAAGACGGCGCCACCGTGGCGGTTCAGGTCTGGAACAGCCATCTGGATGCCCTGGATCAGGGCGAGCCGGCCCGTCACTGGTGCTCCCATTACCTCGGCGAGGAGGTGCGCCTGGTGCGCTTCGACCCGGCGGTCACGCGCGCCTGCAGCCAGCGCTGGACCGGCGCGCACCAGGCCACGACACAGTTCTCGGACGGCTATCCGCTGCTGGTGATCGGCCAGGCCTCGCTGGACGACCTCAATGCCAGGCTGGCCGCCAAGGGCGCGCCGAGCCTGCCGATGGACCGCTTCCGGCCGAACCTGGTGATCAGCGGGCTGGAGCCCTACGAGGAAGATTTCATCGATACCCTGCGCTTTGGCGAGGGCGAGCAGGCGGTGCAACTGAAGCTGGTCAAGCCCTGCGCCCGCTGCCCGATCCCCGGCATCGACCAGCACACCGGCCTGCGCGACGCGCAATGGCCCGACGAGCCGCTGGACACGCTGGCGGCCTACCGCGCCAATCCCCGCGTGGACGGCGGCCTCACCTTCGGCCAGAACGCCATCGTCATCGGTGGCATTGGCGGCAGCATCGAGGTCGGGCAGGCCTGCCACTGGGAGTTCAATTTCTGAGGTGGCGCGAAACCTGCTAGCAATGACGGCAGGCAAGGTACAAGCAAGACATACGCAAAACACACGCAAGCAACAAGGATGAACAAGGTAATGCGTAGAACAATTCTGCTCTCCGCCGTCCTTCTGGGCGCTGGATGGGCGATGCAATCCGGCGCGGCAGCAGCCACCCCGCGCACCGTGCTGATCGGCCTGGCGGCGCCCATGTCGGGCCCCTCCGGCAGTACCGGGATGAGTCTGGAGCGGGCCGCGCAGCTGGCGGTGGAAGACATCAACAATGGCAAGCCCGTCATCGGTGGCGAGCCGGTGCTGTTCAAGCTGCTGCCGCAGGACGACCGCGCCGATCCACGGACCGGCGAACTGGTGGCCCAGTATTTCGTCAAGACCGGGGTAGCGGCGGTGGTGGGGCACTGGAACAGCGGCGTGGGCATACCGGCCTCGCGCATCTATGCCGCTGCCGGGATTCCCCATGTGGCGCCCGCCGTGACCGCGCCCGACTATACCCGCCAGGGCTACGCCTCGGCCTTTCGCATCGTGCCGCATGATGGCGACGGCGCACGCCACACGGCCCAGTACGTCATGCACGACCTGAAGGCGCGCAGCATCGCCGTCATCGATGACAGCACGCTCTTTGGCGCCACCTATGCCCAGGAATTCGTCAACGCCGTGACCGCTCAGCAGGGGCGGGTGGCGGGCCGCTATCAGGTCAGCAGCAAGACCTCGGACTTCAACAGCATCCTGCGCAGCATCCGCGCCAGCGACCCCGACGTGGTCTTCTTCGCCGGTCTCGATGCGCAGGCCGCGCAACTGGTGCAGGACCTGCGCCGGCTGCAGATACGCGCGCGCCTGGTGGGCATCGGTGGCCTGGTGGGGCCGACCTTCCTGCGCCTGGCCGGCGCGGCCGGGGAGGAGACCAGCGTGGTGGAGCCGGGCCTGCCGTCCTACAAAGGGCCGCAATGGAGCCATTTCGAAAGCGCCTGGAAAGCCCGCTACAAGGATGACATCTATCTCTACGCACCCTTTGCCTACGATGCCGTGCGGGTGATCGCCGCCGCCATGCGCGAGGCCGATTCGCTCGCGCCGGCCAAGGTCACGGCCGAACTGCACCGCATTCGCTACCGGGGCATCACCGGCCAGATCGCCTTCGACGCAGAGGGCAACCTGCGGGACCCGGTGTTTACGCTGTATCAGGTCCATCAGGGCCGCTGGCGGGTGATCCGCAGCATGGGGGACAGGAATTAGCCGGCTCGCCTGACACCAAAAAACAATGCCGCCCGATCGAAACCGGGCGGCATTGTTTTTGCGGGAACCGCTGGGCAAGCCGGCAGGGCAGGCTTGCCCGGGAGGATTTACTTCTTGGGGCGGCCGACCTTCAGCGGGGTCAGGCTGTTGAGGATGTCCTTCAGTTCGGCGATCTTGAGGTTCTTGATCAGGGACACGCCGATGCGCAGCAGGTCGCTCTTCTTGATCTCCACGCCAGCCTTCAGGCAGGACTTCTTGACCTGGGCCAGGACCGCGTATTCGTTCTCGGGCATGGTGAAGCTGTCACGCACCTGCTTGACCTTCTTGGGCTTGGCGACCTTCTCCACCTTCACCGGCTTGACGACCTTCTCTGCCTTCTTTTCAGTCTTCACCGCTTCCGGGGCCGGCTTGGCTACAGCGGCTGCCTTGGGCGCGGGACGCGCAGCCGGGCGCACTGCGGGCTTCTTGACTGGGGGCTTGGGGGCTGCCGCCTTGGCGACAGGTTTCTTCTTTTCGGTCGATGCTGCTGCGGCTTGAACTCGGGTGGCCATGAACGCTCCTGTGATAAATTGATATAAACAATATATATTTTTTGCGCCTTTGCCGCAATCGATCGAGGCGCCTGGCAACGATTTCATGCTGCATTATCAGCCTGCAAACGTTTACAAGTGGTGTGCGGAGGCCACAGCATACGCTGCCTGGCCGGAGATGCTGCAATTCATGTCGTTGCCGGCGAGATGAATGTCTGCAGATGCATGGCGGCGATGCTAACAAGTCCAGGTTAAAACTCTGTGACAAAGGTCAAAACAATTTATACGAAGCGTAGGGGAAAGCGTAGGGACGAAAAAAAAGCAGTCCGGCCAGAGGCTGGACTGCAATCAACAACGGTCTCTACCGGGGACTTACATGACACTACGGGCTACGGCTGGCTGCTTTTCGGTACTGGCCGGGGCGGGGGCTGACGGGCTGGCCGCTGTCGGCTTCAATGGGGTGACGGTGGCCGGTCCCTTGGGCTGGGCCGCCTGCGCCAGATCGTGCTGGGCGGCAAATTCCTGCAGGTACTGGGCGAAGCCGCTACCCACTTCCTTGTGCTTGAAGCCCATGGCCACGGCGGCCTTCAGGTAACCCAGCTTGGAGCCGCAATCGAAGCGCTGGCCTTCGTAGCGATAGGCCAGGATCTGTTCCTGTTGCAGCAGGGCGGAGATGGCATCGGTGAGCTGGATTTCACCACCGGCGCCGGTGCCGATGTTTTCCAGGCGCTCGAAGATGGCCGGGGTCAGGACATAGCGGCCGACCACCGCCAGGGTGGAGGGCGCATCTTCCGGCGCCGGCTTTTCGACGATGCCGGTCAGCAGTTCGGTGCGTTCGCCATGGGCGGTGCCGCTGACGATGCCGTACTGGCGGGTTTCCGGACGCGGCACGTCCTGCACGGCCAGCAGGCTCTTGCCTTCGCGCTCGTAGAGGGCGGTCATCTGTGCCATCACATTCTTCTGGCCCGGGGCGGCATCCATGAAATCGTCGGCCAGCAGCACGGCGAAGGGCTCGTCGCCCACCAGCGGCTTGGCCAGCAGCACGGCATGGCCCAGGCCCAGCGGTTCGGCCTGGCGCACATAGACGCAGTTGATGTGCTTGGGAATGACGTTGCGGATGGTTTCCAGCAGCTTGACCTTGCCGGCGGCTTCCAGCTCGCTCTCCAGTTCATAGGCCTTGTCGAAGTGGTCTTCGATGGCGCGCTTGTTGCGGCCGGTGATGAAGATCATCTCAGTGATACCGGCTTCGACCGCTTCCTCGACGGCGTACTGGATCAGCGGCTTATCGACGATGGGCAGCATTTCCTTGGGCTGTGCCTTGGTGGCAGGCAGGAAGCGGCTGCCCAGACCAGCGACGGGGAAGACGGCTTTGGTGATTTTTTTCATGATAGGTCCAGGTAGATGGGTTGGAGGACGTGGCACCCTCAGACACGGTGCAGGCTATTGGGCGCGGATGCGCTTCAAGCCTGTCGATTGTTTTTGATCATCTTCAGATGAAGGAAGGCACGGCAGCCGTGGAAAAACGGTGCCACACCGGGAAAGGCATGACTGAGCAGGCTGGCAGTGGTGTCGAGCAGGCTGCCGCCGGGGCGGCTGGTGTGGCTCGGGCCCGTTTGCGACGGCACGGCGTCGAGTTCGATGCGATGCTGCGAGTGCTGGGTACTACCCTCGTTGAGTTGCTCAAGCACAGCCGCCAGTTGCGGCGCCTTCAGCGAGATCTGCTGCATCAACTGGGCCGATTCGCGGGCATAGCGCGCATAGTGGTCGGCAAAGTCGGCATCACGCTGCGGTGGCGTGCCGAATGCGCTCAGCGCATAGGGATTGGCGAAGGCGGTGGGCTGCTGGGCGCTGGGCTCGTGGGTCGGCATGATGGCGGCTCTTGATCGACGTTGTTCAACGTAAGTAAGGCGTAGAAGTCTGGTGCTGGCGGTGCCTGGTACTTGTTGCACTGCTTTTGCTGCACTGCTCTACTGCGAGGTAAGCTTAAAAAAACTCGCGCTTCCTCTCTATAGGAGTGCCGCCTTTTGCCGTGTAGGAAAACAGGAGGCCGCTCACCCCGGGAATTCCGGGTCGATGAAGATGAGCGGCCACGGGCGGGCTTGTCCTACAAGGAAATGGGCCGCTGTCCGATACCTGGCGGCAAGCGATGTTCCTAAGATGACCTCATCTGTTGTGCCGAGCGCCCGCAGAGAAGAGGAAGGAGCGTTGCCAATGGCCTGCGGGCCGGCGCACTCCGCGACCAACCCAAGAAAGACAGAACGCTAGGAAAGGGAACATCATGGAACACGGACTCATCGCATGGCTGATCATTGGTGCTGTGGCCGGCTGGCTGGCCGGTGTGCTGGTCAAGGGCGGCGGCTTCGGTCTGCTGGCCGACATCCTGATCGGTATCGTCGGTGCCGTCATCGGCGGCTGGCTGGCAGGTCTGCTGGGCATCGCCGTGGGCGGGGGTATCCTGGCCTCGATCATCACCGCGACCCTGGGTGCGATCGTGCTGCTGGTGATCGTACGCGCCTTCCGGCGAGCCTGACGGGGTGGGCGGGCAGGGCGGATGTGACGTCCGCCTTCAGCTTGCCGGCCTCAGCGCCGTCAGCGAATGCGTCCGTGCCTATGCCCGGGCGCATTTTGCGTTGTTTGCGGGAATCATCCAGAGATGATCCGTAGCAAGCGGCGCAAATCGCTGGAAGTCGCTGCAAGCGCTCCATTGATCACATCGTCACCAAATCGTCACGCTGACCTGCACGGAAATGCTGCAATGCGGCAGCAAAGCGTTACAATATTTCTGATGTTGAAAAAAGAATAAGTTTCGCGGGCGCGCGCTGTTGTCTGGCGCTGCTTCGCGTTCCCCGGTTTTCCAGGTTTCTCCTGCTATCCATTCATCCATAAAAGACACCATGAGTAGCGTCAATCCCCTCGCCGGCAAACGTGCCGCTCCTTCCGCGCTGGTCAACCTGCCGGTGCTGCTGTCGAACTATTACAGCCTGCGTCCGGATGTGTCCGTGCCGGCGCACCGGGTCGCCTTTGGTACTTCCGGTCATCGCGGCAACGCCAATGCCCACAGCTTCAATGAGTGGCACGTGCTGGCCATCACCCAGGCCATCTGCGATTACCGCAAGGAGCAGGGCTTCAAGGGGCCGCTGTTCCTCGGCATCGATACCCATGCCTTGTCCGAACCGGCCTGGCACAGCGCGCTGGAGGTGCTGGCGGCCAACGAAGTGGTGACCATGCTGGCCGAGGGCAGCCCCTACGCACCCACCCCGGCCGTCTCGCATGCCATCCTCACGCACAACCGCGTGCACCGCGACAAGCTGGCTGACGGCATCGTGGTCACGCCGTCCCACAATCCGCCCGATAACGGCGGCTTCAAGTACAACATGCCCAATGGCGGCCCCTCCGACTCTGATGTCACCGGCTGGATCGAGAAGCGCGCCAATGCCTATCTGGAGCAGCAGCTCAAGGGCGTGCAGCGCGTCAGTTTCGAAAAGGCCTTGAAGGCTGATACCACACGCCGCTACGACTACCTCGACAACTACGTCGGCGACCTGCCCAATATCATCGACCTGGCCGCCATCGCCGGTGCCAACGTCAAGATCGGCGTCGATCCGCTGGGCGGCGCCGGTCTGCACTACTGGTCGGCCATTGCCGATCGCTACAAGCTCAACCTGGAAGTGGTCAATACCGATGTCGATGCCAGCTTCCGCTTCGTGCCGCTGGACTGGGACGCGCAGATCCGCATGGACCCGTCCTCGCCCTACGCCATGAGCGAACTGATTGCCTTGAAGGATCGCTTCGATGTGGCCATGGCCTGCGATACCGACCATGACCGTCATGGCATCGTCGCCAAGAGCAGGGGCCTGCTGCCGGCCAATGACTATCTCTCGGTGGCGGTGTACTACCTGTTCCGTCATCGCCCGGCATGGCGTGCCGATGCTGCCGTCGGCAAGACGCTGGTGTCCAGCCAGATGATCAATCGCGTGGCCGATCACCTGGGGCGCAAGCTGCTGGAAATGCCGGTCGGTTTCAAGTGGTTCGTGGATGGGCTGTATGACGGCAGCCTGGCCTTCGGCTGCGAGGAAAGCGCCGGTGCCTCCTTCGTGCGCTTCGACGGCCAGCCCTGGAGCACCGACAAGGACGGCATCACCGCCGCCCTGCTGGCGGCCGAGATGACGGCCCGCACCGGCAACGACCCGGGCCAGATCTACGCCGACCTGACCCGGCAACTGGGCGCGCCGCTGAACGGCCGCAAGGAAGCCGCCGCCACGCCCGAGCAGAAGGCGCGGCTGTCGCGCCTGTCGCCGGCCGATGTCAGTTCCACCGAACTGGCCGGCGAACCGATCCGCGAAGTCATGACGACGGCGCCGGCCAACGGCAAGGCCTTCGGCGGCCTGAAGATCGTCACCGACAACGGCTGGTTTGCTGCCCGTCCGTCCGGCACCGAGAACATCTACAAGATCTACGGTGAGAGCTTCCGCGACCAGACCCACCTGGACAAGATCTTCGCCGAAGCCCAGGAAATCGTCAGCCGCGCCCTCAAGGAGGATTGAATCGGCAGGCCCTAGCATCCTCAGGCCGTCTCAGCGCCGCCATCCTCATCGGGGATGGCGGTTTTTTATTTGCCGTTGTCGGATGTTTTCCGTCCTTCCTACAGGGGAATCGGCCGATGTCTGGCTGAGAGCGGGGCGCGGGCTTCGTAAGATGAGTCATTCCATTATTCCATTCCAGCCCGGCAAGGAGGATCGCATGGAACAGTCTCATTCCCACCCGTCGGCCGCGCCTGAAGCGGCCTTGCTCAGGCCGCCCGGCAGCCTGGCTGGTGTCAAGCCTGAAGATCCTGCACTGTCTTCGACCGCGCCGAATCCTGACCAGGTAGAACCCGACGGCACCGAGGATCCCTGGTCCAACGCCGACGATGGCGTGTTACCCGAACAGCCGGCGCCCGGTGTCGACCCATCCCCCGTTTTTCCCAAGGAGAATCACATGCACAAGCCCCAGGACACCCCTCCGGTGGAAGTCCCGCCACTGGACCCGACGCCGCCGCAGGATCCGATTCCTCACCAGAATCCCACCGCACAGCGCTGATTTCGCCAGGAGCACGCTGCGCCGCGCAGCGTGCCATCGACATCGTCCAAGGAGGCCCATTGAATATCGCCCTGCACACGCCCCAGGAAACCCCGCCTGCGCACGACCCGCACCTGCCCCCACCGGAGTTGCCGGACGACGATCCGGTCCCGGTGGAAGACCCACCCCTGAACCCGCGCCCGTCCGACAAACCGATACGGATGTAGGAGGGAGAGAATCGTTGAGGCATCAATGCCCCGATGCAGCCTGCCTCATTGGCTCGCGGCATCGTGAGCGTACTGCAGGCGTAGCCGGATACGGTCGCGCCTGCTTTTTTTTGTGCGCTGGGTAGAGACTGTGCCCAATAAACTGGATTGCTCGTGAACATTCAGCTTGAAATTGTAAAAACTGAAGTGAAAAGCGGTCTTGCAAGCTTCTGCAGTCAACGGGCGTAAATGCTGAATCGCTGGCGCTGCCACCGGCTTGCATCGAAACCTTGCTTCATTCAGACAATTCCCATGTCAAGTGCTTTACATCTGTGAAAACATGCCGTTTTGGCAGCAGGTACGGACGGATCGGGCAGGGTGGGGCGCAAGGTCCCGGATAGTACTTCCCACTGGCATCCATCCCGGTTTTCCGGCTGACCACCCCCGTTTCCACAGAGGAGTGCAGCCCTTGTCCGATGATTATCAGCTTCCCATTGCCCCCGGTCATCCGGGCCATCCCGGCCGTCGTCGCAGTCAGCGCCGGCACATGCTCCAGACCCTTACGCCGTTATACGTGCTGGTACGCGCCACCGGCCTGGCCAGTGCCGACGGCCTCTGCCAGGTGATGTGCGAGCGGACCCGCAATCACGACAACGGGCCCGGCACCAATGCCATGGTGGTCTACCTTTCCCCCTTTGAGGCCTGCATCGACGCCGCCTGGCACGCCCTGGCTCCCGATCGCTACGAGGTCATGGCAGCCTCCGCCTTCAGCCCTGACGAACTACTGATCTACCAGCCCGAACGCTTGCCCTACTGCCTGCACGTGGCCTGGGGTGCGCACGACGGCCAGTTGGTGGTGCGTCGGGATGGCGGTCTGCTGCGCCTGTCCTCGGCCCACAGCGCCGCCATCTCGCAGCTGATCGACGCCATCCACCTGCGCATCGAGTTGCCGGTGCTGGAATGCCATGAACGCCTGTGGGAGCAGGCCGGCCTGTTCGCTCATGCCGAATCCCACGCCCGCATGCTGGCCGCCAGCCACGTCGAGCGCCATCGCCAGGCGCTGCAGGCGATCCGGCGCATCCCCGGCACGGCGCGGCCGGGGGCGCCGATCAACCAGGTGGCGCTCTACGATGTGGAGTCGGCGCAATGGCATTTCGTGGCCCTGAAACTGTTCGAGGGCATCATCCGGGAGCCGCGTTCAGGGCGTTAGGCGTGGCATCCATCTGGTCAGGCAGGCTTTCCTCATGTTCATTCAGAATTTTCTGATATGAAAGAAAATTCACATCTGCAACGATGGCGGCGAATCCGGGGCTGGGTGTGCCAGTGCCGTCCTGTTGCACGATCTTGGAGCCAGTTCTTGACCTGCTGCACCCGCTGCACCCGCTGCCTTAACGCTGTCTGTCGCTGGTGCGTACCGCTGCGCCGTTCCGTGCCACTGGGCCTGCTGTTCATCTGTATGGTGGCCAGTCCGGCCGCCCCGTCCTTGCCGGATGTGGTGCTGGATACCTGTCTGAGTGTCGACCGTATCGGCCACGGCCGGGTCGGCGTCGACCCTATCGCCGGGCGGGTGCAGATGCTGGAGCAGGGCCCGCTGTCGCCCTACCGCCTCTACCTGCCCGATGGCGACAACTCCCGCTGGCGCATCGGCTATGCCAGCGGCAACCCGGGCGCTGGTGATTACCTCTTCGTCAATTCCCATCGCGGCTACATCGACCGCGCCATCGCCCTCGGCGCGGAGGCAGCGTCCACCGTGCAGCGGCCTCAGGAGGCCTCCTTCGCCCTGCTGAGCCACCTGGGCCAGCGCTACCTCTGCCTGATGGAACCGCGCGGAGAACGGAGCGGCAGGCAGCTCCGTGCGGTCTTCGTGGGACGTATCCCGTTCGGCATGGGCGGCGACCTCCATCTCTACTACAAACTGGCCACCCCGCCGCCAGCCACGACCGACCCGGCCCGCTGAGCGCCGTGTTGCCCAACCGGCCCCCCGCCTTTATACTTCGCCCCTAGCATTGCTTCTGGTATCCCGCGCGCAGCCGCGCCAGGGATTCAAACGGGAAGCCGGTGCGGCCCACGCGACCACGTGCGGCCAATGCCGGCGCTGCCCCCGCAACGGTAAGCGAGGAAGGACACGCACTACGCCACTGTGCCTGAGCATGGGAAGGCGCCTGTCCGCGAAGCCTCAGACCTTGAGACTTCATCCCGCCAGCCCGGAGACCGGCCAGTAGCAAATTCTTCAATGATTCGCGGAGGGCGATCATGCGGACAGCTTCCATCATGTTTCCGAGCAGGCCCTGGCCAGCGTCGTCCGTGGACGACCGGATCGTGCATGGGCGCTTCACGTGTGGCTTTCTCCGTTCCATCCATCCAGCCAAGGAACGCGCATGTCCACCACCTCGGGTCTCAATGCCAGCAGCACCACTTCATCCTCCCACGCCGGCAGCCATGTCTGGCGCGATCGCATCGCGCCGTCGCTGCTGGCCTTCGTGCTGGGCGTGGCCCTGATCTACGGTGCCGGCTTCGCCTCCAAGGTGGAGCTGCACAATGCCGCCCACGACGGGCGCCATTCGGCCGGCTTCCCCTGCCATTGAGGAGCGTGCAATGAACTGGACCGTCTTCCGGCGCATGGCGTCGGCCGTGGTGGTGGCAGGGGCCTTGTCGGGCGTGCTGCTGTCGGGTGTGCAGCAATTTCAGGTCGAAAAGATCATCCTCCAGGCCGAGCAGTATGAAAAAGCGGCCGAAGAGGCTGCCCCGGCCGCCGCCCCTACCCATGACCATGATCATGACGCCGCCCCGGCGCATGAGCACGCAGCCGGTACCCCGGCCCATAGTCACGGCGATGCTCACGAGCACGACCCCAACGCCTGGGAGCCGGCTGACGGCGCCGAACGCACCGGCTATACCGTGCTGGCCAATGTCAGCATGGCAGTCGGCTTCGCCCTGATGCTGGTGGCCGCCTTTGCCATCAGCGGTCGCCGCGTCGGCTGGCGCAGCGGCCTGCTGTGGGGCCTGGCCGGCTATGGCGTGTTCTTCGTCGCACCCTCGCTGGGCCTGCCGCCGGAAGTGCCGGGCACCCTGGCCGCGCCCTTGCACGCCCGTCAGTTGTGGTGGGTGATGACGGCGGTCATGACCGCTGCCAGCCTGGGGCTGTTCGTGTTCGGCCGTGGCTGGTGGTGGAAGGTCCTGGCGGTACTGCTGCTGGTGGTGCCGCACCTGGTCGGCGCGCCACAACCCGAGCTGCATGGCAGTGCCGCGCCGGAAGAGCTGGCGCAAGCCTTCATCCGCGCTACTGCCATGGCCAATGCCGTGTTCTGGCTGGCCCTGGGCGGCCTGACCGGTTTCTTCTACCGCCGATTCGGTTGAACCGTCTGGCGTTGGCTGTCCGGCCAACGCCGATAGCGTCGCGGCGCCTCTGAAAGTGAAGCAATGAGAACTCATCACCGCCACGTGCTCATGTGCGTGGGCCCGCGCTGCACCGAGAACGGTGTCCTGGCCGAAGCCATGTTCGGCGTCCTGGGCGAGCAGATCGACGCCCGTCCCGACTTGCGCGTCAAGCGCACCCGCACCCATTGCATGGTGGCCTGCAAGGCCCAGGCGCCGGTGGTGGTGGTCTATCCCGAAGGGGTGTGGTACCGCTGCGAAGACGCCAGCGCCATCGAGCGCGTGGTGGTGGAACACCTCGAAGGCGGACGCGAAGTCAGCGACCTGGTCTTCCATCGCCTGGGCAGCGGCGACGTCCATCCCGAACCGGAGCGCAGCGATGTCTGAATCAGCCACTTCAGCGACCTCAGCCGGCCGCCCGCAGATCGTCCTGCTCACCCACGCCCCGACCGACCTGGCCATGCTGGCCGCCGCCCGCAGCCAGTTGCCGGCGGACTTTCCCCCGGTGGCCGGCTACGACCTGCAAGGCCTGCATGCCGACACCGATGAACACGGGCAGCCCCGCCGCACCCTGGCCGACATGCAGCGCGAAGAGCTGTCGGCAGCGCAGGTGATTGTGCTGCGTATCCTTGGCCGCCTGGGCGCCGTCAATGGCCTGCCCGAGCTGCTGCGCGTGGCGCGTGCCGAGGGCCGGCAACTGATCCTGCTGTCCGGCACCGGCGAGCCCGATGCCGAACTGGCTGCCGCCTCCACCGCGCCGGTCGATGCGCAGCAGCAGGCGCTGGCCTATTTCAACGGCGGCGGCAGCGTCAACCTCGCGCAGATGCTGCGCTGCCTGTCCGACCGCCTGCTGCTGAGTGGCTATGGCTATGCACCGGCGCAGGCACTCCCCGAACACGGCCTCTACCATCCCGACCTGGAGCAGGATGCCGGCATCGCCGACTGGCTGACCCTGCGCGCCCGCGCACCCGCCGGCAAGCCGGCCGTGGGCATCATCTTCTACCGGGCGCACTGGCTCTCGGGCAATACCGGTTTCATCGACGCACTGGTGGCCGCGCTGGAAGCACGCGGCCTGGATGTCTTGCCGGTGTTCACCTCCTCGCTGCGGGTGTCGGCCGCCAGCGGCGCCGCCTTGCCGCCCGCGCTGCAATACTTCGGCGCCGGCCAGGTGGACCTGATCATCAACACCACCTCTTTTGCCATGGGCGAGATCACCGCCGGTGGCGTCACTCCGGCCGGCTGGTCGGTCTCGGTACTGGAACAGCTGGACCTGCCGGTACTGCAAGCCATCACCAGCGGCATGACGCAAGACCAGTGGCAGAACTCCACGCGTGGCATGAACCCGCTGGACGCCGCCATGAACGTGGTGCTGCCCGAGTTCGACGGCCGCATCATCGGCGTGCCGCTATCTTTCAAGGAAGTCACCGACAATGGCGCCGTGCAATACCGGGCGCTGCCGGACCGCGTACATCGCATCGCCGGCCTGGCGCAGCGGCTGGTGCGCCTGCGCACCACACCCAATGCGCACAAGCGCATCGCCTTCATCTTCACCAATTCCACCAGCAAGGCCGCGCAGATCGGCAATGCCGTCGGGCTGGACGCACCGGAGTCCTTGATGGCCGTGCTGCGCGCGCTGCAGGCCGACGGCTATGCCATCGCCGACCTGCCGGCCAGCGGTACCGCGCTGATCCATGAACTGGTGGACCGCTGTTCCTACGACGACATCCTGCTCACCGAAGACCAGTTGCGCCGCGCCGCCGCCCGCATTCCCGCCGCCCGTTACGCGCAATGGTTCGCGGCCTTGCCCTCGGCCCTGCAAGCCAGGATGGAGCGCCAGTGGGGCGCCGCGCCCGGCCAGGCCTATGTGCATGAGCAGCACCTGGCCATCGCCGGCCTCGACCTGGGCCATGCCTTCGTCGCCCTGCAGCCGCCCCGTGGCTATGGCATGGACCCGGACGCCATCTACCACCAGCCCGACCTGCCACCCACCCATCACTACTACGCCCTGTACCGCTGGCTGGACGAAGAGTGGGGTGCCGACGCCATCGTCCACGTCGGCAAGCACGGCACACTGGAATGGCTGCCTGGCAAGGGCGTGGGTCTGTCCGAGGCGTGCTTCCCCGATGCGCTGCTGGGCGACCTGCCGCTGTTCTATCCCTTCATCATCAACGACCCCGGCGAGGGTTCGCAGGCCAAGCGCCGCGCCCACGCCGTGGTGGTAGACCACCTGACGCCGCCGATGACCACCGCCGACAGCTATGGCGCGCTGGCCGAGCTGACGCAACTGGTGGACGAGTATTACCAGGTGGAAGTGCTGGACCCCGCCAAGCTGCCGCTGCTGCAGCAGCAGATCTGGGAACTGGTGCGGCAGACCAACCTGGATACCGACCTGCAGTACAAGCTGCTGCATCACGACCATGATCATGACCACGATCACGGCCATGGACATGCTCACCATCATCACCATCATGGCGATCATGCTCACCATGATCATGAGCACCACGATCACGACCACCCGCACGAAGACGGCGAACTCCCGCACGCCCTGACCGAACTGGATGGCGCCGGCGTGGCTCACCTGATCGAAGACCTGGACGGCTACCTCTGCGAACTGGGCGCGGCGCAGATCCGCGACGGCCTGCACATCCTCGGCCGCATGCCCGATCAGGCACAGATGCCCGACATGCTGGTGGCCCTGGTCCGCCTGCCCAACCAGGACCTGCCGGGTCTGCAGGAAGAGGTGGCCCGGTTGTTCGGCCTGTCGCTGGACATGCTGCTGGAACACAAGGGCCGTCGCCTCAACATCGACGACGCCCTGGCCCGTTGCGCCGGTCGCGCCATCGTCACCCGCGCCGATGCGCTGGAGGCCATCGACGCCCTGTGCCTTGCGCTGATGCAGGCCCTGCAGCAGCAGAACTTCGCCGTCCACTCCATCGACAGCGTACTCAAGACCGTTTTCGCGACGCTGGAGCAGGCCAGTCCCGAGCAGCGACCACGCCTGCAACCCGCCCAGGGCAAGAGCGCCGGCAGCGTGCTGGGCGGCATGCGCGCGCTGGCCCGCCCATCGGCTGCGCCGGTGAGGCGGACCACGCCCCCGGCCGCGCACACGACGCTGAACCAGGCCAGCGGGCTGCGCCGCGTGCTGGCCTTCGCCTGCGAACAACTGGTGCCGCGCCTGCACCAGACCAGCGAAGAAATCGGCAACCTGCTCAGGGGCCTGCGTGGTGGCTACATCCCGGCCGGCCCCAGCGGTTCGCCCACCCGCGGCATGGCGCACATCCTGCCCACCGGCCGTAATTTCTATTCGGTCGATCCGCGCAGCGTCCCTTCGCAATCGGCCTGGCGCGTGGGTCAGCAACTGGCGCGTGAAGTGCTGGCGCGCCACCATCGCGAAAGCGGCAACTACCCCGAGAGCGTGGCCATCAGCATCTGGGGCACCAGCGCCATGCGCACCCACGGCGACGATGTCGCCCAGATTCTGTCGCTGATGGGCGCACGCCCCCTCTGGCGCGCCGGCAACCGGCAGGTGGCCGGGGTCGAGCTGGTGCCACTGGAAGAATTGCAGCGCCCGCGCATCGACGTCACCACCCGCATCAGTGGCTTCTTCCGCGACGCCTTCCCGCAGTTGATCGAACTCATCGACGACGCCGTGCAACTGGCCATCGCCGCCGACGAGCCGGAGCACATGAACTTCGTGCGCAAGCACTACCTGCGCGATCTGCAGCAGGGCCTGCAAACCGGGCTGGGCCAGGCCGAGGCCGCCACCCAGGCGGCCTACCGCGTCTTCGGCGCCAAGCCCGGCAGCTACGGCGCCGGCATCCTGCCCCTGATCCAGGAAAAGAACTGGCAGGACCAGGCCGATTTCGCCGAGGCCTACATCAACTGGGGCGGCTTCGCCTATGGCCGCAAGGTGCAGGGCGCCGACCAGCGCGAGGCCTTCCGCCAGCGCCTGGCAGGGGTGCAGGTGGCCCTGCACAACCAGGACAATCGCGAGCACGACATCTTCGACAGCGATGACTACCTGCAGTACCACGGCGGCATGATCGCCACCATCCGCGCCCTGTCGGGCCAGCAGCCGCGCCATTACTTCGGCGACAGCCATGACCCGCAACGCGCCGCCGTGCGCGACCTGAAGGAAGAAACCCTGCGCGTCTTCCGCGCCCGGGTGGTCAATCCCAAGTGGCTGGCCAGCATCCGTCGCCATGGCTACAAGGGCGGCCTGGAACTGACGGCCACCGTCGATTACCTGTTCGGCTACGACGCCACCGCCCAGGTGCTGGACGACTGGATGTACCAGCAACTGGCCGAGACCTATGGCTTCGACCCGGCCATGCGTGAATTCCTGGAACAGGCCAACCCCTGGGCCCAGAACGCCATCGCCGAGCGCCTGCTGGAGGCTGCCAGCCGCGGCATGTGGCAAGAGCCCGATGCACAGACACTGGAGCGACTGCGCGCCCTCTACCTGCACAGCGAAACCCAGCTCGAAGCCCGTGGCGAAACCGTGCGTGGTAGTGAACACACCAAGGACATGCAATGAGCGCGGCCCACCACCATCCCGGCTATCCCTTTTCAGCCATCGTCGGCCAGCCCCTGCTGAAAGAAGCGCTGCTGCTGTGCGCCGTCGATCCCGGCATCGGCGGCGTACTGGTGCGCGGCGACAAGGGAACCGCCAAGAGCACCGCCGCACGCGGCCTGACCCAGGTGCTGCCGGCCATCCTGCGCAAGCCCGGTTGCGCCTTCAACTGCGCGCCCGGCCAGCCCGCTGCGGTCTGTGCGGTCTGCAGCGCGCAGGAGCCACCCACCGCCACGCTGGCCGAGGTTCCCTTCGTCACCTTGCCGCTGGGCGCCACCGAAGACCGCGTACTGGGCTCGCTGGACCTGCAACTAGCCCTGCAGGGCGGCCAGCGCGCCTTCCAGCCGGGGTTGCTGGCGGCGGCCCATCGCGGCATCCTCTACATCGATGAAGTCAACCTGCTGGCCGATCACCTGGTTGATGTCCTGCTGGACGTGGCCGCCATGGGCGTCAATGCGGTACAGAGAGAAGGGCTGTCGGTCAGCCATCCGGCCCGCTTCACCCTGATCGGCACCATGAACCTGGAAGAGGGCGACCTGCGCCCGCAACTGCTGGACCGCTTCGGCCTGATGGTGGAAGTGACGGCACCCACCGACAAGTCAGTACGCGCCGAGGTGGTGCGCCGACGCATCGCCTACGAAGCCGACCCGCAGGCCTTCACCAGCCAGTGGCAGGCCCAGCAGGATGCCTTGCGCGCCCAGGTGGCCCGGGCCCAGCGCCTGCTGCCCGGCGTGGCGCTGGACGACGCGATGCTGGAGCTGATCAGCCATCTCTGCTGCGAGTTCGAGGTGGCCAGCCTGCGCGCCGACATCGTCATGCACAAGACCGCCCGCGCCATCGCCGCCTTGCAGGCCCGTGAGCGCGTGACGCCCGACGACGTGCGCGCCGCCGCGCTCCTGGTGCTGCCACACCGCCGTCGCCGCAAGCCTTTCGAACAGAGCGGCATGGACCAGGACAAGCTCGACGACCTGGTCGATCAGGCGCGACAGGCGCAGGGGGAAAGCCAGGGGCAGGGCAGCGCAGGCGCACCACCCGATACCGCCCCGGATGAACAGGAAGGGCAAGAACCGCAGGATCAAAAGGAGCAGCAAGAGCAGCAAGAACAACAGAATGGAGAAGGCGAGGGTGCCCAGCAGACCTTCGCCATCGGCGCCGCCGGTCCGGCCCGCAAGATCAGCGTGGTCACGCCCACCACGAGCTTTCCGGCCTCCACGGCCAGCGGCCGCCGCAGCGCGGTGGCTGACGCCAGCCGGGGCAGCGCCCTGCGCGCCGTGCCGGACGCCAATCCGGACCGCCTGGCCGTCGGTGCTACACTGCGCAGCGCCGCCGTACGGGCTGCTCTCGCAGGCGAGGGCGGCGAGCGCCTGCAGATCACCCGCGAAGACCTGCATCGCCAGGTGCGCAGCGGCCGTGGCGCCAACCTGATCGTCTTCGTGGTCGATGCCTCCGGCTCCATGGCCGCGCAGCGCCGCATGGAAGCGGTCAAGGGCGCCGTGCTGGCGCTGCTGACGGACGCCTACCAGCGTCGCGACCAACTGGCCGTGATCGGCTTCCGTGGTGAACAGGCGCAACTGCTGCTGGCCCCCACCCGCAGTGCCGACCTGGCCGAGCAGGGCCTGCGCGAACTGCCCACCGGTGGACGCACGCCACTGCCGCACGCGCTGCAACTGGCGGCGCAATTGCTGCAGCAGAGCAGCCAGGCCAGCGATGAGCTGCCGCCGCTGCTGGTGATCCTGTCCGACGGCAAGGCGAATGTGAGCCTGCCCGGCAGCCAGGGTGACGCCTGGACGCAGACCCTGGAAGCGGCCGCCAACCTGGCTGCGCAAGCCATACCGGCGCTGGTGCTTGATACCGAATCGGGCTACCTGCGCCTGGGCCGTGCGGCCCAACTGGCCGAGGCGCTGGGTGCGCCTTGCCTGACCCTGGAACAATTGACCGGCGACGCCCTGGCGTTGACCGTGCGCGCCCAGCTGGGCAAGCGCTGAAAGGAAAGACCATGATCATCTGTATCGGCGCCGGCCCCGGCGACCACTCCTATCTCACCCTGCGCGGCGCCGAACTGATCCGCAACGCCGACGTGGTGGCCGGCTTCAACGCCGTGGTGGACGTGGTCAAGGAACTGATCCCCGCCAGCGCCCAGGTGGTGCTCATGGGCTACCGCGACCAGGTCGCCAAGCTCGACGAAGTGGCGGCCCTGCACCACGCCGGCAAGCGCTGCGTGGTGGTCTTCATGGGCGACATCCACTTCAGCGGCTTCCAGTACCTGGAACGCGTGGAACGTGCCTGCGGCCACCGGGTGGAAACCCTGCCCGGCATTTCCTCGGCCCAGATCCTGGCCTCCCGCGCCCGCGTCTGCTTTGACGAGACCACCTTCATCACCTTCCACCGCCGTGGCGACCTGGAGCCCTTCAAGCGCCATCTGGTGCATGTCCTCAATGACGGTCGCAATGCCATCGTCATCCCTTGCCCCTGGGATGCGGCGCGTTCCTTCATGCCGCGCCACATTGCCAGCTATCTCCTGCAGCAGGGCGTCAGTCCCGATCACCCCACCGAGGTCTGGGAAAACCTGACCCGGGGCGACGCCGAATGGCACGGCAAGCTGGCCGATTGCGCGGATGTCGAATTCAGCGACATGAGCATCATGCTCATCCGCACCCTCGCCCCCATGGCCAGCCAGATCGAACCGCCGCCGGCAGCTGCGGTGGCAGGAGCAGCGGCAGGAGGAGCGGCAGGAGGAGCGGCATGAAGGAGCTCACCCCGCAGCGGACCAGGTCGGCGGTCGTCATCGCCGGCCACGGCAGCCGCGATCCCGATTCCCTGCGCGAATTCGAGGCGCTGGTAGAACTGGTGCGCCAGCGCGCCCAGGGGCGCGTCGTGCGCCACGGCTACCTGGAATTCGCCGCCCCAACCATTGCCGAGGCCGCTGCCGCCTGCGTGGCCGAGGGGGCCACCGAGGTGGCCGTGGTGCCCGGCGTGCTGCTGGGTGCGCGCCATGCCAAGAACGACATGCCGGCCGAACTGCTGGCCCTGGCGCGGGATTACCCGCAGGTGGATTTCCACTTCGGCGCGCCGATGGACCTGCATCCGTTGCTGCTGCAACTGGTGCAGCAACGGGTGGTGGAGGCCGAGGCCACCTCCGAGGAAATCATCCACCGCCAGGACAGTTGCCTGGTGCTGGTCGGCCGTGGCACCACGGACCCCGACGCCAATGGCGAGATCGCCAAGCTGGCCCGCATGGTGCAGGAAGGGATGGGCTTCGGCGGCGTCAAGGTCTGCTTCTCGGGCACGGCCACACCGCTGGTGCGCGAAGGCCTGTCGCTGGCCGCCGGCCAGGGCTGGCAGCGCCTGGTAGTGCTGCCGTTCTTCCTCTTCGATGGCGTGCTGGTCAAGCGCATCTATGCCGCCGCCGACGAACAGGCCGCGCGCGAGCCCGGCGTGGAAGTGCTCAAGGCCGCCTACCTGGGCGTGCACGCCCATGTGGCCGATGTCATGCTGGAGCGCGCCCGCGAGGCCGTCGAAGGCCGCGCCGCAATGAACTGCACCCTGTGCAAGTACCGCGTGCAGATCGTCGGTTTCGAACAGCAAGTCGGCGAGCCGCAGCGCGCCCATCATCTGCAGGTGCGTGATCTGACTGCCCGCGCCCAGTCGGCGGCGATACCGGCGCGCACCGCGCCCTACGTGCCGCATCCCATCGAGGCCGAGAGCATGGATATCATCCAGGCCGGGCGCGACTGGAGCGGCTTCCCGCCGGAGCACCTGACCGTGCTGCAGCGCCTGGTGCATACCAGCGGTGACTTCGCCGTGGCCGATGAAATCTATTTCTCGGCCGGTGCCGCCCAGGCCGGCATGAAGGCCCTGTTGCGCTGCAAGCGCGTGGTCACCGATGTGACCATGGTGCAGACCGGCTTGAAGCGCGCCGTGCTGGAACAGCTGGGCGTGGAGACCTGGTGCGGCGTGCATGATCCCGAGTCGCACCTGATGGCCCAGAACCTGGGCATGACCCGCTCGGCGGCCGGCATCCGGCGCGCCTGGCAGAAGTTCGGCAATGACATCGTGCTGGCCATCGGCGACGCGCCCACCGCCATCACCGAAGCCGTGCGCCTGATCCGCGAACACGGCTGGCGCCCGCAACTGGTGATCGGTCTGCCGGTCGGCTTTGTCGGCACCCGCGAAAGCAAGGACGAGCTGCGCCGCTGCCTGCAGGTGCCGCGCATCACCAACAGCGGCACCCGGGGCGGCTCGCCCTGGGCCGCCAGCGTGGTCAATGCCCTGATGATCGACGCCATCGCCTGGCAGGTACAGCAGGAAGCGCAAGCCGAAGGCGTGCAGTGATGGACCACCCGGGCGAACTGCAACGCGCCGAATACGACCTGGCCGTGCTCGCCCCCAACGGTCTGCGGCGTGGTCGCAGCACCGGCAGTTGCGCCACGGCGGCGGTGCGCGCCGCGCTCTATCGCCTGCTGGGCGGCGTGACGCTGCAACAGACCGACGTCAGCCTGCCCGATGGCCGGCATTACCTGTGTGTGCCGGTCGAGGCGGTGCGCATGGTGGAAGAGGGCATGGCCGAAGCCGAAGTCCTCAAGGACGGCGGCGACGATCCCGACAACACCCATGGCGCTACCATCGTCGCCCAGGTGCGGCGCAATGCGCTCGGCGAAGTCCGCTTCTTCGCCGGCGAAGGCGTAGGCACGGCCACCATGCCCGGCCTGCGCGTGGCCGTTGGCGAGCCCGCCATCAACCCGGTGCCGCGTGCCATGATGCGCGCTGCCGTCGCCGAGGTATGGGAGGAACTGCAGCCCGACCTGGCCGACGTGCCCGGCTTCGACCTGCACATCGGCTGCCGCGAGGGCAGGGCCATTGCGCCCAAGACCTTCAATCCCAAGCTGGGCATCGTGGGTGGCATCTCGATTTTGGGGACTTCGGGCATCGTCGAACCGATGTCGATGGCCTCCTGGATCGCCTCCATCGAGGTCTATATCCGCGTGGCGCTGGCAGCCTGCACGCCCGGTGACGATGAGGGGGATGCCGTGGCCTACCTGCCGGGCAAGATCGGTCGCGTCTTCGTGGCGCAGACCCTGGGCCTGCCGGACAAGCGCAGCGTGCAGATCGCCAATTTCCTCGGCGATGCGCTGGACTTCACGCAGCAGGCCCTGAGCGAAGAGGGCTGCAGGCTGCCGCTGCTGTGGCTGGCCGGCCATCCGGGCAAGCTGGCCAAGGTGTTGGATGGCGTGTGGGACACCCACTCCAGCAAGAGCAACATGGCCATGCAGGGCGTGGCCCGCGTGGCGCAAGAAATGAACGCGACAGGCGAGGGCGAGCTGTTTCCCCCCGCGCTGTTGCAGCAGATGAAGGAAGCCAATACGGTGGAAGCAATCATAGAGCTGGTCCGCCAGCAGGATGCCGCGCTCTCGCGCCGCCTCTGGAGCGGGATCGAAACCCGCATCGCCGCGCTGGCGCAGGCCCGCGTACCGGCGGTCTCGCGCATCGAAGTGCGTTTGTTCGACCTCGACGGCCGTCACCTGGGAGCGCTGGCATGACGGTTCCCAGGACCGGCCCCGGCCGTCTGACCGGCATCGGCGTCGGCCCCGGCCCGGCAGGCTACCTGCCGCTGGCGGCGCTGGCCGCATTGCGCAGCGCCGACCTGATCTACATTCCCCGGGCGCGTGGCGCCGACCTGTCGGTCGCCCTGCAATGCCTGGAGGGCGTGGAGTTCGACCGCAGCCGCCTGCGCGAGATCGAGTTCAACATGGACCCCGACCGCCAGGTCCTGCAAGAACACTACGCCCTGCTGGGCCAGCAACTGGCGGCGCAACTGCGCGAGGGCCAGCAACTGGTGTACCTCACCATCGGCGACGCGCTGACCTACTCGACCTATGGCTACGTGCTGGCGGCCGTGCGCGACCTCTATCCGCAATGTGACTGCGTCACCTTGCCCGGCATCACCAGCTACGCGGCCGCTGCGGCGGCGCTGGAATGGCCGCTGGGCGTGGGCAAGGAACGCACCTTGATCCTGCCCTGCCCGGAAGATGCCGCCACCCTGCGCGCCGAGATCGAGAGCCACGACATCGTCGTGCTGATGAAGGTCGGCGCGCGCCTGCCGTGGGTGCTGGACCTGCTGCGCGAGATGGACATCGCCCGACACTGCGGCTTTGCCCGCCGCATCGGCCTGGAAGGCGAGGTACTGGCCAGCGACCTGAGTACGCTCGATGCCGCCGAGGCCAGCGGCTACCTGGCCGTGCTGCTGATCCGCAAGACCGCGCAGGCGCAGCGCCATCGCCCGCCAGCATCATTGAAAGGAAGTGCATGAAAGTCTATTTCGTCGGCGCCGGCCCCGGTGCGGCCGACCTCATCACCCTGCGCGGCGCGCGCCTGCTGGGCCAGGTGCAGATGGTGCTGTATGCCGGTTCGCTGGTGCCCACCGCCTTGCTGGAACATTGTCGCGCCGATGCCGAGATCATCGACACCGCCGCGCTCGACCTGGAACAGCAACAGGCCTGCTATGAGCGCGCCCGGGAGCAGGGCATCGACGTCGTGCGCCTGCACTCCGGCGACCCCGCCATCTATGGCGCCACCGCCGAACAGATGCGCCGCCTTGACGCGCTGGGCATCGCCTACGAGGTGGTGCCGGGCGTGTCCTCCTTCACGGCAGCCGCCGCTGCGGTCTCGGCCGAGCTGACCAAGCCGGAGGTGTCGCAGAGCGTGATCCTGACCCGCGTCTCCGGCCGCGCCTCGGCCGTGCCGGAATCCGAATCGATCGCCTCCCTGGCCGCGCATCGCGCCACGATGTGCATCTTCCTCTCCGGCCCGCACCTGAAGAAGATCGTCACCGACCTGCTGCTGCACTATCCGCCCGAGACCCCGGTGACCCTGGTCTATCGCGCCACCTGGCCCGAACAGCGTGTCTACCAGGGACAACTGGATCGCGTGCTGGAAGAGAACAAGCGCGGTGAATGGAACCTGACCACCATGATGCTGGTGGGCGCGGCGCTGGACAAGGCACAGGTGGCCGAGTCCAGCCTCTATTCCAAGGACTTCACGCATCTGTTCCGCGTGGTGAAGAAGAACAAGGACGCCGCATGAACCCGCCGGTCGCCCTGCCTGAACTCGGCCTGTGGCCAGTGCGCGTCGAAGCCGCGCCGCTGGCCATGTACCTGCAGGACAGGCTGGGCGGCCCGTCGGGTCAGCTGCGCCAGTCCTGCCAGTTGTACCAGCCCTGGCTCAATAGCGAGGCAGGCACATCGCAGTCGCAGCGCCAGCAGTTCGCGCTGGCCTATCGCCGCCATCGCCAATGGATCATGATCGGCGCCACCGGCATCGCCGTACGTTTCCTCGACGGTCTGCCGCAGGACAAGCACAGCGACCCGGCCGTGGTGGTGGTGGATGAAGCGGCCCGCTTCGCCATCTCGCTGCTGGCTGGCCACGAGGGTGGGGCTAACAGCCTGGCCTATCGGGTGGCGCAGCTGACGGGCGCGCAGCCGGTCGTGACCACCGCCACCGAAGCCGTCAAGCCGCTGGTGCTGGGCATAGGCTGCCGCAAGCTGGCCTCGGTCGAGCAGATCGGCGCGGCCGTCGCGCAGGCGCTGCAGCGATGCCCCGGCGCCACACTGGCCCAGGTGCGCGAAGTCGCCACCATCGACCTCAAGGCCGAGGAGCCCGGCCTGCTGGCCTTCTGTGCCACCCATGGCTTGCCGCTGCGGGTGATCGCCCGCGAGCAGATCGCCCAGCGCGCCTGGGTGAGCAAGCCCTCGGAGTGGGTGCGGCAGAACATCGGCGTGGACGGCGTATGTGAACCGGCAGCGCTCATCGCCAGCCCGCGTGGCCGCCTGCTGCTGGGCAAGACGGCGCTGGATGGGGTGACGGTGGCCATCGTGGATGATGGCGAGGGGTGGCGCGCCCTTGTTGAAAATACGTAAATCATTTGCAGGAAAACAGAATGGAAGCAGTCAAGAAAAAAGGCGTATTGAACCTGGTCTCGGTCGGTCCCGGTTTCGAGGAGATGATCATCCCGCGTGCCATCGAGGCCTTGCGCGAGAGCGAGGTCATCGTCGCCTACGAGTTGTATCTGCGCTGGATCGCCGCGCACATCGAGGGCAAGGAAATCCATACCCCGCCGCTGACGCAGGAGCGCGAGCGCGCCCTGCTGGCCATCGAACAGGCCCGCGCCGGGCGCCGGGTGGCGCTCATCTCCAGCGGCGACATCGGCATCTACGCCATGGCCGCGCTGGCCTTCGACGACATGCGCGAGGACGACACCTTTGAAGTCAACGTCATCCCCGGCGTGACCTCTGCCAATGCCTGTGCATCGCTCCTGGGCTCGCCGTTGTCGCACGACTTCGCCACGCTGTCGCTGTCCAACCTGCTATGCCCGTGGTCATGGATCGAACAGCGCGCCAGCCACATCGCCCAGGCCGACCTGGCCTGCGTGCTCTACAACGTGCAGAGCGCCGGCCGGCAGGAGGGCGTCTATCGCATCCTGCAACTGATGCTGCAGCACAAGGCCCCGCATACCCTGTGCGGCGTGGTGCGCAATGCCTACCGCCCGGGCCAGCAGGTCTCCATCCATCGCCTGGATGAATTGCCGGGCCTGCAGTTCGACATGCTGACCTCGATCGTCATCGGCAACCGCTTCACCCAGCGCAAGCGCGACTGGATTTTCACCCCGCGTGGCTACAACGACTGGAGCGAAGAATCGCAGGCCCAAGCCGCCGCTCAACTGCCAGCACAGGCGGTGTGGGTGTTCGCCGGCACCAGCGACGGCAATGCGCTGGCCGCCGAGCTGGCCGGGCAGGGCCGCAGTGTCGTGGTCTCCACCGCCACCGACTATGGCGGCCAGCTGGCGCGCGGCGATTGCCCGGGCGTGTTCGTCTGGTCCGGTCGCCAGGGCGTGGAGGCGCGTCGCCAGGCCCTGCGCGACAGCCAGGCCCGGGTGCTGGTGGATGCCACCCATCCCTTTGCGGTGCAGATGTCGCAGCAACTGATGTCGCTGGCGCAGGAGCTGGGCATTCCCTACCTGCGCTATGAGCGCCCCAGCGAGATCGCCGCCGATGATCCCGATGCCTGCACCGACATGCAGGAGGCCGCCGCCCGGGCCATTGCCATGGGGCGCCGCATCTTCCTGGCCACCGGCTCCAAGGACCTGGCAACCTTCCTGCAGGCCAGCGGCGCGCAGGAGCGCCAATGGTTCACCCGCGTCACGGCCGATCCCGACTTCCTGCGTCGCGCCATGGAACTGGGCCTGCCGCGTGCGCAGCTGTGCGCCATGCAGGGGCCGTTCTCGCAAGCCTTCAACGAAGCACTGTGGCGCGACTGGGGCATCGATTGCGTGGTCACCAAGGACTCCGGCGAGGCCGGCGGCTATCGGGCCAAGGTCGAGGCAGCGCGGGCCCTGGGCATCCCGCTGCTGACGGTGCGCCGTCCGCGCCTGGACTACCCGCAGGTCACCCATGATTTCGCTGAAGTCCATGCCCGCCTGGCGGCACTGGCGGGAGCCTGACGATGAGCGCCGCATCGGCTCCGGCATTGACCAACGCCATGCCGCCCATCCCGGTGACCGTGGTCACCGGCTTCCTTGGGGCCGGCAAGACCACGTTGCTACGCGCCCTGGTGCAGCGTCGCCAGTCGCGCCGGCTGGCCTTGCTGATCAATGAATTCGGCGAAGTCGCCATCGACGGCGACCTGCTGCGCGCCGAGGGCGATGGCCAGGGTCAGGTGCAGATCCAGGACTTTGCCCATGGCCTGATCGCCTATGGTGACGACGAGCAGTTCGTGCCGGCCATGCTGGCGCTGGCCGCCCGCCGTGCGCAGATCGACCATGTACTGATCGAAACCTCCGGCCTGGCCCTGCCCAGCGCCGTGATGGAGGTGCTGCAGTCGCCCGAGCTGGCGCCGCACTTCGTGCTGGACGCCACCCTGGCCGTGGTCGATACCCCGTTGCTGCTGGAAGAGGCCTTCGCCAGTGGCGACGTCGCACGTGATGCCACCGCCCGCCTGTTCCGCCAGCAACTGGAATGCGCCGACGTGGTGGTCCTCAACAAGATCGACGGCATGGACGAAGCGCCCTTGCTGCAGGCCGAAGCGACCGTGCGCGCACTGGCGCCCAATGTGCGCTTCCTGGAACTGGCCTATGGCGCCCGGCTGGATATCCGCCTGGCGCTAGGCCTGCGCCTGCACCAGGCGGGCGCGACCGTGCATCACCACTACACGCCGGTGGGCATGCCGGGCGAGCGCGCCACGGTCGCGGCCGACCAGCGCCGCTTCAACGGCCATGTCCACTCCGGCCTGGGTGCGCACAGCCACGGGCTGTCCACCCACAAGCACTTCCACGAGCAAGACCCCGGCTGGCAATCCTTCACGCTGCGCAGCACGGCGCCGCAGGACCCGGAGCGCCTGCGCCAGGCGGTGGCCGCCGCCGCCCTGGCCGAGCCCATCCTGCGCGCCAAGGGCTTCGTGCACAGCGCCGCCGGCCCGCTGCTGCTGCAGGCAGTGCGCGCCCGCGTGGTGGCCGCCGCCAGCGGGCAGGGCGGTACCGCCAGCCACGATGGCAAGCACAGCGAACTGGTCTTCATCGGCTACCATCCCAGTCGCAGCAACGTCGCCCGCATCCTTGCCGAGCGCACCGGTGCCGACTGGACCTGAACGAATCTTTGGAAAGAACCCGACCGTGAAAACCGATCCCGACTCCCACAAGCGCATGACCCAGCGCCACAAGGAAGGCTTTGAAAAGAAGAAGGCCGCCGCCCAGCTGGAAAAGGGGCTGCTGATCGTCAACACCGGCACCGGCAAGGGCAAGTCCAGCGCCGCCTTCGGCATGGGCATGCGCATCCTCGGCCATGGCATGAAACTGGGCGTGGTGCAGTTCATCAAGGGCGCGCTCTACAGCGCCGAACGCGACTTCCTGGGCAGCCATGCCAATTGCGACTTCCACGTCGTCGGCGCGGGCTATACCTGGGATACCCAGGACCGCGAAGCCGACATGCGCACCGCAGCGCGCGGCTGGGCCGAGGCGCTGCGCATGATCAACGATCCCAGCTATGACATGGTGATCCTGGACGAACTCAACATCGTCCTGAAATACCAGTACCTCGATCTGGAAGAAGTGCTGCGCGTCTTCGCCGGCCGTCGCGAGATGCTGCACATCGTCGTCACCGGCCGTCACGCGCCCGAGGCGCTGATCGAACAGGCCGATCTGGTCAGCGAGATGCGCCCCGTGAAGCACCCCTACAAGGAGCAGGGCGTGAAGGCGCAGAAAGGCGTGGAATTCTGATGTCCGACCTTCATCACAGCTGCCCGGCCCTGTTCATCTCGGCCCCGGCCTCCGGCCACGGCAAGACCACCATCACGGCCGCGCTGGCGCGTCTCTACCGCAGCCAGGGCAAGCGCGTGCGGGTGTTCAAGACCGGCCCTGATTTCCTCGATCCCATGGTGCTGGAGCAGGCCAGCGGCCAGCCGGTGGTCAACCTCGACCTGTGGCTGGGCGGCGAAGACCACTGCCGGCGCCAGGTGGCGCTGGCCGCGGCCGAGGCCGACGTGATGCTGGTAGAGGGCGTCATGGGCCTCTACGATGGCGAACCCAGCAGTGCCGACCTGGCCCAGTTGCTGGGCATCCCGGTGGTGGCGGTGATCAATGCGCGTGGCATGGGCCAGACCATCGGCGCGCTGGCGCAGGGCCTGCTGGCCTACCGTCCCGAACTGAAGTTTGCCGGCGTGCTGGCCAATGGCGTGGCCAGCCCACGTCATGCGCAGATGCTGCGCCAGGGCCTGCGCAACGCCCGGCCATCGGTGCCGCTGCTGACCGGCTTGCAGCGCGACATGCAGTTCGCCCTCCCCGAGCGCCACCTCGGCCTGGTGGCCGCACCCGAGATCGCCGACCTCGATGCGCGCCTGGACGCGGTGGCCGAGCGCATGTCCAGCACCTCCCTGGCAACGCAGCCGGACCCGGTGGACTTTGGCGTGCCGCCACCGGAGCGCGACTTCCCGCGCCTGCTGGCAGGCAAGACCATCGCCGTGGCGCGCGACCTGGCGTTTTCCTTCATCTACACCGCCAACCTGGAATTGCTGCAGCAGATGGGCGCCAGCCTGGCCTTCTTCTCGCCGCTGGCCGATGATCCCTTGCCGCCCTGCGATGCGGTGTGGCTGCCGGGTGGCTATCCCGAGCTCTACCTCGCCACACTGCAGGCCGCGCAGCTCACCCAGTCCGGCCTGCGCGCGCATGCGGCCGCCGGCAAGCCGCTCTACGCCGAGTGCGGCGGCATGCTGTTCCTGCTGGACAGCATCGTCGGCCAGGACGGCAGCAGCGGCCAGATGTGCGGCGTGCTGCCCGGCCAGGCCACGGTGCAGCCACGCCTGCAGGGGCTGGGTTACCAGACCCTGAAGTTGAACCTGCCGGGCGCCGTGGGCGAGCATCTGCGCTGCCACACCTTCCACTATTCGCGGGCGGTGGTGGGCGCGCAATTCATGGCGCGGGGCGAGCGCCTGTTCGATTCTTCCGAGGGCGAGGTGGTCTACCGCCAGCAACAGGTCACCGCCAGCTACCTGCACGCCTATTTCCGCTCCGCCCCGCGCACCGTGGCGGCCCTGCTGGGAGGCGCGGTCGCATGAAGCCGGCGGCCTCGCCCCAGCCGGCCCATCGCTATCCGCAGGAGCAGATCGACGCCCTCTATCGCGTCATCCGCGAACGGCGCGACATGCGCCACTTCCTGCCCGACCCGGTCGAACCGGCCCTGCTGGAACGCCTGCTGCAGGCCGCGCACCTTGCGCCCAGCGTGGGTTTCATGCAGCCCTGGCGCTTCATCCGCATCGCTGATCGCGACCTGCGCCAGGCCATCCACGCACTGGTCGAGCAGGAACGCGTGGCCACTGCGCAGGCACTGGGCCAGCGCGAGGACGAGTTCATGCGCCTGAAGGTGGAAGGCATCCTGGAGTGCGGCGAAGTGCTGGTCGCCGCCCTGATGGACCACCGCGAAGCCCACGTCTTCGGCCGCCGCACGCTGCCCCAGATGGACCTGGCCTCGCTCTCCTGCGCGCTGCAGAACATGTGGCTGGCCGCTCGTGCCGAAGGGCTGGGCATGGGCTGGGTGTCGCTGTTCGATCCGCCAGCCCTGGCGCAGTTGCTGCAGATGCCGACCGGCGCCGAGCCGATGGCGGTGCTGTGCCTGGGCCACGTCCCCGCCTTCTACGAACGGCCCATGCTGGAACAGGAGCAATGGGCCACACGCCAGTCACTGGCCGATCTGGTCTACCAGGACCGTTGGCCCGCCCAGGGAGAACCACAAGCATGAAGCCCGCTTCCAGCCCGCCGCAACGCACCCTGGTGTTCGGCGGCGCCCGCTCCGGCAAGAGCGCACATGCCGAGCAACTGGCACTGGCCGCCTGGCAGGGCGGCGCCAGCGAGATCGTCTATCTCGCCACCGCCAGCCGCCGCGCCAGCAGTGACGACGCCGAGATGCAGGCCCGCATCGACCACCACCAGCAACGCCGACTGGCCTTGGGTGGCCCATGGCGCACGGCGGAAGAACCGCTGGCCCTGGGCCAGGCCCTGCGCGAGCACAGCCGCCCCGATCGCGTGGTGCTGGTCGATTGCCTGACCGTGTGGCTGGCCAACCTGCTGTTTGCCGACGGCATTGAATTTCCTGAACGGGGGCCGATCGACCCGCCAGCGGCATTCACGCTGCAGCGGGTGGATTTCCTGCGCGCCTTGCAGGAGGTCGCGGGGCCGGTGATCATCGTCTCCAATGAAGTGGGCATGGGCATCATCCCGCAGGGCGCCATCTCGCGCTGGTTCGTGGACGAGGCCGGCCGCCTGAACCAGTCCGTGGCGGCCCTCTGCGAACGGGTGCAATGGGTCGCTGCCGGGCTGCCCCTGAGCCTGAAGGACAGCCCATGCTGAGCGGCCTGTCCTGGCCCTGGCTGGCCGTGCTGATGGCGCTCGGCGTGGCGCTGGACCTGGCCCTGGGCGAGGCGCGGCGCTGGCATCCGCTGGTCGGCTTCGGCAACCTGGCCAAAACCATCGAGCGCGTGCTCAACCAGCGCCCGGCACTGCGCCTGCGCGGCGTGCTGGCCTGGAGCCTGGCGGTGCTGCCACCGGTGCTGGTGGCCGCGTGGCTGCTGGCGGCCGCGCCATGGTGGCTGGCCGCCTTGCTGCATGCGGCGCTGCTGTATTTCTGCATCGGCCTGCGCAGCCTGCGCGAACATACCCTGCCCATCGCTCAGGCGCTGGCCACCGGCGACCTGCCGCAGGCACGCCGCCTGACCTCCTGCATCGTCAGCCGCGACACGCGCCATTCCAGTGAGCAGGAACTGGCCAAGGCTGGCGTCGAATCGCTGCTGGAGAATGGCAACGACGCCGTCTTCGGCACGCTGTTCTGGTTCCTGGTGGCCGGTGGCCCCGGCGCCTTGCTGTTCCGCCTGGCCAATACCCTGGATGCGATGTGGGGCTACCGCACGGCGCGCTTCCTGCACTTCGGCTGGGCCGCAGCACGCATCGATGATGCCTTGAACTGGCTGCCGGCACGCCTGACCGCCTTGTCCTACGCCTGGCTGGGCCAGCGGCGCCAGGCCATGGCCTGCTGGAAGGAACAGGCCCCGGCCTGGAGCAGCCCCAATGCCGGGCCGGTGATGGCCGCAGGCGCCGGTGCGCTGGGCCTGGCCCTGGGCGGGCCGGCGATCTATGACGGCGAACTGGAACAGCGTCCGCCACTGGGGCGCGGCCCCATGCCGCAAGGGCCGGACATCGTGCGCGCCTGGCGACTGGTGGCCATGAGTACGGCCCTATGGCTGGCCGTCATCAGCGCCGTGGCGCTGCTCTGCCCGGGAGGCCTGCATGCTTGAACACGGCGGCAACCTCAACGACGCGGCGCGCCACTACGGCCGCCCCCGCAGCCAATGGCTGGACCTGTCCACCGGCATCAATCCGAGGCCCTATCCGGCGCCTGCCATCGCCCCCGACGCCTGGCACCGCCTGCCCGAAGTCTCGCAGGCGCTGGAGCAGGCCGCCTGCGCCTACTACGGTGCGCCCCGCATGCTGGCCGTGGCCGGTACCCAAGCCGCCATCCAGGCACTGCCGCAACTGCGCCTGCGGCAGGACGGACGCCCGGCCCAGGTGGTGGTGGCCGCGCCCATCTACGCCGAACATGCGCACTGCTGGCAGCGCGCCGGCCATGCGGCGCGAGAGGTTCCGTACGCCGCGCTGGACGAGGCAGTGCAGGGCACTGCCTGCGACGTACTGGTGCTCTGCAATCCCAACAATCCCACCGGTGCAAGGGTGGCCCCGGCCCAGCTCCTGCAATGGGCCGCGCACCTGGCCGCACGCGGTGGCTGGCTGGTGGTGGACGAAGCCTTCGGCGATACGTTGCCCGGGCAGAGCGTGGCCGCCCACACGGCCAGCTCCGGCCTGATCGTATTGCGCTCGGTGGGCAAGTTCTTCGGCCTGGCCGGCCTGCGGCGGGGCTTCGTCGCCGCCGCACCGGCGCTGCTGGATGCGCTGGCCGACTGGCTGGGACCCTGGACCATCAGCGGCCCGGCCCAGCAGATCGGCTGCGCCGCCCTCGGCGACAGCCAGTGGCAGCAGGCCACCCTGCAGCAACTGCTGGCCGCCGGCGAGCGCCTGCAGGCCCTGCTGGCCGCCCACGGCATCGCCTCCCATGGCACGGCGCTGTTCCAGTGGTGGCCGGAACCGCAGGCCGTGGCGTTTCACCAAGCCATGGCGCAAGAGGGCATCTGGGTGCGCCTCTTCACCCGCGGTGCCGGTGGCATCCGCCTCGGCCTGCCGCCTGACGAAGCCGGCTGGGAGCGGCTGCAACAAGCCCTGCATAGATGGAGCCGACGTGGCTGATTTCCCCTTCCACACCCTGATGATCCAGGGCACCACCTCGGACGCCGGCAAGAGCACCCTGGCGGCCGCCCTGTGCCGGCTCCTGAAGAAGGACGGCATCGCCGTGGCCCCGTTCAAGCCGCAGAACATGGCCCTGAACAGCGCCGTCACCGCCGACGGTGGCGAGATCGGCCGCGCCCAGGCCCTGCAGGCCCAGGCCGCCGGCATCGCCCCGCATACCGACATGAACCCGGTCCTGCTCAAGCCCTCCAGCGACACCGGCGCCCAGGTCATCGTGCACGGCAAGGTGCGCGCCGACATGAACGCCCGCGACTACCACCGCTACAAGACCGAGGCCATGCAGGCCGTGCTGCAATCCTATGCCCGCCTGCGCGCGCAATATGCCTGCGTCATCGTCGAAGGCGCCGGCAGCCCGGCCGAGATCAACCTGCGCGCCCGCGACATCGCCAACATGGGCTTTGCCGAAGCGGTCGATTGCCCGGTCATCATCGTGGCCGACATCGACCGTGGCGGTGTCTTCGCACACCTGACCGGCACCCTCGATTGCCTCTCCGAGAGTGAGCGCGAGCGCGTGGTCGGCTTTGTCATCAACCGTTTCCGGGGCGACATCAGCCTCCTGCAAGGCGGGCTGGACTGGCTGGAGCAACGTACCGGCAAGCCGGTCCTGGCGGTGCTGCCCTACCTGCACGGCCTGCAGCTGGACGCCGAAGATGCGGTCGCCGCCACGCAGGAGCACAAGGGCGACTTCCGCGTGGTGGTACCGGTCTTCCCGCGCATCAGCAACCACACCGACTTCGACGCGCTGCGCGCCCATCCCGACCTCGACCTGCGCTTCATCGGCCCCGGCCAGCCGATTCCCCCGGCCGACCTCATCATCCTGCCCGGCAGCAAGAACACCCGGGGCGACCTGCAATGGCTGCGCCAGCATGGCTGGACCGAAGCCATCAGCCGCCACCTGCGCTACGGCGGCAAGCTCATCGGCATCTGCGGCGGTTTCCAGATGATGGGCGAGCGCATCGACGACCCGCATGGCGTGGAAGGTACCCCCGGCAGCAGCGTCGGCTTGGGCCTGCTCGCCATGCACACCGAACTGACGCAGGAAAAGCGCCTGCTGCAGGTCAGCGGCCACTGTAACTTCGATAACTTCGGCAACCTCGGCCAGGACACCGCCAGCGTGCGCGGCTACGAGATCCACATGGGCGTCTCACACGGTGCCGCGCTGGAGCGACCGGCCTTTGTCATCGAAGAGCGGGGCGAGGGCGCGCAATCGGCCGATGGCCAATTGCTGGGCAGTTACCTGCACGGCATGTTCGACCATCCGCAGGCACTGGCCGCCTTGCTGGCGTGGGCCGGCCTCAAGGGCGCCGCCGCGCTGGACCTGGACGCCCTGCGCGAAGCCAGTCTGGAGCGCCTGGCCGAGGCCACCCGGCCTCTCTACGACGCCTTGCGCGGACTCTCCACGCGCTTTGGCCGCGACTGAACCATGAAAAGAAAATCCCGGCCTTGCGGGCCGGGATGCTGGTTGTAGGGGAGGTTGGCGGAACCTGCTTCAGGCCAGGGCTTCCTTGGCGGCTTCTTCCGGGGTCAGGCCGTCGTAGAACAGATCGGTGAACCACTCCACCTGTTCTTCGATGTGCTCCTGCGCCTGGTCCAGCGTGGCGCCGCCCTTGACCAGGAATTGCTCGACTTCGGTACACCATTGGATCAGGGCTTCGGTTTCCGGGTCCAGTTTCTCTTTCTTGGGCATGATGACTCCTTGCTTCGGTGATGATGGGCGTAAGTGCCCTGTGCAAGGATAGGGCAAACCGGCCTGGTCTGCCCGGGTTTATGCTGACCGGCTCATTGCAGCAACTGACTCCCCCCTCCCGCCGCCACACTACTGGCCAGCACCGCCGCCGCCGAGCGCGTTTCCACGCCGAGTTTCACGAAGATGTGTTCCAGGTGCTTGTTCACCGTGCGCGGGCTCATGCCGAGGATGTCGGCGATGTCGCGGTTGGTCTTGCCCTTGCCCAGCCACAGTAGGACGTCGCTCTCGCGCGGGGTGAGCCGGCAGGCTTCCAGCGAGGCGGGTAGCACCGGGCCGTCTTCCGGCCGGGCCAGCGCGGCGGCGGCGCCGGTCTTTTCTTCCAGCAGCAGGCTGGCGCCATGCCCCTGGCCGGGGCCGCACAGGGTGATGTGCAGTTCGCCCTGGTCCAGGCGCACCACCAGCGGCGGCAACTGGTCCAGGTTCTCGCCCTGGCGCTGGCGCACCAGTTGTTCGTTCAGCCAGACCTGCAGTGCCGCCGGCAGCCGCTGGCTGCCCGGTGCGGGGGCGCCGAAATACTTCTCCAGCCATTGCGAGGCCTTGCTGGTCTGCCAGGTCGGCAAGCCGTTGCCGCCCAGGACGATCACCGCGTGCGCGGCCTGTTCCAGGACCCCGCGCGCCTGCGACATCATGCGCCCGGTGCGGATGTGGGCGCCGATGCGGGCCACCACTTCCTGCGGGCGGATCGGCTTGGTCACGTAGTCGATGCCGCCGACCTCGAAGCCGCGCACCACATGTTCGGTCTCTGACAGGCCGGTCATGAAGACCACCGGTACGTGATTGACCTGCCGCAGTTGCTTGATGCGACGGCAGGTCTCGAAGCCGTCGATGCCGGGCATCATGGCGTCCAGCAGGATCAGGTCGGGCGTGATGTGATCCAGCCGCTGCAGCGCCGAGAGACCATCGGTGGCGACCAGCACGATGTGGCCGCTTTCGTCGAGGGCGTCGGACAACATGGCCAGGTTGTCGGGCATGTCATCGACGATCAGTACGACTTGCCTATCGAACGTCGTTGAGATCATGGCGGATCAGCTCCTTGATGCGGGTGACATATTCGTTGAGTCGGAACTGCCTGACGAGTTGCCGCAGCTCCGTGGTGAAAGGCAGGTAGGCCGGGTTCTGGCGGTCCATGGCGTCCAGCTGGCGCAGGATTTCCTTGGCATAGCCGATGCTGCCCAGTTGCAGCAGGGCGGCCAGCCTGTCCTGGCCCGGCACCAGCATCAGCGGCTTGGCCGTGATGGTGGTGGCGGTGGGCGGCGTGGCAGCGGGCGCCGAGGCGCTTGTGCCCGGCGCCACCCAGTCCAGTTGCAGGTGTTGCCGGATCTTGCCCAGCAGTTCGTTGTACGAGACCGGCTTGACCAGGAAATCGTTGACCAGTGGCGCGCCGTTGCGCTCGTGCAGGTTCTCGAAGGCATTGGCCGAGACCAGCAGGATGGGCAGCTGCGTCAGGCCCCGCGCGCGGATGGCGCGGGCCACGCTCCAGCCATCCATCTGCGGCATGGCGATGTCGAGCAGGATCAGGTCCGGCACCTCGTGCGCCAGTCTTTCCATGCAGGCCAGGCCACTGTCGGCCTCGCTGACCGCAAAGCCCAGCGGGGCCAGCATGTCCTTCAACAGGCGCCGTTGCGAGGCCTGGTCGTCCACCACCAGGATATGGCGCGAGGGGCCGGCATAACCGGACATCTGGTCTTCCAGCTGCAGGCGGGGGCGCGGCACATGCACCTCCGGCAGGTAGAGCTTGAGCTGGAAGCTGCTGCCGCTGCCGACCGTGCTCTGCACGCTCAGTTCGCCGCCCATGATGTGGACCAGCATGCGGCTGATGGCCAGGCCGAGGCCGGTGCCGATGTCTTCACGCAGGCTGGCCGCGTTGCTGCGTTCGAAGGGCAGGAAGATGCGCTCCAGGTCGTCGTCGGCGATGCCGATGCCGGTATCGACCACCTCGAACCAGGCGATCTCGCGGGCATAGCGCACCTTCAGGGTGACCCCGCCCCGGTCGGTGAACTTGACGGCATTGCCCAGCAGGTTGATGAGGATCTGCCGCAGCCGCTTCTGGTCGGCATGCACGATGTGCGGCAGGCGGCCGGTTTTTTCGAAGCGGAACTGCAGGCCCTTCTGTTCGGCCTGCGGGGCGAACATGCCCACGATCTGTTCCAGGAAGGCTTCCAGCGCCAGTTCGTCGGAGGCCAGGCGCATCTTGCCGGCTTCGATCTTGGCGATGTCCAGCAGGCCGTCGATCAGGCTCAGCAGGTGTTCGCCGCTGCGGCGGATGATGGCGATGGCTTCCTTGCGGGCCGGCGGGATGGTGGCGTCCACGTGCAGGATCTGGGCATAGCCGAGGATGCTGTTCAAGGGCGTGCGCAGTTCGTGGCTCATGCCGGCCACGAAGCGGCTCTTGGCCAGGTTGGCCGATTCGGCGGCTTCCTTGGCGCGCTGCAGTTCGGCGTCGGTCTGCTTGTGGGCTTCGATTTCCTGCAGCAGGAGGTTGGTCTGGCGCTCTGATTCTTCTTGCGCGACGGCGCGGCTTTCATTGGTCAGTACCAGCCACCACGCGCCCACGCCGACCACCACCAGCAACAGGCAGAACAGCTTGATGAAGACGCCCCGCAGCGAGTCGGGCGCAGCCAGGGTGAGGCCGGAGAGGTCGGCCATCTGCTGGAAGTACAGCATCCACAGCACGATGGCCAGGCCACCGGCCAGGAGACCGAAGACGCTCAGGTAATGGCCGATGCGGGTATTGAGCTTGAGCGCGAAGCGCGCCGGGATCAACTGGCGCAGGGTGTGCAGGATCTGGTTGGGCAGCCGCGCGCGCGGGGTCTTGCAGCGGTCCTTGCAACGCGCATCGAGTGAACAGCACAGCGAGCAGATGGCGCCCTGGTAGGCCGGGCAGTGCGCCATGTCCGGGGTTTCGAAGGCATTGCCGCAGATGACGCAGTCCAGTACCGAGGGGCTGTGGCCGGGCGTGTAGGGGCGATAGCTCTGTTCGGACAAGGTATCGCGGCGGGCGATGTAGTAGCGGCTGCCGGTGGCCACCGCGATCAAGGGCGCGCTCACCAGAGCCGTCCCCAGCGCGATGAACGGCGAGAGTGCTGCCACCGTCTTGCCCAGCACGCCGGACATGGCCAGCGTGGAGAGCAGGGTGGCGATCACCATCGAACCCACACCGACCGGGTTGACGTCGTACAGGTGGGCGCGCTTGAACTCGATATGCGCCGGGCTCAGGCGCAGCGGCTTGTTGATCACCAGGTCGGCCACCACCGCGCCGATCCAGGAGATGGCCACCAGGCTGTAGAGCGCCAGCACGTGTTCCAGCGCATTGAACACACCCAGCTCCATCAGCAGCACCGCGATCAGGACATTGAACACCAGCCACACCACCCGGCCCGGGTGGCTGTGGGTCAGGCGGGCGAAGAAATTGGACCAGGCCAGCGAACCGGCATAGGCATTGGTGACATTGATCTTGATCTGCGACACCACCACGAACAGCACCACCGCCCCCAGCGCCAGGGCCGGATTGCCGAACACGTACTGGTAACCGATCAGGTACATCTGGGTCGGTTCCACGGCGCGCGCCATCGGCACCTCGTGCTGGATGGCGAGGAAGGCCAGCAGCGCGCCACCCAGCATCTTGGCGCCGCCCAGCAGAATCCAGCCGGGGCCGGCCAGCAGCAGGGCGCTCCACCAGCGGCCGCGATTGGCGGCGGTCTTTTTCGGGAGGAAACGCAGGAAGTCGACCTGCTCGCCGATCTGGGCGATCAGCGAAAAGGCCACCGTCGCCGCCGCGCCGAACAACAGCAGGTTGAAGGAGCTGCCTTCCTCGGCACGGCCGGCAAAGCTCATCAGGTTGCGCAGGGCGTCGGGTTCCTTGTACAGCACGCACAGGTAGGGCAGCACCAGCAGCACCAGCCACAGTGGCTGGGTCCACATCTGCAGGCGGTTGATGAGGGTGATGCCGTAGGCCACCATGGGGATGATGATCAGCGAACAGAGTACGTAGCCATACACCAGCGGCAGGCCGAAGTAGATCTCGATGGCCTGGGCCATGATGGCCGCTTCCAGCGCGAAGAAGATGAAGGTGAAGCTGGCATAGATCAGCGAGGTGATGGTCGAGCCGATATAGCCGAAACCGGCGCCGCGCGTGAGCAGGTCCATGTCCACCCCGTAGCGCGCCGCGTAGTAGCTGATCGGCAGGCCGGTCAGGAAGAACAGCACCACCACGCAGACGATGGCCCAGAAGGCATTGGTGAAGCCGTAGCTGAGGGTGATGGCGCCGCTGATGGCTTCCAGCGCCAAAAACGAGGTCGCGCCCAGGGCCGTGTTGGCCAGGCGGAATTCGGACCAGCGGCGAAACGACAGCGGCGTATAGCGCAGCGCGTAGTCTTCCAGGGTCTCGTTGGCGACCCAGGTGTTGTAGTCGCGGCGGACCTTGACGATGCGTTGTGTGGCGGGATGGGTCACGTTGGCTCGGGGGGAAGTCAGGTCATCTCGTCAGGTCCTGGGCTGCCGGACCGCTCGCGTTCAAGCGCAAGCAATTTTCAAACCATTTGGACGGTGAGGGCATACGTCAAATGACGTATGTGCGCTGCCGCATTCCACGGGAATTCACCAAAACATCGCAGACCCGCAGGAGGTATTGCCACCCCGGCAAGAGCATCGCCACGCTCGCCGCCATTTGCCTGCACCAACAACAGGCAGCAGGCGGGCAAAAGCTGTGCAGGCCGGCGGCCGGCCGCGGCCGGGAGCTTACGTCAAACAACGTATTGTTGCGCTGCACCGCCGATCCTATTCTGCCTCCCAGAACAAAGGGCAGGGCCAGCGCAGCTAAAGGCGGGCTTGAAGGAATATTCATCTGTAGCAGGAGACGTTTTCCTGAATGCCACGCCAGTGGTGGGCCTTTCCCTCGTTTGTTCACTTTTCCGTTTTTTACCGGCTTTTTTTCTGCACGACGCCACGTTGCCCGGCCGGCATCCAACAACAACGACCGAAAGGAGTACCGCATGTCGCATTCCTCGTCTTCCAATCCGCCCTCGCTGCCGCGCCGCAAGGTCCTCATGGGCCTGGCCGCCGGTGCTGCCGCTGCCGCCCTGCCGGGCATGGCCTCGGCCCAGCAGTATCCGACCGCCAAGGTCAATACCACCAAGCTGGCCATCACCGACACCGAGGTCACCGTGGGCCAGCTGCACTCGGCCACCGGCACCATGGCCATCAGCGAGACCGGGTCGATCCAGGCCGAGCGCCTGGCCATCGACCAGATCAATGCCATGGGCGGCATCCTCGGTCGCAAGATCAAGATCATCCAGGAAGACGGTGCCAGCGACTGGCCGACCTTCGCCGAAAAGGCCAAGAAGCTGCTGGAGAACGACCGCGTGGCGGCTGTCTTCGGCTGCTGGACCTCGGCCTCGCGCAAGGCGGTGCTGCCGGTGTTCGAGAAGGACAACGGCCTGCTCTACTACCCGACCTTCTACGAAGGCCTGGAGCAGTCCAAGAACGTCTTCTATACCGGGCAGGAGGCGACGCAACAGGTGCTGGCGGGCCTGAACTGGGTGGCCAAGGAAAAGAAGGCCAAGACCTTCTTCCTGGTCGGCTCGGACTACATCTGGCCGCGCACTTCCAACAAGATCGCCCGCAAGCACATCGAGAACGTGCTCAAGGGCTCGGTGGTGGGCGAGGAATACTATCCGCTGGGCAATACCCAGTTCGGCTCGCTGATCAACAAGATCAAGCTGAAGAAACCCGACGTCATCTTCGCCGACGTGGTGGGCGGCTCCAACGTGGCCTTCTACAAGCAGTTGAAGGCGGCCGGCGTCACCGCCAAGACCCAGAACCTGCTGACCATCTCGGTTACCGAAGATGAAATGCTGGGCATCGGTGGCGAGAACGTGGAGGGCTTCTTCGCTTCCATGAAGTATTTCCAGAGCCTGGACAACGCCAACAACAAGAAATTCGTGGCCGAGTTCAAGGCCAAGTTCGGCGCCAATTCGGTCATCGGCGACGTCACCCAGGCCGCCTACCTCGGCCCCTGGCTGTGGAAGGCGGCGGTGGAAAAGGCCGGCAGCTTCGACGTCGACAAGGTGGTGGCAGCCTCGCCCGGCATCGAACTCAAGACCGCGCCGGAAGGCTACGTCAAGGTCCACGAGAACCACCACCTGTGGAGCAAGACCCGCATCGGCGAAGCGCAGAAGGATGGTCAGTTCAAGGTGGTCTATGAGTCCGACCTGATCGAACCGAATCCCTTCCCCAAGGGTTACCAGTAAGCAGTAGGCGTCTCTTCACTGCGTAGCAAAGCGGCGGCGTCTGTAGTGACATGCGGGCGCTGCCGCCCCCTCATCCTTCTATGCCCCTGGGGAGTCAACATGGTTTCTCTATCCGAATTCGGCGCCATCTTCGCCATGCAGGGCTTCAATGGCCTTTCGGTGTTCTGCGTCCTGCTGTTGATGGCGCTGGGCCTGGCCATCATCTTCGGGCAGATGGGCGTGATCAACATGGCCCACGGTGAATTCCTCACCATCGGCGCCTACATCACCTATCTGCTCTCGCACCTGACCACCACCTATGCGCCGGCCTTGCAGCCGATCTACTTCTTCGTGGCCATTGTGCTGTCCTTCGCGGTGGCCTATGGCGTGGGCTACCTGACCGAACTGCTGCTGATCAGCCGCCTCTACAAGCGCCCGCTCGATACGCTGCTGGCCACCTGGGGCCTGTCCCTGGCGATGCAGCAGACCTTCCGCTCCATCTTCGGCGCCAAGGAAGTCAGTGCCACCCTGCCGGACTGGCTGATGGGGTCCTTCAAGCCGACCGACGCCATCGACATTCCCATCAATGGCCTGTTCATGATGGGCATCACGGTGCTGCTGACGGGGGCCATCTTCGTGCTGCTGTTCCGCTCGCGCTGGGGCCTGCAGGTGCGCGCCACGATGCAGAACCGGGTCATGAGCGGGGCGGTCGGCATCAATACCCGCAAGGTCGATCGCACCACCTTTGCGCTCGGTTGCGGCGTGGCCGGCGTGGCCGGTGCGGCCTTCACCACCATCGGTTCCACCGGTCCCACCAGCGGTTCGCTCTACATCGTCGATACCTTCCTGGTGGTGGTCTTCGGCGGCGCGCAAAGCCTGATCGGCACCATCGCCTCGGCCTTCTCGATTGCCCAGACGCAGTCCACGGCGGAGTTCTTCCTGACCGGTTCCATGGCCAAGGTGCTCACGCTCTCGGCGGTGATCCTGATCCTGATGCTGCGCCCGCAGGGCCTGTTCTCGGCCAAGGTGCGCAAGTGATGGCCGGCTTCTCTTTCTCCAACAACCCGTGCGAGGTCCGATGATGCATGCAGCCTATGAAAAACTGTTGGGCGGGCGCTCCGGGGCGGTGGGCCTGCTGGTGATGGCGGTGCTGTTGCTGGTGGTGTTTCCGCTGACGCTGGACATGTTCCGCCTCAATCTTGTGGGCAAGTACCTGTCCTATGCCTTCGTGGCGGTGGGCCTGGTGCTGTGCTGGGGCTATGGCGGCATCTTGAGCCTCGGCCAGGGGGTGTTCTTCGGCCTGGGCGGCTATTGCATGGCCATGTTCCTGAAACTCGAAGCCTCCGACCCCATCAGCACCAAGATCCAGTCCACGCCGGGCATTCCCGACTTCATGGACTGGAACCAGATCACCGCCTTGCCGGCCATGTGGGAGCCCTTCCACAGCTTTGCCTTCACCGTGCTGGCAGTGCTGCTGGTGCCGACCATCCTGGCCATGCTGATCGGCCTGGCCATGTTCAAGCGCCGGGTGGGGGATGTGTATTTCTCCATCGTCACGCAGGCCATCGCCGCCATCCTCTCCATCCTGATCATCGGCCAGCAGGGCCTGACCGGCGGCGTCAACGGCATCACCGACCTGAAGACCCTGATGGGCTGGGACATCCGTACCGACCACGCCAAGCTGGTGCTGTACTTCGTCAATGCCGCCTTGCTGTTCGGCTGCATCCTGTTCGGTCGCTATGTGCTGGGCTCCAAGCTGGGGCGCCTGCTGGTGGCCATGCGCGACAAGGAGGAGCGGGTGCGCTTCTCGGGCTATGACGTGGCCAGCTTCAAGGTCTTCGTGTTCTGCGCGGCGGCCATGTTCTCGGCCATCGGCGGGGCCATGTTCACGCTGCAGGTTGGCTTCATGTCGCCCTCCTTCGTGGGCATCGTGCCCTCCATCGAGATGGTGATCTATGCCGCTGTCGGTGGTCGCATGTCGCTGCTGGGCGCGGTGTACGGCACGCTGCTGGTGAACTTCGGCAAGACCTATTTTTCCGAGACCTTCCCCGAGCTGTGGCTGTTCCTGATGGGCGGCCTCTTCATCGCGGTGGTGATGTACTTCCCCAATGGTTTGGCCGGTCTCTGGCAGACCCAGGGCAAGCGGCTGATGGCGCGGCTGCGGGGCGAGCCCAAGCCGGCAGCGATGACGCCAACGGTCGCCCCCGCTGCGGCCCCGACTGTCACGAATGTCGCGACGGCCCGTCCGTCCACCCCTGAACCCAAGCGCGACGGCATCGAGCCCGGCGCCACCCTGGAGGCCAGCAAATGAGCGAGAACCCCATCGGTTTCGAATCGGATGCCCATCCGGTCCTGGCCATCGAAGATTTGACGGTGTCCTTCGACGGTTTCAAGGCGGTGGACGGCCTCAATCTCTACGTGCAGCGCAACGAGGTGCGCGTGGTGATCGGCCCCAACGGCGCCGGCAAGACCACCGTGCTGGACCTGATCTGCGGCAAGACCCGCGCCACCTCCGGCAGCATCAAGTTCAACAGCCATGAACTGACCAGGATGAGCGAGCACGCCATCGTGCGGGCAGGGGTGGGGCGCAAGTTCCAGACGCCGTCCATCTACGAAAACCTCAGCGTCTTCGAGAACCTGGAAATGTCCTTCCCGCGTGGCCGCAAGGTGTTCGGTGCGTTGACCTTCCAGCGCTCACCGGACGTGGTGGCGCGGGTGGAGGCGGTGGCCGCCGAGATCTTCCTCGACCAGCAGCTGCACACCCAGGCCGACCTGCTCTCGCACGGGCAGAAGCAGTGGCTGGAGATCGGCATGCTGCTGATGCAGGAGCCCGAACTGCTGATGCTGGACGAGCCGGTGGCCGGCATGAGCGTGTCCGAGCGCGAAAAGACCGCCGAACTGCTGGGCCGCATCAGCCAGGGCCGTTCGGTGGTGGTGATCGAGCACGACATGGATTTCGTCAAGAGCATCGCCCACAAGGTGACCGTGCTGCACCAGGGAAAAATCCTGGCCGAGGGCAGCATGGAGAAGGTGCAATCCGATCCCAAGGTGATCGATGTCTATCTCGGTCACTGAACGCCTACCCAACCCGGAGCCCGCCATGTTCAAAGTCTCGCAACTCGCCTCCGGCTACGGCCAGAGCAAGGTCATCCACGACGTCAACCTGTCGGTGGCCAAGGAAGAAATCGTCGCCGTCATGGGCCGCAACGGCATGGGCAAGACCACGCTGTTCAAGACCCTGATGGGCATCTTGCCGCTGCGCGGCGGCAGCATCAGCATCGATGGCGTCGAACTGGGCGCCCTGGAAAGCCACCAGCGTGTGGAGCGCGGCGTGGCCTACGTGCCGCAGGGGCGGATGATCTTTTCGCACATGACGGTGCTGGAAAACATCCAGACCGGTCTGCCGGCTTCGGCCCGGGGCAAGGTGCCGGACGAGCTGTATTCGCTCTTCCCGGTGCTCTACGACATGCGCACCCGCAAGGGCGGCAACCTCTCAGGCGGCCAGCAGCAGCAACTGGCCATTGCGCGGGCGTTGGCCACCAACCCCCGGGTGCTGTTGCTGGATGAGCCGACCGAGGGCATCCAGCCTTCCATCATCAAGGACATCGCCAGGAGCCTGAAGGAGATCCGCAAGATTCGCGCCCTCACCATCGTGGTCTCGGAGCAGGTGTTGAGCTTCACGCTGGAGATTGCCGACCGTTTCCTGGTGATCGACAAGGGACGCTTCGTCTACGAGGACACGCGCGCCAACGTCGATGCGCCGACCATCAGCAAGTACCTGTCGGTCTGACGGTTGTTCTGAATTCACCTGTTTGAGAGAAGGAGAAAGCCCATGAGACACGGAGACATTTCAAGCAGCAAGGATGCCGTCGGCGTGGCGGTGGTCAACTACAAGATGCCGCGCCTGCATACGCGCGGCGAGGTGCTGGAAAACGCCAGGAAGATCGCCGCCATGCTGGTGGGCATGAAGCAGGGCCTGCCGGGGCTGGACCTGGTGGTGTTCCCGGAGTATTCGACCCACGGCATCATGTATGACCGCGACGAGATGTTCGAGACGGCCGCCACCATTCCCGGCGAGGAGACCGCCATCTTCTCGGAGGCCTGCCGCATCGCCGGTGTGTGGGGCGTGTTTTCGCTGACCGGCGAACGTCATGAAGAGCATCCGCGCAAGGTACCGTACAACACGCTCATCCTCATCAACGACCAGGGCGAGATCGTGCAGAAGTACCGCAAGATCATGCCCTGGACGCCCATCGAGGGCTGGTATCCGGGCGACACGACCTATGTCTGCGATGGTCCCAAGGGCTTGAAGATAAGCCTGATCATCTGCGACGACGGCAACTATCCCGAAATCTGGCGCGACTGCGCCATGAAGGGCGCGGAGCTGGTGGTGCGTTGCCAGGGCTACATGTACCCGGCCAAGGAACAGCAGATCATGGTCTCCAAGGCCATGGCCTGGATGAACAACGTCTATGTGGCGGTGGCCAATGCGGCCGGCTTCGATGGCGTCTATTCCTACTTCGGCCACTCGGCCATCGTCGGCTTCGATGGCCGCACCCTGGGCGAATGCGGCACGGAGGAAATGGGCATCCAGTATGCCGAGCTGTCCATCGGCGCCATCCGCGATGCGCGCCGCAACTGGCAGTCGCAGAACCACCTCTACAAGCTGCTGCACCGGGGCTATACGGGCAAGATCAATTCGGGCGAATCGCCGGCCGGCGTGGCCGAGTGTCCTTTCGATTTCTACCGCACCTGGGTCAACGATCCGCAGGCCGCCCGCGCCCAGGTCGAGGCGCTTACCCGCAACAGCGCCGGCACGCCTGAATGTCCGATGCCGGGGATTCCTACTGAGCCGGCACCCTGAGCCCCAGGGCGCCGGTCCTCATCACGCTCATCACGCACCTACCACCAAGGAGATCGCATGCAACACTTCAAGATCAAGCCCGGCGTCCCGCTGGCAGAGCAGCCTGAACTGGGTCACAACCGCTGGCACCCGGACCTGCCGTTCCTGGCCTCGGTCAAGCCCGGTGAATCCATCCTGATCGAATCGCTGGACTTCCTGGATGCCCAGATCAAGGACACCGATGACGTCTCCGACGTCAAGAATGTCGACCTGACCCGCGCCCACCCGCTGACCGGTCCCTTCCACGTCGAAGGCGCCGAACCGGGTGACCTGCTGGTGATCGACCTGCTGGACATCAAGCCGGTGACCCCGGTCGGTTTTTCGGGCGTGTTCTCCAAGGAAAATGGCGGCGGCTTCCTGGCCGATTACTTCCCCGAGGCCGACAAGGCCATCTGGGACCTGAAGGGCCTGTACGCCACTTCGCGCCATATCCCGGGCGTGCGCATCGCCGGCCTGACCCACCCGGGCCTGATGGGTTGTCTGCCTTCGCATGAGCTGCTGGCCGAATGGAACCGCCGCGAGGCACCGCTGGCCGCCAAGGGCCTGGCCAAGCCGCCCGATCCGAGCACCGCCGTGCTGCGTGGCCTGACCGGCGCCAAGTTCGACGAGATGGCCAAGGTTGCCGCACGCACCGTGCCGCCGCGCGAGCATGGCGGCAATACCGATATCAAGGACCTGTCAGCCGGTACGCGCATCTTCTTCCCGGTGTATGTGAAGGGCGCCGGTTTCTCGATGGGTGACCTGCACTTTTCGCAGGGCGATGGCGAGATCGGCTTCTGTGGTGCCATCGAGATGGATGGCGTGAGCCACGTCGGCTTCGACCTCATCAAGGGTGGCATGGCGAAGTACAACATCACGTCGCCCATCTTCATGCCCAGCATCGTCAAGCCGCATTACGAGCAGTGGCTGACCTTCGAGGGCATCAGCGTGGAAAACGGCGTGAACTACTACCTCGACGCCACCGTGGCCTATCGCCAGGCCTGTCTCAAGGCCATCGACTACCTGACCCACTTCGGCTACACCGGCAGCCAGGCCTACATGCTGCTCACGGCTGCGCCGGTGGAAGGGCGCATCGGCGGCATCGTCGATATCCCCAACTGCGCCTGCACGGTGGCCTTGCCGACCTCGATCTTCGATCAGGACATCACGCCCAAGGGCATGTTGAACGACAAGTCCTACTGGGGGCGCAAGGGCTGAAGGCTGAGCTTGTTTGTTGTGCGTAGTGTGTAGTGTGTTCCCGGCCGGGGGCTTTCCGGTCGGGTCTTTTCGGATCGGGATTCTTCAGGAGGGGACATGCCCTTGTACGACATTCGTTGCAGCCATTGCGACGGCATCTTCGAACGATTGATTCCCCTGCAGGCCTTGCATGGCGACACTAGCTGTCCCTATTGCAAGCAGCCGACGGCGGCCGCGCCCATGCTCACCGGTGGCCATGTGGGGCTGCAGGTCAGGTATCGCTGGCAACCGCGCAACGGCGCCGAACAGCTGGCCGGTCAGGGGGCCACCGGCCCCGGTACCCATGCCGGGGCGGGTCGCAGCAGCGTACTGCACAACTGCAAGGGGCATAGCTGCAGCATCTGTGCGACCTGATGTCGCTGCAGGCAGCGGCCCGAAGCGGGTCAGCCCAGCCAATGCGCCATCAGGATCAGCAGCGCTACCGTGGCCAGCAAGCCCAGCAGGGCGACCAGGTCGACGTCCTGCACCTGGTGGCGCCAGTGTTCGCCGCGCAGCGGCGTCAGGCGCGGGTAGCGGCCCAGCGTGACCAGCTTGAGCAGGCCGCAGCCGATGGCGTAGAAGACGGCATTGAAGGCCAGATGGCGTAGCAGGCCCAGCACCAGTCCGATGAAGGTCTCCATGGTGACGGGCTTATTCCAGCATGGCGTCCAGCCCGGCCGCCAGCTCGCTGAAGGAGGGCATGGCGCGCTCGGCCTGATCTGGCGCATGTTTTACCAGCACCGGGCGCCACGCCGGGTCCACGCCCAGTTTTTTGGCCAGCGCAGCGGGATAGCTGGCCAGGGCCGTGGCGTCATCCAGCGCAAGTACCTCCACCCGGGCCGCCCAGGCACCCAGGTGGACCCAGGCGGCGGCGCGCTCCAGGCGTCCGGCGGCGAGGGGATCGGGAATGCTGCGTAGGGCAGTGGTCATGGCGTCGGGGAAGTGCCAAAGGGTGGCCAGTTCGGCCGAGACATCGGCATAGTGGAAGCCCCAGGCGGCTTTCTCGCGTTCGGCGCGGTCGGCGTCGAGCACATTGCATTGCTTGTCCAGGGGCGCCACCGCCGCCGCGGCCACGGCGTGCAGTTGCAACTGGCCGATGCCATGCATCATGGCGACCGTGAAGACGGCGTCGCCATTGTCTTCACCGGCATGACCGGCGTGCATGGCCAGCCAGCGGGCGGCGACGGCGGTATAGAGGGTGTGCAGCCAGAACTGATGCAGGTCCATGCCGCGCGTGTTCTTGAAGGCGGCCACCATGCCGTTGCCCAGCACTAGGTTGCGCACCATGATGAAACCCAGCATGCGCAGCGCGTCGTCGACCGTGCCGATGGTGCGCGAGGCGTGGAAGAAGGCCGAATTGGCCAGCCGCAGGACCTTGGCGGTGAGCGCCGGATCGGCGGCGATCTGCTGGGCGATGTCCTGGGCCGAGACGTCCTCGGCATTGAAACTGGCCATCAGTTGCTGTACCACCTTGGGAACGGTCGGCAACTTGCCGGGCTGGTCCACCAGGCTCTTGAGCTCCATGAGAATTCCTCCACGCAATGATTTTGTTGTGCCGGCTGGGCCAAAGCAGGGAAAAGCGGTTTTATTGTCTCAGAGATCGGACGATTTGCTTTCACCTTTCTCCGTATGATGGACTGGTTACCCCTCTGAACCCCCTCCGGGAGCGAGTCCATGGCAAGTCGCAAGAACGCTGGATCCCTTCACCCTGATGCCGCCACCGGTGCTGCAGCCGATACTGCAGCCGCACCAGCCCTGGCCTGGGGCGATGTGCAGGCGTATGTGGAGGACTGCGTGCAGCGCAGTTTCCTCTTCCTCGATACCCTGCTGGACCGGGGCAATGATTACCTGGAACACCTGGAGCAGGGCACGCCGCCGCTGCTGAAGTTCGACCATACCCTGGTGCTGGACGGAAAGGACCTGCCGGCACCCTGCAACTACGCCTTGTTATTGCTGCAACCACCGCCGGAGCTGCCGGTCGATCCTGCAGCGCGGCCGGTGGTGGTGGTCGACCCCCGGGCCGGGCATGGCCCCGGGATTGGCGGTTTCAAGTTCGATTCCGAGGTGGGCATGGCGATGAAGGCCGGGCATCCGGTCTATTTCGTGACCTTCCGGCCGGAGCCGGAGGATGGCCAGACCCTGGTCACCGTGATGGAGGCCGAGGCGCGCTTCCTGGAAGAGGTGATCCGCCGTCATCCGCAATGTGCGGCCAAGCCGGTGGTGATCGGCAATTGCCAGGCCGGCTGGGCCATGATGACGCTGGACGCGGTGCGGCCGGAACTGTTTGGCCCGCTGATGATGGTGGGCGCGCCCGCTTCCTACTGGGCCGGCAGCTCCACCTTGAATCCCATGCGCTACAGCGGCGCCACGCTGGGCGGTACCTGGCTGGCCTCGCTGGCGGCCGATCTCGGGGCGGACCGCTTCGATGGCGCCAGCCTGGTGGAGAATTTCGAGAAGCTCAACCCGGCCAATACCTTCTGGAACAAGTATTACAACCTGTGGGCCGGGGTTGATCAGGAGGCGCCGCGCTTCCTGGAGTTCGAACGCTGGTGGGGCGGCTTCTTCCGCATGACCGGGGCCGAGATCGAGGCCATCACCGAGAACCTGTTCGTCGGCAACAAGCTGGCGCGCGGCGAGCTGGAGGTGCGCGGCAAGGCGGTCAGCCTGCGCGACATCGTGGCGCCCATCGTGGTCTTCGCCTCCTGGGGTGACAACATCACGCCGCCACCACAGGCCCTGAACTGGATCATCGATACCTGGGGCGACGAGCGCGCCATCGCCGCTGCCGGGCGCACCATCATCTACGTGTTGCATGAGAGCGTGGGGCACCTGGGCATCTTCGTGGGGGGATCGGTGGCGCTGAAGGAACACGACCAGTTGGTGAGCTCGCTGGACGTGATCGAAAGCCTGCCACCGGGCCTGTACGAGATGAAGCTGGAGCGCAAGGATGGCCAGCAGGCGCAGCGCTGGGACGCGCTGGAGCCGGGCGACTATACCGTGCAATACCAGCACCGCACCATGGACGATTTGCGCCGGCTCAATCCCGAGGGGCGCGAGGAGGAATCCGTCTTCTCGACGGTGAGCCAGTGGTCGCAGATCAATGCGCAGTTCTACAAGACCTGGGTTCGCCCCTGGGTGCGCATGACGGCCACCCGTGAAAGCGCCAATGCGTTGATGCGCCTGAACCCGCTGCGCATGCAGCGCCAACTGTTTTCGGATGCACACCCGGCGGCGTCGTTCATCCGCCAGCAGGCCGCGCAGGCGCGGGCCCGGCGGGTGCAGCTGGATCCCCAGCATCCGCTGAAGCGCTACGAGCAGCGCATGGCGCAGAAGATCACCGATGAACTCAATGCCTGGCGTGACCAGCGCGATGCCCGCACGGTACGCATGACGCGCCAGGTGTTCGGCCCCAACGGGCTGGGCGCCGTATTGCCGCCACGCGAGGCCGATGCCGAGGTCGCGCAGCGCTGGGCGCAGGAAGAACTGGGACGTTATCGCAGCGCCGTCATCGGAGACATCGCCAATGGCGGCTTTGCCGAGGCCGTGTGCCGCATCGTCATCGCCGGGATGATCTCGGTGGGCGTGTTCGAGCGGCGCAGCCTGCGTCTGGCGCGCCTGCTGGCGCAGCTGCCGGGCATGCATGCCAGCGTGTCGCCCCAGACCAACTGGGTGCAACTGTTGAAGGAGCAGGCGCGCGTGACCGCCGTGGCGCCAGTGGAAGCCCTGAATGCTCTGCAGCAGATGCTGCCCGACCGCGCCAGCCGCGAACGGGCGCTGGCCTTGTCGGCGGCGGTGATGATGATCGAGCCGACGCTGGCCAACCCGCGCTCGGAAATCATCGAGCTGCTGATCGGCACGCTGGACGTCGATCCCGGCAAGGTGATCGCGCTGGCGCGCAAGCTGACCACGGCCATCGGTGAGTCCCGTGACGAGATCACGGTCGATGCCGATGCGGACGATGGGGACGACCGTACCACTGCACCATCACGCAAGGCCCCGGCGACGCCGCGCAAAAGTATACGCAAGGCCACGCCCGCCGCAGTGGCCAAGCCTGTGAAGCCCGCCAAGGTGATCAAGCCAGCCACCGCAGCGGCCAAGGCCGCTCCGGCAAAGCGCAGCGCGGCGCCGAAGAAGGCGGCCGCGACCAGCCCCCGGGCGCGCAAGCCGCGCAGCTGATCCGGGGGCCTCGGAGACTCGGCTTCAGGGACGTTCGCCGCTGGCCAGGCGGGCGCGGATGTGGGTCACCACCTCCGGCAGCGTCGCCACCGAATCGATCACATAGTGGGCACCGGCTGCGCGCAGGCGCGCTTCGGCCTGTTGCTTCAGGTGCGTCACTTCGGCCGGCGTCCGGGTGAGCAGTTCTGCCTGGGTAAGTCCCACTTCATTGCCCGACAGCGACACCCCCACGCTCCACATGCCGGCGCGCAGACCTTCCTCGATACCGGGTACGGTGTCGTCCACCTTGATGCAGCCTGCCACGTCATCAATGGCCAGTGCCAGCATGTTGGCCAGCGCCATGTAGGGGCCGGGGCGGCCGCCGGCCTGCAGTTCGTCGCCGGCCACCACGTGGTCGGGGCGGATGCCCTGTTCGGCTGCCAGCGGCAGCAGCACGTCGAGCACCTGGCGCGGATAACCGGAGCAGGAGCCGATCTTGAGGCCCTGTCCACGCAGCCAGGCCAGCACCTGGGCCGCGCCCTCGATGGGTTGCGAATACTGGCCGACCTTGGCGATCTGCATGGGCATGAAGCGGGCATAGATGGCGTCGACATCGGCATCGCTGGCGGGGCGGCCGGCGTGGCGCTGCCATTGGGCGGCGATGTCGGCATCGTCCAGCAGTACGCGGATGTGTTGCCACTTGGACAGACCCATGGGGCCGCGCGCCTGTTGCAGGGTGATCTCGATGTCGAAGCTCTTGAAGGCGTCCACGAAGATCTGGGTCGGCGCCAGGGAGCCGAAGTCGACCAGCGTGCCGGCCCAGTCGAAGATGACGGCTTGCAGGTTGCGGCCGGGCTGCGCAGTGGTGTGCATGAATATTCTCCTTGTCGGATGGCGATGTGCAGTGTTGGGTGGGCTGTCTTGTCGATCGGGGCGTGCCGATCAGGGGGCGGCAGCGATGAAGTTGCGTCCACGTGGGCCTTGCAGGGCCTGCTGCAGGGCGGCGTCCCAGCGCTCGCCCTCACCCAGGCCATAGCGGGCCGGGTCGGTGGACACGCCCAGCGCTTCCAGGAAGGCGGTGAGCCGGGCCACGGCCTGGTGGGCGTCGTCGGCCTCGAAGATGTCCAGCAGCAGCGCATCCACGGCTGCATCGCGGCCCAGCGCCAGGCGCAGGATGTGGGGCAGCGAGAACGAGCAGGCGATGCCGTGGACCACCCCTTGCCGCAGCGTGATGTCATAGGACAACGAGTGCGCCAGGGCGGTGCGGGTATTGGAAAAGGCCAGGCCGGCCTGTAGCGCCGCCACTGCCATCTGCTCGCGCAGGGCCAGTGCGTCGGGCTGACGCATGAGGGCCGGCAATGTGGCGAGGATGCTGCGCGCGGCACTGGCGGCCAGGGTCGAGGAGACCGGGTTGCGGTGCCGGTTCCAGATCGCCTCCAGGGCGTGCGACAGCGCGTCCAGGGCGCTGGCCAGGGTGGCGGCCGGGGGCAGGCTGCACATCAGTTCGGCATCGATGAGGGCGGCTTCGGGCCAGGTCCAGGGACGATGCAGGGAATACTTGTGACCGCCTGCCGCATCCCACAGCGTGGCCCAGGGCGTGACTTCGCTGCCGGTGCCGGCGGTGGTGGGAATGGCGATGAGCGTCTTGATGCGGGCGGGGTCGGGCTGGAAGGCGCTGTCCTGGCGCAGATGGGTGAGCAGTTCCTCGAAGCGGCCCGAGGGTGTGGGCGCCAGCATGGCCTTGGCGCAGTCGATGACACTGCCGCCGCCCAGCGCGATCAGGCAGGGGACGTCGGGGTGCTGCTGCCAGAGGCGCTCGTGCATCGCGCCCAGCCAGGCGACGTCGGGATTGGGTTGGACGTTGTTTTCGATGGCCACCAGCTGCGGCCCGAGCAGGTCGGCGACGGCCTGCTCCAGGCCCAGCGCGGCGGCCTCGGGAAAGGTGATCAGGACGGCGCGCCGGCCTGCCAGCAATTGCGGCAGGGTGGCGAGGCTGCCGGCGCCGGCATGGATGGCGACCGGGTTATGGAAATTCCACATGAGTCTGTTCTCGGGGTTTTCGGGGTTCGCGATGTTGAATGGGCGAGCTCAGTGCTCGTTGCTCAATGCGTGCTGCCATCCTGGATCAGGCGCCGCAGGTGGCTGGAGAGCGCATCGGCGGCCACCACCATCAGGGTCACCACGACGATGCAGGTGGCGGTGTCCTGGTATTTGAACAGCTTGAGGCTGTTGACCAGTTCGAAGCCGAGGCCGCCGGCTCCCACCATGCCCAGCACGGTGGCCTGGCGCAGGTTGACCTCGAAGCGGTAGAGCACGGTGGCGATCCAGGCCGTGGCCACCTGCGGCAGTACGCCGAAGAGGATCACCTGCAGCGGCCTGGCGCCGGTGGCGCGCAGTGCTTCCAGCGGACCCTGGTCGATTTCCTCGATGCTTTCGGCGAAGAACTTGCCGACCATACCCACGCCGTGTACGGCCAGTGCCAGCACGCCAGGGAAGGGCCCCAGCCCCACCGCCGAGACGAACACCAGCGCCAGGATCAGTTCATTGATGCTGCGGGTGACGTTGAGGCCCTGGCGCACCAGGGCGTGCAGGGTGCGGTTGGGGTTGAGATTGCGTGCCGCCAGCAGGGCCACCGGTACGGCGCCGAGCACGCCCAGCAGCGTTCCCCACAGCGCGATCTGCAGGGTCTCGATGGCCGGGGCCAGCAGTGCTGGCAGCAAGGACCAGTTGGGCGGGAAGGAGCGGGCCAGGAAGTCGCCGATCTGCGGCAGGCCAGTGGCCAGTTCGCTCCACGACAGTTGCGTGCCCTGGGCACTCCAGCCGAGCAGCCAGGCGATCAGCGCCACCAGGGCGGCGTAGCCCAGCCAGGCGCGCAGCGTCTGCGGCCGGGGGCCGGTCCAGAGATAGCCGGGGGCGGTCGATGATGGGGCGGCAGAGGGAGAGGAGGGGCTGTTCATGTCAGGTTCCTTGGATCGCCGGTGCCTGGCTGGTGGCGGCGGTGGCGGTGGCTTGGGAAGCCGGGTGCGGCACGTGACCCGGGCTGGCATAGATGCGGTCCAGGTGATGCTGGTCCAGTGCGGTGCTGGGGCCGTCGAAGACCAGCTCGCCGCCGGACAGGCCGATGATGCGGTCGCCGAATTCGCGGGCATAGTCCACCTGGTGCAGATTGCAGACCACGGTGATACCCAGTTCGCGCGAGGCGGCGCGCAGGTAGTGCAGCACCAGGCGCGAAGTCTTGGGGTCCAGGCTGGCCACTGGTTCGTCGGCCAGGATCACCTGCGGCTGCTGGGCCAGGGCGCGGGCGATGCCGACCCGCTGGCGCTGGCCGCCGGAGAGGGCATCGGTACGCTGGTGGGCCTTGTGTTCCAGTTCCACGCGGCGCAGGCAGTCCATGGCCAGGGCCACGTCCTGGCGGCTGAACAGTTGCAGGATCGAAGACCAGGTCGGGACCTGGCCGAGGCGGCCGGTCAGGGTGTTCTTCAGCACCGACAGGCGCGGCACCACATTGTGATGCTGGAAGATCATCGCCACCTGGCGGCGCAACTGGCGGACCTGGCGGGCGCGGGGATCGGTGGCGTCGAAGCCGGCGATCCGGAGTTCACCCGAACTGGGCTGGACCAGACCGTTCATGCAGCGTAGCAGGGTGGACTTGCCGGCCCCGGACGGGCCCAGCACCACCAGGAACTGGCCGGCCGGGACGTCCAGGTCGATCCCGCGCAGCACGGCATGGCTGCCGTAGTGCTTGGCGAGGGCGCGGAGCTGGATCATTTCATGGCCTTCAGGTCCAGGTTGAGGATCTTGGCGGTCTCGCGCACCACGTCGTAGGCGCCGTCGGTGGTGGGGACGAAGCCGTTCAGGACGCCCTGGTCACCCCATTTCACGTCCTTGATGTTGGCGAAGGCGGCGGCGATCTTCTGTTTCAGGGCCGGGTCCAGGTCGCGACGCCAGACCATGGGCGACTCGGGGATGTCGGGCGAGGTCCAGACCACGTTCAGGTCCGATTGCTGGACCACGCCCTTGGCCACGGCGGCCGCCAGGATGCGGTCGGCCACGGCAGCGGCGTCGACCTTCTTGTTGGCCACGGCCAGGATGCTGGCGTCATGCGAGCCGGAGAAGATCACCCGGGAAAAATACTTGTTGGGATCGATATTGAGTTTTTGCAGGCCGGCGCTGGGGAACAGGTGGCCGGAAGCCGAGGACGGGTCGACGAAGGCCATGGTGCGGCCCTTCAACTGCTCCACGCTCTGCAGGCCGCTGTCCTTGCGGGTGATGATGAGGCTCTTGTAGAAGCTGCGGCCGCTCTTCTTGGTCTCGGCCACGGCGAAGGCTTCGACATTGGCCACCGAGCTGGCCAGCACGTAGGAGAAGGGGCCGAGGTAGGCCACATCCAGCTTGCGCGAGCGCAGCGCCTCGATGATGCCGTTGTAGTCGGTGGCGATGAAGGGCTTGACCGGCATGCCCAGCTGCTGCTGCAGGCTGTCGATGACGGCCTTGCTGTTTTCCAGCATGGCCTGCGAGTCTTCGGCCGGGATCAGGCCCACGGTCAGGGGCTGGGCGGCGCGCACCGGCTGGCTCAGCAGGAGGGAGGTCAGGGCGCCCAGGCACAGGGCGAGCAGGGAACGTCGTTGCATGGTGGATCCTTGTCATGGGCGTCCGGTGGTGGACGCAGTGGGTGATCGGCGGCGCAGTGCCGGGCGAGTTGCTCGGGCCGGTACTGACAGGAAGGGAGCTTACGGGGGCTTTATGACGGCCCTATTATCGATATAATCGTTAAAATTCGACGAAGCTATTGATTGAGGCTATAGATGACTCCTTCGCAACTGCGTGCCTTCCTCGCCGTGGCCCGCCATCGCGGCTTTTCGGCGGCGGCCCGGGCCTTGGGCGTGAGCCAGCCGACCCTGACCACCCAGGTGCAATCGCTGGAGCGCGAACACAATGTGGAACTGTTCTTCCGCCGGGGGCGGCGGGTCGACCTGTCGGAGACGGCGCAGCGCCTGTTGCCGATCGCGCAGAACATTGCCGAGCTGGAACTGGACGCGCTGAACCTGCTGGTCAATTCGGGAGCGCTGCATGTGGGGCATCTGCGCATCGGCGCGGTCGGGCCGTTCCACGTGATCGAGATGGTGGACGCCTACCGCGCCCGTTATCCGCAGGTTGAGCTTTCGATCAAGCTGGGCAACTCGGCGCAGTCGCTGGCCGATCTGGAGAACTACGTGACCGATGTCGCGGTGCTGGCCAGCGTGACCGACGATGCGCGGTTCCACGCACTGCCCTATGCCGATCACGCGGTGGTGCTGTTTGCCCATCGCAGTCATCCCTTCTACCAGCGCGAGACGGTCGCCCTGGCCGAACTGGAGCAGCAGCCGATGCTCATGCGCGAACAGGGCTCGACCACCCGGCTGGCGCTGGAAAAGGTATTGCAGCAAGCCGGCGTGAAGCCCCGCGTGGTGATGGAGATCGGCAGCCGCGAAGCCCTGCGCGAGGCGGTGGCACGCGGCCTGGGGCTGGCGGCGGTATCGGAGGCGGAATTCATTCCCGACGAGCGTTTTCGCATGGTGCGCATCGAGGGCGACCCGGTGAGCACCCACACCTATGTCTATTGCCTGGCCGAGCGCCGCGAAGGGCGGCTGGTCGGGTCCTTCATGAAGATCGCTGCGCGTGGCTGACGGGGGTGCCGGTCGTGGTCGGCGCTTTCGCTTATCATTGCGGTTTATCCAATTTTCGACCGAGGAAGACCGATCGTGATCAAGCATATCGTGATGTGGAAACTGAAGGACCACGCAGAAGGCGCTGACAAGGCCACCAACCTGCTGAAGATGAAGCAATTGCTGGACAGCTGTGCCAATGTGGTGCCGGGCATCCTGAAGTTCGAAGCGGTACTGGCGCAACCGGGTCTGGAAGCCACCTATGACGTGGTGCTGTATTCGGAGTTCGAATCCAGGGCGGCGCTGGATGCCTACCAGGACCATCCCGACCATATCGCCATCAAGCCCTTCATCGGTGCCGTGCGCGAGGCGCGCCAGTGCATGGATTACGAAATCTGAGGCCGCTGCAATGAGTCTGCCGTTGACCGAGGTCTTCCCGCAAGGTAATCCCTACCTGCAGGCACTGGGCGTGGAGGTGCTGGAATATGGCGACGATCGCGCCGTGATGTCGCTGCTTCTCAAGCCGGAGTTCATGAACAGCTGGCAGGTGGCGCAGGGCGGCATCTCGATGACCCTGCTGGACGTGGCCATGGGCCTGTCGGCCAGGGCCGGCGTGCCGGACGCCAAGTCCTCGGCCACCGTCGAGATGAGCACCAGCTTCCTGCAGCCGGCCGGTCATGCCGGCGAGACCATCGTGGCGCGCGGCCATACCTACCATCGCTCCACCACCATGTGCTTCTGCCAGGCCGAACTGTGGAATGGCGAGCGGCTGGTGGCCAAGGCCATGGGGACCTTCAAGCTGATCCGCCGCCTGGATATTTCCAGGAAGCTGGATCACGAGTGAGCCGTCTTTCACCCGTAGGCCCTCATGGCGTTTCCGTTTCAACCCTCAGCAGGAATTCCCGCATGAAAATCACCGTAGGCAGTTGGGAAGCGCTGCGCGCACACGCCCAGCCTATCCGCTTCGAAGTCTTTGTCGATGAACAGAAGGTGCCAGCCGAGATCGAGCTGGACGAGATGGACCCGCTGTGCGTGCATGCGGTGGCCTACGACGAGGCCGGCCAGCCGCTGGCCACCGGTCGCCTGCTGCCGGACGGCCATATCGGCCGCATGGCGGTGCGCAAGGCCGGGCGCGGCCAGGGCGTGGGCGGGGCAGTGTTGCAGGCGTTGATCCAGGCGGCGCGGGAGCGCGGCGACGGCGAGGTGATCCTCAATGCGCAGATCCATGCCGAGGGCTTCTACAATGCCCACGGCTTCGCCCGCGAGGGTGACGAGTTCATGGAAGCGGGCATCCCCCACATCACCATGCGGGCCAGCCTGCGCCGGCAGGCCTAGCCGTCAGGGACGGCAGGTCCGGCAGGTCCGACAGGGCCGACATTTCAGGCCGGCCGCACGCGGGCTGGCGGCTTGCCGTCTTCCAGTCTGAAATAGCACAGCTGGGCGCCCAGTTCGCGCGCCCGTTCGGCCACCACTTCGGCGGTGGAGGCCAGTTCTTCCGAGGCGGCCGCATTGCGCTGCGTGGTGTCGTTGAGCTGCGCGACGGCGGCGCCGATTTCCTGTACCCCTTCTTCCTGCATGCGCGAGGACAGCGTGATCTGGTTGATCTGTTGCGAGGCTTCGCGGATTCCCTGCAGCGTGCCTTCGGCCAGGCGCTGGCTGGTTTCCTCGGCCATGTCCACGCTTTCCTGTGCAATCACGCTGATTTCGTGGGCGCTGCCCTGGCTGCGCTCGGCCAGCTTGCGGATTTCGGCGGCCACCACCGAGAAGCCGCGCCCGTGCTCGCCGGCGCGGGCGGCTTCGATGGCGGCATTCAGGGCCAGCAGGTTGGTCTGGTAGGCGATGTCGTCGATCACCCCGACCTGGCGCGCGATGCCGCGCATGGCAGCCACCGTGGTCTGTACCGCGGCGCCGCTCTTGTCGGCGTCGGCCGCGGCGGCCAGCGCGATCTGGTCGGTGCGGCGAGCGTGTTCGCCAGTCTGCTGGATGGCCAGGCTCATGCTGGCAATGGCGCTGTGGACTTCTTCTACCGCCGCTGCCTGCTCGCTGGAGGCACCCGCCAGGGCGTGCGCGGTGGCGTTGAGCTGGCGTGAGGAGTCGCCCAGTGACTGGGTCGAGAGGGTGACGCTGCGCATGATGTCGGTGAGCCGTTCACGCATGGTGTGCATGGCGTAGAGCAGGCTGCCGCGGTCATTGCGGCGCAGTCGCACCGCCACGCCGAGGTTGCCGTCGGCGATCTGGCGCACAATGTCGGCGGCGTAATCGGGTTCACCCCCGAGCTGGCGGCGCAGGCTGATGATGATCCACAGCGCCAGGGCAATGCCCAGGATCAGGGCCACGCAGGCGATTTCGAGGTTGTGGCGGCGCAGTTCGCCGTATTCCTGCAGGGCATTGTCGTAGGCACCGCGGGTCATGGTTTCCTGCAGGTGACCGAGGGTGGCCAGTTGCGTGGCCAGGGCCGACAGGCGCGGCGTGAGCTGGGTCCAGCTGCGGTTGGCCTGCAATACCTGGGTGCTGGCGATGAGTTCGATGACCTGGTTGCGTTCGCTCAGGTAGGTTTTCCAGCTTTGCTCGAAGCGGGCGGCCTCGGTGATTTCCTCGGGGGTCAGGCGGGTGGCGCGGTAGGCTTGCCAGCCCTGGTCGAAACTGGCGTCCAGGCCGGCCAGGCGGCCCAGCCACTGCTTGATCTGTTCATTGCTGGTGGCGCCATCGGGACCCGGTTCGGTCGGCACATTGGCCATCATCAGGGCGCGGCCCATGACGTCGCGGTTCATGTACAAGGCATCGCGCACGCGGGCGATGTGGATCAGGGCCATGGTCCGGTCTTCGTAGACATAGCGCAGCTTGTCGTTGCTGGAGGCCATGCCCAGCATGTCACGCCAGGCCAGCAGGACCACGCTGCCACACAGCACCGCTACCAGAATCCCGAGGCGGGCGGTGACCGTCAATTTTCGTCGCACGATATTTTCCTTGTGAGTGCCCGTGAGCTTTCGTTCAGTCCAGCACAGACTATAGCGAATCCTATTGCATTGCAGAATGAAGAAAAGAGCAGTTTGAACCGCTGTTTACTGAAGTTATGTGGTTTCCCACAATACCCGCCCCGTAGCGACTGCGAGATACTTGCGGCCGAACCGGGGAGGGGGAGTTCTCCCGGACGCATTGCTGGCAAAAGCAAGCAAAAAACAAGCAAATGCCCGAACGGACGACGATCCGGCAACGGCAGGCGGCGGGTCCCCAGGGACCGGCTGATATTCGATGTTTCTTGGAGAAATCATAATGACGGCGCAAAAACCGCCCCTTTACAAATCGCTGTATTTCCAGGTTCTGGTTGCCATCGTGATCGGCATCCTGCTGGGCCATTTCTACCCATCCACGGGTGAAGCCATGAAGCCGCTCGGCGATGGCTTCGTCAAACTGATCAAGATGATCATCGCGCCGGTGATCTTCTGTACCGTCGTCATCGGCATCGCCGGCATGGAAGACATGAAGAAGGTCGGCAAGACCGGCGGTCTGGCCCTGCTGTACTTCGAAGTGGTCAGTACCGTGGCCCTGATCATCGGCCTGGTGCTGGTGAACTTCCTCAAGCCCGGCGTGGGCATGAACGTCGACCCGTCGGCGCTGGATACCAAGAGCATTGCGGCCTATACCGCCCCGGGCAAGATGGGTTCGGTGACCGACTTCGTCATGGGCATCATCCCCACCAGCATGGTGGACGCGTTTGCCAAGGGTGACGTGCTGCAGGTGCTGCTGGTGGCGGTGCTGTTCGGCTTCGCCCTGCACAAGTTCGGCGGTCGCGGCACGCTAGTGTTCGATTTCATCGAAAAGATCTCGCACGTGCTGTTCTCGGTGGTGGGCGCGATCATGAAGGTGGCTCCGATCGGTGCCTTCGGTGCGATGTCCTTCACCATCGGCAAGTACGGCGTGGGTTCGCTGTTCTCGCTGGCCAAGCTGATGGGTACCTTCTACCTGACCTGCCTGCTGTTCATCTTCGTGGTGCTGGGGATCATCACCCGCCTGCACGGCTTCTCGATCTGGAAGTTCGTCAAGTACATCAAGGAAGAACTGCTGATCGTGCTGGGTACCTCTTCCTCGGAATCGGTGCTGCCGCGCATGCTGGCCAAGATGGAAAATGCCGGCGCCAAGAAGACCGTGGTCGGTCTGGTGATCCCGACCGGTTACTCCTTCAACCTGGACGGCACCGCGATCTACCTGACCATGGCGGCCGTGTTCATCGCCCAGGCCACCAACACGCCCATGACCTTCGTGCAGGAACTGACGCTGCTGGGTGTGCTGCTGCTGACGTCCAAGGGCGCGGCGGGCATCACCGGCTCCGGCTTCATCGTGCTGGCGGCGACGCTGTCGGCGGTGGGCCACGTGCCGGTGGCCGGCCTGGCGCTGATCCTGGGTATCGACCGCTTCATGTCCGAAGCGCGTGCCCTGACCAACACCATCGGCAACGGCGTGGCGACCTTGGTGGTGGCCAAGTGGAGCGGCGAACTGGATAGCGAGCGCCTGACCAAGGTCTTGAACAACGAGACCGTGGAAGATGCGCAGGCACCGGAAGCCGTCCTGGATCGCACCGAAGCCAAGATGCATCACTAAGTCACCGCAGCGGGAGTCGCTCCCGCCAGGCTGGCCTGATCGGCCCCATCCCCGCGCCTTGTCTGGCGTGGTGGTGGGGCCGATGTGTTTTTGGGTGGCGGAAATGGCGGAGTCGGGTTAGGTCCGGGATCGGCGGGAACAGTGGATGCAGTCCACCGTCCTGGGGAGGTTTGTACCTCTTGCTACGGGCAGGCCGGGTACAGGCGAAAAAAAAGCCCACGACCTTGCGGTGTGGGCTTGAATCCAATTCTTTAGGAGGAAATTGGAGGAGACAGGTGTAACTTTACTGCTCCGCATCAAATCAGGCCAATTTATCTTCCAAATATCAGATATACGCTTTGGTTATTTCACATGGGCAAGGAATGAAGGCCCCGGGTCAGGCGCTGTGCGGCTTTGCGCCAGGCTGGTCGCCGCCGGGTGAAGCTTCTTGCACCCTGGGCTTGCAGGGGAGACGGCAGGCCTTGTCGGTGGCGGCCTCGCCGCTATATTGCATCGCCATAGGATCGACCACGTGTTCGGTCAAGACCGGTTCGCCGACGATGGGCACGCGCAGGACCGTGGAGCAGCGGGTGCCGTAGTCGGGCGAGCGGATGAAGATGGGCGAGAGCATGCGCTCCTTTTCCAGCCCGATGCCAGTGTCGGGCAGGCGGCAGTCGTTGGCGCGGGTGCCGTCGGTGAGCATTTCGAAGAAGGTCTCTTCCGGGGCGCCCTGGCACAGCAGGCTGGCGAATTGCGCCTTGGCGCGGGTGAGCTTGGGCCAGGGGGTGTCGAGCAGGGCATTGGAGACACCGTAGACGCCGTATTCCAGCGGCTGGCCATTGCGGGGATCTTCGCTGCCGCGATTGGAATACCACAGCATGGTCTCGGGGTTGCCCACGAGGAGGTTGAAGCCGTTGTATTGCTGGGCGCGGGGTTCGATCTGGCGCAGGTAATCCTGCGGCGTCATGTCGCCGGCCAGGTAGTCGGCGACCAGCTGGCCCCGGGTCGGGGCATCCGTTCGTCGTTCGGAGGGGGCGCGCACGTTGGTCAGGGCGGCAAAGCGGCCATCACGGGTCACGCCCAGCCAGGTGCCGCCGCCTTGCAGGTCGCGGCCGGCGTAGATCTTGGGATGGTCGTTCCACCAGGCGGCGTCAGCGGCCGGGCGGGCGTAGAACTCGTCGCGATTGGCGGCCATGATCAACGGCATGCCGGGGATGACTTTCCAGGCGAAGATGATCAGGCACATGGGGCGATATCCTCGAACTGTTCTACATGACGCGCACCGCTGATGAGGGACAAGGCACCGGTCTCGGCCAGGGCCTGCTCCAGGGCGCGGGTGAATCCCTCGGCATCGGTGTCGGCGATGCCTTGGTAGATTTCCATCCAGGTCTGCAGGCCGTCCTGTTCGCCAGGGCGGCGCTTGAGTGCGCCGGTCACCTGCTGGCGCGCCTGCAGGGTGGCCTGTACGCCCCGGATCTTGTCCAGCAGTGTTGGGGCGTGGGTGCTGGCGACCCGGTAGTAGATGTAGAGGTCCATGGTGATTCCCTATGGCTTGAACGCTGCACGCCGCTTATTGCGGATCGGCCAGCTCATAGGGGAGGTCATGGAAATGCAGGGCAGGGCCACCGGCGGCGCCCAGATGGACGGTATCGTCGGCGGCGGCCAGTTTCATTTCCACCAGGGCCAGGGCGTGATCCTGGTCCAGTGGTTCGGCATTGACCACCATGCCGCAGGGCTGGCCGGGATCGGCGGCAGCAAAGACTTCGTCACCGGCCCGGGCATCGGCGCTGGCGATGGTGGCCAGCAATGTGCGCCGCTTGAGCTTGCCCAGGTACTGGCTGCGGGCGACGATTTCCTGGCCGGGGTAGCAGCCTTTCTTGAAATTGACGCCGCCGATCAGTTCGAAATTGATCATCTGCGGCACGAACTGCTCTTGCGTAGCGGCGAGGATGCCGGGGACACCGGCGCGGATGTCGGACAGGCGCCAGGCCAGGGTGGCGGTGGGCTTCAAGTGCTGTACCAGCTTGGGCCAGGCGGTGCTCAGGGTGTCGAGGGCGGCAATCCATTGGTAGCGCGGGCTGCCGGCGGCATCGGCCAGGCGGATCAGGGTGCCATGGCTGTTGTCGAGCTTGTCATAGGGGGCGGTTGGCAAGACCGGGAACCACTCGGCCAGGGCGTTGGCGGTGGCCGGTCCGACCAGGCCCAGCACGGCGCGTTCGGCGCTGACGTCGGCCAGCTTGGCCTTGGCGCGCAGGATGAACATCTGCAGGCGCTTCTGGATGGCAGGCTGCAGCGCGCGCGGCAGCTGCAGGAAGATCCCGGCTTCGTCGCGCCACATCAGCAGGGTGGCCAGCAGTCGGCCCTTGGGCGAGCAATAGCCGGCCAGGCGGGCGGAATCGGCGGTGAGGTGCTGCACATCATTGGTGAGCTGACCGTGCAGGAAGGCGGCGGCTTCTTCGCCGGTGGCCGCGATCAGGCCCAGGTCGGTCAGGGGGGCCACGAAACTTTCCAGGCTCTGCGGGACGGCGGCAGCGGGGTCGAAGCCGAGTACGTCCTGGCCCTGGTCGTCAAACTGGGCGCCTTGCTGCGTGAGGAAGTCGCGCCAGGCGGAGGGCGATGCGGTGATGTCTGTCATAGGAAATCTTTTACGGATTACGTCTTGCCGGGGTGAAGTCCCCGGCAAATTAGGCAACTGTCGTGCCAGCGATTATCATTGATGCCTCGATTATAGTGATCTCCGAAAAATCGCGTCGGAACTACAGGGATTTCGCATCAGGTATGAAGAAGTTATTGGCAACATTGTTCGTGCTGGCCGCGCTGGTCGCCGGTGCTGGCGTCTACTGGACCAAGCAGCCCATCGTGCCGGCCAATGGCCAGCTGATCGCCTTTACCATCACGCCGGGGGCGGGTGTGTCGGGGGCTGCGCAGCAGATCGCGGCGGCCGGGGTGCCGCTCAATCCGGACCTGTTCACGCTGTATGCGCGCCTGTCCGGCGAAGGCGGCCGCATCAAGGCCGGCAGCTATGAGATCAAGCCCGGTTACACGCCCCAGCGGCTGCTGCTGCAACTGGTGCGCGGCGAGTTCGCGCAGGAGGCGCTGACCGTCATCGAGGGTTGGACTTTCAAGCAGATGCGCCGCGCCATCGCCGACCAGCCGGCGCTGAAGCACGATACCGCCAGTTGGACCGACCAGCAGATCCTGGCCAAGCTGACCAACGAATACACCTATCCGGAAGGCCTGTTCTTCCCCGATACCTATCTCTTCGCCAAGGGCGCCAGCGATATGCAGGTCTATAAACAGGCCTTCGCGCTGATGAGCAAGAAGCTCAACGAAGCCTGGGCGCGACGCGATCTGTCGCTGCCGTATCGCACGCCCTATGAGGCGCTGATCATGGCGTCCATCGTGGAAAAGGAGACCGGGCAGAAATCCGAGCGTGGCATGGTGGCCGGTGTGTTCGTCAACCGCCTGCGTACCGGCATGCTGCTGCAGACCGATCCGACGGTGATCTATGGCATGGGCGATCGTTACCAGGGCAAGATCCGCAAGGTCGACCTGCTGACCGATACGCCCTACAACACCTATACCCGTGCCGGCCTGCCGCCCACGCCGATCGCCTTGCCGGGGGCAGCCTCGCTGGCGGCGGCGCTGAACCCGGACAAGACCGAGGCCTTATACTTCGTGGCGCGTGGCGATGGCACCAGCCATTTCTCCAGCAACCTGAACGAGCACAACCAGGCCGTCAACCGCTACCAGCGTTGATCCGCCTTTCTTTTCACCGATTCATTCTGTAGCGATACCTTCATGGCATCAGGCAAATTCATTACCTTCGAAGGCATCGACGGCGCCGGCAAGTCGACGCATATTCCCTTCGTCACCGAGCTGCTGCGCGCGCGCGGCCTGACGGTGGTGGCCACCCGCGAGCCGGGTGGTACCGAACTGGGCGAGCGCCTGCGCGAACTGGTGCTGCATCATCCCATGCACCTGGAGACCGAGGCCCTGCTGATGTTTGCCTCGCGGCGCGAACACCTGGCGCAGGTGATCAGCCCGGCGCTGGAACGCGGCGACTGGGTGATTTCGGACCGTTTCACCGATGCCACCTTCGCCTACCAGGGCGGCGGCCGCAAGCTGGCCCTGGACAAGCTGGAAAGCCTGGAGCAGTGGGTGCATCCGCATCTGCAGCCGGACCTGACGCTGCTTTTTGACGTGCCGCTGGAAGTGGCACGCGCGCGCCTGGATGCAGAACGCACCCTGGACAAGTTCGAGCAGGAAAAGGCGGACTTCTTCGCCAACACCCGCGCCGAATATCTGCGTCGCGCCGCGCAATTCCCGCAGCGTTTCCGCATTGTCGATTCCACCCGTCCGATCCCGGTGATCCAGGACGAATTGCGCGCCATCTTGGCCGCGCTGTGAGGGGCGCCGCATGTCCGTGACTTCGACCGATCCCTTGCTGCCCTGGCAGGGCGAGAGCTGGCGCCAGCTGCAGCAGTTGCGCGAGCGCCTGCCGCATGCGCTGCTGTTCTATGGCGCGGCCGGCACCGGCAAGACCCGCTTCGTGGAGGCCTTCGCCAAGTCGCTGCTGTGCGAGTCGCCTACACCCGAGGCGCATGCCTGCGGCGTCTGCCCGTCCTGCAACTGGTTTTCGCAATCCAATCATCCGGACTATCGCCGGGTGCGCCCGGAGGTATTGGAGGACGAACCCGGCGAGGATGACAGCGGCGAGGAAAAGAAGACCGCCAAGGCCAGCAAGGCGCCTTCCAAGGACATCAAGATCGACCAGATCCGTGCGCTGGCCGATTTCATGAACGTTTCCACCCACCGTTCCGGCCTGCGGGTGGTGATGCTGTATCCGGCCGAGGCGCTCAACACCGCCGCCGCCAATGCCTTGCTCAAGACGCTGGAAGAGCCGCCGCCGGGGACCATGTTCCTGCTGCTGTCCAATCGTCTGGATCGGTTGCTGCCGACCATCCTCTCGCGTTGCCGCAAGTTCGCCCTGAACGCGCCGGGCCACGACGAGGCGCTGGCCTGGCTCAAGCAGCAGGGCGTCAAGGATGCCGATGCCTGGCTGGCCGAGCAGGGTGGGGCGCCGCTGGCGGCGCTGGAGGCGGCACAGGGCGAGGGGCGCGAGGCGCTCGACGAGCTGCTGCGGCAACTGGCCCAGCCTGGCGTGGATGGCGCCCTGCGTGCCGCCGACAAGTTGCAGAAGACGCCCGCCGCCGAGCTGGTGGGCTGGGTGCAGCGCTGGCTCTATGATCTGCTGTCGCTGAAATCGGCCGGGGTGGTGCGCTATTACCCCCGCTACGGCAAGGAACTGGGGCGGCTGGCCGAACGGGTCGATGCACTGGCCTTGTCCAAGGCACTGCGTGGCATGGGTGACCGCCGCGCCATCGCTGACCATCCCTTGTCGGCCAAGCTGTTCATCGAGGAAATGCTGATCGACTACGCGCGGATGTTCGAGTAGGCACATGCGCTCGGGCTGCGTCTCTGGGCGGAGCGGACAATAAAAAAGGGAAGCTTGCGCTTCCCTTTTTTACTGAATCACGCGGCGATCAGAAATCGACCGAAGCGGAGGTTACAAAGGTACGCGGCGCGCCTTGCACCAGGTAGCCCAGGGCAGAAGAGCCACCGGCCGATTCCCAGTAGTTGCGGTTGGCCACGTTCTGGATGCCGCCGCGCAGGGTCACGACCTTGCCGCCGATCTCGGTCAGGTAGCGCGCGCCCAGGTCGATGCGGGTCCACGCCGGGATCGCCTGGGTGTTGGCCGAGTCCACGTATTGCTTGGAGGTGTAGATCACGCGGCTGTTGAGGCTCAGCCCCCTCACGCCCGGGATATCCCAGTCGGCACCGATGTTGGCCATGGTCTTGGCGGTGCCGATGGCATCCTTGCCGTCGTAGGTGCCGTTCTGGGTGCGCTTTTGTTTGGCATCCAGCAGGGTCAGGCCAGCCAGCAGGCGCAGGCCGCGTACAGGTTCGCCGAAGGCGCCGATTTCCACGCCCTGGTTTTCCTGTTTGCCGCTGGTGGCGTAGGTCGGGGTAGTCGCTGGACCTTCCTTGATGACATTCGGCTTTTCGATGGTGAAGGCGGCGACGGTGAAGCCGATCTTGCCCGCGTCGTACTTGATGCCGATTTCTTTCTGCTTGGATTTGTACGGCGCCAGCATGGAACCGAAGTTGGTGGCGGTAGTGTCCGATACCTTGGTACCCGGCTGCAGGCCTTCGATGTAGTTGCCGTAGACCGACACTTCCTTGGTCAGGCGATAGACGATGCCTGCCACCGGGGTGACCGTGCCGTCGTTGTAGTAATCGCCTTGCAGGTGTGTGTTGTAGTCGTAGTTGATGGTCTTGAGGCGCTGGTAGCGTCCACCCAGGGTGACCTGGAGGCGGTCATCCAGCACCGATAGCGTATCGGCCAGAGCCAGGCTAGACAACTGCGTCTTGATGGTGGTCTGCGGGTTGGCCAGGTTGCCACCGAAGAAATTGAGTGCAGGCTGTGCCGATTGGGTCGGTGAATACAGGTTGCCCGTGGTCGCGGTGCCTAGCGCCATGGCGTAGGCATTGCGCGAATCCTGCCAGTAGCTGGAAGCGCTGGCGACCACGTTGTGCTTGACGCCACCCGTGTTGAACTTGCCGCGGATGCCGACTTCACCTGTCCACACGGAGTCTTCACGCGCATTGTCGAAGCGGTTGGAGGTGAAGTTTCCATTGGTGCTGTTCACGTTGGGCGTCGCCAGACTGTTATTTTCTGTACCCTGGCGCATGCCCAGTGCGAACCAGGACGTCACGTCTGGCGCCAGATCCCACTCACCACGGACAGTGCCGAAGATGTCGCGCTCGTTCGAATAGAACCACCTCTGGCCGTAGTTCGAGGATGCGCTGGGTGCAGACGGGACATAGCCGGCAGGGGCGGTGGCGATGCGCACGCTGGGACGGGTGGAGCTCAGGTCGTATTCTTGCATGCCGATATCGGCCGACAGGCGGAAGCTGTTGCCCCGATAGTCCACGCCGACGGTAGCCATGTTCAGTTCACGGTTTTCATTGGCGATCGCGGTGCCGCCGGCACGACGCACGGCGTTCACGCGTACGCCGAGGCGATCTTCAGGACCGAAGCGGCGGCCGATATCGGCTGCGGCGTAGGTCTGGCCGCCGGATTCGATGCCGGTGCTGAATTGGGTGATCGGGTCCGAGCTTGCACGCTTGGGTAGCAGGTTGATGGTGCCGCCGATGGCGTTGCCGCCCGGGGTGGCACCATTGAGGAATGCGCTGGCACCGCGGAACACTTCCACGCGCTCCAGCATTTCCGATGCCACGTACTGACGCGGTAGCAGGCCATACAGGCCGTTGTAGGCTAGGTCGTCCGAGTTGGTAATGAAACCACGGATCATGTACGACTCCTGATAGTTGCCGTAGCCACGCGTCACCCGGATGGTCGGATCGTTGAGCAGCACGTCTCCGACGCCTTTGGCTTGCTGATCCTTGATCAACTGGGAAGAGTAGGAAATGCTGTTGAACGGCGTTTCCAGGAAATCCTTGTTGCCGAGGATGCCCACGCGCCCACCGCGCGCCACCTGACCACCGGCAAACTCGGCCGGCAAGCCATCGGCCGAGGCGTCGGCGGAGGCATTGACGGTGACCGTGGGCAGCGCGGTCTGGTCCTTGGACTCGGTGGTGGCAGTGGTGGCAGTGGCCTGGGCCAGCGCCGGCAGGGGAGCCAGGAAAGCCAGCGCGAGGGCGGCGGCCAGCGGGTTGAGGCGCGCAGTGAAGGGCATGGACATGAAGATTCTTTCTAGAATTTCTTGTGGGAATGAATAAGTATTACAAAACGGCGCAAAGTATAATTAAAAATCGTTATCATTTACATTCATTTTTTAATGAATAGATGTGACGTGTTGGGAAAAAGTAATGAAATGGCGGTCGTCGCCGGCTGAATCAGGGCGGCAAGGTGGCCCGAGGCCAGGCGGGCGCGCCCAGCCCGTATAATTCCGGCCATGAATTCCCCGAGCTCCTTCCTGGCGGCGGCATCGCTGCCTGCCGATCCGCCACAGCATCTGCTGCTGTCGCGCCTGTTCTGGCTGCGCTGGGCGATGGTGGCCGGCGAGTTGCTGGTGCTGGCCGGTGCCCACGTCTGGCTGCATATCGCCTTGCCGATGTCGCCCTTGCTGGCGCTGATCCTGCTGCAGCTGCTCATCAATGGGGGAACCTGGCTGCGCATGCGCTGGGCCCGGCCGGCGGAGCAGGGCGAACTGTTCATGCAGCTATGGCTGGATGTGGCGGTATTGACGGCCTTGCTGTATTTCTCGGGCGGCTCGACCAATCCCTTCGTGTCCTTCTACCTGCCGGCGCTGGCGGCCGGCGCGGCTACCCTCAGTTGGCCCTATGCCTTGCTGCTGGCGCTGTGCGCGCTGGGTGGCTATTCCGGGCTGGTGTATTTCTACCAGCCGCTACACATCCACGACCATGGCCAGGCCATGGCCTATCACCTGGCGGGGATGTGGATCAATTTCTCGATCTCGGCGCTGCTGATCACCTGGTTCGTCAGCCGTATCGCCGCGGCGGTGCGCTCGCGCGACCGGCAACTAGGTCAGGCCCGCGAACGCCAGCTGCAGAGCCATCGCATCCTGGCGCTGGGCACCCAGGCCGCCGGTGCGGCCCACGCACTCAATACGCCGTTGTCGACGGTGGCGGTGATCGCCGGGGAGTTGCGACGCGAGATGGCCGACAACCCCGCGCTGAGTGTTTATGACGAAGACCTGCGCATCGTCGAGGAACAGATTGCGGTCTGCAAGGCAGCGCTGGAGAGCATGCGCCTGGACGCAGATGCCCAGCTGCGCAACGAGGACAGCGCGGCCATCACGCCCTGGCTGACCAGCCTGCTGGAGGGCTGGAGCTTGCGTCACCCCGCCGTGCTGCTGGTGGCCGAGATACACCAGCCGGGTTGGGTCGCCAGTCAGTTGCAGGACCTGTCGCAGATCCTCTTGACCCTGCTCGACAATGCCGCCCATGCGGTGCGCGGGCGGGGGCATCAGGGAGAGATCCGGCTGCGGCTACTCTCCGCTGATGCTGGCGATGCCACCAAGGTCGCCGAAGCGCCATCTTCGCTTGGCGGGGCGTCAGCCAGGTCGGGCAAGAAGACGGCTATCATCGAGGTCTCCGACAATGGCAGCGGTATCGCGCCCGAGCTGCTCCAGCGCCTGGGCCATGGCCCGGTCGTCAGCAGTTCCGGCGGTTCGGGGATTGGTCTGATGCTGGCGTTTGCCAGTGCCACGCATCTGGGAGGCAAGCTGCGCCTGCGTTCCGTGCCGGGTGAGGGCACTGTGGCACAGTTGCGCTTTCCCTTGCGCTGAATGTTTTTGTTTCCTGTCTTGATCGACTGATGTGATGTTTCTTATATTGCAGGCTTTTTGATGAGTGCAGCTTTCCTGATCCTTGACGATAACGATGTCTTTGCCAGTACCCTGGCCAGGTCGCTGGCGCGTCGGGGTTTCCGCCCGACCGTGGCGCACAGTGGCGAGGAGGCGCTGGAAGCGGCGCGTCGTGAACGCTTCGACTACGCCACCATCGACCTGCAGCTGGAAAAGGATTCCGGCCTGCAGTGGGTGTCGCCGCTGCGTCAGGCCTTGCCGGAGGCCCGCCTGCTGGTGTTGACTGGCTACGCCAGCATCGCCACCACGGTGCAGGCGATCAAGTCGGGCGCCGACAACTACCTGGCCAAGCCGGCCAATGTCGATTCCATCCTCTCGGCGCTGAACCATGCCAGTGGCGGCGAGCGCACCGACGAACCGGTGCCGCCGATGGAAGAGGCGTCGCCGCTGTCGCTGGAAAGACTGGAGTGGGAACACATCCAGCGTGTGCTGGCCGAGCATGAGGGCAATGTCTCTTCCACCGCGCGGGCGCTGAACATGCACCGCCGCACCCTGCAGCGCAAGCTGGCCAAGCGCCCGGTGGCGCGCTGAGGGCGGGCGCCGGACACGCCGGCGCGGCTGTAACCAAAGGTAAGCGCGCCGCGCTCAGGGGCGACAGGCTGTCGGCATCGCTTTACAATAGTGGCCATGTATATCGATTCCCATTGCCACATCAATTTTCCCGACCTGGCGGCGCGCTTGCCGGAGATCTTCGGCAAGATGGCCGAAAACCAGGTCAGCCACGCCCTGTGCGTGTCGGTGGACCTGCCTGATTTCCCGCAGGTATTGGCCCTGGCCGAGCAGTATCCCAACGTCTACGCCTCGGTGGGCGTGCATCCGGACTACGAAGACACGCCGGAGCCCTCGGTGGAGCAGCTGGTGGCGCTGGCCGACCATCCGCGCATCGTCGCCATCGGCGAGACCGGCCTGGATTACTACCGCCTGCAGGGTGACCTGGAATGGCAGCGCGAGCGCTTCCGCACCCATATCCGCGCCTCGCGCGCCACGGGCAAGCCGCTGATCATCCATACCCGTTCGGCGTCCGAGGACACCATCCGCATCCTGCGCGAAGAAGGCGCCAGCCCGGCGGCCGGTGGAGCGGCGGGGGTCATGCATTGCTTCACGGAATCGCAGGAGGTGGCCGATGCGGCCATCGCGCTGGGTTTCCATATCTCGTTTTCGGGCATCGTCACCTTCAAGTCCGCCAAGGACCTGCAACAGGTGGCGCGTACCATTCCACTGGAGCGCATGCTCATCGAGACCGATTCGCCCTACCTGGCCCCGGTGCCATTTCGCGGCAAGACCAACGAGCCCGGCTATGTGCGCCACGTCGGCGAATTCATCGCCGACCTGCGCGGCATCCCGGTGGCCGAGGTGGCACGCCAGACCTCTGACAATTTCTTCAAGCTGTTCGGAATCACACCATGACCTTGCTGGAAAAGCTGCGTTCCCGCTGGCGCGGGCTGGGCCGCATCGTGCTCTACACCTCGCTGTTGTTGCCGGGTGCGGCCCGTGCGGGTGCCTATGAAGAATACTTCCAGGCCATCCGCATGGATAACGTGTACTTCCTCAAGCAACTGATGCAGCGTGGCATGGGCCCCAACCTGATCGAGCCCAAGCGCGGCTACACCGGCCTGATGCTGTCCATCCGCGAAGACTCGATGAAGGCCTTCGACGTGCTGGTCAATGCCCCGGACGTCAACCTGGAGGCCCAGGCCACCAATGGCGACACGCCGCTGATGCTGGCCTCCTTCTACGGCAACATACCGGTGGTCAAGCTGTTGCTTTCGCGCGAGGTGGAAGTCAATCGTCCGGGCTGGACGGCGTTGCACTATGCGGCCATCAACGGCAGCTCGGAGATCGTCAAGCTTTTGCTGGATGCCTCGGCCTACGTGGATGCCGAATCGCCCGACGACAAGATGACGCCGGTGATGCTGGCAGCCATGCGCGGACGGGTGGCGGCAGTCGAGGTACTACGGGACAATGGCGCTGATCTGACGCTGAAGAACAAGGACGGTCTCACCGCCATGGACCTGGCCCGGCGCTACGGCCAGGAGGGCGTGATCGATGCTCTGAACGAAAAGCCGCGGCAGTAGCAGCAGGCTGATCCAGGAGAGTAAAAAAACGTCCCGGCCACCTTGCGGTGGACCGGGACGTTTCTTTATGGGATGGATGGCTTAGCGGATCAGGATCTGCGGGCCGACATCCTTGATGTCCTTGGTGCCGGTGAGGGCCATGCTGACATCGAGCTCCTTGCGCATGATTTCCAGCATCTGCGAGACGCCGTCGCCGCCCATGGCGCCCAGGCTGTAGAGGAAGGCACGGCCGATCATGGTGCCGCGCGCGCCCAGGGCCACCGCCTTGAGCACGTCCTGGCCGGAACGGATGCCGCCGTCGAACCAGACTTCGATCTGGTCACCCACGGCTTCGGCAATGGCCGGCAGGGCTTCGATGGAGGACATTGCGCCATCCAGCTGGCGGCCACCGTGGTTGGAGACGACGATGGCGTCGGCTCCGGTCTGCACGGCCAGCTTGGCATCTTCCACGTCGAGGATGCCCTTGAGAATCAGCTTGCCGCCCCATTGCTCCTTGATCCAGGCCACGTCGTCCCAGTTCAGGGTGGGGTCGAACTGGCTGGCGGTCCACTTGGAGAGGGTCTGCACGCCGCCGGCGCCTTCACCGCCCTTGATGTGGCCGGCCAGGTTGCCGAAGGTCTTGCGGCCGCCCAGCGCACGCAGCGCCCAGCCGGGCTTGCTGGCCAGGTCGAGCAGGGTTTCCAGGGTCAGCTTGGGCGGGACCGACATGCCGTTCTTGAGGTCCTTGTGGCGCTGGCCGAGGATCTGCAGGTCCAGCGTGAGCACCAGTGCCGAGCACTTGGCAGCCTTGGCGCGATCGATCAGCGATTTCACGAAGCCACGGTCGCGCATCACGTAGAGCTGGAACCAGAACGGCTTGGTGGTGACGCTGGCTACGTCCTCGATGGAGCAGATGCTCATGGTGGACAGGGTGAAGGGGATGCCGAACTTCTCGGCCGCGATCGCGCCCAGCATCTCGCCATTGGCCCACTGCATGCCGGTCAGACCGGTAGGGGCGATGGCCACGGGCATGCTGACATCGTGGCCGATCATGGTGGTGCGGGTGCTGCGTTCGTCGACATTGATGGCTACGCGCTGGCGCAGCTTGAGCGAGGCCAGGTCCTTGGTGTTGGCGCGATAGGTGCTCTCGGTATAGGAGCCGCTGTCGGCGTAGTCGTAGAAGGCCTTGGGGACACGTTTCTTGGCCAGCAGGCGGAAGTCTTCGATACAGGTCATGACCGGCATATTGTTTTCTCCGTAATTTATTCAACGCGGCTTGGCGCCGCCGGGCGATGGTGGTGCAGACACGAACCGGAATCGGGACTGCTGATGCGTAATGCAGATGGACCGCTATCGTAGTGCATCGCCGGCATGGATGGGGTGAATCCCTTTGCCGTCATCCATGAAAATTTTAGGGATGGCCAGCCGCTGCAGGAGGTCTAGCCCGCCAGCAGCCGGGCCGCTGCACCGCCGCTACGCACCGCGCCTTCCAGCGTGGCGGGATAGTCGCCGGCCACGTAGTCGCCGGCCAGCGCCAGTCCGTCTGGCATGGCGGTGTTGTCGGGTCGCTGCAGGCCGGGGGTACAGGCGAAGGTGGCGCGCTTTTCGGTGATGACCTTGCTCCATTGGGGCGTGGCCAGGGCCGGCTGGCCGAAGTCTTGCGCCAATTGGCGGGTGATGCCCGCCGTCAGGGTGGCATGACCGTCGGCGATGGCCTGCCCGGCGGCACTGACTACCACGGCCAGCAGACCCGGGTCGCCGCCCAGTTGCCCGCGGTCGAAGACGAACTGACCCCAGGCCTGGCGTTCCGGCGCGTCCAGCAAGGCCAGGAAGGGCGCCGGCAGGCGCATCTGCTCGTCATACTGCAGATAGCAGGTGGTGATGGGTTCGTGCTCCAGGGCTTGCAGCAGGTGGGTATCGTGCAGGCCCTCCAGCAGTTGTGCGGCAGCCTCGGGGCCGGTGGCCAGCACCACGCCGGAGAATTCGCCCAGGCTTTCGCCCAGGCGGTCTTCCAGGCGCCAGCTGCCTGGCTCGCTGCCCGTCAGCAGGCGCGTGACCGCCACGCCCGGTCGCACCAGCCCACCATGGCGGGCCAGGTAGGCTTCGGTGGCATCGGGCAGCAGGGCGCCCAGGTCCAGGCGCGGGATCAGCATGTCGGAAGCGGCACGGCGCGCGCCCAGGCTATCGCGCAGCACGTTCAGGAATACCTGCGCCGAAGCCCGTTCGGGGGGCGTATTCAGGGCGGCGATGCACAGCGGGCGCCACATCAGGCGGGTGACGCGGTCAGTCTGGTCGAAACGCTGCAGCAGGTCGGCCACGCTGCAATCCTCGTGCAATTGCCAGCCCATCCAGCGCGCCGTGGTGGAAAAGCGGGCCAAGGCCATCTTGTCCTCGCGCGCCAGTCCCTTGGCGCGCAGCAGGGCCACGGCCACATGCCAGGGCGCGGGCAGGCGTGGTGCGACGAAGTCCATGCCGTCGGCCTGGTTAGCCAGCGGGTAGCGCATCTGCAGGGGGAGGCGCAGCAGCGCCGTGGCCGGATCGACGCCGACCTGCTTCATCAGGGCCAGAGTGGCGCGGTAGGCGCCCAGTAGGATGTGCTGGCCGTTGTCCAGGGTGCGGCCATCGAGTTCGAGGCGGCGCGCCCGGCCGCCCAGGGTGCGGGCGGCTTCGAACAGGCTGACCCGGTGCCCGCCGGCGGCCAGCGCCACGGCAGCGGCGCAACCGGCCCAGCCGGCACCGATCACGGCGTAGTGGCGCGGGGCGTCGCTCATGCCGGCGTGGCGCGGCGCTCAGCCGAAGACATAGGTCTTCCAGGCCAGCCACAGCTTGCGGATGGGCGTGAGCGAGATGCGCTGGTTGAGCACGTGATAGCCATCGCGGGTGATCTCGTCGAGCAGGGTGCGGTAGATGGCGGCCATCATCAGGCCGGGACGCTGGGCGCGCCGGTCTTCTTTGGGCAGCAGGGCGAAGGCTTCGTCGTAGACCGCCTGGGCACGTTCCACCTGGAATTTCATGAGCGCCTCGAAACGTTCACTGTGGCGGGCGTTGAGGATGTCGGCGGCGGTGACGTTGAATTGCTGCAGTTCGTTGACCGGCAGGTAGATGCGGCCCTTGCGGCCATCTTCGCCGACATCGCGGATGATATTGGTGAGCTGGAAGGCCAGCCCCAGTTTTTCGGCGAAGAGCAGGGTGCCAGGCTGGGTGTGGCCGAAGATGCTGGCCGAGAGCACACCCACCACGCCGGCCACGTGCCAGCAATAGCGCTGCAGGCCGGGATAGTCGAGGTAGCGGCTCTGGTCGAGGTCCATTTCCATGCCATCGATGATGGCCTGCAGGTGCTCGCCCTTGAGCTGGTAGGTGGCCACGTGGGGATGCAGGGCCTTGGACACGGGGGGGGGGGGCTGGCCTTCCAGCATGGCGGCGATTTCCTTGCGCCACCACATCAGCTTGGTGCGCGCCACCATGGGATCTTCGATTTCATCGACGGTATCGTCGACTTCGCGGCAAAAGGCATACAGCGCCGTGATCGCCAGCCGGCGTAGCGGCGGCAGGAACAGGAAGCTGTAATAGAAACTGGAACCGCTGGCGGCGGCCTTCTGCTGGCAGTATTCGTCTGGAGACATGGATGCGTGGCTGCGGTTGATGCGGGCCGCAAACGCGCCATTGAGGCCGGTTGCGGCAAAGGCGCTATGCTAGCCGAGTGCGCCCGGCAGGGCAAATCGGGCTTTGCTCATTGGGCATGTACATTGGGCATGTATTGCGGCGCCTGACGTTGTCCTTTAAGCTCAAGCCGATGTCATCCGGAAAATAAATTCACATAACATCAAATCCGGATGAATTTTGCCGATAATGGACAGGAAGCACCGCCCGCCGCAACGGCATGACAGCTGCGGCGCAGCAAAAGTCACCCCGAGCGGGACTGGACGACGTACAGGAGGCTGGAGACATCATGGACAGACTGGAAATCTTTCGTAATATCGCCTCGCAGGCCGGACGGGGGGAGCTGGTGTTCCCGGCCAACGTCAGCGCGTCGATCAAGCTGCAGAAGGCCCTGGCCGACCCCGATTGCCACCTGGAGCTGGCGGCCAAGCTGGTGATGGCCGAGCCGCTGGTGTCGGCACGCACGGTGGCCATCGCCAATTCGGCGGCCTACAACCGTTCCGGCGGGGAAATCAACAATGTGCGGGCGGCGGTGATGCGCCTGGGGTTCCGTACCCTCAATACCATCACCACCTCGGTGATCGTGCGCCAGCTGGGCCGTACCATCAATAACCCGGGCATGCGCATCAAGTCCGCGCAGTTGTGGGAGCACTGCGCCCATGTGGCCGCCACGGCCTATGTGCTGACCTCCAAGCTGACCAAGGCTGACCCGGAGACGGCGATGTTTGCCGGCATCGTGCACGAGGTCGGGGGCTTCTACCTGTTGTCGCGGACCGATGATTATCCGGGCCTGCTCGACGGTGGTACCGAGGACTGGATGGAATACGGTGAAAAGATGATCGGCCGCGCCGTGCTCAAGAAGCTGGGCGTGCCGCAGCCGGTGGTGGATGCCATCGAATCGCTGTGGCATGGCGTACGCGTCTTGCCGCCGCAGACCATCGGCGACGTGCTGCTGCTGGCCAAGGAGCTCTCGCCGGTGCCCTCACCCCTGCAGCGCGCGGCCGTGGCCGAAGCCGGCATCGGCGGCGAAAACCTGGTGGATGACTACATCGGAGATCAATCGCTGCGCGAGATGCTGGATGATTCGGAAGAGCAGATCCGTACCTTGACGGCAGCGCTGCTGGTCTGAATCGATAGTCGTTGTTGCACACCCTCTACGGGTGTGGATGCCGAGCCCCACAAGCCCCGCGTTGTGGGGCTTTTTCATGTCCGGTCGCAGCTAGCTGATCAGCCCGCGCCAGCCGACGATCAGCCAGTCGCGTTTGCCCAGCCTGGGGCGCTGTCTGAAGACATCCCCCTGCACGCGTTCGATGCGCTCCAGGATGCGCAGGCCGCCTTGCACCACCATGCGCAGTTCCAGCCCGATGCGCCCCGGCAGTCGGCGCGCCAGCGGTGCGCCGGACAGCATCAGGTTGCGTGCGCGTATGATCTCGAACTGCATGAGTTGCTGCCAGCGTGGTGCGCTACAGCCGTCGGCAATGTCCTGCGGGCTCACGCCGAAGCGCGCCAGGTCTTCCAGGGGGAGGTAGATGCGCTGCTTTTCCCAATCGATGGCCACGTCTTGCCAGAAATTGATCAATTGCAGGGCACTGCAGATGGCATCCGAATCGCGCAGGTTCTCTTCAGTTGCTGCGCCGTAGAGGTGAAGCATTAGCGTGCCGACCGGATTGGCGGAGCGGCGGCAGTAATCCAGCAAGTCTCCGTAGCGGGCGTAGCGGGTGGTCACCACATCCTGGCGGAAGGCCGAGAGCAGGTCACGGAACGGCTGCAGCGGCAGCGCATGGTCGACGATGGTCTGCTGCAGGCGCTGGAAGATCGGCGTGGTGCAGCGGCTGCCGGCGGCGATCAGATCCAGTTGTGCTTCGTAGGCCTGCAGGGCCGCCAGCCGCTGCGCCGGTTCGGCATCGCCTTCATCGGCGATATCGTCGGCGCTGCGGGCGAAGGCATAGATCGCGCCTACCGCCGGGCGCAGGCGCGCCGGCAGTAGCAGCGAGGCGACGGGGAAGTTCTCGTAATGGTCGACGGCCATGAGGGGGGCGAGCTCAGAGTGGCGGCTCAGTCGAACTTGTCCTTGAGCAGCGCCTCGATGGTGGCGATGCGGGTTTCCACGGTCTCCAGCAGGGCCTTGGGCATGGTGCCACCGGCATTGAGTTGCGCGGCCAGCGAGCGGGCGATGCCCATGGCGCCTTCGGTGAACTGCTTGCCATCCTTGGACAGCACGGCTGCGGCCGTGAAGAGGGTGGAGAACAGGATCTGGTCGGCGGTGTTGTTCTCGATGAACTTGTTCAGCAGCGCATTGTGGCTTTGCTTGAGTGCGTCGAATTCTTCCTGGGTAGGCATGGGAGATCCTCGGAGGTTGGGGCTGGACGGTGGGCGGTCTCAAACGGACGTGCACCCCGCAAAGGCGCGGATTGTAGCAGCTATGGGGGTGATGTGGCTTCGCCGGTCGGGCGGTCGGCCGGTCGATTTCGATAGCAAGAAATCGAGTGGCACCGAGCGGCAAGCCCCATAGAGTGCGGTCTCCGATGACAACAGAAGGAGAAACACCATGGCTCTACTGGAAGGAAAGGTCGCGCTCGTCACTGGAGCGTCAGCCGGGATCGGCAGGGCGACTGCCTTGCTATTGGCCGCGCAGGGCGCGTCGGTGATCCTGAATGCGAGGAACCGGGAAGGCCTGGAGCAGCTTGCGGCCACCATCAGCAGTAGCGGCGGCAAGGCTGGCGTGCTGGCAGGAGACGTCGGGCAGCCCGCGACCCACCAGCAGTGCGTGGAGCTGGCCATGAAGGAGTTCGGCGGGCTGGACATCGCCGTCAACAATGCAGGGGCACTGGGAGCGCTCAAGCCGCTTGCGGAGATCACCCCGGACGAGTGGCAACATACCCTGCATGCCAATCTCACCGCTGCCTATCTCGGCGCGCGCAGCCAGATCCCGGCCATGCTGGCGCGTGGTGGGGGCGCCATCGTGTTCACCTCCAGCTTTGTGGGGACCAGTGCAGGCATTGCCGGCATGGCGGCCTATGGCGCGGCAAAGGCCGGGCTGATGGGACTGGTCAAGGGCATTGCGGCCGACTATGCGGTGCAGGGGATACGGGCCAATGCCTTGCTGCCTGGTGGCGTCGATACCGACATGGGCGGCAGCCCGGAGCAGAAGCAGTGGGCTGCCGGCCTGCATGCGATGAAGCGGATCGCGCAACCGGAAGAGATCGCTGCAGCGGCACTGTTTCTGGTCAGTCCGATGTCCAGTTTCGTGACGGGCGCGGCGCTGTTTGCGGATGGGGGAAACAGTGCGGTGAAGTGATGCGGCAGCGGGGCTGCGCTATCTGCTTGCGGGGGTGTTGGGGACACGATCGGCCTGCCCGACGGGATGGTGATCCTGTCGTGTCGGGCCGATGGTGGCGCTGCGTGATTCTGGTGCGAGGAGGGGGACTCGAACCCCCACACCATTGCTGGCGTCAGGACCTAAACCTGGTGCGTCTACCAATTTCGCCATCCTCGCTGAAGGTGTCGGGCATCGGCGCGATAGCAGTCTGGAAGCAGGTTTGCCGCAGATTTGCCGCTACCGATGCAGGTAGCATTTTGTCAAAGCGCGCCATTGTACTGCAAGCCGTTGCAGCTGTCTGCGTTTTTCTGCGCGGACATTTTCTGCTGCGAATCCATCGGTAGTACCATGCCGGCTGGCTTATCACGGACCGGGAGTTGCATGACACGCTATCGTCATTACAAGGGCGGCATTTACGAATATGTCGATGAGGCCATTCTGGAAGCTGATCTGACGCCCATGATCATTTATCGTGCCGCGGATGGGCGCTTGTGGCTGCGCCCGCGCGAGGTGTTCTTCGAGATGGTGGAGGTGGAGGGCAAGCAGGTGCCGCGCTTTCAGAAGATCGAGGAATGAGGCAAGGCCGGCGTCCGGATGGTAAAGGCGATGCAAAGCTGTGTCGCGGAGTGGCCGAGCTGAACAATGCTCGGCATTGTCGGTCTATTTGCAGAACCTTCCCTTAACTTATTCTGCTTTTCATCATTTCATATGAATCTTCAAGTATGCCTGCGGGCTGGGGTGGCCTTTTCCGCGGCTCTTCTCGCTGTTGCTGTTGCTGTTGCTCCGCCGGCTTCGGCGGAAGAGCTGGCCGATGTCAGCACGGCTTTCCGCTGGCTGGGCAAGAATGACCGCGTGGTTATCGAGGCCTATGACGACCCGAAGGTGGTCGGCGTGACCTGCTATGTCTCACGCGCCCGCACCGGCGGCGTGAAGGGAACGGTGGGACTGGCGGAAGACAAGTCCGAGGCCTCCATCGCTTGCCGCCAGGTGGCTCCCAACGTGCAGTTCCAGGACAAGCTGCCGGTACAGGAAGACGTCTTCAGCGAGCGCATGTCCATCCTCTTCAAGCGGCTGCACGTGGTGCGGGTGGTTGATGCCAAGCGCAATACGCTGGTCTATCTGACCTATTCGGACAAGCTCATCGATGGCAGTCCGATGAACGCCGTGACGGCCGTGCCGGTGTCGCCGTCCACCCCGATTCCGTTGAAATAGAAAAAATTCACTAAATTCTTTATAGATGGGCGCAGCGGCAGCGCGAGCGGGTACGGTCGGCTGCATCGTTGCCCGCCTGCAGGCTGGCCAGACGGGCTGTGCCCCGGTTTTCCCTCTGTTTGCAGGGTGGCAAGCCCATTTTTGGACTATCGGCGCTTTTTGCGTATAAAATAGCGAGCTTTAGCGCGGCCGGGCAGGGCGCTTGTCGTCTGCAATCATTCGATTGGGACACAGCAGGAATGCTCCGGCTTACGGAATTCTTAACATTTGGACGATTTAAATGGCAACTGCAGTCGAAACCCTGAGCAAACTCGAACGTCGTATGACCCTGTCTTTCCCGCTGGCCGATGTTCAGGCTGAAGTGGAAAAGCGCCTGAAGGTGCGCGCCCGTACCGCCAAGGCGCCGGGTTTCCGTCCGGGTAAAGTGCCGATGAAGATGGTTGCCGCCCAGTTCGGCTACCAGGTCGAAACCGAAGTCCTGAACGACAAGGTTGGCCGCGCATTCAACGACGCCGCCGTCGAGAACAACCTGCGCGTGGCAGGTTTCCCGCGCATCGAACCCAAGACCAGCGAAGAAGCCGGCGAAGGCAAGCTGGCCTTCGACGCCACTTTCGAAGTCTATCCGGAAGTGGTCCTGGGCGACCTGACCGGCGCTGAAGTCGAGAAGACCACCGCTGCCGTCTCCGACGCCGAAATCGACAAGACCATCGACATCCTGCGCAAGCAGCGCGTGCACTACCACGTCAAGGGCGAGCAAGGCGCGCACGGCGACGGTGGTGCCGACCAGTCGGCCCAGAACGGCGACCGCGTGACCGTGGACTTCGTCGGCAAGATCGACGGCGTGGAATTCCAGGGCGGCAAGGCTGATGCCTTCCCGTTCGTCTTGGGCGAAGGCCGCATGCTGCCGGAATTCGAAGCCGCGACCATCGGCCTGAAGGTCGGCGAATCCAAGACCTTCCCGCTGGCTTTCCCCGAGGACTATCACGGCAAGGACGTGGCCGGCAAGACCGCCGAGTTCACCATCACCGTCAAGCAGATCGAGTGGGCGCACATGCCTGAAGTCGACGCAGTCTTCGCCCAATCCCTGGGCATCGAAGACGGCGATCTGACCAAGATGCGCGAAGACATCAAGAAGAACCTGGAGCGCGAAGTCACTGCCCGCACCAAGGCCAAGACCAAGGACAGCGTGATGAACGCCCTGATCAAGGCTTCCGAGCTGGACGTGCCGACTGCCCTGATCGACCAGGACGTCGAGCGCCTGTCCGAAATGGCACGTCAGGACATGGCCCAGCGCGGCATGGATCCGAAGGTCATGCAACTGCCCAAGGAGTTGTTCACTGCCCAGGCCGAGCGTCGCGTGCGCCTGGGTCTGATCCTGGCTGAAGTGGTCAAGCAGAACAAGCTGGAAGCCACCGAAGAACAGGTCAAGGCTCAGATCGAAGACTTCGCACAGAGCTACGAAGATCCGCAACAAGTGCTGAAGTACTACTTCTCCGACCGTCGTCGCCTGGCTGAAGTCGAAGCCCTTGTTTTGGAAGAAAACGTCGTCAACTACGTTCTCGGCAAAGCCAAGGTCTCGGAAAAGCCGGTTTCGTTCGACGAACTGATGGGTAATCAGGCGCAAGCGTAATCCGGTTTTCTCTAGTAGTATCAGAAAACTCTTACGCTTAAGGATGCATACATGACAGGTCTGATGAAGCAATCTGCATTGGATACGCAAATGCTCGGCATGGTGCCGATGGTGATCGAACAGAGTGGTCGTGGCGAGCGTGCCTACGACATCTATTCGCGCCTGCTGAAGGAACGCATCATTTTCCTGGTCGGACCGGTCAATGATGCGATGGCCAACCTGATCGTGGCCCAGTTGCTGTTCCTGGAAAGCGAAAACCCGGACAAGGACATTTCCCTGTACATCAACTCGCCTGGCGGTTCGGTTTCGGCCGGCATGGCGATCTTCGACACCATGCAGTTCATCAAGCCGCAGGTGTCGACCTTGTGTACGGGTCTGGCTGCCTCCATGGGCGCTTTCCTGCTGGCCGCTGGCGCCAAGGGCAAGCGTTTCTCGCTGCCGAACTCTCGCATCATGATCCACCAGCCTCTGGGCGGCGCCCAGGGCCAGGCATCCGATATCGAGATCCAGGCACGTGAAATCCTTTACCTGCGCGAGCGCCTCAACAGCATCCTCGCTGACAAGACCGGCCGTAGCGTCGAACAGATCAGCAAGGACACCGATCGCGACAACTTCATGTCGGCTGACGCCGCCGTGGAATATGGCCTGATCGATAAGGTGCTGACCGAGCGAGCTTGATCTGCATCTTCTTGCTTCAGTGCAAGGTCGCGAAAAATGCCCGAACGGAATATGTTCGGGCATTTTTTTTATCAAATTTTGACGAATTTGGCACAGAGCGGGTTTTCTGCTTCTGTTTGCTTGATAAATGGCACTCTCGCTGACATATAACGGTCATACGGTAGTCCTGTGAAGCAATAAGGGGCAGCTTAAATGACCAAGCCGTGACGAATCCGGATTTCGCGGGTATGATCGGGTCGTAACTTCTATCCTAGTAGCTCTATGTCTGAGAAAAAATCCTCCAGCGGCGAAAAACTGCTTTACTGCTCCTTCTGCGGCAAGAGCCAGCATGAAGTCAAGAAGCTCATCGCGGGTCCTTCGGTCTTCATCTGCGACGAATGCATCGACCTGTGCAACGACATCATCCGTGATGAAGCTGCCAGCGTGGAGAGCGTAGCCGGCGCCAAGTCGGATCTGCCCACGCCACAGGAAATCACCGACCTGCTGGACCAGTATGTGATCGGACAGGCTACTGCCAAGCGCATCCTGTCGGTGGCGGTGTACAACCACTACAAGCGCCTGAAGCACCTCGGCAAGAAGGATGATGTCGAGCTGGCCAAGAGCAACATCCTGCTGGTCGGCCCCACCGGCTCCGGCAAGACCTTGCTGGCGCAGACCCTGGCACGCATGCTCAATGTCCCCTTCGTGATCGCCGATGCGACTACGCTGACCGAAGCCGGCTACGTCGGCGAGGACGTCGAGAACATCATCCAGAAGCTGCTTCAGAACTGCAATTACGAAGTCGAGAAAGCCCAGAAGGGCATCGTCTACATCGATGAGATCGACAAGATTTCCCGCAAGTCGGATAACCCGTCGATCACCCGCGACGTCTCCGGTGAAGGCGTGCAGCAGGCGCTGCTGAAACTGATCGAAGGCACCATGGCTTCGGTGCCGCCGCAAGGTGGTCGCAAGCATCCGAACCAAGACTTCGTGCAGATCGATACGACCAACATCATGTTCATCTGCGGTGGCGCCTTCGACGGTCTTGCCAAGATCATCTCGGATCGCTCCGAGAAGAGCGGCATCGGTTTCTCGGCCAGCGTGAAGAGCCAGACCCAGAAGAGCAATTCCGAAGTGCTCTTGAACGCGGAGCCGGAAGACCTGGTCAAGTTCGGCCTGATTCCGGAACTGGTCGGTCGTCTGCCTGTGATCGCCACGCTCAACGAGCTGGACGAGGAAGCACTGATCCAGATCCTGGTCGAGCCCAAGAACGCGCTGATCAAGCAATACGCCAAGCTGTTGCAGATGGAAGGCGCTGAGCTGGAAATCCGTCCGGCCGCCATGCACGCCATCGCCAAGAAAGCCCTGGCACGCAAGACCGGCGCCCGTGGCCTGCGTTCGATCCTGGAACACGCCCTGCTGGACGTCATGTATGAATTGCCCAGCGAGCAGAACGTGGCGAAGGTTGTCGTGGATGAAAACACCATCACCAATGGCGCCAAGCCACTGTTGATCTACCACGACCAGCCAAAGGTTTCGGGCGGCTGATCGCCCGGGGCTGCAACAGGCCTGAGCAGTAACGTGTGGTGCTGCCCCGGAGGTCTTTGGGGCTGGCCACACCGTAGCAAGAAGCCACCCCGAAGTCCGGTCACCGCAAACACGGTAAAATAAACCGGCGCACATACACTGGCTTCCATCGAAAAGCCACCCGGAGCTAGCTTCGTGTGTGGCTTTTTTATTTTGTTGCGATCATGACAACGCGCAACCGGCGAATATTTAGTATGCCGGACTTGTGTTTTGGTCACTCGTGCCAACATCATTCACAGTACTTATTGATAAGGCCCGCCATGACGACTCCTATACTCACAGAACAATCGCAATTGCCGCTGTTGCCCTTACGGGATGTGGTTGTCTTCCCGCATATGGTGATCCCGCTCTTCGTCGGCCGCCCGAAGTCGATCAAGGCGCTGGAAGCGGCCATGGAGCAAGGCAAGAGCATCATGCTGGCGGCCCAGAAGGCTGCCGCCAAGGATGAACCTTCGGCCGAGGACATCTATGAAATCGGTTGTGTGGCCAATATCCTGCAGATGCTGAAGCTGCCCGATGGCACCGTGAAGGTGTTGGTCGAAGGTGCTCAGCGTGCCCGCATCCATCACATCAGCGAACTGGAAACCCATTTCGTCGCCGACCTGACCCCGGTGGAATCCGAGCAGGGTGACGAGGCGGAAGTCGAAGCCATGCGCCGTACCATCGTGCAGCAGTTCGACCAGTACGTGAAGCTGAACAAGAAGATCCCGCCGGAAATCCTGACCTCGCTGTCGGGCATCGATGATGCCGGTCGCCTGGCCGACACCATTGCCGCGCACCTCCCGCTGAAGCTGGAGCAGAAGCAGGTCATCCTGGAGATCTTCAACGTCGCCAAGCGCTATGAGCACCTGCTCGGCCAGCTGGAAGGCGAACTGGACATCCTGCAGGTGGAAAAGCGCATCCGTGGCCGCGTCAAGCGCCAGATGGAAAAGTCGCAGCGCGAGTACTACCTGAACGAACAGGTCAAGGCCATCCAGAAGGAACTGGGCGAAGGCGAAGACGGTGCCGATCTGGAAGAGCTGGAAAAGAAGATCCTGGCCGCCAAGATGCCCAAGGAAGCCCTGGAAAAGGCGCAGTCCGAGCTGAAGAAGCTCAAGCTGATGTCGCCCATGTCGGCCGAAGCCACCGTGGTGCGCAACTACATCGACACCCTGGTCGCGCTGCCCTGGAAGAAGAAGTCCAAGGTCAATAACGATCTGACTAATGCCGAGAAGGTGCTGGAAGGCGACCACTATGGCCTGGAGAAGGTCAAGGAACGCATCCTGGAATATCTCGCCGTCCAGCAGCGCGTGGACAAGCTGAAGGCGCCGATCCTGTGCTTCGTCGGTCCCCCGGGCGTGGGCAAGACCTCGCTGGGCCAGTCGATTGCCCGCGCCACGAATCGCAAGTTCGTGCGCATGGCACTGGGCGGTGTGCGTGACGAAGCCGAGATTCGTGGTCACCGTCGTACCTACATCGGTTCCATGCCGGGCAAGATCTTGCAGAGCCTGTCCAAGGTCGGCGTGCGCAATCCGCTGTTCCTGCTCGACGAGATCGACAAGCTGGGCATGGATTTCCGTGGCGATCCGTCGTCGGCCTTGCTGGAAGTGCTGGATCCGGAACAGAACCACACCTTCTCCGACCATTACATCGAAGTCGACTTCGACCTGTCGGATGTGATGTTCGTGGCGACCTCGAACTCGTTCAACATCCCGCCGGCACTGCTGGACCGGATGGAAGTGATTCGCCTGTCCGGTTACACCGAAGATGAAAAGACCAGCATTGCGCAGCGTTACCTGCTGCCCAAGCAGATCAAGAACAACGGCCTGAAGGAAGGCGAGATCAGCGTGGCCGAATCGGCCATCCGCGACATCATCCGCTACTACACCCGCGAGGCTGGTGTGCGCTCGTTGGAACGCGAAGTCTCGAAGATCTGCCGCAAGGTCGTGAAGATGCTGCTGCTGAAGAAGCAGGAGAAGAAGGTCACCGTCACCTCGCGTAACCTGGACAAGTTCCTGGGTGTGCGTCGCTTCGACTTCGGCATCGCCGAGAAGGAAAACCAGATCGGCCAGGTGGTCGGCCTAGCCTGGACCGAAGTGGGTGGCGACCTCTTGACCATTGAGGCGGTGAACATGCCCGGCAAGGGCCAGATCATCCGCACCGGTACCCTGGGCGATGTCATGAAGGAATCGATCGAAGCCGCTCGCACCGTGGTTCGCAGCCGTGCCCGCAAGCTGGGCATCAAGAGCGAAGTGTTCGAGAAGAGCGACATCCACATCCACGTGCCGGAAGGTGCGACGCCCAAGGACGGTCCGTCTGCCGGTATCGCGATGACGACAGCGTTGGTCTCGATCTTCAGCGGTATTCCTGTACGTGCGGACGTGGCGATGACCGGTGAAATCACCTTGCGCGGCGAAGTATTGCCGATCGGCGGCCTGAAGGAAAAGCTACTGGCTGCGCACCGTGGTGGCATCAAGACCGTGCTGATTCCGGAGCAGAACGTGAAGGATCTGGCCGAGATTCCCGACAACGTGAAGAACAAGCTGGAAATCATCCCGGTACGTTGGATCGACAAGGTGCTGGAAGTTGCCCTGGAACGTCAGCCGGTGCCGCTGAGTGAAGATGAGGCCATCGTCGACACGGCGGTTGCCGCCAAGGAAGACAAGACCGATCCGGTCGTCAAGCACTGAAATGTCTGACATGTCGGACTGGCTGTGCAGGTAGCCTACTGCACAGCGGTTTGTCAAAAGCGCCTCATGAGAGGCGCTTTTTTTTATGCTCGTTTGCTGGATGATTCAGGTTCCTGCCTGCTGGGATGAAGGTAAGGATCCTCACTGAAAATCGCGACAATCCCGGAAGCCCGCTTGACACCTGGGGATGCGGCTTGTTTAATAGCCGCTGCGGAATTTTTCCGTAAGGCAATCGACGGGCAGCAGGGCTCGGTCGCGATATGTCGGAGCCCGGGCGATGTCGTTTGAATTCAAACAGATCAAATACTTGTTCGAGGGGCGTAAGTGAATAAAGGCGAACTGATAGAACACATTGCCGGCGCAGCGGATATTTCCAAGGCAGCGGCTGGACGTGCAGTGGACGCATTCATTGGGGCAGTCAAGACCACGCTGAAAAAGAACGGTACCGTGACCCTGGTGGGTTTCGGCACCTTCGCCGTTGGCAAGCGTGCGGCCCGGACTGGACGCAATCCCCAGACCGGAGCGGCCCTCAAGATCAAGGCGTCCAAGGTTCCTAAATTTAAAGCTGGCAAAGCATTAAAAGATGCTATAAAATAATGTTCTTTCGTTGCAGCGGTAAGAGAGCAACGAGACTGTTAAGGTTGCCGGGCGCTTAGCTCAGTTGGTAGAGCGGAGCCCTTACAAGGCTTAGGTCGGGAGTTCGAGCCTCTCAGCGCCCACCAGCATCTTGCAGTCGGCACCAGTTTAGGAGCGGTAGTTCAGTTGGTTAGAATACCGGCCTGTCACGCCGGGGGTCGCGGGTTCGAGCCCCGTCCGCTCCGCCAAATAAAACGCCTCGTTCGCAAGAACGGGGCGTTTTTGTTTTTGCGCAGCAAAAACCTGCGGAGTGGAGGGAGCCGCCTGCGCGGCTCCCGGCGGGGCGAGAAGGGAATCGCTTGCAAGCGATTCCGCGGCCTGCGCGTGTGTAGGAGAGCCCCGTCCGCTCCGCCAGATAAAACGCCTCGTTCGCAAGAACGGGGCGTTTTTGTTTTTGCGCAGCAAAAACCAGCGGAGTGGAGGGAGCCGCCTGCGCGGCTCCCGGCGGGGCGAGAAGGGAATCGCTTGCAAGCGATTCCGCGGCCTGCGCATGTGTAGGAGAGCCCCTGCCGCTGCGCCAGACAAAACGCCTCGTTCGCAAGAACGGGGCGCTTTTGTTTTTGTTTTTGCGCAGAAAATTGGGAGGCAAGGAGACGAATCTCTAGCACGCCGACCCCTATTTGGAAAAGACACAGTTACCGACTGGGAAGATTACGCGACACGCTAGAAAAAATTTGAGTTTTCCGTACTATTTCCCACTGGAAATGCTTACACTAAGCCGGAATTTGCAGTTTCTCAAAACAGGAGACCGGCACACGCCGGGGCGCAATAATGTTTTTGAGGGAACCCGGCCTGTCACACAGGCTGAGGAAGAGGGCTTGAGCCGCTCCCCAAAGATGTAAGAAGAACCCATCGAGATGCAGTAGCGGATTCGCGCGTAGTGCAGTGACAGCAGGAGCAGGGTGACGACCAATCGTATCGTCTTCCTGCGATGGCCTGCACGTTTGGCATCTAATGGGATTAAGAGGGGGTAGCGATGAAGCTCGCCAATTTCAACATTGGCGTCCGCTTGGGCGCAGCATTTGCAGTGGTCTTGTTGCTGATCGTGGTGACCGCCACGGTCGGGATCAGGAACCAGTCTTCCAACAACGCTGAAATCAACAGCATCGTCAACGAGAAGTACCAGCTCATCGCCTTGAGCAACCAGATCAAGAACAATGGCTACAAGGCCAACGCAGTATTGAGCAACATCCTGCTGGCCGCCACACCGGAAGCATCGGCCAAGTACATGGACGAATACGCCGGCCTGCGCAAGGCCAACACCGAGGCCTACAAGCAGCTCGAAGGCATGCTCGATTCCGACAAGACCAAGGCCCTCTACGCCGAGCAGACCACTGCTCGCGCAGCCTATGGCGTGGCCGTGCGCAAGTTCTTCGAACTGATGAAGAATGAAGACCGCGCCGCCGCCACCACGCTGTACCAGGGCGACATGTCTAAGCTCCAGCTGGACTACTTTGTCATGGTCGACAAGATGGTCAATTCGCTGGCCAAAGAAATGGTGGTCGATGCCGGCCAAGCGGCCGAAGACGGCCAGATGGCCGTGATCCAGATGCTGGTGCTGTCGGCCGTGGCCGTGGTGCTGGCCTCGGTGGTCGGAGTGCTGATCACGCGTTCCATCACCGCCCCGGTGCGTCACGCGGTCATGCTGGCCGAGACCGTGGCGCAGGGTGACTTGTCCTATCGCCTGCAGGCCAAGGGCAAAGACGAGATCAGCCGCCTGCTGCAAGCGCTGCAGCACATGAGCGATAACCTGCATGACACCGTCTCCAACGTGCGCAACGGCACCTCGGCGATCGACATGGCCGCACGCGAACTGGCACAGGGCAACCTGAGCCTGTCGGACCGCACCGAACAGCAGGCCAGCTCCCTGGAGGAAACCGCCTCGGCCATGGAGCAGCTGACCTCGGCAGTGCGCCAGAATGCCGACAACGCCTTGCAAGCCAGCCAGCTCGCCGTCTCGGCCTCGGACGTGGCCGTGCGCGGCGGCGCCTCGGTCGAGCAGGTGGTCAACATCATGAGCGCCATCAGCACTTCTTCCGGCAAGATCGCGGACATCATCGCCGTGATTGACGGCATCGCCTTCCAGACCAACCTACTGGCCCTGAACGCGGCAGTCGAAGCAGCCCGTGCCGGCGAACACGGTCGCGGCTTTGCCGTGGTGGCCAGCGAAGTGCGCGGCCTGGCCCAGCGTAGCGCCGTGGCCGCCAAGGAAATCAAATCCCTGATCGAAGGTTCGGTCAGTCACGTCAAGGCTGGCAGCACCATCGTCGAACAAACGGTGGCCACCATCGATGAAGTCATCGCCAGCATCAAGCATGCGACCGATCTGATCACCGACATCAGCGCCTCCAGCAAGGAGCAGAGCGAAGGCATCGAGCAGATCAACCAGGCCATCAGCCAGATGGACCAGATGACCCAGGAAAACTCCGCCCTGGTGGAGCAGAACGCTGCCGCCTCCAAGGCCTTGCAGGCCCAGGCCGAGCAGTTGTCGGCCCTGATGGGACGTTTCCGCCTGAGCGAACTGATCGCCCATTCCGGATATGCCGGTGCGGCACGCGGTGGCGTGCGCGAAAAGATCATCCAGCCCGAGCTGTCCCTGATCCAGGGCTAGTAGACGGATAGGGTTACCCGTTTTTGTGTGAACGCAGTGTGGTAAGAGGGGCCGTGAGGAGACCATGGCCGGCCATTCACGGCCGGTCGTGACAAGAACAAGGCGTCCCATCCGCAGGCATTGCGGGTGAGGACGCGATCATCGTCTTTTCCGTCAAGGGCATGTCCGCAATTTCGATTTCGAAATGATCTCGAGCTCGTTGTCGAGCGTGATGCGACATGTCCGTGCACTTGCCCAGAAAGGTTCGCCATGCCACTTCATTCTCCGAGTTCACTCGGGCAGACTTCCTCCACAGCGCGCCAGGCCCTGGCGTATGCCCGCATCCAGTCCTTCATCGATGCCTACCGCAACGAGGGGTATCGCATCGCCGATATCGATCCCCTGGGCACGATCTCGGTGCCCGACATTGCGGCTCTCCTGCCGCAGACGCACGGGCTGGAGGACGAGGACATCGCGCTGGCACAGCATCGCTTCCTCGACGGCCTGGGCCTGACCAATGTCAAGGAGCTGACCCATCACCTGAGCCGGCTGTTCTGCGGCCCGCTCGCACTGGACTGCAGCGGCGTGCGCGACGAGCCGCGCCGTCAGTGGCTGCTGGCGCGTCTTGCTGCCCGTGACCCCGGCGCCGAGCCGCAGGCGCAGGAACGCGCGGCCATCCTGGCCCGCCTGGCAGCCGCCGAACAGTGGGAAAACTATCTGCAGCAAGACTATCCGCAGGCCAAGCGTTTTTCCCTGGAAGGTTGCGAAAGTCTGCTCCTGTTGATGGATACCCTGGTGGAGCGTTGCAGCTTCTACCAGCTCGACAAGCTGTTCTTCGCCATGCCGCATCGTGGCCGCCTCAACCTGCTGGTGAACCTGATGCAGATGTCGGCTGCCGAGATCGTGGCCTACTTCGATGCCAGCAAAACCACCCCGGCCGCCGCCAGCGCGGTGGATCTGCCTTACCACCTGGGTGCCGAGGCCGTGCGCCATACCGCACTGGGCCAGGTCGGCCTGTTCCTGGCGCACAACCCCTCGCACCTGGAGAGCGCCTATCCGGTCCTGCTGGGCATGGCCCGCGGTTACCGCGCCAGTCACCCCAAGGCAGCGCCGCCCGCCTCGGTGGTGATCCATGGCGACGCCGCCTTCTGCGGCCAGGGCGTGGTGATGGAGTCGCTCAAGCTGGCCCAGCATCCGGGTTACGACGTGGGCGGCACGGTTCACGTGATCGTCAACAACCAGATCGGTTTTACCACACCCAACCCGCTGGATCCGGAAAACCACGGCTACTGCACCGACATCGCCCGCATCGTCGGCGCGCCGGTGCTGCACGTCAATGCCGACCAGCCGGAGGCGGTGTTGCGCGCGGCGCGCATCGCCTTTGACTACCGCATGCAGTTCCACGCCGATGTGGTAATCGACCTGGTCGGCTATCGCCGCTGGGGACACGCCGAGCAGGACACGGCTACCGTGACCCAGCCGCTGCTGCATGGCTTCATCGACAAGCATCCCTCGGTGACCCGGCTGTACGCACAATCCGGATGGCCTGGTTCGGATGCGGGAGCCGCCCTGCTGGCCACCAGCAGCCAGCAGGCGCTGACCGCCTTCAGGGCCAGCCGTCCAGGTCATGCCGCAGCGTCGGCGGCGACCTCGGAGCGTACGCAGGACAAGACCTCCAAAGCGGCAGCCGCGCCCAGCCTGAACCAGATGCGTCAATGGGTGGAGCGGATGACACGCCTGCCGGCTGGATTCGAACCACATCCGGCCATCGTCAAGCTGATCGCGCAATGGCAGCACAGCGTGGCCGCGCCCGAGCACCCGTGCAGCTGGAATTTTGCCGAGAACATGGCCTATGCCTCTCTGCTCAGTGCCGGTCACGGCGTGCGCATTTCCGGCATGGACGTGCAGCGTGGCACCTTCATGCAACGTCATGCCGTGTGGCATGCGGTGGATGAGGCACAGGCACAGCAGCGGTCCTTCCTGCCCCTGCGCGAAGTCGCAGCATCCCGCGCCAGCCTGGAAGTGATCAATTCGCCCCTGAGCGAAGAAGCGGTGGTCGGTTTCGAGTACGGCTTCAGCGTGCAGGCGCGCCCGGATGCGCTGACGATCTGGGAAGCCCAGTTCGGTGACTTCGTCAACGGCGCCCAGATCATGATCGACCAGTACATCACCTCCGGTCGTGGCAAGTGGGGCTATGCGTCGGCGTTGACGATGTTGCTGCCGCATGGCTACGAAGGCGTGGGGCCGGAACATTCCACCGGCTATCTCAGTCGCATGCTGCTGCTGTGCGCGGGTCAGAATATCCGGGTGGCCTATCCCTCCAGTTCGGCGCAGTGGTTCCACCTTCTGCGCGATCAGGCCCTGCATGCGGACCGGCCGCTGGTGGTCTTTACGCCCAAGTCGGTGCTGCATGGGGAGCCGCGTGCCAGTTCCCCGCTATCGGACTTGCTGGAGCAGGGCTTCCAGCCGCTGCTGGGCGACCCTGAGGGGCCGCAAGCGTCCGCGGTACGGCGTGTCGTGTTGTGCAGCGGCAAGGTGCGCTACGACCTGGCCGATGCCCGCGCCAGCGCGCAGGACCAGGAGACCGCGCTGCTGCCGGTGGAGCAGCTCTATCCCTTCCCGACGGCACAACTGGGTGACGTCCTGCGCAGCTATCCGCAGTTGCAGGAAGTGGTGTGGGTACAGGAAGAAGAGCGTAACCAGGGTGCCTGGCTGTGCGTGCGCGATGCCATCGAAGCCGCCTTGCCGGAGACGGTGCGCCTGCGTGCGGTCTATCGCCCGGATACCGCCTCCGGGCCGACCGCCTCCAAGGCCAGCCATTACGCCCAGCAGGCAAGCCTGGTGCAAGCGGTCTTTGCTCAAGGCTGAGCGAAGGAGGGCGAAGGAGGGCGAAGGAGGGCGAAAAAAAACGGTGCACTTCTGCGCGAAGTGCACCGTTTACCCCCTCCGGTTTTCCCCGGTTATCTGGTCGTGTTGACGTTGTAGTCCGCAAGTTAAGCTTTAGTCAAGTAACTTTCGTGCTGCAGCTGCTCAAGTCCGGCTTCAAAGGCGCTTCGGCATGCGGCTGCCGGGCGCGTGCAGCGTATTTGTCTCAGTAGGTCAGCGTGACCGTGACGGTATCCGAGTAGGCGCCGGCCAGCGGGGTCTGGGCGGCGGGAATCTGGCCGTAGACGGTCAGCGTCTGGGTCAGGCCCGAGCCGGTGCCGGTGGCGGTATCGGTGCCGATGGTCGAGCCCCAGTTGTTGGTGCGGGCTGCATCGCGGTAGAGGGCATAGTTCAGGGTGCCACCGCCGGCCGCGCTCATCTTGCGGCTGCTGACGGTGGAGCCGCTTCCGGTGCCGGCATCCAGGCCGACGTTGTAGGCGGTGCCATTGGTGCAGAGCACGGTGATGGTGCCGGACTGGTTGACCACGCTCTGGGTGTAGGCGCCGAAGGCGATGGCCGAGCCGACCACGGTGCAGGCGGCAACCACCGAGGCGCTGATGGTCAGCGTGCCGCTGGCGGTGGCGGCGAAGGAAGCCGGAGCGCTGGAGGCCAGGACGACGGCGGCGATGGAAGCTGCAACGAAACGATTCTTCTTGGCAAAAAACATTTGGTTTCTCCGGTGTTGGCCGCCCGTCCTTGCCCCTTGCAAGAACTTCCCTGTGCAGCGCTGGTATGGAGACACTTTAATTTCCGGGCGGCGCCAGCGACATCCGGCGATTCCCTAGCCACCCGCCAATCTGCGTCAGGGAAAACCTGAGCCGCCACATCGGCTATGCCCAGCGACGTCCAGCGACTTCCAGCGACTTCCAGCGATACGGCCGGCGCCAAGCGCTCAATAGGTGATCAATACCGTCAACGTATCCAGATAGCTGCCGGCCTTGGCATTCTGGCTGCCCGGCAAGCGGCCGTAGACCGTGTAGGTCTTGACCACGGGTGTGAGAACCTGCAGCAGATAGCCATCGGTGATGAAGCTGGTGCTGGAGGAGCCGTCACCCCATGTCGAGGTCCGTGCCGAGTTGGTATAGACCTGGTAGTTGAGGCTGTTGGCGCCACTGAGCATCTTGCGCTGCGCATAGGCGCCGCTGCTGCCGGTGCTGAGCTTGACGGTATAGCCGATCAGCAACGACACCGTGGCCTGGCAGGTCACGGTGATGCTGCCGGTATTGTCCAGATGCGCACTGGACTGCGGGTCATACAGCCCGAACGCCACCGGATTTGTGGCCGACGAGCAGATCTGTTGCGCCTGCACCGGGGCGCATGCCAGCAGGACAAGGGCCCAGGCCAGGGCCGGGCGGATTGGAGGGATCGTCTTCATGTGTTCTCCATGATGCCGGTCGCGTTTCAATGGCAGATCACGACTTCGTTGCTCATGCCGCCTTCGCTGCGCGGTTGCGGCGTCAGCGTGGCGTGGCATTGCGCCCCCGAGGGCAGCAGTACGTCCAGCGTATTGACCGGTGCCAGTTCCTGCAGGTAGCTCACGCCGTCATAGCCCACGGGCGCCTGCAGACCGGTCTCGCGCACGCGGATGCTGGCGCCTAGCGGAATGAACTGGCCCGCTGCATCCTTGAGGATGATGGTCACATCCGAGGCCCGTCGTGCATTGAAATGCACCACTACGCCGGAGCGATCGCGCGGCCGGATGTACTGGTCCGGCTGGTCCAGTTGCAGTGTCAGCGGCAGGTCCAGCACGTCCACCGAAATCTTGTTGACGTCGTAGGCGCGCAGGTCGGTCAGCAGTAACTGGCCGTTGTCGTCGGTGCGGCCAGCGTAGCGGTTCTCGTTGTAGATGCCGACGTTCTTGACGCCGCTGGCATTGACCACGGCAAAGCTGTCCTCGATCCAGTCCGAGGCGAAGCTGCCGCCATCGATGAAGGATACCGAGCCGCGCGCCCCCAGTCGCTGGCTGGTGGTATGGGCTGCCTGCGAGGCGGCCGCGGTGAGGCTGCCATAGCGGCTCTTGTAGTTGAGCTGGGCAATGCGCTGCTGATAGCTGCCTTCGGTGTCCTGCAACTGCCAGCCCAGGTCGCCGATGGCCACCGTCGAGCGACTGGCCTGCAGGGTGGCGGTGCGCTGGCCATTGTTGTTGCTTACGCTGGCACCGGCCACATCGCGCCCGCCGAAGGGAATGATCAGGCCGATGGTGGCGCCATAACCGCTGTTGCGAAAGTCGCGGTAACCGGTCAGGTACATGTTGGATGTGCTGCCCACCGACTTGAACCAGGTCACCGTCACCGTCTCGCTGTCGGCCAGGCCGCTGGTACCGGTATCGGTAAAGAGCAGCGGGCTCTTGCTGCGTGCATAGGCCATGCTCAGCGAGCCGCCGCTGCCCAGGTTCAGGCCCAGCGTGGCGATGGTGGCCGCGCGCGAGACCGGCGCCCCCTGGATGGCACCGATGTCCTGGTAGTTGCGGGTGGACTGGGTGCGGGTCAATGACACGCTCACCGCATCGGCGTTGCGTTCGACGGCCAATGACACCTGCTGGCCCGAGCCACTGTCGGCACTGCTGGCGGCCAGCGAGGTGGCCAGCACGGCGCGGTTGCCGAGATTGAAGACAGCGCCACCACCGGCCAGTTTCAGGCTGCGCATGGCCTCGGCATGGCCCTCCAGCGTAAGGATGTCGCTCACCCCCTGGCGGGCCGTGCCGGACAGGGCGAACTGCCCATAGTCATTGCTGCGCAGGCCATAGCGGCGGCGCACCCAGCCACCCTCGACCGAATAGGACGACAGGCCCGGTTTCAGCAGGCGATCGGTGGCGTAGAAGTTGATGGTACGCAGGGTCTGCCGTCCCAGTTCGTCGGTGACCGCCACCGCGATCTGGCCGGCGCCACTGGCGATAGGAGGCTGGCGGATCTCGAAGGGGCCGGGCGGCACCGGTTGCGAAAGCTGGCGCACGCCATTGACGAACAGGTCCACGGTGGATGGCACCACGGTTTCGCCCCCCAGCGAAGGCGTGGGGAAGCGCACCAGGTCCGGACGCAGGTTGAAGTCCGACGCGTACTGGAAGCCGCCCAGTCGCACCGAGCGGGTCCAGGCCAGGCTGCCATTGATGACGTCACCCAGGCGGTAACGCGTCAGGCTGGCCGGTTGGGAATAGGTATAGGTGGTTTCCAGGCGGGCCGATACGCCGCCGCTGTTGCCGGTATAGCCTAGCCCGGTCGAGCTGAGCACGCCGCTGCCGCTGAACCAGCGCGCATCGAACAGCCCGCCCAGGGCATGCTGGTTCTGGCTGGAAGTGGCCAGCAGATCGTAGTTCAGGACCAGCCCGCGCCCGCCCTCCGACAAGGGAACCCGGCTGGCAATGCTGGTGGCGTCGATGTCGGTCGTATTCATGAAACGGGCCGCAATCATGAGGTTGATCCGGGCAGCGCCCTCGTCGAGGTCGATCCCGGTAGCGATGGCGCGCAGGGGAATCAGTTCGTCGTTGGCACCATCCACGCGCAGCTTGAGACTGCGCAGTTCGGCCGCGGTCGCATACAGGGCTTGCTGGCGACGCGTGAATTGCGCCACCAGATCGGTGCCGCGGCCGTTGATGGACACTTCCAGCAGCAGCACCTCGTCACCGGTGGCGGCCCGTGCCACGGTCGCCGTGGCGCCCAGCAGCACCAGCATCAGAGGCATTAGCCAGAGCAGCAGCAGCCGTTTCAAGGCGCCACGGTGAGTTCGGTATCAATCGGCCCGGCATCACTGTTGGCAGTCAGTTTGACTTTGCTGCCTACGGCAAGCGGGGTCTCGGTGTCGATCAGGTATTGGCGGGTGATGCCGGCCAGCGTATAGGGGTTGCCGCCTGCCGGTGCGGTGATCTTCTTGCCGTTGGGAAGGGTCAGCGCCAGGTCCAGCAAGCGCGCACGTCGGTTGCCCAGGTTCTGTACCACCAGACGCGTCGGCTTGCCTGAGCGTAACTGGTAGTCAAGCTGCGGCTTCGGTGTGCCGGTAGGGGCGATGAACACCGGCATGGAAATCCGGAACTTGAAATTGATGGTGGCGCCTTCCGCCGCGGAGGGAATTTCGTCGATCAGCAGGCGAAACGCGATCTCGCCGGCCCCCGCTGCCTGGCGCGACACCACGCGGATCACCTGGGACGCACCCGGCGCCAGGTTGAACACCGGCGGGCTGATGATCAGGTTCTGGGTAGGTTGCAGATCATCCTTGCTGTCGACCTGGTTCCAGTCGTAGGCACGGATCTGCAGCGACACATTGTGATTGTCGTTATTGACGATCTTGATCACCCCTGCCGTGCGTGAGGAGGATAGCTCCAGCACCACGGGGGCAATCTCGAAATTGGAGGCCTGCGCCTGTTGCCATCCCCCTGCCGTCATCAGGCAGCCCATTGCACAGACACGTGCGAGCCGCCACAACATGGTTTCTGATCTCGTCACGCTACGAAATCCCCATTCTGGTTGTCAGGTATTGTCAATTTTTTGCTAGATTAAAACGAAACCGCGACAGGTCAAACAAAAAGTTGCAAGGCAGCCACAGAATTTAACTGAAAGTTAAATATTTCCTTTCGTCAACTTGCGTATTGGGATGGAAGATGTACGTCTGGCGCGGACGTAAAAATGGCGCGACTTCATATGAAAAGTCGCGCCATGCATGGAGGGTGCGGGCAGGGAAGTGGTCGCAGGCGGTGCCTGCCTGCTGGCGCATGGCCTGCGCCGGCCAATTCGGTAGTCAGTAGGACAAGGTAATGGCGACCACGTCGCTGTAGCTACCGGCGCGCGCTGTCTGGCCCGCCGGGATATAGCCGTAGACCGGCACGTTCTGGGCGCTGCCGTTACCGACCCCGGCGACCGTGTCGCTACCACTGCTGTTGCCCCAGGCACGGGTGCGGGCAGCATCCTGATACAGGCCATAGTTGAGCGAATTGGCCCCGTCGGCAGTGGTCAGCTTGCGAGTGGCGACATTGCCGCCTGCGCCGGTGCCGGCATCCAGGCTGATCGTGTAGCTGGTGCCGGCGGAACAGGCCACGCCGATCTGGGCGTTCTGTTGCAGCGCGCTGGACGCATAGACACCAAAGGGCAGGGCGGCGCTCTGCACCACGCATTGGGCCGGGACGATGGCACTGATGTCGAGCTTGCCGGTGGTGGAGACGGCCACGGCATTCACGCTCAGGCCAGCCAGGAGACCGACGGCAAGGAAGAGGGCGGGTGATTTTTTCATCATGATGCGATGCCGGCAAATGTCTGTAAAAGCTGGAATATATTATAGAATTAATTTGAATATTTACTCTGAAAACGGAGTCAAAAGTGCAGGCAAGCAACACCGTTTTCAGCAAATTTTAAGAATTTGCTTCGATTTGCTGACAGAAAGAGAACAATTGATGCCAGATCGTCACATTCCGGCATCGCTGCAGACAGCAAGGAGACGTACCCACGGCAGCGCTGCTGACCGTGCAATGGGGGACCGGGCGCAGCACCGCCGCGCGCCCGGAATGGAGATCCTGCGAAAAGACCATGCCCGCGCATCGCTTTGCGCGCCGGTCATGCAGGCGGGCGATCAGGTAACCGCTCCGCAACTTCAGGACGTGACCGCCAGACCGATGAAAAGTAACCGATGTGACCGATGTGACCGATGTGACCGATGTGATCATGTGACACATGCCGATAACTAGACAAAGCGGGCTGGCACGCGCCAGTACCGGCCTCTTCTTCCTGCTGGCCTTGCTGCTCTCGCTGGGCGTGGCAGCATTTTCCTATTACAGCGTGCGCGATTTCGAGCAGCGCGCAGTCTGGTTGCAGCATAGTCACGCCGTCATCAACAAGCTGGAAGTCGCCAATTCGACCGTGCGCGACGCGGTCAGCAATTCACGCGGCTATGCCTTGTCTGGCAACCAGGAATACCAGGCCGGTTTCGAGGCGGGCGTCAGGCAAATCGAGGTGCTTCTGCAGGATCTGCGCCGGCTCATGAGCGACAATGCGCAGCAGCTGCAACTGCTGACCCGCACGGAAGATCTGGTATCACAGCGGATCAGCCTCTCCCGTCGCCTGATGGAGCTCAGTCCAGACGAAGGGCGCCAACGGGTACTGGAAGGCAAGGACCTGAGCGATCGCATCCGCAACGGCTTTGAAGAGATGAAGAGCAACGAGAATGCACTGCTTGCCCGGCGTGCCCATGACACCGCCGCCAGCGCCGACCTGACCATCATCATGGTGGTCAGCGGCAGTCTGCTCAGCATGGCCTTGCTGGTGATGGTCTACAGCAAGCTGCGCCGCGAGATGAGCCGTCGGGTGGAGGCGCAGCAGCGCGCCCAGGCCTATTCCGACGAGATCGAAGACCTCTACAACAACGCGCCCTGCGGCTATCACTCGGTCGATGAGACCGACAAGACCATCATCAAGATCAACGATACCGAACTCAAGTGGCTGGGCTACACACGAGAGCAGGTGGTCGGGCGCATGACCCAGCTCGATCTGCTTAGCCCTGTGAGCGCCGAGCGTTACCAGCGTGAGCTGCATCCGCAATTCTTGCTCAAGCGCGAGATCAACGGCATCGATCTCGACTTCCGCCGCGCCGATGGCAGCGAATTCACGGCCCTGGTCAATGCCACGGCCATCCCCAGCCGCGACAACAGCAAGCTGATCAGCCGTACGGTCATCTATGACATTTCCGAGCGCAAGCGCGCCGAGGACGAAATCGAGGCCCTCAACGCCGATCTGGAACGGCAGGCCCAGCACCTGCATAGCGTCAACAAGGAACTGGAGAGTTTTTCCTATTCCGTCTCGCATGACCTGCGCGCCCCGCTGCGTGCCATTTCCGGTTACGCCATGATCCTGGAGGAAGACTACGCCAGCGTGATCGACGAAAAGGGCCGCGAACAGCTGCAGGTGATCCGCCGCAACGTGCGCAAGATGGATGAACTGATCAACGACCTGCTCAAGCTGGCCAAGTCCACCACGGGTGAACTGACCTTGCAGCGTTTTTCGATGGAAGAGGTGGTGGGCCAGGTCATCGCCGGCCTGCGCCAGGAAAATCCGGCCGTGCAGTTCGAGGTTGCACCGCTGGAAGGCGCCGTGGCCAATCGCGGCCTGATCACCCAGGTCTGGGAAAACCTGCTCTCCAATGCCGTCAAGTTCAGCAGCAAGAACGACCAGCCGCTGGTGCGGGTGACCATGGAGGTCGGCCCCGAAGAATACATCTATGGCGTGCATGACAACGGTGTGGGTTTCGACATGCGCTATGTGCACAAGCTGTTCGGCACCTTCCAGCGCCTGCATCGCCAGGAAGAATATCCAGGTACCGGCATCGGGCTGGCGCTGGTGCAACGCATCGTGATCCGCCATACCGGCCGGGTCTGGGCCGAGAGCACTCCCAAGGTGGGCGCGAGCTTCTATTTCTCGCTGCCGCGCAAGGGTGTCATGCCCAGCCTGGGTGATGTGCGCTGAAGTGGCATGATCGAGGCCCGGCATGAGAGCAACATCGTATGAACCAATGTGCCAGCCGCATTCTGAACAAAGAGTCTGACCGAGAGAGTCCTGCCCCATGAGCATTCCCCTACGCGTGCTGTTCGTCGAAGACATGGAAGAAGACGCCGTGCTGATGGTGCGCGAACTCAAGCGCGGCGGCTTCGAACCGACCTGGCAGCGGGTCGACGACGAACAGGCCCTGTTGGCGGCACTGCACGAGCAGCGCTGGGACATCGTCATCTCGGATTACTCGATGCCCATGTTCAGCGGCGTGGAAGCCCTGAAACTGGTCAAGGCCGACAACGACCAGACGCCGTTCATCATCGTCTCCGGCGTCATCGGCGAGCAGACCGCAGTGGAGGTGATGAAGGCCGGCGCCCAGGATTACTTCCTCAAGAGCGCCATCGCCCGCCTGCCGCACGCGGTCGACCGCGAACTGCGCGACGCCCAGGCGCGGCGCAAGCAGCGCGCCAGCGCCCAGGCCCTGCGCGAGATGCAGGCGCGCTTCAATGCCTTCATGAATGCCGCGCCGATGCCGACCTGGATCAAGGATTCGCAGCTGCGCTACAGCTACGTCAACCCGGCGCAGTCGGCCTTCTTCGGCATGACTCCGCATGACATGGATGGCATGACCGACGCCGAGCTGATGAGCACCGGCGCGGCCCAGGCCTCCCAGGAGTACGACCGCAAGGTGCTCGACGAGAAGGTCGAACTGCATACCCAGGAAACCATCTTCGACCACAACCACAATGCCCGCATCCTCGATGTCGTGCGTTTTCCCATCAGCGGCGAGGGCAAGGGTGACATGGTGGCCGGGCTGGCCATCGACGTCACCGAGCGCGAGCAATCACGGCGCGAGCTGGAGCTGGCGATCCAGCGTCAGCAGTTGCTATCGTCGCGGGTGATCGAAGTGCAGGAGCGCGAGCGCCAGCACCTGGCGCGCGGCCTGCATGACGACGTCGGCCAGTCGCTGACGGCGCTCAAGATCAACCTGGAAACCATCAAGAAGACCGGCACCCTGGAAGGCCCGTCGCTGCAGAACGGCATCGACATCGTCACCGCCGTGCTGGCCCAGGTGCGCAGCCTGTCGCTGGATCTGCGCCCGCCGCAGCTGGACAACCTGGGCCTGATCGCCGCCCTGCGTTCCTACGTGGAGCAGAAATCCAAGCTGGCCAACGTCAATGGCTGGTTCGAAAGCAGCGGCCACGACGGCGAGTTGCACCACGACATCGAAAACACCGCCTTTCGCATCGTGCAGGAAGCGGTCACCAACATCCTGCGTCACGCCAGGTGCCAGAACATCTGGGTCAAGATCGACCGCCAGCAGGACCAGGTCTATCTCAGCATCCGCGATGACGGTCGCGGTTTCGACATCGAACGTGCCCGTAGCAACGCCATTTCCGGCACCAGTTTCGGCCTGCTCAACATGGAAGAGCGGGCCGTGCTGGTAGGCGGTTCCATGGATATCACTTCAGCGCCCGGCGCAGGGACGGAAATCGTCATGCACCTGCCGGTCGCTCCTATCGTCAGGAGGTTGTAATGCTTACACGAATCATGCTGGCCGACGACCACGCCCTGGTGCGCAGTGGCATCAAGGCATTGCTGACCGCCATGCCGGGCGTGGAAGTGGTGGGCGAGGCGTCCGATGGCGCCGAGGTCATCGAGATGATCCCGCAGCTGAAACCCGACCTGGTGCTGCTGGACATCGCCATGAAGGGGATGAATGGCCTGGAAGCGCTACGTCGCCTGCGCGGCGAATACCCCACCATCCGCTTTTTGATGCTGTCCATGTACGGCAGCGAGGAATACGTGATGCAGGCCTTGAATGCCGGTGCCAACGGCTACCTGTTCAAGGACTCCGCCGCCACCGAGCTGGAAAAGGCGCTCTACGAGGTCAAGCATGGTCGCCAGTACCTGGACTCCCACATCTCGCGCGAGGCCCTGGACAACTACATGAAGCGGGTCGCCCAGAACGGCACGCCGGTGGAGGTGCTGACTCCGCGCCAGCGCGAAATCCTGCAACTGATCGCCGAGGGCAACAACACCAAGGAGATCGCCTATCAGCTCAATGTCAGCGCCAAGACCATCGAGACCCACCGGGCGCAGCTGATGGACCGGCTGGATATCCGCGATGTGCCGGGCCTGGTGCGGTACGCCATCCGGACCGGGATTGCCACCCCGGACAAGTGACAGCTTCACCTGGTTAAGGAAAAATCTGATTTTTTTTGAAATCGTCTGTGCAATAATCCCCTGACAGTACCGGGATCGGCGTCGGTACTGGTGTTCCAGCGAATCGCCGATGCTGGAAACTAGGGGAGGGCAGTTCCCGACGTCCCTGACGTCTTTCGGTGGTGGCCAGATGTGGTCGGTCCGGCAAGAATAGTTCCAGCTTGAAATTTACTGAAGAAAGCGATCCATCCATGGATATCGAGCAATATGACATCATCCTCGTCGACGACAGCCCGGAAGTGGCCGAGTTGACCCGCCTGGCGCTGGGCAGCCGCAAGCTGGCCGACAAGCTGACCTGGTTTGCCGATGCGGAACTGGCCGAGGAGTTCTTCTTCCAGGGGGAATACGCGCACCGCAAGGACCTGCACCCCTACCTGATCCTGCTCGATCTGAACCTGCCGCTGATGAGCGGTCACGATTTCCTGAAGATCATCAAGTCCAATGCCGCCACCTCGCACATCCCGGTGGTGATGTTCTCTTCCTCGGACGACCAGCGCGACATCAACCAGAGCTATGAACTGGGCGCCAATGGTTACGTCGTCAAGTCCACCGACCCCAAGGAATTCATGGGCACCGTGGTCGATACCGGCATCTACTGGCGCAATCGCAATCGCCCGGCCCGCAACGGCGAAGACGCCCCGCCATCCCCGGCGGCAGCCTCCTGAGCGGAGCCACCGGTCGCCAGGCCGTTGTCCCAATGAAAAAGCGCGGCTGTGACCGCGCTTTTTTCATGCCGTGCTGCAGGCCGAGACCGTGGACGGGTGGACGGGCCAGGCCCGGGGTTTCACCCCGGAAATTGCCGCAGGCCATCCAGGTCGTTGATGGTGATGCTGCCGTAATCCACCTTCAGCAGGCCGGCCTTTTCCAGTACCTGCAGGGCCTGGTTGGCACGCTGGCGCGAGGTGCCGGAGAGATTGCCGACTTCTTCCTGCGAAATCTGCAGGTTGCGGCCGATGCCCGGGTTCAGGTAGGGATTGAAGAGGGCCGCCAGGCAGCGTGCCACGCGGGCATCCGGCTCCAGCATGCGGTCGTATTCCACCAGCGAAATGAACAGCGCCAGGCGCTCGTTCAACTGCGTCACCAGGAAACGGTTGAAGGGGATGCTGTTGTCCAGCAACCAGATGTAGGTGGCCTTGGGCATGTACAGCAATTCGCTCTCGCGCAGTGCCACCACATCGTACTTGCGCGGCTCGTCCTTGAGCAGCGAGCCTTCGCCCAGCCAGCCGCCATTGGCCATGCCGGCGAAGGAGACAGTCTTGCCCTCGGGCGAGACGCTGCTCATCTTCAGCAGGCCTTCATGCACGCCGATCCAGTGCGCCACCGGGTCACCCTTGCGGCAGACATAGCCACCGGCGGCAATCTTGCGGCTGACCACTTCGGATTCCACCCGGGCCAGTTGCTCTTCGGTCAGCGCCTGCGCCCAGATGCTCTTGGACAGCATGCGTCGAATTGATGTCTCCATGATGATGCGTCGCAATATCGAAAGTTTGTCAATTGTCGGTGAGATGACATCCACTGGCAACCTCTCACTCTACTATCATCGCAAAAAAGGCCTGAACCAAACCCAGGCCAACCATAGAGACAGGACAGCTGGCATGCCCGACACAATGACTGCCGCAGTAAGAGCAGCGTAAGCCTGGCAGCACAGACTGATCCGACACCGGATTCGCCTCGATACACGGAAAAGTGAACGGGCGAATCTTTCGAACCTGCACAAGAAGGTGGGAAGATGGTGGAGACGAGACAAGACAACCAGGCCGCGACCTTTCCGCGGCTGCTGCAGGCGCATGCCCGCCAACGCCCCGAGCGGGCCGCCTTCCGCGAGAAGGACCTGGGCATCTGGCAGACCACGACCTGGCGCCAGGTGGCCGACGAGGTGCGCAGCTTTGCCTGCGGCCTGGCGGCCCTGGGCTTCAAGCGTGGCATGAGCCTGGCCATCATCGGCAACAACTGCCCGCGCCTGTACTGGGCCATGAGCGCCGCGCAGGCGCTGGGTGGCATGCCGGTGCCGCTGTACCAGGACGCACCGGCCGCCGACATGGCCTATGTGCTGGCCGACGCCAACGTCGACTTCGTCATGGCCGAAGATCAGGAGCAGGTCGACAAGGTCTTCGAGATCAAGGAAAACCTGCCCCGCATCGCCCACGTCATCTATGACGACGAGCGCGGCATGCGCAACTATCACCAGCCCGAGCTGCTGTCCTTTGCCCGCGTGCAGGAACTGGGCCGCGCCTACGAACACGCCCATCCCGACTTCTTCGAGAAGGAAGTCGCGGCCGGCTCGCCCGACGACGTCGCCATCATCCTCTATACCTCCGGCACCACCGGCAAGCCCAAGGGCGTGTGCCATTCGCACCGGGCCATGATCACTACCGCCACCACGCTGGTGGAGTTCGATCACCTGGACCAGGACGACGACATCCTGTGCTACCTGCCGCTGGCCTGGGTGGGCGATTTCCTGTACTCCTTCGCCCAGCAGCACGTCGCCGGTTTCTGCCTGAACTGTCCGGAGTCGCCCAATACCGTCATGACCGATCTGCGCGAGATCGGCCCGACCTATTACTTCGCGCCGCCGCGCGTGTATGAAAACATCCTGACCCAGGTCATGATCCGCATCGAGGATGCGGGCTGGCTCAAGCGCAAGATGTTCCACGGTTTCATGCGCGTGGCGCGTCGGGTCGGCATGCGCATCCTGGATGGCAAGCCGGGCGTGTCACTGATGGACCGGCTGCAATATGCGTTGGGCGACCTGCTGGTCTACGGGCCATTGAAGAACGTGCTGGGCATGTCGCGCCTGCGCGTGGCCTATACCGGTGGCGAGGCCATCGGCCCCGATCTGTTCGACTTCTATCGCTCCATGGGCATCAACCTGAAGCAGCTCTATGGCATGACCGAGACCTGCGTGACGGTGTGCATGCAGCCCTCGGGCGACGTCAAACTCGATAGCGTGGGCCGGCCCATGAAGGGCGTGGAAGTGCGCATCGACGACAACGGCGAAGTGCTGGTGCGTTCGCCCGGCCTGATGAAGGAATACTTCAAGCGCCCCGACGCCACCGCCGAGGCCATCGACGCCAACGGCTACTTCCACACCGGTGATGCCGGCTTCTTCGACAGCGATGGCCACCTCAAGATCATCGACCGCGCCAAGGATGTCGGCAAGATGGCCTGCGGCAGCATGTTTGCGCCCAAGTACATCGAGAACAAGCTGAAGTTCTTCCCCTTCATCAAGGAAGCGGTGACCTTCGGCAACGGCCGCGAGCAGTGCATGGCCTTCATCAACATCGACATGGATGCCGTGGGCAACTGGGCCGAACGGCGCAACCTGCCTTACAGCGGCTACACCGACCTGGCCGCCAATCCGGCAGTGTACGAACTGGTGCGCGAATGCGTGGAAAAGGTCAATGCCGACCTGGTGGCCGACCCGCTGCTGGCCGATTCGCAGGTCCATCGCTTCCTGATCCTGCACAAGGAACTCGACCCCGACGATGAAGAACTGACCCGCACCCGCAAGGTCCGGCGCGGCTTCATCGCAGAGAAGTACGCGGTGCTGATCGAGGCGCTCTATGACGGTCGCACGTCGCAATACATCGAGACCCAGGTCAAGTTCGAGGATGGCCGCCAGGGCATGATCGCAGCCGACCTGAAGATCGCCGAGGCCAAGACCTTCAAGACGCTGCAAAGCGCCGCCTGAGCAGCACGCAGTCCCGTCCCGGGCGCCTTGCCAGCGCGCCCGGCCAGCAGCGTAGCCCGACCAGACCACCGCTGAATGAATACGACCATGAAACGACACCTGTCTTCCGAAATCCTGCCCTCGGGCCTGCCACCCGTGACCAGCCCCGACGAAGAAGCAGCGGCCGTGGCCGCCAACGGGCGCCGCATCGGCGAGGTCATCCTGGACCTGCAGAACATCTCGCTGTCCTTCGGTGGCGTGAAGGCGCTGACCGACATTTCCTTCGATGTGCGCGAGCATGAAATCCGCGCCATCATCGGCCCCAACGGCGCCGGCAAGAGCTCGATGATCAACGTCATCAACGGCGTCTACCATCCGCAGAAAGGCCAGATCCTCTATCGCGGCCAGCCGCGCCTGGGCATGCATCCCAGCGCTATCGCGCGCCAGGGCATTGCCCGCACCTTCCAGAACATCGCGCTCTTCAAGGGCATGACGGTGCTGGACAACATCATGACCGGGCGCAACACCAAGATGCGCTCGGGCCTGTTCTCCAACGCCCTGTGGTGGGGCGCGGCCCGCAACGAGGAAATCGAGCATCGCCACAAGGTCGAGGAGGTGATCGATTTCCTGGAAATCCAGCACATCCGCAAGACCCCGGTGGGACGCCTGCCCTACGGCCTGCAAAAGCGCGTGGAGCTGGCGCGGGCGCTGGCGGCCGAACCGCACATGCTGTTGCTGGACGAACCCATGGCCGGCATGAACGTGGAAGAAAAGCAGGACATGTGCCGTTTCGTGCTGGATGTGAACGATCAGTTCGGCACCACCATCGTGCTCATCGAACACGACATGGGCGTGGTCATGGATATCTCCGACCGGGTGGTGGTGCTGGACTACGGCAAGAAGATCGGCGACGGCACGCCCGACGAGGTGATGAGCAATCCCGAAGTGATCAAGGCCTACCTGGGGACCTCGCACTGAGTCCGGGATCGGCGTACAGTCAATAAATAATATAAATAATAAAAACAATATCGAAGGCAGTAGCAAGGAGACGACATGCAATTCTTTCTCGAAGTCACCCTGAGCGGACTGCTCTCCGGGTTGATGTATTCACTGGTGGCCCTGGGCTTCGTGCTGATCTACAAGGCCTCCGGGGTGTTCAATTTCGCGCAGGGGGCGATGGTCTATTTCGCCGCGCTGGCGGTGGTGGGCCTGATGGAAAAGGGCATGCCGATGTGGGCCGCCATCATCGGCGCCTTCGTGGTGATGATCCTGGTGGGCCTGGCCACCGAACGCTTCGTGCTGCGCAAGCTGGTCAACCAGCCGCCGATCACGCTCTTCATGGCCACCATCGGCCTGACCTTCTTCCTCGAAGGCCTGGGGCCCTTGCTGTTCGGCAGTGAAGTGCGCCCCATCGACCTGGGCATCGTCGACGAACCGATCCAGTCGGTGATGGACAGTGTCGGCATCGGCCTCTCCAAGTTCGACCTCTTTGCCTCCGGCATGGTGGTGGCGCTGGTGGCGGCGCTGGCGCTGTTCTTCCAGAAGACCAAGGTGGGCCGGGCGCTGCGGGCCGTGGCTGATGACCACCAGGCCGCGCTATCGCTGGGTATCCCGCTGCAGCATATCTGGGCCGTGGTATGGGGCGTGGCCGGTTTCGTGGCGCTGATCGCCGGCCTGCTCTGGGGCTCGCGCAATGGCGTGCAGTTCGCGCTGACCATGACGGCGCTGAAGGCCTTGCCGGTGCTGATCCTGGGGGGCTTCACCTCGATCCCCGGGGCGATCGTGGGCGGGCTCATCATCGGTGCTTCCGAAAAGCTGGCCGAAATCTATATCCCGCCGGTGATGCAGGATGCCTTCGGCGGCAACTTCGGCGGCATCGAAGGCTGGTTCCCGTATGTGTTCGCGCTGCTGTTTTTGCTGGTGCGGCCGGAAGGCCTGTTTGGCGAGCGGCATATTGACCGTGTATGACAAAGTGCTGATTCCAACTGTTTCAATATGGATCGATTGAATGAGACGGCTTGCACCTCAGGCCACCGTTCGGACTGAGTAGGCCCATCAGGGCCGTATCGAAGCCTGTCCTGAGCCTGTCGAAGGGGCGCTCCTGCGCTTGCTGACGGCGCGCCTTCGATACGCGGCTGCGCCGCTACTCAGGACGAACGGTGCCAGATGGATTGAGCAAGAGCAGGAACAAGGAGAACATGATGCTGTACCGTGAAGCAGGACAATTCAAGACAAGCTACATCGCCGACAGCCAGATCTTCCCGATCCGCCAGGATCGCATCATCTTCACGCTGTTCATGGTGTTCGCCTTCGTGGCCGTGCCGCTGCTGGGCAGCGAATACTGGTTCTCGGCCATCCTGGTGCCGTTCCTGGTCTTCGCGCTGGCCGCACTGGGCCTGAATGTGCTGACCGGCTATGCCGGCCAGCTCTCGCTGGGGTCGGCCGCCTTCATGGCGGTGGGGGCCTACGCGGCCTACAACTTCCAGTTGCGGGTGGAGGGCATCCCCATCGTCGCCACGCTGCTGCTCTCGGGCGGGTGCGCGGCGCTGGTGGGCGTGCTCTTCGGGTTGCCTTCGCTGCGCATCAAGGGCTTCTACCTGGCCGTGGCCACGCTGGCGGCGCAGTTCTTCGTGGTGTGGGCGCTGACCAAGTTCCCCTGGTTCTCCAACAACAGTTCCTCGGGCGTGATCAGCACCCCCAAGATCGATTTCTTCGGCATCGCCATCGACACCCCCGTGCGCAAGTACCTGTTCGTGCTGGCCGTGGTGAGCGTGCTGGCGCTGGTAGCCAAGAACCTGGTGCGTTCCTCCACCGGGCGCGCCTGGATGGCGGTGCGCGACATGGACGTGGCCGCCGAGGTGATCGGCATCCCCTTGATGCGCACCAAGCTGACCGCCTTTGCCGTCAGCTCCTTCTACTGCGGCGTGGCCGGTGCACTGTATGCCTTCTGCTACCTGGGTTCGGTGGAGCCGGACGGTTTCTCGCTGGACCTGTCCTTCCGCATCCTGTTCATGATCATCATCGGCGGCGTGGGCAGTATCCTCGGCTCCTTCCTCGGTTCGGCCTTCATCCTGCTGCTGCCGATCTTCCTGGACAACGCGCTGCCGCCGCTGGCCGCGCTGCTGCACCTGCCGTTCACCAATGCCACCGTGTCGCACATCCAGATGATGGTGTTCGGCGCACTGATCATCTTCTTCCTCATCGCCGAGCCGCACGGGCTGGCGCGGCTGTGGCAGATCGCCAAGGAAAAACTGCGTCTGTGGCCGTTCCCGCACTGAGGGTTCGCCGAGTGACGCAACACTGCATCAAGGTAGGCGGGGGCCGGATCACCGGCGCCCGATAAAAGTCGGCAACGACAACATAAAGGAGACGAGACCATGAAGACCATGAAGCATCTCAGGCAGCTGGTAGTGGCGACCGCCTGTGCCGCCAGCCTGCTGTCGGCGGCGGCCCCGGCGCTGGCCCAGACCAATGACCAGTTCATTGCCATCCCCAGCTACCGCGTCGGCCCCTATGGGACCAATGGCCAGTCCTACTACGGCGGCTATGTCGATTACCTGAACTACGTCAACCTCAAGGAAGGCGGCGTCAACGGCGTCAAGCTGTCCTGGGAAGAGTGCGAGACCGAGTACAACAACGCCAAGGGCGTGGAGTGCTACGAGCGCATGAAGAACAAGAACCCGGTCACCCACGGCACGGCCATCAATCCCATGGCCACCGGCATCTCCTACGCCCTCATCGACAAGACCGCCGAAGACAAGGTGCCGCTGGTGATGATCGGCTATGGCCGCACCGATGCGGTGGACGGCTCGGTGTTTCCGTATGCCTTCCCGCTGGTGACGACCTACCAGATGCAGGTCTCGGCCATCGTCAAGTACCTGGCCGGCAAGAACAATGGCTCGCTGGCCGGCAAGAAGATCGTCTTCCTGTACCACGATTCGGCCTATGGCAAGGAGCCCATCGTGGCGCTGCAGGCCGAGTCTTCCATCGGCAAGTTCAAGCTGGTGGAAATCCCGGTGGCCCACCCCGGCAACGAACAGGGCGCGCAGTGGCTGCGCATCCGCCAGGAAAACCCGGACTACGTCATCTTCTGGGGCTGGGGCGTGATGAACCAGACCGCGCTGAAGGCGGCGCAGAAGGTCGGCTATCTGCGTGACAAGATCGTCGGTTCCTGGTGGGCCGGTTCGGAAGAGGACACCATTCCGGCAGGCGAAGCCGCCAAGGGGTATCTGTCGGCGACCTGGAACGTGGCCGGCAAGGATGTCCCGGTGATCGCCGATATCGACAAGGTGGTCTATGGCGCGGGCAAGGGCAACATGCAGGACAAGAACAAGCTCGGCTCCATCCTCTACAACCGTGGCGTGTCGGCCGCCATTGCCACCGTGGAAGCGGTGCGCACCGCCCAGGACAAGTTCGGCAAAGGCAAGGTCATGAGCGGCGAGCAGGTGCGCTGGGGCTTTGAGAACCTCAACATCACCGATGCCCGCCTGAAGGCCCTGGGTGCCACCGGACTGCTGCCGGAGATCAAGACCTCCTGCGAAAACCACGAAGGATCGGGCAAGGTGAAGATCCAGCAATGGGACGGCAGCAAGTGGGTGCTGGTGTCGGACTGGATCGAGGGTAACAAGAACCTGATCCACCCACTGTTCAAGGCTTCCGCTGCGAAATACGCAAAAGAAAAAGGCATCACTCCTGCCTGCATGAAGTAGGCGCTTGCGCCGGCGGCCTTGCTCGTCTCCCACCGCCGCCGGTGCTTTTTTGGAAATGCGACAGACCATGAATGCCACACCGATTCCGACCAGTGCCAGCACCGTCCACAGCGCAGCCGCCCCGGCGGTGGCCAAGGCATTGGCCATCAACAATATCGAAGTGATCTATGACCATGTGATCCTGGTCCTGAAGGGCGTCTCGCTGGATGTGCCCGAGGGCAAGATCGTGGCGCTGCTGGGTGCCAACGGTGCCGGCAAGAGCACCACCCTCAAGGCCATCTCCAACCTGCTACATGCCGAGCGTGGCGACGTCACCAAGGGCAGCATCGAGTTCCGTGGCGAGCGGGTGGACCGCATGACCCCCAATGACCTGGTCAAGCGCGGGGTGATCCAGGTGATGGAAGGGCGCCATTGCTTCGGTCACCTCACCGTGGAAGAGAACCTGCTCACCGGGGCCTATACCCGTGGCATCAGCCATGCCGAGGTGAAGCATGAACTGGAAAAGATCTACGATTATTTCCCCCGCCTGAAGGTGCGGCGCAAGTCGCAGTCCGGCTATACCTCCGGTGGCGAACAGCAGATGACGGCGATCGGCCGCGCCATGATGGCCAAGCCTTCGATGATCCTGCTGGACGAGCCCTCCATGGGCCTGGCGCCGCAGATCGTGGAAGAGATCTTCGAGATCGTCAAGGACCTGAACAGCAAGGAAAAGGTCTCCTTCCTGCTGGCCGAACAGAACACCATGGTGGCCCTGCGCTATGCCGACTTCGGCTACATCCTGGAAAACGGCCGGGTGGTGATGGAGGGTGCAGCCCGCGAGCTGGCCGATAACGAGGACGTCAAGGAGTTCTACCTGGGCGTGTCCGGCGCCGGGCGCAAGAACTTCCGTGACATGAAGTTCTACCGCCGCCGCAAGCGCTGGCTGGCGTAAGGGGAGGGCCTCATGTCCGATCCCATCGAATTCATGCAGCAGCTGGATGCGCTGGAACGACGCGATCCGGCCCAGCGCGAAGCGCAGCTGATGCAGGCCTTGCCATCCCTGCTGGCGCGCGCGCAGGCCGCACCGGGCTGGGCGCGCATCCTGGCGGGCATCGACGCTGCGGCCATCCGTTCGCGCGCGGACCTGGCGCAATTGCCGGTCACGCGCAAGTCGGACCTGAAGGAACTGCAGACCCGCGAAAGCCCCTTCGGCGGGCTCAACACCACGCCGGCACGTCAATTGCGGCGGCTGTTCGTCTCGCCCGGACCGATCTACGATCCCGAAGGCCATGCGGCCGACTGGTGGCGCTTTGCCAGCCCGATGAAGGCGCTCGGCCTGCAGGCCGGCCACATCCTGCAGAACTGCTTTGCCTACCATTTCACGCCGGCGGCCTTCATGGTCGAAGGCGCGGCGGCCCGCCTGGGTTGTGCGGTCATTCCGGCCGGCATCGGCCAGACCGAGCTGCAGGTCAATGCGATGACGGCCCTGAAGCCGGATGCCTATGTCGGCACGCCTTCCTTCCTCAAGATCATCATCGAGAAGGCGCAGGAAATGGGCGCCGACATCTCCAGCGTGCAGCGTGCCCTGGTCAGCGCCGAAGCGTTGCCGCCGTCGCTGCGCCACTGGTTCCATGAACACGGCGTACCGCAGGTGCTGCAGCTGTATGCCTCGGCCGATATCGGCAATATCGCCTACGAGACCATGAGCGACGGCGCCGTGCATCCCGGCATGGTGCTGGACGAATCGCTGATCCTGGAAATCGTGCGGCCCGGCACCGGCGATCCGGTGGCCGAGGGCGAGGTGGGCGAGGTGGTGGTGACCTCCTTCAATCCCGACTATCCGATGATCCGCTTCGGTACCGGTGACCTGTCGGCGGTGGTACAGGGCATCTCTCCCTGCGGGCGCACCAATACCCGCATCAAGGGCTGGATGGGCCGCGCCGACCAGACCACCAAGGTGCGCGGCATGTTCGTCCATCCCTCGCAGGTGGCCGATGTGCTGCGCCGCCATGGCGACGTCCTGCGCGCGCGGCTGGTGGTGTCCGGCGAGATGGCCAATGACGTCATGACCCTGCATTGCGAAGTGGGGGATCCGGCTGATCCGGCGGTCGATGTCACGGCGCTGGCCGGTAGCCTGCGTGATGTGACCAAGCTGCGCGGGGAGGTCCTGCTGGTGGCGCCGGGCAGCCTGCCCAACGATGGCAAGGTGATCGAGGATGCGCGCAAGTACGAATGAACGCATTGCCAGCGGGCTTCGTCATCGGACAAGCCCGCGCCGCGGCTGACCGTTCGTCCTGAGTAGGCCCGTCAGGGCCGTATCGAAGGCGCTCATGAGGTGCTGCCGTCACGCCGCCTTCGATACGCGGCTGCGCCGCTACTCAGTCCGCTCAGTCCGCTCAGCCCGAACCGATGGTGAGGGAGGAATGCACAAAATGTCTTGCGATCAGTCACATGCCGGCTTGTGCATATGAAGGTTCGCGCATAGAATCATTCGCGGAACATGTGTTCCAACGTCGCTCGGACGGTTCCGGGCGCTTACGTGAAAGTCCTCCATGACGCAATCTGCCGATTCGCGCGATTCCTCGCGCTCGCCTGACGCTTTTTCTTCCTCTTCCTCCGTTTCTGCTGCACCCGCCGACGCCTTCCCGGTCAGCTTCCCGCGCATTGAGCGTCTGCCCCCCTACGTCTTCAACATCACTGCCGAACTGAAGATGGCGGCGCGCCGGCGTGGTGAAGACATCATCGACATGTCCATGGGCAACCCCGATGGTCCAACCCCACCGCACATCGTCGAGAAGCTGGTGGAGGTGGCGCAGCGTCCCGATACCCACGGCTATTCGTCCTCCAAGGGCATCCCGCGCCTGCGCCGCGCCATCGCGCACTGGTACCGCAGCCGCTACGAGGTGGACTTCGATCCCAACAGCGAGGCCATCGTCACCATCGGTTCCAAGGAAGGCCTGGCGCACCTGATGCTGGCCACCCTGGACAAGGGCGATACGGTCCTGGTCCCCAATCCCAGCTACCCCATCCACATCTACGGCGCGGTCATCGCCGGCGCCAATATCCGCTCGGTGCGCATGAGCCCGGGCGTGGACTTCTTCGACGAGCTGGAACGCGCCGTGCGCGAGAGCTATCCCAAGCCGAAGATGATGATCCTGGGCTTCCCTTCCAACCCGACCGCGCAATGCGTGGAACTGGAGTTCTTCGAACGGGTGGTCAAGCTGGCACGGGAACACCAGATCCTGGTGGTGCATGACCTGGCCTATGCCGACATCACCTTCGATGGCTGGAAAGCGCCGTCCATCATGCAGGTGCCGGGCGCGCGCGAGGTCGCGGTGGAGTTCTTCACCCTCTCCAAGAGCTACAACATGGCCGGCTGGCGGATCGGCTTCATGGTCGGTAACGCTCGTCTGGTGGCGGCCCTGGCGCGCATCAAGAGCTATCACGACTACGGCAGCTTCACTCCGGTGCAGGTGGCGGCCATTGCCGCGCTGGAGGGCGACCAGGCTTGCGTGGAGGAAATCCGCGCCAACTACGAAAAGCGCCGCAACGTGCTGGTCAAGGGCCTGCACGAGGCCGGCTGGATGGTCGATGTACCCAAGGCCTCGATGTACATCTGGGCGCGCATCCCGGAACCGTATCGCCAGTTCGGCTCGCTGGAGTTCTCGCGCATCCTGCTGGAGCAGGCCAAGGTCTGCGTCTCGCCTGGTATCGGCTTCGGCGAATATGGTGACGAGTACGTGCGCTTCGCCCTGATCGAGAACGAGTCCCGCATCCGCCAGGCCATTCGCGGCATCAAGACCATGTTCAAGAACGCCAAGGGGGCGTGATACAGGTCTGAAGTCGAGACTAAAGTCGTGGCCACGGTCGAGGCCACGGTTGAGGCCACAGCCAGGGCGGCGCCGGAACCGCGCCGCCTGGCTGAGGTCTTAGCTGAACCTTCAGTTTTTTGATGATTAATATGATTAAAAAAACAATATTCGCCACCCTGTTCGCGCTTGCAGCCTCCGCTGCCGTCCTGCCGGTGGCACAGGCCCAGGTGTCGGTCAACATCAACATCGGCGCGCCGCCGCCACCGCGGGCCGAACCGTTGCCGCCGCCGCGTCATGGCTATGTGTGGGCACCGGGTTTCTGGGACTGGGACGGGCATCGCCATGTGTGGCGTCAGGGCCATTGGATGCGTGAACGGCCCGGGTATGTCTATGCCGCTCCGGTCTGGCATCAAGGGCCGCGTGGCTGGGAACTGCAGCGCGGCGGCTGGCGCGGTGGGCCGCCACCGGGTCGGGGTCCGCGTGATCATGACCGCCATGATGATCGCGGTCCCGGTGGTGGACCGGGCCACGGACCGGGCTGTCCGCCGGGGCATGCGCGCAAGGGTGAGTGCTGATCCAGCCGCAGGAACGGCTGAGACCGGTCAAGCCAAGAAAAATCGGCCGCGACGTGAAGGCGACGCGGCCGATTTTTTATGGAACGGGCAACGGCCTCAGGTCTTGTCCATCAAGGCCGAGATGGCGAAGGAGACAATGCCGGCCGTGATGCAGATCACAGCCAGCCGGTAGTGGGGAATGAGCTTGCCGACGAAGGGCAGCAGGAAGTACAGGACGATGGCGATCAGGATGCTGGTCAGGAGTCTTTTCATTGTCATGGCGATGAGGGTTGAACGCTGCCGCTATGATAGTGCGATTTGCTCGTCGTGGTGACGTCAGCGCGCTGCGGGGCTGGCTGCCGGGGGTGTCGTCGGCGCTGCCTTGGGAACGGCGTTAGGGGGGGCGGGTGCGATGGGAGCAGTGGGCGCAGCATTGGCCGCCGGCTTGATCGGTGTCGCGCCCGGCGGCAGCTGGTCGTCCTCGTTGTCGTTCTTGGGGCCTCCGCCATGGGCATTGAAGAAGCTGATCACGGTGCGCGAGGTATCCAGGTTCTGCGAGGACTTGCCACCATTGATGATGGGCACCACGCCGCCCGGCCAGGCATGGCCGCCGCCCTTGACCTCATACAGCACCACGGCCTGCGGATCGGTCTTGCTGGCATAGGTGTATTGGCGGATAGTGGTGCCGTCGCCGGCGGTATCGGGGATGTCGTTGACGGTCGGGCGCGGATTGGCGCCGTCGGCCTTGATGAAGGCTTCGATGCTGCGTGCCACCGACAGGCGCGGCACCTGCGAGACTTCCTGCTTGCCCATGCCACCCAGGAAGGGGATGAAGGGGTCGTCGCTGCCGTGGATGTGCAGCAGCGGCATGGGGGCCTTGACGGTCTCGGGCGGCACGTCCAGTACCGCGCTGACCACGGCCACCGCCCTGAACAGTTCAGGGGCTTCGGCCGCCATGCGATAGGCCATCATGCCGCCATTGGACACGCCCACCAGGTAGACGCGCTGGCGGTCGACCAGGCCGTCGGCCACCAGCTTGCCGACCAGGGCACGCAGGAAGGCCACGTCATCGACCTTGTGCATCTGCGCATAGCCGCAGCAGCCGCCCGAATTCCAGGTGCGTGCATCGATGGCCAGACCGGTACCGTTGGGGTAGACGATCATATAACCGGCGGCCTCGGCAATCTCGGTCAGGCCGGTGGCACGCGCCATCAGCGAACCGCTGGAGCCGCTGGCATGCAGGGCGATGATCAGCGGTAGCGCTTCGCCGACGACGTTGCGTTCGGAAAAATAGGCGCGGGCGAGATTGCCCACGCGCAGGGTCTTGAGGGAGAGATCGACCGCGTGGCCGGGCAGGGCCGTCAGCAGCGACAGGCCGCACACGGCCGCCAGCACGGCGCGCTGCAGTGCGCGCGAGGGACGGTGGTGTTTCAGGAAGCAAAGCGTCATGGAGGCGTGGGCAGGCAGGGTTGACCAACAGGATTGGTCAACGATAGTGGGCATTCCCACGATGTTAATACCCATGACGTACCGGCGCAAAGCGATTTACACCCTGCGCCGGCAGCCGGACCTGCCCGCCGGCTCAGCCGCGGGCCGGAATGTTCAGGCCACGTACCACGGCCGGACGCGCCACGAAGGCTTCCAACGCACGCGCCACGTTCGGGAAATCCTTGAAACCGACCAGCTCGGCCGCTTCGTAGAAACCGATCAGGTTGCGAATCCAGGGGAAGGTCGCGATGTCGGCGATGGAGTATTCATCGCCGGCCAGCCACTGATGCTGCGCCAGCTGCTTGTCCATGACGCCCAGCAGGCGCTTGGATTCGTTGACGTAGCGGTCGCGCGGCCGCTTGTCTTCATATTCCTTGCCGGCGAAGCGATGGAAGAAGCCCAGCTGACCGAACATCGGACCGACGCCGCCCATCTGGAACATCACCCACTGGATCACCTGGTAGCGTGCGGCGGCATCCTGCGGCAGGAACTTGCCGCTCTTCTCGGCCAGGTACAGCAGGATGGCGCCGGATTCGAACAGTGGCAGCGGCTTGCCGCCCGGGCCGTCGGGATCGATGATGGCCGGAATCTTGTTGTTCGGGTTCAGCGACAGGAAGGCCGGCGACATCTGGTCATTGGTCTCGAAGCTCACCAGGTGGGCTTCGTAGGGCAGGCCGGTTTCTTCCAGCATGATCGACACCTTCACGCCATTGGGCGTGGGCAGCGAGTACAGCTGGATGCGTTCGGGATGTTGTGCCGGCCATTTCTGGTCGATGGGGAAAGCAGACAAGGGATGGCTCATGTGGGGCTCCTAGGCAGCGGAAATATGGAACTCGCGGTCCTGGGCGAATTTCTCGAAGGCCTCCACCGTCACCGGCCGGCAGAAGAAATACCCCTGATAGGCATGACAGCCGGCATCGGCCAGGAAGGAGCGCTGGGCGTCGGTTTCAACGCCTTCGGCGATGACGCCCAGTCCCAGGCTCTGGGCCAGGTTGACGATGGTCTTGGCAATCGAGGCGTCGTTGGGATCGATCAGGACATCGCGTACGAAAGACTGGTCGATTTTAAGCTGATTCAGCGGCAGCCGCTTGAGGTAGGACAGCGAGGAGTAGCCAGTACCGAAATCGTCCAGCGAAAACTCCACGCCATAAGCCTTGAGGGCGAACATCTTCTGGATGATGTCCTCGACGTTGTCCACCAGCAGGCTTTCGGTGAGTTCCAGTTTCAGGCGACGCGGATTGGCGCCGGTGCGTTCGATGGCGTCGAGCACGGTCTGCACGAAATCGGGTTCGCGCAATTGCGGCGCACTGACGTTGACGGCGATGGAGAGCTCGGCCATGGCCGGACGCTTGGCCCAGATCGCCAGTTGCTTGCAGGCGGTCTCCAGCACCCAGTTGCCCAGGGAGAGGATCAGTCCGGTCTCCTCGGCCAGGGGGATGAAGTCGCCCGGCGGCACCATGCCACGCTGTGGATGCTGCCAGCGCACCAGCACTTCGGCGCCGGTCACGCGCCCGCCTTCGACTACCTGCGGCTGATAGTGCAGCAGCAACTGGTCGCCCTCGATAGCCTTGCGCAGGCCGGCTTCCAGGGTGGCGCGCTCCAGCACGGCGGTCTGCATCGCCGGATCGAAGAAACGCAACGCATTGCGGCCGGTCTCCTTGGCCTTGTACATGGCCAGGTCGGCCTGCTTCATCAGTTCGTCCACCGAGGCCGCGCGCCCCAGGAAGACGGTAGCGCCGATACTGGCGGTGGCACGGTATTCGACGTCGTCGAGCTGGAAGGTCGAGCCCAGCGCGGCCAGGATCTTCTCGCCGATGGCACGGGTCTGGGTGGCGGCTTCCTGCTGCAGCTCATTGAGCCCTTCCAGCACCACCACGAACTCATCGCCGCCGACCCGGGCCACGGTATCGTTTTCGCGCACGTTGGCCACCAGCCGCTGGGCTACCTGCTTGAGCAGGGTGTCGCCCTTTTCATGGCCGACGGTGTCGTTCAAGGTCTTGAAGTGGTCCAGATCGATGAACAGCAGCGCGCCGCAGGTGCGGGTGCGCAGCGACAGGGCGATGGCCTGCTTCAGGCGATCCAGCAGCAGCGTGCGGTTGGGCAGGCGGGTCAGGGCGTCGAAGAAGGCCAGTTCGCGGATGCGCTCCTCGGCCAGCTTGCGATCGCTGATGTCGTGATGGGTGCTGACGTAATGGGTGACCTGGTTGTCCCGGTTCTTGACCGCCGAGATGGTCAGCCATTCGGGATAGACCTCGCCGTTCTTGCGGCGGTCCCAGATTTCGCCCTGCCATTTGCCGAAGCGCCGGATGCTCTCGCGCATTTCCTGGAAGAAGGCCGGGCCGTGGCGGTCCGAGCGCAGCAGATTGGGGTGCTTGCCGACGATTTCCTCGGCGGTATAGCCGGTGATTTCGGTGAAGGCCTTGTTCACGCGCAGGATCTTGCTGTTGGCATCGGTGATGAGCATGCCTTCGCGTGAATCGAAGGCCACTGCCGAGATGCGCAGTTCGGCTTCGATCTGCTTGCGATCGGTGATGTCGCGGCTGCTGGTACGAAAGCCCGTGAAGTTGCCCTGCGAATCGGTGATCGGTGCCGATGACAGGGCCAGCCAGAACACCGTGCCATCCTTGCGCACGCAACGGAACTCGACATCCTCGCGCTTCTGGCCGTCCATGCAGCGTGCCAGTTCGGCGCGGATGCGGCGTTCGTCATCGGGGTGCACGATGCAGCCGATGAAGTCCGGCATGGCCAGGCATTCCTCGACGCTGTAGCCGGTGTAGTCGCGCACGGCATGGTTGATCCAGCGCGGGCGGCCGTCCAGGCCCCACCAGACTTCCCAGTTGACGGTGCAGTCGGCAATGGCACGGAACTGTTCTTCGCTGGCGCGTAGCTCCACCGTCATCTTCTGCGCCAGTCGCACCGCGCGCACCCGGCTGGACATCATCAGCCAGGCCAGCAGCGCCAAGGTGATGCTCATGCCGATGCCGGTGGCGGCGATCAGGGGTTCGGCGTTGCGGCCAAACTGGGCGGTGAAGGCATCGGTGGTGTGCATCGACAGCGTCCAGTTGTGATTGGCCACGACCAGGTATTCGTCGGCCTTCAGGCGGGCCGGCAGCTGTTGGTCGGTGACCGCGGAGCGGTACATCAGCGCTGCGGGCTCCTGGGTCACGCCGTCGTACAGCGAAAAGACGATGGTGCGGGTGTTTTCGCCATAGAGGCTGGCGATCACGTCGCTCATGCGGAAGACCGCATGTACCCAGCCGATCAGACTGGCGCGACGCTGTTCGATGGTGCCTTGCGGCTTGCCGCGCTCATACAGCGGCAGGTACATCATGAAGGCCGGTATTGCCGGTCCTTCCTGGGCCAGCTCCAGCTTGCCGGAGATGGTCGCCATGCCGGAGTCGCGGGCCTTTTCCATGGCCGTGCGCCGCACCGGATCAGACCACTGGTCGTTGCCGAAGGGGAAGCGATTGCGGCCCACGTAGGGCTCGCGCAGTACCGTGGGGGCATAGCCGTCACGGGTGCCGGGCGGGCGTATCTTGTAATCGGTCACGCCCTGGCGCGCCATGCGCGCCAGATGCGCATCCAGCCCGGCGGCGGGGACCCACTCCTCGATCGAGATGACCTGGATGCCGGAGAAGTTGGCGTCCAGGTTCAGGGCCTCCACGTAATCGCGGAACTGGTTGCGGTCGATGTTGCCGGTAGCACCCACCAGGCCCTGCACGCCGTGCAGCATCTGTTGGTAGGCGGCCATGCGCTGCTCGATGCGGCTGACCGTCTCGCGCAGCACGGAGGAGAACTGGGTATGCAGTTCCTTGCTGGCGGCTTCGCGCTCGTGGTCCCAGGCGGTCCAGGTCACACCCAGTCCCGTCACCAGGATCAACAGCGGGAGCGGGAGCAGGCGCAGCCAGTTCACGGCTTGCTCTGGAACTGGACCATGGCAGCTGCCAGTTCCGGGTTGAAGTATTTCGTGAAGATGCGCAGCACCGTGCCATCGGCCAGCATGCCATCGACCAGGGCACGCCATTTATCCTGTTCGGCCGATGTCAGCGCCTTCTTCGACATGATCAGTCCATGCGGGATCGAAGGATCTTCGAAGCTGATGATGGCGGTGGCATCGCGGATGCGTTTTTCTTCCACCACCGGGTAGTCGAAGGGCTCCATGATCATGCCCTGGATGCGGTTCTGCAGCAGCGCCTCGTAGAGCGGCTCCAGGCCGCCGGCAAGGGAGACGCGATTGGCTGCGCTGAGCCGGTCGACCATGCGGTTGGCATTGGCGCTGTAGCGAAAGCCGCGGATCACGCCCAGCTGGAAGTTTTCGCTGCGGGCCACGTCGGCCAGTTGCGTGATGCCGGCATCCTTGCGCACCAGCAGGTAATACTTGTTGCTGAAGTACCAGGCGAAGCTGGCGTACTGGTCGCGTTCGCGGTTGGTGATGCCGGAGAGGCTGAAGTCCAGCGCCCCCGACTCGATCAGCTGCCAGATGCGCGCGCGCGACATCAGGCTGACATTGACCTTGCAGCCACTGCGACGGATCAGTTCGTCGGCGAAATCCTTGTCGATGCCGGTATCGGTGGCGGCCGAGTAGAGCAGGCCGTGATCATGCAGGGCCAGGGTGTAGGGACGCGAACAATCCGGTCCGGTGGGGCTGGCGGCCAGGCTGGCGGTACCGGGGGTGAGCAGTGCCGTCATGAACGCTGCCGCGCCTGCCCAGGCCACTGCGCGTTTGCCAAAGATGTGACTGAAAATACCGCCCCCTGTTTGTACTCCACCACACGGACGCCTCAGCCAGGACCTGGCGGATTATCGCCTTGGCCTGCAGGTCGTCCTTCCCTGAATCGTCGCTGTGGCGACGCTACCCATCTGTTCTTGTGTTCCACGCCGGAACGGACCGCGGCGTGAGCACCTGTGCCTGCAGACAAAACGCCGTGGCGCTGCAGGTCTGGCGGCTCACCAGATGTCGGGGGATGTTACCCGAGCACATTCCAATGCGCAACACAATGCGCGAGCCTTTGCAATTGGCTCTTGGGAAGGGGGGCTGGCCCGAGGAAAACGGCGCGACGCCGGGCCGGCGTCGCTACCAGCATCAGATGTACATGCCGCCGGAAACTTCCACGCGCTGGGCATTGATCCAGCCATTGTCCGGGCGCAGCAGCGAGGCAATGGCCGCCCCGATATCGTCCGGCAGGCCGACGCGTCCCAGCGCGGTCTGGCCGGCTACGAAGGCGTTGAGCTCGGCGTTGTCACGCACCCGGCCGCCGCCGAAGTCGGTCTCGATGGCGCCCGGCGCGACGGTGTTGACGGCGATGCCACGCGCACCGAATTCCTTGGCCATGTATCGCGTCATCACTTCCACGCCGCCCTTCATGGCCGCATAGGCGGCATAGCCGGGCAGGGAGAAGCGTGCCAGGCCACTGGAGATGTTGATGATGCGGCCACCCTGGGCCAGCAGCGGCAGCAGTGCCTGGGTCAGGAAGAACACGCCCTTGAGATGCACCTTGAAGAGTTCGTCGAAGACCGCCTCGGTGGTCTCTTCGATGCTGGCATGCATGCCCATGCCGCCGTTGTTGACCAGGTAGCTGAAGTGCTGGACCTGCCAGTGCTGCTGGAGTGCGCTCTTCACCGATGCGGCAAAGGCCGGGAAGCTGGTGCTGTCGGCCAGGTCTAGTTGCAGCGCCACGGCCTTGCCGCCGAGCGCTTCGATCTCGGTCACCGTGGCCTGGGCGGCGTCACGGTTGCCGACGTAGGTGAGGATGATGCCTACGCCTTCGCGGGCCAGGTGCAGGGCGGCATTCTTGCCCAGGCCACGGCTACCGCCGGTGATGACGGCGATGCGCGCCGGGGTGCTGGAAGTGGTGATGTTGCTCATGTCGGGCTCCTTGGTGGGAAAAGTCGGGATGGTCGGGGTGATGTGCTGTATCACGGAGCCCAGTATATTGAGAAGGTTTTTACTAATAAATTTCTGATTTACTATTAGACTTTTCAATATTTGATAATAATCCGGGCGCGACATGAACCAGATGGACACCCTCAAGATCTTCCAGCGCGTGGCCGAGCTGGCCAGCTTCAGCGGTGCGGCGCGCCAGCTGGGCCTGCCCAATGCCAGCGTGTCGCTGGCCATCCAGCAACTGGAGCAGATGCTGGGCACGCGGCTGCTCCAGCGCACCACGCGGCGCGTGCAGCTCACGCCCGACGGCGAATCCTTCTACCGGCGCAGCAAGGAGTTGCTGGATGAATTCGAATCGCTGCGGGGGATGTTCCGTGCCGGCGGTCAGCCGCTGACCGGCAAGCTGCGGGTGGACATGTCCAGCGCCATGGCGCGCGAGGTAGTGTTGCCGGCGCTGCCGTCCTTCCTGGCACAGCATCCGCAACTGGAGATCGAGCTGTCGGCCAGCGACCGCCGGGTCGACCTGGTGGCCGAGGGTTTCGATTGCGTGCTGCGCACCGGTACCCTGGACGATTCCTCGCTGGTGGCGCGCTGCATCGGTCATCTGGTGCAGATCAATTGCGCCAGCGCCGCCTATCTCAAGCGCCACGGCGTGCCGCGCACGCTGGAAGACCTGGCGCAGCACCAGCTGGTGCATTACCGCCAGGTGCTGGGCGGGCGTTCGCCCGGCTGGGAATGGTTCGACGGCCGCCAGACGCATACCCTGCCCATGGCCGGCAGCGTCACCGTCAACAGCACCGAGACCTACTACGCGGCCTGTCAGGCCGGGCTGGGCCTGATCCAGCTGCCGCTGGTGGGCGCGGCCAAGCGCAAGATGCTCGATGGCGGCAAGCTGGTCGAGGTCTTGCCGCAATACCGGCCCGCGCCGATGCCGGTGAACCTGATGTATGCCAGCCGCCGCCACGTGCCGGCGCGACTGGCGGAGTTCATGGACTGGCTGCATGCGCTGATCTTGCCGCTCACGCAGGAGGGTGGCCTGACCCGCTGACCCGCTGACCCGCTGAGCCGAGCTGCCGAGCTGCTGAGCTGCTGAGCTGCTGAGCGCTGCGGGCTTGCCCGTGCGATCAGGCCAGCATGGTCTGGCCGACCGGATCGATGGTGACCGTGCCCCGTCCGATCTCGATGACCCGGCCACCGACCTGGATCGCGCCATCGGCGGCAACGTCCAGGTACAGCCGCGAAGGACGATCCACTGCCGCGCCCTGGTCGATGGCGAAGTGCGCCGGAAGCACATGGCCGGTGGCGCTGAGCCAGCCACCCAGGTTGGCGCAGGCCGAACCGGTGCCCGGATCTTCGGCCACGCCGCCCCCTTGCTTGGTAAAGAAATAGCGCGCCAGCACCTGGCCAGGCTGTGTCGCGTTGAATGCAAAGACATAGGCGGTCTTGCGGCCCAGGCTGCTGACCGGCCAGCGCTGCAGCTGCGCGCTGTCGGGCTGGGCGCGGCGCACCGCCTCGGGCGAGACCAGCGGGATCAGGAACTGGTCGGCCCCGGTATCGACCCAGATCGGATCGCCGGCCAGGTCGCTTTCGTCCAGTGCCAGCAGCGCGGCCACCTCGGCGCGCGACAGGGGGGAGGGTGCCGTCTTCGGCCCGCCGGGGCAGGGCGCGGTAAAGGTCCAGACATCGCCTTGCGCGCGCACCGGCACCACGCCGGCCTTGAATTCCAGTGTCAGGGCGTCGCCCTTGCCGAGCAGCGCGCGCACCACCTGGGCCGTCCCCAGGGTGGGATGGCCGGCGAAGGGCATCTCGTAGCCGGTGGTGAAGATGCGCACGCGGGCATCGGCCACCGTCGAGGGCAGGATGAAAGTGGTTTCGGAAAGGTTGAATTGCAGTGCCAGCGCCAGCATGGTGGCGTCATCCAGACCACGTGCATCTTCGAACACGCACAGGGGATTGCCGCCGAAGGTCGATTCGGCGAAGACGTTAAGCAGTCGGTAAGCGTAGGTGGCGGGCATGGAGGTCTCGCGGCAGGGTGGTCAGGCCGCCGATTGTAGCGACGGCCCCAGCCACGAGACAGGTACAGTTCACTCGTCGACGGCGATACAGTTACGGCCCAACTGTTTGGCGCGGTACAGGCGACGGTCGGCCAGTTCCAGGAACTCGATGCGCTGGTCCATGGGCGAGGGTACGATGGTGGCTACGCCCTGGGAAATGGTGACGGTCTCGGCGACCTGCGAGCTGGCATGCGGGATGGCCGCATCGATGATCAGGTTGCGGCAGCGCTGGGCCACCTGCAGGGCGGCCTTTTCGTCGCATTCGGGCAGGATCAGCACGAACTCCTCGCCGCCATAGCGGGCGAAGAAATCGCGACTACGGGTGGCGGTCTCGCTGAGGATGCGCGCCACCTGCTTCAGGCATTCGTCACCGCGGATGTGGCCGTAGCGGTCGTTGTACTGCTTGAAGTAATCGATGTCGAGCATGATCAGCGACAGCGGCGCGCGTGAGCTCACCGCATTGGCCCATTCCACTTCCAGCGCCGAATCGAACATGCGGCGGTTGGCCACATTGGTCAGGCCGTCGCGATAGGACAGCGCCTCCAGTTCCTTCTGCAGTTCGATCAGGCGGGCCTCGGTCTTCTTGCGTTCGGTGATGTCGAACATGAAGCCGATCAGTGCATTGGGGCTGCCGTCTTCATTGCGCACCACGTGCACCACGTCGCGGATCCAGATGTGTTCGCCATCGCGGGTCAGGGCACGGTAATCGGCTTCGTGATCGGCGCCGGCCTTGGATTGCGAGATGCAGAAGTTGACCACCGCCTCGCGGTCTTCGGCATGGATGCGCATGGCCCAGTCGTCGGCGCTCTTCCAGCTCTCCGGCGCCCAGCCCAGCAACTGTTCGATCTGCGGGCCGATGTAGGTGAACTGCATGCTGCTCCAGTCGATCTTCCACGGAATCGCCTTGGTCGATTCCAGCAGGGTCTTGTAGACCGTGCTATCGGGTTCCATTTGTTCTTGTGTGGGCTGGGTCATGGCGAGTCGTGGCTGTCCAATGCAATCTTGTGGTCGGGAAATTTTCGCGGGCGCTGATCGCAGCGCACTTGCCGTGCGGCAAGCAGGAAGCGTTCCAGTGCGCGCCGGTGGGCGCTTTCGCGCGCAAGGATAACGCGTCTTGCCGCATCTTTCCATTCGGCAGCAAAAAAAATGCCTGCACCCCGGTCTGTGTCTGGCCGGTCTGCGCAGGCACGAAGGCAGGCACCCTGCGACCCCACCCCAGGGGTATCGTTTTTCCTTATACCCCTATCCTCATTCGGTATTTCCGCTTCCTGCGGGCCTGCGGATAGACTTCAGTCACAGCAGTTTTCGAGACGGAGATTGTTGTGTTGACCGCTACCACGGTCGAAGTGTCTGGCAGTGATGCACCGTACCCGGCGCAGTAATGGCAGACGCTATCTGAATCAAAATTTTGGAGACAAGCAATGCAGATCCGTTCGGCAGCTGAGCCTGCCGCAGCGACCGTGCCGACCGTAGAAGGCACTGGCGACTGCGCACAGGCTGCGACCCAAGTGAGCGCTCACTCGCCGGTCCCGCAAGGGAAAACCGGCAACCCCGCGACAGACGGCGTGCACACCGTTGTTGCCACCCCCACCGATGATGTCCCGCTGGCCCCGGTCAGCCTGGACGACAAATACACTGCCACCTCCGGCGCGATCTACCTGTCCGGCATCCAGGCCCTGGTGCGCCTGCCGCTGCTGCAGCAGATCCGCGACCGCGCCGCTGGGCTCAATACCGCCGGTTTCATTTCCGGTTATCGCGGCTCGCCCCTGGGCGGGCTGGACGAAGCCCTGTGGCATGCCCAGCCGCACCTGGCCGCGCACCGCGTCAAGTTCCAGCCGGGCGTGAATGAGGACATGGCCGCCACCGCCGTCTGGGGCACGCAACAGGTCAAGCTGATCGGCCCGTCCGACTATGACGGCGTCTACGCCATGTGGTACGGCAAGGGCCCGGGCGTGGACCGCTGCGGCGATGTGTTGAAGCACATGAACCACGCCGGTACCTCCGCCCATGGCGGCGTGCTGCTGGTGGCTGGCGATGACCACGGCGCCTATTCCTCGACGCTGCCGCACCAGTCCGACCACATCTTTTCGGCATCGATGATCCCGATGCTCTATCCCTGCAATGTGCAGGAATACCTGGACCTGGGCCTGCATGGCTGGGCCATGTCGCGCTATTCCGGTTGCGTGGTGGGCTTCAAGGCCCTGGCCGATACGGTCGAATCGAGCGCCTCGGTGGATGCCGATCCCTTCCGCGTGCAGATCCGGCTGCCGGGCGATTTCGTCATGCCCGAGGGCGGCCTCAATGCGCGCCTGTCGACCGATACGCTGGGCGTGCAGGCGCGCAAGCAGGAAGCGCTGATGCAGGACTACAAGATCTATGCCGCCCTGGCCTACGCCCGCGCCAACCGCCTCAACCGCGTGATGATCGACAGCCCCCGTGCGCGGCTGGGCATCATCGCCTCAGGCAAGTCCTATCTGGACGTGCTGGAAGCGCTGTCCGAACTGGGCATCGACGAAACCTTCGCCGCCGAGATCGGCCTGCGTCTGTTCAAGGTCTCCATGCCCTGGCCGCTGGAGCCGGACGGTGTGCGCGAGTTCGCGCAAGGGCTGGATGAAATCCTGGTGGTGGAAGAAAAGCGCCAGATGGTCGAGTACCAGTTGAAGGAACAGCTCTACAACTGGCGCGACGATGTCCGTCCACGGGTGATCGGCAAGTTCGACGAGAAGGGCGAGTGGGTCGCGCCGCGCGGCGAATGGTTGCTGACCTCCAAGGCCGATTTTTCGGTGGCGCAGATCGCCCGCGTGATCGCGGCGCGCATTGCGCGCTTCCATACCAGCGATCTGATCAAGGCGCGCCTGGCCTTCCTTGATGCCAAGGATGCGGTGCTGTCCAAGGCGGTCAACACGCCACCGCGCCCGGCCTACTACTGCTCGGGCTGTCCGCACAACACCTCCACCCGGGTGCCGGAAGGCAGCTTCGCGCTGGCCGGCATCGGTTGCCACGTGATGGCCACGGCCATCTATCCCGAATTCAACAAGCTGACCACGCACATGGGTGGCGAGGGCGCGCCGTGGATCGGGCAGGCACCGTTCTCTAAGGTGCCGCACGTGTTTGCCAACCTGGGCGATGGCACCTACTTCCATTCCGGTTACCTGGCCATTCGCGCTGCAGTGGCGGCCCGGGTCAACATGACCTACAAGATCCTCTATAACGATGCCGTGGCCATGACCGGTGGCCAGCCGGTCGACGGTACGGTATCGGTGCCGATGATCGCGCAGCAGATGGCGGCCGAGGGCGTGCAGCGCATCGCGCTGGTGTCCGAGGACATCGGCCGCTATGCCGACCGTTCCAATCTGCCGGCCGCCGTGACCGTGCATGACCGCAAGGAGATGGATGCCGTGCAGCGCGAGCTGCGCGAGATCGCCGGCGTGAGCGTGATCATCTATGACCAGACCTGCGCGGCAGAGAAACGTCGGCGCCGCAAGAAGGGCGAATACCCCGATCCCAATGAACGGCTCTTCATCAATTCCGCCGTCTGCGAAGGCTGCGGTGATTGCGGCGTGCAATCCAATTGCACCTCGCTGCTGCCGCTGGAAACGGACTTGGGGCGCAAGCGCGCCATCGACCAGTCGTCCTGCAACAAGGATTACTCCTGCGTGAAGGGCTTCTGCCCCAGCTTCGTCACGGTCACCGGTGGCAAGCTCAAGAAGTCACGCACCGGCGTAACGAAGAAGGACCCGGCCGACGATTTCGGCGAGTTGCCGCAGCCGGTCCTGCCTTCCTGCGAGACGCCGTTCAACATCCTCATCAATGGCATTGGCGGTACCGGCGTGATCACCATCGGCGCCCTGATGGGCATGGCCGCGCACCTGGAAGGCAAGGGCGCCTCGGTGCTGGACATGACGGGCATGTCGCAAAAGAACGGCTCGGTCACCTCGCACGTGCGTATTGCCGCGCGGCGCGATGCCATCCGCGCCCAGCGTATCGCCACTGGCGAAGCCGATCTGGTACTGGGTTGCGACATGCTGACGGCCGGCGCCTTCGACGCCATCTCCAAGATGCGTCCGGGCCGCACGCGTGCGGTGGTCAACCTGCACCAGCAACCGCCGGGGCAGTTTGCCCGCAACCCGGACTGGCAGTTCCCCTTCGAGGAGGTCAAGGCCCTGATCGTCGAGTCGGTCGGCCAGCAGGCCGATTTCATCGATGCCACGCGTCTGGCCACGGCGCTCATGGGCGACTCCATCGCCACCAACCTGTTCATGCTGGGCTATGCCTGGCAACGCGGCGAACTGCCGCTGAGCGAAGCCTCGCTGCTGCGCGCCATCGAACTCAATGGCGTGGCCGTGCAGGCCAACCAGACTGCCTTCCGCTGGGGCCGCCGGGCCGCAGTCGACTTGCTGAAGGTGGAGCGCATTGCCGTGCCGGCACAGCCGGTGGTGCTGCAGATGCCGCAGTCGCTGGACCAGTTGATCAAGCGTCGCGTGGCCCTGCTCACCGACTACCAGGACGCCCGCTACGCCGGCCAGTATGCCGAGGTGGTGGAAGCCGTGCGTGCGGCTGAGGCGCCGCTGGGCAGCGAAAAACTGAGTATGGCAGTGGCCCGCAATCTGTCCCGGCTGATGGCCTACAAGGACGAGTACGAGGTGGCGCGGCTCTATACCGACGGCCAGTTCCAGAAGGAATTGGCGCAGCAGTTCGAGGGCGACTTCACGCTCAGTTTCAACCTGGCGCCGCCCATCCTGGCCCGCAAGGACGGGCAGGGGCATCTGCAGAAGGCGCGCTACGGCGGCTGGATGATGCAGGCCTTCAAGTTGCTGGCACGCATGAAGGGCCTGCGCGGCGGCATGCTGGATGTGTTCGGCCGCACCGAGGAACGTCGCATGGAACGTGCCCTGATCGCCGAGTATCGTGCGCTGGTGCTGGGCCTGTTGCCGAAGCTGACGGCTGATAACCTGGCACTGGCCATCGAGCTGGCGCAGCTGCCGGAGCAGGTGCGTGGCTTCGGTCATGTCAAGCTCAAGGCGGTGGAAGCCATGCGGGTGCGGCAGGCCAGCCTGCTGGCCGCCTTTGCCAACGATGGCAAGGCCGCGCTGGAGGCGGCGGCCTGAGCGTCGCAGCCGGGGAGGGCGGCACTGTCGCGCCGGTGACAACTGCCCGGCACGATTTCCATTAAGCTAACTGCCACTGGCGGCATGCCCTGCGCCCGCACGGCCAGGAAAAACAACGAACAGGAGACAGGCATGGATTTTGAACTCAATCAGGACCAGTTGGCCTTCCAGCAAAGCGCACGCGACTTTGCGGCCGGCGAGATGGCGCCCTTTGCGGCCAAGTGGGACGAGGACGCCCATTTCCCGCTGGACGTGATCGCCAAGGCCGGCGAACTGGGTTTCTGCGGACTCTATACGCCCGAGGCCGATGGCGGCCTGGGCCTGACCCGGCTGGATGCCACCGTGGTCTTCGAGGAACTGGCGCGGGCCTGTACCTCCACCGCCGCCTATCTCACCATCCACAACATGGTCAGCTGGATGGTGGCCACCTGGGGCCAGGCTTCGCTGAAGGAGCAATGGTGCGAGCAACTGGCGGCCGGTCAGAAGATCGGCTCCTATTGCCTGACCGAGCCCGGTTCCGGGTCGGATGCGGCCTCGCTCAAGACCACCGCGCGCCGCGTCGACGACTTCTACCTCATCAATGGTTCCAAAGCTTTCATCTCCGGGGCTGGCAGTACCGACCTGCTGGTGGTGATGGCACGCACCGGCGGCCCCGGCGCACGCGGGGTGTCGGCCATCGTGGTGCCGGGTGATACCCCCGGCATCAGCTACGGCAAGAAGGAAAGCAAGATGGGCTGGAACAGCCAGCCCACCCGCACCATCAGCTTCGACAACGTCAAGGTCCCGGTGGACCACCTGCTGGGCGAGGAGGGCGAGGGCTTCGTGTTCGCCATGAAGGGGCTGGACGGTGGCCGCATCAACATCGCCACCTGCTCGGTGGGCGCGGCCCAGGGCGCACTGGATGCGGCCCATGCCTACATGAAGGAACGCAAGCAGTTCGGTCGCCCCATCGCCGATTTCCAGGCCCTGCAATTCAAGCTGGCCGACATGCAGACCGAACTGGTGGCGGCGCGCCAGATGGTGCGCCTGGCGGCCACCAAGCTGGACGCCGGTTCGCCCGAGGCCACCACCTATTGCGCCATGGCCAAGCGACTGGCGACCGACCTCGGTTTCCGCATCTGCAACGAGGCCCTGCAATTGCATGGCGGCTATGGCTATATCCGCGAATACCCGCTGGAGCGCTATTTCCGCGACGTCCGGGTACACCAGATCCTGGAAGGTACCAATGAAATCATGCGGGTCATCATTTCGCGCAAGCTGCTGGAACGCGACAACCTGGACGATATCCGCTGACCCGACACAAGGACGAGCATGCGCACCTACACCAACCTGAAACTGGACATCACCGGCCACACCGCGGTACTGACGCTGTCCAATCCGCCCGCCAACACTTGGACCCGCGAGGCCCTGGCCGACCTGACACAACTGGTCCGGGACCTCAATGCCGACCGCAACGTCTACACCCTGGTGGTCACCGGCGAGGGCGAGAAATTCTTTTCCGCCGGCGCCGACCTGAAGCTCTTCGCCGATGGTGACAAGGCCATGGCGCGCGAGATGGCGCGTCGCTTCGGCGAAGCCTTCGAGACCTTGTCCGCCTTCCGTGGCGTCTCGATTGCCGCCATCAACGGCTACGCCATGGGCGGCGGCCTGGAATGCGCACTGGCCTGCGATATCCGCATTGCCGAGGAACAGGCGCAGATGGCCTTGCCGGAGGCCGCAGTGGGCCTCTTGCCCTGTGCCGGTGGCACGCAGAACCTGCCCTGGCTGGTCGGTGAGGGCTGGGCCAAGCGCATGATCCTGTGCGGCGAGCGCGTCAATGCGGAGACCGCGCTGCGTATTGGCCTGGTGGAAGAAGTGGTACCCAAGGGCCAGGCCCGCGAGCGCGCACTGGCGCTGGCCCTGCAGGCGGAAAAGCAGAGCCCGTCCTCGGTGGCGGCCAGCAAGCAACTGATCCAGGGGGCGCGCCATAATCCGCTGGGCAGCATCCTGCAGACCGAGCGCGAACTCTTCGTCGATCTGTTCGATACCCAGGACCAGCGCGAGGGCGTCCAGGCCTTCCTCGAAAAGCGTAGCCCGCAATGGAAGAACGCCTGAGATTTTCTGCACCATGACCTGCTTTTGACGCCGCAAACGCGCTCCCCGCGCGGGCGGCGGCGTCGGCATTCCGGACTAGACTGAAGGCCCACAGACTTGTGCGCCAGACCTTCGACCATGACCGGATTGCTGTTCCGAGGCCTCCTCGCTTCCTTCGCCTGCTTTCTTTTCCTGGCTGCCTTTGCTACGCCCGCAAGGGCTGACGACCTCGGCCAGCGCCTGGCCGCTGCTGACCAGGTGCTCATCATGCGGCACGCCCGTGCCCCCGGCATCGGCGACCCGGCGGGATTCTCGCTGGAGGACTGCAGTACGCAACGCAACCTCAACGAAGAAGGACGGGCGCAGGCACGCAAGATCGGAGCCTGGCTGCGCGAGCAGGGCGTGCGCAGCGCGGTGGTGGCGGCCAGTCCCTGGTGCCGTACCCGGGAGACGGCCAGCCTGCTGGGCTTCGGGACACCGCTGGTAGAAGATAGCCTGGCCTCGTTCTTCAATGATCAGGCTGGCCGCGCCGACAGCGCCAATGAACGTCTGCAGGCCTACCTGCGCAGCGCTCTGCCGGCCAAGCAGGGGCGGGCGCTGATCCTGGTCACGCATGACGTGAACATCGCCCGCTGGACCGGTGCCAGCGTGGCCTCCGGCGAGATGGTGCTGGTCAGGGTGGATGCCACCGGCAAGCCGGTGGCGCAGCAGGTCTATCAGCGCCCGGACTGAAGCAGCGCCGGGCAGGCCAGGGTGCCGCGTGCCTTCCGGCATTTTGTGTTAACGTGGGCGGCTTCGACTGTCAGTGAGTCCGCGCATGCCCATCGTCTACCGTACCGACGTCCGCCTCACGGCGGATCAGTTCATCGATATCCTCTCGCGTACTTCGCTGGGACCCCGCCGCCCGCTCGACGACCGTGACTGCATGCAGGCCATGGTCGAGCATGCCAACCTGATCGCCACCGCCTGGGATGGCGAACTGATCGTCGGCGTGGCACGTGGCGTGACCGATTTCGCCTATGCCTGCTACCTGTCGGAGCTGGCCGTGGACGAGCAATACCAGCGCCAGGGCATCGGCAAGGAATTGATCCGCCATGCCCGCAGCCTGCTGGGGCCGCGTTGCCGCCTGCGCCTGCTGGCCGCGCCCGATGCCGCCGACTACTATGGCCATATCGGCTTCGCCCACAGCCCGCGCTGCTGGGAGCTCACGCCGGGTCACGAACTCACGTGATCCGCTCTACACCGCAAGCCTATCCCCCTCATCCATTCTTTCGTCTGCACCCCATGATCCAGATTCAAGCTTTCTCGCCCGACCACGCCAGTGGCGTGGTGGACGTCATCCTGCCGATCCAGCAAGAGGAGTTCGGCATCCCCATTAACCTGGAAGGCCAGCCCGACCTGAAGGACATCCCCGGCTTCTACCAGAAGGGCAAGGGCAATTTCTGGGTGGCGCTGGAGGCAGGCAAGGTGGTCGGTACCATCTCCCTGCTGGACATCGGCAATGATCAGGTGGCGCTGCGCAAGATGTTCGTGGCCGCCACCCATCGCGGCAAGGAGCATGGCACGGCCGCCCGCTTGTTGCAGGGCGCGGTGGACTGGGCCAGGCAGCAGGGCGTGCGCCAGATCTTCCTGGGTACCACCGCCAAGTTCCTGGCGGCGCATCGCTTCTATGAAAAGAACGGCTTCCGCCAGATCGAGCAGGCCGACCTGCCGCCGGCCTTCCCGGTGATGGTGGTCGATACCCGCTTCTACGCGCTGGATTGCGCGGCCTGAAGCCTTACAGGCTGCGCGGGCTGTCCACGCCCAGATAGAACCACTCGTTGCCCGGCAGGGCGCGCGGGTTGGGGAAGACGATGTAGCCGTCTTCCGGTGCGGTGACCGGGCGGCCGTCGCGGCGATGGCCGATCACTTCACCGGCACGCAGCCGGTCGAAGCTGGCCCATTCGCGGATAAAGCGATCATCGGGATGGGCCATGTCGATCACATCGACCAGGCGGATGATCTGGATGTCGTCCGCCGGCGGCTGCAGGGGGCGATCGATCATGCCGTGCAAGCTCAGGGTCTGCAGGATGGCCTGATAGGCGACCTCGGGAGCCTGGGGATCATCATGCTGGCCGCATTCCAGCGTGACGCCGTACAGGCCGTGACTGCGCGCATATTCGGTGGTGCCCACGCCGTATTGCCGGTCCAGCAGATCCGGCGACACCGCATGGCCTTGCTGGCGGCGGCGTTCCACGCCACGCACGTAGGCCGTCATCCATCCTTCGACCACCCGCTTGCAGCCCAGGTGCGCCACCATGCGCTGCTCGGCCGCCGCATGGGCGAAGGGCTCGACTGCATCCTGATTGTCCAGCGGACCCAGCATGGCGAAGGGAACGCCGCCGGTGTGGAAGGAGTGCAGGTCCAGCAGCACCTCGTGCTCATCGATCCAGGGACACAGCACATTGCAGAGCCGGTCCTCGAAGTTGGCCGGGGCCGGATGCGGGCGCAGGTTGCGGTTGAGGTTGCGTTCGCCCTGGCGCTGGTGCTTCTGGTAGGCCAGCGGATTGGTGACCGGCACCAGCGTCAGCAGGCCGCGTTGCAGACGCAGCTGGCCGCTGTCGAGTTGCTCGCGCAGGCGGGCGATGGCCTGCGTGCCGCAGGTTTCGTTGCCGTGCACGGCACCCAGCACCAGCACGCGAGGACCGGATTCGAGGGCGGCGTACTGGTGACGTTGCAGGAAGGAAGGGAAGTGGTCGGACATCATGGAAATCTTTTACGCAGGAGCGGCAACGATACCCCGCTTTCGCTCATCGTGCCAGGCGGCGGCCCGGGGGCGGCCGCCACTGGCCATCATCATCGGATCTGCTCGCGCCAGCCGGGGCTGGCGGTGGCGGCCACCGCATCATGCGCATGCAGGCTTTCGTAGTGACTGACCCGTACCGCGCAGTTGCCGAAGGCCGCTTCCAGTGCCTGCCGCAGGCGCCGCGCCGCATCTTCCACATACATCAGGTTGGCGCCGTTGGCCAATGCAAAGGCTTGCTCATCGGCACGTCGCACGGCCGTCTGCACGGCCGTGCCCAGTGCCGCTTCGGCGGTATCGATCAGGGCCGGTAGCGGCAACTCGGCGCTGTCGGGGGCGACGTTGATGCTCAGTTCGGCCTCGCTGCGCTGGCTGTGCGGCGTGGCCAGGCTGGCATGCCGCGCCAGCCAGTCCAGCGCGGCTTCGCGCGGGATGGCGGGGCTGGCGGCGAAGTGACTGGCGAAGGCATCCTGCAAGGCCTTGCGCGACAGCGCGGCGGAACAGGGGCAGGTAGAGGAATAGGCCACCCGCACCCGCAGGCTCAGTTGCACCTGCTCGTCATGCAGTTCGGCGGCCAGGCTGACGGGGTAGCTCTTCCAGCCGGTCAGACCGGGTGTGACCAGCGCCGGGCGTTGCTGCAGCAGGGAAAAATCCAGGCGCAAGGCGGCCCCGCGTGAGTGGCAATCGGCGTGGCTTTCGCGCATCTGGCGCAGCAGGGCGTGGATCACCGGTGGCGTGAGTGCCGCGCGGGCGGTGAATTGCTCCAGCAGCAGATACAGGCGCGACATGTGGATGCCCTTGGCCTGCGGGTCGGGCAGATCGACCGCCACTTCGGCGCTGGCGGGGATGGGGGCGGCCCCTTCCTGCAGATGCAGGGGCAGGGCGATGCCGCTCATGCCCACCCATTCCAGCGGCAGGGCGATGGTGGCGCGCTGTTCGCGGGCGACGTCGGGCAGGGTGCTGGTGAGGCTCATGGTATCGGCTTCCTCATTCCCAGACCGGGAAAGGATCCGGCATGCGGGCCCAACCCAGCGGCCCCTGGGCCATCTCGGCGTCCGACAGCAGGCAGGCTTCCAGCCTGGCGCGCAGGGCATCCTGGTCGAGATCGATGCCGATCAGCACCAGTTCCTGGCGGGCGTCGCCGACGTTCTCATCCCATTGTTCCATGATGAAATCAATGGATTCCTGTTCCTGCGGCCATTTTTCGCGGGGCACTGCGGCCCACCATTTGCCGGCCAGTCCGTGGCGGCATACCGCCCCGGCCTGCGACCACGAGCCCGCATGGGCTGGTCGCGTGGCCAGCCAGAAGAAACCCTTGGAGCGCACCACGCCCGGCCACTCGCTATTGACCAGGGCGAAGAAGCGCTGCGGATGCATCGGTCGGCGCGCGCGCCAGGCGAAGCTGGTGATTCCGTACTGTTCGGTCTCGGGGACGTGCTCGCCGCGCAATTCCTGCAACCAGCCCGGCGCCTGGCTGGCCTGTTCGAAATCGAACAGTCCCGTGTTGAGCACGCGATCCAGCGCCACCTTGCCGAACTCGGCGCTGACGATGCGGGCACGCGGGTTGAGGCGCTGCAGGATGGCGTGCAGGCGTTCCAGGTCGGGCGCCGAGACCAGGTCCAGCTTGTTGAGCACGATCACGTCGCAGAATTCGATCTGCTCGATCAGCAGGTCGACCACGGTGCGGCTGTCTTCCTCGCCCATCGATTCGCCGCGTTCCTGCAGGCTGTCCTGGGAGCTGTAATCCTTGAGGAAATTGAACGCATCCACCACCGTGACCATGGTATCCAGGCGTGCCACGTCGGACAGGCAGGCGCCGTCTTCATCGGTGAAGGTAAAGGTCTCGGCCACCGGTAGTGGTTCGGAAATGCCGGTCGATTCGATCACCAGCTGGTCGAAGCGGCGCTCCCGGGCCAGCTTGCGCACTTCCATCAGCAGGTCTTCGCGCAGGGTGCAGCAGATGCAGCCATTGCTCATCTCGACCAGTTTTTCCTCGGTGCGCGAGAGATCGGCACCACCGTCGCGCACCAGCGCCGCATCGATGTTCACCTCGGACATGTCGTTGACGATCACCGCCACGCGGCGCCCCTCGCGGTTGTTCAGGATGTGGTTGAGCAGGGTGGTCTTGCCGGCACCGAGGAAGCCGGAAAGCACCGTCACGGGAAGCCGGGTGTCGCGCGGCTGGCGTTGTGTGGTGGTCATGGGAAACGGGAAGGAGGAGGTGGAGATGCGGGTCAGGACGGGAACATGTAAATGCAACTGAGTTGCGAATATCTCATAAATGCAACAATGTTGCAAATATAGGTGCAGCGCATCCGTTTCCGCGTCGGCCATTCCCGCATTCTCATGCCCTGGCGAGATCGGCGGGTCGCCGGCCCGCGCCCTGTGGAGACAGGCCGCTTGTGCTAGCATGGCGCCTCGCAACAAGGAGGTTTCATCACATGTCCCAGATCTTCCCGTACAGGGGAAATGCCGTCATTCCAGAGGTCAAGAAGCTCGATAGCGGTAAATTCATGGCTTGCTTCGTGATTCACGAGGGCAAGGATGGCAGCGGCAAGCTGCGCTACCAGCGCAAGGCGCCCACCAATGAATTCGACTCCGAAGACGAGGCCATTGCCTACATCCTCGATTTCTCCGGCGACTGGATCGACCAAAACCCGATGTGAGTCCGTGCAGGCGCAATTGTCAGGTTTATCAGGTTCGTCAGGTTCCTCAGGCAGCGCCGGTCACGAGCACATGAAAAAAGAGCCGCATGGTTTCCAGCGGCTCTTTTTTCGTCTGTGCGCTCCGTGCGTCCTGGAGGCGTTGGATTGAATCGGAACAGGCCCTAATCCCCCAGTACGCCATCGGCCTTCTGCTCGAACCATTCGTTGCCGCGCTGTACGAAGGTCTGCGTGGCCTCCAGCGCGAAGGAGCGTGCCTCGGGCTGCCAGGCCAGGCGGTGCACCACGATCTCGTGCGGCTGCACCTGCAGCACATTGAAGGAATTGCTCTCGCCCCGGCCGCGGGTGGACGTGGCCGTGCCGGCCTGTACCACCAGCGCCGAATAGCCTGGGATGTGATAGCGCCCGGCGCTGCTGACGGCCGAGCTGGTGTGCACGTGGCCGGCCAGCAGCAGGTCGGCGCCGCACAGGGCGAAGGCGCGCATGGCCGGTACCGCCTGGCCGACCAGGCCATGATGCTGCGGCCCCGGCGGCAGGTCGAAGGGATGGTGGGTGACGATGATCTTGACCAGATGGTCGTCCACCGCCGCCAGTTCGCGCCGCGCCAGCTCGATCTGGCGGTCGTTCACGCGCCCGTCCTGGATGGTCAGCGAGCGGGCGGTGTTGATGCCCACTACCGCAATCTCATCGTCCACGTACGAGGGCTGCAGGTCCTGGGTGATGTGGCGCTTGTACTTGCGCAGCGGCTGCAGCAGGCGCGCGGCGACATTGAAGAGCGGCACGTCGTGGTTGCCCGGGACCACCAGTTGCGGCTTGGGCAAGGCATCCAGGAACTGGCGCGCCTCTTTGAACTGGCTGCTGCGGGCGCGCTGGGTGAGGTCGCCCGAGACCACCACCAGATCGGGGCGCAGTTCGTGGATCTGGGCGATCAGTGGTTCGATGATGGCCGAATCGATGCGACCGAAATGCAGGTCCGACAGATGGATGAGGGTACGCATCAGCGGTCCCCCCACAGTTTGTCCAGCATACCGGCTTCCTTGCCGGCGTCGTCATTTGCTTCCTGCGGCACGATCACCTCCAGCGAGGCAGGGCGGATGCGATAGTGCAGCGGCGTCTGCATCAGGTTGACCTCGCCATCGGTGGCCACGCGCATGCGCTTCTTGTGGGTCTCAATGTGGATCTCGGTGGCGGTCAGCACGTCGAAGTCCTGCGCTGCCTGCAGGCGCCCGAACAGCGCGTGCAAGGCCAGCCGCAGCAGGCCCCAGCGGCCGGTGCGATGGCAGACGTACAGGCTCAGGCGGCCGTCGGTGAGGGTGGAACGCTTGCCGATGTCCAGGCCGCTCATCAGGTATTCGTTGTTGCCGATGAAGACGAAGGGCGTGCGCCGCCAGTGTTCCTGGCCATCGATGGACAGGCGTACGCGCAGGAAGGGGTAGCGTCGCAGCGCGCCCATGGCTGCCCACGTAAACGCCAGCCACTTGCCGCGGCCCAGGCGGGCCTGCTGTTTCTCGCGCTCGCGCACGATGTCCGGATACAGGCCCAGGCTGGAATTGTTGATGAAGGGCTGGCCATTGACCTCGCCACTGTCGACCCGCAGGCGGCGCCCGGTGGCGATGTTGGCGATGGCCTCTTCCAAGACCAAGGGGATGCCGAGGTCCTTGGCGAAGTGGTTCAGGGTCCCCAGCGGCAGCACGCCCAGCGCACTGCGGCACTGGCCGTCGGCCAGCAGGGTGGATGCCACGGCATTGACGCTGCCGTCGCCGCCGCCGACGGCTACCACCGGGACCTGGTCGCGCACCGCCTCGCGCGCAGCCTGCAGCATGTCTTCGCCGCTGTGCGCCAAGTGCACCACGGCGCGCAGGCCGTGGCGGGCGAATTCATCGGTGATATGGGCGGCCAGCGCTTCGGCGTGACCACCACCGGCCTTGGCATTGATGGCGGCAACGACGTCAGGGCGCCCGGTTCCGGTCTTGCTGTCGGGTAAATTCTGGAGGGATTGTTGTTCTGGCATTCGCAACGAGGGGATGTTGGAAAGTCAGTTGGAACGCGACATTGTCCAATAGTGCCGCTGTATTGTGAAAACCGCCGTGGTCCATAGCGCGAACCAGGCCGTGCCCAGCAGCATCGCCCCCAGTACATCGCTCAGGAAGTGGGCACCCAGATAGACCCGGCTGAACGCGGTCAGCCCGACCAGCAGCAGTGCTGCGCCGACCACGACCCGCTGTACGCCGGCGTGGCCCAGGCGCAAGCGCGCGCCGAGGGTCGCCAGCAGGGCCGGCTGGTTCAGCAGGTAGGCCGCCAGCACGGCGTAGAGCAGGGTGGCGCCGATGGTGTGTCCGCTGGGGAAGCTGTAGCTGTGCAGCACCAGGATGGGATCCTCGAAGCTGGGCCGCATGCGGGCGAAGACATGCTTGAGCGTGTAGTTGAACAGCATGCCGCCCGGCAACACCAGTGCCAGGTCCGCCACCCAGGCCCATTGCCGCGCCCGCGCCATGTGCCGCAGCAGCAGCGCGCCCATCACCAGTACACCGATGGTGCCGTGCAGGTGGGTGTAGCCCAGCACCAGCTCGGTCAGGGGCGAGAAGGCAAGCTGGTTGAACCAGTCCGCCAGTTGCTGATCCAGGCGCGTGAGCGCGCCCTTGGTGGCGACTTCATAGGCGATCAGGGCAAACAGCAGTGCGGTGGAGAGCACCGCCATGAGGCCGGTGGTCAGCGGCAGGCCGAGATGGTGGTCGCGCGCCAGACGGGCGCGCAGGAAGCTTTTCAGGAGCGATGGAGAAGAGGGGGGGAGCCGGGGTGTTGTCATCCGGCCATTCTAACCTCTCGCAGGTAGCTGGCGGCAGCTACCGGCAGCTCAGGCGCAGGGGTCGTTGCCCAGGGCGATGGCACGCAGGGTCGCCAGGTCGCTCAGTTCGACGTCGCGGTGGTTGACCTCGATGACGCCGGTCTTCTTGAAGTTGGTCAGCAGGCGGCTCACGCTTTCCACCGCCAGGCCCAGGTAATTGCCGATTTCCTCGCGGGTCATGCGCAGCTGGAAGCGGGTGGTCGAATAGCCACGGCTGGCGTAGCGCGAGGACAGGTTCAACAGGAAGGCCGCCATCTTCTGCTGGGCGGTCATGCTGCCCAGGGTCAGCATGACGCGCTGCTCGCGGGAAATCTCCAGGCTCATCATGCGATGGAACTGGCGCAGCAGGGTTGGCATGTCGCGGAACAGGTCTTCCAGCCGCGAGAAGGGGATTTCACAGACTTCGCTGTCTTCCAGCGCCACCGCCTCGCACAGGTGGTGACCGGCGCCGATGGCATCCATGCCCAGCAGTTCGCCGGCCATCTGGAAGCCGGTGATCTGCTGGCCGCCGTTGGTATTGCTCTGGAAGGTCTTGAAATGCCCCAACCGGATGGCATAGAGCATGTCGAACTTGTCGTTGAGGCGGTACAGGGACTCGTCGCGCTTGACCTTGCGGCGGCGATTGATGACCTGTTCCAGCCGCTGCATGTCGCCCTGGTCCAGGCCCATCGGCAGGCATAGCTGGTGCATGCTGCAAGCAGAGCAACTGGCGCGCAGGGTATGCAGCGTGAGCGGTGGCGGTGCGTGGGCGGACGTGGGGGCAGGTAGGCTGGACATAAGCGTGTGGAGATCCTCTATGTTGTGGCGGCGTCGGCTGGCCAGGGTTTGGCGTGATGATAGGTGATACGCAACATCGTGATGCGCCCACGCAGCTATTTTTTCCGTTACTTTTACCACAGTTCTCGGCTGCTGAATGCATCCGCAGGCCTGATAACAGAAACTTTCATCACTTCAATGCCCAACGTGCATTCCAGTTAAGTCAGGCCGTGCTTCCCGAGCGATGGCAGGCTTGACCTGGACCACGGGAATACGTCGCTGGTCTCACTTGATCAGCTTCAGGACCGTGCGGAACTGCGGATGCCCGCTTTCCCGCAGCCATTCATAGGCCACCATTTCCAGGGTTACCGGAACCGCGCCGGCCTGGCGCAGGCGCTCGAAGGCGGCATCACGGTCCAGGGCGCGGCGCGAGCCGCAGGCGCCCAGCAGCGGCAGCACGCGATAGCCCCGCTGCAGCAGCGAGAGCGCGGTTTGCAGCACGCAGATATGGGCCTCGCAGCCGGCCACGACGATCTGCCGCACCGAGGGGGGAATGGCCGCCGGCAGGCCCTCGGCGCAGGCGTCGAAATGGCGCTTGGAGAGGGTCTTGTCACACAGGCGGCGGATGTCGGGGTGGTTGGGGCCGAGCTTGTCGGGCATCTGCTCGGTGCCGATCACCGGCACCCCCAACAGGCCGGCGATGCTGGCCATGCGGACCATCTCGGCCAGTACGGCCTGGCCGTCATGAATGGCCGGCAGCAGCTTTTCCTGCGGGTCGACGACCAGCAGGGCGGATTCGTGGGCCTGGATCAGCATGTCGCGGGGTCTTTCAAGGATGGGTTGGCAGGAATTGAAGGTTTTGTGTCATTGACGCCAAAGCACCCTCGATCCGACAATTTTTCCATCAATCACCCTCCGGAGCAAATCCCATGCGCTTCCCCTCCGCCGCCTCTGCCGGCAGCCGCAATGCCGCCGTCCTGGCCCTGTGTCAGGGGCTCTTCACCTGCGCCATCTCGATCGACCTGACCCTGACCGCGCTGACCGGCTGGCAACTGGCACCGGACAAGGCGCTGGCCACCCTGCCGTTTGCCCTCATCACGGTGGCCGGGGCAGTGGTGACCTGGTTTGCGGCTTTCCTGATCCAGCGCCTGGGACGGCGCTGGTCCTTCGTGCTGGGGGCGGCCAGCTGCTGCGTGGGCGGGTTGATCTCGGTGTGGTCGGTGTTCCATGCCCAGTTCTGGACCTTCTGCGCCGGTACCGCCCTGGTCGGGGTGTTCCAGGCCTTTGCCCAGTATTACCGCCTGGCGGCGGCCGATGCCGTCAGTGAAGCGGCCAAGAGCCGTGCCATCTCCACCGTGCTGGCCGGTGGCGTGATCGCGGCGCTGGTCGGTCCGGCGCTGGCGGCCTGGAGCAAGGACTGGTTCCCCACCGCGCTCTTTGCCGGCGCCTATCTGGTGGTGGCGGCCATGGGCCTGCTGTCGGTGCTGGTGCTGATTTTGTTCTATCGCGACCAGACCGATCACCTTGCTGCCGCCGCGGCCACGGGTGCGGAACTGGCGCCGGCACGGTCCTTGTCGGCCATCGCCCGCACCCCGGTGTTCATGGCCTCGGTGGCCAATAATGTGGCCGGGTCGATGGTGATGATGTTCATCATGACTGCCGCACCGCTGGCGGCGGTGGCCTGTCACCATGGCATCGACGATGGTGCCGCCATCATCCAGTGGCATCTGGTGGGCATGTATGCGCCGTCCTTCTTCGCCGGGCGCCTGATCCAGCGCTTCGGGCTGGGCAGCGTGCTGCTGGCCGGGCTGGCCATGAACCTGGGCTGTGCGCTCATCGCCATGCTCTCGACCACCTTGCCAGCCTTCTATGTGGCCTTGCTGCTGCTGGGCGTGGGCTGGAACTTCATGTTCGTGGGCGGCACCACCTTGCTGGCCCAGTCCTACACCCCGTCCGAACGGGCCAAGACCCAGGGCCTGGCCGAGCTGATGCGCTACGCCGCCACCGCCCTGGCCACTCTCGGTGCCGGGCCGTTGCTGGCGCGCTTTGGGTGGGAAACCCTCAACGCCGCCATCCTGCCGGTGCTGCTGGTCTCGGCGCTGGTCACCGGGCGCTGGATGCTGGCCCAGCGTGCCGGGCGGGCGACGCTGGCGGCCGGGCTGCGCTAAGATCGCACGCACCTTCACTTCTGATCTTTACTAAGCGACTACAGGGTTTGCATGGAATCCAAGCACGCACCGCGCCAGGTTGTCATCCTGGCCTATGAAGGCATGAACCTGCTCGACCTGTCCGGCCCCCTGCAGGTGCTGGCGACCACCAATCGTCTGCAGGGGCGGGAGGTGTATCGGCTGCATGTGGCTTCGGCGCAGGGCGGCGCCATCGTCACCAGTGCCGGACTGCCGGTGATGACGCAGTCGCTGGCGGCGCTGGATGGACTGCTGGACGGGCAAGCGCTGCATACGCTGATCTCACCCGGCGGCAGCCTGGGCGAGCCCTTCAGTCTGGATCTGGCACTGGTGGCATGGATACGCCGGATGGCGCCGCTTGCACAGCGTGTCTGCTCGGTCTGTACCGGCGCCTTCCACCTGGCCGAGGCCGGCGTGCTGGATGGCCTGCGGGTGACCACGCACTGGGATTCGGCCGAACAGCTGCAGCGCCGCTATCCGGCGCTGGAGGTCGATGGCGACCCGATCTATATCCGCCAGGGCCGTATCTGGACGTCCGCGGGCGTCACCGCCGGCATCGACCTGGCACTGGCACTGGTGGAGCAGGACCTGGGCCATGCCTGTGCCATCGCCACGGCGCGCCAGCTGGTGGTGTTCGTCAAGCGTCCGGGCGGGCAGTCGCAGTTCAGCGCCCCGCTGGCCTCGCAAGCCACCGGGGCAGGGCGCTTTGCCGAGCTGCACGCCTGGATCGCCGCGCATCTGGAAGCCGACCTGCGGGTGGAAAACCTGGCGCGCCAGGCCAATATGAGCCCGCGCACCTTTGCCCGGCTGTATGTGGCCGAAACCGGACGCACGCCGGCTCGTACCGTCGAACTGATGCGGCTTGAAGCGGCGCGCCGTGCGCTGGAGGAAACCCGCCTGCCGCTCAAGCGCATTGCCAGCCAGGCCGGCTACGGGGAAGAGCAGAACCTGCGGCGGGTATTCCTGCGCCAGCTCGGAGTCAGCCCGGGGCAGTACCGCGAGCGTTTCGCTACCGTCGCCCACCTCGGCGCCAAGGGCGCGGGGGCGTCGGCCCGCAGCCGCTCCCGCGACATCAGCCCGGCCAGGGAATCCAGCCACCATGACAGCGCCGGTCCGGCCGGGTGGTCGGGCTTGTAGACGCACTGGATCGGCAGCTCCTCGCCCTGGGGCGAGTGATGAATGGTGCTGATGCTGATCAGCCGTCCCGCTGCCAGGTCATCCTTGACCACATGCAGGGGCATGTTGCCCCAGCCCATGCCGGCACGCAGCAAGGCGTGCTTGGTCCCCAGGTCGCTCATGCGCCAGGTCAGGCGCGAGTGCACCGAAAAATCCTGCCGCGCCGTGAGCTCGCTGCGGTCGCTCAGCACCAGCTGGGTCTGCTGCTGCAGCATCTTTTCCGTCACCCGTCCCTTGACTTGGGCCAGCGGATGGCCAGGCGCCACCACCGCCACCAGCTGCACGCTGGGCAAGGTAATGCGCAGCAGGTTGGGTGGCGTGGTCGGCAGCGTGCCCAGGATGCCCAGCATGGAGCGGCCATCGATGACCCGCTCGGCCACCGCTCCCAGTGCTTCCACCTCCAGCCTCACCGTCACGGCCGGGAAGGCGTCGCGAAAGCGTCGCAGCAGGTCCACCAGGCAGTCGGTGGGGAAGAACACGTCCACCGCCAGCGACATCTCCAGCTCCTGCCCACGGGCATAGGAATTGGCCCGCACCTGCAGCGAATCCACATGGTCCAGTACCTGGCGCGCATCGGCCAGCAGTGCCATTCCCGGGCGGGTCAGCTGCGGCCGATAGCCGCTGCGGTCGAACAGCAGCACCCCCAGCTGATCTTCCAGCGTGGCGATGGCATAGCTCACCGCCGATTGCGCCCGCGCCAGCTTGCGCGCAGCTGCCAGGAAACTGCCACTGTCGGCAACCTGGACAAATACCCGTAACTGGTCCAGCGAGAGGCGTTCGATGTTCATGGCATTCCCCAGAAAGCAGAGTAAAAGAGAGCAAAACGCCAACTATATCTAAAAAATTGATGATGATTATAAAAAGATAATCAGTTTTTTCGAGAAGCGAACTTGCCTATTCTGTCGTCACTGGCTGCAGCGAAACGCCGAGAGCGAACAGCACAAAGCCGGGCGTAGTCGGCAGTAGCAAGACGAACACATCGAAGTCATGTAGAAAAATGCAGTAAGGCAACACGGCATCACAACTCAAACAACCGTAGTTCACCCATACCCAATATCAGAGAGGCTTACCATGATTACCAACTACACCACCTTCCGTATCGGCCGCGTCCTGCTGGCGTCGCTGTTCGTCATCTCCGGGATCTTCAAGATCGTCGGTTTCGCCGGTACCGTCGGCTACTTCACCAGCCTGGGCCTGCCGGTCCCGACCCTGGCCGTGCTGGTCACCATCCTGGTCGAAGTCGGCGGCGGTCTGCTGCTCATGAGTGGTCGCGGCGTGCGTCCGGTGTCGCTGGTGATTGCGCTCTTCACCGTCGGCGCCACCCTGTCGGCCCACCATTTCTGGACCATGGAAGGTGCCGCTGCCCAGGGCCAGATGATTCACTTCCTGAAGAACGTGGCCCTGATCGGCGCCTTGCTGCTGGTGTCCTCCATCGACACCCAGGCCCAGCCGGAAGAAGCACACTGATTCAAGCACACTGATTCATTGATCCGCTGATCCTCACCTGTCACCGCCCCATCAATGCAGTCCCGGCCCGCGCCCAAGAGGTGCGGGCTGATTCAGATTCAAGGAGATCGACCATGACTACCCCCTACACCCGCCAGATCGAACGCCTGGTCAACGGCATCCCCACCCAGGATGGCGCCGGCGTCAGCCTCACCCGCGTGCTGACCCACGACCTGCAACGCCGCCTGGACCCGTTCCTGATGCTGGATGCCTTCCACTCCGACGAACCCAGCGACTACCTGGCCGGTTTCCCCGACCATCCGCATCGTGGCTTCGAGACCGTGACCTATATGCTGGCCGGCCGCATGCGCCACCGCGACAATGCCGGTAACGAAGGGCTGCTGGAACCGGGTGGCATGCAATGGATGACTGCCGGTCGCGGCCTGGTGCATTCCGAGTTGCCGGAGCAGGAAAACGGCCTCATGAGCGGCTTCCAGCTGTGGGTCAACCTGGCGGGCAAGGACAAGATGACCGATCCCGGCTATCAGGACATCCCCTCGGCCGGTATTCCCGAGACCTTCCCGCAGCCGGGGGTGAAGGTGCGCGTGCTGGCCGGTACTGCCTTCGGTACCGATGGCGCCATCCGCCGCGAGACCACCGAGCCGCTGTACCTGGATCTGGACCTGGAAGCCGGCGTGAGCTTGGAACTGCCGATCCCGGCCACCCACAATGCTTTCCTCTACGTCTACCAGGGCAAGCTGGCCGTGGGCGGCGAGGGCGCCGAACCCCGTCCGGCCGAAGCCGGTCGCATGGCCGTGCTGACCAATCCGGTGGGCGCCGCCGGGGTGACGGTGCGGGCCGAGCAGGGTAGCCGCTTCCTGCTGATCGCCGGCAAGCCTCTGAACGAGCCCATCGCCCAATGGGGGCCGTTCGTGATGAATACCCGCGAGCAGGTCGAAGCCGCCATCGATGATTTCCGCGCCGGCCGTTTTTGAGCACATCTGCGCTGAAAAAGACTGCACTTCATCGCCAGTCATCTGAATGAAAAAAACGGGCGTCCGGGACGCCCGCACCACAACAGGAGAGCACCATGAGCAACATCCTTCACAAGATCCAGGGCCTGACCCGCGACATCGGCTTCCCCGTGCGCCGTCTGCTGCCCGCTGCTGCCGCCCGTACCGTCGGCCCCTTCGTCTTCTTCGATCACATGGGTCCGGTGGAATTCGACGCCGGCACCACCGAAGGCGATGTCCGTCCCCACCCGCATATCGGCCTGGCTACCGTCACCTACCTGTTCTCCGGTGCGATGATGCACCGCGACAGCCTGGGCGTGGTCCAGCGCATCACCCCGGGCGCGGTCAACTGGATGGCTTCGGGTCGCGGCATCGTTCACTCGGAGCGCATTCCCGACGACATCCGCGAGCAGAAGGTGCCGGTGCACGGTCTGCAGATGTGGGTGGCCCTGCCGGCCGACCAGGAAGAGGACGCACCGAGCTTCCATCACTACGCATCGGAAGACATGCCGCAGACCCAGGTGGGGGGGGCCAGCCTGCACGTGCTGGCCGGTTCGGCCTTCGGCGTGAGCTCGCCGGTAAAGACCGCCAGCCCGACCCTGTACGTGGCGGGCAGCACCACCGAAGGTGCCGAGCTGGAGATCGGCGCCGAGGTGCAGGAGCGCGCCGTCTATGTGGTCCGTGGTGATGTGACGCTGGATGGCGAAAGCATGCCGGCCGGCACCCTTGCCATTCTGCAACCGGGCGCCACGGTCGCCCTCAAGGCGGTCGGCGAGGCGGTCTTCATGATCCTGGGCGGCGCGCCGCTGGATGGCCCGCGCTTCGTCTGGTGGAATTTCGTCGCCACCTCGCGGGACAAGATCGAAGCCGCCAAGCTGGCCTGGAATGGCCGCGACAAGCAGGTGTTCCCGGATATCCCGGGTGAAACCGAGTGGATTCCGCTGCCAGCCCATTGAGCCGCATCGCGGATTCCGGATCCACGGCGCTGAAAAGAAAACCGCCAGTCGTGTGCATTGCATGCATCACGACTGGCGGTTTTTTTACCGGCGGCGGCCGGTGGAGCAGGCCTCAGAGCAGTCCGATGATGCGGCCCATCTCGGTGATGTAGGGGCTGTCCTTGAGGACTTGGTTTTCCAGGCTGTCGGCGGCGCGACGCAGGGATTGCCAGGTGTCGCCGACCTGGCCGGCATGGGGTTGCGGGGCGCTCAGATGTTGCCGCAGGCGGGCGATGTCTTCGCGCAGCTGGTCGGCTTCGGTGCTGCCGGCGGGCAGTTTCTGCAGCTCCGCCTCGAACTGGCCGACCATGTCCAGCAGGCGCTGGTGATCAAAACCCGGGGTTTGCATTTGCTCGCTCATGGATTCTCCTTCGGTGATTGACCGGCTCCATCATAGGCGCATTGCAGCGCGGCCGGCGAAAAAAGCCGCCGGGGTTTGCCCGACGTCAAGTTGTCCTGTTTGGTTGTCGGTGGCGGAGGGAAGTTCCGGTCCCGGCGAGGCCACGGCGTCCTGCTTTGCTACACTGGCGGCTGTTTTTGCGCGCGGCGCGTCCGGCGCCGCCATTGCCTATCCTGATTCATGACTTCACAAGACGATTTCCCGCCGCAGCTCACCTGGCAGTCCGGCGCTCTCCAACATCAGCTGCGCTGGCACTCCGAGGCCGGTAATCCGCCGCCCCGGCGGGTCCAGGAGGCGGACGACCAGATCGCTGCCGATACCGCCTACAAGCTGGCCTGCGAAGGGACCGGCCTGCTTTGGCGCGGCGACTTCCAGAATGCACGGCAACTGCTGCAGGCGCTGGGCCGGCGCGTGGACAAGGCACGCGAGCGCGCACTGGCCAAGAGCCGCAGCAAGCCAGCCAGCGGCGAGAGCCCGGCCCAGGCCTTCCACCAGCATCGCCAGATGCAGGCGCAACGCGCGCGTATCCTCGGCATGCTGCTCATTCCCGTGGAGCCCGGCTTCGTGGTGCCGCTGCGGCGTGCACCGGAGGTGCAGGCGGCCTGCAGCGAGGCCTACGATGCGGCGCTGGCCAGCGAGTCCTTCGCCGTCTCGCTGCGCGAACTGCAGGGTCTGATCGGTGCCCATGAATGGCGCAAGAAGGGTGTCGAGATTGGCGCACTGGGTGGGCGCATCCATCCCTATTACGGCGTATTTTCGCCGGTGCGGGGTGAGTATGTGGACCTGGTGGCGCAGGCGCCACTGCCATCCACCGAACTGGCCTTCGACATTGGCGTGGGTAGCGGTGTGCTCTCGGCGGTGCTGGCAAAGCGGGGCGTGCGCAGGATCGTCGCTACCGACATGGATCCGCGCGCCCTGGCCTGTGCCGATGAGAACCTGCGTGGCCTGGGCCTGCGCCAGCAGGTGGAGCTACAGCAGACCGACCTGTTCCCGGCCGGACGGGCACCACTGGTGGTGTGCAATCCACCGTGGCTGCCGGCGCGACCCAGCTCGGCCATCGAACATGCCGTCTATGACCCCGACAGCCGCATGCTGCTGGGTTTCCTCAATGGACTGGCGGCGCACCTGAGTGCCCATGGCGAGGGCTGGCTGATCCTCTCCGATTTCGCCGAGCATCTCGGCCTGCGCGCACCGGGCATGCTGGCGGAAGCGATTGCGCAAGCGGGCCTGGAGGTGGTGGCACGGCACGACATCAAGCCGCGCCACGGCAAGGCCGTCGACCGTGACGACCCGCTGTTCGCCGCCCGCAGCAAGGAAACCACCACCCTGTGGCGCCTGCGCGCCCGGGCCTAGTCCATCCTGGTCCATTGAATGGCCACCCTGGGAGAGCCTTGATCATGACAATTCCACGCATCCTGGCCTGCCTCCTGTGCGCAGCGGCCCTGCCTGCCCTGGCGCAGGTCACCACGCGCGACCTGGGTGGTCACTATGGCCCACACCAGCAGGCGGTGCCGATCCCGGTGCCGGTTCCCGTTCCCGTGCCGGATACCTTGAACGGCAATGGCGCGCTGGCCGAGCCCATCACCACCTCCGGCAACAGCTGCACCTGCCAGGTGGCGCCTACCAGCGGTGGCGCCTGCATGATCTTCCTGCGCACCAATGCGGCCGACTGGATCGCCAGTCATGCCGCCCAGACACCGCTGCGTTCCTCCGCCAGCGGCCGTTACTACGATGCGCCGTTCGCGCTGGCCGCCAGTGCCTGTGCCGGGCGCAAGGTGGCGCCGGCCGGTGTGAAGGTGCACTGGCTGGACCGCCGCAACGCCATCATCGAATGGAAATAGTCAGACCCTAGGCCGGCGCCTGCCAGGCGGGGAACTGCAGTAGGACCGCAAAATGGCCGTCCGGCAGATAGGCGAACTGCATCTCGCCGCCGTGCGCGCGCATCACTTCCTCGACGATGGACAGGCCCAGGCTGGCGCCCATGCGATCCCCCGCACGCGGCGCGAAGGGCTTGCGCAGGCGCTCCCAATCGCCGGCCGGGATGCCCGGCCCGTCGTCGATGAAGCGCAACTGATGGTGTTGACCATCGCTATCCATCCGCACATGCAGCAGGCCCGGCGCGCCGTATTGCAGGGCATTGTCTAGGATGTTCTTGACGGCCTCGCCCAACGCGATGGCGTCACCCAGGATCAGGCAGGGCAGGGGCGGAACATCCAGCGCCAGGTCGTGCGGTGTGCGCGCCCGGTTGGAGAGCACCTCGGTCATCTGTGAGCGCACCAGCGCGGCCAGGTCGATGGGTTCCTGCAGGCGGCTGTCGTTGCGATGCTGCACCATGGCATGGTTGATCAGCTGGTTCACCAGCGCGCCCAGGCTGCGCGTGCGTTCACGCAGCAGGCTCAGGTGGCGCTGGCGTTTTTCTTCGTTGCTCTCGCTGGCCAGCAGTTCCATCTGCGCCACCAGTGCCGTCACAGGCGTGCGCAACTGGTGCGCGGCGTCGCCGATCACGCGGCGCATGGTGGCGCGGTGTACCGCCAGCCGCTGCATGAAGGCATTGATGGCCGAGACCAGCGCATGGGTTTCGGCCGGCACCGTCAGGGCCAGGGGCGAGAGGTCATTCAGGTCGCGTTCGCGGATGGCCGCCTCGATACGCTTCAACGGCGCCAGTGCCTGGTACAGCGTGAACATGGCGGCCACCAGCGTGAACACACTCATCACCACGATCACCACCAGCGCCTTGCTGCCCAGGCTGTGGGCGAAGGACATGCGGGCATTGTTGGTCTGCGCCAGCACGATGACGGCCCAGGGATGCGGGCTGTCGACCGGCATGCGGCGGCCGATGATGGCCATGCGCACTGGCGTGCCCAGGTATTGGCCATCGCGCAGCAGCGGGCCCTGTTCCAGCTCGGTCCAGGGAATCTCGGGGCGGAATTCGGCATCGCCGGCAATCACCCGGCCACGCGGATCGAAGACGGCATAGATGGCGTGGTCGCCGGTACCCAGCATCGACAGCGCAGCGAGCGGCACATCGACATTGACCTCGCCATGGTCGTACCAGGTGTTTTCGGCGATCTGCAGGGCGCTGCCGGTGAGGATGCGGTCATAGGCTTCCTTGGCGGCCAGCTGGGTGGAAATCCAGATCGCGATCAACAGCACCGCGGCGCTGGCCAGCAGCACCGCGCCCACGCGCACCACCAGCCGGGTATAGAGCGAGCGCCCGGCCACCACGTCCTGAGTGCGGCCCTGCATCAGGGCAGTGCCTCGGCCGGGACCTGCAGCACCAGCTGGTAGCCCAGGCCGCGCAGGGTGCGGATCTCGAAGGCGGCGCCGGCCAGTTTCTTGCGCAGACGCGCCACGTATTGCTCCACCGTGTTGGCGTTGGGGGTGTCATCGACGGTGAAGAGCCGATCCATCAATTCATCCTTGTTGAAGATGCGACCCGGACGGGCGGCGATGATTTCCAGCAGGGTCACCTCGCGCCGCGTCAGGTCGATGGGCTGGCCGTCCAGCGTGGCGCTGCGGCTCTTGCGGTCGATGCACAGGTTGGCGCAGTGCAGCAGGTTGGTGGATTCGCCGCCGCTACGGCGCAGTAGCACGCGGATGCGGGCCTCCAGTTCGCGGAAATCGAAGGGCTTGACCAGGTAGTCATCCGCGCCCAGGTCCAGGGCGCGCACCCGTTCCTCGATCTCGCCGCAGGCGGTCAGCATCAGCACCGGGGTGTGCTGCCCGCGCGTGCGCAATTGCTCCAGCAGGGCGAAGCCGTCCAGTTGCGGCAGCATCACGTCCAGGATCAGGAGGTCGAAGGCCTCGCCCAGGCGGCGGCTGGCGGCCAGTCCCTGGCTCTCCCATTCCACGGTATGGCCGATGCGGGTGAGGTGGGAGACGATGGCCTCGGCCACGTCGGCGGTGTCTTCGACCAGCAGGATGCGCATGGGGATCTCCAGTGTGATGGCGTTGCCGCAGCTGTGGGCGCTGCTTGGGCGTGTTGCAGGGCGCCATTGTATGCCCGAACGTCGTGATAGAAACAGCCGTCAGCTTTTAGTCAGATTCGTTACAGCTTCGCGGCCTAGCATCCGTTCCAACATAAATCCTATAAATCATTTGGAGACTTGCATGAGCGACAATGCCCATGGCGCATCTGCCATCGATCCATCGCGCCCGCTGCTGGAGATCGACCGCGTCACCCTGCAATACAAGACCACCGATTCGCTGGTGACGGCCACCCAGAGCGTGAGCTTCAACGTCCATCCGGGCGATCGCTACATCCTGCTGGGTCCCTCCGGTTGCGGCAAGTCCACCCTGTTGAAGGCTATCGGCGGCTACCTGCAACCGACCTCCGGCGCAATCCGCCTCAAGGGGCGCGAGGTGCATGAGCCGGGGCCGGACCGCATGATGGTGTTCCAGGAATTCGACCAGCTGCTGCCCTGGAAGACGGTGCGCCAGAACGTCGAATTCGCGTTGCACGCCAGTGGTCGCCTGCAGGGCCGCGCCGCCGCCGAGCGCGCCGAGTACTACATCAGCAAGGTGGGCCTGGCCAAGTTCATCGACAGCTATCCGCACATGCTCTCCGGGGGCATGAAGCAGCGTGTCTCGATCGCCCGTGGCATGGCCATGGAGCCCGATGTGCTGCTGATGGACGAACCCTTCGCCGCGCTGGACGCGCTGACCCGCCGCAAGATGCAGGACGAGCTGCTGCGCCTGTGGGACGACACCCAGTTCACGGTGCTCTTCGTGACCCACTCCATCGAGGAAGCCATCCGCGTCGGTACCCGCATCCTCCTGCTGACCCCGCACCCGGGCCAGGTCCGCGCCGAACTCAACAGCATCGACCCCAGCCAGCTGGGAACCGCCGCCCAGGCCGAGCTGGAAACCCGCATCAACGACATGCTGTTCGCGCATCACTGAGCCGCGCCAGGAGACAACAATCATGCAAACCAAACTGCCCTACGTCCGCCCCGAGATCGTGGTGGAATCCAACCCCAATGCCACCGCCGAGGTGCAGCGCCCGCTGTCGGCCTTCGAATCGCTATATCGCATGGGCTGGCTGCGCAAGACCGTGATCCTGCTGGTACTGGCGGTGATCTGGGAAGTCTATGGCCGCTGGCTGGACAATGCGCTGCTGTTCCCCAGCTTCAGCGAGACGGTGCAGGCCTTCCTCTCCGGCATCGGCAGCGGCGTGCTGCTGGAGCGTGCCGCGGTATCCATGCAGACCCTGCTGGTGGGCTACGGCCTGGGCATCCTGCTGGCCGGTCTGTTGACCACCGTGGCCATCAGCTCGCGCATCGGCAACGACCTGCTGGAAACCCTGACCTCCATGTTCAACCCGCTGCCGGCCATCGCGCTCTTGCCGCTGGCGCTGATCTGGTTCGGCCTGGGCACCGGCAGCATCATCTTCGTGCTGGTGCACTCGGTGCTGTGGGCGGTGGCCCTCAATACCCACGGCGGCTTCCGCGCGGTGTCCAACACCCTGCGCATGGTGGGCCAGAACTATGGCCTGCGCCGCTTCTCGCTGGTGAAGTCCATCCTGATCCCGGCTGCCTTCCCCAGCATCCTCACGGGCCTGAAAGTGGGCTGGGCCTTTGCCTGGCGCACGCTGATCGCAGCCGAGCTGGTGTTCGGTGTTTCTTCCGGCGCCGGCGGCCTGGGCTGGTACATCTTCGAAAACCGCAACCAACTGGAAACCGCCAACGTCTTCTCGGGCCTGTTCTTCGTGATCATCATCGGCCTGGTGGTCGAGAACCTGATCTTCGCCCAGATCGAGAAGCGCACCATCCGCCGCTGGGGCATGCAGCACTGAGGCTGACCGCAACACGACTGACCACGACAAGACCGATAAACTGAGAACCCACAGGAGACAACACATGAAACGTCGTACCTTTAGCAGCATGATGATCGCCGCCACCCTGGCGCTGTCCACCGCCGCCGGTGCCGCGCGCGCCGAAGCGCCGGAAGTGCGCATTTCCCACGGCTACGGCCTGCTGTACCTGCCGCTGATGGTGATCCGCGACCAGGGCCTGCTGGAAAAGCATGCCAAGGCCATGGGCCTGGGCGATGTGAAGACCAAGTGGGTGCTGCTGGACGGCGGCAATGTCATCAACGACGCCATGCTGGCCGGTAACCTGGACATTGCCGGCACCGGCGCCCCGGGCTTCGTGACCCTGTGGTCCAAGGCGCATGGCATCCCGCGTTCCGAAGTGGTGGGCCTGGGCGCACTGTCGACCTCGCCGCTCTGGCTGAACACCAACAACCCCAACGTCAAGTCCCTCAAGGACTTCACGCCCAAGGACAAGATCGCCATCCCCGGTATCAAGACCTCGCTGTCGGCCGTGCTGTTGCAGATGGCCGCGGCCAAGACCTTCGGTGCCGAGAACTACGCCAAGCTGGACCCGTTGACGGTGAGCCTGTCACACCCGGAGGCAATGGCTTCGCTGGTCTCCGGCAAGACCGAGATCACCGCCCACTTCACCTCGCCGCCGTTCTCCTACCAGGAAGCCAAGGCGCCCGGTATCACCCGCGTGCTGAACTCCACCGACGTGCTGGGCCACATCACCATCGACGTGGTCTTCGCTTTGAAGTCCTTCACCGACAAGAACCCCAAGCTGACGCAAGCCTTCATGGCGGCGCAGGAAGAAGCGAACGCCTATATCGTCAAGAACCGCAAGGGCGCGGCTGAAACCTTCTTGCGCGTCTCCAAGCTCAAGCTGCCGCAGGAAGAAGTGGAGCAGATGCTGGCTGACCCCGGTACCGAGTTCTCGACCACGCCGGTGGACATCATGCAATACGTGCTCTTCATGAGCAAAGCCGGCACCATCAAGACCAAGCCGGCAGTATGGAACGAGATGTTCGTGCCCGCCTTCAAGGACCGCAAGGGGAGTTGAGGGGAGTGCAGGGAAGTTGCGTGGCGCTGTCTTGCCATGACATGACACAGCCGGGGGCGGCAGACGCTGCCCCCGGCTGTGTCATTTTTCTTGCGCGTTGATCCCGTCGCAACGCTGTGCCACCAGCTCCGCCAGTGCATCTCCCAGCGATTCCGGCCGCCCTTCGAACAGGCGCTGCAAGGCCTGGGGATCAGCCAGATGCGCATACAGCGCCTGGCGCGCCGGGTAATCGGTCGCCATGCGCACCGCCGCCAGGATGTAGTCGTCCAGGGTGGCGGCAATGGTCCAGTCGGGCAGGCCGACCCGGCGGAACAGGCCCTCGTCGATGTGCTCGAAGACTTCCGGCCCGGTCTTGCAGACCCCCGGCAGGCCGACCGTGAAGGCGTCGATGATGCCGTTGGTATTGCCGAAGGGCAGGGGCGACAGGAACATGTCGCACTGGTTGAAGATGGACAGGTATTGCTGGTAAGGCTGGTGCGGGTAGACCTGGGCACCCGGCACGTAGCGCAGCACCAGACGCTGCAGTTGCGGATACAGCAGCCCCTGCGCCTGACCGACCAGGAAGTGCAGATGCACCTGTTTGCCAGCACCGCCACCGGGTGGCCGGGCCGCCAGTTCCACGATCTTCTGGCAGGCCATCAGGAAGCGCGGATTGAGCTTCATTGTGGTGGCGGCGATGGCGATGTTGACGTGGGGCAGATCGCGTCGCTCCAGGCGCGGTACCGCGAAGGGAATGGCCGAGGGCCGATAGGGCTGGCCGTCGGCCGGCAGGCGCAGCAGCTTTTCGCTGAAGCAGGCCGGGTCGCCGACGAAGTCGTCTTCCACGCTGATGTAGTCGATGCGCGGCGAATGCGTGGTGGCCGGGTGGCCCAGCGCCGCCACCTGCAGCGGCGCCACGCGCAGGTTGGCGGCAAACATGGTGATCGGGAACATGCCCACGCTGGGCATGTAGAACACCTGTGGCTGTCGGGTGCGGGCCTGGGCGGCGATCTGGCGCATGCAGCCCATCAGGTCCGAGGGTTGCTCCAGGATGACGAATTCATCGAAGACTGCCCGCCCCAGCTCGTCGGTATTGGCCTCGTAGCCCATGGCCACGACGTGGAAGTGGCGTCGTGCCGCCTCCAGCGTCTTGGAGTGGGTGCGATAGATGGAGTGGCCACCGGAAAACCATTCCAGCAGCACCAGCACGACCGGCTTGCCGTCGACCCGGCCAGCGCCGTCGTGGTCCAGGTCGGCCAGACCCTCGGCGCGCAGCTTCTTGACGATCAACTGGTTGATGGCGCCCTTGATGCGATGGCGCTGCGGCAGGTCGGCATAGCTGCAGTGCATGTAGACGTCATGCAGCACCGCCACCGGCAGCCCGTCCAGCGAGTCCAGCTGCTGCAGCCGGTCCGGCAGCCAGCCCAGCAAGGCCTCGCGCTTGGAGTGCGCTGCCGGCGTGCCGAGAAAGCGCGGCGACATCAAGGCCAGGAACAGGGCGGCCGCCAGCGGCTTGTTCTGCGCCCACAGCATTTCCACGTCCAGCGGCAGCTCCGATTCGGGCGAGTAGAGGATGCAGAATTTCACCAGGTCCAGCGGCTTGATTTCGAACACCTCGGCCTGCGGACCGCCCAGCTTGAGCGAGGCCAGGATGTGGTCGGCATTGATGAAATGGCTGGCGCCGAACAGCGCCGCCAACCAGCGCTGGAAATTGATCAACTGGCCGAAGCCGTCCGGGCTGATGTGAAAGGCGGGGTCCGAAAACAGTGCCGAGATGGCGCTGGTGACGCGGGTCAGCATGTGCTGCTCCAGCTCGGTGGCGGTGACGGCGGCCGATACCTGCAGCGAAAACTTGTCGGCCAGTTGCCCATACTGGCGGTCGATCAGCAGCAGCAGGCGCACCAGTTCGCGGGCGGCTGGCTCATGCTGCCGCGAGTAGCACAGGTACTCGAATTTTTCCAGGGAGAAAATCTCGTCGGGGCTGGCCGTCATGGCGGGATCTCTTGATCAAATGGAGGCAGCCGGCATTGTGCCGTCTATGGCAGACGACTGCCAGCGCTTTCACGTCGTGCCGCGCCAGACAGTGTGGGGAAGATCCACTGCACCGCCTCCGGCGCCCCGAACAGCCGCGCCGCACCATGGGCGGCGCCGGGGATCTGCCGTTGCGGATGATCGACCGGAATCTGCCAGCGCTGCGACAGGTCGTGTTCGCTGCCCACGTAGGCCAGTTGTCGCGCCACCCGGGTCTGGCCTTGCATCGCCGCGCCGCAGGCATGGTCGAGGTAGCGGTGCTGCGGATCAGTGTCGCGAGCACCCACCATGTAGCGCACGTCCCGGGCGGCATAGCGGGCAAACAGCTGGCGTCCGTCCAGCTGCGGTGGCGGCAGGTAGGCGGGCGCATGCTGCAGCCCGTAGCGGTAGTCGTCGTAGCGCGGACAGGCCTGCATCTGCATAGTCGGGATGGCAAAGCCGTCGCCGAGCGGGCGTTCCGGGCTCAGGTAGAGGTAGGAGGAGGGGCTGGAGATGACATAGCGCACATGGATGCCCGTCTGTTGCAGCTCTTCCGTGACCGCATTCAACACCGCGTAGCGCTGCAGCAGCTGCGCCCCGGCCGAATGGCCGATCAGCACGATCTCGCGCAGGTCCGGAAAGCGCCGCGGGTCACCCAGCCAACGCAGCAGGTCGTCCAGCACCTGGAAACTGGTGATCCCCGTCACGCCCCGCGCCGACGGTTCGCCCTGCATCCAGGCGCCGCCGCCCCATACCGGCATGCCCGGCAGCACGCCACGGTCCTTGTGGGCCATGAAGTTGGGGGCCAGCAGCAAGTTGTCGGACGCTGCCAGACCAGCCATCGTCAGCAGGTGTTGACCGATGGCGAAGTAATCGTCGGCGTTGCGCTTGACGCCGTGCAGGATCAGCACGGCCTGCCGCACGTGGCTTGGCAACTGGCCCAGATCGGCATTGGCATACAGGCCGAAGGTGTAGGGCGAGCGAGCGGGGCCTTCCAGCAGCAAAGGCTGGCGCATCGCGTCGCCGCTGGCAGTGGATGCGGCGGAGGCAGCGGAGGCGGCGGCACAGTGGCCCAGGAGGGAGGTCAGCAGCAACGCCAGGGCGAAGGCGAGGGACATCAGGGAAGAGGGTGGTCGGGCCATGGTCTCAAAGGGGGCGAGCCTGTGCGTGCGTCGGCCTGCCACTATAGCCGGCAAATGCCCGGCCCGCTCAGTGCGACGTACGGGCCTGCAGCATGGCCGAGGGCGACTGGCCGAACAGTTTCTTGTAGTCGCACGAGAACTGGCTGAAATTGCTGAAACCCCAGGCCGCCGCAATGTCGCCGATGGGCTGTCGGCCATCGCCCTGGGCCAGCGCGCGGCGCACGCCGTTCAGGCGCAGCAGGCGCAGGTAGCTCATCGGGCTCACGCCCAGCACATCCTCGAAACAGTATTGCAGCGTACGCCGGCTCACATGCAATGCCTCGCACAGCATGGGCACGGTGACCGGGCTTTCCTGATGGGCCAGGGCCAGATCGCGGGCATCGTTGACGATGCGACGGCGGCGCAGCAGGCTGGCGCCGGCCTCGGCTTCTATATCCCCTTCGTCCAGCAGTGCCAGCAGCGAGACCAGTACCGCTTCCTGGCGCAGTTGCAGGGCGGCATGGGCTGCCTGGCCGCTGGCCTGGCCGGCCAGCGCGAGCAGGGCGCCGATCTGGTGGCGGCAATCGTCCAGGCCGCCGGCATCGACCTTCAGCATTTCGGCCTGACCCAGCCGGCGCCAGTCGGGCTGGCAGCCGAGCCGGGCGGCGCTGGCCTGCAGGGCGTCGCGCTGGACCACGACACCGAAGATGTCATGTTGATCCGGCGTGACCAGTTCGAATTCGCAGGCGCCGGGTCGGGTCATCACCACGTCCTGTGGCACCAGGCGGCCATTGATGCGCATGCCCATGGTGCGCACCTCGATGCCGAACCAGTAGGCATCCGGCCACACCTGGCAGGACTGGCGCACGGCACGGCTGCCGGCCTCGCGGAAGATCTGCAGCCCCTCGCTCTGCCACTCCTGCAGCACACCCTCGAAGCTGCCGCAGGCAAGCTGGTCGTAGCGCTGCTCCCAGTCGGTGAGGTTATGGGCATGTTCGTCCACGTCACGCGCAACGGCGGTGCGCAATGCCCGCCGGCTGTGCGTTGCCACTGTGTCAGGCTGGGACAGTGCAAGAGAGGACATGGGACGACTCCATAGATGAGTGGCATCGATAGCCGCCCGCAGGCGACGCAGTTTTGCCGAATTTCGATAACGCCGCCGATTTGGCCGTTGCTATATTGCGTCGCTAGGGCAGCGTCTTGATCAAAATCAAGCAAGCCGCATGCCCACAAAGATGGCTCTTTTGCCACCCTGACGGCCGCCACAGTGCGGCCCACCTCTCGCGCCAACAGGAGAATCCGATGAATGCAAGCTCTTCAGGGCAGGGGCATACGCTCAAGCCCGTCCTGTCCACCCTGCAGCTCTGGGCCATTGCGGTCGGGCTGGTGATCTCCGGTGAGTATTTCGGCTGGAGCTACGGCTGGGCCAGCGCCGGCACGCTGGGCTTTACGGTGACGGCGCTGTTCATCGCGGCCATGTACGCCACCTTCATCTTCAGTTTTACCGAACTGACCACCTCCATCCCCCATGCCGGCGGCCCGTTTGCCTACAGCAAGCGCGCCTTCGGGCCGGTGGGCGGTTACCTGGCCGGGGCGGCCACGCTGATCGAGTTCGTCTTCGCGCCGCCGGCCATTGCGCTGGCCATCGGGGCCTATCTGAACGTGCAGTTTCCGGCGCTCGACCCCAAGCTGGCCGCGCTGGGCGCCTATCTGGTCTTCATGACGCTCAATATCGTGGGCGTGCAGATCGCCGCCACCTTCGAGCTGTGCGTGACGCTGCTGGCGATCTTCGAACTGCTGGTCTTCATGGGCGTGGTGGCGCCGGGCTTCTCGATGGCCAACTTCACCAAGGGCGGCTGGTCGGGCAGCGATGGCTTCAGCCTGGCGGCGGTGCCGGGCATGTTTGCGGCGATCCCGTTCGCGATCTGGTTCTTCCTGGCCATCGAAGGCGTGGCCATGGCCGCCGAGGAAGCCAAGGACCCGCGTCGCTCCATCCCCATCGCCTATATCACCGGCATCCTGACGCTGGTGGTGCTGGCCATCGGCGTGATGCTCTTCGCCGGTGGCGTGGGTGACTGGACCAAGCTGGCCAACATCAACGACCCGTTGCCGCAGGCCATGAAGCTGATCGTCGGCGAGAACAGCAACTGGCTGCACATGCTGGTGTGGCTGGGCCTGTTCGGGCTGGTGGCGTCCTTCCACGGCATCATCCTGGGTTATTCGCGGCAGATCTTCGCCCTGGCCCGTGAGGGTTACCTGCCGGCCTATTTCGCCCGTGTCCATCCCCGTTTCAAGACTCCGCACCGGGCCATCCTGGCCGGCGGCGTGGTGGGCATTGCCGCCATCTACAGCGATGAACTCATCAAGATCGGCGGCCAGACCCTCACCGCCAACATCGTCACCATGTCGGTGTTCGGCGCGATCCTGATGTACATCCTGTCGATGCTCTCGCTGTTCCGCCTGCGCCGCGACGAGGCCGGCCTGGAGCGCCCGTTCCGGGCACCCCTGTACCCATACTTCCCGGCCTTCGCGCTGTTCGGCGCGCTGGTGTGCATGGCCACCATGATCTATTACAACCCGCTGATCTTCGGCATCTTCGTCGGCCTGCTGGCCCTGGGCTATGCCTGGTTCCTGGCCACGGCGCGACACCGGGCGGAGGGTGCGGCGGCGATGGCGAAATCCTGAGCGGCATGATTTTCCAAACGATATAAAACTTTTATTTCCTCAAGGCCATCATGAACAACAAGTACACACCGACGACCGACTCCCACCCTCCCGCGCTGCAACGCCGTGGCTTCCTGGGCAGCCTGCTGGCCGCTGCCGCCGGCGGCACGCTGGCGACCCTGGCCAGCCCGGCCCATGCAGCCAGCCGCGCCGAGGTGGCGCTGGACCGCGCCAAGTGGGCCATGCGCAATCACGACATGGTGGCGCAGATGATCGCCGAACACGGCAAGCTGGCGCCGGGCTACCAGTCCGGCAAGCGCCCCTACGCGGTCTTTGACTGGGACAACACCAGCATCATGAACGACTGCGAGGAAGCGCTGCTGATGTACCAGATCAATACGCTGTCCTTCAAGCTGAGCCCGGCCGAGTTCGCCGCCATCACGCGCCAGAACGTGCCGCCGGGTCCGTTCAGCAAGGACTTCAAGAACGCCGCCGGCCAGATCGTCGACCTCGACTCCATCTGCGCCGATCTGGACGCCGACTATGCCTTCCTGCATGCCAACTACAAGGGCATGGCCGGCAGCAAGTCGCTGGAGGAAGTGACGGCCACCACCGAGTTCCAGGACTTCCGCGCCAAGCTGTATTACCTCTACGAAGCGGTCAACGACACCCATGGCGTGAACGTCGGCTATCCGTGGGTGATCTATTTCTTCGCCAACATGAGCGTGGCCGAGGTAAGCGCCCTGGCCGAGGCCTCCAACGATGCTGCACTGGGCGCCGCGCTGACCAAGGTCAAGTACACCAGCCCGGCCGACCGTCCGGGCAAGGCGGGCGTGGTGAGCGTGTCGCACTTCCACGGCATCCGCCTGTGCACCGAGATCGCCACCTTGATGGACAGCCTGCGCCGCAACGGCATCGACGTCTATGTCTGTACCGCCTCGCTGGAAGATGTGGTGGCGGTGTTCGCGACCCATCCCAAGTACGGTTACCACGTCACGCGTGACAACGTCATCGGCCTGCGTCTGGAGCGCAACGGCCAGGCCTTCCGCAATGCCTACCTCAAGGACTGGCCGCTGACCTGGGGGCCGGGCAAGACGGTCGCCATCAAGCAGGTGCTGGTGGCGCAGAAGGGCTACGGCCCGCTGTTCGTGGCAGGCGACAGCGATGGCGATTACGATATGCTGCGGGACTTCCCGGAGACCCGTTTCGGGCTCATCGTCAACCGCATGAAGAACGGCAAGATCGGCGAGCTGTCCAAGCTGGCGGCCGACCAGATCAGCACCGACAAGCCACGCTTCCTGCTGCAGGGCCGGCAGGAATCGACCGGCAACTGGGTGCCGGCCGAAACCAGCATCAAATACGGCAAGACCGCACCGCAACTGCTCACCAGCTGAGCGGCTGGGTGCCAGACCGGGCCGGTGCTGCCACCCACGGCAGCACCGGCTCCGGCGAACAAGGAGGAGCAGCATCATGGCCGAACACCGTTTCCGGCACAGCGCAGGTAGCGCCAGCTACGTGTTTCGCGATCTCAAGGACTTGATGGCCAAGGCCAGCCCGGCGCGCTCGGGCGACCTGCTGGCCGGGGTGGCGGCGGGCAGCGCCGAAGAGCGGGCGATTGCGCAGATGGCGCTGGCCGATCTGCCGCTGAAGCTCTTCCTGGAAGAGCCGCTCATCCCCTATGAAGAGGACGAGATCACCCGTCTCATCCTCGACAGCCACGACCGCGCCGCCTTCGCGCCCATCGCCCATCTCACCGTAGGCGACCTGCGCAACTGGCTGCTGGCCGACGACACAGACAGCACCGTGCTGGCAGCGGTGGCGCCCGGCATCACCCCGGAGATGGCAGCGGCCGTCAGCAAGATCATGCGCAACCAGGACCTGATCCTGGTCGCCAAGAAGTGCCGCGTGGTGACGGCCTTTCGCAATACCATCGGCCTGCCGGGCCGGCTCTCGACCCGACTGCAGCCCAATCATCCGACCGACGACGCCAGCGGCATCGCTGCCAGCATGCTCGATGGCCTGATGTACGGTAACGGCGACGCCGTCATCGGCATCAACCCCGCCACCGACAACGTGCCGCAGGTGGTCAAGCTGGTCGGCATGATGGCCGACGTCATTGCGCGCTATGACATCCCCACCCAATCCTGCGTGCTGACCCACGTCACCAACACGATTGCCGCCATTGAGCGCGGTGCGCCGGTGGACCTGGTATTCCAGTCGATTGCCGGCACCGAGGCCGCCAACCGCAGCTTCGGCATCGATCTCTCCCTGCTGGGCGAGGCGCGAGAAGCCGCCTTGTCGCTCAAGCGCGGTACCGTGGGCGACAACGTCATGTATTTCGAGACCGGGCAGGGCAGTGCGCTCTCCGCCAATGCCCATCACGGCATCGACCAGCAGACCTGCGAGGCCCGTGCCTATGCGGTGGCGCGGGCGTTCAAGCCGCTGCTGGTGAATACGGTGGTCGGCTTCATCGGTCCCGAATATCTCTACGACGGCAAGCAGATCATCCGCGCCGGTCTGGAAGACCACTTCTGCGCCAAGCTGCTGGGCCTGCCCATGGGCTGCGACGTCTGCTACACCAACCACGCCGAGGCCGACCAGAACGACATGGACGTGCTGCTGACCCTGCTGGGCGTGGCCGGCTGTACCTTCGTGATGGGCATCCCCGGCTCGGACGACATCATGCTGAACTACCAGACCACATCCTTCCACGATGCCCTGTATGCGCGCCGGGTGCTGGGTTCGCGCCCCGCGCCCGAGTTCGAGGCCTGGCTGCACCGGATGCAGATCTTCAACCAGGGCAGCGACGCCGCCGCCTTCCGCCTGCATGCCGACATGGCACCGGGTTTTCGCGATACCTTGCTGCGGCTGCAATGACCATGGACGACCAGCCCATTTCCCCTTCAGGTGCAGAAAACGTCAGCGCCGGTGCGGAATCGGTCACGGCCAATCCGTGGGAAGCGCTACGCCGTTTCACCGCTGCACGCATCGCCCTGGGGCGCAGCGGTGTCAGTCTGCCGACCGCGCCGCAACTGGCCTTCCAGCTGGCGCATGCGCAGGCGCGGGATGCCGTGCATCTGCCGCTGGATGTGGCAGCCTTGACGGCACAGTTGCAGCAGCAGGGCATCTGCGCTGCCGAAGACGTACTGCAGGTCCAGAGCGCAGCAACGGACCGCCTGGTCTATCTGCAGCGTCCTGACTTCGGACGCAAGCTCTCGGAGGCATCGCGCCAGCAGTTGCTGGCGCGTTTCGGCGGCCAGGCGCCACGTAGCTACGACGTCGGCTTCGTCATCGCCGATGGCCTCTCGGCCCGCGCCATCGTGCGCAATGCCGCGCCTTTCCTGGGCGAGGTGATGCGACGCATCGCACCGGAAGGCTGGACCATGGCGCCGCCGGTGATCGTGCAGCAGGGCCGGGTGGCGGTGGCTGACGAGATCGGGGAATTGCTGGGCGTGAAGCTGGTGGTGATCCTGATCGGCGAGCGCCCGGGCCTGAGCTCACCCGACAGCATGGGCCTGTACCTGACCTGGATGCCGGCACGTGGATTGACCGATGCCAGCCGCAACTGCATTTCCAACGTACGCCCGGAGGGCTTGCCCTATCCGGAAGCGGCCTACAAGCTGCATTACCTGATGGCCCAGGCGCACCAGCGCAGCCTGTCGGGCGTGGCCTTGAAGGATGAGACGGCCGGTGAGGGTGCGGAGCTGGATGTGCGGCGCAATTTCCTGCTCGATGGCGCCTGAAATCGGGCCGGCACATGATCATGGGAGGATGCCCTGAGAACCGTTCGGACTGAGTAGCGGCTTGCCGCGTATCGAAGATGCACTGACGGTAAATCTTCGATACGCCGCACATGTGCGGCTACTCAGTCCGAACGGTAGTCGATTCACCAGCAGCTTTCTCGCATGCTCCTGCCATGCAGGCTCAGCCGCAAAAAGCAAAAAGGCCGCGAACTTGCTTTCGCGGCCTTTCCGTTTTCACTGCAGGAGGGTGCTCCAGCTACCCTCCGGCAGATGAAGGCGCCTTACAGCGATTCCAGCGCCTTGTTCAGCGTGGCGCTCGGACGCATCACGGCGAAGGTCTTTTCGCGGTCCGGCAGGTAGTAGCCACCGATGTCCACTTCCTTGCCCTGCACCGCATTGAGCTCTTCCACGATCTTCTGCTCATTGTCGGTCAGTGCCTTGGCCAGCGGTGCGAACTGCTTGGCCAGATCGGCGTCGTCCTTCTGCGCGGCCAGTTCCTGGGCCCAGTACAGGGCCAGGTAGAAGTGGCTGCCGCGGTTGTCCAGTTCACCGGTCTTGGGCGACGGCGACTTGTTGTTGTCCAGCAGCTTGCCGGTAGCGGCATCCAGGGTCTTGGCCAGGATCTTGGCGCGGTTGTTGCCGGTCTTGATGCCCACGTCTTCGATGGACACGGCCAGGGCCAGGAATTCACCCAGCGAATCCCAGCGCAGGTGGTTTTCACCGACCAGCTGTTGCACGTGCTTGGGCGCCGAGCCGCCGGCACCGGTTTCGAACATGCCGCCGCCGGCCATCAGCGGAACGATCGACAGCATCTTGGCCGAGGTACCCAGTTCCATGATCGGGAACAGGTCGGTCAGGTAATCGCGCAGGATGTTGCCGGTCACCGAGATGGTGTCCAGGCCGCGGATGACGCGCTCCAGGGTGTAACGCATGGCGCGCACTTGCGACATGATCTGGATGTCGGCGCCGGTCAGGTCATGTTCCTTCAGGTAGGTGTTGACCTTCTTGATCAGTTCGGCTTCGTGCGGACGGTACGGGTCCAGCCAGAACACGGCCGGCATGCCGGACAGGCGGGCGCGGGTCACGGCCAGCTTGACCCAGTCGCGGACCGCTGCGTCCTTGACCTGGCACATGCGCCAGATGTCGCCTTCTTCCACGTTCTGCTCCAGCAGGACCTGGCCATCCAGGGTGACGATGCGGGCCACACCGGCTTGCGCGATTTCGAAGGTCTTGTCGTGCGAACCGTATTCCTCGGCCTTCTGGGCCATCAGGCCGACGTTGGGCACGGTACCCATGGTGGTCGGGTCGAAGGCGCCGTTGGTCTTGCAGAAGTTGATGATTTCCTGATAGATGCGGGCGAAGGTCGATTCCGGCAGCAGGGCCTTGGTGTCTTCGGTCTTGCCGGCGGCGTTCCACATCTTGCCACCCGCGCGGATCATGGCCGGCATGGAGGCATCGACGATCACGTCGTTGGGGGCGTGCAGGTTGGTGATGCCCTTGGCGGAGTCCACCATGGCCAGGCGCGGACGCTTGGCTTCGTCGGCCTTCAGGTCGGCCAGCACTTCAGCCTTTTTGGCTTCGGGCAGGGTGTTGATCTTTTCATAGACACCCGACATGCCGTTGTTCGGGTTCACGCCGATCTCGGCGAACAGGGCGGCGTGCTTGGCGAAAGTGTCCTTGTAGTAGGTACGCACGGCGTGGCCGAAGACGATGGGGTGCGAGACCTTCATCATGGTGGCCTTGACGTGCACCGACAGCAGCAGGTCGGTATCGAAGGCATCCTGCATCTGTTCTTCGTAGTAGGCGCACAGGGCTTTCTTGCTCATGAACATGCTGTCGATGATTTCACCGGCCTGCAGCGAGACCTTGGACTTCAGGACGATGGTTTCACCGGACTTGGTGACCAGGTCCATCTTGACGTCGACGGCCTTGTCCAGGGTCAGGCTCTTTTCACCGGCGTAGAAGTCGCCGCCGTGCATGTGCGCCACGTGGGTGCGCGAGGCCATGGACCACTTGGCCATCGAGTGCGGGTGCTTGCGGGCGTAGTTCTTGACGGCGTTGGGTGCGCGGCGATCGGAGTTGCCTTCGCGCAGGACCGGGTTCACGGCGCTGCCGGTGACCTTGGCGTAGCGCTTTTGCAGGGCCTTCTCTTCGTCGGTGGAGGGGTTTTCCGGATAGTCGGGCAACTTGTAGCCGCGTGCCTGCAGTTCGCGGATGGCCGCTTGCAGCTGCAGGATGGAGGCGCTGATGTTGGGCAGCTTGATGATGTTGGCGTCCGGGCTCTGGGTCAGTGCGCCCAGTGCGGCCAGGTTGTCGGGGACTTTCTGCTCATCGGTGAGGTACTCCGGGAATTCAGCCAGGATACGAGCAGCCACCGAAATATCGCTTTCGACGACGTCGATGCCAGCCGGAGCGGTGAACTTCTTGACGATGGGCAAGAGCGAGTGGGTCGCCAGATAGGGTGCCTCGTCGGTCAGCGTATAGATGATGGTCGGGTTGCCAGTAGTCACGATGATGTCCTTGCGTTGGTGTGTTGATGTGCTTTGGTGCGATCCTCGCAGCGCCGGATGGATCGTCCTTGCTCTGTCGGCCTGGACTGGTGCCATCTCCTTGTCGGCTTGCTGCGCGGAAATTCGTCTCCCGGGGCGGCGTTCCCGGCGTACTGCTGCCAGAGGGCCGCGGCAAAAAACAGCGGTAGTTTACTCCTAAGCGGGCGGAAATGCTTCAACTCTTATATAAGACTTGAAGAAATTTTTGTATTTCCTTCGATTCAAGGGGCAGCGGTTTGTCGGGCGGTGATGATCCATTAACCTTTTTGGTTTAATCACCTATTGGGTTAGAATCCGCATGGAAAAGCGCACTGCACACTGCAAGCTTGCCGTGGTCCATGCCCTGGTCCAGGCCGGGAAGGTCCAGGCCACGGCCGCTGCCTTCCAGGGCGCCCGTGCCATCGGGATCGAGGACCTTGATGGCATCTGCGCCGTGGTGCTGCGGCTGACGCCTGACGACTTCCATAAAAGCATGACAACGCACATGGACCATCGTATCTGGCAGGACGTCTATCACGCCCGGCTCGCTGCGGGCGTATGGGCCTACGTCAAGTTGACGGTGGTCGATGAGGTGCTTGTCGTTTCCTTCAAGGAGCTATGAAATGAAATGTCCCTCCTGTGGTGGCGCTGAACTGGTGCGCGACACCCGCAACCTGACCTACGTCTACAAGGGTGAAAGCACGGTCATTGAAGCGGTGACGGGGAATTTCTGTCCGGCTTGTGGCGAGATACTGCTCAATCGCGAGCAGGGGGATCGCTACAGCGCCCTGATCGGGCAGTTCCAGCGCCGCATCAATGCAGCCTACGTCGATCCGGACTACATCGCCCGCGTCCGCCGCAAGCTCGACCTCGACCAGCGTCAGGCTGCTGAACTCTTCGGGGGCGGTGTCAATGCCTTTTCCCGCTACGAAAACGGCAAGACCAAGCCACCGCTGTCACTCGTCAAGCTATTCCGGCTGCTGGATCGCCATCCGGACTTGCTGGAAGAGATTCGCACGGCCTGATGCCAGCCTGCCAGGCCGCTTCATTTGCCCCTGGGTAGTGAGTGCTGAAGAGACGGCCGCTGTATCCACACACCATCAACTGGCCGGGTTGCCATCGATCCGGCAATTTGCCGTACAATGCCTTCCGGAGGAAAACATCATGCCCGCCGTCTCAACCGCCAGGCTCGAAGCCCGGATCAGTCCTGAATTGCAGCAATTGCTCAAGCGTGCCGCCGAGATCGAAGGTCGTACGCTGACCGATTTCGTCGTAAGCGCCGTGCAGGAGGCTGCGCAAAAGACCATCGAGCAGGCCGAGGTGATCCGCCTTTCACTTCAGGACCAGCAGCGTTTCGCGGAGGCCTTGCTGGCGCCTCCATCGCCATCGCCCGCCCTCAAGCGCGCCATGGCGCGTCATGACAAGCTTCTGCGCACTGAAGAATGACGCGCCCGCCGTTCCTGGTGACGGCGCTGGAGACCGGGATTCATGATCGTAGCCGCTTCGACTGCGGCGTACCTGCACTAAACCGCTACCTGCGGGAGCAGGTCTCGCAGGACATCCGTCGTCGCGTGGCCGCCTGCTTTGTCGCTCTCGATGACAGCCAGCGCATCGCCGCCTATTACACCCTGGCCAGTGCCAGCGTGCCGCTGGCCGGACTGCCGGATGATCTACGACGCAAGCTGCCGCGCTATGGCGCCATCCCGGCCATCCGCATGGGTCGCCTTGCCGTGGACAGGGAGTTCAAGGGGCGCGGCCTCGGTAGCGCGCTGCTGGTCAATGCCATGCGCCGGGCAGTGGCAGCCGAGATTCCAGGGGCGGTCATGGTGGTCGAGGCGAAGGACCCGCAGGCAGCCGCTTTTTACCGGCATCACGGGTTCATCGATCTGCGGGATGCTCCGCTCACCCTGTTCCTGCCCCTGTCCAGCCTGCGCTGACCCTATGGCGTGCCGTTGCTTGCGCGCATAAAAAAGGGCCGCTTAGCTTCAGCGGCCCATCATTCCAATAGCTATTGCAAAAACGCTAGTCAGGCTGCAGCCACCTGCTGTGCCGTCTTGTTGCGGTAGAGGATCAGGGTGGCGATCAGGCCGCACACTGCGGCTGCGCTCATCCAGATGCCAGGCGCCGCCTTGTCGCCGGTGGCCTGGATCAGGCCGGTGGCGATGGCCGGGGTGAAGCCGCCGAACACTGCCGTGGCCAGGCTGTAGGCCAGCGAGAAACCTGCGGTACGCACGTCGGCTGGCATCACTTCGGTCAGTGCCACCACCATCGCGCCGTTGTAGCTGGCGTAGAGGAAGGACAGCCACAGTTCCACGATCAGCATCTTGCCGAAGGTGGCGTCATGCACCAGCCAGTTCACGGCCGGGTAGGCGGTCAGGATGGTCAGTACCGTGAAGGCCACCAGGATGGGGCGACGGCCGATGCGGTCCGACAGGGCGCCCATGATGGGCAGCCAGATGAAGTTGGACACGCCCACGCACAAGGTGACGATCAGGCTGGCCTCGGTGGACAGCTTCAGGACGTTCTTGCCGAAGGTCGGGGTGTAGACCGTGATCAGGTAGAACGACACGGTCGTCATCGACACCAGCATCATGCCGGCGATGACCAGCTTCCAGTTCTCGATCATGGAGCGGAAGATCTGGCCGGTGCTCGGACGATGCTTGCGGCGCATGAACTCTTCGGTTTCCTGCAGCGAGCGGCGGATCACGAACAGCACCGGCACGATCAGGCAGCCGATGAAGAAGGGAATACGCCAGCCCCAGTCACCGACCTGGGCCGGGGTGAGGGTGGTCGAGAGTGCGTAGCCGATGGCGGCCGCCACGATGATGGCCACCTGTTGGCTGCCGGACTGCCAGCTCACGTAAAAGCCCTTGCGGCCGGGCGTGGCCATTTCGGCCAGGTAGACCGATACACCGCCCAGCTCCACGCCGGCCGAGAAGCCTTGCAGCAGGCGGCCGATCAGCACCAGTACGGGCGCCAGCGCGCCGATGGTGGCGTAGGAGGGGACAAAGGCGATCAGCATGGTGCCCAGCGCCATCAGGGCCAGGGTCACGATCAGGCCCTGGCGGCGACCGACGCGGTCCACGTAGGCGCCCAGGATGATGGCGCCCAGCGGACGCATCAGGAAACCGGCGCCAAAGGTCATGAAGGTCAGCATCAGGGACGCGAACTCGTTGTCGCCCGGGAAGAAGGCCTTGGAGATGTGCGTCGCGTAGAAACCGAACAGGAAGAAATCGAACATTTCCATGAAGTTGCCGCTGGTAACCCGCAGCACCGTGGAAAACTTCGACGGCGAAGAAGTGGATGTCGTCATGATATGTGCCTCGTTATCTGTTGGGCGGACCGTGTTGCTTCCGGTCTTGCGCCTGTCTCGTCCCGCCATGCGGCAGGTTGTGTCAGGATCTTTTTTGTGGGGACAGCTATTGCGCCGCCGATTCTATGCCCGAATTCCCGGCCATGGACCACCCCGACCCGGGATGGAAGCAAATATCGGTTTTTTCGATAGCTGGATGAAAGCTTGGGGAGCCAATCCGGCCAAAAGAAGGGCTTTCCGGCGTTGTTTTGCGTAGTTCTGCACTGCGTCAAGGCAAGCTGGCCGTAAATATGGTGCAATGCCGCATCACGTTTGTGCGGCTCTGCGGCCCTGCGGCCCCGCCCACCGTTTCCCATCTCCACCCGTCTCGAAAGGTCTCCATGAAAACCGCCGTCTACAGCGCCCGCCGCTACGACCAGACCCTGCTCCTGCGTGCCAATGCCCAGTCTGGCGCGGGCCACGAACTGGTGTTCCTGCAGGACCGGCTCGACAGCGATACCGCCCAACTGTGCAGCGGCTGCGAGGCGGTGGCAGCCTTCGTCAACGACGATCTCGGCGCACCCGTACTGGAGCGTCTGGCGGCCCAGGGCATACGCTTTGTCACCACCCGCTCCACCGGCTTCAACCATATCAATATCCAGGCCGCGCGCAGGCTGGGCATCACGGTGGCGCGGGTGGCCGATTATTCACCTTATTCGGTGGCCGAGTTCGCGGTGGGTCTGCTGCTGGCGGTCAATCGCAAGATCGCCCGCGCCAGCATGCGCACGCGCGAAGGCAATTTCGAACTGGATGGCTTGATGGGTTTCGACCTGCACGGCAAGACCGTGGGCGTGATCGGCACCGGCAAGATCGGTGCGCTGTTTGCCCGCATCATGGCCGGTTTCGGCTGCACCGTGCTGGGCAGCGACGTGCATCGCAACCCGGATTTCGAGGCACTGGGCGGCCGTTACGTGGAGCGCGAGGCCTTGTTCGCGGCCAGTGACGTGATCTCGCTGCATTGCCCGCTCACCGAGGCCACGCGCTATCTGGTCAATGCGCAGACCCTGGCGGTCACCAAGCCCGGCTGCATCCTGGTCAATACCAGCCGCGGCGCGCTGGTGGATACCGAGGCCGCCATCGCTGCCCTCAAGAGCGGCCAGCTGCGCGGCCTGGCCATCGATGTCTATGAGCAGGAGGCCAGCCTGTTCTTCCAGGACCTGTCCTCCACCATCATCACCGACGACGTGATCCAGCGCCTGGTGTCCTTTCCCAACGTGATCGTTACCGGTCACCAGGCCTTCTTCACCGAGGAAGCCATCGGTCAGATCATGCAGACCACCATCGACAACCTCAGCGATTTCGCCACCGGCACCAGCCTCGGGGAACGCCTGGTGGCTTGAGCGGCGCTGCTTTCAACCTGCAGCGCCGCGGGTATTGAACAGCGAACCCAGTTGCTCGCCGATGCGCGGACGCAGGTGCTCGCGCACGCGATGGATGATCTCTTCGGCGTCGGCCGTGCCATAGGTCTGGGCCAGTTGCCGGTGCATGTCAAAGTGCAGGTAGAGCAGGCCGCGCAGGCTCTGGAAGGCGGTAGGGTGGGACTGTCCGCAGATCTGCTCGTTGTTGTCCATCACCTGGTTGAGCACGCCCGGATCGAACAGGCGCACCTGGCAGATCACGGCGAAGCGCACGATCTCCAGGTCCAGGGCTTCCAGTTCCTGGGTCAGCTCATCGGGGGTGTGGCGCTCGGCGCTGAGTTTCTCGGACATGAATTCTTTCGGAGGAGGAGGGGCCTCCAGCTTAGCATTTGCTGCGTCGCGAAAAATTGTCGGAAATCAATCCTGCCTTGATAATCAGAGGTGATCAGGGCAATGGCGCTAGGATTTGGGCGAGAGAGTGGTAATTTTTTGCTGCATGGCAGCGAGGTTGGGCAATGGGCGACGCCGGCTGCCAGCGCCGCCCACTACAAGCTACGCCGCTTCCACCATGGGATAGAAGTCCCGGTTCTCACGGCCAATGCGGTCGAACAGCAGCTTCAACACCCGATTGGCATCGGCACGGAACAGTTCGGGTTGTTCCGCGATGCGCTGGGCGTCATTCCATTGGCGCGAAAACTGGGCGTATTGCGCCGAGATGTCCTGCATCTCCTCCTGATAATGCCTGGCCTTGGCGGCCAGTGCGGGCGACGCCTCCTGCATGGCGGGATAGAGGTAGCGGTCTTCCACCGACAGGTGCAGCTTGATGACCGAGCTCATCGCAATCACTTCGCGGGCGATGGAGGCAGCCTCTTCGGCGATGCCCTGCGAGCACAGGGCCTTGAGTTGTTGTACGTGGCCGATGATGTCGGCGTGTTCACGGCGGTATTTGTCCAGGTTCATATCGTTTCGCTCATGGGTGATGGAAGAACCCGCACCCGGCCAGGTCGGCCGGCTGCGGGGGCAGGGGCATTACTGCAGGGCGGCTGCGGGTCCGAAGAATTCGTAACGCGCCTGCGCCGCCGGTACGCCCAGTTCCTCCAGCGCCTGCCTGATGGCCTTCATGAAGGGCTTGGGGCCGACGAAGTAGGCGTCCACATCACGATCGGCCGGCAGCCACTGCTGCAACAGCGCGACATCGATGAATCCGTGCGCATGCGGCGCCACATCGCCGGCACGCTGGTTCTCGTAGCAGAAGCGCACCTGCAGCTGGGGATGGCGGGCAGCCAGTTCTTCCAGCGTACCGCGGAAGGCATGCACACCCGCATGACGGGCGGCGTGGATGAAGTGCACCGGGCGGCCGCTGGGCAGGGCCGCGACCAGCATGCTCATCATCGGCGTGATGCCGACGCCGCCGCTGATGAGCACCAGCGGCCTGGCGCTGGCGGTCAAGGTGAACTCGCCGGAGGGCGGGAACAGTTCCACCACCGATCCCACATGGATCTGGTCATGCAGATGGCGCGAGACCTTGCCCTTGGCTTCGCGCTTGACGCTGATGCGGTACTGCGCCGGCTGACCGTTCTGACGCAGCGGCGCCGACAGCGAATACTGGCGACGCTGCTCCTCCCCGTCGACCATCATGCGCAGGCCGATGTACTGGCCCGGTTCGAAGTCCAGCAGGCTGCCGCCATCCTGCGGCACGAAGTAGAAGGACGTGATTTCCTCGCTCTCGGCCACCTTGCGGCTGACCACGAAATGGCGGCCACCGCGCCAGCCACCGGGCGCTTCGGCCTTGCTGTCGTACTGCTGGCGCTCGGCGCCGATGAGGATATCGGCCAACTGCCCATAGGCCGCGCCCCAGGCGTCGATGACGGCATCGGTGGCGATGTCCGCACCCAGCACTTCGCGGATGGCGCGCAGCAGGCAATCGCCCACCATCGGGTAGTGCTCGGGCATGACCTGCACGGCGACGTGCTTGTTGATGATCTGTGCCGCCAGGGGGCCCAGTTCTTCCAGGCGGTCGATGTGGCGGGCATACATCAGCACGCCGTTGGCCAGCGCCCGCGGCTGGTCGCCGCTGGCCTGGTGGGTACGATTGAACAAGGGACGCACTTGCGGATAGTCACGCATGAGCATCTGGTAGAAGTGCGTGGTCAGGGCCTCGCCGCCCGATTCGAGCAGGGGGACGGTCGACTTGACGATGGCGAGTTGGGCTTCGGTCAGCATGCTGGGCCTTTCAGTGGTGGAGTGGAGGTGCCGGAGTACCGGTCTGCCCTGATGTATTACAAAAGCCGTGCCATCATTTCGCCCCAATAAAATCAATGACTTAGGAAATATCCATGTCATTTATACCTGTGTCATAATGACTTTAATTCACATTATCGGTAGTCAATATGACCTCAAAGGCCTTGCTGGATGCGCTGTTGCCGCTGGTGGCCGACCTCTCCCGGGAGATCGATGATCGGGAGCGCTATCGGCGCCTGCTGCAGACCTTGCGCACGCTCTTTCCCTGCGACGCGGCTGCGCTGCTGCGGCTGGAGGGCGAGGTGCTGGTACCGCTGGCCATCGACGGTCTTTCTGGCGACACCCTCGGGCGGCGCTTCCGGGTGGCAGATCATCCGCGCTTCGGCGTGCTGCTGGCCAATGTTGCACCGACGCGCTTCCCGGCCGATTCCAGCTTGCCCGACCCCTATGATGGGCTGGTCGACGGGCTCAACGACGCCCATTCCGGCCAGCTGGAAGTGCACGATTGCATGGGTTGCGCGCTGACCGTCAACGGCCGTCCCTGGGGCCTGGTCACGCTGGATGCGCTGGGGCCGGGGCGCTTCGACCGGGTCGACATGGCCTCGCTGCATGCCTTTGCCGCGCTGGCGGCCGCCACCGTCAACGTGGCCGAGCGCATCAGTGACCTCTCGCAAGCCGGAGAACAGGCGCGCCAGCGTGCCGAAGCCTATCGTCTCGGGCTGGAGGAAAGCCAGGGCAAGCGCGAACTGATCGGCCAGAGCTCGGCCCAGCGCCAGCTGAAGGAAGAAATACGCATGGCCGCACCCAGCGACATGACGGTATTGATCAGCGGCGAAACCGGCACCGGCAAGGAGTTGGTGGCGCACGCCCTGCATGCCGCCTCGCCCCGCGCCCACAAGCCCATGATCAGCCTGAACTGCGCCGCCTTGCCCGACACCCTGGTCGAGAGCGAACTGTTTGGTCACGTCCGTGGCGCCTTCTCGGGCGCGGTGGCTGATCGTCGCGGCAAGTTCGAGATGGCCGATGGCGGCACGCTGTTCCTGGATGAAGTCGGCGAGTTGCCGCTGGCGGTGCAGGCCAAACTGCTGCGGGTACTGCAGAGCGGGCAATTGCAGCGGGTGGGTTCGGACCGTGAACATCGGGTCGATGTACGCCTGATCGCCGCCACCAATCGCGACCTGGCCGAAGAGGTCAAGCGCGGTCACTTCCGGGCCGACTTCTATCACCGCCTGTCGGTCTTTCCCATCCGGGTGCCGCCGCTACGTGAGCGGGGTCGCGACGTGCTGCTGCTGGCCGGGTATTTCCTGGAGCAGAACCGCGCAAGACTGGGCCTGACCAGCCTGCGGCTGTCCGCCGACGCCCAGCGCGCCCTGCTGGACTACCCTTGGCCGGGCAACATCCGGGAGCTGGAACATCTGGTCGGCCGCAGCGCCTTGCGTGCCCTGGCAGCACAGCCGCAGCGTCCATCCATCCTCACGCTGGACGCCGAGGCGCTGGACCTGCGCACGCCGCTGGCACTCGCGTCCGATGCAAGCACGGCAATGGGGAGTGCTGTCGCGGGAGTCAAGCCGACCGGCGCCACGCAGGGGCCGCTCTCTTTGTCACTGCGCGATGCAGTGGAGCGCTACGAGCGCGAGCTGGTCGGTGCCAGCCTGGAGCGACACCAGGGCAACCTGGCGGCTGCCGCACGCGAGCTGGGGCTGGACCGGGCCAACCTGAGCCGACTGGTCCGCAGACTGGGATTGCGTTGATGGCTTCAGGAAGAACAGGGCATGAGAGCAGGGCATGAGAGCAGGCCGCCTGTGCCTGAGAGCGCAGGCACAGCAGTCGACACGCTCTAAAAAAATCGGCCAGTGCTCGCCGGGTAGATACCCGTGAGCACTGGCCGCAGCGTCTTAGCGACGACGCCGGGAAGTTCAGGCTTGTGGCCGTTCGCTGTCCAGTTCCGCCAGTTGCCCGCGAATGCGGAGGGCGGTCAGGTGGCGGGCGGCGGCGGCATCGTCGTTGACGTGTTGCAGGTCTTCCGGCGGTGCGCTGATCGCTTTGACGGGAGCCCCTTGCTGCGGGCTGCCTGGAATGCCAGGGTTGAGTTGCGACATGATGTTCTCCAAGGGATGAAAATCTTGTGCAGACCCGCGGCCGGCAGGGCCGGCGGGCAGGGCTGCCAAATCCTGTTCGCAGGGGGCCGGCGAGGAAAAATCGCGGCCGATATGTGAACGTTTTGGCAAGCCAGATGAAAGCATATTAGCCGTTTTAGCTGCGCTGCAACAGGTGTTCGGCGACCTAAATTTTTGTAGGAAGTCGCGAAATGTTGGGGTGGGGCAAGGATCACCACCTGCCATTCTCTTGGAATTTGCTGCGCAGCAATGCAAGGTGAGTTTCGGGCCCCCGATGCGCGGGCTTGCCGATTGGTACCAGAGTCCCGCTATCCCTGCGCATCGATTCCTACGCCAATTGGTGGCATTGGCCGATGTCGGCTGCCGGCATGAGCGGCTAGCCTTGCTGAACCGTCCATCCCCTCATACCTCATGCAAGGAGTTCCAATGAACGAGCGCAAGCACGACAATTCCAACACCTACAAGATCATCGAAGTCGTGGGCAGTTCGCCCAACAGCAGCGACGAAGCCATCCGCAATGCCCTGGCCGACGTCGTCAAGACCGTCAAGAACGTCGACTGGTTCGAGGTCACCCAGTGCCGTGGCCATGTCGAAAATGGCAGCATCGGCCATTTCCAGGTCGGTCTGAAGGTCGGCTTCCGGGTCGAGGCCTGATCCCGCCAGCCATGCCGTGGACTGCACGGCAGAGCTTGGGCGGCCCTTCCCACGGATGAGGGATACAGGGCCGCAATCGGGCTGGTCCCCATATAGCGAGGTTCAATTGGCGGCTTTCAGGCTCCTTTGGCTAAAGTGGGGGTTCATCACCGCGTGCAGCGGCGATACTCGCCACGGCAGCCACGGCAGCCACGCCAGCACCGCCACTTGAACCGCCGGCACTGCACCCTCTTCATCGTCAATTCGTCGTACTGCGGCCCGACCTTCGTGGCCCGGCCGGCGTTTGCGTTTTCGTGCAGTGCGGTAGCAGGCCTCGTCACCAACACGGATTTCTGCCCAGCGTGCAGCTCCGGTTTTTTTTCGCCGCGCTGCAACAGTAGGATTCATCCTACGCGATCTCAGGCCGCTGTCCGATAGTGAGGGCTGATCCTGATCCGTATAACGTAATCATCGGCGCTCAAAAGTTTGTCCAGGCCAACATAACAACAAGGACATGTCTTCGCCCGGCCACCGGATCAAGCCCGGCCGAGGTGCAGATGCAATGCGATGCGACGAGCCAAGGGTGCTTTCCATCTCAGGTGCTTTCACACATTAGGGGTCCATCTTGCAAGCTCGAGTTCTGTTAGTCAGCTCGGAGGCCGTACCGCTCGTCAAGACCGGTGGCCTGGCCGACGTCATCACCGCTTTGGCGGTAGCGCTGCGCAAAGTCGGCATCGACGCCAGCATCCTCATGCCCGCCTATCCGGAGGCGGTGCGCAATCTTGGCGATACGCTACAGATCGGTCTCAAGCATGGGCTGCCCGGCGGCGCCGGCCGGCTCCTGCGCGGCACCATCCCCGGCACCGACGTGCCGGCATTGCTGCTCGATACCGCGCGTTTCCGCCAGCGCGGCGCCAACCCCTATGTCGATGCCGATGGCGTGGAGTTCAGCGACAACGCGCTGTGCTTCGCTGACCTCTCGCATGCGGCCGTGGCCATCTGCGCCGGCGAGACCAGCCTGCCGGCACCGCACGTGGTGCACGCCAATGACTGGCACGCCGGGCTGATTCCCTGCCTCCTGAAGCTGCGCGGGCTGGATCACATCGGCACCATGCTGACCATCCACAACCTGGCCTTCCAGGGCAATTTCGCGTTGAGCTCGGCCGAGCAGATCGGTATTCCCCAGCACCTGCTGACCGGCGATGGCGTGGAATACTGGGGCAAGCTGTCCTTCCTCAAGGCCGGCATCCGCTTCTCCGATTGCGTCTCCACCGTCAGCCGCAACTATGCCGAAGAGATCATGACCCCGCGCTTCGGCTGCGGCATGGACGGCATCCTGTCCTTCCGCAAGCTGGACCTGCGCGCCATCCCCAATGCCATTGACGCCGAGCTGTGGAATCCCGCCAACGATCCGCTGATCGCCCGCAATTTCAGCGTCGGCAACATGAAGGGCAAGTCTGCCTGCAAGCGCGACCTGCAAAAGCTGTTCGGCCTGCCGGTCGATCCCTTCGCCCCGGTGATGGGCCTGGGCAGCCGCATCTCGCACCAGAAGATGGCCGACGTCGTCATCGAGGCATTGCCGGGCATCCTGGATCGCCATCCGCGCCTGCAGGTGGTGGTGCTGGGCTGCGGCGACCATGACTACGAAGACGCCTTCCTGGCCCTCACCCGCCAGTATCCTGGTCGCATCGCCGTACATATCGGCTATGACGAGCGGCGCGCCCATGCGCTGCATGCCGGCAGCGACATGTTGTTGCACCCGACCCGTTTCGAGCCCTTTGGTCTGACCCCGCTGTATGCCATGCGCTATGGGGCCATTCCCATCGGCTCCCGTGTCGGCGGTCTGGTCGACACCGTATGCGACGCCGATCTCGATCCGCAACGCGCCACCGGCGTGCTGTTCGAAGGCGAGCGCGTGGAAGACATGCAGCACGCCGTCGCCCGCGCCTTTGCGCTCTACAACGACAACGAGCGCTGGCAGTCCATCCAGCGCAATGCCATGAGCATCGACTGCGACTGGGCCGGCCCCACCCGCGCCTACATCGACGCCTATGCCCACGTGGCGGACATGGCCGTGCGCCCACTGTTTGCCCCGCGTCCCTTGCCGGTGGAGCGGCCGGCCGCGCAGGTCGCCCACGGCGCAGTTGCCCATGAGCGGGTGGCTGGCATGGTCAGTCCGGCAGCGGCCATTGCAGCGGCCCTGGCGGGTGTGGTTGCCGGACCTTCGGCCGTGGCGGCGGCCTGATTGCGTCGCTGCAGCCGTGGCAGCTGCGGCCGTCTTTTGACAATTTTCTTTCAAGCCCCACCGCGTCCCTGCATCCATCCGGGACGCGGCAGGGAAGGTGTTTGCCGGCGTGCCGCCACGCGGTGCGCCGGATGCTGACTATCGATATTTCGATCAACCCAGATAACAACAACAGGAGTGTGCATGTCCGGCATGTCTGTCATGGCGTATAGGGAATCCCTGGACTCCGCGGATTCGTCTTCCGACGCCAGCTCGGCGCCCCCCCATCATGCCCCCGGCGCAAGCCCGGAGCCGTCCCTTCCTCCCCTCGAAAAATCCGCGCTGTCCCTGTCCTTTGAAGAGCAGGGCCTGCTGGAAGCCCTGCTGGCAGGGCGCCTGAACCAGCCTTTCTGCCTGCTCGGCCCCCGCTATGCGCGCGAGGCCAGCGGCGTCAGCGCCATTCGTTGCTTCCACCCCGGTGCCGAAGCGGTCCGCGTGCGCTGCCGGCATAGCGGCGCCCTGTTGGGCGAGCTGCAGCAATATGCGCTCAACGGTTCGCCCAGCGGCTTCTTCAGCGGTGTCGTCACCGGTCTGGAGCAGCGCCGCTACCAGGTCCCCTATGTGTTGGACGTGGACTGGCATATCCCCGACGGCAACCGCAGCGTGCAGAGCACCGAAGACCCTTACGCCTTCGGCCTGTTGCTGGGCGAGCTGGACTTGCACTTGCTGCAGGAAGGTCGCCATCGTCAACTGGCCGATTGCCTGGGCGCGCGCCCGATGGAAATCGATGGCGTGCCCGGCACCCGCTTTGCCGTGTGGGCACCCAATGCCGAGCGCGTCTCGGTGGTAGGCGACTTCAACCAGTGGGACGGGCGCCGCCACGTGATGCGCCTGCGCCATGAGCCCGGCGTGTGGGAGCTGTTCATCCCCCGTATCGGCCCTGGCGACGTCTACAAATACGAAATCCTCGGCCGTGACGGCGTACTGCTGCCGCTCAAGGCCGATCCGGTGGCGCGCGCCACGGAACCGCCGCCGGCTACCGCCTCGGTGGTGGCCGATGCCCGTCCCTATGTCTGGCAGGACCAGCAGTGGATGGCCGAACGCGCCCAGCGCCAGTCGCCCTCGGCGCCCATGTCCATCTACGAGGTGCATCCGGCCTCCTGGCGCCGCGTGCCGGAACAGGCGCATCGCAATCTCACCTGGGATGAGCTGGCCGATGAGCTGATCCCCTACGTGGTCGGCATGGGCTTTACCCACATCGAACTGATGCCGGTGATGGAACACCCCTTCGGTGGTTCCTGGGGCTACCAGCCGATCAGCATGTTCGCGCCCAGTGCCCGCTTCGGCAAACCGGAGCGCTTCGCCGCCTTCGTCGACCGTTGCCACCAGGCCGGCATCGGCGTGCTGCTGGACTGGGTGCCGGCGCATTTCCCCAGCGACCAGCATGGCCTGGCACAGTTCGACGGCACCGCGCTGTATGAACACGCCGACCCCCGCGAAGGCTTCCACCAGGACTGGAATACCCTGATCTTCAACCTCGGCCGCAATGAGGTGCGTGGTTTCCTGATCGCCAGCGCCCTGGAGTGGCTGGAACACTTCCACGTCGACGGCCTGCGCGTGGACGCCGTGGCCTCCATGCTCTACCGCGACTACAGCCGCAAGTCCGGCGAGTGGGTGCCCAACATCCATGGCGGCCGCGAAAACCTGGAAGCCGTGGCCTTCCTGCGCGAGCTCAACACCGTCGTGACCCAGCGCTGCCCGGGCGCGCTGATGATTGCCGAGGAATCCACCTCCTGGCCGGGCGTGACCGCCGAAGTCAAGGACGAGGCCGATCATCACGGCCTGGGTTTCCACTACAAGTGGAACATGGGCTGGATGAACGACACCCTGCGCTACATGCAGCATGACCCGCTGTTCCGCCGCTATCACCACCACGACATGACCTTCGGTCTGCTCTACGGCTTCTCGGAAAACTTCATCCTGCCGATCTCGCATGACGAAGTGGTGCATGGCAAGCGCGCCTTGCTCAACAAGATGCCGGGCGACGAATGGCGCCGCTTCGCCAACGTGCGCGCCTACTATGGCTTCATGTGGACGCACCCGGGCAAGAAGCTGCTCTTCATGGGCAGCGAATTCGGCCAGCCTGACGAGTTCGACCACGACAAGTCGCCGTACTGGCACCTGCTGGACGAACATGGCGGCCACCCGGCCGGCCATCGCCAGCTGCGCCAGCTGGTCAGCGACCTGAACCATCTCTATTGCAGCGAACCAGCACTGCACCAGCGCGATTGCCGCGCCGACGGCTTCTCCTGGGCAGTCGGCGACGACAGCGTCAACAGCGTGCTGGCCTACTTCCGCTACGCCGACGAGGGACCGCCGGTGCTCATCGTGGTCAACCTGACCCCGGTGCCGCGCACCCACTACCGCATTGGCGTGCCACCCATCGCACCGGGCCAGCCCGGTGTGTGGCGCGAAGTGCTCAATACCGATGCCGCCGTCTATGGCGGCAGCAACAGCGGCAACATGGGCCGGGTCGAGGTGCAGGACATGGGCTGGCATGGCCACCCCAACTCCATCGAACTGAACCTGCCGCCGCTGTCCACCCTGATCCTGCGTAGAGAGTCCTGAAATGAGTGTCGCCTTTCCTGATCGCCTGATGCCAGGCCTGCCTTACCCCCTGGGCGCCAGCTCCGATGGCCTGGGGGTCAATTTTGCGGTGTTCTCGGCCAACGCCACCCGCATGGATCTCTGCCTGTTCGACCCTTCCGGCAAGCGCGAACTCAAGCGCATCCAGCTGCCCGAATGCACCGACGAGGTGTGGCACGGTTACCTGCCTGGTGCCGCCCCGGGGCTGGTCTACGGCTTCCGCGCCCATGGTCCCTACGAACCCAACAAGGGCCATCGCTTCAATCCCAACAAGCTGCTGCTGGACCCCTATGCCAAGCGCCTGGTGGGCCAGGTGCGCTGGACCGATGCGCTCTACGGCTACCGCCTGCATTCGGCCCGCGCCGACCTGTCCTTCGACCGGCGCGACAGCGCCGCGGCCATGCCCAAGGCCATGGTCACCGAAGACGCCTTCGTCTGGGAACATGACCGCCTGCCGCAGGTGCCGTGGAACAAGACCGTGATCTATGAGGCCCACGTCAAGGGCATCTCCAGGATGCGCGAAGACCTGCTGCCGCACGAACGCGGCACCTTCGCCGCGCTGTCCGATCCGGCCTTCATCGACCACCTGCTGCGGCTGGGCGTGACCACGCTGGAACTGATGCCGGTGCATGCCTTCCTGCAGGACAGTTTCCTGGTCGAGCGTGGCCTGAGCAACTACTGGGGCTACAGCACGCTCTCGTATTTCGCGCCTGAGCCGTCCTACATGTCCATGGGCGACCCCAACGAACTGCGCATGGCCGTGCGACGCCTGCACAGCGCCGGTATCGAGGTCATCCTCGACGTCGTCTACAACCACACCAGCTGCGGCAGCGAACTGGGCCCCACGCTGTCCTTCCGGGGGCTGGATAATGCCAGCTACTTCCGCCTCATGCCCGGCCAGGAGCGCTATCACATCAACGACACCGGCTGTGGCAACACGCTGAACCTGTCACACCCTCGGGTGTTGCAGATGGTGCTGGATTCGCTACGCTACTGGGCGCAGTCCTTCCATATCGACGGCTTCCGCTTCGACCTCGGTTCCACCCTGGGGCGCGAGCCGCATGGCTTCGACCCCGGTTCGGGTTTCTTCGATGCGCTGCTGCAGGACCCCGTGCTGTCGCGCCTGAAGCTCATTTCCGAACCCTGGGACATCGGCCCCGGCGGCTACCAGCTGGGTAACCATCCGGCCCGTTTCGGCGAATGGAACGACAAGTTCCGCGACGACATGCGCAAGTTCTGGAAAGGCGACGAGGCCATGCGCGGCGGCTTCGCCCAGCGCATGCTGGGTTCGGCCGAGCTGTTCGAACACCATCGCCGCAAGCCCTGGGCCAGCATCAACTTCATCGCCTCGCATGACGGCTTCACCCTGCGTGACCTGGTCAGCTACAACGGCAAGCACAACGAGGCCAATGGCGAGAACAACAACGACGGCCACAACGACAACGCCAGCTACAACTGGGGGGCCGAAGGCGAGACCGACGATGCCGCCATCCAGGCCACCCGCGCCAATGTGCAACGCTCCATGCTGGCCTCGACCCTGCTGGCGCAAGGCACGCCGATGCTGCTGGCCGGTGACGAATTCAACCGCAGCCAGGGCGGCAACAACAATGCCTACTGCCAGGACAATGAGATCTCCTGGATCAACTGGGAGCAGGCCCGCTCGCCCGAAGGCGCTGCGCTGACCGCCTTCGTGGGCCGTGTCACCGCCATCCGCCGCGACTTCGAGGTCCTGCGCGCCAGCTATTTCCTGCATGGCGCGCAGATGGTGGCCGATGGCCTGCCGGATGTGGCGTGGTTCGACGAGGCCGCGCGCCCGGTTTCCAGCGAAGACTGGAACAATCCGGTGGCCCGCGCCATCACCCTGCAACTGGCCGGCAAGCGTCAGGAGGCGCACAAGCAGCTGAGTTCGCGCATCCAGGACGCCGCCAATACCGATGCGCCCGGCGACATTCCCGAAGCCATCCCGGATGTGCTGATGATCTTCGTCAATGCCGGCCATGAGCCCATCGAGTTCCACTTCCCGCGCACCGAAGGCGAATACTGCCTGCTGCTGGACAGCGCCCAGCCCACCGGCATGCCGGAAGGCGAGGGTGCCGCAGCAAGGGTGCAGGGCAGCGCCACGGTGCAGGTACAGGCCCACAGCCTGCAGGTGTTCGCCAACCGGCCGCTGCACCTGTCCTCGGCCATCTATCCACTGGCGGCCAATGAATGGATTGCCCGCAATGAATGGGGAGAGCGCGCATGACGGCCCGCTTTTCGCTGCCGCTGCCTTTTGGCGCCCAGGTCACGGCGCCTGGCCAGGTCCGTTTTCGCATCTGGGCACCTGGCGCCGATGCCGCTGCGGTGGAGATCACCGGAGGCGGCCGCCTGCCGATGTCACCCGATTCCGCGGCGCCGGGCTGGTACGTACTGGACACCGCCTGCGAACCCGGCACCCTCTATCGCTACGTCCTGCACTCAAAGGTGGAGGGCGAAGTCACCGTCCCCGATCCGGCCTCGCGCGGGCAGGCCGGGGACGTCTTCGATCCCAGCGTGGTGGTGGATGCCCATGCCTACCAGTGGCAATACCCGCACTGGCAAGGCCGGCCCTGGGAAGAAACGGTACTCTATGAGCTCCATCCCGGTGCCATGGGGGGCTTTGCCGGCATCCAGCAGCGCCTGGCGGAGCTGGCCGAGCTGGGCATCACCGCCATCGAACTGATGCCGGTGGCCGAGTTCCCCGGCGCCCACAACTGGGGGTATGACGGCGTGCTGCCCTTCGCCCCGGACGCCAGCTACGGCACGCCCGAACAACTCAAGGCGCTCATCGATACCGCACATGGCTTGGGGATGATGGTGTTCCTCGATGTGGTGTACAACCACTTCGGCCCGGCCGGCAACTATCTCAACAGCTACGCCCCGGAATTCTTCCGGCATGACAGCAACACCCTGTGGGGGGCGACCATCGATTTCCGCCGCCCCGAGGTGGCCGATTTCTTTACCCTCAATGCCCTCTACTGGCTGCAGGAATACCGCTTCGACGGCCTGCGCCTGGATGCCGTGCACGCCATCTGCGAGCCGGACTGGCTGGTCAGCCTGGGCCATCGCATCCGCCAGGAGATCGGCACCGAACGTCATGTCCACCTGGTGCTGGAACACGACGGCAATGCCGCCCATCTGCTGGGCTATGGTGGCCAGGGCGAACAGGTCGCCGATCCCGACCAGGGGGAGGTGCGCACACGCACCAGCCATGTCTACGACGCCCAATGGAATGACGACGCACACCATGTCCTGCATGTGTTGTTGACCGGTGAAGACGGCGGCTACTACAGCGCCTACGCCGAACAGCCTGCCGAGAAACTGGCGCGTTGCCTGCAGCAGGGCTTCGTCTACCAGGGCGAGGTCTCTCCGTACTCCGGTGAGCCCCGCGGCGAACCCAGCGCCGAGCTCCCGCCTACGGCCTTCGTCAACTTCCTGCAGAACCACGACCAGATCGGCAACCGCGCCTTCGGTGAAAGGCTCACCGTACTGGCCCATCCGCTGGCCCTGCATGCCGCGCAGGCCCTGATCCTGCTGGCGCCGCAATTGCCGATGCTGTTCATGGGCGAGGAATTCTGCGCCGTGCAGCCTTTCCTGTACTTCACCAGCCATCAGGACGAGGCCCTGGCCACGGCCGTGCGGGAAGGGCGCCGACGCGAGTTTTCCCGCTTCCCGCAATTCGCCGATCCGCAGTTGCTGGAGCAGATTCCCGATCCCAACAGCTTCGCCACCTTCGTCTCATCCATCCCCGAGCCGGGTCCGGCACCGGGTTCGGCGGCTTGCCTGCGCCGCGTGGCCGAGCTGCTGCACATCCGCAAGCTGCATATCGCACCCTACCTGCGCGGCGCGCGCGCGCTGGAGGCCCGTGCCATCGGTCCCAAGGCGGTGCAGGCGCGCTGGCGCCTGTCCAACGGCAGCGTGCTCAACATCACGGTCAACCTGGATGAGCAGCCGCTGCAGGAGTCGCTGGAACAACTGGCCCATCCGGCTGGCGCCGATGTGCTCTTCGACAGTGGTGCCGTGCTGGAAACCCTGGCCGAGGGCACATTCCCGCCGCACGCCATCCTGGCCCTGCGTGAACCGGCCGCGGACACGATGTCGACCCAGCCTATCGGGAGACCGACATGAGCAGCACTCTCATGCGCGAAGCCGCGCCATCCCGAATGTCAGCTCCCGTGCCCCGCCCGGCCACGGCCCCGGCCACCCAGGAAAGCGATCTCTATCGCCTGGCACGCAAGGCCGGCATCGCCGTCCAATGGACCGATGCCTACGACCAGCCGCAGGTGGTGCAGGAGGACGCACTGCGCGCCATCCTGGCCGCACTGGGCTTGCCCTGTGCCACCCCCGGCGACTGTCGCGACAGCCTGGCCGAGCTGGATCGTCAGCAGGCGGTCGGCTACCTGCCACCGCTGCTGACCGGGGTGCTGCACCAGCCGGTGGCGCTGCCCATGCATTCGCGCCTGCACGGCCTGTCATGCCGCGTGGAGCTGGAAAACGGCGCACGCCTGATGCTGCTGATTTCCTCCGACCTGAACCGCCCGCCGACCTTGCCACCCATTGAGGTGCCCGGTTATCACCGTCTGCTGGTGGCCGGCCATATCCTCACGCTGGCCATCGCCCCCGCGCGCTGCTACACCATCGCCGACGCCCTGGCCGACCGTGGCAGCGAGCGCGGCTGGGCACTGGCGGCGCAGGTCTATGGTCTGCGCAGCGACAGCCTGAACCCGGCCCGCACCATCTACGGCGACGGCGGCATCGGGCATTTCGGCGCGCTCAAGGCGCTGGCACCGATGGCAGCCGAGTACGGCGCGGCAGCCCTGGCGATGTCGCCGCTGCACGCCATGTTTGCCGCCGATCCCGGTCGCAGCAGCCCCTATTCGCCTTCCAGCCGGCTGTTCCTCAACCCCTTCCTGATCGACCCTGCCGGCATTCTCGGCGAAGAGGCCCAGGCCCAGGTGCTGGCCGAGGGGGGATCGGAAATGATCGCCGCCCATGAGCGCCTGCAGCAGGCCAGCCTGATCGACTGGCAGCGCGCTGGTGCGCACCGCCTGACGCTGCTGCGCCGCCTGTACGCCTTATTCCGTACCGAACAGGCGGGGCAGGGACAGCACGCACACCATCAGGCCGCTTTCAAGGCCTTCCAGAGTGCCGGGGGCGCGGCCCTGCATGCGCATGCGCTGTATGAGGCCTATAGCCAGCACCTGGCCGCGCAAGGCGTGGCCGGCAGTTGTGACTGGCGCCAATGGGGCCAGGCCGGCCTGCATCCGGAGACCCCCGAGATGCGCGCCTTCGCCGAGCAACATGGCGGCGAGATCGACTTCCACCTGTTCCTGCAATGGCAGGCGGCGCATCAACTGGGCCAGGCCCAGCAGGCCGCCCGCGATGCCGGCATGCCCATCGGCCTGATCGCCGACCTCGCCGTCGGTGCCGACAATGGCGGCAGCCAGGCCTGGAGCCATCAGGCCGAGATCGCCGCCGGCCTGACCGTGGGCGCGCCGCCGGACCGCCTGGCCCCGCAAGGCCAGAACTGGGGGCTGGGCGCGTTCTCGCCACTGGCCCTGCGCCGCACCGGCTACCAGGGCTACCTGGCGATGCTGCGCGCCTGCTTCGCCCAGGGCGGCGGCGTGCGTATCGACCACGTGCTTGGCTTGAACCGCCTCTGGCTGGTGCCGCAAGGACTGGACGCCGATGCCGGTTCCTACGTCAGCTATCCGCAGCAGGACCTGCTGCGCCTGATTGCGCTGGAATCCTGGCGCCACCGCGCCGTGGTCATCGGCGAAGACCTCGGCACCGTGCCGCCCGGCTTCGACCAGGCACTGGATACGGCGGGCGTGGCGGGCATCCGCGTGCTCTGGTTCCAGCGTGACAAAACCGGCTTCCTGCCGCCGGCCGACTGGTCGGATCAGGCCATTGCCGTGACGACCACGCACGACCTGCCCACCGTGGCCGGATGGTGGTCCGGTGCCGACATCGCCTGGCGCGACCGCCTCGGCCATCTGGATGAAGGCGTGACCGCCGCGCAGGAACAGCGCAGCCAGGACCGCCGCCAGCTGTGGCACAGCCTGGTCGAGCAGGGACGGGCCAGCGGCCCCTTGCCAGAGGTGGCACAGGCCCTCGTCGAGGAGGTGTCTGAAGAACACCATCCCGCCACCCTGGAAGACTGCGCCATCGCCGTCGACGCCGCACTGGACATGGTGGCTGCCACGCCCTCGCCGCTGGCCGTGGTACCGGTGGAAGACATCCTCGGCCTGAGCCAGCAACCCAATCTGCCCGGCCTGACCGACCCCCACCCCAACTGGCGCCGCCGCCTGCCGGCCGATACGCCACAGCTGTTTGCCGCCTATGCCGCCCGGGCCAGGCTGGAGCGCCTGCGCCGCGCGCGCGGCTGCGGCCCCAAGGAGACCTGATGCCCGACCCGACCGCACCCCATCCGCATGGTGACCGCAGTGACCGCCGTGAGCGCAGTGACCGCCGTGAGCGCAGTGACTGCAATGACATCCCGCGCGCCACTGCACGTCTGCAACTGCATCGCGATTTCCGTTTCGAACATGCCGCCGAGGTGGTGGATTACTACCATCGCCTGGGTGTCAGCCATTACTACCTGTCACCCATCCTGGTCGCCCGTCCCGGTTCCACCCATGGATACGACGTGGTGGACGCCACCCGCATCAACCCCGAACTGGGCGGCGAGAAGGGCCTGCGCCAGCTGTGCCAGCGCCTGCATGCCAAGGGCATGGGGGTGATCGTCGACATCGTCCCCAATCACATGGCCGTGGGCCAACACAATGCCTGGTGGCAGGATGTGCTGCGCTGGGGCCGTCACAGCCACCACGCCGACTGGTTTGACATCGAGTGGGACAGTGCCGACCCGGCCCTGGCCGGCAAGGTCCTGCTGCCTTTCCTCGGCCAGCCCTATGCCGAGGCACTGGAAGCCGGCGAACTGGTGCTACGCCTGGATACCGAACGGGGCGAGCTCTATGTGGCGCACCACGACAACGTCTTCCCCCTGGCCATGCAAGACCACGCGGTGGTGCTGGAGACCGCCGGCAGCCCACGTCTGGCGGAGCTCATCAGCGCCTTCCAGGCGGTCGAAGCCGGTCACCCCGAGCAGTACCGCCAGGCAGCGGAGGCCTGCAATCTGATGCGCAGCCTGGCCGCCGACCCCGATGTGCTGGCCGATATCGACGCCGCCCTGGCAGCCTTCTCCGCCGTGCAGCCGCATGGACGTAGTGCCATGCACGAACTGCTGGAACGCCAGCATTACCGCCTGGCCTACTGGCGCAACGCGGCTGACGAAATCAACTGGCGCCGCTTTTTCGAAGTCAGCGAACTGGTCGGCATGCGGGTCGAACGCGAGGATGTATTCGAGGCCATGCACGCCGAGATATTCCGCCTCTATGGGGAATGTCTCATCGACGGCCTGCGCCTGGACCACATCGACGGCCTGACCGACCCGGCCGCCTATTGCCAGCGCCTGCGGGCGCGTCTGCGCAGCCTGCGACCCGGCCACGAACCCTATCTGATCGCCGAAAAAATCCTGGCCGGCGACGAGATGCTGCCGCCCGGCTGGGCACTCGATGGCAGCACCGGCTATGAATTCATGGACCAGTGCGCTGCCGTCCTGCACGACGGCGAAGGCGAACCGGTGTTGGACGAGCTGTGGCGCGACATCGTTGGCGAAGTCACGCCGACAGTGGATTACATGCAGGGCCATGCAGCGGGCGAGCTCAGCCATTTCCCGACCATCGTGCAGCAGGCGCGCCGCAGTTTTCTGGTGCGCAATTTCGCCGCCGAATTCAATGCCCTCACGCACTGCCTGCACCAGCTCGCTCGCACGGCAACGCAGACCCGCGACCTGACACTGATGTCCATCCGTCGCTGCGTGGCCGAATTGCTGGTGCATTTCCCGGTCTATCGCACCTATGCCAACGCCGAAGGCATGCCCGCCGCGGACCGTGAACTGCTGGCCCGCACCGCCCGCACGGCGGCGAACACCCTGCACGCCGCCGACCACCCGACGCTGCATGTGGTGGAAGGCTGGCTGGGCGGGGACCTCCTGCTCAATAGCAGCGATGCCCGCCGCCGCGCATTGCAACTGCGCGCCATCGCCCGCTTCCAGCAACTGACGCCGCCGCTGACGGCCAAGTCCATGGAAGACACCGCCTTCTATCGCTATGGGCGCCTGCTGTCGCGCAATGAAGTGGGCGCCGAACCGGCCCACCTCTCGCTCTCCGTGGCGCACTTCCACCAGCTGGCTGCGCGCCGCGCCGAACAGACGCCCTACAGCCTCCTGGCCACCGGTACGCACGACCACAAGCGCGGCGAAGATGCCCGCATGCGCCTGGCCGCACTCTCCGAGATCGCCGAGGAATGGGCCACCGTGCTGCGCCACTGGCATCAACTCAACGCCCCCATCGTCGCGGCCACCGCCGGTCCGCAGGGCGGCATCGACGCCGTCGACGAAAGCATGCTCTACCAGACGCTGGTCGGTGCCTGGCCCGATGGCATGCGTGCCGGCGACGACGACTTGAGCGCCCTGGGCCAACTGGCCGAACGCGTCATCGAATGGCAGCGCAAGGCCCTGCGGGAAGCCAAGCGGCGCAGCGACTGGGTGGCGCCCCAGCAAGACTATGAAGACGCCTGCGAACGCTTCACCCGCGCCTTGCTGTGCGACCCCGGACTGGACCCGCGCCATCATTCCTTCCTCACCGAGCTGGAAGACTTCGTACGTCGCCTGGGCCCGCTGGGCGCGATCAACAGCCTGTCGCAAACCATGCTCAAGCTGGCCAGCCCAGGCGTGCCGGACTTCTACCAGGGTAGCGAGCTCTGGGACCTGAGCATGGTCGACCCCGACAATCGCCGACCGGTGGATTTCGCCCTGCGCGCGCGTCGCCTGGACGAGGCCACCAGTCGCCCGGTCTCCCTGCGCGAATGGCAGAGCGGCGGCGCCAAGCAGCAACTGATCCATGCGGTGCTGCAGTACCGGCGCCGCCATGCGCCACTCTTCGCCGACGGTGGATACGTCCCCCTCACGGCCCATGGCAAGCTGGCGCGCCACGTCATCGCCTTTGCCAGACTGCTGCCGGCGGAGCAGGGCGATGAAACGCAGGGCCTGCAGGCGGTGGTCGTCATCTGTACCCGACTGGCGGGCCACCTGCTGTCCTTCGAAGGACGTCGTGAAGAAGCCTTGCCGCTGATCTCTGCCCAGGCCTGGGGCGATACCAGCATCGCGCTCCCGCAGGCACTGTCGCATGTGGCCGGGCAAGGCATGCGACTCTGGCGCAGCGTCCTCACCAGCGGCCAGGGGCAGCTGGAGGAATGCGCCATGCCTGATGGCGAACGGGGTGGCAGCATCGCCGTGGCGGAGATTCTGGGGAGTTTGCCGGTGGAGATGCTGGAGTTGCATCTGGGGTGAGGGAAGGAGGGAGGCGCCTGCCCTCGAAGCAGCCCCGGGGTCGATGATGCCCGGGTCTGCTTCCATGCTGCCAGTTTTTTGCTGCCGGCGCTTCCTAAGCGGCTAGTATTGCCATGGGTTTTGTAGCCACCATCAGAATTGGCCTCGACCCCGACATTAACAGGATTGAGACGCGTATCAAATCCGGAAGATGGCGTAATGAGGGGTGTGATGCTTTCTAGGATTGTTCAATCATGTTGACCTTTCGGTTGAATGGAAGCGCGCCGGAAATGCGCCGGTGACGATGGCCGCAAAGCAGATGCCATCGACGGGCGCGTCCACGCAGCTCAGGTTTTTGTTCTGCGCTAGAGGGCGGAAAAATAGAAAAACTTGATTGACGCGAAGCCAGATGAGTACCAGAGCGACTGCGAAAGATAGTTGCGTGGGCACGCAGATGAATCAGATTTCATGCGGTAGCGGGCGATCTCCTGGCCGAGACATGCCACCGCAAACGGCGCTATATACAAGGTGATGGTGACAAGTCTCCGGGGCGAAAAAAATAGCTGATCCGTTAGAAGAAGCGTCAAGCCGGCAGCAAGGCAACCGCTGATGAAATACATCAGATGTTTTATGAAGAAGTGCCTAGCATCGTTTGCTCTCCTGTGCGGGCGCGGCCATTGGAACGAGCGCGCAACGGCAGGGTGCGCGACATCGACGATGGTCCGAAGAAAGTCGAGTAGGCTTTTTTCCATGACGTCAGAGGACAAGCCACCGTTGCTCCCTCCAGACCAGAGCCGCCAAGCCCGCGACAATCAGGTAGGGGCCGAAGGCCATGGGCTGGTCGGGGTCGCGGTGGCGCACTTTCGTCTGCCACAATCCGACCACTGCCGCACCAGTGGACGCCAGCACGATGATGTGCAGCAGCGGTCCCCAGCCGAACCAGGCGCCGAGCGCGGCAAGCAGCTTGAAGTCGCCGTAGCCCATTCCCTCCTTGCCGGTGAAATAGAAGCAGATCCAGTAGATGCTCCATAGCGCCGCGTATCCCGCAGCCACACCCCAGAAGGCATCGCGCAGCGGCACGAAGGCGGCAAATGAATTGAAGAACAGCCCCAGCCAGAGCAATGGCTGGGTAAGGCAATCCGGCAGGATCTGGTGATTGAGGTCGATGAAGAAGAGGGCGATCAACGTCCACAGCAGCAGCCATGTCCCTACGGTTTGCATCGTCGGGCCGAAGTGCCAGGCGGTGGCGACGGTCACCACGGCGCAGGCCAATTCGACCAGCGGATAGCGCACCGGAATGTAGGTCTTGCAGCCGGCGCAACGGCCGAGCAGGTAGAGGTAACTCAGGACCGGGATGTTTTCGGCAGCACGTACCGGCCGCTTGCAGGCCGGGCAATGGGAGCCGGGCCAGGCCAGCGTCATGGCGGGCGACGGTATCTCCGGCTCCTGTTCACTGTCGGGCGACGCCTCCTTGTCGGTGGAGCTGTAAGCGGCCTCGAGCATCAGGGGCAGGCGGTAGATCACCACGTTCAGAAAGCTGCCGATACAGAGCCCGATCATCAACGTCATGAAGAAGACGACGAGGGGATGGTCATAAGACATGTCGGGCAAGATAAGCATGCGGTGTTCCTTGAAGGGGGAAAGAGGGCCGCAGCGGCACCGCTGCTACATGGCGTCCTTGAGCAGATGGCGCAGGCGGCCGATAACCTGGGTGGCGTAGCGGGCGCGCTTGTCTGGGCTGACGGCGTTGTAGGCACCAACGGCCTCCCAACTCACGCCCATGCGCTGGAAATTGGAGCCGAGTATCCAGGCGCCGACGTGGATATTGGTGCAGGCATCAAGGAGATCGGTCTCGCTGATGTGATGGCGCGCCAGAAAGCCCAGCCAGCTGGAATTGATCTGCATGATGCCGATGTCGCGCGTGCCATTGGCATTGCGGTGCAGGGCCCTGGGGTTCAGGCCCGACTCCTGTTGCGCAATGGCCTGCAGGATTAGCGGGGACACGCCATAGCGGGTCCCCGCCTGTTCGAAGCACAGCTCGGCCGCTGCTGCCGGCGCGACGCACAAGGCGCCAGCCAGTGCAACGGCCAGTGTGATGGCCAATGCCAGGGGCTTGTAGCTCCGATGCATTCAGTGCCCGTCCTCTGGTGAAGGAGGGCTGGCCCTGAGTGCGAGGGCGGCACTGAAAAAGAACGCCGGTGCCCCCAGCACCATCGACAGCATGATGGCGCCGGGGTAGCTCAACACCCGCAGGTGGCCCAGTACAAAGGCCAGCAACAGGCTCGCTACGCAGAGTAGCGGCAGAACCGTGGTACGCGTCCGACCGGCGACGGCGACCGGCAACTCACGCCAGCGTGCGCGCCGCAGCCGGAAATACAGGTAACCCAGCAAGAACGGGCCGCCGTAGGCCAGCAGCAGGAACAGCAGAATCAGCATCAAGTCGGCAGCCTGCATCGCTTACTCCGTCGCCAGGTAGGTCCAGCGTTTTTTCTTGAACATGACAAGCTGGTAGTAGTGGGTTTCGCCATAGTCGGTGCCTCCTTTGTTGTAGAAGTTGAATTCGAGGTACATCGGTTCGAAAAACACTTCGCGTCGGTCCGGGCCACCGCTGGTTCCATCGTCATCGAGATAGCAATTCATGCAGCTGAAGGCCGGTCTTCTGAACATGGGCTTGGTCCATTCCGACGGGTCCATGGGGGTCATGTAACTGAAGTGGAAGCGCACACGGCTGAAGTTTTCGTAGGGGAAGTCACCACCGGCCGGTTGAGCCAGGGCATAGAGTCCGTCGTCGTCGCCGATCATCGGCTTAATGTTTTCCCAGCTATTGATGACGACGCCATTTTTAATGTGTTTCAGGGTGACCTTCCCGGTAATCGCCTGGCCCCACCACCACGAACCGAGCACGTTGCGGTGCCAATCCTTCCAGCGAAAATCGGCGGCCAGATATTCGTTGGGGTCGATGATCTCTTCCGTCAGTTTCTTGAACGGCATCCTCCACTGGGCGGCGCCGCTGCCATTGGATGTGCATCGCAGGATGCCAGCCTGATCGCCGTTGCCGTTGCTGGCCATGGCATTGATCTGGTCGGTATTGCAGCTGTCTCCTTCTCTGGCTACTTCCGCCTTGGCGCGTGCATAGATGCTGGTCGCCCAACTCAGGCCACCATCGCTGCCGGCCTGGCAGACCAGCAGATTGGTCGTGCCTTGCGCCGTGATTTCAGCCGCCATCATGCCTTTGGTAGTGCAGGATTGACCCGCGACCTGGTTGCCCATGGCGGCGGCCTGCCACTTTCTGCTCCTGCAGATTGCCATCAGGCCGTTGGGCAGATAGGCGGTCGAGCCCTCCGGGCTGCAGCTGTCGCCGGCATTGACCTGGCTCAGACCATAATTGTTATTGGCCACCTCCCAGTAGTTGGCGGTGCACATCATCAATCGGCCATTGGCGTCTTGCGCCAGGGCGAGATTCTCCAGACACCCCATGCCCACCGTGACGTAATTGCCATAGGCCAGCAAACGGGCACCGCTGTCGGAGAACTGCGCGGCATTCTCGATGTTCAGCCTGGAGGTGCGTATGCCGCCATTGGCGTTCAACTCGCCAGCGACAGCCAGCCCCTTGGTCATCTTCACCGGCGCCTTGAAGGTGGCCTCGCCATTGACCACCAGCGACTGGATATCGGTAGCGCCCTGGACCACCAGGTTGCCCAGCGCGGTCAACGTGCCTTTCACAGCCAGTGTGCTGTTGAGATTGGCGGCGTCATTGGCGGTCAGGGTGCCGGTGGTCAAGCTGGTGGTCGTCAGCGTATTGCTGGTCAGGGTCTGGGTGGTCATGCCCTGGGCCGTCAGCTGATTCACATTGTTGATGGAGTGCTTGGCAAAATCCCAGTCTGCCGTCGGCTTGAGCGAGCCATCGCGACGGACCAGCTCCAGCGTGGCGGCTGCCGCATAGCCATTGCGCCAGGCCAGGATGCCGTGTACGCCCTTGGCGCCGGCTTTGGTGGTCTTCTGTACCGGATTGGTGACGCTCCAGGCACCGGCATAGGCTTTGAGGTCGAACTGGGGATTGATGCTGCTGGTGTCGGTATCGCGATCGGGCTGGCCCGAGGTCGCGCCGGCACCATTGGACATGCGCAGCAGCGCTGACATGTCGGCGTGCACCAGCGCATAGGGTTGCACGTTGAAGACCAGCGAATCCAGATTGACATCGGTTCCGGCCGGCGTGCGCGTGATGACGATGCCGTAGACGTTGTCATGCCTGGCGGCCGCGCTGCCGCTGGCGTCGCCCGTGACCACCGTGGCGCGTACCGGCAGCAGGGGCGCGGCAGGAATCTGCCGGTCCACCAGACCGAGGGTCTGCAGGTCGGCCAGCGTAGGCTGCAGGATGTTGGCGACCTGATGGGTCTTGCTGGCGCCGGCGGCATCAGTATAGCTGGCCGCGAACTGGCATGACTTGTCAGAGCTGCCCGAGGCCGGGTGGTTCACCTTGGCGCAGCTGTCGGGGTGGGTGCTTCGGTCAATGATGTGCGGATAGTACAGCGTCATGTAAGCACCGACGCCATTGTTGATGCGGGCATAGACCGCGTTCTGTGCCTCCAGCAAGGCAGCCTGGCGCTGCTGCGAGGCCCAGTCGGTGCCGACGGCGCCGACTGCGCCCAGCATGGCCGTGGACACCAGCGCCTGGCCGAGTGCGAAGCCACGGTGACGGCGCCGGGTGTGGCGCTGCCCTGGATCAAGGGGTGTGCTGCGCCGGGGCAGGCACAGCAACTGCTGCGAGATGCGACGAAGTAGGGTAGTCATCAGTTCCTCTGGGAAGTTTGTTGCGTTTTCTTTTGCACGGCACTCTGCAGTTGTTGTGTGGTCGCCATGAAGCCGAGAAGCATGGAGGCCAGCGCGACACCGCAGAGCAGGAGCATCACGCTGTTGAGACGGGCAGACGATTTTTCGATGGAAGTGGCGATGCGGTCGATGGAGCCGGTGCCGATCTTGACGAAGGCCTCCACCGGGTCGCGGCGTTCGGAGGCGTCCATGATGCGGTCTTCCAGATCCTGGTTGAGCACGCCGGTGCCGAAGGCGGCGCCGAAGTTTTCGGCATTGGCCGAGCTGATGCCGCGCAGGATGCTGCGTACGTGCCAGCGCATCCACGGGGTGGAATAGCGCACCGCCTGCTCCAGCGAGGAGCGCAGGGAAATGCCCGAGCGCATCAGCGAGGCCAGCGAGACGATCAGCATGGCGCCGGAATAGTCGCGGTAGACGCTGTAAGGCAGGCGCTTGTCGAACGGTCGCCGACTTCTCCCGGCCCAGTGGGCCAGTGAATAGAGGAAGGCGATGAACAGGACCACGTTGAGCCCGATCATCAGCAGCCCGTAATGCCGCACGCCGTTGGCAACGGCGGCCAGGGCTTTGCCGGAGGCCGGCCATTCGGTGACGGGCATGATCGATTCCAGCACCGGAATGGCGTAGAACGAAAAGCCCAGCAAGATGGCGTAGAACAGCGCGATCAGGAACAACGGATACATCACCGCACCCTTGATGGCGGCCGTCATGCGTTCGGTCTTTTCTACCGTGCCGGAGAGGAAGCGCAGGCCCTCGGCCACGCTGGCGTCGCCGGCGGTCTGGGCGGCATCGAGCATCATCAGCTCCGACGACGGTGCCACTCCCTCCAGCGCCGTGGCCAGCGAACCGTTGATGGCATTTCTGAGAATGTGGCGGTAGAGCAGGGCCATGCCGCGGTCGCGTTTGCGGGCGCGCTTCTCGTACTTCTTGAAGGTGGAAAACAGCGGTACCCGGTCTTCCAGCGACATGGCCAGGTCGAAGTAGAACTCGGCCCGGCGTGCGCGCAGGCGGCGCTTGGCCATGTTCAGTTGCAGGCGTTCAAATAGATTCATGGCATTCCCTTTTGCACGATCTGGCGGAATCCTTTGGGATGACCAAAGGTGGTCTTGAAGTAATAGGGGTCGACCTGCCCCTGGGCCAGGCTGTAGAGGGCATGGCCCCAGGCGGCCTTGCCGCGCATGTCCGGGGCATCGAAGGGGGCTACACGGGTGGCGTGGTAGTGGTCACGCGCATCCAGATCGCGCCCGGCCAGCAAGAGCCGCAGCAGGTCGTTGTCGGGCGTGATCACCTCGGCAGCCACGCATACGCCGCGGGTACCGGCGTGCGACAGCTGGCTGTAATCCACGCCGGGGATGCGGCAATGGACGCAGCCGCTGTCGCTGGCGCACATCATCTGGTCGACGTCGAGGTCGAAGTAGACTTCATAGGCGTTGAGCTCCTCGGCTGACAGCCGCTCCCTGGCGGGCTCTTTGCAATGCGGGCAGTTCCTGGGCAGCAGCGCCTGATAGACCAGGATGGACAGGAATTCCGGATTGCAGACCGCATGCCGGTCCAGTCCCACCATCTTGGAGGTCAGGCGCGAGACGATGCCCAGCGCCGAGGTGGCATGCACGGTGGTGAAGATCTTGTGGCCGGTCTCGATAGCGGCCTGGGAGATTTCACCGGAGAGCGGATCGCGCACCTCGCCGAACATGCCGATATCGGGGTCAAGCCGCAGAAAGGCCCGCATGGCGTTGAGGAAGGGGTTTTCCGCGCCGATGGCATTGGTCCGCTGCACCGAGAGATGGGTCACGCCCGGCACGATGTACTCGACCGGGTCTTCGATGGAAATGATCTTGCGTTCGCCACCGGCCGCCAGCATCGACAGCATGGAATTGAGCGTGGTGGTCTTGCCCGAGCCGGTCACGCCAGCCACGAACACACCGCCCCAGGCCGACTGCATGGCCAGGTCCAGCTGCTCCACCTGGCTGGGCAGGTAGCCCAGTTCCGGCAGGGTCTTGACCTTGCTGGAGGAACTGGCGCTGGAATGCAGGATTCGCAGCACCACATCGAAGCCCCCCACCGAGGGGTGGCTCTGGTAGCGCAGGGTGAAATCGCGGTCCTTGTTGCGGATCGGGATCATGGCCTGCTGCGGCAGGCGGGCATTGAAGGCGGCATCCGAGCGTGACAATTCCTCGGCCTGCACGGTAAAGGCGGCGCTGACCGCATCAATGACGATCTGCGCCGGATAGCTGCCGATGCGGCGTATCACGCCATCCACGCGGGCATTGAGCACGGCATAGTCGCCGCGCACCTCGAGATGGGCATCGCTGGCGCCGATCTCGATGGCGCGCCCGACCATGTCGGCGAAGTAGTTCACGGGCTTGGACTCGGCGATGATGACGTCGATGCCCGATACCGCTCTGGTCGCCGCTTCCTCGTGATTAGCCGCGACCTGATACTCAAGGATCTCGAAGACGATAGGTTCGGCCGTGAAGAACATGCGAGGCGTTTTACCGTCGCGCTTGAACCGGTCAAGGATGTGGAACCACTCCGAGGACAGGTTCACGCCCCGGGTGGCGACCACCGCAATCAGGCCCGCTTCCATGTTGAGCACGGCGATGCGCTCCTGGTTGAAGGCACGGTATTTCTCGGCTGGCCACATCTCCATCACGCTACGGAACTGCGGCAGTTCCTCGGCGCGCCGGAGATGGGCCATTTCCAGGCCCGTGGATGGGGTGCGTTCGGGGAGCGCGCTGGTGCTGCCCGCGCTGCCCGTGTTGCCTATCTTGGCCATGCCGCTCATGCCTGTGACACTGGCCATCAGCGCAAGGCCGGCTTCGTGTTGACCATGTTGATGCGCTCGCCCGGGCTCTGCGGCTTGCCGCCGAATTCGAGCGCCGTCGTGCGGGCGCCGACCGGGAGCTGGCTGGCCAGATGACGTGCCTGGGCGTCCGGCGTGATCAGTGAGCGTGAATCGTCGCTGCCCTTGGGCACCGACAGGAACAGGCAAGTCTCCTGTTGCTGGCAGGCCTGCACCGCAGCGTCGCGTTTGGCGCTACCTGCCTTGCTGCCGTCGTGCGGACTCCTGGTCAGCAGCACGCCTTCTTCCATGAGCGCGATGTACTTCCACGGTCCCATCTTGCGTACCGGCCCAGGCACGGCGACCACGCGGGACTGGCCGTTGATGTCGAGTTCGGCCTTGTAGTGGCGGTCGATCCCGTACAAGGCCAGCAATACCGGATTCTTTTCGACCACGGGTTCGGCAGGCTCCTTGCCGACGTTCTTGCCGGCCGGTCTGAGGCGGGCGGCAAACTCCCGCTCGCCGGCCTGCTTGGCCAGCTTGATCATGTCGCCCAGGGTCGCGCCCTGGTCCAGGTGACTGATGGACGCGTCAGCTGCTGCCGCTGCTGATGCGGTTGCTGTGGTTGCAGCCGTTGTTGCTGCTGCCGGCGCTGCAGTCCCCTGGCCGCGTGAGACCTGCGCGGTACCCAGCAGCAAGGCAGTCAGCGCAACCATCAATGGCAGATTAGAAGTCTTTACCTTTTGCATAATATTTTCCAGAGAGCTTGAAATGGATCTTTTCCATGGATGGGGCCGCCTTGTCCGTGTCGAGTTCGACGCTGAAGGTGTCAAGGGCCACATAGTCGTCCAGCACGATGTTTTCCAGCGTCCACAGCGGCCCCTCGATGCTCCAGGCGGCGTTGACCACCGGGCGCACCAGCTGGTTGACATCGCCTTTCCCGGCGAACAGTGTTGCCGGCTCCACCTTGACCTTGATGTCCACCATGGACAGGTCCTGCAGGGTGCTGAAGAACTTCGACGACACGGCACTGCGCAGCGGCAGCGCCGCGCGCATGAGTTTCGGTGGGGCTGCCGACGCGGTCGGTACGACGCCGTCGGTGGTGGTTTCCTCCAGCCGGTGCTGCGTCACCAGCCGGGCGCTGGTCAGGTCGTCGGGCTTGAAGACGTCGTATTGCGGCTGGCCCATCGCCGAGGGTGGCAGCGCCTCGCCGAATTCGGCAAAGTTGCCGTAGCTGCGGCTCCATGAGGCGTTGCACAGGGCGGGAGTGCATTCCACCTTGCTCAGCCGCCAGCCATTGATCTGCAGCGGGATCTGCTTGAGCCCACCGACCATGCGGCGAAGGCTGGTCTGGCCGGTGCCGGTGATGGCGGCCAGATCGCCCTCGATCCTGGTTTCGTAGACGATATTGGGATCGCTGGCCAGGCGTGCCTGTTCGTCGGCGATGCGCTTGTCACGGGCCAGCTTGTAGCTGACCCCGCTGAAGCCGGCGGCGAACACCACGGCCGACACCGCCAGCAAGGCGAGGATCTGGCGGATGTCGGGAATCTTCTTCAGGCGCGCCTTGGCCGTGATTTCGTCCAGCACCAGGTCCCAGTCGATGTCTTCCACATTGCCCAGCAGATCGACCGCGCCGACGCGTCGTACGGCGCCCACGTCGGTCAGTTGCAGGAAGGTGTTGATGCGTTCCGTCACCACCTCGGCGCTGCCGATAACATCAAATCCCGGCACCGGTTGTCCGTCGCGCAGCACGATCACGCAGCAGCGCCTGGCATCGACATGGAAGGCGAAGACTTCATCGCCACCGTGCGAATAGTTCTCGCCCAGCAGCAGCGCCAGCGAGACCAGTGCGCCACGCCCCTTGCCATGGCCGCCCGGGTTGGAGGAGAAAAATCCGATCTGCGTGCCATCAGGGGTGACGCAATAGCTGTGCTCGCCTTCGCTACGGGCGGCGGTGAAGAGCTTGCTACGCTCGCCCTTGTTCAGCGGCACCCAGCGCAGGCCAGCCACCAGCGCCACCTTGTTCTTCTGGAAGATGCGGCTGTGGTCCACCTCCGGCCTGGCCGGGCGTGCCGGTTTCTTGTTGAGTAGAGTCTTAAACATCGGTCAGCCGCGGAGTGATCAGGATCACGAAGGATTGCCGTACGTTGGCGGCGGTCTTGCTGGCGGCCAGGCCATCGACGCTGCCGCTGTTGCTGGAATTGGCCTGGGCCTGGTCATACCCGAGCATGACCAGCGTTTCGCCCGAGGGCACCACCATGCGCTGGCCGACGGTGAAGGCATTCACGTTGGGCAGCTGGATGGTCTGCCCGGCCGAACTGAACGAGGGCAAGCCCTTCAGGCTGGAGATGTTGACGTAGGTCTGCAACAGCACCTGATTGGAATCCAGCACCACCGGCAGGAAGGCCAGGGACATGCCGGTACTGATCTGGCCTGGGGTCAGGCTGGGCCCGGTGGTGGAGACGCTGCCCACCTGTCCGCCGGCGACGACCGCCGCCTGGGTCTGCTTCAGATAGGCCTGCTGGTTGACCACCATCAGGGGTACCGAGACCCGGTTGGAGGTCACGGCCACGCCGGAATAGGTGGTCGAGACGCGGCCGAAGGTCTTGAGCAGCTTGATCAGCGCGGTATTGCCATTGCCGTTCTGGTAGCCGATGGTGAAAGGGCTGCCGGACTGGCTGGGTAACAGCGCTGCGGGCGCCGAGGAGGTGAAATTGTTGCGGACCACGTTCCAGTCGATGCCGGCCGAGAACTCGTCGTTCAGCTGCACCGACAGGACCTGGATTTCCAGGCTGACCTGGCGCATCAGCGACTTGTTGACCAGTTCGACGTAGCTTTCCACGGCCTTCATCGGCTCGATGGCGTCGGTCACCGTGATGACGCCGGATTTGGCATCGACCGAGAATTTGCCGCCGCCGGAGACCAGGGATCCCAGGGTCTTTTCGATGCCGCCCCAGAAGTCGGATTCGAACTCCATGCTGGCCGAACTGCTGCCACCACCACCTCCTCCTCCTCCGCCACCTCCTCCACCACCACCTTCACCCGTCGAGGCCGACAGCGACGCCGTGTACTTGAAGGAAGAGCTCAGCGTCTTGACGAAGAAGGTGCGGGTGCTGACGCGATAGAAGAGGATGCGGTCGTCCTCGTATTTCCATTGCAGTCCCGCGCGCACGGCCACGTAATCCAGCAGGCCCGCAAAGGAGCCGGCGTAATTGAGTTCGTAGGTGTTGCCGTAGGACTGGTTGCTGAAGCTGAGGTCGCTCAGGCCTTTTTCGCCAAAGGCGCTTTTCTCGCTGGCCGCGCCCTGCGGCCCCGCGCCTGGAAGCGGCTGGGCCACCGCGGCCAGTGCGGCACCTGCTGCACCTGCGGCACCGGCTGTGCTGCCGACGGTAAAGCGCGAGGCCGGCAGCAGGGCGTCGGGCGTGAGCAGCATGGGTACGCCGGTCTCGCTGGCGATACGCTCGACGATGGTGGCCACCGAATAACGGCCCGGGAAGCGGAAGGCCACTTGACGCATCGCATCCGGCAAGGCCGCCTCGCGGGAGAGGGGCATGGAGCGTGTGGCAATCGTCAGGCGTGTGTCCTTGACCGCATAGGCTGGGCGCGGCTGGGCCGTCATCAGTTCGGCACGCGAGCTGTCGGTGCGGCTGACGACCTTGTCCAGGGTCTGGTCGGCCTGGCGCCAGGTGCTGCATGCGCTACACAGCATGCTGGTGGCGACCACCAGCGGAAGGGCGCGGCCGGCGCGGCGAGCGTGCGGCGCAGGGGAGCGGGCAAGAGCTTGCCCGGGGGCGATGATGTGTTCGATTTTCATGATTTTGCGTGATGGACCTAGCGGGCCTTGCCTTCCAGATAGCGGCCGATGCGGATGATGCGCAGCTCGCTGTTGATGCGCGCCTGCACCGGATAGTCGGTGGTGGCCAGCGACTCGATGACGGCGCTGACGACCTGCTCGATACGGCCCGACAATTGCAGCTCGGTCTCGATGGGGAAATCGCGGGGGGCATCCCACACCAGCTGCCAGCCGGCGTCGCTGCCCCAGCGTTGCAACATGCGCCGCACCGAGACGTCGGTACGTCGCACCTGCCATTGCTGTACGCCGGGATCGGGCTGTTGGCCCAATGCGGACATGGCGATGCCGTCGGACAGCTCGGGGGCAATCGTGTCGCCCTTGGGCAGCCAGGCGGAGGCACGCGCATTGGCTGGTGTTGCTGGTGCGGAGGCTTCTGATGGTGCTTCTGCCTGCACTTGCGCGCTGTCGGAAACCTGCTCCGTCGCCTGCTCGGCATGGACGGTAAGGCTGGCCGCCATCAGCACGAGCGGGGGCAGCCATTGACGCCCCAGGTGGGTGAGGCGGGTGGGATCAGTAAGGTAAGCCGTGACTTTTTTCATATGGTGATGTCATGCCTAGAGAGCATGGTTGTTACCTGTAAGGAAGAGGTTGAAGTAAGGCTGGTCGGTTTCGCACAGGGTGCTCATGGCGGCCGGATTGAGCGGGGCATAGGGATCGCTCTTGATCACATACACATCGGCCAGCGAAGTGGTTAGTACGCGGTTGGCGTCCAGCGCGACCGCGCCCAGCGCAGAGGTGGTGACTGCCGTGCCGTTAGTCGGTGAGCCGGCCAGACCATGTCGCAGGTTGGCGGTGTTCAAGGTGGATTCCACGCTCTGCACAATGTCCGGACACAGTCGCATGGGCAGCCCCGATACCTGCAAGACCCAGTCGGTATTGCTGCCGGCGATCAACGAACCCAGGAACATCTGCCCCCCCCAGGGATTGTTGATCTGGGTACTGACACCAGCACCGCCCCCTACGTATTGGCGGGCCACGGCGGCGCCACTGGCTAGCGTGCTGTTGTTGATGGGTGCGGCGCCGTTATCGTTGGAAAAGAAATCCTGTAACGCCACCGCCGTCTGCCGCAGAAAGTAGGAGGACGAGGTCACCTGCGCCTGATCCAGCTGCTGGCGCAGCAGCGCCAGCGAGGCCACCGCCAGGATGGCGGCAATGGCCATCGAGACGGATAACTCCACCAGCGTGAAACCACATTGACGCAGGTGTGGCGTTGGCGTGCAGGGCAGCCGGGATAGGAGTAAACGATTCATCTTAGTTTGGATTTCAGTAACAGCACGCCGAGGCTGTCGCCAGCGTCCTGGCATGCAGCGGACAGCGCAGCGGGGGCAATTTCCTCGGTCAGGTTCTTGACGATGCGCGGGGCGGCGGCGCCAAAACCTGCGCCGAAAGTGATCGCCGGTACGTTCGTATCGATGAAGAGGCCCCTGGACCAGTCATTTGGATTGCCCATCCCGCCGGGAAAGATCACGAGCGCGTCAGCAACCGGTGCTGACTGCAACAACAGCTCGGCGCACAGCTCCGCCGGTATGGCATTGAGATACAAACCCCATGCCTGGGCCCCGCCATTGACCGGTGCCACGCCCACGGCGCCGCGCAATGGATGCGTCACGGTCACGTTGTTGGTGGCGCGCTGGGTGATGGCGAACTGGCTGAACGCGCCGAACGACACTGCCTGTCGCAAGGACAGGCCGGCATAGCTGGGCAACTGGGCATAGGCCTCGTTGACGCGCTTGATGGCGTCGGCATTCTGCGTCGCGAGTTCGTTGACTGTCTGTTGATGGAGCAGCGTGGTGGCGCCCACGAGACTGCCCACGACGATCAGGCCGGCCAGGGCCATGACCACGGAGAGTTCGACCAGCGTGTAGCCGGATTGTTGGTTTTTCATGGGAGAACTCCGATCTTTCCCGGCGGCTCATCGCTGCAGGGAAAGATCGACGCCAAGTACGGCTTACTTCCAGTTGACCATGGCGATGGTCACGGTGTCGTTATTGGTGCCACATGCATTTCCGCCGGACATTGCAGCCACATCCAGCCGGCTGTTATTGTCAGTGCCTTTCACCATGACACCGGCTGGCGGAGCAGTGCCAGTTCCGTCGAACACGGGCATGGTGAGCGCTGCGGCATTGGCTTCTGTAAATGCCGGTGTGCCGACAACGCCTTCCGGTGCGACGATCAGGCCAAGGACACCGGAGGTGGCAGCAGAGCTCACGATATCAGCGCATGCGGCCCGGGGAATGCCGCTATACATCACGGAATAAGCTGTGCCGCCAGCCCCCGCTCCGGTGCGAAAAGCGGTTGTCGATCGCGCCAGGGTCTGATAGCCAAATCGATGGGTCGCCACCCTGGCGTTGGCTGGGCCAGTAATGTCGAAAGCACCGTCGAAAGCGCCTATGCCAATGGCGACCTGGGTGTTCAGGCCGGTGAATTCGGCCACGCGGGCGTACATCTTGTCAATTTGCGTCATCGTGCGCGGGATACTGCTCACCAGGTCATTGGTACGCGTTTGCCGCAGCACCACCTGTACCAGTGCAATCGCCGAGACCAGCAGCACGCCGGCAATGGCCACGGCGACCGACAGTTCGACGATGGTAAAGCCGCGTTGCGCATGCGGCAGGGTGCGCGGCTGGCGCGCCGGGTGAGGGGAGTGAAGCATGTCTGTATTCCTTGAAATAGGGTTAGCGCCGGCTGAAAGAGGGGGGCAGGCCTAACTGATGAGTGGATGGATTCTTGGCAAAGAACACCGCGCCGGGCCAAGGGTTGTCCCGTTCTTCATGCCACGTCCTGGCAGGCAACCAGGGTGTCGGGGCAGTCTTGCGCGCATGCGCCTTGCTTTCTGTCACTTCGTCGTGGTGCTTGTCCTTGGTTTGGCGATTTACTTCATCACGGGGCTATCTCCTTTCTCGTGGATCGAAACGCTTGGCCTGGATCGGCAGGACGAAGCGGCGCGAATAGCTCAGTACCCGCATGTAGCCGGGCAGGCGGAATTGCAGGATGTCGTCCTTGACGGCGCCAAACAGGCTTTGCACCGAGGCCAGGGCATCGACATCGATGTCGCTGGAGAGATGACCGATGAAGAAGTTTTCGGTCTGCGTCAGCAGGGAATAGCTGACCGAGGTCGGCGACTGGGTCGAATAGACGATGCCGATGCCGAACTTGGCGCCTTCCTTGGCAAAGCGGGCGTAGATGTCGGTAGCGTTCTTGCCGGCCGCCTCGACGGGGAAGATCATGTGCGCTTCTTCGAAGTAGATCTGCACGAAGCGCCCGGCCAGGGTGTTGGTGATGAATTTGCGTTCCTGCTGCTGGAACACGGCCGTGGAAATGATGCGCGAGAAGTAGCGCACGATGCGTTCATTGGCCGCACCGAGATCGATGATGACGGTCTTGCCGGTATCGAGGGCACGCAGGCTGTCATGCAGGAAATCGCTGGCGTTGGCGGAGTGGAACTGCAGGCATTCGCGCAGGAAATAGGGACCCACGCCGTTGGTCTGGCAGAGCAGTTCCTGGATCACGCGGTCTTCTTCGTCGAACAGTTCGGTGCGGCCCACGCGCAGGTTGGGGTCGTTCTCGTACTTGAGCGCGAAGGCCGAGAGCACGCGGATTTCTTCGGTCATCTCGGTGAAGCTGGTGGGTATCGGCGGCGGCACCTTCGATCTGATCGCCTGCCAGGCCGCCATGCGCAAGCCCTGGGTGAAACCGACGTTGACCAGCCCACGGGCGGCGATGGCGGCGCAGACGGCCTCGCCCGGCTCGAAGCCGGCTTCCTGGAGCAGTGTCCAGTACAGGCAGAGCTTGCGGAAGGCGGCGGCACTGTCGTCCGCGCGCCCGGTCTTCAGGGCCGACAGGGCCGGAAAGCGGATCATCAGGAAGTTGCGTACCTCGGGAATCTCCAGCACCGAGGGCGTGAGCAGTTCGGAAAAGATCGCCAGGGCGCGGTCCGGGATGTCATAGAAGTTGTAGCGCAGGAATTCGCCGTCGCCACGGGGCTGGGTCGAGAGGTAGTACACCTGGACGCGCTCGGGGTAGGCCGAGGCGATGGAGAAATTGCCGTCCTGGGGATTGTCGTTGGCGTATTCGCCGTTGACGTCGAACACCAGCTGGCCGACGTGACCACTCTCGCGGGTGGCATTGAGCACGCCCTGCATGAGCAGCTTGACGAAGTTGGATTTGCCCAGCCGGGTCTTGCCGAACATGGCGGTGCGCTTGCCCACCACTTCATTGACGCTCATGGCCACCGGCGCCGTGTAGGCATGCTGGCCGATATGTTCGCCCCAGCGCACATGGCCCAGTTCGAAGGCCTCGCCGACCTCGCCGGAGAGCGCCAGCAGGGCGCGCAGGATGGGCTCGGGCAGCACGTGGCAGCCGCAGGTGGGCGAGAGCATCAGCCCACTGTAGCCAGGCAGGCCGGCGAAGTAGCTCAGTTGTCCGTTGACCGGGTCGATGCGACAGCTGCCCATGACCCGGCAATGCAGTTCGCAATTGGTGCTGTAGCCATCGCGCCTGGCTGTGACCTGCAGGAAACGGACCAGGATGAACTCCTGCTGGCCGTTGAAGATCCAGTCGGGGGCAGCAACGGCGAGGAATTGGCCGGGCACGATGCCGGCGTCGCGCAGTCTTTCATAGGAGGAGCCTGCCTTGACCAACGGGCCGTCCTGGGATTCGACCCAGCCCAGGCTCCCTTCCCGATTGAAAAACGACTGCGCATCCTTGGAGGCCGCATTGCCAGCCGCGGCACCGTTTGCACTGAGCAGCGTCACGATCGCCTTGGTCTCAGGCATGGGGGTAGTCGACACACGCGGGATGATTCCGGTCGATGTCGGGTGCGGGCTGGTGGCGACAGTGGTGTTCATAAATGAGAGTGGCTGCAAGCAATACTTCATCGCTACAGCGCTACGATCCATTGATTTGACGGCTGTACTTTAGCTAGCAAAACTACACGCCGGCTGACATTTCCTGACCGGATTGATCGTCGCAAAGCCGCGCGGGCATTGGATTTCCGTCGATCAAAGGAAATCTGCATCCAGGCAAAACAAGGAGCGCGGATTCCTCGTTTCCTACAAGCGAATGTCCCGCCGTCCTATGCCCTGCGGAACAGGTCGACCCTTATCATCGAGCGATCCGGCATGCCGTCCGGCAAGTCCGCTGGCGCTGCCATCCCGCTCAAGGAGTCCGCATGACCAAGTTGCCCGCCGCCGATCTTCAACTTCCGCTGTTCGTCTACAGCCAGCGCGAGTCGCTGACCGAGAAGAGCGCCTGGATCGCCCTGCAGGAGCACCACCAGTACAGTGCCCGCCACTTCCGCCTGGAACGCCTGTTCGCCGCCGATCCCCGGCGCGGCGAAACCCTGACCGCCGAAGCGGCAGGTATCTATCTCGACTACTCCAAGAATCTCGTCACCACCGAAACCATGACCCTGCTGATGCAGCTGGCGCGCCAGTGCGGCCTGCAGGATCGGGTGGAGGCAATGTTCCGCGGCGACCGCATCAATGCCACCGAGCAGCGCGCGGTGCTGCATACGGCCCTGCGCAAGCCGGCGACAGAGCGGCTGGTGGTGGAGGGTGAAGACGTGATTGCGCAGGTGCAGGATGTCCTGGCGCGCATGGAGGTGTTTGCCGAACAGGTGCGCAGCGGCGCATGGACCGGGCATACCGGCCGGCCGATCCGCCATGTGGTCAATATCGGTATCGGCGGTTCGGACCTGGGCCCGATGATGGCGCACGAGGCCCTGCGCCATTACAGCCAGCGTGACCTGTCGCTGCACTTCCTCTCCGATGTCGACGCGGCGGCACTGCTGGAAACGGTGCGCGGCTTGCCGGCGGAGGAGACGCTTTTCATCGTCTGCTCAAAGACCTTTACCACCCTGGAAACCATGACCAATGCCCAGGCCGCACGCCAGTGGCTGGTGCAGCAATTGGGCGACGAGGCGGCTGTGACCAGGCACTTTGTGGGCGTGACCACCAATATCGAGGAAGCCAGCCGCTTCGGCATCGATGAGCGCAACATGTTCGGCTTCTGGGATTGGGTCGGTGGCCGTTATTCGATGAGCAGTGCCATCGGCCTGTCGACCATGATTGCCATCGGACCGCAGCACTTCCGCGACATGCTGGCCGGCATGCACGCGATGGATGAACATTTCCGCACCGCGCCGCTGGAGCAGAACCTGCCGGCCATCCTGGGCATGCTCACGGTCTGGTATGGCAATTTCTTTGATGCCCGCAGCCAGGCAGTGCTGCCGTATAGCCAGTATCTCAAGCGCCTGCCGGCCTACTTGCAACAGCTGACCATGGAGAGCAACGGCAAACAGGTAACCCTGCACGGCGAGTCGGTGGATTACCAGACCTCGCCGGTGTATTGGGGCGATAACGGCATCAATGGGCAGCACTCCTTCTACCAGATGCTGCATCAGGGAACGCAGATGGTGCCGTGCGACTTCATTGGCTTCTGCCATCCCGCGCAGGCGCTGGGGCAGCAGCAGGAACTGCTGATGGCCAACATGTTCGCCCAGGCCGAGGCGCTGGCCTTCGGCAAGACCGTGCAGCGCGTGCGCGAAGAAGGCACGCCTGAAGAACTGGTGCCACACCGGGTCTTCCCCGGCAACCGCCCCAGCAACAGCATGCTCATCGAGCAGCTGACCCCCTATAGCCTGGGCAGCCTGATCGCGCTGTACGAACACAGTGTCTTTACCCAGGGTGTGATCTGGAATATCGATTCCTTCGACCAATGGGGCGTGGAGCTGGGCAAGCAGCTGGCCAAGCGCACCGCGCGCGAGCTGATCGATCACGTGCAGCCGCTACACCACGACAGTTCCACCAATGCCTTGATCCGGCGCTATCGCGCCTGCCAGGGCGGCACTGTCGCTAGCGATCCATCCAAATGAAGCGAAGCGGCCGCCTTGCGCCGCAGGGATCAAGGAGGAGACACCATGGGCAGCATCATCGCCGCACGATTTGAATTGCAGGACGAGGCGGCGCGTGCCGTCAATGCGCTGGTCGATGCCGGCTTCGCCCGCGAGCGCATCAGCAGTTTCTTCGTCAACCCGGCCGGGCAGCATGACCGTTTCGCCGTGGGCGGCGATCGGGACAAGTCGCCCGGCGCCGAAGAGACGGATAAAGGTGCGGCGGCCGGCGTGGCCGCGGGTGCCGGCGCCGGGGCGGTTGCCGGGGTGGCCGCCGCGCCCGTGGCTGGTCCCTTGGGACCGGTGCTGGGTGGGCTGGTGGGTGGCCACCTGGGCGGTCTGGTGGGCAGTCTCAGTGCCACCGACGACGATCCGGTGCCGCGTCGCGTGGCAGGCATGCTGGTGGCGGTGCAGCTGGACGACTCAGCGGCCTCCGCCGATTCCGCTGTTGAACAACGCGCCATGAGGGTGCTGCAAGACCTGCAGGGTGCTGATCTGGAGCGCGCGGAAGGCCAGATTCGCGATGGTGACTGGATCGACTTCGATCCTTTGATCGCACCGCAGTGGGTGCAGGGTGGCGTTGGCTGACGCAGTGCAGCGACAGGATCAGGACCAGGCCCGGCAGCATGCTGTCGGGCCTTTTGCTTTCCTGAAGGCACAGAGTGCAATCCTGGGCATGCATACCGTCGCTGAGAGTTGATGAGTTTATGACTTTATAAGTCTATAATTGGGCGTAATAATTGATTACCAGAAATTCAGCGGGCGGGCGTACGACAGAACAATAAGAAACGCCAAGAGGGGGCGCTGCGATGGAAGGCAGCTGCGCCGTGAGAATGATCATGAAGCGGACGAACGCACATGAGATTATTGACCAAGGGCTTGTTGATCGTTGCCATCCCCAGCCTGGTTGAATTACTGCTGCTGGGGGCGCTGTTCAACTCACAGGACGATGCCGAGGAGGCTGAGCGCTGGGCCGCGCACTCGGCGCAGGTGATCAACCAGGCGGCCGAGGTGCGGCAACCGATGCTGCTGGAATCGGCCCGTATCCGTAATGCCATCCTCCTCAACCAGTCCGAGCCGATCAGTCGGCCCGAGATGTGGGCCGATCTGGAGGTCAAGACTGGCGAGCTGGTCCGGCTGGTGGCCGACAATCCCCAACAAACGACTGCAGTGCGGGCGCTGCACGATAGCATCGCGCGTTATCGCAGCTGGGCCGATACCGCCCGCGAGCGCATGCAACGGGGACAGCGCGATGCGCTGATCCGCGAACTGCGCGACGAGGAGGGGCCACACCGGCTTTCGGACTTCCTGAGCCGGCTGGATGGCTTTGTCGAGCAGGAGCGTCGCCTGGGCGAGCAGCGCACGGCGCTGTTGCAGTCGGCGCGCAGTTCCCAGACTGCGTTGCTGATCGCGGCAGTGCTGGGCTCCATCATCACTGCGGGACTGGCCTCGCTGGCCTTTACGCGCAATATCGGCAGCCGTATCTCGGTGCTCATCACCAATGCCCAGCGCCTTGCCGACGGGCAACCGCTGGCGGAGCGGGTGGGTGGCAATGATGAGATCTGCCAGCTCGATGATGCCTTGCACCGCAGCAGCGAGCGCCTCAACGAGGCTTCGCGCCAGGCCCAGGGCTATCGTACCGAACTGGAACAGCGCGCACGCGAGCTGGCCGAGGTCAATGCCGACCTGCGCCAACAGACCCAGGACAATGAAATGTTCATCTACAGTGTGTCGCATGACCTGCGCTCACCGCTGGTGAACCTGCAGGGCTTCAGCAAGGAGATCACCCACACCACCCGCGAACTGCTGGCCGAAGTCGAACAACTGGCGCTGCCGGCGGCGGACAAGCAGCGCCTCAAGGCGTTGGTCGAAGAGGATATCCACACCTCGCTGCGCTTCATCCAGAACGCGGTTACGCGTTCGGCCGGGATCATCGATGCCATGTTGCGCCTCTCGCGTGCCGGCCGCGTCGAATACCAGCCGGTGATGCTGGACATGCACGCCATTGCACAGCGCATCGTCGCGGCCATGAGCGGCAGCATCCGCGCCAAGGGGGCGCAGGTAGAGATCGCGGCCGACCTGCCGCCGGCCTTCGGCGACCCGACCTCGGTGGAGCAGGTGCTGGGCAACCTGGTGGGCAATGCCGTCAATTACCTCGATCCGTCGCGCCAGGGGCATATCACCATCGACCACGTGCGCCACGCCGACAACATCGCCGCCGCGCCCAGCCTGGTGACCTACTGCGTGCGCGACAACGGCATGGGCATCGCACCGGCCTATCTGGACAAGATGTTCATTGCCTTCCAGCGTCTGCATGGCAACGCCGCGCCGGGCGAAGGCATCGGCCTGGCACTGGTCAAGCGGGTGGTGGAACGCCACGGCGGTCGCATCTGGGTGGAATCGGTGGAGGGGCAGGGCAGCTGCTTCTATGTGGCCCTGCCGGCGCGCCCGCCGGTGGCGGCATGAGCGCCGGCACCGGCGGGCTGTCATACATCACAGGGAGAGGGGCATGAATACGGAACAAAGCGTCAATATCCTGCTGGTCGAAGACGATGACGGCCATGCGCTCCTGGTGGAGAAGAACCTGCGGCGCGCCGGCCTGGTCAACGGCTTTACGCGCTTGCGTGATGGCCAGGAGGCGCTGGACTATTTCTATGGTGACGATCAGTCGCAGGGTGAATCGCAACAGCTGGTAGTGCTACTGGACGTGAACATGCCGCGCGTGAATGGCGTAGAGGTGCTGCGCCGGATGAAGCAGGAGGCCTCCACCGCGGCCATCCCGGTCATCATGCTCACCACCACCGATGACCCCCGCGAGATCGCCCACTGCTACGAGACCGGCTGCAATGTCTACATCACCAAGCCGGTGGAATATGACGACTTCATCGAGGCGGTGCGCCGACTGGGTTTCTTCCTGCAGGTGGTCAAGCTGCCCCTGGCGGGTCGTGTTGCGGATCGAGGCGAGAACGGGTCACGATGAGCGCCATCGCCGCCCACGTACTGGTACTGGAGGATGACGACGGGCTGCTGGCATTGGCGACCCGGGTACTGCGCAAGCAAGGACATCGCGTGACCGCCACGGCCGATGCCGTCAGCGCCCTGGCGGCGGTGCAGCAGGAGCGACCGGACCTGCTCATTGTCGACTATCACCTGCAGGCACTGGATACCGGTCTGGACTTTTTTCGGCAGCTGCGTGCATCGGGGCTGGACATTCCGGCCATCATGGTATCGGGCGTTTCCGACGATGCGCTCATCATCGAGGCGCTGCGTACGGGGGTGGCCGACGTGCTGCCCAAGACCAGCGATTATCTGGACTACCTGCCGGCCGCAGTGGAGCGCCTGCTCCAGCAGCAGGCGCTGCAGCGTCTTGCCGAGGCCGAGCGCATGGCCCACGTGCGGGAAGAATTCGTGGCCGCGCTGGCGCAGGAATTCCGTGCCCCCTTGAATACCATCATCGGCTGGACGCAGTATCTGCTGCGCGACGCCACGGATGGCCAGCAGGTGCGCAAGGGGCTGGAAGTCATCGAGCGCAATGCCCGTCTGCAGGCGCAGCAGGTGGAGCAGTTGCTGGAACTGAGCCGCCTCATGGCCGGCAAGCTGCACGTGGACATGCAACCGGTGGACATGATCCGCGTGGTCGACCAGGCGATTGCGGCGGTACACGCGGTGGCCGATGCCAGGCAGATCCACATTCATGCTGTAGTCGATACGCCAGCGCCGATCCTGGGGGATCCTGCGCGGCTGCAGCAGGTGGTGGGGAACCTGCTGACGCACGTCATCCGCTCTACGCCGCCGCAAGGGCGCGTGCAGGTGATCCTGCGTCAGACAGGTGGCCAGGTAGAGCTGGAGCTGGGGCAGGCCTTGATCGACGCCGGTCAGGCCAATGCGCCGGAGCGTGTTGGCGATGACGATGTCGAGGTCGACCTTGCAGGTGAGAGCGGCGTTGCGTCAGGATTGTCGCTGGCCATTGCCCGTCAGCTGACGGAATTACACGCAGGGCGCATGCACGCGGAAGGTCTTGGCCCCGGTGTCCGTTTTCTGCTGACGCTGCCGCTGACCACTCCGACCTGAGCGATGTTGCCGGGGTGCCGGTGGCGGTCTGCGTCGCATTCAGTCTGCCGGCACCGGAATGGTGACGGTGAAGGTGATGATGTTGCTTTCGCAGTCCACGGTAATGCGGCCACCGTGGCCATTGACGATCTCGCTGACGATGTACAGGCCCAGTCCCAGGCCGCGCGCATTGCGCTGGTTGCCCATCGATTCCTTCTTGTAGGGCTTGAAGAGATTGTCACGCACAGCGGCCGGTATCGGTGCGCCGTGGTTGGAGACCGAGATGGTCAGTTGTTCGTCGCGGCGGAACACGATCAGCGTGGACGGCTTGCCGATTTCGCCATGGTGGCGTGTATTGGACAGCAGGTTGGAGACCACCTGGCTGATGCGGTCACCATCGAGCCCGATCTCACCGCAGTCTTCGGCTTCCAGGATGATTTCATTGTCGGGATAGGCCATGCGGGCCTCGTTGACGATTTCCATCGCCATCTTGCGCACGTCCACCGGACGACGCTGGATATCCAGACCCATGCCGCTTTGCAGGCGGCTGATGTCGAGTACCTGCGAAATCAGCCGATGCATGCGGCTGGAGGAGGACGAGATGCGCTTGCTCAGGTTGGAACTGGAGGGTGAGTGCTCGCGCACCTCGATCATGCGGGCAGCCATCATGATGGCTTGCAGCGGATCACGCAGGTCATGGCCCAGCGTGGCCAGCAGGGTCTCGCGGGCGCGCTTGACCATGTTTTCGTTGGACAGGGCCACTTCCTGGAAATCCAGGCGCAGCTGGCCGGCCACTTCCAGTTCGGTCTTGACCCAGGGCAGGCTCTTGCCGCGCACGGTTTCCTTCCAGACCGCGAACGAGCCACGTGGCGTGAGTCGCGGGCCGAGCGGGCCGATGCTGTATTTCTTTTCGGGGTTGCCGCCCCAGCGCACGTCTTCCACCTGTTCGCTGCGGAACCAGAACGCATAGCCATCCTGTTCGCGGTAGAAGCGCACGGCCAGCACGCCGCAGATGTCGCCCAGCACCTGTTTCAGGGCCGGTGCATCGGCGCCGAGGGCGCTGGTGTAGAACAGGTCGCCGGGTTCGTTTTCGTTGAGCCAGTTGATCAAGGCGTTGACCGCTTCGCGTGACGGCGCCTTGCCGAATACCTGGGTCTTGCGGTCCATCGAGATGGCGCCGCCGTGGCTGTTCATCAGGCGCAGGAAGCCCTCGTGTTCACCGGCCAGGGCCAGCACGATGTCTTCGCGGTCGGTGATGCGGGCCACGATCTCGCGCCGCAGGGCGGTACTGTATTCCAGCGCCCGGGCGCGCTCGCCATTGAGGTTGCGCTCGACCAGGGCACTGACGAATTGCGCCAGCAACTGGCAGGACATGCGCACCGCGTGTGGTACCAGGTGGGCACTCATGTGATGGCAGGCAATGAGCCCCCACAGCCGGTCGCCGATGACGATGGACAGGCTCATCGAGGCGCCCACGCCCATGTTGCTCAGGTATTCGATGTGTACCGGCGAGACGCTGCGCAGCATGCTGTGGCTGAGGTCCAGCGGCCGCCCGGTCAGGGGATTGAGATCAGGCTCCAGCGCCACCGTGGGCGCCTTGACATCGGCGATCAGGCGGATCGGGTTGATCACGTACAGGCGTCGTGCCTGGGCCGGGATGTCGCTGGCCGGATAGCGCTGGCCGAGGAAGGGTTCGAGGTCTTCGCGCTTGTGCTCGGCAACGACCTCGCCGCTATCGTCATGCAGGAAGCGGTAGGCCATCACCCGGTCGAATCCGGTGATGCGGGCGATCTCGTCCACGGCCAGAGTCAGCAGGTCTTCCACGCCTTGCTGGCGCTGGATGCGCTGGATGGCCTGGTGCGCTGCCAGGGCGAAGGCGTCCAGCGACAGCGCATCGGGCGGGCGTTTCTCGAATTCGGCGATCAGCACATCCTCGGACTTGTGGGTCACCAGATCGAAGGCGCCTGACGGCAGGGTGATCATGCGCGAATCGACATAGCCATGCTTGTCTTCCAGCGCGCTCTGGATCACTGCGCGGGCGCCGGCATCCAGGTGGTGTTCGCCCAGGGGGGCGCCCGGCGCGGGCAGTGTGCCAAGCAGGGCATCGGCGTTGGCGCTGTGCGAAGCGAGGCGGCCATCCGGCGTGAAGCACAGCAGGGCGCCGTGGCTCTGGATGGAACCGGGGATGTGGATCGGCTCCCGGTCGCAGTTGCTCAGGTCGACCGATCGTCGGCGATTTTCGTGGTACGGGTTGCTCATGTACTGCTTTCCCGATGCCTGTGGAAACAGGGCGTCGAATTGCGGTCGCGCACATCTGGAGACGAACGCAAGTTGAAGGCGGCCCAAAGTCGGCAACGCACCTTTTCATTCCGCGCTGTTCCAGCTGTCGTCAAGCGCGGCGGTACGGCCCTTGTTTTCGGGAAATGCCAATTATAGGCGTGGTTCTGCATTTGGTGAACTCTGCATGTGAATTTAATGGCAGTGCCGGGAGGCCCCGATCCGTCCAGTCTCGCCAGCCGCCGGGATTTCCATTTTGTCCTACAAGGCAATCGGGAACAGTCCGATAGAACTCATCCGTGCGGACTCTTAAGATCAGCAAAAACTCGCAGAAACAACGCGGCAGTCCGGTGCTTTTGTGCCGGAAGATGCCACACGGGAAAAGATTGCCCGGTTCAAGTGCTGAGACTTCGTGAGGATGCGTCAAATCACATCAGGAGGTGCCGTCAGGCTCTTCCAGTTTTGCGTGACATGGCTACAATGAAGTCGTCGATAGTGTGCTGAGCCGGGGTTACAACAGGGAGCGAACCAGTATGCTGTCGATGACATACCGGGAAGAAATCGAACGCTGTATCGGTCCGGCCAAGCCGCTGGCACATCCCGGGACCGACGCGGACAATGGCAAGCTGATGTTGCAACCAGCCCGGCGCAGTCGGCATGCGTCGGATCTTTGAGCAGGGTAGCCTCATGGACAAGTCTGATTCCACCCATCCTTGCGATCCTCTCGTCGCCATCCAGCAGGGCGACTGGACCGCTTATCGTAACCACATCTCGACCCAGGCCGGGCAGCCCGGCGAAACCGAGGACGAGCGGCCGAGCAATTTTGCCGAGCCTGTTCAGCAGCAGGATACGGCGGGTGAGCCGCTGCACGGCGAGGAAGACATCCTGGCCTATCGTCGGCGCTGCGCGCGCGCCTACATCGGCATGAACGGTCGCCTGGGCGGCCGCGCCTACCGGCCCAACGAGCCGGTGATCCTGACCCAGGAAGCGGTCCAGGAACTGGCCGAGTTGAATCGCCTGCTGCGCGAAGAACGTGCGCTGAAGAAAAAAGCCGGCTGATACCCTGAGGCCGGGCGCCGTACCCTGTAGGTGCCTGACGCGACTTCATGTAGGAAAACCGGAAGCTCCCCGCAAATGCAGACGCCATGCGGCTCCTGGTTGCATGCGCCGTTGCCCGCCGCGTGAGACGGCAGCGCGAGCGGGCGCGGGCTTCCCGTATAATCGTGCGCGTCATGCAGGGGCGCATGATCGACATTATCGAGCTTGCAGCACTATCGAGATTGCTGTGAGCAAGCGCCCCCGCTCGAAACGGATGCGAACAACAATGAAGGGACCCGTGGGCAAGGACGGCGCAACGTGATCGCGCAACGCCGTCATCCACGCGACCGACCTCGGTGCTCATAAAGGTAAGTTTCACGACATGGCAGAAATTTCTTGGTTGCGCGCAACCGGCCTGACCGCGCAAATCGTCGCAGCAACCGATTGGAGCGCCAGCCCCCTGGGCGCGCCGACCCACTGGTCGTCCACGCTGCGGACCACACTCAATATCGCACTGCGTTCGCCCACGCCCAGTCTGCTGGTGTGGGGTGCTGGCCGTCACATGCTCTACAACGATGCATTTGCCGCCTGTATCGGCGCGGCCCACCCGGCCGCGTTCGGTGCTGCGCTGGCGGGTTCACACATGTGGACCGGCGCCGGTGGCCGCTGCGAATCTGCCATCGAGGCCGCGTTCGCCGGCCAGCAACAGCAACTGTGCCGTCTGCCCTTGTTCCACGATGACAACCAGGCGATCGCCACCGGCAATCAATGGGATTTCTCCTGTCTGCCGGTATGGGATGAGAAGGGTGAAGCAGGCGACGACCAGGTGGCCGGCGTCCTGTGTTCCCTGCACCGGGCCAGTGGACTGGATGCAGCGCTGGCCCATACCGACCTGCTGCGCGACCTGATGGAGCAGTCGCCCAGCTTCAAGGCCGTGGTGCGCGGGCCGCAGCACGTATTCGAGCGCGTCAATGACGCCTATTTCATGCTCTTCGGCGACCGTCCGGTGCTGGGGCTGCCGGCGCGCGAGGCCTTGCCCGAACTGCTGGATGAAAACCTCTTCGCGCTGCTGGACCGTGTCTATCAGACCGGCCAAGCCTATACCGAACGTGGCGCCCGCTTGTTCCTGCGGCGCTCGGAGGAAGGCGGATTCGCCGGCGCGGTGCTGGACTTCGTGTTCCAGCCCATCAAGGGCAGCGACGGCCGGGTGGCGGGCATCTTCATCGAAGGCAATGACGTCACTGATCTCCATGTCGCCGAGGAGCGGCTGCGCATCGTCGACCGTGCCGGCGGGATTGGCATCTTCGAGTGGTTTCCTGATTCCGGCAAGCTGTCGGTGTCAGACCGTTTCCGCCGCCTGTGGGGTGTCGCGCCGCAAGGCGAGGTGACCTCGCAGCAGCTGGTGGACATGATCGATGAAGAGTTCCATCCCAACCTGGGGACGGTGCGTATCCGTGAGAGCGGTCCGCGCAATCCGCTCGAATACACCGAATACCATATCACCCGCCCCGACGGCGAGCAGCGCTGGCTGGCGCGCAAGGGCGAGGTGGTGCAGGACGATCCGCGCGCCGGTGCACGTTATGTGGGCGTGGTGTTCGATGTTACCTCGCGCAAGCTGATGGAACAGGCGCTGGCCGCCTCCGAAGCCAGCGTGCGGGCCAACAACGCCTTCGTGCGCCAGCTGCTGGATTCCACCGATCAGGGTTTCTTCTCCATCGACTGCGATGGCACGGTTACCCTTTGCAATGCCGCCTTCCTGCAGATGCTGGGCTATGCCAGCGAGAAGGACGTGCTGGGGCGTTCCATCCATGAAGTGATCCTGGTCCCGCAACAGGACGTGCCGGTCAGCCGCACCGAATGCGCGGTGCTCAAGGCGGCACGTGAAGGCATCACGGCCCATATCGACAACGAGGACTTCCTGCGCCTGGATGGCAGCAGCTTCCCGGCGCAATACCAGGCGCATCCGGTATGGCAGGACGGCAAGCTGCAAGGGGCGTTGTGCACCTTCATTGATCTGACCGAGCGGCGTCGTGGCCTGCAGGCCTTGTCGTGGAGCGAGAGCCGCCTGACGGCCATCTTCAACCAGGCCTCGGTCTGTTTCTCCGAGCTGGACCTGCAAGGCAACTACCTGCGCGTGAACCAGGCGCTGTGCCGCATGCTCGGCCGCACTGAAGACGAGATGCTGCACATGACCCTGGCCGACGTCACCCATCCGGATGACGTGCCGATGAACATGTCCCTGTTCAACCGCTGCATCGAGGATGGCCACTCCTTCACCCTGGAAAAACGTTACCTGCGTCCGGACGGTTCGACCTTCTGGGTCTCCAGCGACATCAGCCGCATCGTCGACGGCGAGGGCCGCCCGCAGGCCATGATCGCGGTCTCCACCGACATCACCGAACGCCGCCGCGCCGAAGATGCCCTGCGCGAACTCAACGACACCCTGGAGCAGCGTGTGGTCGCCGAGATCATCGAGCGCACCCGCGCCGAGGCCGCCCTGCGTCAGATGCAGAAGATGGAAGCCGTGGGCCAACTCACGGGCGGGGTGGCGCACGACTTCAACAATGTGCTGCAGATCATCGGTGGCAACCTGCAATTGCTGCAGGGTGACCCCCGCCAGGATGATCGCAGCCGGCAGCGCATCCGCACCGCCATCGGCGCGGTCGATCGCGGAGCCAAGCTGTCCTCCCAGTTGCTGGCCTTCGCCCGCCGGCAACCGCTGCAGCCGCGCAGCATCAATCTGGAACGGGTGGTGCAGAACATGGATGACCTGCTGCGCCGCGCCGTGGGCGAGAATATCGAGATTTCCACGGTGGTCACGCATGAGCTGTGGAACAGCATGCTCGACCCCAACCAGGTCGAGAACCTGATCATCAACACCGCCATCAATGCGCGCGACGCCATGCCCAATGGCGGCCGCCTGACATTGCAGATCGATAACGTACAACTGACCGATCCGGCATTCCTGTCACAGGCCGATCTGGCCGCAGGCGACTACGTCGAGCTGCAGATTTCCGACAACGGTGCCGGCATGTCGCCGGAGGTGCGCGAGCGCGCCTTCGAACCCTTCTTCACCACCAAGCGCGAAGGCGAGGGCACCGGGCTGGGGCTGTCGATGGCGTATGGCTTCGTCAAGCAGAGCAAGGGGCATATCAGCCTGCACAGCGAACCGGGCAAGGGCACGACCATCCGCATCTACTTCCCGCGTTGCATCGAGGACGAGGTGGTCGTCGACGACAGCCGCGACCTTCAGGTGCGGGGCGGCGACGAGACCATCCTGGTGGTCGAGGACGATCCCAACCTGCAGCTCACGGTCATCGACACGCTCTCGTCCCTGGGTTATCGCGTGCTCAAGGCCGACAATGGCGAACGGGCCTTGGCCATCCTGCAGAGCGGCATCACGGTGGACATGATGTTCACCGACGTGGTGATGCCGGGCAGCGTGCCGGTCACCGAACTGGCGCGGCAGGCGCGTCAGTTGCTGCCGGAGATCGAAATCCTGTTTACCTCCGGCTATCCGCGTGATGCCATTGTTCACGAAGGACGACTGGATGCCGGCGTGGAACTGCTCTCCAAGCCCTACCGCATCAACCAGTTGGCGCAACGGATCCGGCACATGCTGTCCAACCGGGCGCATCGCATCGAACTGGCCAAGGCCAGCCGGGAGCGTGACCTCGCCACGGCCTCGGCCACCATCCACGTCTTGCCGGTGGCCGAGCGCCACCACCAGGCTGATGCGACCGAGCAGCCACTGTCCCAGGAGGCTTATGGCACGGGCGGCCTCGCTGCAGGTGGCAGCGTCGGCGTGGCGGGCAGCGTGACTTCGCAGGATGCCGATGAGCCCGCACAGGCCGTCAGCGGACTGCGCCTGCTGGTGGTGGAAGACAACATCGACTCCCAGCAGCTGGTCTGTGAGTTGCTGGAGACCCTGGGCCATCAGGCGCGCGGCGTGGCCAGCGGCGAAGACGCGCTGCAGGCCCTGGAGGAGCAGCCGTTCGACGTGCTCTTCACCGATGTGAACCTGCCGGGTATCACGGGGGTGGAACTGGCCAAGCGCGCGCTGGAGCGGTTCCCGACGATGTCGGTGATCTTCGCCTCCGGCTACGGCGCGATGGTGGCACGCAACGTGGGCTTCCCATCGCATTCGCTGCCCAAGCCTTACGACATCGATCAGTTGCAGGAGATATTGACGAAGATTGCGTCGGCTTGAAGCCTTGGGTCGGGTCTCAGATACCGTCCCTGCTCCAGCCTGCGCCGTAGCCCGGGCACAGCATCAGGAACTCCTTTGCCGTTGCGTCCTTGAAGTCCACGATCACAAAGGAGTGGGAGTCATCTTCCAGGCGATAGCAGAGCATGCCCTTGCTGGCTTCAAACGCAGCCTGCTTGTAGTGCCTGTTCTTGAAGACGGTGATCTTCTCCGAGACGATGCGAAAAGCCACCACATCGACTGGGCCATGCCAGAAGTCGGGAGGGACAAGGATCAGTTTGCAGTAGAGCGCAATGGGAGCGGCGATGGCGGCGCCAATCAATAGTGATTTTATTGTCATGGATTCCCTCGCGATGATGCAGGGCTGGATATCGGGAGCAAGTGACGAGGCAAAGATAAATTCATATGCCGTCTCGTAACCAGCCCGTGCCAAGGCCCGGGCAGATGATGAACTCTTCCAGGGTCGTTCCGTCCTTTGGGTCGAATACGCCGAAAGACCAGGTTATTTCGTAAAGGCGATAGCATTCCGTTTCCTTGAAGACGGTAAAAGCCACTTCCTTCGAATCCTGGGTCTTGAAGACGTCGAGTCGTTCCGAGATGAATTTCACTTTTTCAAGATCGATAGTCGCGAAATGAAACCGTGGATCGATCAGGAGCGCATGTCCAAAATAGCTGACAAGCGATCCGAGGATGACGCCCTTTAACCATTGGGGAAGCGTCATTGTCATCTCTTCGGATAAAAGTTCTTTTTGACCAGGCGCCTGGATTTCCCCAATGCGGCAAGCAGTTCTGCTGGCGTTACCGGGGTAGGGGGCCAGCGTGGATCGTGCGCCAGGATTCCGACTAGTTCGAGAACGTCAGCGACGTTGGTCGAACAGGAGTTGTCGAGAAGGCTGTAGCTGCTTCGCGTCCCGTTGGTTTCCCGGATCAGTTGCCTGTCCTGCTCCACTCTCCGCTTGAGTTCAGCTTCCACCTTTCGCTTTTCCTGTGGCGATAGCCATAGCAACAGGCCGATGCTGTCTCGGTAACTTTGACCCTCGATTGTTCGGTCTTTAAGTGTTTTCTGGATTTCCCCGCCGTATAAATAGATGTTCTTCGGCATGACCACGTATTCGTCATGCGCACGCGTATAGACAGTGTCATCAACGACGATGGCGACGTGTCCCCACTGCGACCCCAGGCTAAAGATCCGCGAATCTCCAAAGATCACTTCCACGAATTCGCGTTGCACCGTGATGGTCTTCTCGCTGGTATCGGAGACCGGCGTCAAGGTCCGCGTGTCGACCTTGCGCAAAGTCTTGCCTGTGCTGGGCGATCTGAGCTGCTTCTCCATGCTCAGCCCTCCAGGAAGATGTCCACCGGATGCTGTTGCGCAACCGTGGCGGAAAGGTGCGTGCGCCCGAAGGCATCGCTGGTGCCGAATTCAGGTGCGGAACCGGCGATCACGAACGCATATTCGGCATGGGCGAGCGGCTCGCCATGCTGGTCCTGGATGACGAAGCGGTCCTGATAGGCCGGTGCGTCCCTCTTGCCAGGATGGGCGCCACTTTCCGGTTCCATTCGACGGCCACCGCCAGCCATCACCGCGACCTTGGCTTGCTGCTGGGTGGCCTGCAAGATGGCGCCGCAGGAAGTCTGCATTCCTTCGACAGCGACTTCGTGTCCCATGTAACGGAAGCTCTCTACTCCGCTCAGGATGAGGAAATCGCGTTTGCACTGTGGGCAATAACCACCATGGCCGACGCCGGCCACCGGTTTGCCGAACAGCTTGAAATGGCGGAATCCGTCCTTCACGGTGCCGCCGTGGGAGGTCGGGTCTCCCGCCCGGATGATGGCTTTGGACATGTGCTGCTCCTTTGTGGTCAAAAAAGCAGCGACAGTAGCGTCAACCCATCGGCCTTTGAGCACCGCCACTGAAGGAAGAACGGAAATACGGTATTTCTTGCGATTCAGGCTCGAACGGATTCGATGCGCCAGAAAATGGGTCAGCGCGTCACGGGGAGGGCCGACGAAGCGAGCGGATGCAAAAAACTGTACACGGTGGTTTCCTTTTGCCTTCAGATTTCTTACAATTAATAGTAACCATTCTCGTTCTTATTTAATAATTGAATGGTGAAGGGAAATTTTTGATCGTGCTGCCTTTTCGGGCGAGTGCGTCATCTGTCTGCCCGGGAAGTCAATGCTGTAGCTTGCCGTTGGCCACCCTCTCGGTGGGCTGGCAGCTTGGATTCAGCCCGACATTTCCGCTCAGCCGTTCTATCGTTCTGCGGTTTAGCCACCTGCCCAATCAGCCCCACTGACCCTCATGCGCGCATTGCTCGTTCTTCTCCACCGCTGGTTCGGCCTTGCCGTTGCCGTGTTCCTGTTCATCGCCGGTGCGACCGGGGCGCTGATCTCCTGGGACCATGAACTCGACGCCTGGCTCAATCCGCAGCTGTTTCATGCCCGCAGTGCCGATCAGCCCGGTGCCGGGGCGCCGTTGCCCGGCCTGGAGCTGGCGCGCAGGGTGGAGCTGGCCGAACCGCGCCTGCGGGTGACCTATGTGCTGACCGAGGCCGAACCCGGCCATACCATCGGGATGATGGTCGAGCCGCGTCTGGACCCGGCCACCGGCAAGCCATTTGCGCTGGATTACAACCAGATCGCCGTCGATCCGGTCACCGCCGAGATCCAGGGCCGGCGCATGTGGGGTGCCATCTCGCTGTCGCGGGAAAACCTGCTGCCCTTCCTCTACAAGCTGCACTACACGATGCATCTGCCTGATATGGGCGGCATCGAGACCGGCATCTGGCTCATGGGCATCATCGGTATCGTCTGGATGCTGGACTGCTTCATCGCGCTCTACCTGTCCTTCCCCAACTGGCGGAGCTGGCGCAAGTCGCTGGCTTTCCGCTGGCGTGAAGGCGGGCACAAGCTCAATTTCGATCTGCACCGTTCCGGGGGCGTGTGGGTCTGGGGCCTGCTGCTGGTGCTGGCGGTGACCTCGGTGTCGATGAACCTGGAGCGCCAGGTGATGCGGCCGATCCTGCAGACGGTCTCCACGCTGACCGCCGGTCCGTTTGAGACGCGCACGCCGCTGGCGGCAGACAAGGTGCCGGAGCCGCGCATCTCGCGGGAAGAGGTGGTGGCGCTGGGCCGGGCGCAAGGGCAGAAGCTGGGGCTGGATGAGCCGGTCGGTGGGGTCTTCTATTCCGGCATGTTCGGCGTCTATGGGGTTGGCTTCTTCCAGCCGGGCAATGACCATGGCGACGTCGGGCTGGGCAATGCCTGGCTGTATTTCGATGCCATGACGGGCGCCTATGAGGGTGGCAAGATTCCAGGCCGGGGCAGCGCCGGGGATATCTTCCTGCAGGCCCAGTTCCCGCTGCATTCGGGTCGTATCCTGGGGCTGACCGGGCGAGTGATGGTGTCTCTGCTGGGGGTGCTGGTGGCCATGCTGTCGGTGACCGGGGTGATCATCTGGGTGCGCAAGCGCAAGGCACGACTGCAGCAGCGTGAACGGCTGGCTGCACAAAAGACACCGGCCCGCGAGGGGCCGGTGGCGGAACTGCGGTAAGCGGGTCGGCGCCGCGTCTGTGCGTCAGTGCGCCATCAGGACCGGCAGCGTCATGGTCTTGAGGATGGTCAGCGTGACCCCGCCCAGCAGCACTTCACGGAAGCGGGTGTGGCCGTAGCCGCCCATGACCAGCAGGTCAGACCCCTTGTCGGCGGCCAGCGAGAGCAGGGCGTTGCCGATGTCCAACGGGGTCTGTTCCTGCGCCACTTCCACCTTCACGCCATGGCGCGCCAGATAGAGCGCGATGTCGGCGCCGGGTTGCTCGCCATGGGTGCCCAGGCGCTTGTCGGAATTGAAGATCACCACCGTCACGTTGTCGGCCTGGCGTAGCAGCGGCAGGGCAGCAGTGATGGCGCGGGTGGATTCCATGCTGCCGTCCCAGGCGATCAGTGCGTTCTTGCCGACGTGCTTGAATTCGCCGGCGCTGGGGATGATCAGCACCGGGCGCGGTGCATTCAACATCACATATTCGGGCAGGTCGGTGAGGAAACTGTCGTCGGCATCGTCCAGGTCGGCCTGGCTGACCACCACCAGGTCGGCATAGCGGGCTTGCAGCGCCAGGCCACCTTCGGCGTCGTCGTCGACGAAGCGCTTCTCGCAGGAAGGCACGCCCACGCTGTTGGCGATCTTGTCGAAGTTCTCCAGGGCCGCCAGGGCGCGGTCGCGGAAGCCATCCATCTGCGCGGCCACATAGGCGGCGCCTTCCATCGTGATGAAACTGGAGATGCCGCTGACGGCGCTGCCGATCAGGTGCGCCTGCTGGGCGCGGGCCAGTTCGGCGGCGATGCGGATGCGCTGGGCGGCGTGGCGCGACTGGTCGACATGGACCAGGATGGACTTGTAGCTCATGGTGACTCCTCGGAAATATCGGGTAGATCAGGTGGGACGGCATCCGGGGCGGGATGCCATGTATCCAGACTAGGCCGCTCCTGCCCGGGCGTCCAGCGCAAATGCGGCGCTGATTGACACATGTCAATCGCGGCCGGCATCACTTCGCGGGCAGAATTCGGCGCGCCAACGATAGGCGCTTGCGGTGCGGTGGCGCTGGCTGGGTTATCCTTGTCAGCTTTGCGGTCTTTCCGTCATCCGACATTGCGTCATTGCCTCAGCGAGGAGCTTGCATGCCATCGATCTTCCATCTTGCCTACCACGTGCGCGACCTCGACCAGTCGCGCCGCTTCTATTGCGACCTGCTCGGTTGCGAAGAGGGCCGCAGTACCGACACCTGGGTCGACATCGACTTCTTCGGCCATCAGCTCTCCTTGCACCTGGGGCAACCCTTCACGGTGAGCAACACCGGCAAGGTCGGTGAGCACATGGTCCCCATGCCACACCTGGGCGTGATCCTGGAGCTACCCGAGTGGCAGCAACTGGCTGATCGGCTGACGGCCAGCGGCCAGGTCGAATTCGTGCTCAAGCCGCAGATCCGCTTCGCCGGTGAGCCGGGCGAACAGGCGACCATGTTCTTCCTCGACCCCTCTGGCAACCCCATCGAGGTGAAAGGCTTCAGGAGCCTGGCGCAGGTGTACGCCAAATGAGTCAAGGCACGACTATCCCCTTCGTCAGCCAGGGCGATGCCGCCTCGGTCACCGCCTGGCTGCAGGCCCTGCGCAATGCCATGCCGGAGGAGCAAGTGGTGGCCTTCGCCGATCTGGACGACGCCCAGCGCGCCCAGTGCCGCCTGGCCATCGTCGCCAACCCGGACCCGGCCGAGCTGAAGCAGTTGCCGCAACTGCAGTGGGTGCATAGCGTGTGGGCGGGGGTGGAACGGCTGGTGGCCGATCTTGGTCAGTCCGACCTGCAGATCACCCGGCTGGTCGATCCCCGGCTGGCGGCGACCATGGCCGAGGCCGTGCTGGCCTGGACGCTCTACCTGCATCGCGACATGCCGCGCTATGCGCAGCAGCAGCGCGAGCAGCGCTGGCAGCAGCTGGACTACGTCGCACCGGAACAGCGTCGCATCGGCCTGCTGGGCCTGGGCGCGCTGGGCGAGGCGGCCGCCGTGGCACTGCGCCAGGCGCGCTTCCCGGTGGCGGGCTGGAGCCGCAGTCCGCGCCAGCTGGACGGCGTGGAGACCTTCAGCGGCATGCAGGGGCTGACGCAACTGCTCTCACGCAGCGATATCCTGGTCTGCCTGCTGCCCCTGACCCACGACACCCGTGGCCTGCTGGATGCGGCGCGCCTGGCCTTGCTGCCACCACAGGCGCAACTGATCAACTTCGCCCGTGGCCCCATCATCGACGACGGCGCGCTGCGCCAGGCGCTGGACGCCGGCCAGCTGAAACATGCGGTGCTGGACGTGTTTGCCACCGAGCCCCTGCCGCCGGCTTCCTGGCAATGGACCCATCCCGCGGTGACGGTCTTGCCGCATTGCTCGGCCCCCACGGATGCCGCCACGGCCTCGGCCATTGTGGCGGGGAATATCCGGTATTACCGGGAGAGTGGGGTGATTCCTGCCAATGTGGATTTGGGGCGCGGTTATTGAGACTGAGTCCGGGGGATGAAGTAAGTCCAAAAGGAGAACTCCATGCTTTACCCAATCTACGTCCACAAGGATCCCGACAGCGCCTATGGCGCTCAATTTCCCGACTTCCCCGGTTGTTTTGCCGGGGCGGACGATTTGCAGGATTTGCTGGCCGCTGCACGAGAGGCAGCTGCAGCGCACTTCCACGGCGAGACCGAGCCTATCCCACTGCCTAGCACGCCCGAAGACTGGTCCGAGGATGCGCAATTCCAGGGCGGCTATTGGATGTTGATGGAGATTGAGTTGTCGCCCCTACCCATCCCACCAAACATCCCTCAATCCAGCCGATAGTCCTTCCCGCACGCTGCCGCCGGTGGCAGCGGTTCGCCCGCCAGTTCCAGCAAAGATCGCTCGATTTCCAGGCTGATAGCATCCAGCGCCAGGCCATTGGGGGAACAGGCGAAGGGCAGGGAGATTTCGCTGGCGATGGCTTCCAGCGCCAGGAAGGTGTAGGAGACGAAGACCGAAATCAGCGGTGTGGCGACACCGATGGCATCGACCAGCCCGAACGGCAGCAGCAGGCAATAGATGTAGACGGTCCGGTGCAGCAGCACGCCGTAGGCAAAGGGGATGGGCGTGGAGGCGATGCGCTCGCTGGCGCCGATGCAGTGGTTGATCTCGTTGAGCTGCTGGTCGCAGGTCCGCAGGCCAGTGTCGCTGAGCCTTCCCTGCCGGTTGGCCTGGGCCAGCATGGCGCGCAGCTGGTCCATCTGGTACACCGGGAGGTATTGCACCGTGCCGGCCCTGGCATCGATCTCGGCCGCGCCCGGCAGCAGGCGCGCCATGTCCTCTTGCGGCGAAGTCTTGCGCAACTGGTGCTTGAGCGCATAGGCCAATGCGATGATGCGACGGATGAACAACTTCTTGTGGGCGGCATCCTCGCCCGTCACGCCATAGCGCAAGCCCTGCGACGCCAGCGCCCGCGCTGCAATCAGCAGGGCACCCCAGATCTTGCGGCCCTCCCAGTAGCGGTCATAGCTGGCGCTGTTGCGAAAGCCCAGGAAGATCGCCAGCGCCACGCCCAGCAGGGTGAAGGTGGAGGTGTTCAGCGGCAGCTTGTCGCCGAAGATCTTGCCGTCGGTCAACACCGCCAGGGTGGAGAAGGCCGTCATCATCAGCATCTGCGGCATGATGGTGCGCAGCACCGAGCCGTTCCAGACGAAGAGCATGCGGAACCAGTGGGGCTGGGGGCGAACGATCATATTGGCTTCCCGGAACAGGAACGAAAAAGTCGAGGCCCCATGTTAATTCCGCGCCGCCCCGGCAAGCGTAGACAGATGACGCCAGCGTCCGCACATACAGCCGACAGACGTCCAGCCCTTACTGACGGGCGATGGTAAATCCGATGGTGTTATGTCCGCCGCCGCTGCTGGCGAAGGCACGCCCGCCATGCATGCGTGCCACCGCCTTGACGATGGCCAGCCCCAGGCCGTGGCCATGGCTGCCGTTGATGTCCTGGCGGGCGCTGTCGACCCGGTAGAAGCGGTCAAACAGGCGCGGCAGGTGCTGTTCGTCGATGGCGGGGCCGGGATTGGTGACCGCCACCCTGACCATTTCTTCACCTGCGGAAATATCAATGCGCAGCATTGCGCCTTGTGGTGAATGCTGGATGGCGTTCTGGATCAGGTTGGTCAGTGCCCGCTTGAAGAGCGCCGTTTCCATGGTGGCCGTGGCCTGGGTATCGCCGGCGACCGTGATGCCCATGCCGGCATCGTCCAGTACGAACTCGAAGAAATCGGCAGTCTTCTGCACCTCCGCAGCCACCCGCGCCGGCACCCGGGCGGTGGCGGCCTCGCCCTGGTCGGAGCGGGCCAGAAACAGCATGTCGTTGACGATGGAACGGATGCGGTCCAGTTCTTCCAGGTTCGATTGCAGCACGTCCTTGAACTCGCCCGCGCTGCGCTCGCGTGCCAGCGCCACCTGGGTCTCGCCGATCAGGTTGGCCAGGGGCGTGCGCAGTTCATGGGCGACGTCGGCATTGAAGGCTTCCAGTTGGGTATAGGCCTGTTCGATGCGCTCCAGCGCGCCATTGAAGGCGTCGGCCAGGACCGACAGTTCTTCCGGCAATGCTTCCACCGGCATGCGCGCCGACAGCTTGCGTGGCGAAAAGCTCTGGGCGCGGACCGACATGCGGCGCAGCGGTGCCAGTCCGGCGCGGGCGATCCAGTAGCTGGAGATGACAGCCAGCACGATGCCCAGCAGCGAGGAGATGCTGGTCCCCAGCAGGAAGGTACGGCGCATCTCGAAGTAGGGTTCTCCATCCACGCCCACCGTGACCCGCACTTCGGGGCGCTCCTCGAAGGCCGGCAGGGTGCGCGTCATGATGTGCAGGGGGAAGCGGCGTCCCGGCAGATGCAGGCGGCCGACCACCTTGCCGTCGTCGTGGGTGATGGCGGCCGGGGTCAGGCGGGTGAGGTCGCCATAGGTAAAGCGCGGGTCGTCGCTGGCGATCCAGAAGAACACGTGCTGGTCCGCCTGCGACAGGGTGGAGAGCTTCAGCTGCACGCGTCCCCAGCGCTCGGTGTTGCCGGCGCGCTCGATCTGGTAGCTGATGTCGTTGAGGGTGGTGAAGAGGGCGTCGCGCTCGTGGCGCAGCAGTTCGCCCTTGAGGACGGTGTAGAGCACCACGCCAGCGACGGCGAAGATCAGCAGGGCCGAGGCGGCCGACATCAACACCAGGCGCGCCGTGATCGATTGCCGCAGCGGCAGGCGGCGCCGGCGGGGCGGTTGCGCCGCCGGGACGGTCTGGAGATCGGGCTCAGTCATCGCCGGCATCGGCCGCAGCCCGGGGCTCCAGCACGTAACCCATGCCGCGCACGGTATGCAGCAGTTTCTGTTCGAACGGAGCGTCGATCTTGGCGCGCAGGCGCTTGATGGCGACTTCGACCACGTTGGTGTTGCTGTCGAAGTTCATGTCCCAGACCAGTTCGGCAATGGCGGTCTTGGACAGGATCTCACCCTGGCGCCGTGCCATCACCGCCAGCAGGGCGAATTCCTTGGCCGTGAGGTCGATGCGCAGGCCACCGCGAAAGGCCTTGCGCGAGAGCAGGTCGATCTGCAGGTCGCCGATGCGCAGTTGCGCCGGCTCCTGCGCGCGGCCGCGCCGGGTCAGGGCCTGCAGGCGGGCCAGCAACTCCAGGAAGGAAAAGGGCTTGATCAGGTAGTCGTCAGCGCCGTCATGCAAGCCCTTGATGCGGTCTTCCACGCTGTCGCGGGCGGTCAGCATGATGACCGGGGTCTGCTTGACCGTGCGCAGCGAACGCAGCACGGCAAAGCCATCCAGCCCCGGCAGCATGACGTCGAGCACGATGACGTCGTAGTCATGCTGGATCGCCAGGTGCTGTCCATCCACCCCGTTGGAGGCCAGATCGACCGCGCATCCCTGCTCGGTCAAGCCCTTGCAGAGGTATTCGGACATCTTTTGTTCGTCTTCGACTATCAGGATCTTCATGCGGTCTCCATAGCCTGCGCCGGGACAGGATCGCCCGGCGTCAGCCCATGCCGGATTCTACCGTCCCGGCTTTTTATCGGTGTGGTCTTGTTTCAATGTTCCACCTGCGGCGGCTGTTGGGCCAGGCGGGCGGCCTTGCGGGCCTGGCGCGCCTTCTTCTTGCGTTCATACCAGTAGTGCGCGCGGTCCAGGTAGAGATAGACCACCGGGGTGGTGAACAGGGTCAGCGCCTGCGACAGCACCAGACCGCCCACCATGGCATAGCCCAGTGGCCGGCGCAGCTCGGAGCCGGCGCCATGGCCCAGCATCAGCGGCAGGCCTGACAGCAGGGCGCACATGGTGGTCATCATGATGGGGCGGAAGCGCAGCAGGCAGGCCTGGTAGATCGCCTCTTCCGGCTTCATGCCCTGGCTACGCTCGGCGGTGAGGGCGAAGTCGATCATCATGATGCCGTTCTTCTTGACGATACCGATCAGCAGGATGATACCGATCAGCGCGATCACCGACAGGTCGTAGCCGCCTATCATTAGGATCAGCAGGGCACCCACGCCGGCCGAGGGCAGCGTGGAGAGAATCGTCAGCGGGTGGATGTAGCTCTCGTAGAGCAGGCCCAGCACGATGTAGACCGCGATCAGTGCGGCCGCGATCAGGTAGGGTTGGGACGACAGCGAATCGCCGAAGGCCTTGGCCGTCCCCTGGAAATTGCCTACCAGGGTCTGCGGCACGCCCATCTCGTCCTTGGTCTTCTGGATGATGTCCACCGCCTCGCCCAGGGACACGCCCTTGGCCAGGTTGAAGGAAATCGTCACCGCCGGGAACTGGCTCTGGTGGCTGATCGAGAGGTAGGAGGTCTTGCTCGTATCGACCTTGACGAAAGTCGACAGCGGCACCTGCTGGCCGGTCAGGGGCGAGGTCAGGTAGAGCTTGTCGAACAGGGCCGGGTCCTTCTGCAATTGCGGCGTCACTTCCAGGATCACGCGATAGCTGTTGATCTGCGTGAAATACTGCGCGACCTGGCGCTGGCCGATGGCGTCATAGATGGTGGCGTCGATCAAGGCCGGCGAGATGCCGAAGCTGGAGGCGCGGGCGCGGTCGATGGTGATGACGGCCGCCGCCGCCTGGTTCTGCTGGTCGGAAGCCACATCGGTCAGCTGCGGCAGCTGGCGGAAACGCTCCAGCATGCGCGGCGCCCAGACGTTGAGCTCATCGAGGTCGGTATCGGTGACGGTGTACTGGTACTGGGTGCGCGAGAGGCGGCCACCGACGTTGATGTCCTGGCTGGCCTGCATGAACAGGTTCACCCCTTGTACGCGTGCCACCTTGGGGCGCAGGCGGGCGATGATCTCGTCGGCATTGGTGGTGCGCCCCTGGTCCTTGGGTTTCAGGGCGATGAAGAACTGCCCCGTGTTGAAGGTGGTGGAGCCGGCGCTCATGGCAAAGCCGATCACGTCCGGGTCCTGGCGCACCACGTCGGCCACCTTCAGCAGGCGTTCATGCATGGCCGCCGAGGAAGTGTCCTGCGAGGATTCGGCAAAGCCGACGATGACGCCATTGTCCTGCTGCGGGAAGAAACCTTTGGGGATGAAGATGAACAGCACCACCGTCAGCGCCACCGTCGCCAGGAAGCTCATGAGCGTGATGAACTGGTGCTTCATCACCACATCCAGCCCGCGCTTGTAGCCGGCCAGCATGGCGTCGAAGCAGCGTTCGAACCATTGATACAGCTTGCCGTGGCGCTGGCCGTGTTCGTTCTTGAGGAAGCGCGAGCACAGCATGGGTGTCAAGGTCAGCGAGATCACCACCGACACGCCGATGGTCAGCGTGACCGTCACCGCAAACTCGCGGAACAGACGCCCGACGATACCGCCCATCAGCAGCAGCGGGATGAACACCGCCACCAGCGAGACCGAGATCGAGATGATGGTGAAGCCGATTTCGCCCGCGCCCTTCAAGGCCGCCTCCAGCGGCGACATGCCTTCCTCGACGTAGCGGTAGATGTTTTCCAGCATGACGATGGCGTCATCCACCACGAAGCCCACGGCAATGGTCAAGGCCATCAACGACAGGTTGTCGAGGCTATAGCCGACCACGTACATCACGCCGGCCGTGCCCATGATGGCCAGCGGCACCGTGACCGAGGGGATCAGGGTGGCCGCCACGTTGCGCAGGAACACGAAGATCACCATCACCACCAGGGCGATGGTCAACACCAGGGTGAATTCCACATCCTCCACCGAGGCGCGGATGGTCTGGGTACGGTCGATCAGGGTGTTGACGTGGATGGCGGCCGGAATCGCTGCGCGCAGGCGCGGCATGGCGGCCTTGATGCGACCCACGGTCTCGATCACGTTGGCGCCGGGCTGCTTGGTGATGGCCAGCACGATGGAGCGACCGTTGGGGATGGTGTGGTCCGCCGTGTTGGCAGCACCCGAGAAGGCCCAGGCGGCGATCTTGTTGTTTTCCGGTCCGTCGATGGCGATGCCGATGTCCTTGACCCGGATCGGCGCGCCATTGCGCCAGGCCAGGACCATGTCGTTCCACTGGTCGGCCTTGAGCAACTGGTCATTGGTATAGACGGTAAAGGCCTGGCGCGCGCCATCGACCGTGCCCTTGGGCTGGTTCACGGTGGTGGTGGCGATGACGCCGCGGATGTCTTCCAGGCTCAGGCCCAGCGTGGCCAGCTTGGCCGGATCGACCTGGATGCGCACGGCCGGCTTCTGCTGGCCGTTGACGTTGACCAGGCCGACGCCGGAAATCTGCGAAATCTGCTGGGCCAGGATGTTGTCGGCGTAGTCGTTGACCACCGTCAGCGGCAGCGCATCGGACTGCACCGACATGATCATGATGGGCGAGTCGGCCGGGTTGATCTTGCGGAAGGTCGGCGGGTTGGGCAGGTTGGACGGCAACTGCCCGGTGGAGGCGTTGATGGCCGCCTGCACATCCAGCGCGGCGGCGTCGATGTTGCGGTTCAGGTCGAACTGCAGGGTGATCTGGGTGGTGCCCAGGGTGCTCTGCGAGGTCATCTGCGAGAGCCCGGCGATGAGCGAGAACTGGCGCTCCAGCGGCTGCGCCACGTTGGAGGCCATGGTCTCGGGACTGCCCCCGGGCAGTTGCGCGGTGACCTGGATGGTCGGGAAGTCAACCTGCGGCAGCGGTGCCACCGGCAGCAACGGCCAGACCGCGATGCCCACCAGCAGGATGGCGATGGCCAGCAGCGTGGTGCCGATGGGGCGCTTGATGAAGGCGGCGGAAACGCTCACTTGGTGCTTCCTTTCGCATCGGTGCCGGTGCCGGCGCTGCCCTGTGCCTTGGCCGGCTGCGGCTTGCTCTCGACGATGCGGCTGCCCGGCTTGAGCTTGTACTGGCCGTCGATGACCACGCGCTGGCCGGCGGTGACGCCGCTATCGGCGGCCAGCACGGCCACGCCGTCCTGGATGCGATCGACCTTGACCGGCTGCATGTTGGCCTTGTCGTCCTGGTCGATGGCATAGACGTAGGTACCCTGCTGGTTGCGCTGGATGGCGGCGGCCGGCACGGTCAGGGCATTGCCGTGGGAATTCATCTGCAGGCGGGCATTGACGTACTGGCCCGGCCACAGCTTGTGCTCGGCATTGTCGAAGCGCGCCTTGAGCTGCACCGTGCCGCTGGTGGTGTTGATCTGGTTATCCAGCAGCACCAGCTTGCCGGTAGCCAGTACCTCCTGCGAGTCGCGGGCATAGGCGCTGACCTTGAGCGGCTGCTGGCTGCTGCGCTGGGCGAGGTTGATGGCCACCACCGCCTCCTCGGGCAGGGTGAAGACCAGGGTGATCGGATCGATCTGGTTGATCACCACCAGGCCATTGGCATCGCTCGCATGCACGATGTTGCCGGGGTCCACCAGACGTGCGCCCACGCGCCCGGAGAGCGGGGCGTTGATGGTGGTATAGCTCAATTGCACCTTGGCATAGGCCACCTGGGCCTCGTCGGTCTTGATCGCCGCTTCCAGCTGCGCCACCAATGCTTTTTGTGTATCCAGCTGCTGCTGGGTGGCCGCGTCCTGGCCGCGCAGGGTGGTGTAGCGCTGCAGGTCCAGCCGTGCATTGGTCAGGGTGGCGGCGTCCTTGGCGCGTTGTGCCTCGGCCTGTGCCAGTTGCGCCTGCAGGGCGCGCGGGTCGATCTGGGCCAGCAACTGGCCTTTCTTGACCTCTTCACCTTCCTTGAATCCGACCTTGTCCAGCTGGCCGTCGATGCGGGTCTTGACCACCACGCTGGCATTGGCCGTGACTGTACCCACGCCGGCCAGGTAGAGCGGCAGGTCGCGTTCCTGCACGCTCGCCAGCGAGACGGCCACCGGCGGCGGCGCCTTGGTGGCCGGCTGGTCGGCCGCGCGGGCGTGTTCGACATAGGACCAGGCGCCGATGCCGGCCGCCAGGATCAGGGCCGTGGCAACGAACACGGCGAGGGGAGAGCGCTGGGGAGATTGGGGTGAGGTGGTCATGCCTGAAACTCGTCCTGAAATGATCGCTGTTGATTCGGAAATGGGTGCGTGGCCGCGCTCAGCGGGCAGCCATCGGCGGGGCAGAAGGTGTCGACGTTGCAGCATCAGCGGCCCCGGCCGCTGCAGCCGCTTCTGCCTGCCAGCCACCACCGGTGGCCTTGATCAGGGCGACGCTGGCCACCAGTTGCCGGCCCAGCAGGGTCACGGCATTGCGCTGGTTGGTCAGCGACGTGGCCTGGGTGGTCACCACCGACAGATAGGTGACGGTGCCGGCCTGGTACTGGCGCATCGCCAGTCGTTCGGCCAGCTGTGCCGATTGCACCGCCTGTGCCTGGACCGCGCTTTCCTGGTCCAGCACGCGCAGGGTGGAGAGGTTGTCTTCCACTTCCTGCAGGCCACCCAGCACGGTCTGCTTGTATTGCGCCACGGCGGCATCGAAGGCGGCCGTGGCCGCATCGTTGCGGGCGCTGCGGGCGCCGCCGTCGAACAGGGTCTCGGCCAGCGCCGCACCCAGCGACCAGACCCGGCCGGGGGTGTTGAACAGTTGCGCAAAGGCCGGGCTGTTGTAGCCGCCGCTGGTGGAGAGCGTGAGGGTCGGGAAATACGCCGCCCGTGCCACGCCGATGTTGGCATTGGCGGCAGCGGCCAGGCGCTCGGCATTGGCGATGTCGGGGCGGCGTTCCAGCAGGTCCGAGGGCAGGCCGGCAGGAATCTGCGGCAGGCTCGCCTGCAGGCGCTGGGCATTGGCGTCCATGGCATCGTCGCTGGCGGTGGCGGCGGCCACCGGTGCCAGAGAGAAGGCGGCCGGCGCCTTGCCGATCAGCATGGCGATGGCGTGTTCCAGCTGGTTGCGGGTAGCGTCGAGGTCGATCAGCTGCGCCTGGGCGGCACGCAACTGGGTTTCGGCCTGGGCCACATCGGAGCGCAGGGCGGTGCCGGCTTCGTATTGATGGGTGGTCAGCTGCAGCGAGCGGCGATAGGCCTCCACCGTGCGGCGGTACAGGTCCTTCTGCAGGTCGGTCACGCGCAGTTGCAGGTAATCCTGGGCCAGTGTGGCCTGGATCGCCAGGCGCGCCGCCGCCAGGCTGGCCGCACTGGCCTGGGCGCTGGCATCACCGGCTTCGGCGCCGCGTCGGATGCGGCCCCAGACATCGGCCTCCCACGAGGCATTGAGGCCCACCGTATAGGTGTCGGCCAGCCGTTGCACGCCGTTGCTGTTGGTCTGCCCGCGCGCGGCGCCGGCCTGCAGGCCGACGGTCGGCCACAGGCTGGCGCGGGCCAGTGCGGCGGTGGCCTGGGCCTGGCGATACTGGGCAGCGGCCTGCTGGATGGTCTGGTTGGCGGCGTTGGCCTGGGTGATCAGGTCATTGAGGATAGGATCGCCATAGGCTTGCCACCAGGGCTGGTGGTCGTCGACCTGGCGCGGCGTGGCCTGCTTCCAGGGGCCGGCTTCCTTGTAGGCCTGCGGCAGCTCCATGGCCGGGCGCACGTAGTCCGGGCCGACTGCACAACCGCCCAGCAGCGCGGCCAGCAACAGCACCGTCATTCCCTTCTTGGCGCGGAAGGGGGTTCGATTATTGGGATGAGTGAAATGACGGGTACTGACGCTGGCTGCGACGCGGCGAAACGGGACGACCATAGGGCTCACGGAGATGGCTTGCGGATGACGGACAGACCGACCCCGGCGCCCCTCAGCGCCCGTAACCGGCCCCTGCTTAGGACACTAATGTAAGCCTTGCCCCTCGACGTCAGGCTGACATCAAGATGACAATTCTGTCAGCCAGGGCGGGGACCGGTGTAGGCGGCGCGGGGACGGATCAGGCTGCCGTCGCGCCCCTGTTCCAGCGCGTGGGCGATCCAGCCCAGCGAGCGGCCCAGCGCAAACAGGCCGAAGGCGCTGCCCGCTGGCAGATCAAGGTGACGGCGCAGCGCCGCCAGGGCGAAATCGACCGAGGGGGCATGGCCGGTCAGTTCGCGCACGGTGGCGATGGCGACCTGCCAGCGGGGATGGGCGTCGAGAAAGCCCGCCAGCAGGGCCTGAGCCCGTACATCGCCCTGCGGATAGAGATGGTGGCCGAAGCCAGGCAGGTCATCACCCCGTGCCAGCCGTTCGCGCAGGGCCTGGGCCGGATCGGCCGCTATCTCCAGCATGTCCAGCAACGCCTCGACGCGGGCTGTGGTGCCGCCGTGCAGCGGGCCGCTCAGCGCCGCCAGCCCGCCCACGATGGACGCCTGCAGATTGGCACCGGTGGAGGCAATGCAGCGGGCGGTGAAGCCGGAGGCATTCAGTTCGTGGTCGGCGCACAGCACCAGCGATCGCCTGACCAGGTCGGCACCGGCCGCATCCAGTTGCCAGGCCCGGGCGCACTGCAGGTGCAGGGGTTCAGTGGAGGGCCTGCTACCAAGCAGGCAGGCTGCCAGGCGGCGCACCAGCAGGCCGGCGCTGGCCAGCCGGCGGGCCGACGGCAATTGCCATTGCGCGCCGATGTCCTCGGCACAGGCCAGGGAGAACAAGGGCAGCAGTGTCTGTTCGGCCCGGCGTTCACGCCACTGCGCCGCCAGTGCATCAAATCCTGTGGGCAAGCAGGGCGCGGCCTGGTCGAAGGCCTCATCCACGGTGCAGTCCCAGAGCAGGGCGGCGGCTTCTTCGACGCTGGCCTGCGTGCTGAACTCCACCGCATCCTGGCCGCGATAGAACAGGCGCCCATTTTCGATCAGCGTCAGCGCCGACTCCAATACCGGCAAGCCCCAGTCCAGCGCAGCCCGCGCCACTTCGCGGGGCTTGCGGCCACGGGTGCGGTTGGCCGCCAGACGTTCCACTTCGGCGGCCAGGTAACGGCTTTCCCGCGCTTCTTCCCCCGGATGGGCGTGCAGCAGGCCACGGCTGACGTAGGCATACAGGGTCTGGCGCGACACGCCCAGCAGGGCGGCGGCATCGGCGGAAGAAAGATAGGTGCTCACGGCGGGTCCAGATCGGTCGATAAGTTGATTAAATTAATCAATATTGACGATTAATTCAAGCGGAGTAAGCTGCAGGCATTCACCCTTGCCCGACACCGACCCTACTTGAGGAGCCCACCATGACCCAGCCCGACACCACGCCCGCCTACGCCATGCTGACCGAGATCTGGAACGCCCTAGGCGGGCCGGCGGCCGCGCTGGAGACCGTCACCCTCAGTGGTAAGGGGGCCTTGCCCTCGGTCTTTGCCACCAGCGACCTGGCCCAGGCCTCGGTGGCGGCGGCCGGGATGGCGGTGGCGCAGTGGATCCACAGCAGTGGCGCGCCGCTGCCACAGGTGCAATGCGACCGCCGCCTGGCCTCGATGTGGTTTGCGTCTTCGTTGAGGCCCCAGGGCTGGCAGGGGCCTTCATTGTGGGATGCGGTAGCCGGCGATTACCGTGGACGCGATGGCTGGATACGCCTGCATACCAACGCCGCTCATCACCGTGCGGTGGCGCTGGCAGTGCTGGGGCTGGATTCACTGCAGGCAAATCGCGAGGAGGTGGCCCGCGAGGTGGCGCGCTGGCACTGCGCCGAGCTGGAGGCGGCGGTGGTCGGTAACGGCGGTTGTGCCGCCGAGATGCGCAGCCAGGTCCAGTGGGCCGCGCATCCGCAGGGCATGGCGGTGGCCGGCGAACCGCTGGTGGCCAGCCATCTGGTCGACGCCGGCCCGGCCACGCCGCACCGCATTGACCCGTCCCGGCCCCTGGCGGGCGTGCGCGTGCTGGACCTGACGCGGGTTCTGGCCGGACCGACCGCCACACGCTGCCTGGCCGGCTTCGGTGCCGAGGTCCTGCGCATCGACCCGGCCCGCTGGAATGAACCCGGCGTGGTGCCGGAAATGACCCTCGGCAAGCGCTGCGCCCATCTGGAGCTGGACCAGCCCCAGGACCGCGCCACCCTGGAAACCCTGCTGACCCAGGCCGATGTGCTGGTGCACGGTTATCGCGCCGATGCCCTGGAGCACCTGGGCCTGGGAGCGGCCCGGCGCCGCGCCCTGAACCCGGCCCTGGTGGATGTGGCGCTGGACGCCTACGGCTGGAGCGGCCCCTGGGCCGGCCGGCGTGGCTTCGACAGCCTGGTGCAGATGAGTTGCGGCATTGCCGATGCCGGCATGCGCCAGCACGGCAGCGACAAACCGGTCCCGCTGCCGGTCCAGGCGCTCGATCACGCCACCGGCTACCTGCTGGCCGCGGCTGCCGTGCGCGGACTCACGCTGCGCCAGGCCAGCGGGCAGGGCAGCCAGTACCGCCTGTCGCTGGCCCGCACGGCCCATCTGCTGGCCGCCTATCCGGTGACGCAGGCGCATTCCGGCTTCGCTAGCGAAAGCCCGCAGGATCTGGATGCGCACCTGGAACTGACCTTCTGGGGGCCGGCGCAACGGCTGCGTGCGCCCATGCAGGTGGCCGGTGCGCCCATGCACTGGAGCCTGCCGGCCGGGCCTTTGCGCTCGGCGCCGGCACGCTGGGGCTGAGCACGGCGGCTTGAGGTAGGATGTGCATCCTTGTCACAGGAGACCCACCATGCCCTCGACCGCCCGCAAGCTGCTGACCCAGAACAAGGGACTGCTGGCCTTCATCGCCCTGATGGTGGTGTTTCGCAGTGCCATTGCCGACTACAACGTCGTTCCCAGCGGCTCCATGCTGCCCACCGTGATGGTGGGCGACCGCATCCTGGTGGACAAGCTGGCCTACGACCTGCGCCTGCCGCTGACCCATATCAGCCTGCTGCGCCTGGGCGAGCCGCAGCGCGGCGACATCGTTACCGTTGATTCGCACCAGGCCGGGGAGCTGCTGCTCAAGCGCATCGTCGGCCTGCCCGGTGACGTGGTGGAACTGCGCGACAACGTGCTCACCATCAATGGCCAGGCAGCCAGCTACGGCCAGGCGCAGGTCAGGCCGGTGGCTGGCGACGGCGCGGATGATGCCGTCTACCGCGACGAGCGCATCGACGGCATGAACCATCTGGTACGCCTGTCGGAATCGCATCCCAGCCTGCACAGCAGCTTTGGCCCGGTAGTGGTGCCGGCGGATCATTACATGATGCTGGGCGACAATCGCGACAACAGCATGGATTCGCGCTATTTCGGCTTCTTCGCCCGCAGCGAACTGATGGGGCGCACCAGCCGCATCGCTTTTTCGCTGGACGCGGACAAGGGCTACCGACCCCGGCTGGACCGCTTCGGCCGCCTGCTGGATCCGGTCGACATCCATCATCAAGAGCAATAACAGGCGCTGCTCCATTGTTGTCGTAAAAATCTGCGTTTTTTTGCTGTCAATTGCTCAAGTTGTCCAAAAGCATGCCGTTACCAGAAGCGGAAAACATGCAATTGCCATCTGGAGCACATCATTTCTCTCACCTTCATCTCCGATCCGGCCACCGGTCGCCGCAGGAATGCCGTCAGTCATGACGCCATCCTCGATGCCACGTATGTGATGCTCGAGGAGATCGGCTTCGACAAGCTCTCCCTGGAGGGCGTGGCGGCACGCGCTGGCGTGGGCAAGGCCACCATCTATCGCTGGTGGCCCAACAAGAGCGCCCTGGCCATGGAAGCGCTGCTGCGCGCGGTGGAACCGATGCCGGCCATCGGCGACACCGGTTCGGCGCGGGAAGATATCGGCTTGCATATGTTGCAACTGTCCCAACTGTTGCGTGGCAAGTCCGGTCGTGTGGTGCGCGAGATGATTGCGCTGGCCCAGTTCGATGAAGAGAGCAAGCGCATCTTCAATGACAACTATCTTGAGCCGCGCCGCCTGGCGCTGGTCAATGTCCTGCGCCGCGGCGCCCAACGCGGTGAGTTCAGGGATGATGCCGACCTGAACCTGGTCTTCGATCTGCTGTATGCCCCCTTGCTTCAGCGCCTCCTGACCGGCAGTGCCGACATCGATGAACGCCAGATCCAGTCCCAACTGAAGCTGGTCCTGGGCAGCATCGCGCTGTCCCAACCCTTTTTAGCGACCAGTAAAATTTCGAGCCAACAAGCGTAAATTTTGTTGAGCAGTAGATAATTTGCACCTAGAATCCGAGACGAAACGTATCGTATTGGTTCTGGGAAACTGACTTTTTGTCTTTTGAAACAGGAGTGCTGGCTGTTTTAAGGGGCGTTTTTTTGTAAAGAAAACGGCTCCAGCCTCCTTCCTCTCCGCCGCCGTGCGCAAGGGGAATTCTCACGGAAAATGCGAGCCGCCATCCTTTCCGGTGGCTCGCTGCTTCCCCCGTGCCTGCCTTGGCAGGCGCTTCCCTGACCTTTACGTTGATCCGGACTTATATCACCGGCGCTCCCTGCGGGCTGCCGGATAACGGTTGCCGTTCCGCATTTGGGCGCCTTCGGGCGGCGGTGCGGCGACCCAGGGGCAGATAATACATGCAAGTGCAAGGGGGAAATATGCACGGCGAGTCGATGCAGCAATGCGCGGGCGCAGGCGGGGCCTGGCAGCGCGAGGGACACTGCCGACGACAACGCCAGCTGCGGCGCTGTTGCCTGGCAGGCGTGGTAGCCATTCCGGTGTTATTGGGTTTTCTCTGGCTGCAGTTCGCCGCAGCGCGCAGTGGCGGTGAACTGTTCTACGCCGATCAGGTGTGCGGTTGCCGTGACGTGCTGGCGCTGTGGGTGAGCGACTACGTGTGGACGCAGATGATCTGGTTGCCGGGCAACATGCTGTTCCTGCTGATCTGGATCGCGCTGGCGGTCAAGCTGTGGAGCGGCAAGCGGCGCATGTGCTGAAGGCAGCCCTTCTGGCTACCTGTTCACCTTTCTCACCCTTTTCACCTTTTTCACCCTGGTCACTCTTCTCAACCATCGATATGCGCTACCAGCGGCAGGTGGTCCGAGGCCACCCGTGCCAGCGGCGTGCGATGTACGTTCACCTGCAGCAGGCGCTGGCGCGGGCTGATCCAGATACGATCCAGCGCGAACAGCGGCCAGCGTGAGGGAAAGGTCCGTGGCGCCGGTGCCGCCTCGAAATGCGACACCAGCCAGCGCAGCGTGCGTCCCCACATGAACCATTCGTTCACATCGCCCATCAGGATCACCGGCGCCTGATCGGTATCGAAAGCCTGGAGCAGGCGCTTGATCTGGTCACGCCGTTCAGCCGGCTTCAAGCCCAGATGGGTGGCGACCACCCGCAGCATGTGGCCGTGGCAATCGATATCGGCATCCAGCGCGCCGCGCGGTTCCCGGCGGCCGAAGGAGAGGTCCAGGCTCTGCTTGGCCAGGATGGGATAGCGGCTCAGCACCGCATTGCCATAGCGTCGTTGCGGGGTATCGATGGTCGCTCCTTCGACGGCGAAGAAACCGGTTTCCTCGCGCAGCAGCGCCAGCACATCCACCTGCTCCGTGCCGCCCAGCGGCACTTCCTGCAGGGCCAGCACATCGGCATCGATTTCGCGCAGGACCTGGGCGATGCGCTGCGGCGAAAATAGGCCATCCATGCCGACCGCACCATGGATGTTGTAGGTGGCCACTGTCAGGGGCCAGGGGTTGAGATCGCGCAGCGGCACGTCGGCCGTGCGCACCAGTTCGGCGTCCGCTTGCCGCGTCGCTTCGTGCTGTCCCTGGCGGGGATGCACGGAGTCCGAGGTCCCCAAGGTGTCGATCCTCATCAAGCCTGGCGCGCCTCGATCGGATGATCGGCCTGGACGCGTGGCAGCGGGTCTTCGCGTCGCACGGGCTGGTCGGTCGTGGTCATCGCACCGGTGGTCTTGCCCATTGCATTGCGTGACGGCTTGCCCGGCTTCGTCTTCTTGTCGCGTGGCTTGAGCAGCTTCTGCAGGCCGAAGGCGGTCAGCATCAGGGCAGCCGTCACGCCCGCCAGCACCAATACTGTCTGCAGGCTGGGATGACGGATCGCCTCGGCCAGGTTGTGGGAGAACACCACCGTCAACACGATGCCCGGCACCATGCCGATCAGGGTGCCGAGCAGGTAATCGCGCAAGCCCAGATGGGAAGCACCTGCCACCACATTGACCACCGTGAAGGGCGCGATCGGCAGCAGCCGCACCACGGCCATGGCGGCGATGCCGCGCTGCGCAAAACGGCGGCTCAGATTGTTGATGCGCGGGCCCAGCATGTCGCGCAGCGCGTCATGGCCCAGCCAGTGACCCAGGCCGAAGCCGAGCAGGGCGCTCAGACCCACCCCGGCCGTGGCGTACAGGCCACCATTGACCGGCCCGAAGACCACCCCCGCCACTGCGATCAGCACCGTGATCGGCACCATCAGCATCCCTGCGACCACGAAGGCAGCAATGACGATGGCGGGTGTGAAGGGCATCTTGTCCACGCTGCGCGCCAGGGCGATGAGCGAACTCAGATTGATCCAGTCGCGCAGCGGCGTGAAGCGCCAGGCCAGTGCGAATACCACCAGTGCCACGGCCAACATGCCCAGCCCGATCATGCGGCGCGGCACCGGCTTGCGGGCGCTGCGCGGCACATAGGCGTCGACGATCTCGTCGGGGCTGACCGGGCGCTCTGGATCGAAGACAGCGTTGTCCTGGGTCAGGGCGTCCAGTTCGGGAATCAGGCGCGGGTCCATCGGTCGCAGTTCGCGCTGCTCTGGTTGGCGCAATTGTTCGATGGCCGCATGCAGGCCGGCCTGCTGGTCCATGGCTTGTTGCACGGCGGCCGGGGTCACGCCCAGGTGCTCGGCCAACAGACGATTGCGCATGAGCCCGATGGCCTCGGCGATCTCGCGCTGGCGCTGCGCATCGCCCTGGACTTCGATCGTGAGATTGCATTCGGTATCGAAGCCCATGGAACGATTGCTCATGTTGGCCGAGCCGACCGAGAACAGGCGGTCGTCCATGGCGAAGACCTTGCTGTGTACGTTCAGGCAGCAGCTTTCTTCCAGCCCCGGCAAGTGCGGGCAATACATCTGGTAGCGCGCTTCGGCCGACGGCTGCTGGCCTTCCAGCGCATTCTTGAGGCGATGGTGGATGCGCGCGCGCAGGGCGCCCATGGTGGCCTGTTCCAGCCAGCCGCTCTGGGTCTGCGGGGAAATGACGGCCACTTCCGGGCCATCCGTTTCGCGCAGGCGGGCGCCGATGGCCTCGGCCAGCACGTTGGAAGTGAAATACTGGTTTTCGAAGAACAGATGCTGGCGGGCGGCAGCAATCGCATCCAGATAGAGCTCCCGCACCTCGAACACGCCCGGCCGGTCTTCATAGGCCGGTTCGGTACGGGAGATGCCGATGCGCAGGTCGCGCAGATCCGGTTCGAAGCCATCGGGCCAGAGCTCGTCGGCAGACGCCTGCGATGGCGCCAGCCGGGGCGAGCGATCTTCAGTGCGTTCGGCATAGCCCGCCAGCGTCCAGCGGCGACGCGCCAGGTCGCCCAGAGCAAGCGCCACATCGCCATCGACCATGGCCTGGACATCGTGGAAGGGGGCGTAGGGCTTGTCATCCGGATCGCGCCGCAGCGGGTTGTCGGGCGCATGCTCGGGCGTATCCCAGCGGCAGCGCGTCAGGTCCAGACCGCCGACGAAGGCCAGCTGATCATCGATGACCACGATCTTCTGGTGATGCGAGGCGCCCACCGGGTGGCGCGCGTCGGTGCGGAAGTGCAGGCGCTTGTTGCGGGGGCGACCGGGCTTCCTCGCCATCATCCATTCGCGCTCCAGCGCATAGAGCATGGCGTAGTCCCAGTTGAGCACACGGATGTGCAGCGCGGGCTGCCGCTCCACCAGCGCATGCAGCAGGTCACCCAGCTGCTCCGGCAAACCGTCGTCACTGCCCTGCGGAACGAGCACAGTGCGGCTGTCCAGATCCCAACCCAGGATGTAGACGCTGTGGCGCGCCTGGACCAGCGCACGCCGCAAGGCGCTGAAATAGTCGGCCGCGTCGATCAGCAGCTTGAAGCGGTCGGCGTGCTCCAGCCGCCAGCAATTGCGGCCAGGCTGCAACAGGCCGGGAGTGGGATTGTCCTGCAGGGTGGGCGACGACATGGGGGCCTCCGGGTGCGCGGTCTTGTTCTTGTGATGGGTGTGGGTCTGGCTCGCCGCTCAGGGCTGGCCGACCGAGAGCGGATGCTCTTCGCCATCGGTCGAGGCTGGCCGCTTGCCGGCAGCCGCCTCATTCTGGTCTTGGGCCTGGCCCACCTGCCGATGCGCAGGTTGCGGCTGCTGGGGCAGGGCGTGTGGCTTGCTCTTGTCCATGGCGCCTTCGCTGGCGCGGGTGGTGTCTTCGGGCAGGGGAATGGCTTGGCTCATGGGAGTCTCCTCATCATCGGATGCGATTGTTCATTTCACTGTGGTGGCTGGCCGTTGGAGGCGGTCAGCCCGCCATCCACGGGCATGTTCACGCCGGTCACGAAGGCCGCATCGGGACTGGCCAGGAAGGTGATCACGGCGGCGATTTCCTGCGCCTCGGCGCCACGGCCCAGGGGAATGCGCTCGGCAAACTTGTCCTGCAGGACCGGGTCGTCTTCCATATCGGCCGTCATCCCGGTGTGCGTGAAACTGGGACAGACCGAATTGACGCGCACGCCCTTGCGGCCGAAGTCCATGGCCATGGCGCGGGTCAGGTTCACCACGGCGCCCTTGGAGGTGTTGTAGGCCGACAGATTCCAGTCCGCCCCCAGGCCCGAAACCGAGGCCACGTTGACGATGCAGCCGCGCGTCTTCTGCAGGTGCGGCATGGCTTCACGCGCGCCGTAGAAGACGCCGTTCACATTGGTGGCCTGGACGCGGTGCCAGTCTTCAGGGCTGACTTCGGTGACGTTGCCTTCGGCAAAGATGCCGGCATCGCTGACCAGCACATCCAGACGACCGAAGCGCTCGATGGCGAAGGCCACCATCTCGCGCACGTCTTCGTGGCGGGAAACGTCGGTCTCGCGGGCCGCCGTGCGCTCCGACGGCAGCGAATCGAAGACCTTGGTCAGCGCCGCGGCATTGCGGTCGGCCAGCAAGACCTGGGCACCTTCATCGGAAAACCGCCGCGCAGTGGCCTCACCGATACCGGAAGCCGCGCCGGTGACGATGACGACCTTGTCCTTGAAACGCTGCAGATGGGAAGGGTTCAGTGGATGCATGCGGACTCCTTTGCAAATCGGAGGAAATAGAAATGGTGGATGGCAGGCAGCCTGAACACCAGGAAGACCAGGGTAGAACCAGGATGCCAGTGCCTGACGATAGCCAACGATAGGCCATGGCCCGCCATCGGGACATCGGACAGCTCCCCAAGCTGCTGTAGGAAGACGCTGTCTCGGTCCGTGTCGCGGGTGGGAGGTATGTCCTGCCGCTTGAGACCGGCCTTCTCACTGGCAGCGCGGCCTGAATGCGAGCTATTTCCTGCGCCGCTTGTCACAAATGGATTGTCACGTAGCAGTAATACTTCAATGCAACAATGCGCCCCGCATCCAGACCGGTCGCTCATTTGTTCATGTTCCAGGGACGAATGTGAAGCAAATGACAACACCGGTTCACCGCCATCTCAAGGGGAATTCCATGACCATCCGTATGCGTATCACGCTCCTGGTGATACTTACCTTCGTCGCCATTGCCGGCATTGGTGGCTACGCGATGTACCAGTCGCGCAGCAGCGCCGTCGAGGTCCGTTCCGTCACCGAAGGCGTGATGCCCAGCGTGCTGGCCTCGTCCGACCTGATGGGGCAGTTGAAGGACGTACAGTTGGCGGCCATGGTGATGGTCACCGAGAGCGATACCCAATTGGTCGCGCAGGAAAACGACAAGCTGGCCGAAAAGAAGGCCGTGCTGGAACAGGCCCTGGCGGCCCAGGCCAAGCAGGCTGAAGGCGTGGCCCAGCGTGGCCTGATCGAGCAGGCCAGGGAAAGCCTGGACAACTACTTCGGCGCCATCGACACCACCGCCAAGTTCAAGCTGGCCGGCAAGAACGAGATCGCCCAGGCGCAGTTCTTCGGCGGCGTGATGCAGTACCAGAGCGAACTGGAAGGCATCGTCAACACCCTGCGCATCGAAAAGAACCGCTTCAAGGACAATGCCATCGCCTCGCTCAACGGCAAACTGGCCCAGACCACCACCACCATCAGCGTGGTCACGGTGATGGCCGTGCTGCTGCTGGGGGGCATCGGCTTCCTGCTGTATCGCCAGATCACCGGCCCCATCAGCCGCATGGCGGCGATGATGGGCGAGATCGCCACCAGCCAGGATTTCACCCGCCGTCTGCCGGTGCAGCGCATGGATGAGGTGGGTCATTCCATCGTCGCCTTCAACGGCATGGTCGAGAAGATCGAAGAAGCCTCGGCCCAGGTGCGCCAGAAGACCGCCGACATGCAGGCCATGCTGCAGAACATCCCGCAGGGCATTCTCACCATCGTCGACGGCAACCGCATCCACCCGGAGTACTCGGCCTTCCTCGAAACCGTCTTCGAGACCACCGACATCGCCGGCCGCGACGTGATGGAACTGGTCTTTGCCAATACCAACCTGGGCGCCGATACGCTGTCGCAGATCGAAGCCATCGGCGGCGCCTGCATCGGCGAAGACGTCATGAACTTCGAGTTCAACGAACACCTGATGGTGGGCGAGATCGAAAAGACCATGGCCGACGGCAGCAAGAAGATCCTGGACCTGTCCTGGTCGCCCATCACCGACGAGAGCGATACGGTGATCCGCCTGATGCTGTGCGTGCGTGACGTGACCGAGCTGCGCCAGCTGGCGGCGGAAGCCAACGAGCAGAAGCGCGAACTGGAAATGATCGGTGAAATCCTGGCCGTGGCCGCGCCCAAGTTCGCCGAGTTCATCGGCAGCGCGCGCCGCTTCCTGGACGAGAACGAGCAGATCGTGCACCAGAACCCGGAAGCGACCGCCTTCGCCATCGCCAAGCTGTTCCGCAACATGCACACCATCAAGGGCAATGGCCGCACCTATGGCCTGCTGCACCTGGCCAACGTGGTGCATCACGCCGAACAGCACTACGACGACCTGCGCCACCCGGCCAGCGGCGCCGTGTGGAACCAGCAGGAACTGCTGCAGCAACTGGCCCACGTGCGCGAGTTCATCGACCGCTACGCCCGCATCAATGAGGTGACCCTGGGTCGTGGCAGCAGCACCGCCAGCGCTGGCGAGCCGGTCCTGCCGGGTTACGAGCGCCAGGTCCTGACCATCGACCGCAAGCACATCCAGGAAAGCCTGCAGCGCCTGGAAAACGTCAACACCGCCAACCTGCACGAACTGGTGGCCGTGCGTAACGACGTGCGCCGTACCCTGCGCCTGCTGGGTACCGAGACCATCGCCGACGTGCTGGCCCCGATCATCGATTCGCTGCCCGCGCTGGCGGCCGACCTGGACAAGGCGGCACCGGTCGTGGACATCGAGGACAACGGTTACGTGGTCCATAGTTTTGCCGCACCGCTGCTGCAGAACGTGTTCATGCACCTGATCCGCAATGCCATGGATCACGGCCTGGAAGGGCGCCAGGAGCGGGCCGCCAAGGGCAAGCCCGAGACCGGCACCATCAAGCTGGAGACGGGTGTGATGGACGACATGTTCCAGCTGGCGCTATCCGACGACGGCCGTGGTCTGGCGCTGGAAAAGGTGCGCCAGATCGGCATCGAAAAGCAGCTCATCACCGTGGATCAGGCCATGTCGGACGCCGAGATCGCCCGCCTGATCCTGCAACCGGGCTTCTCCACCCGCAGCGAAGTGACCGACGTTTCAGGTCGTGGCGTGGGCATGGACGCGGTGCTGGACTTTGTCACCCGCGAACATGGGAAGATCGAGATCCGCTTTGCCGATACCAATGAAGGCGCCGCCTTCCGCCCCTTCCAGATCATCGTGATGCTGCCCGAGAGCGTGGCGGTGGAAGTGGATGGCGTCGACGTGCCTTACCCGGTGGCCGGCCAGGAGGCGACGGTGCCGGTCGCGCTGCCGCCGCAGGACGGCAATCCCCAGGTGGCCTGAGGGCCGACCGGCATCGGGCACCCAAGCACGAGAAGCAAACGCGGAAGCAAAAAAACGGATGAGCATGTTCAATTCGATCCTCCTGGTGGCGCTGGGCGCCGCCCTGGCCGGCCTGCCGATGACCTGGTTGTGGCTACGGCAGAAGCGTCGCGTCGGGCAACTGTTCGATGCCGGCCAGCTGGAGCAGGCCCGCGACCAGGCATTGGCGACGCTAGCGCAGCAGCAAGAGCAGTGGGCCGCCCATCAGCAGCAACTGGAACAGCAGCAACTGGCCGCCGAGCGCCACATGGCCGAGATGCGTCACGAGAGCGAGGCCATGCTGGCCCGCCTCAACCAGCAGCAAACCGACAGCCTCTCGCGCGTGATGCAGAACTGCGACGCCTCCCAGGACACCATCGGCAAGCTGCTAGGCCTGGTGCGGACCTTCGAGCGCTGGCACGACGACATGAACGAACTCATCACCCACAATCGCGACATGCACCGCATGAACGACGAGTTCGCCCTGATCGTGAACCAGGTCATCATCGTGGCCCTGAATGCTTCCATCGAGGCCGCTCGTGCCGGCGTGCACGGACGCGGCTTCGCCGTGGTGGCGCAGGAGGTGCGCGACCTGGCGCAGCGGGCCGAGAAACTCTCCAAGAGCTACCGCGCCAACCTGTATCAGAACGACCTGATCACCACCACCACCTTCCAGGACCTGCAGGCTGGCGGCAAGATGATCATGGGCGCCGTCATCGGGCTGGACCTGATCAACAGGAAGACCAGGGAAACCCTGGCCGAGGCGGCATGAGCGCCAACGACATGGACGAGCTGCAGGCCGTGGCCCAGAGCATCGCTGACGAGCGCATCAGCGCAAGTGCCCGCGACGGCTTCGACACCCTGTTGCAGCAAGCCCTGCGCGGCAGCCTGGTCCCCGCCGGCACCGATGCGGTGATCACCGCCGTCGAGGTGGACGATCTGGCGGAAAAGAAGATGGTGGTGCTCACCATTTCCTCCTACCTGTTCCGCCTGATGGTGATGTTCCATTTCACGCCGGACGCCGCCACCAAGGGCCACTTTACGCGGCTCGCGGGTGACGGTGCAACTGAGGTGGGGGCAGGTGGCGCAGCGGCTGCAGAGAGCGAGCAGGCCTTCATGGACGCGCTGGCCGAGTGCGGCAACCTGTGCTGCGGCATCTTCAACCGCGAGCTGGGGCGCTTCTTCCCGCACCTGGGCATGTCCACGCCCAATGTCATCGACACCCAGTGCCTGCTCTACCTGCACAAGCTCAGGCACGCCCATGTGCGCCACTTTGCCATCGACATCGACCCGTCGCCCCGGCTGCATGTCTCGCTCTGCGTATCGGCCTATGACCGGCTGGACTTTGCCGTGTCGGCCGAAGAGCAGGCAGACACCACCGGCGAACTCGAACTGTTCTAGACCTCCATCAACGATCCGGGGAACCCACACCATCATGCAAGCCAGCGCCAGCCTCGACAACACCATCACCAGCAAGGTCCTGGTCCTGGACCGTGACGCCGACTGCTACGACACCATCAAGTCCTTTTGCGAACGGCATCAGCTGGTCGGCCTGAAGGCGCATGAAGAACACGTCATGGCGGTCTTGCGCAGCAACGTCGACCTGGGCGGCATCATGCTCTCTGAGAGCCTGGCCGGTCTGGGCGAGGGCGGGCGCGGCCTGGCCCGCCGCATCCGCGAGGTGCGCCCGGAGTTGCCGATCTTCCTGCGCCGCCGCCGTGAAAGCGCCGACACGCCACTGGGCGAGCGCGACAGCGAACTCTTCAGCGCCGTCTACCGCATCGACGACATCGAAGCCCTGGCCCCCGCCGTGGCGGCCTCCATCTTCAGCCAGCGCTACCCCAATGCCCTGGTGCGGGGTATCGCCGAAATCAGCCGCATGGTGCTGGAGAGCCAGTTCCCCGGCATGCAGGTGGAGATCGACCAGCCCTATCTGGTGCGTGACCGCATCATCTTCGGTGAAGTCTTCACCCTGATCCCGCTGGAGAGCAGCTGGTGCCGTGGCTACATGATGCTGCAGGCCGAGCAGAAGACCCTGCAGGCGCTGGCACCGGAAGCGGCTGATGATTTTCGTCATCTCAACAATGCCCTGGGCGAACTGACCAACCTGATCTGGGGCTGGTTCAAGAACCGCTTCATCAACCAGAGTCAGCCCATCCAGCAGTTGAGCCAGGTGCCCATCATCATCAACCACCAGCATCGCTACATCTCCTTCGGCTCGGACGATGCGCAGCTGTGCTTCAAGTACGTGCTGCGCCGGGACGACGGCGTGCCGCTGGTGCTGCTGCAGCGCTTCATCTTCAACCTGTCCTGGTCGCCCGAGGATTTCCGCGACAACCAGACCTCGGTGGAGGAACTGTTCGAATCGGGCGAGCTGGAACTGTTCTGACCTGGCTGCCCGCGGCGAAGATTGCGACCCTCATGCCCCTCATCCCCTCATTGACGCAACCCTAGTGAAAGAGAATTCAACATGGCACAAATCCTGGTAGTGGACGATTCGAGCACCGTGCGCGCCGAAGTCGGCGACTTCCTCAAGAAGAACGGCCTGGACGTGGCGCTGGCCGTGGACGGCCGCGACGGCCTGAACAAGCTCAAGGGCGACCCGGCCATCAAGCTGGTGGTGTCCGACGTGAACATGCCCAACATGGACGGCCTGACCATGGCCGAGAAGATCCGCAGCGAACTGGGCAATGCCAGCGTGAACATCATCATGCTCACCACCGAGAACTCGCCCATCATGAAGGAACGCGGCAAGGCCGCCGGAATCAAGGGCTGGATCGTCAAACCCTTCAAGGGGGAGGCGGTGCTGCCGACTTTCAAGAAGCTGGTGGGGGCATAAGTTTGTTCCTGCATCGCTGAAGTCCCCTGTGAGTCGCCACTGATAATTCGGCCTGCAATGCAGGCCGAATTGTTTTTGTCAGACCCGGTTCCGATTAAATATAGCTACAAATAATCCTTGTAAAAGCTGATTAAATGTAACTACCATAATTAATGGAAATCCTGTTCGATCCCCATAAAGACGCCATCAACAAACACAAACATGGCGTTTCGCTCGCAGAAGCCGCGGCTATCGAATGGGAGAGCGCCTTGATCACGCTTGATGACAGAATCGACTACGGCGAACAGCGGGAAATCGCGATCGCCTACATTGGTCTGCGACTTCATGTGGTGGTCTATATGCAACGCGCGTTTGCCAGGAGGATCATCAGTCTGCGCAAAGCGAACAAAAGGGAGATTGATCGATATGCCGAAGCTTAAACAGGGAACCATCCTGCCCACCCCCGCGGAAGACGCGCAGATCACCGCTGCGGCGCTGTCCGATCCCGATGCACAGCCGTTGAGTCCGGCCCAACTGGCTGCGTTGCGGCCTGCACGGGGACGTGGCAGGCCCGCAGGTAGCGGCTCCAAGGTGCAGGTCACAATGCGTTTCGACGTCGATATCGTCGAAGCCTTCAAGCGCGGCGGCGATGGTTGGCAAAGCCGCATGAACGGTGCCCTGCGCGAATGGCTGACACAACACCAATGACCATGGACGGTGATTGATGGCGCGACCGCGTCTGTCTTCACTGCTCGCGTAGTTTCACTGCTCTTCCAGCACCAGCTCAAAGCAGATCAGCACCGGATTGCAGCCCCGCGCCAGCACCCCTTCACAGACCTGGCCTTGCGGATTGACGAGGCCGATATCCAGGCGGCCAATGCCATCCCGCACGTCCCCGGCACGGATCAGGATTTCCGTGGCGCGGTCATCCAGTACGCGGCCGTCCTCGAACTCGGCGCCGATGATGCTGCCCACGCTACCGCGCACGATGGCGTTGCGCATGTCGTGGGCGGCGCAGGCCTGCTCAACGGCCAGGGTCAGGTCCTGGTCGGGCCGGATGCGGGCTAGCACCACGCGCTTGCCGGTGGCGACGACGGCCTGGTCCGATAGGCGGGTGGGGTAGAAGAGAGTGAAATTGGTTTCCGGATCGTAGCGCGTGGCCATGGTGGCGTCGTGCAAACCCCAGGCCTGGGCCGGTGAGGCTTGGCCGACGATGGTCTTTTCCATCATCAGGTGGCCGCCCTGACGCTGGCCGTCGCGACCACGCCAGATGGCGTGGCAATGCACGAAGGGCTCGCCGTCCTTGCGCCCATAGGTGGCGCAGGCGTATTCGATGACGGTGCCTTCTTCCATCGCATGCGGCGCGCTGTAGAAGGCGGCATGCTGGTCGTCCACCGCCAGCGCGGGCATGAGGAAGTGCAGCGCGGCGATCTTCAGATTGGAAAAGCGCACGGTACCGCCATCGAGCCCGGCGCGTGAGAGCGGGATGCTGATCGCGTCGCGCAGGCTCAGGCCCGCCTCCAGGGTGAAATCAAGCTGCATGGCCTGGCCTTCCAGGCTGACGATGCGTTCGGGTTCAGGCGGGCCGGGATGGCGGACGGTACGGGCGAAGGCTTGCGGGGTGGGCATGCGGTCTCCTGGCTAAGGTGTCTGGGTGCGGCTTTGGTGGGCCGTCGGATAGCCGGTTCGTAGGCGGCTGGTGTGGTGAATTATCCTGCGTTCTGCGTGGGATTGCTGGTGAATGTTTTTAACCGGAAGGTGTTTCACCCGGTGGGATGTTCAATTGCTCAGTAGTGCAACAATTGGACTTCTGATAGGCAATTGGCGATCCTGCCTTGACGCTAGCGCATCATGCTTGCTAGTCTCCGCCATCCCATCGCACATGGGATCGAGTTTGGCGACTCGAACACACCCACGACATTCAACAATCCTTCTTACCGGAGAAACCATGTCCGACAAGTGTTCGCACGTCCCTGACTCGTCCCCGATCTTTCGTTCGTTCTCCTGGCATCGCGCCGATACGCCCCCGTCGCATCAGAAAACCCTGGCTGACTATTCGCTGGATATAGGTGGCGGCGTCTCCACCTTGCTTTCCTTGATCGCATTCAGCGACGCGGAGGCTATCGATGGCAAGCCCTTGCTGTCAGTGGTTGACAGGGAAGTCTTGCTGCGTCTGACGATCACCGCCTGCAAGATGCTGGCCAAGGTGGCCGAAGACCACATCGACGTCGCTAATGCCGTAGAAGCGCAATAACGCCGCATCCAAGGGGGCAGCACTCCGTTGCCCCCTCACCAATACTTGCAATGCAGTCTCGCCGATCAGCCTTCGTTGGCCGGCTCAGCCGATTTCTTCGCCTTGTAGGCCCTGACTTCCCCGATCTTCAATCCCCTGGGCAGCAGGCCATGCTTGGCCCAGCCCACCCGTTGCGCGTGGTAGATGCCGGTATGGCCGGAAAACAGGTAAGCGACCACGCAGGCCAGCGCTGCAAACGGGCCGATTTCCGGGCCGAACAATTCGATGGCCATGATGGTGGAGGCAATCGGCGTATTGGCCGCACCCGCGAAGACGGCTACAAAGCCGATACCAGCCAGCATCGAGAAAGGCAGGTGCAGCAACGGTGCCAGGGCATTGCCGAGGGTGGCGCCGATGTAGAACAGGGGCGTGACTTCGCCGCCCTTGAAGCCGGTGCCCAGCGAGGTGACGGTGAAGACCATCTTGCCCAGGAAATCCCAGGGTGCCAGCGGCTGCTGGAAGGCTTCCACGATCACCGGAATGCCCAGGCCGATGTAACGATCGGTGCCGATGGCCCACACCCCGAGCGCCACGACCAGCCCACCGACGAAGGGGCGCAGCGGCGCATAGGCGATACGGCTTTTCATGAAGGCCGACAGGCGATGCGTGCTGTTGGCAAAGACCATACCGATCAGGCCGAACACCACGCCAGCAGCGATCACGGCGGCCACGCTCCATAAGGCGACGGGGGCGCTGCCGCTCATGAGGTAGTGGGTGTGATGCACGCCCCAGGCCAGGCCCACCTGGTCGGCGGCGATGGCGGCGATGAAGCAGGGCAGGATGGCGTCATAACGCATGCGGCCGATGGCCAGCACTTCCAGCCCGAAGAGGGCGCCGGCCATCGGGGTGCCGAAGACGGACGCAAAACCGGCGCTGATGCCGGCCATGAGCAGGATACGGCGATCTTCGGTGCGCAGGCGCAGCAGGTGGGTGAGCTGGTCGGCCAGCGCGCCACCCATCTGCACGGCGGTTCCTTCGCGCCCGACGGAGGCGCCGAAGAGGTGCGACATCACGGTGCCGAACAGCACCAGTGGCGCCATGCGCAGGGGGATCACCTTCTTGGGGTCGTGGATTTCATCGATGAGCAGGTTGTTGCCGGCTTCGACCGGCTTGCCGGTGTGCAGATAGAGCCAGCCCACGATAAAACCACCCAGGGGCAGCAGCCAGATGATCCACGGATGACCCTGGCGCCATTGCGTGGCGTACTCCAGCGAGAACAGGAAGAAGGCGGAGGCCGAGCCTGCCAGTACGGCGATCAGGCAGGCGATCAGGCACCATTTGACGATGTAGGGCAGCAGATAGAGCTGTTCGGGGTATTTGTAATGTTTCATGTTGCCAGGATTATAGTGAACCAGCCTGGAAACACGGAGCGCAGGAAGCGCATGAAAGATGAAGGTGCGCGCCTACAGCCCTGAGTCGCCAGGTCACTGTAGGCATCATCAGCCCCAACATGATGTTGGTGGCGGTTTGAGGAGGAATGCCATCTCCTTGACGCCGATGGTAACAAGTTTGCGTCAGATCGACAACATAATGTCTATCGGGGTTGATGTTTCGCGATCCTTATCGCTCAATCCGGGCCTTATAGCGGGTCTGGCACCAGTTCTGGGATGCCGACCACCACCGTCCACGGTTGCACTTGCCAGCGCGTGACCAGACCCTGGGTGACATAGGGATCGGCGGCGGCAAAGTTTTCGGCATGTCCGGCCGCACCCTGGAACAGCAACAGGCCGCTGGACGGGGGATTGCCGACAGCGCCGCCGGCCAGCATTTCGCCGCGGGCCACCGCTTGCCGGCATAGGTCCAGGTGGGCGGGGCGCAGGGCGGTGCGGCGTTCCAGGTAGTCGCCGACGAATTCATAGCTGAGCAGGTAAAGCATGATGGGGCTCCGGTCTGCGTGGAAAAGGTGGATAGCATCGCTGAAGAAGCCTGCACTTGGCAAACATTTGAGCTGCAGGAACGTATCGGCGAATTGCCCTTCAAACGGCTGACCACCGCGACCAGTGCGGTCGTGGCCATGACCAATAACAGGGGAGCACCGGTGAAAACCTTTCATTGCGACAATTGTGGAATGCAGGTCTTTTTTGAGAACACGGTCTGCGGGAATTGCGGCTGGATGCTGGGTTATCAGCCGCAATTGCAGGCCATTGCCAGCTTTTCGCCGCTGGAGCCGGTACAGCCGGTGGATGGTGAGGTGGCAGCGGAGGCAGCGGAGGCGGTGGCCGAACCTGGCCCCGGGCGCTGGCGCAGCGTCAGGCCGGAGAACGAAGGGCGGGTCTTCAAGCAGTGCCTGAACTACTGGCGTGAAAACATCTGCAACTGGATGCTGGACGAGCGCGAGCCTCATGAGCTGTGCGCCTCATGCCGCCTGACGCGGGTGATCCCCAATCTGGAGGAGGGTAATAATCGCGTGCTCTGGAGCCGGCTGGAAACGGCCAAGCGGCGCCTGCTGCATTCGCTGTGGACCTTGCAGTTGCAGCCGGTGCCGAAGATGGAGGATGAAGAGGCCGGGCTGGCCTTCGAGTTCATGCAGGATCTGCCGCACGGTGAACGGGTGCTGACGGGGCATGCCGACGGTGTCATCACCATCAACATCGCAGAGGCCGATCCCGCCTATCGGGAGCAGGCGCGGGAGCAGATGGCCGAGCCTTACCGCACGCTGCTGGGGCATTTCCGGCATGAGAGTGGTCACTATTATTTCGACCGGCTGGTTGCGCCTACGGAGTGGTTGGCGCCGTTCCGGGAGCTGTTCGGCGACGAGCGTCAGGACTATGGCGAGGCGCTGAAAACGCATTACGAGAACGGTCCGCGCGCGGACTGGGATCAACATTTCGTCAGCGCCTACGCCAGTAGCCATCCCTGGGAGGACTGGGCCGAGACCTGGGCGCATTATCTTCACATGTTCGATACCCTGGAGACGGCCTATGCCTGCGGCGTGCAGCTGAGGCCGCGTCATGAGGGCGAGCAGAAGCTGGTGATCAAGGCGCCGCCAGTGGCGGCGGGCTCGTTCGACGAACTGGCGCGGGAGTGGTTTGCGCTGACCTATGTGCTCAACAGTCTGAACCGCAGCATCGGAATGCCGGATTCCTATCCCTTCACCTTGACCACGCCAGTATTGGAAAAGCTGCGCTTCGTTCATGAGGTCGTCAATGGGAAGCGGAAGGTGGGCATGGCTGCGGCGCAGGAGCAGGCGGCATAGTGCATTGCCATGCGGCCTTCGGGTGCGCAGCCATAAAAAAACCCGGAAGCAGCTTCCGGGTTTTTCTTTGGGCGGGCCGCTGCTGCGGCCTGGCCCTATGGTTCAGTCCTCCCTGGCTTCGAGTGCACGGTTCAGGCTCAGCGCAGCCAGCGAGCCTACGGCGCCGGAGAGCAGGTAGAAGCTCACGTAGGCCATGCCGAAGTGGGCCGACAATCCCAATGCCACCAGCGGTGCGAAACCGGCGCCGACCAGCCAGGCGAGATCTGAAGTCAAGGCCGCGCCGGTATAGCGATAGCGGGTCTTGAAGTTGGCGGTCACCGCGCCGGCTGCCTGGCCGTAGGACAAGCCCAGCAGGGCAAAGCCGATCAGGATGAAGGTGTTCTGGCCCGATTCGCCGCCATTCATCAGGCTCGGGACGAAGGCGGAGAGGATGGCGATCAGCAAGGCCATGGAGCCCAGCGTGTTGCGGCGGCCGAAGCGGTCAGCGACCAGGCCCGACACCACGATGCCCACCGCCATGATGAGGCCGCCCCAGATCTGGATGACCAGGAAATCGGCGGCTTCACGCAGCGAATACAGCTTGATCCACGACAGCGGAAACACCGTCACCAGGTGGAACAGGGCATAGCTGGCCAGCGCGGCCAGGGCGCCGATGATGATGTTGCGGCCCTGGGTGGTGGCCAGCTCTACCACGCCGGCCGGTTCCAGCTCGCGTTCATCAAGCAGCTTGGCGTATTCCGGCGTCGAGACCAGGCGCAGGCGTGAGAACAGGGCGACCACGTTGATGGCGAAGGCGACGTAGAACGGATAACGCCAGCCCCATTCGAGGAAATCGGCCGTGGTCAGGCTGGAGAGCATGTAGGCGAACAGGCTGGCTGCCACGACGAAGCCCAGCGGCGCGCCCAGTTGGCCCAGTGCGGCGTACCAGCCACGCTTGTGCTCCGGAGCGTTCATCGCCAGCAACGAAGGCAGGCCATCCCATGCGCCACCCAACGCCAGGCCTTGACCAACTCGTAAAAGCGAGAGCAAGATGATCGCCCAGACGCCAATGTGATCAAAAGTTGGTAACAAGGCAATGCCCGCAGTCGAAAAGCCGAGCATGAACAACGCCAGCGTCAGTTTCACCTCTCGGCCGTAGTGCTTTTGAATCGCCATGAAGATCGTGGTCCCGATGGGGCGGGCCAGGAAGGCGAAGGAGAAGATCACGAAGGAGTAGAGCGTGCCTTCCAGTTTCGGATCGTTGGGGAAGAACAGGGTCGGGAACACCAGCACCGAAGCCAGCGCATAGACGAAGAAATCGAAGTATTCGGACGCTCGTCCGATGACCACGCCGACGGCGATTTCACCGGGTTCGATCCTGGCGTGGTCGTGGGAAGTGGAAGGTTGGTCCGATTGCGGTCTGAATTCACCCGAACCTTGACTGTTGTGGATGCTGGTGCTTGCCATGGCTTTGTCTCCCACTGTTAGAGGTTTAGTCGCAGTACGTACTACTAATCCCAACCTGGCAGGTGGCAGCTGACAGGGTGGGACAAAACGTCCAATCGCCAACACACTTTATTGGCGTTACATTACCACGCTCTGATACATACGACTGGAATTTTCCTTCATGGTTTCTCAAATCCTTCGTCGCGGATTGCTCCTGCTTCCTGCGCTTTTGTTGGCTGGGTGCAACACCGTCGTGATGAATCCTTCCGGCGACATCGCTAACCAGCAAGCGCGCCTGATCGTCATCTCGACCGCCTTGATGTTGCTCATCATCGTTCCGGTGATCATCTTGACGCTGCTGTTCGCATGGCGTTATCGCAAGAGCAACACTTCTGCTCCCTACGAGCCGGACTGGGATCACTCGACCCGTCTGGAGCTGGTCATCTGGGGCGCACCCCTGCTGATCATCATCGCCCTGGGCCTGTTGACCTGGATCACCACCCACACCCTGGACCCGTACCGTCCGCTCTCGCGTATCGACGCCGAGCGTCCGCTGGCTCCGCAGGTCAAGCCGCTGGTGGTGGAAGTGGTGGCGCTGGACTGGAAGTGGCTGTTCATCTATCCGGAACAAGGCATCGCTACTGTCAATGAGTTGGCCGCGCCGGTGGATGTTCCCATCCAGTTCAAGATTACTGCGTCCAATGTGATGAATTCCTTCTACATCCCTGCATTGGCCGGCCAGATCTACGCCATGCCGAGCATGGAAACCAAGCTGCACGCGGTCATCAACAAGGCCGGCGAGTACGACGGTTTCTCCGCCAACTACAGCGGCGCCGGCTTCTCGCACATGCGCTTCAAGTTCCACGGCCTGGACCAGGCTGGCTTCGACGCCTGGGTGCAGAAGGCCAAGGCTGACTCCAGCAAGCTGGACCGTGCCGAGTACCTGAAACTGGAACAGCCCAGCGAGCGCGATCCTGCCCGCCTGATCGGCAGCGTCGAGCCGAACCTGTTCCACGCCATCGTGAACCGCTGCGTGGCTGCCAACACGGTTTGCATGGACAAGATGATGGCCACCGACCTGAACGTGAAACCGGGCCAGCAAAAGGCTGAATGATTTCCTTGCCTGGTAGCCGTATCAGCGCAGCAGAACACCGCTGCGCCCCAATTTCCTTTTTCCCCGGGAAGTAAAGATGTCTGACAATTTTGACCTGATAAAGCTGATCTTCGGTCGCCTCAGTCTGGAAGCGATTCCATACCATGAGCCGATCCTGATCGGTACCTTCGCCATGGTGGCGCTGGGCGGCATAGTGGTACTGGGCCTGCTCACCAAATATCGCCTGTGGGGCATGCTGTGGCGCGACTGGTTCACCAGTATCGACCACAAGCGCATCGGCATCATGTACATCGTGCTGGCCATCGTCATGCTGCTGCGTGGCTTTGCCGATGCGGTGATGATGCGCGCACAGCAGGCCATCGCCTTCGGCGACAACGCCGGCTTCCTGCCGCCGCACCACTATGACCAGGTGTTCACCGCCCACGGCGTGATCATGATCTTCTTCGTGGCCATGCCCCTGGTGACCGGTCTGATGAACTACGTCGTGCCCCTGCAGATCGGTGCGCGCGACGTGGCCTTCCCGTTCCTGAACAACTTCAGCTTCTGGATGACCACCTTCGGCGCACTGCTGGTGATGGCCTCGCTGTTCGTGGGCGAATTCGCCCGCACCGGCTGGCTGGCCTACCCGCCGCTGTCGGGCATCCTGTACAGCCCTGACGTGGGGGTGGACTACTACATCTGGGCCTTGCAGGTGGCCGGGGTAGGGACACTACTTTCCGGCATCAACCTGGTGGTGACCATCGTCAAGATGCGCGCCCCGGGCATGAACATGATGAAGATGCCGGTCTTCACCTGGACCTCGCTCTGTACCAACGTCTTGATCGTGGCCGCCTTCCCGGTGCTGACCGCCGTGCTGGCCATGCTGTCGCTGGACCGCGTCTTCGGCACCAACTTCTTCACCAACGACATGGGCGGCAACGCCATGATGTACGTGAACCTGATCTGGATCTGGGGTCACCCCGAGGTCTACATCCTGGTGCTGCCGGCCTTCGGCGTGTTCTCTGAAATCGTCTCGACCTTCAGCGGCAAGCGTCTGTTCGGCTACACCTCCATGGTCTATGCGACCGTGGTGATCACCATCCTGTCCTACCTGGTGTGGCTGCACCACTTCTTCACCATGGGTTCGGGCGCCAGCGTGAACTCGTTCTTCGGCATCACCACGATGATCATCTCGATCCCGACCGGTGCCAAGATCTTCAACTGGCTCTTCACGATGTACCGTGGCCGCATCCGCTTCGAAGTGCCGATGCTGTGGACCATCGGCTTCATGATCACCTTCGTCATCGGTGGCATGACCGGCGTTCTGCTGGCCGTTCCCCCTGCCGACTTCGTGCTGCACAACTCGCTGTTCCTGATCGCTCACTTCCACAACGTCATCATCGGTGGCGTGGTGTTCGGCATGTTCGCCGGCATCAACTTCTGGTTCCCGAAGGCCTTCGGCTTCAAGCTGAACCAGTTCTGGGGCAAGTGCTCGTTCTGGTTCTGGTTCGTGGGCTTCTACCTGGCCTTCATGCCGCTGTACGTGCTGGGCCTGATGGGCGTGACCCGTCGCATGAGCCACTTCGACGATCCGTCGCTGCAGATCTGGTTCGTGGTCGCCGCGCTGGGTGCTGGCCTGATCGCCCTGGGCATCGGTTCCTTCATCATCCAGATCGCCGTCTCCATCCGCGATCGCAAGAAGCTGGCCGACGTCACCGGCGACCCGTGGGATGCCCGTACCCTGGAGTGGTCGACTTCCTCGCCGCCGCCTGTCTACAACTTCGCCTTCACCCCGGTCGTGCATGACAACGACGCCTGGGCTGACATGAAGAAGAACAAGTATCAGCGTCCGCTGGGTGACTTCGTGGAAATCCACATGCCCAAGAACACCGGTGCCGGCTTCATCATCGCTGCGCTGTCGGCAGTGCTGGGCTTCACCCTGATCTGGCACATGTGGCTGCCGGCCGTGGCAATCTTCGTCGTACTGGTTGCCGCCACCATCATCCACACCTTTAATTACAACCGCGACTACTACATCCCGGCCGACGAAGTCGTCCGTGTCGAAGCAGAGCGCACACGTCTGTTGAATAGCCATGTCTGAAGCAATCAACCACACGGCCGACGCGACGCCTAGCTCGCGCTATTTCGTCCGCCATCACCATCCGGAGAACGGCACCCTGCTGGGCTTCTGGATCTACCTGATGAGCGATTGCCTGATCTTCGCCTGCCTGTTTGCGTGCTATGCCGTGCTCGGCCGCAACTACGCAGGCGGCCCGACCGGCGCCGAGCTGTTCGACCTGCCGCTGGTGGCGCTGAACACCGCGCTGCTGCTGCTGTCGTCGATCACCTACGGTTTCGCCATGCTGGCCATGCAGGCCAAGAAGCAGCAGAACACCATCATCTGGCTGGTCATCACCGGTCTGCTGGGTGCCGGCTTCATCTACTTCGAACTGTATGAGTTCCTGCACCTGATCCACGAAGGCGCCGGCCCGACCCGCAGCGGTTTCCTGACCTCGTTCTTCGCCCTGGTCGGTACCCACGGTCTGCACGTCACCTTCGGCATCATCTGGCTGGTCGTGCTGCTGTTCCAGATCAACAAGCATGGTCTGACCGAAGCCAACGGCCGTCGCCTGATGTGCCTGTCGATGTTCTGGCACTTCCTGGACGTGGTCTGGATCGGTGTCTTCACCTTTGTCTATCTGATGGGAGTCCTGCCATGAGCCGCGGCCACCAAGAACACCCGGCCCGTCCGATGGGCCACCACGATGACCATGGCCACGGTCATGGTCATGGCGACCACGCCGCCCACGGCACGATGAAGGATTACGTCACCGGCTTCGTGCTGGCCGTGATCCTGACCGCGATCCCGTTCTGGATGGTGATGAACAAGTCCATCTCCAGCTCGGCCACGCTGGGCATCGTGCTGCTGGCCTTCGCGGCCGTGCAGATCGTGGTCCACATCAAGTACTTCCTGCACATGAACGGCAAGTCCGAAGGTGGCTGGAACATGCTGGCGATGATCTTCACCATCGTCATCGTGGTCATCACCCTGTCCGGTTCGCTGTGGGTCATGTATCACCTGAACCACAACATGATGCCGACCATGTCGCCGGAAAACATGCCGACCGAAACTGTCCCGCAATCGATGCAGGGCATGCAGGGTATGCAACACGGCGCAGCCCAATCGAAATGAGCCCGACGCCGAATCAAGGCGTGAAGCAGGGCAAAGAAAGCGGAGCGGCGCAAGCCGCTCCGGTATCCCGCACAAAGGCCAGCCTGCTGTTGCTGACCCTTTTGGCGGGATTTTTCTTTCTGGTCTTCGCCGCGCTGGGAAGCTGGCAGGTCTACCGCCTGCAATGGAAGCTGGACCTGATCGCCAAGGTCGATGCCCGCGTGCATGCTGCACCCGTGCCCGCCCCTGGCCCCGAGGAATGGCCGCAGGTCTCGGCCGAACGTGACGAATATCGCCGCGTAAGCCTGTCCGGCCGCTACCTCTACAGCCAGACCGCGGCCGTGCAGGCCAGCACCGACCTGGGCAGCGGTTCGTGGCTGCTGACGCCCTTGCAGCTGGCCGATGGCACGCTGGTCCTGGTCAATCGCGGCTTTGTCAACGTCTCGCCGCTCAAGCTGGATGCCAACGGCCTGGCCGATGCACCGGCCGGCCAGAGCACACAAGTAGTCGGGCTACTGCGCATGAGCGAGCAGGGTGGTGGTTTCCTGCGCAGCAATGACGCAGCCCAGAATCGCTGGTATTCACGCGACGTCAAGGCCATCGCCCAGGCGCGTGGCCTGTCGGGCGTGGCACCGTACTTCGTGGATGCCGACAAGCCTTCGGCCGAAGCCAACGCCGCCGTGGCACCGGACGCGCAGAAACCGGTCGGTGGCCTGACCGTCATCGCCTTCCACAACAGCCACCTGGTCTACGCCATGACCTGGTATGCCCTGGCCCTGATGTCGCTGGGCGCAGGTTACTGGGTGATCCGCGATGAGCGCCGCTGGCGCCAGCGCATCCAGGACGCCCGCTCCAAGGGCTGACACGCATGACCGCCGCCGACACCTTCGCCAAGCGCAAGACCCTGCGCGAGCGCTGGCAGCGCCTGCGCCAGGGGGAGCAGAACCCGGCCGGCCACCAGAACATGCTGCTGCTGATCCAGCTGCGCTGGCTGGCGGTGCTGGGGCAGGTGTCCACCATCGCCTTCGTGGTGCTGGTGTTCGACCTGCACCTGCCGCTGCCGCACATGCTGGAGGTGCTGTCCTGCCTGATCGCCTTCAACATCGCCAGCCACCTGCGCTGGCATGAACGGCGCATCGCCACCAACGCCGAACTGTTCCTGGCCTTGCTGGTGGATGTGGCGGTGCTGACCTTCCAGCTCTATCTGAGCGGCGGCATCACCAATCCCTTCGCCTTCCTCTACCTGATGCAGATCATCCTCTCGGCCGTGCTCCTGAAGCCCTGGTCGAGCTGGGCCATCGTCGGTGTCACCATGGTCTGCCTGGCCGGGCTGGCGCTGTTTTCCGAACCGCTGGCCCTGCCGCCGGACCACAATGCCGGCCTGCTGAGCCTGTATGTGGAAGGTACCCTGATCTGCTTCCTGCTCAATGCCGGCCTGATGGTGTTCTTCATCACCCGCATCAGCAGCAACCTGCGTGCCGGCGACGCCTTGCTGGCTGACCTGCGCCAGCGTGCCGCCGAGGAAGACCACATCGTGCGCATGGGCTTGCTGGCCTCCGGCGCCGCCCATGAACTGGGCACGCCGCTGGCGACCGTCTCGGTCATCCTCGGCGACTGGAAGCGCATGCCCGAGATCAGCCAACGCCAGGACATGCTTGACGACATCGCCGAAATGGAAGCCCAGCTGCAGCGCTGCAAATCCATCGTTAGCGGCGTGCTGCTCTCGGCGGGGCAGGCGCGAGGTGAATCCTCGATCAAGACCACCCTCAACACCTTCCTCGACAGCGTGGCCGAGGACTGGCGCAAGACGCGCCCGGTGGAGGTGTTCCAGTACCGTAACCTGATCGAGCAGGATGTGCCGGTGGCCTTCGATTCAGCCATCAAGCAGATGCTGGGCAACGTACTGGACAATGCCTTCGAGGTCTCGCCGCACTGGCTGGCGCTGGAGGTCAGGCGCGAGGGCGATCTGCTGTTGATGGAAGTGACCGACCAGGGGCCGGGCTTCCCGGAGTGGATGATCAACCAGATCGGCAAGCCCTACCAGTCCACCAAGGGCAAGCCGGGTCGTGGTCTGGGCCTCTTCTTCGTGGTCAACGTCGCGCGCAAGCTGGGCGGACGCGTCTGGGCCAGCCATCGCAGTGGTGGCGGCGCCTGCGTCACGCTGGAGTTGCCGCTGTCGGCCATCAGCCTGGAAAACCCGCCCGAGGCTGCACCAGGCAGCGTGGCGCCGGATTTTCCGACCGGCGCTTGATGTGCCGCAATGTGCCGCAAGCCGCGCCCACCGGGCGTTTGACTGCCATCATTCCTTTTTCTGTTGCTCGCTGCCATGCCGGGCGCCGTCTCGACATACAATAGCGCCCTGGGAAAGCAGATAGAAGAAATAGGGAATGTACATGCCGGCTGATCGCCTGCTCCTGATCATCGAGGACGATGCCGCCTTCGCACGCACCTTGGGGCGCTCCTTCGAGCGCCGTGGCTACACCGTATTGCTCGCCGCCAGCCAGGAAGAGGCGGCGGCCCATCTCAAGGAACACCAGCCCGGCTATGCCGTGGTCGACCTGAAGCTCGGTGGCAATGCCTCCGGCCTGGCCTGCGTGCAGATGCTGCATGCCCACGACGAGAACATGCTGATCGTGGTCCTCACCGGATTTGCCAGCATCACCACGGCGGTGGAAGCCATCAAGCTGGGCGCCTGCCAGTACCTCGCCAAGCCCTCCAATACCGACGACATCGAAGCCGCCTTCGGCCACGTGGCCGGCGCCTCCGAGGTTGAATTGCCGGCCCGCGCCACCTCCATCAAGACCCTGGAATGGGAGCGCATCCACGAGGTGCTGGTGGAGACCGATTTCAACATCTCCGAAACCGCCCGCCGACTCGGCATGCACCGCCGCACCCTGGCGCGCAAGCTGGAGAAGCAGCGGGTCAAGTAAGCCAAGCAAGCATCAGCAAGCATTCAAGCAGCGACCCAGGCAGCGCCAGACCAGGGCAGCAGTGGTTATCATGGCGCCCGCAGATCAGGCAAGGCCATCTCATCAAAAGGGAATGACGTGAAACAGTTCAACTTCCAGTTCGACTTCCAGCGCAACATCCTGTGGGCGGCCAGTGCCGCCATCCTGTCCCTGGCCGGCGCCAGTGCCACCGTCACCGCCAGCGCCCAGGAGACCATCAGGATCGGCGAAATCAACAGCTACAAGGCGCAACCGGCCTTCCTGGAGCCCTACCGTCGTGGCTGGGAAATGGCCCTCGATGAGGTCAATGCCGCCGGTGGCGTGCTGGGCAAGAAGCTGGAAGTGATCGCCCGCGACGATAACGGCAACCCCGGCGACTCCGTGCGCGTGGCCGAGGAATTGATGGCCCGTGAGCGGGTGGCCTTGCTGTTTGGCGGCTTCCTCTCCAACACCGGCCTGGCGCTGACCGATTACGCCCGCCAGCACAAGGTATTCTTCCTCGCCGCCGAACCGCTGACCGACAAGATCGTCTGGCAGAACGGCAACAAATACACCTACCGCCTGCGCCCCTCCACCTACATGCTGGTGGCCTCGGTGGTCAAGGAAGCCGTCAAGCTGAAAAAGAAGCGCTGGGCCATCGTCTACCCCAACTATGAATACGGCCAATCGGCCGTGGCCAGCTTCAAGACCCTCATGAAGCAGGCCCAGCCCGATGTGGAGTTCGTGGTCGAACAGGCGCCGCCGCTGGGCAAGATCGATGCCGGTGCAGTGACCCAGGCCCTGGCCGACGCCAAGCCTGATGCCATCTTCAATGCACTGTTCGCGGCCGACCTCGGCAAGTTCGTGCGGGAAGGCAATACCCGCGGCCTGTTCGATCATGTGGAAGTGGTGTCATTGTTGACCGGCGAGCCGGAATACCTGGACCCGCTGAAGAACGAAGCCCCGCAGAACTGGATCGTCACCGGCTATCCCTGGTACGCCATCAACACGCCCGAGCACAAGAAGTTCGTTGATGCCTACCGCAAGAAATTCAATGACTACCCCCGTAACGGCTCACTGGTCGGCTACAGCGCCCTGATGTCGATCGCGGCCGGCATCAGGAAGGCCGGCAGCACCGATGCCGACAAGCTGGCCGCTGCCTTCTCCGGCCTGAAGGTCGACACCCCGGTGGCCAGCATCGTCTATCGCCCGCAGGACCACCAGTCCACCCTGGGCGCCTTTGTCGGTCGCACCGGCATCAAGGATGGCAAGGGCATCATGACCAGCTTCAGCTACGTTGACGGCGCCAGCCTGCAATTGCCCGACGACGAGGTCAGGAAACTGCGTCCGGCCGATTGAGTGTCGTCGTGGTGATCTTCCCTTCCGGCGACCGCGCGTGACGCCATGACCCTGGCCAGTCTCACCGTGCAGATGGTCAATGGCCTGGCCGATGCCTCCGCGCTGTTCCTGGTGGCCGTCGGCCTGTCGCTGATCTTCGGCGTCACCCGCATCGTCAACTTCGCCCATGGTTCGTTCTACATGCTGGGCCTGTACCTGGCCTATAGCCTGGTGGAACGGCTGGGCGCGAGCGCACTCGGCTTCTGGGGCGCGGTCCTGCTGTCGGCCCTGATCGTGGCGGCACTCGGCGCGCTGGTGGAGGTCGTGGTGCTGCGGCGTATCTATCGCGCGCCCGAGCTGTTCCAGCTGCTGGCCACCTTTGCGCTGGTGCTGGTGATCAAGGACGCCGCCCTCTGGTACTGGGGCCCGGAAGACCTGTTCGGCCCGCGTGCCCCGGGCCTGGGCGGGGCCGTGCCACTGCTGGGACGGCGCCTGCCGCAATACGACCTGCTGCTGATCTTCATCGGCCCGCTGGTGCTGGCGCTGCTGTGGCTGCTGCTCAACCGCACCCGCTGGGGCACATTGATCCGCGCCGCCACCCAGGACCGTGAAATGCTGGGCGCACTGGGCGTGAACCAGGCCTGGCTGTTTACCGCCGTATTCGCCCTGGGCTGCTTCCTGGCCGGCCTCGGTGGCGCGCTGCAAGGGCCGCGCATGCCGGCCAACCTGGCCCTGGACCTGGATACCATCGGCAACGCCTTCGTGGTGGTGGTGGTCGGCGGCATGGGTTCCATCGGGGGCGCTTTCGCGGCCGCGGTGCTGATCGCCGAAGTCAAGGCACTCTGTATCGCCGTGGGCAACGTCTCCGTCTTCGGCTTCGACCTCTCCCTTTCGCGGCTGACGCTGGTGGTCGAATTCTTGGTGATGGCCGTGATCCTCGTCCTGCGCCCCTGGGGTCTGTTCGGCAAGCCGCTGGCGGCGGTGCGCGTGGCGGCGGCCCACGCCGCGCCGCTGGAAGCAGGCGGGCGCGTTGCGCGCCTGGCCGGGCTGGCATCGCTGCTGTTGCTGCTGGCCCTGCCGCTGTTGGCGGGGCGCTTCCCCTATCTGCCGGTATTGATGGTGGAAATCCTGATCGCCGTGCTGTTCGCCGCCAGCCTGCATTTCCTGATGGGGCCGGGGGGCATGGTGTCCTTTGGTCACGCCGCCTATTTCGGCCTGGGCGCCTATGCCGCCGCGCTGGTTTCGCTGCGCCTGCAGTGGCCGCTGCCGCTGGCGATGCTCAGCGGCGCGCTGACGGCGATGCTGGCAGCCCTGTTGTTCGGCTGGTTCTGCGTGCGCCTGTCGGGCGTGTACCTGGCCATGCTCACGCTGGCCTTTGCGCAGATCGTCTGGGCCGGCATCTTTCAGTGGGATGACCTGACCGGCGGCAGCAATGGCTTGGTCGGTCTGCGCCCGGGCGAGGCGCTGGCTTCCCCTGTGGCGTATTACTACCTGGCGCTGGCCTGCGCCGCGCTGGGCGTATACCTGTTGCGACGCGTGGTGCAGGCGCCATTCGGCCTGGCCCTGCGCGCCGCACGCGATGCGCCGGTGCGGGCCGAGGCGCTGGGCATGGATGTGCGCGCCTTGCAGTGGGGCGGCTTTGCCGTGGCCGGTCTGTTCTGCGGCCTGGCGGGCGTGCTGTTCGCGTTTTCCAAAGGCAGCATTTCTCCCGAGGTGGCCAGCGTGGGGCGCTCGGTCGATGGGCTGGTGATGGTGCTGCTGGGCGGCGTGCAGAGCCTGCTCGGACCCTTGCTCGGCGCTTCGCTGTTCGTCTGGCTGCAGGACCTGGTGGCACGCGAGACCGATTACTGGCGCGCCTTGCTGGGCGGGGTGATCCTGTTGCTGGTCCTGCTCTTCCCGGGCGGGATCGTGGGTGCCTTGCGCGGCTGGCGCGGACGGGGGGAGGGCGCATGAGCCTGCTGCACGTGCAACACCTGTCCAAGACCTTCGGCGGCGTGGCCGCGCTGGATGATGTGTCTTTCGAACTCCCGGCCGGCCAGATGCTGGCCCTGATCGGTCCCAATGGCGCCGGCAAGTCCACCTGCTTCAACCTGATCAACGGCCAGTTGCGCCCGGATGCCGGCGCTGTGCTGCTGGCGGGCGAGGACATCGCCGGCATGCCGGCGCGCCATATCTGGCAGCGCGGCGTGGCCCGCACCTTCCAGGTATCGGCCGCCTTCGGCTCCATGACCGTGCTGGAAAACGTCCAGGCCGCCTTGCTCTCGCACCGGCGCCAGTTGTGGCGCTGGTGGCCTCCTGCGGCTTCCTGCCTGCGCGATGAAGCCATGGTGCTGCTGGAGCAGGTCGGCATGGCAGCGCAGGCGCGCCGTGCCTGCGGGGTGCTGGCCTATGGCGACATCAAGCGGGTGGAACTGGCCATGGCCCTGTCCAACGCACCACGGCTGCTGTTGATGGACGAACCCACCGCCGGCATGGCGCCCCGCGAGCGCCAGCAATTGATGGCCCTGACGCGGCGCCTGGTCAGCGAGCGCGGGCTCTCGGTCCTGTTCACCGAACACAGCATGGACGTGGTCTTCGCCTTTGCCGATCGCATCATCGTGCTGGCACGTGGCCAGTTGATCGCCCAGGGTGAACCCGAGTCGGTGCGGCGCGATGCCCGCGTGCGCGAGGCCTATTTCGGCAGCGGTGCCAGCTTCGGTGAGGCCAATATGGGGAGCCCGGCATGAGCGCAGCCTTGCTGCAGGTCGAGGCGCTGAACGCTTTCTATGCCCGCGCCCATATCCTCTTCGATGTTAGCCTGGAGGTGGGCCGGGGCGAAGTAGTGGCCCTGATGGGCCGCAATGGCGCCGGCAAATCCACCACCCTCAAGGCCGTGATGGGGCTGCTGGAGGGGACGCGTGGCAAGCTCAGTTTCGGTGGTCGCGATCTCACCCGCCTGGCACCGTATCAACGTGCGCGGCTGGGCCTGGGTTTCGTCCCGGAAGATCGTCGCATCTTCACCGAACTGAGTGTGCTGCAGAACCTGGAAGCAGGGCGCCAGCCACCGCGTGCCGGTGCGCCGGTCTGGACAGCGCAGGCGGTGTTCGACCTCTTTCCCAACCTGGGCGCCATGCCTGAACGCCCGGGTGGCCGCATGAGCGGTGGCGAGCAGCAGATGCTGACCATCGCCCGCACCTTGATGGGCAATCCCCACCTGCTGCTGCTGGACGAGCCTTCCGAAGGGGTGGCGCCGGTCATCGTGGAGCAGATGGCGGCCATGATCATCCGGCTCAAGGAACGCGGCATGTCGGTGTTGCTGTGCGAACAGAATACCCACTTCGCCAGCCTGGTCAGCGACCGTGCCTACCTGCTCGATCAGGGCCGTATCCTCCATCACGGCAGTCCCCAACAGGTGCAAGCTCATCAGCAGCAGTCCGGCCTGTAGCAAGGGCTTCAAAAGGATGTAACAAAGCACCGTCGCGCTTGTTGCAATTGCGGGGGAACCGTTGAGCCTGCCTGTGTCCAAACTCCTGAAAACAGCTTGTTTCAGCTCGCCTTTGCTTGCCACGCTGCAACCGAGCCCACCCATACGGAGAAGAACACAATGCCCACACTTGCCAAGCGCCCTCCGGTGCATTGGCCTGCCGACGACTACAACGATGCAGGATTACGTAACGACCACGCCAAGGTCGCGGTAGGCGATGACGCCAACGATATCTTTTTTGCCGCCGTCGAAATGACGCGCATGCCGATGATCGTGTCCGACCCGAATCAGCCGGACAACCCCATCATCTTCGTCAACAATGCCTTCATCAACATGACTGGCTACAGCCGGGCCGACGTGATCGGCAAGAACTGCCGTTTCCTGCAAGGCCCGGAAACCGACCGTGCGGTGGTGGCGCAGGTGCGCGAAGCCGTGCTCGAACGGCGCGAGATCGCCACCGAGTTGCTGAACTATCGCAAGAACGGTTCCACCTTCTGGAATGCGCTCTTCATTTCACCCGTCTATGACCAGCATGGCGAACTGAAATACTTCTTCAGCTCGCAACTGGACATCAGCCGCCGCCGTGACGCCGAACAGGCCCTGGGCCAGGCGCGCAAGATGGAAGCACTGGGCCAGTTGACCGGCGGGATCGCGCACGACTTCAACAACCTGCTGCAGGTCATCAGCGGCTACCTGGACATCATCAACCTGGCCCTGCGTAGTCCGGTGCCGGATCTGGGCCGCGTGGCGCGCAGTACCGACAGTATCCGCAAGGCCTCCGGCAAGGCCGCCATGCTGACGCAGCAATTGCTGGCCTTCGCCCGCAAGCAACGACTCGAGGGGCGTACCATCAACCTCAACTCGCTGACCGAGGGCTTTACCGATCTGGTGCAGCGTACCCTGGGGGGGGATATCCATGTACGCACCGCACTGGCGCCTGGCCTCTGGAATTGCCGTCTCGACCCGACCCAGATGGAGGTGGCGCTGCTGAACATTCTCATCAATGCCCGCGACGCCATGTCCGGCAAGGGAACATTGCGCATCCAGACCAGCAATGAAGACCTGAGCAGCGATGAACCTGCCTTGCAGCTGGGCTTGAAGCCGGGCCTCTATGTCTGCCTGGCCGTGGTCGACGACGGCCCCGGCATTCCGCCCGACATCCTGCCGCGCGTGATGGACCCCTTCTTCACCACCAAGGACGAAGGCAAGGGGACCGGGCTGGGCCTGTCCATGGTGTATGGCTTCGTCAAGCAGTCGGGTGGTTCGGTACGGATTTCCTCGGGGCCGCAGGGGGGCACGACGGTAGCGATCTACTTCCCGGCCACGCAGGACCAGGTCGGGGGCAGCTTCGAGTATGACAACCGCACCCAGAGCCAGGGTGGTCACGAGCACATCCTGGTGGTTGACGATAGAATCGAGGTCGCCGAACTGGCCCAGGACATGCTGGAAAGCCTGGGCTATCGGGTGCGCATGGTCAATTCCGCCAACGAAGCGCTGCAGCTGATCCGTGCCGGCGAGCCGGTCGATCTGCTCTTCACCGACCTGATCATGCCGGGCCACATGAATGGCGTGGTACTGGCGCGGGAGGCGCGGCGCATGTTACCTTCGCTCAAAATTTTATTGACTACCGGTTACGCCAGCGAATCGATAGAACGGCATGGAGCCGACGGAGAATTCCCCGTCCTCGACAAACCGTATCGTCATGATGAGCTGGCCCGCAAGATCCGCATTGTCCTCGACGGCGCCACTGGCGTGAGCTGAAAACAATAACAACAAGCCGTCCGCCTCTGCCCGCTCTGCCCGAACAAAGGGAGTCGTCCATGCAATTGGATCACCTGTTGGCCAGGGCACAGTCCCTGGCCTACCGCATTTCCGCCGATTTCAACGGCCAACCGCTGCCGCCGGACCGCCGCGCCTGCGCTGCCATCGGCTGCCTGACGGTGGCACAACAACATCACTGCGGCATCATCCTGCTGCTGCGCGATGACATGCCGGTGCACGCCTCGGCCTTCGCACTCATCGGTCACCAGATCGAGACCGCCTTCAATGCCCTGTGGCTGTGGTATTGCGCCAGCGAAGACGAACTCGGGCGCTTCCTCGCCGACGGCAGCGGCAAGACCATGCGCCAGCTGGTGGCGCAGGTCGATGGCGTGCTGGCCGGCAGCGACGGGCCGGAAGCAGCGCTCCTGCGCGATCACTGGGCGCGCCTGAGTGATTTCGTCTTTTCCGGCGAGCGTCGCATCCGCCACTGGCTCAACGCCAATGAGGTCGATGCCATGTATGCCGAGGAGGCCGTCATCGAACTGCTGGAACTGTCCAATTCCATCGCCGAACTGGGCCTGGCCAGTTTCCGCACCATCCACGACAAGCATTTCACCGCACCGCGCAGTGGCGAGGCAGCGCCGGTCAGGCTGGATCTGGCCAAGTGAGCCATGCCGTTGCCTGCGCCGCACTCATCCCGGGTGACCAGGGCAGGCAGCCCAGCAGCGGTGCCGGCAGGCGCTGCGCCAGGCTCTCGATCATGGCCTCGGCCTGATCTTCCTGCGCATCGATCAGGTTGGCGACCCAGCCGACCAACGGCAACCCCCGCGCCAGCACCGCCTGGCACGTGAGCAGTGCATGATTGATGCAGCCCAGGCGGATTCCCACCACCAGCACCACCGGCAGCCCCAGCCTGGCCACCAGATCATCGCTGTTGTGGCGCTCATCCAGCGGCACCACGAAGCCGCCAGCCCCTTCCACGATCAGCACATCGCAGGCCTGCATCAGCTGCGCATGACATTGCACCAGATGGTCGAGATCGATGCGCCGTCCTTCTTCGGCGGCGGCGATATGAGGTGCGGTCGCCCGGCGAAACAGGTACGGGTTCACCAGCGCTGCCGGCAGCGCCACGTTGGCGGCGGCCTGTAAAGCCAGCACATCCTCGTTGCACCACTGCCCAGCCTGCAGGAGGGCACCCGAGGCCACCGGCTTCATGCCGCCAGCACGCGCGCCCCGCGCCGCATGCAGATGGATCAGCGCCGATGCCACCAAGGTCTTGCCCACGCCGGTATCGGTGCCGGTGACGAAATAGCTGCCTCCCATCATGCTCCCCGCATCTCGGCGAAGGTGGCATCGAAGGCGGCATGCAGGCGCTCACCCAGCCACTGTGCCTGGTCGGCATCGAGGATATAGGGCGGCATCACATAGACGCTGGTGCCGATCGGCCGCACCAGCAGTTCGCGCTGTGCCGCCTGTGCCGCCAGCCGGCGCGAAAATCGATGGCTGGCTGCCTGAGCCGCATCAATGTCATCGACACCGTCAAGCACGGCATCACAGGCCCAGATCAGGCCGCGCTGGCGCACGTGGCGCACCCGGCGGTCCTGTGCCAGCGGGGCCAGACCTGCCGCCAGCACCGGGGCGAAGTCGCGGTTGCGCTGCAGGACCTGTTCATCGTCGAAGATCGCCAGCGTCTCCAGCGCGGCACGGCAGGCCAGGGGATTGCCGGTATAGGAGTGCGAATGCAGGAAGCCGCGACGCACATCTTCATCGTAAAAGGCCTGGTAGATCGCCTCGCTGGACATCACCAGCGACAGCGGCAGGTAGCCGCCGCTGATACCCTTGGACAGGCACAGCAGATCCGGCCAGATACCGGCCTGCTCGCAGGCGAAGAAGCTGCCGGTACGGCCACAGCCGACCGCGATTTCATCGGCGATCAGGTGCGCGCCATAGGTGTCGCACAGGCCACGCAGGCCGCGCACATAGGCCGGGTCATGCATGGCCATGCCCGCCGCGCATTGCACCAGCGGTTCCACGATGACGGCAGCGATGCGTCCCTCGCCCTGTTGCAGCAGTCTTTCCACATCGGCCAGCGCCTGCCGGGCGACATCGGCCGCGCTTTCGCCATCGCGGGCCTGGCGCGCATCGGGCGAGCGGGCCACGTGGGCCGGCCGCAGCAAGGCTTCGTAGGAGGCGCGGAACAATGGGGTATCCGTCACGCCCAGCGCCCCCACGGTCTCGCCGTGATAGCCGCCGGCGATGCAGATGAATTCGTTCTTGCCGGTCTGCCCCGCATTGCGCCAGGCATGCACGCTCATCTTCAGCGCGATCTCCACCGCCGAGGCGCCGTCGGAGGCGTAGAAGCAATGCCCCAGCGCCTGCCCGGTCAGTGCGCCCAGGCGTTCGGACAAGCGCACCACCGGCTCATGGGTGAAGCCGGCCAGCATCGCATGTTCCAGCCGGCCCAGCTGATCGACCAGGGCGGCATTGATGCGTGGGTTGGCATGGCCGAACAGGTTGACCCACCACGAACTGATCGCGTCCAGATAGCGCCGGCCCCCGGTATCGACCAACCACGCACCCTGGGCGCGGTCGATGGCGATGGGGGGCGTGCTTTCGTGACGGCGCATCTGCGTGCAGGGATGCCAGACGCTGCGCAGGCTGCGAGCGGCCAGGGAGCCTGGCGGCGTCATGCGTGGGCTCCTTCCTCGGCCAGGGACTGCAAGGCGATGATCAGTTGGTCGACCTGTTCGGGCGTATGCACGGCCGACAGGCTGATGCGCAGGCGGGCGCTGCCCTTGGGCACGGTCGGTGGGCAGATGGCCGGCACCCAGATACCGCGATCGCGCAGCGCGGCGGCCAGTGCACGGGCCGCCGCGTTGTCGCCGACGATCAGGGGCTGGATCGCGGCGGAAGAGGGCAGCAGCGCCCACGGCAAGCCGGCCAGCCCTTGCCGCAATTGCGCGGCCAGTTCGCGCAGACGTGCGCGCCGCCAGTCGTCCCGGGCCATCAGGGCCAGGCTGGCCGAGGTGGCCACTGCCAGGGCCGGCGGGTGGGCGGTAGTGAACATGTAGGTGCGTGCGCGCTGCGTGATCCATGCAATCAGCGAAGCCTCGCCAGCGACAAAGGCGCCCGCGACGCCAGCGGCCTTGCCCAGCGTCCCCATGCAAAGCACATGGGGCGAGCACACCCCGGCCTGCGCCAGGCTGCCGCCGCCGCGCGGGCCCAGCACACCCAGGCCGTGGGCATCATCTACCAGCAGCCAGGCATCGTGCTGCGCGCACACGGCGGCCAGTTCGGCCAGCGGCGCCAGGTCGCCGTCCATGCTGAAGACCGCATCGGTCACCACCAGCCTGCGCCCGGTGGGACAGCGCGCCAGCACCTGTGCCAGCCGTGCCACATCGTTGTGGGGAAACACCTTCAGGCTGGCCCCGGACAAACGGGCGCCATCGATCAGCGAGGCGTGCGCCAGCCTATCCACCACCACCGTATCGCCGGTCCCCACCAGCGCGCCGATCACACCCAGATTGGCCATGTAGCCACTGGAAAAGGACAGCGCCGCCGGCAGTCCGACGAAGCGCGCCAGTTCCTCCTCCAGCTTCTCGTGGGCCGTGCTGTGACCGCTGATGAGCGCTGACGCGCCAGCCCCCATGCCGTATTGCTGCAAGCCCGCGATACCGGCCGCCACGATCTTGGGATGCCTGGCCAGCCCCAGGTAGTCATTGCTGCAGAAGGACAGCAACTGCCGTCCTTCCACCATCAGCAGAGGGCCTTGCGGACCATCCACCACGCGCCGCGTGCGCAGCAGGCTCTGGCTGGCCAGTTGGGCCAGCTCATCGGAAAAATCATGCATGAAAGGTCTTTCAGAACACCAGCGGCAGGCTATCCAGCGCGCTGTAGGCGGCATGCTGCTGGCGCCGGGGAGGGGTGGCCGACAGTGCCAGGGTGGGCAGGCGTTGCATCAGCGCGGTGAAGGCGATTTCCGCCTCCAGCAGGGTCAGCGCCGCACCCAGGCAGACATGCGGCCCCTGGCCGAAGGACAGGTGCATGCCTTCATCGCGCCGGATGTCAAAGTGCTGCGGCGCGGTGAAGCGGCGTCCATCATGATTGGCCTGCCCGATATGCAGGATCACCAGTTCACCCTGTCGCAGCGTCCGGCCCGCCACCTGCAGATCGGTCAGCACGCGGCGCCCGGTGTATTGCACCGGGCTGTCATAGCGCAGCATCTCGCGCAAGGCCGTACGCAGCAGGGTGGGATCTGCCTTGAGCGCCGTCCATTGCGCAGGATGCTGCAGCAGCGCCAGCAAGCCATTGCCCAGCAGATTGCGGGTGGTCTCGTAGCCGGCAAAGAGCAGGGTGCAACATTGCGCCAGCATTTCGTTGCGGTTGATCCGTTGTTCCCGCTGCGCCTGCAGCAGGCGCGCGACCAGGCTGTCGGGCGGCAGGGTGTCGGCATCTTTCACGACTTCGCCAAAGAAGTCGCACAGCGCTGCCATCGCCGCCTGGGCCGCCAGGGTCTGCGCCGCATCCGGCGTGGGGCTGCCGATGAAGGCGGCCAGATCAGCAGCCCAGTCGATGAAGGCCGCTGGCACACGGTCCGGCAATCCCATCAGGCCGGCGATGGCCAGCGCCGGCAGTGGCCGGGCGAAACGGCTGACGAAATCGAAACCCTGCGGCGCCAGCGGATCGGCCACGATGGCATCGATCAACTGACCGGCAATGCGCGTGATGGCAGGCCGTTGAGCCTCCAGGTCGGTCGGCTTGAAACCCGGGTTGAGCACGCCACGCAGGCGTCGATGGGCGCGGCCGTCGAGCAACAGCACCGAGCGCGAAAAGAGCCGCTTGAAACGGCGTTGTGCTTGCAGTTCGGCCGGCGCCGGGTCCAGTCCACCCGTCCCACCCAGGCCACTGTTGATCCAGCGCGCCCCGCGTCGCACCGACAGGCGCGGATCGCGCAAGCCGGCCGCCACTGTCTCGTAATCGCTGATGAGCCAGGCACCACCGCAATGCGCGGCGCTCCATTGCACGCTCATCAGGCCGTCGCCGGGGCGGCCTGCAGGCCCAGCCGCGACAACAGGTCCAGGTCGGACGACACCGGCGCATTGGCCGTGGTCAGCAACCTGGCACCGAGGAAGATGGAATTAGCGCCGGCCGCAAAGCACAGTGCCTGAGTGGCCTCGCTCATGCTCTCGCGTCCGGCTGACAGGCGGATCACCGCGTGTGGCAGGGCAATACGCGCCACCGCTACGGTCCGTACGAATTCGAATTCATCCAGCGGCGGTAGGTCTTCCAGGGGCGTGCCGGCAATCGGCACCAGATGGTTGATCGGTACCGATTGCGGCGGCACCGGCAGGCGCGCCAGCTGTGCGATCAGGCCGGCGCGCTGGGCGCGGGTTTCGCCCATGCCGATGATGCCGCCGCAGCAGACTTGCAGACCCGCCTGCTGCACCCGCTGCAGCGTATCGAGCCGGTCCTGGTAGCTGCGGGTGGAGATGACCTGCCCGTAGAAATCGGGAGCGGTATCCAGATTGTGGTTGTAGTAGTCCAGACCGGCCTCCTTCAGGGCCTCGGCCTGCGCCTGCTCCAGCATGCCCAGGGTCATGCAGGTTTCCAGGCCGAGGGCGCGCACCTCGCTGACCATGCTGGTCAGTGCCGCCATGTCGCGCTCCTTGGGATTGCGCCAGGCCGCGCCCATGCAGAAGCGGGTGGCACCCTGCTCGCGGGCGGCGCGGGCCGCCTGCACCACCTCATCCACCGCCATCAGCTTGCCGGCCGGTACGCCCGCCTCCTTGTGATGCGCCGACTGCGAGCAATAACCGCAATCCTCGGCGCAGCCACCGGTCTTGATCGACAGCAGGCTGGACAGCTGCACCTGGTTGGCCGGGTGGTGCAGGCGATGCACGCTCTGCGCCTGGAACAGCAGATCCAGGAAGGGCAGTTCGAACAAACGTTCAACAGCCGGGTTGGACGCCGGGGCGCTGGCCTGCGGCGGCAGGAAGTGCAGGGGAGCGCTGGCCGGGACGGCCGCGGAGGAAGGGCATTGGCTCATCGATAAAATCCGGTTCCTGAGTAAAAAGGCTTAGAATTTCGTTCTGGCGGATTCTATCTTCGTCCAATTTCGTTTAACAATTTCTTTTTTAATAGATTATCTATACTTTGGCCGTATGAAAAACGACCCAGGCAGTACCGTCGCCCGCATCGCAGAGGTCTTGCGCACGCGCATCATTCGGGGCGAAATCGCAGGCGGGGCGGCCCTCCGGCAGGATCACGTGGCGCAGGAATTCCAGTCCAGCCACGTGCCGGTGCGCGAGGCCTTTCGTCAGTTGGAAGCAGAAGGATTGCTGCTCACATTGCCCCGTCGCGGGGTACGGGTAAGCATGGTGGACCGCGCAGCGGTGAAGGAAAATGCGGAGATGCGTGCTGCCCTGGAGATCCTGGCGCTACGCCATGGCGTACGCAAATTCACCAGTGAACACATCGCCCGGCTGGAGCAGGCGCAGGACGACTGTGCGCGGGCGGCCTCGCTGGTGGAGTGGGACGCCGCCAACAACCTGTTCCACGACATCCTCTCCAGCGAATGCGGCATGCCGCGTCTGCTGGCGGTGTTGAAGCAGCTGCAGCTGACCAATTCGCGCTACCTGTTCTCGACCGGCTTCAAGCGTGGCTGGCAGCCGCGTTCTGATCACGACCACATGCTCATCATCGACGCCCTCAAAGGCAAGAAGACCGACCGCGCCGTGCAATTGCTGAGCATGCATATCGGCACCATGGAACGGGTCGGCTTCGTGGCGGCCTAGTCGAGTCGGGTCAGCCGGGTCAGTCCGGTGCGCTAGCCCGGCAGGCCGGACAGGCTGAACTGCGACGGCGGCACGCCCACATGACGCGTGAAGGCCACGCTGAAGGTGGAGGCCGAGCTATAGCCCACCTGCTGCGCCACCTCCGCCATGCCGGCGTCGGCCCGCAGCAGCAGGCGCTTGGCCAGCGCCATGCGCCAGGCCAGCAGGTATTCCATCGGTGCCAGGCCCACCTCGCGCCGAAAGCGTTCGAAGAACGACGAGCGCGACAAGGCCGCCTGCCGCGCCAGCATGACCACATTCCAGTTCTCGGCCGGCCTCGCATGCACAGCACGGATCGCCTGCGCCAGGCGGGCATCGGCCAGTCCGCGCAGCAGGCCCGGCGTAGGCGCCGCACCGGCCTCGGTGGTCGAACGCAAGGCCTCGATCAGCAGCACCTCCAGCAGGCGTGCCAGCACCATCTCCCGCGCCGGCCGGGCGGCGCGGAATTCCTCCCCCACCAGCTGGGCCAGCGTGCTCAAGCGCGCATGGGCGCGCACCACCACCAGATCGGGTAGCAGCGACAGCAGCAGCGGCGTATCGGGCGAGTCGAAGACGCAATGACCCACCACCAGTTGTACTTCCGGCGTCAGCTCCAGGGGTCCGAGGTGATAGCGGCCATCGGGCAGGCGGGGCGGTGGATTGTCTTCGTCCAGCAAGGCGGAGTCGCTGTCCTGCAGGCTGGACAGCGTAAAACCCTCCAGCGCCGGCGCCAGCACGAAATCGCCCGCTTCCAGGACGATATCCTTGCCATCGTCGCGCAAGATGCGGCAACTTCCCTCGATAACGGTGCAGTAGAACGCCAGGTCGGAACGCGAACGGCGCACCCGCCAGCCGCCTGCCGCTTGTACGTACTTGGTATAGCGGGCCGCCGGTTGCAGCAGGGTGACGACCTCGGCCAAGGGATCGATGGAATCGGACATCTCTGGACGATGGCAAATGAATGATGGACTCTGGATTGTAGCAAGTCCGGTGTGCTGCGCCTATTCTTCGTCCTGTCGTTCCCATCCATTCAAAGGAGTCCCTCATGAAAACCATCCTCATCACCGGCTGTTCTTCCGGCTTCGGCCTGGAAATCGCACGTTACTTCCTCGACCGCGACTGGAACGTGGTCGCCACCATGCGCAGTCCACGCCAGGACCTGCTGCCGGCCTCGTCCAGGTTGCGCATCCTGCCGCTGGACGTCACCGATGAGGCCAGCATCCGCGCCGTGGTCGCGCAGGCCGGCCCGGTCGACGTGCTGGTCAACAATGCCGGCATCGGCGCCCTGGCCGCCGTGGAAGCCCAGTCACCGGCGCAGGTGCGCGAGATCTTCGAGACCAATACTCTGGGCAGCATCGCCATGTGCCAGGCCTTCATCCCGCAGATGCGCGAGCGCGCCCAGGGGGTGGTGATCAACGTCACGTCCTCGGTGACCTTGCGATCCTTGCCCTTGCTGGCGGTCTATACGGCCAGCAAGGCCGCCGTCAATGCCTTTACCGAATCGATGGCGCTCGAACTGGCCAGTGTGGGCGTACAGGCGCGCCTGGTCCTGCCCGGCCGCGCCCCGTCCACGCGGTTTGCGGAAAATGCCCGGCCGCGCTTGGAGGGCGCCATCCCCGATGCCTATGGCGCGCTGGCGGCCCAGGTGTTTGCCAGCTTCCAGGACAACACCCAGGTCACCCATGCCAGCGACGTGGCCGAGGCGGTGTGGCAGGCAGCCACCGATCCGGGCGCTCCGATGCGTATTCCGGCCGGGGAAGATGCCCGGGAATGGGCGGCGACAGCGGTGTGAATGATGTCTGGGTGTCCTGCAATGGGATTGCATACATCGGCGGACGCATGGAGCGAGTCGAGGAAATGAAGCGGCGCAGCGTGGCCGAGATATAGCGCTGACGAGCGGAAGAAGTGAAAGTTGGGGTAGGGTTGTGATGTATGGATTTGTGTTGCCATTAAATCCATACTAATATCGGCATGGTCACGTTGGCCTGCCTCTTTCCTTCTTACCCTTCTTCACGTTGGCTCGCTCCATGAAAAAATCCGCACGTCCGCAGGACTGGGTCGGCAGCTTTGCCGCCAATGGCGGCCCACGCTATCTGCAGATCGTGGGCTTCATGGAACAGGCCATTTCCGACGACCGCCTCAAGCCCGGCGACCGTCTGCCCCCGCAGCGCCAATTGGCAGATCGTCTGGACGTGGACCTCACGACCGTCACCCGCGCCTATACCGAGGCGCGGCGACGCCACCTGCTCGAAGCGCGGGGCGCGGCCGGCAGCTTCGTGGCCGCTCCCAAGGTGGACCTGAGCCAGGTGCTGGACCTGTCGATGAACATTCCGCCACCGCCTGCCGGCATCGACCTGGACGATCTGCTGCGCCAGGGTGTCTCGCAGGTCCTGATCCATAGCGACGCCGACCTGCTCATGACCTATCACCTGGGTGGCGGCAGCAGTGCCGACCGCGCTGCCGGTGCGATGTGGTTGCAAGAGCCTTTGGGCCACATCGACGAAAGTCGGGTGCTGGTCTGCCCCGGGGCGCAATCGGCGCTGGCCGCCTTGCTGCTGTCGCAAACCCGCCCGGGTGAGGTGGTACTGGCCGAACCGCTGGCCTATCCCGGACTGCTGACAGCAGCGGCCCAACTGGGACGCCGGGTGGTGGCGGTGGGTGTGGATGGCGAGGGCATGCGGCCGGACCTGCTGGTGACCCTCGCACGCAAGCACCAGGCGCGCGTGGTCTATCTCAACCCGACCCTGCAGAACCCCACCACCCATACCATGCCGGCCACGCGCCGGGCCGAGATCGCGGCCGTGGCGACCCGGCTGGACCTGCGCATCATCGAGGACGATCCCTACTGGCGCTTTGCCGCCCAGCCGCCCCGGCCGCTGGCCTACTATGCGCCACGGCATGTGTTCCATGTCTCGACCTTGTCCAAATGCCTGTTGCCGGGGCTGCGCACGGCCTATGTGGTGATGCCCGAGGGCCAGGAGCAGGAAGAGGTGCTGGGGGCGCTGCGTTCCTTCGTGCTGATGTCGACCCCGCTGATGACTGCGCTCTCGACGCAGTGGGTGCACGATGGCACGGCCACCTCCTTGCTCGAAGGGATCCGCAACGAAGCCTGGGCCCGTCAGGAGCTGGCCCTGCGTACGCTGGGAGATCCCGGACTGGCCGGGTCGGGCGGGATTCATCTGTGGCAGGCGCTGCCGCCCCATTGGAGTGGCCAGGAGTTCGTCATCAGGGCCGGCCAGGCCGGCCTGAACGTGGTCTCGCACAGCAGTTTCGAGGTGGAGCCGGCGCCGTCGGGTCAGGGCTTCGGAGGCGGAGGTGCGGCGCATATCCGCATCTCGCTGGGACGCTCGCGCAGCCGCTTCGAACTGGTCAATGCCTTGCGCCGCCTGAGCGAGCTGACCCCCCGCCGCAGTATGCGGGAAGTGGTGGTGTAGCGAGGGGAGTGAGTGAGACGCTAGTGCGGCGCTAGTGCGGCGCTAATGTGGCAAGGCCGAGGCCCCCGGGGACATCCCCGTATGGCGACGCGCTGCTGCCAGGATCTCGAAAGCGGCCTCATCTTCGGAGTGGGCCGCCAGCGGCAAGGAGCCGCGGCTGATCTCGGTGCGATCCTTCAGGATCGCGTAGGAGCCTTTCCAGCGGCCTTCGCTGTCGTCGGCCTGATAGACCAGCAGATAACCGTCGAACTCGATTTTCTTCATCGTCATTCTCACCAGGGCAATGAGGTGTCCGAGCTGCCTGAGGTATCTGACTCCGCCGTCAGGGCGGGCGGTCAGCTCAACAGCAGCAGTTTGCCGAAGTATGCCGCGCAGATTGGCGGCTGGATGTCGTCCGCCTGCGCAATCGTTTGTAGGACAAGAGCTATGGCATCATGCGCGCTGAATTGTCGCCTTGTTTGCTAGCTTCGCTACCTCCGCCACCTTCATTCGCCGTCATGGAAATCCGCCAGCTCCGCTATTTCGCCAGCATCGTCGAACACGGCAGTATCGGCAAAGCCGCCCTGGAGCTGGGCATGGTCACATCGGCCCTGAGCCAGCAGATCACCCGCCTGGAGACCGAACTGGCCACCCGTCTGCTGCAGCGCACCTCCACCGGCGTGGTGCCGACCGCAGCGGGCATCGCCTTTCTGAAGCAGGCCCAGCTGGCACTGCGCCACATCGACGATGCCGCCCTGGCGGCGCGACAGGCGCGCCTGTCCGGGCATGTCAGCGTGGGCATGGCCTCCAGTACGGCGGGGGTGATGGGGCTGGCCTTCATGCAGGCCATGCACGAACGCTATCCGGAGGTGCGTCTGCGCATGGTGGAAAGCCTGTCCGGTCACCTTGGCGCCATGCTGGGCGCGCGCCAGATCGACCTGGCCATCCTATTCCAGGAAGAACCGGCGCAACGCTGGAGCGTACTGCCCCTGCTGGATGAGCGGCTGTTCGTGATCGGCGCCCCCGCGCTGGCCGGCATGCCCGTTGCGCGCCAGGCGCGCCTGGGCAAGCTGGGGGATCTGCCCCTGATCCTGCCGACCCGCAAGCATGGGCTGCGCTCGCTGCTGGATTCGGCCTTCCGCCATGCGGGCTACACCCCCAATATCGTCCTTGAGGTGGATGGCCTGCCGATGTTGATGGACGCCGTGCGCGCCGGCATGGGGGCCACCATCCAGCCTGGTGCGGTCCTGGCCCGGGCCGAGAATGCCGACCTGGCCAGCGTGCCGGTGGCCGATGGCGATGCCTCCCGTCCCAACCTGATCGTCAGCGTCTCCGATGACGAACTGTCTCCTGCCGGGCTGGCCGCCCGGGTGCTGCTGGCCGAGGTGGCGCGCACCCAGGTGGGGCAGGGCCGCTGGCCCGGCGCTACCCTGCGCGGCACCGGTCTTCACGAAAACTGAACACCCCTTGCCGGCGCGCCGATAGCGGCGCACCGGCAGGCTGCCTATAGTCGCCTCCCTGGACATATCACAAGGAGGGGACGGCGATGTTTGACGTTCTGGTTATTGGCGGTGGCAACGCTGCCCTGTGCGCGGCCCTGATGGCACGCGAGGCCGGCGCCTCGGTCATGCTGCTGGAATCGGCGCGCCGCGCCGGGGGCGGGGGCAACTCACAACACACGCGCAACCTGCGCTGCATGCACGACGCACCGCAGGACGTGCTGGTGGAGGCCTATCCGGAAGAGGAATACTGGCAGGATCTGCTGAAGGTCACCGGCGGCCTCACCGACGAACACCTGGCGCGCCTGACCATCCGCGCCTCGGCCACCTGCCGGCCCTGGATGCGCAAGCATGGGGTACATTTCCAGCCGCCGCTGTCGGGCGCGCTGCACGTGGCGCGTACCAATGCCTTCTTCATGGGCGGCGGCAAGGCGCTGGTCAATGCCTACTACCGCAGTGCCGAGGCACTGGGCGTGGACATCCGCTACGAGACCCCGGTGGACGCCATCGAACTGGATGGCACGCGCTTCGTCGCTGCCCGCAGTGGCCGCCAGCGTTTCACCGCCCGCACCTGCGTGCTGGCCGCTGGCGGCTTCGAATCCAATCGCGAATGGTTGCGCCAGGCCTGGGGCCAGAACGAGCGCGGCGAATGGCCGGCCGACAATTTCCTGATCCGCGGGACCCGCTTCAACCGTGGCGAACTCTTGCGCTACATGATCGAGGCTGGCGCCGACAGCATCGGCGATCCCACCCAGGCCCACATGGTGGCCATCGATGCCCGTGCACCGCTCTATGACGGCGGCATCTGCACCCGTATCGACTGCGTCTCGCTGGGCGTGGTGGTCAATCGCGACGGCCGGCGCTTCTACGACGAGGGCGAGGATTTCTGGCCCAAGCGCTACGCCATCTGGGGCCGCCTGGTGGCGCAACAGCCGGGCCAGGTCGCCTATTCCATCATCGACAGTCAGGCCATCGGACACTTCATGCCACCGGTGTTCCCCGGCGAGAAGGCCGAGACCCTGGCCGACCTGGCACGCCAGCTGGGGCTGCCGCCGGCACAGTTCGAACAGACCGTGCACGACTACAACGCCGCCTGCCGCCAGGGAAGGTTCGACCACACCGTGCTGGACGACTGCCATACCGACGGCCTGCAGCCCCCCAAGACCCACTGGGCGCGGCCGCTGGAGCGGGCGCCGTTCTACGGCTATGCCCTGCGACCTGGCGTGACATTCACCTACCTCGGTTTGAAAGTGAACGACAAGGCCCAGGTGCATTTTGCCGGCAGGCCCAGCGACAACCTCTTCGTGGCAGGCGAAATGATGGCCGGCAACGTGCTCGGCAAGGGCTATACGGCCGGTGTGGGCATGTCCATCGGCACCGCCTTCGGGCGCATCGCCGGAGTGCAGGCCGCCCAGTTCGCCACCCGATCTTCCGGAGTTTCCCATGCAGCAGCTTGAAGCCCTGACCGATGCCGCGCGCCGCGACGCGCAGGCCTGTTCTGCCAGCGTTGCCCCGGGCGGGGCCCGCATCATTCCCATCCTCCCCGTCAAGGCGGCACCGGCCATGAACGCCGACGAGGCCGAAGTGGCCCGGCAGATGCAGATCTGCAATGCCTGCCGCTATTGCGAAGGGTTCTGCGCGGTGTTCCCGGCCATGACACGCCGTCTGGAGTTTGCCAAGGCCGATGTCCATTACCTGGCCAACCTGTGCCACAACTGTGGCGCCTGCTATCACGCCTGCCAGTACGCGCCGCCCCATGAATTCGCGGTCAACGTTCCCAAGGCCATGGCGCGGGTACGACTGGACACCTATTCCAGTTATGCCTGGCCGGCCGCCGCCGGCGCACTGTACCGGCGCAATGGCCTGACCCTGGCCCTGGCGCTGGCGGGCAGCCTGGCCCTGTTCCTGTTGCTGGCCCTGGCGGTCAACGGCACGCTGGCCAGCAGCCCGGCAGGCGGCAATTTCTATGCGGTATTCCCGCATGGACAGCTGGCGCGCATGTTCGGCGCGGTGTTCGCCCTGGCGGTGCTGGCGCTGGGCATGGGTGTCAGGCGCTTCTGGCGTGATATCACGGACGGCACGGCCGGTGCCCCGGGCAGTGCAGCGGCGGCCGAGGCCACCCGCGACGTGCTGGCCCTGCGTTATCTGGATGGCGGCCACGCAGAGGGCTGCAACGAGTCCGATGACGGCTACACGCTCATGCGCCGACGCTTCCATCACTTCACCTTCTACGGTTTCATGCTGTGCCTGGCGGCCACCTCGGTGGCGACCCTGTACCACTACCTACTGGGGCTGGAGGCGCCATACCCCGTGCTGAGCCTGCCGGTACTGCTGGGCACGGCGGGCGGCATCGGCCTGCTGGTCGGCCCCGCCGGTCTGCTGTGGTTGAACCTGCGGCGGCATCCGGAGCAGGGCGACCGTCGCCAGCGGCCCATGGATCGCGGCTTCATCGTCCTGCTGCTGCTGGTCAGTGCCACCGGTCTGGCGCTGCTGGCCTGGCGTGACAGCGCTGCCATGGCGGCCCTGCTGGCCCTGCACCTGGGCTGCGTGATGGCCCTGTTCCTGACCCTGCCTTACGGCAAGTTCGCCCACGGTATCTATCGCAGTGCCGCATTGCTCAAGTCCGCCATCGAGAAGCGGCAGCCCCTGCGGCACGACCCCGGATCGGCCTGATCCCGGGCCGGCCAGCGCGCCGGCCCACCCGGTTTTTCATGAACACAACAGCAAGGAGACTTTCAGCATGAGCACCCAACCCGAGACGCGCGGTTCGCGCGCAGGCGCCGTCCTGCGCGTGACCAGCGGCAATTTCCTGGAACAGTTCGATTTCTTCCTGTTCGGCTTCTACGCGACCCACATTTCCAAGGTCTTCTTCCCCACCAGCAGCGATTTCGCTTCGCTGATGCTGACCTTCGCCGTGTTCGGTGCCGGTTTCCTGATGCGGCCACTGGGTGCCATCGTGCTGGGCGCCTATATCGACGAAGTGGGCCGCCGCAAGGGCCTGATCGTGACGCTTTCCATCATGGCCAGCGGCACCATCCTGATCGCCTGCGTGCCGGGGTACGCCAGTATCGGCCTGCTGGCGCCGCTGCTGGTCCTGATCGGACGCCTGCTGCAGGGTTTCTCGGCCGGGGCCGAACTGGGCGGGGTATCGGTCTACTTGGCCGAGATGGCCACGCCCGGCCGCAAGGGCTTTTACACTGCCTGGCAGTCGGCCAGCCAGCAGATCGCCATCGTCATGGCCGCGCTCATGGGCTATGCCCTCAATCTCTGGCTGGATGCAACGCAGATCGCCGCCTGGGGCTGGCGCATTCCTTTCTTCGTGGGCTGCCTGATCGTACCGTTCATCTTCCTGCTGCGTCGTTCCCTGCAGGAGACCGAAGCCTTCAAGGCACGCGCCCATCGTCCGGCCCTGGGCGAGGTCTATCGCACCATGCTGGCGAACTGGAAGACCGTGATCGCCGGCATGCTGCTGGTGGCCATGACCACCACCACTTTCTACCTGATCACCGTCTACACGCCGACCTTCGGCAAGTCGGTACTCAAGCTCTCGACCCAGGCCAGCCTGGTGGTGACCCTGCTGGTGGGGCTGTCGAATTTCTTTTGGCTACCCATCGGCGGCATGGTGTCCGACCGTATCGGGCGGCGCCCGGTGCTGCTGAGCATCACCGTGCTGGCGATCCTGACCGCCTATCCCGCACTATCCTGGCTGGCCGCCGCACCCAGTGTGGAACGCATGCTGCTGGTGCTGCTGTGGCTGTCGTTCTTCTTCGGCATGTACAACGGCGCCATGGTGGCGGCACTGACCGAGATCATGCCGGAGCAGATCCGGGTGGCCGGCTTCTCGCTGGCCTTCAGCCTGGCCACCGCCGTATTCGGCGGCTTCACCCCGGCCATCTCCACCTGGTTGATCGAACTCACCGGCGACAAGGCTGCGCCCGGCTACTGGCTGACCTTCGCTGCTGTCTGCGGCCTATCGGCTACGCTGATCCTCTATCGTGGGCAGGCCGTTGCGGTGCGGGCAGCCGCCTCGCGGGCAGGCTGAGCGCTGCCCGGCATCTGTCGTTTCCCGGCATTCAATGCATTTAATGCGTTCAGTGCACCGTAACCGGCACCAGCAAACCATTGAGCGCATCGCCGACGATCAGTGAGGGCAGGGAGCGGTGGTCGTTGGCGAGGATGACGCTGTCCTTCTCGACATCGCCCGGCAGCACCAGCTGCGCGATGTAGCGACAGTCGCCGCTGCAGGTGTAGCGCAGCACGGTCTGGCCACGTACCGCCTCCAGGATGGTCTGCCCGTGTTCCACGCCGTAATAGCGCACGCTCACCAGTTGCTGTGAGGCGTCGGCATCGGGGTCGCGATAGAAGTACGTGCCGCGTTCGACCCGCGTGTAATGCGGCCACGGCATGCTGCCGGCCGGCGCCAGGCCGTCGATCTGGCGGGCATTCAGCCCCAGCCGCAACGCTTGGGGGAGTGGCACCGGTACGGCGGCTTTGCCCTGGTCGCTGATATCGGCCTGGCCTGCGGCGGCGGACAGTTCGGCCTGACGCCGACGGTACCAGTCCAGCAGGCAGGCGCGGTCACTGCAGTGCTGCTCGCGCCAGCGCCATTGCGCATCACTGTCGGCGCGAAAGGCGCGCTTGTCGGGGGCCATGTCGCGGGCCTGGCGGAAGGCCCGGCCCAGGGCGTCATCCATGGCCGATAACTGGGCATCGCCACAGATGGTCTTTTCGTTGCGGGAAGCGGCCTTGCCGCAATCGAAGCTGGCGGCCAAGCTGCCGGAGGCGACCAGGAGCGCCAGCAGGGCCGGCAGTGCTGGCAAAGCGAGATGGGAGAGCTTGTTCATGGCGAGACTGTCCGTATTGCGAGCGAATGACGGGCGCCAGCTTCGCATTGCGCGCCCCGACGCAAAACGCGGAGAAGACAGGGAAAATTTCCAAAATCTTTGCAACTGAAAAAGCGTGTTGGGTTTGTCTTCACATTCATCGTGCTGCCTGCCTGCGCAGGCCATGTCACATGGCAGTAGAATCGCGGTCTTCATGCCATTTGCGCGATCCGCGCAAGGCACATAACCAGCACACAACCAGCACGCAGCAGACCGGTGACAGGCACAGAGGACAACACCCCGCAATCGCAATTGCGCCCAGGCGAACGTGCCGGCTTCATCCTGAGCCGACACTGGCGCGACACGCCGGCGGGCGTCGAGATCGAGCTGTGGCTGGCCACCGACAATGGCCCGCAATGCCTGCACCTGCCGCCGCAGGAGGCGGTGGCCTTCGTGCCGCAGGCGGAGGCCGAACGGGTAGACACCCTGATCGCCGGCGAGCGCGGCATGCAGTTGCGTCCGCTGGAACGACTCAAGGACTATAGCCAACGGCCGGTGATGGGCCTGTATGGTCGCCATTACCGCAAGCTGCTGAAGATAGAAAAGGCGCTGATCGCTGCCGGCATCCCCGTTTATGAAGCCGATATCCGGCCGCCCGAGCGCTACCTGATGGAGCGCTTCATCAATGCACCACTGGCCTTCCACGGCGTGGAAGATGGTCACGGCGTGCTGGTCGAGGCGCGCATTCGCCCCTTGCCGGGCTACCGCCCGCCGCTGAAGCTGGCTTCGCTGGATATCGAGACCAGTTGGCAGGGCGAGCTCTACAGCATCGCCATCGAAGGTTGCGGCCAGCGCAGCGTCTATGTGCTGGAGCCGGACAGCGGAGCCGCCCGGCAGTCAGGCGAGGCGGTCGCCAAGGCGGCCGAGGCCGGTTTTGCGCTGCAGTTCTGCGACAGCCGTGTCGGGCTGATCGAAGCCCTCAACGACTGGATGGCGCGCCATGATCCGGATGCCCTGATCGGCTGGAACCTGATCCAGTTCGACCTCAACGTGTTGCAGAAACAGGCGGACAAATACCGCGTTCCGCTGCGCCTGGGGCGGGCCGGACGGGCCCTGGAGTGGCGCGAACACGGCCTGCGTGCCAACCACCTGCTGGTATCGGCCCCGGGGCGGCTGGTGATCGACGGCATCGAAAGCCTGCGTTCGGCATTCTGGAATTTTCCGTCCTTCAGTCTGGAAAACGTAGCGCAGACCCTGCTGGGAGAGGGCAAGGCGATTGCCAGCCCCTACCAGCGCATGGACGAGATCGACCGCATGTTCGCCGATGACAAGCTGGCCCTGGCCACTTACAACCTCAAGGATTGCGAGCTGGTCACGCGCATCTTCGTGCACACCGAGATCCTGTCCTTCCTGCTGGAGCGCGCCAGCGTCACCGGCCTACAGGCCGACCGCAGCGGCGGTTCGGTGGCGGCGTTCACCCATCTCTACCTGCCGCACATGCACCGCAAGGGCTATGTAGCGCCCAACCTGGGCGATGCCGAGCCGCTGGCCAGTCCGGGCGGTTTCGTCATGGATTCGCGCTCGGGGCTGTATGACTCGGTGATCGTGCTGGACTACAAGAGCCTCTATCCGAGCATCATCCGCAGCTTCCTGATCGACCCGGTGGGGCTGGTCGACGGCACCCTCAACGAGCCGGAAGCGGAGACCGTGCCCGGTTTCAACGGCGGGCGCTTCTCGCGTCGCAGTCATAGCCTGCCGGCCATCATCGAGCAGCTGTGGCAAGCCCGGGAAGCGGCCAAGGCACAGGGCAACAAGCCCTTGCAGCAGGCGCTGAAGATCATCATGAACTCCTTCTACGGGGTGCTGGGTTCGACGGTGTGCCGCTTCTTCGATTCGCGGCTGGCATCGTCCATCACCCGGCGCGGGCATGAAATCATGCATCGCACGCGTGAATTGATCGAGGAAGAGGGCTTCGAGGTCATCTATGGTGATACCGATTCGACCTTCGTCTGGCTGCGTCGCGCCCACGACGACGAACAGGCGCGCCAGATCGGCCTGCGCCTGACCGGTCGCATCAATGACTGGTGGCGCCGGCACCTGGCCGATGAGTACGACCTCAAGAGCGCGCTGGAATTGCAGTATGAGGTGCATTACCAGCGTTTTCTGATGCCCAACGTACGGGGCGCCGATACCGGCAGCAAGAAGCGCTATGCCGGCTATGTCCGCAGCGCCGACGGCCAGGACAAGGTGACCTACAAGGGGCTGGAAACGGTCCGCACCGACTGGTCGCCGCTGGCGCAGCGCTTCCAGCAGGAGCTGTATCTGCGCATCTTCCGGGGTGAACCCTATCGGGACTACATCGTCGGCTATGTCGCCGACCTGTTCGCCGGCCGGCTGGACGAGCTGCTGGTCTACCGCAAGCGCCTGCGGCGCCAGCTGGACCATTACGAAAAGAACGTGCCGCCACACGTGCGGGCGGCGCGCATGGCCGACCAGGTCAACCAGCAGGACGGGCGGCCCCTGCAATACCAGCAAGGCGGCTGGATCAACTACGTCATGACCACGGCCGGTCCGGAACCGCTGGAAAAGCGCAGTGCCGCCATCGATCATGGGCACTACCTGGAGCGCCAGCTGGCCCCGGTGGCCGATGCCATCCTGGTCTTCGTGGGCGACAGCTTTGCGGCCGTGACCTCCCCCCAGCAGGAATTGTTCTGAAGCGCCGCAGAATGAAAAAGGGCCGGATTCGATGAATCCGGCCCTGCTTGTCTGCGCTTGCACTGGTCAGTGCAGGCGCGAATCCGATTCTCGTCCCGAGCGCGGGTCGTACTGGACGCGCAGCGGCACCGGCTGGCGACGCGGCTTCTGGTACAGCTTGTGGCGCAGGAACAGACCGAAGGCCAGCATGCCCGCGAGCACATAGAACGCATAGAAAGCCGCGAGATAGCTACCGTAGTGAAGCAGGGTGTCGATGATGGCCATAGGTCCTCCTTGGGGAGTCATTCAGTGTCGATGGCCTCATCGTATGCCGGGACGTCGGTGGCGGATATCAGGGTTTTTCTGATGTGTGTCGCTGCAACGGCAACTGTACCCACAACCTGCCGACGCTCCATCAGCGCCCCGGACCCGGCTGCGCCATGGCGGCGGCAGGCGGCACTTGCAGATGTTGCAACAGCTTGGACACCATCAGGATCACGGTCAGGCTGACGATGCAGAAGAACACCGCCAGCGGCGTGAGGCTATCGATGGACACGAATCCGGCCAGCCCCATCATCCCCGAGGACACCAGCAGCAGCGCAAAGCCGAGGATGGCACTGGTCAGCCCGGCGATATGCGGGAAGATCGAATTGCCCTTGGCCATCAGCGTGGGATACATGGCCCCGGCGCAGAAGCCCATCACCAGCACCGGCGTGATCAGCGTCCACACCTGCAGGCCCACGGTCAGGGCCAGCACCAGCATGACGAAGGCGGCACCGGCCATGACCCGCGCGCCGATGCGCAGGCGCGCTTCGGCACTGGGCAGGCGGCGATGCTGGATGCGATTGGAAATGCCGCCCAGGAAATACATCATGCCGATGGCCAGCGCCATGTAGCCGAAGAAGGTCGGTGGCTGATGCAGGGTGTTCTGCACCATGAAGGGGCCGACGATGTTGAACACCAGCAGGATGCTGTAGCACAGGCCCTGGGCCAGGAAGCAGCTCTGGAACACCGGGCTGGCCAGCACCATGCGGGCGTTCCTGAACAAGGTCCTGGGGTGCAGGTGCACTGGCTGGGCCAGCGTCTCCCGGTAACGCCACAGGATGGCCCACATGGCGAAGGAGTAGATCAGCAGGAACACCAGGCAGGAGCGCCAGCCGAAGGCTTCCTGCAGGTGTGCGCCGATCACCGGGGCGACGATGGGCGCCAGGCCCCAGGCAATGGCCATGTAGGTGTAGGCATGCACCAGCGCCTGGCCGGCGAAGGAGTCGGTGATGATGGCCTTGGCCAGCAGGTTGGTGGCGGCGATGCCGAAGCCCTGCAGGATGCGGGCGGCGACGAAGGTTTCCAGGTTGGGCGCCACCAGGGTCAGGACACAGCCCAGCGTGAACAGGCCCAGGCCCAGGGCCAGGATGCGTTTGCGGCCGAAGGCGTCGGCCAACGGCCCGAACACCAGCTGTCCGAAGGCATAGGCGATCAGATAGCCGGTCACGCTGGTCTGGATGGCCTGGGCCGAGGTGGCGTAGTCGATCGCCATCTCCGGCAGCGCCGGCACGTACAGGTCGATGGCCAGCTGGCCGGCCGAGGCAAAGGCGCAGATCAGGAACAGCAGGAAGCGCGGGTGGTTCGGAGACGGCTTGGCAGAAGAGCTCATGAAGGGGGATGCTGCGTAGACAAAGACCGCTATTGTGAACCTTGATGCAGTTTTCTGCTGGCAGCGGCTCAGCTCGGCCGGACAGTCTGCATAAAGTTTCATTATTGGCCAGAGCAGAATGGCAAGTTCTGATGCCTGTAAAACATCATCTTGTAGAAATAATTCGAGACGAGAGCAGTAAACTTTCGATATTCGACTCTCCTCGTTCCCACGGACGTATCGTCTGCCGACCGCAAGCCAGCGCTTCTGCCGCGGCAGGTGGCGCGGCGGCAGCTGCCAATTCCTTGGGGGAGGGAGATATCGTGAATTTCATTTTTCGCCGGTTTTCGATCCGGCAGATCTTTATCGCGCTGGTGACGGTGATTGCCATGCTGATGGCGCTCATCGTGCTGGCCGCCTATGAGGAGGAAAACGCCAACATGGCCCTGAACCGGGCCAATGGGCAGCGTTTCAGCTCCTTTCTGCTGGCCGCCGAGCTGCGCCAGAGCTCGGACGACCTGACCCGGCTGGCGCGCACCTACGTGGTCACCGGCGATCCGGTCTACGCCCAGCACTACCAGACGGTGCTGGACATCCGCGACGGCAGGCGAGCACGTCCTCAGCACTACGAGCGCATCTACTGGGACTTCTTCGATGCCGAGGGGCGTGCGCCGCGTCCGGACAGCAATGTCAGTGCGGCGCTCACCGATCTGATGCGCGAGAACGGCTTCACCGCCGCCGAGCTGAGCAAGCTGACCGAGGCCAAGAACATTTCCGATACCCTGGTCCAGATCGAGACCCGTGCCATGGAGATGGTCAAGGCGCAGCGCGCCGCCGGTGCCAGCGCCAACCGCAACGAACTGGAACAGGCACGGCAGATGATGCATGACGCGAGCTACCACCAGAACAAGGCCCGGATCATGCACCCGGTCGACGAGTTCTTCGCCATGCTGGACCAGAGGACGGCCGGCCAGGTGCAACAGGCGCAGGAAGCTGCAGACCGCATGACGCGGGTGGTCTACCTGCTCATCGGCGTCAGCCTTGTGGTGCTGACCGGCACGCTGCTGGTGGTGTACAAGGCCATTGCCGGTCCACTGGCGGGGGCGGTGGAGGTTGCCCGGCGTGTCTCCCATGGCGACCTGACGGCGCCGATCGATGTCGGCTACAAGGGAGAGACCCGCATGCTGCTCTACGCCCTGAAGGAAATGCGCGATGGGCTCACCTGCATCGTGCGGCAGGTCCGGGAGGGGGCCGACTCGATCCGCGTATCAGCGGCCCAGGTCGCCTCGGGTTCCCAGGACCTGTCCTCGCGCACTGAAGAGCAAGCCGGTTCGCTGGAAGAGACGGCAGCCTCGATGGAGCAGATGAATGCCAACGTGCAGCGCAACGCCGGCAACGCCCAGCGCGCCAGCCAGCTGGCCGGTACCGCCTCGCAGGTGGCGCGCGAGGCGGGGTCGGTGGTGGCCGAGGTGGTGACGACGATGGCCTCGATCAAGGATTCCTCGCACCGTATCGTGGAGATCATCACGGTGATCGACGGGATTGCCTTCCAGACCAACATCCTGGCGCTCAACGCGGCGGTGGAGGCGGCCCGGGCCGGTACCCAGGGCCGCGGCTTCGCGGTGGTGGCCGGCGAAGTGCGCAACCTGGCGCAACGTGCCGCAGCCGCTGCCAAGGAGATCAAGCTATTGATCGACAATTCGGTGGACAAGGTCGAGAGCGGCAACCTGCTGGTCAAGAAAGCCGGCCAGACCATGGCGGAAGTGGTCGAGAGCGTGCAGCGGGTCAACGACCTGATGGGCGATATCGCCAGCGCGAGTGTGGAGCAGTCCAGCGGACTGCAGCAGATCTCGATGGCGGTCAAGCAGCTTGACGACGTCACCCAGCAGAACGCCACCCTGGTCGAGCAGACCTCGTCGGCCTCCGATTCAATGCAGGAACAGGCCGACCGGCTGGCGCAGCTGGTCGGGGAATTCAAGCTCTTGCCCAACTTAGACGAGGAAATCCCGCTGCTGCTGGTGGATTAGGATACTTTCACAAGCTCAGCTGACCAGGCGCGCGCGCAAGGCATCGAAGCGCGCCGGCCATTCCCGGCGCCAGCGCTCGCGCAGGGCCGGTGCCATCCAGGCGGCGTCCAGGCCGTTGAGCATGAAGCCGCGCAGGGCATCGATGTCGGCGCCCAGCTGCAGCATCATCAGCCAGGCCCCGGTGGGTGTGACCAGATGCAGGGTCGGGTCGTCGGTGTTGGGGTGCAGGCGCAGGCCGGCGGCCAGCATCTGGCGGATCGGATGGTCCTGGGCCCAGCGTTGTGGCGCCAGCGTGCGCAGGTAATAGGAATTGGTCGGCACCACGGTAAAGATCAGGCCGCGTTCGATGCAGCGCTGCAGCAGTGCCGGGTTGTCGACGATGGTATAGCCGTGGTCGACGCGGTCCACCTGCAGCAGGTCGATGGCGGTGGCCACGTTGTTCCAGGGCATGCCGAATTCGCCGGCATGCGCGGTGGTCTTCAGGCCAGCTTCACGCGCCAGGCGGTAGGCGGTCTTGAACAGCTCGGGGGGGCGGTCGTTCTCGCGGTAGTCCATGCCGATGCCCACCACCTGCGGCGCCGGATGCTGCAGCATCCACTGCACCATGCTCAGGGCTTCGTCGGGGCTGGCTTCGCGGTCGATGCTGGGGATCAGGCGGCCGATGATGCCGATGTCCCGTTCTGCAGCCACGATGGCGCGCACGATGGCGTCTTGTGCGGCGTCGTAGGCGATGCCCGAGACCCGCACCGTGCCGGTCGGATTCCAGAAGAATTCGCTGTAGGCCACGCCGTGCTGCCAGGCGTCCTGCAGGTATTCGTAGGTGATGCGGTAGAGGTCGTCGGGCTGGCGGATCAGCACGGCATCGAGGGCGCGCAGCACGCGCAGCACGCCGACCGGCTTTTCGCCGCGGGTGTAGAAGGCTTCGATCTCTTCGGCCGAGACCGGATGGCCGGCACGCGCGGAAAGTTCGCTGAAGGTCTGGCGGCGCACCGCGCCGAACAGATGGCAATGCAATTCGACCTTGGGCAGGGCGCGCACGAATTGTTCGAGCGTCAGCGGGCCGGTATCGGTGGGGTCGTTAAAACTCATAGACGAAACATCGCGGAAGATCGGTTCAGGGAGGAGTGGCGGGGGCGTCTTCAGGACAGCGTGCCCAGCAGCTCCTGCATCATGCATTGCATGGCACGCGGGCCGTCGACGGTCATGGCGACCTCGGTATTGGCCGGGGCGCGCCGGGGTACGCGGAATTCGCACACCGTCATGCCCCGCGTGAGCCGGCCCTGCAGTTCGATATCCACCCGCGCCGAGCGGAAACTGAACAGTTCCGGACGCTTGAGCCAGATCGCCACCGCCGGGTCGTACATCGGCATGGGCACCGAGCCGTCCGGACTGCGGATGCGCAGGTAGGCATCGAAGTAGCCGGCCAGCCAGCGGGCGCGGGGCGTGCCCAGGGCGCGCACCTGCTGCACCTCGTCGGCGGTCACCAGCAGTTGACGGCACAGGTTCAGCCCGAACATGCGCAAGGGGATACCGGATTGGAACACCAGATCGGCCGCTTCGGGATCGGCAAAGATGTTGAATTCGGCGGCCGCCGTGTGATTGCCCTGGTCGGCCGAGCCCCCCATGAGGATGATTTCCTTGACCATGGAGGCGATCTCGGGCGCACGCTGCAGGGCGATGGCCACATTGGTCAGCGGCGCGATGCACATGAGGGTGATCTCGCCGGCGTGCAGGCGGATCGCCTCGATCATGGCATCCACCGCGTGCGGCAGCGGCGAACGCTGCAGTTGCTGCGACTGGCGCGCTTCGAGTTCGGCGATGTCGACCTGCGGCAAGGCGTCACCGGTGGTGGCCATGCCGGCCTGGCCGAGGATGGATTGCGCGGTCTCGATGTTGCCGGCCAGCGGCTTCTCGCAGCCGGCATAGACCGGCACATCCAGCTGATAGTGCTGCTTGATGCGCAGCGCATTGTCGTAGGTGGTCGCCAGCGGCGCGTTGCCCGCTACCACCGACACGCCCAGCCAGTTCACATCGAGATTGGCCGACAGCATCAGCATGGCCAGCCAGTCGTCGAAGCCGGGGTCGGTATCAAGCCAGATCTTGTGCATGTTCTTGTTTTCCTTGGAGGGTAGGGGCCTGCTCAGGCCGGCAGTGTCAGGGCTTGTTCCAGCGGCAGGTGGAAGGCCACGTCGTCGCCTTCGCGGGCTAGTGCCTGGGCGGCCGGGGCCATGCCGCGCACTTCGCCCAGGGCAGTCTGCAAGAGATATTCCACCGATTCACCCAGGAAGCCCCGCGACAGCACACGGCCCTGGTAGCTGCCGCTGCCGACCTGGACCTGCTGCACGCGCCAGCCGGCGCAGGCGGTACCAGCGGGCAGGCCAGGGCAGGGCAGGCTGCCCTGCGGGCCATGGAGGGCGCCGTCGCGGTAGTCGAACAGGTTTTCGAAACCCATGAAATTGGCGACGAAACGGGTGCGCGGGGCATTGAAGAGGCGCTCCGGCGTATCCAGTTGCTCGATCTTGCCGCCGTTCATGACCACGATACGGTCCGACATCGCCAGCGCTTCATCCTGGTCGTGGGTGACGTAGAGCATGGTGATGCCCAGCTCACGCTGGATGCGGCGCAGCTCGGCGCGCATCTGCACGCGCAGCTTGGCGTCGAGGTTGGAGAGCGGTTCGTCCAGCAACAGCAGCTTGGGTTCGATCACGATGGCCCGTGCCAGCGCCACGCGCTGCTGCTGGCCGCCCGACATCTGCGCCGGCAGGCGCGCTTCGAAACCGGCCAGGCCGACCGCGGCAATCACCTTCTCCACCCGCTGGCGCAGTTCGGCCGAGGGTACCTTGCGCAGGCGCAGGCCGAAGGCCACGTTGTCGAACACGTTCAGGTGCGGGAACAGGGCATAGGACTGGAACACCAGACCGATGTCGCGCTTGTTGGGCGGCAGGCGGCTGATGTCGCGTCCGTCCAGCGTGATGCTGCCGGCGCGCAGCTCGATCAGGCCGGCGATGGCGCGCATGGTGGTGGTCTTGCCGCAGCCGCTGGGGCCGAGCAGGGAAATCAGCTCGCCCCGGGCCACGTTCAGGTCCAGCCCTTGCACGGCGGTCTTGGCATTGCCGTAACCGAGGGCGACTTGCTGCAGTGTCAGGTAACTCATCACGTTCTCACATCACATGTATTTGGAAATGCCCAGCACCTTTTCGGTGACCAGCACGAAGGCCATGGTGAACAGCACCAGCAGCGTGGAGAGGGCGGCGATGGAAGGATCGAAGCTGTTCTCCATGTGGCCCAGCATCTCGATGGGCAGGGTGCTGATGCCAGGTCCGGTCAGGAACAGCGACACCGGCACCTGGTTGAAGGAGGTCACGAAGGCCAGGAAGAAGGCCGCGATCACGGCGCCCCGGATATTGGGCAAGACCACCAGGCGGAAGGTCTGGGCGCGGCTGGCGCCCAGGGTGATGGCGGCTTCCTCGATGTCCACGCGCAGGTTGGCCAGGCTGGAATAGACCACCCGTACCGCATAGGGCGTCAACAGGCCGACGTGGCCGATCAAGAGACCCAGGAATACTGGCGCGTCGATCACCAGCACGAAATGGCGCAGCAGGCCCAGGCCCACCAGCATGGCCGGGATGATCAGGGGCGAGGTCAGCACTTGCTTGATCACCGCCATGCCGGGCGGCGGCATGCGTGACATGGCATAGGCCACGGGCACGCCCAGCAGCAGGGCGATCACGGTCGCCAGCAGGCCGATTTCCAGGCTGGTACCGAAGGCCTGGCGGAATTCGTCGGCCTGCAGCACCGCCACGATCCAGCGCAGCGAATAGGAGGGCGGCGGGAAGGCCAGCGTCTCGCCGCCGCTGAAGCCAGCCAGGAAGACGATGATGAACGGTCCCAGCAGGAACAGCATCACGGCCCACAGCACCAGGCGCGGGAACAGTCCTTGTTTCATGTCGTCCTCCGGGGAGCGGCAATGCGTTTCAATCCGGCGTTGACGGCCAGCGTCATCGCCACCAGGATCACCGCGATCACGTTGGCGGTGCCGAAGTCGCTCTCCACGCTGACCTTCTGGTAGAGCAGGGTTTCCAGCATCAAGACCTTGGGTCCACCCAGCAAGGCCGGGGTGACATAGGCGGTGACGCTGCCGGTGAACACCAGCGTGCCGCCCACGATCAAGCCCTCCTGCGTCAGCGGCAGGGTGACGCGGGTGAAGACCTGCCAGGCATTGGCGCCCAGGGTGGAGGCCGCCAGCGCCAGGTCGGCGGAGATGTTTTCCATGGCGCTGACCAGCGACATCAGCATCAGCGGCAGCAGCAACTGCAGCAGGCCCACGAACACCGCCATCTCGGTAAAGAGCAGGCGTTGCGGTTCATCGGTCAGGCCCAGTTGCAGCAGCACGGCATTGACCGCGCCATTGCGCCCGAACAGCACGATCCAGGCATAGGTCCGCGCAATGGGCGAGACCATCAGCGGCAGGATCATCATGCCCAGCACCAGTCCGCGCCAGCGTGGCGCCACCCGGACGATGGCTTGCGCGGCGGGATAGCACAGCAGGGCCGAGCACAGGGTGACCAGGGCGGCGATGCGCAGGGTGCGCCACAGCACCTGCAGGTGCAGCGGCTCGGCGAAGAAATCGGCGAAGCGGGCCAGGCTCCATTGCAGCGGACCACCGTCCAGGCTGTCCGGGCCACCGGTGCGGAAGGCGCCCAGCAGCAGGGCGGCCACCGGCAGCAGGAAGCAGACCACGGTGAAGATCAGCGCCGGCGTGACCAGCATCAGGCCGAGGCGGGTTTTGGATTGGGCGAGCATGTTGGGCAAACGATGTCAGGAAGATGAACGACAGCGACGGCCGCCATCCCGCAGGAGAGCGGCCATCGACGATGGCGTCGGGCGTGTCGGCCGGATTACTTGCTGATGCCCTTGTTCCACTGTTCCAGCCAGCCGGAGCGGTGCTTGAGCAGGTCTTCCGGCTTGACGAACTTGAGCGAGGCGATATGTTCGCCGCCATAGGTATTGAATTCGGCCTTGTCCTTGGGCAGCACCACCTGGGTGTTCACGGGTGAATCCACCAGTTCCATCGCCAGCGCGGTCTGCACGTCCTTGGACAACCAGAAATCCATCAGTTGGTAGGCCAGGTCGGCGTTCCTGGACTTGGCGACGATGCCCATCACATTCATGCCGGCGGCCTGGCCTTCGGCGGGGATGGCCCACTTCAGCGGCATGCCGGTCTTCATCAGTTGCGACCAGGTGAAGCGCGCCACCGGGGCGACCCAGATTTCATCCTGGGCAAACAGCGAGGACAGCTGCGCGCTGTTCTTGGTGAAGGTCACCACGTTGTTCTTGATGGACAGGATCTTCTGCATGCCGGCGGCATAGTCGCCACCCTTGCCACCCCAGGCCAGATCGGCCATCTGCAGTGCCAGCGGGCCCTGCGTGGTGCTCACATCCGGCAGGGCGATGCGGCCCTTCAGTTCAGGGTTCCAGAGGTCCTTCCAGGACTTGGGGGCGGCGGTCTTGTCGCTGCGATAGACCAGGCCCACCGAGTAGATGGTGTAGCCCACGGCGTAGTTGCCGCCGATGGGATTGCGTGCGAAGGGATAGATCTGGCTGTAGTTCTTCAGCTGGCTGTAGTCCAGCGGCTGCACCAGACCCTTGCGGGCGGCTTCCAGCATGCCGAAGTCCGACAGCAGCACCAGGTCCACCACCGGGTTGTTGCGGCGGGCGTCCAGCTTGGCGATGCGGTCGGCATTGTTGCCGGTCTCGACCACGATCTCGCAGCCGCATTTTTCCTTGAACGGTGCATAGACCAGTTTGTTGAACAATGGCTGCGAAATCGGGTAGGCCGACAGCACCAGGGTGCGCTTTTCCGCGTGGACCGGCGCGCTCAGCAGGGACAGGCCGAGGCCGGCAGTGACCAGGGCGGCCGAAGCACGGGTGAAGGGGACTTTGTTCAACATGACTATCCTTGAAACCGACAAAAGACTTGTATTGTAGGCCCGACCGCCGCGGGAGCCAGCGGCCAGGCCTGGGGAGAACGATCAGAAGACGTGACGCACGCCCAGCATCAGCACCGCCTGCTTCTTGTCACTGGAGGACGGGAAGCCGAAGATGGTGGCCTTGGTGGCATCGCCAGCAGCCATCTGGTAGCTGTAGGTGATGGCCACGTCGGTGCGCTTGGACAGGAAGTAGTCAGCCTGGAAGTTGACCTGGTGCCACTTGGGGTTGGTGTTGATGGTGTCGTACTTGCCGGTGGTATAGAAGTAGGACGCGCCCAGGTTCAGTTGTGGCGTGTAGTGGTGCACCAGGTTGATGTCCACGTTCTGCAGGGTCAGCTTGGTGTTGTCCAGGTATTCATACTTGACGTTGCTGTACATCGCGCCGAAATCGGTATTGCCCACGATGTAGAAGCCGCCGGTACCGGCGATGCGCTGGCGGCGCACGCCGGCCGAGCTGTTGACCGCGCTCTTGTTGAAGATCAGCAGCGAGCTGGCGTAGTCGTTGCCCATGGCGCCGTCCGGGCTCTTGCTGCTGTTGGGCTGATCCATCTGGGTGTAGGCCACGGCCCAGCGGAAGTTGCCGCCCTTGTAGCCGGAACCGATGCTCATGACGCGGTTCACGGCGGCGTCGCCGGCCGCTTCACCGAAACCATAGACGGCGGTGACGTTGAAGTTGTTGAAATAGGGGCTGACGTACTTGACCGAATTCTGTACGCGCAGGTTGTTGTAGCCGTTGTCGTTGTCGCCGATGTGCACGCCGTTGCTGGCGATGACCACGGGGCCCAGGTAGTCCTTGACGGCTTCATACTGGCGGCCCAGGGTCACGGTGCCCATGCTGTTGGAGGACAGGCCGACCCACGACTGGCGACCGAACAGGCGACCGTTCTGGGCGGCGCCGCCGGTCATCATGTTGAAGCCGTTTTCCAGGTTGAAGATGGCCTTGTTGCCGCCGCCCAGGTCTTCCTGGCCGCGGAAACCGATGCGCGGGTTCTGGTTGGTGCCGGACAGCGCCTCGAAGTTGTGCGGACCGCCCTGATTGCTGAGGTAGCCCACGCCACCCGAAATCAGGCCGTAGATCTCGACCTTGCTTTGTGCTTGCGCCTGTGCGCCTGCCAGCGCTGCCGGAATAGCCAGTGCGCCGATCATCCAGTGTTTTTTCATTCCTGCCCCTGTGGTGAGTCTTGATGAGGTCTTGCGACCGTTGTTTATGGTGGTACTGCAAACGGTGTGGAGGATAGGACAAGTGCTTAAATAATATAATTTGTTTATATTTATAATTTCATAAACTGAATTTATAACCGAGACGGTTTTCCTGCCCTGTCTTTTTGGCAATGCCATGATCAAATTGAATCAGAAAGTCACCCTTCGTCACCTGCAGGCGCTGGTCACGCTGGCCGACACCAACAGTTTCAGCCGCGCCGCCGATGCGCTCGCGGTGACCCAGCCGGCCCTGTCGGCGTCCATCAAGCAGCTCGAAAACCAGCTTGGGACGCGGCTTTTCGACCGCACCACGCACCAGATCAGCCTCACCGCGCAAGGGGCCGTGGTGCTGGAATACGCGCGTCACCTGCTCAATACGGCCAGCAATATCTTCGACGATATCGAGCATGCCATCGGCACCGGACGGCACCGCATCCGGGTCGGCGCCATCCCTTCGGCGGTCACGCTGACGGCGGCGGTGATCGCCCGTTACAACCAGGCGCACGACGAGCATGTGGAAATCCTGCTACAGGACATGCCCAACGACGCCCTGCTGGACGCCTTGCACTCGGGCAAGCTGGACTTCTGCGTGGGTATCAAGCCACCCGACTCGCTGTCGTCCCAGACGCTGGAAACGGTGACCCTGTTCGAGGATGAGCTGGTCCTGATCGTCTCCCGCCACCATGCCCTGGCCGGGGCCAAGGAAGTGCAGTGGCGGCAGATGGCCGGGGAAGAGATCGTGCTGTTCACCCAGGGCAGCGTGTGGGAATTCGCCTCGGCAGCGCTGATGCAGCACGGACTGGCGTCCTCGCGCCGCTATCAGGTGGTGCACAGCGAATCGCTGTACGGGGTGGTACGGGCCGGCATTGCCATCGGCATCATGCCCAGCCTCTACACCACCTACCTGCGCGACGACAGCCTGCACGTGGCGCCGCTACGGCAACCGACCCTGAAGCGCAAGATCGTGCTCATGCGGCGCAACGAGATCAGTCGCAGCGACTGGACCGACCATTGCTTCCGTGAACTGCGCAGTGACCTGAAGCAGGCCAATCACTGGTTCTGAGAGACTGCCGCTCAGTAGCGCGCATCGGCGGGCTTCTTGTCGCGGGGCCAGTCGTTGACCTTGGGTGCGAAGTCCGGACGCGGCTGGTGCGTGAAATATTCGGCCACATCCAGCGCCTCCTGATCGGACAAGCCTCCTTGACCAAGCGGAAAGCGGTCGTGCAAGGCGATCGGCATGTTGCGCTTGACGAAGGCTGCCGCAGTGTAGGTGCGCGCCATGCCGGCACCGATATTGAACGAGGCATCGCCCCACAGCGGTGGGTATACCCACTGGCCGGCCTGATTCTTGACGCCTTCGCCCTGTTCACCATGGCACAGTGCACACTGCGCGGTATAGACACGCTGGCCGTTGACCGGATCAGGCTTGAGCCGGGGATCGATCTTGCCCACGCCACGGCCTGCGACCTTATCCTCGGCTCGGGTATCGCGCCGCATCCAGTCGATGTAGGCCAGCATGGCCTTCATGTCTTCCGATCCCGCCGGTAGCGGCTTGCCGTTCATGGAGCGCTGGAAGCATCCGTTGATACGATCTTCCAGCGTAATGAGACGCCCGGCGCGCGCGGCATAGCTGGGGAAGAAAGACGACACGCCCACGTACGGCGAACCGTCGGCCACGGTGCCGGCATTGAGGTGGCAACTGGCGCAATTGAGTGCGTTGCCGACGTGGCCGGGCAGCATGCGGCTGGTCTCGATGTTCAGGCGCGCGCCGCGTGTCAGCTGGGAGGCGTTCTTTTCACCGAGCATGTCGGCCAGGCGCGGTGTGACGAAGGTCGCAACTTTGGCCTTGTCCATGCCGATGCTTTCACTCAACTGGGCGCGCATGCGGCGCACCATCGTTTCACTGATGTCGGCCTTGGTGGTGCGGCCCCAGCTGGCGCGGGCGAAGTTGAGGATCTCGGCGATCTCGCGGTCGCTCAGTGCAGCGAACGGCGGCATGGTCATCGCCCGTGAATGCGCCTGGGTGCTCGCCGAGCGCCAGCCGGTGAGCATGATGTGGATCAGGGAGGACGGGTCTGCCGAATGCAGCGCAGGATTGTTGGCCAGGGTGGGGAACACGTCTTTTACCCCGGCGCCGTCCGGGCGATGGCAATCAGCGCAGAATTGCACGTAGCCCAGTCCTCCCCGGCTGCCGTAGAGTTTGTCAGGCGACGGAGCTGAGCTGAGCGTAGTCGGCATCTGCATTGGCAACTCGCCGGGGGCAGGCTGCAGCGAGGCCAGATAGATGCCGATGGACTGCAGGTCGTCGTCGCTGAGGTACTGGGTGCTGTGCTGTACCACATCGACCATGTTACCGGCCACGCTGCCGAAACGGTTGCTGCCGGTCTTGAGCAAGCGGGCCACATCGTCCGGCTTCCATAGGCCGCGCAGGCTCAGGGCACGCCAGTTTTCCACGGTTTCGCCGCTCAGGAAAAACTGGCCGTTTCGGCCACCGTCGCTCATGGCCTTTTCCTGGAAACCGATGCCGCGTGGTGTATGGCAGGCACCGCAATGGCCCAGCCCCTGGACGATGTAGGCACCCCGGTTCCACTGGTTCGACTGCGACAGATCCGGCTGGAACGGAGTGCGGTCGAGGAAGGCCATGTTCCATAGGGCCATGCCCCAGCGCTGGTTGAACGGAAACGACATGCCCAATGCCTGGTTGGCCTGTTGCACCGGCTTTACCCCTTGCATCAGGTAGGTATAGAGCGCTCGCATATCCTCTTCTGTCATCTTGGCATACGACGGATAGGGCATGGCCGGGTAGAGATGATGGCCATCCGCGGCGACGCCTTCGCGCATGACACGGTCGAACTGGGCGAAGCTGTAGTTGCCGATGCCAGTCGCGCGATCCGGCGTGATATTGGTGGAATACAGTTTGCCGAAGGGCGTGTCCAACGGCAGCCCGCCGGCCATCGGCTTGCTCCTTTCGTGGGTATGGCAGGCTACGCAATCGCCCAGGCGCGCGATATAGCGCCCGCGCATTATCTGTTGCCGGGTACCGGCATCCTGTGTGGCGCTGTAGTCGGCGGGCAGATCGTCGATGACGTCGTTCGACGGTGGGGCGGAGGGCGGCAATGAGGTCGCCGCGACTGGCCGCAACGTCGCTGTGACAGACAGGCAGAGCAACAGCAGGCCTGCCGGCACGGACAGGGTAAGGCGGCGGAAGGGGGCGGACGGTAGCTGCATGATCGTGGCTCGCTGAGTTCAGATGGTATCGAGCAATATTTAACGCCCGTCCTCTCCCACCGACGCGGCGGTGATCCCAACCGCCTTGATATGCCGCAAACAATGGTAGTGATGCGCCGTCGCGGGTTTTGCCAGATCGCACAATAGCGCATGCCATAAGAAACGCCGTTCGGTATGAACAGCACCGGACGGCGTTTCATCCAAAGGGTGGTCTATTTGCCGGAAGACCGCAGCGACATGCGCTGCAGGATGGGCATGCGATCGAAGAACTGGTGCCACAGCGCGCCCAGCACATGCAGGCCCACCAGGAAATAGACGGCATTGCCCATGAATTCATGGACTTCCTTGATCGGCCCGCGCAAGGCCATGTCCTTGGCCAGGATCACCGGCAGGGTGCTCCCGAAGAACACCACCTCGCGGCCACCGGCCTGGGTGAAGAGGATGCCGGTCACCGGCAGGCCGATCATCACCACGTACAGCAGCAGGTGTACCGCATGCGCCCCCAGACGTTGCAAGCGGGGCAAGGACAGTTCGGGCGGCACGCCCAGCATCTTGCGGGCGATCAGGCGCACCACCACCAGGATCAGCACAAGCTGGCCGGCGTGCATATGCACCGTGCGCAGCAGGTCGCGCAGGGGATCGCCCTTGGGAACATCGTCGCGATATTCGATGGTGGCCAGCGCCACCACGAACAGCAGGAACATCAGCCAGTGCAGGGCGGCCGAGAGCGGGTGATAGCGTGTTCGTTGCAGGGTGTCGGGATATTGGTTCATGCTGGCTCCTCCTTGGCTGGCGAAACCGGAATAGTAAAGGCAGAAACTTAGACCGGCATTAGCCTGGCTCAAGAAATCGTGCGGCAGGCAGAGTCCTCGCCGGCAGGAATATCGAGGATCACCCGCAGGCCCTGGCCTGTAGACGCATCAGCGTGCTCCAGCCGCAGGCCGATATCCAGTCGCGCCGCGAGCGATTGCACGATGGAAAGTCCCAGCCCGGAGCCTGGCGCGCCCGCCGGGTCGATGCGATAGAAGGGCTCGAATACCCGCTCCCGCTGCTCGGCGGCGATGCCCGGGCCGGTGTCGCTGATTTCCAGGCGCACCTGACCTGCCTGGGTGGCGGCCTCGCCTGCAACGGCGATGCTGACGCGCCCGCCGGGCGGGGTATAGCGCACCGCATTGTCGATCAGGTTGTTCAACAGCAAGCCCAGTTCCAGCGGGTTGGAGCAGACCTCGACCTCCAGGCTGCCATCGACGCCCAGGTCGATATCCTTCTGTTGCGCCAGCGGCAACAGGTCTTCCAGTACCGGTCGTACCGCCTCGCGCAAGATGAAACGACGACATTGCGAGGCATTGGCCGACTCACCGGACTCGCCACCCTGGGCCCGTGCCAGGGCCAGCATCTGCGCCACCAGCGCCTTGCTGCGTTCGATGCCGCTGCCCAGGCGCAGCAAACGTTCGCGGGCGGTGTCGGACATCTCGCTCTGCTGCAGCCGCTCGGCCTGCAATGACAAGGCTGCCAGCGGGGTACGCAACTCATGGGCGGCATCGGCCACGAAACGCCGCTGGCTGCGCATGGCACCTTGCACCCGGGCCAGCAGGCGGTTGATGGCCTCCACGAAGGGAAGGATTTCGGTGGGCAGGGCGGTGGTGGCGATGGGTTCCAGCTGATCATCTCGGCGCTGGTCGATGTCCCGGCGCAGGCTCTGCAGCGGGGCGAACAGCTTGCCGATGATGCGTTGCAGGGCCAGCAGCAGGACCGGCACCAGGATCAGCACCGGGATCAGCGCACGCCAGGCATTGCGGTAGGCAATGCGATCGCGGACATCGGTTTCCTGCGACAGGGCGATGCGCCGACCCGATTCCAGCGCTTGCACGTAGACCCGGAAATTCTCGTGATGCATGAAGACGGTCTGCAGACCGTCATGCAGGTCCGCCGGCAGCGGCAAGGGGCGCTGCCCGTGCTCGGCCTGGGCCGTCGTCTCTCCCGGTAAGGCTAGCCATTGCACGGCGATGCGAGATTCGTGATCGCCACCGGGATAGCGGCCTACGGCACCGGCCTCGGGCAATGTGCCGCCCATGCGGGCGATCAGGGCGCCCACCTGGCGCAACATGTCATCCTGCATGCGGATCGAATCGCGATAGGCACTAATGAAGCCGAAGCAACCCGCGCCCACCGCCACCAGCAGGATGGTCGCGGTCAGTGCCAGCGACAGGCGCGCCTGCAGGGAGCGGCTCATACTGGACGCGCGACCATCCATCCCATGCCCCTGACGTTTCGGATGGCGTCCTTGTCCAGTTTCTTGCGCAATGCATGGATCAGGAATTCGACGGCATTGCTCTCCACTTCCTCACCCCAGCCGTAGATGCGTTCTTCCAGATCGCTGCGCGAGAGAATGGCGCCGGGGCGTTGCATCAGCGCCTGCAGCAAGGCGAACTCGCGGGCCGACAGGCTCACCGGTGGCGATTGCTGCCAGCGGGCGGTCTTGGTGCCCAGGTCCAGCTGCACGGCGCCATTGTCCAGCAGGTCGGTGGCGGCACCCGATTTGCGCCGCATCACGGCGCGCAGGCGGGCCAGCAGTTCGCCCAGGGCGAAGGGCTTGAGGACATAGTCGTCAGCCCCTGCATCCAGGCCATCGATGCGATCCTGCACGCCATCGCGGGCGGTGATGATGAGCACGGGAATGTCGCAGCCACTGCGCAACTGGCGCAAGACGGAGAGACCATCGCGACCAGGCAGTCCGAGATCGAGCAGGGCGGCCGCGTAGACCGGTTGGTGGGTGGCCGACAGGGACGAGGCAGACGACAGTGCGGAGAGTGCGGAGAGGGCAGCGGCCCCGTCACGTACCCAGTCGACCGCATACGAAGCCTCGCGCAGCGCCGCGCGGACCTCCTCGCCGATCATGATGTCGTCTTCTACCAGCAGTATTCTCATCGCCTTGCCTGGGTGGAGCCGGGACGTTGTACCGGCGGCGTTAGAGTCTACGGCAAAAGTGTGGGGGAAAGGAAATGCTGGCGGGGCCTATCCTGCCGATGGTATGGCTTGCATGACGGAATAGCGGACGCAGGTGGCGGTGCGCCTGCGCCTCAAACCGCTGATCAGAGCCGGCCGTTGCCAATGCGCTGCGCTGCGAACGCCCGTGCGGCTTCAATGGCCTGTTCGCGGCTGTGGGCCGGCAGATTGGTTTCCACCCGCTGCCGTTGGACCACGCAGATACTGCGGCGCGAACTGGAACGGCCGCGGTAGATGGTGACGAAAGGCATCCAACCGGTATTGGACAGGTTGGAAAACGCCTCCAGCACGATCTCGTATTGCCCCATCACTTCGATATCCATTCTTCCTCCGTAGTCGGTTTCCCTTCATCTGGCGCGGGCCTGTTACAGCCGGGATGGACGCAGGATAGAAAGCCTGCGGCCTGCGCGCCACACCATGGCGTGCTGTGCTGTAGCGCGCAGGGCCGCATCTGTACTGCTTTTGCGGCTGTTGTGGTGGTTTTTCCGCGACTGCGAACTGTGTTCCCCCTGGCCGACGGGCTGTGTATGTACCGCGTCCGTGGTGCCGACCCTAGACTGCGTTCCAATCGACCCAATGGCGCCCGCAATGGCGTGAGGAAGGAACCGCATCATGAGAACCAACAGGCAGGGAGGCGATGGCTACAGTCGCACCATGATCGAATGGTGTGCCTATGCGGCCGCACTGGGTTTTTCGGCCTTGCTGATCGCCAACTTCGTGTGGTCCGAGCGGCGTCTGATCCATGCCGACGAGACCACGCGCATGCAGACCCAGGCCCGCATCATCGAAGAAAATCTGGCCCATCAGTTCCAGGGCGTGCGCAATGCGCTGGAGAGTGCCCGCAATGCCCAGGCCGACGGTGCCAGCTGTCATGCGGATTGCCAGAGCCTGCTGCTGCAATCGCTCAAGCGCGCCATGCCGGGTGTGCGCGCCATCGTGGTGCTCAATGGCAGCGGCCATATCGTGCGCTCGGCCGACGACATCGCCGATCGCCGTCTGGACGACCGCGATTTCCTCTCGCAGATCCCGCGCATGTCGTCGGGGCAGGTGATGTATGTCTCGCAGCCCTTCGAAAATACGCCGGGCGTGTTCAACATCAAGCTGTCGCTGCCCATCACCACGGCCGATGGCCGCGTCGAGGGCGCGGTCAGCGCCATCCTCAATCCCGAATACTTCGATGCCGTGATGCGCTCGGCGCTCTACGCCGACGACATGAGCATTGCCATCACCGGCGAAGACGGGCGGCGCCTGCTGTTCGTGCCAGCCAATGCGGCCCAGATGCGTCAGGCCGGGCAGGGCCGCGCGGGGCCGGACGATTTCCTGCGCCAACATCTGCGCAGTGGCGAGATCACCAGCGTGCAGACCGGCAAGGACGCCCAGGGCCAGGCGCGCATGATGGTGCAGCGGACCATCACCAGCCGCGAGCTGGGGCTGGACAAGACCCTGGTCATCAGCCTCTCGCGTAGCGTCGACCATATCAACGCCGGCTGGCATGAGCCGGCACATTCATTCCTGCTCATGTGGCTGCTGTTCGCCCTGGCGGCGGCGCTGGTGCTGGCGTTGCTGCAGGGACGGCGGCGTGCGGTGCAGGTGCTCACCCATCAGCGCGAGCTGCAGCATGCGGAGATGACCGAACGCATGGAGCTGGCCTTGTCCGGGGCCAATCTGGGCCTGTGGGACTGGCATATCCAGGCCGATACGCGCAGCGTCGACGGGCGGGCCAATGCCATGCTCGGTTATCCGCCCGAGCGCCAGTTCGACGCCCCGGGCGAATGGCGCACGCTGGTCAACCCGGAACACATGGCGGCCCTGGATCACGCGTTGCGCCTGCATCTGGCCGATAGTCGCCATTGCTTCGAGGCCGAATACCAGATGCGCCACAAGGAAGGGCACTGGGTCTGGATTCAGTGCCGCGGCAAGCTGGTCGAGCGCGATACGCACGGCCGTCCGCTGCGCATGGTGGGCACGCGCATGGACATCAGCGCACGCAAGGCGGCCGAGGAGGAGATTGCGCGCCTGGCCTATTACGACGGCCTGACCGATCTGCCCAACCGGCGCCTGCTGCTGGATCGCCTGTCGCAGGCGGTAGCGCGCTATGCCCGCGCCGGGCAGTATGGCGCGGTGATTTTCGTCGATCTGGACAACTTCAAGGGCCTCAACGACACCATGGGTCACGATACCGGTGATCGCCTGCTGGAACTGGTAGCCATGCGCCTGCAGCAGGTCACGCGCGAAATCGATACCGTGGCCCGGCTGGGTGGGGATGAATTCGTCATCCTGCTGGAAAACCTGGGCAGCCAGATCGAGGAAGCGGAGAACAATGCCGAATGCGTCTGCCGCAAGATCCTCACCGCGCTCAATGCCGGTTACGAACTGCAGGGCAGTGAGGTGCGCAGTACGCCCAGTCTGGGGGTGGTGCTGTTCGGGGCCGGCCGGCATACCGTCAATGACCTGCTGCGCCAGGCCGACATGGCGATGTACGAGGCCAAGGCCGCCGGGCGCAATACCTATCGCTTCTTCTGTCCCTCCATGCAGGAAGTGCTGGACCAGATGGCGATGCTGGAAAACGATCTGCGTCACGCCCTGGTACGGCGCGAACTGCGCCTGCATTACCAGCCCATCGTGCGTGCCGACGGCAGCCTCGCCGGTGTAGAGGCGCTGATGCGCTGGCAGCATCCGCAACGCGGGATGGTGTATCCGGCGGCCTTCATCGGCCAGGCGGAAAAGGCCGGCCTGATCGTGGAGTTCGGACAATGGGCGCTGACCACTGCCTGCGAGCAGCTGGCCGCCTGGGCTGGCGATGCGCAGACGGCCCACCTGACCATCGCGGTCAATGTCAGCGCGCGCCAGTTCCGCCAGCCTGACTTCGCGCAATGTGTGCTGGACATCCTGGAGCGCACCGGTGCCAATCCGCGCCGGCTCAAGCTGGAGTTGACCGAAAGCATGCTGCTCACCGATGTCGATACGCTCATCACGCGCATGGCCATGCTCAAGGAGACCGGTCTTGGCTTCTCGCTGGATGATTTTGGTACGGGCTACTCGTCGCTGAGCTATCTCAAGAAACTGCCGCTGGACCAGTTGAAGATCGATCGATCCTTCGTGCAGGACATGCTGCAGACGCCGCATGCCTGGTCCATCGTGCAGACCATCGTCAACCTGGCGCAAGGCCTGGGGCTGGATGTGGTCGCGGAAGGGGTGGAGACCAGCGAGCAGTGGGCGGCCTTGCGTCGTCTGGGCTGTGCCGGTTTCCAGGGCTATCTGTTCGGCAAGCCCATGCCGCTGGAGGAGTTGCGGATGGGCGTGACGCTGGCCGCACCGGGCCATTCGGAGGGCGGCGAACCCGGTACCGGCGCGCCGCGCAGCATTCATCTGGCGCTGATCAGTCCGGCGGCGGGCGGCTGAAAGGCCATAGTGCTCAGTCCCGTTTGCATCTCCCGCTCGGCACTGCCCGCGCTGGCGACCATGTCGTGACAGAGTTCACCCAGGGTGCGCACAGCTGCTTCGACGTCGCGTTCCCAGGGGAAGCTGTAGTTCAGGCGGATGCAGTGATGGAAGGCCGGATCACTGCTGAACATGTCACCCGGCGCCACGCTGATGCCGGCCTCCTGGGCGCGCGCGTGCAGTTCGATCGCCCGCACCGAGCGCGGCAGGCTGACCCACAGCAGATAGCCCCCCTGCGGCTGCGAGCAGTGGGTGCCGGCGGGGAAGAACCGCAACACCGCCGAACGCATGATGCGTTCGCGCTGCATCAGCAATTTGCGCAGCCGCCGCAGATGGAAATCATAGCCCTCGTTCTGCAGGTATTCCGCCACCGCCCGCTGGGGATGGGTGGGCATGCTCACGGTGTTGAGGAACTTGAGCTGCTCCACGGCCTGCCGATAGCGGCCCGGCATGGTCCAGCCGATGTGATGCTCCGGGGTGAGGCTCTTGGAGAAGGAGCTGCAATACAACACCAGTCCCTGCTCGTCGTAGCTCTTGGCCGGGCGTGGGCGCTGGTCGCTGTAGTGCAGTTCGCCATAGACGTCGTTTTCCACCAGCGGCAACTGGTAGGACGCCATCAGTCGCACCAGCGCCTGCTTGCGAGAGTCTGGCATCAGGTAGCCCAGAGGATTCTGGAAGTTGCTCATCACCACCGCACCGGCCACCTCGCCACTGGCCAGGGCACGGTCCAGCGAAGGCAGGTCGATGCCCTGGCCGGGATCGGTCGGGATGGGCAGGGCGCGCATGCCCGCACGTTCGATGGCGTGCAGCAGGGCGTAGTAGGTCGGAGACTCCACGGCGATGGCCGCACCCGGCCGGGCGATGGCCTGGAGGCAGAGCTGCAGGGCTTCGGTGGCGCCCTGGGTGATGATGATTTCGCTGGCCTGGACCGGCAGTCCGGTCTCCAGATGGCGACGCGCGATCTGGCGGATCAGGTCGAGGTTGCCGGGTGGCAAGGTGCCGATCAGTTCGCGCTGTTCGCGGCGCTTGTAGAAGCCCTGTGCCAGCTGCGTGATCCGTGCCGACGGGAACAACGCCGGGTCGGGGTAGGGCGAACCCAGCGGGATGCGGGCATTGCAGTTGATGGAGCGCAGATTGTGCAGCACCAGCGCTGCTGGCGTGGCATCCGCAGGTGGCACCGGCAGGCAAGCGGGGCGCGCCGGTATCGGCACGGGGCCGGGCGGGCAGGCCGCTGCCTGGCGCATGCGTACGAAATAGCCCGACTGCGGGCGGCTCTCGATCAGTCCCTGACTCTCCAGCAGGAGGAAGGCCCGGATCACCGTGGAAATGCTCAGGTGGTATTGCTGGCTGGCGCGACGGACGGAAGGAATCTTCTCGCCCGGCAGCATCACGCCTTCCTGGATCTGGCGCCGGATGGTGTCGGCGAGGGTTTCGTAGAGCTTCATGGGTTTTCCCGTAGCAAAGCAATCGGATGGACGCATCCTAGGACCGCGCTGTCAGGACGCCAATCATACGAAGGTATGGACGCTTGCCGGTTTCACCCGCGCTTCCCCATGCCATGAGAGCGGCCCCGCTCCAGGCCTGCGCCAGCGGCCGGTTTTCATCCGATGGGCACCCTATACTTTGGTGTAATACATGTGCTTTGTCCGCCTTGCAGGTTATATACTCGCGTCCGGAAGGAAGGATCGCCATCCGCGGTCCTGACCATCATTCAGGGACCACAACCGGTCCACATAAAAACAGGCAAGCCAGCAGGGGGGAGCAGTATGTACCGATTCAATCGTTCGCCGGCAGTACCGGCCGCGGCCGCGGCACTGACGGTAGCGATCTTTGCCGTGGATGCACTCACCGAGCTGGACGTGGCCATTGCCGTGCTCTACGTCGGCGTGGTGCTGATGTCGGTCTGGATCTGGCCACGGCGCGGCGTGATCGCCGTGATGCTGTTCTGCATGGGGCTGACACTGCTCGCTTATCTGATCTCCCATGGTTTCTTCAAGGATGAGGCGGCCCTGACCCGTTGCCTGGTCAGTCTGGCCGCCATCGCCATTACCGGATTTCTGGCCGTCAAGGGGCAGGATGCGACCATTGCCCTGCTGCAACGGGAAGAAGCCCTGAACCAGGCCCGCAGCCAGCTGGCCCACGCCAGTCGGGTGAGCACCTTGGGTGAACTCACCGCCACCATCGCCCACGAAGTCAATCAGCCGCTGGCGGCCATCGTCACCCACGGCCAGGCCGGCCTGCGCTGGCTCAACCGCGAGGAACCGGTACTGGAGGAAGTGCGACGCGCGGTCGATGCCATGCAGCAGAACGCCAAGCGGGCCAGCGAAGTGATCCAGCGCATCCGCAGCATGGCGCGGCCCTCGGCGCCGACCTTCGTGCCGCTGGATGTGAGCCAGATCAGCGCGGAAAGCTGCGACATGCTGGGCCGCGAATTGCAGCGCCTGCGTGTAAAGCTGCGGCTGAACCTGCCGCCAGGATTGCCGGCCGTGCTGGCCGACAAGGTGCAATTGCAGCAGGTGCTGATCAATCTGGTCATGAACGCAGCCCAGGCCATGCACGAGGCGCGGACCATTGCGCCGGTGATCGAAGTGCGTTGCGGCCTTACGCCGGAGGGCATGCTCTTTATCGAAGTGGCCGACAACGGTCCCGGCTTCACCGAAGAGCAGCTCAAGAAGTTGTTCGACGCCTTCTTCACCACCAAGAAAGAGGGCATGGGGATGGGGCTGGCGATCTGCCGCTCCATCCTCGAATCGCTCGGCGGCACCATCGTCGCCGCCCATCGCAAGCCACAAGGAGCCTTGATGACTGTCCAGCTGCCGCCGATCCAGGGAGATGAACAATGAGTTCGGTGGCGCGCGTAGCCGCTGCCGAGTCCGCACCCGCGGTGCCGGTGGTCTATATCGTCGACGACGACCCGGCCCTGCGCGAGGCGCTGGACAGCCTGCTGCGCTCGGTGGGCCTGCAGGTGTTCGGTTATGCCAGTGCCATCGAATTCCAGCAGCGTCCGATCCAGAGCAGTCCATCCTGCCTGCTGCTGGATGTCCGTCTGCAGGGCGTGAGCGGGCTGGATGTGCAGGCCGAACTGGTGCGCAGCGGCGTGGACATGCCGGTGATCCTGATGACTGGCCATGGCGACATCCCCATGAGCGTGCGGGCCATGAAGGCCGGTGCCATCGATTTCCTGACCAAACCTTTCCGCGATCAGGACTTGCTGGACGCCGTGGCCACCGCCCACGAGAAGGACCGGCTGCAGCTGGAGCAGCGCCTGGCGCGTACCGGCCTGCAGGCACGCTATGCCAGCCTGACGCCGCGCGAGGCCGAAGTCATGTGGCTGGCCGTCAGCGGGCTCCTGAACAAGCAGATCGCCGGAGAGCTTGGCACCAGCGAGGTGACGGTGAAGATCCATCGCGGCCACGCCATGAAGAAGATGCAGGCACGTTCCTTCGCCGACCTGGTGCGCATGGGTCAGGCCCTGGAGCAGCAAGGGCTCAAGCCGCGCGCCTGAAGCTTGGCGCAATGCCACGGCAGGGTGCCGGCCGGCCAGGCCGAATGGCGTGTCGGCGCCCGTCTTACCCCCGCTCATACCAATGTATGATTCCCGCCCCGGCCCGGGCTTGATAACCTGCAATCAAGAATTCGTCTCATCCATGCGGATGCAGAAGACAGGCCGGCGCTTCGAGCCGGCATCGCCAAGGGAATGCAGTGAACCAGCCAAGCAAGATTGCCGTAATCGATGATGACGCCTCCATGCGCGAGGCCCTCTCGGCGCTGATGCGCTCAATGGGATGGACGGTGCAATGTCACGCCAGCGCCGACGACTTTGTCGCCGAACAAGCCTATGAAGCCATGGATTGCATCGTCACCGATGTCCAGATGCCCGGCATGAGCGGCGTGGAATTGCTGGAATGGCTGCGCGGCCGCCAACTGGCTATGCCGGTGGTGGTAATCACGTCGTATCCCACCGTGGCGGTAGCGGCGCGGGTGGTGGCGGCCGGCCGCTCGGCCTTCCTCGGCAAGCCCTTCGATGGCGACGAGATGCTGCAGACGGTGGAAACTCTACTCAAGCAATGACCCGGGGGGGAAGATGGAAAATCTGATGCAGCAGACCCAAGCCATGCCTCGCCGCTGGAAAGACAGCCTGCGCAGTCTGGTGACCGCAATCGCACCGGCAGCCCAGGAGATCAGCCTGCGGCAACGCCTGGCCCGTCATTCACGCTGGCCCATCTACCTCTTGCTTACCCTGGTCGTGGCGTGCGGCGCCAGCCTGTCCATGGTCATGCAGAACACCGTAGAAAACATCCGCCATGCCGCCGATCCCCTGGTGCACTGGACCCTCAATGGCATGGGCATGCATGACGTGACCGAACTGCTGCGCGAGGGCGGCATGGTGGACCTGAACCTGAACCGCATCGCCCGTCTGGTGCACTGGTTCAATCTGCTGGCACTGGCCACGGCGCTGTTCATGATGTATCACATCCGCGCCCGCTTCCGCTCCGAAGACGCGCTGGCACACCAGGCGGCGCACGATCCGCTGACCGGCCTGGCGCACCGCCGCTCGCTCGAACACCGCTTGCTGCACCTGCGTGGCCGCAGTCATACCCTGGTGCTGGGCAGCGTCGATCGCTTCGAACGCGTCATCGGCGCCTACGGCCATGAATTTGCCGACGCCATGATCACCGATATTGCATCCCGCCTGCGCAGCATTGCCGGGGCCTATCACGGCGAGGTCTTCCGCCTGGATGGCGCCAATTTCGTGATCCTGTATCGCCACCATGTCGACTCCGAGGATTTCTCGCGGGCGCTGGTCGCCCTGCAGGCCGGCATGCAGCGGCCTTTCAGCTGCCGCGCCCACGAAGTCTATTCCAACCTGAGCCTGGGGGCGGCCGAGTATCCGCGTCATGGCGGCGACGCCGTGCAACTGCTGCGCAATGCCGACGCCGCGCTGCAATCGGCCCGTGCACAGGGTGGCAACATGCTGGTGGCCTATTCGGAAGCGCTCAACGCCGAAGCGGTGGCCCGGGTCGAACTGGAGGCCCAACTGGTACACGCCCTGGAACGCAACGAACTGGAACTGCACCTGCAACCCCAGCAATCGCTGCAGGACGGCAGCCTGGTCGGATTCGAGGCGCTGGTGCGCTGGCGTCGCCAGGGCCAGCTGGTGCCGCCGGGCGATTTCATCCCCGTGGCCGAGGAATCCGGCCTGGTCATCGCCATCGGGGAATGGGTGCTGGAACGTGCCTGTGCCCAGATCCACACGCTGCGCAACCTGAGCGGACGCGACATGGTGGTGGCCGTGAACATCTCGGCGCGCCACTTCGGCCACCCCGATTTCCTGGCGCGCATGCAGGCGCTGCTGGCGCGCACCGGCATCAATCCCGCCTGCCTGGAACTGGAAATCACCGAAGGCGCCGTCATGGAACATACCGAGGCCGCCGTGCAACTCTTGCACGAACTGCGCGCACTGGGACTGAAGCTGTCGATCGACGATTTCGGCACCGGCTATTCCAGCCTGGCCTACCTGAAACGCTTCCCCATCGACAAGCTCAAGGTCGACCGCTCCTTCGTCAGCCAGCTACGCCCCAATTCGCAGGACGCTGCCATCGTGCAGGCGGTCATCGGCCTGGGCCATACGCTGGACATCAAGGTCATTGCCGAGGGCGTGGAAACGGTGCAGCAGCGCGAATGGCTCAAGCGCCTGGGTTGCGATGAAATCCAGGGCTACTTCTACAGCCGCCCATTGGCGGAGCCGCAGCTGCTGGGTTTCGTGATAGGCCAGATGCGCGAAGAAGCGGCGGCCTGAAGGCCACAGGGCGCGCCCCTTGCAGGCGACGCGTCCTGGGCCACCGCGAGTCGTGCTCAGGCGTCCAGCCAGACATGCTCCGCAAAGGAATATCCCATCATGCCCCCCAGCGGGATGGGCGAGAGGCCTTTGAGCTTGCTGCTGTAGCCATCCAGGCTGGCCAGGAACATCGGGATGCCAATGCCGGCTTGTTCATGGATGATGGTCTGCATGTCGCCATACATCTGCTTGCGCTTGCCCAGATCAATCTCTGCCCGGGCCGCGGTCAGCAACTGGTCGAACTTCTCGCTCTTGAACTGTGATTCGTTCCACGCCGCCTGGGACTGGAAGAATTGCGTCAGCAACACATCGGCACTTGGACGTGGGTTGACGTTGCCGAATCCGACCGGGTTGTTGAGCCACTGGTTGGACCAGTAACCCTCCGGCGGCAGGCGCTTGAGTTCCAGTTCCAGCCCGATGCGCTGCGCGGTTTGCTGCATCACCGTGGCGATATCGACCGAATACATTGCTGCCACCGAACAGGCGATCGGCACCTTGCCGCTCACGCCGGATTTCTGCAGATGGTACTTGGCCTTGTCCAGGTCCATCTGGCGTTGTGGAAGACCAGCGAGGAAAAACCGGTTGGTGGGGTCGATGGGCTGGTCGTTACCCAGCACGGCATGACCACGGGCGATGTTCTTGCTCATCAGTTCGCGGTCCATCAGATACTTCATGGCCAGCACGAAATCCGGATTGCTGCCGGGACCCACATCCTTGCGCAGGATGAGGTCGGTGTAGGCGCCCGACTGCGTTTCCAGTACCGCAAAGCCGGGACTGCCCTTGACCCGTTCGATGGAGCGCGGATTGAGGTTCGCTACCAGATCCATCCCGCCCGAGAGCAGTGCATTGACGCGCGCACTCTCATCGCCGATGCCGACATACTCGATCTCGTCCAGATAGGGCTTGCCGGGAATCCAGTAATTGTCGTTGCGGACCACCACCGAACGGATGCCCGGGTTGAATTCCTTGAGCTTGTAAGGGCCGGTGCCGATGCCGGCGCTGAAATCCGTGGTGCCGGCCTTGACGATATGAAAGTGGAAGGTCCCCACGATCACCGGCAGATCGGCATTGGGCGCCACCAGGGTGACGGTCACTTCATTGGGGCCGGTCTCCTTGACGCTGTCGATCTGGTCGGCCAGGGTCTTGGCCTTGGAGGCGGTGGCCGGATCCTTGTGCCGCATCAGCGAGAACACGACGTCGGCCGGCGCCAGCGGCTTGCCGTCGTGGAAGGTGACGCCACGACGCAGCTTGAATACCCATACCTTGGCATCCTTGCTGCTGAAGGATTCGGCCAGCGCCGGTTGTGGCGTGAGCGTGGCATCCAGTACGGTCAGGCCGTTGTAGAGCATGGTGCCGCGCGAATAATCGGTCTTGTTGGACTGCTTGGCCGGGTCCAGCGTATCGCTGACCGAGGCGGTGTCGCCGCCAACCCGCAGCCGGCCGCCACGCCGTGGCGTCTGGGCATAGGCAGTGATGGCGCTACTGGCTAGGCCACCCGCCAATGTCGCCTGCATGCCGCCTGCCAGCAGCATCTTGAGAATATCGCGTCGGCTGGCGCCGCGTTTCATGCATTCCATCAGGCCGGCAGTGTCGCTGGCGCTGAGGAGAAGCTCGTTGTTGTTCTTGCTGTTGTCGTCCATGGTGCAACTCCCTGGTGGTTGAAGCGTGAGGAGATCGGTCGGCCGCGCGTAGCGACTCGCCTGTTCCCGGATGAACTGCTGCCCTCTGGCTGGGCCAGAGGGCGCGGCTTAACGGCCGGCGTCGACGGCATCAGCCAGTTCGGCCAAGGTATGGAAGTGGTAGTCGGGAACGGTGTGCTGGGAGGCTATGGTGCCGCCCGGGCCTGATTTGTCGTGACGACGCTCGATCCAGCAGGTGGTGATGCCCAGACGCTTGGAGACGCCGATATCGTGGTACTGGCTCTGCGCCACATGCAGGTTGTCGGCCGTGCGATAGCCCCATTGGCCTTCGAAGCGGCCACGCGCATAGGCGAAATATTGCGGATCAGGCTTCTCGCACAAGGCATCGTTGCAGCTCAATAGCAGATCGAAGGGCTCCCCCAGGGTGCGGGAGAAATGCTGGAGCGCCCAGCTCTGTGCATTGGTCATGGTGACCAGCTTGAAGTGCTTGCGCAGGCGTTGCAGGGCCTGTACCGAATCGGGGAAGGCAGGCCAGCGCGCGACAGAATCGCGCAGGCCGCGAGCCAGCTCGGCACTGTCTGGCAGGCCCAGACCGGGCGCGATGACATGCCAGCAACGCTCCAGGTCGTCCGGATACCAACCGGTATTGCCATCACTGCGCGCGGCGCGGTAGGCCGTCAGAAAATCTTCGTCAGAGATCTTGCTGTCGGGAACCGCCTCGCGCAGGTAGGCCAGCATGCCTCCCTCGAAATCGATAAGCGTGCCGACGACATCAAACGTGAGTACCTTGAAGTGCTGCAAAGACATGTCCTGCTCCAGAAAGTAGGTGGCGATGGGAGGGGGGAGAGATGACTGCAGATGAAAACAGGTGCGACAGCTTGAGCATACGGAGCAATGGCCGAGCTTTCTTCCGAACTGGGGTGAGCAAACCGCACAGAATTTTTTTCTGCACGGTCGCAACGGCATGTTGTGACAGTCCGACTGCCGCCGATTTGTCAAAACCCGCATGATGCGCGGTCGGGATGGAGAGGGAGATCGATGATGTACGTGCAGCACACGACGCAGGCAGCGCATGCAGCGGGCCTGGCGCGCGTTGTAAAACTTCATATACCAGATTAAAATGAGAATTATTATTATCTAAGTCAATTCTTGTCACCGCCATGTCCGTCCCGCCTCTCGCCGATGCCGAGCGCTTTCAGATGCTTTATCGCGAGCATCATCGCTGGCTGCAGCAATGGTTGCGGGGCAGGGTGGGCAGCAGTTTCGACGCCGCCGATCTGGCCCAGGACACCTTTCTGCGCGTGCTCGGCAAGCCACGTGCGCTGGATGATGTGCGGGAACCGCGTGCCTGGCTGAGCCGCATCGCGCACGGGCTGGTGGTGGACAAGGTGCGCCGTGACGAGGTCGAGCGTGCCTGCCTGCAGGCCATTGCCAGTCTGCCCGAGCCGGAAGTGGTCTCGCCGGAAGCGCGGATGCTGCTCATCGAACTGCTGGCGGCCATCGACGCCATGCTCGAAGGCCTGGGCGCCCGGGCGCGCGAGGCCTTCCTGCTGTCGCGCCTGGAGCAGATGAGCTATCCCGAGATCGCCACCCGCATGGGGGTGTCGCTGAGCAGCGTGGAGAAATACATGGCCGCCGCGATCCGCCATTGCTACCTGATGCGGCAGTCGCTCCAGGGCTAGCCGCCCGCATTTGTGTCCGCGCCATGCCTGCCTCGCCGCCAGCCAGCTCCAACACGCCCGCAGTCGATCCCCTGGTCCTCGACCAGGCCATCGCCTGGCTGGTCCGCTTGCGGGCTGACGCCGGGCGCCATGGTGTGGATGCCCACCTGCAGGCGCAGATAGAGCATTGGTGTCGCGCCGATCCCTGTCATGCGCAGGTATGGCGTGATCTGATGGCTGCTGAAGAACAGTTCCAGCGCCTGGTGGCCCTGCCGGTTCCGGCAGGTCAATGGCAGGGACCGCTCAAGCGACTGTCCCGCAGCCGCCAGCAGCGGCAGTCACGCCGTCGCTGGCTGGGCGGTGTCGCACTGGGTCTGGGGGGACTGGCCGTGGCGTCGCTGGCGGCGCGCCAGGCGGGCCTGCTGGACCTGCCGGATCTGTTGCAGGCCGATGGCTACACCACGGCCACCGGCGCCCAGCGTCGGCTCAGCCTGAGTGACGGCACCCATCTGGCGCTCAACACTGACTCCCACATCCAGGTCCGTTTCGACGAGGTGCAGCGGCTGCTGGTGCTGCGCCACGGCGAAATCTTCGTCGATACCGGCAAGGATGCCCAGGCCGCGCAATATCGACCCTTGCGGGTCAGGACCGGGCAAGCGCTGCTGCAGGCACTGGGAACGCGTTTCGATGTGCGCCAGCAGGCGCAGAGTACCCGGCTCACGGTGATCGAGGGGCAGGTGGCGGTGCAGACGGCCAGCGGCATGCGCGAGGTCATCCTCCCCGGCGAGATGGTCGAGATCGATGCGCAGGGGCAACTGGCGCGCCAGGCCATCGTGACCGCCGCCATGGACCCCACGGCCTGGCTGGAACAGACCCTGGTGGCGCGCCAGATGCGACTGGGCGACCTGCTTGTCGAGATGGCGCGCTATCGCCATGGCTGGCTGCTGTGCGATCCGACGGTGGCCGACTTGCGGGTGTCCGGCGTCTTCCAGTTGCAGGACAGCGATGCGGCCCTGGACTCGCTGGCCCGGACACTGCCGGTGGTCGTGCAGCGACGTACGCGGTTCTGGGTGCGGCTGGCGGCGGCCGGCTAGTGAGCCAGGCAGCGGACCTGGCAGCGGGCTGATCGGGACGGGCCGGATTTTTTTCGCTTCCGCTTACGGGTTTTGGCGAGCTCGTTCGGCATCCCAGTGTAGCCCGACGAATCGAACCGCTTGCGCATGCCCTCCACTCCATTCCTGTCCCTGAACTCCCGCACCGCCGGCATCACGCGCATGGCGCTGATGGCGCTGCTGCTGGCCCTCGGCGGCCTCAGCTTGTGGCCGGCCGGGGTCATGGCGCAGGACCGACGCCATTACGAGATCGCCGCCGGACCGCTGGAACAGGCCCTGAACCACTTCGCCCGCCAGGCTGGCATCACCCTGTCGTATGCGCCAGACATGGTGCAGGGCCGCCAGGTGGTGGCACTGGCCGCTACGCTGGCGGTGGAGGATGGCCTGGCGCAGTTGCTGGCCGGTAGTGGCCTGCAGGCGGTACGTGCCGCCAATGGCAGCTATGGCCTGCAATGGCGTACCGGCATGGGCGAAGGCGGCGCGCCCATGCCGGTGCGCCAGCAGACGCAACGTCTGAAGGACGTCATCATCGACGGTCGTGGCGAACAGGCCGAGTTCGCCGAGGGCAGCGAGGGCTACGCCGTTGCCGCTGGCCAGAGCGCCACCCGTACTGTCACCCCCTTGCTGGAGATCGCCCAATCGCTGTCGGTCGTCACCCGTGCCGAAATGGAAGCACGCGGCGCCGACAGCATCCTCGACGTGTTGCGCTATATGCCCGGCGCCAACACCGAAACGCATGGCGTCGATCCACGCGGCTACGACTATTTCAACCTGCGCGGTTTCATCAATGCCCAGAACACCAGCAACTACCTCAATGGCCTGCGCCAGCCGGTGGCCGGCTTTGGCACGTTCCGCACCGAGGCATACGGGCTGGAACGGGTCGAAGTCTTGCGGGGAGCGGCGTCGGCCAGCTTCGGGCAGGCCGATCCGGGCGGGGTGGTCAACCGTATCAGCAAGGTAGCCGGAGACGATGCGCCCAACGAGATACAGGCCGGTATCGGGAGCTTCCAGCGGCGCCAGCTGGCGGCCGACCTGAGCGCTACCCTGGACGATGCAGGCCGGGTACAGGGCCGTCTGGTGGGCCTGGCGCTGGACAGCAACACCCAGTTCAGCTACGGCAATGGCAGTGCCGTGCCCAACGATCGTCTGTACCTGGCGCCCTCGCTGAAGCTGCAGCTGGGCGGCGACAGCCATCTGATCCTGCTGGCCGACTACCTGCGCGACCGCAGTGGCAGCGGCCGCTGGACGGCGGTACGTCCCGACGGCAGCCTGACTCATACGCTGGTAGGCGACCCCGGTACGGATCATCAGCGGGGCGAGCAATGGTCGCTTGGCTGGATGCTGGATCAGCGGCTGGATGCGACCTGGCGCCTGCAGCAGAATTTCCGCCACGCGGCGCTGCGGTCGGACTACTCGGTCCTCAACCCGGGCAGCTTGAGCGGCAGCGTGCTCTCGCGCAGCAGCGCCCGCTACCAGACGCAACTGACCAGCACCCAGATCGATACCCGACTGCAAGGCCGCTGGCAACAGGGGCCGCTCGAGCATACCGTGCTGCTGGGGCTGGACCTGATGCAGATGCGTCAGGACGAGCAACGTTACCGGGGAACCGCGCCCGCGCTGGACCTGGCGCAGCCGGTCTATGGCATGCCCATAGCGCTGGCTTCCACCCTCTATGCGCAATTGCATGAAGAGATGCGCCAGACCGGCGTCTATGTCCAGGACCAGATCCGCGATGGCGCCTGGGTATGGACCCTGGGCAGTCGCCATGATCGCGTCACCGATAGCACCCGCAACGACATCGGACCGTCCCGCCTGGATAGCCGCGCCCACGCCTGGAGCCATCGCCTGGGCCTGGCCTGGACCCATTCGCCCGGTCTGGTGCCTTATCTGAACTACAGCACCGCCTTCCTGCCGCAGGCCGGCCAGGACGCCGCGGGCCAGCCCTTTGCACCAGCCTACGGACGGCAACTGGAAGTCGGTCTCAAGTTCCAGCCGCAGGGGCAGCGCCTGCTCTATACCGCCGCGCTCTACCAGGTCAGCAAGGACAACGTGCTCACCGCCGACCCGCAACACGCCAATGCCTACCTCACCCAGAGCCAGGTCCGCTCGCGCGGGGTGGAACTGGAGGCCAAGGGCAGGCTGCACCCAGGTCTCAACATTGCGGCCGCCTACGCCTACACCCAGGCCATCAACACGCGCCATGTCGATCCCGCCCTGCAAGGCAAGTCGCCGGTGCTGGTGCCACGTCATGCAGCCAGCCTGTGGCTGGACTACACCCCGGGCGCGGCGTGGTCCGGCTGGGGGATAGGAGGGGGCGTGCGCTATGTCGGTCGCAACTACGCCAATGCCGACAACAGCGTGCGCAATGCCGCCGTACTGCTGCTGGACGCCATGCTACGGCTGGACCAGGGGCATTGGCGCTATGCGCTCAACATCAGCAACCTGACCAACCGCCAGAGCACCTCCTGCCTGGCCGAGCCGACCCTGACCTGCTTCTGGGCCGAAGAACGGATGGCGCTCTTGAGCGCCCGCTATCGCTGGTAGCCAGAGGGAAGGGGACCGACCACCATGCACGACAGGCAGGCAACACCTCACCACGACGCTGCGGCATCGGACCTGCGCGAGCATTTCATCGGCCAAAGGCGGCGCCTGCGGGATGCGGCACTGCGCATCCTGGGCTGCCCGCATCGCGCCGAGGACGTGGTGCAGGATGCCTACCTCAAGATCAGCGAAGTCCCGGCCGGATTCGATATCCGCCAGCCCTCGGCCTACCTGCTGCGCATCGTGCGCAACCTGGCCATCGATCGTCATCGCCGCAGCGCCTTCGAAAGCGATGTCTTCGCCGTCGAGGAAGAGGGCCAGGCCGTACACGAAGAAGCGCAGGGGCCGGAAGCCATCGCCATCAGCCGCCAGACGCTGGCGCTGATCAGCCAGGCGTTGGCCAGCCTGCCGCCGCGCACGCGCCGGGTGTTCGAACTGTATCGGCTGAGTGGCATGAGCCAGCGCGAAATCGCCGCCGAACTGGGGATATCGGCCACGCTGGTCAACTTCCTGATCCGCGACGCCATGGACAGTTGCCGCGCGCAGCTGCAAGCCGGCGCGACCTGCCATGGGACGGAGCGATAGGCTATGATGCGCACTCGTGCCGCCCCGATGGGTGGCGTGTTTTTTTCCGGTGTTTGCGCCTCGTCCCATCGATCCGTCCTCCATGTCCCAGCCTTCCGCTTCTTCCCTGTCGTGGCAGACCGCCGTCTCCTGGGTGATGCGCGAGCACGAACAGGATGGGCTCGACGAGCCTGAACAGCAGGCCCTGCAGCAATGGCTGCAGACCGACCCCGCCCATCTGGCTGCCTATCGCGAAGCCCGCACCCTGTGGCTGGCGCTGGGCTTCATTCCCGCCCCCGGGGAGCGTGGCTGACGCGCGCCGCGCTTCTTCCACCAGATCACCACGCCGGTCACCGTCAACAGGCTCACCGCCAATCCCAGCAAAGCCAGCGCGATGCGCCAGGGCAGTCCGAACACATGGCCCATGTGCAGCGCGCCGAGCCAGTTGCTGAAGGTATTGCCGCTGCGGTCGCCTGTCGGCAGCCAGTGGCCACGGATCTGGCCGCTGGCGGCATCGATCAGCAGTCCGGTATTGCCAACGTCGCTGCGCAGGTCGGCATTGCTGTGCACCATGTAGGCATACACCCCGCGCCGGCTGTCATAACTCAGTCTTTCCTCGAAGTCGATCTGCAGTCCGCGTTCGCTGGCGAAACCGGCCATGGCCCGGCGTGCCATGGCATGCGCCTGCGGCCAGGACATCGGTGGCCCCGCCGTCAGTGGTGATGCATTGGCCAGGGGCGGCGCGGGGCGCCAGCTGTAATCGAAGGGCAGCAGGCGCGACATCACCGGCAGGTAGATCTGGTCGCGCAGGTTGAACATCACGCTGGACCAGGCCAGCATCAGCAGCAACACCCAACACCACAGGCCGAAGGCGCGATGCAGGTCGAGATTGACGCGATAGAAACCGGCCCGCCACTTGACCAGCCAGGCCGGCTTCCATTTCGCCAGGAAAGGCCGACCCCGTGGCCAGGTCAGGGTCATGCCGACCAGGCAGTCCAGCGTCCACAGCGTGGCCACCACACCCATCACCAAGGCCCCGGCCACGCGCGGCAAGGCCAGCGAGTGATGCAGGTTGAACACCAGCGGCATCAGTGCCGACCGTTCCAGGCTGATCCTCTGGCGGTCCCGCAGCCCCTGGATCGCTCCGGTATGGGGATTGACTAGGACTTCGTCATACCCCAGCCGGAAGGGCTGGCCGGTGGCGCGGTCGATGGCCGGGCCGACCAGGAAACGTACCGTACGACCCGCTTGCGGATGCAGGATCAACTGGCTGACATCGGCCTGTGGCCCCAGCGCCAGCGCCACCCGTTCGCGCAACGCGTACGGGTCCAGCATGGCCGAGGCCGGCTGGCCCGGGGCCGGATGCGCCAGGTGCAACTCCGGCGCCAGCCACAGATCGAGCTCGTCCTCGAAGGCCAGCAGGCTACCGGTCAGGCTGGCCACCAGCAGGAACAGGGCCAGCGCCAGGCCGTTCCAGCGATGCAACAGGACCAGCGTGTGGCGGTCAGGTGCGTGGCGGCACAGCCAGGCGCTGGCCCGGCCGGCCAGGGTGGGGCGCATTACCATCGGGTGGTCAACTGGAGCAGTCCGGTGCGGCGGCTGCCGTACTCACACAGTTCGGAGCAGTACGCGTAGACCCGGTCGGTCACGTTGTTGAGCTTGAGCGCCAGTTCGATATTGCGCCACTCGCTGTTGATGCGACCCAGGTCCATCCTCGCCCCGAAGTCCAGCAAGGTGACCGCCGGGGTTTCGAAGGTGTTGAGGGCATTGCCATAGGAGCGACCGATGTAACGTACCCCGGCCGAGAGATGGGCGCCGGCCATGGCGCCACGCTGGAAGCCATAGTCCACCAGTACGCCGGCATTGTGACGGGCCGCCCCAGGCAAGGCCTTTCCCACGGTGCTGGTGGCGCTGCTGCTGGAGGTATTGCTGGTGACCTTGGCATCGGTATAGCTGTAGCTGGAGGTCAGGTTCAACCCATCGGCGAGCGACATCTTGCCTTCCAATTCCACGCCCCGCGAGCGCGCCTCGCCGGTCTGGATCGAGTAGCCGGCGTGGGCCAGGTCGGCGGTAGCCACGTTCTGCCGGCGCAGGTCGAACACCGCGAGGGTGAACAGCGCATTGGTCCCCGGTGGCACGTACTTGACTCCGGTCTCGTACTGCTTGGCCCGTTCCGGCTTGAGCATGTCACCGCCATAGCTCAGGCCGGTGGTGGGCGTGAAGGACTCGGTGTAGCTCAGGTAGGGCGAGAAGCCCCCCGCCATCTCATGCACCAGGCCGAGGTTGCGCGTATTGGCGCGGTCACTGCGGTCGGTGACGGTACGGGCGATGGCATTGCTCACCTTCTGGTCGGAGCGGTCATGGCGCAGCCCGGCCGAGAGGATCCAGCGCTCGCCTATCCTGATCTGGTCCTGCAGGTAGAGCCCCATCTGGTCATCCTGGGTGCGCAGGTTGTAGTTCTCGGCCACCGCCGGCAGGTTGCCGTAGCTGGTGGTGTAGATGTTGGAGAACACATAGCCGGCCGCAGTATTGGGGCTGACGTAGCCGCGCACGGTACCGGCGGTATGGTGCAGATCCAGGCCCATCAAGACCTTGTGCGTGAGCGGGCCGGTGCCGAAGTCTGCCTGCAGCTGCTGGTCGGCGGTGAAGGTATTGGAGTCGGTCCCCAGGCGCCAGCGCTGCAGCGCCGCCACCGCCGACTGCGTGGCGGGGAAGAAGGCGGCGAAACGCAGGTTGTTGCGGGTGCCGGTGTAGTCGGTGTAGCGCAGGTTCTGGCGGAAGCTCCAGACTTCGTTGAACTGGTGCGAGAACAGCGAACTGAGCGACCAGTTCTCGTAGCGCTCATTGTTGTCGCCGGTGCGTCCCAGCGCGGTACTGGTGGGAATCTGGCCGTTCGGATTGGGGCTGACCGTGCCGCTGGTCGGGAACAGGTTGTTGGACAGGCCTTCACTACGCTGGTATTCGAAGCGGCCGGTCCATTCGGTACGCTCGTCCGGGCGCCAGGTGATGGCCGGCGCCAGGAACAAGCGGCGGTCCACGGTCCCGTCGACCTGGGTGCCGGCGTCGCGCGCCAGGCCGGTCAGGCGATAGGACCAGACTCCGGCGGCATCCAGGGCGCCGCCGAAATCGCCGGCTACCTGCTTGCGGTCGAAGCTGCCCACCTGCACCTGCAGTTCGTGCAGCGCGGTGGTGGTCGGCTTCTTGGAGACCACGTTGATCAGTCCGCCCGGCGAATTCTGGCCGAACATCACCGAGGCCGGACCGTGCAACAGTTCGATGCGCTCCAGCCCATAGGGCTCGGGCGCATAGCGGCTGTAGCTGGCATTGGACGAGGTCAGCATCCCATCGCGATAGAAAGAACCGCCATTGTTGAGCGCGAAGCCGCGCAGCAGCGAGGCGGTATCGACGATGGCGAAGGCCCCCGTGGAGACCTGCACGCCACTGGTATAACCCAGGGCCTCGGCCACGGTGCGCGCCTGCTGGGTGGCGATCTGGTCTGCGGTCACCACCGAGATCGATTGCGGGGTCTCGGTGATGGCGGTGTCGGTCTTGGTGGCGGTGGCGCTGCGCCGGGCGACGAAGCCGTGCACCGGACCGGTCGCCTTTTCTTCTTCGGTGGCGGTGACGGTGACCTGTGGCAGGGCCGTACTGGCAGGGTCGTTCTGCGCCCAGGCGGAGGAAGTTGCCGATAACCCGAGCAGGGCCAGTCGCAGGGACTGCACCAGCAGGCGGGGGCGCAGGGGAGAGCAAGGGAGCTTGTTGTTATATCGGTTGGTCATGGTCGAGAGCGAAATACGCAAGGAGAGGTCGCCAGCCGGGCTGGCGCGTGCCGGATGGCGCGCTCTCTGATAGACGAATGAGAAGTGTTTGTGTTTAGGAGGGAGTCCGGGCGGCGAAACGCGGCACCGCCTATCCGCCGCCTGCACATGGCGTTGGTAGGTTGGTAGGTTCGAGCGACTGCATTATGATAGCCAGCCTGCCGACACCGCAGCCTGCGGTGTACAGACGCCATCGAGATGCAGAAAGTGAGTTCTTGCGCAATGACGCACGACGAAGACCCGATATCCCAGGATGACCGCGCAGCACGCGGCAGTGCCGGCGAGGTACTGCGTGTTTTTCTCATGCTGGGGCTGACATCATTTGGCGGACCGGTGGCGCACCTGGCGTATTTCCGCGACGAGCTCGTGGTGCGCCGCCGCTGGATTGGTGAAAGCAGCTATGCCGATCTGGTCGCGCTGTGCCAGTTCCTGCCCGGCCCGGCGTCCAGCCAGGTCGGTTTCGCCCTGGGCCTGTTGCGTGGCGGCCCGTGGGGCGCCCTGGCAGCCTGGGCGGCATTCACCTTGCCATCGGCGCTGTTGCTGCTGGTCTTTGGCCTGGTCGCTGGGAGCATGTCGGGTGTCCTCGGTACCGGTCTGCTGCACGGTCTGAAGATCGTGGCCGTGGCTGTGGTGGCCCAGGCGGTCTGGGGCATGGCGCGCACCATCACGCCCGACCGCCAGCGCATCAGCATCGCGCTGGGTGCGTTGATGATCGTGGTCGGCGCCGGCAGCGCCGTGGGCCAGATCGCCGCCATCCTGTTTGGTACCGTGGCCGGCTTGTTGTTCTGTCGCGACCTTGCCGTGACTCGCCGGGGACAATTGGGATTCGGCGTGTCGCGCGGTGTCGGCCTGGCCTGCCTAGCTGCTTTCCTGCTGTTGCTGGTCGGCTTGCCGCTGGTGGCGACGTGGTCCGGGCTGCATGCTGTTTCGGTGTTTGATGCCTTCTATCGTTCGGCCTCACTGGTCTTCGGCGGTGGACATGTGGTGCTGCCCTTGCTGCAGGCCGAAGTGGTCGGCCCCGGCTGGGTCTCCAACGATGTCTTCCTGGCCGGCTATGGTGCCGCGCAGGCGGTGCCGGGTCCGCTCTTTACCTTCGCCGCCTACCTCGGCACGGTGATGCAAGCCTTCCCCAATGGCGTGGCAGGTGCCGTGCTGTGCCTGCTGGCGATCTTCCTGCCGGGTTTCCTGCTGCTGTTGGGCGCGCTGCCGTTCTGGGACGACTTCCGGCAACGGCCGCTGGCCCAGGCCGCCATGCGCGGGGCCAATGCCGCCGTAGTCGGCTTGCTGGCGGGGGCGCTCTATAACCCGGTGTGGACCAGTGCAGTGTTCAATGCCCGCGATTTTGCGCTGGCCGTGACCGGCATGGTGCTGCTGATGGCCTGGCGCCTGCCGCCATTGGCGGTGGTGGTGATCCTGGCGCTGAGCGGGGTCCTGCTGCAGGCGCTCTGAAGCCTGGCTGCTGTTGCCGGGCTTGCAATCAGGAAACCCCTGATGGCGTGCGCGTGGTTGCCGTCCTATCGTGAATCCACGATAAGGAGGGGACCATGTGTACCAACGCCATGAGCATCGCACGCCGCCATCTGGGCATCATCGTCCGGCTGTGCGACATGTCCGAACAGGATGAACCGGTCGCCGAACTGGTGCGCGCCACCGTGAGGAACTGCCTGCTGGCGATGCAGACGGCCGGCACCGAAGCGGCCGAGGCCAGCGAGATCATCGGACAGCTGCTGCAGCATGAACTCGCCGGCGTCCCGGCCGACCGGGACAAATACCGCAAGGTACTGGAAGCGGCCCACCTGCATGCCGAATACCTGATGCTGGCCGATCGCAGCGCCGCCCACTGAACGTCGCCACTGCCGGCCGCCGGCCGTCATGGCCTATCCCGTGTGATCAATAGCTGCCGTCGAACTGCTCGGCCGGTACCGGCTTGCCGAACAGGTAGCCCTGGTAGCGGGTGCAACCCAGGGCGGCCAGGAATTGCTGCTGCTCGCGGGTCTCGACGCCTTCGGCAATGACTTCCAGACCGAGCGCATCGGCCAGGGCGATGATGCTCCTGGCGATGGCGACATCGCTGGGTGTGGCCAGCAATTCGCGGACGAAGGACTGATCGATCTTGAGCTGGTCCAGCGGTAGGCGCTTGAGCAGCGACAACGAGGAATAGCCGGTACCGAAATCGTCCAGCGCCAGCGTCAGCCCATGGCGCTTCAACTCCAGCATCTTGTCGATGGTGGCTTGCACGTCCTCCACCATGGCCGACTCCGTCAACTCCAGCTTGAGGTGGGCAGCCTGAGCGCCGGTCTCTTCGATGGTGCGCAGGATGTCCTGCACGAAATCCGGCTGACGCAGCTGGAGCGCGCTCACATTGACCGCGATGACCACCGGTGGCCGATTGCCGTTGTCGCTGCGGTTCCAGCGCACGGATTGGCGACAGGCCTGCTCGAACACCCAATGGCCCAGTGGCAGGATCAGGCCCGAGGCCTCCGCCACGGGAATGAAGAGGCCAGGCGAGACCGGGCCCCGGAAGGGATTGTGCCAGCGCGCCAGGGCTTCCACGCCGATCAGGCGACCGGCCTGGTCACGCTGCGGCTGGTAGTGCAGGCTGAACTCTCCGTTCTCGATGGCGCGGCGCAGGTCGTTCTCCAGGCCGGTGCGGAAATGCAGGGCCGATTCCATTTCCTGGTTGAACAGGCAGAAGGTATTGCGTCCCGCCTTCTTGGCCGCGTACATGGCCAGATCGCCCTGGCGCAGCAGGTCCTGTACGCTGGCATGCGGGTCCTGCATCAATGCCACGCCGACCGAGCAGGTCGCGAAATGTCCGACGCCATGGAAGTCGAAGCGCGCTTGCATGGCATCGATGATGCGCTGGGCGAACTGGCTGGCCAGCAACTGGGCCTGTTGTGCCGGCAGTCCATCCAGCAGCACCACGAATTCGTCTCCGCCCAGACGCGCCACCATGCCGGTACGGCCGACCAGGTTCTGCAGACGCTGCGCCACCTGCTGCAAAAGCTGGTCGCCAACGGTGTGGCCCATGGCGTCATTGAGGTCCTTGAAGTTGTCGACGTCGACGAAGAACAATGCTCCCACGCCTTGACCGCTCTCAGCCCTATGGCCACGGTGGCTGGCGGGCTGGATCTTCTCCAGCAGCAGGCGGCGGTTGGGCAGGCCGGTGAGCGGGTCGTAGAAAGCCAGTTGACGGGTTTCCTCCTGCAGGCGCTTCTGGCTGCTGATGTCCAGCAGCGTCCCGACATAGTGACTCACACCACCGGCGGGGTCATTCACCGCGGTCAGCGTGAGCACGGCATGGAATTCGTCGCCACCGCGACGCTGTACGCAGAGCTCGCCCTGCCATTTCCCCTGGCTCTGGATCAGGGCCCACAGGCTGGTCCGGAAATCCCGGTCTTCCTGCTCCTGACGGCAGGGCGGCATCCCCTGGGCATCCAGGTCAAGGTCGCCCTGTCGATAACCGGTCAACTCGGTGAAGGCGGCGTTGACATCGAGCACGCTACGATCGGCACCCATGACCCAGATCGCCTCCGAAGAATGGAAGGCCGCCGCAGCGATACGCAATGAGGCTTCGCTTTGCCTGAGCCTGGCGGTGCGGCGGGCGACTTCCCGGCGCAGGTAGGCGGCGATCAGCAAGGCACAGACCAGCAGCGCCAGAGCGCCGCCCAGCAACCACCAGACGTAGGTCGGCAGCGAGGTCGCGCCACGGCCCCATTTGCGCAGGATATCGAAGTAGATGGACTGCGGATCGGCCTGCCACTGTGACAGGGCGCGGTCGATGGCCGCCAGGGTCTCCGGGGGCTGTTGCCTGCTGCTGACGAAATACAGCTTGACCGGCTGGAACACGATGCTGGTGTCGGCCAGGCGATAGCGGTCGGCCAGCATGTCGCCCGCTTGCTGGCTGGCGATGATGCCATCGATCTGGCCGGCGGCTGCCATGCGAAAGCCTTCTTCCACGTTCTTCAATGGCACCAGGGTCAGCTTGATCCCGGAGTTATCCATCAGGGCGCGAAAATAGCTGGCCTGCACCGAGCTGTCGAGCAGGCCGATCTTCTTGCCCTTGAGATCGAACACCGAATCGATCACCACGGACTGGTTGCGATACAGGATGGACCAGCTGTAGAGCGCCGGCACGGCGGAGTATTGCAGCACTTTTTCACGCTGCTCGGTCCAGGCCACATCAGGGAGGATATCGATCTTCCCTTCTTCGGCCCATTGCAGGCAGGTCTGCCATTCGCAGGGCACGAAACGCAGTTGCCAGTCCTCGCGGCTGGCGATCTGGCGCAGCAGGTCGATGTGCAGGCCGGAGGCGGTCCCGGCACTGTCGAAGAAGATCTTGGGCGGATTCTGGTAGACGCCAACCGACAGCACCTTGGCCTGGCCCTCGGAAAGGGTCAGCAGGCAGCACAACAGGAGCAGGAGGCGCCATGGACGCCCCCCCTTGCTCCACCCCTTGCGCTGCACGCCCGCGGCCACACCCTGGCCCGGCTGCCTTGCCTCTGTCGCAGGCGGATTGCTGGCCGACATGTTTGCCACAGCGATGTGTTCCTTATTTGGTTTTTTGTCTACTTTATAGAACATCAAACCAAATTGGAACGTTTACCGCCATTGCCAGTTACGTCGGTTTGTTGGCATCAGCCGGGGCAAGGGGAAAACGCGGGGGCGTAGCGTACGCCCCCGCGCTCTTAGAAGAATCCCTGGGTTGGCAGGCGGACCTGGTTCGCGCTCAGGTTGCCCAGTGCAAAGGCCTTGTGCGAGGTCGGGTTGTGGGTGGAGATGGTGCGGATGTTGCGCCAGTGACGATCCAGATTGGCCGAGGTGAGGGTGGCCGAGGCTCCGGCGATGTCGAACAGGGCCGTGGCGGCGTGATGGGCGATGCGATCCACCACCACCTTGGCGCGTGCGGCGGCAGCGGCGGCATCCTGCAGGCGGTCATCGGCATCGGCCGCATTGCTCTTCAGGGCGGCATAGGCGCGGTCGGCCTCGCTGGCGGCGGCCAGCACGATGGCGCGGGTGGCAAAGGCATCGGCATCGCGTTCGCCCAGGGCGCTCAGCAGGATAGGGTCATCGGCCGCCGCCGGTGTGGGGGCGTAGTAGTAATTGCGCTTGCGTTTGGACAGCAGCGCGCTGGCGTCGCGTGCCACTGCGCTGACCACGCCGGCTATGACCGCCGTGAGGAATAGTTGCGCAATGGTCGAGCCCAGCACCGCCTGGCGCGCTGGTACCTGATCCGGCAGCAGCACTTCGTGCGGGGCCACCAGGACATTCTCGAAGTTGGTGGTGCCGCTGCCGGTCAGGCGCTGGCCCATGCCGTACCAGTCATCCACGGTCTGCACGCCTTCGCGCTGGCGGGGCAGCAGGACCACCGCGCGGCGGCCGTCTTCCACTGACACCGTCACATGCAGCCAGTCGGCAAAGAGCGAACCGGTCGAATAGAACTTCTGGCCGTTGAGCATATAGTGCTCACCCTGGCGGACCAGACGCGTAGACAGCACACCGGTGCCGCCGATCTGTGCCTGTCCCAGTTCGGTATGGGAGGCGCCGATCAGGTCGCCGGCACGCACGCGCTCGCGCAGTGCAGCCACGCCCGGATGTTGCAGCGGTGCGTTGAGCACGCGTTCCAGAGCCACATGGTGATTGCGCCAGATGTGGGCGATATTGGGATCGGCCGCACCCAGTTCGATGGCGGTCTCCAGGGTCTGCACGAAGGTGGCGCCACCGCCACCGTAATCGGCGTCGAGCCGATTTGCCCCGAAGCCGGTGGCCTTGATTTCTTCGATCAGGGCAAAGGGTTGTTCACGCTGTGCATCGCGCTGGGCGGCGCCGTCGGCAATGCGCTGCAGGAGGTCGGGGGGAAGTGTGCTCATGAGGTCGATGGTGTCCGGGAGAATGGATGCCGCAGGCCGGATGGCCGGGATGAGCACATCATAGAGCCCCGGGCAGGCAAGCCAAACTGCGCATTTCGCATTAGCTTGCTTGGGCCAGTCATATGCGGCCGATGCGGCCGATGTGGCGGACACCAGCGCTCAGTTTTCGCTTACGGTGGGTGGAGAACGTCTGACCCGGGCGATCATGAACTTGGCGCATTCGTAAGCAGGGAAGGCAAATGCTCCCCAGGCGAATGCCATGACCAGTTCCGGCCACGGCAAAGGCGAAAAATGGAAGGCATCGGCCACTGTCGGCACGTACAAGGTCACCAACAACATGGTCACGGCAATCGCCGAAATCAGCAATGCCGCACCATTGCTCGGATAGAGCGCTTGCAGGAAGTGGCGTCCAGGGGCCTGCGCCGAAAACATCAGACTGAGATTGAGCACGACCAGCACGATGAACCCGGCAGCACGGGCCTGGCCTGGCGCGAGTCGTTCCAGAAACCAGGCATAGCCGCAGACCGCGAACCCCAGGGCCAGACCGCCCTGCATCACCGCCAGCAGGAGGGTGCGCGCTTCCAGCAGCGGCGCGTTGCCATTGCGCCCCGGCGCACCGCGCTCGCTGCCGTCCGTTGCCGCATTCTCAAAGGCCAGCGTACAGGCAGGGTCGACGATCAGCTCCAGGAAAGCAATCTGCATCGGATAGAGGATCAAGGGCCAGCCGCAGATGACAGGCAGCAATGCCATGCCGGCGATAGGCACATGCATGGACAGGACGTAGGTCATCGCACTGCGCATTCTGGAAAAGATCCGCCGCCCCGTCAGGATGCCCTCCACGATGGAGGAAAAGTTGTCGTCCAGCAGGATCAGCGAGCCGGCTTCCCTGGCGACATCGGTACCGCGCCCTCCCATGGCGATACCGACATGCGCGGCCTTGAGCGCAGGCGCATCGTTGACGCCGTCGCCGGTCATGGCGACGATCTGGCCGTCGGCCTTCAGTGCCGCCACGATGCGCAACTTCTGCTGGAGCGTGATGCGCGCGAAGACGCTGGTGGTGCGCAGCCGGCGGGTGAATTCGTGCTCATCCAAGGCCTGCACCTCATCGCCCAGCAATATCCGGTCGGCACTGATGCCGGCCTCCCTCGCGATGGTCTGCGCCGTGCCGGGATGATCGCCGGTGATCATGATGACCCTGATCCCGGCCCGATGACAGGCCTGGATCGCAGCCGGCACGGCCTCTCGCAGTGGATCGGCCAGCGCCAGCAGGCCCAGGTAACGCAGTGCGAAGCCGGTCTGCGAGGCCGGTAGCGGACCGCTCCAGTTGCAGCTGGCCACGGCGATCACGCGCAAGCCATGGCTGGCCAGGTGCAGGACATCGTGCTGCATCTGTTGCACCTCTGCCGGCGCCAACCCACACAAGGATGCAATCGCCTCCGGCGCCCCCTTGGTCGCTACCAGCAAGGGGGTGTCTGCATCACCTTTCCAGACCAGCGTCATCGCCCGCAACTCGGGACTGAGCGGGTATTCCTGCATCAGCTGCGTGACCGCTGGCGGTGCGAAGCGTTTGGCGCTTTCCCCGGCCAGCTGATGAAAGGCCTTCTCCATGGGGTCGGTGGGACGCTGGCTGCTCGCCAGGGCTGCGGTTTCCAGCAGCGTGCGCCACTGCGGCGAGGTGATGCCGACGTCGCTCTCATCGAAGTAGAGATGGTGCCCGGCGCTCATCGCCTGTACGACACGCATCCGGTTCTCTGTCAGCGTTCCGGTCGTGTCGGTGCACAGGACCGTGATCGAACCCAGGGCCTCGACCGCCGACAGGCGTCGCGTCAGCACATTGGCCCGCGCCATGCGCCATGCCCCGATGGCAGGAAAGACCGTGAGGATGATGGGAAGCTCTTCCGGCAGCAGCGACATCGACAAGGCGATTCCCATCAACAGGGCCTCGGTCCAGCGGCCATGGGCATAGCCTTCGAGAACCACGAGAAGGGCGCTCAGCGCCAGGCCGGCTACGGCAAACACCTTGACTGCACGAGCCACGTGCCGCTGCATCGGGCTCGGTTCCTCGACCAGCTCATGCAGCAGACTGCTGATCTTTCCCAGTTCACTGCGGGCGCCTGTAGCGCTCACCCGGGCGATACCACTGCCTCGTACGACCAATGTGCCTGATCGCACCAGCATCGCGCTGTCGGTTTGCGCAGGGGAGGGCTGATGCAATTCGAGTGTCATTGGTGGGCTGCGCTTTTCCACCGGGCAAGCCTCTCCGGTCAGCAATGATTCATCGATCTGCAGATTGGTGGCCTCAAGAACGTCCGCGTCTGCCGGCACCCGGGCGCCTTCCTCCAGAAGGATCAGGTCGCCCCGCACCAGATCCTGGCTGGGCAGGCGCACCGTCCGCCCCGCGCGGATTACCCGTGCGGTCGGGCTGTTGAGCACGCGCAGGGCGGACAGCGCATGCTCGGTCTTTCCCTCCTGATAGAGCGTCAGCCCCACGGTGAGCGCAACCATGAACAATAACAACAAGCCTTCGCGCAGATCGCCCAGGGCCAGATAGATGGCAGCGGCCGACAGCAGGAGCACGAACATCGGCTCCTTCAGAACATTGATCAGAGCCCGTCCCATCCGGCGCCGTTCGGATGTCAACACGTTCGGCCCGTCCTCGGCAAGTATGCGCGCCACTTCGGAAGGTAACAGGCCTTGGTAATCATCCTTCGACTCTCGCATCCGAACCTCCCTCGATGTGCATAGCGATATTGCTTCGGCCGATTTATCTGATCTGCATCAGTTCTTCGTCGCGCATGTCGCCCATCATGGACGGCAGCTAGTTCGGCTCGGGCGCGGCTCCTACCCTGGGCCACCGACGTCAGGACAGACAATGCGAATATTGACTATTTCACTATTGGCGAGCATGGCACTCTTGATCATCTATGTCGTTTTCTACTTCGTCGTTCAGTACGTCGTTCAGGACTGAACGTCAAGGCAGGGGAAACTTGCCTCTCCCATCAGGGCGGGATGGCCCGGTAGTGCTGCGCCACCAGGCGCGCCACGGCACAGGAGGCCAGCCGTGTTTCGCGTGAATCGGCGCGGCTGGTCAGCACCAGCGGCAGGCGTGCGCCAAGCACCAGACCGGCGCTGACGGCGCCACCCAGATATTCCAGTTGCTTGGCGAGCAAATTGCCGCTTTCCAGGTCGGGGACCACCAGGATGTCCGCCTGTCCCGCCACATCCGAGACGATGCCCTTGACCCGTGCCGATACCGGCGAGACCGCATTGTCGAAGGCCAGCGGGCCATCCAGTACGCCGCCGGTGATCTGCCCGCGATCAGCCATCTTGCATAGCGCGGCGGCGTCCAGCGTGGCCGGCATCCTCGGATTGACCGTCTCCACCGCCGCCAGGATGGCCACCCTGGGCAGCTTGACGCCAATGGCCTGGGCCAGGTCGATGGCGTTGCGGATGATGTCGGCCTTTTCTTCCAGGGTCGGTTCGATGTTCACGGCTGCATCGGTGATGATGAAGGGGCGCGGATAGGAGGGCGTCTGCATCAGGTAGCAATGGCTCATGCGGCGCTTGGTGCGCAGCGCCGGGCTGGCCACCACGGCGCTCATGAATTCGTCGGTATGCAGGCTGCCTTTCATCAGCATCTCCACCTGTCCCTGGCTGGCCAGCTCGACCGCACGTGCCGCCGCCGCGTGGCTATGGGGAACGTCCTCGATGGGGAATGCGGAGATATCCAGCTTCTGCTGCCCCGCCAGGGCCAGCAGCTTGGCCCGGGGCGCCACCAGTACCGGCAGGATGATGCCGGCGGCTTGGGCGTCCAGTACCGCCGACAGGCTGGCCGCATCGCAGGGGTGGACGATGGCGACCTTGACCGGCCCCAGCTGGCGCGTATGGTCGAGCAACTGTTGCAGCTCGCCATCGCCCATCTTCATGCTGACTTCCGGCAAGGTGGTCCGGCGTCGCACGATGGATTCGGTGGGTGCGATGACGTCGGCCTCGCCTTCGATCACGATGACGTTGTCCTGATTGACGCAGGCGCATTTGAGCGTCAGCCGGTGCCGGGCCTCGTCACGTGCGACCACGGTGACGCTGGTCTGCAGCGTATCGCCGATGCGTACCGGATGCAGGAACCGCAGGGTCTGGCCGAGATAGATCGTGCCTGGCCCCGGCAGCCGGGTCCCCAGTACCGCCGAGATCAATGCGCCGCCGAACATGCCATGCGCGATCAGCCCGTGGAACCGGCTTTCCTTGGCGAAGGCGGCATCCAGGTGCTGGGGATTGGCGTCACCGGAGATGACGGCGAAGAGCTGGATGTCGGCCGAGGTGAGCGTGCGGGTGATGGTGGCAGTGTCACCGATGGCAATTTCCGCGAAGACCCGGTTGCGGATCAGGCCGAGCAGGTCGTCGCTGGCGTGCTTGTCCTGCGGGCTGGCCGTGGTAGTGGTGTTAGCGGTGTCGGCTGCGTTGCCGGTGGGTGAACGATGCAGCATTCTATTTCTCCATGATGTAGGCTCCGGGCGCATCGTCCATCCGCCCGGCTTTTGCACCGCCCAGACGGGGCGGGGTGGTGGGCTCGCCCGAATGCTGCGCCAGCCAGGTTTGCCAGGCGGGCCACCAGGAGCCTTCGGAGACGGGAGTCTCTGCGGCCCATTGATCGGGCGGGCAGTAGGCGCCACCGGCCGGCCGGGTGCGCATCTGGAACTGGCTGCGCGGATGCCCCGGCGGGCTGACGATGCCGGCATTGTGGCCGCCGCTGACCAAGACGAAGGTGATTTCCGCAGGGCACAGATAATGCAGCTTGAAGACCGAGTGCCAGGGCGCGACGTGGTCGCGGACCGTTCCCACCAGGAATACCGGGGTATTGATGTCACTGAGCGCGACCGGCTTGCCCTCCACGGGATAGCGGCCTTCACTCAGATCGTCATCCAGGAACAGCCGGCGCAGGTATTGCGAATGCATGCGAGCCGGCATGCGGGTGGCGTCCGCATTCCATTCCATCAGGTCGCTGTTGCGGGCCGGTGTACCCATCAGGTATTGGCCAATCACGCGTGACCAGAGCAGGTCGTAGGAGCGCAGCATCTGGAAGGCGGCCGCCATCTGTGTCTGGCTGAGCGTGCCGGCCTCCTGCATCTGGGCCTCCAGCAGGCTGATCTGGCTTTCGTCGATGAACAGGCCCAGTTCGCCCGGCTCGCTGAAGTCGGTCTGGGCCGCCAGCAAGGTCAGCGATGCCAGGGGCGGGTCGCCGTCGCGCGCCATCGCGGCCGCTGCAATGGCCAGCAGGCTGCCACCCAGGCAATAACCGGCGCCATGTACTTTCCGACCGGGGACGATGCGGTTGACCGTGTCGAGGGCGGCATGCAGGCCGGCGTTCAGGTAGTCGTCCATGCCCAGGTCGCGGTCTTCGGGACCGGGGTTCTTCCAGGAGACGCAGAATACCGTGTGACCGCGCTCGACCAGATAGCGGATCAGCGAGTTCGCCGGTGACAGGTCGAGGATGTAGTACTTCATGATCCAGGCCGGAATGATCAGCAGCGGCCCCGGATACACCGCCTTGCCGGCCGGGGCGTACTGGATCAATTCCATGATGTCGTTGCGCAGGACCACCTTGCCGGGCGTGATCGCCACATCCTTGCCGGGCAGGAAGCAGCGATCGGTACTGGTGGGCTGTTCCAGCAGCAGACCGACCATGTCGTTCATGCAGTTCTGCAGACCGGTCAGGAGATTGTTGCCGCCTTGTTCCACGCTCACACGCAGCACTTCCGGATTGGTCAACAGATAGTTGCCGGGCGAGAACATGTCCAGTAGCTGGCGCGCAGCGAAATTGACCAGATCGGCATGATGTTTTTCGACACCCCAGACGTCCCGCGTGGCAGCATTCCACCATTGTTCGGTCAGCAGGAAGCCCTGGTGCCACAGGTTGTAGGGCCAGCGCTGCCAGTCCGGCGCGGCAAAGCGCCGGTCCGCGACCGGCAGGTCGGCAGCCTGGGCGTGGGCACTGCCCATGTAATGCAGCAGGCGGTTGGCCTGCTGCAGGGCCAGGCACATCAACTCAAGGCGTTTGCCGGGGGAAACCGCCAGGTGCGCGGCCCAGTCGATGGCGGCCAGCAATCCCGACGCCAGCGACAGCGAGCCGCTGGAACGGGCCAGAGCCGCATGCACCTGCGCGTCCAGGCGCTCGGTCGGCGTAGGCATGACAGCCGTCTTCGGAGGCAGTGGCCGGGCTTGTGCGTGCGTGTTCATCAGGCGGCCCTGGGGTGGCTACGTTCATGCAGTTGCTGGCAGGCCAGACAACGCTTGGCGGTGGGATAGGCCAGCAGACGCTCGACCGCGATATCGGCCCCGCAATCTACGCACAGTCCATAGCTGCCCTCCTGCATGCGCGATCGCGCCTGGCTGATGTCCTGCAATTCATGCAACTCCTGGTCCGACATCACCTGCGCGGTGGTCGCCCGCTCCAGACCTTCGTCGTCGGTGAGGTCCGCTGCCTGCATGCGCTGGCGCAGTGAATGTTCGGCGTCGTCCAGCAGGCTGCCAAGCCGGACCCATTGGGTGGGGGAAATCTGTCGCATGACTCACTCCATGAACTGCACCCGATGCCAATTGACCCGGATTGCATGGCGCAACTGTGCGCCAGGGCCTGGCCCGGCCTACTGATGTAAGTCAAGGCCACCCAGCGAGGCCTTGTCGGGTCAGCACGAGAACTTGACTTGCATCAGTTTTGCACCCGATGGCTGGCGCAGAATCTTCATATAAGGATCAGACTTGCTGAACATTATGGATGCCTGTGCCGGCTGATCCAGCCCAGGCCACGGCAAGCGACGCTGGAAAGGCAGGCAATGACCTCTGGCGTTTTCGATCAGGCATTGCCAGATTCTGGAAAGGAAATCCCATGCGCCTCCCCAACATGGACAACTACGCCGACTTCTGGCTGGGCTACGCCAGCCACCAGATCGATGCCAGCGTCGGACTCGGCGCGACCACCCTCGCAAGCATGAGCAAGCTCTACGACCTGGATAGCAGTTTCCTGCGCCGCGAAAGCGGCAATGCAATCCTGCTGGCCAAGCAATGCGTGGAAGCAAGAACCCCGGTGGAAGCGGCCTCGATGATGGCTGAACGCTGGCGCAGTGAGATGCAGGAAAGCGCCGTCTTTGCCGGACAGCTGGTCGAGTGGCTGGCCGAACTCACTGCCAGGCTGAATCACGCCATGCAACAGCGGATGACGGGCTTGAACGGCCAATATGCCACCTATCTGGACAATGCCACCTCCGGCACCAACAGTGCAGCCGCTGACGACAAGCCAACGCTCAAGGCCACGAACAAGGTCGCCGGGAGCAAGGCCGGCTGAAGAGCAACTTCTCAAGGGAGCAGGGCGATGAAGAGCGACCATCAATTGCGGCAGGAAGTCATGGACGAACTGGCCTGGGATAGTGCCTTCGACGACAACCGCATCGGCGTGGAGGTGGTTAGCGGGATCGTAACGCTGACCGGGCATCTCGACAGCTACGCCCAAAAGTATGCGGCCGAACGTGCCGCCTTGCGCGTGGGTGGCGTCAAGGGGCTGGCCGTGGAGATCGACGTACACCTGCCCGGCGCCAGCCAGAGGACGGACAGCGAGATTGCCGCTGCAGCCCGCCACGCCATCGAATGGAATGCGCTGTTGCCGAAGGAAGGCATCCAGATCAAGGTCGAGCACGGCTGGATCACCCTGTCGGGCCAGGTCCGTTTCGACCACCAGCGTGAAGCGGCCGAACAGGCGCTCCGCAATCTCTTCGGCCTGATCGGCATCAGCAACCTGATCACGGTGCAGGCCAGCGCCGCACCGCGTGACATCAGGAACAGCATCGAAACAGCCTTGCAACGGCGGGCGCACATCCAGACCACGGCCCTCTATGTGGGCGTGAACGACAAGGTCGTCACCCTTACCGGCATGGTCGGCTCGCTTGCCGAACGACAGGAAGCTTGCCGGGCAGCGCAACATACGCCCGGCGTGGAGCGGGTGATCGACAACATCGTCGTGGTGTAGGCCTGCTGCTATCACTTTCTCACTATGACGAAGGGCATCTCCGGTGGCATCAGCGCAATCGTATCGTCCAGCGCGCCAGGCTTGACGGCCTGGCCGCTATACTGGCGGCTGACTATGACCACGAGGGAGATCGCAGTGAAGCACGACATCATCAGCCTGGATCAGTTGGAGGCACTCTACGGCCAACCCGGCGAACGGGCGCTGGTCAAGGAAATCGATCATCTCAACGAGGACTATCAGGCTTTCGTGCGTGCTTCGCCTTTCGTCGTGCTGGCCTCGGTCGGACCAGAGGGACTGGACTGTTCACCCAAGGGTGACCCTGCCGGATTCGTGCAGATCATCGATTCGCGTACGCTGATCGTGCCGGATCGCCCCGGCAACAACCGGCTCGACAATCTGCGCAACATCATCGTCGATCCCCGCGTCTCCTTGCTGTTCATCATCCCGGGCGTGGGCGAGACTCTGCGCGTCAATGGTCGCGCCACGATCTCGGCCGATCCGGCCTTGCTGGCCCGCTTCGAGATGCGTGGCAAGCTGCCTCGCAGCGTGATCCTGGTAAAGATCGAGCGTGCCTACTTCCATTGTTCCAAGGCCATCGTACGCTCGGAACTCTGGTCGGCCTCGGCCCAGGTGGCGCGCAGCAGCCTGCCTTCTCCTGGCGCCATGCATCACCGTCTGAGCGGCGGCGTGGTCGATGGAACGGTTTATGACCGCGAACTTCCACAACGTACCGAGGCCGGTCTCTACTGAGCCGAGTCGGCAGGACGGCCAGCCTCGGCAAGCTGGCGTGCGGCTCAGGCGATGAGCCGCTCCGGCTGTGCCGCGACGCTACGCCCATAGGCATTGCCTGGTGCCGCCGCCAGCAGGGTACGGGTATAGGGATGTTGCGGTGCCTGCCAGATGGAACGATGATCGCCTTCCTCGACGATGCGCCCGCCCTGCATGACCAGTACGCGGTCGGCGATGTAGCGCACCACCGACAGATCGTGCGAGATGAACAGGTAGGCCAGGCCGAACTCCTGCTTCAGATCGACCAGCAGGTTCAGGATCTGTGCCTGCACCGAGACGTCCAGCGCCGAGACCGGTTCGTCGCAGATCACCAGCGCAGGCTTGAGTACCAGCGCCCGGGCGATCCCGATACGCTGGCGCTGGCCGCCCGAAAACTGGTGGGCGTAGCGGCCCAGGGCGGCCTGCGGCAGGCCGACCAGATCGATGATCTGGCTGACGCGCCGCTGGCGCTCGTTGCGGTCCCGGACTTCATGGATCTGCAAGGCCGTGTCCAGAATGTCGCGCACGCTGTGGCGCGGATTGAGTGAGGCATACGGGTCCTGGAACACCATCTGTACCCGCCTGCGCAAGGGGCGCAGGGCCTTGCGGTCCAGCCGGGCGATGTCCTGGCCGTCCAGCAGGATGCGGCCGCTGCGGCTGTCTTCCAGGCGGATGATGCTGCGCGAGAGGGTGGACTTGCCACACCCCGATTCGCCCACCAGGCCCACGGTCTCGCCAGCGGCGATGTCCAGGCTGACGCCGCGCACCGCGTGCACGCTGCCCTTGGGCGTCAGGTAATCCACATGCAGGTCCTGTACCGACAGCAGGGGCGCAGCGCCGGCAGCCAGCGGCTGGATGACTTGCCTCAGTGCGGTATCTGTCAGGCTGAAACGCCATTGGCCGTCTGCATCGATGTCATTGCGGATTTCGGGGAGACGCTGCCGGCGGTAGTGCAGTTCCTGCTCCAGTCGCAAGGACGCCCCCAGCAAGCCCCGCGTATAGGCATGACGGGGCGCGGCAAAGAGTTGCGCGGTCGTGGCTTCTTCCACCTTTTCGCCGGCGAACATGACGGCCACGCGGTCGGCCCATTGCTCCACCACGCCCAGGTCATGGGTGATGAGCAGTACGGCCATGCCCAGCTCGCGCCGCAGCTGGCCCAGCAGTTCCAGGATCTGCGCCTGCACCGTCACATCCAGCGCGGTGGTCGGCTCGTCGGCAATCAGCAGGCGCGGACGGTTGGCGATGGCCATGGCGATCATGACGCGCTGGCGCTGGCCACCGGAGAGCTGGTGCGGGTAATCATCGATGCGCCTGGCGGGATCGGGGATGCGGACCTGGGCCAGCAATTCCAGTGCTCGCGCCCGCGCAGCCGCGCCGTCCAGCGGCTGGTGCAGGCGGATCGCCTCCACCAGTTGCTGGCCGATGGAGAGCACCGGATTGAGCGAGGTCATCGGCTCCTGGAAGATCATGGCGATGCCCTGGCCGCGCAGGGCGACCAGTTCGGGTTCCGGCAGACGCAGCAGGTCACGCTCTTCGAACAGTACCTGGCCGCTGACCTTGGCCGAGCCATCCAGCAGGCGCAATATCGACAGGGCCGTGGTGGACTTGCCGCAGCCGGACTCGCCGACCAGGGCCACCGTTTCGCCAGCGGCAATCGACAGGTCCAGCCCACGCACGGCCTGGTGCGCGCCGAAGGCAACCTTCAGATCGCGCAGTTCCAGCAGGGAAGACATCATGGTTTCCTTGGTTCAGGCAGCCAGTACGGCGCTCTGGTATTGCGGTTCCAGTTGCACGTCCAGAGCTTCGTTGAAGCGCGCAAAGAAGGCGCACAGCGCTGCACGCAGCGTCAGCTCGACGATCTGGGATTCATCGAAATGTTCGCGCAGGCGCGCCACCAGCGAATCACCCACGCGCTGTCGGGTGACGGCCAGGGCATAGTCGCGCACCAGCAGTTCCACCGGGCCCAGGCCGGGGACGTCGGGCTCCAGGATGCGGTCCACCGTCTCGGCGCTGACCTGTTCGGCCTGCAGCTTGGGGGCATGGTGCGAGACGCAGTAGGTACATTCGTTGGCCCGCGATGCGGTCACCAGCACGATTTCCAGGTGCAGGCGCGAGAGATTGCCCTCGGCGGCGAAACCCAGCAGCAAGCCATAGAGATGTTCGATGGAGGCCGGCTTGTGCGCCATCACGCCCAGCATGTTGCCGAAGGCGCCGTATTCGTTCTCGACTTTTTCGAAGATGCGGCGGGCTTCGCCGGCCGGCAGTTGGTGAGAGAGAAGGGTAGAGACACGTGCCATGGAAAAGTCCTATTTGCGTTCGCGCGGATCGAGCACATCGGCCAGTCCGTCGCCCAAGAGATTGAGGGCCAGCACCGTAAAGACGATGGCCAGGCCCGGGATGGTGGTGATGTACCAGTCGGTGCGCAGCACTTCGCGGCCGGCGCCGACCATGTTGCCCCAGCTGGCGGCATTGGGGTCGCCCAGGCCGAGGAAGGCCAGGCTGGATTCGGTGAGGATGGCGCTGGCCACCATCAGCGAGGCCGATACCAGGATCGGGGTGGCGGCATTGGGCAGGATGTCGCGCAACAGGATGCGGGCATCGCTGGCACCCAGGGCGATGCTGGCGCGTACCATCTCGCCGTGCCGCAGTTTCAGGGCCTCGGCCCGTACCAGCCGCGCCAGGCTGGGCCAGGCGGTCACGCCGATGGCCAGGGCGATGGTCCACACGGTAGGCTGGATCACCGCCACGATGGCCAGTGAGAACAGGAAAGAAGGAATGGTCTGGAAGAACTCGGTCACCCGCATCAATGCCGCATCCAGCCAGCCGCCGTAGTAGCCGGCCAGCAGGCCGCCGCTCACGCCCAGCAGCAACGCGATGGCGGTGGAGACGGCGGCGATCAGCAGCGACACCCGCGCGCCATGGAAGATGCCGGCCAGCAGGTCACGCCCCAGCATGTCGCTGCCCAGCGGATAGGCGAGGTCCACGCCGGGTCGCAGGAAGGGTTCGGCCACCATGTCCAGCGGATCGCCGGGGAACAGCCAGCCGGCCGAGGCCGCCATGAACAGCACCAGCAGCAACAGCAGGCTGCCAGCCAGCGCCGAGGGCGAGCGCCGCAGGCGCGCAAGAACGCCGCGCGCGGCAGAGGGATAAGGATGGGGGAGGGTGAGGGTGCTCATGTCGGTCTTTTCATTGCAGGCGGATGCGTGGATCCAGCCGCACATAGAGGGCATCGACGATCCAGTTGACCAGCACCACCACGGTCGAACTGCACAGCAGGATGCCCAGCAACAGGTTGAAGTCGCGCTGGAACAGCGCTTCGAAGGCCAGTCGGCCAAGGCCGGGCCAGGAGAACACGGTCTCCACCAGCACCGCGCCGCCGACGATGGCGCTGGCCTGCACGCCCAGCATGGTCACCAGCGGCAGTAGCGCATTGCGTAGCACATGCACCACCAGCACCCGATGCGCGGGCGCGCCCTTGGCCACGGCGGTGCGCACGAAATCCTGGCGTCGCACCTCGATCATGGTGGCGCGCATGAGACGTGTATAGACCGCCATGTAGAACAGGCCCAGCGTCAGCGCCGGCAGCACCAGGTGGCGTGCCACGTCCAGGACGTGGGCCAAACCGGTATAGCCGGCTTCGACCGTGATCATGCCGCCCACCGGCAGCCAGTCCAGCCAGACCGAGAAGACCACCACCAGCATCAGGCCGATCCAGAACAGCGGCGTGGCGAAGAACACCAGCGCCAGCAAGGACACCAGCAGGTCGACCAGCTTGCCGGCGCGGTAGGCCGCCAGGCTACCCAGCACCACCCCGCCCACCACGGCCAGCAGGATGCTGGCGCCCATCAACAGCAAGGTGGCCGGTACGCGCTCGCCAATCAATTGCGCCACCGGCATGCCGTGACGGAAGGAATAACCGAGGTCGAACTGCAGCAGATGCAGCAGGTATTTGCCGAACTGCACCAGCAATGGCTGGTCCAGCCCGAACTGGGCGCGCAGTGTCGCCAGGTATTCGGGAGTGGCAGCACCGGCTTCCCCCGCCAGTACCTGGGCGGCATCACCCGGCGCCAGGCGCAGCAGGAAGAAATTGATCACCGCCACGCCCAGCACCACGGCCAGCAATTGCAACAGGCGGCGCACGGTGGCCTGCCATAGCCTGCCCCCGCGTGACAGGGGCGGCTTGGTGTGCTGGGAAGGCTCGGAGGAGGCCGTGGTCTCCAGGCTCAGGCTCATTCGCGGTCCTTAGCGTTGTGGCGCGGCGGGATTGGCTGCCACTTTGGCGCCGCTGTCGAACCACGCGTTCTTCAGCGATCCATAGACCTGATCGACGCCGGCCACGGCATCCTTGAGGCTGGAGGATTGCACCGTGAAGAAGTGCATTTCCAGCAGCGGCAACGAAGGCAGGTCGGTCTGCACCTGCTGCTGCAGCTTCTTGAACAGGGCGATGCGTTCGCTCTGGCTGGCCGAACCCTGGGCCTGCGAGATCAGCTTGTCGGCCTCGGCGCTGCGGTAGCCGGAACCATTGCTCCAGGGGATGTTCTTGCCGACCGAATCGCTCCAGTAGGCGCGGGTGACACCGACCAGCGGATCGGCAAAGCCGGCGAACCAGACCACCGACAGGTCGTAGTCACGGTCGCCATAGACACGCTTGGTGTAGGTCGGTGTGTCCTGCGCCCGCACGTTGACTTCGATGCCCACGCGCTTCAGGGAATTGCGGATGAATTCGCCGCTGCGCTTGAAGTCGTCGCCGTAGGGCAGGTAATCCAGGTTGATTTTCAGGCGGGTGCCGTCGGCGCCGCGCTTGAGGCCGGCTTCATCCAGCAGGGCTTCGGCCTTCTTGGGGTCGAAGCCGTATTGCGGCACGTCGCTGGTGTGGAATTGCTTGAGGGTGGAGACCACCGGGCTGTCGGCCGGCTTGCCGAAGCCGTACCACACCACCTTGTTGAAGGCATTGCGGTCGATCGCGTAGGCCAGGGCCTGGCGCACGCGCAGGTCCTTGAAGTAGGGGCGGTCGAGGTTGATATCCACGAACAGCCAGGGCGAGAGCCATTCATAGCCGCGGGTCTCCAGCTTCAGGCTGGGCAGCTTGGCCAGACGCTCGGCATCCTTGAGCGGCACCGGGGAGAACGGGGCGTACTGGGCTTCACCCTTTTCCAGCGCGGCAGCGCGGGCACCGGCATCAGGCACGACCTTGAAGACGATCTTGTCCAGGTAGGGCTTGCCCTTGTCCCAGTATTCCGGATTTCGTTCCAGGGTGATGTAGTTGCCACGGCTCCATTCCTTGAAGACGAAGGGGCCGGTGCCGATGGGCTTGTTGTTGTAGGGGTTGTTGAGGATGTCGGTCCCCTCGTACAAGTGCTTGGGCAGGACCTGGGCGCCGTTGCTGTTGAGCGAACTGAGCACGGCCAGCGAAGGCTCGCTGAAGTGGATCACCACGGTGTAGTCGTCCGGCGTATCGGTGGAGGTGACCTTGCCGTAGAGGATCTGGTTGCGCGGATGGATCTTCCTCCAGACGTTTTCCAGGGTCCATTTCACGTCGGCCGAGGTGAAGGGCTTGCCGTCGTGCCACTTGACGCCACGGCGCAGGTAGAAGGTCAGGGTCTTGCCGTCCTTGGAAAACTCCCAGCGCTCGGCCAGGGCCGGTTTCAACTTGAAATCGTTGTCGTATTCGACCAGGCCATCGAAGACGTTGGCACTGAAGAAGCCGGTCGGTGCGGCTGTGTTCAGGGCCGAGGTCAGGATCACCGGTTCGGGCTGGATGATGGTGGTGAGAGTCCCGCCCGGTGTGGGGGCGGCGGCCGTCGCAGGAGCGGTCGCAGCAGCGCCGGCGATGAGCAATGTGGCTGCGCCCAGCAGGGAGCGCAGGAGTCTGGTGTGTAGCATGGTTTCCCCTGTTGTCGGTGTGGTGTTGCGGTCGGGCCGGGCTTCTTTCTGTACGCCCTGCGCCGGTTCGCGCCGGCTCTTGAAGCTGCGCGGCCGCATGGTGAGAGGGTGAAGAAGTGCTGGTTCAGCAACGTTGCGCTATTAGACCAAAGCGCTGTGCTGGCCTGAACGAAGCATTCCGCATGTGCTTCCTTGGAAACCGCATGCCTATCATGCTGCGGGTCTGCTGCAGTGACGGCCCTTGTGTTGGTATATGAGCCGATCTAATGGAACAATGAGATTATTTCACTTTTTTTCATGGATGACTGCGCTTAAGATTCGCTTCGAACATCGTCATCACCAGGACGGCCAGAGGCTGAATCACCATGACCAAAGAATTTACGTTTGCCATCAAGAGCATCCGCTTCGACGAGGACTATCGTCCTTCCGAGAACACGCGCATCACCACCAACTTCGCCAATCTCGCCCGGGGTGAAAGTCGCCAGGAGAACCTGCGCAACACCTTCCGCATGATCGACAACCGCTTCAATGCCCTGGCGCATTGGGATAATCCGGCAGGCGAGCGCTATCACGTGGAGCTGGAGATCATCTCGGTCGAGATGAAGATTGCCGGCGAACGCAGCGGCCCGGCACTTCCCTTGATCGAGATATTGCAGACGACAGTCATCGATCAGCAGACTGGCGAACGCACTGCCGGCATCGTGGGTAACAACTTCTCATCCTATGTACGCGATTACGATTTCAGCGTGGTCCTGCTGGAGCGCAACCGCAACCAGCCTGTCTTCAGCGCGCCCGAGGATTTTGGCGACCTGCATGGACGGCTGTTCAAGTCCTTCGTCGAGTCTGACGTGTACCGGGCGCATTTCGGCAAGCCGCCGGTCATCTGCCTGAGTGTCTCCAGCAGCCGGACCTACCGGCGCACCGAGAACCGGCACCCGGTATTGGGCGTGGAATACCTGCAGGACGAGTATTCGCTGACCGATGAATACTTCGGCAAGATGGGCATGCAGGTACGCTACTTCATGCCGCCCGACAGCGCCGCACCGCTGGCGTTCTATTTCTCCGGTGATCTGCTGGGCGACTACACCAACCTGGAACTGATCAGCACCATCAGCACGATGGAGACCTTCCAGAAGATCTACCGGCCCGAGATCTACAACGCCAATTCGGTTGCCGGCAAGTCCTATCGGCCCAGCCTGAAGCACCAGGATTATTCCCTGACCCGCATCGTCTACGACCGCGAAGAACGCAGCCGGCTGGCGGTGGAGCAGGGCAGGTTTGCCGAAGAACACTTCATCAAGCCTTACCAGGCGGTACTGGCGCAGTGGTCCAACCATTACGCCCATTGATTAGCCGCACGGATTCATACAACAGAACAGGTCATCCAACGTGAAAAAACTCTTACCCACCTCCACCGCCGGCAGCCTGCCGAAACCTTCCTGGCTCGCCGAACCCGAGAAGCTCTGGTCGCCCTGGAAACTGCAAGGCGAAGAACTGCGTGACGGCAAGCGCGATGCCTTGCGCCTGTCCCTGCAGGAACAGGTCCATGCCGGCATCGATATCGTCAGTGATGGCGAACAGACGCGCCAGCATTTCGTGACGACCTTTATCGAACATCTGGACGGGGTCGATTTCGAGAAGCGCGAGACCGTGCGCATCCGCGACCGCTACGATGCCAGCGTGCCCACCGTCGTCGGCGCCGTCTCGCGCCAGAAACCGGTCTTCGTGGAAGACGCCAGATTCCTGCGCCAGCAGACCGGGCAAACCATCAAATGGGCGCTGCCCGGCCCCATGACCATGATCGACACGCTCTATGACGCCCACTACAAGAGCCGCGAAAAACTGGCCTGGGAATTCGCCAAGATCCTCAATCAGGAAGCCCGGGAGCTGGAAGCGGCCGGCGTAGACATCATCCAGTTCGATGAGCCGGCCTTCAATGTCTTCTTCGACGAAGTCAACGACTGGGGCGTGGCCACGCTGGAACGTGCCATCGAAGGCCTGAAATGCGAAACCGCCGTCCATATCTGCTACGGCTACGGTATCAAGGCCAACACCGACTGGAAGAAGACCCTGGGTTCCGAGTGGCGGCAATACGAGGAAGCATTCCCGAAGCTGCAACAGTCCGGAATCGATATCGTCTCGCTGGAGTGCCACAATTCGCGCGTTCCCATGGACCTGATTGAACTCATCCGTGGCAAGAAGGTAATGGTCGGCGCCATCGATGTGGCCAGCAATACCATCGAAACCCCGGAGGAGGTCGCCGACACCCTGCGCAAGGCGCTGCAGTTCGTCGATGCCGACAAGCTCTATCCTTGCACCAACTGCGGCATGGCACCCCTGGCGCGCGACGTCGCCCGAGGCAAGCTCAATGCACTTGCTGCCGGTGCGGAGATCATCCGCCAGGAACTGGCCAGGTAGACGTAGGCATACCTGCTTGGACGGGCGCCGCCAGCGGTGCGTGGTCGCCGTCCAGGCTGATGCTGAGTTTTCATATCCATTTGGGTAGTTGCGATCCCAAGCCGCATTCCTGTTCCATCATGTCATTGACCAGCACAAGCATTGAACCATCGCGTTTTCGCGACGCGCTCGGGCATTACGCCTCCGGCATCACGGTGATCACCTCGCTGGTGGACGCCACGCCGATTGGCTTCACTTGCCAGTCCTTCTACAGCGTGTCGGTGAATCCGCCACTGGTGTCCTTCAGCGTCATGTCCAGTTCGGCCAGCTATCCGGCGATCAGGCGGGCAGGGCGCTTTGCGGTCAATATCCTGGCCGCCGATCAAGCGCAAATTTCCAGCCAGTTCGCCCGCCGTGGCCAAGACAAGTGGCAGGGGGTGGATTGGCAGGCGTCGCCCCTGGGCAACCCCATCATTGCCGGCAGTCTGCACTGGCTGGATTGTCGGATTCATGCTGAACATATCGCTGGCGATCATCTCATCGTCATCGGCGAGGTGCTTGCCATGGACCAGCAAAAGCCGGCAAGCGCACAGCCATTGCTGTATTTTCGCGGGCAGTATCGGGACCTCGCAGAAGCCGTGGACGCCTGAACACCTGCGCCGGGATGGACTGACCGGGTGGTTGACCTGTTTTTTGATATGAATATATACTTCGTATATGAATCATATATATACAGGTCAATCATGGGTATTGTGAACATCGACGACGACTTGCACGACCAGATCCGCAAGGCCACGGCCGTATCCTGCCGCTCCATCAATGCGCAGGCGGCGTTCTGGATCAAGATCGGCGTTCTGGCCGAGACCAATCCAACGCTTTCCTTCAACGAGATCATCGCCCGCGAATTGCAGGAGGCCGGGGTAGTCACGCCCAGTGTCAGAGTGACGGCGACATGAAGAAGCGCCCCGAAGAAATCTCCCTGATGGCCGAATCAGGCAGGCTGCTGGCCAGCGTATTCAGCGGGCTGGATCAGATGGAGCTTGCCGGCATGTCTACCATGCAGGTCAACGACTGGGTTGACCGCTTTATCGTCGAGGAGCTGCACGCGCGGCCGGCCAGCAAAGGCCAGTATGGCTATGCGTTCGCCCTCAATTCATCGCGCAACAACGTGATCTGTCATGGTGTGCCGTCGGGAACGGAGATCCTCAGGGACGGCGACATCGTCAACTTCGACATTACGCTGGAGAAGAACGGCTATATCGCCGACTCCAGCAAGACCTACCTGGTCGGAGCGGTCACGCCGGAAGCCCGGCATCTGGTGCAGATTACCTACGAAGCCATGTGGAAAGGCATCCATGCCGTGCGACCAGGCGCCCAGCTTGGCGATATTGGCTATGCCATTCAACGTCACGCGCAACGTCACGGGTTTTCGGTGGTCCGCGAGTTCTGCGGCCATGGCATCGGCCGGGAAATGCACGAGCCGCCGGAGGTATTGCATTGGGGACGACCGAAGACGGGGATGGTCCTGCAGGAAGGAATGGTATTTACCATCGAGCCAATGCTGAATCAGGGGCACCATGCCTGCCGCACGGAAGACGACGGCTGGACCGTGGTGACGGCCGACGGCAAGTTGTCGGCGCAGTTTGAACATACTGTGGCAGTGACCAGGAAAGGCGTGCAGGTGTTGACGTTGCGGCCTGAAGAAGGCTTCATTTCAGCTTGAGCCGGAATATCTAAAACTTCGCATAATTTGTATTATGTAAAATAATATATTTGAACGCACGACAATTACCGAATGTAGCATTGCCACACAACGCTTGTTGCTTTCGACCTCCCCGACAAACTGCGCCGCTCCACACAGGAACCTAAACCAGTTATAGGCATAAACAGGTGGTCAATGACACTGCGTGCGCTGCTGTACATTCAGATCAGAAAGTCCCATCAACTCTTTCTCCATATGGCCGAGCCGAAGGCCTGTCAGTGGCGGAACGGCGGAAAACGGCATGGCGCTGAATGACGAAGGCAATGGGGCTTCCTGCTTATTTGGCGTAGACCTGTTCCAGTTGCTGGAAACCTTTTACCTCGATGGGGTTACCAAAGGGGTCGAGGAAGAACATAGTGGCCTGCTCTCCCGGTTCGCCGGCAAAGCGGATCTGTGGTTCGAGCACGAATTGCACTGCCCCGCTGGCGTGCAGACTATCGGCCAGCTGCTGCCAATCCCGCATCTGCAGGATCACGCCCAGATGCGGCATGGGCACCATGTGCTTACCAACCTTGCCAGTGTTGGTCACGGAAAACGGCTCGCCTAGGTGGAGCGAAAGCTGATGGCCAAAGAAGTCAAGATCGATCCAGGTAGTGGTACTGCGGCCTTCTTCGCAGCCCAGCAGGCCGCAATAGAACTGGCGTGCCTGGTCGAGATCGTGTACGTGATACGCGAGATGAAAAATCGATTTCATGATGTTGATCCGGTTATGAAAAATAAATGACAAAAAAGATCAAAGGAAATAAGAAATTCCAGCGCCAACTAACGTGGTCGCCGTATTTGGAAATTCGTATCGGGAAAAGCGGCTAGGTAGAACGAGGGCAATCTAAGGCAAGATCAAGTGGCAATGATTTTGGAAAGAATATCCATGTCAATATTGCCGCCCGAAAGAACCGCTAGTACTGGCTCACCATTCAATTGAATTTTCCCCGCCAGAATTGCGGCCAACGCAACGACGCCGCCAGGCTCGATCACTAAGCGCAATGTGTCAATCGCAAATCGGATTGCTTGTTTGACTTCTTCATCCGTTACTGTGAGAGCACCAGATAAGCATGTTGAATTCACGGCTGTGTTATTGCACTAAATACTGACCCAGGATTTGCATCGAATCCTGACCCGTACGAGTTTCTATTATTGCGCAGATGCCTTTTCTGCGGCCCCTCCTTTCTTCGTGTTTCGAGTTGAACTGTTCTTGAAACGGTAGCTGTCATTGCCTGTTTCGACAATGTGACAGTGATGAGTGAGTCGGTCGAGTAGAGCGGTAGTCATTTTGGGATCTCCGAATACGGTTCCCCATTCTCCGAATCCGAGGTTAGTGGTGATGATTAGGCTGGTACGCTCATAGAGTTTGCTGATGAGGTGGAATAGCAAAGCCCCGCCCGCTTGGCTGAATGGAAGGTAGCCAAGCTCATCTAGTATTACGAGATCAGTATGTAGAAGGCGTGTTGCCAAGTTTCCCGCTCGCCCTTGTTGCTTTTCCTGTTCCAGCATATTCACGAGCTCGATTGTGGAGAAATAGCGTACGCGGGCACCGTGATGCTCAATAGCTTGAATCCCAATGGCACTGGCCAAATGTGTCTTGCCGGTACCAGGGCCGCCAACCAGGACTACGTTCTGCCCGCCTCCTAGGAACGCACAAGTATGTAGCTTGCGCACTAGCGCTTCGTTCGCCTCGCTTGCATTGAAGTCGAAGCCGCTGAGATCGCGATAAGCGGGGAACCTAGCGGTTTTCTGTTGATTTGCTCGCAGATTTGACCCTCTCCATTTGACCCACCTTCCATTGCCTGCTGAAGGCAGCCACCCGGTCATACGACCCCTCGTATCCCAGTTCTCTTAAGTCCAGGAACATCTGTTTCAGGGTCCTTCTTTGCTTCCGAGATTTGACCGCCTCTGCGCTGAGCCAAGCAGAGAGCCTGGCGGTGAATTCATCGAGCGAGCTTGGCGAACGCCTTGCTGGATAAGCGGGTTCGCTGACATCGGATCGGATGTAGCGGCGAACTGTGTTGCGGGAAATGTCGAGCCTGCGAGCGATTTCCCGAATTGAGATGCGGTCTCTGATGTACCAGCGTCGAATAATTCCAAGTAGGGCCACGTCTATCACTCCGTTCTCCCGCTCGCTGTCATGAGCAGGATTGTGGTCTAAACATGGGTCAACTTTGGATGCAAATTTCCTGGGAAAGTGGGTCAGTTTTCAATGCAAATCAACACTGCCTCTTTCATACGTCTGTATAACGTACGCTCGCTCATACCCAAGCTTGCTGCCAGCTCCTTGCGGCTGCCGTTGAATTCGCGTGCTATCTCTACAAGATCGCGCACTTCACTTGCAGGCTTGTCCAACCCGGGCGCTCGCGGCGGGTAGAAACGATCCAGTGCGAGATGCTCTTTCTTGATCACTGCATCGTCCGCAAACAGGCGCGCTCGCTCGATCACGTTGCGAAGTTCGCGGATATTTCCAGGCCAGTCGTGTTGCATCAGCTGCGTCATCGCGTCAGCAGAGATTTGCAGCGACTTGCCTGCTCCCCCTGCCCCTCGCTGAAGCAATGACTCGACCAGCAAAGGTATGTCATCACGTCTCTCGCGTAACGGCGGCAGATGGAGCGGGAAAGCACTGATGCGGTAGTAAAGGTCCTGACGGAAATCGCCTTTTGCCACCATTTCCTGCAGCGGCTTATGGGTTGCTGCCACGAGGCGAAATTCGGCCTGCTGTGTGTCGACCGCACCAACGCGCCGGAAAGTGCCGGATTCAATCAGCCTCAACAGCTTGACCTGCATCGCCAATGGCACGTCGCCGATTTCGTCCAGGAACAAGGTGCCACCCTTGGCTGTTTCAACCAGGCCCGCCTTGCGGACGTGGGCGCCGGTAAAGGCGCCCTTTTCGTATCCGAACAACTCGCTCTCGAACAGGCTCTCGGTCAATCCCGAGCAGTCCACCACCACGAACGGCCCATGCACCCGGGGACTGGCTTCATGCACTGCGCGCGCAAACAGTTCCTTGCCACTGCCCGACTCTCCAAGCAGCAAGACCGGTAGATCCGACATCGCCACCCGCTGCAATTCGCCCAGGGCACGATTGAAGGCTGCCGACTTGCCAACCAGCCCCTGGCGACTGGCCTGTACCGAGGCATGACGCACCGTCTGCAGACGCTCGACGAACCCCACCACGCGATGCTGGTGGTCGATGATGGGCCGCAGCTCAACATCCACATGTTCTGGTCCGCGCGGCGTGTGATGAATGTGCAGCACTCGATCCGGGCCCTTGGTGGCCAGCGCACGTTGCAAGGGGCAATGCTCTCCGGCCTGGTCGCAGGGAACCTGGTAATGGTGTGACATTGCATAACACTTGTGACCAATGGGCGCCCTGCCAGCTGTGGCGAACTGGCGCTTGTAGGCGGTATTGGCAGCCAGAATCTCGTACTCCGTATTCATCACGATCATCGGCGTGGGCTCATGGTCCAGATAAGAAATCAGGGCCTGTACCTGGAACGACTGCAAAACATCGGGTAGCGACTCCACGAGATCTCTCGCTTTCTTCAAGACAAATTCAGGCAAATGCTGCCTTCTGGATGGTTCTGGATGGTTCTGGCAAAGGGACATCGGCGACCAGTCCGTGCAGGGCCCGTCACCTCATTTGGGTCGGCGCACCAACGCTGCCAGGTGGCAGTATGACACTGCCAATTGGCAGTGTCACTGGCAGTCATTCGATCTGCAGGTGAAGCGATTTAAGAAAATATTCCTTACAAATCAATTGGTTGAGCAAGTTTCGTGATCTGGCACAAGTTTTGATATGAAGAAAATATCTGACAACAGAGGACGACAACATGGACAACCTGCATATTGAAGGTCACTTCGACCCTGCCACCAGTACTGTGAGCTATCTGGTACTGGATCGCACAACCCGGCAATGCGCACTGCTGGATAGCGTACTGGACTACGATCCCAAATCCGGCCGTACCTCTACCAGTAGCGCCGATCACCTGATCAGGCGTGTGCAGGAGCTCGGTGCCTCGCTGCAATGGATCCTGGAAACCCATGCCCATGCCGACCATCTGTCTGCGGCCCCCTATCTCAAACGCAAGCTGGGCGGACGCATCGCCATCGGTGAGCACATCCGCCAGGTGCAAAACGTATTTGGGGCGCTTTTCAATGCCGGCAGTGAATTTGCCCACGATGGCAGCCAGTTCGATCACCTGTTCGCCGATGGCGAACGCTTCCAGATCGGCGCTCTGCAAGCGCGTGTCATGCACACCCCCGGCCATACGCCTGCCTGTATCACCTATGTCGTGGAGGAAGGTGACCAGATCGCAGCCTTCGTCGGCGACACCCTGTTCATGCCCGACTACGGGACCGCACGCTGCGATTTCCCCGGCGGGAACGCCCGCACCCTCTTCCATTCGATCAACAAGGTACTGAGTCTGCCGCCGCATACCCGTATCTACCTGTGTCACGACTACCAGCCCAACGGCCGGCAGCTTCAGTTCGTCACCACCGTGGCGGAAGAGCGTAGCAATAACATCCACGTCCGCGACGGCATCAGCGAGGAGGAATTCGTGGCCATGCGGACTGCCCGTGACGCCACCCTGGCCATGCCGGTGCTGCTGCTGCCGTCGGTGCAAGTCAACATGCGCGCGGGTCAGTTGCCACCGGCCGAGGCCAACGGCATGCGCTATCTGAAGATCCCGCTGGACGCAGTCTGATCACCCACCCTGAGGAGTCATCATGAAATGCAATGTAGGCGGTATCGACCGCATCTTGAGAATCGTCATTGGCGTCGTCCTGGTCATCCTTGCGGCGACCGGCACCGTGGGATGGTGGGGCTGGCTGGGCCTGATCCCGATAGGAACCGGCTTGTTCCGCTTCTGTCCGCTGTATCCGCTGCTGGGCATCAGCAGTTGCGCTACCCGGGATCGCTGATCCCCCTCCCCTTGCTGGCGGACGCCGGGGCGTCGCCGCCAGGGGCACATCAATCAAGGAGACATTCCATGAACATCAAGCAACTGACGGCCAACTTGTCCGTCTCGGCCCAGATCATGCCTGCCGATATGGCAGAGATCGCGGCGGCCGGCTTCAAATCCATCATCTGCAATCGTCCGGACGGGGAAGCCGGCGACCAACCCAGTTTCAGAGAGGTGGAACAACAAGCTCAGACTGCGGGCATCGAGGCGCGCTATCTGCCGGTGATTCCTGGTCAGGTGGCCAATGCCCAGGCTGACGAATTCGATCGTCTGCTCGAAGATCTGCCCAAGCCCGTGCTGGCCTATTGCCGCAGTGGCATGCGCAGTACCACGCTGTGGGGGCTTTCGCGAGCCGGTCGCATGTCCACGGGGGAGATTTTGACCCGCGCCGAACAGGCGGGTTACGACCTCAGCGCGCTGGTGCGCAGAATCAACCAGAGCAATGCCACCCCATTCGATGTAGCCGACTCGACGCACAAGGTAGTCATCGTCGGTGGTGGCGCGGCAGGTATCTCGGTAGCGTCCAGCCTGCTGGCGCGCCAGCCTGGACTGGATATCGCCATCATCGACCCGGCCGATGTCCATTATTACCAGCCTGGCTGGACGCTGGTGGGCGGCGGCGTATTCAAGCCCGCGCAGACCGCCCGGGTGATGGGATCGCTCATCCCGCGCGGCGTACGCTGGATCAAATCGGCCGTGGCAGGTTTCGAGCCTGAGCGCAATGCGGTGCTGCTGGAAGGCTGCCGTGTGGTCAAGTACGAGCAGCTGGTGGTCTGTCCCGGTCTGAAACTGAACTAGGACGGCATCGAAGGCCTCACCGATACCCTGGGTCGCAACGGCGTGACGTCCAATTATCGTTATGATCTGGCGCCCTACACCTGGGAACTGGTGGAGCGCTTCAAGGGGGGCGATGCCATCTTTACCCAGCCGCCTATGCCCATCAAATGCGCCGGTGCCCCGCAAAAGGCCATGTATCTCTCTTGCGATGCATGGCGGCACGCCGATGTACTCAAGAAATCGAATGTGCAGTTCCGCTCCGCTGGTGCGGTGCTCTTTGGCGTGGCCGAATACGTGCCAGCCTTGATGGAATACGTGCAGGCCTATGGCATCGACCTCAACTTCGGACAGACCCTGACCGCCATCGATGGTGGACGCAAGATCGCCACCTTTGCAGTCAGCTCCCCCGACGGCAGCTCACAGAAAGTGGAAGTACCCTTTGACATGATCCACGTGGTGCCGCCGCAGACGGCGCCGGACTTCATCCGCAGCAGCCCTCTGGCCGATCCGGCCGGGTGGATCGATGTTGATCAATCGACCTTGCAGCACAAGCGCTTTGCCAACATCTTCGGGCTGGGCGATGCGGCCAACTCACCCAACGCCAAGACTGCCGCTGCGGCCCGCAAACAGGCGCCGGTGGTCGCTCACAATGTGCTCCACAATCTGGGCCGGCAATCCGTTCAGGCCCGCTACAACGGCTATGGTTCCTGCCCCTTGACCGTAGAACGCGGCAAGATCGTTCTGGCCGAATTCAACTATGGCGGCAAGCTGGCACCCAGTTTCCCGGCATGGATGCTGGATGGCACGCGTCCATCGCGCCTGGCCTGGCTGCTCAAGGAGCGCATCCTGCCGCCGCTGTACTGGGAGGGCATGCTGAAGGGACACGAGTGGCTGGCGCAACCCGAGATGGTCGGTTGAGGAGGCACAGATGAGCATGAGCCTGTTACTGGGTGCCTTGGTGGGCTGCATCATGGGCCTCACCGGCGCCGGTGGCGGTATCCTGGCCATTCCGCTGCTGGTGTTCGGCCTGCATCTGAGCGTGCCGCAGGCTGGCCCCATCGGTTTGCTGGCCGTTGGCATTGCTTCGGCGATGGGGGCGGTGATCGGTTTGCGGGCTGGCATCGTACGCTATCGCGCCGCCGCGCTGATCGCCGCCGTCGGCATTGTCCTCACTCCGCTAGGCACGTGGCTGGCCCATCAGCTCGATACCCGCTACCTGACGCTGCTGTTTGCCATTGTCATGGCATGGGTGGCCATCAAGGGCATGCGGGATGCCCGGCGCAGCAGGACGGCCGCGGCCACCGTACCAGATGACTGCCCCTGCCTGCGCGACCAGAGCGGACGCTTCGTCTGGACACCCCGTTGTGCCAGTCGCCTGGCCGTCACGGGTGGTGTGGCGGGTGTGCTCTCGGGGCTGCTCGGCGTGGGTGGCGGGTTCGTCATCGTCCCGTCCTTGCAGCGCGTGACCGACCTGGCCATGCAGTCTGTCGTCTCGACGTCGCTCGCGGTGATCGCGCTGATTTCGCTGGTCAGTGTCGGCACCAGCATGGTCAGTGGTCACTTCGATCTCGCAATTGGTTTGCCATTTTCCGCCGGCGCAATGGCCGGAATGTTGCTAGGCGGGAAGCTCGCAGTACGCTGGCACCCCGCCCATCTGAAACTGGCGTTTTCGATAGTTTGCATGGTGGTTTCTGCTGGCCTGATCATGAAGTCCATTCACTGATCATTTGGCATCCATGTTTTCATTTCAAATCCGCTTGTCGTCTCAGATTGCCGTCGGCACCTGTTGCGGTAGCACCTGATTCATCCGGGGCCCTAGACTTTTTGATAAGCGTGCTGGCTCTGCTCCCTTGTCTGGAAGCGCGACATGATCAGCGTAAGCACCGCCGAAAACACCAGCAGCCCAGCCACGAAATACAAGCCACCGGCATAGCTGCCGCTCGAGTCCTTGATCCAGCCGATCACGCTGGGCGCAACAAAGCCGCCAAGGTTGCCGATGGAATTGATGGTGGCAATGCCGGTGGCCGCGGCCGTGCCGGAGAGGAACATGGTCGGCATGCTCCACAGCGGCGGCTTGGCGAAACTGATGCCCACGTTCACCAGCGTCAAGGCCGCGATCAGCCCTACCACGCTATTGGCGCCGGCTGCGATCACCGGCCCCACCGCCGCGGCAACGCAGGCGATGATGACGATCAGACGCCCGCGCGGCGCCTCGGGCGCGAATTGGGGAATACGGACGGCCGGCTGGGCGATGGCAATCGCCGCATCGAACATGCCTTTCAACAAGGAGTCGATCCGGGCCCGCTCGGACGGTGGTTGTACAGTGGGCATGGCGTCTCCGGCAATGGCAGGCTTGATGTGCCTGTCTTCGATTTTTTTTAGCGCGAGGCAGCCCCTCCGGCACCCGAAACCGGGGCCGGGAGGGAGCACGCTTGTCGGCAGAGGCGGTCCGTTTGGACCGCTGAAGAATGGCTTACGCCGCCTTCCGGGTGTGCGCCGCCTTGCTGACGAAGGCGCAGACGGCTGCAGTGACCTGCGCCGTGGTGGCCTTGCCCCCCAGGTCGCCGGTATGCAGCGACGGGTCGGCGGTCACGGCTTCCACGGCCTGCATGACCTGTTCCGCCGCTTCGTGCTCGCCCAGGTGTTCCAGCATCATTACGACCGACCAGAAGGTGCCCACCGGGTTGGCCAGGCCACGGCCCATGATGTCGAAGGCCGAACCGTGGATGGGCTCGAACATCGAGGGATAGCGGCGCTCCGGATCGATGTTGCCGGTGGGGGCGATGCCCAGGCTGCCGGCCAGCGCGGCGGCCAGATCAGACAGGATGTCGGCGTGCAGGTTGGTGGCCACGATGGTGTCCAGCGTGGCAGGACGGTTGACCATGCGTGCGGTGGCGGCATCGACCAGTTCCTTGTCCCACTTCACATCCGGGAATTCCTCGGCAATCTGCACCGCGATTTCATCCCACATCACCATCGCATGGCGCTGGGCATTGCTCTTGGTGATGACGGTCAGCAGCTTGCGGGGGCGCGACTGCGCCAGCTTGAAGGCGAAACGCATGATGCGCTCGACGCCGGCACGGGTCATCATCGACACGTCGGTGGCGGCCTCGATCGGATGGCCCTGGTGAACACGGCCGCCCACGCCGGCATATTCGCCTTCCGAGTTTTCGCGGACGATGACCCAGTTCAGGTCTTCTGCCTTGCAACGCTTCAGGGGCGCGTCGATACCCGGCAGGATGCGGGTCGGGCGCACGTTGGCGTATTGATCGAAGCCCTGGCAGATCTTCAGGCGCAGGCCCCACAGGGTGATGTGGTCGGCAATGTGCGGGTCGCCGGCCGAGCCGAACAGGATGGCATCCTTGTCGCGCAGCGCGTCCAGCCCGTCGGCCGGCATCATGGCGCCGGTCTTGCGGTAGTAGTCGCCACCCCAGTCGAAGTCCTCGAAGTCGAACTTGAATGTGCTGCTGGTGGCGGCCAGCGCCTCCAGCACCTGGCGACCCGCTGGTACGACTTCCTTGCCGATGCCGTCACCCGGAATGGTTGCGATGCGATAAGTCTTCATGTCTCCGGCCTTTCATAAAATGTTTTGGTGAGTGGCACTCTACTGGCGTTCGCTCTACAAAACCGGTGCTAAACTCAAAGCATCCTTAACTTCAATTTAACAATCGCGTATGCAAGACGTGGTTCTTCCTTTGGATTTACGCTTCTTCTCGGTGCTGGCGATGGCCGGCAGCCTGTCGGCGGCGGCTCGCGAGCTGGGCCTGACGACGGCAGCAGTGAGCAAGCACCTGAGCCAGATGGAGAGCCGCGCCGGCGTGCCGCTGGTCAACCGGACCACCCGCCGCATGACCCTCACCCCGGAGGGGGAGCTTTATCTGGAACACGCCCGTCGGATCCTGGATGAAATCGACGAACTGTCCGAACTGCTGGGGAGTTCCAAGCGGCGTCCGGAGGGCTTGCTGCGTGTCAATGCCACCCTGGGTTTCGGACGCAGCCATGTGGCGCCGGTGATCTCGAAATTCGTCGCCGAGTATCCGCAGGTCGCGGTGCAGCTGCAGCTATCCGTGATGCCCCCGCCGTTGACCGACGACAGCTTCGATGTCTGCATCCGCTTCGGCGAGCCGCCTGATACGCGGGTCGTGGCCAGGCGTCTGGCGCCGAACGCAAGGCTGCTGTGTGCCGCGCCCCAATACCTGGCACGACGCGGCATGCCCGTCACGCCACACGACCTGACCAAGCACAACTGCGTGGGAATCCGGCAAGGGGACGAAGCCTACGGGCTATGGCGGCTCACCGCCGGAAGCGGCGCCTCTTCCAAGACGGAGGCAGTGAAGATTCGTGGCAACCTGACTACCAACGATGGCGAGATCGCGGTGAAATGGGCTCTGGAAGGGCATGGAATCCTGCTGCGGGCGGAATGGGATGTACGGGGCTACCTGGAAGACGGGCGGCAGGTTCGGGTCCTGCCCGGCTGGCAGTCACCCAATGCCGATATCTATGCCGTCTACTCCCAACGTCATCAGATGTCCAACCGGATCCGGGCTTTCGTGGATTTCATTGCGGCACAACTGGAACTGGCCGATATCGCACCGGCTGGCCGTCATGAACCCGGCGGAAGCGTTCGTCAGTCCCAGCGCAAGCGGAAGATCACGCCTTAGGGGCTTAGGGGCCGTTAGGGGCTGTTGATCCGCCGCATGGCGGTCTTTGAAACGGCTAACGACGCAACCGGCTCGACGCTGCCGGTCACCGGTTCAAGCCGGCATCTTCTGGTCCCGAAGACGGCGCCTGCTGACCACCCTCTCCTTCATGATTTCTCTGCTGGTGCCATGCGAGCGTCAGCGCTTCGTGGGTTTCCAGCCTGGCGCGGGCGGCCGCCAGTTCTATTTCTGTCTCCTGTAATTGCTTGCGGGCGCCGGCCAGGGCTTCCTCGGTCTGGGCCCGGCTGGCCTGCAGGCTTGCCAGTGCTGCATTCCTGTCGGCCAGTTGCGCCTCCAGCACAAGCTTGCCGGCCGCCACCTGCTGCAGCGATTCCAGCTGCTGCTCGCGCCGATCCGCCAGTGCCTGTTGCTCCACCAGGGCTTGCCGCGCATGCGAGAGGTCGGCCACCAGGCGCACCCCTTCCTGGTTGACGCGGGTGATTTCCGTCTGCTTGACGATAAGCTCCTGGCGCAGTTGACGCAGTTCGGCCTGCACCGTCTGGAGTTGCTGCTCATGCTGCCGCTGATCCTGCTCGCGCTGTTCCTTGGAGGCGCTTCGGTAGTGGTCCAGGGCAGCGCGGGCGTGCTGGTGCTTGTCTTCGAGGGAGAGCCGATGCTGTTCGTTTTCCTCCAGGCGTTCCTGCAAGGCGGTGGTGCGCACCTCCAGTGCGCGCAGGGCAACGGCCTGTTGCTGGCATTCCTCCCGGCTGCTTTCGTGGGCGGCACGGGCAGCGATCAGGGCTTTTCCGGCCAGGTCCAGCCGGGTCGACAAATCCGCATTGGCCGCGTTGGCCTCGGCCAGGGCCTGCTCCATCCGGGCCGTGACTGCCCTCACCTCTTCCCTGGCGGCAATCACGCGCTCATCGGCCTCGGCCTGCAGCTGGGACGCCAGGCGCTCCACCATCTCCTGCAGGGCCGCGCTGATGCTGCGAGGCTGCTGTCCGATGCCCTCCTCTTCTTCCAGTTCCTTCAGATATTTGTGGATGGTGGTCTTGGACCCGGTATTACCCAACTCCACGCGTACCGCATCCACGGAGGGGTGCCGTCCCAGCGCCAGCAGGCTGTCGCGGGCTTTCTTCACTTCCGATTTGTACAAGCCGGTCCGGGCCATGATCGCATCCTGTTATTTGATGATGTATTACATAATACGTAATTACGTAATACAAATGAAGAGATCTCGCCAAATATAATCTTAATATTGAGATTCGATATTAGATGATTATCTGTTCCCATCGGCTAAAATGCCGCTTTTCAGCCCTGCTCTTCCTCTTTTGCGCCTGATGCGCGCGACTCGCCATGATTGCCATTGACGACTACCTGCACGCCGCCACCCGCGAGAACACCCGTCGCAGCTACCGTGCCGCCGTGAAGCACTTCGAGGAGGAATGGGGTGGCTTCCTGCCGGCCACGGCGGACGGGATTCTGCGTTACCTGGCCCGCTATGCCGGCGTGCTGGCGCACAACACGCTCAAGCAGCGGGTCTCCGCGCTGGGCCAGTGGCACATCGACCAGGGCTTTCCAGACCCGACCAAGGCGCCGGTGGTCCGCAAGATGCTGCGCGGCATCCAGGAAGTGCATCCCGCCCAGGAAAGGCGTGCCCGCCCGCTGCAACTGGATGCGCTGGAGCAGGCCGTGGGCTGGCTGGAGCAGCAACAGGACCTCGCTCGCCAGCAGGGCCGCTCTGCCGATCTGCTACGGCATGCACGCGACAAGGCCTTGTTGCTGATCGGTTTCTGGCGGGGCTTTCGGAGTGATGAACTGGCACGCCTGGAAGTGGAGCGCATCGAGGCGGTGGCCGGCCAGGGCATGCGCATCCAGCTGCCGCGCACCAAGACCGACCGCAGTCTCAAGGGCAGCACCTATCTGACGCCGGCGCTGTCGCGGCTTTGCCCGGTGGCGGCCTATCTTGACTGGCTGGCGGTGAGCGGCGTGCGCAGCGGTCCGGTATTGCGCGGCATCGATCGCTGGGGCCGCATCAGCGAGGACGCCATCCATGCCGCCAGCATCATTCCTCTGCTCCGACGCATTCTGGGCGCGGCCGGCATTGCCGATGTTCATCTGTACAGCGCGCACTCCTTGCGCCGCGGCTTTGCCAGCTGGGCCAGCGCCAATGGATGGGAGCTGCGCGCACTGATGGAATATGTCGGTTGGAAGAACATCAGCTCGGCCTCGCGCTACGTGGATTCGCATGACCCCTATCACCGCGACATGCTGGAGCGCTTGCTGCCGCCCAAGCCTTTGCCTTCACCCGCAATCGATGCGCCAGACAGTTAAGGCCGGCATTTTGACGCAACGCGCTGCCGCAAGCATGCCGACAGTGGCAAACTGGCGTCTTTGGAAAACATTGGCTGGCATGCATCTTGATAGAGGGTGCTCACCGACATGGAAGGAATCCACATGACCAAGCTCCACATCGAAGGGCATTTCGACCCCGCCACCAGTACCGTCAGCTATATCGTGCTGGATCGCTCCACCGGACAATGCGCACTGCTGGACAGCGTGCTGGATTACGACCCCAAGTCTGGTCGCACCGCGACGGCCAGCGCCGATCTGCTGATCCGGCGCGTGGGGGAACTGGGCGCCTCGGTCCAGTGGATCCTGGAAACACACGCCCACGCCGACCACCTGTCGGCGGCTCCCTATCTCAAGCGCAAGCTGGGCGGGAGTATCGCCATCGGCGAACACATCCGCCAGGTGCAGGGTGTGTTCGGCAAGTTGTTCAATGCGGGTGGTGACTTTGCTCGGGACGGTAGCCAGTTCGATCACCTGTTTGCCGATGGCGAACGGTTCCAGATCGGTGAGCTTCATGCCCGCGTGATGCATACACCGGGCCATACGCCGGCCTGTATCACCTATGTCGTGGAAGAAGCCGGCGAGGTCGCGGCCTTCGTCGGCGATACCCTGTTCATGCCCGACTACGGCACCGCCCGCTGCGACTTCCCTGGCGGGAATGCGCGCACCCTGTTCCGCTCCATCCATGAGGTTTTGAGTCTGCCGGCGCACACCCGGATCTATCTGTGCCACGACTACCAGCCCAATGGCCGTGCCCTGCAATTCGAGACCACCGTCGCCGAGGAGCGCCAGAACAACATTCATGTGCGTGACGGTATAAGCGAAGAAGAATTCGTCACCATGCGCAGCGCCCGTGATGCCACCCTGGGTATGCCGGTATTGCTGCTGCCTTCGGTGCAAGTGAACATGCGCGCCGGCCAGTTGCCGCCGCCTGAGGACAACGGCGTGCGCTACCTGAAGATTCCGCTGGACGCGGTCTGAACGGCTCCATCCTCAGCCAATCAGTCTCTCAGTCTATTTGCAGTCCGGATTTCCGTGCGTGCGCAGGCACTGGCTGCGGGCACAGGCGGCGATGACCTGGTCGCGGCCGTATTCGTTGATGTCGACCGTGACGTAGACCGGGTATTGCTGGTACTCGGTGCGGGTGATGTCCTGGCAGACAGTATCGGTACGGTTGCCGTTGGTGACTGAGCTGCAGCGGGTCTGCCCGGTCGGCACCTGGATGGGGCGGGTACGCATTTCCATGCGGGTCTGGTTGATCACCGGGTATTGCGCGTAAGCCGCCGGTGCACACTGGCTTTCGGTGGCGCGATAGGCTTCGGTGGCACAGCCCGATAGCGCCAGCCCCAGGCACAACATGGCAAGGTAGTGCCACGGCGCGCGCTGCCGCGCCTGGCCAATCGACCGGCGCGACCGGTGCGACAGGCCAGGGCCGGGCAAGGGGCCGAGGGCGGGCTGGGTGGGTTTCATGGGTTCTCCGGCGATCAGGGTAGGCAAAACGGCGATCATGCTACCTCAAATACCGGACGTCCCGGGGTTTTCAAAGAGCCAGACCCTGCCAGCCGCCCTGCTTCCACTGCACCAGGCCACTGCCGGCAAAGCGCCACAGGTGCAGCCATCCATGCTGCAGCAGCTGCCGCACGATGGCATGGCGGGAGACGATGTCGTCGATGGCTGCCTGCGGGGCGTCCACCACTACCGTCAGCCGCAAGGGCTCATGCACCCACTGCTGGCCGTCATGCAGTGACTGGCGCGACAACCCGATGCGCAGATCGCCGCCATTGCCTTCGAATACGCCAATGGTGCCGCCCACCACGTTGTGCAGCAGCTTGTTGCCGCTGCCCAGCCGCACCGGGTCGCTGGTGGACGCGTGGTACTGCCAGTTGATCCAGTGGGTCACCAGCATGGGTGCGGTCATCAGCAGTTCCAGCACGCTGCCGTCGGCGTCCTGACTGGCGTCGTAATCGTGCAGGAAGCAGCGACCGCCCAGATCCAGCCCACGGCTGCGCGCGCGGGGCGCAATCAGAAAGGCGGCATTGCCGGTGAGCCCCCATTCCGGGCGGGTCTCGGCACCGTCATTGGCGCGCCGGCGCAATGCCTTCAACAGGGCTGGCGGCGTCAGCCTGTCCTGCAGGCCGAGCCGGCCGGCGCGTTCACGGCGCACCCGATCGCCGGCCTCGGCCAGGGTCGGTTGCAAGGCATCCCAGCGCTGGCGGGCGTTCGTCGGCAAGAGGTCCAGATCGAAGGCCTCCACCTCGTCGGTGGTGGTGTTGTGCAGGAGGGCCAGGAAGCGGCTGTCCTCGGGAATGAGGATCCCCCGCTCCAGCAGGCCGCGCCGCACCTCGATCTCATTGAGTAGCTGTGCCAGCGTACGGGCATTGACCTCGCCGGTCTGGCCGCAGCAGGCGCCACAATCCAGGGCGGCCGCATGCGCATTGTTGGCCGACTGGCTGCCATGGCCCACCAGCAGCACCAGCGGCGCGATCTGCCGATCCAGTCCCATGGCGTGCAGCACCCGCGCGGCCAGGGTGATCTTGTCGGGAAGCGAGATGGCGTTCAATTGCGGACGGCAGAGCTGGCGGTACCGGCTCGGCAAGCCGTGCAGGTCGTCCCGCGCGCGTTCGGCCTGTCCGGGGCGCAACCACTTCCACAAGCCCCCAGCGCCGTCACGCCGGCCACCTCGACGAAGGAAAACGCCGACCCCGGCCAGCGGGTATTGCCCTGCCACTGTTCCTGGGTGGCCAGGGTCTGGCGCCGGCTGCGGCCCACGGCGTCGGTCAGCACGCTGCTGGGCCGGGCGGCACCGGCTGGCTGGATGGCGTCGCGCACCTGGTAGGCCGGTGCCAGCAGGCCAGGCAATTGCGGTCGACTGGCTTCGCTGGCCAGCGGGGTATAGGCCACCGGCAGGCCGAAGAAACCGGCAAAGCCCAGGGTCTGCATGCCGGGATGCACGCTCTCCAGGGCGCGGCGCAAGGGCTCGCTGCGCACGTCGATGCAGAAGGCGGCTTGCACCTCGATGGTAGGCGCAGCGCTCGCGGTGGGCTCGCCGTGGCGCTGCAGTTGCTGCGCCAGACGGCGCTGATAGCCGGCCTCCAGGGCCACCTGCCAGAGTTCGTCCACCAGCAGATCGTGCTGCGCCTGTTGCAACCGTTCCGGCGACCGCGCCCAGGCCTGCTGGACGGTGTGGAAAGCGTGACCGGCGGCGGCATCGTCCTTGCACTCCAGCAGCAAGGCGCCCCAGGCCATGCGGATGGCCAGCAGTTCGCGCAGGTGCTGGTCCTCGCCCTGTTCCAGGCGCGCCTGCCAGCCTAGATAGGCGCACCAGGAGGCCCAGCCATTGACCGTCAGCAGCACTGCTTCCAGATAATCAGCCCAGACTTCGCTGGGCAGGCCCAGGTGCTGCATGACCCAGCGCTCGGCCTCATGGGCGCTGGCCGGCAAGGCGCGGATCCCATCGGCGATGTGTGGCAGGCCCATCAACAGGCCGATGCCGTGGTCATGCTCCAGCGTCTCGCGCCAGAAGGCGTAGAGGCCCATGCCGCGCTGCGGCTGCCAATCGGCCTGGTGACGGTCGAAATAGGCGGCACAGGTCTGGCTGACCTGGTGCGTGATGGCCTGCCGCCAGGATAGCCGGGTATGGCGCTGCGGATCGTTGTCCAGGACGTCGATCAGCAAGGGCAGCCGCTGCACCTGGGTGGGCGAGGTCAGCATCGCCAGGCAATGGGCCTCGTCGATGCCACGGTCGGCCGCTTCCTGCGACTGTTGCAGCGCATAGCGCAAGTCGTCGCGGGTGACGCGGCCCTGCTCCCAGGCCTGGCGCAACTGCTCCTGCGGCGGGAAGACCTGGATCCCGCCCAGCAGCAGCATGCGCGCAGCAACCTGGCGCAGCGGCATACCCACGCGGGTCCAGTGGGGATTGACGGCAATGGCGCGATCCAGTGGCCAGGCCGGGGCAATGGCGCCGCAGGCGTCCTGGCAGGCTTGTTCGAGCAGGCGGTCCTGTTGCCCGGTCCAGGCCTGTGCCTGCACCGGCGCGCTGGCCAGCGCTGCCTGGGCATTCTGATGGAAGGCATTCATGGGTGTTCTCCTTGTGATCCGGATCTGGCTGGCTCAATGCCGGGCATCGCCCAGCAAGCTGGGCGCGGTCTGCGTTGTACCCTGATTTGCGGCCGCCCGGCGCGCTTTGGGCGCCCAGTCGGATGGCCACAGGGTCAGGGCCAGGCGGGTGTAGGCCTCATCCAGGTAGAAGCCGGCGTAACTGCGGCGACGCCATGCCGCCATGGCTTGCGGGCGAAGCTGCAGCAAGCCCATGCAGACATACAGGGCCAGCATGGTCAGCAGTGCCAGCACACCGTAGCCGGTGCGGGGGAAATCGACGATCTGCAGCGGCAACAGGTGCGCCACGAGAGCGGCCAGCGTCAGGCCGGCGGCGCCACCCAGCCCCAGGCCGACGCTGCGCAGGCGTGACCCTTCCGGCCGCTGCGGCAGCCACAACAAGGGTGCCCAGGCCAGGGCCAGCACCCCGCTCCACCACCACGGCCAGGCCGCATGGGGACTGACGCTTTGCAGGGCCACGACCAACGCAGCGCTGAGCAGTGGTGCTCCGACCACGCTGGCCGTGGATGGCAGGGCCGGCGCATGCAGGGCTTGCAGCCGGGTGTCCCGCACCACCGACGACGCGGACAGGAAGGCATGCGCCTTGTACAGTGAATGACCGATCAGATGCAGGGCCGCAAACATGTACAGGCCGGCAGCGCATTCGAGCAGCATGAAACCCATCTGCGCCACGGTGGACCACGCCAGCTTCACCTTGATGCTGATGCGTGTGAGCATGACCAGCCCGGCCAGCAGCACCGTGCCGCCACTGACCACCAGCAGCACGCTGCGCGCGGCCACGGCCTGCTCCAGCAGCGGTGCAAAGCGCACCAGCACGAAACCGCCGAGGTTGACCACGCCTGCATGCAGCAGGGCCGAGACCGGCGTGGGCGCCTCCATCACCTGGATCAGCCAGCCATGCACCGGCAGCAAGGCGGTGCGCAGGATCACCGCCAGCACCAGGCAGAGTGCGCTCAGTTGCAGGCCCGGGGACATGCCATGTTGCTCCACGTGAGCCAGGTTAGCCAGGTGAGACCAAAGCGCCGGCAACGAAGCGCTGCCGACTGCCGACCACGCCAGGCCGGCCGCTGCGACCAGCAGCACATCGGCCAGGCGGTCGGCGATGCGTTTCTTGTACGCCGCCAGGCGGGCGAAGGGCCGGTCCGGGTAGAAGCACAGCAGCTTTTCCAGCGCCAGCCCGACCAGCGCCCAGGCGACGATGAGCACCAGCCAGTGGTCCGCCAGCAGCAAGAGGTGCACGGCCATCAGCACCACCGACAGGGCCGCGATGTACTGGCGCTGACCGCCCTCCCCCTGCAGGTAGCGTGCCGAAAAGCTGCCGATCACCGTGCCCAGGCCCTGCACCAGCAGCGCCAGCACCAGACCGAGGGTGGACGTACCCAGAACCCCGGGCCAGGGAGCGCCATGGCGGTCGAAGAACAAGGCTGCCACGGCCAGCAACAATGCCAGCAACAGCGCCAGGCCTGAGAGTGCCTGGTAACAACGCCACAGGCGCGTGGCTGGCAGCGAGGTGCCGGCCGCCAGGGTGGCCATGGCGAACATCAGCCCGGGCGCCGCCCAGGCTGCGCAGGAAAGAACGGAAATGGTGGTCATGACAGGAAGCCTCATGCAGTGCGATGGCGGGATGATGCTTGTCAAAGATCGTTCTGTAAATTACATTTATATGAACAAATCAATCTATAAAAAAGAACGATGCGACTAGAACAGCTTAATTTCCATCATCTGCGCTATTTCTGGCGAGTCGCCAAGCTCGGCCATTTGACCCGCGCGGCGGAAGAGCTCCATACCTCGCAATCGGCGGTGTCAGCCCAGATTCGTCAGCTGGAAAAGCAGCTGGAAGAAGATCTCTTCATCCGCGAGGGCCGTCGACTGAGCCTGACTGATACCGGTCAACTGGTCTTCACCTATGCCGACAATATCTTCGGCTTGAGCCAGGAAATGCTGGGCCGCCTGGAAGGCCGCTCCGCCGGCATCACCCGGCTGCGTGTGGGCAGCGTGGCGACGCTGTCGCGTAATTATCAGGAAAACTGGCTGAGGCCGATCATGTCGGACGCCAGCGTGTCGCTGACCCTGGAATCGGGCTTGCTGGAGGGCCTGCTGGAGCGCCTGGTGCAACACCAGCTGGACGTGGTCCTGGCCAACGAGACGGTGCCCTCCGACCCGGATCGTCCGCTGCACTGCCGTTTCCTGGGCAGCCAGGCAGTATCGGTGGTGGGCCCGGCGCAGCGCTGGGAAAGCCGCAGCCTGCGTATCCCGCAAGATCTGGAAGGCGTGGATATGGCCCTACCCGGGCCGCGCCACGCACTGCGCATGCAGTTCGACGCCCTGTGCATTTCCAACGATGTGCGCCCTCGCATGCGCGCCGAAGTCGACGACATGGCCATGCTGCGACTGATCGCCCGCGACAGCGGCTGGCTGACCGTCCTGCCGGAAGTGGTGGTGCAGGATGAACTGCGCAACGGCACCCTGGTCGTGGCCGGGCAGACCAGTGAACTGGTCGAGAGCTTCTACGCCATCACCACGCCCCACCATCATCACGACGAATGGCTAGACAAGCTGCTTGGCGCCGGGCCGGACGCATCTGGAGGGAAGCGTATCGCCGCCAAGTGAAAATCCATAGACGACTGCTATTGCCGTATTGGCAATGATTGCATTTCGTGCATGTGGCTCAATAGCACTGTTGTCATTGGAGTAATAGCGTACACTGGGGCAGTTCAGGATGAGCTTTGTCAAAGCCACCTGCTCCACGATAAGAAACGCGGCGGGGAAGATGAGAAAGGCACTTTTCAGGTATCGCAACGAGCTGGTCCGGATCGAGCTCAAATGTCCGGCCAGCCCCGACGGCGGTGCTACAGGCGGCAACGGAAGAACCGGTGTCGGTGGGTGGACCTGGGATCTCTATATCAATGGCGAACTGCAGTTTTGCGGACAGGACGCGCCTTTTGCATTTGCCGAAGAAGCCATGGCGGCCGCCAGACAGGCCAGTTGTCGGCTGATCGATCTGCTGCACGCCGCATCCTGAATCATCCGGGCGAGGATCTCGCCAACACAGGTCCGCCGGCTGTTTCCTCGCGTGTCCTCTGCCGCAGCCCCGCCCACACTCCTGCCTGCAGTCCCTTCTCTTTCCTGCCCCTTTTCTGAAATCCTTGCGTTGTACGTTTGCGGCTGTTATTATATATATTAATATATTATCTTTTATGATATTGAAGACGCATGAGCAACGTAACCCCGCTACGCGCCGAACAGATGCGTCAGGCCGCCGGTGAAGCGGTCACCGCCCTAAAGGTCCTTGCCAATGAAGACCGCCTGCTGCTGATGTGCCAGCTGTCGCAGCAGGAGATGTGCGTCAGCGAACTGGAAGAAGCGCTTGATATCCGGCAGCCCACCCTGTCGCAACAATTGGGCGTGCTACGCAACGAGGGCGTGGTCACTACCCGCCGCGACGGCAAGCGCGTCTACTACCGTGTGGCCGATGAACGGCTGCTGGCGATGCTCGAACTGATGTACCAACTCTACTGCCCGAAGGAATGAACATGCACATTGCGTGGAACAGTTTTACCCCCGGCGGGGCGCTGGTGGGAGGTATGCTGATCGGGGCCGCTGCCGCCCTGCTGGTGCTTTTCACTGGCCGCATTGCCGGTATCAGCGGCATCGTGGCCGGGCTGCTGCAGCCCCCCTCGCGCGACACCGGCTGGCGCGTCCTGTTCGTGCTGGGACTGTTGCTGGCGCCGCTGCTCTATGGCGCCGTCACGGCCCTCCCCGCGGTGCGCATCGATGCCGGCTACCCGCAGGTCGTGCTGGCCGGCTTGCTGGTGGGGGTGGGCACGCGCTACGGTGCCGGCTGCACCAGCGGGCATGGCGTCTGTGGCTTATCCCGCTTTTCCCCGCGTTCGGCAGTCGCCACTGCCAGCTTCATGGGCGCCGGCTTCGTCAGCGTCTACCTGCTGCGCCACCTGGCCGGATTCTGAGTTCACCATCCATGGATGCAAAGATGAATAAAAAAGAGATGCTCGCTGCGCTCGCTGCAGGGGTAGCCGGCCTCCTGTTCGGCCTGGGACTGATCGTTTCCGGCATGGCCGATCCGGCCAAGGTACTCGGCTTTCTTGATCTGGCGGGGGCGTGGGATCCTTCGCTGGCCTTCGTGATGGGTGGAGCGATCGGGGTCGGTGTGATCGCTTTCGCGCGCGCCCGCAAGATGCAGCAATCGCTGCTGGGACAGCCGATGCAACTGCCCGCTGCCACCCGCATTGACCGGCGCCTGATTCTGGGCAGTCTGCTGTTTGGGGTCGGCTGGGGAATCGCCGGCATCTGCCCGGGCCCGGCACTGGTGCTGCTGGGTGAGGGAGAACGGAAAGGGATGGCCTTCGTCGTCGCGATGCTGGCGGGGATGATGCTGTTCCGATGGCTGGAGAGCAGGTCACGCCACGGCAGTCAGGGCTGAACGTAGAGGTTCATGCCCTCTGCCGGATTTGCACCCGGCCTGCTGCGGCGTCGTGTCGCTGCCGTTCAACTGTGGCCGGCGGCCTGGAACATCCCCAGCAAGGAAACGCCACCGATTAGCGCCAATACCGCAATGGCGGCAACGATTGCGATGGCAGTCTTGGGCTTGCGATCGGACATGATATTCTCCTTCTGGTGATGGTGCTATGTCAGGCTCTGCAGCCTTTGCAGTGTCAGCGGAAACGAATATGCGATCCTGCAGCTCAGACTAGCAGAGCGCTAAAACCAGCGGCATCGGCCACTACCGCGAGCGGCCCATCATCCCGTCTGTCATCCTCGTGGGACTGCAGGAAGTCAGCGCCCGTCAGTTTCTTCACCAAGCGGCCAACAAATGCGAATTGCCCTCATTTTCGCTAATTGTCATGGCATTCTCGCCGCCCCACCCCTAGAATCTGCGCCATTCCGACACCTCGTCTACTGCATAGCCATGCCCAGATTCCATCTCGAACATCACAAGGTCGATGCCATTTCCTGGCTGCGTGCCGCCGTCCTGGGTGCCAACGACGGCATCGTCTCCACTGCCAGCCTGCTGGTGGGCGTGGTGGCCGCCAACGCCAGCCACGAAAACGTATTGCTGACGGGCGTGGCTGGCCTGGTGGCTGGTGCCATGTCCATGGCCACCGGCGAATATGTCTCCGTGCATTCCCAGGCTGATAGCGAAAAGGCGGCCTTGAGCCAGGAGAAGGAAGAACTGGCAACCGACCCCGAGGGCGAACATCGCGAGTTGATGGCGATCTACATGCGCCGTGGCCTGAAGCAGGAAACTGCTAACCAGGTAGCGACCCAGTTGATGGCCCACGACGCCCTGGACGCCCATGCACGCGATGAGCTGGGCATCTCCGAAACCACCACCGCGCGCCCGGTACAGGCAGCACTGGTCTCGGCGCTGAGTTTCGCCGTGGGCGCAGCCTTGCCGCTGGCCGTGGTATGGCTGGCCCCTGCAGGCGTGCTGCTGGAGGCGATCGTGATCGCTGCCCTGTTGTCGCTGGCGGTGCTGGGCGCGGTCGCGGCCCGGACCGGGGGCGCCAACCTCTGGAAGGGGGCCTTACGGGTCAGCCTGTGGAGCTCGCTGGCCATGGCCAGCACTGCGGCCATCGGTTCATTCTTTGGCGCAGCTGTCTAGACGGGCCAGCGCGGTCACAGCCAGCCCAGCCATTGCCCCCAGACCAGTCGCCCCAGATAGCGTGAGGGCAGCAATGTGAAGAGCCCCGCCACCAGACAGGCGCCGACATAGATGCCCTGCATGGTGCGCCGATGCTGGACGATGTCTCCGCGCCTGGCTGCGGTGACGGCGCGATAGAGCCCCACCCCGGTCAACGGCACCAGCAGATGCAGTGGCGAAAATCCGCCGACATTGGGCAAGTCATGCGAACGGATGAAGAGCGCTGACAGCGCGGTGATGACCATACAGCCCAGCCAGCCATAACCGAGGAGGCGATGCCAGCGCGGACGTACCGTGCGACCCAGGCGGGTCCAGAGGGCGAGCGGGCCGATTGCCGCGGCACACAACGCAGCACTCAGGTGTAGGGTGACGATGGGGGTCGGGGACATGGCGGTTTCCGGTAAAACGATGGACCCGATTGTCACGGCTGTCCCCACGCGTCGCCAGCGTCATGCGACCAGATGCAGATTGCCTTGCCTGAAATGCTGCCAACGGGAGCAGCCGTGCCGCCACCGTTCTGACCACCGCCTTCAGGAACTCGACTGAGGCCCGCGAGCTACCTTTCCTCCCCCACCAGCTCCCGCACCCGCCGCGCCAGCACATCAGCTGCGAACGGCTTGGTCAATACCTGCATGCCCCGTTCCAGGTGGCCGTGGTTGAGCACTGCGTTCTCGGCATAACCGGTCACGAACAGCACCGGCAAATCCGGTCGCGGCGCGCGGATGGCGTCGGCCAGTTGGCGGCCATTCATGCCATTGGGCAGGCCGACGTCGGTGATCAGCAGGTCCAGCTCCGGATAGGCTTGCAGCAGCTTCAGGGCGGTCGGCCCATCTTCGGCCTCCAGCACGCTGTAGCCCAGGTCGGACAGGACCTCCACGGTCACCATGCGCACCAGCGGTTCATCGTCCACCACCAGGATGGTCTTGCTGCCTGGCGCTGCCGTGGCGCCGGCTTCGTCCGGCATGAGCAGGTCTTCTTCGCCCGCCTGGCCGTGGTGGCGCGGCAGGTAGATGCAGAGGGTGGCGCCCTGGCCCAGTTCGGAATAGATGCGTACCGCACCGCCCGACTGGCCGGCAAAACCATACACCATGGACAGGCCCAACCCCGTCCCCTGCCCCGTGGGCTTGGTGGTGAAAAAGGGATCAAAGGCACGCGCCACCACGTCCGGCGACATGCCGGTGCCGGTATCGCTCACGCATAGGGACACATACTGGCCCGGCGTCACACCGCGCTGCATGGCCGCCATGTCGTCCAGCCAGCGGTTGGCAGTCTCGATGGTGAGGCGGCCCCCATGCGGCATGGCGTCGCGGGCATTGATGCAGAGGTTGAGCAAGGCGTTTTCCAGTTGGCCGACGTCCACGAAGGTATGCCAGAGCCCGCCGGCGGCAATGGTTTCCACCGTGATGGCCGGGCCGACGCTGCGGCCGATCAGTTCGTGCATGTCGGCCACGATGCGATTGAGATCGGCGGGCTTGGGGTCCAGCGTCTGGCGTCGCGAAAACGCCAGCAGGCGCTGGGTCAACGCGGCAGCACGCTTGACGGCGGACTGGGCGCCGTTGAGGTGACGTTCGATGTCGCTGATGCGGCCCTGGGCCATGCGCACCTTCATCAGTTCCAGGCTGCCGCTGATGCCGGCCAGGATATTGTTGAAGTCGTGCGCCAGGCCACCGGTCAGTTGCCCCACCGCTTCCATCTTCTGCGCCTGGCGCAGGGCCTCCTCAGCTTCCAGCAAGGCGTTGGTCCGTTCCTGGACGCGCTGTTCCAGGGTCTCATTGAGCGAGCGCAAGGCGGCCAGGGCGCGGTCACGCTCGGCTTCGACGGCGCGCCGGCCTTCGATATCCATCAACACGCCGGGGAAGGTGCTGGGTACGCCATCCGGGGTCAATTCCACGCGGCCGTTGGCTTCCAGCCAGTAGTAGCGACCATCGCGTCGACGCGTGCGGTACTGGTGGGCGTAGGTGCCGCCCCGGGCCAGGGTTTCACGGATGCGGGCCGACAGTAGTTCGCGGTCGTCAGGGTGCACCGCTTCCATGATGTCGGCGATGCACAGGCGCGACAGGTCGCGCTCCGGCGCCAGGCCGAAGGCCACGGCAAAGCCCTCGTCGACGTTCAGGCGGTCCGAGGGGATATCCCAGATCCAGGTGCCGATGATGGCGCCGGCTTCCAGGGCCAGTTGCACGCGCTGGACGTTCTCGCGCAAGGCGGCCTCGGTCCGGCGACGCGCCGTCACGTCCCGGAACAGGACCGAGACCTGGCGCATTTCCACCGGCCCCACGCGCGTGGCGGAGACCTCGATATGACGACCGACGGCCTTGAATTCCTGCTCGAAACGCAGCGGCTGGCCGGTCAGCAGGACCTGTCCATACACATCCAGCCAGACCTGGGCATTCTCGGGCTCGATTTCACGCAGGCGCTTGCCGACGATGCCCTCGATGCCGGTATGACGGTAATAGCCGGAGTTGGCCTCGATATGAACATAATCACTCAAGGGGCCATGCGGCCCATCGATGAACTCGATGATGCAAAAACCATCATCGATAGCCTCCAGCAAGGCGTGACGATAGGCGCTGCTGAGAGGGCTATTCCCCTCCATTGCCGGTTGCTGATCCAAAATAATGCCCTTCCTGATCGTACTGTCTTCGTACTTGCCTTCGTACTTGCCTTTGTACGGGGCGATTGACTGCCCACGTCCACCCACTTGCGCCGCTACGGTAGAGCTTCGTGGCAAGCTTATCGGAAAGCTTGGCGTCGCGGCCACTTTCCGAGACAAATCCCCTGCCATGACAGGCCAGCTTGCCGCACGTAAAATGGCGGCCTGCCGCTTCCTGGCAGATTCATTCTTGTTGATTGGCTTCTATGACCCAAGGTCTGCCCGAAACGCTCCCGCTGGCGCAAAATATTCCCGCGCGGCTGGATCACCTCGTCCTCAATACCCACTACGACATCGACGCTGCCCATGCCCAGCTGCAGGCGCTGGGCTTTACGCTCACCCCGCGCGGCTATCACACACTGGGCTCGGTCAACCATCTGGTGATGTTCCCCGGCGGCTACCTGGAGTTGATCGGCCAGCCCCGCGACAGCGACAAGGTGCGCCAGGAAATCCTGGACAGCCCGCTGGGCCTCGACGGCCTGGTCTATGCCGTGGCCGACGTGCCGGCCTGCCACGACGCCTGGCAGGCACTGGGCCTGGTGGTGCAGCCGGTGCAACACTTCTCGCGGCCGGTGCTGCTGGACGGGGTTGCCACCGATGCCCGTTTTTCCACCGTACGCCTGATTCCCGGCCAGTTCGCCGCGGGACGGGTCTACGCCTGCCATCACTTCACGCCGGAACTGGTGTGGCGCCCTGAATGGATGGGCCATGCCAATGGCGTGCAGGGTCTCACCAGCATGCTGGTGACCGATGCCGATCCCGAGGCTACCCGGGCCGCCTATGCCCGCCTGGGGGAATGGGAAGACGGTTTCGCACTCGAATTTGCCGATGCCGCTGGCTTGCAGGCGCGCTTTGGTGGGCTGGCCGCCTTTGCGCCGCAGCGCCCGGCCGCTTTCGCGGCGCTGCGCTTTTCAGGCGGCGACCTCTCACGCATCAGCGCAGGGGCCCAAGCCCTGGGGCTGCCGCTGCACCAGGAGCCGCAGCGGCTGGTGGTGGCCCTGCCGGCATTCCAGGCGCTGTTCGAATTCCTGGGCTAGCGCTGTTGCAGCGCTAGCGCGCATCGGCCGCAGCGTGCGGGGCGCAATCGTCGGGTATCTTCTCGCCGGGGGTGATCAGCGGAATCACCGCTGCCACCGGTGCTACTAGGGCCAGGGCGGCGGCCGCCCCGGCCCGCGCAGCCAGGCCTTCCTTGCTGGCACCGATGTCGGGCTTGGCGAAGCTGCCCCGCACATACAAGGGGGTGCGCAGCGACAGGATGCGAACCTGCTTGGTGCGCGGATAGACGTTCAGCGCCAGCTTTTCCTGCCCCAGATCGACTTGGCCGGTGATGTCGATGGCCGCGTCCTCGGTATTGAGGATGCCGTGCCGGACCTGCGCCACGCCCTCCTTGATCGTCACATCGGCGGCGCCGCATAGCAGTTTGACCTGCTGGTCGCGGTACATCTTGGCAAACACCGCGTTGGCCAGGTTCAGACCGGCAGCTTCCAGGATGAACTGGCTGATGGTGCCCTGGCTCAGATCGGCCTTGATCCGCCCGTCGGCGCTGGCCAGCATGGCGGCGACCGAGTTGCCGCTGCCGTTGAGGCGGGCCTGGCCGTCCAGCTTGCCGAAGCTGGCGTCGATCCTGGCCAGTTTCGGAAACAGCTGGCGCACCTGCACCCCATGCAGGTTCACTTGCAGGCTTGAACGGATGTCGTTCTGGCGGCCATCGAGCGTGACTTCGCCGTCCCCCTTGCCACCGGCCATGACAAATTGCAGGGGCGCGACGGTTAGCACCTGGTCCTTCAGCCGCAGGGTGGTGCTGGCGTCCTGCCAGTCCAGCCCACCATGCAATTGCACGCGACTGGCCTTGAGTTCGATGTCGGCATCCAGCCTGGCCCAGCGCTGCGGCTGCGCCGGGCGTTCAGGCAGCACACGATCCTGGCGCTTGCCTTCGCTTTTGCCCTCTTTTTTGCCCTCTTTCTGCCTGCCACCAGCGGCCGGCACGTAATCCTCCAGCCGCAACAGATCGGCGTGGGCGGTCACGCTCAGGTGGTTCTTGGGCGGGCCGCGGTAGTAATGGGCATCCCCGGCGAAATCACTCTCACCGACCTTGCCGGTGAAGCGTTCATAGCGCCAGTCCCAGGCCTTGGTGGCGTTATCGCGATCGGTTTTGCCCGCGCCCGCGGCCTCGGCCCGCTGGATGGTCAGGCTGCCCTGGGTGCTGAACGCACGCGTGGCCGGCAACGGAACGCCACTGGCGGCATAGAGCCGGTCGAGGCTGTCGCCACTCAGACGCATCTGCAGGTCGGCACGCCGCAGCTGATGAGGATTGACGAGATTGCCGCTGATCACGGTGTGGACTTCGCCCACATCGGCCTGCGCCTGCAGGGGATAGACGCTGCCCTCGTTGAGCAGGTCGGGCAAGGGGCCGCCGCGCAATTGGCCCTGTATGTCAGCCTCACCGTAGCGGCCCGATACCGCTGCCTGCAGGACCAGTCCAGGCGGGCTGCCGCTGCCCTCGGCGGTGCGCATGGCGGCTGCACTCAGCGGGCGGGCGTCGAAGCGCAGGTCCAGGTCCAGCGGCTGGTCCACATAGCGGATCTGGGCATGGTCGAAGACGATCTGGTGGATGTCGAAGCTCCAGCGCGAACGTGGCTGGTCGGAGAAGCGCCAGTTCTTGCGGCGCTCGTCGGCCCGTTCCATGACCAGGTCCAGGCCGGTCACGCGCATGTCGGTGATATGCCAGTGCCAGTGCAATAGCGGGAGTGGGGAAAAATGCAGGTCCAGCAGACTGGCCCGGACCAGATGGTCGGCGCTCTGCGCCCAGTCCGGGTTGCCGATCTGCAGGTCACGTGCGGTAAAGTGCAGTTGCGGCAGCCAGGATCTGTCGCTTTGGGGTGTGGCCGGGGCCAGCGACCAGGACAGGCTGATCGGGCCATCGACCCGTATTTCCCGGGCCAGCATGGTGGAGAGCTGGCGGCTGATCCAGGGCTTGGCCAGGTTCCAGTCGAATAGCGCCACCAGCAGGGCCAGCAAGGCCGCCAGCGCCACCAGCGCGGTCACGCACCAGGTCAGCAGGCGGCCCAGCCTGGCCAGCAGTGGCCTGCCAGGCAGCCTCACCGGGTGCACGCGCATCTCCGCCCTCCTTCACTTTGCATGGTTCTGTCCTGACCGCTTAGGTCTCATCCAAACGCGACAGTATCAGCTGTAGGACCCTTGCTGGCTATAGGAGAAGCAGCCGGCCGCTTGTCAGAGGGATGGCAGGCCCAGGGCTTAGAACACCACGCCGGAACCGAGGATGATATTGGCGTAGGGGGTGCATTCGCCGGTGCGGATCAAGGCCTTGGCGCGGGCACTCTGGCGCTTGAAATCTTCATGCGGGACGCTGCGCTTGCCGGGCAGTCCCAGCGCTTCGACCTGGGCGGCCAGGGCGGGACTGACGGTCTGCATTTCGTCGGCCACGACGTGGAATTCGACCTGCAGTTCGCTCAGCACCGTCTGCAGCACGGTCATGAAGTCCGGCACGCCGCGCGTGACCGCAAGGTCGATCACGGGGACGCCGGCCGGCGCCGGCAAGCCGACGTCGCCGATGACCACGGTGTCGCCATGCCCCATGGTGGCAATCAGCTGGGAGATGGCGGCGTTGAGCAAGGCGGTCTTTTTCATGGCATTCCTGGCAGAGAAATCAAATGATCAGAGCACGACTTCGTCGCGCGTCGGGATGGAGGTCTGGGCACCGATGCGCGTCACGCTCAGGGCAGCAGCGGCCTGGGCGTAGGCGATGGCGTCGAACGGGTCGCGCCCCTGGGCGATGGCGCCGATGAAGCCGCCGATGAAGGTGTCGCCTGCAGCCGTGGTATCGACCGCCTGCACCTTGCGCGCCGGCAGATGGCCTTGCCGGCCATCGGCGAAGGCGCCGTAGACGCCCTTCTCACCCAGGGTGACCACCACATTGCGGGCGCCCAGCGCATGCAGGCGCGCGGCCAGTTGCGGGATGTCGTCGGAGTTGGCCACGGCACGCTCTTCGGCCAACATGGCGGCTTCGATCTCATTGAGGATCAGGTAATCGACCTTCTGCAGCAGTTCGCGAGGCAGTGCCTGGGCCGGCGCCGGGTTCAGCACCACGGTCTTGCCCAGGGAGTGGGCCAGCTCGATGGCGTGGATCACGGTGGGGATCGGGACTTCCAGTTGCAGCAGCACGATGGAAGCCTGTTCGATCAACGGGCGGGCCCGTTCGATGCGTTCCACGTCCAGGCGGCCATTGGCACCCGCGGCGATGACGATGCTGTTCTGGGCGTTGGCGTCGACCATGATGGAGGCAATGCCGGTGGCTTCGCCGGCCACCTCGTCGAGGTAGCGGTCATCGATGCCGCAGGCGGTAATGGACTGGCGCATCTGGGCGCCGAAGGCATCGTCGCCCACGCAGGCCACCATGGCCACGGCGGTGCCGGGCGCGGCCAGGCGGGCGCAGGCCACGGCCTGGTTGGCGCCCTTGCCGCCGGGGATGGTCATGAATTTGTCGCCCGCCAGGGTTTCACCCGGCATGGGCATGCGGGGCACGCGCAAAACCAGGTCCATGTTGACGCTGCCGATGATGACGATCATGTGCTTTCTCTTATTTCTTTATCTTGTTGTCGAACGGTGCGGTCGAGCCCCGCAGTTGCAATTGTGGCGCTACCGTCTCGCGGCGCGCCGGCAGGTCCGGGTCGGCGATGCGTTCCAGCAGGAATTGCGCCGTCAGGTTGCCCAGCCTGCGGGTGTTCTGGGCCACCGTGGTCAGGGGCGGATGGACGAACTGGGCCAGTTCGATGTCATCGAAGCCGACCACCGACAGCTGGCCCGGCACTTCGATCTGCAATTCGCCCGCGGCACGCAGCACGCCGATGGCCATCATGTCGTTACAGCAGAAGATGGCGTCGGGACGCGCATCGGCGGGACGCTCCTGCAGCAGTCGCATGGCCGCCTGGTAGCCGCCGATGCCGCTGAAGTCGGCATGCAGCAGGTCATTGGGCGCAAGCTTGCCACCGCCCTCCTCCAGCGTCTGGCGGAAACCCTGCACCCGCTCGTCGGACAGGTCCAGCCCCTGCGGGCCGGCGATGCAGGCCACGTGGCGCCGCTTCAGGTCCAGCAGATGACGGGCTGCCAGGCTGCCGCCGAGGGCGTTGTCGGTGCTGACCAGATCGATGTCCAGTTCCTTGGGGGCGCGGTCCAGCAGCACGGTGGGGATGTCCAGCTTGCCGGCCGCGTTCAGGTCGGACTGGTTCAGCGTGGCGAGGATGAGGCCGTCGCAGCGCTTGGTCTGCAAGACCAGCAGGTAGTCGCGCTGCTTGGCCGGGTCATCGTCGGAATTGCACAGGATGACGCTGTAGCCGGCGCCATAGCAGTGGTCTTCGATGCCCCGCGCCAGCTCCGAAAAGTACGGGTTGGTGTTGTTGGGGATGATCAGGCCGATACTGCCGGTGACCTTGCTGCGCAGCGAACGCGCCAGCGCACTGGGCACGTAGTCCAGTTCCTTGACCGCGGCCAGCACGCGCTCCTTGGCCTCCGGGCTGACCGGACGGGTCTGGTTGAGCACGTGCGAGACCGTGGTGTAGGATACTCCGGCCAGCCTGGCGACATCCTTGATGGTAGACATGGCGTGGGTGCTGCCGTCAGCGAGCGTGGCGCTGGCCACGACGACGATAGGTGTCCAGGATCACGGCCACCACGATGACCGCGCCGGTGATGATGCGCTTCATCGGCTCGCTCACGCCCACCTGCGCCAGGCCGGCTTCCAGTACCGAAATGATCAGCACGCCGATGAAGGTGCTGACGATGGAGCCACGCCCGCCCATGAGGCTGGTGCCGCCGATGACCACGGCCGCGATCACCTGCAGTTCCATGCCCACGCCGCCGTTGGGATCGGCCGCTTCCAGGCGCGACACCTGGAACAGCGCTGCGATGCCGGCCAGCCCGCCCATCAGGGCGAAGGCCAGGATCTTGCTGGGGTTGGGATTGACCCCGGACAGGCGCACCGCTTCTTCGTTGGTGCCGATACCGATCCAGTAGCGCCCCAGGACGGTCCGCGTGAGCACCAGTTGCGCAATGATGACGATGGCGATGGCCGAGAGGAAGGCCGGCGACATGCCAAACAGCACCGGCGAGCTGATGACGTCCACGGCGCTGCCGATGTATTCGGTGCGCGAGTTGGTGACCTGGTAGGCCAGGCCACGGGCGATTTCCAGCACGCCCAGCGAAACGATGAAGGACGGAATGCGCCAGTGCACCGACACCAGCCCGGTCAGCGTGCCGCACAGCGCCGCAACCACCACGCCAAGGGGGGCGGCGGCGTACAGCGGCCAGCCCCAGCGCACCATGGCCATGGACAGCATGGAGGCCGCCAGCGCCATCACCGAGCCGACCGACAGGTCGATACCACCGATGATGAGGATGAAGGTCATGCCCACCGACATCACCACCAGCGGCGGGATGTCATTGGAGAGCGTGATGAAGGTGGCCGCACTGAGGAAGTTTTCACTCAGGAAGGCGAACATCACGCACATCGCCAACAGCGCGGCGATGAGACCCAGGTAGTTCTTGAAACCGGCCAGGTAGGCCGCTTGCCGGCTGGCGGCAGGAGTGGAGGTAGAGGAAGTTTGCATCTGTCTCGTCAATTCTTGGCAGTTGAAGTTCTGGCTGGGCGCAGGTGGCCCGCTCAGGCCGTGTTGCCGGCCACATGGGCCGCTTCGGCGGCTTCCTGGCGTCCGACATAGCCACTGAAGGCAGCCGCCAGGATGCGCTCCTGCGACCAGTCGTCACGGCTGAAGGTGTCGGCGATGCGGCCGGCGCTCATGACGGCGATGCGGTCGCAGATCTGCATCAGTTCGCGCAGGTCGCTGGAGACCACCAGCAGGCCCTTGCCCTGTGCCGCCAGTTCGGCGAAGAGGCGGTAGATATCGGACTTGGCGCCGATGTCGATGCCCCGGGTGGGCTCGTCGAAGAGCATGATCGGGCAATCGCGGTACAGCCAGCGTGCGATCACCACCTTCTGCTGGTTGCCACCGGAAAGTTCACCGGCAGCCTGCGCCACGCTGGCACTGCGGATGCGCAGTTTCTTCACATAGTCGCGAGCGACGTCGGCTTCGGCCGCGTGGTCCAGCATGCCGCCCCGGCTGACGCGGCCCAGATGGGCCAGCGAGGTGTTCACGCTGATGGCTTGCGGCAGCAGCAGGCCCTGCCCTTTGCGGTCTTCGGTGACCATGGCAATGCCGGCCTTGACCGCATCCTTGGGACTGCGGATGCGGGCCGGTTGCTGGCCCTCGCCGATGAAGACTTCACCCTGGTCGGCGCGATCGGCGCCGAAGATCAGGCGCAGCAGTTCGGTGCGGCCGGAGCCGATCAGCCCGGCGATGCCCAGCACCTCGCCGGCATGCAGGGCGAAGCTGGCCGGCTGTACCACGCCGGCCCGACCCAGACCGCGCACGCGCAGCAGGGGCGCGCCGATACGGCGATGGCCGGCGTCCAGGTCAACCTTGGTCAGTTCACCGGCCATCAGTTGCACCAGTTGCTCGGTGGAATAACGGCCGATGTCGTCGTTGCAGACCAGCTTGCCGTCACGCAGCACCACGATGCGGTCGGCGATGCGTTTCAGTTCTTCCAGCCGGTGCGAGATATAGATGATGGCCACGCCTTCGGCGCGCAGGCGCTCGATGCGCGAGAACAGCAGTTCCACCTCGCGGTTGGTCAGCATGGCCGTGGGTTCGTCCAGGATCAGGCAACGGCAGCTGCCGATCAGGTTGCGGGCGATCTCGACCATCTGCTGATGGCCCAGACCCAGGTCGCCGACCGGTGTCCACGGGTCCAGTTCGCCCAGGCCGACCACTTCCATCTGGGTACGTGCGGCCTCGGCCAGTTTCTTGCGGTCTATCCAGCCGAAGCGACGCGGCAGCTTTTCCAGGAACAGGTTTTCGGCAATCGACAGCGTGGGGATCAGGTTCAGTTCCTGCATCACCATGCGGATGCCCAGCGCCTCGGCCTGGGTGCGCGACACCGGTTGATAGGCTTGGCCATCCAGTGTCATCTGGCCGGCACTGGCATCTACCAGGCCGCAGATGATCTTGGACAGCGTACTCTTGCCGGCACCGTTTTCGCCGGTCAGGGCCAGCACCTGGCCTGGATGCAGATCCAGGTCGATGCCGTCCAGTACCGGTGCGGCGTAGCTCTTGCCGATGCCGGACAGGGTCAGCAAGGCGGCGGTTCGGGAGGGGGAGTCGTTGGGCTGCATGGGTCTTTGGCGCGCATGGAGCGGCGGCAGAAAGGACGATGAGGAAGCAAAGGCCTGCGCCGCAGAACGGGCGCAGGTACCTTGCAAGTGAGGCGCCGGTGGCTGCACTAGCGCACCAGTGCAGGCCCGCGCCGCGCTTGCCGCCAGCTTACTTGGTGACCAGCGAGACCTTGGTCTCGACCACGCCACCCAGGGCGCTTTGCGGCTTCTTCTCGGAGACCGCCTTCAGGGCGGTTTCGATGCCGAACACGGCCTGCTGCTGGGCGAACTGGTCGACAGTGGCCAGCACGCGGCCATCCTTCAACATCGGCTTGATGGCGTTGATGTTGTCGTAGCCGACCAGTTGCACCTTGCCGGTCTTGCCGGCGGCGCGGATGGCGGCCACGGCGCCCAGGGCCATGTTGTCGTTGCCGGCCAGGATGGCCTTGATGTCCGGATGGGCGTTCAGGATGGAGGCGGCGACCTTGTTGCCCTGGTCGATTTCCCACTGGCCGGACTGCACGGTCACCACATTGGCGCCGACGTCCTTCATGGCGTCCTGGAAGCCCAGGGTGCGCTGCTGCGCATTGAAGGTGGTGGAGACGCCTTCGATGATGGCGACCTTGTCACCCTTCTGCAGTTGCTTGCCCAGGAAATCGCCGGCCAGCTTGGCGCCCTTGCGGTTGTCCGGGCCGACGAAAGGCACGGTGATGCCCTTTTCCTTCAGCGCCGCGTCGTCCAGCTTGTTGTCGATGTTGACCACGATGATGCCGGCGTCGATGGCCTTCTTGACCACCGGCACCAGCGCCTTCGAATCGGCCGGGGCGATGACCAGGGCGTTGACCTTGGAGACGATCATCTGCTCCACGATCTTGATCTGGTTGGCGGTGTCCTGCTCGTCCTTGATGCCGTTGGCGATCAGGTCGAACTTGCCGGCATTGGCCTTCTGGTATTCGCGGGCGCCGTTCTCCATGTTCAGGAAGAACTCGTTGGCCAGCGACTTCATGACCAGCGCCACCTTGGGCTTGGCCGGGGTCTGCGCCAGGGCGGCGCCGGGGAGGACTGCACAAGCCAGGGTAGCAATGGCGAAATGGCGGCGGGTGAATTTGTTCATCTGGGTCTCCAGTATTGATGTTGCCGGCGTTTCCTAGAAGATAGACGCCGTTATCGTTGCGCAAACGTTTGCGCGAGTTGGAGAATAGCACCGCAAAATAAGAAAATAAAGCTGCAGTGCAGCTTTTTTTTCATTTTGCGGGGACGACAACGGAAGGTCGAGGAAGGGCTGGATAACTCACCCAGCGCGGCCCTGCGCGCAGTTGGAGCGCAGTCGGTGGGCCAATACAAACGGCGGGAGGCGCCGGCATGGCACCTCCCGCCGTGATGAAAGTACGGAGGAACTGGAGATACGAAATTCAGGCAGCCGAGCGGTAACCAGCGCAGCACCGCTCCCATATCCAGGCCCCTGCCCGGGATGGAAAACGGCATGCTTCAGGCTGGCGACTGGTTTTACCCTTTCGTCTGCGTTTCAGGCAGGTGCTGCATGTTGCACGCAACCCGCCGACTGCGACGCACCGGATCGAGGCCGGCGCGCGCCCTGGCAATCCTGTACAGGGATCAGTGACCGAAATGGGTACGGCGCCAGACGTAAGCACCAAAGGCGCAACTGCCGATCACCACATACAAGGCATACCACGCCAGCATCTGGCCACCATAGGCCATCAACATTTCCATCAGGTTCATGTCTGTCTCCTCTGATATGACTGCTGCGCTGTTATTCGCGCAGGTTATCGTCCCAAGGGATGAAAATGTCGAAACAACAACATCCCCCACTTGCTGCGGGCCTTGCTGTCACCCGAAAACGGCCCGGCGCCCTTCCACGCCGCGCCGATAAAGGCCCGTGCAAATATCTTCCTACTGCCAAATGATGATGTAAAGAATCCATTATTCCGCGCAGCAGCATTTGGCGCCGGTCCTGCCCTGCATCAACAGAACCAAGCAGCAGTGCGCATTCTCACGGATGAGCACATAAGCCCATTGCAGGGCAGATATGCACTAACGGTGTGCAAAAACTTAATTTTTGATCAATCTTTTGCGTTGCAAAACCGAAAGTTGTTGAATAGTCGCCAAACGACGACGTGATGCGAATTTGACGAGGGATTGGGATGCTTTTAGGCGGCATCCGCCCTGCTGGCCGCCCCGACATGTCACGATGGCCTGATGTTCACGCCGTTTATATCTTGCGCCACAACACCAGCGTTCCGCACAAGCCCGCCAGGATGGAACCACCCAACACGCCGAGCTTGAGCTTGGCTTCGAAATCGGCGCCCAGGCCCTGGAAGGCCAGGCCGCCGATGAACAGGCTCATGGTGAAACCGATCCCGCACAGCATGCACACGCCGATGAACTGGCGCGTGGTGGCGCCGGCCGGTGCATCGGCCAGTCCGCTGCGCACCATCAGCCAGGCGGCACCGAAGACGCCGATGGTCTTGCCCAGCACAAGGCCGGCAGCAATCCCCAGTGGAATCGGCTCGAACAGGCTGCCCAGCGACATCCCCTGCAGCGAAACGCCGGCATTGGCAAAGGCGAACATCGGCAACACCAGGAACGCCACCCAAGGGTGGAGCCCGTGTTCCAGTGCGCCGGCCAGCGGCTGCTCGTCGGCATCGCGCATGGGAATGGCCAGCGCTGTCACCACCCCGGCCAGCGTGGCATGGATGCCGGACTTGAGTACGCAGACCCAGATCACCAGGCCCACCAGCAGATAGACGTCGGCGCGGCGCACGCCGCTGCGATTGAGCAGCAACAGCACCAGCGTACCCACGCCGGCGCCAGCCAGCATGCCCAGTGAGAGGTTGTCGGTATAGAACAGGGCGATGACCACGATGGCACCCAGATCGTCGATGATGGCCACGGCCGTCAGGAACACCTTGAGCGAAGTCGGTACCCGTGAGCCCAGCAGCATGACGATGCCGATGGCAAACGCGATATCGGTGGCGGCCGGGATGGCCCAGCCGCGCAAGGCGACCGGGTCGCCGAGATTGATCAGGGCATAGATCCCGGCCGGCACGACCATGCCGCCCAGGGCTGCGGCGGCGGGCAGGATGGCCTTCTTGCGCGAGGCCAGTTCGCCTTCCACGAATTCGCGCTTGATCTCCAGCCCCACCAGGAAGAAGAACACCGCCATCCACAAATCATTGACCCACAGCAGCAAGGGCTTGGACAAGACCACCAGTCCACCGATATCGACCGTGCCCTGGATGCGCGTAAAGGCCTCGTAGGCCTGACGCCAGCCACTGTTGCTGACCAGCAGCGCCAGTACGGCGGCAATGGCGAGCACGATGCCACCGGCCGCTTCATGAGCGAAGAATTGGGTAAAGGCGTTACCGCCCGGGGATTGGTGAGGGGTGTGGGCCAATGGCTGCTCCTTGTTGTCGTTTCATGAACCAGGCCAGACTGTAACAAGGCAGCGCCCATTCTCCAAGTCTTGACGATGGCTGGGACGACTCCCACCGGTACATCAAGCGCAAACAAAATGAACAAAAAAAAGGGCCGTCCCTCTCCACAGGAACGGCCCGACCCTCCACACCACAAACCTTATACGGTACGCCCCGCTACAGGGACGCGCCTTGATGGATCAACGGAACACCAGGACTGGCACCTTGCTGCGTGCCAGCAGCTTCTGCGTCTGGCTGCCCATGAGCAGCCGGCCCAGCGTCGAACGCGCCTTGGAGGCCATGAAGATGGCGTCGCAGTGTTCGCGTTCGGCCACGCGCATGATTTCTTCGTAGGGGCGGCCGCCCTGGGCCACCTGCACCGAGCAGGGAACGCCCTGCTCGCGCGCCATTTCAGTGATCATTTCCACGCTGGCCATGGCACGTGCGCGGCCGGCTTCGTCGGTACGGGCCACGTCCACGCCTACGCTGACTTCGGGGATGGACAGTGCTCGCAGATTGCCGGCCACCGACAGCCCCACCAGATTGCTGCCGCAGCTTTTCGCCAGTGCGATGGCCGCCTTCACGGACTCGTTACACAGACGGGAACCATCGGTTGCCAGCAGTATGTTCTTGAACATGATGACCTCAGGGGGTGACAGGAATGGCGTCGGACTCGTTGTGCATTTCGCCTTGCGTATTGCGTATTGCGTCGAGCTCGTATGACTGCATACTAAGGCCGCGCCATCTGAAGCGACTTGACATGCATCAAGCGCCACGGGCTCGCCAGGCCCGTCCTGTGCGCATTTGCGCTGGATCAAATGGCGCCCTGCCCGGGAGCTGCAGATGCAAAAACGGCCTGCGCAATGGCAGGCCGTCCGCTGGCATCCAGGGGGCTCGTCTACGTCGGACGAAATGCCAGGAAGCGCTCTACCAGTCGCTGCAGCACCGGCTTGAGCTGGCCGGCCAGGGTGTGATCCAGGGCGTACGGGGCCTCCTCCTGCATGTAGCTGCGCTGGGCCAGTTCCAGCTGCATAGCGTGGACCTGCTGCGCCGGCTGTCCATAGTGGCGCGTGATATAGCCGCCCTTGAAGCGGCCATTGAGCACCGCCGGATAGTGCGGCGCCAGTTGCTGCGCCAGCGCCAGCAGATCCTCGCCCAGGCCCGGCGCACAGGCCGCACCACTGGCGTTGCCGAAATTGAAGACCGGCAGTTCGCCCTCAAACAGGTGCGGGATGAGCGAACGGATCGAATGCGCATCCCACAGCAAGGCATAACCGTGGATGGCCTTGAGGCGCGCCAGCTCGCCCTGCAGGGCGGCATGATAGGGATGCCAGTAGATCTGCAGGCGGCGCGCGATCTCGGCCTCATCCGGCTCGCAGCCGGGACGATACAGGGCGACGTTGTCGAAGGTGGTCAAGGGGCACAGGCCGGTGGTGTTCTGCCCCGGATACAGGCTCTGCCCATCGGCCGGACGGTTCAGGTCGATGGTGTAGCGCGAGTGGAAAGGTCGCAGCACCGAAACGCCCAGCGTACTGGCGAAGTCGTAGAGCTCGGCGATGTGCCAGTCGGTATCGTCGACCTGCAGGCCGGTCTCGCTGAAGGACGATTGCAGGTCCTGCGGCAATTGCGTGCCGACGTGCGGCATGGAAATCAGCAAGGGGGTGCTGCCCTGGTGCAACTGGTAGATATCGTTCGACATGGTTTCTTCCTCAGTCCTTCAACAGTTCGGCAACGGCGCTGCGATAGGCGCGACGGGCGCTGTCTTCCAGCGCATGATGACCGGCCGCGACCACCTGGCGGCCGCCAACGTAGACATCGCGGATGGGCTGGCCGTCATGTTCGCAGAAGACCAGCGCCGACAGCAATTGCTCCGGGCTGCGGTCGGCCAGGTTGATGTCCTCGCCGTCGAGGACGATGAAATCGGCACGCTGGCCCACGGCCAGCCCCGCCACCGGGCGTCCGCTGGCAGCGGCACCACCCGCCACGGCGCGAGCATACAGGCGCTCGCCGACGATGGGCTCGGCTTCGGAAGCCAGCACGTTGCGGCGGCGATGGTGCAGACGCTGTCCATACTCCAGCAGGCGCAGTTCGGAGCGCAGGTTGATGGCGATATTGCTGTCCGAGCCGATACCCCAGCGCGTATTGGACTCCAGCAGGCGGGCCGCATCGATGATGCCGTCGCCCAGATTGGCTTCGGTCGTCGGGCATAGCCCCACGACGGCACCACTGGCGGCGACGGCCTGGTATTCGGCAGCATCCATGTGGGTGGCATGCACCAGGCACCAGCGTGCGTCGATGGCCTGCAGCGAGTGCAGCAACTGCACCGGTCGCTGGCCGCACCAGGCCAGGCAGTCCTGGACTTCACGTTCCTGTTCGGCGATATGAATATGCACCGGGGCATCCTGTCCGCCGGACTGGTGCCGCAAGCCGCTGACCAGTTCCTCCAGTCCTGCCGGCGATACTGCCCGCAGCGAATGCGGTGCCACGCCATAGCGGCGCATGGGATTTTCCGGCAAGGCGTGCAGCAGACGCTCGCGCAGGGCCAGCAGGCTCTGTGCCGTGCCGATGAAGCGCGCCTGCTCGGCCGAGGTCGGCTGGCTGCCGAAGCCACCATACTGGTACAGCACCGGCAGCAAGGTCATGCCGATGCCGACATCGCCGGCCGCCTGCATCACCCGCAGCCCCAGTTCGGCCGGATCGGCATAGGCCGCGCCGCCGGGGGCGTGGTGCAGGTAATGGAATTCACAGACCGAGGTATAGCCTGCCTTGAGCATCTCGATGTAGAGATGGCGGGCGATGGCTTCCAGATGTTCCGGTTGCAGGCGCTGGGCGAAGCGGTACATCAGCTTGCGCCAGCTCCAGAAGGAGTCGGAGGGGCTGCCCATGACTTCGGTCAGCCCGGCCATGGCGCGCTGGAAGGCATGCGAGTGCAGATTGGGCATGCCGGCGATCACCGGGCCGCTGGCCACTGCGGCTTGTCCCGGGGCCTGGTCGGCACGGACTTCGATGAGCGCGCCGGTCTCGTCCCAGCGCAGCATGACATCGCGGCGCCAGCCTTCCGGCAGCAGGGCCAGGGGGCAGAATATCGTGCCGCCGGCAAAGGGAGTGAGGTATTGTGGGTCTAGTTCGCGAGGCGATGCCATGTGCTCACCTTTATTATTGGCGTTTCTTGAAAATGGATGCCGGGCAAGGCCATACCGCTTGGGGCGGGTGGAAGATGACCGTGCCGGCACCCGAAGGACTAGCTCTGCGTTCCTTCAGGGGTGAGGCGGATGCAGACCGCCAGCACCACGCTGCCGGGCGTGCACAGCAGATCCGGCTGGCGCGTGCCGTGACCGTCACGCAGGCGGGCGAATTCACCGCAACGCAGGGCTTGCTGCAGACCGCTTTCGTCCGACAGGCAGGCCGCGCCACGCGCTACATACAGCAATGCGGTATCAGCCGGCAGGCAGCGGGAATTCTGCTCGCGCAAGACCACCACCTTGCCGCTTGCACGTTCGCGCCGGACCATCAGGTTGAAGTCCAGCGTCGGCGCGCCATGCAACTGGACACTGATGGCCTGTTCACCCGGGAACTCATGCGGTACGAAGCATTCTGCCAGATCGTGGACGCGCGCTCCGTCGGTATACATGCCAAAGCCGCCGCCTTCGAGCAAGACGATGGTGCGGTCGATGCCGTTAAAGGTCGAGAACGCACCATCGGCACCCACGTCGGCCACGCTGACCCTCCACAGGAAACCGGCGAAATCCGACTGCGGTGGCTCCACGCAGAGCTCACGCGTCTGCCCGCCCTCGTTCTTCCAGGGGACGGCAGTGATGCGGCCCAGTTCGCCCACGAACTGGATGGGGCTGGCCGGTTTTTGCGCGCGGGCCGGGGCCTGTGTCTGGCTCAGATCAAGCGCCATGGGCGACCTCGCGTGCCAGCATGGTCTGCAGGAAGCTGCGGGTACGGGCTTCGCGCGGCGCAGTGAAGATGGCCGACGGCGGGCCGGATTCGACGATGCTGCCGTGATCCATCACCACCACCACATCGGCCACTTCGCGAGCAAAGCCCATTTCATGGGTGACGATGAGCATGGTCATGCCTTCGGCCGCCAGGTCCTTCATCACCTGCAGCACTTCGCCGACCAGCTCCGGGTCAAGCGCCGAGGTCGGTTCGTCGAACAGCATGACCTTGGGGTCCATGGCCAGCGCACGGGCGATCGCCACGCGCTGCTTCTGGCCACCGGACAGCGTGCCGGGGAAATCCTTGGCCTTGTGTTCCAGGCCGACCTTCTTCAACAGCCGCAGGCCCTGCTCCTGTGCCTCCTTGCGCGGTACGCCGCGCAGGCAGGTGGGGGCCAGTGTGATGTTGTCCAGCACGCTCAGATGGGGGAACAGGTTGAAGGACTGGAACACCATGCCCACTTCGGCGCGCAAGGCATCGAGCTTGGTTTCGGGCATCATCCGACCGCCCTCCACCACCGGATGGCCGCTGACCACCACGGTGCCGCCTTCGGCGGTCTCCAGGCCGTTCAGGCAGCGCAGGAAGGTACTCTTGCCACTGCCACTGGGGCCGATGATGACCACCACCTGGCTGGGCTGGACTGAAAAGTCGATGTTCTTGAGGACGACATGACTGCCAAAGGATTTCTGCAATCCCTTGATTTCGACGATGGGCTGCGACATCAGACCCTCCCTTCCGAACGCAATACTTTTTCGATCCGGCGCAACACCAGGGTGGTGGCGCTGGTAAGAACCAGATAGATGACGGCGATGGCCAGATAGGTCTCCAGCGACCGGTAGGTCACGCTGATGATCTTCTCGCCCTCGTGCATCAGGTCGGCGATGGTCAGCAGCGACACCAGCGCCGAATTCTTGATCAGCGCGATGAATTCATTGCCCAATGGCGGGATCATGCGCACGAAGGCCTGCGGCAGGATCACCCGGCGCATGGCCATGCGGTAAGGCAGGCCCAGCGAGCGGGCCGCTTCCATCTGGCCGCGCTCGATGGACTGGATGGAACCGCGCACGATCTCGGAGACATAGGCCCCGCTATAGATGCCCAGCCCGAGAATGCCGCAGACATAGGCCGGCAGCAGCAGGCCCAGGTGCGGCAGCCCGAAGAACCAGAGGAACAGCTGTACCAGCAGCGGTGTGCCCCGGACCAGGGTCAGGTAGACGGTGCAGATGCCGTAGATGAAGCGTCGCTGCGGGTTGAGACGACCCAGGCCCACCAGCAGGCCCAGCACGCAGCCCAGCACCAGCGAGGCTGCGGTGATTTCCACGGTGATCAGGGTGCCGTGGAGGAGCGCCGGCCAACTGTCCCAGACGCCTGAAAAATCCAGATTCATGAAATGCTCCGGCAAAAGAGGTCCCGTTCCCGGTCGGATCGTCAACGGGCCGGGCCTTGTGCGGTCTCAAGGAAGGAAGATGCGTGAAACTGCGTGAAAAAATGCAGGAAAGTATGCACGTAAGGCAGCGGCCGTCGGCCTCACCGGCTCACGCCGGCCGCTACCCCGGCCCAAGCCGGTGCTTGAAGCGTAGCTTACTCGGCCTTGCCGAACCACTTGTCGGTCAATGCGGTATAGGTGCCATTGACGCGCAGGGTCTGCAGGGCCTTGTTGAGTTGCTCGGCCAGCTCGGTATCGCCCTTGCGCATGGCGTAACCATAGAGTTCGGTGGTCAGGCCCTTGTCCAGCACACGTACCAGCGGCTGGGTACGGGCATATTCCACCGCCGCGGGACGGCCGGTCACCACCGCATTGACGCGGCCGGTCGCCAGCAGGTCGAACATGGCCTGGTTCTTTTCCACTTCCACGCGCTCCACGCCCGGGTAGTTGTCCTTCAGGTAGCTGACCGACTTGGTGCCCACCTGGACCGAGACGCGCTTGCCCTTGTTCAGGTCGTCCGGCACCTTGATGCTGGTGTCGTCACGACGCACCAGCACGGCCAGGCCGCCACGGTAGTAGGGATCGCTGAAGTTGACCACCTTGCGGCGCTCGTCGGTCATGTAGATGGCCGATGCGGCGATGTCGAAACGGTTGGAGATCAGGCCGGGAATGAGGCCCTTGAAATCGATATCGACCCACTGGACCTTCTTGCCCATGGTCTTGGCCAGGGCTTCGATGAGTTCGATGTCGAAGCCGGTGCGCTTGCCGTCCTTGACGAATTCCATTGGCGGGAAGGTGGCGTCGGTGCCTACACGGATCACGTTGTCGGCGGCGTGGGCGGCCGGCATGACGGCAGTCAGCATGGCAATGCTGGCGGTGAAGGCGCAAAGAAGCTTGGAAATCTTCATCATGAGTTCCTCAATAGAAACGACAACATGGACTGGACGCCGGAGTATTCCGGCGCGATGGACTGCAAAATCCCTGGGGCATTCCGCCCGTCACGCCCCTAGGACGGCGCGACCGGGCAGGTTCAAAAACGATTACAGATGCGCTGTGCCGCTTCCACCGTCATGCGCACCAGTTCCTGCTCGCGATTGCCCACGCGCAGCGCCGGTGCCATCAGGGTGATGGTGCCTTCCAGACGGCCATTGGAGGTCATGATGGGAACGGAGACACCCCACACGCCCAGGTCGACTTCGCTCTCGCTGATGCAGTAGCCGCGGCGACGGATTTCATCGAGCTGGGCTTCCAGCGCGGCGACCTCTTCCGGCTTGTCCACGAGCTGGTCGGCCACCAGTTTCTGTTGCAGCTTGCGCGGCATGAAGGCCAGCAGGCTCTTGGCCGAAGCGCCCTTGAGCAGCGGATGCGCCCGGCCCTTGGTGAAGGAACAGCGCAGCGGCTGGTCGCTTTCTTCCATGGCGATGCACACCATCTGGCCATTGATCGGCACCAGCAGGCCCACGCTCTCACCGCTGCGCTGGACCAGGGAGATGATCTCTTCCCGGCTCTGGCTGATCAGGTTGGAATTCTGGTCGAAGCCCCAGGCCAGTTGCACGCCGGTCGGACCAGGCTCGAAGGTGCCCGAGTTCATATGCTCCTGCAGCAATCCCCACTTCTTCAGCGAGGCCAGGTGGCGATAGACGGTACTGACCGGCTGTTGCACCATCGCAGCAATCTGCTTGGCGCTCACGGGCTTGCCGGCACGAGCCACGCCGGCGAGGACGTGGAGTACGCGGTCAACAATGGTAGAGGTTTGTGGAGAGTCCATGACGGAAATATAAGGTTAAATTCTCACTCTAGGTGAACGATTCCCGCATATAGGGAAAAAATTTGAAAAAATTTCGAAGGACATTTCATGTATTCCCAAGCGGCGGGTGAATTTTCTCACCTGTAACGAAAATTTCCTCATGCTATTTTTTAACTGCCTAGTGCTTAAATTGTTATGGTGTCGACACTTCTTCCCTTTTTTAATCAAAGTGCTATGATTAACCGCATCAAATCCCTTGGATTGTCGACACGGTAAAAATGAGATGAGCGAGCTGATTGCGTTGCCCAGTGCCGAACGTGAAGGAGAAACACTGTCCGAACACGTTTTCCGCAAGATCCAGAGCGCCATCGTGCAGGGCGAAATCGCGCCCGGCAGCAAGATTTCCGAACCCGAACTGGCCCGCACCTATGGCATCAGCCGCGGACCATTACGCGAAGCCATCCACCGGCTGGAAGGCCAGAACCTGCTGGTCCGGGTTCCGCATGTGGGGGCCCGGGTGGTCTCGCTGACGCTGGAGGGGCTGGTGGAACTGTTCCAGATCCGCGAATCCCTGGAAGGCATGGCCTGCCGCCTGGCCGCCCAACGCATGAGCCGCGCAGAACTGGACGAACTGCGCCGGGTGCTGGAAACCCACGAGAAGGATGAAGCCTTCCAGGCCGGGCGCGGCTATTACCAGCAGGAAGGCGACTACGACTTCCATTACAAGATCATCCAGGCCAGCGGTAACCAGATCCTGACCCGCATCCTCTGCGGCGAGCTGTACCAGCTGGCCCGCATGTACCGCATCCAGTATTCCGCCGCCCCCAACCGCCCGCGCCAGGCCTTTGCCGAACACCACCGCATTCTCGATGCCCTGGCCGACGGCGACGGCGAACTGGCCGACCTGCTCATGCGGCGCCACATCGGCGCCTCCCGTCGCAACATCGAACAACAGATCGCGCAGAGGGAGAGCGGCAGCGCGAACAGCAGGCGCGATCAGGCCTGAGCGCAGTCATCGCCACGAAACAGCCCAACCCACAATCATTCCAATTCCATCAACGAGACACGAGCCAACTGCCATGAATACCCAATACCGCAAGCCACTGCCCGGCACCCGCCTGGATTACTTCGACGCCCGCGCTGCGGTGGAGGCCATCCGCGCCGGCGCCTGGGAGGGACTGCCCTACACTTCCCGCGTGCTGGCCGAGAACCTGGTGCGCCGCTGCGACCCCGCCACCCTCTCCGATTCGCTGCGTCAGCTCATCGAGCGCAAGCGCGAACTGGACTTCCCCTGGTTCCCGGCCCGCGTGGTGTGCCATGACATCCTGGGCCAGACCGCGCTGGTGGATCTAGCCGGCCTGCGCGATGCGATTGCCGACATGGGTGGCGATCCGGCCAAGGTCAACCCGGTGGTGCCGGTGCAACTGATCGTGGACCATTCGCTGGCGGTGGAATGTGGCGGCGACGACCCGCAGGCCTTCGAGAAGAACCGTGCCATCGAGGATCGCCGCAATGAAGACCGTTTCCACTTCATCGACTGGACCAAGCTGGCCTTCGAGAATGTGGACGTGATCCCGCCCGGCAACGGCATCATGCACCAGATCAATCTGGAGAAGATGTCGCCGGTGATCCACGCCAAGGACGGCGTAGCCTTCCCCGACACCCTGGTCGGCACCGACAGCCACACCCCGCACGTAGATGCGCTGGGCGTCATCGCCATCGGCGTGGGCGGCCTGGAAGCCGAGAACGTCATGCTGGGCCGCGCCTCCTGGATGCGCCTGCCCGACATCATCGGTGTGGAGCTGACCGGTCGTCGCCAGCGCGGCATTACCGCCACGGACATCGTGCTCTCGCTGACCGAGTTCCTGCGCAAGCAGAAGGTGGTGGGCGCCTATCTGGAATTCTATGGCGATGGCGCTGCCAGCCTGACCCTGGGCGACCGCGCCACCATCTCCAACATGGCCCCGGAATATGGCGCCACTGCCGCCATGTTTTCCATCGACCAGCAGACCATCGACTATCTCAAGCTGACCGGTCGTGAAGACGAGCAGGTCAAGCTGGTGGAAACCTATGCCAAGGAAGCCGGCCTGTGGTCCGACACCCTGGCCAAGGCCGAGTACGAGCGCGTGCTGCACTTCGACCTCTCGACCGTGGTGCGCACCCTGGCCGGCCCCAGCAATCCGCACAAGCGCCTGCCGGTCTCCGAGCTGGCAGCTCAAGGCATCGCCGGCAAGGTCGAGAACGAACCGGGCAAGATGCCCGACGGCGCCGTCATCATCGCCGCCATCACCAGCTGCACCAACACCAGCAACCCGCGCAACGTGATCGCGGCGGCGCTGCTGGCGCGTAACGCCAATCGACTGGGGCTGGAACGCAAGCCCTGGGTCAAGAGCTCGCTGGCGCCTGGCTCCAAGGCGGTCGAACTGTACCTGGACGAAGCCGGCCTGACTGCCGACCTGGAGAAACTGGGCTTTGGCATCGTGGCCTTCGCCTGCACCACCTGCAACGGCATGTCCGGTGCGCTCGATCCCAAAATCCAGCAGGAAATCATCGACCGCGACCTCTATAGCACTGCCGTGCTGTCCGGCAACCGCAACTTCGACGGCCGCATCCACCCCTATGCCAAACAGGCATTCCTGGCCTCGCCGCCGCTGGTGGTGGCCTATGCGATTGCCGGCACCATCCGCTTCGACATCGAGCAGGATGTGCTGGGCAAGTCGGCTGACGGCCGCGAGATCCGTCTCAAGGACATCTGGCCCAGCGACGAGGAGATCGACGCCGTGGTCGCCAGCGCCGTCAAGCCACAGCAGTTCCGCAATGTCTACACGCCGATGTTTTCGGCCCGCGTGGATCGCAGCCAGTCGGTCAGCCCGCTGTACCACTGGCGCGCGCAGAGCACCTACATCCGCCGTCCGCCCTACTGGGAAGGCGCGCTGGCCGGCGAGCGCACGCTCTCGGGCATGCGCCCGCTGGCCGTGCTGGGTGACAACATCACCACCGACCACCTGTCGCCCTCCAACGCCATCCTGCTCGACAGCGCCGCCGGCGAATACCTCGCCAAAATGGGCCTGCCGGAAGAAGACTTCAATTCCTACGCCACCCACCGCGGCGACCACCTGACCGCGCAGCGCGCCACCTTCGCCAATCCCAAGCTGTTCAACGAGATGGTGAAGAAAGCCGATGGCAGCGTGCAACAAGGTTCTCTGGCGCGCCTGGAGCCGGAAGGCAAAGTCATGCGCATGTGGGAAACCATCGAAGCCTACATGGAACGCAAGCAGCCGCTGATCATCATCGCCGGCGCCGACTATGGTCAGGGTTCCTCGCGTGACTGGGCCGCCAAGGGCGTGCGTCTGGCCGGTGTGGAAGCCATCGTGGCCGAGGGCTTCGAACGTATCCACCGTACCAACCTGATCGGCATGGGCGTGCTGCCGCTGGAGTTCAAGGCCGGCGAGAATCGCAACACCTATGCCATCGACGGTACCGAAACCTATGACGTCATCGGCCAGCGCCGCCCGCGCGCGGACCTGACCCTGGTCATCCATCGCAAGAACGGCGAACGCGTCGAAGTGCCGGTGACCTGCCGTCTCGATACCGCCGAAGAAGTCTCGATCTATGAAGCCGGCGGCGTGCTGCAACGCTTCGCCCAGGACTTCCTGGAAGCCTCCGCCAGTGCCGGCCAGAACGCAAAGGAACAAGCATGAGCCAAGTCCCCCAGATCCGTATCCCCGCCACCTACCTGCGTGGCGGCACCAGCAAGGGCGTCTTCTTCAAGCTGGACGACCTGCCCGAAGCCGCCCGCGTACCGGGTCGCGCCCGTGACAAGCTGCTCCAGCGCGTCATCGGCAGCCCCGACCCGTATGGCAAGCAGATCGACGGCATGGGCGGTGCCACCTCCAGCACCAGCAAGACGGTCATCATCTCGCACAGCAGCCGTCCCGGCCATGACGTCGACTACCTGTTCGGCCAGGTCTCCATCGACAAGGATTTCGTGGACTGGAGCGGCAATTGCGGCAACCTGTCGGCGGCCGTCGGGCCGTTTGCCATTGCCGCCGGCCTGGTCGATCCCTCCAAGCTGCCGCAGGATGGCGTGGCCGTGATCACCATCTGGCAAGCCAATATCGGCAAGACCATCGTGGCGCATGTCCCGATCCGGGGCGGCCAGGTGCAGGAGACGGGTGATTTCGAACTCGATGGTGTGACCTTCCCCGCCGCCGAAGTGCAGCTGGAATTCATGGACCCGGCGGCTGAAGAAGAAGGCGCCGGCGGTGCCATGTTCCCCACCGGGAACGTCGTCGATACGCTGGACGTGCCCGGCGTGGGCAGTTTCCAGGCCACCATGATCAATGCCGGCATTCCGACCATCTTCCTCAATGCGGAAGAGATCGGCTACACCGGCACAGAGCTGCAGGACGCCATCAACAGCGACCCGGCCGCGCTGGCGCGTTTCGAGACCATCCGCGCCCACGGTGCCATCCGCATGGGCTTGATCACCAAGGTAGAAGAAGCCGCCACCCGCCAGCACACCCCCAAGGTGGCCTTCGTGGCCAAGCCCAAGGAATATGTTTCCTCCAGCGGCAAGACGGTGGGCGTGCAGGATACCGACGTCCTGGTGCGCGCCATGTCCATGGGTAAGCTGCACCACGCCATGATGGGGACCGCAGCGGTAGCCATTGGCACGGCCGCGGCCATTCCCGGGACCTTGGTCAACCTGGCCGCCGGTGGTGGCGAACGCACCAGCGTGCGCTTCGGCCACCCCTCCGGCACCTTGCGCGTGGGTGCCGAGGCCAGGCTGGAAGACGGCCAGTGGGTGGTCACCAAGGCCATCATGAGCCGCAGTGCCCGGGTGCTGATGGAAGGTTGGGTGCGGGTGCCGGGGGACGTTTTCTGACCCCGCAACCCCCCGCCTAACGCCAGTGCTTCAGCCGCGAGGTCTTGCCGATACCGGGGTTGAAGCTGTTGGTCGGGTCGAGCCTGCGATAGAAGTCTTCCAGTGCGGGTTCGGCCCGGTATTGATGGCCGACGTTATGTTCGGCCGGGTACTTGGCGCCCTTGGCGTCGAGCAGGGCCAGGATGGCTGATTTGACCTGCTCGCAGTCTTCCCCCTTCCGGACCAGGTATTCCTGGTGCATCACGTGGCAAAAGAAGTGGCCGCAATACATGGTGAAGCGGATCTTCCCGGCGATCGCGGGCGGCAATTGCTCGAACCAGTCGCGGGTATTGCGCGGTAGCGCGATATCCAGCGCCACGATGTCTTCCACTTCCTGCGCATGGACGGCGCGATAGCGCACGATGGCAGCGCCCACCACGAAGCGGTTGAGGAAGGCCGCCCTGCCCTCAGCGGCATCGCATTCGAAGAAATCCCCCGTCACCGACGGCATGCGCGCCTGCAGCAAGCCCCGCGCGAAGGCCGCGCCGTCTTCACTCATCTTCAACAGCAGGTGGTGCTGGTAGCGATCCCGATATTGCGTCAATCGCGCCGGCAAATGTCGCGGCAACCAGCCGGAGAGCCGCTGCAGCAGGCGATCACTGCAGCCGGGGCGCAGGCCCAGCCGCTCCAGCCAGGCGTCGACCCGGCTCTTCATGGCGAAGGCCTGCATCAGACGTTCCGTGCCGAAATGATGGATGAAGAGGAACAGGTCCTTGCCATAGCGCTCGCTGGCCTCGAAGGCGGAGCGGTGCATGTATTCGCCGGCAATCGGCAGATGCGGCGACTGCTGCAGCAGCCCGCGCCGGATGTCTTCCAGCTCGGCGGCGTCGTTGCTGCCGATGTAGAACACGGTGGACGAGGCATCGGCCGCAAAGGTGTCCAGCCGCAGGGCGAATACCACCACGTGGCCGGCCGAGCCTGAGGCCTCATAGAGGCGGCGCGGGTCGGCGTTGTAGCGGGCTGGCGTGGCGGCGTCGACATCGCGCACATGCTGGGCATACTCATGATCGGACGCATGGCGGCCGCCGCAGTCGCAGTCGGCATCAGCACTAGCGCCACCTGCATCGGTATTGGGCAACTGGCCCCGATCCAGGCAGTCGAGGATTTCTTCCGGTGTCTCTCCCAATTCCAGCCCCAGATGATTGACCAGACGCAGTTCACCGTCGCTATCCACCTGCGCATACAGCGACAACTGGGTGTAGGCCGGACCACGGCGTATCAGCGAGCCACCGGAGTTGTTGCAGATGCCGCCGGTGACGGAGGCGCCCATGCAGCTGGATCCGATCACCGAATGCGGCTCGCGCCCGAGCGGTTTCAGGGTCCGTTCCAGCTGGTCCAGCGTGACGCCGGGCTGGGTCAGCACCTGCTGTCCCTGTGCCAGCAGTTCCAGCCGACGCAGGCGCAAGGTGTTGAGCACGATCACGGGCCGGTCATAGCCCGCTTCGGCCGGGCTGGAGCCGCCCGTCAGCCCGGTGTTGGCCGCCTGGCAGATGACGATGGTATCGGCCTGGTGACAGGCCTGCAGCACCTGCCACATCTGGCGCAGGCTGCCGGGGCGCACCACCGCAGCCGCGTCGCCCTGGCCATAGCGATAGCCCCGGCAATAGCGGCGCTTGGCGGAGGCGGTGGTCAGCACGTGGGACGGGCCCACGATGTCCTGCAGACTGCTGATCAAGGCTTCCATCGTCGGGCTCACTGGACGAAGAAGCGCACGCGGATGGCATCGATGGCAACGGCGATGAAGATCATCACCCCGCCAATCATGCCGACATAGAACGAGGGCACGTTGGTGATGGCCAGGCCGACCTGGATCACCGTCAGCAACAGCACGCCACCGAGGATGCCCAGTACGCTGCCACGCCCGCCGAATACGCTCACCCCGCCGATGATGGGGGCGGCGATCGCATACAGCAGATAGCTCGCGCCCTGGTTGGAGGTGATGGCGATCTGCCAGGATGCCAGCAGATAACCGGCAACCCCCGCCAGGAAACCGGCCAGTGCGTAGCAGATGATCTTGATCCGGTGCACCCGGATGCCGGCCGCATGCGAAGCCAGCGCATTGCCGCCCACGGCGTAGATGGAGCGGCCCAGTACGGTGCGGCGCAGCAGCACCGACATCGCCAGCAAGGCCAGCACGAAGATCACCGGCATGATCGGCCAGCCACCCAGGGTGGCCGATCCGATCCAGATGTAGCCATCGTCGAGGTTGGTGATGGTCTTGCCCTGGGTCAGCGCCAGCAAGGCACCCTGCAGCACGATCATCATGGACAGCGTCTGGATCAGCGAGACCATGCGCAGTCGGGTGATGCACAGGCCGTTGAACCAGCCGATCAGGGTGGCCACCGCCACGCCGGCCAGCATGGTGATCCACCACGGCCCGCCGACGCTGGCATACAGCCAGGCGCCGATGGCCGAGGAAAAGCCCAGGTTGGCCGGCAGCGACAGGTCGATCTCGCCCACCAGTAACGGCAGGGCCACTGCCAGCGCCAGCAGGCCCAGCACGGTGGCCTGCACCAGGATGTTCTGCAGGTTCATCACGCTGAGGAAGAACTGGCTGAACAGGCCGAAGCCCAGCACCAGGGCCACCAGCCAGATCCAGACCACATTGCGCAGTACCCAGCCCAGTACCTGGCGGGGCCGGTGTGATGAACTGCCCTGTGGCCTGCCTTGTGGGCCAGGTTGTCCGCTGGCGGACTGCGGGGCGCCGGGTGTGGCGCCGATTTCTGTTGCGCTTGTCATGCGGGTGTCTCCTTTTGTCATGGTCTGTTCCAGGCGGCGCTCATTGCGAAAGCTGGCGCAGCCTGTCGGTACTGATGTCGTCGCCCTCGACCACATGGGCGATACGCCCGCGCTGGAAGATGCAGACGCGGTCCGCGGCACGGGCCAGTTCGTCGACATCGGTGGAGACGATGATCACGCTCACGCCGGCCCGGCTCAGCTGATCGAGGATGCGCAGGACGTCCTGCTTGACGCCCACGTCGATGCCACGGGTCGGCTCGTCCAGGATCAGCAGGCGCGGCATGGTCGCCAGCACGCGGCCCAGGCAGACCTTTTGCTGGTTGCCGCCACTGAGGGTATTGACGGCCTCGTCTGCGCTACCGGCCTTGATGCCCATGCGGGTGAAGTAGGAGGAACAGACCTGCTGCTCCTGTCCACGATCCACCAGGCCGCGCCGGATGCGCTGGCGCAGTGAAGACAGCGCGATGTTTTCGCGGATCGAGAGATGCCCCACCACACCGTCGCGACGGCGGTCGTCGGAAAGATAGGCGATGCCCATGGCGAAGGCCTGGTCGGGCGTCTGCGGCACGCGGGCCGTCGCCTCGCGCGCAAAGATGATCTGCCCGGCCTGCAGCGCTGCCAGGCCGAACAGGCTGCGCGCCAGCTCCTTGGCCCCCTCCCCTGGCAAGCCGGTGAAACCGACGATCTCGCCGGCGCGGATGTCCAGCTGCGCCACGTCCAATCGCTCTCCCCGCACGCCGCTCAGGCGGATGCCTTCCTCGCCCTTGGGGGATAGACTGCGATCGCGCTGGAACAGGTCCAGTTCGCGCCCGAGGACAAACTCGGAAAGCCGGGAAGAATTCAGGCTGCCCACGTCCTCGCAGTTGGCCACCAGTTCGCCGTCGCGCAGTACGGTGACGGCGTCGCAGATGTCGAGGATTTCATCGTTGAAGTGGGAAATGAAGAGAAAGGTCACGCCGGATGCGCGCAGCTGGCGCATGAAGTCGAACAACTGCAGACGGTCCGGCACCGTGAGTGAGGCCGTCGGCTCATCGAGGATGATGACGCTGCCGCCGGAGAACATGGCCCGCAGGATATTGAGCTTGCGACGGGCGACGGCATCCAGGCTACCGGCCAGGCGGTCGGCCTCGATACCGGTGCCGGCCAGCATGCGCGTGGCGTTCTCGCGCATGCGGCGCCAGGCGATGAAGCCGCGTGAGGCCGGCCAGATGCCCAGCATCAGGTTTTCCATCACCGACATGTGCTCGATGATCATCGGTTCCTGCGGTACCAGGAAGACGCCGGCGGCTTCCATGCGCTTGACGTCGGCGCCCTGGATTTCCTCGCCGTTCAGGAAAATGCGGCCTTCGCTGGGAGCGCGCTGGCCGGAGATGATGCCCACCAGCGTGCTCTTGCCGGCACCGTTTTCGCCGAGCAGGCCGTGGATGCTGCCACGGCGGATGCCCAGGTTGATGGAACGCAGTGCATGGAAGGCGCCATAGCGCTTGCTGATGTTTTCCACGCGCAGGGCCAGGTCCGGGTGGGCCTGTGCCGATGCACGGGGGGCTGCTTGGGTCGTCATGGCGCCTCCTTGGCGAGTGGTGATCCGCTATTGGCCGCTATTGGCGCATCGGCCGGCAGGCCTTCTGGCCATCAGGTCATCACGTATAGGCGATGCCCCAGACCTTCTCGGCCACGTAACCCCAGTGCCGCTGGTCGGCGGCATTGCTGCGGTCGATCACGAAGGGTGGAATGATCAGCGTGGGACCGGTCTGGCCCTTGACGATCTGGCCCTTCTCCCAGAAGTATTTCTTGTTCTCGTATGGCCCGATGGGGACTTCCTTGCCGGGGATGGAATACTTGACCAGCATTTCCACCGCCACCTCGCCATAGGCGATCGGGTCCTGCGAAACGCAGGCGTCCATGTAGCCATCCTGTATCCAGCGCAGCGCCACCGGCTCGCCATCGATGGTGACGAAGATGACGTGGTCCTTTTCATCAACCTTCTTCCAGCGGTTCTTCTGCTGCAGGGCGGTGGCGATGCCGCGTGCCGGCGAATCGCTGGGCGCGTGCACGGCGTCCAGGTCAGGATGTTCGGACAGCGTGGCCAGGGTGACGGACAGCATCTGGTCCAGCTTGCCTTCGGTGGGTCGGGCAATGTAGGTGATGCCGGGATACTTGGCGAACTCGGCATCCATGCCCTCCTTGCGCTGGCGCCAGGCCACGCTGGCCAGCGCGCCGTAGCAGTTGAGGACCTTGCCCTTGGGGCTGCCGTGCTTCTTGATCAGGCGGTTGATGATTTCCCTGGCAGCCATGACGCCGCCCAGGCGGTTGTCGAAACTGACGGTGATGGCGACGTTGCCGCTTTCGGCCGGGGTATCGATGATGGCCACCGGGATCTTCTGCTGGTTATAGCGGCGCAGCGCGCTGACGATGGCCTGGCTGTCGATCGGGTCCGACACCAGCGCCGCCGGCCGGGAGAGCATCAGCGATTGCCATTGCTCCAGCTGGCGGGTGTTGTCGAAGCTGGCGTTGGTGGCCTGGAAGCTGCCCTGGTTGGCTTCGACGGCGCGCTTCACGGCCGCCTCCTCGATCACGAAGAAGTAATAGTCCAGGCTCTTGTTGCTGAACGGGATCAGCAGTTTCTGCTGCGCCGACGCCCAGCGCGTGGTGGCCATGGCCCCCAGTGCCAGGCTGCCCAGGATGATCTGGCGGCGGGTGGATTGGTGATTGTGCTTCATGTCTACCTCCAAAAATTTATATAGTTTTGCTATAAAAATGATGCAAGCGAGGCCATGCCGACTATCAGTGAAACGCTTCTGCTTACATCAGGGGCCATCCTCGGGGAAAAACACAGCAAGAAAAAACATAAGGCTAGGCAAAAGAATGCTTGTGCCAGATGGATGGAGTTTTACTAGATTTCTGCACGCAAGTGAACATGGGAAGTGCCATCGAAGCAGCCCACCACCATGCCGGCGGCTTCACGGGTGAACAGGCCGTTCTCGACCACGCCGGGGATGCGGTTGAGTTCGGTCTCCAGCAGCGGGGCATTGGCGAGGCTATGGCAATGGCAGTCCAGGATGAAATTGCCGCTATCGGTCACCACCGGCCGCTCGTCCCGGGTACGACGGACGATACGCGCCTCGACGCCCTGCCCTTGCAACAGCCTGGCGATCATGCGTTCGGTCTGCTTCCAGGCGAATTGCACCACCTCCACCGGCAGCGGGAAAGCGCCCAGCCGGTCGACGATCTTGCTCTCGTCGCAGATGGTGATCATTCGGGTGGAGGCATGGGCGATGATCTTTTCCCATAGCAGGCAGGCGCCGCCGCCCTTGATCATCTGGAAGTCGCGGTCGATTTCATCCGGACCGTCGATGGTCAGGTCGAGCTGGCCGATTTCATTGGGGTCCATGATGGTAATGCCGACTTCGCGGGCGACGTCGATGGTGGAGCGCGAGGTGGCGGTGCAGGTGACGTCGAGGCCATCGGCGATGTGCTTGGCCAGTTCCCGCACGAAGAAGTGCGACGTGGTTCCCGAGCCCAGTCCCAGGCGCATGCCATTGCGTACAAATTCCTCGATGGCGCGGCGACCGGCCAGTTTCTTTGCTTCGTTCTGGTTCAACTGCATGGATGTCTCCTCTTGAAAAACACGGGCCCGGATGAGGTTGGGCAAAGCGCTAGATCTTGTCCGTCATCCAGGAATCGAGCGCCGGCAACTGATCGGGGAATTCGCTGTTGCTGGCCACGGCAATGGCGGTCACCAGCATGTTGACCACCAGGTGGTGATTCAGACGCGAAGCCAGCGGCGTCATGAATTCGGTCTGGTCATAGGGCAAGACGGCAATGAGGGCATCCGTGACCGCTGCCAGCGGGCTGTTGGCTGCGGTCACCGACACCACCCGGGCGCCGCCGGTACGGGCCGCCATGGCCAGTTCCACCATGCGCTTGGTATGCCCCGATTGCGAGAAGATCAGCGCCACTTCGTTGGGGCGCGAGCGCTCGGCGTGCATCCATTGCTTCTTTTCTTCCATCACCGCCGAGCAACGCAGGCCCAGGCGCTGGAACTTGTGTTCGGCATCCAGCGCGGTGATCTCGGAAATGCCGCTGGCATAGATGCCGATCCAGTTGGCCGACTGCAGCAGGGCCGCTGCCTCTTCGATCTGGCGCGGGACCAGATCGTCCAGCGCGCGCTGGATGGCGGACAGGGAATTGCGGCAGGTCTTGCGCACGATGTTGCCGATATCATCGTGCCTGGTGATCTGCTCGTAGACGAAGGGCGCCGTCGGCACCAGGCTTTGCGCCAGTCCCAACTTGAAGTCCTGATAGCCGTTGAAGCCGAAGCGGCGGCAGAAGCGCACGATGGTCGGGTCGCTGACGGCACAACGCTCGGCCAGCGCGGCCATGGTCATGTGGATCACCTCGCCCGGCGCCTGGCTGACGAAACGCGCGATGCGCAATTCGGCGGTCTTCATTTCCTCTTGCTCGCGCAGTATCTGCTGTAGCAGGCTATTGCTCATGACTGTCCTTTATTGTCGGCTTTTATTGTCGGTTTTTCACAGGGGGCGATTCTATAAGACAGCAGGTCCTCCAGGCGATGCAGTCTTTGCTCCTGACCAACCCTGACATCGCTGCCGCCCCCCCAGGACACCACGAAGAACGGCACGCCGGCCGCAGCGGCCGTGGCCTGGTCGACCGTGGTATCGCCGACGTAGGCCCAGGCGCCCTCGGCCAGCGCCATCTGTTCGGCCACCGCCAGCAGATGGCCGGGATCGGGCTTGCAGGCCGGTACGGCATCGGCGCCCAACGCCACTTCCACCAGCGGCGACAGCTCCAGCAGATCGAGGATTTGCCGCGTCAGCGCATGCGGCTTGTTGGTGCAGATGCCCAGACGGATGCCGGCCGCCCGCAGCTTGGCCAGGTCTTCGCGCACATGGGGAAAGAAGCGCGTATGACTGGCCGGATTGCGGCGGTAGTGAGCGATGTAGCACGCCACGGCGGCATCCAGTTCGGCCGTGCCAAGCGCGACACCCTGTTCAACGAGGATGTCCTCGATCAGGCGGCGCGGACCATTGCCGATGAAGCGTTCGACCTGCGCCACCTCCAGCGCGGCATGGCCTTGTTCGGCCAGATAGGCATTGACGGCGGCGGCGATGTCGGGCGCACTGTCGATGAGTGTGCCGTCGAGGTCGAAGATGAGGGCCTCGTAGCTGGCGTGTGCGTGCTGGTTCATGGCGCCTCCCCGAGCTCTGCCAATGCGCCCAGGCGGGCGAAGCTGCCGGTGAGCAGCGGATAGAGTTGCTGATAGATGGCGCGGGCCTGCTCATAGCGCCCGCGCCGGGTGACGTCGGGGCGCTCGCGGGTAAGCTCCGGCAGCAGGCTGGCGGCGTGGTCGATGTCCGGCCATACCTGCATGCTGACGCCGGCCAGCAGTGCTGCGCCCAGGGCGGCTCCTTCGGCCGCGCCCTGGCGCGTGAGGACGTCGCAACCCAGCATGTCGGCCTGGATCTGCCGCCATACTGCCGAGCGCGCGCCGCCGCCGGAGGTGCTGACTTCGGCAGAGGAGACGCCCATGCTGCGCATCAGGTCCTGCATGTCGCACAGGGAATGCACCACGCCCTCCAGTACGCTGCGCGAGAGGTCGGCGTGATCATGGCGGGCATGGAGGCCGATGAAGGCGGCACGGGCTGATGGATCGGGATGGGGGCAGCGCTCACCGTTGAGGTAAGGCAGGAACAGCAAGCCATGTGCCCCGGGAACGCTACGCCCGGCGGCCGCAGCGATGGCCTCGAAGGATGGTGGCTCGCCCGCGCCGGCACACAGCACATTGCGGAACCAGGCCAGCGCCCCGCCCGCATTGAGTGACACGCCCATGGCATGCCAGCGCTGGGCAGCGACGTTGCAGAAGACCTGTATCCGTCCATCCGGCGAGGACAGGGGTTGATCCAGCGCAGCGGCGACGATGCCGGCGGTGCCGATGGTGGTCTGCATCGTGCCGGGCGCCACCACGCCGGCACCCAGCGACTGGATCACGCTGTCGCCGCCGCCCCCGATGACCGGAATCCCCGCTGCAATGCCAAACATGGCGGCTGCCTGTGCGTGCACATGGCCGCTGACGACCTGCGATTCGAAACAGGCAGGCAAATGGGCGGAGTCCAGTCCGGCCAAGGCGATCAGCTCGGTCGCCCACTGCCTGCGCCGTACGTCGAACAGGCCCGTGCCGGATGCGTCGGAGACCTCGGTGGCGATCTCTCCGGTGAGCACGTAACGCAGATAATCCTTGGGATTGAGGGCGACCCGCAGCTGTTCATACCATTGCGGCTCGTGCCGCTGCATCCATAGCAGCTTGCCTCCGGTATAGCCGACCAGCATGCGGTTGCCGGTGTGGGCCAGCAAGGACGGCAAGCCACCGGCCGCCTGCGTGATCCGGTCAGCCTCGGCCTGGTTGCGCTGGTCGTTCCACAGGATGGCCGGACGCAGCGGCCGGTAGTGTTGATCCAGCGCGGTCAGGCCATGCATCTGGCCCGACAGGCCGATGCACAGCACCTCGACCGATCCCGCTGCCTGCAGCACCTGGGCCACGGCCTGGCGCGCCGCTGCTATCCAGTGGGCCGGCTCCTGCTCGACCCAGCGCTCGCGCGGTTGCGACACCGGATAGCCGACGCTGGCGCTGGCGAGGATGCGTGCATCGGTCGCGAGCAGCAAGGCCTTGCAGGCGGAGGTGCCGAGGTCTATGCCCAACAGGCAGGCCGTCATGATCAGACTCCCACGCCGTGATGCAGACGCACGTGCTTGAACTGGAAATACTCCAGCAAGCCCTCGCGCCCGTGCTCCACGCCGACCCCGCTCTGCTTGCGCCCACCGTAGGGCGCATTCATGATGCCGGCGTCGACATGGTTGATGGCCACATTGCCGACGTCCAGCTCAGCCGCGCAGCGATGGATTTCCTGCAGGTTCTGGGTATAGGCGTAGGCGGCCAGGCCATAGGGCGTGTCGTTGGCCAGCGCGATGGCCTCATCCAGCGTATCGAAGGGCGCCACGCCGACCAGCGGGCCGAAGGTCTCTTCGCGCATGACCAGCATGGCGTGGGTGCAGTCGGCCACAATGGTGGGCTGGAAGAAGAAGCCCTGCGCGAACTGCTCGCCATCCGGGGCAGTGCCGCCAGCCACCAGCCTGGCGCCCTGCTCCAGCGCATCCTGCAGGTGCACCCGGGTCTTCTGCAGGGGCGCAAGCTGCGCCATTGATCCTACGTCCGCCTGCGGATGCAACAGCCCGTCGCCGATGACCAGCGCGCGCGTGGCCGTGGCGAACTGTTCCAGGAAGTCCGCATAGACGGTGCGCTCGACATAGATGCGATTGATGGCGATGCAGATCTGACCCATGTTGCGGAAGGAACGCCGCACGGCGCCCCGTACCGCTTGTGCCAGATCGGCGTGGCGGGTCACCAGCATGGGGCAATTGCCGCCCAGTTCCAGCGACAGGCGCTTGATCGAGGGGCAGGATTGCTGGATGCGCAAGCCGGTCTGGCTCGATCCGGTAAAGGCGATCTTGGAGACAGACGGGTGTTGCACCAGCGCCAGCCCGACGCTGGCACCATCGCCGGTCAGCACGGTCACGATACCGGCCGGAATGCCCGCCTGCAGGGCTTTCTCGGCGATATACAGTGCCGTGAAGGGAGTGAATTCGGAGGGCTTGACGATCACCGCGCAGCCTGCGGCCACGCCGGCGCACAGCTTCCAGCCGACCAGTTCGGCCGGATAGTTCCAGGGGGTGATGGCCGCCACCACGCCGATGGCTTCGCGCATCACCAGGCTCTGGTAACCGGGCTGGTCATTGGGAATGATCTCGCCATGCACCCGCAGGGCTTCTTCGGCATAGAAGTGGCAGGCTTCAGCCAGCTTTTTGATCTCACCCAGGGCCTCGCCGAGAGGCTTGCCCTGTTCTGCCGTCATCACCTGGGCCATGGCGGACGCGTCATCGAGGATCAGGCTGCCCAGCCTGTGCAAGGCATCGGCGCGGACCCGTGCCGGCTGGCGCGACCAGGGGCGCCAGGCAAGCTCGGCCTCTGCGACGGCAGAATCGATCTCGGCAGAGGTGGCCACGGCAATGTCGCCGATGGGCGTGTTGCGGGCGGGATTGCGCACCTGCAGCCGCGAGCCCTGCCCCTCGACGAACTGGCCTGCGATAAACAGCTTGCCCGACAGCCGGGCCAACACATCCTGCATGATGCACCTCCTCGAACGACGGAAAATCTAGTATAACTAGATAAATGCACCGTGGACAACTTAGAAGCGTCGAATTTTTTCTATATATTTAACGATAAACGCCCAAAAAGATTCCGCCCGTCAAAAGATAGGCCTGATTTATGTAGCATTACTATCATTTATGATTTCAAGGAGACACAAACATGAACACACGCTCACCCCAGGACCTCACTGGCAAACTGGCCCTGGTGACCGGCGCCGGGCAAGGCATCGGCGCCGCCTGCGCGACAGCACTGGCCGAGCAAGGGGCCACGGTGGTCTGCACCGACCTTGACGGGAATCGTGCGACCGCCATCGCCGCCGGACTGGCGCGGCCGGGCCAGGCTTTCGCGCTGGATGTGACCGACAGCAGGGCCTTGAATACCCTGGCCGCGAGGATTCCACCGCTGGACATCCTGGTCTGCAATGCCGGCGTGGTCAGCAACACGCCGGCCGAGGAAATGGAAGATGACGAATGGGACCGCGTGCTGGCGGTCAACCTGGGCGGCGTCTTCAAGACCTGCCGAGCCTTTGGCCGGCGCATGCTGGAACGTGGCAGGGGCAGCATCATCAACATCGGCTCCATGTCGGGGATGATCGTCAACGTGCCGCAGCCGCAGTGCCACTACAACGCCTCCAAGGCGGCGGTCCACCACCTGACGCGCTCGCTGGCGGTGGAGTGGGCCACGCGCGGGATCAGGGTCAATGCAGTGGCGCCGACCTATATCGCCACACCGCTGCTGCGGGATCTGGAAAAGGAAAAGGCCTTGATCGCGCGCTGGATGGATCTCACACCCCAGCAGCGCATGGGGCGCCCGGACGAAGTCGCGGCAGTGGTGGCGTTTCTGGCCTCGGAGGCGGCCAGCCTCATCACTGGCGCCGTCATCCAGGCCGACGGTGGCTATACCTGCATCTGAGGCTTCAAACTTTTGGCCACCTTGCCAAGGTTCGGGAGTCCGCGAGAGCGACGGTTTCCGCCGTCATCATCTTTCTTGCCAACCTTGGGGCAAGACCACTCAGATGGGACCACCACTTTTCTTCAACCTGGCATTGGCCTCCATCATTTTGACCAACTGATACAGCGCCGTCACGGTCGGCGTCGGCACCCCCTGCTCGACGCCGTGCCTGATCACGGCGCCATTGATGAAGTCGATTTCGGTCTGCCGTCCGGCTTCGATATCCTGCAGCATCGATGGCTTGTGGTTTGTGTGCATCCTGAACGCATGATCTATCGCCTGCTCTACCTGAGGCAGACTGACCGGAATCTGCAGTGCATGGGCCACGGCCACCGTTTCGGTGGCGATGCGCAATGCCAGGCTGCGGCCTTCACCGCTCGATCCGACCGTACCCACATTGCAGCCGCTGACGGCAGAGACCGAATTCAACGCTGCATTGAAAGCGATCTTCTCCCAGATGGCTTGTTGCACCTGCGGGTCGGCGCTGCAATGGAGGCCGGCGAGGCTGAAGATCTCGGCAATCTGGCTCACCTCCGGGCGGTGCTGCCCCGACAGCGTCCAGATCCTGACCTGACCATCGCCATGGCTGTGCACCACCCCGGCAGACCTGAGGTCGGCGGGCAAGTTGGTCATGCCGACGATGATGCGTTCGCGCGGAATCACTTCGGCAATGATTTCCGCATTCCCCAGGCCATTTTGCACCGATAGCGCCCAGGTTTCCGGCCCCACCAGATGCCCCAGGGCATGGGCGGCGCCGCGGGTATGGAAGCCCTTGGTAAAAAAGACGATCAGATCAAACGGTTCGGAGAAGGTGTCGGCCGTCCCGACCGGCACCCTCACCGTATGCACGCCCTTGTCATCGCTCAGGGACAGGCCGTTACTGCTGATCGCAGCGATCGTAGCGGGGGTGACTTCGATGAAACTGACCTGCTGTCCACTCAGTGCGAGACGCGCACCAAACAGGCCTCCCATGGCGCCAGCGCCGACGATGGCAATGTTCATGCTTAATGTTCCTTCTTCAGATGCGCAGGGGCTACCGTAGCGCGGGGAATATGCTTGCGTACCGACAGCAACGCGACAAAGACGAACAGCATCGCCCCTGCCAACATCGCCAGATAACCTGAGGCACCGCCCTGGGTGATCACGATGGCGCCGGCAAAGGCGCTCAGGATGGCGCCCAGCCGACCGAAGGCCAGTGCTGCGGCAGTGCCGGTGGCGCGCACCTGGGTCGGATAGATATAGGCGCACAGCGCGTACATCGTGCATTGGACGGCATTGACGAAGAGCCCGTGCAAGCCTATTCCCACCACCAGCAGCGTGGTCTGGTTGGCCACGTCCAGGCTGCGCAGCAGCAATGCAGTCGCCGCGGCGGCCAGGCAGCACAGCAACATCGGCACCCGTGAGCCGAAGCGGCCGATGATCAGCGCGCACAGCAATGCCCCGAGGACGCCACCGACGTTGTAGGCCGTCAGGCCGTTGCCGGCCACCGAGGGACTCAGTCCCTCTCCGGCCAGCATCGTGGGAAGCCAGCTGAATGCACTGTAGACAGCCAGCAGGTTCATGAAGAAGGCGATCCACAGCGCCATGGTGTCGCGTGCCAGCCCGGGGGCAAACAGCGCGCCAAATCCCGCGCGCGGGTGGGTGGTCTGTTCACGCACATCGCTGAAGCGGATGTCGGCTGCCACCGCGCGCGACATGCGCAGCAGCAGGCGTCGCAGCTCATCCCAGCGATGCGGCTGGCGCGCCAGGTAACGCGGCGACTCCGGGATGACGAACCACAGCAGCACCGAAAATGCGACCGGCAGCAGACCGCCCAGCAGGAACAGCCCGCGCCAGCCGTAGTGCGGCAACACCAGGTTGGCGAACAAGCCCGCCAGCATGCCGCCCAGCGGAACGCAGACGATGGTGGCCGTGACTGCCAGCGTGCGTCTGCGGGCCGGGCTGAATTCGGCCGTCATGGTGGTCGAGGTCGGCAAGGCCCCGCCGATGCCCAGGCCGGCGAAGAAGCGCAGGATGGCAATGGTGGTGATGTCCGGCGAGAGCGAGATGAGGCTGGTGGCCAGGCCGAAGACGAAGACACTGCCGATGATGGCCAGGCGACGCCCGAAACGATCCGCGAACAGGCCGGCGAAGGCGCTGCCGATGCCCATGCCCACCAGGCCGGCCGCGACCGCCGGGGCGAAGGCGTTGCGCGTGATCCCCCATTCCTTGATCAGGCTGGGGATGGCGAAACCGATCAGTTGCCCATCGAAGCCGTCCATGACGATCGACAGCGCCGCCAGGCACACCACCAGCTTCTGGAAGCCGGTAAATGCACCCTCATCCAGCACGCGTCCGATATCGACGGTCTTGGCTTGTTCTACGGTGTAGGTGCTCATGCGCGCTCCCGGGTGTTGCCAACGGTGATCGCGGGGGTGGGTGAAGCGATGCGCGCGGGCGCGCAGTCGTGCGGCAAATGCCAGGATGTCATAGTCATGGCGGTCTCCTCGTTGATATCGCGCGGGTCCGATGCGGATCGGCCCGCTGTTGCGATTATTGTTGTGGTGTTCGGTCAGGCCGGATCTGTGCGTGCCTGATGCCGTCCGGCTCAGAACGGGTAATGACGTGGCGTGGTTTGCACCGTGACCCAGCGCAGGTCGGTGAATTCGGCGATGCCGGCCTTGCCGCCGAAATGGCCGAAGCCACTCGACTTGACGCCGCCGAAGGGCATCTGTGCCTCGTCGTGGACGGTGGCGCCATTGATGTGGCAGATGCCCGACTCGATGCGGCGCGCAAGGCTCAGGGCGCGGGCGACATCGCGGCTGAACAGCGCTGCCGACAAGCCATATTCGTTGTCGTTGGCACAGGCGATGGCGGCCTCATCATCCTTGACCCGCACGATGGGCTTGACCGGTCCGAAGGACTCTTCGTGGTAGATATTCATCTGCGCCGTTACGTGGTCCAGCAGGGTCGCCGGCATCAGCGTGCTCTCGGCCTTGCCGCCGCAGACCAGCGTCGCGCCCTTGGCCAAGGCATCCTCAATGAGGGCGTTGCAGCGCTGCACGGTGGCCAGATCCACCACCGAACCCAATACCACCGGCCCCTGGCGCGGATCGCCCAGCGGCAGGCTGCGCGCCTTGGCGGCCAGACGCACGACGAAGTCATCGGCGACGCGCTCGTCGACGATGATGCGCTCGGTGGACATGCAGATCTGCCCCGAATTGGCGAAGGCACCAAAGGCTGCTGCCTGTACGGCCGCCTCGATGTCGGCATCGTGCAGGACGATGAAAGGCGCCTTGCCGCCCAGTTCCAGCACGGCGGGCTTGAGGTGCCTGGCGCATTGCTCGGCGATGATACGGCCCACGCGCGTCGACCCGGTGAAATTGACCCGTCGCACCGCCGGGTTGGCGATGATGGCGTCCACAATTTGCCCGGCGTCTTGCGGTGCATTGGTAATGAAGTTGACCACGCCCGCCGGCAGGCCGGCATCCTGGATGGCTTCGATGATGAGGCCATGCGTGGCCGGACAGATTTCGGAGCCCTTGAAGACGACGGTGTTGCCGCAGGCCAGCGGCAAGGCGATCGATCGTACGCCCAGGATCACCGGCGCGTTCCAGGGAGCGATGCCCAGCACCACGCCAGCGGCCTGGCGCAGACCCATGGCAAGGTTGCCGGGGACGTCCGAGGGGATGATCTCACCGGCAATCTGGGTCGTCATGGCCGCGGCTTCGCGCAAGCCGTCGGCGGCCAGATGCACGTTGAAGGCAGCCCAGTGGTGCGAGGCCCCGGTTTCGGCGGCCATGGCGTCTGCAAACGCCTCGGCGCGGGCCTGCAACGCATCGGCCGCGCGGGTGAGCAAGCTGCGGCGCTCGCCCGGGCCCATGGCTGCCCAGTCGGGAAAGGCGTCGGCCGCTGCCTGCACCGCCGCGCGGGCGTCGGCCACGGTGGCCGCTGGTGCGCGAGAGGCCACGCTGTGGTCAAGCGGATTGCGCCGCTCGAAGTAGGCAGCATCGGCGGCGAAACAGCGCTGGCCGTTGATGAGCATGTTGACTTCCTGCATGGTCTCCTCCTGTTGTCTTTATCTCGGGGGTCAGTTCACGATGTTTGGTTCAGCGCCATCTTGGCGCAGCAAGGCAGAAAGCTCATCGCACCAGCACTTCCACCAGGCGCGGTGCGTTGGCAGACAAGGCCGCTTGCAGCGCGCCGGCCAGTTCGGCAGGATCGCTCACGCGCACGCCCTGGCATCCCATGGACTGGGCCAACGCGACGAAATCCAGTCCAGGCAGGTCGGTGCCCTGGACCACATCGTCGGCGCCGAAGCCGAAGGCCGGTGCGAAGTCCTGCAGCGCGGCGTAGCGGCCATTGTTGATGATCACGAAGGTAATTGGTAGGCCCAGTTGTACCGCGCTGTAGATGGCTTGCGGCGAGTACATCGCCGAGCCATCGCCGATGAGCCCGATCACGCGCTGGTGCGGCCGTGCCAGCGCCACACCCACTGCCGCCGGCATCCCATAGCCCAAACCACCGCTGGCCATGGTGTAGAAGCTGCCGGGGCGGGTGAAGGGCAAGTAGGCTTGCATGGTCGGCCGCGAACCGGGAGCTTCCTCGACCACGATATCCTCCGCAGCGCGCACGTCGGCCAGGGTCTGCATCGCAAAGGCGGCGGACATCGGCGTCTCTGGAGCGGCGCGCGTGCGCGGCTCACGCCGGGCCGGCTGCAGGCGGGTCGCCGGTGGCTGCTGCGCCATCTGCGTCAGCAGGTCTTGCAGGCCCAGACGGATATTGCCGACGATGGCGCTGCCTTGCGGGGTCCAGGAAGCGGTCATCGGATCATCGATGAGCTGGTACAGCGTCGCCCCAGGCGGCAGATACGGGCCGCTGCCTTCGACGTGATAGGTGAAAGCCGGCGCCCCTGCCACGAAGACCAGATCGTGGCCCTCCAGCAGCTGCACGATCTTCTCGCGCATGGCCGGCAGGAAACCGGCAAACAGACTATGGTCTTCGGGGAAGCTGCAGCGCGAGGACATCGGTGCGACGAACACCCGTGCGTGACAGGACTCGGCCAGACGGATGGCCTCATCCCAGGCCCCGGCGCGGTCCAGTTCCGCACCGACCACCATGGCCGGGCGCCGGCTACTGCCCAGCGCGGCGGCCAGCGCTGCGATGGCACCCGCCTCGGGCCGGCTGCAGGTAGTGACTTCGGTGGCCGCGAGCAGCTCGGCCGGTTGCTCCCAGTCATCCACGGGAATGGAGACGAAGACCGGGCCACGCGGCTCCTGCATGGCGATGTGATAGGCCCGCGCCAGCGCACGGGGAACGTCGGCCGCGCGCGCCGGTTCGATGCTCCACTTGACGTAGGGCTTGGCCAGTTCGGTTGCCTGCGAGGCCGCCAGGAACGGGTCCAAAGGCAGGATGGAGCGTGCCTGCTGGCCGGCGGTGATGATCAGCGGGGTACGGTTGCGAAATGCGGTGAAGATATTGCCCATGGCATTGCCGACCCCGGCCGCCGAATGCAGGTTGACCATGGCGGCCTTGCCACTGGCCTGGGCGTAGCCGTCGGCCATGCCGACCACCACGGCTTCCTGCAAGCCGAGGACGTAGCGGAAGTCGGCAGGAAAGTCGCGGAACATCGGCAATTCGGTTGAGCCGGGATTGGCGAAGACGGCGCTCATGTCGAGTCGACGCATGAGGTCGAAGACGGCATCACGCACGGTGATGGCGGGCAATGGTGTCTCCTGCATACAAGATCCTGTGGAAGGCCTCATGGTTGGGCCGGGTGGATGATGGGAGGCAGTATGTAAGCTCGTGACGTCTTTGAAAATTGCCAAATTGGATAAAAGTCATGACATTTGGTAATGTGTAGCTGACCTGTCGGTGAGTCATCGTGCTGCCCTCACCCACCCTATCCGCGCTATCCGCGCTATCCGCGCTATCACCAGGAGACATCATTGAGTTTCAACCTGCAGCAGCTGGAAATGTTCAATGCCATCGTCGCTGCAGGGAGCCTGGGGCGCGCTGCAGCCGTCCTCGACCTGACCCAGCCGGCCTTGAGTCGCGCGATCAAACGTCTGGAAGAGTCCGTCGGCGGAGCGCTCTTCGAGCGTCACACCAAGGGTATGCACCTGACACCGCTGGGCAAGGCGCTATTGCCGCACGCGATGTCGTTGCAGCGTGAAGCCCGGCAGGCCCGCGAAGAACTGGACGCCATCCGCGGCCTGGCAAAGGGTGTCATCAAGGTGGGTGCGGTGGGCAGCATTGCCAGTCTGGTGCTGCCACTGGCAGTGCGTGGGGTACTGGACAAGTGGCCCAACCTGCGGGTGGAGATCATGGAAGGTGTGTGGGACCGTCTGGTCGAGGGCTTGCTCACGCATGAGATCGACTTGGCTCTCGGTACCTCCGGTGCCGAAAGCGATGGCGTGGCGGCCATCTCCGACTGTCGCTGGAGCGACCTGAGCTATGTGGTGGCCGGGCGCGACCATCCACTGCGTGAACGCGGCAAGATCAGCCTGGCCGATACCCTGACGCAGCGCTGGGCCCTGACACCCCGGGGTACGGGACCGTATTTGCATGTGAAGGAAACATTCGCCCAGGCCGGCTTGCCGATGCCCGAGATCGCTGTCGAATCGCGTTCGGTCACGGTGCTCAAGGGCCTGGTCGCGCGTTGTGGATTCGTGGGGTGGATGTCCGGTCCGATGTTCGATACCGAAAGCAAAGCGGGAGTGATCAATGCCCTTGCGGTAGAGGGCCTGAATGCACCGCGTACGTTGACCGCATTCCGCAGGCGGCAAGGGATATTGCCGGCGCCGGCGATCCGCTTGCTCGATGAATTGCGGCATCTGACCGGTTCCCTGCCCTCTAGCTAGCGCCTACATCAAATGAAAACACCCTGCAGCGTCACTGCCTGCAGGGTGGGTAATCATCGACTTGCTATCGGGATCTTGGCCCGGGATCAGACCCGGTAGATCTTCTCACCTGTCTGCACGATCCGGAATTTTTCATTGGACAGAGGATCGAGGGCACGACCATCGGCCAGCTTGTAGCTACGGCTGAACGCCAGTACTGCAGTATCGGCTTCGTCCTGCTGAGTCTGATACACCTCTACGTGGTAAGGTGCGCCGGTCTTGCCCTTGGCATCGAATTTTTCCACCAGATCCATATGTCGTCTCCTTAGTCGTGGCCTTGCGCCAAGGACAAAGATAGCAGATTTGATCGTGCTTTCCAGCGCATTGCATGTTGCAGCGCACAGCAATGACACGCGGGCAGGGCTGCAGCCCTGCGCGATCAACGATCAGTAATGCAAGGTCACCCCGATGCCGAACTGCCGCGTCACCTCGGCCTTGTTGAGCCCGAACTTGGCGCCGGCATCCAGATCGACCGTCTTGTTGGGCGACCAGATCACGCCCACCAGCGCATAGGAAGGCAGCTTGCGGCTGGATGCATCCGGGTTCTGGGCAACGCCCGTATCGGCCACCAGGCGCCATTGTTCATCCAGGCCGTACCAGACTGCAGCCGAGGCGCGCCACAGGGTCTTGCGCTGCGACTGCTGGTCACTGTCGAGCTTGAAGCGGTTGACGCGCACACCCAGGTTGCCGTGCAAGGTCCAGGGGCCGTTTTCGTAGGACGCGATACCGGTCAGGGCGGCGCTGCTCTTGCCATTGCCCAGGCCCTTCTCTTCGTCGCCGCTGGGCATGAAGAATTCCGGCTTCAAGGCCAGCGCCAGGCCATCGGCCTCGTAATAACGCCACTTGGCGCCCAGCGAGACATCCCCCACACCCGTGCCGGTGGGAGACTGCAAGGTCTGCGGCAGGTTGAAGAACAGGTCCAGCTTGTCAGTGACGCCATAGGTGAAGGTGAAGGCGCCGACATGACTGGCGTCGCCACTCTGTTTGCTCCAGTCGGTATTCATTTCAAGCTGGATACCGCCAGCACCTTGCACGCCGGCATCATCGGTGACCAGCGGGTGCGCGGCGAAGGCCGACTGGCTGGCCGCCAGCAACAGCCAGGAAAAGCTCAGGATTTTCTTGTTCATGGTGGACCCCATTTTTTGCTGTGATCAGTACGGCACTGCTACCCGGCCACCACGATGACACAGCCGCGCCCGTACGGACGTGACAGCGCACACCGCAGGCGGGGAGTACAGAGACGTGGTCGGAGCGAACCGAAGGGAAAGCGCGCCGTCGCATGTTCAGAACACGATACCAAAGGCGCAAATCGCGCATTCCGAACAGAAAGAGCGCTGACAAGGCCTATTTGATGAATATGTCCTGATGGATGGCTGCGGTAAATGCCGTGGCTTTTACGGAAGGAACATCATCGGGCGGGCTTCAGCTGGCCTTGCAGGCGTATGGAAGCGCGGTTCATGAACACCCGCCGTGTGACGCCAAGTGGCGATGGCCAGACTTCAGGGGCCAGGCCACAAGGCCGCAGCAGGCGAACTGCATTTCCAGAGCGAGGGGGATAGTACCATCGGCACCTGACAAATCAGCAACAAAAAGCTTCGATATTTGCTGACAAAATCTGCCCGCGACGAAACCTGGATCAGCCAGGTTGTTCGGTCGCGGCGGCCAGTGCCGATCCGAGTTCGCGCAGCACCCGGGTGGGGATCTTGAGCATCGCACCCCATTCGCTCCAGTCCCAGGAGACGCGGGCGCAGAGGTATTCCAGGCTGGAACTGGGCAGCTCGAAACGCTCGCCCAGTTGCAGCAGGTGCGGCAGCAAGGCGGCGCGGGTGGCATCGTCTGCCACGCAGATATCGGCCACGCAGGCGGCCAGTTCCAGCAGGCGGATCAGGCGCTGCTGGCGGTCTTCCTCGTCCAGCCCGGTGCTATCGGCCGCCTCGTGGTGCAGGACGGTTTCGCAGAACAGCTTGGGGAACAGCCAGTCCTGCATCATTGCAGCGGCCAGTTCCAGGTGGTCGAAGCTGAAGGCCTGCTTCTCTTCCTGGCGCAGGGCGGCAGCGGGAGCATCCGTCCCGACGCCGCGCAGGATCTCGCCATAGCGCTTGGGACGCGCCGAGGCCAGCGCCAGCCGCCCGATATCCGCCAGCAAGCCGATGGTGAACATCTCCGCCGGCGGCGCGACCGGGATCAGGTCGGCCAGGGCCTGGCTGGCGCAGGCCATGGCGGTGGAACGGCTCCAGAAGGCGTCATAGTCGAACTCGGCACAATCGCCACGGCGCGCCGATTCGGTCAGGGAAATCGCCAGCGCCATCTGGCGCACGGCCTGCAGGCCCACCATCAACAGCAGGTCGACATTGACGGAAGCGACCATCCGCCCCTTGTTGAGGTTGGGGATATTGGCGATCTGGATCAGTCGCCCGGCCAGTACCGGGTCACCCTGGATCTGGGCCACCAGGTCAGGCAGGGCGATGTCTTCCTGCTGGCACATCTGCATGATCCGCAGACGCACCCCGGACGGGGCTGGCAAGACTTCGGAGTCCTGCAGTTCGCGGAAAATCAGGGGATCAAGGTAGGTAGACATGAGGATTCGTGGGGTTCTCGGGTGATGAGCCTGGCGCAAGGCCAGATGCGATGGTCACAAGGATACCCAATTAATGACCGTTGTGCGTTGCGCCATTGCAAACTCCGCGCACAAGGAATGTCTCTTTTTTCATTCTCGCTGACAACGCGGCAAGAAGCACGCCGACATCCTGCGCAAGCGCGTGCGGGTAAGCTGATCCGGTCCGGATTCAGCGGGCCACAGCGATGCATGCATCATCAAAACCTGAGGCAAAGCGAAGACAAGGACAAACAAGCACAGACAAGGCGGCTCAAAGCCGGTACAAGCATCCGGGCCCAGGCTGCACATTGAGCCCAAGCACAGCGCAAGGAAAAAGCAGACATGGAAGACATGGTAGTGGTACGCAAGGAAGGCCTGTATTGCGTACCCGGCGATTTCTACATAGACCCGTGGCGACCGGTGGCGCGCGCCGTGATCACCCACGCCCACGCCGACCACGCCCGCATGGGTCATGCCCACTACCTGGCGGCCGCGCCCGGCGCCGGCATCCTGCGTGCCCGCCTCGGTGCGGACATCCACCTGCAGGCGCTGGATTACGAAGAAAGCATCACCCACAACGGCGTGCGCCTGTCGCTGCACCCGGCAGGCCATGTCCTGGGTTCGGCCCAATTGCGCATGGAGTGGCAGGGATGCATCTGGGTCGCCTCAGGCGACTACAAGCTCGAAGCCGACGGCACCTGTACCGCTTTCGCCCCGGTGCGCTGCCACACCTTCATCACCGAATCCACCTTCGGCATGCCCATCTACCGCTGGCAACCGCAGGCGGAGATTTTCGAGGACATCAACCGCTGGTGGCGCGCCAACGCCGCCGAGGGCCGGGCCAGCGTGCTGTTCTGCTACTCCTTCGGCAAGGCACAGCGCATCCTGCACGGCATCGACCCCGGCATCGGCCCCATCGTCTGCCACGGCGCGGTGGAACCCCTGAACCGGCTCTATCGCGAAGCCGGCGTCTTCCTGCCGCCGACCGCGACGGTCGGCGAAGCCGAAGCCACCAGGCGCGGCAAGTCCAACGCCTATGCCGGCAGCCTGATCATTGCCCCACCCTCGGCTGCCGGCTCACCCTGGATGCGCCGCTTCGGCGACTACAGCGATGCCTTCGCCAGCGGCTGGATGCGCCTGCGCGGCACCCGGCGGCGGCGCGGCGTGGATCGGGGCTTCGTGCTGTCGGATCATGCCGACTGGCCAGCCCTGCAGGAAGCGATTGCCGCCAGCAGCGCCGAACGGGTCATCGTCACCCACGGCCAGGTCGCCACCATGGTGCGCTGGTTGCGGCAGAACGGTCTCGATGCCGGGGCCTTCACGACTGAATACGGCGACGACGATGTCGACGACAGCGGCGCGGCGCCACCAGCCACTGCGCAGGAACAGTCCGGCCATGCGTGAATTCTCGCGGCTCTATGCCGAACTGGATGCCACCACCTCCACCACCCGCAAGCTGGCGGCCTTGCAGGACTACTTCCAGCGTGCCGATGCGGCCGACGCCGCCTGGGCAGTGTATTTCCTGGCAGGCGGCAAGCCCCGCCAGGCGGTACCGACCGGCCTGCTCAAGCAATGCGCAATGGCCTATGCGCAGATTGATGAGTGGCTCTTCGAAGAGTGCTATCACAGCGTGGGCGACCTGGCCGAAACCATTGCCCACATCCTGCCGCCACCGACCCGCACCAGCGACTTCGGTCTGGCCTACTGGATGCAGGAACGCATCGCTCCCCTGCGCGGTGCCGAACCGGAAGTGATCCGCAGCGCCCTCTTCGCGGCCTGGGATGAACTGGACTGGCAGGGCCGCTTCCTGCTCGCCAAGCTCATCGGTGGCGGCTTCCGGGTGGGCGTCTCGCGCCTGCTGGTCACCCGTGCGCTGGCCGCCGTGGCGCAGTTGGACCCCAAGCTGCTGGCCCAGCGCATGGTCGGCTGGACCGATGGCCGCGCCCGCCCCGACGCCGAACGCTTCGCCCGCCTGATAGGCCCCGATGACGGCCAGGACCATCGCCTGCAGGGCGGCCAGCCCTACCCCTTTTTCCTGGCCCATCCGCTGATTGAACATCCGCGCCAGCTGGGGCCGGTCGGTCAGTGGCAGATCGAATGGAAATACGACGGCATCCGCGCCCAGCTGGTGCGCCGGCACGGCAGCAACTGGCTGTGGTCACGCGGGGAAGAGCTGATCACCGAACGCTTCCCCGAACTGGCCGCGCTGGACCTACCGGACGGTACCGTCATCGACGGCGAGATCGTGATCCGCCTGCCTGATTCCGGGCAACAGGCCGAACGCGTGGCGCCCTTCGCCGACCTGCAAAAACGCATCGGTCGCAAGAATCTCACTGCAAGAATGCTGGGCGAGCTGCCCGCAGGACTGATCGCCTATGACCTGCTGGAGCAGGATGGGCATGATCTGCGCGGCCTGCCTCAGCAAGAACGCCGCGCTCGGCTGGAACAACTGGTCCAGCGCCACGCCGCACCGGCCCTGATGCTGGCGCCGCAGATCGTGGCAGCGGACTGGGATGCGCTGGAACAACTGCGCGCCACCTCGCGCCAGCGCGGCGTGGAGGGCATGATGCTCAAGCAGGTCGACGCCCACTATGGCATCGGCCGTACCCGCAACGTCGGCACCTGGTGGAAGTGGAAGGTCGATCCCTATTCCATCGATGCCGTCCTGATCTATGCCCAGGCCGGTCACGGCCGGCGCGCCTCGCTCTATACCGACTACACCTTCGCGGTCTGGGACACGCCCGCTGAAGCCGGCGGCGAGCGCAAGCTGGTGCCCTTCGCCAAGGCCTATTCGGGCTTGACCGATGCCGAGATCGCCGTGGTCGACCAGACCATACGCAAGACCACGATAGAAAAATTCGGCCCGGTACGCAGCGTGCGGCCGTCCATGGTGTTCGAGATCGGCTTCGAGGGTATTGCCCTGTCCTCGCGCCACAAGGCCGGCATTGCCGTGCGCTTCCCGCGCATCCTGCGCCAGCGCGTCGACAAGACCGTCGACCAGGCCGATACCCTGGACAACCTGCGCGCCCTGCTGTCGTCGTCCCCAGTCAACGAGAGCGAGGAAGATGCCCAGCCCGCCCAGCAAGACCACTAGCCAGCGCCCGCCCAGACGGCGCAGCGCCAGTCCGCCAAAGGCGGCGGTCATCCCTGCCGCCGTCGAGGACTGGTTCGCCCAGCGCCACTGGGAGATATTCGATTTCCAGCGCCAGGTCTGGCAAGCCGCGCAGCAAGGTCGCAGCGGCCTGCTGCACGCCGGCACCGGTGCAGGCAAGACCTATGCGGTCTGGTTCGGCGCGCTGCTGCATGCCGAACCCGGCCTGGGTCGGACCGACGCGCCCGTCACGACCCAGGGCTTGCGCATCCTGTGGATCACCCCCATGCGCGCCCTGGCGGCCGACACCCTGCGTGCCCTGCAAGCCCCGCTGGCCGATCTGCTGCCACACTGGCAAGCCGGCATGCGCACCGGCGACACCGGTTCCGGCGAGCGTGCGCGCCAGATGAAGTCCTTGCCGCAGGCCCTGGTGACCACGCCAGAAAGCCTGTCACTGCTGCTGTCCCAGGCGGATGCCCACCAGCGTTTCAGCAAGCTGGACGCGGTCATCGTCGACGAATGGCACGAGCTCATGGGCAACAAGCGCGGCGTGCAGGTGCAACTGGCCCTGGCGCGCCTGCGCCGTTGGCGGCCCGGGATGGTGGTGTGGGGATTGTCGGCTACTCTCGGCAACCTGGAGCAGTCGCAGCAGGCCCTGCTGGGCCCCGAAGCCGCCGAACACGGCGTGCTGGTGCGCGGCGAACAGCGCAAGCGCATCCTCATCGATACCCTGCTGCCGCCACAGGCCACCCGCTTCGCCTGGGCCGGGCACCTGGGCCTGCAGATGCTGCCGGCGGTGGTGGCCGAGATCGATGCCAGCGGCAGTACCCTGGTCTTCACCAATACCCGCTCCCAGGCCGAGCTGTGGTACCAGAACCTGCTGGAGGCCCGCCCCGACTGGGCCGGCATCATCGCCTTACACCATGGCTCACTTGATCGCGAAGTCCGTGAATGGGTGGAACAAGGCCTGCGCGACGGCCGCCTCAAGGCCGTGGTCTGCACCTCCAGCCTGGACCTGGGGGTGGACTTCACCCCGGTGGAGCGGGTGCTGCAGATCGGCAGCCCGCGCGGCGTGGCGCGACTGCTGCAGCGGGCCGGCCGCTCCGGCCATTCGCCTGGACGCAGTTCGCGCGCCACCCTGGTACCGACCAACAGCCTCGAACTGGTGGAAGCCGCCGCTGCTCAGGATGCCGTCGCTGCCGGCCGGGTGGAACAGCGTCCGGTGCCGGACACGCCCCTGGACGTGCTAGTACAGCATCTGGTGACCATCGCCCTGGGTGGCGGATTCCTTGCCGACGAGCTGCTGGCCGAAGTGCGCCAGGCCTGGTCCTACCGCCATCTGCGCGAGGATCAATGGCAGTGGGCGCTGGACTTCGTGGTGCGTGGCGGCCAGAGCCTGGGCGCCTATCCGGAATATCACCGTGTGCGGGCCGGCGAGGATGGTGTCTATCGGGTCGAGCTACCGGCCATCGCGCGCCGCCACCGCATGAACATCGGCACCATCGTTGCCGATGCCAGCCTGCATGTGCAGTACATGAAGGGGGGACGCATCGGCACCATCGAAGAAGGTTTCATCGCCCGCCTGCGACCGGGCGATCGCTTCCTCTTCGGCGGGCGCGTGCTGGAGTTCGTCCGCGTGCACGAGATGACGGCCTGGGTCCGCCGCAGCAGCGCCGGCAGCGGTGCCGTGCCGCGCTGGCAAGGCGGCCGCATGCCCTTGTCCTCGACCCTGGCGCACGCCGTACTGGATCGCCTGGAACAAGCCGCGCAAGGTCGCTTCGACGGTCCCGAAATGCAGGCCGTGCGACCGCTACTGGATCTGCAGCACGCCTGGTCGGCCCTGCCCACGGCGCAGCGGCTGGTGGTGGAAACGCTCAAGAGCCGTGAAGGACATCACCTCTTCTTCTATCCCTTTGCCGGCCGCCTGGTGCACATGGGACTGGCCTCGCTGCTGGCCTGGCGCCTCAGCAGGGAGCGTGCCGCCACCTTCTCCATCGCCGTCAACGACTACGGGTTCGAATTGCTGGGCGCGGACAAGGTCGAAGCGCACCGCCTGGAACCGCAGCAGGCCCTGGCCCTGTTCAGCGAAGAGCGGCTGCTGGAGGACGTCCTGGCCAGCCTGAATGCCACCGAGCTGTCGCAACGGCGCTTCCGTGAAATCGCCCGTATCGCCGGGCTGGTATCGCAGGGACATCCCGGGCAGCGCAAGAGCGCACGCCAGCTGCAGGCATCGTCGGCCCTGTTCTTCGAGGTCTTCCGCAAGCACGACGCCGGCAACCTCTTGCTGACCCAGGCCCAGCGCGAAGTATTGGAACAGGAGCTGGAGCTGGAACGGCTGCGCAGCACCCTGGCCGAACTGCGCGCACGCACGCTCACGCTGGTGCCACTGGAGCGGGCCACGCCGTTTGCCTTGCCGCTGATGGTGGAGCGCTTCCGCGAAAAACTCTCGACCGAAAAGCTGGCCGACCGCGTGGCGCGCATGCTGCGCGAGCTGGAAGGTGCCGCCGACAAGACCAGCGCCCAGGCCAGGCCACAGCCGCGAGCGCGTCCCCAATCCAGCCCCCGCAACCAGACAGGATGATGAGCCCATACCCCAGCTTCGACGCCGCCGGCGCGACCCTGACCATGCTGCCCGAACGCGCCCTGCTCTGGCGCGAGCGCGCCATGCTGATCCTGGCCGATGTCCACTTCGGCAAGGCGGCTGCCTTCCGCGCCGGAGGCATCCCGGTTCCGCACGGCACCACTCGGGCCAACCTGGACCTGATCGATACGCTGGTGCAGCGGCATGCGGTGCGCCATGTGGTGTTCCTGGGTGACTTCCTGCACGCACGCGCCGGGCGGGTGGCGGGCACCCTGCAGGCACTGGCCCGCTGGCGCAGTTGCAATGCCGGTCTCAGCCTCACGCTGGTGCGCGGCAACCATGACCACCATGCCGGCGATCCGCCGGAAGCACTGGCGATGGAGGTCGTGGACGAACCCTGGCGGGTCAGTCCCCTGGCGTTCTGCCATCACCCCCAGACGGTCGACGGCGCCTTTGCCATCGTCGGCCATGTGCATCCGGTCTACCGGCTCGCTGCCGCAGGCGACGCCTTGCGCCTGCCCTGTTTCGTGGTGGATGGCCAATGGGCCATGTTGCCGGCTTTCGGCGACTTTACCGGGGGCTATCGTATACATGCCCAACCCGGGCAGCGCATTTTTCTTGCTGCAGACGATTGCGTGTTGCCCTTACCTGACTGAACCTTGCTGCGATGTGACGTATCATCGGCCGCGCAATGACACGTCCATTACAAGGAGAATCCGGAGATGAAATTCAAGACTAGCCTGCTGGCCCTGACGTTCGGCCTGACTGCACTTAGCTCCGTCGCCGCGCACGCCGACGGCCTGGCCGCCATCCACAAGGCCGGGGTGGTGCGCATCGGCGTACCGCAGGACTTTGCTCCCTTCGGCGCGATCGACGGTGACATGCACCTGCAAGGCCTGGATATCGACGTCGCCCGACTCATCGCCGACAAGATGGGCGTGAGGGTGCAACTGGTACCGGTGGCCAGTGCCAACCGCATTGCCTACCTGCAGACCCACAAGACCGACCTGATCATTTCAACGCTGGGCAAGAATTCGGATCGCGAAAAAGTGATCGATTTTTCACAGCCCTATGCGCCCTACAACAACAGCGTGTTCGGCGTGGCCAGCCTCAAGGTCAGCAACGCCGCCGACCTGGCCGGCAAGACCATCGGCGTGGCGCGTGGCACCTTCCAGGACCTGCAGCTGACCCTGAGCGCACCCACCAGCGCCAACATCAAGCGTTACGAGGACAACAATGCCCTCATCTCCGCCTATACCTCCGGGCAGATCCAGCTGGTCGGCACCGGTGACTTCGTGGCCCATGCGCTGGCCGAACGGGTGGCCGACAACAAGCCCGTGCTGAAGTACATCATCCAGGAGTCGGCCTGCGCCGTCGGCCTGAACAAGGGCGAACCGGCGCTGCTCAACAAGGTCAACGAGATCCTGACCGCGGCCAAGAAGAGCGGCGAGCTCAACGGCATCGTCCAGAAGTGGCTCAGCGTGCCGCTACCGGAGAAGATGGCCAACACCTACCATTGACACCGACGAGCACCCGGAAAAAACAAAAAACGGCGGGATTCCCGCCGTTTTGCATGGCAGCGCCGGATCGGCATCAGAACTTCGAGGACACCGCCAGACCCCACTTGCGCTCCGCATCGCCGGTATCGGGCAGCAGGCCATTGGAATAATCCAGGCTCAGGCCGACGTTCTGGTTGAAGTTGTAGGTCAGCACCGACTTCCAGTAATGGATGCTGCGGTTTCCCTGCAACGCCTTCAGGCCGGTAAAGGTCGTGGTGAAATCGAAGGGTAGCGCCGGATTGGTCGAGGACAGCGTGAACCCCGCCTGCGCGCCCAGGCGGATGAAGTCGCGATGCTGGTCATACACATCCGGGTCACCGCGATTGATGTAGATACCGTTACGGCTCTGGCCTATCAGGATGGGCTTGAACGCCAGGCCATTGCCCCAGCGCAGGAAATCATTGAGCCCACCCGGCCGCACCGGCGTGAGGGTGAAGTTGACCGTCAGCAGGCGGCTGCCATCGGTGTTGTTGACCAGGTAGTCGGGACGCGCGGTCAGGTCTTCGGTATTGGCCGTATCGGCATGGGCGAAGTGGAAGGCCGACAGCATCCCGACCTGGGTGGTACGCGTGGTGGTGACGTCGCGATTACCGGCATCGTAAGTGGTCACCCGGTTCTGCTTGAAACCGACATAGGGCACTGCCTCATAGGTACTGCCCGGCTCGCCCATGGGGCGCTTGTCCAGCGAATAACCGGTGTAGACCACCACATCATTGGTCCGCGACTGCGCCACGTCGTCATTGGCCAGCGCCAGCCGGGCCCGGTCCACCGAGGCAAAGCCGGCCTTGTCGCGGTGATCGATGGAGAGCTGGTCAGGATTGCCGCGCACGCGCACGTGATCCATCCAGCCGGCCTGTTGCGCGACAGCCGGTGCCGATGTTGCCGATGTTGCCGCTGTTGCCGGCGTGGCCGGCGTGGCCGGCGTGGCCGGCGTGGCCGGACCGGCCGCCGGCGTGGCAGCACCACCCGCCGCCGTTGGCGCCACCCCCATGGCCAGGGCGGAGCCGGCATAGGCCATGGCAGGCGCAGCCTGGGCCGTCGTGCAGCTCAGCCCCGCGCGGTTGTTGTCGCGGAAAAAGGCAGCCACATCACTGCGGCCGCTCGGCTTGATCTGGGGGTCCTTGCCATCCAGCAGTCGTTGCACTTCTTCGGCCATGTGATCGACGTTGCAGCTATCGCCCTGACAGGCCTGTCCAGTGGCTTTTTCTGCGGCGCGCTTCTGCAGCAGCCAGGCCACCAGCGCCCGTGGCGAGGACAGCGGTGCAGGCTCCTTGCCCACCGACAGATAGGCCGTGCTGACCGGATAGGTGCGGATCAGGCTGGCGGCCAGTTGATCCTTGTCCAGTGTCAGGTCGTTGCGGCACAGGCCGCTAAGCTCGGCCGCCTGGGCCAGCGAGAGGGAGACAGGCGCGGCCAGCACCAGGGTGGCCGCATAGCGTGGGAGTCGTCGTCGCATGGAATGGAAGGAATGAGCAGTCAAGGGATTGGGAGAACGGGGAGAACACGGAGAACAGGGACAGCGCGGCACCAGCAAAGAACGACAGCACCGCGCAAGGAAAACGGAAGAAAGCTTCCAGCAGAATGGGACTGGCTTAACCGGACGCCGCGCGCCCGGGAATTGCCGAGAAGTACCGAAGATGACCGAGGATCACCCGTGAATCACCAGCGAGCGCCAGACCCGCCGCTTCAGCCGGCCGACAGCGGCAGTCCCGGCAGCGGACGCAGGTCCAGCTGGCCCAGCAGGTAGGGCTGGATCACCAGCTTGTAGCTGTCCAGGTCAAAACCCTTGAGGCTGGCCGCCGGACGGGTCGGCAGCTGGCGGTGGTCGCGATCCAGCGAACCCAGATAGCGCCAGTGATCGATCACATGCACCTGCTGCCAGCCCTCGCCCTGTTCGACGATGCCCATGGGGCCGGCATACGGCCAGGGCAGGATGCGCAGGTCTTCCAGCGCCTGCATCAGGCGCTGCTGGTGCTGCTCGGGGGATTCCTCGCCGGTGCAGGCGCCGCGGCAGCGACGGATCTGGCGACCGAAACAGGCCATGCCGAAACCGCCCGGCTGCTCCAGCCCGGTGACGATGGAACACAGGCCATGGCCCTGCACCAGCTTGTGCAGCGCTTCCTGCGCCGCCCGTTCGCTGGTGAAGATGCCGAACAGGTTTTCGGCGCGGCTGAATTCACGCTCGGCCACCTGCGTGACCTGTGGCTGGCCCTGTGCGCTCAGGCGCAGGGTGAACAGGCCGCGCTTGCTGCGTTGCTTCTTGTTGTGAGCCGGGCGCAGGTCGCGCAGCAGAGAGTTTTCCAGCAGGGCCGCGCCCAGTTCACCGGCCGTGCGGCGGCACTCGATACGACGGGTCTGGCCGATCAGGAACTGCTCTTCATGGTTGTGCAGATGCGCCAGCACGCGGCTGCGCAGGTTGACGCTACGCCCCACGTACAACGGAGCATCGTCCACGCCACGGAAGATGTAGACGCCGCAGGCATTGGGCAAGGCCTCGATGCTGGCACGCTCGATATGCAGGGGATAGCTGAAGGTCGCCGCCCGATGCGCTGCCGGCTGGGGCGCATTGAAGGTGGCCAGCGGATGACCGGGCGCCCCCATGCCGCGCTGTCCTTCCTGGGCCAGCAGGCGCTCCACCAGTGCTGCCGGCAGCTTGCGCGGCGCGGCACCGCCCGGCGCCACGGCGCTCGCGTGTGGCATCAGGGAAGGCATGGCGGCCTGCAGGGGACGGGTGAAAAGCTGGGTCAGCGAAGTGCGGTGGCTGAGGGTATTCATGGCGTGGGCCAATTCCTTCTTGGTATTCATGGCACGTCTGGACGTGCTCGACGGGTTTTGCAAAAGGCCCGGATGCACCAGGCCTTGAAGTTAAAGTGGATTATGAAGTTGGCCCGCCGCGCCCACAGTCGGCAGGAAGATGAAGATCGTGTAGGACATTGCCGCCCTGCCGAGCTTGGCGGCCACAGCGCCGCCAGCGCACGACCCCGGTTCAGACGGGCTCGAAGGCGTCCAGCATGGCCTTGCTCAGCCGCTGCCTGGCCTTGCCGAAACCGGCCCAGGGATCATGGTCCTGGAGGTCCTTGAGCCGCTGCGGCATGGTGGCGACCTTGAAATGATCGGCCGTGATGCCCTGTTCCAGCTCTTCCCAGGTGATCGGCACCGACACCGGTGCCCCCGCCCGGGCGCGTACCGAATAGGCGACCACGGTGGTCGCTCCCGGGGCATTGCGCAGGTAATCGATGAAAATCCTGCCCTGACGCGCCGCCTTGCTCATGCGGGCAATGAAACGGTCCGGCAGCACCCGGGCCAGGTGGGCGGCCACCCGGTGCGCCCAGTCCTTGACCACGTCCCAGCGATGATCAGGACGGATCGGCACCATCACATGCAGGCCCTTGCCCCCGGAGGTCTTCAGGTAACACGCCAGGCCTATCTCCTGCAGCAGGCCGCGCACCAGTTGCGCACCCTCCACTACCGCAGCCCAGGGCACATCCGGTGCTGGGTCGAGGTCGAATACCACCCGGTCCGGCTTGTCCAGCGCACGGCCGGTGGCGCCCCAGGCATGCAGTTCGAGCACGCCCATCTGCACCGTCGCCACCAGGCCGGCAACATCGTTGACCATCATGTACCGGGCGCTGCCCTCGCCTTCCGGGACCTCGATGGCGTCAATCGCCTCGGGCATCCCCTGACCGATGTGCTTCTGGAAAAAGCATTGACCGCCCTGCCCGTCCGGACAGCGTACCAGCGACAAGGGCCGTTGCTTCAGTTCAGGCAGGATGAACCCGGCCACGCTCTGGTAGTAGCGGGCCAGCTCCAGCTTGGTCAGGCCGGTATCGGGGAAGAGGATTTTGCCAGGATGCGTCAACTTCACCCCCTCGACCGTCACGGGCCGGGAGAGGTCCGCCTTGCTCGCAGCTTTGCTGCCACCGGCCTTATCGTTAATACCGCCCTCATCGCCCTCATCGCCCTCATCGCCCTCATCGCCTCCATTAGCCGGCTGCGCCAGGGCTTGCTCCGTCTCGCGCACGATGTCACGGGCCTGCTTGTCCTCCCGCAGCGCCAGGAAACTGCCGTGTCGCAGAATCCCCGAGCGGGTCCACTGGGCGAACCTGACCTCCGCCACCAGCTTGGGGGCCAGCCAGTGCACGCCACGCCGTTGCTGCCCCGTCGGCGGGTTGACGAAGGCCGGCTGGTCCTGCTCCAGCTTGCGGAACTGCTTCAACAGCTGCTCCAGCAGGCGATCATCGAAACCGGTGCCGACCCGCCCGGCATACTGCAACTGTCCCTTGTCGTCATGGACGCCCACCAGAATGGCACCGAATCCGCTGCGCTGGCCAGCCGGCTCGGTATAGCCGGCGATCACGAATTCCTGGCGATGCTCGCACTTGAGCTTGAGCCAGTTGCGGTCGCGACGTCCGGTATAAGGGGCATCGGCGCGCTTGACCACGATGCCCTCCATGCCATGCTGGCAGGCGTGCTGGAACACCTCATCGGTATGACCGACGATGTGCTCGCTGTAGAGCAGCAGTCCGTCTTCATCCGCGCCGGGAATCAGGGTGCGCAGCAATTCCTTGCGCTGCAAGAGCGGAACCTCCCGCAGGTCGTGACCATTCAGGAACAGCAGATCGAAGGCATACAGCGCCAGCCGGATGCCATTGGCCTGCTGCCGGTCGCCGCGCGCCAGGGTCTGCAAGGCCTCGAAGCTGATCCGCCCGTTCTCGTCCAGCGCCACCACTTCGCCGTCGATCCAGGCATCGTCCACCGGCAGTCGTTCCAGGGCCTTGACCAGGATCGGCCAGCGATGGCTCCAGTCCAGACCTTCGCGGGTGAAGATGGCAGCCCGACCGGCGTCGATGCGGCACAGGCCGCGATAGCCATCGAACTTCAGTTCGCTGAGCCATTCATCACCCTGCGGCGCCTGATCGACCAGCGTCGCCAGTTGCGCATCCATGACCTCCGGCAGCATGCTTGGGCGTGGCTGGGCGTCTGCTGCCTCTGCGCTGGAGGGTGGCTGCCTGGAGGACTTGGATGCTTTCTTCGACCGGGCCGCTCGCTGGCTTTCCTGCCCTTTGTCACCTGCGCCAGCCTCGTCACCGCGATCCTTCACGCTCTCCGGCCGCAATTCGGTGATCGCGGCTGCCTTGCCGCTGCGGGCGGCATCGTCATCGTCCTTGATGAGCAACCAGTTTTCCTTGCCATCGGCCGCCGGCTTGCCCATGCGGACTAGCGCCCATCGTCCCTGCAGCTTGTCGCCCTGGAGTTCGAAACTGAGATGGCCCTTCTTCAGGCCGGCGTGCACATCGCCCTGCGGCAGCCACTGGCCGCGGTCCCACAGCACCACATGGCCTGCGCCGTACTGATGTTCCGGGATGTCGCCTTCGAAAGTGCCATAGTCCAGCGGATGGTCTTCCACCCGCACGGCCAGCCGCTTGTCATGCGGATCCAGGCTCGGTCCCTTGGGAACGGCCCAGCTCTTGAGTACGCCATCCAGTTCCAGACGGAAGTCGTAGTGCAGGCGCCGTGCATGGTGGCGCTGGATGAAGAAGTGCAAGCCGCCCTCGGCCGCCGGGGCTGACTGGCGGCCTTTGCCGGAGGGCTCCGGAGTGAGCGTGAAGTCGCGCTTGGCATGATAGCGATCCAGGGACGAAGCACTCATGCCTGTGCCCTCCGCGAGGTGCCGCTGCTTTTGGCGCTTTTACGGCTTTTGCTGCTGCTCTTGGCGCTCGTGGTGCCAGCGGCGGCCTTGGTGCCATTGCGGGTGCTGCTACGCTTGGCAGCAGGCTTGCGGTCAGCCAGCTTGTGGACTTTGGCGCCCTGGGTCGGCTTATCTTGGTCCTCTTCCTTTCCCTCTTCTTCATCCACATCGCCGCGACCGCTCTTGCGCGCCTTGGCCGACGCCTTGCCGCGCCCGTCCAGACTGCTCTTGAGCAGCGCCATCAGGTCCACCACCTTGGCCCCGCTGCTGGCGGGCGCGGCGGCTTCGTCGGGTTCGGCAACCTCATGGGTCTGCCGGCTCTTGATCTTCTTCTTGATCAGGCCCAGCACGTCATCGCGATAGGTGTCGTGGAACTGCTCGGGCTCCCACTCGGCCGACATGTGATCCACCAGGGCGCGTGCCATCTCCACCTCCTGCCGGGTCACCGCCGCCTTCTTCGACTTGCGCGATGGCACCGGCAGGTCGTCCGGTGCGCGCAATTCGCTGGGGTAGCGCAAGGTGATCAGTTGCAGCATGTCGCCCTGCGGAATGAGGGCTGCCAGGTGCTGGCGGGTGCGGATGACGATCTGGGCAATGGCCATCTTGTCGCTGGCCAGCAGGGTCTCGCGCAGCAGCGCATAGGCCTTGTCGCCTCCCTTGGCCGGGGCCAGGAAGTAAGGTTGCTCGTAATACAGGATGGGGACCTGCTCGCGCTCCACGAAGCTCTGGATGTCGATGCTCTGGGTCGCCTCCACATTGGCGCGGCGCAGGTCTTCGTCGGACATGAGGACGAACTTGCCGTCCTCGTATTCATAGCCCTTGATGATGTTTTCCCACGGCACTTCACGGCCGGATTTCTTGTTGTAGCGCTTGTAGCCCACCGGTGACAGATCACGCTTGTCCAGCAGCGTGAAGTCCAGTTCATCGTGCTTCTCGGCGGTATAGAGTTCGACCGGGATATTGATCAGCCCGAAGCTGATCGCCCCCTTCCATAGTGCGCGTCGCATCGCTTCCTCCACAGTCTTGCTGATGCGCCGATTATGCGTGCCCGGCCCCGCTGCCGCAGTCGGCCGGCGGATGAAGCCGGCGTAGGAATGTGCCGCAGCCGCGCGCCCTTCGGCCCTTCTCCACCTTCTCCTACACGGATTTACCGGATAGACCGATACAGCCGCGCCGGATGGCGTCTTACCCTTGAACGACTCATCCTCGTCCATGGAGCCGACATGTCCGCCACCGTTGCAGAAATCCTCATCGACACCCTGTACCAGATCGGGGTGCGCCAGATCTTCGGCGTCGTCGGTGACGCCCTGAATCCCCTCACCGATGCCATCCGTCGCGACAAGCGCATCGAATGGATAGGCGTGCGCCACGAAGAAGGTGCGGCCCTGGCCGCCGCCGGCCAGGCCAAGCTGACCGGCCGCCAGGCGGTCTGCTGCGGCACCACCGGCCCCGGCGCCAACCACCTGGTGGCGGGCCTGTATGAAGCCCGCAAGGACCACGCCCCGGTCCTGGCCATCTCCGGCGGCGTGCCAGCCGCGCGTCGAGGTACCGATTATCTGCAGGAAAATTCACCCGACCTGCTCTTTCGCGACGTCGCGGCCTACAGCCAGATCGTCACCAGTGCCGACCAGGCGCCTGCAGTCTTCCACCAGGCCATTGCCCAGGCCTACGCCCAACGCGGCGTGGCCCACCTGAACCTGCCGGCCGACATCATCGGTGCCCGTACCTCCCATACCGTCCCCAGCCTGCACACCCTGCGCGAGCGCGCCGAACTGGCGCCGCCGCCGTCCGACATCCAGGCGGCCACCGAACTGATCAACGCTGCCGGCTCGGTGGCCATCTTTGCCGGCAATGGCTGCCGGGGCGCCATCGACCAGGTGCTGGCCCTGGCCAGCAAGTTGCAGGCACCGGTGATGCACACCTTCCGCGGCAAGGACCTGATGGCCTATGACCACCCGCACTGGATCGGCGGGGTCGGCCTGATCGGCGGCGCGCCGGGCACCGATGCGCTGCAGGCGGCAGAGTTGATGCTGATGCTGGGATCGGACTATCCCTATTCGGAATTCCTGCCCACCAAGTCCAAGGTGATCCAGATCGACGAACGCGGCTTCGTCCTCGGACGACGGGCGCCGGTCACGCTGGGCATCACCGGCTCGGTCGGTCCCAGCGTGCGGGCGCTGCTGGAAAAGGTCGAAGGCAAGACCGACGGCAGTTTCCTGCAGAAGGTCAATGGCGAGCGCGAACGCTGGAACGCCAAGCTCGACAGCGCCGCCGACATCAAGCCTCAGCACAAGAAGATCAAGCCCCAGAGCCTGGCCCGAGCGCTGAGCGACCTGGCCGACGACGATGCGACCTTCGTGGTCGATACCGGCGTGGTGACGCTATGGTGTGGCAACTGGATCCGCCAGCGCGGGCAGCAGCGCATCCTGGCCTCCTTCAACAATGCCGCCGTCGGCACCTCACTGGGCCAGGCCAACGGCATCCAGGCGCTGGATCGCCAGCGGCAGGTCGTGGTGGCGGTGGGCGACGGTGGCTTCACCATGTTGATGGGCGAGTTCATGACCAGTGTGGAGCACAAGCTGCCCTTGAAGGTGGTGGTCTTCAACAACCGCGAATGGGGCCTGGTCCACCTGGAAATGGAAGAAGCCGGCATGCCCGCCTTCGAGGGTTCGGAATTCCCCAATGCCGATTTCGCCGCCTTTGCACGCGCCTGCGGCGGCCAGGGCTTCACCGCCCGCACGCCCGAAGAGCTGCAGGAGAGCCTGCAGCAGCTGCTGGCAGCGCCCGGCCCGGCGGTGCTGGATGTCTTCATCGATCCGTCCGAATTGCCGGTCATGCCGCACATCAAGATGGAACAGATATGGCGCTTTGGCCTGGCCAAGGTGCGCGAGAGCCTGATCGCCATGAAAGGAGGCTGAACATGGAAAGCCAGACGAGTATTGAGCAGCAGCGCGAGGACTATGCCCGCGAATTGAAACGACGCTTCGAGGACTACAAGCAGTGGGCCATGACGCACTGGCCGGTCGCCGAGCAGCCGCTGGATGATGCCGCCTTCGTGGCCTCGCAGCGTGAACTGGAATTGCTGACCGGCAGCAGGCTGCACCCCGGGCGTCAACCCGATGCGATTCCTGCCGGTGGCCAGCAGCAGGCGCAGTTCGAGGATGTGACGCCGGCGCCATGGCCATGAACGGTGCCATCGGAGCCGCATAAAGGCGCATAAAGGCACATAGAGGCGCCTTACTGCAGCATTGCCTGCATTCTTACGCAGGCTTGCGCCGCTGGCTTATACCGCAGCCCGGGACGGCACAGTAAGCTGGGTTTCACCGGTCACATCGGTTGCACACCGTTTGACCGATGCGTCGATCCGATCAGGTCTGCAAGAGATCTGCAAAAGGTCCGCATACATCGCGAAGACTGATATTTCAAAGTTAAAGGAGGTCATCATGAGCGCAAGCAAACAGAACAAGGATCATCGTCCCAATCAGTACGACACCCCTTCGGAAGTCGCGCTGGACGAAGCCAACGAGATGAGCTTCCCAGGTAGTGACCCGGTGGCCACCTCCAACATCACGCGCATCGAAAAGGCGCCCGAGATGGACAAGGCCAGCAACGATCACCAGAACCGCAACAAGGTTCGCCAGAACACCCCGGACTGATCCGTCATCCGCCCCCAACGAGGGCGGCCGGTGCATGCCGGCCGCCCTTTTTCCATCAGGGAGATTGAACATGAGCAATCGCTATCAACAATTGAAGGTCGCGGTCCTGGTGACCGACGGTTTCGAGCAGGCCGAACTGCTGGAGCCGAAAAAGGCGCTGGAAGCCGCCGGTGCCACCGTGCACATCCTCTCCGACAAGACCGACAGCGTGCAGGGCTTCAAGCATGTCGACAAGGGAGAATCGGTCTCCGTGGACGGTAGCCTGGATACGGCCCGCCCCGAGGACTACTCCGCCGTGCTGCTGCCTGGTGGTGTCGTCAACGGCGACGCCATGCGCCTGCTGCCGCAGGCCCGCAATTTCATCCGCGCTGCCAATGATGCGGAAAAGCCCATCGCCTCCATCTGCCACGGCGGCTGGCTGCTGATCTCGGCCGGCATCGCCAAGGGCCGCACCGTCACCAGCTGGCCCAGCCTGCAGGACGACTTCAAGAATGCCGGCAGCCAGTGGGTGGACCAGGAAGTGGTACGTGACGAAAACTTCGTCTCCTCCCGCAAACCCACCGACATTCCGGCCTTCAACAATGAATTCATGAAGCTGCTGGATGAGCAGCAACGTCGCGAGCAGGGCCAGCAGCCTGACGCAACGGGCGGCGAGCCGGCATTGACCGAAGCCGGTGGGGAGGCTGACACCACCAAGCCGCGTCTGTCGGAAAAAGGCAGTGCCCCGGCCGCTCCGCCCAGCCATGAAAACGAGGCCTTTGCCGTGGCCCATGGCCAGTCGCCGCAAAGCGATGGCTGATCGGGTCTGAACCATCGGGCTGCATACGGCTTCATACGGAAAGAGGGGTGATCCCCTCTTTTTTGCTTTTTACTTCGTAGTTTTTTCTGCAGACCTGAAGACTTGAAACCTGTAAGCGGAAGCTTGCGGCGAAAACGCAAATGCCGTCCGCAACCTGCGTTACGGACGGCAACTACATCATCGGGACAGCTGTTACACCCCCGACATCACGTCAATGCATCAGCCCCTACGCTGCCCCAGGGCGGCGCATGGCTTGTTCCAGCAATGCCAGGGCGACCTTCTCGGCTTCCTTGCGCTTCTTGCAGATACGTACCGGCTGACCCTTCAGGTCGTGCAGGTCCATGTGCCAGAGGTGATCGATGCGGGTATCGAGATAGGCGACGTACTTGTGCTTGTCCAGCTTGGTCACGCGCGGCATGAAGTGACCGGCTTGCTGCTGTTCAACAGATTTGGCGAAGTGTTTCATGGCAAGTCTCCTCGGCACGGTGGCGAGATGGGACGTCATGACGGGCGGGGCAAGGCTGCTATCAGCATAGTCGATGAGGGCGGCAGCGAAAGGGCTTTTTGCCTTTTCACGGGGCCGCCCCATCATGGACAGGGGCGGACGGCCTTATTTCTTGGCGGCATCCACCTTGCTCTTCAGGTCGCGGCCCATCTTCAGATGATCCTTGAGCCCCGGCAGGGTCTTGGCGGCAAAATTCTTCACATCCGGGTCATCGGCCGAGGTAGAGGACTTCTGGAACAGCTTGACCGCATCCTCATGGGCCGACACCCCGATCATGCTGGCGTAGCGCTTGTCGAAGGTGTTGCCGGACAGCTTTTCGAGGATGGCGATCTTGGCGCGCTGGGCCATGCTGGGTTCGGTAGGCAGGGTGACATCCTTGCTGGAAGCCAACTGCTTGAGCTCGTCGCCGACGGTGCCATGCTGGTCAATCATCTTCTGCGCGAAATCCTTGACGGCCGGATTGCTGCTCTTTTCCAGCGCGACCTTGCTGGCCGCGATTTCGGCATTGCCGGCCTCGGCGGCCTTGGTCATGAAGCTCTTGTCCTTGCTGGTGACGGATTCGGCCGAGGCGCTCAAGGCCAGCGTGGCGCCGGCAATGAACAATGCGCCCGCGCCCAGCAGGCGACGGGTGCGGTGGCGGGTCATCAGATCCGAAGAGGCGAAGGGAATGGAACGCATGGCGATACTCCTTGTGGTTATGGTTGAGCTAAAGATGGCGAGCCCGCGATGCCCTGCGTGGCATGTCATGCAAATACTGTAGTAAGGATGGCGTCTGCCTTGCATCAGACAGCGCCAATGAAACCTGTAGGAATCGATGAGCACGAAGGAAGCACGCATGCGGCACGATGGCCAGTTGGCAGCTTGGCCGCCTCAGGCCTGCTCCTGCGACCGCTGGCGGCGACGATTGCGCAGGTACAGGATCTGCCCCAGCAGTGCCGTCCCCAGCAGGAAGACATTGGACACCACGAACACCCAGTCGCCCTGCAGCAGACTGTAGGTCACGAAACCGGCCGAGGCCGCCAGTTGCCCGGCAAACAGCCAGTGCGACACGCCCTGGGTGGAACGACTGCGCCACTGCTCATAGACCTGCGAGGAAATGGTCAGCAACAGGATCAGGGTGGCGCCCCAGCCGATGAGGTCGGTAATGTGATCGGACATGATGGTTTGATGGGAGCCCTACAGCCCCGGGAAGCAGTCGATGCAGCGATGGTGAAGCAGCCAGGCCAGCCATGCAGTCGGCCGGCCTCGCAAGCCACTGTAGGAAGAGTCCGCGGATGGCCAGTGATGCGGCGGCACGTCGGTGCATTCGCGCACCCCTGCGCGAATCTGCCGACCCGACAATGGGGCGCTGTGGCATTGCGGCATGGGTGTGCCTTGCTTAGGCTGGAAGAGTAGTGGCAGTGGATATCAGTGGATATGACGGTCGCCTGCCTGGTGGCCTGAAGAAAACTGCACGATTTACACAACACAATTTACACAAGTCAATTTCGCTCTCCCGCTTTCGGGGCTTTCCCCCCTTTTCATTCTTCCCAGGAGGTCAACATGCACGCTACCCGCACCATTGCCGACGTCATGACTCGTGGCGCCCATACCTTGAGCCCTGACGATTCGGTTATCCATGCCGCCCAGGCCATGGAAGCCCTTGATGTCGGCGCCCTGCCCGTCTGCGATGCCCAGCGCAGGTTGGTGGGTCTGGTCACCGACCGCGACATCGTCCTGCGCGCCGTCGCGCCCAATCGCCTGACCGAGACCATGCCCCTGACGGAGGTGATGAGCCATGATGTGCTGTGGTGTTACGAGGATGAACCGGTGGACGATGTGCTAGACGATATGGTGCAGCGCCAGATCCGCCGCCTGCCCGTCATGGATCGCGAGCGCAATCTGGTGGGCATGGTCAGCCTGGGCGACGTCGCCGCCAAGACGCAGAATCGCGGTGTGGGCGAGGCATTGGCGGAGATATCGCTGCCCGCTGCGCCCACCCGTGGCAGCATCGATCCAGCGTCCGAAAATGGCTATGCCTTGCCGGAAGTCAGGGACGGTGATCTGAGCGAGGTCAATCTGGGTCGAAGCTAGGCCTGGCGCGGGCGTCGGGCAGGAGCGACAGCTTGGCGTGTAGGTTTTTTCCTACGCATCAATCGGGTACTGTCCGATCTTCTTTTTTGCGGTGCATCGCTACTATGCATTCCAACGAACTCGAAACCGAGGACCCGAATTCCGGCAAGAACGTCCCCCTCCGTCTTGTCATGAACACTGTCCATCCCCCATCGGTTTATCCCCACGAGTCGTTTTCATAAGCAGAAATTCTCCGAAGATTCCCCCGATCCTCGGCGTCTTATATCCCTCCCCCTCAGGCCGCCTCCCCCAGGCGGCCATTTTTTTGCCTGCGGGATTTGCGGCCTTTGGCCGCCTTTGCCGATTGCCGCCCCTCCTCGCCTCTAAATTCCGCCCTGTCTCGCTTGAGCCCCGTGTTCCCGTTGTACGGCGATGTAGTCCACCGCATCGGCATAGGCCGCATCGCTGTTGCTGCGCAGCGCTTCGCAGACGTGGGTGGACGCCGGGTCCTGGCCATTGGCGCCGATCAGGACGATACCGCGAAATCCGCCGCCTTCGGCCTGCTGTACCCCTGGCTGCAGTACAGGCGTACGCAACTCATCGAGCTTGTCGCCGCCTGGAATATCGATGGGGATGCTCATGGAAGGCTCCTGAAAAGTGAAAGTTTGGACGATTGCCCGGCGCGGCAAGCTGATGCAGGTCAGCCATCGGTGCATCGGCCACCGCCTTGGGCCAAGAAGAAGTATTCTTGTCAGGATAAAAAACGCTGAAGGAAAAGACAGCAAGAAGCCGCCGGCGATCTACGTAGGAAGGGGCGAAGATGAGTTCCCCCTGGCGCGTTGCATGAGGTCTGTTTCTTGACGCGTCTGCTTTTACCCTGGAACCGTCATGCCCATCGAATACCTGCGCCGTCTCACCAGTCCGGCGCGCACCGACCTGTCCAATCGCCACCTGGGCCGTTCACTGGCCTTCATCGCCGGTGCCGTCAATGCTGGCGGCTTCCTGGCGGTCGGACAATACACCTCGCACATGTCGGGCATCGTCTCCTCCCTGGCCGACAACCTGGTCCTGGGCGAGACCTTGCTGCTGGTCTCTGGCGCCAGCGCTCTGCTGTCCTTCCTGCTGGGGGCCGCCTGCTCGGCGGTGATGATCAACTGGGCCAGGCGCCGCGGCCTGCACAGCGAATACGCCATGCCCCTGATGCTGGAGGCCATGCTGCTGCTGTGTTTCGGCATCCTGGGCAGCAATCTGGAGAACCATCGGCTGCTGTTCGTGCCGGTCACGGTGGCGCTGCTGTGTTTCGTGATGGGCTTGCAGAACGCCATGATCAGCAAGATTTCCCGCTCCGAAATCCGTACCACTCACGTGACCGGCCTGGTTACCGACATCGGCATCGAGATCGGCAAGATGTGCTACTGGACCCTGGCCCCGCGCCAGCCCGGCGAATTACATCAGGAAGACCCGGTCCCCGGAGCGCGCCGCAAGTTCATGCTGCTTTCCTCCCTGTTGCTGATGTTCTTCGTGGGGGGCGTGGTAGGCGCGCTAGGATTCAAGGCCGTGGGCTTTGTGGCGACCATGCCGCTGGCGGCGGGATTGTTCGTGTTGGCGCTGGTGCCGATGATGGATGACCTGGCACGTTCCTGAAGGCGTATAACTGCCCTGACAAAGCTGGAAAATTAAAGAATTTCGATAAGAACCATGATTTGGCGTGATAAATTAAGATTTCTCGATAAAAATTAAGAAATCTCGATGCCATGACGCCGCTGGGCTATCAACATCTGATCGATGCACTGCATCTGAACGTCACGCCGCTGGAAAAGGTTGCCTACACCGACTGCTCGGTGAATCGACGCATGGATACCGAGACGCGCATTCTTTTTCCCTCTTCGGTGGCGATAGAGCCGAGCTTGATCGGGCATCTGGAATTTGCGCTCAAGCATGAGGGCGTCAATCTGGAGGTGATCGATGCGGCCTTCGAGCATATCCCACCCACGACATTGGTCGAACAACTGGCCATCAAGCCCACGGGCGAACACATCCGGCGGGCCTGTTTCCTGTGGGAGTGGCTGACCGGCCGCACGCTGGAGGTGGCGCCCATGAACAATGGCGGCTATGTCGACCTGTTCCCGACGGATGAGTACTACACCGCCCCCGACCCGGTGCGATCAAGCAAATTCCGGGTCCGGGACAATGCTCTGGGCAACCCGGCGTTCTGTCCGGTGGTGCGTCGCCGCGCCATCCCGCAAACGCCATCGCTGGACGCCTTGCTGGCGCAGGCGCGGGATACCCTGGCGGCCCTGCACGACCCGGAACTGCACCGCCGCGCCGTGGCCTACCTGTATCTCTCGGAAACCCGCTCCAGCTATGCCATCGAATCGGAAACGCCAAGCTTCGACAAGCAGGAACGGTTTGTCCAGCTGCTGCAGCGGGCAGGAGAAGCAGGAGAAGTGAACGAAGCCTGGCTGGTCGGGCTACAGAACGTCATCGTGCGGGATGTCTACAGCCAGGAAGCGTCTTATCGCCATCAACAGAACTGGCTCGAAGACAGCAGCGGACGGGTCAGTTTTTTCCCTGCCCCTGCAGACGATCTGGACCACGTCATGCGCGGTTGGGAAAGCTTCATCAACGATACCCGTCGTTGCCCCGACCTGCTGGTGCAAGCGGCCTGCGCGGCCTTCGGCTTCGTTTACCTGCACCCCTTCCTGGATGGTAACGGGCGTCTGCACCGTTTCCTGATCCAGCACGTGCTGGCGCGGTCTCCCCTGCTGGAACCGGGAACGCTGGTTCCGGTATCGGCAGTCATCAGCAAGAACATCCCGATCTACGGCGCGCTACTGACGGCATTTTCCCGGCCGGTCACGACGCTCTGGGACTATCGTCGAGGTGACCAGGGTCCAATTGTGATCCGCAGCCCAGGCAGCCGTGCCTATCGCTTTCTGCGGGCGGACCGGGAAGTGGCCTTCCTGCACGAGATGATCAAACAGGCGGTACAGGATGAAATTCCGAGGGAACTGGCCTACCTGAAAGGCTATGACGCAGCCTTCGCGCAACTCAACGATGAGTTCGACCTGCCGCAGAAAGACCTGTCGGCGCTGATCCGCATGATCCAGTCGAATAACGGCACGCTTTCGCTGCATCGCAGAAGGCAATATGGCCATCTGCCGCGCTCCGTGCTGGACCGCATCGAGCAGGTCACCCGAGAAATGTTCGATGCGGCCGATATGCCGCCAGAATCTTAGGGCCTGTTCCCACTCAATCTGCGAGATGCGTTGCGCCCAGAAGGCGTGGTGGCAAGGCGCCCGGCAAGGCCTCCAGCGCGCCTTCTGGGCGCAACCCTCCGGGAGAGGCCGCTAAGCGTCGCCTGCCGTTGTTGCAGCTCCTTGCCGTAGCACCACTACGGCGCGTCGCTGCGCCTAGGCAGTCAACGCTTGACGACCTCTCGCACTCACAGATTTAGTGTGAACAGGCCCTAGAAAATTAGGAATTCTCGATAAATACCCAGATTTGGGCCAATAAATTAGGAATTCTCGATTCCCATTAAGAGATTTCGGAAAACCAGACGCAAAAAAGGCGCTCTGCGCGCCTTTCGTTTTCTTGTTATCGACCTGTCTGGTCGCTGGTCCCTGCAGTTCTCAACTCCATGGGTGAAAAGCGACGGATGCGACAAGCATTGCCTGAGGTGCCATGCCCTCATCAGCCTTGCTGTTGGGGCGTGCTGTCGGACTGCTGTGGCTGCTGGGTGCCGTGGGTATGCTCCGGCGGGGTGCTCTGGCTCATCTGCGGCTGCGCCGAGGTGCTGGCGGTAGTGCCGTTCTGGCCATTCTGTGCTGCAGCGGCCGCGGCGGCAGCGGCATTCTTGCGACCGTGGCTGTTCAGGCCACCCTTGCGTCCGGCTTCGCGTGCTTCGGCGGAGCTGAACTCATGGGCTGCACCCTTGGCGTGGGCTGCCTTGCCGCCCATGCTGGCGATCTGACGCTGCTTTTCCCTGTCCATCGCAGCAAAGCCGCGATTGCTGGTCCCCGGATTTTGAGAATTTGCCATGTGTGACTCCTTGTCTTGGTTGGTCGAAGTTGAGCGGACGAACCTGCCACCTGCCTGCCCTACTGCCCTGCGCGAGCTGACCGGCGGCACAAAACATCTGTCCACGTCTGCAGTGTAGAAAGCCTCACCGAACCTCACTATCGGAAGAGCTCCCCAGCCCTTGTCAGTGCTGACTGTAGGAAATGTAGGAATCGGTGAAGATGAGCTTGTCTTACGGCAACAAAAATAGACGTATTTCTGAATGCCGAAGTGAAGCATGCTCGGCGGGTGCCGAGGTAGATCTGGGGGCTAGAGCGCTGGAAAGGACTGGGTGGGATTTAGGCAATACTTGGGAAGGGATGCGGCTGACAAGCAGCGTTTGAATTTAATCTTTCGAGGGAAATAGCGGCAGCGCCTCAGCGAGCACCTTGGCCCGGAACGTCGGCGGCAGGTCTTCAGGCGTCAGCAGATCGACATCGACGCCGAGCAGCGATTTCAACTCATCTTCCAGATCGCCCAGGTCCAACAGGGTGGCCCCAGGCAGTGCGTCAACCAGCAGGTCAATGTCGCTACCGTCCCGGTCGGTGCCGTGCAGCACCGAGCCGAAGACGCGCAGGTTCGCGGTACGGAAGCGGCCTACGGCTTCCCGTACTGCAACTCTCTTCATGTCAATCGCAACGGAGGGGCGCATAGGCATCCTTTCTTGTCGAAACTCACTGCCATGGCTGGGGCAGGAATGCCATTCTAAAAGCATTTTCCAGAATCGCAATGCACCGATGCCCCCTCTTCGCCCCCGAACTCGACCAGGTCGCCCTCCTCAACAAGAGCTTCAGTGTTTTGCCCGCTCATCCGCAGTTTTTGTCACACTACAAAACAATTACTGTATATTTATACAGTTATCTTCATCTTCACCAGTACGTCTGCTCCACCATGTTGCCTCCATCGTCCCCGGTGCATCGTCCGGAAAACATCCATCCTTCGCTCTGGCTGGCGTCCCAGCTGGCGCGTGGGGGTGGGCACGGGGTGTCCAGCGGTTTCGAGGCGCTTGATGCCGAGTTGCCGGGACGCGGCTGGCCGACCGGGGCACTGATCGAATTGCTGCTGCCCCAGGATGGCATTGGCGAATTGCGCCTGCTGCGCCCACTGCTGGCGCGAGCGCCAGCCAGCGCCCAAAGAGCCGCCCGGATCACCCGGGCCGAACGCATCGCCCTGCTGCAGGCACCGCACCAGGTCAATGCCCCCGGCTGGGTGCATCTGGGTGTGCAGGCGGCCCGGCTGCTGCATCTGCAGGCCGATAACGCGATCGATGCCTGCTGGGCCGCCGAACAGGTCCTGCGCGCCGATAGCTGTCACGCGCTGCTGATGTGGCAACCCAGGCTGCGCAAGGGTGAGCACGATCTGCTGCGCCGGCTGCATGTGGCGGCGCAGACCGGGCAAACCCTGTTTTTCATGCTGCGTCCCTGGTCCTGCGCGCGCGAGCCCTCGCCCGCGCCCTTGCGGCTGACGCTGCAGGCTGCGCGGGACGGGCTGGAGATCGGTTTTCTCAAGCGGCGCGGGCCGCTGCGCGAACAAAGCCTGTTTCTTCCCCTGACGCCTTCACCGAATCTGCAACGCCATGTCCCCACTGTGGATCGCCGTACACCTGCCACTGCTGCCGCTGGAAGCATTCCGTCCGAACTGGCTGGATGAAGCCCCGGCGGTGGTCTTCGAGCGCGAGCGCGTCACCGCGCTGTCGGCGCCTGCGCGCGCGCTGGGCGTGCAGGAAGGCATGCGGCGCGGCGGCGTGCAACTGCTGGCGCCACAGGCGCTGCTGCAGGAGCGTGACCCGCTGCGCGAACAGGGTCTGCTGGAACAGACGGCGCTGGCCCTGTTGCAATACACGCCCCAGGTCACACTGGCCCCGGACGCCTGTGTGCTGCTGGACGTGAGCGCCAGCCTGCGCCTGTTCGGCGGCATGCGGGCGCTGTGCCGCAAGATCGGCGTCACCATCGCCCGAATCGGGGTGTCGGCCACCCTGTCTTCTGGCGTCACCGCGACCGGGGCCTGGATGCTGGCGCGCTACGGCAATGTGCGTACCCTGCGCAGCCGCTCCCTGCAACGACGCCTGGATCGCTTGCCGGTGGTCTTGCTCAGTGCCGCCCAGGCCCACCTCGAATGGCTGCACGGCCTGGGCTGCCGCCAGCTGGGCCAGTTGCGGCGGCTGCCGCGCCCCGGCCTGCAACGGCGCTGCGGCCGGGCGCTACTGGACATGCTGGACCGTGCCTATGGCGACCTGCCGGAACTGCATGAATGGGTGGTGGCGCCGCCGGTCTTCAAGGCCCGCGTGGAGCTGCCCGACCGCATCGAGCACACCGACATCCTGGCCGCCTATGCCCAGGGGCTGCTGGTACAACTGGCCGGCTGGCTGGCGGCGCGCCAGTTGAGCATCAAGCAGTTACACCTGTGGCTGGAGCACGAACGCGGTCGTCAGGCCGTGGTGCCGACCGAATTGCGGATCACCCTGTCGGTGCCGGCCTGGCAGGAAGACCACCTGCATACCCTGGTCAAGGAAAAGCTGGCCCGCTCCAGCCTGCCGGCACCGGCCATCGCCCTGGGACTGGCGGCCGAGGAACTGCAAGCCATGCAGGCCGCCAGCGAACTGCTCTTCCCCGAACCTGGCGGCAGCCCGGAAGATCACCAGCGCCTGCTGGAACTGCTGGTGGCCCGGCTGGGCGCGGACAAGGTTCGCCAGGCCGCGCCTCGGGCCGATCATCGGCCCGAGATCGCCAATCGTTGGTGCAGCGTCATGCAGCCGGCGACCACATTGCCGGCACCGCTGGCGACCGATCCGGCGCGCCTGCCACCGCGCCCGCTATGGCTGCTGGAAGAGCCCTTGCCCCTCCGCATGCAGCAGCACAAGCCGTTCTACCGCACACCACTGGAATTCACCTCGCCGCCGGAACGCATTGAAGCCGGCTGGTGGGAAGGCCGCCCGCTGACCCGCGACTACTTCACCGCCCGCGATGCGCGTCATGCCTATTACTGGATTTTCCGGCAATGGCGTGGCGGCGAGGCCAGCGACGAAGAGCCGCAGTGGTTCCTGCACGGACTGTTCGGCTAGGAGCACCGCATGCAAGCCCCTCTCCCTGGCATCGGTACTGGTACTGGCAATGACAGCGGCCTGCCCGACTATGCCGAACTGTATTGCCGCACCAACTTCAGTTTCCTGCACGGCGCCTCGCATGCCCAGGAACTGGTGGAGCGGGCCATCGCCCTGGGTTATCGCGCCCTGGCCATCACCGACGAATGCACCCTGGCCGGGGTGGTGCGCGCCCATGCGGCCTGGCAGGAGCAGATCAGCAAGAACCAGAGCCTGGATTTCAGGCTGATCATCGGCAGTTGCTTCCGCTTTACCCAACTCCGGGAAGACCCCGAACATCCGCTGGCCCGCCTGACCCTGGTTGCGCTGGCCAGGAACCGGGAGGGTTACGGCAATCTCTCCGAACTGGTCACCCTGGCCCGCACCCGTGCCGAAAAGGGCCAGTACCTGCTGGCCCCGGAAGACCTGAGCCAGCCGCCGCCGGCTTTGTCGCACCTGCGCGCCCTGCCCGATTGCCAGTTGATCCTGGTGCCGGATTACGCGGTCGGTGAAGACACCCTGGACGCCCAGTTGCGCTGGTTCGCCGGCCTGGCGCCCGGGCGCTCCTGGGTTGGCCTCACACGCCTGTATCGCCCCCTGGACGAACTGCACCGCGAAGCGCTGGAGCAGGCAGCACGGCGCCATGGCTTGCCACTGGTGGCGGTGGGCGACGTGCAGATGCACCAGCGCTCACGCAAATACCTGCAGGATGTGGTGACCGCCATCCGCCTGGGCCAGCCGGTGCAGGAATGCGGCCACGCGCTGGCGCCCAACGCCGAGCAACATCTGCGACCGAGAATGCGGCTGTCGCTGGTGCACACGCGGCAGACCCTGGAGCAGACCCTGGCCATCGCCGCCGAATGCCGCTTCAGCCTGGCCGAGCTGCGCTATGAGTACCCGGACGAACTGGTGCCGCTGGGCATGAGCCCGGCCGACTACCTGCGCCAGGAAACCCTGGCCGGTGCCGCCAGACGCTATCCGCAGGGGCTGCCCGGCGAGGTACGGCAACAGATCGAAGTGGAACTGGCGCTCATCGGCAGCAAGCACTATGAAGCCTATTTCCTGACCGTCTACGACCTGGTGCAATTCGCCCGTTCGCGCGGCATCCTGTGCCAGGGTCGGGGCTCGGCGGCCAATTCGGCGGTCTGCTATTGCCTGGGGGTGACCGAGGTCGATCCCACCTCCACGCGCCTGCTGTTTGCCCGCTTCATCAGCGAAAAGCGCGACGAGCCGCCCGACATCGACGTCGACTTCGAACACCAGCGCCGTGAAGAAGTGATCCAGCACATCTACCGCAAGTACGGCCGCCGTCGCGCTGCCCTGGCCGCCGCCGTCCACAGCTATCGCCCGCGTGGCGCGCTGCGCGAGGTGGGCAAGGCGCTGGGGGTGGACCCGGCCATCGTCGATACGGTGGCCAAGTCGCAGCACTGGTTCGACAGCCGCGAAGAACTGCTGGCGCGCTTTGCCGAAGCCGGGCTGGACCCGGAACTGCCGCAGATCGGGCTGTGGGCCAGCATCACCGGCAAGCTGCTGCGCTTTCCCCGGCACCTGTCGCAGCACACCGGGGGCTTCGTGATCGCACGCGGGCAATTGTCGCGGCTGGTGCCGATCCAGAACGCCGCCATGCCAGACCGTTCCGTCATCGAATGGGACAAGGACGACCTGGAGTCGCTCCGGTTGCTCAAGGTGGATGTCCTCGCGCTGGGCATGCTCACCGCCCTGCGTCGGTCGCTGGAGCTGGTGAGCCTGCGGCGCGGCTTGCCGCAGGTGATGCAGATGTACGATATCCCGCGTGAAGATCCGGTCACCTTCGAGATGATCTGCAAGGCCGATACCATCGGTGTGTTCCAGATCGAGAGCCGGGCCCAGATGAGCATGCTGCCGCGCATGCAGCCACGCACCCAGTACGACCTGGTGGTGCAGGTGGCCATCGTGCGGCCCGGTCCGATCCAGGGCGGCATGGTCCATCCCTACCTGCGCCGGCGTGAGCTGGTGCGCAATGGTGGCAGCTTCGAGTATCCCGACAACACCAGCAAGAGCGGCAAGATCAGGAAGGTGCTGGAGCGCACCCTGGGTATCCCCATCTTCCAGGAACAGGTGATGGACGTGGCCATCGAGGCCGCAGGCTATTCACCCAGCGAGGCTGACGATCTGCGCCGCTCCATGGCGGCCTGGAAGCGCAAGGGTGGCATGGGGCCACACCATGAGCGGCTGGTACTGGGGATGACCGACAACGGCTATTCACGCGAATTCGCCGAAAGCATCTTCAACCAGATCGAGGGCTTCGGCGAATACGGCTTCCCGGAAAGCCACGCCGCCAGCTTTGCCCTGCTGACCTACTTCAGCAGCTGGCTCAAGTGCCACGAGCCGGAGGCTTTCCTGTGCGGCCTGCTCAATAGCCAGCCCATGGGCTTCTATTCGCCCTCGCAACTGATCCAGGATGCGCGCCGGCACGGGGTACGGGTGTTGCCGGCCAATGTCGTGCGCAGCGCCTGGGAGTCCACACTGGAGCTGCCCCTGGAGCCCGCCTCCGGGCCGGCGCGTCCGGCCGTGCGGCTGGGCATGAGCCTGCTGCGCGGCATGCCGGCCGAGGCGGCGCAGCGCATCGAGCAGGCGCGCGCCGAGCGTCCCTTTGCCGATGTCGACGACCTGGCCCGGCGCGCCGCCCTGGATCGCCATGCCCTGCAGGCGCTGGCGGCCGGCGATGCCCTGCGCGAACTGGGCGGCCATCGGCGCCAGGCGCTGTGGCATGCGGTGGGTGCGGTACCCGACCGTGACCTGCTGCGCAGCGCGCCACGCGGCGACGATGCGGTGCAACTGGAGACGCCCGGCGAAGGCGAGCAGATCATCGACGACTACCGCGCCATGAACCTGACCCTGCGCCGCCACCCACTGGCCCTGCTGCGACCGACCCTGCAGCGCCGCCGCTTCATGAGCGTGGCCGATCTGAACGCGCTGCAGAACCGCCAGTTCGCCTGCTGCTGCGGCATCGTCACGGTGCGCCAGCGGCCGGGTACGGCCAAGGGGGTGATCTTCATGACGATCGAAGACGAGACCGGTTCGGCCAACGTCATCATCTGGCCGGCGGTGCTGGAACGACAGCGCAGCGAAGTGCTCAATGCGCGCCTGCTGGGGGTGTACGGAAGCTGGCAATGCCAGGGAGAAGTGCGCCATCTGGTGGCCGGACGCCTGGAGGACTGGACCCACCTGCTCGGGGAACTGCAGCCGCGCAGCCGTGATTTCTTCTGATGGATTAGCTGACTCAGGCCGCCAGCGCCATGCGGAAGGCATTGCGCCCTTCGCTCTTGGCCCGGTACAGGGCCAGGTCGGCCTGGTGCACCAGGGCATCCCACCCAAGCATCTGGCCCGGTGTGAGCACGGCCAGGCCGACGCTGATAGTGACCGGCTGGCCATGGCCGAAGTCATGCTGGCGCACCGTCTCCAGCAGGTGCTGGGCGATCTGTCGTGCCTGCACCTCGGCCAGGCCGGGGAAGACCGCGCAGAACTCTTCACCACCATAGCGGCCCAGCAGACCGTTCTGGCGACAGCATTGTCGCAATAGTGCACCGATGTCGGCCAGCACGCGGTCGCCCACCTGGTGGCCATGGGTATCGTTGATCTGTTTGAAGTGGTCGACGTCGATGAAGGCCAGGGTCAGCACCCGTCTGGCCTGCACCGCCTGATCCAGCACCAGTTCGCCACAGCGCACCAGTTCGCGCCGGTTCAGGGTGCCGGTCAGCTCATCCACGGTCGCCAGGCGCTGCTTGTCGGCCAGCAGGCGTTCGAAATAGATCATCATCAGCGCCACCGACAGCAACAGGGTGCCACTGATGGGAATCAGGTAGATCAGGGCTACCCCCAGGTTGCTCATCTCGGGCGGTTCGAACAGTTCCGGATGGCGCAGCGAGATGAAGAAGCGACTGACGTAGCTGGCGCTGAGGATGAGCAAGGCGCCGATACCGACGCAACGACCGAAGGTCCAGCGTGGATAACGCTCGGCCAGGGCGCCGGAGAGTCCCTGGAGGAATTCCCACAGCACCAGGCAGAACACCACCTGCAGCCCGCAGACGGCCAGGTAGGCGCGCTGGGTGAACGTGGCTTCGGACGCCAGCAGTGCCGCAAAGGCGGCGGCATAGACCACGATGAGCAGGCCCGGCCACCAGGCCGAGCGGCGCTGGTAGAAGCTGCGCAAGCCGCCCCAGGCCACGATCCCGGAAGAAAACACAAGCGTATTGCCCAGCAACAGGCCCAGCGCACGTGGTGTGCCAGTCAGGCTGGCATAGACGACGACGGTGGTGCAGATGCCCAGTGCCGCCAGCACCCCGGACAGCGCCCACAGGCGGGTGAAGCGCTCCGAGGGCGTGCTGATGAACAGGCCCGTCATGATCACGCCACTGCAAAACTGAACGATGGCCAGCGCCAGGCTGGCGGTGAATGGATTCATCCGGATAAGCCCGTCCACGGGACGGGTGAAGATTGCAGAACGGGAGAGTGTCCGGTCAGGCCTGCAGGCAAGCTTCCGGAACCCCATCCGGTGCTACTGCCAGGCATCTGACGGCCTGGAAAGACGACACAGGCAGGACGCCGTCAGTGTAACCGAAGCCGCCGGAATGATAGTGATTTTCAGCAATATGACATAAAAAGTGAACGTTATTGCCGGGCTGGCAATATATCTGCACCCTTCATTACAGCGTCATTTCGGCTTCATTCACGTTCCAGCACGCGGGTATGCCCCCATTGGCCGGAGCGACACAGCTGGTCGGTCACGTCCAGCACCAGTCGCTCCACGGCCGCCGCTGCGGTGGTCAGGGGGATGTTGCGGGAAGCGCATAAGACCAGGGTGCGCGAGATGGTTTCGCCGGCGATCGCATGGGCCACCATGTCGCCGCGCTCGATGTCGGCCAGCAGCGGCGCCACCGGCAGGATGGTGGCACCGATATCGGCCAGGATGGCCGATTTCAGGATGGCCACTGAATTGATCTCGATGACATTGTCCAGGCTCATGCCCTGGGCACGTACCAGGTTTTCGATGCGCGGGCGCACGCCATGGGCCAGGCCGGGCAGGATCAGCGGTACCTGGATGGCGCGCGCCAGCGGCACGCCCTTGCGCCCGGCCACGCCGTACTGCGACTTGGCGCGGGTGATGTACAGCATCTCTTCCTCGATCATCGGCGTGGCCGCGAACGAGGACAGCTGACCATCATCGAACAGCACCGCCAGGTTGATGCGGCCGGACTTGAGCTGGGTGATGAGGTTGCCGGTCAGTTCCTCGGTCAGTTGCAGCGTGATTTCCGGATAGGTGGAGCGCACCGCGTTCAACAGCGGCAAGGCCAGCGCATTGGACACGCTCTGCGGAATGCCCAGTGCCACGGTGCCCGAGGGTTTGTCGGTGGATTGCGCCACGGCCTGCTTGGCGTCCTGCACCTGCTTGAGGATCGCCAGCGCGTGCTCATAGAAGACCTTGCCGGCATCGGTGGCGATCACACCTTGGGCCGAGCGGTGCAGCAGTTGCGCTTCCATCTCGTCTTCCAGCTGGCGGATCTGCTGGGTCAGCGCCGGCTGGGCGATGTGCAGCACCCGTGCCGCCCGCGAGAGCGAGCCGTGATCGACGATGGCCACGAAGTAGCGCAGTTGGCGTAATTCCATGCGAAGGTTTTCCCTGCTGTCCAGCGAGTTGTCAAATTGTTTTACAGGCCCGGACGACTATTGAACATGCGGGTGCGCGCATTCTCGATGTGGCCCCGCATGGCACGCCGGGCGCCTTCGGCATCCTGCAGCCGGATCAGTTCGAAGATCTGGCGGTGTTCATCCATGGCGTCCTGCGAGCGCTTCCAGGGCGGGATGTGCATCAGGTGGCGCAGCATGTTCACGGCGTGGCTGACATCGTATTCCAGCGTCTTCATCACCTGTACGAAGCGCAGGTTGCCGGTGGCCATGGCGATCGCTTCATGGAAGCCGAAGTCGTAATGGTGGGCGATGCCGCCGACCCGGTTGGCCTCTTCGAAGCCTTCCAGCAGGCGCTCCATCTGGTCCAGGTCCTGCTTGTTGCGACGCAGGGCCGCCATGTAGGCCGATTCGGGTTCCAGCACCAGGCGCAGTTCCAGGCCGTTCATGATGTGACCGATGCGGGTTTCGGGTTCGCCGTCCGGACGTGCCGGAGCCAGACCGGCCTTTTCCTTCACATAGGTCCCGGAACCCCGCAGGGATTCCACCAGCTGGTCCTCCCGCAGCCGGTCCAGCGCCTGCCGCACCACCGGGCGCGAGACCTCGAACAGCGTGGCCAGGTCATTCTCGGAAGGCAGCTTGCTGCCCACTGCGATGCGCCCTTCCACGATGGCATGGAACAAGGTCTCATAGACCCGCTCGGCAAAACGTTCCGGCCGCACCGGACCCAGGCCGGCGGCGGCCAGGCTCAGGAGTTCGCTGGACGCGGCGGGGCGCGCCGGTTTGCTGGGGTTGGGCATCGATACTCCCGGAGACTGAAATGGACGTTGCGCATGGTAGCGGATTTGCCGCCCTTCCCGCCACCCTGGCGATGCAGGCAGTCAGCAAAGTAGTAAATTCAATTGACAGCTTGTTCGCCCTGGCTTAGATTGACTCACCACAAAAAGCAAAACGACTCAGGAGACCAGCCCCTTCCAGGCCAGCCCGCGGACCGTGCGTCCGGGACTGCCCTCGCCCATGCCGCCTGCTGCGTTTTACTTCAGCTTGCTCCACCTGCTTCACTCCAGTTGCGCTTTGCGCTTACCACCCAAGGACAGCACCGCCATGAAACAGCACTTCATCGACAACCGCTGGGTCGCCCCCGCCTCCGGCGAGAGCATCCCCGTCATCGATCCTTCCGACGGCCAGCCCTTCGAGGCCATCGCCCGCGGCAATGCCGCCGACATCGACCGCGCCGTCGGCGCCGCTCGCCGCGCCTATGAGGGCGCCTGGGGCAAGCTGTCGGCGGCCGAGCGCAGCCGCCTGATGATGAAACTGGCCTACAAGCTGCAGGATCACCAGGAAGAACTGGCGCAACTGGAAGGTCGCGATTGCGGCAAGCCGATGAAGCAGGCGCGCGCCGATGCGGCCGCCATCGTGCGCTATTTCGAGTTCTATGCCGGTGCCGCCGACAAGCTGCATGGCGAGACCATTCCCTACCAGGCTGGCTATACGGTACTGACCCTACGCGAGCCGCACGGGGTGACCGGCCATATCGTGCCGTGGAACTACCCGATGCAGATCTTCGGGCGCTGCGTGGGCGGCGCCCTGGCGGCCGGCAATACCTGCGTGGTCAAGCCAGCCGAAGATGCCTGCCTGTCCATCCTGCGGGTGGCCGAGCTGGCCGCCGAGGTGGGTTTCCCGGAGGGTGCGCTCAATATCGTGACCGGTTACGGCCATGAGGCCGGCGACCTGCTGGTCAAGCATCCGGACGTGGACCATGTGTCCTTCACCGGCTCGCCCAACGTGGGCAAGCTGGTGGTGCGCGGCGCGGCCGAGCACCATACGCCGGTCACCCTGGAACTGGGCGGCAAGTCGCCGCAGGTGGTCTTCGAGGATGCCGACATGGAGGCCATGCTGCCGGTGGTGGTCAATGCCATCGTGCAGAACGCCGGCCAGACCTGCTCCGCCGGCAGCCGCCTGCTGGTGCAGCGCGGCGCCTATGAGCAGGTGCTGGAACGGCTGTCGGGACTGTTCTCGCAACTGCGCGTCGGCTCTTCGCAGATGGACCTGGATTGCGGCCCGCTGATCCGCAAGACCCAGCAGGAGCGCGTGGCGGGCTTCCTCGCCGATGCCCGGCGCGACGGCATCCCGCTGGTGGCGCAGGGCGAAGTCGCCCCGGGTGCGCCGGCCAGCGGTTTCTACCAGGCCCCGGCCCTGCTGCGCGATGTGCCCGCGCGTCATCGGCTGGCGCAGGAAGAGGTGTTCGGCCCGGTGCTGGCGGCCATGCCCTTCGAGGATGAGGCCGAGGCCATCGCCCTGGCCAACGGCACCGACTATGGGCTGGTGGCCAGCGTCTGGACCTGCGATGGCGGGCGCCAGATGCGCCTGGCGCGGGCCATCCGCAGCGGCCAGGTGTTCATCAACAACTATGGCGCCGGTGGCGGCGTGGAACTGCCCTTCGGCGGCGTCAAGGCCAGCGGCCACGGGCGTGAAAAAGGCTTCGAGGCGCTCTATGGCTTCACGGTCCTCAAGACCATCGCCATCCGCCACGGTTGATATCGAATCGATGCAACCTGGAGCCCATTTGTATGACGCGACTACCGTTCGTCCTGAGTAGGCCCTTTCAGGGCCGTATCGAAGGCACACCGTCATTACGCCTTCGATACGCGGCTACGCCGCTACTCAGGACGAACGGTGAGCGCATCGCAATCAGGTTCTACCCAATCATGAAAATGCCTAAGCATTTCTAATCATTTCTAATCATTCATTGCCAGGAGACACACCATGCGTTTGCAAGACAAGGTAGCCATCGTCACCGGTGGCGGTTCGGGTTTCGGCGAGGGGATCGCCAAGGCTTACGCCCGTGAAGGCGCGGCCATCGTCGTGGCCGACATCGGCGAGGCCGGTGGCCTGCGGGTGGTCGAGGAGATCAAGCGCGCCGGCGGCAAGGCGGTGTTCGCCCGCGCCGACGTGTCCAAGCGGGCCGACATGGACCAGTTGCTGGCCACCGCCCTGGAACAGTTCGGCAAGCTCGACATCGTCGTCAACAATGCCGGCACCACCCACCGCAACCGCCCCATGCTGGAAGTGGAAGAGGAAGAATTCGACCGTGTCTATGCCGTCAATGTGAAGAGTATCTTCCTCTCGGCCAAGACCTTCGTGCCCTACTTCCGCCAGGTCGGCGGCGGCGCCTTCGTCAACATCGCCTCCACCGCCGGCGTGCGTCCGCGTCCTGGCCTGACCTGGTACAACGGGAGCAAGGGCGCGGTCATCACCACCAGCAAGTCGATGGCGGCCGAACTGGGTCCCGACAAGATCCGCGTGAACTGCGTGAATCCGGTGATCTCGGCCACCGGCCTGCTGGCCGAGTTCATGGGCGTGCCCGACACCCCGGAAAACCGCAAGAAGTTCGTCGCCACCATCCCCATGGGTCGCTTCTCGACCCCCGAGGACATCGCCAACGCCTGCCTCTACCTGGGTTCGGACGAAGCCCAGTTCGTCACCGGCGTGTGCATCGAGGTCGATGGCGGGCGCTGCGTGTAAACACCTTCATGTGCGCGGGGCGATATTGCTTTGACAATCCTGCCCCCGCCACTACAATGCTGGGCACCGTCAGCCGGCCACACAGAAGGGTCGGCGACGTAAAACAACATAACGTCAAAAAATCTACTGGAGCGAGACATGACTTATCAAGCAGGCGCGGCTGCCAACGGCGCACGCGCATCCTTTGAAGACGCCACCTACGCCAAGGTCACCTGGCGCCTGTTGCCCCTGCTGTTCCTGTGCTACGTGGCCTCCTACCTGGACCGGGTCAACGTCGGCTTCGCCAAGCTGCAGATGCTGCAGGACCTGAAGTTCAGCGATACCGTCTACGGCCTGGGCGCGGGCATCTTCTTCCTGGGCTATTTCGTCTTCGAAGTCCCCAGCAACATGATCCTGCACAAGGTCGGGGCGCGCCTGTGGATCGCCCGCATCATGATCACCTGGGGCATCATCTCCGGCGCCATGGCCTACGTGACCACGCCGCAGATGTTCTACATCATGCGTTTCCTGCTGGGGGTGGCCGAGGCCGGCTTCTTCCCGGGCGTGATCCTGTATCTGACCTACTGGTACCCGGCAGCGCGACGCGGCAAGATCACCGCGCTGTTCATGACCGGCATCGCGCTCTCGGGCGTGATCGGTGGCCCGCTCTCGGGCTGGATCATGCATGCCATGCCGGGGGTATGGGGCCATACCGGCTGGCAGTGGATGTTCCTGCTGGAGGCGGTTCCTTCGCTGATCCTGGGGGTGCTGGTGATCCTGTACATGAAGGATCGGATCCGCGATGCCGACTGGCTCAACGAGGAAGAAAAGCACCTGCTGGAAACCAACATCAGCCATGAAGAAAGCCAGAAGGAACACCTTTCCCTGGGCGCCATGTTCTCCAATGGCCGGGTCTGGCTGGGCGCGCTGATCTACTTCTGCTTCGTCATGGGGCTGTACGGCGTGAGCTTCTGGCTGCCGACCATCATCAAGACCACCGGCGTGACCGATCCGCTCAATGTGGGCCTGCTCACGGCCATTCCCTATGCCTTCGCCGCCGCCGCGATGGTGTTGATCGCCCGCAGCGCCGACGCCCGTCGCGAGCGTCGCTGGCACGTGGCCATTCCGGCCTTCCTGGGATGCATCGGCCTGCTGCTGTCCACCGTCTATGACCACAACACCACCCTGGCGATGGCCTCGCTGACGCTGGCCAGCGTCGGCATCCTGACCACGCTGCCGCTGTTCTGGAGCCTGCCGACGGCCTTCCTGTCGGGGACCGCAGCGGCTGCCGGGATTGCGCTGATCAATTCGCTGGGCAACCTGGCCGGTTTCGTCAGCCCCTTCCTGGTGGGCTGGCTCAAGGACACCACCCAGAGCACCAATGCCGGCATGTACGTGCTGGCGGCATCGCTGGTGATCGGCGGTCTGTTGACGCTGACCCTGCCGGCCAAGCTGGTCAACAAGTAATCTGCTTCGCTGAACGCAGAACGGCGGCTCCCTGGAGCCGCCGTTTGTCGTTTCAGGGATGGGAGGACGATTGCGGTTCCAGCAGCTCACGCATGGCCAGCCGGACTACCTCGGCCTGCGTAGCCTGGGGATGGCGCTGGCGCTGCAGCGCCAGCAGGGTCTCCACCCTGCCCCGGTCGCCGTGGCACAGCTCGGTCATGCGGGCGGTCATCTCCAGGTAGCCTTCGGGATCGTGCAGGGGCCGGTCCTCACGGCTGATGTGGCGCAGCCAGGCGCGGTCGGCGGCGAAGAGCGCCAGTACGGCGCAGGACATCAGGATCAGCCAGGGCAGCATGGCAGTCTCATCGGCAGGTAAAGCGGCGATTCTGCCTGCGGGACGGTGTTACCACCATCGACCATGCGGGCAGAACCAGGCGCGTCCTGTCGGCTACAACGCCAGCCACTCCGCTTGCACGGCAGCATCCGCCTCCAGCGCGGCGGGCGTGCCGTGGAAGACCATCTCGCCGCGCCCCATGACATAGACCCGCTGCGACAGGTCCAGGGCGATTGCCTGCTTTTGCTCGATCAGCAGCACCGCCACCTGCCGGCGGCGCAGCAGCGTCAGGTAATGCGCGACCTGCTCCACCATCTGTGGCGAGAGGCCTTCGGTGGGCTCGTCGATGAGCACTAGCGATGGATTGCCCAGCAGCGCGCGGCCCAGTGCCAGCATCTGCTGCTCCCCGCCTGACAGCGATCCGGCCGCGACCTGGCGACGCCTGGCCAGCGCCGGGAACAGCGCATAGACCTCTTCCTCGCGCCAGGCGTCGGCCGGCTGGCGAGCGCCCTGGCGGCCCAGCAGCAGGTTCTGCGCCACGCTCAGGGTGGGAAAGACGTCCCGGCTCTCTGGCACATAAGCCATCCCGCGCCGGGCAATCGCATGGGTGGGCAGACCGGCGATGCTGGCGCCGGCAAAGCGGATGTCGCCGCTGCTGCGCACCAGGCCCATCAGGGCCTTGAGCAAGGTGGAGCGGCCGGCGCCATTGCGCCCGAGGATGCTGACGATTTCTCCCCGTTGCACTTCCAGCGAGACACCCTGCAGCACGTGACTCTGGCCGTACCAGGCCTGCAGGTCGTGGACGCTGAGCAGGGTGTCAGCCATGTCGCCTCCGGTTCAGGTAGAGCGCCTGCACTTCCTGATTGGCGCGGATGCGCTCGGCACTGTCGCAGGCGATGACGCGGCCGTTATCCATCACCACGATGCGGTCGGCCAGGTCGAAGACTACCTGCATGTCGTGTTCCACCATCAGCAGGGTCTTGCCCACCGTGACTTCGCGGATCAGCGCCACCATCGCCGTGCTCTCCGCCCGGCTCATGCCCGCCGTGGGTTCGTCCAGCAGGATCACGGCGGCATCGGCGGCAATGGTGACGGCCAGTTCCAGGGCACGCTGCTCGGCGTAGCTCAGTTCGCCTGCCGGCACCTGCGCGCGCGCGCCCAGCCCGACGCGCTCCAGCACCGCCTGGGCACGGGCGCTGGCGTCGTGCAATTGACCGAGGCGGCGCCAGAAGGCGTAGCGATAACCGAGCGTCCACAACAGGGCGCAGCGCACGTTCTCGAACGCGGTCAGGCGCGGGAAGAGGCTCGTGATCTGGAAGCTGCGCGCCAGCCCCAGGCGATTGATCTGCTGTGGCGAGCACTGCGTGATGTCCCGCCCGTACAGCAGCACGCGCCCGCTATCAGCCCGATAACGGCCCGACACCAGGTTGAACAGGCTGGACTTGCCGGCCCCGTTGGGCCCGATCAATGCGCAGCGCTCACCGGGATGCAACTGCAGGTCCACGCCGCGCAGGATCGGGCTGCCTTCGAAGGCCTTGGTCAGGCCCTGCATCTCCAGGGAAAACGGCGCAGTCATCGGTGCAGTCATCGGCCCGCCCCCTGTCGGCGCCAGAGGGTCAGCGCCGTGGCGCCGGCCGCGATGAGCATGGCGGCGGTGATCCAGGGCAGCGGCGCATGCACATCGATGGTCCCGCCCCACCACTGCAGGGGCGCCGCGCCATCGCTGCCTTCGGCCAGGCTGCCCAGGCTGGCCTGATAGGCCATCTCGGTGGCCAGCACCGCGCCAGCCAGCGTGACCAGTGCTGCCAGCAGCCAGCTGGCCAGACGCCACACCAGGCGCCGGTCGAAGGCGCCGTCGCGCCAGGTGCGCCAGCCGCGGTCGATCAGGCTGGCAAGGCCGCCCGGGGTGGTCATGACGATCAGGATGAAGAAGGCACCCAGATAGAACTGCCAGGCCTGGGTATAGGCCGACAGCCAGGACGAGAACAGCACGCCGACCACGCCGCCGACGATGGGGCCATAGAAATAGGCGGTGCCGCCGATGAAGGTGAACAGCAGGATGGCACCGGAGCGCAGCGCGCCCACGTATTCGGCGCTGACGATCTCGAAATTGATGGCCGACAGCCCGCCCGAGACGCCGGCAAAGAAGGCCGACAGGATCAGCGCCAGGTAGCGCACCCGCTGCGGATCGTAGCCGATGAAGGCGGCGCGTTCCGGGTTGTCGCGCACGGCATTGAGGATGCGTCCCAGCGGCGTGTGGCGCAGCGCGCAGATGGCGATGGCGCAGACCAGCAGCCAGCCGGCGATGAGGTAATAGACCTGGATCTGCGGCCCGTAGCTGATGCCCAGCACCGGCGCGCCGATGACCCGGTTGCCGGAGATGCCACCCTCGCCACCGAAGACCTCGGGCAACATCAGCACGCAGGCCGAGACCAGCTCCACCAGCCCCAGCGTGATCATGGCAAAGGTGGTGCCGGCGCGGCGCGTGGTGGGATAGCCCAGTACGACGCCGCACAACGCGCCGGTGAGGCCGCCCGCCAGCGGGACCAGCGTCAGCGGGAAGGCCAGCGCACCCTCGCTCATGCGGTTCATCAGATGGATCGCGCCGAAGGCGCCCAGTCCCGAATACACTGCGTGGCCGAAGGAAAGCATGCCGCCCTCGCCCAGCAGCATGTTGTAGGACAGGCAGAGCAAGACCATCGTCCCCATCTGCGAGAGCAGCGACAGGGCCGCGCTTTGCGGGAACACCAGCGGTGCCGCCAGCAGGAGCAGGGCCAGGCCCAGCCAGGGCAGGACGATACGCTTCATGCTCAGCCCTCCCGCTTGCCCATGAGCCCCTTGGGGCGTACCACCAGCATCACCACCAGCAGCAGATAGGGCAGCACCGGCGCCACCTGGGCCAGCGTCAGGCGCACCAGCGGCGCCAGCGCACTGCCGCTGGGGACCTGCACGCCCAGACTGGCCAGGGACACGTCCAGCGCCACCGCGAAGGTCTGCATCAGGCCGATCAGCAGCGAGGTGATGAAGGCCCCGGCCAGCGAACCCAGCCCGCCTACCACCACCACCACAAAGATGATGCTGCCCACGGCCGCTGCCATGCCCGGCTCGGTGACGAAGGCATTGCCGCCGATCACCCCCGCCAGTGCGGCCAGCGCGCAACCGCCGCCGAACACCAGCATGAACACGCGCGGCACGTTATGCCCCAGGGCCTCGGCCATCTGCGGGTGTGTCAGCGCCGCCTGGATCAGCAGGCCGATGCGGGTATGGCGCAGCAGCAGCCACAAGGCCAGCAGCATGAGCGCCGCCACCAGCAGCATGAAGCCGCGGTAGATGGGGAAACTGGTCGAATAGAGGGTGAAGAGCGTGCCATCGAGTTCCGGCGGGATGCGGTAAGGCACCGGCGAGCGGCCCCACACCAGTTGCACCAGCTCCACCACCAGATAGGACAGGCCGAAGGTGAACAGTAATTCCGGGACGTGGCCATAGCGGTGAACGATGCGCAGGCCGTAATGCTCCACCAGCGCACCGGCCATGCCCACCAGCAGGGGCGCGATCAGCAGCGCCGGCCAGAAGCCCAGCACGCCGGCAATCGCATAGGCGACGTACGCCCCAAGCATGTAGAAGCTGGCATGGGCGAAGTTGGGCACGCCCATCATGCTGTAGATCAGCGTCAGGCCCGAGGACAGCAGGAACAGCAGGAAGCCGTAGCCCAGGCCGTTGAGGAAGGTGATCAGCGCGAATTCCAAGTTGCCAGCCTTGCCAGGGATGCGGTGGGTTCAAGAGGAGTCGGACGGGGTCAGACAGCGTCGAGGCGCCGGATCGAGCGCGGCCGGACGCAAAAGTGGAGCGATCCTATGGGATTCGCGCTTCTCTGTCAAAATAGCGGATTGCGGCCCGCTTTGGGCCTCACAGGCTGCCTATGACCCATCCATATCTGCTTTCGCCGCTAGGCAACGGCTTTGCCGCCCTGCCCCCGGCCTTCTACACCCGGCTGCAACCGACGCCCCTGCCCGATCCCTACCTGGTCGGTTTCAGCGACGAGGCCGCTGCCACCATCGGACTGGCCCGCCCGGCACCGGAGGACCGCGGTTTTCTCGACATCTTCGCCGGCAACCAGCTGGCACCGGGCTCGCACCCGCTGTCGGCAGTCTATTCGGGCCATCAGTTCGGCGTCTGGGCCGGTCAATTGGGCGATGGGCGCGCCATCACCCTGGGCGACCTGCCGGCAGCCACCGGCCAGGGACGCATCGAACTGCAGCTCAAGGGTGCCGGCAAGACGCCCTACTCCCGCATGGGCGACGGCCGTGCCGTGCTGCGCTCCTCGATCCGCGAATTCCTCTGTTCGGAAGCCATGGCGGCGCTGGGCATCCCCACCACCCGCGCCCTGACCGTGATCGGTTCGGACCAGCGCGTGCAGCGCGAAACCGCCGAGACCGCAGCGGTGGTGACCCGCATGGCCCCCAGCTTCATCCGCTTCGGCTCGTTCGAGCATTGGTACTACAACCAGCGTTTCGACGATCTCAAGGTATTGGGCGATGCCGTCCTGGAGCAGTTCTATCCGGAACTATTGCGGGAAGAAAACCCCTACCAGGCCCTGCTGAAGGAAGTCACCCGCCGCACCGCGACGTTGATGGCGCAATGGCAGGCGGTGGGCTTCATGCATGGGGTGATGAATACCGACAACATGTCCATCCTGGGCCTGACGCTGGATTACGGCCCCTTCGGCTTCATGGAAGCCTTCGACGCCCGCCACATCTGCAACCATACCGACAGCCAGGGCCGCTACAGCTACCAGATGCAGCCGCGCATCGGCCAGTGGAACTGCTTTGCACTGGGCCAGGCGATGCTGCCCCTGATCGGTTCGGTGGAGGCCACCGAGGCCGCGCTGGCCGATTACGAGGCCGTGTTCCAGGCGCAGCATGATGCGCTGTTGCATGCCAAGCTGGGATTGCGCACCCAGCGCGCCGACGACAGCCAGTTGATCGAGGCCATGTTCGCCCTGCTGCAGACCGGTCATGTCGATTTCACACTGTTCTTCCGCCGCCTGGGCGACTTGCAGATCGACAATGCAGCCAACGACGAGCCGCTGCGCGACCTTTTCATCGATCGCCCCGCCTTCGATGCCTGGGCCACGCAATACCGCGCCCGCCTGCGCATCGAGGGCAGCGACGACGCCGGCCGCCGCCTTGCAATGCATGCGGTCAACCCCAAATACGTGCTACGCAATTACCTCGCCCAGGTCGCCATCGACAAGGCGCAACAGAAGGATTTCACCGAGGTGGCGCGCCTGCAGACCATCCTGCGCCATCCCTTCGACGAGCAGCCTGAATTCGACCGCTATGCCGACCTGCCACCCGACTGGGCCAGCCATCTGGAAGTGAGCTGTTCTTCCTGAACGGCCATTCATTCCGCTAATACAGTTAATGCCGGCATCGCCCGTCATCACCAAGGAGCCAAGCATGACCCAACGAGTAGAAAAGACCGAAGCCCAATGGCGCGAGCAACTTGACCCCGTGCAATACCAGGTCACCCGCGAAGCCGCCACCGAGCGCGCCTTCACCGGCCGTTACTGGGATCACCACGAGGCCGGGACCTACACCTGCGTGTGCTGTGACACGCCGCTGTTCACCTCGGATGCCAAGTTCGACTCCGGCTGCGGCTGGCCGAGCTACTTCGAGCCCATCGATCCGGCCAACGTACGCGAGAAAGTGGACCGCAGTTATGGCATGATTCGCACCGAGATCATCTGCAACGTCTGCGACGCCCACCTGGGCCACGTCTTCCCGGATGGCCCGCCGCCGACCGGACTGCGTTATTGCATCAACTCGGCTTCGCTGCGTTTCGACCCGGCGTAAGCCTGGCGGCCCGCGCTGCACCGCCTGCAATACATGCGACACATGCAACACATGTAGCACGGGCAGCACGGGCAGCACGGGCCGGATGATCGCCGATCAACCGTTTTACTGACTTTTCCTGAAGAAGCCAACCGATGAAGTTCCTGTTCGACCTGTTCCCCGTCATCCTGTTTTTCGGTGTCTTCAAATGGGCCGAAGGCCATCCCTCGGCCGCCCAGGACCTGGTGATGCAATACCTGGGCGGCGCCATGTCGGCCGGTGCCGTCACCGCCACCCAGGCACCGATCCTGCTGTCTACCGCCGTGGCCATCATCGCCTCGCTGGGCCAGATCGCCTGGCTGCTGCTGCGCCGTCGCAAGGTGGATGGCATGTTGTGGGTGTCGCTGGCCATCATCGTGGTCTTCGGTGGCGCCACCATCTATTTCCGTGACGATACCTTCATCAAGTGGAAGCCGACCATCCTGTACTGGGCCTTCGGCCTGGCCCTGCTGGTGTCGCAACTGTTCATGAAGAAGAACCTGATCCGCGTCATGATGGAAAAGCAGGTCAGCCTGCCCGAAGCCATCTGGCCGCGCCTGAACCTGGCCTGGATCGTGTTCTTCGCCGTCATGGGCGTGCTCAATCTCTACATCGCCTTCAACTATGCCCTCGACACCTGGGTCAACTTCAAGATGTTCGGCAGCATGGGCCTGATGTTTGCCTTCATCATCGGCCAGAGCCTGTTCCTGTCGAAGTACATGAAGGATGCCGAATGAGTGGCGCCGATACCCGTGCAGACCGCATTCGTTCACGTCTGACTGCAACTTTCTCGCCAGCCGAATGTCTGGTCGAAGATGAGTCTGCCCAGCATGCCGGACATGCCGGTGCAGCCTCGGGCGGAGGACATTACAGGATCCGCCTGGTTTCAGACTTGTTCGAGGGCAAAAATCGGTTGAACCGCCATCGGCTGGTGTATGATTGCCTGTCCGACCTGATGCAGCAGGAGATCCATGCGCTGGCCATAGTGGCGCTCTCCCCGTCAGAGGCAAAGAACTGAGACCAAGAACAAAGACCGACGCCTGCTTATCAAGCCCCCTCCTGTTTTTTTCTCCGTTTTGATTCATTCCTTTCTTTTCTAGGATTCAACAATGACATTCAAACCCGCTCGTCTGCTGGTGCTGCTGTTCGCAATTGCTTCCATCCCGGCCTTCGCCCAAAACCTGGCCGTCGTCAACGGCAAGGCGATTCCGTCCTCCCGCGCCGAACTGATGGTCAAGCAGATGACTGCGCAAGGCCAGCCTGATAGCCCGCAACTGCGCGGCGCCATCAAGGAAGAGCTGATCAACCGTGAAATCCTGATGCAGGAAGCCGACAAGCAAGGCCTGGCCAACAGCACCGACGTCAAGAACCAGCTGGAACTGGCCCGCCAGTCCATCGTGATCCGCGCCCTGATCGCCGACTACCTGAAGAAGAACCCGGTGTCGGACGCCGACATCAAGGCTGAATACGACAAGTTCAAGGCCCAGGCCGGCGACAAGGAATACCACGCCCGCCACATCCTGGTGGACAAGAAGGAAGACGCCGAAGCCATCATCGCCAAGCTGAAGGCCGGCACCAAGTTCGAAGACCTGGCCAAGCAATCCAAGGACACTGGTTCGGCAGCCAACGGTGGCGATCTGGACTGGGCCAGCCCGGCCTCCTTCGTCAAGCCGTTCTCCGACGCCATGGTGGCCCTGAAGAAGGGTGACATCACCCAGACTCCGGTGCAGACCCAGTTCGGCTGGCATGTGATCAAGCTGGAAGATGTGCGCGCTGCCAAGGTCCCGACCCTGGAGGAAGTCAAGCCGCAGATCGCTGAAGCCCTGCAACAGAAGAAGCTGCAGGCCTATCAGGAACAACTGCGCGCCAAGGCCAAGGTGCAATAAGTCCCTCCCGCCTGCGCAGCCCGAGTGGCTGAAGGAAGACCCAGGTCTTCCAGCGCCCTCCACCGACATGCCCGGACAAGGTTTCCTTGCCGGGCATGTTGCTTTTTAGCTACGAATTAACGCACAACTCATGCGGTAGCCGTCAAAAAAAAAACGTCCAAATCCTTCGCAATTTCTCCAAAAAGCGTCTTTTTGATGCCTTCCCGCCCTACGGGAACACTATCTTCTGCGTCATAGTGAAGATTTATTCTTATAAAAGATTTATCCAATAAATTTTTTATAAACATATAAATTCACTAAATAATTAAAAAAGAAGAATAAACCTGCACCATTTTGCGCAATTTACGAACCATCGTTCTGATATTCTTCGTCCCTGTTCCAAATAGGGACAGGCTGCGAATCGCCACGGGAGCAGGAAGCAAGGGAGTCCTGGTTCGCAGCCAAGAAAAAGGTGTTTCGGGGAGAAGCACACAAGGCCGATCCACGACGCCATCAACAACACAACATTCGTGCTTTCAGGAGAGATACCTATGAAGAAGAGTTCCATGCTGCTGCTGGCAGCCGGCCTGACCACCGGCGGCGCCGCGTTTGCCCAATCCACCGTGACCATCTATGGCATCGTCGATACCAGCATCCGCTATCTGAGCAGCGACAATGCGCAGGGCAACAGCAACGTGCGCATGGATAACGGCGCCATCGCCAACAGCCGTCTGGGCTTCAAGGGTACCGAAGACCTCGGTGGCGGCCTGAAGGCCATGTTCCAGCTGGAAAACGGCTTCAACGGTGACACCGGCGGCATGAGCCAAGCCAACACCATCTTCAACCGTCAATCCTGGGTTGGCCTGGGTGGCAGCTTCGGCAAGGTGTCCATCGGCCGTCAGAACACGCCCCTGTTCGACCTGATGGCTGACCACTTCGACCCGCTGACCGTCGGTAACTACGACAGCAACTCCTGGCTGCCGGCTGCTGGTACCCTGGTGCGCAACAGCAACATGATCAAGTACTACGGCAGCTTCAGTGGCTTCAACGTCGGCCTGTCCTACGCCGCTGGCGAACAAGCCGGTTCGGCCCGCCGTGGCAGCCAGATCAGCAGCTCGCTGCAATACACCACCGGCCCGTTCTCGGTCGGCGGCGGCTGGCAGCAAACCGTGAGCGCCACCAACAGCGACAACAAGGACACCACCTACAACCTGTCGGCGTCCTACAAGATCGGCGCAGCCAAGCTGTTCGGCGGCTACTACAACATCAAGGACAGCACCGGCACCACCGCTGCCTACATGGCCATGAGCAACAGCACCGCCTCGGCGGGCGGCATCGCTGGCGTGCAACGCAAGGACAAGGGTTACTTCCTGGGTACTTCCTACCAGGCAACCGCCGCCCTGTCCCTGACTGGCGCCTTCTACTACGACAAGAGCCAGAACGCCTCGGTCGCAGGCGTGGGCAATGTCGGCGACGGCAAGCGTTACGCCGTGGTGGCCTGGGCGGACTATGCGCTGTCCAAGCGTACCCAGCTGTACACCATCGTGGACTACAACAAGGCCAAGGACGCAGCCCGCTACGAGCTGACCGGCCAGGCCGCCGGCAAGGACAACGTCACCACCCTGGGTGTTGGCATTCGTCACATCTTCTGATCCGGGCGTGAAGGCGCTCTCCCTCGGGAGAGCGTGCTAACAACGGGAAGCATTCAGAAAGCAGAAAGAAAAAGCGCAGTTCCGAAAGGAACTGCGCTTTTTTTCGCCTGTACTGTCTGACCAGTCCCGGATCACCCACCAGCAGGGCAACCCGGACTCCGTCACGCGTCCGGCATCATGTCGTCAGATCGACGATCAGCCCACCCACTTGCGCGCATTACGGAACATGCGCATCCACGGCGAATCCTCGCCCCAGGTATCCGGGTGCCAGGATTGGGTCACGGTGCGGAACACGCGTTCGGCGTGCGGCATCAGGACCGTGAAGCGGCCGTCCGGAGTGGTCACCGAGGTGATGCCCTGGGGCGAGCCGTTCGGGTTGAACGGATAGGCTTCGGTGGCTGCACCGCGATGGTCGACGTAGCGCATGGCGATGATGGCCTTGTCGATGTCGCCGGTCTGCGAGAAGTCGGCAAAACCTTCGCCGTGGGCGGTGGCGATCGGCGCCTGGGTGCCGGCCATGCCCTGCATGAAGATGGACGGCGAATCGGCTACTTCCACCATCACGAAACGCGCCTCGAACTGCTCGGACTTGTTGCGGGTGAACTTGGGCCAGGCTTCGGCGCCCGGGATCATGGACTTCAGGTTACTCATCATCTGGCAGCCGTTGCAGATCCCCAGCGAGAAGGTGTCCTGGCGCTGGAAGAAGCGCGAGAACTGCTCGGCCAGCTGGGCATTGAACAGGATGGTCTTGGCCCAACCTTCGCCGGCACCCAGCACGTCACCATAGGAGAAGCCGCCAACAGCAATGAAGCCCTTGAAGTCATCCAGCTTGGCGCGGTTGGCGATCAGGTCGCTCATGTGCACGTCCACGGCGGTGAAGCCGGCCTTGTGCATGGCGTAGGCGGTCTCGATGTGCGAGTTCACGCCCTGCTCGCGCAGGATGGCGACCTTGGGACGGGCAGCAGCCCCCAGCGACAGGTAGGGTGCGGCGATGTCTTCCTGCGGGTCGAAGCTCAGCTTGGGCGTCATGCCGGGGTCGGCGGCGTCCAGCAGGCGCTCGTATTCGGCATCGGCACAGGCCGGGTTGTCGCGCAGGCGGGCGATGCGCCAGCTGGTCTCGCTCCAGGTGCGGTGCAGCTCGGCACGCGGCTGGCTGTAGATGTTCTTGGCGTCGCGCATGAACTCGACCACGTCGCGGTCGTTGGGCTTGCCGATGATGTGGCTGCAGGCGCCCAGATTGTAGCTGCGCAGCACGTTCATGACATCCGACTTCTGCTCCGCCGGGACCTGGATCACGGCGCCCAGCTCTTCGCTGAACAGTGCACGCAGGGTCAGTTCATTGCGGCGCTCGGCCACTTGCGTGGTCCAGTTCTTGGAATCGCCCCAGTCGGCGGCATGCTCGCCTTCCATGGTCAGGATGTCGAGGTTGACCGAGATGCCGGTGTGGCCGGCAAAGGCCATTTCCACCAGGGTGCCATACAGGCCGCCATCGGAACGGTCATGGTAGGCCAGCAGACGCTCTTCGGAGTTCAGTTGCTGGATGGCGTTGAAGAAGGCCTTCAGGTCCTCCGCGCTATCCACGTCCGGGGTCTCGTTGCCGATCTGCTGCATGACTTGCGTCAGGGCCGAGGCGCCCATACGGTTCTTGCCGCGACCCAGGTCGATCAGGATCAGGACGGTCTCGCCCTTGTCCTTGCGCAGTTGCGGCGTGAGCACGCGGCGCACGTCGGTCACCGGGGCGAACGAGGAGACGATCAGCGACACCGGCGAGGTCACCGACTTGGCGCCCTCTTCGTCGCTCCAGGTGCTGCGCATGGACAGCGAGTCCTTGCCCACGGGGATGGACACGCCCAGCGCCGGGCACAGCTCCATGCCGACGGCCTTGACGGTGTCGAACAGGGCGGCATCCTGGCCGGGCTGGCCGCAGGCTGCCATCCAGTTGGCCGACAACTTGATGTCGCCGATCTCGGCGATCGGGGCGGCGGCGATGTTGGTGATGGCTTCGCCGACAGCCATACGGCCCGAGGCCGGGGCGTCGATCACGGCCAGCGGAGTGCGTTCGCCCATGGCCATGGCCTCGCCGCGATAACCTTCCAGGCCCATGGCCGTCACGGCCACGTCAGCCACCGGCACCTGCCAGGGACCGACCATCTGGTCGCGCACGGTCATGGCGCCCACGCTACGGTCACCAATGGTGATCAGGAAGGACTTGTCGGCCACGGCCGGCAGGCGCAGCACGCGCTGGGCCACCTCCACCAGGTCCATGCCGGTCAGGTCCACCGGCGGCAGTTGCTTCTCGACGTGCGTCACATCGCGGTGCATCTTGGGTGGCTTGCCCAGCAGCACGTCCATGGGCATGTCCACGGGGCTGTTGTTGTGTTCGGGGTCGATCACCTTCAACTGGCGCTCTTCGGTGGCGGTACCGACCACAGCGAAGGGCGCGCGCTCGCGCTCGCACAGGTATTTGAAGAGGTCCAGGTGTTCCGGCAGGATGGCCAGCACGTAGCGTTCCTGGGACTCGTTGCTCCAGATCTCGCGCGGAGCCAGGCCGCTTTCTTCCAGCGGTACCTTGCGCAAGTCGAACAGGGCGCCGCGCTTGGCGTCGTTGGTAATTTCCGGGAAGGCGTTGGACAGACCGCCCGCACCCACGTCGTGGATGGACTGGATGGGGTTCTCGTCACCCAGCGCCCAGCAGGCGTTGATGACTTCCTGGGCGCGACGCTCCATTTCCGGGTTGCCGCGCTGGACCGAGTCGAAGTCCAGGTCGGCGGTGTTCACGCCGGTGGCCATCGAGGAAGCGGCACCGCCGCCCATGCCGATGCGCATGCCGGGGCCACCCAGCTGGATCAGCAGGCTGCCCACCGGCAGGTCGTTCTTCCTGGTGTGCTTGGCCGAGATATTGCCCATGCCGCCAGCGATCATGATGGGCTTGTGGTAACCCATCACCTGGCCGCCCACGTTCTGTTCGTAGGTACGGAAGTAGCCGCCCAGGTTGGGACGGCCGAATTCATTATTGAAGGCCGCGCCACCCAGCGGGCCGTCGATCATGATCTGCAGCGGCGAGGCGATGCGCTCGGGCTTGCCGTAGATACCGCCCTGGGCGTGGGCGTCGCGCTCGGCGGCCGGCTGGGCCACGTCACGGGCGTTTTCCCAGGGCTGCACGGCGTGGGTCACCATCAGGTTGGAAACGGTGAAACCGGTCAGGCCGGCCTTGGGCTTGGCACCACGGCCGGTCGCGCCTTCGTCGCGGATTTCACCGCCGGCGCCAGTGGAGGCACCGGGGAACGGCGAGATCGCGGTCGGGTGGTTGTGGGTTTCCACCTTCATCAGGATGTGGGTCAGCTCTTCCGAAGCTTCGTAGACGTTGCCCTTGGTAGCGCCGCGCTGGTAGAAGCGCGAGATGCTGGCGCCCTCGATGACGGAAGAATTGTCCGAGTACGCCACCACGGTGCCCTTGGGCGCCAGCTGGTGGGTGTTGCGGATCATGCCGAACAGGGACTTGTCCTGCACCTGGCCGTCGATGGTCCAGTCGGCGTTGAAGATCTTGTGGCGGCAGTGCTCGCTGTTGGCCTGGGCGAACATCATCAGTTCGACATCGGTCGGATTGCGCTGCGCCTTGGTGAAGGCTGCCACCAGGTAATCGATCTCGTCATCCGACAGGGCCAGGCCCAGCTCGGTATTGGCTGCTTCCAGGGCGGCACGGCCGCCGCCGATGACATCCACGCTCTCCAGCGGACGGGCCTGCAGTTCGGAGAACAGGCCGGCCGCTTCCTGCGGATTGCGCAGCACCGTCTCGGTCATGCGGTCATGCAGCAGCGCGGCCACGGCCGGCAGGCTGGCTTCATTGAGCTTCTTGGCGCCGCCCAGCAGACCGGTCTTGACCTGCACGCGGAAGATGATGCCGCGCTCGACCCGGTGGATGTGGCTCATGCCGCAGTTGCGCACGATGTCGGTGGCCTTGCTGGCCCATGGCGAAATGGTGCCGAAACGCGGGATCACCACGAAGGCATCGCCCTCGTCGCTGCCGTTGAAGGGATCGCCGTAGGTCAGCAGGCCGTTCAGGCGTGCCTCATCCTCCTGGGTCAATGCCTGCTGAGCATCGACGAAGTGCAGGTAGCGGCCGGATACGCCGGTAATGGCGGCGTCCACTGCTTGCAATTGGGTCAAAAGGCGTTGGGTACGGAAAGCGGAAAGGGCATTGGAGCCCGGCAGGATCAGCATGGCGAGGTCGAGGCAGTTAGCTTGAATCGGGAAAACCGTCGCAGCATCGCGGCAGGGACCGGTCCACCGACACCGGCCGCACCCTCGGATGTTGCACCGCACTAGGTAAAAACGTGCAGTTTCGGGTACGGCGGACTGATGGATCGTGCGCGCGTTTGCTGGCAGAGCCGGCATTATACAGTGGACGCCGGTCCCCGTCCCAGGCAAAGCGAGCAGTTGGCTGCGCTAGCCGACCACGTCCCGGGTCTCGCCGGCTGCCCGTGGGGACATCTGGGGACATCCGTGTCATCGGTCGCCCGGCGCCGTGCGTTGTCCTTGGAAGCAAGCAGATTGTCCTATGGTGATGGCCAGAATGTGGCTTTGCGGCAATATCCGAACGACAAGGAAATTTCGCGGTATCATTCGGCCCGCATCGGAAACGGCCTGCCGCCACTGCGCGCACAGGCCACGCGGCGCGGCAGGCAGCCCGCGGCACACCAGCATGCAGAACCGATGACCATGACCACAGCGGCCCGGCCGCTTCCAAGACGAACAGAGTGAACAGCACACATCGACAGATCGCCGTCATCGGCGGGGGACTTTCAGGGATTTGCAGCGCCTACTTCCTGGCCGCCAAGGGCTACCAGGTGGCCGTCATCGAGCGCCGCGCGCATGTGGCCGAGGAAGCCACCTTCGGCGACTCCGGCCTGCTGGCGCCCGGCAGGGTCAGGGGCATGGCCACCTTTGCCTGCCGTTTCCAGGACGAGCCACGGGTGCTGCTGGCCTCGGGTGCCGACTTCGGCCGGCGCCGCTGGATGCGCCAGACGCGCCAGGCACAACAGCACGAGTTCGCCGAGAACAAGCTGCGGCTGTCGCGCCTGTCGGCCTACGGCCAGGGCCTGACTCTGCAATTGCAGGCGCACCACAACATGGAGCACGAAAACGGCAACGGTGTACTCCACCTGTTCCGCCAGCCGGCCGAGGCGGCGCGCATGCCCCACCTGCAGGAAGCCGCCCAGCAATGCGAGTTCAAGCACCAGGCCCTGGATGCAACGGCGATCCGCACCCTGGAGCCGGCCTTTTCCTCGGAGGCCAAGCTGGCCGGCGCGCTCTACTACCCCGACGACATGGCCGGCAATTGCGTGCTGTTTGCCAAGCAGATGCGCAATGCCGCGCAGGAGCTGGGGGTGAGCTTCCATTTCGATTCCACCGTCCGGACCTTGAGCGCCGACTTCGGCGGTCGCGTTTCCTTGCTGCTGGAGTCACCCCATCTGGCCTCGCACATGCAGGTCGACGCCGTGGTGGTAGCCGCCGGCATGTCCAGCGCCCGGTTGCTGCAGCCGCTGGACACGGTGCTCCCTTTGCGGGCGCTGCAAAGCTATTCGGCGCTGGTGCCGGTCAAGAATCCGGACGATGCGCCCAGCATGGCGCTCTACGACGACAGCTACAAGGTTGCCATGACACGACTGGGCGGACGCATACGCATCAGTGGCCTGCTGGGCTTCGTGCCGCCCTCGCAGACGCTGCCGCCCAAGGCTCTGCGCAACCTGCTCAAGATCGCCGGTGACTACTACCCCAATGCCGCCAACTACAACCAGGCCCATTTCTGGAGCAATACCATGGCCCTGCTGCCGCATGGCCTGCCGGTACTGGGTCCGACGCGGCAGGGCAATGTCTTCGTCAACGTCGGTCACGGCGCCACGGGCTGGGCCGCCACGGTGGGCTCGGCACGCCTGCTGAGCGACCTGATGGCCGGCGAGGAACCGGAAATCCCGACCGACGGACTGCTGCCGCGCGATCTGCTGGGCTGACCGCGCCAGAACGAGGTTTAGCGCTTTTTAGCGCTTCATGGCGTCGTAGAAATTTTCATGCGAGCCGAGGCTTAGCAATACAACTTCCTGCGGGCTCTTCTTGTTCGGCTGCAAGCGATACGCCAGCAAGGTTTCTTGCTTGTTGACCTTGAACTTGTAGACGAATACCCCTGCCAGATCGCCTTTTTTTTCTACGCCGATGGCTGGATCGGTGGCAATCGCCATGACGGCCTGGTCAACCACCTTTTTGTCTCTCGCGTGCAGTCTCTTGACGACACGATCAAACGAGGGGGTGCCGAGAATGCTCAACACCATCACACCCCAAAGCGATATTCGGAAAGTTGGCCGGCATCAGCCTCCGCCACCGCCACCAAGGTGCTTTTGATGAACTGAACCGGCAGATCGGGATTGTCTTCGACGGCCTTGCCCAGACGCGCCCAGTATTCAATCTGCTTTGGCACAGAGCGGTGTTCAGCAGCTGCGCGAGGCTTCGCCATATCGACCAGCTCATCCGAAAGTTTCATTGCAATAGCCATATCAGCTCCTTGATATCAGGGTTTTATTGCGCATCACTATGCAACCCTTTGCAACCTTTTGCAACCCCGACCAACATCAGGCCCAACAAGCCCAACAGGCCATCCTCTGCAGCAAGGCATGGCACAGAGCCACCCCGCCCCAGATCCAGCCATCAAGCCCGTTTTTTACGACGTCCTGGCCAGCGCATCAGTCACGACGACCGGACCTCATTTGAGCGCGCCGATTTTTTTCATCTGAGACGGTTCTGCGCCAAGACCCTAATTCACTTAAAATCGACACCGTTGCGCCGGCATCCTGCCTGACGGCCGACGCAAGCTGCCCTTCGTGGCACTGCTGCGCCCTGCCTGAGCTTCACTTCATCCATCCAGCTGTCCAACGAATGCACCAGCGACCACGATCATGAGCGCGCTCCACTCCGTTGCCGAGATCCGCCAAGTCGAACAGCAGGCCCTGTCCGCCCTACCCCCTTACACCCTGATGCAACGTGCCGGCGCCGCCATTGCCGAGTTGGCGCAGCAATTGCTGTGCTCGGCCACGGTGTCCTCGCCGTCTGTCCTGGTGCTGGCCGGCCCCGGCAACAACGGCGGCGACGCGCTGGAGGCGGCCTGCCTGCTGGAAGAAGCGGGGATCGAAGTCAGCGTGCAATTGCATGCCGACGAAAGCCGCCAGCCGGAGGATGCGCGGCGCGCACTGGCCCGCGTGCGCGAAGCCGAGATCCAGTTCATCGACGATCTGAGCGACACCGCCTTGCGCGCCCAGTCCTGGGCCCTGGTGATCGACGGCCTGTTCGGCATCGGCCTGGCGCGCCCGCCCGGCCCCAGGCTGCGGCCCATCATCGACTACATCAACAGCCTGCGCTGTCCGGTGCTGTCCATCGATGTCCCCAGCGGCCTGAATGCCGATACCGGCAGCATCGTCGGCGGACGTGAGGGGCTGGCCGTGCAGGCCACCCATACCATTACCTTCATCTCCGACAAGCCCGGTCTGCACACCTGTGACGGCAGCGACCATAGCGGCCATATCGTGCTGGAACCGCTGGAGATCGACGATAGCCATTTCCCGTCAGCCCGCGCCTTCCTCAACGGCCCGCAATGCTTCGCCACCGCGCTCAAGCCGCGTGCCAACAACAGCCACAAGGGCAGCTATGGCGATGTCATCGTGGTGGGTGGTGCACGCGGCATGGCCGGTGCGCCGGTGCTGGCTGCGCGCACGGCGGCCTTCAGCGGTGCCGGGCGGGTCTATGTGGCCTTCGTCGACGAAGGTCCTGCCTATGACGACAAGCACCCGGAACTGATGTTCCGCCTGGCCGACCGGGTCGAGTTCGGCGCCAGCGCGGCGCTGGTGATCGGCCCCGGCATGGGCACCTCGCGCCACGCGCATGACATCCTGGCGCGTGCGCTGGACAGCGAGGCCGACATCGTCATCGATGCCGATGCCCTGAACCTGATCTCGGCCGAACCGTCCCTGCAGCACAAGCTGCACCGGCGCCACCAGGCCGGTGCCGAGATCACCAGCATCATCACGCCCCACCCGCTGGAAGCGGCCCGCCTGCTCGACAGCAGCACCCAGCAGATCCAGCAGGACCGCCCGCAGGCAGCGCGCCTGCTGGCCCGCCAGTTCAATGCCATCACCGTGCTCAAGGGCGCGGGGACGGTGATCGCCTTCCCCGATGGCGAAATCCTCATCAACCCCAGCGGCAACCCGGCGCTCTCCACTGCCGGTACCGGCGACGTTCTCTCGGGCCTGTGTGGTGCGCTGCTGGCGCAAGGCTGGCCGACCCGCGCCGCTGCCCTGGCTGCCACCTGGATCCACGGCGCCGCCGCCGATCAGCTGGTGGGTGCCGGGCTGGGCCCGGTGGGGCTGACCGCAAGCGAATTCATTCCCGCCATCCGGGCGGTGTTCAACCAGATCATCCGAGACCATGTCCAGCGCCGTCCTGCCGCATCCCCGCATCGCCCCCAGCCATAAGCTGGGCATCCTGTTTCTCATCGCCGGGCTGTGGACGCTGTCGCTACTGGATACCGCAGGCAAGCTGCTGGCCCTGGCCGGCTACCACGTGGTGATGATTGCCTGGATGCGCTACACCATCAATCTGCTGTTCATGGCCGTGACCCTGGCGCCGCTGTACCAGCGGCGGCACGGGCGCAGCATCCTGCGGTCCAACCGGCTCGGCCTGCAACTGGGGCGCGGTGCGCTGCTGCTGGCGTCGACGCTGATCTTCTTTTCGGTCCTGAAGATCGTGCCGCTGGCTGAAGGGACGGCGATGAATTTCTGTGCACCCCTGATCGTGCTGGCAATCTCACCCTGGCTACTGGGCGAACGCAGCTATCTCTCGCGCTGGATCGCGGTGCTGGTGGGTTTTACGGGCATGTTGATCGTGATCCGCCCCAGTGGCGACATTCCGCCGCACGGGGTGGCGCTGGGGCTGGTGTCGGCGCTGACGATGGCATTCATGTCCATCCTCAACCGCAAGGCCAGCCAGGCCGACAATCCCATGGTGACGCTGTTCTACGGGGCGCTGGTGGGCAGCGTGCTGTCGACGCTGATGGTGCCTTTCTTCTGGAGCGCCCATACGCCGACAGCTATCGAACTGGCGATTCTGGTGTCCACCGGCATTACCAGCACCATCGGCCACTTCCTGCAGAACACCGCCTACCGGCATGCCGAAGCCTCGGTGCTGACGCCCTTCTTCTATGCCCAGATCATCTCGGCTTCGGGCATGGGCTGGCTGGTGTTCGGGCAATTCCCCGACAGCATCACGGTGCTGGGTATCGCCATCATCTGCGCCAGCGGGATCGGCATTGCCTATATCGAGCACAAACGCGCCCATCCGCTACCGCCGGCCGATCCGATGGAAGCGGTCTGAGCAGGCTCAGAGCAGGCGTCCGGCCGCGATGGTCAGGGTGCGCTCACAGCGCGCGGCGATGCCGTTGTCGTGGGTGACCAGCACCAGGGTGGAGCCGCGTTCGCGGTTCAGTTCAAACATCAACTGGATGACCGATTCGCCGGTGGCCGCGTCCAGGCTGCCGGTGGGCTCGTCGGCGAACAGCAGCGGCGGTTCGGTGACGAAGGCGCGGGCCAGCGCCACGCGCTGCTGCTCGCCCCCGGAGAGGTACTTGGGATAATGCTTCAGGCGGCTGCCCAGGCCGACCCGGCCCAGCATCTGCTCGGCCTTGGCGCGGGCCTGGCCGTCGCCGCGCAGCTCCAGCGGCAGCATGACGTTTTCCAGGGCGTTCAAGTGCCCAAGCAACTGGAAGGACTGGAACACGAAGCCCAGCTTGCGCTTGCGCAGCAACGCCCGGCCGTCCTCATCGAGGGCATAGATGTCTTCGCCATCGAGCCGCACGGAACCTTCGCTGGGAGTATCCAGTCCAGCCAGCAGGCCCAGCAAGGTGGACTTGCCGGAGCCGGAGGCGCCGACGATGGCCACCGTGGTACCGGCGGCCACGGTAAAATCGATGTCGCTCAAAATAGTCAAACGCCCACCGGGCGCGGCGACATCGGCAACATGTTTGGATAACTGAAGGACTTCAATGGCTGCAACGACGGCGGATTGTGCGGTATCGGTATCAGTTTCAGGAAGGGAAGCAGGCATGCAGGGCAATCAGGCAAGGGGGTCCGGGAGGGGCGCGGCGCGCGCCAGCGTACTGGGCTGGCTGCTGCGGCTGCTGGCGGGCGTCGCCCTGGTGCTGGCGACGGCGAGCGCTTATTCTGCCCCAAAAAACCTGCTCGTGCTCGGTGATAGCCTGTCGGCCGAATATGGTCTGCAACGCGGCACTGGCTGGACCGGGCTGTTGCAGCAACGGCTGCAGCAGAACAAATCGGAACTGCGGGTGGTCAACGCCAGCATCAGCGGCGACACCACCATCGGCGGACGCAATCGCCTGCCGGCGCTGATGACGCAGCACCAGCCGGACATCCTGGTGATCGAACTGGGCGCCAACGACGCCCTGCGCGGCCTGCCGCTCAAGACCAGCCAGGACAACCTGCAGGCCATGATCGACCTGGCCCGCCAGCAAAAGGCCAAGGTGCTGCTGATCGGCATGCAGATTCCGCCCAATTACGGCCCCGACTACACGCGCCGCTTCGCCGCGATGTACCAGGGCCTGGCCAAGGCCAACAAGGTGGCGCTGGTGCCGTTCTTCTTCGAGGGCATTGCCGCCGACCTGTCGCTATTCCAGGCTGACCGCATCCATCCCAACGAACAAGCCCAGCCCAGGCTGCTGGACAATGTCTGGCCGCATCTGAAGCCGCTGCTGGGCAAGAAGTAAATCCCCCGCCCTGAAAGCCGAAGCCCCTGCCGCCGTCACTGGCGCCAGGGGCTTCGTTCATCCAGCAGAAGAACCGGACAGCTACGCCTCAATGGCGCGCGTACAGGTCCAGGAAACGGCGCAGCAGCCCGGTCGATTGCGGGGTTGCACTGACCTTTTCGCACAGGGCCTGGGCGTCGATACCGCAGCCACGGTAGATGTCGGTGTAGTAGCGCAGGTGGGCGCGCACGAACTCGGGCGAAAACTCCGGGTGAAACTGGGTCGAGTAGACGTTGTGCTTGTGCTTGATCACGTGGTGCGGGTCCATCGGCGAACGGGCCATGACGATGGCGTCCTTGGGCGGCCGCAACACCGACTGCATGTGCAGCATGTGCGCCGGGAAGGCCTCCGGCAGCACGCCCAGCAATTCATCCTGACGGCAGCATTCCAGTGTTTCCACGTGCATGGTGCCAGCAGCCCGGCCGGCCGGGTTGTAGCCGACTTCACCGCCGAAGGCATGGGTCAGCAGCTGGTGGCCGTAGCAGATGCCGAACATCGGCGTATCCAGGGCGGCGGCGTCGCGGATCCATTCGGCGGTGCGCTCGCTCCAGTCTTCCTTGTCGGTCACCATGGCCGGCGAACCGGTGATGAAGACGGCCCGATAGCTGCGCGGGCAGGACGGGCGCTCCCCTTCATAGACGGTCACGACTTCGATTTCGGTGTGGCACAGACCGGCGGCGCAACCTATCTGGTCGGCATAACCACCATAGTTGGTCTTGAGGGCAGGATTGGCATCGCCGGTTTGGATGATCAGGACTGGGGCAGGCATAAAAACGTGGTCGGTATTCAGGGCAAAACATGGCATCGGAAGTATTCCTTGTGGGAAATACACCGAGCGATGCCTTCGAACTTCGACTGGAGGCAGCGACAACTTTACGGCAGCCGTTTATTCCAAAAACGGCGCAAGATGGCATGCGGATGACATTATTTTCACTTCATCAGCACAATATGTGCATTTTCTCGCTGAGTGAAAACTGACCGGGACTGACCAGGATTGACAATATCCGACGAAATCCCGAGGGACAAAAACAGAAAAAGGTCCATCCCCGAACCCTGATCTTTTGGGCATCCCCCGCCTGTACATCCCGCATGCAGGCTGCGCCGGTGTCCATGATGAAACAAAAAAGGCCGCTGGAAAAGCGGCCTCGGTAAATATTTTAGTAAATTGTGGCAGACATGCCGACAACTCCCCTGAACTGGGCGGAGCTGCGCGCCGATTCACGATCCCGGTGCGCGCATGCCCCGTCGCGGGTCACGCCAGCTTACTTGGCGGCGTCATCCGCGCTGACTGCAGCGGCACCCTTGAGCAGCTTGGTCTTGGCCTTCTCGCGCAGGTAGTCCAGGTAAGCCAGGGCTTCCTGTTGCGACAAGGCGGCCACGATCTGTTCCTGCTCGGCCTTGCGGCGGGCGGTGTCGACGGTCTTGGGCTGTTCCACCTTGGTGACGCGGTAGATCTGGTAACCCAGGCCCTGCGTCTCGGCGCCGACGTAGGCTGGCAGCTTGGCGGTATCGGCCTTCATGACGGCATTGAAGGCTTCCTGGGTCCAGCCGTCGGACTTCACGCGCGAGACCACCTTGGCATCGCTGAAACCGGTGGCGTCATCCTTGGCCTGCAGCTGTGCCAGGCGTTCCTGGCCGGCCTTGACCGCCAGTGCCTGTTCTTCCTGCTGCAGCACGGCCTTTTGCACATCGGCCTTGACCTCCTCGAACGGACGCTTGGCAACCGGCTTGTAGCTGGTCATGCGGCCGGCCACCAGGGTATTGGGGGCAGTCTGCACGGCTTCGGTATTGTGCTTGGCCTTGATCACGTCGTCGGTAAACAACGCCGTCAGGAACTTGGCATTGTTGTACGGCAGCGGGCCAGCGGCCGGGTTGGGCGCACGGGTCACGCCGGTGGCGGTCTGGATCTTCAGTTTGAGCTTGTCGGAGACGGCCTTGAGGCTGTCGCCGTTTTCATAGACCAGGTTGTTGAACTGGTCGGCCATTTCCGAATACTTCTTGGCGGCGATCTGCTTCTTGATCTCGGCGCCGATCTCGGCCTTGACCGATTCCAGCGGCTTGACGGCGGCCGGCTTGATGCCGGTCACTTCGATCACGTGATAGCCGAAGTCGGATTCCACCGGATCGCTGATCTCGCCCTGCTTGAGGCTGAAGGCGGCATCTTCGAAGGGTTTGACCATGGCGCCCTTGGCAAAGTAGCCCAGGTCGCCACCGTTTTCAGCCGAACCGGGGTCCTGCGAGTTGGCCTTGGCCAGCTTGGCGAAGTCGCCCGGGTTCTTGCGCAGTTGCGCCACCAGGCCTTCGGCCTTGGCCTTGGCGGCAGCCTTCTCGGCTGCCGGCGCGTCCTTCTTGACGGTGATCAGGATGTGGCTGGCACGACGCTGTTCTTCGGTGGCGTACTGCTTCTGGTTCTGCTCGTAGTAAGCCTTGATGTCGTCGTCGGTGACGGCAGCCTGCGCGGCCACGGCGGCAGCGTCCAGCACCACGTATTCGATGTCGGCCTGCTCCGGGGTCTCGAAGCGGGCGCCGTTCTTGTCATAGTAGGCCTTGAGCATGTCGTCGCTCACCTTGACCTGGGCGGCATAGCTGTCCGGCTTGAAGTTGAGCATCTGCACCGTGCGTTCCTGATCGTTCAGGTTCGACAGGTTCTCGGCCACGGTCCGGGGCGCGAAGGCGGTGCTCTGGATGGCGGCGTTCAACTGCTGCACGGCCATTTCACGGCGCAGGCCGGCTTCGTAGGACTTGGGCGTCATGCCCTGGGCGGCCAGCAGCACGCGATACTGTTCATTGTCGAAGCTGCCGTCCGGCTTGGTCAGGCCGGGGATCTGCAGGATGCTCTGCTGCAGCACCTGGTCCGGCACCACCAGCTTGTTGGCCACCACTTCGGCGCCCAGGGCGCGCTGGGCGATCAGGTTGTCCAGGATGGCGCGACGCGCCTGCGGGCTATCGAAGATCTTGCTATCGAACTGGTTGCCGTACACCTGGCGCATGCGCTCCAGTTGCTGGCGGTGCGCGGCGTCCCATTCTTCCTTGGTGATGGTCTGGCCGGCCACCTTGGCCACGCCGCTGTCATCGGTCAGGCGGCTGTAGCCCTCCAGGCCGAAGAAGGCGAACGACGGGAAGATGAACAGCAGCAGCAGGAACTGCATCAGGCGCTGGTGAGTACGAATGAAATCAAACATGAATAGCCAATCAATAAACGATCTGGTCAATGAAGGTCAGCGAGGACTGCCGCCGGGCGTCCGCGGATAATAAAAAGGGCGAACTCGCGTTCGCCCTGATCCGGCGCAGGCCCTTGGGCCCGGGACGCACAACGCACACCGTCGTGCTCGCGCGACATTATACACATGCCAATGCCCTGAGGCATCTTTGCGCCCCCGCCGCACCCTAGCGGTCCATCTGGGCCAGTGCCACGCTGCGCAGCTGGAAACGGCCGTCATTATTGAACAGCCAACTCTCCGAGAGTTCGATGCGGCCCTGCTTCAACAGCGCCGGTGGCGGTTTGGGAAAGGGTGCGGCCGTCTTCAGGCTGCCCAGGGCGCTAGATTCGGCGTGCTTGTCGCGATTGCTGCGCAGGATTTCACTTTTGACCAGATTGCCATCCCCATCGACGATGTACTTGATCACGATCACCGAGCGCAGCAGCGCCTGCGGCCTTTCCACATAGACACTGGTGAAGTTGACCTGGGAAATGCGCTTGGCCAGGTCGACCTTGTAGCCATCCACGGTGGTCGCGGTAGAGGTACCGTCTTCGGTGGTCTTCTTTTGCTCGATCAGGGTGCGCGCCAGCTCGTCACGGGTTTCCTGGGTACTTTCCGGGGCCGAGCAGGCGGCCAGCATGGCCGCCACGCCCACGCCCGAGATGGCCAATCGCCTGACCAACTGGCGCGGCGAGGTCGGCAGCCGCGCCGGCCTGGTGCGTGTATTCATTCTGGTCTCCTCTCAGATGAACGATCTTGATTCACTCAATGCCGCTCGTCAATGAAGGATTGGACCGCAAATCGCCGTGCCGATTCCCTGCCGCCGGGAGTCCGGGCGGGCATCCATAGCTTCAATCTATAGCAAGGATTCTGCTCCGCTATTGCAGCAGGGGGTGTCATCCAGCAGTCATATTTTCACCGTACCATCCGCATGCCTTCCACCCCAGGCTGCGCCCCGCAACTCCGCACGGGCGCTGCGTTTGGGCAACAACGCGAGCTAGCGAGACCACTTCCGAGATGATGCACAATCCTTCTTCCGCCGCGCTTGCGCTGCCGCCCTGCCAGGACCCGCAGGAACACAGCGAGACCGGTTTCCTGACCGTGCAGGGCATCGAAAAGCGCTTTGGCGCCTTCACCGCGCTGGATCGGGTATCGCTGGAAGTGCGTCGCGGCGAGATGGTCTGCCTGCTGGGGCCGTCCGGATGCGGCAAGACCACCCTGCTGCGCACCATCGCCGGGCTGGAACGCCAGGACGCCGGCCAGCTCCACGCCGGCGGGCGCGATATCTCCCACTTGCCGCCCCAGGCGCGCGATTACGGCATCCTGTTCCAGTCCTATGCCCTGTTTCCCAACCTGACCGTGGCCGATAACGTCGCCTACGGCCTCACCGGCATGAAGCGTGATGCACGCCGGGATCGGGTCGCGGCCATGCTGGACATGGTCGGCCTGGGCGGCAGCCAGGCCAAGTATCCCGGCCAGCTCTCCGGCGGGCAGCAACAGCGCGTGGCACTGGCCCGCGCACTGGCGCCGTCACCGTCCCTGCTGCTGCTGGACGAACCGCTGTCGGCCCTGGATGCCCAGGTACGCGAACACCTGCAACTGGAAATCCGCCGCCTGCAAAAGCAGTTCGGCATCACCACCCTGATGGTCACCCACGATCAGGAAGAAGCCATGGTCATGGCCGACCGCATCGCCGTGATGCAGCACGGTCGCATCGAACAGTTCGGCACGCCGGCCGAGATCTACCGGCGCCCGGCCACGCCCTTCGTGGCCGACTTCATCGGCCATGCCAACTGGTTGCCCTTTACCCGCATCTCCGGCTCGCAGGTCGCGGTGGGAGCGCTGCGCCTGGAAATCCAGGCCGAGGAAGCCGAACTGCCCAGCGGCCGCCTGTTCTGCCGTCCGGAATCGGTCGAACTGTTCGCCACCGACGCCACCGCCAACCGTTTCCAGGCGCGGGTGACCGACCGCATCTACCTGGGTAACCGCTACCGCCTGGCACTGGCGGCCGACGCGCTGCCCGGCCAGACCCTGCTGGCCGATGTCAGCGACCAGGCCCATGAACGCCTGGCCGCCCTGCCCGCCAACGACGGCCTGTGGGTGGCCCTGCCGCGCCAGGCCCTGCAGGTGTTTGCCTGAATCTGCGATGAGCCTGCCCTCCTCCCTTTCTTCGTCCGCCATGGCGATCGAACCATCCGTGCAGCCTGCCCCGGCCCTGCGCATGAGCACGGTCGATCGCAGCCAGGGCCTGCTGGCCGGCTTCAAGTGGCTGTTGCTGGTGCTGCTGCTGGTCGGCCTGGGTGGACCGTTGTTGTTCATCCTGGCGCAGGCGGTGCTGCAGCCCGATGGCAGTTGGGCCGGTGCGGCGCCGCTGATGGCACTCTTCGCCAACATCAATTTCCTGCCCATGCTGGGGCGCAGCCTCTGGGTCTCGGCCATGACCGCCGTGGTCACGGTGCCGCTGGCCTATGTCTTCGCCTATGCCCTGCAGCGTACGGGCATCCCCTTCAAGGGCCTGTGGCGCGGGATCGGCCTGTTGCCGCTGCTGGCACCGTCGCTGCTGCCGGGCATCGCGCTGATCTACCTGTTTGGCAACCAGGGCCTGTTCAAGGAATGGATGGACGGCAGCATCTATGGCTTCTGGGGCATCCTGCTGGGTGAAGTGTTCTACACCTTCCCGCATGCCATGATGATTCTCCTGTCGGCCCTGTCGCAGGCCGACGGACGCCTCTACGACGCCGCCCATGCCATGGGCGCCTCGCGCTGGCGCATCTTCCGCACGGTCACCCTGCCGGCCACGCGCTATGGCATCTTCGGCGCGCTGTGTCTGGTCTTCACGCTCACCATCACCGACTTCGGCGTGCCCAAGATCACCGGCGGCGCCTACAGCGTGCTGGCGGTGGAAGCCTACAAGGCGGTGGTCGGCCAGCAGCAGTTCGGGCGCGGTGCGCTGATCGGCTTGCTGCTGCTGGTGCCGGCCCTGCTGACCTTCGCCCTGGACGGCTGGCTGCAGCGCCGCCAGCGCGCCAACATGAGCAGCCGCTCGGAAGTCTATGTGCCCCGCCCCGACTGGCGGCGTGATGGCCTGAACCTGCTGGCAGTAGTCTTGATCGCCGCCGCCATCCTGATGATGATCGTGGTGGCCATGGGCGCCTCGCTGGTCAAGCTGTGGCCCTACAACCTGCAACTGACGCTGCAGCACTACGACTTCGACAACATGGACGGTGGTGGCTGGCTGGCCTATTTCAACAGCCTGAAACTGGCCTGCGGCACCAGCGTGGTCGGCACCGTGGTGATCTTCAGCGGCGCCTGGCTGATGGAAAAGACCCGTGGCCAGGCGCCGCTGTCCGCGCTGCTGCGCATGCTGTGCTTCCTGCCGATGGCGGTACCGGGACTGGTGCTGGGCCTGGGCAGCCTGCTGTTCTTCAACCATCCGGCCAATCCCTTCAACTTCCTCTACGGGACGATGAGCTTGCTGGTGCTCTGCTCCATCGTGCACTTCTACACCACGGCCCACCTCACCGCCGTCACCGCCCTCAAGCAGCTCGATCCGGAATTCGAGGCGGCCTCGCTGTCGCTGAAGGTGCCGCTGCTGAAGACCTTTATCCGGGTCACCGTGCCGCTGTGCCTGCCGCAGATGCTGGAGATCTTCCGCTACCTGTTCGTCTCCTCGATGACGACGGTGTCCGCAGTGATCTTCCTGTACCGCCCGGACACCGTACTGGCCTCGGTGGCGGTGCTGAACATGGATGATGCCGGCGATGTCGGCCCGGCCGCCGCCATGTCCACCCTGATCCTGCTGACCTCGGCCGCCGCCGCGCTGCTGATGCACCTGGCCGGCAGCCGCTGGCTGGCGCGTGCCCAGGCCTGGCGTCGTGGACGCGCCCACTGACCGGGTTTCTCCCCTTGTCCGCTTTTACCCTCGCACTTTTTTACCCTCGCGTTTCCGACGCTTTTTCAACCTAGCCATTCACAGACGAAGGCCATCATGAAAAAAACCAAGCTGTTTTCCCTGCTCGCATCGGTGATCGGCGCCGGCATGCTGTTGGCGGCACCAGCCGTGCAAGCGGCCACCACGCTGACCGTCTACACCGCCCTCGAAGCCGACCAGATCAAGGCCTACCAGGCCGCCTTCCAGAAGGCCAATCCGGACATCGAAATCAAGTGGGTACGCGACTCCACCGGCATCGTCACCGCCAAGCTGCTGGCCGAAAAGGCCAACCCGCAGGCCGACGTGATCTGGGGCCTGGCCGCCACCAGCCTGGCCCTGCTGGACAAGGAAGGCATGCTGACCCCGTACGCACCGCAAGGCCTGTCGGCCATCGACGGCAAGTACCGCAGCGCCGCCAATCCGCCGGCCTGGGTCGGCATGGACGTGTGGGCCTCGGCCATCTGCTTCAACACCGTGGAAGCGCAGAAGCAAGGTCTGCCCAAGCCGACTTCCTGGGCCGACCTGACCAAGCCGGTCTATGCCGGCAAGATCGTCATGCCCAATCCGGCCTCTTCCGGTACCGGTTACCTGGACGTCTCGGCCTGGCTGCAGATGATGGGCGAAGACAAGGGCTGGGCCTACATGGACGCCCTGCACAAGAACATCGGCCAGTACACCCACTCCGGCTCCAAGCCCTGCAAGCAGGCGGCCACCGGTGAATTCCCGATCGGTATCGCCTTTGAGTACCGCGCCGTGAAGACCAAGAAGGAAGGCGCGCCCATCGACGTGATCCTGCCGGCCGAAGGCCTGGGCTGGGACATCGAAGCCACCGCCATCGTCAAGGGCAGCAAGCACCTGGAAGCAGCCAAGAAGCTGGCCGATTTCTCCGCCAGCAAGGACGCCATGGCGCTGTACGAAAAGAACTTCGCCGTGGTCGCCATCCCGGGCGTGGCCAAGCCGGACGAACTGCTGCCGGCCGACTACGAAAAGCGCCTGATCAAAAACGACTTCACCTGGGCCAGCACCAACCGTGATCGCATCCTGACCGAGTGGAGCAAGCGCTACGAAAGTAAGTCCGAGAAGAAGCAATAAGCACGCCGTAATAAGCACGCCGTCGCAGCCCAGCCTGCGACGGCGCGCGGAGAGGATCACAGGACGCCGACAGAGCGTCCGTCCACAACAGGCAGCACCACATCTCGCAACCGTATCCGATGGAGCATTCCCATGACGCAATCCCCCTCAGAACACGATCCGCAACACTTCGACCTGGCCGTGGTCGGGTCCGGCATCCTCGGCCTGGCGCATGCCTATGCGGCCGTCAAGCGCGGTCTCAAGGTGGCCGTGTTCGAACGTACCGGCACCCCGCTGGGCGCTTCCGTGCGCAACTTCGGCATGGGCCTGGTGACCGGCCAGCCGCCCGGCATCATGCTCGACCTGGCACGTGAAAGCCGCGCCATCTGGCTGCACCTGGCCGCGCGCGCCCACTTCAGCGCCCGCGAAGCCGGCACCCTGCTGTTTGCCCGCAGCGAGGCCGAGCACGATGTGCTGCAGGAATTCATGATGGTGCGCGCCCGCCAGTACGACTACCGCGCCTCGCTGCTGGAGGGAGACAAGCTCAATGCCCTCTACAACGGCCGCTTCCGCCATCACCGTTCGGCCCTGCATGGCACCGAAGACCTGCAACTGTATTCCCGCGAGGCGATGCCGGCGCTGGTGGCCTACCTGCACTCGCAGGGCGTGCATTTCCGCTTCAATACCCTGGTGCATGGCACGGCCGATGGCCGCCTGTCTACCACGGCCGGCGAGTTCCGTGCCGAGCGCGTGGTGGTCTGCTCGGGTCACGACTACCTGACCCTGTTCGCCGATCGCCTGCAGCCGATGAACCTGAAACAGTGCCGCCTGCAGATGCTGCGCCTGAAGACCGAAGAGCCGCTGCCACTGACCCATGCGGTGCTGACCGGGCTGTCCTGCACCCACTATGGCGCCTTCTCGGACCTGCCGACCGCGCGCGCCGTGCATGCCGAGATCGAGGCCAATGCGCCCCTGCTCAACAAGCACGGCATCCACCTGCTGGTCAGCCCCACGCCGTACCAGGAACTGATCGTGGGCGATTCGCACCACTACGGCAGCGATTCGCCGCCCTTCAACAGCGAAGAGGTCGATGAACTGATGCTGGGCCTGGTGGAACATACCCTGGCCACCCGGGTCAAGGTGATCGAGCGCTGGCAAGGCGTCTACGGCAGCAAGGGCCCGGGACCGTTCTCGGCCCTGCCCATCGATGCCCACACCTCGGTGGTACTGATGCACACCGGCATCGGCATGAGCGTGGGCCTGGGCCTGGGCGAGCGCGTGGTCAAGGCTTTGCTGGAAGGTGACAGCCTGCCTACGCCCACTGCCCAGCCGGCACCGGCGACGGCGCTGGCCTGATCGTTTCACCCTCGGCATCCCTCTCCGGCGCGGCGTCCGCGCTGCCGCGCCGGACATGCCGGGCAAACGACGTGGCGCAGGTTCTCTGCCGGCCCGCATTTTATTCCCCACGTTCTCTTCCGCTTTCCCTTCCCGCTACACCTGCCCTGACGTCCGCTTCAGGTTTTTCTGCCTGTTCCTGACAGAAAAAACTTCACTCCTTGTCTGGACAGATGCGAGCCCCCTGACATCCTCGCTGCATCGCAATAGCCACTCCCCACCCTGCAAAGCCTTGCCAGAGGCCACTTTGCCTGCTGCAGCGCAACCTGAAATCGCCGTCCTGCGCTGTAAGCTTGTGTAAGTTTGAAGCAAGTCTTGCGTAAGTTTGACGTCGCACACTCCCGGCATGGACAAGTGGGTCCTTACGCAAGCAATGCGAAGCCAATATCGCGGTTTGTGTCTGACGGGGAAGGCGAGGGAGGAATCTTCATGCTGTCTCCGGTGCGTTCTTGCATAACGCCCCATTCGACCATCTGTTGCATCTGTTGCACCTGTTGCATCGCAGGGTCCGTACCCCGGGTACCGCAGGCATCCATGCAGTAGCAATATCAATTAAAACCAAGGAGACAAACATGACCACAGCATCAGTCAACACGACTGCGCGCGGCATCACACCGGAGGAGAAGAAAGTCATCTTCGCCTCGTCGCTAGGCACCGTTTTCGAATGGTATGACTTCTACCTCTACGGCTCGCTCGCGGCCATCATCGCCAAGCAGTTCTTCGCCGGCACCGATCCCAACACTGCCTTCATCTTTGCGCTGCTGGCCTTTGCCGCCGGCTTCATCGTGCGCCCCTTCGGCGCGCTGGTGTTCGGCCGCCTGGGTGACCTGGTAGGTCGCAAGTACACCTTCCTGGTGACCATCCTGATCATGGGCGCATCGACCTTCATCGTCGGCGTGCTGCCCAACTACAACTCCATCGGCATCACCGCCCCGATCATCCTGATCATCCTGCGCATCCTGCAGGGCCTGGCACTGGGCGGCGAGTATGGCGGTGCGGCTACCTACGTGGCCGAACACGCGCCGGAAGGTCGTCGCGGCGCCTTCACCGCCTGGATCCAGACCACCGCCACGATGGGCCTGTTCCTGTCGCTGCTGGTGATCCTGGGCGTGCGTACTGCGGTGGGTGAAGCCGCCTTCGCCGACTGGGGCTGGCGCATTCCCTTCCTGGTCTCCATCCTGCTGCTGGCTATCTCGGTGTGGATCCGCATGTCCATGAACGAGTCGCCCGCCTTCCTGAAGATGAAGGCTGAAGGCAAGACCTCCAAGGCTCCGCTGACCGAAGCCTTCGGCCAGTGGAAGAACCTGAAGCTGGTCATCCTGGCGCTGGTGGGCCTGACCGCCGGCCAGGCCGTGGTGTGGTACACGGGTCAGTTCTATGCCCTGTTCTTCCTGACCCAGACCCTGAAGGTCGATGGTCCCACCGCCAACATCCTGATCGCTGCCGCCCTGCTGCTGGCGACGCCCTTCTTCCTGTTCTTCGGTTCGCTGTCGGACAAGATCGGCCGCAAGCCCATCATCCTGGGTGGTTGCCTGATCGCCGCCGTCACCTACTTCCCGATCTTCAACGGCCTGACCCACTTCGCCAACCCGGCGCTGGAATCGGCTCTGCAAAAGTCGCCGGTGATCGTGACCGCCGACCCGGCCAGCTGCCAGTTCCAGTTCAACCCGACCGGTACCAAGAAGTTCACCTCGTCCTGCGACATCGTGAAGGCCAAGCTGTCGGCCGCTTCGGTGAACTACCAGAACGTGGCAGGCGCACCGGGCTCGGTGGCCACCGTCAAGATCGGCGATCGCGTCATCACCTCCTATGAGGCCAACGGCCTGTCCAAGGAAGATGCGGCCGCCAAGGACAAGCAACTGTCCAAGGAACTGGCTGACGACATCAAGGCTGCCGGCTATCCGAGCAAGGCTGATCCGGAGCAGATCAACAAGCCCATGGTCCTGCTGCTGCTGTTCATCCTGGTGCTGTACGTGACCATGGTCTACGGCCCGATCGCCGCCGCCCTGGTGGAAATGTTCCCGACCCGCATCCGCTACACCTCCATGTCCATGCCCTACCACATCGGTAACGGCTGGTTTGGCGGCCTGCTGCCGACCACCTCCTTCGCGCTAGTGGCCTTCAAGGGCGACATCTACTACGGCCTGTGGTACCCGATCGTGATCGCCATGATCACCTTCGTGATCGGCCTGCTGTTCGTCAAGGAAACCGTGCACAACAACATCCACGACTGACCGCAAGACATACCCGCTTTAACGCCCCGCGCCCTGCCGCGGGGCGTTTCTTTTGGGCGTCGCGACCGTGGCAGTCGATATGCCTGCGGGCTCTCGCGAATAAGCTCAAGTTGTGTCCTGCCCCCTCCCCGCAGCAAAAACATTCCAATCCTCCAGACAAGCCCATCAGGAAATCTCCGATGGACGCGTTGCTGAAGATTCATACACTAGGGCCAATGACGCAGACGCTGCGTCGCGCGCAGGAAAATCCCTCTCAGGAGGGGGCGCCAGCCTTGCCAGTGCGCATGACAAAAACCAACCATGTAAGCCCTTTGCCATGACATTCCTTGATTCTTTCCGATTCCTATCTCGTCTCAGCAAGAAGAAAGCCGATACGCTGGGGCAGCTCGCCGCCATTGACAAGGCGCTGGCCGTCATTGAGTTCAGCCTCGACGGAAAAATCATCAAGGCCAACAGAAATTTCCTCGATCTGATGGGCTACTCGCTCGTCGAGATCAAAGGCCAGCACCATCGCATTTTCGTGGCAGAGGAAGAACGCAATACGCCGGCGTACGCAAAATTCTGGGAAAAGCTCGCGCGTGGCGAATTTGAACAGAGTCTCTATCGTCGCATCACGAAATCGGGTGCCGAGGTCTGGATTCAGGCCACCTACAATCCCATCATGGATGCTTGGGGACGGCCCTTCAAGATCGTCAAATATGCGCGCGACGTCACGCAACAGCAGCTACAGGTGGCCGACTTCTCGGGCCAGATCAAGGCGATCAACAAGGTCCGCGCCGTGATCCAGTTTGATGTCGCAGGAAACATACTCCACGCCAACGACAACTTCCTACAGGCGGTGGGCTATACACTTGCTGAAATCCAGGGCAAGCATCATTCCATCTTCGTCGAGCAGACCGAGCGCGCATCTCCTCAATACAAGGATTTCTGGCATCGCCTCGGCATGGGGCAAGCTGATGCAGGGCTGTATCGCCGCGTCAAGAAAAATGGCGATCCCTTGTGGCTACAGGCGAACTACAACCCCATCTTTGACATGAATGGCCGCGTCTTCAAGATCGTCAAATATGCGACCAACGTCACCATCCAGACACAGGCCACCCAGACTCTGCAGGCAGCGGTGAAGGGCCTGACCGGCGCGCTCAGTGAGGGATCGAGCAGTGCGCAGAAGGCGAACAATCTCGTCAAGGCGACCTCCTCCGTCGTTGTGCAAGGGGGCGAGGTCATGAATGAAGTCGTTCATAAGATGAGCGCAATCAATGCCAGCGCGGCAAAGATTACCGAGATCATCGCCGTGATCGACGAGATCACCTTCCGCACAAATCTGCTTGCCCTGAATGCGGCAGTCGAGGCTGCGCGAGCCGGCGAGCACGGGCGAGGATTTGCCGTGGTTGCCAGCGAAGTGCGCAGCCTGGCACAACGCACGGCGGCCTCGGCCAGTGAGATCAAGACCCTGATCGGTGAATCGGTCAACGAGGCCCGGGAAGGATCTGACCTGGTCACGAACGCGGGGAAGACCATGAGCACCATCGTCGAGTCTATCAACAACATCAGCGAAATCATCGAGACGATCAGCGTCTCCGCCCACAATCAGACCAATGAGATCGAACATGTCAACGGGGCATTGGAGCAGTTGCAAATCCTGATGAAATAAGCCGGGACGGGAAAAGCGGGATTAGGGCCTGTTCACATTTAATCTACGAGTGCGAGAGGTCGCCAAGCGTTGACTGCCTAGGCGCAGCGACGCGCCGTAGTGGTGCTACGGCAAGGAGCTGCAACAACGGCAGGCGACGCTTGGCGGCCTCTCCCGGAGGGTTGGCGCCAGAAGGCGCGCTGGCGGCGTTGCACGTCAGGGCTGGTGGCACCACCACCAACCCTGACGCGCGCCTTGCCACCACGCCTTCTGGCGCCAACGCATCTCGCAGATTAAATGTGAACAGGCCCTAGTCGCGGTTAGCACTGATCAGCAGCGACGATCCCTACCACTCGCGGCGATTGACGCTTGCGCTGCTCGGACTGGCAAGGGCCCCATGCCTCACCATTCGCCGATTTCCCTACTCCCCGATTTCGCACCCAGCTTCCGATCGTGATCGGGCGCAGCCTCCACCGGGCCACTGACGCAGCTCACAACGGAGACCTACGCGCCCTGGAGGCCGGTCTTGGCGTGCTCGCCAGGCTGGACGCGTTCGCCCGCCCGGCCTTCTCTTCCACCAGTTCCATCAAGCCCTGTGCCGCAATTGACAGGCTGCGCCCCTTGGGCGTGACGATCAACAAGGGCCGCACCAGGTCGGGGGCATCCAGCGGGATGGCCACCAGCTCCGGCAGGCGGAACTGGAACAAGGTCAGCTCCGGCACCACGCTCACGCCCAGGCCGCTTTCGATGAGGGCGGCCACGGTGGCCAGGTGCTCCACTTCCAGTCCGGTATGGATCACCGCGCCCGGGCGCAGGGCTGCATCCAGGTGCTGGCGTACGCTGGTGGAACGGGCCAGGTGGATCATCTCGCAGCCGGCCAGCTGCGCTACCTTGATGCGACGCTTGCCGGCCAGCTTGTGGTCGCGCCGGCAGACCAGATAGAACGGATCGCTGTACAGCGGGCGGGTATCGAACTCCAGCAGGTTCGGTCCCGGCGCGGTCAGTGCGATATCGGCCTTGCCCTGGCGCAGCAGGTCCAGGCAGTGGTCTGAAATGGCGTCGAACAGCTCCAGCATCACCCCCGGATAGCGACGCCGGTACTCCGCCAGCACCGGCGGCAGCCAACCCGCCGCCAGCGAGGGCAAGGCGGCGATGGCCACCCGGCCCTTGCGGCGCGCCACGTAGTCGCTCATGTCGGCGAAGGCGGCCTCGATGTCGTGGACCAGCTGGCGTGCCACCTGCACGAACAGTTCACCTTCCGGCGTCAGGGTCACATTGCGGGTATCGCGCTCGAACAGCCGCGCTCCGGCGGCGGCTTCCAGCTTCTGGATCATGGCGCTGAAGGCAGATTGCGAAACGTGGCAGCGCTCGGCCGCATGGCCGAAATGGCGGCAGTCGACCAGGGCCAGGAAGGCCTGCAGCAATCGCGTGGAGATATTGGTTTGCATGGCGAAGGTGGGCCGGCAATTATCCTGAAAAACCGGTCAATCAATCGAAAAAAGCGACTTTACAACAAAATCGACCGCCACCTACACTCGCCCTGCTCACCTCCCGCAGCCTCAGTACACAACAATGATCCGGCGCGTTGGAAGTGATGACAACACAAGAACATCAAACCAAACACCGGAGACACGCATGTTAGCCCTGCTAGGCTTTGTCACGATCGTATCCTTGTTCACCGCCATCCTCACCAAGAAGATGTCGCCGCTGGTGGCGCTGATCGCCATTCCCATCATCGCTGCGCTAGTCGGTGGCTTCGGCCTGCAGACCTCTAAGTTCATCGTCCAGGGCGTGACCGCCATTGCGCCGGTGGCGGGCATGTTCGTGTTTGCGATCCTGTTCTTCGGCATCGTCACCGATGCCGGCATGCTGGACCCCATCATCAGCCGCATCCTCAAGACGGTAGGCAGCCGGCCCACGCGCATCGTGCCGGGTACCGCCCTACTGGCGCTGCTGATCCACCTGGACGGCTCGGGCGCGGTGACCTTCCTGATCACCATCCCGGCCATGCTGCCGCTGTACAACCGGCTGGGCATCGACAAGCGCATCCTGGCCTGCGTGGCCTCGCTGGCGGCCGGGGTGAACTTCCTGCCCTGGACCGGGCCGATGATCCGCGCCTCGGCGGCGCTGCATATCCCGGTGTCGGACATCTTCACGCCGCTGGTGCCGGTGCAGCTGGTGGGGCTGGCCTTTGTCTTCATCGCTTCCTACCTGCTGGGCCTGAAGGAAGAACGTCGCCTCGGCCTGGGCAAGGGTTCCACGGTGGACTTCGTGCAGCAGCATGAGTTGACCGAGGCGCAAATGAAGATCCGCCGGCCGCAGAATTTCTGGGCCAACATCGTGCTCACCGTGTTCGTGCTGGGCGTGATGATCAGCGGCAAGGTCGATCCGGTGGTGATGTTCATGATCGGCGTGGTACTGGCCCTGATGATCAACTACCGCGACGTGACCATGCAGCGCGAGCGCATCGACGCCCATGCCAAGGCCGCGCTGCTGATGGCCAGCATCCTCTTCGCCGCCGGCGTGTTCACCGGCATCATGACCAAGTCGGGCATGCTGACCGCCATGGCCAAGACGGCCGTCGGCCTGGTGCCGCCCGACATGGCCGGCCATATTCCGGTGGTGCTGGGCCTGCTGTCGATGCCGTTGTCGCTGCTGTTCGACCCGGATTCCTTCTATTTCGGCGTGCTGCCGGTGATCGCCGAGGTCATCCACATGCTGGGCGTACCGACCATCCAGGTGGCGCAGGCGGCGCTGCTGGGCCAGATGACCACCGGTTTCCCGGTCAGCCCCCTGACCCCGGCCACCTTCCTGGTGTGCGGCCTGGCCGGCATTGAGCTGGCGGACCACCAGAAGTACACCATTCCCTTCCTGTTCGGCGCCTCGGTGGTGATGACCATCGCCTGCGTGGTGCTGGGCCTGTTCCCGCTGTTCTGAGCCAGCGACCGGCCCCGGGAAAGAAACGTTTTTGGAGAATTGCATGACCCATGATCCGCAACGCGTCGTGCGCATCGGCGCCGGTGCCGGCTACTCGGGCGACCGTATCGAACCGGCGGCCGAGCTGGCCGAACAGGGACAGCTGGACTACCTGATCTTCGAATGCCTGGCCGAGCGCACCATCGCCATCGGCCAGCAGGCGCGGCTGGCCGATCCGACCAAGGGCTACGATCCGCTGCTGGCCGAGCGCATGTACGCCGTGCTCAAGACCTGCGCCGACCAGGGCGTACGCATCATCACCAACATGGGTGCGGCCAATCCGCAGGCGGCAGCCCGACGCATCCGCGAGATCGCCCGCGAACTGGGTCTGACGCAGCTGAAGGTCGCCGCCGTCATCGGCGACGACGTGCTGGAGGCGGTGCAGGCCGGCGACTTCCGCATCGAGGACAATGGCCAGCCGGTGGCATCCCTGGGGGAGCGCCTCATCTCGGCCAATGCCTACCTGGGCGTGGCCCCCATCCTGGAAGCCCTGCAAGCCGGTGCCGACGTGATCGTGACCGGCCGGGTGGCCGATCCGGCGCTGGTGCTGGCGCCATTGGTGTACGAATTCGGCTGGGCTGCCGATGACTGGGACAAGCTGGGCCAGGGCACCGTGGTCGGCCATCTGCTGGAATGCGCAGGCCAGATCACCGGTGGCTACTTTGCCGATCCTGGCAGGAAGGATGTGGCCGGGCTGGCGCGATTGGGATTTCCCATCGGCGAGATCAGCGCCGACGGCAGTGCCGTCATCACCAAGGTCGCCGGCTCCGGTGGCCAGGTGACGGCGCAGACCTGCAAGGAACAACTGCTCTATGAAATCCATGATCCCGCCGCCTACTACACGCCGGACGTGATCGCCGATTTCTCGCAAGTCCAGATCACCGAAATCGGCCCTGACCGCGTCGCCATCATCGGCGGCCGTGGCCGCGCGCGCCCGGAAACCCTGAAGACCACGCTGGGCTACCGCGACAGCTTCATCGGCGAGGGCCAGATTTCCTATGCCGGACCGGGGGCGCAAGCCCGCGCCCAACTGGCCGCCGACATCGTACGCGAGCGCCTGGCGCTGACCGCCGTGCAGACCGACGAACTGCGCCTGGACCTGATCGGCGTGAACGCCATCAGCAGCGCGCAGATGGCGTCGGCGGCCCAGGCGCCAGAGCCACAGGAAGTGCGCCTGCGCGTGGCCGGGCGCACGGCCAGCATGAAGGAAGCGGTACGCATCGGCAACGAGGTCGAGACCCTCTACACCAATGGCCCGGCTGGTGGCGGTGGCGCGACCAAGGCCGCCCGCGAGGTCATTGCCGTGCTATCGCTGCTGCTGCCGCGCAGCCTGGTGCACCCATCCGTTCATATCGAGGAGGTCTGACATGCAACTCAGAGACATCGCCCATTCGCGCGCCGGGGACAAGGGCGACATTTCCAATATCTCGGTGATTGCCTACCGCATCGACGACTATGCCCTGCTGGAACGCGAACTGACCGTCGAGCGGGTACGGGCGCATTTTGCAGGGGTCGTGCAGGGAGAGGTGGTGCGCTACGTCTTGCCGCAGTTGGGAGCACTCAATTTCGTGATGCAGCGTGCACTGGGCGGCGGCGTAACCCGTTCATTGGCGCTGGATGCGCATGGGAAGGCGTTGTCGGGGGTGATGCTGGACATTGAGTTGGCAGCTTGAAAGCGTCCTTAGTCAAACTTCATGGGCTCCGCTGGTCGTCTATCCAAGGTGGCAAGGATTGCCTCGACATCCTCATTGCGCAAGCCCATATCCTTGCTCAATTGCATCATTGCATCCCCTAGAGGAAGTTGATCCGGGAGTTCAAGTTCAGCTTCGGGATTCAGGCCCGTTTTTTTCACTTTCGTTGGTGAGCGCCAAACATCGGGCTCAGGATTTGTCTTTTTTTGCTTCTGCACAGATTCGACGGGTGGCTTGAAAGAATGATCAGTCATTGCAGTCTCTCCTTGGTAGAGATTTAAATGTGATAAACGCACCTACTAGCGCAGCATGAATATTCTTAAAATACGAGAATGCGGCGTTCGTATTATTTTGTACCTAGTTAGGCGTAGATAAAGCGACGTTATTGAATCCGCTTATCTCTTTAGCGACAATCAGTTTCCCACGAGAAAAATAGGCAAGTTTTCACCGATTACTTTGCCCAAAACTGCGTACATTGCGACTGTCCAAAGCCGGCAAGATTTGGTATCGTCCGCCCGTGATTCATTCTCGCACTGCATCAGCTCCCTGCTGATACTCTCCCCCCATTATGAAAAAACCAACTCGACTCGGCACGCCGCTTTCTCCTTCCGCCACCAAGGTCATGCTGCTGGGCTCCGGCGAACTGGGCAAGGAAGTCATCATTGCCCTGCAACGCCTGGGCGTGGAAGTGATCGCCGTTGACCGTTATGAAAACGCGCCCGGCCATCAGGTCGCACATCGCGCCCACGTGATCAACATGACCGACGGCGCCGCCCTGGCGGCGTTGATCGAGCAGGAGCAGCCGGACCTAATCGTGCCCGAGATCGAGGCCATCGCCACCGAAACCCTGGTCAAGCTGGAAGAAGCCGGCCGCGCCCGCGTCATCCCGACCGCCCGCGCCGCCTGGCTGACCATGAACCGTGAAGGCATCCGCCGTCTGGCCGGTGAAACACTGAGCCTGGCGACCTCGCCCTATCGCTTCGCCGACAGCCTCGACGAGCTCAAGGCCGCCATCGACCAGATCGGCTATCCGTGTGTGATCAAGCCGGTCATGTCCTCCTCCGGCAAGGGCCAGTCCAAGATCGACAGCGCCGACGAGATCGAAGCCGCCTGGAACTACGCGGCCGCCGGCGGCCGCGTGGACTCCGGTCGCGTGATCGTGGAAGGCTTCATCGACTTCGACTACGAGATCACCCTCCTGACGGTACGCTCGCTCAACGAAAACGGCGAGACCATCACCAGCTTCTGCGACCCCATCGGTCACGTGCAGGTCAAGGGCGACTATGTCGAATCCTGGCAGCCGCACCCGATGCCGGGCGCCGCGCTGGAGAAGGCCCGCGACATCGCCCGCAAGGTCACCGAGAACCTCGGCGGCCTGGGTTTGTTCGGGGTGGAACTGTTCGTCAAGGGCGACATGGTCTGGTTCTCCGAAGTCAGCCCGCGCCCGCACGACACCGGCATGGTCACCATGGTCAGCCAGGTGCAGAGCGAGTTCGAACTACATGCCAAGGCTATCCTCGGCCTGCCGGTCAATACCGCGCTGCGCACCCCGGGTGCATCGGCCGTCATCTACGGTCAGCATGAAGCCCGTGGCATCGCCTTCGACGGCGTAGCCGAGGCGCTGCGCATCCCCGGCGCCGATATCCGTCTGTTCGGCAAGCCCGAGTCCTTCGCCCGTCGCCGCATGGGCGTGGCCCTGGCCGCCGCCGACAATGTGGAAACCGCCCGCATCCGCGCCAAGCAGGCCGCAGCCAAGGTCAAGCCGGTGATCCCGGAATAAGCGTCGCAAACGATCTGGCCGACGGGCTCCGAGTTGCATCGGAGCCCGTTTTGTTTTGGGGCCGGCAACGCGGCGGGGAAACGATATAAACAATATGCCCGTCGGCTCTGGTTATAATCGTCGGCTCCCTCCACAACAGCAGCTTTGCTCACGATCATGAAGTGCGATGTCGCCATCATCGGCAGCGGTCTGGCCGGTCTCTCCGTAGCTCTCCATCTTGCCGAAAAGTATCAGGTCGTGGTCGTCTCCAAGGGCGAACTGCTGGACGGCGCCAGCAACTGGGCGCAAGGCGGCATCGCCGCCGTGCTGGATTCGGGCGACAGCCATGCCCAGCACATCGAGGACACGCTGGTGGCCGGCGCCGGCCTGTGTGACGAAGGCGCCACCCGCGCCATCGTCGAACAGGGGCGCCAGGCCATCGAATGGCTGATCGCCCAGGGCGTACCCTTCACCCGCGACGACAGCGCCGAGCTGGGCTACCACCTGACCCGCGAGGGCGGCCACAGCCAGCGCCGCATCATCCACGCCGCCGATGCCACCGGGCATGCGGTGCAGGTGACGCTGGAACAGCGCGTGCGCGCCCACCCCAACATCACCCTGCTGGAACACCACTGCGCCATCGACCTGATCCACGCCGGCAAGCGCGATCGCGAGGCCGAGCCGCGTTGCCTGGGCGTGCATGTGCAGGACAGCCAGAGCGGCCGGGTGCTTGCCATCGCCGCCGGCCGCACCGTGCTGGCCACCGGCGGTGCGGGCAAGGTCTATCTGTACACCTCCAACCCGGATTCAGCCACCGGCGACGGCATTGCCATGGCCTGGCGCGCCGGCTGCCGGGTGGCCAACATGGAATTCATCCAGATCCATCCGACCTGCCTGTATCACCCCTATGCCAAGTCCTTCCTCATCAGCGAGGCACTGCGCGGCGAAGGCGCCCTGCTCAAGCTGCCGGCCTCGGCCGCTGCGGCCGCCGGCCAGCGCTTCATGCCCGAGCACGATGCCCGGGCCGAGCTGGCGCCGCGCGACATCGTGGCCCGCGCCATCGACTTCGAGATGAAGAAGCGCGGCCTGGACCATGTGGACCTGGACATCAGCCACCAGAGCCCGGCCTTCATCGCCGAGCACTTCCCGACCATCCAGGCGCGCTGCCTGGAGTTCGGCATCGACATCACGCGCCAGCCTATCCCGGTGGTGCCGGCCGCCCACTACACCTGCGGCGGCGTGGTGACCGACATGGCCGGTCGCACCGACCTGCCGGGGCTGTACGCCGTGGGCGAGACCGGCTATACGGGCTTGCACGGTGCCAACCGGCTGGCCAGCAATTCGCTGCTGGAGTGCGTGGTGCTGGGACGCGCCGCCGCTGCCGACATCGAGCGCGAACTGGCTGCTGGCACCTGGCGCGTGGCCGACCTGCCGGCCTGGGATGAAAGCCGTGTCACCGATGCCGACGAGGAGGTGGTGATCGCCCACAACTGGGACGAACTGCGTCGCTTCATGTGGAACTACGTGAGCATCGTGCGTACCGACAAGCGCCTGGAGCGCGCACAGCATCGCATCCGCCTGCTCAAGGAAGAGATCGACGAGTATTACGCCAACTTCCGCGTCTCGCGTGATCTGCTGGAACTGCGCAACCTGGTGGACGTGGCGCAGTTGATCGTCTCCAGCGCACTGATGCGCAAGGAAAGCCGGGGCCTGCACTTCAGCCAGGACTATCCGCGCACGCTGCCCCGCGCCACGCCGACCATCCTGCCCGGGCGGCAATGATGCGCCAGCTCCCTGCCCCGCACCGGCTTGCCGGCGTGACAAAGAGCTAGAGCGATAAATCGACAAGGCCCCCCCGGGTTACCCCGCGGGCCGTGTGGTTGCAGCGGACGGGCAGCGTCAGCCGACCACGCGCAGGGAAAAGTCGGTGGCCTGGATATCCTTGGTCAGGCTGCCGATGGAAATGCGGTCCACACCGGTTTCGGCAATGGCACGTACGGTCTGCATGTTGATGCCGCCGGAAGCCTCCAGCAAGGCGCGTCCGGCATTGATGGCCACGGCCTCGCGCATCAGCTCCAGCGAGAAATTGTCCAGCAGGATGGATTGCGCGCCGGCCTGCAGCGCTTCTTCCAGCTCCTGCAGGTTCTCCACCTCGACCTGGATGGTGACACCGGCATTGAGCTTGATGGCAGCCGCCACAGCGGCCGTGATGCCACCGGCAGCAGCAATATGGTTTTCCTTGATCAGGATACCGTCGTACAGCGCCAGACGCTGGTTGGCGCCGCCACCGACGCGCACTGCGTACTTCTGCGCCAGGCGCAGGCCCGGCAGGGTCTTACGGGTATCCAGGATGGACGCAGCTGTACCCTGCACCACCTCCACGTAACGCCGGGTAGCGCTGGCAACGCCCGAGAGCAGCTGCAGGAAGTTCAGCGCACCGCGCTCGGCGGTCAGCAAGGCACGGGCCGGGCCTTCGATGGTGCAGACCTCGCTGTCGGCCGTCATCACCTCCCCTTCGGCGTAGCGCCAGCTGACCTGCAGACGCGGATCAAGGCGGGTCATGACGGCTTCGAACCAGGGCGCACCGCACAGTACGGCGGCTTCGCGCACGATCACGCGGGCCTTGACGAACTCGCTCTCCGGCACCAGCAGGCCGGTGTAGTCGCAGTCACCGACATCTTCGGCGATGGCCTGGTTGACGTTGGCATCGAAGGCCGCATGCAGTGCCGGATCGAAGGGTGCGAAGGGATTGCGCAGATTGCTGGCGGCGACGGTGGAGGCCGCGGACGCGGATTTGAGGGCGTGGAGAGTCATGCGGGGCCGATTCCTGCAAACAGTTGCTGTTCATCTTCAAGGCGCGCCGACGGGCGGACCTTGGCCTTGCGCTGGGCGGCGAAGTCCAGCATGCGATCGATGCAGACCACGGCCTGCTGGCCTATGGCGGGATCGACATGGATTTCGTTGGCACCGGTTTCCAGCACGTGCAGCAGATTCTGCAAGCCGTTCATGGCCATCCACGGGCAATGGGCGCAACTCTTGCAGGTAGCGCTGTTGCCGGCCGTGGGGGCGTCGATGAAACGCTTGCCGGGGGCGGCGGCGCGCATCTTGTGCAGGATGCCGTTGTCGGTGGCGACGATGAAGGCCGGGGCGTCAGACGCTTGCACGGCGGCGATCAGTTGCGAGGTCGAACCGATCACGTCGGCCTGGGCCACCACGGCCTCGGGCGATTCGGGGTGCACCAGCACCAGCGCATCGGGATGTTCGGCGCGCATCAGTTCCAGCTCCACGCCCTTGAATTCGTCATGCACCAGGCAGGAACCCTGCCACAGCAGCATGTCGGCGCCGGTCTGCTTCTGGATGTAGCTGCCCAGGTGCTTGTCGGGCGCCCACAGGATCTTCTTGCCCTGCGCGTGCAGGTGCTGGACGATTTCCAGGCCGATGCCGGAGGTCACCATCCAGTCGGCCCTGGCCTTCACAGCCGCACTGGTGTTGGCATAGACCACCACGGTACGGTCCGGGTGCTGGTCGCAGAAGGCAGCAAATTCGTCGGCCGGACAACCCAGGTCCAGCGAACAGGTCGCCTCCAGGTCGGGCATGAGGATGCGCTTTTCCGGGCTCAGGATCTTGGCGGTCTCGCCCATGAAGCGCACGCCGGCCACCACCAGCGTCTGGGCGGCGTGATCACGGCCGAAACGCGCCATTTCCAGCGAATCGGAGACGCAGCCGCCGGTTTCCTCGGCCAGGTCCTGCAGGTCTCCATCGACGTAGTAGTGCGCCACCAGCACCGCCTGCTTTTCCTTGAGCAGTTGGCGGATGCGCGCTTTCAGCTGCGCGCGTTCCTCGGGGCTGGGCGTGGCCGGTACCTTGGCCCACGCATTGGCGGTACAACTGCCGCCGGTCTCCATTTGCGGTCGCTCGAACTCGACGACCTTGGTTGCTGTTGCTTGCATGGCGGTCAACAATGCTTTGCGATTGAGGGTTATTCGATGCCCTGGCTGGCCAGGTAGTCTTCGTAGTTGCCACGGAAATCGATCACCTGGCCGTCCTTCACTTCGAGGATGCGGGTGGCCAGCGACGACACGAACTCGCGGTCATGCGAGACGAAGATCAGCGTGCCGGCGTACTTTTCCAGCGCGATGTTGAGCGACTCGATGGACTCCATGTCCATGTGGTTGGTCGGTTCGTCCATCAGCAGCACGTTGTGGCGGCCCAGCATCAGCTTGCCGTACATCATGCGGCCCTTTTCACCACCGGAGAGCACCTTCACGGACTTCTTGACGTCGTCGCCGGAGAACAGCAGACGACCCAGGATGCCGCGCACGGCCTGGTCGTCGTCGCCTTCCTGGGTCCACTTGCCCATCCAGTCGGTCAGGGTCTCGCCGGCAGCGAATTCCTCGGTCGGATCCTGCGGCATGTAGCCCACGTTGGCGTTCTCGGCCCACTTCACCTGGCCGGAATCGGGGTGCAGGCCGGTGACGTCACCACCGATGCTGCGCAACAGCGTGGTCTTACCGGCACCGTTGGCGCCGATGATGGCGATCTTCTCGCCGGCTTCGACCATGATGCTGAAGTTCTTGAAGATGTCGCGGTCGTAGGTCTTGGTGATGCCCTGGGTTTCCACGGCCAGGCGGTGCAGCTTCTTCTCGCCTTCGAAACGCACGAAGGGGTTCACGCGGGAAGACGGCTTGATGTCCTCGACCTTGATCTTGTCGATCTGCTTGGCACGCGAAGTCGCCTGGCGGGCCTTGGACTTGTTGGCCGAGAAGCGGCGCACGAAGTCCTGCAGTTCGGCGACCTTTTCCTTGGCCTTGGCGTTCACAGCCAGTTGCTGGGCACGTGCCTGGGAGGATGCCAGCATGTACTCGTCATAGTTGCCAGGGTAGATCTTCAGGGTGCCATAGTCCATGTCGGCCATATGGGTGCAGACCTGGTTCAGGAAGTGGCGATCGTGGGAAATGATGATCATGGTGGAATTGCGCTCGTTGAGCACGTCTTCCAGCCAGCGGATGGTGTTGATGTCCAGGTTGTTGGTCGGTTCGTCCAGCAGCAGGATGTCGGGGTTGGAGAACAGGGCCTGCGCCAGCAGCACGCGCAGCTTCCAGCCGGGGGCGACGTTGCTCATGGGACCGTTGTGCTGTTCGATGGGCACGCCCACGCCCAGCAGCAGTTCGCCGGCACGCGCTTCGGCGGTATAGCCGTCGAATTCGGCAAAGCGGGCTTCCAGGTCGGCCGCCTTCATGTAGTCGTCGTCGGTGGCATCCGGGTTGGCATAGATGGCGTCGCGCTCGGACATGGCATCCCACATCTCGACGTGGCCCATCATGACCACGTCCAGCACGCGCATCTCTTCGTAGGCGAACTGGTCCTGGCGCAGTTTGCCCAGGCGTTCGTTGACGTCCAGGCTGACGTTGCCGCCCGAGGGTTCCAGATCGCCACCCAGGATCTTCATGAAGGTGGACTTGCCGCAGCCATTGGCGCCGATCAGGCCATAGCGATTGCCATCGCCGAACTTGACGGAAATATTCTCGAACAACGGCTTGGCGCCGAACTGCATGGTGATGTTTGCGGTGGATAGCACTGCGAAAACCTTTTCAAAAATGTAACTTGCGTGCGCCAGTCCAGGCTACAGCCGCGGCACGCGAAACGGCGGATTTTACCACTGCGCGCCCGCCAAGGCTTGCCTGCGGCCGCTGGCGAGTGCGCGAAACTTGTCAAACAGCCATTCTCAAACCCGCTTTGACTGTCTGCGACTTACAATTGCGCGGGATTTTTAGCCACTGGATGAGGCTCTACCCACTTTGTCACTCTGGAAACTGCAAGCATGAAGCAAGCCACCCCGGCCCTTGCGGCCACCCTGATGCTCTCCACCCTGGCCATGGGCCACGCTCTGGCCGCCGAGACCGGCTACAACATCTGGACCAACGAATACACCGTGTCCCGCCAGCAACTGGAAAGCGCCATCGCGCCGCAATTCCCGCGCAAGCTGCGCTACATGGACATCTTCGACGTCACCCTGAGCAATCCGCGCCTGGGCATGTTGCCGGGCGAAAACCGCATGAACACCGTGGTCGATGCGCAGATTGCCAACCCGCTGCTGCTGCAGCGCCCGGTCAATGCGGTACTGACGCTGAGCAGCGCCTTCAAGTACGACCCGGCCACCCGCTCGCTGCGCCTGGACGCCCCCAAGGTGGACAAGGTCGACAGCACCGACCTGCCGCCGCAGTACGCGCAGCAGCTGACCGCGCTGGGCAACGCCGCTGCCGACCAGTTCCTGCGCGACTACGCGCTCTATACCTTCACGCCAGATCAGTTGCAGATGAATGGCAAACGCTTCGAACCCGGCAAGATCACCGTCGAAAAGGATGCGGTTAAGGTCGAGGTCAAGGAGCAATAAGCACCCTGCCCCGCCTGCGCGGGATGCCCGCCTCGGGCCTCAGGCCCGACGCAGAGGCAGGAACGGGTAATCTGACAGGGTCAGCGTGAAGCCTTGCGCGCCCTGCGCATCCAGCACCGCATGGGCACCCAGCGGCAGCGTGACCAGGTCGCGCACATGCCCGAAGGGCAGCCCGGTGACGATCGGTGTGGCGATGCGTTGGCGCAGGAAGGCCAGCATCGCCGTGAAATCGTAACCGTTGTCGATCTCGGCCAGCCGGTAACCGGAAAAGTCGCCCAGCACGATGGCCTGCTGTCGCGCCAGCACACCAGCCTGCTCCAGTTGCAGGATCATCCGCTCGACGCGGAAGGGATGTTCATTCACATCTTCCAGAAACAGAATGCCGCCATCCATCCTGGGGAAGCGCGGATGACCCACCATGTGCGCCACCATGGCCAGGTTGCCACCCCATAGCCTGCCCTCGCAGCGCACTTCCGGGCTGAGCGGATCGGTGCGGCGGTCCCCAATGGCGGGACGCTCGGCATCGCTCTCCCCCTGATAGTTGCGCACCACCACCTGCGGCGAGCTCAGGGTGCGCCAGAAGGTCGCCAGCGCCTGCCAGTTAGGGGCCAGGGCGCCGAAGTCGCCATTGAGCATCGGGCCCTGGAAGCCGGCGTGGTCGCACTGGTCCAGCAGGACACACTGCAGCGCCGTGAAATCGCTGTAACCCACCAGCAGCTTGCCGCTGGCGGCCAGGGCCGGAATATCCAGCGCCGGCAGGATGCGGCTCATGCCGTAGGAACCGCGCAGCCCCAGGATCACGTCAATCTCCGGATCGGCGGCGGCCTCCATCAACTGCGCGGCGCGCTGTTCGTCGCTGGCACCAAAGCGCTGATAGCGGTGGGCGTGGTCATAGAAGTTGCGCACCCGGCAACCCAGCGACTCCAGCAGGGCCACGCCACGCTGCACGCCCTCCGGGTCCAGCCCGGCATGGCCGCAGGGGGCCACGATGGCCACGCCGGTGCCAGCCGGCACCAGTCCGTCGAGAAGTTCGCGCCCTGCTGTCATGCTGCTCCACCTTGTTGTTCACCTTCAGCGGACGTCGACTGCAGGCGTTGTTGCTTCACCTGTTCGCGCCGCATGGCGAAGAATTCTTTCAATAACTGCCCGCATTCCTCGGCCATCACGCCACCCAGCAGCTCGGTGTGATGGTTCAGTTTTTCCTGCTCGAACAGGTTCACCACCGAACCGCAGGCCCCGGTCTTGGGATCAGCCGCGCCATACACCACCCGCGCCAGACGCGCATGCATCATGGCGCCGGAACACATGACACAGGGCTCCAGCGTCACGTACAGCTCGCAGCCGGGCAGCCGGTAGTTGCCCAGCTTTTCGGCGGCGCGGCGCAGGGCCATGATCTCGGCATGCGCCGTCGGATCATGCTTGCCGATGGGCTGGTTGAAGCCGGTCGCGATGACCACCCCATCCTTGACCACCACCGCGCCCACCGGTACCTCGCCCAGCGCCCAGGCGTTGTTGGCCTGGTCGAGCGCGGCACGCATGTGCCGCAGGTCGGCTTCGGTTGCCGCCGATGGCGTCGGTGCTGTCGATGGCGTCGCCGCCTCGAGCGGAAGCGAAGCGTCCATCAGTCGGCCGTGATCTCGGCCCAGCAATTGGGCGTTTCATGCAGCACCAGCTTTTGCAGATGCAGGCCGGTGCCATAACGGTCCTTGTAGGCCGCCTTGAGGATGGCGAAGGCTTCGCGGGCCAGGTTTTCGACGGTGGGAATGCTGCCGATGACCACCGTCTTGTGGCCCGGCAGGCTGGCCAGGAAGTCGCGCACCGGCGCGTCCTTGTCATAGACCAGGAAGGCATGGTCCCAGACATCGACCAGGTGTTCCTTGGCCAGGGATTTGATGTCGGAGAAGTCCATGATCATGCCGTTGTCGGAATTGCCCTCGATATCGATGACCGCGCCGGTCAGGGTGATTTCCAGCGTATAGCGGTGGCCGTGCAGGTTGCGGCACTGGCTCTTGTGGTCCGGGATACGGTGGCCGGCGTCGAATTCGAGTTTGCGGGTAATGGTCAGCATGAATGTTTCTTCAAGGAAGCCAGCTGCAGCTTGCGCGCAGCGGGCCGGGATGAGGTCATTGTAATCACGCGGCGCAGGGCCGCATGAAGAAAAAAGCAAAAATCGCTCAGGGAATGTTGAGCAGCTTGTGGGTCTGGATGCTCAGCTTCCACTTGGGATTGTGCTTGACCATGTCGATGGCCATGCGGGTATTGGCGGCCGCCAGCGGGCCATCCATGGGCTGCAGCAGGAAGTGCTGGAAATCCAGCTTTTCATACTCCGCCAGCGGCTGGCCGGCCTGCGGCACCACCACTTTCAGCTCGCTGCCGCGCAACACCTTCAGCTCGGCCCCCATCTTGGGGCTGACGCAGATCCAGTCCACCCCGTCCGGCACGGCAATGGTGCCGTTGGTCTCGATGGCGATTTCGAAGCCCACCGCATGCATCGCCCCGATCAGGGCGGCATCCAGCTGCAGCAGGGGTTCACCACCGGTAAAGACCACGTACTTGCTGGGCGCATAGCTGGCCGGCCAGAGGCTGTCGATCATCGCCGCCAGTTCGCCAGCGCTCTTGAACTTGCCGCCGTTCTCGCCATCGGTGCCGACGAAGTCGGTGTCGCAGAACTGGCAGATGGCGCGGCTGCGGTCTTCCTCGCGCCCGGTCCACAGGTTGCAGCCGGAAAAACGGCAAAAGACAGCCGGACGACCGGCGTGCGCGCCCTCGCCTTGCAAGGTATAGAAGATTTCTTTGATGCTGTAGGTCACGATATCGGAGCGGGCGGGCCGCAGAAACTGGGCAGGCTGGCCGGGGCCGGCCGCCATGCTGACGCTTGGTTGGAGCGACATTTTTAACGGACGCCCTCATTATAGCCGCTCCCCACCGGCCCGGACGCGTTTGCCGCCCCGCAAGCAGCTCAGGCCGTGCTCAGCGCCACCACCGGGTCCAGCCTCGCCGCCCGCCGCGCCGGCATGTAGCCGAACAGCAGCCCGGTCAGCACGGCGCAGCCGAAGGCCGCCAGCATGGGGGTCAGCGAAAAGATCAGCGGCACCCCGGCCGCCATCAGTGCCAGCCCCACCGCCACGCCCAGACCCACCCCGGCGGCACCACCCACCAGCGTCACCAGTACCGCCTCGGTGAGGAACTGGCGCAGGATGTCGCGCTGTCGGGCACCGGTGGCCAGGCGGATGCCGATCTCACGGGTGCGCTCGCGCACCGTCATCAGCATCACGTTCATCACACCGATGCCGCCCACCAGCAGCGACACCGCCGCCACCAGCGACAGCATCATGGTCATGGTGTCGCGCGTGCTGGCTTCGGCGGCGATGGAGGCGGCGGCATTGCCGATGCTGAAGTCGCGGATGCCATGCCGCTCCAGCAGCAAGGCTTCCAGTTGCTGCTGGGTGTCCTGGATGCGACCGACATCGGCCACCGCCATGACTGTATAGGTCGGCTCGCGCTGGCCGAAGACCTTGGCCCCGGCCGTGGAAAAGGGCATGAGCAGCAGGTTGTCTTCGTCGCGGTCCCCGCTGAGGGCGCCCTTCTCGCTCATGACGCCGATCACCTGGAACGGCGAATTGCCGATCAACACCATCTGCCCCACCGGGTCCGTTACCTCCGGCATCAGCTCGCGCGCCAGCCGGTGGCCCAGCACCGCCACCGAGGCCAGTTCGCGTTCGTCCTCGGCGGTGAAGAAGGCGCCCCGTGCCAGCGGCCAGGTCTGGACCTCGGGCAGGCCGGCGCCGGTGCCGCGAACATAGGTCTGGATATCCTGGTTGCCATGGCGCACCACCTTGTTGCCCGTCACATTGGGCAGGACATGGGTGATGTTGGGCAGGTCGGCCACCGCCTCCAGGTCTTGCAGGGTGATGCTGCGTCCCGGGATGCGCGAACTCTCGCCGATGGCGGCCATGTACATCAGGTTGGAGCCGAAGCGTCCCAGTTGCGCCACCACCTGCTGGCGCGTGCCCAGGCCGATGGCCATCATCACGATCACCGAGGCCACGCCGATGACGATGCCCAGCAAGGTCAGCGCGGTGCGAAAGCGGTTGACCCACATCACCCGCCAGGCAGCCCGCGCCGCCTCGCGCAATTCGTCCCGCCAGCGGCGCACCGGTGGCTGGCTGGCGGCAGCCTCGCGGAGATCGGGCATGGCCTGTGCAGGTGCATCCGGGGCCGCGCCGCTGTCACCGATGATGCTGCCATCACGGACCTCGATGACGCGTCTGGCCTGAGCGGCCACCTCACGATCATGGGTGATGAGGATGATGGTGTGGCCGGCGTCGGCCAGTTCATGGAACAACTGCATCACCTCGGCGCCGCTCTGGCTGTCCAGCGCCCCGGTGGGTTCATCGGCCAGGATGATGCGGCCGCCGTTCATCAGGGCGCGGGCGATCGACACCCGCTGCTGCTGGCCGCCGGAGAGCTGGTGCGGCCGGTTGTCCAGGCGCTGCGCCAGCCCCAGCCGCGCCAATAGCGCCGCCGCCCGTTGCCGTCGCTGCGGTTCGGGCAGGCCGGCGTAGATGGCCGGCAGCTCCACGTTTTCGCAGGCGGATTCGGTGGGGATGAGGTGATAGCCCTGGAAGACGAAGCCGAAGGCCTCGCGCCGCAGCCAGGCCAGGCGGTCGGCATCGAAGGCGGCGACGTCGCTGCCGTTGAACAGATACTGGCCAGCGCTGGGACGGTCCAGGCAACCGAGAATGTTCATCAAGGTGGACTTGCCCGAGCCGGAAGCACCCACGATGGCGACGAATTCACCCTGGCGTATCTGCAGGTCCACCCCGCGCAGCACCTGTACCGCAGGGCTGCCATCCTGGCCGCCATAGTCCTTGCGCAGGCCGCGCAGTTCAATCAGGGCAGCGGCGGTCGCGGCCGCCATCACAGCTGGAACCTCGGCAGACCGCGCCGGCCCGGTTTCTCTGCAATGACGATCTGTTCACCTTCCTGCACACCCTGCTGCACTTCCATGCTGATCCGGTTGCGCACGCCCGCCCGCAGTTCACGCTCCTCGATACGCCCATCGGGTAGCCGTATCCGTGCTAGCAGGCGCTCCTTGTCCTTGCGCACGGCGGCCAATGGTACCACCAGCACGTCACGTGCCGCCGCCACGACGAAATGGACCTGCGCCGTCATCTGCGGCATCAGGGCGCCATCGCGATTGTCTACGTCGAACAGGGCCATATAGACCACCACCTTGTTGCTGGAGGGCGCCAGTGCGCTGTCCAGGCTCTTGCCCTCGCCGCTGGGCGCTGGCAGCACCTGGCGCACCTGCGCCTGCCAGCGTCGCTGGTCGCCGCCGAGGGTCGAGAAATAGACCGGCATGCCGGCCCGTACCTTGCGCACTTCGGCTTCGGACACCTCGGTCCACACCGTCATCACGGACAAGTCCGCAATGCGCAGGATGGCCGGGGTCTGGTAGGTGGCGTTGAGGGTCTGGCCTTCGCGGGCCTCGACGTTGACCACCGTGCCATCCATGGGCGCATAGATGCGGGTATAGCCCAGCCGCACTTCGTCGGCCTGCACCGTGGCGGCGTTCTGCGTGATCTGGGCCTGGATGTGGGCCACGCGGGCGGCGGCCTGGGCCAGCGCGGCTTCGGCGATATCGACGTCCTCGGTACGGGTGGCGCCACCGGCGTCCAGCGCCCGCTGCCGCTGCGCCTGGCGCAGTGTCAAGGCATGCTGGGCCTGCTGCTCAGCCAGTTGCGCACGCAGCCCGCTGAGGGCGGCGCGTCCGGCGTCGACCGTGGCCTTTTGCACGCTGGGATCGATCTCGACCAGCAACTGGCCCTTCTTCACCGTATCGCCGGGCTGCACATGCAGGTGCTGGATCTGTCCGGATACCTGCGCGCCGACATCGACGAACCGCCGTGGCTGCAGCTTGCCGACCGCCACCACACTGGCCTCCACATCGCCTCGCGTCACCGCGACCGTATCGTATTCCGGCCCCGCCTGCCCCCACGACCAGGCCAACACGCCCAGCACCGCTGCCAGTGATGCCAGTGCGGCCAGCGTCATGCCCGCGCCCCATCCACGTCTTGACTTGCCCCTGCTCACCCGATCTCCTTGCTTGCCGCAAAAAAGCCGGACCGGCCAATGGCGCGATCCGGCAAGCCTTGCTCTCAGAACTCCACGCGCGCGTTCAGGCTCAGGGTGCGCGGTGCACCGGCGAAGATGTAGCTGTCGCCGTTGTAGACCCAGTAGCGGCGGTCGGCCAGGTTCTGTACCTGGGCATTGAAGGTGACGTCCTTGCCGCTCAGGCGGGTGCGATAGACGGCGCCGACGTCCATGACGGTGTAGGCGCTCAACTCACGCTGGGGGGCGCCCGTGTCGAGCTTGGAGCGGCCGACATGGCGCAGGCCGCCGTTCACGCTGAGGCCAGCCACGCCCGCGATGCGGTACCGCCCACCGGCGGTAGCCTGCATGCGCGGCGCACCCACGACCTGCTTGCCGGCCAGGTCGGCGGAATCGCTCTGGTACTTGGCGTCCAGCCACATGAGGCCACCCTCCAGGTTCAGCGCCGGGGTGAGCGCATAGCGACCGGACAGGTCCAGGCCCTGGTAGCGGGTCTCGCCATCCTGCACCAGCGTATTGGCCGCGTTGACATACTCCGCCGCCCGCTGCATGCGGAACACCGCCGCCGTGGCGCTCCAGTTGGCCTGCTCGACCTTCACGCCAGCCTCGATCTGCTTGCTCTTCAGGGGCGGCATGACCTCGCCGGCATTGGCCGTGGTATCGCCCGCCGTACCACCGCGCTCCAGCGCTTCGACATAGCTGACATAGGTGGTCAGGCCGGCCAGGGGCTTGAACATCAGCGCCACCGTGGGCGTGACCGGGGAACGCTGGTAGGTCGTCGTCTGCACGCCGACCCGGTTGTAACCCCGCTGGTCGAAGCGGGTGTAGCGCAGCCCGCCGATGAGCGACCACTGCTCGCCCAGGCTCAGGGTATCGCTGGCGAAGAGTGCGTTCTGCACGATCTCCGAACCCCTGTATTGGGAATGGCCGGCGTTGCTGATGCCGCCCACGCTGAGCAGCGAATCGCGGTAGATGTTGCCGCTACCCACGGCCGTGCTGGTCGAGGCCCGGTCCGACAGCACCTCGTATTGCTGGCGGCTGGCACCAAAGACCAGTTGGTGACCGATCGCACCGGTCTTGAGCTTGCCCTCCAGCATGGCCTGCAGCTGCTGGTACTGGAAGCTGTAGATCCCGCCATAGACCTGCGTGCTGCTATTACCCAGCGCATCGTTGATGCTGATGTCGCCGTAGACGTAATCCACGTCTTCACGGGCGTAGCGATAGTTGAAGCTGGATTTCCAGTCCGGATTGAGCTGCCATTCCAGGCCGGTGCTCACCACGATGTTTTCATTGCTGAAATAGGCGCCCTCAGGTTGCTGGCGGGTGCGCGGATCGATGGCGGTCGGCAGGTCCAGGCCGCTGGCCAGGCTCATGCCCCAGAAGGCGTTGCCATTGGACTTGCGACGGGCATAGACGGTATCGAAACTGAGCTTGAGGTCCGGGCTCAGCTTGAGGTCGGTGGCCAGCGAGGCCACGGTACGATCCAGCGAGCCGCCCTTGAAGTAGGTGCCGCCCTGCTCCTGCACCAGGTTGATCCGGTAGCCCAGGCGCTGGTCGTCGCCGGCGCGACCGCCCATGTCGATGTGCTTGGAGAACAGCGAACCGGTCTTGTAGCCGACATCGACGGCAAACAGATTCTCGTCGGTGGGCCGCTTGAGCACGTAATTCATGATCCCGCCCGGCGAGCCGAAGCCATACATGAAGCCCGACAGCCCCTTGAGCAGCTCCACGCGCTCGAACACTTCCATGGGCAACAGGTCGTTGCCCCAGCCCGGCAGGGCCAGGCCATCCATCTTGAAACCGTTGGTGTCATCGATGCCCAGGCCGCGCACCAGCAGCGAGGACCCGCGCCCGTATTCGCCGCTGGCCGAGGTCACCGACGGATCGTAGCGAAAGGCCTGCTCCACGGTAGTGACCTGGCGCTCCTGGATGTCGTCCTTGTCCACCACGGTGATGGAAAACGGCGTCTCCAGCAGCGAGCGCGATCCCAGCGCGCCACTGCTGGCCGGACGCTGCAGGCCGGCCCCCGGATCGGCGGCGCTGGTGGCCACCACGGTCAGGGCCGGCAGGTTGGAGGACTGCGCCGGCAACTTGCGTACGTGGATGCTGCCATCGTCGCGTTGATCCGCCACCAGGCCACTTCCGGACAGCAACTGTTCCAGCGCGCGGCTCACCGGCAGATTGCCTTCCACGGCGGGCGCCTGCCTGCCGCGCAGCAATGCCGGATCGACCACCAGCAGGCGACGCGCACTGGCGGCCAGGCGGTTGAGGGACTGGTCCAGCGGACCGGCAGGAATGGACAACGGCAGACTCTGCTCGGCCGCCACCGGTGTGGCCGCACTGGCCGGCATGACCAGCGCGACACCGGCCAGCAGCAGACTACCGGCCATCAGGACATGGGCGGTGGTGGACAGTGCCCTGAGCGGACGGGTTGCACCGGTGGTGCCGCGGGCGCGATGGGTGGTGGCGGTAGAACGAAGCGACTGATGGCGCATTATTGTTATCCTCGTTAGCGATGAAAAGTGAAGGTCTTCATCTGCTTTACGAACGAGAATCCAAAAGTGCTATGGCTGGCCGGATTTTTTCTGCGCGGCAGCGACCACCCGGGTCCAGTAGCGCGTGTGACGCTGGATGCGGATCGGGAAGGCATGCTCCAGCGCCGCCAGCACGCGGTCGGTATCTTCCAGCGGGAAGACGCCATTGACCGGAATCTGCGCCACCGCATCATCGACCTGCAACAGGCCCGGCCGATAACGCCCCAGCTCGGCCAGCAGATCGCCCAGGGGCCGCTCGCGGGCGATCAGCATGCCCTGGGTCCAGGCCTGCGCATTCGGGTCGAGCGCAGCGACCGCGCCCACGATGACATCGTCGAAAACCGCCTGCTCCCCCTGCCCGACCAGCGCGCTCCCCGCGGCGTTACGTGCCGGGGTGATGCGGACCGCACCTGCCATCACCTCGACCCGACTGCGGCCGGCCTGGCGCCATCCGGGCGACGCTTCCTGGCGCACCACGAAACGTGTCCCCAAAGCCTGCACCCGCCCATGGGCCGTATCCACATAAAAGGGCTGCTCCGCCCAGCCTGCCAGGTGGGCGGTCTCGACCATGATGGCACCGCGTCGCAGCACCAGCCGCCGCAGTCCATCGGCGAAGCGGATATCGACAGCGCTATCGCTGTCGAGCACCAGTCTGCTGCCATCGGGCAGCACCAGCTCGCGCCGTTCGCCGACGGCGCTGCGCTGGTCGGCGGTCAGCGCCAGGTAGGTGTGACGACGGTCGTAGCACAGTGCGCCGGCGAGCAGCAGCAAGGCCAGCACCTGCCGCCGGCTCGTCCGGACAGGGCCGCGGGGGCCACGGGCGCCACGGCCGCGCAAGGCCTGGCCCGCCGCCTGCGACGGCATGCCCTGCAGCATGCCCTGGAAGCGGCTCACCGCTTCCCACTGCCGGGCATGGGCCGGGTTGGCCAGCAGCCAGGTGGCGAAGGCCTGTCGTTGCGCGGGGGTGACTTCGCCGGAGGCCAGGATCACGAACCATTGCAAGGCCTGGTCCAGGGCGTCTCCGGTGACACCATCCGCGGCGTCCGGGCGCGGAGTCGCGGCGCTCAGCATGCGCAGACCGGTTCGCCGCACTGCTGCATGGCGAGGAAGCAGGCCCGGGTGGCCGTGAGCATATGCTTGCGGACAGTGGCAACGGCGATGCCCAGGGACGCGGCGATAGCGCTATATGTCATGCCGTCGAATTGCGACATGAAGAAGGTTTCCCGCACCTTCGGCGGCAGCCCCTCCAGCGCCGCATCGATGGCCGCCAGGGTCTGCAGCACGATGAGGGTGTCTTCATGCGACGGCGCATGGGCTTCGGGCAAGGCTGCCAGGGCCTCCAGATAGGCTGCCTCCAGCTTGCGACGCCGATGCAGGTCGATCATCAGGTGCTTGGCGATCTGGACCAGATAGGGGCGCGCCTGCTCCGGGTTCGGCATGCTGCGCCCCGTGGCCACCCGGATATAGGTGTCCTGCACCAGATCGGCCGCGTCGCCACGGTTACCCAGCTTGCGTTGCAGCCATTGCAGCAGCCAGCCGTGATGGCCGCTGTACATCCTTTGCAATGCATCGCTTTCCTGCCTGTCGAGTAACCGGGCTTCCATGAGCATGATTCTTAATAATGAGAATCATTATTATATGGAAGCAGCTACGATTTGTCAGTTTTCAGTCCACGAAACTGATCACTTGCGCCATTCCAGGGGTTCGCCGGGCTGGGGCAAGTCCAGCTTCAGACCCAGGCGTTCAATCAGGCGCCGGGCGTCGAACGGCGCCTTGACCTTTATATCGTTATCGAAATAGCAATAGATATCACGACTGGCGCGCTGCCGTGGCGCACCGGACGCAATGCGCGGCCCCTGCGCCGGCTGACCGCCTCCGGCCCAGGCCCGGATGCGTTCGGCCCAGGCGTCGATGGCCTCATCGCTGTAACCGCTCTGGTAGAGGCGCTTGTCACCGTGCAGGCGCAGATACATGAAATCAGCCGTCACGTCTTCCTGGTAGGGCCATTTCTTGGGTGCATCGGCCACTACCAGTGCGACCTTGTACTTGCGCAGCAGCTTGATGAAGGACTCGTCGACGAAGCTGTCATGGCGGATTTCCATGGCATGGCGCAGCTTGCGCTTCCTGTCGATCTCCAGCTGCACCCTGCCCTCCATGCGCGGCTCATGTCCACGGGCCAGTTTCTGTGCGGCTTCGGTATCGTGTGGCAGCAGGCTCAGGAAGTGCTCCAGGGCCTCCGGCTCATAACTGAAACTGGGCGGAAACTGCCACAGGAAGGGGCCCAGTTTTTCCTTCAGGTTGAATACGCCGGAGGCGAAGACATTGGCCAGGGCGCCATCGATATCCTTCAGCCGACGGGTATGGGTGATGAAGCGATTGCCCTTGTGGCTGAAGACGAAGCCGGGTGGTGTGGACTCATACCAGCGCTGATAGCTTTCCGGCCGCTGCAGGGCGTAGAAGGAACCGTTGAGCTCGATGCTCGGCAGCATGCGCGAGGCATAGCCCAGCTCGTCATCCTGGCGCAGTCCCTTGGGGTAGAAACTGCCGCGCCAGGGCGCGTAACGCCAGCCGGAGATACCGATCCAGATCTTGCCCATGCCTGCCTCCTCGATCCTGTTCATGCACGGTGTGACCGGGGTAGGCGGACTTGGTGCCGGCCAGCGCGGCAGTAGCACGCTGCTGGTACACTGCTGCCCTTTGATCGACCGCCCGCCTTATCCCCTTTTTCCTCCTTTTTCGTCCTTTTTCGTCCTTATCCTTAAATTGCAGGCCCATTCCATGACCGCCATCACCCAATTCCGCCTAGGCTCCCCCGCTCCCGAACATGACCACCCCGTCGAAGAGCGCCGCCTGGAAGGCAATCCCCTGCGCACCACCTGGAACCACTTCACCAGCGCCAGCGGCGAAATCAACGCCGGCATCTGGGCCTGCGAAAAAGGCAGCTGGCGCATTGCCTTTGCACCGACCAAAGATGAATATTTCTACGTGCTGGAAGGTCGCTGCCGCGTCATTGATGAGCAAGGACTGGCTGCCGAAGCCGGCCCGGGGGATGCCATGGTGATCCCGGCGGGTTTCAAGGGCGTGTTCGAGGTGGTGGAGCCGATGCGCAAGCACTATGTGATCGTCGAGCGCGGCGGCGCCTGAGGCCGGCGAAACTCCACTTTACCCAGTACTGAAGGGCAGAAAAGCCGCTACCGGCCTTTGAAACCTCGCTGGATGCAGGAACGCAAAAAGCCCGCAGTAATGCGGGCTTCATGGCGATTTGATGCTTTCAAGCGTCTGAGATTGCCAGACCCCACATCACTCCCACTCAATGGTCGCTGGCGGCTTCCCCGAAATGTCATACACCACCCGGTTCAGGCCGCGGACTTCATTGATGATGCGGTTGGACACGCGTCCCAGCAGTTCATGCGGCAGGTGCGCCCAGTGGGCGGTCATGAAGTCCTGGGTCTGCACGGCGCGCAGGGCCACGACGTATTCGTAGGTACGGCCGTCACCCATCACGCCTACCGACTTCACCGGCAGGAACACGGCAAAGGCCTGGCTGGTCTTGTCGTACCAGCTCTGGCCGTCGTCATCCTTCGTATTGCGCAGTTCCTCGATGAAGATTGCATCAGCGCGGCGCAGCAGGTCGGCGTATTCCTTCTTGACTTCACCCAGGATACGCACGCCTAGGCCCGGGCCGGGGAACGGGTGGCGGTAGACCATTTCCGGCGGCAGGCCGAGGGCCACGCCCAGTTCGCGGACTTCATCCTTGAACAGTTCGCGCAGGGGTTCCAGCAGCTTCAGGTTCAGGGTTTCCGGCAGGCCGCCGACGTTGTGGTGGCTCTTGATGGTGTGGGCGGTCTTCTTGCCCTTGCCGGCGCTTTCGATCACGTCCGGGTAGATGGTGCCCTGGGCCAGCCACTTGGCGCTGGTCAGCTTGGCCGATTCGGCCTGGAACACTTCGACGAACTCGCGGCCGATGATCTTGCGCTTGGCTTCGGGATCGGTGACGCCAGCCAGATGGCCCATGAACTGGGCGGTAGCGTCCACATGGATCACCTTCACGCCCAGGTTCTTGCCGAACATCTCCATGACCATCTTGCCTTCGTCCAGGCGCAGCAGGCCGTGGTCGACGAAGACACAGGTCAGCTGGTCGCCGATGGCGCGGTGGATCAGGGCCGCAGCCACACTGCTGTCCACGCCACCGGAGAGGCCCAGGATGACTTCATCGCTGCCGACCTGCTGGCGGATCATCTCGACGGCTTCGGAGATGTAGTCCGGCATGTTCCAGTCCGACTGGCAGCCGCAGATCTCGTGCACGAAGCGCGCCAGCATGGCCTTGCCCTGCACGGTGTGGGTGACTTCGGGGTGGAACTGCACGCCGTAGAAGCGACGTTCTTCGTCGGCCATGCCGGCGATGGGGCAGTTGCCGGTGGAGGCCATGAGCTTGAAGCCGGCCGGCATGTCGTTGACCTTGTCGCCGTGGCTCATCCAGACCTTCAACATGCCGTGGCCCTGGGCATTGGTGAAGTCGCTGATGTTCTCCAGCAGCTTGGTGTGGCCGTGGGCGCGCACTTCGGCGTAGCCGAATTCACGCAGGTGACCGTTTTCGACCTTGCCGCCCAGTTGCTCGGCCATGGCCTGCATGCCGTAGCAGATGCCCAGGACCGGCACGCCCAGTTCGAATACCGATTGCGGTACGCGCGGGGTGTCGCCTTCGGTGACGCTGTTGGGGCCACCGGAGAGAATGACGCCGGCCGCGCCGTAGTTGCGCACGAATTCGTCGGTCACATCATGCGGGAATACCTCGGAAAACACACCGGCTTCGCGCACGCGGCGAGCGATGAGCTGGGTCACCTGGGAACCGAAGTCGAGGATCAGGATTTTCGAATGCGAATGCGTGGACATGGGCAATGAGGTCTGGCTACGTTAGCTACGTTGAAAATGGACTGCTGAAAAATTCAACAGCCCGACAGCCTGGCGCAATGCCGGTGGACTGTCGGGCTGTGGCCGCATCGAAAATTACTCGGCGCGGTAGTTCGGGGCTTCCTTGGTGATCTGCACGTCGTGGACGTGCGATTCGCGCATGCCGGCCGAGGTGATTTCGACGAATTCGGCGCGTTCGCGGAAGTCGTCGATGGAACCGCAACCGCAGTAACCCATGGAGGAGCGCACGCCGCCCACCAGCTGATACAGGATGGCGACCACCGAGCCCTTGTAGGCGACGCGGCCTTCGATGCCTTCCGGTACGAACTTGTCGGCGGTGTTGTCGCCGTCCTGGAAGTAACGGTCGGCCGAACCGTCGGCCATGGCGCCCAGCGAACCCATGCCACGGTAGGACTTGTAGCTTCGGCCCTGGTACAGGATCACTTCACCCGGGGCTTCTTCGGTGCCGGCGAACATGCTGCCCATCATCACGGCGGACGCCCCGGCGGCCAGCGCCTTGGCGACGTCGCCGGAGAAGCGGATGCCACCGTCGGCGATCACCGGTACGCCGGTCCCCTTCAGGGCGTCGGCGACGTTGGCGATGGCGGAGATCTGAGGTACGCCCACGCCAGCGACGATACGGGTGGTGCAGATGGAGCCAGGACCGATGCCGACCTTGACGGCGTCGGCACCATGTTCGACCAGTGCCTTGGCAGCGGCGGCGGTGGCGATGTTGCCGCCGATGACTTCCACGTGCGGGTAGCGGGTCTTGACCCACTTGACGCGGTTCAACACGCCAGCGGAGTGGCCGTGGGCGGTGTCGACCACGATCACGTCCACGCCGGCAGCGACCAGCAACTCGATGCGCTCGTCATTGTCCGGACCCACGCCGACGGCGGCGCCCACGCGCAGCTTGCCGTGTTCGTCCTTGCAGGCGAAGGGGTGTTCGGTGGATTTTTCGATGTCCTTGACGGTGATCAGGCCGCGCAGCTCGAAGGCATCGTTGACGACCATCACGCGCTCCAGGCGGTGCTTGTTCATCAGGCGCTTGGCTTCTTCGGGATCGGCGCTGGAACCGTTTTCCTTGACGTAGACCAGCTTGTCGCGCGGGGTCATCTTGGCGCGGACTTCGGCGTCCAGCTCTCGCTCGAAACGCAGGTCGCGGTTGGTGATGATGCCCACCAGTGCCTTGCCTTCAACCACCGGGAAACCGGAAATGCCGTGCTGCTTGGACAGCGCGATCACGTCGCGGATCTTCATGGTGGGGGGGATGGTGATCGGGTCGCGGACCACGCCGGACTCGAAACGCTTGACCTTGGAAACCTCGCGCGCCTGTTCCTTGGGCGTCAGGTTCTTGTGGATGATGCCGATCCCGCCTTCTTGCGCCATGGCAATGGCCAGGCGTGCTTCGGTGACGGTATCCATCGCAGCCGACACCAGCGGGATGTTCAGCGAGATGTTGCGCGTCAGGCGCGTGGTCAGGGAAGTATCTTTGGGGAGGATGTCCGAAAAGGCCGGAACGAGCAGCACATCATCGAACGTGAGTGCTTTTTGGAGAAGACGCATAGTGTTTCCTATAGGCGCAAAAGCGAATTATACAGAAAACTTGATCGCGCGTCTTGCTCTGCTTGCGTTTCTGCCTCCGGGCGTCGTAAAAATGCGGGATATCCTGCGCGTTATAGGTAGCCCGGCAAGCCGCGCGGGCTATTCGCCCTGCCCGCGCTCCTGGTGCGCGGCCCGGCGCCGGCGGGATTGCTTGGGGTCGGCGATCAGGGGACGGTAGATTTCGATGCGGTCATGTTCGCGCAGCGGGGTATCCAGCGGCCTGACCTTGCCGAAGATGCCGACCTTGCAGGTGGACAGGTCGATGGCCGGCTGTTCGCGCAGCAGGCCACTGTCGAGGATGGCCTGCTGGATGGTGCAGCCCGGGGCCACCTCAAGATCCCTGAGAATCTGCAGTCCGGGCGCGGCGTAGCAGAGCTGGACTTGCAAAGGGGCCGCTTCAGCCATATATCTGTTCGGCCCGCTTGCAGAAGGAATCGACGAAGCTGTTGGCGATCATGCTGAAGACCGGGCCGATCACGCCCTCCAGGATGCGGCTGGAAAATTCATATTCCATGTCGAACTCGATCTTGCAGGCATCCTCGCGCAGCGGCTTGAAGCTCCAGCGACCTTCGAAATGCTTGAACGGGCCTTCCACCAGGCGCATGGTCATGCTGGTGGGGCGCACATTGGTATTGTGGGTGCTGAAGGACTGTTTCAGGCCGTGGTAGTTGATCTTGAGCTTGGCCGTGAGACTATCGTCACTGCGTTCAGACACCTCGACACCGCCACACCAGGGCAGGAATTCAGGGTAATCCTCAACCTTGTCGACCAGGTTGAACATCTGCTCCGCGCTATAGTTGATCAGGACGGTTTTGTGAACGACTGCCATCGAGGGTGATCCGTTTGATAAAATCGCAAAGGCACAATTTTAACCGACGAGACGAATTTTTATTTAGATGAGCATTATTGATAACAAAAAGGCCTTTTTCGATTACTTCATCGAAGAGCGATTCGAAGCAGGTCTCGTCTTGCAAGGTTGGGAAGTCAAATCGATCCGCGCCGGCCGCGTGCAATTGAAGGAAGCCTACGTGATCGTGCGCAATGGCGAGGTCTACCTGTTCGGCTGCCACATCAGTGCGCTGACCAGCACCTCCACCCACGTGCATCCGGAAACGACTCGTACCCGCAAGCTGCTGCTCAATGCGGCGGAGATCAGCAAACTGATCGGCAAGGTGGAGCGCTCCGGCTATACGCTGGTGCCACTGAACCTGCATTACAGCAAGGGCCGGGTCAAATGCGATATCGGCCTGGCCAAGGGCAAGAAGCAGCACGACAAGCGCGAGACCGAAAAGCAGCGTGACAGCCAGCGCGAAATCCAGGCGGCCATGAAGCAGAATCGCCGCTGATCCTGGACTCCCCTCTTCCACCGCGACCACGGCTGCCCAGGGCAGCCGTTTTCATGTCCGCCGTTACGACCAGCCGGCGAACTTCTCGCGGCAGGCGGCCACCATCCCGGCCACCACCGGCGCCCATTGCCCGCGCTCCTGCTGGCGGAACAGCCGGACCGAGGGATACCAGGGACTGGAGTCCCCCTCGACGCCCCAGCGCCACTCGCCTTCCAGTCGTTGCGGCAAAAAGCATGGCAGGCCCAGGGCACCGGCCAGGTGTATGACGGCAGTATCGACACTGATCACCAGGTCCAGCGCGCAGGCCAGCGCTGCGGTATCGGCCCAATCCGCCAAGGGCAAGCTGTGCAGCCGGCCCGCCACTTGCTGATGCAGGGCCTGGTCGGCCAGGGGAATTTCCACCTGCAGGCTGATGAAGTCGGCCGGCAGGTCCAAGAGCGGCAGCAAGGCGGCCAGTGGCACATCGCGGCTGGGATGCGTGGTGGCGTACTGCCGTCCGGCCCAGGCCAGGCCAATACGCGGACGGCGCGGCCCAGCGCCATCCAGCAACGCCAGTTGCTCCTGCCACTGCGCTACGCGCCCAGGATCAGCAAAAAGATAAGGCGGCTGCGGTCCCTGGCGAGGATCAGGCAACGCAAGCAACAACGGCAGGCTCAGCAGCGAGGCATGGCAATCATGGGGCGGCGCTTCATGTGCGTGGGACACGCAGTCCACCCCGGGCAAGGAGGGGGCGAGCACCGCCAATAACGCTGCGGGGGCGCAGAGCGTCACCTGCGCGGCACGCTGTGCGACCAGTGGGATGTAGCGGGAAAATTGCAGGCAATCGCCCTGCCCCTGTTCGGCCCACAATAGCACTCGCTTTCCCTGTACATCCTGGCCTGGCTGCCAGCGCGGGCTCGGGCTGCTGATGCCCTGCCGGGCCAGTTCGGCTATCGCGAAACGGGCTTCATGGGCTGGCCATCCCCGTGCATAGTCATGCCGCGTCAGCAGCATGTGGGCGCGACCGGCCTGGGCCTGCGGGAAATCGGCATGCCAGCGCAGAGCCTCTTCATAGGCGGCTTGCGCTTCATCGATGCGGCCCATACGGCGCAGGATGTCGGCGCGATTGAAGGCAATCAGGGCGCGGGTGCCGTCGTCGCTGTGGGGGGCTTCCGAATAGCAGTGAAGCGCTTCTTCGTGACGGTTCAACAGAAGCAGGATATCGGCATGCAAGGCCTGGTGGTCCAGGGTGGCCAGCGGTAGCGCAGGAGCAAGGGCGGCCAATGCCTGTTGTGGCTGCGCCAGCTTGTAGTAGAGGCGCGCCAACGTGGCGGCGCGCTCAGTGTCGGGCGTCTCTTCCGGCCCTTGGGCGGCTGCCAGCGTATCGGCCCATTGCGCCATCACTGCGCGATGGGCGACGCGCGCGTCGTGGTAGTCCGGCACCAGATCCAGACAGGCTTCGTAGGCAACGATCGCGCCGGCCAGCTCACCCATTTCCACCAGCAGATCGGCACGCTGCATGTGCAATGGCAGGAAGCCGGGGTCCAGCGCCAGTCCCTGCTCCAGCACGGCCACGGCAGCAGCAGGTTGCTGGGCGCCACGCAGGGCGATGGCCTCACACATCAGGCCCATGATGCTTGCCAGTTTGGCGGGGTCGGGAGAAATCATGGCCGGCAGCTTATCACGCCGCCGGCTCGTGACGCCGCCGCCGGATCACGCCGTGGTATCGATCAGGTTGCCTGTGGTCTTGCCTGCCGCCAGCTTGCTCTGCAGGTTTTGCAGGAAGCTGGAAAGCGACGTGGTGGTCGACGATGCGCCCAGGGAACTGAGCAGGTTGCTGAAGGCACTTTCCAGTGAAGAGCTCGCGCCATCACCGCTATCGCTGCTGCCGGAGGAAAGACTGGAGATCAGGCTATTGAGGTCTGCCTCCAGCCCACCGCCGGGCGGTGGCGGACGACCCGCTGGCGAGTAGGAGCGCGCCGTGGTGTCGGTGGCCGTGGTGCTGGCACTGCTAGTGCTGCTGGAGCCACTGGTGCTGTCGACCTCGCTGGTGGCCGACACGCTGCTGGAGGAACTGCCGTCAGAAGACGACGAAAGTGCCGGCGGCGGTCCCGGTGGGGGATTGTCCTGGCCTTTCAGGGCGGCCATGAGTTCCTGCAGGAAGGCATCGAGCTTGGAATCGACATTCGAAGCCGAAATGCTGCTGCTTGAAGAGGTCGTGCTGGCCGAGGTGGTGGCGCTGGTTGCCGTGGCGCTGCTGGCGGTCGCATCAAGCGCCACGCCCAGCGAGGCGAGAATATCCTTGAGCGCGCCGATCAGCCCTCCCCCCTTGTCGCCACGCGGCGGTGGTGGCGGTGGCACATCCATGCGCTGCGTGGCGCTGGTGGAAAAACCGCTGGTGCCGCTGAGGGCGGACAGATCGGACAGGCTGAAATTGCTGGAACCAACGCTGCTGATGGCCATGACACTCCCCTTTTATTGTGTGCGACGCCCCTTGCGTCGCTCCCTTGTCAGGGCCAACAGTATCGGTCATCAAGACCTGTTAAGTTGAACCGGAAAGCGTAAAGCGGAGTAAAGTTCTGTCAACACGCGCAGCGCGCGCCATTGCCGCAAGTCAAGCCTGGCGCGGCCTATCAGCGGGTGATGAAAAAATCGGTCAAGGAGGGATGGGCGCAATACCCTGTCGAGCAGGTTCACCAGCACGCGGTAAATGAATGTAAAGATGCAATTGTAAAGACGGCCGGAAACACTCCTGCAAAACCTTTTACGGCATATTACGGGCTGCCGACGCCCTGCGGCCTGGAGGCAGGGCAATTCGAGAATGGAATGCAGCGATGTCTAAAGTACTTTTGATCGACGATGACGTGGAGCTCGTCGATATGCTCAAGGAATACCTGGAGCAGGAAAAATTCGAAGTCAACGTCGCCTACGATGGCGAAGCCGGCGCCGCCGAGGCGCTCACCGGCCAGTACGCCATCGCGGTGCTGGATGTGATGATGCCCCGCCTGAACGGCGTCGATACCCTGCGCCGCATCCGCGCCAAGAGCAGCATGCCGGTGGTGATGCTGACCGCCAAGGGCGATGACACCGACCGCATCATCGGCCTGGAACTGGGCGCCGACGACTACGTGCCCAAGCCTTGCACACCACGCGAAATTGCCGCCCGCATCCGCGCCATCCTGCGCCGCGCTTCTGCCGAGAGCAGCGAACAGACGCCCTATTCGCCACTGGCCGTGGGCGCGCTGTCGATGTGGCCGGAACAGCGTCGCGCCACCTGGAACAGCCGGCCGCTGGAATTGACCAGCAGCGAATTCAACCTGCTGGAAGTGCTGGCCCGCAATGCCGGCAAGCCGGTCAGCAAGCAGACCCTGTCGGAGCAGGGCCTGGGCCGCCCGCTGGCGCGCTTCGACCGCAACATCGACGTCCACCTTTCCAGCATCCGCCAGAAGATCGCCGCCCTGGGCAGCGACAAGAGCTGCATCCAGACCGTCTATCGCCTCGGTTACCAGTTCATCAAGGAATAAAGTGGGCCGGCTTTTCTGGAAGTTCTTCTTCTTCATCGCGATCGCCCAGATTACCGCCACCTTCGGCGTGGGCGTGCTGTTCTGGATAGAAAACCTGGAACGCAGCAACCGCAACTCGGAAATCGACCTCAGTCCGCCGGCCTCGTTCATGATCCGGTCGGCGGCGGCCACGCTGCAGTTCGGCGGGCCGGAAGCGCTGCGCAGCCTGATCAACGAAGGACGTCCGCATCGCCTGCAGCTGTATGCGGTGGATGAAGAGAACAAGGACCTGATGGGTCGAGAAGTACCGCCCAAGCTGGTGGAAGAGGCGCGGCACCTGTTGACGACCGAGCGCGAGCGACGCTCGGTGGAACTGGTCAAGGCCACCAACGGCCATAGCTACCTGATGTTCATTCCGGCGCCCAACGATGAGTTTGCGCCACCGCCCGGCCCCGGACCCGGCGGCATGCCCGGGCGCGAACCCCGCTACATGAAGGAACGCGGACCCAAGCCGCTGTTCTTCCCGACCATGCCGCTGGCTGTGGCACTGATGGCCAGCCTGATATTCGCCCTGCTGCTGGCCTGGTATTTCTCGCATCCGATTCGCCACCTCAAGAACGCCTTCAACCAGGCCGCCAATGGCAACCTGGATCTGGAACTGGAGCCGGTGATGAGCGCGCGCAATGACGAACTGGCCGACCTCGGTCGCGATTTCGACGCCATGACCGCCAAGCTGCGCACCCTGATGGAAAGCCAGCGTCGCCTGCTGCATGACGTCTCGCACGAATTGCGCTCGCCGATTGCGCGCCTGCAGATGGCCATCGGTCTGGCGCGGGTACAGGACCGTGACAAGCTGGAACTGACCCTGGAACGCATCGAACGCGAGAGCGTGCGCATGGACAAGCTGGTGGGTGAACTGTTGACGCTGTCCAGACTGGAAGCCAATGTCCCCGGTTCGATGGAAGAAGCCATCGCCATCCAGCCCATGCTGGGGGACATGATCAATGACGCCAATTTCGAGGCAGAGACCCTGGGCAAGCAGGTGGAAAGCCAGATCGCCTGCCGGGTGCAGGTGCAGGGCAATCCGGAGTTGCTCTATCGCGCCATCGAGAACGTGCTGCGCAATGCCATCAAGCACACCGCACCAGCGACCACGGTGCAGGTCGTGGCCGAGATCGACGAGGTCGGCAAGCTGCTGCACCTGTCCATTCTCGACCGTGGGCCGGGTGTGCCGGAGGAAGAGATGAACAGCATCTTCGAGCTGTTCTTCCGCAGCAGCCGCACCAAGAGCAACAGCGCCGGGCACGGCCTTGGGCTGTCGATTGCGCGACGTATCGTGGAAGCCCATCAAGGCAGCATCCGCGCCGCGAATCGGCCGGATGGCGGCTTGCGGGTGGACATCACCCTGCCCTTCATGGCCGATGAACCGGCACGGGGAGATACCCTGGAGGCCTGATGGCCGACTACCGGCTGGCTGCGATCCGTCCGCAGCCGTCAGTGTGCTAGGGCCTGTGGTTCGGGATCGACGATGGTCGTCATCAATCCGCGTTGCACCGCGACCTGGAAGGCCTGCAGTTCCTGCACGCCCTGTTCGGCCGGATAGGGAATCGGCAAGCGGTTCATCAGCACCGCCCACGACCAGCCATCGGCTCGCGACTGCAGATAGGCGTAGCTGCCGGTGGTCAGCGCACCGCTGTGGGAGAGGATTTCCATGCCGTTGGTACGGGTCACCACCCAGCCCAGGCCATAGTTGTTTTCTGCCAGCCTGGGATCGCGCTGCTTCATCAGGGCCAGCGTTTCAGGCTTGAGCAATGCAGGGCTGCCGCGCCCCTGGACCGCATCGACCAGGCGCACCAGGTCTGCCGCCGTGGTCACCCAGCCGGCAGTGGCGTCCATGCTCCTGAAATGATAGGCGCAATAGGATTCCGGACACGTCGCCGCGCTGCCATCGCGGTCGGCCACGGCGGGCCAGCGCGGGTCATCGTAATAGCCGGCCTCCCCTGCAGCGCGCTCGTTGCGGCGATCCCCGGCGATCACCGCATCATCGATCCCGGCCGGGCCGAACACCAATGCCTGCACCGCCTGCTCATAGGGCTGCCCGGTCTTGTGCTCGATGATGCGACCCAGCACGTTATAGGCGAAATTACTGTAGAAGAATTCACTGCCCGGTGCAGCATCCAGCAGACGCTGCTTGAGCACGTAGGCGATCACGTCGCGTGCCGAGGCCGGCGCCGGGACCTGGCGTGCGCGGGCGATATTGACCAGGTCGTATTGCGGGTCGTAGTCGCTGCCACCCCAGCCGCTGGTGTGTTGCAGCAGCTGGCGCAAGGTGATCCGGAGCACGCGCTGGTCCAGCGGCTGGGCGAAATCCGGATAGGCCGCATCGGGCAACAGACCTTGCGGGCCGAAGACCGGGTGATCCAGCACCTGCGGCAACTCGTTCTGGAACAGCCTCAGCACCGCCACCGCCGTCACCGCCTTGGAAATGCTGCCGATGCGAAAACGCGTCTGGGGCGTGACCGGCGTATTGCTTTCGGTGAGCGCCATGCCATAGCCACGTTGGTACACCAGCCGGCCCTGATAAGCGATGGCGATGCTGGCCCCGGGAACCGGATAACGGGCAAGGATCTGCTCCATGCGGGCATCCACGCGGGCGGCCAGCGCATCATCCTGTTGCTGCGCGTGGGTGGCGGAGGCGGCCGACAACAAGGCGGCCGTCAGCACGAACCGGGCTGGCCGTGGCAAGGCGATACGAAAAGACGCGAAGTTCATGGGCAATTTCTATTTCTGTTGCTTCACCACTTGCAGTGCCGATGCGATCAGGCCGCTCATATCGGACAGATTGGCCGGTACGATGATGGAATTGTTGGTCTTGGCCAGCTTGCCGAAGGCATCGACATACTGCTCCGCCACCTTCAGGTTGACGGCGTCCGAACCACCCGGTTGCTGGATTGCCGAAGCCGTCTTGCGGATCGCCTCGGCACTGGCTTCGGCGATGGCAAGGATAGCCGCGGCCTGACCTTCGGCACGATTGATCGATGCCTGCTTCTCGCCTTCGGAACGGGCGATGGCGGCTTCACGTTCACCGGTGGCGATATTGATCTGTTCCTGCTTGCGCCCTTCGGAGGCGGCGATCAGTGCGCGCTTTTCGCGTTCGGCAGTGATCTGGGCCTGCATGGCGTGCAGGATTTCCTTGGGCGGGGTCAGGTCCTTGATTTCATAGCGCAGCACCTTCACGCCCCAGTTCTCGGCCGATTCGTCGATGGCACTGACGATGGCGGTGTTGATGTGATCGCGTTCCTCGAAGGTCTTGTCCAGTTCCATCTTGCCGATCACCGAGCGCAGCGTGGTCTGCGCCAGCTGGGTGATGGCGGCAATGTAGTTGGACGAACCATAGGAGGCCCGCATCGGATCGGTGATCTGGAAGTACAGGATGCCATCGACCTGCAGCTGCGTATTGTCACGGGTAATGCAGACCTGCGGCGGCACGTCCAGCGGGATTTCCTTGAGGATGTGCTTGTAGGCCACGCGATCGATGAAAGGCACCACGATGTTGAGGCCCGGCGCCAGCGTGGCGTGGTACTTGCCCAGGCGCTCCACCACCCAGGCGTGCTGTTGCGGGACCACCTTGACCGTCTGCACGACGAAGACGATGGCGAGGAAGAAAATGACCAGAGTGACGCTACCCAGCATGGAACTCTCCTTGGAACTTGAGGGGGGATGGATCAGCGCGGTGCCACCAGCAGGCGGCTGCCGCGTATTTCGCGGATGACGTAGGGGCCGGGCAAGGCATGGTGCCCGGGCAGCAGTTCGACATCCCACTGCGCACCGCGGTAGGGGACGCGGGCGATGTATTGGCTGCCCTGTGCCTGCCAGGCTGGCACCTCGACGCTTTGGCCGATATCGAGCAGCAGGTTGGGATCGTCGTTGGCATTGCCCTGGCGCAGGCGGCCGTAGCGGCTGCGGCGCAGCGCGAGCACCGCCGCCACGCCCACGATGGCCGCTACCAGCAGTTGCCACTCCAGTGGCACGCCACCCCATGCAACGACGCCGCCGGCGGCCAGACCCAGCGCAATCATCAGCAGATAGAAGGTCCCGGTGAATAGTTCTGCGGCCAGCAGCCCTCCTGCCAGCGCCCACCAGATCGCCCAGTCGCTCATCAGCCCACCTCGTCAGTTAATAGCAAACGCGCCAAGTCTACCGCAGCTTGAGAACACAAAAACAAAGGCGCGGACATTTCTGTCCGCGCCTTTCACTTCTTTCAACGATCGACGTCAGTGACGCTTACTTCATCATCACTTCTTGGCCAGCTGCTGCCAGGTATCGATGACGGTATCCGGGTTCAGCGAGATCGACTCGATGCCCTGGTCCATCAGCCATTCGGCGAAGTCCGGATGGTCCGAAGGACCCTGGCCGCAGATACCGACGTACTTGCCCTTCTCGCGGCAGGTGGCGATGACCTTGGTCAGCAAGGCCTGCACCGCCGGGTCGCGCTCGTCGAAGTCGGCTGCCAGCAGCTCCATGCCCGAATCGCGGTCCAGGCCCAGGGTCAGCTGGGTCAGGTCGTTGGAACCGATGGAGAAGCCGTCGAAGTGTTCCAGGAACTGCTCGGCCAGGATGGCGTTGGACGGCACTTCGCACATCATGATGACGCGCAGGCCGTTTTCGCCGCGCTTCAAACCATACTTGCCCAGCAGGCCGATGACCTTTTCCGCCTGGCCCAGTGTACGCACGAACGGCACCATCACCTCGACGTTGGTCAGGCCCATGTCTTCGCGTACGCGCTTCATGGCCTGGCATTCCATCTGGAAGGCTTCGGCGAAGTCATGCGCCAGATAACGGGCTGCACCACGGAAGCCCAGCATCGGGTTTTCTTCGTCCGGCTCGTAGCGCGAACCGCCGATCAGCTTCTTGTACTCATTGGACTTGAAGTCCGACAGGCGCACGATCACCGGCTTGGGCCAGAAGGCCGCGGCGATGGTGGCGATGCCTTCGGCCAGCTTGTCCACGTAGAAGGCCTTGGGCGAGGCATGACCACGGGCCACGGACTCCACGGCCTTCTTCAGGTCGGCGTCGATGTTCGGGTATTCCAGGATGGCCTTGGGGTGCACGCCGATGTTGTTGTTGATGATGAATTCCAGACGCGCCAGGCCGACACCGCCGTTGGGGATCGACTGGAAGTCGAAGGCCAGTTGCGGGTTACCCACGTTCATCATCACCTTCAGCGGGATCGGCGGCAGTTCGCCACGGGCCACTTCGGTCACTTCGGTTTCCAGCAGGCCGTCGTAGATCTTGCCTTCGTCGCCTTCGGCGCAGGACACGGTCACCAGGGTGCCATCCTTCAACACATCGGTAGCGTCACCGCAACCGACCACCGCCGGCACGCCCAGTTCACGGGCGATGATGGCGGCGTGGCAGGTACGACCGCCACGGTTGGTGACGATGGCCGAGGCACGCTTCATCACCGGTTCCCAGTTGGGATCGGTCATGTCAGCCACCAGCACGTCGCCGGGCTGCACGCGTTCCATTTCGGCCGGGTCGGTGATCACGCGCACCGGACCGGCGCCGATCTTCTGGCCGATGGCGCGGCCAGTGGCCAGCACGGTACCGGAGCTCTTCAGCTTGAAGCGCTGCTGGGCGTCGGTGGCCTTTTGCTGCGACTTCACCGTTTCCGGGCGAGCCTGCAGGATGTAGAGCTTGCCGTCACGGCCGTCCTTGCCCCACTCGATGTCCATCGGACGCTGGTAGTGCTTTTCGATGATGGTGGCGTACTTGGCCAGTTCCACCACTTCGGCGTCGGTCAGGGAATAGCGGTTGCGCAGTTCCACCGGCACATCCACGGTCTTGACCGAGCGGCCGGCCTTGGCTTCGCCGGTGAATTCCATCTTGATCAGCTTGGAACCCAGGTTGCGGCGGATCACAGGCTGCTTGCCCAGTTCCAGCATGGGCTTGTGGACGTAATACTCGTCCGGGTTGACGGCACCCTGCACCACGGTTTCGCCCAGGCCATAGCTGGAGGTGATGAAGACCACATCCTTGAAGCCCGATTCGGTGTCGATGGTGAACATCACGCCGGCCGCGCCCACGTCGGAGCGCACCATGCGTTGCACGCCGGCCGACAGCGCCACTTCGGCGTGGGTGAAGCCCTTGTGGACGCGATACGAGATGGCGCGATCGTTGTAGAGCGAGGCGAAGACGTGCTTCATCGCTTCCAGAACGTTGTCGATGCCGACCACGTTCAGGAAGGTCTCCTGCTGACCGGCAAAGGAGGCGTCAGGCAAGTCTTCGGCGGTCGCGGAGGAACGCACGGCAAACGACATCTCGGCGGTCGAATCGGCTACCAGCTTGTCGTAGAAGGCACGGATCTCCTGGTCCAGGCGCGGCTGGAATGGCGTGTCGATGATCCATTGACGGATTTCGGCGCCGGCTTGCGCCAGCGAACGCACGTCATCGATATCCAGACCTTCGAGGCGCTTGGCGATACGGGCGGCCAGCGTCGGACCGCCATCGGCGCTGTGTTCCAGGAAATCGCGGAAAGCTTGCGCAGTCGTGGCGAAACCGCCCGGCACGCGTACACCGGCGCCGGCCAGCTGGGAAATCATTTCTCCCAGCGATGCGTTTTTGCCACCGACGGACTCGACGTCCGTCATGCGAAGAGTTTCAAAGGAGGCTACGTATACCGCCCCCTGGGTGTTTACTGCGTTGGACATGACTACCCCTAGCTTGATGATAAGAAATCTTCGCGGGCGCGGCATGGGTCGGTTTATTTTTGTTATTCTGCGACGGTTGCGGCAGCAGGTGCGGTGTCGAGGAAGAGCCCAGGGACATGAGCAGACGCGCGCAGGCACCGAGGACGTTTGCCAATGCAAACATCATCAGGAACTCGGTCGAATTGCGCAGGCGAATGACGGTCATCAGGATGGGCTTCTCGAAATATTGCTAGGCATTGTACCGCGTGAAATCATTTTTGTTCGTAGCACCAAACTTTTTTTCAATTTTCCAAAAGACAAGATAATCAGACCATGCTCGACCCCATGCCGATCCCGCATCCTTCGCCCGTCCTGGCCGCCAACCGCACCGTTTTCTTTGTTTCCGACGGCACCGGGATCACCGCAGAAACCTTCGGGCATTCGGTGCTGAGCCAGTTCGAGTTGCGCTTCAAGCAGATCCGCCTGCCCTTCATCGATACCCTGGACAAGGCCCACGACGCCACCCGCAAGATCAACGAGGCCTATCAGGTCGACGGCAAGCTGCCGATCGTCTTTTCCACCCTGGTCAAGTCGGAGCTGTCCTCGGTGATCCGCCGCGCCAAGGCCATGCACATGGATCTGTTCCAGACGTTCGTGGAGCCGCTGGAGCAGGAGCTGGAGATGAAGTCCACGCACACCATCGGCCGCAGCCACAACACCACCGATTCCGAGGAATACCGCAATCGCATCGAGGCCATCAATTTCTCGCTGGCGCATGATGACGGCCAGTCCAACAAGAACCTCTCTGAAGCCGACGTGATCCTGGTGGGCGTCTCGCGCTCAGGCAAGACCCCGACCAGCCTGTATCTGGCCATGCAGTTCGGCATCAAGTGCGCAAACTACCCCCTGATTCCGGAAGACTTCGAGCGCGAAAAGCTGCCCAGCGGCCTGGTGATGCACAAGAAAAAGATCTTTGGCCTGACCATCGCTCCTGAACGCCTGTCGGAAGTGCGCAATGAGCGCCGCCCGGGCAGCAAGTACGCCGCGCTGGAAAATTGCCGCTATGAAATCAATGAGGCCGAGAAGATGATGCGGCGCGAAGGCATCCGCTGGATGTCCTCCACCACCAAGTCCATCGAGGAAATCGCTGCCACCATCCTGCAGGAAATCAAGCTGGAGACGCGCTGACCTCGGGCCCGACCGCAGGCCCGCAGCGACGGGCCACGGTCAGCACGCGGGTGCGCTTTTTGGGGCCGCTGATGAAGGTTTCCATGGTGAAGGAATCTTCAGTATCGAGGGTGTAGGCGGCGTTGTAGCAGTCCGGGCCGCAGAGGTGGTCGGCGGCCGGAACCAACATATTTCCACGCAGCAAATAAGACTGATAAGGCTGGCCGACGCGCTCACCGTCGGCGAACTGCACGGCGACACGGTCGGCGCCGAAACGGTAATCGAAGAGACGGGAAAACAGGATGGGGCGCCCCAGTGCGCCTGCCAGCATGCGTAGCTGGCCACGTTCGCGGTAGAGCAACTGGCCCGGCACTTCGCCCGAAATGAAATCGAAGCTGCCGACGGCCGTAGCCTGCGGCGTCTCGCTGCCTTCCCAGATGGTGCGATCGAACTGCCATTGCCCAAGGAAGTAGGCCGCCAGGGCGGCCAAGTCCGGGGGAGGAAACGCCGTCGTGACCGCCGTCGTCGCCATGATGCCCTCTCAGCGCCCCAGCGTGCGCTGACGCAGTTGTTCGAACAGGCAAACGGCCGCCGCAGCGGCCACGTTGAGCGACTCCATCTGCCCCAGATGCGGGATCACCACTTCTTGCGTTGCGGCCTCCTGCAAGGCCGGCGAGACCCCCTGCCCTTCATGCCCCAGCAACCAGGCCACAGGGCCGGAGAGGTCGCAGTCGTAGATGGTCTGCGCGGCGTGCGAGCTGGTGGCCAGCAACGGAATGCGGCTGGCTGCGCACAAGGCGACCAGGTCCACATTCTCGAAGATATCCAGCACGAAATGCGCGCCCATGCCGGCGCGCAAGACCTTGGGCGACCAGGCTGCCGCCGTGCCGGGGGAACAGAACACCTGCTTCACCCCGGCCGCGGCGGCGCTGCGCAGGACGGAACCGAGATTGCCCGGGTCTTGCAGACCATCCAGCAGTACCGCCGAGTCCTGCAGGGCCTGGGGCGCGACCGCCTGTGGCGTCATCACCAGCAGGAACAGCCCGACACCGTTTTCGACGGTGCTGATGGCGTCATACAGCTTGTCGGCCAGCACCAGACACTGGGCACCCAGCGCTTCACTCCGGGCCAGGATGGGTGCGACCTCGGGATGGTACTGGGCGCCCTCTGCCACCACGCAGAGCTGTGGCGCATCGCGATACTGCAACCAGGCCTGGGCCAGGTGCACGCCGTCCAGCAGGCTCTGGCCGGCGCGGCGGCGCGCCTGGCTGCTGGAGGCCAGCTGTTTCAGATCCTTGAAGAGCGGATTGTCTTTCGAAGTAATCAATTTCATGCGCCCTCCCTACGCCACCATGACGGCCGGGCCTGACACGGCCTGGCCCGACAGCAGGGCCTTGACCGGAGCGTAGGAGCGGCGGTGCACGGGCGACACGCCGTGCAGGCGCAGCATCTCCAGATGCAAGGGGGTCGGATAACCCTTGTGACGGTCAAAGCCGTAATGCGGATAGGCGTCGTGCAAGACCATCAGTGCGGCATCGCGCGCGGTCTTGGCCAGGATGGAGGCGGCCGAGATCGAGGGCACCTTGTCGTCGCCCTTGATGATGGCTTCGGAGCGGATGCTCATCACCGGGCAGCGATTGCCGTCGATCAGCGCCAGCGTGGGCAAGGTGGAGAGTGCTTCCACCGCGCGGCGCATGGCCAGCATGCTGGCCTGCAGGATGTTGAGTTCGTCGATTTCCTGCTCGGTGCAGGAGGCGATGGACCAGGCCAGCGCGCATTCCTTGATCTCCAGCGCCAACCCATCGCGGGCGGCTTCGCTGAGTTTCTTGGAGTCGCGCAGGCCCTTGACCGGGCGCGCCGGATCCAGGATCACGGCAGCGGCGAACACCGGACCGGCCAGGGGCCCACGGCCCGCCTCGTCAACGCCGCAGATGATCTCTCCGGTGTGGTCGTCGAACAATGCCATTGTCTGCGGCGCCAGCTTGGGCATGGGAATTTCCTTCTTCAAACTTGATAACGGACCGTCGCTGCCAAGGTCAGCGGCGTCGGCTGCCGATGACCTCGCACACGGCATTGGCACTCTCGCGGCTGGTATCGCGCAGCAGCGCATGGTGCATGTCGGCAAAGCGCCGCAGCAGGCGCTGCTGGTGCGCGTGGTCTTCCAGCTGATGCCACATGGCGTCGGCCAGCGCGGTCGGGGTCGCCTGATGCTGCAGCAGTTCCGGCACCAGGAAGTCCCGGGCCAGGATATTGGGCAGACCGACCCAGGGCTGGTAGGCCATGTGACGCATGATCTGGTAAGAGGCCCAGTTGACCTTGTAGGAGATCACCATCGGCTTCTTGTACAGCGCCACTTCCAGCGAGGCCGTACCGGAGGCCACCAGCACCGCATCCGAGGCTTCCATGGCGCTGTGCGACTGGCCACGGATGACCTGGATGTCCAGGTCTTCATAGCCACCCTGGCGAATCTGTTCCTGGAAGAATGCCATCTGGTGATCGCCGGCCATCGGGGTGACGAACTGCAATTGTGGGTCACGCTGCCTGAGCAGGCGCGCCGCCGCCAGGAAGCCTTCACCATTCTGCTTGAGCTCGCTCATGCGGCTGCCCGGCAGGATGGCTACCACCCGCCCGGGACCGGTCAGACCCAGGCGCTGGCGAGCGCCGGCGGTATCCGGTTGCAGCGGAATCACCTCGGCCAGCGGATGGCCGACATAGGTCACCGGCACGCCGGCCTTGCGGTAGATGCTTTCCTCGAAGGGGAAGATGACCAGCATGTGCGATACCGCACGCTGGATCTTCTTGATGCGCCAGCCCCGCCAGGCCCAGATCTGCGGCCCGATGAAATGGATGGTCGGGATACCGGCCTTCTTGAGCTGTTCTTCCAGGCCCAGGTTGAATCCCGGGTAATCGACGCCGACGAAGGCGTCCGGCCGGTCGGCCAGCAACTTGTCGCGCAGCGCTTCCTGGATGCCCTTGATCTCGCGATAGCGCGGAATCACCTCGAACAGGCCGCGCACGGTCAGCTTGTCCATCGGCCAGTGGCTGGTGAAGCCTTGCGCGGCCATGTGCTCGCCGCCGATGCCATGCAGACGCGCCTGCGGCAGGCGTTCACGCACGCCGGCCAGCAGGCGGCTGCCGAGCAGGTCGCCTGAACTCTCCCCGGCGACCAGCGCAATCGACTGGCGCCGCGTGATGTCAGCGGATGATGCCACGGGCCGAAGCCTCGATGAACTCGCGCAACATGCGGATGTACTGGGCAGCATCGGCGGACTTGGCCTCCATCTGCGCCAGTTCCTGCTTGGCCTGCTCCAGCGGCAGGTTGGCACGATAGATCAACTTGTAGGCGCGCTTGATCTCCATGATCTGCTCGCTGCTGAAGCCACGACGCTTGAGGCCTTCGCTATTGATGCCGGCGGGGACGGCGCGGTTGCCGGCAGCCGTCACGAAGGGCGGGACGTCCTGGCTGACTGCGGCAGTGAAGGCAGTCATGGCATGCGCGCCGATGTGGCAGAACTGGTGCACGGTGGTGAAACCGCCCAGGAAGACGTAATCGCCCAGGTGCACGTGACCTGCCAGCGTGGCATTGTTGGCCAGGATGATGTTGTTGCCCAGCTGGCAATCGTGGGCCAGGTGGACGTAGGCCATGATCCAGTTGTCGTTGCCGATGCGGGTGGCACCGGCATCCTGGACGGTGCCACGGTTGAAGGTGACGAATTCGCGGATGGTGTTGCGGTCACCAATCTCGACGGTGGTAGGCTCGCCGGCATACTTCTTGTCCTGCGGCGCCGCACCGATGGAGGCGAACTGGAAAATCTCGTTGTCCCGACCGATGCTGGTGTGGCCTTCGATGACCACGTGCGGACCGATGCGGGTACCGGCACCGATGCGCACATCAGGGCCGATGACGGCATAGGCGCCGATCTCGACCGACTCGTCGATCTGTGCTCCGGGGGCAATCACTGCGCTTGGATGGATCTTGGACATATCCTGTGCTTCGCTTGGGTTCGCTGGATGTACACATTGCAGATGCGCAACATGCACAATGAATCAGGCCCGGCGCGACCTTGCCGATCGCCGCCGGGCCTGCCTTGCAGCCTGTCGTCAGGCCGGCCGGGTCAGGCGCTCTGGCTGGCGTCGGCGGCGCTGCGCATGGTGCACATGAGGTCGCCTTCGACTGCCACCTGACCATCGACGGTAGCCACTGCGCGGTACTTCCAGATGCCGCGCGCGCGACGGGTGATCTCGACTTCCATCTTCAACTGGTCGCCCGGCTCCACCGGACGCTTGAAGCGTGCATTGTCGATGCCCACGAAATAGACCACGGTGTTTTCGTCCGGCTTGCGGCCTTCGGTCAGGAAGGACAGCAGTGCAGCCGTCTGGGCCAGCGCCTCGATCATCAGCACGCCCGGCATCACCGGCTTGTGCGGGAAGTGACCATTGAAGAATTCTTCATTCACGGTCACGTTCTTGATCGCGGTGATGGTCTTGCCGCTCTCCCAGTTCAGCACGCGATCGACCAGCAGCAGCGGGTAACGGTGCGGCAGGTACTGTTTGATTTGATTGATGTCGAGGCTATTCATTCTCTTCTTGATTCTCTGAAAGCGGGGCTTGGCCCGCTTGTTCTTGTGTCAACGTTTTGAGCGATTTTTCCAACGCCCGGATTTTCTCACGCATCGTGCCCAGATTGCGCACTAATGCCGCCGATTTTTCCCAGTCGCGGTGTTCGGTGATGGGATAGAAGCCGGTGTACTGGCCTGGCTCCAGGATGGAACGCAGGGCCAGGGTGCCGGCCGAGACGTGGACCTTGTCCACGATGGTGATGTGGCCATGGATCATGGCTGCGCCACCGATGGAGCAATACTTGCCGATGCGGGCGCTGCCGGCGATGCCGGCACAGGCAGCAATGGCGGTATGCGCGCCGATGTGGCAGTTGTGGGCGATCTGGATCTGGTTGTCGAGCTTGACGCCCTCCTCGATCACGGTGTCGGCCAGCGCACCACGGTCGATGGTGGTATTGGCGCCGATTTCGACGTCGTCGCCGATCATCACGCGGCCCACCTGGGGAATCTTGATCCACTGGCCCGCCTCATTGGCGAAACCAAAGCCATCCGCGCCAATCACGGCGCCGGAATGGACGATGCCACGGGCGCCGATTTCGCAGCCGTAGTGCAAGGTGGCACGGGCGTGGAAATGGGTATCCTCGCCAACGCTGGCGTGCTGCCCGATGAAACTGCCGGCATCGATGCGGGCACGCGGGCCGATGACGGCGCCGGCTTCGATCACCACCAGCGGACCGATCACCGCATCCGCTGCCACGCTGGCAGCGGGGTCGACCACGGCGCTGGGGTGGATGCCGGCCGGAGGCAGCACCTCGGCCAGGGCCTGGAACATCTGCGCAGCACGGGCGAAATAGGCGTAGGGATTACGGGTGACGATGCGGGCACCGGCATAAGCCTGTACCTGGGCGTCGTCGGCCTCGGACAGGATCAGCGCCGCGGCCTGGGTCTGGTCGGCTTGTGCGCGGAATTTGGGATTGGAGAGGAAGGTGATGTGGCTGGAACCTGCGGCATCCAAGGGCGCGATGCCCTGGACTGCGATGTTCGCATCACCCTTCAACTGCCCGCCCAAGCGCTCGACCAATTGCTCCAGTCGAATACTCATCTTGGCTTTCCGAATGACAGGCGTTGCCTGGAATGACGATAAAACGAAAGCCGCCTGCATGGCGGCCCCTGAAGCGACATGCGGGCGCCGGGGCGATGCTGCCCCGCGCCCGCACGGCGGTGATGCAATTACTTGGCCAGTTCCTTGAGCACCTTGTCGGTGATGTCGATACGCTTGCTGGCGTAGACGGCTTCCTGGAACACGATGTCATACTTCTCGGCATCGGCGATCTGGCGGATCACCTTGTTGGTACGCTCCAGCACAACCGCCAGTTCTTCGTTGCGGCGCTGGTTCAGGTCTTCGCGGAACTCGCGTTGCTTGCGCTGGAATTCCTTGTCCAGATCGGACAGGTCACGCTGACGCTTGGCGCGGTCGGAATCGGACAGCACGGCGGCGTCCTTGTCCAGCTTGTCGGACTGGGCCTTCAGACGGGCGGCCATGTCTTGCAGCTCACGGTCGCGCTTGGCGAATTCGGCTTCCAGCTTGGCTTGGGCAGCCTTGGCCGGAGCGGCTTCGCGGAAGATGCGCTCGGTGCTGACGAAGGCGATTTTCGAGCTCTCCTGCGCATGGGCAGGGGCAAAGCTCAACAGGCAGGCAGCCATCACGATGGTCTGCAGGGACAGGAACGATTTGGTCATGAACTTCAAGATTACTCTCCGTATTACGAATCAATGATGACCGCTTTAGAAGCCGGTACCCAGTTGGAACTGGAAGGTTTGAGACTTGTCACCCGTCTTCAGGTTCAATGGCTTACCGAAGCTGAGCTTCAGAGGGCCAATCGGTGACACCCAGCTGATACCCACGCCGGCCGAATAACGCAGGTCGTTCAGCTTGATGTTCTGGCCGTCAGCGAAGACGTTGCCGCCGTCAAAGAAGGTGAACCAGCGCAGCGTACGGTCCTGGCCCGAACCCGGGAACGGGAACTGCAACTCGGCGTTGCCGTACAGACGCGAGGCGCCACCCATGGAGTCGCCGTACTGGTCCTTCAGCGAACCCAGCGAAGACGCTTCGTAGCCGCGCACGGTGCCGATACCACCGGCATAGTAGTTCTTGAACACCGGATAAGGCTTGCTGCCAATGCCGCGGCCGTAGTCGACTTCGCCATTCAGGGCCAGGGTCACGGCCTTGCTGAAGAAGGGCTGGAAGTACTGGTGCTGATAGCTCGCACGGTAGTACTTCAGGGTACCAAGGTACGAAACTTCCAGGTTGGCGCGCTGATAGCGGCCGGAAGTCGGAACCAGTGCCGAGTCGCGGCCATCACGCTGCCACGCCACCGTCAGCGGGATGCTGGTGGTACGGGCGCTGCCGATACCGCACGTTGCCCCCGAGGAGACGTCGGTCACATCGCAACCCGCAGCGCCGGCGCCGCCGAAGTCGCGCACATACTGGCGGTACAGCGAGGGGCTGGTGCTGTCGGTGCTGACGTTGGTGTTTTCCACGCCGATACCGAAGAAGACGCGATCCAGTTCCGAGAACGGCACGCCGAACTTGATGCTGCCACCCAGCGTCTTGACGCGATAGTCACCGGTCGTATAGACCGAGGGACGGATCGTGCGCAGGTAGATTTCATAGGTGCGGCTGATGCCGTCATCGGTGAAATACGGATTGGTGGTCGACAGCGAGATCGTGCGATAGCGCGAGCTGGTGTTGATGTCGATACCCACGGTATTACCGCTACCGAAGGCGTTTTCCTGCGAGATCGAGCCGGTCAGGCTGAGCTTGTCGGACTGCGAGAAGCCGGCGCCGACCATGATGTTGCCGGTCGGCTTTTCCTCGACCTTCATGTTGAGGTCCACCTGGTCGCTGGTACCCGGCACTTCGGGCGTATCGACGGTGACTTCCTTGAAGTAGCCCAGACGGTCCACGCGGTCGCGCGAGAGCTTGATCTTTTCGCCGTCGTACCAGGAATCCTCGAACTGGCGGAATTCGCGGCGGATCACCTCATCGCGGGTCTTGGTGTTGCCGGCGATGTTGACGTGACGCACGTAGACGCGCTTGCCCGGGTCGACCATGATGGTGAAGGCGACTTCCTTCTTTTCGCGATCGACATTGGGGTTGGCGTTGACGTTGGCGAAGGCATAGCCGAAGTTGCCCAGGCGCTCGCCGATCTTCTTGGTGCTGTCGGTGAGCTTGGCGCCGGAATAGACGTCGCCCGGTTTCAACTGCACCAGCTTGGACAGTTCCGGCTCCATGCCGAACATCTCACCTTCAAGCTTGACGCCGGAGACGGTGTACTTCTCGCCTTCCTTGATGTTGACGGTGATGTAGATGTCTTTCTTGTCGGGCGTGATCGACACCTGGGTCGATTCGACCTGCATTTCCAGATAGCCGCGATCCAGGTAGTACGAGCGCAGGGTCTCGATGTCGCCCTGCAGCTTTTCCTTGGAATACTGGTCGGCCTTGGTGTACCAGGTGAACCAGCCCGGGGTGGTCAGCTTGATCTGGTCACGCAGGGTGCTGTCGGAGAACACCTTGTTGCCGACGAAATTGATCTGCTTGATGCGGGAAACTTCACCTTCGTCCACCGAGAAGGTAATCGCCACGCGATTACGCTCGACCGGGGTGACGGTGGTGGACACCTTGGCGCCGTACAGGCCGCGCGACAGGTACTGGCGCTTTAATTCCTGCTCGGCACGATCGACCTGGGAGCGGTCGAAGATGCGCGACTCGGCCACGCCGATTTCCTTGAGCGCCTTGGTCAGCTGTTCCTTGTCGAATTCCTTGATACCGGAGAAATCGACGCTGGCGATGGCCGGACGTTCGACCACCTGCACCACCAGCACGTCGCCTTCGGCCTCGATGCGCACATCGCGGAAGAAGCCGGTGGCATACAGCGCCTTGATGGCGGCAGTGGCCTTTTCATCGTTGAACGTGTCGCCCACGCGCACCGGCAGGTAGCTGAAGACCGTGCCGGCCTCGGTACGCTGGATGCCTTCGACGCGGATATCCTTGACCACGAAGGGCGTGACCGCCATGGCCTGGCTGGAGCACAGGGCAAAGGCGGCTGCGGCGATCAGGCGACGGGAGAAGGTCGGGATGGGATGTTGCGCAGGGTGTAATTTCATCTATCGTTCATCAACAGTTTTTCGCCGTGACACTGCCTGACAAGATGCTGGTAAGGAATTGAAAACGGATCCCAGATCCATTGCCAATTGCTTAACAACTGCCATCGGGCTTGGCCGGCAAATGTAAAAAATCCGGTCTTTCGCGCCGCCCCGCCGCTGGTATCGCCGGGGCCGGCATCAGGCCGGATTCATCCTTGGAACATCAGCCGCACGATATCGTTGAATGCGGCAACGAGCATCAGCGCCATCAGTAAACCCAGGCCGGCACGCTGCGCGATTTCCCCAAACCGTTCGGAAACGGGCCGTCCTGTCAAAATCTCCAGCGCATAATACAGCAAATGACCGCCATCTAGAACCGGGATTGGCAAGAGATTCATCACGCCGAGGCTGATGCTGATGAAGGCCAGGAAGCTCAGATAGCTGACCAGACCCACGCGCGCGGTCTGCCCGGCGTAGTCGGCGATGGTGATGGGGCCGGTGATGTTCTTCAGCGAAACCTGGCCGACGATCATCTTGCCGATCATCTTGACGGTCATCGCACTGGTATCCCAGGTACGCTGTGCGCCCTTGGCCAAGGCCGTCAGCGGGCCATCACTGACGGTGGCCATCTCCGGTGCCAGCGGCACTTCCACCTTGATGCGACCGATGCGCTTGCCGCTGTCGCCCTCCTCCATCGCTTCCGGGGTCACGCGTACCTCGAAGCGGTTGCCGCCGCGCACGCCTTCCAGCAGCAGCGGCTTGCCGGCCGATTCACGAACCTTTTCGACAAAGGCCAGGCCATCCTGGACCGGGACGGCGTCAATGGCAGTGATGCGGTCACCGCTCTGCAGCCCGGCCGCTTTGGCCGGGCCGTCCATGATCTTGCCCAGCACGGCCGGCGGACGCGCCAGGGCCAGGCCCAGCTTGCCCAGGAAATCACCTTCCAGCTCATTGCTGTCGATACCGGCCAGACGCAGTGTCACGCTATTGAGCAGCTTGCCGCTGCCATTCGGATTGGGACGCTCCACATCCACACGGGCATCGGCCTTCTCCAGCACCAGCTGCATCAGCTTCCAGCGCACCTCCGACCAGACCTGCACCGGTGCGCCATTGATGGCGGTGATGCGGTCACCGGCGCGCAGGCCGGCCTGGTAGGCCGCACTTTGCTCGGCCGCGGCGCGCAGCACCGGCACCGGCTCGGGTACGCCATGCATGTAGAGCCCGGCGAACAGGACGATGGCCAGCAGGAAATTGGCAATCGGCCCCGCCGCCACGATGGCGATGCGGCGCCATACCGACTGCCGGGTGAATTCGCGTTTGAGATCGGCTTCGGGAATGTCTTCCAGTGGTTGCTCGCGGGCATCGAGCATCTTGACGTAACCGCCCAGCGGCAGGATCGACAGCGCCCACTCGGTCTGATCACGCCCGAAACGTCGCGACCAGATCACCCGCCCCATACCCACCGAGAAACGCAGTACCTTGACCCCACACCAGCGGGCGACCAGGTAATGGCCCAGTTCGTGCACCACCACCAGGCTGCCCAGGGCGACGAAGAAAGCGATCAGGGTATGCAGCAGTGTCATCGTGAAATCAGAGCCTCGGCGTGGGTGCGTGCCTGCCGGTCCTGCTCCAGCAAGGCGGCGATATCGTCGGCTTGGCGGTTGGGGATGGCGGACATGACCTCTTGGATCAGGGGAGCGATCTTCCCGAAGCCGATGCGGCGGTCCAGGAAGGCCTGCACGGCAACTTCGTTGGCGGCATTGAGGATGGCCGCCAGTGTGCCACCGGCTCGCAGGGCATCATACGCCAGTTTCAGGCAGGGAAAGCGCCGATAATCTGGCGCCGAGAAGGACAGCTGCGCGATCTGCGCCAGGTCCAGCGGGGCCACGCCGGAGGCGATCCGCTCCGGATAGGCCAGCGCATTGGCAATCGGCGTACGCATGTCGGGGTTGCCCAACTGTGCCAGCACCGAGCCGTCGGCATACGACACCATGGAATGGATCACGCTTTGAGGGTGGATCACCACCTCGATCTTGTCGGCCGGCGCACCAAAGAGCCAGTGCGCCTCGATCACTTCCAGGCCCTTGTTCATCATGGTGGCCGAATCCACCGAGATCTTGCGCCCCATCACCCACTTGGGATGCGCCACCGCTTCTTCCACGGTCACCTGGTCCAGCGTGCTGACATCGCGATTCAGGAAGGGTCCGCCGGAGGCGGTCAGCAGGATCTTCTCGACGCCGTGCGCCGACATCGAGCGGGAATAGTCCGCCGGCAGGCACTGGAAAATGGCGTTGTGCTCGCTATCGATGGGCAGCAGGCTGGCACCATGGGCAGCCACCGTGTCCATCAGCAACTGGCCGGAGATGACCAGGGCTTCCTTGTTGGCCAGCAATATCTTCTTGCCGGCACGAGCGGCGGCCAGCGTCGATGCCAGGCCGGCAGCGCCCACGATGGCGGCCATGACCATGTCGCAACCATCGGCGGCGGCGATATCGCACAGGGCCTGCGCCCCAAAGGCCACTTCGGTCTTCAGCTCAGCTGCTCGCAAGAGCTTCTGCAACTGGGCGGCCGCCTCGGCCGAACCGACCACGGCTACTTGCGGGCGAAAACGCTGGCATTGCTCGGCCAGTTCGGCCACGCGCGCATGCGCGCTCAGGGCATGGACGCGATAACGGTCCGGATGACGGGCGACCACATCCAGCGTGGACACGCCGATGGAGCCGGTGGAGCCGAGAATGCTGATGGACTGCATGGAATTTCCAGAAGGAAAGCGGCGGCTCAGGCAGCCGCCAGCCAGAGGTCGACCAGCGCCGCCAGGGGCAGCACCGGGATGAGCGCATCAATGCGGTCGAGGACGCCGCCATGGCCAGGAAGCAGATTGCTGCTGTCCTTCATGCCGGCGCGCCGCTTGAGCTGCGACTCGAAGAGATCGCCCACCACGCTGGCCACCACCATCAGGCTCAAGGCCCCGACAAAACCGGCCCAGCCCCAGCGGTTGAAGAGGTGATACTGGAAGGTCTCGCCCGCGCTCATGGACATGGCCACGGCGGCCGAAATCACCAGCACCGCCAGCCAGCCACCGATGGCACCTTCCCAGGACTTGCCCGGAGAAATGGTCGGCGCCAGCTTGTGGCGACCGAAACCCTTGCCGGCGAAATAGGCGCCGATGTCAGCCACCCACACCACCGCCATCACCGACAGCAGATACAGCGGCGAACGCTGGAACAGATCCACGATGGCCACGAAGCAGCCGAGGATGGACAGCATATATGTCGCATTGAGCAGGCGATTGCCGAAGGCCTCGACCTTGGGCAGGCCCAACCCCAAGGCGGGCACGAACCGCAATGCCCACAACAGCACGCACAGCACGTAGAGCGGACGTACGCTGGGCAGGCCGCTGAAGAACAGGATCACGCAGAAGACCAGCGTCCACACGACTGCCCACAAGGTCGGACGCGGGCTCTTGAAGAGGCGGAAACATTCCCAGGCGCCGGCGGCGAAAAATACCAGCGCGGCCATGGCAAAGGCCGGGAAATAGCCGAAATACAGGATTGGCAACAGGATTGCCAGCAGGATCAACGCTGTGATGACACGCGTCTTGAGCATCAGGAAGCCTTTTTCTGGTCCAGCACCTGGGCACTGGTGCGCCCGAAGCGGCGCTCGCGTTGTTGATAGGACCCGATCGCCACGTCCAGCGCCTTGGCATCGAAGTCGGGCCAGAAGGTCTCGGTGAAATACAGTTCGCTGTAGGCCAGTTGCCACAGCAGGAAATTGGAAATGCGCTGTTCACCGCCGGTGCGGATGAACAGGTCCGGCTCCGGGGCATAGGCCATGGCCAGGTAGGGCGCCAGTTCTTCTTCGGTGTAATCGGATACGCCTGGCTTGTCCTTGACCATGCGCGAGACCGCCTGCATGACATCCCAGCGGCCACCGTAATTGGCGCAGACAGTCAGGGTCAGACGGCTGTTGCCGGCCGTCTGGGCCTCAGCCTTGGCGGCCATCTCCTGCAGCTTGGGATCGAAACGACTCATGTCGCCGACGATCTTGAGGCGGATGCCGTTGTTGGCCATCTTGCCCACTTCGCGCTCCAGCACGGTCATGAAGAGGCGCATCAACACCGACACTTCATCGGCCGGCCGACGCCAGTTCTCGGAACTGAAGGCAAACAGGGTCAGGAATTCGATGCCGCGTTCGGCACTGGCCTCGACGATGGAACGTACTGCGTCCACCCCCTTGGCATGCCCCGCCACGCGCGGCAGGAAACGCTTGGTCGCCCAACGACCGTTGCCGTCCATGATGATGGCAACATGGCGCGGAACCGCGGAAGAATCCGGAACCGCAAGAGTTGAGCTTTGATGCTTCATGAAAATAATTTAGTGCATTTCGGTGCGTGGGGAACGGGGCAGCGCCTCATGGTAACGGGCCGCGGACGCTTTGACAAACCAGCCGCGCGCGCCCTGCCCCCAAGCGAGATGCTCCCCGCTGCGCCCTGCACATTTGCTGTCTTTGACTTCTCGTGCAGCGCGACCACCTGTGCGGTCGCGCATAGGGCCTGCCGAACGACCTATACGGTCATCACTTCCTTTTCCTTGTCGCCCACCAGCTTGTCGATTTCGGCGACGAACTTGTCGGTCAGCTTCTGGATTTCATCCTGGCCACGACGCTCGTCATCTTCCGAGGCAACCTTGTCCTTGACCAGCTTCTTCAGACCTTCGTTGCCTTCGCGACGGATGTTGCGCACCGCGATCTTGGCATCTTCGGCTTCGCTCTTGACCAGCTTGACCATTTCCTTGCGGCGCTCTTCGGTCAGCGGCGGCATCGGCACGCGGATCAGTTCGCCGTGGGTGGCCGGATTCAGGCCCAGGTCGGCTTCGCGGATGGCCTTCTCGACGGCAGCGACCATCTTCTTCTCGTACGGCTGCACACCGATGGTGCGGGCGTCGATCAGGGTCAGGTTGGCGACCTGCGACAGGCCGGTCGGCGAACCGTAGTAATCGACCATCACCTGGTCCAGCAGGCCGGTATGGGCGCGGCCGGTACGGACCTTGGCCAGGTTGGCCTTCAGGGTCTCGATGGACTTACCCATCTTCTGTTCAGTATTTTTCTTGACGTCAGCGACACTCATGCTGCTCTCCTAACTTGGTGCAATAACTTGGCTTTTCTTGATGGCAAATGCCTGAAAGAGGGGCATTGTAAACGGGAATGACCGGCCTGCGGCCGGTTTCTGTTCCGCAATACGGCTCAGACGTGGACCAGGGTACCCTCGTCGTCACCCATGACCACGCTCTTGAGCGCGCCCGGCTTGACGATGGAAAACACCTTGATCGGCAGCTTCTGGTCACGGCACAGCGCGAAGGCGGTCGCGTCCATCACCTGCAGATGCTTGGCGATGGCTTCGTCGAAGGAAATCGACTGGTAGCGGGTCGCGGCCGGATCCTTCTTGGGGTCAGCGGTGTAGACACCGTCCACCTTGGTGGCCTTGAGCACGATCTGGGCGCCGATTTCCGAGCCACGCAGGGCGGCGGCGGTATCGGTAGTGAAGAAGGGGTTGCCGGTACCGGCAGCGAAGACCACGATCTTGCCCTCTTCCAGGTATTGCAGCGCCTTCGGGCGCACATAGGGCTCGACCACCTGTTCGATGCCGATGGCGGACATCACGCGAGCTGTCAGGCCAGCCTGACGCATCGCGTCGGCCAGGGCCAGCGAGTTCATGACGGTGGCCAGCATGCCCATGTAGTCGGCGGTCGCACGATCCATGCCCTGGGCGCCCGGCGCCACGCCGCGGAAGATGTTGCCGCCACCGATCACGATGGCCAGTTCCACGCCCAGTTTGCTGATTTCTGCTACATCCGCGACCATGCGTTCGATGGTCGCGCGATTGATACCGTAGGCGTCGTCGCCCATCAGTGCTTCGCCGGAGAGTTTGAGGAGTACGCGCTTATAAGCAGGTGTTGTCATTGCAGGGCTCCGTGTTCTTTCCGATGTTGAATTGCTTGTTGACGCGTCGGCACTCGCTGTCACCCGACGAAACGGCGCGATTTCGTCATCTGGATGTAGCCCGAACGCATGAGGGGGTTACTGCTGCGCCCTACTCTATTGCCACTACGACTGCCATTGCTTCCATGCTGTTGCCATTGCTACTTGCAGCCTGTCCACTGCACCTGCCATCGGATCACCCGGCAGCCGACCCAGAGGATAGATGCAGCCTTCTCCGAAAGTTCCCGGGGACCGGCTTAAAAAAACGGGCCTCTCGGCCCGTTTTTCTTGCAACGCTTACTGAGCTTGTTTCGCTGCAGCCACTTGCGCAGCCACTTCAGCGGCGAAGTCGTCTTGCTTCTTCTCGATGCCCTCACCCACCACGTACATGGCGAACGACTTGACAGTCGTGTTGGCGGCCTTGAGCATCTGTTCGACGCTTTGCTTGTCGTTCTTCACGAAAGCCTGGTTGAACAGGGAAACTTCCTTCAGGTACTTCTGCACCGAACCGTCCACCATCTTGGCGACGATCTCGGCCGGCTTGCCGGATTCGGCAGCTTTCAGGGCGGCGACCGAGCGTTCCTTCTCGATCAGGTCGGCCGGCACTTGCTCGGCCGACAGGGCGACCGGCTTCATGGCGGCGATGTGCATGGCCACGTCCTTGCCCACTTGCTCGTCGGCACCGTCGAACTCGACGATCACGCCGATACGGGTACCGTGCAGGTAGGAAGCCAGCTTGCCGCTGGTTTCGAAACGCTGGAAGCGACGGAACGACATGTTCTCGCCGATGCGGCCGATCAGTTCGGTGCGCAGTTCTTCCAGGGTCTTGCCGTCTGCCAGCTTGCAGGCGCCCAGGGCAGCCACGTCAGCCGGATTCTGCTCGACCACCAGCTTGGCAGCGGCTTCGACCAGACCGATGAACTCGTCGTTCTTGGTCACGAAGTCGGTTTCGCAGTTCACCTCGACCAGCGCGCCGACGTTGCCGGCGATGTAGGTCGAGATCACGCCTTCTGCGGTGATGCGGGAAGAGGCCTTGGAAGCCTTGCTGCCCAGCTTGACGCGCAGAATCTCTTCCGCCTTGGCCATGTCGCCACCGGCTTCGGTCAGCGCCTTCTTGCATTCCATCATCGGCGCGTCGGTCTTCGCGCGCAGATCGCCCACCATTGCTGCGGTAATTGCCGCCATACTATTCTCCTGACTTGGAGGCATCCCGCGTCCTGCGGCATGCCTGAAACTCGAAAATTGAATCAAAAAAAAGGGGCCACTGCGTCACTACCCGCTGTCACCCCTTTTTGTACTACCGTACTACCGGAAGAGCAGAATCAAGCCTGCTCGACCTCGACGAATTCATCGCCCTTGACTGCTTCGACCACGTCGTTGACGGCGTTGGCACGGCCTTCCAGCACGGCGTCAGCCATGCCGCGAGCGTACAGTGCGATTGCCTTGGCGGAGTCGTCGTTACCCGGGATCACGTAGGTGACGCCTTCGGGCGAGTGGTTGGTATCGACCACGCCGATGACCGGGATGCCCAGCTTGGCGGCTTCGGTGATGGCGCCCTTGTGGTAGCCGACGTCGATGACGAAGATGGCGTCAGGAATGCCACCCATGTCCTTGATGCCGCCGATGGCCTTCTGCAGCTTTTCCTGTTCACGGCTGAACAGCAGGGCTTCCTTCTTGGACAGCTTCTCGACGGAACCGTCTTCGACTGCTGCTTCCATGTCCTTCAGACGCTTGATCGAGGTCTTGATGGTCTTGAAGTTGGTCAGCATGCCGCCCAGCCAGCGCTGATCGACGTAAGGCACGCCAGCACGTTGTGCTTCAGCGGCCAGGATTTCACGCGCTTGGCGCTTGGTGCCGACGAACAGGATGGTGCCGCGGTTGGACGACAGTTGACGCACGTACTTCTGCGCCTCCTGGTACATGCCCAGGGTCTTTTCCAGGTTGACGATGTGAATCTTGTTGCGGTGGCCGAAGATGAAGGGGGCCATCTTGGGGTTCCAGAAGCGGGTTTGGTGACCGAAGTGGACACCGGCTTCCAGCATTTCGCGCATGGTAACGGACATGAATTTCTCCAGGGTTAGGTCTGGAATCCGCTCGGTCATCCGGCTCATGCAGCCAGACACCCTTTTAGCGAACGGATTCGCGTTTCAAAAAGATTTACAACACATATTGCCAAAAAGATATGAAGATTCATTCCGCACACCGATTCCGGCAACCGACCCGAGGTTTCAGATCAGCCCGGCATTCTACTCGACCCCGCCCTTTTGTTCAAGTAGCACGTCAATTCGCCGCAAATCACCCCGAATTGCCATCCAGCCCGCCACCATGGCCGGCAAAACAGAAAACACCCTCGTCGTCTATAATCCCGACTTGACGATTTTCTAGCGAATTGCGATTCATCATGGGCAATATCACCATCAAGACCGCCGAAGACATCGAAGGCATGCGCGTGGCCGGCCGCCTGGCCGCCGAGGTGCTGGACTACATCACCCCCTTCGTGAAGCCCGGCGTGACCACCGGCGAGATCGACCGCCTCTGCCACGAGTACATGACCAATGTACAAGGCAGCATCCCGGCCCCGCTCAATTACTGCCCTCCCGGCTACACCCCCTACCCCAAAGCCATCTGCACCTCGCTCAATGACGTGATCTGCCACGGCATCCCCGGCGACAAGGTGATGAAGAACGGCGACGTGCTCAACATCGACGTCACCATCATCAAGGACGGCTACCACGGCGACACCAGCCGCATGTTCTTCCTGGGCGAGCCCTCCATCCTGGCGCGCCGCCTCACCGAGATCACCTACGAATGCATGTGGCTGGGCATCTCCAAGATCAAGCCGGGCGCCCACCTGGGCGACATCGGCCACGTCATCCAGCAGCATGCCGAAAAGGCCGGCTATAGCGTGGTGCGCGAGTTCTGCGGCCACGGCATCGGCAAGGTCTTCCACGAAGAGCCGCAGGTGCTGCACTATGGCCGCCCCGGCACCCTGGAAAAGCTGGAAGCCGGCATGATCTTCACCGTCGAACCCATGATCAACGCCGGCCGCCGCGAAATCCGCGAGATGGGCGACGGCTGGACCATCAAAACCAAGGACCGTAGCCTGTCGGCGCAGTGGGAACACACCGTCCTGGTCACCGAGACCGGTTTCGAGGTGCTGACCGTCTCGCCGGGCATGCCGGCGCCGCCGGCCTTCATCCAGAACCAGGTCGCTGCCGCGGCCTGAGCGAACGATGGCGGGGCAAGCAACGGTGACGCCACCTGCCCCGCCCGCAGTTTCCGGCATGAAACCTGCTAAGGGCTCGGGGCCGCTGGGGGATGCGGCCCCGTCCGTTGTTGGCGCTCCCCCCGCGCCCTGCCTCCTTTGATCGAATCCACCGATGCCCACTCTCGCCATCACGCTCAAGAAACAGCTCAAGGCCGCGCGCCAGCAAGCCATCGATGTGTTCCAGTCCAATCACAAGACCGAGCAACTGCTGGCGCAATTGCGCCGCAATGTCGATGAAGCGCTGACCAAGGCCTGGGAAGAACTGGGCATGTCCGGCAATGCCGCGCTGGTGGCCGTGGGCGGCTATGGCCGTGGCGAACTGTTCCCGCATTCGGACGTGGATGTACTGATCCTGCTGGACCAAGCACCGGACGCCGCCAAGAAGGAAAAGCTGGAATCGCTGGTGCAACTGTTCTGGGACATCGGCCTGGAAATCGGCCACAGCATCCGCACCATCGACGAATGCCTGGACGAATCGGCGGCCGACATCACGGTCCAGACCAGCCTGCTGGAAGCCCGTCTGGTCACCGGCAACCGGGCCCTCTTCAAGCGCCTGCAGGAGCGCTACCACGCCGCGCTCGACCCGCTGGCCTTCTTCCAGGCCAAGACCCTGGAAATGCGCCAGCGCCACGTGAAATATGAAGATACCCCCTACAGCCTGGAACCCAACTGCAAGGAAAGCCCCGGCGGGCTGCGCGACCTGCAGGTGATCCTGTGGGTGGCCAAGGCGGCCGGCCTGGGCAATTCCTGGGGCGAACTGGCCGAGCACGGCATGCTGACCTCTACCGAGGCACGGCAATTGCGCCAGAAGGAACGCGCCTTCAAGGACATCCGCATCCGTCTGCACATCCTCACCGACCGCCGCGAAGACCGGCTGGTGTTCGACATCCAGACGCAACTGGCCGAAACCTTCGGCTTCAAGACCACCGATACCCGCCGCGCCAGCGAATACCTGATGCAGCGCTACTACTGGGCCGCCAAGGCGGTGACCCAGTTGAACACCATCCTGCTGCAGAACATCGAAGCCCACCTGTTCCCGCAGCAGGCGGTGCCACGCCAGATCAACGAGCGCTTCAATGAGGTCAACGGCTTCCTCGACATCGCCCACGACAAGGTCTTCGAAGACACTCCCTCGGCCATGCTGGAGGTGTTCCTGGTGCTTTCCGAGCATCCCGAGCTCAAGGACATGTCGGCCCGCACCATGCGCGCGCTGTGGCATGCGCGCTTCAAGATCGACAATGCCTTCCGCAACGATCCGCACAACCATCGGCTGTTCATGCAGATCATCCAGAGCAAGCGCGGCATCACCCATGCCCTGCGCGGAATGAACGCAACCAGCGTGCTGGGTCGCTACCTGCCCAATTTCCGCCAGATCGTCGGACAGATGCAGCACGACCTGTTCCACGTCTACACGGTGGATCAGCACATCCTGATGGTAGTGCGCAACGTACGCCGCTTCACCATGAGCGAGCATGCCCACGAATACCCCTTCTGCAGCCAACTGATGGCCAACTTCGGCCAGCCCTGGGTGCTGTACGTCGCCGCCCTGTTCCACGACATCGCCAAGGGGCGCGGCGGTGATCACTCCAAGCTGGGCATGGCCGATGCGCGGGCCTTCTGCCTGCAGCACGGCATCTCCGAAGAGAATACCGAGCTCATCGTGTTCCTGGTCGAACAGCATCTGGCCATGTCGCATGTGGCGCAGAAGCAGGACATGTCGGACCCCGACGTCATCACCGCCTTCGCCCAGCTGGTCAAGGACGAGCGTCACCTGACCGCACTCTACCTGCTGACCGTGGCCGACATCCGCGGCACCAGCCCGAAGGTATGGAACGCCTGGAAGGGCAAGCTGCTGGAAGACCTCTACCGCATGACCCTGCGCGTGCTGGGCGGCGAAGCGCCCTCGGCCGACCGTGAGCTCAAGAACACCCAGCAGGAAGCCATCAAGACGCTACGCCTTTACGGTCTGCCGGCCGACGCCCACGAACAGCTCTGGAAGCAGCTGGATGTGGCCTACTTCCTGCGCCACGACGCCTCCGACATCGCCTGGCAGACGCGCTGTTTCTACGACAAGGTCGATACCGGGGTGCCGCTGGTGCGCTGCCGCCTGGCGCCCATCGGCGAAGGCGTGCAGGTAGCGGTCTACACGCCCGACCGCCCCGACCTGTTCGCGCGCATCTGCAGCTACTTTGATGAAAAAAGCTTCAGCATCTTCGACGCCAAGATCCACACCACCCGCAACAACTACGCGCTGGATGCCTTCCTGATCAATGCCCCGGTGTTCGCCAAGAACTACCGCGACATCATCAACCTGATCGAACACGAACTGGGCGCCCTGCTGCAGTCGGACCAGCCGTTGCCGCCGCCATCCAAGGCCCGCCTGTCGCGGCTGTCGCGCACCTTCCCGGTCAATCCATCGGTGGACCTGCGCCCGGACGAACGCGGCCAGTACTACCTGCTGTCGGTCTCGGCCAATGACCGCGCAGGCCTGCTGTATTCGATCTCCAACGTCCTGGCCAAGTACCGGATCAACCTGCACACCGCCAAGGTGATGACCCTGGGCGAGCGGGTGGAAGACGTGTTCCTGATCGACGGCCCCGGGCTGTCCCAGCCGCGCAACCAGATCCTGCTGGAAACCGAACTGCTGCAGACCCTGCGCATCTGACCTCGCCGGTACCGGCAGGGCCGCCGCCAGTCTGGCGCGCCGGCCCTGCCGGCCTTACAATCTCACCCTCGCCGCTGGCCGGCTCCCCGTTTTTCGCAAGGCAATTCCCATGACTGAACCCGTACGACTTTCCAAACGCATGTCTGAACTCGGCCTGTGCTCGCGCCGCGAGGCCGACGAATGGATAGAAAAGGGCTGGGTGCGGGTCGATGGCGTGGTGGTATCGGTGCTGGGCAGCAAGGTGTTGCCGCACCAGAAGGTGACCGTGGAACGCCAGGCCAGCGCCGAACAGGCACAGCGCGTGACCATCCTGCTCAACAAGCCCATGGGCTATGTCAGCGGCCAGGCCGAGGACGGCTACAAGCCCGCCGTGGTGCTGGTCAACGAGCAATCCCGCTGGGTCGAAGACCAGACCGACATGCGCTACCATCCGCGCCAGCTGAAGAGCCTGGTACCGGCCGGGCGACTGGACATCGACTCGGTCGGCCTGCTGGTACTGACCCAGGATGGCCGCATCGCCAAGCAACTGATCGGCGAAGATTCGGCGGTCGACAAGGAATATCTGGTGCGGGTGCAATACACCCGCCCCGGCAAGCTTCCCGAATCCGATCTCAAGCGCCTGAACCACGGCCTGATCATGGACGGCAAGCCGCTGCGTCCGGCCAAGGTGGCCTGGCAGAACGAAGACCAGTTGCGCTTCACCCTGCGCGAAGGCAAGAAGCGCCAGATCCGCCGCATGTGCGACATGGTGGGACTGAAGGTGATCGGCCTGAAACGCGTGCGCATCGGCGGCGTCAAGCTGGGCGACCTGCCGGTGGGGCAATGGCGCTACCTGCGGCCTGACGAAAAGTTCTAGAAGTTCAGATCACTACCCGCAAACGAGAACGGCCCTGACTCAACATCAGGGCCGTTGCTTTTTCCAGCAAAACAGGGAAAAGGATCAGAGGAAACGATCCAGGATCTTGCGACTATGCTTGTCCAGCGCCTTCTGGTCGCGGATCAGGAACTGGATGCCATGGCTGTCGGCAATCAACAGCGCCGGTGCCGCCAGGCGACGGATATCCTCCTCCCCCTTGAGGGTGAAGGTCGTGGTGCCACGGGTGGTCTGTACGGTCCAGTCGCTGGGCGTGGCGAAGGTCGAGACACTGACGATACGCTCGATCTCGGGCATGAATTCGCGGCTGGCCAGCTCTTCCTCGATCAGCTTGCGCGCGTTTCCGGCGAGCTCATCCAGCGTATCGATCCAGGCCAGTTCATGGCCATCGCTGCTGACCAGCGACAGCCCGTGATCCGGCGCGGAGACGGGAAAGGCTCGCACCGGAATCACATTCTCATGGGCCACACCATCGACATCGGTGAGCACCAGGCGGCCGAAGCTGTTGCGTTGCAGTTGCCAGGACGGCTGGGCAATAGTGGTGGTCGTCATGGCTTCAATCGCCCTTCTCATCGTCGCTCACCGACACCTCGGCATCCCCGTCCGGGTTGCGCGCCTGCGCCTGGTAGAGCTTGTAGTAATGCCCTTCGCGGGCCATCAGTTCTTCATGGTTGCCGACCTCCACCACCTGGCCGCGATCCAGCACCACCAGACGGTCGGCCTTGCGCAGCGTGGACAGGCGGTGGGCAATGGCGATCGTGGTCCGGCCCTGCACCAGGTTGTCCAGGGCTTTCTGGATTTCCTTTTCGGTGGTGGTATCGACCGAGGAAGTGGCCTCGTCCAGGATCAGGATGCGCGGATCGATCAGCAGCGCCCGCGCAATCGAGATGCGCTGGCGCTCGCCGCCCGACAGCGCCTGCCCGCGTTCGCCGACCAGCGAGTCGTAACCCTGCGGCAGGCGCAGGATGAATTCGTGGGCATGGGCGGCACGGGCCGCAGCGATGATTTCCTCGCGGGTGGCCTCGGGCTTGCCGTAAGCGATGTTCTCGGCAATCGTGCCGAAGAACAGGAAAGGCTCCTGCAGCACCAGCCCGATGTTACGGCGGTATTCGGAAATCGGCAGCGAACGGATATCCACGCCATCGATGCGGATCGCCCCTTCGGAGACATCGTAGAAGCGGCAGATCAGGTTCACCATGGTCGACTTGCCCGAACCGCTGTGCCCCACCAGGCCGATCATCTCGCCCGGGGCAATCGACAGGCTCATATTGCGGATCACGGCGCGGTTGCCGTAGCGGAAGCCGATATTGCGTACTTCGATGGCACCCTGCACCTTCTCCAGGTGCACCGGGTTGGCCGGTTCCGGCACGCTGGAGACGTGATCCAGGATGTCAAAGATGCGCTTGGCGCCAGCGGCCGCCTTCTGGGTCACCGACACGATGCGGCTCATCGAGTCCAGGCGCGTGTAGAAGCGGCTAATGTAGGCCAGGAAGGCCGTCAGCACACCCACCGTGATCTGGTTGCTGGAGACCTGCCAGATCCCGAACACCCATACCACCAGCAGACCCACTTCGGTCAGGAAGGTGACGGTCGGCGTAAACAGCGACCAGATCTTGTTGACCCGGTCATTGACCATCAGGTTGTGGCGGTTGGCCTCGCGAAAACGGGCCACTTCGCGCTTTTCCTGGGCGAAGGCCTTGACCACGCGGATGCCGGGGATGGTATCGGCCAGCACGTTGGTCACCTCAGACCAGATGCGGTCGATCTTCTCGAAGCCGTGGCGCAGGCGGTCGCGCACCACATGGATCATCCAGGCGATGAAGGGCAGCGGCAACAGGGTCACCAGCGCCAGCCAGGGGTTGATGGAGATCAGGATGGCCGCCGTCATGATGATCATCAACACATCGATGGCGAAGTCCAGCAGGTGCAGCGAAAGGAAGACGCAGATGCGGTCGGTCTCGGAGCCGATGCGGGCCATCAGGTCACCGGTCCGCTTGCCGCCGAAATATTCCTGCGACAGCCGCAGCAGGTGCGCATAGGTGGTGGTGCGCAGGTCGGCCCCGATGCGCTCGGACACCAGCGCCAGGATATAGGTCCGTGCCCAGCCCAGGCCCCAGGCCAGCAGCGCCGCGCCCAGCAGGCCTGACAGATAGAGCGTGGCCAGATGGGTATCGATGGGCGTGCCGTTCTGGAACGGGATCAGCACATTGTCCATCAGCGGCATGGTCATGTAGGGCGGCACCAGCGTCGCCGCCGTCGAGGCCAGCGTCAGCAGGAAGCCCAGCAGAAGCGACCCCTTGTAGGGCTTGGCAAAGCGCGACAGGCGGAACAGCGCCCAGGTGGACGGCGGCGCCTCCTTGGTCTCGGGGCAGATGGAACAGGTTTCCTGGCCTTCCGGCAGGACCGCCTTGCAGGTCGGGCAGACGTCGCCCTCTTCCTCGACCTGCACGCCCGAGGCCAGCAGGTCGCGTTGCTGCTCGAACAACTTGATCAGGCGCAGCGCCTGCGGGTTCTGCGCCAGCGTGTAGCGCCAGGCCGCCAGGCGGCCGGCGCCGTCGCACAGTTCCAGCGTGCCCACGCCGGCGTGGTCGTGGTGCTTCAATTGCAGATCGGGCCCGTAGGTCCATTCCTGCCAGACGCGACCATCGGCAGAGCTGGAGAGCAGGCGGCGTTCGGTCGCCAGCACCAAAGTGCGGGAGAATTGCAGCTGGGCGTCCAGGTCCAGCTCCAGCCAGGCCAGCACGGCTTCGCCGGGCGCCAGGCGGGCAGCAGTTTCCGTTTGCCAGCGCTCGGGCAGGCTGGCGGTCGCGGAAGGATGTGAGTCAGTAGTCATGTAACGGCAACGTTGAGGCCCGAAGTGAGCAGTTTGGCTATTGTTTTATGGATGAGCAGGTCTCGCCGGACCGCTTGCAACGCCTCAGCGGCGAGCAGCGCGCGATTATAGCGCAGCGCCCCGCAGCCCCTGCCTGCGTCGCGCACCCCGGATAGGCGACAAGCTTCACCCGATAACGCGAGAACCGGCAAAACGGTGCACCAGAGCAGAGATTGAGCGCAATTTTCCCGCCAAATGCGAATGCCGGGAGCACCTGAGCGCCGCGTTTTTTGCGCCAGGCGTGCCACGGGGAGAAACAGTCTGCGACAATATCGTTCACTTCCCATCCCCCAGCATCAGCATACAGATGACTTTTGTGCCCTTTCTGCGCCCATTTGAGCGGTCTCCCGGATCGGGGCCAGGCCGCCAGCGTTCTTCCCGACAAGAAAATCCAGGGTCGTTCTGTCGTATCCAGTAAACCAAACGCCGCCCTGCGCGTTAGTGAACCATGCGTTATTCTGACAGAGTGCTGACCGGTCTGCGCCGGGCTTCACATGAGGGCGGCGACAAATGCATCTGCAGTACAGGCAGCATGGGCAAAACGGGCAACTTCAGCATTTCAGAATTTCAGCAGCTTCAGCAATCCAGGCTTAGGCCAACACAGCGGCACACCAACCACACATGAAAAATATCGAATTCCTCCGTTTCCTGAACCTCAAGGGTCCGAACATCTGGACTTACCGTTCCGCTCTCGAAGTGTGGATCGATATCGGCGAACTGGAAGACTGCCCCTCCAACACCATTCCCGGCTTCCCGGACCGCCTGACCACCTGGCTGCCGACCCTGATCGAACACCGCTGCAGCTATGAAGAGCGCGGCGGCTTCGTGCGTCGCCTGCACGAGGGCACCTGGCCCGGTCACATCCTGGAACACGTCACCCTGGAACTGCAGAACCTGGCCGGCCTGCCCGGCGGCTTCGGCAAGGCCCGCGAAACCAATGTGCGCGGCGTCTACAAGGTAGTGGTGCGCGCCCGCCACGAAACCGTCACCCGCGCCGCCCTCTTCGCCGCCCGCGATCTGGTGATGGCCGCCATCGAAGACCGTCCCTACGACCTCGACGGCACCCTCTCCAAGCTGCGCCGCATGGTCGACCGCCTGTGCCTGGGTCCCAGCACGGCCTGCATCGTGGACGCCGCCGACGAGCGCCGCATCCCCACCATCCGCCTGTCCGAAGGCAACCTGGTGCAACTGGGCCACGGCTGCAAGTCGCGTCGCATCTGGACCGCCGAATCCGACCAGACCAGCGCCATTGCCGAAGGCATTTCGCGCGACAAGGACCTGACCAAGTCGCTGCTGGAAACCTGCGGCGTGCCGGTCCCTGAAGGTCGTCTGGTGGAAAGCCCGGAAGACGCCTGGGAGGCCGCCCAGGACATCGGCCTGCCGGTGGTGGTCAAGCCCTGCGACGCCAACCATGGCCGCGGCGTCTTCATTGACCTCAATACCCGCGAAGAAATCGAAACCGCCTACAAGGTCGCGCTGGAAGAAGGCAGCGGCGTGCTGGTCGAACGCTTCGTGCCGGGCCTGGAACACCGCCTGCTGATCGTGGGCGGCAAGCTGGCCGCCGCCGCCCGTGGCGAACCCATCTTCATCGTCGGCGATGGCAAGTCCACCGTCCAGGACCTGCTGGACGAGCTGAACCGCGACCCGCGTCGTGGCCTGCTGGAAGAACACCTGCTGGACCCGGTGCTGCTGGAACGCGAACCGGCCGCCGCGCTGGAACTGCAACGCCAGGGCCTGACCACCGAATCGGTCCCCGCCGCCGGCCGCCGCATCCTGCTGCTGCGCAACGGCAACGTCTCTTCCGACATCACCGATCTGGTCCACCCCAGCGTGGCCGCCGCCGCCTCGCTGGCCGCACGCATCGTCGGCCTGGACATCGCCGGCGTGGACATCGTGGCCGAAGACATCTCGCGCCCGCTGGCCGATCAGGGCGGTGCCATCGTCGAGGTCAATGCCGGCCCCGGCCTGCTGATGCATCTCAAGCCCTCCGACGGCAAGCCGCGTCCGGTCGGTGAAGCCATCATCGACAACCTGTTCGGCCCGGAAGAAAACGGTCGCATCCCCATCGTCGGCGTCACCGGCACTCACGGCAAGACCACCATCTCGCGCCTGATCGCGCGCATCGTGCACCTCTCGGGCAAGCATGTGGGCCTGGCCTGCGGCGATGGACTGTACTTCGGTGAACGCCAGATCGAGCGTGGCAACCGCGCCAACTGGGACGCAGCTCACCGCGTGCTGTTGAACCGTGCGGTGGAAGCCGCCGTGTTCGAGAACGGCAGCGCCTCCATCCTGGCCGAAGGCCTGGCCTATGACCGCTGCCTGGTGGGCGTGGTCGCCAACATCGACCCCGACGACAGCCTGCCCGAGTTCTACATCGAGAACGCCGAACAGATCGCCACCAAGGTCAAGCGTACCCAGGTGGACCTGGTGTTGCCCGATGGCGCGGCCGTGCTCAATGCCGACGACCCGCTGGTGGCGGACATGGCCCAGCTGTGCGATGGCGAGGTGATCTTCTTCGGCACCGATCCGGCCTCCGAACTGCTGGCCGGCCATCTGAAGGAAGGTGGCCGCGCCGTGTTCCTGCGCGATGGCGACCTGATCCAGGCCGACGGTGAACGCGAATGCAAGGTCAGCTCGGTGGATGCCATTCCGCTGACCGAAAACGGCGCCGTCGCCTACCAGGTCGAGAACGTGCTGGCCGCCGTGGGCGCAGCCTGGGCGCTGGGTATCAGCCCCGAGGTGATCCGCGCCGGCATCGAGCTCTTCGGTACCGAACGGGCCGAAGAGCAAGGCCTGAAGTTCAAGAGCCAGGTGGCCTGAGCCATCGGCTTGGACTGCATCCGCACTGCAAGACAGACAGATTCAAGATCAAGAGACACCTAGGAAAACTTGTCCATGGACGTATCCCGCATTCGCGCCCTGCGCGGCCCCAATCTCTGGAGCAGACACACTGCCATCGAAGCCATCGTTTCCTGCCCGGAACACGAGCGCGTCATCGACGACATGCCCGGCTTCGAACTGCGCCTGCGCGCCCGCTTCCCGCAAATCGGCTTCCTCGAACCCGACGGCGGCAAGCAGGTGGTGTCGATGGCCCACGCGCTGGCGGCCGCGGCCCTGGCCCTGCAATCGCAGGCCGGCTGTCCGGTGACCTTCAGCCGCACGGTGTCCACCGTCGAGACCGGCATCTACCAGGTGGTGGTGGAATACAGCGAAGAGGAAGTCGGCCGCCTGGCCTTCGACCTGGCGCTGGAACTGGTGCAGGCGGCCCAGGCTGATGCGCCCTTCGACCTGACCGCCGCGCTCACCCGCATCCGCGAGCTGGACGAAGATGTCCGCCTGGGGCCCTCCACCGGCTCCATCGTCAATGCCGCCATCAAGCGTGGCATTCCCTATCGCCGCCTGACCCAGGGCAGCATGGTGCAGTTCGGCTGGGGTAGCCGTCAGAAGCGCATCCAGGCCGCTGAGACCAGCAACACCAGCGCCATCGCCGAATCCATCGCCCAGGACAAGGACCTGACCAAGATGCTGTTGCACGCCGCTGGCGTGCCGGTGCCCAACGGCCGCGTGGTCACCACGGCCGAAGACGCGCTCAAGGCGGCCGAGGAAATCGATTCGGCCGTGGTCATCAAACCGCTGGACGGCAACCAGGGCAAGGGTGTGGCGGTCAACATCAGCACCCCGGAACAGATCACCCGCGCCTTCAACAACGCCGCCCTGATCAGCGATGAAGTGATCGTCGAGCGCTACCTGCCCGGCCACGACTTCCGCCTGCTGGTGATCGGCAAGACCCTGGTGGCGGCCGCCCGCCGCGACCCGCCGCAAGTCATCGGCGATGGCGTGCACACCATCCGCCAGCTGATCGACCAGGTCAACGCCGACCCGCTGCGCGGCGATGGCCACGCCACCTCGCTGACCAAGATCCGCCTGGACGACATCGCCCTGCTGGTGCTGTCGGGCCAGAACCTGGAACCCGAATCCATCCCCGCCCAGGGAGTACGCGTGGTCCTGCGCAACAACGCCAACCTGTCCACCGGCGGCACTGCCACCGATGTCACCGACGACGTCCATCCCGACGTGGCGGCACGCGCCATTGCGGCGGCCCAGATGGTGGGGCTGGACATCTGCGGCGTGGACGTGGTCTGCAACTCGGTCCACATGTCGCTGGAAGAGCAAGGCGGCGGCATCGTCGAAGTCAATGCCGCGCCAGGCCTGCGCATGCATCTCTCGCCCTCCTACGGCAAGGCGCGCGATGTCGGTGAAGCCATCGTCTCGACCATGTACGACGATGGCGACGATGGTCGCATCCCCGTGGTGGCCGTGGCTGGTACCAACGGCAAGACCACCACCGTGCGCCTGATCACCCATCTGCTGGCCAAGACCGGCCTGCGCGTGGGCATGACCAATACCGATGGCGTCTATATCGACGGCCTGCGTACCGACACCGGCGACTGCAGCGGCCCGCGCAGCGCCCGCAACGTGCTGTTCCACCCGGAAGTCGATGCGGCCGTGCTGGAAACCGCACGTGGCGGCGTACTGCGTGAAGGCCTGGGCTTTGATCGCTGTGCCGTGGCCGTGGTCACCAACATCGGCATGGGCGACCACCTGGGCCTGTCCTACATCAGCACCGTGGAAGACCTGGCCGTGGTCAAGCGCGTCATCGTCGAGAACGTCGCACCGACCGGCACGGCCGTGCTCAATGCAGCCGATCCGATGGTGGCCAAGATGGCGGCCTCCTGCCCCGGTTCGGTGACCTTCTTCGCGCTCGATCCCAGCCACCCCATCATGGCCACCCATCGCGCCCAGGGCCATCGCATCGTCTATCGCGATGGCGACGCCATCGTGGCCGCCCAGGGCAGCTTCGAAAAACGCCTGAAGCTCGCCGGCATCCCCCTGACCCGTGCCGGCGCCATCGGCTTCCAGGTCGAGAACGTGATGGCTTCGGTCGGCGCGGCATGGGCCCTGGACCTGGACTGGGAGCAGATCACCGGCGCCCTGGCCAGCTTCATCAGCGACAGCGGCACCGCACCGGGCCGCTTCAACCTGTTCGATTACAAGGGCGCCACCCTGATCGCCGACTATGGCCACAATCCGGACGCCATCCAGGCCCTGATCAAGGCTGTCGACAGCATGCCCGCCAAGCGTCGCTCGGTGGTCATCAGCGGTGCCGGTGACCGGCGCGATGTCGACATCACCCGCCAGACCGAACTGCTGGGCGATGCCTTCGATGAGGTGGTGCTGTATCAGGACCAGTGCCAGCGCGGCCGTGAAGATGGAGAAGTGATCGCCCTGCTGCGCCAGGGTCTGGAAAAGGCCAGCCGCACCAGCGACATCAAGGAAATCGACGGCGAATTCATCGCCATCGATACCGCCCTGGCGTCGCTGCAGCCGGGTGACCTGTGCCTGATCCTGATCGACCAGGTGGAAGAGGCGCTGGCGCACATCGACGCCCGCGTGAAGGAAAGCCACTGACCGCGACCGTACACCCGCCTGGCGGGTGATGCAAAAAGCGAAAAAGCATCCCGGCGCCGTGCCGGGATGCTTTTTTTACGACCGCCTCAAGCGCAAGACCGGGATTCAGTCGTCCTGATTGGGGTCAAGCTCGGGGAACAGCACTTCGGTAAAGCCGAACTGCCGGAAGTCGCGAATGCGCATCGGGTACAGGATGCCCTGCAGATGGTCGCACTCGTGCTGCACCACGCGGGCGTGGAAACCCTCCACGGTGCGGTCGATCAGCTTGCCGTTCTGGTCCACGCCCTGGTAGCGCAGACGGCTCCAGCGCGGTACCACGCCGCGCATGCCGGGCACCGACAGGCAGCCCTCCCAGCCCTCCTCTTCCTGGTCGGACAGGGGCGTCAGGATGGGGTTGATCAGTACCGTCTCGGGCACGGCCGGGGCGTCCGGATAGCGCTGATTGTGGCCGAAGCCGAAGATCACCAGCTGCAGATCGATACCGATCTGGGGCGCCGCCAGTCCCGCACCGTTGACGGCGCGCATGGTCTCGAACATGTCATCGACCAGCCGCGCCAGCTCGGGCGTGCCGAACTCGGTCACTGGCTGCGCCTGGCGCAGCAGGCGCGGGTCGCCCATCTTGAGAATCTCACGTATCGCCATTCATTTTCTCCATGAAAGACGCCCGGTCGGGCCGGGCGTCAGGGTGTGAGCACATCAGGGCATCATCATGGTCGCGCCATGCGAGCTCATCTTCAGCGCTGCTTGTTCGCCACTTCCTGCAGGTACTCGGAAAAGGCCGGGCCGGTTTCCGGGTGCTTCAGGCCCATGGCCACCATGGCCTTCAGGTAACCCAGCTTGGAACCGCAATCATAACGCTGCCCTTGGTAACGATAGGCCAGAACCGACTCGGCCTGCATCAGCTTGGCGATGCCGTCGGTCAGCTGGATTTCGCCGCCGGCACCGCGGGGGATGTTTTCCAGGTAGTGGAAGATGCGGCTGTTGAGCACATAGCGACCCACCACCGCCAGCGTGGACGGTGCCTCTTCCGGCGCCGGCTTCTCGACGATGGCGTTGATGCGTTCCAGATCGGGCTGGTAAGGCGTGGCACTGACGATACCGTATTGGCGGGTATCGCTCTTGGGCACTTCCTGCACGGCCAGCATGCTCATGCCTTCGCGGGCATAGATGTCGGTCATCTGCGCCAGCACCGGCTTGACACCGTCGTCGGTATCCATGAAGTCGTCGGCCAGCAGGATGGCGAAAGGTTCCTCGCCCACCACCGGACGGGCGCACAGCACGGCGTGGCCCAGGCCCAGTGGTTCGGACTGCCGGATGAAGATGCAATTGACGTTCTTGGGTACCACGTTCTGGACGATTTCCAGCAGCTTCTTCTTGCCGGCCGCCTCCAGTTCGCTTTCCAGCTCATAGGCCTTGTCGAAGTGGTCTTCGATGGCGCGCTTGTTGCGGCCAGTGATGAACACCATCTCGGTGATGCCGGCGGCCACCGCCTCTTCGACAGCGTAATGGATCAGCGGCTTGTCGACGATGGGCAGCATTTCCTTGGGCTGTGCCTTGGTGGCGGGCAGGAAGCGGCTGCCGAGACCGGCGACGGGAAAGACGGCTTTCTTGATCTTCTTGATCATCATGACTCCGAGGTAGGAATGGGTCTTGGTAGTGCGTTATCGTCTGCTTTGGCAGAGCAGCCCCGACTGAACGGGAATGTCATGGTGGCGCATTGTATATGAATAAAAAGACAAGGTAATTACGCCAGGTTGTCAGCGTTGTCAGCGTCGCCGCCTTCACTGTCCGCATCGCCCGCACCACCCTCGCCTGCACACAGTGCCTTCAGAGCGTCCTCGTCCAGGATGGTCAGCCCCAGCTCTTCGGCCTTGGCCAGCTTGCTGCCGGCGTCGGCGCCGGCCACCACGTAGCTGGTCTTCTTGGACACCGAGCCCGACACCTTGCCGCCGGCCGCCTCAATCAACTGCGAGGCCTGGTCACGCGACAGGTTGGGCAGGCTGCCGGTCAACACGAAGGTCTTGCCGGCCAGATGCTTGGCGCCGGCCTCCACGCCCGCACTTTCGGGCCAGTGTACGCCGACTGCACGCAATTGCTCGACCAGTTCCACGTTGAGCGGATCACTGAAGAAGGCGCGCAGCGAACTGGCCACCACCGGGCCGATGTCGGCCACTTCCAGCAATTGCTCTTCGCTGGCGACCAGCAGCTTGTCGATGCCGCCGAAATGGCGTGCCAGCTCCTTGGCTGTGGCCTCGCCCACGTGACGGATGCCCAGCGCATAGATGAAGCGCGCCAGCGTGGTGGCCTTGGACTTCTGCAGTGCGTCCAGCACGTTCTGTGCCGATTTCTCGGCCATGCGATCCAGTTCGGACAGAGCCGACAGGCCCAGCCGATAGAGGTCGGCCGGGGTGTTGACCACCTTGCGATCAACCAGTTGTTCCACCAGTTGCTCGCCCAGCCCCTCGATATCCATGGCGCGACGCGAGGCGAAATGCTGCAGGCCGCCCTTGCGCTGCGCAGCGCACTTGAGCCAGCCCCCGGAACAACGCGCCACCGCCTCATCCTCGGCACGCACGATGGGCGAGCCGCACACCGGGCAGGCCGTCGGCATGACGAAGGCACGGGCGTCGACCGGGCGCTTCTCGGGCACATAGGCGACCACTTCCGGGATCACGTCACCGGCACGCCGCACGATGACGGTGTCGCCGATCTGGATGTCCTTGCGGCGTACCTCGACCTCGTTATGCAGGGTGGCATTGGTGACCGTCACGCCGCCCACGAAGACCGGATTGAGGCGCGCCACCGGCGTGATGGCACCGGTGCGGCCGACCTGCACCTCGATGTCCTGCACCACCGTCAGCGCTTCCTGCGCCGGGAATTTATGGGCCAGCGCAAAGCGCGGCGCGCGCGAAACAAAGCCCAGGTATTTTTGCTGGTCCAGCCGGTCTACCTTGTAGACCACGCCGTCGATCTCGTAGGGCAGGCTGTCGCGCTTGGCGCCGATGCCGCGGAAGAAATCCAGCAGCCCGGCCGCACCCGTGACCACGGCGCGCTCCTTGCACACCGGCAGGCCCAGTTCCTGGTACCAGTCCAGCAGCGCCGAATGCGAAGCCGGCATCTCGGCACCTTCCAGCACGCCGATGCCATAGGCGAAGAAGCGCAGCGTGCGCTGGGCGGTGATGCGCGAATCCAGCTGGCGCAGGCTGCCGGCAGCGGCATTGCGGGGGTTGGCAAACTCCTTCTGCCCGGCATCGCGCTGACGCTGGTTCAGGCGGGCGAAATCGCTCTTGTACATCAGCACTTCGCCGCGCACGTCGATCACCTGCGGCACCTGTGCGCCATGCAAGCGCAGGGGAATGGCGCGCACGGTGCGGATGTTGGCGGTAACGTTTTCGCCAGTCGTACCGTCGCCCCGGGTGGCAGCCTGGACCAGCACGCCGTTTTCGTAACGCAGGCTGATGGCCAGGCCGTCGAACTTCAGCTCGGTGGCATAGCGCACTTCCTGCAGGCTTTCCAGCCCGTCGCGTACCCGTTTATCGAAGGCTTCGATGTCTTCATCGGAAAAACCATTGCCCAGCGACAGCATCGGCACTTCATGGCGCACCGGCTCGAATTGCGGCAAGGGTCCGGCCCCGACGCGCTGGGTGGGGGAATCGGGGGTGAGCAGTTCGGGGTGGGCGGTTTCCAGCGCCTGCAGTTCCTGGAACAGCCGGTCATATTCGGCATCCGGAATGCTCGGCTGGTCCAGCACGTAGTAGCTGTGATTGTGGCGATTCAGGTCGGCGCGCAGCGCGAAGGCGCGCACCAGCCAGTCCGGCGCCCCTTGCGGGGGCCGGCCGGCGGAAAACAGATCTGCTTGCATCGTGGAGGAGTAGGAACGGGGCCTTAGCTGAACAGGCGCAAGGCACGGGTGGAGCCGGCTGCGATCTCGGCCGATTCCATGGCGCTGTAGAAGGCGGCGACCTGTTCGGCGATATCGGCCAGGGCTTCATCGGAAAGGGGCTGGTCGCTGTCGTCGACGATCACGCCACCCAGGCGCTGGGCCAGCGAACGGGCGCAGCCCACCAGGGCGCCATAGCCGTCACGTGCCGGGGACACCCGCGGCACATCCAGCAGCAGCGTCAGGCGGTCGGTGGTCTCGTCGGTCGGCGTGGCATTGGTGGAGAGTGCAAAGAGTACTTCGCCCTCGCCGTCCTGCATCACCAGGAAGCCTTCGGTGCGACGGTCGAAGCCCTGACGGGTCAGCGCCGCCAGCAGCGTCGCCAGGCTCCACGGCGCACCTTGCGAGCGCACATTCACCGACAGCTGGACATCATGGTCGGCGATGAACTGGTGCAGCGCCTGGGCGGTACGGATCACGTCGGGCATGTCCGGCAGTTCCGGTTCGCCTGAGAGCGAATCGGTCAGGTCACGCAGGCGCATGACCAGTTCCGAGTATTCGATTTCGTTGAGGGCATTGCTGCGGTTGGCCAGCTGCGCACCAGCCAGCAACGCGGTGTAGATGCCGCCATGGGCCACGGCTTCCCAGTCGCCCTCGGCGGTGCGGCCGATGAAGTGCACCGGCTTGTTGCCGACATGGCGCAGGTTCTGCAGCAGCGGCAGCAGCTTGTCGCCGCGCAGGGGGTTGTCCAGGGCGATGGGGATGTTGCAGTCGATGAGTTCATCGACCGGTAGCTCGCGGCGCGGCGCCAGGCGCGCCTGCATTTCGGGCGGCGGCGTGAAGGCGGGCGCGGCTTCGATCTGGTCTTCGGCACCGGCGATGACCTGGGCCACGGTCGATTGCGGGGCTTGCGCCAGGGCCTCGCCCAGCACCGCCTCGTCGGCGACGCGGGGCAGCTCGCCGGCCGGCGGCTCGCCCAGGAAGGGTTCACGCGGCTCGAACTCGGCCTGGTCCTGGTAAGCCTTCACCGGCGCCGGCACGGGCTTGCGCTCGGGAATATCGTAGAGGGAGGGCTCGGTGCGCTCGGCCGTTTCCTCGGCCAGGGCCGAGGAGCCGGCAGCGGCACGCTCGCCCTGCGGCGCGGCGAACACCGGTTCAATGGCCGAGGGCTCGTCCGGCGACATCAGCACATCGTCATGGGACGAAGAGAAGGCGCGCTCGACGGTCTTGCGCGCCTTGTGTTCCTGCCATTTGTTGTAGGAGATGACACCGACGACGAAGACGCCGCCGAGAATGATCAGGCTGGTCTGGAGATCCATCATCATGCTGCACGACCTTTCAGGCTATCTGGCTGGGGGGCGCCATCATGGGCGCCGCAGGGCATGGTCGGCTGGGAGAAGCTGCTCATCGAAGAAATCCGAATCCTATCAATCCAAGAAGGCCGACCGCGGCCGCCGGTAAATGCGCGTCCGTCGCTGCCACGCTCGGCATTGCTGCGCCGCCATCGGCGTCGGCCAGGCAGGCGGACATCGGGCGCGTCGGACAGAAGGAGTACGGCAAGATCGCGGTCAAGATATTGTTATTTTCCATGGCCCGTGGGGGCCGAGAATCGAAGCTACTGCGAACGCTGCGGCAAACGCAGCGCCGACCCGACACCGGCTGGGCAGACGCCCGGACCGGGCCGGTCGACAAGTTTTTCAGGGTACGGTCGCGCCCCCTGCTTGTCAAGCCGACAAAGACCTTGGCACTGCTAGCAAAAGGCATCCCGCACCCGACATCAGGCCGCCTGCTCGGCGCTGGAGAAGTTGGCGGCCGACTCCATGTCCACCGCCACGATGCGCGACACGCCCTGCTCCTGCATGGTCACCCCGATCAACTGCTGCGCCATTTCCATGGCGATCTTGTTGTGGGAGATGAACAGGAACTGGGTATGGTCGGACATGCGCTTGACCATGTTGGCGAAGCGTTCGGTGTTGGCATCGTCCAGCGGCGCGTCGACCTCGTCGAGCAAGCAGAACGGCGCCGGGTTCAGCTGGAACATGGAAAACACCAGGGCGGTCGCAGTCAGCGCCTTCTCGCCACCCGAGAGCAGGTGGATGGTGGCGTTCTTCTTGCCCGGCGGCTGCGCCATGACCTGCACGCCGGAATCCAGGATCTCGTCGCCAGTCATGATGAGTTTGGCCTGGCCACCGCCGAAGAGCACCGGGAACAGCTCCGAGAAGTGGTGATTGACCTTGTCGAAGGTGTCTTGCAGCAGGTCGCGGGTTTCCATGTCGATCTTGTGGATCGCATCCTGCAGGGTGGTAATGGCTTCGTTCAGATCGGCATGCTGCGCATCCAGGAAGTGCTTGCGCTCGGAAGCCGTGGCCAGTTCATCCAGCGCGGCCAGGTTGACCGCGCCCAGTGCCGCGATGGCATTGGTCAGGCGGGTCACTTCGCCTTGCAGGTAGGACGGGCGCATGTCGCTGGTCAGCTTCTCGGACAGCGCGGCCTCGTCGGCCTGGGTCTGGGCCAGGGCTTCGGAGAACTGTTCCTGGTTCAGGCGCGCGGCCTGTTCCTTCAGCTGCAGTTCCGTGATGCGGTCGCGCTGCGGCTGCAGGCTGCGTTCGGCCTGCATGCGGCTTTCTTCATGCGAGCGCAATTGCTGGGACAGCTGGTCCAGTTCGTGACGGGCATCGGCCAGTGCGCGTTCCTGCTCGCTGCGACGGTCCAGCAACTCCTGCAGGCCGGCCTGGGCGGCCTGGTCGTCCAGGCTTTCCAGCTCCAGCGAGCCTTGCTGCATGCTGGCGAACAATTGCGCCGCCTGTTCCAGGGCGGTGGCGATGCCGCGCTTCAATTCCTCGATCTTGTTGCGATGCGACTTCTCGGCGAACTCGGTCTCCTGGGCCGCACGCTCCAGTTCGCGCAGGCGGGTCCGCGCGTCGTTGAGCTGCTGCTCCTTGTTCAGGTAATCGGTCTGGCCGTTTTCGTGCTGCTCCTGCAGCTCGGCCAGTTCGATATCGAGTTCCTCGAAGCGCGCTTCGGATTCGGCCTGGACCTGCTGCTGTTCGGCTTCCTGCATGCCGATTTCTTCCAGGTCGGTGGCGATCTGGGTGCTGCGCTGGTTGAAGCGCTCCTGCACCTCGGCCAGCTTCATCACTTCGATCTGCAGGCTGTGTGCCGACTGGGTCAGGGAGTTGACGCGCTGGCGCAGTTCCTGCAGACGCTGCGAAGCACCCGACAAGGCCGCCTCGGCGCGCACGGCGCGGCCCTTGGCTTCCTCGGCCAGCATGGACTGGGCACGCTGCTGCTTGGTGATGTTCTCGATTTCCTGCTGGCGCGCCAGCATGCCGTCCTGCTCCGAATCGGAGGCATAGAAGCGCACGCTGGAATTGCTCACCACATGGCCCTGACGGGTCACGAAGAGACCACCCAGCGGCAGCTTCGAACGTTCGGCAAAGGCGGTAGCCGTATCGTCGGCGATGTAGATGTGATTGAGCCAGTCGTTCATCAGGGCGCGCAGGCCCGGATCGTTCAGCTGCAGCAGGCCCACGAAGGGCTTCAGGCCGGCGACCGGCTGCGCGTCCGGCTGGGCCAGCCCGGCATTGGGGGCGTACAGCGCCAGCTTGGCCGGCGGTGCATCGCTGAAGAAGGCCTTGGCCCAGTCCAGGTTGGACATTTCCAGGGCCGACATGCGCTCGCGCAGCACCGCTTCCAGCGCGGTCTCCCAGCCAGATTCGATGTGCAGCTTCTGCCACAGGCGCGGCAGTTCGGCCAGGCCGTGCTTTTCCAGCCAGGGCTGGACCTTGCCTTGCGCCTGCACGCTTTCCTGCAACTGCTTCAGGGCGCTCAGGCGAGCTTCCAGCTGGGCGTTGGCCGAGGTTTCCTTGCTCACCAGTTCCTGGGCCGTGCGGCGCTCTTCTTCCAGGCGCGGCAACTGCTCCTGCGCCTCTTCGAGATACATGCTGGCCTCTTCCAGCGAGGCCTGCTTCTCTTCCAGCTGCATGCGCAGGTTGGACAGGTGCGTCTCGTCGGGCAGGGCCATGCCGTTCTTTTCCTGCATCAGCCGCTCGCGGCGGGCCGCCAGGCCGGAGAGGATGTTGGAGGCATTGCGCTGGTGCGTCGATTGCAGCTCGATCTGCTGCTGCACCTGCATGATCTTGCCGCGCGATTCGGTGGTCTTCAGTTGAGACTCGCGCCAGGCGGCTTCCAGCGAGGGCAGGCGGTCGCTGGTGTCCTGCACGGCGTGCTGGGCCTGCTCCACGCGCATGCCGAATTCTTCCAGCTGGATTTCGGCCTCGGCCAGTTCTTCCTGCTGCTGCGTGCCCTGGCGCTGCCACTGGTCACGCTGCGCGCCCAGGGAGTTCAACTGGGCCTGCAGGCGGTTGCGCGATTCGATGACGAACTTGATCTGCGCTTCCAGGCTGCCGATCTCGGAGTTGGTCTGGTACAGGTGACCCTGCGCCTGGTGCAGGCGGTCGCCGGCGCCATAGTGGGCCTGGCGCATGTGCTCCAGTTCGGTCTCGACGTGGCGCAGCTTGGCGGTCTGCTCTTCCAGGTCGATCTGGGCGCGTTCGATTTCCTTGAAGAACTTTTCCTGCTCGGCCTTGGCTTCGTTCTTGCGCAGCAGCCACAGCAGCTTCTGCTTTTCTTCCTGATCGTTCTGCAGCTCATGGAATTTCTTGGCCACGGCGGCCTGGGCTTCCAGCTTTTCCAGGTTGGCGTTGAGCTCGCGCAGGATGTCTTCCAGGCGGGTCAGGTTTTCGGTGGTGTCGTGCAGGCGGTTCTCGGTCTCGCGGCGGCGCTCCTTGTACTTGGAGACTCCGGCGGCTTCTTCCAGGAAGATGCGCAGCTCTTCGGGGCGCGCTTCGATGATGCGCGAGATCATGCCCTGGCCGATGATGGCGTAGGCGCGCGGACCCAGGCCGGTACCGAGGAAGATGTCCTGGATGTCGCGGCGACGCACCGACTGGTTGTTGATGTAGTAGGACGAGGTGCCGTCGCGGGTCAGGGTGCGCTTGACGGCGATTTCGGCATATTGGCCCCATTGGCCGGCCGCCTTGCCGGCGGAATTGTCGAACACCAGTTCGACCGAGGCGCGCCCGGCCGGCTTGCGGTGGGTGGAGCCGTTGAAGATGACGTCCTGCATCGACTCGCCGCGCAGTTCCGAAGCCTTGGACTCGCCCAGCACCCAGCGCACGGCGTCGATGATGTTGGATTTGCCGCAGCCGTTGGGTCCGACCACGCCTACCAGCTGCCCCGGAACCTGGAAATGCGTAGGCTCGACGAAGGACTTGAATCCAGATAATTTGATGGAAGTTAGACGCACGTTATCGACAAATTAGAACAATTGAGGGAAAGCGGGAATTTTGCTTCCGGGAAGGCCGGTATCATAACATCGCCAGCCCCCGCCACGGCCAAAAACGGCCCTCCTCCGAGTCCTGGCCGGCACTTTCACCGCCCCTTTCCTCGCCCAATGAAAAACGCTGCGCCGACTTGCATCGGCACAGCGTCAAGGACTACCTACGGCGGCGGCAAGGATCAGAAGGTTTCCCAGTCGCCATCATCGCCGGTGGGCGCCGGCTTCTTCCCGGCGGCCGGCTTGGCCGCCGGTATGGCCAGCGCGGCAGCCTTGGCGGGGGCTGCCGGGTTCGCCGGAGCCGCCGCCTTCGGCGTCAGCTTCGGGGTCGGCTTGAAGGCCGGAGCGGACGCCGGCTTGGCCGCCATTGCCGGGACCGGGCGCGCAGCAGCTTCCGCGGCGGAGGCCTCGCCTTCGACCCGGAAGGTGGCCACGGCCGCCTTCAGGCGTCGCGCCTGCTCTTCCAGCGAGCCGGCTGCGGCGGCGGCTTCCTCGACCAGAGCCGCATTCTGCTGGGTCACCTGGTCCATCTCGCCAATGGCCAGGTTGACCTGTTCGATGCCGCGGCGCTGCTCTTCGGAAGCGGCCGAGATTTCACTGACGATATCGGTCAGGCGATGCACCGCCGAGACCACCTCGCCCATGGTTTCACCGGCGCGGGCCACCTGGTCGGAGCCACTGCCCACGCGCTGCACCGAATCTTCGATCAGGGCCTTGATTTCCTTGGCGGCCTGGGCGCTACGCTGGGCCAGCGAGCGCACCTCGGAAGCCACCACCGCAAAGCCGCGGCCCTGCTCGCCGGCCCGGGCCGCCTCGACGGCGGCGTTCAGGGCCAGGATATTGGTCTGGAAGGCAATGCCATCGATGACGCCGATGATGTCCGAAATCTTGCGCGAACTTTCAGTAATCCCTTCCATGGTCTGCACCACCTGCCCCACTACCTCGCCCCCGCGCTTGGCGATTTCCGAAGCGTTGTTGGCCAGTTGCCCGGCCTGGCGGGCGTTGTCGGCGTTCTGCTTGACGGTGGCGGTCAGCGAATCCATGTTGGACGCGGTGGTCGCCAGCGAGCCGGCCTGCTCTTCGGTACGAGAAGACAGGTCCAGGTTGCCGGCCGCGATCTCGTGCGCACCGACGTCGATGGCATCGGTGCCCTGGCGGATGCCCTGGATCACCCCGGCCAGGCGTTCACGCATGGTCGCCATCTCGTAGAGCAGGCTGCGCTTGTCACCGGGCCGGGTATCGACTTTCACGGTCAGGTCGCCATTGGCAATACGGGTGGCGATGCCCACCGCATAGGCCGGCTCGCCGCCCAGGCTGCCGGTGATGCGGCGGATGATGGCCAGCATCATCACCGACACCACCACGCCCACCACCAGCAGGATGCCCAGAAGCCGGATCAGGTCGCTGCGGAACTGTGCCTGTACATCGCTCAGGAACACGCCAGTGACGATGAACCAGTCCCAGGTCTTGTTATGCACCACATAGCTCATCTTGGGAGTGCGGTTGCTGTCATCGGTACCAGGCAGGCGCCCCATGTACTGGACGAAGCCTTGCTGCTTTTCCTGGCCGACCTTCATCATCTCGACGTAATAGGCCTTGCCCTCGGAATCCTTGCGGTCGGCCACGTTCTTGCCGATCATGGCCTTGTTGGAGGACAACATCAACACCACCGGGCGGGAATCGAAGATGAAAAGGTAGTTGTCACCGTCATAGCGCATGGCGGCGATGCGCTCCAGCGCGTTCTTCTGCGCCTCTTCCTTGGAAATCTTGCCGGCGGCGACATCGGCCACATAGCTGTTGACCACCCCATTGGCGGCCTCGACCACGCGACGCAGGCCGTCCTTGCGTTCGTCCATCATGTTTTCACGGGCGCTGAAGGCCGACCAGGCGGCCAGCAGCAACAGACCAACCCACATCACGACCAGCGCAGACAGTAGCTGCGCCTTTAGGCTTTTCATTCTTGTTCTCCGGGGTTCAGTGCCAGCCTTGTGAGCCGGCCAGTTTTGGCGAGCGCCCACAATACCCCCGAAAGCTTGCTGACAATCCGCTGAATACACCCGCTACGCAGGCCTGATTTTCGGGATTGCACATTTCATAACGTGGCCGCAACATGGACTGAACACCTGCGCAGCCCGCTTGCCGGCAACCGGACATCTTGTCTCTCATGCATGTCATCGTATCAATTCGCCAAGCGACCATCGGCGCGGCAATGACGGTATAATCGCAAGCTTTCCCAGCCCTTTGCCGTGGCCGTCCTTCCTGCCTGATGATCGCGTTCTCGCTGATGATCCGGCCAGTTGCCGGCCCGGGCAGCTTTACTCCAGCCCCAGCGACGTGAATCCCCTACTCGACCAACTGCAGCCCTATCCCTTCGAAAAGCTCAAGAAGCTCTTCGCCGGCATCACGCCCGATCCGGCCTATCGTCCGATCAGCCTGGGTATCGGCGAGCCCAAGCATCCGACACCGGAATTCATCAAGCGCGCGCTGACCGACAACCTGGCCGGCCTGGCTTCCTACCCGGCCACGCTGGGCAGCGATGCCCTGCGCGGCGCGATTGCCGACTGGCTGCAGAATCGCTATGGCATCCCGCGCCCTGATCCGGCCACCGAAATCCTGCCGGTCAATGGTTCGCGTGAGGCACTATTCTCGCTGACGCAAACCGTGATCGACCCCACCAGGCCCGGCGCGCTGGTGATGTGCCCCAACCCGTTCTACCAGATCTACGAAGGCTCGGCCTACCTGGCCGGAGCCCAGCCGTACTTCGTCAATTCCGACCCGGCGCGCAACTTTGCACCGGACTTCAGCCAGGTGCCGCAAGAGGTGTGGGAGCGCGTGCAGCTGCTCTTCGTCTGCTCGCCCGGCAACCCCACGGGCGCGGTGCTGACGCTGGAAGACTGGAAGGAGCTGTTCGCCCTGTCGGATCGCTATGGCTTCGTGATCGCTTCCGACGAGTGCTATTCGGAAATCTACTTCAAGCAGGACCCGCCGCTGGGTGGCCTGGAAGCCGCCCATAAGCTGGGCCGCGACTACCGCAACCTGATCGCCTTTTCCAGCCTGTCCAAGCGCTCCAACGTGCCAGGCATGCGCTCAGGCTTCGTGGCCGGCGATGCGGCGATCCTGAAGAAATTCCTGCTCTACCGCACCTACCATGGCGGCGCCATGAGCCCGGTGATCCAGGCGGCGTCGGTCGAGGCCTGGAAGGACGAGACCCATGTCCAGGACAACATCGCCAAGTACGTCACCAAGTTCTCGCAGGTCACCCCGCTGTTGCAGGAAGTGCTGGACGTAGCGCTGCCGGACGCGGCCTTCTACCTCTGGGCGAAGGTCGACAAGCTGGTCGCCATCAGCGACACCGAATTCGCCCGTCGCCTGTACGCCGAATATAATGTCACGGTGCTGCCCGGCAGCTACCTGGCGCGCGAGGCGCATGGCGTCAATCCGGGCGCCGGTCGCATCCGCATGGCGCTGGTGGCCGAAGTCGAGGAATGCCTGGAGGCGGCGCAACGCATCGTCGCCTTTACCAAGAAACTCGCCGGCCAGGGCTAAAAGCCCGCCGACAAGCGAGACCAATACCCCTTTCACCCAACCGTTCATAGATACCAACATGACACAGTCCATTCAGCAAATCATCGATCAGGCGTGGGAAGACCGCGCCAGCCTGTCCCCCAAGAGCGCTCCGGCCGACATCCGCAATGCAGTCGCCGAAGTGATCGCAGGCCTGAACGATGGCACCCTGCGCGTCGCCAACCGTCAAGGCGTCGGCCAGTGGGAAGTCAACCAATGGGTGAAGAAGGCCATCCTGCTGTCGTTCCGCCTGGAAGACAACGTGCCGATGTCGGCCGGTACCGGCTATCCGCAGTTCTACGACAAGGTGCCCACCAAGTTCGCCAACTACACCGCCGAAGATTTCGCCAAGGGTGGCTTCCGCGTAGTGCCGCCGGCGGTGGCTCGTCACGGTTCCTTCATCGGCCGCAACGTGGTGCTGATGCCCTCCTACGTCAACATCGGCGCCTATGTCGATGAAGGCACGATGGTCGACACCTGGGCCACCGTTGGCTCGGCTGCGCAGATCGGCAAGAACGTTCACCTGTCCGGCGGCGTCGGCATCGGCGGCGTGCTGGAGCCGGTGCAGGCCGGTCCGGTCATCATCGAAGACAACTGCTTCATCGGTGCCCGTTCGGAAGTGGTCGAAGGCGTCATCATCGAAGAAAACTCGGTGCTGTCCATGGGCGTGTACATCGGCCAGTCCACCAAGATCTACGATCGCGAAACCGGTGAAGTGCATTACGGCCGCGTGCCGGCCGGTTCCGTGGTGGTACCGGGCAACCTGCCCTCCAAGGATGGCAAGTACAGCCTGTACGCCGCGATCATCGTCAAGAAGGTCGATGCCCAGACCCGTTCCAAGACTTCCATCAACGAACTGCTGCGCGGCGAGTAATCCCGCCTTGCGGCTTCATTGAAGTCCTGCATCACCACGCGCCGCGCCGGTCGTCTCGTACACCGGCGCGGCGTCGTGTTCTAGTGGCCCCGATTGCAAAGCGCGAGAACGAGCATGAGCGACAAGATCACCCTCTACGGCATCCCCAACTGCGACACCGTCAAGAAGGCCCGCGTGTGGCTGGACGAGCAAGGGATCGCCTTCCATTTCCACGATTTCAAGAAGGCCGGCCTCGAGGCCGCACAGGTGCAAGCCTGGTTGAAGGACGTGGAGCGCGACGTGCTGGTCAACCGCAAGGGGACCACCTGGCGCGCCCTGCCTGACGAACGCAAGGCCGCCATCACCGATGACGCTGCCGCAGTTGCACTCATGGTGGAAAACCCCTCGGTGGTGAAGCGCCCGGTGCTCTTCGACGGCAAGCACTATCACGTCGGCTTCAAGGCCGATCAGTATCAACACATTTTCGAGAAATGATCATGAGCAAGACGCTGGCCCTGACCCAGGAATTGATGTCCCTTTCTTCCGTCACCCCTGAAGACAAAGGCTGCCAGGCGCGGCTGGCGGAATTGCTCGCGCCCCTGGGCTTCGTCTGCGAGACCATCCAGTCCGGCGACGTCACCAACCTGTGGGCGCGCAAGGGAACAGCCCAGCCGCTGGTGGTCTTCGCCGGCCACACCGACGTGGTGCCCACCGGCCCGCTGGAGAAGTGGCAGTCGCATCCCTTCCAGCCGACCCTGCGCGAGGGCCGCCTGTATGGCCGTGGCGCCTCCGACATGAAGACCTCGATCGCCGCCATGGTGGTGGCCTGCGAGGAGTTCACCGCGGCCCATCCGGATCATAAGGGCTCGATCGGCTTCCTCATCACCAGCGATGAAGAAGGCCCGGCCATCGACGGCACCGTGGTGGTCTGCAATGCCCTGAAGGCACGTGGCGAGCAACTGGACTACTGCATCGTGGGTGAGCCGACCTCGGCCAAGACCCTGGGCGACATGATCAAGAACGGCCGCCGCGGCACCATGTCGGGCAAGCTGACGGTCAAGGGCATCCAGGGCCACATCGCCTATCCGCAACTGGCGCGCAACCCCATTCACCAGGCCGCGCCGGCGCTGGCCGAGCTGGTCGCCGAGCAGTGGGATGCGGGCAATGAGTACTACCTGCCGACGTCCTGGCAGGTCTCCAACATCCACGGCGGCACCGGCGCCTCCAATGTGATCCCGGGCGAAGTGGTGATCGACTTCAATTTCCGCTTCTCCACCGCCAGCACCGTGGAGGGCCTGCAGCAGCGCGTGCATGCCATCCTGGACAAGCATGGCCTGGAATACGACCTGAAGTGGACGGTCGGCGGCCTGCCCTTCCTGACCCCGCGCGGCGACCTGTCGGACGCGCTGGCCAAGGCGATCAAGGACGAGACCGGGCTGGAGACCGAACTGTCGACCACCGGCGGCACCTCCGATGGCCGCTTCATCGCCCAGATCTGCCCGCAGGTGATCGAGTTCGGGCCGCCCAACGACAGCATCCACAAGATCGACGAGCACATCGAGGTGCGCTACATCGATCCCCTGAAGAACATCTACCGCAAGACGCTGGAAAACCTGCTGGCCTGAGTGCCCGGCATTGAAGAGAACATCATGACCCCCAACAATTTCTCCACCGTCCGCGACCTGCTGCGCTACGCCGTGACCCGTTTCAACACCGAACAACTGTTCTTCGGTCACGGCAGCAGCAATGCGCTGGACGAGGCAGCCTACCTGATCCTGCATACGCTGAAGCTGCCGCTGGACCAGCTCGATCCCTTCCTCGATGCGCGTCTGCTGCCCGAGGAAATTGCCTCCGTCATGCGGGTGATCGAGCGTCGCAGCAAGGACCGCGTGCCGGCCGCCTACATCACCAACGAAGCCTGGCTGGGTGCCTATCGCTTCTACGTCGATGAGCGCGTGATCGTACCGCGTTCCTTCATCGCCGAATTGATTCCGCAGCATTTCTCGCCGTGGATCCAGGACCCGGAAGCCATCGTGAATGCGCTGGACCTGTGTACCGGTTCGGGCTGCCTGCCGGTCTTGCTGGCCGACGCCTTCCCCCATGCGCAGATCGATGCCGTCGATATCTCCGCCGATGCACTGGCGGTGGCGCGCAAGAACGTGGACGAGTACCAGCTGCAGGATCGCATCACCCTGGTCGAGTCGGACCTCTACACCAAGCTGCCGGCCCGCAAGTACGACCTGATCATCAGCAATCCGCCGTATGTGAATTCCGGTTCCATGGCCAAGCTGCCGCAGGAATACCTGCGCGAGCCGCAGCTGGCGCTGGCCGGCGGCGAGGATGGCATGGACCTGGTGCGCAAGATCGTCGCTGGTGCCGCTGAACGCCTCACGCCCGAAGGCGTGCTGGTGGTCGAGATCGGCAACGAACGCGCCTTTGCCGAAGCCGCCTTCCCGGAACTGGAACTGACCTGGCTGACCACCAGCGCAGGCGACGACATGGTATTCCTGGTCACGGCCGAACAACTGCAACTGGGCTGATGCCCTGAAGTCCGCCCTGCTCCACCGCGTTCCACTGATTGTGAATCACCGATGATCCGTTTCCAGCAAGTCTCCCTCCAGCGCGGCGTCAAGCCGCTGCTGGAGAATGTCGACCTGACGCTCAACCCGGGCGACAAGATCGGCCTGATCGGCGCCAATGGCGCCGGCAAGTCCAGCCTGTTCGCCATGCTGCGTGGCGAACTGCACGCCGACCAGGGCAATATCGATTTCCCGGCACGCTGGCGCATGGCCTACGTGGCGCAGGAAACGCCGGCGCTGGACCGTCCGGCCATCGAATACGCCATCGATGGCGACGCCCACCTGCGCCAGCTGGAAGCCGATCTGGCCCGCGCCGAAGCGCAGCCCGATGACAAGCACGACGGCAACCACATCGCCGAGCTGCACACCGCCCTGGCCGATGCCGACGCCTATACGGTGCGCTCGCGTGCCGAGCAGTTGCTGCTGGGCCTGGGCTTTTCGCTGGAGCAGATGGCGCGGCCGGTGGCCAGCTTCTCGGGCGGCTGGCGCATGCGCCTGAACCTGGCACAGGCGCTGATGTGCCCGTCCGACCTGCTGCTGCTGGACGAACCGACCAACCACCTGGACCTGGATGCCATCATCTGGCTGGAAGACTGGTTGAAGCGCTACCCGGGCACCCTGCTGATCATTTCCCACGATCGCGATTTCCTGGATGGCGTGGTCAATGTCATCGTTCATATCGATGATCGCAAGCTCAAGCGTTATTCCGGCAACTACAGCGCCTTCGAGCGCCAGCGCGCGGCCCAGCTGGAACTGATGGCCGGCATGATCGAGAAGCAGCAGCGCCAGCGCGCCCACCTGCAATCCTTCATCGACCGCTTCAAGGCCAAGGCTACCAAGGCGCGCCAGGCGCAGAGCCGCATGAAGGCGCTCTCCAAGATGGAAGAACTGGCGCCGCTGCGCGCGGCGGCCGAATTCTCCTTCGAGTTCCGCGAACCGCTGTCGGCGCCCAACCCCTTGCTGGTGATGGAAAAGGTCAATGCCGGCTATCACATCGAGGGCAAGAACGGCGCACCGGATGAAGACAAGATCATCGTGCACGGCATCGACTTTTCGCTGCAGAACGGCCAGCGCATCGGCCTGTTGGGCGTCAACGGCGCCGGCAAGTCCACGCTGATCAAGACGGTGGCAGGCGAGATCGATCCCTTGTCCGGCACGGCCCGCCTGGGCAAGGGGCTGGTGATCGGTTACTTTGCCCAGCACCAGGTGGAGATGCTGCGCCATGACGAATCGCCGCTGTGGCACCTGACGCGACTGGCGCCGGATGTGCGCGAGCAGGAGTTGCGCAACTTCCTGGGCAGCTTCAACTTCAACGGCACCATGGCCTCGTCCTCCATCGCGCCCTTCTCGGGTGGCGAAAAAGCGAGACTGGCCCTGGCGCTGATCGTCTGGCAGCGCCCCAACCTCTTGCTGCTGGACGAACCGACCAACCACCTCGACCTGGAAACCCGCGAAGCCCTGACCATGGCCCTGGCGCAGTTCGAAGGTACGCTGGTCCTGGTGTCCCACGATCGCCATCTGTTGCGTGCCACCACCGACCAGTTCCTGATCGTGGCCGAGGGCAAGCTGCAAGACTTCGACGGCGACCTGGACGACTACAAGGACTGGCTCTTCAAGACCAAGCTGGCCGCACGCAATGATGCGGCTGCCGCAGCGCCCCTGCCCACGGCCAGCCAGGTGGTGGATGCCGCTTCGTCGGCCAGCAATGTGGACCGCAAGGAGCAGAAGCGACTGGAAGCCGAGCAGCGCCAGAAGATGTCGGCGCTGAAGAAGCCCATCGAGACGCGCATCAAGCGGCTGGATGAACAGATCGCCAAGCTCAATGCGCGCAAGGCTGACATCGATGCGCGGCTGGGAAGTGCCGATATCTACGATGCGGCCAACAAGGAAGAACTGAAGACGCTCATCACTGACCAGGCCTATTGCAGCAAGGAGCTCGAACAGCTGGAGAACGAGTGGCTGGAGCAGCAGGAAGCGCTGGAGCAACTGCAGGCCTGATGCCGCCTGGCTGGGGGCCGGCATAAGCTTTCTACATCAAAGTCTTAAGCCTGCCCTTGCAGTTCGGCAAAACGAAGGCATCATGGCGACCTGGCTGCATTTTCGTGGCGATTGTTTTCGAAAGGAAATCGACAAATGAACAAGAACATCAAGCAATGGCTGCTGGCTGGCGTTGGCGCTGCACTGCTGGCCTCTTCCCTGAGCGTTTCCGCAGCTGACCTGCTGCAATCGGTCAAGAGCAGCGGCACCCTGAAAGTGGCGCTGGAAGGCAACTATCCGCCGTTCAACTTCAAGGACGCCAAGACGGGCGAGCTGACCGGCTTCGAGGTCGACGTGGCCAAGCTGCTGGCGGCCAAGCTGGGCGTGAAACCCGTCTTCACCACCACCGAATGGAGCGGCATCCTGGCAGGCCTGGGCGCCGGCAAGTATGACGTCATCATCAACCAGGTGGGCATTACCGACGAACGCCAGAAGGCCTTCGACTTTTCCGATCCCTACACCCTGTCCAGCGCCCAGTTGATCGTGCGCAAGGATGAAAAGCGCGAATTCAAGAGCCTGGACGACCTGAAGGGCAAGAAGCTCGGCCTGGGCCAGGGCACCAACTTCGAACAGAAGGCCAAGGCCGTGCCAGGCATCGACGTGCGCACCTATCCGGGCTCGCCGGAATACCTGGCTGACCTGGCCGCCGGTCGCATCGACGCCGCCTTGAACGACAGCCTCCTGATCGGCTACATCCTGAAGTCGACCAACCTGCCCTTGAAGGCCGGCAGCCCCATCGGCACCGTCGACAAGATCGGTATCCCCTTCCGCAAGGGCAACCCGGAATTCAAGGCCGCGCTGAACAAGGCCCTGGCCGACATCAAGGCCGACGGCAGCTTCAAGGCCGCTTCGGAGAAATGGTTCGGCATTGACGTGAGCCAGGCGCCGAAAGCACAATAAGGCGCGCTCACCGGCGCTCCATGCCGCCCGGCACTGACCGGGCGGACCGACTTATCCCCGCATTGCGGGGATAATTTTTTATATCGAATACCTATGGAAATCCTGGAACTGCTACAGCAAGCCGCCCCCACCTTGGCCAAGGGCGTGGGCTATACCCTGCTTTTTGCACTGGCGTCGATGGTGGGCGGACTGGTGCTGGGTTTCGTGCTGGCCGTGGCGCGCATCGTTCCCTGGCGCCCGATCCACTGGCCGGCTGCGCTCTACGTCAGCATGATGCGCGGCACGCCCTTGCTGGTGCAGATCTTCGTGGTGTATTACGGCCTGCCGGGGATCGGCATCGAGTTCTCGCCGCTGACGGCCGGCGTCCTGACCCTGAGCCTGAACGCCGGGGCTTACCTGTCGGAAAGCCTGCGCGGTGCCATCCTGGGCGTTACCCGAGGTCAGTGGAACGCCTCCTACAGCGTCGGGCTGACCTATTTCCAGACCTTGCGCTACATCATCGTGCCGCAGGCGGTGCGTATCGCCGTCCCCTCGATGAGCAACACCCTGATCAGCCTGATCAAGGATACCTCGCTGGTTTCCGTCATTACCGTCACGGAACTGATGCTGGCCACCAAGGAAGTGATCGCCGTGACCTTCCGCCCGCTACCGCTCTATCTGGCGGCAGCGGCGATCTACTGGATGCTCAGCCTGTGTTTCGAGGCCCTGCAGCATCGTCTGGAAAAGAAACTAGGCAAGGCGCACCAGATATAGATCGGGCGAGGTCTTGCGCAGGCGCAGCGAGCACTGTGGTCAGTGAACGTGAAAAAGCCCGGATGTTGTGCATCCGGGCTTTTCGCATTTCTGGATCGGGCGGGAATCTTTCCGTGCCGACGACATCCATGAAGCAGTAATCAACTCTAGCGTTTGACGCGGTAGATGTCCTGACCGACCTCGTTGATCTGGCGACGCAGTTCACGCCGTTCATCGGCGCTGAGCTTGCCGTTGCGGCGCTGATCCTGATCGCTGGCGATCTGGTTGCGATGATCCTGCGGGTTGAAATCACCCGCGTGCTGACGGAAGTCGCCCGGCTGCCCCGGCATCGGCCGGCCACCCTGTGGTGGAGCTGCCGACGCGGCCGCTCCCACACCGAGCGCCAGCATCACTGCCAGACATAGCTTGTTGACGACTGCAATCTTCATAATGTGCGTATTTTCCGAGGACAGAGAATCAAAAGGGAAAGCACTGACGACATGGCTTTCGTGCTTGATTCCAGTTTAGGCCGCAGGCCGCGATGGTATAAGATGATTAAGGTAAGGTATGTAACAGTTTGTAATGGATCATCCGCACTGACTTGCTCAAAATCGCCAAGACGCTACCATAGGCAACATGAATACAACTACTGGCAACAATAGTAATACGACAACATCCGCCAATCAATTCAAAGTATTGGTGGTGGATGACGATATCCGTCTGCGCGACCTGCTGCGTCGCTATCTGACCGAACAGGGTTTCAACGTGGTCACGGCCGAAAACGCCCAGGCCATGAACAAGCTCTGGATCCGTGAGCGCTACGATCTGCTGGTGCTGGACCTGATGCTGCCCGGCGAAGATGGCCTGGCGATCTGCCGCCGCCTGCGCGGCGCCGGCGACCAGACCCCGATCATCATGCTCACCGCCAAGGGCGAGGACGTGGACCGCATCATCGGCCTGGAAATGGGTGCCGACGACTACCTGCCCAAACCGTTCAATCCGCGTGAGCTGGTGGCCCGCATCAACGCGGTGCTGCGCCGCAAGGGCCCGGACGAACTTCCGGGTGCGCCTTCGGAGACGCCGGAAACCTTCGAATTTGGCGATTTCATCCTTGATCTGGGGACCCGTACCCTGAAAAAGAACGGCGAAACGATTTCCCTCACCACCGGCGAATTCTCGGTACTGAAGGTCTTTGCCCGTAACGCCCGCCAGCCGCTGTCGCGTGAAAAACTGATGGAAATGGCGCGCGGTCGCGAATATGAAGTCTTCGACCGCAGTCTGGACGTGCAGATTTCCCGCCTGCGCAAGCTGATCGAGCCGGATCCGGCCAATCCCTTGTACATCCAGACCGTCTGGGGCTTGGGCTATGTCTTCATCCCGGAAGGGAAACCGCGCTGATCGCCCGCTTCACCCCTGACCTGCAGGCCGTTTGCCGATGAAAGCCCGACCCCAATCAGGATGGTTCAGCAACGGCCTGTTCTGGCGTACCTTCTTCCTCCTGACCTTCCTGATCACCGCCAGCATGGTGGCCTGGGTGGCCAGTTTCCGCATGGTCGAACGCGGCCCGCGTGCGGAGCAGCTGGCCGCCCAGATCGTCTCGGTCGTGACCATCACCCGCGCTGCGCTGACCCACTCGGCGCCGGAGATGCGACGCGAACTCCTGTTCGACCTGGCCAGCAATGAAGGTATCCGCATCTATCCGCTGGAAAAGACCGACCGCATCGTCCCGCCGGAAGACTCACCCATCGTCCCCGAACTGGAGTACTACGTGCGCCAGTCGCTGGATGAGAACACCACCTTCGCCTCCAGCGTAAACGACGTCGAGGGTTTCTGGATCAGCTTCAACATCGATGACGACCAGTACTGGCTGATGCTCGACCGTGGCCGCCTCGATCGCACCTCCAGTCTGCAATGGCTGGGCTGGGGCTCGATTGCACTGTTCCTGTCACTGATCGGCGCTGTCTTCATCTCGACCCTGATCAACCAGCCGCTGGCGCGCCTGACGGCTGCGGCCCGGGCCATCGCCAAGGGGCGGCAACCAGAGCCGCTACCCGAGTCCGGACCGACCGAGATCGAGGAAGCCAACCGCAGCTTCAACCAGATGGTGGCCGACCTCAATCGCATCGAGTCCGACCGGGCCCTGATCCTGGCCGGCATCTCGCACGACCTGCGCACCCCGCTGGCGCGCATGCAGCTGGAAGTGGAGATGGCCAACCTCTCCGACGAATCGCGCGATGGCATGCATTCGGATCTGGCGCAGATGGATAGCATCATCGGGCAGTTCCTCGACTACGCCAAACCCTTCGACACCAGCAATCTGGAAACCATCGACCTGGCCAGCCTGCTGGAAGACGTTGCCAGCAACTCCGGCAGGCTGTCCGACGTGAAGATCACCGCCCAGATCACCCCGGCCACCGAAGTCGCCGGCAATGGCACCGAGCTGGCGCGGGTCTTCAGCAACCTGGTGGAAAATGCCCGCCGCTACGGCAAGACGCCGGGCACCGATTGTGCGGAGATCCATCTGTGCAGTCGCATCGAAGGGCATCACGTAGTGGTGGATGTGTTCGATCATGGCCCGGGCGTGCCGGAGAATGAATGCGAGCGTCTGCTGCGCCCATTTACGCGGCTCGATAGCGCGCGCGGACAGGCCAACGGTTCCGGACTGGGGCTGGCGATCGTCAACCGCATCGTGCTCAAGCACAATGGCAAGCTGAGCTTGAAGGGTCATGAAGAAACCCGTGGCGGCCTGCTGGTGCAGATCACGCTGCCGCTGAAGGGGCATCGTCGCCATGCGTGAGCGCGCCGGGCTGGCCAGCATGATGCTGCTGGCCGGTAGCGCCCTGCTCCCTGCTCTGGCACCGGCCCAGAGCTATGCCGATCGCAACCTGAGCCTGCCGCAGGGCGGCACGGAAAACCGCCGCCCCATCATCATCGTATCGCCTGTCACGCCGGCAGCGCCCTCACCCGTAGCACCGGCCGCCGCGAAGAATGGCCCCAGCGGCGCCTACGCCTCGGACGCAGCAGGTCCCGACATCCGCGCCCGCAATGCCGACTATCTCACGCAGTTCAAGGTAGTGGGTCAGATCCCGCCGGGCGCCACCATCAGCAAGGTCAGCTGGCGCTACACGGTAGCGCGCAAGCCGGCCGGCTTTGAAGCCCGTCTCTGCTGGAAGGATGCGGCCCTGTGCTGGGATGTCAGCCATGCCGACAGCGGCAGCACCGACTTCTTCAACGGGCGCGATGCCAGCCTGCCTTTCCAGCTCTACTACGGCGTACGCGGCAGCACGCGCACCGGCGAAGCGCCGGTCAAGGGCGAGGTCAACCAGGTCATCGTGACCTTCGATATTCCCCGCTGAGCGCTGCCTTATCGGCCTGGGCAAGCGACTCAGGCCGCCAGATCGTCGATCTCGCGTGCCTTCTGCAGGGCATCGTCGATGCGTTCCACCGCAATCACCTTCAAGCCCTCGATAGGCTGCTTGGGTGCGTTGGCCTTGGGAATGACGGCGATCGAAAAGCCCAGCTTGGCGGCCTCGCGCAAGCGTTCCTGACCGCGCGGTGCCGGACGGATTTCGCCAGCCAGCCCTACCTCGCCAAAGACCACCAGGCCCCGTGGCAGGGGTTTGTTGCGCATCGATGAATTGATCGCCAGCAGCACCGCCAGATCGGCCGCGGGCTCCGTAATCTTCACTCCACCCACAGCATTGATGAACACATCCTGGTCAAACGCTGCAACTCCCGCATGACGATGCAGCACGGCCAGCAACATGGCCAGCCGGTTCTGCTCCAGGCCGACCGAGAGACGGCGGGCGTTGGGCACATGCGAACTGTCGACCAGGGCCTGGATTTCCACCAACAGTGGACGTGTACCTTCCTGGGTCACCATGACGCAGGAGCCAGGCACCTGATTCTCGTGCTGCGAGAGGAACAGGGCGGACGGGTTGGACACGCCCTTCAAGCCCTTCTCCGTCATCGCGAACACGCCCAGTTCGTTGACCGCGCCGAAGCGATTCTTGAAGGCACGCACCAGGCGGAAACTGGAATGGGTATCGCCCTCGAAATACAGCACCGTATCCACGATGTGTTCCAGCACGCGGGGGCCGGCCAGTGCACCTTCCTTGGTCACGTGGCCAACCATGATGATGGTGATGCCGGAGGTCTTGGCAACCCGCGTCAACTGCGCCGCGCATTCGCGCACCTGCGCAACCGAGCCGGGCGCCGACGTCAATGCATCCGAATACACGGTCTGGATGGAGTCGATCACGGCCACTTCCGGCTTGTGTTCGGCCAGGGTGGCGAGGATCTTTTCGAGCTGGATCTCGGCCTGCAGTTGCAGTTCGCGCGCATCCACCGCCAGCCGCTTGGCGCGCAGGGCAATCTGCGAGCCGGATTCTTCTCCGCTGACGTAGAGCACCTTCTTCAGCTTGGAGATATTGGCCAGCGCCTGCAGCAGCAGGGTCGACTTGCCGATGCCGGGATCGCCACCGATCAGGGCCACCCCACCCGGCACCAGGCCGCCGCCCAGCACCCGGTCGAATTCCTCGATGCCGGTGCCGAAACGCGGCACGTCGATGGCCTCGATGTCGGCCAGGCTGAGCACCGGGGCGGTCTGCGCCAGGCTTTGCGGCGTCGAGGAGTAACGATTGCCACCGGCCGGCTCCACCAGGGTCTCGACCAGGGTGTTCCACTGTCCGCAGGCCGGGCACTGGCCGGCCCATTTGTTGCTGATCCCGCCGCATTCCGTGCAGGTGTAGTTGGTCTTGAGCTTCGCCATTGTCGCCTTGCTGTTCCTTATTGCGTCCCGGGCACCTGTCTCGGCTTTTTCCGGTCTGTTTCCGGTCTATTCCCGATCTGTTCCCGGATTACTCTACTTCGCGCACGGCCACGCGTGGGGCCAGCGCGCACATCAACTCGTAACCGATGGTGCCGGCAGAAAACGCCACCTCGTCGATGGGCAGGCCCTGCCCCCACAGCTCGACATGGCTGCCCACGCCTGCACCGGGGATAGCGGTCAGGTCGACTTCCAGCATATCCATCGATACCCGGCCCACGGTGGTCGTCTTCACGCCATCGACCAGTATCGGTGTACCCGTGGGCGCGTGGCGCGGATAGCCATCGGCATAACCGCAGGCCACCACGCCCAGCCTCATCGGCTTGTCGGCCACGAAGCGGCTGCCGTAGCCGACCGCCTCCCCGGGCTGGACATCCTGTACGCCGATGATCCGGCTTTCCAGCGTCATGGCTGCGCGCAGTCCGAAATCGGCCGCCGTGCCGCCACCCGGGGTACCGCCATAGAGCATGACGCCCGGCCGGATCCAGTCATGCGCGAGTTCGCCATGCATCAGGTCGGCCGCCGAATTGCACAGGCTCCTGGCACCGGCCAGGCCCTCCGTGGCGGCCTGGAAGCGCCGCACCTGTTCCTTCAGCGGCAGCGCCGGGTTACCGGCATCGTCGGCGTTGGCGAAGTGGGTCATCATGGTGATGCTGCGCACCCCGGCGATCTTCTGCAGGCGTGCATAGGCAGCGCGGAAGACGTCGGGCTGGAAACCCAGGCGGTTCATGCCGCTGTTCATCTTCAGGTGGACATGCCAGTTGGCTTCACCCGCGTAGGCCTCCAGCAGGGTGATCTGTTCTTCGCAGTGGACGGCGAACTGGATGTCGTGACGCGCCAGCACCGGCAGGTCATCGGCATCGAAAAAGCCTTCCAGCAGCAGGACGGGCTTGGTCCAGCCGAGTTCGCGCAGGCGCACCGCATAGTTGGGTTCCACCAGTGCCAGACCATCGGCGGCTGCAAATCCGCGCATGACGCGCTCCAGTCCGTGACCATAGCCATTGGCCTTCACGACGCCCCAGACCTTGGCCCCGGGAGCATGGGCGCGGGCAACGGCCAGATTGTGTTGAAGAGCGGAAAGGCTGATGGAGGCAACGATCGGTCTTGGCATGATGTCGGGGTAGGCTGATGACGGTGGGCAAATGACAGGCAACGCATGCGGCGAGGCGACAGGCCCGCCAGGGGCCTGCTTCTCGCGCTTGGCCCGGAAGTTTTTGCCTGGCGCGGAACAAGCGGGCATTTTACCGGACGAACATCTTTCTGGTTTGACTTATGACGGAGAGCTCATGGTTTCATGGTATAAAGCTAGCCGGACATCATTTGTTATACATCTTGGACAGGGATGAATCGCGGTTTCTATACCATCATGGCGGCGCAGTTCTTTTCGTCGCTCGCCGATAACGCGCTGCTGATCGCCGCCATCGCCCTACTTGCCGAAATGCATTCGCCAGCGTGGATGACCCCGCTGCTGAAGCTGTTCTTCGTGCTTTCCTACGTGCTGTTGGCGGCTTTCGTGGGCGCCTTTGCCGACGCCTTCCCGAAAGGCAAGGTCATGTTGATCACCAACATGATCAAGATCGTCGGCTGTTCACTCATGTTCTTCACCGTCCATCCGCTGCTGGCCTACGCGGTGGTGGGCTTCGGCGCGGCGGCCTATTCGCCGGCCAAGTACGGCATCCTCACCGAATTGCTACCACCTGAGAAACTGGTCGCCGCCAACGGCTGGATCGAAGGGTTGACGGTGGGCTCCATCATCATGGGCACGGTCCTGGGCGGAGCGCTGGTCAACCCGAAGATTTCCGCGGTAATCCTCAGCTTCGATTTCCCGATGGTCGATTTTCCCATCGATACCCCCACCGAAGCGGCACTGTGCATCATCTCCTGCATCTACGTCATCGCCGCGCTGTTCAACTTCTACATTCCCGACACTGGCGCCCGCTACGAAAACCAGCAACGCAATCCCATCCGCCTGATCGTGGACTTCGCCGGTTGCTTCACCACCCTCTGGAAGGACAAGCTGGGCCAGATTTCGCTGGCCGTGACCACGCTGTTCTGGGGTGCTGGCGCAACCCTGCAGTTCATCGTCCTGAAATGGGCCGAGAAGTCGCTGCACATGCCGCTGGACAAGGCAGCCATCCTGCAAGGGATCGTCGCCGTGGGCGTGGCACTGGGTGCAATGGGCGCCGCCCGCTTCGTGCCGCTGAAGAAATCACTGACCGTCATGCCGCTGGGCATCATCATGGGCATCGTGGTCATGCTGATGACCACCACCACCTCGGTCTGGGTCGCCTATCCGCTGCTGGTGATCGTGGGGGCGCTGTCGGGTTACTTCGTGGTGCCGATGAATGCCCTGCTGCAGCACCGGGGCCACGTGCTGATGAGTGCCGGCCATTCGATCGCCGTGCAGAACTTCAACGAAAACCTCTCGGTGCTGACCATGCTGGTGCTGTATGCCTTCATGGTGCGCATGAACCTGGATGTGAATACCGTCATCATCATCTTCGGCACCTTCGTGGCCGGCATCATGTACCTGATCATGCGCCGTCATGCGGCCAACCAGCGCGAGCATGATTCCCTGGCCCTGATCGGCGAGGACAAGCATCCCCACCACTGAGCCTGAAGCTGCACTGCAGCCGATTCAGACCTGAACGATGGCGTGCTGCTGGATTGCGGCGGCACGCTGCTCCCACTGCGGCGGCACGATAAAACCCCGCGCCGTTTCCAGCAGTTCCGGCTCCATGGATTCGCCCGGGCGACAACGGGCCACCATGACCGGGCTGTCGTCAGCCTGGAACAGGTTTTCCAGGCGCAACAGCAACTGCGCCAGCGTCAATCCTTCGGCCAGCGGCAGCCTTGCCGGCGCCAGCCAGGACAGGCGCGGCAGCAGCGCATAGCGGTCTGCCACATCGTCGCGCTCCCTCAGGAAGTGCACATCCCCCCAGAAACCCCGACAGTGGTCCGGCGCGATTCCCATCGCCGCCGGCAGCACCAGTGCTTCATCGTGCCGATAGAACAGCCAGCCCTTCACCAATGCACGGGCCGCCACCACCGGCGCCGGCAACACCGCCTGGGCTGCCGGGTGGGCCGACAGCGTCAGTTGCTGCTGCATGATCTTGCGCATCTTGCGCCCCAGGGAATCGGCCAGGTTGGGGCCGACAAAGGCATCGGCCTGGCAGGCATCGCGTGCCTGCAGCAGATAGAACTTGGTCGCGAATTCCCAATGTACGACTCCGCCCTGCTCGTCCGCCTCCGGCGAACTCACCAGGAAATCGAACTCTCCCAGCGTCTCGCGCGTCGGCCCCTGGTTGCGTACCTGCAAATTGGCAGCAACCAGCCAGTCGTGCTGGCGCAGGTAGAAGCCGAGCAGTTTCTCGGCATAGCGGCCCAGGCGCGCAGACGGTTGCCGCACCATCTCGGCATGCAGCTCGGCGTTGAGGACGGGATCGTATTGCAGGTCGTGCAGCCAGCCCGCCACGGCGGGTGAGACGGGACCCAGGGTCGCAATGCGGCCCTCCCAGCTGGCCGCATCGGCCGCCAGCAGGTCCGGAGCATAGAGCAACCAGGCCAGTGCCCGCACGTGTGGGTCGCGTAGCTCAGGCCAGCGCTGGTGAAAGCGGGCCTGATGCGTGGCGAGCTGCGTCCCCAGGGCGGCGCCGATGTGCATCGCTCCGCCTGCCTAAGCCTGGTACGTGCTCATGGCCAGGCACAGGTCGGCCCAGGCCTTGCTCTTGTCGTTGAGCGTACGCAGCAGATAGGCCGGGTGATAGGTCACCACCAGCGGCAGGTCCTGATAGCGGTGCACGCTGCCGCGCAGGCGCGAGACCGGCGTGGCCGGGTCCAGACCCAGCAGCGAGAGTGCCGCCGTCTTGCCCAATGCCACCAGCACGGTGGGCTGGATCAGTTCGATCTGGCGTTGCAGATAAGGCAGGCAGGCCGCCACCTCTTGCGGCGAAGGCGGCCGGTCACGACCATTGTCATCGGTCGGCCGGCATTTGACGATGTTGGCGATGTAGGCGTTGGCACCCCGCTTGACGCCCATGGCCAGCAGCATGTTGTCCAGCAGCTTGCCGGCCGGTCCGACGAAGGGCTCGCCCTGGATATCCTCGTTGCGCCCCGGCCCCTCACCGATGAAGAGCCATTTGGCCTTTTCGTCACCGACGCCGAAGACGGTATTCTTGCGCCCGTTGCACAGCCCGCAGCGGCGGCATTCGGATACCTGCTGCGTCAGCTGTGGCCAGTCCATGGACTTGATCCTGGCGATCATCGGATCGACTGCGGGGGCGTCCTCTTCCTCATCGCCATCCGGGATGGGCATGGGTTCCATCGACGCAGCGAAATCCATGTCATCCAGCCAGGGCGGAGGAGCACCGTCCTCATCGACCGGCGCACGCACCCGCGGCGCGCTCGGTGCCGGAACGGAGGGCGCAGCGGCAGGTGGCATCGCTGCCGCATCACTGGTCACCGGTGCCCGCGCAACGGGAACGACGGCCGGAGCCACCGGTGGCGGCACAGGGACTTGGGGCTGGGCAGCTGAGGCGACTTCCGGCGGTGCTACCGCATCTTCCGCGGCGGACGCTTCCACAACTTCCTCCACGGCCAGTTCGCGCCTCACCCACACCGGGCCGATCCCCAGTGCATCGAGCAGGGCCAGGGAGGAACCGAAGCCGGGATCTTGTTTCATTTCTTCACTCATAAAGGCAGGCTCATGACGATAGCCCCTTCCCGGGTCTGGTTGGCGGCGGGATAGTAATTCTTGCGGCGGCCGATTTCCGTGAAACCATAGCGACGGTAGACCTTGGCCGCATGCGTATTCGATTCACGTACCTCCAGCAGCATGGTCCGCATCTGCTGCTGACGAGCCACCGCAGTGGCCTGATCCAGCAACATGCGTCCAAGTCCCTGGTGCTGATACGCGGCCGCCACGCTGATGTTGAGCAGGTGGGCCTCATCCACGGCCAGCATGACCAGGAAGTACCCGAGCAGCAGGCCACCGGCGTCGCGCAGGGTCTGCGCCTGGTAACCGCTGTAGAGCGAATCCTGGAAGTTGCCACGGCTCCACGGGTGGGAATACACAGCGTCTTCGATCTGCACGACCGCATCCAGGTCACCCGCACCCATGGGGGCGAATTGCAGGCGGCCCAGCTGCGGATGCGAGAGCGCCGACAGCGGCAAGACCCCTGCACTCATGCAGCGCCCTTGGCAGCGTCGCGCAGTTCGCGCTCGGCGGTGGTCAGGGCCACCTTGTTGCGCAGGTAGAGCGGTTGCGCCTCCTGCGCCGGCAGTCCGCGTCCCTGGCCGAAATAGACCTGGCCCAACTGGGCCACCTGACGCGCGTGGGGCATGGCTTGCGGATGCGCCGCCGCGAACTGGCTGGCACAGAATTGCGGCGTGAAATACGCCGCATAGACCGATAAGCCATTGCCACAGGCGGTGGGGCGTCCCTCGGTGCGCACCTGGTCGGCCGCTGCCAGGGCGGGTTCGGCCAGCACCTCCCAGCCACCCTCGGGGCGAGCCCGGTAACGCGCCCAGTAGACTTCACCCATGCGGGCGTCCAGGATGGCAAGCACCTCGGCAGCACTCTCGTCCAAAGCACGACAGGCCTGGGCTGCGGCCTCCAGCGTGACCACCGGCACCACCGGCCGGTCACAGCCGAAGGACAATCCCTGCACCACACCGCATGCGGTGCGCACGCCGGTGAACGAGCCCGGGCCGACGCCGAAGGCCAGGGCATCGCACTGGGCCAGTGTCAGGCCGGCGTCGGCCAGCAGTTGCTGGATCATGGGGAGGATGGCATCAGAGTGCGTCTGCGTGCCGGCCGACTGGCGCGAGATCAGTTCGCCCCGGTGCAACAAGGCGGCCGAGGCCAGCTCGGTGGAAGTTTCAATAGCAAGAATCGTGGACATCCCGCTATTTTACCGTGAGGTGAGCAATTGTTCGGTTCCTTTGCCGCGTTCCGGCAGCTTCCGGCAGCTTCATGCGGCGGCGCAAAACAACGGAACATGAAGCGAGTAAAATAGCCACGCCATGTCCTATCAGAAACTTGACCAGACCAACCGCCGCCACCTCGCCGAGGCGCTGCGCAACGACACGTGGGTCGTTGCCTGCCTGTGCGCCAACTGGTGCGGCAGTTGCCGCGAATACGAGGCCGCCTTCCAGGCCTGGGCCGAACGCTATCCTCAACATCACTTCACCTGGATCGACATCGAAGACCAGGCTGACCTCGTTGGCGACCTCGATATCGACAACTTCCCGACCTTATTGATCGAACGTGGCGCCACCGTGGCCTTCTTCGGCCCCATGGAGCCCGACACCCGGCTGGCGGAGCGCATCCTGCTGGCGCAGGTCGACAAGAGCGACGCCGAACTGCAGCGCGAAGCCGCCAGCAGCGCCGAGCGCCGTACCTGGCAGCAGGAGTGCAGCCTGCTGGACAAGCTCGCCGACGTCATCGGTTGAAGCCCATCCCCTACTGTTTCAGGTCAGCCAGGGATCGCTCTCCGGATGGGGGAAGCGCGCGCTGATGAAATCGGCGAAGCTGCGCACCTTGGCCGAGAGCAGGCGGCGACTCGGATAGACCATGGAAATCACCACCTGCCCCATGTCGAAGCCAGGCAGTACCTGCACCAGCTTGCCGCAGCGCAGATCATCGCCCAGCGAGTAGGACGGCCGCAGGACGATGCCCATCCCGGCCAGGGCCAGGTCGCGCAGCAGCACGCCACTGTTGGACACCGCCTTGCTCACGATGGGCACATCCAGGACCCCCGCCTCGGTATTGACGTGCCAGTGATGACGCAGATATTCATGCGAAAAATTCAGGCAACTATGACGCGACAGGTCTTCCGGTTGCTCCGGGGCGCCAGCGCGCTCCAGATATGCCGGCGACGCGCACAGGACCACCCGCGCCACGCCGAGCTGGCGCACGATCATGCTGGCGTCGAATTTCTGCAGACTGCTGAAAAATCCGATGTCGATACCCTCCTCCACCAGATCGATGGAGCGGTCGGACAGGTTGATATCCAGCGCCACGTCCGGAAATGCCTGGGCGTAGCCTGCCAGCAGCTCGCCCAGTTGCGACTGCCCGAAACCGGCATTGGCATAGATGGCCAGGGTACCCGCAGGACGCTTGGTTTCCAGCGACACCAGCGCTTCCGCGTCATCGATCTCACCCAGGATCATGCGCACCCGCTCCAGGTAGGCCTGCCCCGCCTCGGTGAGCGACAGCCTGCGCGTGGAACGATTGAGCAGACGCGTGCCAAGATGCGCCTCGAGATCGGCAATGAAACGCGTCGCCACGGCGTTGGAAATTTCCAGCAACTCGGCGGCGCGCACGAAACTGCCCTGCTCCACCACCTTGGCAAACACCCGCATTGATTGCAGACGATCCATTTTTCAAGTCCCCGATTGTTCCATAAAGAGAAATAGTCAATTCCGATTAGACCTATTTTTCTTTGGCTTCGCAATATTTACACTTCAGTCATCGGTTGGCGCAATGCAGCATCTGCCCCAACCGCCTGCTCCAGTTGGCCCACGAGTGGACTTTCCCACAAGGAGAGTGCCTTACTCGCCGGCATCTGGGCAAAGTAGTTCCACCCACTTACCAAACAGAGGACCCTATCATGAACATCAAGAATATTGTCGTTGCCGCCTCCCTGCTGGCCGCTGCCGGTGCCGCCATGGCCGAAGCCCCGTATCCGCCGGAAACCCCGTTCCATTCGACCCAGACCCGCGCCGACGTGAAGGCTGAACTGCAACGCGCCCAGGCCAACCATGAGATCGTCTCGCGCAACGAGTACCCGGTGCTGCGCCAAGCGCCCTCCAAGCTGAGCCGCCAGGAAGTCGAAAGCCAGGTGCAACAAGCCAACAACGCAGCGCAAAACCTGTACAGCGGCGCCTGATCGACAGACTCCGCACCCGGTCGATGCATTGACCGATTCCGCACAGGCAGTGTTCCGCACGGCGCATCCCCCGCGTTTGATCAACAGTCAACGCGAATGAGTGCCCCGATGGCGTCCGAACCGCCCGCCCTGGAAATCAGGTCCGCCGTCGCCGCAAAGCTTCACCCGCAGTACCAATGCTTCACAGTACCGCAGCACCACCTGCCATGCCGCCAGTCGTTATCGGGCGCATGACAGCTGGTGCGCCAATCATTTCCGCCTCCCGTCCGGCCGCTCCTGAATCGCCCCTCCCGCGCCCTCCCCACTTTTCCCGCTACAGCCGCATTTGACGCACGGAGCACGCATTCCCATGCCGTGAGTCTGCAGATTCATGCATTCAGCGGCCCACCCATGCTCATTTCTGCTGCATAGCGACATGCCGCAATTGCCGTCCCGTCCCGGTGCAAACGCAAGCCACATCCAGCTTTCCCTTGAGATTTTGGCGCGCCGCATGTAAAGTCAAGGGTTTGTTCCTTCCGGCCTAGCTAAGGGTTTCTTGTCAAAGTCGGGCCACCTTTTTTTATCCCCCTATGGCTTTATACGTTCACAAATACGGCGGCACTTCGATGGGCTCGATCGAGCGCATCCAGAATGTCGCAAAGCGCGTTGCCAAATGGCACGACGCAGGCCATCAGATCGTCGTCGTGCCTTCGGCGATGTCTGGTGAAACCAACCGTCTGCTGGGCATGGCCAAGGAAATCATGGCCCAGCCCGACGGTCGCGAACTGGACATGCTGGCCTCCACCGGCGAGCAGGTATCGGTCGCCCTGCTGGCCATCGCCCTGCAGGCCCTGGGCAAGCAGGCCGTGTCCTATGCCGGCTGGCAAGTGCCGATCAAGACCGACTCGGCCTTCACCAAGGCCCGCATCCGTTCCATCGATGACGCCAAGGTCCGCAAGGACCTCAATGCCGGCAAGATCGTCATGATCACCGGCTTCCAGGGCGTGGACGCCGACGGCAACATCACCACCCTGGGTCGCGGCGGCTCGGACACCTCCGCAGTTGCCGTGGCTGCGGCCATCAAGGCGGCCGAATGCCTGATCTACACCGACGTCGACGGCGTCTATACCACCGACCCGCGCGTGGTCAGCGACGCCCGCCGCCTCAAGACCGTGACCTTCGAAGAGATGCTGGAAATGGCCTCCCTGGGCTCCAAGGTCCTGCAGATCCGTTCGGTGGAATTTGCCGGCAACTACAAGATGCCGACCCGCGTGCTGTCGTCTCTGACCGACCCGCTCACGCCGCTGGCCGAAGAAGCCGCCTCCGGCACCCTGATTTCGTTTGAGGAAGACAAGAACATGGAACAAGCAACCATCACCGGCATCGCCTTCAGCCGCGACGAAGCCAAGATCACCGTGCTGGGCGTACCGGATCGTCCGGGCATCGCTTACCAGATCCTGGGCCCGGTGGCCGATGCCAACATCGAAGTGGACATGATCATCCAGAACCAGTCGGTGGAAGGCAAGACCGACTTCACCTTCACCGTTCCGCGCGCGGAGTACGCCAAGGCTGTGGAAGTGTTGAACAGCAGCGTGAAGGCGCACATCGGCGCGGCCGCCATCAACGGCGACACCAAGGTCTCCAAGGTCTCGGTGGTCGGCGTGGGCATGCGCAGCCACGTGGGCATCGCCTCGCAGATGTTCCGCACCCTGTCCGAAGAAGGCGTCAACATCCAGATGATTTCCACCTCCGAAATCAAGATCTCGGTGCTGATCGACGAGAAGTACATGGAACTGGCCGTGCGCGCCCTGCACAAGGCTTTCGACCTGGACAGCGCCAAGTAATCTGCATCACCCGTACTATCCCAGCAGCGAAGACGGCACCGGTAAAAAACAGTGATTATTTGCAAGACGACTGTTGACCGGATGCAAATGAGAAGATATTATCTCGGTCTTCGCTGAGGAAACGCAGCAATGCGATAACAGCCTTCAGTGTGGAGACGTGGCCGAGTGGTCGAAGGCACTTCCCTGCTAAGGAAGCATACGGGCTTAAACCTGTATCGAGGGTTCGAATCCCTCCGTCTCCGCCAAGCATTACTAAGCCCCTGTTTTTACAGGGGCTTTTTTATTGCTTCCTCGACATTGGCACCCCTCCCCGGGGGCAGCTGCTAAGTTGTCGCAGCATGGACGGCTAACAGGAGAATCAGGCGCCCGGCATCTGCGCGGCTGGACGCGGTCGTCAGGGTATTGTCAGACAGTGTTTTGTGCACCGCGGCATAATATCCGCCATGGAAAAAATCATTGTCTACATCATTCCCGTCTTCCTCTTGTTGATCGTGGTGGAATTCACCTATGGCTACGTTCGCGGCCGCAATACCTACCGCCTGCCCGATGCCCTGGCGAGCATGTCGCAAGGAGTCATCAGCCAGTTGGTGGCGCTGCTCACCCAGTTGTTCCAGGTCGGGCTGTATTCGCTCACCTATCGTGCCGTGGCCGTCTTCCCGGCGGCGCGCTTCTGGCAAGGCGCGTTCGGCTGGATCGCGGCCATCTTGCTGTTCGATTTTTTCGATTACTGGTTGCACCGCTTCGGCCATGAGAACGCATTGGGCTGGGCGGCACACTCGGTGCATCATCAGAGCCAGGACTTCAATCTCTCCACTGCGCTCCGTCAGGAGAGCACCGTGGCGCTGCTTGGCTGGGTGTTCTACCTGCCCATGGCGATCCTCGGCGTGGAGCCCGAACAATTCGGCATCGCCGGACTGGTGGTGCTGACCTACCAATTCTGGATCCATACCGAGCACATCGGCAAACTGGGCTGGTTCGATCGCGTGTTTTCCTCGCCCTCCAATCACCGGGTACATCATGCGGTCAACGAGCAATACCTGGACAAGAACTACGGTGGCATGCTGGTGATCTGGGACCGCATGTTCGGCACCTTTGCCGAGGAAAAGGAGAAAGTCGTCTACGGCACCCGTACGCCCCTCAATAGCTGGGATCCGCTGTGGGCGGTCCTGTCCGGCTACTGGCAGCTATTGCACAGCGCAGCAACGATGCCGCGCTGGCAGGATAAGTTGAAGATCTGGTTCAAGGCGCCAGGCTGGCGCCCCGCCGGGATGGAACCTTACCCGCCCTTCGACCTTGAGGCCGCGCGTCGCCGTTACGACGTACAGCTGCCGCGCGTGAGGCAGTGGCTTTCAGGACTACAGTTCGTGGGTTTGTTGGCAGCAGCCTCGGCGTTGCTGTGGCAGGCAGACGAACAGCCCTACCTGCACCTTCTGGCGATCAGCACCGCCCTGCTGGCCGGATTCTGGGCGCTCGGTGCGTACATGCAGCGCCGCCTGGGCGGCGCGCTGGTACTCGCCATTGACGTGGCGGCAGCGGTGGCCGTCTACGCTTTGATCTGAGCGCTCTGCTTACTGGATGATGCCGCAGGCCAGGCGCACCCCGCCTCCACCCAGCGGCGCAGGATGGTCGGCATGGTTATCGCCGCCCACGTGGATCATCAGGGCATGGCCACGGACCTCGGCCAGTGTCTTGATGCGCGGCGCCAGCACCGGGTACTCGGCCTTGCCGGCGGCATTCACGTAGAGCGCCGGCAAATCGCCCAGGTGCCCCTCACCATACGGGCCCTCATGCTTGCCGGTCTTTTGCGGGTCCCAGTGCCCCCCTGCGCCCAGGGCCGGTTCCATCTTGCCGTCTTTCTCAAGCGGTGCGCAGGATGCATTCTGATGCACGTGAAAACCGTGCTGCCCGCCCGGCAGGCCGCTGATGGCCGGCGTGAACAGCAGACCGTAGGGAGTCTCGCTGATGGTCACCTCACCCACTGCGGCGGCCACGCCATTGGCATCGACCAGGTTCATCGGCACCTTGATCGCCGCCGGGGAGGCAGCCAGGGCGGTTCCACAGGCCATCATGGCCAATGCTGCGATGTGTCGTTTCATGCTTGTTTCCTTCCGCAAATGAAAAGGATGGAGGATAGGTCGTCCGCAAGCGCAGCGGTGGGAGTGACGGATTCTCGCCGCCAGAACTGGACGAAGTTCGAGATTTTTATCCCAGAAAACTTCGAAAATCAAAGCTGAATTGCTCTACCACACGCAGACAGGACTACACAACAAACCGGTGCCGCCTTCCTGACAGCGGACTCAGGCGTGCGGCGTGTTACCGGTTTCGCTGCCCTCACCTGTATCGGCACCACCCAACGCCACCTTGAGCTTACGCCCCTCCAGCAGCATCGCATGGAAATCCACGGCGGGAATCGGTCGCGAGAAGATATAGCCCTGCAACTCGTTGCAACCGGCTTCGCGCAGGAAGTTGAACTGCTTTTCGGTTTCCACCCCTTCGGCGATGACCTTGTGGCGCAACTGCTTGGCGATACCGATGATGGCACTGGCGATGGCGCAGTCATTGGTATCGTCCGGGATGCCCATAGTGAAGGAGCGGTCGATCTTGAGGGTATTGATGGGGAAACGCTTCAGGTAGGACAGGCTGGAATAGCCAGTCCCGAAATCGTCCAGGGAGATGGTGATACCCAGGCTGCAGATCTTTTCCATGATGGAAATGACGCGATCGGTGCTATGCATCAGCATGCTCTCGGTGATTTCCAGCTCCAGCCAGTCGCCGCTGAGCATGTGGCGGCTCAGTGCAGCGCGTACGCGGTCGGGCAGCGAACGGGTGAATTCGCGCGCCGTCACGTTCAGGGCGATGCGAATCGGCGCCATACCGGCTTCCTTCCAGGCCCGCGCCTGCCGGCACACGGCATCCAGCACCCAGTCGCTGAGCTGGACGATCAGACCGGTCTCTTCGGCGATGGGGATGAACTCGCCCGGCAGCAGCAGGCCGCGCTCCGGATGCTGCCAGCGCACCAGTGCTTCGGCCCCGGTGATGGCGAGGGTGTTCATGTCCACCTTGGGCTGGTAGTACAACAGCAGCTCGTTGTATTCGAAGGCGTGCAGCAGACCGGTCTCGATGCGCAACAGATCCAGCGTGTTGCGATTCATCTCTTCGCTGTAGTAGACGTAGCCGCCTTCATTGTTGTCCCCGCCCTGCTTGGCGCGGTACATGGCGATGTCGGCCAGGCGCAGCAGGGTCTCGGTGTCGCTGGCGTCTTCCGGATACATGCTCACGCCGATGCTGGCGCCCACGCGCAGCTCATGACCATCGATGAAGAAGGGATCGTCGAACACCGCCAGCAGCTTCTGGGCGACAAAACCGGGGTGGTAATCCTTGTCGATATCGAACAGGGCCACCGCAAACTCGTCGGCGCCCAGGCGCGCCACCACGTCCTGCTCGCGCAAGGCGCGGCGCAGACGGATGGCCACTTCCACCAGCAACATGTCCCCGGCCACGTGACCCAGGGTGTCGTTGATGGGCTTGAAGCGGTTCAGGTCGATGAACATGACGCAGCCATGCATGTTTTCATGCTTGGCTTCCATCAGCGCCTGGTCCACCGTGCGGGTGAGCAACGTGCGGTTGGGCAAACCGGTCAGGGCGTCGTAGTAGGCCAGGTGATGAATCAGCTTTTCAGCGTTCTTGCGTTCCGTGATGTCGCTCAGATAGCCGATCAGGCCGATCGGATGCCCGCTCTGGTCGCGCATCACCGACAAGGAAAGGCTGGCCCAGAATACCTCTCCGGACTTCTTGCGGCGCCGCACCTCCATCTCGCGACCACCCTGCTCCAGGAATACGTCGTGCAGCGAATCCTCTTCGTCCTCGTTCTCGTAGAGGAAGAGCACGTTGCGGCCGATGGCTTCCAGGGCGGTATAGCCGAACAATTGCTCAGCGCCACGGTTCCAGCTGGTGATGAAACCGGCCGGATCCATCGTGATCACCGATTCGTGCATCTGGTGCAGGATCTGCGCCTGCTCTTCCAGCTTGGCTTCGATCTGGTCCAGGGAGCGGGCGCGCTTTTCCGTCTCGGCGCGGCGTTGCATCAGGCGGCCAAGGAAGGCGCCGAGCATTGCCAGCCGGTTGCGCTCAAGCTCGGTATAGGGCCGCGTCAGGGAAGGAAAAACGAAATAGCCGAACTGCGCGTCTTCATACGCCACCGGCTGGCACAGGCCATTACCAGCGTCTCCCGGCATGCCGATCACGTAGCGTCCGCCGGGGCGCTTGAGGAAACCCGATGCGATTCCTCCCAGCGCGGCATGCAATGCCATGCCGTGCAGGTTTTGCATGGCGTCCAGCAATGCCGAACAGCATGCCAGATCGTCACTGCCCACGGAGGAGATCATCGTAATCACGCCTCGGTACTGACGCGTGTGGCCCAGCTGAAGGCCTGGATCAGACAGCGGCAATACACCTCAGCGTCCAGACCGGCGGCATCCAGGTCGACATGGCGCAAGGGGATGCGGCCATCTTCGGAGCGTTCCACCACGTCCAGCAACTTGCCCAGACGGCCGCTGCGATAGACCAGCGCATTGCAGATGTCCACCGGCAGCTTCAAGGGCTCGATGATGTCGTTGAGCGGCATACCCAGGAGGATATCCAGCAGCGAGAACATGCCGGTGATGAAAGCCCGGTCCAGTTCCTCGGGCGTGCACTCCACCCGCTGCGCCATCGCCTCCATCATGGCCGCACGGGCTGCCGCACGCGGCAGCAGCGGATTGGCCGATTCGTCGCCGGGGAAGCGCGCATACAGCAACAGCTGCAGCCAGCGCTGCAACTGCCGGCGCCCCAGCAGATTGATGGCCTGGGTGAAATTGGTGATATGGGCCGAGAAGCCGAAAGCGGCCGAACTCACCAGCTTGAAGAGCTGGTAGGACAGCGCCGGGTCCTGCTTGAGCAGGGATTCCAGCTCATTGGCATCGGCGTCGCGCGCCACCAGTTCCAGTAACTTCAGCAGGCGGGCGCGGGAAATCGAATTCTTTTGCGACAGGCGGCTGTCGGGATGCAAGGCATATTCGCCCGAGAACCAGCGGAAACCCTCCACCCGGCAACCATCGAACTGCAGGGCATCGGCCACGTTCTCGGCCAGGTGGGGTCCACGCAGGCGGTGCAGCCACTGGGTGGTTTCGGGCAGATTGCCGATGCTGGCATCCAGCGCCACCGATTCCACGAACGGGAATACGCTGGCACCTTGTGCCGGCAAACCGTCGGCGATGATGGCAAAGCCGCGGCTGTAGAGCCAGTCCAGCGCATCGATCTTGCCGGGGTCCACGCAATGCTCGACCGGTACGCGCAGGGCCAGTTGGCCCTGGGGAATCTCGTGCTTGAACTCCGGCGCAAAGATTGCCGGGTCGCGCACCGGGATGATGCAGGTCAGGCCACCCAGGGCGTCATGCAGGTCGAACTCGTTGAACAATCTCGACAGCAAGGCGCTGCCGTCTTCGACCGCCGGCGAAATATGCAGCGACAGCGCCGTCCAGACGTGATGAACGTCGGCGACGGGCTGCAAAAACACGAGTGGAAACGAAACGCTTTTATCCTGAACAGCCATATTTTTATCGTGGCGCGCTCCGTAGCCTGCCGAAACGCTCTTGGGTGTCGAAAAACTCTAAATAAGTTTCCCAGCAGAATACTTAATTAAAATTAAATTTTTTCTAAATATACCCGATAAAAGCATGCTTGCAACCAGCTTTATCCTGACAGGAAGATTTCCTGCAGGTCATTCAGAAAACGGCGCCCCAGATCGGTGGGCCGGATCACAGCGTGGTCGCGATACAACATTCCCTTTTGCTCGGCCAGGTCGAGTTGCTTGCCGATCTGGTTCAGGCTCATGCCGGTGCGTTCGGCGAACAGGTTGGGCGAAAAACCCTCGGTCAGGCGCAGGGCATTGAGCATGAACTCGAAGCCCAGCGCGTCGCGGCTGATTTCGGCCTCCTCCTGGATCGGCCGGCCGGCGCGGGTCTGATCCAGATAGGCCTGCGGATGCTTGTAGCGCATCTGGCGTACGATGCGATGCGGGAAGGACAGCTTGGAATGCGCGCCGGCGCCGATGCCCAGGTAATCGCCGAATTGCCAATAGTTAAGATTGTGCCGGGCGCGTCTGCCCGGTTGGGCATAGGCCGAGACCTCGTAATTGGCGTAGCCGTCAGCACTTGTCAGAGTTGCGATCATGTCCTGCATGTCCGCACTGGCATCCTCATCGGGTACTGCCGGCGGGAAACGCGCAAAGAGCGTGTTGGGCTCCAGCGTCAGGTGGTAGAGCGACAGATGCGGCGGCGCAAACGCGAGTGCCGTAGTGATGTCGGCCTGCGCCTCGGCCAGTGTCTGGCGCGGCAAGGCATACATCAGGTCGAGATTGAAATTGTCGAAATTGGCATGGGCGATCTCCACCGCCTTGCGCGCCTGGTCACCGTCATGGATACGCCCCAGCGCTTCCAGGTGCTGCGCATTGAAGCTCTGGATGCCGATAGAGAGCCGGTTGATGCCACTTTCCCGGTAAGAACGGAATTTGTCGGCTTCGAAGGTGCCGGGATTGGCCTCCATCGTGATCTCGATGTCGGCGTCGAAAGGCAGCAAGGTGCGCAGGTCCGACAACAGGCGGTCCAGACCGGCGGCTGACAGCAGGCTGGGTGTGCCGCCCCCGATGAAGATGGTATTGATCTTGCGGCCCCAGATCAGCGGCAGGGCCTGCTCCAGATCCAGGCGCAGCGCGTCCAGATAATCCTGCTCGGGGAAGCTGCCCTTGACCTCGTGCGAATTGAAGTCGCAATACGGGCACTTGCGCACGCACCAGGGAAAATGCACATACAGGGATAGCGGCGGCAAGGCCGTCAGTTGCAGGCTGCCGGGCTTGAGGAAAGCCAGCGCCGCCTGCGCCGGGCCGGCGCCGGCCTGGCCGGCGGGAATGTCAGCCGGAACCGGTTTGATGGGGATCATTTCAGCTTCTCGATCAATGCGCGCAGGGCCTGGCCGCGATGGGAGACGGCGTTCTTCTCGGCGTGGCTCAGCTCGGCTGCAGTCTTGCCCAGTTCAGGCAAGAGGAAATACGGATCGTAGCCAAAACCGCCCTCCCCGCGCGCCTGGGCGATGATTTCGCCCTTCCAGACGCCGTCGGCGATGACCGGTTGCGGATCGTCGGCATGGCGCACATAGACCAGCACGCAGTAGTAATAGGCCGACTTGTCGGCATGGGCCGCCAGGTCGGCGATGAGCTTGGCGTTGTTGTTGGCGTCGGACTTGGGTTCGCCGGCATAGCGCGCCGAATAGACGCCGGGCGCACCGCCCAGGGCATTGACGCAGACGCCGGAGTCGTCGGCCAGTGCCGGCAGCCCGGTCAGGCGCGCCGCATGGCGGGCCTTGGTCAGGGCGTTTTCGACGAAGGTGCCGAAAGGCTCTTCCGCTTCGGGGACGTCGAACTCGCCCTGTGGGCGCACGTCCAGGCCAATGTCGCCCAACAGGCTGGCGAATTCCTTCAGTTTCCCGGCGTTGTTCGACGCCATGACGATCTTTTGCTTGGTGTGCATGCTTGGTCCGAATGGGTGGCAGGAGTCGCGACAATGAAAAACGCCATGTCCTGGCTGCAACATGGCGTTTTCCCTGTGTCTGGTGTAGGCCGCATTGTAATGCGATTTGCCCCGGGCCGCCCGATGGTGCGACGGTGACCGGTGGACTGATCGCCTTACAGGCCCAGGGCCTGCTTCTGCAGACCGTTGAGGGTGGCAATGCCTTGCTGGGCCAGGTCCAACAGGCTGTTCAGGGTGGCCCGGTCGAAGGCCGCACCTTCAGCCGTGCCCTGCACCTCGACGAAGTGGCCGGCATCGGTCATGACCACGTTCATGTCGGTATCGCAGTCCGAATCCTCCAGGTAATCCAGGTCCAGCACCGGCACGCCGCGATAGACGCCGACCGAGATCGCTGCCACGAACTGCTTGACCGGAATGGTCTCGATCAGGCCACGCCCCTGCAGCACCGAGAACGCATCGTAGGCCGCCACCATGGCGCCGGTGATGGCCGCGGTACGGGTACCGCCATCGGCTTGCAGGACGTCGCAGTCCAGTTGCAGGGTACGCTCGCCGAAGGCCTCCAGATCGAAGGCGGCGCGCAGGGCGCGTCCGATCAGGCGCTGGATTTCCTGGGTGCGGCCGGACTGCTTGCCCTTGGCAGCCTCGCGGTCCATACGGGTGTGGGTGGAACGGGGCAGCATGCCGTATTCGGCGGTGAGCCAGCCCTGGCCCTTGCCCTTGAGGAAACCCGGCACCCTTTCTTCGATCGAGGCGGTGCACAGCACGCGGGTGTCACCGAACTCGATCAGCACCGATCCTTCGGCATGCTTGGTGTACTGGCGGGTCAGGCGAACCTCGCGCAACTGCGAAACGCTACGGCCGCTGGGGCGATGGGAAGCTGTCATGGTGATCCTTGTCTATGTTTGTAGGGTCTTGGCTAAGCAGGTAGCGGTGAAGGTTGAGGGAAATCGGCGGCGGCAACCGGGTACCGGGCCGGTCGATGACCGTCAAAACCGCTCATTTTGATGTTTTTGATAGCGCGGCGCCGCCAATCTTCATTAAAATGCGGGCTCCGACCGGGCGACATCCCGGGCAGACCGCACAGGCGCTGCCGGAACGTTCAAGTCCGGCATTGTAATGGATCAGCAAGACTGCCGTCGCGGCAGCAGCCGAGTTTGCCCCGTCACTGCCCGCACCGCCCGCAACCCGACCTGTCAGCGCGCCCTACCCGGCGCCGCGCCCGCTTATGGAGCCCCGACCTTGACCATCTACAGCATGACCGGCTACGCCGTCACCACCCGTGAAACCACCGCCGGCACGGTCACCCTGGAAATGAAGAGCGTGAATTCGCGCTTCCTGGACCTGCAATTCCGCATCAACGACGACCTGCGCGCGGTCGAACCCATGCTGCGCGAGGCCATCATGGGCCGCCTGGTGCGCGGCAAGGTGGAATGCCGCCTGTCCTTCGGCCGCAAGGTGGCCAGCGGCAACAGCCAGGCGCTCAACACCAATGTGGTGGCGCAACTGGCCAACCTGCAAGACCAGCTGCGTGCGCAATTCCCGGATGCAGCGCCGCTGTCGGTCAACGAACTGCTGCGCTGGCCGGGCGTCATGGAAGAAGCCGAGATCAGCCAGGAAACCCTGCAGGCCGACATCCTGGCGACCCTGCAGCAGACCCTGGACGCCTTCGTCGACAGCCGGGCCCGTGAAGGCGCGGCGCTGCAGGCGGTGATCCTGGCGCGGGTCGATGCGATGGAAGCCATTGTGGCCCGCATCACCCCGCTGGTGCCGCAACTGGTCGAGCAATTCCAGCAAAAGGCCACCGAACGCATGACCGAAGCCCTCGGCCTGGCCCTGCAGACGCAGAACGGCGCCGCACCGGTGGCCACCCGCGAGGAATCGCTGGAGCGCATCCGCCAGGAAGTGACGCTCTACGGCATCCGCATCGACATCGCCGAAGAACTGGCGCGCCTGTCGGCCCACCTGGGCGAGACCCGCCACATCCTGAAGAAGGGTGGGCAGGTCGGCAAGCGCCTGGATTTCATGATGCAGGAACTCAACCGCGAGGCCAACACCGTCGGCTCCAAGGCTGCCGTCAAGGAACTGGCCGACGCCTCCATGGAGCTCAAGCTGCTGATCGACCAGATGCGCGAGCAGGTGCAGAATCTGGAGTAAGCCCAGGCGCCAGCATTGCCCGACCTGTCGGGCAGAGATTCACGATATTCAAGATATTCACGACATTTTCAGCGAGGACCCCATGCCCGTCCAAAAACCCACTTCCGGCAGCCTCTTCATGGTGGTTGCGCCCTCCGGCGCCGGCAAATCGACCCTGGTCAACGCCCTGTTGAAGCAGGAGCCGGCCATCAAGCTGTCCATCTCCTACACCACCCGCGCCCCGCGCCCGGGCGAAGAACATGGCCGTGAATACTATTTCACGGATGCGGAGGATTTCCTGAAGCGCCAGGCCGAGGGCGAATTCCTCGAATGGGCCGAAGTCCACGGCAACTACTACGGCACCTCGCGCCTGATGATCGCCGACCAGATCGCCAACGGCACCGATGTGCTGCTGGAAATCGACTGGCAAGGCGCGCAGCAGGTCAAGAAGCAGTTTTCCAATGCCATCGGCATCTTCATCCTGCCACCGTCGATTGCGGCGCTGGAAGAGCGCCTGAAGAAGCGCGGACAGGACGAACCGCACGTCATCACCCGCCGCATCCTGGCCGCCGGCGGCGAAATCGCGCACTCCCCGGAGTTCGAATATGTTATTATCAATCAAGAGTTTGCCGTCGCTTTATCCGAGTTGACGGCCATTGTCCAGGCAGCCCGCTGCCGATTCCCGCAACAAGCCGCCCGCAACGCCTACCTGTTCACACAGCTGGGCATCCACGCGAGCTGAGCCTGTCAGGGCGCCGGACCGATCCATCCACACGCAAGACCGTCATTCAGGAGTTTTACATGGCCCGCATCACCATCGAAGATTGCCTCAAGCAGATCCCCAACCGTTTCCAGTTGACCCTGTCGGCCACCTACCGCGCCCGCCAGCTGCTGCAAGGCCACACCCCCAAGGTGGAAGCCAAGGACAAGCCGACCGTGACCGCCCTGCGTGAAATCGCAGCGGGCAAGGTCGGCGTGGAAATGCTGAAGAAGGTTCCGGCCTGATCCTGGTCCGTCCATGAAGCTGATAACGGACAAGTATGAGCCTCACCACTACCGACTCCACCTTATCAGCCGCTCCTAGCCCCAAACGTGCCACCGGTTCCGGTCGCACCGCACCTCCCAACGAAGTCGCCCCCGCCGCTGCCCACAGCGGCGTGGCGACTTTTGCGCATCTGATTCCCAAGCTCGAAGAGTACCTGACCCCTTCCGAACTGAAGAAGGTCAAGGAAGCCTATCGCTTCGCCGATGAGATGCACCTGGGCCAGATGCGCAAGTCGGGCGAGCCCTACATCTCGCACCCGCTGGCGGTGGCCGAGATCTGTGCCGAATGGAAACTGGACGCCCAGGCCATGATGGCAGCCTTCCTGCACGATGTGATGGAAGACCAGGGCGTCAAGAAGGAAGAGCTGATCGAACGCTTCGGCGCCTCCGTGGCCTCCCTGGTGGATGGCTTGTCCAAGCTGGACAAGATCGAATTCCAGAGCCAGGTCGAGGCGCAGGCCGAGAACTTCCGCAAGATGCTGCTGGCGATGGCCCGCGACGTGCGGGTGATCCTGGTCAAGCTGGCCGACCGCCTGCACAACATGCGCACGCTGGGTTCCATGCCGCCCGAGAAGAAGCGCCGCATCTCGCGCGAGACCATGGAAGTCTATGTGCCCATCGCGCACCGCCTGGGCCTGAACAACATCTACCGCGAGCTGCAGGAACTGTCCTTCTCGCACCTCTACCCGCTGCGCCACCGCACGCTCTCCAAGGCCGTCAAGGCTGCGCGCGGCAACCGCCGCGAAGTCGTCACCAAGATCATGGAATCGGTCACCTCGACCCTGATCGCCGCCGGCATCCCGGCCCAGGTCGACGGCCGGGAAAAGACCCTCTACGGCATCTACCGCAAGATGCGCAACAAGCACCTGACGTTCTCCCAGGTGCTGGACGTCTATGGCTTCCGGGTGGTGGTCGACAGCTTCGCCAACTGCTATGTGGCGTTGGGCACCCTGCACTCGCTGTTCAAGCCCATGCCGGGCAAGTTCAAGGATTACATCGCCATTCCCAAGCTGAATGGCTACCAGTCGCTGCATACCACCCTGATCGGCCCCTATGGCACGCCGGTCGAGTTCCAGATCCGCACCACCGAAATGCATCGGGTGGCCGAGTCCGGCGTGGCCGCGCACTGGTTGTACAAGGATGACGAAGGCAGCCTGACCGACCTGCAGCAGCGCACCCATGCCTGGCTGCAATCGCTGCTGGACATCCAGAAGCAGACCGGCGACTCGGCCGAGTTCCTGGAGCACGTCAAGGTCGACCTGTTCCCCGATTCGGTCTACGTCTTCACGCCCAAGTCCAAGATCATCGCCCTGCCCCGTGGCGCCACGGCGCTGGACTTTGCCTACAGCATCCACACCGATATCGGCGACCAGACTACCTCGGCCATCATCAATCACGAACCGGCGCCGCTGCGTTCCGAGCTGCACAACGGCGACATCGTCGAGATCATCACCTCGCCGACCTCGCGCCCCAGCCCTAACTGGCTGGGCTATGTACGCACCGGCAAGGCCCGCTCGGCGATCCGCCATCGCCTGCGCACGGCCAACAAGGTCGAGTCGCAAGCGGTCGGCCGCCGCCTGCTGGGTAATGCCCTGCACACCCTGGGTATTGACCCGGAGCTGCCATCCCACATCGTCGAGCGCCTGCTCAACGAATCCAGCGCCAAGACCATGGACGACCTGTATGCCGAGATCGGCATCGGCACCCGCATGGCGCCGCTGGTGGCACGCCACATCATGACCATGATGGATACCGGGGTGAGCGTGCCGCAGCTGGATCCGGAAGGCCACATGCTGCCCAACAAGCCGGACCCGGTGGTCATCACCGGCAGCGAAGGCGCATCAGCGCAGTTGTCCTCCTGTTGCATGCCGATCCCGGGCGACCGCCTGACCGGCTACCTGCGACCGGACCAGACCCTGATCGTGCATACCCAGGAATGCGAGACCGCCAAGCGCCTGCACGAGAAGGAACCGGAACGCTGGATCGAGCTGGTCTGGGGCCACGACCTGAACCGCCGCTTCGATTGCCGCATCACCATCCTGATCCACAACGAGCGCGGCACGCTGGCGCGCATCGCGGCCGAGATCGGCGAATCGGACGCCAATATCGTCTCGGTGGCCATGGATGATGAAGGTGGCAATGCCTCGATGAAATACCTGCGCTTCACCATCCAGGTCGAAGACCGGGTCCACCTGGCGCGCATCATGCGCGGCATCCGCAAGATCGACAGCGTCGCACGTATCCTGCGCGACCGGGGCTGATGCCGGTCATGCCATGAGATGACGCCATGAAGAACGCCCGCAATCGCGGGCGTTCTTCATTTGGGGCATCAGGGTGAACATCCAGGGCCAGTCAGGCGGCCGCCTTCTCCTGCGCCAGGCCGACCTGCACCTCTGCTTCCAGATGACGTTGGCAGGCCTGCGCCCCCTTGTCGGCGATGCCGCGTTCCAGCTTGTCGGCAAAGAACTCGATCAGGGCACTGACTGCACTGGGCAACTGGCGGCGGTGCACATAGACCGCATAGAAGCCCATGGTGTCGCGCTGGTAATCCGGCAAGATGTTCACCAGGGTGCCATTGCGCAGGTCTTCCGAGGCCAGCATGGTCGGCAGCAAGGCAATCCCCAGGCCGGCCCGCGCAGCCCGCAACTGGCCCTGTGCGGTATTGACGCACAGGCGCGGCACCACCCGCACACTCTCGGGACCATGTGGCCCCTCCAGCTTCCAGACCGTGTGCTGGGGCGCCTGCGAGGTCGCCAGACAGGCGTGGGCGACCAGGTCCGACAGGGCCTGCGGGGTACCCTGCCGCTCCAGATAACGTGGACTGGCAATGAGCGCCAGATGGCTTTGCACCAGTTTTCTGGCCACCAGGCTGGAATCAGGCAATACCCCGCCGCGGAAGGCCAGGTCGATGCCCTCGGCAATCAGGTCGGCGCGCCCATCGTTGAGCACGAACTCCAACTGCACCTTGGGATAGAGATGCATGAACTCATGCATCCACTCGATCGAAAAATTGTCGAAGAAATCCACCGGCGCCGCCACCCGCAGGCTACCCGTCGGCTCGCCCTGGCTCTCGGTCAGGCTGGCGCTGGCGTGTTCGATGTCTTCCAGGCCGGGCGCGCAGCGTTCGAAGAATTCCCGACCCGCCGCAGTCATGTTGAGCTGGCGCGTGGAGCGTTGCAGCAGCCGCACGCCCATGTTGGCCTCCAGAGTCTGCAGGCGCCGGCTGATGGTATTGGGTGGCATGGACAGCTTGCGGCCGGCGGCGGCAAAGCTGCCGGCACGCACCACATGCACGAACAGCCAGATGTCGTTCAGGTCTAGCATGGCGATGGCCTTCTTCCTCTATGTCCGTCTCGATCCCATTACTTCCAAAACTGGATCAGTGAAATGCGATTCTCGCATCTATTGGAAGAAATGAAAACTGGGTATTGTTCATCCCAATGCAAACGCTTCCTCTCGAGGCGATGCCAACCGAACAATGTAAAGGAATGACCATGAGCACCCTGCTGCATATCGACTCCAGCGCCCGTACCGGCGGTTCCATCTCGCGCCAGCTGACCGCCTCCTTCGCCCAGCAATGGCAGGCCAAGAATCCCGGCGGCAAGGGCGTTGATCGCGACCTGGCCGCCAACACCCTGCCGCACCTGAGCGAATCCATGATGGGTGCCTATTTCACCCCGGCCGATGCCCGCAGCGCCGAGCAAGCCGACGTGATCAAGCAATCCGACGCCCTGGTCGATGAGCTGCTGGCCGCCGACACCATCGTCATCGGCGTGCCGATGTACAACTTCGCGCCGCCCTCGACCCTGAAGGCCTGGATCGACCACGTCTTCCGCGCCGGCCGCACCTTCAAGTACGGCGAAACCGGCCCGGTCGGCCTGGTCACCGGCAAGAAGGCCGTCATCATCCTGTCCCGTGGCGGCAAGTATTCCGAAGGCCCGATGGAAGCACTGGACTTCCAGGGCAAGTACCTCAAGAGCGCCCTGGGCTTCATCGGCATCACCGATGTCGAACTGGTGATCGCCGAAGGCGTCTCCATGGGTGAAGAGGCCGCCAAGCAAGCCGTTGCCGGCGCCGAAGCGAAGATCAACGCCACCGTCTGATCGCGCCAGCGGGCTTGCCCCGCTCTCGCGCTGCCCATGTAAACGGGGCGCACCGCCAACAGCGGTGCGCCCCGTTTGCCTTTATACAGCTCAGTGGCTGCCCAACCCCTTGTGCATGCGCCGCAAGCCCAGCCAGACGCAGGCCGCCACCACCGGCACCACCAGGCCGGTGGCCAGATCCGGATTGATGGGCAGGCCCGCCGCCTTGGCCGCCTTGCTGGCATACCCCAGCAGACCGATCACGTAATACGAGATGGCCGCCACCGACAGGCCTTCCACCGCCTGCTGCAGCTTCAGTTGCTGGGCGGCGCGGGCATTCATGGATTCCAGGATCTGGCGGTTCTGACGCTCCTGCACGATGCCGATCCGGGTGCGCAACAGGTCGTTGGTATGGGCGATACGTTCGGCCAGGGCTTCCTGGCGACGGGCGATGGCCTGGCAGGTATCCATGGCTGGCGCCAGCCGGCGCTCCATGAATTCACCGATGGTTGGCACGCCTTCGATGCGCTGCTCGCGCAATTCCTCGATACGCGCCTGCACCAGCCGGAAATAGGCCTGCGAGGCCGAGAAGCGGTAACTGTTCTCCAGCGAGAGCTTTTCGATGCGTGCCGCCAGACCGGTGATCTTGCGCAGCACGCGCTCATCTTCGGCCTGTTCCTCCGGCGTGCCGGCGGTGGACTGCTCGGATTGCACCATGGCGGCGGTCAGCGCCGCCAGGTCGCCCTCGATCTGGTTGAGCAGCGGGCCGGATTGCTGGGCGTGCGGCAAGCCCAGCAAGGCCATCATGCGATAGGTCTCGATTTCCAGGATGCGCTGGGCCAGGCGCCCGCCTTGCAGCTCGCGCAGGCCAATGTCGCGCACCACGAAACGCGAAAATCCATCCGACTGGATCTGGAAATCGGTCCAGATTTCCCCGCCCTGCAAGACCTTGCTGGAACTCATCAGCTTGCCCTCGAAGATGCGCTGCATCTGGCGTGCGGTCGCAGCCGGGTCATCGTCGCCGGGCTCCACCACCACATGCGCAGCCACCATCAGCTTGCCCTTGAGCGAGAGCTGCCACTGCTGGGGGATGTGCGCCAGCGGCGCGCGGGCAAAGGCCTGGTCGGTGGAGAGCGGCTCCTCATGGGCCTGGGCGAAGGTATAGGTGGCGAACTCGGTGTGGCACTCCCACTTCAGCCGGAAGCGGCCGAAGTCGTGATAGAAGTGCTTGGCCTCGCCACCCGGAGCGACCACGCCGAAATGGGCGCACAGGTCGTCCAGCAGCGCATGCTGGGCACTGGCATGGCGACCGCCATTGCCTTCTTCGCGCACATAGACGGCCAGGTGGGTGAGCGTTTCCGAACGTGTCAGCTGCAGGAAGGGGCGCGAATGCACCTCGGCAGCCAGGACGACGCGCTGCGGGTGGTTCAGGCTGGCAAAAACGATGGACATGGGACTTTCTCGTGGATGATTGCAATGCTGTGCGCCGGTCGCGCCTGATGGCGACCGACTAACTGCCGGCCGGCCTGCAAGTCAGGCCCGGCCGCGGCGAAAACGGGTGGTGAGCCGGCGCGCCTACTGCGGCTGCGGCGGCGGATACGTGACGTCGAGGATGGTCAGCTGCTCCACGCCCGAAGGGGTCTGCAGCACCACCTCATCCCCTTCGCGCGCCTTGGTCAGCGCCCGCGCCACGGGCGAAATCCAGCTGATGCGCCCCTTGAGCGGATCGAGCTCGTCGATGCCGACGATGGTCACCGTATGTTCTTCGCCGCGCTGGTTTTCGTAATGCACCGTGGCCCCGAAGAAGATCTGGTCGCTGCCGTGATGCACCGAGGGATCGACCACCTCGGCATTGTCCAGCCGCTTGGTGAGGAAGCGGATACGCCGGTCGATCTCGCGCAGGCGCTTCTTGCCGTAGAGATAGTCGCCGTTCTCGGAGCGGTCGCCATTGGAGGCGGCCCAGGAGACTACACGCACCACCTCCGGCCGCTCTTCGTCGATCAGGTGCAGCAGCTCATCCTTGATGCGCTGATGGCCCTGGGGTGTCATGTAGTTCTTGGCCCCGGCGGGGATGGCCGGCAAGGCGATCTCGTCATCGTCGTCGGCGCCGTCGGATTCTTTTACAAATGCCTTGTTCATGTGCGAATGGATGGGTATGCAGGTTCGTTCTTATTGTAGCCGCATGCGTGCGCTCGCAACGGTACAGTTGGGGCGATTAATCCTTGCATCAGTGTGCGGGCCGTATGCCCGGCGCAAGACCCTGCCCGGCAACGGCAAGGCTCGCCCTTTGGCCCGCACTCGGCGATAATCTGCCTTCCCGCCTGGTCACAGGCTTACCACTCCACTGCTCCCGCGACCTCATGTCCTCCATCGCCCCTCGCTATCGTATCGGTCTCATCGCCAACCGCGCCCATCAGGACGCTGCCGATTCTGCCCTGGTGCAGTTGCTCACCGGTTCAGGCCATCGCATCGAAAGCCTGCAACCCGAACTGATCGTGGTCGGCCGCACGCTCGACGCCATCGCCCAGATGAACCTGCTGCCCGGCTACCCGCATCTGGTGCGCTTCCCCTACGGTAGGCAAGGTGGCCTGATGAAGCTGGTCTCGCGCACGGTCGATCCCGACCCCGAGCGCACGCTGGACGCCGTGATCTATCTGGTCGACCCGGTCGATCCCTCCTCCACCTTCCCCGAGGCGGTGGCCCTGAAGCGCCAGTGCGTCATCCATGGCAAGCCCTTCCTGTCGACGCTGGCCGGCGCCCAGGAATGGTTCGAACTGGAAGCCATCGCCAACGGCGCCGCGCCGGACGGCTTCCTGGATGACCGCTTCCTCCTGGAGCAGGAAGGCATCGCCCTGATCGCCCACGACGCCATGAAGTCGCGCATGCTGGAACTGGCCGAGAAGCACTTCGAGGTGCTGGACCGCTTCGCCTTCCGCTGCGCCACCGGCACCACCGGCGGCCTGCTCAATGAGCTGGCCATGAAGATCAAGGGAGACGCCGGCCGCAACTGGGTGCGCCCCTTCCTGTCCGGCCCGCTGGGCGGCGACGCGCAGATTGCCGAACTGATCCTGGAGCGTCAGTGCCGTCGCGTGCTGTTCCTGGAAGATCCGCATGTGGCGCGCCAGCACGAAGCCGACATCCAGTTGCTGGAACGGGCCGCCCGCACCGTGACCGGCTATGCCTCCTGCATGAGCGATGTCAAATGGGGCGACCGCTGGCTGTCCCTGATCAAGGCGCGCGCACTCTGAAGTCCGCATGACCGCATCCCCACCGCCGCCCCACTCCGTGCCTCCGCAGCGCCCGGGGCGCTGGCGCCGCCGGCTGCTGGCGCCGCTGATCTATACCGCGGCCCTGCTGCTGATGCTGGAAGAATGGCTATGGGACGCCACCCAGGCGCTGCTGGCGCGCATTCCCGACTGGCCCTGGCTGGTGCGGCTGCAACACTGGGTAGAACGGCGCCCGCCCTATGTGGCGCTGCTGATCTTCCTGGCACCTACCCTGCTGCTGCTGCCGGTCAAGCTGCTGGCGCTGCTCTCGATCACGCACGGGCATCCGACGCTGGGCCTGGCCATCGTGCTCGCGGCCAAGGTATTGGGGACCGCGCTGGTCGCCCGCATCTATGCCCTGACGCGCCGCAGCCTGCTGTCGCTGGCCTGGTTCCAGCGCTACCACGATCAGTTGCTCGCGGTGAAGGCCAGGCTGACCGCGCAGCTGCAGGCCACTGCAGGCTGGCAACAGGCAAAGCGGCTAGTACAGTTGTGCAGACAGCGTGTGGCAGATGTGAAGTCGTTTGTGCGGGCGCGCATGGCCCGCTCGCCACGTTCCCCGCTGGCACGCCTGATGCGCCTGCTGCGCAAGCTGGTGGCCCGCATGCGCAGCCGCTAGTGTTGAAAATCGTTGCAGAGAACGCTGCAAAAAGTCGAGCGCAAATGAAACAAGGCCGCCGTAGCAGCCTTGTTTGCAGATTCATCGCCACCCGGGCCGGGCAGCATCAGTCGTCATCATCGTCATCGATGTAGCCGTCCGGCGGCGGCGACATCTGCATCGTGGCATGCTGGCCGATGTTGTTGTTGGAAATGCTGTTGCCCCACTCGAAGGCATGCTTTTCAGCGGCGAAGAAATCATCGGCCGACAGCTGCAGTTCATCCAGCAGATGCTGCATCTCGGCCTGGTCCGGCGCCCGTTGCTCGGTGCACTCCACCAGACGCAAGGCCAGGCCGTAGAAGCCGCTGCGACGCAGCAGCGCCTCCCGGATCTCGGTACTGACGGTGATCTGGCGCAGCACCGTTTCCATGCTCATCCCGAACAGTGCATCGACCAGCGACATGATGCCCACCGTGAACGCCATCTCCGACATCTTGCGGCGCCCCGGGCGAATCTTCACCGTAATGAGCTCCAGCATCTTGCCGCGCGTGGCCGCCAGGATCATCAGCGGCGACATGGCGTGGGCACGGTCCTTCTCGGTATTGGCGAAGAGCAGGATCTGCAGCCAGCGCTTCAACTGCCGGCGACCCAGCACGATCAGGGCCTGGCCCAGCGAATCGATGAACTTCTGGAAGCCGTACACCGGGGTATTGACCAGCCTCAGCAGGGTCAGGCTCAGCGCCACGTCACGCTTGATGAAGCGCACGATCTCGGCATTGTCGACATTGCGCACCAGCAGCGTGAGCAGGTGCATGATGATCATCTTCGAGGCCTCCAGCTTCTTGCCCTGGAGGATCATCGGCTTGGCGAAGTAATAGCCCTGGAAGTAATCGAAGCCGAAGGTCATGCAGTCATTGAACTGCTGCAGGGTCTCGACCTTCTCGGCCAGCAGCTCCTTCTGGGCGCGCTTGAAGTGCACCGACAGCTTGAGCAGCTTGCTGGGATCGACTTCCATCACGTCGATCTTGATGATCTTCACCAGCGGCAGCAGTTCTTCGATCTCTTCCGACTCGGCCACCACGTCATCCAGCGCGAACACATAACCGGCCTTGGTCAGCTCGCGCACGCGCGCCACCAGTTCCGGTGTCACACGTACCGTCTCCAGGATTTCCAGTACCACCTTGTCGGAGGGCAGGAAATAGATGAAGTCGCTCATCAGCACGGCCGCATCGACATTGATGAAGCCATGCAGGTTACCGATCACATTGGACAAGCCCAGCTCGGAAGCGTGGGCAATCACCGCCGCCGTCGCCGTCACGTCATCCTTGACGTTGGCCGGACCAAAGGCCGCACTGCGAAACAGCAGTTCGTAGCCGATCAGGTCCTGCTCGCGGCTCAGGATGGGCTGGCGGGCCAGGAAGAAATCCAGGGCGTGATGAGGGTGTTGCGCGTGCGGGGGCAAGGCGGATGGGTCGGCGGACTGGTCTGACATGGTTGTTCTTTTACTAATCCCTCGCGTTGCAATTCTTGACGTGTGGCAATCTCACTATTGTAAGCCGATTTCTCACGATATCGGCGACAGCGAGACTACCCTCGACGACAAAATCACAAATATTCACAACGCCAGGAGCCCCCGTCATCAGAGTTCTCCTGACTCCAGGACATATTCCGCGCTGTCATCCACGCCCAGCACCTCGATCAGGTAGGGCATGACTTCCTTCAGCGTGGCTTCCAGCGTCCACGGCGGATTGAGGATGAACATGCCGCTGTTATGCAGGCCAAAGCCATCCGGTGCCGGGCCGTGGATGGCCAGCGTGACATTGAGCCAGCTCTTGGCACCCAGGCGCTTCAAGCGCTCGGGCAACTGGCGCGATTCATTGCGATGCAGGACCGGATACCACACGGCATAGGTGCCACCCGGAAAACGCGTGAGCGCATCCGTGAGCACCTGGGCAACGTGGCTGTAGTCACGCTTGTCTTCATAGGGCGGGTCGATCAGCACCAGGGCACGACGCGAGGGCGGCGGCAACAGCGCCTTCAGGGCGTCGAAGCCATCGCCCCGATGCACCATCACGCGCTTGCCGCGCGCTGCCGGGCGCTGGCCCTGGGCGGCGGCATGCGCCTCCAGCTTGCGGAAATTATCCGTCAGCACCTTCACTTCGCTGGGATGCAATTCGAACAGGCGCAAGCGGTCCTGCTCGCGCATGATCTTCTCGGCGCAATAGGGAGAACCGGGGTAATAGCGCATCTTGCCGCTCGGGTTGAGCGACTTGACCACATCGACGTATTCCTGCACCGCCGCTGGCAGGTCCTTGCGGTCCCACAGCTTGGCGATGCCGGTTTCGTATTCGGCGTTCTTGCTGGCGTAATCTCCATCCAGCGCGTAGACGCCCGCGCCGGCATGGGTGTCGATGACCATGTAGGCAGTTTCTTTCTGCCCGAGATAGCGCATCAACTGGATGATCACCATGTGCTTCAGGACATCGGCGTGGTTGCCGGCGTGAAAAGCGTGGCGATAACTCAGCATGGAAAATTCACTTCTTGGATGGGGTTGATAGCGGGTGGCGGCACGGACCGACGCGGGTCACTGGGTGGGCCACCGAAAAGAGGAAAAGCTCATGCATTTTATCAAGGATACGTGAGCAGTTGTCGGACTAATCCGGCATTGTTACAAAGAAGACATGCCCGCAGCGCCGGGTGATGCGGCCCGGCCGCTGGCCGCGGCGCCGGTCCGGGATGCGAGTCCGGCACCCCGGCAGTGCGCGCAACGCCTCTAGTTACCGGCCCGGTCCAGCCGGAAATACGCATCCAACAAGGAGGTCTTGAACACCACCCCCAGCAGGCGCGGGTCTTCGGCGCTGGCGATCACCGGCAGGCGCTCACCCTGATGGTCAAGGAACAGTTGCAAGGCCTCGCCCAGGGACATGTCGGGCGTCACCTCGTGCAGAAAATGCGGCCGCAGGAAATCGCGAGCTACCCGGCCGGCAGCTTCCTTCTTGTCCAGCAGCCAGGAAGTGATGTCCTGCAACGCCACCACCCCAAGGTAACGCTGCTGGTCGTCCACGATGTAGACATACTTCACCGGGTATTTCAGGAACAGGGCGCTGATCTCTTCCAGGCTGGCCTGTTCCTGCAGCACGGTCTCGGCCGGCCGGATCAGAGCACGCATGTGGGTGCCGCGCAGACGCAGGCGTTCTTCGTTGTCGCGATGGCGTTTCAGTGTGATCTCGTACATCGAGCGCCCGTCCGTGCTGCGCGCGACCACATAGGCGACCACGCAGGACAGCATCAGCGGCAGCACCACCTGGTAGCTCAAGGTCATCTCGAAGATCATCAGGATCGCCATCAGCGGCGCATAGGACGCCGCCGCCAGGAAAGCGCCCATGCCCACCATTGCATAGGCGAACGGTTGCGACATGTGGAACGGCAGCAAAGCCTGGGCCGTATCGCCGAACAGGTAGCCGACCGCCGCCCCCACGAAGAGCGTGGGCGTGAAGATCCCCCCGACCGCCCCCGAGCCGACTGTAATGGCCGTGGCCAGGACCTTGATCACCAGCACCGTCAACACCGCCTGCCACAGCCAGGTCGTATGCAGCAACGAATTGACCAGGCTGTAGCCATTGCCCCAGACCTCGGGCACCTCGATGGAAATGAGCCCGACCAGCAGCCCGCCCACGCCCAGCCGCACCGGCAGTGGCAGGCGGAACTTGCCGAAGCCCTGCTTGCCCAGCTCCAGCACGCGCAGGAACTGCGGCGCCAGGATGCCGGCCAGTACGCCCAGCACCAGGAACAGCAGCACTTCCCAGCCGCCGATCTCGGGGAAGTACGGCATTTCGTAGGCCGCCCGGTAACCCGGCAATTCGCGCATGGTGATGTTGGCCACCACGGAGGCCACTACCACCGGGCCGAAGCTCTCCATGACCAGCGAACCGAGCACGATCTCGGTGATGAAGAAGGCCCCGGCGATGGGTGCGTTGTAGGCCGAGGTGATGCCGGCCGCCGCCCCGCAGGCCACCAGCAGGCGCAAGCGGGAAGAAGGAAAGTGCGAGAACTTGCCCACCAGCGACGCGCACAGCGCCGACAACTGCACCATCGGACCTTCGCGGCCGATGGAGCCGCCGGAAGCAATCGACGCCAGCGAGGAGATGCTGCGCAAGAGCGTATTACGCACCGGAATGGCGCCATCACCGATGGCCACCGCCTCCATGTAGTCACCGCCATTGCCGGCCGGGGTGCGCTTGGCCCAGACCAGGAACAGGCCGGCAATCACGCCGCCACAGGTCGGCAGCAGGATGCGCACATGCCAGGGCAAGCCCTTGGCGATGTCGACGAAGCTTCCGTCATGTCCGGTCAGCCAGATCTGCAGCAGCGCGATGCATTCGCGAAAGGCGATGGTGGCCAGGGCGCCGACAAAACCGGCCAGCGCGCCCCACAGCAGCATGGAATGGCTTTCGGACACACGACAGGCATTCAGTACCCGCAGCCGGTACTTGATCCAGAGTTCATGCATGGTCGCTGCCCTGTCCTTGCCTCTGGTCTTCAGCTCCTTGCTCGTCGGCCGGCCGCATCAACGCCTGCAACTGGCGCAATTCGCCCGCAATGCTGGCCGCCGCCTTCTTCTGCATGCGGCGGTAGCGTGCCAGCACCTCCTGCCCCAGCTCGGTCACCGCCGCACCACCGCCACGGGCGCCGCCGGTCGCAGTGGCCACCAGCGGGCTGGCGAAGCAGCGGTTCATTTCCTCCACCAGCAGCCAGGCACGCCGATAGGACATGTCCATCTCCCGGGCCGCGCCGGAGATCGATCCGGTCTGTGCGATCGCCTGCAGCAGATCGGCCTTGCCCGGCCCGAAGGCAATGGTCTGGCCCTGCATCACGCGCACTCTCAAGGTCTTGGCATCATTCATGCGCGTGATTGTACAAGGGCCTTGTACGTGCGGCCAATGCAGAGCGGGCGATTGACGTTCGTTATATCCTTACGTATATTTCGCCACTCACCCGCCCTGCTCCCTTGTTCTCGTTTCCAGGATTGCCGATGCTGAAGAAAACCCGTCTCAAGGCCGCCATCGGTGCCGCCTTCGCCGCCACGCTGGTGTTCTCCGCCGGCGCCGCCCAGGCCACCGATCTCGTGGTCTCGGCCGCCGCCAGCCTGACCAATGCCTTCAAGGAGCTGGCTCAGTCCTTCGAACAACAGCATCCTGGTGTGAAGGTCGTCAGCAACTTCGGTGCCTCGGACGTCCTGATGCAACAGATTGTGCGCGGCGCTCCGGCTGACGTATTTGCCTCCGCCGACCAGACCGCCATGGACAAGGCGGTGGCGGAAAAGGCCGTCAACCCGGCCACCCGCAAGAACTTCGCCGCCAACCAGATCGTGGTCATCGTGCCGCATGACGCCCGGCACCAGCCGGCCACGCTGGCCGACCTGACCCGTCCGGACTATCAGCGCATCGCCCTCGGCAACCCGGCATCGGTGCCCTTCGGCCGCTACACCAAGGGCGCGCTGGAACAGGCCGGCCTGTGGTCGCAGGTCCAGGCCAAGGGGGTGATGGCCGAGAACGTGCGCACCAGCCTGGATTACGTGGCCCGTGGCGAAGTCGATGCCGGCTTCGTCTTCGCCACCGATGCAGCAGTGATGCCGGACAAGGTCAAGGTCGCCATCCGCATTCCCTCAAACACGCCGGCCACCTATCCCATCGCCATCACCTCCGGCAGCCGGCAACAGGAACTGGCCGCGCAGTTCGTGGCCTACGTGCTCTCGCCGAACGGGCAGGCCGTCCTGGCGCGCTACGGCTTCCTGAAGCCCTGAACCCCAAGGTCGCCTGATGCATCCGGTCTGGACACCGTTGCTGCTATCGCTAAAGGTCGCGGGACTGGCAACCCTGCTCAATCTGGTCCTGGGCGTGGCCGCCGCCTACGGCCTGTCGCGCTGGCGCTCGCCGCTGCGTGACTTCATCGATTCGGTCCTGACCCTGCCCCTGGTGCTGCCGCCTACCGTATTGGGCTATTACCTGCTGGTCTTGTTCGGCCGCCGTGGCACCTTCGGCGCCTGGCTGGAGAGCCTGGGCATCCAACTGGTCTTCACCTGGCAAGGCGCGGTACTGGCCTCCACCGTGGTGGCCTTCCCGCTGGTATTGAAAGCGGCCCGGGCCGCCTTCGAGAGCGTGGACCATCAACTGGAAAACGCGGCCCGCGTGCTGGGCGTCTCCGAGGCCGGCGTGTTCTTTCGCGTCAGCCTGCCGCTGGCTACGCGCGGCATCACCGCTGGCGTGCTGCTGGCATTTGCCCGCGCCCTCGGTGAATTCGGCGCCACCCTGATGGTGGCGGGCAACCTGCCGGGCCGCACGCAGACCCTGTCGGTGGCCATCTATGAGGCGGTACAGGCCGGCGACGACGGCGCGGCCACCTTGCTGGTGGTGATTACCTCGATCACTTGCGTGGTGCTGCTGATGCTGGCCGGACGACTGGTACCAGACCGCTCGCAGCTGCAGATTCGCTAGACTGTCGCGGTTGATCCCTTTTACTTGCCCCTGCCTGCCGTGAGCATCGACCTCCAGATCCAGAAACAACTGCGTGCCGCTGATCGTGTCTTCGAGCTCGATATCGCCCTGGCTTCCGACAGCCAGCGCATCGTGCTCTACGGTCCCTCCGGCTCGGGCAAGAGCCTCACCCTCAAGGCCATCGCCGGCCTGATGCGTCCCGACAGCGGCCATATCCGCGTGCATGGCCGGGTGCTGTTCGACGCCGCGCAAGGTATCGACCTGCGCGTGCAGGAGCGCAACGTGGCCTACCTGTTCCAGGACTACGCCCTCTTCCCGCACCTGACGGTGGCGCAGAACATCGCCTTCGGCCTGACCCGGGGCAGCTTCAACACACGCCGCCCGGCCCAGCACCCGGCCGTGATGAAGTGGTTGCAGGCCTTCGAGCTGGAAGCCATCGCCCACAGCCATCCGGCTCAGATCTCCGGCGGCCAGCGCCAGCGGGTGGCCCTGGCGCGCGCCCTGGTGGCCGAGCCCGACATGCTGTTGCTGGACGAGCCCTTCTCGGCCCTGGACTTGTCCCTGCGCCAGCGCATGCGCCAGGAACTGGCCGACCTGCAGACCCGCCTGCAGGTGCCGATGCTGCTGATCACCCACGACCCGGCCGATGTCGAGGCCCTGGGCCAGACGGTCTTCGAGCTACGCGACGGCCGCTTGCGGGCGGCCTGACGCCTCCCGGGACAGCCCAGACTACAGACGAAAACTACGGACGAAACTACAGACGAAAAAAAACCGCACCCTTTTGAGGTACGGTCGCAAGTTCGGGGGATCACCCCGCCAGCCCGCGCAAGGATGCGGGCCGGCGCTACATCACACATTCACACTCAAACCATTGCACGCGCGGATCAGGCCGCCTTCTTGGCCTTGTCATCGAAGAATTGTTCATCTTCGGTCGAACCATGCAGCGCAGTGGTGGACGACTGACCCTGCTGGATCGCCTGGGTCACCGCGTCAAAGTAACCGGTGCCGACTTCGCGCTGGTGCTTGACCGCAGTGAAGCCCTTGGAGGCGGCGGCGAATTCGGCTTCCTGCAACTCCACGAAGGCCGACATCTGGTTGCGGGCATAGCCGTGGGCCAGGTTGAACATCGAGTAGTTCAGCGCATGGAAACCGGCCAGCGTGATGAACTGGAACTTGTAGCCCATGGCGCCCAGCTCGCGCTGGAACTTGGCGATGGTGGCGTCGTCCAGGTTCTTCTTCCAGTTGAAGGACGGCGAGCAGTTGTAGGCCAGCAGCTTGCCCGGGAACTTGGCGTGGATGGCTTCGGCGAAAGTCTTGGCGAAGGCCAGGTCGGGCTTGCCGGTTTCGCACCAGACCATATCGGCGTATTCCGCATAGGCCAGGCCACGCGAGATCGCCTGGTCGATGCCCGGGTGGGTCTTGAAGAAGCCTTCGACAGTGCGCTCGCCGGAGAGGAAGGCCTTGTCGTTGGCGTCCACGTCCGAGGTCAAGAGGTCAGCCGCCTCGGCATCGGTACGGGCGATCACCAGGGTACGGGTACCCATCACGTCAGCCGCCAGGCGTGCTGCATTGAGCTTTTCGCAGGCTTCGCGGGTCGGCACCAGCACCTTGCCGCCCATGTGACCACACTTCTTCACCGAAGCCAGCTGGTCCTCGAAGTGCACGCCGGCCGCACCGGCCTCGATCATCGACTTCATCAGTTCGAAGGCATTCAACACGCCGCCGAAACCGGCTTCCGCATCGGCCACGATGGGCGCGAAAAAGTCGATGTCGTCACGGCCTTCGGACCACTGGATCTGGTCGGCGCGGGCGAAGGTATTGTTGATGCGCTTGACCACCATCGGCACCGAGTTGGCCGGATACAGGGACTGGTCGGGATACATTTCACCGGCCAGGTTGGCGTCGCCGGCCACTTGCCAGCCGGACAGGTAGATCGCCTTCAGGCCGGCCTTGACCTGCTGCATGGCCTGATTGCCGGTCAGTGCGCCCAGGGCGTTGACGAAGGGCTCGTTGTGCACCAGGTTCCACAGCTTCTCGGCACCGCGCTTGGCCAGGGTGTGCTCGATCTGCAGCGAACCACGCAGGCGGACCACATCGGCGGCGCTGTAGTTGCGCTTGATGCCCTTCCAGCGCGGGTTCTCTGCCCAGTCGCGTTCCAGGGCCTGGATTTGCTGTTCACGTGTGCTCATGTGGATCTCCTTTTGGTCAATGATGAAGTGGCTAGAAACTGGATGAAATCGCGAATTCCATGACTTCATAGTAGGCCTGCGGGAGCAGAGCAACAATGTCTTATATAAGATATCTGTAAAATTTTTATACCAATAAATTCAATGACTTATGATCACGATTTTGCGATGCGGAACGAAAATCCGACCAATGAAAAGGCCATTTGATGCAGCGCACCCGCACTTTTCATATTGCGAAATGAAGATTTCGTATCGTAAAAACGGGGCGATGTGAAACCTCTTGCGCCCTCATCGTTCATATCCACATCACCCGCACCTGTCCTCTCTGGTTGTTTAAACAATCAAGAAGGCAGAGAATAAGCACCTAACTCATGAAACGGCGATATCACGCCGCCCTGTCTACATGCATTACGCCCTGGACATTCGCACCTTCCTCTTCAGTCATTATTTCTATACGGGTGTGCGGATCGCGATCGGGGTGGTCGGCCTGACCCTGCTGGTGTTCAACGTGGCCGACATGCCCACCACCATGACGGTCTTCCTGGGTGCGCTGTGTACCAGCCTGATGGACCTGCCCAGCCCGCTGCGCCACAAGTTCAACGAAATGCTGGCCGGCGTGCTGCTCTGTACGGTGGTGATGCTGGTCATCAGCCTGTGCGCCCCGGTGCCCTGGCTGGTCAGCGCGATGATGGTGGTGGTGAGCTTCTTCGCCAGCATGATGGTGGTCTATGGCAAGAAGACCATGCCGCTGCAGTTCGCCGCGCTCATGGTGATGACCCTGTCGATGGAAAACCAGGTGCCGATCTCGGACGCCTTCCTGCATGCCGTGCTGTTCCTGGGTGGCGGGCTGGGCTACCTGGCCTATTCGATGACGGTGTCATGGTTCCTGCGCCGCCGCATCAAGCAGCAGGTGCTGGCCGAGGCGCTGTTCGAACTGGCACGCTACCTGCGCATCAAGGCCGACTTCTACGACGTCAAGCATGACCTGGCGGGCCAGTTCAACAAGCTGGTGCGCCAGCAGATCGTGGTGGCCGACAAGCAGCAGGCTTCGCGTGACCTGATCCTGCGCGACCTGTACACCAAGCAGGATGGCCTGCTGGTGCAGGTACACCTGTCCATGCTGGAGCTCTACGAGCAGGTGCTCTCCACCCACGCCGACTACGCCTTCCTGCGCCAGCACTTCGGCGACAGCGATGTCATGGTCTTCCTGCGCGATCTGGCCACCAAGGCCGCCCAGGACATCGAATCGATCGCCTACGCGGTCACCCGCAAGAAGGCCTCCGAGCCGAGCGTTAACTACAAGGCCGAGCTGCGCGCGGTGCAGTTCGAGATGCAGGAGCTGGCCCTGCCCGGTCCCCGGCAGGCCTCCGAAGAAGCCCTGACCATCCTGCGCGTGACCTACAACAAGATCCGCGACATCATCGAACTGATCAGCCAGGTGCACCAGGCCACCCGCAATCCGGTGGACCCGCTGCCCATCCTGCCGGGCTCGGACATGACCCCCTTCCTGACCCAGCAGAAGTTCAAGTTCAACATGCTGCTGGTGAACCTGCGCTGGCAGTCACCGATCTTCCGCTTCGCCATCCGGGTCGCACTGGCCGTGACCACGGGCCTTTGGATCGCCAGCCACCTGCCCTACATGGCGCACGGCTACTGGATCGTGCTGACCATCGTCATCATCCTCAAACCCAACTTCAGTGCCACCAAGCAGCGCATGGCAGACCGCCTGATCGGCACCGTCATCGGCTGCCTGATCACCATGCTGATCCTGCGCTTCGTGCACAATCCGCTGGGCCAGCTGGCGGTGCTGTTCGCGGCCAGCGTGGCGGCACCGGCCTTCACCTACATCAAGTATCGCTATACCGCCATCGCCGCCTCGGTACAGATCCTGATGCTGCTGAACCTGCTGGTGCCGGCCGGTCACCAGGGCGTGATCGGCGAACGCCTGATCGACACCATCATCGGCGTGCTCATCGCCACCGTGTTCTCCTATGTGCTGCCGGCCTGGGAATACCGCGACCTGCCCAAGCTGCTGCGCAACGTGCTCAAGGCCAGCCAGCGCTACCTGACCGCCAGCCGCGACATGCTCGAAGGGAAGGTGCAGGACGATTTCTTCTATCGGGTCTGTCGCAAGGGCTTCATGGACAGCCTGGCGGCCCTGATCTCGGCGCTGGTGCGCATGATGGACGAGCCGGCCACCAAGCAACGGGCGGTACGCGAACTGAACCGCTTCATCGTGCAGAACTACCTGGTGGCGGCGCATATCGCAGCGCTGCGCCTGATGCTGCGGCGCCAGCAGGAAAATCTGCCGCAGGCCGCCATCAGCAAGCTCATCGAAGACACCTACCTGGAGGCCAGCGAACACCTGGCCGAAGCGCAGCGCCTGCTGGCGCCCAAGCCGAGAAAGCGCGGCGGCGCCGTGGTGGTCTCGCCGGAAGCACCGGAAGACAAGGCCCTGTCGGGCAAGATCGAGCTGATCGGACCGGTCACGCCGGCACCCATTCCGGCCGAGGCCAGCGCCTGGTCGGGCTGGGCAAACCTGCGTCGCCGCAGTCACCAGCTCAATCAGGACCTCAAGGAAATCGTGGCGCAGACGGCGGCCATCGACAAGGAATTGCGCAAGGTACCGGACTGACGCCCTGAACGTCATCCAGGTCCCGCACAAGACAAAAGCCCGCATCTGCGGGCTTTTGTCCAGGTAGTGTCTACGAGTACGTCGGGAGGATGCAGCGTCTGGATGAGCCCGTTCAGAGCGCCGTGCGCGCCACCAGCACGCCGTCCGCATCGGCATAGATCCAGTCGCCCGGATAGACCGCTACGCCGGCGATGCCGACCTTGATGTCGGCATCCCCTGCTCCCTTGCGGAAGCTGCGTTGGGGGTGGGTGGCCAGGGCGCGGATGCCGACGTCGCAGGCATTGAGTTCAGCCGCGTCGCGCACACAACCATTGACCAGGATGCCAGCCCAGCCATTGTCCTGCGCCAGTTGCGCCAGGTTGCCACCCACCAGTGCGCAGCGCAGGCTGCCACCGCCGTCGACCACCAGCACCTGGCCATTGCCCGGCGTCTCCAGCGTGGCGCGGACCAGCACGTTGTCCTCGAACACCTTCAGGGTCCTGGCCGGACCGCTGAAGGCCTGCCTGCGCCCGAAGGAGGCAAAGATGGGAGGCAGTACATGCAGGGTGCCGCTGGCCAGCTTGTCTTCATTGGCATCGCACAGGTCGCAGGTGGCAAAGGACATCAAGGTCTCCTCATGGTCTGAATGGGCGGGGCCGGAATGGCCTCGGGGACGGGCCTATACCGACAGGATGCGGTGCAGGCGCTTCTGATCGAACATACGAGAATCGGCCACCCGCAGCAAGGTTTCCACATCCAGGCCATCGACCGGATAGAGCGATACGCCCACCGACGCATCCACCGTGTACTGCTGGCCATCACGCCCCTCGATGGGCTTGTTGACGGCGTGGCGGATCTTGTCGGCGATGCTGCGGGCCACTTCGATGTCGGTCACGCCATGCAGGTAGACCACGAATTCGTCGCCGCCGAAACGCGCCACCGAATCATCATGCCGCAAGCTGTGCTGCAGTCGTTCGGCAATGGCGATCAAGACCTTGTCGCCTTCGTCGTGGCCATACTCGTCGTTGACGGCCTTGAAGCGGTCCAGGTCGATGAAAAGCAAGGCGAAATGCAGCGGATTGGCTTCGGAGCTGTTGCGGCGACGGAAGTCGATCTGCGCGATCAGGGAATCACGGTTCAACACATTGGTGAGGCGGTCAGTGCGCAGGTTGCGCTCCATTTCCACGAAACTCAGCGCCAGTTGGCCGATCTCGTCGTTGCGATCGATGTTGAGCGCGGGGAACGGGCTGCCATTGCCGATGCTCTTGGCCGCCAGCGTGAGCTTGCGGATGTCGCGCAGCACCCAGCGCAGCAGCAGGAAACCGATCACGAAGGTCAGGCACACCGCCAGCAGACCCAGCAGCAGGGTCTGGTAGACGCCGCTGGTGACCGAACCCAGGAAGTCCGAGCGCGGCGCAGCGCTGATGGCCAGCCAGTCCAGCCCGGCCTGGTCATGGTGCAGGCGGAAGGCCACTTCGATCTTGCTGCCCTCGCTGCGCGAGCCCAGCAGCACCAGCCGGCCCGGCGCGGGGTTGTGGATGCTCAGGTAGCGCTGCACTTCCTCGAAGGCCTGCTGCACCAGCGGCGACTTGCTGTGTCCGGCATTCAGACGCAACAGGTCCGAGCCCTGGTCGTTGGACTGGTAGATCGACTCATCCAGCGAAGTGGCCACCATGTCGCCCTTGAGCTCGGTCACGAAGGCCGCGCCATGCGGGCTCAGGGGAAGGTTGCGCAACAGGGTGGAGAGCTGCTGCAGGCCAATGCTGCTGTTGGCCACGCCCAGCAGCGTGCCGTCGGTATCGAAGATGGGCTTGGACAGGTTGATGCCCACCACATTGGGCTGGCGGTAATCGGCGTACACCGGCGACCAGGTCTCGCGCCCCTGCTGGACCGCCTGCACATACCAGGGCCGCTTGCGCGGTTCGTAGTCCTGCACGGCGGTGAGCTTCATCTCGGTGCCCGGACCGCGCAGGTAATAGACGTAGTTCTTCTCGCCCGGCTCGCGCACGCTGTACATGAAGACGTTGATCTGCTCCTGCTTGATGCCCAGGAAGCTGCCGTCAACACCACCGAAATAGACGTAGCTGGGTTCGTCGAACAGCGAATTGGCCAGCCAGAGCCGCTCTTCGAGCTCTTTGCGGGTCTTGGGAAAGGGCAGCGTCGCCGCCTGCTGGCCCGCCTCCGCCGGCGGCACCGGGGGCGGCGCCACCACGTTCAGGCTTTCGCGTGCGCCCATGGTCTGGCGGTCGATGCCCTGGGAGACCCGACCCATCACTTCGGTCAAGGCATTGCGTGCCAACACCTCGGTGGCATCGTCGCCGGCGCGATACAGGAACCAGCCGATGGTCAGCACCAGGCAGACCATGAGGAAAATGAACGGCAGGATGAATAGCCGCTGCAGAGACGATTGCTTCAGAATCGCCCCCATGTGCTCTTGCTGCCTTGACCGCGTGTTCCCGATATGACCATGAATTCCTTGCTGCCGGGCAAGCAAAACCCTTCCCGGCGATTGCAGATGAGGCCGTGGCCTCGATCGATGGCGCACCTGTTTTTGTCGTGTGGCGCACTCCCCTTGATGAAGGTAAATATCACATTTTGCGCCCTCTTGGTGAGCGTTTTTTGCAATGCGGCGAAAGAAAAAGCAGTGACCGATCCGCCCAGGAAGCGCGCTGGACGTGGAGTGTAGCAAAAGCACCAACTAAATTAAATGTATTACAACTTTCGGGAACGGATGTGCAGTAGCGTGCCGATGAAGTGAATCAAATCGTCCGCCCGGATGCATAAAAAAGCGGCGGGACATGAAGACATGTTCCCGCCGCTACTAGACTTCCTGCCCTTCCTGCACCGGTCAACACGACGGCAGATCGGCGCCCTACCGCCGGCCTCCCTGCCGCCCTTGCTCCCGGGCAGTTACTTGCTGAACGCCAGTTGGCCGTTCTCCACATCCACATGCACCACGTCCTTGGGACCGAACCTGCCGGCCAGGATTTCCTTGGACAGCGGATTCTCGATCTCCTGCTGGATGGCACGCTTGAGCGGCCGAGCACCATAGACCGGATCGAAACCGGCTTCGGCGATCTTTTGCAGGCCGGCTTCGCTGATCTGCAGTCCGATTTCCAGCTTGGCCAGACGCTGCTCCAGGATGCGCAGCTGGATCTTGGCAATGGCGCCGATGTTCTTGGCGTCCAGCGCGTGGAAGACCACGATCTCGTCCACCCGGTTGATGAACTCCGGACGGAAGTGCGTGCGCACCTCGGCCATCACGGCCAGCTTCACCAGCGCCGGGTCGCTGTCTTCCATGCTCTGGATACGGTGCGAACCCAGGTTGGAGGTCATCACGATCACGGTGTTCTTGAAGTCCACGGTACGGCCCTGGCCATCGGTCATGCGACCGTCGTCCAGCACCTGCAGCAGCACGTTGAAGACATCCGGGTGCGCCTTCTCGATTTCGTCGAGCAGGATCACGCTGTAGGGCTTGCGCCGCACCGCTTCGGTCAGGTAGCCGCCTTCTTCATAGCCGACATAACCCGGCGGCGCGCCGATCAGACGGGCCACGGAATGCTTCTCCATGAACTCGCTCATGTCGATGCGGATCATCGCCTCCTCGGTATCGAACAGGTAGGACGCCAGCGCCTTGCACAGCTCGGTCTTGCCCACGCCGGTGGGGCCCAGGAACATGAAGGAACCGTAAGGCTTGCTGGGATCTCCCAGGCCGGCACGCGAACGACGGATGGCGTCGGAAACGGCCACGATGGCTTCTTCCTGGCCCACCACGCGTTCATGCAGCACGTCTTCCATGTGCAGCAGTTTTTCACGTTCGCCCTGCATCATGCGCGACACCGGGATACCGGTGGCGCGGGCTACGATCTCGGCAATTTCCTCGGCACCCACCTGGGTGCGCACCAGCTTGGGCTTCTCGGTGGTGGCACCGGCCGCGTCCTTCTTGTTCTGCACTTCCAGCGCGGCTTCCAGCTCGGCCAGCTTGCCGTACTTCAGCTCCGAGACCTTCTGCCAGTCGCTCTTGCGGGTGGCCTCTTCCATCTGCAGGCGCACCTTCTCGATTTCTTCCTTCAACTGCTGACCACCCTGGGCGGTCGACTTCTCGGCCTTCCAGATTTCTTCCAGGTCGGCGTACTCGCGCTCCAGCTTTTCGATTTCTTCCTCGATCAGCTGCAGGCGCTTCTGCGAAGCCTCGTCCTTTTCACGCTTGACGGCTTCACGCTCGATCTTCAGCTGGATCAGGCGACGGTCGAGCTTGTCCATCACTTCCGGCTTGGAATCGATTTCGATCTTGATCTTCGAGGCGGCCTCGTCGATCAGGTCGATGGCCTTGTCCGGCAGGAAGCGGTCGGTGATATAGCGGTGCGACAGCTCGGCCGCAGCCACGATGGCCGGGTCGGTGATATCGACGCCATGGTGCACCTCGTACTTCTCCTGCAACCCGCGCAGGATGGCGATGGTGGCTTCCACGCTGGGCTCATCCACCAGGATCTTCTGGAAGCGGCGCTCCAGGGCGGCGTCCTTCTCGATGTACTGGCGGTACTCATCCAGCGTGGTGGCACCCACGCAATGCAGCTCGCCACGCGCCAGGGCCGGCTTCAACATGTTGCCGGCATCCATGGCGCCTTCGGCCTTGCCGGCGCCCACCATGGTGTGCAGCTCATCGATGAAGACGATGGTCTGGCCTTCATCCTGGGCGATTTCCTTCAAGACCGCCTTCAGGCGCTCCTCGAATTCACCGCGATACTTGGCACCAGCCAGCAGGGCCGCCATGTCCAGCGACAGTACGCGCTTGGACTTCAGGCTGTCCGGCACTTCGCCGTTGACGATGCGCTGGGCCAGGCCTTCGACGATGGCGGTCTTGCCCACGCCCGGTTCGCCGATGAGCACGGGGTTGTTCTTGCTGCGCCGTTGCAGCACCTGGATGGCGCGGCGGATTTCGTCGTCGCGGCCGATCACCGGATCAAGCTTGCCGGCACGGGCACGCTCGGTCAGGTCCAGGGTGTATTTCTTGAGGGCTTCACGCTGGCCTTCGTCCTGCTGCGAGGACACCGAAGCGCCGCCGCGCACGGCCTGGATGGCCGCTTCCAGCGACTTGCGGGTGAGGCCGTTGTCACGGGCGGCGCGACCGGCGTCGGACTTGTCGTCGGCCAGGCCCAGCAGCACCATTTCGCTGGCGACGAACTGGTCGCCATGCTTTTGCGCTTCCTTGTCGGCCAGGTTCAGCAGGGCCACCAGTTCGCGCCCGACCTGCACTTCGCCGCCGTTGCCGGAGACTTGCGGCAGGCGCTTCACGGCCGCCTGCAAGGCGGTATTCAGGCCGTTCACGTTCACGCCGGCACGCTGCAGCAGCGAGCGTGCACCACCGTCATCCTGGCCCAGCAAGGCCAGGATCAGGTGAACGGGTTCGATGTATTGATTGTCGTGGCCGACTGCCTGGGATTGCGCATCGGCCAGCGCTTCCTGCAATTTTGTGGTGAGTTTGTCGAGACGCATGGTTCGCTCCAATTTTTCAATGAGATGAAAGTTGGGCCTGCGCTTTGATTTTCAAGCAATGATCATGCCGCCTGTTTTGATCTGCATCAGTTCGCTGATAATCGTCAGCCCGCCAATGCCCGGTAGCTTGCAAACCCGGCAACACACAGCACGATGGAGCCCAGCAGGTGCAGTGCCGAATGGCCGATGGCCCACAGGTAATCGCCCCGCTGCAAGAGGATCATGGCCTCGGCGGAAAACGTGGAAAAAGTGGTCAGGCCACCCAGGAAGCCGGTCACCGCGAACAGGCGCCATTCGGGCGACAAGCCGGGATGCTGCTCGAAATAGGCCACCAGGAAACCGATCACGTAGGCGCCGGTCCAGTTGGCCGCCAGCGTGCCCAGCGGCACGAAGTGGCCGGAGATATTCCACACCACCGAGATGCGCCAGCGCAGCCAGGCGCCCAGCGTCGCTCCGATTCCCACCGCCAGCCATCCCATCCTCATCCCCTTTGCCTGCCCCATCGGGCCTTGTCGTTTCCGGTGTCAGCGCGTCCCTAGCCCCTGCATTTCTTCCCGCAGGCTGCCCAGGCGCTCCAGCGCCTGATGGTCTTCTTCCAGGGTCTTGTCCACGGTCACATGCATCCAGTCTACCCAGGTGCTGATCTTGGCATCCAGGTACTGGCGCGAAGGATACAACGCATACACGCCCATGTTCTGCAGGCGGTGCTGCGGCAGCACGCGCACGATGCTGCCGGTACGCAAGGCATCCACGGCCGAATAGATGGGCAGCACGCCGATGCCCATGCCTTCGCGAATCGCGGTAAGCATGGCTTCGGCCACATTGACCTGGAAATTGCTCTTGATCGCAATGACGGCGCCGCCGTCCGGTCCTTCCAGGACCCATTCGTCCAGCGGCGAGATCGGGCTCACCAGTTGCAGGCAGACGTGATTGAGCAGGTCCGCCGGCTGCTGGGGCGCGCCGTACTTGTCGAGATAAGCCGGCGAAGCACACAGCATGCTGAAGGTGGTCCCGAGCTGTCGGTAAATCAGGCCGGAATCGGGCAACTCCCGCGCCAGCACCAGGGAGACGTCATAACCCTCTTCCAGCATGTCCGGAATACGTTGGGCCAGCGTCAGCTCCACCGCCACGTCCGGATAGCGCTTCTGGTAACCGGAGATGGAGGGAATCACATAGCGCTGGCCGAAACTGGTCATGGCGTGGATGCGCAGCCGGCCCGAGGGGCGGACATAGGCCGCGCCGGCTTCTGCCTCAGCTTCGTCAACGTATGCCATGATCTGCTGACAACGCAGCAGATAGCGCTCGCCCGCCTCGGTCAGGGCAATGCGGCGCGTGGTGCGGTTCAACAGGCGGGTGCGCAGATGGCGCTCCAGATCGGCCACGGCGCGGGAGACATGGGCGGTGGTCAGGGCCATCTGATGGGCCGCCTGCGTAAAGCTGCCGGCCTCGACCACGCGCGCGAAGACGCGCATGTTTTGCAGGGTATCCATCTTGTTCCTATCAATAAGCAGGTGAGGCGCCAGCAGGCGCAACACCGGATGACAGCATTGTTACCCAAAACGGAGCAATCATTATTGCCAAATACGAGATAAAGAATTGCTGAATAGCGGATTTTTTTGGAAATAATTACAAAATAGAATACATAACTTCTGATATTTGCATAATTTCGGGCAATCCCATGACACATATCGCCATCCCCAAGCTGCCGGACCTGAAGGTCGTTGCGCTGGCGCTGACAATCGCAGCGGCCCTGGCCGGTTGCGCCGATCAGGGCGGCATCCAGCCGCAAGCACACGTGCGCGACGTCGCCGCGCTGGACGCCGGCCAGGCCATCCGCCAGGCTGGCAGCGAGGCCGGCTGGCCGCAACGCGCCTGGTGGCAGGTCTATGGCGATACGCAGCTGGACCAACTGGTCAGCCGCGCCGTGGCCGGCAACCCCAGCATGGCGGTGGCCGCCGCCCGCGTGCGCCAGGCGCGCTCGCTGGCCGTGGCCACCCATGCCGGCGAGCTGCCCAGCGCCCAGCTGGATGTGGCGGTCGGCCGCAAGGACTGGTCCGATAACGTCTACTACGGTGCCTCCTTCCGCGACAAGCTGACCTGGAACAACACCGCCACCCTGGGCCTGTCCTACAACGTCGACCTCTGGGATCGCAACAAGAACGCCACCCTGCGTGCCGAGGACGAGATGCATGCCGTGGCGGCCGACGCCCGCGCCGCCCAGCTCGATCTGGAAGGCAATGTGGTGCGTACCTATGTGCAGTTGGCCCTGCAATACGGCCTGCTGGACAACACCGAAGCCATGCTGAAGGAAGAACAGAAGATCCTCGACCTGGCCCATCGTCGTTTCAAGGGTGGCCTCGGCACCCAGCTTGAGATCACCCAGGCCGAAGCCCCGCTGCCGGAAACCCGGCGCCAGATCGAAGCCCTGCAAGAGAGCATCGCCCTGATCCGCAACCAGCTGGCCGCCCTGCTGGGCGCAGGCCCCGGTGCCGCCGACGGCATCAGCCGCCCCACCCTGCAGCTGCAGGCCGCCATCGGCCTGCCCAGCGCACTGCCGGCCGACCTGGTGGGCCGCCGCCCGGACATCAGCGCCGCCCGCTGGCGCGTGGAGGCCGCCGGCAAGGGCATCGCCGTGGCCAAGGCCGCCTTCTACCCCAACATCAACCTGCTGGCCGGCATCGGCCCAGCCGCCGCCGGTGGCGGCTTGTTCTCCTTCCTGTCCGCCCCCAATCTCCAGACCACCTACGGCCCGGCCATCTCCCTGCCCATCTTCGAGGGTGGCCGCCTGCGTGGCCAACTGGGTGCGGCCAGCGCCGGCTATGACATCGAGGTGGAGCACTACAACGCCCTGCTCTCGCAAGCGCTGAAGGGCATTTCCGACCAGGTGGTGACGCTGCAATCGGTGGCCCGCCAGCAAGAGCAGGCACAGCAATCAGTGCAAGCCGCGCAAAAGAACGTGGATATCGCCACCCGTGCCTACCAGCGCGGCCTGACCGATTACCTCAACATCCTGCACGCCCAGACCCAATGGCTGCGCCAGCAGCAGATCGTGCAGCAATTGCAGGCCCAGCGCCTGGCGGCCTATGCCGCACTGCAGACCGCCCTGGGCGGTGGCATGGACAATGGCACTGAGCCTGATGAGCAGGTGGCCGCGCAATGAGCACCCCCGCCACACCCACGCCCACCACACCTGCCCTGTCGCTCAAGGCGCAACTGCACGAGGCTGCCCGCGACTGGTGGCGCAGTGACGCACCGACCTGGGTCTATGTGTTCAAGATGGTCTTCGCTGGCCTGCTGGCGCTGGGCATCGGCTACGGCCTGGACCTGGAGTCGCCGCGCTCGGCGCTGATCACGGTCTTCATTGTCATGCAGCCGCAAAGCGGGATGATCCTGGCCAAGAGCTTCTACCGGGTCATCGGTACCCTGGTCGGCTCGGCGGCCATCGTGGTCTTCGTCGGCCTGTTCGCGCAGACGCCGGAACTGTTCCTGCTGGCCTCGGCCCTGTGGATCGGGCTGTGCACGGTGGGCTCGGCGCACAATCGCAACTTCCGCTCGTATGGCTTCGTGCTGTCCGGCTATACGGTGGCGCTGATCGGTCTGCCGGCCGCGCTGCATCCGGCCATTACCTTCGACTCGGTGATGACACGGGTCTCCGAGATCATGGTCGGCATCGTCTGCGTGGGCCTGGTCAGCGCGCTGGTGTTTCCCCAGGCCAGCGCACCTGGCCTGGTGCGCATCATCCGCGGCCGCTTTACCGCCTTCGTTGACCTGATCAGCGCTACCCTGGGCGGCAGCAACGACCGCAAGCAGCTGGAAGCCACCAATGCCCGCTTCGTGGGCGACATCATCGGCCTGGAAGCCATGCGCAGCTCGGCCATCTTCGAAGACCCGGAAGTGCGCCTGCGCAGCGGCCGCCTGAGCCGCATGAACAGTGAATTCATGGCGCTGTCCACCCGCGTCCACGCGCTGCACCAGCTGATGAACCGGCTGCACGCCAATCCCGCGCCCGGCGCGCAAGTGGTCATCGCCGCCATCTCGCCGTATTTCCGCGAGGTGCAGCCCTTGCTGACCCGCGCCAGCGGCGAACCGGTGATGAGTGCAGTGGATGCCGCCGACGCCGCCCTCAAGCTGGACGCCTTCAAGCGCGAGCTGCCGCGCCGCGTGCGCGCCACCCGTGGCACGCTGGCCGAACAGTGCGACAGCGACAGCGCCATGCTGGATTTCGATACGGCATCTGAACTTCTGTACCGCGTGGTCGAAGAACTGCATGCCTACACCCTGACCTATGCCTCGCTGAACCAGCGCCACCACGAGCGCGAGCAATGGGAGCACTCCTACGCCCCCAAGACCAGCATGACCACGGCATTGATCGCTGGTGCCCGCGCCGCCATCGTGATGCTGTGCCTGGCCGGGTTCTGGATTGCCAGTGGCTGGCCCAGCGGCGACGTGGCCGTGCTCAACGCGGCGGCCTTCTGCGCCATCACCTCGGCCGCCCCCGACCCGGCCAAGGCCACGCGCACGGTCGCCATCGGCGTGCTCTTCGCCGCTGTGGCCGGCTATGTCTACACCTTCCATATCCTGCCGCGCCTGGATGGCTACTGGATGCTGGCCAGCGCGCTCATGCCGGTGCTGATGCTGGCCGTCTGGCTGACCACCAAACCCAAATGGGCAGGTTACGGCCTGGGGATCTGCATCTTCTTTCCCTTCCTGGCGGTACCGGACAACTTCGCCCACTTCAACGCGGCCGGCTACCTGAACGAATCGGTGGCGCTGGTGGTGTCCTTGCTGGTGACGGCCGTGGCCTTCATGCTGCTGCTGCCGCCGACCACCGACTGGACCGTGCGCGTGCTGGAAAAGCAATTGCGCAAGCAGGTGGTGGATGCCTGTTTCGGCAAGCTGGGCCGCCTGGCGCTGAAGTTCGAAAGCGGCACCCGCGACCTGATGCACCAGATCACGATCCTCACCAGCAGTCGCCCGGTCCTGCGCCAGAAGGCGCTGGGCTGGATGTTCGCCACCCTGGAAGTGGGTCACGCCATCATCGAACTGCGTACCGAACTGCACGGCATCCGCACCGAAACCCCGGACCTGCTGCCACCCTCCGCCTACGCCGCACTGAACCGACTGCGTGAAGCCATCCCGGCCTTGTTCGCCCGGCCGTCGGCGGCGACCCTGCAGGCGGCGCTGGACGCCAATGACGCCACCATCGTCGAAGTCCAGATCGCCATCGGCCCGCATTACCGCGAACGCAGCGAACGTCATCGCCTGCAACGTACCCTGAGTTACCTGCACTTCATCCGCACCGCCCTGCTCGATCAGCAATCGCCGCTGCATACCATGCGCGCCGGTGCCAACCCCGCTTCCGGAGAGCGCCATGCCACGTGAGATTTCCTTCTTCGACGCCTACATTCCAACGGTACTGCTGCTGGCCGTGCTGGCCGCCGTCCTGGCCATGGCCGCGGACCGCGTCCTGGTGCGGCTGGGCTTCTACGAACTGACCTGGCACCCGGCGCTGTTCCGCGTGAGCCTGTTCGTCTGCCTGGCGGCCTTGCTGGGGCTGTTCGTGTATCGCTAGCGGACATCGGCCTTACCGCCTTCTGCGCCAAACCCATCACTTCAGAAAAGATAAAGAAACAATCAGGAGTAGTTCACCATGTCGGTCAAATCGATTTTCCGCGTCCTCATCACCTCGGCCATTTTCCTCTTGGCCATCCTGCTCGCCTGGAGCCTGTGGCAGCACTACATGCATTCCCCCTGGACCCGCGACGGCCGGGTGCGCGCCGAAGTGGTCAACGTCGCGCCGGACGTCTCCGGCCAGGTAGTGGCGCTGCCGGTACGTGACAACCAGCTGGTCAAGAAGGGCGACCTGCTGATGGAAATCGACCCGGCCCGCTACACGCTGGCGCTGCAACAGGCCGAGGCCGCCGTCACCGCGCGCAAGGCAGATCTGGATGTGCGCCGTGCCGAGGTCGAGGCACGCCGCGCCGACCTGGCCATGCGCCGTGCCCAGGCCCGCCGCCGGGCCGACGTGGATGCGCTGGTGGTGTCGCGGGAAGCCCGCGAAGATGCCGGCAGCCAGGTTACCGCCTCGCAAGCCCAGTTGGAAGCCGCCCAGGCCCAGCTGCAAGGCGCCCAGGCGCAATACCAGGCGGCCCTGTCGCAGCGCGATACGGCCAGGCTGAACCTGGAGCGCACCAAGGTGTTCTCCCCGGTGGATGGCTATGTGACCAACCTGGCCGTGCGTCGCGGCGACTATGCGGCTGCCGGCGCGGCCAAGATCGCGCTGATCGACAGCCACTCCTTCTGGGTCTATGCCTATTTCGAGGAAACCAAGCTGCCGCTGCTGTCCATCGGTGACCGCGCCAAGATCCAGCTGATCAACGGCGCCACCCTGGAAGGCCATGTCGACAGCATCGCCCGCGGTATCTATGACCGTGACAATCCGCAAAGCCGCGAACTGACCGCCGATGTGAACCCGACCTTCAACTGGGTGCGGCTGGCCCAGCGCATCCCGGTGCGCATCCAGCTCGACAAGGTGCCGGAACATGTACTGCTGGCCTCGGGGCTGACCTGCACGGTGGTCTTGGAGCCGGGGAGCGGCAGGTCGCAGCCGGCAGCGCGCAACTGAACCAGGCTGAGGTAGTGGAAAGGCGGCCCTGATGCAGCATCAGGGCCGCCTTTTTCATGTGCGCTTGCGCGCCACCGCACCCACGCTCATGCCGACCGGCTTGAGCAGCTTGTCGGCGGTGGCCAGCGTGGGACTGGACTCACCGCGTTCGATATCCTGCAAGGTGCGGGCAGATACGCCGCACAGCTTGGCGTATTCGGCAATGGTCAGGCGCAGAGTGGTGCGGATCTTGCGGATCACGGCGGGAATGGGCAAGGCCGGATCGGCGGCCAGTTCATCGAACAGCGCACGCCGTTCTTCCAATTGCTCGATGGCAGTGAGCGGCTTGAAGCGCTTGTCCATTCAAAGCGCCTCCAGCTGGGTACGGACCTGGGCCAGCGTGACGGCCAACGGGTCGAGGAATGGCGCTGCGATGTCCTGCTCGATCGGGCCGGTGAGGGACAAGGCAGGCGGGTCGCGCCAAGCGCCATCCATATGCAATTGCAGAGTGCGGGAAGTCTTCATATACACATTAAACCATCATTAATACCGATTAAAATCAGGCTAAATATGATAGTTAAATGTGTAATTAGAATTTATTCAAGCGACAAACACCTGCCACACCAACCAAACGTTGGCCGCCGAGATCGCCACGAACAGCAGCCACGCCGTGGCACTGACCCACCAGCGGTTGACCAGCTCGCCCATCAGGTCGGCTCGGCTGGTCAGGCGGATCAGCGGATACATGGCAAAGGGTAACTGCAGCGACAGCACCACCTGGCTGGCCACCAGCAGCTTGCCCACCGAATGCGGCCCCAGGGTAAGCACGCCGATCAGGGCCGGTACCAGCGCCAGGGCGCGGGTGATGACGCGGCGCTGCCAGCAGGGAATCTTCAGCTTCAGGAAGCCTTCCATGATGACCTGGCCGGCGATGGTGCCGGTGAAGGTCGAGCTCTGGCCGGACGCGAACAGGCCCACGCCGAACAGGATGGCCGCCATGGCCGAGCCGGTGATGGGGTCCAGCAGATGGTAGGCCTCATCCAGCTCGGCGACCTGGGTATTGCCGCTCTTGTGGAAGGCGGTGGCGGCCAGGATCAGGATGGTGGCGTTGATGACCATGGCGATCAGCAGCGAGACCGTGGTATCGACCCGGGTGTAGCGCACCGCCTCCAGCAGGGAGGCCGGATCGCGCCGCACGCTGCGGGTCTGCACGATGGAAGAATGCAGGTAGAGATTGTGCGGCATCACGGTGGCGCCGATGATGCCGATGGCCAGATACAGCGGCTCGCGGCTGGAGATGGCCTGCAGCGAGGGAACGAAGCCTTGCATCACCTCATGCCAGTCGGCCTTGACGAAGGCCAGTTGTGCCAGCAGGCAGGCGGCGATCGTGATGACCAGTCCAAGGATGATGGCCTCCACCTGGCGGAAGCCCCTGCCCTTCAGTCCCAGCACGATCAGGGTATCGAGCGCGGTCAGCAGCACGCCCGCCGGCAGCGATACGCCCAGCAGCAGGTTGAAGGCCAGCGCGCAGCCCAGCACTTCGGCCAGGTCGCAGGCGATGATGGAGAGTTCGGCCAGCACCCACATGCCCTTGCCCACGGCGGGCGGGTAATGTTCGCGTGAATGCACCGCCAGATCCTTGCCGGTGGCGATGCCCAGGCGCGCGCACAGGCATTGCAGCACGATGGCGGCCAGGCTGGAGAGCATCACCACGAACAGCAGCTGGTAGCCGAACTGCGAACCGGCCTGGATGGACGTGGCCCAGTTGCCTGGGTCCATGTAGCCGATCGACACCAGCAGGCCGGGGCCGACGTAGATGCGCAGCTTTTGCCAGACCGAGGCACCGGCCGGCACAGCGACCGAGCCCGCCACTTCGGACGGGCAGAATGGCGCGGTGGCCGTGGTCGGCAGACCGGGAATGCGCGGCATGCGTGGTAAACGTGGAATTTGAAACTTCAGTGGCAAGACGGTTTCCCCCTGTGATCGCCCTTGGCGGCCGGCGCCGGGATCAAGCTCCCGAGGCAGGACGCCTTATTGTTGTTTCCACTTGCTCAGTGCCGTGTCGTCGCTCTCGCGGGCATCGACCCAGCGGGCGCCGTCCGGCGTCTGTTCCTTCTTCCAGAACGGCGCCTGAGTCTTGAGGTAATCCATGATGAATTCGCAGGCCGCGAAGGCTTCGCCGCGATGGGGCGAGGTGACTGCCACCAGCACGATCTGCTCCAGCGGCTGCATGGGCCCGATGCGATGGATCACCAGCGCATCGAAGATGGGCCAGCGCGCCTTGGCCTGCTCCACGATCTGCTCCAGGGCGCGCTCGGTCATGACCGGATAGTGTTCCAGCTCCATGGCCGAGACGGCCGCGCCCTCGTTGAGATCGCGCACCGTGCCCACGAAGCTCACCACCGCCCCTACGCGGGGATTGGACAGGCGCAGTTGCGCCACTTCGGTGGAGAGATCGAAATCGGCGGTCTGGACGCGGACAGGCATGGCTGGACGGAAAGTGAAAGGCAGGGCTGCGATTCTACCAGCGCCGCCCTGCCCGCGAGCACACGTGGATCAGACGATCAGACGATCAGCCCCCACAGCAGCAGCGTCATGCCCAGGCCGATCACCGAGACCAGGGTCTGGATTACCGACCAGGTCGCCAGGGTCTGCTTGAGGTTCAGGCCAAAGTATTCCTTGACCATCCAGAAGCCGGCGTCATTGACGTGGCAGAAGAACACCGAGCCGGCACCGATGGCCAGGGCCATCAGCGAATTGTGGGTCGCCGACAGGCCAGCCACCAGCGGTGCGACGATGCCGGCGGTGGCGGTGGTGGCGACGGTGGCCGAACCGGTGGCCTGGCGCAGTGCCACGGCGATGATCCAGGCCAGGAGGATCAGCGGCATGTGGGTGCCGGTGGCGATCTTGGTGATGGTGTCGCTGATGCCGGCGGCCAGCAGGGTCTGCTTGAGGCCGCCGCCGGCGCCGATGGTCAGCAGCAGGCCGGCGATGGGCGGCAAGGCGCGGCGCAGCGTGGCACCCACCTCGAAGCGGCTGCTGCCCTGGCCCCAGCCCAGCACCACCACGGCAAAGAGCACCGTGACGGTCAGGGCGATGATGGGTTCGCCGAAGAAGTTGAGCATCTCGAACAACTCGGTCTTGGGCGTGACCCAGATGCGCGCCACGGTACGGCCCAGCATCAGCGCCACCGGCAGCAGGATGGTCACCAGCGAGGCGACGAAGCCCGGCTGCGACTGCCCTTCACGAGCACTGAAGAGCTTGCCGATCTGGTCCGGTTCGGCCAGGTTCAGGCGCGGTGCCAGGAAGTTGCCATACAGCGGGCCAGCAATGATGACCGCCGGAATGGCGACAATGAAGCCCAGCAGCATGGTGGTACCGAGATCGGCACGCAGGGCCGACACAGCAATCAAGGGACCGGGGTGCGGCGGCAAGAGCGCGTGCAGCGTGGTCATGCCGGCCAGCGCGGGAATGGCCACGCGCATGATGGGCAACTGCGAACGGCGTGCCATGACGAAGATGATCGGCGCCATCATCACCAGCCCGACCTCGAAGAACAGCGGCAGGCCGACCACCAGAGCCACCAGGGCCATCATCCAGGGAATGATGCTGCCACGCGCATAGCGCAGCAGGGTATTGACGATGCGGTCGGCCGCGCCGGACTCGGCCATGAGCGCGCCCAGCATGGCGCCCAGGGCGATGATGATGCCGGCCTCGCCCAACAGGCTGCCGGCGCCCTTGCTGAAGGCCTTGGCGATGTCTTCCAGCGGCAGGCCGGCGCCGATACCGGCGATGAAGGTGCCGATGAGGATGGACAGGAAGGGTGCGATGGACAGGAAGCTGATCAGCACCACGATGGCGATCAATGCCGCCAGCGTGACCAGCAGCAACTGCGTGTCCTGGGCCGCCCAGGCGGCCAGTTGGGTCGAAATCAAGATGGTTCCTTCTTAGGTGTGGATGAATGCGCATCGATGGACGATGTCTTTTGTGCACCCCCTCCGCAAACCTGTTTGGCGCAGGCTTGGTCTCCTCCTAAAGAATCCGGATGTCGAATGTCCTGGTGGTTTGCTTAGCTCCGGTCTTGTGTTTTTTGCCAGACGCTGGCCAACCACGGCTGCTGCTCACGCGGCAAACCGTCAGGGCGGTAATAATGCCGCAATTCAACGAATCCTGCTGGCAGCAGGTAACGGCGCCAGCCCTCCAGGCTATGCCAGACGCCATAGCGCGGGCCGCTCCAGCCTTCCAGGTCTTCCCCGCGGGGATTGGAACTGAAGAGGATGCCGCCCGGCTTGAGGCTGGCGTGCAACCAGGCGAGCACGTTCGGCAGTGCAGCCGAAGGCACATGGAACAGCGAGGCATTGGCGAAGATGCCGTCGAAGCGTTGCGGCGGCAGGCCCAGCTGCAGGAAGTCCTGGTGCCAGACCTCGCAGCCACTGGCCGCACGCGCCATCTCGACGAACTCGGCCGTGCCGTCCAGCCCGACGGCGACATGGCCACGCCGGGTGAATTCGATCAGGTCGCGTCCCGGGCCACAGCCGAAGTCCAGAATCGTGAAGGGTCCCTGCCCGGCCTGGCCGGCTCTGGCGTGCAGGGCATCCAGCAAGGCCGCCATGTTCTGGCTGACGTCATGATCCCAGGTGCCCTCGCGGAAGCTCTCGGCATTGCTGCTGTAGTGCGCAATGGTGCCGACCGAGGGATCGCGGCGGGTGCTCATGTCAGCCACCGGTGACCGGCGGGAAGAAGGCCACTTCGCCGCCCTCGGCAATCTCGGTATCGGCCTCGGTCATGTCATGGTCGTAGGCCATGCGCAGGTTCTTTTCCGGTCCCAGCACCTCGGCCCAGATGCCGCCCCGCCCCATCAGGAAGGCGCGCACGTCGCCGACGGTCTTGACGCTGTCCGGCAGCTCGATGATTTCCTGCGAGGTCTGCAGGGCTTCGCGCACGCTGGCGAAGAAACGGAGTTCGATTTTCATGAAGGGAAATTCCTTGGTGGTTCAGTTGAGCAGGTGATCGAAGGCCAGGAACTGCACCATGTCGCCGGCGGCGATGGTCTGTCCGGGCGGGTTGTCGATCAGGCCGTCGGCCCAGGCGGTCGAGGTCAGCACGGCCGAGCCCTGACTGGGGAAGAGATCCAGGCCGCCCTGGGCATTGCGACGCACGCGCAGGAATTCCTGGCGGCGGTCGGCGCGGGGCCAGTCGAAGTCAGCACGCATGCTCACTGCCTGCGGCAACACGGCAGCGCGTGGCAGGCCCTGCAGACGCAGCAGGAAAGGTCGTACGAACAGCAGGAAGGTGACGAAGGAAGAGACAGGATTACCGGGCAAGCCCATGAAGAACGCTTCACCCGCGCCCTCTTCCCCGCGCCGCACCTGACCGAAGGCCAGGGGCTTGCCGGGCTTCATGGCGATCTGCCACATGTTGATGCGCCCTTCCGCTTCCACGGCCGGCTTCACGTGGTCTTCCTCGCCCACGGAAACGCCACCGCTCGTGATGATGAGGTCATGCTCGCGGGCGGCTTCGCGCAGGGTCTGGCGGGTGGCGGCAAGGTTGTCGGGGACGATGCCGTAGTCGCTGACGGCGCAACCCAGTTTTTGCAGCAGGCCACGCAGGAGGAAGCGGTTGGAGTTGTAGATGGCACCGGGCTTGAGGGGCTCGCCGGGCATGGTCAGTTCGTCGCCGGTAAAGAACACCGCCACCCGTACCCGGCGCAGCACCTCCAGTTCGGCCTGGCCGACCGAAGCCGCCAGCCCCAGTTCCTGTGGGCGCAGGCGGGTGCCGGCGTCGAGGATGGTGCTGCCCTGGCGGATGTCTTCGCCGATATAGCGCACCCATTCGCCGCTGGTCGGCACATGGCGGATCACGACGTGGTCACCGTCCACCTCGCAGGCTTCCTGCATGACGATGGCGTCTGCGCCCTCGGGCAGCATGGCGCCGGTGAAGATGCGAGCGGCCGTGCCAGCTTCCAGCGGCTGGCCGACGTGACCGGCGGGAATGCGCTGCGACACCCGCAGGCGCGCCTGGCCGGAGGCGCAATCGGCGGCGCGCACGGCATAGCCGTCCATCTGCGAATTGTCCATGCCAGGCACGTTGATGTGGGCCTGCACGGGGGCGGCCAGCACGCGGTCGCAAGCGTCCAGGGTGGCGATGGTCTGGCTGCCGGTGACCGGCACGGCCGCATCGAGCAGGGTGTCGAGTGCCTGGGCGACACTTTGCATGGGCGCGCGGGCGGGCTTGGCCGGGGAGTCTGGAATGGGAGCGGGCGTGGATTGCATGGCGGGCCTGAGGGATGGAATGCGGGAGTTGCGTTGTTTTCTGGTCAATTCCGGTCAACACAGCGACCCGACATTCTAATGCAATCACCGCCCCTCTGCGGCCCATGAAAAACGCCGCCCGGGCCGATGGCGCGGACGGCGTGATCGGGCAGAACCGACAGTGCTTACAGGCCGGTGTGCTCGGCCACGAAGGCCTTCACACGGGCGGCGTCGGCCGGCATGACCTCGAAGCGCTGCGGCAGTGCCTCGATGTTCTCGAAACCGGCCGGACGGTCGGCGTCGCGACCCAGGGCTTCGCGGATGGTCTCGTTGAACTTGGTCGGCAAGGCGGTCTCCAGCACGATCATGGTCACACCCGGGGTGAGGTTTTCGCGCGCCACCTTGATGCCGTCGGCAGTGTGGGTATCGACCGTGATGCCGTAGGTCTTTTCGGCGAAGCGGATGGTGTCCAGGCGGTCGGCGTGGGTGGACTTGCCGGAGGCGAAACCGTACTTGATCACGCTGGCGAATTCATCGCCGTCGCTGCCGGGCTTGCCGGTCAGGTCGAAGCCACCGGCGGTCTCGACCTTGTGGAACAGGGACTTGACGCGGGCGCTGTCGCGGCCCAGCAGGTCATAGACGAAGCGCTCGAAGTTGGAGGCCTTGCTGATGTCCATGCTGGGGCTGCTGGTGTGGTAGGTCTCGGCCGACTTGCGCACGCGGTACACGCCGGTGCGGAAGAACTCGTCGAGCACGTCGTTCTCGTTGGTGGCCACCACCAGCTTGTCGATGGGCAAGCCCATCATGCGCGCGATGTGACCGGCGCAGATGTTGCCGAAGTTACCCGAAGGGACGGTGAAGGAGACCTTCTGTTCGTTGCTGGTGGTCGCGGCCAAATAGCCGCGGAAGTAGTACACCACCTGCGCCACCACGCGTGCCCAGTTGATCGAATTGACGGTGCCGATCTTCTTGGCGGCCTTGTATTCCAGATCATTGGAGATGGCTTTGACGATGTCCTGGCAGTCGTCGAAGACGCCATCGACGGCCAGGTTGAAGATGTTGGGGTCTTGCAGGCTGAACATCTGTGCGGTCTGGAAGGCGCTCATCTTCTTGTGCGGGGACAGCATGAAGACGCGGATACCCTTCTTGCCGCGCATGGCGTATTCGGCGGCGCTGCCGGTGTCACCGGAGGTGGCGCCGACGATATTGAGCTCGGCCCCCTGCTTGGCCAGGGCATACTCGAACAGGTTGCCCAGCAGTTGCATGGCCATGTCCTTGAAGGCCAGGGTAGGACCGTTGGACAGGCTTTGCAGTACCAGCTTGTTGCCGTCGCGCTCTTCCAGCGTGCGCAGCGGGGTGATCTGGGCGGCATCCTCGCCGGCGCGGGTGTTGCGATAGACGTCGGCGGTATAGGTCTTGTGCGCCAGCGCCTTGAGATCGGCTTCGGGGATATCGGTGGCGAACTTGCGCAGCACCTCGAAGGCCAGGTCGGCGTAGGACAGCTTGCGCCACTGGTCGAGCTCGGCGCCGCTCACCTGCGGATACTGCGCCGGCAGGTACAGGCCGCCGTCCGGGGCCAGGCCGCCCAGCAGGATTTCGGAGAAGGAAGGAGTTGCAGCGTGACCGCGAGTGGAGACGTATTGCATGTCGATAGGAAGCGCCGGCAGGCGGCTGGAGGGTGAATTGGCAGGAAAACCCTGGATTATAAGGCCAGACGGGCTACGACAAAAGCGCAGCAAGGGGCCAGCCATGAAATCCCTGTGGCATCCGGGGCAAGGTGATCATGGGAAGGACTATTGCCCCGGAACATCACTGACCTGAAATAAAACGTTACCACCCTTGAAAGCCGGCCATGGCCGGGCTATGCTGCGCCACTTCGTGTGCAGCGCCGGATTGGCGGAATGTTTGCACGCTGGCGACATCAAAGACCTATTCAAACTCAACAAGGATGGAAAACGGCATGAATCACAAGACCAAGACCCTGCTCGCAACGACCGGCCTGTTCGCGGCCCTCCTGGCGAGTCTGCCGGCCCACGCCGAGAACTGGCAATCGCTGGGCGGCACCGACCAGTCCGAACTGCTGGTCGATACCGACTCCATCGTCGAGTCCGGCGGCGTGCGCGAGGCCTGGTCGCTGTGGAACTTCAAGGAAGCGCGCCCCAACAATGGCGACAAGAGCTTTCCATCGCTGAAGTCCTACAAGGACCTGCACCAGTACAACTGCAAGGCCGGCACCATGAAGCTGGTGCGCGAGATCATCTTTGCCGAGAACGATGGCAAGGGCGACAAGCGCGACCATTCCGACGCACTCAAGGGCATGGACTTCGTCAAGCCCAAGCCGATGTCGGTGGGTGACGCCATGCTGCAGGCGGTGTGCAGCTTCGAACTGAAGAAGTAGGACGCAGCAGGACCGCCATTGCCCCGCACGGCGGTCCGCCCTGCCGGAATAAAAAAATCGGAGCCTGCGGGCTCCGATTTTCGTTGGTGGCCAGACTTGACCGGCGAGAGATCAGCTCAGCTCTTCCAGGCGGATCTTGGTGACCTTGCCCACGACGGTGGACAGGGCTTCGATCTTGGCGATGGCGGCCTCGATGTTCTTTTCCTGGGTCTGGTGGGTCAGCATGATGATGTCGGTCTGCTGTTCACCTTCGCCCGGCTCCTTCTGCAGCATGGCGTCAATGGAGATGGTCGAGTCGGCCAGGATGCGGGTCACATCGGCCAGCACGCCAGCCTGGTCGGCCACACGGATACGCAGGTAGTAGCTGGTCACCACTTCGCTCATGGGCAGCACCGGGGTATCGGCCATGGCATTGAGCTGGAAGGCCAGCGAAGGTACGTGGTGTTCCGGATCGGCCGTAGCCAGGCGGGTGATGTCGACCAGGTCGGCGATCACGGCCGAGGCGGTCGGCTCGGAACCGGCACCCTTGCCGTAGTACAGGGCTTCGCCGACGGCGTCGCCCCGCACCACCACGGCGTTCATGGCCCCCTCAACATTGGCGATCAGGCGCGAGGCCGGGATCAGCGTCGGGTGCACGCGCAGTTCGATGCCCTTCTCGGTCTGGCGCGTGATGCCCAGCAGCTTGATGCGGTAGCCCAGCTTTTCGGCATAGGTGATGTCGCTGGCCTGCAGCTTGGTGATGCCTTCCACGTGGGCCTTGTCGAACTGCACCGGGATGCCGAAGGCGATCGAGGCCATGATGGTCAGCTTGTGGGCTGCGTCCACGCCTTCGATGTCGAAGGTCGGATCGGCCTCGGCATAGCCCAGGCGCTGCGCTTCCTTCAGGACCACGTCGAAGTCCAGCCCCTTGTCGCGCATCTCGGAAAGGATGAAGTTGGTGGTGCCGTTGATGATGCCGGCCACCCACTGGATACGGTTGGCGGTGAGGCCCTCACGCAGTGCCTTGATGATGGGGATGCCACCGGCCACGGCGGCCTCGAAGGCTACCATGACGCCCTTTTCCTGCGCGGCCTTGAAGATCTCGTTGCCATGGGTGGCGATCAGGGCCTTGTTGGCCGTGACCACGTGCTTGCCGTTGGCGATCGCCTTCAGTACCAGATCGCGGGCGGTGTCGTAGCCGCCGATCAGTTCGACGACGATATCGATCTCGGGATCGTTCACCACCAGGTTGCCGTCGTTGACGACCTTGACTTCGCCACGGGTCAGTTCGGTCGCGCGGGCAGTATTGCGAGCGGCGACCATGGTAATTTCAATGCCCCGGCCTGCACGGCGCGCAATCTCTTCCTGGTTGCGCTTGAGAACATTGAAAGTACCGGAACCCACGGTGCCGATGCCGAGCAAACCTACTTTGATGGATTTCATATTGTCTTCGTGGTTGATGAAAAAGACCGCCTGGTCCGCATCAGCGGGCAGGACGGGTTACTGCAGAAACGGTCAGGCGGTGCCGTGGCGGCGACGATAGCCCTCCAGGAAATGGGCGATGCGGCCCATGGATTCGGTCAGGTCGTCGGTATTGGGCAGGAACACCACGCGGAAATGGTCCGGCGTGGGACAGTTGAAGCCGGTGCCTTGCACGATCAACACCTTTTCCTCGGCCAGCAGTTCGTAGGCGAACTCCTGGTCATCCTTGATCGGGTAGATCTCCGGGTCCAGGCGCGGGAACATGTACAGCGCCGACTTGGGCTTCACGCAGGTCACGCCCGGGATGTCGGTCAGGAGCTTGTGCGCCAGGTCGCGCTGCTTGGTCAGGCGGCCGTTGGGGCCGACCAGGTCATTGATGCTCTGGTAGCCGCCCAGCGCGGTCTGGATCGCGAACTGGCCCGGCGCATTGGCGCACAGGCGCATCGAGGCCAGCATGTTGAGGCCTTCGATATAGTCGCGGGCATGCTTCTTCTCGCCCGAGACCACCATCCAGCCGGCACGATAGCCGCAGGAACGATAGTTCTTGGACAGGCCATTGAAGGTGATGAACAACACATCATCGGCCAGCGACGCCAGCGAGGTGTGGGTGTTGCCGTCGTAGAGCACCTTGTCGTAGATCTCGTCGGCCAGGATGATCAGCTGGTGCTGACGTGCCAGTTCGATGATTTCCTTGAGCACCTCGACCGAATAGAGCGCGCCGGTCGGGTTGTTGGGGTTGATGACGACGATGGCCTTGGTGTTGGGGGTGATCTTCTTCTTGATGTCGGCGATATCGGGCTGCCAGCCTTGCTGCTCGTCGCAGACGTAATGCACGGGGGTGCCGCCGGACAGGCTCACGGCCGCGGTCCACAGCGGGTAGTCGGGGGACGGCACCAGCACTTCATCGCCGGTGTTGAGCAAGGCGTTGACGCTCATGACGATCAGCTCGGAGGCGCCATTGCCGAGGTAGATGTCATCGATGGTGACGCCTTCGATCTTCTTTTGCTGGGTGTAGTGCATGACCGACTTGCGCGGGGCGAACAGGCCCTTGGAGTCGGTATAGCCGGAGGCATTGCCCATGTTGCGGATCATGTCCTGCACGATCTCGTCGGGCGCATCGAAGCCGAAGGCGGCCAGGTTGCCGATGTTGAGCTTGATGATCTTGTGGCCCTCTTCCTCCATCTGACGCGCCTTTTCCAGCACGGGACCCCGAATGTCGTAACACACATCTGCCAGCTTCTTGGATTTCTGAATCGGTCGCACAGCTCTTCCTCTAATCGTTTCGCAGGGTTCGGCCAGCCTGGCCCCATCGGATCTCATCGGCGGACATGGCGGGACCGGAACCTTTGCCTCGCGGTCCTCTCCATTACCACGCTTGCCGTCATTTTCCTGCATGTTCCTGCCCGCTGCAGTGCAATGTAAAGCACCTGCAAAGAGGCCGGTGACGGCGCCCCAAGGGCCCGCCGGGAACCGGCCATTTTGCCCAAAGCTAAGCATTTTATCAATCAAATAGGCGTGCGCCGGGGTCGGAAACGGCTACAATGGCGCACTTTACGACCACGTTGCCGCGATGCATGTCGCCATGACATCCCGGCCCGGCCGTCTGCCCGGACCGGGCGCCTGCAACCCATCCTGCCCATCCTGCGATGAAGCTCCACACGACCGAGACCAAGCAATACCAGACCGTCACCGCCTACGATGAGGACGGTGTCGAGCTCAATGCCATCCGTTTCACCAACAGCTTGCTGGTGCTGCCCGAAACCGAGCCGGTGCCCTGGCCGGTGGACAGCTTCGAGGCGCTCACCCCGCAGCATTTCGACCAGATCGACGCCACCGCGCCCGACGTGGTCATCCTGGGTACCGGCGAGCGCCAGCGCTTCGTCCACCCCAAGCTGACCACCGTGCTCACGGCGCGCCGTATCGGTGTGGAATGCATGGACAACCAGGCCGCCTGCCGCACCTACAACATCCTCATGGCCGAGGGGCGCAAGGTGGCACTGGCGCTGATCATCGCGCCGCAGGCCTGAACCGGCACTTGCCGCGACAAGAAACCCAAGAACACGCAACAAGGAACCGCTGTCAATGCGCGAACTGTACAAATCCAAGGCGTTCGTCTGGACGCTGCTTATTCTCTTCCTGCTGGTCTGGTTCTGGATGCTGGGCGCTCGCGTCCTGGTGCCCACCGATGAAGGCCGCTATGCCGAGATGGCACGCGAAATGGTGGCCACGCAAGACTGGATCACCACCCGCCTGAACGGCATCAAGTATTTCGAAAAGCCGCCGCTGCAGACCTGGATGAATGCCATCACCTTCGAGCTGTTCGGCCTGGGTGAATGGCAGGCACGCCTGTGGACGGGCCTGTGCGGCCTGCTCGGCATCGGTCTGGCCGGCTACACCGGCAGCCGCGTCTTCAACGGCCGCGTGGGCTTCTATGCCGCGCTGGTGCTGGCATCGAGCTTCTTCTGGGCCGGCATGGGCCATATCAATACGCTGGACATGGGCCTGTCGGGCATGATGACCATCGCCCTGTGTGCCCTGCTGATGGCCCAGCGCGACGGTGCCTCCCGCGAGGGCCAGCGCAACTGGATGCTGCTGTGCTGGGCCGGCATGGCCCTGGCGGTGCTGTCCAAGGGGCTGATCGGCATCGTGCTGCCGGGTGCGGTGCTGGTGCTCTATACCTTCTTCGCCCGCGACTGGGCGATCTGGAAGCGCTTGCATCTGGTCAAGGGCCTGATCCTGTTCTTTGCCATCTGCACGCCCTGGTTCGTGGCGGTATCGCTGCGCAACCCGGAATTCCCGCAGTTCTTCTTCATCCACGAGCACTTCCAGCGCTTCACCAGCAAGATCCATAGCCGCACCGGCCCGTGGTATTACTTCATCCCCATCCTGGTGCTGGGCATCATCCCTTGGTTGGGCGTGTTCTTCCAGAGTCTGTGGAAAGGCACCCGCGAACAACGCGATACGGCGGGCTACAACAGCCTCAACGGTGGTCGCTTCCAGCCCAAGCGGCTGTTGCTGGTGTGGGCGGTGTTCATCTTCGTGTTCTTCAGCATTTCGGACTCCAAGCTGCCCTCCTATGTGCTGCCGATCTTCCCCGCGCTGGCCCTGCTGATCGCCTGCTACCTGGAAGAAGCCGATTACAAGGCCCTGGCCTGGGCCGGCTCGCTGGTGGCCTTGCCCGCCGCGGTGGCGCTGGCCTTCATCCCGCGCGTGCCGTCGATGGCCAAGGATGCCTACTCGCTGCCGCTGGTGGAAGCCCACGTGCCCTACCTCTACGCCGCAGCGCTGATCTTCTTCGTCGGCGGCATCGCCGCGATCCGCCTGGCCCGCCAGCACAAGGACTGGGCCGTCACCTCGCTGGCGGCGACCGCCTTCGTGGCCGGACAGTTGCTGCTGCTGGGGCATGACCCGCAAGGCCGCTATTCGGCCGGCGTCGACTATGTCCCGGCGCTGCAGGCAGAGCTCAAGCCGGAAACCCCGATCTACCTGGTCGGCCGCTACGAACAGGCCCTGCCCTTCTACCTGCGTCGCACCATGACCCTGGTGCAGCACGCCGACGAAATGGAGTTCGGCCTGAAACAGGAGCCGCAGCTGTGGCTGCCGACGGTGGATGCCTTCGTGGCCCAATGGGTGGCCGACAATGCGGCCGGCAAGAAGGACATCGCCATCATCGACCCGACCATCTACAAGCAACTGGTCGAACGCAAGCTGCCGATGCGCCTGATCGGCCAGGACCCGCGCCGCGTCATCGTGGCCAATGATCCGCCGCCTGCGTCCACTCCTGCCGCACCTGCCGCCCATGGCTCTGCCCATGCCAGCGGCGAGAAGAAGGCCGGCAAATGAACCTGGCGACATTTGGCTTCATCTTTGTCGGCATCTGCCTGAACGCAGTAGCGCAACTCCTGCTCAAGGCCGGCACCAATGCCGTGGGCGCGATCCATCTGACCGCGGACAACTGGTTTTCCACCGGTCTCAAGCTGGCCACCCAGCTGCCCATCATCGGCGGCCTGTCCTGCTATGTGATCTCGGTGGGCGTGTGGATCATCGGCCTGTCGCGGGTGGACGTGACCATCGCCTATCCGCTGCTGTCCCTGGGTTACATCATCAACGCCATCGGCGCGTGGTATTTCCTGGGCGAGGCCATTTCCATGCAGCGCCTGCTGGCCATCGGCGTGATCATTGTCGGCGTGGTCTTGCTGACCCGAAGCTGATTTACAATACCGGGTCGCCGCGCGGCGCCCGCCAGCGCCGCGCCGGCCCTCCCATCCTGAATATCGTCTGACCGGATTCCACCATGAGCCTGCCTTCGCTGCCATTCCTGCCTTTCGCCAAACCCACCATTGATGAAGCCACCATCGCCGCCGTCGGCGAGGTGCTGCGCTCGGGCTGGATCACCAGCGGCCCCAAGGTCCAGGCGTTCGAAAAGGCGCTGTCGGAATACCTGGGCGGGCGCATCGTGCGCACCTTCAATTCCGGCACCTGCACGATGGAAATCGCGCTGCGCATCGCCGGCATCGGCCCCGGTGACGAAGTCATCACCACCCCCATCTCCTGGGTGGCGACGGCCAACGTGATCCTGGAAACCGGTGCCACGCCGGTATTCGCCGACATCGATCCGATCACCCGCAATATCGACCTGGATCGCCTGGAAGCAGCCATCACCCCGCGCACCAAGGCGATCATCCCGGTCTATCTGTCCGGCCTGCCGGTGGACATGGACCGCCTGTATGCGATCGCCGCCAAGCACAAGCTGCGCGTGGTGGAAGACGCCGCCCAGGCACTGGGTTCGACCTGGAATGGCAAGCGCATCGGCTCGTTCGGCGACTTTGTCTCCTTCAGCCTGCAGGCCAACAAGAACATCACCAGCGCCGAAGGTGGCTTCCTGGTGCTCAACAATGCCGACGAAGCGCGCCTGGCCGAGAAATACCGCCTGCAGGGCGTCACCCGCAGCGGCTTCGACGGCCTGGAAGTGGACGTGCTGGGCGGCAAGTACAACCTGACCGATGTGAATGCCGCCATCGGCCTGGGCCAGTTTGCCCATATCGACGCAGTGACCGCCCACCGCAAGGAACTGGCACGCCATTACTTCGCCTGCTTCGGCAGCGACTTCGAAGCCAACTACGGCGCCCAGCTGCCGGTGGCCGACTTCGAGAACTCGAACTGGCACATGTTCCAGCTGGTGCTGCCGGAACGCATTACCCGTGCTGCCTTCATGGAAAAGATGATGGAAAAGCAGGTCGGCATCGGCTACCACTACCCGGCCATTCACCTGCTCAAGCTCTACCGTGAACGCGGCTTCAAGGAAGGCATGTTCCCGGTGGCCGAACGCGTCGGCCAGCGCATCGTTTCCCTGCCGATGTTCAATGTCATGCGTAAAGAGGACGTTGTGCGCGCGGTTGAAACGGTAAAATCGGTGCTTGGCTGATTTTTGCGGAATTGTTCGAAAATTTCGGCATAATTCGATTTATTTGCACTTTCGCAATTTGCAGCCAACGCAATTCGTCATCTTTGCAACACGCTGGCCTGAACGCCGCGACCTCTACTGTCGCAGCGCATCGGGCCTTTGATTTATTTCAGCACCTGTATTTCCAGCATTCGATATTTGATGAAACCAGAACTGTCCGTCGTCATCCCGGTTTACAACGAGGAATCCGGGCTCTCCAAACTGTTCGAGCGCCTCTACCCGGCGCTGGACGCGCTGGGCTACAGCTATGAAGTCATCTTCGTCAACGATGGCAGCCGCGACCGCTCGGCCGGCATCCTGGCCGAACAGTATCGGCTACGCCCGGATGTCACTCGGGTGGTGCTCTTCAATGGCAACTACGGTCAGCACATGGCCATCATGGCCGGCTTCGAGGCGACCCGGGGCGAAGTCGTGGTGACGCTGGACGCCGACCTGCAGAATCCACCCGAGGAAATCGGCAACCTGGTCGCCAAGATGCGCGAGGGCTACGACTACGTGGGCTCGATCCGCCGCAAGCGCCAGGATTCAGCCTGGCGCACCTATGCCTCCAAGGCCATGAACCGCCTGCGCGAGAAGATCACCCGCATCAAGATGACCGACCAGGGCAATATGCTGCGCGCCTATGGCCGTAACGTCATCGACCTGGTCAACCGCTGCCGGGAGGTAAATACCTTCGTGCCGGCCCTGGCCTACACCTTTTCGCGCAATCCGACCGAGATCGTGGTGGAGCATGAAGAGCGCTCGGCCGGGGAGTCGAAATACTCCTTCTACAGCCTGATCCGCCTCAATTTCGACCTGGTGACCGGTTTTTCGCTGGTGCCGCTGCAGTTCTTCTCGCTGCTGGGTATCGGGCTGTCCTTCGCCTCGGCGGCGCTGTTCATCCTGATCGTACTGCGCCGCCTGCTGATCGGCGCGGAAGTGGGCGGCGTCTTCACGCTGTTCGCCATCACCTTCTTCCTGATGGGCGTGATCCTGTTCTCGATCGGCCTGCTGGGTGAATACATCGGCCGCATCTACATGCAGGTGCGCGCGCGCCCCCGCTATGTGGTGCAGGCCATCCTCGAGCAATCCTCTTCGGAAGACAAGCAAGCCCTATGAACGCCGTCGTATTCGCCTACCATGACGTGGGGGTGCGCTGCCTGAAAGTCTTGCTCGCCCGTGGCGTGCAGGTTTCGCTGGTGGTCACGCACGAAGACAATGCCGCCGAGAACATCTGGTTCGGCTCCGTGGCCGGGGTCTGCCGTGAGCACGGCATCACCTGCATCACTCCGACCGACCCGAAGTCGCCGCAATTGCTGGCCCAGGTGCAGGCGGCGCAGCCTGACTTTATCTTCAGTTTCTATTACCGCCACATGTTGCCTGCGGAAGTGCTGGCGGCCGCCCGGCGTGGCGCCTACAACATGCATGGCTCGCTGCTGCCCAAGTACCGCGGCCGCGTGCCGATCAACTGGGCGGTGCTGCACGGCGAGACCGAGACCGGCGCCACCCTGCATGAGATGACCGTCAAGCCCGACGCCGGCAGCATCGTGGCCCAGACGGCCGTGCCCATCCTGCCCGACGACACGGCGCACGAAGTCTTCGGCAAGGTCGTGGTGGCCGCCGAGATGACCCTGTGGACTGCCCTGCCGGCCATGCTGGCGGGTCGCACGCCGCAGCTTCCCAACGATCTGTCCAAGGGCAGCTACTTCAGCGGCCGCAAGCCCGAGGATGGCCGCATCGACTGGCGCCGCACCGCCCGCGAAGTCCATAATCTGGTGCGCGCGGTGGCGCCGCCCTACCCCGGCGCCTTCGAGGAAATCGCGGGTGATAAAATTACGGTCACGAGAACCCGGCTGGTTCCGCCATCGGCCCACCCTGCCCTGCAACGGGCCCATGGCATGCAGGACAAGTTCTTCGAAGGCGGCAAGTTGTACGCCCGTTGTGGCGATGGCAACTTCCTCCAGATCCTGGGCATCCAGATCAATGATCAGGATGCTTCACTCAACAATTACCTGAAATACATGGCCTCCTGAAGTCCGGCCATTCACTAGCTCTCAACATTATGAAAAAAGTCCTCATTCTCGGCGTCAACGGCTTCATCGGCCACCACCTGTCCAAGCGCATCCTGGAAACCACGGACTGGCACGTCTATGGCATGGACATGATGACCGACCGTATCACCGACATTCTGGAAAACGAGGCCTACAAGTCGCGCATGCACTTCTTCGAGGGCGACATCACCATCAACCAGGAATGGGTGGAATACCACGTCAAGAAGTGTGACGTGATCCTGCCGCTGGTGGCCATCGCCACCCCGTCGACCTACGTCAACGCCCCGCTGCGCGTGTTCGAGTTGGACTTCGAAGCCAACCTGCCGATCGTGCGTTCGGCCGCCAAGTACAAGAAGCACCTGGTCTTCCCCTCGACCTCGGAAGTCTATGGCATGTGCCACGACGAGGAATTCGATCCGGAAGAATCCGAGCTGATCTGTGGCCCGATCAACAAGCCGCGCTGGATCTATTCCTGCGCCAAGCAGTTGATGGACCGCGTGATCTGGGGCTACGGCATGGAAGCCGGCCTGAACTTCACCCTGTTCCGCCCGTTCAACTGGATCGGCGCCGGCCTGGACTCGATCCATACCCCCAAGGAAGGCTCGTCCCGCGTGGTGACCCAGTTCTTTGGCCACATCGTGCGCGGCGAGAACATCTCCCTGGTCGACGGCGGCCTGCAGAAGCGCGCCTTCACCTATATCGATGACGGCATCGACGCGCTGATGAAGATCATCGCCAACGAAGGCGGCGTGGCCACGGGCAAGATCTACAACATCGGCAACCCGGTCAACAACTACTCCATCAAGGACCTGGCCGACATGATGTTGAAGCTGGCCGCCGAGTATCCGGAATACGCCGACACCGCCAAGCAGGTGCAACTGGTGGAGACCACCTCCGCTGCCTACTACGGCAAGGGTTACCAGGACGTGCAGAATCGCGTCCCCAAGATCACCAATACCTGCGAAGAACTGAACTGGGCGCCCAAGACCACCATGGCCGACACCCTGCGCAACATCTTCGACGCCTACCGCAGCCAGGTCGCCGAAGCCCGTGCCCTGATGGACTGATTTCCATCCCGCCACGGCCCGCAAAACCGCGCTTCTGGCGCGGTTTTGTTTTTTCCGGCGTGAAACCGTCACAGAGACCATCATCATGAGCCGATCTGCAGCCTGTTTGCCCCATTTTGCTGCATCGCTGCATATTGTTCTATCGGCCGCACAATGCTAGTCTCGCAACTTGTCGGCGGGCGTTGGCGTCTTCTTCCAGAGCCCGCCCCACACCATGGCGCGACACGGCCATTACCCATTCCCGGTTCAGCGAATTGCCCAAACTCACACTCAAGATCGACGCCGACACCTATCGCGGCACCCGCGTCGGCGTCCCCAACCTGATCGCGCAATTGCGCCGCCATAGCGCCGGTGCCACCTTCCTGTTCTCGCTGGGCCCCGACCACACCGGCTGGGCGCTCAAGCAGATTTTCCGTCCGGGCTTCTTCAGCAAGGTGTCGCGCACCTCGGTGGTGGAGCACTATGGCATCAAGACCCTGATGTACGGCACCCTGCTGCCGGCACCGGACATCGGCAAGACCTGCGCCGGCTTCATGCGCCAGGCGCGTGATGCCGGCTTTGAATGCGGCATCCACACCTGGGACCACCGCGTCTGGCAGGACGATGTGCGTACCGCCGATGCCCAATGGACGGTCGAGACCATGCACCAGTCCCATGCCCGTTACCGCGAGATTTTCGGCGAGGCCCCGCGTACCCACGGCGCCGCCGGCTGGCAGATGAACGACCATGCCTTCGTGCAACTGGACCAGTTCGGCATGGCCTACTCCTCCGACGGTCGCTCGCAACTGCGCGAGGATGGCCGTCTGGCCGACCAGGATGCCGGCCCGCATCGGCTCTCGGCATTCGGCAAGCCGCTGTCCTGCGTGCAATTGCCGACCACCCTGCCCACGCTGGACGAAATCCTGGGCCGCGAGATCGGCGGCAAGCTGATCGATGCGGGCAACGCCGCCGATTTCCTGCTGCAGTTGACCAGGGAGCCGCGTGACCATGTCTTCACCTTGCACGCCGAACTTGAAGGGCAGAAACTCGCCCCCATTTTCGAACGATTGCTGGCAGGCTGGCGCGCCCAGGGATACGAACTGGTCTCCATGGGTGACTACTACGACAGTATCCGCAACGACGTCCTGCCCATCCTGCCGATCAGCTGGGGCGAATTGCCCGGGCGTTCGGGCGAGATGATCGTTCAGGCCATGTAATCCGGGCAACAGATCAAGCTTCCGGCCGGCATCACTTCCACCAACAAGACTTCACCTACGGGGCGCCATTTTGACAGACCGACCATCCATCCTGAACAAGACCGTGCCGGAGTTCTCGGCCGCCATGACCAGTGGCAAGACCTTCAACCTGGCCGATTACCGGGGGAAGAACCTGGTGCTGTATTTCTATCCCAAAGACAATACCCCGGGCTGTACCACCGAGGGCATGCAGTTCCGCGACCTGCACCCGCAATTCCTGGCCGCCAACACCGAAATCTTCGGTATCAGCCGCGACAGCCTGAAGTCGCATGAAAACTTCAAGGGCAAGCTGGGCATGCCTTTCGAGCTGATCTCCGACCCCGATGAAACCCTGTGCACCATGTTCGATGTCATGAAGATGAAAAACATGTATGGCAAGCAGGTTCGCGGCGTGGAGCGCAGCACGTTTGTGATTGACGGCGCAGGTAAAGTGGTGAAAGAATGGCGTGGAGTGAAGGTTCCTGCCCACGTGGATGAGGTACTAGCCTTCATCAACACCCTTGCCTGAACTGAACGATATTCGCTGCCGCGACTGTCGTGTTGCCCATAAGGCAGCTGGTTCCGGCAGCGAAGGATCCGTCTGGCAAGCGTTTCCGACGCGTTCGACAAAAATGCGGTCAAACGATACAAGCCATTGAATTCAAACAGAAAAACGTTTGCTGGAAGCCGTTTCAGGTTTAGGCCTCAGGCCTGCCGAAACGGCTTTTTTACTTTTCGATTTGCCGCCACCTCTAATCAAGCCCTTGCCCACCCGTTTGCCAGCTTGCCCGGCAAGGGTTTCATTAGACTTCTCGGCCCCGCAGCTTCACCCTGCTTCTCTTTGCTGTTCGCTGTTCTGCTTCACCTGTTCGCTCTGACAAAGCGGAGTTTTCTTCATCCACTTCCGAGGTCCTGATGCCCCTGCCCAAAATGCCGAGCAAACCAGCTTCGATGCTGTCTCCCGAGGACTATCCCAAGGCCGATCGCAACAAGCCTGTCAAACCGAACATCACTCTCGTTGAAACGTCCGCTCCCGCTGTCGCACTACAAGAAGTCGCCGTAGCCGCTCCCGCCGTCGCCGATGCCAAGGTCGCAGCACCCCGTGCGCGCATCACCGGCAAGACCGCTGCTGTCACCGAAAAACCGAAAGCCGCGCCCAAGAACGCCGAAGTCCGTCCCAAGTCGCCCACCAGCCGCGTGGCTGACAAGCTGGGCAAGTCCAAGCTGTTCGTGCTGGATACCAACGTGCTGATGCACGATCCGACCTCGCTGTTCCGCTTCGAGGAGCACGACATCTACCTGCCCATGGTGACGCTGGAGGAGCTGGACAACCACAAAAAGGGCATGTCCGAAGTCGCCCGCAATGCGCGCCAGATCTCGCGCTCGCTGGATGCGCTGGTGTCTGACATCGCCGAGGATGCCATCGATCTGGGCATTCCGCTCTCCAAGCTGGGCAACAAGGATGCCAAGGGGCGCCTCTACTTCCAGACCAAGCTGCAGAATGCCGCCCTGCCGGAAGGCCTGCCCGAGGGCAAGGCTGACAACCAGATCCTGGGCGTGGTCCGGGCGCTGGACCAGCAGTATCCGGAGCGTCCGGTGGTGCTGGTGTCCAAGGACATCAACATGCGCCTGAAGGCGCGTGCCATTGGCCTGCCCGCCGAAGACTACTTCAACGACCACGTGCTGGAAGATACCGACCTGCTGTACTCGGGCATCCAGCAACTGCCGGACGACTTCTGGAACAAGCACGGCAAGGGCATGGAGTCGTGGCAGGAAAGCCGCCATGGCAGCAGCTATACCTACTACCGCGTCACCGGTCCCTACGTGCCATCGCTGTTGGTCAACCAGTTCGTCTTCATCGAGCCCAAGAATGGCGAACCGGCCTTCTATGGCCAGGTGTCCCAGATCAACGGCAAGACGGCGGTACTGCAGACCCTGCGCGACTTCGGCCACGCCAAGAACAGCGTCTGGGGCATCACCGCCCGCAACCGCGAGCAGAACTTCGCGCTGAACCTGCTGATGAACCCGGAGTGCGACTTCGTCACCCTGCTGGGCCAGGCCGGTACCGGCAAGACCCTGCTGGCACTGGCCTCTGGCCTGGCGCAGGTGCTTGAAACCAAGCTCTACAACGAAATCATCGTCACCCGCGTGACGGTGCCGGTCGGCGAAGACATCGGTTTCCTGCCGGGTACCGAGGAAGAAAAGATGGGCCCCTGGATGGGCGCCTTCGACGACAACCTCGAAGTGCTCAACAAGTCTGACGGCGACGCCGGCGAATGGGGCCGGGCAGCGACCCAGGACCTGATCCGCTCGCGTATCAAGATCAAGTCGTTGAACTTCATGCGCGGCCGTACGTTCGTGAACAAGTTCTTGATCATCGATGAAGCGCAGAACCTCACGCCCAAACAGATGAAGACGCTGGTCACGCGTGCAGGTCCGGGCACCAAGATCGTCTGCCTGGGTAACATCGCCCAGATCGACACGCCCTACCTGACCGAAGGCTCCAGCGGCCTGACCTATGTGGTCGACCGCTTCAAGGGCTGGGCGCACAGCGGCCACGTCACTCTGGCACGGGGCGAGCGTTCCCGCCTGGCCGATCACGCCAGCGACGTGCTGTAAGCAGTTTTCTTCCGCAGAAAAGCAAAAAGCCACGGTAACGTGGCTTTTTGCTTTGGGACGCCCGCGTCAACAACCGCCGCGGGCGCGAACCAGGATGCCTTACAGCACGTGCACGCCAATCCACCAGGCGATCGCCGCCACGAAGGCCGAGGCCGGGATGGTGAAGATCCAGGCCCAGACGATGTTGCTGGCCACGCCCCAACGCACGGCCGACATCTTCTGTGCCGCGCCCACGCCGACGATGGCGCCGGTGATGGTGTGGGTGGTGGAGACCGGGATACCCAAGGCGGTTGCGATGAACAGTGTGATGGCGCCGCCGGTTTCGGCACAGAAGCCACCGACCGGCTTCAACTTGGTGATCTTCTGGCCCATGGTCTTGACGATGCGCCAGCCACCGAACAAGGTACCCAGGCTGATGGCGCAGTAGCAGGAAATGATGACCCACATCGGCGGCGCTTCCGGCGAGGAATAGCCCGAGGCGATCAACAGCATCCAGATGATGCCGATGGTCTTCTGTGCATCGTTGCCGCCATGGCCCAGGCTGTACATGGAGGCCGACAGCAACTGCAGCCGCCGGAACCAGCCATCGATCTTGCGCGGCGTAGAGCGGAAGAATATCCACGACACCATGAGCATCATCAACGAGCCGAATACCAGGCCCAGCAAGGGAGACAGGACGATGAAGAGGATCGTCTTGAGCAAGCCCGCCGAGATCAGGGCGCCGGTACCGGCCTTGGCCACGGCCGCGCCGACCAGGCCACCGATCAGGGCATGCGAGGAGGAGGACGGAATGCCGTAGTACCAGGTCACCAGGTTCCAGAAAATGGCGCCGATCAGGGCGCCGAAGATGACGTACTGGTCGACGATGGCCGGCTCGATGGTGCCCTTGCCGACCGAAGCCGCCACGTGCAACTGGTGGAAAACGAACACCGCGGCCAGGTTGAAGAAGGCCGCCATGGCCACGGCCGTCTGCGGGCGCAGCACACCCGTGGAGACCACGGTGGCAATCGCGTTGGCGGCGTCGTGGAAGCCGTTCATGAAGTCGAACAGCAGCGCCAGGACGATCAACAGCGCGAGGATATGTAAGCTAATTTGGATTGTTTGCATGGGGAAACCGTTGTGTGAAGCCAGCGGCGTTCCCCGGAGGAATCGCCGCTACGCCGGGGATCAGGCGTTTTCGACGATGATGCCTTCGATGATGTTGGCCACGTCTTCGCAGCGATCGGTGACGGTTTCCAGGATTTCGTAGATGGCCTTGAGCTTGATGAGCGTGCGCACATCCGGCTCGTCGCGGAACAGCTTGGACATGGCCGCGCGCATGACGTGGTCGGCATCGGATTCCAGGCGGTCGATTTCCTGGCAGATGGCCAGGATCTGGCGCGAATTGTCCATGTTCGACAGCAGGCCCACAGCCGATTGCACCTTCTCCGCACAGGACAGGCACAGCTCGGCCAGGCGCTTGGCTTCCGGCGTGATGGCCTTGATGTCGTACAAGGAGATGGTCTGGGCGGCATCTTCCAGCAGGTCCAGGATGTCATCCATGCGGGTGATCAGCTGGTGGATGTCATCGCGGTCCAGCGGGGTGATGAAGGTCTTGTGCAGCAACTCGATGGCATTGTGCGTGACCTTGTCGGCCTCCTTCTCGACGGCTTCAATGGCGTGCACACGGATTTCGAGGTCGTCGAAATTGGTCATCAGCGCCACCATTTCCTTCGCACACTTGACCGCCAGCTCTGCATGCTGATTGAAAAGGTCAAAGAATTTGCCTTCCGTCGGCATCAATCGTCCAAACATTTTTCTCTCTCATCAATGGTTAGCGCCCGAACCGGGCGCCGTTTCGAACCGGCCTGCGGCTTGCCCCCTTGGAAGCCGGAATCCCGCCCTGCCGGTCCTGCACGGACGGCCTCGGGAGCCATCCGCCTTACATGACACGAGCGGCCATGCGCCGCCCGTGATCCTCGTGCGGTGACGGCCATCGCTGCCCGCCACCCCAACCGTTCAGTCGCCGCCGTAGGGCTGCGCCAGATTCCCGATATAGTTGTCGTACTTGGTATACATCCCCAGGAAAGACAGGCGAATGCTGCCAATGGGGCCATTACGCTGCTTGCCGATAATGATTTCCGCAGTGCCCTTGTCGGGCGAGTCCGGATTGTAAACTTCATCCCGGTAAATAAACAAAATGACGTCGGCATCCTGCTCAATAGCGCCGGATTCGCGCAAGTCAGACATCACCGGGCGCTTGTTGGGACGCTGTTCCAGCGAGCGGTTCAGCTGCGACAGCGCAATCACCGGGCAGTTGAGTTCCTTGGCCAGGCCCTTCAGGCTACGCGAGATTTCCGAGATTTCGGAGGCGCGGTTTTCCGAGGAACTGCCCCCGTTACCCGACATCAGCTGCAGGTAGTCGATGATGATCAGGCCCAGCTTGCCGCACTGGCGCGCCAGGCGACGCGAGCGTGCGCGCAATTCGATGGGCGACAGCGCCGGCGTTTCGTCGATGTAGAACTGGGCATCGTTCATCTTCTGGATGGCGTGCGTCAGGCGCGGCCAGTCCTCGTCCAGCAGGCGACCGGTACGCAGGCGGTGCTGGTCCAGACGACCGACCGAGCCCAACATACGCATGGCCAGCTGGGCGCCGCCCATTTCCATGGAAAACACCGCCACCGGCAGGCCGGATTCGATCGCCACGTGTTCGCCGATGTTGATCGAGAACGCCGTCTTACCCATGGAAGGACGACCGGCGACGATGATCAGGTCGCCCGGCTGCAGGCCGGAGGTCATCTTGTCCAGGTCCATGAAGCCGGTGGGCACACCGGTGATGTCGCTGGTGTTGTCGCGGTTGTAGAGTTCGTCGATACGCTCCACCACCTGGGTCAGCAGCGGCTGGATTTCCATGAAGCCCTGCGAGCCGCGCGAGCCCTCTTCGGCGATGGCGAAGATCTTCGATTCGGCTTCGTCGAGCATGGACTTGACGTCCTTGCCCTGCGGGTTGAAGGCATTGCCGGAAATTTCGTCGGCCACCGTGATCAGCTTGCGCAGGATGCCGCGGTCACGCACGATTTCGGCGTAGCGGCGGATATTGGCCGCCGACGGCGTGTTCTGCGCCAGCGCGTTCAGATAGACCAGGCCACCGACTTCCTCGGCCTTGCCACTGGTGGACATGGCCTCATAGACCGTGATCACGTCCGCCGGCTTGGTGCTGTTGATGAGCTTGACGATGTGCTCGAAGATGATGCGGTGGTCGTAGCGGTAGAAGTCTTCCGCGCTGACGAAATCTGCGATGCGGTCCCAGGCTGCGTTATCCAGCAGCAGGCCGCCCAGCACCGATTGCTCGGCCTCGATGGAGTGTGGCGGCACGCGGAGTGCATCGATCTGGGGATCGGAAGACTCCTTCTGGCCGCGGAAAAATTCAGGATTGCCGCGGGACGATTCTTTCATGGCGCGCATTATAACCTGCTGATGTGAAGCCGTTGGTTCAGGTGGACGTTTTTGCAGCGCATGGCCCTGGCAAGGAACAGATGCAAGGTTCAATCCGCGGCGGAGGGTAGGCCAACATGCTTTCCCGGCAGGAAGAACCGAAGCAAAATGACAATAAAAAAGCCAGGCGAACCCGGCTTTTCTATTGCAAAACGAATTGCAGCAAACAGGCGAATTACGCTTGCTCGCCCTTCACTGCGATGGTGACGTCGACCACCACGTCGGTGTGCAGAGCAACCGACACAGGGTGTTCGCCAACAATCTTCAGCGGGCCGTTAGGCATACGCACTTGCGACTTTTCCACGGCAAAACCCTTCTTGCCCAGGGCTTCAGCGATGTCGAAGTTGGTCACGGAACCGAACAGACGACCGTCAACGCCGGCCTTCTGCGACACTTCCACGGTGGCACCAGTCAGCTTTTCACCTTGGGCTTGAGCAGCAGCCAGCTTCTCGGCAGCGGCCTTTTCCAGATCGGCACGCTTGGCTTCGAATTCGGCGATGGCAGCGTCGGTAGCACGACGGGCCTTGCGTTGCGGGATCAGGAAGTTACGTGCGAAACCGTCCTTGACGCGCACGACATCACCCAGACCGCCGAGATTAACGATTTTTTCCAACAGAATGACTTGCATGTTTTTCTCCTATTTCTCGGCGCAGATTACGCGTTGTGCAGATCGGTGTACGGCAGCAGGGCCAGATAACGCGCGCGCTTGATGGCGGTGTCAACTTGACGCTGGTAGTGGGCCTTGGTACCGGTCAGGCGTGCCGGCATGATCTTGCCGTTTTCCTGGACGAAGTCCTTCAGGGTGTCCACGTCCTTGTAATCGACCTGTTCAACGCCAGCGGCGGTGAAACGGCAGAATTTCTTGCGCTTGAACAGCGGGTTTTGCTGTTGACGCTTGTTTTTCAGCTTGCTTTTATCGAACTTTTTACCGAATGCCATGATTTGGCTCCTGTATCTAAAAATTGGGTAAGGTCTTTTTAGCGCAGTCTCTCGTCAGTCTTCCGACGGGACAGCGCCAAAATCAACGATATGAAACACGACGCTCTTGCTGTTGCGATTCCTGCGGGCCAGAAAGCCGGTGAAGCGGAAGACTTCACCCAGCGCAGCCTTGTTGAGCGCGCCGGAGATTTCTCCTGCTGCCATCGCCGCGATCTCGAATTCGACCTGGCGACGCATGCCAGCTTCCATCTGCTCCGACTGATGCTGCAACCTGGCAGTCACGATCGGAATACCGGCCGGCGTATAACGCAATACATCACGTTCAGCCAGACTGGCGATGACTTGAAGCTGGTTCACTCTCCGCTATGAATCGCAGCGCAATCAGGCTGCCGGTGCTTCGGTACGGCTCTTGGCCGCGTCTTCCTTCTGCACTGCCTTCAGGATGGGGGAAGGACCGGTTTCGGCCTTCTTCATCTTGACGGTCAGGTGGCGCAGGACGGCGTCGTTGAACTTGAAGCCGGTTTCGATCTCAGCCAGCGTTTCGCTGTCGACTTCGATGTTCAGGCAGACGTAGTGAGCCTTGGCCAGCTTCTGGATCTGGTAGGCCAGTTGACGACGGCCCCAATCTTCGACACGGTGAACCTTGCCGCCGCGGGTGGTGACGATGCCCTTGTAACGCTCGATCATCGCCGGCACTTGCTCGCTTTGGTCCGGGTGGACGATAAATACGATTTCATAATGACGCATGTAGACTCCTTATGGACTTATTGAAGACGCCCACCCCGGCGTCAAGACGGGTGTGGGAAGAGGAAAACCCAAGATCATACAAGGTTTCTGGCATAACAGCAATGTCGACTATCGCTGGCGAGGTCAGGCGGACACAGGCGGAGCCATCGCACCGGGCAGATATGCGGCACAAGATCTTTCATCTATTTATATATAGACAGGAAAAACCGTTCTTGCAGCACCAGAAAGTGCATGTTGCCGTTGACACAAGGATTGCACCTGTATAAAAATACAGACTGTTCATCCAAACAGCCTTCCCCCAGAGAAAGGCCTACCCCATGCTCAAACTGACCGCGCGCCAGGAACAGATCCTGAACCTGATCAAGAACGCCATCGAGAACACCGGCTTCCCTCCCACGCGCGCCGAGATCGCTGCCGAGCTGGGCTTCCGCTCCGCCAATGCCGCTGAAGAGCATCTGCAGGCACTGGCCCGCAAGGGCGCCATCGAAATATCCCCTGGCACCTCGCGCGGCATCCGCCTGCGTGAATCCGGCGCACCCGCATCTGGCGGCATCGCCCGCCAGATGGCTCTGCCCCACCCCGCCCTGATGCAGTTGAGCCTGCCCCTGATCGGTCGCGTGGCTGCCGGCTCGCCCATCCTTGCGCAGGAGCATGTCGAGAAGACCTACCAGGTCGATCCGGCCATGTTCCCCAGCAAACCGGATTACCTGTTGAAGGTGCGCGGCATGTCCATGCGTGACGCCGGCATTCTCGATGGCGATCTGCTGGCGGTCCGCAAGACCGACCAGGCGCGCAACGGGCAGATCGTGGTGGCGCGACTGGCCGACGAGGTCACCGTCAAGCGCTACCAGAAGACCGGCTCGGTCATCACGCTCTTCCCGGAGAATCCGGAATTCGAACCCATCATCGTCAAGCCGGACGCCGACCAGTTTGCCCTTGAAGGGCTTGCCGTCGGGTTGTTGCGCAGCTGGCATTGAGCCCGCAGGGAGCAAGCCCGCCGCTCCCGATGCATCGGCGCCCACCACCGCGCCGATCCCCCTCCCAAGGAACCTTCGTCTAAAACGAAGGTTTTTTGCTTTCTATTCGCCTCTTCGGCATCCGGTCCTTGCGCATATTATTTCTGCTGGACTGCTATGTCCGGCGCAAAGCATGCGCCCAACCAAGAGGATCCCTTTCGATGTCGACGCGCAAGAGCAGCAACAAGCACGGTAACCAGGCCCAGGCCGCCACCAAGTCCCATCTGCAAGACCTGCTGGATGTCCGCAAATGCCTGGATCTTCTGGATAATCGCAAGGTCGATGAAGCAAAGGCCCTGTGTACTGCCGTGCTGGGGCGCGCTCCCACCCTGGTTTTCGCCAACCATGCACGGGGACTCATCGCCATGCAGGAGGGCCTGCACGCCGATGCCGAACACTATCTTCGCAAGGCCATCGCGGCTGATCCGGAGAATGCCGAGTACCTGAGCAACCTGGCAGCCGCACTCCTGGCACAGGATCGCATCGATGAAGCCATCAGGATCTATGAGCGCGCCATCGAAGTCGACAAGGAAAGTCGGACGGCCCGCATCGGCCTGGCCAATGCCCTGCATGAAAAGAACGACCCGGACGCCTCGATCGCCTACTTCGAGGATGCGGTCAAGCGCGAGCCAGAGGCCCCTGGCCCGCTCTCCCATCTGGGGCGGGCACTGGTGGAAGCGAAGCGCTATGACGAGGCGGTCGCAACCATCCTCAAGTCACTGGAACTGCAGATCAACTTCGCCCCTTCGCACACCGCCCTGGGCGAAGCCTTCCATGCCATGGAGATGTACAAGGAAGCCCTGGAGTCCCACAAGACAGCAATCCTTCTGGACCCGGAAGATACCTACGCGCACAACAAGATTGCCGATACCTACCTGAAACTGAACAAGGTCACCGAAGCCCACGAACACCTGCTGCGCGTCATCGACATCGCCCCCAAGGACTCCAACAGCTATCTCAAGCTGGGTGCCAGCTACTTTTCCGCCGAAGATCGCTTCGACGATGCCATGCGCATGTTCAACAAGGCGTTGGAACTGAATCCCAAGCAAGCCCTCATCTACAACAACATTGGTGCCATCAAGCACGACCATGGCGACACCCATGAGGCGGTGGAGATCTTCCGCAAGGCGCTCGAATTGCGCCCCAACTATTCCACCGCCAAACACAACCTGGCCCTGAGCCTGCTGTTGCACGGCGACCTCAAGGAAGGCTGGGAATGTCACGAAAGTCGCCTGGAAACCCGCGAGCGCGCCTACGTCTACAAGCTCATCCACAAACTGTTCGAGATCATTCCCAAATGGGATGGCAAGAGTTCGCTGGAAGGCAAATTCATACTCCTGATGCACGAACAGGGCTTTGGCGACAGCATCCAGTTTCTGCGCTATGCACGCCTGGTCATGGACCGCGGCGCCCGGGTGGCGGTGCACGTGAAGAATCCGCTGTATCGGCTGTTCCAGTCGTTCACGCCAGAAGTCACCCTGATCCGGGAAAGCGACCCGCTGCCACCCTGCGACTGCGCCTACGTGATGATGAGCCTGCCCTATGCGCTGGGCACCGATACCGTGGACGACATCCCCTCCTTCCCCAGCTACTTGGCAGCCAATCCCTTGCTAGCAGAAGAATGGCGCCAGAAAATTGCCGCAATAACAACATCGGAACAGCATCTACGGGTCGGTGTGGTGTGGGGCGGCAATCCGGAGCACGGCAATGATCGGCACCGTTCGATCCCCCTTGACACCTTCAAGCAATTGTTCGGACTCCCGAAGATCGAGTTCTACTCCCTGCAAAAGGGCAAGCCCCTGGAAGACCTGAAGAATCTGCCCGCCGACCGGTCAGCCTACAATCTGGGTGACCAATGCGCAGACTTTGCCGATACCGCCGCAGCGATCCACAACCTGGACCTGGTCATCAGCGTGGATACCTCGGTGGTGCACCTGGCCGGCGCCATGGGCCGCCCCACCTGGGTACTGCTCCCGCACATCCCCGACTGGCGCTGGCTGCAGAACCGCGACGATTCGCCCTGGTATCCGAGCATGCGCCTGTTCCGCCAGCCTGCCTTCAGCGACTGGGACTCCGTGATGAAGCGCATCGCCGAAGAGTTGATCAGATTGCAACAAGAAAAGGCGCAGCAATAGGACTCTGGCCCTCCCTCACTCCTTCCGAAAAAGCCGCTTGCACCGAGCGGCTTTTTCAATGGAGCGAAAATTTCTTGGCTTCAACAAAGATTTCCCTAAAGTTTTCTAGATCGGCGTCGAAAAAGGATTTGCTTGCAGTTTCAAAGCACGCAGTTTTAGTTCGGAAAGCCTTGAAAGAGATTTTTTTCGCGAAAGCCCTAAACTTTTTCCAAGACTGCCCGATAAAGCAATCAACAGAGGTTGAAACGCCTGGGGCTCATGGGTAGAAGACCAAAGTTAAGCACTGAAACTCGGATCATCGGTCTCAAATCTTAGGAGAATTAACATGGCATCAGTCATCAATACCAACATTGCGTCGCTGAACACGCAACGCAATCTGAATTCGTCGCAGTCGTCGCTCAACACCTCGATCCAACGCCTGTCCTCCGGTCTGCGCGTCAACAGCGCAAAGGACGACGCCGCCGGCCTGGCCATTGCCGACCGCATGAACTCCCAGATCAAGGGTCTGGCAGTTGCACAACGTAACGCCAACGACGGCATCTCGATGGCCCAGACCGCTGAAGGCGCTCTGTCCACCGTGACCGACAACCTGCAGCGTATGCGTGAACTGGCTGTTCAAGCTTCGAACGGCACCAACAGCGCGCAAGACCGCAAGACCCTGAACGACGAATACAAGCAGCTGTCGGAAGAAGTGTTCCGCGTGCTCAACGGCACCAGCTTCAACGGCCAGAACCTGTTCACCGGCTCCGGCCAAGGTGCATCGGCTGGCGTGGGCTCCAGCTCGGCCAACGTTTCGGCTTCCCTGACCCTGTCGTTCCAGGTCGGCGCCAACGTCCAGGACAACAAGCTGAACGACCAGATCACCATCACCCTGGATGACCTGTCGAACAACAAGACCATGGCCGACGTCATCGGCACCAGCGCCAAGGGTCTGATCGGTCTGGGCGACACCTCCGGTGTGAGCACTGCCCAAACCACCTACACCTCGGCCAAGGCCAAGCTGGACAACCTGTTCGCTACCGGCTCGACCCTGACCGCCAGCGCCCTGGCTTCTTCGGCAGTGACCCTGCAGAAGGCCGTGGACAGCGCCAAGCTGGCCCTGGACAAGGCTGTTGCTGCTCCGTCCGCACAAAGCGATGCACAGAAGGCAATCACCAACCTGGACAAGGCCATCAGCCTGATCTCGTCCAAGCGTGCAGAGTTCGGTGCCGTTCAGAACCGCTTCAGCGCCGTCATCAGCAACCTGCAAGTGTCGAGCGAGAACATCACCTCGTCCCGTAGCCGTATCATGGATACCGACTACGCTGCAGAAACTGCCAACCTGACCCGTGCGCAGATCCTGCAACAGGCTGGTAACGCGATGCTGTCGCAGGCCAACTCGGCACCGCAGCAAGTCCTGTCGCTGTTGAAATAAGCCTGATAGCTAGGTAGGATGACGTGCGGAGGATAGGCCTTATTCTCCGCACGTTCCTTTAAGGAAGGGAGTAGTAACATGTCGATTGCCCCACTTAATATCACAGCTGCTGGCGATTCCGGTACGGCTTATGCTTTGCCGCAAAGCGCTGTCAAGCCCGATCCCGTGGTATCGACCGTTGCCCCGGCAGCGACTTCGGAAGCACGTCGCGCGACGGAAAGCGATGTCAACGATGCCGTCGGCAAACTCAACGACTTCGCCAAGACCAGCGCCTCGGCACTGAACTTCTCCAAGGACGAAGAGACCGGCCGCACCATCGTCAAAGTCGTGGATACCGCGACCGACACCGTGATCCGCCAGATTCCCAGCGAAGAAGCGATTTCCATCGCCAAGTCCATCGACAAGATGCAAGGCCTGTTGATCAACCACAAGGTCTGATTTGAACTTGAGTCTGGTACGAACTGCAGTGGCTCGAAAGACCGCGTGCGCCCATGATCCTTCATGGCGCATGACGGGTTCGGCTACCCCAGTTCATAATGGATTCGCATAACACCCGCACAGCGTCCCTCCTGCACCGACGCCGTACTTGAGAGCCACTCTCCTGTTGACCGCGCGCGCAGCTCCCCCTTAAAGCGCTGTGCCTTACGCAAAGATTCAGGAGTTGAACCATGGCCACTTCCACCGGCACTATCTCCACCTCGGCAGGCCCGCTTGACGTCGCGACCCTGGTCAGCCAGCTGATCTCGGCGGAAAGCCAGTCTCAACTGACTCCGCTGACCACCCAGGCCAGCAGCTACAACACCCTGATCTCGGCGTACGGCAGCCTCAAGAGCGCGCTGTCGACCTATCAGTCGGCCATCACGGGGCTCAGTGCAGCCAGCTTCAGCTCCCAGAAAAGCAGCGTCAGCAACGCCGGCACCGGCAGCAACCTGACCACCGATCCATTCACCGCCGACGTCAACAGCGACGATTCGACCAAGATCCTGGCGCAGAAGATCAAATCCGAGGGCGTCACCAGCGGCACCACCTTCAGTGCTGGCGACTCGCTGGCGATCAAGATCGGCACCAACTCGCCCACCTTTATCACGCTCAAGGCCAACTCCACCCTGGCAGGCGTTCGCGACGCCATCAATGCCTCCAAGGCGGGCGTTACTGCCTCCATCGTCACCGATGGCAGCGGCGATCACCTGGTGCTGGAATCGAATACCGGCGGCACTGCCAATACCATCAAGGTCACCGCCAACAACAGCCTGTCCCGCTTCGCCTACGATCCATCGAGCTCGACGCCCAGCACCACCACCCAGATCCAGGCGCCGCGCGATGCGACCAAGGCTGCCTCGGGCACCTATTCGGTTGGCGTGACGCAACTGGCGCAGACCGCCAAGCTCAGCTCGGCCAGCATCACCCCGGGCAGCACGTTTGAAAATGGTCTGCTGGCCATCAAGACCGGCACCGGCTCGACGACCATCATCAAGCCGTCCACCAATAGTCTGGCCGGCATTCGCGATGCCATCAACAGCAGCGATGCCGGCGTGAACGCCACCATCGTCAGCGACGGCACTAACGACCACCTGGTGCTCACCGCCAAGGACAGCGGCGCCACCAATACCATCAAGGTCACCGGCACAGCGGACTTTGCCGTATTCAATTCGGATCCGAGCGGTACGGTCACTACCCCCAATGTCAGCAATAGCCAGCTCTATACCACTGGTACGCTGAACCTGAAAGTGGGGGACAGCACCATCGCCATCAACCCGACGGCCAATGGCAGTGGCGACATCGACCTGACCCAGGTCATGACCGCCATCAATGGTGCGGGTGCCGGCGTGACCGCCTCCATCACCAACGACGGCACCAATAGCCGCCTGGTACTGACGCCGAACGCCGCGAACGCCACGGCTGCCATTTCCCTCGCGGGCAGTGGTGATTATTCGGGTCTCAGCGCCAGCGGCATGGGACAGTTGCTCAAGGCGCAGGACGCCAAGCTGTCCATCGACGGCGTGACGGTCACCAGTCCCAGCAACAAGGTGGAAAACGTGATTTCGGGTGTGACCCTGAATCTCTCCAAGGTCACCACCTCGGCAGACGATTTCACGCTCAACATCAGCAACGACACCACCGGCCTGACCAGTGCGGCCAACACGTTCGTCTCCGCCTACAATACCCTGGCCAAGGCGATCGCCAGCATGACCGCGCAGACGCCTTCGACCACACTGGGCCAGGCCAATACCTCGGCCCCCCTGGCCAGCGAGTCGTCGGTTCAGACCATCTTGACCCAGTTGCGCAATACCCTGTTCTCCTCGGTGGACGGTGGCAATGGCATCAACACGCTTTCCGACATCGGCATCGGGTTCCAGAAGGACGGCACGCTGGCACTGGACGCCACCAAATTGTCGACCGCGGCCACCAACAATTTTGCCGGCATCGCCAACCTGTTTGCCGGCACCGACCCGGATACGACCAACACCACGTCCTCCAAAAATGGTATCGTCACCAAGTTGACGACGCTGATGACGAACCTGTTGAGTGACACCGGCATCATCGCCACCAAGACCAACGGCCTGCAGGCCAGCCTGAAGATCAACCAGGATCGCCAGACCGCAGTGCAGACCCGTTTGTCCAACATGAAAGATGCCTACACCAACCAGTTCAACCAGCTCAACATCACGCTGGCCAGCATGCAATCCACGCAAAGCTACCTGACCCAGCAACTGGCCAGTCTGGCCAAGAGCAGTTGAGTCTGAATCCGCGAACATAGGAGAACGTCATGTTCGGAAGCATGAAACGCGGGGCCAACGCCTACGCCAATATCGGGGTGGAAACCGGCGTGGTGGCCGCCAGCCCGCACAAGCTCATCACCATGCTCTTCGATGGCGCACTGGTTGCCATTGCGCTGGGCAAGAAGCACATGGGCGAAGGCAATATCAAGGACAAGGGTGAATCCATCACCAAGGCCATCCTGATCGTCGACAACGGTCTGCGCGCCAGCCTCAACAAGGAAGTCGGCGGCGAACTGGCGTTGAACCTGGATTCGCTGTACGAATACATGAGCCGACGCCTGTTCGAAGCCAATGCCACCAACAATCCTGCCATCCTCGATGAGATCCACGGTTTGCTCAATGACATCCGTTCGGCGTGGGAACAGATTGGCCCCAACGCCGTGCAGTCCGCACCGCAAATGGCAGTTGTCCAGGATCATTCCCAACCCAGCTTCGCAAAGGCCTGACTGATATGAACGGTGACGAAGTCATCGCCATTTACGAGTCGATTTCGCAATTGACTGACGAAATGCTGGCTGCCGCGCGGGCAGCAGACTGGGACCTGCTGGCCGGGCTGGAAGCGCAGTGCGGCAAGCACATCGCCAACCTGCGCAATTGCGAGGACCATGTTGCCCTGCCTGAAGCCTTGCGCAACCGTAAGGTCGATATCATCAAGAAGATCCTCGAAGACGATCGCCACATCCGCAACCTGACCGAACCGGGATTGCGCAAACTGTCGGCGCTCATCCAAAGCAACCAGACCGAACAGAAGCTGCTCAATACCTACGGCATGGGTAGTTGAACATGCTGCCGCGGGCCGATATCGCCAGCGCCGTCCAGCCTGTCCATGCAGTTGACGCGGCCACCGCCGTCGTCTCGGTTGCCGATACCCGCCAGGAGGCTTTCAGCCGCCTGGCGCAGATTGCCATCGGCCAGCAGATGTCCGGCCGCATTCTCTCGAACTTCAGCGACGGCACTTTCCTGGTGCGCATTGCCAATACGGCTGCGCGCATGGTGTTGCCCAACAACGCCAAGGTCGGCGACTCGCTGATCCTCACCCTGGTCTCCAAGGACCCTCGCCCCACGTTTTCGGTCAACGAAGGCAGTATCCGCACCGACGAAGACAGTGCCTCGGTAGCGCTGAGCAATGCCGGCCGCGCCATGCAGAAGGACCTGAAGTCCTTGCAGTTCGTCACCCGTGACGAGAGTGGCGCCGGCCAGATCGGGCAGAACGAGGAAGTCCCCGCAGATGCCCGCGCCAAGGGCCCAGGCCAGGGCGATTCGGGCGCCCCCTCCAGCACCACCACCACGCTCAGCAACGCCGGTCGTCTCATCGGCAGCCTGCTGCAGGCCTCCCAGCAAGGCGACATGGCCGATCACGTCAGTGCGCCTGCCCCGCTGCTGGCCAAGCCCAATGTTCCCACCGAACAGATGGCAGGCGCCCTCAAGGACGCCATCGCCTACAGCGGAGTTTTCTACGAGTCCCATGTTTCGGCGTGGGCCGCAGGCCAACGTCCCGCCGAGGAACTGATGAAAGAACCGCAGGCCCAGGTGGCCGCCCAGAAAGGCGGCGACATCAACCTGCTGAGCCAGAGTGATCCGGCACAGAACCAGCTCGGACAGTTGATCAACCTACAACTCAACGCCCTGGAACAGCAACGGGTCGTCTGGCACGGGCAAGTCTGGCCGGGGCAGCAGATGGAATGGGAAATCGGCCAGGAACATGACCAGTCCGCCTCCGGCGGACGCGACGACGACGCCTCGCCCCCGACCTGGCACAGCGTCGTGCGCTTCAACTTCGCCCAGCTGGGCAGCGTTTCCGCCTCAATCCGCTTGATCGGACAGCAGATCCACGTACAGGTCAAGGCCGACAACGAAGCCGCCGCAGCCGCCCTGCGTGGTCATAGCGGCCTGTTTGCCAATGCCATGGCAGCGGCAGGCACCTCCCTCGACTCCCTCACCGTCAAGCAAGCCGATGGAGAAACCTAATATCCCGCTGCAAAACGCCGTCGCGCTGGCCTACAATGCCAGCCAGGGGGCGCCCCAGGTCGTGGCCAAGGGCCGTGGCCTGGTGGCCGAAGCCATCATCGCGCGGGCCAAGGAAAGTGGCGTCTACGTGCACGAATCGAAGGAACTGGTTTCCCTGCTGATGCAGGTCGAACTCGACCAGCAAATCCCCCCCGTCCTCTACCGCACCGTGGCCGAACTGCTTGCGTGGCTATATCGTATTGAAAATATGCAATTAAGTGAGTCTGTGATGTATGATACTGGGTTAAATTATTCCAATAATTTCCCCGGGGAAAGCGAGCCCACTCGCTGATTTCAGACGCACAAGACGCAAAAGACGCACAGATAGATGGCTAATCACGACGAGATCGACGACGACAGTCCCTACCGGGTTCATTCACGGCGGGAAATCATCGCCCTGCTGACCAGCATGATGGAAAAGAACCAGCTCCTGAGCCTGCTGATCAAGGGTGGCTCCGAGTCCGTGATCACCTCCATCCTCGAAGTCGATGCCGATGATGATTCTCTGATCATCGATGCCGCGCCCAGCGCCATGCTCAATGAGAGCATCGTTTCCAGCAAGCGCATCAATTTCGAAGCCCTGTACAACAGCATCCGCATCACCTTCGCCGTCGACGGCGCCACCCAGATCGAATACCAGAATCGCCCTGCCCTCAAGGTCGACATCCCGGAAAGCCTGGTTCGCCTGCAACGTCGCGAGTATTTCCGTATCCCGACGCCGATCGCCAAGCCGCTGCGCTGCACCTTCCGCATCACCCAGGCCGATGGCTCCTTCGCCACGGTGATCACCCTGCTCAACAACATCAGCGCGGGTGGCGTGGGCATCACCGACGAAAAGAAGATCCTCCCCGCCACACCGGGCGTGATCTACGAAGATTGCCAGCTGGAACTGGGCGACAACACCCTGGTCTCCGTAAAGCTGCAGGTGCGCGACTGCAAGGAATTCAAAATGACCAACGGCAAGGTGGTCAACCGCTTCGGCTGCCAGTTCGTGGACATTCCCCGCACGGTACTGGCGGCGATCCAGCGCTTCATCACCAAGCTGGAACGGGAACAGAACGCCAAGGCATCCGGCATGATGTAAGGCCGGACAGGGGCTGCCCTGCAACCCCGCTCCCAACAGCCATCCCCGCACAAAACAAAACACCCCGAGACCGGATCGACCGGTTTCGGGGTGTTTTTGCATGCAGACCGTATTGCCACGGTGCGGTAGTCGCTGCGCCGTGGCACCATCAGCGCGAATCGATCACAACTGCATGGTCATGATGTCGCGGTAGGCCGAGACCAGCTTGTTGCGCACCTGAATACTTGTCTGGAAAGAAATGCTTGCCTTCTGTGAAGCAATCATCACGTCCGAAAGGTTCACACTATCATCGCCCATTGCGAAGGCTTGCGACATCTTGGCCGCCGTCTGCTGGGAGCTGTTGACCTGATCGATCGCGCCCTTGAGCACATCGGCGAAATCGACGCGCTGCGCCGGCTTTTCCGCCTTCAGGCTGCTCTGGACCGGGTCGGTCACACCCTGCGCCCGCGCCGCGGCGGCCTTCAACTGGGCCACCATCGCCTCGATCTTGCTGGTATCAATCACGCTTTCGATTGCCATTTCCCACCCCTTGAGTTCATCTTGCAGGCCTTACGGGAGCGCAGCACGCACCCCTGCCATCTACAGCAGCACCTTAACACTGCTGCATTGACAAATCGCACTAATAAGCGGGGAATTTGCCATTCTGTTCGGGCGATCAAATTCCCGCTTCCAACGGACAATCCACACTGAGCAAAAAACCTCACAAAGGTAGGCAGTGAATAAAGTCTTTATCAAGCTGGCAATCGCGGGGACGCCAGAGGGGAAATCATGGCGGTAGCAGCCGACGGCACGATGACCGGCGAAACCAATACCACGGGCGACATCAGCAACGCTGAGGGCATGCCCCAGGGGCAACCCGCCCAGGGTGGCATGGTTGGCTATGCCCGCTCGCCGCAAGGCAAACGCATCCTGCTCATCATCGCCGCAGCTGCCACCTTGGCACTGATGGCCGGTATCTGGCTGTGGAGCCAGAAGGTCGAGTATCGCGTCCTGTTCTCCAACTTCAATGACCGCGACGGCGGCGCCATCGTGGCCTCGCTGCAGCAGATGAACGTGCCCTACAAGTATTCCGAGGGCGGCACGGCCATTCTGGTGCCCGAGAACATGGTGCATGACGCCCGCCTGAAGCTGGCCGCGCAAGGCCTGCCCAAGGGCGGCAATGTCGGCTTCGAACTGATGGAAAACCAGAAGCTGGGCATCTCCCAGTTCCTGGAACAGGTCAACTTCCAGCGCGCCCTCGAAGGTGAGCTGGCGCGCTCAGTGCAATCCCTCTCTTCGGTACAGACCGCCCGCGTGCACCTGGCCTTGCCCAAGGCCTCAGTCTTCGTGCGCGACCAGCAGAAACCCACCGCTTCGGTCGTCTTGAGCCTCTATCCCGGCCGCTACCTCGACCAGCAACAGGTCAGCGCCATCGTCCACCTGGTGGCCAGCAGCGTCCCCGAACTGTCTCCCAAGTCGGTCACCATCGTCGACCAGAACGGCAACCTGCTCTCCGACACCACCAAGCAAACGCAGACCAATACCCTGGACCCGACGCAGCTGAAGTATGTCCAGGACCTGCAGCAGGACATCGTCAAGCGCGTCGAGTCGATCATCGCGCCCATCGTCGGCAATGGCAACGTGCGTGCCGAAGCGACCGCCGATGTCGACTTCTCCCGCACCGAACAGGCTTCCGAAGCCTACAAGCCCAACCAGACCAAGGATACCGCCGCCGTTCGCAGCAAACAGAGCAGCGAAGCCAATAGCGCGACCTCCGGCACCTCCGGCGTCCCCGGCGCACTCACCAACCAGCCGCCGGCCCCGGCCACCGCGCCTATCGTCAATCCGGCGGTTGCCAATGGTGCTGCCAACCAGAACGGTACCGCCGCCACGCCCAATGGCGCAGCGCCCACCCCCACGGCCAGCGGCAATTCGCGCAAGGACGAGACCATCAACTACGAGGTCGACAAGACCGTGCGCTACACCCAGCAACCCATGGGTGGCGTGCGTCGCCTGACGGTGGCCGTGGTGGTGAACTACAAGCGCACCATGGACAACACCGGCAAGATCGTGATGCGTCCGCTGACCGAAGCCGAACGCAACCAGATCACCGACCTGGTCCGTGAAGCCATGGGCTACAACAAGGATCGCGGCGACTCGCTCAACGTGGTCAACACCCAGTTCAGCACCGACATGGAACCGGAAGTGCCGCTCTGGAAGCAGCCGGGCATGATCGAGCTGGCCAAGGAAATCGGCAAGTACGTGCTGGTGGCCGCAGTCCTGCTGTTCCTCTACTTCCGCGTACTGCGCCCCATCGTCTGGAAGCTCTCCGGCCGCGAAGAGCGCGAACGCCTGGCCAAGGAAAAGGCCGAGGCCGAAGCCGCCGCCGCTGCTGCCGCCGTGGCCGCCGGCTTCGATCCGGACGATCCGGATGCCATCGTCAATCTCTCGGGCGAACCCGAGGTCGACGAACGCGCCGCCTACAAGGCCAACCTCGAAACCGCCAAGCAGTGGGCCAAGAACGATCCGAAGCTGGTGGCAAGCATCATCAAGTCATGGGTGAACAATGAGTAACGACGGCGTTCAGAAAGGTGCCATCCTCATGCTCGCCCTGGGCGAGGATGAAGCCGCCGAAGTCATGAAGTACCTGGGCCCGAAAGAGGTCCAGAAACTGGGCGCGGCCATGTCGGCCCTGCGCAATGTCAGCTTCGAGGAAATCAATGAAGTGCTGGAAGCCTTCGTGGCCGAGACCGGCCAGGCCTCTTCGCTGGGTCTGGATTCGGACGAGTACATCCGTAGCGTCCTGACCAAGGCCCTGGGCGACGACAAGGCCACCTCCCTGCTCAACCGCATCCTGGGTGGCCGCGACGCATCCGGTATCGAAAGCCTCAAGTGGATGGACGCCCAGTCGGTCGCCGAACTCATCCGCAACGAGCACCCGCAGATCATCGCCACCATCCTGGTTCACCTGGAGCGCGACCATGCCTGCGGCATCATCAACAATTTCACGGAACGTTTGCGCAACGATGTCATCCTTCGTATTGCAACCCTGGACGGCGTGCAGCCGGCTGCGTTGCGCGAACTCAATGATGTGCTGACCAAGCTGCTGACCGGCAACGAAAGCCTGAAGAAGCAACAGATGGGCGGTATCCGTACCGCGGCCGAGATCCTCAACTTCATGTCCGGCGAGAACGAGACCTCGGTGATGAACAACCTGCGCTCCTACGACGAGGACATGGCGCAGAAGATCATGGACGAAATGTTCGTCTTCGAGAACATCATCGACATCGACGGCCGCGGCATCCAGCTGCTGCTGCGCGAAGTCCAGTCCGAGTCGCTGATCGTGGCCCTGAAGGGTGCCTCGCAAGGCCTGCGCGACAAGATCTTCGCCAACATGTCGCAACGTGCGGCCGAGATGATGAAGGAAGACCTGGAATCCAAGGGACCGGTACGCCTGTCCGAAGTGGATGCTCAGCAAAAGGCCATCCTGCAGATCGTGCGTCGCCTGGCCGACGAAGGCCAGATCGTCCTGGGCGCCAAGGGCGAGGACGCGTTCATCTGATGCGCTTGATGCCCATCGTGCAGTTTGCTGTCGGCATGCCGGCCTGAGGAGTCAAAGAAGCCATGCGTGCAAAGATCATTCCCAAGGAAGAGATGACGCCTTACCAGCGCTGGGAGCTGGCGTCCTTCCACGACGAACCCGAACCGGAGCCCGAACCGCTGCCGGTAGAGGAAGAATTCCTCGAAGAACCGCCGCCGGTGCCGCAACTGACGGCCGAACAGCTCGACGCCATCCGCGAAGCAGCGCGCCAGGAAGGTTTTGCCGAAGGCCGCCAGCATGGCCTGCAGGCGGGGCGCTCGGAAGGCTACATGGCCGGTCTGCAGCAAGGTCAGCAGGAAATCAACGAAGTCATCCAGCATTTCCGCCAGATCGCGGTCAACTTCAGCACCGAAGTCTCCCAGTGCAGCGAGCGCATGGCCCCCGAAATGCTGGACCTGGCGCTGGACCTGGCCAAGTCCATGCTCAAGACCGCCCTGCGCGCACGCCCGGAGCTGGTCCTGCCCACCGTCAGCGCTGCCATCCACGCCCTGCCGGTGCTGCAACTGCCGGCCAGCCTGACCCTGCACCCGGGAGACGCCGCCCTGGTGCGCGAGCACATGGGTGCCGAGCTGGCCCAGCAAGGCTGGAAGATCGATGAAGATGCCCAGATGGACCGCGGCGGCTGCCGCGTCGAAACCCGCACCAACCAGATCGATGCCACCACCGAGACCCGCTGGAAGCGGCTGGGCGAATCGCTGTCCAAGCAGCTCGACTGGCTGGAATGACGTTTTACAAGTGATACCGACCTGAACGGGAGCCCCGCATGAACTCCCCGATGCCATCCCATAGCAGCCTGTGGCAAGCCTATCTGCACAACTGTCGCAGCCTGGTGTCCATGGCCGAGCCGACCATGACCGCCGGCCGCATCACCCGCGTCGCCGGGCTGGTGATGGAAGCGGTCGGACTGAAGCTGCCAGTGGGCAGCCCCTGCAACGTGCCCCTGCCCAATGGCACCATGATCGAAGCAGAAGTCGTCGGATTCCAGGACGATCGCCTCTTCCTGATGCCGCAGAGTGATGTCGAAGGCATCGTTCCGGGCACCCGCGTCTACCCCGTCGAACCCGTACGCCCGCCGCCGCGCACCGGCCCCATCAGCTTTACCCCGCGCCGCATCGACGAACACAGCCGGCGCCTACCGGTCGGCGACGAACTGCTGGGCCGCGTGCTCGATGGCGCCGGCCGCCCGCTGGACAACCTCGGCCCGCTGCACACTGAAAGCTCGGCGCCCCTGGGCGTACGTGCCGCCAATCCGCTGGGACGCGCGCCCATCCGCGACATCCTCGACACCGGCATTCGCGCCATCAACACCATGCTGACCGTCGGCCGTGGCCAGCGCATGGGCCTGTTCGCCGGCTCAGGCGTGGGCAAGAGCGTGCTGCTGGGCATGATGGCGCGCTACACCAGCGCCGACGTGATCGTGGTCGGCCTGATCGGGGAACGTGGTCGTGAGGTCAAGGAATTCATCGAACAGATCCTGGGACCGGAAGGCCTGGCACGTTCGGTGGTGGTAGCAGCCCCCGCCGATACCCCACCCCTGATGCGCCTGCAGGGCGCGGCCTATTGCACCTCGATTGCCGAGTATTTCCGCGACCAGGGCAAGGATGTGCTGCTGATCATGGATTCGCTCACCCGCTATGCCATGGCCCAGCGCGAGATCGCCCTGGCCATCGGCGAGCCGCCTGCCACCAAGGGCTATCCACCTTCCGTGTTCGCCAAGCTGCCGGCACTGGTGGAACGCGCCGGCAATGGCGACGAAGGTGGCGGCTCCATCACCGCCTTCTACACCGTGCTGACCGAAGGCGATGACCAGCAGGACCCCATCGCCGACGCCGCCCGCGCCATCCTGGACGGCCACATCGTGCTCAACCGCCAATTGGCCGAAGCCGGCCATTACCCGGCCATCGATATCGAGCAATCCATCAGCCGTGCCATGCACAGCATCACCGATGCCGATCACCAGCGCCGCTCCCGCCACTTGAAGCAGTTGTACTCACGCTTCCAGCGTAACCGCGACCTCATCAGCGTGGGCGCCTACGCGGCCGGCAGCGACCCCATTCTGGACGAAGCCATTGCCTTATTGCCAAGAATGGAAGCCTTTTTGCAGCAAGGCATCCACGAACAGGCCGATGTATCAGAGAGCTTGAGGCAACTTACCGCTCTATTCGGGTGATTGAGCGGGCAGGGCCAAAAATATAATCGGAGCGATCATGGCTACTCCCTCCGCACTTGATACGCTGATTGAATTGGCGACCAAAGAGACCGACGATGCGACCAAACGCCTCGGCCGGGCTATTCGCGTGAGTGAAGAAGCACAGCAGAAGCTGGGCATCCTGCAGCAGTACCGCGACGACTACGCGGCCCGTTTCCAGGAAACCCTGACCAATGGCTTGACCGCCCTGGCCTATCGCAACTTCCAGTTGTTTCTGGAGAAGATCGACAACGCCATCGATGGCCAGCAGGACGTGGTGCGCAGCAGCCAGCAACGCGTGGCCGAGGCGCGTGCCGCCTGGCAGGCCTGCGAGCGCAAGCGCATGTCCTACGACACCCTGGCCACGCGTGCCCGGGACAAGGAAATGCGCAAGGAAAGCAAGCGCGACCAGAAGTCCATGGATGAGCACGCCGCACGCATCAGCTTCTACAAGCGCTGATCGAACGGATGACAGGCAAGCAATACCCGACGACGACCGCAACGCAAAGAGCACGCAGAGCACCGAGTAGCAAGTAACCGACAGGCCACCACCATGAATACTTCCCTGCCGCTGTTGAACGTCATTACCGGCTCGCAAGCCGCCACCGGTTCGCGTTCCGGCAATCCTGCCGACAGCTTCACGGCCGACGCCCCCTTCAACCAGGTGCTCAACAGCCAGGTGAACTCGCGCAATCAGGAACAGCAGTCGCAAGCCAAGCCACAAGCTCCGCAGCCACCGGCCGCGACCAACCAGGCTGCACAGACTGATGCTGCCAAGCAGGCAGCAGCCACCAAGACCGAATCAAAGCAGAACGTTGCCGAGCAGAGCAAGGAAAAGGACGAGGACAGCGACGACACCACCACTGCCGCCTCCGCCGAGCTGCTGGCGCTGGTGGCCAACATCGCCCAGAACGCCGTCAAGCCGGTCGGCGAAGGCAAGAGCGAAAACACCGAGGCCGATCTGCTGGCCCAATCCAGGCGTGGCGGCGCCACGCTGTCACTGGCCGACCAGCAAGCCCTGATGGCGGACGGCAAGCAAGGCAAGATCGACCTGGCCGGCCTGCAGGACGCCATGGCTGCCAACAAGCTGAAACAGGAAGGCCGCGACCTGAGCCGCAATGCCAGCGGAACCGAAGCCAATCCCTTGGGCCAGGAAAGCGCCAACAATGGCAAGAGCGACAAGCCAGCCCTGGACCTGAGCGCCGACACCAAGGCCGCGCCCAAGGAAGATGCCAGTGCTTTGGCCGCTGCCCGCGCCCAGACTGGCAAGGTCACCGCCGAAGCCGTGGCGACCGCCAAGCAGGACCTGCCGCAAACGACACCGGCCCCGATCGTCGTGCCTGCCATCCAGCAGACCCTGGCCGCCAGCCAGCCGCAAGCCGTCTTCGCCAGCTATACCGACAAGGTGCAGCCCAATGTCGGCAGCGCCGGCTGGGATCAGGCCGTCGGCAGCAAGATCACGTGGATGGTCAGCGCCGGTATGCAAAGCGCCTCCCTGAGCCTGAATCCGCCCGACCTGGGCCCCATGCAGGTGGTGCTGAACGTACACAACCAGCAGGCTGACGCCACCTTCATCACTGCCCAGCCCGAAGTGAAGCAGGCGCTGGAAGCGGCCATGCCCAAGCTGCGCGAAATGATGGACCAGGCTGGCATCCAGCTGGGTCAGGCGACCGTCAATACCGGCATGCCCAATCAGCAGCAGGGCAACACCGGCCAGCAGCAGGGCCGCTCTGCATCCGCCTCGGGCAGCTTCGGCAAGGATCAGGAAGGCGAACTGGCCGTCAACGCCACCACCACCACGACCGCCACCACCAGCGGCCTGGGCCTGGTAGACACCTTCGCCTGAGGCACGCCGCTTCGGTCACGCTTACAAAAAATGCAATTTCGTCCGCGCAGGGCTCAACAATGGGATTTCCTTGCCGATAAGCAGATATCCTCGCATTGTGCGCAGACGAACTGAAAGGACTAGTAGATGGCAACAAAAGGAAAAGCACCTGCCAAGGGCGCTGAAGCAGACGCAGCACCGGCCAAATCCAGCAAGAAGATGCTGTTCATCATCATCGGTGCCGTGCTGGTACTGGTCATCGGTGGTGCCGGCGCCTTCTTCATGATGGGTGGCAAGGGCAAGAAAGGCGAGGAGCATGCCGAGGAAAAGACCGAGGCCAAGGCACCGACCTTCGTGGTCATCGAACCCTTCGTGGTCAACCTGCAGCAGGAAAGCGGCGACCAGTATCTGCAAGTGGCGATGACCCTGCAGGTGCCGGACGGCCAGACCGCCGAAGCCCTGAAGCTTTACATGCCCCAGGTGCGCAGCCGACTGCTGATGGTACTGTCCAGCAAGAAGGCTTCCGAACTGCTCACCAGTGAAGGCAAGCGCAAGCTCACCGACGAGATCATCGACCAACTGGGCGAACCGTTCTCCGGCAAGGGCAAGGGTCCGCAGATCACCGACGTGTTCTACACCTCGTTCGTGATCCAACAGCAGTAACACCGCATCGCAGTCAGAGATTTTCGACCATGGCCGAGCATTTTCTATCACAGGAAGAAGTCGATGCCCTTTTGAAGGGTGTGACGGGAGACGAAGACGAAGAAAAGATCGTCGAAGAAGCTCCTGGTACGGTACGTACCTACAACCTGGCCACGCAGGAACGCATCGTGCGCGGGCGTATGCCCACGCTCGAAATCATCAACGAGCGCTTCGCCCGGCTGTTCCGCATCGGCTTGTTCAACTTCATCCACCGTACCGCCGAGATTTCGGTCGGTCCGGTGAAGGTGTCCAAGTACAGCGAATTCATCCGCAACCTGGTGGTGCCGACCAACCTGAACCTGGTCCACATCAAGCCCTTCCGGGGCATCGGTCTGGTGGTGTTCGACCCGCAGTTCGTGTTCATGCTGGTGGACAACATGTTCGGTGGCGATGGCCGCTTCCATACCCGCATCGAAGGTCGCGAATTCACGCCCACCGAGCAACGCATCATCATGCGCGTGCTGGAGATCACCTTCGAGACCTACGCCAAGTCGTGGGAACCGATCTATCCGATCGAGTTCGAGTTCATCCGATCGGAAATGAACACCCAGTTCGCCAACATCGCCACCCCCAACGAAGTGGTGGTTTCCACCACCTTCACCGTTGAACTGGGGCCGGTGTCGGGCGAAATTCATATCTGCACGCCCTACTCGATGATCGAGCCGGTGCGTGACCGCCTCACCAGCAGCATGCAGGGTGAGGCACTGGAAGTCGACAAGCGCTGGATCCGCCTGATGAAGCAGCAGATCCAGACCGCCGAAGTCGAACTGATCGTCAATTTTGGCACCGCCCGCGTCAACTTTACCGACCTGCTCAACATGCAGGTGGGTGACGTGATCCCGCTGCAGACCAACGAGACCGTCGAGGCGCAGGTCGATGGCGTGCCGGTGATGGAATGCAGCTATGGCCAGTTCAATGGTCAATACGCCTTGCGCGTGGAAAAACTGCTGTCCATCACCCATCAAGAAACACCGGAAAGCTTTCAAGGAGATTAGTAATGGCTGATGAGAACGTAGCAGGCGCTGGCGCGGCGGAAGACGATCCGTGGGGCGCGGCCATGGCCGAGCAGACCCAGGCCGAAGAAGAACAGAAAAAAGGTCAGATGGAAGACGAGAAGGGCATCACGGCCGCACCGGCTGCCGCCACCGTCTTCAAGGACCTGAGTGCCCAGGACATCAAGACCAACACCCCCAACGATATCGACTTCATCCTCGATATCCCGGTGCAGTTGACCGTGGAACTGGGGCGCACCAAGATCGCCATCAAGAACCTGCTGCAACTGGCACAGGGCTCGGTGGTGGAACTGGACGGCATGGCCGGCGAACCGATGGACGTGCTGGTCAACGGCTGCCTGATCGCCCAGGGCGAAGTGGTGGTGGTGAACGACAAGTTCGGTATCCGCCTGACCGACATCATCACGCCCGCCGAACGCATCCGCAAGCTCAACCGCTAGGCAGGACGGCTTGAGTTTGATGAAACGCATTTCCGCTGCATCCCCCGCCTCACCTGCCACACGCTCGTCGGGCAGATTGCATCAGCACCGGGTGGGCCTCGTGTCCGCCCGGCTTCTCATCGGTGGCACATTGGTCGCCTGCGCCCAGGCCTGGGCCGATAACGCCCCCGCCGCTGCCACTGCGGCCAGCACCGCTCCCGTCGCAACCGCATCTGTCACAACTGCTCCCGCGGCGACCATCCCTGCCGTCACCGGCAGCGCCCTGCCCTCGTCCGGCGGCAGCATCTTCACAATGCTGTTCGGCCTGGTGGCAGTCCTGGCCGTGATGGCAGGCATTGCCTGGCTCCTGAAGCGCTTCGGACTGAGCCAGAACCTGAGCGGCAATGCCGCCGCCAAGGTAGTCGGTGGTGTCTCCGTGGGGAGCCGCGAACGCGTGATGGTCATCGAAGTCGGCGAACAGTGGATCGTGGTCGGCGTGGCGCCGGGACGCGTGAACGCCCTGGCCACCCTGCCGCGCCAGGAACTGACGGCACAGCAAAGCAGCCAGGCCAGTGCACCGGCCTTCGCCACCTGGCTCAAGCACACCATGGACAAACGTAATGGCGGCGCCGGCAACGGCAGTCGCCCGGGTAATGATGGCAGCACAAGCTAAGCCGCAAGGCCTCCTCCGTATCCTGGCCGCGCGCGCGGCCACGCTGCTGCGCAGCCGCTACTGGTGGCTGGCACTGATCTGCCTGCCGCTGGCCGCCTCGGCCCAGCAAGGCATCCCCGCATTGAACAGCATGCCCGCGCCGGGCGGTGGCACGAACTATTCGCTGCCGATCCAGACCATGCTGTTGCTCACTTCGCTGTCGTTCATTCCGGCGGCGTTGCTGATGATGACCTGCTTCACGCGCATCGTGATCGTGCTGTCGCTGCTGCGCCAGGCGCTGGGCACGCAATCGACGCCACCCACCCAGGTGCTGATCGGCCTGTCGCTGTTCCTGACCTTCTTCGTCATGAGCCCGGTGTTCGACCGCATCTACACCGAGGCCTACCAGCCCTTCGCGGAAAACCGGATCCAGATGATGGAGGCCCTGGACAAGGGTGCCGCCCCGCTCAAAGAGTTCATGCTCAAGCAGACCCGCCAGTCCGACCTGGCGCTGTACGTCAAGCTCTCGCGCGGCCCGGCTCTGCAGGGACCGGAAGACGTGCCGCTGCGTCTGCTGGTGCCGGCCTTCGTCACCAGCGAATTGAAGACGGCCTTCCAGATCGGTTTTGCCATCTTCATCCCCTTCCTTATCATCGACATGGTGGTGGCCAGTATCCTGATGTCGATGGGCATGATGATGATGTCGCCGGCCATCGTCTCGTTGCCCTTCAAGCTGATGCTGTTCGTGCTGGTGGATGGATGGCAGTTGTTGATCGGGTCTCTGGCCCAGAGTTTCTACTAGCCGCCTGCAAGGACCGACAATGACTCCCGAAACCGTCATGACCATGGGCCGCCAGGCCATCGAAGTCACCCTCCTGATCGCCGCGCCGATGCTGCTCACGGCACTGGCCATCGGCCTGCTGGTGAGCATCTTCCAGGCCGCCACCCAGATCAATGAACAGACCCTGGCCTTCATTCCCAAGCTGGTAGGCGTATTTCTGGCCATGATCATCGCCGGTCCCTGGATGCTGAGCATCATCATGGACTACATGCACAACATGCTCACCGGCATTCCCGCCATGGTCCAGTAGCGCGCTTGCAGGACCGCGTGTCCGGCAACTCCTGATTCATGCTTACCTTCTCCAGCCAGCAGCTCTACACCTGGGTCGCCATGTTCATCTGGCCGACCACCCGCATCCTCGGGCTGCTGTCCATCGCACCGCCTTTCGGCAGTGCCAGCGTGCCGATGCTGGTGAAAGTCCTGCTGGGCATCGCCATCGGCGCGGTGCTGGCGCCGGACGTGCCGGTGCCACCGGCGATCGACCCGATGTCGATGACCGGCCTCCTGATCCTGCTGCAGCAGTTGCTGATCGGCCTGTCCATGGGCCTTGCCATGCGCGTGGTGTTTGCCGCCGTCGAAGCGGCCGGCGAACTGACCAGTTCCACCATGGGCCTGTCCTTTGCCGCCTTCTTCGATCCCCAGAGCCAGGGCCGCACGGCCGTCATCAGCCAGGTCCTGTCGCTATTGGCCACCATGGTCTTCCTGAGCTTGAACGGCCACCTGCTGCTGCTGCAGGTGATGGCCGAAAGCTTCCACACCCTGCCCATCACCGGTCAGCCGATCACCACCGAGGGCTTCCACCAGCTTGCCCTGTGGGGCGCCAAGGTGTTCAGCATGGGCGTGCAATTGTCGCTGCCGCTGCTGATCGCCCTGCTGATCACCAACTTCGCGCTAGGCATCCTGACCCGCGCCGCGCCTCAATTGAACCTGTTCGGGATCGGTTTTTCGATTACCATGCTGTCCGGTTTCATCCTGATCGCCTTTGCCCTGCCCTACATGCTCACCCCCCTGCAACGTTTTCTCTCGGATGGCATCGAGATGGTGCGCCTGCTGGGTAGTGTGCCGCCGGTCAATGCATTGCCAAAACCGTGAGCAGGCAAGTTTGCTTCGAGCGGGGTGATCGCCAGCGCGCGATGGCTCCACATTTACTTCTTCTGACGATCCGGCAGTCCGCCTTGCGACACACTGGCGGCTATCCGGTACTGACTACAGCGCGCCCATTTTTCGCATGAATATTGCCTCTCTTCGCCGTCCCAAGATCATCGTCCTGGCACTCGCCGTCCTGCTCGTGGGCGGCTACGTCGTCCATCGCATGCTCACACCGCCGCCACCGCCCACCTACCTGAGCGCCACTGCCACCGTGGCCGATATCCAGGACGTAGTACTGGCCAGCGGCACCGTCAAGGCCTACAAGCAGGTCAGCGTGGGTGCCCAGGTCTCGGGCCAGATCAAATCGCTCAAGGTGGTGCTGGGCGAGCGCGTCAAGAAGGGCCAGCTGGTCGCCGAGATCGATTCCATGACCCAGGCCAATACCCTGGCCAGCAGCGAATTCACGCTACAAAACCTGCAGGCCCAGTTGCGCTCCAAGGAAGCCACCCTGAAGCAGGCGCAACTGGCCTACGAGCGCCAGAAGACGATGCTGGCCGGTGACGCCAGTTCGCGCGAGAACTTCGAGACCGCCGAAGCCACCCTCAATGCCACCCGCGCCGACATCACCGGCCTGCAGGCGCAGATCAGGGATGGCGCCATCAAGGTGGACAATGCCCGCGTCAACCTGGGCTATACCCGCATCACCGCCCCCATAGACGGCGAAGTGGTGGCCATCGTGGCGCAGGAAGGACAGACCGTGAACGCCAACCAGTCCACGCCGACCATCATCAAGGTGGCGCGCATGGATACGGTCACCGTCAAGGCGCAGATCTCCGAAGCCGACGTGGTCCGCGTCAAGCCGGGCCTGCCGGTCTACTTCACCATCCTGGGCGACCCCGATCACCGCTACCGCACCACCCTGCGTGCCATCGAGCCGGCACCGGACTCCATCCTGCAGGACGAGACCTCCGCCAGCAGTCTGAGCACCAGCAGCTCCAGCGCCACGTCCACGGCGATCTACTACAACGGCTTGCTGGACGTGCCCAATCCCGACGGCAAGTTGCGCATCTCCATGACCACCCAGGTCAACATCGTCCTGTCCGAAGCCAAGAACGCCGTGCTGGTACCCTCGACCGCACTGGGCGAGAAGGATGCCCAGGGCAGCTACCTCGTGCGCGTACTCGATGAACAGGGCCTGGCGCATGATCGGCGCGTCAAGATCGGCATCAACACCAATGCCCAGGTACAGATCACCGAGGGCCTGAAGGCCGGTGAGCGTGTCGTGACCGGCACCGCCGTGGCCGGCGCCACCGACAGCAGCAACAGCAGCGAACGCCGCGGTCCGCCGCCGCGCATGTAAGGCCGCCATGACCACAGCCCTGCTGCAGCTGCGCGGCCTGCGCCGCGATTTCCCGGCCGGTGACGACAGCATCACCGTGCTCAATGACGTCAACCTCGACATCGAGGCCGGCGAGCTGGTGGCCATCGTCGGCGCCTCCGGCTCCGGCAAGTCGACCCTGATGAACATCCTCGGCTGCCTGGACAAGCCCAGTGCCGGCAGCTACCTGGTGGCCGGGCGCGAGACCGGCAAGCTCGATGCCGACGAACTGGCGCAATTGCGGCGCGAGCATTTCGGCTTCATCTTCCAGCGCTACCACCTGCTCTCGGACCTGGACGCTACCTCCAACGTTGAAGTGCCCTCGGTCTATGCCGGTCTGGACCCGGCGCAACGACGCCAGCGGGCCGCACAACTGCTGGCCCGCCTGGGCCTGGCCGAACGCAGCCACCACAAGCCGGGGCAATTGTCGGGGGGGCAGCAGCAGCGCGTGTCCATCGCGCGCGCCTTGATGAATGGCGGCGACGTCATCCTCGCCGACGAACCCACCGGCGCCCTGGACAGCCACAGCGGTCACGAGGTGATGAACATCCTCAAGGAACTGCATGCCGAAGGCCACACCATCATCATCGTCACCCACGATATGCAGGTGGCCAGCAATGCCCAGCGCATCATCGAGATCAAGGATGGCGTGATCATCGCCGACCGCCGCAATCTGCCGGCCGGGACCGATGCCACCACGCCCACCGGCAGCGGCAGCCCCTCCCGCCAACGCAGCGACCGCCAGCAGCAAGCCAGCCCCTGGCGCGCCACGCTGGACCGTCTGGGCGAGGCGCTGCGCATGTCACTGCTGGCCATGAATGCGCACCGCCTGCGCAGCTTCCTGACCATGCTGGGCATCATCATCGGCATTGCCTCGGTGGTCTCGGTGGTGGCACTGGGAAGTGGCTCGCGCGAGCAGATCCTCTCCGACATCAGTGCCATGGGCACCAATACCATCGACATCTTCCCCGGCACCGACTTCGGCGACATGAAGTCGGCCGCCATCCGCACCCTCACCCCGGCCGATGCGGCCGCCCTGGCCGAGCAGAACTTCGTCGACAGCGTCACTCCCAGCGTGGCCACGGCCTCCTCGGCGCGCTACGGCAACATCTCGGTGACCGCCACCATCAACGGCGTGGGCGAGCAGTATTTCCGCGTGCGCGGCTTGAAGATGGCGCAGGGCATGGGCTTCAACGGCGAAAGCATCCGCCGCTATGCGCAGGAAGTGGTGATCGATGCCAATACCTACAAGAAGCTCTTCCCCAACGGTGGCAATGCCCTGGGCGAAGTGATCTTCCTGGGCAGCGTACCCTGCCGCGTGATCGGCGTGACGCAAAAGCGCGAGAACGGGTTCGGCAACAACAGTGCGCTCAACGTCTGGGTGCCCTACACCACGGCGATGAGCCGGGTGATCGGGCAACGCTATCTGAGCGGCATCACCGTGCGGGTGAGCGACAACGTCCCCAGCGCCGCCGCCGAGGAAGGCATCACGCGCCTGATGACGCTGCGTCACCGTACCAAGGACTTCTACATCTTCAACACCGACAGCATCCGCCAGACCATCGAAAAGGCCACCGCCACCCTCACCCTGCTGGTGTCGATGATCGCGCTGATCTCGCTGGTGGTGGGTGGCATCGGGGTGATGAACATCATGCTGGTGTCGGTCACCGAGCGCACCCGCGAGATCGGCGTGCGCATGGCGGTGGGTGCGCGCCAGACCGACATCATGCAGCAGTTCCTGATCGAGGCGGTGCTGGTCTGCCTGGCCGGCGGGCTGCTGGGGGTGTTGCTGGCACTGTCCTTCGGCGCCATCTTCGCGCACTTCGTCAGCAGCTTCCGGATGATCTATTCCACCGCCTCCATCGTCAGCGCCTTTGCCTGCTCCACCCTGATCGGCGTGGTCTTCGGCTTCCTGCCGGCGCGCAATGCAGCGCGCCTGAACCCGGTGGATGCCCTTGCACGCGAATGATTCCATAGCCATGTCCAAGCCTCTTCTCTCCCCACTTCCCCTGCTGCTGGCACTGGCCCTGCTGGGCGGCTGCAGTTCCCTGACGCGCACACCCTACGCGCCCCCGGTGACCCAGGCGCCGCCGGCCTGGCAACAGGCGCCTGCGGCCGGCACGGTCGATGCCCAGCGCTGGTGGCAAGGTTTCGGCGACGCCGAACTGACCCGCCTGATCGATGAAGTCCTGCGCAAGAACAATAATCTGGCTGCCGCCACCATCAAGGTAAGACGCGCCCAACTGGTGGCCGGACTGGCGGACGATGCCTTCGTCCCGGCGCTTGGTGGGCAGCTCGGCACCAGCGCCAGCAAGCCCCTGAGCGGCAACCGCTCGACCACGCGCCAAAGCCAGAATTCGATCACCCTGTCTTATGAAGTGGATCTCTGGGGCCGCCTGGGCGCCAACTATGACGCAGCCCGCTGGGAGGCGCTGGCGACCGAACAGGATCGCGCCGCCACCGCGCTGACCATGGTCGGCACCACCGCGAGCCTTTACTGGACCGGCGCCTTCCTGAACCAGCGCATCCGCACCGCCGAGCAGAGCATAGCTTACGCCCGCAAGACGCTGGAACTGGTCAACACGCAATACGGTGCCGGCGCCGTCTCTTCGCTGGAAGTGCTGACGGCGCAGCAGAACCTGCTGAGCCAGCAGTCCAGCTATACCGACCTGATACGGCAGCGGGTAGAAAACGACAACGCCCTGGCGATTCTTTTCGACAGCCCGCCGGGACAGGTCTTTACGCTTCCGCCCAGCCTGCCTGAGCAGCCACTGCCGGCGCTTGAAGCCGGCCTGCCGGCCGACCCGCTGGGGCGCCGCCCGGACCTGCGCGCTGCCGAACTGCGCCTGCGCGGCTCGCTGGCCAATGTCGACCTCACACGACTGGGCTTCTATCCGCAACTGAACCTCACCGGCACGCTCGGTACCAGCAGTGACGCCCTGCTGCGTCTGGTACAGAATCCCTTGGCCACGCTGGGCGCCCAACTAACCCTGCCCTTCCTGCAGCAGACGCAGATGAAGCTCAAGGTCGGCGTCTCGCAGGCCGACTATGACACCGCCGTCACCAACTTCCGTCAGACCCTGTATTCGGCCTTCAGCGAGGTCGAAAATGCCCTCGCGGCACGCCAGCAATATGCCAACCAGCAAGCCCTGCTGGTGCGCAACCTGGAAGTGGCGCAGGCCGCCGAGCGACTGTTCGAGCTACGTTACCGCGCCGGTTCGGTCACCTTGCAGGCCTGGCTGGATCAGCAGGACAAACGGCGTACCGCCGAGACTTCACTGGCCCAGACGCGGCTGAACCAGCTCAAGAACCAGATGACGCTATACCAGGCTCTGGGCGGCGACGCGAGGGCAACCCCACCCGCCATGCCGCCAGCGCAGTAGCAAGCGCAGCGCCAAAGCAAAAAAGGCGAACCCGCGGGTTCGCCTTTCTTTTGGCTGGCGACCGCTGCCGAAAGCAGACGGTCTGCATCAGAAATTACTTCAGGTAGTTCAGCAGGGTCAGGCCGCTGGTGGTGACGAACACCTTCTGCGCCGCCGACAGGTAGGTCTGCTTCAGCGTAAACTCACTAATGAGCTCGTTGGTGTCGGACAGGTTGCGGCCCAGCAGATTGTTGATGGTCTGGGTATAGTTTTCCTTGTTGACTTCACCGGCAGCATCGAGGTTGTCCAGTTCATTCTGGCGTGCACCGATAGAGGCCTTGGCAGTGGACACGCTGCTGGAAATGGAATCGATCTGGGTATTGAACGCGGCCAGGTTGCGGTTCAGTGCGGCCTGGCTGCCCGGGATCGGCGTACGCGCGGCATCGGCGGCGTCGGCCTTGAGCTTGGCGGCGGCCGTGGCGGTGAACTGGGCCTGGTAGCCCGGATCATCGGGCTTCATCGCATCCAGGGTTGCCTGCTGCGTCTTGTAATCCTGGATCGGAAACTGACCCGCAGGATACTCAAAGTTATTGGCCGCGGTCTCGTCGGCCTTGTTGGCCGCCTCCGTCACCGGCACCGACAGCGTATTGATCAGGTTGGTCATGGTCTTGAAGATATCCTGACCACCGCCCTGGAAGATCGCCTGGCCAGACGCGCTGATGTCCATCTGGCGGGTCGAATCGACCTGAAGCGTCATGGCGCCCTGGTCACCGTTGTAGGTCACGCCGCCGCTGCCATCCAGGGTGAACGGCTGGGTCGTGCTCTTGAAGCCCGCGAAGATGTAGTTGCCCTGGCCGTCCTGGGCATTGGCATAGCCCAACACTTCGCTCAGGTTGCCCTTGATCTCGGAAGCCATGTTGCTGCGTTCGGCATTGGAGTAGGAGGCGTTGCCGGCTGCGATCACGTTGGACTTCAGCTTGGTCAGCATGTTGGTCAGGCTGTCCAGGGTACCCTGCACGCTCGACAGTGCGCTGTTGGCGTTCTGCCGGTTGGTCTTGTACTGATCGTTCAGCGCCGAAGTCTGGGCCATGTCCAGGGCGCGAGCGGCGGCCACCGGATCGTCCGACGGCAGCAAGACCTTCTGCTGCGCCGTCACCTGCTGGTTCAGCTTCAGGATCTGGCTTTGCAAAGCGGTCAGATCGTTGTTGCTCGTCTGATAGAGCATCTGGGTGCTAATACGCATATCGTCTTCCTCTATCTAACTGTTCAACCGCCCAGGGTGAGCAGCACATTGATCATGTCGCTGGCCGCCTGGATGATCTTGGCAGCCGCCTGGTATTGCTGCTGGTTGCGGATCATCTGCGCCAGTTCCTCATCCTGGTTGACCCCGGACTCGGATTGCTGCTGGGTCTGGATCGCCGTCAGCCTTGCCTTCTCGGCAGTGTTGGTGACATTGATCTCATTGGTCTTGTTGCCGATGGTGGCCACCAACTGCGAGTACGAACCTTGGAAGTTGGTGCCATTGATGGTCTTGGCCGTCTGCAGGTTGCCCATGGCCAGCATGTTGCGATTGTCCGAGGCGGCATTGGTGTTGGCCGAGATGGTGAACTGGTCGCCATCGGACGGCTGGCCGGAAATCTGGAACGATACCCCGCTGATCTCGTAGGTATCCCCCGCCGTGTAAGGCAGAACCGTGACACCGGCACCGATGGTGGTGGTGGTGCCATCCTTGTGGGTGATGGTACCGCCACCGGCCGGAACCGCCGGGGAAATCGTAAAGTTCGGCGGCGTGGCGGTGCCGTCGTACTCCAGCGTGGTCGGCTTGGTCAGTGGCGTCGTGGTGGTCAGGTAGGCCGGCGTGACCGAACCGGTGCTGATGGTGGCCGTGCCCTTGTTGGCCGCAACCGGCGCGAAGTTGAACTGGTCACCCGTGCCCGTTGTGCTGGGCGTGCCAGTCAACGTGAAGGACACGCCGCCGCTAGTGATGGTCATGCCCGACTGGTAGGCGAACGGCGCGCCGCCGGTGGCCGTACCGCCGGTGCCATCGGGATAGGAATAGACGACATCCGGCACCGGCGATGCGCCGGACCAGGCCGCCGACAACTGCGTCACCGGTGTGGCCGGAGGTGTAGGCGTGCTCAAGGAGGCGGAAAACGACACCGACGAACCCTGCTGGAACTTGGTCGGATCCAGTGAGGTGCTGGAGATGAGGGCATTGCCGGTATTGGTGGCCGCGGTGCTGGCGTTGACGTTGTTGGTGGCGTTGATCGAGGTCGAGATCGGCGCTGCCGTGGCCAGCAGCTGCGTGTTGTTCAGCGCCAGCGAGAAGCCGGCCGCGCCATTGGCGGTCGGCTGGATCTTGTAGATGTTGCCGCTCGGGATGGCCGGCGCGTAAGGACCGGGCGCGGCCGCACCGTTGGAGTAGGTCACCCCATCCAGCGTCACCGGGAAATCGCCCGCCGCCTTGACGGTCTTGGTGTTGTCAGACAGGCGGGTGAAGGTGTAATTGGTGCCGTCGTAGGTCAGCGTGTAGTCGCTGGTGCTCAAGGCCGACGGATCGGTAATCGTCGCCTTCAGGTCAGTGGTGCCGGTATTGGTCGGATAACCGATCAGGTTGGGCGAACTGACATTGAACATGTTGGTGCCGGGATTGCCGTTCTGGTCCAGGCCCAGCTGCTGTTGCTGGTTGAAGGCGGTACCCAGGGCAATTGCAATACGGCCCAGCGCATTCTGGGTCGGGTCCAGCGTTTCGCTGCGGTACTTGAGCAGGCCACCGAGGCTGCCACCGTCATAGAAGAAGCTGTCAGGGATGGTGCTTGTGGTACCGCCCGTGGTGACCTGGCCGATCTGCAGGCGCGACACGTCGGTGGGCGAATTGGTCACCGCCAGCTGGGTTACGTTCTCACCGGTCACCAGCGACTGGCCGGTACCGATGAACACGCTCACGGCACCGGTATCCTGCGGCACGGTGGTGATCTTGACGTACTTGTTGAGTTCAGCCACCAGCTGGTCGCGCTGGTCCAGCAGGTCGTTGGGCTGCTGACCGCCACCGGTACCGATGGCGCTGACGATGGCCTTGTTGAGCTGGGCGATCTGCTGCGCGTAGGAGTTGATCGTGGTGACGGTGGAGGTGATCTGGCTGTTGACACTGGCGCTGCTGGCCGAGAGCTGATCGTTGATGCTGGTCACCCGTGCCACCAGGCTCGAAGCCTGCGACAGCACCGACTGGCGCGACGCCTGGGTATTCGGATTGGAGGCCAGGTTCTGGATCGCCGCAAAGAAATCCTGCAAGGACGGCGACAAGCCGGCCTTGGTGTCGGCCACCATGTTGTTGATCTGCGAGATCTCGGAGTAGTACGCATCCAGCGAGCTGGCCGAGGTCTGCGAGGCCAGTGCCTGCTTGGTCAGGAAGTCGTTGTAGACACGCTTGATCTCGGTGACCTGGGTGCCCTGGCCGACGAAGCCGTAGCCGTAGTTGATGCCACCGGCCGAGCTCTGCACGACTTCCTGGCGGTTGTAGCCGGGCGTGGTGGCGTTGGAGATGTTGTGGCTGGTGGTGGCCTGAGCCGCCATAGCCGCCTGCAACGCGGATTGCCCGATACTGAAGATGTTAGTTGCCATGCTAGGTTGTCGTCCCTGAAAGCTTTTAGCGGAATAACCAAGTCAACGGCAGGATTGACCAAAACTTTAGATGGCTGCGATCGAATTTGTTTCCGACCGGCACCGATGAGCTTGCCGCCGGGAAATCGCTCGCGGGCCAGGTCATGAGCGGCGGGAAACCTATGCCGAGAGCGACTGGCGGATGATGCGCGACAGTTTCTCTGCGTAATGTGGATCGGTGGCGTAACCGGCACGCTGCAGGCCGTAGGCGAAACCATGGGCATCCTGGGCGCTGGCCAGTACCTTCTCGTAGCGCGGATTGCTGCGCAGCAAGTTGGCGTAATCCTTGAAGGCGTCCGCATAGGAATCATACGCGCGGAATTTCTCCACCCGCTTTTGCGGCTTGCCGTTGATGTATTCGATGGTGGTGGCCTCGACCACCTTGCCGGTCCAGTTACCGGTGGCCTTGATGCCAAACAGGTTGTGCGCCGAACGGCCATCGCGGGCGATGATTTCCTTCTTGCCCCACCCGGTTTCGAGCGCGGCCTGGGCCAGCATGAACTTGGCCGGGATGCCGGTCATCTTGCTAGCGATCTCGGCATCGGCCTGCAGGCGGTTCTGGAAGGCCTCGACATGGGCCGGCTTGTTGGAGTTGCGGCGCTGCTTGCCGTTGCGACCATCCTGGTCGGTACTCTCGGCCTGCTGTTGGCTGGCGAAACTCTGGATGAACTTGGCACGGTCGGCATCGCTCATTTCCTTGACCAGCGGAATACCCATGGGCAAGCCCTCCTCGCCCGGCATGGTCGTACCCTCCAGGTCCTGCGCATCCGGCAGCTTCTTGGGCAGCGAGGCCGACAGCTGGCGGGTCAGCACATCGGCCAGCCCGACGCCGCGCTGTGCCAGGCTCTGGCTCAACTGCTGGTCCAGCATGGAGGTGAACATCTTGGTCTGCTCGTTATCGAACGGGCCATTTTGCGGCGTCGCGTCGCGCATGCTCTTCATCACCATGTTCAGGAACAGCGCCTCGAACTGCTTGGCTGCCCCCTTGATGGCCTCCGGCGAATTCTGCCGGGCTGCTTCGCGCAGGCCATTCAGCCCATTCGCATCGACGGCCAGATTCTCGGTCGGATTGGATGGGTTGATCTTGTTGAGCATGGGTTACCTTGGATGAAAGCGTTTGTAATGGAATCGGCCATGCCGTCCCGCTACCGTTACCGTTAGATCACTTCGAGTTCGGCGCGCAAGGAACCTGCCGCCTTCATCGCCTGCAGGATCGCCAGCAAGTCCTGGGGCGTGGCGCCGATGGCATTGAGTGCCTTGACCACATCGGACAGCGAGGCACCGCCCTTCAACAGCATGACCTTGCCCGGCTCCTTGTTGATCGAGACCTGCGCATTCTGCACCCCGGCCGTCTGACCACCGGCCAGCGCATTGGGCTGGCTCACGGCATTGTCAGCCTGGATCACCACCGACAGATTGCCGTGCGAGACGGCGCAGGTATCGAGCATGACGCTCTGGTTCATCACCACCGAACCGGTACGCGCATTGAGGATGACCTTGGCCGCCAGCTTGCCGGGCGTCACGTCGACGTTTTCCAGCGCTCCCAGGAAGGCCACCCGGTCGCCGCTGGAGATCGGCGCGCGCACGCGGATCACGCGGCCGTCCTGTGCCACGGCAGTATCGGTACCAAAGCGCTTGTTGAGCGCATCCACCACCCGGGCGGCGGTAGAGAAATCGTTGTCGTTCAGTTCCAGCACGACCATGTCGCCGCCACCCAGCGAACTGGGCACTGCACGTTCGACCGTGGCACCGCCGGAAATGCGGCCGGCCGACAGCTGGTTGATGGTCGTGCTGCTGCCGGCGGCCGAAGCACCGGCACCGCCGACCACGATGTTGCCCTGGGCGATGGCATAGATCTGGCCGTCGGCGCCCTTGAGCGGGGCCATCAGCAAGGTGCCGCCGCGGATGCTCTTGGCATTGCCGATGGACGACACGGTCACGTCGATCAACTGGCCGGGCTGTGCGAAGGCCGGCAGGTTGGCCGTCACCATGGCCGCGGCCACGTTCTTCAACTGCATGTTGCTGCTGGTACCGGACGGCACGTTCACGCCCAGTTGCTGCAACATGCTGATCACGCTCTGCACGGTGAAGGGGGTCTGGGTGGTCTGGTCACCACTGCCGTCCAGACCGACCACCAGGCCGTAACCGACCAACTGGTTCTGACGCACGCCCTGGATGCTGGCCAGGTCCTTGAGTCGCTCGGCCTGGGCCGGAAGCGCCACGCCCAGGCACAGGGTGACCACGGCCGCGGCGGCCACCATGGCCCGCCTGCTACCTGATCTGAAGATATCCATCGCGAAAAATCCTTTCCGGGTCATTGCACTACTCCACATCAGAAAGGAGAAACGCTGAAGAAGAATCGGCCCAGCGAGGACATGAAGTCAGCCATGTCCACGCGGGTATTGGTACGGTATTCGACCTTGGCATCGGCCACCAGGGTCGAGGAGACGGTATTGCCGGTCTGGATATTGTCCGGGCTGATGGTGCCGGAGAAGCGCACGTACTCCACGCCCTTGTCCAGCGCCACCTGCTTTTCGCCCGAGACCACCAGGTTACCGTTGGGCAGCACCTCCACCACCGTCACGCCGATGGTGCCGGTGAAGGTATTGCTGGAATTGGTAGCGCCCTTGTCCTCGAACTTGGCCGAAGAGCTGCCGGAGGCCGACAGTTCCTTGATCGAGGTGCCGAAGATGGTCGGCGCGGGCGACGCCACCGCGCCGGTCTTGCTGGCCGAGCTGCCGGCGGACTTGCCGGCACTGGTCTTTTCGTTGATGACGATGGTGATGGTGTCACCCACCAGGCGCGCGCGGCGGTCTTCCAGCAGCGGACGATAGACCGCCGACTGGAAGATCGCACCCGAGGTCGGGGGCGCATAGGAAGCCGGCTGCGGACGCGCCGTCTTGGGACCCGTCACGATGCTGTCAGGCACGGTGGTGCAACCGGCCACAGCCAATACGCCCGCAATGGAAACCAATTTCAGCAAGTTCTTCATATCTGCCTCGTCCTTCTTTCTACTGCCGACTACCTTGTTCAACAACGCCACCCCGGCTCGCCGCCAGGTCTTACAGCTGCGACAGCTTGGCCAGCATCTGGTCGGATGTGGTGATGGCCTTGCTGTTGATTTCGTAGGCGCGCTGGGTCTGGATCATGTTGACCAGCTCTTCCACCACGTTCACGTTAGAGGTTTCCACATAGCCCTGCCACAAGGCACCGGCACCGTTGGTACCCGGGGTATTCGGGTTGGGAGTGCCGGAAGCGGCGGTTTCCACGTACAGGTTTTCGCCACGGCTTTCCAGGCCAGCCGGGTTGATGAAGGTGGCCACCTGGATGGTGCCGATCTGCGTGGTCGCGGTCGAACCGGCCTGCATGATCGAGACGGTACCGTCACGACCCACGCTGAGCTTGGTGGTGTTGAGCGGAATGGTGATCGGCGGCTGCAGGGTGTAGCCGCTGGAGGTCACCAGCTGGCCCTGGCTGTCGGTCTGGAAGGCGCCATCGCGGGTGTAGGCGGTGGTACCGTCGGGCAGCAGGATCTGGAAGAAACCATTGCCCTGGATCGCCAGGTCCTTGTCATTGTTGGTCTGGTTGACATTACCCTGGGTGAAGATGCGCTCGGTAGCGACCGGACGCACGCCGGTGCCGATCTGCAGCCCCGAGGGCAATTGTGTCTGTTGCGAGGACTGCGCGCCGGGTTGACGCACGGTCTGGTACAGCAGGTCTTCGAACACGGCGCGCGAACGCTTGAAGCCGTTGGTGCTGACGTTGGCCAGGTTGTTGGAAATCACGTCCAGTTGCGTCTGTTGCGCATCCAGGCCGGTCTTGGAAATCCACAGGGAACGAATCATTTATTTCTCCGGTAATCAGTGCAGGGGCTGTGCTATCAGGACAAGGACAGAATCTGGGTCGCCTTGGTCGCATCGCTTTCGGCGGTCTGGATCACCTTCATGTTCATCTCGAACTGGCGCGACAGATTGATCATGTTGACCATCGCCTCCACCACGTTCACGTTGCTGCCTTCGACGGCACCGCTGGCCAGGCGCACGTTGGCGTCCGGCTGGGCGGCACCGGTGATGGTGCGGAACAGGCCATCATCACCGCGCTTCATGTTCTTTTCGTCCGGATTGACCAGCTTGATGCGGCCCAGCACGTTGACCGCATTGGGAATGCCATTGGTCGGGATCGACGACACCGTGCCATCGGCGGCGATGGCCACCGTGGTATCGGGCGGAATAGTGATCGGACCGCCGTCGCCCTGCACCGACTGACCATTCTGGGTCTGCAGGATGCCGTTCTCGTTGATCTTGAAGCTGCCATTGCGGGTATAGGCTTCGCCGCCATCGGCGGTCTGCACCGCGATCCAGCCCCGCCCCTGGATGGCGACGTCCAGTGCACGTCCGGTGTCCTGGATCGGCCCCTGCGAAAAATCGCTGCCCGCGGTCGAGTCGACCACGAAGGCCCGCGTGGGCAAGCCATCGCCCACCACCGGTGCCGAGCGGAAGGTATTCAATTGGGCGCGAAAACCCGTGGTCGTGGCGTTGGCCAGATTGTTGCTGGCAGTAGCTTGCTGCTCCAGCGTATGCTTTGCCCCCGACATCGCTGTATAGACCAGACGATCCATAAAACCCCTTATTTGCGGCACCATCCCCCGGCGCCAGCGGTTGAAACCGGCCGCCGGCGACGCCGGCGACCTTGCAGCACGCACGCCGCAAGGCGCGCGATCAAGCCATTATCAGCGCAGGCTGACCAGGGTCTGCAGCACGGTGTCCTGCACCTTGATGGTCTGCGAGTTGGCCTGGTAGACGCGCTGCGCCACGATCATGTTGACCAGTTCAGCGGTCAGGTCGACGTTGGAGTCTTCCACCGCGCGCGCCTGCAGGCTACCGAACGTGCCAGTGGAGGGCTTGCCCACCAGCGGGCTGCCGGCCGCGCCGGTGGCCGCATACAGGTTGTTGCCCAGCGGCTGCAGGCCATTCGGGTTGGCGAAGTTCACCAGCACCACGGTACCCAGGTTCTTGGTCTGCTGGTTGCTGTAGGAACCGACGATGTTGCCGTCCTTGTCGATGGAGAAGCTCGACAGGGTTCCCGGCGGCATGCCGTTCTGGTTTTGCGCCAGGTTGACGAAGGCCGAACCGGTCTGGGTCGAGCCGGCATAGCTCAACGTGATGGCGCTGGCGAAGTTGCCACCACCTGCAGCGATGTTGGCATTGGGACCAGCGGCGGTCAGGTCCAGGCTCATCAGGCCACTGGTGATCTGCGTACCGGTGGAATCGAACACACCGATGAGCGAGCCGGTGGAATCGAACTTCATCGTTCCCAGCGACAAGGGCGTAGTACCGCCGGAGGTGGTCACCAGGGTCTGGTCGCCGACCTTGGCGTACACGTCCCAGCTGGTGGTCGGCGGGGTCACCGTGGTATCCGGGTCGTGCTTGACGTAATAGGTCTGCACGCTGTACGGGTTACCCAGGCTGTCGTAGATGGTGACGCCAGTGGAGTTGTTGTAGGTAGTCGGATCAGCCGCGTTGAAAGGCGTGGTGGTCGGCTTGCTCAACCGGGAATCCAGGTTGACCTTGGTGCTGATCGAGGTGGTGGTGGTCGCCGGGATGGACGAGGTATCGATCTGCAGCGGCACCGGATCGCCGCCCGAGGCACCAGCAGCCCAACCCATCAGGTAGGCGCCGTTCATGCTCGGGTTGACGATGTAACCGCTCTTGTCCAGCTGGAACTGACCATTGCGACCATACATGGGCGACTTGTCTTCCAGCGAACCTGCCATCTGGAAGAAACCGTCGCCATTGATGGCGATATCCAGCGGGTTGTTGGACGAACTGATATTGCCCTGGGTGAATTGCTGCGCCACGTTGGCCACGGTGACGCCGATGCCCACCGGCGAATTGCCGGAGCGGTTCATCGAGTTCGCGTACATGTCGGCAAACTGGGTCTGCGACTGCTTGAAACCGACCGTGCTGGCGTTGGCCACGTTATTACCGATGACGTCCAGGCTCTTGGCTGCGCCGTTCAGTCCGCTCAGACCTTGCTGAAAACTCATGAGATACCCCCTTGTTCCGAATGATGTCGGTAATAACGATTAAAGAATTTGTACGATGTCGCTGGACTTGATGGTGCCAACGTTGGTGACATTGAGCTTGACGCCGTCCGTGCCGGTGGACACGCTGGCCACCGTACCGAAGGCCAGCGCCGTCACCGCGACCGGGGTGCCATTGTTGGAAGCGGTGGCGGTGAAGGTGTAGTTGCCGTCGGCAGCCTTGCCGCCGGCGTCGTTGGTACCATCCCAGATCACGGGCACGGCACCGGCAGCCTGGGTACCCAGGTCCATGGTGCGCACCACAGCACCGGTGGAATCCTTGACGGTGACGATGACCGAAGAGGCCGTGCTGGGCAGGTTCACACCGAACACCGCCTTCTGGCTGGTGACGTCCTTGCCGTCGGCGTCCTTGGTGGTATCCGAGGTCAGTTGAATGCTATTGCCCGGCGCCAGCACGCTGTGACCGATCATGCTGGCCGTGGACAGCGCCTGCGAAGAACTGAGATTGCCCATCAGCGTACCCAGCGAATCGTTCAACTGGCTGATGCCGGAGACGGTCGACAGCTGCGCCATCTGCGTGGTCAGCTGCGAATTGTCCATCGGGTTGCTGGGGTCCTGGTTCTTCATCTGCGCAATCAGCAGCGTCAGGAAGCGATTCTGGATCGCATCCGGGCTATTGTCGTTCAGACTGGCCGAGTTGTTGGTCGACGAGCTGCTGCTCGTGCCATTCATTGCATTGAGCAGGTCATTGGAGACGATTGCCATGATTTAAGGTCCTGTTTCCTATTGTCCGATGGTAAGGGTCTTGACCAGCATGGCCTTGGCCGTATTCATCGTTTCCACATTGGTCTGGTAAGAGCGGGAAGCCGAGATCATGTTGACCATTTCCTCGACCGGGTTGACGTTGGGCATGGCGACATAACCATTGCCATCGGCCATGGGATGCTTGGGGTCGTAGACCAGCTTGGGCGGCGCCTGGTCTTCCACCACGGCGGCCACTTTCACGCCGCTATCCTTGACATCGCCCACGGGGATGGACTCGAAGACCACCTGCTTGGCCTTGTAGGGCCGGCCGTCCGGGCCGGTGGCGCTATCGGCGTTGGCGATATTGCTGGCGGTGGCATTGAGGCGCTGGGCCTGCGCACTCATGGCCGAACCGGCAACGTTGAAGATGTTGGAAAGGGACATGGTTTATCAACCCGGTTGGATGGCGTTAATCATGGCCTTGATCTGGCCGTTTACAGCGGTGACACCGGCTTCGTAGCGGATGCCGTTGTCGACGAATTCATTGCGCTCCACGTCCAGGTCGACGGTGTTGCCGTCCACGCTACCCTGGGTCACCGTGCGGTACTGCAGGGGCGAACCACCGATGCTGCCCGGGCCGTTGTCGGGTGCGGTCCCGGCCACGTGCGAGGCAGCGGTGCGGGCCAGTTGCAGCGGCGGCAGGGCGCTGCCCTTATTGTCGAGGGCGTTTTTCAGCGCATCGGCAAAATTGACGTCCCGCGCCTTGTAGTTGGGCGTATCGGCGTTGGCGATATTGGAGGCCAGCACCTGTTGGCGCTGTGCCCGCAGGTTCAGCGCCATCTCATTGAAGCGGAAGAAATCGTCGAGCTTAGAGACCATCGGGTCCTCCGGAAATACCGGCGCCGCTGCCGCCCTGCCTGGGACGGTCGCACACTACGCCGATGATGGAATTACGTAGGCTTGATCATACGTTTCCACCCGGGACTTTAAGGGGCGATAAAGAGATAAAAGCCTCCCCTGTTTGCGCTTTTGACCTCGCGCGCGCGACGTACCATTGCTGCCAAGATTCGCCAATGTCTGCTGCAGGCAAGTTGCACAAAATGAAACATCCTTTTCGCCCCATGCGCCTACTGCGCCGTGCCATCGCCGCCCTGGCCTTGCTGGCCGGCGCATTGACGACCGCCTCGCCAGTCGCTGCGCAAAATACCCCCGACGGTCCGCAAAAGCAGAACTTGCAAGTTCTGCAACAGGTTGCCGAGCAATTCCTGGCCAGCCAGACCTCCGGCCTGCCGGGCAGTGTCACGATCACCATCGATCCCGCCGACCCGCGCCTGACGCTGGCCTCCTGCCTCGAACCGCAAGCCTTCATGCCCAACGGCGGACGCCTGTGGGGCCGCACCACGGTGGGCGTCAAGTGCATGGCACCCTCCCCCTGGACGATTTATCTGCGCGCCAATGTCCAGGTCATTTCCGACTACCTGGTGGCCGCCGTGCCGCTGGCGCAGGGCCAGACCATCAGCGCCAGCGACATCACCCGCATCCGCGGTGACATGTCCAGCCTGCCCAGCGGGGTGATCACCGAAGAAGCCCAGGTGGTGGGCCGGGTCGCCAACATGTCCTTGCGCGCAGGAACCCCGCTGCGCATGGACGCCATCCGCAACCAGCGGGTGGTACAACAAGGACAGTCGGTACGGGTCGTCTCGATCGGCCCGGGCTTCCAGATTTCCACGGAAGCGCGCGCCATGACCAACGCCAATGAAGGCCAGATGGCACAGGCGCGAACCGCCGCCGGGCAAGTGGTCAGCGGCATCGCCAAGGCGGGCGGCATTCTGGAAATCAACTATTGATAGAGGGCAATCCTGAAGAAAGGACTGTCTAGCCGGGATCTGCAGCCGGGCGTCGGAAATGTGAAGAAAATTTCTCCCATTTCGTCATTTTGGCGCCCTGGATGTTAAAGTTTGCGCAGAACTGGTCGATAATCCATACGACAGGCGGGTGCGATGCGCCCCCACCCTACAAGGAATACTGCCGTGAACGTTAACGACGCCCTCAAATCCGCTGCCCTCAACAGCGAGCAGACCCAGGCCCAGCCTCGCAACAACGCCCCCGCCGGCGCTGCTGCCAGCAATGGTGCCGCGGCCACTGCAGCCACTTCCGATAGCGTGCGCCTGTCCAGCACCTATCAGTCGCTGGAAACCAAGGTCAACAGCAACAGCAGCAGTTTCGATGCCAAGAAAGTGGCCGAAATCAAGGCTGCCATCGCCAACGGCACCTTCCAGATCGATCCGGAAAAAGTGGCCAATGGCCTGATCGACACCGTCAAGACCCTGATCAGCGCCCGTCCGGCCTGATCGTCACTGCCTTCGCACAGGATGACCCGCATGAATCCGGCCAGCAACCTGCCTCTGGAACACGCTGCCCTGTCCCGCCTGGTCGAAAAACTGAATCAGGAACAGGCCTTGCTGGCTGAAGCCACCGCCGAAGGCCTGACCGACATCATTTCCGAAAAAGCCACCATCGTTTCCGACATGGCCACGCTGGCCGGTAACCGCCACAGCCTGCTGGGCAGCCTGGGTTACAGCGAAGACGAGGCCGGCATGCAGCAGTGGATGAACGAACATGGCAGCGACGCCGACAAGGACGTCTGGGCCAGCCTGTTCGAACTGGCCCAGGATGCCAAGGAGCTCAACCGCGTCAATGGCTTGCTGATCGGCAAGAAGCTTTCGATCAACCAGAGCGCACTGACCATCCTGCAAGGCAAGACCGGCACCGGTAACTTCTATGGACCGGATGGACAGAACAGCATCAAATCTTCCGGCCGCAGGCTCGGCGTGGTCTGACCACCCTCCAAGCCGAGCGCCACGGGCGCAATCGCCGCAGATTCAAAGACCCCGAGCGCCATGCCTCGGGGTCTTTTTTTGTGCCGTGCAGGTGCCTCAAGCTTTACCTGCTCAGCGCAAGCTGGGTCAGACCCAAGGCGGCACACAAGAGCTCGATGGAATTGAAAACGGCTCCCGAAGGAGCCGTTAAAGCATGCCGGAGCCATCCTCCCGGACGCAAATCACTTCTCAGGCCACCCCACTCCACGAATGCTCCCGCAGATAGGAACGCATGCGTGAGATCGCCTGGCTGTGCAGCTGGCACACGCGAGATTCGGACACGCCCATGACGGCGCCGATCTCCTTGAGGTTCATTTCCTGCTCGTAGTAGAGGGCCATCAGGATCTGCTCGCGCTCGGGCAGGGCCTTGATGGAGTCCACCACGGCTTCGCGGAAGCCGCCATTGATCAGGTTCTGCAGCGGGTCGTCGTCGGACTCGGCGGTCTGGTAGCGGTCCAGGAAATGTTCATGGCCACCATCGTCGTCGTGGAAATCCTCGTAGTAGATCAACTGGTGCCCACCGCATTCGCTGAGCAGCGACTGATACTCGGTGAGGCTGATCTTGAGGTGCTGCGCCACTTCGGTTTCCTGCGGCTGGCGACCGAGCTGCTGCAGCAAGGCCTGCATGGCTTCGTCTACCTTGCGGGCGTTCTGACGGATGCTGCGCGGCAGCCAGTCGCTGCTGCGCAGCTCGTCCAGCATGGCACCGCGAATGCGTTGGACGGCATAGGTCTCGAATTGCGCGCCATGGGTCTCTTCGTAGCGGTTGACGGCGTCGAGCAAGCCCATCATGCCGGCCTGGATCAGGTCGTCCACCTCTACGCTAGGGGGCAATTTGGCCTTGAGCTGATGCGCCAGTTTCTTGACCAGCGGCGCATGCTGCTCCAGCACATCGTTCTTGCCCTTTTTTCCCTTGACGTTATACATGCACGTCACACTCCCAGGCTTGCACCATCGGTTGCCATTCCGTAAGTGCTGCGGGCCGTATCGGCCGCCGTGAATTGCTTGGACAGGCGCTGGAAGGCCAGCGCCGCACCGGCAAAGGGAAACACATCCATCACCGCCCGCCCCTGGCCGGTAGCACGGCGGATATGGTCGTCGGCCGGGATGGCGCCGAGGAAATTCAACTGCGCTGCCAGATAGCGGCTGGCGGCCTGGGCCATGTTGGCGTAGACGGTGCGCGCCTCGGCCTCGGTGGCGTCATTGACGATCAGGCTGAAGGGACGGCGTCCGATACGGTCGCTCAGGCTCTTCAGGAGCACATAGGCGGCCTTGATCGAGGTGGCCGTGGTCGAGACCTGGATCACGATCTCGCCCATTTCCATGGTCGGCACCGGCAAGGACTGATCGCTGGCCAGCACGCCATTGACGAGGGTGATCTCGGCCTGCTCAATGAGGCTGTCGAAAATCTCGGCCAGACGGCCGGCCTGGGGATCGCTGGCCGCCGGCACGGTACGGCGGGCGATGCGGGCCATGGCAAAACCTTCGGGCAGCATGCGGGTGGCCTCGCGCAAGGGGCGTTCGGCACGCGCCACTTCCTGCAAGGTGGCGACGTCGTGGCGCAGGCCGATGCGGGTCAGCAGGCCGGTACTGGCCACGTCGCCATCGACAACCAGCACGTTATGCTTGGCCTGCGACAGGGAGGCGGCAATATTGATAAGCATGGCGCTCTTCTCTTCTTCACCCAGCACCGAGAAGAAAGTGAACAGTCGGGGGACCGGACGCTCCAGCATCCGGCGCAGTCCGGCCGCCTGGTCGATATCGTAACTAGCCAAAGCTCACCTCGCGCAAACCTTTGTCGTTCATGGACATCGCGGTGGGGCCGATCACGCCGGGCAGTTCGCCTTCCTGGAATTCAAAAGGGGCGGTCTCGCGTTTCTGCTTGAAAGCACGGTCTGCCAGGTACAGCTTGTTGGCCACGTGCAGGTCTTCCGGCACGCGCTGGCCGTTGGCGACGTAGTGCAGGTTGAGCTTGTGGCGGATCACCACGTCTAGCACGTTGCCGATGGTGGCAGCTTCATCAAGCTTGGTGATGATGCAGCCGGCCAGACCGGAGCTGGAATAGGCATGCACCACTTCATTGAGGGTACCGCCGGTGGCAGTGGCGTTCAGGCACAGCAGGCGCTTGATGTCCACGCCGGCACCGGCCAGCATGGCGTCCTGCTCGGCCACCATCTGGTCGCGCTGGCCTACCCCTGCGGTATCGATGAGCACGGTGTGCTTGCCCTTGAGTTCTTCCAGGGCGATGCGCAGGTCGGTCTCATCCTTGACCGAGTGCACCATCACGCCCAGGATCTTGCCGTAGATGCGCAATTGTTCGTAGCCGCCGATACGGTAGCCGTCGGTGGTGATCAAGGCCAGCTTGCCGGAGCCATGGCGCATCACGCAGCGTGCGGCCAGCTTGGCGGTGGTGGTGGTCTTGCCCACGCCGGTGGGGCCGACCAGGGCGAAGACGCCGCCGTTTTCCAGCAGTTCGTTCTCGTTGGCCAGGGTGTTGAGATTGCGCGCCAAGACCGACTTGACCCAGAACATGATGTCCTGCGACTTGGAGTTGGACGGCAGGTTTTCGGTGATCAGGCGGGACAGGCTGGCCGAGAAGCCGGCGGCCAGCATTTCCTTCAGGACGATGCCCTTGAGCGGCTCACGCTTTTGCGCGCCACCCCAGGAAATCTCGGCCAGCTGGGTTTCCAGCACGCCACGCATGGAGCGGATTTCGCTCATCACCTCGGACAGGATCTCGTCGTAGTCCTTGCCGTCGAATTCAGGCAGCGCCGAACGCGGACGCTGATCCTGTTCGGCAGCATCAGCAGCCCCGGCCGCTGGCGGCTGGGCCGCGGCACTGCCGGCACGACGGCTGCGCCAGACGCGCGCATCGGGGCCGGGTGCAGCTTCTGCTGCGCGGGCGGGCGCCCGACCCTGGGCCGGCTGGTCCAGCAGGGGCGCCTGCTCGGTACGCAGGGCGCGGCCCGACTGCTGCGCCAGCGGCGAAGACAGCAGTGCGGGACGCTTGGGCTGCTGCGCCGGCGGCAGACCGGATTGCTGCTGCAGCGAGGCCGCCTGCGGGCGAGCCCCAGCTTCGCGCGCACCGGTGGGTGCCACCAGGGTGGTCATATCCTCGTTGGCCATGGCCAGGATCTCCACCCCGTCGGGAATATTGCGGTTGGAGAGAATGACGGCATCCGGGCCAAGCGCCTCGCGGACCTGACGCCAGGCCTCGCGAGAAGAATTGGCGATAAATTTCTTGACGTTCATGCTTGCCCTCCAACTAGGCTGGTAACTTTAATCGTTTTCGATTCTGGCACTTCAGCGTGCGACAACACGCGCAACTGCGGCATGGCACGACGCAGGAAGCGCGCCATCAGCGTGCGCAGCGGCGCCCCCACCAGCAGTACCGGCGCATAACCGAGCTGCTCCTGGCGCTGCGCCGCGATTTCGGTCTGCTGCACCAGCGAATCGGCCAGACCCGGCTCGATACCGCCGGTGTCGCCGCTGGCCTGCAGCGCCTGCATGAGCAGACGTTCGAGCTTGGAGTCCAGCGCCATGACCGGCAACTCGCTCTCGCCCGGGAAAATCTGTTGCACGATGGCCCGACCCAGCGCGATGCGGACGATGGCCGTGAGATCGGTCGGGTCCTGGATGCGCGCGGCGTGCTCGGCCAAGGTTTCGATGATAGTGCGCATATCGCGAATGTGCACGCCTTCGGTGAGCAGGTTCTGCAACACTTTCTGCAAGGTACCCAGGGGCAACATCTTCGGCACCAGATCTTCCACCAGCTTGGGCGCTTCCTTGGCCAGATGGTCCAGCAGGCTCTGAACTTCCTGGCGGCCCAGCAGCTCGGAAGCATGGGTGGTGATCAGGTGGTTCAGGTGGGTGGCGACGACGGTGCCGGCGTCGACCACGGTATAGCCCATGGTCGAGGCCTGTTCGCGCAGGCTGTTGTCGATCCAGACGGCCGGCAGACCGAAGGCCGGGTCGGAAGTCATCATGCCCGGCAAGGGGCCGGTCACCATGCCCGGGTTGATCGCCAGGTACTGGCCGGCATGCGCCTCGCCATTGCCCACTTCCACGCCTTTGAGGGTGATGCGGTAGGCCGAGGGTTTCAATTCCAGATTGTCGCGGATATGGATGGGCGGTGACAGGAAGCCGACTTCCTGGGCGAATTTCTTGCGGATGCCCTTGATGCGCTTGAGCAGTTCGCCGCCCTGCCCCTTGTCCACCAGCGGGATGAGGCGGTAGCCCACTTCCAGGCCCAGGGTATCGACCGGCATGACGTCATTCCAGCTGGCCTCCTCGCCCTCGGCGGGCGCGGCAGCAGCCGCTGCGGCTTGCGGCGTGGCGGCAGCACTTTCGGCCTTGGCGGTCTGGACGCGCTTGCTGATGGCATACGCACCACCGCCCATGGCAGCCGCCAGCAGCAGGAAGGCGATATGCGGCATGCCCGGGATCAGGCCCATGCCGCCGATGATGACGGCGGTGATGTAGAGCACTTCCGGCTTGGCGAAGAGCTGGTTGATCAGCTGGCCGCCCACGTCCTGGTCGTTGGCCACGCGCGAGACCACCACACCGGCGGCCGTCGAAATGATCAGCGAGGGAATCTGCGCCACCAGGCCATCACCGATGGCCAGCAGCGTGTAGTTCTTCAGTGCGGCGTCGAAGGCCAGGTCGTGCTGGACCATCCCCACCACCAGACCGCCGACGATGTTGACCACGGTCACGATGATGCCGGCGATGGCGTCGCCGCGCACGTACTTGGAGGCACCGTCCATGGCACCGTAGAACTCCGACTCCTGTGCCACTTCCTTGCGGCGGGCGCGGGCCTCGGGCTCACCGATCAGGCCGGCGTTGAGGTCGGCGTCGATCGCCATCTGCTTGCCCGGCATCGCATCCAAGGTGAAGCGCGCGCCCACTTCGGCGATACGGCCGGCACCCTTGGTCACCACCATGAAGTTGATGATGGTCAGGATCACGAACACCACGATACCGACCGTGTAGTTGCCGCCGATCAGGAAGTGACCGAAGGCTTCGATCACCTTGCCGGCGGCGTCCGGGCCGGTATGGCCCTCGGTCAGCACGACCCGGGTCGAGGCCACGTTCAGTGACAGTCGCAGCATGGTCGACACCAGCAGCACCGCCGGGAAGGCGATGAAATCCAGCGGCTTGACAGTATAGAGCGCCGTCATCAGCACAATCACCGAGAGCGAGATGTTGAAGCTGAACAGCAGGTCCAGCATGAAGGCTGGCAGCGGCAGCACCATCATCGCCAGCATCATGACGATCAGGATCGGCGCGGCGAAGGCCTTGCCGCTCTTGATCGGCACCCAGGCCGGAATTTTCATCGTATTGAGTTTGGTCGCCATCGTTACTGCCTGCTTCTATTCTTGGGGCCGCGTGTCTTGGGAGGGGCAGTGGCCGGATCGAGGTCCTTGGGCACGGCCAGGTCGGTCGGTTCCACCGGACGGTCGCCACCGAACTTGCCAAAGGTGCGCAACTGGAACACGTAGGCCAGCACCTCGGCCACGGCGGTATAAAGGGCTTCGGGGATCTCGTCGCCGATCTCGGTATGGGTGTGCAAGGCGCGCGCCAGGGGCGGTGCTTCCAGCAGCGGCACCTTGTGCTCGCGCGCCAGTTCGCGGATCTTGGCGGCGATGTCGTCGGCACCCTTGGCCACCACCTTGGGTGCACCCATCTTGCCTTCGGTATATTTCAGCGCGACCGCATAGTGGGTCGGGTTGGTCACCACCACGTCGGCGGTAGGCACCTCGGCCATCATGCGGCGGCGTGCCATGGCGCGCTGCATTGCGCGGATCTTGCCCTTGACGTGAGGATCGCCTTCGGATTCCTTGTGCTCCTGCTTGACCTCTTCACGCGTCATGCGCAGCTTGCGGCCGTAGTTCCAGATCTGATAAGGGACGTCCAGTACGGCAATGAGGATCAGCGCCGACACGATGGTGATGAAGCTCACCCATAGCAGATACGCCGAATGGGCGCCGGCGGTCTTGAGCGATTCCACGCCCAGCCCCAGCACGGCATCAATCTGGCCGCGAATGGCCAACCAGGCAACGGTCCCCACCAGCAGCGTCTTGAGGACAGCCTTGCCCAGCTCGACCAGGGAGTTGACCGAGAACATGTTGCCAAAACCGCTGATGGGATTGAGCTTGCTGAACTTGGGGGCCAGTGATTCGACGTTGAACAGCCAGCCTCCCAGCATCAGGGGCGCGGCCATGGCAGCCAGGGTCATCATGAAGGCGATGGGGATCATGGCAATGGCCACATCCAGCAGATGGGCGCTGAGCATGTTGAACAGCACCACCGGATCGAAGGCCGCCGCGCGCTCCATGCTCAGGGTAGCGACCATGATGCGGTCCAGGCTGGTCACGACCGGGCCGCTGAAGGCCCAGACGCAACTACCGCCCACCAGCAGCATCAGGCAAGTGGCCAGCTCGCGCGAGCGCGGCACATCACCCTGCTCACGAGCACGCTCAATGCGTTTACTCGTGGCGGGTTCTGTCCGCTCCATATCGCTGTCTTCGGCCATCCGCCGTATCCCCCTGCAAAACTGCTTGCCCCCCGGCGTCGCGTGCGCTGGACGGATTTCTAGAACAATAGGCTAGGATTATTGGCGACCGGGAGGCGCCATCATCACGGGAATAGGGGCGAAAACGTCCCCCATTTCGGACTAGGCAAAAGCCCCAGGCTCTGCCTTGGACAGAACGGCGCGTCTCGAAGGCGGTGTGCCGCACGCTTCTTCCGGCATAGGAGACACAGGGCAAAGTCAGATTTGCATGTTGAATGTGATACGTGGCATTTCCACGACATGCTAAACCAGCAACAATGACGAAGGCCTTGCATATTGCCCATCAGACAATATGCAAGGCCTTCGATGAAGATACCCGCAGGATCAGAAGCCCAGGCTCTCCAGCAGATCGTCCACCTGCCCCTGGTTGGCAATGACATCCTTGCCGGCCGGGTCGATCTGGGGGCCATTGAGCAGGCCCGTGTCTTCACGCTTGGTTTCCGAGGGCGAGTAATCGACCAGCAGTTGCACCAGTTGCGACTCCAGGTCGTGTGCCAGCTTGGTGACGCGCTTGATGACCTGACCCGTCAGGTCCTGGAAATCCTGCGCCATCATGATGTCCAGCAGTTGCTGCTTGGTCACGCTGCTGTCTTCGCCAGCCTGCGCCAGGAAGGCCGAGGTGCGGGCACCCAGTTCGCGGTACTGGGCTTCCGAGAAGCTGCCGGCGGTAGCCGCTTCCCACTGCGCCTTGAGCTCGCCGGCACCGTCGTGGATGCGCTCCTGCAAGGGGCTGGCCAGTTCAGTGGCATTGAGCACACGCTGGGCGGCCTGTTCGGTCATGCGGGCCACGTATTCCAGGCGGTCACGCGCGTCGGGCATGTCGCTGGCGGCGCGCTCCAGCAGGCGGTCGAAGCCCAGACCGCGCAAGCTGTCGTGCAGGTTGCGCGTCATGTGGCCGATACGGACCAATACCTCTTCGCTGACCGCGGCACCCTCGGTGGACGCGGTACGGGCGGGATTGAGGCCGCCTTCCACCTCAGCCACCTGCAGCCATCTTTTCGAAGATCTTGCCCAGCTTCTCATCCAGCGTGGCCGCGGTGAAAGGCTTGACCACGTAGCCGTTGGCACCCGCCTGGGCAGCAGCGACGATGTTTTCCTTCTTGGCTTCGGCGGTGACCATCAGCACGGGCAGCTTGGACAGGGCCGGGTCCTTGCGGATTTCCTGCAGCATGGTCAGGCCATCCATGTTGGGCATGTTCCAGTCGGAGACGACGAAATCGAACTGGTCGCTACGCAGCTTTTGCAGCGCCTGCACGCCATCTTCGGCCTCGTCCACATTGGTGTAGCCCAATTCCTTGAGCAGATTGCGCACGATGCGGCGCATGGTCGAGAAATCGTCGACGACTAAGAACTTGGTATTGGGACCCGACATGCTAAGACTCCATCTGAACAATTGAATTCGTGGATAACGGCAAGTGCCTACGCTCACTTGAACCGAATCCTTCTTATCTTCCCAGCTTGAGGTGAACCCTCAGGCTGCCTCTCATATGCAACGCATTGTAGTGCAGCAACAGCAAATTTGGCAGAACAATAAGCGTATCGCGCGGCTTCAAACCCGCAGGGCACGGCTTCCGTGTTCCGCCAGCCACGCCAGTACCCTGCCCGGCATGGCCTGCAGTGAAAGAACCTCATGCGCCGCACCAATGGCGATGGCTTCGCGGGGCATGCCGAAGACCACGCAGGAGGCCTCGTCCTGGGCAAAGTTGTAGGCGCCGGCATTGCGCATTTCCAGCATGCCCTGTGCGCCGTCCTTGCCCATACCGGTCAGGATCACGCCCACGGCGTTCTTGCCGGCGCAGGTCGCAGCCGACTGGAACAGCACATCCACTGACGGCCGGTGGCGGTTCACCGGCGGGCCCTGGTCGAGCTGGGTCATGTAGTTGGCGCCGCTGCGCACCAGCTTCAGGTGGGAATGGCCGGGTGCAATATAGGCGTGCCCCGGGAGCACGCGCTCGTTGCCGGCCGATTCCACCACTGAAATCTTGCACAGGTTGTTCAGGCGCTGAGCGAAGGAACGGGTGAATCCTTCGGGCATATGCTGGGTGATCAGGATGCCGGGGCAGTCGGAAGGCATGCGGATCAGGAATTCCTTGATGGCCTCGGTGCCGCCGGTGGAAGCACCGATGATGATCAGCTTTTCGCTACTGGTGAGCGGATTGCGGATCTGCGGCAAGGCCTCGCCGGGGGTGGCAGCCTGCTCGGCCGCACGTGACGGGCGAGCGCGCACGCGGGCCTTGGCGGCGGCGCGGATCTTGTCGGCGATCATGTCGGCATATTCCTGCATGCCGCTCTGGATGGAGATCTTGGGCTTGGTGACGAAATCGATGGCGCCCAGTTCCAGCGCCCGCAGGGTGATTTCGGAACCACGCTCGGTCAGCGAAGACACCATCACCACCGGCATGGGGCGCAGGCGCATCAGCTTTTCTAGGAAATCCAGGCCGTCCATGCGCGGCATTTCCACGTCCAGCGTCAGCACGTCCGGGTTGGTCTGCTTGATCAGCTCGCGGGCGATGATCGGGTCGGGCGCCACGCCCACCACTTCCATGTCCGGCTGGCTGCCGATGATTTCGCGCATGACACTGCGAATCAGTGCGGAGTCGTCGACGATAAGAACTTTAATTTTCATCACTCAATCACTCTAATTTCGGAATCACCCTGCTGACTGATCATGGCCGTCAGAACAGGTCCACCTCGCCGCCCACCGGCTTGGTGACCAGCTTGCTGGCGTAGGCTTTTTCGCGGTCCACCAGGGTATTGTTGTGCATCTGTTTCAGCTTTTTCACCAGCACCTTGCCGGTACGGGGGAAGAAATACACCTTGCGGGGATAGATATCGTTCAGGTCCTCGGCCACCACACGGATGTTTTCTGCCTTGAGGTAGCGCCGTACGAATTCGGCATTGCGCTCGCCCACGTTGATGGCCGAAAAGCCGCGTAGCACGTTGCCGCCGCCGAATACCTTGGCTTCCAGGTTTTCGCGCCGGGCCCCGGCCTTGAGCACTTCGTTGATCAGCACTTCCATGGCATAGGTGCCATAACGGGCCGAGGCCGAGATCGGACTGCCATCGTCACCCCCCCCGTCGGGCAACATGAAATGGTTCATGCCACCAATGCCGGAGACACGATCCCGGATACAGGCCGAGACGCAGGAGCCCAGCACGGTGACGATCATCATGTCCTTGCCGGTGAAGTAATACTCGCCCGGCAGGATCTTGGCGGCGTCGCAATCGAAGGTGCGGTCGTAGTAGAGATTGGTGGCAATCTGCTCGGACGCCTGACTCATGGCTTGGTCCTTGCGCCACGCTGCGTTGCGTTGAGTTCATAGACCGTCTTGCCTTTGAGCTTGAGGGCATCGGAGACATACAGGAAGTTCTCCGAATGGCCGGCGAACAGCAAGGCATGAGGCTTCATCAATGGAACGAATCGGGACAGGATCTTGCTCTGGGTAGGTTTATCGAAATAGATCATCACGTTGCGACAGAAGATCACATCGAACTGACCGTTGATGGGCCAGCCATCGGCCAGCAGGTTCAGTTGCTTGAAGGTGATCAGCTTGCGCAATTCCGGGCGCACGCGCACGTAACCCTCATGGTTACCCTTGCCGCGCAGGAAAAACTTCTTGACCCGTTCGGGCGACATCTTTTCGATGCGCTCCATGGGATAGACGCCATTGGCGCCGGTGGCCAGGACATTGGTATCGATGTCGGTGGCCACGATCTGCACCGGTGGCGTCATCGAGCCATAGGCCTCGCAGGCGGTCATGGCGATGGTATAGGGCTCTTCCCCGGTAGAAGCCGCCGAGCACCAGATGGTGGCCGGCTCCTTCAGGGTCTTGAGGAAATCCGCCAGGATGGGGAAATGGTGAGCCTCGCGGAAGAACGAGGTCAGGTTGGTGGTCAGGGCGTTGGTGAAGGCTTCCCACTCGTCGGAGTCGTGGGTGCGTTCGAGCATGTCGAGATACTGCTGGAAGGAAGTGATGCCGGTGGCCCGAAGGCGCCGCGCCAGGCGGCTGTACACCATCTCCTGCTTGCTGTCGGCCAGGGCGATCCCGGCCCGCTGGTAGATCAGGCCACGCACGCGCTCGAAATCACGGCTATTGAAATCGAACTCCTTGCCGGATGATTCGCCCTTGCTTGGCACCGTAGGCTTCACTGTCTTTCCTTCCCTCGCGCAGCCCGCTCGCAGGCCGGCCACTTGCTGTCTATCGCCCGTCCCATGCGGGCGAGCGTCCCCTCGTCGAATAATCTAACAGGCGCCGGACGGGGTCAAGCGAATCAGCCTCGGAAATGAAATGGTTTTACCCCCCTATTGCGACAAGTCAATCCGACACGGGCATGCATACCCTTCTCAAACCTTGGAAATCCTCACCGGCCTTGCCCCGCGCGGGGCGGCCGACGCCCGTACTGCAGTGGACGGCGCCGGGGTGGCAGACGTAGTAGTCGAGACCACCGGTACCGCCGCAGGCGCAGCCGCATGGCTGGACCGATAGCCGACCCGGAAGCCGCCCCAGTGCTTGCCATTGACATAGATCGGCACCGACAGGTCGTGCATCACCTCACCGGTATCGCGCTTGTAGGTCTGCAGCAGGAAAGGCTTGGTATTGGCCCCGCAGCGCTTGCCGGTGCGGTCACTGAAGATGCGCTTGGTACGATTGTTGACCAGGTCGACATCATAATTACCAGTCAACGGCTGGGAAAACTTCTTGTTGTGAGTAGGAAAGTAGCCGTTGTTGTCCACCGCACCGGCATAGGCCAGTTGCGGCATGCGCTCCAGCAGCGCCTCTTGCAGTGCGGGCAATACGCGGTCGGTAAAGCCGTCGAACTGGCTGGAGTGTTTTTGCGGCGAGGTATTGGCAATCGGCTTGTAAGTGCGATCGAAGAGCGCCGTCTCGGCAATCTGCCCGGCGCGGATCGCCTTTTCGAACAGGCTCCCCACCGCCTGCGCGGCTTCTGAGGCGGCCTCGCGGATCTCATCATGACCGCTGCGCGCACCGCCATCGACGATGGCCTCGAATACCGCCTCCGCCCGCTCTGACAGCAGCATCGCCGACGCCGCCACGCGGGGCAGCTCACCGTCGGTCTGCAGCATGCCGTTGCGGATGTCGGTGATGGCCTCGGCGATTTCCTGGGTCGTCTGGACATGTTCGCGCGAGGCCACAGCGATTTCCTCGATCTGCTCCTGCGACTGGCTGGAAGAACGCTCGATGCTGTTGAGCAGCGTATGCACCTTCTCCACGTTCTGGGCCGCCTCCAGCACCTTGCTGCTCAGCGAGTTCATCCCCGAGGCCGCCCGCTCGGCCTCTTCAGTGATGGCGCGCACCATGACGCCGATGTCGTCGGTGGCTTCCTTGGTGCGCTGGGCCAGTTGCCGCACCTCCCCTGCCACCACCGCAAACCCGCGCCCCTGCTCGCCGGCGCGCGCGGCCTCGATGGCCGCGTTCAATGCCAGCAGATTGGTACGGGCGGCGATTTCACTGATGACCTCGGTAATGCCATGGATGCGGCGCGACTTTTCCTGCAGCTGCGCCATCATCGACGATGCCGACAGGGCGTCGGTGCGCGCCTGCCCGATCTGCTGCAGGCCGCGATCGACCTCTGCCCGGCCGCTGACGCTCTCGGCACGCACTTCGGCGGCGATCGCCGAGGCGCGCTCGGCATTGGCGGCAATCTGCTCGGTGGTGGCCGCATTCTGCTCGGCGCTGGCAGCAATCCGATCGGCCGCTCCCACGTCCTTGCTGATCTTGTTCTTGATGGTATCGACGAAGAACGAGGTTTCAGCTGCACCGATCATGATGTGATCAATTTCGCCGCTGATCCTGTCGACCATCGCATCGCCACGAGGCTGCCCACGGCCGCGCGCCAGCGCAAAACCGACCAGGCCCAGCAGCACGGCCACGCAACTGACCAAAGGTGCCGCCAGCCAGCGCCCTGCCCCCATGGCATCCAACGCCAGCGCCGCACCGCCACCGAGTACCAGCCCGGCCAACCAGGGCAATGCCCCCTCCCAGGCCTGCGACGCCACCCCGGCGCCGGCCGCCCGCGCACTTTTGTTCTTCGCCATCGATGTCTCCTTGCGGGTAGCCCCGCTTCTTTTATTTCCGCCCTGGGCAGAGTTGGCTGCGGACGAAACATGACGCAACACGCCGCATTGTCCCGAGGCTATAGCGCAGAGCTTACGTATAACTGAATAAAACTGCACATGGGCAAGTATTTTTTCACAGCATGGGAATGTATGCAGTGTCCCGGATTGCGGCAAAACGCCCCTCACCTCATGCAGCCCTGGACAGCTTATAATGGCGGCTTTATAGGATAGGGGGGTATGGTATATGGCACACCTGAAGCAAGACAAGGATGCCCTGCTCAACCGTGTGCGACGCATCGGCGGCCAGGTCCAGGCCCTGGAACGTGCACTGGAAGGTGACGCCGAGTGTGGCCGCACCCTGCACCTGGCCGCCGCCATCCGCGGCGCGGTGCACGGCCTGATGGACGAATTGATCGAAGCCCACGCGCGCGAACATGTGGCCCGCCCCGGGCTGACCGACGAGGAACGCAAGCAGGGACTGGAAGAAGTCCTGGAAGCCATCCGCCGCTACGCCAAATAAGGAAACGACATGCCAAGCACCTCCCCCTTGCGCCATGACCACGTCTATCTTGGCGCCAACCACGACCGCAATACCCGCCGCACCCTGTGGGTGGTCGCCCTCACCGCCGTGATGATGGTGGCCGAAATCGCTGCAGGCTACCTGACCGGATCGATGGCACTGCTGGCCGACGGCTTTCACATGGCGACCCACACCGGTGCGCTGGCCATTGCCGCCGGCGCCTATGTATTCGCCCGCCGCCATGCCCATGATGGGCGCTTCAGCTTCGGCACCGGCAAGGTCGGCGACCTGGCGGGCTTCGCCTCCGCGCTGGTACTGGCGGTGATTGCCATCGGCATCGGCGGCGAATCCCTGTGGCGCCTGGCCAGCCCGAGTGCGGTCGATTTCAGCGAAGCCATCCCGATCGCCGTGGTCGGACTGATCGTCAATATCGCCAGCGCCTGGCTGCTGATGGATGGGCATCATGGGCATCATGGGGATCACGACCATCACGGTCATCCGGGTCATCACGATCATGATCACGGGCATGCGCATGAACACCATGCCCATCCTCAGGACGGGCATGGACACGGCCACCATCACCATGGACACGACAACAATCTGCGCTCGGCCTATCTGCACGTCGTGGCCGACGCCCTGACCTCGGTGCTGGCCATTGCTGCCTTGCTGGCTGGTCGCTATCTGGGCTGGACCTGGCTGGATCCCTTGATGGGGGTGGTGGGTGCCGTGGTCATTGCACGCTGGTCGTATAGCCTGCTGCGCTCCAGTGCGGCGGTGCTGCTCGACGTGACCGACGCCCAGGTCGCTGCCCGCATAGAGCAGGTGCTGGCCGGCGCGGAGGTGCAGATCGACGACCTGCATGTCTGGCGCATTGGACCGACTGCGCGGGCGGCAATTGTGAGCGTATCCGCCGCGAAGGCGGCTTCTGAAGACCTGCTTCGTCAGAAATTATCGGAAGTGGACGGCCTGCGACATCTCACGCTGGAATTGCGACTGCGCTGATACCGGCGTGGTGAGCCCTCCCCCCCTACACACAGAAATGAAAAACAGCGGCCTAGGCCGTAATGCCGTTCAGTTAAGCTTGTTACCAGCCCGAAAGCTTGCTCAGACTTTGTTTGCGCCATCGCTGGCCGTTCGTCCTGAGTAGCGGCGTAGCCGCGTATCGAAGGCGCGCCACAAGCTGAGCAGCGCCCCTTCGACAGGCTCAGGACAGGCTTCGATACGGCCCTCAAGGGCCTACTCAGTCCGAACGGTTTCAAATGGCGGGAAGAGAACTAGGGAAGAGAAACAAGCAAAATCGCCGCGCCAAAGTCATCTGGCGCGGCGATTTTTTCTTAACTGAACGGCATTAGCGGCGTAGGCCGCTGTTTTCGCGTTATGTGCCGCTTTTCTTACACCTATATGCAGCATTCGGCATCAATCAGCGCCAGCCGCGATGCCAGCCATAGTGCGGATGATGCCAGCCCCAGCCGTAATAGGAGTGGTATTCCCAGACCCAGCCGGGTCCGGGCGAAGCGTAGGTCGGCTGCACGTAGACCACACCCGGGGGCGCAACGTAGGTCGGCTGTGCCACGTAGGCGGGCCGTACGGTGGGTGGTGCGACCACGCAGCCGCTCAGGGCCGTGACCACGGCCACGGCCGGAATCAATAGTAGGGATTTCATGCTTGCGCTCCTGATCTTGTTTGGCGGAATGTGCCGGCATGGAAACGCCGGAGGCCACGTCATGGCGTGGTTATCCGGATAACGAGATAGCTCGGGCGCAGGCGGACGTGAAATTGTATGGATGTGTAACCTGACACGCAGATTCACTTAGTTCTGCAGATGCTCAGCCATCCTCAATGCCAGCGCCACGATGCTCAACGTGGGATTGGCATGACCATTGGTAGGAAATACCGAGGAGCTCAGCACCAGCAGGTTCTCGACGCCATGCAGGCGGCAATCGGAATCGACCACGCTATCTTGTGCGGACAAGCCCATGCGCGTGCTACCGATGTGATGCCCGCCCACCGGCAAGGCTCGTGAAACCTGCTCACGCAGCTCGCCAATGTCGAAATCAAGGCGGCAGTTGCGGGTCGTCTCAAGCAGGGATTGCATGGACAGGAAGGACTGGATGCCCGATTCAATATCCTGTGCAGTCAGGCGCCATTTCACGTCGACCCTGCGCATTCCGTAACGGTCGGTCGCGTCCAGGAGGCTAATCCGGTTGTCCGCGTCGCACACCTGTTCACTGTTGAATTCCAGCGGGTAGGTGCCGTTGCGGTTGGGAATGAGCGTGTAAGGCAACTTGCGCTTGGCCAGCTTGCGCTTGACTACCATATCGTATGCAAAACCAAACACCGAGCCGGCATCGACGATCACATTGCGCAAGTGCGCCAGGCGACGCGGATCACGGATTGCATCCTGGCTGCCGTGATTGAGGATGTCCTGGTGCTCGGTCGGCAAAACCGACTTGGCAAGATAGATCGCAGAGAGCACGCCACTACCGTGGTCAGGGTCGGCATAGGGCGGGAAATGCAGCCGCAGCGTCGAATTGAGCAGGCCCAGCCGGTTCTGCAATTCGGGAGTGAACTGCAGCTTGCGCCGGGCATAGATACCGTCCTGCGTTTTCTGGAAACTGAACCGTGGACGCTCGTCCTTGAGACGCAATTGTCCAAAAATCAGGTCGAAGTGACAGGCGTAATATCGGCCCAGGCTGGCGTCGAATCGCTGCCAGGCCGGAACATTCTCACGTGTACAAAGCAATAGCCGGGTTGCCTCGATGGCACCGCCAGCCAAGACGATCTGGCCGGCACGCACCTGCGTCTCACGCTGCCCGTCATGCAGCACCACGGACTCGATTCGCGCGCCATCCGTGCTGACCACCAGACGGGTGCAGCGAGCGCGCAGCAAGACCTTCACGCGATCAGATGCCTTTAGTTCTTCAGCAAACTTCGCCGCAAAATCGGTCGGCAGGCTATAGCGTTCTATGTATTCCGTCAGATCCCGCGCAAGCACCGGTAGCTCTGAAAACATCGGACCGTTGCCCCCGGCCAGGCTGGCAGGCGAAAAATCCGCCGCGCCGGCATCACAGTACTGCATGGCCTCGGGCAGGAAAGCCGCGTACTCTTCATGACTGATCGGCCAACCGCTCAACGGCACATGCGGACGCCGGGCGAAATCGACTGGATCAAGCGGGACGCACCGCCCGCCCCAGAGATGCGTGGTCCCCCCAAAGCGCTGACGACGATACTCGGTCGTGGCCGGATGTGGAGCGTGCGCACTTCCCTGATAGGCATCGTCGTCGGTCTGGCTTTCACTCCAGTCGCCACCGTCGACCAACAACACCCGTTGCCCCTTGCGTGCCAAAGCAACAGCAAGACTGATGCCACCGGGACCGCTGCCGACAATGCACACCGGATAATCCTGAAGACTTGCGCCCTCGCAATCGGAGAGATATTGAATCAATCTGTCTCCCCCTCACGCTTCCTGGCGACCATGCGAAGCGAAAAGCTGCTCAAGCTTTCCTACTTCAGTGCCCAGGTGATGTTTTTGTCTGACTGCCTGCGCGCCATGCCGCCCCATTTCCTGCAGACGTTCCACCGAGGCTCCCGTGACCTGATCGATGGCAGACACAAGCTCCTCGACCGAACCAGGTGCGACGACCCATCCATTGACGCCATCCTCCACCAGTTCCGCAATACCGGCGATGCGGGTACTGATGACCGGGCGCGACAATGCCAGCGCCTCCATCACCACCACGGGCAGGCCCTCGGCAAAACTGGGCAGCACGAGCGCACGGCTGCGCTCGATTTCCTCGCGGACCTCTGCGCTGCTCTTCCAGCCGAGGATGCGAATGACCTTGGACAGCGGACCGCCAGCGATGGCCTTCTCGATAAAGGGACGCAGCGGACCGTCGCCCACCAGTACCAGCTCGCAAGGCTTACCGGCGTTGACATGACGAGTCACAGCTTCGATCAGCAAGGGCACGCCCTTCTCCGCACACAGGCGCCCCACGAAGACCAGCCGCGGCACCTCGGGGATGGGCAGCGCCGGAGCATTCTCGAATGCCGGACCAACGCCACAGCGCACTACGTTCAGGCGCGGCCATGCATTGACCTCGGAGAACAGCATGCACTGGCTCTTGCAGAAGTTCGTAATGGCCGCTGTGAAGGCCGAGCGCTGCACCTTCTCTCCCAATGCCCACGCGACAGGGTGGAAAAAGATGCCTGGTCCATGAACCGTCATGCTGTACGGAATACCCGACAGCATCGACGCATACATGGCTACCGTCGCCGAATTTTCGGCAATGTGGTTATGCAGTATCTGTACCTTCTGCTCACTCAGGCGACGCGCCAGATAGCATGCCTCGATCAGGTACAGCACGTGTAGCAACGCCGGTCGCACACCCGCGGCCCGCGTGCGGCGCGCCAGTTTCAGCACCTCCAGCACGCGCCCCGGCGCTTGCACCAGCGTCGCAAATGTGGCGGCCAGCAAACGTGGCAAGCCATTTTCCAGGATGTAATCGGTATTGGCCTGCTCACTTTTCACATCGGCGCTGACGGCGGCATCACCTGCCTCGCGCCGGATCGAAAACGTCAGCACCTCGTGGCCGCGTCGACGCAGTTCCAGGACCTCATTGCGGATAAACGTATCACTGGCGCGCGCATATACGCTGGTCAGGTAGGCAATTTTCATATTGTCTTTGCAAAGTCGGTGGAAGATTGCTTCATTCCGTGCAATCGAATTCTGCTGGCATTGGTCATTTGCTCACTCGTGCGGATCCAATGCCTTGGCTCAACGCCCATTGCGCCGACTCCGCAAGGCTCTGGGAATACGTGCGCGGGGCGAACTTCAACTGAGTGTGAGCGTGCTCCACATCGATACGCAGAGCCTGCTGCCAGAGGCGCAGGAAAGAGGGCGACAAGGCCACGGGCAAACGCTGCGAATCCGCCCCGGCCTTGTCTGTCAAACGCTGCAGGACACGGATCAGTGCTGTTCCCACGCTGGCATCCAGCTTCAGCTGCAAAGTACGGATGGACTTGACCGGAGCGACGCCGATGGCCTTGCCAAGGTCGATGAAATAGCGATTCCACTGGGGGCTGTCGGCACCTGCCAGATTAAAAATCGCCGGCCCCTCGATAGCAGACTCATGGCGCAGGGCCAAAAGCACAGCCGAGCAGACATCATCCACGTGGACCAGATTGGACCAGCCCTCGCCTGCCGGACCAAGATCTCCGACCCGCCCGGCCGCCAGCAGGCGCGCAATCTGTCGCACCCACATGTCGCTGCCAGGACCATGGATACAACCCGGACGCAGCATGATCACCCTCTGGCCGGCCGCGGCATAAGCCGCCATATGTTCTTCAGCCTCGCACTTGGCCCGTGCGTACCAGCTGGCACCGGGATCGAGCGACGCATCTTCCCGGAGCTGCCCCTCCTGACGGCCATATACCGCCATCGAACTCATATGCACGATCCGCGGGCGCGATGTCTCCAAGGCCGCTTCAACCAGTAATCTGGCGCCACGGGAGATCGAATCGCCTTTACCTGCAACACTATTGACTACCGCATCGATATCAGCCAAGGCCCGGCGCAGACTATTGGAGTCGAGGGTATCGACCTGGCGGAACTCCAGGCCTACAGGCAGATTGGCCGGCGGACGGCGACCCGCCAGGACCGGAGTGGCCCACCCGCTTTCACGCAGTTGCGCGACCAGGCGCTGTCCAACAAACCCGGTTGCTCCGAGCACAAGAACTCTCACATAGGCTCCAGTTACAGGTCTCAAAAAAGATAAACATGCATTTCAGCAAAAGGCCGGATACAGCTGCAGCACCTGCGCCAACACCCGCTCGCTCTGCTATGCCGGCTTTACCACATCCATCGCCAGATTCCAGGAGGCGAAGAACGCCGCAATCCTTGTGCCAATCGCCATGCCAAATCGGCCGGCAAGACGTTTTTTGCGCTGCATCATGCATTCTTGCCAATATTACACGGCCGACAATATGTGAGCAATACGAGACGCAACGAGAAAATATCGCAAGGCCGTAGGCGAAACCGCGCCCTCACACGGAACCAGAAAATACCCGGCGTGCGCGTCGAAAAATCGCCGACTAGACCGGCGCTGTGGCCGGTACGGACGGGGGTGGCAGCTTGCGCTTCATGAACGTGGACAAAGGTTTTTCTACGCACCGATGAATGAAATAGGCAAATGCGATCATACCCACGCAAATGAGCGGCAGCAGCAGCCATTTATTCAGTTTTTCGCCTACCAGATTGAAGATCACCAAGCCCACGTTCAAATGGATCAGGTACAGCGGATAGGAAAGGCTGCCCAGCCGGGTCGCCAGCTTGGCGTAGCGAGGCGACGAAGATCGCCGCAAGATGACGCCAATAAAAAGAACATAGAATCCGATACAGATCCCAGCGACCATTTCGCCGTTAAAAGCGAGTTTATTGTAGTGAGCAGCACGCACTGCCAGATCAGCGACTTCGAAATGGACTCCGACCGGCACAGTCACCACCAACATTCCTGCTCTGAACCAGGAAAATCCGAGTTTCGACAGCCGATAAAAGAGGCAGCCTGCAATGAAGAAACTCGCATAATTGGTAATCAGGTACTTGTCCAGGAGCGGTATTCTGTAGAACGCCTGGAATACGCAGATGAGCAACCAGCCGGCCAACAGATATTCGATCTTCGGCATCTTGCGAAGCAGCAGCACGCAGAGCACGAGCAGATAGAACTTCAGTTCTACCAGAAGAGTCCAGTACACGCCATCAACGTACCCGATACCGAAGAATCCGTTGAACATGGTGAGATTGAAGAGGTATCGCGGAACAGTCAGGGTAAAGATGTGATTGATGAAGAAGTAAGTGAGCACGAAACTGACCGTGCAACAAAACCAGTACGCGGGATAGAGCCTGAGCAGGCGAGACCGCAGGAATGACAAGGCCGTCCCGCCCTCGGCAGTCATCAGGATGACGAACCCTGAAATCATGAAGAAGAGATTGACCGCCAGATAATTGTATTTGACCAGATTGGCGGCATCGCCGTAGAAAACGGGAGAATAGATGTCCCCATCGGCGAATCCCCGGACGAGGTAGTGCAGAAGCATCACACTGACCGCCGCCAGGAATCTTAGGACGTCTATGTCATGGAATCGCCGGTGAACCGGGTGGCGGGTGTCAGGGTGTATGTGCATGGTTATCGCGTTTTCTGTTAAAAGTCATAACAAAAGCGATAACTCAGACTTAACTTTGCGCTGCGCGTTCCGGGGAAAATGCTGCAAAGCAGTAAAGGCACAGCGTGGGACGACCAGACTGCATCTTTCCGATGGAAAGAATCTGGCGCGAGGAAGGATTATTCATAAGCCGCCCCATTTGCATGGAACGTGCTTTCTCAACAACTACGGGGATTGGGTATGTCGCTGCCAGAAGTGTTGGCGATCAAAAACCGTTTCAGATGATTAGCCCGGCATCAACGTAACAATTGTCCGAATCATTCATGAGCTACTGCCGAGCCCAAGCCAGAAAGCAAAACGGCACTGACATTAGAAGTTCTAATATCAGTGCCGTTTATCCGTATAACTTGCGTCATACGTTTTAGTTCTGTTGGTCGGGACGGTGTGATTCGAACACACGACCCCTTGCACCCCATGCAAGTACGCTACCAGGCTGCGCTACGCCCCGACTGAAGAAAAAGATTATAGCAGCAATTGTGTTTTTAATTCAACTGTTTCTGCAAAACATTTTCTGTTTTGCTTTCAACCAGAATTCAACCCCTGCAATTTACCTGCCTCCGAAGAACTCATTGAGGAGGAAATTCTGCAAGCCCTTGGTATCTTCCTGCCGCGCCGATAATGTCACCACCCTACCCAACTTCTGCGAATCGAAATTGAAGTCACCCGTGTAGTACTTACGGATCAGGGCAATCATGCTATCGACTACGGCAAGCTGCACGTTCCCGCCAAAGCCCGCGTCCACTTCGATCAACTGGTTCTGGCTGCGACGCTGATCAGTGGTCCAGCCACGGAAACTGTATTGCGCCACGCGCGGCCCCATGCTGATGATCTGGAACACACCGTTGGTGCCGCGCCCGCGTCTATCCTGGAAGGCGATATTGGCGCGGGCGATGTCGTTGGCAGAAGGATTTTCAGCCGCGCGGGCAGCCGCGTTTTCCTGTGCAGCCTCTTGCTCGGCAGCTTCGCGCTTCTGGCGATTACGGTTTGTAAAGGTCATGAAATCATCCGCAGGCGCCGCCTGGGCAGGGGCCGGGGATGCGCTCGACGGCGCCGGTGTAACGGGCAGCGAGCGCTGCGGACTAGCCTGACGCGCTGCCTGGGCTGCATGCGGACGAGTCGCTGGCTTGGTTACGGGTTTCCTGGGCAGAGGCGGCTGCTTCTTTGGGGGTTCCGGCGCGGGCTTGGGCGGCTCCGGCTGCGCGACGGGTGCCGGTGTAGGTGGACGAATGAGACTGACCTGCAGGGGGGCATCGGGTCGCCCCGGTTGATCGAACCTGGGCGGCGGCGTTTCGTTGAGCTTGGCCCGCACGAACAAGAACACCGCCGCATGCACGAGCACGGACGATGCCACACCCAGCACGGTCCGGCGCCGGGAACGGGAGATGTGATCTGCTCGGGTCAACGAAACCAAAAAACTCATACCTTGTGACGGCCAATGCGGACGGCTGCGAGCATCGTCGCCGCTCTCGGACATGGGAAGCTCCATGCGCTTGGACCCGGATCAGCCTTGCCGCACCCTGTTATCGATAAAGGCAACATTCTAGCTGCTTTTGCGCGACCGCCAACCTGCCGATCAGACTCCCTTAGGAGATCAGATCAATATCTCAGCGCCACCGGCCATGGCGCCCCCAACCGCTGCTATAGCCGAAGTAGATGGATGAAGAGGGATAACTGTAAGACGGATAAGCAGGATACGCAGGGTAGGCATAATAGGGAGAGTACGCCGGCTGGACCGGATAGACCGCAGTTCCGCCATAGGGTGAAACCGGAACGGCTACGCAACCACCTAGCAGCACGGCCGCAGGCAATGCAGCCAGATAAAGACGGGCCTTCATGATTTTCACTCCTCCGGCGCAAGGGGCCAATAAGAAACTATCGGTCATCTCTACTTAACCGGCTACCGACCTTACCTTTTGTTACTCACTTCATATCCAGGTCCCGCTAACCAAATTTATCTTCAGCGCTTGTCGCTACTGCCTATACCCCGGGAAGCATAGCGCAGCGGCATCGTACTTATATAATGATGCGTTACATGCAGCGCCACGGCGGTGCTGCCCACACAACAAAGACGAGACCTTGCCAATGTGCTCTGCGCCACGCCGCGCGCAGGCCGGAACCTGCCCATCATGAATTCAGCCCAGACCTCCTCCCGCCCTCCAGTCGTCGTCATCGCCCCCGACTCTTTCAAAGGCTCTCTTTCGGCTGAAGATGTCGCAGCCGCCATCGGCGCCGGCATCCAGGCCGCGTTACCTGATGCGCAGATCCGGTTATGCCCTATCGCCGATGGTGGCGAAGGCACGCTCGACGCACTGATGCATGCGGGTGGCGATCGCTTCACCATCGATTGCCGCAATGCCGCCGGTCAGCAGGCCCGGGCACCAGTGGGCATCCTCAAAGATGGCAGCGCGGTGATCGAGTCCGCGGCCATCGTGGGCTTGACCGATAGTGCCGGCACGGCCGTTCCCGTGGACCAGCGCTGCACCCTGGGCGTGGGCGACGCCATCAAACAACTGCTGGATCGCGGCGCGCGCCGCTTCCTGGTCGCGCTGGGCGGGAGTAGCACCAATGACGGCGGTGCAGGACTGTTGGCAGGATTGGGAATGGTATTCCTGGACGCTGATGGAGAAATCGTCCCGCCCCTCCCCGAGCAACTCCATCGCATCGCCAGGGTGGACACTTCCGCACTCGACCCGCGCATCGGGGAAACGCACATCGTCGCAATGTCTGACGTCGACAATCCCTTATGCGGCGAAGAAGGCGCTACAGCGGTCTTCGGCCCACAAAAAGGCGTCGTACCCGAGCAGGTCGAACAGCTCGATCGCAAGCTGGCTCATTTTTCCAGCGTGCTGGAAGCAGCCCTGGGTCACGGCGCCGCCGACAAGCCGGGCGCCGGCGCAGCCGGCGGGCTGGGCTATGCACTGCTGATGCTGGGAGCACAATTCCGCTCAGGCGCGGAAACCGTAGCCGACCATATCGGGCTGGATGACGCACTGGCAGGGGCTGACTGGCTGATCACCGGCGAAGGCCGCAGCGACGCCCAGACCTTGCACGGTAAAGCCCCGTTCATTGCCAGCCAGCGAGCGCGCCGAGCGGGAGTGCCGACTACCCTGCTCTCAGGCGGGATTGATCGCAGCGCGCTACCCAAACTCCAGCAGAGCTTCTCGGGCTGTTTCTCCATTACTTTCGGCCCGGTGCAACTAGAGGACGCGATTGCACAAGCCCCGGGCTTATTGCGCGACAGCGGCGAACAACTGGCACGCCTGTGGCAGACCGCAGCAGGCCGCTAGCATTACCCTAGCGCTCCGATACGCAAGCAAGGGCGGCTGCGACCAGAGCGCTGAAGCTCAGGTCGCAGCGTCTTTGCAAGACGCTTTCAGCCAGCGACATGACTAGATGGGCGCCGCGGTTTCCGGCGAAGCCGGGGTGCGGGCACCGCCAAAGCGCGCATTGAGGAACTTCGTCATCGGCTTTTCCAGTAGCAGATAAGACACGCACCCCGCAGCTGTCGAACCCAGCACAGCGAGCACGCAGACGAAGCCATAGGCATGCGGACTGAGCTTGAGCCCGATGATGACCGCAACCGGCATCACGAAGCCGTGGGCCAGATAGGTGGAATAGGATGCATCGCCAAGCAGCGTCACTTTAGCTGCCAGCCCCCTCACCCACTCAACCCGCTCCATCCAGGCTACGCCAAGTACCAACATCGCCGAAGGAATCCCTAACCCGATGAAGCGATCGAGATGCGGGCGGTAGACGAACAAGGCCGCCAGCGCAAACGTCACCAGGACCACCGGCATCCACAACGGCACTTCCCTGCGCTGCATCCACAGTCTGGCCACGACCATGCCGAGCACGAACTCGAAGAGCACCGTACGACCGAAGAAGCGGAACAGCACGCTGTCGACCAGCATCTGGGACACAACAAAAATGATCGCCAGCAAGACAACGGAGGTCTTCAGGCGTGGAAGCCGTAGTGCTATGGCTGTCGCCAGCACAGCGTAGAACAGCATTTCAAAACTGAGCGTCCATCCCGACTCGACCAATGGCAGGATGTCACCGCTGGCCGGCGACACCATCGGGTAGAACAGCAAGGACCCCAACACGTAGAGCAGTGGAAGACCATCCGCGAATGCTTTGGAGCCCAAAATGAGCACGATACCCACCTTGAGCATCGTATAGAACCAGTACAGCGGGACGATGCGTATCAGTCGCCTGCGAAAGAACAGGCTGGCAGTGGCACCGGCATCGGCAGGAGATGGAATCCGTCGCGTCGACAGATACATGACCAGGCCACTGATCACAAAGAAAATATCAACACCCACCCCACCCACTTCGTGCCAGTAGGAAAGCAAGTCTGGCAATCCGCTGCGAGCCCGCAATTCGAGCGCCGCATGTTGCGCTACGACCAGCGCTGCAGCTACGCAGCGCAAAAACTGAACCGTCAGTAAATGATTCCCAGAAGTTGTCAGCATCATTCCCCCCCCCCGCAAGAGACCCGTCAACACGGACGCACGGCTAACTGACCGGCGCACGCACCTGCACTACGCTGCACAGCAAGCAAACGTCAACGAACGGGGGGAGGATGGATAACGGATTCACCGCGCGCCATCCGAAAATAAGAACAGATAGCGAGAAGAAACGTTCTGGCTCGCAAGAATCGCAAAAAACAGGAATTTCCTCAACGCGGATCAAACTTGGCCGCGCAATCCAGCAACTGGCAAATACACCGCCCCAGGCGCACTCGCAATTTCCCTCGAGAAAATATATTTAATGCAATTATTTTCGCATTACAAAATTAATCTTGGTTTACGGAAATATAGATATCAGTCAACAAAATGACTTCATAATCCGCGAAACCACCCCCTTCTTTGGTTTACTATATTTTAGGGGCTCCAGTTTGTCGAATTTTATTTACGCATTGCAGCATGGCAAAAAGATATGCCATAAAAACAACATCCTCGCGCCATATCACCGCATTTTTCTCACCAGTTCCGATGTGCCAAGAACGCGCATGCCAGCCCACGCGAAAAGACACATAAACAAAGGTCCACCCCTCGCTTCCTGGCACTGTTCTGCCTCGCTCCACCGTCAATACATTACAAAGACCTTTTCCTCAGGGAGAAACCAGCCCTTTACATGTTTGCCTTCAAGCAACCGAAAGCGAAGTTTAAGTTGACTCAAAAACAATTAAACAATCCCTCAATTTGTTGTAAAAAAGATAAATTTATTGCCGTACGGATCAGTTCATTTCCGCAGCGCACTACTCATCAGTAGTGCCCGCCGGAAATTATCGAAACCCTTTGCTGGCGCGGGTTTCAGGCCGATTGAAAAATCCGGGAATTTATCCTTTTTCTGCGTATTTTTGTTGCTCATGCGTGAAAGCGAATGTTATAGTTCCGACATCAACGCATGTTTCGTTACAGGTGTCAGGATTTGTCAGAGGAAATTATTCTTTTGGCAATAAATAGATTGACTGCGACGTGGTGTCACAGGGCAATCCAGCATCAAAGTGAGTTGATTTGCTTTTGAATGGAGAGCGCCACGCGCAATCCTCTTCACACAAATAGTCTTGAACTTAAAGGATTGATCCCATGAAAAAACTTCTCGCCGCTTCCGCTGTCGCCCTGGCACTGTCCATGGCCGGCACTGCCGCCCACGCAACCACCTTCGCGCTGGACACCTCTGGCGGTACCGCCAGCTTCAGCTCGCCGAAATACGCCACTTCGGAATCGTTCAACGACAACTATACCTTCACGATCACCAGCCTGACAGACCTGTCGTCGGCTGTCACCGCCACGTTTGTCACCAAGAACGGTGGCGGCCTGTCCACCTATTCCTTGATCAACACCACGACCAACGCCACGATCGCAACCGGTACGTCGACCAGCTCGCCCAATGGCAAGAACACAACCATTACCTTCAGTGTCGATGCCACCAAGCTGACCGCTGGCGCCTACTCCCTGAATGTGACCGGCAAGGGCACCTACGGCGGTAACCTGACCCTGACCTCGTCGGTGCCGGAAGTCTCCACCACCGCCATGATGCTGGGCGGCCTGGCCTTCGTGGGCATGATGGCGTGGCGTCGTCGTCGCAGCGACCAGAAGCTGTCCATGCCCATGGGCATGACTACCGCCTGATCAGCAGCAAGGCAATACGTAGAGAAAACGCCCGAGCAATCGGGCGTTTTCTCATTTGGGAGCGAGAGCGAGCTTCGCGCAGGTCTGAAGCAAAGAAAATGTCGCGTTCCATGCCGGCGGGTCAAAAAAATGGCCCGCATTATCTGCAGGCCAGACTGAAAGAGCCGCAAGCGAGCACAGGATCAGACTTCGTCGATCCTTGCAGCAGCGGAAACCACACGGGCCGGTGCCCCCACCACCGTGGCGCCGGCAGGTACGTCGTGCAACACCACCGACATAGCCCCGATCTTGCACCCATCTCCCAGATGGATGCCACCGAGCACCTGCGCATAGGCGCCGAACTCCACATCATCGCCGATCACCGGAGACGGACCACCGGCATGACGATTGCCGATGGTCACGCCCTGTCGCAAGGTGCAGCCTGCGCCAATGACAGCCTGTTCATTGACGAAGATGTTGCCGAAATGCCAGATACGCAAGCCGGGACCGATCCTGGCGCCACGTGGAAGACTGATACCGAAAGCGGTCTCGGTCAGCCGGAACAGCGGCCAATACAGCGCGTTCTGCAGCTTGCGGGTAAGACCGGGCGGTCTTGCCTCGATACGCCGACCCCAGCGATAGACCCAGATGGCCCAGATCGATTGTTCTTTCAGAAACGGACGGCGCAAGTTATAGCGCTCCAGATCGGCCAGCCAGTCAGGGTCCCGCGACATCTTTTTTCCTCTCAAAATCACTGATTATTCAATCTTCTCTCGGCATCAATCAGCATCAAACGCTATCTTGACGTCTTGTCATTATTTGCGAATAAAAGTTCACTCAATGACAACAAAAAGTATGCACCTATTCAGCGCGGCATTTCGGGCAAAAATGCGACTGTGCAGCGCAACAATATGATAAATTTGTCGAACAAGCCAGTAACTGCAAGCAAATGCCGGGAAATTTCCACTCAGCAAATTTTTGTGGAACTTTTTCTTTCATATTTGAATCTTTGCACCTGGCCAGATAAGAACATCACAGTTCCTCGCGCCTTGCCTACCGGGCGGACGTCGGGGACACGTGAACCCGACGTCGCAACGTCCACCATGACAAGAGCAAATGCCGCCAGCTGAAACTGTCGTATCGATGTCACCGACCTGCCCGCCTCTGCGGTTACCAAAATCACGAGCAGGGGCAGCGATCGGCACACCTGAGCCGCAACCGAAGCGTAGCTGATGACCAGGATGACCTCCCTGCGCGGCAGGCACCCAGCCATGGGGCACCGAACTCCCTCACATGAAAGCACTTCCATGACCAACGTATCGCACCGCCCCGACATGACGAACACGCTGGCGCCCCGGCCGGCGGCGCTGGGCTGAGGTCCCGCATGCGCTGTATCGCTGTCATTCCGGCACGCTTTGGCTCCAGCCGCCTGCCCGGCAAACCGCTGGCCGACATCCTGGGCAAGCCCATGATCCAGCATGTCTACGAACGCGTGAAGACTCTCGAAGAACTGGCCGATGTGGTGGTGGCCACCGACGATGAACGCATCGTGGCTGCGGTCAACGCCTTCGGTGGCAAGGCCGTCCTGACTTCGCCTGACCATCCTTCCGGTACCGATCGTCTGCGCGAGGTCATGCAACACCATCCGGCCGACCTCTATCTCAACGTGCAAGGTGACGAACCGCTGGTCAATCCGGCGCACCTGCGCAGCCTGCTGCAAGCCATGCTGGGCGCACCGCAGGTGCAGGTCGGCACCCTTTGTCATCCGATCAGTGCCAGCGAGGCGGAGAACCCCAATACCGTCAAGGTCGTACGCAATCGTGCGGGCGACGCGCTGTATTTCAGCCGCGCACGCATTCCCTTTGAACGCGAGTCCACCGGCAAGACGCGCTACTTCAAGCACATCGGGGTCTACGCCTATCGTGCCGAGCTGCTGGCGGCTTTCCCCGAATTGCCGGCCAGCGAGCTGGAGCGCGCGGAAATGCTGGAACAACTGCGCATCATGGATGCCGGCTGGCAGATCCGCGTCATCGAAGTCGATCACGCCGCCACTGGCGTGGATACGCCGGCCTGCCTGGAGCGCGTACGTGCCCTGATGGCTGGCCTGCCCGATCCGGCGCTCAAAGCCGGCAGCCTGGCGGACCTGAAGCTGGTGATCACCGATATCGACGGAGTTCTCACCGACGGCGGCATCTGGTACGACGACAGCGGCGAATGCCTCAAGCGCTTCCACGTGCGTGATGGCATGGGCATCAAGATGCTGCAGGAAGCCGGTGTCAACGTGGCCGTCATCTCCGGCCGCGATTCGGCCACGCTGCGCCGTCGGCTGGCCGATCTGGGCATCACCGTATTCCACCTCGGCGCCAAGGACAAGGCCGCCGCCTGCCAGGACATCATGGCGCAATACGGCGTCGGTCGCGAAGCCACGGCCATGATCGGCGATGACAGCATCGACCTGCCCGGCTTCGCCGCCTGCGACTGGCCGGTGGCCGTCGGCGACGCAGCTGACTACGTCAAGCGCCATGCCCGCATCGTACTGGCCAAGCCCGGCGGCCACGGCGCTTTCCGGGAATTTTCCGACAGTGTATTGAACGCCCAGAACCGTTCCGCCATCTATGACAGCGTTGCTGGTTATGCCCAGGCCATGAGCCGCATGACGCAGTGACCCGCCCCAACAGAAACAAGTGAGCACACCATGAGAAAAACCGGTATCCGGGTATTCCAGGAACAGGCGCAAGCCTTGAACATGATCGCCGAGCGCCTGGCCGACGAATTCGAACAGGCCGTCGAGCTGATGTACAACACCCGCGGTCGCGTGATCGTCTCAGGCATGGGCAAGTCGGGCATCATCGGCAGCAAGATCGCCGCCACCCTCGCCTCCACCGGCACATCGTCCTTCTTCGTGCACCCGGGTGAGGCCTATCACGGCGACCTGGGCATGTTCACCGAGGCCGATACCGCGATCCTCATCTCCTACAGCGGCGAGACCGAAGAGGTGATCCGCCTGATTCCCTCCCTGCGTCACTTCGGCCTGCGCATCATCGCCATCGTCGGCAAGCGCAATTCGACCCTGGGCAAGAATGCGGATGTGGTCCTGGATGTGTCGGTACCGCGTGAAGCCTGCCCCAACAACCTGGCCCCGACCACGTCCACCACCGCCACCCTGGTGATGGGCGATGCCCTGGCCGTGGCGCTGATCGAGAAGCGTGATTTCAAGCCCAACGACTTCGCCCGCTTCCACCCGGGCGGCAGCCTGGGCAAGCGCCTGCTCACCCGCGTCAAGGATGTGATGCACACCCAGGTGCCCTGGGTCATGCAAGACACCCCCCTCATCGATGTGATCGGCCAGATGACCGAAGGCGGCCTGGGCATGGCCCTGGTCAGCGATGACGGCAAGCGCCAGACCCTGAGTGGCGTGATCACCGACGGTGACTTGCGCCGCGCCCTGGCCGCCCGCAAGGACATCTATCACATCACCGCCGCCGACCTGATGAACCGCTCGCCCAAGACCGTCCCGGAAAGCGAAATGTTCGTCGACGCCGAAGCCAAGATGCTGGAACTGAACATCACCGCCCTGGTGGCACTGAACCAGGAACAGCACGTGGTGGGCGTACTCAAGCTGCTGGACGCCAAGCGTCTGTGATTTCGGTGCAAACCAAAGTATTCTCCCCCTCCAGGCGCGACCCGGTCGACGCCGTAATTTGAACAATCACCTCCTGCATGAGGAAACGGAACATGATCAAGATCTTTGATATCGAGGTTGGAAACGAACTGCCCTTCGTCCTTTTTGGCGGCATCAACGTGCTGGAATCCGAACAATTCGCCGTCGATGTCTGCGGTGAATACGTGCGCGTCACCAAGGAACTGGGCATCCCCTATGTGTTCAAGGCCTCCTTCGACAAGGCCAATCGTTCCTCCATCAAGAGCTACCGCGGCCCTGGCCTGGACGCCGGCCTGAAGATCTTCGAAGCCGTCAAGAAGGCGCACGGCGTGGCGGTGCTGACCGATGTGCACGAGCCCTACCAGGCCGCCGAAGTGGCCAGCGTCTGCGACGTGCTGCAGCTGCCCGCCTTCCTGGCACGCCAGACCGACCTGGTGATCGCGCTGGCCAAGACCGGCAAGGTGATCAACATCAAGAAGCCGCAATTCGTCAGCCCGCCGCAGATGAAGAACATCGTCGAGAAGTTCGAAGAAGGCGGCAATACCAACGTCATGCTGTGTGACCGCGGCGCCCAGTTCGGCTACGACAACCTGGTGGTGGACATGCTGGGCTTTGGCGTGATGAAGCAGGTCAGCGGCAACAAGCCGGTGATCTTCGACGTGACCCACGCCCTGCAACAGCGTGAATCCGGCGCAGCTGCCTCGGGCGGTCGTCGCGGCCAGGTCACCGAACTGGCCCGCGCCGGCATGGCACTGGGTCTGGCGGGGCTGTTCCTGGAGGCGCATCCCGATCCGTCCAAGGCCCTGTGCGACGGCCCCAGCGCGCTGAAGCTGTCGCAGCTGAAGCCCTTCCTGGAGCAGGTCAAGGCAGTGGACGATCTGATCAAGGGCCTGCCTGACCTGGATACGCATTGAGCATGGCCGCTCCCATTGAGGCTGCCAAGCTTTCACCGGGCGCGGCGTTGTCGGCATCCATCGCTGGCCTGCGGGCTTGCCACCTGGCGTTCCGGGGAGCGGCATGAGCGCTGCTTCCAATGTCCGCTGGATCGCGATAACGCAGTTCGTCAAGATTGGCTCCCAGCTGGTCAACATGTTCGTGTTGACGCGGCTGATACCCCCTTCCGAGTACGGCCTCATGGCCATGGCCGGCATCGCGACCAATCTGGCGTTCATCCTGCGCGATATGGGTACCGCCGCCGCCATTATCCAGAAGGCCGAACTGCACGATAACGACAGCTCGTCGGTGTTCTGGTTGAACATGATCGGCGGAATGGTGCTGATGCTGTTGCTGTGGCTGGCGGCGCCTTTCATGTCGTCTACCTTCGGTGAGCCGCGCTTGACCCATGTGCTGTGGGTACTGGCCATTACCTTCCCGGTGGCGGCCAGTTCGATGGTGCATCAGGCCTTGCTGGAACGGGTGTCGCGCTTCCGGCTCATTGCCGGGATCGAATCGGCGGCCTCGCTGCTGTCGCTGGCCATCGCGCTGGTCCTGGCCTTCCAGGGCGCCGGCGTATGGAGCCTGACGGCGCAGGCGGTGATCACGGCAGTCTGCACGACCCTGCTGCTATGGCGCTATTCGCCGTGGCGACCGAAGATGATCTTCGACCGCGCATCGATTCGCAGCGTCTTTTCCTTCAGCGGAGCGATGGCTGGCAACCAGATGGCAGCCTACGTTTTTCGCAATGCCGACAGCTTCGTGGTCGGCAAGATGCTGGGCGCCTCCGTCCTGGGCAATTACTCGCTGGCCTACAAGCTCATGCTGTTCCCGGTGCAGAACATCTCCTGGGTGGCGGTGCGCTCGCTGTTCCCGGTCATGAGCCGGCGCCAGGACGATCGCGCCTATCTGTCCAGTCTAGCGCTGCGCTCCCTGAGCCTGATTTCCTTCGTGGCCGCGCCGATGATGTTCGGGGTAGCCAGTCTGTCGCACCTGTTCGTAGCGGTCTTCCTCGGCCCCAAGTGGGCACTGGTGGGCGACATCCTGCTGTTCCTGGGCCTGGTCGGTTATCTGCAGGTCATCACCAGTGTGGCTGCTCCGGTCTTCATGGCCCTGGGCAAGACCGGCTGGATGCTACGCCTGTCGCTGATCGGCACGCCGCTGTATGTACTGGCGTTCGTGCTTGGTGCGCGCCAGGACGGCGTTCAGGGCCTGGCGCTGGCTTACCTTGCGGTGTCGGTGGTGATGGCTTTCCCGACCTTCTATTTCGCCTGCCGGCTCATTGCCGTGGGTCTCAAGGATTTTCTGGTTGCGCTGCTGCCGTCGCTGCTTTCCGGCGTGGGCATGATGCTCTTTGTCATGTTCTGCCGCGACCGCATCCCGGCCACGGGAACGCTGCTCTTTACGTTGCTGGCTGGGGCCGGCGCGCTCTTCTGGCTGATCACGGTAGCCCTGTTCCAGCGGGCCGCGGCCAAGGAGTTCTTCCGCCTGGCCTTCAAACGAATCAAGAAATGATCCAACTTCCGAACGGGTATCCTCGATGAAAATTGCCATCTTTGTCCTGGCCGACATGTTCGTGCCGCTGATGCTCAGCACCGGCAACTGCCTGGAACAGCGCCATGGCCACCAGGTACGCTACCTGAATTTCCTGCCGCATGACCACAAGCTGCTATCCAAGAACACGGAGCAGCTCTTCCCGCGCGATCTGGAAACACTCGACGGCAGCGCCCAGGAGCAGAACATTCTGTTCCCGCAGGACGACGTGAAGGACATGGTCAACTTCATGCAACTCAAGCACGGTGGCAGCCTGACCGAGTGGCATGGGCGGGTCAATGCGGTGGCACGTTACGTACAGCGCTTCATCGATGCAGAGGTACCTGATCTGTTCGTGGTCTGGAATGGCCAGGATCACATCGGCCAGGTCATCAGCGTCCTGTGTCGACGCAAAAATATTCCAGTGGTCTACCTGGAGAACGGTTACTTCGCCAACACACTGCAAGCCGACCCGGCCGGCGTGAATGCCTCCGCCACCCTGGCGGCGCTGGACTACGATGCCGTTCTTGCACAAGCCCAGTCCCAGCCACCTTCCAGCAACGATGTCCAGACGGCCCCGGCGCTCGAGATCCGCCCTCTGACCCGCACGCAACTGGCGACCATCGCGCTGGCCCATCGCGCCAATCTCGGCTACTACACCCAGTATCCGGAACAACGCGGTTCCAGCCGCATCAAGACCTGGCAGATCAAGCGTGAACGCGCTGCCATCCCGAACGACCAGGTCACGCTGCCGGAACACTTTGCTTTCGTCCCCCTGCAGGTCCACGACGATACCCAGGTGCTGCTCAACTCCAGGCTGGTACATTCGGTAGAGGAGTTCTTCGAGACCGTTCATGCCGCCATTCGCCGGACCTGCGGACCGGACTATCCCATCATCGTCAAGGAGCACCCGGAAGACCTGGGGCGCTACGACTACAGTGAACTGCGCCAGAAATACCCGGACGTGATCTGGCTGCGCAAGTTCGACATCGAATTGCTGCTGGATCGCGCCACCATGGTGTTTGTGATCAACTCGTCGGTGGGCTTGCAGGCCGTACGCCGCAAGAAGCCGACTGTGGTGCTGGGGGAGTCCTTCTATTCCAAGCCGGAGATCGCTTTCGTGGTCAAGGACCTGTCCCAGCTTGATGCCAACGTGCAGCGCGCGACCAGCGGGGTGGATGAGATGATGTCGGTGCGTATCGATCGCTTCCTGGAGGCACTGGATCGCACCCTTTTCGTAAAAGGTACATGGAAGTACCCAGCCTGCATCCAGGCCGGACCAGCGCTGGCTGAGCGACTGCTAGGATTGCACAGAGGCAGGTGCAGCAGCACAACTGGCCGGGCAGCGTCATGAGCCAGGGCTGAAGATGGAGGCTTCAGCCGTGGTGATATAGGTTTTGACGATGCAGGAGCAGTCTTCGAGAATAGCGACTCCTAGGCTGCGTAGTGAAATCGATCCGCGTACTGCGTGTTTGCGTTAAAGTCCGGGACAGTTGTTTCCGCCAGATAATCACGATTCGATAGAGTATCCGACAGCAACACGGCGTCTGACGCTCTGACAAGTCACATCCGAGATGTCCGCTATGAAAACAAGAAATATCCAATTGGATGTCGCCAAGGGCCTATGCCTGCTATTGATGATAGCGGGACATATCAAAGGCATCGATCCAGGGCTGTATCACTTCATCTATTCGTTCCACATGCCGGCATTCTTTGTTATTGCGGGCATGACTTACGTGGCGAGCCAATCATCGAAGAGATATCTAGTCTGGAGTAAATTCAAGCGACTGATCATTCCGGCCTGGATCTTCGGCGCGATCAACGGCCTTCCATTTCTCGCGCGCTTGTTCAGGGGCGTGATCGATATGCCGGACTTTGTCCATCGCTTCGTCGGTACCTTTACCGGCGCAGCCCAGGTCAACGACACCTTCAATTGCACACCGCTATGGTTCCTATATGCGGTATTTCTCGTTTATCTTTTCGAGATCGCTGCTAGCCGATTGCTGCAACCCAGGGCGAGATTCGCGCTGCTGCTGGTCATTCTCCTGCTGCTTTTCATCAACCCCTGGGCATACCAAGTATTTGCGCCCGTGCAGCTGAAATATGCACTCACGGGCATCCTGTTCTTCCAAGTCGGCGTGCTGCTGAAAGAAAGGATGAATCCACCCCAGTCTGGACATCATTATTTTTTGCTCAGCATCTCCTTTATCGTATGGATCGGCCTCGCCTCATTGTCGCCCACCGTGCAACTCAACAGCGGTTTTCTCGGAACGGGTGGTGAGATATTGCTTTCGTTCTTCGCTGCGCTGGCAGGGGTTTTCTTCATTATCCAGCTGGCCCATATCCTTTCGGACCTGCCCTATCTACCTCTGCTGGCGCAGATAAGCCTACCCATCGTGGGCTTGAACTACTTGGTCGAGCAGCGCCTCAATACCTACATTGAAGGAATGGCCTTATTTGTCATCGAAGCTATGATCCTGATTCTGATTGCGAGCCTGACCACCAAAACCGGCCCGGTGGGACGCCTGCTCAACGGGCGTATCTGATCTCTCATCAGGACGTCGCGAAGCTGCACCGTTCCTAAAGAAAAGGCGCCCGCTGCCATTGCAGCGGGCGCCTTTCGCATTGGCATTGGGCAGATTTCAAGCCGCCCTTGAATAAACGAGCTTATGCCTATGTCTCAAGCACGCTTGTAGACGTCATCGAAGCGCACGATATCATCCTCGCCCAGATAACTGCCTGATTGCACCTCGATCAGGTGCAGCGGCAGCTTGCCCGGGTTTTCCAGACGATGGGTGACGCCGATGGGCAGGTAGATCGATTCGTTTTCGCTGAGCAGCGTCACTTCCTCGCCGCGTGTAACCAGAGCTGATCCACTGACCACCACCCAGTGCTCGGCGCGATGGTAATGCATCTGCAGCGACAGCTTCTCGCCCGGCTTGACGATGATGCGTTTGACCTGGAAGCGCTCGCCTGAATCGACACTTTCGTAGCTGCCCCAGGGGCGGAAGACGCGCTTGTGATGGACGTGTTCGGTGCGCTCGGTGTTCTTGAGCTTCTCCACGAAAGCCTTCACCTCTTGGACCTTCTCTCGATTGGCCACCAGCACAACGTCATCGGTCTCCACCACCACCAGATCTTCCACGCCCAGCACCGCGACCATGCGGCTTTCAGCGCGCACCAGGGTGTTCTTGACCTGATTCAGGTGCACGTCGCCGCGCACCACGTTGCCTTCGGCATCCGCCGGCAGCACTTCGTGCAATGCGCTCCAGGACCCTACATCGCTCCAGCCAATACTGGCCGGCACCACCACTGCACGCGAGGTATTTTCCATGACGGCATAGTCGATGGACTCGGAGGGTGAGGCAGCAAATGCAGCATCGTCCAGGCGGCAGAAATCGAGATCGGAATAGGCCTTGGAGACGGCCTCCTTGACGGCGGCGCCGATCAAGGGGCGATGCGCTTCCAGCTCAGCCAGATAGTCACGCGCCTTGAAGAGGAACATGCCACTGTTCCAGTAGTAGCCGCCCTGCTTCAGGAAACCCGTGGCCGTCGCGAGGTCTGGCTTCTCCACGAAGCGCTCAACCAAATAGTTACCGGTGTCCGCGCCGTGAACATCCCCGCGCAGGATATAGCCATAGCCGGTTTCGGGCTGTGTCGGCTCGATGCCGAAGGTCGCCAGCGCACCTTGCTGAACCGAGACCAGGGCGCGACGCACTGCCTCATGGAAGGCGAGCACATCGGTGATGACGTGGTCGGCGGGCAGGACCAGCATGACCGCCTCCGGATCCAGGCGCTGCAGGTGCAACGCCGCTGCAGCCACTGCCGGCGCAGTATTACGACCCTGCGGCTCAAGCATGATGCCCAGCGGGCGAACACCGATCTCGCGCATCTGCTCGGCAATCATGAAGCGATGCTCATTGCCGCACACCACCAGCGGGGCCTGCATCTCAGGCCATGACCCCACGCGGGCCACGGTTTCCTGAAGCATGGTCTGCTCGCTTACCAGCGGCAGGAATTGCTTGGGATAGGCCGCGCGCGACAAGGGCCAGAGACGGGTGCCGGAACCACCGGACAAGATGACGGGATAGATTTTGACATTAGACATTATGTACTCCTGATTTCCTGAATTGCACTGCGCGGTTTGAGACGACGATCCCGTGCATCGTTCCACTGCTCGTCCGGATCATCGGACGTATGTTTCATCGCGCCGTCATGAGTGACGCTGTAGGCGCCATAGACGACGCTGTTTTCGAAGACAGTCCCCGTGGCGACGCGAGTATACTCGAACAGGACACTCCGAATCACTTTTGCGCCACTGCAGATGTGGCTACCATGCCCTATCCAGGCGGGCCCTACAATGGTAGCGCCGGCTTCCACATGGGTACCCGCGCCGATGTAGACGGGGCCTTCGATGGTCGTGCCTTCCCAGTCGATACGGGTATTAAGGCCGACCCATACGCCTTCCTGGATCTGGGTGCCGGGCACGTACATCTGCGCGACTTCGCCCTTCAGAACGCTCTGCAGTACCGACCAGAAATCCGTCACGTTGCCGATATCGATCCAGTTGAAGAAACGCTTCTGGGCATAGAACGGCAATTGCTTCTCCACCAGCAGCGGGAACAGGTCGGCACCGATGTCGAAGAACTTGTCCTTGGGGATCAGGTCCAGTGCCGCCGGTTCCATGATGTAGATACCGGTACTGGCGAGATTGGACAGCGCCTCTTCCTGGGTGGGCTTTTCCTGGAAGGACTTGACCTTGCCGTCCGGCTCGGCCACCACGATGCCATAGCTGGACACCTGCTCCATCGGCACTTCCTTGGTGATCACGCTCACCAGCGCACCCTTGCGGCGATGCTCGAACAATGCCGAATGCAGGTCGAGGTCGATCAGGGCATCGCCGCAGATGACCAGGGTGGTCTCGTCGAAGAAACCGCCGAACTCCTGGATCTTCTTCATGCCACCGGCCGAGCCAATCGGATTGGGGAAGACCTGGCCGTCGTCGTCCACATAGCCTTCGAAGGAATAGCCGATGCGCGCACCGAAGCGCTGCCCTTCGCCGAAATAATTTTCGATGCGATCATGCAGGTAGCTGACGTTGACCATGATGTCCTGGACGCCGAACTTCACCAGGTGTTCGATCAGGTATTCCATCACCGGCTTGCCCAGGATGGGGATCATCGGCTTGGGCAGCGCATAGGTCAGGGGGCGAACCCGGGTACCCTTGCCTGCTGCCAGAATCATTGCTTTCATGTTATGCCTTCCTCTATCACGAATATGGGTACCACACTTACCGAATACGCCGTCGACAACCAATCATTGGCCAGGTGGCCATCATGCATAAAGCCGGAATCCATACAGCCAGCATCAAGGCAATGGCTTAAGCAAGTATTGTGCGCAATGCAACTCAAGCTGACGACGCACATGTGCCGACGCGTTGATCACTGCCCATGGCCGCTGCTCCGCAATGCAAGAGCCATACAGCAAAATCAATGAACCCAGGGCAGCGCTATCGATATGTTCAAGCGCAGTGCAATCCACCACCAGAGGACCTTCTGCACGTGCGGCCTGGGTGAGCGCCGCTTGCCAGCGCCCCAGATTGGGCTTGCCGATGGCGCCGGCCAGTACCAGCTCGCAATCACCACCGGCGCTGCGCACCTCCATCCGCGCGTTCTCAAATTGTGCAGCTGGCACGCGCTGACGGCGTGCTGCCAGTGCACCCGGGATCACCACGCTGACCAACAACTGCAGCAGAGTACGTCCATCGTTCCAGTATCTGCGCCACAGCGCCGGCTCTTCCTTGATGCGCCAGGCCCATTCCAGCCCGGATTTCTGAACCCAGCGCGGTGCACGCGATACAGTGCCGGCCACAAAATTGATCACCGCGCCCAGATGGCCCATCAGCGCCACATCGAGGTCGTTCCGATTACGCTGCACCCATTCCTGCCCCTTCTTGGCGCTCAGTGCCACAACAAGGAAATCGGGACGACTGTCGTTGATACGCTTGATGGTTTCAGGCGTGCTCATGTCCTCCACGCTCCCGAATCCGGGAGTTTCGAATCCCACTGCCTGCATGCCGCCCTGGTCGGCGTTGATCTTCTCGCAGGCCAGTTGAGCCACACCCGGCAAGCCGCCAAAGAAGTAGATACGCATGGGGTCAACACCATTTTTCCCCGCAGTGCTGCGCAGGGAATCAAACAGTGTGGATCCTGAGACCCGTTCGGTAAAGGGCAAACCCAGAGCACGTGCGATCCAGACGATAGGCATGCCGTCGATGACGGAGAGATTGCTCTGGATGACGGTAGAGCGGAACTGTTGATCCCTCAGGCAGGCGATGACGAAATTCAGGTTGGGCGTCGACAGGAAACAACGGCGGCGCTCGCTGGAGGCCTGATGCAGACGCGCGGTGGCCTGTTGCAGATTCACCAGATCGAACGGCAACCCCAGGACGCAATATACCTCGCGGGAAAAATCAGGCAGGGACCTGGTCAAGACAGGCCGCTCAACCAACGACAGCGGCGGCGCCGTTAGGATAGTGTCATTCGGAGTCACGTTTGGACCTCACCCACTCAACTTGGCGATTGAAAAGAAATTTGAAATACAGTGGCACTTTGCGGGCGACATAGACAAATGCGCCCAGCAATTGGCCCAGATTGATTACGCCACGCGCGAACCCGGACCAGGCCAGCAACACGGCGGCGGCAAGGGCAATCATCAGCACGCTGGCAAGACCCAGCGGGAGCACCACGCCGAGGATCACGGCGACGATCAGACTTAAACCCCATGTGACACACACCAGCATGACCAACAGAGCCAAGGGCGGCACACTCAGGTCAAGTGCCATGGCGGCCAGGGCCGCGTGCCGGAGCTTGACCGACTGCAGCAGCAAGCGCGGCACGTAACTCTGGATCACGCTCAGATGGCCGTGCTCCCAGCGGGTACGCTGGGTACTGACGCCGCTTTCACTGATCGGGAAAAAGCTGTAGACGAGTGCTTCCGGGCAGAACAGCGGTGGCTGCCCGGCGGTCGCCGAATCGACGCCGAGTTTCATGTCCTCCACGATGTGGCCGGTCGCAAGGTCCACCTTGCGGATATGTTCCCAGCCGAACGCCATACCGGTACCCATGAGCTGGCATGGCTGCGCCAGTCGCTGGAAGCCCAGTGCACGAACATGATTTTTGACGATCCAGGCAAACTCGGCGATACGACGCATCGGTCCGGCATCCTCGGACGCGTGCATCAGGTACAAGGCCTGCACCGGACGGGCCGAATGGACGCAGCCACGGCTGATCTTGTCCAGAGCATCGACTCCAAGGTAGCAGTCGGCATCGACAATGACGAGCACTTCGGGTGGATCCAGGGCAAGTTGACGTACCCCGTGATCGAGCGCGTATCCCTTCCCCCGCAACTGCTCGTGGAAGCGTTCCGTGACTTCGGCCCCGGCCTCCCGCGCCAGTCTGGCGGTGGCGTCGGAGCAATTGTCGGCGACCACGAGAATGCGATCGCCCTCGACCAGTTGCGCCTTCACACCAGCCACCACTTCGGCGATCCCACCTTCCTCATTGTGTGCAGGAATCAGAACTGCAATGCGAGGACGGGTGGAACTCAAGGGCGTCGCCCTGGCCGTCGCAAATCGTGCCGCCAGTACCTGTACGAGCAGCACCGCCACCGGGATGGCTAGCACCAGTAGTGCCATGACCAGGATTGTCTGTAGTAACGCTATGAACATCGTGGCTTCCGTTTCCTTTTCGGTTCAAGGATTTTCTATCTTTTCCAACTCGACCAACTGTCCAGCCGCACCCGTCACAACGGTTCAGAATGCCTGTGGACTCGCATTTAATTTCCACCTGGGAACACGCGAAAAACGCCTGCCCACCGCCGAAAAAAATCCATCACGGAGCAGTTCATGGATCCGCCGACAAGACCAGGAAAAAATGTTTCCATGCTGCATTAAATGCGGATGCAAATTGGCAGGTCTCATTCGTGTATTCGAGCATTATGCGATAACCCAGGGTGTAATTTGCTGCGTCCGCACAATTTTAATTGCGCCCCTTCGAGACGACTGTTCCGGGAAAAGTTCGCGGGCACGAAACGGCCGGGCCTGCCTGCGCTTTTTTAGACATTTTTCCCATCAGGCTCGCTATACTTTTGCGCTATAACGAACCGATAACAGCTTTGCACGTCTCACCGGATGCCTCATCGCAGCGATCAATTCGCAGCGTCCACCTTTCACAGGAAATCGCTCATGCCACAAAAATCTCACACCTTCCGCCGCGCCCGGCTCTACTTGCTGCTGGGGTGTTCCGCGCTGGTCAGCCTGCCGAGCTGGGCGCAGGAATGGGGTACCTTTCTCAAGCCCTTCGCAGCCGATTCGTTATGGAATAGCCGGCCGGTGAACCCTACCTTCTCGGACGATGTGATTCCAACTTCCGACTACTATCCACTGATCACCAACAGTAGCTACTCCACCGGCATTTTCCTGGCCTCCCCCAACGATCCGCCAGTTACGGTGACCGGCCCGACGGGGAGCAACAGCATCAAGATCGCCGATGAAGAAGCATTCCATGACATCACCATCCCGCACTGGCCTGCCGCAACAAAACCGGCTCCGGGAGGCGACGCTCACGCCGACATCGCCGACCCGACCACGGGCATCATCCATTCGTTCTGGGGCCTCGCACAACAGGATGGCAAATGGACCGCGAGGCTGTACGCCTGGACCAGGCTGGACGGCCGCGGATGGCCAGATCCCGCTCACTACTATCAAGGCGCTCGTGCAACCGGTATCCCTGCAGCTGCAGGTATCATCCGTACCCACGAAGCTGCCGCCAAGCCGGACTTCTACCCGCACGCGCTGGCCATGTCACTGACCTTCAATGCGCTGGCAGCCAATCCGGCTTATGTCTTCCCATCCACTTCGGCCGATGCACATGCCGCCAAGCTCAACACCGGCAACATTCCGGAGGGTGCATTGATGATGCTTCCACCGTCCTTCGATACCAGCAAGATCACCAATGATGAACTGCGTCGCATCGCCGAGACGCTCAAACGCTATGGTGCCTATGTTATCGACGCCAATCGCGGTACTCCCTTCGTCATCTATGCCGAAATCGGCTCGACTGCCAATCCCGCACCCAATGGATGGAATGCCACAGTCGGGAACGAACTGCAAGCCATTCGGGCGGCATTACGGCGCGTAACTGGCGCCAGCGGCTGGATCGATGGTAACGGCAAGAGTTTCACGCCCAACCAGAACCTCAATCTGCTGTCGATGCGCGGCGCGTGGACCATGCAATCCGGCGGCGGCCAGGCCAAATTCAGTTCATGGGATCAAGCGATGATCTTCACGAACAGCAGCGCCAACTCCGTGGCAGTCAACTACTCGAACCGCGGCATGCAAGCCGTCAACTGGGCAAAGCCGGTGCCCGGTGCCAGCTACAAACTTACTGCACGTACGACAGGCGGGGCAAAGCTACGCATGACTATCTATGATCAACTGGTCGGAAAGGTCGTTACCGACAGCGGTTATCTTGGCAATGGTCAAAGTACCACTTTTACCTGGAATGCCAATTCTCCTCGCCTGATCATCTACGCTCAGAGCGGAGGCGAAACCTCGACAGTGAGTGCGGAACTGATCAAGGCGAACTAAGGCTCCTCTTACGACGCGCTCTTCATCATCCGGGTGAAGAGCGTGTTTTTGTTGATGGCCCTGAGTTCGCGGCCCTGTTCGCCACCCTATGGCCTATCGCACCGGAACAGGTCGTCCGACACTGCCAGCACCTGCTTTCTCGCCGCTCTCCTCCTGACTCAGGTACAGGGACCAGCCCATGCCCATCGCGATCCAGAAATACCAGTTGAAGGCAAGGTAGCTCAACATATTGTCCGACGCCGACACCACCAGATAATCCACCAATGCACAGATGAGGATACCGGCTGCAAGCCTATCCTTCGGATAAAGCTTCACCAATGCCCGGAAGCACTGGTAAAACACTGCCAGGTAAGCCACCAGACCGACCACGCCGACGTCAAAGAACAATTGAACGAATACGTTGTGGGCCTTCCATTCGACATTACCGGCCAGAGGAAAGAAGACATTGGCGTAGTAACCGAATGATTCAACGCCATAACCTGTCAGGTATCGCGTAGGAGACATCCAGTTCAAAGCCGACTCCCAGAGATAGACACGCCAAGCAAACGAGTTCAGTTTGGCATAGGTGGCGACGGTGTTACCTGCGTCTAGATCCAGGAGCCGCTGCTGCACGCTCGGCACCAAGAGAGCCAAACAACAAAGGACCAAGATATAAGCCAGGTAGCGTCGTTCAAACAACACCCCGTACATAACAAACAGCAAGAAGCAAGCAGCCCAAGCGCTACGCGTTTGGGTGAGAAGCAGCAAGAGGAATAGCACGCCCATGTAAGCTACAAAACCATAGCGTTGCAGCGGGCTCAATTTGAACGTCGGACTCTTCAGCACGTATAACCCAAGCGAAATAACCAAGGTTAGGTAGAAGGCCAGAATGTTAGGGTGGGTAAAAGTACTCTGCAGGCGGAAATTGCTAAATCCACCGCCCGCATTGAGACCAATGCTGACGATGCCATAAAGCACCGGAATAATGGACGAGGCGATGATCAGTCGCACCATGTAGCGAAAATCTTCCTGCGTACGCACGACGTAAAACGCACACACGAAGACGGCGAAATAGGAACTCATCGCCAATGCCGTCTTGATGCCACTTCCCGGGTTCGGCGATACCACGACGCCGAACGCCTCCACAGCCAACAGAATGATCCAGACCAAGGCCGCCTTGGGCGGCAAGAGCCGTGGCTTTTCAATGAAGTAAAGCAGCGCGATCAGGACAATCAAGGCGTTGATGGCGCCGCCCAGACCTGCTGAGGCACCGGTCGAACCCACCCGCGTGGACTCCAGCACGATATCGCCCGAAGCGCGCAGCAGCAACACGAGCACCAGCAACAGGCGCTTGTTGAAGATAAAGATGCCACCCAGCACGAACAACACCGGCAGGGCCGCCAGGCGGGCATAGCTGTCACCCAGCAAACCTGCCACCACGGGCAGTATCAGACCGACCAGAACGGCCACCATGACGGCGGCCCCGATGACCAGCATCTGCGATGAGTCGAGACTACTTTTTTTCATATCATTATCCTCGGCATCGAGCCGACCTTAGCCTTAGCTGTACGCGACATCAGAACGACCTGGGCCAGTCTGGCGACGCATCAGGCTGGCACCAGAAGACCTGGATTACCTGCCCGCATCGCTGACTGCAGGTCTTCCAGGAAGCGATGCTGCAGAGCGAAAGCATCGGTTTGCCGGTCGTTCTCCTGCAGGAGACTGGAGGCGCGGACCAGAATACCGTCCGAGACACGGCCAGCCATGCCATCCTTGAAGATCTTCAGGCGGGCAGCCAGGCCACCATCGGGGAACCCGTCCCCGATGCGCACCCAGTACGTCACCGCTTCGATGCGTTTCTGGTGTACGGCCACGAAATGCGAGGCCATGACGTCCTGCCCACCAGCCGCCATGGGCAATGCCACACGATTCCGGTCTTTCAGGCTGAAACCCTGGGCGACATAGCAGACTTCCGGAAGATGGATCTTCACGTCCTGCGTCTGCTCGCTGGCATAGGCCAGAGCGAGCATGACCATCTGCCCCTGGCTGTTGATGTAGGTCCGCCCGAGCACGTCGTCATAGGGCTGATCCGAGCTGCGGTCGGTGCCATCTTCGATTCCGACATTGACTTGCAGGAAGGGAGACGGAACCTCATGCCAGTCGCCGAAGCGCTTGGGGACGATATCGTCGAACTTGCCATTCTTGACCACGTTGACTTCACGCGGCACCAGCAACTGTACCGCGCCCACCGATGCCACCATGAATACCGCCAGCATCGCCGCCACACGCAGGTTCATGAGGAACTTGCCACTGTCATCGGGCTTGACCGTCTGTCGCTGACGCTGCAAGGCTTCCGGCACCGCCGTACCGCGCCACTTGGCATGACTTACCGCGACCCAGCGCAGCAGGCCATCCAAAGCGATGATCAACCCCAGCGCGACCAGGAAGAGCAGCATGCCGGCAAATCCGTGCAGGAAACCCTGACCCGCAGAGTCGCCCATATAGAAAGTGATGAGTGCCAGCACCATCACCCGAACGGTGTTAGCCGTGAATGAAATGGGGACGATCAGCACTGCCAGCAGGAAATTGCGCAGCAAGGATTGATGGCGCACCAGATTCATGTACAGCAAACCGAGCGCCTCCAGCGTGAACAAGGAATTCAGACCGGCACAGGCATCAGCGACGAGCAACTGGTATGGCCCGATAAAGAGGATGACGCCGCTGCGTGCAATCGGATAACCAAATTCGCGCAGGATCAATTCGGAGACATAGGAAACGCCGATCTTCAGCGGCTGCGTCAACAGGTCGACCACGGACGCCGGCAACGGCACCATAAACAACATGAAGAAAAACGCAAACCACAGCCGACCACAGGTGCGCAGCCCGAACTGCAGCAAGACGATGCCGACCAGGATGGGGATAAGCGACCCGGCTTCCATGAACAGGACCGTCTGTGAGCGCCCCAGGATGAAACACAGCAGGCCCAGCAACACGAACAGGCTTCCGAGCACAGGCGCAGGGCGGCGCTCGATGAGGCCATCTTCCCGCAACTGCCTTACCCGCACGAACATATAGCAGCAAGCCACCGCCAGGACGATGGGGCCGTGTGCATTTCGCTCGGTACCCCACACGCCATGGAACAGGTCGATGAAGCTGGGGATGTACATGGCCGCCAGGCCTGCCACCACGATCAACCAGGGAAGACCGGAAAAGCGCTGTCGCGGCATCGTCGGGCGTATCGTCTCGGCAGTCATCTGTCGGCTCTCAGGAACTTGCGTCGGTTAAAACTCGTTGACCACGCTGCCAACCACCGCCACGTGGGCACTGGTCAACCTTTCGGTCAGGGCCCGCACTGCTGAGATATGGGTCATGTTGGTGCGCACCACCACCAGGCTGGCACCGGTACGAGCCGAAATCATGTTGCCGTCGGCATATTGGCCACCTGAAGGGGTGTCCACCAGGATGATGTCGTAGTCCTGAGCCAGATCAGCGAGCAACTGGGTGAAATTGGGACGCCCCAGCAACTCCTGAGGATTGGGTGGCGTAGGTCCGGCCGGCAGCACCGACAGATCGAGCAGATCGGGCAGGCGCTGTATCGCATCGGCAGCGGTACAACGACCAGCAATCACGCCCGAGAGGCCATTGCGGTTATCCAGGCCGAACAGTTCGTGTTGGCATGGGTTGCGCATGTCGGCATCGATCAGCAGGGTGCGCTCACCCAGCTGCGAGAACACCACGGCCAGATTTGAGGCAATGAAGCTGCGCCCTTCTTCGCTCTCCGGACTGACGATGGAAAGCGACTTGTGCTTGCCGTCGATATCGAACCAGCGCACCATCAGCTGGCTGCGCAATGCACGCAAGGCTTCCACCTGCTTGCTGAAGGGGTTGTAAGCCGCCACGACTTTCTCGCTGACTTTGCTTTCACCCTTGAGCAGATATGGATAGTCGAACTGGCGCGAGAGCGCCTGATCGATATCGGACTGGGTCAGCAATCCCAATTGGATCGCCGCGTCACCAAAGCGCAGACCGCGCTCACGCTGCAAGCGCAGAATGCGTTCCGCATTCTCCGTGGAGAGCTTGCCGCTATCGACCAGAATGGCGCCAATCGAACGATTCGGCAAGGCCGCGCCATCAGTGAAAGTCAACGTTGCTGTAGTCATGATATTCCCGGGGAATCCTATTTTTATTGGCGATGGAGACTGGACCGACTCAGGCCGGCTTGGCACGTCGGAACCAGAAGCGGCGGCGTTGGGCAGTTACTGGACGACTGATGGAACCAAGGACCGGCAGGCCCAGCTCATCCACCAGGTCGTGCTCGGAACGAACTCGACGATTGGCGAGCTCAAGGCCGACAGCTGCCATCACACCCAGGATGCCGCCGACGAAGATGGCCAGGATCAGATTCAGGAAAATACGCGGGCTGGATGCTTGAGCCGGCGGCACCGCAGCCGAAAGCAGCGAGATGTCCGACTGATTGGATTGACCTTCGAGGTTGGTCTGGGCAAATCGCTGCGATGTCAGTTCATAGGCGCGCTGTGCGCTGTCCAGCTCGCGGCTGAGTACGGCGAGTTCGTCGCGGGTACGATTCATCTCCAGCACCTTGCGCTTCTGGGCCTCGAATTCCGCGCGAATTTCAGCCTCTCGCTTGGCAAGGATTGTGGCATTGGTGCCTACGGAAGATGAAATCGAGGCGGTGGCGGCACTGAGTTGTGCACGCAGTCCATCACGCTCCGCTTTGGCGGCCAGATAATCCGGATGGTTGACGCCAAGGCGCTTGGAGGCTTGTTCGAAACGTGCTTCGGATGCAGCCAGGTTGGACTTGAGGGTCTGGATCAGCGCGTTCGAGTTCACATCGGGTGACTCCACGCCTCCACCGGCGGCCGCCTGGCGGCGCCGTGATTCGGCTTCGGACATGGCCGCTTGCGCCATCACCAATTGCGTGGAGAGATCGTTGAGGCGGTTGGTCTCGACGTCCGTACGGTTGTCGATGTTGGTGATGCCATGTTCTTCCTGATACTTGGACAGCTTGGCCTGGGCCTGCTCATAGGCGTCACGCAAGACCTTGACCTGATCATTGAAGTAGGAAGACGCCTTGCGGGTCGGATCCAGCTTCAGCTGCATGCTGACCTTTTGGTAGGACGAGGCAAAGGCGTTCGCCACCAAGGCAGCAAACTGGGGATCCTGTGCCTTGAAGGTAATGTCAATGACGCTGCTTTCCTTCGAGGCGACTGCATCGAGCTTCTTGAGCAGCAAAGTGGCCAACCAATTACGGATATCGAGGTCACCATGGTCGTCATCTGCATAGGCGTCCTTGATTTCCTGCTGATCCGCCAACTTCAGCGAATCCACCACCGCCAGCGCCACAGAGGGGCTATTGATGATGGCGACTTGCGTCGGCATGAAACCAGGCAAAGCCTGAGGAGCCACGACCAGGCCTGTCACCGGATCGGAGGCCTTGTAGTTCAGCACCACCGAAGAAGTCGCCTTGTATTGCTTGGGCAACACCAGGCTCACCACCAGCGCCACCGCCACCGTGATCGAAAGAATAAGCAAGATCACTTTGCGGTGCGCCTGCAGGATCAGAATAAATTGAGATAGATTCATAGGATTACGCCTCCAGGTTGGCGTCTTCGGTAGCTAAAACGGAAAAACACGCGTTGCGGGTTCGGCGCAGCGGCGCTTAGAACCAGCTTTCCTTCACGTAGACGATATCGTCGGCTTGCAACAAGTCATCCTTCTTCACGACGATTTCCTGCAGATTGCCGTCGGCGTCGCGGCGCTTGACCATCAGCCCGCGTTCGGTGCCACGTTGCGTCAACCCTCCTCCGACCGACAAAGCCTGCAACACCGTGGTGCCTCGCTCCAGGCGATACATGCCAGGTCGCTGCACTTCACCATAGATGTAGAAACGTAACGCGCGCTCGACATAGACCACATCATTGGCCACCACTTCCGGCAGAGCCGACGTATCGCCGCTGTGAGTGATTGCATAGATATCGACCATCTGCTTGGTAACGCTCTTGCCATCGTTGTGCACGATGGTCAAAGCATCACCACCATCAGGAGTAACTCCGCCGGCCAGCGCGATGACGTCAGCGACATTGCGCTTGCCATCCAATGAATAGCGCCCCGGTTTGTTCACTTGCCCCAAGACCGAAACCATCTGGCTCTGAGGCACGGTCACGAGGATGTTCACCTGCGGATTGAGCAGGTATCCCCCCTTCTTGAGCAAGCCCGCGATCTTGCTTTCGGCCTGCGCCGTGGACAGGCCACCGACCTTGACTTCACCGATCAACGGGTAGCTGATCACCCCGGCCTCGCTGATGCGGGTTTCCAGTGACAGGTCCTCGCTGCCGTAGACCTTGACCCGGATGACGTCACCTGCGCCTAGCAGGATGTCATCGGCCTGGGCAAACAAACTCCAACTGGCAAGCATCAGGCCAACCAACAGGAATACCATTTTTCTCATCATTGTCTTTACTCCGCATTACTTCAGGTTCTTGATTCAGGCGTAGATGCCCGGATGTGGATCAATACTTCCTTACTTGAAACCAGCCGCACCACGGGAAATCGCATCATTCTTCACGCTCTCGGCGTCCTTGCCGCCACTTCCCTGCCCCCCCGCATTAGCGGTTGAGGCGCTCAGATCCTTGAATGACTTCGATTGCTCCGAATACTCGATCTTTGCATCTTTCCTGAGACGTTCCACCAGTTGCTCCGAGGCCTGATTCTGCTTTTGCACCGTCAGGTACTGGATGATCTGGGGAGTCGCCACCGCAAGCGAAAGTGGCATGTTCTTGACGTCCTGCACCGACGTCAGGATCGCGGTGGATCCTTCGATCACCACAAACAATGCGCCACGTTCCATGGTCTTGAGGCTAGCGTTCATCTGCGGCGGCAAATCGGCCGAGGTCTTGATCACCTGTTGCCGGACATATTGGATACGGTGCGAATCAAGCCATGTGACGACATCGTCCAAGCGCTTACCCGGTTGATCGAGGATCGCATTGAGTTCAGGCGTCAAGTTCGTGCGCGCGATGATCAACTGTGCGAACTCGTACTGCTTGCGCTGGGCAAACCAGTCTGGATTCTTGCGATATAGATCTTCAATATCCTGGTCCAATGGGCGGGTCGGCGCCTTGATCTTGCTGGCGACGTAGCTCTGCGCCAGAACCAGATTGCGCGCACGTTCCATGTCGGCCAGCACTGCAGGATCGGTATCAAGCTTGTCCTTCTTGGCAGCATTGATCAGCAACTGGCGGGCCACCAATCCATCCAGCAACTGCTTGGTCACTTCGCTGCCACCGGTCTTGGCCAGCTCGTTGTTGATCTGGTGAATGGTAATTTCCTGTCCATCCACATTGGCGACTACCTGCCCCGAAGATGATGCCTTCTTCTCACCGCATGCAGCCAGCGCCAGCAGGAACATGGTCGATACCAGTGCCTTTGTCGCAGTATTGTGACGTTGTCGAATTGCCGCTTTCCCGATTTTCATTTGACCAAGCTCTCTTCTTTTCTCTATCACTTGTTGCCGGTTACCAGCCACGAAGGCCGGTACATATCGCCTCTCCCCTGGGAGCTGCCCTTGTCCATCAGTAAGCGTTGTCGCGCTTGATCACCATGCGCACGGTCTGGAAAATGATCCACAGATCGAACACCAGTGACCAGCGCCGCAGATATTCCAGATCGAACTCGATACGAGCCTTCATCTTGTCCAGCGTCTCAGTCTCGCCGCGCAAGCCATTGACCTGGGCCCAGCCGGTAATGCCGGGCTTGACCTTGTGACGCAACATGTATCCCTTGATCTGCTTGCGATACAGCTCGTTGTGAGCCACCGCGTGCGGACGGGGACCGACAATGCTCATACGACCTTGCAGGACGTTGAAGAACTGGGGCAATTCATCAAGGGAGCTGGAGCGCAAGAAGCCACCGATCTTGGTCAGACGCATATCGCCCTTGGTCGCCTGGGTGACCTTGCCACCGTCTTCCATCACAGTCATCGAGCGGAATTTGTAGACCACGATCTCTTCGCCATCCAGACCATAGCGGCGCTGCTTGAAGATGACCGGTCCCGGTGAGGTGAGCTTGACGCAGATGGCAATGACCATCATCACTGGCAACAACATCAGCAGAATGGCGGAGGCCAGAATCAGGTCGCTCACGCGCTTGACCAGGTTGTTCGTTCCGGTAAAGGGTGTTTCGCAGATCGCCATCACCGCCATCCCGCCCACATAGTCGAAGCGGGCCTGGATCAGGTTGAAGATATAGATGTCCGGGATGAAATAGATGGACGCGGTGGTGTCCTGCAATTCGTCGATCATCTGCAGCACACGCGGCTGTGCCGAGATCGGCATGCTGATGTAGACCATGTTGATGTTGTTCTGACGTACGTAGGCAGCCACGTCCGACATCTTCCCGTGCAGCGGCGTAAAGGTGCCGGCCGGCTGGCGGTTCAGCTCGCGATCGTCAAAGAAGCCCATCAGCTTGATCATCAGCGACGGGTATTTCTCCATACGGTCAGCCAGTTTCAGGGCAGCCGGATTGACACCAATGATGATCGCCTTGCGTACTTCGCCCTTGGTATGCAGATCACGCATGACGCGAGATTGCACGTGCTGCGAAATGATCAGACCCACAGGGGTCGTCACCACCCAGAAGAAAATCGCCCTCAGCGAAAAGCTCTGATAGAACTCGCAGATATAAGCCACCAGCACCAGTACCGCGGCTACCGCCAGCCAGTCCAGCACGGGTGACAATATCGAAGGCCCCTTGGGGCTGCGCCGCAGACGGCGTTCGTGCAATTCCGTGAAGAAATAGGAGGACAGGAAGAACGCCATGATGGCGAGCACCCAGTAATCACCATTGAAGTTGTGACCGTGCAGGCGAACCAATACCCACAGGTAGGCCACGATCAGCGCCGGCTCGACGAAGCGCTTGAACACCATGGTAATGGTATTGGGCTTGACGTTGCCCAACGGCAGGCCATCGTGCAGGTCACTCATTTTGGGGGCCTCAGAATTCATAGCGCGAAGTCAGTGAAATGCCGTTGGAGAGATAGCTGAAACTGGTGATATTGGATTGCAGTTTCTCGCGCGATACCGCAAGCATCAGCGACAGCGAATTGGTCGGAGAATAGGTCAGGCTCAGGCTGGCCTTCTCGTAATCATCGCGGCGGCCGGAAGGCGTAATACCTGTGATGATGGAAGCGCCGTTGTAGTTGCGACGCTCGTAGTCGATCAGGCCATCCACCCGCAGTTTTGCCGTGGGCAGATAGACGGCTGCCACACTGACACCGGTCGTGAGCGCAAAGTTTGCGTCGACGTCATTGACGCCCCCGATTTCACGCCACAAGTTACCCTTGAAGGCCGTCTTGGCTGTCGGCGCCCAGTCGGCGATCAGGCGGGCATTGAAACCACGGTAGCCGTTGCCGCTGGCGGCGGAGTTACGCTCGCGCTGGGTCAATCCCCCCAGGAACTGCAGCTTGGTCTTGCCGCTGTAGAGCCAGACCACCTTGGCCTTGTAATCTTCCTGGGTAAAAGAGTTGTTGAGCGAACCTGCGCCGACGACCGTATCGAAGGGATAGCGCCCGTTGGTCCGGCGCAGCTGCACACCCGCAATACTGCCGCTACGTGCCGTATAGTCCAGCCCGACCTCGGCCAGGTTCTGCGTGAAGTTGTTGGGTCGTTGTGAAGTCAGATCATAGGACAGCCCAAATTGCGAGGCCTGGACCCGTACGGTCCAGTCCGGATGCAATTGCCATGCAGCGTTGGCATATTTGGTGTCCATGGTTCGGATATTCGTTTCCAGCACACGCAGGTTTTGAAACGGCGTCAGCGATCGGGAATAAACATAGCCCACGTTGCCGGAGAAACGCTCTCCCAAAACCCAGGCCCAATCTGCCTTCAAATCCCGCGCGTCATTGTCAAACTGACTGAAATAATCAAAGGTATTCTTGGTGACACTCGCATCCAGCATGACGTGCTGACGGCTGATCATCCGGTCCAAACGGATGCCACCCACCCTGCTCTGCACGTTGTCCGACAATTTCGATGATCCAAGCGCCGCTTGTGCCGCCTCCGGGCTGCTTAAGCGCAACAGGTTATCGTCATGCAAATAGGTGTACTGCACATACGGAACAACCACCTGACCGGGGTCTGCCGCGTAGGCAAAAGGGCAGGTCACGGACACCAGCAGCGCACAAACTTGCACCCGGGTCTTGCGCTTGCTGCTATTGCGAAACTGCCGTGGCATCACGAATCAGCGCCCTTTCTTTTTTTAGTTTTACTTTTAAAACAATGGCAATATTTTGCGTCCGAATTGCTGCATCGCAACACGAAAAAATTTAGAGTCAATCATGCATCATTTTTGATATTTAGGCAAAAATTTGTGCTGAAGATTGCCCTCCAGAAAACAATGCGGTAAGGATACGCACCCCTAGAATCGGGACAATCAGACAATGACGGATGCCTTTGTAGGACAAACGGGATATTTCAATTTTGATAACCGTTGCGCGAAAAACCATAAACTATTTATATCGCGACGCAACAAAAACTGAACGTTTATCTCCTATCAAGCGTCCCAGCGCTTTCGCAGCCCCCTTCTAGCGGATAAGATCCTCACCGCACTGTCTTGCAAACCTCCTTGTCTTCCATGAATCTCTCCTGGCATACCATTACCTTCTTCGGCGACAGCGCCATTACCATCCCGGCCGCCTGCATCCTTGCACTCTGGCTGGGCCTGAACAGGATGTGGCGTCCGATGCTGGCGTGGCTGGTCTGTTTTGGCACAGCAATGTTCATCGTCGTCGTCAGCAAGCTGTTGTTCATGGGATGGGACATCTCCCCTCCCATGCTCAACTTCACTGGCTTCAGCGGCCATAGCGCTTCTTCCAGTGCACTCTATCTGTCCATTGCGCTGGTGCTGACACAAGGTTGCAGCCGCCCTCGCCGCTCGCTGGTGCTCGCATTGACAGCACTGGCGGTGACTGCGATCGGCGTCTCACGCCTGATGATCAAGGTGCACTCCGAATCCGAGGTGTTGCTGGGCCTGCTGCTGGGCGCCGGCGCGGCCTGGGCGTTCAGCCTGTCGCTGCATCGCTCGCCCCCACCCTGGCGCCATCTCTTGCTGCCACTGGGCCTGGCAGCTGCGCTGCTGATGACCGGCTTCGACAAACCGGCACCCACACAGAGCTTCCTGCAGGAACTGGCCAAGAATCTGTCGGGGCGCCCGGAGGTCTATTTCCGTCACGAGCCGTTGTAAGCCTGCACTGCCGGCGCCCTGCCCTTCACCATGAAAAATGCCGTTCAGCAATCCGCTGAACGGCATGTCTTGCGCATCACGTCTATCTGCTAGGTGACTGCGGCCCTCAGGCAGCCAGTGCCGCCGGCATCGGGACATTCCTGCGACGCAGCGCTGCCACGCCAATGACGATCGCCAGGCCGGACAGCATCATCAGATATTGCTCGGGCTCCGGGACCGGAGCCACGGCTGCCAGGTTGCCGGTGAAGGACTGCAGGTGCAGTTCGCCATTCTGGGTCAGGCTGTTGACGAAGACACCGCCCTCGATGTTCTGGTTATTGGTCAGGCTGGCATGCGTGGCCAGGATGGAGCCGCCAAACTGGTTGTTGATGGTGAGGCTGCTGGCGTTATAGAAGTTCCAGACGATGGACTTGCCCAGCGACTGTGCTTGCCCGCCCAGGAAGTTGGCACCGATCACTGCCGAACTCACGCTCGAATTGATGATGATGGTGCTGGCGCCATTGGCGGCGAAAGAGAATTCGCCGGCCGAGAACACCGAGGCGCTGGTCGTGTTATCCAGGTTGAAGACGGCCACACCCTTGGCATTGGCAACGGCATTGAAGGTCGCCTTGTTGCCGCTGAGCGAAACCGTGCTGTTGGCGACTGCGCTCTTGAGGGTGTTGGACAGCGCACCAAGCGTGCTACCGAAATTGGTGGAGCCCGCTGCATCGAAGTTGGTCTGCATCAGCGAGGATGGCGCGGACAGATGGCCGCCATTGAAATTGGTGCTGGTGCTGCCACCAACCACATAGGCCGGGCCGTTCAGATTGCTATTGGAGACGGAGCCGCCGATGTAGCTGGAGCCGGTGTTGACCGTGGAATTGACCAGCGAGCCGCCGATAGCCGAGCCCAGACCGTTGACGTGCACATTGGTCGCGGTACCCATGACCGTCAGGCCGGCATAGCTGGAGGCCGGAGTGTCGCCGACATGCTGCACGTAATCGCCGCCGGTGAGCGAGCCGCCGATCCAGGCACGACCATCGACGTGCGAATTGGACGTCGCGCTGCCGAGCACGACCAAGTTGAATTGCTGGAGCGCCTCGGCGCCAGTAAGTGAGGTCGTGGCCGCCTGGGCGGCTTCGGACAGACCGAGCGACAGCAATGGCGCGATGGCAAACGTGGCCAGGACCGACTTGGAACGGACAAGCATGAAACCCCCGATTCAATGAAGTGACGCCCGGTGAGATCTCCCAACTGGCGCAGGCAAGAATTGATCGCGGCAAACACCGCGTAAATTCACACAAATAGTTGTAAATTTTTTATCAATTCTAAGGGCTTAGTTGTCACTTGATCAAGTAGGAAGATGAAGTATCGCGTCCTTGTGAAAATTTTGCCACATTAACAATAATCAAGTTTCCCACCGTATGGAAGCGGAGTGGTCAACGCAAGGTTCTGGACATGTAGCGAGCGCCAACTCCATAGCTGGAGATTGCATCGGCCGCTTGCAGATGGGCTTGATCATCGCTCTCGAATCCGGCATTGCGCCAGTAGTCTCCCGAATCATGAACGGCCACCAATGTGGCGCGCTGCAGACCAATGGCGCGACCAAGCTGGCAGATTTCCTCCACCAACGCGCGCCCCAGCCCCGAACCGCGGGCTTGCGGCAACAAGGCGACGTCATGCAGATGCAGGCAGTCCGCCCGCTCTTCGAGCTCCAGCAGCAAGCGGTTCAAGGCGGGAGGTTGACCATGGCGGGTCGGATGCATGAAGGCATAACCGATGACTTCCTCGGTACCGGCTGGCGTCATGTGGGCGGCGATGCGGCAGCCTTGCGGAAACAAGGCCAGTCGTTCGGCAAAGACTTCGCGGGCCTCATAGTAACCGGCGTGAACCAGCGCTGCGATCTCCATCACATGCGACAAGTCGTCCACCTTCATCGCACGCCATTGGTAATGGGTCATGATTGATCTCCCTTGCCATCGGCATCCTCGCGATGGCGAGCCTGAAAGGAAACGCGCCGCACGGCGGTCGATAAGGACCAGCGTGCGGCGCGTCGAATTGCAATGTCAGTCGGAACGGGGATAAGGCTATTGCCGGGGGCAGGACGCCCCGATACGAATAGCGTCGCCCATTAGCCCATCAGGCTGCCGCACCCGGCTTGAGCGTCTCCAGAACCGCCTGCAGCTCGGCACGCAGGCTGTCGATGGCGGCCTCGTCCAGACTGATGGCGGGCGGTTGCGGCTCTTCCGGTTGTTCGACCTCATGGGTACCATCGAGCTTGTTGCGGGCGCCACTGATGGTGAAGCCCTGCTCGTAGAGCAGTTCACGGATACGACGGATCAGCAGCACTTCATGATGCTGGTAATAACGACGGTTGCCACGTCGCTTCACCGGCTTCAACTGGGTAAATTCCTGCTCCCAATAGCGCAACACATGCGGCTTGACGCCACACAGCTCGCTGACCTCACCTATCGTGAAATAACGCTTGGCCGGGATGGGCGGCAGCACGATGGCCGCCGGCTTGTTGACACGATCGTTCATAGATTAGACGGACATTTCAACGGTGCTACCGCTGGAGAGTTCCACCATTTCCTTCAATTTCTGGCTGGCATGGAAGGTCACGACGCGGCGCGCCGTGATCGGGATTTCCTCGCCTGTCTTGGGATTGCGGCCAGGCCGTTGCGGCTTGTCGCGCAGCTGGAAATTACCGAAGCCGGAAAGCTTGACGGCCTCACCACGCTCAAGCGCGTTGCGGATCTCGTCGAAGAAGGTTTCCACCATGTCCTTGGCTTCGCGCTTGTTCAGACCAACCTGCTCGAACAAAAGTTCGGCCAGCTCGGCCTTGGTCAGCGTCGGCAGGTTCTTGTCGGCCTGCGAGCGTGCCTGCGATTCCATCACGGCACGATGCAGGTCGGCGTCCAGCACGGATTGAAATTCGTTCGAATTCACGTTGTTCATGGCGATGAATGACTGGGCCTCAACCGATTCCGGTCTGTAATTATTTTCGCTCTCGGACATCACGTCAGGCACGCAACCTGGCGCCAAGCCTGCTGCCCGCAGCGGCCACCAGCGCACTCACGGCAAGGTCGACCTTGTCATCCTGAAGGGTGTTTTGAGTATCTTGCAAGGTGCAGCGGAACGCAAGACTTTTTTCGTCGCTTTCCAGACCCTTGCCTTGATATTCATCAAATAAAACAAGGGCTTGCAAGATGGCGCATGCGGGGTTGGCCTCTTTCTCGGCAGCGAAAACATCGAGCAATTGCTGGGCGCCAATCGACTGCTTGACCACCAGTGCGATATCACGGCTGACGGCCGGGAATTTGGAAATCTCGGTGTAGACCGGCAGGACCCGCTGCTGCAGAGCATCGGCATCGACTTCGAAGACCACCGGTGCCAACGGCAGCTCGTACTTCTGCTGCCACTTCGGATGCAGTTCGCCGATCACGCCGATGACCTGCTCGCCCAGCAGCACGTGGGCAGTACGGCCGGGGTGCAGCGCTGGGTGTTCTGCTTTCACGAAACGCAAGGTGCGCGGTGCGAACAAGGCTTCCAGATCGGCCTTGACGTCGAAGTAATCGACGTTGCGGCTGGGCTGGCCCCATTGTTCCTCAGCCACCGGGCCGTAGGCCAGGGCAGCCACGCGCTTGGGCTGCTCGAAACCGGCCACTGACAGCGGGCCATCGGCGATATCGGCATTCTTGCGGAAGATCGCACCGGCTTCGAAGACGCGGATGCGCGACGCCTTGCGGTTGACGTTGTAGCGTGCGTTGGCCACCAGCCCGGCGATCAGCGAAGAGCGCATGACGCTCATCTGGCTGGCAATGGGGTTGAGCAGCTTGATCGGATCGGCGTTGCCGCCGAAGTCGGCTTCCCAGGCGCTATCGACGAAGCTGAAATTGACCACTTCCTGGTAGTCCTGGTCCGCCAGCAGACGCCGGATGGCGAACAGCGAGCGGGTGTTCTCGGGCGCGATGCGCATGGCATTGGCGGCCACCGGCGGCAGCGCCGGGATGTTCTCGAAGCCGTAGACGCGCGCGACTTCCTCGATCAGGTCTTCCTCGATCTCGATGTCGAAGCGATAGGACGGCGGCGTGACCGAGAACAGGCCAGGCTGATAGTCGAAGGACAGGCCCAGGCGCTTGAAGATGTCCGAGACCATCTCATCGGTGATCTCCACGCCGATCACCTTGGCTGCACGCGCAGTGCGCAGCGTGACCGGCTCACGCTTGGGCAGGTTGACGATCTGGTCGTCGATGGGGCCGACGCGGGTGTCACTGGTGCCGCAGATTTCCAGCAGCAGCGCAGTAATGCGTTCGATGTGATCGACCACGGTGGCGAAGTCGACACCACGTTCGAAGCGATGCGCCGCATCGGTGGAGAAGTTGTAGCGACGTGCCCGGCCCTGGATCGCCTGCGGGAACCAGAAGGCGGCTTCCAGGTAGATGTTGCTGGTCTCCAGCGAGACTGCAGTGGCGTCGCCGCCCATGATACCGGCCAGGGATTCGATTTCCTTGTCGTCGGAGATCACACCCACCCACTCATCGACTTCCACGGTATTGCCGTTGAGGAGCTTGAGCGATTCGCCCTTGCGCCCCCAGCGCACATCCAGGCCGCCATGGATCTTGTCCAGGTCGAACACGTGCGAGGGACGACCCAGCTCCAGCATCACGTAGTTGGAGATATCCACCAGTGCAGAAATCGAGCGCTGACCACTGCGCTCCAGGCGCTGCTTCATCCATTGCGGCGTGGCTGCCTTGGCATTGAGGCCACGGATGACGCGGCCGGCGAAACGGCCGCACAACTCAGGCGCGGAAATGCGCACGGGCAGTTTCTCGTCGAGATTGACCGCCGCCGCCTGATATACCGGCGCCTTCAGGGGCGTCCCGGTCAGGGCCGACACTTCACGCGCCACGCCCAGCACCGACAGGCAGTCCGCCTTGTTGGGGGTGAGCTTGATGGTGAACTTCAGATCGTTCAATTGCAGGTAGTCGCGGAAATTCTGACCCACCGGTGCATCGTCCGGCAGTTCCAGCAGGCCGCCGTGATCTTCCGACAGTTTCAGTTCGCGCGCGGAGCACAGCATGCCCTGCGATTCCACGCCGCGCAGCTTGCCGACCTTGATTTCGAAGGGCTTGCCATCGGCGCCCGGGGGCAGCACCGCGCCTACCATCGCGCAAGGCACCTTCAGGCCGGCACGCACGTTGGGCGCGCCGCAGACGATGTTGAGGATGGTGCCGGTGTGCACGTTGACGCGGCATACGTTCAGGCGATCCGCATCCGGGTGCTTGGTCACTTCCAGCACTTCACCCACCACCACATTGGTGAAGGGGGGCGCGACCGGTTCGACTTCCTCGACTTCCAGGCCGGACATGGTCAGCAGATGCGACAGTTCATCCGAGGTCATGGTCGGATTGACCATGGTACGCAGCCAGTTTTCAGAGAATTGCATGATTCAGACTTTCAGCTATCAGCCAGAGGCGCGTCGCGACATGGCGCGGCGCCCTTCTTGATCGGATTAATTGAATTGCTTCAGGAAGCGCAGGTCGCCTTCGTAGAACAGGCGCAGGTCATTGATGCCATAGCGCAGCATGGTCAGGCGCTCAAGGCCGGAGCCGAACGCGAAACCGATGTACTGCTCGGGGTCCAGCCCCATGTTGCGCACCACGGTGGGATGCACCTGGCCGGCACCGGAGACTTCCAGCCAGCGCCCCTTGAGGGGGCCGCTGCCGAAGGCGATGTCGATCTCGGCCGAGGGTTCGGTAAAAGGGAAATAGGAAGGACGGAAGCGCACCTGCAGGTCGTCGGTCTCGAAGAAGGCCTTGACGAAGTTGAGGTAGACGCCCTTCAAGTCGGCGAAGCTGATGTCCTCGGCGATCCACAGGCCTTCGACCTGGTGGAACATCGGCGAGTGCGTGGCATCGCTGTCCACGCGGTAGGTGCGGCCCGGCGCGATCACCTTGATCGGCGGCTTGTTCATGCGGGCGTAGCGCACCTGCATCGGGCTGGTGTGGGTACGCAGCAGCAGGGGCTTGCCCTGGGTGTCGTGACCTTCGATGTAGAAGGTGTCCTGCATCGAGCGCGCCGGGTGATTTTCGGGGCTGTTCAATGCGGTGAAATTGGTCCAGTCGGTCTCGATCTCGGGACCGTCGGCGACATCGAAGCCGATGGAACGGAAGATTTCCTCGACGCGCTGCCAGGAGCGCATCACCGGATGGATACCACCCACGCCGCGACCACGACCAGGCAGGGTGACGTCGATGGCTTCCGCATTCAGGCGCGCCTGCATCTGGGCATTGGCCAGAGCATCGCGGCGTGCGGTCAGTGCGTTTTCGATCTGTTCCTTGGCGACGTTGATGATCGCCCCTTGTACCTTGCGCTCTTCCGGCGCCAGCTTGCCCAGCCCCTTCATCTGCTCGGTGATCTGGCCGGTCTTGCCGAGGTACTTGGCCTTGGCGTTTTCCAGTGCGGCGGCGTCCGGCGCGGCGGCGAAATCAGCCTGCGCCTGCGTGACCAGTTGGCCCAGGAGTTGGTCTAGGGGATTCATGCGGTAAGTCTCGCTCCAATCGAAAATCCGACGACGAAGTCGAAAAGGAAAAAAATCCACGAAACCGTGGATCAAAAACATACGGGGCATCGGTGTGACACCTCTGCCCCGCAGGATTTTGCAGCGCCGGCTGCTCGTCTGACTTGCGTCGTGGATGTTGCGGCCGGCTACCGCACATGCGCTGTCGATTTAGGCGGCAGCGATGTTGGCCTTCACCTGGTTGACGATGGCAGCAAATGCAGCCTTGTCGGTGACAGCCATATCGGCCAGGACCTTACGATCCAGTTCGATCGCAGCCTTCTTCAGGCCGTTCATGAACACGCTGTAGGTCACGCCGTGCGAACGCGCAGCGGCGTTGATACGGGCGATCCACAGTGCGCGGAACACGCGCTTCTTGTTACGACGGTCACGGTACGCGTACTGACCAGCGCGCATGACTGCTTGCTTGGCGATACGGTAGACGTTTTTGCGACGGCCGCGGTAACCCTTGGCGAGTGCGAGGACTTTCTTGTGGCGGGCACGTGCTGTTACCCCACGTTTGACTCTAGGCATAGTAGCTCCTTAGTGTATGGTGAGGTTAAGCGAACGGCAGCATTGCGCGAACGGAATTCAGGTTCGTCTCATGGACGCCCTCGGTACCGCGCAGTTGACGCTTGTTCTTGGTGGTCTTCTTGGTCAGGATGTGACGCTTGAAGGCTTGACCGCGCTTGACGGTACCGCCCGGGCGCACGCGAAAACGTTTCTTCGCGCTGCTCTTCGATTTCATCTTAGGCATAGCAACTCTGTCCTTCCGGACAGCTCCATTTTTTGATGATTGCAGGTGGCAGCAAATACTCGCTGCTCTTTGATGCCTGCTCTCACTTATTTGACAGCGGGTAATCCCGCTGCTTTTGCCCGGCGCAGTCGCCTGCGCCTTGCAAATCCTTTGTCGGCCTTACGCTGCCGCGGCTTTCGCGGCATGGACGACACCGGAGAGATGTCGTCCTGATACGGCTAACTGCTTGAGACTGAACAACAGAAAAAGATTTACTTCTTTTTCTTCGGCGCCAGCACCATGATCATCTGGCGGCCTTCCATCTTGGGAAACTGCTCGACCTGGCCGTAAGGTTCCAGGTCTGCCTTCAGACGCTCCAGCACACGCATGCCGATTTCCTGGTGAGCCATTTCACGGCCGCGGAAACGCAGGGTGATCTTGGTCTTGTCACCGTCTTCCAGGAACTTGGTGAGGTTGCGCAGCTTGATGTTGTAATCGCCATCATCGGTACCCGGGCGGAACTTGACTTCCTTGACCTGGATGACCTTCTGCTTGAGCTTGGCCTCGTGCGCCTTCTTCTGCTCCTGGTACTTGAACTTGCCGTAGTCCATCAGGCGGCAGACGGGAGGTTGCGCGGTCGGCGCAATCTCGACCAGATCGACTTCAGCCTCCTCGGAAAGACGTAAGGCTTCAGCCAGGCTGACGATGCCCAGAGGCTCGTTTTCGACACCCGAAAGGCGTACTTCCGGCGCAGTGATCTCGCGGTTGAGGCGATGCGACTTGTCAGTAGCTATTGCAGTTTCCTTTTAAAATCCAATAAATTAAGCCGTGCTCTTGCGCTGGGAGGAAGCCCTAGGCTTCCCCGACTCAGGCTTTGGCGGCAACCTCATCCTTGAGGCGCTCCACCAAGGTGTCGATGGACATCACGCCCAGATCGACATTGCCCCGCGCACGCACGGCCACAGTGTTTGCATCCCGTTCCTTATCGCCGACAACCAAGATATAGGGCGGCTTCTGAATAGAATGCTGCCGTATTTTATAGGTAATCTTTTCGTTGCGCAAATCGGTCTCGACCCTAAACCCTTGTTTTTTCAGCGTTTGTGCAACGTTTTGCACATAATCCGCTTGCGCGTCGGAAATATTCAGGATGACAACTTGTGTTGGCGCCAGCCACAAAGGCATCGCGCCGGCGTGGTTTTCGATCAGGATGGCGATGAAACGCTCCAGCGAACCGACGATGGCCCGGTGCAACATCACTGGCACCTTGCGGTTGTTGTCTTCAGTGACATACTCGGCCCCCAGACGGGCCGGCATGGAGAAGTCCACCTGCATGGTGCCGCATTGCCAGGAGCGACCGATGGAGTCCTTCAGGTGGTATTCGATCTTGGGACCATAGAAAGCACCCTCACCCGGCAGCTCTTCCCACTCCGAACCGGAGGCTCGGATGGCTTCGCGCAGGGCGTTCTCGGCCTTGTCCCAGACTTCCTCGGCACCGATGCGCTTTTCCGGGCGCAGGGCAAGCTTCACCGCCACTTCCTTGAAACCGAAGCAATCGTAGACTTCGCGCACCACGCGGTTGAAGGCAGCCACTTCCTCCTGGATCTGGTCTTCGGTACAGAAAATGTGACCATCGTCCTGGGTGAAGCCGCGCACGCGCATCATCCCGTGCAGCGCGCCCGAGGGCTCATTGCGATGGCACTGACCGAATTCGCCGTAGCGCAGCGGCAGGTCGCGATAGCTGTGCAGACCGGAGTTGAAGATCTGGATGTGGCCCGGGCAGTTCATCGGCTTGAGCGCGTAGGCGCGGTTTTCCGACTCGGTCGTGAACATGTTTTCACGATAGTTTTCCCAGTGACCAGTCTTTTCCCACAGCGAGCGGTCCAGGATCTGCGGCGCCTTCACTTCCTGGTAACCGTTGTCCTGATAGACGCGACGCATGTATTGCTCGACCTGCTGCCAGATGGTCCAGCCCTTGGGATGCCAGAAGATCAGGCCCGGCGCCTCATCCTGGAAGTGGAACAGGTCCAGCGCACGGCCCAGCTTGCGGTGATCGCGCTTTTCCGCCTCTTCCAGCATGTGCAGGTAGGCCTCCTGGTCTTCCTTCTTGGCCCAGGCGGTGCCATAGACCCGCTGCAGCATCTCGTTGTTGGAGTCCCCGCGCCAGTAGGCACCGGCCAGCTTCATCAGCTTGAATACCTTGAGCTTGCCGGTGGAAGGCACGTGCGGGCCGCGGCACAGATCGGTAAAGCTACCTTCGGTGTAGAGCGAGACATCCTCGTTCTGCGGAATGGAAGCGATGATCTCGGCCTTGTAGGCTTCGCCGATGGACTTGAAGTAGGCCACCGCTTCGTCGCGGGGCAGCACCTTGCGGGTCACCGGCTCATCCTTCTTGGCCAGCTCCGCCATCTTCTTTTCGATGGCCTGCAGGTCTTCCGGAGTGAAGGGACGCTTGTACGAGAAGTCGTAGTAGAAGCCGTTGTCGATGACCGGGCCGATGGTGACCTGGGCGTCCGGGAACAACTCCTTGACCGCGTAAGCCAGCAAGTGGGCGGTGGAGTGACGGATCACCTCCAGGCCATCGGGATCCTTGTCGGTGATGATGGCCAGCTCGGCATCCTTGTCGATCAGGTAGGAAGTATCGACCAGCTTGCCGTCGACGCGGCCAGCCAGGGCCGCCTTGGCCAGACCGGTGCCGATGTTGGCAGCAACCTGCGCTACCGTGACCGGGTTGTCGAACTGGCGTTGCGAACCATCGGGAAGACGAACTGAAACCATTGTGCACTCCATGTCGGCAGCGTGACTGCCTTGCCTATTGAGGGTAAAAGAGGGTCGCCAAGGAAAATGGCGAAAAGACGGACAAAAAAAAACGCGGACCAGCCGCGCTTTTTCAAAGGACGAAAAAGAACCCGACTAGCGTCGCGTGAAAACCTCGGTGGTAGTTCGCGGTGTCATAACCGGATTGCCTTTCTCACTCTTACAGATTGGGATGAATCGATATTCGGGAGGCTACCACTGACAGGTGACCTCGACCGTAGATGGCTATTATAGCAAATTCCCTCGACCATCGACACAACTTACCCTTGCCACAGCGTACGCAGAGGGGCGCCACCGTGCTAGCATCCAAGTCCATAGAGGGAGGCCAGCATCATGTCGGACCAGAAAAATCACACCGAGCACCAGACCGTGATCAACAACCGGGAATACACCCTGCAGAGTCGCACCGTGGAACTGGAGAACGGCGAGCGCCATGAGGAGTACCGCGTACTACTTGACGGAGATGTCATCAAATCCTGGACGCGCGGCGATGTGGCCCGCTACTTCGGCCTGGCCTGAATCCCGCCCCTCCATCCTCCGCACCAAAAAACAAAAACGGCATCCGCAGATGCCGTTTTTTGCTCACCGACCACCTACCAGCCTCAGGCCTTGGCCAGGCTGGCGCGTCGCGCCAGGATCTTCTCGATCTTGTCCTTCAGCGTCGCCGCATTGAAGGGCTTGACGATATAACCATCGGCTCCCGACTGAGCGGCCTCGACAATGTTTTCCTTCTTGGCTTCGGCCGTGATCATCAGCACCGGCAGATGCGCCATGGATGGCGTGGCGCGAATCTTCTTGAGCAGCGTCAGGCCGTCCATGCCGGGCATGTTCCAGTCGGTCAACACGAACGTGATCGGCATGGCACCTGCTTCCAGGATTTTCAGGGCGGACGTACCGTCGTCAGCCTCCGCCATCTTGGTGTATTCAAGCTCCTTCAGCAGGCCGCTGACAATACGACGCATCGTCGAAAAGTCATCAACCACGAGGAAATACTGATCATCTGCTGCCATAGGAAAATTCGTTCATCCGTAGAGAATATGAGTTTGAGGAGCAAACTCACAAAAAATTCGACGCAAGTGTAAAGCATTTTTAGATGCTTTCGCGAAACATATGTCACGCAAACACGTAAAAACACCCTCTTCCGCCCTGCTATGCCCAAACAGCGTAACAGCCATACCCCAAGTCTCCCGCAATACGGGAAAGAAAGATGGAAACAATGGGAGATGTCAATGCAGGGCCACAAAACAAAAAAGGAAGCCGCCGATGCGCTTCCTTTTGCGTTTTTATCTTCACCAACTCACCCGTTCGATACTGCAACAGAAGAATTGGTAGGCACGATTGGACTCGAACCAACGACCCCTACCATGTCAAGGTAGTGCTCTAACCAGCTGAGCTACGCGCCTATCGAAGAATTACCGATGAGAAAACAAAAAAGGAAGCCAAGAATGCGCCTCCTTTTCAGTTGGCTTCGCCCCAACCCAACATCCCCAAAAGGGAAGAAAGATTGGTAGGCACGATTGGACTCGAACCAACGACCCCTACCATGTCAAGGTAGTGCTCTAACCAGCTGAGCTACGCGCCTAACGAAGAAGCGAGAGTATAGGAGGCTTTTCAAAATTTGCCAAGAGGTAAATGATGAAAAATTAAAATAATTTCCATACCTCCTGCCACCCCCTACCCCGCAATCCTTCCCTGCTCGCCCTCCCCTATTGTCGCTTGGCCTCGATCACACCCTTCACATCGCGGATCACCGTCAGGGCTTTCTGCAATTGTTCGGTCGAACCGATCTCGGCGGTAAAGGCCATGCGTGCATGCCCCTTCACGCTTTGCGTGCTCACCCCGATCACATTGATCTTGTCACGCAGGAAGATATCGGAGATATCGCGCAGCAGACCCTGACGATCACTGGCCAGCACGAAGATATCGACCGGATAGACCGTATCCCGCGCCGGTGCACCCCAGGTGGTCTGGATCACCCGCTCGGGCGCATGCGAGGCCATCTCGGCGAAATTCTTGCAGTTCACCCGATGGATCGACACTCCCTTGCCGCGCGTGACGAAGCCGGCAATCACATCCGGCGGCGCTGGCTTGCAGCAGCGCGCCAGTTGCGTCAGCAAACCATCGGTGCCGACCACCAGCACGCCGGACTTGGCACCCTGCACGATGCTGGAAGCGCGACTCTTGCGGGTAATCAGCGCCTCGTCATCTATCTCGGGCTTCTTGTCCTGGCCTTCATGCAAAGCCTGCTCGACATGACGCAGGCTGAACTCTTCCTTGGCCAACGACAGGCACAGGTCGTCCACCTTGGCAAAGCCCAGCTTCTGCGCCAGCTCTTCCAGGTTGACAGCCGTCTTGCCCTCGCGCTGCAGGGTCTTTTCCAGCAGGCCGCGACCGACCGACAGGGTCTCCTGCTGCTCGATGGCATTGAACCAGGCGCGGATCTTGGACCGGGTGCGTGAGCTGGCGGCATAACCGGGGCTCAGCCAGTCGCGCGACGGCCCGACACCGGCACCACTCTTGGCCGTGATGATCTCCACCGTCTGACCATTCTTGAGCACCGTATTCAACGGCACCATGACCCCATCTACGCGGGCGCCGCGGCAGCGATGGCCGACATCGCTGTGCAGGTGATAGGCGAAGTCGATCGGCGTGGCGCCGCTGGGCAACTCGATCACCCGCGCCTGCGGCGTGAGCACGTAGATGCGCTCATCCAGCGTGGCCGACTTGAGCTTTTGCACCCAGTCACGGCGAACCTCTTCCTGATCCACGACGGCGTCGGTGACTTCATTTTTCCAGGCCAGAAGCTGACGCAACCAGGCAATCTTCTCGTCGTATTTCTGTGCCGAGAAATTGGAGCCGCCGCTTTCCTTGTAACGCCAGTGGGCCGCCACCCCGTACTCGGCGAAGTGATGCATCTCGTGCGTGCGGATCTGCACTTCCAGGGCGCGACCGTCCTCGGCCAATACCACCGTGTGCAGGGACTGGTAGCCGTTCTGCTTGGGACGGGAGATGTAGTCGTCGAACTCTTCGGGAATCGGAGTCCAGATATCGTGCACGATGCCCAGCACCGCGTAGCAGGTCTTGACGTCGTCGACGATGACCCGGAAGGCGCGCACATCGTAGAGCTCGGAAAAGTCGATCGACTTGCCGCGCATCTTGTTCCAGATGCTATAGATGTGCTTGGGCCGGCCACTGACCTCGGCCCGGATATCCTGGGCCGCCATTTCCGAGCGCAGGCGCGCAATGGCACTGGCCACGAAGGCTTCGCGCTCCAGGCGCTTTTCTTCCAGCATCTTGGCGATGCGCTTGTAGGTCTGCGGCTCCAGGAAGCGGAACGACAGATCCTCCAGCTCCCACTTCAGCTGCCAGATGCCCAGGCGGTTGGCCAGCGGCGCATAGAGGTCGAAGGTCTGTCGCGCATACTGGGCACTGGCCTCGTTCTCCTGCTTGGTTTCGGCAAAGTAGCGCAAGGTCGCCACGCGGGAGGCCAGGCGCACCAGCACCGCCCGCATGTCGGTGGCCATGGCCAGGAGCATCTTGCGCAGTGTTTCCACCTGGGCAGCCGCCTGCTGGGCGGCGTTCTTGCCGCGCAGGACCTCCTGGTTCTGCGGCTGGAAGCTGAGGCTATGGAAGCGCATCAACTGGCGCACATTACCCACCAGCTCGGCGATCTCCTTGCCGAAGCGCTCTTCCAGCTTTTCTTCCAGCTCGGGGTGCAGCATCTGCGCCTCGAAGGCCAGGCCGGCGATACGCGTAGCCGCATCGACATTGAGCGCCGTCAGCACGGTGGCCACGGAAACCGCGAATTGCAAGGCGTTCTGCCCGGACAGGATCTGCCTGTCGGCATACAACGGTTCGAGCTCGGCCAGTGCCTGCTCGACCCGCGTCACATCCTCGGGGGCGAGACCGGCGGTGATCGCCGCCAGGCCTTCGCCCTGTGTACTTGCTACCGAAACCATAAACGATTACTTCTGTGCGGCGACGATGATGATTTCCACCAGCAGTTCAGGACGGGCCAGCTTGGCTTCGACGGTGGCGCGCGGCGGCGCGTTGCCGGGGGCGACCCATTCGTCCCAGACCGAATTCATGCCAGCAAAATCCTTCACATCGGACAGGAAAATCTGGCACGACAGGATCTTGGTCTTGTCGCTGCCGGCCTCGGCCAGCAGGCGGTCGATATGACCCAGTACTTCACGAGTCTGGCCTTCGATGTTCTGGGTGGCGTCTTCGGCGATCTGGCCGGCCAGGTAGACGGTGCCGTTGTGGATGGCCACTTCGGAGAGGCGCTTGCCGACGTGCAGGCGTTGAATGGGCATGGGATTTTCCTTATAGGTAAGCCGGCTCAGCAGGAGCCGGCATATGAAAAAATCTACCGGGTCGAATGCTCAACCCAGCAGGAACTGACGCGCCACCTCGATTTGCGGGGCATGCATGAAGGTCGGCGCATGACCGACCTCGGGGAATTCCACCAGCCTGGCCTGGGGGCCACGACGGGTCATCTCCTGCGCCACTTCGGGCAGCAGCAGATCGGACTGGGCGCCGCGCACCAGCAGCGTCGGGCAAGTGATGGCGTCATAGGCAGCCCACAGCATCTGCTCGGCGGCACTGGCCGCTTCCGGCGTGGTCAGCTTGAACGGCACCGCCAGCGCCAGATCGTAATGGCGCACCCACTTGCCGTCCTCATTCTGGCGCAGTACATCCCTGGCCAGCTTGTGCCACTCCTCATCACTATGATGGCCGAAGCTGGCCGAGATGGTACGAATGTACTGCGCAGCTTCCTCGAAACTGTCGAAACGCACATCCTGGCCGATGTAATCGCCGATGCGCGCCAGCGCCGCGCCATTGATGGAGGGGCCGATATCGTTGAGCACCAGGCGCCGGATCGGATTACCCGGCAGCGACGCCAGTGCCATGCCGATCAGTCCGCCCATCGAAGTGCCGAACCAGTCCACGATCTCGGCATCGGCCCGCGCCAGCAGGGTGACCATGTCGCTGACGTATTGCGGCACCGTATAGAACTGCGGATTGGCCAGGCGCCCGGAGCGCCCGCGACCGACCACATCGGGGCAGATCACGCGATAGGTATCGCAGAGCTCACGGGCCATGCGGTCGAAATCGTCTGAGACCCGGGTCACCCCGTGCACGCACACCAGCACATTGGGATTGCGGGCATCGCCCCATTCCTTGTAGGCCATGGTATGCAGCCCGGCGGGCGAAATGCATTGCACTGTCTTGACTACGGCTTCAGTCATGATGACGGCTTTCTGGTGAAAGAAGTCGTCATTCTACTATCCCGAACCGGTTTATCACCCGGAAATGGACTGCCCCATGGACTTAAAACGCTCTGCATGGCAGGACCAAACCGGAGCGTGCGCCGCGCTGCAAGGATGATCAGGATCATCCTGCCTTTTCCCCAGCAAAAAACAGATGAAGCTGCGCAAGTCGCTGCTATAATGCGTCCCTTTTCCGGCGACCCTCGCCGGCATCCTCATGCCTGAGTGGTGAAATTGGTAGACACAGCGGACTTAAAATCCGCCGCCTACCCGGAAGGGAGCGTGCCGGTTCGACCCCGGCCTCAGGCACCAGAAGAATGCGATGACAGCACGTCGTGCCGGTTCTTCGCTTCCATCTTCAGTTATCGATTTCCTGCTACGAATTTTTCCTGGTGTGGCATGCCCCGTGATCGGCATGGCCGGACGAGCTTGTATTGCCCTCGTCTCTGGTCACCGGTCAGCGCTTGAGCAACTCCAGCGCATCCTCGGCCACGCTGCGCAGATTGGTGATGGTGGCGTTGAGGTCGGCCAGCTCAGCCGCGGTGGGCGGCTGATCCATGCCATTCTTGACCAGCGAAGCCTTGATGATCGTGGCAGCCATCTGCCACGCAGCCTTATTGTGTGCATCCACCAGTTCCCTCTGGATGCGCGCCAATTCCGCTTTCTGATTTTTATCCATTATCCTTGACGAGGCCGTATGCGAATTTGCCCAGCTCGCTGCGCAGATTCATGATCGTCCCGATGGAAGACCACTCCCGAACGCCACTTTCTTGACTCACCTAACGATACTTTCAGTCAGGCAATTTCACAAGTGATTTTACCTTCACGCAAGGGACTTGCGAATCTCTTCACATCTGTTCTCACTCGATGATAAGCCTTCTGTTACCGATCTTTACCATCTGCCCAAACCCTGCGTCAGGCGAATCCTTTACAATTCAGCCACCATTTTTTGTCGCCGGAGATTAGCTGCATGTCGCGCCCGTGTGTTTATGTCCCGCTCACCCTGGTCCTCGCCCTTGGACTGACCGCCTGCTCCACCGGCAAGACCGCCTTCTACCACCAGGAAGAATTCAGCGATACCAGCGCCTTCTCGCGCAGCTTCCCCGGTAGCGAAAAGGCCGTCTGCGAGGCCGCGCGCCGTGCGTTGCTGGGCCAGGGCTATGTCATCAGCCGCTCCACCGACAACACCATGGATGGCAACAAGAGCTTCCAGCCTGCCAGCGACAAGCACATGGAAATCGCTTTTCACGTCGTCTGCGCCTCCAATGGCAACGGCAAGAGTTCGACCATGTTTGCCAGCGCTACCCAGGATGGCTACGGCATCAAGAAGAGCAACAGTTCAGCCAGCCTCGGGGTCAGCGTGCTGGGCTCGGTGTCGATGCCCTTCGCTGCCAGCGACGACTCCATGGTGCGCGTCTCCAGCGAGACCATCCGCTCGCCCGATTTCTACGATCGCTTCTTCGGCGCGGCAGAGCGCTATCTGCTGGTGGACGTCGACGACGAAGCCGCCCCGGCCAAGAAGTAAGCCGGGCTCAATCGAGAGGCCTACCACTCCTGCGCAATGTTCACATCGCGGATACGACAATGGCGGCCTCGGCCGCCATTTTTTTCGCCGGCACACCTGGCATCACCAGGCACCGCCCGCCCCCGACATCAACGATGCCAGTAGCCCGGAGGCGGCGGCGGCCGGTGCCAGTGACGATGATGGTGCCCACGGTAATACCCCGGCGCCACATAGACCGGCGGCGGACCGTAGTAGACCGGAGCCGGTCGGACATAGACCGGCGGCGGCGGTGCGTACACCGGTGCAGGCTGCACGTAGACCGGCTGCGGAGCCACGTAGGCGCCCGGCACGCCGATGTTCACGCCGATCGAGACATGCCCGGCCATGGCCGGAGCGGCCGACAGGCCGGCTACGGCAGCGAAGACGGCCAGGCCGGCCATCAGGGGAATCGACTTTTTCACGATAGCTCCTCGTTGTTCTGGATTACGTAGCGTGAATATAGCCCGCCAATCCTGACAACTCTAGGCCAAAGCCGTAAGGGTTGTAAGCAAATGCTTCACAATCGTTAAGCAAAATGTGAACGGATATTTGAATCCGCCCCCCCCTGCGCGAGCCGCCTGCGCGCCCGGCCGACCTCATTGAGCCCGCTCGCAGCCCACGTTCAGGCCGCGCTCATGCCGCGTTCAGGCTATGCCGCGCAGCCTCCGCAGCCCGCACCTCCGCCAGCTTGGCCACGGTGGTAGCGCATGCCTGTGCCGCTTCCTTGCCCTTGACCAGGAAATGCTCGTGGAAGTACTGATGGTGCTCGCTATGGGAATGGAAGTGATGCGGGGTCAAGACGGCCGAAAAGACCGGCACTTCGGTATCAAGCTGCACCTGCATCAGCGCCGAAATGACCGACTGTGCCACGAAGTCGTGACGGTAGATGCCGCCATCGACCACCAGGCCGCTGGCGACGATGCCGGCATACTTGCCGGTTTTGGCCAAGACCTTGGCATGCAGGGGAATTTCGAAGGCGCCAGGCAGTTCGAAGAAATCGATGCTGCTGCTCGGCCAGCCGAGTGCGGCCATTTCCGCGGTGAAGGCGATACGGCACTGGTCGACGATATCCTTGTGCCAGCAAGCCTGGATGAAGGCGATACGTTGACCGTGGTGGGAAGACACTGCAGAAAGATGCGATTGCGACATGGTTCAGGACTCCTGTTCGATGATTAAACAGGGCGTTGGAATGCGCGGCCGCAGGCAGACTGCTCGCGCAGGGCTGCCATGCCGGACACTCCGTTCTCTTTCATCCGGACTATGACCGTCGGCCCCGGGATCACACCGGGTCTGCTGACCCCGACCTGCCGCGATGGCAGGCCGGGCGCTCGCGGGCTACAGACGAGGTCGGGTGACCTCGTCTGATTACCGCCGGTGGGGAGTTTCGCCCCGCCCCGAGAACTTGTTGCTGCGCAGCGGGCAGGGAGCCCGCCACAGCAGCAGCCGCGACTTTAGCACGCATGGAAAATTGCTGCAGGCCATCGACGCGATAGCTGAACCGTCAGGCGCCCTGCCCCACCATGTCGAGCATGCCACGGGCGATTTCGCGTTCCCCCATGATGACGCGCTGGGCACCATGTTTTTCCAGGTGCTCGATCTCGGCATCCGAATGGGCCCGCGCCACGACCTGCAGCCCGGCGTTCAGCTCCAGCGCGTTCTCGATCACCTGGCCGGCCTCGAACACCTCGGGAATGGCCACCAGCAACCAGCGTGCGCGGTCCACGGCGGCCGCCTTCAACAGTTCGCTCTGGGCGGCATTGCCATACAGGGCCGGCACACCGGCACTGCGCAGGGCATCCAGGTTTTCCCGTTGCGCCTCGATGACCACAAAGGGCCGACCCTGGGCACGCAGTTGCTCGCCGATGCCGCGCCCCACCCGGCCATAGCCGACCAGCACCACATGATCCTGCAGGTCGACGGTCGGTGGCACATTGTCGGCGTCTGGCTCCTTGGGCTGGCGTGCCTCGTAGCGATCCAGCAGCGAGAACAGCAGCGGATTGAGCAGGATGGAGAGGATGGCGCCGCCCAGGATCAGGTCGCGTGCCATCGGCGAGAGCAGGTCCAGCGACAGTCCCAGCGTTGCCAGGATGAAGGAAAATTCACCGATCTGCGCCAGGCTAGCCGAGATCGTCAGGGCGGTCGAATTCGGGTGTCCGAAGACCCGCACGATCATCAATGCCGCCAGCGACTTGCCGATCACGATGATGAGCACTGTCGCCAGTACCAGCAAGGGCTCGCGCACCAGGATGGAAGGATCGAACAGCATACCGACCGAAACGAAGAACAGCACCGAGAAGGCGTCACGCAGCGGCAGGGATTCCTCGGCGGCGCGATGGCTCAACTCGGATTCGGACAGGATCATGCCCGCGAAGAAAGCCCCCAGCGCGAAGGAAACACCGAACACATAGGCCGAACCCAATGCGAAGCCCAGCGCAATGGCCAGCACTGCCAGCCGAAACAGTTCGCGCGAACCGGTATCGGCAATGCGCTCCAGGATCCAGGGAATGACGCGACGACCGACGATGAGCATCACCGCCACGAAGGCTACCACCTTGCCCAGGGTGATCCCCAGCGTCAGCAGCACCGCGTTGCCGCTCAGGGCCTCGCCCTTGCCGCCGAGGATGCCCGACAGCGCCGGGATCAGCACCAGCGCCAGCACCATGGCAATGTCTTCGACGATCAGCCAACCGACTGCGATACGCCCACGCTGGGTCTCCACCAGGCGCCGCTCCTGCAGGGCCTTGAGCAGCACCACGGTACTGGCCACCGACAAGGCCAGGCCGAACAGGAAACCTTCACCCACCGGCCATCCCAGCACCCACCCCATGCCCATGCCCAGCAAGGTCGCAATGGCGATCTGCGCGACCGCCCCGGGGATGGCGATGTTCTTGACCGACAGCAGGTCCTTGAGCGAGAAGTGCAGCCCCACTCCGAACATCAGCAGGATCACCCCGATCTCGGCCAGCTCCTGGGCCAGGTCGGCATCGCCCACGAAACCGGGAGTAAAGGGGCCGATGGCGATACCGGCGACCAGATAACCGATCAGCGGCGGCATTTTCAGACGATGGGCCAGGGTGCCGAAGATAAAGGCCAGCACCAGGCCTGCGACAATGGTGGCAATCAGGGGGGTGTGATGGGGCATCAGTCAGGGTTCCTTTCTGTGTGGATGAAATTGATGGAGATGACTGCAGATAAAGCACGAAGGACACCGACGACCACGCAAAGACTAACATGGCCGTCGGCCGACCACGGCGGCGAACTGCGGCGCTTGGCGCGACGCCACTGGTCCGCCGCCTGCGGTCACTGCGCCGTGGCGATCAGCGGGCTGCCTGCAGGGCGGCGATGCGCGACTCCAGCGGCGGATGGCTGGAAAACAGCCCCAGCCAGGCCTCACGCCCCGAAATGCCGGACGCCTGCAGGTTCTGCGGCAGACCGTCGGATTGCAGGCCACCCAGGCGACGCAGGGCATTGATCATCGGCGCGCGGGAACCCATGAGCGTGGCGGCACCGGCATCGGCGCGATACTCGCGCTGACGCGAGAAGTACATGACGATGACGCTGGCCAGGATGCCGAACACGATCTCGCAGACGAAGACGGTCACCATGTAGGCGATGCCAGGGCCGGAATTTTCTTCGTTGTTGCGACGCAGGAAGGAGTCGACGAAGTAGCCGACAATGCGGGCGAAAAACATCACGAAGGTATTGACCACGCCCTGGATCAGGGTCAGCGTCACCATGTCGCCATTGGCGATGTGCGCCACTTCATGGGCCAGCACGGCTTCCACTTCTTCCTTGGTCATGCCCTGCAGCAGGCCGGTAGACACCGCCACCAGCGAATTGCTCTTGCTGGCACCCGTGGCGAAGGCATTGGGCGGGCCGTCATAGACCGCCACTTCGGGCATCGGCAACTGGGCGCGGGCGGCCAGGGTCTGGACGGTCTGCAGCAGCCACAGTTCGGTGGAATTCTGCGGTTGCTCGATCACGCGCGCACCGGTCGACCACTTGGCGATGGTCTTGGACATGAACAGCGAAATGAAGGAGCCACCAAACCCCATCAGGCCGCAGAACACCAGCAGCATGCCGAAGTTGAGGCCATTGGCGGTGAGGTAGCGATTCACCCCGAGCAGACTGGCTGTGACGCTCAGGACCAGCATCACGGCCAGGTTGGTAACGAGGAAGAGAACAATGCGTTTCATGGTTTTTCCTGTAGAACGAAATGAAAGCGTCCGGCACGGGCCGGTCGCCAAGACTGGGGAAACGGGAACACGGGAAATCAAAGAGGGAGCGCACCGCCAGTGGCGGGGCCATCACTGGGGAGGCGGCAAGGCCGCGAGCAGATCAGGCGCGCTCAGGCCACCAATGGTGGCGGCCGCAACTGGTCTCGCAGGTAGGAAGACCAGGCAGGGATTGCCGAAAAGGCGTGGGGAAACGGGTACCAGAGCAGCTCCGGGGTGGCGATGCGCGCCGGCAAGGTGGGGTCTTCCAGCTCACCCTGTAGCGAGGGCCGGTCATCATCATCGTCCACGGGCGCACCGGGCTCGCTGGCGGTCGCGCCGGCCACGCCAGCCACATCAGCCAAATCAGTTACACCCGCCAGCGCCGTCAATGCGTGCCAGCCACGCAGGTCGGGTCCGGCCTGCAGGCAAGAAGCCGCACCAGCAGCGGAGTGCGATGCGTTGTGCAATTCGGTGCGCAACTGCTCGCGAAGCTGTGACTCTCCCGTGGCTGCCAGCAATTGCAGCGGGATCAGCAGAGTCAACAACAGGAGCAGCAATCGGCGCATCAAATCCTTGTCAGGTGGAAAAACGGAGCAAGAGCAGGCCCAACCCACAGGCGTCAAAAAGGAAATATCCGTCAGCATTTCGTCAGCAATGACGGCCCGGCATTATACGCAATATCCCCGCCAGCCCGCTGTCGACCATCTGCCGAGCATTCTCCCCAGAATCAAGCTGGCAGGAAAGTTATCCACAAAAGCTGTGAACAAGCCTGTTGATAAGCACCCTGCCAGCTTCTGACATGCTTGCTGAGCAAGGGTTTCCAATAAATTGCCCTTGTTTTACACAAAGGTGAAGAAATTGGCCTAGGTGATGGAGACCACCTTGTTGCGGCCACCGAGTTTGGCGCGGTAGAGCGCGGCATCGGCCGCTTCCAGCAGCTGACGACCGTCGGTATCGTCCTGCAGTTCACGGGTGCAGACACCGACGCTGATGGTCAGGCGCCGTTCGACCAGTGACTTGTCATGAGGCTCGGCCAGTTGATAGACCGCCTGGCGCAATGCCTCCCCAAGCTCGGCAGCCTGCAGCGGCGGCAGATTGCGGACCAGGAGGATGAATTCCTCGCCACCATAGCGCGCCAGCACGTCATCCGGGCGCTGCAGGTGCGCGCGCAGGGTCTCCGCCACGCGCTTGAGCACGCGATCGCCGCCGCCGTGACCATAGAGGTCGTTGTACTGCTTGAAATAATCGACGTCGATCATGAACAGGGAGAGCGTTCCACCCTCTTCCTGCACCCGCTGCAAGGCGCGGGTGTAGTTCTCGTCGAAGTAGCGGCGATTGGGGATGCCGGTCAGGCCATCGGTACCGACCTGGCGCTTGAGCACTTCCGAATGGGACAGCAGCATCTTCTCGCGCTTGACCGAATTGCTGGCGTCGGTGACCTGCATCAGGCATAGGCGCTGGCCATCCGGATTATCGATGGGCGTGAGCACCACCGACTGCGCCATCCTCTGGGCGCCCTCCCCCTGCCCGCCCGGATGGTGCGGGTAGAGCGGCAAGGGCGAACGGTGCAAGGCGCTGGAGAGCAGCGATGGCAGGCCGTAGCTGAGGGTGTTGTCCAGCGCGCGCAGCAGGGCCGGTGTCATCTGTCCCGCAAACAGCGCAGCAAAGTCGGCATTGATGGCAGCGCCGGCAGGCACACGGCTGTGGCGCGCCATCCAGGCGTTCCAGAGCAGGATGTTCAAGTCCCTGTCCAGCATGACCAGGCCGCAATTGAGCTGGTCGTAGACGTCCTCCAAGCGGAAGCGCCCGGCAACGAAACTGCTCATGTCAACTCGATCTTCCTCAGATAGGCCTGGACATGCTCGACCAGTGCGTGCAAGGAGGTGGAACTGAGCAGGAAGATGAGATGGCCGTCGGTCTGGTGTTTCTCGATGACCAGGTCGATGTGCAGGACCAGCACATAGCGCTCGTCGGACTGCACCTCCGACAGGCGCGAGGAAATCTCCTCCGGGGAGGACACGACGTACTGCGGCAGGGAGCTGTTGAGCGTGATCTCCAGCATGTCCGCCATGGCCGACAGACAGGCATTGAGGATGATGTTGCCCAGTTCGCACATGGCTTCGCGCTCGAACTCGGCCAACTGGTCCAGGCTCATCTGCGACCCCATCATGTCGCGCACGATGGACAGCGCCCGGTCTTCGGTGAAGAGCAGCACCGCCTCGGCATCGAAGGGGCCATAGAAATTCTGGCTCACCGTGGCAAAGCGGCCCTGGATACGCGGTAGCAGTTGCTCGTTGATGGCGTCGGTGCGCAAGACCTCCACCGAAGGCACGGTCAGGCGCACTTCATCGCCGACGATTTCCGACAGGCTCTGCGCCGCGCGACCGGCACCGACGTTGAAGATCTCGGTCAGGGCATCGCGTTCGATTTCCGACAGGATGCTCACACCGGTCCCCGGAAATGCAGCAAGGCCTGGGCGATCGACTTTTCCGTGACCGGCTTGGCGACGAACACTGCGCCCAGTTGCTGGGCCCGCGTCTGTGCGGCCTCCTGGATATTGGCCGAGAAGATCGCCACCCGCACACTGGGCTGTAGCTGCAGGATCTGCTCGGCCGCATCGGTGCCGAGCATGCCGGGCATGTTGATGTCCATCGTGCAGTAATGCGGCGCATTCTGCTGCACCACACGGATCGCCTCTTCCCCGCTGGCCGCTTCCACCACCTGCCAATCCGGGTGCGCCGCCAGCACGTGGGCCTTGATCACCATGCGCGATACCTTGCTGTCATCGACGATGAGGAGGGTCTTGCCTGTTGCGTCATTAACCATCTTGAATCACTTTGACTATCAGAAAGCTGAATACAAGCTGAAAACAAACAGCTGAACGAAAATGCAGAAAAAACGGGATAAATGCTGACACCTACTGACAAGTTGTCAGACATTTAAGAATGATAAATCAAAATCAAGCCGGGCCGTATGGGGGAATCCCTGATAAAACGTGCATCTGTCAAAGATGCAACATGAATATTACTCCGGTGAGACCGCTTTCTCACGCCACTGCAGCCGACATCTTGACCTGCGGCAATATCGTGATGCCGGAGCAATGCAGATTTTCGGCGGCGTCGGCAGCCCTTGGGTAGAATCGCGGGCATGAAGCTGCGCCAGAAGATCATTTTCCTTGCCATTGTTCCCCTAGGACTGGCTTTTGCCGCCATTGCGCTGGTGGTGCGCTACCAGGCGGTGGAGCTGGCCCGCCAGCAGCGCGCCACCATCGAAGCGGCCTATCTGGCCAGCAAGAACACCGAATTGCGGCATTACGTGGACCTGGCGCAGCACGCGCTGGCCCATCTCTACGACACCGGGCGCAGCGACGACGCCATCAAGGAAGAGGCGCGCCGCATCCTGGCCGACATGGAGTTCGGCGACGATGGCTATTTCTTCGTCTATGACGACCATGGCCGCAACATCGTCCACCCGCGCCAGCCGGAACTGGTGGGACTGGACATGTGGGACTGGCGCGACGAGTCCGGCAGCCTCACCATCCAGCACCTGATCACGCTGGCCCATCAGGGCGGCGGCTTCGAACATTACCTGTGGCGCAAGCCGTCCAGCAAGGCGGTGGCGCCCAAGCTGGGCTATGTGATCAGCCTGCCTCGCTGGGGCTGGGTGATCGGCACCGGCATCTATCTCGACGACGTCGACAAGGCGCTGGCCCAGGTGGATCACCAGAACTCCGGCCACCTGCGCCGGACCATGCTGCTGATCGCCGCCATTGCACTTTCCAGCGCGCTGGTGGTGGGCCTGGCCGGCGTCCTGCTGAACCTGAGCGAACACCGCGTGGCCGACGCCAAGCTGCGCCAGCTGGCGCAGCGCGTGGTGCGCTCGCAGGAAGAAGAACGCGCCCGCCTCTCACGCGATCTGCATGACGGCATCAGCCAATGGCTGGTGTCGATCAAGCTGCAGATCGAAGCAGCCCTGGAACGCCTGCGCGGCACACCCGAGCAGGCCGCCCAGGCGCGGCTGGGCTTCGAGAAGACCGCGACCCAGATCAATGGGGTGCTGGCCGAAGTAAGGCGCATCTCGCACGACCTGCGTCCGGCCATCCTGGATGACCTCGGCCTGGCGGCGGCACTGGAACATCTCTGCGTTGAATGGCGCGATGCAGTCGGCGACAGCGACGGCGATGGTGTCGGGCGCACGGAAAGCCGCATCACCTTCGTCAGCGAAGGCAACATCGGCGATGGCGCGCCGCTGTCCGACGTGGTCAATACGGTGCTCTTCCGGGTGGCCCAGGAGGCGCTGACCAACATCGCACGCCATGCGCACGCCAGCCAGATCAGGATGCGCCTCTACGGTGGCCACAACCTGATCATGCTGCAAGTCCAGGACAATGGCTGCGGCTTCGACCTGGGCCAGGTGGATGATCACTCGCGCCACGGCATCGGTCTGCGCAACATGCGCGAGCGCATGGAGTCGGTGGGCGGCGAACTGGCGATCGATTCGTCGGCCGCCGGCACCAGCATCAGCGCCATCATTCCCCGTTCTTCCCTGTTCCTCTCCTCCCATGGCTGAATTCATTCCCATCGCACCGGCACTGACCCGCATCATGCTCATCGACGACCATCCGCTGGTGCGGGACGGCTTGCGGGCACGCCTGGAAATGGTACCCGGCCTGCTGGTGGTGGCCGAAGCCGGCAACGCCGAGGAAGCGCTGGCCGCCGCCAGCGCGCAGCAGATCGACCTGACGCTGATGGACATCAACATGCGCGGCATCAACGGGATCGAGCTGACCGGCCGCTTCCACGCCCTGCATCCGGAGATCGCGGTGCTCATCCTGAGCATGCATGACAAGGCTGAATACGTGATGCAATCGATCCAGGCCGGTGCCCGTGGCTATGTGCTCAAGGATGCGCCCAGCCAGGATATCGTGCAGGCCATCGAGACCGTGCGTTCGGGCGGCATCTACTACAGCGCGGCACTGGCACGCCAGCTGACCCAACCGCTGCCGCCGCGCGACCTGCTCACGCAGCGCGAACGGGAGGTGCTGCAGCACATCGCCAACGGCGAATCGAACAAGCAGATTGCCCGCGAGCTGGACCTGAGCGTGCGCACGGTGGAAACGCATCGACTCAACATCAAGCGCAAGCTCAACATCGATGGGCAGGCCGAGCTGATCAAGTTCGCGGTGGAGTCACGCAACAGCGCCGGCACGTCCTGACAGGTGCAGGCCGATTGGCCGGCATGATGCACGTCACGCCGCTGGTGTGGACATGGCGGGCAAGCTCAGGCGGATCACCTCCCCAAATCCGATCTGGCGTCGCTGCGCCATGGCGCGCAGGGCAATGTCTTCATATGCCTGCTGCTCCGGGGCGAGCATGTCGCCCTGCTCTGCGCGCCACTGGACGCAGGCGTGCAGCATGCGGATCGATCCCGCATGGCAGACCACGATAGCAGCCGGTAGAGCGCGTGCGCGCAGGCGCTCAAGGGCCTGCCAGATGCGCCGGGCCATCACCGGCAGTGTCTCGCCGCCACCGGGTGCCTGATGCAGCAGGTCCTGGTTCCAGGCCTCGACCTCGGCCCAGGGGATATCGTCCCAGCGGCGCAATTCCCAACTGCCGAAATCCATTTCCTGCAGATCATGTTCCAGCACCGCGCCTGCCTGCTCCAGCCGCACCGCCAGCTGTTGCGCCAGCCCGGCGCAGCGACGCAGCGGACTGCTGAACACCGGCACATCGCGCGGCAGTTGCGTGAGCAGTTGTTCCAGGCACTGCTGCTGCACCTCGGGTGCGACCGCGATATCGCTGCGGCCATAGCAGGTGTGCTGGTCCAATACCGGCTGCGGATGGCGGATCAGGTAGAGCAGCATGGTCAGGCAGTCCACCAGCCTGGCAGCGTGGCCAGTGCGCCCAGATAGAACGCGGTCTCGCTCATTTGCTGGACCGCCCCCAGGCAATCGCCGGTGTAGCCCCCCAGCCGCTGCTGGAAACGTCGCGCCAGCCAGACGGCAGCGAGCGCCGCGAGCAGCACGCCCACCACGATGCGTTGCCACGACATGAGGCCGAGCGCCCACACGCCGATCACCGGTAGCGCCGCGCACAGCGAAGCGAGCAGGAATTCACCGCCATGCAGGTGCTGGGCCAGCGGCTTGGCCTTGCCTTGCTCGCGCACGTAGTCCATACGCCAGATCAGGCAGGTGGCCAGCCAGCGCGACACCGGATGGGCCATGCCCAGTACGGCCAGCACCTGCAAGGGCAGGAATGCGTTGAGCGCAGCCACCTTGAGGGCCAGCAGCAGGACAATCCCGATCACGCCATAGCTGCCCAGACGCGAATCGCGCATGATCTCCAGCGCCCGCTCGCGCCCCACTGCACCCCCCAGGCCATCGCAGACATCGGCAAAGCCATCCTCGTGAAACGCCCCGGTGAGCCAGATGCCCACCGCTGTCGACAAGAGCACCGCCAGCAGATGTGGCCAGAACTGCACTGCCAGCAGATACACCAGGGCGCAGACCCAGGCCACGATCCAGCCCACCAGGGGGAAATAGCGCGTGCAACGCTGCAGCCATTCCGGCCGGAAGCCAACCCAGCGCGGAATCGGCAGGCGCGTGAAGAACTGCAGGGCGATGAAGAACAGCCGCAGCTGATACAGCAGGCCCGTGCCGGATGTGGAGTCCCCGGAGTCCCCGGGGTCCTGGCGCGGATCAGCCATGTTTAGCGCTGACGCTGGCCGAGGAGAAGGTCGCCATCTGTTCCACGAAATTCACGGCCGCCCGCAGCAGGGGCAAGGCCAGCGCAGCGCCGGTGCCCTCGCCCAGGCGCAGATCCAGCTGCATCAGCGGTCGGGCCTGCAGATACTGCAGCATGCGAGCGTGGCCGGCCTCGTCGGAGCAGTGGGAAAACACGCAGTAGTCCAGCACCGCCGGCTGCAAGGCCGCCGCCACCAGCAGCGCCGACGTGACGATGAAACCGTCGATCAGCAGGACCAGGCGCCGCTTGGCGGCGCCCAGCATGGCGCCGACCATGAAGGCAATCTCCAGGCCACCCAGCGCCGCCAGTTGTTCCAGCGGCGCCAGTGGCGTACTCCCCTGCGCATGCAGGCGCAGCGCCCGCGTGATGGCATCGGCCTTGCGCGCCATGCCCTGCTGGTCCATCCCGGTGCCGGCGCCGATACAATCCTCCACGGCCATGCCGGTCAGCGCGGCCATCAAGGCGGCCGCCGCAGTCGTATTGCCGATCCCCATCTCGCCAAAACCGAGCACGTCCGCATCCACCGACGCGGCCCACTGCAGCCCCGCCTGGATGGCGCTCTCGCATTGCACCGCCGTCATTGCCGGGCCAAGACAGAAGTTGGCAGTGCCGTAGGCAATCTTGCGATCCAGCAGGCCGGTACGAACACCGAAATCATGATTGACGCCGACATCGACGATAGTCAGCGCGCATTCGTTCTGTCGCGCAAAGACATTGATCGCGGCGCCGCCGGCCAGGAAATTTTCGACCATCTGCCAGGTCACGCTTTGCGGATAGGCTGAAACCCCCTCTGCGGTGACCCCGTGGTCACCGGCACAGATGACGATGGCCGGCCGCCGCAGGGTGGGCCGATCAGTCGCCTGGATCAGTCCGATCTGGCGCGCCAGGCGCTCCAGCGCGCCGAGGCTGCCCTGTGGCTTGGTCTTCTCGTTGATGCGTGCGTCCAGGCGTGCAGCCAGCGCGGCATCGTGGGTGGAAACGAGGGTGGGAATCTGCATGGCGTCGTGCTCGGCGCCGCATGGCGCGGCAGGATCAAGGGAGCGACAGTATAAGAGATCGCCTCGACCGACGGCGACGACGAAGCGCAGTGCGGACGCAAAAAAGGCAGGGCGCCCTGCGACTCCCTGCCCTTGACCGCTGTTGGCCGGCCCGTGGTGGCGACCCCGATCAGGCCTTCACGGCCGCCTTGTCCAGCACGCCGTAGATGGTCGAGGCCAGCTCGTTGGCTTCGAACTTGGCGACATAGGCATCGCCCCCCACGCTGCGCACGTGATCCTCGTTGGCCGAACCGGACAATGAGGAGTGGATGATGACGGGAATGCTCTTGAGGAAATCTTCACGCTTGATATTGCGGGTCAGCGTGAAGCCATCCATTTCGGGCATTTCCAGATCGGTCAGGACGAAGGAAATCTTGTCGGAGATCGGCTTGCCCTCGGCGCGTGCTTCCTTGGCCAGTTTCTGGATCTTCTCCCAGGCTTCCTTGCCGGTGACGTGCATCTCGAAGGGAATCTCCATGGCCCGCAAGCCCTGCTCGATGAGCGAACGTGCCACCTTGGAATCGTCCGCGGCAATGGCCACGGTCCCCGGGCGGATGCCATGACCGGTGCTCTTCTCCAGGCTTTCCATCTTCAGGTGACGGTCGCTAGGCATGATCTCGTGCAGGATCTGCTCGACGTCCAGCACCTGGGCCAGGCGGCTGGTGTCCTTGTCGTTGTCCAGGCGCGCGATGCTGGTGACGAAGGCGCCACCGCTGCTGGATTCGGCCGACAGCACCTGGCTCCATTCCAGGCGCACGATCTCGTCCACCGACTCCACCGCAAAGGCCTGGGTGCTGCGGGCATATTCGGTGACCAGCAGGATGTTCAGGCCGGTCTTGGGCACACAGCCGACCACGGCCGGCAAATCGATGACCGAAATGATCTGCCCCCGGATGTTGACCATGCCCAGCATCGGCGATTGCGTTCCGGCCGCCTTGGTGACGGGCGGCATGGGCACGATTTCACGGATCTTGAAGACATTGATGCCAAACAGCTCAGAGCGCTCGCCGTAAGGATCCGCCCCCAGACGGAATAGCAGCAGCTCGAATTTGTTAGATGCGGTGAGATTGGTTCTCTCATCGATCTCTTTCTGGAAACTATCCATATCTTCCCCCCGATTCGAATGGATGTGACAGGTAAAGACCTGCTCCAGCAATGTAGTTGGGAAAGTTGGCCGTGGCAATCAGGCAATCACTGATATACGATTTTTTTGATTTTCTGCAATTTGAATCAGGCTGAAATACGACGTCACGAGAGACATCCTGGCAGAAGGATGGGCAACGCCCAGGGAGCAAGGCCGCTGCGCCGGCAGGGAAGAAAAACCGTGGGCTGCTGGAAATACGAGCCGGAAAGCAAAAAAGGAAGCCCGAAGGCTTCCTTTTTCAACTTGGAGCGGGAGAAGAGTCTCGAACTCTCGACCTATACCTTGGCAAGGTATCGCTCTACCAACTGAGCTACTCCCGCATGGGAACTTACATCTACTGCAACAGGAAACCGAAGCCGCCTGCCTTGAAACTGGAGCGGGAGAAGAGTCTCGAACTCTCGACCTATACCTTGGCAAGGTATCGCTCTACCAACTGAGCTACTCCCGCATGGGAACCTGCATCTACTGCAACAGGAAGCCGAAGCTGCCTGCCTTGAATCTGGAGCGGGAGAAGAGTCTCGAACTCTCGACCTATACCTTGGCAAGGTATCGCTCTACCAACTGAGCTACTCCCGCATGGAGCGTTTTGGAGGCGGGGGTCGGGATCGAACCGGCGTAGACGGCTTTGCAGGCCGCTGCATAACCACTTTGCTACCCCGCCTTGGGGACACGCATACTACCTAAAACGCGTGTTGTTTGCAAACATCTTTTTTGACTTTTTCGACAACTTTCCAAAGCCAAACTTTCAATGCATGCTCACCTATCACAATAAAAAAAGGAAGCTTTGTTAGGCTTCCTTTTTTCCAAGTAACCTGGAGCGGGAGAAGAGTCTCGAACTCTCGACCTATACCTTGGCAAGGTATCGCTCTACCAACTGAGCTACTCCCGCATCGAAAACAGAACGCTATTATAAGTCACCGTTGGCGTTTGTCAACTATTGAACTTGGTTTTTTAATTATTTATTTAATTATCTTCTTGCGGTTTTCAGCGTCGGCTTCCTTGATCATCGGCATGGCGCGACGCAGGTAATACAGCATTGACCATACCGTCAGCACCGCCGCCACCAGCAGCAGCAGGCTGCCCCACAGACGGGTATCGATGATGGAGAACAGCGTGTCGTAGTACAGCAGCATGGGGATGGCAATCATCTGGGCGGTGGTCTTGATCTTGCCCAGCGAACTGACGGCCACCGACTTGGAAGCGCCGATCTGGGCCATCCACTCGCGCAGGGCCGAGATGGCGATCTCGCGACCGATGATGACGAAGGCGATCACCGGGTGTACGCGATCCAGGTGCACCAGCACCAGCAGCGCACCGGTGACCATGAGCTTGTCGGCCACCGGGTCGAGGAAAGCACCGAAGGCCGAGGTCTGGTTCCAGCGCCGGGCCAGGAAGCCGTCGAACCAGTCGGTCGCGGCGGCGACGATGAACACGGCGGTAGCGGCGATACCTTGCTCATAGCGGTTCAGGCCGATCTCGGGCAGATAGTAGACACCGACGACCAGGGGAATGAGCGCCACCCGCAACCAGGTCAGCAGAATCGGAATATTGAAAGGCATACGTCTTGGAGGGTGGGTGCGGCGTACACAAAAAAAATTTACCGAATAGTAGCAGAGTCGTCCCCTGCTGCGCCCGCCTTTCATTCGGCCGGCGCCGCAGGGCGCATCGCGCGCGTGACGGATCAGTGCAATTGCCGGTAGATTTCCTCGGCCAGCTGGCGCGAGATACCTTCCACCGAAGCCAGGTCATCCACGCTGGCATCGACCACGCCGCGCAAGCCACCAAAGCGCACCAGCAGGCGCTGGCGACGCTTGGCACCGATGCCTTCGATCTCTTCCAGGCGCGAGGTCTGGCGTGCCTTGGCGCGCTTGGCCCGCATGCCGGTGATGGCGAAGCGGTGCGCTTCGTCGCGGATCTGGGCGATCAACATCAGCGCGGCCGATTCCTTGCCCAGTTCCTTGGGCGCGCGTCCATCTGCGAAGACCAGGGTTTCCAGGCCGACCTTGCGCCCTTCCCCCTTGGCGACGCCGACGATGAGGCTGATGTCCAGGCCCAGTTCAGTAAGGACCTGGCGTGCCATTTCCACCTGCCCCTTGCCGCCGTCGATCAGGACGATGTCGGGCATGACGCCTTCGCCGTTGGCGACCTTTTCATAACGGCGCGTGAGCACCTGGCGCATGGCGGCGTAATCATCACCCGGGGTGATGTCGTTGATGTTGTAGCGGCGGTATTCGCCGTTCTGCATGGCATGGTGATGGAACACCACACAGGATGCCTGCGTGGCCTCACCCTGGGTGTGACTGATGTCGAAGCATTCGGCGCGCAGCTCGTCGAGGTCGTCGCGTTCCAGCTCCAGCACCTCGGCCAGGGCACGCGTGCGGGCCTGCTGCGAACCCTGTTCGGAGAGCAACCGGGCCAGCGCGATGCCGGCACCCTTGGTCGCCATGTCCAGCCACTGCCGGCGCTGACCCTGGGGCTGGAAGGTCAGCGTGATGCGGTGGCCGCACTGCTCCATCAGCGCCACCATCAAGGCCGGATCGTCGAATTCGGCCCCCACGATCAGCGAGCCGGGGACGAACTTGTCGATGTAATGCTGGGCCAGGAAGGCCTTGAGCACTTCGACCTCGATGCTGTCCTCGGCGGTATCCATCGCATCGTCGACGTGCGTGGGGAAATAGGCACGGTCGCCGAGATGACGTCCGCCGCGCACCATCGCCAGGTTGACGCAGGCGCGACCGCCCTGCACCACGACCGCAATGATGTCGATATCGGCGTCGCTGACGGTTTCCATGCTCTGCTGATGCAACACACTGGAGAGCGAGCCGATCTGGTCGCGCACGGCAGCGGCCTGCTCGAACTTGAGGTCGGCGGCGAAGGCATGCATCTTCTGCTCCAGCGCTTCCATCACCTCGCTTTGGCGACCACGCAGGAATTTCGAGGCGTTCTCGACGTCGATGGCGTAGTCCTCACGACTCACCAGATTCACGCAGGGTCCGCTGCAGCGATGGATCTGGTGCAACAGGCAGGGACGCGTGCGATTGGTGAAGACCGTGTCTTCGCAGGTGCGCAGCAGGAAGACCTTCTGCAGGATCTGGATCGATTCCTTGACCGCGCCGGCATTGGGAAACGGCCCGAAATACTGGCTGCGCTTGTCCACCGCACCACGGTAATAGGCCATGCGCGGAAAGGCGTGGCCGGTGATCTTCAGATAGGGGTAGGACTTGTCGTCGCGAAAGAGGATGTTGAAACGCGGCCGCAGGGTCTTGATCAGGTTGTTTTCCAGCAGCAGCGCTTCGGCTTCGCTACGGGTCACCGTGGTTTCCAGGCGGGCGATGCGCTCGACCATCATGGCGATGCGCGGGCTGGTCAGGGTCTTCTGGAAATAGCTGGAAACCCGCTTCTTGAGGTCGCGTGCCTTGCCCACGTAGAGCACATTGTCTTCGGCATCGAAGTAGCGATAGACGCCGGGCAGGTGCGGCAGGCGGCCGACCGTTTCAAGCACGATCTCGCGTGGATCGGGCAACGCAGAGGCAGGAATATCGGACATGGATATGACGGCAGCTTACAGCGATTGCAGCAATGTGCGCGCAGCCAGATAGCGCGCATCGGCTTGCAGCGCATCCCAGCCCGGGGCCTGGCCCAGCGGCAGCAGGCTGGCACGGCGTGTGGCGGAAGCGGTATCGGTGCCGCCCTTGAGACCGGCCAGGATGGCATCGGCCTTGTCGGGCGAATTGCAGATCAGCGCCACGTCGCAACCCGCATCCAGCGCAGCCTGCGCTGCCTCCAGCGGGCCACCGGCGACACTGGCGCCGTGCATGCTGAGGTCGTCGCTGAAGATCACACCCTGGAAGCCGAAACGCTCGCGCAGCAGCGACAGCCATACCTTGGAAAAACCGGCCGGCTGGGCATCCACCTTGGGATAGATGACGTGGGCCGGCATCACCGCCGCCAGGCTCATGCCGAGCCAGTCGTAGGGCGTCGCATCCTCGCCGAGAATGTCATCCAGTTCCCGCTCGTCGACCGGGATGGCCACATGCGAATCGGCCGTGACGAAACCGTGCCCGGGGAAATGCTTGCCGCAATTGGCCATGCCGGCCAGCGCCAGGCCGTGATTGACGCTCTTGGCCAGCAAGGTCACCACGCGCGGATCGCGATGGAAGGAGCGGTCGCCGATCACGGTGGAGACGCCGTAGTCGAGGTCCAGCACAGGCGTGAAGGACAGGTCGATGCCACAGGCGCGCAACTCGGCGGCCAGCACGAAACCGGTGACAGTCGCCAGCTTGGTAGCCTGCAGCACATCACGGTCCCACAGCTGACCCAGTTGACCCATGGCCGGCAGGCGGGTGAAACCGTCGCTGCGAAAACGCTGCACACGCCCGCCTTCGTGGTCGACCGCGATCAGGATGCCGGGGCGTGCCTGGCGGATGGCGCTGGTCAGCGCGACCAACTGCGCACGGTCCTCGTAGTTGCGGGCAAACAGGATGACGCCGCCGGTGAGCGGGTGCTGCAGGCGGGCGATATCGGCGGCATCCAGCCGCGTGCCGACCACGTCCAGCATCACCGGACCCAGGGGCTTGACGGCTTGGTTCATGACTTCTCCACGATGACAAAGGCGACGGCGTATTCCACTTCGTCGGTGATGGTGACGTGGGCGCTGAGGCCCTGCTCTTGCATCCATTGTTGCAAGGCGCCGCTACAGACCACCACCGGCTTGCCGCTGGGGGCGTTCAGAACCTGCATGGCGCGCCAGGTCATGGGCATGCGCATGCCCATGCCGATGGCCTTGGAAAAGGCTTCCTTGGCCGCGAAACGGGTGGCCAGGAAACGGATGCCGCGTGCCTCCACCTTGGCCTTGCGCCGCAGGTATTTTTCCATTTCCTGCGGCCCCAGGATCTTGCCGGCGAAGCGATCGCCGTGGCGCTTGAGCGCCGCTTCCAGGCGCGGGATCTTGAGGATGTCGGTACCGATGCCGTAGATCATGCGATGCGCCTCAAGCCTTGGCGCCGGACTTGGTCGCTTCCAGGCGCGCCTTGACCATGATGGCCTTCATTTCGGAGACCGCATTGCGCCAACCGACGAAGACCGCATGCGCCACCACGGCATGGCCGATGTTGAGTTCGGCGATCTCGGGAATGGCGGCAATCGCCTGGACATTGGTGTAGTGCAGACCATGCCCGGCATTGACCTTCAGGCCGAGCTTGATGCCGGCCTGGACGGCGATGCGGATGCGCTCCAGTTCTTCCTGCTGCTCCTGCTCGCTGGTGGCGTCGGCGTAGCGACCGGTGTGCAGTTCGATCACCGGCGCGCCGGATTCGGCGGCCGCCTGGATCTGTTGCACGTCGGGATCGATGAAGAGCGAGACGCGTACCCGTTCCTGCTGCAATTGGCGGATGGCGGACTGCACATCGGCAAAGTGGCCGGTCACGTCCAGCCCGCCTTCGGTAGTGACTTCGGTGCGCTTTTCCGGCACCAGGCAGACATCCTGCGGCTTGATGAGGCAGGCGAAGTCGATCATCTCCTTCGTCACTGCCGCTTCCAGGTTCATGCGGGTCTGCAGCAGCGGGCGGATGGCCTTCACATCGTCATCGCGGATGTGGCGACGATCTTCACGCAGGTGCAGGGTGATGACGTCGGCACCGGCTTCCTCCGCTTCCAGGGCTGCCCGGATGGGATCGGGATAGCGGGTACCGCGCGCATTGCGCAGGGTGGCGACGTGGTCGATGTTGATGCCCAGTTCGATGGTCGGGCCGGCGGGCTGCAGGAAACTCATGGCGTCAGGATGCTTCGTGTGAGTGATATTCGGATGTGCTGTATGCATCTGGCCGCGCATCGCAGATGATGCGGCCAGACGATGATTGTAGCGACTTGGGAGCGTGCGTGGGAGGAGCGACGGCGAGCGCGCCGCCGTCGGATCACAATTGCATGAGGTCGATCAGGATCTGGCGCGTATTCAACTGCGCTCCACCCAGATGGTGCGCCAGCAGATAGCGCATCAGGAATTTGCTCTGGAGCTGGGTGGTGGGGTCGCTGTAATCTTCGCGCTCCATGTCCAGCAGGGTCTTGCCGCTGACCTTGGGCGCACGGTCGGAAATGCGCTCTGGACGCGTCCCCTGCTCCGGATCGACGACATAGATGCCATCGGCCTGGACCGTCTTGCCGCTGACCACGCAATGACTCCAGTTGCCGGCCACGCCGGTCTGCCTGAGCAGGACGCGTTCGAACTGGCGCAGCACGATGGGTGCATTCTCTCCATGGGCCAGCTTGTTCAGGGTGGCCACGTAATGATCGAACAGCGCCGGGTGCGCGTCTTCGCGGGCCAGCAGCTTGACCAGCAATTCGTTGAGATAGAAACCGCACAGCAGCGCCGACTTCTCCAGCGGCAGCAGGCCACCGACCCATTCGGCATCGGTCAGGGTACGCACCTCGGACTTGCCGCTCCACGACAGCGAGAGCGGCTGGAAGGTCTGCAAGGCGCCACGCAACTTGGAATGCGGGCGCTTGGCGCCCTTGGCCACCAGCGCCACGCGACCATGGTCACGCGAGAAGACGTCGATGATGAGACTGGTTTCCTTGTAGGGATAGCTGTGCAGCACGAAGCCCGGCTGCGCCAGTACCTTGTGCTCCTTCTCCGGCACGGCGCGGCTGCGCGCACGAGGCGCGGCCGGCTTGCGCGCTGGGGCCTTGACAGGCGCCTGCGGCACGACTGCCGGCGCTGCGGCATTTGCCGGATCAGCCTGGCTGTCGAGCTGGGATTCGGTGAGCATGGTAGTCATGGATATCCGTCCTGAATGCGTGAAGCCACGTCGTTAGGGCGCGGCGTAATGCCATGATGATGCAGGAATTTCGCGCAGCCCGCAGGACGGGCCGCAGCCGGGATCATTCGTAGCCGTAGGCACGCAGGCCGGCTTCGTTGTCGGCCCAGCCCGATTTGACCTTGACCCAGATTTCCAGATAGACCGGACCGCCGAAGAGGCGCTCCATGTCCAGCCGCGACTGGGTGGAAATTTCCTTCAGACGCGCGCCCTTCTGACCGATCACCATGGCCTTGTGGGTGTCGCGTTCGACCAGGATGGCGGCGAAGACGCGGCGCAGGTTGCCTTCCTGTTCGAACTTCTCGATCAGCACCGTGCTGGTATAGGGCAGTTCTTCGCCGACAAAGCGGAACACCTTTTCACGCACGATTTCGGAGGCCAGGAATTTCTCGCTGCGGTCGGTGATGTCGTCTTCGTCGAACATCGGCGGATTCTGCGGCAACAGCTTGCGCACCTCTTCCTGCAGACGATCCAGCTGGAAGCGCTGCTTGGCCGAGACCGGCACCACGGCGGCGAAGTCATGATGCGAGGCCACTTCGGCAGCAAAGGGCATGAGGGTGGTCTTGTCCTTGTTGCGGTCGGCCTTGTTCAACACCAGGATGCAGGGCACGTTGGACGGCAGCAGGTCCAGCACCTGCTTGTCGGCCGGGCCGAAGGTGCCCGCCTCGATGACGAACAGGATCACATCGGCTGCCGTCAGGGTATTGGTGACGGTGCGGTTCAGGGTCTTGTTGAGCGCATTGCTGTGACGGGTCTGGAAACCGGGCGTGTCGACGTAGACGTACTGGGTGTTCTCGATGGTCTGGATGCCGGTGATGCGGTGACGCGTGGTCTGGGCCTTGCGCGAGGTGATGCTGACCTTGGCACCGACCAGCACGTTCATCAGGGTCGACTTGCCGACGTTGGGACGACCGACGATGGCGATGTAACCGCAACGGTAATCGTCTGCCGGGGTCTGCGCCGACGCGTCGCCGGCCATGGGGGAATCTGTCATGCTGTTCTGGATTGCGTGGCGGATGAAGCCGCCGAAATGGGTTCTGCCGCGACCGTTTCAGCGCGGTCGCCAGTGTTGTTCTTGCCCTCGTTGCGGGTGGCCGCCGCAGGGCTCTTCGGCTCCTTGGCGGACTTGGCCGGCTTGCTGCCAGGAGCACGCTCGGAGGAGGACGCCCCCTCCGGACGGTTGCCCTTGCCGCTTTCCTGGTCCGGTGCATCGGGCTGGATGGTGGCGATGCCGGCCAGCTTCAACTGGGTGGTCCGGGTGCGCGGCTTGCGGCCGGCCGAGGGCGTCTTGGCCAGCGCCAGCTGCACCGCCTCCAGCGCCAGCTTGGCAGCGGCCTGTTCACCGGCGCGGCGACTGCCACCGGTGCCGAAGACCTGGATGTCCAGCTTGGGCACCAGGCATTCGATCTCGAATTCCTGGCTGTGGGCGGCACCGTGGGTAGCGATCACGTTGTATTGCGGCAGCGGGATTTTCTTGCCCTGCAGGAATTCCTGCAGCAGCGTCTTGGCATCCTTGCCCAGCGTACGGGGGTCGACGTGTTCCAGCACCGGCACGTAGAGCGAACGGATCACCGCGCGTGCCGCCTCGAAACCGGAATCGAGGAAGATGGCGCCGAACAGCGCCTCCAGGGTATCGGCCAGGATCGAGGGGCGGCGGAAACCGCCCGACTTCAGCTCGCCCTCGCCCAGGCGCAGGAACTGCGACAGCTCCAGCCGCTGGGCGATCTCGTACAGGGACTGCTGCTTGACCAGATTGGCACGCAAACGGGAAAGGTCGCCTTCGTCGATCTTGTCGTAGCGCTCGAACAGAAGGGATGCCACCACGCAGTTCAGTACCGAATCGCCGAGGAATTCCAGCCGCTCGTTATGCAAGGCGCTATGGCTACGATGGGTCAAGGCCTGCTGCAGGAGCGACGCATCCTTGAAAGTGTGGCCTAGCCGTTGTTGCAAGAGTTGAGGATCCATTTTTTCATCCGTCATTCAGTCTGCCGCCCCGTTCGCGCAGCGGCGCGAGGATCGGGGATTACCAGCCTGACCAGTCAGCGGGATCGGTGCAAAGCAAAGCTCAATACTGCTCCGGGTCTGCCTCCACAACGCAAAATTGCCAAATGGAAACTACGGAAAACTGCGAAACCTTCGAAAGCTGCTCGATCAGAACGTGGCGCGCCTTAGTGGAAGCTGCCGATCCGCTTGATATCGCCCAGGTTCATCCAGACAAAGAAGGCCTTGCCGACGATGTTCTGGTCCGGCACGAAGCCCCAGTAACGACTGTCGAGGCTGTTGTCCCGGTTGTCGCCCATCATGAAGTACTCGCCCGGCGGCACCGTGCAGGCAAAACCTTCAGCGTTGTAGGTGCACAGCTCATGATGCGGGAAGGCATCCGGGTTGGGCACGAAGTTGGGAGCACGCTCATCAGTGAGGATCTTGTGTTCCACGCCGGTCAGGTTTTCCTGCCATTGCTTATAGTACGTCAGATTTTCCTCGTCCAGATAATCCGGCAGCGCTTTATAAGAAATTTGTTCACCATTTACGGTTAAGCGCTTGTTTTTATAGACAATTTTATCACCAGGAACGCCAACCACGCGCTTGATGTAGTCCACCGACATGTCCTTCGGATACTTGAAGACCATGACGTCGCCGCGCTGAGGCTGGTTCACTTCGATGATCTTCTTGTTGATGATGGGCAGGCGGATGCCGTAGGTAAATTTGTTCACCAGGATCAGGTCGCCGACCAGCAAGGTGGGCACCATGGAGCTGGAAGGAATCTTGAACGGCTCGTAGAGGAAGGAGCGCAGGCAGAACACCAGGGCGATCACCGGGAAGAAGCTGCCCGAGTATTCGATCCAGGCCGGCTGCTTCATCAGGCTGGCCTGCAGGTCGGCGCGGCCGGTGGCCACGGCGCCGTCACGCTTGATGCCCTGGGCCTCGTCACGCGCCACGCGGGCATCGAACTCGGCCAGGGCGGCATCGGCGCGGGCGCGACGCTGCTTGGACAGGAAGAAGGTATCGGCGAACCAGATCACGCCGGTCACCAGCATCAGGACGAACAGAATGAGTGCGAAGTTGCCCAACAAAGCCTGCATGTTATTTATCTTCCACTTGTAAGATTGCCAGGAATGCTTCCTGCGGGATTTCGACCGAGCCCACCTGCTTCATGCGCTTCTTGCCGGCCTTCTGCTTTTCCAGCAGCTTGCGCTTGCGCGAGATGTCGCCGCCGTAGCACTTGGCCAGCACGTTCTTGCGCATGGCCTTGACGTTTTCGCGCGAGATGATGGTGGCGCCGATGGCGGCCTGGATGGCGACGTCAAACATCTGGCGCGGAATCAGTTCGCGCATCTTGGCCGCCACCTGGCGACCACGGATCTGGGCGGCGGCGCGGTGCACGATGATGGCCAGCGCATCGACCTTCTCGCTGTTGATCAGCATGTCCACCTTGACCACGTCGGCGGCCCGGTATTCCTTGAACTCGTAGTCCATCGAGGCATAGCCGCGCGAGGTCGACTTCAGGCGATCAAAGAAGTCCAGCACGATCTCGGCCATCGGCATTTCATAGGTCAGCTGCACCTGCTTGCCGTGGTAGCTCATGTTCATCTGGATGCCGCGTTTCTGCGTGCACAGGGTGATGACGGAGCCCACGTATTCCTGCGGCATGTACAGGTTGACGGTGACGATGGGTTCGCGGATTTCCTCGATCTTGGACACTTCCGGCATCTTCGACGGGTTGTCCACCATCAGCATGGTGCCGTCCCGCTGCTGGACTTCGTAGACCACCGTGGGCGCAGTGGTGATCAGGTCCATGTCGAATTCGCGCTCCAGACGCTCTTGCACGATTTCCATGTGCAGCAGGCCCAGGAAGCCGCAGCGGAAGCCGAAGCCCAGCGCCTGCGAGACTTCGGGCTCGTACATCAGCGCGGCGTCGTTGAGCTTCAGTTTTTCCAGCGAGTCGCGCAGGGCGTCGTACTGGTTGGCCTCCACCGGGAAGAGGCCCGCGAACACCTGCGGCTGCACTTCCTTGAAGCCTGGCAGCGGCGAAGGCGCCGGCTTGCTGGCCAGGGTGATGGTGTCGCCCACGCGGGCCGATTTCAGTTCCTTGATGCCGGCGATGACGAAGCCTACCTGCCCTGCCGTGAGCGCATCACGCGATTGCGACTTGGGCGTGAACACGCCGATGCTTTCAGTCAGATACTGGGTCTCGGTGGCCATCAGCAGGATCTTGTCCTTGGGACGCAGGGTGCCGTTGACGATACGCACCAGCATGACCACGCCGACATAGTTGTCGAACCAGGAATCGATGATCAGCGCCTGCAGCGGCGCATCCGGGTCGCCCTTGGGCGCCGGCACCTTGGCGACGATGGCTTCCAGCACCTCTTCCACGCCCAGGCCGGTCTTGGCCGAGCATGGGGTGGCATCAGAGGCATCGATGCCGATCACATCCTCGATCTCGCTCTTGGCGTTGTCGGGGTCAGCCGACGGCAAGTCGATCTTGTTCAGTACGGGCACCACTTCCACGCCCAGGTCCAGGGCGGTGTAGCAATTGGCCACGGTCTGCGCTTCCACGCCTTGCGAGGCATCAACCACCAGCAGTGCACCTTCGCAAGCCGACAGCGAACGCGAAACTTCATAGCTGAAGTCGACGTGACCCGGGGTATCGATGAGGTTCAGATTGTAGATCTGGCCATCCTTGGCCTTGTAGGACAGGGCTGCGGTCTGGGCCTTGATGGTGATGCCGCGCTCGCGCTCGATATCCATCGAATCCAGCACCTGCGCTTCCATCTCGCGGTTGGAGAGGCCCCCGCACAACTGGATGATGCGGTCGGCGAGCGTGGACTTGCCGTGATCGATGTGGGCGATGATCGAGAAATTACGGATATTGTTCATTAACAGACTGGAAACGATGAAAAAAGGCGCTCTGAAGCGGGCAGTGCCCAGCCGAGCGCCTTTGCAACAGCTTATTCGACCCGGCATTTTACCGGATTTCAGAGTGACAAGCCCGACTTTCCGGTGTCGGGCCGCGTTTGCGGAGGCGAAAAAACCTCGGAAAAGCGCACCACGCGGCGCTGCCGAGCATGACTACCAGGCAACTTTTGCTTGCGCGAAAATGTATCCCGGCCCTCCCTCCGTCCTGCGTTACCTGGCCGCGAGAAAATCCTGCAAGCGCAGCGGATCAAGGTGGTAGTGACACAACTGCAACCACTGCCCATCCGTCGCCCGCCCCATCAAGACCGGCACCAGTTCGTCATAGAGTGCCACCAGCTCCGGATCGGCATCCACGTCGATCATCTCGATCTGCGCCGGCTGCGACCCGAGCGCGGCGCGCAAGGCGTCACGCAAGTCATCACACAGGTGACAATAACTGCGCGAATAGATGATGAACTGCAATTCCGCGGGCTGGGCTGGCTGACCTTCAGTAGCGGATGCAGGGGACGTATGGGACATGTGACGGATGGGCGATCAATCCCGGGCGATGGATGGAAAAAGGCTGCGACTCCCGGGAATCGCAGCCTTGAGGATCAATGCCCGCAGGCATTTGCTTAGCGGAGCGGACTTCCTCAGTTGCCGCCGTTCGGGCGCAGCGGCACGAATTGCGAGGAGTCGCCACGGCGCACCAGTACCGCGGCGCGCTTCTTGGCATCCAGCTTGGCGACCAACTGCCCGAATTGCTTGGCGTCCTTGACATCGACTTCGTTCAGGCGCTGGATCACGTCGCCCGGGCGGATGCCGGCGGCTGCGGCGGCACCGCTGACGGCCTCCACCAGCACGCCGTTATCGACCTTCAATTCCTTCTTCTGGGCGTCAGACAGGTCGCTCACCACCAGGCCCAGGGCATTGGGGGTGTTATCCGGCTTGGCTTTCTTTTCCTCGGCCTGCTTGGGCTTGTCGGCTTCCAGCTCGACCACGGTCACCGTCAGGTCACGCGCACTGCCCTTGCGCCAGATGTTGACGGTCGCCTTGGCCCCCGGCTTGGTGGCACCCACCATGCGCGGCAGATCGCTGGGGCGTTCGATGGCGGCGCCGTTGTATTTCAGGATGATGTCGCCTGCTTCCAGGCCAGCCTTCTCGGCCGGGCCGCCGGCCTCCACACGCTGCACCAGGGCACCCTGGGCGCGCGCCAGGCCCAGCGACTCAGCCACATCCTTGGTCACTTCGCCGATCTGCACGCCGATGCGGCCACGTGTCACGCGACCGCTGGCCTTCAACTGGTCGGCCACGCGCAGCGCCTCATCGATGGGCACCGCGAAGGAAATCCCCATGAAGCCACCAGAACGGCTGTAGATCTGCGAGTTGATGCCGACCACTTCGCCCTTGAGATTGATCAGCGGGCCACCGGAGTTGCCCGGATTGACGGCAACGTCGGTCTGGATCAGCGGCAGGTAGTCGCCGGTATCACGCGCCTTGGCCGAGACGATGCCAGCAGTGACCGTGTTTTCCAGCCCGAACGGCGAGCCGATGGCCAGCACCCACTCGCCGACACGAATCTTGTCGGAGTCGCCCATGTTCAGGCGCGGCAGGTTGCTGCCGTCGATCTTGAGCACAGCCACATCGGTGCGGGTATCGGAGCCGACGATCTTGGCCTTGAATTCACGCTTGTCGGTCAGGGTCACATAGACCTCGCTGGCACCTTCCACCACATGGGCATTGGTCAGGATGAAGCCGTCGGCGGAGATGATGAAGCCGGAACCAACGCCACGCGGCACCTCCTCCTGCTGCCCCTGCCCACCCTGTTTGCCATTGCCACGAGGCGTTCCGGGCTGCTGCTGGCGTGGGACGGGGATACCGAAGAAACGCCGGAAGAATTCCTGCATTTCCGGATCATCCATCCCGCCCTGCCCCTGGGCATTCTGACGTACGCGCTCGGTAGTCCGGATATTGACCACACCGGGGCCGGTGCGCTCGACGATGTCGGCAAAATCGGGCAGCGCGGCCACACTTGGCGACGCCACGGGCGGCGCAGCCAGCACGCCCGGAGCGGCGACCACAACGGAGGCGGCCAGCAAGGCGCTGGCAAAGGTCTTCTTCAACGGAGTCATTGCAACAGTCTCTCTTCTATTTGGATGTCAGTTCAATGGAATCGGCGACTTGCCGGATCGCGGCGGCGGGCACCTCGCCAACCACGGTCAACCAGTAGTCTCCCTGGCGACGACCGAGGATATTCAGGGCCCCTTGCTGGATCGTACCTTCTTCCCCGCCCTGGCTACCGGGCTCGATGAACACCGAGATGGCGGCCAGGCCGTCAGAAAACACGATCTGCGACACTTCACGTCCGGCTGGCTGGTTCTGGGCAGGCACCGGCCCGTCCGGCGTCACACCGGGGATCATGCGTCTTACCTGCTGGATCTTGCGAAATCCCGACGGTGGCGTAATCCGCCATGCGGAAAGATCGACCGGGCTCATGGCAGTCTTTTTCACCTGCCAGCCGCGCGTATCCCTGTAGGTGGGGTTGACGCGGCTGCGATCAATCCCGCCGATCTCTATTTGTGTGAAGGCGATCTGCTCGATCACCTCCCCCTTCGCTCCCAGCGTCTGGGCGCGTAACAACAGGCCCGTGGCCTTGTCGCCGCAGAACCGGTAACCGTAACGCAGCTTGTCCAGTGGCTCCAGCACCACGGCATCACACACCCGTCCGGCCACGCGCTCGGGGGCGCCAGCCTTGAATCGATAGTGGACAGCCAGTTCATCGGGGCGGGCATCCAGGATCGCCGGGAACACATCCCGGCTCACACGTTTTTCCATGCGCATGATGCGTACGTCAGGCAGATAGCCGACGACATCATCATTGTTGCGAATGAATTCGCTGGGCTTGCCATCGAGAAGCTCCAGCTTTTCGTGCTCGGTCTTGCCGGCGACCACGTGCGTGACACGCGAACTGCGGATCAAAGAGCCCTGCTGATAGACGAAACTACCCGAATAATTCAATCGCTGCGCGGCAGATTGCATTTTTTGCAACTGCGTCGGCAATGGGGAAGGAGTGGAAGCTTCACTGGCAGGAGATGCTGAAACGCCATCCGCCGCATGAGCGGATGGCGAGAACAACATGGGCAGGAAGCAGAGTACGCCGTACAGACGCCCCGTTTGACGCATCTTATTTATCGGCGTCAGAGGAGAAGGCAGCAGAACGGGCGTATTGCGCCGAACTATAGGAAGGCGAGAAACGCTGGTGGGCAGACAGGTACTGGTCGATACGCGGGTCGCGCTTGACTTCACCCTGCTGGGCCAGCGAACTGAACTGGTTCACGTTTTGCGGATTGCCGCTGGTATCGGCCACCGTGGCAATCGCCGACGGTACCGAAGGGGCAGCCAAGGGAGCCGAAGCCACCTGAGCGACCGGAGCCGCCATTCTGGCATCGGCATTGACTACCGCCTGCTGCGGCATGGCCACGAACACTGCGGCCACGGCAGCTGCAGCCGCTGCCGCGCTGGGCATCAACAGACGCACCAGACGGCTGGGACGAGCCGCGCGATGATCACCATTGGCAGCAGTCTTGACTGCAGCTGGCTTAACCTCAGCAGCGGCAGGCACTGCCGCGGTCACTGCGGCAGCCTGAGGCGCCACGATGGACGGCTCGGCGTCCAGCAATGCCGCCATGCGGGCCGAGAAGCCGGCGCACAGGGAGACATCCATCTCTTCCGAACGCAGCACCTCGCCGATGCGGTGGTAATCTTCCCAAGCGTCCTGGGCGTTCTCGGAAGAACGCAAGGCCGCGAAGGCAAGGGTCATTTCGTCAGAGCTCAACTCGCCATCGGCAAGGGCTGAGATCTGTTCTCTGGTCGTTACTTTGGTATCCATAAGCAGTCACCCGGCAAAAATCTTAGTTCCATACCCGCTTTATTATTTTCTTTCTTACAACAGGCTTGTGGCCTCATTACCAGCGCTTGTCCGCCGCCGTATCCAGCAAGGGACGCAACTTCTCGGCAATTGCTTCCCGGGCGCGGAAAATGCGACTGCGCACGGTGCCGATCGGACAATTCATCGCATCTGCAATCTCGTCGTAGCTCAACCCCTCGATCTCGCGCAACGTGATGGCAGTACGTAATTCTTCCGGCAATGCCTCCATCGCCACGTTGACCGTTTGAGCAATTTGCTTGGTGGCCAACATCGACTCTGGAGTGTTGATGTCCCTCAGATGGTCCGCATCGTCAAAAGTTTCAGCTTCTTCTGCATCGGCTTCTGTCGAAGTTGGCGCCCGACGGCCCATGGTGACCAAATAGTTCTTGGCAGTGTTGATACCGATGCGGTACAGCCAGGTATAGAAGGCCGAATCGCCGCGAAATTGCGGCAATGCCCGATATGCCTTGATGAAGGCTTCCTGTACCACGTCTTCAGCTTCGGCCTGGTCGCGCACCAGGCGCGAGACCAGCCGCATGAGCTTGCGTTGATACTTGACTACCAATAGCTCGAACGCCTTCTTGTCGCCGCGCTGGACGCGCTCAACAAGCTGCTGATCTATTTCGCGTTCTGTCGTCAAACCGGGTTCCTTGTTTTTTATGGCCGTGTTGTTTTATCGTCATTGCCCGTGGCAGATGCTTCCAGCCCGGCAATTTTCAAGTCTGCCGACCTTATTTTTCGAGCATCTTCGCTTTGGCCGTATTGTGACTGATCAGCCAGCGACATGCCACGGAAAGTGAACGGAAGGTATCTTCAGAAACCGAATCCGGAAGAATTGGAATGGTACGGGTCTTGCCGTTTTCCAGGCGCAGGCGCAGAAACAGCATGCCTGGCCAGATGGTGCTGCCGGCCAGCAATTGGGCCAGCCCGGCCTTCATGACCTGCGGCTTGGCGCGCGCCGACTGCACCAGGTGCTCCACCACGCGGATCTGCCCGGTACCGGAAATATGCAGCCAGATGACCTTGCGATCACGCAACACCATGGCCAGGGCGACTGCGGCTGCCAGGATGCAGCCCCCAGCGAGGCCCAATCGCGCCGGCAAGGACAGCGCGCCCGGCATCAGCAACGACATCAGTATGCCGGCCAGGGCCACGCACAGGCAGGCAAAGCCTGTGACCAGCAGAAGTAGCCGGGAGGGTTTGATATCCGCAGAAACTGCTATCGACATGAGATGCCCGGGAGCGATGGCGCCGTTAAAACGACAAACCCGGCTTCCTGGGAAGCCGGGTCTTGCATTTTACATCTTGCCGATGACCAGGGTACCGTTGGTGCCACCGAACCCAAAGGAGTTCTTGACGGCAATATCGATCTTCATGTCCCGCGCCTGGTTGGCGCAGTAATCCAGATCGCACTCCGGATCCTGATTGAAGATATTCATGGTCGGCGGCGACACCTGATTGTGCACGGCCAGTACAGTCAGCACGGTCTCCAGACCGCCAGCGCCACCCAACAGGTGACCGGTCATGGATTTGGTCGAATTGACAACCATCTTGTAAGCATGGTCGCCGAATGCAGCCTTGATCGCGTCCGACTCGTTCTTGTCGCCCAAGGGGGTCGACGTACCGTGCGCGTTCAGGTACTGCACCTCATCGCCATTGACGCCTGCATCGCGCAGTGCATTGAGCACGCAGCGACGCGGACCGTCAAGGTTGGGGGCAGTCATGTGGTAAGCGTCGCCGCTCATGCCGAAGCCGAGCAGTTCCGCATAGATCTTGGCGCCACGGGCCTTGGCGTGTTCGTACTCTTCGAGCACCATCACGCCGGCACCCTCGCCCAGCACGAAGCCGTCGCGATCCTTGTCCCACGGACGGGACGCGGTCGCGGGATCATCGTTGCGGGTCGACAGCGCGCGCGCCGAAGCGAAACCACCGATGCCCAGCGGCGAGACACTGGATTCAGCGCCACCAGCAACCATCACATCCGCATCACCGTACATGATCATGCGCGCGGCGGAGCCGATGCAGTGCAGACCGGTGGTGCAGGCGGTGACAATCGCCAGGTTAGGGCCCTTCAGACCGAACTTGATGGACAAGTTGCCGGAGATCATGTTGATGATCGAGGCCGGGATGAAGAAGGGACTGATGCGGCGCGGACCACGGTTGGTCAGTTCGGCGTGGGTATCTTCGATCAGCGGCAAGCCGCCGATGCCCGAACCGATCATGACGCCGATGCGCTCGGCATTCTCGTCGGTCACCGTCAAGCCACTGTCCTGGATGGCCTGGATACCGGCGGCCATGCCATAGTGGATGAAGGTGTCCATATGACGCGCTTCCTTGGCGGGGATGTAATCCTCGATATTGAAGCCCTTGACTTCACCGGCGAAGTGCGTGGTGAAGGGGGTAGCGTCGAATTTGGTGACGGTAGCGATGCCGGACTTGCCTTCCTTGATGGCACTCCACGTATCGGCGACGTTGTTGCCGACAGGCGAGATGCATCCCAGGCCGGTAATGACTACACGACGTTCACGAGTGCGGCTCAAGCAATTCTCCTGAAACTTTGACCAAAGCCCTTATCAGGCCTTGACTTGCGACTTGGCGTAGTCGATCGCCTGTTGCACGGTGGTGATCTTTTCGGCTTGTTCGTCGGGGATTTCCATTTCGAACTCATCTTCCAGTGCCATAACCAGCTCGACGGTGTCCAGCGAGTCGGCGCCCAGGTCGTCCACGAACGACGATTCGTTCTTGATGTCGGCTTCGGCGACGCCCAGTTGCTCAGCGACGATCTTCTTCACGCGTTGTTCGATATCGGACATAGTGTTCCTCCAGAGGGATGATAGGTTACAAAAGTGCGCGCATTTTAGCAGGTTTGCGCGGGGAAAATTTACTTTTAACTATTCCTGGCAAGATTGCGCCAAGTGCAGCTTAACTTCAAACAAAAGTCGGCAAAAGGACTTGAATCAAGCCCTCAGGACTTACTCAACCCATGTACATGCCACCGTTCACATTGAGGGTGGTACCGGTGATGTAGGCGGCTTGCGGCGAGGCCAGGAAGGCCACCGCATAGGCGATCTCCTCGGCCGCACCCAGACGACCCAGCGGAATCTGCTGCAAGATCGCGGCGGACTGCTGCTCGTTCAAGGCCTTGGTCATGTCGGTATCGATGAAGCCGGGCGCCACGCAATTGACGGTGATGTTGCGGCTACCGATCTCGCGCGCCAGCGCGCGGCTCATGCCGGCCACGCCGGCCTTGGCGGCGGCGTAGTTCATCTGGCCGGGATTGCCGGCCTCGCCCACCACCGAAGTGATGTTGATGATGCGACCGCTGCGGGCCTTCATCATGCCGCGCAGTACCGCGCGGGAGAGTCGGCCCACGGCCGTGAGGTTGGTGGCGATGACGCTGTCCCACTCCTCGTCCTTCATGCGCATGGCCAGCTGATCCTGGGTGATACCAGCATTGTTGACCAGGATGGACAGCGAACCGAATTCCTTCTGCACCTGCTCCACCACGGCCACGCTGGCCTCGGCATCGTTGACGTTCAACACCACGCCGCGACCGGCTTCCGGCCCCAGCGCCGCCAGGTATTCACTGATGGCGGCCGCGCCGGCCTCGGAGGTGGCGGTACCGACCACCTTGGCACCCTGGCGCGCCAGTTCAGTGGCGATGGCACGTCCGATACCGCGCGATGCGCCGGTCACCAGGGCGACCTGGCCCTGCAGATTCTGTGCACTCATTTCAGCAACTCCAATACTTTGTTCAGGGATTCCTGGTCGACGATGGCCTCACCCACCAGTTCGCCATTGATACGCTTGGTCAGGCCGGTGAGCACCTTGCCGGGACCACATTCGATCAGGTGGGTCACGCCACCGGCGGCCATCTTCTGCACGGTCTCGACCCAGCGCACGGGCGCTGCAGCCTGGCGCACCAGCGCATCCTTGATGGCAGCCGGATCGCTGACCAACGCCACATCGACGTTATTGATCAAGGCAATCTGCGGGGCCGCAAATGCCACATTGGCCAGATAGGCTTGCAGGCGATCCGAAGCCGGCTTGAGCAGCGAGGAATGGAACGGTGCCGACACCGGCAACGGCAACGCACGCTTGGCACCCTTGGCCTTGGCGATGTCGCAGGCGCGGCCGACCGCAGCCTTGTGACCGGCGATCACCACTTGCGCCGGCGCATTGAAGTTGACCGCCTCGACCACTTCACCTTGCGCGGCTTCGGCACAGGCGGCGCGCACGTCGTCGTCCGACAGACCGAGAATGGCGGCCATGCCACCCTGCCCGACCGGCACGGCTTCCTGCATGGCCTGGGCGCGGAAGCGCACCAGCGGCACGGCATCCTTGAACTGGATCACACCGGCGGCGACCAGCGCCGAGTATTCACCCAGGCTGTGGCCGGCAACCAGTGACGGCACCTTGCCACCGGCGGCCAGCCAGGCGCGATAGAACGCCACGGCAGCCGTCAGCATGACGGGCTGGGTGTTGGTGGTCAGGTCCAGGTCTTCCTTGGGGCCTTCGGCAATGAGCTTGCCCAGGTCGAACTGCAGCGCGTCGGAGGCTTCGGCGACGGTCTGGCGAACGATCTCGTTGTCGGCAAAACCGTTGAGCATCCCGATCGCCTGAGAACCCTGGCCCGGGAAAACAAAAGCAAATGTTGTCATGCTTGGATGTGATTGAGTTTGGATAAAAATGCGGGGCCGGCGCCAGAGAACCCGGCGCCACGCTCCCTGCCCTGCTTACATGCGCGCCAACACGGCGCCCCAGGTGAAGCCGCCGCCCACGCCTTCCATCATGACGGTATGGCCTGGCCGGATACGACCATCGCGCACCGCCTGGTCCAGCGCCAGCGGGATCGAGGCAGCCGAGGTGTTGCCATGTTCGGCAACGGTGACCACCATCTTTTCCAGTGGCAGCCCCATCTTCTTGGCCGTCCCCTGCATGATGCGGATATTGGCCTGGTGCGGCACCAGCCAGTCCACGTCGCTGGACTGCATGTTGGCTGCTTCCAGCGCTTCACGCGCCACCTTGTCCAGCACCGAGACGGCCAGCTTGAACACGGCCGGACCATCCATGTACAGATAGGCGGAACCGGCCACTGCACCATTGTTCACACTGCCCGGCACACAGAGGATGTGGCCGTGGCTGCCGTCGGCGTGCAGCTTGGTCGCCAGCACGCCCGGCTCCTTCGAAGCACTCATGACGATGGCGCCGGCGCCATCACCGAAGAGCACGCAGGTGGTGCGATCCTTGAAGTCGAGGATGCGCGAGAAGACTTCCGCGCCGATCACCAGCACATTCTTGTGGGCGCCCGACTTGATGAAGCTGTCAGCCACCGACATGGCATAGACGAAGCCGCTGCACACTGCCTGCACGTCCATGGCCGGCGCGCCGTTGGTGATGCCCAGCTTGCGCTGGACCCCACAGGCGGTGCTGGGGAAGCCCCCCAGGTGATCCGGGGTGGACGTCGCCAGGATGATCAGGTCGATGTCATTGGGCTGCATGTTGGCCGCCTCCAGCGCGCGCTGCGCTGCGGCCAGGGCCAGGTCGCTGGAGAGCTGGGTCGGCTCGGCGTAGTGACGCGCGGAGATACCGCTGCGCGTGACGATCCATTCATCCGAGGTCTCGATACCCTGCTCTGCCAGTTGTGCAGCCAGTTCGTGATTGGTCACGCGCTTGGTCGGCAGGTAGCTGCCAGTGCCGACGATTTTGCTGTAAGTGGTCATGCCGTCTTCTTGCTCTGTTAATTCGGTTGATCCAGCGAGACCGGTGCCGCAGGCTCCATCGCCACGACAGCCGTCTCGGCCGCGCGCCCCTGTCCCTGGGGCATCAGCTCCGCCATGGTGGCGGCAATACGGGCGAGCACATCATACTTGGCCGCATCATACGCGCGGCGGATGGCCCATTCGAACGCATACACATCGGCGCCGCCATGGCTCTTGAACACCAGGCCCTTCAGGCCCAGCAGGCTGGCGCCATTGTAACGGGAGGGATTGAGCCGGCGCGACAGCGCCTTGATGGCGCCATAGGCGATCAGGGCGCCCAGCTTGTTGATGAATCCCTTCTTGAATTCACTGGTGAGCACGCTCTTGACGAAGCGTCCCAGCCCCTCGGAGGCCTTCAGGGTGACGTTGCCGACGAAACCGTCGCACACCACCAGGTCGGTCGTGCCTTCGAAGATATCGTTACCTTCCACGTTGCCGTAGAAGTTGAGGATACCCTTCTCGTGGTCAGCACGCAGCAGCCCGGCGGTCGCCTTGACCAGCTCGTTGCCCTTCATGTCTTCCTCACCCACGTTCAAGAGGCCCACGGTCGGCTTGGGCTTGCCTTCCATGACCGCCACCAGGGCCGAGCCCATCAGTGCAAATTGATGTAAATGCTGAGGCTCGCAGTCGACATTGGCGCCGAGGTCGAGCATGTAGGTAGGGCCATCCTTCTGGTTCGGCAGGATGGTGCAGATGGCCGGGCGATCCACGCCGGGCAGGGTCTTGAGCACATAGCGCGACACTGCCATCAGGGCCCCGGTATTGCCAGCCGACACGGCCGCCTGGACCACGCCATCCTTGACCAGGTTCACGGCCACGCGCATGGAGGAATCCTTCTTGCGGCGCAGTGCGACCTCGATCGGGTCTTCCATGGTCACCACCTCGGTGGCGTTCTGAATCTGCACACGCGGCTCGCCGGCCAGCCGGTATTTCCTCAGCAGCGGCAGCAGCACGCTTTCCTGCCCTACCAGGATCAGCTCGGCATCGGATTCACGCTTCAGGAAGGAGGCAGCGGCCGGGAGAGTGACTGACGGGCCATGATCGCCACCCATGCAGTCGATTGAAATTTTGATGGTCATCGATTTGATTCAGAGCCTTGCCAGCCCACATTATGAGGCAGATTGGGAACCCTTCAAAATAGCACGCTCGTACAGCGCAAAAAGTGAAGGTTCACGCAAGCAGGCAGGCACGTCCGCACACGGATTACACGGATGCAACGGACATAAAAAAGCGGCGCAAAATGAACCTCCTGAATCAGAAGCTCATTGCGCCGCTTTTCTCCAAAAACAGCAAGCTCAATGAATGAGATTACTCGTCGTTCTTGGTCTTCAGCACCTTGCGACCACGGTAGAAACCGTTCGGGCTGATGTGGTGACGCAGGTGGGTTTCACCAGTCGTCGGCTCCACAGCCAGCGGGGGTGCAGTCAGAAAGTCGTGTGCGCGATGCATACCGCGCTTGGACGGGGTCTTTTTGTTCTGTTGAACGGCCATGATTACTCCTAAACCTTACTTAAGATTGAAAATTTTAACACACCGGATTGCGTTTTTCCGCAAACCCACTGTGCCGCTGCCCGGCAACGCCAGACATTCCCCTACAATACTTGTTACTGCTTCAACTTCTTCAGTACCTCAAACGGGGAAGCCCGTTCAGCACCTTTGGCCTCGGCCGCCACACCACCCTCAGGACAGACATCATGCTTGGGTGCCACCGGCAGGGCCAGCAGCGCATCGTCTTCGATCAGGTAGTTCACATCGAAGGCTGCCGATCCGACGATGACATCGATCTCGTCATCATCCAGCAGTTCTTCGATGGTGTCGGCTTGCGCCTCATCTTTTGCCAATACCAGCAGCGACTTCGAATCAATCTCGAAATTCAATGCCGTCAGGCAACGCTGACAGATCAGATTAACTGCACCCGACACTGCCAGACTGAGTTGAGCATGTCCCAGCTTGTCGATGTCGCCGGACAGAGCCCAACGAATCGTGCCGGAACGGTCAACCGTCTCTTGCGCCAGACGACCTAATTCAGCAACCGGAATCTCACCCTGCGCCTGCTGTTTCAGCCTGCAGAATTCGAACGCGTCGATAACAAATGCATTCATAGCCAAAGCAGAATCCGGAAAACCTGCGATCATAACAGAAAATTTCCTTACCAGTCAAAGCCTTAGCACGCCATTTGCGGCAGACAGGCGAAAAAATCGCCAAACCTGTCGCGGCAAACCCTCTTTTGCGTCGATTTTCCGCCAGAATCCCGGTTTTACTTGCCCACGTCGCCTGTCGACACCAGCCACCACACCACCACACACCATGTTGCAACAGCATCCCGAAACCTCCCCTACCCGCCTGATCCTCGGCTCCAGCTCGATCTATCGCAAGCAATTGCTGAGCCGGCTCGGCCTGCCTTTCGAGACCATGATCCCGGACATCGACGAAACCCCGCATGCCACAGAGACGCCGGAGGCCACCGCCCTGCGACTGGCGCGTGAAAAGGCGGCCGCCATCGGTTCGCGCAGCGGGCCGGCCCTGGTGATCGGCTCGGACCAGGTAGCCACCCTGGATGGCCTGCAGATCGGCAAACCCGGCAACCATCCCAATGCACTACGGCAATTGCAGTTGATGCGCGGGCGGGAAGTCGTCTTCCATACCGCCCTGTGCCTGTGGGATGGTCGAAATGGGCAGGCTGGCGGGACCGCGCAAGTCTGCAATGTGCAGACGCTGGTCCGCTTTCGGGATCTGGAGGATGCAGAACTGGACGCCTACCTGCGCATCGAACAGCCCTACGACTGCGCCGGCAGCGCAAAGAATGAAGGCCTGGGCATTGCCATCCTGGAAAGCATCCGCAGCGACGACCCCACTGCACTGACCGGCCTGCCACTGATCGCCCTGACCGGCATGCTGCGCCAGGCTGGAATCCGCTTCTTCAGGACGGAGAACGCCGGCAATCAGTAATTGCGGCGCGGATAACCCTCGGCCAGGATGCGCTGCCACACCACCTCGCGCTGCTCCACATCCATGAAGACCCATTGCGCGACCTCATCGACGGTGCGCCCGCAACCGCGGCAGACATCATCGAACGTGGTCGAGCAGACCGCCACGCATGGCGTATCGGGCCGCTCGGGCGCAGGAGACAAGGACGAGGGAGACAGGGATGTGGAAGACATTGACAGAATCTGAACAGAAAACGTGAAGCGGCATGATCGGTCATATCGACCAGCCTCATGCGCGCCGTGTCCGCCATCTTACCAAGAACCGGTGCACCACCACCCCTGACACCAGAAGGGATAATCAGTCCTGACAGGGAAAACCCGAACGGAAATGCGGAAACGATAGACAAAAAAAAGCCCGCGACCAAGAGGTGCGGGCTTCAATCTAATTTCTTAAGGAGGAGATTGGAGGAGACAGGTGCAACTATAGCGACGGCCCACTGCCGAGTCTGCTTTATTGTGGCAATAGCAGATATTCACCACCCGCATAACTGTTGCAGCATCACCTCATCCACCTCACGCCACCTGAGCAACACCGTGCAAGGCCGACGTCACCGGCCGTGGCGGAGCACCACCCTTGCGCTCGCATGCTTGCACCAGCAAGAGCGCGCATAGCGCCAGAACCGCGCCGCTCATTCTCATGATCAGCTCCCGATGTGAAGTATCATGCAAGCACGATCCCCCCTGGCGGGCAGCCTGTCAAGCCACGCTGCGCAAACCCGGCTCCATGCGGGCGCTGGCCAGGTTCTTTTCGTAGAGCGCAGCGATCATGTCCGATTGCGTCATCATCCCGGCCAGCTTGCCGTCGGCCTGCACAATGGGGATCTGGTGCAGGCCATCGGCCATGCGCGGTACCAGCTCCAGCACCGGCGTATCCACCTGGGCCGTGATCACGGGGCGGCTCATGATCTGCCCCACCACCTCCGGCTTGTCCGAATGACTGAACGGCACCCGGCGCAAGAGCTGCCGCAATTGCGCCACCAGCCCGGTATGCACCTCCACCCCGGCATGCTCCAGAAAATCGCTGCGACTGACGATGCCGATCACATGCCGCCCCCGATCCAGCACGGGCATGGCGCGCAGGCGGTGCTGCTGCAACAGCCGCCAGGCCTCATCCAGCACGGTGGCAAACTCCACCGACACCACATCACGGGACATCACCGCCGCACACAGGGTCTGGCCAAAGCGACGATGGTAGGCGCGCATCTCGGTCTGCAGGAAGATTTCCTCCAGATCGTCGCGACCGATGTCGAGCACCTGATTGAAATCCTTCAGCACCTCATCCAGATCTTCATGCGAAAAGCCCAGCCGCGTGATCGGCAGTTCATCGCGCGTCTGGTGCGGATGCGGTGCCGCGCTGTGCTGCGCATGGGGATAGCGGCGCCCCGTGGCGTTGTTGAAAAACAGCGCCGTCAGCAACAACAGCACCGAATTGAGCAGCACCGGCGACAACACGAAGGCATAGCCCATCTCATGCACCACCGGCCCACCCAGTACGGCGGTCAGCGCCACCGCGCCGCTGGGCGGATGAATACAGCGCAGCAGGAACATCGCGCCGATGGCCAGCGAGATTGCCAATGCCGCCGCCAGCGCTGGCTCCTGGACCAGCCGGGCACAGCTCACACCGATAAGCGCCGCGCACAGGTTGCCACCGATGATGGACCAAGGCTGGGCCAGCGGACTGGATGGCACCGCGAACAACAGCACTGCCGACGCCCCCATGGGCGCGATCAGCCAGATGGTGCGGACTTCATGCGGAAGGACTGCATAACTGATCAGGCCGACCAGCAGAATCCCGAACAGACTGCCGGCGCAGGAGCGCATGCGCTCGAAGCGATCGACATTGGTCTTGGCAGGAATAAAACTTTTGAACCACAGCAAGATAGAATCGGGCATATCCGTTCCCTGACAACTTGGGCAGACGACAACCTGGGACGCAGCCACGCACCAGACCAAACCGCAATTACATCACAAGATGATATATATGTCCCGCTTACCCCGTATTGCGCAGTTCCGCGCACCGGAAAACTCCCTCCACGATGAAGGCCAGTCCTCATGAAAAGCGCCAGCCGCCTGCAAAAGGAGGATTTCGAAGCCCTGTCGGATTTTCGCTACCAGTTGCGCCGCTTCCTGCGCTTTTCGGAAGACGCCGCGCAAAGTGAGGGCCTCACTCCCTTGCAATACCTGTTGCTGTTGCATATCAAGGGCTTTCCCGGGCGCGAGTGGGCCAGCATCAGCGAACTGGCCGAACGCTTGCAGGCCCAGCACCACGGCGTGGTGGCGCTGGTTACGCGCTGCGTGAAGGCGGGACTGGTCACCCGTGCCCCGGATGATCGCGACAAGCGACTGGTGCAAGTCCGGCTGACCGAACTGGGCGAGCAGTACCTGCACCGCCTGGCGCAATTGCACCGCGACGAACTGCAATCCCTGTCGGGCGTGTTCCAGGTCTCGCACATCTCGGCCTTCAACGACCGCGACTGAGCTTGCACATCGCCGTCCGGCTGGGCGCCTGTGGATGTCCGCAGGCCCTGCCGCGGCAAGCTGCTGTTATGCTTGCGACAACTTGCCACCACCCATCCCCATGAATCGCAAACCCGCCACCGCCGCTGCGCTCTCCCGCGCCATCACCAAGGAAGACGTGGCGCGCGCTGCCGGTGTTTCGCACATCACGGTATCGCGGGTCATCAATACGCCGGAGAAAGTGGCCCCCGCCACCCGTGAGCGGGTCGAGGCCTTCATCAGCAGCATGGGGTACATCCCCAACATGCTGGCCGGCGGGCTGGCCTCGCGGCGCACACGCATCGTGGCCGCCATCGTGCCCACCATCAGCCATTCGATCTTCGCCGAAACCGTGCGTGGGCTGTCCGAACAACTCAGCCTGCAGGGCTACCAGTTGTTGCTGGGACAGACCAATTATTCGGAAGAAGCGGAAACAGGGCTGGTGGAAGCCTTCATCGGCCGTCGGGTCGACGGCCTGGTGCTGACCGGCGTGCAGCATTCGGTACGTACCCGCCAGCGCCTCAAGGCGGCCGGCATCCCGGTGGTGGAAACCTGGGATCTAACCCCGCAACCGATCGACATGCTGGTCGGTTTCGACAACCATGCCGCCGGCCACGCCATGGGGCAGTACCTGCACCGCAAGGGTTATCGCCGCATGGCCTTCGTGGGCGGCGAAGACCCGCGTGGCCTGGCACGCTATGCCGGCATGCGCGAGGCGCTGCTGGCACAGTCGGCACCGGAGCCGGTGCATCTGGTCATGCCCATGGGCTCCTTCCTGCAGGCCGGGCGCGAAGCCATCTGCCGGCTCCTGGCATTACAACCCGGCATCGACGCCGCCTTTTTCAGCAATGACGTCCTCGCCGCAGGCGCTGCCCTGGAGTGCGCCCGACGCGGCATCGCCGTGCCGCAGCGCATCGCGCTGGCCGGTTTCGCCAATCTGGATATCGCGCCGGAAGTCTTGCCCGCCCTCACCACCGTCCAGATCAGCGCCCACCAGATCGGACTGACGGCCGCCGAGATGCTGCTGACCCGCTTCGATGGCGATGCAGTCACGCAAACGGTATGCGATCTCGGCTACGCCATCCTCGAACGCGACAGCGCCTAAAGATCAGGAAGCCCAGGAATCTCAGGACACCAGGTCGTCGGCAGTCGCCTGTTCGACCCGATTGCGCCCGATCCGCTTGGCCCGGTACAGGGCCAGATCGGCGCGCTTGATCAGTTCGTCGAGTCCCTCGCCATCACCCAACGCCGCCACGCCGAAGCTGGCACTGACCTTGATCCGGCGCCCGTCCTCGATCTCGAAATCGGCGTGCTCCAGGGCCGCACGCAATTTCTCGGCAGCGCTGCCAGCCTGCGCCAGGTCGGCCTCCGGCAACAGGATGATGAACTCCTCGCCGCCATAGCGCGCCAGCACATCCACCTTGCGCAGCAAGCCAGCCACGAGCTGGGCCACGCCGTGCAGGATGACGTCGCCAGCCTGGTGGCCGTAGGTGTCGTTGATGCGCTTGAAGTGGTCGATATCGAACAACACCACCGCCATGCCCCGCCCATAGCGCTGCGACAGGCCCATCTGCTGGCCGGCCTGGGTGAAGAAGGCGCGCCGGTTCAGCACCCCCGTGAGGAAATCGGTATTGGAGGAGGTCTGCAGCTGCGTGATCAATGCTTCGCGCTCGCTGGCCAGGCTATTGCGCTCTCGCATGCGCTGCTTGAGCACCCGCAGGGCGCGCATCATGGCAGCAATCTCGTCGCGATGGCGCGCCTCCGGGATTTCCTGCTCCAGCTTGCCCTCCACCAGACCGGCCACCAGATCGGTGGCCCGCACCAGCGGCTGCACCACGCGCCGGCGAATGAGCACCATCAGCAACTGGAAGAACAGGCAGGCCGTCAGCGTCAGCCCCACGACCAGCACCAGCAGGTTGCGCGCCCGGGCATTGTTCTGTTCGGCCTGCCGCATCAATTCGGCCAGCAACAGGTCGCGCAGATCGGTGATCGATTGCATCTGCGGCACATAGAACTTGTAGAGATCAGCGGTGCTGACGCCATAGCTGCTGGAATGCAGGCCAATCTGCAGCAGGAAGTCGAGGAACTGGAATCCACTATCGAAATACTCCTTGTCCACCCGGTCCAGTGCCTCGGCAAACTGCGGCTGGCTCGCGTAGCCAGCCATCTGCGCAGCCACCACGCCGCGCAACAGTTCGATGCGGCCATACAGGCGCCCGATTTCGATGACCTCATCCTGGGTCAGCTGGCGCTGCGCGATCAGCGGCGCGACGAAGCGCGAACCGACCTGCCCGGCGTATTCGCGCAGGCTGGCAGTGGCACGTACGGCCGACAGACCATCGCGCAGGCGCGGGTCAGCCCGATCCACGTCCAGTGTCAATTCGCTGACCACGCGGATCATCAGCGGCATCAGGTCTACCATGCCGGCGACGGCGGCCAGCACCAGCACGTCGCTGCGATTGTCGGCCGACAGGCGCGCCACCCGATCCAGATTGGCCCGGGCCGGCCCCAGTCCCTGCTCCACCGTGCGCACCTTGTCCAGCGCCCAAGACTGACGCAAGCGGGCATCGGCTTCCAGCGCCGCATGCAAACTGGCCAGGGCGACGTCGGTCTGTTGCCGGGCGCCGGCCAGTTGCTTCAGCAGTGCCTCGGATTGTTGCGGTGATGCGCCCAGGAAAGCATTGGCCGGGCCACGCTCGGCCGAAACCTTCTCCATGGCCAGCAGGGCCAGCCGCAGATTGCGCAATGCAGGCACGCTGTTGGCGCCGTTGCGATAGGTACTCCATTCCGTCCAGACCAACGCCACTGCAAATGCCAGAAACAGCATCAGCAAGCCGATGGAAATGAGCCGGAACAGACGATTCAAGGACATGATGAGCCCGCTACGAAGGCAAGTGCATTTGACGAATATAACAAGGCCGACCAATCGACGGCACGACTACATCGCGAGCAGGGATGAAAAAAGCGGGCAGCGCAGACACGGCGCCACGAAAGCAGGCATGCACTCCCACGTCATGGGAGAAACCGGCGCATCACGCGCTTCCCCCTCGTGAACGCGTGACCACCGATACGATGAACAAAGCGCGGCGATGCGCTTGGTCCGGAAGCATTTCCCGCGCAGGCGGCGGGCGGGCAGAACAGGTAGCCAATGACGAAACCTCAGACAAAGGCGACCAGCCAACACGACAACCCGAAACGACAGACAAAAAAATAAGGCCCTGAAAAATTCAGAGCCTTATCTATACAACTGCTACAACTGCGAGCCAACTGGCGGAGAGGGTGGGATTCGAACCCACGGTACGGGAAACCGTACGCCTGATTTCGAGTCAGGTACATTCGACCACTCTGCCACCTCTCCGGTTAACTTCGGTCGTTTCACTGCGTGGTGCAGCAAAGACAGCGACTATATCAGAACTATTTTCATAGTGGAATGTTTTTTTGAAAAAACTTTAAAAAAAGAGCTTTTCATCCTCTTGAACCGGAAGCAGCGTGGCGAAAGAATCCTTCTTCACCTACAAACCGCTCAGACTGCATTCCTCATCATCATGTTGTCATAAATCACTTCTAGCATCCGTAAACTATTTGCCGTTCTTTGGACCTTCAGACCCGGATTCAGCCAGATGGCGCCCCTATCCAACGCTACCTTCCCGCTCGGCGCAGAAGTCGTCGATCTCATTGCCCGCGCCTCGGGTGCCGCCCTGCGTGGCGTCGAAGATCCGGACCCGATGCTGTCCCTACTGCACGAGATCATCGCCCAGCGCAAGCTCTCCGCCCTGTTCCAGCCCATCGTGCGCATGCGCAATGGCGAAATCCTGGGCTACGAAGGATTGATCCGAGGGCCCTCCAATACCCCCCTGCACTCCCCGCTGGCGCTGTTCAAGGTGGCGCGCGCCCACAATCTGTCGGTGCAGATGGAATACCTGTGCCGGCACATCGTGCTGACCCGCTTTGCGCAACTCGGCCTGCCGGGCAACCTGTTCCTCAATGTCTCCCCCGGGGCGCTGATGCAGCCCGAGGCGATCCAGGGCGAAACCCTGCGCTATCTGGAAAAGCTGGGCGTGAATCCGCAGCGCATCATCATCGAGCTGACCGAGAACGAACCTACCTACGACTACGCCCTGCTGCGCAATGCCGCCATGCACTACCGCGACATGGGCTTCCAGATCGCCATCGATGATCTCGGCGAAGGCTTTTCCAGCCTGCGCCTGTGGTCGGAACTGCAGCCGGAATACGTGAAGATCGACATGCACTTCGTGCAGGGCATCAACCATGATCCGATGAAGCTGCAGTTCGTGCGCTCGATCCAGGAGATCGCCGAAAAATCCGGCTCCATCGTCATCGCCGAAGGCATCGAGTCGCAGGCCGAGCTCCTGACCATCCGCGACCTGGGCATCGCCTGCGGCCAGGGCTACCATATCTCGCGTCCGCTGCCGGAGCCGCCGGTCTCGATTTCGGAAGACGTCAGCAAGACCCTGCGCCGCGACAAGGTGCCGCTCCATGCCAACAAGTACGGCCCCGGCAAGCGCAGCGCCACCGTCGCCAAGCTGCTGCGCGAGACGCAATACGTCAGCCCGGAAGTCACCAACGATGCGGCCTACGACATGTTCGTCAACGACCCGCAGCTGCAAGCCCTGCCGGTGGTCAGCAATGGCCTGCCGATCGGCCTCATCAACCGCTACAGCATGGTGGAGCGCTTCGCCCGCCTGTATGGGCGCGAGCTGTACGGCAAAAAGTCCTGCGCCTTCTTCATGGCCCCCAATCCCCTGCTGACCGAGCAGGACACCAGCCTGCAAGATCTCTCCAACCTGCTGGTGCAGGCCGAGACGCACCACCTCTCCAACGGCTTCATCATCACCGACCGCGGCCAGTATGTGGGCCTGGGCACCGGCCACGACCTGCTGCGCGAAATCACGCAGATGCAGATCGACGCCGCCCGCCACGCCAATCCGCTCACGCAGTTGCCGGGCAACGTCCCCATCAACGACCACATCGAATACCTGCTGCAAAGCGGCGTCGAATTCTGCATCTGCTACTGCGACCTGGACCAGTTCAAGCCCTTCAACGATGTCTATGGCTATCGCAAGGGCGACGACATGATCCAGGCTACCGGCCGCGTGCTGCAACAGGCCTGCGATCCTGCCCTGGACTTCATCGGCCACATCGGCGGCGACGATTTCCTGATCATGTTCCAGTGCGAAGACTGGGAAAAACGCTGCCGCGTCATCCTCGACAACTTCGACGCCGAGGCCCGCGCCTTCTACTACGACGAAGACCTGGCGCGTGGCGGCTACTACACCGAGGATCGCCAGGGCAACCGGGTGTTCCACCCGCTGGTTTCGGTATCGCTGGGCGCGGTGAAGATCGAGCCTTCGCAATACTCATCACCGCACCAGATCGCCTCGGCCGCCACCCGTGCCAAGAAACAGGCCAAGAAGATCCAGGGCAACAGTCTCTTCATCGAGCGCCGCATCCCGGCCACCTTCTCCTGGGCCATGAAGGACGCCTAACCGGCACGCTCAGGAAAACGTTTTCTCACCCGCACACCCGCAAAAAAACGGCCGCCTCATCAACGAGGCGGCCGTTCGTGCGTCCTGCAGTGGTAAAGCCGATCAGACGCCCGGCACCAGCTTGCTCACGCCGCCCATGTAGGGCTGCAAGACCTCGGGGATATCCACGCTGCCATCGGCCTGCTGGTAGTTTTCCAGCACGGCGACCAGGGTACGGCCCACGGCCAGACCGGAACCGTTCAAGGTATGCAGCAGTTCCGGCTTGCCCTGGGCATTGCGGAAGCGCGCCTGCATGCGACGCGCCTGGAAGGCTTCGCAGTTGGAGACCGACGAGATTTCGCGATAGGTGTTCTGCGCCGGTAACCAGACCTCGATGTCATAGGTCTTGGCCGCGCCAAAGCCCATGTCACCGGTACACAGGGTGATGACGCGGTACGGCAGGCCGAGCTTCTTGAGGATGGTCTCGGCGTGGCCCAGCATCTCGTCCAGGGCTTCGTAGGACTTCTCGGGGTGGACGATCTGCACCATTTCCACCTTGTCGAACTGGTGCTGGCGGATCATGCCGCGGGTATCGCGACCATAGGAGCCGGCTTCCGAACGGAAGCAAGGCGAGTGCGCCGTGAACTTCATCGGCAGCGCATCGCCGGCCACGATCTCGTCGCGCACGAAGTTGGTCAGCGGCACTTCAGCCGTAGGGATCAGGTACAGCGCGGCATTCTCGGCCTCGCCTTCCTGCCCCCCCTTCTTGGCAGCGAACAGGTCGGCTTCGAACTTGGGCAACTGGCCGGTGCCGCGCAGGCTGTCGGCATTGACGATGTAGGGGGTATAGCACTCGGTATAGCCATGCTCCATGGTATGGGTGTTGAGCATGAACTGCGCCAGCGCGCGGTGCAGGCGGGCAATGCCACCCTTGAGCACGGCAAAGCGCGAACCGGTGAGCTTGGTGGCGGTATCGAAATCCAGGCCCAGCGGGGCGCCGACATCGACGTGATCCTTGATCTCGAAGTCGAACTGGCGCGGCGTACCGACCTTGCGCAATTCCACATTGCCGCTTTCGTCATTGCCAGCCGGCACCGATTCGTGCGGCAGGTTGGGAACCGCCTGCAGGAACAGGTTCATCTGGTGCTGCACTTCTTCCAGGCGCGCCGCCGAGGACTTGAGCTCGTCGCCGATGCCATTGACCTCGGCCATCACCGCGGAGGCATCCTCGCCACGGCCCTTGAGCATGCCGATCTGCTTGGACAGGGTGTTGCGCTTGCCCTGCAGTTCTTCGGTGCGGGTCTGGATCTGCTTGCGTTCAGCTTCCAGCGCGTTGAAGCCGGCCACGTCCAGCACGAACTTGCGGGCTGCCAGGCGGGCCGCGACGTTCTCGATGTCTTTACGGAGGAGTTGGATGTCGATCATGGGGAGAAAATACGATAGGTTTGAAGCAGGAAACCGCGATTGTACCAAGTCGCGCGCCCGTCACGGGGTTCCAGCCCCCTTCCCTCTCAAGAAAATGCTGCGGCCGTGGTAGCGGCCACCGGCCTTGCGGGTTACCATTCGGCCCATTCCCGTCATCCAGAGAGCCTCCCCACCCATGTCCGACCAGCCCGACCCGCGCCCGCAGCGCGATGTTCCCGTCCTGTTTTCCCTGCTGGGCCTGGTGGCCGCCTTCGCCGTGGGACTGTGGGCCGGCATCCACTACATGTCCAATGACGCCAGCCTGTTCTACGGACTGATCGCCGGCCTTTCCTTCGGCGCCGCCTTCGCCTTCGGGCAGCAGATCAAGAACCGCTTCATCCCGCCCAAGGTACGCAAGACCGACTGGAAGGTGCAGGCCCCGGGCGCGGCCGAATTGTCCAGCGGCCGCCTGGCGGCACAGCAGGCGCGCAAGATCAGTGTCGAATTCGACGATCAGGAAATCCGAACCATGGTGCGTGGCGCCAAGCGCGAAGGCATCGCCTGGAGCGCCATCGACGACGTCACCATCCGCATCAGCGACGACAGCCTGCCCCAGCCGCAATGGATCATCGCCGGCCAGACTGCCGAGGGTATCAAGGGCGTACTGGTCCCCAACGACGCCGATGGCCTGGAAGAGCTGATGGAAGCGATGAAGCAGCGCCTGCCCGGCTATGACAACGACAAGAACTACGAAACCGTGATCGCCGCCATGTCCGCCATGGAGGGCAGTTTCCGCGTCTGGCACCGGGCGGCCGCCTGATCTCAAGCCTGATCGCTGAAGCCTGAGATATCAGGCAAGGCCGGCACGGATCAGCCAGGTCCGCCGGTATCGGCCATGGTTGGCTCCCGGGCCAGCCTTTCTGCCAGGAAGTTGACGAAAGCCCCCAGCCGCGGCGGCAGATGGCGGGTCGCCGGATAGAGCGCCCACAGATCGCCGCAATAGTGCGTCCTGAAACTCCATTGCGGCAGGACCTGGACGATACACCCCTGCGCCAGCGCCTCCCGGGCGACGAAATACGGCAGGCTGCCGATACCGAGATGGCGCAGCACCGCATCCAGTCGCACCCCGGTATGGTTGGCCGCATAGCGCCCCCGCACCTCGACCGTGACCCGTTCACCCTGCCGGCGGAAGCGCCAGCGCGCGTCCCCGGGCGCCTCGCCGAGATAGATGCAGGAATGTGTCTTGAGTCCCTGTGGATGCTGAGGCGTCCCGTGCTGCGCCAGGTACTCCGGCGTGGCGCACAGCAGGTGCTCGATGCGCGTCAACCTGCGGCCCATCAGGCCCGGCGGCGGCTGGTCGGTGATACGGATGGCCAGGTCCACCTCCTCATCGATCAGATCCATGTAGCGGTCTTCCAGCCTCAACAGGACGTCCACCCTGGGATGGGCGGCAAGGAAATCCGGCACATGCGGATGTACCAGGTAATGCCCGACCGCCTTGGGCACGCTCACCCTGACCTGCCCCTGCGGCGCGGCATCAAAACCACCGGAGGCGGCCAGCACCGATTGCGCGGCGTCCAGCATTTCCCGGCAACGCTGGTGGATATCACGCCCGCTTTCGCTCAGGCGCAGCTTGCGGGTGGTTCGTTGCAGCAACTGCGTGCCGAGTGCCTTTTCCAGGCGTGCAATGGCCCGGCTGACAGCCGAGGGCGTCGCGCCCAGCTGGCGTGCCGCTTCCGAGAAACTGCCCGTCTCCACCACCTTGGCAAAGACAGCCATTTCGTTGAGCAGGGCGATGCTTTGATTTGTGCTCATGGGGCAAAGATTATTTGCTTGGGTAATGGATTATCGCAACTTCACCCGGGCGATACAATTCCCATCCCTCTCCCTGATCTATCTAAAAGCCAGCCGTGACCGACCGCATCTACCTGACCCAGCCAGCGCTGGAAGCCGATACCGAAGTGTTGATCTGCACTCCCCTGGAAGATGGTCGCTACGCGGTCCATCTGGCGGCCACGCCGTTTCATCCGCAAGGTGGCGGCCAGCCTAGCGATGTCGGCTGGCTGGGGGCAGTCGAGGTAACGAAGGTCGTGAGCGAAGGCGACGAGATCATCCATTACACCAGCGCGGCCGTAGCAGCCGGCCCGATCCGCGCCAGGGTGGATGCCCAGCCACGGCAGCTGCATGCGCGGCTACATTCCGGTGGGCATGTGATCGGCTATGTGATGGCGCAACTGGGATGGCGCGCCACCAAGGCTCACCACTGGCCAGGGGAAGGTCGTGTCGTCGGCGTCAGCGCCCCCGACGCCGGCGCGCAGGAACTGGAAGCGGCAGAGATCGAAAGCCGCTGCAATGCCCTCATTGCCGACGACCTGGCCTGCGCGCTCTCCAGCGAAGGTGGACGCCGCCAGGTCGGTTTCGGCGCCCTGCCCGCCTATCCCTGCGGCGGCACGCATGTGGCGTCGCTGGGCGAGATCGGCAGGATCGCCATCCAGTCGGTACGAGTGAAAAAGGGGGAGGCCTCGATCCGCTACGATGTGGTGATCTAAGGCCGTCTTCTACGGCCGCACTCAGTCGTTACCGGCTTCCTCATCCCACTTGCGCAGGGTCGCCAGCTTCTCGCCGATCTTGATCTCCAGCCCACGCGGCACCGGCTGATACCAGCCCGGCTCATCGATGCCATCCGGCAGATAGGTCTCCCCGGCCGCATAGGCATTGGGTTCGTCATGGGCATATCGATATTCATGTCCATACCCCAATTCCTTCATCAGCTTGGTCGGCGCATTGCGCAGGTGCACCGGCACCTCGCGGCTCTTGTCCTGCTTCACGAAGGCGCGGGCGGCGTTGTAGGCGTTGTAGCCGGCATTGCTCTTGGCCGCCACGGCCAGGTAGATCACCGCCTGGCCCAGCGCCAGTTCGCCCTCGGGACTACCCAGACGTTCGAAGGTCAGCGCGGCGTCGTTGGCGATCTGCATAGCACGGGGGTCGGCCAGGCCGATGTCCTCCCAGGCCATGCGCACGATGCGGCGTGACAGGTAGCGCGGATCGGCGCCGCCGTCCAGCATGCGGGTCAGCCAGTAGAGCGCCGCGTCCGGGTGGGAACCGCGTACCGACTTGTGCAGGGCTGAAATCTGGTCATAGAAATTGTCACCGCCCTTGTCGAAACGGCGGCTGTTCAGGGTCAGCGCATTCTGCAGGAAATCGGCCGTCACCAGCACCGTACCGGTGGTGCGGGCAGCGGTTTCGGTCTGCTCCAGCAGGTTCAGGAAGCGACGTGCATCGCCGTCGGCGTAACCGATGATGGTGTCGGCGGCCTGCTCGTCGAAGTGCAGTTCACCCAGCGCCTTTTCCTGGGCGCGCTTGAGCAGGAGCCGCAGTTCGTCGTCACTCAGCGACTTGAGCACATACACCTGCGCCCGCGACAGCAGCGCCGAGTTGACCTCGAAGGAGGGATTCTCGGTGGTGGCGCCGATGAAGGTCACCAGGCCGCTCTCGGCGTAGGGTAGCAGCGCATCCTGCTGCGACTTGTTGAAGCGATGGATTTCATCCACGAACAGGATGGTGTGCTTGCCCATGGCCAGGTTCTGCTCGGCCTGCTCCATCGCCGCGCGAATATCCTTGACCCCCGAGAACACCGCCGACAAGGCGATGAATTCGCACTGGAAGGCCGTTGCCGTCAGGCGCGCCAGCGTGGTCTTGCCCACCCCCGGCGGCCCCCAGAAGATCATGGAATGCGGCTTGCCCGACTGAAACGCCAGGCGCAAGGGCTTGCCTTCGCCCAGCAGGTGCGACTGGCCGATGACCTCGTCCAGCGTCTTGGGACGCAGGGCTTCGGCCAGCGGCGCGGCGGGCTCTTGTGCAAACAGGTCAGCCATGGGGGTGCTCCCCGGCCAGACTGGTTGCGTGGTCCGGCGATGGCGAGCGCATCGGGGCGGTCTCGAAAATCGGTTTCATGTTCTTTCAGGATGCGGGCGCGGCGCCGGATTGCAAGGCGCATTCGCCAAAGGCCGTAGTCTAACGCAGCAGCGGGACGATGAGGGCAGATGGCGGGCAGAGGGCCGGCAGAGGGCAGCAGGCATCGGGCGCAGGCGTTACAATGCGGCCTGCCCTTTTGACTGCCCACCCGGAGTTGCCATGCCCTTCGTCGTCACCGATTCCTGTATCCAGTGCAAGTACACCGATTGCGTCAGCGTCTGCCCCATGGACTGTTTCATGGAGGGGCCAAACTTCCTGGTCATCGATCCGGACGGCTGCATCGATTGTTCCATGTGCGTACCGGAATGCCCGGTCGGGGCCATCTACAACGCCACTGATCTGCCGGCGGCGCTGGCGCACTTCGAGGACCTCAACGCCAAGCTGGCCAGGCAAGCCGGCTGGAAGCCCATCACCCAGGCCAAGGCGCCCCTGCCGGAACATGCGCAATGGAAGGACCGGACCGACAAGCTCCCGCTGCTGCAGATGCCGCCAACCTGATCTGCCCTCTTCAAACCAAACAGCCCCGCAGGCTCGCGCTTGCGGGGCTGTTGCTTTGGGGCGCAGTGCAATCAGTTGTCGAACACGTCAGCGCCCTTGGGGACCACGAAATTGAAGCTGTTGCCCTTCAGCGAGGGGTTCTTCTCGAAGCTGTCGAAAGTCAGCACCGACACTTGGCCGAAGGAATCATGCAATTCCATCGCCACCGGCGTGCCATTCTTCAGGCCGATACCGATGTTGTCGAAGGTGGTATCACGGCTCTTGGGGGTGGCTTGCAGCCATTCCAGGCCATCCTTGTTGCCGGCTTCCTTCAAGGTGAAGTTCTTTTCCAGGTCGTTGCTGCCGAACAGGATCGCGGCCGGGGAAGAACCCAGTGCATTGCCCAGCTTCTTGGTGGTGACCTGGTTCAGGTCCTTGTCGTAGATGAAGAGTTTTTCTCCATCGGCCTGGATCACCTGCTCATAGGGTTTCTGGTAGGTCCAGATGAACTTGCCCGGGCGCGAAAACACGAAGCTGCCACTGGAGGTATTGACTACCTTGGATGTGCCGTTCTCGTTGCGCACCATGCGCTGGGTGAAGCTGCCCTTGGCCGATTGCGTGCTGCTGACGAATTGCTTGAACTGGTCCAGCGCGGCGGCCGAAGCACGGCCCGGCGTGAGCGCGGTGATGGCGATGGCACCGGCCACGGCCAGTGCCGAGAGGCCGGCAGCCATGACCATGCGGCGCAGCTTGAGGTTGAGGGTGCGGGCTTGTGCGGTACGCGAGCGCAAAGCGGTTCTGGAATTGTCCATGTTGTTCGATTCCTTCTTGATTGATCCACCCGGAGGTGGCGGCCGGCGCGAAAGTGGCCGGCCTTCAGGGCGTGGTGGAAGACGTCCGCGACGATACCGATGCGGGCTTCCTATTCGGCTGCATCCGCGGCACCCGCCGGCACCAGGATTTCACGGTTGCCATTGGATTGCATGGTGGATACCAGTCCGCTCTGCTCCATCTGTTCCAGCAGGCGCGCAGCGCGGTTGTAACCGATGCGCAGATGACGCTGCACCAGCGAGATCGAGGCCCGGCGATGCTTGAGGACCACGGCCACGGCCTGGTCGTACATCTCGTCGCCTTCGCCGCCACCGGCGCCGGCTGTGGCACCACTGCCGCCGCCGTCGGCGTCTTCCAGCACGCCTCCCTCTAGGATGCCCTCGATGTAATTCGGTTCCCCCTGGGATTTCAGGTGTTCCACCACCCGGTGCACTTCATCGTCGGAGACAAAGGCGCCGTGCACCCGTACCGGCAGGCCGGTGCCAGGCGGGTTGTAGAGCATGTCACCCATGCCCAGCAAGGTCTCGGCGCCCATCTGGTCGAGGATGGTGCGGGAATCGATCTTGGACGACACCTGGAAGGCGATGCGGGTCGGCACGTTGGCCTTGATCAGGCCGGTGATCACGTCCACCGAGGGCCGCTGGGTCGCCAGGATCAGGTGGATGCCGGCCGCGCGCGCCTTCTGGGCGATGCGGGCGATCAGTTCTTCCACCTTCTTGCCCACCACCATCATCAGGTCAGCCAGTTCGTCGATGATGATGACGATGGTTTCCAGCTGCTCCAGCGGTTCCGGTGCATCCGGAGTGAGGCTGAAGGGGTTGGGGATCTTCTCGCCGCGCTTGTCGGCGTCTACGATCTTCTGGTTGTAGCCGGCCAGGTTGCGCACGCCCAGCTTGGACATCTTCTTGTAGCGGCGCTCCATCTCTTCCACCGCCCAGTTCAGGGCGTGGCCGGCCTGGCGCATGTCGGTCACCACCGGCGCCAAGAGGTGCGGGATGCCTTCGTAGATCGACAATTCCAGCATCTTGGGGTCGATCAGGATCAGGCGCACCTGGCGCGGCGAGGACTTGTACAGCAACGACAGGATGGTGGCGTTGATGCCGACCGACTTGCCCGAACCGGTGGTACCGGCCACCAGCAGGTGGGGCATCTTGGCCAGGTCGGCCACCACCGGGTTGCCGGCGATGTCCTTGCCCAGCGCCACGGTGAGGCTGGAGTGGCTGTCGTTGTAGACCTTGGAGCCGAGGATTTCGGTCAGGCGCACGATCTGGCGCTTGGGGTTGGGCAACTCCAGGCCCATGTAATTCTTGCCCTGGATGACTTCCACCACGCGGATCGAGGTCAGCGACAGCGAACGCGCCAGGTCGCGCGCCAGATTGACGATCTGGCTGCCCTTGACGCCGGTGGCCGGTTCGATCTCGTAGCGGGTGATCACCGGGCCGGGATAGGCGGCCACCACCTTGACCTCGACGCCGAAGTCGGAAAGCTTCTTCTCGATCAGCCGGCTGGTGAATTCCAGGGTCTCCACCGACACGGTCTGCTGCGATGGCGGCGCTTCATCCAGCAGCGACAGCGGCGGCAGTTCGCTGTTGAGGTCGTCGAACAGGCTAGTCTGTTTTTCCTTCTGCACGCGGTCCGACTTCTGCACTTCCACGATCTGCGGTTCGATGCGGATCGGCGGTGCCTCGACGATCTTGGCGCGCTCCTGGACCACGGTTTCCTCACGCTTGACGGCGGCTTCCTGGCCGGCGCGACGGTCGGCGCGGGCGGCGAAGAAATCGCGCACCCAGAACAGGCCATCCTCGATCAGGCCGCCGATGCGCTCCACCGCTGCCAGCCAGGACACCTGGAACAGCAGCGAGAAGCCCAGCCCGAACAGCAGCAACAGCAGCAACGTCGAACCGGTAAAGCCGAAGGTCGGCTGCATGCCGGCACCGATCATCTCGCCCAGCACGCCGCCGGAGGAATGCGGCAGCTTGGGAGTAAAACGGTGCATGCGGGTGAATTCGATACCCATGCTGCCGGTGAGCATGAAGACGAAGCCGACGGCGCGGATCAGCGGTTCCTGCTGGTGCTCCGGCTCGACCGGCTGCTCCACCAGGAAACGGTTGGACAGGCGGCGATAGCCGGTCCACACCGAACGCGCCACCAGCACGCACCACCACCAGGCCGACAGGCCAAAGATGTAGAGCATCAGGTCGGCCATCCAGGCGCCCACCCGGCCTCCCAAGTTACCCACGCGCGGCACCGAACTGGCCACCGACCAGCCGGGGTCGGTCTTGGAATAGGTCAGCAGGATCAGTACCAGGTAGAGCAGCAAGGCCGCCAGCGCCAGCCAGCGTGCCTCCGATAGCAACCGCACCAGGCGACTGGGCATGGGAGGCGCCGGCGCCTTGGTATTGCGGATGTGGGCTTGACTCGTCTTCGACATAACTTCCGTGCAAAAAAAACCAGCCGTCATTGTAACGGCATTGAATTGGCGCTTCGCGGATTTGCGCCAGGCAGCACCGCCAACGGCTCACTGACCGGCTTTTGCCGCTATCGTTCTGCTTTCCTGATGCTCAATTGCTCGCTCGGGTGCTTTCCAGCATTCTTTCCTGATCCCGATACTGCACTTCTGTTGCCCTGCGCGTGAAGGAGCGAGACAGGCTGGGTGGACGCTGATGCGGCGCCCGCCTGCATCCGACCCACCTTCGACCTATCGTCGGGATAGCGTAATTCCATGAGCCTGGATGAGGGCTTGGACTATAATCTTACCCGTTTTGCAGCGCGGCAATCCGCAAACTTCGGTACCCGCCAGTTGATCCGCATGCCCTGCCCGCCCCGTTGTCAGCGACGGTCGGGAATTGAAATCCCGGGAGTCGCCTCAAGTTGCAGAGGCGATCCCACAACATTTGATGAGTAGCTTATGAGCACGCCCAAACATGCCAAGGTCCTGATTCTCGGCTCCGGCCCCGCCGGTTACAGCGCCGCCGTCTATGCCGCGCGCGCCAACCTGAACCCGGTGCTGATCACCGGCGTGGAACAGGGCGGCCAGTTGATGACCACCACCGATGTCGAGAACTGGCCCGGTGATCCGCTGGGCGTGCAAGGTCCGGAACTGATGCAGCGCCTGCTGCAGCACGCCGAACGCTTCAATACCGAGATCATTTTCGATCACATCCATACCACCAAGCTGTCCGAACGCCCTTTCCGCCTGATCGGCGACAACGGCGAATACACCGCCGACGCCCTGATCATCGCCACCGGCGCCTCGGCCCAGTACCTCGGCCTGCCCTCGGAACAAGCCTTCATGGGTCGTGGCGTGTCGGCCTGCGCCACCTGCGACGGCTTCTTCTACCGTGGCCGTGAAGTGGCCGTGGTCGGCGGCGGCAATACGGCCGTGGAAGAGGCGCTGTACCTCTCCAACATCGCCAGCAAGGTCACCATCATCCACCGTCGCGACAAGTTCCGCGCCGAGCCCATCCTGATCGACCGCCTGCTGCACAAGGTCACCGAGGGCAAGATCGCCATCCAGTGGCATTCCACCCTGGACGAAGTGGTCGGCGACGACAGCGGCGTGACCGGCATCAAGATCAAGTCCACCCAGGACGGTGCCATCACCGAGATCCCGGTCCACGGCCTGTTCATCGCCATCGGCCACAAGCCCAATACCGGCATCTTCGACGGCCAGCTCGACATGCAGAACGGCTACCTCAAGACCCGCACCGGGACCGAGGGTTTCGCCACGGCAACCAGCATCGAAGGCGTGTTCGCCGCCGGTGACGTGCAGGACCACATCTACCGCCAGGCCATCACCAGCGCAGGGACGGGTTGCATGGCGGCACTGGATGCCCAGCGCTACCTGGAAGGGCTGGAATAAAAAATGCTGCGCTGCGAGAACTCGTAGCGCAACAAGGCATCAAAACGCCGGTGACGAGTATTCGTCCCGGCGTTTTTTGTTTACATTAAGCTTATTCTAAAGACAACAAAAGCGCCCTCCCCTCATTTCAACAAGGAAAGCACCGTGCCACGCTCCTCTGCTGCCGTCACTACCGTGTTTGCCTCGCTGACCCTGGGCGCCGTACTGGCTGCCTGCAGTGCCTCGCGCGAAAGCGCCGACGCCGCTGCCGGCCCCGGCCAGTGCGATGCCTCCCGTGCCGATCACCTGATCGGCGAGAACCTGAGCGGCCACCTGGAACGCCAGGCCCAGGCCGAATCGGGCGCTGCCGAGGTGCGCGTGCTCAAGCCTGACGACGTGGTCACGATGGAATTCAATCCGCGCCGCCTCAACCTCTACATCGATCCCGGCAAGGTCATCATCAAGGTCGCCTGCGGCTGAGGCCTGCGATCGCGCTGTCGAGGGACTGCACTTCTGCTAAAGTTGCCAGCTCAGGCAAACGTAGGCTACAGGGTTGGGTGCTGTCATGGCGACAATGAAGGACTTCTCGGCGCTCAAGGGATTGCGCCGCGATCTGCAGGAACAGGAAAAAGCGCGCGCGCTGGCCTTGGCCGAGCGCCAGCGTCAGGAAGCGGCCGCCCGCGAGGAGGCCAATCTGTTCCGCCACAGCATCGGCCAGGTGGCGCCGCTGCATCAGCGGGTGGTCGACAAGACCCTTCACCTGCCCGATCCCCCCTTGCCCATTCCACGCCAGCACATCGCCGATGAACAGGCGGCGCTGCTGGAGTCGCTCTCCGACGAATTCACCATCGAAACCCTGATGGACAGCGACGAGAACCTCAGTTTCGCCCGCCCTGGCGTGGGCGCCGATGTGCTCGGCAAGCTGCGGCGCGGCAACTGGGTGATCCAGGCCCAGCTCGACCTGCACGGCTATCGCCGCGACCAGGCGCGTGAAGCGCTGGGCGAATTCCTCCGCCAGTCACGCCGGCGCGGCCTGCGCTGCGTGCGCATCATCCACGGCAAGGGACTGGGTTCGGTCAACAAGGAGCCCGTGCTCAAGCACAAGGTACGCAACTGGCTCGCGCAAAAAGATGAAGTGATGGCCTTCTGCCAGGCCCGCGCCGCCGATGGCGGGGCCGGTGCGCTGGTGGTGTTGCTCAAGTCCAGCGAGCGCAGCTAAGGCCCCCAGCCCGCCTACGCAAGTTCGTCGAGCATGGAGACGATAGCCTCGAAATGCGGGCGCGAGGCCGCATCCGCCGACAGGCAGGCCTGCCGCAATCCGGCCAGCACCGCCCGTCCCTTTTCCTCGGCCGGCTGGCTGTGTGCCAGCAACTCTTCCAGCAGACAACCGTAAGCCCGCACCTCCATGGCCTGCACGCCCCAGGCATGGGGCTGGGCGGTATCGTAGAACCAGGCCGCACCGAAGTCGCCCAGCAGCGCGGCATCGGAACGATGCAGGATATTGTGGGCATACAGGTCGCCATGGACGATGCCCTGGGCATGCAGGTGCGCTGCCGCCGAAGCGATATCGCGCGCGATCGCCAGCGCCTGCGACCACGGCAGCGTCATCGCTTCGGGATACACGTCGCGGGTGCAGGACTGCAGGCTGGGCGGCCCGGCCAGGTTGGCATAGTCCGGATCGATCAGCGGCATCACCAGCCCCGCCATGCCCTGCGGATGTCCCTGCAGGCGGCCCAGCACCGGGATCAGCCCGCGATGGCGGCCTGCCATGATGCAGGCGGCCATTTCGCGTTCCGGCAGGCCATCGCTGGTGACGGCGCCCTTGAAGAGCTTGACCGCCACCGGCTGCGCCGTACCGGCCACCTGCCAGCGGGCGGCATGGATCACCCCGGAGGCGCCCTCGCCCAGCTTGTCCTGCAGCTGCAGATCGTCCCAGGCGATGTCCGCCACCTGCGCCAGGCCATCGGCCCGTTCTTCCACCGGCGCGCACCAGGGGTTGCCGGCCATGGCCAGCCAGCTCAGTCGCGGCAAGGTCAACAGCCAGTGCGGGAATTCTTCCAGCGCATTGGCGGCCAGGCGCAGCAGTTCCAGATTGCGGCAGGCCGCCAGTTCTGGCGGCAAGGCGCGCAGGCGGTTACCGGCCAGCATCAGCTTTTGCAAGGGCCGGCAACGGCCGATGCTGGCCGGCAGTGCCTCGATGCGATTGTCGGTCAATACCAGCCAGCGTAACGAGGGCGGCAGGGAGTCGGCCGGCACCGTTGCGATCTGGTTGGCCTTGAAGCCGATCATCTCCAGCGACGGGCAACGGCCGAGGACAGCTGGCAATTCGGTGAACAGATTGTCGGAACAGAAGACGATGCGCAGCCGCGTCAGGCGTGGCAGGTCGTCCGGCAAGGCGCTGAGCTGGTTGCCGCTCAGATCGAGGATTTCCAGCGTATCGGCCAGGGTGAAAATCTCCGGCGGGAATTCACGCAGGCCGCAAGACAGTGAAAGCCGCGTCACGCCAGCCAACTCGCCACTACGCAATTGTTCCAGGGTATGCATGCAAAAAAGCCTGATTCGATCAAAGCGCGCAGTGTACCAGCCAAGCCCCTCCCCAAGACTTCAGTTCAGAACAGATCAAGCTGATCATCCTTGTTCCGCTTGCCCTGCCCGCCCGGGGCCGGCGGCACCAGCAGCGGCCGCCGGAAACGGCTGGCATCCAGCGTGGCGAAGGCGCGGTTGCGATGGTCGATGCCCAGCCGGCGGCTGGCCTTGTCGAAGCGCTGCTGCAGGAGCTCGGCCCAGACACCGGTGCCGCGCATGCGGGTGGCGAAATCGGCGTCGTAGTCCTTGCCACCGCGCATGTCCTGGATGCGGTTCATCACCCGTGCCGCCCGGTCCGGGAAATGCGCCTGCAACCACTGCCTGAACAAGGGGCTGACTTCCCATGGCAGGCGCAGCACGATATAGCCGGCCTGGCCGGCACCGGCTTCCACGGCCGCTTCCATGACCCGCTCCAGATCCGGCTCGGTGACGAAGGGAATCACCGGCGCAATCGATACGCTCACTGGAATACCTGCCTCGGCGAGCGTACGGATCACCCGCAGGCGCCGCGCCGGACTGGCCGCCCGGGGTTCCAGGGTGCGAGCGATGGCCGGGTCCAGCGTGGTGATGGTGACGGCGGCAATGGCCTGGCGCTTGGCTGCCATCGCCGCCAGCAGGTCGATGTCACGCTCGATCAGGGACGACTTGGTGATCAGGGCCACCGGGTTTTCGCAATCGTGCAGGATCTGCAGGATGCGGCGGGTCAACTGGCGCTCGCGCTCGATGGGCTGGTAGGCGTCGGTATTGATGCCCACCGTGATGGTGTCTGGCTGGTAGGACGGCCGGGCCAGCTCGCGCAGCAATAGCTCCGGGGCATTGGCCTTGGCCACCAGCCGGCTTTCGAAATCCAGGCCCGGCGAGAGGCCCAGGTAGCTGTGCGAGGGTCGGGCAAAACAGTAGATGCAGCCGTGCTCGCAGCCGCGGTAAGGATTCAGGGACAGCGAGAACGGCAGGTCGGGCGAGGCATTGCGGCTGATGATGGACTTGGCCGTCTCTTCCGTGACGATGGTCTTCAGGCGCGGCGGTTCGGCGTCCTGATCGCTAGCATCGGTGGTATCGGTCTGTTCAGCGCCAGCGGCCGGTTCACCTGTCGATGGACCATCACCGGCAAATTGCAGAGGCTGCCAGCCATCATCGAACTCCTCGCGGTTCACCGATTCGTAGCGCCCGCGCAGGTTGGTGACCGCACCCCGACCCTTTTGGGCCACCTGTTGGCGATGGATGAAGGTAGCCGGTGTGATGGTCGCATCGTCGTCATCCGAGGGCGATGGCTCCGGCTGGTCAGGAAACGGCCGGGCGATGCCCTGCGGGAATTTGGGGAAGGAAGCCATAGCTAGCTGATTTAGCTGAACAATACTGTATATATAAACAGTATTTTGCCCACACTTCCAGCCGCCTGCAAACCCTGTTTCAATTTAGCCGGCTGCCGGATTAATCAGGTATGCTTGTTCACCCCAGGCTTCCCGAAAGATAAGAAATAGAACACCGGGCGGCCACGACGACAGGGCATAAGGACCGCAAAGGTCCAAGGAGACAAGGATGCAATACCAGGCAAACCGGCCAGGCGCCGGTGCATTGCTGGGCGCAGCGCCCCTGGTGCAGGCCACGGCCGACGGCGAGCCGGACCTGCAGGCCATTGCGCGCTCGCACCAGCGCAGTTCTTCCTATGGCATCACCCGCGGCCAGCGGCCCGATCTGGAACAGCTCTCGCGTGCCGACCTGGCGCAGACGCTGGAGGCCAGCCAGTCACTGTCCGGCCATGCCCGGCCGGTGATGGAAACCCTCTACGATCAGATTCGCAATACCCACAGCATGGTGATCCTGTCGGACGCCGAAGGCACCATCATCCATACCCTGGGCGACCGCGACTTCCTGGCCAAGGCCGACCGCGTGGCGCTCGGTCCCGGCGGGCGCTGGTCGGAGCAGTTGCGCGGCACCAATGCCATCGGTACGGCCCTGTTCGAACAGAAACCGACCACGGTCCACGCCCAGCAGCACTACCTGGATGCCAACCGCTTCCTGACCTGCTCGGCGGCCCCCATCTTCGACCATCGCGGCAAGGTGCTGGGAGTGCTGGACGTGTCGGGCGAATGCGGCAGCTTCCACAAGCACACCATGGCCCTGGTGCGCATGTCGGCGCAGATGATAGAAAACCACCTGCTGGCCGGCAGCTTTCCCGATTGCATCACCCTGCACTTCCACAGCCGCGCCGAATTCGTGGGTACGCTGGTAGAGGGCATCGTCAGCTTCACGCCGGGCGGACGTTTCCTGGCGGCCAACCGCAGTGCCCAGTTCCAGCTGGGCCTGACGCTGGCAGCACTGCAGTCGCATACCTTCACCTCGCTGTTCGGGGTGCCGTTGTCGCTGTTGTTCGAGCAGCACCGCAAGGCGGCGCCCGGCCTGCTGGAGCTGTGCCTGCACAATGGCATCCGCATCCACGGTCGCGCCGAGTTGCGGCTGCGCGACCAGCATTTCCAGAATGCCCGTGAAGCGGTCATCGAGGCGCCTGAACTTGGAACGGCAGCAGCGTCTGCACCCGCGTTGGCGCCGGTCTGCCACCCACCGGCCGTGCGCGGACCCGCAGACCTGCCCGATCTGCAGGCGCTGGAGACCGGCGACGCCCGCATGAGCGACATCATCGGCAAGCTGCGCCGTGTGATCGACCGCGCCATCCCGGTCTTGATCACCGGCGAGACCGGCACCGGCAAGGAGTGGCTGGCGCAGGCCATCCACCGCGCCAGCGCCTGTTCGCGCAGGGCGCAAAGCCAGGGGATGGCGGCGCCCTTCGTGGCGGTCAACTGCTCGGCCATTCCGGAAAACCTGATCGAAGCCGAACTGTTCGGCTATGAAGACGGCGCCTTCACCGGCGCGCGCCGCAAGGGTGCCATCGGCAAGATCGCGCAAGCCCAGGGCGGCACGCTGTTCCTCGATGAAATCGGCGACATGCCATTGTCACTGCAGGGTCGTTTGTTGCGGGTGCTGCAGGAGCGCGCCGTCACGCCGCTGGGCAGCCAGCGTGTGATCCCGGTGGAGTTCGCACTGGTATGCGCCACCAACCAGCCGCTACGCGAGATGGCAGCGCGCCATGCCTTCCGCGAAGACCTGTACTACCGCATCAATGGCTTGCAGGTCAGGCTGCCCGCCCTGCGCGAACGCAGCGATCTGGATTGCCTGATCGAGCGCATCCTGCAGGAAGAAGGCGGCCCGCAGGCGCCGCGCTTCGATGCCCAGGCCCTGGCGCTGCTGCATGCCAGCCGCTGGCCGGGCAACCTGCGGCAATTGTCCAACCTGGTCCGCACCGCGCTGGCCATGGCCGAGGGCGAAGCAGCCATCAGCCTGCGGCATCTGCCGGACGACTTCCTGGAAGACGCGGCGGCCAGCTCCCCGCTGGCCAGCGTTGACGATGAACCACCCTCTCCGCCGCTTTCCATGCAGGACACGGAATGGGCCGCCATCGAACGCGCACTGCGCACGCATGACGGCAATGTCAGCGCCGCCGCCAAGGCGCTCGGGGTGTCGCGCAATACGCTGTACCGGCGCTTCAAGTCACGCGGGCACTGAGCGGTTCCAAAGCGTCATATTCTTCATCGGAAAACAGCCGCGAGCGCGTCAGGAAGCGCTTGCCGCTGCCATTCTCCAGCGAGAACATGCCACCGTTGCCATTGACCACGTCAATGATCAGCTGCGTGTGCTTCCAGTACTCGAACTGGTCGGCGCCGATGTAGAACGGCACGCCGTCGATCTCCCCCAGGTACACATCGGTGTCGCCCAAGGTGAAGTCTCCTTCGGGGTAGCACATTGGCGCGCTGCCATCACAGCAGCCGCCGGACTGGAAGAAGATCAAAGCGCCATGGCGTGTCTTCAACTGGCGCAGCAGTGCCACCGTGGCGTCGGTGGCGGTAACCCGGGGTAAGGCGCTCATTGGCATGCTCCTGGAAAGTCCACATAAAAAAGGCGCCGGCCGTGGGAGAACGGACCGGCGCCCAAGCTGCCTTGCTGCAAGGAGCCAAGGAGACAAACGAAGGATAGGAACCCGATCAGAAGAAGCCCAGCGCCTTGGGGCTGTAACTGACCAGCAGGTTCTTGGTCTGCTGGTAGTGGTCCAGCATCATCTTGTGGTTTTCACGACCGATGCCGGATTGCTTGTAGCCACCGAAGGCCGCATGCGCCGGATACAGGTGATAGCAGTTGGTCCACACGCGCCCGGCCTGGATCTCGCGGCCCATGCGGAAGGCACGGGTGCCATCGCGGGTCCATAGGCCTGCACCCAGGCCGTAGAGGGTGTCGTTGGCGATGGCCAGGGCTTCTTCCTCGTCCTTGAAGGTGGTCACCGAGACCACGGGGCCGAAGATTTCTTCCTGGAAGATGCGCATCTTGTTGTTGCCCTGGAAGACGGTCGGCTTGACGTAGTAACCCGAGGCCAGGTCGCCGCCCAGTTCTTCACGGCCGCCACCGGCCAGCACCTTGGCGCCTTCCTGCTTGCCGATGTCGATGTAGGAGAGGATCTTTTCCAGCTGCTCCTGCGAGGCTTGCGCGCCGATCATGGTGCTCTTGTCCAGCGGGTTGCCCTGCTTGATGGCAGCCACGCGCTTCAAGGCGCGCTCGATGAAGCGCTCGTAGATCGATTCCTGCACCAGCACGCGCGAGGGGCAGGTGCAGACCTCACCCTGGTTCAGCGCGAACATGGCGAAGCCTTCCAGGGCCTTGTCGAAGAAGTCGTCGTCCTTGTCCAGCACGTCGGCGAAGAAGATATTGGGCGACTTGCCGCCCAGCTCCAGGGTCACCGGGATCAGGTTCTGCGAGGCGTATTGCATGATCAGGCGACCGGTGGTGGTCTCGCCGGTGAAGGCGATCTTGGCGATACGCTTGTTGGAGGCCAGCGGCTTGCCGGCTTCCACGCCGAAGCCCTGCACGATGTTGACCACGCCCGGCGGGATCAGGTCGGCGATCAGTTCGATCAGCACCATGATGGAGGCCGGGGTCTGCTCGGCCGGCTTCAACACCACGCAATTGCCCGCAGCCAGCGCCGGGGCCAGCTTCCACACCGCCATCAGGATGGGGAAGTTCCAGGGAATGATCTGGCCCACCACGCCCAGCGGCTCATGGAAGTGATAGGCATAGGTGTCGTTGTCGATGGTGCCGATGCTGCCTTCCTGGGTGCGCACGGCGGCGGCGAAGTAGCGGAAATGGTCGATCGCCAGCGGGATGTCCGCGGCCATGGTTTCGCGGATGGGCTTGCCGTTGTCCAGGGTCTCGGCGGTGGCCAGCAGCTCCAGGTTGGCTTCCATGCGGTCGGCGATCTTCAACAGCAGGTTGGCGCGATCGGTGGGTGAGGTCTTGCCCCAGCTCTTCTTGGCGGCATGGGCGGCGTCCAGCGCCAGCTCCACGTCCTCGGCGCTGGAACGGGCCACCTCACAGAAGGCGCGTCCGATCACCGGGCTGATGTTCTCGAAGTATTCCCCCTTCACCGGCGGGACGAATTTGCCGCCGATGAAGTTGTCGTAGCGTTGCTTGAAAGGGTCGCGTACGCCGAGTTTGCTGATGTCTGCCAGGTTCATGTCGTCTCCGTTATGGTGATGGTTGAAATCCCGCACGCATCGATGGCCGCGGCGGGCGTTCGACCTCCTTAGGGGCAAATCGCATGCCAGCCGCCAGAGGCCCGTCCCAGGCGGTCCAGCGGCCTGTGCCACCGGTGTGGCGCTGTCACGCTGTGTCAGACTGACGCAATCCGTCACGCCACGGCGCAACAGACTGCAACAGCTTTCCGGCTGCAATGGACGTAAAAAAACCGGCCAGCGGCCGGTTTCGGGGAGAGCGGAACCTGCTCAGACGGCATCGGGACCGGTTTCACCGGTACGGATACGGATCACCTGTTCCACTTCCTGCACGAAGATCTTGCCATCGCCGATCTTGCCGGTGCGGGCAGCCTTGATGATGGCATCCACCGCCTGCTCCACCACCTTGTCATCGACCACCACCTCGATCTTGACCTTGGGCAGGAAATCGACCACGTATTCGGCGCCGCGATACAGCTCGGTATGCCCCTTCTGACGACCGAAGCCCTTCACTTCGGTGACCGTCAGGCCCGTGACGCCGACTTCGGCGAGGGATTCACGCACCTCGTCCAGCTTGAACGGTTTGATGATGGCGGTCACTTGTTTCATGGCAATTCCTCTCTTGGTATGTCGTAAAGAAACGATCGGTTGCGATCTGTTGAATAGCGGGTGCTGCGATGTTGTTCTTTTAGGGACAGGGACGTGGCCCCCCTGCCCACTTGTACATTGTCAATCAGGCTCGCGCAGCTTTCAACCACCCTGCGCAAGCGAGCCCTCAAAAAGCCGGTTTCAGCCCTCCAGATCCGGAATCCGCTCCAGATCCTGCAGCCATACCGTGGCCTCGCCATCGCTGGGGGCGCGCCAGTCACCCCGCGGCGAGAGCGAGCCGCCGGTACCGACCTTGGGCGCATTGGGTACGCAGGAACGCTTGAACTGGCTGGTCTTGAAAAAGCGATAGACGAAGATGCCCAGGTTCTTCTTGATCTGCGGCAAGCTGTACTGGTTGTGGGCGCCATGCAGGCCGTCCGGCCAATGACCGGCATCGCGGTCATGCCAGGCGCTGTGCGCCAGGAAGGCCACCTTGGCCGGCGTGAAGCCGTAGCGCAGGATGTAGTAGAGGTTGAAGTCCTGCAATTCGTAGGGACCGATGAAGTCCTGGGTGCGCTGACCGGGTTCGCCATCGGAGGCGCCCGGCACCAGTTCAGGGCTGATCTCGGTTTCCAGGATGTGGATCAGCACTTCCGGCTGCTTCAGTTCCAGTGAGCCGGACTCGGCCACCCAGCGCACCAGATGGGTGATGAGGGTCTTGGGCACGCTGGCGTTGACATTGTAGTGCGACATGTGGTCGCCCACGCCATAGGTGCACCAGCCCAGCGCCAGTTCCGACAGGTCGCCGGTGCCGATGACGATGGCGCCATGGTGGTTGGCCAGGCGGAACAGGTGATTGGTACGCTCCCCGGCCTGCACGTTCTCGAAGGTGATGTCGTAGACCGGCTCGCCTCGCGAATAGGGATGGCCGAGATCCTTCAACATCTGTTCGCAGCTGGGGCGGATATCGATTTCCTGCGCCGAGCAACCGACCTGCGTCATCAACTGATGCGCCTGCACCAGGGTACGACTGCTGGTGGCGAAACCGGGCATGGTATAGGCCAGGATGTTGGTGCGCGGCAGGCCCAGCTTGTCCATTGCCTTGGCGCAGACCAGCAGGGCATGGGTGGAATCCAGGCCGCCGGAAACGCCGATGACCACCTTCTTCAGGCCCGACGAAGACAGGCGCTGCACCAGCGCCATGACCTGGATGTTGTAGACCTCGCGGCAGCGCAGTTCCCGCTGCTCCGCGTTGGCCGGCACATAGGGGAAACGCGCCACCCGGCGTTGCAGCGGCAGCGGGCGGTCCTGCGGCAGCTGGACATCGAACGACACCACCTCGAAGCGGCGCACTTCGTCCGCATGGCGGCGCACCGACTGGCCGAAGGTGGTCTGGTGGAAACGCTCGCGCGAAAGACGCTCCAGGTCCACATCGGCATAGATGACGTGGCCACCCTGGGAGAAGCGCTCGGACTCGGCCAGCAGTTCGCCGTTCTCGCAGATCAGCGCCTGGCCGTCCCAGGCCAGGTCGGTGGTCGATTCACCATCGCCGGCCGAGGAATACAGGTAGGCCGCCAGGCAGCGCGCCGATTGCTGCGACACCAGCTGGTGACGGTAACCGGACTTGCCGACCACGATATTGGACGCCGACAGGTTCACCAGCACGGTGGCGCCGGCCAGGGCCGCAAAGGAGGACGGCGGGATCGGCACCCAGACGTCTTCGCAGATTTCGACATGGAAGCGCAGGTCGGGGATATTGCTGATCTCGAACAGCAGGTGACTGCCGAAGTCCACGTCCTGGCCCAGCAGACGGGTGCGGCGGGTGACGGCGCAATCGGCGCTGCTGAACTGGCGCGCTTCGTAGAATTCGCTGTAGTTGGGCAGGTAGCTCTTGGGAACCACGCCCATGATGCGGCCGGCGCTGACCACCACCGCGCAGTTATAGAGCTGGTGTTCGACCTTCAGCGGCATGCCCACGATCAGGGCGGCCGGGATGCGCAAGGAGGCTTCCAGCACGCTCTGCAGGGCATTCTGCGCGGCGTCCAGCAAGGCACGCTGCTGGAACAGGTCTTCGCAGCTATAGGCCGACAGCCCCAGTTCGGGGAAGGCCACCAACACCGCGCCACCGGCGGCGGCCTGCTCGGCCAGGGCGATGGTGCGCCGGGCATTGAAGACCGGATCGGCCACCTTGCAGTCCGGCACCGCCACGGCGACGCGGGCGAAACCGTGGCTATAGAGATTGAAGAATGGGCTAGTCATATCGTGCGGACTTTCTTGCTCTGTGCGGGTCGCCGCGATGGCGACGCGTTCTGTCGGTTTTGCGTAGAATGCCTGTTCGAGCGGGGCCGTGGGCCGCGCCTTCTTATGCAGGTCACTCGCAGTCCATGGATTATCGCACGCGAATCGTTTCTTCTCTGGCCGAGATCGGCCCCGGCCGCTGGGACGCACTGGTGGCCACCCAGGCCGAAGGCAACCCCTTCCTCAGCTACGCTTTCCTGCATGCGCTGCACGAGAGCGGCGCGGCCAGTGCCGACACCGGCTGGGAGCCGCATTACCTGACGCTGTGGCAGGACGAAGCCCTGGTGGCGGCCTTGCCCCTGTATCGCAAGTTCCACTCCTATGGTGAATATGTCTTCGACTGGGCCTGGGCCGAGGCCTACCAGCGCCACGGCGTCGAATACTATCCCAAGCTGCTGGCCGCCATCCCTTTCACGCCGGTGCGCGGGGCGCGGCTGATGGCAGTCGATGAGACGGCCCGCGCCGGCCTGCTGGCCGCCTTGCAGGCCCTGCAGCAGGAGGGCGAACACTCGTCCACCCACATCCTCTACCCGCCCCCGGAGCAGGCGGAACAGCTGGCCGATGCCGGTTTCCTGCTGCGCAGCGGCGTGCAGTTCCACTGGCACAACGAAGGCTATGGCAGCTTTGCCGAGTTCGTCGATACCCTGGATCGCAAGAAGCGCAAGAACATCCTGGCCGAGCGGCGCAAGGTGGCCGAACAGGGCGTGCAATTCACCTGGCTGCGGGGCAGCGAGATCACCGAGGCCCACTGGCGATTCTTCAACCGCTGCTATCGCCATACCTATGCGGCGCATTATTCGACGCCCTACCTGAACCTGGAATTCTTCCGCCGCATCGGTGCCACCATGCCGCAGCACCTGCTGCTGACCCTGGCCCTGCGTGATGGCCAGCCCATCGCCTCCTCGCTCACCGTGCATGACGGCGACACCCTCTACGGTCGCTACTGGGGCGCGCTAGAACACGTCCCCTGCCTGCACTTCGAGACCGCCTACTACCAGCCGCTGGAATTCTGCATCGCCGAAAAGATCCGCTGGTTCGAAGGCGGCGCCCAGGGCGAGCACAAGATGGCACGCGGCTTCCTGCCGCAGAAGACCTGGTCGGCACACTGGCTGGCGCATCCGGGGTTCTACGATGCCGTGGAGCACTTCCTGGCCCGCGAAGTCGGCGGCATCGATGGTTATATCAACGAGCTCAACGAGCGCAATCCCTTCCGCGATCCGCCCCGCTGAGGCGGCGTAAAAAAAACCGGCCCGCAGCAATGCTGCGGGCCGGCCTCCTGCCATCCGGATTACTTGTAACCGACGCGATCCAGCATCTGCAACACCTTCTGCTGGTTGGCACCGACGGCGCCGATGTTGATCACTTCAGCCTTGAACGGACCCATCTTGACCAGCGCCGGGTTCTCGGTCTTCACGCTCTTGACGGCCGGCCATTCGTTATTGCCTTCAGCGAAGTAGCGCTGGGCCGCATCGCTGGCCAGGTATTCCAGGAACTGCACGGCTTCGGCCTTGTGCGGGGCATGCTTGGCCACGCCACCACCGGCGATGTTGACGTGCGCGCCATAGCTCTTCTGGTTGGGCCAGACGATGCCGACCTTTTCCATCAGGGCCACGTCTTCCGGCTTGGTGGAACGCAGCAGGCGGGCCACATAGTAGGAGTTGGAAATGGCCACGCCACATTCGCCCGAACCCACGGCCTTGATCTGGTCGGTATCGCCACCCACCGGCTGGCGCGCCTGGTTGGCGACCATGCCCTTCAAGATGGCTTCGGTCTTGGCCGCACCATCATGCTCCAGCAGCGCGCCGAACAGCGAGACGTTGTAGGGGTGCGAGCCGCTGCGGGTGCAGAGCTTGCCCTTGTTCTTCGGGTCGCCCAGGGCTTCGTAGGTGTCCACGTCTTCCGGCTTGACGCTGGTCTTGTTGTAGACGATCACGCGAGCGCGGGTGGAGAAACCGAACCACTGGGTGCCGTCGCTGCCCTCCTTGCTGTGCAGGTTGGCGGGGATGCGTTCGTCCAGCAGCCTGGACTTGACCGGCTGGAACAGGCCATCGCTCTGGGCCTTCCACAGGCGCGCCGCATCCACCAGCAGGATCACGTCGGCGGGACTGGAAGCACCCTCGCTCTTGAGGCGTGCCAGGATGCCGGCGTCATCGCCATCGACGCGGTTGATCTTGATGCCGGTGGCCTTGGTGAAGTCGGCGTAGAGCGCTTCGTCGGTCTGGTAGTGGCGTGCCGAGTACAGGTTCAGGACTTTTTCCTGCGCGAAGCTGGAGGCGGCAATGGCAGCCAGTACGGCGCCGACGGCGAATTGACGGGAGAACATGGACCATCCTTTTCAAAAAGAGTGAACGACCGCCGTGGCGAAACGGCGTTTTCTTTTGGCGCGGAAGGCGGTCCGGGGAGCGGGCTCCAGGATGGACTTGGCTGTCGCAGCGGGCGGCCTGATGGCTGCCTCGTTATGGGTATGCTTGTGCGTGTGCGTGTGCATACGCGAGAGGTAAAGCGCAGGCGAATATATCACAAATAAGAAGCATTATCATCTTCTAAAGGACATATCGAAAAGCCATGCAGTGAACGTAAAAACGCCCTTGCCGACTGATGTGGCAAGGGCGTGATGACGTGCTGTGAATGCAGCGAAAGCAGAGAAAGCGACAAAGACAGCGAAGGGGGACGAAGCGCGCTCAGATCACCTTGACGGCGAAATCGACGCCGATGCCGGCCCACCACTCCTGCTCCTTCTGGAACCAGAAGGAAATGCTGGGATGCTCCTTGATGTAGTCGCGACGGATCTCGAGGTCGATGCGGCTCTTGAGCTTGACCCTTACCTTGTCCAGGTCCAGCGTGATGTGCGCGTGGCGGAACATCACCGCCAGCCGCAGTGCCAGCACTGCCTTGGCGAAATCGACGTCTGCCAGCATCTCGCTGATCTTCTTCAGGTTGCCCTTCTGACCGAGGATCAGGGTACTCATCAGACGCTGCTCGCGAGTGGTAAAGCCCGGCAGGTCGGCATTGGCGATCATGTAGGCCGAATGCTTGTGGTAACCGGTGGGCGACACCACCAGCCCGGTCTCGTGCAGCAAGGCGCTCCAGTAGAGATAGCGGGCGTAGGAGTCGGTGGCCGGCTTCAGCAGATCGAAGAAACCTCGCGCGGTATCGGCCACGCCATGGGCGCGGGCGGCATCGACGTGGAAGCGGCGGGCAAACTCTTCGACCGAACGATCGCGACGGTCGGCCTTGGTGGCGCGCAGTTGCAGGTCCCACATCACGCCCATGCGCAGGCCGGCTTCCACCGGGGTGATGACCTCGATGCCGAATTCCTGCATGAAGCCGATCAGCACCGCCAGGCCGCCCATGATCACACCGGCACGGTCGGGTTTCATGCCGTCCAGCGCGATCTGGCTGACATGACCGAAGTCGATCAGGCGCTGCATCAGGTCAGCCAGGCTGGGCAGGCTCACGCGGCCATCGCCCATGCCGTTGCGACGGATGGTGTCGGCAATGGCGCGCATGGTGCCGGAAGAGCCATAGACATTCACCTCTGCCGGGTCGAAGCTGAACAGGTGTACTGCATCTTCGACATGCGAGCGGGCCGAGATGATGGCGCGTTCGAAGGCCGCCGTGGTGATGGCACCATCGGGGAAGAAGGCCAGGCTTTGATTGACGGTGCCGATGCCGAAGGATTCGACGTGACGGATATGCTCGCCCAGGCCACGGATGACCTCGGTGGAACCGCCGCCGATGTCGATGACCATGCGTTCTTCACCGGCATCGGCCAGCACGCCGGCCACGCCCATGTAGATCAGGCGGCCCTCTTCCTCACCGGAAATGATCTCCACCGGATAACCGATGGCCCGCTCCAGTTCCGGCAGCAGGTCGGCTGCGTTCTTGGCCACGCGCAAGGTATTGGTGGCCACCACCCGCACCGCGGTCAGCGGATAGTCACGCAGGATGGCGCGAAAGCGGGTGAGCGAATCGATGGCGCTCTGACAGGCCTGCTGGGTCAGGTTGCCGCTCTTGTCGATGCCCGCCGCCAGGCGGATGGGGTCGCGCGCGCTCTTGATGACGCGTATGCCGTCGTCCTCGTACTTGCCGATATGCAAGCGAAAACTGTTGGAACCGAGATCTACCGCAGCAAACATGCATGTCCTTTCGCAATCGCACTAGAAGCCAATTGCTAAATAATTTAAACCTCACCTTGTCTCCATCCCGACAAGATAATCGGCGCGCATTACACTTTGATGACAGCCGGCACCCTGTAGAATGGCGGCTCGGCGCTGCCATGCTGCGTCGCACATATTATTTTATACAATTTATCCCATTTCCCTTCCATGCCCGGCATTCTTTACCTGGTTCCCAACACACTGGGCCCCACCGAGCCTCCCGCCGACGCCAGCGTGACGCATCCGCTGGAAAGCATCATCCCGCGCCAGGTGCAGGCCATCGCAGCACGCCTGGATTATTTCGTCGCCGAGAACGCCAAGACCACGCGCGCCTTCCTGAAACTCCTGGGCAGCAGCCAAGCCCTGGCCAAGCCCATCCAGGAAATCCAGATTGCCGAGCTCAACGTCAACACACCGCCGGCCGCCCTGCCCTCGCTGCTGGCCCCCCTGCTGGAAGGCCGTGATGGTGGCCTGATCTCGGAAGCAGGCGTGCCGGCGGTGGCCGACCCCGGCGCCAACCTGGTCCGGCTGGCGCACCAGCATGGCATCCAGGTGCGCCCGCTGGTGGGCCCCTCTTCCTTGCTGCTGGCGGTCATGGCCAGTGGTCTCAATGGCCAGAGCTTCGCCTTCAACGGCTACCTGCCTACCGATGCCGAGGCGCGCGCCAAGCGCATCCGCCAGCTGGAAGATCGCGCCCGCAAGGAAAAGCAGACCCAGCTGCTGATCGAAACGCCCTATCGCAACACCGCCATGCTGGAGGCGCTGGTGCAATCCTGCCAGCCCGGCACGCTGATCTGCGTGGCCACCGACCTGTCGTTGTCCAGCGAGTCGGTACGCACGCAGACGGCCGCGCAGTGGAAGGCCGCCCTGGCTGCCGGCAAGGCACCGGACTTCCACAAGAAACCAACCGTCTTCCTGCTGCTGGCCGAATAGCGTCGCCCCAATGCGAGAGACGCGGCGCCCCAATGACTAAGGCCGGTTGTGATACACAACCGGCCTTTTTGCATGCTCCGTCCCCAGGCGTCAGCGCAGGGTGGAAAGCGGCGTCGACATCAGCGTCTTGGCAAAGCCTGCACCGAAGGCCACGCCGAATTTCTTGAGCACCCGTTCGGAGAGGTTTTCGGTCTGGGTGTAATCCACCACATCCTCGGCCTTGAGCACGTCACGGGCCACGCTATCGACCGTGCCATAGCCATCGGCCAGACCCAGCTCGATCGCCTTGGAACCGGTCCATACCAGCCCAGAGAAGGTATCCGGCGTTTCCTTCAGGCGCGCGCCACGACCCTGGCGCACCACCTCGATGAACTGCTGGTGGATCTCCTGCAGCATCGATTGCGCGTATTCACGCTGCTTCGGGCTTTGCGGGCTGAAGGGGTCGAGGAAGCTCTTGTTCTCGCCCGCGGTCAGCAGGCGGCGTTCCACGCCCAGCTTGTCCATCAGGCCGGTGAAGCCGAAGCCGTCCATGAGCACGCCCACCGAACCGATCAGGCTGGCCTTGTTGACGTAGATCTTGTCGGCCGCCGCGGCGATGTAATAGCCGCCGGAGGCGCACACTTCCTCCACCACCACGTAGATCGGCTTCTTGGGATAGGCCTTGCGCAGGCGGGTGATCTCGTCATTGATCATGCCGGCCTGTACCGGGCTGCCGCCGGGGCTGTTGATCTTGAGGATCACGCCGACCGAGTCGGAGGCGGCAAAGGCCTTGTCCAGCGCCGGGATCACCACCCCTGCCGAGCCCTGCCCTTCGGAATCGATGGCGCCCTTGATCTCGACCAAGGCGGTATGGGTGCCCAGCGGCTCGCTCTCGGTCTTGTTATAGGTGAAGGCCAGCCAGGCCCCCAGCACGATCACCACCAGGATGGCGATGCGGAAGAAGATGCCCCAGCGGCGCCGGGCGCGCTGTTCCTTGACGGCGAACAGGGCCAGTTTTTCCAGTACGTCGCGCTCCCAGCCGCTCTTCTTGTCCTCGCGCACGCTGGCGGGGATGGAGGGCGATGGTGGCGATGGCGGCGTTTGTGGAGGGACTGGCGGCTTGTCTTGCTGGTTTTCAGATTCGTTGTTGCTCATAGGCTCACTCTAAGCAGCGCAGCAGCCTGCGCCGGTTTCCCCGAAGCTCATGCCTCGACGGGCTTGACGATGTCGTCCGGACGCCAGTAGACCTGGCCGTCGCGTTCCACCGCCATGATCTTACGCAAGTGGGCGCCGGTACAAGGACCGCCCTCGCATTTTCCGGTATCGGGCGCGTAAACGGCGCCATGTGTTGCACACATGAGATACAGACCGCTGGATTCGAAGAACTCGCCCTCGGCCCAGTCCAGTTCGATGGGGACATGGGCGCAGCGGTTCAGGTAGCCATAGACCACCCCGCCATAGCGCACCACGAAACCGGTGGTCTCGTCGCCATGCACCTGCACCGGGAAGCGCTTGCCCAGGCCGCCTTCGGCCAGATCGCCGGAAGCGCAGATGAGGATGTCGCCGGAAGCGTTCACGTAGCCGTCCTCAGGCCTGCTCATTGAGCCACTGGTGCAGCTCGCGGATGGAGCGCGCCGAATACAGCGGCGAGAGCGTCTGCAACTGCTGTGGCGGATGCGCGCCGAACTCCACCGCCACGCCCGCGGCGCCGGCGTTGATGGCCATCTGCAGGTCGTGGGTGGTGTCGCCGATCATCAGGGTGCGGTGCATGTCCTGGCCCAGCTCGCGGGTCAGCTCCTGCAACATGGCCGGATGCGGCTTGGAGAAGGTCTCGTCGGCGCAGCGGGTGGCGTCGAACATGGACAGCAGGCCGGTGGTGTTCATGGCCCGGTTCAGCCCGACCCGGCTCTTGCCGGTGGCCACTGCCAGGAAATAGCCCTGCTGCGACAGGTCGGTCAGCATTTCGGGCACGCCCTCGAAGAGCGTGAGGTCCTTGTCCTGGCCCAGGTAATGGTGGCGGTAACGCTCCACGATGCGCGGATAGTACTTGGGGTCGACATCGGGAATGGCGGCCTGCATCGCGTCCTGCAGGCCCAGGCCGATCACGTAGGAAGCTGCACTCTTGTCGGGAATCGGCAGGCCCAGGTCACGCGCTGCGGCCTGGATGCAGCGCACGATGGTGGACGTGCTGTCCATCAGGGTGCCATCCCAGTCGAAGACGATCAGGTCGAATTGCTTTCTTGCCATGTCTGATGCTCTTTCTGCGGGCATGTCCGCCGCCGGCTTGCCAGCGCGACAAGGCAGCAGCGAAACATGCGATTTTGTTAATGCCGGGCAGAAAGTATCATATCCCGGCCGACTACGTGCACTGTCCTTCAGTCCTCCGCGCCAGCCAGCATGTTGTAGGGCAGGAGATCGCCCTCGGCCCCGCCTTCCAGGCTGCGCAGGAATTTTGCGCATTCATCGGGCAGGCCGGCCTTCAGGGTGACGGTCTGGCCGGTTTCCGGATGCAGGAAGCTGATGCGCCAGGCATGCAGGAACATGCGCTTGAAAGCGATACGCTTGCCATCGGCCTTCTGCAGCGCCTTGTTCAAGGGGAAGTCGCCGTACTTGTCGTCGCCGACGATGGGAAAACCGCTGGAAGACAGGTGCACCCGGATCTGATGGGTGCGACCGGTCTTCAGTTCAGCTTCCAGCAGGACAAATTCACCGAAGCGACGCAAGAGCGAGAACACCGTATGGGACGGCTGGCCATCGGCCTGCACCCGCACCCGGCGCTCACCGTCAGGCGTGCTGTACTTGAACAGCGGCAACTTCACGTGCTGGCGGGCATTCTTCCAGTCGCCCTGGACCAGGGTCAGGTAGCGCTTGTCGGTCTGGCCCTCGCGCATCTGTTCATGCAGGTTGGTCAGCGCCGAACGCTTCTTGGCGATCAGCAGCACGCCCGAGGTGTCACGGTCCAGCCGGTGCACCAGCTCCAGGAACTTGGCCTGGGGCCGTGCCGCCCGCAACTGCTCGATGACACCGTAGCTCACGCCGGACCCGCCATGCACGGCCACACCGGCCGGCTTGTCGATGACCAGCATGTGGCTGTCTTCCAGCAGGATGCGGAATTCCGCTCCCGGGACTACAGTTTCTTGCTTCTCTGCAACTCGTATTGGCGGCACACGCACGACATCGCCCTCGACCAGGCGATAGGTCTGGTCGATACGGCCCTTGTTGACGCGCACCTCGCCCGAACGCAGGACACGATAGATATGGCTCTTGGGAACGCCTTTGCAAACCCGCAGCAGGAAATTGTCAATCCGCTGGCCCGCCTCTTCGTCGGAAATGGTCAGCAACTGCACCTGAGGGACGCTCTGCGAGGCTGTTGCGTTCCGGGAGGCCGGCGCCGCATCGGCGCTTTCAGAAGCCCCCCTAGAAAATCTCGCTAAGTCCTTCATTTTGAATATATAATCGATTGACGCCGATCAAAAAACGGCGTTAGTAGAATAAAAAAGGAACATTCTACACAAGAGGAGTCTTCGTCAGCCTCGCTCATTTGCAAAATTGACGAAGGGGGCCCCGAAAACCACGACGCGCGGCATCGCAGACGCAATAAAAGCGCTGCAACGGTTGACAATACAGCCGATCATGTCGCTTGCCTGGTCCACGTAAAGGCCTCGAAACGAGTACGCACCTTCCCTTTGCGAGTCCAGTTTGCACCGCAGTTGCAATCGGACAGCGCACTTGGAAGTGGAACAGATTTGTTTGGATCATCAGGATAAAAGTCTGGCAAGACTCGCATCCGGTGACCCGACCCAGGACAGCAGTGCACAGCCCCCCGGCGACCAGCAGCGCAAGCATGGCAGGCTCATCAGCCCGCCCCCTTGCAGCGCATCGCTCGGGCCATGCCGCAATTCGGGCCGGGCCATCGCGAAGCTTGCCGGTTGATGCAGTAGAACCCGATCGCCGTCGCCAACCTCACTATGTTACGTTTGGCTCCACAGACCAGCTTACCGTCCGCAGTTGCCTGCGCGACCGCCTATGGCGGAGCGCGCGGCGCGGATACGGTGCTGCCCGGCGTCCCGGTCCACTGCATCCGCGCCCCCTTGTGCTGGAGCGCCCGCTAAGGCGCACTCACACAATCAAGGCAATTCCCTCCCCAATCACTTCGTTCTCGCGTACATCCCCTGTACTTTTGGCCCGCTACCACATACGGACGGGCCATTTGAAGGATCTTCGGATCCCGGAGTGAAAACATGAAACGTATGTTGTTCAACGCAACGCAGCAGGAAGAACTGCGCGTAGCGATCGTTGACGGTCAGAAGCTGATCGACATCGACATCGAAACCACCGGACGCGAGCAGCGCAAGTCCAACATCTACAAGGGCGTGATCACCCGCATCGAGCCCTCGCTGGAAGCCTGCTTCGTCAACTACGGCGAGGAACGCCACGGCTTCCTGCCCTTCAAGGAAGTGGCCCGTTCCTACTTCAAGGAAGGCATCGACGTCCGTAACGCCAGCATCAAGGAAGCGCTGCGCGAAGGCCAGGAAATCATCGTCCAGGTCGAAAAGGAAGAGCGCGGCAACAAGGGCGCGGCCCTGACCTCCTTCATCTCGCTGGCCGGCCGCTACCTGGTCCTGATGCCCAACAACCCGCGTGGTGGTGGCGTCTCCCGCCGCGTCGAAGGCGAAGACCGCCAGGAACTGCGCGAAACCATGGACAAGCTGGACCTGCCCAACGGCATGTCCGTCATCGCCCGCACCGCCGGCATCGGCCGCAACGTCGATGAACTGCAGTGGGACCTGAACTACCTGATGCAACTGTGGCGCGCCATCGAAGGCGCCGGCCAGTCCGCCTCGGGCGCCTTCCTGATCTACCAGGAATCGTCACTGGTCATCCGCGCCATCCGCGACTACTTCCAGCCCGACATCGGCGAAATCCTGATCGACACCGACGACATCCACGACCAGGCCCAGCAGTTCATGGCCCACGTGATGCCGGACATGGTCCACCGCGTCAAGCGCTACCGCGACGACGTGCCGCTGTTCTCCCGCTTCCAGATCGAACACCAGATCGAGACCGCCTACTCGCGTACGGTCCCGCTGCCGTCCGGCGGCGCCATCGTGATCGACCACACCGAAGCCCTGGTGTCGGTGGACGTGAACTCGGCGCGCGCCACCCGTGGCAGCGACATCGAGACCACCGCCTTCAACACCAACCTCGAAGCGGCTGATGAAGTGGCCCGCCAGTTGCGCCTGCGCGACCTGGGTGGCCTGATCGTGATCGACTTCATCGACATGGAGAATTCCAAGAACCAGCGCGAAGTCGAAGGTCGCCTGAAAGACGCCCTGCACCACGACCGTGCCCGCGTCCAGATGGGCAAGATCTCCCGCTTTGGCCTGATGGAACTGTCGCGCCAGCGCCTGCGCCCGTCGCTGTCCGAAGGCAGCCACGTGACCTGCCCGCGCTGCAACGGCACCGGCCACATCCGCGATACCGAATCCTCCGCCCTGCAGGTGCTGCGCATCATCCAGGAAGAGGCGATGAAGGAAAACTCGGCCGCCATCCATGTGCAGGCGCCGGTGGACGTCGCCGCCTTCCTGTTGAACGAGAAGCGCGGTGAAATCCTGAAGATCGAGACGCGTCATCGCGTCACGGTCATCATGATCCCCAACAAGCACCTGGAAACGCCGCACTACAAGATGGAACGGATCAAGCACGACGATCCGCGCCTGGACGACGCCCAAGCCAGCTACAACATGGCTGAGCAGGCCGATACCGACATCGGCTACAGCAAGCGCCAGAAGGAAGAAGTGCGTCCGCGCCAGGAAGCGGTGGTCAAGGGCATCACCCCTGACCAGCCGGCCCCCATCGTCGAACGCAAGGCCCCGGAACCGGTGGCTGCCCCCGTACCGCCGCCGACCCTGGCACCGGAATCGGGCCTGCTGGGCAAGATCTTCGCCTTCTTCCGCAAGAAGCCCGTGGCCCCGGTGGAAGCACCGGCCCCGGTCGAAGCCAAGGCCCCTGCCAAGCGTGAAGGCGACCGCAATGGCCGTGGCGGCGACCGCAACGGTCGTGGCCGCAATCGCAATGAACGCAATGACCGTGGTGATCGTGCCGAACGTGGCGAACGCAACGCCAATGGCGAACAGCGCAATGCCCGTGGCGCCGCTGCCGTCGAGGTAAAGGCGGGAGAACTGGCCGATGCCAAGCAGGCGCGTCCGCCGCGTGGCCCGCGCGAGCCCAAGGAAGCGCGTGAACCACGCGAAGGCCGTGAGCCGCGTGAAGGTCGCGAGGGCCGTGAAGTCCAGGTCCGCGAAGGCCAGGAACCCAAGGAAGCCCGTCGCAACGAGCCCCGTGAGCCACGCGAACCGCGTGAAGGTCGCGAAGGTCGTGAACCCCGCGAACCGCGTCAACCGCGTGAACCTCGCGCCCCCCGTGGCGACCGCAAGGAAGCCCGCAGCGAGGAAGGTCTGCCGCTGGAAGCCGCTCTGGCAGCCGGCGCTGCAACCGCCGGCGTGGCCGTGGCCGCTGGTGCCGTAGCCCTGTCCAATGACGAGCAGGCTGCGCAACTGGATCTGGCGCAAGTTGAACGTGGCGAAGGTGGCGAAGGCGTCGAAGCCTCGGAAAACGCCGAAGGCGGCACCGAACCGCGCCGTCGCCGTCGTCGTGGCGGTCGCAACCGTCATCGTCGCGAACGTGACGAGAACGGCAACCTGATCGAAAACGCCGATGCCGATGCGGCTGAAGCTGGCGAAGCCGGTGAACGCAGCGAAAACGGCGAAGCCGTGACCGCAGCAGCCCCTGCAGCCCCCGCAGCACCGGTGGAAGTCGCCCAGGCCGCCGTGGCCCAGGCTTCCTTCGCAGCCTCGCCGGTTCCGGCGCAAGCTGCTGAAGCAGCCGACGTGTCCGCGCCTGCTGCCCTCCATACCGAAGCCGTCGCCGTGGAAAGCGGCGTGAACTCGGTGGAAGCCGTGGCTGCCGCCGCTGCCGAAGCGACCGAAGCCGTGTTCTCGCAACAGCAGGCCATCGAACCGCCGGCGCCGTCCATCGACGCCAGCTTCGCCCCGGCACCGAGCTTTGAACCTGCCCCGGCGCCAGTGCAAGCCCCTGTCGCCGCCCCGGCGGCATCGGAAGCACCGGTCCAGGTCGAGGTCGTGCAGCAAGCCGCGCCGGCAGCCAGCCTGCCGCAGCAGATCAGCCTGCTGGATGCGGTCGAAGCCAATCCGGCCCCGGCTCCTGTGGAAGTGGCTGCACCTGCAGCAACTGCAGCAACTGCGGCACCTGCCGCACCTGCAGCACATGCCGGCAATGGCGCCCAGCCGGAGTCGCTGCAGCAGATGCTGTCGCAAGCCGGCCTGACGCTGGCCACGACCGATCCGGTCAAGCTGCGTGCAGCGCAGGAAGCGGCCGCCGCCTTCGTGCCGGCACCGCGTGTACCGCGCGAGCGCAAGCCGCTGCCGCCGCAGTCCAGCGAACCGCTGGTCCAGGTGGAAACGCGTCGCTGATCGCCAGGGTGCAAGCGCACCGGTGATCACCAGGAAAAAGGGAGCTTCGGCTCCCTTTTTTCTTGTCCGCGCTCTTGCCTGCTCGCCTGCCTGTACGCCGGCCTGCTGTTTTCGCCAATTTTCCTGGCCAGTCTGTCGCCGCAGCCCGGCAACTATCGCTCTCGCGCCTCTTGTCATCCGCCGCTTGTCCCCTATCTGGTGACAGTTGGCCCGCCCTGGCAGCGATACAGTGCCGGCCGCGCAGCGCTGCGGTCCAGCTGCGGATATCCCAAGTCCAGATCCGGCGCGGCATTGCGCTCAATACCTGCACTTGCGGCATACTGAATATGCATGAACCGACCGCAACGTCGCAGCGCTAGCCGTGCTATCTTTACACACCCATTTTTGCCAGCCCGTATGAACAAGCGCGTCATTCCCATCCTCGATCACCGGCAAGCGCCGTCGGCCAGTACGGCAGGCGTGATTGCGCCCGTGGCGGTGGTGCCGACCGGCTGGCTGACCGATTCCCTGGGCCGCCCCCTGCACGACCTGCGCATCTCGGTCACCGACCGCTGCAATTTTCGCTGCGTCTACTGCATGCCCAAGGATGTCTTTGACAAGCAATACCAGTTCCTGCCGCACTCCGACCTGCTGACCTTCGAAGAGCTGACCCGCGTGGCCGCCCAGTTCGTGGCGCATGGCGTGCGCAAGATCCGCCTTACCGGCGGCGAACCGCTGCTGCGCAAGAACATCGAGACCCTGATCGCCATGCTGGCCGCCTTGCGCACGCCCGATGGCGAGCCGGTGGATCTCACCCTGACCACCAATGGCACCCTGCTCAAGCAGAAGGCGCAGGCGCTCAAGGCTGCCGGCCTGCGGCGCGTGACGGTCTCGCTGGATTCGCTGGATGACGAGAGCTTCCGCCGCATGAACGATGTCGACTTCCCGGTGGCACGCGTGCTGGAAGGCATTGATGCCGCCCACGCCGCCGGCCTGGGTCCGGTCAAGATCAACATGGTGGTCAAGAAAGGCGTCAACGACGACCAGATCCTGCCGATGGCGCGCCACTTCAAGGGGACGCCGGCCATCCTGCGCTTCATCGAATACATGGACGTGGGCAGTTCGAACGGCTGGCGCATGGACGAGGTACTGCCCTCCAGCGAAGTGGTGCGGCGCATCTCGGCCGAGATGCCGCTCCAGGTGGCCGACCCCAACTACACCGGCGAGACCGCCGAGCGCTGGCGCTATGTCGATGGCAGCGGCGAGATCGGTGTCATCTCCAGCGTGACCCAGGCCTTCTGCCAGGATTGCTCGCGCGCCCGGCTCTCTACCGAGGGCAAGGTCTACACCTGCCTGTTCGCCAGCGAAGGCCACGATCTGCGCAGCCTCCTGCGCAATGGAGCCAGCGACGCCGAGATGGCCGGCGCCATCGCCGCATTGTGGGGCCAACGGGGCGACCGCTATTCCGAATTGCGCAGCGCCATGCAAGCCGCCCCGGCACGCAAGGTCGAGATGTCCTATATCGGCGGCTAGCTATTCAGTTCCGCCTCCCGCCGCCCTGCCCCCAGTCCTCACCCGCCATGGCCTCCTCCACCGCCAACACCCTGAGCGCCAGCCACATCACCGGCCTGGTACTGGCCGGCGGGCGCGGCACGCGCATGGGCGGGGTGGACAAGGGCCTGCAACCGCTGCATGGCAAGCCACTGGTCCAGCACGTGCTGGAGCGGCTGGCGCCGCAGGTCGGCACCCTGGCCGTCAATGCCAACCGCTCGCAACTGCATTACGCCAGCTTCGGCTATCCGGTCTGGAGCGATCTGCAAGCCGGCTTCCCCGGCCCGCTGGCGGGCCTGCAGAGTGGTCTGGCCCACTGCACCACCCCCTGGCTGGCCTGCGCCCCCTGCGATGCACCGCTGATCCCCTATGACCTGATGGCGCACCTGGCCGATGCCATTGCCGAGGCCGGTGCCGAAGCCGCCATCGCCGTCACCACCGGCGCGCAGGGCCGGCAGCGCCATCCGGTCTGCGCCCTGCTCTCCAGGAGCACCCGCGACGCCCTGGACGCCTTCCTGGCCACGGGTGAACGCAAGATGGACCGCTGGTTCGCCACCCTCCATTGCGTGGAAGTGGAATTCCCCGAAGAACACGCCTTCAGCAACATCAACACCGCGCCGGAGTTGCAACGGCTCGAAGAAGAACAATGACCCATCCTTCCCTGAACGACATCGTCAGCTGCATCAGCGGCTATGACCCCCACGCCATGACCGTGGCCCGTGCCCAGGCCGTGATCCAGGACTTCATCACCCCCATCGAGACGGTGGAAAAGCTGGCCATCCGCAGCGCGCTCTCGCGGGTGCTGGCACAGGACATCATCTCCCGCATCGATGTGCCGGCCCACGACAACTCGGCTATGGATGGCTACGCCCTGCGCGGCGAAGACATCGCCGACGGCCAGGCGCAGCGCCTGCAGATCGTCGGCGCGGTCCATGCCGGCCAGCGCTTCGAAGGCAGCGTGCAACGCGGCCAGTGCGTGCGCATCATGACCGGCGCTCCCATGCCGGCCGGATGCGACACCGTCATCCCGCAGGAACTGACCACCGACGCCGACGACCAGGGCGTGACCCTGCCGGCCGGGCGCGTACGGCCCGGTGACAACCGCCGCCTGCGCGGCGAAGACCTGATGCAAGGCAGCGTGGCGCTGCCGAGCGGGCGTATCCTGCGGCCCTCCGACATCGGCCTGCTGGCCTCGCTGGGCATCGCCGAGGTTCCGGTGCAGCGCCGCCTGCGCGTGGCCTTCTTCTCCACCGGCGACGAACTGCGCTCGGTGGGCGAGCCGCTGGACGCAGGCTGCGTCTATGACTCCAACCGCTACACCCTGCACGGCATGCTGACCCGCCTGGGTTGCGAGGTGCTGGACATGGGTGTGGTGCCGGACGATCCGGTGGCGCTGGAGGCAGCCTTTCGCAGTGCCTGTGAAGAGGCCGACGCCGTCATCACCTCCGGTGGCGTGTCGGTGGGTGCCGCCGACTACACCAGGCAGATCATGGCCAGCCTGGGTGAAATGACGTTCTGGAAGATCGCCATGCGTCCCGGCCGGCCGCTGGCCTTTGGCCGCATCAGCTCGCGTGGGCGCGATGCCTACCTGTTCGGCCTGCCCGGCAACCCGGTGGCGGTGACCGTCAGTTTTTCCTTCTTCGTGCGCGACGCCCTGCTGCGGCTGGCCGGTGCCGAGTCCCGGCCCTTGCCACGCCTGCGGGTGACGACCGCCACGCCCATCCGCAAGAAAGCCGGTCGCACCGAATACCAGCGCGGCATCCTGGCACCCGACGCCGATGGCCGCTGGAGCGTGCGCCTGACCGGCATGCAGGGCTCGGGCATCCTGCGCTCGATGTCGGACGCCAACTGCATCCTCGAACTGGAGCATGAGCGCGGCGACGTGGCTGCCGGCGAAGAGGTCTCGGTGGTGCTGTTCGACGGGCTGGTCTGAAACCGCCCCGGCATGAAAAAAGCGCGGCCAAGGCCGTAATGCCGTTCAGTTAAGCTTGTTACCAGCTCGAAAGCTCGCTCAGACTTTGTTTGCACCACCGCTGACCGTTCGTCCTGAGTAGCGGCGTAGCCGCGTATCGAAGGCGCGCCACAAGCTGAGCAGCGCCCCTTCGACAGGCTCAGGACAGGCTTCGATACGGCCCTAAAGGGCCTACTCAGTCCGAACGGTTTCAGATGGCTTGAAGAGAACCAAGCAAAATCGCCGCGCCAAGGTCATCTGGCGCGGCGATTTTTTCTTAACTGAACGGCATTACGGCCTTGGCAGCGCTTTTTTCGTTTTCTGGCCGAAGCATCAGCCGCTCAGACCGCCTCGTCCGTATCGCCCAGGTCCAGCTCTGCCGTCCCCAGCAGCTTCTGCGCACTTTCCGCCGGCAGCGCCTCCACCGACTTGAGCTTGCGGTTCATCTGGCGCGTACGGGTCTCGGCCTGATCGATATTGCGGGCAGCGCGTTCCAGCGCCGCCTTGGTCGAGGCCAGCACTTCGCCGAACTTGCCGAACTCGGTCTTGACCGCGCCCAGCACCTGCCACACTTCGGAGGACCGCTTCTCCAGCGCCAGCGTGCGGAAGCCCATCTGCAGGCTGTTCAACAGTGCCGACAGCGTCGACGGCCCGGCGATGGTCACCCGGCAGGTACGCTGCAGATCGTCGGACAGGCCCGGTCGGCGCATCACCTCGGCATACAGGCCTTCGGTGGGCAGGAACAGGATCGCGAAATCGGTCGTCAGCGGGGGCGAGAGGTATTTCTCGGCGATGGTCTTGGCCTCGTTGCGCACGGCGCGCTCCAGCTCCTTGCCGGCGCTGGCCACGCCATCGGCGTCGGCACGCTCGGCCGCATCGACCAGGCGTTCGTACTGTTCCTTGGGGAATTTGGCGTCGATGGGCATCCACACCGGCTCGCCCTCTTCCTTCGCTCCCGGCAGGCGGATGGCGAATTCCACGCGCTCGCCGGTGCCGCGCACGGTCTCGACGTTCTTGGCGTACTGCTCGGGCGTGAGCATCTGTTCCAGCAGGATTTCCAGCTGCACTTCACCCCAGGTGCCACGGGTCTTGACGTTGGTCAGCACGCGCTTGAGATCGCCCACACCGGTGGCCAGCTGCTGCATCTCGCCCAGGCCCTGATGCACCTTGTCCAGGCGGTCCGAGACCAGCTTGAAGGATTCACCCAGGCGCTGCTCCAGCGTAGCGTGCAGCTTCTCGTCCACGGTCTTGCGCATCTCTTCCAGCTTGAGCGCGTTGTCGTTCTGCAGATCCTTGATGCGGGCTTCCAGCGTGGCCCGCACTTCGCCCATGCGTTGGGCATTGGATTCGGTCAGTGCCGACAGTTGCTGGTTCAGGGTATCGCCGAAGCGCTTGAGCGAAACCGCCTGCTCTTCGCGGTTGACCTGTGCCTGCAGCGTCATGGACTGGCGCATGCTGTCCAGTTGCTGGGCGTTGGTTTCGTTCAGTTTCACCAGTTGCCGTGCGAAGCCGTCGATCTGCTGGTTCTGCAGGCCGGCCACGCTGGACATCTGCGTGGCCAAGGTCTGCTGCAACTGGGCAAAGTTGCTGCCCAGTTCCTGGCGCGTGCTCTGGGCGCTGGCCTGGACCTGGCTGCGCAATTCGCGCTCGATGCGCTCGCCGGTGTCCTGCTGGTGGCGTTGCAGCTCCTGCTGCAGCTGCAACAGCATGTCCTCGATGGCAGCACCCGGATCGTCGCGCGAGCCGCCACGCAGCAGCACCAGTACCTGCAAGACGATGCCCACCACCACCAGGCCGGCCAGGATCATTTCGAATGTGTTCATGGAATGCAATTACTCGGGCTTGTTGCGCATCCAGTCGGCGGTCTGATAGAGCGCCGTCAGCAGGCGTTTCATCAGCTCGTCGGGCAGGCCCACGTCCTGCATGGCCCAGGTCATGCAGCGCAGCCACTGGTCGCGCTCGGAGATGCCGATGGGGAAAGGCAGGTGACGTGCGCGCAGGCGCGGATGGCCGAACTTTTCCATGTACAGGCTGGGACCGCCGGTCCAGCCGGAGAGGAACATGTAGGTCTTCTCGCGCGAGCCCTCCAGCGAAGGCGGATGCAGCGCGCGAATGCCGGCGAACTCCGGCTCCAGGTCCATCAGGTCGTAGAAACGGTCGACCATCTCGCGCAGTTTTTCAGCGCCGCCGATGAGTTCGAACGTGGTGGGTTGGTTGGGATCTTCGATTTGCATAAGACCGCCATGATACCGCAGCCGCCCTGCCATCGTCGGGCCGGCCGGCTGCGATCTGCAGGGCGTTTGACCTGCCTCGGCTCAGGCTTCGCGCAAGGTCTGCAGGGGCGGACGACGCAGCACGTGACGCAGTCCAGCCCAGCCGCCCAACGCCGAGCAGGCAGCGCCCAAGCCCATGCCGGCCACCCACACCAGCGGGCTGAAGCTCCAGTCGAAATTGAAGACATAATGCGCCAGCGCCCAGCCGATGCCGGCCGCACCGCTGGCCGCCAGCAATCCCGCCAGCGAACCCACCAGCAGCACTTCGATGCGCTGCGCCCGCGACAGCTCCTGGCGCGTGGCGCCCAGGGCGCGCAACAGGCCGGCCTCGCGCACCCGCTCGTCCTGCGAACCGGCCAGGGCCGCATACAGCACCAGCACGCCCGAGCAGAGCGTGAAGAGGAACAGGAACTCCACCGCCGAAATCACCTGCCCCACCACCTCCTGGATCTGGCGCAGCACGCTGCCGATATCGACCACGGTGAGATTGGGGAAGTCGCGCGTCAGGCGATTGCCCAGGGCTTCCTGCTGCGGATCCAGATGCACCGCCGTGATCCAGCTCTGCGGGGTATCGCGCATCAGGGTCGGGTTCAGGATCACGAAGAAATTGACCCGCAAGGAACCCCACTCCAGCTTGCGCAGGCTGGTCACCGGCGCCTCCACCAACTGGCCGGCGATGTCGAATTGCAGGCGATCACCCAACTGGATGCCCAGGGTCTGCGCCAGGCCGCGCTCCACCGAGGCCTCCGGCTGGCGATCGTCGTACCAGCGGCCGGCGACGATGCCGTTGCCGGGCGGGATCTCGGCCATGGTGGAGAGGTTGAATTCACGATCGACCAGGCGCTTGGCGCGATCTTCCTGGTAATCCGCCGGGTTGACCGGGCGTCCGTTGATCTGCACCAGGCGGCCGCGGATCATCGGATACAGGGCGGCGTCCTTCACCCCGCCTTGCTGCAGCACCTGCTGCACCGCCTGGCGCTGGTCGGGCTGGATGTTGATGATGAAACGATTGGGCGCATCCGCCGGGGTGGCCTGGCGCCAGGCACCTACCAGGTCGCCACGGATGACGGTCAGCAGCAGCAGCGCCATCAGGCCCAGCCCGAGCGCCACCACCTGCATCACGGCGGCTGCCGGTCGACGCTGCAGGCCGTCGATGGCAAAGCGCCAGCTCTGGCGATCCACCAGGCCGCGCATGGATCGTAGCGCCCGCAGGCACAGCCAGGCCACCAGCGCGAACAGGCCGAAGCCACCGAGGAAGCCGGCAATGGTCAGCAAGCCCAGCTTGAGGTCACCGGCCTGCCACAACAGCAAGCCCGAAAAGACCAGCGTCCCCAACACATAGGTGAGCACCGTCATCGCCTGCGGTGCGCCCTGGTCGCGCCGGATCACCCGGTTATGCGGCACATTGCGCAGCTGCAGGATGGGCGGCAGCGCAAAGCCGACCAGCAACAGCAGGCCGGTGGCCACGCCCTGCACCGCCGGCGCCCAGCCCGGCGCCGGCAAGGCGGTCGGCATGAAGCTGCCCAGCCACTGCAGCAGCGCAAAATGCGCGGCAAAGCCGACCAGCATGCCAATCACGCTGGCGGCCAGACCGATGACGATGAATTCGGTCAGGTACAGCCGCGTCACCTGCGCCTGGGTCATGCCGAAACAACGCAGCATGGCGCAGGCATCCAGATGGCGCAGCATGAAGCGGCGCGCCGCCATGGCCACCGCCAGCGCCGCCAGCATGGCCGAGAGCAGGCCCACCAGCGAGAGGAACTGTTCGGCCCGGTCCAGCGTGGCGCGCATCTCGGGACGACCGTTTTCCAATGACTCCAGGCGCACGCCGCGCAGCTTGTCGGCGTCGATCTGGCGCTCGATCTGCTTCTGGTAGCGCTGGACCTCCCCGGCCGGGCCGGCGATCAGCAGCCGGTAGGTCACCCGTGAGCCGAGCTGCACCAGATGGGTGGCGGCCAGATCGGCTTGGCCCAGCATCACGCGGGGGGCGAAGTTGACGAAGGCACTGCCGCGGTCCGGTTCCACCGATATGATGGCGGCGATCTTCAGCGGCAAGTCGCCCAGCTTGATGGTATCGCCCAGCTTCACGTCCAGTTGCGACAGGATCTGCGGGTCCACCCACACCGTCCCCGGCTGTGGAATGCCTTCGGCCGGCCGGTCGCTGCCATCGGCGGCGCGCAGCCTGAGCTGGCCGCGCAGCGGATAGCCCGGCGTGACGGCCTTGATGGACGAGAGGACCGAACGTGCCGCATCGCCCTCGCCCGCCAGCGCCATGCTGGGAAAGACCTGGGTCTGGGCCTGCAACAGCCCCTGCTGGCCGGCCTGTTGCACCCATTGCGGCGGCAAGGGCTGGTCGGCCGCCACCAGCAGGTCGGCCCCCAGCAACTGGTGGGCGTCACGCACCATGCCGGCCCGCATGCGGTCAACGAAGAAACCCACCGACGACAGGGCCGCCACCGCCACGATCAGGGCGATCAACAGGAAGCGGAGTTCACCGGTACGCCAGTCGCGCAGGGTCATGCGCAATGCTTGTTGGAACATTCAGTCGCCAGGAATAAAAAAGGAAGAAGAAAGGAAGCAGAAAATGCGCAGGCCATACCTGCACCATAGCGGGAATACCGATTCCACGCCGCCCGCAGGCTCAACGCAACCAGAGCGCCACCAGCCCCACGGCCAGCAGCACGCAGCCGGCGGTCAACATGCGCAGGCGCGAGCGCATGCGGTCCATGGTGGCGACCAGTTGCGCATTCTGCTCGGCCAGGGTGTTGATCAACTGGCTGGCTTCCAGCTGTTCGGCCTCCAGCTGCCGGATGCGCTGGGCGAACAGTTCGGCATCGCTGGCCGCCGGCATGGCCTCCTGCGCCTCCACCGCCGACTTGGCCTTGCGGGTGCGCGACCAGAGATCACGTGCGCCCTTGACGATGCCCGGGGTGGCCTGGACCACATCGCCCCAGGGAATCAACTTGATGGCAGACAACCAGCTCAATCCCATGTGTTTCTCCTTTGTCGGCAGGGTCGGATACGGCTTGTTGCAATTTCGTTGCACGCCTGGGAGAACCGTGACCCCGCACTGTCTTCTAAGACAGGCAAAATGCAATTCTATCCCGAGCATCCGCTAACCATGACGGAGTTTCCTGACGATGAAAGCCCCCCTGCCCCTGCTGGGCGCCCTGCTGTTCCTGTGCGCCGGCGCCAGCTACGCCGCCGATTGCAGCAAGGCCGCCACCCAGGCCGAAATGAATGCCTGCGCCTCGCAGACCCTGACCCAGAACGACAGCGACCTCAATGCCACCTATCTGGCCTACCGCGAGAAGCTGAACAAGGCCCAGCAGAACCAGCTGCGCGAAGTGCAACTGGCCTGGCTGAAATACCGCGACCTGTCCTGCCGGTTCGAGAGCTCCGCCAGCGCCGGTGGCTCGGCGGCCCCGCTGGCCCTGCAGACCTGCTTGGCCGACAAGACCCGGCAGCGCGCCGATGAGCTCAAGGCCCTGGCCGGCTGCCAGGAGGGTGACCTGAACTGCGTACGCTAGGCAGTCGCAAACTTTCATGCTGTAATGCTCCCGTCTGAATTTTCAGACAGACGAATCCACACTGCCCAGGGAGTATTCAATGAAAAAATTGCTCATCGCCATCACCTCTTTCGCACTGGCCGCCCCGCTGCTGGTGGCAAGTCCCGCCATGGCGGAAAACGCCCAGCAGAACAAGATGAAGCAATGTAATGCGGACGCCACCGCTGCCGGCAAGAAAGGGGACGACCGCAAGGCCTTCATGTCGTCCTGCCTGAAGAAGGAACAGCCCAAGCCGGCCACCCAGCAGGACAAGATGAAGCAGTGCAACGCCGACGCCGCCGGCAAGAAGGGCGACGAGCGCAAGGCCTTCATGTCGTCGTGTTTGAAAAAGGACAAATGAAGCTGAAGTGAAGGAAAAGGCAGGCGCAGGCCATTCCATCGGCCTCACCGGCCTGCCCGGATGAAAAAAACCCGCAAGTTTGTGACTTGCGGGTTTTTTGTTGGGCGCGTGGGCCTGCGCCCGTGATTCAGTGCTGGGTGCGCTTGAAGAAGAACAGTCCCGCGCCCACCAGCATCAGCACGCCGCCGAAGAAACGGTTCTGCGCCTTGATCGCCTTCTGGCTGCGGAAGAAGCGCTGCAGGCGGCTGGCCGCGAACGCGTAGCCATGCATCACCACCAGGTCCACCACCACCATGGTCACCGCCAGCACCAGCAGTTGCAGCCACAGCGGACGCTGGTGGTCGATGAACTGCGGCAGCACGGCCACCATGAAGACGATGCCCTTGGGATTGGTGGCATTGGTCAGGAAACCGGTCATGCAACGTTGCCACCAGAGCTGGCCACGATTGGCGCGGGCGGCGGCATTGGCCGCGTCCAGCGCTTCGCCCTGCTGCTCGGTCGGCACCGGCGCGCGCCATTGCGAAAAACCGAGATAGATCAGATACAGCGCACCGGCCACCTTGATGACGTTGAAGGCGGTTTCGGAGGCCACCAGCAGCGAACCGACGCCTGCCCCGGCGATGACCAGGATCACCACCAGCGCGATCTCCAGTCCGAGGATGGTGGCACTGGTGCGGCGCACGCCGTAATTGAGACCGTGGCTCATGGACAGGACCGCGCCCGAACCGGGCGAGATGGCGATGACGCATGCAGCGGCGAAGAAAGTGAACCAGGTCTGGTAGTCCATGAGGCGCTCGGTGAGGCAAAAAGTGAAGATGCTCATTATAAGCAAAGCCGCAACGATTGCTTACAAATCCACGATGAATTGAAACACTTTGACGTCGTCCTGCACGTCGGCGGCTCGTTATAGGAAGCAAGGCGCAAGGAAATGATGAAGCGATTACGCAAAATCAAGCGTCGAGCGTAACAACCACTTTCTAAAGGAAATTGCCATGAAAACCCAATCCGTCATCGTCGCTTCCCTGCTGACCGCGCTGGCCCTGCCGGTGTTTGCCCAGACCGGCGCCACCGCACCTGCCACTGCCGCGCCAGCCGCGACCACGGCCGCACCGGCCAAGGCGGAAGCAGGCAAGACCGAGGCGACGACCAAGGCCAAGGCCAAGGCCAAGACCAAGTCCGAACATCACGCCAAGCACAAGAAGGCCGAAAAGAAGGCCGCCGGCAGCGAAGCCAAGCCCGCAGCCGAGGCTGCACCGGCCGCCGCACCAGCTGCTGCCAAGACCAAGTAATCCTGCAGTACACCGTACGACCGAACACTGACACACCCCATCCGAACCGATTTTCGTCTCCTTGAAAGGACACCATCATGAACACCAAGACCATCATCGTTGCCTCCCTGCTGTCGGCCCTGACCCTGCCCGTGTTCGCCCAGACCGGCGCCGCAGCAGCACCGGCCGCCGCCCCGGCCAAGACCGAAGCCGCCAAGACCGAGGCTGCGCCCAAGGCCAAGCATCACGTCAAGCACAAGAAGTCGGAGAAGAAGGCCGAAGCCAAGACTGACAAGAAGGAAGCCACCGGCGAGCAAGCCAAGCCGGCCACCGACGGCGCCAAGAAATAAGCCGTCCGCAAGGAGCAAGACCGGGCGCGGTTCATCTTCGGCCACGCCCAACCATGTCAGGGATGACAGGGATGCCGCACCCTCGCCAAAGGCCAGGGTGCGGTATTTTTTTATATTGTTTAGATCATTGGAGCCAAGAATTCAGTCAGGCTGCCAGCGCAAGGTGATACGTTCGCCCTGCGTGACGAAACGACTGCAGTCCATGCCGATGCCGGCGGCCAGGAGCAAGGTGTCGCCGGCCCACACCAGCGGCAGGTAAGGTCGCTCCCAGGCGGGGACATCGGCGCTCTGGTATTGCTGCTTGAGACTGCGCGCCGGCCGGTTGTGTGCCAGCCTGACACGCTCGCCACCGCTGCGACCGCAGATCAGCAGGGATTGCGACTGCAGCCAGGCCGGATCGAAGCCGCCCCGGCCATCGGCGTCAACCTCGGCACCTGAAACAGGCTCGAAATGCAGCGTGCCGTAGAAGGCCGGCACATGCACCTGGGCCTGGCCTTGCCAGCGCAATTGCAGGGATTCGCCCTCTTCCGGCGGCCTGCGGCGCGGGGCCAGGAAGACGCGGTCGCGATAGCGGTGCACCTCGCCATCGGGATGCGAGACACACAGTTGCGCCTCGACGTCGGCCTGCAGCAGTTGACTGCGCATCTCCTGCATCCAGGCCGCCGAGGGCATGCGCATGCCGCGCAGCGCAAACCAGTGGCGCATCAGATTGAGGAAGCGCTGCTCGCTCAACTGGCGCATCGCCGGCATGCGCAGGTGATCGTCCTGCCGACATTGCTCCAGGTCGGCCTGAGCCACTTCACGCAGCAATTCCTGCGCGCCCTGGGCATGGCCCGCAGCCCGCGCCAGTCGCTGCTGGTAGCCGGGAAAGACCTGCCCCAGCGCCGGCATCACCTGATGACGCAAGGCATTGCGGGCGTAGCGCGGATCACGGTTGGATTCATCCTCGATCCAGGTCAGCGACAGCGCCTGCGCGACGCTCTCCAGTTGCGCGCGCGTCACGCCCAGCAACGGCCGCGCCATCCGGGTATCCGGGTCGCCCAGCAAGGCTGGCGCAGCATTGCAGCGATCCATGCCGGACAGACCGGCCAGGCCGCTGCCGCGCAGCAGTTGCAGCAGCACGGTTTCGGCCTGGTCGTCGAGGTGATGCGCGGTCAGCAGCAGGCGCGCGCCCTGCTGGCGACACAGGCGCCCCAGGGCGGCATAGCGCGCCAGGCGCGCCGCTTCTTCCACGCCGCTGTCGGCGACCTGCTGCAGTTGTACCCGCTCGGCCTGGAAGGCCAGACCGCGCACGTCGCAAAAGCCCTGTGCATGCGCCAGCCAGGCGTCCGCATGGAGGCTGAGCCCATGATGGACGTGCAAGGCCACCAGCCTGCCACCCGCCTGCTGCGCCCAATGCGCGGCCACCTGCAGCAGCACGGTGGAATCCAGCCCTGCGCTGTAGGCCACGGCCAGGGTGTCGCGACGGGCGTCGAAGCCGGCCAGCGCCAGCGTGGCCTGCAGGGCCTGCATCAGGCTGGCCAGGGTCTTGTCGTGGGAGGCGGAAGGATGATCGGACATGGGAAACGCGGCGGCTGAAAAGACAAACGCCAGCGAAGCAATCGCTGGCGCCTGAGCGTAGGAAGCGGAAACGGTGGGGAAATTATTCCGCCGAATTCAATTCCTTGAACTTGCCGTAGGCCATCAGCTTTTCGTGACGGGCGGCCAGCAGGTCCTTGGTCTTCATGCCCTGGAACTGGCGCAGCGAATCCGACAGGGCACGCTTGAGCAGGCCGGCCATCTGCTTGGGGTCGCGATGGGCGCCGCCCAGCGGTTCGTTGACGATCTTGTCGATCAGGCCGATGGCCTTGAGGCGGTGGGCGGTCAGGCCCAGTGCCTCGGCGGCGTCGGCAGCGCGGTCGGCTGTCTTCCACAGGATGGAAGCGCAGCCTTCCGGCGAGATCACCGAATAGGTCGCATATTGCAGCATCAGCACCTGGTCGCCCACGGCGATGGCCAGCGCGCCGCCGGAACCACCTTCACCGATGATGGTGGCGATCAGCGGCACCTTCAGCTCGGCCATGACATACAGGTTGTGGCCGATGGCTTCGGACTGGCCGCGCTCTTCGGCATCGATGCCGGGGAAGGCACCGGGGGTATCGACGAAGGTGAAGATGGGCAGGCCGAACTTTTCGGCGACCTTCATCAGGCGCATGGCCTTGCGATAGCCTTCGGGCTTGGGCATGCCGAAGTTGCGCATGGCGCGTTCCTTGGTGTCGCGCCCCTTCTGGTGGCCGATCACCATGCAGGCCTGGCCATTGAAACGGGCCAGACCGCCAACGATGGACTGGTCGTCAGCGAAGGTGCGGTCGCCGTGCAGTTCGTGGAAGTCGGTGAAGATTTCGCGCACGTAGTCCATGGTGTAGGGACGTTGCGGATGACGCGCGATCTGCGACACCTGCCAGGGGGTCAGCTTGGCGTAGATGTCCTTGGTCAGTTGCTGGCTTTTCTTGACCAGGCGTTCGATCTCTTCGGAGATGTCGACGGCCGAGTCGTCCTGCACAAAACGCAACTCTTCGATCTTGGCATCCAGCTCGGCGATGGCCTGCTCGAAGCCCAGAAAAGTCGTTGTCGATTTACTCATTGTGTTCCTTTTCAACAAGTCCGATCATCGGCGGGAGGCCGCCCCGGTGCGGGTTGCGGCGCGATGGTCCCGGATGGATCGGTTTGCCTTAAATCTTGAGAGGAGCGGAGTATACACCAGAGGCCTCCGCGCCCTCTTCCCCTTGGATCAATAATCGGATGGCAGCGGATCCAGGCTGCGCCACAGATACCAGGTGGCCACGGTGCGCCACGGTTCCCAGTTCGCGGCGACTTCGCGCGCATCGCTGCGCGAGACAGGCTCGCCCGAGAAATAACTGACGCTGATGCCCTTGAGCAATCCCAGGTCATCCAGCGGCAGCACGTTCGGGCGCAGCAGATTAAATATCAAAAACATCTCGGCTGTCCAGCGGCCAATCCCGCGGATCTGGATCATCTCGGCAATGACGGCTTCGTCTTCCATCTCCGCCCATTTGTCGGGATGTACCGTCTTGGCCTTGAAGTGGGCCGCCAGATCGAGAATATATTCGGCCTTGCGCTTGGACAGGCCGCAGGCAGCGAGCGCCTCGGGGCCGGTACGGATCACCTGGCCCGGCGTGCAGCGCGGGCAGGCTTCCAGGAAGCGCTGCCAGACCGCATTGGCGGCCTTGGTCGAAATCTGCTGGCCGATCACCGAACGTGCCAGCGTGGTGAAGGCGTCGCCCCGCACTGTCAATTGCAGGTCCCCGAACTGCGGGATGAGCTTGCGCATGATGCGGTCGCGCTTCATCAGCTCGGCCTTGGCCTCTTCCCAGTAGGCCGGGACGATCAGGCTGGGATCGAGCTCGCTGGCTTTTCGGTTGGTATTCAAATCAAGCTCTCCGCCATTCGGTCAGGCCGCCCGGTTTGTCTTCCAGAATGATGCCGGCGTCGGTCAGCTCGGCACGGATGCGGTCGGCTTCGGCAAAGTTCTTGCCGGCCTTGGCCGCCTTGCGGGCGTCGATCAGGGCTGCGATGGCTGCTTCGTCCAGGCCACCGGCTGCGCTGACACCGCCCTTGAGGTATTCGCCCGGCGCGCGCTGCAGCAGGCCCAGGATGCCGGCCAGTGCCTTCAACTGGCGCGCCTGCGCCGGCGAGCGGCTGCGATTGACCTCGTTGGCCAGCTCGAACAGCACCGAGATCGCCACCGGGGTGTTGAAGTCGTCGTTGAGGGCATCGGCGAAGCGCTGGGCGTGGGCTTCGTCGGCGACCAGGCCGCCGGCCTCGGGGGGCACATCCTTCAAGGCGGTATACAGACGGGTCAAGGCCTGGCGGGCGTCGTCCAGGTGCGCATCCGAATAATTGAGCGGGCTGCGATAGTGCGCGCGCAGGATGAAGAAGCGCAGCACTTCCGGGTCGTATTGCTTCAGGACGTCACGGATGGTGAAGAAATTGCCGAGCGACTTCGACATCTTTTCGTTGTCGATGCGCACGAAGCCGTTATGCATCCAGTAATTGACGAAGGTGTGCTGGTGCGCCCCTTCGGACTGGGCGATTTCATTTTCGTGGTGGGGGAACTGCAGGTCCTGGCCGCCGCCGTGGATGTCGAAATGGTCGCCCAGCAGGTCGCTGGACATGGCCGAGCACTCGATGTGCCAGCCCGGACGGCCACAGCCCCAGGGCGAATCCCACTTGGCCTCGTCGGGCTCGGTCGGCTTGGCCGCCTTCCAGAGGACGAAGTCCAGCGGGTCACGCTTGCCGGTGTTGACATCGACGCGCTCGCCGGCGCGCAGATCGTCCAGCGACTTGCCGGAGAGCTTGCCGTAGCCGGGGAAGTCGCGCACCGAGTAATTGACGTCACCATCGCTGGCCTTGTAGGCCAGGCCGTTCTTTTCCAGCTTGCCGATCAGGTCCAGCATCTGCGGCACGTACTGGGTGGCGCGCGGCTCGTGATCGGGACGCTGCACGCCCAGGGCGCCGGCATCCTCGTTCATGGCGTCGATGAAGCGACGAGTCAGCTGGCTGATGGTCTCGCCGTTTTCCAGGGCACGCTTGATGATCTTGTCATCGATGTCGGTGATGTTGCGCACATAGGTCACGTCGTAACCGGAGGCGCGCAGCCAGCGCTGCACCATGTCGAACACCACCAGCACCCGTGCATGGCCGATATGGCAATAGTCATAGACGGTCATGCCGCACACGTACAAGCGCACCTTGCCGGGTTCGATCGGGGAAAAGGTCTGCTTATCACGCGCTAGCGTGTTGTAAATCTTGAGCTCGCTCATGGGATGGGAATTCTTGGGTTGGCGTGACCGCTGGGGGCGCCGGGTTCATGCGATTGCGTGGGGCCGCGCCGGAAAGCCTCCTGGCGCTGGCATGCCCCTGCCGGGGATCATTGTTCTAACAGCAGTTGCAACATGAACGGGTCACGGTAGCCAAACCTCTTTTTGTCTTACTTGTTTGTTATAAAATGCCAGCTTTCTTCGAATTTCTTCGAGTATAGCATCGATAAAACCATGGCCCCAGAATCACAAGAACAGACATCCATTCATGGTTTGCGCGGTTTGATCAGCAAGACTGCCCACAAGACAGCAGTGTTGTCCAGCCTGGTGGCCGCCCTGTTCGGGGTGCCTGCCGGCCTCGCGCATGCCAGTGAAATGTCTGACATCAACAAGCTGATGCGGGCAGGACAGTATGCCGAAGCACTGACCAAGACCGATGCCGTACTGGCGAAACACCCGCGCGATGCGCAACTGCGTTTCACGAAGGGGCTGATCTTAGCAGAACAAAGCCGTTCTGCCGAGGCCATCGCGGTGTTCAGCAAGCTCACCGAGGATTTCCCCGACCTGCCCGAGCCGTACAACAACCTGGCTGTCCTGTACGCGGCTGACGGCCAGTACGACAAGGCCCGTGCGGCGCTGGACATGGCCATGCGCACCAACCCGACCTATGCCACGGCGCTGGAAAACCTGGGCGACGTCTATGCCAAGCTGGCCAGCCAGGCCTATGACAAGGCGCTGCAGATCGACCCGGGTGCCAACGTGCCGCAACCCAAGCTGACCCTGCTGCGCTCCCTGAACGGCAATACCACCGGCGGCACCGTGCCGCGCCTGGCCTCCGCGGCCAGCGCCCAGCGTGACGCCAAGGCCAAGGCCGACGCCAGCGCCGCCGAACAGCAGCAGCGCGCCAAGGCTCTGGCGGCCGAAAAGGCAGCCCAGCAGGCCGCCGCCGACAAGGCCGAAGCGGAAAAGACTGCCATTGCCAAGGCCACCGCCGACAAGGAAAAGGCGCAGGCCGACAAGGAAAAGGCGGACAAGGCCGCTGCCGACAAGGCGGCCTCGGACAAGGCAGCGGCGGAAAAGGCTGCCGCTGACAAGGCCGCGACAGACAAGGCCCGCGCCGACAAGGCACGCTCCGAGCAACTGGCCGCCGAGCAGGCCCGCGCGCAAAAGGCCGCCGCCGACAAGGCTGCCGCCGAGCAGAAGCAGGCCGAACTGCTGGCCCAGAAGGAAAAGGACAAGGCCGACAAGCTGGCCAAGGAACAGGCCGCCCGCGCCGAGAAGGAAAAAGCCGCCCAGGCAGCCGCCGAGAAGGCGCGTGCCGACAAGCTGGCCGCCGCCGAGAAGGCAAAGGCCGACAAGGCCCGCGCCGACAAGGACAAGGCCAAGGCGGAAGCCAGCGCCGAACAGGAAAAGTCAGCGGTACTGGCGGCCCTCAGCGGCTGGGCCAAATCCTGGAGCGACAAGGATGTGCGCGGCTACCTGGGCCACTACGCCAGCGACTTCGACACCCCCAAGGGCGCATCCCGCAAGGAATGGGCCGAAGAACGCCGCGCCCGCATCGAGGACAAGGGCCGCATCAGCGTCAAGGTCAGCAATGCCACGGTCAGCATCAGCGGCAACACCGCCACCGTGCGCTATCGCCAGATATATAATTCGGATCGGCTGACGGTGGACAGCCGCAAGACCCTGATATTCGTCAAACAGGGCAATCGATGGCTGATCAAACAGGAACGATCGGGAGGGTAATTGGTGGCTAGCGCTTTGCAAGGGCGTTCCATGCGCGTGCTGGGACGCCTGCTGATGTTGTGTCTGGCAGCTCTGCCTTCGATGGGCAGCGTGGCCTCTTCTTCTTCCATTCCGCCGCAGAGCAGTCCGGCCGGCGCGGCCGAGGCCAAGCCTGACCCGGAGGCCTTGCTGATCGATATCTACAAGGATCTCGGCGCCAATCGCCTGCGCGAAGCCCAGGTCAAGGCCGACGCCCTGGTGGCGGCCTATCCCACTTTCCGCCTCGGCCATCTGGTACGGGGCGACCTGCTGCTGATGCATGCGCGACCGGTACGCAACTTCGGCGCCATGGCCGACGGCCCGGCCGACAAGCTCAAGGAACTGCGCGACGAGGCCATGGTGCGCATCCGCTCGCTGCAGGAAAAGCCGGACCCGCAACTCATTCCCAAGGCCGTGCTGCAGGTCGGCGACGACCAGAAGAACGTGCTGGTGGTCGACACCACCCGATCGCGCCTGTACGTCTATGAGAACCAGGGCGGTGAACTGAAATACCTGACCGACTACTACGTCTCCCAGGGTCGCTTCGGCGCCAACAAGACCAAGTCCGGCGACCAGCGCACCCCCATCGGCGTGTACTACGTCAACAACCGCATCCCCGGCCCCAAGCTGCCCGATTTCTATGGCACTGGCGCCCTGCCCCTGTCCTACCCCAACGAATGGGATAAGCGCAATGGCCGCAGCGGCTATGGCATCTGGCTGCACGGCACGCCCTCGGACAATTTCAGTCGCCCGCCGCTGTCCTCCGACGGCTGCGTGGTGCTGGCCAATCCCGACCTGCAGAGCCTGTATTCCACGGCCGAGGTCGGCCGGACGGTGGTGGTGATCAGCCAGCACGTGCAGTTCGTGGACAAGAGCGAATGGGCCAGGCAGCGTGACGCCGCCAGCGCCATGCTGGAAGACTGGGGCCAGTCGCTGGAAAATGCGGATGCCGACAAGGTCCTGTCGTACTATTCCCCCGAATTCCGCTCGGCCCAGGGCGAAAACCTGAGCACCTGGTTCGGCCGCCAGCAGAAGAGCCTGAACGGCGCGCGCTATACCAGTGTCAAACTGCGCGATGTCAGCCTGTTCCGCTATCCCGGCACACCGGAAGACATGATCGTCAGCACCTTCACCCAGGAGAGTGCCGTCGGCAAGAGCAAGAACGCGATCCGCAAGCGCCAGTACTGGGTGCGTGAAGGATCGCAATGGAAAATCATTTACGAAGGCAACGCATGATCATTTCTCGTCGTCACCTGCTGCGCATGGCAGCAGCCCTGTCCCTGTCGGCTACGCTGGCCTCCCCCGTGCTGGCCGCTGACGCGCCCCGCGTGCTGCTGAAAACCAGCATGGGCGACATCACCGTCGAGCTGAACCCGGAAAAAGCCCCGGTCTCGGTCGACAACTTCCTGAAGTACGTCAAGAAGGGCCAGTACAACGGCACGGTGTTTCACCGCGTCATCAACGGCTTCATGATCCAGGGCGGCGGCATGGACCAGAACCTGCGCGAAAAGCCCACCGACGCGCCCATCAAGAACGAGGCCAATAACGGTTTGAAGAACGAGGTTTATACTATCGCCATGGCGCGCACCTCGGCACCGCACTCGGCCACCGCGCAATTCTTCATCAACGTCGCCAACAACCGCTTCCTGGACTATCCGGGCCAGGATGGTTGGGGTTATGCGGTGTTCGGCAAGGTGATCGCCGGCACCGACGTGGTCGACAAGATCAAGCAGGTGCGCACCGGCGGCGGTGATGTCCCGACCACTCCGGTGGTGATCGAATCGGCCAGCATCGTCAAGTAGGTCTGAGCCGCACCGGCATGCCAGGCGGGCCAGCGTTGCCCGCCTCGTTTTTTTATTTTCACCCTCAAGCAAAGGATTCAACATGGCAGTTCTGCTCACCACCAACCACGGCAACATCAAGATCGAACTGGACGCGGAAAAAGCGCCGAAGACCGTTGAAAACTTCCTGGCTTATGTCAATGCAGGTCACTACAACGGCACCATCTTCCACCGCGTCATCGACGGTTTCATGATCCAGGGCGGCGGCTTCGAACCCGGCATGAAGCAGAAGGAAACCAAAGAACCCATCGAGAACGAAGCCAAGAATGGCCTCAAGAACGAGCCCTACACCCTGGCCATGGCCCGCACCGCCGCCCCGCACTCGGCCTCGGCGCAGTTCTTCATCAACGTCAAGAACAACAGCTTCCTGGATTTCCCGGGCCAGGACGGTTGGGGCTACTGCGTCTTCGGCAAGGTCGTCGAAGGCACTGAAGTGGTCGACAAGATCAAGGGCGTCAAGACCACCCGCTCCGGCATGTTCGCCGACGTCCCGGCGGAAGACGTGGTGATCGAGAAGGCCGAAGTGGTCTGAGCCAGACCCTCTTCACCCCGACCATGACTGATTTCCAGTTCATGCAAAAAGCGCAACCGACGGTTGCGCTTTTTGTTTCCGATCTCCATCTGCAAGCTTCCCTGCCGCGTACCACGGCGGCCTTCCTGTCCTTCCTGCAGCACCAGGCGACGCGCACGCAGCAGCTCTACCTGCTGGGCGACATCTTCGAATACTGGGCCGGCGACGATGACCTGGTCACGCCCTACAACCGGCAGATCGCCGATGCCCTGAAGGCCGTGCAGGCGCAAGGCGTGCAACTGTTCTGGATGGCGGGCAACCGTGATTTCCTGGTAGGTCAAGGCTTTGCGGAAGCCGCCGGACTGACGCTGCTGGACGACCCCACGGTGGTCACCCTGACCGGTCGCCGCCTGGCGCTGGCGCACGGCGACGCCCAGTGTACGGACGACCTGGCCTACATGGCCTTTCGGGCCCAGGTGCGTCAGCCGGCCTACCAGCAGCAATTCCTGGCAATGCCGCTGGCGCAGCGCAAGGCCATCATCGAAGGCATCCGCAAGAACAGCCAGGACGCCAACCAGTGCAAGGAAATGGCCATCATGGATGTGAATGCTGATGCCATCGCCGCGCTCTTCGCTCAGACCGGCAGCGACGTGCTCATCCACGGCCACACCCACCGCCCTGCCCTGCATCGCCTGGAGGACGGTGAGGCCCCCAGGCTGCGCTACGTCCTGCCGGACTGGGAATACGACGTCGAGACGCCGCGCGGTGGCTGGATCAGCCTGAGCGCCGACGGCGTGCTGCACCGGCATGATGCCCAGGGCGACGAGATCGCCTGAATCACCGCTCCCCTGCCCAGCCTCCCACCGCAGCCGGCATGATCCCGGCTGCGGACTGCGACTTCGATTCAATCCACCAACCGGTTCAACTGGGCGGCGTCGAAGTGCGTTGTTTCTTCCAGTCGTCGACACCCTATCCCCGCACTCTTCAAGGCGGCCAGCACCACCTCGAGCTGCTGCTCCTGCGCCGCCACCTGGTTGATCAGGCCATGCAGCGCCTTGGAGAGCGGGTCGTCGCCATTGGGCATGACGCCATAGGCCGCAAACAGCCGGGCTGTCGCCTGGTCGCGCTCGACCGGCCCTGGATTACGCTCAACGATGCGCGCCGGGTTGCCGACCGCCGTGGCGCCGGCCGGTACTTCCTTGGTCACCACCGCATTGGAGCCGACCTTGGCGCCGTCGCCCACCGTAAATCCGCCCAGGACCTTGGCACCGGCACCGATGATGACGCCGCGTCCCAGGGTGGGATGGCGCTTGGCGCCCTTGGACAGCGAGGTACCGCCCAGGGTCACGCCCTGGTAGATGGTGGAATCGTCACCGACCACAGCGGTCTCGCCGATGACCACGCCCATGCCGTGGTCGATGAAGACACGGCGACCGATGGTGGCGCCGGGATGGATCTCGATACCGGTCAGCGTGCGCCCCAGTTGCGAGATGAAGCGTCCCAGCCACTTCAGGTCGGCATGCCAGCAGGCCTTGGCCCAGCGGTGCAGGATCACCGCATGCAGGCCGGGGTAACAGGTCAGCACCTCCCAGCTATTGCGCGCGGCGGGGTCGCGCTCACGGATGCTGGCGATGTCTTCTCTGAGTCGGCTGAACATGATGGATTCCTGGAACGTTGAACGAACTGCGGGATGAACTACAAAAAAAAATCGCCGGACGCAAAGTCCGGCGATGTTGTCATGCGGGGATGACCGGACTTACCTGGGCAAGCGCTGACGTCGCGCCTCGTACAGACACACGCCCGATGCCACCGACACGTTCAGGCTCTCGACCGAACCGAACATGGGGATGTTGACCAGCACGTCGCAGGTCTCGCGGGTCAGGCGACGCATGCCCTCGCCTTCGGAACCCATGACCAGCGCGGTGGGGCCGGTGAAGTCGCCCTCGTAGAGGCCCTTCTCGGCGTCGTCGGAGGTACCGATGATCCAGACGCCGCGCTCCTTCAGGTCGCGCATGGTGCGCGCCAGGTTGGTGACGGTGATGTAGGGCACGGTATCGGAGGCGCCACTGGAGACCTTCATGGCCGTGGCGTTGAGGCCAACGGCGCGATCCTTGGGGGCGATCACGGCGTGCGCGCCGGCACCGTCGGCCACGCGCAGGCAGGCGCCCAGGTTGTGCGGATCGGTGATGCCGTCCAGGATCAGCAGCAGCGGCGGACCGACCACGGCGTCCAGCAGTTCATCCAGGGTGCGCGCCAGCGACAGTGTGGCGGCCTTGGCGACCACGCCCTGGTGACGGCGCGTACCGACCATGGCCGACAGACGCTGGTCGTCGGCCTGGATGATGCGCACATTGGCTTCCTTGGCGGCATGCAGCATGTCCAGCATGCGGCGGTCGCGGCGCTCGGCATCCACGTAGATCTCGTCCACCGAGGAAGCCTCGTGGCGGATGCGGGAGGTCACGGCATGGAAGCCGAAAATCATTTTGCTCTTCATAAATCCTGCTTGTGTCTTTCGTCTTGCGGTCAAATCATTCCATCAAACCCGGTCGCAGGCTGCCTGGGCAGCTGGCGGCCGGGGACATGCTCATCGCTTCTTCTTGCCGCCCTTGTTGAAACCCTTGGCGGCGGCGCGCTTGCGGTCGGCTTCGCCGGCGCGGGCATGGCTGGCGCCGGTCTTGGCCTGGGCACCACCCTTGGCACCCTTGCCCTTGGCGGCCACGGCGGCCGGCTTGGGCGCGGCGCCCTTCTTGGCGCGGGGTGCCGGTTGACCGGCGTCACCGCCGGCGCCGTTCCCGGCCGCATTCCTGGCCGACCCAGACTTGCCCCGCGCCGCACTTTCGGCGCGCTTGGCTTCATTCTTGATCAGGGTGCGGATGCCCGGTTCGTTGACCAGCGACAGATCGATCTTGCGTGCATCCAGGTCGACCCGGCTGACCTGCACGGTCACGCGATCGGTCAGCTGGTAGCGGATGCCGGTGCGTTCGCCGCGCAGTTCGTGGCGCGCTTCGTCGTACTGGAAGTAGTCGGCCCCCAGTTCGGTGACGTGCACCAGGCCTTCGATATAGAGCGCATCGAGCTGCACGAAGATGCCGAAGGTGGCCACGCCGGCGATGGTGCCGGTGAATTCCTCGCCCAGCTTGTCGCGGATGAAGTAGCACTTCAGCCATGCTTCCACGTCACGCGAGGCCTCGTCGGCGCGACGTTCATTGGCCGAACAGTGCAGGCCCAGCGCTTCCCAGATCGCCAGGGCGCTTTCGCCACGCGGCTTCTTGCCGGCGGCCTTGTCGGTGGCGCGCTGCAGTGCCTGCGCCTTGCGGGCGGCCGGCGAGATCGAGGTATTGAGCGCGCTGCTGTCGATACCCTTGGGCTCGTAGCGCTTGCCCTGCAGCACGGCCTTGATGGCACGATGGGTCAGCAGGTCGGGATAGCGACGGATCGGGCTGGTGAAGTGCGCGTAGGACTCGTAGGACAGGCCGAAGTGACCGATGTTGTCGGGGCTGTAGACCGCCTGCTGCATGGAGCGCAGCAGCATGGTCTGGATCAGGACCGCATCCGGACGCGCCTTGACCTTGGGCATCAGTTCCGCATAGTCGGACGCGCTGGGGGTGTCGCCCCCACCCAGGGTGAGGCCTACCTGCTTGAGGAAGGTCCGCAGCTGGGTCAGCTTTTCCTTGGTCGGGCCGGCGTGGATACGGTACAGCGCCGGATGATCGTGACGCTTCAACAGGTCGGCCGCGCAGACGTTGGCCGCCAGCATGCACTCTTCGATCAGGCGGTGCGCATCGTTGCGGGTGCGCGGCAGGATCTTCTCGATCTTGCCGGCGGCATTGCAGACGATGTAGGTCTCGGTGGTCTCGAAGTCGATGGCGCCACGCGCCTGGCGCGCCGTCAGCAGCGCCTGGAAGACTTCGTAGAGGTGCGTCAGGTGCGGCACCAGACCGATCCGGCGCGCCGCCTCCGGACCCTTGGTATTGCCCAGGATCGAGGCCACTTCGGTGTAGGTCAGGCGGGCGGCCGAGTGGATCACGGCGGGATAGAACTGGTAGGCCTTGATCTCGCCCTTGGCGGTGATCACGGCGTCGCAGACCAGGGTCAGGCGATCGACATCGGGGTTGAGCGAGCACAGGCCGTTGGAGAGCTTTTCCGGCAGCATCGGGATGACCCGGCGCGGGAAATAGACCGAAGTGCTGCGCTCCAGCGCATCGGTATCCAGGGCATCGTTGGGCTTGACGTAGTGGCTGACGTCGGCGATCGCCACGATCAGGCGGTAACCCTTGGTGCGACCGATCTTGACCGGTTCGCAATAGACCGCGTCATCGAAGTCGCGGGCATCTTCACCGTCGATGGTGACCAGCGGGACATCACGCAGATCGACCCTATCCTTCAGGTCGGCCGCCTTGACTTCGCTGGGCAGCTTGGCCGAGAGCTTCTTGGCCGCTTCGGAGAATTCGTGCGGTACGCCGTACTTGCGCACGGCGATTTCGATTTCCATGCCAGGGTCGTCGATGTCGCCGAGGATTTCGACGATCTTGCCCACCGGCTGGGTATAGCGTGACGGGTGCTCGGTCAGTTCGACGCTGACCACCTGCCCGGCCTTGGCCTTGCCTGGCGAGCCGGCCAACAGCACGTCATGGCCGATGCGCTTGTCTTCGGGGGCGACCACCCAGACGCCGTTCTCGTTGAGCAGACGACCGATCACGTGGCTGTTGGCACGCTCCACCACTTCGACGATGGTCCCTTCCGGACGGCCGCGACGGTCGGTGCCGACGATGCGGGCCTGGACGCGGTCCCCGTGCATGACCTTCTGCATTTCCTTCTCGGGCAGGAACAGGTCAGCGCTGCCATCATCGGGCAGCAGGAAACCGAAGCCATCACGGTGGCTGGAAACGCGGCCCAGGATGAAGTCGGGTGAATGGGTCAGTTTGTAATGACCGGCGCGATCCGGCTTGATCTGGCCGTCACGCTCCATGGCGTTGAGGCGGCGCGTCAGGCCATCCATTTCTTCAGGCTTGACGCCGAGCGCGGCTGCCAGTGCGGCAGCGTTTTGCGAGCCGGACGAAGTGCGCAGGATGCCGAGGATCTCTTCCCGGCTGGGAATGGAATAGGGAAATTGGCTCAAAAGTTTCGTTTCGCGCAATTGTTATAAATGCCGGGGCAAGCATCGCCCGGACCGATGGAAGCCCCTAGTGTAACGGAGTTGCTGCCATTTACCTAACCGCAATACGGAGGAAGAAGGGGGTCAAGCTTTCGTATTACAACGAAAAAACACCTTGGAGATCAAGAAAAGTATTGACAGCCAACGAATACCCTCTATAATTACGTTCTTCACTTTACAGCGCAGCCCACGTGGCGGAATTGGTAGACGCGCATGGTTCAGGTCCATGTGCCGCGAGGTGTGGGGGTTCGAGTCCCTCCGTGGGCACCAAACAAAAAAGGTCGATTGATGAAAATCAATCGGCCTTTTGCGTTTTGGGGCGCGTAAGGATAAGAGCAAAGCGCCTGCGTGCCTTGCCCCCCTTCCCTAGCTACCCGCGCAGCCGGAACACGCTCACCGTCTCGCTCAGGGCAGCGGCCTGTTCCTGCATCTGGCGCGCCGCGGCGGCAGCCTGCTCCACCAGCGCTGCATTCTGCTGGGTCGCCTCGTCCATCAGGTTGATGGCCTGGTTGACCTGCTCGATGCCGTCGCTCTGCTCCTGCGAGGCGGACGTGATCTCGCCCACGATGTCGGTCACCCGGCGCACGCTGGCCACCACTTCCTCCATGGTCGTGCCGGCCTGCTCGACCAGCTTGCTGCCGGCCTCGACCTTGCCGACCGAATCGCCGATCAATTCCTTGATTTCCTTGGCCGCACTGGCCGAGCGCTGGGCCAGCGTACGCACTTCCGACGCCACCACGGCAAAGCCGCGGCCCTGCTCGCCGGCGCGGGCCGCTTCGACGGCAGCGTTCAAGGCCAGGATGTTGGTCTGGAAGGCGATGCCATCGATCACCGCGATGATGTCCACGATCTTGCGCGAGGAATCGTTGATCGACCCCATCGTCGCCACCACTTCGGACACCACCGAACCGCCCTGCACCGCCACCTCCGAGGCGGAGGCCGCCAGCTGGTTGGCCTGGCGCGCATTGTCGGCATTCTGCTTCACGGTGGAAGTCAGTTCTTCCATGGCCGAGGCGGTCTCCTCCAGCGAACTGGCCTGCTGTTCGGTGCGGTTGGACAGGTCCAGGTTGCCATGGGCGATTTCAGTGGAAGCCGTGGCAATGGTGTCGGTCCCCTGGCGCACGCGACTGACGATGCCCACCAGGTTGTCGTTCATTTCCTTCAAGGCGCGCATCAGCTGGCCGGTTTCGTCACCCCGGCTGACCTCGATCTGGTTGTCCAGCTGGCCCTTGGCCACACGGCTGGCCACGTCAACCGCCTTGTTCAGCGGTGCCGTGATGGAGCGCGTGATGGCCAGCGCCAGCACCACTCCCAGGAGGATGGCGATCACCCCCAGGGTCATCATCACGATGCGTGCCGTCCGGAACAGGCCGTCGATCTCCACCGTCAGGCCCTGGATGCGCTCGGTCTGCATGTTCGCCAGCTTTTCGATGGCGGCCAGGTAGACCCGCGTACTGGGCAACAGCTGCTCGTCGACCACCTTGCGGGCGGCTTCCTCGTTACCGGCATCCTTTTCCTTGAAGACGGCGGCGTTGGCGGCCAGCACCACCTTGCGCCGCTCGTTGATCTCGTTCAGACCGGCCCGCCCGGCGTCATCGGTGATCAGTTCTTCCATGCGCTTGACCAGCTCATTGTTCTTGCTGATGGTGGCGCCGATTTCCTGCTTGTAGAACTTCTGCTGTTCCGGGTCAGCATTCTTGGCCGCAGCCACGATGCGCCCGACGTTGATCTCGATGGACTTGTAGAAGGTATTGACCAGCCGCTCCTTGACCAGTGCATCGTTGACCATCATGTCGTTGAGCTTGCCCACGGCCTGCAGGCGCCAGATGCCGATGCCGGTGATCATTGCCATCAGCACCAGGACCGCCGCAAACGCCAACCCCAGGCGGACGCCGATTGTCATATTCTTCATTGCTTTTCCATCTCCCATTGTGTGAGACGCAGACATTGCGACCGCGTCACTCCCCGCTTCCGCATCCCCATGCGGATGAATCATTATCGGTCACGTGATGTCGCACTTGAGATGCCTTGCGTCAAATCGGCAGAAATCTTTTATCATCCGGGGCAGACGCTACCGATCAGTAGCGAGCATCGGAAAGCGAGCTTTTCTTCCCGGGCGCCACCCTCATCAACCCTCATTCTGCGAACGCAATGTCCCAATTCGAGAACTCTCTGGTCTGGTTCCGCCGCGACCTGCGCCACACCGACCATGCCGCCCTGTATCACGCGCTGTCGCAGAGCGCCAAAGTCTGGTGCGCTTTCGTCTTCGATACCGACATCCTGGACGCCCTCAAGGCCGAAGGGGTCACACGCGACCGTCGCATCGACTTCCTGCTGGCCAGCGTGGCCGAGCTGGATGCCGCCTTGCGCAAGGCCGGTGGTGGTCTCATCGTGCTGCATGGTTCAGCCGCCCAGCGCATCACCGAACTGGCGGCCGAACTGGAGGTGCAGGCGGTCTTCACCAATGCCGACTATGAGCCGGCCGCCATCGAGCGCGACCAGTTGGTAGCGCGACAACTGAAGAAACAAGGCGCACAGCTGCTCAGCTACAAGGATCAGGTCATTTTCGAGAAAGATGAAGTATTGACCCAGTCGGCCAAGCCCTTCTCGGTCTTCACGCCCTACAAGAACGCCTGGATGGCCAAGCTGGCGGCCGCCGGTGGCGACTTCTACCTGAAACCCTATCCGGTCGAAAAATACCTCAAGGCGCTGGCCAGACCACCTGCCAGACTGGATCACGCCCGGCCCACCCATGCGCAACTCAGTTTTGAGCCCAGCAATCTGCAGGAACTGAAGATCCCCACCGGCATGTCCGGGGGCCAGGCGTTGCTGGACGATTTCCTGGAGCGCATAGGGGCCTACGGTACCGCGCGTGATTTCCCGGCGGTGAAGGGGCCCTCCTACCTGTCGGTCCACCTGCGCTTTGGCACCGTGTCCATTCGCACCTTGGCGCGTGCCGCCATGCAGGCCATGCACGCCGGCCAGGGGGCGGCCGGGGCGGCGGTGTGGCTGTCGGAGCTGACCTGGCGCGATTTCTACTTCATGATCCTTCACCACCATCCGCGTGTGACTGAAAAAGCCTTCAAGCCAGAGTACGACGCCATCCGCTGGGAACAGGGCCCGCATGCCGAAGAACTGTTCGCTGCCTGGTGCGAAGGCCGCACCGGCTACCCGCTGGTGGATGCGGCCATGGCCCAGATCAACCAGACCGGCTACATGCACAACCGCCTGCGCATGGTGGTGGCCAGCTTCCTGACCAAGGACCTGGGCATCGACTGGCGCTGGGGCGAGCGCTATTTCGCCATCCACCTCAACGACTTCGATCTGTCTGCCAACAACGGCGGCTGGCAATGGGCGTCTTCCTCGGGCTGCGATGCCCAGCCCTATTTCCGCATCTTCAATCCGGTCACGCAGTCGGAGAAGTTCGACCCCGACGGCAAGTTCATCCGCCGTTATCTACCGCAGCTGGCCAAGCTCTCCGACAAACGCATCCACGCGCCGTGGACCGCCACGCCGGACGAGCGCATGGATGCGGGCGTGACGCTGGGCCAGAACTATCCGCGTCCCATCGTGGACCACGCCCAGGCGCGTGAGCGTACGCTGGAACGTTATGCGGTGGTGAAGAAGGCCGAATAAGCCCGACGACCGATCTGCATGGGCAAGAAAAAACGGACTGCAACTCACATTGCAGTCCGTTTTTCATTTCACCGCGAAGATCACTCCGACATGACAGGCTCCACCTTCTTGTCCTGATCGAAGCGGATCGGCGGCACCCGCCGCACCATCCACAGGCCCACCAGCGCGGCCACGATGGCAATGGCGATGCCCATGTGGATGGCCCCGACCAGCGCGTCACGGGCCGCATCCAGCAAGGCCGAGCCATTGTGGCCGGCCTGCATCAGCTGGGCCAGCAGCACCGACTGGATGTCATGGTTGACCAGCACTTCCGGGTCGCTGAAATCCTTGAGCCACTGGGCGGCATGATCGCCCTCCAGCGCCTTCTGCACGCCGGCACCATACATCTGGCTGACCAGCGTGCCGGTGATGGCGGTCCCCAGCATCCCACCGATCATGCGCAGGGACTGCAGCAAGGCGGTGGCGATGCCCAGGTGCTCGCGGGCCGCGGCCTGCTGGGCGAACACCGTCAGGTTGGGCAAGACCAGCCCCAGCCCGAAACCGCCGGCCAGCATCACCGCCAGCAGGAAGCCGTTGCCGGTATTGCGGTCGCACAGCACCACCCCCAGGCAGGCGGCCGCGATCAGGGCGAAGCCCAGGTTCATCATCAGGTTGGGGTTGGGAATGCGGGTGATGATGCGGCCATTGACGATGCTGGCCACGGTAATACAGGCCACCAGCGGCGTGATCAGCAGGCCGGCCTCGCGCGGGCTCAGGCCGAAGCCGCCCTGGAACAGCAGCGGCGCGTACATCAGCAGCGAGAACATGGCAAAGCCGGCCAGCACCGATAGCAGGAACAGGCTGGCCAGCGCCCGGTCGCGCAGCATCTCGAAGGGCAGGATGGGTTGTGCGGCGCGTTGCTCCCACTTCCACAAGGCATAGAACGCCACCACCGAGAGCACCAGCAGTGCCAGCATGCCGCCGGTGATGCCGCGCTTGGGCAAGAGCTCCACCAGCAATTGCAGGCTGCCCAGCGACAGCGAGATCAGCAGTGCACCCGGCCAGTCCAGCCGCATCTTGCCCGCATGCTGCATATGCCGGATGTGCGGCACGAAGCGCCAGACGAAGAACAGCGAGATCACGCCGATAGGCAGGTTGCAGTAGAACACCCAGCGCCAGCCCAGGCCCTGCGTGAGGAAGCCGCCCAGCGACGGCCCCACGGCAGTGGCGATGCCGAACGAGGCCGACAGGATGATCTGCCAGCGCAGCCGCACGCGGGGATCGGGAAACAGGTCTGCTATCGACGCAAAGCAGGTCCCCACCAGCATGCCGCCACCGATGCCCTGCAGGCCGCGCGCCAGCACCAGGAACAGCATGCTGTCGGCCATGCCGCACAGGGCCGAGGCACCGACGAAGACCACGATGGATGCGATCACGAAGGGCTTGCGGCCGAAATAGTCACCCAGCCGCCCGAAGATGGGCACCGTGATCACCGAGGTCAGCAGATAGGCCGTCGCCACCCAGGCATAGAGTTCGAAGCCCTTCAGCTCGGCCACGATGGTGGGCAATGCGGTACCGACGATGGTCTGGTCCAGCGCGACCAGCATGATGACGAAGCAGATACCGAGCGTGGCCAGCAGGGATTCACGGAACGGCAGGACTTGGCCGCTGGAGTGGGCGGCGGCGGTGTGTTGGGCCATGTGGCGAGGGATGCAATCCGGAAGTTGCGCAGGTGCGCCAATCCGCCATTCTAGCGCCGCAGCGTGCGCCCTGCAGATCGCCTCACAGCAGCAACTCGTAGCGCCGCTCGTTGAGCTTCACTCCCCAATGCGAGCCGATGCGCTGCTCGGCCAGCACGAAGCCATGTCGTTCGTATAACGCATTTGCTGCGTGCAGTCCCTCGAAGCTCCACAGGTAGATGGAAGGATAATCCCGCTCTGCGCAAGTGCGCACCGCCTCGGCCACCAGGGCATCGCCGACACCGCGCCCGCGCAGTTTTTCGGAGGCGATGAACCAGCGTAGCCAGGCGCCCTGCTGCTGTGCATGCTGGCCATCGATGGTGAGCGACCCCTCGACGCGCCCGTGAACGGCGGCGGTCCAGAAACCGTCGCGGCTGTCGTCGTAGCGACTCATGAAGGCGGCCAGCTCGGTGGCGATGCGCGCTTCGAAGTAGACCCCGAAGCTCCAGTTTTCGGTGTAATAGGCGGCGTGCAGCTCGGCTACCCGCCCGATGGCGCCTGGCAGATAGCCGCGCCGGATGTGGATGTCGTCCAAGGCTTGCCTCCCGGTCAGGGCGGCTGCGGCCGTGGCGCCGCAACACCCTGACGGGCGCTGCGGCCTGCACCGGGCTCAGTCGCCAGCGATGGTCATGTTTTCCAGCAGGATGGAACCGGTTTCCTTGGTTCCGCGCACCAGCGTGTCGTTACCCACGGCGACGATCTGGCGCAGCATGTCCTTCATGTTGCCGGCGATGGTGATCTCCTCCACCGGGTACTGGATGACACCGTTCTCGACCCAGTAACCGGAGGCGCCACGCGAATAATCGCCGGTGACGTAGTTCACGCCCTGCCCCATCAACTCGGTCACCAGCAGGCCGGTCCCCATCTTCTTCAACATGCCCTTGAAGGTGTCGGCCTTGGTGGTCAGGTCCGAGCGCAGTGTCAGGTTGTGCGATCCGCCGGAGTTGCCGGTGGTCTGCATGCCCAGCTTGCGTGCCGAATAGGTGGACAGGAAATAGCCCTGCACCACGCCATCCTTGACCACTTCGCGCTTGACGGTGCGCACGCCTTCTTCATCGAAGGGCGCCGAGCCCACTGCACCGATCACGTGCGGATCTTCCAGGATCTGGATGTGCTCGGGGAAGACCTGCTGGCCCAGCGAATCCAGCAGGAAGGTGGACTTGCGATATAGCGCACCACCCGACACCGCCTGCACGAAGGCGCCCAGCAAACCGGCCGCCAGCGGTGCCTCGAACAGCACCGGGCACTTGCGGGTGCTCAGCTTGCGTGCATTCAGGCGCGCCAGCGCGCGTTCGGCGGCGTAGCGGCCGATGGCTTCCGGCTTGGCCAGCAGCTTGGGGTCGCGCTTGGAGGAATACCAGTCGTCGCGCTGCATGCCCGCGCCCTTGCCGGCGATGGGCGCCACCGAGATGGTGTGGCGCGAGAACGGGTAGCCGCCCATGAAGCCACGGCTGTTGGCTGCGATGAAATGCGAGTGTTGCACATAGACACCGGCCCCTTCGCTGTTGCTGATGCGGGGATCGGTCTCCAGGGCCGCCGCCTCGCAGCGTTGGGCCAGCGCCACAGCTTCTTCGGTGGAAATGTTCCATGGCGAAAACAGTTTCAGGTCGCGCGGCGCCATTTCCAGCATCTCGGCCTCGGGCAGGCCGGCGCAATCATCGATGGAGGTGAAGCGGGCGATGTTGTAGGCCGCTTCCACCGTTTCCTTCAGCGCCTGCTGCGAGAAATCCGAGGTGCTGGCATTGCCGCGCCGCACCTGGCGGCCTTCTCCGAGGAACACCGTGACACCGATGCCCTTGTCCTTGTTCTGCTCGATGGTCTCGATCTTGCCCTTGCGCACCGCTACCGACAGGCCACTGCCTTCGCTGATATCGACGGCGGCGTCCGAGGCGCCCTTGTCACGGGCATAACGCAGGACATCCTGCGCCAACTGCTTCAACTGATCCTGACTGTGCGTAAATGGGGTATCGCTCATGAGCCTGTTTTCTCTGAAATGCGGGTAAAACGGTTATCATAGCAGTCGTTAAGCTTTATTTCTCGAAGTCACGATATGCCCAATGCCAACCGCGGCGCTGTCGGATTCCAGTCCAGCGAATTCGAACAGGAATACGACCGCCCCTCCAAGTCCCAGCTCAAGCGCGAGATGGATGCCCTGCAAAAACTGGGCGAATCGCTGGTCGCCGAACCGCGCGACCGCGTCAAGCGCGTCCCCATGCCGGAAGACGTGCGCGATGCCATCCTCGAATGCCAGCAGATCAAGGACCACGAAGGCCGTCGCCGCCAGATGCAGTACGTGGGCAAGAAGATGCGCACACTGGAGCCGGATGAACTGGCCATCATCCAGAAGACCATCGACAGCTGGCACGGCGCCTCCAAGGCCGAAACCGCCGCCATGCACGCCCTGGAGCGCCGCCGCGAAAAACTGCTGGCCGACGACCAGGCCCTGACCGAACTGCTGGACCGCCATCCCGAGGTCGACGCGCAGCACATGCGCACGCTGATCCGCAATGCCCGCAAGGAACAGGCCGAGCACAAGCCGCCCAAGGCCTACCGCGAAATCTTCCAGATCCTCAAGCAGCTGCAGACCCAGGCCAACCTGGCCAAGGGCGAAGCGGTCGAGGACCAGGATCAGCAGGACGACGATGAGCGTTGAAGCCCAGGCCGGCCAGCGCGAGGTGCTGCGGGTCGGACTGGTCTCGATCTCGGACCGCGCCTCCGGCGGGGTCTACCAGGACCAGGGCATCCCGGCCCTGCAGGAATGGCTGCGCAGCGCGCTGACCACCCCGTTCCAGATCGAAACCCGCCTGATCCCCGATGAACGCGCCCAGATCGAACAGACCCTGATGGAACTGGTCGATGTCGCTGCCTGCGACCTGGTGCTCACCACCGGCGGCACCGGCCCCTCGCGCCGCGACGTCACGCCCGAAGCCACACTGGCCATCGGCACCAAGGAAATGCCGGGCTTCGGCGAGCAGATGCGCCAGATCAGCCTGCAGTTCGTGCCGACTGCCATCCTGTCGCGCCAGGTGGCGGTGATCCGCGAGACCGAGCGCCACGCTGCACTGGTGCTGAACCTGCCGGGCCAGCCCAAGTCCATCCGCGAAACACTGGAAGGCCTGAAGGAAGCCGATGGCAAGGTCAAGGTGCCGGGCATCTTCGCCGCCATCCCCTACTGCATCGACCTCATCGGTGGCCCCTACATCGAGACCGACGACACCGTCTGCAAGGCCTTCCGCCCCAAGTCGGCGATCCGGCCGGCGGTCAAACCCTAGGGCATGTTCACACTGAATCTGCGAGAGCAGATTCAGTGCGCACAGGCGCTAGTTCGGACACTTCCCCTCATCCGGCCCGCCGCACAGCGTGGCCGCGTTCAGCAGATCCAGGAACTGCTGCAGACCCGCCGGGCTGATCCGGTAAGGGTATTGCTTCAGTGCGTTCTCGGTCGGCGGCCGCCAGCTGAACTGCACCACGAACAGCCGTTCCTTGCCCTGATAGACCGCCAGCACCGTCCCCTCGCCATACGGGGCCGAGGGACCGACGCGGTCGCAGAAGCCACCGCTGACCGACAGCGGGATATTGTTGGTGCTGCCATCCTTCTGCGACATCGGCACGAAGCGCCCCGGGCAGTTGCGCTGGGCACCCTGCATCACCTCGCTCAGGGCCACCTGCGGCACGGTCACATTGCGCGCCCGGATATTGGCCAGCAGGCCGGCGTCGGGAAAACTGCGGCGCTGCACGCCCATATAGCCCTCGCGCCAGGAATCGTGCGCCTCGTTGGCGGGCAGGAAGTCGACCACGTAATCGCCCTCCGGATCACCATTCATGTAGGCCAGCCGCCAGCCCGGCGGCGGCGCGATCATCAGGTTTTCGCCCACGGGCTGGAACAGCCGCCCCTCGGCCTCGGCATGCCCCTGCACGGGCGCCAGCATCAGCAATGCGGCGCAGGTGGCCAGCAGGTGGCGGATCAATGGTCGGCAATTCATGGAAGCATCCTCGTTCGGCGCGGCAGCATTTGCGCGGTGTTCATCGTATGATGTGAGCCCATCGCAATATGACTGGCTCGCAGCGACACTGGACGACGGACAACACCGTATTGTGCGCCGCCCCGGCGGCAGACACAAATCCGCCGCCTGCGCTGGGCCGTCAAGCGCCAACCGTCAACTCACAAGCAATCAGGAAACCTCGCCCATGGCCGCCCAACTCGAAACGATACAGATCGAAACCGCCCCCAACCCGACTGCTGCCGTCATCTGGCTGCACGGCCTGGGCGCCGACGGTTCGGACTTCGTGCCCATCGTGCGCGAGCTGGACCTCTCCGGCTGCCCGCCGATCCGCTTCATCTTCCCCACCGCGCCCACCATGCCGGTGACCATCAACGGCGGCTACGTGATGCGCGCCTGGTACGACATCTTCGCCCCCGACCTGGTGCGCCGCGAAGACGAACCTGGCCTGCGCGCCTCGCAGGCCGCCGTCGAAGCGCTGATCGCCAACGAAAAGGCGCGTGGCATCCCGGCCGAGCGCATCGTGCTGGCCGGCTTCTCGCAAGGTTGCGCCATGACCCTGCAGACCGGCCTGCGCCATCCGGAGCGACTGGCCGGCCTGATGTGCCTGTCCGGCTACCTGCCGCTGGCGGCCACCATCGAGGCCGAACGCCACGGCGCCAACCATGACACACCGATCTTCATGGCGCACGGCACCATGGACCCGGTGGTGGTGCTGGAACGCGCCGTCAAATCGCGCGAACTGCTCACGCAACTGGGCCACAAGGTCGAATGGCATGACTACCCCATGCAGCACTCGGTGTGTGGCGAAGAAGTGGCCGATATCGGCGCCTGGCTGACCAAGGTCCTGGCCTGAAGTCCTCGGCCCTGAGTTCTGGTCCCCTGATGCCGCGCTGAACGCGACGGCGACGGAAAACACAACGCCCCCGGACGACGCTGTCGTTCGGGGGCGTTGTGCTTGAAGCCGGACGCTGCCTGTGCAGCGGTCCGGCACTTCCGGTCAGGCGGTTACTTCAGGCGGAACTTCAGTTCCTCGCCAGCCTGACGCATTGCTGTCTGGACGGCAGGTACCTTGGCCAGCACGTTCAGCAGGCCGAAGTCGTGAATCATGCCGTTGTAGCGCACGCTGGTCACAGCCACACCGGCGGCTTGCAGCTTGCGACCGTAGGCTTCGCCTTCGTCACGCAGCACGTCGTTTTCGGCGGTCTGGATCAGGGTCGGCGGCAGGCCGGTCAACTCAGCCTGGGAAGCATTGAGCGGCGAAGCGTAGATTTCCTTGCGCTTGGCGGCGTCGGTGGTGTAGCTGTCCCAGAACCACTTCATCATGTTCTTGGTGAGGAAGTAGCCATTGGCGAACTGGTTGTAGGAACCGGTCTCGAAGTTGGCGTCGGTCACCGGCCACATCAGGACTTCCGAACGCAGTGCGGGGCCACCCTTGTCCTTGGCCATCAGGGCCACGACCGCGGCCATGTTGCCGCCGACGCTGTTGCCGGCCACGGCCAGGCGCTTGCCATCGACGTTGATTTCCTTGCCATGAGCGGCCACCCACTTGGTGGCGGCGTAGGCCTGGTTGATCGCCACACCGTAACCGGCTTCCGGCGACGGGGTATAGTTCACGAAGACAGCCACGGCACCGGAGTTGGCCACCAGGTCACGCACCAGGCGTTCGTGGGTCGGGAAGTCGCCCAGCACCCAGCCACCACCGTGGAAGAACATGAAGGCCGGCAGCGTCTTCTTGGCCGAACCGGCCGGACGCACGATGGTCAGCTTGATCTCCTGGCCGTCGGCGGTGATGGTCTTTTCCGACACATCCGCCTTGGGCAGTTCCAGCTTCACGCCGGCTTGCGCACCCACCAGCACGGCACGCGCATCCTTCGGGGAGAGCTGTTCCAGGGGCTTGCCACCGCCCGCTTCCAGGGCTTGCAGGAAAGACTGGGTGGTCGGCTCGACACCGGCGTCACCAGCTGCGTAGGCATTGCCGAATACCAGACCGATGGCGGCGACGGCGGCGAGTTGCTTGAACGATTTCATGATCTTCTTCCTTTTCTCTATGGTCGGATTGGTGCATCTGCACCGGGAAATTTCAACGAGGGAACAACAACCAGCTACTTCGAAACACTGACCCCGAGGGTCGAAAACTGCATGGAAAACACATACAACTAAATCACTATTAAATAGCAAACTACTTATTAAAACCATTGGCTCTGCGTATAACAGCGCGTCCTGCAAACCTGGGCGATATTGACCTTGCTCACCATCAATCACCACCGATCACCACCTAGATTGCCGATGCAATCAATTTATCACGCTATTATATAGCGCACTACTTATATCATCTTATAAAAGGGACGTCGGCATCGCCGTTACATCCCTCTCGCTCACTCGCCCGTGTTCTTGTGCAAGCGGGCGCGCAGCTCCATCAATTCTTCCTTCATCGCCATCAGTTCGGCGGCGGTGGACTCGGTCGCCCTCAACACTTCCCTCGGCAGCTCCACGGCCTGCTCACGCAGTGCGTCGCCTTCGGGTGTCAGGGAAATGACCACCTGGCGCTCATCGCTGGCCGCCCGTTCGCGGGTCAGCAGTCCCTGCGCTTCCATGCGCTTGAGCAAGGGCGTGAGCGTGGCCGAATCCAGCACCAGGCGCTCGCCAATCTCGGAGACCGTCAACTGGTCCTGCTCCCACAACACCATCAGCACCAGGTACTGCGAATAGGTGATGCCCATGTTGCGCAAGAGCTTGCGATAGAGCTTGCTCATCGACAGCGAAGTCGAGTACAGCGCAAAACACAACTGGGCATCCAGTAGCGGGGCCGCCTTGCGTTTGTCTGTTTTCGAATTCATGGACGCAGTTTAACGAGGCCAAAATTAAATAGCAAGCGATTTAATCAAAAATCTTTTAATGCGCTATTGCGAGGTCATTCCGCCACATGATCTTGCCCCATACCCGCCCCCATCCGATAGCCTCGCGCGCACCGCCGCAGGGCATTGCCCCATCGGCGAACCTCACTACGCCCTGCCATGAATCACGGCACGAAGCACCGCCCGGAGGCCTCTCCGGCCGATCAGGCAAGTGCTGCAAGGCATCCCGCAAGTGGGCCCGATCCGGGCAGACATGGCACGGTTCATGCATGTCTTCTTTGTTGTATACATTGACGTATCCGTCCTTGCCCTCACCGTTTTCATCGCTTAAGCTGCCGCGATGGCCTGACGACATTCCCCTGCGCCGAGCGGTGTGGGAACGCCAGCCGGCTGCGACCAGTGCGTGATGACCCTTGAAAGGAACACCGAATGAACCAGCGCGTCTCCCGTTTCCTGTTGTCCACGATGTCCTCGGCGGTGCTTGCCGCCTGTTCCCTGCCGGCCTTGGCAGTGACCCTGAACATCTCCCTGGACGCCGATCCCGGCAAGCTCGATCCGACCCAGTCCTCGATGCTCAATGAGCGCATCGTCTACCAGAGCATCTTCGACAAGCTGGTGGACCTGGATGGCGAAGGCAAGATCGTGCCGATGCTGGCGGAGCGCTGGACCGTCTCGGAGGACCAGAAGACCTATACCCTCTTTCTGCGCAAGGGCGTGAAGTTCCAGGACGGTACGCCCTTCGATGCCAAGGCGGTGGAATTCAATTTGCTGCGCGGCCAGGAAAAGACCTCTTTGCGCCGTAACGAGCTGAAGTACGTCAGCAAGATCACGGTGGTGGACGATCACACCATCAAACTGGATCTCTCCACGCCCTTCGCACCCTTCCTCTCCATCCTCACCGACCGTGCCGGCATGATGTCCTCGCCGGCGGCCGTGAAGAAATATGGCGACGACTACGTCAACCATCCGGTCGGCACCGGCCCCTTCAGCTATGAAGGCCGGCTCAAGGGCGCCACCATCACCCTGAAGAAGAATCCCGACTACTGGCGCGCCGGCCTGCCCAAGGTGGACGAGGTGGTCTACAAGATCATGCCGGACGTCAACGTGGCCTTCAACAACCTGCGCAGCGGCCAGGTGGACATCACCAATCGCTTCCCCTACAAGGAAATCACCAACGTCCCCGCCAACGCCAGCTACACCGTGCTCAACAAGCCCTCGCTGGGCTTCCGCGGCTTCTACATGAATACCGGCAAGCCTCCCTTCGACAAGAAGGAAGTGCGCGAAGCCGTGGACATCCTGATCGACCGCAACGCCATCGCCAAGGTGGTCTACAACAACGCCGTCGCCGCCGGTCACTCGCCCTTCTCCAAGGCGCAGTTCGCCAACGGTCCCAGCGACGTCCCGCCCAAGGTCGATGTGGCGCGTGCCAAGGCACTGCTGAAGGCAGCCGGCAAGGAAGGCGGCTTCAGCTTCAAGCTGACCCTGCCCACCACCCCGGATGAATTGCAGGTCGGCCAGATGATCCAGGGCATGTTGCGTCCGGCCGGGATCAGCGTCACGCTGGAAAAGACCGAACTGGCCACCCAGATCGAGGCCGGCAAGGCCGGCAATTTCGAAGGCCTTTTCGTGGGCTGGAGCGGACGTCCCGACCCGGACCAGAACATCTATGACTTCGTCACCACCAATGGCTCGCTGAACTACTCCCACTTCGGCGCCAAGGAAGTGGACGACCTGCTGCAGCAGGCCCGGGTGGAAGGCGACCAGGCCAAGCGCAAAGGCTTCTACGACCAGGCCATGGCCATCCTGGTCAAGGAAGTGCCCTACATCTACACCGTGCACGACAACGTGCTGTTCGGCATCGCCAAGTCGGTCAAGGGCTTCCAGTACGTGCCCGACGGCGTGATCCGCACTGCCACCGTGTCCAAGTAGTCGCGCGCCATCGCACGCCATTGCAGCCTGCCTCAAGTCGTCTCAAGTCGTTTCGAAAACAAGCCATGCCCAAGCTGCTCAAGCGTCTCCTGCTGTCCCTCCCCACCCTGCTGCTGGTGAGCATGGTGGTGTTTTCCCTGCTGGCGGTGCTACCGGGCGATCCGGTAGCCGCCATCCTCGGCATGGAAGCCACGCCGGAAGCGGCGGCCGCCCTGCGCCTGAAACTGGGCCTGGACGATCCGCTGCTGGTGCAGTACGGGCGCTGGCTATGGGCCGTGCTGCACGGCGACCTGGGCCGCTCCTTCATCGACAACACCCCGGTGGCCGACGCCCTGTGGCAACGCCTGCCGGTGACCATCGAACTGGCCATCGGCAGCTTCCTGGTGGCGGTGATCATCGCCGTGCCGGCCGGCATCCTCTCGGCCGCACGACCGCGTGGCTGGGCCAATGCCATCGGCACCCTGATCGCGCTGTTCGGCATGTCGGTGCCACACTTCTGGCTGGGCATGCTGTTCATCATCCTGTTCGCGGTCAAGCTGGGCTGGCTGCCGGCCTCGGGCTTCGTACCACTGAGCGTGGACTGGCACGCCAACCTGATCGCCATGATCATGCCCATGGTGGTGACCGGCCTGCGCGAATCGGCCATCCTCATGCGCATGGTGCGCAGCAGCCTGCTGGAAGTGCTCAACGAGGACTACATCCGCACCGCCTTCTCCAAGGGCCTGCGCGACTGGCAGGTGGTGCTGGGCCACGCCCTGCGCAACGCCATGATCCCGGTGCTCACCGCCAGCGGCCTGATGGTCTCGGGCATGCTCGGTGGACTGGTGATCACCGAAAGCATCTTCGGCATTCCCGGCATGGGCAAGATGATCGTGGACGCCATCTTCCAGCGCGACTACGTGACCGTGCAGGCCGGCGTGCTGGCCGCCACCGTCATGGTGGTGATCGTCAACCTGGGCGTGGACCTGCTCTACAGCGTGATCGATCCGCGTATTTCACGATGATCACGATGAGCTTCATGAGCACCATGCATCCCCGCCCACCCTGCCAGGCCCGACCATGAATTCCTCCACCAACACGACCAACACGACCAACACGACGTCCTCCCAGGCCCTGCCCGAACTGCCGCGCTGGCGCACGCTGCGCCGCTTCGCCGGCAACCGGCTGGCGCTGATCGGCGCCCTCATCATCGGGTTGCTGATCGTACTGGCGCTGGCCGCGCCACTGCTGGCGCACTACGACCCCATCTTCGACCAGGACTACGGCAACCTGCTGGCCGGCCCCAGCGCCGAACACTGGCTGGGCACCGACGATCTCGGCCGCGACATCTACACCCGCATGCTCTTCGGCTCGCGCATCTCGCTGCAGGCGGCGCTGATCTCGGTGGGGCTGGCGTTTTCCCTGGGCGTGCCCATCGGCATCGTCAGCGGCTACTACCGTGGCGCGGTCGATGCCATCGTCATGCGCGTGGTCGATGCACTGCAGGCCTTCCCCTCGCTGATCCTGGCGCTGGCACTGGCGGCCGCACTGGGTGGCGGCTTCTACAATGCCATGGTGGCGGTGGGTATCGGTTTCACGTCTTCCTTCGTGCGCCTGGCGCGCGGCCAGGCCATGACCATCCGCAACCTCGATTACGTGATGGCGGCCCGCTCGATCGGCGCCGGCCACCTGCGCATCATGTGGCGCTACATCCTGCCCAATTCGCTGGCGCCGCTAGTGATCCAGGCTACCTTCGCCATGGGTACCGCGATCATCGCCGAAGCCGGCCTGTCCTACCTGGGCCTGGGCGCCAAGCCGGAAGATCCGAGCTGGGGCTCCATGCTGCACATCGCCCAGGGCTACCTGAACACCACACCGATGCTGGCCATGTGGCCGGGGCTGGCGATCTTCCTGGTGGTGCTGGGCTTCAACCTGCTGGGCGATGGCATCCGCGAAGTCTTTGATCCAAAACTGAGCCGCTGATGGCATCACCAAGTGAGTCACCAAGTGAGCCGCCAAGGAATACCCATGCTGGAAATCGACAATCTGAAAATAGAATTCCTGAGCCACGGCCGGCGCGTGGCGCCGGTCGATGGTGTCTCCTTCTCGCTGGGGCGCGACGAAACGGTCGGCCTGCTGGGCGAATCCGGCTGCGGCAAGAGCGTGACCGCGCTGTCCATCCTGCGGCTGTTCCCCATGGCCAGCCAGGCCCGCCTGTCAGGCGCGATCCGCTTCGACGGGCGCGACCTGCTGCAGGCCGAGGATGAGGCCCTGCGCGGCATCCGGGGCAAGGAGATCGCCATGATCTTCCAGGAACCGATGACTTCCCTGAACCCCTTGCACCGCATCGGCGAACAACTGGCCGAGATGCTGCGCATCCACACCGGCCTGGCGCGCCAGGAAATCGATGCCCGCGTGCTGGCCATGCTGGAACGCGTGGGTCTGGCACGGGCCGCGCAACTGGTGGACGAATACCCGCACAGCCTCTCCGGCGGCATGCGCCAGCGCGTGATGATCGCCATGGCACTGCTGTGCAAGCCCAAGCTGCTCATCTGCGACGAACCCACTACCGCCCTGGACGTCACCATCCAGGCCCAGATCCTGGACCTGATGCGTGACCTCAAGCGCGAGCAGCAGACTTCCATCCTGTTGATCACCCACGACCTGGGCGTGGTAGCCGAGATGTGCGAACGGGTGGTGGTGATGTATGCCGGCCAGGTGGTGGAACAGAGCAGCGTGGAGGACCTCTTCGACCGCCCCGCCCACCCCTACACCCACGCCCTCATGCGCGCCCGCCCGGCACTGGACGCCACGCCCGGCGCGCCCCTGAACGCCATTCCCGGCAGCGTGCCGCCGCCCGGCACCGTCAAGAGCGGCTGCCGCTTCGCCGCCCGCTGCGCCCGCGCGCAGGACATCTGCCGCCAGGAAATGCCGCCACTGGAAGACCTGGGCGACGGCCATCATGTGCGCTGCTGGTATCCGCATTGAAGCAAGGCTAATGACGATGAACCCTCCCCTGCTCGAAGTCCACGGACTGAAAAAACATTTTGCTGCCGGCAGCACCACCGTCAAGGCCGTCGACGACGTCTCCTTCAGCATTGCAGAAGGCCAGACCCTGGGCCTGGTCGGCGAATCCGGCTGCGGCAAGTCCACCACCGGCCGCAGCGTACTGCGCCTGATCGAACCCACCGAAGGCAGTGTGCGCTTCATGGGCCAGGAAATCACCCTGCTGCCGGCCGGCCCGCTGCGTGCCATGCGCCGCCACATGCAGATGGTGTTCCAGGACCCCTATGCCTCGCTGAACCCGCGCATGAGCATCGGCGAAGTGCTGGAAGAACCGCTCATCGTGCATGGCCTGCACGACCGCGCCACCCGCAAGCGCAAGGTGGCCGAGGCACTGGACATGGTGGGTCTGAACCCGGCCTATGCGGCGCGCCATCCGCACGAATTCTCCGGCGGCCAGCGCCAGCGCGTGGGCATCGCCCGCGCCATCATCACCCGCCCCAGACTGGTGGTGGCCGACGAAGCCGTCTCGGCGCTGGATGTCTCGATCCAGGCGCAGATCCTCAACCTGCTGCGCGAACTGCAGCAGGAACTGGGGCTGACCTATCTCTTCGTCTCGCACGACCTGGCCGTGATCCGCCATGTGAGCGACACCATCGGCGTGATGTACCTGGGCCGCATGGTGGAGCTGGGCGCGCGTGAAGACATCTACGCCCGGCCCAGCCACCCCTATACGCAAGCCCTGCTCTCGGCCATCCCGCGTGAACACCCACGCGAGCAGCGCCAGCGCATCGTGCTGCAGGGAAGCATCCCCAACCCGGCCGCGCCGCCCGCCGGCTGCCACTTCCATCCACGCTGCCCGTCCTGCATGGAAGTCTGCCAGCGCGAAGTGCCGGCCCCGATCAAGCTCAGCCCCACCCATACCGTGGCCTGCCACCTGTATCGCTAAAATACACACCTGACCCAAGAACGAGAGACCGCCATGCCTGCCTTCCCCGACTTCAGCAGCAATCACTATCCCTACCTCTCGCGCCGCAGTGCCGTCTATGCCCGGCGCGGCATGGTCGCCACCTCGCAGCCGCTGGCCGCGCAAGCCGGGCTGGAAGTCCTGCAGCGCGGCGGCAATGCCATCGACGCCGCCATCGCAGCGGCCGCCGCGCTGACGGTCGTGGAGCCGACCGCCAACGGCATCGGCGGCGATGCCTTCGCCCTGGTCTGGCATGGCGGCAAGCTGCATGGCCTCAACGCCAGCGGCCCGGCACCGCAATCGATCTCGGCCGACAAGCTCACCGGCGCCGGCCTGAAGGAAGTCTCCAAATACGGCGCCCTGCCGGTGACGGTGCCTGGCACGCCCAGCGCCTGGGCTGCCATGGCCAAGCGCTTCGGCAAGCTGGCCCTCACCGATTCGATGGCCGGTGCCATCACCCTGGCGCAGGAAGGTTTCCCGGTCTCGCCGATGGTGGCGCACGCCTGGCAGGTGGCACAACAGAACTTCAAGCGTGAATTCAAGGACGCCCATTTCCAGTCCTGGTTCGACACCTTCTGCATCGACGGCCGAGCACCGCAAGCCGGCCAGCTGTGGCGCTCGGCCGGCCATGCCGCGACCCTGCAATCCATCGCAGAGGACGGCGCCGAAGGTTTCTATCGCGGTGAACTGGCTGGCCGGATCGCCGCCTTCATCCAGCAAGCCGGCGGCTACCTGCAAGCCTCCGACCTGGCCGCCTTCCAGCCGGAATGGGTGGACCCCATCGGCGTGAACTATCGCGGCTACGACGTCTGGGAAATCCCGCCCAATGGCCACGGCATGGTGGCGCTGATGGCGCTGAACCTGCTGAAGGCCTACGACTTTTCCGAGCGCGACACCCTGGCCACCTATCACCGCCAGATCGAAGCCATCAAGCTGGCCTACGCCGATGGCCTGGCGCACATCGCGGACCCGGCCCACATGAAGGTGACGGGGGAGCAGTTGCTCTCCGACGCCTATGCCGACGAACGCCGCAAGCTCATCGGCGAACGCGCCACCCTGCCGGTGGCCGGCGATCCCTCACGCGGTGGCACGGTCTATCTGTGCACCGCCGACGCCGAGGGCAACATGGTGTCCTTCATCCAGAGCAACTACATGGGCTTTGGCTCCGGCCTGGTCGTGCCGGGTACCGGCATCGCCCTGCACAACCGTGGCAACAACTTCACCCTGGAATCCGGCCATCCCAACGTGCTGGCGCCGGGCAAGCGCCCGTATCACACCATCATCCCCGGCTTCATGACGCGCAACGGTCAGGCAGTCGGTCCCTTCGGCGTGATGGGCGGCTTCATGCAACCCCAGGGCCATGTGCAGATGGTGATGAACACGGTCGATTTCGGCCTCAACCCGCAGGCATCGCTGGACGCGCCGCGCTGGGAATGGGAAAAGGGCAACAAGGTCTCCATCGAACACAGCACCGCCGAACACCTGTTCCGTGGCCTGGGCGGGCTTGGTCACGAGGTCTCGTGGTCGGGCAACCAGTTGGGCTTCGGCCGTGGCCAGATCATCTGGCGCAATGACGAAGGCGTCCTGTGCGGCGGTACCGAACCGCGCACCGATGGCTGCGTAGCGGCCTGGTGAGGATGCGACCATCGTGAAGAGCGTGGCTGCCCCCTCCCCCCTGCCGCCGTCGGCCGAGGCCATCGACGTGGCCGAGCCCGACGGCGACGATGCGCTGGTGCGCAGCGGCTCCCTGCCCGAATATGTCTACGCCCAGCTGCGGCAGGATATCTTCGACATGCGGCTGCTACCCGGCGACCAGATCACCGAGACCGAAATCGCCGCCTACTTCAAGGTCTCGCGCACGCCGGTGCGGCAAGCCCTGCAGCGGCTGCAGAACGATGGCCTGATGCAGGGCTACGTGCGCGGTGGCTGGGAGATCGTGCCGATCGATTTCAAGCGCTTTTCCGACCTCTACGAAATGCGCAAGCTCATCGAGACCCACGCCGTGCGCCGCCTGTGCGCCCAGGCCGGCGACCAGAGCGTGCTGGCCGGCCTGCGCGCCTCCTGGTGCGTGCCGGAGCAGGCCCGCGAGCTGGATGGCCCCAAGGCCGCACAGCTCGACGAAGTGTTCCACCAGACCCTGGTGCGCGCGGCCGGCAATCAGGAGATGGCCGATACCTTCGACCGCCTGACCGACCGCATCCGCATCGTGCGCCGCCTGGATTTCCTCTATGGCGATTGCCTGCATTCGACCTACGAGGAACATGCCGCCATCCTCGACTGCATCGCGGCCGGCGATGCCGACGCGGCACAGCAGCTCATGGGAGAGCACATCGACGGCAGCCATGCCGAGGTCAACCAGATCACCCTGCACCGCCTGCACAGCGCCCGGGCGACTGCCACCACCAAGCCCCCGGCCTATGTATCGGTGCGGGTGCGGCGTTCGTTCTGACCGCTGCTGACCCCGCCTGAAAAGACCGCGGTGCTGTGTTAGGCTTTCCGCTTCGTCATCAATCTACCGAGCGGGGAGACACGCATGAAAGTTGCAGTGATGGGCGCGGGTGCAGTGGGCTGTTATTTTGCCGGGATGCTGGCACGCGCCGGACATGAGGTGGTCCTGGTGGGCCGCCCCCAGCACGTGGAGGCCTTCAATACCCGTGGCCTGCGGCTGGAAGCCAAGACCTTCGATGAGACCATCCCCGTCAAGGCCAGCACCGATCCCGCCATTGTCGCCGGCGCCGAGCTGGTGCTGTTCTGCGTCAAGTCTCCTGATACCGAAACTGCCGGCGCGCAACTGCGCCCCTACCTGGGCGCCGATACGCTGGTGCTGACATTGCAGAACGGCACCGACAATGCCGAGCGCCTGCGCACCGTGATCCCGCAACCGGTGTCGGCGGCGGTGGTCTACGTCGCCACCGAAATGGCCGGCCCCGGCCACGTCAAGCACCACGGACGCGGCGAACTGGTGATCGAACCGGCTGCCCGCAGCCGGGCTGCCGCCGATGCCCTGATCGCCGCTGGCGTGCCTACCGAGATATCCGACAATGTGCGTGGCGCCCTGTGGCTGAAGCTGATCATCAACTGCGCCTACAACGCCCTCTCTGCCATCACGCAACTGCCCTACGGCAAGCTGGTGGAAGGCGTGGGCGTGCCGGAGGTGATGGCCCACCTGGTGGCCGAATGCAAGGCCGTGGCCGCTGCCGAAGGGGTGACCCTGGCCGGCGACGTCGACACCGCCGTACGCAAGATCATCGAGACCATGCCCTCCCAGTTCTCCTCGACCGCGCAGGACCTGGCACGCGGCAAGCCCAGCGAAATCGACCATCTGAACGGCTTCATCGTCCGGCGCGGCCAGGCCCATGGGCTGTCCACACCGGTCAACCTGACCGTGCATGCGCTGGTCAAGCTGATCGAGAGCAAGGTGAAATAACTTATCGCATCAGCGCAGCATGGCCGACATCGCCGACAAGCTGTTGAGCACGCGCACCGCGTATTCCGCCGTCGGCGCATCGAACTCCACGGTGACATTGTCGCTGCGCTCCAGGATGGGCAACTGGCTGAACAGGTCGGCCAGCGCCACGGTCTGTACCTGCAGGCGACACCGCAATGGTCCGTGCAAGGGCAGTACCGGCATCGACGCCGGTTGCGCCAGCAGGCTGGTCACTGCCTGCCGGGCGCGCTCTTCCAGCAACACGCAAGATTGTTGAGGGGTCAGCGAATCGCCACTGTTGGCGCCATAGGCTTTCTTGGTCTCGGCAAAGACCGCGTGGGGATACAGCGGCTGGTTTTCCTCGATGAAGGCATCGTCCCCGCTGCCGAAGATCACCGGCACGCCATGCTCGGCAGCCAGTGCGCCATAGAGGCCGGCCTCGCCCATCTCCTGCCCGCCCAGCCAGACCCGGGCAAAGGCAAAGCTGTTGGTGGTGTGCGCGAGGATGCCGCGCCCCTGGGCGCGCGAGTGGTAACCCACCAGCATCACGGCATCGATCTCCTGGTCCACGCCACCCATCATGCCCAGCACGCGAGGCTTGCCCAGCACCATGCGGGCCTGCGGATGCAGCAGGTCGGGCAGCAGATTGCGGAAGCCGCCATGCGAATCATTGACCTTGATGCCGGTGGCACCAGCCGCCAGGGCACCGCGGATGACGGCGTTGGCTTCTTCGGTCATCCAGCGCCGGGCGCGTTCATATTCGCCGTTGCCGGCACGGGTCTGCTCGACGTGAAAAACCCCGGCCACGCCTTCGATATCGACGGAAACCAGAATGTTGGCGCGTTTGCCAGTCATGAAAATCTCGCTACGGTAAGTCGTTCAGTTCAATGCCGCCAGCCGCTCGCGCAGGCTGACGCGCACATGGCCGTCGCGCCCGTACACGGTCTCGGCGGCAAAGAGCGCATGGACGATGGCCTGCTCCACGCTGTCGGCGGCGGCATGGAACAGCGGATCCAGCAGATGATCGGCCAGCAGCGCCATGTGCAGGCACTCGGCCTCGGCCTCGATCTGCTGCGCGGTCGAAAACGCCAGGGCGATATCGCCGCTGCCGTGCCCATAGGCCGATCCGGTACGTGCCAGCCCGGCACCGGCCCGTACGGCCAGGCGCTTCAACTGGCGCGCATCCAGCGGCGCATCGGTGGCCAGGATGATGATGATGGAGCCCTTCTCGGGGGCGGCATCCGGCGGCTCTGCAGCGGCCAGGCGCGCGCCCAGCGGATCGCCGGCCAGGATCAGCTCGGGCAGGCGACCGAAGTTGGACAGCACCAGCGCCCCCACGGTGTAGCCCTGCCCGGCGGCGCCGACAACGGCTACCCGGGAAGCCGTCCCGATCCCGCCCTTCAGGCCGAAGCTGGACATGCCGCGCCCGGCGCCCACCGATCCTTGGGCCACCTCAGATGAAACTGCCTGCAGGGCCGCATCGAAATGCGCCGGCTGCACCGCCATCGCCTGCAGATCGTTGAGATAGCCGTCATTGCATTCCAGCACCAGCGGATTGACGGTGGGCAGGCTGCGCCCGCATTGCGGGTTGGCGCGCAGGGTGTGGGCGATCTGGGCGTTGAGCAGCGTGCCGACGGCGAAGGTGTTGGACAGCGCAATCGGCGTCTCCAGCAGGCCCAGCTCTTCCAGTTGCACCAGTCCGGCACTCTTGCCGAAGCCGTTGATGACCGCCGCGGCCGCCGGCAGGCGGTGGGTGAACAGGTTGCCGCCATGCGGCGCAATCACGGTCACCCCGGTCTGCACCGGGCCGTCATCGAGGGTGCAATGGCCGACGGTCACGCCGGCCACGTCGGTGATGCTGTTACGCGGGCCGGCGGCAAGCCGGCCAATGTGCGGTAGCGTCGACATAGGCGACCTCGTCACAAGCGGCAGGCCCATCGCCATCAACGCTGATCGATCTTGGGATCGAGCGCGTCACGCAGGCCATCGCCCAGCAGGTTGAAAGCCAGCACGGTGAGGAAGATGGCGATGCTGGGCACCAGCGCCACGTGCGGCGAGGTCACCATGTCGGCGCGGGCTTCGTTCAACATCAGGCCCCACTCCGGCGTGGGCGATTGCGCACCCAGGCCGAGGAAGGACAGCCCGGCGGCGGTGATGATGGAGGTGCCGATGCGCATGGTGAAATACACCACGATGGCCGAGATGGTGCCGGGGAAGATGTGCTTCCACATGATGGTGGTATCGGACGCACCGATGCTGCGGGTAGCCTCGATATAGGTCAGGTTCTTCAATTGCAGGGTATTGCCGCGCACCAGGCGGGCAAAGGCCGGGATGCTGAACACCGACACCGAGATGATGACGTTGATCATGCCGCCACCCAGGATGGCGACGATGCCGATGGCCAGCAGGATGCCGGGGAAGGCGAACAGTACGTCGCAGATACGCATGGTGATGCGGTCCCACCAGCCCTCGTAGTAGCCGGCCAGCAGGCCGAAGACGGTGCCGATCACGGCGCCGATGGCCACCGAGAAGAAGCCCGAGGCCAGCGAGATGCGTGCGCCCATCAGGATGCGGCTGAAGATGTCGCGGCCCAGCGAGTCCACGCCGAACCAGTGGGTCCAGGTCGGCGGCGAGTTCAGGGCGTCGTAGTCGAAGAAGTTCTCGGCATCGAACGGCACGATCCAGGGGGCCAGGATGGCGACCAGGATCAGCAGCAGGATGAACACGCCGGCATAGACGGCCAGCCGCTGCTTCTTGAACTTGCGCCAGAATTCGCGCCACGGGGTGCGGATCTTCTGGCCAGAGGCCGTGACCGCGGCGGGATCGGGCGGCGGCAAGGGCGCGCCGGTTTCGGAGGTGGTTGCCAGAGGCGAATTGGAGAGCGACATGATTCCCCTCACTTGAAACGGATGCTGGGGTTGATCACGGCATACAGCACGTCCACCACCAGGTTGATGAAAATGAATTCCAGCGAGAACAGCAGGATCTCGGCCTGGATGATGGGGTAGTCACGCATTTCGACCGCGTCCACCAGCAGGCGCCCCATGCCCGGCCAGTTGAAGACCACTTCGACCAGGATCGAGCCGCCCAACAGGAAGCCGAACTGCAGGCCCATCATGGTGACCACCGGAATGAGGGCATTGCGCAGGCAGTGCTTGATGACTACCACCGTCTCGGTCAGGCCCTTGGCGCGGGCGGTACGGACGAAGTCTTCCTGCAGGATCTCGATGAAGGAGGAACGGGAGAAGCGCGCCATCACCGCCGCCACCGCAGCGCCCAGCGTGATCGAGGGCAGGATGTAGTGGCGCCAGGTGTCGTCGCCCACCGTGGGCAACCATCCCAGGTTGACCGAAAACACCTGCATCAGCAGGATGCCCAACGAAAAGGCAGGGAAGGAAATGCCGGACACCGCCAGCGTCATGCCCAGGCGATCCGGCCACTTGTTGCGCCATACCGCCGAGGAAATGCCGATGATCAGACCGAAGATCACGGCCCAGATCATGGCCACCACCGTCAGCCACAGCGTGGGCCAGAAGCGCGCGGCGATCTCTTCGGACACCGGGCGCTTGCTGCGGATGGAACGACCGAAGTCACCCTTGGCGGCGTTGACGAAGAAGTTCACGAACTGCTCCGGCAGGGGCTTGTCCAGGCCGAGGTCGGCACGCACCAGCGCGACCGTCTTGTCGTCGGCGTCGGGGCCGGCCGCCAGGCGTGCCGGATCGCCCGGCAACAAGTGCACGAACAGAAATACCAGGACCGCCACCAGCAGCAGCGTGGGAATCAGGCCTAACAGGCGTTTGATGACAAAGGAAAACATGATGCTCTCTGAATAAGGCCGCTCGTCGCCGATGGATCGGACCCTTCTTGTTGCGCGATGGACCAGACGTCCATCGAAGAATGCAAGCGGCGGCGCGCTCCTGCTGCGCCGCCGCTTGGTGCTGCCTGCTTACTTCGTCAGTTCGATGTTCTCGAATTCAATCGCCTGGTCAGGCATCACATAGACGCCCTTGAGGTTCTTGTTACGCGCGTACAGCAGCTTTTCGGTCACCAGGAAGGCCCACGGTGCATCCTTCCAGATTTCCTGCTGGGCATCCTTGTACAGGGCTTCCTTTTCCTTGCGATCGGTCAGGGTCAGGGCCTTGGCGATGTCGGCGTCGACCTTGTCGTTCTTGTAGTAGGCGGTGTTGTACAGGCGCGGCGGCATGGCTTCGGAAGCCAGCAGCGGACGCAGTGCCCAGTCGGCTTCACCAGTGGAGGAGGACCAGCCGATGTAGAGCAGACGTACCGGCGCGGTGGCAGGGTCTTGCCAGCTTTCCACGCGTTCCACGCGCTGACCGGACTCCAGGGCCTGGATCTTGGCCTTGATGCCGACCTGCGCCAGTTGCTGCTGCAGGAACTGGATGATCTTCAGTGCCGTGCTGTGCGTGTAGGCCGACCACAGTTCGGTCTCGAAACCATTCGGATAACCGGCTTCGGCCAGCAGGGCCTTGGCCTTCTTCACGTCATAGGGCCAGGGGCCGGTCTTGAAGGCGTAGTCCACGCCCTGCGGTACCACGCCTTCCATCGGCGTGGCATAGCCGTTGAAGGCCACCTTCACCAGCGCCTGCTTGTTGATGGCGTAGTTGATGGCTTCGCGCACCTTCGGGTTGTCGAAAGGCTTCTGCTTGGTATTCATCGACATGTAACGCTGGATGATGGATGGTGCCGCCACCACATCCAGGTTGGACTTGCTCTTCAACAGATCGGCCTGCTCGTAGGGCAGCGGATAGGTGAATTGCGCCTCGCCGGTCTGCATCATGGCCGAGCGGGCGTTGTTGTCGACCACCGGCTTCCAGATGATCTCGTCGACCTTGGGGTAGCCCGGCTTCCAGTAACCATCGAATTTCTCGACCTTGACGTAGTCGGTCTGTTTCCATTCGACGAACTTGAAGGGGCCGGTGCCGACCGGGTGGAAGGCGATGTCCTTGTTGCCGTACTGCTTCAGCGCAGCCGGCGAAATCATCACTGCCGACGGGTGGGCCAGCACGTTGATGAAGGCCGAGAACGGCTCCTTGAGCACGATCTTGACGGTGTAGTCGTTCAGGATTTCGGTTTTGGCGATGCGGTTGAAGAGGTTGTAGCGCTTCAACTTGTTGTCCGGGTTGGTGACACGGTCGAACACGGCCTTCACGGCATCGGCCTTGAACACGGTACCGTCCTGGAACTTCACGCCCTGCTTCAGGCGGATGGTGTATTCCAGACCGTCCTTGCTCACCAGGTAGCCTTCGGCCAGCACCGGAATGAGCTTCATGTCCTTGTCGAAACCGAACAGGCCCTGGTAGAAGGACTTGGCCATGGACAGCGACAGGGTGTCGTTGGCGTCATAGGGGTCCAGCGTGGTGAAGGTGGAATACACCGCCAGCGTCACGGTCTTGGCCGCGAACGCATGTGCCGCTGCAAATTGCAGCGAGGTGCCCAGGGCGCCGACGGCCAGCCATTTGGCAATGGTCATGCCCTTCCGGGTTGCAGTGGTAGTCATGTAGTCTCTCCTGATCAGTAAAGCGAGGTTGGTACGACGTAGTGGGGATTACTGCACTGAAGCATTTACAACATGGAAACCCGCCCGCGCTCAGAAAGCGCCGGCAATACGGTGCTGGGCCACAAAGTGCCCGGGAGCCACTTCCTTCAGGGGCTCCACTTTGGGCTCATCGCCCACCAGCCGGATCGGGCTGGGAATTTCATCGGTCAGCAGCTTCTTGCCCGGCTGGCGCAAGGTCGGATCGGCCACCGGCACGGCCGCCATCAGCTTGCGCGTATAGGGATGCTGCGGATTCTCGAAGATCGCGCGACGCGGGCCGATCTCCACGATCTGGCCCAGGTACATCACCGCGACCCGGTGGCTGATGCGCTCTACCACGGCCATGTCGTGCGAGATGAAGATGAAGGAAATCCCCAGCTCGGCCTGCAGGTCCAGCATCAGGTTGACGATCTGGGCCTGGATCGACACGTCCAGTGCCGACACCGATTCGTCGGCAATGACGATCTTGGGGTTCAGGGCCAGGGCGCGGGCGATGCAGATGCGCTGGCGCTGACCGCCGGAAAATTCATGCGGATAGCGCTGGCCATGTTCGGGGGTGAGGCCCACGCGGGTCAGCAGTGCATCCACGCGTTCCTGGGCGCCCTCCTTCATGCCGTGCACCAGCATCGGCTCCATGATGGAGTAACCGACCGTCATGCGCGGATCGAGGGAAGCGAACGGGTCCTGGAAGATGAACTGGATATCGCGCCGCAACTGGCGCAGCTCGGTGCGCGGCAATTGCGCCAGGTCGCGGCCGCCGAATTCGACACGACCACCGGCGATATCGACCAGGCGCAACAGCGAGCGGCCGGTGGTGGACTTGCCACAGCCGGATTCACCGACGATGGCCAGGGTCTCGCCGGCAAACAGGTCGAAGCTGACCTTTTCCACCGCATGCACACGCTGCTTGACGCGACCGAAGATGCCGCTCTTCACATCGAAGCGGGTGGTCAGGTCGCGCACCTTGAGGATGGGCTGGCGCTGGGCGGCGATCTCCTGCTGGGTCTGCAGCTCGCTGGCGATCAGGTCGGGGCGCACCTCGGCCTGCGGCGCAATACCGAAACGCAGCGGCATATCGGTACCGCGCATGGAACCCAGGCGCGGCACGGCGGCCAGCAGGGAACGGGTATAGGGATGGCTGGGTGCGGCGAAGAGCGGCTCGACGGCGTTTTCTTCCACCTTCTCGCCACGACACATGACCACCACGCGGTCGGCCACTTCGGCCACCACGCCCATGTCGTGGGTGATGAAGATCACGCCCATGTGCATCTCTTCCTGCAGGGAGCGGATCAGTTGCAGGATCTGCGCCTGGATGGTCACGTCCAGGGCCGTGGTCGGTTCATCGGCGATCAACAGCGAAGGCTTGCAGGACAAGGCCATGGCGATCATCACGCGTTGCCGCATGCCACCCGACAACTGGTGCGGATGGCGGCCCAGCACGCGCCTGGCCTCGGGGATACGCACCATCTCCAGCATGCGCAGCGCCTCGGCCTGGGCGGCGGCGCGGCTCATGCCCTGGTGCAGGCGGATCGATTCGGCGATCTGTTCACCGACGGTGAAGACCGGGTTCAGCGAGGTCATCGGTTCCTGGAAGATCATGGCGATCTCGGCGCCCCGGATGCCGCGCATGGTGGCATTGTCGGCCTGGGCCAGATCAAGCGTCTGGCCACTGCGGCGCAGGAACTGCATGCTGCCGCCGACGATCTTGCCGCCGCCGTGTTCGATCAGGCGCATGATCGCCAGCGAGGACACCGACTTGCCCGAACCCGATTCGCCGACGATGGCCAGGGTCTCGCCCTGGTCCACATGGAAGGACAGGTCGCGCACCGCGTCCACCGTCCGCTCGGAGGTGGCGAAGCGGACGTTGAGGTGGCTGACATCGAGCACGCGTTGTGACTGTTGCATCTTGATTCTCTCCTGCTCGGCCGACTCAGGCCGGTGCTGCGTAGATTTCGGTGACCGGCGCCAGCTCGCCGCAGCCATAGGCGCGGTACATGCCCTCGGTATTGAACGGCAGGGCCAGGTTGCCCTGGGCATCGATGGCGATCACGCCACCGCGTCCGCCGACCTTGGGCAGGGTATCGAACACCACGGCGCGGCTGGCTTCTTCCAGCGACTGACCGGCATAGGCCATGCGCGCGCCGATGTCGTAACAGGCCACGGTGCGCATGAAGGCCTCGCCGGTGCCGGTGGCGGAAACCGCAACGGTGGCATTGTTGGCATAGCAGCCGGCACCGATGATGGGTGAATCCCCTACCCGGCCCGGCTGCTTGTTGGTGATGCCACCGGTCGAGGTGGCCGCAGCCAGGTTGCCGAACTGGTCCAGCGCCACCGCACCGACGGTGCCGAACTTGTGGTCGGGGTCGATGGGCTCGACGGTGGCGGCGGTCTTTTCGGCAAAGGCAAAGGAGGAGGCGTCATGGTCCAGCATGGCCCGCGACTGACCGCGCACGCGCAGCCATTGCTCGTGGCGGGCATCGGTATGGAAATAGTCGGGCGTGACCGTGGCCACACCGTTGCGAGCGGCAAAGGCTTCGGCAGCGGGACCGACCAGCAGCACGTGCTCGCTCTTTTCCATCACGGCGCGGGCAGCCAGCACCGGGTTGCGCAGATTGGTGACACAGGCCACCGCGCCGGAGGCCAGGTCGGCGCCATTCATCACGCAGGCATCCAGCTCAAGCCGGCCTTCACTGGTATAGACGGCGCCATGGCCGGCATTGAACAGCGGACAGTCTTCCAGCAGGCGCACTGCTTCGGTCACCGCTTCCAGCGCCGAGCCACCGGCATTCAATACGGCCTGGCCGGCGGCCACGATGTCAGCCAGCGCCTGGTGATATCGGGCTTCGTCCTCGGCGCTCAGCGAGGCGCGCGTGATGGTGCCTGCGCCACCATGGATGGCAATTACCGGAGTGGTCATGCTTTGGTCTTTCCTTTATTGAGAGCGGCCCGGGCCGGCTTGGCGACAGGCGTCATGGCCGGACGCTGGTGCTGTTGCGGCAAGTAGAGCCAGGGCAGTACGAATTCGGTCATCTGCGAAGCAGCCTGCACCGAGCGCCGGGCGCGATGCGCCACCGCATCGCACAGGGCCTGGATCAAGATCAGCGCGGCCGCATCGGACGTGGGTGACAGCTTGCGATCGGTCTGGGCATAGATCGTGACATCGGCCAGCGGCACCAGCGGCGAGCCGGGAGTATCGGTGATAGCCAGGATACGGGCGCCCTTCTCCACTGCACGCTGGGTCAGCCAGACGGTATCGGCGGCATAGCGCGGAAACACCATCGGGATCACCAGGTCGCGACTATCGAGCTTGAAGAATTGCCGACCCGCCTGCGAAGGACCACCAGCCAGCGCCACCGAGGACACGGTGCGCACATAGGGCTCCAGCGCATGTGCCATCAGGCCGGCCAGGTAGGCCGAGGCGCCGAAGCCGGTGATGAAGATGCGTTCGGCGGCAAGAATCATGTCCACTGCCTGTTCACAATGCTCGGGCGTGAGCATGCGGCGGGTGGCCTCGATGTTATGGATGTCGCTATCGAAGGCAGCGGCCATGATCTCGGCGCTGGTGGCGGCGCGTTGCACTTCGTCGCGCAGCTTTTCCACCGGCGCCAGCGTGGTGGCAAAGTCCGCCACCAGGGCCGCGCGGAAGGAGGCATAACCATCAAAACCCAGCGCGTGGGCAAAACGGTTGGCGGTGGCTACCGAGATGCCGGCGGCCTCCGACAGTTCGTCGATGGTCATGGTCGCGGCGCGAAAGGGGTTGCCGAGCACATAGTCGGCGGTCTTGCGGTGCGACTTGGACAACTGCGGATACAGCTTGCCCACGGCCTGCGCGACCGCGCCGGCTCCCTGCAAGCTGATGTTCTTCGGTTGTTGTGTCACCGTCCGCTGCCCCGTCTGTGCTGAAGAAATCGCCCCGTGCCTGCAAACGCTCCATATCATTGATTGGATTTATATCGTTTACGAAAACGCGGGCCTCACCCATTTTTATCCTGTCGCGGGACTTGATATGACGACCAGCCCTGGCGCGAAAAATGTAAATATATTTTCATTTCAATCCGGAGTAAAGAAAAAATACTTTCAAATTCCGAATATCGATATAACGCACCAGAAGCACGCAACTTACCCTGTGAAATGCACCAGATGTGCGCCGAACAGGACCGACTTTATTGCGCAGCGCACCAAAAATGACAACGGGAGTTGACACGTCCTGGCGATAAAATACGCCTCTTCTCCACGTCCTGCTCGTCATGAATATCCGCTTCCTCGAAACCTTCGTTTGGCTGGCCCGGCTGCGCAATTTCCGGCTCACTGCCGAGCGCCTGCACACCACCCAGGCTGCCGTCTCCAGCCGCATCGCCTCGCTCGAACAGGACTTCGGCGTGCGCCTGTTCGACCGCAGCGCGCGCGAGGTGGCACTCACCGCCGACGGCAGCAAGGCGCTGGTGTATGCCGAGCGCATGGTCAAGCTCATGCGCGAGATGAAGGACGACATGTCCGACCGCGAAGTCTATGCCGGCGTGATCCGCATCGGCGTGATCGAATCCATCGTCCACAGCTGGTTCCCGGATTTCCTGGGGCGGCTGCACAAGACCTTCCCGCGCCTGCAGATCGAGATCGTCAGCGATACCACCATCCACCTGCACGAACAGTTCAGCAAGAGCAACCTGGACCTGGTGCTGCAGGCCGAACCGGTGATCGGCCCGCAGGTCAGCAATATCGCGCTATGCGAATTCCCCATGCGCTGGGTCGGTAGTCCCAAGCTCGACATCGGCAGCGAGACCCTGTCGCTGACCGACCTGGCGGCCTTCCCGATCATCAGCTTCGCCCGCAACTCGGGGCCGCATGCGGTGATCGAGCGCCTGTTCTCGGGCAGCGAACGCAGCGAGCGCACGCTGCATATCAATTGCATCGCCTCGGTGGCGACCATGATCCGGCTGGCCACCGACGGCTTCGGCATCACCGCCGTGCCGCCGGCCATCATCCAGCGCGAGCTCAACGAGGAAAGCCTGCACCTGCTGCGGGTCGATACCGAGTTCCCGGCCCTGGCGCTGATCGCCTGCTTCCGCTCGGACCATGAGAATCCCCTGACCGAAACCGTGGCCCGCATCGCCCAGGAAACCGCGTCCGACTTCGCACTCAATTGGGGCCACGAGATCGCCCGCCTGCCTGCGCCGCTCAACTGAGCCGGGCGCAATACCGCGCCGCTGCTGGCTGCGCATCCACAACCGCCGCATGCGGCGCAGCACCATCCTGAAGCAACCGCCGCCCCGCTTTTGCTCATAAGATTTTTCAATCAAGCCCGTTCAGATTTTCTTGTTGGACAGCGCCCTCCCCGCATCCCCATACTGATTTAGGGCCTGTTCACACTAAATCTGTGAGTGCGAGAGGTCGTCAAGCGTTGACTGCCTAGGCGCAGCGACGCGCCGTAGTGGTGCTACGGCAAGTTGCTGCAACAACGGCAGGCGACGCTTGACGGCCTCTCCCGGAGGGTTGCGCCCAGAAGGCGCGCTGGCGGCGTTGCCCGGCAAGGCTGGTGGCGCCACCACCAGCCTTGCCGTGCGCCTTGCCACCACGCCTTCTGGGCGCAACGCATCTCGCAGATTTAGTGTGAACAGGCCCTAAGACCGGTGCCTTCGGGCGATAACAACAGCATGGCCGGTCCTGCTTGCCCATCCTTGCACCCAGTCCATCCCATGCCGAACACAGCACGGCGCCGCCACGCGGACGCCGGCACTACTTGAGGAGGTTTTCATGTCTTATTCCCCATCCGCCGCCGCCACAGCGGCGGCATCGGCAGGCGCGCCATCCAGCATGGATGTCACCTATCGCAAGATCGCCTGGCGCCTGATCCCGTTCCTGGTCTTCCTGTTCGTGCTGGCCTGGATCGACCGCGTCAACGTCGGCTTCGCCAAGCTGCAGATGCTGCAGGACCTGCAGTTCTCGGAAGCCGTCTACGGCCTGGGGGCAGGCATCTTCTTCATCGGCTACTTCCTCTTCGAAGTCCCCAGCAACCTGTTGCTGGAAAAGATCGGTGCCCGCAAGACCCTGGCCCGCATCACCATCCTCTGGGGCCTGGCCTCGATGGCGATGGCCTATGTCACCACGCCCACCAGCTTCTACATCCTGCGCTTTTTGCTGGGCATCTTCGAGGCCGGCTTCTTCCCCGGCGTGGTGCTGTACCTGACCTACTGGTTCCCGGCGCAGCGCCGCGCCCGCGTCAATGGCCTGTTCATGACCTCGTTCGCCATCGCCGGTGCGGTCGGCGGCCCCATTGCCGGCCTCATCATGAGCAGCATGGAAGGCGTGGGTCACCTGGCGAACTGGCAGTGGCTGTTCATCATCGAGGGCATCCCTTCCCTGCTGGCCGGCTTCGCCGTGCTGGCCTGGCTGCCGGAAAAACCCGCCAACGCCAAGTGGTTGAGCGAGGCCGAGAAGAATGCCGTCACCCAGGTACTGGCTGCCGAAAACAGCGCACCGGGCAAGCACTTCTCCTTCAAGGACGCCTGTAGCAACTACCGCGTCTGGATCTGCGCTGCCGTGTATTTCTGCGTGGTCAGCGGCAACGCCACCATCGCCTTCTGGGCACCGTCCATCATCAAGGAAATCGGCGTCAAGGGTAATCTGCAGATCGGCCTGATCTCGGCCATCCCCTTCGTGGCCGGCACCCTGGCCATGATCTGGAACGGCTTCCACTCCGACAAGACCGGCGAACGCCGCATGCACAGCGCTATCGCCACCCTGATTGCCTGTATCGGCCTGATCGCCACCGGCATGAGCCTGGGCAATGCCACCCTGGCGCTGTGCTCGCTGACGCTGGCGGCGGTCGGCATCCTGGCGGCCTTCCCGGTGTTCTGGTCGATTCCCGGTGCCTTCCTGGCCGGCACGGCAGCCGCCGGCGGCATCGCCCTGATCAACTCCATTGGCAACCTGGCCGGCTTCGTGGCGCCCTACATGATCGGCGCGCTGAAGACCAGCACCGGGTCGCTGTCCTCGGGCCTGTACTTCGTGGCAGCGCTGGAATTCCTGGCCAGTTTCCTGGTGGTGGTGTTCGTCAGGAAGCACTGACACCCCACTGAACCAACTCCCCCAAGCGCAGTGCACATCACCCTTGAATCACCTGCAGGATAGACATCATGAAGCTGACCTTTACCCTCCCCGACCAATCTGCCCTCCAGGCCGACATCGACAGCCTGGTCATCGCCGGCTGGGCCGGCCGCGACATGGCGGCCATCGAACATCACATCGAAGAACTGGAAGCCCTGGGCATCTCCCGTCCCAGCGCAGTGCCGCTGTTCTACCGCGTCTCGGCCAACCAGCTGTCGCAGGCCGAACAGGTGCAGGTACTGGGCGAGGCCTCCTCCGGCGAAGTCGAGACCTTCGTCTTCAATGCCGGTGGCGAACTGTATGTTTCCATCGCCTCCGACCATACCGACCGCAAGCTGGAAGCCCATAGCGTGGCCTTTTCCAAGCAGGCCTGCGTCAAGCCGGTGGGCGCCGCTGCCTGGAAACTGGCGGACGTGGCCGACTACTGGGACGAGCTGGTGATCCGCTCCTGGATCGAAGAAGACGGTGCCACCGTGCTGTACCAGGAAGGTCCGCTGGCCTCGCTGCGCACCCCGTCCGACCTGATCGCCCGCTTCACCGACGGCAGCGCGACACTGCCCGAGGGCTGCGGCATGACCTGCGGCACGGTGGGCGCCATCGGCGGCATCCGTCCGGCCGCCTCCTTCACGATGGAGCTCTACGATCCACGCCGTCAGCGTGCGCTGCGCCATCACTATGTCGCGCAGTCGCTGGCCGAAGTCGCCTGATCCCGTGGCCAGCCCTGCTGGCCATTTTTGTCTGATGCGGCTAGGGCCTGTTACTCTTGTCGCCTTTATCGCTGCACCGCTCCTGTCGACCACCCCATTTTTCCATCATGCCGAGCACACTTTCCCAACTTGCCGCCGACCTCGATGCCGGCCGCATCACCTCCCTGCAACTGACCGAACAGGCCCTGGCCCGCATCGCCGACCCGGCTGGCGAAGGCGCACGCGTCTTCACCAGCGTCTATGCCGACCAGGCGCGTGCCGCCGCCCGTGCCTCCGACACCCTGCGCGCCGCCGGTCTGCGCCGCTCGCCGCTGGAAGGCGTGCCGGTCTCGGTCAAGGACCTGTTCGACGTGGCCGGTGAGACTACCCTGGCCGGGTCCGTGGTGCTGCGCGGCAAGCCGGTCGCCAGCGCCCATGCCGAGGTGGTGCAGAAGCTGATCAAGGCGGGTGCCATCGTCATCGGCAAGACCAACATGACCGAGTTCGCCTATTCCGGGCTGGGCATCAATCCGCACTATGGCACCCCGCAAAACCAGTGGGAACGTGGCGTCGAAGGAGGCCGCATTCCCGGCGGCTCGTCTTCCGGCGCGGCCATCTCGGTGACCGATGGCATGGCGTTCGCCGCGGTGGGCTCGGACACTGGCGGTTCGGTGCGCATTCCCTCGGCACTGAACGGCCTGACCGGTTTCAAGCCGACCGCCGCACGGGTCTCCATGGAGGGCGTGCTGCCGCTGTCGGCCTACCTGGATTCAATCGGCCCGCTGGCGGCCTCGGTGGAGTGCTGCGCCATCATGGACGCCGTGCTGGCCGGTGAAACCTATCGCCCGCTGCCTGCCCATCCGCTGCGCGGCCTGCGCCTGCTGGCACCCACCAATGTCGTGCTCGACGGCATGGACGAGAGCGTCGCCAAGGCCTACCGTGCCGCCCTGTCCAGGCTCACGCAAGCCGGTGCGGTGGTGGTGGAGGAAGAAGTCCCCGCCTTCAACGGCCTGGCCGCCATCAACAGCAAGGGTGGCTTCACCGCCGCCGAGGCCTATGCCTGGCACCGCGCCCTGATTGCCGAGAACGCTGCCGGCTACGACCAGCGTGTGGTCTCGCGCATCATGCGCGGCAAGGACATGAGCGCGGCCGACCTGCTGGATGTGCTGCACGCCCGCTCGCCCTGGATCGCCCAGGTCGAGGCACAACTGGCCGGCTACGATGCGCTGGTGATGCCCACCGTGCCCATCGTCGCACCACGCATTGCCGAGCTGCTGGCCAGCGACGACGCCTATTACGGCGCCAACGGCAAGATGCTGCGCAACCCCACGCTGATCAACTTCCTCGACGGCTGCGCGGTGTCCCTGCCCTGCCACGCAGAAGGCAGCGCACCGGTGGGCCTGTCGCTGGCGGCTCCTGGTGGCCAGGACCGGCGCCTGCTGTCCATTGCGCTGGCCGTGGAGGGCTTGCTGGCCAGCTGAAATCCGGCGTGCTTGCAACACATCAACCAGGCCTGTGCATGCACAGGCCTTTTTCATTGCCGCATTTAAATGCATATTTGGCAGCATTTAAGCGCATTTAAGGACAAGTCCCACGCGGAAGGGAACATTTCCACGGCCCGGACGCCGAATTCCTGGAATTTTCATTAGAATGCGCTTTTGCAGCGCAAGACGGCCCCTCCCACGGGGCTGCAGCGCTGGGCAAACAAAGATAGAACAACCCTCCGGCATCAGCCACGACCACTCATCTGCATGGCAACCAAAAAAACATCCCCGTCCGATTACAGTGAATCATCGATCCGTGTCCTCAAGGGACTGGAGCCGGTCAAGCAGCGCCCGGGCATGTACACCCGCACCGAGAACCCGCTGCACATCCTCCAGGAAGTGATCGACAACGCCTCCGACGAAGCGCTGGGCGGCTACGGCAAGAGCATCATCGTCACCCTGAACGCCGACGGCAGCGTCAGCGTGGAAGACGACGGCCGCGGCATCCCGGTCGGCCTGCACCCGGAAGAAAAGGTCCCCACCGTCGAGATCGTGTTCACCCGCCTGCACGCGGGCGGCAAGTTCGACAAGGGCTCCGGCGGCGCCTATGCCTTCTCCGGCGGTCTGCACGGCGTGGGCGTGTCGGTCACCAATGCCCTGGCCACGCGTCTGGAAATCACGGTCTGGCGTGAAGGCGGCGTGCATACCCTGGCCTTCTCCGGCGGCGACGTCATCGAAAAGCTCAAGTCGCGCCCCGCCACCCGCGAAGACAAGAAATCCGGCACCCGCGTCACGGTCTGGCCTGACGCCAGGTATTTCGATTCGCCCACCATCCCGCTGGGCGAGCTGCAACGCCTGTTGCGGTCCAAGGCAGTGCTGCTGCCGGGCGTGAAGGTGACCTTCACCAACGCCAGGACCGGTGACAGCCAGAGCTGGCAGTACGACCAGGGCCTGCGCGGCTACCTGATGGAACAACTGGCCCAGAGCGGCAGCGGCGAGACCCTGATCCCGCTGTTCGAGGGCGAGCAGTTCGCCGGCAAGGATGCCGAAGGCTTCGCCGAGGGCGAAGGTGCCTCCTGGGTGGTGGCCTGGACCGAGGAAGGCGCCGTGGTGCGCGAGTCCTACGTCAACCTGATCCCCACCTCCAACGGCGGCACCCATGAATCGGGCCTGCGCGAAGGCCTGTTCTCGGCCGTGAAGAGCTTCGCCGAGATGCATTCGCTGCTGCCCAAGGGCGTCAAGCTGCTGGCCGAGGACGTGTTTGCACGCGTCTCCTTCGTGCTCTCGGCCAAGGTGCTGGACCCGCAATTCCAGGGCCAGATCAAGGAACGTCTCAACTCCCGCGACGCCGTGCGCCTGGTGGCCGGTTATTCGCGCCCGGCGCTGGAGCTGTGGCTGAACCAGCACGTCGAGTACGGCAAGAAGCTGGCCGAACTGGTCATCAAGCAGGCCCAGAGCCGCCTGCGCTCGGCGCAGAAGGTCGAGAAGAAGAAGTCTTCCGGCGTGGCCGTGCTGCCGGGCAAGCTGACCGATTGCGAATCCTCGGATGTGTCGCGCAATGAAATCTTCCTGGTCGAGGGCGACTCCGCCGGCGGCTCGGCCAAGATGGGCCGCGACAAGGAGTTCCAGGCTATCCTGCCGCTGCGCGGCAAGGTCCTGAACGCCTGGGAAACCGAGCGCGACCGCCTCTTCGCCAACAATGAGATCCACGACATCGCCGTGGCCATCGGCGTCGATCCGCATGGCATCAACGACAGCCCGGATCTGTCCGGCCTGCGCTACGGCAAGATCTGCATCCTCTCGGATGCGGACGTGGACGGCTCGCACATTCAGGTGCTGCTGCTGACGCTGTTCTTCCGTCACTTCCCCAAGCTGATCCAGAACGGCAACATCTGCGTGGCGCGTCCGCCCCTGTATCGCGTGGATGCCCCCGCGCGCGGCAAGAAGCCGGTGCAGAAGCTGTATGCCCTGGACGATGGCGAACTCGAAGCCATCGAAGACAAGCTGCGCAAGGATGGCCTGAAGGAAGGCGCCTGGAGCATTTCCCGCTTCAAAGGCCTGGGCGAGATGAATGCCGAACAGCTGTGGGAAACCACCATGAATCCGGACACCCGCCGCCTGTTGCCGATCGGCTTCGGCGAACCGGGCGTGCAGACCTCGGAAGAGCGTTTCAACATGCTCATGGGCAAGGGCGAAGCCGCCTCCCGCCGCGCCTGGATCGAAGAGCACGGCAACGAAGCCGAAGCCGATATCTGACATGACCCGCCGCCCGCCCCGCCTACCGCTCATCGCTCGCGCCGCCCTGCTGGTCGCGACGGTGCTGTTGTGCGCGGGCGCAGGAACGGCACGGGCGCAACAGATGGTGCGCTACACCGATGCCGATGGCGTGCAGCACATGCGGGTGGAGGCGGCCGAGGGCAACAAGAACGGCGGCAAGGACGGCAGCAGCCGCAAACCCCGCACCATCGTCTACCGCTACACCGATGCCGACGGCGCGGTCCACTTCTATGCCCAGGCCCTGGACGACCCCGACAAGCTCATGGCCAGCAGCGCCTCGCTGCTGAACCATCCCGGCAGCAAGGAAGCCGTCACCCCGACCGACCCGCCCTTCGTGCGGACCATGCTCGCGCATCGCGATGCACGCAAGTACGACAGCCTGCTCAGCGAAGCGGCCGGAGAGTTCGGCCTGGATGCGGCCCTGCTCAAGGCGGTCATGACGGCCGAATCCGGCTTCAATGCCGGTGCCGTCTCCAGCAAGGGCGCCATCGGCCTGATGCAGATCATGCCCGATACCGCCGAGCGCTATGGCCTGCAGGGCGACCGCCGCAAGAGCCTGCACCAGAAGCTGGTCGATCCAAAGATCAACATCCGTCTGGCCGCACGCTACTTGCGCGACCTGATGGCCATGTTCCCGCAGCATGTGGAACTGGCGATCGCCTCCTACAATGCCGGCGAAGGCACGGTGCAGAAATACGGCAACAAGATTCCTCCCTATCCCGAGACCCAGGGCTATGTGCGGCTGGTGTCGCGCTTCTATGAGCTGTATCGCCCGCCCGGCGCAATGCGCTTGGCTGCCGGTGAGCGCAGCCCTGCCTCCGCCTCCGCCCCCGGCGCCAGCTCAGGCCAGGCCCGTCTCAAGGTGACGCTGCCGCCGCGCGAGCCCGTCACCGCCAACGATTAACCCTGTCCACCACGACGACAACAAGAACTGTTCCATGACCGATCAACCAACCCTGTTTGACCCAGTCCCGGCCGCCCCTGATGGCGAATCGCTGACGCTGTCCACCTTCGCCGAACGCGCCTATCTCGATTACGCGATCTCGGTGGTCAAGGGCCGCGCCCTGCCCGATGTGGCCGATGGCCAGAAGCCGGTGCAACGCCGCATCCTCTACGCGATGAACGAACTCTCGCTCAACAGCGCCGCCAAGCCGCGCAAATCGGCCGCCGTGGTCGGCGATGTGCTGGGCAAGCTGCACCCGCACGGCGACCAGTCGGTGTACGACGCGCTGGTGCGCATGGCCCAGGATTTCTCGCTGCGCTACCCGCTCATCGATGGCCACGGCAACTTCGGTTCGCGTGATGGCGATGGCGCGGCGGCCATGCGCTACACCGAAGCCCGCCTGACGCCCATCAGCAAGCTGCTGCTCGATGAAATCGACATGGGCACCGTGGAATTCCAGCCCAACTACGACGGTTCCACCGAAGAGCCGCGCCTGCTGCCGGCGCGCCTGCCCTTCCTGCTGTTGAATGGCGCCTCCGGCATTGCCGTGGGCATGGCCACCGAAATCCCGTCGCACAACCTCACCGAAGTGGCCAAGGCGGCGGTGGCGATGATCCGCAACCCCAAGATCAGCCATGCCGAACTGATGGAACTGGTCCCCGGCCCGGACTTCCCCGGTGGCGGCCAGATCATCACCCCGGCCACGACCATCGCCGAGATGTACCAGAGCGGCCGCGGCAGCCTCAAGGTGCGCGCCCGCTGGAAGATCGAAGACCTGGCGCGCGGCCAGTGGCAGGCGGTGATCACCGAACTGCCGCCGGGCGTATCCTCGCAGCGCGTACTGGAAGAGATCGAAGAACTGACCAACCCCAAGCTCAAGCTGGGCAAGAAATCGCTCACGCCCGAGCAGCAAGCCCAGAAGGCCACCATCCTCGGCCTGCTCGACGCCGTGCGCGACGAGTCGGGCCGCGAGGCCCCGGTACGCCTGGTGTTCGAACCCAAGTCCAAGAACCAGGACCAGACCGAGTTCATGAACACCTTGCTGGCCCAGACCTCGCTGGAAACCAGTGCCTCGCTGAACCTGGTGATGATCGGCGGCGATGGCCGTCCGCGCCAGAAGAACCTGACCGACATCCTCGGCGAGTGGATCAGCTTCCGCTTCGAGACCGTGACCCGCCGCACGCAATTCCGCATGCAGAAGGTCAACGACCGCATCCACATCCTGGAAGGCCGGGAAGCGGTGCTCCTGAACATCGACAAGGTCATCAAGATCATCCGCGAGTCCGATGAACCCAAGCCGCCCCTGATCGAGGCCTTCAGGCTGTCGGATCGCCAGGCCGAAGACATCCTGGAAATCCGTCTGCGCCAGCTGGCCCGCCTGGAAGCCATCAAGATCCAGCAGGAACTGGCCGAGCTGCGCGGCGAGAAGACCACCCTGCAAGACCTGTTGGACAACCCGGCCTCGATGAAGAAGCTGGTCATCAAGGAAATCGAAGGCGACGCCAAGACCTATGGCGACGCTCGTCGCACCATCATCGAGGAAGCCGAACGCGCCACCTTCGAACAGAAGGTGATCGATGAACCGGTCACCGTCATCATCTCGCAGAAGGGCTGGGTGCGCGCCCGCACCGGCCACGGTCACGATGCCACGCAATTCACCTTCAAGGCCGGCGACAGCCTGTATGGCGCCTTCGAATGCCGTACCGTGGATAACCTGCTGGCCTTCGGCTCCAACGGCCGGGTCTACACCATCGCCGTGAGCGCCCTGCCCAATGCACGCGGGGATGGCGTGCCGGTGACCACGCTGATCGAACTGGCCAGCGGCAGCAGCATCCTGCACTACTTCGCTGGCCCCGCCGACACCACGCTGCTGCTGGCCTCGGATGCGGCGGCCGGCTTCATCGCCAAGGCCTCCGACATGTTCGGCCGGGTCAAGGGCGGCAAGAGCTTCTTCACGCTGGACGAAGGCGCCCTGCCCCTGGCACCGCGCGCAGTCGCTGCCGACGCCAGCGCCGTGGCCTGCGTCTCGGGCAATGGTCGTCTGCTGGTGTTTGGCCTGGACGAGATGAAGACCCTGTCTTCCGGCGGCCGTGGCGTGAACCTGATGGAGCTGGAGAAAAACGAAAAGCTGATCGGCGCACAAGCCATCAGCCAGAAGGGCGTGGTGGTCGAAGGCACCGGCAATGTCGGTAAAGCCAAGGAAATCGCCCTCTCGGCCGCGTCGCTGGGCGTGCATATCGGCAAGCGGGCGCGCAAGGGCAAGGCGCTGGAGTCGCGGATCAAGGTGACGGGGCTGCGCCCACAAGTCTGAGGCACGGCCTGGCGTTGTTGAGATATCGCCCTCTGCGCATGTTGTGCAGGGGGCGATTTGCTAGCTAATCGCCACCGACACCCGATACAACAACACCCCCAGCAAGCCGAACGCCCCGGCCAGCATGCAATAGGGCGCCCAGCGTCGGGCGCGCATGCCATAGCCGAACAGGAGCAGCGCGATGCTGATGGCGGGTATCAATGCGGAAGGGCTGGTCAGGTCCATGGTGGTTACTCCCCGGTGAGGTCGGTGTTCGCACGGGCGCTGCACGGGCGAACGAAAATATCCATCACGCCATCTGGCTGATGGTCTTCCTGAAGCGGCCCAGCGCGGCCGTGAACAACAAGGCACCGATTGCAAAGATGGCCAGCAGTTGCGGCCATACCACCTCCAGCCCGGCACCCCGATACAGAATGGCCTGCCCGGCCGCCACGAAGTGCGTGGTGGGCGCGGCCAGCATGATGTCCTGCACCAGCAGCGGCATGCTTTCGCGCGGCGTGGAACCGCCCGAGAGCAGTTGCAGCGGCAACAGCACCAGCACGGTCAGCATGCCGAACTGCGGCATCGAACGCGCCAGCGTGGCCATGAAGATGCCCATGGAGGTGGTGGCGAAAAGATGCATGACGGTGGCCAGCATGAACAGCGCCAGCGAACCTTCGATCGGCACCTGCAGCGCGCCGCGCACGATCAACAGCAAGGAGGCCAGTGCCGCCAGCGCCACCACCAGCCCCATGGACCAGACCTTGGCCAGCATGATCTCGGCAGGCGTTACCGGCATCACCAGCAGGTGTTCGATGGTGCCGTGCTCGCGCTCGCGGATCAGTGCGGCGCCGGTGAGGATGATGGAAAGCATGGTCACGTTGTTGATGATCTCCATGAGCGATCCGAACCAGGACTGCTCCAGATTGGGGTTGAAGCGCATGCGCATGGCCAGGTTCACCGGTGCGGTGGTACCGGCCTCGGTGCGTCGCACGAACTGCGTCACCTCGGTGGTGATCATCTGCTGGATGTAGCTGTTACCGGTGAAGGCCTGGCTCATGCGGGTGGCATCGACATTCAGTTGCACTGCAGGCGCCCGTCCGGCCAGTACGTCACGTTGGAAGTCGGCAGGGATGTCCAATACGAAGGTGTAGTCGCCATCATCCAGGCCGGCATCAGCCTCTTGCGCCGTAACCAGCCGCGCCACCTTGAAGTGCGGCGGATAGAAGGTCGCCGCGATGCGTGCCGACAGCGGCGAGCCGTCGTTATCGACGATGGCGATGGCGGCGTGGTGCAGGCTTTCCGGCATGGCGGTCGCGGCCACGTAGATGGACAGCGTAAAGGTGTAGGCGATGAGCACCAGCATGGCCGGATCGCGCAGCAGGCTCCATAGTTCCTTGATGCCGAGGCGGTAGATGTTGGCCCAGGAGTTGCGCATCTCACCGCTCCTGTTTCTTCAGTAACAGCACCGACAGCCCCAGGATCACGGGTGCGGCGAGTACCAGGGGCCAGAAGGACGAGCCCAGGTCGCCGACGGCGAGCGCCTTGCTGAACACGCCGCGACTGATGGTGAGGAAATGCGTGGCCGGATAGACCTGGCCGATCAGGGCGCCCATGCCCTCCAGCGAGGACACCGGGTTCAACAGGCCGGCAAACTGCACGCAGGGAATGATGGTGCCGATCATGGTCACGAACAGCGCCGCGATCTGACTGTTGGTGAAGGTCGATGCCAGCAGACCGAAACCGGTGGAGCAGATGATGAACACCAGCGCCGCCAGGGTCAGCGTGAACAGGCTGCCCTTGACCGGCACCCCGAATACCGTCACCGCCAGCAGCGTGAGCATGGCGAAGTTGAGCATGCCCAGTAGCAGATAGGGCAACTGCTTGCCCAGCAGGAATTCGGTGCGGGTGACCGGCGTGACGTAGAGGTTGAGGATGGAGCCCAGCTCCTTCTCGCGCACCACCGACAGCGCCGTGAGCATGGCCGGAATCATCATCAGCAGCAGCGGGATGATGGCCGGCACCATGGCCGGCAGGCTTTTCACATCCGGGTTGTAGCGATAGCGTGTCTCGATGGTGGCCGGCGTGGCCAGGGTCTGCCCCAACCGGTGCAGGGCCATGTCGGCCAGCCACAGTTGATGCATGCCCTGCACATAGCCGCGCACGGTCTCGGCGCGCGTGGGCATGGCACCATCCACCCAGGCCCCGACCTCGACCGGCTTGCCGCGCCCGATATCGCGGGCAAAGCCGGAGGGAATCTCGATGGCCAGCGAAATCTCGCCGCTGCGCATGCGCCGGTCCAGGTCCTGGTAATCGGTGATGGCGGGTTTCTCGATGAAGTAGCGCGAGCCCGACAGGTTCAGCGCATAGTTCTGGCTCAGGCCGGTCTGGTCGCGGTCCAGCACGGCATAGGTGAGGTTTTCCACATCGAGGTTGATGCCATAGCCGATGATGAACATCAGGATCGCCGTCCCCAGCAAGGCCAGCGTGGCGCGCACCGGGTCGCGTCGCAGCTCCAGGCTTTCGCGCTGGCTGTAGCTCAGGGCGCGGCCCAGGCTGGTGCGCCACCGGCCGGGGCGCGATGTTGACGCTTCCATCGCCGCGGGCCGCGCTGGCCGGTCATCGGCAACCGGCGCGCTCCCCTTGCCCGCCGCCTCTTCCAGATAGGCGATGAAGGCCTGTTCCAGCGTAGCCGCGCCGCGTTCACGGATGAGCGCATCCGGCGTAGCGCTCACCAGGACCCGGCCGGCATGCATGAGCGAGATGCGGTCGCAGCGCTGGGCCTCGTTCATGAAATGGGTGGAGATGAAGATGGTGACCCTATCCTTGCGCGCCAGGTCGATCATCAGTTGCCAGAACAGGTCACGGGCGATCGGATCCACGCCGGAAGTCGGCTCGTCCAGGATCAGCAGTTCCGGCTTGTGCACCATCGCCACAGCCAGTGACAGGCGCTGGCGGATGCCCAGCGGCAGGCTCTCGGGCAGGCTGTCCATCACATCCAGCAGACCGAAGCGGGTCGCCATCTCTTCGGTGCGGGCGTCGATCTGCGCTTCCGGCACACGGTACAGGCGGGCATGCAGGACCAGGTTCTGGCGCACGCTCAATTCCCCGTACAGCGAAAAGGCCTGCGACATATAGCCCACCCTGGCCCGTGTGGCCATGTCGCGCGGATCGACCTCCTGGCCGAACAGCCAGGCCTGGCCTTCGCTGGCCTGCAGCAGCCCGGTCAACATCTTCATGGTGGTCGACTTGCCGCAACCATTGGAGCCGAGAAAGCCGAATATCTCGCCCCGCCGGATACGGAAATCCACATGATCCACCGCCACGAAATCGCCGAAGCGCATGGTCAGGCCCTTGGCCTCGATGGCAATGCCGGCCTCGACGCTTGCATCCAGCGGGGTGACCTGCACTGTCTGGTGCTGGCGCCGCTTTTGTTCGGGCAGCAGGCTGATGAAGGCCTCTTCCAGCGCTGCCGTGCCGGTACGGGCGTGCAGCTCGGCCGGAGTGCCGGTCGCCAGCAGCTTGCCGTCGTCCATCGCCACCAGCCAGTCGAAGCGGTCCGCCTCTTCCATGTAGGCGGTGGCGACGATGACGCTCATGCCCGGCCGTTGCTGGCGGATATGTGCGATCAGGTCCCAGAACTGCGCCCGTGACAGCGGGTCCACGCCGGTGGTGGGTTCATCCAGGATCAGCAGGTCGGGATCGTGGATCAGCGAACAGCACAGTCCCAGCTTCTGCTTCATCCCTCCGGAGAGCTTGCCGGCCGGGCGCGAGAGAAAGGGGGCCAAGCCCGTACCACGGGTAAGTTCGTCGATGCGACGACGGCGCTCGGCACCATCCTGGCCGAACAGGCGGCCAAAGAATTGCAGGTTTTCTTCCACCGACAGGGTGGGATAGAGATTCTTGCCCAGTCCTTGCGGCATGTAGGCGATGCGCGGGCAGACCTGGGTACGATGCGCGACCTTGCGCATGTCGCCGCCCAGCACGCTCACCTCGCCCTGCTGCAAGGCGCGCGCGCCGGCCACCAGCGAGAGCAGGCTGGATTTGCCGACGCCGTCCGGGCCGATCAGGCCGACCATGCAGCCGGCCGGAACCTGCAGCGATATCGCATCCAGTGCCAGCGTCTTGCCATAGCGCAGCGACACCCCGTCCAGGCGTGCCACCCACGACTGGTCCGGGGTGGCGGTCATTGCGGAACCCTGGTCACCAGCTGCGGCGGCCATGCCTGGCTCTGGTCGGTACGTACCCAGGCCACGCCCGGCAGGCCGGTCTTGACCAGCGTCAGGTGTTGCTGCAACAGGGCCGGATCGATCTGCGCCTTGACGCGGAACATCAGCTTCTGCCGCTCGCTGGCCGTCTCCACCGTCTTGGGGGTGAACTGGGCGGTGCTGGCGACGAAGGAAATCCTGGCCGGGATCACATACTGCGGTGCGGCGTCCAGCACGATGCGGGCCTCGGCCCCCAGGGCCAGCTTGCCGGCCACGGCCTCGGGGACGAAGAAGGTCATGTAGACGTCACTCAGGTCCACCAGGTTGAGCAGCTTGCCGCCGCCCCCCAGCACCTCGCCCGGCTGGGCGATGCGGTACTGCACCCGCCCGGCACGGGGTGCGACGAGCGTGCTGTCGTCGATATCGACCTTGATGCGCTGTACCGTGGCGGCGGCGGCGGTCACCGTCGATCTGGCACCGCTGACCTGGGGGCGCGCCGCCACCACGGCGGCACGGGCGGCCGTCACCTGTGCCTGGGCAGCGGTCACGGCGGCTTGCATGCCGCGCACCCGGGCGCGGTCGTCATCGACTTCCTGCAGCGACGAGGCCCCTTCCTTGACCAGCACTTCGGAGCGCGCCAGGCGGCGCCGCGCCGCGTCTAGTTCACTCTCGCGTTGTGCACTCTGTGCCAGCGCGGCCTGGTAGTCACTCTCGCGTACCGCCACCTGCGCCTCGGCACTGGCCACGGCCGACAGCGATTGCTGCTGGCGCGCCTGGGCCTCCTCGCGCTGCGCCTGCAATGAGAGGATCTGCATCTGCGCCAGCGGCTGGCCGGCGCTGACGAAATCCCCTTCGTTGACCAGGATGGCGTCCACCCTGCCCCCCAGCTTGGTGGCCACATCCACCTCGGTGGCTTCGATGCGGCCATTGCCGCTGGCGAAACCCTCCCCCGGGCCGCTGTGATGCAGGCGCTGCCAGGCATAGGTGGCACCGCCAGCAAGGAGGACGACCAGCAGGCCGGCGGTCAGCAGGTTTTTCTTGGCGGGAGAAAGCGTCATGATCAGGGTCCGGGACGAAGAGGGATGGCAGCGCCGGCTTGGCTGGTATCACCGCCCAAGGCCGCATACAGCGCCACGGAGGACGACAGCAAGGCGCGCCGGGTCTGCACCAGCTGCTGGCGCGCGCTGAGCAGGTCGCGCTGGGCATCGAGCACATCCAGGAAAGGCGCGGCGCCGTTGTCATAGCGCAGCGTGGACAGGCGGGCCCGCTCGGCCTGCACGGTCACGGCTGTCTGTGCGATGGCCAGTTGCCGCGTCAACCACTGGCGGGCGGCCAGGGCATCGGCCACCTCGCGGAAGGCGGCCTGGACGGTCTTTTCATAATTGGCCACCGAGATATCGCGACGGATCTCGGACAGCGCCAGATTGTTGCGCAGACGACCGGCCGTGAAGATCGGCAGCGTGATGCTGGGCGAGAAGCTCCAGGCGTGGCTGCCATCGCGAAACAGGCCAATCAATTCGGCACTGGCGCTGCCGACCTGGCCGGTCAGCGAAATAGACGGGAAAAAAGCCGCCCGCGCGGCACCGATGTTGGCGTTGGCTGCCTGCAGCCGGTATTCGGCAGCAAGCACGTCAGGCCGGCGCGTCAACAACAGCGAAGGCAGGCCCGGCTGCAACGCGGGGAAGACCGTGTCCAGCACGGTGCGCGCCTGTCCCGGTGCCAGTTCCAGTGGACTGCCCACCAACAGCGTCAAGGCATTCAGGCGCTGGGCGCGCAGTTGCTCCAGTTGTGCGCCCAAGGCCTGGGCCTGGGTCAGCAGGGTTTCGATCTGTGTCAGGTTCAGGCGCGAACTGGCCCCCACTTCCACCCGCCGTGCATAGATGCGATAGCTCTCCTGACGGCTGGCGATGGTATCGCTGGCGATGGCCAGGCGCTCGTCGAGCTCACCCAGTTCCAGATACGCATCGGCCACTTGCGTGACCAGGCTCAGGGTAGCGGCGCGACGCGTGGCTTCGCTGGCCTGGGCAATGTGCAGGGCCGCATCATCCAGACTGCGCAGACGGCCCCACAGGTCGATCTCCCAGCTGCTCAGGCCCAGCCCTGCCTGATAGGCGCTACCGACCAGCGGTCGTCCGGTCAGGTTGAGGTCGGCCGGGGTACGCGAACGATCCAGGCCGACCTGCGCGCCGATGGTGGGAAAGAGGTCCGCACGCTGGATGCCATAGAGCGCCATGGCCTCCTCCACCCGCAAGGCGGCCACCCGCAGGTCGCGGTTATTGGCCAGCGCCAGGCTGATGAGGGCTTGCAGTTGCGGATCGCTGAAGGTGGACTTCCAGTCCAGCGGCGTCGTGGCAGGCAGCGTGCTGTCAGACTGCTGCGGGTAGTGCGCGGCCACCGGCGCGGCGGGCCGCTGGTAGTCCGGCGCCATGGACTGGCAGGCCGCCAGCAAAAAGGCCAGCAACAGCGGCATTGCGGCCAGGCGCATTCTGGGAGGGGGCTCGCACATCGTGGGCATCGGCGGAAGCGGAAAATGTGACGACGAAAGTCTTCGTCTTTTGTGTCCACATTATGAAGTTGCTTGCCAAAAACCCGATTGATGTAAGTCAGGTTACTGACTGATGAGTCGGTAACAAGTCAAATAGGGGAATAGGGGAAACGCTCGAGGCCGATGGCGCCTTCCTGCCCTACTGCGCTACGCCAACCTGGTCGACATAATGGCGCACCTCGGCGGCGACGTCGGCGAAGAGCGCCTGCAGCTCTGCCAGACGCGGCTGGGCGCTGACCGGTGGTTCGGCGCGCGACTGGGTCTCGATGCTCTTGAGCATGTCGGTCAGCACGCCCGCGCCCACCAGGGCCGTCATGCTCTTGAGGCTATGCGCCTCGCGCTTGACCTGGGCTGCATCGTCGGCGTGGATGGCCTGTTCCAGCCGGGCGAAGGTGGCCGGTGCGCTCTGCGCAAAAGTGCCGAACATGTGACGGCAGGCGGCAGCATCGCCCCCCATGGCCTCGAGCAGTGGCTCGGGATTGATGTGCTGGTATCGGTTGTCGTTCACGCGTTTCTCCCCTGAGGCCGACGCAATATACGCAATATATTGCTCCATTGCCAATTTCTTTTGAGCAGCAGTTCCGGGCCGATGGGTACGGCGCGGATCGTGAGCGGGTGCGGCAAACTCGCGCAAACTCACGCAAACTCTTTCGCCGCGCCTGTAACGTAACCAAGCCGGCTACGACAGTCAATCAGAAGTGTTAGGTATAGACGCAAAAAAGCCGCCCGCAATTAGCGGGCGGCATGCTCAATCAGGCTTCCGGATGCGCCCGGCATCCAGGGGGAAGCCAATCAGGCAGCGCGTTCCAGACGTTGGACGTTGTCGCTGCCATCAGCGGCGCCGATCTCGATCTTGCGCGGCTTCAGGGCTTCAGGGATTTCGCGGACCAGCTCGATGTTGAGCAGGCCGTTTTCCAGATTGGCGCCGACCACCTTGATGTGGTTGGCCAGCTGGAAGCGCTGCTCGAAATCACGGGCGGCGATGCCGCGGTGCAGGAAGTTGACCTGCTTGTCTTCCTTCTGCTTGCGGCCGGTAATCTTCAGGGTTTCGTTTTCGGTCTCGATGTCGATTTCGCTGCGGGCAAAGCCGGCGACGGCCATCGTAATCCGGTACTTGTCTTCTGCCACCAGTTCGATGTTGTACGGCGGGTAGCTGGGCTGATCGGTACGCTGGGCGTTGTCGAACATCTGGGCCAGGCGATCGAAGCCGATGGCGGTACGGTACAGGGGGGAGAGATCAAAAGTACGCATAAAAATATCCTTTCAGTTAAGCGATGTTTTCGTGGCAGACCTCAACGTCGAGCATCTGCTGGTACCGATCTAGGGATGGCATTTTGGGTTTTCAAGGGATTTTTTTCGAAAAAATACGGGCGCCTCTGACGCCCGATTTTCTTCCGGGAAAAGCGGCTTCAGGCCCTTGAAAACTGCCGATCCAGCTCCATCGCGACCCGCTCGCGTTCGCTGCGCACCACCTGTGCGCCGGCTGCCAGTCCCTCCATCACCGTCAGGCGCAGGTCATGCAGGCCAATGGTGGCCAGCGCCACCTTCAGGTAGGGCGTGAGGAAATCCGGTTGGCGTGCGGACGCGCCGGTAAAGCGGCCGCCGGAGACCACGGCCAGGTGTACCGGGCGGTCGTGCAGCAGGCCGACCTTGCCGTCGGGGGTGATGCCGAAGGTGCGGCGCACCCGCACCACATGGTCGATCCAGGCCTTCAATACGGAGGGGACGGTGTAGTTGTGCATGGGGGTGCCGATGACCACCTGATCGGCGGCCTCCAGCTCGGCAATCAGCAGGTCCGACAAGACCAGCGTCCCCTGCGCGGCGCCGGCATCCTCCACGAAGGCGGGCGAGCCCAGCGCATCGGCATAGGCAGCATCGACGTGACCAATGGCACTGGCATGCAGGTCGCGCAGCACGATCTGCGCCTGCGGGTGCAAGGCGCGCAGGCGGCTGACGATCTGTTGCGAGAGCCACCAGGTGTTGGATGCTTCCTGGCGTGGGGAGGCAAGCAGGTGCAGGATCTTCATGCCGCACCTCCGATGGCCTTGCCGAAGCGCAGTGCGCCGGTCAGCATGCCCTGGCGGAAGTAGAAGCGCTGCGCCAGCGCGTTGGCCATACCGGTATCGAGCACCAGTCGCGCACAGCCGGCCTCGGCGGCCACACCTTCGAGCGCGGCGAGCAGGCGCTCGCCCCAACGTTTGCCGCGTTGCGTGCTGGCGGCCACCAGATCATCGACGTACAGGAAGGGGCCGTAGACCAGATTCTCCTGGAAACGGTAACCGGCCAGGGCGACCACCACGCCCTGCTCCCAGGCTGCCAGGATGCGATAGCCCTGCTCGCGGGCGCGACCGGTACGCTGCATGAACTCGTCGGCGTCGCGCAGGTGTGGGCGCAGTTCGTGCATCACGGAAAAGCAGGCCAGCCGGTCGGCCTCGGTGTCGGCATGGCGCAAGGCGCTGTCGGCGATATGCCAGTGGCCAGGAGGGGCAATCTTGGAAGCTTGGTTCATGGGAGAAAGCTCAATGCGTTCAAAGTAGAAGGAGCTTCATCCTAGCCAGCCGATGGCATAATCGGGAGATCCAAGAAATGACATTTCGACTGGTCCATGATTATGCAGTCCTCCGCTCCCCTGATCACCATCGACAGCGCCACCGACGAGCCCTACTACCGCCAGATCTACGGGCGCCTGCGTAGCGCGGTGGCGGCAGGGATGCTGCGCCCGGGCGACCGCATTCCCTCGGCGCGGGCACTGGCAGCAGAACTGGGACTGGCGCGCGGCACCGTGGAGACGGCCTATTCGTTGCTGGCGGCTGAAGGCTACGTGGAAGCACGCGGACAGGCCGGCACCGTGATCGCGGCCGGGCTGCCCGCCAGAGCGCCGAACGCGCCCGGCAAACCCGGCCCCATCATCGCCCAGGCAGTACCTGCCGCGCCGCGCTCCCCCATCCTGCCGGAAGACGGCCACGCCGAGGCCCCGGGACCGCGTCCGTTCCAGATGGGCATCCCGGCGCTGGACGCCTTTCCGCGCAAGATCTGGGCGCGCCTGGCGGCCCGCGCGGCGCGTGCCACGCAAGCGGTGGACATGCTCTACCCCTCTCCCGCCGGACTGATGGCCTTGCGCGTGGAAGTTGCGCGTTATCTGCAGCTGTCGCGGGGGCTGGACTGCCGGCCGGAACAGGTCTTCATCACTTCCGGGTATCGCGACAGCCTCAACCTGATCACGCGCACCCTGCTCAAACCCGGCGACAAGGTCTGGGTGGAAGACCCCGGCTATGCGCCCACCGGCGCCCTGCTGCGCGAAGCCGGTATGCAGCTGGTGGGGGTACCGGTCGATGCCGAGGGCATGCAGGTGGAGCACGGGCTGCAGCATGCCGCACGCGCACGGGCGGCGGTGGTCACGCCGGCCCACCAGAGCCCCACCTGCGTGGCCCTGTCACTGCCGCGCCGGCTGGCGCTGCTGGAATGGGCGGCACGGCAGCAGGCCTGGATCGTGGAAGACGACTACGATGGCGAATACCGCTACGTCAGCCGCCCCCTGCCCGCCCTCAAGAGCCTGGACCGGGATGACCGCGTGCTCTATGCCGGCACCTTCAGCAAGGTGCTGTTCCCGGCCATCCGGCTGGCCTATCTGGTGGTGCCGCGTTCCCAGGTGCAGCGTTTCGAAGACAGTGCCCGGCTGTTTTCTGGGGGCGCGCCGGCACTGATGCAGCATATCGTGGCCGACTTCATGGCCGAGGGGCATTTCGCCCGCCACATCCAGCGCATGCGACGCCTGTACGCACAGCGCCGGACCCTGACCATCGCCGGCCTGGAAGCAGTATTGAAGGCCCATGTCCGCATCGATTCGCCACCTGGCGGTATGCATCTGCTGCTGCGCCTGCAGGGCCGCCGTTCGGACCGCGTACTGGCCGAGAAGATGCGCCAGCACGGCATGTTCAGCCGCGCCCTGTCGGAATGCCTGCTGACGCCGCGCAGCGGGGTGGCGCCGATGATCATGCTCAGCTTCACCAATATCGACAGCCGACGCCAGGCCAGTGAGCTGGGACGGCGCATCCTGGCGCTGCTGGAGCCGTCCTGACATGGCCTAGTCCGATTCATCATTCTTGGCACTTATCGACTGGGCCATGAGCGGGCATGATGGCGCTTCGTTTCCATCCACAACAGGAGCCTTGTCGCCATGTCCAACCGTATCGATCTCTACCGGAACGCCACCGCCGCCTACGACGGCCTGCTGGCCGTGAACCGTCACCTCAAGCAATGCAGCCTGCCGGCAGACCTGGTGGAACTGGTGTTTCTGCGGGTGTCGCTGATCAACGGCTGTGCCTATTGCATCGACAAGCATTCACGCGACCTGCTCAAGAGCGGGATGAGCATCGACAAGCTGGTGCTGGTGCCGGTCTGGCACGAGGCCGGCAGCCTCTTCACGCCCCGCGAGCAGGCTGCGCTGGCCTGGGCCGAAGTGGTGACGCGCATCGGCGAAACGGCGGCGCCGGATGCGGATTACCAGGCGGTGATCCAGCATTTCACGCCAGAGGAGTACAGCGAACTGACGGTCGCCATCGCCCTGATGAATGCCATGAACCGCCTGGCCATCCCGGGCCGCATGCGGCCACAGGCGGCGCGCGCCTGATTGAGGCGACTCCGGGCTCAGGCTGACTTCAGTGCGGCCACCAGCGTGCGCAATGCCGCCTGCGCGCGGGTCTCCCTGAGGCGGGAATGCAGCATCACCTGGGCCAGCGGCAAGGTGGGCAGGCCCAGCCGTTGGCCCACCTCCACCGCCCCCGGCGGCGCGCTGCGATGGAGCAGCGCCGACACCGCCAGGCCCGCGCTGACCGCCGCGCCGACCGCCAGGATGCCACCACCGACGAAGACCTCGACCCAGGCGATACCGGCTTCGTCGAGTCGGCGCAGCGACAGTTCACGGATGCGGCAGGTCGAAGAAAAAGTCGCCACCCGCAAGGCAGGCCCGACCCGGCATTGCGCGTCGGGATGGGCAAACCAGCCGATGGGTTCCTGCATGATCAATTCACCGCCCTGGTCCTGCGGCTCGCGACGCACGATGACGGCGTCCAGTTCGCCGCGTTCATAGAGCGGCATGAGGTCGTGCGACGAGCCCACCCTCACCTCCACCATCACGCCGGCATCATGGGCATGCAGCTGCGCCAGGGCGCGTGGCAGGCCGGCACCGGCCACGTGATCGCTGATACCCACCGAAAAGCGCACCAGCCCCTGCTCCAGTCGGTCCAGGGCGCGTTCGTGCGCGGCCAGCAATTCGCGGGCGGCCGGCAAGAATTGCTGGCCTTCCGCAGACAGGCGTACCAGGCGCGGGGTGCGTTCCAGCAGGCGACGCCCCAGGCGCTGCTCCAGTTTCTTGAGCTTGAGGCTGATCGCCGATTGCGTGCTGTCCAGCACTTCGGCGGCACGGGTGAAGCTTTGCAGGTCGGCTGCCAGCACGAAGGCTTGTACGGCATCCAGTTCCAGGGGGCGGTCCATGGGGTAGGCTCCTCGCATCTGATATCGGGTCGGATTGCTCAATGATTCGAATTTTAAATCATTGAAATCAGCATTCAGCAGTTCTTCAAATGATAGAGGAACCTTAAGATGCACCGCATGGGTCGCACACGGGCAGGCCTGCTCAGGCGATCCACGGCTTTTCAAGCACTTTAACCACCCGATCTCAAGGAGAACACCATGCCCCTGGTCCGCCTTTCCCTGCTGCGCGGCAAGCCCCGCGCCTACCGTGATGCCATTGTCGACAACGTCTACCAGGCCATGCACGAGAGTTTCAACGTCCCCAAGGACGATCTCTTCATGATCGTGAGCCAGCACGACCCCGAGGATCTGATCTTCGACCGCCACTACATGGGGATGGAGCGTTCGGACGACTTCGTGGTCATCCAGCTGTCGGTCAGCAACACCCGCAACCAGGCGCAGAAGAATGCGCTCTTTGCCCGCATCGTCGAGCGCTTGCAGGCCAATCCCGGCATCCGTCCTGACGACGTGCTGATCCACCTGCTTGAAGGTGACAAGGGCAACTGGTCCTTCGGACGCGGGCTGGCGCAGTACGTGCTCTGAGACAGCGCACCTGGCAATGGGGCCGCAAGACATGCGCGTCCCCTGCGCGCCGCGCCGGCTGCTGCTAGGATGTCGTTCCTCCCAGCCATCGCACCTCTCACATGCCACCTGCGACATCCTGCCGCCATCCGCTTCTGCGCCGCCTCTTCCGCTGTACTGCCGCCCTGCTGCTGGCAGCGGGGTTGACGGCCTGCTCCTCGTCGAGCAAGTACTACGACCCCGCCAAGTCCAACCGCACCGAGACCGGTTTTCGCAACAACTACCCGCAGCCGGAGCGTGCCTCCGTCTTGAAGTGGCAATGGGAACGCCTGACCCAGGGCCTGCCCAAGCCGCCCTCCAACGACTACCGGTTCCCGGTGCTCAAACCAGACCTGGCCTGGATCAAGGCCAACCACGACATGCCCAGCGTGACCTGGATCGGCCATGCCACGGCGCTGCTGCAGCTGGGTGGCAAGAATGTGCTGACCGACCCCATGTTTTCGGAGCGCGCTTCGCCCTTTACCTTCATCGGACCGCGTCGCAAGGTGCCACTGCCGGTGCAGATTGCCGAGCTGCCGCATATCGACCTGGTGGTGATTTCGCACAACCACTACGACCATCTGGACCGCGCCAGCGTGGAACAGTTGAACCGGCAGGCTGGTGGCCCGCCACTGTTCCTGGTGCCGCTGGGATTGCGCGACTGGTTCATGGCGCTGGGCATCGACAACGTGCGGGAAATGGACTGGTGGGACAAGACGTCCCTGGACAAGCTGGACATCACGTTCGTACCCGCGACCCATTGGTCGGCGCGCAGCCTGTTCGACCGTTCCGAGACGCTATGGGGTGGCTGGGTGCTGCAGGCCGCGCCGGCCCAGAATGACCGCGGCGCACCGTTCACGGTGTATTTCGCCGGTGACACCGGGTATTCGAAGGACTTCCAGGACATCGGTGCACGCTTCCCTCATGTCGACCTGGCGCTGATCCCCATCGGCGCCTACGCGCCGCGCTGGTTCATGCAGGGCCAACACGTGGACCCGGAACAGGCTGTGCAGATCCACCGCGACGTGCACGCCACACGCTCCATCGGTATCCACTGGGGGACCTTCGAACTGGCCGATGAGCCGCTGGACGAACCACCGCAGGCGCTGGCCAAGGCCATGCAGCAGGCCAATCTGCCGCCGGAGCAGTTCGTCACGCTCAAGCATGGCGAGACGCTGAAGCTTGAGCGCTAAGCCCTTCAGATGAAAAATGCCCGCCCTGTTTCGAGGGCGGGCATCTGGATGCACAACGATACGCTGGGAACGGCTAGTCCACGATGAACAACTTCGCCCCGAGCGAGGTGGACGAGCGATGCGGTTCCGCATCATCGGCGACCTGGTAACTCATGCCAGGCTTGAGTACGAAGCTGCGTCCATCTTCCAGCTCGGTGTGCAGTTCACCCTCCAGACAGAGCAAGATATGCCCCTTCACACACCAGTGATCGGCCAGGTAGCCGGCGGTGTACTCGACCATGCGCACGCGCAGGTCACCGAAGCGGCAGGTGCGCCACCAGGCCGTGCCGGTGACGCCGGGATGCTCGGTGGCCGCGATCTGGCTCCAGTCGGTGGTGCCGAAGGGCAGGTCGGAGATCTTCATGCGCGCCCGCCCTGCCTGCTTACAGCTTGGAAGCGATCAGCTTGCCCAGGCGCTCCACGCCGGCGCGGATCTGTTCCGGCGGCACGGTCACGAAGGACAGGCGCAGGGTGTTCTTCTGCGGCACGTTGGCATAGAACGGCGCGCCCGGAACGAAGGCGACCTTCTCCTGTTCCACCGCTTCGTTCAACAGCGCGCCGGCGTCGAGGTGCTCGGGCAGCGTGACCCAGATGAACATGCCGCCTTCCGGCTTGCTCCAGGAGCAGCTGGCCGGGAAGTACTGCTGCAGCGCGTCCAGCATGGCCTGGCACTGGTCGCCGTAGAGCTGGCGGATGGTCGGCACGTGCTGATCCAGGAAGCCGTCCTTGATGGCCTCGTACACCACCATCTGCGTCAGTTGCGCAGTGTGCAGGTCGGTGGCCTGCTTGGCCTGTTCCATCTTCAGGATCAGCGGACGCGGCGCGACCACGTAGCCCAGGCGGATGCCGGGGGTCAAGACCTTGGAGAAGGAACCCATGTAGATCACGCCAGCCGGGTTCATCGACAGCATCTTGGGCAGCGGTGCGTTGCGATAGCTCAGGGCGCCGTACGGATCATCCTCGATCAGCGGCAGACCCAGGCGGGCACAGGTTTCCACCAGCTTGATGCGACGCTCGGTGGGCAGGGTGCGGCCGGTCGGGTTCTGGAAGTTGGGCAGCGAATACAGCATGCGCGCGCCACCGGCGATGGCTTCGATGGTCTCGGGCTGCAGGCCGAATTCGTCACTGGGGACCGATTCGAACTGGGCGCCATACAGCGCGAAGGCTTGCAGCGCGCCCAGGTAGCTGGGGGTCTCGACCAGCACCTTGCTGCCTTCGTCGATGAGCACCTTGCCCAGCAGGTCCAGGCCTTGTTGCGAACCGGACACCATCAGCACCTGGTCAGGCGTGATCTGGGCGCCGTCGGAAGACAGCGAAGCGGCGATCCATTCACGCAGCGGCAGATAGCCGTCGGTGGGGCCGTATTGCAGGGCGGTCTTGCCCTGTTGCGTGAGCACGCGGTCGAAGGCAGCCTTCATGTGCTCCACCGGGAAGGTCAGCGGCGAGGGCAGGCCGCCGGCGAAGGAGGTGATGTCGGGACGCATGGTCACCTTCAGGATTTCGCGGATGGCCGAGCTCTTCATGGCTTCGGCGCGCTGGGAAAACTGCCATTGCAGTGCTGCTGGATTTTCGAGTTTCATACGGTACCGTGTTCTGTGTCTGTGTGGTTCAGGGTGATTCGGGATGAATCAGGCCGCGCGCCTCTGCGGATGCTGCGGCGGTGCTGGTCGGCAATTCGACAGTTTCGATCGATCAGGCAATCTCGGCGATCATCTCGATCTCGACGCAAGCGCCCATGGGCAATTGCGCTACGCCGAAGGCAGAACGGGCATGCTTGCCAGTCTCGCCGAAGACTTCGCCGATCAGTTCCGAAGCGCCGTTGGTCACCAGGTGGTGTTCGGTGAATTCGCCGGTGGAGTTGACCAGGCTCATCAGCTTGACGATGCGCTTGACGCGGGTCAGGTCGCCGCCACAGGCCGCCTGCAGGGTGGCGATCAGGTCGATGGCCACGCCGCGCGCGGCCAGCTTGGCGTCGTCGGTACCGATGTCGCGTCCCAGCTGGCCGACCCATACCTTGCCATCCTTCTTGGCCAGGTGGCCGGAGAGGAAGACGGTATTGCCGGTTTGTGCATACATCACATAGGCTGCTGCCGGGGCGGCCACGGCGGGCAGTTCGATGTTCAATGCTTTCAGCTTTTCATAGACGGACATGCGGTACTCCCTGTTGGACAGCGCCCGCGCGGCTGAGGCCGCAGGCGCTGCGCGTTAAGAAAAATAAGTCGAAGATTATCTCAAAATTCCGAGGTTTTAGCCCGGTACAGTCTGAACTATTTCGGCTCGCAACACGGCCACAGCCGCGCCTGCGACGCCCTTCAGCGGCGCACGGCCATGCGTCTGCCAATGGCCACCACCACGATCACCGCCAGCGCAAAGAGCATGTTGCTCGCATCCAGGGCTTCATTGGCGATCACCGCCGCCCCCAGCAGGCTCATGAAAGGTTGCAACAATTGCACCTGACCGACACGGGCAATGCCGCCCAGGGCCAGGCCCTTGTACCAGAAGAAAAAGCCGATGAACATCGAAAACAGCGACACGTAGGCAAACGCCAGCCAGGCCGGTGCCGAGGCGGTGACGCCATATTGCCAGCCCAGCCACAGCGACACCGGCAGCATCACCGGCAAGGCCACCACCAGCGCCCAGGCGATCACGTTCTGGCCACCCATGGTCTGCGCCAGTCGGCCGCCCTCGGCATAGCCCATGGCCGCCGCGATCACGGCCGCAAAGAGGGCAAAGTCGGCCAGGTGGAAACTGCCACCGCCTTCGTGCAAGGCAAACCCGATCACGATGCCCGAGCCCACCAGCGCGGCCAGCCAGAAGCCGGCCGAGGGTCGCTCGCCGAAACGCAGCGCCCCGAACAGTGCGGTCGCCAGCGGCAGCAGCCCGACCACCACGGCGCCGTGCGCAGCCGGCACATAGCGCATGGCGATCGAGGAAAACAGCGGGAAACCCACCACCACGCCCAGTGCCGTGATTACCAGGGCGCGCAGTTGGCTGGCCGTGGGGCGCGGTGCCTTGATCCAGACCAGCAACACCAGCGCGCATACGCCGGCCACCACCGCCCGACCGAAGGCGACGAAGGCCGGATTGAGTTCGGCCACGGCGATGCGGGTAAAGGGCAGCGTGAGACTGAAGATCGCCACCCCGATCAGGCCCAGCCACATGCCGCGACTTTCGTGGCGTGCCGGTACCCCGGTCGATGGACTACCCAGAACGGATTTGCTGCCTGTCTGCATGAAATGCCCCTGTCTGCGTACGCTGTTGTCTTATTGATATAAAAGATTTACCCGCGCCCTGCCCTTTCCCCGACGGCCCTGACGGCCCTGGCAGCCGTGGCCTGGCGCCGCATTACAGCCAGATCGCCAGCGCCGAATACAGGGTCAGCACCACCATGGTCGCGGCAAAGCCGATGCGCCACAGCGGGCGTTCCAGATAGCGCCGCAATACCGCTCCGGCACCGGCCCAGACCGACACGCAAGGCAAGTTGATGGCGCAGAACACCAGGCAGTAGATCAGGATTGCCAGCCATCCGGCATGCTTATGCAGCAACGGCATGAAGGCCGAGGCACCGGTGATGGCCATCACCCAGGCCTTGGGATTGGCGAACTGGAACATCGCCGCCGCGCCGAAGGACATCGGCTGCAGCGCCCGCTCCCCCGTGCCGGCCACGCCCATGCGGCGCAATTGCCAGGCCAGGTACAACAGATAGGCGCAGCCAGCCGCCTTGAGCAGCAGCACCACCTGCGGCAGCGCCACCACCAGCTCGCCTATACCGAAGGCGCATACCGCCAGCAGGACGCCGAAGCCGAAGGTGATACCCAGCATGTGCGGTACCGAGCGACGAAAGCCGAACCAGATCCCCGAGGAGGTCAGCATGATGTTGTTGGGTCCCGGCGTGATCGAAGAGACAAAGGCGAACGACATCAGCGGTAGCAAAGCTTCGATCATGCCGACCTCCGCTGCGCCAGCTGGCCTTCGTGCGGGGCTTGCGCATGCCCCTGCAGCAGCGACACCACCCGCGCCGGGGCCAGCAGGGCATCGGCCACGGCACTGTCGCGGGCCAGCACGCGGGCGAAGACGTCATGATCGACGTTGCCGCCGGAGAGCGTGATGCCGATCTTCTTGCCGCGCAGCCGAGTGCGCAGCTGCAGGGCCGCTGCCAGGGCGCAGGCACCCGCTCCTTCGGCCACATTGTGGGTGGCAATGAAGGCCAGCTTCATGGCGTCCATGACTTCATCGTCGGTGACGGCCACGACCTCGTCCACTTCGGACAGCATCACCTCCAGCGAGGCCTGATCGGGGACGCGACAGGCGACGCCATCGGCGATACAGGTACTGACCGGCGCCTCGATCTTGCGGCCGGCCTCGAAGGACAGCTTGTAGGCCAGCGCGTGGGCGGACACCACACCGATGATGCGGGTCTTCAGGCCCAGTGCATTGCGTGCTGCCACCGCGCCGCACATGCCGGAGCCCTGGCCGATGGGCACCAGCACCAGGTCCAGTTCGGGCTGGGCGGCAAACAGTTCCATCCAGTAGGTCGAGACGCCGGCCACCAGGTCGCGGTGGAAGGACGGGATCATGTGCAATTGCTGCTGTTGCGCCAGTTGCTGGGCGTGTTCGCGGCTGTCCTGGAATTCGCGGCCATGTTCGATCAGATCCACGCCCAGGGCGCGCATGGCGGCATTCTTTTCGCGGCTGTTGCCTTCGGGCACGACGATGGTGGCAGGAATGCCGAAGCGGCGCGCCGACAGCCCCACCGACTGGCCGTGATTGCCCCGGGTGGCCGAAATCACGCCGGACAGTTGCGGTTGTTGCCGGGCCAGGTGATGCAGATAGACCATGCCACCGCGCACCTTGAAAGCGCCCGTGGGGGCATGGTTCTCGTGCTTGACCCAGACTTCGGCACCCAGTGCCTGGTTCAGCAGCGGCCAGCACAGTTGCGCGGTGGGTGCCATGCCGGCATAGACGATACCGGCGGCCTGTTCGATCTCCATCAGGCTGGGCAACAGGCGGTGGACGGCGGAAGTGGCTTGGGTCATGACGGTTCTCCTATCGGAATGCAGGTTGCTGGCGACAAGGCCAGGGTAGCTAGGGTGGATCCGGTGGACCGAAGTGGCCCGGATTGGCTTGCTTGTCCCGGCGATACGCTTGCTCTTGTATTGGAAGCCATCCTAGCCGACAATACCGATACAGTACCTGTACACTTTTCCAAATAATCCCAAACATTGTCACGGCAAAATGACCAATACAGTCAAGCAATTGCGCAGCGTCAGACCCGATATGCCTCAGAGCGACAGCGCCCTCCCCGGCTGGCCGCTGCTGTTGCGCGAGAGTGGCGAATCGCTGGTGGACCAGATTGTGCGCGGCATCCGCGCCCGCATCGATGACAAGCTCTTGCGCAGCGGCGTGCGCATGCCTTCGATCCGGCAGTTTGCCGATGGCAACGAGATTTCGCGCTTTACCGTGGTGGAGGCCTATGACCGCCTAGTGGCCCAGGGCTATCTGGAATCGCGCCGGGGCTCCGGCTTCTACGTCAAGGAGCGCTCGCCCCTGGGTGGCGGCTATGGCAACACCGCTGTCCAGGCCGAAGCCGTGGCCGAGGCCGGGCGCGGGCTGGATGTGGTCTGGCTGGTACGCAACATGTTCCGCCAGATGCCGCCGCACAAGATGCCCGGGGGCGGCCTGCTGCCACCGGACTGGCTGGATGGCGAACTGATCGCCAACGCCCTGCGTGCCGTCAGCCGCGACAATCCTTCCCTGCTGCTGGGCTATGGCACGCCGCTGGGTTTCCTGCCGCTACGCCAGCAGTTGCAGCTGAAGCTGGCGGAGCTGGAAATCGCCGCCGCCCCCGACCAGATCGTGATGACCACGGGCGTGACCCAGGGCCTGGACACGGTGGCGCGGCATTTCCTGCGCCCGGGCGATGTGATCTTCGTCGATGATCCGGCCTGGTTCCTGATGTTCGGCTCCTTTGCTGCGCTGGGCGCCAAGATCGTCGGCATCCCGCGGCTGGGCGACGGCCCCGACATCGTGCGCCTGCGCGAGCTGGCGGCGATCCACAAGCCCAAGCTGTATGTGATCAATTCGGTGCTGCACAACCCGACCTCGACCTCGCTGTCGGCGGCCAAGGCCTTCCAGGTCCTGCGTATCGCCGAGGAACACGATTTCATCATCGTCGAGGATGACATCTACTGCGACATGCATCCCGGTTCGGCGGTACAGCCGGCGACCCGCATCGCCGCGCTGGACCAGCTGCAGCGGGTGATCTACCTGGGCGGTTTTTCCAAGACCTTGTCGGCCAACCTGCGGGTAGGCTTCATCGCCACTTCGGCCGAACTGGCACGCAGCCTGGCCGACCGCAAGCTGCTCTCGACCCTCACCACCGGCGAGATCGGCGAACGCGTGGCCTACAAGGTGCTCTCGGAGGGGCATTACCGCAAGCATGCCGAACGGCTGCGGGCGCGGCTCAATGGCGCGCGCGACAAGGTGATGCGCCAGCTGGAACGCATGGGCATGGAGATCGGTGATCCGCCGCCCTGCGGGATGTTCCTGTGGGTCGATACCGGGCGCGACACCAATGTCATGACCGAGGAGGCGATGGAACAGGGCTTCCTGCTGGCACCGGGCAGCCTGTTCTCGCCCGCGCAGCTACCCTCCACGCGCATGCGCATCAACGTGGCCAGCATGTCCGACCCCGGCATCTGGCGCTTCCTGGAAAAGGCGATGGCGCGCTGAGCCCCTCGCCCACCCTGGCCGCCCTGGCCGCCCTGAGCACCGGTAGGTCAGGTGGTCAGGTGGATGCGGGCGATCTCCTGGTTGGTGGCGTTGTAGAAGGCATAGTCGGTGGTGCCGGGGAAGTAGACGTAATGGTCCGACCCATTGGCCATGATCTGCAAGCTTTCACTGGAGCTCATCTTCACCGTCAACAGGTGCGAGGTGGCACCGCTGACCATGCCCATGTTGATCACGTCCTGGGCCGTGATGATGATGTTGGTGCCATTGCCGGCGCTGACATCGAGGGTGGTGATACCGGTGACCTTGCTGGAGAAGTTGCTCAGGTTGAGGGTATTGCCCAGGTCGGCAAAATGCAGCGTCGTCACCCCGGCCACGCCATTGATGGAATCGATGTTGGAGGTGCCGGTGTTCTTATTGACCATGTCGCTCTGCGCCCCACCGGTACTGCCCAGGCCGGCGCTGACATTGATCAGGTTGTTGCCGCTGCCCACCGTCACCGAATTGTGCCCGCCCTCGACCACGTTGAAGATATCGGTACCAGAACTGGCGCCACCGCCCTTGAGCACGTTGGTGGTAGCGTTGCCACGCGCGGTCAGCGTATTGGCGCCGGCGTTGCCGATGAGCTCGCTAGCGACGGTTAAACTGCCTTCCAGGTTGGAAATGCCGATATAGCTGTCGCCGTTGGCATCGCCCAAGCTACCGCCGGCGGACAAGTCGGCCTTGATCGGCCCACTGGTCGAGTACAGGTAGCTGACGGTATCGCTACCGCCGGCCCCACCATTGAAGACATTGGCCACACCGCTGGCATAGAAGATATCGTCGCCGGCGCTGCCGGTGACATTCTGGATGTTGACGTAGGTGTCGTTGGCAGCATAGCCATTGGCACCCGTGCCGTGGAACAGGTCCACCGTCACGCCCACCCCGCCCGAACGCGCATAGTTGACCGTATTGTTGCCGGCGCCACCGTCGAAGGCGTTGGTGGCGGCGCTGGCATAGAAGGTGTCGTTGCCGGAACCGCCGATCAGGTTTTCGATATTGGTGAACTTGTCGCCGAGCGCATAGAGGCCGCTGGCGGCCAGCGTATTGGTCAGGTCCACCGTCACGCCACCGGTATCGAATTCATAGCTCACCGTATCGACGCCGGCACCGCCATCGAAGTTGTTGGCCTGGGTGCTGGCCTTGAAGAGGTCGTTGGCGGCGCTGCCGATCACGTTGTCGATGTTGAACAGGGTATCGCCCTGGGCGTCGCCACCGGTACCGGTCCCGTTCTTCAGGTCGATGGTCACGCCCAGCGTCGAGCCGGCGTAGGACGCGAAGGTCGAACCCCGGTTGCCGACCACCGCGGTGATGCTGTCGGCACCCGCGCCGCCTTCCAGCACCGAGCGCGTACCGGGGGTGGAGAACCCCTTGAGCACGTCATTGAAGGCACTGCCCACCACGTTCTCGATATTGGTGTAGGAATCGCCGGCGGCATAGTTGCCGCTGCCGGTACCGGTGGCCGTGGACAGGTCCACATTCACGCCGTTGGTACCGTCGCTGCTGGTGGAGAGCGAATAGTTGACGGTGTCCGAGCCGCCGGTGCCGCCATTGAGGATGTTGACTGCAGCGCTGGCCAGGAAGGTATCGTCGTTGTTGCTGCCGATCACGTTGTCGATGTTGAACAGGGTATCGCCCTGGGCATCCCCCCCGGTACCGGTCCCGTTCTTCAGGTCGATGGTCACGCCGCTGGACGACCCGGCATAGGACGCATAGGTGTAGGCGCGATTGCCGAGGTCGGCGGTGATGCTGTCGGCACCCTTGCCACCGGTCAGTACCGACATCACGCCGACCGTGGAAAAGCCGGTCAGGGTATCGGCCCAGTCGCTGCCGATGACGTTCTGGATGTTGGCATAGGTGTCGCCCTGGGCGTAGTTGCCCGATCCGACGCCACTGGTGAGGTTGACCGTCACGCCGGTGGCGCTGTTGCTGCTGGTGGAACCGGCATAGCTGACCGTGTTCGACCCGGCTCCGCCATCCAGGAAGTTGGCCGCCGCGTTGGCCACGATGGTGTCGTTGCCACTGCCGCCGGTGGCGTCCTGGATGTTGGCATAGGTATCGCCATTGGCCAGGCTGCCGGTACCGCCCGAACCGCTGCCGCTGAGCAGGTTGATGGTTTCATTGACGGTGGAGTTGGCGTAGCTCACCCGATTGTGCAGCGAGCCTGTGCCGCCATCGAAGAAGTTGGCGGCCGCGCTGGCCACGAACACGTCATCGGCGGACCCGCCGGTGGCATCCTGGATGTTGGTGTAGGTGTCGCCATTGGCCAGGCTGCCCGTGCCGCCCGTGCCGGTTCCGTTGAACAGGTTGATGGTTTCGGCCACCGTCGAGGTACTGTAGTTGACCCGGTTATGGGTACCGCCACCGCCATCGAAATTGTTGGCGGCAGTATTGCCGTAGAAGGTGTCATTGCCACCACCGCCGGTGATGTCCTGGATGTTGATGTAGGTGTCGCCGTTGGCCAGGCTGTTGGCGCCGCCACTGCCCTGGCCGGTGACCAGGTTGACGGTCTCGTCGACTGCGGAATTGGCATAGCTCACCCGGTTGTGCAGCGAGCCGGTGCCACCATCGAAGGCATTGGCGAGCCCATTGGCGATGAACACGTCATCGGCAGTACCGCCGGTGACGTCCTGGATGTTGGTGTAGGTATCGCCGTTGGCCAGGCTGCCGGTGCCGCCCGTGCCGGTACCGTTGAACAGGTTGACCGTCTCCGATACCGTGGAACTGCTGTAGTTGACCCGGTTGTGGCTGCCGCCACCACCGTCGAAACTGTTGGCGGCGGTGTTGCCGTAGAAAGTGTCGTTGCCGCTGCCGCCGGTGGCGTCCTGGATGTTGGTGTAGGTGTCGCCATTGGCCAGGCTGTTGGTGCCGCCACTACCCAGCCCGCTGATCAGGTCGATCGTTTCATCGACGGTGGAGTTGGTGTAGCTCACCCGGTTGTGGGTACCGGCACCACCATCGAAACGATTGGCCGCCGCGCTGGCGACGAAGGTGTCGTTACCGCTGCCGCCGGTGACATCCTGAATGTTGGCATAGGTGTCGCCATTGGCCAGGCTGCCGGTGCCGCCGCTACCCGTGCCATTGAACAGGTTCACCGTTTCGTCGACGGTGGAATTGGTGTAGCTGACCCGGTTGTGCAGCGAACCCGTGCCGCCGTCGAGGAAGTTGGCCGCCGCGCTGGCGATGAAGACATCGTCGGCGGTGCCGCCGGTGGCGTCCTGGATGTTGGTATAGGTATCGCCATTGGACAGGCTGCCGGTACCGCCGGTCCCGGTGCCACCGAACAGGTCGATGGTCTCGGCCACCGTCGAGGTGCTGTAGTTGACCCGGTTGTGGCTACCACCGCCGCCATCGAAGCGGTTGGCAGCGGTATTGCCGTAGAAGGTATCGTTGCCGCCACCGCCGGTGATGTCCTGGATGTTGATGTAGGTATCGCCATTGGCCAGGCTGCCGGTGCCGCCCGTGCCCTGGCCGGTGACCAGGTTGACGGTCTCGTCGACGGTGGAATTGGTATAGCTCACCCGGTTATGCAGCGAGCCGGTGCCGCCATCGAAGAAGTTGGCGGCCGCACTGGCGATGAAGACATCGTCGGCGGTGCCACCGGTGACGTCCTGGATGTTGGCATACGTATCGCCGTTGGCCAGGCTGCCGGTGCCGCCCGTGCCGGTACCGTCGAACAGGTTGACCGTCTCCGACACCGTGGAACTGCTGTAGTTGACCCGGTTGTGCAAGCCGCCGCCGCCATCCAGACGGTTGGCCGCGGCATTGCCGTAAAAGGTGTCGTTGCCACTGCCGCCGGTGACGTCCTGGATATTGGTGTAGGTATCGCCATTGGCCAGGCTGCCCGTGCCGCCGCTGCCGGCGCTGGTGACCAGGTTGACGGTCTCGTCCACGCTGGAATTGGCATAGCTCACACGGTTGTGGGTACCGCCGCCACCGTCGAAATTGTTGGCTGCGGCGCTGGCGACAAAGGTGTCGTCGGCGCTGCCGCCGGTGACGTCCTGGATGTTGGTGTAGGTGTCGCCGTTGGCCAGGCTGCCAGTGCCGCCAGTACCTACGCCGTTGAACAGGTCCACCGTTTCGGACACGGTGGAATTCTGGTAGCTGACGCGATTATGCGAACTCGCCGTGCTGGCGCCACCGTCGATATTGTTCGCGGCGGCGCTGGCGATGATCAGGTCGTCACCCGAACCACCGGTGACGTCCTGGATGTTGGTATAGGTATCGCTCTGGGCATAGGTGCCGCTGCCGGCACCGGTAAACAGGTTGATGGTTTCGCTGCTGGTGGAATGCGCATAGCTGACGCGGTTGTGCAGGGAGACGCCGCCACCGTCGAAGTTGTTGGCCGCCAGGCTGGCCACGAAGGTATCGTCGTAGATGCTACCGGTCAGGTCCTGGATGTTGGAGAGCTTGTCGCCGGCCGCGTAGCCGCCCGAGGTACCGGTGCCGTTGGTGTAGCTCAGGTCCACCGTCACGGCGGCGTCCGAGCTGGCATAGCTGACCCGATTGTGGGAGGTGGCCGTGCTGCTGCCGCCGTCGATGCTATTGGCCTCGGCGCTGGCGATGATCACATCGTCCTGGGCGGAACCCACCACGTTCTGGATGGCGGTATAGCTGTCGCGGGCCGCAACGCCGCCGCTACCGGTGCCGGTGACCAGGTTGATCGTCACCGCGCCGGTCGAGAAGGCGTAGCTGACAGTATTGGAACCCAGCCCGCCATTGAAGACATTGACGTTGTTGTCGGCGATGAAGGTATCGTCATAGGCGCTGCCGATGACGTTCTGGATGCCGCTATAGGTGTCACCTGCGGCAAAGCCGGTACTGCCGGTGCCGTGGAACAGGTCGACGGTGACGCCATTGCCATCGCTGGCCTTGGCATAGCTGACGGTATTGTTGCCGGCACCGCCGACGAAGGCATTGGCCGCCAGGTTGGCAATGAACAGGTCGTTGTAGTCGCTGCCGATGACGTTCTGGATGTTGAGGTAGGTGTCGTTGTCGGCATAGCCGCCACTGCCGCTGCCCTGCACCAGGTCGACCGTCACGGCGCCGTTGGAACGCGCGTAGCTGACCGTGTTGGAGCCGGCGCCACCGTCGAAGTTGTTGGCTGCCAGGTTGGCCACGAAGAGGTCATTGCCGGCACCGCCGGTGAGGTCCTGGATGTTGACCAGCTTGTCGCCCTGGGCATAGCCACCGGAGGTGCCGGTGCCGTCAGCGTAGTTCAGGTCCACCGTCACGGCGGCGCTGGAGGCGGCATAGCTGACGCGGTTGTGGTTGGAGCCGCCACCGTCGAAGCTGTTGGCCGCGGCACTGGCGACGAAGGTATCGTCGTAGACGCTGCCGATCAGGTTCTGGATATTGGTGAAGGAGTCGCCCGCCGCATAGTAGCCGCCGGTACCGGTGCCGATGGTATTGGTCAGGTCCACCGTGACACCACCGGTCGAATAGATGTAGCTGACCGTATTGGAGCCACCCCGGCCGTCGAAATTGTTGACGTCGGCACTGGCGATGAAGATGTCGTCGTAGGCGCTGCCGATCAGGTTCTGGATGTGCGCCAGCACGTCGCCCTGGGCGTAGCCGCCAGAGGTGCCGGTGCCATCGGTGTGGGTCAGATCGACCGTCACGGCGCTGGTGGAAAACTCGTAGCTCACCGTGTCCGAGCCGCCCAGGCCGCCGTTGAAATTGTTGGCTCCGACGCTGGCGATGAAGGTGTCGGAATACGAGCTGCCGACGATGTTCTGGATGTTGGCGAAGCTGATGTTCTGCGCATACCCGCCGCTGCCGGTCTGGGTGATCATGTTGATGCTGACCGCGCCGGTGGAAGCGCCGAAGTTCAGGGTATCGGAACCGCCGCTACCGCCGTCGATGCGGCGCGTATCCACGCCGACGATGAAGACGTCGTCGAAGGCCGAGCCGATGGCATTCTGGATGTGGTTGTAGCTATCACCCTCGGCATAGCCGCCGGTACCGCGACCGGAGACGAAGTTGATCGACACGCCGGTGGTGGAGCCGGCATAGCTGACTGTGTCATTGCCGCCAGTGCCGCCATCGAAGGTATTGACGTCCACGTTGCCCACGAAGGTATCGTCATAGGCGCTGCCGATGACGTTCTGGATGCGTATGTAGCTGTCGCCCGCCGCTGCGCCGCCGCTCCCCAGGCCGCTTTGCAGGTTGACGTTCACGCCGGCATTGGAATTGGCGTAGGAGACGGTGTTCGAACCCAGGCCGCCGTCGAAGCGGTTGGCATCGCTGCTGGCCACGAAGAGATCGTTGTAGTCGCTGCCGATGGCGTTCTGGATATGGGTATAGGTGTCGCCCTGGGCATAACCGCCCGCGCCGGTGCCGGTGATCAGGTTGACCGTCACGGCCGCGTTCGAAGACACGTAGGACACCGTATCGGAACCGCCACTGCCGCCATCCAGGCGGTTGATCACGGCATTGGCGACGAAGGTATCGTCGAAGGCACTGCCGCGCAGGTTCTGGATGTTGGAAAGCTGGTCGCCCTGGGCATCGCCGCCGCTGCCCAGGCCGGTCACCAGATTGACCGTCACCCCGGCGCTGGAGCCGGCGTAGCTGGCCGTGTTGACGTTGGTACCGGTGCTGTTGACGCCGCCCACCAGCTGGTCAGCGCCGGCACCGCCCTGGAAGAAGGTATTGCCACTGCCACCGTAGATGATGTCGTTGCCGCTGCCGCCATAGAGCAGGTCATTGGCATTGCTGCCGTAGATGGTCACGCCACCGTTGCCGGCATGTACCTCGTGCGGTGCGCCCTGGGCCGGCAACACCAGCACCGGGTCGCCGGTGGCCGGATCGAGGTAGCTCAGGTCGCCATAGACGGTGGCGTCCTTGACGGCGACGTGGCGCACATCGACCAGGGTCTGCGGGCCGCGCGAGGTCGAGACCGTGGTGGTGAAGGTGAGATCGAAGGCCTGATGCACCGGCGAGGAGGCATTGGCCTCGACCGTGTTGTACTGCAACTGCATCGGGAAATCGGTCTGGCCGGCAGCCACCGTCATCTCGTAGCGACCGCCGCCGAGATCGGTGGCGTTGACGATGGACATGTTGGCCGGCACGCCCGAGACGATCACTGACACCACGTTGCCATTGCCGGTGATGGTGACATCGAACACCTTGATGAAGGTGCCGGCATTGTTGCCGGCGGCATAGATGGTGCGCACATCATTGCCGGCGTTGATCACCTGGGTGCTGAACTGCAGCGGCAGGCCGGCATCCGTGGCCGATTGCGGAATGCCGCCGCTGCCGTAGAGGACGTCGCCGGTCTGGGTGATGGTGGCCAGGTTGACCAGCTTGATGGCCATGGCCGGCTGCGAGGGGTCGACCTGGATCGGCGGCGAGGGAATCGAGCCGGGCCGCTCGGGCGGCACCTGCGGTTCGGAAGGCTTGACCGGCGCATCGTTGGAACTGGGATTGGCCGGCGGCGAGAACACCGGTGGCGTATTGGCCGTCAGGTTCTGCGACGCCGCCGCGGTGGCGCCCACCGTGGTGTGGGTGGTGTCGCCCCCCACCACTGCACCGGCCGAACCACCGGCCTTGCTGGTGCCGTTGCTGCTGGTAGTGAGCGAGGCCGAATTCTCGCTGATGATCTGGGAAAACTGGCTGCCGCCATCGTTGCCGATGCTGGCCGCATTGCGGTCCACCGTGACCTGCTGGGCCGGTGTCACATTGGGCGGGACCGCCACCGGGTCGGAATTGAGGATGCGCGACTGGTCATTGGGCTTGAGCGCGATCTTGCCCACCGAATCGAGCAGCTTGCCGGTATCGGCGCTGGTATCGGCAAACTTGACCTTGGACTTGTCGTCCATCGCCTCGATGGCGCCACCGGCCAGCACCACCTTGGTGCCGTCGGCCATGTGCAGCACCATGTCCACGTCCACCACCTGGACGTGCTGAACGGCGGCGCGGGTGGCGCTGACCTGGAAGCTGCCGGCCTGGTCGGGCATCACCACCCGTACCGGGCCGGTGACCTTGTCCGCGGAGTTCGCTTGTGATGAGCTTGCGGTTGCCATGTTTCCTCGCTATCGAAGATCGGTTCGAATCAGGTTCGCCGTGGGCTGCACGGCGTTACTGCAAAATCTGGGCCCGCGGCCCGTCGGCCACGATGCGACCGCCGTCGATGACGACGATGCGGTCCATGTGCTGCAACAGCGCGGGGCTATGGGTGGCCACCACCAGCGTGCGCGGGCCGGCATAGGCCACCAGGCGCTCGATGATGCGGGCCTCGGTCTGCTGGTCCACGCCGGTGGTGGGCTCGTCCAGCAGCAGGATGCGCGGCGTGCTGGCGACCACCCGGGCCAGGGCCACCATCTGGCGCTGGCCACCGGAAAGATTGCCGGGCGCCTTGATGACCTGGTCCAGCCGCAGTTCGCCACGGGCGATCAGGTCGTCCAGCGAGGACACCGCCAACGCTGCCTCGTACACCTGCCCCGGCACGCGGTCGCCGACAAAGATATTGGCTGCCACTGTGCCATCGAAGAGGAAGGGTTCCTGCGGCTTGAAGCCGATGCAGCGCATGCGGACCTCAGGGGCATAGGCCGTCACGGCCACGCCATCGATGAGCACATGGCCTTCGTCGGGATGATGCAGCCCGGCCAGCGCACGCAGCAGCGTGGACTTGCCGGAACCGGAGCGGCCGACGATGCCGACCTTCTCGCCCGGCTGCACGGTCAGGGAGACATGCTTGAGGGTCGGGGTTTCCTTCCTGTCCAGGTGCAGCAGCAGGTTGCCGACCTGGATCAGCCCGCGCATTTCCTGGCGCAGCACGTCGGCGCTGACGGTCTCGGGTTGCGCCTCGAACAGCTGGTCGAACTCGGCGCGGGCGCGGCGGAACATCTCGATACGTCCCAGCAGTGCCGCCAGCGAGGACAGCACCGTGGTGGCGCGGCTGATCAGGAGCGAACACGCGATCAGCGCGCCCACGGTCAGGAGGTTGTCTTCCACCAGATAGACACCCACCACCAGGGTGGCCACCGCGATGAAGGTATAGCCGACGCTGGAGATGGCGTAGCTGGTGTTCATCCAGTAACGGCTCTTGGCCTGGGCCACCGCATTGGCGGCGGCGTCGATCAGGAAGCTGCGCAACAGGCGGTCCTGCAGCGGCGTGGTCTTCAGGGTTTCCATGCCGTAGACGATGCTGGCGAGCTTGTCGACCTTGCCGGCACCGGCCTTCATGGCGGCATTGGCATAGTCGTTGGCCGGCACCTTCAGCAAGAGCTGCAGCGCCACCAGCACGGCCCCACCTACCAGCAGCACCCACACCATGTGGCCGCCGATCAGGCCCAGCACCACCAGGTAGAGCAGCAGGAAAGGCAGGTCCACCAGCAACAGCATGTAGTTGGAGGACAGCAGGTCACGCGCGGCCGAAAGGTCGCGGTAACGTGCCAGCACCACCCCGACCGGGGCCTGCACCTTGGCGGTCAGGAGGCGACGTGCCGAGACCTCGTCGAACTCGGTATCCAGGCGCCCGGCCAGCTGTTCGGTGTAGTACACGCGGATGACGCGCAATACCATTTCCAGTGCCATGAACAGCAGCATCCCCAGGGTCAGGGCCCAGAGCGTCTCGGGAATGTGGTTGCCCAGTACCTTGTCGTAGATCAGCCGTGAATACAGCGGCATGAGCAGGCCCAGCAGGTTCACCAGCACCCCGGCCACGATGATCTCGACGAAGCGACTGCCATAGGCGCGCAACAGCGACAGGTAGCTGGGGTCCTGCCGCAGGTCCTGCAGGACCTGCGGTTGATCGATGTGGACCTGTTCGCTGGCGTTCATGATGCGGTGGTGACTCTCTTATGCCCGGTTATGCCGCGATCAGGCCTGGCCGCCGCGGTTGGCGGTGGTGATTTCGCGGATGGCTTCGCGCAGTTCCAGGCGCAGGTCCTTGACCATGGTCTGGCGGCCGCTGCGCATTTCGTCGATGACGGTCTGCCAGTTGATGTTCTGGCGCATCAGGGCTTCGGTGATGGAGGTCAGCGATTGCGGGATGGCGCCCAGGTTCTTGACGCGATCGTTCTGGGTCGCCATGTGCTTGGCCAGGTCGATCTGCAGCTGGCGTGCCGACAGCGCGTCGCGGGCCATGTTGCTGGAGTTCTCACCGATGGTGTTGCCCAGTTCGTTCAGGCGCGCTGCGACCGTGGCCTGCAGTTCGCCCTGGTACTGGATGGCGCCCATCTCGTCGGCCAGGCGCACGGAAATCTGGTTCAGCAGTGCCGGCAGTTGCGCGATGTTCTGCGCGTTCTTTTCGTTCATATTGGAGATTTCGCCCTGCTGCGTCTGCAGCGAGCTCAGCGCGGTGGACAGCGCCAGCTGGCCGGCCTGGATGGTGGTGACGATCTGTGGCAGCACTTCGAAGGTGCGGTTGGCGATGTCGCCGTTGACCGAGAGGCGTTCTTCCAGCGAGGACAGGCTGTCGGAGAGGTCGCGGGCCGAGGTGATCTTGGTATTGATCAGCTGGCCGACGGTGCGGATCTCTTCTAGGGTCTGCTGCGCGGTTTCGTGCATGCGCGGGCCGAAGGCCACCAGCTGGCGCAGGCTACGCGATTCTTCCATGCTGTCGTTGAAGAGCTGGACGATGTTGTTCAGGCGGTCGTTCAGGCCTTCGAGCTTGATGCCGGCCTGCAGCGAGGCTTCCGAGCTGTTGCGGGCAGCCATGATGGATTCGCGCTGCAGGACCATCAGATCCTGCAGGAATTCGGCCAGGAAGGATTCGGACACGCCCTGGCGTTGGGTGGCAGCCGGACCGGTGGCGTCGTGCACCACGTGTTGCACCATGTCGCTGATGCATTCGCGGGCGCGGGCCACCAGCTTCTTGCTGGCCGCGCGCAGCGGGGTCAGGGTCAGGCCCAGCGCCAGCGAACCGATCAGGCCGAACATCGAGGCCGAGAAGGCGGTACCCATCGAAGCCAGCGGTTTCTGCAGGTCGGCCACCAGGTGCATGAAAGACGCATCCATGTCGCCGCCGGTGCTGGCCTTGCCGAAGCCGTCAATCAGCTCGGCGGTGCTGACCAGGGTCTCAAGCAGGCCGATGAAGGTCCCCAGCAGACCCAGCGCGATCATGAAGCCGGTCAGGAATTGCGGGAATTCGGTCTTGGCTTCGAGGTGGGCGCGCAGGTCGTGCAGCGAACCTTCGATGGTTTCCTGTTCGATACGCGAGGTCAGGCGGCCCTTGGTGCTGGCCACGCTGACCAGGACCTGACCGATCTCGGTGCCCGCGAACTCGGGCGCCTTGACCAGGCTCTCCATGGATTCGCCGGACTTGGTGCGGTCATAGAACTGCATCAGCTTGTCGTATTCCCAGTTGACGCGGTACAGGTTGTAGCCGATCAGGCCGATCCCGAACAGCGCCACGGCGATGATGAACAGGTTCAGGAAGGGGTTGATCTGGATGGCATGCCCCACGAAGCCCCGGAACAGGAAGGCGCCCAACAGCAGCAGGAGCGTCGGGATGGCGGCAAGTGCATAGAACTGGCGAAGGTTTTTCATACGTGCGAGGTTCCGGAGAAAAGAACGCAAGGGATGTGGATGGTGCGGAAAACGTCAAAGGTCGCAACGCCCATCAGGGTGGGCGTGTGCGACCGGTGAAACCGGGGATGCAGGCGGTGCGGGGCGATCATCGCGGCTCCCGCAGGGCACCCTGGCCGAAGCGCGACAGGGGCGACATCAGGTACTGCCAGACGGTACGGCGACCGACGATGATGTCGGCGCTGGCGGTCATGCCGGGCATCAGGTCCAGCTTGCGCTGCAAGGCGCTGTCACCGCGCTGCACGGCGATCTTGATGCGATAGCTGCGTTCGCCGCGCTGGTTGTTCTCGTCGGGCACGGTATCGGCGCTGATCTCGGTGACCACGCCTTCCATGGCGCCATAGACGCCATAGTCATAGGCCGAGACCTTGACCCGCGCACGGGCGCCGGTGACCAGTTCGGCACGGTCGGTCGGGGAGATGCGGGCTTCGATGACCAACTTGTCGTCGCTGGGGGTCATCTCGATGATGGGGTCGCCCGGGCGCACCACCCCGCCCACGGTATTGATCATGACGCGGTTGACCACGCCATCCATGGGTGCCTTGACTTCGGAACGGGAGACACGGTCGTTGCGCGACTTGATTTCTTCCTGCAGGCGCGCCAGTTCGTTTTCGGTGGCGGTCAGGTCGGTACGGGCATCAGAGCGGAAGCGCGAAGAGGCTTCGCCCATCTTGGCCTGGGATTCGGCGATGGCCGCCTTCAGGCGCGGGATCATGGCATCGGTGGCGGCCAGGCGGCTCTGGGCATCCTGCACGCGGGCCGCAGCCTGGATGTCTTCCAGCTGGGAGGCGGCATTGCGCTCCAGCATGTTGTGGATCAGCTTGTATTGGCGCTGGGCCAGGTCGACCTCGGTGGCCTGGCTCTTCTGGCGGCTCACGGCCTCGCCCAGTTCGGCCTGGCGCTGGGCGGCCTGTTCGCGCAGCACCGACATTTCCTGCGTCAGCTTGGCGGCGCGGGCGGCGAAGGCAGCCTGCTCGCTCTGCACGGCCGGATCATCACGCTCGAGGTCGGCCGGCATCTGCAGGCTGGCCGCGCCGGAGGCTTCGGCCGAGAGCCGCGCCGTCCTGGCGCGCAGGCCGAGGATTTTCACACGGCCTTCGCCCAGGTCGGCATTGGCGCGCACGTCGGCAATGGAGATCAGGGTCTGGCCCTTCTTGACCACCGCGCCTTCGCGCACCAGGATGGCCGAGACGATGCCCCCCTCCAGATGCTGGATCACCTGGTTATGTTCGGAAGCGACGATGCGCCCGCTGCCGCGCACCACCATGTCGATCGGCGCCAGGATGGACCAGACGACCAGCAAGGCCAGCAGCAGCGCGCAGGCCAGGACCGCCAGGCGCGGACGCGGCATGGCCTGCAGCTGGCCCAGGCGGCGGTCCAGGCGCGGCGCCACGCGGCGCATGAAGCCCTTGCCGCGGGAGGCAATCCCGTGGTCGGCGCCGGGCTTGAGCGAGAGCGTCATTTTGCCGAGGCCTGATATTGCACGACCACGCGGGCGTCGTTGCCGCTACCGTTCTGGTCGGTGGCCACGCGGCTGGTCAAGCGCTCCTTGTCGACCCCGGCATCGATGAGGTAATTGCGCACGGCGACGGTGCGGTAGTAGGCGCGGCGGCGGCTTTCACTGTAGCTGCCACTGCCGATGACGCCGGTCACGACAATCTTGCCCTGGCTGGATTTGACGCGCCGGATCCAGTCGCCGATGCTCTTGTCGAGGGCCTTGCCGCCCTCTTCGTTCAACTGGGTGGAGTCGGCGTCGAAAGTGAGGGTGACCGCTTTTTCGTTGGCGTCGATGCGCAGGCCGGGGGCCACTTCCTTGTCATTGGGTTCGGTCTTGACCTGGATCGCGTTGGGGCTGGAGGGCGCGGCGTCGCTACGCAGGCTGCCGTTGTCGGACTGCAGCGGCGGCGCGGCCAGCTTGGCTTTCAGGGTAGCCACTTCGCGCCTGAGCTGTTCGATTTCCTTGGCCTTCTCGCGCTCGCCCGGTGTCTCGGCGGCGCTGGATGCGGCGCTGTTGGCAGCGCTGCTGGCACTGCTGGCGTTAGTGGGCGCATTGTCGTTCTGGCGCTCGGCCCCGCTGCGTTCGGCGGCAGCCACATCCTTCTGCGATGCCTTGACCTCACGCTGGTTCTGGCTCTGCGTCTGCGAGATCAGTTGGCTGACCTTGGTCTGCGCCAGCTTCTGCGAGTAGTAGAACAAGGTCACCACGAACACCACCACGACGAAGATCATCACCAGCACCACGTTGGACAGTGCGTCCACGAAGCCTGGCCAGAAATTCTGTTCCCTTCCCCCCTCCATGTGTCCCCCGTCCTATTTCGCTGCCCGCGCGGGCAGGGTTTCCAGCGCCGAGGCGCGCCCCGTGTTGCGCAGGATCTGATAGCTGATGTCGGCCTGCTGGAACAGCAGGTTGGCAAAATCGGTCCGCGCCTGGTAGGCCTGCTGGTAGGCATCCAGCACGTCCAGCAATTGCTTGCTGCCGGTGGAGAGCTGTTCCAGGAAGACATCGGCCACGTTGGCATTGGTCAGGTAAGCCTGGCGCGAGATTTCCATGCGCTTTCTCACCGCGCCCAGGGTGCGGTAATTGATCTCGATCTGCTCACGCAACTTGCGTTCCAGGTCCAGCGCGGTGTTGCTCTTTTCGACGTACTTGGCGCCGGCCTGCTTGGTGTAATAGACGTCGGAGCCACCGTTGAGCAGGTTCATCGACATCACCAGCATCAGGCGGCGGTCGGTGGTCTGCTGCAGGGCGTTGGTGGTAGTGTCGATAGCGCCACCGACCCCACGGCTCTTGATCTGGGTCCATTCCAGGGCCAGCGTGGGAGAGAACTTGGCACGGGCCGACTTCAGTTCCTGGTTGGCCGCATCCAGATCGCGCCGCGCGGCACGCACGCCGGGATTGGTGTCGTAGACGTCCTGCAGGGCAAGCTTGGAGGTGTCGGGGACCACCGGCATCATGTGATCGGGCACTTCCAGCTGCTCGATCTTGCGGCCGGTGACCTGGTTCAAGGTCACCATGGCGCTTTCCAGGGCGCCTTCGGCTTCGGCCACGGCGGACTGGGCGGTCAGCGAGCGGCCGCGCACGCGTTCGAAATCGATGCGACTGGCGCCGCCGCCTTCGAGGCGCTTGTTCATGTAGTCCAGCAAGGCGCTCATGCGCTGCGAGTAGCTGCGGGCAAAGGACAGCGAGGCGTACGCGCGCATGACGTCGTAGTAGGCCTTGATGGCGTTGTAGTACAGGGTCTCGCGGGCGTCGTCGCGGCGCAGGTCGGCGGCATCGGCCAGGGAACTGGACTTGCGGTAGTCATAGTAGGAGCCGGGTGCGAAGATGGGCTGGCGGCCGATCAGCGTGACGTCCCAGCGCTTGTGGTAGTTCGCACGCTGCACCAGGCCGGTATTGGGGTCGAGCACGGAGGAAGGCGAGGAATACTCGTTGCCCTTCTGCGCCCGCACGTCCAGGGTCGGCCCCATCTGTCCGGCGGTGGCCTTGGACGCATAGCGGGCCTGATCGGCCTGGGCCGCCGTGGCGGCATAGCTGTAGCTGTTGTTGAGCGCCAGGTCGAGTACGCTGCGCAGGTTCAGGTCAGGGACGACATCGCCCTCGGAGACGATGCTGATCTGGGGCAGCGCAATCAGGTTGCCGGAAAAGCCGGGATCGGACTGGCGCAGCAGCAGCAGGATTTCATCCTGCGCCGAAGGCGCCGGGGTATCGGCGGGCAAGGCCGGCAAGCGATAGTCGGCCAGCGCCGGACCGGCCGGATCGGCGCCCAGGCGAATCTGGGGCGGTACATCCAGGGTGCCGCCATTCTGTGGCGGTACGTTCACCACCGCTCTGGACGCTGCCGGCGGCTCCGCCGGTAGCGGCGGGTTATCTGCAGACCGTGCCACCTGGGGCGCGGTCAGTCCGAGTGAAACTGCGAATATGAACGGTTTGCTCTTGAGAACTCTCATCAACGCGATCAGCCGGTACCGGACCGGCCTCCCCTGCCCCAAAACACCCTTAGGAAAGAATCGCCAGCCAGCGCTGCGATTCCAGTTATCAGGCACGGGGACTCATATTCTTCGTCTTTGCAAGTCCCGGCCTGGCCCTCCGCTTCCGCTCTCCCTCTTTGGGGAAAAACGAAAAATATTACCATTTTGTCAAAACAATTCTATCACTCGAGGATTGCAACTCAATTACAAATAACAGGGAAAAACCGTTTAATTTCAATTGACTTGATAAAAATTAATAGTCGCAATTATGGTGATCTTGTTGCCGCCGTGCCATCAGGAAATTCCGCAGAAGACCAAAGCGCTGAAAAACTCTTTAAAAATGCTGTTGAAAAACCACAAGTCTCTCCCTATATCCAGCCCACAGGCGATTGCCGCAAGCTATTCAACTCATCCATTTCTTCAATAAGGACACAAACATGGCCACCGAAAAACAGACCATGGGCTTCCAGGCCGAAGTCAAGCAACTGCTCCAGTTGATGATCCACTCGCTGTATTCGAACAAGGAAATCTTCCTGCGCGAGCTGGTCTCCAACGCCTCCGACGCGGCCGACAAGCTGCGCTTCGAGGCGATCAACAACGCCGGCCTGTACGAAGACGACCCGGAACTGAAGATCAGGATCAGCTTCGACAAGGCCGCACGCACCATCACCATTTCCGACAACGGCATCGGCATGAACCGTGACGAGGCCATCTCCCACCTGGGCACCATCGCCAAGTCGGGCACCAAGGAGTTCTTCTCGCGCCTGTCGGGCGACCAGCAGAAGGACGCGGCCCTGATCGGCCAGTTCGGCGTAGGCTTCTATTCCGGCTTCATCATCGCTGACCGCATCACGGTCGAGACGCGCCGTGCCGGCACCCCGGCCGCCGAAGGCGTGCGCTGGGAATCCGAAGGTGCCGGTGATTTCTCCATCGAGCAGATCGACAAGCCGAGCCGCGGCACCGACATCATCCTGCACCTGCGCGAGGGTGAGGACGAGTTCCTCTCGGCCTGGCAGTTGAAGTCCATCATCCGCAAGTATTCCGACCACATTTCCCTGCCCATCCTGATGCACAAGGAAGAATGGGACGAGGAAAAGAAGGAAACCGTGCAGAAGGACGAGCTGGAGACCGTGAACCAGGCCAGCGCGCTGTGGAGCCGCAGCAAGTCGGAAGTCACGCCTGAGCAATATGAAGAGTTCTACAAGCACGTCTCGCACGATTTCGGCGCGCCCCTGGCCTACACCCACAACCGGGTCGAGGGCCGCAGCGAATACACCCAGTTGCTCTACATCCCGGCGCGCGCCCCGTTCGACCTGTGGGACCGAAACAAGCGCGGCGGCATCAAGCTCTACGTCAAGCGCGTGTTCATCATGGATGACGCCGAGCAGCTGATGCCGGTGTATCTGCGCTTCGTCAAGGGCGTGATCGATTCGGCTGACCTGCCGCTGAACGTCTCGCGCGAAATCCTGCAGGAGTCGCGCGACGTGCGGGCCATCCGCGATGGTTCGGCCAAGCGCGTGCTGGGCCTGCTGGAAGAGCTGGCCAACAGCGAGGACCAGGCGCAGAAGGACAAGTACGCCACCTTCTGGACCGAGTTCGGCCAGGTGCTCAAGGAAGGCATCGGCGAAGACGCGGCCAACAAGGAGCGCATCGCCAAGCTGCTGCGCTTCGCTTCGACCCACAACGACAGCGAGGTGCAGAACGTCGCGCTGGCCGATTACCTGGGTCGCATGAAGGAAGGCCAGGACAAGATCTATTACGTCACCGCCGAGACCTTCCAGGCGGCCAAGAACAGCCCGCACCTGGAAATCTTCCGCAAGAAGGGCGTGGAAGTGCTGCTGCTGACGGACCGCGTGGACGAGTGGATGCTGTCCTTCCTGACCGAGTTCGAAGGCAAGGAACTGGCCTCGGTGGCCAAGGGTGGTCTGGATCTGGGCCAGCTGGAAAACGAAGCCGAGAAGAAGCAGCACGAAGATACGCAGGCCGAGTACAAGGATCTGGTGGAAAAGATGAAGACCGCCCTGGCCGACAAGGCCAAGGACGTGCGCGTGACCTTCCGCCTGACCGACTCCCCGGCTTGCCTGGTGGCTGACGAGAACGAGCTCTCGGGCAACCTGGTACGCATGCTGAAGGCGGCGGGACAGGCCGCACCGGATTCCAAGCCGACCCTGGAAATCAATCCGGACCACCCGCTGGTACAGCGTCTGAAGTATGAAGAGGCGCGCTTCGACGACTGGTCGCACATCCTGTACGACCAGGCCCTGCTGGCCGAGGGTGGCGCCCTGGCTGACCCGGCCAGTTTCGTCAAGCGTACCAATGACATGCTGCTGGCCATGGCTGGCAAGTAAGCCATAGCAGCCTGGCGTCCGGGTTCGGGTGCCTGCGCCAGAAACGCCGCCGCGCACCGGTCACTCCGTACGCGGCGGCGTTTTTGCATGGAGGCTTGCCGGGTTGTCCGTGCATGGTTAACATCGCCCCCATCCAGTCGCCCCTCCCCTGCTCCCGCCCGTTTCCATGGAATTGCACTTCATCAATCCCCGCAAGAATGCCCTGGCCTACCTGGTCAAGATCCTCTCCGGCTGCCTGATCCTGTGGTACGGATTGCGCGCCCTGGGCATCGCCGAACCCTACTGGGCCATGATCTCGCTGATCATCGTCACCGAACCGGACATGACGGTGGCCAAGGCCAATTTCCGGGCGCGGTTGATCAATACCATTTCCGGCTGCATCGTCTCGTGCATCGCACTGGTGGTGTTCGGACCGACCTTCCTGGCGATGCTGGTGGCGCTGACGGCGGCCGTGGTGGTGGCCATGCTGCTGCAGAACTATCCCAGCAACTGGCGGCTGGGCCCGGCGACCGTGGTGATCCTGCTATCGGCGGCCTTTACCGGCCAGGGGCTGAGCCAGGAATTGCATCTGGCGCTGATGCGGGTGGGCGAAGTCATCATCGGCAGCACGGTGGCGCTGCTGGAGACGGTGATCTACATGTGGCTGCTGAAGCTGCGGCCCAAGCCGGAGGATGGGAATGCTGCGAACTCCTGAAAACACCCTGCTGAGGGGACCACGGGTACTGCTACGTCGGTGGCGGCCGGATGATCGAGGGCCGCTGGCAGAGCTCAATGCCGATCCCGTGGCCATGCAACATTTCCCGGCTCCGCTGAAGCGCTCGGAGAGCGATGCACTGGCGGATCGCATCGAAGCGCATTTCGACATGCACGGCTTCGGCCCATGGGCGCTGGAAATACCGGACGTGGCCGAGTTCGCGGGGCTCGTGGGCTTGATGCAGGTGGGATTTGAAGCGCATTTCACCCCGGCCGTGGAAATCGCCTGGCGATTGGCGCCGGCGTTATGGGGAAAGGGTTATGTGAATGAGGCAGCGCATTGTGCCTTCGATTACGGGTTCCAGGCACTGCACTTATCCCAGATCGTGGCATTCACGATTCCGGCGAACCTGCGCTCGCTGGCGGTAATGCAAAGGCTGGGAATGCAGACGGACGTGCAGGACGACTTCCTGCACCCACGGCTGCCCGTGAATCACCCGTATCGCATGCACCGGCTATACCGGATGGAGAGGCAAGCCTGGCTGACGCGGGCTTGCTCCTGAACTGCGCAAGGACAAAAAAAGCAGGACCGCAGTCCTGCTTTTTCTGATGCGGTGACGCCGATCAGTGGGTCACGCGGGTGGTACGGCCGTTGGAGAGCAGGCGCACGCGCTCGCCGACACGGAACGGCTCGTCGGCATCCTGGGTGATGGCACGCAGTTCGCCATTGTCCAGGCGCACGGTGATTTCCAGGCCGGGACGGTTGTTCAGGTGGGCTTCAGCCTGGTTGCCCAGCACGCCACCGGCCAGCGCGCCGACGATGCCGGCTGCCAGGGCACCGTTGCCACCACCGATGTTGGAGCCCGCGGCGATGCCGCCGAGTGCAGCGCCACCGAGCGTACCGATGCCGCTGGAACCCTTGTCGATGGTCACGTTGCGGATCGATTCGACCACGCCCATGCGCACGGTCTGCTCACCCTGCGCCTGGCGGGAGTTGTAGACGCTGGCCGAATTGGGGGTCACTGCGCAGCCGGCCACCAGGGAACCCAAGGCTGCAATCACAAGCAATTTCTTCATAACAAAAACACTCCAACTGAAATTTTGGCCCGTCTCCGGGCAGCGTGGAAATGGCACGCATCCTCGCAAACGCGCCATGAATGCGCATCGGCGGTCGATACCGTCCATCTGCGACATCTTAATACAAAGCGCGCCCGATCCGGAAATACTGCGGCTGCCCGCTTCAGTACGGGATATGCCAGCGCCGATAGAGGAAGGCCAGTACGAACAGCGGCCCGATCAGGAGGAAGCGCAAATCCTGGAAGAAGGAGGGCTTGCGCCCTTCGATCCGATGGCCGACGAACTGGCCGATCCAGGCCAGCACGAAGACCACGACAGAGACCGGCAGCACCGCACCTGCGGGCAAGCGCGCCAGCACGACCAGCATCAGCGCCGACATGGCCAGCATGCCCACGGCAAAGGGCGGCGACAGGCGCAGGTAGTAAGCCAGTGCGCCGGCCGCGACCAGCAGTGCTACCGCCGGCGAGATGAGCCAGCAAAGACCCAGCACCGCAAACACGATGGCCGGCACGCAGATGCAGTGGATCAGCTCGTTCATGGGGTGCCGGTGGTGCTCGCCGTAGCGGGCCAGCAACTCGTCGATACGACGGGGTGAAATCGTGCTATCCATGCTGGCTCTCCGCTGGAAAGGAAACCGGCCGGCCTCAACGGCCGCCGGAGACGTCGATGAAGGTACCGGTGGCGTAGGAGGCCTCGTCCGAGAGCAGCCAGAGGATGGCATGGGCGACTTCCTCGGCAGTGCCGCCGCGTTTCATCGGGACGGCGTCCTTGAGACGATCGACCCGGCCGGCTTCGCCGCCGCTGGCATGGATGTCGGTATAGATCAGGCCCGGGCGCACGCCATTGACGCGAATACCCTCGCCCGCCACCTCCTTGGACAGGCCGATGGTGAAGGCGTCGATGGCCCCCTTGGAGGCGGCATAGTCGACATATTCGCCCGGCCCGCCCAGCTTGGCCGCCATCGAGGACAGGTTGACGATGGCCCCACCCTGGCCGCCATGGCGGGTAGACATACGCTTGACCGCTTCGCGCGCGCACAAGAGGCTGCCGGTGACATTGGCGACCAGCACGCGGGTGATACGCTCGGCGCTCATGTCTTCCAGGCGGGACTGGTGTTCAAGGATGCCGGCATTGTTGACGAGAGCGCTCACGCGGCCGAGCTGCTCATCTACCGTGGCATAGAGCCGCAGCACATCCTCCTCGCGGGACACGTCACCGGCCACCGTAATGGCGCGGCCACCGGCTGTGCGGATGCGTTCGGCCACCGATTCGGCGGCGTCACGGTTGCTGACATAGTTGACGCATACCGCATAGCCGCGCTGGCCCGCCAGCAAGGCGGTTGCCGCACCGATGCCACGGCTGCCGCCCGTGACGATGATGACCTTTTCTGTCATGTCCTGTCTCCCTTGGATGAAATGCCCGAACGCGCTGGCCCGGGGGATGATTACGCTAAGATGTGCATTTTGCCGCAAGCGCGCGGCATCTGCAGCCGCCGGTCATTGTGCCGCGTCCAGATGAGTGCGGCGCTTGCTGAAATTCTTTTCATCCAGACGCCATCATGCCCGACCGCAAAACCGCCCGGCGTGCTACCGCCTTGACCCCGGCATCGGTAGCGGAGTCCAGCAGCGCTCTCCACGCGCCGGTAGCCTTCACCGCCAGTGATCCGCTGCTGGCGAGCTTTCCACCGGTGGTGGCACAGGACACGCAGACCCTGATCCTGGGCAGCCTGCCTGGCGCCACCTCGCTGGCCCTGCACCAGTATTATGGCCATCCGCGCAATGCGTTCTGGCGCCTGGTGGGCGAGGTGATAGGAGTCGATTTGTATGGGATGGCCTATGAAGCCCGGCTGGCGACGCTGCTGGAACACCGCATCGGCCTGTGGGACGTGATTGCCAATGCGCGACGTCTGGGCAGCCTGGACAGCGCTATCCGCGATCACTCCCAGAACGACCTGCAGGCGCTGTTGGCCACCTTGCCGCAATTGCACACGATTGCCTTCAATGGCGGGACGGCGGCCAAGCTGGGACTGGCGGCCTTGGGGTCGCATGCACAGCGGTATCGGATCGCCCTGTTGCCGTCCAGCAGCCCGGCCTATGCGGCGCTGGCGTATGCGCAGAAGCTGCAGCGCTGGCGCGATGCATTGACCGGATCCGCTTGAAGCCCGCTGGTCCTTTGTAGCGCACGCACCCGGCGTTCACTTACGGAAGAACAGGTAATCGTAGAACTCCCCTGACAAGCCGCCATTGAAAATCAGATACTGCAAGGCCTTCGCGAAAAACACGATGGCGCCGAAGACGATGGCCAGCTTCAGGCAGAGGATGAGATTCTTGATCATGCCGGCAGTTTAATGGAGGCCGGCGCGGTTGGCATGAAAAAACCGCCCCGGAGGGCGGTTCGGCTCGTGCTTGCCGCCCGGCTCAGAAGGCGGGGACCAGCGAGCCCTTGAATTCGGTCTCGATGAACTTGCGCACTTCCTCGGAGTGGTAGGCCTGCACCAGTTTCTTGGCCCAGGGCTTGTCCTGATCTTCGGCACGGGTGGCGATGATGTTGGCGTAGCGGCCGCGCGGGTCTTCCACGGCGATGGTGTCCTTCTGCAGCGACAGCCCGGCCTTGTAGGCGTAGTCGTTATTGATCGAGGCTGCGGCCAGGTCGTCCAGCGAGCGCGGGAGTTGCGCGGCGTCCAGTTCGATCAGCTTGAGCTTGCGGGGATTGTCGATGATGTCCAGCGGCGTGGCGTTGACGCCGTTTTCACCCACGCCCGGCTTGAGCTTGATCAGGCCGGCCTTCTGCAACAGCAGCAGGGCGCGATTGCCGTTGGAGGGATCGTTCTGGATACCGATATGGGCGCCGTTGGGCAGTTGGTCGACCGACTTGAACTTACGCGAATAGATGCCCAGCGGCGCGGTGATGGTCAGACCGACTGGCACGATCTTGTAGCCGCGCGCGGCGATCTGGCTTTCCAGGTAGGGGCGGTGCTGGAAGGCATTGGCGTCAAGGTCGCCCGCTGCCAGTGCCGCATTGGGCTGCAGATAGTCACTGAAGACCACGGTCTGGATCTCCAGTCCATCGCGAGCGGCGACTTTCTTGACCACATCGAAGATGGCCTCGGCGCTGCCGACCGAGATGCCGACCTTGATCTTGGTCTTGTCCTGGGCGTGCGCCAGATGGGGCGCGACCGCCAGGGTCAGCGCAGCAACGACTGCGATGCGCTTGATGAATGCAGCGAAATGCATGGTGACTCCGAAAATGATGAGGTCTGCATCCTCACATGTAGCCAGGCCCGGAAGAAGGAATGAATCCGCATGTCGATATGCGGCAATTGCAGGCAAGGCGCTGGGCATCGGTCAGGCAAGGTATCATTCGGCATCCGTCGGCACGCCCTTCTCTTCGGGATGCTGCGCCAGATTCCTATCGAAAATGCTCATCAAAAGAAAATCCATCGAGGCCCAGGCCAATACCAAGGCGGGACCCAATCGCCGTCGTCAACAACTGGACGCCGACAGCAACAAGCCGCGCAAGCCCAAATACGCACCGGTCACGCTCTCCGAACTGGACGGCGTGCGTTATCTGCACTTCGGGACTGAATGGGTGCAGGGTGCCATGCGCATCCGCAAACCGGACTGGATCGAACTGGAATATGCGCAGCAGATGATGGCGTGGATGCTGTTCAACGGTGCGCCGCGACACATCGTGCAACTGGGGCTGGGCACGGGTGCGCTGACCAAGTTCGGTTATCGGCAATTCCCGCAGGCGCAGGTGACGGCGGTGGAATTGAACCCGGCGGTGATTGCGATTTGCCATAGCATGTTCAAGCTGCCTGAACCGGACGAACGTCTGATGATCATCGAGAGCGACGCCATGGATTTCATCGTCCATGCCGCCGGTCACGGCATCATCGATGCGTTGCAGGTCGATCTCTATGACGCCACGGCGCGCGGGCCGGTGCTGGATAGCCCGGAGTTCTACCAGGCCTGTTACGACAGTCTGGCGCCGGGTGGCGTGATGACGGTCAACCTCTTCGGCGATCATCCCAGCTACGCCAAGAACTTGCGCGCCATGGAGTTCGCCTTCGACAAGGTGGTGTCGCTGCCGGAGGTCCACGATGGCAACGTGGTGGCGCTGGCCTTCAAGGGACAGATCGCGTTTGATTTTCCGGAACTCTATGCGCGGGCGGCCTTGATCGAGGCCCAGACCAAACTGCCGGCAAAGTCCTGGGTGAACGGTATCAAAGCTGGAGATTGAGCGTAAAGGGGACTGCGCAATAGCCTGGCATGGCCTTGTTGCAATGGCGCGATCAGTGCGCGCCATTCGCCACAAAACAGGGGGCTGGATAGCTTGTTAGTGCCAAGAGATAAAATATTTTTATCTTTTTCCCAAAAAATGCTTGCACTGCCCCCTACCCCCTCCTATAATGCGCTCTCTCTTGCAGCACTGCAGCAACAACGAAGTGCAGCAACGGGGCGTTAGCTCAGCTGGTAGAGCAGCGGACTCTTAATCCGTAGGTCCACAGTTCGAATCTGTGACGCCCCACCAAAATTTCAAAAGGCCTCTCGTATCGAGGCCTTTTTCACTTCCAGATTGACCTGCATTGGCAGGAACATCTCGGGGCGTTAGCTCAGCTGGTAGAGCAGCGGACTCTTAATCCGTAGGTCCACAGTTCGAATCTGTGACGCCCCACCAATACAAAAGGGTTACAGCCTGCACAGGTCTGTAACCCTTTTTTCATTTCCACCATTCCCGGTTTGTTGATCAAGCCACTACATCGGCGAGATCAGCTCACACGCCTGAGTGGCGGTTTGGTAACAGCCTGGAAGCAAAGCTCCTTTCACTGTCAGCAAGATCAGCTCGCATAGACGACATGACTTGCCGGGAAATGAAGCAATCTGCTGGCTACCAAAACGGGGCCGTACGACTTCCGACAAAAGCAACTCCGCAAATGTCCGGCCTTCACTAAAGCCGAATATCGCTTGATGCAGATATCGCTTGATGCAGAGCTGCCCGGAACACAATTCCCCATATCGACCCGCCGACGTGCGAGGAAGTCATGAATAGGCCTAGCGATGGTTTTCGTGGTCTCGACGCGGCACCGCGAGGCGATGCTCCAGGGCGAAGCTTGCCAATCGACCTGAGGCTTCGGAAAACAGCCCAAGGCGCCTCCCCTCCGGCTCAGCGCCCGTCCATTCGGTCCGGGCCCGAGGTCGGCGTGGTTGAGTCGCCACCAGCATCGACCTTCGGTGCTTCGGGAGGCACTGATTTGCGGCGACCCGGCTTGCCACGCTTGACGTCCTGAACAGCGTAGAAGTCGCGCTTCTTGCGTGTCGCCAGCGACATGCGCGCCATTCCTTGCAGCAGTTGCACAAGCAAAGTGCGGGTCGGTGCATCGACACTGCGATAGCACGAGATCAGTTCACTCTCCTGTGCCGTGGGGAGCACGCCTCGCGTGCCGGTCAGCACATAGGTGACATCGATGCCGATCGCCACGAGGCCATGCAGGTAGTAAGCGTCAGGCGCGGTTTCACCGATCTCGTACTTGATCTGCGTGCGGGCGGTGATCTCCAGTTCGTCGGCCACGGATTTCTGGGTGTGGCCACAACGGCTGCGTTCTTTCGCCAACCGATCGCCAAGTATTGTCAAATATTCAGTTTTATTCGATGACATCTGAAAACGACCTCTCCTAGAATGTTTCTCTCGAATCAATAAGCCAGGAGACATCTTATGGCAGGCAAGCAACAAACCGAACGTATGCCCGCAAATGCGTCGGCACGTCTGGTGAATTTTCGACTTACCCAAGCTGAACTGGAGGAGGCTAACCACTTTGCGGCACAAACTTACCGATCCAGGGCACTGTTCATCAGGATGATGTACTTGCGAGGCCTGCAGGCCTTCCAGGGTGATCTGGATGAGCAATAGAGGCGGTGCTCACCCCGAACCACCCTCCCCCGCTAACCAGACAGATGCGAACAGCCTTCGACCCGCCGCCGCAGAAAATCGCAGACTGCCTGCAGAACCTGCTCCGGCTGCTCCCGGTGAGGCACATGGCCGCAGCGGGACAGCACCAGGCATTCGCGTCCCTGCTGCCCCTCTACGCCGACGCGGGCAATGCGCTGCGGATGCGCCAGTGATCCAAATTCATCCAGATCGCCATGCAGCGCCAGCACCGGGCAATGCACGCGGGCCAAAACAGCATCCAGCGACCAGCCGGCAAAGCCTGGATCGAGCCAGGTGTCGATCCAGGCATCGAGCACCCACCGTGCTTTCCGCACGTCGTTGACGTGATACTTCGCCAGCCGCAATACCTGGGCCGGGTCGGCGAAGCTGTTACGCGCCGCGCGTATGCCTTGCAGCGTTTGCTCTTCCACAAAGGCCTGAGCCGATTCAGTGATGACGGCCACCACCTGATCCGGCAATTGGGACGCGGCCGAGATGGCCATGCCGCCGCCCACGCTATGACCGAACAACACCACGGCGCCCAGTTCCAGCTGCTGCAATACGGCGGCCAGCCACGGCCGGGCCTCGGCGGCGACGAAATCAGATGGAAGCCGGTCATTGCGCGCATCGGAGGCACCAAAGCCATAGCGATCGTAAGCGACCACGGCGCAACCGGTACGCGCCGATAATTGCGCCGGAAAGTCCCGCCAAAGGGCCAGCCCACCGAGGGATTCGTGCATCAACACCAGGGCCGGACGGCCCGGCTTGCGCTCACCCCAGAGACAGGCCTGCAGGGTGACACCCTCGACCTTCACCTCGAACCGGCATGATTGCGGCGCATTCACGTAGACACCTCCACCAAAGAAAAGGCGCACCCAAGGGTGCGCCTAAACAGCCTTCAAGGGGTATGCCTCCCCCTTAATATACCGGACACGCTGTCAGCCACGGCGACGTGCGAGCCCAAGTATCATGCGGATCGCACGCCTGACGCGATGCCCAATTCAGCTCATCAGTGATGCGCCCCACCGCCCAGATAGGCGGCCTTGACCGCCGGGTCGTTCTGCAGCTTGTCGGCGGGTCCATGTACGGAGATCTTTCCATTCTCCAACACATAACCGTAATCCGCAACATTGAGCGCGGCCGCCGCAAACTGCTCGACCAGCAGCATGGTCACGCCCTGCTCCTTGAGCCGCGAGATGATACGGAACACCTCATCAACCAGGATCGGCGCCAGCCCCATGGAGGGCTCGTCCAGCAGGATGACCTCGGGATTCAACATCACGGCACGCGCCATGGCCAGCATCTGTTGCTCGCCGCCAGAGAGCGTCCCGGCCAATTGGGTCTGGCGCTCCTTGAGCCGTGGGAACAACTCCAGCGCCCGCTCCAGATCGTGGGCGATATCTCCCTTGGGCCGCGCCCGGGTGAAACGTGGGAAAGCGCCCAGCAGCAGGTTGTCCGTCACGCTCATGGTGGCGAACACTCGCCGCCCTTCCGGCGAATGGGCCAGGCCGAAGCGGGCGATCCGGTGGGAATCGAGGCCGGTGATGTTCTTGCCGCCGAGCGTGACCTCTCCGCCTTTCGGTTTGATCATGCCGGAGATGGCGCGCATGGTGGTGGTCTTGCCGGCACCGTTGGAGCCGATCAGTGTCACCACCTTGCCCTTGGGCACGTCCATGGAAATGCCATGCAGCACCTCGACCTTGCCGTAAGCGGCGTGCAGATTGGAAATAGTCAGCATGTTCAGGCTCCCGCGGGGCTGGATGTGTTGTCATGGGCATCGCCTGCGCCACTGCCGAGGTAGGCTTCGATGACCTTGGGGTCAGCTTGCACCTGGGCTGGCTTGCCTTCGGCGATCTTCTGGCCGAAGTCGAGCACGGTGACGGTATCGCAGATCGACATGACCACGTCCATGTGGTGTTCGATCAGGATGATGGTGATGCCGGCTTCGCGGATCTTGCGGATGATGGCAATGAGCTCCTTGATGTCGGGCGCGGTCAGGCCGGCGGCCGGCTCGTCCAGCAGCAACAGGCTCGGGTTCAGCCCCAGGGCACGACCGATTTCCAGCAGGCGCTGCTTGCCGTAAGGCAGGTTGCGTGCCTCTTCGTTGGCCAGGTTGGCCAGACCGACGAACTCAAGGATGGCAGCCGCACGCTCGCGGGCAGCCTGCTCTTCCCGCACGTAACGCGGCGTATTGACCATCACATCGACCACGTTGCTGTTGAACGTGTGATGCAAGCCAACCAGCACGTTTTCGGTGGCAGTCATTTCGCCGAACAGTTGCACGTTCTGGAAAGTCCGCGCCACGCCACCCAGGGCAATGGTCGAGGGCGTATTGCCGGAGATCTGGCGACCGTCGTATTCCACCGCACCATCGGTAGGACGATAGATGCCGGTGAGCACGTTCATCATCGTGCTCTTGCCGGAACCATTGGGGCCGATCAGGCCATGCACGGTCCCCTTGCGCACATCCAGGTCCACGCGGTTGAGCGCCTTCAGACCACCGAATTGCATCAGGATCTGGTTGACCTTCAGCAGGGTTGCACCTTCATCCTTGACCGAGTCGGTCGTGATGACGGCGCGCTCCTTGTCACCGGCAATCTGCTGCGCCACCGGCACATGCCTGGTCAAGACACGGCCGAACAGGCTACGACAGAAGCCGACGATGCCATCCTGCAGGTAGTACACGACGAACAGGGTCATCAAACCGAAGATGGTCAGACGCCAGTCGGTGATGTTTTCCAGCTTGTAGGAGAAGGCCGCCATGGCAATGGTCGCCACCACCGGCACGGCCACGCCGCGCAGGGTCTTGGTCTTCTTGGCCAGCTGCACACCTGCGCCGACCACCACGATGACCGCAAGCACGGTCGCGATCTGACGGAACAGCGCGATATCCGACAACAGGCTGGGCAGCATCACCACGATCAGCGCGCCGATGAGCGAGCCGATGCGCGACTTGCGTCCACCCATGATCACTGCCAGCAGGAACAGGATGGTCAGTTCGAAGTTGTAGGTATTGGGTGAGATGTACTCCTCCGAATACGCATACAACGCGCCCGACAGGCCCGCCAGCGCGGCACTGATGATGAAGGCATAGACCTTGTAGCGATACACCGAGACACCCATGCAGTCCGAGGCAATCGGGCTATCACGCAATGCCTGGAAAGCACGACCGAGATTGGACTTGAGAATGCGGTGCACCACGATCATGGACAGCACCATCAGGATCGCCACCAGATAGAAGAACTGCACTTCGCTCATCTTCTCGCCGCCGATCATGGGCTTCTGCAGCTTGATGCCCAGCGGACCTTCGGTGAGGAAGGTCATCTCGTTGATCAGGATCTGGATGATGGTGCCGAATGCCAGCGTGACCATGGCCAGGTAAGGACCGGTCACGCGCAAGGCCGGTAGCGCCAGGATGGCACCGAACACGGCCGTTACCGCGATGGCGGCAGGAATGGTCACGAAGATGGGCATGCCAAGCTTGAAGAACAGCACGCCGGCCGCATAGGAACCAATGCCGAACAGGCCGGCATGACCCAGCGAGACCTGGCCGGTGTAGCCGACCACGATGTCCAGCCCGAACAGCAGGATGGCATAGATGAGGATGGTTTCGATCAGGTGCAGGTAATACGGGTTGTGCACCACCATGGGGATGCCGCCCAGCGCGACAATGCCCAGCAAGGACAGCAGCAGGATTTTCTTGTTCATCGCTTCAGACCTTCTTGATCGCAGTTTTGCCGAACAGGCCTGCAGGTTTGACAGCCAGTACCAGCAACAGCAGTACCAGTCCCGGAACTTCCTTGTAGCCGGTCGAGATGTAGAAGCCGGTCACGGTCTCGGCCACGCCCAGGATCAGGCCGCCGACGATGGCGCCCATGCCCGAGGTCAGGCCGCCGATGATGGCCACCGCAAACGCCTTCAGACCCAGTGCCGCCCCCATGGTGGCTCCGGTCAAGGTCAGCGGGGCCACCAGCACGCCGGCAAAGGCCGCCGTGGCCGAGGACAGCGCATAGGAGAACGTGATCACCATGCTGGTGTTGATGCCCATCAGGCCGGCAGCGTCACGGTCATTGGAAGTCGCCACCACGGCCTTACCGTAGATGGACTTGCGGTTGAACAATTCGACCGCCGCCATGATCAGCAAGGCGCCGATCACCACCAGCACCTGCATGGGCTGCACATTGGCGCCCATGATCTGGAACGGCGTGCCGGAGATCGGCGAAGGGAACGGCAAGTCGTCCTTGCCCCAGATGTTTTCGGCCACGTTCTTGAAGATGATGGCCAGTGCGATGGTGGACATGATCCAGCCGAATTCGGACTTGATCTTGATGGCCGGCCGCACGCCGATCCATTCGACGAACATGCCTTGCAGTGCGCCGAACACCAGCACGATGGGGATCATCAGCCAATAGTTGAGATAAGGTCCGCCGTGGATATTGCCCACGACCGACAGGCCCACCAGCGCGCCCAGCATCAGGGCTTCACCCTGACCGAAATTGAGCGTGCCGGACGTGGCGAAGGTCAGTTGGTAACCGAAGGCGATCACGGCGTAGATCATGCCGAGCGCGATCCCGGAGAAGACCAGTTGTAAGAGGATGTCCATTGTATTTCCCAAGAAGCGGCTACCGCCGGGTGGCGGCGTAGAGCTGCGACGACGCCGCGGCACCGCCAGGGCGGACCGTTAGGAAATCGTCAACAGATCGTGTGAAAAAGGCCAGCCCCCGGATCGCAAGGACTGGCCTCTTCGACTACTGTGCGTGAAGCAAGTCGAGTCTTATTTGCCGAGGATGACGCGGCCGTTCTTGACCTCGCCCATCACGACCATGCCCGGCTTGATGGCTTCGTGATCGTCGTGAGTGAACGGCTTGTCGTAGGTGGTGACCACGCCTTCGACCTTGGTGTTCAGGTTTTCCAGGGCTGCACGGACCTTGTCACCGTCGGTGGTGCCAGCCTGCTTGATGGCAGCGGCCAGCAGCAGGATGGAGTCGTAGCCTTGGGCAGCCGAGACAGCCGAGGGCATGCGGTCAACCTTGTAAGCCTTCTGGTAAGCCTCGATGAAGGCCTTGCGCTTGGGAGTGGTGCCGTCCTGGATGAAGGTCTGCGGCATACGGGCGCCATTGCCGTTCTTGCCGGAGTTGTCGATGAAGTTACCCATGGACAGCGGCCAGCTGCCGATGATAGGCACGTGCCAGTTCAGCTTTTCCATGCCATTGGCGATCTGCGCCAGTTCGGGGCCGATGCCGTAGGTCAGCACCGCCTGGGCGCCGCCCTGCTTGGACTTGAGCAGCTGAGCCGTCATGTCCACGTCCTTGATGTTGTACTTTTCGACGGCCACCGGAGTGACCTTCTTGTCGGAGAGGACTTTTTCCAGGTCTTCACGACCAAGCTGACCATAGTTGGTGGAGTCGGCCAGGATGGCGACCTTGGTCAGCTTCTGCTTGTCGACGGCTTCGTCGGCGATCATCTTGGCCTGGATCTTGTCGGCAGCCGAGGTGCGGAAGACGTAATTGTCCTTCTCCTTCTCGAACTGCTTGGTGATCACGGTGCCGGTGGCCACGTTGTTGATCACGGGGATCTTGGCTTCCTGGTAGAAGCGTTGCGAGGCCAGGGCCACGCCGGTGTTAATGAATCCGACGGTGGCGACCACCTTTTCCTTGTTGATCAGCTCCTGGGCGATCTGCACGCCGCGCTCGTTCTTGGCTTCATCATCGCGTTCGACCAGCTGAATCTGGCGACCCAGCAGGCCACCAGCGGCGTTGATCTCGGCCACGGCCAGCTTCACGCCGTCGCGCATGGAGACGCCCATCGGAGCGGAACCACCAGTGTACGGACCAGAAACACCGATCTTGATCGGATCAGCTGCCTGCGACGACATTGCGAGCGTCATCAGGGCGGCAGCAACAACGGCTTGGGTCTTGTATGTCATGTCATCCTCCAGAATGTAATTGTTGGCTAGCACATCGGTGACGGGCGTAGCACTTTTTGAACCCGCTCCGTGTGAAACGAATTCTCCGCTCCCCTCGCTCTTTGGCGATTCCTTGCGGGAGTGTCGGGGCGATTCTGTCGCAGTTTCCTTGCGCCAAACTTACAAGCTTGTCAGGAGCTGTCGCAGCTTGTCAGGCATCGCAGTGGACTTTTCTTTTTTGAAATCAACCCAGACTATTTTTGCGGCACCGTCAGCATAAATGATCTGTTCATCGTCGGCGTCGCGGATGACATACGTAGTTTCCACACTCGTGCGTCCCAGCTGGCCACCCAGCATGTGCACCTCGATGGTGGCTGGATACTTCATCTGGCGCCGGAAATTGCAGTGCGCATTGACGATCACCGGTCCTTCCTCGCCCGCGATGGTGGGGCCGAAGACCTCTTCCAGCCACTCGATGCGGCATTGCTCCATGAAGCGAAAGTAGACGGTATTGTTGACGTGACCGAACGCATCCATGTCGCCCCAGCGAATGCTCTGGCGGGAAACGAAAAGAGGTTTCGCTACGGTGCTTTCCTGACTGCTCATTGGTGATCCTTTACGGTTTGATTCATCGATGACTGAAATATTTTTCATGCGGGCGGGCCGTTCTCGTCGCTTTTCTGACTCAGCAGATTCTTCTTGAACCCCTGTTTTCCGCTTCATTCCGGATTCAACCGCAGACTCTCTGCGCCACCCTTGGCACAGATTTCAGCGGGAACATAAGCGCGAGTTATAGCCAGATGCCAAACCGGTATGAGTCTCGCCGGCAAAATCCCATAAAATACGCGGCATTCTGGAACAACTCAGACCGGCGCAATGGCCGCCGTGAAACGCTGTTCACCGCGCATTGTTTCAGACCTGCGCGCAGGAAGGCGAAGAAATTCGACGAATTACCGCCGGCCCTCTAGCGTTTCATCGAAAAATACTTAACAATAGCACGATCGTTCGAAAAACAGGCAGTTCACATAACACGGGACACCCATGACTTCTTCTCAAGACTTGCTCGCACAATACGGCCCTCGCGAATCCATGGAATACGACGTGGTCATCGTCGGCGGCGGTCCAGCCGGGCTGTCGGCAGCGATCCGCCTCAAGCAACTGGCCACCCGGCAACATCGCGAGGTCTCGGTCTGCGTGCTGGAAAAAGGCAGCGAAGTCGGCGCCCATATCCTCTCAGGCGCCGTGATGGACCCGCGTGCGCTGAGCGAGCTGATCCCAGACTGGAAGGAGCAAGGCGCGCCGCTGGACACGCCGGTGACCGAAGACCGCTTCCTCTTCCTCTCGGTCGACAAGGCCTACAAGACGCCGAACTGGCTGCTCCCGGCCTGCTTCCAGAACCATGGTAATTATGTGATTTCGCTCTCCAACGTCACGCGCTGGCTGGGCCAGCAGGCCGAAGCGCTGGGCGTGGAAATCTTCCCGGGCTTCCCCGCTGCCGAAGTGCTCTACCACGAGGATGGCTCAGTCAAGGGCGTAGCCACCGGCAACATGGGCATCAACAAGGAGGGCGAACCCGGCCCGGAATTCCAGCTGGGTATGGAACTGCACGCCAAATACACCTTCTTCGCCGAAGGTGCGCGCGGCCACCTGGGCAAGCAATTGATCGCGAAATACAAGCTGGATGCCGGCCGCGATCCGCAGACCTATGCCATCGGCATCAAGGAACTGTGGGAAGTGAAGCCGGAAGTGCACCAGCCCGGTCTGGTGGTCCACACCGCCGGCTGGCCGCTCTCCAATGACACCTACGGAGGTTCCTTCCTCTATCACCTGGACAACAACCAGGTGGCCGTCGGCTACGTGGTCGGCCTGGCTTACCAGAATCCCTACCTGTCGCCGTTCGAGGAATTCCAGCGCTACAAGACCCATCCGGAAATCCGCAAGTTCTTCGAAGGCGGCAAGCGCCTCTCCTACGGCGCCCGCGCGATCACTGCCGGCGGCGTGCAATCCTTGCCCAAGCTGGTGTTCCCCGGTGGTGCGCTGCTGGGTTGCGATGCCGGTTTCCTCAATGCCTCACGCATCAAGGGCAGCCATGCGGCGATCAAGAGCGGCATGCTGGCAGCGGATGCGGCATTCAATGCCCTGGGTGAGAATCGCCAGTCGGACGAGCTGTCGGCCTACCCGGCCGCTTTCGAGGCCTCCTGGCTGAAGGAAGAACTGCACAAGGCCCGCAACTTCAAGCCCTCGATGAGCAAGGGCCTGGTGGCCGGCACGCTGCTGGTGGGCATCGATCAGGTACTGTTCGGTGGCAAGGCCCCCTGGACCCTGCGCCACACGCATGCCGACCACGAATGCCTGCGCCCGCCCGCCGACTTTGCGCCGATCGCCTATCCCAAGCCGGATGGCAAGCTGACCTTCGATCGCCTGTCATCGGTCTTCATCTCCAATACCAACCATGGTGAAGACCAGCCCGCGCACCTGACGCTGAAGGACAAGGCCGTGCCGGTCCAGATCAACCTGGCCAAGTACGCCGGCCCGGAAGCACGCTACTGCCCGGCAGGTGTCTATGAATTCGTCAAGAACGAAGACAACACCGACCGCCTTCAGATCAACGCCCAGAACTGCGTGCACTGCAAGACCTGCGATATCAAGGACCCGACCCAGAACATCGTCTGGGTCACGCCTGAAGGCGGCGGCGGGCCGAACTACTCGGGCATGTAAGCACCCTGCCCCATCAGGACAAATGCCGCATCCTCGGATGCGGCTTTTTGCATGTTGCCGTCGTCAGACGCCAGCCGGGCGTTGCGGCGGCGTCCAGCTACCGTTGACGATCTTCTCCAGCCAGAACAGCCCGATGACAGTCTTGACGTCGGTAATCTGGCCGTTGCGCACCTGTTCCAGCAAATCGGCAAGCGGCGCCTTGTAGACATCCAGGAACTCGCCCTCATCCAGCTCGCGCTCCCCTTCCTTCAGTCCACGTGCCAGGTAGAGCACCAGATGTTCGTCAGAATAGGCGATGGCATTGTGAATGGTGCAGACGTACTGCCACTCGGTAGCCGTATAGCCGGTCTCTTCCTTGAGCTCGCGCTTGGCACACTCCAGCGTATCTTCGCCCGGATCGATCTTCCCCGCCGGCACCTCGATGAAGACGCGATCCAGCGGATAACGGAACTGGCGCTCCATCAGCACGCTGCCGTCGTCGAACAAGGGCAGCACCGTCACGGCGCCGGGATGCTTGATGTATTCGCGCGTGCTTTCCTTGCCATCGGGCAGCACGATGGTGTCCTTCTGAACCTTGAGGAAATGACCTTCGTAGACCCGGTGGCTGTCTTTCTGCGTCTCTTTGAGATGGGCGTCCATGATGTGAGCGTGGTGTGAAAGTGGTGGAATGAAATGGGGATTGGCTGCCGGACGAGGATGGCGGCTCCGATGTAAAAAAGGCGCCGATCCAGGATCGGCGCCTCTTGCTGGCAGGTTCAGGCGTGCTGCTTGCGCAGGTAGCGCATCACGTAACCGGGATAGGCCAATACCAGGAACAGACAGCCGGTGATGGCATAGAATTCCCAGCCCTGCGAAAAGACGTTGCCGATACCCGCTTCCAGGAAATGTGCCACGACGCCCACGCCGAAATACAGCACCAGCAGTTCAATCAGCCGCACCCAGACCGGCTTGACCCAGGCGGCGTCGCGCTTGAGCGGGATGAGGCCGAACAATTGCTGGTTGAAGAAAGGCAAATTGGCCGCGAAGGCGGCCAACAGGATCACGATCCAGCTGAACAGGGAAACGTTCATTTCCCTGCTTCCTTACGCAACGACCTTGCTGAGGAAGGTCGCCAGCGTGCTGACGATGGCATTGGTGCAGGCATCCATCAGGTGACCCGGCCACAGGCCGATGGCCAGGGCAGCGATACCGTTCAAGCTCAGCACCACGCGCATTTCCGGTGTGGCGACGATCTTGGCGGTATCGGTCGGCTCATCGAAGTACATGACCTTGACCACACGGATGTAGTAGAAGGCACCGATCAGCGAGAAGATCACGGCCAGCACCGGCAGCCAGATCTGGCCGGTGGCCATGGCGGCCTGCAGCACGGACAGCTTGGCATAGAAGCCCACCAGCGGAGGAATACCGGCCAGCGAGAACATCATGATCATCATCACGGCAGCAAACCAGGGGCTGCGCTGGTTCAGACCCTTGAAGTCTTCCAGGGTGTCGGCCTCGAAACCGGAGCGCGACAGCAGGATGATCACGCCGAAGGAACCGAGCGTGGTAATCACATAGGTCACCGCATAGAACAGCGACGAGCTGTAGGCGTTCACGGCCGAGAACAGGTTGCCATCGACCACGCCGGACATCATGCCCAACAGCATGAAGCCCATGTGCGAAATGGTCGAGTAGGCCAGCATGCGCTTGATGTTGGTCTGCGCGATGGCGGTGACGTTACCCAGGATGATGGACAGCACGGCCAGCACCATCAGCATCTGTTGCCAGTCCACGGCCAGCGGCAGCATGCCTTCGACCAGCAGACGGAAGGTGATGGCGAAAGTGGCCAGCTTGGGAGCGGCACCCAGCAGCAGGGTCACGGGAGTCGGCGAACCCTGGTAGACGTCCGGCACCCACATGTGGAAGGGAACGGCACCCAGCTTGAAGGCCAGGCCAGCCACCACGAACACGATGCCGAACACCAGCGGAGTACGGTCAACGGTACCGGAGACGATGGCACGGAACACTTCGTTCAATTCCAGCGCGCCACCGGTCGCACCATACAGCATGGACATGCCGTACAGCAGGAAGCCGGAAGCCAGCGCGCCCAGGATGAAATACTTCATGCCGGCTTCGGTGGAAGCGGCGTGGTCACGACGCAGGGCCACCAGCGCGTACAGCGACAGCGACATCAGTTCCAGGCCCAGGTAGATGGACAGGAAGCTGTTGCCGGAAATCATGACCATCTGGCCCAGCAGGGCAAACAGCGCCAGGGCGTAGTATTCGCCGCCCAGCATGCCACCGGTGATGCCGCGCGCAGTGTTGTACTGGCGCGAGTAGATCAGCGTCACACCCACACCCAGGTAGGTGAACAGCTTCAACAGATTGGCCAGCGGATCGGACACGAACATGTTGTTGAACGTGTAGACCGTCGCGCCGCTGTTGAGATCAACAAAGGTCAATACCGCGCACACCACCAGCGCCGCCAGGGACAGAAGATAGGTGATGACGCGCTTGCTTTCCGGCAGGAACATATCGATCAGCAGGATCGCGGAAGTCGCGATCAGCAGAAATATTTCCGGATAGACAGGGATCAGATTCATGTTATTCATTTAGTTACTACCGCTTGTGTTCGCCCGCTTGTGTCGCGACTTCCGGTCGCGCCGCCCGACCGGCAATGTCACACCGGCTCGTCTCGTTACTCGTTGTTGCCCAGCTTTCTGGCTGGCGGGACGCAAGCGCCCCGCCCTTCACATCTTTGTTGCGCAGATCAGTTGATCTTGGAGACCGCCACGTGCTTCAACAGGTCGGTCACCGAAGTCTGGATGCTGTCGGTGATGATGCCGGGATAGATACCCATGACCAGGGTAGCGATGGCCAGCAGACCCAGGATGAAGAACTCGCGGGCATTCACATCGACCAGCTCGGCCACGTGGTGGTTGGTCACGGCGCCGAAGATGACGCGCTTGGCCAGCCACAGCGAGTAGGCCGCACCCAGGATCAGGGCGGTGGCCGCCAGCAGGCCGATCCAGAAGTTGAACTTCACAGCACCCAGAATCACCATGAATTCGCCGACGAAACCGGAGGTGGCCGGCAGGCCGCAGTTGGCCAGCGAGAACAGGATGAAGAAGAAGGCGAAGCGCGGCATCTTGTTGACCACACCACCGTACTGCGAAATCTCGCGGGTATGCATCTGGTCGTACAGCACGCCGATACACATGAACATGGCGCCGGAGACGAAACCGTGCGAGATCATCTGCACGATGCCGCCCTGCACTGCCATGTCGTTGAACATGAAGAAGCCCAGGGTGACGAAGCCCATGTGGGCGATCGACGAATAGGCCACCAGTTTCTTCATGTCCTGCTGCACCAGTGCCACCAGACCGATGTAGATCACGGCCACCAGCGACAGGAAGATCATGAAGCCGGACAGCGCATGGCTGGCGTCAGGCAGGATCGGCAGCGAGAAGCGCAGGAAACCGTAGGCGCCCAGCTTCAGCATGATCGCCGCCAGCACGATGGAGCCGCCAGTCGGCGCCTGCACGTGGGCATCCGGCAGCCAGGTGTGCACCGGCCACATCGGTACCTTCACGGCGAAGGCGGCCAGGAAGGCGAAGAACAGGATCTTCTGCTCCAGCATCGACAGTGGCACCTGATGCCAGGTCGGGATCTCGAAGCTGCCACCGGACACGTAGTACAGGTAGATCAGCGCGATCAGCATCAGGAGCGAACCCAGCAGCGTGTACAGGAACAGCTTGAAGGCTGCATACACGCGGTTGTCACCGCCCCAGACGCCCACGATGATGAACATCGGGATCAGGGTCGCTTCGAAGAAGGCATAGAACAGCATCGCATCCAGCGACGAGAAGACGCCGACCATGATGCCCGAGAGGATCAGGAAGGCGCCCATGTACTGAGCGACACGCTTCTGGATCACCACCCAGCCGGCCAGCACCACGATGACCGTGATGAAGGCGGTCAGCGGTACGAACCACAGCGAGATGCCGTCCAGTCCGAGGAAGTAGCTGATGTTGAAGCGGTCGATCCAGGGCGTCTTTTCGACGAACTGGTAACCGTGCGCCAGCGGATCGAAATGCTGGATCAGAGGGAAAGTAACGACCAGGCCGACCAGCGAACCGAACAGCGCCAGCCAGCGGCTGAGCGCCGGATTGCTGTCGCGGCCCAGTGCCAGGACGAGGATGCCGAAGACGATCGGTACCCAGATCGCAAGGCTCAAGATGGGAAATGTTGACTGCATCATGGTTGTTATTTACTCGGACAGCTTATTTGGCGAACGGGAACGGCATGAACCACACCAGGAAACCCAGCACCCCGATGATCATCACGAATGCATAGTGATAGATGTAACCGGACTGCCAGAGACGCGTGAATTTCGAGAACCAGCCAACAACCTTGGCGCTGCCGTTGACGAACAGGCCGTCGATCAGGCCACGGTCGCCCACGGTGGACAGGCCGCTACCCAGCAGGCGGGCACCGCCAGCGAAGACGACTTCGTTGAACTTGTCCATGTAGTACTTGTTGTCCAGGATGGTGTAGATGATGCTGAACTTTTCCTTGAACCAGGCCGGAACGCGCGGATTGATCATGTAGCAGTAGTAGGCCACGACCACACCTGCAATGGCCAGCCACAGCGGCGCACTGGTGAAGGCATGCAGCACCATGGCCACCGGACCGTGGTATTCGTGGGCCAGCTCTTCCATGACCTTGTGGTTTTCACCGAAGAAGATCACGCCCTTGAAGAAATCGCCATACAGCATCGGCGAGATCGCGAAGAAACCGACGATGACCGAGGGGATGGCCAGCAGGATCAGCGGCAGGGTCACCACCAGCGGCGACTCGTGCGGCTTCTGTCCAGGAGCCAGACCATGGTGATGTTCATCGTGGCCATGATCGTCATGGGCATCATGCGCGTGGTCGTCGTGCACGCCGTGGGCGGCAGCCGGTGCGTGATGCTCGTCATGTGCATGGGCCTGGCCGAAACGTTCCTTGCCATGGAAGACCATGAAGTACATGCGGAACGAGTAGAAGGCGGTCACGAACACGCTGGCCAGCACGGCGAAATAGGCGAAGCCCGAACCCGGCAGGTGCGACTCGGCTGCGGCTTCGATGATCGAATCCTTGGAGTAGAAGCCGGAGAAGAACGGAGTACCGATCAGGGCCAGCGAACCCAGCAGCGAGGTGATCCAGGTGATGGGCATGTACTTGCGCAGGCCGCCCATGTTGCGCATGTCCTGATCGTGGTGCATGCCGATGATGACCGAGCCCGCACCCAGGAACAGCAGCGCCTTGAAGAAGGCGTGGGTCATCAGGTGGAACACGGCCACCGAGTAGGCCGACGCACCCAGTGCGACAGTCATGTAACCCAGCTGCGACAGCGTGGAGTAAGCCACGACGCGCTTGATGTCATTCTGCATGGTGCCCAGGAAGCCCATGAACAGCGCCGTGATGGCTCCGATCACGAGGATGAAGGACAGTGCGGTATCGGACAGTTCGAACAGCGGCGACATGCGGGTCACCATGAAGATACCGGCCGTCACCATGGTCGCAGCGTGAATCAGCGCGGAAATCGGGGTCGGACCTTCCATCGAGTCAGGCAGCCAGACGTGCAGCGGGAACTGCGCCGATTTACCCATCGCACCCACGAACAGGCAGATGCAGGCCACGGTCAGCAGCATCCAGTCGGTACCCGGCAAGGTCAGCGTAGCCAGTTCCGCACGCTTGGCGAAGACTTCGGTGTAGTTCATCGAACCGGCGTAGGCCAGCAGCAGGCCGATACCCAGGATGAAGCCGAAGTCACCGACACGGTTGACCAGGAAGGCCTTCATGTTGGCCTTGATGGCGGTCGGACGGGTGTACCAGAAACCGATCAGCAGGTAGGACACCAGACCCACCGCTTCCCAACCGAAGAACAGTTGCAGGAAGTTGTTGCTCATGACCAGCATGAGCATGGAGAAGGTGAACAGCGAGATGTAGGAGAAGAAGCGGTTGTAGCCCTCATCCTCGGCCATGTAGCCGATGGTGTAGATGTGGACCATCAGGGACACGAAGGTCACCACGCACATCATCATCGCGGTCAGGCTGTCGACCATGAAGCCGATCTCCAGCTTGAGACCTGCCACCGTCATCCAGTTGTACAGCGTACCGTTGTAGGTGGCGCCATCCAGCACTGCGAGCAGGGTCTGGATCGAGATGATGGCGGCGATCAGCACGCCAAGGATGGTCACGGTGTGCGACACCTTGCGGCCAACCACGTTGCCGAAGAATTTGGTACCCAGCAGACCGGCGATGGCCGAGCCTGCCAGCGGCGCCAGGGGTACAGCAAGAAGAAGATGTGGGTTAAGTTGCCCAGCCATGATGAACCTTATCGCTTATTGGCTGCCCCGCTTGCACCATCTGCTGCAAGGGGGCCTCCCATCTTTAAATGAAATCCAAACCAGAACGCAAAAACAGGATGCTGCGGATGCCGACTCAGCCCTTGAGGCTATCGAGGTCTTCCACGTTGATGGTATCCAGGTTACGGAACAGCACCACCAGAATCGCCAGACCGATCGCGGACTCAGCCGCGGCCACGGTCAGGATGAAGAACACGAAGATCTGTCCGCCCGCGTCACCGAGGTAATGCGAGAAAGCAATGAAGTTCATGTTGACCGCTAGCAGCATCAGTTCGATCGCCATCAGCAGCACGATGATGTTCTTGCGGTTCAGGAAAATACCGACGATCGAGATCGCGAACAGGATCGCGCCGATGATCAGGTAGTGGGAGAGCGTGATTGCCATGATTCTTGTTCGCCCTTCTTAAGATTGTTGACCGGCGGCCGGCTTGTCGGCCACGACGGCGGCATCGGTGGCCGGCGCGTTGCGGGTGGATTCGGCCGGCATGCTGACCAGACGCACGCGGTCCGATGCCTTGACCTTGACCGCCTGGGCCGGGTCGAAGTACTTGCTGTCCTTGCGCTTGCGCAGGGTCAATGCAACTGCGGCGACGATGGCCACCAGCAGGATCACGGCGGCGATTTCGAAGGCGTACACGTATTCGGTGAAGATCAGCTTGCCCAGCGGCTTGGTCTGGCCCAGCGTGTCGGATGCGGCCGGCACCTGCGATTCGGACACCCAGAAGCTGCGCAGCAGGACCGCGGCCATCTCCAGCACAATGATCACGCCGATGGTGGCAGCCAGCGGGAAGTAACCCCAGAAGCCTTCGCGCAGCTTGTCCAGGTTGATATCGAGCATCATCACCACGAACAGGAATAGCACCATCACCGCGCCGACGTAGACCAGCACCAGCACGATGGCCAGGAATTCGGCCTTGAGCAGCATCCAGAGACCGGCTGCCGAGAAGAAGGACAGCACCAGGAACAGCGCGGCATGCACCGGGTTGCGGGCCGTGATGACGCGTACGGCGGCAATCACCAGGATCACCGCGAACACGTAGAACAAGACAGTTTTAAATTCCATAATCAACCAGAAGTTGGTTCATTCAATCAGCACGGGGACCGCAGTTGCGGCCATCCCATCGCAATACATCCAACAGATTCCTGCCAGCCTTCCACCACCCTGCCCGGCCGCCTTCAGGTGGCCCGGCAGTACCGATCAACGGTAGGCGGCGTCAGCGGCACGGGCGGCGGCGATTTCGTTTTCGTAACGGTCGCCCACTGCCAGCAGCATTTCCTTGGTGTAGTACAGGTCGCCCCGCTTTTCACCGTGGTATTCCAGGATGTGCGTTTCAACGATCGAGTCGACCGGGCAGGATTCTTCGCAGAAACCGCAGAAGATGCACTTGGTCAGGTCGATGTCGTAGCGGCTGGTGCGACGGGTACCGTCGGCACGCTGCTCTGATTCGATAGTGATGGCCATCGCCGGGCAGACCGCTTCGCACAGCTTGCAGGCGATGCAGCGCTCTTCACCGTTGGGATAGCGACGCAGTGCGTGCAGACCACGGAAACGCGGCGACATCGGTGTCTTTTCCTCAGGGAATTGCACCGTGATCTTGCGCTTGAACAGGTAGCGACCGGTCAGGGCAAGGCCCTTGAACAGCTCGCGGAGCATCAGGCTGCCGAAAAAATCCTTAATAGCTTCCATTTTTAGCCTCAGCCTTCCAACTTATTTCCAGATATTCCACGGCGACTGAATCCAGATCGCCACGACCACCAGCCACACCAGGGTCAGCGGAATGAACACTTTCCAGCCCAGACGCATGATCTGGTCATAGCGGTAGCGCGGGAACGATGCGCGAATCCACACATACAGCGACAGGAAGAAGAAGGTCTTCAAGCCCAGCCAGATCCATCCCGGGATGAAGTCCAGCGCCGATACCGGAGCCGACCAGCCGCCGAAGAACAGCAGTGCGGTCAGGATCGAGATCAGGATCATCGCGGCGTATTCCGCCAGGAAGAACATGGCGAAGGACATGCCCGAGTATTCAATCATGTGACCGGCCACGATTTCGGATTCACCTTCCACCACGTCGAACGGGTGACGGTTGGTCTCGGCCACGCCGGAGACGAAGTAGATCACGAAGATCGGCAGCAGCGGCAGCCAGTTCCAGGACAGGAAGTTCAGACCCATGCTGGCGAAATGACCGGTAGTCTGGCCCATGACGATGTCAGTCATGTTCAGGCTGCCCGAGACCATCAGCACCACCACCAGGCAGAAGCCCATGGAGATTTCGTAGGACACCATCTGTGCCGAAGCGCGCATGGCACCCAGGAAGGCGTACTTCGAGTTGGAGGCCCAGCCGGCGATGATGATGCCGTAGACTTCCATCGATGTGATGGCCATCAGGTACAGCAGGCCGGCGTTGACGTTGGCCAGCACGTGCTCGGGCGAGAACGGCACCACAGCCCAGGCGGCCAGCGCCGGCATGATGGTCATCACCGGGGCCAGGTAGAACAGCGCCTTGTTGGCCTTGGACGGAGTCGAGATTTCCTTGAAGATCAGCTTGACGGCGTCAGCGATAGGCTGCAGCAGACCGGCAGGACCGACGCGGTTCGGGCCCAGACGCACGTGCATCCAGCCGATCAGCTTGCGCTCCCAGTAGGTCATGTAGGCCACGCACACCAGCAGCGGCACCATCACCACCAGGATCTTGACCAGCGTCCACACCAGGGTGAACAGGGTCGGACCCAGGTAGGCCGGGCCTACGTTGTTGATTTGGGCGATCAGGTGATCCATTTTTACGCTTTCTCCACGACGATTGCGCCAAACATGCCGCCCAGTGCAGCGGTGGAGGCGTGCGCAGCAGCGACGCGGACCACGTTTTCCGGCAGTTTCTTATCGATGGCTGCAGTCAGCGCAGCGCTGCCGGAGCCTTGCTTGACCTTGACCTGGTCGCCTTCGGCCACGCCCAGCTTGGTCGCCAGTGCAGCCGACAGCCATGCCTTGGGCGCCTGGCCATCGCGGGTTTCCAGCAGCGGTGCGGAACGACGGGCAACGGCGTCGGCGAAGTAGATGGGCACATCGGCCACGCGTTCCACGCTACCAGTAGCAGCAGCAACTGCCTGCAGCTGCACGGAGGCAGCGTTGTTCAGGCGGGCCGACAGGTCGGTTTCCTTGCCCAGCAGCTCATCGCGGATGGATTCGGAAGTCTCGTAGTCGAAGTTTTCCAGCTCCAGCAGGTTACCCAGCACGCGCAGAACCTTCCAGCCTGGACGCGCATCGCCGGCCGGCTTGACGGTACCGTTGAAGCTTTGTGCACGGCCTTCGGCGTTGACGAAGGTGCCGGAGGTTTCGGTGAACGGAGCGATCGGCAGCAGGACGTCGGCGTAGTCGGCACCATGCTTGAAGGCCGACATGACCACGACCATCTCGGCCTGGTTCAGGGCAGCACGCGCGGCTTGCGGGTCATGGCTGTCCAGTTCCGGCTCGGCGTTCAGCAGCAGGTAGGCCTTGCGCGGCTGTGCGAACACGGCGGCAGCGTTGGCGCCCTTGCCCGGTGTCGGTACGGCGTTGGCCAGGTAGCCACCGACGGCGTTGCCGCCTTCGGTCAGCACACCCAGCTTGGCACCGGTCTGTTCAGCGATCCATTGGGCCGCAGCGTGCAGTTGTGCAGCTTGCGGATGCTGGACGGCGGCATTGCCCAGGAACACGGCGCGGCCTTCGCCCGACAGCAGGCTGGCGGCGGTGGTCTTGGCAGCATCGGAGGCGGTCACGCCGGCATAAGCGGCGGGAGCAGCCACGCCCTTGGCTTCGGCCACGGCCACGGCCACTTCGGCCAGGGCGGACAGCCATGCCGAAGGAGCGGCGATGATCTTGTTGGCCACCGGCATCAGCAGGTCGTCGTCGGTCGCGTGCAGCACGCTGAGCTTGGCACCGCTCTTGACGGACTGGCGCAGGCGGGCCGACAGCAGCGGGTGGTCCTTGCGCAGGAAGGAGCCGATCACAAAGACGCGGTTCAGCTGCGAGAACTCGACGATGGACATGCCCAGCCACGGCTTGACCTGGCCATCCAGAGCGAAGTCGGACTGACGCAGGCGGAAGTCGACGTTGTCCGAACCGACACCGCGCACCACCTTCTGCAGCAAGTTCAGTTCTTCCAGCGTGGAGTACGGGGTACCCAGTGCGGCGATGGCATCGGCACCATGTTCATGACGGATGTTGCGCAGGCCGTGGGCAACGTATTCCAGCGCGGTCTGCCAATCCACTTCCTGCCACTTGCCGTCTTGCTTCAGCATGGGCTTGGTCAGGCGCTCGGCGCTGTCCAGGGACTCATAGGAGAAACGGTCCTTGTCGGAGATCCAGCACTCGTTGACTTCTTCGTTCTCGAAGGGCAGCACGCGCATGACCTTGCCGCCCTTGACCTGGACGATCAGGTTGGCGCCGACGCTGTCGTGCGGGCTCACCGACTTGCGACGCGACAGTTCCCAGGTACGGGCGCTGTAGCGGAACGGCTTGGAGGTCAGGGCACCGACCGGGCACAGGTCGATCATGTTGCCCGACAGCTCGGAGTCCACGGTCTTGCCGACGAAGGTGGTGATCTCGGAGTGTTCACCGCGACCCAGCATGCCCAACTCCATCACGCCGGCCACTTCCTGGCCGAAGCGCACGCAGCGGGTGCAATGGATGCAGCGGTTCATTTCCTTCATGGAGATCAGCGGACCAACGTCCTTGGGCTCCACGACACGCTTTTCTTCGTGGTAGCGCGAGGAAGAACCGCCGTAACCGACGGCCAGATCCTGCAGCTGGCACTCACCACCCTGGTCGCAGATGGGGCAATCCAGCGGGTGGTTGATCAGGAGGAATTCCATCACGCCCTTCTGGGCTTTGACGGCCTTGTCGCTGGCGGTGCGCACGATCATGCCGTTGTTCACGGGCGTGGCGCAGGCAGGCAGCGGCTTCGGGGCCTTTTCGACCTCGACCAGGCACATGCGGCAGTTAGCCGCGATGGACAGTTTCTTGTGATAGCAGAAGTGAGGGATGTACGTGCCGATCTTGTTGGCAGCGTCCATGACCATGCTGCCTTCCTGCACTTCAACCTTCTTGCCGTCTATTTCGATTTCAACCATGGCTGTTTGCCCAAGCTAAATATTCTTTGCCAACGATACCGACGGAAGGCTCATCGCATTCCGCCCGGCATCCCCTGCCCTGTTCAGATGTATGCCGGAACCAGGCAGTGTTTGTGCTCGATGTGGTACTCGAACTCTTCACGGAAATTCTTCACGAACGCGCGTACCGGCATGGCCGCTGCATCACCCAGCGCACAGATGGTGCGCCCCTGGATGTTGTCGGCCACCGAGTTGAGCACGTCCAGATCTTCCATCTTGCCGTGACCATTCTCGATACGCTCCACCATGCGGTACATCCAGCCGGTGCCTTCGCGGCACGGCGTGCACTGGCCGCAGGATTCTTCGTAGTAGAAGTAGGACAGGCGCAGCAGCGACTTGACCATGCAACGGGTCTCGTCCATCACAATCACCGCGCCCGAACCCAGCATCGAGCCGGCCTTGGCGATGGCGTCGTAGTCCATGGTGGTGTCCATCATGACATCGCCACGGATCACCGGAGCGGACGAGCCGCCAGGAATGACTGCCTTGATCTTCTTGCCGCCGCGCATGCCACCTGCCAGTTCCAGCAGGGTGGAGAACGGCGTGCCCAGCGGGATCTCGTAATTGCCCGGACGCTCGACGTCGCCCGAGATCGAGAAGATCTTGGTGCCGCCGTTGTTGGGCTTGCCCATCTCGGCGTAGGCCTGCGGGCCTACCTGGAAGATGAACGGCACGGCCGCAAAGGTCTCGGTGTTGTTGATGGTGGTCGGCTTGCCGTACAGGCCGAAGCTGGCCGGGAAAGGCGGCTTGAAGCGCGGCTGGCCCTTCTTGCCTTCCAGCGATTCCAGCAGCGCCGTTTCTTCTCCGCAGATGTAGGCACCATAACCATGGTGCGCATGCAGCTGGAAGCTGAAGCCGGTACCGAGGATGTTGTCGCCCAGGAAGCCGGCGGCGCGCGCCTCTTCCAGAGCAGCCTCGAAGCGCTCGTACTCGGCGAAGATCTCGCCGTGGATGTAGTTGTAGCCGACGGTGATACCCATCGCGTAACCGCCGATGATCATGCCTTCGATCAGCGCGTGCGGATTGTAACGAATGATGTCGCGGTCCTTGAAGGTACCCGGTTCGCCTTCATCTGTATTGCAGACGAGGTACTTCTGGCCCGGGAACTGGCGGGGCATGAAGCTCCACTTCAGGCCGGTCGGGAAACCTGCGCCACCGCGACCACGCAGGCCGGAGGCCTTGAGGTCGGCGATGACTTGTTCGGGCGTGATCTTGTCGTTGAGGATGCGCTTGAGCGACTCATAGCCGCCGCGCTTGACGTAATCCTCGAGGTGCCAGTTCTCGCCATTCAGGTCGGCGAGGATCAGCGGTTTGATGTGGCGGTCGTGCAGGCAGGTCATTTCTTCAGTTCCTCCAGCAGCGCGTCGATCTTTTCGTTGGACATCCAGCTGCACATCTGATGGTTGTTGACCAGCATGACCGGTGCGTCGCCGCAGGCCCCCATGCATTCGCCTTCCATCAGCGTGAACTGGCCGTCGGCCGTGGTTTCACGATAATCGATGCCCAGCTTGTGCTTCAGGTGATGGGCGGCGCGTTCGCCACCCGACAGCAGACACGGCAGGTTGGTGCACACGGTGATCTTGTGCTTGCCCACCGGGCTGGTGTTGAACATGTTGTAGAAGGTCGCAACTTCCTGCACAGCCACGGCGGGCATGCCGATGTAGTCGGCGATTTCCTGCTGCAACTCGGCCGGCAACCAGCCATGTTCCACCTGGGCGATACGCAGTGCGGACATGACCGCGGACTGGCGTTGATCCGCCGGGTATTTCGCGAGTTCGCGATCGATCTTCTTAAGGGCTTCTTGACTTAACAGCATATCGTTGGCCATCCATGCGCATCATTACTGCGCGGTTATTGGATATTCCCCAAACCTGACGGGCTTCTCATCGAAGCCCGCCTTGACTCTTACTCTCGTTCGACTTACCGGTCGATTTCCCCGAACACGATGTCCTGGGTACCGATGATGGTGACCGCGTCGGCAATCATGTGACCCTTGGCCATTTCGTTCAGGGCCTGCAGGTGGGCAAAGCCCGGGGCGCGGATCTTCAGGCGGTACGGCTTGTTGGCACCGTCCGAGACCAGGTAGACACCGAACTCACCCTTCGGATGTTCGACGGCGGCATACGCTTCGCCGGCAGGCACGCGGAAACCTTCGGTAAACAGCTTGAAGTGGTGGATCAGGTCTTCCATGTTGGACTTCATGTCCGCACGCTTGGGAGGAGCGATCTTGTGGTTGTCGGTGATGACCGGACCCGGGTTGTTGCGCAACCATTCCACGCACTGCTTGATGATGCGATTGGACTGGCGCATTTCAGCCACGCGCACCAGGTAACGGTCGTAGCAGTCGCCGTTCTTGCCCACGGGAATATCGAAATCCATCAGGTCGTACACTTCGTACGGCTGCTTCTTGCGCAGATCCCAGGCGATGCCCGAGCCACGCAGCATCGGACCGGAGAAACCCATCTGCAGCGCACGTTCCGGCGAGACCACGCCCACGCCCACCAGACGCTGCTTCCAGATACGGTTATCGGTCAGCAGGGTCTCGTATTCATCGACATAGGTCGGGAAACGGTTGGTGAAGTCTTCGATGAAGTCCAGCAGCGAACCCTGACGGTTTTCGTTCAGTTCGCGGATGGCCTTCTCGTTGCGCACGATCGAAGCCTTGTACTGCGGCATGCTGTCCGGCAGGTCGCGATAGACGCCACCCGGACGGTAGTAGGCCGCGTGCATGCGGGCGCCGGAAACGGCTTCGTAGCAGTCAAAGAGGTCTTCGCGTTCGCGGAAGGCATACAGCAGCACGCCCATTGCACCCACGTCCAGCGCGTGCGCGCCGATCCACATCAGGTGGTTCAGCAGGCGGGTGATCTCGTCGAACATCACGCGGATGTACTGCGCGCGCAGCGGCACTTCCAGACCCAGCAGACGCTCGATGGCCAGCACATAACCGTGCTCGTTGCTCATCATCGAGACGTAGTCCAGGCGGTCCATGTAAGGCACGGACTGCAGGAAGGTCTTCTGCTCGGCCAGCTTTTCGGTGCCACGATGCAGCAGACCGATATGGGGGTCGGCGCGCTGGATGACTTCACCGTCCAGCTCCAGCACCAGACGCAGCACACCGTGCGCGGCCGGGTGCTGGGGACCGAAGTTCAGCGTATAGTTTTTGATCTCTGCCATTATTTGATCCCGTAGTTTTCTTCACGAATGATGCGCGGAGTAATCTCGCGCGGCTCGATCGTCACGGGTTGATAGATGACGCGTTTCTGTTCGGCGTCGTAGCGCATTTCGACATAGCCCGACACCGGGAAGTCCTTGCGGAACGGGTGGCCGATGAAACCATAGTCGGTCAGGATGCGGCGCAGGTCGGGGTGGCCGTCGAACAGGATGCCGTAGAAGTCGAAGGCTTCGCGTTCGTACCAGCCAGCCGAATTCCAGATCGGATCGACCGATGCCACGATGGGCAGGTCGTCATCCGGTGCGAACACGCGCACACGCACACGCCAGTTGTGCGCAATCGACATCAGGTGCGACACCACGGCAAAGCGCGGGCCTTCCCAGGCGCCGTCGCCATAGGTCGAATAGTCCACGCCGCACAGATCGAGCAGCTGCTCGAAGCGGGTGTCGGCATGGTCACGCAGAACGCGCATGGCCGACAGATAGTCGGCCGCCTTGACCACCACGGTGACTTCACCGAGGGCCACGGTCAGATTCTGAAGATACCCTCCAAGCGCATTACGCAGGGCGGCTTCGAGAGTTTCCAATTTTGTCGTCATACTGCCCTCTTAGCGCGCGATGGTGTTGGTGCGCTTGATCTTGTTCTGCAACTGGATCACGCCATACAGCAGTGCCTCAGCCGTCGGCGGGCAACCCGGAACGTACACGTCCACCGGCACGATGCGATCGCAACCGCGCACCACCGAGTAGGAGTAGTGATAGTAACCACCGCCATTGGCACAGGAGCCCATGGAAATGACCCAGCGCGGCTCCGGCATCTGGTCGTAGACCTTGCGCAGTGCCGGCGCCATCTTGTTGCACAGGGTGCCGGCCACGATCATCAGGTCGGACTGGCGCGGCGACGGACGGAACACCGCACCGAAGCGGTCCAGGTCGTAACGCGAAGCACCGACGTGCATCATTTCAACCGCGCAGCAGGCCAGACCGAAGGTCATGGGCCACAGGGATCCGGTACGGGTCCAGTTGATTACCTTATCCAGCGAGGTGGTAACAAACCCCTCATTCAATACGCCTTCAATAGACATGGCTTACTCCCAATCCAGGGCACCCTTTTTCCAGATGTACCAAAATCCGACAACAAATTCAGCGATGAAGACCATCATCGTGACGAAACCTTGCCAGCCCAGCTCACGCATGGACACGCCCCAAGGGAAGAAGAAGGCGGTTTCCAGATCAAACAGGATGAACAGGATGGCGATCAGGTAGTAGCGCACATCGAACTTCATGCGCGCATCTTCGAATGCTTCGAAACCGCATTCGTAAGGAGAAGTTTTTTGAGCGTCCGGCTTGTGCGGACCGAGAAGACGACCGAGGAGCTGGGGAGCGACACCGACACCGATGCCGACAAGAATAAACAGGAGGACTGGGAAGTAATTTTCGAGGTTCACGATTGGCCGCTATGCGTTGGTTTATCGATGGGAATGATTCTCAATATCAATCAGAAACTTCCTCGACAAAAAGCCAGCTCAGGCACTAGGACCTTCGCTGGCTTTTCATTTCATTTCTATGGTGCCGACGACGAGACTCGAACTCGTACAGCTTTCGCCACTACCCCCTCAAGATAGCGTGTCTACCAATTTCACCACGTCGGCCTGAGACTGCTATTGTACCTTCATTTGTTACTCTTGTTCAATGCACAATCAGCTAAAAAGAAAGATTCTTCTATGTTTATTCCGGGATTATTCCAGAATGCGCAAAGGCTTATTTCGGAATCTGATTCGACTGGTCGGCCGGCTTGGCAGCATCAGCCGGAGCAGCAGAAGCCGCCGGCGCAGCTTGTTGGGCAGGAGCGGCCGGCGCCTGCAGATTATCCATCACGCCGCCGCTTTGCGCTACGTGATGATTGCCGATGAAAGTCAGACCCAGGGTCGCGACGAAGAAGATGCCGGCTGCCACGGCGGTCGACTTGGACAGGAAGTTCGACGACCCGGTGGCACCAAACAGGCTGCCGGACGCGCCGGAGCCAAAGGCTGCCCCCATGTCGGCACCTTTACCGTGCTGCAACAGCACCAGACCGATGATCGCCAGCGCCGCCAGCACCTGAACTACAACCACAACCAAAAACAAAGTATTCATTTAAACAAGTCCACTCTTGATGTTTCAATTGCCTGCTGCAGAAGTATCCCTTCCGCAACTGACAAACCCCTTACTCTACCCTTCAGGCCGCCGCGTTGACGATGGCCAGAAAATCCGTTGCCTTCAGTGCCGCGCCGCCGATGAGACCACCATCGATATCGACCATGGCCAGCAATTGCTGCGCGTTATCCGGCTTCATGCTGCCGCCGTACAGGATGCGCACCTTGGCGGCTGCCTCGGCACTCTTGGCACCCAGGCGTGCACGCAACATGGCATGGACTTCCTGCGCCATTTCCGGCGTCGCCGTCTTGCCGGTGCCGATGGCCCAGACAGGCTCGTAAGCCACCACGATGCGCGCCGCATCCTCAACGCTCAAGGCCGTCAGCACCACATCGAGCTGACCACCCACGATTTCATTGGTCTGGCCGGCCTCACGCTGCTCCAGCGTCTCACCCACGCAGACCACCGGCACCAGGCCGGCACTCAGCGCTGCCACCGTCTTGGCCGCCACCGCCGCGTCGGATTCACCATGATAGGCGCGGCGCTCGGAGTGGCCGAGGATGACGTATTGCACGCCAAATTCCTGCAACATCGATGCCGACACCTCACCGGTGTAGGCACCGGAGGCGTGGGCCGACATGTCCTGCGCACCCAGCGCCACGGCCGAACCAGCGACGGCGCCCTGCACCTGTGCCAGATAAGGTGCCGGAACACATACCGCGACGTCGCAGACAGCGGCCGGCAGGCCTTCCTTGATGCCGGCCACCAGGGCCGCATTGGCAGCCAGGCTGCCGTTCATTTTCCAGTTACCGGCTACAAGTTTGCGACGCATAGGCTGTGTTCTACGAGATGGGTGTCAATTTGGATAACCTCGTATTGTAGCCGGTTGCTGTAAAGGCGGTCAAACCGGACCGCCCGAGCTTCACCTGCGCGCCTACAGTTCCAGCATGATCTTGCCGATGTGGGCACTCGATTCCATCATCGCGTGCGCCTGGGCCGCCTGCTCCAGCGGGAAGCGCTGGTGGATCACCGGCTTGATCTTGCCGGCTTCGATCAGCGGCCAGACGTGCTGACGCAGATTGGCGGCAATGGCCGCCTTGAACGCCACCGGGCGCGGGCGCAAGGTCGAACCGGTGATGGTCAGGCGACGACGCATCACCTGCCCCATGTCGAGCTGCCCCTTGGCACCGCCCAGCTGGGCAATAAAGACCAGCCGACCGTCATCGGCCAGCGCCTTGATTTCACGTGGCAGGTAATCCCCACCGACCATGTCCAGGATGACATCCACCCCACGGCCACCGGTCAATTCCTTGACCACGGCCTCGAAATCCTCGGTCTTGTAGTTGATGGCACGTTCCGCACCGAGCTCTTCGCAGGCCCGGCACTTTTCGGCACTGCCAGCGGTGGCGAACACGCGATGCCCCAGGGCGCGGGCGATCTGGATGGCCGTGACGCCGATCCCGGACGAACCGCCCTGCACCAGCAGGGTTTCCTCGCCCGACAACTGGCCCCGGTCGAAGACATTGCTCCAGACCGTGAAGTAGTTTTCCGGCAGCGCGGCCGCCTCCAGGGCGCTCAGTCCCTTCGGTACCGGCAGACACTGCGCCAGCGGGGCCGCACAGTATTCGGCATAGCCGCCACCCTGCACCAGCGCGCAGACCAGGTCGCCCAGCCTGAAGCCGCTGTCACCCAGCTCACCGGCCACGATCTCGCCGGCCACTTCCAGGCCAGGCAGGTCGGAGGCGCCCGGCGGCACCGGATAGTTGCCGGTACGCTGGAACACGTCCGGACGGTTCACGCCAGCGGCATGCACCTTGATCAACACTTCACCGGGCTTCAACTCCGGCACCGGGCGCTCGCAGGGCTGCAATACCTCGGGGCCGCCAAATTCCTTGATTTCGATTGCTCGCATGGGTCCTGTCCTTGATCGATAGTGGGTTCAGAGCGACGCCGCGGCGCGCGCAGCCGTGTCATAGAGCCCGGAGGCATTGCGCAACAGCTGGGCCGCCTGGCCGATGTCGTGATTGGAGACGCCACTTTCGGCCTGGGTCTCGATGAGGCAGCGCTCGCGCACCTCACGGTAGCGCATGCACAGCGCCTGCCCCTCGGGCGTGGTGGAAAACAGCAGTTCCTTGCCGGCCTTCTCGCTCTGCACCAGACCGGCCTTCACCAGCTTCTTCAATGCATAGGTGACCACGTGGGTATCTTCGACGTTCAACACGAAGCAGATGTCGGCCAGCTTCTTCTTGCGCTCGCGGTGGTTCACATGGTGCAGCAGGGAGACTTCGATGGCCGTCATGTCCTTGGCGCCGGCGGCCGACATGCAGCGCACCATCCAGCGGTTGAAGGCGTTGCCCGCCATGATCAGTCCGTATTCCAGCTCGGACATCTCGGCACTGCGCTCGGAAACCAGATGCTGGGAAGAGACGATCTGGGGTGCGTTGGAAGGTGGGTTGGGCTGGTTCATCAGGGCAAGTTCAGTCACGACAAAATGGCAACACTATATCGCAAAGCAAAATAAATAATTTATCGACACATTGTCTGTATTTTGCGCGGAAGGTAATATCGGCATCCAGGTAGTCGCCTTAAATTTACAAGCCGACAAGAACTGCCGCCGATTCACGCGCCGACGCCATCACGGGCCGATCGCTTCATCCATACCGAGCAACAACAAGAACATGCAGCCCCCGAAGATTCATCCGCTAGGCGACAGCGCGCTGCTCTGCAGCCTGCCCGCGCCTGCGAGCCTGCCCCAGCAGCAACGCATCTGGAACCTGGCCCAATTGGCCGCCCAATGGGACGAAGTCAGCGAAGTGGTCCCCGGCATGAACAACCTGACCCTGTTCCTGCACCGCCCGGTGCGTGATCTGGACACCTTGCGCGAACGCATCACGCAAGCCTGGCCCGGTCTGCATGCCAGCCGCTACCAGGGCCGCGTGGTCGAGATCCCGGTGGTCTACGGCGGCGATGCTGGCCCCGACCTGGAGAACGTGGCGCGCCACACCGGCCTGTCCAGGGAGGAAGTGATCCGCCGCCATAGCGCCGGTGACTACGTGGTCTATTTCCTCGGCTTCATGCCGGGCTTTGCCTACATGGGTGGCCTGGCCCCGGAACTGGCCACGCCACGCCACACCACCCCGCGCATGACCATTCCTGCCGGTTCGGTGGGCATCGGCGGCGAGCAGACCGGCGTCTACCCGATGCCCTCACCCGGTGGCTGGCAGGTGATCGGCCAGACCGCCCTGCACCTGTTCGACCCGGCCCAGGAACCACCGACGCTGCTGCGTCCGGGCGACCATGTGCGCTTCACCGTGGAAAGGATCGACGCATGATCGAGATCCTCCAACCCGGCATGCTGGCCTCAGTACAAGACCTCGGACGGCCCGGCCATCGCAGCCAGGGCATCCATCCCGGTGGCGCCCTGAACGCACTGGCCCTGGCCAGCGCCAACCTGCTGGTCGGCAATGCGCCCGGCGCCGCCGGCATCGAGATCACCATGGGCCTCTGCGAACTGCGCTTCGGTCGCGCCACCCGCATTGCACTGGGTGGCGACGATATCGGTGCCACGCTCGACGGCAAACCGATATCGGCCTATTGGAGCCTGCCGGTCAGCGCCGGCAGTGTACTGCGCTTGGCCCCCGTGGCGTCCGACCTGCCACAGCACCCGGCGCGCCACAGCATGCGCAGCTACCTGGCCGTGGCCGGTGGCATCGATGTGCCCGTGGTCCTGGATTCACGCAGCACCGACCTGAAAGCCGGCTTCGGTGGGCATCAGGGACGCGCCCTCAAGCGTGGCGACAAACTCGCCGTCGGTGACGACCAGGCCGCCCTGCGCGCAGTCAGCGGCCCAGCCTTCGGTGTCCGCGCCCCCGACTGGCGCCGCAGCGACCTGCCAGCGCATCAGCGCGGCGGGCATATCACGCTGCGCGTCTTGCCCGGCCCCGAGATCGAGGAATTCACCAAGGCCGCACGCGAAGCCTTCTGGTCCACGCCCTGGCGTATCACCCCCAGCAGCAACCGCATGGGCTACCGGCTGGAAGGCGAAGAACTCAAGCGCAAGCACGCCCGCGACATGCTCTCCCATGGCGTGGTACCGGGCGTGATCCAGGTCCCCCCTTCGGGCCAGCCCATCATCCTGATGGGTGACGCCCAGACCACCGGAGGCTATCCCAAGATCGGCGTGGTCATCGGCGCCGACCTGTGGAAGCTGGCGCAGGCACCGCTCAATGCCACCCTGCGGCTTGAGCCCTGCACCCTGGAACAAGCCCTGCTCGCGGCCGAGCAACAGCAGCGCTATCTCGATACCATCCGCGATACCGTGGCGGCACTGGACTGGTCGCGCGCCACGCTCTACAAGAAATGAGGATTACGCCATGCACATCGACCTGAATGCCGATCTCGGCGAAGGCTGCGACACCGATGAAGAACTGCTGACCCTGGTCAGCTCGGCCAACATCGCCTGCGGCTGGCATGCCGGCGACGCCGCCACCATGCGCCGCTGCGTGCGCTGGGCGATCCAGAACCACGTCGCCATCGGTGCCCACCCCAGCTTCCCCGATCGCGAAAACTTCGGCCGCAGCACCATGCACCTGCCGCCCGAGGAAATCGTCAGCGGCATGCTCTACCAACTCGGTGCACTGGACGCCATCGTGCGCGCCGAAGGCGGCCGCCTGCGCCACGTCAAGCCGCATGGTGCGCTCTACAACCAGGCCGCCAAGGATGCCGTGCTGGCCAACGCCATCTGCGCCGCCATCCGCACCTTCAATCCGGAACTGAGCCTGGTTGGCCTGGCCGGCAGCGAACTGATTGCCGCCGCCCGTCATGCCGACCTCAACGCGGTGGAAGAAGTCTTCGCCGATCGCGCCTACGAGGCCGATGGCAGCCTGGTGGCACGCAGCAAGCCGGGCGCCATGATCGAGAACGATCAGGACGCCATCGCCCAGACCCTGATGCTGGTCCAGCAGAAGCAGGTCAAGGCCGTCGACGGCAGCATTGTCAGCGTGAACGCCCAGACCGTCTGCCTGCATGGAGACGGCCCGCATGCGCTGGATTTTGCGCGGCAGATCCGCGCCCGCCTGCATGAAGAACGCATCGCCGTGCGTGCCGCGGCCTGAACAGCTTGTCGGCGCTAGCGCGCCTCACGAATTGCCCGGTCCTCCGGACAAATTGCAGTACCCATAACAATTAAAAATGTCGACGCAGGGAGACCATGAGATCGCGGCTACACCATGCCTGCGCCCACCAGGGCGTATCAGCAGGGAGGCCACGATCAGGCTGGCATGGCCCTTGCAGCGACTGGTTCAACTCATTCACAACCAGGAGTCTTCATGGAGAGCACGACACTATTGCCACTGATCGGGATACCGATTGTCGTGGCCGGATTTGCACTACGTTTCAACCCGCTGCTGGTGGTCACGGTCGCGGGGCTGACGACCGGACTCTCGGTCGGCATGGATTTCGGCATGCTGCTGGAAACCTTCGGCGAGAAGTTCGTCAACAGCCGTTCCCTGGCGACCTTCCTGCTGATCCTGCCCATTATCGGGCTGCTCGAACACTACGGTCTGAAGGAACGTGCACAAGCCTGGATTTCAGGCATTGCCAGCGCCACTTCCGCGCGCATCCTGATGCTCTATTTCCTACTGCGTGAAGGAACTGCCGCGCTGGGTCTGATCTATCTCGGCGGCCAGGCGCAGACCGTGCGTCCGCTGCTGGCGCCGATGGCCGAGGGTGCCGCCGTCAATGCCTATGGCGAAGACCTGCCGCAACCCATCCGCGACAAGATCAAGGCGCACGCTGCCGCCTGCGACAACATCGCCGTGTTCTTCGGCGAAGACATCTTTATCGCCTTCGGCGCCGTCCTGCTGATGGATGCCTTCCTCAAGGAAAACGGCATCACCAACATCGAACCCCTGCACATCGGCCTATGGGCCATTCCCACCGCCCTCTCGGCGCTGGTGATCCACATGTTCCGCCTGACCCGCCTGGACGCCTCCATCCGCCGCGACGTGGATGCCTGGAAAGCCGGCCAAAACGACTCTTCCAAGGTGGCCGCATGAACACGCTCATTTCCATCAACCGCATCTACTACCTCATCGGCATCATCGTCATGATGCTGGTGGTGATGACCCTGCGCGACAAGGGCAACCCCAAGCGCCTGAGCACGGCACTGTTCTGGTTCCTGTTCGGCGCCGTCTTCCTGTTCGGCGACCTGCTGGTGGAGAACCTGGGCAAGTCCATGGGTCACCGCATCATCGGCGCTACCGTCATCATCATCTCGCTCATCGCCGGCACCGGCATGCTTTCCATGGGCAGCTACGCCACTTCGAGCTACGAAGAACGCGTGAGCTCGGCCAAGCGTCTGGGCAACTGGCTGTTCTTCCCGGCCGTGCTGATCCCGGTGATCACGGTGGCCTGTACCGTGCTGCTCAAGGGCGTATCGGTTGGCGGCGTGATGCTGCTGGACCAGAAGCAACTGACCCTGGCCGCACTCTGCGTAGCCTGTATCTTCGCCCTCATCGCCGGTTGCGTGCTGACCCGTGGCACGCCGCTGCAGGCAGTGCGCCAGTCGCGCCGGCTGGTGGACTCGATCGGCTGGGCCGCCATCCTGCCGCTGATGCTGGCCATGCTGGGAGGCGTCTTCGTGGCCGCCAAGACCGGTACCTCGGTGCAGCAGGTGGTGAGCCTGTTCGTCAATCCGGACAACCGCTTCCTGGTGGTGGTGATCTATTGCGTGGGCATGGCACTGTTCACCATGGTGATGGGGAACGCCTTTGCCGCCTTCCCGGTGATGAGCGCGGGCATCGCCCTGCCCTTCCTGATCGTCGGCCATCATGCCGACCCGGCACCGCTGGTGGCCATCGGCATGTACTCCGGCTACTGCGGGACCCTGATGACCCCCATGGCCGCCAACTACAACATCGTGCCGGCTGCACTGCTGGAACTGAAGAACAAGTACCAGGTCATCAAGGTACAGATTCCGACCGCCCTGACGCTGCTGACGGTCAACGTGTTCCTGATGTACTTCCTCGCCTTCCGCTGATCCCAGCGATGGGCAAGACGCCGCCATGCACCCATCGGCGCTGGCGGCGTCGCCTCCCCTAGCCTCAAGGAGTCCCCATGCAACTCACCCTCGAACGGGCCGATGCCTTCGCCCGCATGCCACTGGCCTATCTGCGCCAGGAATATCCCAACCACATCATGCATGTGCTCCATGGCGCAGCAGACGTGCTCTCGCCGCGCGCCATGCATCCGGTGTTCTACGGCTGCTACGACTGGCACTCGGCGGTCCATGGCTTCTGGCTGCTGCTGCGCTGCGTGCAACGTTTCCCGGCCCTGCCGGCGCGCAGCGACATCGAAGACATCTTCGATGAGCACTTCACGCGGGAACTGATGGAACGCGAGACCGATTACTTCCGCGTCGGCGGTCGCGGCCCCTTCGAACGCCCCTATGGCTTCGGCTGGATCCTGGCGCTGGACCAGGAACTGGCACAGTCGGCCCTGCCCCGCGCTGCTGCCTGGCGCAGCGCCATGGCGCCGCTGACCATGGAAATCCGCAGCCGCCTGCTGGACTATCTCTCCAAGCTCAGCTATCCCATCCGCGTGGGTACCCACTACAACACCGCCTTCGCACTGGCGCTTTCGCTGGACTATGCGCGCCACGTGCAGGACAGCGAACTGGAAACGGTCATCGTAGACAGCGCCCTGCGGTATTTCAGCAAGGACACCGACTATCCCGCTCACTATGAACCGGGCGGTGACGAGTACATTTCCGGCGCGCTGACCGAAGCACTCCTGATGAGCAAGGCACTTCCCACAGCGGACTTCCCCGCCTGGTTCGACCGCTACCTGCCGCGCGTGGCCGAGGTCTCGCAGATCATGCAGCCGGCGCATGTCTCGGACCCCACCGATCCCAAGATCGCCCACCTGGATGGCCTGAACCTGTCCCGCGCCTGGTGCATGAAGACCGTGCTGCGACACCTGCCCGCCACCCACGCGGCACGCGCTGCCATGGAGACCTCCGTACAGCGTCACATCGGCGCCTCCATCGATCAGGTGGTCGGCAGCCACTACAGCGGCGGACACTGGCTGGCCAGCTTCGCCATGCTGGCGCTGGAAGACTGAGGCCGACACCCTGTCTCCACACAGCACAACGCCCGCGCTTCCAGCCATGGAAACGCGGGCGTTGTTTCTGCGACGCGGCGAAAACTACTCGGCCACTTCCTTGCGCAATGAGGGCGCTTCGGCCTGCGTGGGCATGGTCGCCGAGATCACCCGCGCGCTGCGCTTGAAGGTGAAATAGGCCCAGGCCCAGTCGGCCATCACCATGATGCGGTTGCGGAAGCCGATCAGGAAGTACACGTGCACGAACAGCCAGAACAACCAGGCCGGGTAGCCCGAGAACTTCAGCTTGCCGACCATGGCGATGGCGGCCTTGCGACCGATGGTGGCCAGCGAACCGTAGTCCTGATAGACGAAGGTCTCGGGCTTCTGTCCCGCGACGCGATGCTTGATATTGCGCGCCGCCACCCGCCCCATCTGCTTGGCCGCCGGCGATACGCCCGGTACCGGCTTGCCATCGGACTGCGCGGCCGCCAGGTCACCGATCACATACACATCCTCATGCCCGGCGATATTGAGCTCCGGCGACACCGGTACGCGACCGGCACGGTCCACCTCGACCCCGAGCTGCTTGCCCAGCGGCGAGGCCGCGACCCCCGCCGACCAGATCACGGTGCGCGTGGCCAGGCTCTGCTCGCCGTCGAAATTGGCATAGCGCACGCAGGTCTCGTCGATATGCACCACGCGACAGCCGGTACGCACATCCACGCCCAGCTTTTGCAACTGCTCGCGCGCCTTTTCTGACAGGTCCGGCGGATAGGCCGCCAGCACCCGCTCCGAGCCTTCCACCAGCACCACCCGCGCCGAATGCGGATCGATATTGCGGAATTCGCCGGACAAGGTATGCCGGGCGATTTCCACCAGCGTCCCGGCCATTTCCACGCCGGTGGCACCACCGCCGATGACGGTAAAGGTCAGCCACTCCTGGCGGCGCCGCGCATCGGTTTCGCGCTCGGCCCGCTCGAAGGCCATCAGGATGCGCTTGCGGATCTCGAAGGCATCTTCCAGCGTCTTCAGACCCGGCGCCAGCGCGCTCCACTCGTCGTGACCGAAATAGCTGTGGGTGGAGCCGGCCGCGACGATCAGATGGTCATAGGACAGCACGCTGCCGTCTTCCAGCGTGACGCTCTTGCCGGCGGTATCGATGCCGGTGACCGCGGCCATCAGGGTGGTCAGATTGCTCTGGTGCGCCAGGATGGCGCGGATCGGCGCACTGATGGCCGGCGCCGACAAGCCGGCCGTCGCCACCTGGTACAGCAGCGGCTGGAACAGGTGGTGGTTGCTGCGATCGATCATGGTGATGCGCAGGTCGGCACTGGCCAGCTCGCGCGCGGCAGCCAGGCCGCCGAATCCACAACCGATGATGATGACATGGGGCATCGCCTTCCTTTCAAAAGTAATGTGTTGTTCTGCCTGTATGTACCCACCGGCTCGCGCCGGATCAGGCACTACAGATGTCCCCTACTCTCTATTCGGATGCACCTGCAGACTGGCGCGCGGCTCCCCTTGCGGCCGTGACACCCGGGGACATCGCAGCAAGCTTGATGTCCCTCATTGCAGAAGGACAGGTTCTCATACTTTTGGTTCGAAATCACTGGGACAGATTGTCCCGGCCGGCAAGCACACAAGCGCAAGCGCATGCGCCCAAAGAAAAATCCCCCACGCCGCGAGGCATGGGGGATTTTTCTGTCGGTCACTCGCCGGCAGCCTTGTCAGCGCCGGCAGAGCACGGACTTACTGCGGGTCTTGCGGAGCAGCTTCGCCACCCTCTTCAGCCTGGGCAGCCTTCATCGACAGCTTCAGGCGACCGCGGTCGTCGGTCTCCAGGACCTTCACGCGCACTTGCTGGCCTTCCTTCAGGTAGTCAGCCACGGCATTGACGCGCTCGTTGGCGATCTGGCTGATGTGCAGCAGACCATCCTTGCCCGGCAGGACCTGGACGATGGCGCCGAAGTCCAGCAGCTTCAGGACGGTGCCTTCGTAGATCTTGCCCACTTCCACGGAAGCGGTCAGCTCTTCGATACGGCGCTTGGCTTCCTGGCCAGCCGATGCATCCACGGAGGCGATGGTGACCACGCCTTCGTCGCTGATGTCGATCTGGGTGCCGGTTTCTTCGGTCAGCGCGCGGATCACCGCGCCGCCCTTGCCGATCACGTCACGGATCTTTTCCGGATTGATCTTGATGGTGATCAGGCGCGGTGCGAAGTCGGACAGCTCGGCACGACCGGCCGGGACGGCTTCCTGCATCTTGTCCAGGATGTGGTGGCGGCCTTCCTTGGCCTGCTCCAGCGCGACCTGCATGATTTCCTTGGTGATGCCCTGAATCTTGATGTCCATCTGCAGTGCGGTGATGCCATTGGCAGTACCGGCCACCTTGAAGTCCATGTCGCCCAGGTGATCTTCATCGCCCAGGATGTCGGTCAGCACGGCAAACTTGTTGCCTTCCTTGATCAGGCCCATGGCGATACCGGCCACGTGCGACTTCATCGGCACGCCGGCGTCCATCAGTGCCAGGCAGCCGCCGCAGACCGATGCCATCGAGGAGGAGCCGTTGGACTCGGTGATTTCCGAGACCAGGCGCACCGAGTAGCTGAACTCGTCAGCCGCCGGCAGTGCGGCGATCAGCGCGCGCTTGGCCAGGCGGCCGTGACCGATTTCACGACGCTTCGGGGTACCCACGCGACCGGTTTCGCCGGTGGCGAACGGAGGCATGTTGTAGTGAAGCATGAAGCGGTCGGTGTATTCGCCCAAGAGGCCGTCGATCTTCTGCTCGTCACGGGCGGTACCCAGGGTCGCGATGACCAGGGCCTGGGTTTCGCCACGGGTGAACAGGGCCGAGCCGTGGGTACGCGGCAGCACGCCGGTACGGATCGAGATCGGACGCACGGTGCGGGTGTCACGACCGTCGATACGCGGTTCGCCTTCCAGGATCTGCGAACGCACGATCTTGGCTTCCAGGTCGAACAGGATGGAACCGACTTCGGCAGCGTCAGCAGCCACGCCGTTGTTGGCAGCGGCTTCAGCGACCAGGGCTTCGTTGACCTGGGCCGAGACGGCCTTCAGCTTCTCGGTACGGGCTTGCTTGTCCTTGGTCTGGTAGGCTTCGCGCAGCGGGCCTTCGGCCAGTTGCGACACGCGGGCGATCAGGGCTTCGTTCTTGGCCGGCGCGGTCCACTGGACTTCCGGCTTGCCACCGTCGCGCACCAGCGCGTGGATGGCTTCGATGACGGCCTTGGACTGTTCGTGACCGAACACGACCGCGCCCAGCATCACTTCTTCGGACAGTTGGTCGGCTTCGGATTCCACCATCAGCACGGCGGTTTCGGTACCGGCCACCACCAGATCCAGTTGCGAGGACTTCAGCTGGGTCTGGGTCGGGTTCAGGACGTACTGGCCGTCGATGTAGGCCACGCGGGCGGCGCCCACCGGGCCGTTGAAGGGGATGCCGGCCAGCGACAGGGCAGCCGAGGCGCCGATCATGGCGGGGATGTCCGGATCGATTTCAGGGTTCACCGACAGCACGTGGATGATGACCTGGACTTCGTTGAGGTAGCCTTCCGGGAACAGCGGGCGGATCGGACGATCGATCAGGCGCGAGGTCAGGGTTTCCTTTTCGGAGGGCTTGCCTTCACGCTTGAAGAAACCACCGGGGATACGGCCGGCAGCATAGGTCTTCTCGATGTAGTCGACCGTCAGGGGGAAGAAATCCTGGCCGGGCTTGGCTTCCTTGCGGGCCACCACGGTAGCCAGGATCACGGTGTCTTCCACCGAGACCACGACGGCGCCGGAGGCCTGGCGGGCGATTTCGCCGGTTTCCAGGGTGACTTGATGCTGACCGTACTGGAAGGTCTTGCTTACTTTATTGAACACGGTATTTCCTTTCTTTTATGGAGCCTGCCCCGACTGTGTCCGCGGTGCGCGACTTCCTTTTGCCGACAGATTTTCAGGCGCTGTCGTTCACCTCACCACAGTGGCCGGCGAAACCGGTCACTCACGACGAACGCGGCATTGATCAAACAAACAGCCTGCCGCGATGAAACAATGATCTATTCCTGCCCGGAGGGCGTTGCGCTCCGTTGCGCCCCGGCCTACGCCTGAGCTTGCGGAATCGCAAAAAACAAAATGCCCGCGTCAACGAGTGACGCAGGCATTTCATTGTGGTCCCGGGGCAGAGCCCGGAGACCCAGACGCGAAGTCAAATTACTTACGCAGACCGAGTTTCTCGATCAGGGCGCGGTAACGGTCGGCGTCCTTGTTCTTCAGGTAGGACAGCAGGCTCTTGCGACGGTTGACCATCTTGATCAGGCCACGACGGGAGTGGTGATCCTTGACGTGGGCCTTGAAGTGGCCGTTCAGGTCGTTGATGCGTGCGGTCAGCAGCGCGACTTGCACTTCCGGAGAACCGGTGTCGTTCGTGCCGCGGGCGTTTTCGGAGATAATGGCAGCCTTGGCTGCTTTTTCGATGGACATTGCTTTTACCTTTCACAAGCGGTGTGCGGAGCGTCAAATGATGTGCCCTGCATACCGTGAACAAAAAATGAGAATCCGGCCAACTCGACCGGACGCGAAATTATATAGCAAAAAGCCATTCCAACCAACATTCGCAGACAGGATCACACCTGAACGCCCCATCCATCCCCGGGCGAAGATGCGATACCGGAATGACAACAAGAGGAAATTGACCATGAAGCAACTCTCCCCCCTCCTGCGCCGCGGCCGCCCGCTGCTGGCCGCAGCCCTGCTGGCCAGCGCCGCACTGAGCGGCTGTGCCTCGCTGTTCCAGCCGCCAGTGACGCCCGGCGAGAGCGAAGAACAGGTAGTCGCCCGCCTGGGCGCGCCCAGCAATGTGTATCCGGATGGCGACAGTCGCCTCTTCGAATACGCTGCCGGCGCCTTCGGCCAGTATCAGTACATGGCCCGCATCGGCCCTGATCATCGCCTGGTTTCCTACCAGCAAGTCTGGACGATCGAAAACTTCCGCGCCATCCGCACCAAGCAGGACACCAAGCTTGACGTGCTGCGTCGGGTCGGCCGCCCCACCGAAGTGACACGCTATGCCCGCATCCCCTTCGAGGCCTGGAACTACGGTTTCAAGGAAAGCGGCGTATGGAATTCGCAGATGACCGTCTACTTCACCGACCAGGGCATCGTGGAAAAGGTCGAGAACGGCCCCGATCCGCGCTTCGACGACACCCGCTCGCGCTTCTGAGCCACCCGCTGCCGCCATGAAAAAGGCCGCCCGCTCTGCACTGCAGCGGGCGGCCTTGTCACGAGGACGTTCGGTCAGGCTCAGACCACGGTGGCCAGCGCCAGCGTGAACAGCAGGGCCAGCACCGAGACCAGCGTTTCCATCACGGTCCAGGTCTTGAAGGTCTGCGGCACGGTCATGTTGAAGTATTCCTTGACCAGCCAGAAACCGCCGTCATTGACGTGCGACAGGATCAGCGAACCGGCACCGGTGGCCAGCACCATCAGCTCCGGACGCACGCCACCGACGGTGGAGACGATAGGCGCGACGATGCCGCAGGCGGTGGTCATGGCGACCGTGGCCGAACCGGTGGCCACGCGGATCAGTGCAGCGACGAACCAGCCCAGGATCAGCGGCGACAGATGCGCATCGGTGGCGATACCGACGATGGCCTTGGAGACACCGCCATCCATCAGGATGCGACCGAAGCCGGCACCCGCACCCACCACCAGCGTGATGCTGGCGATCGGGGCCAGACATTCGTTGCTGAATTTCAGGATCTGGTCGGCGCCGAAACCACGGGCACGACCGAAGGTCCAGAAGCTCACCAGGGTAGCGATCAGGAGCGCGATGACCGAGTTGCCGATCAGGCGCAGGAAGTCATTGGCGAAGGTCTTGGGTGCGAAGAACAGGTCAGCCCAGCTACCGATGAGCATCAGTGCCACCGGCAGCAGGATGGTGAAGAGTGTGATGCCGAAGCCCGGCAGTTCACGGTCCTTCTTGCTGTCATCGACGAATTGCGAGATCAGCGGATTGTCCGGATCGGGAATCACCACCTTGGAGATCAGCTTGCCGAAGATCGGGCCGGCGATGATGGCCGTGGGAATACCCACGATCAGCGCAAACAGGATGGTGCGACCGATATCGGCGCTATAGGCGGTCACCGCCAGCAGCGCGGCCGGGTGCGGTGGAATCAGACCGTGCACCACCGACAGGCCGGCGACCATGGGGATACCCACCAGCACCATGTTGGTACCGGTACGCTTGGCGACGTTGAAGGCGATCGGCACCAGCAGCACGAAACCGACTTCGAAGAACACCGGCAGACCGACGATAAAGGCCACCGTCATCATGGCCCAGTGCACGTTCTTTTCACCGAAGGCCTTGATCATGGTGTTGGCGATGCGCTCGGCACCACCGGACTCGGCCATCATCTTGCCCAGCATGGTACCCAGCCCCACCACCAGTGCGATGTGACCCAGCGCGTTGCCCACGCCGGTTTCGAAGGCCTTGACGATGTTACCCATCGGCATGCCCACGGACAGGCCCAGCAGCAGCGAGACCACGATCAGCACGATGAACGGATTCATCTTGAATTTGGCGATCAGCACGATCAGTGCAATCACCGCTACCAGTGCATAGACCAGTAGCGCACTCCCTTGTACAGCCTCCATCTGTTGCTCCTCTTCAGAAGGTAAAAAGACACCCGCCGGCGATACCACACCCCTGCCGGCAAACATGAACTGCCAAATCGAACAGAACTCTTGAAACGTCCGGATGAATCAAATGATTTAAATAATTTAGATTATTGATACGACTCAAATCATCAGACTCACATCATTCACTGCAGCCACTTCATCGGCAGGCCGCATCGGGATACTTGTCGACCCCTTCCATGCCAGCCCGCCAGGCCATCAGCGCTTGAAGGCCACGCAATCGACCTCGACCTTGCAATCCACCACCATGCTCGACACCACGCAAGCGCGGGCAGGGGGATTGGCGCCGAAGTATTCCTTGAAGACCTTGTTGAAGGACTGGAAGTCGCGCGCGTCATCCAGCCAGACGCCACAGCGCACCACGTGTTCCGGTCCGTAGCCGGCTTCCTTCAGGATCGCCAGCACGTTCTGGATGGCCTTGTGCGATTGCGCCACGATGCCGCCATCGATCACTTCGCCGTTTTCCATGGCCACCTGACCCGACACGTACAACCAGCCGTCAGCGGCCACTGCGCGTGCGAATGGCAGATGCTGACCACCGGTACCGCTGCCACCTTCCACGCCAAATCGTTGAATACTCATTGCTGCTCCTTCACTTTGATTCACATTGAAACTTGAAAAACCGAAAAAAACCTAAGCCCGGCTTCACCGTATTCAGGCGGCTTCCTTCTGCAATTTGCGCGCCAGGAAGCGACCGGAGCGTGCAGCGGTGGCCTGCTTGTCCTGGCCGCGATAGGCCAGTTGGCCGTTGACCCAGACGCCCTCGATGCCATGTGCCGGCTGCATCGGATCGGTAAAGCTGGCCGCATCACGGATGGTGTCCGCATCGAACAGCACCAGGTCGGCGTGATAGCCCACCCGCACGAAGCCGCGCAAGTCCAGGCCAAAGCGCTGCGCCGACAGGCCGGTCATCTTGTGCACGGCGGTGGCCAGCGAGAACAGCTTCTGTTCGCGGCTGTAATACCCCAACACGCGCGGGAAGGCACCCCACAGGCGCGGGTGCGGCAGCGGATCGTTGGGCAGCCCGTCGGAGCCGACCACGGTGGCCGGGTGCGAGAGGATGCGATTGACATCGTCATCGGACATGCAGTGATAGACCGCGCCGGCCGGCATCAGGCGCCCGGCCGCCGTGTGCAGATCCACACCCCACTCGGCGGCGATCTGCTTCAACATCTTGCCGCCCTGCTCCGGATGCGGCTCGGACCAGGTGACCTGGATGTCGTAGTCGGCCGTCACCTGCTTCAGATCCAGCGTGGACGAGCTGGCGGTATAGGGATAGCAGTCGCAGCCCACGTGCTGGTGCCGCGCCGCCGCCTCCAGCGCCTGCAGCACTTCGCTGCTGCGGCCCCAGTTTTCCACGCCGGCACATTTCAGGTGCGAGATCACTACCGGCACGCGGGCATGCTTGCCGATGCGGAAGGCCTCGTCCATGGCCTCAAGGATGTCGGCGAATTCGCTGCGCAGGTGGGTGGCATACATGCCACCGAACTCGGCCAGCGGTTCGGCCAGGGACAGCACCTCCTCGGTGGGCGCATTGATGGCATTGCCGTAGGCCAGACCCGTGGAGAGGCCCAGCGCGCCATGCTCCAGCGCCTCGCGCAACTGGGCGCGCATGCCGTCGATTTCGCTCTGCGTGGCAGCGCGATCCAGACGGTCCATATGGTTGTTGCGCAGGGCCGTGTGGCCGACCAGCGCGGCCACGTTGATGGACGGTTGCGCGGCATTGACGGCCTCGACATAGCTGGCAAAGGTCGGATAGTGGAAGGCCTCGGATTTGCCCAGCAGGTTCATCGGGTCCGGCGGATCGGCCTTGAGCGTGACCGGCGCGGCGCTGATGCCGCAATTGCCGACCACGACCGTAGTCACCCCCTGCGAAAGCTTGGGGAACATCTCCGGGGTGCGGATGACGTTGGTGTCGTCATGCGTATGCACGTCGATGAAGCCGGGCGAGAGCACGCGGCCGGTGGCATCGATCTCCTGCGCGGCATGCCAGTGGTCGAGCTGGCCGATGGCGGCAATGCGGCCCTTGTGGACGGCCACGTCGAGCACCTGGGGCTCGGCGCCGGAACCGTCGATCACCAGGGCGTGACGGAACAGGGTGTCGCAGCGACGCTCCCCGTCCTCGGTATGGGTGGTGGATATCATGTCAGTCTCCCAGCGGCTGGTGCAGGTCGCCCCCGCCGCGATGTGCGTCGAGCACGTACTTGAGGCGGCGCAGCCGTTCCTGGCTGCTTTCCTTGTGCAGCAGGGCCAGCTCCAGCACCAGCATGTCCAGCGTCGCCATCATGGCGTAGCGCGACGAGGACGGTTTGAAAATCAGGTCGGTCTCCAGCGTCTTGATGGGCAAGAGCACATCGGCCAGCCTGGCCAGTGGCGAACCGAGGGCGGTGATGGCAATCAGCTTGACGCCGTATTCTCGCGCCACCTCGCAGCTGGCCAGCAGTTCCGGCACGCTGCCGGTGGTGGAGAAGACCAGCAGCACGTCTTCCTTGTCCAGGGTGGCGGCCACCATCTTCTGCAGCACCGCGTCGTGGTAGGTCGCTACCGGTCGCCCCAGGCGCACCAGGCGATAGCGCGCCTCGTCGGACATCATGGTCGAGCCGCCGCCCATGCCGAAGCAGTAGATCATGCGCGCGCCCTGCAGCAGGTGCGCGGCTTGCATGAGCATGTCCGGGTTGAGCATGGCGCGGTTCAGTTCCAGCACCGCATGGATGTCGCGATAGACCACGTCGGCCAGTTCCGGCGGCTGTTCCGACGGCAGGGTCTTGGCGCCATCGAAGAAGCGCTGGCCCACCGCCACCGCCTGTGCCAGCAGGAACTTGAATTCACGCACGTCGCGGCAGCCCATGGCCTTGGCAAAGCGTGTCACGCTGGCCACCGACACCCCGGCCTTCTCGGCCAGCTCACCGATGCTGGCGCTGGCGGCGGCAGAGAGGTCGCCCAGGATGGCCTCGGCCACCTTCTGTTCGGCCAGTCGCAAGGTGCTGCTACGCTCGCTGATGCGGGAAATGATGTCCAATGTCTGCGCCATGGGGTGAAAGGATCAGGTCGGCGGAAAATACCCAGAAAAGTGCATGCCGGATGCACCAAAAAGAGCCGCTAAAATAATTTATGTTATTTACTAACACGGCTTAAACATAGTAAATTCAAGGCTATTATTACGTCAATCCTAATTTCACAGGAATTAATGCGATGAATGATACAAACTACCACGGACCTTATCAGCCCGGCATCGTCGACCCGCTCAACAAGGGTCTGGGCGCCCTGCCCCAGCCGCTGTCGCCGCAGCAGGCCGGCAGTGTGCGCTGGAACCTGCTCAACGAGGACATCAGCCTGCCAGCCGCGGTGTTGTATGAAGAAAAGATCGCCCACAACCTGAAGTGGATGCAGGAATTTGTCGGCCAATACCAGGTCAAGCTGGCCCCGCACGGCAAGACCACCATGGCGCCCAAGCTGTTTGCGCGCCAGCTCGACACCGGCGCCTGGGGCATCACCCTGGCCACTGCGCACCAGACCCTGGCGGCCTACCACCACGGCGTGCGCCGCGTGATCATGGCCAACCAGCTGGTGGGCAAGCGCAACATGGCCATCATCTCGGAATTGCTGGCCGATCCCTCATTCGAATTCTTCTGCCTGGTCGATTCGGCCGACCTGGTGGAGCAGCTCGGCCGCTTCTTCGCCGAACGCAAGCAAACCCTGAACGTGCTGCTGGAACTGGGCCCGGCCGGCGGTCGCACCGGCGTGCGCGATGCCGACCAGCAGGCTGCCGTGCTGGCCGAGATCGAACGCTGGGACAGCCTCGCCCTGGCCGGGGTGGAAGTGTATGAAGGCGTGCTCAAGGAAGAGGTCGATATCCGCCGCTTCCTGCAACGCGCCGTGGCCTGTATCGGCGAACTGGCCGCGCAGGGCAAGCTGGCGCGCCGCCTGGCGCACGGTCCGGCGGTGCTGACCGGAGCCGGTTCGGCCTGGTACGACGTGGTGGCCGAAGAGTTCGGCCAGGCCGATATCGGGGCGGCCCTGGACGTGGTGCTGCGCCCGGGCTGCTACCTGACCCACGACGTGGGCATCTACCGCGCCGCGCAGGCGCAGATCCAGGTCCGTAATCCGGTGGCGCACAGCATGCGCAGCCAGTTGCAGCCGGCGCTGCAACTGTGGGCGTATGTGCAATCCATCCCGGAAAACGACAAGGCCATCATCGCCCTGGGCAAGCGCGACGCCGCCTTCGATGCCGGCCTGCCGGCACCGGTGACGCGCTTCCGTCCGGGCCATGACACCCAACCGCAGGCCACGCCAACGCACTGGGAAGTGACCGGCATGATGGACCAGCACGCCTACCTCAAGATCGCCGCAGGCGACGACATCAAGGTCGGCGACATGATCGCCTTCGACATCTCCCACCCCTGCCTGACCTTCGACAAGTGGCGTCATCTGGTGGTGGTGGATGCCCGCTTCGATGTCACCGACATCGTGCAGACCTTCTTCTGAGGCCGCCCGGTTCATCCGGGTTTTCTTCCCGGTTCTTATTCATTTTCGTTCCTGCGTACTTCGACTTCGTTTCAGCACAACATGAGCAAGCAGATCCTCGCCTATGGCGAAGCCATGGTGGAATTCAACCAGAGCATCGCGTCGCCGCGCAATTTCCTGCAGGGATATGGCGGCGACACCTCCAACTTCGCCATCGCCGCCGCCCGCCAGGGTGCGGCCTCGGCCTATGTCAGCGCCGTCGGCGATGATCATTTCGGGCAGGACCTGCTGGCCCTGTGGCAGCGCGAGCAGGTCGACGTGCAGCACGTGGCCGTGCGCCCGGGCGCCAGCACCGGCATCTACTTCGTCACCCATGACGACAGCGGCCATCAGTTCCACTACCGCCGCGCCGGCTCGGCGGCCAGCCAGTACCAGACGGCCGACCTGCCGCTGGAGAGCGTCGCCGGCGCGGCTGCCCTGCACCTGTCGGGAATCAGCCTGGCCATCAGTGAAAGTGCCTGCGAAGCAGGCCTGGCCGCCATGGCCCAGGCCCGTGCAGCCGGCGTTCCGACCTCGCTGGATACCAATCTGCGCCTGCGTCTGTGGTCGCTGGAGCGCGCCCGCGAAAAGATGGAACAGGCCTTCGGCCTGTGCGATATCTGCCTGCCGAGCTGGGAAGATGTGTCCATGTTGACCGGACTGGAAGATCGCGACGCCATCGTGGACCGCCTGCTGGGCTATGGCGTGCAACTGGTGGCCTTCAAGCTGGGCAAGGAAGGCTGCTACGTGGCCACACCCCAGGAGCGGCGCATGGTGGCGCCCTATCCGGTACAGGCGCTGGATGCCACCGGCGCCGGTGACTGCTTCGGCGGCGCCTTCATGGCCGAGCTGATGCGCGGCAGCGATCCCTTCGCGGCAGCGCGCTACGCCAATGTCGCCGCCGCCCTGTCCACCACCGGCTATGGCGCGGTGGAACCCATCCCCACCCGCAGCCAGGTCGAAGCCGCACTGCACGCGGCGGCCTGAATACGCCTGCCTGATCAGTGGCGGCGGGCCACCAGCAGCATGCCCGCCACCGGCTGTCGCACTTCCTCGCGCAGGATCTCGTCGCTGTCGTGCAGCACCTCCATGCCGTGCGCCTGCAGTACCTGCTGTACGTAATCGCGCCCGTGGCGATAGCGACCGCTGGCATGCAGGCAATAACCGGCCTCGGCGGGGTCCTGGGCCGTCAGCGCCTCGACCGTGAAGGCGAAATAGCCGCCACTGCGCAAAGCGCCAGCGACCGCGCCGAAGACCTGATCCAGGTCGCCGAAGTAGATCATCGTGTCGGCGGCGGTGACGAGGTCGCAGGATTGCGGATGCCGCGCCAGGTAGTCGCCGATCTCGGCCTTCTCCAGATGGGCGTAGAGCCCGGTGCTGGCGGCCTTTTCCAGCATCTTGCCGGCCAGGTCGACGCCGATGATGCGATGCGAGAACGGCGCCACCTGGGCCGCGCACAGACCCGTACCGCAGCCGATGTCGACGGTGGCGAACTGGCGTGACGGCGCCACCAGCCGCGCCAGGCCCTGGGCGATCAGGCTGGGGCCACGATAGGCCAGGCTTTGCAGCAGGTTGGTCTCGAAGGTCTCGGCGTAGCGGTCGAAGTGCGATTCGATGTAGCGGTCCGAGGCACGGGCGGGCACCTCGTCCTGTGAGCAGGCAGCCAGCATGTGGGCTGCGATCGGGTTGTCCGGTTGCTCTTGCAGCCAGGCGCGATAGGCTTGCGCGGCCTCCTCCAGACGGCCGAGGAAATAGAAGGAAATCCCCACCATCTCCCAGGACTTGCCCTCCATCGGCGGCAGCACGTAGGCGCGGCACTGGTAGTGCGAGGCCTGCATCTTGTCGCCCGCGGCTTCATGCAGGCTGCCCAGGTGCAGCAGGGAGGGCACAAACTCGGGCGCAATCTCCACCGCCCGCTCGAAGGCCGCCATGGCGTCTTCCCGGCGCTCTTGCTGGAGCAGGGCGGCGCCCAGGTTGTTCCAGACGGTGTGATCTTGCGGCGTCAGTGCCAGCGCGTCGGCGTAGGCCTGCTCGGCGTCTTCCATTTGGCCCAGCGCAAACAGCACGTTGCCCAGGTCGTTGTGCCAGGCTGCGTTGTCGGGCTCCAGCGCGCTGGAGAGCTCCAGCTTGTCCAGCGCCTCTTCATGGCGCCCGGCCTGATGCAGCCAGATGCCGTAGAAGTGCAATGCCACCGGCTCGATGGGATCCTCTTCCAGCACCGCCTCGTAGACGGCACGGGCCTCGTCCAGGCGCCCGGCCATGTGGGCGTCGATCGCCGCGTGCAAACGCTCCTGGTGGGCGTGCTGCGTCTGCTGCTGGGGTTCAGGCATGGACTGGTCTCCCGGAAAGGACATCGGATCAAGGCGGCACGCGTGAGAATGCAAGCCTTCGTCTTTACATGTTCTTTACAAGTCTGACGCAGCCCGCCCTTTCGGGCAATGCCTGATTCTCTGCCATCCCTGCCTCATCACCGGCCCGGAATGCAAAAAGGCCGCCCCGGGACTGTACCCGGGGCGGCCTGACGAAACCTTCACCTTGCCGACGGCCCTACTGTCCCGCCAAGCTATGCCCGATACTGCCCAGGCGGCGCAGTGCCTGGTCCAGTTCGCGGGTAAAAGGATGACCGCAGCAGATGCGCAGGAAATGCCCATAGCGGTTGGAATTGGAGAAGATGGCACCCGGCGACACCCCCACGCCCTCGGCCAGCGCCCGCTCGAACATCTGCTGCGAGCACACCTGCACCGGCAGCTCCACCCACAGGCCGACACCGCCATTGGGCACATTCAGGCGCGTGCCCTCGGGGAAATAGGCCGCAATCGATTCGGCCATGCGTTCGCGCTGTTCCTTGAGCAACTGGCGCAGGCGGCGCAGGTGGCGGTCGTAGGCCGGGCTGGCGATGAAGTCGGCGGCGGTGACCTGGGTCCATTCCTCGTTGGCGCGGGTATGGGTGAACTTGAGCATCTTGACCCGCTCATGCCAGCGCCCGCCATTCATCCAGCCCAGGCGCATGCCCGGCGCCAGCACCTTGTTGAGGGAGGCACAATAGATCACATTGCCGCTGCGATCGCGGCTCTTGAGACTGGACGGCGGCACGTTGCCGTCGGCCAGTTCGGTGTAGGCATCATCTTCGATCAGCGGCAGGCGCAATTCTTCACACAGGCGCACCAGCTTGTCCTTGTGCTCGTCGGGCATGATGCAGCCCAGCGGGTTCTGCAGGTTGGGCACCACCACCACGCCCTTGATATTGCCGTAGGTGCGCACCGCCAGTTCCAGCGCCTCCACCGAGATGCCGGTATGCGGGCTGGTCGGGATCTCCAGCGCCTTCATGCCCAGGTTTTCCAGGGCCTGCAACAGGCCGAAATAGGTCGGCGACTCCACGGCGATGGTGTCACCGGGGCCGGCCACCGCCCGCAGGGCCAGGTTGAGCGCTTCGATACAGCCGTGGGTGACCACCACTTCTTCGTGATCGATGCGCATGCCATGGTGTAGCGCCCGCCGCGCCACGGCCTGGCGGAAGGTGGCATTGCCGTTGTGCGGCATGGCGCTGGTGAGCAGCTCGGGGCGGTCGCGCAGGGCACGCATGGCGGCCTGCTTGAGGGTTTCCACCGCATACAGCTCGGGCGCGCAGGTCATGCCGGAAAGGTCGATGCGCGGCGCACCGCTCTGGCGCAGGGCGATGTATTGCGACACCTTTTCATGGATGCCGGCGTACTGCTCGGGATCGATGGCCATCAGGCTCTTGGGCTCCTGCACCGGGCGGATGGCCGAGCGGCGCGGCTGGCGCACGAAATAGCCGGAACGCGGACGGGCTTCCAGCCAGCCGCCCTCCTCCATATGACGCAGCGTCTGCAAGGCGGTGGACAGGCTCACCTGGTGCTGGCGCATCAGGTCGCGCACCGAAGGCATGCGGTCGCCGGCCACCAGGGTGCCGGACTGGATCGCGCCCTGATAGTGCTCCGCCAGGCGCCGGTACAGCGGCTGGCGGGTGCCTTCCGGGCTGACCGTGGGCGTGCCGGCATGAGCGCCAACATCGGCGCCAGATTCAGCACCAGATTCAGGAATGGCCGGCGGTAGCGCGGGCTTGAGATCGGGGAGGTGGAGGCTGGTATCCATAACAGTCATCATCTTCTTCCGGCAAGAACCAGAACAGATACAGAGTATTCGAAAAGCAACGGTAACAGAGCAAAAAAACGGCCGCTGTTACGCAGCAGCCCGAATTTTCCTGTGCCTGTTGCGCTGGCTGGCGACTCCCTAGACTGCACTCATCCCCACCACCACGGAGCCAGCCATGCCTACCCCCAGCCACCCCACCCTTCCCGCCGCCCAGCCTACGCCCCGGCGACTGCAACTGGGCTGCGGGCAACACCTGCAACTGTGGCTGCCGGCCGGCAGCCAGCTGCTGTGCCAGGCGCCGCTGTTGCGCATCACCGAAGCGACGTACTGGCAACTGGATCGCCTGGTCAGCCGACAGACCCGTCTGGAGGATGGTGAGTGCCTGGTACTGGAGCGCGAGGGGTGGGTCAGCATCCTGGCGCCGCAAGGCGGCGAATTGCTGTGCCTGGCCACGCCGCAGCCGCCCTGGTACGCCCCCTGGGCCAAGCTCTTGCGGCGGCTGGGCGATTGGCGCAACGTGCGGCTCCCGAGCCGGGCGCGCTGATCGCAGAGGTGCGGGCCGAAGTGGCGCAGTGGAGGCGGTGGACGCGGTGGATGTGGATGATTAACTTTCAATCAACAAAACCACCTTCAAATCCGCGGTTTTCACGGTAATAGCGCAAACAATGGCGTGAATTTACGCAAACGGCCGGCGAAGATGTGCAGGAGAGCATGCAAACCATTACACTTCAGCATCAGCAAAAGATGAAGTGTTATGCAGAACGATCAGCCTCCAGCAAGCCCTGCGCCGGCCGCTATCCCGGCGCTTTCAGAAAAAGATACCTTCGACCTGACTCCGGTTTCCTTATGGAAAGAGGATTACAGCGGCCTCAAGCGCCTGTTCGACCAATGGCGCGCCGAGGGTGTCACCGACCTGCGCAGCTACCTGACCCAGGACACCTCGCGGGCGCAGGCCTGCGCCATGCAGATCAAGGTGGTCGACGTCAACCGCCGTACCCTGGAATGGTACGAGGCACGCGACCTGGCGCATCTGGTGGCGAACCTGGACAAGGTGTTCCGGGACGACATGATCGATACCTTCATCGACGAAATGGTGCAGCTCTGGAACGGCGGTTCGACCTTCTCCAGCTATACCGTCAACTACACCCTGGGCGGCAGGCGGCTGGACATCCAGCTGTCCGGTCGCATCATGCCGGGTAGCGAAGAGAGCTGGGACTACGTGCTGCTGGCCATCGAGAACGTCACTGAACGCGAGACCGCCCGCAAGAAACTCTCGCGCAGCGAAAACTATGCGCGCGGGCTGTTCGAGTATTCGCCCATTTCGCTGTGGGTGGAGGACTTCAGCGCCGTCAAGCGGCTCTTCGACGACCTGCACCGCATCGGCATCACCGATTTCCGCACCTTCACCGACGTCCACCCCGAGTTCGTGGAACGCTGCATGCAGGAAATCCGCGTTATCGACGTCAACCTGCAGACGCTGTCCATGTTCGGCGCGCCGGACAAGGCCACCCTGCTCTCGCGCCTGTCGGACGTGTTCCGCGATGACATGCGGCCGCACTTCAATGAGCAGCTGATCGAGCTGTGGAACGGCAACCTGCTGCACCACCGCGAAGTGGTCAATTACGCGCTCAATGGCGATACGCTGCACGTGCATCTGCAGTTTTCTGTCTTCCCCGGTCACGAAGACAACTGGGACCTGGTGCTGGTGGCGCTGACCGACATCACCGCCCGCAAGAAGGCCGAGGCCTACCTGGAATTCCTGGGCAAGCACGACGAGCTGACCAAGCTGCACAACCGCGCCTACATGGTCGATGAACTGAACCGCCTGGAGCGCAAGGGCCCCTTCCCGGTCAGTGTGATCGTGGCCGACCTGAACGGCCTGAAGGAAGTCAACGATGAGCTCGGCCATGCCACCGGCGACGGCCTGCTGCGCCGGGTGGGCGAAGTGCTGGGCAAGGCGGTCGAACGTCCGGGCAGCGTGGCGCGCACCGGTGGCGACGAATTCGCCATCCTGCTGCCGGCCACCGACGAGCGCGGCTGCCAGTTGCTGATGGACCAGATCCAGAAGCTGGTGGAGATCAACAACCAGTATTACTCCGGCGTGACGCTGAGCCTGTCCATGGGCGCGGCCACCGCCACCCCGGGTGAGCGCCTGGAGCACGTGGTGCAACGTGCCGATGCCTTGATGTATGAAGCCAAACGCCACTTCTATGCCAGCAGCCCCAGCCTGGAACGCCGCCATCCCGGCGACTGAAGCCACCACCCCAGCCACCCTCCAGCTCGCTGACGGCCTGCGGCAGGAAGAACTGGCGCTGGCCGTCGGCGCCGAAACGCTGGCGGCCGACCTCATCCGTGCCGCGGACGGCCAGGCCGTCCATACCCTGGTGCTGCATGGTGCCGGGCAAGGCCACCGGCAGCGCCAGTGGCCGCTACGCCAGACCCTGGCCCGGCTGGGATGCGCCAGCGCGGCCATCGATTTTTCCGGCCATGGTGCCAGCAGCGCCGTGCATCCCAATTCCCTTTCCAAACGGCTGGCTGAAGCCCAGGCGGCGCTGGAGCGCTGCACCGTCGGTCCACGCACTGTGGTGGGCGTGAGCATGAGCGGGGAAATCGCCCTGCGCCTGGCCTGCCGACCCGACAACCAGATCACCCACGTGGTCACGCTGGTAGGTGCCATCTATGATGGCGCGGCCTTTGCCCTGCCCTTCGGACTGGCGTTCAGCACAGCCCTGCGCCGCCCCGGCAGTTGGCGCGAAGCTACGGTACTGGAGATGATTTCGCACTACCGGGGACGCATCACGCTGGTGCGGGCCAGCGAGGATGCCGTGATTCCCGCCGAGGTGGCGGAGCTGGTGCGGCAACACGCCACGGCGGCGGACTGCCGCATCATCGACCTGCCCGGTGTCGATCACCGCATCAGCGAACGCAGCCAGCACGATGCCGCCCTGCGCGAGCAATTGGCCAGGCTGATTGCGGGAGGAAGCGCGTGAGCGCTCAGGCGGTGGTGGAAATGAGACTGCCGACGATGCCCTGATTGATCAGGTCGCCAACGATGGTGCTGGTGAGGCCGGGATCGGACTTGAGCAGCGACGACAGATCGGATGTCAGGCCACTATTGCCGCTGAATTGCCCGTTGCCGTCATAGATGCCGGAGGTCGTCGGCGGGGTCGGGATGCTGGCGAGGATGCCCTGGTAATAGGACTGGCTGGCCTGGTTCTGGGTCAGGTCTGGGGAGGTATTGTCGGCCGAACCGGCGCTGACGATAGCATCAAACAGGCCGGCGGCATTGTAGGTCAGGGCATTCTGCCCCTGGCCACTGCCTGCGCCCCCGCCGCCCAGGCTGACGATCACCGAGGCATCGGTCGACAATTCGATGGCCTGCGCCACCGCTGCCGGATTGTCGCTGGCCTTGACCGGATTGCTGGCGCCACTCTCTGCGGGAAGACCGTAGGAGTTCAGACTACCCAGCGATGTCAGTGTGGTATCGATTGCCATGATCTATTTTCATTCATGTCGCGATTGCGAACTGTGAAGAAATATATAAAGCGATGAACGCAGTTTAGCAAAAACTTGCCGGATGTGAAGGCGACCCCGAAAAACCGCACTGGCCCGGAAGCAAAACACCCGGCACGGGGCCGGGTGTCTGCGTAGCTGGCATGGCCATGACCATGAAGAGCCATGACCCGGGCAACTCAATGCGGCTCGTCCCCATGCTCATCCTTGGTCTGCACGATGCTGACCGGGCGGCCCTTGAGACGGCGCCAGAGATAGACGCCATAGCCGGACAGGCCGTACAGCACGAACAGGCCGAACAAGACCTTGGACGGATCGCTGGAAATGAGCACCAGCGCCACCACCACCAGCAGTGCGGCGATGAAGGGGACCGGCTTGCGGAAATTGACGTCCTTGAAGCTGTAGAACGGCACATTGGTCACCATGGTGATGCCGGCATACAGGGTGATCACCCAGCCATACCAGCTGAGGTCGGTACCGGCAAAGCGCAGGTCATCCATGAGCCAGACGAAACCGGCCACCAGTGCCGCTGCGGCCGGGCTGGGCAAGCCCTGGAAATAGCGCTTGTCGACCACCGCGATATTGGTGTTGAAGCGCGCCAGCCGCAGCGCGCCACCAGCGCAATAGACGAAGGCCGCCAGCCAGCCCAGCTTGCCCATGCCGCGCAGCGACCATTCATAGACCACCAGCGCCGGCGCGGCACCGAAGGAGACCATGTCGGACAGGCTGTCGTACTGGGCGCCGAACTCGCTCTGGGTATTGGTCATGCGGGCGACCCGGCCGTCCAGGCTGTCCAGCACCATGGCCACGAAGATGGCGATGGCGGCATAGTCGAACTTGAGGTTCATCGCCATCACGATGGCGTAGAAACCGCAGAACAGCGCGGCCGTGGTGAAGGCATTGGGCAACAGGTAGATCCCGCGCGACCGGCGCCGCACCACCACCTGCCCGGATTCGTCCAGTTGCGCCGCCTTGGGCTTGCGCAGGGATTTCGGGAAGGGAATGCCGGCCTTGGCCTTGCGTCGTCTTAGTGTTGGCATCGATGTCCAGTAGAGGTTATGCAGAAAACCACCCGCCTCATTCATACAGCGGCGGGTGCAGGCTATGCAGGTGTGATCAGAGTTCGGCCAGAATGGTTTCGGTCGCGGAAACCTTTTCACCCACGCTGACCTTGGGGATAGCGGTCAGCGGCAGGTACACGTCCACCCGCGAGCCGAAGCGGATGAAACCGTAGCGCTGGCCACGGGCCAGGGTGTCACCGGCCTTGACGTAGCACAGGATGCGGCGGGCGATCAGGCCGGCCACTTGCACGCAGGTCACGCTGTGACCGCTGGTGGTGGTGATGGCCAGGGCATTGCGCTCGTTTTCCAGCGAGGCCTTGTCGAGGTCGGCATTGACGAACTTGCCGGGGAAATATTGCACCTTCTCGATCTTGCCATCCACCGGGGAACGGTTGGAGTGGACGTTGAAGACATTCATGAAGACGCTGATCTTCAGGGCTTCACGGTCGGTGTAGGGATCATGGGCACGGGCCACCACCACGATACGGCCATCGGCCGGCGACAGCACCGCATTGGCAGCCTGCGGGATCACGCGCGGCGGATCGCGGAAGAACTGCAGCACGAACAGCGCGATGATCCACAGCGGGAAGGACCAGGCGCCGCAGAAATAGGTGGCCAGCAGTGCCACGACCACGGCGATGGTCAGGAAGGGCCAGCCTTCGCGGGCGATAATGGGGTGGGGATAGTGGTTATTGTTCAATGTTGCTCCAATGATCGCGCAGTGCTCGCGGAAAGTTCAAAAGTAAAAGCGTGCCTATTCTAGTCCAGCGCCCGTTAAATGCAACGAAATGCGCCGCCCGGGGCGCTTGGCGGGCGCTATTTGACGGTCTGGGAGAGGTTTTGCCAATCCGCCCGCGGGGCAGGTCGACACCGGCGGTGGCTGTCGACCCGGGATGGGCGGTGGCGGCCGTACAGACGAGCGGCGGCTAGCGGGGCTGGGGATGCGAGAAGCTGAACTTCAGTTCATTGCGCGCCAGACCTTTCGGTCCGGTCAACTGCATCTGGCCGACCAGCACGGTCGCTTCGACGTCGGCATAGTCGAAACCGGTCACCTCGGTGACCTGGCGCAGGTCACCCTGGCTGCGCTGCTGAGGTTCGTCGGCGATGATGCCGGCAGGTTCCTTGCCCAGCGGTGCACAGGCCTTGATGTCGTTGACCATGCGCTGGTAGGCGCGCCCCAGGTCTGCCGGTGACGCCAGGCGCCAGACGCAGGAATAGACGGATGAGTTGCTGGAGATGGTACAGACCTCGGCCCCATCGAGCATGAAATTGGACAGGTAGACGGGGCCACGTTTGTCGCCCTTGACGACCGAGTCCTGACCATCCTTCTTCCAGCCGTCGAAATGCGAGGGGGCCTGCTGCTGCATGGCCCGCAGGTCGGCACAGATGTCGGCATGGGCGCTACCGGCCAGCAGGACGGCCGCGACGGGAAGGATGAGCTTGGCGATGTTCCGCATGTGGATCCTTAAAACGGAAAGGGAGGCCGATTATAGCCTCCCTCCCCTGTCAGCCCGTGCAGGCTGACAGTTCTTGACACCGGTCGTGCTTACTTGAAACGCACCTTGCCGACCAGACGCATGTTGACGGTGGATTCGCCCGGCTCGAAGCTGGGTTCGGCCACGCTGGCGTTTTCCTGCACCATGTCCGAACGCATCATGGCGGCCTTGGCCATGGGGGCGGCGGCCGGTGCCGCATAGTTGCCCGAGCCTTCGAAGTCGACCGTCTCGATCACGGCGTCCGACGGAGCGCGATGCATGGCGTTGGCGATGAAGCCGACGCGCTCTTCCAGGTTGCGATAGGTGGCATTGACCAGGGCCGCATCCAGCTTGCGGGCCGCCGCCGGGCTCAGCCCGAACTGCAGGCCGTTCAGGTTCAACAGGCTCTGTGCCGACGCCACAGTTTTGGGCAGTGCGCTCAGGTTCTCGGTGGTCATCTCCAGATACTGGCCGACGCGCCAGCCCACCACGGCGCGGGCCTTGGCCGGCTGACGCGGTTGTTGGGGCGTGACCTGGGGCGGCTCGGCATAGACCGCATAGGTGTAGTAGCCGTAGCTCTTGAGCGTGGCTTGCGGGTCCTGGCGCTTCAACAGCTCGATGCCCTGCTTCATCTTCTGGTTCACGCGGGAGGCAGCGGTGGCCTTGTCCTTGTCTTGCTCTTCAACCTGCAGGGTCACGCGGGCCTGGTCATTGGCTACGCTGATCTCGCCATTGGCGGGGACCACTACCATGGTACCGGTGGTGGCGACGGCAGCCGGCATGCTGCCCTGGGCTTGCGCCGTAGTCTGCGCCTGGACCTGCGATGCCAGGCAAGCGGTCGCCAATGCGGCGCCCAACATCAGTTTGCGGGAAGGTGTCATAGGGGATCCTCTTTATTCTTGATCGTGGACGGGTGATGATAACTTCATATTCAAGTCATTCACCCTGCACTTCGACGACTGCCCATCCGCTTGGTTCTTGAGCAAATGCAACAAGCGGTAACGACATGGCCCTTCAGCTCGCGCCCCCCCCCGTCATCCGCATCGATGTGCAGCGGTGCAGGGGCGAAAAAAAACGCCACGGCGAACCGTGGCGTTTTTCTGCGCAAGTGGCAGATCAGTTCTTGCTTTGATCGACCAGCTTGTTGGCCTTGATCCAGGGCATCATGGCGCGCAGCTTCTCGCCCACGATTTCGATCTGGTGTTCGGCGTTGATGCGACGACGCGACATCAGGGTCGGCGCACCGGCCTTGTTTTCCAGGATGAAGCTCTTGGCGTATTCGCCGGTCTGGATGTCTTCCAGCACCTTCTTCATCGCAGCCTTGCTCTCGGCGTTGATCACGCGCGGGCCGGTCACGTACTCGCCGTATTCGGCGTTGTTGGAGATCGAGTAGTTCATGTTGGCGATGCCGCCTTCATAGATCAGGTCCACGATCAGCTTCAGTTCGTGCAGGCACTCGAAGTAGGCCATTTCGGGCGCGTAACCGGCTTCCACCAGGGTTTCGAAACCGGCCTTGATCAGTTCCACGGTACCGCCGCACAGCACGGCCTGTTCGCCGAACAGGTCGGTTTCGGTTTCTTCGCGGAAGTTGGTTTCGATGATGCCGGCACGGCCGCCGCCGTTGGCGGTGGCGTACGACAGGGCCAGGTCACGGGCGCTGCCGGACTTGTCCTGGTGCACGGCGATCAGGTGCGGCACGCCGCCACCCTGGCTGTAGGTCGAACGCACGGTGTGGCCAGGGGCCTTGGGGGCGATCATGATGATGTCCAGGTCAGCGCGCGGCACGACTTGGCCATAGTGGATGTTGAAGCCGTGGGCGAAAGCGACGGTGGCGCCTTGCTTGGCGAACGGTGCGACGTTTTCGGCGTAGACCTGGCCGATGTTTTCGTCGGGCAGCAGGATCATGATGACGTCGGCGTCCTTGACGGCGTCGTTCACTTCAGCGACCTTCAGGCCGGCCTTCTCGGCCTTGGACCAGGAAGCGCCGCCCTTGCGCAGGCCAACGGTGACCTTCACGCCCGAATCCTTCAGGTTCAGCGCGTGGGCGTGACCTTGCGAACCGTAACCGATGATGGTCACGTTCTTGTTCTTGATCAGGGACAGGTCTGCGTCTTTGTCGTAGAAAACTTTCATGATTTTTCCTATATTCCGAATAGCTCGAATTGAATGTATGTATGTGTGATGGGTACTGCCTGGCGCGGTCGATCAGATCTTCAGGATCCGTTCGCCGCGACCGATGCCGGAGCCGCCGGTACGGACCGTTTCCAGGATCGCAGTGCGGTCCAGGGCGTCGATAAAGGCGTCCAGCTTGCTCTTGGCGCCGGTCAGCTCGATCGTATAGGTCTTCTCGGTGACATCGATGATGCGGCCACGGAAGATATCCGCAGTACGCTTCATCTCTTCCCGTTCCTTGCCCACTGCGCGCACCTTGATCAGCATCAGTTCGCGCTCGATGTGCGCGCCTTCCGTCAGATCGACGACCTTCACCACCTCGATCAGGCGGTTCAGGTGTTTGGTGATCTGTTCGATCACATCGTCCGAACCGGAGGTCACGATGGTCATGCGTGACAGGGTCGGGTCTTCGGTGGGTGCAACGGTGAGCGTTTCGATGTTGTAGCCGCGTGCGGAGAACAGACCCACGACACGGGACAATGCGCCGGCTTCGTTTTCCAGCAGCACAGAAATGATATGGCGCATGATTAGAGATCCTCCGAACCCAGCAACATTTCAGTCAAACCCTTGCCCGCCTTGACCATGGGCCAGACGTTCTCGGTTTGATCCGTGATGAAGTTCATGAAGACCAGCCTGTCTTTCATGGCGAAGGCTTCGCGCAGCGCGCCGTCGACATCGCCCGGTTTCTCGATTTTCATGCCGACGTGGCCGTAGGACTCCGCCAGCTTGTTGAAGTCCGGCAGCGAATCCATGTAGGACTCCGAATAGCGCGAACCGTAGTCGATCTGCTGCCACTGACGGACCATGCCCAGGAAGCGGTTGTTCAGGAGGATGATCTTGGGCGTGAGGTGATACTGCTTGCAGGTCGCCAGCTCCTGGATGCACATCTGGATCGAGGCTTCGCCGGTGATGCAGGCCACGGTCGCATCGGGGTTGGCCATCTGCACGCCCATGGCGTACGGCAGGCCCACGCCCATGGTGCCCAGGCCGCCGGAGTTGATCCAGCGACGCGGCTTGTCGAAACCGTAGTATTGCGCGGCCCACATCTGGTGCTGGCCGACGTCGGAGGTGATGAAGGCATCGCCCTTGGTCACTTCCCACACCTTCTGCACCACGGATTGCGGCTTGATGAATTCGTCCGAGGTAGCGAACTTGAGGCAATCACGCTTGCGCCACTCGTTGATCTGCTTCCACCAGTTGTCCAGCGCCGCGCCGTTCTGGCGGGTCTCGGCGGCATCCAGCTGGGCCAGCATTTCCTGCAGCACGTCCTTGACGTTGCCCACGATGGGGATGTCGACCTTGACGCGCTTGGAAATCGACGACGGGTCGATATCGATATGAATGATCTTGCGGGCGTTCGAGGCGAAATGCTTCGGATTGCCGATCACACGGTCGTCGAAACGGGCACCGATGGCGATGAGCACGTCGCAGTGCTGCATGGCCATGTTGGCTTCGTAGGTGCCGTGCATGCCGGGCATGCCCACGAACTTGTCGCTGGACGAACGATAGGCCCCCAGGCCCATCAGGGTGTTGGTACAGGGATAGCCCAGGCGATCGACCAGCTTGTTCAACTCGGGCGAGGCATTGGCCAGGATGATGCCGCCGCCGGTGTAGATCATCGGACGCTCGGCCGACAGCAGCAGCTGCAGTGCCTTGCGGATCTGGCCCGAGTGGCCCTTGTCGACCGGCTTGTAGGAACGCATTTCCACCGCCTTCGGATACTCGTAGGCGCAGGTATGCATGGTGATGTCCTTCGGGATATCGACCAGCACGGGGCCGGGACGGCCGGTGGTGGCGATATAGAAGGCCTTCTTGACGGTTTCCGCCAGGTCCTTCACATCCTTCACGAGGAAGTTGTGCTTCACGCATGGGCGGGTGATACCGACAGTGTCGCACTCCTGGAACGCGTCCTGACCGATGGCGGTCGACGGCACCTGGCCGGAGATCACCACCATGGGGATGGAGTCCATGTAGGCCGTGGCCAGGCCGGTGACGGCATTGGTCACACCGGGGCCGGAGGTGACGATGGCCACGCCGACCCGTTGCGAGCTGCGCGAATACGCGTCCGCAGCGTGCACGGCAGCCTGTTCGTGACGAACCAGGATGTGCTGGAATTTGTCTTGCTTGAAGATTGCGTCGTAGATATAGAGGACGGCGCCACCAGGATAGCCGAAGACGTGTTCCACACCCTCTTCAGCCAGGCAACGGACGAGTATATCCGCGCCGGTGAGTTGCTCAGCACTCATGCTGCTTCCTTTCAAGGTCCATTGGAAATTGATCGGATGTTCTCTCCTGACGGAATCGCATTCGTCGTCTTGCCGGCAGCATCCCTTTATTGTGCGGTCACGCCGTTTCTGCGCTCCAACCGTAGTGGAGTTTGAAACGCCGCTCAACGCGACTCGTTCAGCCTTGGTACAAGTTCGACTCTTACTGATTCCTCGCGCTTGTGGCACGGGTTAGAACAAACAAGCTTTAAACCTATAAAGCATTTCCTGCACCGGCACGACCTTATGTGAAGCACCGGCAAGGAACAAAAACGCCCCAGATGTGGGAGGCGGGAAACAGGACAGTAATGCGTTGCATCATTTTGGTCAAGCTAATTCAGATGGAATGGCGGCGAAATGATGGCCAGCACTCGCGTTTGTGGCGCAGCGCGGGGATAAACTTCAGGACAAAGACAGCCAACTTTGCTAGCATTCGCTCTGCTTTTTGACGATTTCTTGCATTTTTCGCATTTCGGCTGGCCAGACATGAACCTCTTTGCCCGTGTTGGCCGGCAACCCATCCGGCACACCGTATTGCATGGCAACTGACAAAGAACTCTCCGATTTTCTTGAAAGTGTCGAACGCCGCGCCTTCAAACAGGCGGTGTATGCCGTGCGCAAGGACGAAGCCGCGTTGGACATCGTTCAGGATGCGATGATCAAGCTGGCCGAGAAATACGGCGACAAACCGGTCGGCGAATTGCCGATGCTGTTCCAGCGCATCCTGCAAAACACCATCCATGACTTCTTCCGCCGCGAAAAGGTGCGCCACACCTGGGTGAGCCTGTTCTCCAGCTTTGGCGGCAACCACAGTGATGGCGACGGCCCGGACGACTTCGACGTCCTGGAAAGCCTGGAATCGGAAGACGGCTCCGAAGCCGCCGAATCCAGCGCCGACAAGGTCGAGCGCGAGCAGACCCTGAACCTGATCGATGCCGAAATACAAAAGCTGCCAACGCGTCAACGGGAAGCATTCCTGATGCGTTATTGGCAGGACATGGACGTGGCGGAAACGGCCGCCGCCATGGGTTGCTCCGAAGGTAGCGTAAAAACCCATTGCTCCCGCGCAACTCACGCGCTGGCTCAAGCTCTAAGAGCCAAAGGAATCTCATTATGAAGAACAAGGAAATGCAATTCGCCTACAAGGTGAAGCTGGCGCTTGACGCCAATCTGGACAACCTGTCCGACGACACCCTGCAAAGCCTGGCTGCTGCACGCCGGGTCGCGCTGGCACGCAAGAAACACACGCCCATGACCGTGCGCGTGGAACAGCCCGTGCTGGCAGACGCCTTCGGCGGCGGCATGCTGCATCAGGAAAGCCCGTCCTGGTGGAACCGCCTGGGAGTGGCCGCGCCGCTGCTGGTGGGCATCATCCTCTTTGCCGGCATCTATCAGCACGAGAACGCCAAGCGCGTCTCCTACCTGGCCGACATCGATGCGGCCGTGCTCTCCGACGAGCTGCCGCTGTCGGCTTACCTGGACCATGGTTTCAACGCCTTCCTGGCAGAAAAGGGACAATAAAACGATGCGCAAGACCACCGGCACTCCCGTCAACGCCTACGCCCGCCTTTCGCGCATCGCGCTGGCGCTGGCCGTGCTGGCCGGTGGATTGAGCTGCGCCTGGACCGTGGCGCAGAACACGCAGACCGTCGCACCCGCTGCCGCCCCGGCATCGCCATCTGTCGCCAGCCCGGCCAACGCTGGCACCGCAGTAACACCGGCTGCACCGGCTGCAGCTGCAGCAGCTGCGACCACGGCAGGCGCCTCCCATCCCGCCAAGTCCGCCACCAAAACCGCCACCCGCAAGCCCGAGAGCAAGCTGGCCTGGGCCAATCTCTCGCAAGCCCAGCACGAAGCACTGGAACCGCTGACCGGCGAGTGGCCGCGCATGAGTGAGCTGCAGAAGGAAAAATGGCTGGAGATCGGCAAGCGTTACGCCAAAATGAAGCCGGAAGAGCAACAGCGCCTGCATGAACGCATGCGCGACTGGGTCAAGCTGACCCCGGCACAGCGCAGCGCCGCCCGCACCAACTACGCCCGTGCCAAGAAGCTCGATGCGGAAGAAAAGCACGAGCAGTGGACCAAGTACCAACAATTGTCCGAAGAGCAGAAAAAGAAGCTCGCCGAAGCCAAGCTGCCGCGCCGCGTTGCCAAGCTGCCAACCACGCCTTCGGCCGCTGCACCCACCATCCAGCTTCCAGCCGAGGCACTGGATAGGCCGCTGCCTGTCGTCCCGGCCCCAACCCCGGCCGCAGCACCCGCTCCGGCCCTGGTCCCAGGCTCGCAAGCCGCGCCGGTGCCGGCCCTGACACCCACTGCGGCGGCTCCGACCACCGTGGCCATCAGTGCCGCAGCGACCTCGCCAGCCGTGACGGCAGCAACGAACACGACGGCTGACAGCAAGTAAGCCCGCCGTTCTGCCTGGTCCGATCATCCGGCCACGGTCACCCCGTTCGTCGCCCCTCTGCTCCCCCGGCGTTTCCAACGCTTTCGCGCTCGACGCAAGTCGCCACTCCACCACCTTTCCCACCTTGCGCTGGCTCAAGTCAGCGCATAGGCAAGCCGGCCCGATTGCTTTACCATCTGCGGGCCGCGCCAGCGGCATGCATGCCCGCGATCTGGAGAGTGGCCGAACCCCATCACCATCCCTCCCTGCGGCCACCACACCAACAACCAGGACCGAACCAGGACCATGACGGATTTCACCACGCCCTCCCTGCGCCGCCGCCTCAGCAGCATGCTGTATGAATCGATGCTGCTGTTCGGCGTGCTGTTCATGTCCGGCTGGCTGTTCTCCACCCTGCTGCAACAGCGCCACGCACTCTACCTTCGTCATGGCCTCGAAGCCTGGCTGTTCCTGGTGCTGGCGGTCTATTTCATCTGGTTCTGGACCCACGGCGGGCAGACCCTGGCGATGAAGACCTGGCGCTTCAGGGTCGTCGATCGCCAGGGGCAGCCGGTTGGGCTCTGGCGCGCGACGCTGCGTTTCCTGCTGGCTTGGCTATGGATATTGCCGGGACTGGCACTGGCCTCGCTGGCACGCGGACAACACTGGCTGCTGGTCCTGATCCCGGCGGCCAACCTGCTTCTCTGGGCGCTGACCAGCAGAGTCGATCGGCAAGGCCAGTTCCTGCACGACCGCCTCGCCGGCACACGCCTGGTCGACATCACCCCACCGCTGAAAGCGCCCCTGCAGCAAGCCGACGCCAAGTCATGAAGCGGACATGAGCGCAACGCAGCGCTCTGTTATGCTCTCGGGCGACCGCATGCGCCTGCATGCCCGCCCACCCGATCGCCCCGGACGCCAGCCCGCATGATTTCACGCATCTCCAGAACCCTGCTCCTCATCCAGTTCGGCATTGCGATCCTGTTCTACCTCCTGCTGCGGCATTTCGAGTGGCCTATCGTGGCAGCCGCCCTGGGCGGCCTCCTCATCGTCCTGCTGCTGCGCGCGCAGATCACCGCCAACAGCTTCTTCCTGACCTGGCCGTATCGCGGCCGCACCTCCAACCCGGTGGAAATCAGCTGGCTGCAGGTCGGCACCCTGTTCCTGCGGGAGTTCCGCGCGACCATGCTGTGCTCCTCCTGGGCCATGCCCTTCCTGCGTTTCGACCAGTTCAGCTATCCCGACACGACCTCGCTGCCGGTCCTGCTGATCCACGGCTATGGCTGCAACAGCGGCTACTGGCGCTGGATGAGCCTGGAGCTGCGCCAGGCACACATCACCCACTATGCGCTGGACATGGAGCCGGTCTTCGGCAGCATCGACGAGTACGCGCCGCTGGTGCATGCCGCCGTGCAACGCGTGCTGGCCGAGACCGGCCAGAAGAAGATCGTCATCGTCGCCCACAGCATGGGTGGACTGGCCGCCCGCGCCTACCTGCGCGACCACGGCTGCGACCGCGTGGCCCGCGTGATCACCCTGGGCTCGCCCCACCACGGCACGGCCATCGCCAACTTCGGCATCGGCATCAATTGCGGGGAAATGAACTGGCTAGGCCGCTACGAAGAAGGCCGCAGCAGCGAATGGCTGCAAAAGCTGGCCGCCACCGAAGAAGCGGACGCCCTCTCGCACATCGTCTCGATCTACTCCCATCACGACAACATCATCTCGCCGCAGAGTTCGGCTCACCTGGAAGGGGCCTGGAACATCCCGGTCATCGGCATCGGCCACGTAGCGCTGGCGCTGGAGCCCTCCATCCAGGAGATGGTGATCGACCTGATCCACAATGCCCGCGAATAGCGTCTGAAAAGGGCCGCCAAAAAGCACAATGCCGTCCAGCACTGGCGGGACGGCATTGTGAGGACCACCGGGCAACGACCCGGCGGCTCAATAGTGCGCAATAGTGAGTGACTGCTTCGTCTTACTTCTTGCTAGCGTCCTGCAGCTTCTGACCGGCCTGCTCCATCTTTTCGCCGGTCTTCTGCGCCAGGTCCTTGGCGCCTTCCTTGGTCTTTTCGTAGGCTTCCTTGGCCTCGACCTTGGCCTGATCCAGGGCGCCATCGAGCTTGGAGCCGGATTCGCTGGTCTGGTCCTTGGCCTGGCCGGTCACCTCGTCAAGCTTCTTGCCGGCGTCCTGCACGGCGCCATCGATCTTCTTGCCCAGGGCCTCGGCCGGACCCGGCTCTTCCTTCTTCTGGCAGGCCGCCAGCAGGGAAATGGCGGCAACGCTCACGACCACACCGGCCAACAGTTTGGACATCTTGTTCATGTTGTCATCCTTTCCATTCATATAATCGATTCCGAAAGGTCGGAATTCGGGGAAGACGATAGCACAACAGCAAGCCCCGGCCCGCTGTCGCGAAAATTGCTTACATTTCTTGCAAATCCGTCGATCATCGCGAAAGATCGGTGAACATCAGCATTTCCTCGTCCGAAAAGCCGGCCGCCCGCCTGGCCTCCAGATTGAACGGCCCACGCAGGGGTGGCGCCTTGTGGCGCAGGCACAACTGCGCGAAGGTGGCCACCGGGTCCAGCTGGCGCTGTTCGCACAACCAGTTGAACCAGCGATTGCCAATCAGCACATGGCCCACCTCGTCGCGCATGATGATGTCCAGGATCTCCGCCGCCGCCAGGTCGCCCGCCTGCGCCAGCTTGGCACGTACCGGCGGTGCCGCGTCCAGCCCACGGGCTTCCAGCGTACGCGGCACCAGCGCGATGCGCGCCAGGACATCGCCCTTGGTCGATTCCGCCATGTCCCACAAGGCATTGTGGGCAGTGAAATCACCATAGGAATAGCCAAGAGTCTTCAGATGGTCGGCCAACAAACTGAAGTGATAGGCCTCTTCATCGGCGACCTGCATCCAGTCTGCGTAGAAATCGCGGGGCATGCCGGGAAAGCGCCAGACCGCGTCCAGCGCCAGGTTGATGGCATTGAACTCGATATGCGCCAGGGCATGGATCAGCGCCGCCCGGCCCTCGGGCGTACCCATGGAACGATGCTTCACCTCCAGCGGCGATACCAGTTCCGGCCGCGCCGGACGGCCCGGGATGCCGCTGCCCTCGTCCAGCGCCGCCAGATCCTCCTGCTCCAGGGGCAGTTCGCCCGCCGACCACGCAGCCCGCAGGCTGCGCACTGCGCCGCACTTCATCTCCGGACGGGTTTCCTTCAGGCAAGACAGAGCGGCACGACGCAGGCCGGTGAATGAAAAGACTTCATCTGGGGAAGAGGACTGATCCAAGGAACTGACTTTCAGGGAAGGTAAAATACGCGGTTGAGGACGCCGGACTTGTCTCCATATGAAGACAAGTTCACCGCAAGGCAAGGCACCACATACCGACCAGCAGGTAACGAGGAGACAATTTTATTATGGCGATCTACCAATTGGAGCAGGACACCCCCGAAATCCACGATACCGCCTACGTGGCCGAGTCGTCCACCGTGGTGGGCAAGGTGAAGATGGAGGCGCACTCCAGCGTCTGGTTCAACGTGGCCATCCGTGGCGACAATGAACTCATCACCATCGGCGAGAACAGCAACGTCCAGGAAGGGGCTGTGCTGCATACCGACGTAGGCTATCCAATGGTGATCGGCAAGAATGTCACCATCGGCCACCAGGCCATGCTGCACGGCTGCACCATCGGCGAAGGCGCGCTGATCGGCATCCAGGCGGTGGTGCTCAATGGCGCCAGGATCGGCAAGAACTGCCTGGTCGGCGCTGGCGCGCTGGTGACCGAGGGCAAGGAGTTCCCCGACAACTCGCTGATCATCGGCACCCCCGCCAAGGCGGTTCGCCAGTTGAGTGAAGAAGATATCGCGCGCATGCACGCCGGCACGGACAGCTATGTCCAGCGCGCGCAACAGTTCAAGGCCAAGCTCAAGCGCATCGCCTGAGCCGCCAAGCAAAGGAAACAATGAAAGACACGCTGCAAAAATTCCTGGTCGACAACGCTCCCGTGCGGGGCGAGCTGGTCGAAATCTCCGACACCTGGCGCCAGGTCCAGGCCCGCCGCGACTATCCGGTCGCGGTACGCACGCTGCTGGGCGAGATGCTGGCGGCGTCCGCCCTGCTCTCGGCCAACCTGAAGTTCAATGGCATGATCGTCATGCAGATCCACGGCGATGGTCCGGTCAAGCTGCTGGTGGTGGAGTGCGACTCCGAACTGCAGCTGCGCGCCACCGCCAAGCTGGCCGACGATGCGCAGATCGCCGACGACGCCACCCTCACCGACCTGGTCAATGCCAACGGGGATGGCCGCTTCGTCATCACCCTCGACCCCAAGGACAAGCTGCCGGGTCAGCAGGCCTATCAGGGCGTGGTGCCGCTGGATGGCGACAGCGTGGCTACCGTGATCGAAAACTACATGCTGCGTTCCGAGCAACTGGACACCAAGCTCTGGTTGGCCGCCGACGAACACGTCTCACGCGGCCTGCTGCTGCAGAAGCTGCCTACCATCGGCGGCACCGCCGCCCCCACCGCCAAGCCTGAGGGCGAGCTGGAAGCCTGGAACCACATGGTCATGCTGGGCGACACCTTGCGGCGCGAAGAATTGCTCTCCACCGACATCGCCACGCTGATGCACCGCCTGTTCTGGGAACAGAACATCCGCGTCTTCGACCCCGTACATCCACAGTTCCACTGCTCCTGCTCGCGCGAGAAGGTCGGCAACATGCTGAAGATGCTGGGCCAGGAGGAAATCGCCGAAGCACTGACGCAGATGGAGAAGCTGGCCATCGACTGCGATTTCTGCGGGCAGCACTATGAGTTCGATGCGGTGGATTGCGCGCAACTGTTCGTGGCTGATGTAAGTGGCGCGAGCGAGGCGGGAGAGGTTCGGCATTAAGCCCAACCCCTGCCAGTGAAAACGCCATCGGTTTTGCGACCGATGGCGTTTTTTCATGGCATCTCGTCGACGTCGCGAAGCCTATTCCTGATCCGGCACCAGCAGCGCCATCTGTTGCGCATCCAGGTAGGTCCACTCCCCCTCCTCCAGCCCCAGCGCCTCCAGTTGCAAGCCACCGATGGCGACCCGGGACAGGGCGCTGCAATGATTGCCGGCGGCAGCCAGCATGCGCTTGACCTGATGGTATTTGCCCTGCTCCAGCACGATCTCCAGCAGGTGCTCGCCCAGTTGGCGGCAGCGGGTGGCGGCCAGCGGCGCCGGTTCGTCGTGCAGTTGCACGCCCGCCTTCAGCTGGTCGATCAGCGCCTGGGTCACCGGCTCGGCGGTGGTGGCCGCATACACCTTGGGGACGTGGCGCTTGGGTGAGGATTGGGCGTGGATGAAGGCGCCGTCGTCGGACATGAGCAGCAGCCCGGTGGTATCGTGATCCAGCCGCCCCACCGGTTGCACATCGCGCCAGGTGAACTGCTCCGGCAGCAAGGTCAGCACGCCCGGATGATGGCTGGGCTTGCGTGAGCACTCGATGTTGGGCGGCTTGTTGATGGCGATGTAGACGTGCTCGCGGTATTCCCACTCTTCCTCGAAGATGGTCAGCACCAGCCCGGTGGGTTCGGGCGTGGCCCGGTAATCGTCCACCACTTCACCACCGATCGAGACTTCACCATCCTCGATCAGTTCACGACAATACTTGCGCGATCCGAAACCCTGCGATTGCAGGATGCGGTCCAGGGTCAGCTTGGCCATGTCAGCCTTCTCCTTGTTCGTTCTGTCCGGACTTGCCGGCCTTGGCCTGCTTGGGTTCCAGGATCTGGCGGGCGATACCGCGCAGGATGTTGACCTCTTCGGTCTCCAGCTGGGCGCGCGAGAACATGCGCTTCAAGCGCGGCATCAGTTTCTTGGGATTGTCGGGATTGAGGAAATCGATGGACACCAGCGCCTGTTCCAGGTGGGCAAACATCCCCTCGATCTCGGCCACGCTGGCACTCTGGCCATGGAACCCGACCTCGCCCGGCGCGCGCGCATCGCCGCTGGTCTGCATCGGCCCGCCCTGCACCTCCAGCTCTGTCATGCGGCACTCGTAGGCCAGCACCTGCACCGCCTGCGCCAGGTTCAGCGAGGAATAGTCGGGATTGGCCGGGATGTTCAACAACGCCTGGCACTTCTGCACCACCTCGTTGGGCAGTCCAAAGCGCTCGTTGCCGAACAGCAGCGCAGCATTGAGCCCGGTATCGCGTGACAGCTGGCCGGCCAGCTCGCGGGGGGAGACCACCGGCGGCGAAAACTCGCGCAACCGGGCGCTGACGGCGGCGGCGAAGTTGCAGCCTTGCAACGCTTCTTCGACGCTGCCGACGATGCGTGCATTTTGCAACACATCCAGGGCGCCACTGGCGAAGGCAATGGCTTCATCTTCCTTGACCGCGTCCGGAAAGCGCGGATTGACCAGCACCAGCTCCGAAAAGCCCATGGTCTTGATGGCCCGCGCCGCCGAGCCGATATTGCCCGGACTGCTGGTATTGACCAGAACGAAACGCAAACGGCTGAAAAGAGATTGTCCTGACACTTGCTTGTTCATTTAAAATAGCGGGATTCGCGCCCCAGGATAGGATATTGGCAAAACGTCAATATTGCAGCAACAGATCAAACCCAGGTTGGCTCAGGTTGATCGATTTGCGCCCCGGACTGCATGGCAAACCCGCAAGCATAACAGCCGCGGGTGGCGCAACGCTCATTAATTTCATCGTCGCACTGGTTTGACTGCCGGGTTTCGCCTGGCCAGCTGTTCCGCAAGCTTGACGCGGGAGGCCGGCCCGTCGGCCATGGCGACGATGAGCAACGCAGCCATCGTCAACGATGGCCGCAATTTTAACGGAACCATCGGAATGATCATCCCACCCATGCTCAACACGGCGATCAAGGCAGCTCGCCGCGCCGCCACCATCATCAACCGCGCGTCCTTCGACGTGTCGCTGCTGAAGGTCTCCAAGAAGTCGCACAACGACTTCGTCACCGAAGTGGACAAGGCGGCCGAGGATGCCATCATCGACGTGCTCAAGAACGCCTACCCCGACCACGCCATCCTGGCCGAAGAGTCCGGTGCTTCCGACAACCTGCACGATGAAAACGAAAACGTCTGGATCATCGATCCACTGGACGGCACCACCAACTTCATCCACGGCTTCCCGCAATACTGCGTCTCGATCGCCCTGCAACAGCGCGGCATCATCACCCAGGCGGTGGTCTACGACCCTACCCGCAACGACCTGTTCACCGCCTCCAAGGGCGCGGGCGCCTACCTGAACGAAAAGCGCATCCGCGTGGGCAAGCGCGACAAGATCGCTGACGCCCTGATCGGCACCGGCTTTCCCTTCCGCGACCTGGACGGCCTGAACGAATACGTCACCATGTTCAAGGTCATGACCGAGCACAGCGCCGGCCTGCGCCGCCCGGGCGCTGCCGCCCTGGACCTGGCCTATGTCGCCGCCGGCCGCCTGGACGGCTTCTTCGAGAAGGGCCTCAAGCCCTGGGACATCGCCGCCGGCTCCCTGCTGGTGACCGAAGCGGGCGGTATCGTGGGCACCTTCAAGGGCGACTCCGACTACCTCTACAAGGGCGACGTCATCGCCGGCAGCCCGAAGATCTTCGCGCAACAGGTCAACCTGCTGTCCGAATTTGCCTGATCCTTCACTTTTGCTTAAGCTCGTCTCGTGATCACACCCCGGTAGCCGCACTGGCATTGCTGCTATAGTGCCGCTACCGGCGATGACCGAGGAGACGACATGACCACCCCGCCTGACGCAGCCACGCTGCCCCAGTCCAGTCCTTCCGCCTGCGCCTTGCCGGCGGGCTACCACAGCGTCACTCCCTACCTGATCGTGCAGGCTTCCTCCGAGGCCATCGCTTTCTACGGCCGTGCCTTCGGCGCCGTGGAAGTCATGCGCCTGGACGGTCCCCACGGCAAGGTCTGGCACGCCGAAATCCAGATCGGCGATGCCCGCGTGATGCTGGCCGACGAACATCCCGAACTGGGCTTCCTGAGCCCGCAGACGCTGGGCGGCGCAGGCGTGAGCCTGCTGGTCTACGTGGCCGACGTCGATGCCGTCTTCAGCCAGGCGATGGCCGCCGGTGCCGTGCAATTGCGACCGGTGCAGAACCAGTTCTACGGCGACCGCTCCGGCACCCTGCGTGATCCCTTCGGCCACGTCTGGTCGATTGCCACCCACATCGAAGACCTCAGCAACGAAGAAATCTGCGCGCGCTCGCGCGAACTGCTGGCGCGCCGCTGCAAGAAGCTGGTCGATCACAACAACTGAACCCTGCCGCACATCTCCACCCTCCCCACCATGCCCTTTGCCCTGAGCGACAACCGCAAGATCCACTACCAGGTCGAGGGCGAAGGTCCGCCCCTGCTGTTGCACCACGGCTTTACCAGCAGCCTGGAAGCCTGGCGCTTCTTCGGCTTCACCTCGGTGTTGCGCCAGCATTACCAGGTCATCATGTTCGATGCCCTGGGCCATGGCCAGAGCGACAAACCGCACGAAACCGCCGCCTACACCCAGCTGCAGCGCTGCCGCGACGCCGTGGCCGTGCTGGACGCCCTGCAGATCGAGCGCGCCCATTTCTTCGGCTACTCGCTGGGCGGCTGGGTCGGCTACGGGCTGGTACGGCATGCGCCACAGCGCCTGCGCAGCCTCATCCTGGGTGCCGCCCATCCGTATGAAGACCGCAGCTGGGAGGGCTTCCATGGTATCGACGGCCGCGACCCCGAGGCCTTCATCGCCACCTTCGAAGCCCTGCTGGACGAACAGATTTCGCCCCAGGTGAAGATGCTCATCCGCGCCAACGACCTGGTGGCCCTGGCCGCCGCCGCCCAGCAAGCCCGTCCCTCGCAGCAAGACCTGCTGGCACGGATGGACCTGCCCTGCCTGCTCTTCTGTGGCGACGCCGATGCGCGCCATGCCGCCGTCGAGCGCACTGCGGCCTTGTTGCCACAGGCAGAATTTGTCAGCCTGCCCGGCGTCACGCATTTCGGTGGATTGATGCAAAGCGCGCTGGTACTGCCTCCCGTGCAATCCTTCCTGGCCCGGCAACACGGATGAGCTGCCCGCATCCGCATGCAAAATAAATCACGTCGCCCGCAGACTGCGCTGTTATACTGCGGCCTGCGCGGCGTATAGCCAGTCAAGTCCGCGCCCTCCTCAAGTTCCAACCCGTTTGCCTGCGACTGGCGCCCGTACGGGGCCACAGGCCAAACCCATTTTCAGAGTCTCATGTCATTTTCCGCGCTCGGCTTGTCCGACGAAATCGTTCGTGCCGTTTCCGAACAAGGCTATACCTCCCCCACCCCGATCCAGGCCCAAGCCGTCCCCGCCGTGCTCTCCGGTGGCGACCTGCTGGCCGGCGCCCAGACCGGCACCGGCAAGACCGCCGGCTTCACCCTGCCGCTGCTGCAACGCCTCTCGGCCATGCCGCGCAACAAGATCAACGGTCATCTGCCGATCCGCGCCCTGATCCTGGCCCCCACCCGCGAACTGGCGGCCCAGGTCGAGGAAAGCGTGCGCCAGTACGGCAAGTACCTGCCGCTGACCTCGGCCTGCATCTTCGGTGGTGTCGGCATCAATCCGCAAATCACGCTGTTGAAGCGTGGCGTCGATATCCTGGTCGCCACCCCCGGCCGCCTGCTGGACCACATGCAGCAAGGCACCGTGAACCTGCAGCACATCCAGATCCTGGTGCTGGACGAAGCCGACCGCATGCTGGACATGGGCTTCATCCGCGACATCCGCAAGGTGCTCGCCGCCCTGCCGCCCAAGCGCCAGAACCTGCTGTTCTCGGCCACCTTCGCCGACGAGATCAAGAAGCTGGCCGACAGCCTGCTGAACAACCCGGCCCTGATCGAAGTGGCCCGCCGCAACTCCACCGTGGAAGTGATCGCGCAGAAGATCCACCCGGTCGACCGCGACAAGAAGCACCCCATGCTGGCGCACCTGATCAAGACCCACCAGTGGAAGCAGGTGCTGGTCTTCACCCGCACCAAGCACGGCGCCAACAAGCTGGTCGAGCAACTGGCCCGCGACGGCATCACCGCCATGGCGATCCACGGCAACAAGAGCCAGTCGGCTCGCACCAAGGCCCTGGCCGAGTTCAAGGACGGCAAGCTGACCGCCCTGATCGCCACCGACATCGCTGCCCGCGGCATCGACATCGACCAGTTACCGCACGTGGTCAACTATGACCTGCCCAACGTGCCGGAAGACTACGTCCACCGCATCGGCCGTACCGGCCGCGCCGGCGCCACCGGCGAAGCCGTGTCGCTGGTCTGCGTGGACGAGCGCGACCTGCTGCACGACATCGAGCGCTTCATCAAGCGCGAAATCCCGGTGGAAGTGATCGCCGGTTTCGAACCCGACCCCACTGCCAAGCCGCAACCGATCCAGCTGCGCAGCGGCCAGGGTCGTCACCAGAACGCTGGTGGCGGACGTGGCGGTCAACGCAATGCACCGCGCAAGCCGGCTGCAGCCGGCAATGGCCATGGCAATGGCGGCGCCAAGCCGGCCAATGCCGGTGGTGGCGCAGCACAGCAGGCCAAGCCGCGTAATCCTGGCAATGGCAATGCGGCGCGTGGCCAGGGCCGTCCCCAGGGCGGCCAGGCTGGCAACGGCGGCGGCAATGGGGGTGGCAACGGTGGCAATGGCGGCAACAACGCCAATCGCGCCCCCCGCCCGGCCAATGCGCAACCGCGCAGCCAGGGTCAGCAACGCCAGAATGGCCCGCGTCCGTCCGCGCTCACACATGGCGGCCAACGCGCCAGCGGCAAGTAAGCCGGTCGCGGCACGTCGATTCGATCAGAGGAAAGGGAAGATATGGCAGTTTCCGTCGTCAAGGCCGATCTCGACAATGCAGCCCACGCGGCCGCACTGTTCGAGACCCTCAACGCCTATGCCTGCGACGCCATGGGCGGCGGACAGGCCCTGTCGGACTATGTACGCCAGAACCTGGCGGCGGAACTGAAGAAACGTTCCACCGCCCATGTCTTCCTGGCCTTCGACGGCGACACCCCCGCTGGCCTTGCCACCTGTATCGAAGGGTTCTCGACCTTTTCCTGCAAGCCGCTGCTGAACCTGCATGACCTGGCCGTGATGCCGGCCTATCGCGGCCAGGGCGTGGCCCGGCAGTTGCTGGCCAGCGTGGAACAGCAGGCCCGCGCACTGGGCTGCTGCAAGCTCACGCTGGAAGTCCTGGAAGGCAATACGGTGGCCCGTTCGCTGTATCGCGCCAGCGGCTTCGAAGGCTATGAATTGAAGGCCGAGACCGGCAAGGCGATGTTCATGCAGAAACTGCTGGACTGAACCTGCGCCTGCCCCTTACGCCCGCCCGCACATGACAACGCCCGCATCATCGATGCGGGCGTTGTCTTTGGGGTGGCGATAGATAGCGTGCTCAGCAGCGATACCCCGGCCCCGCCTCCTGCACCAGCCGCAAGGCCGCCTCCCAGGCCAGGTCGATGATGCCGCTGGCCTGGTCGTTGTCGAACTGGCGTGCGGCACGCAGGCGCACTTCCTCCGCCGGCAGATGCAAGGCTGCCCCGCCCGCTTGCGCCGCCACCTGCGCCTGGCAAGCCCGTTCCAGGAAATAGATTTCATGAAACGCCGCCGCCACCGTCTCGCCAGCGGCCAGCAAGCCATGGTTGCGCAGGATCATGGCCTTGTGCGACCCCAGCGCTGCTACCAGCCGCTCCCGCTCTTCGGTATCGAGGGCGATGCCTTCGTACTCGTGATAGGCCAGCTTGCCGTAGAACTTGAGCGCATGCTGGCTGATCGGCAGCAGCCCGTCACGCTGGGCCGAGACCGCGATCCCGGCCGTGGTATGCGTGTGGATCACGCAATGCAGGTCCGGCCGCGCCTGGTGTACCGCCGAATGGATCACGAAGCCGGCGCGATTGACCCGCTGCGCCGGCGCGGCAGTGCTGCCCATCTGCACCGCCTGCCCCTGGGCATCCACCTTGACCAGATCGGAAGCGCGCATCTCGTGGAACAGCACGCCATAGCGATTGATCAGGAAGTGACCAGCCTGCCCCGGCACCCGTGCCGAGATGTGCGTATCGATCAGGTCGGTCATGCGGAAATGCGCCAGCAGCCGGTACAGCGCCGCCAGTTCGCAGCGCGCCTGCCACTCCACATCCTCGGCCCCCGTCAGGCCCAGCCGGCGGGCGGCGGCCTGCTCGGCTTCATCAAACTCGACGCCGGCCATGACTCACTTGCCCTGGTTGAGCGCGGCCGGCATGGCGCTACCCTGCAGCTTGTACTTGGCCAGCAGCTTGTCGTAGGTCCCGTTGGCCTGCAGGCGCTTCAGGGCCTCCAGCACGGCGTCGCGCAGGCCCGGTTCGCTCTTGGAGACCGGAATGCCGGTCTCCTGAGCAAACAGCGGCTGCCCCAGCAGGACATAGGTATTGGGCTCCATGCCCTGGAAGTAAGGCAGGGTCTCGCTGCCCTGCACCGCCAGATCGATGCGGCCGGTCTTCAACTGGGTGCGTGCATCCACCGAGCCCTCGGTACCGATCACGGTAATGGCCGGCTTGCCCTTGGCTTCACAGTTATCCTTGCTCCAGCCGGCGATCTGGCCCGGCCAGTTGGTATTGCGGCTGGCGCCGACCTTGGTGCCGCAGACGTCGGCGATGCCCTTGATGCGGGCCGCATTGGCCTGCAGCGTAAAGAATTGCGGGCCGGTCTTCATGTAGTCGATGAAGTCGGCCACCTTCTGGCGTTCGGCCGTGTCGCTGATGGCCACCATGGCGATGTCGGCGCGGCCGGTGGTGAGCGAACTGAAGACCTGGGCGAAGGCGGTTTCCTGGTACTCCACCTTCAGGCCCAGTTCCTTGGCGATGGCCGCCCCGAGGTCGATGTCCAGCCCCATCAGCTCGCCGGTGGCCGGGTCCTTGTAGGCGATGGGCGGGTAGTTGGCCTGCGAGGCGATGACCAGCTTGCCGGCCTTCTTGATGCGATCCGGCAGATCGGCCGCGTGTGCGCCGCTGGCGGCCAGGGTGACGGTGGCGGCCAACGTAGCCAGGCCCAACATGGTCTTGTGTTTCAGCTTCACGGGATTCCCCTTTCTGGTTGAGTTCTGCAATGCCGCATCAGGCCAGGATGGCCGCGATGAATTCCTGGGTACGTCGGTGCTGCGGGCGCGCCAGCACTTCACCGGGGGTGCCGGCCTCGATCACCTGGCCGCCATCCATGAACACCACCCGGTTGGACACTTCACGCGCAAAGCCCAGCTCGTGCGTGACCACGATCATGGTCATGCCGCTTTTGGCCAGATCCTTCATCACCGCCAGCACTTCGCCCACCAGCTCCGGGTCCAGCGCCGAGGTCGGTTCATCGAACAGCATCAGCTTGGGCCGCATGGCCAGTGCGCGGGCAATCGCCACGCGCTGCTGCTGGCCACCGGAAAGTTCAGAGGGATAGGCATCGGCCTTGCCCGCCAGGCCCACCCGGGCCAGCAGGGCCCGCGCCTCTTCCTTCACTTCAGCGCGCCGGCGCTTCTGCACCACCACCGGGCCTTCCATGATGTTCTGCAGCGCCGTCATATGGGCGAACAGGTTGAAGCGCTGGAACACCATGCCGCTGGCCAGGCGTTGGCGGGCGATCTCGCCGTCCGACAGCTCGATCAACTGGTCGCCACGGCGGCGATAGCCCAGCAATTCACCGCCGACCCAGATGGCCCCGCCATCGATGCTTTCCAGCTGGTTGATGCAGCGCAGGAAGGTGCTCTTGCCCGACCCCGAAGGACCGACGATGCAGGTCACGGCACCGGCCTCGACGTCCAGGTTCACGCCCTTGAGCGCGTGGAAGCCACCGTAGTATTTCTGGACCTCATGGGCCACGATCATGGGTGTGCTCATCCTGTGGCTCCCTGTGTGCCGGCCGCACGGGTACGTGCCCGGGCACGGCGCTCGCGGGCAAATACCTGTTCCAGGAAATGCTGGCCGATGGAAAACACCGTCACCACCGCCAGGTACCAGATGGTCGCCACGATCAGCAGTTCGATCACGCGGGCATTGGCGAAATAGATGGTCTGGGCGTTGTGCAGGATTTCGGAAAACTGGATCACGCTGGCCACCGAAGTCAGCTTGATCATGCTGATCACCTCATTGCCCACCGGTGGGATGATCACCCGCATGGCCTGCGGCAGCACGATGCGGCGCAAGGCGGTCAGGCGCGTCATGCCGATGGCCTTGGCGGCCTCGGTCTGGCCATTGTCCACCGCCAGGATGCCGCCGCGCACCACCTCGGCGGTATAGGCACCCTGTCCGATGCCCAGTCCCAGCAGGCTGGCCACGAAGGGCGTGATGATGTCCACCGTGCGCGCCTCGAACCAGCCGGGAATGCCCATGGTCGGGAACACCAGTGCCAGGTTGAACCACAGCAGCATCTGCAGCAGCAGGGGCGTACCCCGGAAGAACCAGATGTAGAAGGTGGCCACCGCCTTGAGCAGCTTGTTGGGCGACATCACCATCACCGCGAAGACCACCCCCAGCACGATGCCCACCACCATCGCATAGATGGTCATGAGGATGGTGTTCAGGAGACCCTGCAGGATCACCTTGGCCGTCATGAACTTGGCCACCACCGCCCACTCGATCTGGCCGTGGGCGAAGGCGTGTACCACGAAGCCCAGCGCCAGCAGGATCAGCGCGGCCGACAGCCAGCGTCCGTAGTAGCGGCGCGGTACCACCTTGAGGTGGTCGATGGCATAGGGAGAGGTGGTGCTCATGCTGTCGTTCCCACTGCTGATGGCAACACCGCCTGCAGCGTCCACTGGCGCTGCGCGGCCACGGTAGCCTGCAATCTTTCCAGCTGAGCCTGCACCTGCAGCGGTGCGGTACCGCCATCGCCGCTACGCGCCGCCACAGCGGCCTCGGGCGTGAGAACCGTTCGTACTTCTGGCAACAGATGTGAACTGATGCTGCTCAACTCTGCATCGCTCAACTGGTGCAGCTCCACTCCGCGTTCTTCGCAGGCGCGCACCATGGCACCGGTGATCTCGTGCGCCTGGGCGAACGGCACACCGCGACGCGACAGCCAGTCCGCCACTTCGGTGGCGAGGGTGAAGCCCTGGGTGGCATCGGCGCGCATGCGCTCCTTGTTCACCTGCAGCGTGCGCATCATGCCGGCCATGGCGGGCAAGACCATGTGCAGCACGTCGATGGCCTCGAAGGCCGAATACTTGTCCTCCGACAGATCGCGATTGTAGGAAAACGGCAGCCCCTTCAGGGCCACCAGCATGTCCATCAGCAGCGAGATCAGACGGGCCGAGCGGCCGCGGGTGAGTTCGGCGATATCGGGGTTCTTCTTCTGCGGCATGATGGAACTGCCGGTGGAGAAGGCATCGTCCAGTTCCACCCAGCGGAACTGGCGCGACACCCACAGCGTGACTTCTTCCGACAGGCGCGAGAGATGCGTCCCCAGCATGGCGCAGACGAACAGGAATTCGGCCACGTGATCACGGCTGCCGACGGCATCGATGGAGTTTTCGCAGGGGCCGTCATAGCCCAGCTCGGCGGCCGAGATCGCCGGATGCAAGGCAATCGCCGACCCCGCCATGGCCGCCGCGCCCAGCGGCGAATAGGCAGCGCGCCGGTCCCAGTCGATCAGGCGCGAGATGTCGCGACTGAAGGTCTGCGCATGGGCCAGCAACTGGTGCGCAAACACCACCGGCTGCGCCGCCTGCAGATGGGTGAAGCCGGGCACCAGCGTATCGAGATGCTGGCCGGCCTGGTGCGTCAGGGCGTCCTGCAAGTCCAGCAGCAAGGCGCCGATGGCGCGTGCCTGCTCGCGCAGGTAGAGCTTGAGGTTGTTGGCCGCCTGGTCATTGCGCGAACGGCCGGCACGCAGCTTGGCGCCGGTCGGGCCGAGCGCTTCCACCAGCACGCGCTCCATGAAGGTATGCACGTCTTCGTCGCCTGCGGTGGGCCGCACGGCGCCACTGGCGATGGCGGCATCGAGTTCGCCGAGCTTGGTGACGATGGCGCTGCATTCGGCCTCGGTCAGCAGCCCGGCCAGGCGCAACTGGCGCGCATGGGCCTGGGACGAGACGATGTCGAAACGGGTCAGCCGGAAATGATCCAGGCCGCCCCGCGAGAGTGTCATCAGGGCCGGGTCGGGTGGCGAACGGAAACGCGCGCCCCAGAGGCGAGTATCAGTCATGCTGCTTCCTTCTCATGCGGTAGTGGCGGGGTGATGCAATGGGTTGCAGTATCGGGCGCGCAATCAGGCACGATATCAGGCACGATATTTCACACCCGGGAAGACACAGAGCATTTCGTATGCCAGGTTGGCCGCCACCAGCGCGGTGGTGCCGGCCTGGTCATAGGGCGGCGAGACCTCGACCACATCGGCCGAGACGATGTCCAGCCCCTTGCAGCCACGGATGATTTCCATCCCCTGCTGCACCGTGAGCCCGCCGATTTCCGGCGTGCCGGTGCCGGGCGCGAAGGCCGGATCGAGGCCATCGATATCGAAGGTGAGATAGACCGGCCCATCGCCCATCTGCGCGCGCACCTCTTCCATCAGCGGCGCCAGCGAGCGATGCCAGCACTCCTCGGCCTGCACCACGCGGAAACCCTGGGCGCGGCACCAGTCGAAATCGTCGGCGTGGTAGCCCGTGCCACGCAGGCCGATCTGCACCACCCGCCTGGGGTCCAGCAGGCCCTCTTCGAAGGCGCGCCGGAAGGGTGTGCCGTGGGCGATCTTCTCGCCGTTCATGGTGTCGTTGACGTCGGCATGGGCGTCCACATGGATCAGCCCGACCGGGCCGCGATGACGCGCCATGGCCCGCAGGATGGGCAGCGTCAGCGTATGGTCGCCGCCCAGACTGATGGTCTTGCAGCCGGTGGCATAGATGGCGTCATAGGCCTCCTCGATCATGCGCACCGAATCCAGCAGGCTGTAGGGATTCAAGGCCACGTCGCCGAGATCGGCCACCTTCAGCGAATCGAAGGGCGCGGCCCGGGTAGCCATGTTGTAGGGGCGCAGCAGCACCGATTCGGTGCGGATCTGGCGCGGACCGAAACGCGTGCCGGAGCGGTTGGAAGTGCCGATATCCAGCGGCACGCCGACGAATCCGACGTCCAGGCCAGCGGGATTTTCCACATGTGGCAGCCGCATCATGGTGGCAATCCCCCCAAAACGGGGCATCACATTACCCCCGAGGGGCTGATATAGTGCATGTTCCATCGATGCTTATCCTTGTATCGCCAATGAGCTTGAATGCATTCTAGCGAGCCAGGATTAGCGAAAATATACCGATGTGGCGACGTTTACATCGATTTCCATCAATGTAAGAATGCGGTCTCCCCCCCGACTTCGCCGCCCTCGCCGCCCGCCCACTCATCATGCTCAACAATGTCTTCGATCTGGACCTGCGGCTGATCCGCGTCTTCCTGGCGGTGGTGGATTCGCATGGGGTGTCGGCGGCGCAGGCCAAGCTCAATGTCGGCCAGTCCACCATCAGCGCCCAGTTGAACACGCTGGAGACGCGCCTGGGCTTTCGCCTCTGCGAGCGCGGCCGGGCCGGTTTCAAGCTCACCGCCAAGGGCGAGAAGTTTGCCGATTCGGCGCGCCGCATGATGGATGCGCTCTCCGAGTTCGGCATGGAAGCCCGCAATCTCGACAAGCGCCTGGTCGGCACCCTCTCCATCGGCTTGATCGGCCACACCCCGGCCCACCACAACACCCGGCTCTCGGACGTGATCCGCCAGTTCCGCCAGCGTGATGAAGCGGTGCGCATCGAACTGCTGGTGCGCACGCCCAGCGAGCTGGAAGAGATGCTCCTGAACGGCAGCATCCAGATCGCCATCGGCTACTTCTGGCGCCGCGTCACCGCCCTGCAGTACACGCAGCTGATGCTGGAGCGTCAGGTGGCCTACTGCGCCCCGCCCCACCCGCTGTTCGACCAGCCCGGCGAGATAGCCCCGGAACAGGCCGCGCAACACGCCTGGGCCTGGCGCGACTACCCGGTGCCACCCGGCCATGTGCCCATCCACCGACGCAACATCATGGCCGTGACCGGCAATATGGAAGCCATGTCCATCCTCATCCTCTCCGGCCAGCACCTGGGCTACCTGCCCGAGGAGATGGGGCGCGAGTATGTCGCCCGCGGGCAGATGCGGGCCTTGAACCGGACCGAGCTGTCCTATGAGGTCGGCATCAGCGTGGTCACCAATCGCGGCAGCGTGAACGAACCCATCGTGGCGGCCTTCCTGGAAGACCTGAAGGCGGCACAGTAAAGTGAATCAGGACGCAAAAAAAGGGCAATGCCTACGCATTGCCCTTGAGCGATGTTGATACGGAGTCTCTCCGAACCGGCCCTTCGATACGACGCTATCACGTCTACTCAGGGCGAACGGAGTCGATGTGCAGCCGCTCCTCTACCACCGACCGTTCGACCTGAGTAGCGCCGCAGGCGCGTATCGAAGGCGCAGCGGTGCTTCCGTTCTTGGCGCGCTACACCACGATCAAGCCGCCATCGCCATCCCGCGCGACTTGCCCGAGCTGAGATAGCTGGCGATCGAATCCTGGGTCACTTCGCCCAGGTAGCTGCCATCGTTGGCGATCACCGGCATCCAGCTGGTGCTGTGCTTGTACATCTTGGAGAGCACCACGCGCAGGTTTTCATCCGGGGCGGCATTCATGGTGAAGGGACGGACCATGTCCTCGGCCACACCGGTATTGCCGCGCACATCACGGCGAGTCAGATAGCCCAGGGCGCGGTTCTCGGCATCGATGATGGTCAGATAGCGCGAATCCTGGTCATCCATCAGCGCCAGGGCCTGGTCGCAGGACACATCCGGCTGCGCCGTGGCCGGGGTGGTGGCGGCCTCGCCGGCACGCACCAGCAGCAGGCGCTTCAAGGTGTGATCCTGGCCGACGAAGGCGCCCACGAAATCATCCTTGGGACGGGCCAGCAAGGTATCGGGATTGTCGAACTGCACCAGCTTGCCGGCGCGGAAGACGGCCACCTTGTCGCCCAGCTTGATGGCTTCGTCGATGTCGTGGCTGACCATGATGACGGTCTTGTTCAACTGCCGCTGCATCTGGAAGAACTCGTTCTGGATCGATTCACGGTTGATCGGATCGACCGCGCCGAAGGGTTCATCCATCAGCAGCACCGGGGCGTCCGCCGCCAGGGCGCGGATGACGCCGATGCGCTGCTGCTGGCCGCCGGACAATTCGCGCGGATAGCGCTTGAGGAATTTCTTCGGGTCCAGCGCCACCATGGCCATCAGCTCGGTAGCGCGCTCGTGGCAGCGCTTCTTGTCCCAGCCCAGAAGGCGCGGAACGATGGTGATGTTTTCCTCGATGGTCATGTTGGGGAACAGGCCGATCTGCTGGATCACGTAGCCGATATGGCGGCGCAGTTCGACTTCATCGATGCCGGAGGTGTCCTGACCGTTCAACAGCACGCGGCCCGAGGTCGGATTGATGAGGCGGTTGATCATCTTCAGGGTGGTGGTCTTGCCGCATCCCGAGGGGCCGAGGAAGACGCAGATTTCGCCTTCGGCCACCTTCAGGCTGACGGCATCCACCGCCTTGACCTGGGTGCCATCCTTTTGGGTGTAGGTCTTGCTCAGTTGGTCCAGTTCGATCATTTTTGAACTCCTTTCGGTGTCAGGATTTTCTGCAGTCGTTGCAGCAGGGTGTCGGCGATGATCGCAAGGACGCTGATCATCACGGCGCCGACCACGAGTTTTTGCATATTGCTCTGGCTGATGGCATGCAGGATCAGCACACCCAGGCCGCCGGCGCCGATGACGGCGGCAATGGCCATCACGCCGATATTCATCACCACGGCGGTACGCACGCCGCCCAGGATCACCGGTACCGCCAGCGGCAGGTCCACCATGCGCAGGCGCTGCCAGAAGGTCATGCCGATGCCGATGCCGGCCTCCTTGACGCCGGCCTCGATGTTTTCCAGCGCGAGGTAGGTGTTGCGCATGATCGGCAACAGCGAATACAGGAACACGGCGGTGATGGCCGGCAAGGGGCCGATGCCCGCGCCGAATTTGGAGAACACCGGGATCATCAGCCCGAACAGGGCGATGGAGGGCAGCGTCAGCACGATGGTCGCCAGGCCCATCAGCGGGCCGGCCAGCCAGCGCACGCGCACCACCAGGATGCCCAGCGGCACACCGAAGAGGATCGCCAGGCTGACCGCGATACCCACCAGCTTCAGGTGTTGCAGGGTCAGTTCAAGGATATTGGGCCAGTCCGATTGCAGGTATTGGAAGATGTTCATGGTGTCCCCCTCAGATCAGGCCGGCTTGCTTGAGGAAGTCGGCGGCCACCTTGGCCACTGGTTCCTGGTCGATGTCGACGCGCTTGTTCAGTTCGGTCATGGTCGCCGTGTCGATCTTGGCGGCCAGTTCGTTCAATTGCGCTGCCAGCTCGGGGTTTTTCTCCAGGATGTCCTGGCGCACCACCGGGGTCGCCTTGTAGGCGGCGAAGTAGCCCTTGTCATCCTCCAGCAGCTGCAGGTCGAAGCCCTTGATGCGGCCGTCCGAGGCATAGGTCAGGCCGACGAAGAGCTGTTCGTTCTTCAGGGCCGTATAGACCAGCCCCGGGTCCATCTGCTTGACCTCGCTGCGATCGAGCTTGAAGCCGTAGAGCGCCTGCATCGGGCCCAGGCCATCGGGACGGGAGGCGAACTCGTAGTCCACGCCCATGAGGTGGGGCTTGTTGCCTTCGCTGTCATCCTCGTTGATGCGCTTGGCCAGGTCCTGCAGTGAATGAATCTGATATTTCTCGGCCAGTTCGCGCGGCATGGCGAAGGCGTAGGTGTTGTTCAACTCGGACTGGTTCAGCCAGGTCAGGCCACGCGGGGCGTCCAGCTCCTTGACCTTCTGGTAGATCTGATCGGGATCGAGCTTGTCCTCGATGTGGTTGTAGACGATCAGGGCGGTGCCGGTGTAGTCCCAGACGATGTCCAGCTGTCCGCTTTCCAGGGCCGAACGCATCAGGGTGGTGCCCAGGCCGTTCTTCAATTCGGTGTCATAGCCCTTGGCGCGCAGGTATTGCGCGGTCATGTCCGAGAGCAGCAATTGCTCGGTGAAATTCTTGCCGCCGATGACCAGGTTCTGCGCCTGCGCACGGGCTGCGCCGAACATGGCCAGGCCCATGGCGAGGGCACACAGGGCGTATTTTGCGATGGTCTTGCTTGTCATGCTTTCCTCTCTACCGCTATGCCGTTACGACGGCGTGCGGTCGTTCTTGTGATGGAAGTCTGCGCTGCGCGGCTTCAGGTACGCAGCCCGCGTCGGGCCAGGTAGAGGCCGGAGAGCGTCGTCACCAGGGCATCGAGCACCAGTGCCAGCAAGGCCGTGGCCGCCGCGCCCAGCAGCAGCTGGCCGTGGTTGTTGAGGTAGATGCCGGGGAAGATCAGGCCACCCAGGCTCTCGCCGCCGATCAGCATCGACAGCGGCGCGGTCCCGACGTTGATCGCCAGCGCGGTGCGCACGCCGCCGACGATGATGGGCAGCGCATTGGGCAATTCCACCCGCAGCAGGATCTGGTGCGGCTTCATGCCGATACCGCGCGCCGCCTCCTTCATGGCGGCCGGCACATTCTTCAAGCCCTCGTAGGTATTGCGCACGATGGGCAGGAGCGAAGCCAGCCACAGCGCCAGGATGGTGGGACCATTGCCGATGCCGAAGAAAGCCAGTGCCAGCGCCAGCACGGCGATGGACGGGATGGTGTTACCGATGTTGAAGATCTGGATGAATTTTTCTGCACTGCGCTGCATCGAGGGACGCGACAGCGCAATACCGGCCGGAATGCCGGCCGCGAGGGCCAGCGCCATGGAAAAGAAGACCAGTTCCAGGTGCTTGCCGGTGTAGTAGATCAGGTCACCGCGATACTTCTGGATGACCTCCGGACCGATCCACCAGACCAGTCCAGCAAGGACCAGCGCAATACCGCATGCGCCGGCGAAGACGTGACGAACACGTGTCATGTTACCCCCGTTGGTATAGCCGGCACGACATGACGCCGCGACGACGGGTTATAGAGTCAATTTTTAAGGGGTTCGCTTGCCCATCAGGGCGTATCGTTTGGATGCGAACCGAAAGCTGCAAGGGCAGCGATGAAACCGAAGCGATGAAGCCAGCCTCGGCATGATGCACACCGGACAGGGATGGGAACGGGTCACCGTGGAGAACGGGAGGGCGTTCGCGCTGCCAGCCGGAAATTTGGACAACCCGCACAAGCGCGGATCGGACACTGCTGAGAGTCGTAGTTGAACAAGTTATGTCGCGAAGACAAACGATAGTTTAAACCAATCGCTTAATGCTGTCCAGCAATGTAGCAATATGAATCCATAACTTGGAGATCTGAAGCACTTTTAAAAGTTCCCAACAGCGGTCAATATGCTGTCAAAAGAGTGCAACCTGAAAACCGCCCTTCCGGCGCTATCCCTTGTCCCAAGCGGCATCCTGCCGAGCTTGGCGACGATGTAAAGCGTCAAAAAAAAATCGCCAGTCACGGCTGTGACTGGCGATCTTTTCCATGCAACCTGCTGGCGACGGCCAGCGTCGGAAATCAGGAATCGGCCTGGAACGTATTCAGCGGATAGCCCCAAACACCTTGCCGATGATGGCGCTGCCACTGCCCACCGGGTCCTTGCGGATCGCCTTTTCCTCTTCGCCGATCATCAGGAACAGGCCATCCAGCGCGCGCTGCGTAACGTAGCCCTCTACCGTGCTCTGGTCGGCGCTGACCAGTCCGGACTTGGCAACCTGCCCCATCACCGCGTTATAGCGGCCGGAGAGCCCGTTGCGGTCGGTGATCTGCTTGACCAGCGGCAGGAACTTCACGGCCAGCTCACCCGAGGTCTTCTGGCGGAAGAAGTCGGTCACCGAGGTGTCGCCACCGGTCAGGATGTTCTTGGCATCGCTCACCGACATGGCCTTGACCGCGTTGATCAGCAGCGGCTTGGCCAACGGCACGGCGGCTTCGGCCGCGTGGTTCATGTCGGCCACCAGGCCATCGACCTGGCCACCCATGCCGGTCATGCGCAGGATGGGCATGGCCTGCTCCAGGGCCCCTGGCAGGTGGATCTTGACCTTGTCGTTATTGAGGAAGCCATTGGGACGCCCGAGGTTGGCGACCGCCGTGCTGGCGCCCTTTTCCAGCGCGGCCTTCAAGCCGGCGCTGGCGTCCTGATTGCTCAGGTCGGAGAGGGAAAATGCGAAGGCGCTGCAGGAGGCGAGGATCAGGCTGGCTGCGACCAGGCGGCGCAGCGGGGAGGAAGGAAGGGACATGCGGAACTCCATCGTGACGGTGCGGCGATGATACCAGCCCTGCCCCGTGTCCCCTATCGGCTCATTTGCCGCGCGACAGCTCCAGGCCCGCGTTGTGCGGCAGCCTGCCGCTGATCGGCACCGAGGCCACCGAGAACAGGCCGATCACCACGAAGGCCGGCCAGAAGTCGGCAGCGACGATGCTGGAATGGCCTTGCAGGTGGTTCGACAGCTGCAGCACGATACCGGCCACGGTCACGCCCAGTCCCAGCGACAGCTGCTGGATCACGCTGGCCAGGCTGGTGACGCGACCGGCATCGCGGTTGTCGATGTCGGCATAGGCAATCGAATTGAGACAGGTGAACTGCAGCGCCGGGAACACGCCGCCCATCAATACGATGGTGACAATGAGCAGATAAGGCGTGTGGATGCTGAAGATACCGTACGCCGCCAGGGCAATACCGGCGAACACGGCATTGACCATCAGCACCGTGCGGAAGCCATAGCGGCGCAGCACGCGGCTGGCCAGCAGGCGGATGAACAGCGAGCCGAAGGCCGAGGCGCAGGTGATGCTGCCGGCCTGGAAGGCGGTCATCCCCAACCCTTCCTGCAAGGCCAGCGGCAGCAGGAAAGGCACGGCGCCCAGGCCGATGCGAAACAGCGAACCACCCACCACGCTGGCATGCAGGGTGGGAATGCGCAGCAGCCGGAAGTCCAGCAGCGGGAAGGCGATCTGGGTGGAATGGCGGTAGTACATCACCAGCGCGATGGCGCCGATGGAGCACATGGCCACCGGCGTGGCGCCATCCACCAGATGGCTGCCGAACAGCGACAGGCCCAGCATGATCATGGCCGCGCCGACCGAGGTCAGTACAAAACCCTTCACATCCAGCGGTGCCGGGTCGTCTTCCTTGAAGTTCTGGATGAAGCGATTGGCCAGGTACAGGCCGAGGAAGCAGAACGGGATATTGATCAGGAATACCCAGCGCCAGTGGAAGTAGGTGGTGATGAAACCACCCAGCAGCGGCCCCACCACCGGCCCCAGCAGCGCCGGCAGGGTGAGGTAGCTGACCGCCTTGACCAGTTCGGACTTGTCCACCGAGCGGGCGATGATGACCCGCCCCACCGGCACCATCATGGCCCCGCCGATGCCTTGCAGGAAACGCGCTGCCACGAAGGTCACCAGCGACCCGGAGACCGCGCACAGGATGGAACCGGTCATGAACACGATCATGGCCGCGCTGAACACCTTGCGCGCGCCCAGCTTGTCGGCCATCCAGCCCGAGATCGGGATGAACACGCCCAGCGCCGCGACATAGGCGGTCATGGCCAGCTTGAGGGTGATCGGGTCCTGGTTGAGATCGCGCGCCAGCGCGGGGAGCGAGGTGGCCAGCACGGTGGCGTCCATGTTTTCCATGAACAGCGCACAGCCGACGATAAGCGGAATGAGCAGCGAAGGTCGCACGATGGGCAACAGATGGCGGAATGAAGGTGGCGGAGGTTCTGTGCCTCCTGAAGCTTCACAGTTTATACCAGTTGAGCTTTTCTTGCGGGCAAGCCCCGCGGGGCTTTGCTGACCGGTGCCTGTCGCTGAACTTCACTTTTGTTTGTAACTCTACCGTAAAGTAACGCACCGTCCGCGCACTACAATGTGTCGAACCGCCTGCTTTTTACGGTTTTGAACTGCACTTTTTCTGGAGCCTGCATGAACAACGACACCCATAGCAAAACCCTGGGCTACCTGCTCTGGATCTTCGGATTCACCGGCGCTCACCGCTTCTACTACGGCAAGCCGGTGACGGGCACGATCTGGTTCTTCACGCTGGGCTTGCTGGGCATCGGCTGGATCATCGACCTGTTCCTGATCCCGTCGATGGACCGCCAGGCCGATGCGCGCTTCGTCGGTGGCGAGGTCAATTACTCGGTGGCGTGGCTGCTGCTGACCTTCCTGGGCCTGTTTGGCGTACACCGCATGTATATCGGCAAGTGGATCTCGGGCATCGTCTACCTGTTCACGGGAGGCTTCTTCCTGCTGGGCGTGCTCTACGATTTCTGGACGCTCAACGCGCAGATTTCGGAACGCAACCACGGGGCCAGGGCGTAAGCTCGCGGCGGCACACAGCCGCCGCTATTTCTTCTTCAGGGCCTTCAGGCGCTTGGCGGCGAGATGGACGGTTTCCAGCTGCGCCTTGCGCTTCATCGATTTCCAGTCCTTGATTTCATCCCGGGTGCGCCCGCAGCCGGTACAGACTTCGTGCTTGAGCTTGCACAAGGAGACGCAAGGGCTCTTGACCTCTTTTCCCAATTTCACTTCCCGCTTGAATACACCAAAGGCCTGACTGTACTTCAATGCGGCAGGCGCTGCAGGCCGGGCATCGTCGATGGCAGCATCGATACGGAAATCGACCGACGAAAAAAAGCCCGCATCCTTCCGGATGCGGGCTGCCCACGACTACCTCTGCTACGGTTACTTCAGTTACTTCAGTTACTGCGTTACTGCATTTGCTGCATTTGCTGCGTTTGCTACTTTTTGAAACGGCCGTCTGCTTTCCCCGAGTACCAGTCTTTCAAGCAAACGACCGAGGGGAAGTATCCCGATTCGGGCAGGTCGTGAGGATAGGAAAAATCTGAAAAATCGTATTAATTCGTACCGGCTTCCTTGTCGGTCTTGTCCGCGTTATCCGCCTTGTCCGCCTTGTCCGTCCGCTCCAGCTTGAAGCGGGTCACCAGCAACTGGTTGATGCGATTGCCCTCGATATCCACCACCTCGAACTTGAAGTCCGAGAACAGCACGAAATCGGTCTTCTTGGGAATCTTGCGCAGCATGTACATGATGAAACCGGCCAGGGTCTCGTAGCCGACCGGGTTGGGATATTCGTCGATGTCCAGTTCGTTCATCACGTCGTTGAGCGGCGTAAGACCATCCATCAGCCAGGAGTTTTCATCGCGGCGCACGATCTGCTGCTCTTCCTCGGCCATGGCCAGCAGGTTGCCCATCAACACCCCGGTGACATCGGTGATGCTGATGATGCCCACCACCAGCGCATATTCGTTGACCACGATGGCCAGGTCCTCGTCCATGGCCTTCATGCGCTCCAGCACTTCCCACAGGTTCAGGCTGTCGGGGATGGACAGCGGGGTATGCACCAGCCCCTTGTCGGCCAGGGAAAACTGCTCGCCCTTGAGCAGGCGCTTCAAGACGTCCTTGCTGTCGATATAGCCCAGCACGGCATCGATATGGCCTTCGCAGACCAGGAAGCGCGAATGCGGATGCTCGATGATCTTCTGGCGTATCGTGTCTTCACTATCGGTGAGCAGGAAGTAGACGATGCTGTCGCGCGGCGTCATGGCCGAGGGCACGTAGCGGCTTTCCAGCTCGAACACGTTTTCGATCAGGTGATGCTCTTGCGTGAGCAGCACGCCGGCCTGGGCGCCGGCATCGACCATGGCGTGGATCTCATTGGGGGTGATGACTTCGGTGCGCACCTGGGGCAGGCCGAAGAGCGTGAAAATCCACTTCGACAGGCTGTTGAAGAACCACACCAGCGGCTTGAAGAGCTTCTCCAGCAACAGCATCGGCTTGACCAGCGCCACCGCCGCCCGCTCCGGCGCCACCATGGCCAGGCGCTTGGGCATCAGATCGGCGAAAAGGATGAAGAAGGCCGTCACCACCAGGAAGGACATGGCGAAGCTGACGTTCTCCAGCAGCGGGCCGACATAGAAGGTGCTGATGATCTCGCGCATGTGCGGCGTCAGTGCCGGCTCGCCGACCACACCACCGAGGATGGCCACGGCATTCAGACCGATTTGCACCACCGTGAAGAAATTGCCCGGCTGCGCCTGCAGCGAGAGCACGCGGTCGGCATTTTGCACGCCCTCCTTGGACATCATCTCCAGGCGGATCTTGCGGGAGGCTGCAATGGAAATCTCGGCGCAGGAAAGAAAGGCGCTGACCACCACCAGGAGCAGGATCAGCAGCAGGCTGGCGAATAGGCTCATGTTGTTCTTATCTCATTGATTTGATGTGACATTCTCTCGCGCAACGGGGAGAAAAAGCAAATAAAGCAAATGCCGGCAAATCCATGGGATTTCCCGGCATTGTCAGCCAACTTCACCTGTGAGGCCCGACGCCTGCCCTCAATAGACGTCGCGCCGGTAACGCCCCTGCTCGGCCAGCGCCTGCAGGGCCGCCTCGCCCAGAATCTCCTGCAGCGCCAGCGTGACGCCGGCCGCCATGCCCTGCAGGCTGCCGCACACGTACAGGCTGGCGCCCTGCTCCACCCACTGCTGCAGTTCAGCGGCGGCCTCGCGCAGCTTGTCCTGCACGTAGATGCGCTGCGCCTGGTCGCGCGAGAAGGCCAGGTCCAGCCGCTGCAGATGGCCCTCGGCCAGCCAGCCCTGCAGTTCGTCGCCATGGAAGAAGTCGTGCCGATGCGAACGCTCGCCGAAGACCAGCCAGTTGCGGCGCTGCCCGGCGGCGATGCGCTGGTGCAGATGCGCACGCAGTCCGGCCAGCCCGGTGCCGTTGCCGATCAGGATCAGCGGCCGGTCGTCCTGCGGGCCATGGAAGGCGGTATTGACCCGCACCCGCAGGTCGATCTCCTGGCCCGGCGCGGCATGCAGGCCCAGCCAGCCGGAACCGATGCCGGCCCGTCCATCGGGCTGGTGCATCAGCCGCACCATCAGCTCCAGGCCACCATCGGCCGGCAGCGAGGCAATCGAATAGGCACGGTGCGGCAAGGGTTTCAGGCGGGCGAGCAGGTCAGCGCCGGACAAGCCGCGCAAGGCCTGCAGCGCCGCGGCCTCGTGCGGCAGCAAGCGGCTGGCGAGCACCGGAGCCAGCGTTGTCGTTTCATTCTGCAAACCCAACGCCTGTATGAAGCCCTGTACTGCCTGGTCGCTGTTGCGCGGGCCGATCTCGGCGATGTCGCCGGCCTGCCAGCTCGGCGCGGGCAGGTCCAGCGGCGTGAGTTGCAGGTGGCACACCGCTCCACCGGCGCTACCCGGATTGAGCAGCCGACGCTGCGCCAGCCGCCAGCGCCCGTAGGCCGGCGCACTCCAGTCGGCCTCGTCGCTGTGACCGCTGAGTACGCCCAGCTGATGTTGCCAATGGCGCAGGGCGCCGTCGTCGCCGTTGTCGACGTCAATCACATCGAACAGCGGCTGCGCATGGCGGCGCCCCAGCCAGGCATGCAGCGCATAGCCGAAGGCGCAATATTGCTGGTAGCTGCGGTCGCCCAGCGCCAGCACGCCGAACTGCAGTTGCGGCAGCGGCGCGCCCGGGGACGGCTGCGCCATGCGTTGCGCCAGGGTGGCGGCCATGTCGGGCGCATCGCCCTCGCCGGTGGTGCTGACCACGAACAGGAGCAGTCGGCTGCGCAGCAGGTCATCCTCGCGCAACTGGTCCAGCGGCAGCACGCGTACCGCCATGCCGCCGGCCCGCAGGCTCTGCGCGCTCTGCAGAGCCAGGCGCTCGGCCGTGCCGGTCTGGCTGGCAAAGGCCAGCAGCACGGTGGCGGCATCGCTATTGCCTGCGGCCGCGCCCGCCCATTGCGCCTGCTGCCGGCGCTGCGCGCGGCGGTAGGTGAGCGCCGTCATGACGCAGAACACCAGATAGGTCAGCGCGACGAGCGCCGCCAACAGATAACGGGTCTGCAGTGCCATGCTCACTCCAGCATGGCGGCCAGGGCCGGGGTCATGGTTTCGCGGTAGCCCTGCGGCTGTGCGCTGATGAACAGCGCCGCAATACCGCGCTGGCGGGCGAAGGCCATGCCGGCCTCCTCGCCCAGCACGGTCAGCACGGTGGCCAGTGCATCGGCCACCATGCACTGCCGGTGCAGTACCGTCACCGAGGCCAGCGCCTGCCGTACCGGTGCGCCAGTACGCGGATCGATGGTGTGGGCATAGCGCTGGCCCTGATGATCGACATAGCGGCGATAGTCGCCCGAGGTCGCCACCGACAGGCCGTGCAGTGCCACCACCATGCCCGGGGCGGTATCGTGCGGGGGCCGTTCCAGCGCCACCCACCAGGGCTGGCCGTCGGCCTTGACGCCCTGCCCGGCCAGCTCGCCACCGATTTCCACCAGCCAGCTTGCACAGCCAAGTTCATGCAGGGCCTGCGCCACCAGATCGACCGCGTACCCCTTGGCGATGCCTGAAAAATCCAGAGAAACGCCACCGGCCTGCAGCATCCGGCGCTGCTCGCGGTCCAGCACGATGCGCTGCCAGCCGCAGCGCTGGCGCACGGCCGCAAGGCGCTCCGGATGGGGCAAGCGCAGACGGTCGGCGGCCACGCTACCGGCGCCAAAACCCCACAGATCGACCAGCGGCCCGACCGTGGGATCGAAGGCGCCTTCGCTGTCGGCCGCCATGGTCAGCGCGGCATCGAGCACGGTAAAGAATGCTGGCGGCAATGCATGCCAGCTACCGGCCTGGGCCTGGTTGAAGCGGCTGATGATGGACTGTGGCGACCAGGTGCTCATCTCGTCGATCACGCGCTGCAACTGCGCCTGGATGGCATCGGCAATGGCCGCCGTGGTCAGCGCCGGTGGGGCCAGTAACTGCACGCTCCAGGTCGTGCCCATGGTGTCGCCGGCCAGGCGATGGGCCACTGCCCCGGCGGGCAGCGCGGCCGGGGCCTCCAGGTCGATGGGGATCAACACGCGATGGGACATCGTCACCGCTCACACTCCAAACAGGTATCTAAAATGAAAACGGCGCCCGCATCGCAGGCGCCAACAAGGTCGGTCAGGCCGTGCTCAGGGCAGTACTTCGATGGTGGCGATGTAGGTGGCGCGGCGTTGGGTGGCCTGCGGCAGCGTGGTCTTCTGGTCGGCGACGCTGGCTTCCATCCAGTACATGCCCGGACCCGCCCACTTCACGCTGAACTTGCCGTCGGCCGCGGTCTTGAGCTTGGTGTCGAGCAGCTTGTCGCGATAGCGGATGCCGCCGGGTACCAGTTCCACCTCGATGTCGGCGGCCGGCTTGCCGTCCAGCAGCAGCTGGAAGGTCGCGGTGTCACCCGCCACCAGGTCGGTGGGATGGGTCACGGGGACCAGCTCCAGACCGGTGCCGGTCGGCGCCAGGGCAGCCGTGGTCGGCTTGCCGGCGGTGACGAAGGTCTCCACCCGGCTATTCATCTGGGTCACCTTCAGTTCGGTGGCGTTGGCCGGGATCTCCTTGGCCAGGGCCTCGGCGCTACCGCGCCAGCGCTTCTGCTGGCCATCGATCTTGTAGCTGGCGAAGACGCCGTTGTTGACCACGGCGATCTTGTAGGTGCCGGGCTGGCTCAGTTGCACATCGAAGGTGCTGCGATACTTGCCGGTGGCGGCATTGACCGCCTGCAGCGGCTTGCCGTCGGGGCCGGTCACCACCAGCCCGTCCAGGCGCAGCGGGAAGTGTTCGAAGTAGAACAGGTCGTTGGAGACCGCCGCATCCACCGTCACCCAGGCCTCGCTGCCGGAGAGCACGGTGGCCGAGGGCAGCAGCCACTGGCGGTGGGCATGGGCCGACAGCGGCAGGCTGATGGCCAGGGCCAGCGCGGCGATCTTCATGGAGCGGGCGGTGAAATGCTTCAGGGAAAACGTCATGACAGCTTCCTCTTTCTTGATGGTTTTATGGTGTGATGCTGCGCTTCTGTGCCTCAGGGCTTCAGTTCCAGCGCCACCGCCCCCAGTTCACTGCTGCCCTGGCCCTTGGCGCTCTGGACCGACTTGGGCGGCCACTGGAACGGCACCTTGACCAGTTCGCGACCGCCGACTTCGCGGGCGGCTTCCACCATCAGCACATAGTCACCCGGGGCCAGGTTGGCCAGCGGCCCCTTGGCAGAACCGAAATTGAGCTTCTGCTCACCCGGCGCGCGGGTGGCACCGCTGACGCCGTCGATCGGCATCTGCTGCTCGCGGCCAGTACGACGCCACCACTGGCGCATATCCTTGAGCCACTTCTCGCCTTCCTTGTCCTTCTTCTTGACGTCGTACCAGACCGCCAGGTTGGCCGCCACGCTCTGGTCGGCGCGTTCGATCCAGGCCGCCAGGTAGGGCCGGTGGTATTCGGCCACGTTCAGGGTGGGAACCTCGATCTTCAGATTCATCTCCGCCGCCCCGGCCGGGGCGGCCGTGGCGAACAGTGCCGCCATGGCCAGTGCCAGGGCGGTCGGTTTGAGCAGCATGGAATGACTACGCTTCATGTGACCTCGCAAAATAAGACAGGATGACTGGCTGCAAGCCCACCGGGCTCGTCTGGCTGGGAGAAAAACGCAAGCTTCAATGCATGAACAGCAGCGCCAGCAACAGCGGCGCCACCAGGCCCAGCGCGACCAGCGGCCAGGTGGCCGGGCGCTTGCCGGCATGCATCTGCAACAGGAACAACCCGGTGATGCAGAACACCAGGCAGGCTACGGCGAAAATATCGATGAACCAGCTCCAGGCGGCGCCTGTGTTGCGGCCCTTGTGGAGGTCGTTGAAATAGGAGATCCAGCCGCGATCGGTCTTTTCGTATTCCACCTGCCCGTCTTCCAGCGCCACCCGCAGCCAGGCATCGCCGCCGGGACGTGGCAGCGCCACATAGACTTCATCGGTCGACCACTCCGCCGCCTGCGTGCCCACCGCCACCGACCATTGCTGGGCGACCCAGTCCCGCACCGGCGCGGGCAAGGGGTCCTTGCTGCCGCCTTTGGTATCGACGGCGGATGCCGCCTCGGCCTGCTGGCGTAGCGGGGTCAGCAGCGCGGGCGGCAGCACGGCGGTGCGATGCACCACCTGCGGCTTTGCTTCGATCTGTGCGGCGTGGTTCAGCGTCAGGCCGGTGACGGCGAAAGCCAGCATCGCCACCAGGCAGATGCCGGAACTGATCCAGTGCCACTGGTGCAGGTGCTTGAGCCAGAAGGCCCGACGTTTCTGGTCCGCAACGGCATTGACAGGGATGAGCGAAGAATCCTTCATGAAATCGACAACCGAAATGAAGCAGGCTGCAAATAATAACAATTCTCAATTATAGCTTCACTGCTGCGCTGTGCCAGCCCCATCGCGGGTCTTTTACTTTGCGATACATGACGATACAAACCCGCCCACGCAGCTCCCGCAGCCGTCCGTCTCAAGGCGCCAGCCCGGCAGCGATACGCAGCGCCGGGGCCAGTGAGGCCGGCAGCATCGGTCCGTGCGCCAGCCCCGGGAAGCTGCGCATCTGCACCTCCAGCCCCTGGCGCTGACGCAGCCGCACCGCCATTTCTTGCAGTGCCTGGGGCGGTAACCAGGCGCGCGCGGCCAGCATGGCGCGGCTACGTTCATCGAGCTCCCGGGCGGGCTTGCGCTCGCGCTGTTCGGCCTCCCCCACCATCAGCCACAGCCGGGCGCCGGGCGCCTCCGTGAAACGCCGTTCTTCTTCCAGGATCAGGCCGCGCTGCCACCACAGCGACGGGCTGGCGGCGATATAGCGGGAGAACAGCCCCGGCCGGGTGAACAGCGTATGCAAGACGAACAAGCCACCGTAGGAATGCCCCCACAGGCTCAGGCGCCCACTGTCCAATGGTGCCAGCCGACGCACCTGCGGCAGGATGCGATCCTGCAACAGGTCCAGGAACACATCGGCCCCACCGCCCCGGCGTCCGCGCAGGGCTTCGTCATCGGCCTGCCCGGCAGGAATGGGCGGCGTGTAGTCATAGGCGCGGGCCGCGACATCGAAGCGCAGGTCAGTGTCATAGCCAATGGCCACGATCAACGGTGGACCAGCCGCATCCAGCGCCTGCAACTGCGCTTCGTCGATGGCCGCCAGCGCGGCATTGCCGTCCAGCAGGACGATGGCCGGATAACCGTCCGCCGGCGCGGCACGGCGTGGCAGGCACACGGTCACCCGGTAGCCGCGCTGGCCGTCCTGCGAGCGCAGCGCAAAGCGCTCGAAGCGATACCAGGCCGAACCGTGCTCGGCAATCGTCGGCCCCAGCCGCTGCGACAGGTCAGGCTGCGCTACCGCCATTGCCGGCAGGCTGGCCAGCATGGCGGCCACCAGCACGCGCCGCCGGTGCAGATCGACGCCGGCCATCAGAAGCGCTGCGTCAGGCTGACCCACAGGCGGCGCCCATCGCCGACGGTGTTGAAGCTCTGCTCATCCAGACGCTTGTCGGTAAGGTTGTAGATCGCCGCGCTGACCGAGGTGAGCTTGTTGATGTCATGCGTCACACCCAGGTCGGCCAGGGTATAGCCCTGGTACTCCTTGACCCCCGACGAGGAAATGGTGGTGCCGGCAGTCCCCACGCGCGCAGCTGCATTGACCTCCTTGCCGTGGTAGGCCAGCGCACTCCAGACGGTCCAGGCATCGGCCGGGGTCCAGTCGGCACGCAGGTTGAACATGTGCTTGGGTGTGCGGGCCAGCGCATAGCCATCGTAGGCGCCACCCTTCTGGCGTGAATCGGTATAGGTGTAGTTGGACTTGAACGCCACGCTGCGGGTGGCCTGCCAGCGCCCGCTCAACTCGATGCCCTTGATCGTGGCGCGATCGACGTTGTAGCTGGTCCAGAGGCGATAGTTGCTGTTGGCCGACCAGCGCGCAATGCTGCCATCGGCGTTATAGACCAGGGCATTGCTGACCTTGTCCTTGAAGTCGGTGTAGAACAGCGTGGCACCGGCGGCCAGGCCGGCGTGGTTATCCCACTGTGCGCCCATTTCCCAGCTGGTGCTGGTCTCGGGCTTGAGGTTGGGGTCGCCGATGATGACCCCGCAGGTGCCGGTGGGGCCGACCGTGCAGCCAGCGCCCCCGGTGGTATAGGCGTAGCCCGGTGCGATGGTGCGAATGTCCGGCGCCCGGAAACCACGCGAGACACCACCCTTGAGCACCAGTTGCTCGCTGCCATGCCAGACCGCATACAGGCGTGGGCTCCAGTGGTTGCCATAGACCTGGTGGTGGTCCAGGCGCAGGCCGCCGGTGAGGGCCAGGCGTTCGGTCAGCTTCCACTCGTCCTCGACGAACAGCGCCTTCTGGGTGATCTTGAACTGCTGCACCAGGGTACTGCTCACGCCCGGGTTGACGTCGGTGAGGGTGGCCTCGTTCCACTGGCCGCCCAGTACCAGCCAGTGCGCCCCCAGCGGCAGGGACAGCTTGCCGTCCATCACCAGGTTCTCGATCTTGGGGGCGCGCGCGGCCTGGGTGTAGCTGTCGCTGCCGACCGGGCTTTCGGTGTAGCTCTTGCGCTGCGCCTTCTCGTAGGAGATGGACACATCCGAGGTGGCCCAGCCATAGCGACCGGTGTGCGACAGCGACATGTGGTCGCGCGGGTTTTCGTTGTAGGTATCGGCCGTGGTACGCGTGGCCGCCAGGGTGTGATAGCTGGAGGCATCGCGCCGGACCTGGGTGGTCCCGATCTCGGCCAGGATGTCGTGGTCCTTGTTGGGCGTCAGCGCCAGGCGGGCGGTAAAGTCGGTGTCCAGCGCCTTGGTATTACCGTTGAGGATGCGGTCTTCCTGGCGCTTGTAGACCTTGCCCCACATCTGCAGTCCCAGCACATCGCTGGCGATGGGACCGTTGACGTAGAACTGGCCCTGGTAGGCATCTCCCGAGTCGGCATGCTGCTGCAAGGTGGTATCGACGCTGACCGAGCCGCCCCACTGGCGCGCCACCTTCTTGGTGATGATGTTGATCACGCCGCCCATCGCATCTGAGCCGTAGAGCGAGGACATCGGCCCGCGCACCACCTCGATGCGTTCGATGGCCGCCAGCGGGGGAATGAAGGATTGCTCGAAGCCGGAATTGCCGTTGGTGCGCGCATCGCGCGTGCTCTGCCGCTTGCCGTCCACCAGGATCAGGGTATAGGCACCGGGCAGGCCACGAATGAAGATGTCCTTTTCGCTGGCGGTGCCGGTGACAGTCACGCCCTCGACATCCTTCAAGGCATCGGTAAGGTCGCGAAAGGGTTTCTTCTTCAATTCATCCTGGCCGATGACGGTGATGCTGGCCGGTGCATCGATGACTTCCTGCTCGAAACCGGTGGCGGTGACCACCACCTGGCTGAGGCCGGCTTCGGCCTGCTGTGCCTGCGCCAGACCGGCCGACAAGGCCAGTGCGGCAGCCACCGCGAGCGTCATGCGATTGGGTGTGAAAAGACGGTATGCGTACATGTGATTGCTTCCCCTGTTGGATGCCAGCGTGCCGACGTCCGGGCGCACACGCTCCCCTGCTGGCCACGGTCATGGCCTGCAACGTTGCTGGGGAAATGGATTTGCGCCAGACCGGACGGGTCCTGGTCGATTGCCGTTGATTTGCAAATGAGAATTATATTCATTTAAAATTGGCAAAAGTTTGTCAAAGTGTGGCAAGCCAAGGCCACCGGAGAAGGAACAACCATGCAAGCGCAACGCCACATCCTGGTGGTGGATGATCATCCCGATATCTGTGAACCGCTGGCCGCCTACCTGCGCCGCCAGGACCTGCTGGTGAGCATGGCCCTGGATGCCGCACAGGCGCGCGCGCTGCTGGGCAGGCAACGCTTCGACCTGGTGGTGCTGGATGTGATGATGCCGGGCGAGGACGGCCTCTCGCTGTGCCGCTACATCGACCAGCAACTGGGTACGCCGGTGATCCTGCTGACGGCCATGGCCTCCAGCGACGACCGCATCCGCGGCCTGGACACTGGTGCGGACGACTACCTGATCAAGCCCTTCGAACCCGGCGAATTGCTGGCCCGCATCCGCAGCGTGCTGCGCCGCATCGCCCGCCAACTGCCGGGCGCATCGCTGCCCGCTGCGCCGCTGGCGGTGCGGCGCTACCTCTTCGATACATGGACCCTGGATGTGGACAAGCGCGAACTGCGCGACCGCGACGGCGCCAGCGTGACCCTCTCCAGCGTCGAATACCGCCTGTTGCGCGTCCTGGTGGAACATCCCAACACCGTGCTCTCGCGCGACCGCCTGCTGGACCTCACCGCTGGCACCGAAGCCCAGGCCTTCGATCGCAGCATCGACAGCCAGGTTAGCCGCCTGCGCAAGAAACTCGAACCCGACCCGCGCCGCCCCAGCCTGCTCAAGACGGTATGGGGCAACGGCTATCTGCTGGCGGCCCAGGTCAGCGCAGAGCCCGCCGTCTCATGAGACTGTGGCCGCGCACCATGACCGGCCAGTTGCTGGCCCTGCTGCTGGTCGGTCTGGTAGCGGCCCATGCCATCGGCCTGATGTTGGTATTGGGCAATGGCGAACGTATCCACGTGATCTCGCGCGAGCAGATGGCCGAACACGCCGCCATCGCCTGGCGCCTGGGCCTGCTGCCCACGCCCCAGGCCCGGGCGGCGCTGCTCCAGGCCAGCCTGGACAGCCGACGCTATACGCTGGACCCGCAACCGCACATCGATGCCCAGCACCAGCGAGGACGCGACCAAGACATCCTGCGCCAGCGCCTGCAGGACCTGCTGGCGCTGCCCGCCGATGCCCTGCGGGTGAGCCTGTACGAATCCCCGGAAGGCCCGGCCACGCTGCGCATGGCGTTGCGCACGCCAGACGGGCATTGGGTCAACACCGTGCAGTTCCCGGTGATCACCCAGGGCTGGCAGCGCCCGCTACGCTTCTCGGTGCCGGTCTCGACGCTGCCGGTGCTGGTCATCGTGGCGCTGTTCCTGCGCCGCATCCTGCGCCCGATCAAGGCCCTGGCACAGGCCGCCGAACGGGTCAGCCGGGGTGAGCAGATCGACGCCCTGCCGGTCACCGGCCCGCAGGAAGCGCGCGACGTCACCAGCGCCTTCAACCTGATGCAACAACGGCTGCGCCGCTTCGTGGAAGACCGCACCCGCATGCTGGCCGCCATCAGTCACGATCTGCGCACGCCGATCACCTCCCTGAGACTACGGGCCGAACTGGTGGACGATGCCGCGCTGCGCACGGCGATGATCCACACCCTCGAGGAGATGCGGGTCATGGTGGAAGAAACGATGCACTTTGCCCGCGACGACGCCCACGCCGAAGCCACTCAACAGATCGATCTGCAGGCACTATTGCGCGAGATCGCCGAGGAACAGTCGGCCCAGGGGCACCAGGTGCTGCTGGAAGAGGCGACTTCCCAGCCCTATCGCTGCCGCCCGATCCACCTGCGCCGCGCCCTGGGCAACCTGGTGGACAACGCAGTGCGCTATGGCCAGTGCGCGCGCCTGTCCCTGAGGGCGCAGTCCGATGGCGCGCTCACGATCCTGGTCGACGATGACGGCCCCGGCATCGCCGAGGCGCAATTGGAGGAAGTCTTCAAGCCCTTCGTGCGCCTTGACCCGGCCCGCCATCGGGGCCGCGACAGCCATGTCGGCCTCGGGCTGGCCATCGCCCGCTCCAGCGTGGAGGCCCATGGCGGGCGCCTGCTGCTGTGCAATCGCAGCGGCGGTGGCCTGCGCGCCCAGGTGAGCTTGCCGGCCTGAAATCTCCCGCGCCGAAGGCTAGCGCAACAGCTCGTAAGGCCCGCCCTTTTCCAGCGCCCGCTGGTAGGCCGGCCGGGCGTGGATGGCTTCCAGGTAGCGGAGCAGCCTGGGATAGCGCCCATCCAGCCCGCCCCGCGCCCGCAGGCCCTCGACCGGGAAACTCATCTGGATGTCCGCCCCCGTGAACTGCGCCCCGGCGAACCACTCGTCCTTGCCCAGTTCCGCTTCCATGAACTTGAGCTGCCGCTCCTGCTGCGGCGCGACCACGCGGCTGCGCATGCCCTGCGCCAGCATCTTGGCGATCGGACGGATCAGCACCGGCACGGCCCCGGGCATCTTGGCGAAGATCAGGCCCAGCAACAGCCAGGGCATGGCCGAGCCCTCGGCGAAGTGCAGCCAGTAGCGATAGCGCAGGCGCTCGGCAGTACCGGCGGCCGGCAGCAGGCCACTGTCGGCGCCGTAGCGCTCCAGCAGGTATTCGATGATGTTGCCCGACTCGGCCACCGTCAGGTCGCCATCGGTAATCACGGGCGACTTGCCCAGGGGATGGACCGCCAGCAGTTCCGGCGGGGCCAGCATGGTCTTGGGATTGCGCTGGTAGAACTTGATCTGGTAATCCAGCCCCAGCTCTTCCAGCAGCCACAGTACGCGCTGCGAGCGGGAGTTGTTCAGGTGATGCACGGTGATCATGGCGGCGTCCTTGTACCTTGTAGAATGCGGGCTTAGCACTCTAACACCACTCTCCCACATCCCTCTTCCATGGCCGCCATGCCTCTCTACAAACAATTTGCCGACCAGCTGGCGGCCTCGATCCGCGCCGGCGTGCTGCGCCCGGGCGAGCGCATCGCCTCGGTACGCATTGCCAGCCAGCAACACAAGGTCAGCGTCACGACCGTGGTACGCGCCTACGAACTGCTGGAAAGCCAAGGCATCATCGAAAGCCAGCCGCAATCCGGCTACTTCGTACGGGCCCAGGCCGAGACCGTGGCCATGCCCGTGGCCAAGGCCTCGCGCGAGGATCACCCGGCCTGGCAGGAATCGACCGAGGTCGACGTCAGCCGGCTGGTGCTGGCCACGCTCAGGACCATCCAGCAGGACGGCACCGTGCCGCTGGGGTCGCCCTACCCCAATCCGGCGCTCTTCCCCTCGCACCGGCTGGCGCAGTATGCCGGCAAGATCGCCCGCCATGCCAGCCAGTCCAGCGTGTTCGACGACCTGCCGCCGGGCCATCCGGAACTGCTGCGCCAGATCGCCCGGCGCTACCTGGAAAACGGTCTCAAGGTCGCCCCCGAGGAAATCGTCATCACCGTCGGCGCGACCGAGGCCATCAACCTCTGCCTGCAAGCCGTGGCCAAGCCGGGCGACACCATCGCGGTCGAGACCCCGACCTTCTATGCCATGCTGCACGCCATCGAGCGACTGGGCATGCGGGCGCTGGAAATCCCCACCGATCCCGAGCGCGGGATGGACGTCGGGGCCCTGGAAGAATGTCTGAAGACGCAAGCCGTGGCGGCCTGCATGGTGATGCCCAACTTCCAGAATCCACTCGGATTCCAGATGCCGGACAGCGAAAAGGAAAGGCTGGTGCGCCTGGCCGAACAGCACCAGATGCCGCTGATCGAAAACGCCGTCTATAGCGAACTCTATTACGGCAATGCGCATCCTTCTTCGCTGAAGAACTACGACCGCGACGGCCTGGTGCTGCACTGCTCGTCCTTTTCCAAGAGCCTGACCTCCGCCTACCGCATCGGCTGGGCCATGCCCGGCCGCTACCGCGATCAGGTGGAAAAGCTCAAGTTCCTCAACACCCTGGCCACGCCTACCGCCCCGCAACGGGCCATCGCCGAATACCTGACCCAGGGCGGCTACGAGCGCCACCTGCGCCGGGTCCGCCGCGCCTTTGCCCAGCAACGCGAGTTGATGCGGCACTTCGTGCTGCGCTTCTTCCCGGAAGGCACGCGGGTCTCCGCGCCCGAAGGCGGTTATGTGCTGTGGGTGGAATTGCCGCCGCAGGTGGATGCGATGGAGTTGTATCGCCGCAGTCTGGCACTGGGCATCACGGTGGCGCCGGGGCGCATCTTTGCGGCCACCAATCGCTACAGCCATTTCATCCGGCTCAACTACAGCTATGACTGGTCGAGGGAGATCGAACAGGCCCTCAAACTGATGGGCAAGCTGGTGCAGGAACTGGCGGATTGAGTTGTCTGCGGCTGCTCACGGCGGCGATGGCGCCTAGGTCGCTCAGGTAGCGCTTACTGAGGCGGCGGCACCAGCAAGCTGACGCTGCCGGTCCCGTCCTCGTTCATCGCTACCTGCACCACGCCGGCCTCTTCCAGCGCCGACAGCAGACGCCGCAAGGTACTCATGCGCAGTTGCGTGCGCTTGGACAGGCGCGCCAGTGACAGCGCGCCGCCCTCCTTCTCTTCGGCGTCGGCCTGCAAGGTCTCGACGATGAGCAGTACCTCGGGCGGGACGCCCAGTTGCCGCGCCCGCTCCTGCAGGTCGCCGCTGCCCGGGTCCGCCGAGTCCGCCATGTCTGCCATGTCCACCATCTCTGCTTACGCCGCCGTGCGCTGCACCGCCGAACGCGCCAGCAGCACCGGAATCGACTTCGAGGTCGGCGTGCGGGCCTGGTCGGCAAAGCTCTCCAGCGGCACCAGCGGGTTGGTCTCGGGATAGTAGCTGCCGATGCAACCGCGAGGAATGTCGTAGGCCACCAGCAGGAAACCATCAGCGCGACGTTCCACGCCATCGTCCCAGACGCTGGTGATATCGACCCACTCGCCATCCTTCAAGCCCAGCATCTGCAGATCGGCCGGGTTGATGAACACCACCCGGCGCTGGCCGAACACACCGCGATAACGGTCGTCCATGCCATAGATGGTGGTGTTGTACTGGTCGTGCGAACGGGTGGTCATCAGGGTCAGCAGCTTCTCGCCGTGGATCGCCCGGGCACGATGGATGGGCGTGTCCTTGGGAATGTCGAGGACCATGAAGTTGGCCTTGCCGGTGCTGGTCTTCCAGACCCGGTCACGCGAGGCCACGCCCAGGTGGAAGCCACCCGGATTGGCGATGCGTTCGTTGTAACCCTTGAAGGCGTCGTAGACCTTTTCGATGGCATCGCGGATGCGAGAATAATCCTCTGCATACCACAGCCAGTCGATCTGCGGACCGTTGCTGCGCGACTGCATGGTGGCCTGCGCGATATGCGCCACGATGGCGGTTTCCGACATCAGCTGCTCGGAAGCCGGCTTGTTGATGCCATAGGAGACGTGCACCATGCTCATCGAATCCTCCACCGTCACACCCTGCGGACCGGACTTCTGCATGTCGATCTCGGTGCGGCCCATGGTCGGCAGGATCAGCGCGTCACGGCCATGCACCAGGTGACTGCGATTGAGCTTGGTGGTGATATGCACCGTCAGGTTGCAGGAGCGCATGGCCTCGAAGGTGCGCGGGGTATCGGGCGTGGCCATGGCGAAGTTGCCGCCCAGGCCGATGAAGACCTTGGTGCGGCCTTCCAGCATGGCCATGACCGAGCCGACCGTGTCGTTGCCGTGGTGGCGCGGCGCCTTGAAGCCGAACACCTGTTCCAGGCGATCCAGGAAGGCCGGGGTCGGCTTTTCGTCGATACCCACGGTGCGGTCGCCCTGCACGTTGGAGTGACCACGCACCGGGCACAGGCCAGCGCCCTGGCGGCCGATGTTCCCGCGCAGCATCATCATGTTCGACAGCAGCTGGATGGTGGCCACCGCATGCTTGTGCTGGGTCAGGCCCATACCCCAGGTGGCGATGACCGCCTTACCCTTGACGTAGACCTGGGCCAGCTTTTCGATGTCGTCACGGGAGACGCCGGATTCCTCGACGATGTCGTCCCAGCTTTCGCCACGCGCCTGGGCGGCGAACGCCTCGAAGCCGGCGGTATGTTGCTCGATGAAGGCCACGTCGATCACGCGCTCGGTCCCTGCGGCCAGGGCAGCGTCGTCCAGCTCGATGGTGCGCTTGATGACGCCCTTGATCAGCGCAAGGTCACCGCCCAGCTTGGGATGGATGAACATGGAGCTGATCCGGGTGCTGCCCATGGTCAGCATCTCGACCTTGCTTTGCGGATCGGCAAAGCGCTCCAGGCCGCGTTCCTTCAGCGGATTGATGGCCACGATGGTGGCGCCGCGCTTGGAGGCGTGACGCAGCTCGCCCATCATGCGCGGGTGGTTGGTGGCCGGATTCTGGCCGAACAGCAGCAGCGTGTCGCAGTGGTCGAAGTCTTCCAGCAGCACGGTGCCCTTGCCGACCCCGACAGTCACCGGCAGGCCCACGCTGGTGGGCTCATGGCACATGTTGGAGCAGTCGGGGAAATTGTTGGTGCCGTACTGGCGCACGAACAACTGGAACAGGAAAGCCGCCTCGTTGCTGGCGCGGCCGGAGACGTAGAAGTCGGCCATGTTCGGATCGGGCAAGGCATTGAGATGCTGGCCGATCAGTTCGAAGGCGGCACTCCATTCGATCTTGCGGTACTTGTCGGTGGCGGCGTCGTAGACCATGGGATGGGTCAGGCGGCCGTGTTCTTCCAGTTCATAGTCCGACTGCTGCATCAGCTCGGCCACGGTGTGCTGGGCGAAGAAATCGGGCGTCACCCGCTTCTTGGTCGCCTCGGCAGCCACCGCCTTGACGCCGTTTTCGCAGAATTCGAAGGTGGAGGTATGCTCCCGGTCCGGCCATGCACAGCCGGGGCAATCAAAACCGTCCGGCTGGTTTTGCGACAACAGGGTGCGCAGCCCCTTGCCATCGGCCACGTGTTCCTTGACTAGGTTTAGCGCCACGTATTTCAGTGCGCCCCAGCCGCCTGCGGGTTGATTGTATTGCTCGATTCTTGGTTTGGAAGGCATGATGTCTCGGGTCGGAGTGGAGTCCAGTGTAGGTGAAGTCTAGGTCACACCAAACCAAACAGGAATGCACAGGAACGCACGCCGGATTCAAGTACAGTGCAGGTCAAGCAAGCTGCTCAACCATCCCTCGCGCCCCAGCCCCGCCCCCGACCCTTTATCTGGCGACGCCATGCGCCCGATCATCTCAGTCGTCCAGCGGCAAGGCCAGGGTTTCCTTGATTTCCTCCATCACCACATAGCTCTTGGACTGCGCCGCCCCCGGCAGCTGCAGCAGGATATCGCCCAGCAGCTTGCGGTATTCGGCCATGCCCCGGATGCGGGCCTTGATCAGGTAGTCGAAATCGCCCGAGACCAGGTGGCATTCCTGCACCTCGGGAATGCGCAGCACCTCGCGCCGGAACTGCTCGAACATGTTGCCCGACTTGTGGTTCAGCGTGATCTCCACGAACACCAGCAAGGTCGCCCCCAGTGACTCCGGATTGACGCGCGCGTAATAGCCGGTGATGACCCCATCGCGCTCCATGCGCCTGACCCGTTCGATGCAGGGCGTGACCGATAGCCCGACCTGCTCGCCCAGCTCCTTCATGGAAATGCGCCCATCCTTCTGCAGCACCGCCAGGATGCGGTGATCAAGCTTGTCGAGGGTACGGACGGACTGCTGCTGGGTTCTCATGGGATTTTTCCTGTTTCAGCGCGATTTAAATTATTTCTTCCTGAAATTATCAATAAATACGCGAACAAACACTATTTATTCGCCCATATCATAGCTGAATCTTCTAATCCAGCAGCCTTTCGTAGCGGCATCATTGAAAACGGGGAATCAACATGCGCGTCGTCATTCTTGGAAGCGGTGTCATCGGGGTCACCAGTGCCTGGTATCTGGCCAGGGCCGGCCATGACGTGACCGTACTGGACCGCCAACCCGGCGCCGCGCTGGAAACCTCGTTCGGCAATGCCGGCCAGATCTCCCCCGGCTACGCCTCGCCCTGGGCTGCACCCGGTATTCCGTTGAAGGCCATCAAGTGGATGTTCCAGGAACACGCCCCGCTGGCCATCCGCCCGGACGGTACGCTCAACCAGCTGCGCTGGATGTGGCAGATGCTGCGCAACTGCAATGCCGAGAGCTATGCCGTCAACAAGGAACGCATGGTGCGCCTGGCCGAATACAGCCGCGACTGCCTGCGCGCGCTGCGCGCCGATGTCGGCATCCCCTACGAAGGCCGCGAGCAAGGCACGCTGCAGCTGTTCCGCACCCAGGAACAACTGGATGGTGCCGCCAAGGACATCGCCGTGCTCAAGGAAGCCGGTGTTCCCTTCGAACTGCTGCGCCCGGACCAGTTGGGCGGCGCCGAACCGGCGCTGGACAAGGTGCGCGGCAAGCTCACCGGCGGCCTGCGCCTGCCCAATGACGAAACCGGCGATTGCCAGCTCTTCACCACCCGCCTGGCCAAGATGGCCGAACAGCTGGGCGTGAAATTCCGCTACGACGTCTCCATCGATGCGCTGGCCATGGCCGGCGGCAAGATCGCCGGCGTCGTCTGCGGCAAGGAACTGGTACAGGCTGACAGCTACGTGGTCGCCTTGGGCTCCTACTCCCCCCAATTGCTCGCCGATGTGCCGGGCCTGCCCGCCATTCCGGTCTATCCGCTCAAGGGTTACTCGATCACCGTACCCATCACCGACGCCAGCGCCGCTCCGGTCTCGACCATCCTGGACGAAACCTACAAGATCGCCGTCACGCGCTTCGACGACCGCATCCGCGTGGGCGGCATGGCCGAGATCGTCGGCTATGACACCACCCTCAAGGCCAAGCGCCGCGCCACTCTGGAACTGGTGGTCAACGACCTCTTCCCCGGCGCGGGCGACACCCGCCAGGCCAGCTTCTGGACCGGCCTGCGCCCGATGACCCCGGACGGCACGCCGGTAGTCGGCGCCACCCCGGTCTCGAACCTGTTCATCAACACCGGCCACGGCACCCTGGGCTGGACCATGTCCTGCGGCTCGGGACAACTGCTGGCCGACCTGATCTCCGGCCGCCGTCCCGCCATCGCTCATGAAGACCTCTCGGTCGAGCGCTACATGCAAACGGGCGGCCGGGCGCAGGCCCCGCGCCTGGCAGGTGCCTGATCAGGACTGACGACAGGGCGCACGCCCTGCGTCCTTCACCCCGATAGTCTCTTCTGCATCCCTCGCAGAATGGTTGGCCGGAGCGAAATGCCCCGGCCTTTTTTATAGCCGCCGCTCAGCGGCTGCGACGCACCGCCCCCAGCGCCGCCGGATGGGCCGACGGCACATGCCCGGTCATCTTCCTGAACATCGTGGAAAACGCCGCCGGCCGTTCATAGCCCAGGTCATAGGCGATCACCGTCACCGAATGCCCCAGCGCCAGCCGCGAGATCGCATTGACGATGCAGGCCCGCAAGCGCCACTGCTGGAAACCCATCCCCGTCTGCGCCAGGAAACGGCGATTGAAGCTGCGTTCGCTCGTATGCAGTTGCTCCGCCCACTCCCCCGGACGCGAGCGTATCGACGGCGCCATCATGAAGCTGCGGCACAGCGCGCCCAGTTTTTCCTCCTGCGGCAGCGGCACGTGGACCGGAATCGCGCGGGCGCGACCGATCTCGGCCAGGAGCAGGCGCATCAGGTCTTCTTCCCGGCTATTGGGCGCGTAGAGCGGATCGATGCGGGTCGCCTCGATCAGCAATTCACGCAACAAGGGCGGCACCTCCAGCACCTGGCAGGTCTGCGCCTGGCGCGGCGCGTGCTCGGGCTCCACGAAGGCACTGCAGGTCGTCACCGGCAGCAGCATGCGGCTCAGGTGCTCACGCCCGGACGGAATCCACACCGCGTGCTGCGGCGGCACCACCCAGGCTCCATCTTGGGTGACCACCTGCATCATGCCCGCCACCCCGAACAATAATTGCGCCCGCCGATGACTGTGCAGGGGCTGCAGCGAACCGCTGGGATAATCGGCACCCGCCACCACCACCGGTCGCGCAATGTCCCCCACGCGATCGATGGGCAGGGTCGGCGGAGCTGGCGTGGGCTTGGGCATATGTAAACCGGTGATGGCGTAGATTCAAACATTATTGACCAATGATCGAAAGTCAGTCAAAGCCCCTTTGCTCTACTGTGCTCACTTCTGCAGGGCTTTCACTAACCGGCTTTCGACATGAACCCACCCATTCTTTCCGGCATCCTGGTCGCGCTGATCTGGGGCATCCAACCCGTGATCTCGCGCTACGGCTACCAGCAAGGGCTGACCCCCTATGACGCCACCCTGGTGCGCTACCTCACCAGCGGCCTGTTGATGCTGCCCTATGCCTGGCGCCGAGGACTCATCGGTGCCTGTGGCGTGGGCTGGCGGCGCGGATTGGTGCTATTCCTGCTCTCCGGCCCCTTGTTCAGCCTGGTGCTGGTCGGCGGCGTGAACTATGCCCCGGCCTCGCATGGCGCGCTGATCCATCCGGCGCTCACCCCGCTGTTCGGCATGGCGATCAGCCGCTTCGTCTTCCGGCAGCACGAGCGCATCTCGCCGTGGGGCGTGCTCCTGCTCCTGGCCGGGCTGGTGCTGGTCGGTCTCAATGGCATCCTGGCCAGCGGCCTGACCCCGGCAGGCGCCTGGCGCGGCGACCTGATGTTCGTCCTATCGGCCCTGATGTGGGCCTGGTACCTGGTCCTGAACCGCAACTGGCAGGTCGCCCCGCTGGATGCGGTGGCGCTGACGCAGGTACTGTCGCTGGCCTGCACGCTGGTGGCCTTGCCCTGGCTGGGCGAAACCACCTTCAGCAAGCCCCTGCCCGCCCTGGCGCTGCAGAGCGCCTATCACGGCCTGCTGGTGAGCATCCTCAGCGTGGCCTTGTTCAACTGGGTGGTTGCGCGGCTTGGGGTGCGGGCGCTGATGCTCAATGCGCTGTCGCCACTCTTCGGCGTCGCGGCCTCGGCCTGGGTGCTGCAGGAGCCGTTGTCGGTGTCGATGATGGTGGGGGCGGTGGCGATCGTGGCGGGATTGGGGATGGCGTTGCGGGGAGACAAGGCGCAGAGCGGACAAAGCGGACCACAACACCATCTCACCAGAACCTCGCAAGGGGGAGATCGCGCGTGAACGCCCGAAGCGCCACAGCCGCACTGACCGGTGGCTTCAGCCTGCAGTGGTCGTTCTGAGCTAGTCGTTCTGAGTTAGTCGTCCGAGCTAGCTCGACGTGCGGGAAAAGTCCCACACCATCCCCGGCCAATGGCTGACTGTCGGCCGGGGCGGCTTGCTCAATAATGGCCGCCATGGACCATTGCCGGATGTCCCGGCGCCGCGTCCGAGGAGACCATCATGGACCGCAATGCTGCTCCCCCCGCCGATGCCCGTCACCAGGACGAGGCCGCCGACATCGCCCGTGCCAACCAGCTGCGCTACGTCAACGACGAGATGCCGGGCATCCGCCGCAGCCGCCATGGCAAGGGCTTTGCCTATCACGATGCGCAGGGCGCACTGATACGCAATGCCGAAGTGCTGGCGCGCCTGAAGTCGCTGGCCATTCCACCGGCCTGGGAAGAGGTGTGGATCAGCCCCCATCACAATGGCCATATCCAGGCCACCGGGCGCGATGCGCGCGGTCGCAAGCAGTACCGATATCACGCCCGCTGGCGCCTGGTGCGCGACGACGCCAAATACCTGCGCATGATCAGTTTCGCCCGCGCCCTGCCCACCATCCGCAAGGTGGTGGAGCAGGATCTGCAGCGGCCCGGCCTGCATCGGCAAAAGGTATTGGCGGCGGTGGTGCATCTGCTGCAGAGCACCTTCATGCGGGTCGGTAACGACGAATACGCGCGCCAGAACAAGTCCTTCGGGCTGACCACGCTGCGCCATCGCCACGTGCGGGTCGATGGCAGCGATGTGCTGTTCCGCTTCCGTGGCAAGAGCGGGGTGCAGCATGACATCAAGCTGCACGATCCCTATGTGGCGCGCATCATCCGCAAGATGCGTGAGTTGCCGGGGCAGGAGCTGTTCCAGTACGTGGATGACGACGGTGAGCGGCACTGCATCGATTCCGGCGACGTCAATGCCTATCTGCGCGAGGCGGCGGGCGAGGATTTCAGCGCCAAGGATTTCCGCACCTGGGCCGGCACGGTGCTGGCCACGCTGGCGCTGCAGGCCTTCGAGCGGGTGGACTCGCAGGCCCAGGCCAAGCAGAACGTGGTCCGCGCCATCGAGAACGTGGCCCGCCGGCTGGGCAATACGCCGTCGATCTGTCGCAAATGCTATGTGCACCCGGCGGTGATTGAAAGCTATCTCGATGGCAGTTTTGCCGAGCTGCTGGAAGAACGCGTGCAGGCCGAACTGGTGCAGGAGCTGCACGACCTGTCGCCGGAAGAGGCGGCGGTGCTGGCACTGCTGCAACAACGCCTGCACGAAGCCGATGATTCCCCTGCACGCCGGCCGGCGCGCAAGAAAGCGACCCGCCGGACGAGCAGCACTGCGCGCAAGGCTGCACACGGCAGCGCGCACGCTGCACCGGCCTGATCGGCAGGATCGTTGCCCTCAGCGGGCGCGACGGAAGGTCAGGTTATAGCGGCAGCGGCCGGTGAGCGGATGCTCGCCGTCGCGCAGCACATCCACGCCATGAAAGGCCAGCCGCGCCGGGCCGCCCCAGACCACCACATCCCCACTCTCCAGCCGCATGCGTTGCGGCTTGTCGCTGCGTTCCATGCCGCCAAAGAGGAAGGTCGCCGGCAAGCCGAGCGAGACCGAGACGATAGGCTGCTGCATGTCTTCTTCGTTACGGTCCTGGTGCAGCGACATGCGGGCGCCAGGATCGTAGCGGTTGACCAGGCAGGCGTCCGGCAGGAAGGGAGCAAACCCGGCCGCCTCGGCCGCCCGCTGTGCCAGTGCGACGAATGCAGGCGGCATGTCGGGCCAGCGTTGCCCGGTCACCGGGTCCAGCGTCTGGTAGCGATAGCCACGACGGTCGGTCACCCAGCCGAATTGCCCGCAATTGCTCATCGCCACCGACATGCGAAAGCCGCCCGGCGTCTGCATATTGCGCAAGGGGGAGTGTGCCAGCACGGTATCGATGGCAGCCACCAGCGCTGCAGCCTCCTCGTCGCTGACGAAGGCGCGCAGCAAGCTCGCGCCCTCGGTGATGGGCTCGATGTCGGGCTCGCGGGGCAGCGCGGCAAACAGGTCACCGGTCACGGCGCGGCCTTGGTGCGCGGGGGCGGCGCGGCGATGAACTCGCTGACCGTCTCCAGCGTCGGCGCCAGGAATCGCAGCGGCCGTGCCAGACTGCCTACCAGGGAGGCGTGCGAGGTGTTGTCGAAGTAACGTTCCTCCACCGGCACCTGCTGTGCGCGCAGCAGTGTGGCCAGCCCGCCCGTGTTGCGGGTGGCCGATACCAGCTTGTCCTTGTGCGAGGCGATCAGCAGCGCGGGTGGCGCACCAGCCTGGACGTGGCGCACCGGTTGCGAATCAGGCGGCGAGTCGGGGGCAAAGAATACCGGCTTGACGTCCGGGTTTTCGATGGGCAGGAAGTCGTACGGCCCGGCCAGGCCGATCCATCCACGCAAGGCATCCGGCGAGGCGCCGGCCTGGCGCAGCCAGCGCGCGTCCAGGGCCAGCATGGCCGCGTTATAGGCGCCGGCACTATGCCCCATGACGAAGACCCGTTGCGGATCGCCGCCCAGTTCGTGCAGGGAACGCAGGGTCCAGGCCAGGGCCTGGGCGCTGTCCTTGAGGAAATCCGGATAACGGACTTCGGGATAGACGCGATAGTCCGGCAGCACGGCGATGATGCCGCGAGAGCTCAAGGCTTCGCCGACGAAGGCGTAGTCCTTGCGGCTGCCTTCATTCCAGCTGCCGCCATAGAAGAAGACCACCACCGGCAAGCCCTTGGCGCTCGCCGCGTCGGCCTGCGCGGCCGGCCGGTAGATGTCCAGCTTCTGGCGTGGATTGTCGCTGTCGGCGTAGGCCACGCCTTCGGTCTTGATGTAGCTGGAGCTCGGGGTAACCGCGTTGATGGCCGATAGCGGCGAACAGGCGATCAGGCCACCCAGGACCAGAACCGCGCCGGTGAGGGCGAGGCCGGCCTTGCCAAGAACATGCATGCACGACTCCTGCAATATGAAGTAACAGCCATTGTAGCCGCCTCTGCCCGCGCCTTCAGGCGGGCTTGCGGTTGGCGGTGGCTGGCTACGGCTGCGACTGCGGTTGCGGCGGTTGCGGCGGTTGCGGCGGTTGCGCCACTGCCTCGCGCGCCAGCAAGGCCGCCTTGCGCTCGATGCCCCAGCGGTAGCCGGACGGTGATCCATCCTGGCGCACGATGCGATGGCAGGGAATCAGCAAGGCAATCTCGTTGTGCGCGCAGGCGCTGGCCACCGCCCTCACCGCCGCCGGCTGGCCGATGCGGGCGGCCAGTTCGGCGTAGCTAAGGGTCACCCCCGGCGGTATCTCGCGCAGGGCCTGCCACACGCGCTGCTGGAAGGCCGTGCCACGCACGTCCAGTGGCAGCGTGGCGCCACGTTGCGGGTCATCCAGCGCGGCCAGCACCTGCGCCAGCGTCTGCTCGAAGGCGGCATCGCCCGGCGCCAGTTCGGCCTGGGCAAAACGGTCCTGCAATTGCTGCACCAGGACCTCGGCATCCTCGCCCAGGGTGACGGCGCAGATGCCCTGCTCCGTGGCCGCCACCAGCAAGGCGCCCAGCCAGCATTGCGCCACCGCGAAACGGATTTTTTCGCCACGGCCGCCGTGGCGGTAGGCCGTCGGCTTCATGCCCAGGTCGGCATGGCGGTGGGCGTAGAAGCCACCGCTGGAATTGAAGCCGGCTTCGTAGAAGGCCTCGGTGACACTGGCGCGTGATGCCAGTTGCTGACGCAGGCGCTGTGCCCGCCTGGCGTCGCCATAGGCCTTGGGGGTCAATCCGGTGTGGGCCTTGAAGAGCCGATGGAAGTGGTAGCGGCTCAAGCCCACGGCCTGGGCCAGGTCCTCGGTGGCGGGGGCCTGCTCGGCGGCTTCGATCAGGCGGCAGGCCTGGGCAATGGCCTGGGCCTGGCGTTCCTGCAGCGGTGGCAGGTCGGGCCGACAGCGCTTGCAGGGGCGAAAACCAGCCGCTTCGGCAGCCGCACCACTGGCGTGAAAGGCCACGTTCTTGCGCAAGGGCGTGCGCGCGCCGCAGGAGGGCTTGCAATAGACGCCGGTGCTCTTGACCGAATACCAGAACAGGCCGTCGAACGCCGGGTCGCGGCGCTGCACGGCCAGCCAGCGTTGCTGGTCGGCGAGGGACGGGGCGATTAGGGACGGGTCGGTCAGGGACGGCTCGGCGGACGCGGAGCCCTCCTCCGTGGAGGGCGCGGGGGACGTAGGGGGCCTGGAAATCATCGGGGAGGTCGTGCTCGGCATGGGGTGCTCCTGCTATCGGGTCAGGATGATTCTAGGCGCCCCCTGGTGGCGTCGCACTCGGGCGCTTGCTTTTGAATTCACAGGCGGCCCACCCTTCACCTTCACTCCCTTATTGGGAGAAGCGAATGCGCTGGCGCGACTTCACCGGCTGCATGACGTGTTCCAGCGGCAGTTCGTGCGATTGCTTGACCTTCTTGAGGGTGATGTTGGATTTGACGTTGGTCACGCCAGGCAGGCGCAGCAGCCGGCTCATCATGAATTCGGAAAACGCCGCCAGGTCGGGGGCGACAATGCGCAGGATATAATCGCCCTCCCCCGTGACGGAGAAGCATTCGGTGACCTCTGGCATCGTTTCCACGGCTTTTTCGAACAATTCGCCCCGGGTTTCGCCCTGGCGATCCAGGGTCACGGTGGTGAAGGCCGTCACGCCCAGGCCGACCACTGCCGGGTCCAGCACGGCGGTGTAGCGTTCGATGACGTGGGCTTCTTCCAGTCGCTGCACTCGACGACTGATCTGGGAGGTGGACAAGTGAACTTTCAGTCCCAGTGCACTGTTGGTAATATGTCCGTCACGCTGCAACTCGGTCAGCAAGGCCAGATCGTAGCGATCCACATTGATGATGCTCATTTATCTCTCCAATTTTCTTATTTAAGATTTATTTGTGCATATTAACCCCTAATTTGCGCAAAAAACAATCACAAATTGCAGTGGCGACGCAATAAACTCCTCGCATGGGCCGGGCTTGCCGGCCTTTCCAATCCGAGGAGACACAGATGGGCCACGCAGATAGCCAGATCAGCCAACTTGCCGCCGCCAGCACGGACCTGTTCGACAACCCCATGGGGACCGACGGTTTCGAGTTCGTCGAATACACCGCCGCCGACCCGGCCGCCATTGCCGGCGTGCTGGAACTGATGGGCTTTACTGCCGTGGCGCGTCACCGTTCCAAGAACGTGACCCTGTATCGGCAGGGTCAGATCAACTTCATCCTCAACGGTGAGCCGGACAGCAATGCCGCCGCCTTCGCCCAGGTGCATGGCGCTTCGGTCAATGCCATGGCCTTCCGCGTCAAGGATGCGGCCTTCGTCTACAAGCGCGCGCTGGAACTGGGTGCCGAAGGCGTGGAAGCCCGTCTGGGCCCGATGGAGCTGAACATCCCGGCCATCCGCGGCATCGGTGGCTCGCTGCTGTATCTGGTGGACCGCTATGGCGACAACGGCTCCATCTATGACGTCGATTTCCAGTTCTTCCCCGGCGTGGAGCGCAATCCCAAGGGCGTGGGCCTGACCTATATCGACCACCTGACCCATAACGTCATGCGCGGCGCCATGGATACCTGGTCGTCGTTCTACACGCGCCTGTTCAACTTCCGCGAGATCAAGTATTTCGATATCGAGGGCAAGGTCACCGGCCTGCGCTCGCGGGCCATGACCAGCCCGTGCGGCAAGATCCGCATTCCCATCAACGAGAGCGCGGACGACAAGTCGCAGATCGAGGAATTCATCAAGCAATACAACGGCGAGGGCATCCAGCACATCGCCCTGGGCACCGACGACATCTACCAGACCGTGCGCGCCCTGTATGCCCGCGGGGTGCCTCTGCAGGACACCATCGCCACCTACTACGACCTGGTGGAACGCCGCATCCCCGGCCATGGCGAAGACCTGGCCGCCCTGCGCGAGCTGAAGATCCTCATCGATGGCGCCCCCACCGCCGGCCAGGGGCTGCTGTTGCAGATCTTCACCCAGAACCTGATCGGCCCGGTGTTCTATGAAATCATCCAGCGCAAGGGCAACGACGGCTTCGGCGAGGGCAATTTCAAGGCCCTGTTCGAATCCATCGAACTGGACCAGATGCGCCGCGGCGTCATCTGACGGACCCGCCGGCAGCCATGCCGGCCCTGCATGCAAGGCGCAGCGCCCTTCCCGGGCCTGCGCCTTTTCCTTTTTTTACATGGCCCGACTCAAGCTTTGCAGGAAGCTGCCGTAACTCTACCCAAAGGCAATCTTGCCTGAACCTGCAAGACTGGCGCCTCGACCGGGGCTGGAGTTCGCATGAACATCGCGTATGAACAAGAAAAAACTGCCGAAGCCACCCAGGCCCCCCGTGCAGACACGCTGGACCATGACCCCGCCGAACTGATCGAGCAGCTCAGTCACCGCATCCTGATCCTGCAACAGCAGGCGCAGTCGCTGGCACGCTTCCCGGCCAATCGCGACGGCAAGCAGCAGCGCCAGTTGCTGCAGCAGCAGATCCGCACCCTCTACCAGCAATTGTTTGCGCTGGAGCAGCAACAGTCCCGTCAGCGCAGGCGCGGTGAGAATTACCTCAGCATGGCCCTGTCGGTGGCCGCCCATGCGGCCCACCACCACGCCCAGAGCGAGGCCCTGGCCGCAGTCGCCTGAGCCCTGCCCTCGCCGTTCTCTTCCGCTCCTTGCGTACCCTTCAATAGCGCAGCCGTGTCAGGCTGACCGCACACGCCAGCGCCGCCAGCCCGGCGGTGCAGCACAGCACCAGCGCATACGGTGCATCCGACGACGCCAGCAACATGGCCACCACCGAGGCGCCCACGGTCTGCCCGGTCAGGCGCGCCGTGCCCAGCATGCCGCTGGCGCCACCGGTACGCTCACGCGGGGCGGCGCTGATCATGGTGCGGTTGTTGGGCGACTGGAACAGCCCGAAGCCAAACCCGCATATCGCAAACTGCAGTGCCATCAGGCCGTCTGGCGTGCCATGGTCGATCGTCAGCAGCGACAGCAGGCCCAGGCACATCACCCCGAGCCCTATCCCGCCCAGCAAACCCGCCGCGATGCGATCCGACAGCTTGCCCGCCACCACTCCGGTCAGGGCCACGGCAATCGGCCAGGCCGTCAGCAACAGCCCGGCACGGGCGGCGCTGATGCCCAGGTAGTTCTGCAACATGAAGGGCAGCATCACGAACACCGCCATCTGCGCCGCGAAGGAACAGAAGGAGGTACCGATGGACAGCGCAAACAAGGGAATGCGCAGCAGGTCCAGCGGCAGCATGGGCGCGCTGGACGATTGCAGCTTGAGCAGCAGGAACAGGCTCAGCCCGGTCAGCACGGCGCAGCCGGCCACCACCCAGACGCCCTGCAGATGGCCGACCGCATCGATGGTATAGAGCAGCAAGCCGATGAAGCACATGCACAGGAGCGCGCTCTGCCGGTCGAAGCGGCGCGGGGCCAGCGGATTGGTGGGCAGCGCCTTGTTGCCCACCACGAGCGCCAGGAGCCCGAGCGGGATATTGATCAGGAACAGCCAGTGCCAGGACGCCAGGTGCAGGATGAAGCCGGCCACGGTCGGCCCCAGGGCATTGCCGGTGCCGGCCACCAGGGCGTTGTAGCCGATGGCACGGCCCAGCAGGCGCGCCGGGTAGATGAAGCGGATCAGCGCCGTATTGACCGACAGGATGCCGGCCGCGCCCAACCCCTGCAGCACCCGCGCCAGACTCAGCTGCAACATGTCATTGCTGGCGGCGCAGGCCAGCGAAGCCAGCGTGAAGAGGAACAGCCCGCCCAGATAGACGCGCCGGTAGCCCACCACCTCGCCCAGCGAAGCCAGCGGCAGCAGGCACACCGCCATGGCGATCTGGTAGCTGTTGATGACCCAGATGGCATCGGCATCGCTGGCCTTGAGATCGGCCGCCATCGACGGCAGCGCCAGGTTGGCGATGGAACCGTCCAGGACCGCGATGGTGATGCCCAGCACCACGGTGGCTATGGCGAGGAAGCGCTGCCGGGGCGGCAGGCCGTCGGCGTCATGCGGGGCGCCGCTGCGGGTCTGTACGTGCACTGTCTGCTTTCAAGGCTTGAGATATTCCGGGGACGCCTGGGCGTCCGAACGAGGGCGCTATGCTATCACCGCCCTGCCTCCTGCATACGGTAGACCTCCCGGGCGGTTCCACTGAAGAGCGCTGTGCGCTCGGACGCGGACAGGTCAGCGGTCAGCCGCTTGAACGCATTCCACAGGCTGACATAGCCGAACATGCCCTTGTCCACCGGGAAATTGCTCTCGAACATGCAGCGCTGCGGACCGAAGAGGTCGATGCAGGTGACGATATACGGTCGCCAGGCCTGCGCCAGCTGGATCGAATCCGGCGGTGCGGCCTGACGATGGAAATCCCAGCCACCCACGGGCATGCCCAGACCACCCAGCTTGAGCCAGACATTGGGCAGGGCCGCGATGGCGCGCATGCCGCGCTCCCACTCGCGTCGTGCTGCCTCACGCTGGCCGGCGTAGGGGCCGGCGCCGAGCGGGCCGCCGCAGTGATCCAGGACCAAGCGCGTGTCCGGGCAGGCCTGGGCCAGCGCCAGCACTTCATCCAGCTGGGTGTGATAGGCCCAGACGTCCAGCGACAGGTCGTAGCGCGCCAGCAGGCGTGCACCGGTGCGGAACCTGTCCTGCGCCAGCAGGCCGGGTGGTGGCGGCTGCGGGTTGCTGCGAATCGATGGATCGGCATGCCAGGCCGTGGTATTGCGGATGCCGCGCAGGCGGCCGTTGCCGGCCTGCTGCAGGGCTTCGACCACAGCCTGTACGTCGGCACCCAGCATCAGGTCGGCAAAGCCGACGATGGCCGCGCAGGCGCGCACCGAGCCGTAAAGGCCGCTGGCCGATTGCGCCGCCACGCCATTGACGAACTCCACCTCGCCCACCGGCTGCATGGCCTGCGGCCCCTCCTGCCGGTACATCGAACGGCATTGCACGAACACCGTCTCGGTGATGCGATGGCCGCTGGACAGGTCGGCCATCCACTGCTCGAACAGGTAACGGTTGCCGGCGCGGTCCCACAGATGGTGGTGGGCGTCGATGATGGGCAGCTCCGGCTCCAGCACCGCTTCCTGCGTCAGGGCCAGCCAGTCGGGGCGTACCTGCAGGTGCGGCGAGGCGGCGGCATCAGCCATGGCGCGACACCGGCTGGCCGATCTGTTGGCAGCCCAGCCGCTTCAGGCTCGCATCGATCCAGCCACGGTCGCTGGTGCCGGCCTGGATGGCCGCCATCTGCGCCACCTCGGCATCATTCTTGGCCTTGGCGGCAGCGTAGACGGCGGCGATGTCGTCATAGCCCACGCACAGCAGGCCGTCGTAGTCGCCCACCACCAGGTCGCCCGGGGCAATCACCATGCCGTCGATGGCGATGGGCACATTGATCTCGCCCGGGCCATCCTTGTAGGGACCGCGATGCGTGACACCGGCAGCGAACACCGGGAAGCTGCCGCCCTGGATGGCGTCCAGGTCGCGCACCGCGCCGTAGATGACGATGCCGCCCAGGCCGCGCTGGATGGCGTGTGCCACCATCAGCTCGCCGATGATGGCGTTGGACAGGTCGCCCCCGGCATCGACCACCACGATGTCGCCCGGCTCGGCCAGGTCCAGGGCCTTGTGCACCATCAGGTTGTCACCCGGGCGCGACTTCACCGTGATGGCGGCGCCGGCCAGCTTGCCGCCGCGGTGCAGTGGCCGCAGGCGCGCACCGGCAGCGGTCATGCGTGCCATCGAATCGCTGATGTTGGCCACCGGGATGGCGGCGAAGTTCTTGACGTCTTGCGCGCTGACCTTGCGCACGCGCTCAAGAATGCGGAATCCTGCTGACATGGTGTTCTCCCTGCAAGAATAAAAAGTGAAAGATTCAGCGCAAGCTGGCGCAGAAGCGCTGGATGCGCACGCAAGCCTCGCGCAGGCGCTCGGTGGAATCGGCATAGGACAGACGGAAGTTCGGCCCCTGGCCGAAGGCGCTGCCATGCACCAGCGCCACACCCTCGGCCTGCAACAGGGCCGAGACGAAGTCCTCGTCATTACCGATGACCTGGCCGTCTTCGGTGCGCTTGCCGATCACACGTTCGCAGGAGGGGAAGACATAGAAGGCGCCTTCCGGCACCGGGCAATCCAGACCCTCGGCCTGGTTCAGCAGCGATACCACCAGGTCGCGACGGCCCTGGAATACCTTGCGGCTCTCGTGGATGTAATCCTGCGGACCATTCAGGGCCTCCAGCGCGGCCCATTGCGAGACCGAGCTGGCGCCCGAGGTCAGCTGGCCCTGGATCTTTTCCATGGCCTTGATCAGTGCCAGCGGACCGGCCGCGTAGCCGATGCGCCAACCGGTCATGGCATAGGCCTTGGAGACGCCGTTCATGGTCAGGGTGCGCTCGTAGAGTTCGGGCGCGATCTGGGCCGGGGTGGTGAATTCGAAGTCGCCGTAGGTCAGGTGTTCGTAGATGTCGTCGGAGAGGATCCAGACCTGCGGATGGCGCTTGAGCACCTCGGCCAGCGCCTCGATCTCGGCACGGGTGTAGGCCGCGCCGCTGGGGTTGCAGGGCGAGTTGAACATCAGCCACTTGGTGCGCGGGGTGATGGCAGCCTCCAGCGCTTCGGGGCGCAGCTTGTAGCCAGCTGCGCGGGTGGTCTTGGCGTACACCACGTGGCCGCCGCACAGGGCCACCAGTTCGGGATAGGAGACCCAGTAAGGGGCCGGCACGATGACTTCGTCGCCGGCATTGACGGTGGCCATCAGGGCATTGGCGATGACCTGCTTGCCGCCGTTGGAGATGATGGTCTGGGCCACGCTGTAGTCGAGCTGGTTCTCGCGCTTGAACTTGGCGACCACGGCTTCGCGCAGCTCGGTGATGCCGGCCACCGCCGTATAGCGGGTCTCGCCACGGGCGATGGCGGCGTAGGCGGCCTCTTTGATGTTGTCGGGGGTGTCGAAGTCGGGCTGGCCCGAACTGAGGGCGATCACGTTGCGGCCCTGGGCGGCCAGTTCGCGCGCCTTCTGGGTGACGGCGATGGTGGCCGAAGTCTTGATGCGGGAGAGTGAATCGGAAATGAATGCCATGGTGGTCTCGTCTTGTTGATCCCGGATCTCCGGGAAATCTTGGGGATGGTGCGATCAGGCGTGGCGGATGTCGGCCACGAACTTGCGGGCGCGTTCATGCTGCGGTCGCTCGAAGAAGTCCTGCGGGGTGGCGCGCTCCAGTACCTGGCCATCGGCCATGAAGATGAGGCGGTCCGCCACTTCGCGGGCAAAGCCCATCTCGTGGGTGACGCACACCATGGTCATGCCCTCGGCGGCCAGCTGCTTCATCACCTGTAGCACCTCGCCCACCATCTCCGGGTCCAGTGCCGAGGTCGGCTCGTCGAACAGCATCACCGGCGGCTTCATGGCCAGGGCGCGGGCAATCGCCACACGCTGCTGCTGGCCGCCCGAGAGCTGGCCGGGATAGGACTGCGCCTTGCCGGCCAGGCCGACCTTTTCCAGCAGGGCCATGGCGCTGTCGCGGGCGGCTTTCTCGGACAGTTTCAAGACCCGCATGGTGGCCAGCATGACGTTGCGCTCCACACTCATGTGCGGGAACAGGTTGAAGGACTGGAACACGAAGCCGATGCGGCTGCGCAGGCGGTTGATATCGACCCCGTTGCCGTGCACGTCCTGGCCGTCCACGTAGATGTGACCGTCGTTGATGGGTTCGAGCCGGTTGATGGTGCGAATCAGGGTCGACTTGCCCGAGCCCGAGGGGCCACAGACGATCACCACTTCACCGCGCTTGATTTCCTCGTTGACGCCGCGCAGGGCGTGGTAGTCGCCGTACCACTTGTTCACATTGTTGAATCGGATCATCAGAGACTCCTGAATTGACGTTTTAGCTTGATACGGCGCTCGGCCAGCCCCACCAGCGAACTGAGCAGGTAGCACAGCACGAAATAGGTCATGGCCAGCAGGAAGTACACCTGGAAGGGCTTGGTCAGCAGTTGCGCATTGACCTGGTAGGCCGCATAGGTGAGTTCGTTGACGCTGATGATGTAGGCCAGCGAGGTGTTCTTGATCAGCGAGATCAGCTGGTTGAGGATGCTGGGGATCATGTTGAACAGCGCCTGCGGCAGCACCACCTCGCGCAGCGTGGTGAAGTAGCTCATGCCCAGCGAGCGCGAGGCCTCGACCTGCCCTTGCGGAATGGCCTGGATGCCGGCCTTGATGACCTCGCCCAGGAAGGCGGTCTCATAGGCCACCAGCGCACAGATCACCGTGGTGGTGCCGGAGATGGACTTGCCGGTCAACAGCGGTACGATGAAGTAAGCCCAGAAGATCAGCATCAGCACCGGCAGCCCGCGCAGGGTATGCACGATGGCGCCGGCCGGCCAGGCCACCCAGCGCACAGTGCTGGTACGGGCGATGCCGAACAGCACCGCCAGCGGGAAGGCGCAGACCAGGCCGGTGACGGCCAGGATCAGGGTCAGGGAGAGCCCGCCCAGCGGACCATGCGGGAATTCGCCGATCAGCAACTGCAGGCCGTAGGTGCGGAGGATGTCGAAGATATCGAGGATGGTGTGCATGTCAGCGCCCCTTCACTTTCAGATGGCGGCCGTTGTACCAGCCACCGATGGCCATGATCGACCACGACATCAGCAGGTAGAAGGCCGAGGCCAGAGCGAAGGTTTCGAAGGTGCGATAGGTTTCGTTTTCGATCTGGCGACTGGAGTAGGTCATCTCGGCCACGCCGATGGCCATGGCCAGGCTGGTGGACTTGAACAGCGACAGCGACTGGTTCACCAGTGGCGGTACCGAGATGCGGATGGCCTGCGGCAGCAGCACGTCGCGCATCGATTGCAGATAGGACAGCCCCAGCGCGCGCGCCGCTTCCATCTGGGTGGCCGCCACCGAGCGCATGCCGCTGCGCAGGTCTTCCGACATATAGGCGGCACTGTTGAGGGACAGCGCGATCAGGGCAAAGATGAATTCGCCGTTGTGGTTGTTGATGAAGTCGGTGATCCAGGCGGGCAGCAGTTCGGGGATGCCGAAATACCAGACGAAGATCTGTACCAGTCCCGGCACGTTGCGGTGGTAGTTGACGTAGCCGGCGATGAGCCACTCCAGCGGCGGCAGCGCCAGGGTGCGCAGGCCCACCAGCAGCACTGCCAGCAGAAAGGCGCAGACCCAGGCCGCCGCGAACAGCCACAGCGTGGTGAAGGCGCCGCCGATGAGCCAGTGCAGGTACTGGCCATGCAACACCGCGCCGAAATCAAGATTGAGCATGTGAGCGCTTCCTTGCTAGAACAGCCTGGCGCAGGAAAATCGCCAGGCGAAGGGTAAGCCGGTCCCGCACGCACCGGCCGGGCCGGTGCGCGTGATCCTTGTTGCAGCGGGGACGAAGGCTTGACTGAAGGGCTTACTGGAAGGCAGAGATCGGCGTGAGCTTCTTCTCGCGCGGGATGTTGAACTTGGTATTGGGGCCGAACCACTTGTTCCAGAGGGCGTCGGTCTCGCCACTCTTTTCCAGTTTTTCGAGGGCGTCGTTGACGGCGGCCAACAGGGCCGGCTCATCCTTCTTCACGCCCATGGCGGTCGGTTCCCAGGCCAGTTCGCCATTGAGGAACTTGTACTTGCCCTCGGATTCGTTGACGAAGCGGATGCCCGAAGGCTGCGACAGCGCCAGTCCCTGCACCTTGTTCTGGGCCAGTGCCAGGAAGGCGGCCGGGGTGTCCTGGAAGGTCAGGATGGTGGCCTTGGGCAGGACGCGGCGCGCATACAGCTCAGGGGTGGAACCCTTGTTGGCGCTGATGCGCTTTTCAGCCAGGTCCTCGACCTTGTTGAAGCCGCCGTTGCTGTGGGCGATCAGCTTGATCGGAGTCTGGTAGTGCGCAGCGGTGAAATCGATCTGCTGGGCGCGCTCCTTGGTATAGCCCAGCGCGGCTACCACCAGGTCGACCCGGCCCAGCGTCAGTTCCGGGATGCGCGCCTCCACCGAGACCCCCTTGTGTTCCAGCTTCACTCCCAGCTGCTTGGCGACCGCATTGCACATGTCGACGTCGAAGCCGACGATCTGGCGCGTAGCTGGATCGGGAAAGCCCAGGGGTTCGCTGCTGGTCAGGGTGGCGCACACCAGGGTGCCGCGTGCCTTGATATCGGCCAGGCGGTCAGCGTGCGCGGCCGTGGAAAACACCAGCGAAACGGCCGCAGCCGCGATTGCCATACAGGTCTTGTTGAAGCGCCCCAAAGTCATTTTCTATCCTTTCCCAGGTTGAACAACGAACATCGATGAAATAAATCATAATTGCGTTATGATTTTTAAACAAGCACAATTTGTCCTTATATTTCAGATACTTAGGACATGCATCGCGGCGGTGCAAAAATCCCTGAAATGGGCATGCAGATTCCCGCCGGCGGTGCAGGCAAGGCCGCTGGTGGCGATTTTTTGGTGCGCCGCGCCAATCGAAAAAGGTGATAACCTCGCCCCATTCCGAAATTCGACGTCGATTTATGAAAAAAGAGAGTGAGCCCGACAAAAAGGATGCGGCACCCGACCGCACCGTGCTCGGCGCCGAACGCAGCCTGGCCATCCTGAGCGCCTTCATCGATGCCCCCGAGCCGTTCGGCCTGACCGAGCTGGAAGCCCGGACGGGACTGTTCAAGAGCGTGATCCACCGCTACATGATGTCCTTCATCAAGGCGGGTTATGTCGTGCAACGGGCTGACAATTCCTATCAGCTGGGGCCGCGCGCCTACCAGCTGGGCAAGGCCTTCGAGGCCCGGTTCGACTATGCCGACTTCATCATGCCCACGCTGGAGAAGCTGGTGCGCGAGACCGGCGAAAGCACCGCCTTCTACATCCGCCAGCAGGAGCAGCGGCTGTGCCTGTATGCGGCCGAGACCCCGGCCTCGGTGAAGGCCACCGTCAAGGCGGGTAGCCTGTTCCCGATCGACCAGACCTCCAGTGCGCAGGTACTGCGTTTCTTCTCGGTGCCGGGCAATGCGGCGCGCTCGGGTGGGCGCTATGTCTGCATTTCGGTGGGGATCAACAATCCGCTGTCGTCGTCGATGTCGGCCCCGGTGTTCGGGCCTGGCAATGCGCTGGTGGGTTCGTTGACCATCTTCGGCCTGACCTTGCGCTTCGATCCGGCCGCCAGCGGCGCCATGCGCGCTACCCTGCTGCAGATGGCGCAGGAATTGTCGACACGACTGGGCGCTTCGCCACAGGTCTATCAGGCGCCGAGTGCGGACATCTTCGATGAAGCTGCGGCACAGGCAGCACTGGCGGCACAGGCAGCCCAATCCACACAGGCCACAGTTGGCGACGGATGAAAAAAAAACGATGCCGCGGCATCGTTTTTTCATCGGCCCTAACGCAGGCTGGCAATGGGTGTGAGCTTCTTGTCGCGGGGGATGTTGAACTTGGTCTTGGGCCCGAACCAGCGACTCCACAGGGCATCGATCTCGCCCTCCTTCTCCATCTCCATCAGACCCTGATTGATGGCGGCCAGCAGTCGGCGCTCACCCTTCTTGACACCCAGCGCGGTGGGCTCCCAGGCCAGCGCCCCTTCCACGAAGCGAAAGCGTCCCGTGGATTCGTTGACGAAGCGCACGCCCGACGGCATGGAGATGGCCAGTGCGTCCACCTTGCCCTGCGCCAGCGCCAGGAAGGCCTGCGGAGTATCGACAAAGCCCAGCACCGTGGCCTTGGGCAGTACGCGTCGCGCCGCCTGTTCCGGGGTGGAGCTGCGATTGGCGCTGATGCGCTTGTCGGCCAGGTCCGATACCAGGTTCAGGCCGGAGTCGGATTGCACGATCAGCTTGATCGGGTTCTGGTAATGGGAGGCGGTGAAATCGATCTGGTGTGCCCGTTCGCGGGTGTAACCCAGCGCCGCCGAGACCAGGTCGGCTTCGCCATGGATCAGCGCCGGCAGGCGGGCTTCCACGGTTACGCTCTTCTGTTGCATCTGCACGCCCAGCTTGCGCGCCACCGCGGCACACATGTCGACATCGAAGCCGACCACCTGCCGGGTCTGCGGATCGGGATAGCCTAGGGGTTCGTTATTGGCCAGCGTGGCACAGACCAGGATGCCGCGTGCCTGGATGTCGGCCAGCCGGTCGGCATGCGCCGCAGCCGGAAAAAGCCAGGCACTGGCCAACAGCAAGCTGCCCATGCCCAGTTTCTTCATATGCTGCGAAATCATTTTCATGCTTTTCCTCATTGAATATCGAGAATAGCCTGAAACAATCCCAAATGTCACTTACAGCAGACGGCGGCATGCACACCTGTCCAAAAAACCATCTGTATCTGCACACTGCCAGGGACAGCTGGTCGTCTGGTATGACATGTCAGCCCGGCTGGCCGCTCTCGTAGTGCGAAAAAAAAACGGCCCGGTCTGAGAGCGACCGGGCCGTCATCTGCAAGCGCTACCAGGGGATCAGCCGTGTCCCAGATACGCCTTGCGCACGTCGCTGTTGGCCAGCAGGTTGGCACCGGTGTCGGACATGACCACGTGACCGTTCTCCAGCACATAGCCGCGATCAGCCACCCCCAGTGCCTTGTTGGCGTTCTGCTCGACCAGGAACACCGTCACGCCGCTTTCGCGGATGGTGCGGATGATCTCGAAGATCTGCGCGATCACCAGCGGTGCCAGTCCCAACGTGGGCTCGTCCAGCAACAGCAGGCGCGGCTTGCTCATCAGCGCACGGCCGATGGCCAGCATCTGCTGCTCGCCACCGGACATGGTGCCGGCGCGCTGGGCCGCGCGTTCCTTCAGGCGCGGGAACAGGCCGAAGACATACTCGATGCCTTGTTCGATGGCCTCGTTGCTGGCGAAGAAAGCGCCCATCTTGAGGTTTTCCAGCACGGTCAGGCTGGGGAAGACGCGCCGCCCTTCCGGCGAGATCGCCAGGCCGCGACGCATGATCTCGTGGGTCGGCAATGCGGTGATGTCCTGCCCCTCGAAGATCACGCGGCCGCTGGAGGCACGCGGACGTCCGCACAGCGTCATCAGCAGCGTGGTCTTGCCGGCCCCGTTGGCGCCGATCAGGGTGACGATCTCGCCCTTTTCCACATTCAGCGACACGCCGTGCAGCGCTTCGATGGCGCCGTAGTGGGTATGCACCTTGTCAAACTGCAGCATCATTCTTCTCCCAGGTAGGCCTTGATCACACGCTCGTCGCTGCGCACCTCGTCCGGGGTGCCGGTGACGATGGGCTTGCCGTGCTCCATGACGAGGATGCGGTCGGAGATGCCCATGATGAGGCTCATGTCGTGTTCGATCAGCAGCACGGCCACGCCGTGTTCGCGACGCAGGCGGTCGATCAGTTGCGAGAGCTCCTGCTTTTCCTGCGGATTCAGGCCGGCGGCGGGTTCGTCCAGCAACAGCAGGCGCGGCCGGGTGATCATGCAGCGGGCGATCTCCACCCGGCGCTGCAGGCCGTAGGAGAGCGTGCCGGCCTCGCGGTTGGCCAGCGCCGTCAGGCCCAGATGGTCCAGCCAGTAGGCGGCGCGTTGCAGCGCCTCCTGCTCGGAACGACGGTAGCCGGGGGTCTTCAAGAGGCCTGCCAGCAGGTTGGTATTGACCTGCTGGTGTTGCGCCACCAGCAGGTTTTCCACCACGGTCATGGACTTGAAGAGACGGATGTTCTGGAAGGTGCGCACCAGTCCCTGCTGTGCCACCTGGTGGCTGGGACGGCGGGCGATGGAGACGCCATCGAGCGCGATCTCGCCCGAGGTCGGCTGGTAGAAGCCGCTGATGCAGTTGAAGACGGTGGTCTTGCCGGCGCCGTTGGGGCCGATGATGGCGAAGACTTCACCTTCCTTGACCGACAGCGAGACGCCATCGACCGCCAGCAGGCCGCCGAAGCGCATCGACAGATTGGCCACTTCCAGCATGGTGTTCACAGGTTGGTTCATTGCGGCAGCTCCACATGCGGACGGGTGGCAGGCAGCAGTCCTTGCGGACGCCACATCATCATCAGCACCATCACCAGACCGAAGATGAGCATGCGGTATTCGGCAAAGCTGCGCGCCACTTCCGGCAGCACGGTCAGCAGGATGGCGGCCAGGATCACGCCCAGCTGCGAGCCCATGCCACCCAGCACGACGATGGCCAGGATCAGGGCGGACTCGATGAAGGTGAAGGATTCCGGCGTCACCAGACCCTGGCGGGCGGCGAAGAAGGAACCGGCCAGGCCGGCGAAGGCGGCGCCCAGCGTGAAGGCCGAGAGCTTGACCTTGGTCGGGTTGATGCCCAGCGAGCGGCAGGCGATCTCGTCTTCGCGCAGGGCTTCCCAGGCGCGGCCCATGGGCATGCGCAGCAGGCGGCTGGTGACCAGGTAGGTGAACAACACCATCAGCAGGGCCAGGAAGTACAGGAAGATCACCATGTGTCCACCCTGGTACGACAGACCGAACACCTGATGGAAGGTGGTACCACCCTCGGTCAGGGGGTTGCGCGCCATCGCCAGGCCGAACACGGTGGGCTTGGGGATGCCAGAGACACCATCGGGGCCGCCGGTCAGGCTGGTCATGTTGTTGAGCAGCAGGCGGATGATCTCGCCGAAGCCCAGCGTGACGATGGCCAGGTAGTCACCGCGCAGGCGCAGCACCGGGAAGCCCAGCAGGAAGCCGAACAGCGCCGCAGCCGCCGCCGACAGCGGCAGGCACTCCCAGAACGAGAGGCCGACATACTGGTTCAGCAGTGCATAGGTATAGGCCCCCACGGCGTAGAAGCCGACATAGCCCAGGTCCAGCAGGCCGGCGAAGCCGACCACGATGTTCAGGCCCAGGCCCAGCACCACGTAGATCAGCGCCAGGGTCATCACGTCCACGTAGCCACGCGAACCGAAGAAGGGCCATACCAGCGCCGCCATCAGCAGGATGATCACGGCGGCGCGCTGCTGGCGCGGCTGCATGCGTGGCAGGGCCGGCAGCTTCACGCCAGCGGCCGAGCGCGACAGCGCCGGCTTGACCAGCTGGAACAGGAACACGGCAATCACCGCCACCAGCACCGGGGTCCAGTGGGTATTGAGCACCACCCGGTAACCTTCCAGCTGCAATTGCATGCCCAGCAGCGGGATGGTCAGTACGGCGGTCACCAGCGCCGCCGCCACGGCATTCTTGAAAGTCTCAGGCATCACGCCTCCTTGAATAATTCGTTGTCCGTCAGGCGCGCTGCGCTCAGACCTTTTCGATATCGGGCTTGCCCAACAGGCCCGTGGGACGGAACAGCAGGATCAGCACCAGCAGGCCGAAGGACACCACGTCCTTGTATTCCGACGGCAGGTAGCCGGCGGCAAAGGTCTCGGCCAGGCCCAGCAGGACGCCGCCCAGCATGGCGCCGGGAATGCTGCCGATGCCACCCAGCACCGCCGCCGTGAAGGCCTTGATGCCGGCGATGAAGCCGATGTAGGGATTGAGCTTGCCGATGGTCAGCGCGATGAGTACACCACCGACCGCTGCCAGCATCGCACCCAATACAAAGGTGAAGGAAATGACCTTGTTGGTGTCGATACCCAGCAGGTTGGCCATGCCCATGTCCTCGGCGCAGGCGCGGCAGGCGCGGCCCATGCGCGAACGCGCGATGAATAGCGTGAGCGCCACCATCAGCAGCAGCGTGACACCGACGATGACCATGCGCGAATACGGCACGGTGACGGTGAAGTCGCTGCCCATCTGGAATTCCAGCGCGCCCGAGATCAGCACCGGCACCGACATGTCGCGCGCGCCCTGGCCGATCTGTACATAGTTCTGCAGGAAGATGGACATGCCGATGGCCGAGATCAGCGGCACCAGGCGCGGGCCGCCGCGCAGCGGGCGATAGGCCACGCGCTCGACGGTCCAGCCATACAGGCCCGTGACCAGTACCGACACGATCAGCGCGCCACCCAGCAGCAGCGGCAAAGGGTAGCCGGACTGCACGCCGATGGCGGTGAGCGTCACCAGGCCCACGTAGGAGGCGATCATGTAGATCTCGCCGTGGGCGAAGTTGATCATGCCGATGATGCCGTAGACCATGGTGTAGCCGATGGCGATCAAGGCATAGATCGCGCCCAGCGAAAGCCCGTTGACGAGCTGCTGGGTCAGTTGTGGGAGCAATTCATTCATGTGGAGGGTCCAGAAGTGGAAATGCCCCATCCGAGAATTTCGCGGTGGGGCATTTCGCTGTTTGACGTCAGGTCAGACGGTCATGCCAACGATTCGCGGGGAATCACTTGGCTTCGGTCTTGGTGGCGTCCTTGTGCCAGGTGAAGACCACGAACTTGAAGGACTTCAGGTCGCCCTTCTTGTCGTATTCGACATTGCCGATGGGGGTCTTGAAGCTGTTGGCGTGGATGTAGGCCGCGACCTTTTCCGGATCGGTGGACTTGGCGCCGGTGATGGCGTCGGCAATGATCTTCACGCCGGAATAGGCCGGCATCTGGAACGGACCGTTGGCGTCGCGCTTGGCGGCGGCAAAGGCCTTGACCAGGGCGGCATTGGCCGGGTCAGCGGCGAAGTCGGCCGGCAGGGTCACCAGCATGCCTTCGGAAGCCGGGCCGGCAATCGCGGTGATGTCCTTGTTGCCCACGCCTTCAGGGCCCATGAACACGGCCTTGACGCCCTGCTCACGCGCCTGGCGCATGATCAGGCCCATTTCCGGGTGGTAGCCGCCGAAGTAGACGAAGTCCACGCCCTGCGACTTGAGCTTGGTGACGATGGCGGAGTAGTCGCTGTCACCGGCATTGATGCCTTCGAACAGCACCACCGGCACCTTGGCGGCGTCCAGTGCGCCCTTGACCGAGGAAGCCACACCCTGGCCGTAGGACTGCTTGTCGTGCAGCACGGCGACCTTCTTGGGCTTGAGCTTTTCGATCACGTAGCGGGCAGCGGCAGGACCCTGCTGGTCATCGCGACCGATGGTGCGGAAGATGAACTTGTGCGGCTTGGCTTCGGTCAGCTGGGGAGCGGTGGCCGACGGGGTGATCATCACCACGCCTTCGTTTTCATAGATGTCGGAAGCCGGGATGGTGGAGCCGGAGCAGACGTGACCGATCACGTACTTGATGCCCTGGCTGACGATCTTGTTGGCCACGGCCACGGCTTGCTTGGGTTCGCAGGCGTCGTCCATCATCACGGCTTCGAACTTGTTGCCATTGGCGCCACCGGCGGCGTTGATCTGTTCGATCGCGGTCAGGGCACCGGCCTTGACCATGTCGCCGTACTGGGCCACGGCACCGGTCAGGGGACCGGCGATGGCGATCTTGACGGTCTCGGCATGCGCCACGCCGGCAAAGGCGGCGAAGGTGGCGGCGGCCAGGGCGATCTTGGTCAGACGGCTTGCAGATTTCATTGACGTTTCCTCCAGGATGGAACGGATTCAAGAGGCGCCGTTACCTGGCCAGCAGGCCGGCGCGCGTAGGGCTCCGGTTCTCTGGCCCTGATAATTCCGGGGGCCGGCCGAAGCATGGGGGCAGAGTGTAACACCCTCGTCATGAAGGGCAACTTTTTTTTGAGAATTGGCCATAGTCCGTCATTTTTACCCTGCTAAATTCGATTTCTCGCACATTTCATGCTGCTTTTCTTCATTTTCCTAAATTTGGTGCAGGCTCGCACTGCAGCATGATCTATTTCGGTGCGATGCACGCAAAGCCATGCTGGTGGCCGATTTGCAGCCGATCGGGGGAAACCGGTGGCAGGCCGGGCTGCCCACAATTACAATACGGCCTCGCCCCGCGTATTCCCGCAGAACAAGACCCGGTTTCGATGCTTCATTTCCTCCTCCGCTCCCCCCTGTTGCGCCGCCTGGCGCTGGCCATCCTGGCGGCTCCCCTGCTTTGTCCGGCGCTGGCCGGCGCTGCCGACATCAGGCAGTACCAGTATCACCAGGTCTTCATCAGCACCTGTCGCGCCGATCCGCGCAGCGACACCATCCGCATGTACTGGAAGGATGCCAATGGCGCGCCGCTGGGCAATTTCCTGCGGCTGGACGCCCATCTGCGCAGCCAGGGGCTGGACATGGTGTGCGCCACCAATGCCGGCATCTACGACAAGCAGCTGCAGCCGCTGGGTCTGTACGTCGAGGCCGGCACGCAGCTGCGCCGCCTCAATACGCGCAAGAACGCCTATGGCAACTTCTACCTGCAGCCCAATGGGGTGTTTGTCCTCAGCGAGCACCAGGCCTATATCGTGGAGACCTCGGACTACGAGGCCGAGCTGGGGCTGTGGAATTCGGTGGCACGCTATGCCACGCAGTCGGGGCCGCTGCTGATCGTGGATGGCAAGATCAACCCGCGCTTCGATCCCGATTCAGCCAATACGGTGGTGCGCAATGCCGCCTGCCTGGACGCAGCCGGGGTGGTCACGCTGGCCATTGCGCGCAATCCGATCAGCTTCCATGACTTCGCCAGTTTTTTGCGCGACGAACTGAAGTGTAGCGACGCCCTTTATCTGGACGGCAGCATCTCGCGCATGTATCCCACGCTGGAAGCCAATATGGGACCGGCTTTTGGCGCCATGATCGCGGTGGTGAAGCCACACAGCGCAAAGTGAGCGGCGAAAAAAAAGCCCGCAGCCAATAAACTGCGGGCAAGTTCCCTATCAAGAGGGAGGTTGAAGGAACAGTTCAACCACCTGTACGACTGCGGGCCGCAAAAAAAAGTTCGGAAAGATTTTGACGCCTTCCCCAGGAGGCAGAACGGCCTGCCCCATGGGCCCATCTCGCCCTGCCCGTCGCGCCCCTTTCACTAGCCTCTCACTGCCGTACCTCAAAAGAAAGCGCCGCGTCAGTTGCCTGACGCGGCGCATGCAGTGCTGTTCCCACTGCGGGATGATGGTGCGGCTGTTGCCGTTCTTGTCTGGCTCTTGTTATGCGAAGGCTGGCGCTTGAATGCTGTGCTTACTTCTTCTCGCCACCGGCGGTGTCGCCCGTGGTCGCAGGCGGCGTGCTCGGGCTGGTGGCCGAGGAATCCGACGGCGTGGTCGGAGTCGGGGTCGCCGGAGTGGCGGTCGAGCCGGAGTCAGCCGGTGCCGGTGTGGTCGGGGTGGTGGTGGCCGGAGCCGGTTCCGATGCGGCCGGCGGGGTGGCGGCCGGCGTGGCGGGCGCTTCGTCGCGCTTGTTGCAGCCGGCGAGCACGGCAGTAAAGACGGCGGCAGCCAAGAGGGTGTGGCGAATCTGCATGTTTTGCCTCCAAAGGTTGTTGATGGGTTGTGCCGACATTCGGCCAGATGCTTCTTCGCCGAAGTTCGACTGTTTCTGGATATGGATTATTCCCGCTCCGGCGGCCGCAGGCTGTCAGAAAATGGCGCATCTTGATGTCAGTCATCGCAGGCAATGTGAATCAAAAGGCAACACTTTTTTGCCTGAAAACCCGTATCATCGCCGCCTATGACGACCTTGCCCGCCCTCCTCCTGCCGCCCTCCCCTGGCCGCCGGATTACCCTGATCGCCGCCCTGCTCGCCGGCTTGTCCATGATGTCTGCGGCCCATGCCGACATTGCACCTGTCTCGCCGGCGCAGTGTGCCGACATGAAGGCGCGCAAGGTCATCACGGCGGCCAATCCGGTTCCCTGTGCGCGCCTGTCCCGGGTCAGCTTCGACTACACCGACTTCGACGGCGCCACCCGCCAGGGCGCGGTGGTGGTGCTGGATGCAGTGGCGCCGCAGGTGGAGTCGCTGTTCGGCGAACTGCTATTGCGCTCCTTTCCGCTGGCCGGTGCGCGCGCACTGGAAGAGTTCGATGGCGATGACCAGCGCTCCATGGCCGCCAATAACAGTTCTGCCTTCAACGGTCGGCCCATGACCGGCGGCGGTGGCTGGTCCAAGCATGCCTACGGCGCCGCCATCGATATCAATCCCCTGCAGAACCCCTATGTCAGCCAAGCGGGCAGCAGCGCGCAGGAAGTGCTCCCGCCCAAGGGCAGCAGCTACCTGCAGCGCACGCCCGCGCAAGCCGGCATGGCCGAGGAGGTGGTGAGCGTGTTCTACGATCACGGCTTCCTGGTCTGGGGTGGCCAGTGGAAGCAACCCATCGACTACCAGCACTTCGAGATCGGCAGCCGTGGCTTCATCGTCCGCCTGGCCAGCCTGCCCAGGGCGCAGGCGCGGGCCGAGTTCGAGCGTTATGTGGCGGCCTACCGCCGGTGCGCGCATCCGGGCGTACCGGGCGCACCGGGTGCACAGGCCGCCGCCACCAGCGATGGCGACGACGACACGGCGGAAGACACCACCCTGCGCGACCAGTGCGCGGCACGCCTGCGCAAATGAAGCGATCCGACGCCGCCAGCCGGTACAGGTAAAGATGCGCAAGTTTGGGTAAACCGGCGTAGCAGCACGCTATCACGCACCTTATACTGCCCCGGCAACATCGGTCTGGGCGCTCGCCCGGGGGGACAGCCTTAATCAGGAGTGCACGCATGTCGATCAATTCCATTTCTTCCATCTACCACAGCAATACGCCGGCCAACACGCAGCAAACGACGAAGAAGCCGGCCGTCAATTTCAACGACATCCTCAATGCGGCCGGTCAGTCCGCCCAGGTGGCGCAGGCTGCCAGCACCCAGCCCAGCAGCACCGACACCTTCACCACGACGCCGACCCGCACGGTCTGACACGATCGAGATTCACGCATCACCCCGGGCGAACCGCCCATGAAAAAGGCCGGAGGGCGTAGGGCTGTAGCTACGTCCTCCGGCCTTTTGATTTGTCCGCGCAAGGCTATACTGCGGCTTCACGCGCCCGACCGGCGCCCTGGAGACCCGATGCCCGAGCAAGCCCCTGTGAGCGCGCTGCAGATTCGCGGCGCACGCCACGACGACTACCCGCAATGGAAGATCCTGTGGGATGACTACAATGCCTTCTACGGTCGCAGCGGCGCCACCGCCCTGCCCCTGACGATCACCCAGGCCACCTGGGCGCGCATCCACGATGCTGGCGAGCCGGTCCATGCGCTGGTGGCCGAAGCCGACGGCCGGCTACTGGGCCTGGCACACTACCTCTACCACCGCAATACCATCCTGATCGGACCGACCTGCTATCTGCAGGATCTGTTCACCACCGAAGCCGCCCGCGGACGCGGCGTGGGGCGCGCACTGATCGAAGAGCTCTACCGCCGTGCGGCTGCCGATGGCGCCGAACGCGTCTACTGGCATACCCACCACGGCAATGCGACGGCGCGCCGGCTCTATGACACGCTGGCCATCGACTCCGGCTTCATCGTCTATCGCAAGAACCTGTAGGCGCGTCTGCGTTCAACCCTGGGTATTGACCTCAGATACTGGCCTCATTGAGCGCCGCGACGATGTCGGCGCGCTTGAGCTCGGGGGCGAACTGCTGGATGAAGTCCAGCGCATAGCCACGCAGGTAGGCGCCTCGGCGCACCGCCAGTCGGGCGATGTTGGCCTTGAACAGGTGCGCCGCATTGATGGCGACCATGTCCTGGTGCTTGCCCTGGTCGACCGCCATCGAGGCCACCAGGCCCACGCCCATGCCCAGCGACACGTATTGCTGGATCACGTCCGAATCCATGGCGGTGAGCACGATGTCGGGCTCGATGCCGGCCTGGCGGAAGGCGTCGTCGATATGGCCCCGACCGGTAAAGCCGACGTCATAGGTGATCAGGGGCCAGGTCCCCAGGTCTTCCAGGGTCACCTGTTCCAGACCCAGCAGCGGGTGGCCCTTCGGCACCACGATCACGTGGCTCCAGGTATAACAGGGGAAGGACACCAGTTCCTTGAACTGCGACAGGCCTTCGGTGGCGATGCCGATGTCGGCCTTGCCGGAGATGACCCATTCGGCGATGTGTTCCGGCGCGCTCTGCTGGAGCGCGATGCGCACCTGTGGAAAGGCGTCGCGGAAGGCCTGCACGATGCGCGGCAGCACGTAGCGGGCCTGGGTGTGGGTGGTGGCGATGGAGAGCGTGCCGCTCTGCTCGCCGGCGTATTCCTTGCTGGCGCGGCGCAGGTTCTCGGCTTCCAGCAGCAGCCGTTCGACGATGCCCAGGATGCCCTTGCCGGGCTCGGTCAGGCCGATCAGGCGCTTGCCGTTGCGTTCGAAGATTTCCACGCCCAGTTCTTCTTCCAGCTCGCGAATCTGGCGACTCACGCCAGGTTGCGAGGTGAACAGCACATTGGCCACTTCGGTCAGGTTGAAGCCGCAACGGGCGGCTTCGCGGATGGAGCGCAGTTGCTGGAAGTTCATCGTGCCGTCCCTCCCTCCTGCTGGGCAAACACCTGCAGGCGGCGCGGGCGCACCACCAGGGTGTCGCCATTCTTCAGTCCCAGCTGCGCAAAGCGTTCGTTGGGGATGACGGCTTCGATGAGCTCGGCGTTGTCGTCGCGTTCCAGTTCCAGCTGGGCCAGCGGGCCGATGGCATGGGCGCGGCGCAGTTGCACCACGATGCCCTGGGCACCGGGCGCGTAGCGTTCCACGTCCAGATCGTGCGGCCGCACGTAACCGACGCCGGACGCATCGCGGGTATCGTCATGGCCGGGCGCCTCGAAACGGGCACCGGCGGCATCCAGCACGCCCTCGTGCAGGCGGCCATGGAACAGGTTCACATTGCCCAGGAAGCCGTAGACGAAGGGCGAGGCCGGATGGTTGTAGACCGCTTCGGGCGTGCCGATCTGTTCCACCTGTCCCTTGTTCATCAGCACCACCTGGTCGGCCACTTCGAGCGCTTCTTCCTGGTCGTGGGTGACGAAGATGCTGGTGACGTGCAATTCATCATGCAGGCGTCGCAGCCAGCGGCGCAGTTCCTTGCGCACCTTGGCATCGAGTGCACCGAAGGGTTCGTCCAGCAACAGCACGCGTGGCTCGACGGCCAGTGCGCGCGCCAGGGCGATGCGCTGGCGCTGCCCGCCCGAGAGTTGCGGCGGATAGCGGTCGGCCAGCCAGTCCAGCTGCACCAGTTCCAGCAGGCTCTTGACCTTTTCGCGGATGGCCGCTTCCGAAGGGCGCTGGGCGCGCGGTTTCACGCGCAGGCCGAAGGCGATGTTCTCGAACACGGTCATGTGCTTGAACAGGGCGTAGTGCTGGAACACGAACCCGACCTGGCGCTCGCGCACATGGCGTGCCGAGGCGTCTTCGCCATCCAGCAGCACCTGGCCGGAGTCAGGCGATTCCAGCCCGGCGATGATGCGCAACAGCGTGGTCTTGCCGCAGCCCGAGGGCCCCAGCAGCGCGGTCAGTTCGCCGGCCGGGAAGTTGAGCGAGACGTCGTTGAGTGCGGTGAAGCTGCCGAAACGCTTTTGGATGTGATGGACTTCGATGCTCATGAGAACTCCTTAGACTTGCTCGCTGGCGCTGTGCTGCTGGTGCAGCCGCCACTCGATGACACTCTTGATGGCCAGTGTGACCAGGGCCAGGAAAGCCAGCAGCGAGGCCACGGCAAAGGCGCCGGTGATGTTGAATTCGTTGTAGAGGATTTCGACCTGCAGCGGGATGGTGTTGGTCTCGCCCCGGATGTGGCCGGAGACCACCGATACCGCGCCGAACTCGCCCATGGCACGGGCGTTGCAGAGGATCACGCCATACAGCAGGCCCCATTTGATGTTGGGCAGGGTCACGTGCCAGAAGGTGCGCCAGCCGGAGGCGCCCAGCACCAGCGCGGCTTCCTCTTCTTCGCTGCCCTGCGACTGCATCAGCGGGATCAGCTCGCGCGCCACGAACGGGAAGGTCACGAAGATGGTGGCCAGCACGATGCCCGGCACGGCGAAGAGGATCTTGATGTCATGTTCGCGCAGCCAGGGGCCGAGGTAGCCTTGCAGGCCGAACAGCAGCACGTAGATCAGGCCCGAGATCACCGGCGAGACCGAGAACGGCAGGTCGATCAGGGTCAGCAGCACGTTCTTGCCGCGGAACTCGAACTTGGCGATGGCCCACGCTGCCGCCACGCCGAATACCAGGTTCAGCGGTACGGCGATGGCCGCCGTGATCACCGTCAGCTTGATGGCCGACCAGGCGTCGGCCTCGGTGATGGAGGCCACATAGACATCCCAGCCCTTGCGCAAGGCTTCATAGAACACCGCCACCAGCGGCACGAACAGGAACAGCGTCAGGAACACCAGGGCAATGCCGATCAACAGGGCTCGCACCCAGAACGGTTCCAGGGTGGCTCCGGGGGTGATCGGCGGCTCGCCGCGGGCGATGTTCTGGGAGGCGAGGGAAACAGGCGCGCCACTCATCTCAGGTCCTCTCCGCCTGGCCGCGCTTGCGGGTCCAGGCTTGCAACAGGTTGATGGTCAACAGCAAGACGAAGGACACCAGCAGCATCACCATGGCGATGGCGGTGGCGCCGGCGTAGTCGTACTGCTCCAGCTTGGTGACGATGAACAGCGGCGTGATCTCCGACACCATCGGCATGTTGCCGGCGATGAAGACCACCGAGCCGTATTCGCCGGAGGCGCGCGCGAAGGCCAGCGCAAACCCGGTCAGCAGCGCCGGCAGGATGGTGGGGAAGACCACGCGGGTGAAGGTCTGCCAGCGGTTGGCGCCCAGGCTGGCGGCGGCTTCTTCGAGCTCGCGCTCGGCCTCTTCCAGCACCGGTTGCACGGTGCGCACCACGAACGGCAGGCCGATGAAGGTCAGCGCCACCAGCACACCCAGCGGGGTGAAGGCGACCTTGATGCCCAGCGGGGCGAGCAGCTTGCCCAGCCAGCCGTTCTGCGAATACAGGGTGGTCAGGGCGATACCGGCCACGGCCGTGGGCAGGGCAAATGGCAGGTCGACCAGGGCGTCGATGATGCGCTTGCCCGGGAAACGGTAGCGCACCAGCACCCAGGCCACGATGCCGCCGAAGATCACGTTCAGGAACGCACCGATCAGGGAGGCCCCGAAGCTGAGGCGATAGGACGCCATCACCCGTGGCGAGGTCACGGCATCGATGAAACCGCCCCAGGTCAGCGTGAAGGTCTTCAGGAACAAGGCCGACAGCGGGATCAGGACGATCAGTGCCAGATAGAAGATGGTGAAGCCCAGCGACAATCGGAAACCGGGCAATACGCGCCGGCCGGTCCCGCCGGAAGCGGCCACCGGAGCGGCCCGGGGGGCCGCCAGGGAAACAGGGGTTGCGGACATGTCGTTCTCTTTTTATTACAAATGCGACTATAGGTGACCGATAATCGCATTCGCAGGTTATAAAGAGAACGAAGTTTTTTGCATGCCTTTAGAAGAAAAGCGCATAAGAAGCCACCGAAAACCGTCTTTATGTGCGCGGCCCTGCAGACCGAATACGCCTCAGGGAATCTGCTCCAGCAACTCCAGCAACCATTGCTGGCCCTGTGTCCAGTCGCCCAGGCCGGACTCGGAATTGATATGCCCGCGGGGGCCGATGGAGCGGAACTGTGCGCCCCAGGCCTCGGCCCAGTGGCGGGCGCGGTCGGCGCTCATCCAGGGGTCGTTGTCGCTGCCGACCACCAGGGCCGGATACGGCAGCCGGTGGCGTACCGCCGAGCTCACGCTGAATTTGGCCGGATCGGCCGGTGCCACCAGCAGGGCTGCCACGATGGGATGGGCCGAGCCCCCTTCGGCCAGCAGGGCAGCGGTGCGCTGCACGGTGGTCAGGCATCCGAAGCTGTGCGCCACGATCACGGTCGGTCGGCCATCGCGCGCCAGCACTTCGCCCAGGCGATGCGACCAGGCCGGCAGGTCGGGGGTTTCCCAGTCGTCTTGCTGCACCCGTTCGAAGGCCGGATAGAGGCGTTGCCAGCGCGATTGCCAGTGCTCGGGGCCGCTATCGGACAGGCCCGGCGCCACCAGTACGCGGAAATCGGACAGCCGCGCCGGGGCCGGGGAAACGTGGGACGACAGACTCATGCAGGCCTCGCTGTTGAGGATAGGGAAGACCGAGTATGCCTCAAGCCGCATCCCGGATGCCCGATATCTGGTCCGGCAGTCTTGCACCAGGGGTGTCCCACAGATAGCCCTGGGCGTGGATGGGCTGGGCCAGGGCCTGGCCGAACTGGCTCAGCTTGTCGAAGACCTCGCGGTTCTCGACGCGCTTGAAGAAGATGCGTACGCCCTGCTCCGCCGCCCGCAGCAAGAGCAAGGCCACGCTGTCGGGATCGGGCAGTTCGCGGGCATCGACCTTGATCAGGTCCGGCTTGATCTTGTCCAGCAGGCCCAGCGCCTCCAGCGGGCTATTGGCCGAGACCCCGAGGCGGAAGCCATTGCGGCGGTAATTGTCCAGCACATAGTTGAGCAGCCAGCGCTGGTTGGGCGTGACCACCGGCAGTTGCAGCACGATGCGCTCGTGCGGCAACTCCAGCGCCGCCAGGATGCGGCGGTAGGCCACGCCATGATTGTTGTTGACGGCGGCCAGCAGGCGCGCATGCACCGACAGATGCAGCTCGGGGGCGTCGGTATCGCCCAGACCGCCCTGCCCGACCTGACGGTAATAGTTGATGGCGTGCAGCATGCGGCACAGGCGGTCCAGCTCGACCGATTCGTCGTCGCTGGCGGCCTGGTCGAGCAGCTTCCAGAGATGGAGTCCGTCATCGACCGCCGAATGACTGCGGGCAAAGGCTTCACATGCGACGATGCTGCCCTGTTCGAAGCTGCGCACCGGCTGGAAGGCCGAGGTCAGCGATGTATTGAAGAAACGCCCTGCGGCACGTCCCTGCTCATCCAGCCAGACCTTGGAGGAGGTCGACTGGGTGGCTTGCAGACGCGCCAGGTAAGCATCCAAAGCCTGATATGCCATCGGGCCTGCTCCTGGAAAAATATGCCGCCCGGGCGAGATTGACCGATGGGCGGCCGGAAAAGATCACAGCTTGGCGATCGACACTTCGGTGGCCTTGACCAGCGCCACGACTTCGCTGCCGATGGTCAGGCCCAGGTCCTTGACCGAACGGGTGGTGATGACGGAAGTGACGATACCGGCCGGGGTCTCGACATCCACCTCGGACACCACCGAACCTTCGATGATGGCCTTGACCTTGCCCTTGAACTGGTTACGTACGTTGATCGCTTGAATGGTCATGCTCTGCTCCTTGATGAAACGGCGTCGGCACCTGCCGCGCCGCATGGGTTGAAATGGTAGGACTCTCTGAAACGGTCAAATCATGTGCGGCCTCAGACCGCCCACTGCACCTGCTGCACGCCGCGTGGGACAAAAGCAGGCTCCAGTTCTGCGGTGGCACCATCGTCGATTGCATTGGCGTCGCTGCCAGGATGACGCAGCACGCGCGCCAGGATGGCTTCTTCCAGCGCGGCAAACTGCGCCTGTCCGCGTGAGCGCGGGCGGGCCAGCGTGATGCGCTGATCCAGCGTCACCCGGCCGTCTTCGATGAGCAGCACGCGGTCGGCCAGGGCGACCGCTTCCTGTACGTCGTGGGTCACCAGCAAGGCGGTGAAGCCGCGCTCGCGCCATAGCGATTCGATCAGGGCCTGCATCTCGATGCGGGTCAGGGCGTCAAGCGCCCCCAACGGCTCGTCCAGCAACAGCAATTGCGGGTCGTGCACCAGCGCCCGGGCCAGGGCCACGCGTTGCCGCTGGCCACCCGAGAGCACCGCCGGCCATTCACCGGCGCGCTGATCCAGGCCGACCTGCTGCAGGGCGTGCAGGGCAAGCGGCGCGTGCTGCCTGGGCAGCCCCAGCGCAACATTGGCCTGCACCCGCTTCCAGGGCAGCAGGCGCGCATCCTGGAACATGATGCGCACTTCGGGTTCGCCGCCGGCATCGTGTTCGTAGACCACCTCACCGCCGCTGGCTGCATCCAGTTGCGCCACCAGGCGCAGCAGCGTGCTCTTGCCGCAACCACTGCGACCGACGATGGCGACGAATTCGCCGGGGGCGATGTCCAGATCGATGTCGTGCAACACGGTGCGACCGCTGAAGGCCTTGGACACGGCGCGCAGCTTCAAGCCCACGCCGCGACCGGCAGCGCGACCCAGTGCCTGGTTTTCCTGTTGGTCGTGACGCATACGGTTCTCCTGATGCGAATTCATTGGTAACCCGGATGCCAGCGCAGCCAGAAGCGCTCCAGCGCACGGGCAGCGGTATCGGCCAGCTTGCCCAGCAAGGCATAGAGCAGGATGCCGACCAGCACCACATCGGTCTGCAGGAATTCGCGGGCATTCATGGTCATGTAGCCGATGCCGGACTGGGCGGAGATGGTCTCGGCCACGATCAGCAGCACCCACACCAGGCCCAGCGCGAAGCGCAGCCCGACCAGGATGGATGGCAAGGCGCCCGGCAGGATCACGTCGCGATACAGCGGCCAGCCCGACAGGCCATAGCTCCTGGCCATCTCGATCAGGCCCTGGTCCACCGAGCGGATGCCGTGGAAGGTATTGAGATAGACCGGGAAGAACACGCCCACCGAGACCAGGAACAGCTTGGCCGTCTCGTCGATGCCGAACCACAGGATGACCAGCGGGATCAAGGCCAGGGCCGGAATATTGCGCACCATCTGCAGGGTGGTATCGAGCAGCAGTTCGGCCGAGCGCAGGCTGCCGGAAAGCAGGCCCAGCACCAGGCCCAGCCCGGCACCGACCGCAAAGCCCGAGGCCGCGCGACCACTGGAGACGGCCAGGTGGCGCCACAGCTCGCCGGAGGCCGACAGTTTCCAGGCCGCCGTCAGGACCGCAAACGGTTCCGGCAGGATGCGGCTGGACAGCCAGCCGGCCTGCGAGGCCAGTTGCCACCACGCCAGCAGCAGCACCGGCAACAGCCAGCCCACCCAGGCGCCACGCGCCTTGCGCGGCGAGCGGCCAGCCGCACGGGCGGCCTTGCCGGCGGGCGCGCTGGTGCTGGTGCTAGCGGCGCCGGTGGTAGCGCTGTTCAGCGGATTGGATGCGCTCGTCATGCCTGCCTCAGCTGGCCGACACGCGCACCGGCGCGGCCTTGGGAAGCTCGGTGTTGCCGACGATCTCGCCGAAGGGGCCGGTCAGGTTGAATCCCGGCAGGGTCTCGCGCTGCGCACGTGGCAACAGCGGGAAGACCAGCTCGGCGAAGCGATACGATTCTTCCAGGTGCGGGTAACCCGAGAGGATGAAGGTGTCGATGCCCAGCGCTGCATATTCCTTGAGACGTTCGGCGACCGTGGGGCCATCGCCCACCAGCGCGGTACCGGCACCGCCGCGCACCAGGCCGACCCCAGCCCACAGGTTGGGGCTCACTTCCAGCTTGTCGCGTCGGCCGCCGTGCAGGGCCGCCATGCGACGCTGCCCTTCCGAATCCATGCGGGCGAAATTGGCCTGGGCCTTGGCGATGGTCTCGTCGTCCAGGCGGCTGATCAGTTCATCGGCGGCGCGCCAGGCGGCTTCATTGGTCTCGCGCACGATCACGTGCAGGCGGATGCCGAAACGCAGGGTGCGACCGGCGCGGGCGGCGCGTTCGCGCACGCGGGCGATCTTCTCGGCCACGGCAGCCGGTGGTTCGCCCCAGGTCAGGTAGACGTCCACCTGCTCGGCGGCCAGGTCGATGGCCTCGTCCGAGGAACCGCCGAAGTACAGCGGCGGATAGGGTTTCTGCAGGGGCGGATAGAGCGCCTTGGCGCCCTTGACGCGCAGGTGCTTGCCCTCGAAATGGGTCTCTTCGCCGGTATGGGTCTTGGCCAGCACCTCGCGCCAGATCTTGAGGAACTCGTCGGAAATCTCGTAACGCTCGGCATGGCTGCCGAAAATGCCATCGCTCTCCTGCTCGACCGGGTCGCCGCCAGTGACGACGTTGATCAGCAGGCGGCCATTGGAGAGACGGTCGAAGGTGGCGGCCATGCGTGCCGACAGCGTCGGCGCGGTCAGGCCGGGGCGCACCGCCACCAGGAATTTCAGGCGGCGGGTGGCGTCGATCAGGCTGGCGGCGGCCACCCAGGCGTCTTCGCAGGAACGGCCGGTGGGCAGCAGCACGCCGTCGTAGCCCAGCGTGTCGGCGGCCACAGCGACCTGCTTCATGTAGTCATGACTGACCGGGCGCGCGCCTTCGGTGGTACCGAGGTAGCGGCTGTCGCCATGGGTGGGGATAAACCAGAAAACGTTCATGTTTGACTCCTGTGCTGCGGCAACCGGGTGGACATCATTTGAGGACGGCATCGCTGACCTTGAGTTGTTTGGGGATCAGCTTCAGTTCATAGAAGGCATCGGCGATCTTCTGCTGCTCGGCCAGCACCTGGGCGTCGACCGGCTTGTAGACGTGGGCGTAGCGCTTCAAGCCGGTTTCGATGATGTCGGCATTCAGGCCCTGGATGGGCGCCAGCTGGGCCGCAGCGTCGCCGGTATGGGTGCGCACCCACGCACCTTCGCGGGTGATCTCTTCCAGCAGGACCTTCTGCACCTGCGGATTCTTCGCCGCGAAAGGACGCGCGCTCAGGAAGAACTGGTGATGGCTGACCGCGCCCACGCCGCTGGCCAGACGCCGCGCACCGACCTGCTTTTCGGCGGCCGCCTGGAACGGGTCCCAGATCGCCCAGGCATCGACGGCACCGCGTTCGAAGGCGGCGCGGGCATCGGCCGGCGCCAGGTAGACCGGCTGGATGTCGCTGTATTGCAGGCCGGCCTTCTTGAGCAGGGCCACCACCAGCCAGTGCACGTCGGACCCCTTGTTGAAGGCGATCTTCTTACCCTTCAGTTCAGCCACGCTCTTGATCGGTGAATTCTTTTGCACCAGCAGGCCTTCGGCATCCGGCGTCGGGATTTCGTAGGCGGTATAGACGAAGTCGGCGCCGGCAGCCTGGGCAAAAACGGGCGGGGCTTCACCGACGTAGCCGAAATCGACCGAGCCGACATTGAGCGCTTCCAGCAATTGCGGACCGGCCGCGAACTCGGCCCATTTCACTTCCACGCCCAGCGGCTGCAGGCGCTTTTCCAGCGTACCGTGGGCCTTGAGCAAGACCAGGGTATTGGCTGCCTTCTGGTAGCCGATGCGCAGGACCTTGGCTTCCTGGGCCTGCACCGCGGCGGCGCCCAGGGCAAGGGTTGCGGTCGCCAGCGCCAGGGCCGACAGGCCGACCAGCGTGCGACGACGGGAGGAATGGACAATCTTGTTCTTGTTGGCGGACACGTTTTTCTCCAGATTTGGGCGTGCAGAGGGCCTTCGGCTGCACCGGCCGATGATTTTTCAGACGTTCAAGGTTCAGACGTTCAAGATAGGCCGGATCACTCCGGCCGGTTTCAATACGGGATGTCAGTCAGCGTCGGCATGCATCAGTAGGAGACGCTGTACTGCAATTGCGAGAACGGTATTTCGCGGAACTCTTCCGGCGCTGCCTTGTGCAGGGCCAACAGGCTGGCCGACAACTGTGCCACGCCTTCATCGACGCGGGTGGCAATGGGCGTATCCAGCACCAGACCCTGCTCTTCGCTCCAGGTCACCTGGGCCTCGGTGGCGTAGATGCTGGGCAGGACATGCTTGGGATTGAGCGAGGACAGCACCGGTCGCAAGGCGTAGTCCAGCGCCAGCATGTGCGACTGACTGCCACCGGTGCCCAGCGGCAGCACCAGCTTGTTGGTCAGGCCGAACTGCGGCAGCAGGTCGAGGAAGGCCTTGAGGATGCCGCTGTAGGCCGCCTTGTAGACCGGGGTGGCGACCACCACGGCCGAAGCTTCCTCCACTGTGGACAGGGCAGCCTTGATCTCCGCATTGTTCCAGTCGGCGCGCAGGATGGCCTGGCCCGGCAGGTCGCGCACCTCCAGACGGGCATGGCGGTGGCCGAGCTGGGCCAGCTTGTCGCCGACGTGGTGCAGCAGACGGGTGGAGCGGGAAGGCGCCGAAGGGCTGCCGGCCAGGAGCAGGATGGTCATGTCTTATGCTTGAGCGTTGAGCGGGAGGAAGCGGCAGGAAGCCGGCGCGGCCGGCGCCCTGCCAGGTTTCAGATCACTTTTTGTTGGGTGCGTAGAGCTGGTCGAAGGTACCGCCATCGGCGAAGTGGGTCTTCTGGGCCTTTTGCCAGCCGCCGAAGTCCTTGTCGATGGTCACCAGGTTCAGCTTGGGGAACTGCGCTGCGTACTTGGCGGCGATCTTGGGATCGATGGGACGGTAGTAGTTCTTGGCGATGATTTCCTGGCCTTCCTCCGAATACAGGTGCTTGAGGTATTCCTCGGCCACCTTGCGGGTACCGCGACGGTCCACCACCTTGTCCACCACGGCCACCGGCGGTTCGGTCAGGATGGAGATCGACGGCGCGACGATGTCGAACTTGTCCGGGCCCCATTCCTTCAGGGAGATCAGGGCCTCGTTTTCCCAGGCCAGCAGGACATCGCCGATGCCGCGTTCGACGAAGGTGATGGTGGCGCCACGGGCACCGGAATCCAGCACCGGCACGTTCTTGAAGAGCTTGGCGATGTAGTCGCGGGCTGCGTCGTCGCTACCGCCCTTCTGCTTGGCATAGGCCCAGGCGGCCAGGTAATTCCAGCGCGCACCGCCCGAGGTCTTGGGGTTGGGAGTGATGACGGACACGCCCGGCTTGATCAGGTCGCCCCAGTCCTTGATGCCCTTGGGATTGCCCTTGCGCACCAGGAACACGATGGTGGAGGTATAGGGCGAGCTGTTGTGCGGCAAGCGCTTTTGCCAGTCGGCCGGCAGCAGCTTGGCCTTTTCCGAGATTTCGTCGATGTCGTAGGCCAGGGCCAGGGTCACCACGTCGGCATCGATGCCGTCGATGACGGAACGGCCCTGCTTGCCGGAGCCACCGTGGGAAGCCTTGATAGTGACGTTGTCACCGGCCTTTTCCTTCCAGTACTTGGAAAAGGCCTTGTTATAGTCGGCGTAGAGTTCTCGCGTCGGGTCGTAAGAGACGTTGAGCAGCGAGAGATCGGCCGCCTGTGCGACGTGGGCGGCTTGCGCCAGCACCAGGGTGGCGACGACCGATTTGATGACGTTCTTCAGCATGTCCGTTCCCGAAAGTGTTAGTTGTTTTGGAGCACACAGGTTAATGAGCCTGCTGCCTGAAAAGAACGAATACTTTCTTCTCTCGATATGCGGAAAACAGATATGCAAGCGCAAGCCGCCGGAATAAGGCGGCCCGTCTTTATAACCAAACGTCAGGGAGAGCCAGGAAAGAGGAAACGGGCGTTCGGCAATCCGCAGGGGCGCCCTGCCCCGCCGCACGGCGCGTCCGGAGGCGGCCGACAACCTTGATATGCCGTTGATGCGGATCAAAAAAGCACGGTCGAACTTTTTGTTCTTTTCACATTGTGGTATAACCCTCATATTGCAACGCACCAGGCTGCGCCATGAAAAAAGAAGCTGCAGGCGAGACAGAACACATTTCCATCCAGGTCATCGAGCGCATGGTGTCGCTGCTCGATGCGCTGGCCGATTACCCGGACCCGGTGAGCCTAAAGGAATTGTCGGCGGCGACCGACCTGCACCCGTCGACCGCGCACCGCATCCTCAACGATCTGGTGGTCAAGCGTTTCGTGGACCGCGTGGAACCGGGCACCTACCGCCTGGGCATGCGCCTGCTGGAGCTGGGCAATATCGTCAAGAGCCGGTTGTCGGTGCGCGAGGCGGCGCTGGACTTCATGCGCGCCCTGCATCGCAAGACCCACCAGACCATCAACCTGTCGGTGCGGCAGGCCGATGAAATCGTCTATATCGACCGTTCCTTTTCCGAACGCTCCGGCATGCAGGTGGTGCGCGCCATCGGCGGCCGTGCGCCGCTGCACCTGACCTCCACCGGCAAGCTCTTTCTCTCGGTGGATGACCCCAAGAACGTGCGCGCCTATGCCACCCGGACCGGGCTGGCGGGGCATAACAAGAACTCCATCACCGATCTGACCAAGCTGGAGCGCGAGCTCTCCATGGTGCGCGCCCTCGGCTATGCCCGCGACAACGAGGAGCTGGAACTGGGCGTGCGCTGCATGGCCGCCGGCATCTGCGACGACAGCGGCAAGCTGGTGGCCGGCCTGTCGATCTCGGCCCCGGCCGACCGGCTGCAGGAGGAATGGGTGGATGACCTGGTCAGCACGGCCAACCAGATTTCGTCGGCGCTGGGATATCGCCGGGACCGGGATTGAAGCGAGGGCTAGGCCTGTTCACCTTCAATCAGATCGACCAACAAAAAAGCGAACCATCCGGTTCGCTTTTTTGTTGCTGCCGCAAGCTTGCTGCGACGATCAACCCTCGTCGGCCCTGACCATCTTCACGCGGGTCAGGTTGTTCGGCTGGTCTTCCACCAGCCACTTGCGCATGCGGGCGGCATCGCCCACGTGCGACAGGCGGCCCTTGGAATCCAGGAACACCATGACGATGGGACGACCTTCGATACGCGTGTACATCACCAGACAATGGCCGGCTTCGTTGATGAAGCCGGTCTTTTGCAGGCCGATGTCCCATTCCTTGTTGGAGGTCAGGCGGTTGGAGCTGTTGTACTGCATGGCGTGGCCGCTGGGTTCGACCATGTACTTGGGGTCGGTGGAGTACTGGCGGATGATGGGGTAGTTATAGGCCGCCACCACCAGCTTGGCCAGGTCGCGGGCGCTGGCCACGTTCTGGCTGGACAGGCCGGTCGAATCGACATAGCGGGTATCGGTCATGCCCAGCGAGCGGGCCTTGGCATTCATGGCCGCCACGAAGGCCGGCAGACCGCCCGGGTAATTGCGGCCCAGCGCCGAGGCGGCACGGTTCTCGGAACTCATCAGGGCGATGTGCAGCATGTCGTCGCGGCTCAGCGTAGCACCCACGCGCAGGCGCGAGCTGCTGTGCTTTTCGCGGTCGACGTCGTCATCGGTGACGGTCAGGGTCTCTTCCATGTTCAGGTGTGCTTCCACCACCACCAGTGCGGTCATCAGCTTGGTGACCGAGGCGATGGGCAGGGCCACCGAGGAATTTTTTTCAAACAGGACCTGCGAGCTGGCCTGGTCGATCACCAGGGCCACATTGGAGCGCAGGGCCAAGGGATCTGGCGTGAGGTTCAGGCCGGCCAGGTCGCCGGCGGTCATGACCGGTGGCACCACCGGCACCGAGGGGGCGGCCGAGACGCGCTGATAGCTGATGTGGCGCTTGCCCTTGACCACGCTGACCTTGCGCACCAGCTTTTCGCGGTTGTTCAGCGAGCCCTTGGCGACCGTGCGACTGACGGCTGTGGCGGGTCGCTTGGCGACCACCTTCTTGGCCGGGGCCTTCTTGGCGGCGTTGTTGACCGTCTGGGCTGCGGCAGGAGCCAAACCAGCGTGGACGAAAAGTAGCGATGTGAAAATGGCCAGCGCTGTTTTGAACATAGGTGGATCTCCCCCCGAATTTACCCTGATAGTACACAAGAGAAACGTTGGCAGTGTAGCAAAAAGCAGGATTTTCGCAAGAGAATTAAGACGTTAGCGCATTTATTTAAACGGCTTTCTATCTTGCGGCCGGCCGAAGCATCCCCTGTTTCGGCCAATTTTTCTGACATTTCCTGACAATCTTGCTCGATTTTATTCGATTTATTTTTGAGCAAGATCCACGCCAACGAAGCGACATGATACCAGTCTAAGCTTTCCGTTCAGTTCCTGAAAACGATAACAGAAGGCAATACCGGCCCCAGATGCTCGTTTTCGCGCTTTTTAATTCACTTTGGCGGCATCTGGAATGAAACACTAACGGGTAGTCGGGGGAGGCCGTTGACGGCGCAATGCGTCTTGCGGCCGGCACGGCAAAAGACCTGCAGCTCAGGGCTTGCGGGCGTCCAGCATGGCGACGTCAATGGAGAAGGAACAGGCCTGGTCCAGCGCGAAATACTGTTTCACCTCTTCCGGTGCGGCCTTCCACAGTGCGCGGATGGCCGTGATGTTGTCTTGCGGGGTGCGCATGCGGGCCACCCAGCTGTCGAATTCCAGGCGCAGCTTCCAGGTCTTGTCACTGTCGATGGCAAAACCGGCGGCCTGCAACAGCTTGCGCCAGGAGTTCAGGCTGATATTGCGGACATGTGAAGTATCGCGCAGCAACTCAATGGCCTGGACGTAGGTATCGGCCAGCACATCGGCCGGTGCGGCGGTATCGATGACGATGAAGCGTCCGCCCGGTTTGAGTACCCGGAACACTTCAGCGAGCGCCTGCGGCAGATTGCGCCAGTGGTGCACCGAAAAGCGGGTACAGACCAGGTCGAAGCTGGCATCGGGAAACTCCAGCCGGTCGGCGCTGCCCTGGCGCACGGCCAGGTTGTCCAGGCCACGCTCGCGGGCGGCGCTGGCGACCACGTCCAGCATTTCGGCAGCGATGTCGTAGGCAATCACTTTTTCCACCACCGGCGCCACGGCAAAGCTGGCGTGTCCGCCGCCGCACCCCAGATCGAGCACGCGGGCGCCGGGAATGGTAGCGGCGATGGCGGCCAGTTCCTGCAGATCAGCCCCCTGGGCGTGCACCGCGCTAGTGAGATAGGCGGCGGCGGTACTGCCGAACTGTTCGGTGACGACTTGCTGATGGCTGCGCATGGCGGGGCTCCTGGGCGAAATAAGTGAACAAGAATACAAAGCAGGCAAAGGCGGGTTGCATTTGCCCGTGGATGAGCAGCCAGTCTAGCGAATCCTTATCCTGTTACAAGTTCAGCATTTATACTATTACCCCGACCACCACCCTCCTCTTTCTGCATGGAACCCGATCTTGCCCGCCGCGCCCTGGGGGCCTTCCTCAAATCCCAGCGCGAACAGACTGCCCCCTCGCAAGCCGGCCTGCCACACCTGGCCCATGGCCGGCGTCGCACGCCGGGCTTGCGCCGAGAAGAGGTGGCGCAGTTGTGCGGCATCAGCGTGACCTGGTACACCTGGATCGAACAGGGGCGCACCGACTCGGTCTCGCCGCAGGCGCTGGCGCGCATCGCAGACGCGCTGCACCTGCCGCGCGCCAAGCGGGCCTACTTGTTCGAACTGGCCGGCAAGAAGGATCCGGCGCTGCCGGAGCAACAGGCGGTGGCGGTGATTGCGCCGGAAATCCTGGACGTGGTCGGCAACTTCCGCGCGCCGGCCTATCTGCTGGACCGCTACTGGAATGCCGTGGCCTGGAACCCGGCGGCGTGCAAGCTCTTCGTGGGGTGGCTGGATCAAGGGGAGGCGGCGCCCAATCTGCTGCGCTTCATGTTCGCCCGCGCGGCGGCGCAGGCCTTGACGATCGACTGGGAGCAGCGCGCGCGCCGGCTGGTGGCGGAGTTCCGGGCCGACAGTGCCAGCCTGCTGGACGATCCGGATCTGCTGGCGCTGGTGGAGGAGTTGTCAGCCGCCAGTCCGCTCTTCAAGCGGGCCTGGCACTTGCAGGATGTGGTGGAGCGCGAAGGCGGCGAGCGCCGCTTCCAGCATCCGCAATCGGGGGAACTGCGCTATCGCCAGGTCAACTTCCGCGTGGCCAACCGGCCGGACCTGAAACTGGTGACGCTGATGCCGGACGCGCCCGCGCCCGGCTGAGCTTCATTTACGGACCACGAAGGCCACGCCGATCACACCCACCAGCATGCCCAGCGCACCGATCAGGCTGAAGGCTTCGCCGAACATCAGCCAGGCCATCACGGCCGTGGTCGGTGGCGTGAGATAGAGCAGGCTGGTGACGCTGGTGGCGGCGCTGCGGCGGATCAGTGCAAACAGCAGAAAGATGGCGCCGATCGACAGGGCCAGCACCGACCACAGCAGCGCCGCGATGAATTGCGGCGTCCAGTGGACGTTGCCCAGATGCCAGTCCAGACCTTCCACGGCCACGGCAAAGGGCAGCACCACCACGATGGAGGCGGCGAACTGGATCACGGTGCCGGTGCGCAGGTCAAAGTGGGCGCAGTAGCGCTTCTGGTACAAGGTACCGATCGTGATGCACAACAAGGCAAACAGGCACAGTCCGATGCTGGCAGTGGACAGGCCGATCAGCGAAATCTTGTTGGCCACCACCAGCCCTACCCCGCACAGGCCCAGCGCCAGTCCCACCCATTGCCGGCCACGCACCGATTCACCCAGCAAGGGCGCGGCGAAGGCGGTCAGGATGGGTTGCAGGCCGACGATCAGGGCCGACAGGCCAGCCGGCATGCCGATCTTGATGGCGCACCAGACGCCGGCCAGGTAGCCGGCCTGCAGCAATACGCCAGCCACGGCCACGTGGCGGATGCGGCCGTGCGGCCAGGGGGCGCGAAACAGCAGCACCAGCGGCAGCAGCACGATCAGCACGCCAGTGAAGCGCAACAGCAGGAAGGTCAGCGGCGGCGCATACGGCAGGCCAAACTTGGCGACGATGAAGCCGGTGCTCCAGATCAATACGAACAACAGGGGCACCAGGCTCATCAGGAGCTGGCGCGACCGGCTGGCGCCGGGGGTGGATTGCATCATTTCTTTTCCGTGGGCGGGCCGCATGCGACATGCTCATGCGCGAAGAGGCCCGGGTCATTTCACCGTGCGCTCCAGCGGGCAGCGTGGAGGCCGGCGAGTCTTATCGTTTGCAGGTGGACGGCGACGGTTTGTTCGATATCTCTGCCGTAGCCGCCCGCCATCGTAACCGCAACCGGAATTTTGTGCTCGCGGGCATAGGCGAACACGGTCTCGTCACGGGCCGCGAGCCCAGCCATGCTCAGTTTCATCTTGCCCAGGCGGTCGCCCTCGTGCGGATCGGCGCCGGCCAGGTAGATCAGCAACTGCGGGGCGAAGCGCTGCTGCAGCGTTGCCAGTGCACCCTGCAGGGTAGCCAGATAGTCGGCGTCACCGATGCCATCGGGCAGGGCGACGTCGAGATCGCTCTGTTCCTTTTCGAAGGGGTAATTGTTCTCTCCGTGCAGGGACAAGGTGAACACCGAATCATCCCGCGCCAGGATGGAAGCGGTGCCGTTACCCTGGTGCACGTCCAGGTCGACGATGGCGACCCGGGCGGCGCGGCGTTCGGCCTGCATCAGGCGCGCGGCGATGGCGGCATCGTTGAAGACGCAGAAACCGGCGCCGTGGTCGGCATAGGCATGGTGGGTGCCGCCGGCCAGGTTGACCGCCACCCCGTCTGCGAAGGCGGCGCGACAGGCGGCGATGGTGGCCCCGGAAGAGCGGCGCGAGCGCTCCACCATCTGCGGTGACCACGGGAAACCGATCTCGCGCTGCTCGGCTGCGTTCAGTTCGCCACGGCTGGCGCGACCGATGTAGTCGGGATGGTGCGCCAGCGCCAGCTCGCCATCGCTGGCGGCTTGAGCTTCCTGGAAATCGATGGCCGGCTGCAGGCTGGCCGCCCCTTCGCGGATCATGCGGTACTTGATCATGGGGAAGCGGTGGCCCGGTGGCAGGGGCAGCACGAAATGGTCGCTGTAAAAGGCCTTCAAGAAAAAATTCCTTCCTGTTGATACGGGTTTCCGCATTGCAATAAGCGTTTTGCGATGCGGCGCAAACGATTGCGCGCAGCGCATTGATAACGTAATTTCATTAGCTCGACAGCAAGGAGAAAAAGAATCGAATTCCTTTTCAAAAATCACGTAAGTCCTTGATTAGACGTGGATCAATTTTGAAACACTTTTCGCAGTTCTCACGCGATGAAACGTTTGACTTTATGCACGATTAAACTAGAATCCGCCTTGTGCAATGCATCATATTCAAATAAGAAATTTCAGCGGAGATCCACCTTTCCCTTCAGATTGGTCCGTAAGCAATCACTGTCGCAGCATTGTTCATCAACCTATCACCGAGAAGGATGTTTCAACATGACGAACTACACCGAGCAATTTTCTGCTGCTGCCAAAGCCAATGCCGAAGCCCAGATCGCGCTCTTCAGCCAGCTGGCGAGCAAGACCTTTGAAGGCATGGAAAAGCTGGTGGACCTGAACCTGAAGGCCGCCAAGTCCTCGCTCGAAGAAAGCCAGGCTGCGGCCCAGAAGCTGTTCGCTGCCAAAGACCCGCAGGAATTCTTCACCCTCTCCAGCGCACATGCCCAGCCGACGCTGGAAAAGTCGGTCGCCTACGGCCGTCACCTGAGCGGCATCTTCTCCAGCACCCAGTCGGAACTGACCAAGGCTGCCGAAGCGCAGATCGCCGAAGTCAACCGCAAGGTGGTGGCCATGATCGACGAAGCGGCCAAGAACGCCCCGGCCGGTTCGGAACAGGCGATCTCGATGTTCAAGTCGGCCATCGGCAACATGAGCGCCGGCTACGAACAGTTCACCAAGAACGCCAAGCAGGCCGCTGAAGTGCTGGAAGCCAATGTCAGCAACGCCGTGGACCAGATGTCCCAGGCTGGCGCCAAGGTGACCCGCGCTGCCAAGAAGTAATCAAAAGTAATCAACAATCCGGCGCTCGCGCCGATTGCTGAAAGGCCCCGGCTGGACCGGGGCCTTTTTGCGTCTGGCGTTGCGCGTTTCAGGCGCTGATCTGGAACTCGGCACGCAGGGCGCGCAGGCCTTCCTGCATCTTCTCGAAGGCCGGTTCCACCTGGGTGGGGTCACCCTTGACGCCCAGGTCGATATGGCGGCGCGTCTGCTGGTCGCCCACGTGCGGCAGGCTGAACACCTTCACCAGCGGGAATTGCGCCTCGATGGCTTCCATCAGCGGGGTCAGGGTCGATTCCATCGCCTCGTACACCAGCATCGAACGTTCGGCCCAGGCATGGCGGTGGAACTGGTCGGCGTAGTGGTTTTCCAGCACCCACTCGAACATCGGCCAGGCCATCACGGGGAAGCCAGGCGCGAAGTAATGGGCGCCTTCGCCGCTGGTATTGGGCAGGGAAAAGCCGGGAATCTTGTTATAGGGATTGGGGATGATGGAGGCGCCCTGCGGGAACTCGCCCATCTTCAGGCGGTGCTGGTTCTCGGGTGCGTCGAAGTCGGGCGTGGCACCAGATTCGCGGGCCATGTCGGCGATGCGCTCCTGGATCTTTTCCTTGGCCTGGGGATGCAGCACCACCGGCACGCCCAGCGCAGCCGCCGCGCACTGGCGGGTGTGGTCGTCCGGGGTAGCGCCGATGCCGCCGGTGCAGAACACCACGTCCTTGGTGGCCAGTGTGCGCTTCAGGGTGGCGGTGATGCGGTCGGGGTCGTCGCCCAGATATTCCGCCCAGGACAACTGCAGGCCGCGCTGGCCGAGCAGTTCCAAGACCTTGGGGAAATGCTTGTCGATACGGCGTCCCGAGAGGATTTCGTCGCCGATGATGATGAGTCCGAATGCCATGCGTCTACCCGCCAGAAAATTGAAGAAAGATGGCGGCGATTATGCCCCATTCGGCAGCGCCGTGGCGGGCCGTGCCCTGCCCCGCCGCCCACCTTGTACCAGCACCCGGCGTCAATCAGGCTTCAACGCGGCTTCAACGCGGCTCAACGAGACTTCAACGCGGTGCCACATCGATGACCGCGCCGTCTACCGGGCCATCCGGTGGCTGGCCGCTGCGGTAGCGCAGCAGCGCTTCCAGGCAATAGAACTGGAACCACAGCGCGGTAAAGACGAACACCAGCACATACAGCCAGATCGCCACCCCGGCCAGCACGGGCAGGAAGACCACCGACAGCACCCCACCCAGCCACAGCAGGGTGGGCGCCGCACCCAGTGCGCCGGCAATGGTACCCACCGCCAGCAGCGGCCAGCGATGCAGGCGCAGCACGGCATGCCGCTCCTCGGTGCTGGCGTAGTCGGCCAGGGTGTCGTAGGCCATGACGCGATAGGTCAGCCAGCCCCACAGCAGCGAATGGATCACGAAGGCCAGCGGCGGGATCAGGAATACCCAGATCGTGGCCAGCCACAGGATGGTGAAGACGGCAAAGCACCACAGCGAGGTCCACAGACTGCCGGCGACGCTGCCGCCATGGCGCTTGGAGAGCATGGGATAGTGGCGCGCACCGATGTGACGGGAAATGGCCGGAATCGTGAACAGGCCGACGAAGACCAGTGCCGTGAGGATCATCAGCGGCAGTAGCGTCCACATCGCCAGGAGCGGCACCAGCACCGTCTTCAGGGTCGCCATGCCGAACCAGGCCAGCATGCTGCCGATTTCCCCGAACATGCTGTTGGTCACGAAATAGGCCTGCAGCCAGTCGATGATGGGTTGCAGGCCCAGCCACAGACAGACCGCCCACAGCGCCAGGGACACCAGGAAAGGCAGCACGGTCAGCCACAGCATGCGGATATGCAGCTGCGCCAGCAGGGCGCGACCGAAGGAGGCCAGGAAAATTCGCATCAGCGTGGCTTCCTGCGGGTGAATTCAACCAGGCGCTTGATGCCCAGCCATTGCTGCATCCAGAAGCCGCGGCCATAGTCGCGACCACGACCGGCCGGTGCCGGCAGCTGGTCGCGCACGCCGGTCATGGCGAAGCCCTGGCTGAAATGGGCGGTACGGAAGATCACATCCCAGATCGGGAACAGCACGGCGAAGTTGTGCCCGCCCAGCGAATTGCGGCCCCGGCTTTCATGGCCCAGGCCGATGGCGTGATGGGTGCGGTGAAAGCGCGGCGAGACCAGCAGGTATTCGCCGATGCGGCCGAAATGGATGCGCACATTGGCGTGCTGCAGGCTTTGCAGCATGCGCGAGAGCGAGACCAGCAGGATGTATTGCGAGGGCTCCACGCCGATCAGCACGGCGATGAGACCGAAGATCATGTCGTGCACCAGGTTGTCGAGCATGTGGTTGCGGTCGTCGCTCCACAGGTTCATGTTCTGCTGGCTATGGTGCAGGCTGTGCAGGGCCCACATCCAGCGCACATTGTGCTGCGCCCAGTGGTAGACGTATTCGCACAGGTCCAGCACCACCATGTAGAGCAGGAAACTGACCAGGGCACGGTCGGTCACGCCGGGCCAGATCTGATCCAGGTTGAAGGTCCCCCAGCCTTCCAGGTGCAAGGCCTCGGACAGGTAGGACAGGGACGGATCGAGCAGCAGGAAGGCGATGATGGGGATGATGCCCAGCCGCTGCAGGACGGTGTAGATGAAATCATTCCAGCGCGCGCGCGGGTCGGTGATGGGATGGACCGGGATGGCGGCCTCCAGCGGGCGCAGGATGAGGAACAGGATCACCAGTTCGCACAGGCCCACCAGGACGAATTCGGTGCCGGTGAAGGCTTCCTCGACGAATTCGCCCATGCCGGTGAAGAACACCAGCGGCTGTATCAGGGTCTCGAAAAGCCAGCCCTGGACGGTGGCAAAGAGGTCGGAAATGGTCTGGATGATCATGGATAGCTTGAATCGGTATGACGGTATGCCGCTGTGAACGGGCTGCGGGCCGACGGTGCGCCGGGCTCCCCTGCCCTCGGCGCCGGTTCGACTGGCAGCGGCGTTCAGTGTTCCTTGCCGGCACCAAACAGGTGGCGGTAGGCCGGATGTTCGCGCAGGGTGGCAAAGCAGTATCCCTTCTGCTCCAGCCCGCTGATCAAGGGTTCCAGCACGGCCGGCGCCCAGGGGTCCTGGCGCGACCAGATGCCCATATGGGCCAGGAAGATATCACCATCCTTGAGGCCATCGAGCGCCTTTTTCAGCAACAACTCGTTGGGGAATTTGTCGCTGGGCAGTTCGTCACCGGAAAAACCGGCCGGCGCCCAGGCCACATGGGCGTAGCCGCAGGCCTGCCCGGCCTTGAGCAGGTTGTGCGTGAGGCGCCCGCCGGGGGCGCGCCACAGCGGGTCGAGCTTGTGCCCGGTCAGTTGCTGGAAGCGCTGGTCCACGCGCTGCATCTCCTGGCAATACTGGGCCGGGGTCCATTGCAGCTTCTTGCCGGCCTGCGCGCCGAATTGCGGCCGCACCTCGACCTTGCCGTCCGGCAGGTCGCGGACCACGTAGACATGGTCGAAGGTATGGGTACCAAAGGCATGGCCCTCGGCCACCAGCCGCTTCCACAGCGGCGCCCAGGCCGGATCCAGGGAGTAGTCTCCGTGGATGGTCTTCTCGTTGGCAAGGAAGAAGGTGGCCTTGATATGGTGGCGCAGCAGGGTCTGTTCGATCAGTTCGGCCTGGGACTGGCTGCCGGTATCGAAGGTGAGGTAGATGTGCCCCTTGCAGGCGGCCGCCTCGGGTGCGGCGGATTGCGCAACGGCCTGGCCGGCCGCCAGGATGGCGAACAGGCACAGGCCGCGCAGGGTCTGGTTCGAGAGGGACAGCGTCATCGTGGAGCGGTCATCGGCAGGATCAGATATCGGGCGCCCGGTTGTACAGGTAGATGCCGTGCGGCGAACGGCCCACCGGGATCACCTTGGTCACCGTGCGGCTGGCCAGGTCGATCACCGCGACCTTCTTGCTCCAGCGCAACGTCGCCCACATGGTCTTGCCGTCGGCGGTAACTTCCATGCAGTCCGGGCCGCCAGGGACCTTGATGGTGCCGACGTTTTCCAGTGTGGTCATGTCGACGATGCTGATGGTATTGGCCACGCGGTTGGAGACATAGATGAAGCGTTTGTCACCCTGGCCACGGAAGTTGTGGGCGCCGACGCCGGTCTTGATCTTCTTGACCATCTTCTGGGTGCGCCAGTCGATCACCTCGACATAGTCCGAACCCATGATGCCCACCAGCAGGTACTTGTTGTCCGGGGTCATGACGATGCCGGCCGGCAGCTTGCCCACCGGCATGGTCCACTTGACCTGCTGGGTAGCCAGGTCGATGGCGCTGATCTGGTCGCTGCCCTGCTGGGTGATGAAGGCGATGGTGCTGTCGTTGTCGAAGGCGATGTGGCTGGGCGTCTTGGCCAGCGGGATGCGCTTGGACAGCTTCAGGTCCTGGCCGTCATAGCTGTAGACATCGACCCGGTCCAGGCGCAGGCCGGTGGCCACAAACCACTTCTGGTCGGGGGTGAAGCCGATCTGGTAGGGGTCGATGATGTCGCGGATCTTGCGCTGCACGGCACCGGTCTTGGGGTCCAGGAACAGCAGCTGGTTGCCGGTGGCGCTGGCTACGATGAGGGACTTGTTGTCCGGGGTGGCCATCAGGTGGTGTGGTTCCTTGCCGACCGAGAAGGTGGAGAGCTCCTTCTCACCGCTCTGGTCCAGCAGCGACACTGAGGCGTCGCCGGAGTTGAGTACCACCACCACATTGGCATGGGCGGACACCGCGAGAACGGCCGACACACATGCTGCGCGGAGGGAAAGGGATAAAAGTTGGCTGAATCGACGCAACATGACGAACTTTACACAAAAATGCCTGATCTCATCGTGCACGGAGCACGTCCTGGGTTCTTAACGCATGCCAGAGGCATCCCGCTGACAGCCCACTGACGCAATATGAAAAAATTTCAATTTTTGGTTTACACTGCCTGCCGTTCCGGTCGCATGCCGCTGCCGGAGCGGCCTGCAAGCCTGTCGCCATGCGGCGACGCGCAGGTGGACATGGACAGTGGGGAAATTGCCTGCGGGCACTATCCATCAGTTCCGCACCACCCAACATGAACAGCCAGGCCGCGCACACCCCATCCCCTCACCGAAAGGAACAAGATGTCCACGATCACCACAGCTTCCGGGCTGCAATATGAAGAAATCACCGTAGGCTCGGGCGACGAAGCCAAGGCCGGCAGCCATGTCACCGTGCATTACACCGGCTGGCTGCAGAATGCAGACGGCAGCGCCGGCAGCAAGTTCGATTCCAGCAAGGACCGCAATGACCCGTTCGCCTTCCCGCTGGGCGCAGGCCATGTGATCAAGGGCTGGGACGAAGGCGTGCAAGGCATGAAGGTCGGTGGCACCCGCAAGCTGATCATCCCGGCCGGCCTGGGTTATGGCGCACGCGGCGCTGGCGGCGTGATTCCGCCCAATGCCACCCTGATCTTCGAAGTCGAACTGCTGGGCGTCTGAGCCCGCTGGAGGAGAGAGACATGAGCACCCTGCAAGAACAGTTCGAAGCGGCCGTGGCCGAATCCAAGAGCCTGCCCGAGCGTCCCGACAACATGACCCTGCTGAAGATGTATGGTCTCTACAAGCAGGGCAGCAACGGCGACGTGCAGGGTGAGCGCCCCGGCATGACCGATTTCGTGGCCCGCGCCAAGTTCGACGCCTGGGCCGCGCTCAAGGGCAAGCCGCAAGCCGAAGCGCAGCAGGAATACATCGATATCTTCAATGAACTGAAGGGTTGATGCGGGTGCGGCAGCCGTTAGCTGTTGCCGCATACCGGAAGCGAAAGCGCAAAAAAATGGGCGCACCCCTGATCGGGTGCGCCCATTTTGTTTTGTCGTTTTGTTTTGCCGCAATGTGGCTGGATCAGCCCTTGACCACGTCCGGGTTGAGCAGATTGGGCGGACGCTGGCCGGACAAGGCGGCAATCAGGTTGCCGGCGGCGCAATTGGCCATGGCCAGGCGCGTGGGGGTGGAGGCGCTGGCGATGTGGGGAGTGAGCACCACATTGCTGAGGTCAAGGAATTCGGGCTTGAAGGCCGGCTCGTTCTCGAACACGTCCACGCCGGCCGCAGCGATGCGGCCTTCGCGCAGGGCCGCGATCAGGGCGGCATCATCGACGATGCCGCCACGGGCGATATTGGTCAGGGTGGCGGTCGGCTTCATCAGCGCCAGCTCGGCGGCGCCGATGGTGTGGTGGGTGTCTTTCGAATAGGGCAGCACCAGCACCACGTGGTCGGCCTGCCGGAGCAGATCTTCCTTGCTGACGTAGCGCGCGTGGTTGGCACGCGCCTCCTGCTCCGGCGCCAGGCGCGAGCGGTTGTGGTACAGCACCTGCATGTCGAAGCCCAGCGAGCGGCGGGCGATGGCCTGGCCGATGCGGCCCATGCCGATGATGCCCAGGGTGGCGCCATGGATGTCGGGGCCGACGAAGCTGTCGTAGCTCCACTTCTTCCACTGGCCGGCACGCAGGAAGTGCTCCGATTCGGTGATGCGACGGGCCGCCGCCATCATCAGCGCCCAGCCGAAGTCGGCGGTGGTCTCGTTGAGCACGTCGGGCGTATTGGTGGCCATCACGCCGGCGCGGGTAGCGGCGGCCACGTCGATGTTGTTGTAGCCCACGGCCATGTTGCAGACCGCCTTGAGCTGGGGATTGGCGGCGAACAGCGCCGCCGTGACCGGTTCGCTGGGGGTGGTGAAGAGGCCGGCCTTGCCCTGGGCCTTGGCCTGCAGTTCATCGGCAGTGTAGATGCGGTCGTCCTGGTTGGACTCGACCTCGAAGTGCTGCTCCAGGCGCGCCAATACTTCAGGGAAGACGGCGCGGGCGACGAAGATCTTTGGTTTCATGGGGTCTCGTAGTGTCTCGAAATGTCTCGTTGGATGCGCTTGGGTGAACAGTAATTCAGGAATTCGGATGATTAGAAGAACAGGAAACTCATGACGATGAACAGCGGCACCAGGATGCCCACTGACCACGCCATGTAGCCGAAGAAACTGGGCATGCGGATGCCGCGCTCCTCGGCGATGGCCTTGACCATCATGTTGGGTGCATTGCCGATATAGCTGTTGGCCCCCATGAAGACGGCACCGGCAGAAATGGCCGCCAGGGTCGAGGCCAGCGGCCCCATCAGTTCCCGGGCATCACCCGATGCGGTGTTGAAGAAGACCAGGTAGGTCGGTGCATTGTCGAGGAAGGAAGACAGCAGGCCGGTCATCCAGAAATACATCACATCGTCAGGCCGGCCGTCGGGGCCGGTCACGGCGCGCACCACGGTGGCAAATGCGCCCTGCTCGCCCGCGCGCAGCATGGCGATGACCGGGGCGATGGTGAGGAAGATGGCGGCGAAGAGCTTGCCCACCTCCAGCATCGGCCCCCAGCCGAACTCATTGCCGGCACGGGCGCTGCCGGGGGTCAGCCACAGCGACAGCAGGATCACCAGCAGCAAGGCGCCATCGCGCAGCAGGTTCTGCCATTCCAGCGGCGCCCCCATCAACTCGGTGGCCACGCCGGGCTTCCACAGGCCGCTCATGAGCACCAGCCCGACCACCACTGCCAGCAGCAGGAAGTTGACACTGCCTTCCAGCTGCAGCGACGAGTCTGGCGTGGGGTCGAGCGGGCGGCGCTCTTCGCGGTTGAGGTAGAAGTGCCGGTCCAGCAGGTAGAAGATCAGCAGCAGCGCGCCGCACAGGAAGGCCATCGGCGCCAGCAGGTGGCGTGCGGTCCAGAAGAAGTCCACCCCCTTCAAAAAGCCCAGGAACAGCGGCGGATCCCCCAGCGGCGTGAGCGAACCACCGGCATTGGCCACCAGGAAGATGAAGAACACCACCACATGCACCGAGTGCTTGCGGTCGTCGTTGGCGCGGATCAGTGGGCGGATCAGCAGCATGGCCGCGCCAGTGGTACCCATGATGCTGGCCAGCAGGGTGCCCAGCGCCAGCAGCCCGGTATTCAAGGCCGGCGTCCCATGCAGGTTGCCGCGCACGCAGATGCCACCGGCCACCGTGAAGAGGGCGGTCAGCAGGATGATGAAGGGAAGATATTCCGCCACCAGCGCATGCACGCTGATGGCCAGCGCTGCGTGCAGGCCCTGCGTGGCAGCCAGCGGCAGCAGCAAAGCCAGCGCCCAGGCGCCGGCGATCTTGCCGAAATGGTGATGCCATAGCGACGGGGCCAGCAGTGGCAGCACGGCGATGGAAAGCAATACGCCGGCAAATGGGAGGGCCCAGACCAGCGACAGGCCGGCGCCGTCAAGATCGGCGGCCTGAGCCGACAGAGGGAGCGTCAAACCCGACAGGGCAAGGAGGATGGCGTTGAGCGGCAAGTGTCGTCCTCAAGATGGCAGTGAAGAAAAACCCGCCACCATGACAGCCGACGACGGGGAGCCACACTATAGCAGCCGGCTTGCCGCCGGCGCGCGAAAACCGGCCAGTGAAAAAACTTTCAGCTATTGATCAAATCCGCTCTGTGCCGCGCAAACCCGGTCAGGCCTTGATCTGGAACACCTGGCGCAGATAGTTCACATAAGCCGGGTCATCGCACATGTTCTTGGACGGGGTGTCGGAGAGCTTCGCCACCGGCTGGCCGTTGCAGCGCACCATCTTCATGACCACCTGCAGGGGCGTATAGCCCAGGTCGTTGGTCAGGTTGGTGCCCACACCGAAGGCGACCTTGGCGCGGTCCTTGAAGCGCAGATACAGGGCGCGCACCTTGTCGAAGTCAAGGCTGTCGGAGAACACCAGCACCTTGCTGGAGGGATCGACGCGATTGTCGCGGTAATGCTGGATCAGGCGCTCGCCCCATTCGAAGGGGTCGCCCGAGTCGTGGCGCGCACCGTCGAAGAGCTTGCAGAAGTACATGTCATAGTCGCGCAGGAAGGCGTCCATGCCATAGACGTCGGAGAGCGTAATACCCAGGTCTCCGCGATATTCACGCGCCCACATCTCAAAAGCGAAGGTCTGTGAATCGCGCAGGCGCGGACCGAGGGCCTGGCAGGCCTGCAGGTATTCGTGGGCCATGGTGCCCAGGGGCGTCAAGTCGTGCTGCATGGCGTACATCACGTTGGAGGTGCCGGCGAAGTGCTCGCCCATGTGCTGCTTCATCTCGTCGATGACTTCGGCATGCCAGCTGCGCGAGAAGCGGCGGCGGGTGCCGTAGTCGGCGATCTTGCAGCCGGCCAGTTCGGCGTCGTCGGTGATGACCGACATCTTCCGGCGCAGGCGCGCCCTGCCCTCTTCCAGGTCGGGTGTGCGCTGGGTGGCGCGGAAATAGACTTCATTGACGATGGCCAGCACCGGCACTTCGAACATGATGGTGTGCAGCCAGGGGCCCTTGACGCTGATCTCGATCTCGCCGTTGCCGGCCGGGTCGGGCTGGACGGTGATGTACTTTTCGTTCAGGTGGAACAGGTCGAGGAAGTCGACGAAGTCACTCTTGATGAAGCGCAGGCCGCGCAGGTAGTTCAGTTCGTCTTCCTTGAAGCGCAAGCGGCACAGGGCGGCGATCTCGGCGCGGATTTCCTCGACGTAGGGGGTCAGATCGATGTGCTCGTTGCGGCATTTGAAGCGATATTCGACTTGGGCGCCGGGGAAGTGATGCAGCACCACCTGCATCATCGTGAATTTGTACAGGTCGGTGTCGAGTAAGGAAGTGATGATCATGAAGTCCGGATGCGGATGCCCCGCATGCTGCCATGTTGATGGTCCACGTGCATGGCGGGTCGCCCCGGAGCGGTCCCGCGCCATGCCTTGGCGGCCCCCTTGGGCGCCGCGTGCGCTATCTTAACCGAGATCGGCGATGGCAAAGCCCCCTGCTCCAAGGGGGCTTTGGGCGTGCCGCCAGGCGATCATCGGGTGGCCGAGCCCGGACGGCGGCTGCGCACGTAGGTAGCTGGCGGCAGATAGGCGCTGCCATCCAGGTAGCGCCACTCGCGCATGGTGCTGCGACCGTCCTTTTGCGACACCAGCCCGATGAAGGCGCCCATGGACGCCTGCTGGTCCAGTGCACGGAAGCTGAGTTCGCCCAGCGGCGAAGACCAGTGCAGGCCGCGCAGGGCCTCTACCAGGGCCTCGCCGTCATTTCCTTCACTTTTCTTCAGGCCGGCGGCGATGGCCATCATCGTGGAATAGCCCAGGACGGACGACAGCTGCGGGCGTTCGCTGAATTTCTTCAGATAGGCTTCCAGGAAGCGCTGATGTTCGGGGGTGTTGATCTGGTCCCAGGGGTAGCCGACGGCCAGCCAGTCGCGGATCGCCTCGCTCTGCGAAGGGTCCAGGCTTTGCGCACCGGCCGAGGCCAGCGACACCACCTGCACGCCATTGAAGAGTTGCAGGCGGTTGCCGGCCTGCACGAACTTCTGCAGGTCGTCGCCGAAGGTGGCGTTGAAGATGCCGTCCGGACGCGACTGGCGGATCGCCCGCGCCACGTCGTCGGCCTTGATCTTGCCCAGCGCCGGCCACTGGTCGCTGACGAATTCCACATCCGGGCGGGCCTGCTTCAACAGCATCTTGAAGCTGGCCACGGCGCTCTGGCCGTATTCATAGTTGGGGGCCACCACCGCCCAGCGCCGTCCGGGCAGGCGCGCGGCCTGTTCGGCCAGCATGGCGGCCTGCATGTAGGTCGAGGGACGCACGCGGAAGGTGAAACGGTTGCCCTTGTCCAGGGTGATAGCGTCCGACAGGGCATCGCCCACCACCAGCACGGTCTTGCCGCGGGCGGCTTCGCGCGCCACCGCCAGGGCCACGTCGGAGAGCATGGTGCCGGTCAGCACCTCGACGCGCTCCTTGCTGACCAGCTCCCTGGCGTTCCGGGCGGCCTGGTCGGCGTCGCCATCGTCGTCCCGCACCACCAGTTGCAACGGCCGGCCGTGGACACCACCGGCTTCATTGATCTGCTCCAGGGCCAGCGCCAGCCCATTGCGGTAGGCTTGCCCGGAGAGTGACTGGCGCCCCTGGCTATTGATCTCGCCGATGCGGATGGCTTCGGCGGCCTTGGCCGGGACGACCGGCGCCAGCGGCAAGGCCAGCGCGGCCAGCAGGCCCAGCACGGCCGGCAGCAGGGAACGACGCAGGGGAGAGGGTCTGGTGTCTTCAGCGTTCACGCCGGGACTTCCTTATCAGTTGATGCGCGGCATCGACCGGCACGCCTGGCGGCCTTGTTCCGTGCGCGGAGGCGGCATCCGGAAGACCTTGGCGGCGGCGGGTCTGGTGGCGAGCTTGTTTATTTACTTATACGTAAACTGTATAAGCCTCATTTGTGGGAAAAATCGAATTACCTTAAAATACAAGGCTTTGCGGCGGGTTGCGCAGCGGCATCCCAAGGGCGCCCACAAGGCGGAGGATGCAGCAGGATGCGCGCAAAATGGACCTCGACAACAGGTTGACCAGCCGCAACATGATTTTAACCGTGCCATATTGCCATCAATTGCGGCGCAGTTAGCCATCGGTTTGAAGAAATTTTACAGATAGGACAGTTATGACCCACGTTGTCACCGATTCCTGCGTCCGTTGCCGCTACACGGATTGCGTGGATGTTTGCCCGGTGGATTGTTTCCGCGAAGGCCCCAATTTCCTCGCGATTGACCCGGACGAATGCATCGACTGCGCCGTGTGCGTGGCCGAATGCCCGGTCAATGCGATCTACGCGGAAGAAGACGTGCCGGCCGACCAGCAGCCATACATCGCCCTGAACGCCGACCTGTCCCGCAGCTGGCCCTCCATCACCAAGACCAAGGCCCCGCTGCCGGACGCCGAGGAATGGAAGGACAAGACCGACAAGCTGCAATACCTGCAGCGCTGATCGCTGCGGCAGATCAAGCCGGTCGGGCCCGAACCCGCCCAGAATTGCGGTTGCGCATCCAGCCTGGCAGCACCATCGTCCCAGCCAGATGCGCAGCCGTTTGTATTTGGCCCTCCGCAAAGCCCCTGCCAGCCTCATGGGTTGGCGTTGCCGAAGCGGTGCAGGCCTGCAGCACCCTCTTTATGCACCGTCTTTACCTGGCCGATCCACCGCCATGCGGCCCACGCCGTTAGCCAGTCGCGCAACGCGCAAGTGCGAAAAGCCTCTCTACTGATCTACTGAAACAGGAATATCAAGAAAATCATGGAAAACAATGTCCAGAGCGCGGCAGTCAACGGCGTCATCGATGCCGATGCCGTCATCATCGGCGCCGGCCCGGTCGGCCTGTTCCAGGTGTTCGAACTCGGCCTCTTGGAAATCAAGGCGCACGTGATCGATTCGCTGCCGGTCGTCGGCGGCCAGTGCGTGGAGCTCTACCCGGACAAGCCCATCTATGACATCCCGGCCGTGCCGGTCTGCACCGGCCAGGAACTGACCGACAACCTGTTGAAGCAGATCGAGCCCTTCTCGCCCACCTTCCACCTGGGCCAGGAAGTGACCCTGGTCAACAAGCGCGAAGATGGTCGTTTCGACGTCGAGACCTCCACCGGCACCCGCTTCATCACCAAGACCATCTTCATCGCCGCTGGCGTGGGTTCGTTCCAGCCGCGTACCCTGAAGGTCGAGGGCATCGAGCAGTTCGAAGGCTCGCAGGTGTTCTACCGCGTCAAGGAACCGGCCCTGTTCGAAGGCAAGAACATCGTCATCTGCGGCGGCGGCGACTCTGCCCTGGACTGGGCGCTGAACTTCGTGGGCAAGGCCGAATCAGTGATCCTGCTGCATCGTCGCGAGGAATTCCGCGCCGCGCCGGCGTCGGTGGCCAAGATGAAGGAACTGTGCGAACAGTACGAAATGCAGCTGGTGATCGGCCAGGTCACCGGCACCGAGATCAAGGACGGCAAGCTGGCCGAGGTCAAGGTCACCGGTGCCGACGGCGTCACCCGCCGCCTGCCGCTGGACATGCTGCTGGTCTTCTTCGGCCTCTCGCCCAAGCTGGGCCCGATCGCCGAGTGGGGCCTGGATATCGAGCGCAAGCAACTGAAGGTGGTCGATACCGAGAAGTTCGAGACCAACATCCCGGGCATCTTCGCCGTGGGTGACATCAACACCTATCCGGGCAAGAAGAAGCTGATCCTGTCTGGCTTCCACGAAGCCGCGCTGGCCGCCTTCGGTGCCGCGCCCTACATCTTCCCGGAAAAGAAGATCCACATGCAGTACACCACCACCTCGCCCAAGCTGCACAAGATCCTGGGCGTGGAAAGCCCGGTCTTCGACTGAGGCTGCATTGCCCGCACCAAGGCAGCCGCGCTGCCACTCAAAGCCCCCGTCCCGCACGGGGGCTTTTTGTTTCCGCAAAGTTTTGCATGAACTTGTGGACTGCAAGCCACTGGTCTGACCAGCAAGCAGGGCGTAAGGCAAAGCGTGCTATGCTACTGCGTCGCAACAAGGAAAAAGTTGACAAATTAATCACAATATGAATTTGTCAGCCGATGATCGTCGCCAAACGTTTGTGGCACATGCTTGCTGCGCACCTGGTCCGGGCTATCCGCCTGGCAGGCAGGCCAGCCAGTGCTTGTATAAAGGTCAGCTATGCTTTATCAACTGCATGAACTCAATCGCGCGTTTCTGAACCCGATGATGCAATGGGCCGAAACCTCGGCCAAACTCTTCTCGGACCCGGTTTCCCCGCTCGCCCACACCCCCTTCTCGCAACGCATCGCCGCCGGCTATGAATTGCTGTATCGCCTTTCCAAGGAATACGAAAAGCCGCAGTTCAACATCGGCGAAGTGCCGGTCGATGGCAAGCCCACCGGCATCGTCGAGGAAGTGGTGGAGGAAAAACCCTTCGCCCGCCTGATCCACTTCAAGAAGGATCTCAACGCGCGCCAGATTGCCGCCCTCAAGCAGCCGACCGTGCTGGTGGTGGCGCCGCTGTCCGGCCACCACTCCACCCTGCTGCGCGAAACCGTGCGCGCCCTGCTGCAGGAACATGACGTTTTCATCACCGACTGGACCGATGCCCGCATGGTGCCGGTCGAACAGGGCGAATTCCACCTGCATGACTACGTCTACTACGTGCAGGACTTCATCCGCACCCTGGGTCCGGACGTGCACGTGATCTCGGTCTGCCAGCCGACGGTGCCGGTGCTGGCCGCCATCGCGCTGATGGCCAGCGCCAACGATCCCAAGCTGCCCAGGAGCATGACCATGATGGGCGGCCCCATCGATGCCCGCAAGTCGCCCACCTCGGTGAACGACCTGGCCACCGAAAAGCCCTTCTCCTGGTTCGAGAACACGGTGATCTACAGCGTCCCGGCCAACTATCCGGGCTTCGGTCGCAAGGTCTACCCGGGCTTCCTGCAGCACGCCGGCTTCGTGGCCATGAACCCGCGCCGCCATGCCCAGAGCCACTGGGATTTCTACATGCACCTGCGCGATGGCGACGATGCCTCGGCCGAGGAACACCGCAGGTTCTACGACGAGTACAACGCCGTGCTGGACATGCCGGCCGAGTTCTACCTGGAAACCATCAAGGTGGTATTCCAGGACTTCAACCTGGCCCGTGGCACCTGGGAAATCGAAGGCAAGCCGGTGCGCCCGCAGGACATCAAGTCGGTCGCCCTCTTCACCATCGAAGGCGAACTGGATGACATCTCCGGCTCCGGCCAGACCCAGGCCGCGCAGGAACTGTGCAGCAGCATCCCCAAGGCCCGCAAGCAGCACTTCACCGTGCCCAAGGCCGGCCACTACGGCATCTTCTCGGGCCGCCGCTGGCGCGAGATCGTCTGTCCCAAGATCGGCGAATTCATCCGCGCCAATGCCTGATCGGCGCTGGCACGACTGATCCGCCACGCCCCCTCGGAACGGCGCCCGTGAAAACGCGGCGCCGTTCTGCTTTGCGCTGGCGGCATGACTTCGGCGCGGTTTGGCCGGATAATAGCGCCCTTATTCTGCAGAACTGCCCGACCGACGTGCCGCCATCCGCCTCCTTCTCGTCCCCTTTGTCCCCTTTGTCTACGTTGGCAACTTCGTCAGCCTCGCTGGCCGACCGTATCGAAGACCTGCTGCCGCAGACCCAGTGCACCAAGTGCGGCTATCCCGCCTGCCGCCCCTATGCCGAAGCCATCGCCGAAGGACGTGCCGAGTACAACCAGTGCCCGCCCGGTGGTGCCGAAGGGGTGGCGCGACTGGCGCAGTTGCTGGGCCGGCCGGTGATTCCGCTCAATCCCGTCCATGGCAGCGAACAACCGCGTCGCCTGGCCGTGATCGATGAACAGGTCTGTATCGGCTGCACCCTGTGCATCCAGGCCTGCCCGGTGGATGCCATTGCCGGCGCGGCCAAGCAGATGCATACCGTGATCGATGCCCTGTGCACCGGTTGTGACCTGTGCGTGGCGCCTTGCCCGGTGGACTGCATCAGCATGGTGGAGGTCACGCCCGGCCGCACCGGCTGGCAGGCCTGGAGCCAGCAGCAGGCCGACGAGGCCCGTGCCCGTCACGACTGGCGCACGGTGCGTCTGCGTCGCGACAAGCTGGAAAACGATGCCCGCCTGGCCGCCAAGGCCGCCGCCAAATTGAAGGAAGTGGAAGCCGCTGCCGCCGGCACGCCCGAAGAGCAGGCCGAACTGGCCCGCAAGAAGGCCATCATCCAGGCCGCCATGGAACGTGCGCGGCAAAAGAAGCTGCAGGCGGCACAAGACAGTCAAGACAGCCAAGACACGCCAGCCCCGCCGACCAACCCGACCGACAGCGAGCCAGCATGAACCCGACCAAACGCCGCGAGATCTTCGAACGCCTGCGCCAGGCCAATCCCACCCCGACCACCGAGCTGGAATACACCACCCCGTTCGAACTGCTGATCGCCGTGCTGCTCTCGGCCCAGGCCACCGACGTCTCGGTCAACAAGGCCACCCGCAAGCTCTATCCGGTGGCCAATACGCCCGAGGCGATCTTCAGGATGGGCGTGGACCAGCTCATGCCCTATATCCAGACCATTGGCCTGTACCGCACCAAGGCCAAGAACGTGATCGAGACCTGCCGCATCCTGATCGAACAGCATGGCGGCGAGGTGCCGGAATCGCGCGAGGCGCTGGAAGCCCTGCCGGGAGTCGGCCGCAAGACCGCCAACGTGGTCCTGAACACGGCCTTCGGCCATCCCACCATTGCGGTGGATACGCATATCTTCCGGGTCTCCAACCGCACCGGCCTCGCCCCGGGCAAGGATGTGGACGAGGTCGAACGCAAGCTCATCAAGTTCGTCGCCCCGGAATTCCGCCAGGATGCGCACCACTGGCTGATCCTGCATGGCCGCTATACCTGCATTGCGCGCAAGCCCCAGTGCTGGAACTGCATCATCGCCGACCTGTGTGAATTCAAGCAGAAGACGCCACTTCCGGCCAAGGGCGTGTGAAGCTCTGAAGCTCCGGACTGGCGACTGGCCGATCCGACGCGGCCGCTTCAGCGCGGCAGTCCGCTGAAGCGCTCCACCGGCACCCAGCGCTGATCCTTCACTTCATACATGGTAAAGGTGGGGTTGAGCAGGTCACCCTCCTCATTGAACGCTACCGTTCCGCTGACACCCTCGAAGCGCAGACGATGCATGGCCCGGGCCACCAGCTCCGGGTCACTGCTGCCGGCCTGGCGGATACCCTGGATGATGGCCTGTGCCGCCTCATAGGCAAACACGGCATAGAGGTCGATATTGGAATCGAAACTCTGGCTATAGCGCTGGCGGAAGCCCTTCCAACCCGGCATCTTGTCCTGCGGCGGACCCGGCTCCAGCACCAGCGCGCCATTGGCATCGGCGCCGGCACGCATCAGGAAGGGCAAGCCAACGGTACCGGCAGAGGCCATCAATCGGGCCTCCAGCTTGAGCCGGCGGATGGATTTGGCCAGGATGCCGGCCTGCCAGTCCAGACCGCCGAAGAAGATCAGGTCGGGCGCCTGCTTGCGCGCCTCCATCAATGGAGCATTGAAGTCCGAGGTCTTGTCGCTGACCGAATAGCGGCCCAGCACCCTCGCCCCCTGCGCTTGCGCCTGGCGGGCAAACTGCTCGGCCAGGCCCTGACCGAAGGGGGTACGGTCGTCGATGGTCACCACGGTTTTGACGCCCAGCCTGGCGATCGCATAATCGGCCGCCAGCCGCCCCACGCCTTCGTTGTTGGGAATGGTGCGGAAGATGCGCGGATAAGACAGGGAAGTCAGCTTGCGGCTCATCGCCGAAGGGGTGACCTGGATCACGCCGGCCGCATGATAGACGGGCGCGGCCACCAGGCTGGTACCGCTGGTCCAGTGACCGACCACGCCGATGACACGCTGCCCCACCAGATAGCGGGCCACGTATTCCGCCGTACCGGGATCGGCCCGATCATCCTGGGAAACCAGCTTGAGCCGGTAGGATTTACCGGCTATGCGCAGGCCGCGCTGGTTGGCTTCGTCTACCGCCAGTTGCGCGCCGTTCTGCATGCTGCGGCCCACGGCCATGGAGGCCCCGCTCAGCGGACCGGCAAAACCGATGGCCAGGGTATCCTCCGCGCTATCGGCCTCATCGGTCGCTGCTGGCACGTCCCGCTTGGCAGGCGCTGCCCAGGCCGGCGTGCTCAATGCAGTCACCGCAGTCACCGCAGTCACAGCCATCGCGACCACGACGACCCATGTCAGCAAGACAGCCGACCCGCGCCGCAGCCAGGACATCCCGTGGCGGGGATGTCCCATCAGGCTTCCAACAAAACGCATGCACTATCCCTTCTCTCTGCCCGGCCTCACGCCCCCTGGCATCGCCACGCGGCGATGCGGCCAGGTTGGTCTTTGGATGGATTATTCAGATGCTTGTTGTGTGGAAAGAATAGTACTTCATCTGCGGCCGCTGCGGGGCCGCTCTGCCGGGGCCGCCTGAAAGCCCCGGCAGACCAGCGTAAAATAGCGCTTTGTCACCGAATTGCGCACCGCCATGTTCACGCCGTCCCAGCACGATGTCCGCCGCTTCTTCTGCGAAGCCTATCGCAAGCACCAGGGCCATGAAATCCTCACGCCGCTGGAAGCCATCGCCCGCGACTGGATCATGCAGCATCCGGAATATCACGACGGCCTGCGCGACGTCGAGGCCGCCATCGCCGCCGATTACTCGGTCGAGCAAGGCCAGAGCAATCCCTTCCTGCACCTGTCAATGCACCTGTCGATCACGGAACAGATCTCCATCGACCAGCCGCCCGGCATCCGCAACGCCTTCCAGTTGCTGGCGCAGCGCCGTGGCTCGGAGCACGAGGCCCATCACGAGATCATGGAAGCCCTGGGCGAGATGATCTGGAACGCCCAGCGCAATGGCCTGCCCCCGGACGGGGCCGCCTATATCGAGAATATCAAGCGACGTGCCCAGGGTTGAGCCCGGGCGATTTCCAGGTCGTCTACTTGCGCAACACCAGCGTCCCCGGCAGGCTGTGCAGGAAGGCCGCGATATCGGCGATATCCCGGTCCGACAGCGGCTTGGCCAGCGGCGACATGATGGCGTTGTTGCGGCCGTTCATGGCGCTGTCGCCGCGCCGGTAGGCGGTCAGGGCGTGCTTGATGTAGTCCTCGTGCTGGCCGGCCAGCTTGGGATAGGCGGGGTCGGTGGGTGAGGTGTAGTCCTTGCCGTGGCAGGAGGCGCAATTGTACTTTTCCATCAGCGCGCGGCCGTTGGCGATATCGGCCGCGGTGGCGGCCTGCGACAGCAGCGTGGCAGCCGCCAGCAGTGCCAGAGCGATCAGCTTGTTGTTCATCTCGTGGCTCCCCTTCACTTCTGCTGCGAATAGTAGGCGGCCAGGTCGGCAATGTCCTGGTCCGACAGGCTGGCCGAAATGCCCATCATGGAGGGATGCTTGCGCTCTCCCTTCTGGTAGGCCCGCAGCGCGTTCTCGATGTACTTGGCAGACTGGCCGCCCAGCATCGGTACCTGATAGACCTCGGGGAAACTGGCTTTGTAGCCGGGGATGCCATGGCAACCGATGCACATGGAGACTTTGTTTTCAGCGGCCTTGGCATTGCCGACGATGTCCGCCGCAGACGCACTGCCGAGCATGCCGGTCAAGGCAAGAAACACGAGGTGTTTTTTCATGTGAGCTGGCTAAGATGATTGGACTTGCCATCCGTCCCGCACGAAACGGCTGCGCAACGGACACCCGACGAAACGCATCTTTTGCTACCAGCGGCAAACTTTATCGTACTTGTTAGATTGTGCTGGTCTTGCAGGTTTGGCTGTTCTGCTATGGCTCAACCGGTGTTTTGGCTCAAGCTTGTCTCTCCACTCCCCCTGCCTTGCGCAAAAAACGCTTTTGATTCTAACCAATAAAACCGGCAGCGTCATCCCTGCCCGCAGCACCGGCCGATCAGGCGCAACAGCCCGCCCGCTGCGGCCTGGCGGGCGGACGGGGTGTTATATGCGCTGCAATATCAGGGATATGGAATGTGGCTGATGTCAGCTTCAGGCGACATGACGACTGGCCTGATGATGCAGATCATCTGATTGAACAAGTGAAGCCTGGTGCCACTTCCCATCGGCTGCACCGGCATCGTCTCCCTCGTCGTCATCGTCATCCTGCTCGTCTTCGGCTTCATCTTGCAGCGCGGCATGTGAACGCTCGGGGAGAATGAAATACCACGGCCGGACGACGAAACGGCGCAACACTGCCCGCATGGCCACGTTGCGCGCACGGCGCGGCAGGTCACGCGAGCGCAGGGCCAGCGCCAGGGCGCAGGCGAAGGCCACCGCCACCGACAGCAGGGCGGTGATGGCCACACCCCCGGCGGCCAGCCAGAAGGCCGGCGTCATCAGGGATTCCCAGCCCAGGCTGAAGGCGGCGGCCGTCAGCGCCCCGGCCGCCAGGCTGACATGGCGAATATCCAGCGGCAGGCTGAAGAAGGCCGCCACCACCGGCGCCATGCCCAGCAGCACGGCCAGCGCCAGGCTGCCGGCGATGGTGGCCACGTTGCGCTCCAGCCAGGCGGCACAGCGCTGTGCGCGCATGGCCCCCAGGCCATGCACCAGGCGACGATGGTTGGACACCACCTCGCGCACCCGGCGCAGGGCGAACCAGTTGTCGGCAAAGCCGGCGGCCAGGCTGGCCAGCCACAGCAGTATCCCGGTCAGGGCGGCATACAGCGGCGTGGGGCCGACCAGTGACAGGCTGGCCAGGGTCTGGCGCGCCGTCTCCACCGGCATCGATTTGCCACCCAGTGCAAACCAGCCCAGGGCGCACAGCGCGGCCGTGACCGGCACCACCGCCAGCAGATTGCCGAAGATGCCGGCCGATTGCGAGCGCAACAGCTGGCCCGACTCCGCGATCAGCTCGCGCATACCCTGCCCGTCCAGCTCCCCCATGCGCGAGGCCAGGGCCGGTGCGGTCACGGCCGGCTGGCGCGTGGCCAGCACGCCGCCCAGGGCGGCGATCAGCAGGAAGCTGGCTGCGTAGTTCAGCGAGGCCAGTGCGCCATCGACGAAGTGCCCCACGCCCAGCGACGACAGGCTCGTCTTGACCAGGGCGGTCCCGGCGATCACGGCACCGCCGATCAGACCGGCCCGCATCACCTTGCGATAGCCGGCACCGTCGCGGGCGATGGCCTGCTCGCGGTGATCGGCATTACGCTCCACCATCTTGCGTGCCAGCAGCGCGAAACTGCGCCGCATCAGGCCGCGTACCGAATCTCGATGGTGGTGCGCGGAAATCAGGTCGCACAGCAGCAACTGCATGCGGCCGGCGCCAGCCTTGGCCGCCAGACCCGGCACAGCCGGACTGATGGCTGGACCGGGTACGCCGGAGCGCACGTCGATCAGGCGCCCGATGCGTTGCAGGTGGGCGCGCATGCGCTCGACCCGGTACACCAGGCTGACCGAGACGCCATATTCATCCAGGTGGGCATAGATGCGGTCGGTCTGGGCGTGGCACACCGCCACCAGCATGCGCACGCTGCGCAGCGCGCCCAGGTCGCCCGGCTGCGCCCGCAGCCAGGTCTCCATCTCGCGCCGCAGCGCCAGGAAGGGCGTAGCGCGCATCGGCATCTTGGGCTCCAGGCGCTGGCGGAAGGCCGGGCTGATGCCATCGGCCACCACCGTCATGGTGAGGTAGGTGATGGCCTCCTCGATCTGTTGCCAGTACATGTGCGAGATGCCGTCGTCGGCCATCAGTTTCCACAGGCGGACCAGCAGTTCATTGTCCAGCTCCACCAGCCAGGCGGCGTCCTCCGGATCGGGGAACATGGCCGTAAACAGCGAGGACAGGTCGGTCGGTGACAGATGGCGCGGCAGCACCAGGCGCGCCAGGCGCTCCGAGAGCTCGCCGAAGAAGCCGGGCTCGTGCGGCAGGCCGGTAGTGGAAAAGAGTTCGGGGCCGGTGGCTTCGCGCAGGGTCTTTTGCAGCGCCTTCTGGACCTCGCGCCGCACGTCGCGGTGCTGGTCCAGCCAGTCCAGCATGATCGCCAGCCGCTGACGCCGCACCTTGTGCCAGCTCTGGCGGTCCAGCAGCGATACCGCCGGGCGATGGCGCAGCCACTCGGCCACGTCGATCATCCAGTTGGCGCGTTCATGCCAGCTCGCAGCGGCATCGATGCGTCGCATCAACACCTCCAGCTGGCGGCCGACATCCTGCCGGTCCATGTAACGCGCCTGCATGCCGTGGCGCATTCGTCTCCACACCACCAGCATCTTGAAGAACAGGAATTTCATGGGCAGTGAGCGCCGTGGGCGCTTCCATTTTGTTGCATGCGTGACCAGCTATATATGAATGATTTCACCAAATTCAAGCCCACTCGGGATGGCATGGGTTTTCCCTTATACTCGGAGAAACACGAAGAAACAGGTGGCGCCGCCTTTGCACTGCCGCTGCACCGCCGCATTTGCCAGACTCACAGACACGCAGACACCATACGCTTTGCCTCCAGCAACCTGACAAGGACCGCATCCATGCCAGATCATTCCGCATCTTCCCCCGCGCCTCAATCCGCGCGCTTCAACGGCAGCGAGCACTACGTCGCCACCGACGACCTCAAGCTGGCCGTCAATGCCGCCCTCACCCTGCAACGGCCCCTGCTGATCAAGGGCGAGCCCGGCACCGGCAAGACCATGCTGGCCGAGGAAGTGGCGGCCGCGCTCGGCCGGCCGCTGCTGCAGTGGCACATCAAATCGACCACGAAAGCCCAGCAGGGCCTGTATGAATATGACGCGGTATCGCGTCTGCGGGATTCGCAACTGGGCGACGAGCGCGTCAAGGATATTCACAACTACATCGTCAAAGGTGTCCTGTGGCAAGCCTTCACCTCGGAAGAGCCGGTGGTGCTGCTGATCGACGAAATCGACAAGGCCGACATCGAATTCCCCAATGACCTGCTGCGCGAAATCGACCGCATGGAGTTCTACGTCTACGAGACGCGTGAGCTGGTGAAGGCGCGGCACCGGCCGCTGGTGGTGATCACCTCCAACAACGAGAAGGAATTGCCGGACGCCTTCCTGCGCCGCTGCTTCTTCCACTACATCAAGTTCCCGGACAAGGCGACCATGCAGAGCATCGTCGATGTGCACTTCCCGCACATCAAACGTGAACTGCTGGCGCAGGCGCTGGAAGCCTTCTACCAGGTGCGGGACGTGCCCGGCATCAAGAAGAAGCCGTCGACCTCGGAGCTGATCGACTGGCTCAAGCTGCTCATGGCCGAGGACATCCCGCCCGAGGCCCTGCACAATCCGGACAACAAGGCCGTAGTGCCGCCGCTGCACGGCGCCCTGCTCAAGAACGAGCAGGATGTGCACCTGTTCGAAAGGCTGGTGTTCATGTCCCGGACCAATCGCTGAACCACTGCTGAGCACGCCCTACCCGCCCCAGGAGCCGTCATGCAATTTCTCTCGCCGATCACCTTGAAGGGCCAGTTCGCCACCGTCGAGCCACTGCATCCCGAGCATCACGATGCACTCATCGCGGCGGTCTCGGACGGCAAGCTGTGGAAGCTCTGGTACACGGCCATCCCCAAGCCGGAGACCATGCGCGCCGAAATCGAAAGACGCCTGCACCTGCAGCAGCAAGGCAGCATGCTGCCCTTCGTGATCCGCCGCAACGACACCGGCGCCCTGTGCGGGATGACCACCTACATGAACGCCGACGTCGCCCACCGGCGTGTGGAGATCGGCTCGACCTGGTATGCCGCCAGTGCCCAGCGCACCGGCATCAATACCGAGTGCAAGCTGATGATGCTGACCCATGCCTTCGAGGACATGCACTGCATCGCCGTCGAGTTCCGCACCCACTGGATGAACCAGCAATCGCGCGCAGCCATTGCCCGCCTGGGCGCCAAGCAGGATGGCATCCTGCGCAATCACCAGCGTATGCCGGACGGGTCCTATCGCGATACGGTGGTGTTTTCCATCATCGAATCGGAATGGCCGACGGTGCGCCGCCATCTGCAGTTCAAGCTGGGGCGCTGAGCCCGCCTGCCCATGCTCATCGATTTCTTCTATACCGTGAAGCAGGCCGGGGTGCCGGCCTCGATCAAGGAATTCCTGACCCTGCTGGAAGCCATGGACCGCCAGGTGATCCATCCTTCCCTGGACGAGTTCTACTATCTGGCGCGGCTGACGCTGGTCAAGGACGAAGCCCACTTCGACAAGTTCGACCGCGCCTTCGGGGCTTACTTCAAGGGCGTGGAAACGATCTTCGAGAAGCGGCCCGACATCCCGCTGGAATGGCTGGTCAAGCAACTGCAGCGCGACCTGACCCCGGAGCAGAAGGCCGCCATCGAAAAGTTCGGCTACGACAAGCTGATGGATCGCCTGAAGCAATTGCTGGAAGAACAGAAGGAACGCCACAAAGGCGGCAGCAAGTGGATCGGCACCGGTGGCGTCTCCCCCTTCGGCCATGGCGGTTTCAACCCGGAAGGCATCCGCATCGGTGGCAAGGGGGGCCAGCGCAGCGCGGTGAAGGTATGGGAAGAACGCCAATACCAGGATTACGACGGCGAGCGCGAACTGGGTACGCGCAATATCAAGGTGGCGCTGCGCCGCCTGCGCCGCTTTGCCCGCGAGGGGCTGGAGGAAGAACTGGCGCTGGACGACACCATCCGCGCCACCGCCAGCAATGCCGGCTATCTCGATATCCGCATGCAGCCCGAGCGCAAGAACAAGATCAAGGTCTTGATGCTGTTCGACGTCGGCGGCTCCATGGACGACCACATCGCCCGCACCGAAGAGCTGTTCTCGGCCGCCCGTACCGAATTCAAGAACATGGAGTTCTTCTACTTCCACAACTGCGTCTATGACTACCTGTGGAAGAACAACCGGCGGCGCCATGCCGAACGTTTCCCGACCTGGGACGTGCTGCGCAAATACACGCCGGACACCAAGCTCATCTTCGTGGGCGATGCCACCATGAGCCCCTACGAGATCGTGCAGCCGGGCGGCGCGGTGGAATACAACAATGCCGAAGCCGGCGCCGACTGGCTGCAGCGTTTCACGGCCGCCTTCCCGCACTTCGTCTGGTTGAATCCCGAGCCGGAAGGCCTATGGCAATATCGCCAGTCGATCGCGCTGATCCGCCAGCTGATGAACGAGCGCATGTTCCCGCTCACCATGGATGGGCTGGAGCGGGCGATGCGGCTGCTCAGCAAATGAAGGCAATGAAGGGAATGAAGGTTCAGGCCGCCACCGGCGTATAACCGGCTTCCTCGATCGCCTCGGCGAAGGACTGCGCCGGCAGGCTGCTGTCGATGACCACGCGCTTGTCGGCCACCGTGATATCGACCCGGGCATCGGCGTCCACGCCCTTGACGGCCTTGGTGATGACACCGGCGCAGTGGTTGCAGGTCATATCGTTGACGGTAAAGGTGACGGGGGTGCTCATGGCATTTCCTTTCATGAAGTGATGGCAATGGGGGAAGCTTAAACCTTCCTACCGTGGCAAGGTCAAGCGCAAGAATTCACCATCCGTGCGAAAATCGGGCTTGACCTTACCATCATGGGAAGGATGAAGATAAAGGTATCCGATTCATCCTCCCGGAGTTCGCCATGAATGATTCCTCCACTGCCACGGCCGAGATCAGCCTCGATATCGAAGGCATGAGCTGCGCCTCGTGCGTGATGCGCGTCGAGAAAGCCCTGAAGAAAATCCCCGGCGTGACCGAGGTCAGCGTCAACCTGGCCACCGAACGCGCCAGCATCGCCACGGCCGACGCGGTCCCGCCTGCCACCCTGATCGCCGCCATCGAAAAGGCCGGCTACCAGGCCCGCGAACATCTGCCCGAACAAGCTAGTACCCCGCCCAGCGGCCGTACCCTGCCCTCCTGGTGGCCGGTGGCGCTGGCGGCCGCGCTCTCGCTGCCGCTGGTGCTGCCCATGCTGCTGGCTCCCCTGGGCAGCAGCTGGAGCCTGCCGCCGCTGTGGCAATGGCTGCTTGCCACGCCCGTGCAGTTCTGGCTGGGCTGGCGCTTCTACCACGCCGGCTGGGGCGCGCTGCGCGCCCGCTCGGGCAATATGGACTTGCTGGTGGCGCTGGGGACCAGCGCCGCCTATGGCCTGTCGCTCTGGCAATGGTTGCGCATGCCGGCCATGGATGGCCATGCCATGGCGATGCCGCATCTCTACTTTGAAAGCTCGGCCGTGGTCATCACCCTGGTGTTGCTGGGCAAATGGCTGGAAGGCCGCGCCAAGCGCCAGACCGCCGACGCCATCGCCGCCCTCAATGCACTACGCCCGGACCGCGCCCGCGTGCGCCGCCACGGGCAGGATGTCGAGGTGCCGCTGGCCCAGGTGAAGCTGGGCGACCTGGTGGTGCTGCGCGCCGGTGAGCGGGTGCCGGTGGACGGCGTGGTGCGCGAGGGTCGCAGCCATCTGGACGAAGCCATGCTCACCGGCGAGAGCCGGCCGCAGGCCAAGGAGGTCGGCGACACCCTGTCGGCCGGTGCCATCAATGCCGAAGGCGTGCTGGTGTTCGAAACCACCGCCGTCGGTGCCGAGACCGTGCTGGCGCGCATCGTGCGCATGGTGGAGCAGGCCCAGGCCGCCAAGGCGCCGATCCAGCGCCTGGTGGACAAGGTCAGCGCGGTCTTCGTGCCTGCCGTGCTGCTGCTGTCCCTGCTGACCTTCCTCGGCTGGGGCCTGGCTGCGGGCGACTGGGAACAGGCCCTGCTCAACGCGGTGGCGGTGATGGTGATCGCCTGTCCCTGCGCCCTGGGCCTGGCCACACCGACCGCCATCATGGCCGGTACCGGCGTGGCGGCGCGCCACGGCATCCTCATCAAGGATGCGCAGGCACTGGAAATCGCACACCGGGTGGATGTGATCGCCTTCGACAAGACCGGCACCCTGACCCTGGGTCGGCCGCGCCTGACCGAACTGGAGGAAGGAGAAGACGCCGGCCCGTCCGGCAAGGCAGGGCTGCTGGCCCTGGCCGCTGCCCTGCAGGCGCGCAGTGAACATCCGCTGGCCCGCGCGGTGCTGGACGCTGCAGCGGCGGAACCTGGCCTGGCGACGCTGCAGGCCAACGATGTGCGCAGTGTTGCCGGACTGGGTATCGAAGGCGAGGTCGAGGGGCGCACGCTGTATCTGGGCAGCAGCCGCTGGATGCAGCAACTGCAGGCCTCGGCCCCGGCCTTGCAGGCGCGTGCGGACCAGTTACAGGCGCAGGGACGCACCTTGTCCTGGCTGGCGCAACGCGACGCGGAAGGCGTGACGGTGCTGGGCCTGCTGGCCTTCGGCGACCAGATCAAGCCCGGCGCCCGGCAGGCAATCGCCACCCTGCACGCGCTGGGCATCCGCACCGCCATGCTCAGCGGCGACAACCGGGGCGCCGCGCAACAGGTGGCCGATGCGCTGGGCATCCAGGATGTGCGCGCCGAAGTGCTGCCGGGTGACAAGGCCGCAGCGGTCACGGCCCTGCGCGAGAATGGCGCGCACGTGGTGGCGATGGTCGGCGACGGCATCAACGATGCGCCGGCGCTGGCGGCCGCCGACGTCGGCATCGCCATGTCCACCGGGACCGACGTGGCCATGCAGGCGGCCGGCGTGACCCTGATGCATGGCGACCCGGGACTCGCAGCGGACGCCATCGACATCTCCCGTCGCACCTACGGCAAGATCCGCCAGAACCTGTTCTGGGCCTTCATCTACAACCTGATCGGCATTCCGCTGGCGGCCTTCGGCCTGCTCAACCCCATGCTGGCGGGCGCGGCGATGGCCTTTTCCAGCGTCAGCGTGGTCAGCAATGCATTGCTGCTGCGTCGCTGGCGGCCGCATCCACAGGATGTGCCACAAAACCTGAGCAAGGAGGGAACCCAGCCATGAATATCGGAGAAGCCGCCAGCGCCTCGGGCGTCTCGGCCAAGATGATCCGCCACTATGAAGAGACCGGCCTGATCCCGCGTGCCGGTCGCACCGATGCCGGTTACCGCGTCTATGGCGAACGCGACGTGCACCTGCTGCGCTTCATCCGGCAGGCACGCCAGCTCGGGTTTTCCATGGCCCAGGTGAGCGACCTGATCGGGCTCTGGCTGGACCAGTCGCGCTCCAGCCGCAAGGTCAAGCAACTGGCACAGACCCACATCGGCGAACTGGACCAGCGCATCCGCGAACTGCAGACCATGAAGGCCACGCTGGAACGCCTGGCCCAGGATTGCCATGGCGACAGCCGTCCCGACTGCCCCATCCTCGATGCCCTGGGCGGCCAGGGAGATTGCTGCGCCCGGCAGGGAACGCCGGCATGAAGGTGCTGCGCTGGGGCATCATCGGCTGCGGCGCCGTGACCGAGCGCAAGAGCGGCCCGGCCTACCAGCGCACGCCCGGCTTCGCGCTGGCCGGCGTGATGCGACGGGATGGCGCGCTGGCGGCCGACTATGCGCACCGCCACGGTGTCGCGCGCTGGTTCGACGACGCCGATGCGCTCATCGGTGACCCCGACATCGACGCCGTCTACATCGCCACCCCGCCCGACAGCCACTGCCATTACGCGCTCAAGGTCGCCGCCGCCGGCAAACCCTGCTGCGTGGAAAAGCCCATGGCCCCCAGCCACGCGCAATGTCTGGAAATGCTGGCCGCCTTCGAACGGGCACAGCAGCCCTTGTTCGTGGCCTATTACCGGCGCTCGCTGCCACGCTTCGAACAAGTGCGCCAATGGCTGGCTGAAGGCCGCATCGGCACTGCGCGCCACATCCATTGGCAACTGGCGCGCCCACCGGGGCCGGACGACCTGCAGCGACGCTACCGCTGGCGCACCGACGCCCGCATCGCCCCGGGGGGCTATTTCGACGACCTCGGCAGTCATGGGCTGAACCTGTTTTCACACTTCTTCGGCGAAGTGGCCGAGGTATCCGGCAGCGGCAGCAACCAGCAAGGCCTGTACAGCGCCTGCGATGCGGTGGCCGCAAGCTGGCGCTATCGCAGCGGCGTGACCGGCAGCGGCAGCTGGCATTTCGGCAGCTTCGAACGCGCCGACCGGGTGGAGATCACGGGCAGCGCCGGCAAGATCGTTTTTTCGGTATTCGAGGAAGTGGCCCTGCAACTGCACACGGCCGATACCACGCTGCACCTGGAGGTCGCCAACCCCGACCCGATCCAGCTGCATCACGTCAGGAACATGCAGCTTCACCTGGACGGCGGTGCGCGCCATCCCTCCTGCGGCGACAGCGCCGCCCATACGGCCTGGATGATGGAAACCATCCTGCGGCCAAAATGACATAATGTCTGCGGCGTCGCCAACGGGGGGACCGACGGTGCCGCTGGCTGCGGGGATGATCGCGCTCGGATGCCACCCATCACTCAGCCATCACTCAGCCATCACTCACCAGAACACAGAAGAGGGAGACTGCTTGCCATGCCCCAGACCAATCATCTGAGTTTCGTCGACACCGACCAGTTGCGCATCGGCTTCGAAGTCAGCGGCCCGCCGGACGCCCCGCCGGTGGTCTTGCTGCATGGCTGGCCGGACGACGTGCGAACCTGGGATGCCCTGCTGCGTCCACTGCGTGCGGCCGGCTACCAGGTGATCCGCCCCTACCTGCGCGGCTACGGACCGACCCGCTTCCACGCCGACAGCACCCCGAGGAGCGGCCAGCTGGCCGCGCTGGGCAGTGACCTGATGGCCTTCGTCGACGCCCTCGGCCTGCAGCGTTACGCGCTCGTCGGCCACGACTGGGGCGCCCGTGCCGCCTATATCGCTGCCTCGCAGACCCCCGAACGCATCAGCCACTGCATCGCGCTGTCGGTGGGCTGGGGGACCAACCGGCCGGACCAGAAACTGACGCTGCAGCAATCGCGTAACTACTGGTACCACTGGTATTTCGCCACCGACCGTGGCGCGGCCGAACTGCGCGAGGACCGTCGGGCCTTCACCCGCTTCATGTGGCATAGCTGGTCACCGTCGTGGAAGTTTGCCGAGAGCGAGTTCAACAATACCGCCGCCTCCTTCGACAATCCGGACTGGGTCGATATCTGCCTGCACTCCTACCGTCATCGCTGGGGCTTCGCCGAGGGTGACCCGACCTATGCCGCCCTGGAAGCCCGGCTGCAGGACACGCCGCGCATCATGGTGCCCACGCTGGTGCTGCATGGCGCCGAAGATGGCGCCAACGCCCCTGCTACCTCCGAGGGTCGGGACAAGTTCTTCGGCAAGGATTATCGGCGCGTGCTGATCCCGGGTGCCGGCCACTTCCCGCAGCGCGAACGACCGGACGAGGTCACCGAGGAAATCATGGCCTGGCTGGCACGCCCGGCCTGATCCACGGCCTCAGTGGCAGCCACCGCCGTGGCTGCCCAGATTGGCGGGCTTCATCTCGTCCGGCAGGCTGGCCAGCCCCTGCAGGATGCCGCAATCCCGCGCCGGCTGTTCCACTTCGCACTGGGCGCGCAACTGGTGCAGTTGCTCCTGCAGGGCCTGCAGTTGCACGATGCGCTGTGCCACGTGGCCGATGTGCTTGTCCAGCAGGGCATTGACCTCGCCGCAGTTCTGCTCGGGCGCATCGCGCAGGCGCAGCAGTTCGCGCACCTCGTCCAGCGTCATGTCCAGCGAACGGCAATGGCGGATGAACTGCAGGCGTTCGACGTGCCGCTCACCGTAGAGCCGGTAGTTCGACGATGAACGCGTCGGCTCGGGCAGCAAGGCCTCTTTCTCGTAATAACGGATGGTTTCCACCGGGCAATCGGCCTGGGCGGCCAGTTCGCCTATCTTGAGCGTATCCATGCGATCCTCGCTTGACCTTGTAGTTACTTCAGGGTTTTTAATATACCCCTGAAACCCGTTGGCTGCACAAGGAGCAAGGCATGACCGGAACGCATCACAAGCACGCGCATGACCATCAGCACGATCATCACGACCACGACCATGACCACCATCATGATCATGGGCAGCACCAGCACGCCCAGCCACAAGCCTGCTGCGGCAGCCACGCCTGCGACAGTGCTGCGGCGGTGGCGGCACCGCGCAAGCTGGACGGCGCGACCGAACAGGCGGTCTTCTTCATTCAGAAGATGGACTGCCCGACTGAAGAAAAACTGATCCGTGAACGCCTCGCCAACATGAAGGGTGTAGGTACCCTGGAATTCAACCTGATCCAGCGCGAACTGACGGTGCAACACCAGTTGCCCTCCATCGCACCGCTGGTCGCGACCCTCAAGGCGCTGGACATGCTGCCGGCCGTGAAGTCCGATTCGCTGGACGCCGACGCCGGGGGCGACGCGCCCGACCAGGCGGCCGCCTACCGCATCCCGGCCCGGCGCTGGGCGCTGCTGGGTCTGGCCGGCGTGGCCGCGCTGGGCGCCGAGGTGCTGGCCTGGACCAGCGGCGACGAACGCTCGCTGCCGGTGATCGCGCTGGCGCTGGCGGCCATCCTGCTGGGCGGGCTGGGCACGCTCAAGAAGGGCTGGATCGCCCTGCGCAATTTCTCGCTGAACATGAATTTCCTGATGTCGCTGGCCGTCATCGGCGCCGCCGTGATCGGCCAGTGGCCGGAAGCGGCGGTGGTGATCGTGCTGTTCACCCTGGCCGAGATGATCGAGGCGCTGTCGCTGGACCGCGCCCGCAACGCCATCGCCGGGCTGATGGCGATGACCCCGGACATGGCCACCGTGCGCAGCGCCGATGGCAGCTGGAACAGCGTGCCGGCCGCCAGCGTGGCCGTGGACGCCATGGTGCGCGTGGCACCGGGCGAGCGCGTACCGCTCGATGGCCTGCTGGTCAGCGGCAGCACCAGCATCAACCAGGCGCCGATCACCGGCGAGAGCCTCCCGGTGGCCAAGCAGGCCGGCGATCCGGTCTTCGCCGGCACCATCAATGAACAGGGCGCCTTCGAGATGCGGGTCAGCGCCGCCCAGGCCGACTCCACCCTCTCGCGCATCGTCAGGAGCGTGCAGCAGGCCCAGGGCCAGCGCGCCCCGACCCAGCGCTTCGTGGACAACTTCGCGCGCTACTACATCCCGGCCGTGGTGGTGATGGCCGTGCTGGTGGCCCTGCTGCCGCCCTTGCTGGCCGGTGCGCCCTTCCAGCCCTGGCTGTACAAGGCGCTGGTGCTGCTGGTCATCGCCTGCCCTTGCGCGCTGGTCATTTCCACGCCGGTGACCATCGTCAGCGGGCTGGCCTCGGCGGCCCGGCACGGCATCCTGATCAAGGGCGGGGTCTACCTGGAACAGGGCCGACGCCTGCGCGCCCTGGCGGTGGACAAGACCGGCACCCTGACCTTCGGCAAGCCGCGCCTGACCGACGTGGTCTCGCTGCAGGCGGGTGCCGACCAGCAGGCCCTGCTGCAACTGGCGGTGTCGCTGGCGGCACGCTCGGACCACCCGGTCTCGCGTGCCATCGCGGTGCAGGAGGAGAGGCAAGAGGATAGGCAGGCACTGGAGGTGCAGGACTTCGCCGCCCTGGCCGGACGCGGCGTGCAAGGCCGCATCGACGGGCAATTGCTACACCTGGGCAACCACCGCCTGGTGCATGAACTGGGTCAGTGCAGCCCGGAACTGGAAGCGCGCCTGCAAGGCTTCGAAAAGCAGGGCAAGACCACCACCCTGCTCTGCCGCGACGGCCGCCCGGAACTGCTGATGGCGGTGGCCGACACGGTGCGCCCCAGCAGCCGCCAGGCGGTGAGTGAACTGCAGGCCATGGGTGTGCAGGTGGTCATGCTGACCGGGGACAACAGCCACACCGCCCAGGCAATTGCCGGGCAGACCGGCATCATCGATGTCCGTGGCGATCAGCTGCCGCAAGACAAGCTGCAGGCCATCGAGCAGCTGCGCCAGCGCCATGGCGAGCGCAGCGTGGGCATGGTCGGTGACGGCATCAACGACGCCCCGGCCCTGGCGCGCGCCGATATCGGCTTTGCCATGGGCGCGGCCGGTACCGACACCGCCCTGGAGACGGCCGATGTCGCGCTGATGGACGACGACCTGCGCAAGATCGCCGACTTCATCGGCCTCTCGCGCCAGGCCCATGCCGTACTGGTGCAGAACATCAGCATCGCCCTGGGCATCAAGGCGGTATTCCTGGTGCTGGCGCTGCTGGGGATGAGCTCGCTGTGGATGGCCGTGTTCGCCGACATGGGCGCCAGCCTGATCGTGGTCTTCAACGGCCTGCGGCTGGTGCGCGGCTTGCGCCAGCGCAAACCGGCCGGTTGATCCACGGCCGGCACAGCGACTATACTGGCGCCCATGATGCTGCGCGCAAAAATCCTCCTGCTCTGGCTGCTGGCGCTGGCGATTCCCCTCCAGGGTTTCGCCGCCGTGCTGCAGGCCTGCGCGCCGGCGATGCAAGCGACACAACATCATGGACAACACCACGCCGGTCAGGCCAGCGCTACTGCCATGACCGCCGAAGCCGCCCCTGCCGACCAGGCTGCACAGCATCACGCCCACCATCACCCGATGGCGCAAACCCTGGCCGATAGCGATCCTGCACCGGCTTCCCCGCATGGCACGCAGCACGCCAACGCCTCCTGCAGCTTCTGCGCCGCCTGCACGGTGGGCGCCATCCTGCCGCTGGCGCTGGCGACCGTTCCCGCGCCCGATCTTCCCTCGCACGACTATCTCGTGCAGCCGGCTTCCGGCTTCGTCGGCTACCTGCCGGAAAACCCCGATCGTCCCCCTGCCCTCGCCTGATCCCGCCCCCCGCACGTCCGCGTGCGCATGAGCTCTGCCCCGTTACGTGTCGCATCCTGCATGCCGCACGACGGATGACGATCATCATCAGACGAGGATTTCATGATCCCCCATGTCTCACGCCCCTTGCGGGCAGCCGCCGTGGCCGCCTGCGCCATGCTGGCCGGCTGCGCGCAGCTCTCGCCCGACGCCGGCTTCGACCGGCTGGCACAGACCAGCACCGAGCGCCTGGGCCAGGCGCCCGCCTGGAACCGCACGCCCGAACAAGGCCAGGCCAGCCAGGACCGTGTCACCCGGCTCTTGCAGGCCAATGGCAGCGCTGGCCCCACGGCCACCCGACTGGCCAGTGCCGATGACGCGGTACAGATCGCCCTGATCAACAACCCCGAACTGCAGGCCGCCTTCGCCGAACTGGGCGTGGCCGAAGCCGATCTGGTCCAGGCCGGGCGCCTGCCCAACCCCGGGTTTTCCTTTGCCCGTACCCATGCCGGCGACGACATCAAGATCGAGCGCAGCCTGTCGCTGGGCCTGATGCGCCTGCTGACCATGCCAGCCACCGCCCGCATCGAACAGCGCCGCTTCGAACAGGTCCGCCTGTCGCTGGCCGCACGCGTGCTGGCGTTGGCCGCACAGACCCGGCAAGCGTATTACCAGGCAGTGGCCGCGCAGCAGGGCCTGACCTACCAGCAGCAGGTCGCCGATGCCGCCGATGCCGCGCATGAACTGGCCGCTCAGATGGCCCGCCTGGGCAACATCAGCAAACTGGACGCCGCCCGCGAACAGTTCTTCTACGGCCAGGCGCAAGCCAGCCTGGAACAGGCCCAGCGCCTGGCCGCGCAGGACAAGGAAACCCTGGCCCGCCTGCTGGGCCTGGCGCCCGACTTCGCCCTGCCGGCGCAACTGCCGGCCCTGCCCGCGCAACTGGATGCCCTGGGCGACGTCGAGCAGCAGGCATTGCAACAGCGCCTGGACGTGCAGGCCGCCCGCACCGAACTGGAAGGCCTGCAAGGCTCGCTGGGCCTGACCCGCGCCACGCGCCTGGTGAACGTGCTGGACCTGGGCGCGCTGCGCACGTCCGAAAGCGGCAAGCCGCCCGAAATCGGCTACGAGATCTCCATCGAGATCCCGCTCTTCGACTGGGGCGAGGCCCGCGTCGCCAAGGCCGAGGCGATCTACCTGCAAGGCGCCCACAAGCTGGCCGGTGCCGTCCTGGACGCCCGCGCCCAGGCGCGCCTGGCCTGGCGCCAACGACAGGATGCCTACGCCCTGGCACGACGCTATCGCGACCAGTTGCTGCCGCTGCGCCAGCGCATCGCCGAAGAAAACCTGCTGCGTTACAACGGCATGCTGCTGAGCGTCTTCGCGCTGCTGGCCGATGCCCGCGAACAGGCCAGCACCGTCAACGCCGCCATCGACGCCCAGCGCGATTTCTGGATCGCCGACGCCGCCCTGCAACTGGCCCTCAACGGCCGCCCCACCCAAGGAACGCAACCATGAACCCGAGCGACAAGGACCGCCGCCACTTCCTGCGCGGCGCCGCCCTGGCCGCCACCGCCGTGACGGCCGGCGCCGTCAGCCGCGTCGGCGCGGCCAACCTGCCCGAAGCCGCGCTGCAGACCAGCGCCGCCACCCAGCCACCACTGCAACCGGCCACTGGCCGCCCCTATCAACCGGTGGTCACGCTCAACGGCTGGACCTTGCCCTGGCGCATGAAGAACGGCGTCAAGGAATTCCACCTGGTGGCCGAACCGGTGGTGCGTGAAATTGCCCCCGGCATGAAAGCCAATCTGTGGGGCTACAACGGCCAGAGCCCCGGCCCCACCATCGAAGTGGTGGAAGGCGACCGGGTACGCATCTTCGTGACCAACAAGTTGCCCGAGGCGACCTCGGTGCACTGGCATGGCCAGCGCCTGCCCAACGGCATGGATGGTGTCTCCGGCCTGACCCAGCCGGCCATCCCGCCGGGCAAGACCTATGTCTATGAATTCACCGCCCGGCGCGCCGGTACCTTCATGTACCACCCGCATGCCGACGAGATGGTGCAGATGGCCATGGGCATGATGGGCTTCTGGGTCACGCATCCCAGGGATCCCGGCCAGATGCGGGTGGACCGCGACTTCGTGTTCCTGATGAATGCCTACGACATCGCACCCGGTGCGGCCGTCCCCAAGGTCAGCACCATGCTGGACTTCAATCTCTGGACCTGGAACAGCCGCGCCTTCCCCGGCATCGACCCGCTGGTGGTGCGGCAGAACGATCGCGTGCGCATCCGCGTGGGCAACCTGACCATGACCAACCATCCCCTGCATCTGCACGGTCACGAATTCAGTGTCACCGGCACCGATGGTGGCTGGGTGCCGCCCGCGGCACGCTGGCCCGAGGTCACCACCGACATCGCCGTGGGCCAGATGCGCGCCATCGAGTTCGACGCCACCGAGGAAGGCGACTGGGCGCTGCACTGTCACAAGGCCCACCACACCATGAACGCCATGGGCCACGACGTCCCGACCATGATCGGAGTGGACCAGTCACGGGTGGTCGAGAAGATCAGCAAGCTCATCCCCGACTACATGGCCATGGGTGACAAGGGTGGCTCCATGGACGGCATGGAGATGCCGTTGCCCGACAACACCTTGCCGATGATGACCGGGACCGGCCCCTACGGCCCCATCGAAATGGGCGGCATGTTCAGCACCGTCAAGGTACGCCGCCACCTGGCCCGCGACGATTACCGCGACCCCGGCTGGTACCGCGCCCCCAGCGGCACGGTCGCCCGCGAATGGCAGGGAGACATGCCCGAGGCCAGGCGCGCGGTCGGCAGCCATACCAAGCCGGCAGCACCGGCCCCGCTGGACGTGGTCAAGCCGGGCGGGCACCACGGCCACTGAGCAAGCTACTGAACCAGCCCACCCAACAACTTCAGCTTTACACCATCAAGAAAGGAAGCATCATGTTACGCACCCTCCTCCTCACCCTGGCTCTCTCGCTGCCCGTGCTGGGCGTCCATGCCCAGGGCACGGCACCCAAGGTCGACGGCGAAATCCGCAAGGTCGATGCCGCTGCCGGCAAGCTCACCATCCGCCACGGCGACATCCCCAACCTGCAGATGTCCGGCATGACCATGGTCTTCAAGGCCGCGCCGGACATCATCGGACGCGCCCATGAAGGCGAGAAGATCAGCTTCACCGCCGACCGCATCGATGGCGCGCTCACCGTCACCTCGCTGGAGAGCCGGAACTGATCGGCACCGACGGGTGCAGGGCGACGAACTGAAGGCGCAATGCCGGATGTAAATTTCGTCGCCCCGAGGGCCATTCCCCTGCGGCGTTGGCGTTATCATCGGTTTTTTTCCATAACAGGCCATCGCGCCGACACAACAGAGGAGACCCGGCATGCCCCAAGTGATCCAGCAAACGCCCTCGGCCTATGGCTATCCACTGCTGATCAAGCAATTGCTGCACAGCGCCCTGTCCACCGCCCCCGACCAGGAAATCATCTACGGCCAGCGCCGCCTCACCTATACCGGCTTCTACCAGCGGGTACAGCGGCTGGCCAATGTGCTCAAGGAAATGGGCGTCCAGGCCGGCAACACCGTGGCCGTGATGGACTGGGACAGCAACCGCTATCTCGAATGCTTCTTCGCCGTACCGATGATGGGATGCGTGCTGCAGACGGTCAACGTGCGCCTGTCGCCGGAGCAGATCGCCTATACCCTCAACCATGCGCAGGCTGACGTGCTGCTGGTCAATTCCGACTTCATGCCGGTGCTCAAGCAGATCCGGGGCGAACTCACCACCCTGACCCGCTGCGTACTGCTCACCGACGACAACACCCCCTGCCCGCGCGGCCCCGGCTTTGCCGGCGAATATGAAGAACTGCTGGCCCAGGCCGAGGCCAGCTACAGCTTCCCCGACTTCAACGAAAACGCCCGCGCCACCACCTTCTACACCACCGGCACCACCGGCCTGCCCAAGGGCGTCTACTTCAGCCACCGGCAACTGGTCCTGCACACCCTGGGCACCACCGCAGGCCTGGCACTGGCCCCGCAGCAAGGCCGCCTGCACCGCGACGACGTCTACATGCCACTGACCCCGATGTTCCACGTCCACGCATGGGGCCTGCCCTATGTCGCGACCATGGCCGGCGTCAAGCAGGTCTACCCTGGCCGCTACGTCCCCGACACCATCTGCCGCCTGATCCGCGAAGAAAAGGTCACCTTCTCGCATTGCGTACCGACCATCCTGCAGATGATCCTGTCATCGGAACAGGCCCGCGAGACCGACCTCACCGGCTGGAAGATGATCATCGGCGGCTCCGCCATGACCGGCGCCCTGGCCAAGGCCGCGCTGGAGCGGGGACTTGACGTCTTCACTGGCTACGGCATGTCCGAGACCTGCCCGGTCCTGACCCTGGCCCAGGTCGCCACTGCCGACCTTGGCAGCGACCGCGAAACCACCCTACGCCTGAAGACCGGCCGCCCGCTGCCCCTGGTGGCCTTACGCACGGTCGATGGAGAGATGAACGACTGCCCGCACGACGGCAAGAGCACGGGAGAAGTCGTCGTCCGCGCCCCCTGGCTGACCCAGGGCTACCTGCACCAGCCCGAAGCCTCGGAAGACCTCTGGCACGGTGGCTGGCTGCACACTCAGGACATTGGCCACATCGACGGCGAAGGCTACCTGCAGGTCACCGACCGCATCAAGGACGTCATCAAGACCGGAGGCGAATGGGTATCGTCACTCCAGATCGAAGACATCATCGCCCGCCACCCCGCCGTCGCCGAAACCGCGGTCATCGGCATCCAGGACGGCAAATGGGGCGAGCGCCCGATCGCCCTGGTGGTATTGAAAAAAGACAGCACAGGCGTGAATGAAGAAGACATCCGCCGCCACGTCATGGCCGCTGCCGAAGCCGGCACCATCTCCCGCTACGGCGTACCTGACCGCGTCCAGTTCGTCACCGAACTGGCCCGCACCAGCGTAGGCAAGCTGAACAAGCGCGTCATGCGCGAGCAGTATCCGGCAACGGGAAAATGAAGAGAAGAAAGCGGGAGCAGTGATTTCACAAAGATGACCAAGAACGCGAGGCCGAAGGCGAGAGTTCAGCGCGAAGCCGAAGGCGAGCAACACACCGCGATGCCGAAGGCGAGCCGGTCACGCTTTCCCCCTTGGGAGCCAGCCGCCGCAGTGAAACAAAAAGTGGATCAGAAAAATAGTGGGAGCGAAGCGACTCTATTTTTCCCACTTTTTGTTTCACTGTGGCGGGAACCCTCCGCAGGAGGGCTGGCTCTTGGGGGCCGTTTTCTTTGCTTACTTTCTTTGGCGGGCCAAAGAAAGTGAGCGGCTGCCGGGCCGCCCCCGGCGCTCCCCTGAGGCCGGAGAGAGAAAAAATTAAGTCAGTGCGCAGAACAGCACACCGTGCAGACTACCCTAGCCCACTCCACAACCCACCTAAAACACAAACCGAAGCACAAAACAAAAACGCCGCCCAGCCCAAGCCAGACGGCGTCCAAGTTCATACAGCAAGAATCAGTTGAAGATCACGGTCTTATGCCCATTGAGCAGAATCCGATGCTCGGTAAACCACTTCACAGCCCGCGCCAACACCACACACTCGATATCGCGCCCGATGGCAGTCAGCGTATCCGGCCCCATCGAATGATCCACCCGCTCCACCCCCTGCTCAATGATCGGACCCTCATCCAGATCACCGGTGACAAAGTGCGCAGTCGCCCCAATCAGCTTCACCCCCCGATCATGGGCCTGATAATAAGGCTTGGCCCCCTTGAAACTCGGCAGGAAGGAATGGTGGATATTGATCGCCCGCCCACGCAAAGCCTCGCACATCTCAGGCGAGAGAATCTGCATATAACGCGCCAGCACCACCAGATCGATCTGGTTCGCATCCACGATCTCCATGATCCGCTGCTCCTGCGCCCGCTTCACCTCAGCCGGCGCACCGGTAGCCAATGGCAGATGATGGAAAGGAATGTTATAGCTCGCCGCCAGCTGATAGAAATCCGTATGGTTCGACACGATCGCCGGAATCTCCACCGGCAGCAGACCACTCTTGTAGCGGAACAGCAGATCGTTCAGACAATGCCCGATCTTGGACACCATCAGCATCACACGCGGCTTCTTGCCCGCATCATGCAACTGCCAGTTCATCTGCAGCGCATCCCCCAGCACGCCGAAATCGGCCCGCAGCGCCGCATCCGACACCGCCGCATCTTCCGAAGAGAAATGCACGCGCATGAAGAAAAGCCGGGATTGCGCATCGCCAAACTGCGCCGAATCGATGATGTTACAGCCGTGATCGGCCAGGAAGCCCGAGACGCGATGCACGATGCCGCGCTGGTCCAGGCAGGACAAGGTAAGGATGTATTCCGGGTGAGCCATGAGAATGTACTGAAAAGCGCCAGCGTCCCCACAGGTAACGCCGGGTTGGCGTCACCACCGGCCTGGCAGGCCGGCTAAAAGGACGAAAGGCGCTATTGTCGCACGGCCGGGCGACGCGGACAAATCCCGCGCCATGGAGAAACGCCGTGCACACGACACGGCGAGCCAATGACACCGAAATCGGCGCAATTGACCGTCAAAGCCCCCAGATGGCGACACAGACAAGCAGGTTTCCAAAAAGAAACCCGGCCACCCCATCGCCCACGCCACTACGCCAGCCCATCCCCGGATGGCGGCCGGTGCGCCGCACCCGCCACCACCCGCAGTGGCTCTCAGGCAGTCTTCTGCAGCAGATCCTTCTGCTCGTGCCCGCCACCGACCTGCAGATCGCCCGCCAACTGGCCACCCTCTTCGATGACCAGCTTGCCGTAGCGGATCTTGCCGGTAACCTTGCCGCTGGAATAGATGACCAGCTTCTGGCGCACCGTCAGGTCGCCGTCGAACTCGCCCCGGATCTCGGCCAGGTCGATCTCGGCCGAGCCCTTGAAGGCGCCACGTTCGGCGATCTGCACCACGCGACAGTTGATGGTGGCCTGCACCTTGCCTTCCACCACCAGGGTGTCGCAGTCCTCGATCTCGCCCTTGACCTTGATATTGGGGCCGACGGTGAGCTTGCTGCCGGTCTCCTCGGTCGCCGCAGGCGCGCTGCCGGTGGTGCTGGACACGGAAGAGGGATACTGATTGGGTTTATTGACGCTGGTCACATTGCCGCCTGTAGAAGAAGAGACGCTATTGCCCGCACTGCTGAACGGGGAGTTGGTCGAGCTGGTTTCGCGTTTGCCGAAGAGGGATTCCGAGCGAAGCATGTGATCTCCTGAAATGGTAGTGCCTGAAGCAAAAAAAATGACACGCGTCATGACGCGCGAAGAAGAGCATGCGCAACAGTGCGCACGCGAACGTAGCGTTGCCCCGGGTGACCGGCTGCAGATATCCGGGGGTTCGGCGGATATCCGGGCAGGTGATCAGCGACAGGACGCCACGCCCACAGGTCGAACCCTCCCGCAGCGATCGTCACGGTCGAGGACCGGGATGCGCCACCTGGAAGCGATGCCGCAGGGCATTGTCCGGGAGGAAACCTGTGCGGTTCGGCAGGATGCCTTTTGCAAAGTTCACGATAATTTTGTAACAGCGAAGAAGCCTTTCTCCGCAAAGAATACAGGGCAAATTATTTATATTTTGAAGCGCCTTGTAACTAAAAAAAATGTAACAGTTGCCTTCAACCCCGCGTCGCCTGCAGGCGACAACCATCCTGCTGCAATCCGCTCTGGACGTGACTCCCAAGGCCATCTACGTTTTTCAAAAAGGGCCTTTCAGAAGAAGCTACGCATCCTAAAAACTTAGTCTTTCGGATGCTCCGCATTCCCTTCCTTTCCCGCTCCACGGGGCCGACACGGACCGTGAAAACCACCCCAATCGCCAGCAGGAAGAGCAAAGAAGAGATCCAGAGACATCCGATACAACACGGAGAAAAAAGCGCCAGGATGTGAGCCGATGTAAGCGATGAAAATGAATGTCATCGCGCCAGCACATCCGGGTCAGCCGATTTATGATGATGTCCTTTGACGATGTGCACGCTGCGCGCCCAGGCATCCGCCTGCCCTGCCGTAGCTGTCCCGCTGCCCTGATCACACCATGAGCCACGAACAGATCCCCTCGCCGGAATCGCTGGATTCCTTTGGCGCCCAACTTTTCCCGGCCCGCCGCGACTCCACCGCAGCACGGGCGGTGGCCACACTGATCGCCGTCATCAGCTGGTTCGCCTTCGTGGCGCAGACCGATATCACCATCGGCCGCCTGCTGGCACGCGGCGGCGGCGTGCTCGATGGGCTGGACCGGCTGACCATGTACCTGACCAACCTCACCATCCTGATGAGCGCGCTGTGCTTTACCTCGCTGGCGTTTTCGCTGAAGACACCCCTGAGCCGCTTCTTCCGGCAGCCTTCGGTGATCTCGGCGGTGGTGGCCTATCTGGCCTTCGTGGGGATTGCGTACAACCTCTTGTTGCGTCATCTATGGACGCCGACGGGTTTTCGTGCGCTGGTCAATGAGAGCCTGCATACGGTGGTGCCGCTGCTGGCCATTGCCTACTGGATCTTCTTCGTGCCGGTGTTCCGGACCTCGCTGCGCAAGTCCCTGCTGTGGCTGGTGTACCCGCTGGGTTACCTGTTGCTCACGCTATGGCGCGGGGCCTTGTCGGGCTTCTATCCCTACCCCTTCATCGACGTCAATGCCCTCGGCTATCCGCGCGTGCTGCTCAACGCCAGCCTGCTGCTGGCCAGCTTCATCGCACTGATGGGCTTGTTCATCGCCGTGAACCGATCCGGCAAACCGGTCCTGCATCGACGATAGTGCAAACCATCACCTACACGATGGGTGCAGTGATGGCCAGCAGCAGCACGAACAACATGGAGACGATGAAGCCGGTGGCAATGAACAGGTATTGAAAAGCTTTGAGCAAAATGATCCCCTCGACGAACTGATCCGCAGCGACCCGGGCGCCACGGCCCATCCCCTGGCCCGTCGCCCTGTCCAGCCCGGTTGCCGGGCCATGCTGCGCGTGGAGCGCAGCCGGATACATCGTGTGATTGTAGAGGCATCCGGTCGTACGCCCGGCATCCTACCCTTTCCTTTACGCAATTTTTCATTGTCTCTTGGTGCAGGTTTCTTCACATTTTTAGCGTGAAACTTGCTCGATCAGGCAAAAGGACACATCCTTGTCATACGGTCGCGCTAAGCTCGCCCCGCAACGCGCCAACCCACAACAATATCCGACAGGAAACTCATCCATGAGCCAGCACGACGACGACATCGCCGGCAGTCAGCCCGCGTCCGAAGATTCCTTAACGACTTCCCCCCATCCCGGCCGCCGCCGCTTCCTGGGCGGCATGGCCGCGCTGGGTGCCGGCAGCGCGCTGGCCGCCTGCGCCACCGAGGGCCAGGGTCCGGGCCCGGTGCCCTACCCCAGCGGCAATCCGGCCGATGCCGCGGCACTGGACCGCGCCCTGCGCGATAACGTCAAGACCGTCGTGGTCATCTACGCCGAAAACCGCAGCTTCAACAATCTCTTCGCCGATTTCCCCGGCCTGGAAAAGCCGCTGTCCTCGGTCAAGGCCTCCGATTACCAGCAACGCGACCGCGACGGCAGCCTGCTCAAGCAATTGCCCCCGGTCTGGAGCGGCGTGGTGATCCAGGAGCAGAGCATCGAAGGCGTGACCTACCCGGCCGGCAAGCAATACCAGAGCGACCTGCCCAATGCGCCCTTCGCGCTCAAGGGACCGCAAGGCGAAGCCCTGCCGCTGGGCCTGGTCACGCGTGACCTGTGGCACGTGTTCTACCAGAACCAGATGCAGATCAACGGCGGCAAGAATGACGGTTTCGTGGCCTGGGCCGACTCCGGTGGCCTGACCATGGGGCATTACGCCGACACCCGCTACAACCTGCGCCTGTGGGACGTGGCACGCGAGTTCGTGCTGTGCGACAACTTCTTCCAGGGCGCCTTCGGCGGCTCCTTCCTGAACCACCAATACCTGATCTGCGCCGCCCCGCCCTACTATCCGGATGTGATGAATTCGGTCTCGCGCACCCAGGTGGCCAAGACCCGCAACAACGATCCGCTCTCGCCGGAACTGGTACCGGCCGAAAACAGCCCCGCCAGCGCCCTGCAAGGGCCGCCCAAGTTCGGCCCCAGCGCGCTCACCCCGGACGGCTACGCGGTCAACACCATGGCCCCGCCCTATTGGCCGACCTGGAGCCGCGACCGCAACAACCCGGCCTATGCCGAACCCAACCAGCCCAGCGTGCTGGTGCCGCAGGTGCACGAACACATCGGCGACAAGCTCAACAAGAAGGGCATCGACTGGGCCTGGTATGCCGGCGCCTGGCAGGCCACGCTGGACGAGTTCAAGGACTCCAAGGGCATTCCCAAGATCCCCAATTTCCAGTACCACCACCAGCCCTTCAACTACTTCAAGAACCTGGGCCCGGACAATCCGGCCGAGCGCAACAAGCGCCTGCGTGATGGTGGCCTGGGCGACGAATCGCGGACCAACCGCTTCCTGGCCGATGTCGAAGCCGGCCGTCTGCCACCGGTGACCTTCTACAAGCCCCAGGGCAACCTCAACCTGCACGCCGGCTATGCCGACATCGCCTCCGGCGACCGTCACATCGCGCACATCATCAAGAGCCTGCAGGCCAGCCCGCAGTGGAAGAACATGGTGGTGGTGATCACCTTCGACGAAAACGGCGGCTGGTGGGATCACGTGGCCCCGCCCAAGGGCGACCGCTGGGGTCCGGGCACCCGCGTACCGGCACTGGTGGTCTCGCCCTTCGCCCGCAAGGGGACGGTGGACCACACCATCTACGACACTGCCTCCATCCTGCGCCTGATCACCCGCACCTTCGGCCTGGAAAAGCTGGACGGTATCAAGCAGCGCGACGACGCCATGATCACGCGCGGCCAGCAGCCCATGGGTGACCTGACCAACGCCCTGCAGTTCAAGGCCTGATCCGCCGCGACTGTTTTTTCGCTGATCGCCGGCAAGTCAACGCCGCCCCAGGGTCCACCTGCGGCGGCGTTGTCGTTCTGGCGGTTCTTGCAGGATTCAGGGGGCTGCCACAACATAAAAAAGAGCCGAGGCAAGCGCCATGCCGAGCTTCGACCATTTATATCATGTTGTGATATATTGCAGGCCTATCCCTTTGCGCTGGCTGGCCTGCACTCGCAGTGAGTCCGGCAGGCAGCGCCCCATCCTGACTCCGGCATGAAACACAAACGCGACTACACCGCCGACCGGCGGCTCCCCTACCTGTGCGCCATCGCACTGCTGATCGGCGCCCTCTCCACCGGCGCTGCCTGGCTGCTGCTGAAGCTCATTGCGCTCTTCACCAACCTGTTCTACTTCCAGCGCCTGTCCTTTGCGGCCAGTTCCCCGGCCTCGCATACGCTGGGCTGGATCGCCGCGCTGCTGCCGGTGGCGGGCGGCCTGATCGTCGGCCTGATGGCCCGTTATGGTAGTGACAAGATCCGCGGCCACGGCATCCCTGAAGCCATCGAGGCCATCCTCTTCGGCAAGAGCCGCATGTCGCCCAGGGTAGCCGTGCTCAAGCCCTTGTCCTCGGGCATCGTCATCGGCAGCGGCGGCCCGTTCGGCGCCGAAGGGCCGATCATCATGACCGGCGGCTCGGTCGGTTCGCTGCTGGGGCAATGGCTGCACCTGACGGCGGCCGAGCGCAAGACCCTGCTGGTGTGCGGCGCCTGCGCGGGCATGACGGCAATCTTCGGCACGCCGCTGGCGGCGGTGTTGCTGGCGGTCGAGCTGCTGCTGTTCGAACTGCGCCCGCGCAGTCTGTTACCGGTGGCGCTGGCCTGCGCGGTGGCCGGCTTCCTGCGGCCCTGGGTACTGGAGGCGGATGTGCTGTTCCCGCTGCAGGTGGCCGCGCCGGCCCCGATGGCCCTGCTCTCCTGCCTGGCCGCCGGCCTGGCCAGTGGCAGCCTGGCGGCGCTGCTGACGCTGGCGCTGTATCGCATCGAGGACGGTTTCCATCGCCTGCCGCTGCACTGGATGTGGTGGCCGGCGCTGGGCGGCATCGCCGTCGGCCTGGGCGGGCTGCTGCAGCCGCGTGCGCTGGGCGTGGGCTATGACGTCATCGCCGACCTGCTGAACCAGCACATCCTGGTCTCGGCGGCAGTAGCGCTGCTGGTGGTCAAGGCGGTGATCTGGTTGCTGGCGCTGGGCTCGGGGACCTCGGGCGGGGTATTGGCGCCGCTGCTGATGATGGGTGCCGGCCTGGGGCTGGTGCTGGCCCCGTGGCTGCCGGGCGGCTCCCCCGGACTGTGGCCGCTGGTGTGCATGGCCGGTGTGCTGGGCAGCGTACTGGGTGCACCGCTTACCGCCATCGTCTTCGCCTTCGGCCTGACCCATGCCAGCAATGCCCTGCTGCCCTTGATCGCCACCACCGCCGTCGCCTATGGGGTCAACGTACTGTGGATGAAACGCTCCATCATGACCGAGAAGATTGCTCGCCGCGGCCTGCACGTGCACCGCGAATACGGCGTCGATCCGCTGGAGCGCGTGCATGTGGAAGACCTGATGTCCGCCCCGCAGACGCTGGATGCGTCCCTGCCGGCCGACGCCGCGCTGGCGCAATGCCGTGCTGGCACCCACGTACATCGCTACTATCCGGTGACCCATGGACGTCAACTGCTGGGCATGCTGGCCCTGCGCACGCTGGAGGCGGCCGACCCGGCCCAGGTCTGCGGCCTGCTGCTGGAACCGGATCGCGGCTATCTGCTGCCGCACCTGAGCGCCCGCACTGCCGCCGGCATGATGGCGCGGCTGGGCGTGGCGCGCCTGCCGGTAGTGGCCGGCCCGGAACGCCGGCAACTGGTGGGGATGCTTTCCCTGTCCGATCTGGCGCGCGCCAGCGCCGCCCATGCGGAGGAAGAATCGGTGCGGGAAAAACTGCTAGGCAACTAGGCTGTATCGGCCTTACAGCACCCCACCGCTGAGCTTGCACATCAGGTTGTCATGCGAGACCAGCACCACGTTGATGCCGGCATTGCCGTTATCCAGGCGGAATTCGCTGTTGCCGTTGGAGAGCGAAATGCTCCGCACTGCCCGCGTCGCCGTTTCGGTGAGCACGGTTTCGCCGGCCATGTTCAGGCAGGTGAGCACGCAACCGGCCCCGGCGGCGCAACTGCGCGTGATGTCACTGGCCACCGGTGTGGGCGCGGCCGTGCCCACGGCTGGCACCGGCACCGGGACGACCGCCGCTGTAGCAGGGGCGGCCTGTGCCTGCGCCGCCACCCAGGGCAAGCTCAGCAAGGAAAACGCCACGAAGGCGCAACAGATGGAGCGGACCATACGCATGGCTTGCCTACCCTTCTCGCAATCAATCAGGCCGCTATTGCATCACAAACAAAAAAAGGGCGCACCTCCTTGCGGAAGCACGCCCAAAAGTCAGCCCCCCTCAGGGCTTCCCGGTAATCCGGTGTGGTGCGACGAAGGCCGCTGCGGTGAACGCAGGCGGCGGTCGTCGTGGCGAAATCAGTAGGTCAAGGTGACGGTGACGGTATCCGAATAGGCACCTGCCAGCGGTGTCTGGGCGGCGGCGATCTGGCCGTACACGGTCAGCGTCTGGGTCAGGCCCGAGCCGGTGCCGGTGGCGGTATCGGTGCCGATGGTCGAGCCCCAGTTGTTGGTGCGGGCTGCATCGCGGTACAGCGCATAGTTCAGGGTACCGCCGCCGGCCGCGCTCATCTTGCGGTTGCTGACGGTGGCGCCGGTGCCGGTACCGGCGTCCAGGCCGACGTTGTAGGCGGTGCCGTTGGTGCAGAGCACGGTGATGGTGCCGGACTGGTTGACCACGCTCTGGGTGTAGGCGCCGAAGGCGATGGCCGAACCGACCACAGTGCAGGCGGCAACCACCGAGGCGCTGATGGTCAGCGTGCCGCTGGCGGTGGCAGCGAAGGAAGCAGGTGCACTGGAAGCCAGCACGACGGCGGCGACGGTGGCGGCAACGAAGCGGTTTTTCTTGGCATTGAACATGTGATCTCTCCCTGATCGCTGCCTGGTCCTCGCCCCTTGCTCGGACTTCGTTGTGCAGCTGGTATGGAGAGAACTTTACGTTTTTGTTGTGGCGCCAAGTATCGGGTGCTTCCTGAGAGCGGCGGGAAAAGGCGTCAGGAATTCCCTGAGTGATGCAGGGAGGTCACAGGGAGGCAAGCGACCCTAAAACTCCGGCATCTGCCCGAAAGGCCCGCCCACACTGCCTTTGCGCCAGATCAAATTGTGCATATAGATATGTTAAATGAGTGTTTGCATCAAAATCTATTAGCCGATAAAGTACGTTCCCAGAGCAGATTCAATTGCGGCGCCACTTTTCAGATAGAACTGGGCGCCGCGAATCGCTCTTCCGCGCTCTTCCGGTTACCCACTCCCTCCCTTCCACTGGTCCCTGCCCGACGGCATGCGGTGCCAGTTCCTTGCAGATACGACAATTTCCTCTCCGTCCGTGCTGGCCGCGCTGAAACAGCCCGCCGACGCGCTGCCTGCATTTTTGATAGCATGCCGGGATGGATACTTCACATACCCCCGAATTGAACGCCCTGGCCGAATCGGCCGGGATGGGCCTGTCTGCCGTGGTGGCCGGGCTGCGTACCTCACGCGAAGTGACCAACAAGATCCGCTATCGCGGCGAAATCCGCGAACTGCCTTCGCGAGAGGCGATGAAGACGCTGCTGGCGCATCTGCAAGCGGCATTGTTCCCCACGCATTACGGCCACACCGACCTGTCGGACGAGACCATCGATTATTTCGTGGGGAGTCAGTTGAATGCAGCCTTGTGCATCCTGAAGGAACAGGTACGCCGCAGCCTCTACTTCAGCAGCGACAGCGAAGAAGACAGCCTGTTGCGCGAGCGCGCTGACGTGATCACGCGTGAGTTCGCGCATCAGTTGCCGGGCATACGCGACGTGCTGGTCAGCGATATCCAGGCGGCCTACCACGGCGACCCGGCTGCCTCCAGCATTTCGGAAATCCTGCTCTGCTATCCCGGCACTACCGCCATCATCTACCACCGGCTGGCGCATGCCCTGCATCAGCTGGGCGCCCCCTTGCTGGCACGCCTGATCGCCGACATCGCGCACTCTGCCACCGGCATCGACATCCACCCGGCAGCGCAGATCGGCCCCAGCTTCTTCATCGACCACGGCACTGGCGTGGTGATCGGCGAGACCACCATCATCGGCCGCAATGTACGTCTGTACCAGGCGGTGACGCTGGGCGCCAAGCGCTTCCCGCAGGAGCCGGATGGCTCACTGGTCAAGGGTATCCCGCGTCACCCCATCGTCGAGGATGACGTGGTGGTCTACGCCGGCGCCACCCTGCTGGGCCGCATTACCATCGGACAAGGCTCGGTTATCGGCGGCAATGTCTGGCTCACCCACAGCGTGCCGCCGGCCAGCAATATCTCGCAGGCGGAAATGCTGAGCGACTGCCACCAGCCCTGACACCGGCCCTGCCGCTCCTTCAGCCGCCCAGCGGCAGGCAGCGCTGCAACAGATACAGGGCTCCCAGCAAGGCCAGGCCGAACGGGAAGACCGTACCGATCAGCTTGCGCTCGGCCGGTTGCAGGGGCTCCAGCGCGAGGCTGCCGAGTTCCTGGTAGATGTGATGGTCTTGCATGCGGACTCCGGGTCGAAGGACAAGGAGCCCATGCTAGCGAAGCACCGGGCGGCTGTGAACGAAGCGATGAGCGCATCGATATCCGCTGGGCGCATAAGCCGGCCCGTCTGGCAATTACCGATTACCTGTTACCGATCACCGACTAGGGACCGGGCGCAGCCGTCGGCTTGTGCAAGGGCGCCGGCTCCCGGCCGCAGGCCAGCGCCGCCACGGCCAGCGCCGAAGCCGCCAGCCCGTACAGCCACAGCGAGGACATCACCGGCAACAGCAGCCCCGCCATCATCGGCCCCATGCCAGCCCCGATATCACGCCAGATGGCCCGCCCCGCCAGCGCATGCACCCGCTGCCCCGGAGGCGTACGAGCCGCCACGATGGGCGCCAGCAGCGGCAGCTGCAAGGCGCGCAGGATCACGATCAAGCCGGCGAACAGCCACAGCAGGCCACCTCCGAATCCCACCAGCGCCACGCAGGTCGCCAGCGACAGCGTGACCAGCACCTTCACCGCACCGAAACGCTCGGCCAGCCATCCGCCCAGGGGACTCAATACGATCTCGCCGGCATAGCGCAGCGCCATCAGCACCCCGGCCACCAGTTCGCCATCGGCCCCAAAGGATTGCTTGCTCATGTAGGCCAGCCCGACGATGAACAGCCCGTCCAGCGTCAGACCTTCCAGGAGAGACCACCAGTCCAGCGCATTGGGTAGCTTCCAGCGGCGTGGCTGAGGGGGTGCGTAGCCATGGGCCGGCAAGCGACGCGCGGCCAGCAGGCCCAGCACGGCGGTGCAGGCCACCAGCAGGAACACCATGCGCGGTCCCACATGCGCAGCCAGCAAGGCCGCCGTGGGCAACCACAGCATCGGGCCGATGGCGATCACCCCGCGCGAGCGCCCGGAACGCCGCGCCGCCCCTTGCGGATTGGACGTCGACATGGCCTGGGTCGACAGGTTGAGCCCGGCAAACGCCATGCCCCACAGCAACCGCAGCGGCAGCAGCGCCCAGAAACCGCTGGCCACCGTATAGCCCAGCGCACACAGGATCGCCGCGCACACCGCCAGGGTGCAGGTGGGTCGATCGCCACGTCTGGCATAGAAGGCCGCCACCCAGCGATAACCGGCAATGCGCACCAGCCGGTTGGCCGCCAGCAGCACCCCGGCCTCGGCCAGGCTCACATGGAACTGGTCGGAGTACATCGGCAGCAGGAGGTAGAGAACGATGTCGCAGGGCAAGGCGGCCGACAGCGACATGGCGGCGTGGCGCGAATCGAGGTCGGCCCGGCGGAGGTCTGGCGTGGTCATGGGCCTGATGTTGCGCCGCGTGGGCGGCGGTGACAAACGATATTAATTCCTGGCATGCGTGATAAAATCTGACGCATGGCCGACCTTTCCCTTCCGCTCAACGCCATCCGGGCCTTCCTGGCGGCGGCCCGCCATCAGAGTTTCACGCTGGCCGCGCACGAGCTCAATGTCACCCATGGCGCCATCAGTCGCCAGATCAAGAATCTCGAAGACTACCTGGGCATGCCGCTCTTCGAGCGCCGCGTGCGTCAGGTGTTGCTGACCGAGCGTGGCCGCCAGTTCTTCGAGGAAGCCAGCCCGGCGCTGGACATCCTGGCCACGGCGGCACGCCGCGTGATGCGCGACGCCCCTACCCGCACGGTGGTGATCAATGTACGGCCGTCCTTTGCGGTGCGCTGGCTGATTCCGCATCTTTCCGATTTCGTGGAGCGTTATCCGGGCATTGCGCCGCAGGTGGTGACCAGCACGGCGGCGGTTGGCCGGGCCGGGTCTTCCTTCGATATCGCGGTGCGGCGGGGGGAGACCAATTGGCCGGAGAGTTTGAAGGTGCAGCGTTTCATGGAGGACGAGCTGGTGCTGGTGGCCTCGCCTGCGTTGTTGAAGTCAATGCCGCTGGAGGACGTGACAGGCATCGGACGGCATACGCTGTTGCTGTCGCGCAGTCGGCGCAATGACTGGGAGGACTGGCGCAGGCTGGCGGGCTTGAAGCGCTCACGGGGGCAGGCGATGCTGTATTTCGATCACGTGCATTTCGTGTTGCAGGCGGTGGTGGATGGGCTGGGGTTGGCGTTGTCGCCGGTGTCGCTGGCGGACAATGATCTGCGTTCGGGGCGGCTGGTATGTCCGTTGCCTGATTTGCGGATGGCCTTGGCGCCTTATTACCTGGGGATTTCTCCGCAGGCGGGGGCGGAGGCTTTGCTGTTTGCCAAGTGGCTGGGGGAGTATCGAGGGATGGCTGGTTTTTATGGCTGAGCTTTTGGGGCTTCGATTTTTTGATTAAACGGCGGGTAGTCTGCACGGAATTTCTTCCTCCGCCCTGGCTTAATTTCTATCTCTCTCCGGTCGGAGGGGAGCGCCGGGGGCGGCCCGGCAGCCGCTCACTTTTCTTGCTTCGCCAAGAAAAGTAAGCAAAAGAAGGCGACCGCTACTGCCCCGCCCACCGTCGGAGGGTCCCCACGTTGGTCCCCATGAGAACGGGAAAAATAGAGTCGCTTCGCTCCCACTATTTTCCTGATCCGTTCTCATGGGGACCAACGCGGCGGGGCAGAAGCGGACAGCCGATCCGGCTCGCCTTCGGCCTCGCAGAGGGCTCGCCTCCGGCTTCGGAATGCCACGGATTTAATGATCTTGGTAGATGCATTAATCAAAACTTAATGCTGGCGGAGTATCCCGATACGACCCTGCTCAGTCGAACAGACGAAAAAAATCAAGAGAGAAAAAGTATCAGCAGCGCCCCACCAAGATGTGCCAAGCCCCCCACGAAGCCGAAGGCGAGCCCCCCGCGAGGCCGAAGGCGAGCCGGACACGCTTTCCCCCTTGGGAGCCAGCCGCCGGAGTGGAGCGGCAAGTGGATCAGAAAAATAGTGGGAGCGAAGCGACTCTATTTTTCCCACTTGCTGCTTCACTCCGGCGGGAACCCTCCGCAGGAGGGCTGGCTCTTGGGGGCCGTTTTCTTTGCTTACTTTCTTTGGCGGGCCAAAGAAAGTGAGCGGCTGCCGGGCCGCCCCCGGCGCTCCCCTCCGACCGGAGAGAGATAGAAATTAAGCCAGGGCGAAGGAAGAAATTCCGTGCAGACTACCCAAGCCCCAGCAACAACCAACCAACAAACAAAAACCAAATCAGGAAACCAGCTTCAAATACCCCTGAGCATCCAAAAACCCCTCAGAAGAAAACGCCACAGCCGGCTGCAGCTTGAAGATCCACTGTTCATAGGGCGCATCATTGACAGCATCAGGCGACTCGACAAGCGCCTCATTGACCGCCAGCACAACCCCATCAACAGGCGCATGCAAATCCGAAGCCGTCTTGTTGGACTCAACAATCCCCGACTCCTCCCCCCGCACCAAAGAACGCCCAACAGCCGGCATCTCCACATAGACCAGCGGCCCCAACTGCTCCTGCCCAAAATCGGTAATACCGATGGTCAGCGAACCGTCCTCCTCCACCCGCACCCACTCATGGGTCTGAGCATAGACAAGATGATCGGGAATCAGCATCACAGCCTCCTAAAAATAAAGATGAACCTCAGGCCTCAGCCTTGGACCCGTCAGCAAACACCGGCTCACCCAGATTGAGCATCAGCCGATTGGCCCAGGCAAAGATCGCCACCGAATGGATCAGATCCAGCACCTCCAGCTCCGACAGACCTACGTCATACAACGCCTTGATCTGCGCCGCACCGATCTCACCCGGCGTCTCCGTCAACTCCGCAGAAAACTTCGCCACCGCCTGCTCACGCGCATCCACGCCCGCGCCATACGGCGAATCGAACACCTGCTTCACCGTATCGTTACGCTTGGCCAACTGCTCAAACCGCTGCGCATGCACGGACGCGCAATACACGCAGCCATTGATGCGCGAAACCACCAGCGACCCCAGCTCACGCTCCGCGCGCGACAAGCCGCCCGGCGCGTACATGATCGCGTTGAAGGCTGCCGACCGCTGGCGCAGGATGTCCGGCTGGTGCGCCAGGAACAGGTAATAGTCCGACGTCTTGGCCTTGGGATGGCTCTCCTCCAGCACCTTCACCTGGTCTTCACTGGCCTGGTCCAGCTGGATCACATCCAGCCACGCATCCCACTCCAGGGTTTCATTGGTAAAGCCGTTGGCCTTGATGATGTCGCTCATGTCGATTCTCCTTACTGAGCCGCCGCAGCACGCATGGCCTTCAGGCCCGCGACCACGCGCAATTGATAGGACACGAAGGCGATCAGCTGCGACAGCGCCACCACCGCAGGGGTGCTGATGCCGGCCGCTGGCAGCTTCTCGATGGCGGCCTTGTCGCCGTCGACCGGGCGCTGCGTCAGCGCACGGGTGAATTCCAGCATGGCGCGCAGGCGCCCCGGGGGCAGCTGCTCAGGCTCACCACTGTCGGCCACGGCCAGTTGCGCGGCCTCGGCCGGTACTGCCTGGGCGCGGCTGCGATAGTGCGCAGCCAGGTCGGTGGCACCGGCCAGGCGGCAGGCGTACAGCGCCACCAGCAGGCGCTCGTCCAGGCCGATGCCTGCCAGCGCAGGATCGAACAGCGTGTCGTAGCTGCCCTGCGAAGCCACCGCCACCTTCTCGCGCTGGTGGCGCAGGCTGTGCAGCGGGCTGCCGGCGTCGAGGCCGGACAGTTGGTCGATGACATCCTTGCTGATGTCGTAGGCGGGGGTACTCATGAAGTCTCCTTGTTGGATGAATGCCTGGTCAGCGCGTCGCGCAGGAAGTGCTGCGCCTGCTGCCAGGAGTCGATATCGGCGCGGGCATTCGCGGACGGCTCGCCACCACCGGTGCTGATGCGACCGGACACCGGATGGGCATAGGTGGTCTGCGTGGTCGGTACGAACGGGAACAGGATGGAATGGCCGGCATTGGCGTAATTGCGCCAGACCACCGGCCAGGGATGCGCCACCTCGGCCAGCTTGTCGCGCACCATGCCGCAGTAGAGGCTGGAGGGCCAGGAGCCATCGTCGGTGGCCGATAGCAGCAGCACCGGCCCGGCGATCTTCTCCACCGGGATGCGGGCGCGGGCCACCGCCTCCTCGTCCTGCAAGGCGGTCAGCATCGCCAGTTCATGGCGATGCGGTGCCGGGCCTTCGTCGAAGGGCACCCAGCTGGCGCTGCGGTTGTCCTGCCACTGGTGTGGCAGCGGCTCGCCACGCAGCAGCCAGGTCGGGCCTTCGCGGCCCACGGCCGGGTCGGCCGCGTTCTGGCCGCTGTGCACCAGCGCGCTGGGCACATAGGCCAGCACGGCCGATACCTTCTGCGGGAAGGTCGCGCCCAGCAACAGCACCAGTTCACCACCCCGCGACTGGCCGCTGATGGCCACGAAGTCATGCAGCGGCTGTACCTCGGCACGCAGCCAGTCCAGGCCACGTTCAAAATATTCCAGCGGCGTGTTGGAGATGTAGTTGGACAGACCCGGCGCCTTGAAGTAAGCCAACGCGAAGGCCGCATAGCCGCGCGAGGCATACAGCGCCGCGCGCGGTTCATTGATGCCGCCACCGGAACCGTTGACGATCATCACCGCCGGGTGTGGCCCGGGCGTGGCCGGCAGGAACAAGCTGCCGACCAGCCCCTCTTCGCGTATCTCGCGCCGGATCACGCCCTCGGCTGCCAGGCGCTGCACCAGCTCCGTGCTGGCCGGAGTGCAGCGGGCCAGGCCAGGCTGGTCCAGCGACGACACGGTCAGCGTCGTCACCAGCGGCGCCATCACATCGGAATGGAAGTTGTCGCGGCGCCCGGCCTGCACCGGTTGCTGCGACCACAGCAGGCCCATCGGATCGATGCCGTAGTAGTCGCCATCGATGGCCGGGTTCATGCTCACATCCACGTTGCCATACGCATCGGCGATATAGCAGGCGCTGCTCTGCCACTGGGCGCCATTGCGCAGGGTTACCGATGAAATCCGCACCGGCTCGCCCGGATGCGCGCCACGCACGATGATGCGGCGTGGCACGTCGATCAGGTCGTCGGCCGGGCTGACCTCGATGGAGAAGTTGGGCATGGGCTTACTTCTTGTCCTGGGTCACCATCATGGCGGTGGTGCGGTCGCTGCTGATGGGGGTGACCTTCAGGCCCTTCTTGGCGGCCCAGATGTTCTGGTAGTGGTACAGCGGGATCACGCCCACTTCTTCCGACACCGTCTTGGCGGCGCCACGCAGGATGGCTTCACGCTTGGCAGGATCGAATTCCGCGGTGGAATCGGCCAGGGCCTTGTCCACGGCCGGGCTGCTGTAGTGGTTCCAGTTGGAGGCGCCGATGCCCTTCTTGGGATCGACCGAACCCAGCACGTTGACCAGGGCATAGCTGGCTTCGCCGGTGCCGTTACCCCAGGCCAGGACCGAGACCGCGAACTCGTTCTTGTTGGCACGCGAGGAATACGACGCCCATGGCAACACCTCGACCTGGGTCTTGATGCCGATGCGGGTCCAGAACTGGGCCACCGCCTGCATGGTTTCCGGCGCTTGCGGATAACGGTCGTTGGGGACGTGGATGGTCAGCTTGAAACCGTCCGGGAAACCGGCCTCGGCCAGCAGCTTCTTGGCCTCGGCGGCGTCGAAGGGGATGTTCTTGATCTCCGGGTTGTAGCCGAAGGTGTCGGCCGGCATCCACTGGTTGGCCTCGGTGGCGGCGCCCTGCAGGATGCGGTCGATCACGGCCTTGCGGTTGATCGCCAGCGACATGGCGCGACGCACGCGTACGTCCAGCAGCGGGTTCTTGTCCAGCTGCTTGCCGTTGTTGTCGGTGATGAAGGGGCTGGGGCCTTCGTGGAAGCTCGGCTGGATCAGCAGCACGCGCAGGCCGTTGTAGGGATAGACCTTGACGTTGGGCGACTGCTTCAGCTTGGCCAGGTCGGACACCGAGACCTTGTCGATCACGTCCACGTCACCGGACAGCAGCGCCGCGGTGCGGGCCGCGCCGTTGTTGATGTAGCGGTAGTTGACCTTTTCCCACAGGGCCTTGCCGTTCCAGTAGTCGTCATTGCGCTGCATGACCACGCGGTCGCCCGGCGTGTAGGAGACGAACTTGTAGGGACCGGTCCCCACCACGGCCGCGCCACTGTTGTAGTTCTCGGTGGTGGACTTCTCGCCCACGTGCTTGCTGACGATGTGCACCGAGGCCAGGTTCAGCGGCAGGTCGGGGTTGGGGATGTTGGTCTTGATGACCAGGGTCAGCGGGTCCTTGGCGGTGACCGATTCCACCGTGCGCAGGTAGCCGGCGAAGGTCGCCACGCTGCCCGGTACGGCGCGGGCGCGCTGGTAGGAGAAGATCACGTCGTCAGCGGTGAAGGGCTTGCCGTCCTGCCACTTGACGTTGGGGCGCAGCTTGAATTCCCAGGTCTTGGGGTCAATGTTCTTCCAGCTCACGGCCAGGCCGGGGACCAGCTTGTTGTAGTCGTTCTGGACCAGCAGATCCCAGAAATGCAGGTCCACCGAGCGGTCGCCGGCGTGGTTGTTCAACTGCGGGTCCAGCGACGACAGCGGGTCGGCAAAGGCGATGTTGAGGTTCTGCGCGTGCGCTGCGTCGGCAGCGGCGGCCAGGGCCACGCCGGTCAGGGCAACGGCCAGCAGGCGGGTCAGGAGGGTCTTCTTCATGGTCGGGTTCCTCTGTGTGGTCATGGTGGAGGCACTACGGGTACATCAGTTCGGGGCTTTCTGGACGGCCCCTTTGCTCCCGTTCGGACTGAGTAGCAGCGCAGCTGCAACATCTACATATTGAAGGCCTGGCTGCAACTGCATCAGCGTCTTCGATACGGCCCCGAGGGGCCTACTCAGTCCGAACGGGAGATGGAACATTTCAACAATCCCTCTCATCGGCCATCGTTGAGATGGCAGGCACTCATATGCCCCGGCGCGATCTCGCGCAGGAGCGGTTGTTCTTCACGGCAGCGCGCCATCGCATGCGGGCAGCGCGGATTGAAATGGCAGCCCGTGGGTGGATTGAGCGGACTGGGAATCTCGCCCTTGATGGCGGTGAACTCCTTCTTGCGTGCTGCCATGCGCGGCACCTCGGCCAGCAGGGCCTGCGTGTAGGGATGGTTGGGCTGGCCGAACAGCTCGCCCACCGGCGCACTCTCCACCACGCGGCCCAGGTACATGATGACCACGCGGTCGGAGACATGCTCCACCACGCCCAGGTCATGGCTGATGAAGAGATAGGTCAGGCCCAGTTCTTCGCGCAGGTCCATGAACAGGTTCAGGATCTGTGCCTGGATCGACACGTCCAGCGCCGCCACGGCCTCGTCACAGACCAGCATCTGCGGCTGCACTGCCAGGGCGCGGGCGATGCCGATGCGCTGGCGCTGGCCGCCGGAGAACTGGTGCGGGTAGCGGTCGCGCAGGGCCGGATCGAGGCCGGCACGCAGCAGCTGGCGGCAGACGTACTCATCCAGGTCACCCTCGACCTTGCCGTTGACTTGCGCGGCCTCGCCCACGATCTGGTCGATGCGCAGGCGCGGGTTCAGGCTGGCGTAGGGGTTCTGGAAGATCATCTGCACCTGCAGGTGGGCTTCGGCTTCTTCCTTGCTGGTGAGCGTGGAACGCTCGCGGCCGTTGATCAGCACCTGTCCGTCCGAAGGATCGAGCAGGCCACAGGCCACGCGGCCCAGCGTGGACTTGCCGCAACCGGATTCGCCAACCAGCCCGACCACTTCGCCGGGCAAGACTTTCAGATCGACCTGATCGAGGGCGTGCGTGACGGCCGGTGGACGGCTCCAGCCGCGTGCCTGCAACTGGCGCTCCAGCCAGCCCTGGCGACGCTCGCCGAAGCGACGGCTGACGGCGCGGGTTTCGATCAGGGGGATGACGGCCTTATCCATGTTGCGCATTGCCCTGTGGGCTGGTAGTGGGGTGATAGCAACGTACGCGGTGGCCCGGCAGCGGTTCGCTGATCCCGGGGGCTTCCAGGCAGTGCTGGCTGACGCGCTCGCAGCGCGCCGCGAAGGCACAGGTGGGGGGCAGGTGCAGCAGATTGGGCGTCATGCCGGGAATCTGGCGCAAGCGCGCACCGCGCCGGTTGTTGCTGGGCAGGCTGCCGATCAGGCCCTGGGTATAGGGGTGCAGCGGCGCATCGAGCACCGCCTCCACACTGCCCTGCTCGACGATGCGCCCGGCATACATCACCGCCACTTCATCGGCCAGGCCCGCCACCACCGACAGGTCGTGGGTGATCCAGATCAGCGCCGTGCCATGCTGGCGCGCCAGTTTCTGCACCTCCGACAGGATCTGCGCCTGGATGGTCACATCCAGCGCGGTGGTCGGCTCGTCGGCAATGATCAGGTCGGGCTTGTGCAGCATGGCGATGGCAATGGCCACGCGCTGGCGCATGCCGCCCGAGAGCTGGTGCGGATAGGCCTGCAGACGCTCCTCGGGGCTGGCGATACCCATCATGCCCAGGGTGTCGCGAGCCAGTTCGCGGGCCTGCTGGCGGCTCACCTTGCTGTGTGCGAGCACGGCATCGACCATCTGCGCCTCGACCTTGAGCACGGGGTTCAGGGTCATCATCGGGTCCTGGAAGATCATGGCGATGCGGTTGCCCTGCAGCTCGCGCAGGGAGGTCTTGTCCATGCGCACCAGGTCGCGTCCCTGGAACAGGATCTCGCCGTCGACGATGCGCCCCGGGGCATCGACCATGCCGAGGATGGAAAAACCGGTCACGCTCTTGCCCGAGCCCGATTCACCCACCAGCCCGAGGATGCGGCCACGACCGACCGACAGCGAGACATCATCGACCGCCGGCAGCACACCATCGGGCGTGAAGAAATGGGTGCGCAGATTGCGCACTTCCAGCGTGAGGGCGCTCATTTCTGCCACCTTGGATTGAGGATGTCGCGCAGGCGGTCGCCCACCAGATTGATGGCGACGATCACGACCAACAGCGTGATGCCGGGATAGAAGCTGATCCAGTATTCGCCCGAGAGCATGTATTGGTAACCGTTGGAGATGAGCAGGCCCAGCGAAGGCTCGGTAATGGGAACACCCAGGCCGAGGAAGGACAGCGTGGCTTCCAGCGTGATGGCACGGGCCACCTGCAGGGTGCCGATGACGATCAGCGGCGGCAGGCAGTTGGGCAGGATGTGACGCACCATGATGCGCCAGGACGACAGGTTCAGTCCGCGTGCCGCCTCCACGTATTCCTTGCGCCGTTCCACCAGCGCCTGGCCCCGGGCGGTGCGGGCATAGTAGGCCCACTCCAGCACCACCAGCGTGGCCATGACGTTGAAGATGCCCTTGCCGACGTAAGCCAGGATCAGCATCGCCACCAGAATCGACGGGAACGACAGCACCAGATCGGCAAAACGCATCAGCACCGTGTCCACCTTGCCCCCGGCGTAGGCGGCCAGCAGGCCGACGAGCGTGCCGATCACGCCGGCGATCAGCGCCGAGCCCACACCGATGCCCACGCTGATGCGCAGACCGTAGAGGATGGCCGAGACCAGGTCGCGGCCCTGGCCGTCGGTTCCCAGCCAGTAGGTATAGGTCCCCAGGCCGTTGATGGTGCCGGGATGCAGGCGCGCATCGAGCACGTCCAGCTGCATCAGGTCATAGGGGTTCTGCGGCGTGATCCAGGGCGCGGCGATGGCACCCACGATCAAGAGCAGCACGATCACCAGGCCCAGCACGGCCGAGCGCGAGGCCACGAAGTGGCGCAGCACGCGGCGCCAGGGCGACTCGCGGCGCGGGGCCTGGAAGGCCGACAGCTCGGCCACGCGGGCGCGCACCTGCTCCTGGGTCATCGGGGTCATTTCGGTTGGCGGCACGCTCATGCCTTGGCCTCCACCCGCACGCGCGGGTCCAGTATCTTGTAGAGCACGTCGACCACCAGGTTGATGGTGACGAACATGCAGACGATCACCATCAGGTAGGCCACGATCACGGGCCGGTCCAGGGCATTGATGCTGTCGAGGATCAGCTTGCCCGCACCGGGCCAGGCGAAGATGCTCTCGGTCACCACTGCGAAGGCGATGGTGGAGCCAAATTCCAGGCCGACCACGGTCACCAGCGGGATCAGGGTATTACGCAGCACATACATCAGCACCACCCGCGCCGGGGACAGCCCCTTGGCACGGGCGAACTTGACGAAGTCCATCGGCAGCACCTCGCGCACGTTGGCGCGGGTCAGGCGGATCACCAGCGAAATCTTGAACAGCGACAGGTTGATGGCCGGCAGGATCATGTGGCGCCAGCCGTCCGCCGTCAGCCACGACCATTGCACCCCGAAGAGTTCGGCGGTCTGGCCGCGCCCGCCCGAAGGCAGCCAGCCCAGCGTGACCGAAAAGGCCATGATGAGCATCAGGCCAATCCAGAAGGTGGGCAGCGAAAAACCGAGAATACTGGTGGTCATCACCAGGCGCGAGAGTGGATGGTCGGGCTTCATGCCTGCGAACAGACCCAGCGGCACCCCCACCAGCAGCGCCAGGAACAGCGCCGCGAAAGCCAGTTCCAGCGTGGCCGGCAGGCGCTGGAAGATCAGCAGGATGGCCGGGGTGTTGTAGACGAAACTGTTGCCCAGGTTGCCGTGCAGGGCGCCATTGAGGAAGGCCAGGTACTGGCGCCAGACCGGCTGGTCCAGCCCCAGCTCCTGGATGATGCGCAGGCGGTCCACCTGGTCGACGTCCTGGCCGATCAGGATATCGACCGGATTGCCGATCATGTGCAGGCCGAAGAAGACGATCACCGTCATCAACAGCACCACCATCAGCGCCTGCAGCACGCTCTTTGCAATGGCGACCGTCATGCGGGCAGCTCCCAGGGGGATTCGGTCCACTCGTCGCCTTCCAGTTCCGGCTCTTCATAGGACTGGATATTGCGGTAGTGGTACTCGACATCTTCGCTGTACATCAGCGCGGCGATGCCCTGCGCCAGGCGATAGGCACCGTCGCTGATGGCCGGGATATCGCCCGACACCGTGCCATGGCTGGCGGCGGCCGGGTAGCAGAAGCAGTGGATGCGCTCCAGCCCCGGCAGGCTGCCCGGGGTCTTCTGCTGGAACTCGAAGACCGGACCCAGGTAGGGGGAATCAGCCAGTTCCTGGTCTTCTTCACCGGCCGGCGGGGTATAGCGGTCGCTCCAGTTGAGGATGTGCGGGGCGATGTCCCTGAATTCGGTGCGCAGGCTCCAGTCGATCTTGAAACCGGTGGAGAAGAACAGGAAATCCAGCTCCAGCGGCCCGCGATTGGTCTGCAGCAGCAGCGTGCCATCCTGCTTGACCTCGACCGCCTCGATGGCCGTCCCCAGCAGGAAACGGGCATTGGCAAAGCGTGAAACGCGACGGGTGCTGCCCGAAGGGGGTGGCACCTGCTGGGCATTGACGTAATGGCGGATGCGCCACTTCCAGGCATCCGGCAGATGCAGGTGGCCGTTGACCAGGCCGGGACTGCCCGACCCCTTGCCCTTGTTGATGCGCGGCAGGTCCTTGCGGCGGATCAGCAGATCGACTCGCGCCGCGCCCTCTTCCAGGGCGGTGGCCGCGCTGTCCATGGCCGAGGCACCGCCACCGATGACACCCACGCGCTTGCCCTTGAGGCTGGCGTAGTCCAACAGGTCGGACGAATGCGCCCAGCGGTCGCGCGGCAATTGCTGCACCAGCGGCGGCAGGTAGGCACCGCCCAGACCATCGCGGCCGGTGGCCACCACCACGCGGCGCGCCAGCACGGTGGACTCGCCCGCAGGCGACTGCAGCTTCAATGCCACGATGCCATCGGCACGCGGCTGCACGGCCAGCACGCGGTGCTCGTTGCGGATATCCAGTTGCATCACGCGGCGGAACCAGCGCAGGTAATCCATCCACTGCAGGCGCGGAATCTTGTCCAGCGCGTCCCAGGCGGCCAGACCGAACTGGGCCTCGAACCAGGCACGGAAGGTCAGCGCCGGAAAGCCCAGCGCCGGACCGGTCAGGGTCTTGGGCGAGCGCAGGGTTTCCATGCGCGCCGTGGTGGCCCAGGGGCCTTCGAAGTCCTTGGGGGACTGATCGTAGATGACATTGGCGATACCCAGGTGCGACAACGCCACCGAGGCGGCCATGCCGGCTTGGCCACCGCCGATGATGGCCACGTCGATCACGGGCTGACCATCGCGTTCCAGGGTCGGAGTCCACGACTTGCCGGGCAGCGCCAGCCATTCCAGGTCCTGGCGCAGACGCGCCTCCAGGGCGGCCAGTCCAACCGGGCTGGGGGCGCTCGATGTTGTCGCTTGGGTGTTGTCCATATCGCCTCGTCAAAAGCATGAAAAGACGTCGCCGGCACGGTAGTTTGCCGTCGATCGTCTCGTTTCGGGTTCTTGTGATGCGGCACCCTTCCCGGTTGACGCCGCTGTTGCTTGCTTCTCGTTGCTACTACTGCCCTGCATCACCGCAAAAACTGCAAATCATTTATAACAATTCATCGTGCAGGCTGGCGTCACGCTTGACGAAGCCCTGCAGGGTGTGGCGTGCGGCCTGCTCCACCGCATCGATCAGGCTCTGGGTCATGCCCTCGACCGGCTTGCCATAGGGCGTGACCACACCAAAGTAAAAAGGGATGTCCACCGCCAGCCGCTTGACCACCATCCCCTCGATGGGCATGCCATAGGCCGTGGCCGGCTCCACCAGCGCCACCCCCAGCCCGGCGCGGGCGGCCATGATGGCGTTGAAGGAAGTGTTGGTATCGATGGCCACGTCCAGCTGGCTGTCTTCGCCCAGGGCGCTCTCCACGCGTTGGCGCAGGCGGTAGCGATTGGACATGGTGATGACGCGCTGCCCGCGCAGGGCGGCGCGGGTCAGCTTGTCGCGCCCGGCCAGGGGATGGTCGGCGCGCACCACCGCCACGCAGGGCGCCTCGCCAATCCAGTGCAGGTCCAGTCCGCGATGGGCCACCGGCAAGGACGTCAGCCCCAGGCTCACGGTACGGTGCAGGACGGCATGCACCACCTGCTCGGCCGACGCGCTGCGTAGATGGACGTGTTCGGGAAAGGCACGCCCCTTGTCGCTGGCCAGCAACTGCAGGGCGGCCGGCGCAATGGTCGAGGCCAGCGCGGGAGTCGCTACCAGGTGCAGGGGATGGACTTCTTCCCGGGCGATTTCCTGGGCACGTTCGCGGATGCTGCGCAGGCCCACCAGCGAGCGCTCCACTTCTTCATAGAGCAGGAAGGCCTTGGCGGTGGGGGTGACCCGCGGGCCGTTGCGGTCGAACAGGGCATAGCCCAGCTCGGCCTCCAGATCACCGACGGCCTTGCTGACGGCCGGCTGCGAACGCCCCAGGCTGCGACCGGCGCCGGTCACACTACCCAGGGTCATTACCGCCGCAAATGCCTCCAGCTGGTTCAGGTCCATCGAAATCGCTTTCCTTGATCAAAGTGCTTGCATATGATTTTCGAATTATAGGTTTGTCTGTATTCTATTTCAGTATAATAATTTTGTATAAGCAAATGCATGCCGGCGTTGCTTGACCTGGAATTCGAGGGAATCAGGGCCGCCGCTGGCGCCATTGCGCTTGCTGCCACGGCATTGCCGCCAGGAAAAACCGTAAAGCGTATATACAAATACCTTCAAAGTCCTTTTCCCGGCGTGGCCAGGCGCGCTAACGTATGACCCATGACGTATGGATACGATGTGCCGGCCGCACGGCTGGATCAACCCCGAGCTTCCGATTATTCCGATTAGTCCGACCACGCCCACATGAACGCCCCTGCCCCCTGTCGCCCGCCGGCCGATCTGCAATTCCCCATCTACCTTGACTATGGCGCGACCACGCCGGTCGATCCGCAGGTGGCGCGGGTGATGTGCGATTTCCTCACCGACAAGTTCGGCAATGCCGCCAGCAGCTCCCATCCCTTCGGCTGGGAGGCGCGGCGCGCCGTGGATCATGCGCGGGCGCAAGTGGCTGCTCTGGTGGGTGCGCAGGCCAATGAAATCATCTGGACCTCCGGTGCCACCGAATCCAACAACCTGGCCCTGAAGGGGTGCGCCCATACCCTGCGCGCACGTGGACGCGGCAAGCACCTGATCACCGTGGCGACCGAGCACAAGGCAGTGCTCGATACCATGCACACCCTGGAGAAGGCCGGCTTCGAGGTCAGCTATCTGCAGCCTGGCGCCGATGGCCTGATCACCCCGGAGCAGTTCCGCGCCGCCCTGCGCGACGACACGCTGCTGGCCTCGGTCATGTACGTCAACAACGAGATCGGCGTGATCCAGCCCATCGCCGAACTGGGTCGCCTCTGCGCCGAACGCGGCGTGGTATTCCACGTCGATGCGGTGCAGGCCGCCGGCAAGATCGCCATCGACCTGGCGCAGCTGCCGGTGGACCTGATGTCCTTCTCCGCGCACAAGGTGTATGGCCCCAAGGGCATAGGCGCGCTCTACGTGCGCACCAATCCGGACCTGAAGCTGGAAGCCCAGATCGATGGCGGTGGTCATGAAAACGGCATGCGTTCCGGCACCCTGGCCACGCACCAGATCGTCGGCATGGGCGAAGCCTTCGCCCTGGCCGGCCAGTTGCTGCAGGAAGAAGGCCGCCGCATCCGCAGCCTGCGCGATCGCCTGTGGGCGGGGCTGGCAGACTTGCCTGGCGTGCAGCTCAATGGCAGCGCCGAGCAGCGCGTACCCCACAACCTGAACGTGAGCTTCCCGCCCACCCGCTATGGCACGCTGGCCAGCCAGTTGCTGGGCATCGCGGTATCGGCCGGTTCGGCCTGCAACTCGGCTGCCTCCGCACCTTCTTTCGTGTTGCTGGCCATCGGCCGTTCGCCGGAAGTGGCACGCAATGCGGTGCGCTTCTCACTGGGACGCGGCACCACCGAAGCGGAGATCGATTACGTCGTCGCCGCCGTGCGCCAGGTGCTGTCCTGCGAGCTTGCCGCGGCGCTGCCGGCCTGACGCGGCCCGGCCTGACGTGGCACTGGCGCGCTTGCCTCCCTCTTCCCCGACCTGCCTCTCGAGTATCGCTCCAGGCCTGAGATCGCTCCCGGCCTGAGCTTTCGCGCTCCATACGGATCACTCACGATCAACGCCATCGCGCCCAGACGGCCAACGACGGGGGCGTTTCCATTTTCACAAGCACGCACACGGATTCGATTTTTAGGACTTTTCTCATTGACCGGGGAGGTGAGCACTTTTACCTTGCATCCGGCATTCCGATGACATGTCCATGAAACAGAATCCATGCCCACCCAGCCCCCTCCTCGTCTCCACCAGATCATCACCACGCACCTGCCGGCCCTGCCGGGCGAGTGCGTGGACGGCGGCGGTGCGCGGGTGGGCCAGACCATCTATGCCGGCCTGGGCAGCGCGGGTCATCGCTGGTATTGCCTGGACCTGTCCCTTCCCGGCCATCACTGGGAACGCTGCGCCGATTTCCCCGGGCCGCCACCGCGCTGCGCAGTCGTCATTGCCGCTGGCGATGCAGTCTACGTGTTCGGCGGCTTCGGCAAGGCATCACCGGCTGCCGTCACTACGCAATTCGACACGGCCTACCGCTACCTGCACGCCAGCGACCGCTGGGAGCAATTGAACACGGTCTTGCCGGTGGGCTTGAGTGGCGCCGCTGCCATCGCAGTCAATGCAAGCACCCTGCTGTTCTTCGGTGGCTACCATCGGGAGCAGTTCGATGCTTTCCACCGCGACCAGGAAACGGCCGAAGAAAGGGATCGCGAGGACATCACCGTGCGCTACATGAGCCGGCCCATCGCCAGATTCAACTGGAACGCCGAGACCTGGGCCTTGAACCTGCTCACCATGACCTGGCACAGCATGGGAACCCAGCCCCACCACGGTCACTGCAAGGCAGCTGTGGTCCGCGATGGCGCCAATTTCTATCTGCTGGGCGGTGAAGTCAAACCCGGCCTGAATGCCAGCACGATCAAGCATGGCCGGCTGGGCCCCGCCGGCGTGCAGTGGCAAGCGTCGCACGCGGTGCCGGTCAACGACGGCTTCGGTGGCTGCTTCGGCGGCCGCGTCGGGAACATGACCGTGGTCGCCGGCGGAACGCACTTTGCCGGCGCCTGGGAACGCTACGCCCGCGGTGACTATTTCGCCCATGAAGGACTGCGCAGGAAATGGCTGGCCAACATCTTCGTCCTCCAGGACCGGCAGTGGAATTATCTGGACAGCCTGCCCTGCCCCCGTGCCAACGGCATCAGCATCGAAGTCGGCGACGGCCTGGTCCTCATCGGCGGCGATGGTGATGAAGGGCGGCCCTGCCTGGATACGCTGTGGCTGCGGGATCGACTCATCATGCGTTGATCGTCCGGTCGATCTGCCACCACTGACACTACTGTGCGCTTAGCTTCACCTTCCTCAAGAATTCCGGGTCGATGCCGCTGAGCTGTTTGGTGCGGGCCGCTACACGCCCCTCTGCATCCAGCAGGATGAGGTCAGTGCTGTGATTGAAATCCCCATTGGGCAGGGCCCGGTACTGCAATCCCAATATCGCCGCCAGTTTGCGCGTGGTGGCGACGTCGCTGCGGGCCAGGGTCCAGCGGGGCGAATCAATCTCGCGCTGGCCGGCGGTACGCTTGAGGACAGCCACCGTGTCGCGCACGGGATCGATGGTGATCAGCAGCACGCTGAGCCTGGCACGCTCCGGCGCCGTGAGTCCTGCCTCCGTATTACGCAGCGCCTCCACCAGCAATGGGCAAACGAATTCACACGAGGTGTAGAACATGCCGACCAGCATCGGCTGGCCGCGCCTTTGCGCCAGGCTGAACGGTCTGCCATCCTGATCGGTAAAGCGGGCATCGAGCTGGTACACCGAATCACCGGGCAAGGCCGCTGCGACTGTCCCCGGCGGACGTGAAGAGGCTGGCGCGGAATGATCCTCCGGGGCTGCGGCCATCACTGTGCCGCCGGTGAGCGCGCCAACAATGAATGCCATGGTCGCCAGTAGTGCTGGCAATGCTGGGATTTTCATGACTTCTCCTTGGATGCAATCGGGCGTACACAGCGAAAGCCCAGGCTACTGGTGCTGTCGGCGGCGCCCAGGGACGACAGCAGTGCGATACGCATCAGCACGGCATAGTTGTCGCGTTGCTGCAGGTTGATGGCGCCGGCGCCGCAAAACTGGAGCTTGTCGGGGTCATCAGCCGAGCGGCTATCAGGGCTGACCAGCAAGGCGTTGAAGTCGTCCACCCATTCCCAGATCAGACCATGCATGTCGCGTACACCATAGAAATTGGCCTCGCCTCCCACGTCGCCAGGCCCGCCGCCGACCGGGCGGGCATACCAGTTGAGGATGCGGGCGCGCCACGCCGGATCGGCGCGGGCATCGTGGCGACTGGCATCGGCGGCGGCCACGTATTCCCATTCCTGCCAGGTCGGCAGGCGCGCGCCCTCGGCTTCGCAATAGGCCTGCGCCGCGAACCAGCTGACGTTGACGACCGGCCGCGCGCTGGCAGCGCCCTCCATCGGGTGCTCCGGCGTGGCCCAGTCCTTCAGGTAGCCACCGTCGACAAACGCTCGGACCGCCTGTCCACGCTGCCACTGCGGGTGCGCGATCACGAAGGCGCGAAACGCGTCTTGGCTTACCGGCAGGATGCGCATGTCGAAGGCGGTCACCGGGACCGGCCCGCGGTCGGCGTCACCGGCCAGTACGCTGACCAGCGTGCCGGCCGACACCCGCACATAATCGTCCCCCTGAGCATGGGCCTGCCCCGGCATGCCGAACTGAGCCAGCAGGGCGGCCGCTACGATGACGCGGATCATCTCGCGCCCCCTCGCACTGATCACGGAATGGCTCAATGGTCGGCCTTGGCAGCCTCGGCGGGCTTGCTGGCACGCAGCTTCCTGACCTCCTCGGTGGAAACGCGCCCACCGGGATTACCCCATTCATTGGCCACGTAGGTCAGGATGTTGGCAATCTCGTCGTCATTGAGCTGGTTCATCGGCGGCATGACCGAATCGTACGCAGTGCCATTGACCACCACCTTGCCGCTGAGCCCGTGCAGCACGGCCTTGATGGCGCGATCATAGCCGCCGGTGAGATAGTCGGACTTGGCCAGCGGTGGGAACACGCCCGGCAAGCCTGCACCATTGCTCTGGTGGCACACCGAGCAGGTACCTGCGAACAGGGCTTTGCCGGCCTGCACCTGATCCTGCAGCGTCAGCTTGCCGCTTGCGGCGTTGGCGGTGGCCGTGGTCACGGCGGCCAGATTGGGCTGGGCACGGTCGCCCAGGTAGACCGAGTCCAGTTCCTTGCCGGAATAGATGGCCTTGTTCTCCGCGCCATTGACCTTGAGGATGGCCAAGGCGCCCTTGTTGAAGGCCCGGAAGATGGAGTGATCGACCAGCACGTAGCTGCCCGGCACCTTGGTACGGAACTCGACGATGGCGGCGCCGCCGGCCGGAATCAGCGTGGTCTGCACATTCTTCTGCGCCAGCGAGCCGCCTTCGAACTGCACCTTGTCGAAGATGGCACCGATCACATGGAAACTGGATACCAGGTTGGGACCACCGTTGCCGACGAACAGACGCACGGTTTCATTGATCTTGGCGGTGATGGCCTTGTCGCCGGTGAGCGCACCTTCGGCACCGTTGAAGAGCACGTAGGTCGGACGTTCGTCGATCGCCTTTTCCATGTCGAACGGCTGCACGCCCTTCTCGCGATACTTGCCGGTAGTGTAAAAGTCGCCCTGCATGACGTAATACTCGCGGTCGACCTTGCTCAAGCCCTGCGGAGGCTCGACCAGGATCAGACCGTACATGCCATTGGCTACGTGCATGCCCACCGGCGCGGTGGCGCAGTGATAGACATAGAGGCCTTCGTTGAGGGCCTTGAAACTGAACTGCGACGCGTGACCCGGCGCGGTGAAGCTGGAGGCGGCACCCCCACCGGGTCCGGTCACGCCGTGCAGGTCGATGTTGTGCGGCATCTTGCTGTCGGGATGGTTCTTGAGATGGAACTCCACCGTATCGCCCTGGCGCACGCGGATGAAGCTGCCGGGCACGGTGCCGCCGAAGGTCCAGAAGGTATAGGAGACGCCTTCGGAAATCTGCATTTCCTTCTCCACCACTTCCAGATCGACGATCACCTTGGCCGGGTAATTACGGTTGGTGGGTGGCGGCACTTCCGGTGGGCTGGTGAGCACAGCACGGATGGGTGCACCCTGCGGCGGCCCGAAGTCGCCGGTCTTGCCAGACTTGCCGACCTGGACCGGCTTGGCCGCAACCGGAGTCGCTGGGGTCGCTGGGGTCGCGGTCGTAGCCGGCAGCGTGACGGCGAGGCCCAGTACCAATAATGCGGGGATGAGCGCTTTCCTGATATTCAATCTCACGACGTTCTCCTTGGTGAGGCGTCGAGGGTCGGCGCCTATAAACATTCATTAGGAATGAATCTTTATGTTAAGAACGCGCAACCGAGATTGGATTGAGGCAGGTCAAACGGTATCAGCAGTGACCCCATGGTGCCGGTAGCGCCAGGCCCATGCTGAGGCCAGCATCGTCAGTGCAAACGAGGTAATGGCAATTGCGTTGAGCGAAGCGCCCGAGGCAAGCAGATCGGCGTGCCACCATCCGCCGCCACAACGCAACAGCAAGGAGGCATGCATGACCATCAGCGGCCCATAGAACCACGGGCCATACAACACCTTCACGCGGGCAACCGCCGGCAGGATGACCGGTGCATGCGCCATCACCATGCTCCAGATGAAACCCAGTCCGAGTGCATGCAACGCGACATCGCGTAGCGGCAGGCCCGCGTCGGGATGCACACCCCACTCCAGCCCGAGGCCGATCCACCCAAGACCCGACACCATCAGCCAGCCATAGCCGCTCAACAGACACACGGCCATGTAACGACTCAGGCCCCGCGACCGCACAGTCCGTCGGGCGACATCGAAGCAGCAGAGCCACCCTGCCAACGTCAGCAGCGCGATGCCGAAAAGCAGCAGTCCGATACGCAGATCGACCAGTGCCGTGACCAGCGCCGCCAGCAGGTACAGCAGGGCCGACAGCAAGAGCGGGCGCGATACCGGGTGCCTGGGCAAAAGGCGCGACATCTCCAGACGTTCCGCCGTGATGGTCAGCACCACGAAGGCGAACCACCAAAGCAGTGCGACGTTGACGTCGCGTTGCGATGCCTGCACCACGTTCCCGCCAAGCCATGCCAGGGCAGCCATCAACATCAGCATCGTATGCGTGGCCGGCTGGCGCGCCAGCAACAGCGCGCTGACCGCCACGAAGCACAGCGACGCCGCGCCGCCCAGAGCAGTTATCCAGGGGAAGGCCTGCTGGCCCTCGGTCGCCAGGAGCAGCAGGCCCTGCGCCACGCAACACAACGGAGCGAGATATGCCCACCGAAGACGTACCGCCACCGCACGCTCGATGGCGATGACGCTCCCCAGAAAGACCGGCAGCATCAGTACGGCATGCAAGCCGGCGCTTTGCCCGATCAGCTGACTGCCGTAAGGCAAAGGGGGCAGCGAACCGGCCCGCAACAGCCCGCCCAATACCGCGCACACCAGCATGCCGACCAGGGCGATGGCAACGCTGAAGCGCGCAATCACGACCGCGGAGGGCATCTCACCACCCCATGAGATGACGTGCCTTGGCGCTCATCCGGGCCGGCTCCCAGGGCGGCTCCCAGACCAGCTGGATATCCAGCCCATGGCCGGCGGGGAGTACCTTGCGCATCTCTGTGCGGGCATCATCGAGCACGACCTCCGACAAAGGACAGGCCGGGCTGGTCATCGTCAGCTCGACATGCGCCACACCATCGGCCACGCGCACACTGTAGATCAGTCCGACATCGACGATGGACAGCGCCAGCTCGGGGTCTATCACGCGTGTCAGGGCCTGCTGTATCGGGCCTTGCAGTGCGTGCGGACCGTCGTAAGGGAATGGAGCGGAAACATCGGTGATGGCAGCCATGGCAAGCGAAAAAGGTGACGCCGGACAGCGGCCCTCAGGCCGCACGCACCGGCGGGAGTTGAAGGAGCTGGAGCAATACGTTGCGGTTGCGTGTGATGTCGGCCAGGGTGTATTCATCCAGCACGGCATAGAAGGCCTGGGCCGCCTTCTGCAGCGCCGCCTTGAGCCGGCAGGCATCGACGATCACGCAATGATCCGGATGCGGACCGAAGCACTCTGCCGGAACGGCCGGCCCTTCGGTGGCACGTACGACCTGGCCGATCACGATCCCGGCCGGCGGCACCGCCAGGCTCATTCCACCGCCCTTGCCCCTGATGGTGGCCAGCCAGCCCTGCTGCGCGAGGAAATGCACGACCTTGGTCAAATGGCTTTCGGAAATGGCGAAGGTGGTGGCAATCTCGGCGATGGTGGCGCGCCGCTCCGGTTGCGTGGCCAGGTACATCAGCACGCGCAGGCTGTAGTCGGTGAACTGGGTCAGTTTCATGGGCAATGCTCCTGATGATGTCTCAAGCTTTTTTCAAGGGGACCGCCGCAGCGCTCCTGGCAGCATGACGGCCGGGCCGACGCAGCAGGCCGATGGCGTAGCATGCCAGCATCAGCCCACCTGCGGCAAAGACGATGTCACCTGGCACACGCAGCCAGACCAGTGTTTCCATGACTCTGGAATGCAGCACCTCGGGTGAGCGTGCAAACCACATGCCGCGGTCGATGCTGGCCCAGGCCTGGTAGATGCCGGCCGGCAGCAAGGACATGAAGACCATCATTGCCAGGCCGATGTTCAGGCACAGATAGGCGGGCTTGAGCCACCCATCGGCATGCCGCTCCCGTGCATACAGGCCACGCAGGCAGAACAGCATGAGCCCGATGCCCAGCATGCCGTAGACACCGAACAGGGCGGCGTGGCCATGTGCCGGGGTCATGTTCAGGCCTTGCACGTAGTACAGCGAGGCTGGCGGATTGATGGCGAAACCGAGCACGCCGGCGCCTACGGTATTCCAGAAACCGACCGCCACGAAACACAGGATGGGCCACTTGTAGGCGCGCATCCAGGCGGCCCCCTGGGCGCGCCGATAGGTCTGTACCGCCTCCAGGCCAATCATGGCCAGCGGCACGACCTCAAGTGCGGAAAACACCGCGCCCACGGCGATCACCGAGGTCGGCGTACCGGTGAAGTACAGGTGATGCAGGGTCCCCAGGATGCCGCCGAACAGGAAGACAATGGTCTCGGCAACGATGGCGCGGTTGGCGCTGGCGGTCTGCACCAGGCCCAGACGGGTGAAGATCAGGGCGACCACCGCGGTAGCGAATACCTCGAAGAAACCCTCCACCCAGAGGTGGACCAGCCACCAGCGCCAGTATTCGATCATCGAGTAATGGGTATGCTGGCCCCACATCAGGGAACTGGCGTAGAAACCGCCGATGCAGGTAGCCGACAGGAACACCATGGCGATCAGGCCGCGGCTTTCGGAGGGCGTCTTCAAGGCCGGCCACAGCGCGCGTCCCAGCAGCAGGAGCCAGAACAGCAGACCGACGAACAACAGGATCTGCCAGACCCGGCCCATGCTGGTGTACTCCAGGCCCTGGTTGCCGATCCAGAAGCTGAAGTCGACCCCGGCGTGCTGCAGGCTGCCGATCCAGCCGGTAGCGGTCGAGCCGACCACGATGGCGATCAGCGCCCAGAACAGCACATCGACACCAAGTTTCTGGAATCGCGGCTCCCGCCCCGACAGCAAGGGCGCGATATACAGGCCCGTGGCCAGCCAGGCCGTGGCGATCCAGAAGATGCCGACCTGTGTGTGGACCGTGCGACTGACAACATAAGGCAGCAGTTGCGCCAGCGGGATGCCGAAGAAGGCTTCGCCTTCCACCGCATAGTGGGCCGTGATGGCGCCCATGCCGATCTGCAGCAGGAGCAGGCCGATGACGGCAAAGAAATATTTGCGCGTGGCCTTCATGGACGGCGTGGCCACCACATCGAGGAAGGGATCGACCTTGGGCAACACGCTCTGCTCTGCGTGCTTCTGGCCACCATGGAACCACACCATGGCAGCAATCCCGGCAATGAGCAGTACGATGCTGGCCATGGACCACATGGCGGCGGACACACTCATCTTGTTGCCCACCAGCGGTTCATGCGGCCAGTTGCTGGTATAGGAAAGACCGGTTTGACCAGGCCGGTCGGTCGCAGCAGCCCAGGAAGACAAGAAAAAGAACGCGCCCAGCGCCCGGCGATCGTTGGCCTCGGGCAGACTGCCAGCCACCATGGCGTATTGTTCGCGCAGCGGCTGCAGCGCCGGGTCGCTGCCGAACAGGCCCTCGTAATGCGCCGCCGTGGCCTGGATGGCCTGTGCCCGCTGGCGGGAGACGGTCAGTACCTGGGTGGCCGCATCGTAGCCGTTATGGCGCATTTCATCGCGCACTGCTGCATCAAGGGCAGCTGTGGATGAAGACGTCGGAGATGATGTAGAAGCTGCCTGCGTGCCGACAAGCCCTGCGCCGCGCTGCTCAAGCAATATTTCCCGCAGCGCCAGCGCTTCACGATGCAGCCAGTCAGCCGACCAGTCCGGCGCGACGTAGGCACCATGGCCCCAGACGGTACCGATCTGCTGGCCACCGGCCGACAGCCAGGCCTGTTGCCCGGCCTGGATTTGCTCGCCCGTGTAGAGCAGCTCGCCCTCGGACGACATCACGGTCTTGGGAATGGGCGGCGCCTGCAGATGGATCTGGTAGCCGAGAAAACCCAGTATCCCGAACGACAGGACAAAGATAAGCCCCAGCCAACGCCAGAGCCTGTGGACTGATTTCATGCGCCTCCTCCATAAGGTTCATTTCAAATGAATCTATGGTAGGAGCCGCCCCGCCCGTCAACCTTGCGGCATATCAAACAAATCCGCTCGCAGCGGGCAGCGATGTGTTCGGCTCACGCACCGGACACCATCATGGGACGGATACGAGTCTTGATGATCGGCAGCAGTTCACGTTGAGCGATCCGCAAATCGTATTCGGCCTGCAGGTTGAGCCAGAATTTGGGATCCATCCTGAAGTAGACGCCCAGGCGTACCGCCGTATCAACAGTGACAGGCCGCTTGCCACGTACGATTTCACTGATACGCGACACCGGCACGTCGATATCGGCCGCCACGCGCGCCGCCGTCATCCCCATGGGCTTGATGAATTCTTCCAGCAGGATTTCACCTGGATGAATTTCGTCCAGTTTCTTCGTCATCGTGCACTCCTAGTGGTAATCGACGATTTCAACGTCGTGTACGCCTTCAGCGGTCCAACGAAAACAAATTCGCCACTGGCCGCTGATGCGAATGCTGTATTGCCCCTTCCGGTTTCCGCGCAATGATTCAAGATGATTACCTGGAGGCACCTGTAGCACCGACAATGCAGAAGCAGCGTGAATCATCAGAAGTTTGCGGCGCGCCACGCGTTCGATATTCCTGAATCGCTTGACCGGCAAGCTATGGAACAGAGATTCAGTATCTGCGCAAGAAAATGAAAGGATCATTTTTGGGATGATTTTATACCGCCAAACAGTTTCCGTTAAACAGAAACTTCGCGAAAGAACAGGCGCCATCCTAGTCGAACAGGCAAGGCAGCTGGCAAAAGCGGGGCATTTTCATCCGGCATTCGGAATTTTTTGGATTTCCGCCCCTGGGCGGTCGCTTATCTGTCGATTATCAATCAATGAGACAAGCCCGAACTTGGTGAACCCCCGCCCCAAGTTCGTCCCTTCCATGCCCCATGAACACCCGCCCAGGAAGGGCATCCTGGCGTATCATCCCCGATCAGCCGCTTCCGGGTCGATTACCGATTCAATTCCGGCCGATTACCTGTCCATAGCGTCTGGCACGCTCATTGCAATTGGGAAAGCTCCAGACGCATCTATTTTTCAAGGGGTTTCCATGAAGTTTGCAAAACCGGCCCTGGCCGTTTCCCTGGCCCTGCTGTCACTGGCCGTCAATACCGCCCACGCCGACGCACTGGCCGATATCCAGAAGTCGGGCACCGTGCGCATCGCCGTGCCGCAGGATTTCGCTCCCTTCGGCTCGGTCAACGCCGACCTGCAATTGCAAGGGCTGGACATCGACGTGGCCAAACTGATCGCGCAGAAAATGGGCGTGAAGGTGCAGCTGGTTCCGGTGGCCAGCGCCAATCGCATCGCCTACCTGCAGACGCACAAGGCCGATCTGGTCATCTCGACGCTGGGCAAGAATGCCGAGCGTGAAAAGGTCATCGATTTCTCGCAAGCCTATGCGCCGTACAACAACAGCGTCTTCGGCGTGGCCGCAGTGAAGGTCAGCGGCCCGGCCGACCTGGCCGGCAAGACCGTGGGCGTGGCCCGTGGCACCTTCCAGGATCTGCAGCTGACCGACACCGCCCCCAAGAGCGCCACCATCAAGCGCTACGAAGACAACAACGCCATGATCTCGGCCTATGTCTCGGGCCAGGTGCAACTGGTGGGAACCGGTGACTTCGTGGCCTATGCACTGGCCGAGAAAGCGCCGGACAACAAGCCCGTGCTCAAGTACATCATCAACGAGTCCAGCTGCAGCGTGGGCCTCAACAAGGGCGAAGCCGCCCTGCTGGCCAAGGTCAATGACGTGCTGACCGCCGCCAAGAAGAGCGGCGAACTCAATGGCATCGTGCAGAAGTGGCTCAATGTGCCGCTGCCGACCAAGATGGCAACGACCTTCCAGTAAGAGCAAGCCGCCACGGCAGGCGACGGGACGACCATGAGGGCGTCCCGTCAGGCCCTGCGATGTTCTACCTCCCTTGCATCATCGACATTACCCTCGCTAGCATCTCTCACGCCGTCAGCAGCGGCCGACGACGGGAGAACAAGGCAAGCCGGCGACCTCCGGCAGAAGCGCCAGGCTCGTCGGACTCATCAGCCCCACCCGCTGGCGTGATCACCGCCTGCCCCTCTACCCGGAACACGCTGACCAGTTCCGTCAATTCCCCTGCCTGACCCCGCATGGAAGCCGCGGCAGCTGCTGCCTGTTCCACCAGTGCGGCGTTCTGCTGGGTCATGTCGTCCAGTTGCGCGACGGCGTCATTGACCAGCTGGATACCTTCGCTCTGCTCGGTACTGGCCACGCTGATCTCGTTGACGATGGCATTGACCTGCTCCACGCTCTGGACCACGCGCGACATGGTGGCACCGGCCTGTTCCACCAGCGTGCTGCCGGCACTGACCTTGTCCACCGAATCGTCGATGAGTGACTTGATCTCCTTGGCCGCTGCCGCCGAACGTTGCGCCAGGCTGCGCACTTCTGAGGCGACCACCGCAAAGCCACGCCCCTGCTCGCCGGCGCGCGCCGCTTCCACGGCAGCATTCAAGGCCAGGATATTGGTCTGGAAGGCAATGCTGTCGATCACGCTGATGATGTCCACGATCTTGCGCGACGCGCCGTTGATCGCGTCCATCGTATCGACCACACGCCCCACCACCACCCCGCCCTCGCCGGCAATGCCGGCAGCCGAGGCCGCCAGGCGGCTGGCCTGCTGGGCATTGTCGGCATTGGAGCGGACGGTGGAAATCAGTTCTTCCATGGCCGAGGCGGTCTGCTCCAGCGCGCCGGCCTGCTGCTCGGTGCGGGCCGACAGGTCCTGGTTGCCCTCGGCGATTTCACCTGATGCCGTGGCAATGGCGTCGGTGCCATGCCGCACCCGCGCGACCAGGTCGCGCAGGCGCGTGTTCATGTCCTGCAGCGAGGCCAGCAACTGGCCGACCTCATCGCGTGAGGTGACGCTGATCTGTGCCGTCAGGTCACCTGCGGCCACCCGCTGCGAGAGGCCCACGGCCTGCTTGAGCGGGCGCACGATGCTGCGCGTGAGCAGCCAGGCGCACAGCACGCCAAAGACCAGCGCAGCCGCCTCCAGCACCATCAAGAGGATGCGACTGCGCGCGGCCAGCGCGACGATGTTGGTGGCCGCGTCATCGATCTCGGCCTGCTCGGCCTGCTGCAGCTTGCGCATGGCGACCTGGTATTTCTTGGACAGCGGCATGAACTCCTGGATCAGCACGCTGTTGGCAGCGTCCTGTTCGCCGGTGGACTTGAGGTCCATCATCTTCAGGGTGATCGCCTTGTAATCTTTCTGCATGCCCTCGATCTCGGCGTAGAGTGCCTTTTCATTGGCGGTGTCGAACATCGGCACCAGTTCCTTCTGCAAATCGGCACTCTCCTTGACCGAAGCCAGTTCCTCGTTGAGGAAATAATTGTTGAGCGTGAGGTCGGTGCTGCGCGACATGGCGATGGTGCGCAGGATGGCTGCGCGCAGGTTGCCATACCAGCCCGAGATCAGGCGCTCCTTGCGCACCGACTGGCTGACCATGTCCTGCGTGACATTGCTGACCACCTGCAGGCGCCAGACGCCAATGCCCATGATCAGGATGGACAACGCCAATACCAGCGCGAAACCGCCAGCCAGACGGCTGCCGATACGCAGGTTCCCAAAGACCTTCATGATGATTCCCCAGTAATGGTGCATGCGGCCGCCCCCGAGGTTGCCGCTTGTCATTTTTCCAGCAAGAAACGTACCTGCCTGCGACAGCAGTGGCCGGGAACGCAGCCTGGGCGGGGCGGAAGGCAGGAACGTGGAGAGCGGGGAGTGGGGAGTGGGGAGCGCAGCGCCGCAGGACGCGGCGCGCAGTGCAGAGGACCAGTACCGGCCCGCGATGCGGACCGGATCATGCTTCTTACTGGTAGGTGGTGGCGATCTTTTCCGGCAGCGGCACGTTGAGCCACTTCTTGACGATGCCATTGAGCTCGCCACTCTTCTTGGAGGCGGTCAGGGCCTCGTTGACCTTGGCCATGAGTGCGGGCTCGCCCTTGTTCATGCCGACATAACAGGTCGAGACATTGATGATGTACTTGAGCAGCGGCTTGTTGTTGGGTGTCTTCTCGGCCAGCGCATAGGCCACGAAGTCGCCGGTGCCGACGATCTGGACCTGGCCCGAGACGTAGGCCGAGATCAGGCCGTTGTTGTCTTCATAGCGCTTGATGACGGTGCTCTTGGGGACGCTGTCGGTGAGCATCAGGTCTTCGAAGGTGGAGCGCGCCACGCCCACGGTCTGGTTGGCCAGGTCAGCCGGACCGGCCACCTTGATGGCGGCCACGCCAAAGACGCTGTTGTTGTAGGGCGCATAGCCCTGCGAGAAATCGATCACCTTTTCGCGCTCGGCATTCTTGCCCAGGGTCGAGATGATCAGGTCGATCTTGTGCGTCTGCAGGAAGGCCATGCGGCTGGAGATGGGGACCGGCACCAGCTCGGCCTTGACACCCATGCCCTTGGCCACCAGCTTGGCCACTTCAATGTCCAGCCCCTGCAGCTGCAAGTCGGAATTGACCGAGCCATAGGGCGCGAAGTCCTGTGGCACGCCGATCTTCACCACCCCGGCCTTCTGGATGTCGGCCAGGTTGTCGGCATGGGCCGATCCGGCCAAACCGGCCATCAGGCCCAGGGATGCAGCGATTGCGGTCTTGACGAACTTCATGGTGGTTCCCTTGTTGTCGTTGAATTGATGATCCATGCTGACGGGCAAACAGGGGGCGCCTGTTTTGGTATCACTCGTGGCGATGCAGGCGATGTCTAACTTAGAAAATACCCCGATGTCCCGTCCCCTGCGATGCGCATCCACCCCTATCGGGCAGCGCACAGGACGCCTCCGTACTGATGCAATTACCATGCCCGCTCTTGCCTGCGATCCGGATTCGCCCCACCCTTCTCGTGAAGTCCGGGCCAGGCAAAAAACAGCTGCAGGTCAGGAAAAAAATATTAGGTTTCCGCAATTTCAGCAAGCGCCCATCCTTTCCTGACAAAAGCTGCCCGGTACAGCCGATTCCAACTAGGAATAGTCCAACACGGGCGGGCAGCTGATCATACGAAAACTAAAGTTTCAAACTGGCCGGACCGCTGCCACGGTAATGAAAATCATCTTCATGACGCAGTTGCAGCAAGCCTGGTCTTTTCTGTTTCCTGCGATGTTGCGGTGGCGCTATAGATCAGCTTCGCATTCTCGCCAATTAGGAGAAGACGAGGAAAAAACGTAAAATCGAAAAAATAAGTTCTAATATTTTTCAGTTCGCAGTTATATTGCCGCAGGCACTCCGCTGCCGTCATCCAGACCAATCAAAAGGGAGAGATCCATGCCCAGACGTTCCAAGACACCTGAAACCGTTACCGCGACGCCGCCTCGCTTTCTGGTCGAGCCCGACGGCTTCCTCAACGTTCCGGTGAGCCGCAAGACCCGGGATGACATCCACCATCTCAAGAAAAGCATGCGCGTGAGCAGCCAGGCAGAAGTGATCGAAAAAGCCGTGGCCATCGTGCGCGCCATCGATCTGGCCGCACGCGGCGAAGAGTAAGGCCGGGCGGAGACGCCCCGACCTGGTCGCGACCGGTTCCGGTCGCGCCAGTCTTCACATCCCTCTGCGCCCCTCCAAGCGCCCCACCCCGGGTGCATGGCGACATTCTCGTCATTCCTCACGAGCGCGCAAAAAAAACGGCTGCCCGTCTTCATTCAGGCAGCCGTTTTTTATTGGTCCAGATCCCTCCCGCGATCAACACGGGAGACATCGACCAAGACCAATCAACGCATCAACGCATCGGCGCAGCGCCCTGTACCGGCAGTCGGAAGATGCTGACCTGCTCGGCCAGCTCACCGGCCTGCCCCTGCATGGCGCGCGAAGCAGCGGCGGCCTGTTCGACCAGCGCCGCATTCTGTTGCGTGACTTCGTCCATGGCCGTCACCGCTTGATGGACCTGCTCGATACCGGCGCGCTGTTCTTCTCCCGCGGCGCTGATCTGTCCGATGATGGTATTGACCTGGGCCACGCTCTGCACGATTTCCTGCATGGTCTGTCCAGCCTGCTTGACCAGCTGCGCGCCAGAATCGACCTTCTCCACCGAATTGCCGATGAGTACCTTGATCTCCTTGGCAGCCGCAGCCGATCGCTGTGCCAGGCTGCGCACCTCGGTAGCCACCACGGCAAAGCCGCGCCCCTGCTCGCCAGCGCGAGCAGCTTCTACTGCCGCATTCAAGGCCAGGATATTGGTCTGGAAAGCGATGCCATCGATCACGCCGATGATGTCGACGATCTTGCGCGCGGAGGCGTCGATGTCGTCCATCGTCGCCACCACTTGCCCGACGATCTCGCCGCCCTGGCCGGCGATGTTTGACGCGGCCTGCGCCATCTCGGCGGCCTGGCGGGCATTGGCGCTGTTCTGCTGCACGGTGGAGGTCAGTTCCTCCATGGACGAGGCGGTCTCTTCCAGCGAACTGGCCTGGTGTTCGGTACGCGAGGAAAGATCCTGGTTGCCCGCCGCGATCTCCTGTGAAGCGGTGGCGATGGTGTCGGCACCGGTGCGCACGCTGGCGACGATATCGACCAATGAATGATTCATCTCGCGCAGGGCGCCGAGCAGTTCACCGGTTTCATCGGGAGCACGATCATCGATGTGCTTGGTCAGGTCGCCGTTGGCCACCTTGCGCGCAGCGTCCAGGGCATCGGCCATCGGCACGGTGATGGAACGACTGATCATGAAGGCGGCGATCAGGCCGATCAGGATCGCAATGACCGCCGAGATGATCAGGATGGCCGCCGAATTCACATAGGTGGCGTGCGCGGCGGTGGTCGCCTCGCGCATCTGATCTTCGTACCGCGTCACCAGCTGGCGCAAGGCTTCCAGCAACTCACCCTGGGTCTTGTAGCGCGGACCGAACAGCAGACGTTGCCCTTCTTCTCCCTGGTTCTTCAGGCCCAGCGCCACGACATCACTGGTGAAGGCAAAGTAGTTCTTGCTGGCTTCGTCGACCGCGTTGATCAGACGCTTGCCTTCTTCGGTGGCCACATTGCTGCGCAGATAGTCCAGCGCCTTCTGGAATTCCACCAGATCCTTGTCGATGGATTGCTTGTTGCTCGCCATCTGGGCCTGGTCGTTCAGGATGATGATGTTGCGCGCCGAACGGGCGATGTTCATCATCAGGTACTGCATCTTCTGGGCAGCATTGACCTTGGGATAGATGCGACTGCTCAATTCGCTGGCGGTGTTGTCCAGCGATGACATGCGGACGACACCGACCAGGGTGATGATGACGAGCAACGCGAGAAGAACGGCAAAGCCGGCACCCAGGCGCGTACCCAGGCGGAGACGACGGAGAGGATTCATGTGAGTCTTGGTGTGGATTGGAATGGGGCCAGTGGGGTCACGTCGGCGCGCAGGCGATGATACGTCGGACGCCGACCGCCCCCTATCCCGAACAGAGGGGTAGAGTCCGGCCTTATCGGCTCATGGGCCTGGCGCTCGGTCGACCCCATCGATGCAGGGCAAGCACTGAGCCGGAGGGATTCACGTTTGCACAACTGCCGGATTTGACTGCCGGCTTGCATTACACACCGTCTTTCATGATAGACACCTCCCAGCGCATGGAGCGACGGTTTGCATTGCACGCCGATGCGAGCGGATTGGTAAAGGGGAAAAAGCGGGCACTTTCCCGCTTACGCACAGGTTTGGTGGCCAATTGACTTCTGATATAACAAAGGCTTCGTCGTCCCTCCCCCCTCTGGCCCACCGGCCATGGCGACGGCTGCACTTGCTGGCACGACCGTGACCGCCCATCCGAATCGTCGAGATGACGCGGGTGTCTGGCCGGCTGCACCTGCCGGCATGCATCTTGCTGACCTGAGGGGAGATACCTCACCGCTCAAGGCACAAGTCACATGGCAGATACAGATCAGCATTTTCTCGTCGTCGACGATTTTTCGACCATGCGCCGCATTGTCAGCGGTCTACTCAAGGAACTGGAATACACCCGGATCGTGGAAGCCGACGATGGCTCCACGGCGCTGAAGATCCTGGAGTCTGGCGCCTCCAATATCACCTTCGTGCTCACCGACTGGAACATGCCTGTCATGGACGGTCTGACGCTACTCAAGAAGATTCGCTCCTCACCCGCGCTGGCTCACCTGCCGGTGCTGATGATCACCGCCGAGGCCAAGAAGGAGAACATCGTCATGGCTGCCCAGGAAGGGGCCGACGGCTACATCGTCAAACCATTCAACGCCGCCACGCTGAAGGAGAAGATCGAGAAGATCCTGTCCCGGCGCGCGCAGATGAAATAGGACGCGCCATGGACATTCCCGCCAACGACGACCGGCAGGAGCCGGAAATCGGCGCCGTCATCCGGCATGTCTCGATGACCACCCGCATCCACCAGACCGTCTACACGCTGGAAAATCGCACGATCCAGCTGGGAGCCGGCGAGGTCCGTTCCGAGTATCGCGTGCTGCTGGAGCGCGACGTCATCAAGGATTGGACCGAGGGCGACGTGGCCCAGTATTTCGGTCGGGACATCGAATGAATGCATGACCGCAGCCGGTGCTCCGCAAGGCCATCGCGCTGCACCAGCCGCACCCGCTCTCCCCTCTTCCCTGCGCGCATGTCCGCTCTCCTGCGGGCATGACGTCATGCCCCGGGCGTCCGGCTCACCGGCGCATCCCCATCCCCCTCCCCTCCCACCCACACGCCGTCTTGAGCTTCGTCAGGCCTGCAAGCCATTGCATCGGGCATGATCATGAGAAGGCAATTTATTGCAAAATAGCAATTTTCAAGAGATTTTCTGTGAATCTCCCCGCTTACAAAAGCGGGTATAACGTAACCAATAATCAGACTCATCCGTTGAGAGCGCTATAACAGATCAGGGCTGTTTCATTTTGGGGATGTGAGTCGACGTGGCAGTGTTAATCGTAGAGCATCCAGACACGGGACCGGGGAGCGTGCTGAAGGTCCTTGAAGCGAGTGGACTTCCGGTCAGGGCGGTAGCGGCACTGTCGCAGCTGGAGGGCGAGGTTCAAAAAAAAAACCGGCCATCCTCATTCTCGAGACGCACCGGATCACCAGCGGCTTGCGTCCACTGGTGGCGGACCTGCGCCAGAAATTCCCGCTGCTGGGCATCGTCGTCATTGCCGACAACGGCAGTGAAGCGGCGCATGAAAACGCATTGCATGACGGCGCCGACTACTTCCTGCACAAGCCGGTCAGGGATTCCGTATTGCTGGCGACGATACGTTCTTTCATGCGACGCCTGCATATCCGGCATGCGCCCACCAGTGGCCCTCCCGAAGCCTGGAGCCTGTACCGCCGCCAGGGGACCCTGGTCAGCCCGCATAACGAACGGCTGGCGCTGAGCGACAAGGAATGCGCGATCCTGACCACACTGTTTCTCAGTCCGCACTTTCCGGTCAGTTCGGAACAGTTGCTGCATGCGCTCAACATCACGGCGGAGATTTTCGATCCTCATCGCATCGATACCATCATCTATCGCATCCGGAAGAAGCTGGCGCAACTCGTCCACACCCGGTTCGAGATCAGGAACATCTATGGCCGGGGATTCATGTGCGTCGCAATGAAGGAAGGTGCGGTCTTCTATGTTTGGGATGGATAACAGCGAACTGGCCCTGATCGGGCAACTGGCCGTCAGCGGCGCCTGCCTGGGTGCCATGGGCATCTTCGGTGGCCTGCTGCGGCATGCGCGTCGTCGCTGCCGGCATCTCAGCGAACAGTTGGGACAGGCCTGCGCGCTCAATGAAAGCCTGCGCCGGCAAGCGCTCTACGATGGCCTCACCGGCCTGCCCAACCGTCTGCTGCTGGAAGAGCGGATCAGCTCCGCCCTCACCCGCGCCGAGCGCGAACAGGGTGCGTTCGCCCTGCTGTTCCTGGACCTGGACGGGTTCAAGACGGTCAATGACCGCTACGGTCATGCGGCGGGCGACCTGCTGTTGATGCAGATCGCCAGCCGCCTGTCAGACAGTCTGCGCCACGCCGATACCATTGCGCGTATCGGCGGCGATGAATTCGTGGTGCTCACTGAGATCGTATCCGCCGGCGACATCGGCATCATCCGTGACAAGCTGCATCAGGCGCTGTCGCAGCCCTTCCAGATTGGCGCCGATGCGCTTTGCATCAGCGCCAGCCTGGGCCACGCCCGCTACCCGGATGATGGCAGCAGCATCGACGCACTGCTGGCGCGCGCCGACCAGGGCATGTACCACCTCAAGCGCCAGCGCCAGAGCGCCGCCATCTACGCCACACAATGACAGACGCAGCGCGCCACGGCCGCCGTGATCGCGGCAGCATCGGCCTGGTGCCAGCGGGCCGCCACGTGCTGGTCCGGACGGATCAGGTAGGTGCTGCCGGCACGGGCTGCATACCGACGGGCGGCCAGGCCTTCGAGGTCGATCAGGTCGGCGCCTGAGCCGGATGCGGCAATGGTCTTGATCCTGACCTCGACACCGGGAACGTCAATGACCAGATCCGGCGCCTCGGCCGCGAACACCAGGATGGTAAAGCCCTCTCCCAGTTCTTCCAGCAGCCACCCGGGGCGACCATCGCGCAGGATGGGGGCGTCGGCGCAGGGAGTGCCGGGGGCCATGTGTGCGCTGAAGAAAGCGCTGTCAGGGGTGTTGAGGGACGAGTCGCGGTAGGGGGTGGGCGTGGACAGGCGGCCGCTGTTGACCAGGGTGCGCGCAAACGCCTCGGTCTCGGCCAGACTCAGGACGGCGTCACGCAGAAGCTTGCTCACCGGGCTCTTGGGGGTGATGAAGTCAGTCGAGCGGGTCGATTGCCGCAGGTTGTCATCGGCCGCCCAGGCGCGCTCCTCGTGGTAGCTGTCGATGAAGCTGACCGGGGCATGGCCATCGATGACCAGCTTGAGTTTCCAGACCAGGTTGTCGATATCCTGTACTCCGGTATTGGCGCCACGGGCGCCGAAGGGCGAGACCTGATGCGCGGCGTCACCGGCAAAGAGCACGCGCTGGTAGCGCATGTTGTCGATGCGACGGCAGGCGAACTGGTACACGGAGACCCATTCCAGTTCAAACTCCGCGTCCTTGCCCAGCATGGCCTGGATGCGAGGAATCACCTTTTCGGGCTTCTTCTCTTCTTCCGGATCGGCATCCCAGCCCAACTGGAAATCGATGCGCCAGACGTTGTCGCACTGCTTGTGCAAGAGCACGCTCTGGCCGCGATGGAAAGGCGGGTCGAACCAGAACCAGCGTTCGGCGGGGAAGCCGGCCTTCATGATGACGTCGGCAATCAGGAAGCGGTCCTGGAAGAACTGCCCGCTGAATTCTGCGCCGACCATCCTGCGGGTATCGCTGTTGGCACCGTCGCAGGCGATGATCCATTCCGCCTGGGTGTGGTAGAAGCCGTCCGGTGTCTCCAGCGACAGCGTGGCACAGAGATCGTCCTGCTTCAGGTTGAGTACCTTGTGCTTCCAGCGCAGCTCAATCAAGGGATGGGCCTGGCAGGCTTCGACCATGTATTGCTCCAGATAGTATTGCTGGAGATTGATCATGGCCGGCATCTTGTGCCCCGCCTCGGGCTGCAGGTCGAAGCGATAGACCTGGCGGTCCTCGAAGAACACCTTGCCCACCTGCCAGCTCACGCCCTTGTCCACCATGCGCCTGGCCACGCCCAGCCGGTCCCATATCTCCAGCGGGCGCTGCGCATAGCAGACCGCGCGTGAACCGATGCTGACGGTGTCATTGTCATCCAGCACCACCACCGGCAGGCCGCGCGCGGCGCATTCCAGAGCAGCGGTCAGGCCGATCGGCCCGGCGCCGATGATGACCACGGGATGAAGCTGCGACTTGCCGTCGCGTTGCTCGTCGGATTGCCGATAGGTAAAGCGTGGGTAGGTATAGGTGCTCTGCACAGAAGTCTCCTTGGAATATTGTTGTCACGACCGCTTGCTTCAGCGGGCCTGCTCACTGAATTCATCCGCATGCATCCATGCGGCATGGCGGGGCGCGCGACGGGTGCGCGACCACTCTTCCAGCATGTCCCACTTCACCGCGTCCAGCCGCTGCAACTGTTCCGGCGTCGCGCAGTCGGCGGCCAGTTCGACCCGATGACCATTGGGATCGAAGAAATAGATGGACTTGAAGATGGTGTGATCGGTGATACCGACCACCTCGATGCCATCGGCCTGCAGCCGCTGCATGACCTCACGCAGCGTGACTTCGCTGTCGACCTTGAAGGCGATGTGCTGGACCCAGGCGGGTGTATTGACATCGCGCCCCATGGGCGGCGAGGCGGGAATCTCGAAGAAGGCCAGCACATTGCCCTGACCGGCATCCAGGAACACATGCATGTAGGGATCGGGCGCCTTGGTCGAGGGCACCTGGTCTTCGGCAATGGCCAGGATGAAATTCATGTTCAGGTATTTTCCATACCACTCCACGGTCTGCCTGGCGTCCTTGCAGCGGTAGGCGACGTGGTGGATACGATCGATATGCATGGTGGATCTCCTCGGACGGGCGCAGCCCTTATTAGTAACGGTTGTTACTATATGGATGCATGAGGAGTGCGGTCAACGCGCAGGCGCTACCGATGGACAAGCTTCGCAGCGGGAATTGATCTGCATCAAGCCCTGCCCGGCTTTGGCGGTTTGGTAACGTCTGTTACCATGTTGGAATGAAACTGCAAGCATTCTTTCCCTACCAGCTGGCGCAACTGGCCGAGGCCGTCAGTCGCTCGGTCGCATCGGTCTACGCCGACCGCTTCGGCCTGAGCCGCGACGAGTGGCGCATCCTGGCCGCATTGGCCGAACAGGGCCAGATGCAGGCCAGTGATCTGGTGCCCCATACCTCACTGGACAAGATGCAGGTCAGCCGTGCCTTGGGCCGGATGGAAACGGCAGGCCTGATCCTGCGCGAACCCAGCCCGGAGGATGCCCGTGCTCGCATCGTCAAGCCGACCGCCCAGGCGCGCAGGCTCTACCGCAAGATCGTGCCGATGGTCGAAGAACGCGAGGCCTATCTGCTGCAGGCGCTGAGCGCCAGTGAGCGCGAGCTCCTGCTGCGTGCCATGCAAACGATACGCACACGAGCCATGGAACAAGACGCTGCCCCATGATGAGCCTTGTCAGGCCTTGGCTGACGCGGGATTGCGAGCCTGCCTGATGCACGCGGTGGGTCGCTGGCGCTATCGTGAATGCTCTGGACTATCTTGAGGAGAACAGCGATGAACCAGCTTGAAAATCGGCCAGAAAATCAACGTGATCCCGCCAAGGCGGGCACAGACCAACCAGTGCGCCCCGGTGAGGCGCCGACGGTAACGCAGTTCGAGAAGGAAGAAAAAGGCCATGAAGGTACGCTGGGCGGGCAACCGCCCCTGCATGCCCCGGCCGGGATCCAGCGTAGCGGTCGGGGTGGCGTTCTGGTCGAGGAAGGCGCCCTGACAGGCAAGCCTGAAACGCCCAAGCCTTGACGCCAGGACGGGCGGAGCATTCGGAGTGGATGGGCAGCCGCGCTCTCCGCCCACGATCCGGCTTCTTCGAGTATTTCCCCCTTCACGTATTACCCCCGCGATATCACTACCAAGCCCAGCGCGATCAAACCCGCCCCTGCCAGCTTGGCCGGGGTGATCGCCTCGTGCAGGATCCACCACGCCAGCAGGACGGCCACGATCACGCTGCCCTTGTCGATCAGCGCGACCGTCGAGACGTCGCCCATCTTGATCGCCTTGTAGTAGAAAATCCAGGAGCCGGCGGTCGTCACCCCGGAGAGACCGAGCCAGAAGAAATTCTTCCATGTCAGCGCTTCCAGCTGCGAAGCCGGTACGACGACGCCTGCGAACAGCAGTACGAACAGGAACACGAAGCAGGTCCGTATCGCCAACCCCAGGTCGCCCGAGATGCCGGTCAATCCAAGCTTTGCAATGACTGAAGTAAAACCGGCGAAGGCCATCGAAATGAATGCATAAGCGACCCAGCGCTCCATCTTGTTATCCCTCACGGCAGATTGATTGATCCCGGACGGCGGGCATTCGAACTGAGCCGACAAGCCGGGTTGAACCGCCAAATTACCATGAGCTGCCTGCTTTCTGCTGCAAGGGGCGCGCTGTATTCTTCGCCCCCCTCCTGCCCGGACACGATCATCCGCACGAGTGGGACGGGATACGCCGGCTTTCGCAGGAAATAGCGGATTCTGGATACAATCACCGCTTTTCTGGCTTTCCCCATCACGAACCCTGGCAGTTCGGTCCCTGAAGAACATGTCCCCTGCGCGGCGCATAGCTCATATCGACATGGATGCATTCTTTGCGTCTTGCGAACTTTCGCGTTATCCACAACTGCGCGGCCTGCCCATGGTCGTCGGCGGGCGACAGACGCACGCGCCCAAGGCGCTGGAGGATGGCACGCTGGAATTCGCCAGGCTCAAGGATTATGTCGGCCGGGGGGTGCTGACCACGGCGACCTACGAGGCCCGTGCGCTGGGCGTACATTCCGGCATGCCCACCATGCGTGCGGCGCGTCTGGCGCCGGAGGCCATCCTGTTGCCGGTCAATTTCGAGCTGTATCGCCAGTATTCCCGCCGTTTCAAGGACGCCATCAGGGCCATCAGCCCCATCATCCAGGATGTCGGCATCGATGAAATCTATACCGACATCTCCTCGCTGGAGGCAACATCGGAAGACATCGTCGCGATGTTCAAGCGCTCGGTCTTCGAGGCCACCCAACTGACCTGTTCGGTCGGCATTGCCCCCAACAAGCTGCTGGCCAAACTGTGCTCCGATATCCAGAAGCCGGACGGCTTCACCATCGTGACGATGGAGGACATCCCGGATCGCATCTGGCCCATGCCGGTGAGCAAGATCAACGGCATCGGCCCCAAGTCGGCCAGGAAGCTCGATACGCTGGCTATCCGTACCATCGGCGAACTGGCCGCCTGCCGGGAAGACTGGCTGGTGGAGAATTTCGGCCGCAGCTATGGCGCCTGGCTGTATCGCGTCTCCCATGGCATCGATGATCGACCGGTGGTCACCGAGTCCGAACCGGTGTCCATGAGCCGCGAGACCACCTTCGAACGTGATCTCGATGCCGTCCGCGACCGCAATGAACTGGGGGCGATCTTCACGCGCTTGTGCGAGCAGGTGGCGGCCGATCTGGACCGCAAAGGCTACCTCTGCCGCAAGGTCGGGATCAAGCTGCGCTTCAAGGATTTCTCGACCGTGACCCGCGATGCCACGCTGACGGTGGCGACGGCCGATGCACGGGAGATCAGGAAGGTCGCCGGCAATTGCCTCAAGCGCATCGTTTTCGACCAATCTATCCGCCTACTGGGAGTCAAGGCAAGCGGCCTGCTCAAGCCGGGTGCGGCCGAACAGGCGCAACCGGTGCAGTTCCAGCTGGACATCTGATACGCGCATCCGGTCGCCCCGGGAGGGAAGGCTGCCCCCTCCCCACTTGCATCGAATCCCGTTCAAAACGTATGCGCGACCATCTCCTGGAGGGCGGGTGCGAACCGGGTGTAGATCTCGCTGGCGATGTGGAGCAGTGCTGCGGCCATGATGTTCTCCTTGTCTGATCAGTTAGAACGAGAAACCGCCGAGGGCGCCCATGACCTGGAAGAACCACCATTCATCCGGGCTGTGATATTGGCCGGCAGTCGCCGCTTCGGCCACGGTGCTGGCCATCAGGCTGACGACGGCGACGAAGTAGAAGAGGTAGAAGCGCATGGTGTTCTCCGATGACTGGGGTTTCGATAGGTAGAACTCATTTCATAAATAGTCGTGAGATGCGTTCTGCCCAGAAAGGGCGCTGGCAAGGCGCGCGACGCGTCGTGTGGCGGTGCCACACGCAAGGAGCGCAACGCGGCCAGCGCCCTTTCTGGACAGAACCCGGAGGGAGCGGCCCCGTTTGGGCGAATTGCTGCGTTACGAATTTGGGTCAAGACGCCCAGTCTTGACCCAAATTCGCGCCTTGCACTTCATCCCAAACGGGACTCGCTCGCACTCGCGCCTATTTATGAAATGAGTTCTAGTCATCTTGGCCTGCGCTGGTTACGGCACGGTTGCATCGGGCCGCAGAAAAGTTACAGGTGAAACACGCGGGATCGGGCCATCTCTAGGCCGACCAGACCAGCACTGGCGGGCGGTAGGTGAACTCCCTGTAGACCGCTCTTCCACGCCCGTTTTCCTTGGCGACATAGAGCGCCTTGTCTGCGACCTCCACGATTTCCCGGGGCTGGAATGTGAAGCCCTTGTCCGACTCGATCGAGCTGATGCCGACGCTGACGCCAACCACGCCGTCTTCACTGGAGGGGTGGGTAATGGCCAGTGCCCTGACGGCGGCGCAAATTCTTTCGGCGACAACGGTTGCGCCCGCCCGGCCGCATGCCGGCAGCAGGACGGCGAATTCTTCACCACCGTAGCGGGCCACCACATCGACTTCGCGCCTGGCCGCCTCGGCGATGGCAGCGGCCACTTTCTGCAGACACTGGTCCCCTGCAACGTGCCCATAGCTGTCGTTGTATTTCTTGAAGTGATCGACATCGATCATGAGCAACGAGAGCGCTCCACCTGAACGGCCGAAGCGCGCCACTTCCAGCTCCAGCAACTCGTCGAAATAGCGCCGGTTGATGGCGCCGGTCAGCCCATCCCGGCGCGACTGCACCTGCAGCAGCTGGAACATCTTTTCCAGATTCTCCTGGGCTGTGACGGCCTCGGCCTGTGCGCGCTCACGCAGGGCAACCTGGGTCACCATCTTGCTGCCGCCATAGCAGACGGCCAGGAGCAGGAAGCTGATACCGACGGCCTTTTCGATGGCGTGACGCGTCCAGTTATGGAGCACTTCGTCCTTCGACACCGCCACGATCATGAAAAGCGGGTAATTGGTCAGGTGCTTGAAACTGTTGATCCGCACCACGCCATCCTGGGTCGAGCGAATCTCGACCGCACCGGAATCGGCCAGCTTGACGTGCTGCTGGAACAAGGGCGAGTTGGTCAATACCTTGCCCATCGAATCGGCCAGCAGCGGACGCCGATAGAGGACGGTGGCCGCATTGGTGCCGAACAGGATGGCCCCCTTCTTCCCGATATCGAACTGGTGATAAAAACGCTCGAAGAAGTTGATGTCCAGCGTCGCCAGTACGACACCCCCAAAGCTTCCATCGGGCTTGTCGATGCGCCTGCTCATCGTCAGCACCCAATGGCCGGTCGACTTGCTGCGCACGGGCTTGCCGATGAAGGCGGTATTCAAGCGCTGCTCCTTGTGGTGAATGAAATAGTCGCGGTCGCTGTTATTGAACCGGGTTTCGAGGACCGGTTGCGACGATGCGACCCAGGCGCCCTTCTCGTCATAGATGAACAGCCCCGCCAGTTGCGGGACATCGCTGACGTTCTGGACCAGGAAGTTGTGCAGCCGCGACCTCTCGGCAGCTGATTTGCCGGTACTGATCGACTGCTCCAGCGCGGCCTTGAGCACGATATCGACTTCGTCCAGCGCCTGGTCCGCATGCTGCGAAAGCGCCACGGCCATGTTGGCCGTCGACCGGAACGAGTCCTCGATCACCGTTCGGCGCTCGTGCCAGCTGGACCAGCCTTCCAGACCGACGATGATGAGACACACGACAATGACGAACCGCTTGGCCGATCTCGACGCCACCTTGATAGCACAAACGTCCATAACTACCCCCCTTCCACGGTGACGTCCAATGGGAACATTATTTACTGTCCGTTAAGGATCACGTATCAGAAATTACCTGAGCTGCAACACCCAGAGGGGGCGAAGGGGCAGGATCGATGTTGTGCAGGCGCTAAGGATTATCCTGATGGCATGAATTCTCCAGGGGCGTATAACGACGCCCATGGAAGAAAAAATGCTAAATAGTCATGCGCAAGACATCGCCAGCCGGTACATGTTGATCGTGACCAGACTGGCGGAGATGGCTGGCGCCAACCTGATCGTAGGAGATCTGGTCCGGGCGGCTACCAGGAATTGCCTCATCGCGATGCATGCTGCGGGAGCGGAGTGCGCCGAAATCCGGCGCTGGGTCGGCGGCCTGATCGGCGAACACATCAGCTCATCGGCAATTCCGAATGCGCGGGCAATGGATACCTGGGTCAATGCCAGAAATCACATGGAATTCCTGCTCTTCATCGAGGAGCATGATGAGCTGGCGGGACGCGCCGGCTTCAATGCGCACAGAGCGACGACTTTCCATTGATTCGCGCCATCGTGCAGGAGGTGCATGGGCAAGCCATGCCTCGGTCCGCGCAGATATGTCTTATTCAATTTCGCTCGTAGGCTTGTCATGAACCCGAAGTCGGCTGCCGCTACCATCCTGGTGATCGAAGACAATGTGTATGTCAGGTCCCTGCTCGCCGATGTGTTCGAGATGGAGGGCTATAACGTGCTCCAGGCCGGACAAGGCGCTGAAGCATTGGCGGTCATGGAGGACCAGCGGGTCGACGTCATCCTGACGGACCTGCGCATGCCGGTCATGGATGGGCTGACGTTCGCCACGGCGCTCAGGGCGGATGGCCGTTATCGGCACATCCCTATCGTCTTGCTGAGCGCCACGCCACTGACGGACTCCCGGGCTACGCTGAAGTTGTTTTCAGCGTTCCTGTGGAAGCCCAGCCCGCTGGAGGAAATCATTCACACGGTACGCCAGGTACAGCTTGATGCGAGTGGAAATCCGGATATCGGCAAGCCGGCAGCCTAGACCAGCGGGGTCTGTCAAAAAAACTGCTGCTGCCAGGGGCAAGCAGCCCACACCGCCGAAGCGGCCTACGCTGCTTGCCACCTTGTTCAGTCCAGTGCCTGCCATGCCGAATACAGCGTGCTCTGGCCGAACTCCAGCATATCCAGACTGACGATGTCGCCTGCGGCCAGGTCGACCTTCAACCGGCGGTTGGCCGCCAGGTAGAACGGCGCATGCACGCGGTGCGCCTGTGCAGCCGGCAGCAGCAAGGGCTTCATGCCCTCGATGTTGTGGTGGTGACCGCCCATCTTCAGCACTTCTCCGGCCTTGAAGGCGCGTTGCGCCTGGGCCGCCATCACCGCATGCACCTGTTGCGTCGGGCTGCCCGAGGCACGCCCCTGCAGCACGGCAGAGAACAGACTGATCGGTGTTTCCAGGCCCATCAGGTGATACGGCAGGTAGATCGCGGCGTACTTGCCGTTGCGGCCGACCACGTGGCCCTTCTGGCGGAGGGTTTCCCACACTTCGGCATCGGTGCAGCGCACCACCACGAACACGCCGCCCCCAAAGCTGGCTTCGTCCGGCAAGCGCAGGCAGTTGAAGACATCGACCACGCCCTCGCGATCAAGGATGCCGCCATCCGCGCGCGGAATGAAGACGTCAGCCAGTTCGGCAATGCGGCACAGCGGATAGCTCATGGCATCGCAGGCCGGCGTCAGGCCGGTTGAGTTGGACACCACGTTCATCTCGCAATAGTCGGGCGTAGCGCTCTGCGGCAAGGCGCTGATGGCATCGCGTCGCTGTTGCAGGCGGCCGGGCACATCCTCGCCCAGGGTCAGGAGCGAACTCAAGGCGGCTATCGCATGCGGTGTCTCCATGTACTCCAGCTGGCCGGAGACCGGATCGAAGACGTAGTCGTATTCGCTGGACTTGCCGGCAGCCACCACCTCGAAGCCCAGTACGCGAGCCCAGGTGACCAGGCCGATCAGGTTGCTTGGCTGGTCGCCGTCCGCAGTCGTATAGACCACTTTGCGCTCGCAGGCCAGTCGGTTCAGGTAGGGCCCCACCACGGCGTCGGTCTCCTTGCTGACCATGGCAACATGCACACCGCGGTGGATGGCGTTGATGGCGATCTGGGCGCTGATATCGGGGTTGCCGGTGGCTTCCACCACGATGTCCAGCGTGGCGTCGTCGAGCAGGCGATAGTCGCTGATCAGCGCGATCTTGCCGGCGGCATTGGCGGCGCGCACCTGCGCGGCATCGGCGCAGACAGCCAGCGCGTCGGCCGCATAACCCAGGCCCAGCAGCATGTCACGGGTGCCGTCGAGGTCGAGGTCGCACAAGGCAGCCACGCGGATGCTCTTGATGTGGCGGCACTGCACCAGCAACGAACGGCCGAAGCCGCCCTTGGCCCCGGTCAGCGCGATGCTGATGGTACGGCCCTGAAGTTCCTGGAAGAGGGTTTCGTAGTTCATGTCTTTCCTTCTGTTGCGATTGAACGGTGGATCAATGGATCAAGGCGTTGAGAATCAGCACGCCGGCCAGGCCGATCAGCGATTGCAGCGATACCAGCAGGGTCCAGCTCTTGAGCGTTTCCGAGACGCTCAGCTTGAAGTACTCCTTGAACAGCCAGAAGCCGGAGTCATTCAGGTGCGACAGCATCAGGCCGCCGGAGCTGGTGGCCAACACCAGCAGTTCAAGGCTGACGTTGGGATCGGCTGCGGCCAGTGGCGCCACGATGCCGGCAGCGGTGACGGTGGCCACGGTGGCTGACCCGATCGCCACGCGGATCAGGGCGGCGATGGCCCAGCCGAGAATCAGCGGGTTGATCTGCCAGGTCACCGCCCAGTGCGCGATCAGGTCGCTGACGTGGGTGGCCACCAGCATTTCCTTGAGGCCGCCGCCGGCACCGAGGATGAGGATCACGCCGGCCGCCGGGCCCAGGCTCTTGCCCAGCAGTTTCTGGATCTGGGTCAGCGAGAACCCGCTACGGATACCCAGCGCGTAGATCGCGAACAGCACGGCGATGAGCAGCGACACAATCGGGTCGCCGACGAATTCCAGCCAGGTGTGAAGTGGGCTGTGCTTGTCGAACAGGTCGCGACCGAAGGTACGCAGCATCATCAGGCCTGGCGGCAGCAGCACGGCGACCAGCACCAGCGGCAGCGCAGGCAGGCGACGGCCATCCGACTCGGTCACCGGATTGGCAGCCGGCGCGGCATCCTCGCCAAAGCCGCCCGAGGCCGGGAACCAGCGCATGATGAAGGAAGTGAACAAGGGGCCGGAGATGATCGCCATCGGCACCGCGATCAGGAAACCGTAGAAGATGGTCTTGCCAGCATCGGCGTGATAGGCGGCCATGGCCAGCGTGGGTGACGGGTGCGGGGGCAGCAGGCCGTGCGAAACATACAGGCCGGCCGCCAGCGGCACGCCGATGCGAAGAATGTAGTTATTGGTGCGACGGGCGATGACGAAGGCCAGCGGCACCAGCATGACAAAACTGACGTCGAACAGGTGGGGCAGTCCGATCAGCAGTGCAGCGGCGCAGATGGTAGTGGGAATCCAGCGTCTGGAGCCCATGCCGACGAAGGCGTTGGCGATCTTGTCGGCGCCGCCAGACTCCAGCAGCAGGCCGCCCAGCATGCTGCCCAGGCCGACCACCAGGCCGACCGAACTCAGGATGCCCCCAAATCCCTTCTGGAAGCTCTTGACGGTATCCACCGGCGACACGCCGCTGACGATGCCGAGGAAGCCGGCCGACAGGATCAGTGCCAGAAAAGGATGAAACCGCAGGCGCGTAATGAGCAGAATCAGTAATAAAATCGCCAGCACCGGGCTGACCAGTTGATAGACATCGGGATGCATGGGTTGCTTTCTTTTCGTGGGTTCAGGAATCGTTGCGTTGCGCTTGTGCGCGCATGGCGCCGGCCTCAGCTGTGGTCGGCGCAGGACGGAAACGGACCGGCATGAAGGACGTGGCTGCCGCTGGCGCGGGAGGACACTGACGAAAAGATGCGGTGATGGCTTGGCCGCAGCGTGGCGGCATCGGTGATAGGCATTGTCTGTCTCCCGCTTGGAGTATGTTTTTTCAGTGAAAAGTGCGGTGACCGGGGCTAAACCGGCCATCAAATGGTATACCAAAATTCAAAAAGAACGACTTATTTTTTATTATTAAATTTAAGTTGTTGATTTATATGACTATATTTTTATATAAAATGGAATACCAAAATCAACAACATGCTCGACGCAGCTCTCGCTCATCGAGCAGCAATACACGCATGCAAGGAAAGAAATGACGCGGGAAGCAAGACTGGAACCGGCACCATCCGAAGAACCTGCGCTGGACGGCGCGCAGGAGCTGCTCTCCGAACAGCTGGCCGAGCGTCTGCGCACCCTGATCGTCACCGACGAACTGCGCCCCGGCACGCCTCTGCGCGAACGTACGCTGGCCGAGCAGTTGCAGGTTTCGCGCACACCCCTGCGGGATGCACTCAAGATCCTCGCCAGCGACGGCCTGGTACGACTGCTACCCAACCGCGGCGCGGTTGTGGCCGAGCTGACGCCGGAACAGATCGAGGAAAAGCTGGACGTGCTGGGCGTGATCGAGGAGTTCGCTGCGATCCGTGCCTGCAAGCTGGCCACCAATGCGGAGATCGGCGAGATACGCGCACTGCATCATGAAATGCTGGCAGCCTACGAGCGACGCGACCGGATGGCCTACTTCCAGCTGAACCAGCGCATCCACCGCGGCATCGTTACGGCGGCCCGCAATCAGACGCTCAGCGATGTGCACGGCCAACTCAACCGGCAGCTGTATCGCTACCGCTACCAGGGCAGCGTGACCTCGGACATCTGGCATACGGCAGTCGACGAACATGAGGTGATCGTCGAACTGCTGAGCGGGCGCGATGCAGAAAAACTCGGCAGCTATCTGCGCCGCCACGTACATCGCACCTGGGAACAGCTGGTGGTCGCGCCCTGAGGGGGGCGAGCCGAGACAAGGACTGCAACTACGCCAAGAGCAGCTGGACAAGGTGGACCATGCCCCCCCATCGGGATAGGCGGTGGGGGATGGGCCTTGGCCTCAGCGATTAAGGTGTGCCGGCAAGATTTGTGTCGCCTGATGTGCCCGCATCAGCATTTCCGCGATCTCCGGTTCGGCAACTGCCAACAAGTTCGCCTTGGCCCGCAGCGACGCTCCGAGCATCGCGCTTGTTCGGTTTTCATTGTCTGCACATCCATCACCTGCCCGCAGGGCGTCATCAATCAGCCTCTGAATCAGCGCTGTTTCCGCATCAATCGCCAGCTGCATGACCGTGGCGACGCAATGTTCCACGACCCTCCTTTGTTCTTCGCTCTCCATCCTCAATCTCCTCCTTGTCAAAAATTAAGCCGTTTCGCATATCCACCTTTGAAAGGTGCCAGCCGAATCCAGGCACTACGCCGAGTAACTCCGCTAAATTCAGAATTCCATTTTGGCGACTCAATTGCACTAATTGAAGTATTTGACTCGAAACAGCCAAGTAATATTTATTAGAATAACAATAAAACTGGCGTCTGATGAAGTTTTTGCATCCGAGTCGTGCAATACAATTCAAGATCCATCCGCCATTTACCCCGTAATTACCGCGTTTTTCGCGCCAACAATCGTTGACAGTCCAAAAACCGCTGCCTATTATTTGAGTTCGGAATACGGAATTCAATAATCATGACTATCGAAGACACCTCCCCGTTCATTGATCAGGTATTCGAGCAGTTGCTGACCTCGATCGCCCTCGGAACGCTGAAGCCCGGGCAACGAATTCGGCAAGCCGAGTTGGCGGCGGAACTGAGCGTGTCCCGGCAACCGATAAGTCACGCACTACAGCTCCTTAAACACGAAGGCCTGGTGCAGGATTCGGGACGGCAAGGACTGGTCGTGTCCCCTATCGATCCGGATTACATGAAACAGATGTATCAGGCCAGGAAGGCGCTGGAAGTCACTGTTGCCGGGCTTGCCGCACAACGCGTGGCCGACAGGATCGCCACGCCCGAACAGGTCATGGCGCTCAAGGCTGCGCTCATGGAAGGGAAAAGAGCTTATGCAAGCGGCGAGCCACTGGCGAACCTGGTGAGAGCAGATCTGGAATTCCATCGCGCCATCTATCGCCTCTCCGGAAATCACGTCATCGAGCAAATGATGAATACGCGCTGGGCGCACCTGATGCGATCCATGCTCATCGTATTGGATGAGCCGGAAACCCCGGGCAGAGCGTGGGAAGAGCATGAGGAACTGACCGAATACCTCCTGTCGGGAAACGTCCTCGAAGGAAGCGATTTGGCCGCGCGTCACATGCAGAGGGCGAGTAACGACATGTACCGACGACTTACGAAGTTTACGGAATCCGCCGATTAGTTTCGGTATTCACAGCAACGACTGACTGGCTCGATTGCATCGGGTCACGGGGTCGCTTTTTCTTAAAAAATGGAGACACGACATGCAACTGACCAAACAACAACTCGCCGAGTTTGACGAACTGGGCTACATCTTTTTACCGGAGTGCTTCCCCGTGGAGCAAGTGGAAGCGCTTCGCGCGGCGGCCAGCGATGTCTTTGCTCAACATCGCGCCGAAGTCTGGCGCGAAAAGGACGGCGCACCCCGGATGGCCTTCGCCTGCCAGCAATACAGCGAAGCGTGCAAGCTGCTTGCATCAGACGAGCGCCTGGTCACCCCCGTCGAGCAATTGTTCGGCGAGCGCTGCTATCTCCATCAATTCAAGATCAATGCGAAAGCCGCATTCACGGGCGACGTATGGCAATGGCACCAGGATTTCCCCACATGGCATAAGGACGATGGAATGCCGGAACCTCGCGCGATGAACATCGCCGTGTTTCTGGATGATGTCATGCCGATCAATGGTCCCCTGATGGTCGTTCCACGAAGCCACAAGGCGGGAGCACTGGAGTCGTCTCACGACGTCAAGACCACGTCCTATCCGCTCTGGACCCTGGACAACAAGACGGTTACCGATCTGGTTGAACGAAACGGCATCGTGACCCCGACCGGCAAGAAGGGCGGAGTGCTGATGTTCCACGCCAACATTGTGCATGGCTCCGCTGGAAATATCACGCCCTACCCTCGCCGCATCGCCTATCTGACCCTGTCTGCACTCTCCAACGCGATCGTCAAGCCGACTCGCCCGGACTTCATTGCTCACCGCGATTTCACGCCTGTCCAAAAAACATCTCCCAAGGACTTCGAGGAGTTTCTCGCCAGGGAAGTGACGGCCTGAGGCCGGAAGACCCGATTGGGCTGGCAGAGAGAGCCCCGAGATATCGGCGAAGCGGCATGCAGGAGGTCGCCTCGCCGTCTTACGAAACCGCAAGAGCCAAAGGATTTGTATGTCGTCAAGAATGAAGGGCAAGGTGGTCATTGTCACTGGAGCCGGCTCGTCCGGGCCAGGCTGGGGAAATGGAAAAGCCGCTGCTGTGCTGTACGCCCGGCACGGGGCGTCGGTGCTCGCCGTAGACAATCGAATGGAAGCCGCACAGGAGACGGCCGAGCTGATTTCTGCCGAAGGGGGGAAGTGCGTCGCCGCCCGGGCTAACGTCGCCAGTTCCGAAGACGTCAAGGAAATGGCAGAGCGATGCGTCAGGCAATTCGGCCGCGTCGATGTCTTGCATAACAACGTGGGCATCGTCGAAGTCGGTGGTCCGATCGAGACTGAAGAGGAGTCCTGGAATCGGGTGATCGCAATCAACCAGTCGAGTGTCTTTCTAACCTGCAAGCACGTCATCCCGCACTTGCTTGAGGCAGGCGGCGGTTCGATTGTGAACATTGCCTCAATTGCTGCAATTCGCTGGATCGGCTTTCCCTACCTGGCATACAGCGCCGCCAAGGCAGCAATGATTGCGATGACCCAGAACATGGCCGTGCAGTACGCCCCACAAGGGATACGGGCAAATTGCATCCTGCCGGGATTCATGAATACGCCACTGATCCAGGAACCGCTTAAAGAAACCTACGGCGGCAATGTCGACGAGATGATCGACAAAAGAGATAAGCAAGTCCCAATGGGAAAGATGGGCGATGGATGGGATACGGCTTATGCAGCACTATTCCTCGCCTCTGATGAATCCAAATACATCACGGGAACGAGTCTCGTGGTCGACGGCGGACTGACAGCACGCTGCGCTTAAAAAAATGGCAACCAGCTAAAATAATACGGAGACAATCATGGATCAAAAACGTCGCACCATCATCGCCGCGGGCGCCGCGCTTGGGCTTTCCGGCATCGCCGCAGCACCTGTATATGCCGCCGGCCCCACCTACTCTTTCAAGGTCGGGACAAACGTACCGGTCAGCCATCCAATCTACCTACGCCTGATGGAGGCGGCCGAGCGGGTGAAATCGGACACCGGCGGGAAGGTGGAAATGCGCATTTTCCCCAATGGCCAGCTCGGCGGTGATACCGAAATGCTCAGCCAGGTGCGCAGTGGCGGAATGGATTTCCTTACGTTGCCCGGCGTGATTCTGGCGACGATGGTTCCGATGGCATCGCTGAACAGCGTAGGCTTCGCGTTCTCCGATTATCCCTCTGTCTGGAAGGCCATGGATGGCGGTGTCGGCGATCTGATCCGGGACAAAATCAAGGCGACCGGACTGGTGGTCATGGACAAGGTCTGGGACAACGGTTTCCGCGAGATCACCTCTCAATTCCCGATCAGCAGCCCCACCGATCTGCAGAAAGCACGCATTCGCGTGCCGGTCAGCCCGCTGCTGGTATCACTCTTCAAGTCGCTGGGAGCCGCGCCTACGCCGATCAACTTCAGCGAGTTGTATTCCGCACTTCAAACCAGAATCGTGGAAGCCCAGGAGAACCCCCTCCCTATCGTCGCGACAGCCAAGCTATATGAGGTGCAAAAATTCTGCTCGCAGACTTCCCATGTCTGGGATGGCTATTGGTTACTGGCAAACGGTCGCGCCTGGCAGGGGCTTCCGCAAGATCTCCGCGAAGTCGTCGCGAAGAACATGAATGCTGCTGCAATCGCACAGCGTGCCGACAGCGAGAAGCTGGCCATCACGCTCATGAAAGAGCTCGAACAAAAGGGACTCAAATTCAATAAACCCGATCCAGCACCTTTCAGGAAAAAACTCGCGGAGGCTGGCTTTTACACCGAGTGGAAGAAGAAGTTCGGCGCGGAAGCATGGGCGGTCCTGGAGACCTATTCCGGCAAGCTCGGCTAACTCGACCAGGCGCGGATGAAGATCGCGGATCCAGAGGACAGCCAATAGCGTCCCAATCCATCAGGAAGCGGCGAGATTTGTGTTCGTGGTTCCGCGATCTTCAGGGATCAGGACAATCATCCTGAGGCGACCAATACCAAGACTTTCAGAGATGAGAGGGCTGTGCAAGAACCTCTTCAAGGTGCTTGCACAGCGCAATGCCACCCCGCTGCACGTGCCTGGATACCAGTTCCGAAGCCTCCAGAACGGAACCACGCAAAACACAATCTGCGATGGCAGCATGCTCTTCCCACGCAACCAGGATATCCGCCCTGGCATGGATGGTGATCAAGGCCCGCATGATGTGAGCCCAACGACCATTCATCATCTGCTCGATCACCGTATTTCCGGACAGCCTGTAAAGCGCGACATGAAACTGGAACTCCGCCATGGCAATCTCCGGCGCCGGCGCATGTGCGCTCACCTTATCCTGGCCGGCGACAAGCATCCGCCGCAGGAATTCGCACTCATCGTCACTCGCACGATGATCTGCAACACGTTGGGCCGCCAGCGCCGCGGCGCTTGCCTCCAGCGGTCTGCGCGCCTGAAATAGCAAGCGCATGTACTCCGGTTCAATCGGTGTGACCTGAAGCCCTTGACGACCAGAGTCCTGCAGCAAGCCCTCATGTTTGAGTAGCTGCAAGGCATGACTGATGGGTTGGCGAGAAACCTTGAGCTGACTCGCCAATACCGACTGACGAATTCTCTCGCCCGGCTCAAGCTTGCAGAAAGCAATGTCGAAGAGAAGCACATCGAAGACTTGCTCGATAAACGGCGGGCTATCCTCCACTGCTTCGAGGCTTGTATTTGATTCCATGCTTGTTGATTATCGGTGCTGAGTGAGCTATCCCGCGGAAGATCCCCGAGGATGCGCGATTACCACTTGTTGGATCGAATCCTGATTTGCAAACCGTTTTTGATGAGTCTCAGGATTGCAGCGGTATTGTAACAAGCGATCTCGCGTCGATGACCAAGCTTACAGGCATCACGCAAAGCCATCCGAGGCGATCCTCTCAAAAGGACTACACGCAACGAAGGGACATGGGACGTGGGAATGCGAGGCCCAATGAGGCGAAAACCCACCCAAAAATTCTCAATTTGCGAGAATTTACCGAATTGCGAGTGAAATGCGTTTTTATTTACAAGTTCAAGCACACGATTTCTTTTCATACTGCCGGTGGTACATGTAACGCACTGCACCGCGAACTGACCCAACCTATCAAGGAGTCACTGCAATGATGATTACGGCTGCCCAGGCCTCGGCACTTGTAGCATCCAAACCAAATTCCTTTGCGCCTCAAACCCCATCAAAGCCGGACAACAACCCAGTAGAAGAGTCAGCCAAGGTTGCCATTTCTTCCGAGGCTGTGCAGAAAGCCGCCGAGAGTGAAGCCCAGAGTAATGAAGTTGAAAGTGCATATCGGCTGACTGGCCCTGCTACCCTATTAAGCTCCATAGCCCCTGTCGCTTACCAGATGCCGGAAGCCCTGATAAACGAAATGAAGGTCCGGGCTAGCGAGGAGGCTACCCGCAACGCGATTAACTCGCAGTATGCCAACGCACATCAATACCAGACCGTGGGACAGGTCCTGGTGAATGGCAAATTATTTGCAGAAGTGAATGATGCGGGCGGTTATGGGTCGATACAGAACTCTATTCCTGGGCTGAGTGACGCGCCGCTTAATCCGCAGGACCGACTCAAGGAGATAGCTCAAGCCGTGAAGGAAAAGGGAAATGTTGAAATCAGATATTCCGATTTTGTCCCGGGTCTAGGGGGCCAGGGAGGTTCTGCAGCGCCGGAATCCATGCTCCCGGCGTTCACGGCGCGAAACATTCATGAGATCTTCGCAGAGGCTATTGGAGAGGCCAAGCGACTGCGTTCCGCGTCGCTGCCGCAGTCAGAGTAAGGCCACTGCCCTCTGCATAATGGCCAGACCCGACCTCGGATCGCTTTCGGTACACGCAGCTTTAGCCTGATGGGATAAGCTTTAGAGGACCCCGACGCTGCGTCCGAAATATTCGAGCATACCGTGTGCACTACCGGCGAGATGGATGAAAGGATGAGCCATATCGCTGAGCATATTGTTAATCACCTGGTTCATCATGGTGTTCTTCTGTTGGGTGCCACCGCGGTATTGCGGCTGGGCATGTAGACATCATGCCGAGAGAAGCCTTCCAACTCGTTTCAAATCCCGCTGCCTGTATTTCATTTGAAATGCTGGGAATCAAAACGCTAGAGCGTAGCCGCGAAAAAAGCCCCCAGCCTCCATTCGAAGCTCGGGGTTCAATGTTTGCGCCGTCCGGGAGCGGCCAAATGCAATTAAGCGCTCTGGATTGGGGGAGGCATACCTGCAGCAGGTTTTCGGCCACTGAGCCAAGCTGTTGAAACGGACGATATGAGCAGCAGAGCGAGGGGAAATAAAATTTGCGAGCAAAACATGTCGCAGAGGAACGGCGCAGCCCGTTCAACGAAGGAACGTCCAATTCGTATGTGAGCTCTTTTATGCGGGATCAAAAGCAAAAACGGGCCGCGAAGGCCCGTTTTGCTTGATTCCTGGCGGAGAGGGGGGGATTCGAACCCCCGATAGGCTATGAACCTATACACGCTTTCCAGGCGTGCGACTTAAACCACTCATCCACCTCTCCTGGATTTGTGTTCGCGTTCAGCGAAGCCATGCATTATAGCAAGCTTCCGAAAGAAGCCAAGTCTTTTCTAAACATTTTTCCAAAAAGACCATAAAAAAGCCGGCAGGCATGGGCCCGAATCCATCTCGCCCTGCCCTGCCGGCTTGCAGGCGGCCGTTTGCGACCGCCCTTCCGTGCCGTTGTCGCTTACTGCGCTTCCTTCAACTGATCCAGGATGGCCGGGTTTTCCAGCGTGGAGACGTCCTGCGTGATCGCTTCGCCCTTGGCCAGCACGCGCAGCAGACGGCGCATGATCTTGCCGGAGCGGGTCTTGGGGAGGTTGTCGCCGAAACGGATTTCCTTGGGCTTGGCGATCGGACCGATTTCCTTGGCGACCCAGTCACGCAGCTCCTTGGCGATCTGCTTGGCTTCCTCACCGGTGGGACGCGGACGTTTCAGGACCACGAAGGCGCAGATCGATTCGCCGGTGGTTTCGTCCGGCTTGCCCACCACGGCGGCCTCGGCCACGATGCTGTTGGCCACCAGCGCCGATTCGATTTCCATGGTGCCCATGCGGTGACCGGAGACGTTCAGCACGTCGTCGATGCGGCCGGTGATGGTGAAGTAGCCGGTCTCCTTGTTGCGCACCGCGCCGTCGCCGGCGAGGTAGATGTTGCCACCCAGCTCCTCGGGGAAATAGCTCTTCTTGAAGCGCTCGGGGTCGTTCCAGATGGTGCGGATCATCGAGGGCCATGGGCGCTTGACGACCAGGATGCCGCCATTGCCATTGGGGATGTCATTGCCGGTCTCGTCGACGATGGCTGCCGTGATACCCGGCAGCGGCAGTGTGCACGAACCCGGGACCTGCGGGGTCGCACCCGGCAGGGGCGAGATCATGTGACCACCGGTCTCGGTCTGCCAGAAGGTATCGACGATGGGGCATTTCTCCTGGCCGACGTTCTTGTAGTACCACATCCAGGCTTCCGGGTTGATGGGCTCACCCACCGAGCCCAGGATGCGCAGGGACGACAGGTCATATTGCTTGGGATGGACCTTCTCGTCGGCATCGGCGGCCTTGATCAGCGAGCGGATGGCGGTGGGTGCGGTGTAGAAGATGGTGGCCTTGTGGCGCGCCACCATGTCCCAGAAGCGTCCGGCGTTGGGATAGGTCGGCACGCCCTCGAAGACGATCTGGGTCGCGCCCACCGCCAGCGGGCCATAGGCGATATAGGTGTGGCCGGTGATCCAGCCGATGTCGGCGGTACACCAGTAGACATCGTCGGGCTTGATGTCGAAGGTCCACTTCATGGTCAGCACGGCCCACAGCAGGTAGCCGGCCGAAGCGTGCTGCACGCCCTTGGGCTTGCCGGTGGAACCGGAGGTGTAGAGGATGAACAGGGGGTGCTCGGCATCCACCCATTCCGGCTCGCAGACGTCGGACTGGTTGGCCAGCACGTCGGAGAGCCAGAGGTCACGGCCTTCAACCCAGTTGATCTCGGCGCCGGCGCGCTTGTAGACGACCACGTGCTTGAGCGTATCGCAGCCACCCATGGCCAGGGCTTCATCGACGATGGACTTGAGGGCCAGCTGCTTGCCGCCGCGGACCTGGTAGTCGGCAGTCAGCACGGCCACGGCGCCAGCATCGATCACGCGTTCGTGCAGGGACTTGGCGGAGAAGCCGCCGAACACCACCGAGTGGGTGGCACCGATGCGGGCGCAGGCCTGCATGGCGGCCACGCCTTCCACCGACATCGGCATGTAGATGACCACACGGTCACCCTTCTTGATGCCCAGCGATTTCAGGCCATTGGCGAACTGGCAGACCTTCTGGTGCAGCTCGCGGTAGGACACGCGGGTGACCTTGCCATCGTCGGACTCGAAGATGACGGCGGTCTTGTCGGCGTTGCCGTTCTCCAGGTTCACGTCCAGGCAGTTGTAGGAGACGTTGACCTGGCCATCGGCGAACCATTTGTAGAACGGTGCGTTCGATTCATCCAGGGTCTGGGTGAAGGGCTTGTGCCACTTGAGGTTGTCCTTGGCCAGTCTGGCCCAGGTGCCTTCGTAATCCTTGGCGAATTCGGCGTTCAGGGCCTGGTAGGCCTCCATGCCGGAAATGGCGGCGTGCTTGACCAGCTCGGCCGGCGGTGCGAATACGCGGTTTTCTTGCTTGAAAGTTTCGATGTCTGCCACGGTAGTCTCCACTAGGTTTGTTTTTGCTTTCCGCAAAACATAGGCCGTTTCACTTACTCAGTCCTTACACATGCAGCGCCGTCATGGCGCGCAAACCCGCCTGCATCAACGTCTTGCGGGCCGCGCAGGCGCTTGCGCGGGCACTTGGCCGGGTAACGGCGCGTGCCGGCGAGGCATGTCGGTCCTGGCCTCCAATGACGAAGACCTTCATATTGCCCTTATGTTCAGAACAACATTTGTGCATTTTGGCACAGGCCGGTGTTTCCCGCAGGCACCTGTCTGCTCACATTTGATCCAGGCCGGGATGAAGCTGTCGCGACGGATTCTGCCCAAGGGCGTGTAGAATACGGCCCCAAATCCGAGACCGAGCGGGTAGCGTTCGCCCGGCGACATAATCGGATACCGCACTCACTCGCCAGAATTCATCCAGCGTACTCCTGACACCATGACCAGCCCGTCGCCCAAGACACCCCGCAAGATCGGCATCCTGCCCAACCTGATTTTCATGAGCCGCTGGCTGCAGCTGCCGCTGTACCTGGGCCTGATCCTGGCGCAATGCGTCTACGTCTATCACTTCTGGGTCGAACTGTCGGACCTGATCGGCGCGGCCATGGGCAGTGCCAGCTCGCTGGACCATATCCTGGATGCGGTGGCCATCCCCGGCGCCACCCGCCCCGACAAGCTCAACGAGCAGACCATCATGCTGGTGGTACTGGCCCTGATTGACGTGGTGATGATTTCCAACCTGCTGATCATGGTGATCGTGGGCGGCTACGAGACCTTCGTCTCGCGCATGAACCTGGAAGGCCATCCCGACCAGCCGGAATGGCTGTCGCACGTCAATGCCTCGGTGCTCAAGGTCAAGCTGGCCACGGCCATCATCGGTATTTCCTCGATCCACCTGTTGAAGACCTTCATCAACGCCAACCTGTATGACGCCAAGACGCTCATCGCGCAGACCGGCATCCATATCGCCTTCCTGCTCTCGGCCATGGCCATTGCCTATTGCGACCGCCTGATGGTGCATCCCGGCGCACATGGCGATGATCCATCCCAGAAGCACTGAACCCGTATCACCCAAACCTGAGAGAACCAGCCATGACCATCATCAAGCAAGACGATCTCATCGAATCCGTAGCCGCCGCGCTGCAGTACATCAGCTACTACCATCCGGCCGACTACATCGCCCACCTGGCCCGCGCCTATGAGTCCGAGCAGAGCCCGGCAGCCAAGGATGCGATCGCGCAGATCCTGACCAACTCGCGCATGTGCGCCGAGGGCAAGCGTCCGATCTGCCAGGACACCGGCATCGTCAACGTGTTCCTGAAGATCGGCATGGGCGTGCGCTTCGAGGGCTTCTCGGGCTCGATCGCCGACGCCGTCAACGAAGGCGTGCGTCGCGGCTACTCGCACCCGGACAACGTGCTGCGCGCCTCGATCGTGGCCGACCCACAGTTCGAGCGCAAGAACACCAAGGACAACACCCCGGCCGTGATCCACATGGAACTGGTACCGGGCAACACCGTGGACGTGCAGATCGCCGCCAAGGGCGGTGGCTCCGAAAACAAGACCAAGTTCGTCATGCTGAACCCTTCCGACAACCTGGTGGACTGGGTCCTGAAGACCGTGCCGACCATGGGTGCCGGCTGGTGCCCGCCGGGCATGCTGGGCATCGGCATCGGCGGTACCGCCGAGAAGGCCATGCTGATGGCCAAGGAAGTGCTGATGGAAGACATCGACATGTACGAGCTCTTGAAGCGCGGCCCGCAGAACAAGACCGAAGAGCTGCGTATCGAGCTCTATGAGAAGGTCAACGCCCTGGGCATCGGCGCACAGGGCCTGGGCGGCCTGACCACGGTGCTGGATGTGAAGATCATGATGCACCCGACCCACGCGGCTTCCAAGCCGGTGGCGATGATCCCCAACTGTGCGGCGACCCGTCACGGTCACTTCGTGCTGGACGGCTCCGGCCCGGCCTACATGGAACCGCCGTCGCTGTCGGACTGGCCCGAAGTGCACTGGGTGGCCGACACCGAGAAGTCCAAGCGCGTCAACCTGGATACCCTGACCAAGGAAGAAGTCGCCTCCTGGAAGCCGGGCCAGACCCTGCTGTTGAACGGCAAGATGCTGACCGGCCGCGATGCTGCCCACAAGCGCATCCAGGACATGCTGGCCAAGGGCGAGAAGCTGCCGGTGGACTTCACCAACCGCGTGATCTACTACGTCGGCCCGGTCGATCCGGTGCGCGACGAAGTGGTCGGCCCGGCGGGTCCGACCACCGCTACCCGCATGGACAAGTTCACCGACATGATGCTGGAACAGACCGGGCTGATCTCCATGATCGGCAAGTCCGAGCGCGGCCCGGCCGCCATCGAGGCGATCAAGAAGCACAAGTCGGCCTACCTGATGGCCGTGGGTGGTTCGGCCTACCTGGTGTCCAAGGCGATCAAGTCGGCCAAGGTGCTGGGCTTTGCCGACCTGGGCATGGAAGCGATCTACGAATTCGACGTCAAGGACATGCCGGTGACCGTGGCCGTCGACGCCAACGGTATCTCGGTGCACAACACCGGGCCGGCCGAGTGGAAGGAAAAGATCGCCCAGAGCGTCTCCCTGTCCAAGATCCCCGTCACCACCGCCTGAGCCACGCCAGACGATCCGCAGGAGCGCGCGCAGCACCATGAATGAAGCAGCCAAGCAAGCCGCCGCGCCTTCTGCAGGACAATCTGCCAGCCCGACCCCGATGCCGACCGCAGCCGATGCCGCGGTCGGCATTTTCGATTCGGGCGTCGGCGGCTTGTCGGTGCTGCGTCACATCCAGGCCGCCCTGCCCCGCGAAAAGCTGCTCTACTTCGCCGACTCCGGCTACGCCCCCTACGGCGACAAGAGCGAAGCCGAGATCGTGGAGCGGTCGCTGGCCATTGCCTCGTTCTTTGTCGGCCAGCAGGTCAAGGCGCTGGTGGTGGCCTGCAATACCGCCACCGCCGCGGCCATCCAGGCCATTCGCGCGCAATGGCCGCGGCTGGTGGTGGTCGGCATCGAACCCGGTCTGAAACCGGCCGCCCAAGAGACCCGCAGCGGCACCGTGGGCGTATTGGCGACCCGCAGCACGCTGGCCAGCAAGCGCTTTGCCTTGCTGCAGCAGCAGATGGAGGAGCAGTACCGGGTGCGCTTCCTGCCGCAGGCCTGCGTCGGCCTGGTGGACCTGATCGAAAAAGGCGAACTGTACTCGCCGGCCACGGTGCAATTGCTGGAGCGCTACCTGCAGCCGCTGCTGGACCAGGGCGCCGATAACCTGGTACTGGGCTGCACCCACTACCCCTTCGTGCGGCCGGCCATCGAGAGCGTATGCAGGCGACTGGCGGGCGAAGTGCCGGACATCATCGATACCGGCCAGGCCGTCACCCGGCAACTGGCACGCCTGCTGGAAACACAAGGATTGCTGGCGCAGGCCGCCACCGGCTCGCTGGCCGGCTTCACCACGGCCAGCCAGTCCACGCTGGCAAACGCCTTCCGCAGCCTGCTGCAGCTGGCGCCACCGGTACAGGCCCTGCAGCCGCAAGACGGCGCCTGAAGCGGGCAAAAAGGAAATGTTCGGCGAACTTTCCTTTTTGCATCGAAATTATGTTGCCATTCCTCGCAAGTGTTTGTATAATATTTTGCTTACTTGATGACGGACGCAAGTCTGTCTGACAGTCGACGGTGGCTGTAGCTCAGTTGGTAGAGTCCAGGATTGTGATTCCTGTCGTCGTGGGTTCGAGTCCCATCAGCCACCCCAAGTATTCAAGCAAAAAGCCCGGTCCTGGTGACCGGGCTTTTTGTTTTTCATCGCGCCTGCATCGGGCGCACCGCATTCCTCCTGCCCTCAAGTTCGCCACCGGATGTCCGTCCACCTCTTTGGGGGGAAGTAACATCCGGCCGCACCCGCCTAGTTGATCATCCCGGTCGAATACGCATACTTGATCAAGTCGGCATCGGTACTCAGGCCCAGCTTGCGCATCGCATTGTTCTTGTGAGTGCTGATGGTACTGGGCGTGCGTGACAGACGTTCACATATCTCGCCCAGCGACTGACCTTCCACAAACAGCCGGACGACCTCCAGCTCGCTCTGGGTCAATTCGCGCACCAGTCCGAAGCCCTCCCCCTGAGCCCAGCTCATCTCCAGCTCGCCGCGCAGCGACACCGGGAAGTACAGTTGCTTGCTGCTCTGCGTGGCCAGGCAGGCGTTGATCAGTTCATCCGTCTTTTCTCGCTTGTTGATGACGGCGAATACGCCCATCCGGTACAGGCGCCGGATCACGGCGCCATTGTTCATCGCCGTGTAGACGATCAGCTTGGTCGAGGGATGTTCGTTCTTGATTCGCTTGACCAGCGCAAAGCCGTCGGAATCGTCGCTGTCGTCGGCCGGCATGGCGAAATCGGTGATGACGATCTCGCATGGCGCGCGCTTGAGCGCCGCGAGCAGCGCCTCCCCCGTATCCACCTCCAGATCGATGCGTATTTCCGGCAGGCGCGCCAGCTCGCTCCTGAGCGCGCCGAGCACGATAGGATGGTCGTCGGCAATGGCTACGTGCAGGATCTTCTTCAAATTCATGCTACCCCCAAATGGTTCAATTAACTGACAGGTGGCGACTTCGCAGACCTTCGCCCGAAATCGCTCTCCCATGAAGTGCCGTGGCTTGATGCCCTCGATTTCCTTTCATCGATGTCGGCTCCCCTCGTCTGTCGACACCATGGCGGCATCGAAAAACTTCCATCAGTAGGAGATAGACAAATTCTGGGGAAAATAGAAAGGAAATCGCGATATTGCGGCTGAAAATCGAATTTATACGAGGTGTCAATAGCAGGAGAATGCGGCAACTTCACTTTCCATGGCGATTTCAACAACAATCGGCCCTTATCGTCGACGGATGTCGAGATTGCGCAGAATTGAGAGGGTGGGACGATGATGGCCGACCGGCGTGGCGCCGTCGGCCGGCCTGAAATCAACAGTCACCAATAGTCTTCGGTCACGAACTGGCCACCACCAGTGCGACGCAATGGCCCCATGCCACGCTCGCGCAGCAGTTCGCGCACCTCGGTGACCATCTCGGGATTGCCGCAGGCCATGACGCGCGTCTGTTCCACGCTCAGCGGCAGGCCGGCGGCCTGCTCCAGCTGCCCCTCCTTCAACAGCGTGGTGATGCGACCAGCCAGCCAGCCCGGGGCATCAGGCAGGGCATCATCACGCGTTACGCAACGCAGCAGCTGCAATCGCGCTGGCCAGCCCTGCTGGCGGGCGTGCTGACGCAGCTGTTCGAATTTGTCGGCATAGGCCAGCTCCTCGCGCTGACGAACGCCATGCACGATGACCAGTTCATCGAAGCGCTGCCAGACATCGGGCTGCTGCAGGATGGAGACATACGGCCCCAGCCCGGTGCCGGTGGCCAGCATCCACAAGTGGCGGCCATCGACGAAGCGGTCGGCGGTCATGAAGCCATAGCTGAGCTTTTCCACCCAGACCGGGTCCCCTGGCTGCAAGGCTGCGAGGCGCGTGGTGAACTGGCCGCCAGGGACCACGATGGCGTAATACTCCAGCTGGTCCTCCTGCTCGGCCGAGGTGATGGAATAGGCGCGCGAGACGATCTGGCCATCGATCTCCAACCCCAGACGGGCAAACTGGCCGGCCGTGAAACGGTAACCGGCCGGACGCGTGGTGCGAAAGCTCAGCAACTTGTCGGTCCAGCGATGAACCGACAACAAGCGCTCGCAACTGGCCTTCTCCGAATACACATCAATATTCACACTGCTGACACTACTCACACGACTCTCCTTCGATTGACCGCACTCGCCTGTCCACGAGGGAAGCGATGTGCAGCTTTGGTCCGCAATACCTGCCCGGGCGACGCTGCAGGCACATTACAATAGCGGGAAGAACAAGGCGGTGGATCGCCCTGCCCATGTCGCCAGGATCTGTCATCGCCACAGGAACCCGCGACGCCGCAGTGAGACATGGCCCGGGAATGAAGCGCCTGCACCGGTGCCGGCCAGGAACTATCCGCGCCGCACGCAGGTCAGGCCTTGGTGGCATGAACCGCCAAGCCCTCCATCCTACCCGACTTGCCCCAAGGGGCGGCAGGCCGGCCGCCTCAACCGATAAATGAAGATGCAGTGAATCAATGACCTGGACCCGCCACCTGGCCATCGCCTTTCTCTGGTGTGCCGCCGATACCGCCTATGCCGCCTACAAGGTGGAGATCGAAGCGCCCAAGCCGGTGCAGTCGCTGCTCAAGGATTTCCTGGACCTCTCGCGCTATCAGGACCGCGACGACATCAGCGACGAGCAGCTCAAGTTCATGATGGATACCGTCGGCGACCAGGTGCGCGAACTGACCTCGACCGAGGGCTATTTCGCGCCCGTCACCAAGGTCAGCGTGCAGACCGAGCCCGCCGCGGCCGATCAGCAGCCGCTGCGCCGCATCAAGCTCAGCGTCGACCCCGGCCCGCGCACCGCGATCAGCAGCGCCGACATCGCCGTCACCGGCGTGGCCGCCCGTGAAGACGCGGCCCGGGTGGCTGCCCTGCGCGAGAACTGGACATTGCCGCCGGGCCAACCGTTCCGCCAGGAAGACTGGGACAAGGCCAAGAATGCCGGCCTGGACCAGCTGCAGCAAAAGAAATACGCGGCTGCCCGTATCGCCTCCTCCCAGGCGCGGGTCGATCCGGACGAACACCAGGCCGACCTGTCGGTGCGCTATGACAGCGGCCCGGCCTTCACCCTGGGGCCCTTGCAGATCACCGGCACGCGCCGCTATCCCGAGACCATCATCCGCAACGTCAATCCGCTCAACATCGGTGAAGCCTATGACGTCGACCGCCTGCTGGCGCTGCAGCGGCAGATCCAGAACACGCCCTACTTCTCCAACGCCATCGTGGCCATCGACGATGACCCCGAACACCCGGACCTGACACCGGTGAAGGTGCAGGTCACCGAGTTTCCGACCCAGCGCATCCGCACCGGCGTGGGCTATAGCACCGACACCGGCGCCCAGGTCGAAGGTCGCTATTCGCATTACAACGTGTTTGACAAGGCCTATGTCTTCGACAGCCAGGCACGGCTGGAGCAGAAACGCCAGTACGGCATGATGTCCCTGGCCATGCCGCCGGACGACAAGGCCTTCGTCAACAGCCTCAATACCTCCTACGACCGCACCAAGCTGGAAGGCATCGACCTGCGCAGCCAGCAGATCGGGCTCAAGCGCGCCCGCAACAGCGAGAACTACGACACCACCTATTCGCTGACCTATTACCGGGATGAGCTGAGCCAGGAGGACGGCAGCACCCTGCCCGCCAATACCATCGTCACCCCCGGCAAGCACCGGGCGCTGGTGCCGGGCTTCGCCTGGTCACGCCGCAATGTGGACAACCCGATCTTTCCGCGCCGGGGCAACCTGCTGACGCTGGAAGCCGGCTTCGCACTCAAGGGCTTGCTGACCGACCAGAGTTTCAGTCGCCTGTATGGCCGCTTCAAGCAGTTCGTGCCGGTGGGCAAGCGCGACATCTTGGTCTTGCGCGCAGAACTGGGCGGCGTCTTCACAGCCGGCAGTGCCGGGGCGGTGCCGCCCTCGCTGCTGTTCCGCACCGGCGGCAACGATTCGGTGCGCGGCTATAGCTACCAGAGCATCGGCAACGAGCAGAACGGTACCGTCTATCCGACCAAGTACCTGGCCGTGGGCAGCTCCGAATACCAGCGCTGGTTCAGCGAGAAATGGGGGGCGGCGGTGTTCTACGACATCGGCGCAGCCGCCGACAACTGGAACAACAAGACCTTCTATCACGGCGTGGGCACCGGTGCACGCTGGCGCAGTCCGGTGGGGACGCTGAACCTGGACCTGGCCTATGGCATCCAGAAGCGCCAGATCCGTCCGCACATCTCGCTGGGCATCGCGTTCTGACGCAGGCGCCAGAACCGCCCAAACGATTTATATGATTTCGAACGACAGGCACGCATGAGCGACCAGCCACAAGCATCGCAGGATTCTTCCCCTACACCGGAGCCGCCGGGTCCACGGCGCTCGCGCAAGCGCGCTGGCAACACGCGCCGAATGGGCCGCACGGGCCGCATCCTGGCCTGGAGCGGCGGCACGCTCGCCCTTCTGCTGCTGGCCACCGCCGGTACAAGCCTGTACGCCTTGAAGACCGAAAGCGGCACCCGCCTGCTGTGGAACGGCGCGGTCAAGGCGCTGGACGGCAAGCTCTCCGGCCAGTTGCTGGGCGGCACGGTGGCCGATGGTCTGCGCCTGCGCGCCTTACACTACCAGGATGGGCAGCGCATCCTCGATATCGACAGCATCGACGCCCGCTGGCATCTGGCAGTGCTGCAGCGCAAGTTCAGCATCGACTACCTGCGCGTGGGCACGGTGCAGCTGAAACAGCAGCCCTCGCCGTCCGAGCCGACCACCCTGCCGACCTCGCTGGACATTCCCCTGGCCGTGGAGATCGGCGAGATCAGCCTGGGCCACCTGAGCCTGACCCAGGGGACGTCCACCACCGAACTGTCGGACCTGAAACTGCACGGCAGCTCCGACGGCGTGCAACACACGCTGGTGCTGGACCGCGTCATGACCCCCTACGGCCAGGCCACGGCCCTGCTGCATCTGAACGGCAAGCGCCCCTTCGCCATCGGCGGCGGGCTGGAACTGACCGGCGCCTATCAGCAGGGCGAGTTCAAGGAGCAATACCAGTTGGCCGCCCAGTTGTCGGGCTCGCTGGAGGAACTGGGCATCGCCCTCACCGCCGGGGGCGACAAGCTCAAGGGCAACGCCGACATCGTCGCCACACCCTTTGCCGCGGTCCCGCTCAAGCGCGCCCGGGTCGATCTGCAGCATCTCAATCCGCAGGCCTTCAACGCCGCCGCGCCGGCAGCCGACCTCAACCTGCGCGCCGACCTGGCTCCGCCGGCCGGACTCGCCGCCAATGCCCCGCTGCAGGTGGCCGGCCGGGTAGACATCACCAATGCCCGCCCTGGCAGCCTGGACCAGCAACTGCTGCCCCTGCTCTCGGCCAGCGCCGATCTGCAACTGGACCTGCAACAGCAGACCCTGTCGCGACTGGATATCCGCCTGCCCCGCAACGCCCGCATCGAAGGCGGTGGCCAGTTCCGCCCTGGCAGCACGGAGCCCGGCAAGGAGTCCCCCATGGCCGGCCAGTTCAAGCTACGCGTCAACGAACTCGATCTCAGCCAGATTCATCGGCAGGTACGTCCCACCCGGCTGTCCGGGCCGGTCGATGTGACGCTGGCGCCAAACGCCCAGCAACTGCTGCTGACCCTGCAGGACAGCGCCCTGAAGCTTCACGTGGATACCGTCATCGGCGCCGATCGGGTACAGGTGCGCGAGGCTTCCCTGACCGCCGGCAAATCGCGCCTGGAAACCGCCGGGTCCCTGCAGACCGTGGGCGCGATGGATTACGCCTTCAAGGGCAGGCTGTTGGACTTCGACCCCACGGCCGTCCTGCAGGCCGTCACCCCGCCACCGGTCACCAAGGGGCGTCGCACCCGCAGCGCCGCGTCTTCGCAACCGGTGCGCGCGCGCATCAACATGGACTTCGACGCAGCCGGCGCCCTCTCGCCGGAGCTGAAGGTCAAGCTCGGTTTCCGCATCCACGACAGCAGCTATGGCGATCTGCCCATGAGCGGCCGGGGTGACCTGCAGCTGGCCGGCATGCGTCTTCTGCCTTCCAGGGCCAATCTGCAGGTTGCCGGCAATACGCTGGACCTGGACGGCAGCTTCGGCAAGGCCGGGGACAAGTTGCGGCTCAAGGTCGATGCGCCACAACTGGCGCGTCTGGGTTACGGCCTATCCGGCCTGCTGCGCCTGGACGGCACCGTCAGCGGCACACGCCAGCGCCCCGATGTGGTGGCCAGTTTCCAGGCGGAGCAATTGCAGTTCGGCGCGCACAAGCTGCACCACCTGGCCGGCCAGAGCGAACTGCACAGCAACCTGGCCGCCGGTGTGGCCTCGCCCGACAACCGCCTGGCGCTCACACTGGAGGGTGACGGCTACAGCGGCCCGCAGGCCGAACTGTCACACCTGGCGATCAAGCTGGACGGCACCTACGCCCGGCACACACTGGCCCTGCAGGCCAAGGGCAAGCTGCAGGATCAGACCCTGGACCTGGCCGTCGGCGCCCACGGCCAGGTCACCGAAAAGACCAAGGGCCAGTATGGCTGGGCCGGCAGCATCGACCAGTTCAGCAACCAGGGCTTCCCACGCATCGCCCTGGGCAGCCCGCTGACACTGGATGCCTCGGCCGACGGCATCGAGGCTGGCAGCACCCGCATCGAGATCGACCGTACTGCCATCGAACTCAAACGCCTGTCCTATCAGCAGGGCCGACTGGCATCGGCCGGACAGGTTCGGGCGCTGGATCTGGGACGGGTGCTGGAACTGGTGCAGCAATTCAGCGGCACACCCGCCCCGGTCAAGACCGACCTGGTGCTCGATAGCGACTGGGACTTCAGCCTGGCCGAACGCGCCAGCGGCTACCTGCAGATCGCCCGCAGATCGGGCGATGTCAGGGTCACCACCAGCACCGGTGAAGCCACGCTGGGCCTGTCCGAGCTCAAGTTGCGCAGCGATTTCCAGGGCGAACAGATGCGCGTGAGCGGTCGCGTCGATGCCGCGCGCATCGGCAGCCTGGACCTGGGCGGCGAGGTCGGCCTGCGTCGCATCGACCAGTTGCTGGCACTGGACGCGGCATCCCCGCTGAACCTCCGGGCCCGCCTGGATGTCCCGCAGCTCAAGCGGGTGGGCGATCTGATCGGCCCGCAACTGAGCCTCAACGGCAAGCTGTCGGCCGACCTCAATGCCGCCGGCACGCTGGGCCAGCCCCGCCTGTCGGGGGCCATCAACGGCGACAACCTGGCCCTGACCGAATTCGACCAGGGTATCCAGTTGAAGGACGGCATCGTACGCATCGTCATGGACAGCAATGTCATCGAACTGCGCCAGATCGAGTTCCATGGCGGGCGCGGCACCCTGCGCGCCGGTGGCAAGATCCAGCTGGGTGCCGACAATCCCGACCTCAACGCCACCCTCACCGCCGATCACCTGGAGCTCTTCGCCAGTCCCGACCGGCAATTGATGCTCTCCGGCGAAGGCAAGATCAGCAACGTCAACGAACAATTGCGCGTGGACGGCAAGTTCATCGTCGACCGTGGGCTGTTCGACCTGCCCAAGAGCAGCGCACCCAAGCTGGGGGACGACGTGGTCATCGTCAGTCGCAGCGGCAAGAACCGCGTCGGTGCGGCCGCCTCCTCGCAGCAGAAGCTGGAAGCCGCGACCGAAAAGCCGGCCAGCAGGTTCGCACCCGTCATCAACCTGGCGGTCGACCTGGGCAATGACTTCCGCTTCCGGGGCAGTGGCGCCGACCTGCTCCTGCGCGGCGACATGATGGTGCGCAGCGAACCGCTCTCCCCCCTGCGCGCCACCGGCACCATCAACGTGGCCGAGGGCAGCTATGAAGCCTTTGGCACCAAGCTCAATATCGAGCGGGGCATCATCAACTTCCAGGGCCCGATCGCCAATCCCAACATCAACATCCTGGCCATGCGCCGCAACCAGGACGTCGAGGCCGGCGTCTCGGTGACCGGCAATGCCAACCAGCCGCGCGTGCAACTGGTGTCCGAACCCAACGTCCCGGACGATGAAAAACTGTCCTGGATGATGTTCGGTCATGGCACCGACAGCTCCAACATCGGCCAGCGCAACGCCAGCAGCCAGGCCCTGGCGCTGGTGGGCAACATGGGCGGCAAGCGCATTGCCAAGGACATCGGGCTGGACCAGTTCAGCATCGGCTCCAGCGAATCGGGGCTGACCGACGAGCAGGTGGTCAACCTGGGCAAGGCCATCACCCAGAAGATCACCCTGGGCTACGAACAAAGCCTGCAGGGTGCGGCCAGCGTGGCCAAGGCGACCTGGCAGATTTCGCGCCGCTGGTCGGTGGTGGCCCGCGCCGGCACCATCAACGGCCTGAACATCCTGTTCAGCCGTCGCTACGACTAGCGATCAGCGACAAGGGGCGCAGCGACTCGGGTGGAAAAGCCACGGACAGCGCCCCGATGGCGCTTTCCGGCAGGCAAGGCTTGCCCCCGGAGAGGGGGAATCTGTTAATCTCGTCGCAAGTTCAGGTAATCCCCGATGGACGGACCAGCAGGAATTCATAACAATGGCGCCCGGGGAAAGGCCGTTTCCGGGGAAAGCGACATGCCAGAACACAGAATCCAGCGCGCATCAAGAACAGCCAAGCTGTTCGTGGTCGTGGTCTGCCTGATCATCCTGCTGCTGGAGGCATGGTCGGCCTGGCGCGCCTATGAGATGGCGCTGGACGAGGCCAACCGGGACGGCGCCAATATGACCCTGGCGCTGACCCAGCAGGCCGACCAGTCCTTCAAGGAAGTCGACGTGGTATTGCTCGGGGTGCAAGAGCACCTCGACTATGACGGCACCAATGCAGCCGGAAGCCAGCGTACGCACGATTTCATGGTCACCTCGGTGGCGGCGGTGCCGCAACTGGCCATGCTGATGGTCTACGACGAAACGGGGCTGGCCATCGGCACCTCGCAGGCCACCCTTGAACACCGCTATATCCAGGACGACTACTTCCTGCATCACCAGCGCCTGCGCACCAACCAGGCCTATCTCGGCAAACCCATGCGCAGTCGTGTCAGTGGTCAGTGGGTCGTCACCATGAGCCGCCGCATCAATCATCCCGACGGCAGCTTCGCCGGGGTGGTGGTGGCCGACATCGACCTCTCGCACTTCCAGCGCTACTACGAGCAATTCACCATCGGCCGCAATGGCGCCATCCTGTTCGGCCTGAACGAAGGCACGGTGATCTACCGCCAGCCGTTATTGAGCTATTCCATCGGGCTGGACATCTCCAAGTCGATGCTGCTGCAGCAATACCTGAGCAAGGCCGACCAGGGTTCCTTCGAGATGCGCTCGCCGCGCGATGACATCGTGCGCCTGACCAGCTTCAAGCACTGCAACCTGTATCCGCTGTTCGTAGCGGTGGCACAGGCCAAGGACGACATCCTGGAAGACTGGACGCGCCGGGTCTGGATACGCGGCATCGCCGTGATGTTGCTGTTGATCGTCATCGGCTACGGCGGCAACCGGCTGGTGGCGCAGGTGGCTGGCCGCGAAACGGCGGAGATGGAAGCCATCACCGCCCGCACCGAACTGGAGCGTCTCTACCGCACCCTGGAAGCACAGTCGCAGAAGGATGGCCTGACCGATGTCTTCAACCGCCGCTACTTCGATGCCGCGCTCACGGCCGAACTGGCACGCCTGAACCGTTCCGGCGAATCGCTCTCGCTGATCATGGTGGATGTGGACCATTTCAAGCGCTACAACGATACCTACGGCCATGCCGCCGGCGACATCTGCCTCAAGCAGGTGGCCGCCGCCCTCAATGGGGTGGCGCGCCGCCAGGGCGACATCGTGGCGCGCTATGGCGGCGAGGAATTCGCCCTGATCCTGCCCAACTGCAATGCTGCCAGTGCCGCTGCCATTTCCGGCAGGCTGGTGCAGGCGGTGCGGGCATTGCGCATTCCCCACGAGGGCAGCCCGGTCGGCCAGGTCACCATCAGCGTGGGTGCAGCCAGCCTGGCCAGCGGCAAGGGCGCGCAGGTGGATGCCCGCGACCTGATCGACAGTGCCGACGCCGCCCTCTATCTGGCCAAGGAACAGGGCCGTGACCGTGCCATCCAGCATGAGTATCCGCGCCTGACCCTGCTGCCGGACATTCCCGGAGTGAGGTGACCCATGCGCTGCCTGATCCGCTATCAACTGCGCGAGGAAGAACTCCCTTCTCACCACGAGTTCAACGCCGAGGCCCCCGATACCGAGCTGGTGATCCAGCATCTCACCGAATTCCTGCATCCTGAAGTGATGTTCGAATTCCTTCCCGTGCAGCCAGGCGCGAAGGACGGCATCACCCAGTTGCGCGACCGCATGGCCCATGCGCGCGACTACCTGGAACAGTATTGCGGACTGAAAAGCCTCTCCTACATGATCCTGCCCGAAGGCGCCTCCTCCGCCCAGGGAAGATGGACGACCCTGCTGCTGGGCGGGGGCGAGCCTGGGCCCATCAGCCGCCTGGATTAGCCGCTGCAGGGCTGCGGCTAATTGTCGCACCCGGCACCTCCCATCGCCCTCCCAAATCAGCCGCAAAACCTTTGCTGGAGCGGCTTTCCCCTCTGCGACAGAGCATTTTCACCCGATTCAAGCTGCCCCCAGTCCGACCCTCTGCGTTGTTAGAATCGGCCGCGATCCGATTTCTTTACTTCCTGCAGGCATGCATGGCATGCCCACTCAGACTGCGACCATGACCAAGACCACACGACAGCACCGGGGCAGCCCCGGCCAGCAGCAACGTTCCTCCTTCCATCTGGCACTGCCCCTGCTGTGCCTCGCCGCCAGTGCCCAGGCGCAGCAGAACGACGCCACCCTGCCCACCATCTCTGTGAGCGCCAGCAGCACCGCGCCCTTGCAGAACCCGGTGAGTACCGGTTCCAACCTCGACCTCACGCCCCTGCAGATTCCTGCCAGCGTCAGCGTGATCGACCGTCGTCAGCTGGAAGAACGCGGCGACGCCAGCATCGTCGATGCCATCACCCGCGCCCCCGGCTACAGCAGCCTGGCACACCCGGGCAACAGCGGCAGCTCGCTGTCGGCACGCGGCTTTACCGATACCACCTCGGTCATGCGCCTGTACGACGGCGTGCGCCAGTACGGCGGCGTCGGCGTGAGCTTCCCCTTCGACACCTGGAGCGTGGAACGCATCGAAGTGCTGCGCGGACCGGCCTCGGTGATCTATGGCGATGGCGCCATCGGCGGCGTGGTCAACGTGGTGCCGAAGAAACCTTCACGCGGCAAGATCGAAAATGAAGTCGAGGCCAGCATCGGCAGCCACAATACGCAGCGCCTGGGCCTGGGCAGTGGTGGCGCCATCAACGACATGCTGTCCTACCGCGTGGACATCAGCGGTGACCGCTCCGATGGCTGGGTGGATCGCGGCTATTCCAACAACCTCAGTTTCTCGGGCGCGCTGCGGCTGGACGTCAATCCCGACCTGTTCGTGCAGCTGAGCTACGCCCAGGGCCACCAGCGTCCCATGGCCTATTTCGGCACGCCGCTGATCAATGGCCAGCAAGTCGATGCGCTGCGCGAAAAGAACTTCAACGTCGGTGACGGCAACATCGACTACAAGGACCGCTGGGCGCAACTGGAAGCGCAATGGACACCCAATGCCGACACCACCGTGCGCACCCGCTTCTACCAGATCAACAGCGACCGCAACTGGCGCAACGCCGAATCCTACGTCTACAACGCGGCCTCCGGGCTGGTCGACCGCAGCGGCGCGACCCAGATCCGGCATGACCAGTCGCAGACCGGCAACACCACCGACGCCACCTTCAAGGGCCACCTGCTGGGCCTGAGCAACCAGGTCTCGGTCGGCTTCGACATCAACTCCAGCAGCTTCACCCACACCAACAACACCTATGTGGGCAACTTCAGCAGCGTCAATCCCTACGACTTCGACCCCGGCGTCTACGCCAGCGGCACTGGCATCCCGGCCTTCCGGCCGCGCTATCGCAACAGTGCCTCGCAGTATTCGGTCTTCTCCGAGGACAAGCTGGACCTGACCGAACGCCTGAGCGTGCTGGCCGGCTTGCGCTTCGACCATGCCGACGTCTCCCGCAGCGACCTGATCAACAGCGCCAACGACTTCAGCCAGAGCTACTCCAATCTCGGCTGGCGCCTGGGCTCGGTGTATGCCATCACGCCGGACCTGTCCGTCTATGGCCAGTACACCAAGGCCGCCGCACCGGTGTCGGGCCTGCTCATGCTGACCCAGTCCAACAGCCGCTTTGCCCTGTCCACCGGTCGCCAGGTGGAAGTGGGCGTCAAGCAGGTGTTCTGGAACAAGCGTGGCCAATGGACCCTGGCCCTCTATGACATCCGCAAGAACAACCTGGTCACCCGCGATCCGGCCAACGCCAGCCAGAGCATCCAGGTCGGCCAGCAATCCTCGCGGGGCGTCGAAGCCAGCCTGTCGCTGGCCCTGGCCGATACCGTGAAGCTGGACGCCAACGCCACCGTGCTGCGGGCGCGCTTCGACGACTTCGCTGAAGCGGTGGCCGGCGTGGCTGTTTCGCGCAGCGGCAATGTCCCCACCAATGTGCCGGAACGACTGGCCAACCTGTGGCTGAGCTGGGACTTCCTGCCCGCCTGGACTGCCAGCGGCGGCCTGCAGTACGTAGGCGCGCGCTATGCCGACAACGCCAACACCCTCAAGCTGCCGGCCTACACCACTACCGACCTGGCCCTGCGCTGGAAGGCCACGCAAGCCACCACCCTGACCCTGCGTGCCAACAACGTGTTCGACAAGCACTACTTCACCACCGCCTACTACACCAATACCCAATGGCTGTACGGACCGGGACGCGAGTTGCAGTTGAGCGTGAACCACCGCTTCTGATCGATGGCGGCGACTTCCTGGCCGGCACGCCTGCGCCGCTGGACCTACCTGACCCACCGCTGGTGCGGCGTGGCAGGCTGCCTGCTGATGGCCCTGTGGTTCGCCAGCGGCGTGGTGATGCTGTTCGTCGGCTATCCCAAGCTCACGCCCTGGGACAGGCTGGCGGCCCTCCCTGCGCTGGAAGCCGGCAGCCAGCTGCAGGCACCACCGCCGCAGGCGCGTGCCGGCGCACTGGTGCTCAACGCCGCCAGTGGCCAGCCGCGCTATCTGCTGCGCCAGAAGGATGGCAGCCTGCTTTCGCTGGATGCGGCTTCCGGCACAGCCCAAGCGCAATTCGACCGCGATGCCGCGCTGCGCTCGGCACGCCTGTTCCGTCCGGGCGCCGAGGCCCATTACCTGGGTCAGTTGCACGAAGACCGCTGGACCCATGCCCGGTCGCTGGACGCGCATCGGCCACTGCACCAGATCATGCTGAACGATGCCGCCCACACCCTGGTCTATGTCTCCTCGCATACCGGCGAAGTGGTGATGCAGGCAACCCGCCTGCAACGCGGCTGGAACTATGTCGGCGCCTGGCTGCACTGGCTCTACGTCTTCAAGAACCAGCCGGTCGATCCGGTCTGGACCTGGACAGTGATCGCGCTCTCGGCCGGCTGCGTGCTGGTGGCCTGCAGCGGCATCGTGGTGGGACTGTGGCGCTGGCGCTTCGGCCGGCCCTACAAGTCCGGCTCGCACTCACCCTTCGCGCCCGGCTGGATGCGCTGGCATCACCTGCTCGGCCTGGGCTTCGCGGCCATCACCCTGACCTGGATCTTCAGCGGCCTGATGTCGATGAACCCGCTGGGCATCTTCTCCGCCGCGCAACGCCCCGACCTGGCGCGCTATGCAGCGGTGCCGGCCCAAGGCGGCCTGCTGGCCGCCCCTACCGGAGCGATCCTGCAAAGCCTGGCCGATAGCGGGTTTCGTCCGGTGGAACTGGAATGGCTGACGCTGGCCGGCCAGCCCTTCGTGCTGGCCCGCGACGCACATGATGGAACGCGCCTGGTACTGGCCGCCGATGCGAAGGGGCAGCGCCTGCTGGTGGCGCAGCATTGGTCTCGCGCCACGCTGGAACGTGCCGGAGCCCGGCTGATGGACACGCCCCTGGTGAAGGTGGAGCGCATGGAGCAGTACGATGCCTATTACTACCGCCGCGACAGCGAGGCCATGATGGGAGGCGCGCAACGACAGTTGCCCGTGCTCAGACTGAGGTTTGCCGATGCCGGTGATACCCTGGTCTACCTCAACCTGCAGAGCGGCCAGGTGGAATTGAGTGCCGACCGCGCCCAGCGCATCGGGCGCTGGCTGTTCAGCCTGCTGCATAGCTGGGACCTGGGGCCGATGCTGGCCGCCGGCTGGTTGCGCGAGGCGGTATTGATCCTGCTGAGCATCGGCGGGCTGGCCTTGTCGGGCAGCGGCGTGGTGATCGGCTGGCGGCGGCTGCGCCGCAAGTTCGGCGCCCGCGCCTGAGGGTCAGCTACCCAGGCGTATCTGCCGGTCCGCCACGCAGCGCACGATATCGGTGTCGTGCGTCACCAGCAGCACCGCACAACCCGCTGCCCTGGCCTCTTCCACCAGGAGGCCGATCACTTCCTGCTGGGTCAGCGGGTCCAGCCGCGAGGTGGGCTCGTCGGCAAAGATCAGCGTCGGTTTCATCAACAACACCCGTGCCAATGCAATGCGCTGCAGTTCGCCACCCGATACCTGGCGCGGCAGGCGATCCAGCAGCCCGGTATCGACCCGCATGCGCGCCAACAGCACCTCCAGCCGGTTCCAGTCCAGCTGGTGCAGGCGCACCACGTCCCGCAGGGACTGGCGCAGGCTGACGGTGGGCGCAAAGGCCGCCGCCGGGTCCTGATAGATCTTCTGGAATGCCGTGCGCGCCAGGCCGGCGGCGCGGGTGACGGTTCCCGTATCGGGCTTGAGCAGGCCCAGCAGGAGATTGCCGAAGCTGGTCTTGCCGGCACCACTGGGCCCGCTGATGGCCAGAATTTCGCCGGCGTGGATGCGGGCACTGACATCACTGAACAACACACGCTCGCCGAAGGCCTTGCTGACGCCGCTGATCTCGGCAATGACCCGGCCAACGTCGCCGGCTGCGGCCTGCACTGGCGCAGGCAGCGGCCAGCACGCCGGATCGGCCGCCAGCAGGCGCCGGGTATAGGTGTGCTGCTGCGCGGCCAGTACCGCCTCGGCCTCGCCCCGCTCCACCATGCGCCCCTCCAGCATCACCGCCAGTTGCCCGCCCAGCGCTCGCGCCAGCCAGACGTCGTGGGTGATGCACAGAAGGCTCATACCCTCCTTGCGGGCTGCCTGCAGCAGGGCCAGCACTTCGCCACGGCGGTCGGCATCCAGTCCCTTGGTGGGTTCGTCGATGATCAGCAACGGTGCACCGGCCGCATGCGTGGCCAGGAACGCCACCCGCTGCGCCATGCCACCGGAGATCATGAAAGGATATTTGTCCGCCGCATCCCGCAGGCCCAGGCTGGCCAGCGCATCCAGGGCCGACGTCCGGGCGTTGCTGCGGGCAGTCCGCAGGCTGTCGTTCTGGGTATCGACGGCGGGCCGGCTGACCAGCTCATAGGTCTCGGCCACCTGCTGCGCCACGGTCATGGTCGGGTCCAGTGCCAGCCAGGGTTCCTGGGGCAGCAGCGCGATACGCCGGCCCCACCCTGCCTGGCGCGGGGCGACATCGGCAGCCTCCCCCGCTTCGCCATCGATGCTGATGCGCCCGGTACAGCGCAGGTTGGCCGGCAGATGACCCATGATGGCCTGGGCCAGCAAGGACTTGCCGGAGCCACTCTCGCCCAGCAACGTCAGCACGCCACCGGCCGGGATGGAAAAGCTGGTCGCATCGACCAGCACATCCTCCCCGTGCAGCACCGCGAGGTCTTGCACGCACAGCGCCGGCACCGGCGCCTGCGCGTTCATGCGGCCTCCTTCTGCGGCGACAGCAGCAGCAAACCCAGCAGGGTCATGAACAGCACCAGCACCGGCGCACCGACCAGCCAGGGCGCCTCACGGTAATAAGGCAACAGTTCGATCATCATGACGCCCAGTTCCGGCGTCGGCGGCTGCAGACCCACGCCCACGAAGCCCAATGCCGACATCGCCAGCACCGCGCCGGCCAGGCCGAAGCGCATCAGTGTCAGCAGACGCGGCAGCAAGGCCGGCAATACGTGACGGCGGATGATGTAAGCAGGCCCAAAGCCCAGCAGCCGCGAGGCCTCCACCTGCGGGCTGGCCAGCAGGACGCGGCATGCGGCACGCACCACGCGGAAATATTCCACCCACAGCGCCAGCGAAATGCCCACGTACAAGGGCCAGAAGCCACCCGGCGCCAAGGCCGCCAGCAGCAGCACCAGCAACAAGCCTGGCAGGGCCAGCACGGCATCGGCCAGCGCCGCCAGCACGCGCTCGGTCCAGCCGCCGCACCAGGCCGCCAGCAGACCGATGAGGAAGCCAGGAACGGCCGCCGACAGCACGCTTACCAGTGCCAGCGACAAGGACAGCCGGGCGCCATGCGCCAGCCTGGCCAGCATGCTGCGCCCAAGCTGGTCGTAACCCAGCGGCTGCGCCAGGCTGGGCGCTTCAAGGAAGCGCGCCAGATGCTGGCGCGCAGGGTCGATGTCGATGGCGATCGGCCCGACCAGCGCCAGCAGCGCCACCGCCAGCAACAGCAGCAGCCCGGCAGACTGGCCGCAGGTCCAGCGGGTGGCCCCGCACTCGACAAGGACATCGGAAGCAGAAAGGCGGCTCATGCTCGGCCTCGCGGATCAAGGAAGGCGCAGGCGGCATCCACCAGCGCATTGAAGAGGACGAACATCAGGCCCAGCACCAGGGCAGTGCCCTGGATCATCGGCACGTCGCGGCCGAAGATGGCATGCACCAGCGCGTGGCCGATGCCGGGCCAGGCAAAGATGGTTTCCACCAGCACCACGCCCTCGACCAGCATCACCAGTTGCACGCCCAGGTAAGCCACCACCGGTACGGCCACATTGCGCAGGCCATGGCGCGCCAGCGCCTGGGATAAGGTCAAACCTTTGGTCAGCGCAAAACTGAAGTATTCGGAACGTCGGACCTGCACCATGGCATCACGCGCCACGCGGCAGGACACCGCCGCCAGCCCCAGCGCCAGCGTCAGGGCCGGCAGCAGGATACCGCCATGGTCACCATGACCGGCTGCCGGCAAGGCGCCCAGCTGCACCGAAAACAGCAGCACCAGCAACAGCCCCAGCAGGAAGGACGGCAAGGCCCGCAGGACCACCGACACGGCCAGCGTGGCACGGTCCAGCCAGCCGCCCGGGTGCAGCCCGGCCAGCACACCTGCAGTGGGGCCGATGGCCAGCGACAGCGCCATCGCCAGCAGCGCCAGGCGCAGCGTCGGGCCCAGTTGATGACCGATTTCCACCAGCACCGGCAAGGCAGTGACCTGGGACATTCCCAGGTCCAGATGCAACAGGCGGCCCCACCATTCGCTCAGGGCCATGAACCAGGGCCGATCCAGACCCAGTTCCGCACGCACGGCCAGCGCGGCCTCGGTGGTGACCATGTCATAGCCGTAGCGTCCGGCAGCAATGCGGTAGGCCATGTCGCCGGGCAGCATGCGCGTCATGAAGAAACACAGCGTGCCCACCAGCAGCGCCACCAGAGCGGCCTGCAGCAGGCGCTGCCCCAGCGCGAGCAGCAAGCGGCGCCGGGTGGCCGCGCTCAATAATCGATTCAGGTCCATTGCAGGGAAGAGATCCGGTAACTGCGTTCAAAGGGGTCGATTCTGGCGCCACGCAGGCGCCGGCTGACGGCGCAGGTCTGGCGATACCAGACCACCGGGATCACCGGCAACTGCTCCTGCAGCACGGCGGTGATGCGCTGGCGCAGGCTGCGGTCACGGTCGGCAGGCACGGCCGGCGCGGCCGCCAGTTGCGCCAGCAGCGCCGGCACCTCGGTATTGCGCCAGCCCATGGCGCCCCAGTCGCCGCCCTCGGGACCGAAATCCTGCAGCAGGCTGGCCACCGGTTCGGGGAGATTGCCGTAGTTGCGCGCCGCTAGCGCCATCTGCAGCAAGCCGCTGCGATGACCGGCCGGGATATCGCTGGAATTGCCGATCACCACCCGCACGGCAATGCCGATCTGGCGCATCTCTTCCTGCAAGGCAGTGGCGATCAGCGGCAGTTCGGGACGATCCACGAAGGTCGTCAGATTCAAGGCCAGCCGCTGGCCCTCACGCCACCGCACGCCGTCCGCACCGAGACGCCAGCCGGCCTCCTCCAGCAGGCGGCGGGCCTGTTTCAGGTCAGTCTGCAAGGGCGGCAGGCTGGCGTCGTGCCAGCGCGCCCGCGCTGGGGGAAACAGTTGCGTAGCACCGAGGTCGGGGTCGCGCAGCAGGGCGCGGGCGATGCCCTCGCGTTCGATGCATAGCGCGATGGCGCGTCGCACGCGCACATCCGCCAGGAAGGGATGACCGGCGTTGAGCTTGAGGATGGTGGTACGCGGCAGCATGGTCGACAGCAGGGCCGCGCGTGGATGGTCTTGCAGCGCCCGGATGCTGGGCGGGTCCAACGAAAAGGCGAGATCGGCCTGGCCGCTCTGGACCAGCAGGGTGCGCGTCTCCGCACGCGAGACGCTGATGTAGCGCGCCCGCTGGATCGGCCTGCCCTGCCCGGACTCGATCAAGGCCACGCGTTCGACATCGAATTGCTGGGGCAGGCTCAGGGAACGAATGCGATATGGCCCGCTCCCGATGATGGCCTGCACATTGCCCTTGGCGTCGAAGGAAGCCGGTGCCAGGATCTGCGTCGTGTAGTGCGTCAGCAGATAGGGGAAAGGGCCGAAGGGCTGGCGCAAGGTGATGACCAGGTCGCTGCCCTCCAGCTGCATCGCCGCGATCGCCGCCAGCTGCAATACGCCCGGCCGCTGGGCGGCGCGCTGCAGGCAGGCCAGCACACTGGCCGGCGTGAGCGCGCTACCGTCGTGGTAGCGCCGCCCGCTGCGCAGTGCGAAGCGCCATTGCAGACCGTCATCGCTGACCTGCCAGGTAGTGGCCAGGGCCGCACGCAAGTGGCCGCTGTCGTCCACCTCCAGCAGCGTCTCCACCACCTCCATGCGGGCGAACATGTAGCCGGAGCGCGAGGGATCGAGGCCGGTCATTTCCCAGGGGCCAACCACGGTCAGCACGCCGGCATCCGCCCGGGTGACGGCATGCGAATGCGGCGCATCGTCGCCGTGCGCCAATGCGCTGCGCCAGGGCTGGACAGCGGCCAGGGCGGCGGCCACCAGCAAGGCCCGGCGGCGCGCTGCGTTCAGGTCATGGGACACAGGGCCGCCCTCAGAACCGGACGTTCAACGCCAGCATGGCATTGCGCTCGTCACCCGGCATGATCCACAGGTTGTTGTAGGAGCTGGTGTAGTAACGCTTGTTGAAAAGATTATTGACGTCCAGCGAGAGCTTCATGCGTGGCGTGAACTGCCAGTAGGCCAGTGCCCGCGCCGTGGCATAGGCGGGCAACCGGAAGCTGCCGGCCTGGTCGCCGGTACGCGCCCCGACATAGCTGGCGCCGCCGCCCACGCCAAAGGGTGCGCCGTGCGCATCGACATCCTCGAACACTGCCAGCAGGCTGCCCGACACGCGCGGCACGTTGACCAGCCGCGCACCGACGGTGAGAGTGTTGTCCTTGGCGACATAGGCGTCGGTATAGGCCAGGTTGCCGGTCAGGCGCCAGTGACGTCCGAGCTTGGCATTGGCATCCAGTTCCACGCCCTTGCTGCGCACTTCGCCAGCCGCCACCGAGAACGAGGGATTGGACGGATCGGTGGTCAGCACATTCTGCTTGGTGATGTCGAACACGGCCAGGGTGGCGCCGCTGCGCTGGTCGTCGCTCTGGAACTTCAGACCCGCTTCGGCTGCGCGGGCGGTCTCGGGACTGAAGGCATTGCCCTGCACGTCGCTGCCGCTGTTGGGGCGGAAGGACTTGCTGGCGCTGGCATAGACCGACCAGGCGGGCGTGATCAGGTAGGTCAGGCCCAGGCGTGGCGAAACGGCGCTCTTGTCCTGGCGCGTGGTCGCACCGCTGCGCCCGTTGTTCAGGGTGGAGTTCAGGGTGGAGCGGAAGGAATCGGCGCGTACGCCGGCCAGCAATTTCCAGCGATCCGACAGGCTCACCTGATCCTGCAGATAGAGCGCGGTGCTGATCTGGCGCTCGCTGGTATCGGTGTTGGGCAGGGGCGTGGGTTGCGCCTGGCCGTAGACCGGGGTGTAGATGTTGACCGCATAGGGCGCCGCGGCGCTGGGGTTGATGCGCAGCATGCGCTGGTCCAGCGTCAGCCAGTCGATCTCGGTGCCGACCAGCACCTCATGGCCGATGCCGCCGGTCTGCAGCTTGCCGCCCAGTTCGGCCTGCAGTGACGTGTCGTGCCAGCTGTAGTCGCGATAGCGGCGCTGGCGACGCAGGGTGGCGTTGTCGGCCTGCAGGGCGGAAGCCTCGGTGGAGAAGCCATCCAGACTGCCATCCTTGTGGAACACGCCGGTGCGCACATGCCAGTTCTCATCCAGGCGATGTTCCAGCGTCAGCAGGTGGTTGCGGTTTTCCATCTTGATGTCGCCATCGCGTGGCTCGCCCAGGAAGCGCGAGACCGGCAACACGCCCGGATTACCGTTGACGGCGACGATGCCGCGATCCAGCGGCGCCTTCTGGCGCAGGAATTCACCTTCGTAGTTCAGGACCGTACGGTCCGACAACACCCAGGTGAAGGCCGGCGCCAGGAATTCGCGCTGGCTGGTGACGTCGTCGCGCATGCTGCCCTTGTGCTCCATGGCAGCGTTGATGCGGTAGGCCACTTCGCTGTTGAGGGCACCGGTGGAATCGACGGCACTGCGGTAGGTGTTGTTGGTGCCGATGGACAGATCCAGCGCATTGGCCGACTTGAACTGCGGCTTCTTGCTGACCACGTTGATGGTGCCGCCCGGCTCGCTATTGCCGTACAGGGCCGCCGCCGGTCCCTTGAGGAAGTCCACGCTCTCGACGTTGGCCATGTCGCGCGGCGGCGCATAGCCACGGTTGGAGGCGAAGCCGTTCCAGAGGATGTTCATGCCGCCGTTTTCGCTGCCGGAAAAACCGCGGATGGAATAGTTGTCCCACAGACCGCCGAAATTGTTCTGCCTGGCCACCCCGCTCACGTAAAGCAGCACGTCATCCAGCCGCGTGGCGGCCAGGTCGTCGATCAGCTGGCGCGACACCACCTGGACCGATTGCGGCAATTCCTGCAAGGGGGTCTCGCTGCGGGTGGCGCTGGAGGTCGCGTTCTGGCGGTATTGCTGGCGCTCGCCGGTGCCGGTCACCACGACCTGCCCCAGTCCGCTGTCGGCGCTGGCGGAGGTGGCGGCGGTGTTGGTGGTGGTATCGGCGCCCCAGGCCAGGCTGTGGGCCTGGCTCATGGCGAGCGCGCCCAGCACGGCCGCCCGCAGTGCGGTCATTTTCATCTTTTCCCTTGTGTTTTTTGTGTGTTGCGGCTGGGTGCTGAGCTGCCTTGCCGCGAGCGTGGTGACCGGCTCACGCGGTCAGGCCGGCATTTTATGCAACCGTGTTGCATTTAGCAAGAAGAAAGACAGGCATCGGAAACACGAGCCAGCCGAATCAGGTCCGGCCATGCGTGTCTGACGCTGCCTCTTCGCGCCGCCGATCAAGGCAGGCGGGAGTATAAAAGCGCAGGCGAGCCAGTGGCTGCGACCAATTGTCGCACCCACCTCGCTATGATCTGAAAGAAAAAGACCGGTTGGACTGGAGCGGCAGCCTAGAGCCATCCTGCCTTGCGCAGACGCCGCCACAGCAGCGTGCAGGCGGTGATGATGCCCCCCAGAACCAGCGGGAAACTCCACTGCCAGGACAAGCCGGGCATGTGCGCGAAGTTCATGCCGTAGAGGCTGAAGATCATGGTCGGGATGGCCAGGATGGCACCCCAGCCAGCCAGGGTCTGCACGATCTCGTTCTGGTGGATGGTGACCTGGGCCAGGTTGATCTGCACCGCCGACTCCACCATTTCGCGCAGGCGGTCGCCGGTGTCGATGAAGCGCACCACGTGGTCATAGATGTCGCGGAAGTAGGCCTTGCCGTCCTTGGTGATCAGCCCTTCATGGAAACGCAGCAGCTGGGTGCAGACATCCAGCAGCGGCGAGGCCGCCGAGCGCAGGCGGATCAGCTGGCGCTTCAACTGGTAGAGCTCCTGCAGGTAGGCCTTGCCGCTGATGGCACCGGGGTTGAAGAGCTGTTCCTCGTACTGGCTAAACTTGGCTTCCAGGTCATCCATGATGGGTCGGTAGTTGTCGACCACGAAGTCCATGATGGAATAGAGCACGAAGCTGGGGCCGCGCACCAGGCGCTCGGGCAGCATCTCGCAATGCTCGCGCACCTTGGCATAGCTGCGCGAGGCACCGTGCCGCACCGTGACCACGAAGCGCGGACCGGTGAGGATGTGGGTCTCGCCGAACTGCACCTCGCCGCCGGCCAGTTGGGCCGTGTGCAGGACCACGAAGAGGGTATCGCCATATTCCTCGATCTTGGGCCGCTGGTGGGCGGCGTAGGCGTCTTCCACCGCCAGTTCGTGCAGGCAGAACTCTTCCTTGATCTTGTTCATCAGCTCGACATTGGGTTCGAGCAGGCCCAGCCAGACGAAGGTCCCCTCCTCTTCCAGCACGTCGCTGATTTCATCGAGGGTGATGTCCCGCAGCTTCTTGCCCTTCTTGTAGACCGTGCAATTGACGATCATGGTGGGATCGATCATGTCTCTTTCCTGTTCTCAACCTGTTCTTGTCGGATCAACCGGGTTCTGTCGGCGACAGTGCCTCAGCCGGTACGCCAGCGCAGGCGCTGCTTGAACACCTGCGCCATGATCACCCCGGCCAGCGTGATCAGGCCGCCCACGGCGTGGTAGCCATGCAATTGCTCACCCAGCGCCGCTACCGCAATGATGACAGTGAACACCGGCATCAGGTTCACGAAAATGGAACAGCGGCTGGCGCCCAGGTAGGCCACGCCGCGCATCCACAGGAACTGCGAGAGGATGGAAGCGGCAATGCCCGCATACAGCAGGATGGGCAGGTTGTCGCGGGTGATGGGCGAATGATGGCCCAGCACGAAGCCCGGGAACAGCAGCACCACCGCCATGAGCACCTGCATGTACAGCAATTGCCAGGTGCGCAGGGGCAGCGCCCAGCGCCGCAGCATCACGCCATACAGGCCATAGGCGATGGTGGCCAGCAGCATCAGCAGATCGCCGGTAACCACGCCCTGCTCGAACAGGTTCTGCGGGTGACCGCGCCCGATCAGCACCGCCAGGCCGAACAGCGACAGCACCCCGCCGGCCAGGGTGCCGATGGTGGGCGGTTCGGACAGCAGCTTGATGCTCAGCACCAGCGTCAGCAAGGGCATCAGCGAGGCAATGATGCCCATGCTGGTAGCCGAAGCGGTGGCCGCGGCGAAGTAGGCCAGGCTCTGGAACAGCACCATGCCCAGCAGCGCCAGCACCAGGATCTTGCTCAGGTGGGGGCGGATCTGCGCGCGTGCGGCCCAGGTCGAGCGCGCCAGGAAGGGCGACATCAGCGCCGCCGCCAGTACCCAGCGGTAAAAGGAAATATCCTCCGGCGCGATGACGCTGGCCGACATCTTGCTGATGACCGTGTTGCCGGCCCAGATCAGGACGGCCCCCAGCGGGAACCACAGGGCTTTGTAGGGCTGATCGCTACGCATTGCGCTCCTCGTCGTGGCGGCCGCATCAGGCCGACTTGTTCTCTTGCTGCCCGGCCATCTCGGCGCCGGCATCATGCGGCAACTGGCGCAGCATCAGCAGCGCCAGCGCCGCTACCGCGCCCACCACCAGGAAGGCCGGCCAGAAATCCTGTGCCACCAGGGTGGCGTGACCCTGGAGGTCGTTCGACATCTGCAGGGCAAAGCCGGCGAGCACCACGCCCATGCCGATGGACAACTGCTGCGCCACGCTGGCCATGCTGGTGGCCTGGCTCAGCCGCTGCTTGTCGACATCGGCGTAGGAAATCGCATTGAGGCTGGTGAACTGCAGCGAACGGAAGCAGCCACCGATGAGCAGGACCAGCACCATCAGCAGATACGGCGTCTGCGGCGTGAAGCCGGCGATGGCCCACAAGCCCAGCACGCCCAGCGCGCCATTGACCAGCAGCACCCGGCGGAACCCATAGCGACGCAGGAAGCGGGCGGCGATGGTCTTCATGAACATGGCCCCGGCCGCCGAGGCGCAGGTCAACAGCCCCGAATGGAAAGGCGTATAGCCAAAGCCCAGTTGCAGCATCAGCGGCAGCAGGAAGGGGATGGCGCCGATCCCCACGCGATAGAGCGAGCCGCCGAAGACACCGGCGCGCAGGGTGGGAATCTTCAACAGCGCCAGGTCAATCAGCGGCGCCGTGGCACGACGCGCATGCCACACGTAAGCCGCCAGAAACAGCACGCCCGCCACCACGCAGGCCAGCGAGACATCGCCCGACACCAGGTGCCGGCCGGAGGTCGCCAGCCCCATCATCAGCAGCGAGCAACCCAGCGCCGAGAGCACGAAGCCCTTGAAATCGAGCGGCGCCACCTGCTCGGCCTTGAGGTCGGGAATGAAGCGCGTAGCCAGGTAGAGGCCGAGAATGCTGATCGGGATATTGATGAAGAAGATCCAGCGCCAGTGGAAGTAGGTCGTGATGAAGCCGCCCAGCGGCGGCCCCAGCACGGGCCCGAACAGCGCAGGAATGGTCAGGTAGGACAGTGCCTTGACGAGATTGACCTTTTCCACGCTGCGCAGGATCACCAGGCGCCCCACCGGCACCATCATGGCGCCGCCGATGCCCTGCAGGAAACGCGCTGCCACGAACTGCGGCAGGGTGGAGGAAGCCCCGCACAGGATGGAGCCCAGCATGAAGACACAGATGGCGGTGCGGAAGATGGTGAGCGAGCCGAAGCGGTCGGCCATCCAGCCCGAGATGGGAATGAAGACGGCCAGGCTGACCAGGTAGGAGGTCAGCGCCAGCTTGAGCGAAATCGGATCGACATTCATGTCCAGCGCCAGCGCCGGCAGGGACGTCGAGATGACGGTGGAATCCATCTGTTCCATGAACAGCGCACAGGCGACGATCAGGGGAATGATGAAGGTGCGTGGAATGGGCATCGGACTAGGTAGTGAAGGGACAGCGCCCTGGCAGCGTGGCAAGCCTTCAAGTATACCTTTTACGCTATCATGCTGCCGGCGGTGCTGCGCTGCCCTGCCTGCCCTTGCCGTCCTTGCCCCCCTGTTCCATGACCGACTGCTTCGCCCTCCTCGACGACCATCTTGCCACGCCGGCCGAACCGCGCTCGCGCCTCTATACCGGCCACCTGCGCACGCTGGCCTGCACCGACGCCGCCGGCTTTCCGGCGCTGCTGGCGCAGATGCAGGCAGCGCTGGCCGCTGGCCAGCATGCGGTCGCCTTGTGGAGCTATGAACTGGGCGCAGCACTGCAGGGTCTGCCGCATCGGCCGCTGACGGCCCCGCTGGCGCGCGTCCTGCTGTTCCAGCGCTGCCAGCGCCTGAGTGCGAGCGAGGTCGATGCCTGGCTGGCCGGCCAATGCGCTGACGATGCCGCCGGCATCGTCAACCTGCGCAGCAGCGTCGATGAGGCCGCCTTCAGCGCCGCCATCGGACGCATCCGCGACTACATCGCCGCCGGCGATACCTACCAGGTCAATTACACCTATCGCCTGCACTTCCAGGTCCACGGTGACGCCATCACGCTCTACCGCCGCCTGCGGGCACGCCAACCGGTGCCTTACGGTGCGCTAGTGCGCGATGCGCAGGGTGGCATGGTGTTGTCCTGCTCGCCGGAACTGTTCGTCTCGCACCAGGATGGCATGTTGAAGGCCAAGCCGATGAAAGGCACCGCACGGGCCATGGACGCCCAGGCTGACGCTGCCGACACGATCAATGCCCAGCGCGCCCTGGACCTGGCCAACGATGAAAAGAACCGGGCCGAGAATCTGATGATCGTGGACCTGCTGCGCAACGACCTGGGCCGCGTGGCCCGCTCTGGTTCAGTCCAGGTGCCGCACCTGTTCGACGTGCGCCGCTATGGGCAGGTGCTGCAGATGACCTCCACCATCCGCGCCCGCCTGCGCGAGGACGCCACGCTAGCCACCGTCATCGCCGCCCTCTACCCCTGCGGCTCCATCACCGGCGCACCCAAGCGGCGCACCATGGAAATCATCAACGAACTGGAAACCGAGACCCGCGGCCTGTACACCGGCGCCATCGGATGGTTCGACGCGCCACGCGAAGGCGGCGGCACCATCGGCGACTTCTGCCTGTCGGTACCGATCCGCACGCTGGAACTGCAAGCGCCTGAGCATGGCCTGCGACAGGGCGTGATGGGCGTGGGCGCCGGCATCGTCTACGACAGTGACGCCGCCTCCGAATTTGCCGAATGCCGCCTGAAATCGGCTTTCCTCACCGGGCTGGAACAGGAATTCAGCCTCTTCGAGACCATGCACGCCAGCCACGCCGGCTGCCGCCATCTGGACTTGCACCTGCAGCGCCTGCAGGCCTCGGCGGCGGTGTTCGGTTTTCCCTGCTACGAGAAGGCGATGCGTCAGCAGATTGATGCGCTCTGCGCCGGCCTGCCCAAGGACGTCGTCCTGCGCCTGCGACTGGCACTGGATGCAGGCGGCAACATCAGCCTGCAGCATGCACCGTTGCTACCGCTGACGGGACCGGTGACAGTCTTCCTGGCCGAGCATCGTTGCGCCAGCGACGACCTTTTCCTGCGTCACAAGAGCACGCGGCGTGCACATTACGACGCGGCCTGGAAAGAAGCCGAACGACGTGGCGGCTTCGACATGCTGTTCTTCAATGAGCGCGACGAATTGACCGAGGGGGGGCGCAGCAATGTCTTCGTCAAACTTGACGGGCAGTGGTGCACCCCGCCCCTGTCCGCCGGTGTGCTGCCGGGCGTGATGCGCCGCGTCCTGCTGGCCGATCCAAACTGGCAGGCCAGCGAAGCCGTGATCACCCGCGCCGACCTGATGCGCGCGCAGGAGGTGGTGGTGTGCAATGCGTTGCGGGGCGTGCTGCAGGCCCGACTGGCAACGCAAGAGCCCGTCAGCGACACTCTCGCCTGCTAACGCAGAGCCGCATTCTCCTTCAAGCCCCTGGCCCGCTCTGCACTCTGCTGCTCCAGCGGTCCCAGGTCATCCAGGCTATGTCCGTCCCAGCCACCGCCCAGGGCCTTGGCCAGCAACACGCTGGCGGCCATGCGGCGGTTGAGGATGTTCAATGAATTCAGTTCGGCCGACAGGGCCGTGGCCTGGGCGGTGATGACGTTGACGTAGCTGACCGTGCCGGCCTTGTACTGGTTGGTCACCAGGGTGACGGCCTGGCGCGCCGCTTGCAGCGCTTCGCCCTGCACCGCGGCTTCCTGCTCCAGGATGCGCAATGCGGCCAGGTTGTCTTCGACCTCCTGGAAGGCGGTCAGCACCGTCTGCTTGTAGGTGGCCACCGTGCCGTCGTAGCTGGCGATGGCCTGATCGGTGGCGGCCTGGCGCGCGCCGCCGTCGAAGATGGTCTGTGCCAGCTGTGGCCCCAGCGACCACACCCGACCCGGCAGTGTGAACCAGTCGGCAAAGGTGGAACTCTGGTAACCGCCCGAGGCCGACAGCGTCAGGCTGGGAAAATAGGCGGCCTTGGCTACGCCGATCTTGGCATTGGCGGAGGCCACGCGGCGCTCGGCGGCGGCCACGTCAGGACGGCGCTCCAGCAGCATCGACGGTACACCCTGCGGGACCGGCGGCGCCACGGCGGTCAGCGGCGACCGGGGTAGTGAGAAGCTGGCAGGCGTCTTGCCCACCAGCAGGGCGATGGCGTGTTCGATCTGGGCGCGGGTGACGCCGTTGTCCAGGGCCGAGGCCTGGGCCGATTTCAGCTGGGTCTGCGCCTGGATCACGTCGGACTTGGCGACCATGCCTGCGTTGTACTGGTTCTGCGCCACCTCCAGCGAGCGCTGGTAGGCCTGCACGGTGTCATCCAGCAACTGTTGCTGGGCGTCCAGCACGCGTAGCTGCAGGTAGTTCTGCGCCACTTGTGCCTGCGCCGACAAGCGGGCGCCGGCCAGGTCCGCCGCGCTGGCCTGGGCGCTGGCCTGGCTGGATTCGACGTCGCGCCGGACCTTGCCCCAGATGTCGGCCTCCCAGGCGGCGGTGAGCGAGAAGGTATAGGAATTGCGCACGCTGCCGGACGATCCGGACGACGACGAGGTACCGGACGAGGTCGATGAACCGGCCGAACCGGAGCGGCCTCGCGAGGCGCCGGCCGAAGCCGACAAGGTGGGCGAATAGGCCGAGCGCGAACTCTGCACCAGCGCCACGGCGCTACGGAAGTTGGCTTCGGCCAGCGCCAGGTTCTGGTTGGAGACGTCCACCTGCGCCACCAGCACATTCAATTGGGCATCGTTGAACATCTCCCACCACTTGCCGTCGGCCATCAGATCACGCGGCTGGGCGGGCTTCCAGTTCTGGCCTTCCTTGAAGACGGCCGGGGCCATGGTGGCCTCGTCCATCTGCGGTCGGACGTAATCGGGGCCGACCGCGCAGGCCGTCAGCGCCAGGCTGACCGCCAGCGCCATCAGCACGGGCTTGAGTTTGAGCAGGTCTTGTTGCGTCATGCGTTTCTCCATGGCGGCAGCCTCAGGCCGCCGAGGTTTCTGTCTGGTTCTTGCGACCGAAGCGGCGCTGGCCCCAGGCGCGCAGGCGTTCCATGTACAGGTACACCACCGGGGTCGTATAGAGGGTGAGCAGCTGGCTCACGACCAGTCCGCCGACGATGGAAATGCCCAGCGGCTGGCGCAGCTCGGCGCCGTCGCCGTGGCCCATGGCCAGCGGGATCGCGCCCAGCAAGGCGGCCATGGTGGTCATCATGATGGGGCGGAAGCGTAGCCGGCAGGCTTCGAAGATGGCGTCACGCGGGGACAGGCCACGATTGCGTTCGGCATCGATGGCGAAGTCCACCATCATGATGGCGTTCTTCTTGACGATGCCGATCAGCAGGATCACACCGATCAGCGCGATCAGGCTGAAGTCGGTGCCGGTCACCATCAGTGCCAGCAAGGCACCCACGCCGGCCGAGGGCAAGGTGGAGATGATGGTGATGGGATGGATCAGGCTCTCGTAGAGAATGCCCAGCACGATGTACACGGCCAGTAATGCCGTCAGGATCAGGAGGGGCTGGCTGGAGGTGGAGGACTGGAATGCATTGGCGGTACCGGCAAAGGTGCCCAGCACATTGGTGGGTACGCCCAGTTGCGCCATGGCGCGGTCGATGGCTTCTGTGGCCTGCGACAGCGACACGCCCTCGGCCAGGTTGAAGGACAGCGTGGAGGCCACGAACTGGCCCTCGTGGCTGACCGACAGCGCGGTCGTGGTCGGCTCGAAGCGCGAGAACGCGGCCAGTGGAATCTGGCGCGAGGGCGCGGTGGAAATGGTCTGCGCCAGGCCGGTGTTGGCATTGAGCTTGCCGGCCGCCGACAGGGCCGGTGGCGTGGACAGGCTGGAGGTGGTCGGCGACAGGTTGGACGAGCCGGCCAGGCTGACATAGGTATCGCGCAGGGTTTCCGGGCTCTGCCAGTATTGCGGCGCGGCTTCCATCACCACGTGGTACTGGTTCATGCCGCTGTAGATGGTCGAGATCTGGCGCTGGCCGAACAGGTCGGACAGCGTGGAATCGATCAGCTGTGGCGTCACGCCGGCCCGCATGGCGGTCTCGCGGTCGATGGTCAGGGTGGTCTGCAGGCCGTTGTCCTGCTGGTCGGTGCTGATGTCTTCCAGTTCCTTGAGGTTGGACAGGGCCAGGCGGATCTTGGGTTCCCAGATGCGCAGCAGGCCGACGTCGTCGGACTTGAGCGAGTATTCATACTGCGAGTCGCTCTGGCGGGCACCGATGCGGATGTCCTGCACCGGTACCAGGAACACCCGGGCGCCAGCCACCTTGGCGGTCTTCATGCGCAGCCGCGCCACTACCTTGTCGGCGCTGTCCTTGCGTTCGGTGAGCGGCTTCAGGGTCACGTACATGAAGCCGCCATTGCGCCGCTGCCCACCGGTAAAGGCCACCACATCGGACACGGCGGGGTCGGCCTTGACGATGTCGATGAAGTCGTTGAGCTTGGTGCGCATGGCCTGGAAGGAAATGGCCTGGTCGCCGCGGATGCCGCCGATCAGGCGCCCCGTATCCTGCTGCGGGAAGAAGCCCTTGGGGATGGCCTTGTAGAGATACACGTTCAGGGCAATCGTGGCCAGCAGGATCAGCATCATCAAGGGGGCCGCCCGCAGGGCCCAGGCCAGGGTGCGTTCGTAGGCCAGCAGCATGTCGTCGAAGATGGCGGCGGTCTGGTCGGAAATCTTCTGCAGCCAGGGATGGCGCCGCTGGCGACGCGCTGCGTCGGCCTCCGGGTCATGGCGCAGCAACTGCGCGCACATCATCGGCGTGGTGGTCAGGGACACCACCAGCGAGACCAGGATGGCCACCGATAGGGTGATGGCGAATTCGCGGAACAGGCGGCCGACGATGCCTTCCATCAGCAGGATGGGGATGAACACGGCGATGAGCGAAATGCTCATCGACAGCACGGTGAAGCCGACCTCGCGCGCACCAAGCAGGGCCGCCTTGTAGGGCTTCATGCCGGACTCGATATGGCGCGAGATGTTCTCCAGCACCACGATGGCGTCGTCCACCACGAAGCCGGTGGCAATGGTCAGCGCCATCAGCGACAGGTTGTCGAGGCTGAAGCCGGCCAGGTACATCACGCCGAAGGTGCCGATCAGGGACACCGGCACCGCCACTGCGGGGATCAGTGTGGCACGGGCGTTACGCAGGAACAGGAACACCACCATGATCACTAGCGCCACCGAGAGGATCAGGGTGAATTCGGTTTCCTTCAACGACGCGCGGATGGTGGGGGTGCGGTCCAGCACGACCTTCATGTCGATGGCGGACGGAATCGAGGCCTGCAACTGCGGCAGCAGTTCACGCACGTTATCGACGGTGTCGATGATGTTGGCGCCGGGCTGGCGGTTGATGATGATCAGCACCGAGGGCTTGCCGTTGGAGGAACCGGCGTTGCGCACATCGGCCACCGAGTCGCGCACCTCGGCCACGTCCTGCACCCGCACCGGCGTCCCGTTGCGGTAGGACACGATCAGTGGCGCGTATTCGGCGGCGGTCTTGGCCTGGTCGTTGGCGTAGATCTGCCAGTTACGGCCATCGTCTTCCAGCAAACCCTTGGGGCGATTGGCATTGGTGGCAGCCACCGCGGTGCGCACGTCGGCGCTGCCGATGCCGTACTTGTTGAGGGCGGTCGGGTTCAGTTCGATGCGCACGGCCGGCTGTGAACTGCCGCCCACGCTGACCTGCCCTACCCCGCGCACCTGCGACAGTTTCTGCGCCACGATGCTGTCGGCGGCGTCGTACATCTGCCCCTGGGTCATGGTGTCGGAGGTCATGGCCAGGATCAGGATGGGGGCGTCGGCCGGGTTGACCTTGCGATAGGTCGGGTTGCTCGGCATGCCGGTGGGCAGCAGGCTGCGCGCGGCATTGAGCGCGGCCTGCACGTCGCGGGCGGCACCATCGATGTCGCGGCTCAGGTCGAACTGCAGGGTGATGCGGGTGGAGTTCTGGGAGCTGGTGGAGGTCATCTCGGTGACCCCGGCGATGGCGCCCATGGCGCGTTCCAGCGGCGTGGCCCCGGTCGCGGCCATGGTCTCGGGGCTGGCGCCTGGCAGCGAGGCAGAGATCGAGATGGTCGGGTAATCCACCTGCGGCAACGGCGAGACCGGCAGCAGGCGGAAGGCCACCATGCCCGCCAGCGCGATGCCGATGGTCAAGAGCGTGGTGGCGATGGGCCGCTTGATGAAGGGAAGCGAGATATTCATGCGCGCATCCGCCTACACCGCCGGCGGCAGCGTGGCCGGCTTGCCGTCTTCACCATCATCATCCTCGCCGCCATGCCCAGGCGCGCGCTGCCCGAAGCGTGCGCGCAGCCGACGGCCCAGGCTGTCGAAGCCGAGATAGATCACCGGCGTGGTAAAGAGCGTGAGCACCTGCGACACCAGCAGGCCGCCCACCATGGTGATGCCCAGCGGCTGGCGCAGTTCGGAGCCCACGCCGGTGCCCAGCATCAGCGGCAAGGCGCCCAGCAGCGCTGCCATGGTGGTCATCAGGATCGGCCGGAAACGCAACAGGCAAGCCTGATAGATCGCCTCGCGCGGGCTCTTGCCCTCGTGCCGTTCGGCCTCCAGGGCGAAGTCGATCATCATGATGGCGTTCTTCTTGACGATACCGATCAGCAGGATGATGCCGATGATGCCGATGATGCCCAGGTCGGTACCGGAGATCATCAGCGACAGCAGCGCGCCGACACCGGCCGAGGGCAGCGTGGAGAGGATGGTGATGGGATGGATGTAGCTCTCGTAGAGCACGCCCAGCACGATGTACATGGTGATGATGGCCGCCAGGATCAGCCAAAGCGTATTGGACAGCGAGGCCTGGAAGGCCAGCGCGGCCCCCTGGAAGTTGGTCACGGTGGAGGCCGGCATGCCGATCTCGGCCTCGGCCGCCTTGATGGCCTCGACCGCCTTGCCCAGCGAGGCGCCCTTGGCCAGGTTGAAGGACACGGTGGCCGCCGGGAACTGGCCGATGTGGTTCACCACCAGCGGCGCGGTGCGTTCGCTGACGGTGGCGATCGACGACAGCGGTACCTTGCCGCCGCCCGAGGTGACCAGGTAGATGCTGTCCAGCGCTTCGGGGCCGCGCTGGAATTCCGGCTTGACCTCCATCACCACGCGATACAGGTTCGATTGCGTATAGATGGTGGAAATGAGGCGCTGGCCGAAGGCGTTGTAGAGCGCGTTGTCGATGGCGGCGGTGGTGATACCCAGGCGCGATGCGGCATTGCGGTCGATCTGGATATAGGCCTGCAGCCCCTGATCCTGCAGGTTGGTGGCCACGTCAGCCAGTTCCGGCACCTGTTGCAGGCGCGCGATCAGCTTCGGCACCCAGGTACTGAGCAGGGCCGGATCGGCGTCTTCCAGGGTGAACTGGTATTGCGTGCGGGAGACGCTATCCTCGATGGTCAGGTCCTGCACTGGCTGCATGTAGAGGGTGACGCCCGGCACTTCACGCGCCAGCGTGGGTTGCAGGCGACGGATCACGTCGGCGGCGGAAACGTCGCGTTCTTCGTGCGGCTTCAGGTTGATCAGCATGCGCCCGCTGTTCAGGGTGGCATTGGTGCCATCGACGCCGATGAAGGAGGACAGGCTCTCCACGGCCGGGTCCTGCAGCACCACCTTGGCCAGTTGCTGCTGTTTTTCTCCCATGGCACTGAAGGAAATGGACTGCGTGGCTTCCGAGATACCCTGGATAACCCCGGTGTCCTGCAGCGGGAAGAAGCCCTTGGGCACGAACACGTACAGCAGCACGGTCAGGCCCAGCGTGGCCACGGCCACCAGCAGGGTCAGCTTTTGGCGCTCCAGCACCCATTCCAGCATGACGCCGTAGCGGGCAATGATGCGATCGAAGAAGACCTGGCTCTTGTGGTAGAACCAGCCCTGCTGTTCTTCCGGCTGATGGCGCAGCAGGCGCGCGCACATCATGGGGGTCAGCGTGAGCGAGACCACGGCCGAGATCAGGATGGAGACCGCCAGGGTCACCGCGAATTCGTGGAACAGGCGCCCCACCACGTCACCCATGAACAGCAGCGGGATCAGCACCGCAATCAGCGAGAAGGTCAGCGAGATGATGGTGAAGCCGATCTGCTCGGCGCCTTTCAGGGCCGCCTGCATGGGCTTCATGCCTTCTTCGATGTAGCGCGAGATGTTCTCGATCATGACGATGGCGTCGTCGACCACGAAACCGGTGGCAATCGTCAGGGCCATCAGGGTCAGGTTGTTGATCGAGAAACCGGCCAGATACATGATGGCGAAGGTGCCCACCAGCGACAGTGGTACCGCCACGCTGGGGATGATGGTGGCCGGCACGTTGCGCAGGAAGACGAAGATCACCATCACCACCAGCGCCACCGACAGCAGCAGTTCGAACTTCACATCGGCCACCGAGGCGCGGATGGTGGTGGTGCGGTCGGTCAGGATGTGGACGTCGATGGAGCCCGGCAGGCTGGCCTGCAGCTGCGGCAGGATCTTCTTGATGCTGTCGACCACGGCGATCACGTTGGCACCCGGCTGGCGCTGGATGTTCACAATCACCGCAGGCTGCTGGTTGGCCCAGGCGCCCAGGCGGACGTTTTCTGCACCATCGATCACATCGGCCACATCGGAGACCCGGATCGGCGCGCCATTCTTGTAGGCGATGATCAGGTTGCGATACTCGTCGGCCGAGCGCAGCTGGTCGTTGGCATCGATGGTGGAAGCGCGGGTGGGGCCATCGAAGCTGCCCTTGGCCTGGTTGACGTTGGCGTTGCCGATGGCGGTACGCACGTCATCCAGATTCAGGCCCAGTGCGGCCACGGCGCGCGGGTTCAACTGCATGCGCACGGCCGGGCGCTGGCCGCCCGACAGGCTCACCAGACCCACGCCCGACAATTGCGAAATCTTCTGCGCCAGGCGGGTGTCGATCAGGTCCTGGACCTTGGGCAGGGGCATGGTCCTGGAGGTGACCGCCAGCGTGATGATGGGGGTATCGGCCGGGTTGACCTTGCTGTAGACCGGCGGCATCGGCAGGTCCGAGGGCAGCAGGTTGCTGCCGGCGTTGATGGCGGCCTGCACCTCCTGCTCGGCCACGTCCAGGCTCAGGTCGAGGTTGAACTGCAGCGTGATCACCGAGGCTCCGCCGGAACTGGTGGAAGACATCTGCTTCAAGCCCGGCATCTGGCCGAACTGGCGCTCCAGCGGCGCGGTGACCGAGGAAGTCATCACATCCGGGCTGGCCCCGGGATAGAGGGTGACCACCTGGATGGTCGGGTAATCGACTTCGGGCAGGGCCGACAGCGGCAGGAGCCGGTAGGCGACGATGCCCACCAGCAGGATCGCCAGCATCAGCAAGGATGTAGCGACCGGCCGCAGGATGAACTGGCGCGAGGGATTCATGCGTGAGCCTTGTGCTTACTTGGCGCCGTTGGCGTTGCCTGCGTTGCTGGCACCACCGGCGCCGCCATTGGCATTGCCCGCCTCGCGCTGGCGCCGCAGTTCCATCATCTTCTGGCGACGCTGGTCTTCAGGCAGCTTCTTGATCTCTTCGCCGAATTCGCCAGCATCGATGCGCTTGTTGAGCTCGGCCCAGCGCTTCTGGCGCTCTTCCGGGCTCATGCCGGCCTGGCCGCCCTGACCTCCTTCCACGCCCTGCCCTGCGGCCTGTCCCGGCCCTTGTCCTTGACCCTGACCACGCTTGCCATGGCGGCGTGCGTCCGGGTTCTCGGTGGTGAGCTTGTTGGCCGGGTCGTCGGCACCACCGCGTGCCACGGCCTCGACCTTGGCGCCTTCGCGCAGCCGGTCGATGCCGTCGATGACCACGGTCTCGCCGGCGGCCACGCCGTCGGTGATGACAGTCAGGTCATCCTGTACCGGGCCGGTCTTGACCGGGCGCACGGTGACGGTGTTGTCTTCCTTGACCACATAGACGAACAGACCCTTGGCCCCGCGCTGGATGGCGGCCGTCGGGATGACGGTGGCACCTTGTTCGGTATTGAGCTGCAGGCGGATATTGACGAACTGGCTGGGGAACAGCGCGTAGTCCGTATTGGGGAACTGGGCCTTGAGCTTGACCGTGCCGGTGGTGGAATCGACCACGTTGTCGATGGTCAGCAGCACGCCGTCGGCCAGTTTCTTCTTCTGCTCCCGGTCCCAGGCCTGGGCCGGCAGCTTGCGACCGCTCTGCAGCTGCTGCAAGACCTTGGGGATATTGTCTTCGGGAATGCTGAAGATGGCGGTGATCGGCTGCAGCTGGGTGATGATGACCAGGCCGTTGGTGTCGCTGGTGGTGACGTTGTTGCCGACGTCGGCCTGGCGCAGGCCCAGGCGGCCACTGATGGGGGCGATCACGCGGGTGAACGACAACTGCAGGCGGGCGCTGGCGACGCTGCCCTCATCGGCCTTGACCGTTCCCTCATATTGCTTGACCAGCGCGGCCTGGGTGTCGACCTGCTGGCTGGCGATGGAGTCCTGCGACAGCAGGGTCTGGTAGCGCTTCAGGTCAAGCCGGGCCGAGCTCAGCAGTGCGCGGTCGCGCGCCAGCTGGCCTTCGGCCTGGGTCAGCGCGGCCTGCAGCGAGCGCGGGTCGATCTCGGCCAGCAGCTCACCGGCCTTGACCACCTGGCCTTCCTTGTAATGCAGCTTCATCAACTGGCCATCGACCCGGGCGCGCACGGTGGCGGTGGCCGTGGGGGTGACTGCCCCCAGTCAGTTCAGGAAGACAACCAAAACCTGCACCCGGGCCTTGGCCACGCACACCGGCATCGTCTGGCCTGCGAAGGCGCCGGCACCCGGGCGGCGGGCGCCCGGACCGCCAGCACCTGGACGGCCACCGGGGCCACCGGGGCCACCCATGGCACTCATCTGCTCCTGCTCGGCCTTCTTCTTGGACCAGTATTTGTACCCGCCACCGGCGGCCAGTGCGGCCACCAGTACCCAGAACCACCAGCGGCGCAGGATGCTGCCACGGGAACGCGAAGGAGATGGGGAGGGAGATGGCTGGCCGGGATTGGGAGTATTTGTCATGTCAGGGAAACCAGTAAACCGATCACGTATGCAGACCGCCAACAGGCGGCCTTGTCTCATGGGAAGTCGATGCAGCGCTCTGCCATCGCGTCGGCGTGCCGTTATCCGGTCACGCAAAGGCAAGAGCATAAGGGAAGGCGGCCCATCCTGTTGGATCGGGCCGCCTACCGCTATTCTCTCCTGGGCGGCTTGCAACTCTGCAACCACGCATGCCACCTGCATCGGCTGGCACGCAGTGTACCCAGCTATTGCCGGCCGCGCCAATGAGAACAGCCTTGCGGGTCAAGCGCAAGGCTGTCGGGGTGGAAAACGCCCGCACTTGCAACGCACGGGCGAATGCCGCCGTGTGCCTTACTTGGCCGGTGCGTCGGGAGCGGGCTTGCCGTCACGCGGCGGGCCCTTGTGTTCGCCACGCTGGCCGTGATGCATCTGTTCCCAGCGATGGTGCTGCATCTTGGCGAACTCGGCGTCGAAGGTCTTCTGCTGCTCCGGCGACAGGGTGGCGTAGAACTCCTTGGTGGCGGCGATGCGCTGTTCGGCGAAGGATTCGCGCTTGCGCATCATGTCCAGCTGCTTGTCCAGGCGTTCCGGGGTGGACAGCTTGGCCCATTCTTCCTTGTTGGGACGGGCGGCACGGTCAAACGGGGCCGGCTTGGTCTTGTCCAGGAACAGCTTCCAGCCGGCTTCCTGGGCGGCGGTGATCTTGAGCTTGTCGTGCAGCTGGGCCTGGTGCTTGGCGCGCATCTGCTCGAACTTGGCGATCTGTTCCGGGCTCGGGGCGTGGCCTTTCGGGCCGTCCGGGGGCATCTGGGCGAAGGCCGACAGGGTCACGGCGCTGATGCTTACGGCGGCGATGCCGGCCAGGATACGGTTCTTGAATGTCAACATGTGTTGCTCCTTTCAGTGGGTCTTGCGCTTGGTACTGTGCTTGTACTGCGCTTGTACTGTCATACAGCGAAGTGCTGTCTTGGCACGGTTCCCATTAAACCGGCGGCGTGTATCGGCGATTTTTCCGCTGTGCCGTCATTTGTATCGTTTTGTATATCCGCAGGCCTCGCAGGTATCGTTTTATTTCCATCCCCCTCCTTGTAAAGACCCGATACAAATCCATCCTGCACGTACGGACAAGTTCGGCATAATGCGTCCCATGGATACAAATACTCACATCCTCGTCGTCGATGACGACCGCGACATCCGCACCCTGCTGGCCGAATACCTGGACAGCAACGGCCTGCGCACCCTGACCGCCACCAATGGCAGCGAGATGCGTCGGGTGCTGGAAGAGTCGCGGGTGGACCTGATCGTGCTGGACCTGACCCTGCCCGGGGAAGACGGCCTGACGCTGTGTCGCAACCTGCGCGCCACCTCATCGGTGCCGGTGATCATGCTGACCGCGCGCGGCGAGCCGCTGGACCGCATCCTGGGCCTGGAAATGGGCGCCGACGACTACCTGGCCAAACCCTTCGAGCCCCGCGAGCTGTTCGCCCGCATCCGCAGCGTGCTGCGCCGTACCCAGGCGCTGCCGCCCAACATGGCCCAGCCGGACGTGGCCACCATGCGCTTTGCCGGCTGGACGCTGGACCTGACGGCGCGCCACCTGGTGAACCGCGATGGCGTGGTGGTAGCCCTGTCGGGGGCGGAGTTCCGGCTGCTGAAGGTGTTCCTGGACCATCCCAACCGGGTGCTCAACCGCGACCAGTTACTGGAGCTGACCCAGGGCCGCGAATCCGATCCCTTCGACCGCTCGGTGGATATCCAGATCAGCCGCCTGCGCCAGAAGCTGGGTGACGATGCGCGCACGCCCACCATCATCAAGACCGTGCGCAACGAGGGTTATGTGCTGGCCACCACGGTCAGCGCGGAAGGTGCAGGCCGGCCGGCATGAAGGATTTCCTGGGCTCCATCGGCAACCGCATCTTCTTCCTGCTGCTGGCGGGCATCGTGGTGGCGGTCATGGCCACCACCTGGTTGTCTGGCAACGAGCGCCGCAGCACCTTGCGCGAACTGCGCTTCCAGCATCTGGCCGACCGCGTGGAACAGATCGTCCAGGCGGTGGACGACATCCCGCCGCCGCAACGTCCCATCGTGCTGCAGGCCGCCACCAACTTCGGTTTCGAGGCGCGCATGGTGGACGACATGAATGACGCCATCGGTCCCAACGCCAGCACCAGCCCGCTCATCGAGATGCTGCAGTCGCGTCTGGGGGAGGACCGCAAGATCGCCGTCCAGCGCGAAAGCGAATGCCCGCCCTTGCGGGCCGATGATGCCCACGCCCCGCGCCGCGACACCTGCCGCGTGATCTACGTGAGCCTGCACGACCAGGCCCTGATGCGCCTGCGCCTGCACCAGCCGGGCGAGCCCCCTACCCTGCGCGGACGCGGTGGACCGGGTGGCCCGTTCGGCCTGCAGTACATCATGCTGTTCCTGGCGCTGATCGCAATGCTGGCCTGGCTGGTGGCGCGCATGGCGACCCGCCCGATCCGCCAGCTGGCGCAGGCCGCATCGCGCCTGGGCAGCGACATCGACCATGCGCCGCTGGCCGAGACCGGCCCCACCGAAATCCGCCAGGCGGCGCATGCCTTCAATGCCATGCAGGGCCGCATCCGGCGCCAGATACAGCATCGCACCCACATGCTGGCGGCCATCACCCACGATTTGCAGACGCCGCTGACACGCATGCGCCTGCGCCTGGAAAAGGTCACCGACGCCGAACTGCAGCAAAAGCTGATCGACGATCTGGGCGTGATGCACGGCATGGTGCGCGAGGGGCTGGACCTGGCGCGCAGCATGGATTCCTCGGAGAAGATACAAGCCCTGGATATCGACTCCCTGCTCGACAGCGTCTGTGCCGATGCTGCCGACGCCGGCCAGGACGTGAGCCTGCAAGGCAGCACCCGCGCCTTCGTGATGGCCCAGCCGGGGGCGCTGCGGCGCTGCCTGACCAACCTGATCGACAATGCCTGCAAGTACGGCCGCCAGGCACGGGTCAGCATCGCCCTGGAGCAACAGAAGATCGCCATCCGTATCCGCGACCAGGGGCCGGGCATCCCCGATGCCGAGCTGGAGGCAGTCTTCGAACCCTTCTATCGGCTGGAAACCTCGCGTTCACGCGATACCGGTGGCACCGGGCTGGGCCTGACCATCGCGCTCAATATCGCCGAGAACCATCATGGCCAGCTGCGCCTGCGCAATCTGGCTGAAGGTGGGCTGGAAGTCTTGCTGGAACTGCCGCAGATGACGCCGACCAAGGCACGCTGAACTCCTCCGCAGGCATGAAAAAACCGCCGCTCCCCTTGCCGGGAAGCGGCGGTCTCGTTTTCTGCAGGCGGTCGCCTGGGCGCCTTAGCCGAAGTAGTTCAGGCCCAGCGCGGCATTGACTTCCGACATGGTCTGCGCGGCCACGGCACTGGCACGCTCGGTGCCGCGCTTGAGGATGGCCAGCACTTCGCCACGGTCCTTGGCGAACTCTTCGCGACGGGTGCGGATGGGTTCCAGCAATTCCTGCAGGATGCCTTCCAGGCGACGCTTGACCACGCTGTCGCCCAGGCCACCCCGGGTATAGTGGGCCTTCAACTCGGCCACGGCATCGCGGTCGGGGTCGAAGGCATCCAGGAAGGTGAACACCACATTGCCCTCGACCTGGCCCGGATCGTCCACGCGCAGGTGATTGGGGTCGGTGTACATGCGGTGCACGGCCTGCTTGATCTCGGCCGGCGTCGCGCCCAGGGCGATGGAATTGCCCAGCGACTTGCTCATCTTGGCCTTGCCGTCGATGCCGGGCAGGCGGCCGGTTTCGGAGAGCACTTCCTTGCATTCCACCAGCACTTCACGATCGACGGTGGCGTTGAATTTGCGGACCAGTTCGTTGGTCTGCTCGATCATCGGCAACTGGTCGCTGCCCACCGGCACCAGTTGCCCCTTGAAGGCGGTGATGTCCGCCGCCTGGCTGACCGGATAGGTCAGGAAACCGGCCGGGATATCGCGCTCGAAGCCGCGCAGGCGGATCTCTTCCTTGATGGTGGGATTGCGCTCCAGGCGCGACACCGTCACCAGGTTCAGCAACACCATCGACAGTTCGTAGAGCTCGCGCACCTGGGACTGGATGAAGATGGTCGATTTCTCGGGATCGATGCCCACGGCCAGGTAGTCCAGCGCCACCTCCAGCACGTTGTCGGTGACTTTCTGGTGGCGACCGACGTTGTCGGTCATGGCCTGCGTGTCGGCCAGCAGCAGGAACTGGCGCGAAGTCTCCTGCAGCGCTACGCGCGATTTGAGGGAACCGATGTAGTGCCCCAGGTGCAGCGGACCGGTGGGACGGTCGCCGGTGAGGACCACGGGCAAGGTGGAAGCGGAGGTCGTGCTGGAAGCGGAACTAGTGGCGTTCGAAGACATGGTCATTCCTGATCGTTAATCTGTCTGGAATGCCGCCGGTCCGAAGCTGAAAAAAACATGCCGCCGGAACCGGCGGCATCACATGGTCAAGCTGTGTGAAAACGGGCCGCCTGGGTCAGGCGCGCCACCAATGCTGGGTTTTCGCAAGTTGGGTTCGGAAAAGCATGGCGGCGAGTATAGCACTGGCGGGCCGCCATGTTGCGTTGCATAAGAAAAAACCGCATCGGGGGATGCGGTTTGTTTTCTTCACCATCTGCGTTCTCAATATGCACCCGGCGGCGGGCCGTAATACGTCGGCGGCGGACCATAGTAGCCCGGAGGCGGCGGCGGCGCGTAGTAGTAGCGCGGGTGGTAGGTATAGACGGTGGTGGTCTGGACCGGCTGCTGCACCTGGTTTCCCTTGCTGTACATGCACTGGGTATAGGTCATGTCATAGCGCTGCTGCATGGAATAATTGCCGCCCGCAGCCGCATTGCTGCCGGCTGCGCTGCCCACCAGCAGGCCACCACCGGCACCGATGGCCGCCCCGGCACCGGCATTGCCGGAAGCCGCGCCGATCAGTGCGCCGGCCACCGCACCTACGGCGGTACCGACCGCGGCGCTGTTGGCCGCATTGTTCTGGGTCTGCGCCGCCTGCCCGCCGATGGCGTCCTGGGCGTACTGCTGGCATTGCTGCTGGTCGGCACGGAATTGCTCGTAACTCTTGTCCTTGCCCGGCATCGCCATCACTGACGGTCCAGTCGGCACGCTGACGCAACCACCGAGCGCCAGCATGGCGCCGACGGCGGTGACGGTAGCGGCGGTCTTGTAGATGGGTTTCACGTTGATTCCTTTATCTGTGAAGGTATTGCTTTAGCGCAGAGCGTCTGAGAACGGCCTGCGCGACCCGGTCGCCAGACTATTGCGGCGGGGGACCGCCGGGAACGGCGGGGGTATTGGGAACCACCTTCATCCAGGGACTGGGGCAGTTCTGGACATAGGGGTAATACGCCTTGGATTCCGCGCAGTAGTACCAGTAATCCTGGCGCGGCGGCTCCACGTAGACCGGTGCCGGCACCCGTTCCACATAGACCGGAGGCGGATAGTAGACCGGCGGCGGCACCCAGATCGGCCCGCCGATCACCACGCCGCCATAGAAGCGCCCATGCGCATACACCGACGCGCTAGCCACCAGGCCGGCCACCGCCAGCACGCCGCAGACGCCGATTGCCGCTATTTTCTTCATGTTATTGCCTTTGGGAGTGTCTCTGAATGTCTGGAATTTATCGCCGATGACATCGCTGCCGCTTTCCCCGATCGCCCGAAACTCCTTGTCGGGCGCGGCTTGCAGACGCATCTGGCGCATGAAAGCAATATACGCCGGGGCTGGTCTTAAATCTTGAGATGTTTCAATTCGTAACCCTAATCAATATTGATATACATGGGGTTGAAAAGGCTTTGCAAATCACCGTGCTTTGCAGCAATGTGCAGCGTGCTACTTCAGCCGGGCAAGGCCTTGCCGTCAAGGTCTGCAAAAACAAAAACGGCCTTTTGCAAGGCCGTCAATGCTTATCACGCCAGGGCAACTCAGGAATGCCAGTGCCCCGGCAACACTGAACCTGGCTCAACCCGGCCGCGTCATCTGCTCCGGCTTGATCCACTCCACGAACTGCTCTTCAGTGACATAGCCCAAGGCCAGAGCGGCCTGCTTCAGGGTCGTGCCGTCGTGATGCGCCTGCTTGGCGATCTTGGCGGCCTTGTCGTAGCCGATGTGCGGTGCCAGGGCGGTCACCAGCATGAGCGACTTTTCCATCAGTTCGCCGATGCGGCTGCGGTTGGCCTCGATGCCGCGGGCGCAGTGCTCCTCGAAACTGGCCATGCCGTCGGCCAGCAGGCGCACGCTCTGCAGGAAGTTATGGATGATCACCGGCTTGAAGACGTTGAGCTCGAAGTTACCGCTGGCGCCACCGATGTTCAAGGCAACATCGTTGCCGAAGACCTGGGCGCAGAGCATGGTCATGGCCTCGCACTGGGTCGGATTGACCTTGCCCGGCATGATGGAACTGCCCGGTTCATTCTCGGGGATGGTGATCTCGCCCAGGCCCGAGCGCGGGCCGGATGCCAGCCAGCGCACGTCGTTGGCAATCTTCATCATCGCCGCGGCCAGCGTCTTCAGGCCGCCATGCGACGCCACCAGGGCATCATGGCCGGCCAGTGCGGCGAACTTGTTGGGCGCGGTCTTGAAGGGGAAACCGAAGAACTTGGCCAGCTCGGCAGCCACGCGCTCGCCGAATTCGGGGTGGGCATTCAGGCCCGTGCCGACCGCCGTGCCGCCGGCGGCCAGTTCGGAGATGGCATTGAGGGTGGCGATGACGGCCGACTCCGCATGTTCCAGCTGGGCCACGTAGCCGGAGAACTCCTGGCCCAGGGTCAGCGGAGTGGCGTCCTGCAGGTGGGTGCGGCCGATCTTGACGATGTCGGCGAACTGGGTGGATTTCTCCGCCAGGGTGCCGCGCAGCTCGTGCAGCGAGGGAATCAGGTGGGTCGCCACGGCCATGCAGGCGGCCACGTGCATGGCGGTCGGGAAGATGTCGTTGGAGGACTGGCCGCGATTGACGTCGTCATTGGGGTGGATCAGGCGATCTTCGCCACGTACGCCACCCAACAGCTCGGAGGCACGGTTGGCCAGCACCTCGTTCATGTTCATGTTGCTCTGGGTGCCGGAGCCGGTCTGCCAGACCGACAGCGGGAATTCCAGCGGATGCTTGCCGGCGATCACTTCATCAGCGGCAGCGATGATGGCCTCGGCCTTCTTGCCCTCCAGCTTGCCCAGGTCGCGATTGACGCTGGCACAGGCACGCTTGACGGCAGCCAGTGCCACGATCAGCTCGGCTGGCATGCGCTCGGTGGAAATGTGGAAGTGGTGCAGCGAACGTTCGGTCTGCGCGCCCCACAGGCGGTCGGCCGGGACTTCGATCAGGCCAAAGGTGTCGCGCTCCATGCGGTGGTTCATGATGCTTCTTCTCCGTGATTAGGCGGCCGCGTACGGCCAGGTGATCCCGCTGGCTCTGGCTGATGTGTCCGGCTGAGCGCGGGAAGTGAAGACGGGTAGTAGTGTAACTGCTGGCGGGACCGCCTGCAGGGGCGGCATGAAGCTGGCGGGGTATTGCCCGGGCGATACAAACCGCCCGGCGGGGATGACAAGGCTCAGGGTGCCTTGTTTTCCTTGGGAGGGTCAGGCAGGACACAGGCTTCGATCACCTGCAGGTCGTTGTCCTTGGCGAAGTTGACCACGAAGTGATACGCCAGCGGTTCCAGCTCGCGCAGGGCTTCGTTGACCACCACCGAGCGCACGCCATCGATGTGGGTCGGCAGGACGTAGGGAGAATACTTCAGGTGTGCGTTGCGCCCGCCACTGCCCTCCGGACGGAAACACGACATCACGCCGCACAGGCGCTCCGCCCAGTCGCTGGGGCGGAACTGCCGGCCATCCGAGGTCTTGCCCAGGATGATGAATTCTTTGGCCGGTGCGTTTGCGGGTTTGATGGGATCAGCCATACGTGCAGTTCTTCTATAGCGCTTGCAACCGAATGCCCCGGTCCTGGTGAGACCTGAGCCCTGGATTCCGCGGTGCCTGCGCGACTTGTCGCGGGGGTGCCTGCGGTGTTGAGTATTATATCTTATAGAAGACTTGGCTTCTACCGGTCTCCTCGCCTCCAGCCATTCTGCCTTGCCTGGCCCTGCGCGTCGCTCGTTCCTGGTCCGGGCTGAGCTGCTGCCGGGCGGGATGCGATCTTGGTGATGTGAATCCAGAAGTATACCGGGTTGGCGGGAATCGCGTTCCCCAAAAAACGAAGCGGGCCACCGCCCGCTCGTCTTAATTCGAAAGAACTAGCCCATCCAGACCGCGACTGACAGCAGCAGCAACAGGAACATCCACAGCAACAAGGCACGCCAGACCAGGCCCACGGTGCTCTGCAGGGTGCGCGGGGATGGTGTGTCGCCGGGCAGGCCGTCGGTCTCCTCGGGCATGGAATCGACCGTGGCCGCATCAACCGGCAGGATGATGCCGGCAGCGGCCTGATTCTCGGTGCCGAAGCGCACGCCCATGGCGCCACCACCGGCGGCCAGGATGATACCGGCGGCCTCGTCCTCCCAGCGGTTGGCGAAGTTGCGCCAGGCGTAGATGGCATCCTCGAAGTTACCCACCACGGCAAAGGCGGAGGCGGTCAGGCGTGCCGGAATCCAGTCGATCCAGTAGAAGGCCTGGGCAGCGAAGCGGCCGAAGGCCTCGAGCTTCATGTGATCGGGCTCGTTCCAGGCGCGTGAGAGGTATTCGGCGACGCGATACATCACCGCCAGTGCCGGGCCGACAGGCATCAGGAACCAGAAGAACACGCCAAACACATGGCGATGCGTGGTGATCAGGGCGCGCTCGGAGGCGATGCGCGAAATCTCGCTGACGTCCATGCCGGCGGTATCCAGCTTGGTCCATTCAGCCAGCAGGGTGCGGGCAGCCATCTCGTCGCCCGTGTTCAGGGCCAGCTGGATGGAAGTGAAGTAATGACTGTAATGACGGAAGCCCAGCGTCATGTAGACCACCAGCACGTTCCAGGCGAACGCCGCCACCAGGCTCACATGCAGCAGCAACCAGTACACCAGCGCCACCGGCACGGTCAGTGCACCGACCATCACCACCCAGCCCAGTCGGCCGTGATGAACGTGGCCGGCGTTGAACCAGCCCTCTATCGTGGCCGCGAAAGACTTGATGGATGCATAAACCGGATTGTCCGCACGCAGTGGTTTGAGTTGTTCGATTAACAGCGCAAAGAGAATGGATAGAAATGTCATCAAGCAGCCTTAGGTGTCTCTGTAGCCCGTACGATAGCGCAGTGCAAGATGGGAATCAAACAATTGATTTATTGACGAGAATCAAGCTCGCAATGTCATCAATATTTACGTGTTTGAACATCAACAACGACTTTGCGTATCTTATTCGATACAGAGTGACAACCAAAGGCAGTGGACAGTTCAGCTACGCAGGAAGTGGAAGAGATTACGCAGCATGCCTGCCGTCGCGCCCCAGATGAAATAACGGTCGTAGGGCATCGTATAGAAGCTGCGGCGCCCGACCGGCGCGGGCAGTTCCACCGAACGGCGCTGATGGTTCACGCCATCCATGAGGAAGGCCAGCGGCACCTCGAAGATTTCCGCCACTTCACGGGGATCGCCGACTGCCTCGAACGGTGGCTGGATCAGCCCGGCCACGGGGGTGACGCGATAGCCGGTGCCGGTGAAGTAATCCGGCAGGGAGCCGATGACTTCGACGTACTGGCGGGCCAGGCCGATTTCTTCCTCGGTCTCGCGCAAGGCGGTCTCGATGGCCGAGCCGTCATAGTCTTCGCGACGACCACCGGGAAAGCTGATCTGGCCTGCATGATCCTTCAGGTCAGCTGTGCGGCGCGTGAAGAGTACCGTCATCCCCTCTTCCCGCAGCACGATCGGAATCAACACCGAAGCCAGCCGGAAGCGGCCCTTGGTCTCGGCCATGCGTGCCAACTGGTCGCCGCTGTGCTCGGGTTCCCAGCGCGGCGGTGTGGCAAAGCGCTGGCGCAGCCAGTCGGCGTTCAGGCGCGCCGCTTCCAGGGCGCTTTCGCCGGCGACGGCATCCACCGGCAGGTTGACGGGATCGAAACTGGCCACGATGTGCTCGCTTGATCTGAGATCTGTTAATCGGAATTCAACGAGGAATGCAATGCAACTGACGGAAACGAAAAAGGGGTGTCGCGAGACACCCCTTTTCCTGACGCATCAACATGCAACCGATTACTCGGCAGCAGCAGCCTTTGCAGCGCGGCTGGGCAGCTTTTCCTTGATACGTGCCGACTTGCCCGAACGTTCGCGGAGGTAGTACAGCTTGGCGCGACGCACGTCGCCACGACGCTTGACTTCGATCGAAGCGATCAGCGGCGAGTACAGCTGGAAGGTACGCTCAACGCCTTCACCGGACGAAATCTTGCGCACGATGAAGTTGGAATTCAGACCACGGTTGCGGCGGGCGATGACCACGCCTTCGTAGGCCTGGGCACGCTTGCGGGTGCCTTCAACCACGTTGACGCTGACAATCACGGTGTCGCCGGGGGCGAAGTCGGGAATGTTCTTGGCGAGACGCGCGATCTCTTCTTGCTCGATTTGCTGGATCAGATCCATTTTTTGCTCCTGTAACCATCTTGCCGGCGCCGTTGCCCGAAGGCTGATTGTGTAGCCCGGTAGAGGATGGGGTTTCAAACGCAGCGGCCAGGCCGCTGCACGGTGCGGGTCCATCGCTGGACCTGCGGTACTGCTGGTACGACTTCGATTTGGCGACCTGCATGCCGCGATACTGACTACGGCTGTGGCAGGCTGCTCAGAAACTTTTCATCGGTCTTGCTCAACAGGCCCTGTTCCCTGGCCCTGACGATCAGATCGGGGCGCTTGGTCAAGGTGGCTTCCAGCGCACGCTGCCGACGCCATTTCTGGATCTCGGCATGGTGACCACCCAACAGGATGGCGGGCACCGGCTCACCTTCATAGACTTCCGGACGCGTGTAATGCGGCGAATCCAGCAGCCCGTTGACGAAGCTGTCCTCCACCGCCGAGGCGCTATCGTTAAGCGCACCCGGCAATAGCCGGATCACTGCATCCATCAGCGCCATGGCGGGCAGTTCGCCGCCGGAAAGCACGAAATCACCGATGCTGATTTCCTCGTCCACGCACTTGTCGAGCAGGCGCTGGTCGATGGCTTCATAGCGGCCGCACAGCAGCACGGCCCCACTGTCCTGCGACAGCCGCACCACCCGTTCATGGGTCAGCGGCGCGCCTTGCGGCGACAGGTAGATCACCCGTGGCTTGTCCAGGCCCAGCGTCTGCTGGCGTGCCTGGGCAGCCTCGATGGCCGCCTGCAGGGGCTTGGCCAGCATCACCATGCCGGGACCACCCCCATAGGGACGGTCATCCACGGTGCGATGGTTGTCGGTGGTGAATTCACGCGGATTCCACAGCGACAAGCCCCAGCGCTTCTGCTCCAGCGCCCGGCGGGTAATGCCGGATTGCGTCAGCGCCGCAAACATTTCGGGAAACAGAGTGACGACATCAAACTGCATCACGCCTCCATTTCCAGGTAACTCTCGACATCAAGCGGGGCGGAAAAGAAAAACTGACCTGGGCGGTCAGTAGTTCTCCAACATTCAGTAGTCCTTGCCCCAGTCGACGACAATCTTCTTGTCCTTCGGCAGTACCGTCTTGACGAACTGGTCGACGAAGGGGATCAGCATCTCAGGCGCAGCCACGGATTTTTCCCTGGCGCCCTTCCTGGGCTTTGCTTCGACAGCGTCTTCGGGCTCGACCGCAGTTTCCTGTGTCGGAGCCGTCACCTTCAGGATGGGATGAGCGCCGTTGTCCATCATGTCGGACACCACGCCCAGCTGTTCACCCTGGAGATTTTCCACCGCCGAGCCGATCAGGTCGACCCAGTAGAATTCATTGTCATCCAGTGCCGGGAAGTGCTTGCGGGAGATGGAGACCACCGTTCCCTTCATCGCTTCGGCCGCATTGCGGTCGGCTACCCCGGTCAAGCGCGCGACGATATCGCCGCTATGCCCCTTGGACTGCATGACATCGACGTCCTGCTTGGGCTGGCCGGTTTTCTCCAGCCACCAGGTCTTGGCATTCAACAAGGCATCCGCTTCCGAAGAATACGGACGCACGCGAATCCAGCCCTGGATTCCGTAGGCTCCTGTCACATGGCCGACGACCACGAGATCGTCGGGTGCGGAGAAACCCGCCTGGGCTGGATAAGTCATGAGTACGCCAGACCTGTTCTTCACACTTGCGCCACGACAGGTCGCAGCGCCGGATCAGACAGGAAAAACTTGATCAGGCAGCAGCCTTGGTACCAGCTTGGGCAACCAGGCGAGCAACGGTCGGCGACAGTTGTGCGCCAACGCCTTGCCAGTGAGCCAGGCGGTCAGCAGCGATACGCACTGCTTCTTCCTTGCCCGAAGCGACCGGGTTGTAGAAGCCGATGCGCTCGATGAAACGGCCATCGCGACGATTGCGCGAGTCGGTTGCAACGATGTTGTAGAAGGGGCGCTTCTTGGCGCCGCCACGAGCTAAACGAATAACGACCATAATGGTTCCAGTAAGAATACGGACACGGAAAAGCCGCAGATTATAACGGACTTCCCCACCCTCGGGCAAGCTGCTTGGTGCTTTTGTGCAGTTGACCAACGCAGAAACACCCAGAAACGCCCCAAAAAGCAGCAGATCTGATGCCAAATGACATCAGATCTGCTGCCACATCGGACACGGCAGGCCTTCTGGGCTATCCCGCAGGCAAGCCCCCTGCACCAGCGCCTCGGCTATACTGCGCCGACAGCTTGACAACAACATTGCCGGGAGCGTCATGCGCCACGGCAACAACCAGAACAAAGAGACAACCGGCATGCCTTCAGCACCCCGCCACAAGAACAAGACCCTGACGACCTTCCTGGCCACCGTGACCGGCAGCATCGGCCTGCATCGTTTCTATCTGTATGGCGGACGCGACCGCTTCGGCTGGCTGCACATCCTGGCCATCCCGCTGTCGCTGGCCCTGATGGCGGCGCAACCGGAAGCTCCCCGACTGTTCACCGCCCTGCCCTTGGTGCTCTCCGCGCTGATCGCCTGCCTGGAAGCGCTGGTGATCGGTCTCACGCCTGACGAGAAATGGGATGCCCGGCACAATGCCGGCAGTGGCAAGACCTCGGAATCGCACTGGATACTGGCGGTGATCCTGGTACTCACCGTCGGCCTGGGTGCCATGGGCGTGATCGCCCTGCTGGCGCGCAGCTTTGACCTGCTCTTCACCGGCGGCGCCTTCGGCTGAAGGCCCACGCAAACTCCCCAGAAAGACACAAGCCCGGAAAACCGCCAGAGCGGCCTTCCGGGCTGACAGGTTCAAGACCGGGTCAGAACTGGTCTTCGTCCAGCGCCATCACCGCCTGACCACCCTCGACGATGGCCGTGCGATAGGCCAGCGCCTGCGGCAGGATCTGCTCGGCATAGAAACGCGCCGTGGCCAGCTTGGCCTCGTAGAACTTGCTGTCACCCTCCCCGGACTTGAGCCTGGAGGCCGATACCGCTGCCGCGCGCGCCATCTGCCAGCCGCCCAGCACCACGCCGGCCATCTTCAGGTAAGGCACGCTGCCGGCGAAGACCGCCTTGATGTCGCCCTTGACGTTGCCCACCACATAATCGACCACCTGTTCCAGCGCATCGGCAGCCTCGGCCAGGCGCGTGGCGATGGGCTGCAATTGCGCATCACCCTGCAACTCGGAGACGGTCTGACGCACCTGACCCAGGATGCCCTTGGCCACTGCGCCACCATCGCGGGTGGTCTTGCGGCCGACCAGGTCATTGGCCTGGATGGCCGTGGTGCCTTCGTAGATGGGCAGGATGCGGGCATCGCGGTAATACTGCGCAGCGCCGGTCTCTTCGATGAAGCCCATGCCGCCATGCACCTGCACACCGGTGGAAGTGACATCGATGGACAGCTCGGTGATCCAGCCCTTGACGATGGGCACCAGGTATTCATAGAAAGCCTGATTGGCCTTGCGGGTGGCCTCGTCGTCGCTGAAGTGCGCCGCATCCGAGGTGGCCGCGGCCACGTAGGCCAGCGCACGCGCCGCCTCGATCTGGGCGCGCATGGACATGAGCATGCGGCGCACGTCCGGCTGGCGGATGATGGCCACCGGCCCAGGCGAGCCTGCCAGGTCGCGTGACTGCACGCGGTCGCGGGCATAGGCCACGGCCTGTTGATAGGCACGCTCCGACACCGACAGACCCTGGATGCCCACGGCGAAGCGCGCCGCGTTCATCATGATGAACATGTATTCCAGGCCGCGATTCTCTTCACCCACCAGCGTGCCGATGGCGCCACCATGGTCGCCGAACTGCAGCACGGCCGTCGGGCTGGCCTTGATGCCCAGCTTGTGTTCGATGGACACGCAATGCACGTCGTTGCGCTCACCCAGCGAACCATCGGCATTGACCAGGAACTTGGGCACGATGAACAGCGAAATGCCCTTCACGCCTTCAGGCGCATTGGGGGTACGGGCCAGCACCAGATGGACGATGTTCTCGGCCATGTCGTGCTCACCGTAGGTGATGAAGATCTTGGTGCCGAAGAGCTTGTAGGTGCCATCCCCCTCCGGCACGGCACGGGTACGCACCAGCGCCAGGTCGGAGCCGGCCTGCGGCTCGGTCAGGTTCATGGTGCCGGTCCACTTGCCGGAGATGAAGTTGGCGATGAAGGTTTCCTTCTGCTGCTGGGTGCCGGCCGTCATCAGCGCCTCGATGGTGCCGTCGGTCAACAGCGGGCACAGCGCAAAGGACAGGTTGGCCGAATTCAGCATCTCGATGCAGGGGGTAGCCAGCAGCTTGGGCAGGCCTTGCCCGCCGAACTCCACCGGGTGCTGCACGCCTTGCCAGCCGGCCTCGCCGAACTGACGGAAGGCTTCCTTGAAGCCAGGGCTGGTGGTCACCTTGCCATCGGCCCAGGAACTGGGTTGCTTGTCGGCAGAATGATTCAGCGGCGCGACCACCTCGCTGCAGAACCTGGCGTTTTCTTCCAGGATGGCCTCGGCCGTTTCCGGCGTGGCATCTTCGCAGCCAGGCAGCGCATTGACGGCAGCCAGGCCGGCCAGTTCGTTCATGACGAACAACATATCCTTCACGGGCGCGGTGTAACTCATCTCCAACCTCCAATAGGGAACGCTCTGGCGGCATTCCTTGCTTGCATGAAAACACCCCGGCGAAAGCCGGGGCGAAAACTACGGTACGTTGTGATCAACCGAGCTGCTTGACCAGCTCCGGCACGACCTCGAAGAGGTCACCCACCAGGCCGTAATCAGCCACCGAGAAGATCGGCGCTTCCTCGTCCTTGTTGATGGCGACGATGACCTTGGAATCCTTCATCCCGGCCAGATGCTGGATCGCGCCGGAGATACCGACGGCGATGTACAGCTGCGGCGCCACGATCTTGCCGGTCTGACCAACCTGCCAGTCGTTGGGCACGTAACCCGCATCGACGGCGGCGCGGGAGGCGCCCATGGCGGCGTTCAACTTGTCGGCCAGCGGCTCCAGGATCTTGAAGCTTTCCGATGAGCCCATGCCACGACCACCGGAGACGATGATCTTGGCGGCCGTCAGTTCCGGACGATCCGACTTGGCGACCTCACGGCCGACAAAGCTGGACTTGCCCGAATCGGGCACCGCCGCAATGCTCTCCACGGCGGCCGAGCCACCCTGTGCAGCCGGATCGAAACCAGTGGTACGCACGGTGATGACCTTGATCGGGTCGATCGACTGCACGGTCGCGATGGCGTTGCCGGCGTAGATGGGACGCTCGAAGGTATCGGCCGACTCCACCTTGGTGATGTCGGAAATCTGGCCCACGTCCAGGCGGGCGGCCACGCGCGGCAGGATGTTCTTGCCGTAGGCGGTGGCGGGCGCCAGGATGTGGCTGTAGTCCTTGGCAATGGCCAGGACCTGTTCGGCCACGTTCTCGGCCAGGCCATCGGCGAATTGCGCGCCATCGGCCAACAGGACCTTGGCCACACCGGCGACTTGCGCAGCGGCATCGGCCACGGCCTTGGCATTGGAACCGGCCACCAGCACGTGGACGTCACCACCGGCCTGCACGGCGGCAGTGATGGTATTGAGGGTGCTGCCCTTGAGGCTGGCGTTGTCGTGTTCAGCAATAACGAGTGCGGTCATGATCAGATCACCTTGGCTTCATTTTTCAGTTTGGCGACCAGGGTCGCGACATCCGGCACCTTCACGCCGGCGCTGCGCTTGGCCGGCTCGGTGACCTTGAGCGTCTTCACGCGCGGGGTGACGTCCACGCCCAGTTCCTCGGGCTTGACGGTATCCAGCTGCTTCTTCTTGGCCTTCATGATGTTGGGCAGCGTCACATAACGCGGCTCGTTCAGGCGCAGGTCGGTAGTGATGATGGCCGGCAGGGTCAGGGCCAGGGTCTCCAGGCCGCCGTCCACTTCGCGGGTCACGCTGACCTTGCCGTCTTCCAGCACGACCTTGGAGGCGAAGGTGGCTTGCGGCCAGCCCAGCAGGGCCGCCAGCATCTGACCGGTCTGGTTGCAGTCATCGTCGATGGCCTGCTTGCCCAGGATGATCAGCTGCGGCTGTTCCTTCTCGGCCAGCGCCTTGAGGATCTTGGCCACGGCCAGCGGTTGCAGTTCCACATCGGCACCGACTTCAGCCAGGATGCCGCGATCGGCGCCAATGGCCATGGCGGTGCGCAGGGTTTCCTGGCACTGGGTCACGCCGGCCGAGACGGCGATCACCTCGGTGACCTTGCCGCCTTCTTTCAGGCGGACGGCTTCTTCCACCGCGATTTCGTCAAACGGGTTCATCGACATCTTGACGTTGGCGATATCGACGCCGCTGCCGTCGCTCTTGACGCGCACCTTGACGTTGTAATCCACGACGCGCTTGACTGGTACTAATACTTTCATCGCATGGCCCTTGCAAAAAGGAATTGACGTAAACGTAAACTTCCGCAGGATTATAAAAGCAAAACGAACTGCCTACCGTTTTTTAGCACGATCGTTCTTTTTAATGTTCGCAGCATACACCAAAGATTCACGTGAACGGAAGAGGAAATGCTTCGCAAGTGAAAAAAACTTCATGCAGCGGAATCGCCCGGGCTGTGCCTGCGGGCAATATCCGTGGGGATCAGACTGCCAGGTGGGGAACCGGTTCGCCGCGCAGGCCGGCAATCAGGTTAGTGACGGCCAGTTCGGCCATGGCCAGGCGCGTTTCGTGGGTGGCCGAACCGATGTGAGGCAAGGCCACCACGTTCGACAATGTCAGCAGGGGCGACTCGACCGGCAGTGGCTCGACCTCGAACACATCCAGGCCGGCGCCGTAGATGGTCTTGTCCTGCAGCGCCCGGATCAGCGCGGCCTCATCGACGATACGGCCTCGCGAGGCATTGATGAAGATGGCACTGCGCTTCATTATCCCGAATTCGCGCGCGCCGATCATGCGCTCGGTGGCGGGCATCAACGGCAGCATCAGGCAGACGAAGTCGGCCTGCGCCAGCAGCTCTTCCTTGCTGACATAGCGCGCATCAAGTTCGCGCTCGGCCTCGGGATTGGGGCGGGTATTGTGATACAGGATGGGCATGCCGAAACCATGATGCGCCCGGCGCGCCACCGCGCTGCCGATGCGTCCCATGCCGATCAGGCCGAGGGTCTTGCCGTGCACGTTCACGCCGAACTGGGCCTCGCCGATACTGCCCTTCCACTGACCGGCCTTGACGTACCCGGCCAGCTCCACCACCCGGCGGGCGGTGGACAGGATCAGGGCAAAGATGGTGTCGGCGGTCGCCTCGGTCAGCACGCCCGGCGTATGCGCCAGCATCAGGCCGCGCTGGCGGAAATACTCCAGGTCGAAATTGTCCACCCCGACCGAGATGGTGGAGGCGATCTTCAACTCCGGCGCCCCCTCCAGCATGGCATTGGTGATCGGCAGGCTGGCCCCGATCATGCCGTGCGCGGTCTTGAGCGCGGCGATGAAGTCGGCGCGATTGGCCTCGGTGACGCGGTCGAACCAGCTCACGTCGAACTCCGACTGCAGGCGCTGCGCCAACGCTTCGGGCAATTTTTTGTAGACCACTACACGCTGCTTCATCGTATTTCCTGTTTGTTGAATCCTGGCCCGGGGGAAACTAGGCCGAAGCCGCCTCCAGCTCGGCCCGTGTCGGCAGGCCTTCCATATCGCCCACCACCTGGATGGCGAAGGCACCGATGCGGTTGCCCCGCATCACTGCCTGCTCCACCGGCAAGCCTTCCAGCATGCCGCTGATCACGCCCACGGCAAAGCCGTCACCGGCGCCCACGGTATCGACCACTTCCTTGACCGCGACGCCGGCCACCCTGCCCTCGCCCTGCGCATTGCGCCAGTAGGCGCCTTCCGCACCGAGCTTGATGACCACCATCTGCACGCCACGTTCCAGATAGAAGGCGGCGATATCGCGCGCCTCGCTGTGGCCGGTCAGAATCCGGCCCTCGGCCAGGCCCGGCAACACCCAGTCAGCCTTGAAGGCCAGCGCATTCAACTGCTGGGCCATCACTTCCTGCGAAGACCACAGCATGGGCCGCAGGTTGGGGTCGAAGGAAATCGTCTTGCCCTGGCTGCGCATGAAATCCATCGCATGATGGGCAAACGCCATGGTCGTGGCCGACAGGGCCGGTGCAATGCCGGTGGCATGCAAGTGCCGCGCCGCGCCGAAGTAGTCGGCATCGAAATCGGCCAGCGACAGATGACTGGCCGCCGAGCCCTTGCGGTAATACTCGATGGCCGGATCGGCCCCATCCACGGCCTTGGCCTTCAACTGGATGGCGGTACGGAATTCACTGTCGGTCAGCACACGGCTGACATCCACGCCCTCCTGCGCCACCCGCTGGCGGATGAAGCGCCCGAAGGCATCATTGCCCACCCGGCTGGCCCAGCCCACCTTCAGGCCCAGGCGCGCCAGCCCGATGGCTACATTGGTCTCGGCCCCGGCCAGGCGGCGCGTGTATTTTTCCACTTCCTCGAAGGGGCCGACCTCATCGGCCACCAGCAGTGCCAGGGCTTCACCCCAGGTCACCACATCCAGTTGCATCGTCATTGTTGTTGTCCTCAGACTGCCGCCAGCATGGCGACATGGCGGCGCGTGGTCTCTTCCAGATCGCTGCCCACCAGGGGGAATTCGATGGCCCGCAGGATGCCCGTGGGGAAATGCGCCAGCATGGCCTGCCAGTGGCTGTCCTGTGCCTGCAGCGGCACCGCCTTGAGCTTGCCGCGATCCTCCTGCACGCCCTTGCAATGCACGTAACGCACGTGCGGCGCCAGCGAGCGCGCGGCGGTCTCGGGATCGACACCCTGCCAGCGCCAGTTACCCATGTCGAACGTCATGCCAAAGGCATAGCCATTGCCGGTGCACAGCGCCAGGAAGCTGACGATAGGCTCCAGCCGGCCACCTTGCGGGGTCTGGTCGTTTTCCAGCAGGACTTCGATGGGGGCATGCGAGAGGAAGCGCAACAGCGACTGCAGATCGCTGCCCGCCGAGAAATGCCCCAGCGACACCTTCAGGAAACGCGCCCCCACCTCTTCGGCCTCGGCCATCGCCTGGGTCATCTGTTCGTGCTCAAAACGGCCATCGGCGCCGAACAGCTCCAGCGGCACCGAATACACCGCGAACAGCTTGTGCTGCGCCAGCAGCTCACGCAGCACTGTCAGGTCCTGCGGACCATCGAAGAGCTCGCGTCGTATCTCCAGGCCTGCCGCCCCGGCCGCCGCCACCATCGGCACCAGATCGGCATGGCCGACCCGTCGTACCAGGTCGGCGCCATAGGCCGAAGCAGCGACCAGGACCGGGCTCACTTGATGGCTCCCGCGCCGATGAACTGCTTGGCCTCCGGCGTCTGCGGATCGGCGAAGAACTCCTTGGAAGGGCGCGCCTCCCACACCTTGCCCTGGTGCATGAAGACCGTCAGGTCCGCCACCCGGCGCGCAAACTCCATCTCGTGGGTCACCAGCAGCATGGTCATGCCGCCACGGGCCAGCTCTTCCATCACCTTCAGCACTTCGGCCGTCAGTTCCGGGTCCAGCGCCGAGGTCACCTCGTCGAACAGCATCACCTGCGGCTCCATGGCCAGCGAGCGGGCAATCGCCACGCGTTGCTGCTGACCACCCGAAAGCTGCTCCGGATAGGCATCGCGCTTGTGGTCCAGGCCGACCTGCTTCAAGACCTTGATGGCAGTCTCGCGGGCAGTCTCGGTGGCGGTCTTCTTCACGATGCGGGGTGACAACATGATGTTCTCCTCCACGGTCAGGTGCGGGAAGAGATTGTAATGCTGGAACACCATACCCACATCCTTGCGCAGCTCGATCAGGTGTTCGTGCTTGTTGGTCAGCTTGTGGCCGGCCACGGTGATGCTGCCGCCGTCGATGGTCTCCAGGCCGTTGATGCAACGCAGCATGGTGCTCTTGCCGGACCCGGAACGGCCGATGATGGCCACCACCTGGCCGCGCTCGACCGACAGCGAAATGCCGTTCAACACCTGGTTGCTGCCGAAGCGCTTGGTGATGTTGTCAATTTCAACGATGGGCATGTAATTTCCTCTCTAAGGCAAAGCTGAAGCGCGACAGCGGATAGCAGAAAACGAAGTAGATACCGGCCACGATGGGGAAGACCAGGAAGGGCTGGAAGGTCGCATTGCTGACCAGCTTGCCGGCCTGGGCCAGTTCCACCAGACCGATGATGGAAGCGATCGAAGTGTTCTTGACGATCTGCACCAGGAAGCCCACGGTGGGCGGCAGCGAAATGCGCACCGCCTGCGGCAGGATCACGTAGCGCAACTGCTGCCAGCGGGTCATCGCCAGCGCGGTCGAGGCTTCCCACTGCTGCACCGGCACGGCCTCGATACAACCACGCCAGATCTCACCCAGGTAGGCGCTGGAGTAGATCGTCATGGCGATGGTGGCCGCCACCATCGGCGGCAGCTTGTAACCGAAGATCGCCAGCCCGTAGAAGGACAGGAACAGGATGATCAGCACCGGCGTGCCCTGGATGATCTGGATATAGACGGTCGAAAGCACGCGCAGCGCGCCGATATGGGAAGTGCGCATCAGCGCCACGATGAAGCCGGCGATGCCACCGCCCACGAAGGCCAGCACCGACAGCAACAGCGTCCACTGCGCCGCTTCCAGCAGGAAGATGAAGTTATCAAGGGAAAATTCGGCGAGCATTACATTCTCCTCGGACGCGCCACGCCCAGACGGCGACGGCGTTTGAAGACCACCAGGCCGATCAGCCAGAAGGCCAGTCGGAACAGCAACGCCAGCAGGATGTAGAGCACCATCACCACCAGGTAGATCTCGAAGCTGCGGAAGGTCTCGGCATCCAGCAGGTTGGCCGTGGCCGTGAGTTCTTCCGCCGAAATCGCCGAGACGATACTGGAGGCCAGCATCATCAGCGTGAACTGGCTGGCCAGGGCCGGATAGACCTTTTCCAGCGCGGGCGTGAGCACCACGTGGCGGATCACCTGCCCGCGTGTCATGGCCAGCGCCTGCGCCGCCTCGATCTGCGAGGGATGGATGGCCATCATGCCGGCCCGTACGATCTCGGTCGAATAGGCCCCGAGGTTGACCGTCATCGCCACCAGCGCGGCAATGTTGGCATCGACCTGCACCCCGATCGAAGGCAGGCCGAAGAAGATGATGAACAGCTGCACCAGGAAAGGCGTGCTGCGGATCAGTTCCACATAGGACGTGACCGCAAAGCGCGCCGGCGCGCTGCCGTGGATGGAAATGATGGCGCCGAAGATACCCACCGCCAAACCGCAGATCATCGACAGCGCGCTCAAGCGTATGGTGAGCAGCGCGCCAACCAGCAACTGATCAAGATGCTGGAAGATGAACGCGAACTGAAAATCGTAATGCATCGTGTGCTCCTCCCACAAACCCGCGCCGGCCGTTCCTTCCCGACCGGCGCGTGATCTGTTCTACCCAGGCTGCACCGCAGGGCCAGGCCTTGCGTGCAGCCGCTTCTGCCAGACCGGTTCCGTCAGATGCGACGCAACCGGTACCAGCCATCAGAACACTGGCAGGTTCGGCAGCGGGCCGGACCACTTGCGCGAGATCGCATCCAGTTCGCCATTGAGCTTGACGTAGTAGATGAAGTTGTTGAGCCACTGCTGCAGCTCGTAGGAACCCTTGCGCACGGTCATCGAGTTCGGTTGCACCGAGTACGGGAACTTGACTTCGATCTTGCCCTGGCCACGCGACTTCACGATTTCATTGGCCATGGTGTTGGGAATCGAGATCGCATCGACCTGGTTCGACAGCAGGGCCTGGGTCACGGTGGAGTCATCCTCGAAACGCACCAGCACGGTACCCGGAGGCGCCAGGCGGGTCAGCGCGGTGTCGTTGGTCGACCCACGCGAGACACCCACCTTCTTCTTCACCAGGTCGTCCAGCTTCTTGTAGTTGGAACCGACCGGGCCAACGATGGACAGCTCGAAACCGCTGTAGGGGATCGTGAACAGCACCGACTTGGCACGCTCAGGCGTGGGCGCCAGGGTCGCGGCCAGCATGTCGACCTTGCCAGACTCCAGCGCCGGGATACGGGCCGGTGGCACCAGCGGCACGATTTCCACCGGCAGACCCAGGTACTTGCCGATCAGGTTGGCCACGTCCACGTCGTAGCCGATGGGTACGCCTTTGGCATCGACCGAACCGAACGGCGGCGTGCCGCTCACCACACCGATGGTGATCTTGCCCTTCTTGGTCAGCTCGGCGATGCTCTGCGCGCTGGCGCTGGCGGCACCGGCGACCGCGCAGGCGGCTGCCAGCGTCAGTGCGACGAATTTGGCGTTGAAAATCTTCTTGATGCTCATGTAGGTCTCCTCGATAGTTGCCGTGGTGACGGCAGTCCGTTTGGCTCGGAACCCCTCCCGCTGGTCGCCGGATGAATTCTTGTGCCCCTCTTTATTGCCTGTGCCTGCTTTGATCCCGCGATCAGGTCTATAACCCGGCCAGGCCGGGCTTGCTGCTGTTGACGAACACCGACGGCATCTGATCCTCCGTCCTGTTTTAAGGTCTTACCAGTAGCCTGTATTTCCTCGACTGCCGGTGGTACCGGTTCCAGACGCACGCTAGGCTGTGGCGTACTGGAGGGTGTTCGTCGTGTGGATTTTTTCGCTGATGCCTGCCACCTGGGCGCGCTCTGGATGCTCGGCCACGCTGGCCGACGACCCACGGTGGATCAGTCGCCCATCCAGCAGGAGTTCCATGCGCACCGAACGCTCGCCCTGAATGCGTACCAGCAGGCGCTCGATGGCGGTAAAGCCGATTTCGTAAGTCGGTTGTTCGATGGTACTGATGCCGCTGCCGACCAACGGCGACCAGGCCAGTTCATCGAAGCACAACAGCCCCAGATCATCGGGGAAGCGCAGCTTCATGCTCTGCAAGGCCAGCGCGATCTGCAGCGACACCATGCCGTTGCCGGCCAGGATCGCCACCCGCCCCTGGCTGCCGGCCGCCGCACGCCGCAGGAAGAATTCGCGCAGCACCGTGGCCACATGACCGGGCTGGTCCACATCCACTTCCAGCGTCTCACCGTGGCAATCGGGCCGCTCCGACATCGCCTGCAGGAAGCCGGCCTGCCGTCCCTGGCGCGAACTGACGCCATACAGCGGCTGCACCACCAGCGCGATATCGGTATAGCCCTGCGCCAGCAGGTGGCGCGTGCCAAGTTGCGCGGCCTTCACGTTGTCCAGGCCCACCAGGTCGAAGTCACACCCTTCCACATGGCGATCCAGCAGCACCACCGGAAAAGCCGCCTGCCCCAGCTCCCGCAGCGGCGTCACATTGCGCCCCTGGGTATTGAACAGCAGGCCTTCCACGCTGTAGGAATGCAGCGCCGCCAGCGATTGCTTCTCGCGTGCCTCGTCATTACCGGTATTGCACAGCATGAGCGTGTAACCGTGCTTCTGACAGGCCGCCTCGGCACCATGCAGCACCGCCACCGAATAGGGATTGAGGATATCGGCCACCAGCATGCCGATGAGCCGCGTCCGTCCGCCTTTGAGACCACGCGCCATCTGGCTGGGCTGATAGCCCAGGCGCGCAATGGTCTTGCCGATCTGGTCGCGCAGGCGCACCGATAGCGCGTCGAACTCGCCGCCCAGGTAACGCGATACGCTGGTCTTGGACACCCCGGCCTCCCGCGCAACCTGTGCGATGGTGACCCGGTCGGTGCCGGTCTTGATGCTTTGTCTCACTGTTGCCCGCCAAATCGTTGTACTGCGTGGGTTGATTTGTGCTTCCGGTTCCGGGCTGCTCATTTATTTGAATCTTTTGGAACCGGTTCCAAGATAGCAGTCACGATTGTTCTGGTCAAACCAATTTCACATGAAAAATTTGACAGGCCGAGATGAAGTTCGCCGCGTATTTCCTGTCGGCAAGCCCGCGCTGCAAAATTGCAACGTCAGGCAGGCCCCTTCCTACCCTTGCAAACCCTTGCCCATGCTGCACTGCATTGCCTGCGCCCTGCCAGGGTCTGCATGGCCCACTTGTGCCAGACCGGAAAAGTCTATTGCTTCGCACACAGATGAGATATCATGAATAATAATTATTCTCATTATTATCAGAAAACATGCCCTTGCTTTCACCTGGCGCCCTCGCCGTCCTGCTCGCATTCTCATCTGCTGGTGCTTACGCCCAGACTGTCGCCCCGGTCACGGCACCGAATGACGCCACCACTACCGCAACGTCTCAACTGCCCACGGTGGATGTGGTTGCCGATGGCATGAACGATACCCAGTTCAAGGCCACCCGCACCCAGGTCAACAAATCCGATACCCCGCTGTCGCAGACCCCACAGTCGGTCTCCGTGGTCACCCGCGCCATGCTGGACAGCCAGCAAGCCGTATCCCTGGCCGATGCTCTGGAAAACGTCCCCGGTGTGGTGGCGCAGCAATATGGCCGACGCGGCTGGGACGATCTGATCATCCGCGGCCAGGTCGCCTCCGATTCGCTCTACCTCGATGGCTTGCGCACCACCGCCAGCTCGCGCGTGGCCGAGCAGCTGTTCGGGCTGCAGCAGGTGGAAGTGCTCAAGGGACCGGGCTCCCTGCTCTATGGCCTGGTGCTGCCGGGCGGGCTGGTCAACATGGTCAGCAAGCGCCCGCAGGGGACGGACTTCGCCAACGTCGACGTCACCGCAGGCAGCCACAACTTCTACCAGACCACGGTGGATCTCAACAAATCGCTGTCGGAGAACGGCAAGCAGGCCTTCCGCATCAATGGCCTGATTTCCAATTCGGACGACGCCACCGACCACGTCTGGTTCAAGAACCGCTACATCGCGCCCTCACTGTCGCTGGACCTGGGTGCGCGCACCGACTTCACCATCCTGACCAGCTACCAGGAACGCAGCTACGTGCGCCAGCAAGGCCTGCCGCTGTCCGGTTCGATCAACCCCAACGTCAACGGCGCCCTGCCGCGCAGCCTCTTCATCGGCGAACCGGGCGCACGCCCCTATGCCGCCAACGAGACCCGCATCGGCTATGCCCTGACGCATCGCTTCGACGATGGCTGGACGCTCAACAACAATGTGCGCTACCAGCAGTTCGAGATGAGCGGACAGGTCATCACCAACAACGCGCTCGCCAGCACCAGCCGCAACCTCACCCGCCAGGCCACTGACCAGACCTTCGAAGGCCAGACCTTCACGATGGACACCAACGTCCAGCGCAGCTTCAACACCGCCCTGGGCAAGCACGAGATCACCCTCGGCACGGACTACCTGAATTCCCGCGAAGACAACCTGTCCTACACCTGCAGCATTGCCGCCCTCAATGTGTATAACCCGGTCTATGGCGCGCGCATGACCTGCCCCACCGCGGCCACCACCAACACCTCCACCACGGTGCGCGACACCGGCCTGTATGCACGCGACAAGATCAGCTTCGGCCAGCGCTGGCAATTGCTGACCGGACTGCGCTACGACAACGCCTCCACCTATTCCACCAACCAGCGCACCGGCACCCACACCGACAACCCGTCCAGCGCCACCACCGGCTCGGCGGCGCTGATGGTCGAGGTACTGCAGGGCGTGCGCCCCTACATCAGCTATGCCACCTCGTTCTATCCCAACAGCGGTACCGATGTCAGCGGCGGCACCTTCAAGCCCGAGACCGGCAAGCAATGGGAAGCAGGCGTGAAGTTCGATCTCGACGAAGGCCGCACCAGCCTCAACGTCGCCGTCTTCGACCTGCGCCGCCGCAACGTGCTGGTGAGCGATCCGCTCAACACCGGCTTCAACATCGCGGTGGGCGAACAACGTTCGCAAGGCGGCGAGATCAGCATCACCTCCGACCTGCGCAACGGCCTGAGCCTGAATGCCGGCTATTCCTACACCGCCGCCATCGTCACCGATGACGGCGGACAACGCAGCACTACGGTCGGCCAGTGGCTGGACAACGTCCCGCGTCACAACTTCACCGCCAGCGCCCGCTACCGCCTCAAGGGCGAACTCAGTGGTTGGGAATTGAATGGCGGCGTGCATGGCCAGAGCATGATGCGCACCAACGGCTACACCCTCCCCGGCTACGTCCTCACCGATGCCGGCGTGGCCTACAACGCCGAACGCTGGCGCGCCGCGCTGAACGTGAAGAACATCTTCAACACCCACTACTATGCCGGTGGCCTGGCACGGGCAGTGGCGCTGGGGGATGATCGGACTGTGATGCTGACGCTGGGGTATCGGTACTAAGACCGTTGTCCATTCCTGCGCATTGAAGACGGCCGCTTGATAAAAGCGGCCGTTTTTTTTCGTTCTACATATTGTTCGAAGAAACTGTAGCTTTTTAACGTGATGCCTGGGGTAGATCGATTGATGCGCAAGGTCGCGTCATCATGCACACCCGCCCCAGACAATCAAGGAAAAGAAGACCAATGAGACCGCACCTGCTTCTGTCATTGTCCCTATCGTTTGTCAGCATCGCCATGACGGCTCCCGCATGGCCCACTACTGCGCTGGAAGACGATATCCATGCTTTGAAACAGACCTCGGTCTTCGCCTTAGGCCAGGTCGGCTTCATCGGCCACATCAGCGAAAGCGAACAACGTTATCGCCGTGTCCTGCAAAACCCCACCGCGTTGGAAGATTTCCGGCGCATGCTCGATGACGACGGCGCCACCGACGAAGCCAGGCTCTACGCCGCCTGCGGCATCCGTGCGCTGGCTGCGAACGAGTTCGATACTCTCACCAGGACCTTGCGTCTTTCCGGCAGGTCAGTGTCCATATTGCGTACCGATATCCTCAAGCGCGAGCCGCTGCAATATCAGTTGCGCATGATTGGGGAATCCGGCTGCAACGACGCCTACTGGCGATGAGCGTGGGAAGGGAAATCGAAGAAGAGCAAACAGGAAGTCATTCCACCCGCATTCTCAGCGGCAGGAAAAATGGGAAGCATCAAGAAAGAGGAACAGGAAAGAAAACAGGCGAACTCCTCGCGAAGTCCGCCTGAAAAGAAGGCCAGAAGGAGCCTATGACGAAACTGAACGACGTTCATTTCAATCTCGGCATTGATGGTAGTCAGCCTCTCCCACCCAACGCAAATCCGCACCACGGATTAGCTCCATAAATAACGTAAATGATTTGCCCCGCACGTCGCCAGCGCTCTCGCGTTTGGTGCATGACCAGCGGAAACTCCTTGACCACAGCGGCTTTGCGCCAGATTGCCGTGCACCGGCCAGGGGCGCCGTGCGCGATTACGGAGCGCTCTACTCATTATTACTAATATTCATTGGGACAATTCCTAAATAGAATTTGACCCTGCTTTGACCGAGGATGACACTCAGCTACCTTCTTTCAACCAAAGTGGTGTGCCATGAATTCGATTACGCTCGATGTTTATCCCGTCCAGAAGAAAGTCGTCACCGCCGCGCCGCCGCATGCGGACTCCCCCGAAATGGATGTCCTCATCGAGGAAGTGACCGCCCGTCGGGATGAATTCGACCAGCTCGGCCACGTGCCGCGCGACATCGTCGCGACGATGAAGAAGGCCGGCATCTTCCGTAGCGGCACGCCGCGCAAGTTCGGCGGTGAAGCGCTGGCGCCAGCGGCCTTCCTGGCCATGGTCGAGCGTATCTCCAAGGCCGACGGCTCGGCCGGCTGGGTCGCCGCCTTCGGGTCGGCCAACACCTATCTGGCCGCCCTGCCGATTGAAACACAACGCAAGATCTACGCCGATGGCCCCGACCAGGTCTATGCCGGCGGCCTCTATCCCCTGCAGGAAGCCAAGGCCGTCCCCGGCGGCTGGGAAATCACCGGACGCTGGCACTTCGCCAGCGGCTGCAAGGGCGCCGACTGGATCGGCGTGGGCATCAAGGACAACACCGGTGCCGATGATGGCACGCAGAAACCGGCGCTCATGGCCGTCATGCCGGCACAGGAAGTGGAGATCATCGACAACTGGAACGTGGTCGGCATGCAAGGCACCGGCAGCCACGATACCCGCCTCAAGGACAAGTTCGTCGCCCACGAATGGACCTGCGCACGCGGTGCCGCCGGCCTGATCGATGAACCCCTATATCGCTACCCGGCGCTGGCCTATCAGGCCGAGGTGCATGCCGCCGTCAACATCGGCCTGGCCCGCGCCGCGCTGGACATCGTCACCGACATGGCCGGCGGCGCCAAGATCATGCCCGGCGCACTGCGACTGGCCGATCGCGCCTATTACAAGATCAAGCTGGGCCTGTCCGAAGCCAAGTGGCGCAGCGCCCGCATGTTCTTCTACGACGCCTGCGAACAGGCCTGGGAACAGATCGTGGCCGGCAATCCCGTCACCGAAGAGATCGACATGATGCTCAAGCTCTCCGCCACCTATGCCGCCCGGGTCTCGATGGAAGTGGTCAACGACGCCTACCAGGCAGCCGGCATGGCGGCCATCCAGCGCACCCACCGCATGCAACGCATCGTGCGCGATGCGATGGTGGTCACCCAGCACGCCGCACTGTCGGAACTGAACTACGAAAGCGCTGGCGCGCTTTTTGCAAAGCTGGGGATCAAGCGCTAAGGCGCATTCCCTTCCCAAGTCTTGCCTGCGCCTCGGCCGCAGCCGCAAGCATCCGTGACGTTTTTGCCTTTGTTACTGCTGTGCCTGCCAACTCCACTGGCGTTTCACCAACCTTACAAAGAGGACCAAGCTCGTGACCCACTCCACCGTCTCGCCACAACGCCGCAAGCTTCTGCTCGGCGCCGCTTCGATGCTCGCCGCAGGTGCCGCCCCTGCCCTGCCAGCCCTGGCACAGGGAGCCCCCGTCACCATCGGCGTCGGTGCCGATCCCGTGTTCACAGCCTTCTTCGTGGCGGCCAACGAGAAGCTCTTCGCCAAGCACGGCGCCCCCAATGTCACGGTGCAGTCCTATACCGATGGCGGCGAGGCGCTCAACGCGCTGGTGGCCAACCAGGTCAACCTGGGCTGTGCCGGCGAACCCACGCACATCGTGCGCCTGTCGCGCGCCGAGCTGCGTCCGCTGGCCGTGACCTACCAGTCCAAGACCTACCTCAAGCTGGTGGCCCGCAAGGAAATCACCTCGGCCGACAAGATCAGGAAGTTCGGCATCGTCGCCGGCTCGGTCTCGGAATACGTCACCGGCCTGACCATCAAGCAACTCAAGCTCGACGCCAGCAAGATCGAGATGGTGCGCTCCGGCCCGCCGGAGCTGCCGGCCCTGCTGGCGCGCGGCGACATCGACGCCTACTTCGTCTGGGAACCGTGGCCTACGCTGGGCGTACAACAGGGCGGCCATGTGCTCATGACCTGTGGTGACGTCGGCTATACCAGCACGCTGTGGCTCTCGGCCACCGCCGGCTGGCTGGCCGCCAACAAGGAAGTGGCCGGCAATATCCTCAAGGCCCTGGCCGAAGCGGCCGAGATCACCCGCAAGGACCCGCCACGCGCTGCGCAATCGGTACAGGCCGTCACCCGCATCCCGGTGCCGCAGACGCTGAACTCGCTCAAGGACATGGAACCGGTGGTGCGCGACTTCACCGATACCGATCTCAAGACCGCCAACGCCATCGGCGACTTCCTGCTCTCCAAGCAGGCCATCAAGGCGCCGGTGGACATGAGCAAGGTACTGCAGCGCGGCTTCTACAAGGGGTAAGTCATGGCACATGGATCCTCTGTTTCCATCAAGCGGGTGGGACTAACCATCGGCAACAATGAAATCATGGCCGGCATCGACCTCGATATCCGCGCCGGTGAATTCGTCTGTCTGCTGGGTCCGTCGGGCTGCGGCAAGTCCACCCTGCTCAATGCGATTGCCGGCTTCCAGGACGTGGCCGGCGAGATCAGTATCGACGGCAAACGCGTCAAGGGACCGGGGCTGGATCGCGGCGTGGTGTTCCAGTCCTCGGAGGCACTGTTTCCCTGGCTGAGCGTGCGTGAGAACGTTGAATACGGCCTCAAGCTGCGCGGCGTGCCGGCGGCGGAACGACGGTCGGCTGCCGAGCGCTATGTCTCGCTGGTGGGCCTGAAGCATGCCATCGACAAGTTTCCCGCCGAACTGTCGGGGGGTATGCGCCAGCGTGCCCAGATCGCCCGGGTACTGGTCAACGAGCCTTCGGTGGTGCTGATGGATGAACCCTTCGGCGCCCTCGATGCGCAGACCCGCGAAGTGCTGCAAAGCGAACTGGACCGCATCTGGAAGAGTACCGGCTGCACCATCGTCTTCGTCACCCACGACATCTGGGAAGCCATCCTCCTGGCCGATCGTGTGGTGACCATGACCGCCGGTCCCCGCGCCCATATCAAGACCATCGAAACCATCGACCTGCCGCATCCGCGCGATCCGGCCGACCCGGCCTGCATGGCACTGTACGCCCGCATCCGCGACGATATCGGCGCCGAAGTCACGCGTGTATTGCGCGCCCAAGGATTGATCGAAGAGGAATTAGTGAAATGACGCAGCTCTCGCAGACAGCCACCCCGACGGCACAAGAGTCGGCCATGCCATCCAACCTGGGGCGTCGTATGAAAGCAGCCCGTCCTTTCCTGATTTCGGTGATCGCCATCGTCGGTGGCCTGGTCCTGTGGCAACTGGTCTCGATGACCACCTCGCCACTGTTCCTGCCCTCGGTCTCGATGACCTGGGCCGCCGCGCTGGAACTGATCAGCGACGGCACCCTGCAACAGTCGGTGCTGGCCTCCTCCGGCCGCATCCTGGCCGGCTGGGGTGCGGGCGTGGTGATCGGGGTGCCGCTGGGCATCTTCATGGGCCGCTTCGAAACGGTACGCCAGTTGCTCGATCCCTATATCGAGTTCTTCCGTTTCATCCCGCCGATCGCCTTCGTCACCCTGGCCGTGATCTGGCTTGGCCCGGGCGAGTTGTCGAAAATCGCACTGATCTTCTATACCACCGTCTTCATCGTCACCCTGAACACCATTGCCGGGGTCCAGGCGGTGAACCCGCTGCGCCTGCGCGCTGCGGCCTCGCTCGGTGCCGGACAGTGGAAGATCCTGACCACCGTGATCCTGCCCTCGACCGTACCCTTCATGGTCACCGGCGCCCGCATCGCCATGGGCAATTCCTTCCTGACCGTGGTCTCGGCGGAAATCGTCTCGGCCCGCGAAGGCCTGGGCGCGCTGATCTGGACGGCACGCAACTTCAGCCGTACCGAATGGGTGTTCGTGGGCATCATCGCCCTGGGGCTGCTGGGCTACCTGTTCGACCGCGTCCTGCGCGTGGCCACCCGCAAGCTGCTGGCGCGCTACCTGTAAGGCGCAAGCCGCCTGCCAGTTCCGCCGACGATGCAGCGCTGCGCTCATCGTCGGCAACCACCGTACGTGTATGCGTGTACGGTGGCTTTTCAATAACAACCAGAGACCTCCCACCATGACCGATATCAGCCAGGAAATCCTGCAACTCAAACGCCGTCTCGACGTGCTCGAAGCCGAAGCCGACATCCGTCGCATCCAGGCACGCTACATGTTCCTGTGCGACACTCCCTGCCCTGAACCGGTAGCCGACGACGCCGAGCGCATCGAGAAGATCCTCGAACTCTACGCCGAGGATGCCATCTGGGAAGGCGTAGGCGCCTACTACGAAGGCCAGTTCGGCCAGGCCGTCGGCAAGGACGCCATCCGCAAGCACTTCCAGGCCTTCTGGGGCCAGAAGAAAGACCCTGAACTGCTCTTGAACGTGCACTACCTCACCTCGGAACAGATCCACGTCAACGCCGAATGCACCCATGCCGATGGCCAGTGGGTTCATTGCCAGCCCTGGATTTTCGGCGATGGTTCCTCGCTGCTGCGCTCCAGCCGGCTCAACAACCTGTTCAAGAAGGTCGATGGCGTCTGGAAGATCGCCCGCACCCGTACCGAGAATGTGTTCGTGGCGCCGCTGACCACCGGCTGGGCCAACAACGTGCCAAGCTATTCGGTGCTAATGAAGGAATAATCTTTTATATCGTTTAGTTCATTTCCTGAAAGACGCGCCTAATGCAGTCCACCACCTCTCCCATTCGCCGCCAGTTCATCCACACCAGCGCCGGCCCGCTTCACGTTGCCAGCGCGGGGGCCGGTTTTCCGGTGCTGTTGCTGCACCAGACTCCGCGTTCCTGGGATGAATTCAGGGAGGTGCTGCCGCTGCTGGGGCAGGGCTTTCATGCCATCGCCATCGATACCATCGGCTTCGGCGATTCATGCAAGCTGCCGCTGGACCAGCACAGCATTGAACGCTGGGCGCAACTGGCGCTGGAAGTGATGGATGGAATGGGATTGCAGAAGGCCGCCGTCGTGGGCCACCACACCGGCGCCGTCACCGCCATGGAAATGGCGGTCGCGGCGCCGCAGCGGGTAGAAGCGCTGGTGCTGTCCTCCTGCCCTTTCAACGATGCAGCGCGCCGCACCACGCATGCGGGCAAGCGCACCATCGACGACGTGGAAGTCCGCGCCGACGGCAGCCACCTGCAGGAACTGTGGCAGCGCCGACAGCCCTTCTATCCCGAGGGCGATACCGAGCTGCTCACGCGTTTCATCGGCGACGCCATCAAGGCCGGCGCCATGGCCTCGCACGGTCACATCGTGGTGCGCAACTACCGCATGGAAGAGCGCATCGGCCAGGTACGCGCACCCACGCTGGTGCTGCGCGCCGGTCGCGATCCGCATGCCGCGCCCTATGCTGACCACATCGCCGCTGCCATCCATGGCAGCCGCCTGCAGACGCTGGAAGAAGGCATGGTCCCGATGCCGGACCAGATTCCCGCCCGCTTTGCGCAGGCGGTGATGGAATTCCTGCAGCAGCATTGGTGAGCAGCTCAATCCCGCACAAACCCGTAGTCGCGCTCGACCTTGCAGATGCGGGTGCGATAGGCCTGGTACCACTGCTCCCGTCCCAGGCGCTGGGCCATCAGGTGATCGAGATCGCGTTTCCAGGCGGCGATAGCCTCCAGGCTCTGCCAATAGGAGACCGTGATGCCGACCTCTTCCCGCGCCGACTCCACACCCAGGAAGCCCGGCTGGCGCGATGCCGCCTCGACCATGGTCTCGGCCATGCGGCCATAGCCATGGTCGCCCGGTGTACGCAAGGAAGTGAAGATGACGGCGTAATAGGGAACATCGCCGGTGACCGCGATCGACATGAGTCTCTCCTGAAGGGGGGATGGATCAACGGCGGGGAACGGGAACGTCAACCGCCGGACCGCGCCATTGTGCCTGCATTGCGGCGATGCTGCCGACCGGCCCAGGGAGAAGCCCGCGCAGGGTCAATTGATCTCCAGCACCAGCCGCCCGCGCGTCACCGCGCCCTCTTCCAGCATCTGGTGCGCCCGGGCGATCTCCGCCATGGGCAGCACCGCACTGATGGCCGGACGCCACACGCCTTGCGCCGCCAGGTCCACCACCTGCTGCAGGACCTGCTGGTCTTCCTCGATCAGGGAGCGGGTGACGGTCACGCCGAACTCGCTGCCCCTGTCGCGGATGGGTGCCGCCACCAGCCACACCAGATGACCGCCACGCCGCAGCAGCGAGTAGGAACGATCATGGGTGGCGCCGCCGACCAGGTCGATCACCACATCCTGTTCACGCACGGCAGAAAAGTCGTCACGGTCATAGGCGATCACCTGCCTGGCACCCAGGCCCGCCACGTAATCGACATTGCTGCTGCGACAGGTCGCCGTCACATCGGCGCCCAGATGCGCCGCCAACTGCACCATCAAGCTACCCACCGCACCGGAACCGGCGTGGATCAGCACCCGCATGCCAGGCTGGATGCGTGCCGTGTGCAGCAGCGGAATCCAGGCACTCGCCCCCGGCTGCAGCAAGGCCGCACCTTCCTGCATCGACAGGCTGGCCGGCTTGCGTACCACCTGCTGCTGCGGCAGCACGGCGCACGCCAGGGTGGTGCCACGCCCCAGCATGCCGGGCATGACGCAGACCTCGTCACCCACCTGCAAGCCCTGCACATCGGTACCGATGGCCGTGATCACTCCGGCCCCGTCGCGACCGGGAACCTTGGGCAGGCTCAGCGGCAGCAGATGCTGCAGCAGGCCGGCACGCAGCTTGGTATCGACCGGCGCCACGCCGGCCGCATGCATGGCCACCTGCACATGGTCGGGCGCCACGGGAAGTTCATCGAGATCGCTCGGTTCGAGCACGGACGGCGGTCCGTAACGGTGATAGGCAATGGCACGCACGGGCTGGCAGGGGCAGAAAAATGAACAGCCTGCAGTGTCGTTGCAGGCAGGCTGCATGGTCAAATCCGCGCCGCTGATGGCCTGTATTTGCGGCAGTCATCCGCAGCCATGGGCAGGGCTCAGCGAAGCATCACGGCGCGATCTCTTCGCGCCCGAACATTTCGATCAACAGGCTGCGCAGCCACTGGATACCGGAGTCGGCCGAGAAACGGGTGTGGGTATAGAGACTCACCGGAATGCGCGGCATCTCCAGCGGCAGGTCCAGCAGCACGAAGGCGCCGTCCAGATTGTGGCGCTCGGCGATGCTGCGTGGCAGGAACAGTGCCAGGTCGGTATGGCGCACGATTTCCGGTGCCACCGTGAAATGCGGCATGCGCAGCGCGAAGTCGCGCTTCACACCGGCATTGCGCAACACATCCTCGGCCAGCTGGTGGCCGGTGGTATTGGTGTTGGTGTAGACGTAGCGCAGCTGCAGCAGGTTTTCCATGGTCAGGGCCTGCCCCACCATCGGATGCTCCTTGCGCAGCATGCAGATGTAGTCGTCATTGAGCACCAGCTGGCTCTGGCAATCCTCCGGCAAGCCCGGCAGGTAGCCGAAGGCCAGGTCGATGTCGCCATTGCGCATGGCCGCGCCCAGGTTTTCCATGGCCATCTGCTGCACCTCGATGGAGACATGCGGTGCCGCATGGGCCAGCTCTTCCATGAGCAGCGGCAGCACGTGGCTACAGGACATGTCCGACATCACCAGATGAAAGCTGCGCGTGGCTGTGGCCGGATCAAAACTGGAATGGGTATGCAGGGCTTCGTGGATGATGCCCAGGGCGCGGGCAATCGGCTCGTGCAGGCGGATGGCCGTCTCGGTGGGCACCATGGAAGTGGTGCTGCGCACGAACAAGGGATCGTCGAACATCTCGCGCAGGCGGCGCAGCGCATGGCTCACTGCCGGTTGCGTCAGGTGCAGGCGCTCGGCGGCGGCGGTGAGGCTGCGCAACTCCCAGATGACGATGAAGGTCTTGAGCAGGTTCAGGTCCACCGCCCCGATATTCATTTGCTTCATGCGCGACATTCCAGACAATCATTTGACCCTTGATTTGCTCAGGGTCTATTGTTCATCCCAGGACGCAGGCTTTGCCAAGCGATGCGTTCTCCCTCTCACCTGCTGATCGACATCCGCCCGACCCTTGCCGCAGATTGCGCAAAGGATAACGAAGCCTTGTGCCGGATGTCATCTCTTTTTTGGATGGACATACCATGAAGAAAGACTTTCGCGATGCCATGGCGCGCCTGTCGGCGGCCGTCAACATCATCACCACCGACGGCCCCGCCGGACGCGCGGCGATGACCGTGAGCGCGGTCAGCTCGGTCTCGGACGATCCGGCTACCGTGCTGGTGTGCATCAACGTCAAGAGTGCCGCGCACGCGACCCTGGTCGGCAACGGTCGCCTGTGCATCAACATCCTGGCCGCGCACCAGGAAGAACTGGCGCGCATGATCGCCGGCATGACCGGCGTGGCACCCGAAGAACGGATGAGCCAGGTGCAGTGGATCACCGGCGACTACGGCCAGCCGATCCTGCCCGATGCCCTGGCGGTGCTGGAGGGGGATATCGTGCTGCAGCAGCAGGCCGGTACCCACAGCGTGCTGTTCGTGGAGGTGCGACACATCCGCCTGGCCCCGACCGCAGAAGATGGCCTGGCCTATTTCGGGCGCAGGTTCCACCGGATTGCAGCGGAGGTGGCGGAAGCGGCGCTGGCGGCGTGAACGGGACATGAAAACGCCGTCCGACGCAGGGGCGGACGGCGCTTATCGGAGCACTGGCACCGATGCCATGCAGACATCGGCACCATGGCCTCAACGGGAATCAGGCAGCCAACTGCTGCAGATGCCGATTCACCGCCTCCAGCACGATGGCATCCACACCCTCCCCTTGCGTCTTGTCGATATGTTCCAGGAAAGCCTTGCGCATGCGCGGTTCCCAGAAGCGCTTGAGATGGGTGGCGAGGTCGGCCATGGCCTGGTCGCGGTCCGGCATGGTGGAAAAGAAACTGCCAATCTGGTTGGCCATCTTGACCAGGTGTTCGGTATTCATGAGTCTCCTCCTGCAATATTGTTCAATCGGTTCACGCGGGCATGCGGCCCGGCGCGGATGGTTCAACGCAGACGATGCGGGCGCGCATACACCACGTGGCCCTGCTTGCGCACAAAGCCCAGCAGCGTGACATCGGTTTCCTCGGCCAGGCGGATGGCCAGGGCGGTCGGGGCCGAGACGGCGGCAATGAAGCCGATGCCGACCGTGGCCGCCTTCTGCACCATCTCGTAGCTGGCGCGGCTGGTGATGATGGCCGCACCTTGCGAGAAATCGGTCTTCTCTTCGGCCAGTGCGCCGATCAGCTTGTCCAGCGCATTGTGGCGGCCGACATCCTCCCGTACCAGCACGATACGACCCGCTGCATCCATCCACGCCGCCGCATGGGTGGCACCGGTGGCTTGCTGCAGCTGCTGGCCGGCCTGCATCTGCTCGAAGGCGGCATGCACCTGCGCCACCGTAAAGCCGGCGCCACCCTGTACGGCCTGCGGATGGCGTACCGCCTGCTCCAGCGTCTCGGCGCCGCACAGGCCGCAACCGGTGCGGCCCGTCAGGTTGCGTCGCTTTTCCTTCAACGCCACGAAGCGCTCCGTGGCGATGCGCATCTGTACCTGCACGCCTTCACAACCGGGGACGATGTCGCATTCGTACAATTCGCCCGGGCTGGCAAGGATGCCTTCGGTGAGCGAAAAACCCAATGCGAAATCTTCGAGGTCGGCGGGCGTGGCCATCATCACCGCGTGCGAAATGCCGTTGTACTCCAGCGCGATGGGGACCTCTTCGGCCACCACGTCCTCCACCGTCTCGCGCTGCCCATCCCGCCAGCGATCCACCTGGACGCGGGCAAAGGTGGCGTACTCGCCGGTGGTTTCATCGATACTGGGGCTGCTGGGGTTGCTGCTGTTGCGTGTGTTCATGCTGTCCTGCGCGGGTTGGATTAGGGCCTGTTCACACTCAATCTGTGAGTGCGAGAGGTTGTCAAGCGTTGACTGCCTAGGCGCAGCGACGCGCCGTAGTGGTGCTACGGCAAGGAGCTGCAACAACGGCAGGCGACGCTTGCCGGCCTCTCCCGGAGGGTTGCGCCCAGAAGGCGCGCTGGCGGCGTTGCACGGCAAGGCTGGTGGCACCACCACCAGCCTTGCCGCACGCCTTGCCACCACGACTTCTGGGCGCAACGCATCTCGCAGATTGAGTGTGAACAGGCCCTAGGCTCGTCTGCACATCTGAAACAATCATTGCAGCGCGAGCCCGCCATCGCTGCACTGCTTACTTGGTCACCAGTGGTTCGGCCTGCGGGGCGCCCTGCCTGTCACCCTTGAGCAAATCCAGCTGCTCGCGGTTGAAGCGCTCGTAGTGCTGCTGCCACTCGGAAGGCTGCGTCACCGGCATCACCTGCACCGCCGTCACCTTGTACTCGGGGCAGTTGGTGGCCCAGTCGGAGTTGTCGGTGGTGATCACATTGGCGCCGGACTCCGGGAAGTGGAAGGTGGTGTAGACCACACCCGGCTGCACGTTCTCGGTCACCGTGGCGCGCAACACCGTCTGGCCGGCACGCGACTCCACGCCGACCCAGTCACCTTCGCGGATGCCGCGATCCTCGGCATCGTGCGGGTGGATTTCCAGCCGGTCTTCGCTATGCCATTGCGAGTTCTCGGTGCGGCGCGTCTGCGCGCCCACGTTGTACTGCGACAGGATACGGCCGGTGGTCAGGATCAGCGGATAACGCTGGGTCACCTTCTCGTCGGTGGCGAAGTATTGCGTGTTGATGAACTTGCCCTTGCCACGGATGAAGCTGCCGACGTGCATGATGGGCGTGCCTTCCGGTGCCGCTTCGTTGCAGGGCCACTGGATGCTGCCCAGCTTTTCCAGCTTGTCGTAGCTCACGCCATGGAAGCTGGGGGTCAGGGCGGCGATCTCGTCCATGATTTCAGAGGGGTGATTGTACGGCATCGGGTAACCCAGCGCTTCGGCCAGGGCCACCGTGACTTCCCAGTCGGACTTGCCGGCCTTGGCCGGCATCACCTTGCGCACGCGCGAGATGCGGCGTTCGGCGTTGGTGAAGGTGCCGTCCTTTTCCAGGAAGGACGAACCAGGCAGGAACACGTGCGCGTACTTGGCCGTTTCGTTCAGGAACAGGTCCTGCACCACGATACATTCCATCGCCTGCAGGGCCGCGGCCACGTGCTGGGTATTGGGGTCGGACTGGACGATGTCCTCGCCTTCGCAGTACAGGCCCTTAAAGCTGCCATCCAGCGCCGCATCGAACATGTTGGGAATGCGCAGGCCCGGTTCCGGGTTCAGCGTCACGCCCCAGGCCTGTTCGAACTGGCTGCGCACGGTGGAGTCCGAGATATGCCGATAGCCCGGCAGCTCATGCGGGAAGGAGCCCATGTCGCAGGAACCCTGGACATTGTTCTGGCCACGCAGCGGGTTCACGCCCACGCCTTCGCGGCCGACGTTGCCGGTGCACATGGCCAGGTTGGCGATGCCCATCACCGTGGTCGAACCCTGTGCATGCTCGGTCACGCCCAGGCCGTAGTAGATCGCCGCATTGCCGCCGGTGGCGTACAGCCGGGCCGCGCCACGCAGGGTCTCGGCCGGCACGCCGGTGATGGCGGCCATGGCTTCGGGGGAATTGTCCTCGCGCAGCACGAACTCCTTCCAGTCCTTGTAAGACTGGAGGTCGCAGCGTTCCTGGATGTAGGTCTCGTCCTGCAGGCCCTCGGACAGGATCACGTGGGCCAGCGCGGTGATGACGGCGGTGTTGGTGCCGGGCCGCAGCTTCAAGTGATAGTCAGCCTGCACGTGCGGCGACTTGACCATCTCGGTGGTACGCGGGTCGATCACGATCAGCTTGGCGCCCTGGCGCACGCGACGCTTGATCTGCGAGGCAAACACCGGGTGGCCGGAGGCCGGGTTGGCACCCATGATGAGGATGACATCGGACTTCATCACCGATTCGAAGGTCTGGGTGCCGGCTGATTCGCCCAGGGTCTGCTTCAAGCCATAGCCGGTGGGCGAGTGGCACACGCGGGCGCAAGTGTCGACGTTGTTGTTGCCGAAGGCGGCGCGTACCAGCTTCTGGACCAGGTAGGTTTCTTCGTTGGTGCAGCGCGAGGAAGTGATGCCGCCGATGGAATCCTTGCCATGCTTGGCCTGGATGCGGCGGAATTCGCTGGCCGCATAGGACAGCGCCTCTTCCCACGAGACTTCGCGCCAGGGATCGTTGATGCTCTTGCGGATCATGGGGTTGAGGATGCGGTCCTTGTGGGTCGCATAGCCCCAGGCGAAGCGGCCCTTGACGCAGGAGTGGCCCTGGTTGGCCTTACCGTCCTTGTACGGCACCATGCGCACCACTTCATTGCCCTTCATCTCGGCCTTGAAGGAGCAGCCCACGCCGCAATAGGCGCAGGTGGTGACGGCGCTGTGCTCGGCCTGGCCCAGCATGATCACGGTCTTCTCGGTCAGGGTCGCGGTCGGGCAGGCTTCCACGCAGGCGCCGCAGGAGACGCATTCGGATTCCATGAAGCTTTCCATCTGCCCGGCCGAGACGCGCGATTCGAAGCCGCGACCGTTGATGGTCAGGGCAAAGGTACCCTGGGTTTCTTCGCAGGCCCGTACGCAGCGGTTGCAGACGATGCACTTGGAGGCGTCATAGGTGAAGTAGGGATTGGATTCATCCTTCTTCAGCTTGAGATGGTTCTCCCCCTCGTAGCCGTAGCGCACTTCGCGCAGGCCGACCACGCCGGCCATGTCCTGCAGTTCGCAGTTGCCGTTGGTGGGACAGGTCAGACAATCGAGCGGGTGGTCGGAGATATAGAGCTCCATCACGCCACGGCGGATCTCGGCCAGCTTGGGGGTCTGGGTCTGTACCTTCATGCCTGGTTCGCAGGGCGTGGTGCAGGAGGCCGGATAGCCCTTCATCTTGCGGCCATCCTTTTCGATTTCCACCAGGCACAGGCGGCAGGAACCGAAGGGTTCCAGGCTGTCGGTAGCGCACAGCTTGGGTACGTTGATGCCGGCCTCCACCGAAGCGCGCATCACCGAGGTGCCGGCCGGGACCGTCACGGCCACGCCGTCGATCTCCAGCGTGACCATGTTTTCCGAGACACGCGCCGGCGTGCCGTAATCCGTTTCATTGAGCTGGTTCATGTTGCAACTCCTCTGCATTCGGTGATGGGATCAGGCTGCCTGTTCGCTGGGCGCGCCGAAGTCTTCCGGGAAATGGTTCAGCGCCGACAGCACCGGGAACGGCGTCATGCCGCCCATGGCGCACAGCGAGCCATTGACCATGGTGTCGCACAGGCTCTTCAACAGATGGATCTGTTGGGGCCGCTCATCGTTGGCGATGATCTTGTCGATCACCTCCACGCCCCGGGTCGAGCCGATGCGGCAAGGCGTGCACTTGCCGCAGGACTCCACGGCACAGAACTGCATGGCGTAACGGGCCTGGCGGGCCATGTCCACCGTATCGTCGAAGGCCACCAGGCCGCCGTGACCGATCATGGCGCCGATGGCGGCGAAGGCTTCATAGTCGAGCGGGGTATCGAACTGCGACTGCGGCATGTAGGCGCCCAGCGGGCCGCCCATCTGCACTGCGCGGATAGCCCGACCGCTGGCGCTGCCGCCACCGAAGTCGTCCAGCAACTGGCGCAGCGTGAGACCGAAGGCCTTTTCCACCAGTCCGCCCTGGCGGATGTTGCCGGCCAACTGGAATGGCAAAGTGCCATGCGAACGACCCACGCCAAAGTTCTTGTAGAAGTCCGCGCCCCGCGCCAGGATCACCGGCACCGAGGCCAGCGAAATCAGGTTGTTGATCACCGTCGGCTTGCCGAACAAGCCTTCGATGGCCGGCAGCGGCGGCTTGGCGCGCACCACGCCTCGCTTGCCTTCCAGGCTTTCGAGCATGGCGGTCTCTTCGCCGCAGATGTAGGCGCCCGCCCCCTTGCGCACTTCCAGGCGGAAGGACTTGCCCGAGCCCAGGATGTTCTCGCCCAGATAACCACGCGCCGTGGCGATGGCAATGGCCTCGTTCAGCGTGGCAATCGAATGCGGATATTCGGAGCGCACATAGACATAGCCCTCGGTCGCGCCCACGGCCAGGGCGGCGATGGTCATGCCCTCGATCAGGGTGAAGGGGTCGTCTTCCATGATCATGCGATCAGAGAAGGTGCCGGAATCGCCCTCGTCGGCATTGCAGACCACATACTTCTGCGCGGCAGGTGCGCGCAGCACGGTCTGCCACTTGATGCCGGTGGGGAAAGCCGCACCACCCCGGCCGCGCAGGCCGGAGGCGATCATTTCCTCGACGATGGCTTCGGGGGTCTTGGCCAGGGCATTCTTCAGGCCGACATAACCTTCATGGGCCAGGTAGTCGTCCAGCGAGAGCGGATCGATGATGCCGACGCGGGCGAAGGTCAGGCGTTCCTGGTTCTTCAGGAAGGGGATGTCCTCGGTCAGACCCAGATGCAGCGCATGATTCCCGCCGGACAGCAGGCCGGCATCGAACAGGCCCGCCACATCCTCCGGCGCGACCGGTCCATAGGCGACGCGACCGGCGGCGGTGGCGACCTCTACCAGCGGCTCCAGCCAGAACATGCCGCGCGAACCATTGCGCACCAGCCTGATGGACTGGCCACGCCTGTCGGCCTCGGCGGCGATGGCGGCGGCCACCTCATTGGCGCCCAGGGCCAGTGCGGTGGAGTCGCGGGGAACGTAGATGGTGACGATATCGTTGGCGCTCATCATGCCTCCCGCTTGGCCTGGATCAGGCGCTTGAACTTGTCGGCATCGACGCGGGCGTGCAGCTCGTCATTGATGGTCAGGTTGGGGCCGATGGCGCACTGGCCCAGGCAATACACCGGTTCCAGGGTGAACTTGCCGTCGGCGCTGGTCTCATGGAAGCCGCAGCCCAGCACGTTCTGCGCATGTTCGGCCAGGGCCTCGCTGCCGCGTGCCTGGCAGGCCTCGGCACGGCAGACCTGCACCACGTGCTGGCCGGCCGGCTCCTGGCGGAAGAAGTGATAGAAGGAGATCACCCCGTGTACTTCGGCGCGCGAGACATTGAGCTCGCCGGCGATCATGGGCACCGCATCGGCAGGGATGTACCCCACCTTTTCCTGGATGCCGTGCAGGATGGGGAGCATGGCACCGGCCATGTCCTTGCGATCGGCGATGATGCTGCGCACCGCCGCCACGTCGAAAACTTGTTGCCGCTTCATTGTTGCCTCCTGTGTTGCCTTGATGCGGACCTCGTCCTTCTCCCGGAGGATCTTCTATGGACCGCGCAAATGACGAATGAAAGGGGTGGGACCGCGCCTACGGAGGGGCGGCCTGCTGGAAACAGATCAGGCGAAGGGAAGCGGCATGCAGCAGCGCAGCGCAGGCCCGGGGATGGGCGCGCACGGTCGTGCTTGGTGGAACAGCTGGTCTCCGTTGTTGCATGTTCGCCCTGCCTTCGGGGTTGGTGTGAACACTGAGGATGCGGGCCTGCCCTCTACCGGGTGGACGGACTGCGCTCCTGATTTTTTGATAGTCGCTGACACAAGCTGCCGCTGCTCACGTTGCAGGGCAGCTTGTGTCAGCGGCTTTCGCCGCTGGGGTCTCTCGTGCAGGCCGGGTGGAGCCGGCCTGCAGTCGAGGTTGAAACAGGGACTACGCGATCAGCGGAACAGCACGGCCGACTTCTGCAACACCAGGGTGATACCCCAGACCAGCGGAATGCCGACGGCCGCCCAGGCCAGACCGATCACCACCGGGTTGCCGCCGGAACCGATCTGCGACATGTCGCCGGAACCAGCGGTGGCAGCCGCATCGGCAGCCGACTTTTCGTGGGCCAGCTGCTTTTCGCGGGCCAGTTCTTCCGGCGTCATGAAGTGCTTGGCAGCGACCGGGCGGATCAGCAGGTTGCAGATCAGACCCAGCACCAGCATGCCGGCCAGGATGTACATGGTGGTGTTGTAGACCTGGCTCTTGGGCATGCCCAGGGAGAGCTGGTATTCACGCATGTAGTTCACCACCACCGGGCCCAGGATGCCGGCGGTCGCCCACGCGGTCAGCAAGCGGCCGTGGATGGCGCCCACCATCTGGGTGCCGAACAGGTCGGCCAGGTAAGCCGGCACGGTCGCGAAACCGCCGCCGTACATCGACAGGATGATGCAGACCGCACCCACGAACAGCGGGATGTTGCCGGCCTTGGCCGACCACGGCAGGCTCACGTACAGCACGAAGCCCAGCACGAAGAAGATGGCGTAGGTCATCTTGCGGCCGAAGAAGTCCGAGCACGAAGCCCAGGCGAAACGACCACCGATGTTGAACAGCGAGATCAGACCGGTGAAGCCGGCGGCCAGCGCCGCGATGGCGGTCTTCTGATCGACCGACAGGTCATTGAAGCCGATGTCCACGCCCAGCAGCTTGCCGCCGAACACTTCCTGCAGCATCGGCGAGGCGATGCCGATGACACCGATACCGGCCGACACGTTCAGGCAGAGCACCAGCCACACCAGCCAGAACTGGGGAATGCCCCAGACCTTGGAGACGTGCACGTGGTTCTGGGTGATCATCGTGGCCGAGGACTTGGCCACCGGCGGGGTCCAGCCGGCCGGCTTCCAGCCCGAAGGCGGCACGCGGTAGCCGAAGGCGCCAGCCATCATGAAGACGAAGTAGATCACGGCCATGACCACGAAGGTTTCCCACACGCCCACGGAAGTGGGGGTGGCGAACTTCTTCATCAGCGCATCGGCCAGCGGGGTGCCGACCAGCGCACCACCACCGAAGCCCATGATGGCCATGCCGGTGGCCATGCCGCGACGGTCAGGGAACCACTTGATCAGCGTGGACACGGGCGAGATATAGCCCAGGCCCAGACCAACGCCGCCGATCACGCCCGAGCCCAGCCACATCAGCCAGATCTGGTGCGTCTTCACGCCCAGGGCCGAGATCAGCAGGCCGCCGCACCAGCAAAGCGCAGCAACCACGCCGGCCTTGCGGGGACCGGCGTGTTCCAGCCAGCCACCCCACAGCGCGGCGGAGATGCCCAGCAGGACGAAGAACATGGTGTACATCCAGCCCAGCATGGAGATCTTCCAGTCACAGGAGGACGAGAAGACCTGGGCGAAGAAGCCGACATCGGCGCCGCAGGCGATGGGCGCGGTCACGCCCAGGGCCTTGGACAGCGGCAGCCAGAACACGGAAAAACCGTAGGCCATGCCGATGCAAAGGTGGATTGCGAGTGCTGCTGGCGGTACCAGCCAGCGATTGAAGCCAGGCTTGGCGACTGTATGTTCCTTGTTCAGGAAATCGAAAGCCATTATTCCTCCGAATATTTTTGAGTGTGTGTGGTGGGTAAATCGAAGGAAGGACTGCATCGCAAAGCCGGTAGGGCCGGATCGTGAAACCGACCCATCTTTGCGGCGCTAACCTTCTCTTTTAATTTATTTATATATGTACAACGCCGCATATATTTTTTATCATTTATGCGGAGTGACGCGAAATTATCACCGATAAACTGCCGTTTCAATATGCTTTATTTTGCCTAAATGTTCAAAGTCCACATCAAACCGCACTGGGAAATCGCCTATGACAATGAGGTGGCTCTGGACACGGCCAACCTGCTGCAACTGCTCACGGCGATCCAGCAAAGCGGCTCCATTGCGCGTGCCGCGCAATTGACGCGCTATTCCTACCGGCACGCCTGGGGACTATTGCGCGATGCGGAAAGGATGTTTGGCAACGCACTGATAGAAAGCGGCCGTGGCCGTGGCACCACACTCACCGATTTCGCCAGCAAGCTGTTATGGGCTGACCGCCTGGTGACGGCGCGCCTGTCGCCGACCCTGGACAGCCTGGCCTCGGAGCTGGAAGTGGAACTGGGCAAGACGGTCGAAGGCCAGTCCGAGAAGGTGCGGCTCAATGCCAGCCACGGCTTTGCGGTCGCAGCGCTGCTGGGCAAGATCAACGAGGCTCGCCTGCCGGTGGAGGTGCGCTACCGCCACAGCACCGATGCCGTGGCCGCGCTGTCGCGCCAGGAGTGCGACCTGGCCGGCTTCCACGTCCCGCTGGGCGAATTCGAAAAACCGGCCATCGCCACCTATGCCAAGTGGCTCAACAAGCGCAGCGATTGCCTGATCCACCTGGCCATCCGTAACCAGGGCCTGTTCGTCGAACCGGACAACCCCAAGGGCCTGCGCGGACTGCCCGACCTCATTCGCAGCGACCTGCGCTTCGTCAACCGCGAAGCCGGCTCCGGCACGCGCATGCTGCTGGAGCTGATGCTGGCCGGCGCCGGCATCGCCCACAAGAAGATCAACGGCTTCGAAAATACCGAGTTCACCCACTCGGCGGTGGCCGCCTTCATCGCCAGCGGCATGGCCGATGTCGGCTTCGGCGTGCAGACGGCGGCCCACCGCTTCGGCCTGGGCTTCATCCCGCTGGTGCGCGAACGCTACTTCTTCGCCCTGCCCGCGGCCTCGCTGCAAGACCCGCTGATCCGCGCCGTGATCGACATCCTGCAATCGGATGGTTTCCGCAAGGTGGTCAACAACCTGGCCGGCTACGACGCCACCGACATGGGCAAGATACAGACCATCAAGGAAGCCTTCGGCTGAGCGCGCTCCGCAGACGCTTGTAGCCCTGCAGCGATCAGGCTACACTCCCGCCCCTGGCCCGTTGCCGTCCTGGCGGCGGGCCATTCTCTTTTGGCCCGATCGCGTCATGAATTCCGCTGCTCTCACCTCTTCACCTGCCCTGCTGGCGCTGGCCACCATGGATCAACGTCTGCTGCGCCTGCTCGACGCCATCCTCGATGAAGTCCACCTGGCACGTGCCGCCGCCCGCGTGGGCTGGCCCTTGCCGGCTGCCGCCAATGCGCTGGAACGCTGCCGTCAGTTGCTGCGCGATCCCCTGCTGGAAGATGGCGGCCAGCAGATGCGCCTGAGCAGCCTTGCGCAAAGCCTGCGCGAGCCGCTGCGCCAGGCGCTGGGCGGCGATGGCGCCGCGTCCCCGGCGCACGAGCAGGACCTGGCCACGCTGGCGCGCCGGGTGCGCATCCTCATGCCCGACTATCCCGCCCAGGTGGTGGCCCAGCCGCTGTATCAGGAACTGAGCGCCAGCGCGCCCCTGCTGGATCTGGAATTCCAGACCTGGCAAGGCGACGCCGATGCCGCCGCCCGCCTGGAGCGCGGGGAGACCGACCTGGTCCTGGGCGCGGCCACGCCGACCAACACCCTGCGCGGCCGCGAAGTGCTGCAGGAACGCTGCGTGGTGGTGATGCGGCGCGACCACCCGGCGGCGCAACAGCTGACCATGGCGCGCTGGCTGGAGTATCCCCATCTGCAGATCGCCTGCCATGACACGCTCAATCGCCGCATCGACGAACAGCTCGCCACCCAGGGCCTGCGCCGCCGCATCGGCATGGTGATCCCCAACTTCCTGATGGCACCGGCCCTGCTGCAGGGCTCAGAGTTGATCGCGGTGATGCCCATGTATTGCGTGCCGGCTGCCACCGCTGCCCATCCGGTGGTGCTGGCCTGCCTGCGCCCGCCCCTGCCACTGGAAGCGCCGCCGCTGCGCCTGCTGCATCATCGCCGCCACGCCGACGACCGCGCCGTGGCCCACGTGGCGCAAGGCCTGGAGCGCATCGTGCGGCAACGCTTTGATGTGCGCTGAACATCAGGTAGTCAGCCCGAAACCTGCAGGCCGGGTCGCCGGATCGCAGGACCGCCGCACCATCACACCGTCATCGCCGGCGCCGTGACATCCAGGTGCTTTTGCAGGAAGCGCACGCACTCGCGCACCTTCGCTGAATTCTTCAGCTGCACGGGATAGACCGCGCACAGGTCGGCCTCCTGGAAATACTGCGGCAACACCCGCACCAGCCGCCCCCGCTTGAGGCTATCGGCCACGTCCCAGATCGAACGCAGGATGATGCCGTGACCATCCACCGCCCACTGGTGGATGATCTCGCCATGGTTGGATGCCAGTCCCCCCGAGACCTTGACCGTCTCCTGCCCCTTGGGCCCCATCATGCGCCAGATGCCGAAGGACTGGTTGCGCTCGCGGATCACCAGGCACTGGTGCTGGCGCAGCGCCGCCAGGTCGGCCGGCGCTCCATGCTTCTTCAGATAGGCCGGACTGGCGCACAGCACCCGCTGGCTGGGCAGGATGCGCTTGGAGAACAGATGCGGCTCATGCCCCGCCCCCACGCGGATATCCAGATCGATGCCTTCATTGACCAGGTCGATCTGCCGGTCCACCAGCTCCAGCTGGATCTTCAGTTCCGGATGCTCGCTGGCAAAGCGCGACAGCAGGGGCGAGACCACCTTGCGCCCCAGCCCGAAGCTGGTACTGATCTTGAGCAGGCCGCGCGGCACCCGTTTGGCGCTGCTGACGGTTTCCATCATCTGCTCGACGTCATCCAGAATCTTGCGCGCCCATTCATGGACATTGCCGCCATCCTCGGTCATGACCACGCTGCGCGTGGTGCGATGGAACAAGCGTACGCCCAGCGCCTGCTCCAGCAGCGCAATGCGCTTGCTGATATAAGCCGGCGAAGCGCCGACCTCGCGCGCCGATTCGGCGAAGTTGCTGTGGCGCGCCACCACGCAGAACAGACGCAGGTCTTCCAGCAGGGGAGAATTGTTCACGATCTGTAGCCATTGGAATCCACGATCCGTGGATTATAGTCGGGTCGCCGTCCTCCCGGAAAAGCGCGGCAGGCAAGGCGGCCCAGTCGATACGGCGCGCCTCGCCCAGTGCGCCAAACCACCCGCAAGCGCCCGAATTGTGGCAGTCTTGCGCTATCGCAACGAATTCTTGGAGTCACCGGCATGAGCATCATCGAGGAGCAGGAGGTCCCGCCCGACCTTCCCCACATCCAGCGTATCGAAGTCAACCAGCTGCAATGCCTGCGCGTGCAGACCGCCCGCGCCGAAGTGCTGATCGCCGAACAGGGCGCCCAGGTCCTGCGTTACCAGGTCCACGGCCAGGAACCGATCATCTGGATGAGCGAGGAAGCCGCCTTCGAAGCCGGCAACTCGGTACGCGGCGGCATCCCCGTCTGCTGGCCCTGGTTCGGCGACCTGATGCGCAATCCACCGCAGGTGCAGGCCCTGCACGCCGGTGGCCGCCTGCCGGCGCACGGCCTGGTACGCGGCATCCCCTGGCTGCTGATGGAAAACGCCATCGAAGGCGACACCGTGCGCCTGGTGATGGCCATCCCTCCCACCACCGATTCGCCGGCCCTGCGCCACCTGCCACCGGGCCTGGAACTGCGCCTGGAAATCCTCCTCGACGACCGCCTGCACCTCAAGCTCACCACCCGCAACGGCAGCGAGCAGCACATTGCCCTCACCCAGGCACTGCACAGCTACTTCGCCGTCAGCAGCATCCACGACGTCACCGTGGAAGGCCTGGAAGGCCAGCGCTACATCGAAACCCTGGAAGGCTGGGCCGAGCGCGAACAGAAGCGCCCGCTGGTAGTCAGCAGCGAAACCGACCGCATCTACCTGGACCTGCCGGCGCATCTGGCGATCCGCGACGAAGGCTGGAACCGCCGCATCCACATCGAAGCCAGCGGCTCGACCTCGGCCGTCGTGTGGAACCCCTGGGTCAGCAAGGCGCGCCGCCTGTCGCAGTTCGCCGACGACGCCTGGCAGCGCATGCTCTGCATCGAGACCGCCAATGTGATGGACGACCTGGTGGAACTCGAACCGGGTGCCGAGCACAGCATGGGCGTCAGCCTGTGGGGCGAAGCACTGGGCGGCTGAACCGCTCTCAAGGCATCACCAAGGCACTGCCGCAGTCCGGGCAGTGCCTTTTTCATGGGCTGAGGTTTTGCGCATCATTCACGGATCGTGTTTTATAAGATCACCAGATCGTGGATAATCCCTCGCCCGAAGCGTTCTATGATGGACACCGTTTACACCGCCCAGAACAGACCACAGGAGCACAGCAGATGAGCAAGACCCACAGGATCGCCGTCATCGCCGGTGACGGCATCGGCCAGGAAGTGATGCCCGAAGGCCTGCGCGCCGTCGAGGCTGCCAGCAAGAAATTCGGCATCGACATCGAGTTCACCCATTTCGACTGGGCGCACTGCAACTACTACGCCCAGCACGGCCAGATGATGCCGGACGACTGGTTCGAGCAACTGAAGGGCTTCGAAGCTATCTTCTTCGGCGCCGTCGGCTGGCCCGCCACGGTGCCGGACCACGTCTCGCTGTGGGGTTCGCTGCTCAAGTTCCGCCGCGACTTCGACCTCTACGTCAACCTGCGCCCGGTGCGCCTGATGCCCGGCGTGCCCTGCCCCCTGGCCAACCGCAAGCCCGGCGACATCGATTTCTACGTGGTCCGCGAGAACACTGAAGGCGAATACTCCTCCATCGGCGGCCGCATGTATGAAGGCACCGACCGCGAAACCGTAATCCAGGAATCGGTCTTCAGCCGCAAGGGCACCGACCGCATCCTCAAGTTCGCCTTCGACCTGGCGCAAAGCCGTCCCAAGAAGCACCTGACCTCGGCCACCAAGTCCAACGGCATCGCCATCACCATGCCCTACTGGGATGAGCGCGTCGAAGCCATGGGCGCCAAGTACCCCGACGTGCGCCGCGACAAGTACCACATCGACATCCTGACCGCGCACTTCGTGCTGAACCCGGACCGCTTCGACGTGGTGGTGGCCTCCAACCTGTTCGGCGACATCCTCTCCGACCTTGGACCGGCCTGCGCCGGCACCATCGGCATCGCGCCCTCGGCCAACATCAACCCGACCCGTGAACTGCCCTCGCTGTTCGAACCGGTGCACGGCTCGGCCCCGGACATCTTCGGCAAGAACATCGCCAACCCAGTCGCCATGATCTGGTCCGGCGCCATGATGCTGGACTTCCTGGGCAACGGCGAAGGCAAGTATCGCCAGGCCCACGACGCCATGCTGGCGGCCATCGAGGAAGTGCTGGTCAACGGACCGACCACCCCCGACCTGGGCGGCAAGAGCAACACCACCGAAGTCGGCAAGGCGGTGGCTGCGGCAATCTGAGCGCCCCTGACTGCCCTTCACTGCAAGAGAAGATGGCTCGCCGCGTGCGGGCCATTTTCCTATGGCGGCCCCATGATGATTTGCAAAGGGCATGTTAGGATTGCCGCTCTTTCAATTTTCGTGATCGAAGAGTTGGACATGGCTGCAAGCCTGCGCATGACGGGACACCGCGTACTGGCCGAACTGCTCTTCTGGAGCATCCCGCTGATACTGCTGCTGGAAGACGATGTCGCCATGCTGGCCATGATGCTGACCTGACGCGAAGCCCTGCGATATGGATAGACCGTCCCCTCACCGCCTGCGCGCTCCCCGCCCCACCCTGCTGGTGGCGGCACCGCTGGCCTTGCTCCTGGCCGCGACCTGCCTGCCCGCGCGCGCCGAATGGTCGCCCCTGGGCGAGAACACCATCGGCAGCTTCTTCATCGACAAGAGCAGCATCGTCGTCACCCGCAGCGTGCGCCAGGCGCAGATCCTGCTGAACTGGAGCCGTCCGCAACTGTTGATGGGCCAGGGCAGCAAGACCTATTACCTGTCGGAGGTCTCGACCGCCTATTTCGACTGCACCAGCCGCCAGCTCGGCTTTGGCAGCCGCAAGATGTACGCGCAGGCTGACGGCCGTGGGCAGATGCTGCTGGCCCCGCAACTGGCCTACTCGGACGTGAAGCTGCAGGACCCCATCCCCGGCTCCACCGGCGAGCGCGCCATCGAAGCGGTATGTGGAAAATAATTTTCATCGTTCTTTGATGAGGCCGCTTCAGGGGCTTGCCCCAGGAAGCGAAATCGGCAATAATCTCGGGCTTGCGTTGCCGGGATGGCGGAATAGGTAGACGCACGGGACTCAAAATCCCGCGCCGCAAGGCGTGCCGGTTCGATTCCGGCTCCCGGCACCAGAAGTCCTTTTTAAGAATGCACCTCTCGGGGTGCATTTTTGTTTTCTGGAGTACAAATCCTGACAGTTCATTACTGCTGAAAATGCAGCCGCACTCTGCCTTGCCAGGGTATAGCGTTTAGCATATTATCCAAATGCGTAAGCGTCTCGCTTATTTGCCGCATTCGACAATTAAAAGTAATTGGATAAGTCTGGTAACAGACGTCGATCAAAATAAAGATCGGCTTAAAGGGAGAAGCCGCCACCGTGCGTCTCTTCCTCGAAGAGAGTTAGTCGCAGGATTTGGCCATGAGGGGCATGGTAGCTTCCAATGACTTGTCGATGAAGGCAACATGTCCCTCTTCCTCATATTGCATTGAGTGGCCATTTCCCTTTGATCATTTTGATATTGGGGGGAGAGGTAGTGCCGCAGGATGTTAGATATCATCCAGTAAAAATTGCAGATGGTGCTATATCGACTCTGCCTTCACTATGTGCAGCGCTAGATATCTCCCAAGCGGAACTGATGGAAGCCTTGTCTCTTTCTATTGACGATAGATACAAAAAACAAGAGATAGAAAAGAAAGACGGCTCTCCGCGGTTTGTGTATAACCCACATTTCTTGATACGTAAAATTCAGCGGCGAATTAACAAAAGAATTTTTTCCAATCCAAAGATTATTGCGTGGCCAAGTCATGTCTTTGGTTCGATTCCAAATGATTTCATCGAAGATTCTCCAACGGCAAATAAAGACTATATAAATTGCGTTAGGCAGCATTGTGGCGCTAAAAGCGTACTAACAGTTGATATTAAGTGTTGATTTGCATTGAAAACTGACCCACTTTCCCAGGAAATTTGCATCCAAAGTTGACCCATGTTTAGACCACAATCCTGCTCATGACAGCGAGCGGGAGAACGGAGTGATAGACGTGGCCCTACTTGGAATTATTCGACGCTGGTACATCAGAGACCGCATCTCAATTCGGGAAATCGCTCGCAGGCTCGACATTTCCCGCAACACAGTTCGCCGCTACATCCGATCCGATGTCATTGACCCATGTTTAGACCACAATCCTGCTCATGACAGCGAGCGGGAGAACGGAGTGATAGACGTGGCCCTACTTGGAATTATTCGACGCTGGTACATCAGAGACCGCATCTCAATTCGGGAAATCGCTCGCAGGCTCGACATTTCCCGCAACACAGTTCGCCGCTACATCCGATCCGATGTCAGCGAACCCGCTTATCCAGCAAGGCGTTCGCCAAGCTCGCTCGATGAATTCACCGCCAGGCTCTCTGCTTGGCTCAGCGCAGAGGCGGTCAAATCTCGGAAGCAAAGAAGGACCCTGAAACAGATGTTCCTGGACTTAAGAGAACTGGGATACGAGGGGTCGTATGACCGGGTGGCTGCCTTCAGCAGGCAATGGAAGGTGGGTCAAATGGAGAGGGTCAAATCTGCGAGCAAATCAACACAATAATAGAAACTCGTACGGGTCAGGATTCGATGCAAATCCTGGGTCAGTATTTAGTGCAATAACACACCTGATCTCTGCTGGTGGAATTTATTACGCAAAAACCCATTGGATTTGGTAATTGTGCTCTTCAGTTTTCGATCATCGCAGCCCAGGTGGCCTCCGGAACTCGCTAAGTAGCAAAATATCTTGGAGTCAAAATCCTCCTCCCACACCGCCCGCCAACGAACCAATCTTTTTTCTGCCAAGAGCAGTTTCATTTTTTTGTCAGAGCCTATATAATCGCCCCCTCTTCGGAATTCGGCAGCCCTGCCAGGCAGGAAAACCTGCCTCCGGACCAGACAAGAACACCCCAAAAAGGCCCTCCCCAGCGAGGGCCTTTTTTATGGGCAGCGATTTTGCAAACAATTTACGCAACCCCGCGAGAAGCCCCGCCATTACAGGAAACTTATCCACGATTTATGTGCATAAATTTGTGGATAACCCATTTCTCCGATGCGCAAGCGGCGTCCCCGCCTGCCCTTCCAATAAACCGCACAAAAAATAGGCAGTCCGGCAAGGGTCAGCCTTCCCGCGCTGCCGATCTCTTGCCCTTGGTCATGATCGCATCGCGCAACGCCTGGGCCAGCGTTGCGGCGGCCGGGTTGAGTACCCGTCCCTTCAGGCTGATCAAACCCATGGCGCGGCTCAGGACCGGGCTGGTCACCGGGCGCGCCACAATGCCCTTGTAGGGGGCGTTGCGCAGTGCCAGCTCCGGCAGCAGGGCTACGCCCAGGCCGGCGGCGACCAGGCTGATGGCGCCGGCCACGTGATTGGTCTCGTACTGAATCACCGGGCGCTGCGGTACGCGAGCGAAGGCATTGTCGATCAGGCTGCGGTTACCGCTGCTGGACGAGACCGAGACCAGCTTTTCCCCGGCCAGCGATTTCCAGTTCAGGGTGACATGCGCGGCCAAAGGATGATGGGCCGGCATGACCGCCAGGTAGCGCTCGCGGGTCAGTTCCTCGAAATCGATCTCGGCTTCCTGTGCGCCGATGAAGTTCACGCCGAAGTCCGCCTCGCCCTTGCGCACGCTTTCCAGTACGTCGGCCGCGCTCTCGTCGATGATGCGCACCCGCACATTGGGATGGCTGCGCGCATAGGGCTTCAATACCAGCGGCAGCAGGTTGTTGGCCACCGAAGGCACGCAGGCCACCGTCACATGCTGGCGGCGCTGCGCCATGCCCTGCTCCACGCTCTTGACGGCCAGTTCCAGTTCTTCCATCACCGCCTGGGCATGCACCAGGAACAGCTCGCCGGCCGGGGTCAGGGAAACACGCCGGGTGGTGCGGTCGAACAGGCGTTCCTGGAGCGCCTGTTCCAGGTTCTCGATGCGCCGGCTCAGCGCCGGCTGGGTGATGAACAGGCCCTCGGCCGCCGCCCGGAAGCTGGATTGGCGCGCCACGGCGATGAAAGCCTGCAATTCGGAGGTCTCGATATTGATGCGCATTTTTTATCAATCCCAAGATTAAATGCAATTAACTTTTCAAAGGATACTCCGCAAACTGCCGGGTCTCATCCCCTAGTTCAAACTAAAAACGCCAATCCGGAGATCCCATGAAAAACATCCTCACCCATTCCGTCCTCCAGCGCAGCGTGCTGGCCCTGGTCATCGGTGCCGCCAGCAGCCTGGCCGCCGCAGCCGATCTCCACGTGGTCAGCTCGGGCGGTTTTGCCGCCGCCTACAAGGCACTGGCTCCGGACTTCGAAAAGAAGACCGGCCACAAGCTCATCTCCGGCTGGGGCCCGTCCATGGGCGAAACCCCGCAGGCCATTCCCAACCGTCTCAAGCGCGGTGAACCTATCGACGTGGTGATCATGGTCGGTGACTCTCTGGACAAGCTGGTGGCCGATGGCAAGGTGTCGCGCTCCGAGCACAAGCTGCTGGCGCTCTCGCGCATCGGTCTGGCGGTCAAGGCCGGCGCACCCCGGCCAGATATCTCCACGCTGGACGCCTTCAAGCGCACGCTGCTGACGGCGCATTCGGTGGTCTATTCGGATAGCGCCAGCGGCGTGTTCCTTTCCACCAAGCTGTTCAAGCGCCTGGGCATCGACCAGCAGATGGCCTACAAGGGCCGCATGATCCCGGCCGAGCCGGTGGGTGAAGTGGTGGCGCGTGGCGAGGCAGAAGTCGGTCTGCAGCAGATCTCCGAGCTCAAGCCGATCAAGGGCATCGACATCATCGGCCCCATCCCCGAAAGCGCGCAGCAGCTTACTCCGTTCTCCGTAGGCGTCGTGGTCGGCACCAAGGAGCCGCAGGCTGCCAGGGAACTGCTGCAATACCTGGCCTCGCCGGAAGCCGAGGCGGCCATCAAGGCCTCCGGCCTGGATCCGGCGCCGCGCTGATCGACGGCTGATCCAGCGCCTGAATCAAGAGAGAAGAGAGAGACCGACATGACCACAAGCACAACAAGCACAAAAAGCATCCAACACTCCAAGCTGTCCACCGTCCTGCGGGTGACCAGCGGCAATTTCCTGGAGATGTTCGACTTCTTCCTGTATGGCTTCTATGCCAGCTATATTTCGAAGACCTTCTTCCCGTCGGACAACGAGTTCGTCTCGCTGATCCTGACCTTCGGCACCTTCGGTGCGGGCTTCCTGATGCGTCCCCTGGGCGCCGTCATCCTGGGCAGCTACATCGACCGCGTCGGCCGCCGCCAGGGCCTGATCGTGACGCTGGCCATCATGGCCATCGGCACACTGCTGATCGCCTTCGTGCCGGGCTACGCCACCATCGGCGTGGCCGCGCCCATCCTGGTGCTGACCGGACGGCTGCTGCAAGGTTTCTCGGCGGGGGTGGAACTGGGTGGCGTGTCGGTCTATCTGGCAGAAATGGCCACGCCCGGCAACAAGGGCTTTTACGTCAGCTGGCAGTCCGCCAGCCAGCAGGCGGCCATCATGGCCTCGGCCCTGATCGGCTATCTGGTCAGCCAGTCGCTGGCACCGGCGCAGATCAGCGACTGGGGCTGGCGCATTCCCTTCTTCATCGGCTGCCTGATCGTACCGGCCATCTTCATCATCCGCCGTTCGCTGCAGGAGACCGAGGAATTCCTGGCCCGCAAGCACCATCCGCGTTTTGGCGAAATCATGGCCTCCATCGCACAGAACTGGAAGATCGTGGTGGCCGGCATGATGATGGTGGTGATGACGACCGTGTCCTTCTATCTCATCACGGTCTACACCCCCACCTTCGGCAAGAACGTGCTCAAGCTGTCGGCCTCGGATAGCCTCATCGTCACCTTCTGCGTGGGCCTGTCCAACTTCTGCTGGCTGCCCATCATGGGCGCGCTGTCGGACCGCGTGGGGCGCCGCCCGGTGCTGGTGGCTTTCACGGTGCTGACCCTGCTGACCGCCTACCCGATCATGTCGTGGCTGGTCTCGGACATCAGCTTCAAGAACCTGCTCATCACCGAACTGTGGCTGTCCTTCCTCTACGCCAGCTATAACGGCGCAGCCGTGGTGGCGCTCACCGAGGTAATGCCGGCGCATGTGCGCACGGTCGGTTTCTCGCTGGCCTACAGCCTGGCTACTGCCATCTTCGGCGGCTTCACGCCACTGGTCTCGACCTGGCTGATCGAGACCTCGGGTGACAAGGCGGCACCGGGTTACTGGATGAGCTTTGCCGCCATCTGCGGGCTGATCGCTACACTGGTGCTGTATCGCGGCAAGGCGGCGACAGTCTCCTCATCGTCCACCTCGGCGGCCTGAAGCATCGTCCGCTCCGGTCGCACGTCCTGCAGCCGGAACACACCCACCAGCTCACGCAGCCGCTGCGACTGGTCCTGCAAGGACTGGGCCGCGGCGGCGGCCTGTTCAACCAGCGCCGCGTTCTGCTGGGTGGTTTCATCCATATGGGTGATGGCGTGATTGACCTGCTCGATACCGGCACGCTGTTCCTGCGTGGCCATGCTGATCTCACCGACGATGTGCGACACCCGTCGCACGCTGTCCACCACCTCACCCATCGTGGTGCCGGCCTGTACCACCAGCCGTCCACCGGCATCCACCTGCGCTACCGAATCGTCGATCAGCGCCTTGATCTCCTTGGCCGCCGTGGCCGAGCGCTGGGCCAGCGAGCGCACTTCCGATGCCACCACGGCAAAGCCCCTGCCCTGCTCGCCGGCGCGGGCCGCTTCCACCGCCGCATTGAGCGCCAGGATATTGGTCTGGAATGCGATGCCGTCAATCACGCCGATGATGTCGACGATGCGGCGCGAGGCCTCGCTGATGCCCTGCATGGTGCTCACCACCTGCTGTACCACTTCCCCGCTGCGCGCCGCCACGCCGGAGGCATCCGAGGCCAGCTGGTTGGCCTGCTGCGCGTTCTCGGCATTCTGGCGCACGGTGGAAGTCAGTTCCTCCATCGCCGCCGCCGTTTCTTCCAGTGAGCCGGCCTGCTGCTCGGTGCGCGCCGAAAGGTCCAGGTTACCACCGGCGATCTCGGCCGAGGCGGTGGCGATGGTCTCGGCCCCTCCGCGCACATCGGCCACGATGCGGGTGAGACTGCCATTCATCTGGCGCAAGGCCTCCAGCAACTGGCCGATCTCGTCCCGCGCGCCGGCCCGGATCTCGCTGCACAGGTTGCCGTCGGCCACCTGCTGCGCCACCTCCACTGCATGGCGTACCGGGCGCGTGATGGAACGCGTGGTCCACCAGGCAAAGCCGCCACCCAGTAATACCGCCAGCGCAGCGATGGCCAGCATGATCAGGGTCTTGCCGTGGTACTGGTCGGCGGCTTCCTGGCCGCTGCGTTCCATCATCATGGTACCCACCGAAATATAGCTTTTGAGGCGGGCGATGTACTTGTCCTGGTCCTGGCGCAGGCTGGTCATCAACAACTCGGTGGCGTCCATGGTGGCGCCGGTGGAGGCCAATTGCAGGAAACGCTGCTGGCCCTGCCGGTAGCTGGCGCGCAAGGCCAGTATCTCGGCGAAGGACTTGCGGCCCTGCTCACTGGACAGGCGCGCCTGCAGTTTGCCGAGGTCTTCGCCGATGGCGGCTTCACCCTTGTCGATGCGGGCGATTTCCTCGATCAGTTTCTGGTGGTCGTCCAGCAGCAGCAGGTTGCGCATGGCGCTGGCATTCTCGCTGATGCGCAAGAGCACGTCATTGGCCAGCAAGACCTGCGGGTAGCGGTCTTCGACGATCTGGCGCGTGCCCTGGTGCAGCGTGGACAGGCTGGCGATGGCCAGTCCCGTGATCCCGGCCAGCAGCGCCAGTACCAGTCCGAAGCCCAGTCCAAGACGGGCGCCCAGTTTGAGATTTGCAATCATGAGGCTTTCTCCGCAACGCAAGAATGCCGGGGGGACGATGCCATGATGCCCACCGGCAATGAATTCGGTTTGGATAAAAAAATGGCGGAGAAAGAGGACTTCCTCCGCCCAAGGCACTACGAAGCAACTCCCCGCTCCAGGGGAGCTGCACGCAAGACAAGACTATTCACAGAAGGTAATGCCAGCCATCCAAAGATGGCCTTAGAACGAGTGGTGCATGCCGATGGTGGTGACCAGTTGGCCCTGGCCGCCGGAGACACCGGTGGAACCGCTGGCACCGGTACCGTTCATGACGGCAAAGCGCGCATCGCCGCCGGCACGCTGGTAGGCGGCCTGCACGTACCACTGGGTGCGCTTGGAGAACTCATGCACGTGCGACAGGCTGAAGGTGTTCCAGCGCGCGCCTTCCAGCTTGGACAGGCCATAACCGAAGTTGATGGTGTCCAGTGTGGCATAGCGCCAGGCCGCGCCCAGGTCCAGGTTCTTCTGCTTGGGCGTGGCGCCGCTGGGCATGGACAGCTTGACCTGGGTGTAGGCGGTGTTCAGGCGCACGCTGCCGATGGTGTAACCCAGGCCGCCGGCGGTGGTGGTCAGGCTGTTGAAGACCGTCGCTGCATTGCCCAGGCCGACGCTGCTGAGGAAGGTGCCGGCGTAACCAGCGGCACGGTTGTTCAGCTTGGAATACGCCAGGGCCGCGCGGAACGGGCCATTGGTGTAGGTCGCACCGGCGCTGACGTTGCGACCAGCGCTGCTGTCGCCGGCCACTTCGCCGAAGCCGTACATCAGGCTGCCCTGGAAGCCGCCTGCGGTGGGCGAGGTATAGCGCACTGCATTGTCGAACTGGTAGGTGTTGGCCAGGCTGTCCAGGTTACCCGGGTGGAACAGGTACCAGTTGGTCAGCTGGAAGCCGTTGGACAGCTTGCCCACGTAGTCGAACACTACGTCCGGCATGTGGCCCAGGGTCACCGCACCGAAGTCGCCGGACAGGCCGATGGTGCTGTAGCGGTTGAACAGCTTGGAGGAATTGGGCGTGCCGCCGGTATCGGTGTAGAAGCCGGCTTCCAGCTGGAAGATCGCCTTCAGATTGCCGCCCAGGTCCTCGATGCCACGAAAGCCGATACGATCCGGCTGCATCGTGCCCTGATCCAGGCGCGACACCGATCCGCCATTGAGGTTGTTGATATAGGCTACGCCAGCATCGAGGCTGCCGTAGATGGTGACGCTGCTCTGCGCAAAGGCGCCCGCCGACAGGCAGGATGCCGCTGCGGCAATCATTAACTTCTTCATCAAACTCCCCTTCAACGAATAAAGTCCAAACACGCGGCCAGGCCGCATTCACTCACTGCTCCCCGGCGCCCCGTGCGCAGGAGAGGTGACTTCTGCCGGCAAGCGAGGCGCCCTGTCCCGCATGGTCGGCGGGCGCCGCTTGCCAGGTGGTGCGTGATCCGGTGTTATTTGTTTCACCTATGGATCGACGTTCCACAAAATTCATCAGGCTCAAAAAAATGCCCTGTGCCTGAGCACGGGCATGGGGCCGGGCGAACGCTGCCCGGGCCTTGTTGCCTTACCGGTCCTGCTACAGGTCCAGCACCAGGCGTTGTCCCTTGCAGCCGGACACGCACACCATCATGGTCTTGCCGGAAGCGCGCTCGGCCTTGCTGAGCACGCCATCGCGATGTTCCAGTTCACCCTCCAACACCTTGGTCTCGCAGGCGCCGCAAACCCCTTCGCGGCAGCTGTGATCGACCGCAATGCCGGCATCCAGCAAGGCGTCCAGCAGCGACTTGCCAGCCGGGACGGTGACGCTGGACTTGCTGCGCGCCAGTTCGGCCACGTAGCTGCCGGTCTGGACCGCCTCTACCTTTTCGGCGGCAAAGCGTTCGATGTGGACGTTGGGCAGGCCCAGTTCTTCGCACAGGTTTTCGAAGGCATTGAGCATGGGCGTCGGCCCGCAGCAATAGAAATGCGCGTCCTTCGGATGCGCGGCGAGGAAAGCCCGCAAGTCAGGCGGCGCGCCGGCCTCGTCATCGAAGTGGCTGGACACACCCGGCTCGCCCAGCAGCTCGGCGGTGAAGGCCGCTTCCTTGCGCGAGCGGGCGCAGTAGTGCAACACCGCTTCCCGACCCTGGGCGCGCAGGTGGTGATACATGCAGGAAATCGGCGTGATACCGATGCCACCGGCGATCAGCACCGACAACGGCGCGGATTCTTCCAGCGGGAAATTGTTGCGCGGTGCCGAGATGGTGAGGCTGGCACCGACCCGCAGTTGTTCATGCACGTAGCGCGAACCGCCGCGACTGCCCCGGTCGTTGAGCACACCGACCACATAGCGATGCCGCTCGGTCGGCGAGTTCGACAGCGAATAGCTGCGCACCAGGCCATTGCCCAGGTGCAGGTCGATATGCGCACCGGCCTCGAAGGCCGGCAGCTCGCCGCCCTCGGGCAGGCGCAGTTCGACGCTGACTACGCCTTGCGCTTCAAAGCGCATGGCCTGCACGCGCACGGAAATAAGAGGACTGCTCATGAATGCACCACCATCACATCAGATTGTTCAAACCGCCTCGTGTCACTTGCTGCCACTTGCTGCCACTTGCTGCCACTGCAGCCACTTGCATCAACCGCCCACTGCCTGCCGCAGGTCGACACCCAGGCGCGCAAAGGCATCGATCTCGACCGTCAGTTCCGGAAACACCAGCGCGCTCACCGCCACCAGCGTCGAGCACGGATAAGGCGTGCCGAAGAAGTCGCGCCGGGCGCGTCCCACCTCGTCCTTGTGCGCGATGTCGGTGACATAGATCACCAGCTTGGTGATGCTGCCGACGCTGCCGCCGGCGGCCTCCACCAGATCGCGGATCTTGCCCAGCACCACCAGCGTCTGCTGGTAGGTGTCCAGCGTCTGCTGGCGCGAGGCCGGATGTGCGGTCATGCCGGACATCACGATCTCGTCGCCCACCACCAGGCAGTTGGACCAGGTGGCCGTGGCCAGCTCGGGGACCTTGTCGGTCTTCACATGGCGCACGGCGACCGGGCTTGCTGCGTGGTTCATGCTGCCTTCACCGGCGCCTTGGCCGCGGCCAGTTCTTCTTCCCGCGCCAGCTGGGCCTTGGCCAGACCGCGTAGGTGACGACGCAGGCGCACGATGCCCATGTCGTGCTGGTACAGCATCTCGCGCTGGTTGGCGTCGGGCTCCATCAGCTCCAGCACCACGCGGTCCTGTTCCAGCACGTTCCAGTGGCGCGCTTCCAGACGGTTGCGGTAGAGGAAGCGCCAGGTGTCGCGCTGCCAGCCGGACAGCTTGCGGCAGCGCCAGTGGAACACCGCCGCGATGTTGTCCACGATGGGCGTGTAGCTGCCGATGATGACGAAGCTGCCGCCCGGGCCGCCGGTCTTGGGATAGGGAATGGCCAGGCGCATCCAGTGCAGGTCGGTATCGCCCCATTCGGTCCAGTCGAAGTTGACGTCGCGCTGGCCTTCCTTTTCGAAGACGAAGCCGATGTCGGTCTCGCGGATGCCGAAGCTGGCGGTGTTGTCGCCTTCGGCCATGGAGTGCGACTGCTTGTGCAGGAAGGTGCCGTGCATGGGGTCCATCACGTTGTCCAGCACGTAGCGGTAATCACCCTTCCATTCGGTGTAGCACAGGAAGTTGGAATACTCGGGGCTGGTCAGTTCTTCTGGCAGGCGCAGCGGCGGCGGGGTGTCGACGTCTTCCATGCTGTTGTAGAGGAAGATGGCGCCGGCCGCTTCGGTGACGTGGAAGCGACGCGTGGCCTTGGCCCCTTCCAGCTTGCAGCCGGGGCTGCCGGGTACGCTGGTGACCACGCCGTCGAAGCGCACCTGCACGCCGTGGTAGCCACAGGCGATGCGGTCACCCATGGGGATGCCCATGGAGAGCGGTGCGCCACGGTGCGGGCAGTGGTCTTCCAGGGCATGCAGCTTGCCCGAGGGCTCGCGCCAGAACACGAACTTCTTGCCCAGGCGACGCAGCGAGACCGGCTTCTCGGCCACGAACTCGGACGGGCAGATCGGGTACCACAGGTCTTTCAGGCCGACGGCGAGGACGGCGTCGACGGGATCATTGGCGGTGGTTCTCATTTGGATACTCTCCTGTAGGCTGGCTTGGCGTCTGGACGGATCAGGCGGCCAGGCGGGCAATCTCTTCCTGGAAGTTGGCGGCGGTCCATACGCCCTGGTTGTAGGGGCAGCTCGGACCGGTACGGTTCAGGTGTGCCACCAGCGCATCCAGCTCGTGGATGCCAGCGGCATAGGCGCGCTCGATGGAGTCACCCAGCAGGTCTTCGAACTGGGTCGGCGCGCGGCGACGTGCCTGGTGCGGATTGAGATAGACATCGGTAACAGTTGCAACCATCATTGGCCTCCATTTCTGACGCGCTCGCGGATACGCTCGCGCACGGGAACAAAATCGTAAGTGGGGTAGCACTCGGTACGGAACACACCCCAGGCCGAGCGCTCCAGCTCGACATTGACTTGCGGCAGCAGCGCCGGCGGCAGCTCCAGGGTGACGATCTGGCCCAGGCCCATGGCCACGGTCCAGGACACCACGCGACAGCCTTCCACCGGGAAGCGCTCCCACCAGTCCATCTGCTTCATGTGCGCCTGGATCTGCTCCAGGTTCTTCGACTGGTCATGCCTGAGCAAGATGGTCAGGAGCATGCGGTCGGAGTGGGTCTCTGCACTCATCGCTGGCTCACGCAGGGACGGCGGTGGATTCAGGCTGCGCATCCAGCGGCGTGGTCCAGGCGTCATAGCCATAGACCCAGTCGGCGTTACCGCCCTCGCGCAGCCAGTTGTTGCCACGTGAACCGATCTGGATCTTGGAGGCGCGTTCCATGCGCAACTGCGCATAGGCATGCAAGGATCCTGCCACCTGCTCCAGCGTGGTGACCTTGGCCAGGCAGCGCGCCAGCACCACCGCATCCTCGATGGCCATGCCGGCGCCCTGCGCCATGAACGGCATCATCGGGTGACAGGCATCACCCAGCAGCGCCATGTTGCCGCGCGCCCAGGCCGGCAGCGGATCGCGTTCATACAGCGCGGTCTTGAGCACTTCGTCGCAGGCGTCCAGCAAGGCCGTGGCGTCGGGGTGGAAACCGGCGTAGCTATCGCGCAGTTCTTGCACGTTGCCCGGGGTGGTCCAGGATTCCAGGTGCCAGCTTTCTTGCGCGGTGGTAGCGAAGATGAAGATGTCTTCACCGCGATTGAGCGGGAAAGTCACGATCTGACTTTCCGGGTTCGGCCCCCACCACTTGGTGAAGGCCTGCAGGTTCGGCACGCCGGCCACGCGGGAGGCCGGCACCACGGCGCGGAAGGCCACCACGCCGGTGAAGCGCGGGCTCTCGGCACCGAACATGGCCGTGCGCACGGCGGAGTGGATGCCATCGCCACCGATGAGCACGTCCACGCGGTCCGTGCTGCCATCGGTGAAGTGCAGATGGATGCCATCGCCCTCTTCGCTGATCTTCTCGGCGCGCTTGGCAAAGCGCACCTGCTCCAGCGGGAATACCTCGGCCAGCGCCGCCAGCAGGTCGGCACGGTGGATGGTCAGTTGCGGTGCGCCGTATTTCTGCTCGGCGGTGTCGCCCATGGCCAGGCGCGAGGTTTCCTCGCCGCTGTCCCAGGTACGGCTGATGCGGTGGGTGGGACGGGCGGCGGTACGGCGCACGGCCTCGCCGATGCCCAGTCCATCGAGTGCACGCACTGCGTTGGGGGTGAGGTTGATATCCGCGCCCACGCGCAGGAATTGCTTGGACTGTTCATACACCACCACCTCATGGCCCGCGCGCTGCAGGGCGATGGCGGCGGTCAGGCCGCCGATGCCGGCGCCCAGGATTCCGATCTTGAAGGACATCTGGATTTCCTTTCTACAAATGACGGATTGCCGTCTTACTTGCCGGCCGGCGCGCGGTCGGTCAGGAACTTGCCGCTGGGGCCTTGCGCATTCTTCTGGCGGCGGGTGTTGCCGTCGATGCCGCCATCGATGGCCCATTCGGCGAACACGGTCGGGCCGGGTTCGAAGTCACGCGGCTCCCAGTGGGCATCGAGCTGGTCTTCATCGGCGTAGTATTCGATCAGGCCACCGGCCGGATTCTTGAAGTACCAGAAGTAGGCCGAGGAAATCGGATGACGGCCCGGACCCAGCTGGGTATCCCAGCCCTTGCGCGACATGTGCATGCCACCGCCGAAGACTTCATGGATGTCGCGCACGGTGAAGGCGACGTGGTTCAAGCCCGACCTTGCCTCCGGCGGTTGCAGCAGGAAGATGTCGTGATGCCCGCCGACATCGGCGCAGCGCAGGAAGGCGCCGCGCTCCGGGTAGCGGTCCGAGGGCACGAAGCCGAAGTTCTCGCAATAGAAGCGCTCGCAGGCCTTGACGTCCTTGACGAAGAACACCACGTGTCCCACCTCGATGGGCGTGGCACGTTCGTAGATGGGGCTGCGCTGGTTGATGCGGTTCTTTTCGTTCCAGGTGTTCATGCGTGCGCATTCGACCTCGACATCGCGCTTGACCGAGACCTGGAAGCGCACCGCCAGGCCGTTCGGATCGGTGCAACCGACGCGCTTGCCGTCATTGACGTAGCCCGGCAGAGCAGCGATGCGGTCGGCGAACTTGTCCAGCACGGCGGCCGAGGACACGCCCCACACCACCTCGCGCAGGGTCGGTCCGGCTTCGATGGCCGGTGGCAGGCCGGGGTCGGCGCTGTCGCGCACGATGACGCGGCAGCCGTTCTGCGATTCGAAGACCAGTTCCGCTGCGCTTTCCTGCGCCAGCAGCATGCCCCAGTCGAGGAAGAACTGGCGGCAGGTCGGCAGGTCGTCCGCGCCGTAGATGATTTCGTCGATACCCAATACGTCCATGTGTGTCTCCAATACGTGTTCAGGGAGGCGGCGCTCTCAGCCGGCCCAGGGCAAGGGCTGTTCGTTCATGCCCCAGTACATGGCCTTCTGCTCCATGTACTGCAGGATGCCCAGCCTGCCCTTCTCGCGACCCAGGCCGCTGTCGCGCCAGCCGCCGAAGGGGGTCGAGATCGAGAATTGCTTGTAGGTGTTGATCCAGACATTGCCGGCCTGCACTGCGCGGCCGATGCGCCAGGCGCGCTTGTAGTCGCGTGTCCAGATACCGGCAGCGAGCGCATAGACGCTGTCGTTGGCTTGCCGGATCAGGTCGTCTTCGTGGTCGAAGGGCATGGCCACCAGCACCGGTCCGAAGATTTCTTCCTGGCAGATGCGCTGTTCATTGCTGACGCCTTCGATGATGGTCGGCGTGTAGTAGTAACCGCGTTCGAACTGCGCACCCTGCGGACGCACGCCACCGGTGCGGATGCGGCCGCCATCGGTGACGCCGATGTCGACATAGCGCTCGATGCCTTCGCGATGGCGGGCGGTGATCAGCGGCCCCATCTGGGTGCGCTCGTCGGCCGGATCGCCCACGCGCAATGCGGCGGCACCGGCGGCCAGGCGCTCCATGAAACCGTCGTACAGCGAGCGCGCCACGAACAGGCGCGAGCCGGCGATGCAGGATTCGCCGGAACTGCTGAAGATGCCATACAGCACACCGGCCACGGCATGGTCGAGATCGGCATCCTCGAACACCATGGTGGGCGACTTGCCGCCCAGTTCCAGCGAGACCGGCATCATCTTGTCGGCGGCGATGTGGGCGATGTGCTTGCCGGTGGTGGTGCCACCGGTGAAGGAGACGCGCTTGACCAGCGGATGCAGGGTGATGGCGTCGCCGATCACCGAGCCCTTGCCCGGCAGCACGCTGATCATGCCGGCCGGCACGCCGGCTTCGATGCAGATGCGCGCCAGTTCCAGCGCGGCCAGCGGGGTCACCTCAGCCGGCTTGACCACCACCGCATTGCCGGCAGCCAGGGCCGGCGCCATCTTCTGGGCCTCGCTGGCGATCGGCGAATTCCACGGCGTGATGGCGGCCACCACGCCCATGGGTTCATACACGCTCATGGTGAGGTTGTCGCCACGCATGGGCGTGAGGGTTTCTTCCAGGGTTTCACAGGCGGCCGCGAAGAACTGGAAGGTGCCGGCCGCGCTGGCCACCAGATTGCGCGTCTCGCTGATGGGCTTGCCGTTGTCCAGGCGCTGCATCTGCGCCAGGGCTTCGCCGCGTTCGCGGATCAGCTGCGCCACGCGGTACAGGACGGCGGCACGTTCATGCGGCTTCTTCTGCGCCCAGCCGCTGGTGCGGAAGGCGTGGTCGGCACCGGCGATGGCCTCTTCCACATCGGCCACACTGGCCGCATTGAGGTAGGCCACCGGCTCACCCGTGGCCGGGTAGAGCGTGGCATAACGGTCGCCGCCACCCAATCGCCATTGACCGGCGATGCAGATCGGCAGCGTTTCGTTCAGATTCATCATGGTCGACATGTCCTTGCGAAGCTCAGATATTCAGATACTCAACTGCTCAGATCGACAGCGCATGGGCACGATTGCCCAGGGCGCGCACGACGCTGTAGACGGTCAGCGCCGAGGTCTTGGGATTAGCCGCCAGCGGCTTGCCGCGCATGGTCAGCTCGAAGCCGCCGAAGGCGCCCCGCGCTTCCACGTAGTGCACGTTCTCGCTCACGCCCGGATCGGCATACAGGCGCACCCGGGTCTGGTCCAGGCCCAGGCCGGCCAGCGACAGCGTGGCGGCGACGTTGGCATTCTTGGGATACAGGCGCGCCGCTTCGCGGGCGCTGCCTTCGAAGATGACGGTCGGCTCCTTGAGCGCATCCAGATCGAAGGCAGCCTCGGCCGGCGTATCCTTCCAGGCCTGCGGCGGCTTGCGGCCGGTATAGACCACCGATTCCAGCCCACCGACCTTGGCCGCGGCCAGGGCGTCGATGGCGCCGATGGCGCCGGAAAGCAACTGCACCTGGGTCTTGCCGGCGCGGGCGGCGGCTTCCAGCTTGTCGACCAGGCCGGGTTCGGACAAGGCGCCGATGGACACCACCATGCAGGGGATGCCACGCTCCAGCGCCGGGATGATGTGTTCGGCGATGGCCTGATGACCGGCGCATTCGATCAGCAGGTCAGGACGCTCGTCCCCCAGCCGCGACACCACCCGGGCCGTCGGCGCCAGTGTGGAGACGGTGCTGCGGGCGCGCTCCATGTGCGCCTCCGGCACCACCACCATGTCGAAGGCGACCTCGGGATCACTCTTCAAGATCTCCATCACGCCCACGCCGATGGCGCCGCATCCGATCATCGATACGTGCAGCATGCTCGGCTCCTCAGGCGGTGGCCGCGGTGGCGGCAGCGGCGACCACGGCTGCTGCTGCGGCGGCGGCCTTTTCCGCGCTTTCCGCGTTTTCCGTCTGATTGACCGGAGGGCCGGCGAAGGCAGTCTTGAAGCTGCCGATGGTCAGCATGTCGATCTCCAGCAGGAAGGGGCCCTTCTGCGACAGCGCCTCGTCCAGCGCTCCGGCCACCTCGGCCAGGTTGCCCACGCGCTGGTGACGCAGCTTCAGCGCCGAGGACAGTTCGGCATAATCGGGCGTGTGCAGGTCCACGTAGTGGCGACGACCGCCGTATTGCGCATCCTGGATGTTCTTGATGACGCCGTAGCCCTTGTCGTTCATCAGCACGATCACCATGTCAGCCTGTTCCTGAACGGCCGTGGCCAGCTCACCCAGGTTGAGGATGAAGCCGCCATCACCGGCCAGGGTGAAGGTCTTCTTGCCGGACTGCGTGACCGCCGCACCGATGGCCGCGCCGATACCCATGGCCAGGCCCTGGCCGATGCCGCCGCCCAGCGCATGCACGCCGGCACGCGGATCGAAGATGCGCAGGTAGCGGTTGCCCCAGGTGCTGTTGGAGACGGTGACGTCGCGTACCCAGTTGAACTCGCGGCCGGCCGCCTGCTGCAACTGTTCCACCAGGGCGCTATAGGGGCCGAGGCCATCGACCAGACCATGCACGGCGGTATCGCGTGCCTTCTGCAGGTCGGCCATGAAGCCCGGATCGACCTTCAGCGCGGCCAGGCGGTCGGCCAGGCCGGACAGTACCAGCGCCGAATCACCGCAGACGAAATAGTCGCTGGTGTAGCAGCGGCCTTCGGCAGCCGGATCGGCATCCACGCGATACAGCGGGCGCGGCAGCTTCAGTTCGTACTTCAGGGTTTCGTTACCGCGCAGGCGCGAGCCGACCACCAGCATGGCGTCGCAGCTCTGATAGAAATTCTCGACCGGCTTGTGCAGGTTGAAGGCGCCCAGCGAGCGCGGATCATCCTCGGCCACGATGCCGCGACCCTGGGTGCTGGTGACCACGCCGAAGCCCAGGTCCATCAGGCGCTTTACCTGCGCGCCAGCATGCCGCGCCCCGCCGCCCAGCCACAGCAGCGGACGCTTGGCCTTCATCAGGCGCTCGGCCAGTTCATCCAGTGCGCGCGCCGACGGCACGATTTGCGGGATGGCCAGCGGTTGCAGGTTGCTGGGCATGGGGATCAGGGCAGCCTGGATGTCGATGGGGATTTCCACCGAGACCGGGCCCATCGGCGGGGTCAGTGCGGTCTGCACGGCCAGCTTGATGGTGCTGATGGCGGTCTCGACGCTACGGATGCGGAAGGCCGCCTTGGAGATGGCCTTGAGCATGCTCAACTGGTCCGGCGCTTCGTGGATGTAGGCCAGGCTCTGGTCCAGGTAAGGCGTCTCGATCTGACCGGTCAGGTGCAGCAGCGGCGTACCGGCGGTCAAGGCTTCCACCATGGCGCCGGCGGCATTGCCGGCGGCGGTGCCGGTGGAGGTCAGGCATACACCCAGGCCACCGGTGGTGCGGGCATAGGCGTCGGCCATGTTGGCGCCGCCAGCTTCGCCGCGGGCCGGGATGAAGCGGATCTTGCCGCGCTCGCCGAAGGCGTCGAGGATGGGCATGTTGTGGATCGAGATCACGCCGAAGGCAGCCTTCACGCCGCACTGTTCGAGGAAAGCCGCGATGGCGCAGCCGACGGTCACTTGCTGGTTGGTATTAGACATGGCGGGAAAGTCCTCCTGAAACATCGATATGGCTGCCTGTGGTGTACGAGGAAAGCGGCGTGGCGAGGAATACGATCGCCTGCGCGGCTTCCCGGGGAAGGCCGAGACGGCCGAGTTGAATCTGTTTCTTTGCGGCCAGCGCGGCGGTCCATTGGGCCCAGCTCTGGTCCTGCAGTTCGGGGCCGCGCGCGGCATAGCGGCGGCGCCATTGGCCCGACTCCACCAGGCCGATCAGGATGCCGTTCACCCGCACGCGGGCGGCGTCGCCATTGGCCAGTTCGGTGGCCAGCGAGCGCACCAGGTTGTGCACGCCGGCGCGGGCGGCGGAAGTCGCTACCATGTGCGGCTCGGGTTGCGTGGCCAGCAGCGAGTTGACGCAGACGATGGCGGCATCCCCGTGCTGCGCGCTCATGGCCTGCAGTTGCGGCAGGAAGGCGCGGGTCGGGTAGATCACGGAAAAGAATTTGAGGCGCAGCTCTTCGCTCCAGGCCTCGTCGGTGGTATCGGCGAAGGTCGAGACGCGGCCCTGGCCGGCGTTGTTGACCAGCATGGACACCGCGCCCAGGGTGTTTTCCACCGAGGCGGCGAAGGCCTGCACCTGCTCCTGCGACAGCACGTCGCAAGGGGCGCTGTACAGGCGGGCCTGCGGGTAGCGCTCGCGCAGCGCGGCTTCGGCGTCCTTCAGCCGGGCGCCATCACGGCCGCAGAAGGCCACGGCCGCGCCCGCTTCCAGCAGCAACTCCACGGTCGCCAGACCAATGCCGGAAGAGCCACCGGTGACCACGGCCACCTTGCCCTGGAGAGAAGTCATCGCCATCTCAGCCCCGCCACATGTTGACTACCTTGGCACCGCCCTGCGGGGCGTGGTCCAGCAGGCGGGACAGTTCGGCCGCCGTATCGCGCACGCGGGCCACGATGATGTCGAGCTGGCTGGCGTCGATGTGCGGCGAAGGGATCGTGGCGCCCATGGCGGCCACCACATTGCCGGAGTGATCGCGCACCGGTGCGGCGACGGTGGAGATGCTGGTTTCGAAGAAACCTTCCTGCAGCACGAAGCCACGTTCCTTGTCGGCCTGCACCATGTCGAACAGTTCGACCACGGTCTTGGGGGTGTTGCTGGAAAAGACTTCCAGGTGTTCTTCCGGATACAGGGCGCGCAGTTGCGGCAGGCTCAGGTCTTCCAGCAGCACCCGGCCCAGCACGGTGGCATGCGCCGGCAGGCGGGTACCGACGTTGACGTGGCTGGTGAAGGCGGTCTGGGTGACCGACTTGGCGACATAGACGATGGAGCGGCCATCGCGCACCACCAGGTTGCAGGAGTAGCCGATCTCGTCGCGCAGGCGGTCCAGCAGCGGGCGGCCGATCTCGGTCAGTTCCAGCGAGGCCAGGTATTCGAAGCCCAGGCGCAACACCGACATGCCCAGGCGATAATCACGCCCGCCGTCGGCACGCTCGACGAAGCCCATGCGTTCCAGCGTGGCCAGCAGGCGGAACACGGTAGAGCGCGGGATGTCCAGGCGACGCGCCAGTTCGGGCGCGGACAGGGTCTTGTCCTGGCGGCTGAATTCGCACAGCAGGCGCAGGCCGCGTTCCAGGCCGGGGACGGAATACTTGTCTTGCGACTCTTCTTCTGGCATCACTGGTTTGTTCATGATGATTTTCTGTTCTAGTTGGTTGAGGTGAGTTGCGCGCTGATCAGCGCAGCAAATTGCGACGGCTGCTCGATATAGCAGGCATGACCGGCCGCGTCCACCAGCTTGAAGGGAAGTTCGAACTGCCTGGCCAGCCCTTCACTGGCCTGTGGGGTGGTGACGATGTCCTCGGCTCCGCATGCCACCGACAACCCCCGTCGTGGTGCAGCCTGCAGGTAAGGCGCGATATCGTCACCGCACAACAATTGCACGGCCTGGGTGTAGCCCGAGGCGTCCAGCCACTGCATGTTCCAGCGCACCCAGGCGTGGTCCTGCGCGCTGGCGTGGGCCGACAGCAGGCGCGTCGGCTTCTGCGCCATGCCGGCGATGCCCAGGGTGCGCAAGGCGCCCAGGCGCTCTTCCCGCACCTGGTGCGCGCGCTCTTGCTTGCTGGCGGCGCCGTAGCCCAGCGCCGGATCGGCCAGCAGCGTGCGGCGTGCGCGGCCATCGCCATGGGCCAGGTAGGCCGCGGCCATCAACGCGCCCAGCGAATGGCCGACCAGCACGCACTGCTCGACTTCCAGCGCCTGCAGCATGTCCTGCAGACGCCTTGCATAATCGACCGCCTTGGGCTGGCTCATCGTCAGCGGTGTGGAACGGCCGTAACCGGGCGCGTTCCAGGCGATCACGCGGGCCTGCGACTCCAGCTTGAGCGCGCACTGCAACCACGAGGCCGCGCCCGAGCTGATGCCATGCAACAGCACCACCACCGGACCGCTGCCGCAGCTGCGGTAGCTGACACGGCCGCCCGGCACCTCGACGCTGCCCTCGGCGAAGCGGCCTTCCAGCAGGGCCAGCGGTTCGCGCAGGGCGTCGTCGCAGCTGACTGCGGTGGCGGAGGCGGAGGCGGAGGCGGTGTGAGGATGCATGGTGTGGTGCTCTGCAATCAGCGCTTGACCGAGGTCAGCGGATGATCCGGCGGATAGGTCGGGGTGATGGGCTTCTTGGCGCCCAGCATCACGCACATCAGGGCGTCTTCGTCACCGATGTTGATCTCTTCGCGATACACGCCCGGCGGCACCGAGACCACGTCACGGTCGGTGAGGATGGTCTCGAAGCGCTCGCCATCCTTTTCCAGCACCAGCTTGAGCTTGCCGCGCAGGACGAAGAACACTTCTTCCACGTCCACGTGCAGGTGCGACGGGCCTTCGTGGCCGGCCGGGATGATCATGGTCGAGAAGGTGAAATGCTCGGAGGGAATGACGTTGGCGTCATGCGCCACACCCGTGCCACCGGTGCCGATGTAGCGCATCTGGGCGCGACGGTACTTGGGGTCGTAGTCGGCCTGGAACTTCAGTGCGTTCCAGTCGTACTTGCGGGTGGACAGGCGCGCCACGCGCGACTCCATCCAGTCGGCGAAGCTGGCGCCGGCAGGGCGATCCCAGCTGCGGCCCATGTTTTCCTGTTCGGACATATCGGTCATGCTTTTCTCCTTGAAGGGGTCCGGAGTGATCCGGGTTGATCTGGCAAGAAATACGTTTTCAATGCATCACGAAGCCACCGTTGACCGCCATCACCTGACCGGTGAAGAAGCGCGCCATCTCCGACAGCGCGAACACCACCGCGCCGCAGACATCCTCGGGCAACTGGTCGCGCCGGATGGCACGGCCGTCAAGGTAGTGCTGGTGCCGCGCCTGCGGTACGTACTGGGTGGCTTCCACCAGCGTCAGGCCCGGTGCCACCGCATTGACGGTGATGTTGTCGGCGCCCAGCTCGCGTGCCAGCGAACGGGTCATGCCGATCACCGCACTCTTGCTGGCCACGTAGGCCAGCAGATTGGGAGCGCCCCACAACGGGGTATCGGACGACAGGTTCACCACCGCGCCGCGCCCCGAGGCACGCAGCGCCGGCAGGCAGGCATTGGTCATGAGCCAGGTGCCGCGCACGTTGACATCCATGACGCGGTCCCACATGTCCACTTCCAGCTGCTCGCTGCTCTTGCCGCCGGAGTTGGTGATGGCGGCGTTGTTGACCAGGCCATCGAGTCCGCCCAGCCATTGCGTGGCGGCCACCGCGCAGGCCTTCACCGAGGCCGGATCGGCCAGGTCCAGTGCAAAGCCCTCAACCTGCAGGCCACGTTGTTTCAGGGCGGTCACCGAGGCCGCCAGTTCTTCCTGCAGGATGTCGGCCATGGCCACCGTGGCCCCGGCGGCGGCGATGGCGTCCACGAACGCCAGGCCGAGGCCGCGTGCGGCGCCAGTGACCAGAATGCGTCGTCCCGCCAAAAGTGTCGCCGTGCTTGCTGCTGACATGTGCTTGCTCCTGTTGCGCTGGTTGAGTCTCTGGATTCAGACGGTGCTGGTATTGGCCTTGGGCAGGTAGTGCAGGACCTTGCGTTCGGCCCAGACCACCACGCCGTAGGTGACCACGCCGATCAGGGTCAGTGCGACGATGGAGACGAAGACGGCGGCCGTATTGCCCTGCCCTTCGCCATCGACCAGCAGATAACCCAGGCCCTGGTTGCCACCCACCAGTTCACCCACGGTCACGCCGATCACCGACAGCGTGGAGGCGATGCGCAGGCCCGAGAACAGCGCCGGCAGCGCCGAACGGAACTCGACCAGGTGGAAGATCTGCCAGCGGCCGGCATTGAGCGTGCGCACCAGGTTGACCATGTCGGGATCGACGGTACGGATGGCCGAGAGCACGTTGATCATGATCGGGAAGAACACGATCAGCACCGCCACGATGATCTTGGGATAGATGGTGTAGCCCAGCCACATCACGAACAGGGGTGCAAAGGCCACCTTGGGCGCGATCTGCAGCGCCAGGATGTAAGGCGAGAGCATGGCCTCGGCCCGTGGCGAGAGGCCCAGCGCGACACCGACGGCCAGGCCCAGCAAGGCGCCGAAGAGGAAGCCGAACACCACTTCCATGGCGGTGATGCCGAAGTGCTGCAACAGTTGCGCGTTGTTCCACATCACCACCGCTTCACGCACCACCTGCATGAAGTTGGGCAGGATGTATTCGGGCATGCCCAGCATGCCCGGGCCCCACTGCCAGGCGGCGATGAACACCACCAGCAGCGCCAGGCTGCCGCATACCGTGCGGGCCTTGTCGTTCAACAGCGGACGGCGCGCCGTCGGCTTGACCGGATTGGGCGAGGACGTTGGCTCGGGACTGGACATGGTCAGGTCTTTGGCTGTGGTGGTATTCATGATTACTTGGCGACTCCGACGAACTGGTTGGTGAAGAGCTCGTTGACCGGCGTGGCCTTGGTGACGATGCCTTCGCTGACGTAGAACTTCTGCACCGCTTCCATGCGCGCCTGGTCGATCTGGCCCAGGGTCTTCTGGTTGGCGTAGACGTACTTGTTGTACATCTCGAAGGTACTCTGGATGCTGGCTTCCTTGCCCTTGTAGGTGGGCAGTGCAGCGACGTAGTCATCGGCGGCGGCCTTGGGGTCCTTCATGATGTCCTGCATGCCGCGCAGGGTGGCGCGCACCAGGCGCTTGAGCAGCTCCGGGTTCTTCTTGATGGTGTCGTCGGAGGCCAGGATGGCCTGGGCCATGCTCTTGAAGCCGCCGTTGTCCAGCAGTTCGACCTTGGCACCGGCATCGGTGGCATTGACCACCCAGTCCGGCACGCCGGCGAAGGCCTGCGACTTGCCCGAGGTGTACAGCTGCCAGACGCCCGAGGGGCCGGCGGCCTGGATCTGCACGTCGGTCTTGGACAGGCCGGCGGTCTTCAGGCTGCCCAGGAAGGCGTAATAGGTGGTGTCGGTATAGGACATCACGGTGACGGTCTTGCCCTTGAGGTCTTTCAGGCCCTTGATGCCGTCGGCCGGATTGGCCGCCACCATGGTCACCGAACCGGCGCCCAGCACGGCGATGGCCTTGACCGGGATGCCGTTGGCGCGCACCACGATGGGGGTGTCGCCGATGGCGCCACCGATGACGGCATTGCCGGCGCCGATCTGCTTGGCCACGTCCACGCCGCCCTTGGCGACGATGAAGCTGACCTTCAGGTTTTCATCGGCGTAATAGCCCTTGTGCTGGGCCAGCACCCAGGGGGCGAAGGCCGGCGAATTGGGTGGTGCCGGCAGCAGGTAGGTCACTTCTTCCGGCGCGGCGTGCGCGGCCATGGGCAGGACGGCGGCGCCCGTGGCGGCGACCAGGGCAAGTGCACTACAGGCGGATGCGAACAGGTTCTTCATGGTTTCTGGCTCTCCCTTGGGGTCTCTCTGTTGACGGGTGAAGATGCAGCGTGAAATCAGTGCAGCTCGGCGGTCTCTTTGCCCACCTTGAGCAGTTCCATCAGGCGCCCTTGCAAGGGGCCGATCTCGGGCAGCTTGCGACGCTCCAGCGGGTTGTCGCGGAACGGCAGGTCCACCACGATTTCCTCGACGATGGTGCCGGGACGCTCGCTCATGACCAGCAGGCGGTCCGACAGGGCGATGGCTTCCACCAGATCGTGGGTGATGAAGAGCGCGGTCTTCTTCTTTTCGTAGAGCATCTTGGCCAGGTCCTGCTGCAGCACCATCTTGGTCTGCGCATCCAGGGCCGAGAAGGGTTCGTCCAGCAGCAGCACCTGCGGGTCCACCGCCAGCGTGCGGGCCAACGCAGCGCGCTGGCGCATGCCGCCGGAGAGCTGGTACGGGTAATGCTCTTCAAAGCCCTTGAGGTGGCACTTGGCCAGCAGCTCGTCGGCGATGCGTCGGCGCTCGGCCTCGCGCATGCCGTCGATTTCCAGGCCCAGGGTGACGTTGGCGCGGATATTGCGCCAGGGCATAAGCAGGTCCTTCTGCAGCATGAAGGCCACCTTGCGGACCGGCTTGGTCACGCGCTCGCCGCTGACGAAGACTTCGCCTTCGGTGGGCAGGTAGAGACCGGCGCCCATGTTGAGCAGGGTGCTCTTGCCACAGCCGGAGGGGCCGATGATGGAGACCACCTCGCCGCTCTTGATGGACAGGTTGACGTTGGTGACAGCGGCGCGCGCTTGCGCCGTCTGGCGATCGACAAAGCTTTTGCCGACCTTGCGGAATTCGATTTCGATCATGTTGCCTCTGCTGATTGTCATAGCGCGCTGTTGCGCCCCAGCTATTCTTCCCGGCTGCCGTCTCTGCGGACGGGTGCCTCCTGCCGGGCACCGAAACGTTCCATATATGAAACAGCAATTTATATATGGGAGATATTCGCAGTCAATATAGCAGATATCTCAAAACAAAATGACTTATTTTGTTCCATATATGAACTGATGGTTTATATAAAAACCGTTTTGCTCGTTTTACGCAAACAGCGTGCCAGGCTGGAAAGCCTGATTTCTGCGCTTTCCGCGGCTGGGAACTCACCAAAGACAGGCATGCAGCGCCGCACCGGTGCGCCTTTTGCACCGTGGCGGCCGCTGTCGCGATGACGAGACACTGTTGGCATGGTGGAAATGAAGACGCCGACCTATCAGGTCGGCGAGATGGAGAGAGATCGACAGTGAGAAAGGCAGCAGATAGCCCCAAAAAAAATCGGCGGACCATCTGGTCCGCCGATTTGGCTGTTGCTGCTCGCTACACTTATTTCTTCCGCTGCGGCGGCAAGTCCGTGCAATGACCTTCGGCCACTTCCGCGGCCATGCCCAGGGACTCGCCCAGGGTCGGGTGCGGGTGGATGGTCTTGCCGATATCCACGGCGTCCGCGCCCATCTCGATGGCCAGGGCCACTTCGCCGATCATGTCGCCGGCATGGGTGCCGACGATGCCGCCGCCGATCACGCGATGCGTTTCGGCGTCGAAGAGCAGCTTGGTGAAGCCTTCCGAACGGCCATTGGCCACGGCGCGACCGGAGGCGGCCCACGGGAAATGGCCCTTCTCGATCTTGATGCCCTTTGCCTTGGCTTCGTCTTCGGTCACGCCGACCCAGGCCACTTCCGGATCGGTGTAGGCCACCGAGGGGATGACGCTGGCGTCGAAGAAGCTCTTCTCGCCGGCAATCGCTTCAGCAGCGACGTGGCCTTCATGCACGGCCTTGTGCGCCAGCATGGGCTGGCCCACCAGGTCGCCGATGGCGAAGATGTGCGGGACGTTGGTGCGCATCTGCTTGTCCACCGGGATGAAGCCGCGATCACCCACGATCACGCCGGCCTTGTCGGCCGAGACCTTCTTGCCGTTGGGGCTGCGGCCCACGGCCACCAGCACCAGGTCGTACAGTTGCGGCTCGGGGGCGGTGGCGCCGGCTTCGGCGGCTTCGAACGTCACCTTGATGCCTTCGGCCAGGGCTTCCACGGCCACCGTCTTGGTCTTGACCATGACGTTGTCGAAGCGCTTTTCGTTGAACTTCTGCCAGACCTTGACCATGTCGCGATCAGCGCCCTGCATCAGGCCGTCCATCATCTCGACCACGTCGATGCGCGCGCCCAGGGTGGAATAGACGGTGGCCATTTCCAGGCCGATGATGCCGCCGCCGATGACCAGCATGCGCTTGGGCACCTGGCGCAGTTCCAGCGCGCCGGTGGAGTCGACGATGCGCGGATCCTGCGGCACAAAGGGCAGGTTCACCACCGAGGAACCGGCGGCGATGATGGCGTGCTTGAACTGCACCACCTTCTTGCTGCCGTCAGCGGCGGTCACTTCGATGTGGTTGGGGCCGGCGAACTGGCCGTCACCATTGACCACCGCCACCTTGCGCGCCTTGGCCATGCCGGCCAGGCCGCCGGTCATGGTGCCGATGACCTTGTCCTTGTAGCCGCGCAGCTTGTCGATGTCGATCTCGGGCTTGCCGAAGGTGACACCGTGCGAGGCCATGGCGGCGGTCTCGTCGATCACGGCGGCCACGTGCAGCAGGGCCTTGGAGGGGATGCAACCGACGTTCAGGCAGACGCCACCCAGGGTGGCTTCGCGCTCGACGATGACCGTGTTCAGGCCCAGGTCGGCGGCGCGGAAGGCGGCCGAGTAGCCACCGGGGCCACCACCGAGCACCATGACGTCGCACTGCATGTCGGCGCGGCCGCCTAAGCTGGCAGCGGCCGGGGCGGCTGCGGGGGCAGCGGGTGCAGCAGAAGCGGCTGGAGCGGCAGCAGGCGCTGCGGCGGACGGTGCAGGCGCGGCGGCAGGCGCCGGCGCTGCGGCAGCTTCGCCGCTGGCTTCCACCAGCAGCAGCAGCGAACCTTCGGCGACCTTGTCACCGACCTTGACCTTGACTTCCTTGACCACGCCGGCCGAGGAAGACGGGATTTCCATGCTGGCCTTGTCGGATTCGACGGTGATCAGGGACTGATCGACCTTGATGGTGTCGCCCACCTTGACCATCACCTCGATGACTTCGACTTCCTTGAAATCCCCGATATCGGGGACCTTGACTTCAGAGAGACTCATTGTCCTGGCTCCGTAATGTTCTGTGGTTCGCTAGTGGCGGCTTACAGCAGCGACTTGCGCAGGTCACCCAGCACCTCGGCCAGGTAGGCCGAGAAGCGAGCGCCCATGGCGCCGTCGATGACGCGGTGGTCATAGGACAGCGAGGTCGGCAGCATCAGGCGCGGGGCGAACTGCTTGCCGTCCCATACCGGCTTGATGATGGACTTGGACAGGCCCAGGATCGCCACTTCCGGCGCATTGATGATGGGCGTGAAGGCGGTGCCGCCAATGCCACCCAGCGAGGAGATGGTGAAGGTCGCGCCTTGCATGTCGGCCGGCTTCAACTTGCCGTCACGGGCTTGCGCGGACAGTTCGCCCATCTCGATGGCGATCTGGCCGATGCTCTTCTGGTCGGCGTTCTTGATGACCGGAACCACCAGGCCGTTCGGGGTATCGGCGGCGAAACCGATGTTGTAGAACTTCTTGAGGATCAGGTTCTCGCCCTTGGCATCCAGCGAGGAATTGAAGGCCGGGAATTTCTTCAGCGCCGAGACGCTGGCCTTGATCACGAAGGCCAGCATGGTCAGCTTGACCGGCGACTTGGACTTGGCGAAGGCATCGTTGGATGTCTTGCGGAATTCTTCCAGCTCGGTGACGTCGGCTTCGTCGAACTGCGTCACGTGCGGGATCATCACCCAGTTGCGATGCAGGTTGGGGCCGCTGATCTTCTTGATGCGCGACAGGGCCAGCAGTTCGGTCTCGCCGAACTTGCTGAAGTCCAGCGACGGCCACGGCAACAGGTTCATGCCGGCACCGCTGCCATTGGTGGCAGGGGCGGCGGCGACCGAGGTCGAACCGGCCATGACGCCCTTGACAAAGTTCTGCACGTCGATCTGCAGGATGCGGCCCTTGGGGCCGGTAGCCGGCACACGCGACAGGTCCACGCCCAGTTCGCGGGCGAACTTGCGCACGGACGGCGAGGCGTGGGCCTTGCCGCCGGTGCTGGTAGCCGAGGCGGTGGCGATGACCGGTGCGGCGGCAGCCGGGGCCGACGCTGCGGGCGCGGCAGGGGCAGCTGCGGCGGCAGCCGGGGCAGGTGCAGCAGCGGCAGCAGGTGCGCCACCGACGGCTTCGATGGTGGCGATGATGCTGCCCTTGGCGACCTTGTCACCCAGCTTGACCTTCAGTTCCTTGATCACGCCGGCGTGGCTGGAGGGAATCTCCATGCTGGCCTTGTCGGATTCCACGGTCAGCAGGGACTGCTCGGCCTTGACGGTATCGCCGACCTTGACCATGACTTCGATGACTTCCACTTCCTTGAAGTCGCCGATGTCGGGGACTTCAATCTCGACCGTACCACCGGCGCCAGCAGCCGCAGGAGCTGCAGCGGCTGGCGCGGGTGCGGGGGCAGAGGCCTGGGCGGCAGCCGGCGCAGCGGCGGCGGCTTGCGGGGCGGCGGCTTGCGGTGCTGCCGCAGCGCCCTCGCCTTCGACGATCAGCAGCAACGAACCTTCGGCGACCTTGTCGCCGACCTTGACCTTGATTTCCTTGACCACGCCCGCCTGGGTGGAGGGGATTTCCATGCTGGCCTTGTCGGATTCGACGGTGATCAGGGACTGATCGACCTTGATGGTATCGCCGACCTTGACCATCACCTCAATGACTTCGACTTCCTTGAAATCGCCGATGTCCGGGACTTTTACTTCGACTTGACTCATCTGATGCGCTCCGTTGTTCTGTTCCCAGGCCCAGGGCCGGGAGGGATATTCGCAGTAGGGAAGGTGCTGCCGCAAAGCCATTGCATCTTAAGCGATCTGGCTGCGGCCCTTCCCGTTTTTGTGGCAGTGCCGGACACGACACATCCCCGCGATCAGCAGGCTGAGGCGGGGATGGTCGGTCGGGCGGTCCTTACACGGTCACCGGATTGGGCTTGTTGGGATCGATGCCGTACTTGGCGATGGCCTGGGCCACCACTTCGGGCTTGATCTTGCCTTCATCGGCCAGCGACTTCAGGGCAGCCACGGTGACGAAGTGGCGGTTCACCTCGAAGAACTCGCGCAGCTTGGCGCGGGTATCCGAGCGGCCGTAGCCGTCGGTGCCCAGCACCTTGTAGGAGCGGCCCTTGGGCACGAAGGCGCGGACCTGCTCGGCGTAGGTGCGCATGTAGTCGGTGGAGACCACGATCGGACCTTCGGTACCTTCCAGCGATTGCTCGAAGTAGCTCTTCTTGGCGGTGTCGGCCGGGTGCAGCATGTTCCAGCGTTCCACGTCCTGGCCTTCGCGGGCCAAGAGGGTGAAGGAAGGTGCGGACCAGACGTCGGCGTCGACCTTCCAGTCGTCGCGCAGCAGTTCGGCGGCGGCGATGACTTCGCGCAGGATGGTGCCGGAGCCCAGCAGTTGCACGCGCAGCTTGTTTTCCTTGCCGCCTTCGTTCAACAGGTACAGGCCCTTCAAGATGCCCTCTTCCTGGCCTGCCTTGATACCAGGGTGGGCGTAGTTCTCGTTCATCACGGTGATGTAGTAGAACACGTCTTCCTGGTTGGCCACCATGCGGCGCAGGCCGTCATGGATGATCACGGCGACTTCGTGGGCGAAGGTTGGGTCGTAGGGGATGCAGTTCGGGATGGCCGAAGCGAACACGTGGCTGTGGCCGTCTTCGTGCTGCAGACCTTCACCGTTCAAGGTGGTACGACCGGCGGTGCCGCCGATCAGGAAGCCACGGGCGCGCATGTCACCGGCTGCCCATGCCAGGTCGCCGATACGCTGCAGACCGAACATCGAGTAGTAGGTGTAGAACGGGATCATCACGCGGTTGTTGGTCGAGTACGAGGTCGCCGCAGCGATCCACGAGCTCATGCCACCGGCTTCGTTGATGCCTTCCTGCAGGATCTGGCCGGCCTTGTCTTCGCGGTAGTACATCACCTGGTCCTTGTCGACCGGTTCGTACAGCTGGCCGACCTGGCTGAAGATGCCGATCTGGCGGAACAGGCCTTCCATACCGAAGGTACGGGACTCGTCGACCATGATGGGCACCACGCGCGGGCCCAGGTTGGGGTCGCGCAGCAGCGCGGTCAGCACGCGGGAGTAGGCAGCGGTGGTGGAGATTTCACGACCTTCGGCGGTCGGCTCCAGCATGGCCTGGAAGGCCGACAGTTCCGGCACCGGCAGCTTTTCGTCAGCGTGCGGGCGACGTTGCGGCAGGTAGCCGCCCAGGGCCTTGCGGCGCTCGTGCAGGTACTGCATTTCCGGGGTGTCGTCGGCCGGCTTGAAGAACGGGATACTGGGCAGCTCGGCGTCCGAGATCGGCAGCTGGAAGCGGTCGCGCATGGCGCGGATGGCTTCGTCGTCCAGCTTCTTGGTGTTGTGCGCGGTGTTGCGCGCTTCGCCGGCCTTGCCGAAGCCATAGCCCTTGATGGACTTGGCCAGGATCACGGTGGGCTGGTCCTTGGAGTCCTGCGCGACCTTGAAGGCAGCGTAGATCTTGTGCGGGTCGTGACCGCCACGGGTCAGGCGCCAGATATCGTCGTCCGACATCTTGGAGACCATTTCCAGCAGCTTGGGATGCTTGCCGAAGAAGTGCTTGCGCACGAAGGCGCCGTCCTTGGCCTTGTAGTTCTGGTACTCGCCGTCGACGGTTTCCATCATCACCTTCTGCAGGATGCCGTCCTTGTCCTTGGCCAGCAGCTCGTCCCAGCCGCTGCCCCAGATGACCTTGACCACGTTCCAGCCGGCGCCACGGAAGTCGGACTCCAGTTCCTGGATGATCTTGCCGTTGCCGCGCACCGGGCCGTCCAGGCGCTGCAGGTTGCAGTTGACCACGATGACCAGGTTGTTCAGTTTTTCACGACCGGCCATGCCGATGGCGCCCATCGATTCCGGTTCGTCCATCTCGCCGTCGCCACAGAAGGCCCAGACCTTGCGGTTGTCGGTCTTGGCGATGCCACGGGCGTGCAGGTACTTCAGGAAGCGTGCCTGGTAGATCGCCATCAAGGGGCCCAGGCCCATGGAGACGGTCGGGAACTGCCAGAATTCCGGCATCAGCTTGGGGTGCGGGTAGGACGACAGACCGTGACCATCGGCTTCGCGGCGGAAGTGGATCAACTGGTCTTCGGACAGGCGGCCTTCCAGGAAGGCGCGTGCATAGATGCCGGGCGAGGAGTGACCCTGGATGTAGAGCAGGTCGCCGCCGTGATCTTCAGTCGGGGCGTGCCAGAAGTGATTGAAACCGATGCCCAGCATGTTGGCCAGCGAGGCGAAGGAAGACAGGTGACCACCCAGGTCGCCGTCCACGCGGTTGGCCTTGACCACCATGGCCATGGCGTTCCAGCGCATCCACGAGCGCAGGCGCTCTTCGTATTCCAGGTTGCCCGGGCAGTGCTCGCCCTGGTCGGCCGGAATGGTGTTGACGTAGGCGGTATTGCTGGAGAAGGGAATATGGGCACCACGGCGGCGGGCCAGATCGACCATGCGTTCCATCAGGTAGTGGGCGCGATCCGGGCCTTCCTTTTCGATCACTGCTTCGAGGGCGTCGAGCCACTCCTGGGTTTCCATCACATCGGGATCGTTGGCGGCCTGCGCCAGAACTTGATCGATTTGGGCTGACATGTCATGTCTCCTGGTTGTTGAGAGATCCGTCCGGTCGGATAGACCTGGCGGGTCGGTCGGTTCATTCGGTACGCTGCCGCCGGCAAGTGATGCAGGAAGACCATTCCGTTGCCTGTGCTACAACCCTTCCCGGCCCGTGGGGCAAGGCTTTGGAGGCGGAACAAGCTTAAATGTACGGTCTTCCAGCCGTGTGGACGACGAATTTTATCAGGGAATTTTCGATTTTCAAATTACGATAATCGATTTCATAATGCGAAAATATGCTGCAAAGCGGCATGAATAGGCGCTTTGCGGGCCTCGTATTTTTACTGTATCGCCTTGGGAGAGGGGTTTTCTTGCCCTGTTTGCAATGCGGCAAAGTGGCCTGAACTACCTGAAAAATCAGGGTTGGCCGTGTTGACGTGAAGCAAATGGATTCACCTGCTGAGCTTGCCAGCGGCAATCACATTCCGCCACGACCAGCCCGATCGCCGGCCGTAGCGGAATTACGCTACAGAACTTGCTCTATATAAATGAAGCGATGTTCAGATCGCGATATTGCCCAGTGTGCTGGCGCGATAGGCGGCGACGAAGGTATCGAAGTCGCCGATCTGGGTACGCTCGATGTCGCGCTGCGCATCCAGCGAGGCCTGGGCGATGGCCACGAAGTCAGCCGTCTTGGCGGCCGACAGAGGCCGGGCGCGCAGCTGCTCGGCCTGGCGGCGGCTGTTGGCCAGGGTGAAACCGGGGAAGGAGTTGCCGGCGGCGCGGATTTCACGCAGCACCTGGGCCGACGGGGTGGCATCGGGATCGGCCAGCTTGCCGCGCTGCACGGCCAGGCTGTCGCGATGCTGGCTGCCGCCCAGTTGGCGATCCAGCAGTTCGGCTACCGGTGCCATGCGGTCCAGCAGTTGCTCGCCCCAGTCCTTGAGCAGGATGGATTCGCCCTTGAACTGCAGGTGCAGGCCGGGACGACGGCCTTCCTTGACGGTGGCGAGGAAGTTGGCGCGGTTTTCCACGCCCTCCTCGTCCGAAGTCAGGCAGCTCGATTCCAGCGCCAGGAAATGCAGGAACACATCCAGGAAACGCGCTGCCTCCAGGCCGATGCCCAGCGGGTTGAAGGGATCGATGTCCATGCAGCGCACTTCCACATACTGCACACCGCGCGCCGACAAGGCCTGCACCGGGCGTTCGCCGCTGTTGATGACGCGCTTGGGACGGATCGAAGAGTAGAACTCGTTTTCGATCTGCAGGATGTTGGTATTGATCTGCACCCACTCGCCATCGCGCTTGGTGCCGATGGCTTCATAGGGCGGATACGGTTCACTGACCGCATGCGAGAGGCTACGGATGTAGGCCGGCAGGTTGTTGTAGTGCGGCGTGATGTTGGCCTGGGCGTGGTTCTGGTAACCCAGGTCGCTCATGCGCAGGCTGGTGCCGTAGGGCAGGAAGAGCGTGTCCTCGGACAGCGTCTCCAGCTGGTGCGCACGACCGCGCAGGAAGTTGGTGGCCACCGCCGGCGAGGCACCGAACAGATACATCAGCAGCCAGCTGTAGCGACGGAAGTTGCGGATCAGGGCGATATAGCGCTCGGACTGGTAATCCCGGCGCGACAGCGTGGGGTCGACGGTGTCGTCCTCGTCGCGCAGCACTTCCCACAGGTCTTCACTCACCGAGAAATTGTAGTGAATACCGGCGATGCATTGCATGGTGCGGCCATAGCGCAGCGCCAGGCCGCGCCGGTAGACATGCTTCAACATGCCGATGTGGGAACTGCCATACCAGCCGATGGGAATCTCGTCTTCCGGCGGCAGCACGCAGGGCATGGAGGCATTCCACAGCAGTTCACCGTCCAGCTTGGTATAGGCGAAGCGATGGATTTCATCCAGGCGCTGCAGCGCATCGGCGATGTCGGGCATGGCCGGGGTGATGAACTCCAGCAGCGATTCCGAATAGTCGGTGGTGATCAGATCATTGGTGAGGGCCGAACCCAGTGCCGGCGGATGGGGCGTGCGGGCCAGATTGCCCTGCTCATCCACCCGCAGCGTCTCCCGCTCCACACCGCGCAAGCCCTGACTCAGCAACGCAAGATGTTGCGGCTGGGAAAGCTGTTGCAGGCGGCGGGTGAGGAGATCGGTCATGCGCAAATCCTTGTAACTAGAGGGGAACTGTGAGGCTGCTGCGGTGAGGCTGCTGCGTTTGGTTGCGGGAGCATAACCGAAATTGAACATTCCCGTCGTACGCTGCCCCAAAAGCGATTGTCGTCCAAAACCATCTGCTTTTATTTCAAAACAAACAACATGTGACCAGCAGCGCGCATGTCACTCCGTCCCCGGCCTGGCTTTATAATCACGGGTTCCGGCGCACCGCGCCCCAGTCGCCCCGGCTCGCCCGGGAGCTTTCTTCCTAGCCCTGCCTTTTTTGCCTTCATTGCCATGTCTGCCCAACTGATCGACGGAAACCTGCTCTCCCAACAACTGCGCGCCGATGTCGCCAAGCGCGCCGCCGCCCTCACCGCCCAAGGCAAGCAACCCGGCCTGGCCGTGATCCTGGTGGGCGACAGCCCGGCTTCCCAGGTCTACGTGCGCAACAAGGTCAAGGCCTGCCAGGACAATGGTCTTCACTCCGTGCTGGAAAAATATGAAGCCACGATGACGGAAGCCGAACTCCTGGCCCGCATCGACGCCCTCAACCAGGACCCCAAGATCAACGGCATCCTGGTGCAACTGCCGCTGCCGGCCCATATCGATTCGCACAAGGTGATCGAAGCCATCGCGCCGGAAAAGGACGTGGACGGTTTCCACGTCAGCAATGCCGGCCTCCTGATGACGGGCCAGCCGCTGTTCCGCCCCTGCACCCCTTATGGCGTGATGAAGATGCTGGAATCCATCGACTACCCGGTCCGCGGCGCCAATGCCGTGGTGGTGGGCGCCTCCAACATCGTCGGCAAGCCGCAGGCCATGTTGCTCTTGCAAGCCGGCGCCACCGTCACTATCTGTAATTCCAAGACCCGTGACCTCGGCCACCACACCCGCCAGGCCGACATCCTGGTGGTCGCCACCGGCAAGCGCAACATCGTCACCGCCGACATGGTCAAGCCCGGCGCCGTCGTCATCGACGTCGGCATGAACCGTGATGACAACGGCAAGCTGTGCGGCGACGTCGATTTCGCCAATGCCCGCGAAGTCGCCGGCTGGATCACCCCGGTGCCGGGTGGCGTGGGTCCGATGACCATCACCATGTTGCTGGTCAACACCATCGAAGCTGCAGAACGTACCTAAAACCGCATCACCTCCCGAGGGCGCCACGCCGGCGGGAGGCTTCAGAGAAACGAGAATCCATGACCACCACCGACATCGCCGCCAATCCCCTGCTCGACTTCTCGGGCTACGCCCAGTTCGACGCCATCGCCGCCGAGCACGTCACCCCGGCCCTGGACAAGCTGCTGGCCGATGCCAGCCGCCTGGTCACCGAACTGGAAGCGCCGATGGCCGAGGTCACCTGGGACAATTTCGTCGAACCGCTGGAGTCCGCCACCGAAAAACTGGGCCGCGCCTGGAGCGTGGTGGGCCACCTGAACTCGGTCATGGATACTCCGGCCCTGCGCGCCACCTACAACGAGAACCAGCCGCGCCTGGTGGAATTCTGGACCTCGCTGGGCCAGAACCTGGCGCTGTTCGAGAAGTACAAGGCGCTGCAGGCCAGCCCGGCCTTCGCCTCCCTGTCGGCCGCACGCCGCAAGGTGGTGGACAATGCGGTGCGCGATTTCCGCCTCTCCGGCGCCGAGCTGCCGGAAGAGAAGAAGGAACGCTTCGCCGAGATCCAGGAAAAGCAGGCCATGCTGACCACCCGCTTCTCGGAAAACGTGCTGGACGCCACCAATGACTTCGGCCTCTTCGTCGAGGACGAAGCCGAACTCTCCGGCCTGCCGGCCGACGTGAAGCAGGCCGCCGGCGCCGCGGCCGAGAAGGATGGCAAGCCCGGCTACAAGTTCACGCTGCACTTCCCGTCCTATTTCCCGGTGCTGCAATACGCCGACAACCGCGCCCTGCGCGAGAAGATCTACCGCGCCAACGCCACCAAGGCCTCCGAGCTGGGCGCCAAGCCGGAATGGGACAACAGCGGCAACATCGACCAGATCCTGCAGCTGCGCAAGGAAGAAGCGCAATTGCTGGGTTACGCCAACTTCGCCGAGGTGTCGCTGGTGGCCAAGATGGCCAAGTCGCCCTCGGAAGTGATCGCCTTCCTGGAAGACCTGGGCCAGCGCGCTCGCCCCTTCGGCCAGAAGGATTACGAAGAACTGAAGACCTTCGCCCGCGAAAAACTGGGCCTGGAGGAGCTGAAGGCCTGGGACAGCACCTATGCCTCGGAAAAGCTGCGCGAACAGCGCTACGCTTTCTCGGAGCAGGAAGTGAAGCAATATTTCCCCGAGCCCAAGGTGGTGGGCGGCCTGTTCCAGGTCGCACAGCAACTGTTCGGCGTGCAGATCAAGCCCGATACGGCCCCGGTCTGGCACAAGGACGTGAAGTTCTTCCGCATCGAACGCGACGGCCAGTTGGTCGGCCAGTTCTATCTCGACCTGTATGCCCGCTCCGGCAAGCGTGGCGGCGCCTGGATGGATGACGCCCGCGCCCGCCGCCTCACCGCGCAAGGCGTGCAGACCCCGATCGCCTATCTGGTCTGCAACTTCACCGAACCGGCGGTGGTCGATGGCGTGGCCAAGCCGGCCCTGTTCACCCATGACGAAGTGATCACCCTGTTCCACGAGTTCGGCCACGGCCTGCATCACATGCTCACGCAAGTCGATGAAGTGGGTGTCTCCGGCATCTCCGGCGTGGAATGGGACGCGGTGGAACTGCCCTCGCAGTTCATGGAAAACTTCTGCTGGGAATGGGACGTGCTGCAGCAGCTGACATCCCACGCCGAGACCGGCGAACCGCTGCCCCGTGCGCTGTACGACAAGATGATCGCCGCCAAGAACTTCCAGTCCGGCCTGCAGATGCTGCGCCAGGTGGAGTTCTCCCTGTTCGACATGCTGATCCACCATGAATATGAAGTCGGTGGCAGCCAGACTGTGCAGCAACTGCTCGACAGCGTGCGCGACCGCATCGCCGTGATCCGCCCGCCCGAGTTCAACCGCTTCCAGCATTCCTTCTCGCACATCTTTGCGGGCGGCTATGCAGCCGGTTACTACAGCTACAAGTGGGCCGAGGTGCTGTCTGCCGACGCCTACAGCGCCTTTGAAGAAGCCGCGGTGACCGGCGGCAACGTGATCTCGCTGGAAACCGGACGTCGCTTCCAGCAGGAAATCCTGGCTGTCGGTGGCTCCCGTCCGGCCATCGAGTCCTTCAAGGCCTTCCGTGGCCGCGAGCCCAGCATCGATGCCTTGCTGCGGCATAGTGGCATGGCGGCCTGAGTCGCTGACGAACGGCTTCGCAAGACGGCCAGCACGGCCCGCCCCGATGGCGGGCCGTTTTTCTTTGGCCTGGCCGCCGCCGCGGATGGCATGCTGCAGCGCGAGCCACTATACTGGCGGGATGACCCGAATCGATTTCCATAGCAACGTCCCGCAAAAGATCGCCTACGTCTGCCGACTGGTGCGCAAGGCGCGTGCGTCCGGCGCCATGCTGGTGCTGCGCAGTCCCGACCGCGCCGAACTGCAACAACTGGACCAGGCGCTCTGGAGCTTTTCCGAGCAGGATTTCCTGCCTCACGTGATGGCCGGCGATCCGCTGGCATCACAGACGCCCATCATCCTCACCGGCGACGACGCCGCCGAATTGCCGCATCACCAGATACTGATCAACCTCGGCACCGATACGCCGGCCCATTTCGCCCGTTTCGAACGCTTGCTGGAAATCATTTCCGCCGACGACGCCGACAAGGCCGCCGGCCGCGACCGCTACCGTTTCTACAAGGAACGCGGCTATCCGCTGTCGCACCATGTGGCGGCCTGAGGCCCACGCTCCAGACATGAACCACGACGACAACAGCATCCCCCTCCTCACCGAGATCATCCCGCTGGCGCCGGCTGCCCCGGCCGCGCAGGATTACGCCGCGCCGATGCAACCGGGTGCCTTTCACACGCAACCTGCGGCCACCCACTATCAGGCGCCCGCGGCTGCAACGCCCGTAATGTCGCCCATGGCCCCGCCCCCTCAGGTCACGCCGGCCGCCGAGCAGTACCGCCAGTGGGAACAGGAAATCCGCGAAAACGTCCTGCAAAGCCTGCTGGAGCGCGTCGATACCGTGCTGCACCAGCATCTGCAGGACCAGATGGCGCTGGCGCTGGACCATCTTTCCGATATCGTGATGCAGCGCGTCAGAGAAGGCCTGCGCGACGCCCTGGCAGAAACGGTGGAGCGCGCCGTAGCCGAAGAGATGGCGCGCTTCTCGTCTTCAAAAAAGTAAATCCTGATGGATTTTTCTTTTCATTTTGAATAAACCATCTGCATTCGGCTTTTGATTCACAAAAATTCTGCCCAGTATTGATTACATCGGCAATCACGCTTTTCTTACAATGCTTGCATTGTTCGCATCGTCCAATGGCGGTGTGAAGTCCGAAAAACACCAGCAAGTTCATGCAAAACCGGGAGAGTGGGATGAAAGTGATCGTATTGGGCGCAGGCATTATCGGAACCGCTTCCGCCTGGTTCCTGAAGAAGCAGGGTTACGACGTCACCGTCATCGAACGCCAGCCCGGCGCGGCGCAGGAAACCAGCTTTGCCAACGGTTGCCAGATTTCGGTGTCGCACGCCGAACCCTGGGCCAACCCGGCCGCCCCGATGAAGGTGCTCAAGTGGCTGGGCAAGGAAGACGCCCCCCTGCTCTATCGCTTCCGCCCCGAATGGCTGCAATGGAAATGGGCCGTGGCGTTCCTGCGCGAATGCACCGCCGCCCGTACCGACGAGAACATCCGCAACATCGTCGCCCTGTGCGAGTACAGCCGCCAGACCCTGCAGGCGGTGCGCGCCGAAACCGGTATCCAGTACGATCACCTGACCCGCGGCATCCTTCACTTCTACACTGAAGAAAAGGAATTCCAGGACTCCCTGCCGGCCGCCAAGCTGATGCGCGACCTGGGCTGCCCGCGCGAGTCCATCGGCGCCGACGAAGTGATCCGCATCGAGCCGGCACTGGCCTCGATCCGCAACAAGATCGTCGGCGGCGACTTCACCGCCACCGATGAATCGGGCGACGTCTTCAAGCTCACCACGGGCCTGGCCAAGAAGAGCGAGGAAGCCGGCGTCGAGTTCCGTTATTCCACCACCATCACCCGCCTGATCACCGAAGGGGCCGGCGCCGCCGCCCGCGTGACCGGCGTGGAGATCATCAACCCGGATGGCCGCCATGAAGTCCTGACGGCCGATACCTTCGTGGTCGCCATGGGCAGCTTCTCGCAGCAACTGGTCAAGCCACTGGGCATCGACCTGCTGCTCTACCCAGGCAAGGGCTATTCGGCCACCTACAAGGTCATCAACCCGGATGCTGCGCCCAGCGTCTCGCTCACCGACGACGGCTACAAGCTGGTGGTTTCGCGTCTGGGCGACCGCCTGCGCGTGGCCGGTACCTGCGAACTCAACGGCTATGGCCGCGAGCTCAACACTACCCGCTGCGAGGCCATCACCCGCCGCACCCGTGAACTGTTCCCCGACGGCTGCGACTACGAGAACCCGACCTACTGGACCGGCCTGCGTCCGCTGACCCCGTCCAACGTGCCTTACGTGGGCAAGACCAGGTTCGCCAACCTGTACCTGAACACCGGTCACGGCACCCTGGGCTGGACCATGGGTTGCGGCTCCGGCCGCGCCATCGCCGAGATCGTCGCCGGCCGCGTGCCGGAGATCGATTTCGCCTTCACCGGCCTGCCGCGCTGGAACCGCGCACGCCAGGTGGTAACCCAGGCCGCCTGATCACAAAGCTTCAGCTTCCCGCAAAAGGACCGGAATTTCCGGTCCTTTTTTCATGCGCGTTTGATCTGGCGCATCGCCACCCCGGCATGAAGAAACATTCATATATAGCCGCGCGGGGCGCTTACAAATATGAACTTCCCCTTGGTGTAGAATCCCCGCTTGCTCTGCGTCGCTGCGGCTTGGCCGCAGTTTGTGCAGCCTCGGGGATTTCAGCTCATCAGCACGCATCTAGCGCCTTTCGGCTGCCTTTGCCGTTGATCCTTCCCGAATCGACCCCATCTGGACGAACATCCGTCACTGCATTTTCCTTCACTTGGAAAGGCAGGCAACATCAAAGGACCCTGCAATGAAGTGGGCAATAGTCTTCATCTATATTTTTTCCATCCTGTTCATCCACTTCCGTGGACGCGTGCGCCTGCCCTTCCTGCGCCAGTTCTTCGACCACTCGTCGATCATGTCGCCGATCAATCTCTTCATGTACGCCTTTTCGCGCGTGCCGGCGGTGCCGTACCCCGCGGTGAAGGAGTTCCAGGACCTGGCCCTCATCGACCAGAACTGGGAAGTGATCCGCGACGAGGCCGTGGCCCTGCGTGAAATGGCCAAGATCAAGGCCGCCGAAAAGAATGACGATGCCGGCTTCAACTCCTTCTTCAAGGCCGGCTGGAAGCGTTTCTACCTGAAGTGGTACAACGCCAGCCATCCGTCGGCCGAAAAGTTCTGCCCCAAGACGGTGGAAATCCTCAAGCGCATTCCCAGCGTGAAGGCTGCCATGTTTGCCGAACTGGCCCCGGGCGGCACGCTCAATCCGCACCGTGACCCGTTTGCCGGTTCGCTGCGCTATCACCTGGGCCTGGTCACGCCCAACGACGACCGCTGCTTCATCGAGGTCGACGGCCAGCGCTACAGCTGGCGCGACGGCCAGAGCGTGGTGTTCGACGAGACCTTCATCCACTGGGCACAGAACGGCTCCGAGACGAACCGTATCATCCTCTTCTGCGACGTCGAGCGTCCGCTGCGCTATCGCTGGGCAGAAGCCATCAACGGCTTCCTCGGTCGCACCATGATGACCGCTGCGGCCTCTCCCAACGAAACCGGCGACCAGACCGGACGCGTGAACAAGCTGTTCCGTTTCGTCTGGCTGGCCGGGCAATATCGCCGCCGCTTCAAGAACTGGAACAAGACCGTCTACAAGATCACCAAGTTCGGTCTCATCATCGCAGTGGCGCTGCTGATCATCTATGCCTGAGGCACAGAACGACGGCAGGACAGGCCTGCCAATGCGCAAATGATATAAACGAAATCGCCGGCCATTTGACCGGCGATTTTTTTATCGTGGATTCGCAAAATGTCGACTGCGATTGTCACTTGATGAGAGCTGAGCCGACTAATGCCGAGCTTTGCATCATCCGTCGCAAGCCCGCCTCCCGTATGGCTCCGCAGTGCAGCATGGAGACCTGGTCGAAAAGGAAAAATCAAAAGTCACGCAAACGCCTACGTAAGTAAAAATCAAATACAGCATAAAATTTCCATGCGGAAATGAAACGGTATTTTTCGATGATGAATTGTAGAAACTGCTTCATCCGAGCGCATACCAGCGTGTAAAATCTTTCTGCTTCCGTGCTAGCTTCATGGCGTAATTCTTGCATCCTGGCTGGGCCGCATTCCTCGGGGAGAGGTATTGCGACCGGCTGCTGCCAACACTCGCCTCGTACTCATTGATCGCATGTAAGCGTCCGCTGCCGACCTCGCGGACCAAGCGCAAGCCGAGTACCGACCATACATAGAACAATGGGCTCATGCAGGACATCGACGACGAGATGAAAAAACCGCTGCTCAAGCATCTGGTAGAGATCACGGCCCATCGGGAGCATTCCCGCCTGGCCATCTCGGTCATCTCCGCGCTGTACCAGCTCACCGGCGTGCAAAGCATCCGCATGCTGGAAATCTTCACCATGCGCGACGAGCACTACGTGCAAGAGAAGATGGTCATCCGCGACGGCATCGTCCATACCATTGCGGAGCACACCAACGACGATCCCAAGGAAGCCCTGTCCTCCTATCCGGCCATGATGGCCTGCATCCGCAATCATCTGAACGAATACCAGGAAACCACGTCCGACGGCACGCATGTGCTGTGGCTGCCGGTGTGGCTGCACGGGAAGATGAACTCCTGCCTGGAACTGCGCAGCGAGCACGTGCTGGCACCGGCGACGATGGAAGTGATCCACGGCGTCTTCCACATCTACTGCAATTACCAGAGCCTGCTGGACTACAGCGAGCGCGATGCGCTCACGGGCCTGTTCAACCGCAAGACCTTCGACGAACAATTCACCCGCTACGCCTTCGCCATCGCCCCGCACGAGGCACACTCGATGGAGAAGGACGAGCGTCGCCACGACAGCAACGACGAGCCCAAGGGCCATTGGCTGGCTGTGGTGGACATCGATCACTTCAAGCAGGTCAATGACCGCTACGGCCACCTCTACGGCGACGAAGTGCTGATCCTGGTGGCCAACATCCTGCGCGCCTCGTTCCGCGCGCACGACCGCATCTTCCGCTTCGGCGGCGAGGAATTCGTGATCCTGCTACGCGCCACCACGCTTTCGGACGCCCGCAAGATCTTCGATCGCTTCCGCCAGAACGTGCAGGAATACGATTTCCCGCAGGTGGGCAAGGTCACCGTCAGCCTGGGCTTCGTCAACATCGCCCGCGAGACGCCGGTGGTGATCCTGGGTCATGCCGACCAGGCCCTGTATCACGCCAAGAAAAGTGGCCGCAACCGCATCTGCTATTACCAGGAACTGGTCAATTCGGGCGTGCTGCGTTCCGGCATCACCACCAACGATACGGTGGAATTCTTCTAGGGCCTCACTCGACAACGCCCTTGTCAGCCGGCCGCACAAGCGGCCTTTTTTTCGCCTCGCACCGGCGGCACAGGCAGTCGAAAAGTTCATGCATAGTGCGCATCCGCTCATGTTTTAAAAGCATGAGACAGCACGGCAGCGCTTTCGTATGATCGCCAACGTTCGATGCTCACCGTACGAACTCATCCCGCGATCCGCTTGCAGACAAGCATCAGAAACGAAACAGAAGCGTGATCGCCCGTCGCTACCCCACGCGTACCAGGAGACCTATAAAAATGCAGCAGACACACTTCAAGAAAACCGGCGCCGTCCTGATCCTCTCGCTGGCCTGCGCCTTCGCGGCACAGGCCCAGGACAAGAAGCCCAACGTGGTCGTCATCGGCACCGGCGGCACCATTGCCGGCGCGGGCGCCTCCAGCGTCAACACTGCAGCCTATCAATCGGCCGTGGTGCCGGTGGACAAGATCATTGCAGCCGTCCCGGAGATTTCCAAGATCGCCAATGTGCGCGGCGAGCAGATCTTCCAGATCGGCAGCGAGAGCTTCAATGACGAGCGCCTGATCAAGCTGGGCAAGCGCGTCTCCGAACTGCTGAAGCAGGGCGACGTGGATGGCATCGTCATCACCCACGGCACCGATACCATCGAAGAGACCGCCTACTTCCTGAACCTGGTCCTCAAGAGCGAAAAACCGGTGGTGGTGGTCGGCTCCATGCGTCCGGGCACAGCGCTGGGCGCAGACGGTGCGCTGAACCTGTATGACGCCGTGCTGGTGGCCGGCAGCAAGGAAGCCGCCGGCAAGGGCACGCTGGTGGTGATGAACGATGAAATCCACTCCGGCCGCGACGTCACCAAGAGCAACACCTTCAAGGTCGAGACCTTCCGCTCGCCCTACGGCCCGCTGGGTTACGTGGTGGAAAACAAGCTGAGCTTCTACCGCCTGCCGGCCCGCCCGCACACCACGCAGACCGAGTTCGACATCGACAAGATCAGCAGCCTGCCGCGCGTGGACATCGTCTACAACTACGGCAACGTGAGCCGCACCGCCTATGACGCCTTCGTCGCGGCCGGCGCCAAGGCCATCATTCACGATGGCACCGGCAACGGCAGCGTGGCCGAACAGATCGTGCCGGTCTTGCAGGAAGTGCGCAGCAAGGGCGTCCAGGTGATCCGCGCCTCGCGCACCGGCAGTGGCGTGGTGATCCGTAACGGCGAGCAGCCCGACGACAAGTTCGACTGGGTAGTGACCGACGACCAGAACGCCCAGAAGGCACGCATCCTGGCCGAACTGGCACTGACCAGGACCAACGATCCCAAGGAACTGCAGAAGATCATGTGGAAGTATTGATCTACGGATCTGAAAAGAGTTTGAAGCAGACGTATTGCACTGCCCCGATATTTGAAAACGATATAAATCATTTTTCGATTCAGGATATCAACTGCTTCTGTTGCTCCGGGCCCCGCTTAGGCGGGGCCTTTTTTTCTGGCGCAGTGAAACGAGAATCCGGTCGTCTGTTCCTTGTCGTGGCGATAGAACGGCTTTTTCCGTTCGCACGAATACGTTGGACAAGACTTGTGCAGACGCTCTTTCGTCAGCTTGCGCTCTCTGGGCGCACCTCTCCCGGCATGGCCGGAGGTGCTTCGAATGCTGTTTTCGCAAAAATGAATTGCCGCGCTGGCGGATTGTTGTCGGGCAGGGGCGCTCCTATCATTCCCCCTGTCGAGTTCGTATCGATCACAACATTTCCTGAAGAGGTAAATCATGAGTGCAGCAAAAAAAGTAGCCATCGTCACCGGCGCATCGCAAGGTATCGGCGCGGAAATCGTCAAGGCGTATCGCAAGCTCGGTTATCGCGTGCTTGCAAGCTCGCGTACGATCAAGCCATCGGATGATGCCGATATCATCACCGTCGCCGGCGATATCGGCGACCGATCGACCGCGCAACGCATCGTATCGGAAGCGGTTGCACGCTTCGGCCGCGTCGATACGCTGGTCAACAACGCCGGCATCTACATCGGCAAGCCATTTACCGAAAACACTGTCGAAGACTACAACGCCATCATGAACGTGAACATGGCGGGCTTTTTCCACATCACCCAGCTGGCCCTGACCGAAATCGAAAAGCAGGAAGGTGGTCACGTCGTCACCGTTACCGGCAGCATCGACAATGGCATGAGCGGCGGCGTGTACACCGGATTGGCCGGCCTGACGAAGGGTGGCCTGAACGCGGCAACGCGGGCGCTCGCCATCGAGTATGCGGAAAAGCGCATCCGCTTCAATGCCGTTGCACCAGGCGTCATCAAGACGCCGATGCACGCGGAAGAAAATCTCAAGTTCTTCGGTAAATATCATCCGCTGGGGCGCATTGGCGAAGCCGGTGAAGTCGCAAGCGCTATCACCTTCCTCGAGACCGCCGAGTTCATCACCGGGGAAATCATCCACGTGGACGGCGGCCAGCACGCCGGCCGGTAAGCGGCCATCCGGATGAAGGGCCCGCGCCATGCGCGAGGCTCGATGCCACTCCGCTGGACAGCCAGATATTTCTCATGGTGGATGGCAATCCCCATGTTCTACAAGGAATCTATCAAATGCACACCACACACGTAGCCGACTACTTCAAGGCTCTGGCCAACAAGGATACGAATGGAATCATTCCGCACTTGTCAGAAGACATCGTCTTGCATGGACCGATCTTCCCCGACCCTACGGTCGGAAAAGAGGCTGTAGTCCAGATCCTGGGCGGGTTTCTGGCGACCATCGACTCGCTTGAAGTTAATCTGAGCTTCGCCTCGGATCGTGATGTCGCCGTATTTTTCAGCTTTACGTGTAATGACATTACCGTGAAGGGAAATGAACATCTCCACCTTGATGAGAACGGCCTTATCGATCATATCGAGGTAGCATGGCGCCCCCTTCCCGATGCCGTGCTGATTCAGGAGATCTTCGCCAGCAAGCTGGGCTTCCAGGCCATGCGTCTCGTTCCGGCAATCTGAACATCATGGTCAACGCAAGCCTGCTGTCAAACGACGCCCCATTAAGCAGTGCAGAGGATGTTTCGCCTTCGTTCGAACGTTATACGAAAGAGGTCTTGCTGGGCGATCTATGGCAACGTTCTCCGTTGTCGGTGCGTGACCGCAGCATCATCACCCTGTCGGTATTAATTGCGCGCAACCAGAGCGCTCAAATGCCGCACTACCTGAATGTTGCGCTTGATCACGGCGTGACCCCAGCCGAAGTCTCTGGAATGGTGGCACATCTTGCGTTTTATTCCGGCTGGGCAAATGCAGTGGCTGCGATCGACGTGGTGCGCGCTGTTTTCGATCTACGCGGGCTGGATGCCGCCCAGCTTCGGCCGATCAATGCCAGACCACATCCCATCGATGATATGGTCGAAGAGCGGCGCCATGCCGTGGTCATGCGCAAGTTTGGCCAGGTCGCCCCAGGCCTGGTGCAGCTCACCAGAGACATCCTGTTTCAAGACGTATGGCGCAGCCCTGAGCTATCGCTGCGGGACCGTTGCCTGATCACCATTTGCTCGGTCATTGCAACCGCGCAGACAGCGCAACTCGCCTTTTATGTCAATCGAGCGATGGATCAGGGAGTGACGCGGGCTGAGCTGTCGGAGCTCTTGACGCATGTTGCTTTCTATTCGGGTTGGTCGAGTGCATACACAGCGCTTGCCGTAGTAAAGGATGTCTTTGAGAGCCGGCCGGATTGACGGCGCTCATCAAGCCCAATTGCATTGGTTAATCGCTTTCCACTCACTCGAGGTACAGATCATGAAGTCAACACAAAAGGTAGCCATCGTTACCGGCGCATCCCAAGGCATCGGCGCCGAAATCGTCAAGGCGTATCGCAAGCTCGGTTATCGCGTGCTTGCAAGCTCGCGCACCATCAAGCCGTCAGACGACGCCGACATCGTCACCGTCGCCGGCGATATCGGTGACCGCTCAACGGCAGAGCGCGTCGTATCAGAAGCGCTTGCTCGCTTCGGTCGCATCGATACGCTGGTCAACAATGCCGGTATCTACATCGGCAAGCCATTCACGGAGAACACGGTGGAAGACTACAACGCCATCATGAACGTGAACATGGCGGGCTTTTTCCACATCACGCAGCTGTCGTTGGGCGAGATCGAAAAGCAGGAAGGCGGTCACGTCGTCACCGTTACCGGCAGTATCGACAACGGCATCAAAGGGGCCTACTCCGGATTGGCGGCACTGACCAAAGGCGGTCTCAACGCGGCAACACGGGCGTTGGCGATCGAGTATGCGGAAAAGCGCATTCGCTTCAATGCGGTTGCACCCGGCGCCACCAGAACGCCGATGCAAGCAGGGAAAGATCACGCCATGCTAGGCAAGTTTCATCCGCTGGGCCGCATCGGCGAAGCCGGCGAAGTTGCCGATGCGATTACGTTTCTGGAGTTGGCGACTTTCGTCACCGGCGAAGTTCTGCATGTAGATGGTGGTCGACACGCAGGTCGTTGAGCCGCTGGAGGGCGTGGTCGCGCATCGACCGCAAGATCTGCAATCGCTGCAATGCCTAGCCGAAGGGGAAAACGCGGTCCCAATAAGGCGGCGACCCGATTGCTTCAACGAGGAAGGCCGATACCTCGCGTACCTTTTGCGATCGTAATCGGTTTTCCGGCGAGAGAATCTGGATGTAGTGGGGGTCGGCATAGGCCGATATCTCCCAATCTGGAAGCAAAACCACCAGTCGTCCTTCCGTGAAACTGGCCGGCGAATAAAGCCATGTCGGCATCAGCACGATTCCGCGTCCCGCGAGTGCGGCATTGATCAGCACCTCGGAATTGTTGCTTCGTAACGGACCACCCACGACCAATGGCTCGAATGCTTCGCTGGATGAGCGCCTGAAGTGCCATCGCTGCGGTTCCCGCAGGCCTTTGTATAGCAGGCAATTGTGCTGCAGAAGGTCTTCCGGAGTTTCGGGGATACCGCGCGCCTCCAGATACTCCGGGCTTGCGGCGAGCACGTAGCGCAGGGCGCACACGCTCTTTCCGATCAAACCGGAATCGACAAGTCGTCCAACACGGATGGTGACGTCCGCGCCTTCCAGCACCGGATCGATGAAGGTATTGGTCAGAGTCAGTTCGACCAACAAATCCGGATACGTGGTTTGCAACTGGTTGACTAGGTGACAGACATGAAGTCTGCCCAGCGAATCGGGCGCATTGATCTTCAGCAGCCCGCGGATACCTTTATTCTTGTCCTCGAACTGGTCGGACGCGGAATCAAGAAGTTCTACGGCCTGTCGAACGTTCGAATAGTACCGTTGCCCCTGCTCGGTTAGGCGCACCGCGCGCGTGCTACGGTAAAAAAGCTGCTGCCCGAGTTCTGTTTCCAGTGATGAGATCGCACGAGATACCGACGATGCTGGCACCTCAAAATGACGTGCCGTTGCCAGGAAACTGCCGGTCGTGGCGACCATCATGAAATATCGTAGTGTCTGGACGTGCATACCTGACCTTGTGGCTAATTCCCGGATTTTACCCTTCCCTGGCAGGCATATGAGCGCCGGCCTCGCAGGACCACCATGGGTGCCCGGCACCGGCCAGCTCGAACAACGGAGGGACGGAATTTAACGCACTCTCGCAAGCTTTCGATTGCTGGACGAACCCGACATCAGAAGTCCAGCTGCTCGACGCTGACACCCAATGCCACGGCAATCTTTTCCAGAGAACTCGGACGTAGCCTGATGCTGCTCTCCTGCTGCGCATAGGCCGACTGTGAAATACCCAGACGGTCAGCCACTTCGTGCTGCGTCAGCTTCAGATGTTCGCGCCAGCTGCGGATGGGCGTCCATTGATGCTCCACCATCATCGCCACCACTTCATGTGGAACATACTGCTCATCCTGGGACGGATGCTCCTTGAGGTAGTCGGCATAAGGAATGACGACGAAGGCCGGCTTTCCGTCCTGCCCGTGGATGATCTGGATGTTAGTAGGTGCGTTCATCGCGCTTGCTCACTTCCTCAATGGAAACAATACGGACATTTCCGTCAAAGTTGAAGAAAATCCGATAGTGGCCAACCCGGAGTCGATATTGCGAACGGTGTTTAGTCAGCGCCTTCACCTGCTGGCAATAAGGCATCAGTGCCAACCCTGCGGCGGCATCCTTGATCCTCACCTGATCGGGTCGGTTGATTTTCAGGAGCTGCTTGATCGCCCGTGGATGCCACTGAATCGAGTTCATGCGCTTTTATTATAAGTCCAATTATTAGTAATTTCGGAATTTATTAGACTTGGACTTATTTCCAGAGCCGAAGGCGCAGCTTGCCTGCTTCTCTCGCTCCCCGCCAGCACATCCCTCGATCAACCGGACTGGTCTCGAATAATGTCGCGGGGCAGCTAGGACAACACCGGCTCACTCACCTCCGCAATCAAGCGCACCGGAATCGACTTGGCCGCCGGCACCTTGCTGCCGCGCGCATGGTGGAACAGCGGAATGAGGCGGTTCAGTTCGGGGAAGTAACCCATCACGCAGCCGACGGGGATATCGAAAGGCTCCACCCGCAGGTGATCCACGCGACGCTCCACGCCGTCGTCGGAGACCGTCTCGGCCGTGACGAAATCACCCGGCACCAGGCCCTGGGCCTGCATGTCGCGCAGGTTCAGCAGCAGCACGCGGCGGGTCCCCCAGACACCACGGAAGCGATCATCCAGCGAATAGACGGTGGTGTTGAACTGGCTGTCGCCACGGGTGGTCATCAGGCGCAGCACGCCAGGGGCATCGGCGGGCATGTCGGGGTCGGGCTCGAAGCTGTCGAAGGTCTTGAAGTTAGCGCGGCCGTTGGGCGTCTTCCATTGCCGTTCACGCGCTGCCAGCGGGCGCGGGAAGCCGCCTGGGGTCCACATGCGGCCGTTGAAGTCGCGGAAGATGTCGGGATAGGTGGCTTCGATGGCGTCGCGGATGCGCGCATAGTCGCCCACCCAGCCATCCCAGTCCACCTGCGGGTTGAAGGGCAATAGCCGCTTGGCCAGCTCGGCGATGATGGCCGGTTCCGAAAGCAGATGCGGCGAGGCCGGTTCGACGCGCCCGCGTGAACCGTGCATGCAGCCGGTGCTGTCTTCCACCGCCACGGCCTGCTCACCGCCGCGCTGGCGGTCGATCTCGATGCGGCCCAGGCAGGGGAGCAGGTAGGCCGTCTTGCCGTGGATCACGCAGGAGCGGTTGAAGTGCGTCACCACTTGTACGGTCAGGGGGAGGTTGCGCCAGGCCGGCTCCATGACGCCATGGTCGGGGATGGCGCGCACGAAATTACCACCCAGCATGAAGAAGGCCGACAGCTCGCCATCGCGGATCTTCTCGCAGGCTTCGACCGTGTTGAGTCCCTTCTCCATCGGTGGCTCAAAGTGATACAGCGCGCGCAATTTGTCATTGGGGACCATCTCCGGTTTTTCCGTGATGCCGACGGTGCGCTGCCCCTGTACGTTGGAGTGGCCACGGATCGGGCAGATGCCGGCGCCGGGCTTGCCGATGTTGCCGCGCATGAGCAAGAGATTGGTCAGCATGTGGATGGTGCGCACCGCTTCCCGGTGCTGGGTCACGCCCATGCCATACATGAGCATGGCCCGCCCGGCGCCGGCATAGGTGTCGGCGGCCAGTTCCAGTTCGGCGCGCGACACACCGGCATGCCGCTCGATCTCGCTCCACGAGGCAGCCCGGGCGGCAGCTGCGAATTCGTCGAAACCACTGGTGTGCTCATCGATGAATGCCTGGTCCAGGAGGCGCGGCAAACCTTCGGCCTGGGCCCGGTCATCGCGCTCCAGGATGCGCTTGGCCATGCCCACCACGGCCGCCGTATCACCACCTATGCGGATCTGCACGTATTGCGAACTGATGTCGGTATGCGCAGGCGTGATCATTTCCTTGGGCGATTGCGGATTGACGAAGCGCTCCAGACCGCGCTCGCGCAAGGGGTTGAAAGTGATCACGGGGACCCCGCGCTTGCGCACCTCTTCCAGCGGATGCAGCATGCGCGGGGCGTTGGTGCCGGTGTTGTGGCCAAAGAAGAGGATGCAGTCGGTGTGCTCGAAGTCTTCCAGCCTGACGGTGCCGACCGGCACGCCGATGGTCTGCGGCAAGGCCACGGAAGTGGATTCGTGGCACATGTTGGAGCTGTCGGGCAGGTTGTTGCAGCCATACATGCGGGCCATCAACTGGTACAGGTAGGAAGTCTCCAGCGACGCCCGGCCGGAGGCATAGAACACCACCTTCTTCGGATCCATCGCGCGCAGCCGGGCGGCGATGTCGTCGAATGCCTCTGACCAGGTGACGGGCAGATAGCGGTCGCTGGCCGGGTCGTATTTCATGGGCTCGGTGACGCGGCCGGTGGATTCGAGTTCGAGGTCGTTCCAGCTTTCCATCTCGCTCACCGTGTGACTTGCGAAGAACGCCGGGGTGGCGCGCTTGCCGGTGATTTCCCAGGCGGTCGCCTTGGCGCCGTTCTCGCAGAACTCGAACAGGTGCGGGTCGGCCGGCTTGGCCCAGGAACAGCTGACGCAGGCGAAGCCGTCGGGCTTGTTCTGCTTCATCAGGATGCGGGTGCCGGTGGCGATCACATGTTCCTGCTGCAGGATGGCGCCCAGTGCCTTGACCGAGCCCCAGCCACCGGCGGCATTGTTGTATTCATCGAATCTGGCGTCTTCGGGAATGTCCTTGGTTTTCATATCGCCTCTCTGAGCGTTGCGTGCGACAGCGGTCTTCGCACGGGTGTTGGCACGGGTGTCTGTTGCGCTGGCTTGCATGGGTGCTGCGTGGATAGCAGCAATGATGGAATTTGCCGGCCGGTTTGGCTGTAGGTGATGCACGGATTTACAGCGCGCACGATTCCTACAGAAACGGTCCGGTCCTGGCCGGGCCTAATGAAGTCCTACGACAAACACAGCAGCACGCCGACATCGGCCCTCCGCAGCGCCGCGCATACTCGCTATCGTTGCGGCCCGTCCCGGGCTGCCTGAATCCCCTGAACCTGACCCGGTCATCATGAATCGCCCTGCCCTCGCTGATCTGCCCGATTGCCCTTCCCTGCCGGCGCAGCTGGAACAATTCATCGCACCCGCCCTGGCTGCTTGTGCGCACGAACAAGTGGCCGCGCTGGATGCGCGGCTACTGCGCCAGCTGGTGACGGCGGGGCTGGATCGCCTCCCCCTGCCCGGCCACGGTGAAACGCTGGCGCGCTGGCAGGCATTGGCAGCGGTGGCCGCGCATGATCTGTCGCTGGCCAAGCTCTACGAAGCCCATACCGATGCGCTGGCCATCCTGGCTGAAGCCGGACACGCGCGCCCGGCTCGTTCCATCTGGGGCGTCTGGTGCGCGCAGGGCCGTCCCGGCAGCCTTGGCATGCGCACACCGGCAGCGGAAGAGCATGTCCTGCTGGAAGGAGAAAAGCCCTGGTGCTCAGGCGCGGCCTCGGTCACGCACGCGCTACTGAGCCATCGCGACGAAGCCGGTCAGACCTGGCTGCTGGCGCTGGAACTGGGGCAGCGCGGGGTCGAGATCATCGAGGACGACTGGGCGGCCGTGGGCATGTCCGCCACGCGCACCGCTCGCCTGCGTCTGCACAATGCCAGCGCCCAACGGGTGGGCGGGCCCGGTTTCTATCTGGACCGCCCCGGCTTCTGGCAGGGGGGCATCGGCATTGCGGCCTGCTGGCATGGTGCGGCGGCGGCGTTGGTGGCGCTGCTGCGCGAGCAACTGGCGCAACGTGCCGACCCACATGCCCTGGCACGCCTGGGCAGTGCCGAATGCGCGCTGTCCACCTCGGCAGCCACGCTGCGCGAAAGCGCGGCGCGCATCGATGCCTTCCCGGGCGAGAACGCCATGCGTCATGCCTTGCGGTCCCGCCTCATCGTCGAACGCGCCTGCACGCAGATCATCAGCGACCTGGGCGCTGCGCTGGGCCCCCATCCTTATTGTGGTCAGCGGCGCAGTGCGCGCCTGCTGGCCGACCTGCCGGTGTGGCTGCGCCAGAGCCATGCCGAACGCGACCTGGCCGCCCTGGCCACATCCTGCCTGCAAGAGGAGTCCGCCCCATGCTTATTGTGAATACCCCCGCGCCCGTAAGGCGCGGCGCCGCCGCACACCACGCACGCCATATCGATGTCGTCCACGGCACTGCCGAAGAGGTCTGGCAATCCTGCCAGCGTCTGCATGCACTGCCCGAGATCGAACTGTGCAAGCTGGTGCCACCCCGCTCAAGGGCGGTGATCCTGGCGCCGCATCCGGATGATGAAACGCTGGGCTGCGGCGGTCTGATCGCGCAGCTGGCGGGCATGATGCGGGAAATCGCGGTGGTGGCCGTCAGCGATGGTGAGCGCAGCCATCCCGATTCATCCCCCCTGGCGCAGCGGCTGCCGCTGCTGCGGCCGGCCGAGAGCATGGCCGCGCTGGAATGTCTGGGCGCGGGGCAGGCCCAGATCCTGCGCGCCCGCATCCCGGACGGCCAGATCCGCCAGCACCGGCTGGAATTGAAAGCCTGGCTGATCGCGCAGCTGCGCCACACGGATATCGTCTTTGCCCCGTGGCGCCTGGACGGCCATCCCGACCATGAAACGGTGGGCGAGATCGCCGGTGAGCTGGAACATGAACTGGGCTGCAAGCTGGTCGAAGTCCCGATCTGGGGCTGGCACTGGGCGCAGCCGCTGACGGGCAACTTCCCCTGGGGCCGGGCACACAAGCTGGGCTTTGATGCCGACACCGCCCTGCGCAAGCGCCGCGCCCTGCGTTGCTACCACAGCCAGATCGGTCGCGATGGCGAGCGCGATCCGGTGCTGCCGGCCGGCGTGCTGGCGCACTTCGTGCGTCCCTACGAGGTGTTCTTCCTATGAGGAGCGGCGACAGCGGACACTTCGACCAGTTGTATGCGGCCAGTACCGATCCCTGGAACACCAGGACCAGCTGGTACGAGCAACGCAAGCGCGCCATCGTCGCAGCGATGCTGCCGCGCCAGCACTGCACGGCCATCTTCGAGCCAGGTTGCGGCAGTGGCGAACTGACCTTGCAGTTGGCCGAACGTTGCGGGCATCTGGTGGCGTCCGACTTCTGTGAAGATGCGGTGCGCATCACCCGCGACAAGACCGCGCATCTGCCGCATGTCCACGTGCGTCGGCAGGCCTTGCCCGAGCAATGGCCGGCACCGGCGCAGGACATGCCGGAGTTCGAGCTGATCCTGTTTTCCGAGCTCTGCTATTACTTCGATGCGCCGCAGATGGCCGAGATTTCCACGCTCGCCGCAGGCAGCCTGGCACCCGGCGGCCATCTGCTGGCCTGCCACTGGAAGAAGGATTTCGATGATCGTCTGCTCGCCACCCGTCCCATGCACCAGTTGATCGACGCCCATGCGCGGCTCAAACGCCAGGCCTGCTATGAAGACGAGGACATCCTGGTCGACCTGTGGCGCAAGACCTGAATCCGTCCGACGCATTGATCTCATTGATCGGACGGTAAAAACAACGAGGAGAGGAGCACGTCATGATAGGCATCGTCATTCCCGCCCACGATGAAGAAGCCCTGCTGGAGCGCTGCCTGCAAGCGGTGCGCGAGGCCGCCGCGCATGACGATCTGCGGGGCGAGGAAGTGCGCATCGTGGTGGTGCTGGATGCCTGCAGCGATGGCTCCGAGAGCATTGCCCGCCGCCATCCGGTGAGCGTGCTGCCGATACAGGCGCGCAAGGTCGGCGTGGCACGCGCACTGGGCGCCGATCAACTGCTGGCCCAGGGAGCACGCTGGCTGGCCTTTACCGATGCGGACACGCAAGTTGCCCCGGACTGGCTGGTGGCGCAGCTGAGGCTACAGGCCGATGCCGTCTGCGGCACCGTGATGCCCGACGACTGGCATGGCCATCCGCCGGAGGTGCGGCACCGCTTCGCCCGTGACTACCTGGATCGCGATGACCATCGCCACATCCACGGTGCCAACTTCGGCGTCTGTGCGCGGGCCTATCGGCAGGCGGGCGGCTTCCCGCCTTTGTCCTGCCATGAAGATGTGGCGCTGGTCCAGGCACTGCAGGCCATGGGCGCCCATATCGCCTGGAGTGCCCATCCCCGTGTGAGCACCAGCACCCGGCCGCAGAGCAAGGCCCGCGGCGGTTTCGGCGATACCCTGCGCCAGTGGGCCGTGGAGGAATGCCCGGCACTGGCGCTGTCTCCTCAGCGCGGCTTGTCGTTGCCGCGCACCACCTGCTGAGCCTGTTCCAGGCTCACATGATGATCTTCGATGGTACTGACCAGCTTTTGCCGGCGCGCACGTGAGCCGAAATTGTTGGCGTAGATCCAGGTGAACTCGGCGCCCAGCAGGAAGATCTGCGCCGAGTAGTAGATCCACAGCAGCAGCAGCGCAAACGAACCGGCCGCACCAAAGCCGGAGGTCATGCCGGTGCTACCCAGGTACAGGCCGATCAGGTATTTGCCGATGATGAAGAGCACCGTGGTGGCGACCGCGCCGATCCAGACATCGCGCCAGGACAGGGTCACCCGCGGCATGAACTTGTAGATCATCGAAAAGAGCGTGGAGAACACCACGAAGGACAGCACGAAGTTCAGCAATTGCAGCATCAGCTGCCAGCCCTCGAACCAGCCGCCCCACCAGCGCCCCAGTGCCGCCAGCGCAGCACTGACCACCAGCGAGATGATCAGCAGGAAGCCCAGCCCCAGGATCAGCCCGAACGACAGCAGACGGGTGCGGGCCAATTGCCATACCCCGCTCTTGCGCTTGACGGCCGGGATGCGCCAGATACGGTCCAGCGCACTCTGCAGTTCGGAAAACACCGCCGTGGCACCGATGACCAGGGTCACCACCGAAATGCCGGCAGCGATCATGCCCTCCCTGGGCTGGCTGACCGACTTGAGCAAGCCCTGGATGGCAAAGGCCCCTTCGGTGCCGACGATATCGCGGATCTGGTTGACGATCTCGCCTTGCGCCGCATCGTGACCGAACAGCATGCCGGCCACGGCGATGGCGATCACCAGCATGGGGGCGATGGAAAAGATGGTGTAGTAGGCGATCGCCGCCCCCATGCTGGGGGCGAAGTCATCCAGCCACGCATTGATGGCGGCCACCGTCATCTGCCAGGCCTGCTGGCGCCGCGTGCCGCCCTTGATCATCTTGACCTCGGCGGCCGGGTCCAGATAGTCCGACGGCGCCGGTTCCAGACGTGCCTTGACGATGTCCATGCGGGCAGGCGCATCCGGCGGCAAGGCATCGACCGCCTTGGCCTTGGCTTGAGCCCTGGCCGCGCTGGCGCGCGCCGATCCCTTGCGCCAGGCGGCGATCAATGGCGTAGCCAGGGTCACCAGGCGCAAAGCCTGCTCCAGGCCTTGCGGAATGGAGTCATGAGCAGCGTGCGCGCCAGTGGCACGCCGCGTGGTCGCGGCCGGCTGCGGGCGGGGCGTTGCATGCGTTGGCGTTGGTGTCACCGACGTGCGGCGCTGGCGCCGCTTGCGGCCCAGCCAGATACCCAGGCCGGCACTCAGCAACGCACCGGCGATGACGCCGCCGGTGGCGCCGGCCGCTGGGCTCTGCCTGCCAGAACCAACGGCGCGCGTTGCCCCATCGGCGTGCTGGCTGGCATCGCTGGAGGGCATCGCATCAGGGGAATCGTCAGCGGGAGCGGCGGCAGCATGGCGGGCCGGATGCAATGGGGCGGGAGAGCTGCTCATGGGGACCTCGGCTGGGCATATTGTTATGCCATTGTGACCGATGCGCGTGAAGTAATGTTCCTTCGCCTTGTCGGCCCGTCCGGCCTTGTAGGAAGCCGCTGTCGGCGTGCCGGCAGGCGACGCGAAAACAGGGCGCATGGTATAAAGACAGTCTTTCGTGCAGCGGCCACTGCCCTCGTCGGCAACATCGCGCATGAACCAGATCGGCAGCATCCGGTCTGTCTGAATTCCCCCTGGCCGCAGCGCGTGCCACCGGTTCCGGCCCGCTGGGCTGAACCGGGCAGCGCCGGCCCTTCCCCCAACCTGACGAACGAGGATTGCCCATGTATAAGGACGTACAGCTTTTCATCAACGGCGAATGGACCGCCAGCGCTTCCGGTCGCACCATCGATGTCGTCAACCCGGCCACCGAGGAAGTGATCGGCAAGATCGCCCACGCTGACCGCGCCGACCTGGACCGCGCCCTGGAGGCCGCCAAAAAGGGTTTCGAGATCTGGCGCAACATGTCCGCCTTCGATCGCTCCAAGATCATGCGCAAGGCAGCCGACCTGCTGCGTGAGCGCGTCGACGAGATCGCCCGCCTGATGACCCAGGAACAAGGCAAGCCGCTGGCCGAAGCCAAGATGGAAACCCTGGGCGCCGCCGACACCATCGACTGGTTCGCCGAAGAAGCCCGCCGCACCTACGGTCGCCTGGTACCGGCCCGCACCCCGGGCGCCTACCAGATGGTGATCAAGGAACCGGTCGGCCCGGTGGCTGCCTTCACGCCCTGGAACTTCCCGATCAACCAGGTGGTACGCAAGATGTCGGCCGCGCTGGCGGCAGGCTGTTCCATCATCGTCAAGGCCCCCGAGGAAACTCCGGCTTCGCCGGCTGAACTGATCCGTGCCTACGCCGATGCAGGCGTGCCGGCCGGCGTCATCAACCTGGTCTATGGCGTGCCGGCGGAGATTTCGGAATACCTGATCCCGCATCCGGTGATCCGCAAGATTTCCTTCACCGGTTCCACTCCGGTGGGCAAGCAACTGGCGGCGCTGGCCGGCCAGCACATGAAGCGCGCCACGATGGAACTGGGCGGCCACGCGCCGGCCATGGTGTTCGATGACGTGGATGTGGACCTGGCCGCCAAGACCCTGGCGACGTCCAAGTTCCGCAATGCCGGTCAGGTATGCGTGTCGCCGACCCGCTTCCTGGTGCAGAAGGGCGTGTTCAACGCCTTCGTCGACAAGTTCGTCACCTATGCCGAACAACTGAAGGTCGGCAATGGCCTGGAAGCTGGCGTGAACATGGGTCCGGTGGCCAACAAGCGCCGCATCCCCGCACTGGAAGCGCTGATCGACGATGCTGTCTCCAACGGCGCGCAACTGCGCACCGGTGGCAAGCGCATCGGTGACAAGGGTTACTTCTTCCAGCCCACCGTGTTGACCAACGTGCCGCTGAGCGCACGCGTGATGAATGAAGAGCCCTTCGGTCCGCTGGCACTGATCAACTCCTTCGAGACCCTCGATGAAGTCATCGCCGAAGCCAATCGCCTGCCCTTCGGCCTGGCGGCCTATGCCTTCGCCAAGTCGGCACAGACCAAGCACGCACTGGCCGCACGTGTGGAAAGCGGCATGCTGACCATCAACCACCTGGGCCTGGCCTTCCCGGAACTGCCCTTCGGCGGCGTCAAGGACAGCGGCTATGGTTCCGAAGGTGGTACCGAAGCCATCGAGGCCTACATCAATACCAAGCTGGTGACCCAGCTGGATATCTGAGGGCTGGCGCTCTGATGGTCTGATCGCCTGAGACGGCGTTCAAGCAAAACGGCGAACCTGCAAGGGTTCGCCGTTTTGTCTTGTGCAGCCGGATATTCGCGTTGGCGCTGGCACCGATGCCGTTGTCTCTATTCCTCGCCGCCCGAGGGCGGCACCAGGATGTCGCGGCTGCCGTTGCGCGACATGGCCGAGAGCACGCCGGCTGTCTCCATCTGTTCTACGAGCCGCGCCGCACGGTTGTAGCCGATGCGCAATTGCCGCTGCACCGACGAGATCGAGGCGCGCCGTGTCTTGAGCACGAAGGCCACGGCCTCGTCGTAGAGCGGATCGGACTCCGGATCGCCCCCCTCGCCACCGGCGAACATGTCGGCCTGGGCCGTGTCCTCGGACATCGGCGGGGCCAGGATTTCCTCGATATAACGCGGCTCGCCAAAGGACTTCAGGTATTCCACCACGCGATGCACCTCTTCGTCGGACACGAAGGCGCCGTGCACGCGCTGCGGGTAGCCCGAGCCTGGCGGCAGGAACAGCATGTCGCCATGGCCCAGCAGGGATTCCGCACCCATCTGGTCCAGCACGGTGCGCGAGTCGATCTTGGAAGACACCTGGAAGGCCACGCGGGTCGGGATGTTGGCCTTGATCAGACCGGTGATCACGTCCACCGAAGGACGCTGGGTGGCCAGGATCAGGTGGATGCCGGCTGCCCGCGCCTTCTGCGCCAGGCGGGCGATCAGCTCTTCGACCTTCTTGCCGACCACCATCATCAGGTCGGCCAGTTCGTCGATCACGATCACGATGGTGGGCAGCTTTTCCAGCGGTTCCGGAGCGTCCGGCGTGAGGCTGAAGGGGTTGGGGATCTTCTCGCCACGGGCGGCGGCTTCGTCCAGCTTCTGGTTGTAGCCGGCCAGGTTGCGCACGCCCAGCTTGGACATCTTCTTGTAGCGGCGCTCCATCTCGTCCACCGCCCAGTTCAGGGCATGGGCGGCCTCGCGCATGTCAGTCACCACCGGTGCCAGGAGGTGCGGGATACCCTCATAGATGGACAGCTCCAGCATCTTGGGGTCGATCATGATCATGCGCACTTCCTCGGGCGTGGCCTTGTAGAGCAGCGAGAGGATCATGGCATTGATGGCCACCGACTTGCCCGAGCCGGTGGTACCGGCCACCAGCATGTGCGGTGCCCGCGCCAGGTCGGTCACCACGGGCGTGCCGGTGATGTCCTTGCCCATGGCAATGGTGAGGTGGGACGACGACTTGCGGTAGGCCTGGGAATGGACGATCTCGGAGAGCTTGATCATCTGCCGGCGCGCATTGGGCAGTTCCAGGCCCATGCAGGTCTTGCCGGGGATGGTCTCGACCACCCGGATGGAGGTCAGCCCCAGCGCCCGCGACAGGTCCTTCATCAGGTTCACCACCTGGGCGCCGCGCACGCCTTGCGCCGGTTCCACTTCGAAGCGCGTGATCACCGGGCCGGCTTCGGCGCCCAGCACGGTCACGGGGACCTTGAATTCCTTGAGACGCTGTTCGATCAGGCGGCCGGTTTCCTGCAGCTGCTCGGGATCGATCTCGATGCGCGACTCGGGGACTTCGTCCAGCAGGTCCAGCGAGGGCAGCGGGATATCCACCCGGGGCTCGTCCTCGTGCTCGGGATAGACGCTGGCCACCGGCGCGGCCACGGCCGGCTGCGGTTCTGGCATGCGCACGGTGAAGGCCGGCTGCTGGGACGCCGGCGATGCTGGCGCTGCCGGATCGGGCAGCATGTCGAACCAGGGCGCATTGAAGGTGCCGAGGTCGATCGGTTCGTCTTCTGCGGGCAGAAGTGCTTCCGGCTCCGAGAGGGGCAGGACGGGCGCTTGCGCGGGTTCGGCCGGCGCCCAGCTTGCCCCCGCCAGTGGCAGCTCGGGCGCGGTCGGCAGGTCGGGGATGAGCTGATCCTGCGGCGAGCTGGGCATCGGGGCCATCGGCACCACCGGCACGATGGGTGCGGCCGGTGGCGTCGGCCCCTGCAGACCATCGGCCTCGTGCAGGGAGCGCATCAGGCGGGTCGGGATCACATCGGCACGCGGTGTCGGCCCGGTCGGTGCTGCTGCCTGCGGCGCGGCGCGGCCTACGCTGCTGATGCGGATGCTGCGGGTCGGATTGAGCGGGGACGGCGCTGCCTGCTGATCACTGGCGGAACGGGCAATCGAGGACGGAATGGGGCGGATCGGTAACGCCGGGCTGGCCGCCCGCGAAAGGCTGGCGTCGGCGGCGGCACTGGCGGCCGAGATGGCGCGGCTGGCGGCGGCGCGGGCCAGCATGGCTTCGGTCGGGCGCAGGGTTTCGAAAGCGGCCCACTCGGATTCCGGGCGCGCCTTGGCGGCGGGGCCGGACGGACGGGGATTGAGCGAAGGCCATTTGCCCCCTTGCCCGCCTTGGCCGCCCTGCCCTGCCTGGGCATGGCGCGACTGGCCGCCGGTCAGGGCCGACAGCGGTACCTTCCAGTCGTCACGGGCAGCACCCTCGTGCGGGCGCTCATTGGCGGGGGTCGGCGTGAGGCGGGCCGGACGCGGGCGCGGCTCGAAGGGCGAACCCACCGGCGAGCGGTTCGCGGCATGGCCAGATGCATGGGCCGCTGCGCGAGGCGGCACGGGCGGGCGCACCGCTGGCGTGCGACGCTCGGCGCCCGCCGGGAAACTGCTGCGCTGACTACTCAGGCGTACGCGTTCGCTCTCGATGCTGCCGCGTCGGGGTGGTCCCAGGTCCAGCTCCGGGTGATCGTCGCGGCTCTGCGCATCGTTACGACCAAAGATGGCACCGAGCAACCACTTCAAGCCCAGCGCCAGCAACGCCAGCAAGACCACGGCAGCGATGCCCTTGCTGATCTTGCCGCCGAGGGCTTCCATCAGGGCCGCGCCGACCAGGTCGCCGCTGGGGCCATCATCACTGTTGCTCAGTTGTGCGCGCACCAGCGCTTCCAGCGCGCCGCTGGCGGCCAGCAGCAACAGGCTGCCACACCAAAGGCGGATGGCGCCGCGGCCGCCGAAGATGGACTTGCGGCCGAGCGCGCGCGCCACCGTGCGCAGCAGCAGCGGCAGCAGCCAGAGGACCGACCAGCCAAACCATTTGACGAAAATCATGCTACTCCCATACTTCACCGGCCTGGCATGGCGCCAGCCGGCCTCGTGAATCTATCCCGGCAGTCCTGATGCACCGCCGCAGGCTGCGAGTGTAAACCAAACCCGACCACGGCCGCCCGTCCTCATTCCGTCTTCATGCCACCCTTTGGTACAGGTCAGCTCAGCGACCGTGGCAATGGCAATCGCGCACATGGTCATTGATCACGCCCACGCCCTGCAGATAGGCGTAGATGATGGTGGACCCGACGAACTTGAAGCCGCGCTTGGCGAGGTCCTTGGAAATGGCGTCCGACAGCGGGGTCTTGGCCGGGCAGTCCGCCAGGGAGGCCCAGCGGTTGACGATGGGCTGGCCATCGACCTGGCCCCACAGGTAGGGATCGAGCCCGCCCACTTCCTCGCGCAGCTTGAGGTAGGCGCGGGCATTGCCGATGGTGGCGGCCACCTTCAGGCGATTGCGCACGATACCGGGATCGGCCAGCAATTGCGCCACCTTGCGCTCGTCGTAGCGGGCGATCTTCTCGGCATCCCATTGGTCGAAGGCAGCGCGGTAGGTCTCGCGCTTGTTGAGCACGGTCTCCCAGGACAGCCCGGCCTGGGCGCCTTCCAGGTTGAGCATTTCGAAGAGTCGGGTTTCATCGTGGCAGGGAACACCCCACTCGTGGTCGTGGTACTCGACGTAGCGGGGGTTGGCAAGGTTGACCCAGCCGCAGCGGGTAAGGGATTGGCTCATGGAAGATGGGGGAAACAGGTCAGGCGGTTCATCGGTGCCGGTTCACACCGGCCACAGGGGCGGCTCATCCATCAGCGCGATCTGCTCGCGCAATTCCAGGATGCGGTCTTGCCAGTAGCGCTGGGTGTTGAACCAGGGGAAGGCGGCCGGAAACGCCGGGTCGTCCCAGCGGCGCGCTAGCCAGGCGGAATAATGAATCAGCCGCAGCGTACGCAGCGCTTCGATCAGGTACAGTTCTCGCGGTTCGAATTCGCAGAAACTTTCATACCCGGCCAGCAGGTCGGCCAGTTGCCCGACCATCTCGCGTCGCTCGCCGGAAAGCAGCATCCACAGATCTTGCACGGCAGGGCCACTGCGGCTGTCGTCGAAATCGACAAAGTGCGGGCCGGCATCGGTCCACAGGACATTGCCGACATGGCAATCCCCGTGCAGGCGCAGGCTGCGGATGTCGCCCGCGCGGTCGTAGCAGCGTTGCACGCCCTGCAGGGCCTGTTCGACCGTGGTGCGCCAGGCGGTGGCCACATCCATGGGGATGAAGTCATGCGCCAGCAGCCAGTCGCGCGGCTCATGGCCGAAGCTGGCCAGGTCCAGCGCGGGGCGCTCGACGAAGGGACGACGCATACCCACCGCATGGATGCGGCCGATGAAGCGGCCCAGGCGTTCCAGGGTGTCGGCATCGTCCAGCTCAGGGGCGCGGCCGCCATGGCGCTGGAACACGGCAAAGCGGAACCCGGCATGGCGATGCAGGGTGGCGCCGGTGTCCAGGCGCATGGCCGGCACTACGGGAACCTCTTCGTCGGCCAACTCCTGTGAAAATGCGTGTTCTTCGAGGATTTGCGCATCCGACCAGCGCAGAGGCCGGTAGAACTTGGCCACCAGCGGCGGGCCGTCTTCCATGCCGACCTGGTAGACCCGGTTTTCATAGCTGTTCAATGCCAGCAGGCGACCGTCGCCATACAGGCCCAGGGCGTCGAGGGCATCGAGCACGGTATCGGGCGAGAGCGTGGCGAAGGAGGTGGCGTCGGGGACGTCAGGGATGTCAGCAGTGGCGGCTTGATTCATCCGGCTATTGTACTGTCCACGGCGCCCGCGCCGCAGCAGATTGCGGCGGCCAACGCCGACAATGCTCGCGCCCCTGGCTGAATGCCTTTACACTCCTGCCTTTGGTAACAGCAATCTTCAGCAACCGGACCCATCATGCAACTCGACCAGCCCCTTTCCGACGCCGAATTCGACGAACTCGACGATTTTCTCCTCTCCGATCGCTGCGCCGACGATGTGATGACCATGGACACCCTGCACGGCTACCTGACGGCCCTGGCCATCGGTCCGCAGGAAGTGCTGATGGCCGAATGGCTGCCGCGGGTCTGGGGCAGCCGTCCGGAAGACACGCCCAAGTTCAAGAACGGCAAGGAAGCCGAGCGCATCACCAGCCTGATCGCGCGCAGCATGAACGAAATCGCCATCACTTTCGAAGTGGCGCCCAAGGAGTACGAGCCCCTGTTCTGCGAACGTGAACATGAAGGCAAGCCGCTGCTGGACGCCGAGGCCTGGGCCTGGGGCTTCTGGGAAGGGATTCAGTTGCGCGCCGAGCAATGGGACGAAATCTTCCATTCCAACCTGGCCCCGCTGATGCGCCCGATCTACCTGCTCGGCTCGGAAGAGCTGGAAGAGGAAGAGACCAAGCTCATCGATGACCCGGTCAAGACCCACAAGCTGGCCATCGAGATCGAGGCTGCCATTCCTCACATCCACCGCTACTGGGCGCCCAAACGCAAGTCGGCCGTGGAACAGGTGCAGCGCGAAGCGCCCAAGACCGGCCGCAACGATCCCTGCCCCTGCGGCAGTGGCAAGAAGTACAAGAAATGCTGTGGCGCGGACAGCAGCGCTGACGGCACCGAATAAGCCAGAAGGTCACAGGGGCAAGCATTTCCGGCCTATAACGAAAAAGGCGCACCGGGAAGCCGGCGCGCCTTTTTATTGCACTGCGGGCAACATGGCTGCCCTGCGCATCATTCCTTGATGAAGTGCTCGCGGTAGTACTTGAGCTCTTCGATCGACTCCAGGATATCGGCCAGGGCCGTATGCATCTGGCGCTTCTTGAAACCGGTGGCGATTTCCGGCTTCCAGCGCTTGCACAGTTCCTTCAGGGTCGACACATCCAGGTTGCGATAGTGGAAGAATTCTTCCAGCTTGGGCATGCCGCGCACCATGAAGCGACGGTCCTGGCAGATCGAATTGCCGCACATGGGCGACTTGCCGGCCGGGACGTATTGCTTCAGGAAGGCGATGATCTGCTGCTCGGCATCGGCTTCGGTGACGATGGAAGCCTTGACGCGGTCGATCAGGCCCGAGCGGCCGTGGGTTCCCTTGTTCCAGGCATCCATGCCGTCCAGCAGCTCGTCGGACTGATGGACGGCCAGCACCGGGCCTTCGCCCAGGATGTTCAGTTCCGCATCGGTAACCACCACGGCCACTTCGATGATGCGATCCTTGTCCGGGTCCAGTCCGGTCATTTCCATATCGACCCAGATCAGGTTCATTTCATTGGGCCGGACGGGCGCGGCGGGGGCTTGTGACATAATTCTTCCTTATTGACGGGATGGGGATCTGGCCCCATCTGCTGCATGGTTCCATTGCCTGGTTCGCTCGCCCGGCACACGCCGGGCGTCATGACTCGATGTCTTGCCAACAGTGCGGCGGCGGGCATTCGGGTCGGGCTACGAACTTCGATACGAACTTCTTGACGAATTTCGATACGAATCTTCATATTTTCGCACAGGGTACGCATGTCTTCACTTTCGTTTTCCGTTTTGTTCATCGTGTTCCTGGGGATCAGCCTGGGGGTGCGGTTCTGGCTGGCGTCGCGCCACATCCGCCATGTGATCGCGCATCGCGCCGCCGTGCCGCCCGAGTTCGCCGAGAAGATTCCCCTGTCTGCCCACCAGAAGGCGGCCGACTACACCGTCGCGCGCACCAAGTTCGGTCTGGTGACCTTGCTGGTCAATGCGGCGGTACTGATTGGCTTCACCCTGCTGGGCGGGCTGCAGTGGCTCTCCAGCCTGCTGCTGGGCTGGACCGGCGGCCCCGGGATGCTCTACCAGATCGCCCTGGTGGCCGGCTTCGGCATCATCTCCGGCCTGGTCGACCTGCCCTTCGACTATTACCGCCAGTTCCGTCTGGAGGCCGGTTTCGGCTTCAACAAGATGAGCCGCGCCCTGTTCTTCAGCGACATGATCAAGCAGAGCCTGGTGGGCGCGGTGATCGGCCTGCCGCTGCTGTGGGTGGTGTTGACGCTGATGGACAAGGCCGGCGCGCTGTGGTGGTTCTACACCTGGGTGGTGCTGTGCGCCTTCCAGCTGCTGATGCTGGTGATCTATCCCAGCTTCATCGCCCCGCTGTTCAACAAGTTCACGGCGCTGGAAGACGACAGCCTGCGCAGCCGCATCGAGGGTCTGATGCAGCGCGTGGGCTTCGCTTCCAAGGGCTTGTTCGTGATGGACGGTTCCAAGCGCAGCGCACATGGCAATGCGTATTTCTCGGGCTTCGGCTCGGGCAAGCGCATCGTCTTCTTCGATACCCTGCTGGCGCGCCTGGCCCCGCACGAGATCGAGGCCGTGCTGGCCCACGAACTGGGCCACTTCAAGCTCAAGCACATCGTTAAGCGGGTGGTGGTGATGTTTGCCATGTCGCTGGCGCTGCTGGCCCTGCTGGGCTACCTGAAGGGCCAGGCCTGGTTCTATACCGGGCTGGGCGTGGACCCGCTGCTGCTGGGCAGCAACGACGCGATGGCGCTGATCCTGTTCATGCTGGTGCTGCCGATCTTCACCTTCCTGCTCTCGCCACTGTCGTCGCTGTCCTCGCGCAAGCACGAGTTCGAGGCCGATGCCTTTGCCGCCCAGCATACCCATGCCCAGGACCTGGTCTCGGCGCTGGTCAAGCTGTATGAGGACAACGCCTCCACGCTCACGCCCGACCCGCTGCACTCGGCCTTCTACGATTCGCATCCGCCGGCTTCGCTGCGCATCCGGCACCTGCATGGCGCCATGGCAGCACCTGCGCCGGCTGGCAATCACTGATTTCTTTCATTGCATACAGGTCAGGGGCATGCAGCTTCCTGACCGTTGGAGAACCCCATGAGCATTACCGCAAGCACCCTCGCCGCTTCCCGTTGCGTCCAGCCCATCGAGGCCCTGGATGACGCCGCCCTCGCCAGCCACCTGGCCGCCCTGCCCGAATGGAAGATCGAAGGCGGCAAGCTGGCGCGCAGCTTCGCCTTCGCCAACTATTACGAGACCCTGGCCTTCGTCAATGCGATTGCCTGGGTGATCCATGCCGAAGACCATCACCCCGACCTGGGCGTGAGCTACAACCGCTGCAGCGTGCGTTTCGATACCCATAGCGTCAACGACGGCCGTGGCGGTCTCTCGGCCAACGACTTCGTCTGCGCGGCCAAGGTCGACGCCATCTTCGCCCAGCGCGCCAACGCCTGATGGCTGGCCGCAAGCAAGCCGCAGCACGCGGCGCCGGACCGGCCGCCAAGGCCGACCTGGAATCCGGTCTGGTGATCGCCGCCCACGGGCGGCATTATCTTGTGCAGGCAGGGGAACAGAAACTGCATTGCGTCACCCGTGGCAAGAAGAGCGACGTCTCCGTGGGTGACCACATCCGCCTGGCGCGCACTTCGCCGGACCAGGGCGTGATCGAGGCCATCGACGAGCGCAAGACCCTGCTGTACCGCTCCGACCAGTACAAGTCCAAGCTGCTGGCGGCCAATGTGGATCAGCTGTTCATCGTGGTGGCGACCGAGCCCAGCTTTACCGACGACCTGGTCTCGCGCGCGCTGGTGGCGGCCGAATCGGCGGGCGTGTCAGCCCACCTGATCCTGAACAAGACCGACATCACCGAGGCCCTGCCGAAGACCCGCGAACGCCTGCAGGTCTATGCGCGCCTGGGTTATCCGGTACACGAGGTTTCGGCCAAGGCCCACCCGGACGAGACCCGCGCCGCCTTCATGCCGCTGCTGGCCGGCAAGAGCACCATCCTGATCGGCCAGTCCGGCATGGGCAAGTCCTCCATCATCAACCTGATCGTGCCGGACGCCGACATCGCCACCCGCGAAATCTCGGCCGCGCTCGACACCGGCAAGCACACCACCACCTTCACCCGCCTGTACCAGATGGAGGGCGGGGCCAGCATCATCGACTCCCCGGGCTTCCAGGAATTCGGCCTGTACCAGCTCTCCGAAGGCATGCTGGAACGCGCCTTCCGTGACTTCACACCCTACCTGGGCAAGTGCCGCTTCTACAACTGCCATCACCTCAACGAACCCGGCTGCGCCGTGCTGGAAGCGGTTCAGGCCGGCGAGATCGCCGGCCTGCGCCATCAGCTGTATGCACAGCTGGTGCATGAGTCTTCACAGACGCTGTATTGAAAGCGAGGTTTCGGAGGGGATCAGGTTCAGGCCAGGAAACCGCCGTCAATAGTGAGACTGGCGCCGGTGATGAGGCGCCCCTCCTCCGATACCAGGAAGGCTACAAAATCGGCGATTTCCTCCGGCTGTCCAAGGCGACCAATGGGCATCATCGGTGTCAGCAAGGCGGCCATCTCCGGTTCGCCGCCCCGACTCATATCTGTCACGGTCGGCCCCGGCTGCACATTGCTCACCGTAATACCACGAGGCCCCAGGTCGCGCGCCAGTCCGCGAGTCAGTGATGCCAGCGCTCCCTTGGTCATCGCATACACCGCACTGCCAGGGAAGCCGGCGCGTTCGGCCACCACGCTGCCTATCAACACGATGGCCGAACCAGCGGCCATGTGCGGCAAGGTGGCCTGAACCGCGACAAATGCTGCGCGCACATTGACTTCGAACATGCGGTTGAAATCTTCCAGCGCGAAGTCTTCCACTTCCCCACGCAGCAACAGCCCGGCGCTATTGACCAGAATGTCGATGCGTCCGAACTCGGAGGCGACCTGCGCAATGGCGGCCTGCAGCGCCGCCGGGTCACCACTGTCGGCCTGGATCGCCAGCGCCCGGCCGCCTGCGGCATGAATCTCGGCAACCAATGCACTGGCCTTGTCATGACTACCCGCAAAGGTCAATGCGACCACCGCGCCCTGGCGCGCCAACTTGCGAACAACGGCCGCGCCGATGCCGCGCGAACCTCCGGTAACGAAGGCTATTTTTTTGTTGAGACTACGTTGCATGATGTTTCCTTTTATCTGGATGTTGGGATGAGGCCAGCGATCAGGCCGACAAGCGATCGGCCTCGACGACGGCCAGCGCAAACTCGCGCGGAGCTTCCTGCGGCAGGTTGTGGCCGATGCCGCCGGTCAAGGTGTGGTGCGCATACGGCCCGGCGAAGCGCTTGCGATAGAGCGCCGGGTCGAGGTGCGGGGCGCCGTTGGCGTCCCCTTCCAGGGTGATGGTGGGCACCGTGATCACGGGGAAGCTGCCCAGGCGCTGCTCCAGCGCGTCGTACTGCGTCTGGCCCGGTGCCAGGCCCAGACGCCAGCGGTAGTTGTGCACCACGATGGCGACATGGTCCGGATTGTCGAACGCGGCGGCGCTGCGGGCATAGGTAGCGTCGTCGAAATGCCAGCGCGGCGAGGCCGTCTGCCAGATCAGTCGGTTGAAATCCTTGCGGTACTTTTCATAGCCGGCCACGCCGCGATCGGTGGCCAGGTAGAACTGGTACCACCAGTCCAGCTCGGCTTGCGGCGGCAGCGGTTGGCGGCCGGCATCGACATTGGTCATCAGGTAGCCGCTTACCGAGACCAGCGCCTTGACGCGCTGCGGCCACTGGGCGGCGATGATGCAGGCGGTGCGTGCACCCCAGTCGAAGGCGCCGAAGATGGCGCGATCAATGTTGAGTGCATCCATGAACGCAATGATGTCCAGTGCCACGACCGCCTGCTGGCCATTGCGCACGGTCGACGCCGACAGGAAGCGGGTACTGCCGTAGCCACGCAGGTAAGGGACCAATACGCGATAACCAGCCGCCGCCAGGGCCGGGGCCACGTCGACGAAACTATGGATGTCGTAGGGCCAGCCATGCAGCAGGATCACGACAGGGCCATCGGCTGGACCGACATCGGCGTAGCCGACATCGAGCAGGCCGGCCTGCACCTGCCTGATCTGGCCGAAGGAAGTGTGCACGCCCGGCATCACCTTGCCGAGGGCGCCCTCATCGAGGCCGGGCGACTGCGCCCACGCCGTGGCCGACAGGCCCAGTTGCGCGACCATGGCAGTGCTGGCGGTGGCCGCGGCGGCACCGAACAGGCGGCGGCGTTGAAGATTGATTTCCTGTGTCATCGGGTTCTCCGTTCATGTGGATGGGACATGAAGGAGAATGCCGCGCCGATGTATCGCCCTTGTGTACGGCCAAGCCTGGTTTTGCAAGCCGGTGTAGCGGCGGCCATGCCGGATACATTGGGATACGCAATCCTGCGCCAGCAACCAGCAACCAACAACCAACAGCCACCGGCCCAGGTCCTCACCGATTCAGGACAGGGAACTGATCACCAGTTCCGCCTCCAGCCCCTGCGGCACATCCGACCGGTTGCGTAGCACCAGACTACCCTGCAGGGCCAGCGCCAGCTGGCGGGCGATGGCCAGACCCAGGCCGGTGCCGCCGGTGCTGCGGTTGCGCGAGCCTTCCAGACGGACGAAGGGCTGGAATACCGCCTCCAGCTGGTCCTCGGGGATACCCGGGCCATGGTCGCGCACCGCGATGCGCAACTGCCCGGCGGGCAGGATACTGGCTTGCACCTCGGCGGCCCCACCGAACTTGAGCGCATTGTCGATCAGGTTGGTGAGGATGCGACGCAGCGCATGGCTGCGGGTGATCAGGGCCAACGTGGGCAGGGTGCCAGCCAGCGTCACCGATTGGCCGCTGTCCTGATAATCGAAGACCATGCTCTCCAGGAACGAGGCCAGGTCGATGCGCACGGCCGCCTCGTCGTTGCCGTGGGCGCTGCGCGCATAGGCGATGCCCTCCTGCACCAGACGCTGGATTTCGGCCAGGTCGTTGAGCAGCTTGTCGCGCTCGCTGCCGGGATCGGCCATCTCGGCACGCAGCCGCATGCGCGTCAGCGGCGTCTGCAGGTCGTGCGAGACCGCCGCCAGGATCTGCATGCGTTCCTGCAGGTGATCGGCGATGCGCTCGCGCATGGCGTTGAAGGCCGTCGCAGCGTGGGCGACTTCGGCCGGACCGTCCTCCTGCAGGGGCGGGCCCGGACGGCCCAGGTCGAGGCGGTCGGCAGCGGCGGCGAGGTCGGCCAGCGGACGCAAGGCCAGTCGCACCGCGAACCAGCTGCACAACACCAGCAGCAGCAATTGCGCCACCAGCACGTAGGGTAGCCAGTGGGTGAGCGGCTTCATGGCCGGATGCAGATCCACCGTCAGTGCGCTGCCATCGGACAGGCGCAGATGCGCCTGCAGATGTTCACGCGGACCGGGAACGGTCTGCATCGTGAAGGGATAGCGGCCACCCAGTGCGGCCCGGATGCGCGCAGCGATCTGCTGCGCCCGGGGCGACAGTTCGGGGACCCCGGCGCGACCTTCGCCGATGACATAGCCATAGGTATCGCGCTGCAGCGGTGCCAGCCACTGAGGCCGTTCGGCGGCGGGCAGGCGATCGAGAATGGCGACCGAGGTGGCCACGTCGTTTTCCAGCGTATCGAGCATGACCGCGCGCGCTGCGGTATAGCGCTCCAGAAACAGCACGGCGAAGGACAGGATATGGGCCAGCGCCAACGCCGCCAGGAAGATCAGGAACAGGCGTGCCCCCAGGGTGCGGGGCGGGCGGGGCATGCGCAGCACACGCCTGGGCGCGCCGGCATCAGCTGAACGCGTGGTCACGGGCGGGCTTCCTCGATCTCGACCGGCATCGAGAACACATAGCCCTCGCTGCGGATGGTCTTGATGTAGCGCGGTTCGCGCGCGTCATCGTCCAGCCGCTGGCGCAGCCGGCTGACCAGGAGGTCGATGGAACGGTCGAAGATCTCGGCTTCGCGCCCCTGGGTCAGGCTCAGCAGCTGGTCGCGATTGAGCACCCGCTGCGGGTGATCGACGAACACCCGCAGCAGGCGGTATTCGGCGCCGCTGAGGGTGACCACCATGCCATCGGGCGCCAGCAGGTGGCGCTCCGAGGTATCCAGCCGCCAGGGACCGAAGCGCAGCAGCCGGCCGGCTTCACTGACCTGCAGATTGGGCGGCAGCATGCGGGTCCGGCGCAGCACCGACTTGATGCGCGCCAGCAGTTCGCGCGCGGCGAACGGCTTGGCCAGGTAATCGTCAGCGCCCATTTCCAGGCCGACCACGCGATCGGTCTCCTCCGAACGGGCGGTGAGCATGATGATGGGGGTGGCCTTGTGCTTGCCGGCGCGCAGCTCGCGACACAGGACCAGGCCATCGTCGCCGGGCATCATGATGTCCAGCACGATCAGGTCCACGGCGTTACTGGCGACGAAGGCACGCATCTGGCGACCATCGCCGGCCACGTCCACGCGCAAACCGTTCTTTTTCAGGTAGTCGGCCACCAGTTCGCGGATGTCGCGGTCGTCGTCGACGATGAGGATGTGATCGATGTGTTCCACCTGCCTGCCCTTCCCTTGTTGTGTTCAGTGTTGTCGCTTTCAGCTTTAAGCTTGCAGCCGGCCGGAGGCGGAACTAGCTCGAGTGAAAGTGCGCGACCCTGTCTTTTACGTCTTGCAAGCCTCCCCTGCAAGGGCTGCCGGCGGGAGATTTGTACCTCAATGTATCCGGCCGTATGCCGGACACAGACGACGACAAAACCACCCGCCAACCGGATTGAGAGGCCGCGAGCCTACCAGCCTGCCGCTGTTGGCGAGAATTGTAAGCCCGTGTAGCCGCGCCGTCGGCGGACACGCAGGGATACACAAGCCGGCCCTGGCCTACACATGACAGATACACCGGCGCGGTCTCATGCACGGGTCGCCCATCACACCGCCCTTGCCGGCCTTACATCATGACCCTCTATCTTGCCGCCTTCCTCGGCGGAGCGCTCACCTTGCTGAGCCCCTGCATCCTGCCGGTCCTGCCCTTCCTGCTGGCCCGCGCCGACCAGCCATGGCGGCTACGCCTGGCGCTGCTGGCGGGCATGGCGCTGGTGTTTTCTGCCGTGGCCACGCTGGCTGCGGTGGCTGCCCACTGGGCCGTCCATGTCAATGAAGCGGGTCGCGTCGCTGCCATGCTGGTGCTGGCCCTGTTCGGTCTGACGCTGATGTCGCCCACGCTGGCCACACTACTGGCGCGCCCGGGCGTACTGCTGGGCAATGTGCTGGCCAAGCGCGGTGGGACGCCACGGGGCGGGCGCGAGAGCGTAGCCGCAGCCGTGCTGCTGGGCGCGGCCACCGGCCTGCTATGGACACCCTGCGCCGGCCCCATCCTGGGCCTGGTGCTGTCGGCCGCCGCCTGGGCCGGCCCGACGCCGCACACTGCCACCCTGCTGCTGGCCTACGCCAGCGGGGCGGCCTGCATGCTGGCCGTGGTTCTGTCCGCTGGGGCCGGTGTGATGGCTGTTCTGCGCCGTCGGCTGGGGATGGGTGAGTGGCTGCGCCGGCTGCTGGGCGCAGCCGTGCTGGCCGCGGTCGCCAGCATTGCCGTGGGCGCGAGCCTGCCGCTGGCGGCGAAGGCCAGCGCTACCGAAGGTCTTGAGACCCGCCTGCTCGAGTTGCTGGCACCGCCACGCGGGCCAGTTGCCGCAGCCATGGCTGGCGGCGCAATCGATCATCCGGCGGAGACGGCCAGGCGCCCCTACCGCAGCAACCTGCCGGTCGAAGGCGCATTGCCGGCCCTGGACGGTGCCGTGCAGTGGCTGAACTCGGCCCCGCTATCGGCGCAACAGTTGCGCGGCAAGGTGGTGCTGGTGGATTTCTGGACCTACTCCTGCATCAATTGCATCCGCACCCTGCCCTACATCCGGGCCTGGGCCGAGAAATACCGTGATCAGGGCCTGGTGGTGATCGGGGTGCATACCCCCGAGTTCGCCTTCGAGCGCAAAGTGGACAACGTGCGCCAGGCCGTGAACGAATTCAAGCTCGACTTCCCGGTCGCGGTCGACAGCGAATTCCGCCTGTGGCGCGCCTTCGACAACAACTACTGGCCGGCGATCTACCTGGCCGATGCCCAGGGCAAGCTGCGCTACCACCAGTTCGGCGAAGGGCGCTACGAGAGCACCGAAGAGGCCATCCGGGCCCTGCTCAAGGAGGCCGGCCAGAGTGCGAAAGGCAATGACGGAGATGCTGCGGTGAAGCCCAACGCCACCGACATCCAGGCCGCGCCGGACCTGGCCCGGCTGGCTTCACAGGAAAGCTATCTGGGCTATCGCCAGGCCACCGGCATGGTCTCGCCAGAACGGCTGCGGCCCGATGTGGCGATGCACTACAGCGCCGCGCCACTGCAACTGAATCAATGGAGTCTGAGCGGCACCTGGAAGGTCGGTGCCGAAGCGGCGAGCCTGCAGCAGGCCGACGGCAGCATCGCCTACCGTTTTTCGGCACGCGACCTGCACCTGGTGCTCGGCCCCGGGGAAGACGGCCGGCCGGTGCGCTTCGTGGTCAGCGTGGATGGCCAGGCGCCGGGGGAACTGCATGGTGCCGACATCGATGCCGCCGGCAATGGCACGGTCAGCCGCACCCGGCTGTTCCAACTGGTGCGCCAGCGTGGCGGGGTCAAGCCGCGTCGTTTCGAGGTGCGCTTCCTCGACCCCGGTGCCACTGCCTATGCCTTCACCTTCGGCTGAGTTGCCGAGCTGGCCTGAACCCTCACATCGTTTTCAAGAGAAAGGAAGACACCATGCGCACCATGATCGGCTGGATCACCGCATTGGCCATCTCGGCCAGTCCCTGTGCCTGGGATACCCACGCACCGGAGCAGGCGCAGGCCGCAGCCGCCCTGGCGGCATTGTCCACCGCTGCCGGGAAGACCGCGCCATCGGCAGCGTTACCTGCCCCCTGATTTTTCATCGCTTCATCACTTCATCACTTCATCACTTCAAAAGGACCAGACATGAAACTGTATCTCAACGACATCTCCTCGGCCGCCTCGCGCGTGCGCATTGCCCTGGCCATCAAGCAGATCGAGGTCGACGTGCTGCCGGTCTCCATCCTCGGCGACGATCCGGAAAACCGCCGCGAGGACTACCTGCGCATCAATCCGCAAGGTCTGGTGCCGGCCCTGGTGACGGATCAGGGCCGGCTGATCACGCAATCCATCGCCATCATCGAATACCTGGACGAGCTGCATCCGGAGCCGCCGCTGCTGCCCAAGGGACTGGAACAGCGCGCGCTGTCGCGCTCGGTCGCCATCGCCATCGCCGCCGAAATCCATGCGCTGGTCCCGCCCCGGGTGGCGCGCCGGCTGTCGACCCTGCCCGGGGTGACGGCTGCGGAGATCGCCGACTGGAACCGGCACTGGGTGATGGAAGGTCTGCAGGCCATCGACCGCCTGCTGCAGAGCCACCAGGCCGGGCCGTTCGTCGCTGGTCAGCAAGCTTCGCTGGGCGACATCCTGCTGTTCCCGCAGACGGTCAATGCCGAACGCATGGGCATCGACCTGTCGCAATGGCCGACGCTGGCAGGCATCCATGCGCGGCTGGCGGATATGCCTGCCTTTGCGGAAAATGCCCCGGCCCCGCGCACATGACAGCGGGTACGCTCCGGAGCATGGGCGACCTCGGGTTCAGAACCTGTAGGTCGCCGTGAACGACACGGCCCGCGGCGCCCCCGGGATGATCTGGGAGGCGCCGGTGGCGCTGGCGTAGTAGCGGCGGCCGGCCAGATTGGTCGCGGCCAGGGTGAAATCGGCACGCTGCAGGCGATAACCCACCATGGCATCCCAGCGGGTATAGGCGGGCAACTCGACCAGGTTGTCCCGGTCGGCGAAACGCGCGCCCTCGACGATCAGGCCGGTCTCGCCGAACCAGCCCAGCGGTGGCGCGTAGGAGACGAACAGGCTGCCATTACGGGCCGACACGCCGCTGGCGCGCTTGCCGGTGAATTGCGGCTCTGCCTGCAGCACCTTGGCGTTCTGCTGCGTCCAGCCGGCACGCAGGAACCAGTGGCGCAGCACTTCACCGGCCACGCTGAACTCGACGCCGCGATTGCGCTCCAGCCCGGTCTGGTAGAAGGTGCCCGGCTTGAGGGGATCGGCCACGGTGCGGTTGTAGAGCTCCAGCTGGAACCAGGCCAGGGTGGTACTGATCCTGCGATCGAACCAGTCGCTCTTGAGGCCGGTTTCGACCTGGCGGCTGTACTGCGGGCCGAGGTCGTTGGCGTTGCCCTCGGCGCCGGGCGTGATGCCGATCACGTCCCCTCCGACCGGGGCGTAGTTCTTGCTCCAGGACAGGTAGAGGTGCTGGTCGGGGATGGCCTCCCACACTGCCCCCACGCGCGGGCTCAGGGCATGGCTGGAGCGCTCGCTGCGCAGATTCCTCAACTGGTTGCGCGAATCGATGTCGAAGTCGTCCCAGCGCAGGCCGAACAGGCCTTTCAGGCGGCCGCCCAGATCGATCTGGTCCTGTGCATAGATACCCAGGTTGCTGGCCTTGTGATAGTTCATCTGCCACGGCTGGGGAACCACGCCTTTGTTGTCGCGATTGTCGGGATTGCGGAGGGAGACCGGGGTGGCCGACCCCATCCACAGCCGGGGGTCGCGCTTCTGCCACGCATATTCGACGCCGGCCAGCAACTCGTGCTGCAACGGCCCACTGACGAGCTTGCCCAGCACCTCCAGGTTGGTCTGCAGGTTGCGCTGGTGCAGGTCCTGCTGGAAGCGGCTACGCTGGACCTGCTGCAGGTTGCGGCTGGTGCTGACGAAGGATTGCGAGACGAAGCTGTTGTCGAAGTCGCTATCGAGTTCGAACAGGCTCACGCCGTGACGGATGCTCCAGTCCGGCGCCACGGCGCGCGTGAGGGTGGAGCGCAGGGCCAGCGTGGTATCGCGCAGCACGTCGCGCCCGGCAGCACCGAAGAACTTGCCATCGTCAGCCACCGGCAAGGCATAGGCGGTGGCCGTATTGCGCGGGGAGAGCGCGGTCACACGCGCCGGCACGCCGCGGTCGGGGGTGCGCAGGAACTCCTGGTATTCGGCCTGCAGCAGCCAGCTGTCACGGCCGGATTCCCATTTCAGCGACGGCGCGAAATACTGGCGGGTGCCGCGCACCTCATGGCGGAAATTGCCCTCGTGCTCGCGGCCGAGGTTCAGGCGCATGGCCCATTGCGCATCGAGCGGACGGTTCCAGTCCAGCGCCACGCCCTGCTGGCCGTAGCTGCCGAGGGTAGCCGAGGCCTGACCGAAAGCTTCCTGACCCGGCTGCTTGCTGATGCGATTGATCACGCCGCCACCACTGCCCCGCCCATACAGGACGGCGGCCGGTCCCTTGAGGATGTCGATGCGCTCGATGGTGCCAAGGCTGCGCACGTATTGGGCGTCGTCACGCACGCCGTCCAGCAGCATGTCGCCAGCATTGGAAAAGCCACGGATGCGGAAGGCGTCGAAACGGGTATCGGAGACATTGGAAATGCCCGGTACCCCCGTCAATGCGGCCGCCATGTCGCGCCCGCCGTAGGCCATCACCCGTTCGATGGCGACGCTTTGCACGGTCTGCGGTATGTCGGTGAGCTCGGTGGCGGTGCGGGTGGCGCTACTGAGCTTGCCGGGACGCTGATCACCCTGGCTGCGCCGGTCGCGGACCTCGACGGCGGGCAGGCGGGAGGTGACGGTTTCTTCCTGGTCGTCAGCAGTGGGGGCAGCCAGCAAAGGCAGGGCTGGCATGGAAAGCACGGCAGCAGCCAGCGCCGAAGGCAAGGCTCGCAGACGGAAACCGGATGGGACAACAGGCGAATCGGACATGGCCGCTTTTACTCCAAGGGAATAGAAAGGCGCCGATTCTAATTGCACAGATGCTAATGATTCTTATTTATATCGTGACATTTGCTGACCGATTCGTAGTAGAAGGATTTTCTCGTCAGATATCGATAGCTGATTCAAATAAGTTCTGCCTGCGGCTCGAATAGTGTCGAGAAATTTGTTTCTGCCGCCCGAGCCAGCTTCATTGCCCGCCCCCACAAGGGGATTCGCCGACTGTTTCCGCAAGGCAAGTACAGCGGGTATCTTTTTAAGCCGAATCCCTTATAATCTAAGGAGTTAACGACTATCGGCGGCAGGCGCCACACTGGCCGCCGTTTTTATTTATGGCAATCAAACACTACCTTCAGTTTTCCGACTTTACGCTTGATGAATACGAGTACGTGATCGAACGTTCCCGTGTGATCAAACGTAAGTTCAAGAATTACGAGCCCCACCACACGCTGGCCGACCGCACGCTGGTGATGGTGTTCGAGAAGAACTCGACCCGCACCCGCCTCTCCTTCGAGGCCGGCATGCACCAGATGGGCGGTGCCGCGATCTACCTGAACACCCGCGACAGCCAGCTCGGCCGCGGCGAACCGGTCGAAGATGCGGCCCAGGTGATGTCGCGCATGTGCGACGTCATCATGATCCGTACCTACGGCCAGGAGATCATCGAGCGCTTTGCCAAGCATTCGCGCGTGCCGGTGATCAACGGCCTGACCAACGAGCAGCATCCCTGCCAGGTGCTGGCCGATGTCTTCACCTTCATCGAGCAGCGCGGCAGCATCCAGGGCAAGATCGTGGCCTGGGTGGGCGATGCCAACAACATGCTGTATTCGTGGCTGCAGGCGGCCGAGGTGTTCGGCTTCCACGTCAATGTCTCCACCCCCAAGGGCTATGACATCGACCCGGCCCAGGTCTCGCCCGGGAACACGCACTACACCTTCTTCGCCAATCCGGCCGATGCCTGCCAGGATGCCGACCTGGTCACCACCGACGTATGGACCAGCATGGGCTTCGAGGCGGAGAACAACGCCCGCCTGAAGGCCTTCGACGGCTGGATCGTGGACCAGGCCAAGATGTCGCGCGCCAAGAAGGATGCACTCTTCATGCACTGCCTGCCGGCCCACCGTGGCGAGGAAGTGGCCGCCGAGGTGATCGACGGCCCGCAGTCGGTGGTCTGGGAAGAGGCGGAAAATCGCCTGCACGTCCAGAAGGCCCTGCTCGAGTATCTGGTGCACGGCAAGTACGACCAATGAAATTCCGGGCTGCGCATGACGCCCAGCCCGCCAGTCCTAGTCAATTCATCCTCATCGCAACGTCAAGATCATGTCCAACATCCTGCAATCCGTCCCGGTCAATCAAAAAGTCGGCATCGCCTTCTCCGGCGGCCTCGATACCAGCGCCGCGCTGACCTGGATGCGCCAGAAAGGCGCCGTCCCCTACGCCTATACCGCCAATCTGGGCCAGCCGGATGAGCCGGACTACGACGCCATCCCCAAGAAGGCCCTGCAATACGGTGCCGAGCTGGCGCGCCTGATCGACTGCCGCGAACAGCTGGCCAACGAAGGTATTGCCGCCCTGCAGAGCGGTGCCTTCCACATCTCCACCGCAGGCATCACCTACTTCAACACCACCCCGCTGGGCCGCGCCGTGACCGGCACCATGCTGGTGGCCGCGATGCGCGAGGACAACGTCGATATCTGGGGCGACGGCAGCACCTTCAAGGGCAACGACATCGAGCGTTTCTATCGCTATGGCCTGCTGGTGAACCCCAACCTGAAGATCTACAAGCCCTGGCTGGACAGCACCTTCATCAACGAACTGGGTGGCCGCAAGGAAATGTCCGAGTTCATGATCAAGTCCGGCTTCGACTACAAGATGTCGGTGGAAAAGGCCTACTCGACCGACTCCAACATGCTGGGCGCGACCCACGAAGCCAAGGACCTGGAGTTCCTGAACAGCGGCATCAAGATCGTGCAGCCCATCATGGGTGTGGCGTTCTGGCGCGATGACGTCGAAGTCAAGGCCGAGACGGTCACCGTGCGCTTCGAAGAAGGCCGTCCGGTGGCCCTGAACGGCAAGACCTTCGACAGCATGACCGACCTGATCCTGGAAGCCAACCGCATCGGTGGCCGTCATGGCCTGGGCATGAGCGACCAGATCGAGAACCGTATCATCGAAGCCAAGAGCCGCGGCATCTACGAAGCCCCGGGCCTGGCCCTGCTGTTCATCGCTTACGAGCGTCTGGTCACCGGCATCCACAACGAAGACACCATCGAACAGTACCGCGACAACGGCCGCAAGCTGGGTCGCCTGCTGTACCAGGGCCGCTGGTTCGATTCGCAGGCCATCATGCTGCGCGAAACCGCCCAGCGCTGGGTGGCGCGCGCCATCACCGGCGAAGTGACGGTGGAACTGCGTCGCGGCAATGACTACTCGATCCTCAACACCGAGTCGCCCAACCTGACCTACCACCCGGAACGCCTGACCATGGAAAAGGGCGAAGGCAGCTTCTCCGCCATCGACCGTATCGGCCAGCTGACCATGCGCAACCTGGACATCGCCGACACCCGCCAGAAGCTGGCGATCTACCAGGGCACCGGCCTGCTGGATTCCAGCACCGCCGTGTCGCTGCCGCTGCTGGGCAAGGATGAGAATTAATTCCTGCAGGATTCCCCCTTACACCGTTTAATGGAAGCGATTCGATGAGCACCCAATTCGACAACGTCACCGTCCTCAAGAAGGGCAATGTCTATTTCGACGGCAAGTGCGTCTCGCACACCGTGCTGCTGGCCGATGGCAGCAAGAAGACCCTGGGCGTGATCCTGCCGTCTTCGCTGAACTTCAGCACCGGCGCGCCGGAAATCATGGAAATCAACGGCGGTAGCTGCCGCGTGCGTTTGAAGGGCGAAGAAGCCTGGAATACCTATGCTGCGGGTACCACCTTCAGCGTGCCGGGCAACTCCAGCTTCGACATCGAAGTGACCGAGACCCTGGACTACGTCTGCCACTTCGGCTGATCGCCAGCAAAGCAGAATGAAAAAGCCGTCGGTAGCGATACCGACGGCTTTTTTACGTGCAGGAAAACGCGTACTCAGATGAAGACCGGCTCCGGCTCCAGCTGCACCCCGAACTTCTCCAGCACGTCATCCTGGATGGCCTTGGCCAGCCTGGCGATTTCGGCACCGCTGGCGCCGCCGCGATTGACCAGCACCAGTGCCTGCTGTTCGTAGACACCCGCCCGTCCCATGGACTTGCCCTTCCAGCCGCAGCGGTCGATCAGCCAGCCGGCGGCCAGCTTGTAGTGATCGTCATCGACCCGATAGCTGACCAGGTTGGCGTATTGCGCCAGCAGGCGATCGCGCAGGCGGGCCGGCACGATGGGGTTCTTGAAGAAGCTGCCGGCATTGCCGATGCGCGCCGGATCGGGCAGCTTGCGGGTGCGGATGGCGATGACGGCCTCGGCGATGTCACGCGGTCCGGGCGCGGTAATGCCCTGCTCTTCCAGCGCCTGCGACACATCGGCATAGTTGGCATTGGCGATCCAGCGCCTGGGCAGGGCGAAGCTGACGTCGAGCACGATGGCGCGGTCACGCAGTGCGTGCTTGAAGACGCTGTCGCGATAGCCGAAGCGGCAGGCCTCGCGGTCCAGCGTCAAGATCTCGCCGCGCTCCAGATCGAAGGCGCGCAGGCTGTGGAAACGATCCTTCAGTTCGATGCCATAGGCGCCGATGTTCTGGATGGGCGCGGCGCCCACGCTACCGGGAATGAGCGAGAGGTTCTCCAGTCCGCCCAGCCCCTGCGCCAGCGTCCACTGGACGAAGCCGTGCCAGCTTTCGCCGGCGGCGGCGCGCACGTAGGTAAAGTCCTCGTCCTGGCCGGTGATTGCCATGCCGCGGCCTTGCATATGCAGCACCAGTCCACCGAAATCCTGCGTCAACAGCAGGTTGCTGCCGCCTCCGAGCACCAGCCGGGGCAAGCTCATCAGGGAGGCATCGGCGCGTAGTGCCTGCAGGGTTTCCACAGCTTCGACGGGCAGGTAGGCGTGGGCCTGGGCGTCGATGCCGAAGGTATTGAGGGCGCGCAGGGAAACGGCGTGCTGGACGGGAAGCGAAGACATGGTCATAGGGCAGCGATTATAGCGCTCCGGAGGCCGGAGATTGGCTGTCGGCGGGACGACGATGGCGGCGGCGGCCCCACTCCGCTAGAATCACGGGTCAGACGCCGGCCTCCGCCGGCTGCAAGAACATAAGGATAAAGCCATGCCCTCATTCGATACCGTCTGCGAAGCCAATCTGGTCGAAGTCAAGAATGCCGTAGAACAAGCCAACAAGGAAATCTCCACCCGCTTCGACTTCAAGGGTACCGACGCCCGCGTCGAACAGAAGGAACGCGAACTGACCGCCTTCGCCGATTCCGATTTCCAGCTGAGCCAGGTGCGCGACGTGCTCACCAACAAGATGACCAAGCGCAACGTCGACGTGCGCTTCCTGGACGAAGGCAAGATCGAGAAGATCGGCGGTGACAAGGTCAAGCAGGTGATCAAGGTCAAGAACGGCATCGAAAGCGACGATGCCAAGAAGATCGTGCGCGTCATCAAGGACAGCAAGATGAAGGTGCAAGCCAGCATCCAGGGCGATGCCGTGCGCATCACCGGCGCCAAGCGCGATGACCTGCAGGCCGCCATGGCGCTGCTGCGCAAGGAGATCAAGGACATTCCGCTGGAGTTCAACAACTTCCGTGATTGATCCCCGGGCCTGATCAGGCCTTGCAATGAAAAACGCCGGCAATTGCCGGCGTTTTGCTTGTGCGCTGCTTGAAGCGGATCAGGTCAGACCCGATCAGGCGGCATCGCGCTCGTCGCCCACCAGACGGCGCTGCTTGACGGAGTCGGCCAGGCCTTGCAGCACTTGCAGGCTTTCTTCCCAGTTGATGCAGCCATCGGTCACAGACTGGCCGTAGGTCAGCTCCTTGCCCGGCACCAGGTCCTGGCGACCGGCCACCAGATGCGATTCCACCATCACGCCGACGATGCGGGTGTCGCCACCGGCGATCTGGCGGCCGATGTCGGCGCAGACGGGGATCTGGTTTTCCGGCTTCTTGGAACTGTTGGCGTGCGAGGCGTCGATCATCAGGCGCGCTGCTAGGCCGCTCTTGGCGATGTCCTGGCAGGCTGCTTCCACGCTGGGCGCATCATAGTTGGGCTGCTTGCCCCCGCGCAGGATGATGTGGCAATCCTCGTTGCCGGCGGTAGAGACGATGGCCGAGTGGCCGCCCTTGGTCACCGACAGGAAGTGGTGCGGCTGGGACGCGGCCTTGATGGCATCCACGGCGATCTTGACGTTGCCGTCGGTGCCGTTCTTGAAGCCCACCGGGCAGGACAGGCCAGAGGCCAGTTCGCGGTGCACCTGGGATTCGGTGGTGCGGGCGCCGATGGCGCCCCAGCTGATCAGGTCGGCGATGTATTGCGGGCTGATCACGTCCAGGAATTCGGTACCGGCCGGCAGGCCCAGGTCGTTGATGTTGAGCAGCAGTTCACGGGCAGCGCGCAGGCCATCGTTGATGCGGAAGCTGTTGTCCATGTACGGGTCGTTGATCAGGCCCTTCCAGCCGACGGTGGTGCGCGGTTTCTCGAAGTAGACGCGCATGACGATTTCCAGCTCGTTCTTGTGACGCTCGCGCTCCACCACCAGGCGGCGCGCATATTCCATGGCGGCCTTGGTGTCGTGGATGGAGCAGGGGCCGATGACGACCATCAGGCGGTCGTCCTGACCGTGCAGGATGCGATGCAACGCGGTGCGGGCTTCGGCGGTGGTGCGCTCAACCTTTTCGGTGCAGCCGAATTCGCGGATGAGATGCGAGGGGGGGACCAGTTCTTTCATTTCTCGGATGCGAAGATCGTCAGTGCGCGGCATTTTTTTCTCCTGGAGTGCTGCAAATATTCAGCTGGAAATTTGACCAAAAAAAAACCGCCATCACTGGCGGTTTTTTAGGAAATTCGGTTTTGTCTTTTTACGAACGCTTACCGCTTTTCACCGCCGTGGGGCTGGAATAGCTAAAGTAAAAATAAAAGTAAGCGCGGGCGAAAGACATGTCTGGCGTCATGGATTAATTGAAGCAGATATTCATAGTGCTACAAATCCGGGGCTTTGGCAAGGGAGATGCGAAAAATGGATTGATGCAGTGCTCATGCACATTTTTCTCAAAAATCATGGAATATTTGTACGACCATTGCCTTAAATGCACCATATCAGCCTCCAAAAGCAATAAAAAATCACGCCCCATGCAAGCCCTGCCCGTCTCCTGTGCCACTTTTCGCTGTGGTTATCCTGCAAAAAAAGCGGTAATTTGATCTGGCGACGTCTCATTCAGCGCCTTCACCGCAGCTTTTTCCATCCCCAGCCGACGAAAAAAAACCGCCGGCAAGCTCTCCGGCGGTCTTCATTGCAGTGTTGAACCTGCTTCTGCTGAACCTGGCCAGCTGGTTCAGGCGGTGCCACCCACGGTCACGCCATCCAGGCGCAGGGTTGGCTGGCCCACGCCGACCGGCACGCTCTGGCCTTCCTTGCCGCACACGCCCACGCCGGAATCCAGGCGCATGTCGTTGCCGATCATCGAAACCCGGTTCAGCACATCGGGACCATTGCCGATCAGCGTGGCACCCTTGACCGGATAGGTGATCTTGCCATCCTCGATCATGTAGGCCTCGCTGGCGGAGAAGACGAACTTGCCATTGGTGATATCTACCTGGCCGCCGCCGAAGTTGACCGCATACAGGCCGTTCTTGACCGAGGCCAGGATTTCGCCCGGGTCCTTGTCGCCGCCCAGCATGTAGGTATTGGTCATGCGCGGCATGGGCAGGTGCGCGAAGGATTCGCGGCGGGCGTTGCCGGTGACGTCCATCTTCATCAGGCGCGCGTTCATGGTGTCCTGGATATAACCCTTCAGGATGCCGTCCTCGATGAGCGTGGTGCACTGGGTCGGGTTGCCTTCGTCGTCGATGTTGAGCGAACCGCGACGGTCGGCGATCGTGCCGTCATCGACCACGGTCACGCCCTTGGCCGCCACGCGCTCGCCGATGCGGCCGGAGAAGGTGGACGAGCCCTTGCGGTTGAAGTCGCCTTCCAGGCCGTGGCCGATGGCTTCGTGCAGCAGGATGCCGGGCCAGCCGGGGCCGAGCACCACGGTCATCGGGCCGGCCGGGGCCGGGCGCGCGTCCAGGTTGACCAGGGCGGTGGCAACTGCCTCGGAGGCGTACTTTTCCAGCAGCACGTCGGAGAAGTAGCCATAGTCATAACGACCACCGCCGCCACTGCTGCCCATCTCGCGACGGCCATTCTGTTCGGCGATCACCGTCACCGAAACCCGCACCAGCGGGCGGATATCGGCCGCCAGCACGCCATCGGCACGCGCCACCAGCACCACGTCATATTCGCCGGAAAGGCTGGCCATGACCTGCTTGACGCGCGGGTCCTTGGCGCGGGCGATGCGCTCCACGCGCTCCAGCAATTGCACCTTGGCGGTGGCGTCCAGCGAGGTCAGCGGATCGTGCGGCAGGTAGAGCGCGCGACCGCCGGCGGGGATCATGGACCCGGCCACCTTGACCTTGCCGCTGCCCTGGCGGGCAATGGTGCGGGTGGCGGCGGCGGCGTCCATCAGAGCCGCTTCGGAAATCTCGTCGGAATAGGAAAACGCAGTCTTGTCACCCGACACGGCGCGCACGCCCACGCCCTGGTCGATGGAAAAGCTGCCGGTCTTGACGATGCCCTCTTCCAGGCTCCAGCCCTCGCTCTTGGTGAACTGGAAGTAGAGATCGGCGTAGTCGACCTTGTGCGTGAACATGTTGCCCAGGGCCTTGAGCAGCTTGGATTCGTCCAGGCCGAAGGGAGTCAGCAGCACGTCGCGCGCCACTTGCAGGGCGCCCATGTTGGGTTCAAATAATTTCATAGCGTCTTGTCGGAAGGCAAAAAAGGTCAAAGCTTACGATGGCGAAGCGCCGGCAAGCTTTCTCGAACGTATTGTAGACGATGGGGGTCGATGTCGCCGATCACAAGGCCTTCGCCTTCCGGCAGGACCGACACGATCTCGCCCCAGGGGTCCACCAGCATGCTGTGGCCCCAGGTCCGGCGGCCATTGACGTGCTCGCCGCCCTGGGCCGAGGCCAGCACGTAGCACTGGTTCTCGACGGCGCGGGCGCGCAGCAGCAGCTCCCAGTGGGCGCGGCCGGTGGTATAGGTGAAGGCGGCCGGCATCACGATCAGCGCGCACTCGCCCATGGCCCGGTAGAGCTCGGGGAAGCGCAGGTCATAGCAGACCGACAGCCCGACCCGGCCGAACGGCGCCTCGAAGCTGCGTACCTCGCCGCCATGTTCGATGGTGCGGGCCTCGTCATAGCTTTCCTGCCCGCGCACGAAGTTGAACAGGTGGATCTTGTCATAGCGGGCGACGCGCTGGCCTTGCGGGTCATAGACCAGCGAGGTATTGAGGACCTTGTCAGGGTCGGCCGACTGCAGCGGCAAGGTGCCGCCGACCAGCCATATCTGATGCTGGCGGGCCAGCGTCTGCATGAAGGCCTGGATCGGGCCGGTGCCATCATCCTCGGCATGGGCCAGCTTGTCGCGTTCGTGACGGCCCAGCAGGGGCCAGTATTCGGGCAGCAGCACCAGCTGCGCGCCCTGCTCCGCCGCCTGCGCCACCAGGCGCGCCGCACTGGCGAAGTTCTCTTGTACCTCGGGGGTGGAGACCATCTGGATGGCCGCCACCTTGAATGTCTGGCTCATGTCTGCCTCTTGTCTGCCATTTGCCTGGCACTTGCCTGACGCATCCGGCTATGGCGGGACGCGTGAATGATATGAAGGATGCTTCAGTATGGCCCATCCCGCGACTATCTGCAGGCGTCACCGATCGGGTTCAGGCACCTGAATTGATGGCCGGGCCGGGCGCAGGCTGACGACGCGGGGAGGCAGGGGCCACCGCCGGTGCCGGGGGCAGGTTATTGGCCGGTGGGGACTGCTCTTTGTCGTCCCGGCCCTTCTGCAGCACTTCCTTGGCGCGCTCGGCGTCCACCGGCGACACCTGCCCCTGCTTGACCACGATGGGGTCGCTCCACGGCCCGGTCACCTTGTATTCGAAACTGAGCGACTTCATCACCGGATTGCGCAGGAACAGCTGTGCCAGCAAGGTACTCACGCCCACCACCGGGTTGACCGCCATGGCCACCACCGAGGCCGTGCCCAGGTTGATCTCGGGGATCACCACCACATGCAGGTCCTGGGTTTCGCGGGCGATGTCGGCCGAGCCGCTCATCAGCACCGAGGCCGTCACGCCGGCCATCTTGAGATTGTCAGTGGTGGCGATGCCGCGAGCGATGCTGGCGGTGCCGGCCACCGTATCGAAGGCAAAGCCTTCCGAGAAGACGTCGCGGAAGTCCAGCGTCAGCCGGCGCGGCAGCGCCTGCAGGTTGAGCACGCCCAGCAGCTTGGCCGCGCCCGGATCGACCTTCAGGAACTGGCCCGAATGCACATCCATGTGGACCTGGCCGCCCAGGCTGGCCATGTCCATGGCATAGGGCGGCGCCTTCCAGCTCAGGTCGCCATCCAGCTTGCCGCGACCGCCGCGGATGGTACCGGGATACCCGAAGCGTTCCAGCAGCTTGCCGGCGTCCTCGACATCCAGTGCATAGGTGAAGTTGGAGGTATGGTTGCTGCCGAAGCTGAGCCAGTTGCCGGCGGCGCGGAACTGCGCATCGGGATTGGCCAGCAGCAGCCGGCTGATGCGCCATTCGCGCCCCACCGAGGTGACGATGTTGCTGGCATCGAGCTCCAGTCGGCCCAGCTTCTTGTCTCCCAGCTCGAACTGGTCGGCGCGGATGTCCAGGGCCGGCATCTGCACATTGTCGTCACTGCTGTCGGGCTGGGGCTGGGCCGCTTGGGGCACTTGTGCTGCCTGTACCGCTTGTGCTGCTTGCGCCGCCTCGGCAGACGGGCTGGACTTGGGAATGACCAGCGACGACAGGCGCGCCGTCACCTTGCCCGCGCCCTTGCCGCCGGTGGGTTCGTCCCAGGTGACCGTGCCGGCCGCCTGTTGCGACTCCAGGTTCATCTGCCAGGCATTGCGGCGATGCGTCGCCTCCAGGATCAGCTTGTTGAGTTTCTTGCCCATCAGCCTGAGCTCGCCCACCCGGGCCGAGACATTGTCCGGCTGCAGGTACTGCGTCACATCATCGCTGGCCAGGCGCCCCGCCGAGCTGGCTGCCGGGCTGCTGCTGCCCTTGCCGACCAGGTCGTTCTTCAGGGCCAGCCAGGCATCCAGGTCCAGGCTGTCGGTCGCCAGAGCCAGCTTGAGTCCGGACGGCGGCGTCGGCGCCGGCTGGTTCCAGCCGATGCCGCCACTGGCAACGCGCCAATTGCCACCACTGGCCACCACCCGTTCGCGCACATGGCGCGTGCTGATGTTCTGCCCGAGCGAGACGCGCAATTCCTCGCGCTCGATCAGCGGATCGGGCGAGGCCAGGGGCAGCAGGTCCACCCGCAACGGCAGAACGTCCTGTGCGCCCTTGCGCAAGGGTGCCGGCAGGTCCAGCCCCAGCCCGGCCAGGTTGGATTCGATGCTGACCTCGGGCTGGCGCTGCCGCACCTGCACCGTGGCGGTATAGCGGGCGCTCCCCGACAGGCGTGCCAGCAGGCGCTGCAGCGAGGGCTCGGTGTATTGCCTGCGCAGCGCCTCGACATTGACCGCGCCCTCCAGCCGCACCTGGCTGCTGCCATCCTTCTGGGTGCCGCCGCTGATGGCCAGGCTGTCGCCCAGGAACTGGCCACGCACGCCGTTGAGGGTGAAACCGCGTTCGTTGAATTCCACCTTGCCGATGGTCCGATACAGCACCGGCAGGTCCGGCAGCAAATCGACGTCGTTGTTGGCGAAGTGGAAGGCACCCTGGGCGCGGGTGTCGATGGCGTGGTTCAGCGGCATCTGGAATTTGAGATCCAGCCGCGCCTCGCCGGACGCACTGCTGTGCTCCATGACATTGCCGGTCCAGCGCGCCACCGGGCTCTGGTTCACGTACTGCAGGAAGGCCGGCATCGGACCATTGGCCACGCCATCGATTTCCAGCGTGGCTTCGTGCGAATCGACATCGGCCACCCGCGCCGTCACCGGCCCCAGCCGCGCGCCCAGGCTGCGGGCGCTCTCGGCCTTGATCTCCAGGCGCGTGCGGTCGATGCTCAGGCGCCCACGCCCCTCTTCCAGCAAGGGCCACTCGGGTTCCTTGCCGTCACGCCCGAGATGGCCCGGGGTGTAATTCAGCTTGAGCCCCTCGAAGTCGCCACTCAGCTGGAACTGGCCCTTGGGCTGCTCGCCAGGCTTGGCAGTATGGAACGGGAAATCAGCCAGCGCGCCCTTGAGCTTGAACTGCACATCATGCAGGTTGCCCGCCATCAGCCCCTCGGTCAGCCAGCGTCGCAGGGGTTCGCTCATGTGCTGCGGCAGATAGCGCCGGATCGCCTTGATGTCGAAGCTGCTGATCTCGCCGGCCACGTCCAGGGTACCCGCCGACTTGCCCTGCAAGGGCAGCAGATGGCGACCGGACAGGCTGCCGGCCACGCCGGGCTGGCTGAACTGCATCTGATCCAGATCCACCTGCAGTGTCTGATCCTTCAGATATTGCCAGTGCGCCTGAAGCTTCAGGGTATCGAAGGGCATGCTGGGCTCGGCAAACATGTCGGCGGGCAGATCGACCACCAGCTGCTGCGTATCCACCTTGACCGAGCCGCCCTTTTCGGTGGCATCGATCTCGCCGCTCAGGTTGCTGAAGCCCGGGAAGCCCGCCCACTGCGCGCGCGCCTGCTGGGCCGGATTCTTGCGCGGCTCCACATGGGCCGCCAGGCCCTTCATGCCCAGGCCCTTGAAACGTCCCTGTACCCGGTAGGAACTCAGTTCCGGATAACTGCCCTGCCACTGCACGGTGAAATCGTTCAGTTCTCCGCGTGGCGCCAGGTCGTCCAGCAACTTGCGCTGCGAGGGTGCCAGCGGCAGCCGGGTCGCCAGTTGCGACAGCGTCTGCAGGTTCAGGTAGGTGGCCTTGACACTGGTGCGCTCGGCCTTGAGCGGGGTGGCCGGCTCGTAGCTCTCGGTGATCGAGGTCGGCGGCAGGACGAAGCCGTCCGGGGTTTCTATCGAGAAATCGGTGAGGGTCACCTGGTGGCCGTTGGTGCCGAAGGTGGGTACACCGTCCTGCTGGCCGGCGCCCAGGGTTTCGCTGGCCGAGATGCGGCCATTGACGCGCTTGAGCGAGAGGGGCTCCAGCTGGCGCGACAACTGGGCGTTGAAATCGGCCAGGCTCAGGTCAGCGGTGAAATTGGCGACCTTGGCATGGTCCAGCGTGAGCCAGGCCCGCACCGAACCGCGACCGCTGTTGATGGCGATCGGGTAGTCCACCCAGGCGCGCCAGACCGCCAGGTCGGTATTGCGCAGGTCGGCATACAGCACACCCTTCCAGCGCGTGATCTCGGAACTGCGGGCAAAGGCCGGATGACTGAAATCGGCCCTGACATCGAGCGGCGCCGAGGTGTCCTGTGGCGGATTGGCACGCAAGGACAGGCGGTGGCGCAGCCAGCGGTTGTGCAGGATCAGGTTGACGTCTTCCAGCACCAGCTCGGGCGCCTTGCGCATTTCGTCATCCCAGCGCAGCTTGCTGTGACGGATCACAATCTCACGCTGCGACAGCAGCCAATCCAGCGTACTGCCGTCACCGCCCGTGGGCACCGGGATGCCGGCCACGAAGAGCTTGCCGGCGGCATCGCGGCGGATCGCCAGGTCGGCGCCCTCGATGCTCAGGTTTTCCACCCGCAGCGCCGCCACCAGCACGCTGCTCCAGGACAAGGTAGTCGATACCCGCGGCAAGGTCAGCGCGGCCTCGCCCTGCTGGTCATGCACGGTGATATTGGACAGGGAAAGCTGCGGGCGCAGCCCGCTCCAGGAAGCGTCGATGGCCTCGATGCTGACCGCGCGCCCGATCTGGGCCGACACCAGATGTTCGATGCGCGGCTTGTAGTGGCCGATCTCGGGCAGCACCGCATAGCGCAGCACCAGGAACAGCGCGCAAAAGACGAAGTAGGCCGCCAGCAGCAGCTTGAGGGTGAAACCCAGCACATGGTGGCTGGCCCGGTTCAGGTGAATGTAGCTGCCCCGTGCAAATCGCCAGCACAGCGCCCAACGGCCAGGCCTGGATGCGGCGTTATGTTTTTCGTGGGACATCAGGATGCAAAGGCAGCTCGGTATGGGAGAAAATCGGGCAGGCGACATGATCGCATGGAAAACCAGGCCATGCCATCCGTGCCAAGGACGTATGAGGGGCAAAATGTCCGATAAGTTTAAAAAGGAAGGCTAGAATCCCCGTTATCGTGCAAAACCGTCAGCCCGCTGTCAGTCCTGCCTACACTATCGGTCAACAGGGCGGCCTGCTGAAGTGCCATTGAAGTGCCTTAACGACGGTTTGCCCTCCTTTACACCATCGTGTTTTCACATCCTGTCGTGGAGCTTTGCGGTCCCCTATGCCTGTTCATCAACGATCCCTGGTCGACGCCACCACCTCCCGCTACTACACCCGCTGGACCCAGGCCGACGCCGCCCGCCCGGCCCTGGTCCTGGCCGCCGCCGCCCAGCCCATGGACCGTGCCGGCATGCAGCAGCGCCTGCAGGCCGACCTCGACGCCGGCCTGGCGCTGCCGGCGGCCATGCGGCGCCTGCGCAACCTGATCATCTGCGCCCTGATCACGCGCGACCTTGATGGCCGCGCCGACCTGGCCGAAGTGGTGGCGACCATGACCGGCTTTGCCGACTTTGCCGTGCAGACCCATCTGGCCGCGCTGATGCAGGAACAGACCGCCCTCTACGGCCAGCCCATCGGCGAGGAGTCCGGCCGCCCGCAGGAAATGATCGTGCTGGGCATGGGCAAGCTGGGCGGGGGCGAACTCAACGTGTCCTCCGACATCGACCTCATCTTCGTCTATCCGGAGGATGGCGACACCCGGGCCGAGGCCGGCCAGAAGTCGCTGTCCAACCATGAATTCTTCGTGCGCCTGGGCAAGAAACTCATCGGCGCCCTGGCCGAGATCACCGAAGACGGCTTCACCTTCCGGGTCGACATGGCGCTGCGCCCCAACGGCAACTCCGGCCCGCTGGTGGCCAGCTTCAACATGGTCGAGGAATACCTGGTGCGCCAGGGCCGCGAATGGGAGCGCTATGCCTGGACCAAGGCCCGCGCCCTGACCGGCACACCGGAGGATATCGCCACCCTGGAGGCGATCAGCCGCCCCTTCATCTTCCGCCGCTACCTGGACTTCGGCTCCATCGACGCCCTGCGCTCCATGCACGGCCAGATCCGCGCCGAGGTCAAGCGCCAGGAAGCCCTGCACCCGGACCGCAGCAACAACGTCAAGCTGGGTCGGGGCGGCATCCGCGAGATCGAGTTCACCAGCCAGGTGTTCCAGCTGATCCGGGGCGGGCGCGACGTGGAACTGCGCGACCGCTCCACCCGCATCACCCTGCGCACCCTGGCCGCCAAGGAACTGCTGGCGCCCGAGGTGGTGCAGCAACTGCTGGACGCCTACAGCTTCCTGCGTGACCTCGAACACCGCCTGCAATACCTGGAAGACGCCCAGACCCACACCCTGCCCGTCAATCCCGACGACCTGCTGCTGGTGGCCCAGATGATGGGCTACCCGGACAGCGCGGCCCTGCTGCGTGAGCTGGAAGGCCAGCGCGCCATCGTCGCCGCCCAGTTCGACGCCATCTTCGCCGACAAGCAGTCCGGCGAAAGCGAAGCCGATGGCCCGGCCGTGAGCGTGAGCGAGAACGACAACCTGGAAGGCCTGGCCGACGCCCTGCGCCTGGTCGGCTTCCCGGAAGACGACGTCGAGGACGGCGCCCGGCGCCTGCACCTGACCTGGCAATCGCCGCGCATGCAGAGCCTGCCCGAGGCCAGCCGCAACCGGCTCAATACGGTCATCAACAACTGCCTGCCGCTGCTGGCGGCACTGCACTACGACGAATTGCCGGCCCTGGGACGGCTGCTGGATTTCCTCGAAGCCATTGCCCGCCGCGCCGCCTATCTGGCACTCCTGACCGAATATCCCTACGCCCTGCAGCGCCTGGTGCGCATGATCGGCGCCAGCGGCTGGGCCGCCACCTACCTGACGCGTCACCCCCTGCTGCTGGACGAACTGCTGGACGACCGCAACCTCAAGGCCGGCTCCGACTGGGCCGCCTTCTCCGACAACTGCCGACGCCAGCTGGCCACGGCCGAAGGCGACACCGAACGCCAGCTCGACATCCTGCGCGAACTGCACCATGCCGAACAGTTCCGCCTGCTGGCGCAGGACCTGGAAGGCGACCTGTCGGTGGAAAAGCTGGCCGATGAACTCTCCGCCCTGGCTGACGTGCTGGTGCAGGTGACCATCGAAGCGGTCTGGGGCACTATCACCCAGCGCCACCGCGAGGTCCCGCAGTTCGCCGTGATCGCCTACGGCAAGCTGGGTGGCAAGGAACTGGGCTATGCCTCCGACCTGGACGTGGTCTTCCTCTACGATGATGACGACCAGGAAGCCCCGGCCCTCTACGCCAAGCTGGCGCAGCGCTTCATCACCTGGATGACCAGCCACACCCCGGCCGGCACCCTGTTCGACATCGACATCGCCCTGCGTCCGGACGGCGCCAGCGGCCTGCTGGTGTCGCCGCTGTCGGCGTTCGAGAAATACCAGCTCAATGCCGCCTGGATCTGGGAACACCAGGCTCTCACCCGCGCCCGTTTCTGTGCCGGCGACAGCGCCATCGGTGAACGTTTCGAGGCGCTGCGCGAGCGCGTGCTGCGCCAGCCGCGCGACGCCGACAAGCTGGAAGAGGAAGTGCTTTCCATGCGGCGCCGCATGCGCGACGCCCATCCCAACCGCAGCATGATGTTCGACCTCAAGCACGACGAGGGCGGCATGATCGACATCGAATTCATGGTGCAGTACCTGGTCCTGCGCCATGCCTGCGACCACCCCCAGCTGACCGGCGACATCGGCAACATCGCGCTGTTGAAGCTGGCGGCGCAGCTGGGGCTGATCGATGCCCTCATGGCCGACGAGGCGGCCAACGCCTATCGTCTCTTCCGCAAGCTGCAGCACCAGATCCGGCTACAGGGCTCGGACCGGGCGCATATCGACGCCATCCGCGTGGAGCATGAACGGGCCTGCGTGATCCGGCTGTGGCAGCAGGTGTTCGGTTGAAATGGCCATGTCGGCGCAAAAGTGAAAAAAAAGGGATGCACCGGCCGGTGCATCCCTCTTTCCTGAAGGCGAACTGATCGCCAGGTGAAGATCAGTACTTGGGTGGCTGTTTGTCTTCGCGGCTGGCGCGACGATCGCTCGTGCTGCTGTCGCGGGAGGACGAGGAGCTTTCGCGGTCACGCGAGCGGGCGTTGTCGCGATTGGCATCACGTTCGCGGGCACGGCTGCTGCGATCGCTGTCCTTGGCATCCTTGTCCTTCCCATCTTTTCCCTTGGCGTCATCCTTGGCCGCATCGGCCGCGGGTGCCGGCGCCGGCGGCGTCACGGTCTGGATGCCCTTGGCCGCCATGTATTCGTGCATGTCCTTCCAGCCGGTGAAGATGCCGGCCTTCAGGGCATCGGGATTGCGCTGGTAGCAGTCTTCCAGGCTCTGGCCGGCCTGGCGGCAGCCGGCGCCCAGCGCGATACCCTCGGCCTTGGCCTCTTCCGGGGTCTGCTTGGGCTTGGTGAAGCTGCTGACATAGTCGCACGCGGACAGCGACAGGCTGACGGCGGATATCAAGGCCAGGTTGGCCAACAGGCGACGGGCCTGGGATGAGCTTGCTGACATGCGTTCCCTCGTTGGGTCGGTTGCTCTTGTTGTTGACGGGCCTGCGGCCCTTGGCGGCAAACGGACAAAAGGCCATTGCAAGCCACGCTCGCAACAGCCTTCTGATCCTTTTGCAGGCTGATCCGTCTATTTTCACCTCGGCAAGCAGGCTTGCATACGAGGAAAAGAAGCCGAAACAGCCCTGAAATTGACGCTCCCGGCCAGGGAACCCCGGCCGGTGCGTCTTGACACGTCTTACTTGGCGGTCGCCAGGGCGACGGTGGTGTCCAGCATGCGGTTGGAGAAGCCCCACTCGTTGTCGTACCAGGACGACACCTTCACCAGACGGCCGGAGACCTTGGTCAGGGTGGCGTCGAAGTTGGACGATGCCGGGTTGTGGTTGAAGTCCACCGACACCAGCGGCTCGGTGTTGTAGGTCAGGATGCCCTTGAGCGGACCGGCTTCGGCAGCGGCCTTCAGGACGGCATTGACTTCATCCACGGTGGTGTCGCGCGAGGCCACGAAGGACAGGTCCACCAGCGAGACGTTGATGGTCGGCACGCGGATGGCGAAACCGTCCAGCTTGCCGTTCAGTTCCGGCAGCACCAGGCCGACCGCGGCAGCTGCGCCGGTCTTGGTCGGGATCATGGACTGGGTGGCCGAACGGGCGCGACGCAGGTCTTCGTGATACACGTCGGTCAGCACCTGGTCGTTGGTGTAGGCGTGGATGGTGGTCATCAGGCCGGTTTCCAGGCCGATCTTTTCGTGCAGCGGCTGCACCAGCGGTGCCAGGCAGTTGGTGGTGCAAGAGGCGTTGGAGATGACGGTGTCGGATGCCTTCAGCACCTGGTGGTTCACGCCGAAGACGACGGTGGCGTCCACGTCCTTGCCGCCCGGAGCGGAGATGATCACCTTCTTGGCGCCGCCCTTGATGTGGGCGCTGGCCTTTTCCTTGGTGGTGAAGAAGCCGGTGCATTCCAGCACCACGTCCACACCCAGCTCGCCCCAGGGCAGCTCGGCCGGATTGCGCTGGGCCAGCACCTTGATGCGGTCGCCGTTGACGACGATGGAATCGCCATCGACGGTCACGGTGCCGGGGAACTTGCCGTGGGCGGTGTCGTACTGGGTCAGGTGGGCATTGGTCTTCGGATCGCCCAGGTCGTTGATGGCGACGATTTCGATATCGTGCTTCTTGCCGCCTTCGTAGTGGGCGCGCAGGATATTGCGGCCGATACGGCCATAACCGTTGATTGCTACGCGAATGGTCATGCTGTTCTCCTCAAGTAGTAAAAATCGATGCAAACCGATAGCCGGTAAAGCGACCTGCCCGTCAGCCTACGCCCTTGCGGCGCACTGGCCCGGTCATGATTCCGCCTTTTCCGGCCTTCCTGCCGTTCTTGTTCTTACCGCATCCACGCTCAGGACTTCAGCTGGCGCCAGACGAAACCGATCTCGTCCAGTTCACTGCCATCATCCCAGGTGAAGGTTTGTTCATAAAGCCTTTCGGCCCCCAGCGACTCGAAAAATTCCCCGGCGCCTTCGTTCTTGCTCAATACCCACGCCATCAGGCCGGTCGCGCCGGCGCTGATGAGGGTGGCCGCGACATTGGCCAGCAGGCGCTTGCCCAGGCCACGGCGCTGTTCATCGGGCAGCACGCAGATCGCGGTCAGCTCGGCATCGCAGCCGAAGCGGGCTTCGGCCAGCGTCATACCGGAGGCAAAACCGATGATCTCGCCACCGCTCTCGGCCACGAAGGTACAGGCCGCATCCGAGGAGGCTTCCAGCACCTGTTCCCACAGCTTGACGCTTTCCTCGGGCTTCAAATGGTCGAGGTAGCTGTCCGGCACCAGGCCGCGATAGCTGGCACGCCAGGCGTCGATGCGCACACCGGCGATGGACGCCGCATCACCCTTGCGGGCAAGGCGGATCAGGACCTGCTCGCTCATGGCTGGCGTAGCGCTCAAGCCAGCACTGCCTTGGCCTTGGCCACCACGTTTTCGACGGTGAAGCCGAAGTGCTTGAACAGCACGCCGGCCGGTGCCGATTCGCCGAAGGTGTCGATACCGACCACGGAGCCTTCCAGGCCCACGTACTTGTACCAGAAGGCGGTCACGCCGGCCTCGATGGCCACGCGCGGGATGCCACGCGGCAGCACCGATGCCTTGTAGGCCGAATCCTGGCGGTCGAACACGTCGGTCGAGGGCATCGAGACGATACGCACGGCGATGCCTTCGGCGCTCAGCGCATCGGCGGCCTTGGTGGCCAGCTCGATTTCGGAGCCGGTGGCGATCAGCACCACCTTGGCATTGGGCGCATCACGCAGCACATAGCCACCACGGGCGATGTCCTTGACCTGGGCGTCGGTACGCTCCTGGAAGGGCAGGTTCTGGCGCGAGAAGATCAGGGTGCTGGGACCATCGTTGCGCTTGATCGACTCGGCCCAGGCCACCGCGGTCTCGGTGGTGTCGCACGGACGCCAGTTGTCCAGGTTGGGGATCAGGCGCAGGCTGGAGACGTGTTCCACCGACTGGTGGGTGGGGCCGTCTTCGCCCAGGCCGATGGAGTCGTGGGTGAACACGAACAGCGAACGGATCTTCATCAGCGCGGCCATGCGCAGGGCATTGCGGCTGTAGTCGGAGAAGGTCAGGAAGGTCGCGCCGAAGGGCAGGTAGCCGCCATGCAGGGCGATACCGTTCATCATGGCGCTCATGCCGAACTCGCGCACACCGTAGTTGATGTGGTTGCCGCGCTGGTCGGCGCGCACGGCCACCGATTCCTTCCAGTTGGTCAGGTTCGAGCCGGTCAGGTCGGCCGAGCCGCCCAGGAATTCCGGCAGTGCCTGCGCATAGGCCTGGATGGCGTTCTGGCTGGCCTTGCGGGTGGCGATGGTTTCCTTCTTTTCCAGCGTGGAATTGATGTAGGCGGTCACCGTCGATTCGAACGCGGCCGGCAGTTCGCCCTTCAGGCGGCGCAGCAGTTCGGCGGCTTCGGCCGGGAACTGGGCGGCGTAGGTATCGAAGGTCTGCTTCCAGCTGGATTCGAAATCGGCACCGGTGGCCTTGGCATCCCAGGCGGCGTAGACGTCGGCCGGGATCTCGAAGGGGGCGGCGGACCAGCCCAGCGCTTCGCGCACGGCGGCGATTTCCTTGTCGCCCAGGGCGGCACCGTGGACCTTGTCGGTGCCGGCCAGGTTGGGCGAACCCTTGCCGATGACGGTGCGGCAGCAGATCAGGGTCGGCTTGTCGGCCAGCTTGGCCTGGTGGATGGCGGCGCTGACCGCCTCGACATTGTGGCCGTCCACAGCCGGGATGACGTTCCAGCCGTAGGCTTCGAAGCGCTTCGGGGTATCGTCCTTGAACCAGCCTTCGACGTGACCGTCGATGGAGATGCCGTTGTCGTCATACAGCACGATCAGCTTGGACAGGTTCAGCACGCCCGCCAGCGAGCAGGCCTCGTGCGAGATGCCTTCCATCAGGCAACCATCGCCGACGAAGGCGTAGGTGTAATGATCGACCACGGACAGGCCGGGCTTGTTGAATTCGGCCGCCAGCAGCTTTTCGGCCAGCGCCATGCCCACGGCATTGGTGATGCCCTGGCCCAGCGGGCCGGTGGTGGTTTCCACGCCCGGGGTGATGTGCACTTCGGGGTGGCCGGCAGTCTTGGAATGCAGCTGGCGGAAATTCTTGATGTCGTCCATCGACAGGTCGTAGCCGGTCAGGTGCAGCAGCGCGTACTGCAGCATGGAGCCGTGGCCGTTGGAGAGCACGAAACGGTCGCGGTTGGCCCACTGCGGATTGGCCGGATTGTGGCGATAGTGCTTGGCCCACAGGGCGACTGCGATTTCGGCCATCCCCATCGGCATGCCCGGGTGACCGGAATTGGCTTTCTGAACTGCGTCCATCGCCAGCGCGCGGATCGCGTTGGCCATCTTGTCGGTGGGGAGAGTGGAAATCATGTCGATGTCTGTGTGTGCTGTGCTGGAGGCGCCGACTGGCGCATGAATCGGGTTCTGAAGCCAAAGCGCCCGCCCGGAATACCCAGGACAAGCGCGGGGCCGTATTTTACCAGAGTGCGTCGGGGGGATTAAAATTCGGGGTCGGCCTATGAATCGTCTGACAAGATTTTTCGATGTTTCTTGCATTTTCTTGATCTCCCTCGCCCCCAGGACCCTGCCCCATGCCCCGTTTCTATTTCCCGCACCCCCTGGCGATCGGTTCGGCCGTGGTCCTGCCCGAGCAGATCGCCCACCACGTGCAGGTGCTGCGCCTGCAGCCGGGCGACACCATCACCCTCTTCAATGGCGAAGGGGGTGAATACACCGCCAGCCTGACCGCCATCGAAAAGAAGCGCGCCCACGCCGAACCCAAGACCTTTTCCCCGCGCGAAGCCGAGCTGCCCTACGGCCTGACCCTGGCCCAGGCCCTGCCCGAAGGGTCGAAGATGGACTGGATCATCGAAAAAGCCGTGGAACTGGGCGCCACCGCCCTCCAGCCGCTGGCCGCGCAACGTTGCGTGGTACGGCTCTCGGGCGAACGCGCCGAGAAGAAGCAGGCCCACTGGCAAGGCATCATCCACGCCGCCGCCGAACAATGTGGCCGCAACCGCCTGCCGCATCTGGCCGAAGTGACCGACTTCAAGCGCTGGATCGCCCAGAGCGACCTGCACCGGCGCATCCTGCTCTCGCCCCGCGGCGAGCAGCCGCTCTCCGGTTGGGCCCGCCATCACCCGCCGCAGGCAGTGACGCTGGTGGTCGGCCCGGAAGGCGGCTTCAGCGAGGAAGAAGAAAACCTGGCCTGCGCCCAGGGCGCGCTGATGCTGTCCATGGGCAGCCGCGTGCTGCGCACCGAGACCGCCGGGCTGGCCGCTCTGGCCGCCCTGAATGCGGTATGGGGCGAACTGTAATCTCCGGCTGACCCGACTTGCCGATCTGCCGACCTGCCGCCTAAACGTGCAGACCCGCCGCACTTGAGGTGCAAAAACGGCGCAGGCCTCACCAATTTGTCTCATCGACAAGCTGCGCCGTTGCTCCCATGACATCCTGCCGCGCGGCAATTTCCGCCGCAAAGCCGCTTCCCGCCTGACTTTCCCCTCCCACCGCAGCGCCTGACGATGGCCTGGCACGGCTTCTGCTTAAAGATATTCAATCTTGTATTCAAGTTTGAATATCCAAAATGAACGCCACCCAGACCCCGCAACAAGCTGCCTTCCAAGCCGCCGATATCCACGCCAGCGCCGGTACGGACATCCCCACCATCGCCGCCACCCTGGCCGCCTACCGCGAGGGGCGCAGCACCCCCGGCAAGATCGTGGCCGATCTGCTGGCGCGCATCGACAGCGCCGGTCGCAATGAAGTCTGGATCAGCCGGGTGCCGCCCAAGCAGCTCAAGCAACAGGCCGCGGCGCTGGACTTGATGCTGCAGATCAAGGGCGAGGCAGTGTTCGAGACCATGCCGCTGTTCGGCATCCCCTTCGCGGTCAAGGACAACATCGACGTGGCCGACATGTCCACCACCGGCGCCTGCCCCGAATTCGGCCGTCTGGCCAGCGAGAGCGCCACCGTGGTGCAGCGCCTGCAGGCCGCCGGCGCCCTGCTGGTGGGCAAGACCAACCTCGACCAGTTCGCCACCGGGCTGGTGGGCGTGCGCTCACCCTACGGCGCGGTGCGCAATGCGCTCAAGCCGCAGTATGTCTCGGGCGGCTCCAGTTCCGGTTCGGCCGTGGCCGTGGCGCTGGGACAGGTGATGTTTTCGCTGGGCACCGATACCGCCGGCTCGGGCCGCGTGCCGGCCGCCTTCAACCATCTGGTGGGCCTCAAGCCGACCAAGGGACTCATCAGCGCACGTGGCCTGGTGCCGGCCTGCCGCACGCTGGACTGCATTTCCATCTTCGCCCACGACGTGGCCGACGCCTGGCGCGTGCTGCACAGCGCCGCCGGCTACGACGCCGAGGACGGCTATTCGCGCCGCCCGGCGATGCTGGGCGTGAAGCGCCGTGGCTACCGCATCGCCATTCCTGATGTCTGCGAGTTCTACGGCGACACGGTCGCCCAGGAAGCCTGGGAGCGCAGCCTGGCGCAGATCGCGGCACTGCCCGGCGTGACGCTGGCGCGCATTCCCTTCGCTGCCTTCAGCGATGCCGCGCAGCTGTTGTACCAGGGCCCCTGGGTGGCCGAACGCCGCGCCGCGCTGGGCGACTTCTTCCTGGAAAACCCGCAGGCCATCGACCCGGTGGTGCATCAGATCACCGCCCAGTCGGACAATTACGACGCGGTGGACGCCTTCAATGCCCAGTACCGCCTGGCCGACCTGCGACGCGAGGCCGAAGACCTGCTCGAAGGCAGCGACCTGATGCTGGTGCCGACCACCACCACCTTCCCCACCATCGCCGAGGTCCAGGCCGATCCGGTGGTGCGCAATTCGCAACTGGGCTACTACACCAACTTCGTCAACCTGATGGACATGGCGGCCCTGGCCATCCCTGGCGTGTGGCGGCGCGATGGCCTGCCGGCCGGCGTGACCCTGATCGGCCCGGCCGGGTCCGACCACCTGCTGGCCGAGGCCGGCGCGCGCCTGCAGCAGCAACTGGGCGGTGCCGCCCAGGCCGATGCGATTGCCGCCGCGCCGCTGCCCTTCAATGAAAGCACCATCAAGGTCTGCGTGGTCGGCGCCCACCTCTCCGGCCAGCCGCTGAACTGGCAATTGCTGGAAGCCGGCGCACGCCGCGTAGCCGTCACCCGCACCGCCGCCCAGTACCGCCTGTATGCCCTGGCTGGCACCACACCGCCCAAACCCGGCCTGGCCCGCACCGAAGGCGATGGTGCGGCCATCGCAGTGGAAGTGTGGGAAATGCCGCTGCGCCAGTTCGGCGGCTTCGTGGCCGCCATTCCGGCGCCGCTGGGCATCGGCACGGTGGAGCTGGCCGACGGCAGCAGCGTCAAGGGCTTCATCTGCGAGCCGGCCGGCATTGCCGGCGCCATCGACATCACCCACCACGGCGGCTGGGTCCACTACCTCGATTCGCTTAACTCACACGACCGATACGACCGACACCTCACCACGGAGCTGCTCATGAAAAAGAACATCCTCTCCCCCCTGCAGGACACCACCCGCCGCCGCTTCATCGCCAGGGCCGGTCTGGTGGCGGCCACCACCGCCATCGCTGGCGCCCCGGCCATCCTGCGCGCGCAGACGCCGCCGATCCGCATCGGCTACTGGCCGGTGGCCGCCGGCCTGCCCTTCTACGCCGCCGTGGAAGCGGGCTATTTCAAGGAAGCCGGGCTGGACGTGCAGGCCATCAAGTTCGCCGGTGCCCAGCAAGTGATGGAGGCCATGCTGGCCGGCCGTGCCGATGGCTCGGCCAATGGCACCGGCGCCGGCAACCTGGCCATCGGCGAGATCGCGCAGCCGGGCCTGTTCAAGATCTTCGCCACCAATCCCAGCAATGCCAAGTACGTGCTCGATGAATTCCTGGTGCCCAAGGACAGCCCGGTCAAATCGATTGCCGAATTGAAGGGCAAGAAGGTCGCCTCCGGCCCCGGCATCCAGAACGTCACGCTGGCCAAGACCGTGCTGGAACGGGCCGGCGCCACCGGTGCCACCGTGGTGGAACTGCCCATCGGCCAGCACGTGGCCTCGCTGGCGGCCGGCCAGGTCGATGCCGCCTATACGCTGGAACCCACCGGCACCGTGGGCCGCATGAACAACACCACCCGCGTGCTGGAAGCGGGCGTGATCGCCAGGTACATCCTGGGCGACCCGATGGCGCCCTGGCATGGCGGCGCGGCGGCGCTGACCACGGAATTCATCAAGAAACATCCCGAAGTGGCCCGCAAATACATCGCCGCCTATGCGCGTGGCATCGAACTGGTGCGCAGCAAGCCCGACCAGGCACGCACCTACCTCAAGGGCTATACCGCCATCGAGGGTTCGCTCACCAATGAAGTGCCGCTGGCGGCCTACATGCTCTACAACGAGTTCAAGCCCAGCGATATCGCCTACTTCCAGAAGTTCTACGACCTGTTCGTCGAGAAGGGTGTGTTCTCGCAGCGCATCGTGGTCGATAACCTGATCTACAAGGGCTGAGGCCATCATGAACGAGACCGTCGCTCCTTCCGTGACCGTGGCCGCCAGCAAGCCCACGGCGACCTCGCCCCCACCCCCGCCAACCGTCGTGCGCAAGCGTCCGGCGCTGGGCCGGCTCTTGCCCATCGTCGGCCCCATCGCACTGTTCGTGGTGTGGGACCTGGTGGTGCGCGCCGGCTGGATCAAGGCGATCCTGCTGCCGCCGCCCGAAGCCACGCTCATGGCCATGCTCAAGGGCCTGGCCGGCGGACCGCTGCTGATGGACTTCAGCGTCACGGTGGTGCGCACGCTGGAGGCCTTCGTCATTGCCATGGTGCTGGGGGTGCCCATCGGGGTGCTGTTGGGCAGCAATGAACGCGCCTACCGCAGCGTGGAATTCCTGATCGACTTCTTCCGTTCCACACCGTCGTCGGCGCTGATCCCGCTGTTCCTGCTGATCTTCGGTGTCTCCGACATCAACAAGGTTGCCATCGCTGCCTTCGGCGCTTTCCTGATCGTGCTCTTCAACAGCGCCTATGGCGTGCTCAACGCGCGCAAGCAGCGCGTCATGGCAGCCAAGGTGATGGGGGCGTCACGCTGGCGCATCTTCTGCGACGTGCTGCTGTGGGAAAGCCTGCAGGCCACCTTCGTAGGTCTGCGCAGCGCGGTCTCGATGGCGCTGGTGATCGTGATCGTGGCGGAGATGTTCATCGGCTCCGAAAACGGCCTGGGTCACCGCATCATCGACACCCAGCAGGTCCTCAACGTACGCGAGATGTATGCCGCCATCCTCTCGGCCGGCGCCCTCGGTTACGTGCTGAACGTGGTCTTCATCATCATCGAAAAACGTATCGTCCACTGGAGCGGAAGATGAGCGTCGTCATCAGTCCCAAGATCGACCTGCCCCCGGAAACCCCGTTCGTTCCCGGGCCGCCAGGCACCCATATCACCATTCGCGGCCTGACCAAGCATTTCGCCGGCTGGCCCCTGTACGAGAATTTCGACCTGGACATCCCCAAGCACCAGATCGTCTCGGTCTTCGGCCCCAATGGCTGCGGCAAGTCCACGCTGATCAACATGATCGCCGGGCTGATCCCCATCGACGCCGGCCAGATCCTGTTCGACGGCAAGTCGCTGGCCCAGACCAAGATCGGCTACGTGTTCCAGAACTACCGCGACGCCATGTTCCCCTGGCTGCGCACCATCGACAACATCGCCTATCCATTGAAGCTGGAGGGCAAGTCCAAGGCCGAGATCAAGCACCGGGTTGACGAACTGGTGGCGTCCTTCGACGTCAAGTTCGACCTCATGCGCTACCCCTACGAGCTGTCCGGCGGCCAACAGCAGACTGCCTCCATCATGCGCGCCCTGGCGCCGGGGCCGGAAGTGCTGTTCCTGGACGAACCCTTCTCGGCACTGGATTTCGAGATGACGCTGTTCATCCGCGAAAAGCTGCAGCAGGTCTTCATGCAGACCGGCACCACCATGGTCCTGGTCTCGCACGACCTGGAAGAAGCGGTCTACCTGGCCGACCAGATCCTGCTGCTGACCAAGCGCCCGACGGCGGTGGCAGACATCTTGCATTACCAGGATGCGCGACCGCGCACGGTGGAGACGCTGTCGCAGGCGGGCTTCATCGCGGCCAAGAAGCTGTCCATGGAAATCTTCCAGCGCGAAGTGCGCAAACCGGCGCGGATGCAGGCGCCGGGGACACTGAGCCTGTCCTGACCCTGAGTGACGTAGCCCCTGGCCGCCATCCGCAGCCAACAGACCGACCCGAGCATTCAACCACCCGACCACCCACCCACGCCTAGACTGGAGCGCAACAACATGAAAAACCGCCGCGATTTTCTGAAACTGTCCGGAGCCGCCGCCCTGGGCGCCGCCTTCCCGCTTGACCTGCTGGCTGCAGGTCCCCTGACAGTGGGCTTCATCTATGTCGGCGCGCGCGATGACTTCGGCTACAACCAGTCGCATGCGCAAGCCGCCGCCATCATCAAGAAGATGCCGGGCGTGAAGGTGATCGAAGAAGAAAAGGTCCCCGAGACCGTGGCCGTGCAAAAGACCATGGAAGCCATGATCCAGCAGGATGGCGCCACCCTGCTGTTCCCGACCTCCTTCGGCTACTTCGACCCGCATGTCCTGAAGATCGCCGAGAAATATCCCAAGGTGCGCATCGCCCACTGTGGCGGCCTGTGGACCGCCGGCAAGCACCCGATGAACGTGGGCAGCTTCTTCGGCTACATCGAGGAGTGCGAATACCTCTCCGGCGTAGTGGCCGGCCACATGAGCAAGAGCAAGAAGCTGGCCTTCATCGCCGCCAAGCCCATTCCGCAGGTGCTGCGCAACATCAACGCCTTCACCCTGGGCGCGCAGTCGGTCGATCCTTCCATCACCTGCCACGTCATCTTCACCGGTGACTGGTCGCTGCCGGTGAAGGAAGCCGAAGCCGCCAACAGCCTCATCGACCAGGGTTGCGACGTCATCACCTGCCACGTCGATGGCCCCAAGGTGATCGTCGAGACCGCCGAGAAGCGCGGCATCATGACCACCGGCTATCACGCCAGCCAGGCTTCGCTGGCGCCCAAGGGCTATCTCACCGGCGCCGAGTGGAACTGGGCCACCCCCTATACCGAGATCGTCAAGGCCACGCTGGAAGGCAAGCCCATGATCAACTTCCTGCGCGGCGGCCTGAAGGACAACTTCGTGAAGATGTCGCCCTATGGCGCAGCCGTGAGCGCCCCGGCCAAGAAGAAGGCCGATGAGATCAAGGCCCAGATGCTGGCCGGCAAGTTCCAGATCTTCAAGGGACCGATCAAGGACAACAAGGGCAATACCGTGATCCCGGCCGGCACCACCCAGGTCCAGACCGATGTGGCGCTGGAGAAGATGAATTACCTGGTGGCCGGCGTGGTCGGCCAGGTCTGACGCAACCACGCAGGACGGCACCATGACTACCCTCCCCGCTCCCGGCGTGGCTGCGCCGACCGGACCGACGGCCTCGCCCTGGCGCAGGCTGCGGTCGGCCCTGCTCAATGGCGTGGCGCCGGCCCTGCCGACCTTGTGCGCCCTGGCCGGCACGCTGCTGTTGTTCGTGCTGTTCCTGCTGGTGCAAGGCAAGCCGGCAGGCGATGCCTGCCTGCTGATCTACCAGGGCGCCTTCGGTACCCTGTTCGCCTGGCAGAACACCTTGCAACGTGCCGCGCCCCTGCTGCTGACTGCCCTGTGCGTGGCCTTGCCGGCGCGGGTGGGCCTGATCGTCATCGGTGGCGAGGGCGCGCTGGCGCTGGGCGGGCTGGCGGCTGCGGTGATGCCGCAACTGCTGCCGGGCCTGCCGGCGCTGGTGATGCTGGTGCTCATGGCCGTGGCCGCCATGCTGGCCGGTGGCCTGTGGATCGCCCTGTGCGGTGGGCTGCGCCAGTGGCGCGGTGTCAACGAGACGATCTCCAGCCTGTTGCTGTCCTATCTCGCCGTGGCGGTGTTCAAGCATCTGGTGGAAGGCCCGCTGCGCGACCCGGCCAGCCTGAACAAGCCCTCCACCCTACCCTTGCCGGATCCCTACCTGGTGGGTTCGCTGCCGGGGCTGGAAGTGCATTGGGGCCTGGCCTGGGGCGCCATCGCCTGTATCGCGGCCTGGGTGTTCCTGCGCCATAGCGTGTCCGGCTTTGCCATGGGCGTGGTGGGCGGCAATGTGCGCACGGCGCGGCTGGTGGGGCTGTCGGTCAATCGCCTGGTGCTCACGGCCTGCGCGCTGGGGGCGCGGCGGCCGGACTGGCGGGCATGTTCGAGGTCAGCGCGGTGCAAGGCAGCGCCACCAGTGCGCTACTGGCCGGCTATGGTTTCTCGGGCATCCTGGTGGCCTTCGCGGCGCGCCAGAATCCGCTGGCCATCATTGTCTGCGCAATCGTCATCGGTGGCGTGGAAGCCAGCGGCAGCCTGCTGCAACGCCGACTGGACCTGCCCGACGCCACCACGCTGGTGCTGCAGGGCCTGCTGTTCTGCAACCTGCTGGCCTGGGAATCCATCACCGGCCGCCTGGCCGCCCTGAAGCTGCGCTGGCAGCAGGCGGCGCCAACCCTCCCGAGCAAGGAGTCCCGCCATGCATGACTTCGACTATGCGACCCTGCTGCTGGCGCTGTTCGCCGGGGCGATCCGGGTCGGCACGCCCTTCCTCTTCGTCAGCCTGGGCGAATGCCTCACCGAAAAAGGCGGACGCGTGAACCTGGGGCTGGAAGGCATCCTGGTCTGCGGCGCCATGACCGGCTATGCGGCCTCCTTCTACACCGGCTCGGCCTGGCTGGGGGTGCTGGCGGCGGGCTGCTCGGGCTTGCTGCTGGGGGTGCTGCACGGGGTGGTGTGCTCGCTGCCACGGGTCAACGACATCGCCTTCGGCATTGCCTTGATGCTGCTGGGCACCGGCCTGGCCTTCTTCCTGGGCAAGCCCTTCATCCAGCCGCAGGCGCCGATGCTGCCTTCCATCGACCTGGGCGCCTGGAGCAGCAATGAGCGCTTGCACCACGCCCTGCAGATCAATGCGCTGTTCTTCGTCGGCGTGGCGCTGGCCCTGCTGCTGCAATGGGGCCTGTCGGCCACGCGCTGGGGGCTGGCGCTGCGGCTGGTGGGCGACCATGCCGAAACCGCCCGCGCACTGGGTTATCGCCTGACCGGCACGCGTATTGCTGCCACCGCCGCAGGCGGCTTCCTGGCAGCGGTGGGCGGCGCCTATCTCTCGCTGTACTACCCCGGCAGCTGGAACGAAGGTCTCTCCAGCGGCCAGGGCCTGATGGCGGTAGCGCTGGTGATCTTCGCGCGCTGGCAACCCTGGCGCTGCCTGCTGGCGGCGCTGCTGTTCGGCGCGGCCGGCGCGCTGGGCCCGGCGCTGCAGGCAGTGGGCGTGACCTCCGGTTACTACCTCTTCAATGCGGCGCCCTATGCGCTGACGCTCTTGATCATGATCCTCACCTGCCGTCCCGACCGCACGCTGTCCAGCGCCCCGGGCGAACTGAGCCTGACCCGATAATCAACCTAGGAGCCACCATGTCCAAACTCTTCATCAAGGCCGAACCCTATGCCTGGCCCTACGATGGCGCCCTGACCCCGGCCAATACCGCGCTCATCGTCATCGACATGCAGACCGATTTCTGCGGCATCGGCGGTTACGTCGACAAGATGGGCTATGACCTCTCGCTCACGCGCGCGCCGATCGAGCCGATCAAGCGCGTGCTGGCCGCCATGCGCGCCGGTGGCTACACCATCATCCACACCCGCGAAGGCCACCGCCCCGACCTCTCCGACCTGCCCGCCAACAAGCGCTGGCGCTCGCGCCAGATCGGTACCAATGGCGTGGGCATCGGCGACGCCGGTCCCTGCGGCCGCATCCTGGTGCGCGGCGAGCCGGGCTGGGAAATCATCCCGGAGCTGGCGCCCATCGCCGGCGAGATCATCATTGACAAACCCGGCAAAGGCTCCTTCTGCGCCACCGACCTGGAAATGATCCTGCACACCCGGGGCATCCGCAACATCGTGCTGACCGGCATCACTACCGATGTCTGCGTGCACACCACCATGCGCGAGGCCAATGACCGCGGCTTCGAATGCGTGATGCTCTCCGACTGCTGTGGCGCCACCGACCACAACAACCACCTGGCAGCGCTGTCGATGATCAAGATGCAGGGTGGCGTCTTCGGCGCGGTCTCGGATTCGGCCGCGCTGATCGATGTGATCGGGGCCTGATCATGCACGCGCTTGAGCTGGAAATCCTCGGCGCCGGCAAGTCCTTCGGCAGCTTCCGGGCGCTGGACGAGGTGTCGCTGAAGATTCGTGCCGGCACCATCCACGCCCTGCTGGGGGAGAACGGCGCCGGCAAGAGCACGCTGGTCAAGGGTCTGGTGGGGTATAGCCCGCTCGACCAGGGCAGCGTCATGGCCGACCGGCGCGAGGTGGACATCCGTGGTGCGCGCACGCCCAGCCAGTTGGGCATCGGCATGGTCTATCAGCACTTCACGCTGGCGCCCAGCCTGAACGTGGCTGAAAACCTGCTGCTGGCACGGGGCGACCTGCCCTGGCGCATCCGCTGGGGCAGCGAACGCGCGGCGCTGGAAGAATTCATGGCGCGCATGCCCTTCCGGCTGGCGCTGGACCGGGCGGTGAGCAGCCTCTCGGCCGGCGAAAAACAGAAGCTGGAAATCCTCAAGCAACTCTACCTGCGGCGTCGCTTCCTGATCCTGGATGAGCCGACCTCGGTGCTCACGCCCCAGGAGGCCGACGAAGTGCTGGGCCTGATGCACGCCCTGACCCGCCAGCAGGAGCTGACGGTGCTGATGATCACCCACAAGTTCCATGAAGTGAGCGCCTATGCCGACGATGTCACCGTGCTGCGCAAGGGCCGGCTGGTGGGCAGCGCCCGCGTGGCCGATACCAGTCCGGACGAGCTGGCGCACTGGATGATGGGCCATGCCCGCCAGGAAAAGGCGCAGGTGGCGCGCCCTGCGGTGCCGGCGCAGGCGTCGGTGGGACTGGAGGTGCGCGATCTCACGGTCAACAATGATCGTGGCGTGGCGGCGGTGCGGGCCTTGTCGTTGCAGGTCAGGCAGGGCGAGATCGTGGGGCTGGCCGGCATCTCCGGCAATGGCCAGAAGGAACTGGTGGAAGCCCTGCTGGGCCAGCGCCGTCACCTGCAGGGCGAGATCCACGTAGCCGGCGCACCCTACGCCGCCACCCGCGCCGAGATGCGCCGCCTGCGCGTGTTCGCGTTGCCGGAAGAACCGCTGCGCAATGCCTGCATCCCGGGCATGAGCGTGGCCGAGAACATGGCGCTGCGCAACTTCGACGTCGCTCCCTTCAAACGCGGTGGCTGGCGCATCGACCGGGCCGCCATGAAGCGCCAGGCGCAATCGCTCATCAGCGCCTTCAACGTCAAGCCGCCGTTGCCGGAACGCGCCATCGGCACGCTCTCCGGTGGCAACGTGCAGCGCGCCGTGCTGGCCCGCGAACTGGGCGAGCATGCGACCGCTGGCGATGCCAATCATGGCGACAGCGCCGCTGCCCCCAACGTACTGATCGTGACCAACCCGGTGTTCGGCCTGGACTTCGCCTCGGTGGCCGACATCCACGCCCGCCTGCTGCAGGCCCGCGCACGTGGAGCTGCGGTGTTGCTGGTGAGCGAAGACCTGGACGAATTGCTGGAGCTGTCCGACCGCATCCTGGTGATGACCGAAGGCCGCATCGTGCATGTGGCGCAGGATGTCGCCACCCGGGGCGCCGACCGCGCCGCGCTGGGCCGCTGGATGGCGGGCCACTCCGAACAACCCACTCACGCCGAGGCCGCATGATCCGTATCGACGCCACGCCCTACCCTTACCAGTTCCACCCGCGCAGCACGGCGCTGGTGGTGATCGACATGCAGCGCGACTTCATCGAGGAAGGCGGCTTCGGCAGTGCGCTCGGCAATGACGTGCGGCCGCTGGCGGCCATCGTGCCGACCGTGGCGGCGCTGCTGCAGCTGGCACGCGAGGCCGGCATGCTGGTGGTGCATACCCGCGAATCGCACCTGCCAGACCTGTCGGACTGCCCGCGCTCCAAGCGCCTGCGCGGCAACCCGACGCTGGGCATCGGCGATGTCGGACCGATGGGCCGCATCCTGGTGCAAGGCGAGCCGGGCAATCAGATCCTGCCTCAACTGGCGCCGGTGGAGGGCGAACTGGTCATCGACAAACCCGGCAAGGGCGCCTTTTACGCCACCGACCTGCATGCACAACTGCAGGAGCGTCGCATCACCCACCTGCTGGTGGCCGGCGTGACCACCGAGGTTTGCGTGCAGACCTCGATGCGCGAGGCCAATGACCGTGGCTATGAATGCCTGGTGATCGAGGATGCCTGCGCCAGCTACTTCCCCGACTTCCATCGCACCACGCTGGAGATGCTGACGGCCCAGGGCGGCATCGTCGGCTGGCGTGCCCCGCTGGCACAACTGCAGGCCGGCGTGGCTGCCTACACAGGAGACAATCCATGATGCAAGTGAACCTGCCCCATGTGGTGGCCGAGGTCGAACAGGCCTTCACCGATTACGAATACGCCTTGCTGGTCAATGACATCCCCACCCTGGACCGCTGGTTCTGGTATGCGCCGCAGACGGTGCGCTATGGCGTGGGCGAGGTACTGCTGGGTGGTGAGGCGATCCGCCAGTACCGCAAGACCTGCACCCCGGTACCGGCCTCGCGCAAGCTGCAGCGTACCGTTGTCACTACCTTCGGCACCGACTATGCTACCGTCTCCACCGAATTCACGGACCACACGTCCGACCGGATCGGCCGTCAGATGCAGACCTGGGTCCGCATGGAAGAAGGCTGGCGCATCGTCGCCGCCCACGTCAGCCTGATGGCATGAGACCGCCTCCCGAGAACACCAGAATGCCCGCGCCATGACCGTCACCGTTGCCAATCCGCTCGCCGAACAGGTCTATCACCGGATCAAGGACGACATCTTCAGCTTCCGCCTGCTGCCCGGCGACAATTTCACCGAGACCGAGATGGCGCAGCGCCAGGGCGTCTCGCGCACGCCGCTGCGGGATGCGCTGTTCCGGCTACAGCGCGAGGGCTATCTGGAGGTGGGCTTCCGGCGCGGCTGGAAGGTCTGCCCCATCGATTTCGACCGGCTCGACAATCTCTACGACCTGCGCATCGTGCTGGAGATGGCGGCGCTGGAAAAGCTGTGCAGCCAGGAAGAGCCCGGCGCCGGCCTGGAGCAGCTGAACGCGATCTGGCTGGTACAGCCGGAAGATCGGCTCGCCGACGCGGTGCAGGTGGCCGAACTGGACGAAGCCTTCCATACCAACCTGGTGGCCGCCGCCGGCAACCAGGAGATGACCCGGGTCCATACCGAGGTCACCGAAAAGATCCGCATCGTGCGCCGCCTGGACTTCCTCAAGAAGAAGCGCGTCGACGCCACCTACGAGGAACACGGAAAGATCCTGCAGCTGGTGGCCAAGCGCCGCGCCACCGAGGCGCAGATCCTGCTGCGCGCCCACATCACCCAGAGCAAGCTGGAGGTGCGCAAGATCACCATCTGGATGCTGGCCGAGGCGCGCCAGTTGCAGGAGCCGGAAGCGGTGCCGGCCCTGCGCTGAACTTGGCCAAGCCGAGATAAGACTGCCAGGCATGCACGAAAAGCAATATTTCTATTGGGAAATGTGAAAAAAGCTTCCTGAGATGCGCAAGCAGGCGCTTGATCCCCCCGATCCCGCCACCAAATCAGGGAAAGCGTCCGAAACCATTTATAATGGAAGGCTTTTGTAACAGCGCATCTCTCCAGCGGCTCAATGAAGGTATTTCGCGGACTTCCCACAGCCGAATCGCGCGCCCCGTGCGCGCTGACCATCGGCAATTTCGACGGCGTGCATCTGGGCCACCAGGCCCTGCTGGCACGCGTGCGCGAGGCCGCCGGCAAACTGGGCCTGGACGCGGCGGTGATGACCTTCGAACCGCATCCGCGTGAATTCTTCGCCCAACTGGCCGGCACCCCCGAACGCGCCCCGGCGCGCATCGCCAACCTGCGCGACAAGCTGCAATCGCTGGCCGACTCCGGCATCGACCGCGTGGTCGTGGAGCATTTCGGCAGCCACTTCGCCGCGCTCTCCCCGCAGGACTTCATCGAGAAGATCCTGGTACAGGGCCTGCATGTGCGCTGGCTGATGGTGGGCGACGACTTCTGCTTCGGCGCGCGCCGCGCCGGTACCCTGGACACCCTGATCGAGGCCGGCCGCCAGCATGGCTTCGAGGTCCATGCCCTGCCGACGGTGACCAATGCCGGTGTGCGTATCTCTTCTTCCGCCGTGCGGGCGGCACTGGCCGAGGGCGACTTCGACCTGTCGCGCCAGTTGCTGGGCCACCCCTACGCCATCAGCGGGCGCGTGGTCCATGGCAAGAAACTGGGCCGCACCATCGGCTTCCCCACCCTGAACATGCGCGTGGGCCACAAGCGTCCGGCCCTGTCGGGCATCTTCGTGGTGCAGGTGCATGGCCTGGCGGACCGGCCGTTGCCGGCCGTGGCCAGCCTGGGCGTGCGTCCGACCGTGGATGACAGCGGGCGGGTCCTGCTGGAAACCCACCTGCTGGACTTCCAGGGCGATTGCTACGGCAAGCTGGTGCGGGTCGAGTTCCTGCAGAAGCTGCGCGACGAGGAAAAGTACGTGGACCTGCCCACACTGACCACCGCCATCGCCCGCGACGTCGACCATGCCCGCGCCTGGTTCCGCGAGAACGCCGGCTTCGCCGTCTCGGCCACCGACCGAATTTGAACGCTGGGCGATGGCCGGAGCAGCGCTTCCGCCGTCGTCCAGCCGCCCCATCCGCATTTCGCCAGCGCGCATGTCAGCACGCCCGGCGCCAGAATCAAACTGCATCCAAGGAAAGCTTTCTCATGTCCAGCAACGACAACTCCGCCAAGCCCGGCAAACCGGAAAAAGCCGGCAAGGCGCCCTCCAAATACCCGGTCAACATGACCGAGACCGCCTTCCCCATGCGCGGCGACCTGGCCAAGCGCGAGCCGCAATGGGTCAAGCAGTGGCAGGAGAAGAAGGTCTACGAACGTATCCGCAAGGCGTCGGCCGGCCGTCCCAAGTTCATCCTGCATGACGGTCCTCCGTATGCCAACGGCGACATCCACATCGGCCACGCCGTCAACAAGATCTTGAAGGACATGATCGTCAAGGCCCGCAACATGGCCGGCTTCGACGCGCAATACGTGCCGGGCTGGGATTGCCACGGCATGCCCATCGAAATCCAGATCGAGAAGCAGTTCGGCAAGAACCTGCCGGTGGCCGAAGTGCAGGCCAAGGCGCGTGCCTACGCCGGCGAGCAGATCGAGCGCCAGAAGGCCGACTTCATCCGCCTGGGCGTGCTGGGTGAATGGGACAACCCTTACAAGACCATGAACTTCTCCAACGAAGCCGATGAGCTGCGCGCGCTCGGCACGATCCTGGAGAAGGGCTATGTCTATCGTGGCTTGAAGCCCGTGAACTGGTGCTTCGATTGCGGCTCGGCCCTGGCCGAGGCGGAAGTGGAATACCAGGACAAGCGCGACCCGGCCATCGATGTCGGCTTCCCCTTCGCTGAACACGACAAGCTGGCCACCGCCTTCGGTCTGGCAGACCTGCCGACCCGCCACGGCTATATCGTCATCTGGACCACCACGCCCTGGACCATCCCGTCCAACCAGGCGCTCAACGTTCACCCGGAATTCGAATACGCGCTGGTCGAGACCAGCCGCAACGGCGAAGCCACGCTGCTGATCCTGGCCAAGGACCTGGTCGAATCCTGCCTGCAGCGCTTCGGCCTGGAAGGCAAGATCATCGCCACCACCACCGGCGAGAAGCTCTCGCTGATCCGCTTCCACCATCCGCTGGCCAAGGCCGATGCCGGCTACGACCGCCTCTCGCCGGTCTACCTGGGTGAATACGTGACCGCCGACAGCGGTACCGGCATCGTGCACTCGGCGCCGGCCTACGGTATCGAAGACTTCATCTCCTGCAAGGCGCACGGGATGAAGGATGACGACATCCTCAACCCGGTCATGGGCGATGGCCGTTATGCGTCCTGGCTGCCGCTGTTCGCCGGCCTGACCATCTGGGAAGCCTCCAAGCCGATCTGCGCCAAGCTGGAAGAAGTGGGTTCGCTGTTCAAGCTGGTCATGTTCGACCACAGCTACATGCATTGCTGGCGCCACAAGACCCCCATCGTCTACCGCGCCACCTCACAGTGGTTCGCCAGCATGGACAACACGCCCAAGGATGGCGGCCCCAGCCTGCGCCAGACCGCGCTGCAAGGCATCGAGGACACCGCCTTCTTCCCCGGCTGGGGCAAGGCACGCCTGCACGGCATGATCGCCAACCGTCCGGACTGGACCCTGTCGCGCCAGCGCCAGTGGGGCGTGCCGATGGCCTTCTTCGTGCACAAGGAAACGGGCGAGCTGCATCCGCGTACGCCGGAGCTGATCGAACAGGTGGCCCAGCGCATCGAGAAGAGCGGCATCGAAGCCTGGCAGGCGCTGGACCCCAAGGAACTGCTGGGCGAGGATGCCGAGCACTACGTCAAGAACCGCGACACGCTGGATGTCTGGTTCGACTCCGGCACCACCCACCAGACCGTGCTGCGTGGTTCGCACCGCCAGCAGTCGCAGTTCCCGGCCGACCTGTACCTGGAAGGCTCGGACCAGCATCGTGGCTGGTTCCACTCGTCGCTCCTGACCTCGTCCATGTTGAATGGCCGCGCGCCCTACAAGGCCCTGCTCACGCACGGCTTCGTGGTCGATGGCGAGGGCAAGAAGATGTCCAAGTCCAAGGGCAACGTGGTGGCCCCGCAGAAGGTCTCGGACTCGCTGGGCGCGGAAATCCTGCGCCTGTGGGTGGCCTCGACCGACTACTCGGGCGAACTGTCGATCTCGGACGAGATCCTGAAGCGCGTGGTGGAAGCCTATCGCCGCATTCGCAATACCCTGCGCTTCCTGCTGGCCAACACGGCCGACTTCGACCCGGCGCAGCACGCCGTGCCGGTGGCCGAGCTGCTGGAGATCGACCGCTACGCCATCGCCAACATGGCGCGCCTGCAAGCTGATGTCCTGGCGCACTTCGAGACCTACGAATTCCACCCGGTGGTGGCCAAGCTGCAGATGTATTGCTCGGAAGACCTGGGCGGCTTCTACCTGGACATCCTCAAGGATCGCCTCTACACCAGCGGCGTGGATTCGGCGGCGCGTCGTTCGGCCCAGACCGCGGTGTGGCACATCACCCAGTCGCTGCTGCGCCTGATGGCACCGATCCTGTCCTTCACCGCCGAAGAAGCCTGGAGCTTCTTTGCCGGCAAGGAAGCCTTCGAGGCCAGTGGCGAGACCATCTTCTCGCAGACCTACTACGCGCTGCCGGAAGTGGGCGATGCCAAGACCTTGCTGGCCAAGTTCGCAGTGCTGCACGAAGTGCGCGCCGCCGTCACCAAGCAGCTGGAAGAAGTGCGTATCGCCGGCAGCATCGGTTCTTCCCTGCAGGCCGAGGTGGAACTGAAGGTGTCGGGCGAGAAGGCCGATCTGCTGGAGAGCCTGGGTGAAGACCTCAAGTTCGTGCTCATCACCTCCGCAGCCAGCGTGACCCGCGTGGCCAGCGCCGAGGAAGAAGGCGTGGTGGTCACGCCCTCGACCCAGCAGAAATGTGAACGTTGCTGGCACTATCGCGCCGATGTCGGGTCTCATCCCGAGCATCCCGGCCTGTGCGGCCGCTGCGTGAGCAACCTGTTCGGCCAGGGCGAGAAGCGTCGCTTCGCCTGATGACCTGATCGCCTGATCACCCGATCCAAGCAGGACGGCCTTGCAAGCTGCCCGCTGCACTCTGCGCAGCGGGCAGCTCACTCAAACAAGAACATCCATGGCAACCAAAAAGCGCTCCTCCTCTTCCGCCTCGTCCTCTTCCACCCAGGGCCTGCTGCCCTGGCTGGGCATCGCCACCATCGTGCTGCTGCTGGACCAGCTCTCCAAGATCACCATCCTGAAACTGTTCCACTACGGCGAATCGCTGCCGGTGACCGGTTTCTTCAACCTGGTGCTGGTCTACAACAAGGGCGCGGCCTTCAGCTTCCTGGCCGCCAGCGGTGGCTGGCAGCGTTACCTCTTCACCGCCATCGGCATCGGCGCGGCGGTGTTCATCATCCACCTGCTGCGCAAGCATCCCGGCCAGCGCATGTTCTGCTGGGCGCTGGCGCTGATCCTGGGCGGCGCCATCGGCAACGTGATCGACCGCGTGGTCTATGGCCACGTGATCGACTTCCTCGACGTCTATGTCGGCAACTGGCACTGGCCGGCCTTCAACATCGCCGATAGTGCGATCTGCGTGGGTGCGGTATTGTTCGTGGTGGATGAACTGCGCCGGGTCTCCCGGAAGTAAGAACGACAAGAACGGCAACCCACCTGCGGCGCGCCACCTGGCGCAAGGGAGCAAGCAATGGAACTGGCTGGCAAGAAAATCGTACTGGGCCTGACCGGCGGCGTGGCCTGCTACAAGGCCGCGATGCTGGCGCGCGAACTTGGCCGCGCCGGGGCGTCGGTGCATGTGGTGATGACCGAGGCGGCCACCCATTTCATGACCGCCGTCACCTTGCAGGCGCTGACCGGCAACCCGGTCTATACCGATCAGTGGGATGCGCGCATGGACAACAACATGCCGCACATCAACCTCACCCGCGATGCCGATGCGGTGGTGATCGTGCCCTGCTCCACCGACTTCATCTCCAAGCTGGCCCATGGCGCCTGTGACGACCTGCTCTCGACACTGTGCGTGGCGCGTCCGGCACGGCTGCCCCTGATGGTGGCACCGGCCATGAACGTGGAGATGTGGCAGAACCCGGCGACCCAGCGCAATGTGCGCCAGATCAGGGAAGACGGCATCCTGCTGCTCGGCCCCGATGCCGGCGCACAGGCCTGTGGCGAAGTCGGTGAAGGGCGCATGCTGGAACCGATGCAACTGCTGGAAGAGATCGTCGCCGCCTTCCAGCCCAAGCTGCTGGCAGGCCGCCGCGTGCTGTTGACGGCCGGGCCGACCTTCGAACCCATCGACCCGGTACGCGGCATCACCAATCTGTCCTCGGGCAAGATGGGCTATGCGATCGCCCGGGCGGCACGTGAAGCGGGCGCGGAAGTGACGCTGGTATCCGGCCCGACGGCATTGGAGACACCCTATGGCGTGCGTCGCGTGGACGTGCAGACGGCACAGCAGATGCACGATGCGGTGATGGGCAATGTGACCGGGCAAGACCTGTTCGTGGCGGTAGCGGCGGTGGCCGACTGGCGCGTGGCCAATGCCAGCACGCAGAAGCTGAAGAAACAGAACGAGCAGGACACGCCAGCACTGCAATTCGTGCAGAACCCCGACATCCTCGCCACCGTCGCCGCCCTGCCCCAACGCCCCTATTGCGTGGGCTTTGCGGCCGAATCGGAGAACCTGGAACAATACGGCACGGCCAAGCGGATCAAGAAGAACATCCCGCTGCTGGTCGGCAATATCGGCCACCAGACCTTCGGCCGTGACGACAACTCCCTGCTGCTGTTCGACGACCAGGGCCACAGCGCCCTGCCGCGCGCCGACAAGCAGACCCTGGCACGCCAGCTGATCCGCGAGATTGCGCGCCGCATGGCGCAATAGTCAGTTTAGCGAAACGCGCTGCCCAGGGTCTCTTCGTTGACCGAATCCTGGATCGCCTCCAGCGTCTGCTGCAGATGCTGGCGCACGATCTGCTCGACCAGGGCCGCATCGCGCTGCCGGTAGCCTTGCAGAATCTGCGCGTGTTCTTCATTGTCGGTCAGCTGGATCTGCGGCAGCAGGTAGATCGACAGCGAGACATAGGGTGCGGCCACCAGCAACAGGTTACGGACCATCTCGTACAGGCGTGATCCCTGTTCACTGCGCATGAGGTGATCATGGAAATCGCAGTTCAGCGCCGCCCAGGCATGGGGGTCGTCGGCCCGGCACATCTGCTCGTGCAGCGCGGTGGCTGCCTCCAGGGCATCGGGCCGGATCGAGGCGACCGACTTGCGTGCCAGCAGCGGCTCCAGCACGATGCGCAGTTCATAGATCTCGGCCACGTCCTGCACCGAGAGTCCCTTGACCACCACGCCCTTGTTGGCATCGATGGTCACCAGCCCCTCCGAACGCAAGCCCCGGAAGGCCTCGCGCACGGGCGTGGTGCTGACTTCGAAGCGGCGCGCGACATCGTCCTGGCGCAACTTGTCACCGGGGCGATAGTTGCCGCGCAGGATATCGTTGCGCAGCTGGCTTAGGACCTGCTGCTCTATGGTTTTGAAGGCTTTTGACATGAGCACGTTGAGCTGGACGGCACGCCCCCTGCAGCGGGCTGCAGGATGGGGGGAGCCTCATTGTGGCCTGCCCCGCAGGCCGGTGCAAGCGCGCCCTTGCGCCGGCTCCGCCCGCCGGTCGGCTCAGTTCTCCATCCGCTGCGCCGGCCGGATCGTGGGCAGGATCGTGCTGATCCATTGGGCGTGCTGCAGCAAGGCCAGGTCCTGGTCGCCAGGGCCGATCAGTTGCACGCCGAAGGGCAGGAAGTCGGACGAATACCCCGACGGCAAGGTCACCGCCGGTAAGCCCAGCAAGGTCGCCGGGGTGCAGAAGATCGCATCGCCGGTCTTGTCCAGACCTGGCAAGGCGGTGGTCGGCGAAGGCAGGGTCAGGACCGCATCGAGCCCGTCGAAGACGCGATCACGCTCGGCCCTGAGGCTGGCCAGCCGCGCGCACAGCTCTTCGTAGCGCGCATCGCTGATGGCGGCACCGGCCTCGATAAGCGCGCGGATATTGGGACCGGCCAGGTCCTCCTTGCCGCGGATATCGTCCCGCAGGGCGGCCCGCGCTTCATAGGCCAGGATCTCGTTGATCAAGGCATGCATCTCGACCAGGTCGACGGGCAATTCCACCGGCACGCAGGCAACGCCTTGCCTTTCCAGGCGCCGGATGACGCCGTCGACATTCTGCTGGACGTCACCCTGTACCTGCGCCCAGCGCGAACTGCGATAGATCCCGACACGGGCCGGTTTGACGCCGGCATGGAAGGCGCTCGCCGAGACGGGCGGTGCAATGGCGCCGTCACGCACGATCACGGCATGCATGACCGCCGACCAGTAGAGACTGGAGGTGATGAAACCCAGGTGATCCAGTGAGGGGGCGAGCTTGTGCGTGCCCTCGGTGGGAATGCGGCCAAAGGTCGGCTTGTAGCCATAGGCGCCGCAATAGGCGGCCGGGCGGATGACGGAGCCGACCGTCTGTGTACCCAGGGCGATGTCGACGATGCCCGCGCCCACTGCCGCCGCCGAGCCACTGGAGGAACCTCCGGGGGTGTAGCCCGGATGCCAGGGGTTGACGGTGGCGCCGGGATCACGCCAGGCGAATTCGGTGGTCACGGTCTTGCCAAAGATGATGGCACCGGCCTGGCGCAGCCGGGCCACGATCCAGGCATCGGCGGCGGGTTGATGGCCGGCGAAGATCGCCGAACCATAGGCGGTGGGCATGTCGGCAGTATCGATGAGGTCCTTGACTGCCACCGGGATGCCTGCCAGCGGCCCGCTGGTGTTCTGGGTTGCGGGATAGCTCTCCGGGCGCCAGACGAAGGCCCGGAGCCGCTCGTCGAGATGGTCGGCAGCCGCCACGGCGGTGGCCAGGGGGCTGGGGTCGCGGGCAAATGCGGTTGCGGTTGCGGATGCGGGTGCGGTCTGCGTCGCTTCTGTGGTCATGATCGTCTTCCTCTGCTGCTGGGTGGCGGTGCCGTGCTGCCAATCCACTGCGCAATCAACTACGGTCAACTGCAATTGCGCGACCGGCTGGCTGCCGTGCATCCGAGGCCCGGGGGCAGGATGCACGGTGCGGCACATGGAGATCTTAAGGCTTGGTGGTCTTTTCGGCGAAGCTGTTGTCGACCGCGCTCTCGTAGGTGACCTGCCCGGGCTTGACGTTGCCGATGGCAATCTGCAGATCCAGTCCGGCCTGGAAGGCTTCACGCGAGATGACGGGGGTGGCCGGGTAGACCTTCTGCTCCAGCAGGCGTTTGACGGCAGCGCGTACCACCGTCGGGTCCAGTTGCGGGAACTCGGCGATGGCGACCTTGTAGGCCACCTCCGGATTGGACTGCATCAGCTTTTCCGCATCGGCGATACCGGCAACGAAGCTTTGCACCATTTGCGGCTTTTTCTCCACCGTGGACTTGAGGGTATCAATCGTGGAAAAGGCGTAGACACCGTTGTACTGCTTGGCGAAGTCATGCACGATCTTGTAGCCGTTGGCCAGCGCCTGCTCCACCTGCGGCTGGTAGAGCGTCGCCGCATCGGCTCGGCCGGCGGCTACCGGCGAAATCTCGGTACCGATGGCCACCGTATTGAGCTTGACCGAACTGAGGCCCTTTTCCTTGAGCAGGTTCTGCAGCAGGTAGGTCGAGGTCGACGGCGGGATGGCGGTGGAAATGGTCCGGTCCTTGAAGTCGGCCAGGGAGTTGATCGGTGAATTGGCCGGCGCGACCGTCCACACCGGCACGCCCGCCACTACCATGGCCACATTGGTCAAGGACGCGCCCTTGAGATTGGCCAGCACAGCCGTCATCGGGTCTTGCAGCGAGAAATCGGCATGACCGCCAATGACCGCCGCCACACCCTGGGCGCCCCCGCCGGCGGTCACCTTCTGCACTTCCAGACCGCGCTTGGCGAACAGTCCTTCGCCCATGGCGACATACAGGGGGAGATACTGGATGGACTGGAAGGCCTGGTAGATCACCGCCTTCTCGGCGGCCATCGCGACGCTGCTCCCGAAACAGCCGATGCACAGCAGTGCGGCTGCGCTTGCCTTGCGGATGGACTTCATTGTTCGCCTTTCCATGAAATTACCCTTTCTTCAGTCAGTTTTACCAGCCAGGTGAGTAAGGCCGCCATGAGCGTGAGGATGATCACGCCCAGCCAGACGGTATTGAGGTCAAACAGCGAGCCGGCCACGAAGACCGCATGCCCGAGTCCGCTTTCGGAGGCGATGAATTCGCCCACGACCGCCCCGATCAGGGCGAAGCCGATGTTGATGCGCAGGATGGAAAAGATCCACGGCACCGACGCCGGCAGGATCAGCTTCTTGAACACCTTGGCGCGCTGGGCCTTGAAGGACTTGAACAGGTTCAGGAGATCCTTGTCGACCTCCTGGGCGGCGGCGCAGGAAGAGATGATGGCCACCGCAAAGGTGGAGATCCCCGCCAGCCAGATCTTGGAGACCATGCCCGAGCCGAACCAGATGATGATCAAGGGCCCCAGCGCGATCTTGGGAATGCTGTTGAGCAGGATGGAGAACTGCTCGACGATGGCCGAAGTACGCGGATAGAACCACAGCGCCAGCCCCAGTGCGATGCCCAGGCCGCTGCCCAGCAACAGGCCCAGCAGGGTCTCCACCAGCGTGACCCAGGTGTCGTAGAGCAGTTGTCCCTGGCTCAGGCCGATCACGGCGGACTTGTAGATGCCCGCCGGTGAGCCCAGCAGCTGACCGTTGATCAGATTGGACTGGGCCGCCATCTGCCACACGATGACGGCCACCACCAGCAAGGTGGCGACGATGGCGGTGGCGCTGCCGTCTTTGGATTTCATCACTCTCTCCTCAGGTGCTGGCGTGGGCGACGTCACTGGCACGCAGGGCGTTCCAGATCTCTTTGTGGTAGTGCGGGAATTCCGGCGCGCCCCGGGCGCTGACGGCGTCGCGCAGGCCATCGCTGCCCTCCACCGTGAGCACGATGTGCTGCTCGCGCATGATCTGCGCCGGACGTCCACCGAGCACCACCACCCGCTGGCTCATGGCGATGGCTTCGTCGATGTCGTGGGTCACCAGGATGACGCTGGTGCCTTCGCTGCGCGTGAGGCTGATGACATCGTTTTCCAGCATCAGGCGGGTCTCGTAGTCGAGCGCGGAGAAGGGTTCGTCCAGCAGCACCACGGTGGGATCGGCCAGCAGCGTGCGACATAACGCCACGCGCTGCTTCATTCCGCCGGAGAGCGCATGCGGATAGGACTGCGCCACGGTGTCCAGGCCGTAGCGCTTGAGCATGGCGCGGGCGCGCTCACGGTCGGCCTCGGTGACATCGCGCTGCAACTCGATGCCCAGCACGGCGTTGTCGAGGATGGTGCGCCAGGGCAGCAGCAAGTCCTTCTGCAACATGTAGGCAATGCTGCCGGCGCGGCCATCCTCGCGCGGCTGCAGCACGATGCGACCGGCGGTCGGCTTGAGCAGGCCCGAGATGAGGTTGAAGAGCGTACTCTTGCCGGCGCCACTGCGACCGACGATGGCGACGATCTCACCTTTGCCGACATTGAAGTGAAGGTTCTGGAATATCCGGATTTCTTCGCCGTTGGCCTTGATGAAGGCGTGGCTCAGATTGTCGACTTCTAGACGGTGGTCCGACATGGGCTCCTGCTCCTGAAGACTGCTTGAATGGCATGGATGGCACGGAAGATGACCCGCATGCCGCGTCGATGCGGCGTGGCGACATTGATTATGCATAATGCATAATCTTGCCTGAGGTCATGAGCAGAAACTGTGCCAGAGGTGGCAACAGGACGCCGAAAGCCGCATGGGCCATGCGCTTGCAGCCGATCAGGGATATTCTTCCCGCCCTGCCACGGCGCTGGCGGCCATGGCATCAGGCCCGACATTGGCGCGATTGCACCTCGATCGGACATTGCAGTGCACCAAGGCTGTCCGAACCAACGGACTCGCGCGGCAATCCCCGCTTCTCGCCAGGGCGGCAAGAAACATCCATTCCAAGATGGAAGTTGCTAGAATTGCGGCCTTAGGTGATGCACGCCGCCAGCCTGGCGCGCATTCTTGTCATTCCATCACCCGTGAAGAAATATGCATCGTCGAATCGAAGCCCGTATCGTCAACCCCCTTCTCGGCGAACAGATCCCTGTTCCCAGCTATGCCACCGATGGCTCCGCCGCACTGGACCTGCGGGCCTGCATCGAAGCCCCGATCACCCTGCGCGCCGGTAGCCGCGAACTGATCAAGACCGGCCTGGCCATCAACATGATGGACCCCTCGCTGGTGGCCATCGTGGCCTCGCGCTCGGGCCTTTCGCTCAAGCACGGGCTGCATGTGGCACAAGGCATCGGCGTCATCGATGCCGATTACCACGGTGAAATCGCCGTGATCCTGGCCAATTCGGGCCAGGAAGACTACGTCGTGCAGCCGGGCGACCGGATTGCCCAGTTGATGTTCCAGCCGGTGGTACAGGTGGCCTTGAGCATGGTGGACAAGTTCTCTACCGAAACCGAGCGCGGCGAAGGCGGCTTCGGCAGCACCGGCAAGTCCTGAATCGTCCCTGCCGCTGGCTGCGGCGCCAGCGGCCGTCCTACGCCACAGTACAAAGCGACAAGGAACCGTGACAAGGATGAGCCTGTCCTATGGCCTGTCCGGGACACCCCGGACCCAGCAGGCCCCTATTGATGGAGAACCGCATGCTCGTACCCCCCCTGCCCGCGTGGCAGAAGATAAGAACCCTCGCCACCCTGGCGCCGCTGGCCATCCTGGCCGCCTGCGCCACCCAGGAACCCGGCACCGCGCCGGCCAGCGCCCCCGCCAAGCCGACGGTAGTGACCCAGGCACCCAAGCCGGTCGCCGACAATCCCCAACAAGCGCAACTGCGTGAACTGATCGCCCAGCAGGATCGCCTCTATCGCGTGGCCGCCCCGCTGCTGACCAGCAACGCGCAACTATGCCGCGGCAACGCCCGCAACCTGCTGGGATTTACCGCCAAGAACAAGTATTCCTTCCCGATCGAATACGCTGAAACCGCCCGCAGCCTGGGCTATGACGACCGCCTGCAGGTTACCGGCGTGCTGCCCGGCAGTGGAGCGGAAAAGGCGGGCATCCAGCGTGGTGACTTCCTGATGTCGGTGGCAGGCAAGCCGATGCCGCAGGGCACCGATGCCGAACGCCAGGCCGCCGTGCTGCTGAGCCCGCTGGTGGTCAAGCAGGCGCCGATCGCGCTGGGCGTGCAACGCAACGGCCAGAACAGCACGCTCAACGTGCCGCTGACCTACGCCTGCGCCTTCAGCATCGAGCTGGGCAATGCCGACAACGTCAACACCTATGCCGATGGTCGCCGCGTGCTGATCACCCGGGGCATGCTCAAGTTCACCCGTTCAGATGATGAACTGGCCTATCTGATCGCCAAGGACATGGCGCACAACATCCTCGGCCATGCGATCCGCCAACGCATGGTGTCGACCATCGCGGAGGTGATCGACAACCTGCTGCTGCCGCATCCGGACCCGACCACCACCGCCGGCACGGCCGGCATCCGCGTCTATCCGCAGGATCTGGATGCAGCGGCCGATACCCTGTCGCTGTACCTGCTGGCACGCGCCGGCTACAACATCGACAATGTGCCGGCCTTCTGGAAGCGCCTGGCCGAGCAGTATCCGGCCAGCGTGCCGAATGGCTATACGGCATTGCATCCGGCGACCACTTATCGTCTGTCGATGATCGACAAGGTCACGCAGATCGTGAAGGCCAAGCAGGAAGCGGGCAAGCCACTGGTACCCTGAGTCTTCTGATCACGCCTCTTTGGCCTGAGGTTTGCCCTGAGACGGCGCGGTGAAGACCGCGCCGTTTTTTGTTGTGCGTATCTTGTTGTGTGGACGCGGGTATCGCAAGCGCCCTGCCCCAAAAACAAAAGGCCACTCCGGTTTCCCGGAGTGGCCTTGATGGCTTGCTGATTTACTGGCTGAGGCTTATTCGACTTCGAGCTTTTCCTGCGGCTCTTCCGGCGGGGACGAATCGTCGCCCTCGGGGAATTCCAGCTTGATCTGCTCCTTGTCGTCCATCTCCACCGTCACGCGACCGCCGCTGACCAGCTTGCCGAACAGCAGCTCGTCGGCCAGCGCCTTGCGGATCAGGTCCTGGATCAGGCGCGACATCGGGCGTGCACCCATCAGCGGATCGAAGCCCTTCTTGCCCAGGAACTTGCGCAGGCTGTCGGAGAAGACGGCTTCCACCTTCTTCTCGTGCAGTTGCTCTTCCAGTTGCATGAGGAACTTGTCGACCACACGCAGGATGATTTCCTCGTCCAGCGGGCGGAAGCTGATGATGGCATCCAGACGGTTGCGGAACTCAGGCGTGAACATGCGCTTGATGTCCGCCATCTCGTCGCCGGCTTCCTTCTTCTCGGTGAAGCCGATGGTGCGCTTCTGCAGGCTCTCGGCCCCCGCGTTGGTAGTCATGATGATGATCACGTTGCGGAAGTCGGTCTTGCGACCGTTGTTGTCGGTCAGCGTGCCATGGTCCATCACCTGCAACAGGATGTTGAAGATGTCGGGGTGCGCCTTTTCGATTTCGTCCAGCAGCAGCACGGCATGCGGCTTCTTGTTGACGGCCTCGGTCAGCAGGCCGCCCTGGTCAAAGCCGACATAACCCGGGGGGGCGCCGATCAGGCGGCTCACGGCATGACGCTCCATGTATTCGGACATGTCGAAACGCACCAGCTCGATACCGAGGATGAAGGCCAGTTGCTTGGCCACTTCGGTCTTGCCCACGCCGGTCGGACCGGAGAACAGGAAGGAGCCGATCGGCTTGTCGGTCTTGCCCAGGCCGGCACGGGCCATCTTGATGGCCGACGACAGCGCTTCGATGGCCGGATCCTGACCGAAGACGACGTTCTTCAGGTCGCGATCAATGGTCTGCAGCTTGGCGCGATCATCCTGGTTCACGGACTGCGGCGGGATGCGGGCGATCTTGGAAATGATTTCCTCGATCTCCGGCTTGCCGATGGTCTTCTTCTGCTTGGACTTGGGCAGGATGCGCTGTGCCGCACCGGCTTCGTCGATGACGTCGATGGCCTTGTCGGGCAGGTGACGGTCGTTGATGAAGCGGGCTGCCAGCTCGGCTGCCGAAGTCAGCGCCGAAGCGGAATACTTCACGCCGTGGTGTTCCTCGAACTTGGACTTCAGGCCACGCAGGATCTGCACGGTCTGTTCCACGGTCGGTTCGTTCACGTCGATCTTCTGGAAGCGACGCGACAGCGCGTGATCCTTCTCGAAGACGCCACGGAACTCGGTATAGGTGGTCGCACCGATGCACTTCAACTGACCGCTGGAGAGCGCCGGCTTCAACAGGTTGGACGCGTCCAGCGTGCCACCCGAGGCCGAACCGGCACCGATGATAGTGTGGATTTCGTCGATGAAGAGGATGCCGTTGGGGCTGTCCTTCAACTGCTTCAACACTGCCTTCAGACGTTGTTCGAAGTCACCGCGATACTTGGTGCCGGCCAGCAGCGCGCCCATGTCCAGCGAGTAGACGACGGCGTTCTTCAAGATCTCCGGCACATCGCCCTGGGTCACGCGCCAGGCCAGGCCTTCGGCGATGGCGGTCTTGCCCACGCCGGCTTCGCCCACCAGCAGCGGGTTGTTCTTGCGGCGACGGCACAGGGTCTGGATCACGCGCTCGACCTCGGAATCGCGGCCGATCAGCGGATCGATCTTGCCTTCGGCGGCGGCCTTGTTCAGGTTCTGGGTGAACTGGTCGAGCGGGCTTTCCTTCTGCTGGCCTTCGGCCTGCACGTCCTCGGCACCTTCCGGAGCCTTCTGCGGATCGGCCTGCTGGTCCTTGCGCACACCGTGCGAGATGAAATTGACCACGTCCAGGCGGGTCACTCCCTGCTGGTGCAGGTAGTACACCGCGTGCGAATCCTTCTCGCCGAAGATGGCCACCAGCACGTTGGCGCCGGTGACTTCCTTCTTGCCATTGGACGCCGACTGCACGTGCATGATGGCGCGCTGGATCACGCGCTGGAAGCCCAGCGTGGGCTGGGTGTCCACTTCGTTGGTACCGGGTACCGTGGGGGTATTGTCGGTGATGAAATTGGTCAGCGTCTTGCGCAGATCGTCAATGTTCACCGAGCAGGCGCGCAACACTTCGGCGGCCGACGGGTTGTCCAGCAACGCCAGCAGCAAGTGCTCCACGGTAATGAATTCATGACGCGATTGTCTGGCTTCGACAAAGGCCATATGCAAACTGACTTCGAGTTCCTGCGCAATCATGCTTCCTCCATCACGCATTGCAGGGGGTGCCCTGCCTTTCGAGCGTGGGTTAAAACGAGTTCCACTTTAGTGGATGCGATATCTTTGGGATACACACCACACATTCCCTTCCCATCGCGGTGAACCTTGAGCATGATCTGCGTCGCGGTTTCACGGTCCTTGTTGAAATACTGCTGGATGACTGCGACGACGAATTCCATCGGCGTATAGTCATCGTTCAACAAAAAAACCTGGTACATCGCGGGCGGCTTGAGTTTGGCCTCCTGCCGTTCCAGGACTGTACCGCCATCATTTACGTGCTTGGTTGCCATGCGTTTATTGGACCATCAAAAGCTGTGCAACGCACAATGATCTCGTAACCTCTAGATGAGATAGATATTACTTGTTTTCCGGACCTTGCGCAGATGACGATGATTTATCCTAAATCAAGGGGATCCTGCGCTATCTCCCAAACAAGCCCATAAACTTTGAGATGAAAACTGCTTGACTTTTGGATTTCGACCGAGAACAATGCAAATTCATTGATTAGTAGTTACCAAATGTAACAACTGATCGATGCGAAGGGGGCACGGTTTAAGGGGGGCTGCGTGACGCGCGATGCTTCTTGCTTTGACGGCTCGTGTGATAGTTAATATTTGAAAGATGCTTTTATGGCAACAGGTACTGTCAAGTGGTTCAATGATTCCAAAGGCTTTGGCTTTATCACTCCGGATGACGGCGGCGAAGATCTGTTCGCTCACTTCTCCGCAATCCAGATGAACGGCTTCAAGACCCTGAAAGAAGGTCAAAAAGTCCAGTTTGACGTTACGCAAGGCCCCAAAGGCAAGCAAGCATCGAACATCCAGAACGCCGCTTAAACCCCGGTATGCTCTTAAAAGCCCTGCATTGCAGGGCTTTTTTCATTGGGCGCGCTGGTGGTGCAATGCGCATCGCGGCCTTATCGCCCTTCCCCTTCTTCCCAAAAACAAACAGCCGGACATTGCCGGCTGTTGTTTTTTCGTCATCTTCGCAACCCGAATCTCTACCGGAAGCAGTCTGACGGCCTTACATGTTTTCGATCATGGCTTCGCCGAAGCCGGAGCACGAAACCTGGGTCGCGCCTTCCAGCAGACGGGCGAAATCATAGGTCACGCGCTTGGCAGAGACCGACTTCTGCATCGCGGTCACGATCAGTTCGGCCGCTTCGATCCAGCCCATGTGGCGCAGCATCATTTCTGCCGAGAGAATGCTGGAGCCGGGGTTCACATAGTCCTTGCCGGCGTACTTGGGCGCGGTCCCGTGAGTGGCTTCAAACACGGCCACGGAGTCGGACATGTTGGCACCCGGCGCGATGCCGATGCCGCCGACCTGGGCCGCCACGGCGTCGGAGATGTAGTCGCCGTTCAGGTTCATGGTGGCAATGACGCTGTATTCCGCCGGGCGCATCAGCACCTGCTGGAAGAAGGCATCGGTGATCGCATCCTTGATCACGATCTGGCGACCGGTCTTGGGATTCTTCAGGCGCATCCACGGGCCATCGTCGATCAGCTCGGCACCGAATTCGCGGCCCGCCAGGGCATAACCCCAGTCACGGAAGGCCCCTTCGGTGTACTTCATGATATTGCCCTTGTGGACGAGGGTGACCGAGGGCTTGTCGTGATCGATGGCGTACTGGATCGCCTTGCGCACCAGGCGCTCGGTACCTTCGCGCGAGACCGGCTTGATGCCCAGCGCAGAGGTCTCCGGGAAGCGCAGCTTCTTGACGCCCATCTCGCGGGTCAGCAGTTCGATCAGTTTCTTCACTTCCGGCGTGCCAGCCTGCCATTCGATGCCGGCGTAGATATCCTCGGAGTTCTCGCGGAAGATCACCATGTCGGTCTTCTCCGGCTCGCGCAGCGGTGAAGGCACGCCCTTGAAGTAACGCACCGGCCGCAGGCAGACATACAGGTCCAGCTGCTGGCGCATGGTCACGTTGAGCGAGCGGATACCGCCGCCGACCGGCGTGGACAGGGGCCCCTTGATCGAGACCAGGTATTCCTTGAGCACGTCCAGGGTTTCATCCGGCAGCCAGACATCGGGACCATACAGCCGGGTCGACTTTTCGCCGGCGTAGATTTCCATCCAGTGGATCTTGCGCGCGCCACCGTAGGCCTTTTCCACGGCGGCATCGACCACCTTGAGCATCACCGGCGTCACATCCACGCCCACGCCATCGCCCATGATGAAGGGGATGATGGGGTTATTGGGGACATTGAGGGTGTCATCGGCGTTGGCGGTGATCTTGCGCCCTTCAGCAGGCACTTGGATATGTTGGTACGACATCGTGGTCTCCGACGGTTGAGGCGGTGGCGATAGAAGGGATAGAAGGCATCAGCGGCAATCCGGACCAGGCGACCAGCAGGTCGCCATTACCTGGATTGTCATACAAGCGGGGAATTTTAAGAGATTTCCACGGTTTGAGTCGGGGAAATTCCGGAATGCACGCGCAAAGTCTTATATAAGATACAGGACATCCGCGATCGATTATGCATCAGGATTTTACGGAATGCCATGTTTTTGCGACACTAGCGCATGCCTCTGATCTTATTCAACAAACCTTTCCAGGTGATGAGCCAGTTCTCGGCCCACCCCGAACGCCAGACCCTGGCTAACTACATCGATATTCCCAATGTCTATCCCGCCGGCCGGCTGGACGCCGACAGCGAGGGCCTGCTCCTGCTCACCGACGACGGCAAGCTGCAGCATGCCATTGCCCATCCCCGGCGCAAGCAGCCCAAGACCTATCTGGCCCAGGTGGAAGGCCAGGCCAGCCCGGAGGCGCTGCAACGCTTGAGCAACCCGCTGGACCTGGGCGATTTCGTGACCCAGCAAAGCCAGGCCCGACTGATCCAGGAACCGCCCTGGCTGTGGCCCCGCTCACCACCGATCCGCCAGCGCCAGAACCAGCCGACCAGCTGGATCGCACTGACCATCAGCGAAGGCAAGAACCGCCAGGTGCGCCGGATGACGGCTGCCGTAGGCCTGCCGACGCTGCGCCTGGTGCGCATCGCGATCGGGCCGTTCTCGCTGGCAAGCCATCCTCTGATGCCCGGCGAATGGCGCGAGGTCGATCCGGCAGCACTGGACGCCCCATCCTGAACAGGCCAGGCCCCAAAATACTAGTCACTCCAACAACATTTTATTGTGGCAGAGTGCATGATTCTTCATCAATCCCCGCAAAAAAGATCAAAATCAATGTCAACCTTCATCCGCGCCCGCCGTTATTGGCATTGATTCGCACGAATCATCGTTTGCCTCACATCCCTAACATGTTGAATTGAAGGACGCAAAATGAAAAAATTGATCGCCGCTCTGATCGCTGGTCTGTTCGCCACTGCTGCTTTCGCACAAGCTCCGGCCGCTCCGGAAGCGCCGAAGGCTGAAGCCGCTGCTCCGAAGGCTAAGAAGGCCAAGAAGGCCAAAAAGGCCAAGAAGGCAAAGAAGGCAGCTGAAGCTAAGTAATTAGCGTCCGCATCAAGAAAAGGCAGGCTGGTCCTGCCTTTTTTCATGCCCGCACGCTTTTGCCGGCTGGCTGCTCATCCACTGTCGCACCCGGCCCGGCACCTGCTATGCTGCCTGCTCTTCGTCCGACCTGATCCACGATAGATATTGAACATGCGCCAATCTTCACTTTTCCGCCCCGCCCTCTTGCGCCTCGCCGCCGCTGCCGCGCTGGCCATCGGCTGCCTCGCCAGCACCACTGCCAGCGCCCAGACGCCGGTCCGCAAGTTCCCCACCACCCAGCTCAACATCGGCATCCACCTGATCAAGGCCGAAGTGGCGCAGTCCGAAGCCGAGCGCGAGCAAGGCCTGATGTTCCGCGACAAGATGGGGGACAACGAAGGCATGCTGTTCCTGTTCGGTCAGCCGGCAGGAGTCTGCATGTGGATGAAAAATACGCTGATTCCCCTGTCGGTGGCCTTCATGGATGAAAAAGGTGTCATCATCAACATCGAGGAAATGAAGGAACAGACCCTGGATTCGCATTGTGCGAAACGCGCAGCGGTCTATGCGCTGGAGATGAACAAGGGCTGGTTCAAGCAAAAGAACATCAAGCCCGGCACCAAGATCGAAGGCCTGCCCCAGTAAGCAAGGTGGTCAGCAGGAGCGGCAGGCGGGTGGCCTGCCGTGCCGGCCACCACAAACCGGCAGGAACAAGTCGCGACAAACGGGTAAAACACGGGCGACAAACGCAAAAAACCGCTTGCAAGCAAGCGGTTTTCTTGTACTGCAGTCTGAAGCGGGTGAACCGCGCTTCAGCTCAAGCCATGCAGCAATTAAGCAGCCAGGGCCTTCAGGGCAGCAGCCAGACGGCTCTTGTGGCGAGCAGCCTTGTTCTTGTGGATGATCTTCTTGTCGGCGATGCTGTCGATGGTCGACACGGAAGATTGGAACACGGAGGTTGCTGCAGCCTTGTCGCCGGCGGCGATGGCCTTGCGAACTGCCTTGATTGCGGTGCGCAGGGTCGAGCGCTGGCTCGAGTTGTGAGCGTTTTGCTTGACTGCTTGACGAGCACGCTTACGTGCCTGTGCGGTATTTGCCATGAAAATTATCCTAAATCGAGAGTCGTTTGCGCCGCAAACCCCGAGGACTCGCGATGCCAAATTCTGTAAAGCATCGGATTATAACCAGATTCACCCGACAAGGCAATCAACTTGTCCTCTTCTGTCGCTGAACTGCCGTAAACAGCCCTGCATCGGCCGGCATGCAGGTTCAGCGACGGCTGGATTGTCGCAAAGAAATTGTCATCCAGCATCGAACCTGCCATCCACCCGGCGACTCTACCTCCACCCGCTGCGCATCGCCGGTCCAGGCCTGCAGGCGCACCGGAACCAGGGCCGCGATTGCGGCCGCCGCCGCAAGGCCCCCGCTATAATGCCGCTCCATGAACTTGCATAAAACGCTAGCCGCCATTTCCGGCATGACGATGCTCTCGCGCATCACCGGACTGGTCCGGGAAATCCTGTTTGCCCGCGCCTTCGGCGCCTCCGCCTACACCGACGCCTTCAACATCGCCTTCCGTATTCCCAACCTGCTGCGCCGCCTGTTCGCCGAAGGCGCGTTCTCGCAGGCCTTCGTGCCCATCCTGGCCGAATACAAGAACCGCCGCGGTATCGAAGAGACCAGGCAGCTGATCGACCATGTCGCCACCGCCCTGATGTGGGTGATGCTCATCACCTGCGTGGCCGGCATCGTGGCCACCCCCTTCGTGGTCTATTTCATCGCCACCGGCCTGCAATACAACCCGGACGCCTTCCACGCCTCGGTGCTGATGACCCGCATCATGTTTCCCTACATCGGCTTCATGGCCTTCGTGGCGCTGGCCGGGGGCATCCTCAATACCTGGAAGGAATTCAAGATCCCGGCCGTGACCTCGGTGCTGCTCAACGTGGCCTTCATCGTGGCCTCGCTGTTCGTGGCGCCCTTCATGGAGCAGCCCATCTACGCCATGGCCTTCGCCGTGCTGGTGGGCGGCGTGCTGCAGGTGGCCATCCAGGTGCCGGCACTGGTGAAGATCGGCATGCTGCCGCGCCTGTACTGGAATCCCATGCTCGGGTTGCGCGACGAGGGCGTCAAACGGGTGTTGAAGAAGATGGGGCCGGCCGTCTTTGCCGTCTCGGCCGCGCAGATCAGCCTGATGATCAATACCAACATCGCCTCGCGCCTGGAGCACGGCAGCGTCTCCTGGCTGACCTATGCCGACCGCCTGATGGAATTCCCCACCGCCCTGCTGGGCGTCGCCCTGGGGACCATCCTGCTGCCCAGCCTGTCCAACGCCCACGCCGCGCAGGACATGGAGGAGTACTCGGCCCTGCTGGACTGGGGCCTGCGGCTGACCTTCATGCTGGCCATGCCGGCCGCGGTAGGACTGGCCACGCTCTCCGAACCGCTGACCGCCACCCTGTTCCACTACGGACGTTTCGACGCGCTTTCCGTCACCATGGTCGGCCACGCACTGGTGGCCTATGGCGTGGGCCTGATCGGACTGATCCTGGTCAAGATCCTGGCGCCCGGTTTCTATGCCAAGCAGGATATCCGCACCCCGGTGATCATCGCCGTGGGCGTGCTCATCGCCACCCAGGCCATGAACAGCCTGTTCGTGCCGATCTTCGCTCATGCCGGCCTGGCGCTGTCGATCGGGCTGGGCGCCTGCCTCAATGCGCTGTGCCTGTTCATCGGCCTGCGCCGGCGCCAGATCTACGTGCCGCGACCGGGCTGGGGCCTGTTCCTGGTGCGTCTATGCGGCGCCTTGCTGGTGATGGCCGGAGTGGCCTTGTGGATCGCCGGCCACTTCGACTGGGTCGCCCTGCGCGCCCATCCGCTGCTGCGCATCGGCGCGTTGATGCTGGTACTGGGGGTCTGTGCAGCTGCCTACTTCGGCCCCCTGTTTGCGATGGGTTTCCGGCTGCGCGAATTCAAGCGGATCGCGCGCCGCTGAGCCGCTGAACCAGCCTTCCAGTCGCTTCAGCAAAAGAAAACGGTGGAGTGAAACAACAAATTTCACTCCCCTCCAGGCAGACCTGACGCAGCGCGCAATATTTTGATAGCATGGGTGTCATGACGCTCACCTCCCTCGACTATTTTGCTTCGCTGGTGCGCCAGGACGATTCGATTCCCTTGTTCGAATCCGCCCTGACGTTGGGACAGGATTTCTATCCCGAAATGGATTTCGCTGAAGAGGAAATGGCGCTCGACACCCTGGCGCTCAAGCTCAGGCAGCGACTCCCTCCGGATGCGTCGCAAATCCAGAAGTTGCGCATGCTGAACCAGTTCTTCTTCCAGGAAATGGCCTTCGCCGGCAACGTCAACAATTACTACGACCCCGACAACAGCTACATCCACCGGGTGATCTCGACCCGGCGCGGCATCCCTATCTCGCTGGCGGTAGTCTATATCGAACTGGCCCAGCAGATCGGGCTGGACATGAAGGGGGTTTCATTCCCTGGCCACTTCCTGATGAAGTTATCGGTACAGTCGGGTGAAATCGTGCTGGACCCCATGAACGGTTCCAGCCTGTCGCGGGAAGAACTGGAAGAGCGTCTGGAGCCCTTCCTGGCCCATCAGCCGGAAGAAGAGTTCGGCGACGAGCTGCCCCTGGCGGCCTATCTGCGGGCGGCTCATCCACGCGAAATCCTGGCGCGCATGTTGCGCAACCTGAAAGCGATCTTCATGGAAAGCCAGCGCTGGCAACAGGTGCTGGACGTGCAGGAACGCCTGGTGATCCTGCTGCCCGAAGAAGTCACCGAAAAGCGCGACCGCGGACTGGCCTTCGCCAATCTGGGCATGGCCCAGGCCGCGCTGGAAGATCTGGAAGCCTACCTGGCCCTGCGCCCCTATGCCGAGGACGCGCCCAATCTGCGCGAGATGCTGCCCGACCTGCGCGAAGCCTTGCGCAAGCCGAACTGAGCGGCCTGCGCAGGCTGAGGGCGCTTACTTCCTGCCTTCGATCTCTTCCCAGCGCTCCAGGCTGACCAGCAGTTCTTCGTCGATCTCGGCGAAACGCTGGTTCAGCTTGACGGCGTCATCGGCACTCTTCTTGTAGAGGTCGGGGTCGGCCAGCTTCTCGGAAATCTGCTTCTGCTCCGCTTCCAGTGCGGCGATGCGCTTGGGCAGTTCTTCCAGCTCACGCTGTTCCTTGTAGCTCAGCTTCTTCTTGGCCGCGGGCGCAGCCACCGGTGCCGCCATGGTCGATTCGGCCTTGACCTCGCCACTGTCGGTGGCCTTGTCGGCCGCCTTGCCGCCAGCCTTGGAGGCCGCCTGCGTGGTCGGACGCTGGCGCTCCCAGTCGGAATAACCACCCACGTATTCACGCCAGACGCCATTGCCCTCGGCGGCGATCACCTGGGTCACGACGTTGTCCAGGAACATGCGGTCGTGGCTGACCAGGAATACCGTCCCCGGATATTCTTCCAGCAGTTCTTCCAGCAGTTCCAGGGTATCGATGTCGAGGTCGTTGGTCGGTTCGTCCAGCACCAGCACGTTGGCCGGCTTGGCGAACAGGCGCGCCAGCAGCAGGCGGTTGCGTTCACCACCGGAGAGCGTACGCACCGGCGAGCGGGCGCGTTCCGGCGCGAACAGGAAGTCCGACAGGTAGGTCATCACGTGCTTGCGCTGGCCGTTGACCTCGACCCAGTCGCTGCCCGGGGCAATCGTGTCAGCCAGCGTGGTTTCTTCATTCAGTTGCGCGCGCATCTGATCGAAATAGGCGACCTGCATCTTGGTCCCCTGCTTGACGGTGCCGCTATCCGGCGCTTCCTCGCCCAGGATCAACTTGAGCAGCGTGGTCTTGCCGGCGCCGTTCTGGCCGATCAGGCCGACCTTGTCGCCGCGCATGAGGATGGTGCTGAAATCGCGCACGATGGTCTTCGGGCCGTAGGCCTTGTTGACGTTTTCCAGTTCCGCCACGATCTTGCCGGAACGTTCGCCGGTGCCCACTTCCAGCTTGACCTGACCTTGCCGGTCGCGGCGCTCGCTGCGCTGCACGCGCAGCGCTTCCAGGCGTCGCACACGGCCTTCGTCGCGGGTACGGCGGGCCTGCACGCCCTTGCGGATCCAGACCTCCTCCTGGGCCAGGAACTTGTCGAACTTGGCATTTTCCACTTCCTCGTTGGCCAGCAGCTCGGCCTTGCGGGCCTGGTAGGTGCTGAAGTTGCCAGGGAAGGACAGGATCTTGCCGCGATCCAGTTCGATGATGCGGGTCGAGACGTTGTCCAGGAAACTACGGTCGTGGGTGATGAAGAGGATGCTGCCCTTGAAGTCGCGCAACAGGCCTTCCAGCCACAGGATGGAGCCAAAGTCCAGGTGGTTGGTCGGCTCGTCCAGCAGCAGCACGTCGGGATTGCCCACCAGGCCGCAGGCCAGGGCCACGCGTTTCTTCATGCCGCCGGAGAGTTCGCCGATGCGTGCCTCGCGGTTCAGGTTCAGCTTGTCCAGCGTGGTCTCGACCTTGTTGCCGATGGACCAGGCGTCAGCCGCATCCAGCACGGTCTGGATCTGGTGCATGCGCTCCAGCAGGGCATCGTCGTTGTCGCCGCCGAACTGGCCGGTGATGGCTTCATATTCGGCCAGCAGGGCCGGCAGCTCGCCAAGGCCCGAAGCCACGGCATCGAACACCGTCATCTCTTCCGGAAAATGCGGCTCCTGGTCGACATAGGCGATCTTCAGGTTCTGCTGCATCACCAGCAGGCCATCGTCCAGCTTCGAGCGACCGGCAATGATCTTCAGGAGCGAAGACTTGCCGGTGCCGTTGCGGCCGATCAGGCCGATGCGTTCGCCGGTCTCCAGCGAGAATTCGGCGTGATCGAGGAGCGCGACGTGGCCGAAGGCCAGTTGTGCGTCGGAGAGGGAAATGACTGCCATAGCGTGAGTAGCGTGATCTGCGTGAATGCGACGGCCTGGGCCGCGCAGGATGGATGCGAAGTCGCCTGAAAAAGAGAACCAAGGAGAACCAACGGCGAAAGAGCGGCATTGTACCGACTGCGCCGGCGAAATGCTGATTTAAGCGCGCTGACGCTGTCTTGATGTACAAAAGACGCCACCAAATGCCAGCGGCCCTCGGGTAGTCGGCCCCGATTGTCACTACGGCAACGGTATTTCTGAAAAATAACAAAATTCTCTCGAATTACAACGACGAAAACGGTCGATGTTACAACTGGTAAAGCATTGCCGGCGGCCGGTCCGCCGGGCTGGTGGCCCGATGCTGTAAGATAGCGCATCCCGATTCACACTCATCCCATGCCTTTTCCAACTTTGCCGGACCCGCTGCGCCGCCAGCGCGGCTTCCTCAATCCCAATATCGCCAAGTTCATCGGTCTGTCCATCTTAGGTCTCGGCATCGCCGGCGCGCTGCTGGTGGTCTACGCCCTGATCTTCATCAACCCGCGCCTGCCCTCGCTGGACCTGATCACCGATTACCGGCCCAAGGTCCCGCTGCGCATCTGGTCCGAAGACAAGGTCTTGCTGGGCGAATTCGGTGAAGAAAAGCGCAGCCTGGTCAAGCTGGACGACATCCCGGCCGACATGAAGAACGCCGTGCTGGCCATCGAGGACTATCGCTTCTACGAACATGGCGGCATCGACTGGATCGGCATCGCCCGCGCCCTGGTGACCGACGTGCTGCGCGGCAGCGCCTCGCAGGGGGCCAGCACCATCACCATGCAGGTGGCGCGCAATGTCTTCCTGACCAAGGAAAAGACCTTCTCCCGCAAGCTCTATGAAGTGCTGCTGGCCAACAAGATCGAACATGCCCTGACCAAGGACCAGATCCTGGAGGTCTACATGAACCAGATCTACCTGGGCCAGCGCGCCTTCGGCTTTGCCGCTGCCGCCCGCACCTATTTCGGCAAGGACCTCAAGGACGTCAGCCTGGCCGAAGCCGCCATGCTGGCCGGCCTGCCCAAGGCACCATCAGCCTACAACCCCATCGTCAACCCCAAGCGCGCCCACATCCGCCAGCAGTACATCCTGCAGCGCATGCTGGACGTGGGCTTTATCACCCAGGCGCAGTACGACAAGGCTTCCAAGGAAGAACTGAAGGTGCGCGCGCCGGGCAGCCAGTACACTGTACACGCCGAATATGTGAATGAAATGGTGCGCCAGATGGTGTACGCCCAGTACAAGGAAGACACCTATACCCAGGGCTTCAACGTCTATACCACCGTCAACGCCGCCGACCAGCAGGCCGCCTACCTGGCCGTGCGCAAGGGCGTGATGGACTATGACCGTCGGCATGGCTACCGTGGTCCGGAAGAGACCATCGAGCTGCCCTCGAACGCGGAGGATCGTGCCTCCGCCATCGACGACGTGATGGACGACCACCCGGACAACGATGACATCCTGGCCGCCGTGGTGGTGGCTGCCAGCCCCAAGCAGATCGACGCGGTGCTGCGCAACGGCGACAAGATCAGCGTCAAGGGTGAGGCGCTGCGTTTCGTGGCATCGGCGCTGTCGGAAAAGGCCAAGAAGGACGTGCGCATCGGCCCCGGCGCATTGATCCGCGTGATGCAGGATGCCAAGCAGAACTGGCAGGTGGTGCAGTTGCCGCAGGTGGAAGCGGCACTGGTGTCGGTGGTGCCGCAGGACGGTGCCATCCGCGCGCTGGTGGGCGGTTTCGACTTCACCCAGAACAACTTCAACCACGTGACGCAAGCCTGGCGCCAGCCCGGCTCCACGTTCAAGCCCTTCATCTATTCGGCGGCGCTGGAGAAGGGTTTTGCACCCGCCTCCATCGTCAATGATGCTCCGGTGTCCTACCCTGCCGGCCCCGGCCAGCCGAACTGGGAACCCAAGGATGACGAAACCCCGGCCGGCCCGATCACGGTGCGCACGGCCCTGCAGAAGTCGGTCAACCTGGTGGCCATCCGCACGCTGGACTACATCGGCGTGCCTTACGCCAAGGACTTCATCACCGGCACCTACGGTTTCGACGCCGACAAGGTCCCGCCCTATCTGCCTATGGCACTGGGTGCGGGCCAGACCAATCCGCTGCAGTTGTCAGCGGCCTATTCGGTGTTCGCCAATGGCGGCTACAAGATCCAGCCCTACCTGATCTCGCAGATCACCGATGCCCGTGGCAAGGTGCTGTCCAAGGCGGAACCGCTGATCGTCGGCAACGGCGCACCGCGGGTGGTAGCCGAGCGCAACAGCTACATGATGACCAACCTGCTCAAGTCCGTGGCCCAGCGCGGCACCGGCGCACGCAGCAACAGCATCGGCCGTACCGACCTGGCCGGCAAGACCGGTACCACCAACGACGCCGTGGATGGCTGGTTTGCCGGCTACCAGCGCACGCTGGCCACCGTGGTGTGGATGGGGTATGACCAGCCCAAGAGCCTGGGTGGCATGGAATTCGGCGCCCAGCTGGCGCTGCCGATCTGGGTGGATTACATGGCCAAGGCCTTGAAGGGCGTGCCGCAGTTCGACCAGCCGGCCCCCGATGGCATCCGCTTCATCGATGGCGAGCCCTACTATGACAACTTCACACCCAACAACGGTCTGGTGACCAATGTGGGCGTGACGGTGGTGGATGCGATCTCGAACTTCTTCGGCTGGACCCCGAGCCAGACCCCGGCCGCCCCAGGCACGGCCCAGCCGGCGCCGAACGTGCCAGGCAGCGCCCCCGGCAGCCCGGGGGCTGCGCCCTCGCCTTCGGGAACGCGCCCGCAGAGCGACAATGCGCGCCGCTTCCTGGACAGTACCAACCAGGGCCATTGACGACAGAGAAGGATGACAAATGCAAGGCTGCCCCACACTGAGATGAAGCGGATGGGGCAGAAAACGAAAAAGCGCAGAAGATGACTTCTGCGCTTTTTTTATGCTGGTGCCCCCGACACGGATCGAACGTGTGACCTATCCCTTCATACCACTATGGCTTTCGCCACCAGAGTCTGTTTGTGGTCTGGACTATACCTTGATCGTGGGCAGTGCCATTGATGCACTGGCCTTTAGACCGGAGCCGTCTAGTCTCTACACCTTCCGGCATCCTCGCGGAAACCGGCTTGGCTCGGTATTGCCAGCAGCCGCGCGGTCGTCACGACCAGGCGCTGTCAGGGTTCACCGAATTTGACTCCATTCACGCGGCGCCTTTCGGCAGCCGCTGCCCAATTGTCTTTAGGAGGGGATCGCTCTATCCACTGAGCTACGGGGGCAGCAAGGCCGCTATTGTATCCGCTGCGCCCGGGCTTGCAAAGCCGCAAGCACTGCGGCGGCTTGCACTACAATAGGTCGATGCGCCCGCTCATAACAAATATGAAGAAAACTGCTGCCATCGCACTGGGGACCTGGATTGCATGTGGACCGGCCATGGCCCAATCACCCGCTACCGCGCCTGACGCCAGGGCGATTCCAGGCATGGCCGAACGCATGGCGGCCTGCACCGTCTGCCATGGCAAGGAGGGGCGCGCCACCGCCGACGGCTATTACCCCCGCATCGCCGGCAAGCCGGAAGGCTATCTGCTGCATCAATTGCAGAGTTTCCGGGATGGCCAGCGCCGTTACCCGATGATGAATTACCTGCTGGCCAATCTCTCGGACGACTATCTCCAGCAGATTGCGATCTTCTTCGCCGCCCAGCACCCGCCCTACCCGCCGCCAGTCACCACCGAGGCCAGCGCAACGGTGCTGGAGCGCGGCCGCCAGCTGGTCACCACCGGCCAGCCCGCGCAGCGCATGCCCGCCTGCGCCGCATGCCATGGTGATGGCCTGGGCGGGGTGGCACCGGGCATTCCCGGTCTGCTGGGACTGCCCAAGGATTACATCAACGCGCAGCTGGGCGCCTGGCGCAACGGCGAGCGCAAGGCCAAGGCGCCGGACTGCATGGGCGAGATCGCCCGCGCCCTGAGCCCGGAAGACATCAATGCCGCCAGCAGCTGGCTGGCGGCGCAGCCGGTTCCACCGGATTACCGCCCGGCCGCTGCCCCGGCCAAGCCATTGCCCACACAGTGCGGCAGCATGGGGCCGGCGGTGTCGAAGCCTGGCACGATGGGAGCAATACCATGAGGCGGCCCTGGACAACCGGCCTGAAGTGGCTGCTGCTGGGCACCGCCGGCACGCTGGTGGGCCTGGCTGGCGTGGTGGCCTGGCAGAGCCTGGGCAGCGAGGACCCGGGCGTGGCCTCTGCGGTCAGTGATCCGCAGGCGCAGCGGCTCAAGGGCCAATACCTGGCGCAGGCCGGCAATTGCATGGCCTGCCACACCGTGCGCGGCGGAGCGGGATATGCCGGTGGACGCGCCATCGCCAGCCCCTTCGGCACGCTCTACACCAGCAACATCACGCCGGACAAAGCCACCGGCATCGGCAATTGGAGCCGCGACGATTTCTGGCGCGCGCTGCATCACGGGCGGGGCCGCGATGGCCGCTTCCTCTATCCGGCCTTCCCCTATACCAGCTACACCCGGATGAGCCGCGACGACAGCGATGCCCTCTTCGCCTATCTGCAGAGCCTGCCGCCGGTCAATCAGCCCAATCGCGATCATGCACTGCGCTTCCCCTACAACCAGCGCATGCTGCTGGCGCTGTGGCGTGCCTTGTATTTCAAACCGGGCAGCTTCACGCCCGACCCGGCACGCGATGCGCAATGGAACCGTGGCGCCTACCTGGTCCAGGGCGCCGGCCATTGCAGCGCCTGCCATAGCGCACGCAACGCTCTGGGCGCGAGCCTGGCGCCGCTGGCCCTGGAGGGCGGCGTGATACCGGCGCTGGCATGGTATGCGCCGCCACTGCATGGCGGTGAAAAGGGATTGGGAAGCTGGAGCGAGGCCGATATTGCCGCCCTGCTCAAGACCGGGGTATCGCCTCGCGGTACGGCGCTGGGCCCCATGTCGGAGATCGTCGGCCGCAGCCTGCAATATCTGACCGATAGCGACATCTCGGCCATCAGCGTCTACCTCAAGACGCTGCCGGCACCCTCATCGGAAAGTTCGGCCGCCTCCGGCACACCGCGCCCGGAGCCGGCGGAGGCCGAACGCATCCTCAAGCAGGGCCAGAAGCTCTACGGATCACTGTGCGTGGACTGTCATGGCGGCAAGGGCCAGGGTAGCGCGCCCGATTATCCGCCGCTGGCGGGCAACCATGCCATCGCCGGGCCACAACCGCTCAATGCGATTCGCACCGTGCTCAATGGCGGCTTTCCGCCATCCACGACCGGCAATCCCTATCCCTTCGGCATGCCGCCCTTCGGGCCGCAACTAAGCGATTCTGAGGTGGCGGCGGTACTGTCCTATGTGCTCAACAGCTGGGGTAATCAGGGCGGATGGGTGTCGGCCTCGGAGGTCAACCGCTATCGCAGCGTGCCGCTGGACTGAGCCTGGCGAGAGGGAGCCGCCATGAAAAAAGCGATCCTCGGATCGCTTCTTTCATGATGCGGCTTCAGCGGCGCACGCCGACTACCTGAGAGGCGATCATTGCTCGCCGCTGAGCTTGTAGCCCATGCCACGCACCGTCTGCACGTAATGCGCGAGATCGCCCAGCGATTTGCGCAGACGCATGATATGCACGTCCACCGTGCGTTCTTCGATGAAGGTATGGTCACCCCACACCTTGTCCAGCAACTGGGCGCGCGAAAAGATGCGTTCCGGGTGGGCCACCAGATAGCGCAGCAGCTTGAATTCGGCCTGGTCCAGCGTCACCGGCCGGCCACCGACCGAGACTTCGCGCCGCTCGACGTCGATGCCAATGTCGCGATACCGCAGCACCTGGCTGCCGATCTCGGGGGTCTTGCGGCGTAACAGCGCCTGCACCCGCGCCACCAGCTCCTTGGGTGAGAAGGGCTTGGTCACGTAGTCATCGGCGCCCTCGTTCAAGCCCTTGACCTTGTCTTCTTCCATGCCCTTTGCGGTCAGCATGATGACCGGCAGCGCGGCGGTGCGCGGATCGCGGCGCAATTCGCTGAGCAACACCAGGCCCGAGCTGTCCGGCAACATCCAGTCCAGCAGGATCACGTGGGGCAGCGCCTCGGCAATGAACTTGCGGGCCTGGGCCACATCGGTGGCAATGGTGGTGGCGAAACCAGCCCCCTGCATCGTGAAGCGCAATAGCTCCGCGATGCTGGGTTCGTCTTCCACCATGAGGATTTGGGCTAGCTCTTTTGACATCGTCCGCAGTCCGAAACAGGAAGAACTCAGAGCACCTTGGCGGCGATACGCTGCGCCATGCTGCGCGCCAGCTCGGCCTCCTGGGCTTCCACCATCACGCGGATCAGGGGCTCGGTACCGGAGGGGCGCAGCAGTACGCGTCCACGCTCGCCGAGCTGCTCTTCCACGGCCGCCTTTTCCGCCTGCAGGGCGGTATTGGATTTCCAGTCGTAGCCGGCAGGGATCTTCACGTTGATCAGCGACTGCGGATACATGCTGATGTCCGCCGTCATCTGCGCCAGGGTCTGGCCTGCGCGCTTGAGGGCCGACAGCACCTGCAGCGCCGAGACGATGCCGTCGCCGGTGGTGTGCTTGTCCAGCGCCAGCAGGTGACCGGAACCCTCGCCACCCAGCAGCCAGCCCTTTTCCTGCAGCACTTCCAGCACATAGCGGTCGCCCACCTTGGCACGCGCGAAGGGCACGCCCATTTTCTTGAAGGCGACCTCCAGGGCCATGTTGGTCATGAGCGTGCCGACCGCGCCATCGATCGCGCCGGTGGCCAGCCTGTCCTTGACCATCAGGTACAGCAGTTCGTCGCCGTTGTAGATGCGGCCGCTGTCGTCGACCATGATCAGGCGGTCGGCATCGCCGTCGAGCGCGATGCCCAGGTCGGCACGGTATTCGCGCACCGACGCCACCAGGGTCTTGGGCGCGGTGGCACCGCAGTCCTCGTTGATGTTCAGGCCATCGGGCTGGTTACCGATGGTGATGACCTCGGCACCCAGTTCATGGAACACGTGAGGGGCGATGTTGTAGGCCGCGCCATGGGCGCAATCGACCACCAGGCGCATGCCGCGCAGGTCCATGGCACCGGGGAAGGTGCTCTTGCAGAATTCGATGTAGCGACCGGCGGCATCGTTGAGACGACGTGCCTTGCCCAGCTTCTCGGAGGGCACGCATTCCATGGGCTGCTCCAGTGCCGCCTCGATATCGGCTTCGACGGCGTCCGGCAGCTTGTTGCCGCTGGCGGAGAAGAACTTGATGCCATTGTCATGATACGGATTATGCGAAGCGGATATCACCACACCGGCCGAGAGCCGCAAGGCGCGGGTCAAATAGGCCACAGCCGGGGTGGGGATCGGTCCGGCCAGCCAGACATCCACGCCCGCTGCGGCAAAACCGGCTTCCAGGGCGGCTTCCAGCATGTAGCCGGAAATCCGGGTGTCCTTGCCGATGAGGACCGTGCGGCGGGCCGCGCCTTCCTTGGCCTTGGTCAGTACCTTGCCTGCGGCATAGCCCAGACGCATGACGAAGTCCGGGGTGATGGGGGCCACGCCGACGCGACCACGCACGCCGTCGGTGCCGAAATATTTTGCTGCCATGTTGTTTCCTCTAACTCTTTCCTGCAGGCGGCCGAACGGCCGACCTGTCTCCCTTGATGCCTTGAATAGGGCAACTTCCGATTTCTGCCTGAAACTGCCGCAGCTGCCTGTCGCAGGCGGCCATGCGGCGCCGGTGCATCAATTGTCCGGGCGCCCGGCCTGCCACATGGTGAGCGCGTCGACGGTTTCGGCCACGTCATGCACGCGGATGATCATTGCGCCCTGCTGGGCCGCTGCCAGCGCCGCGCCGATACTGCCGGCCATGCGCCGTTCCAGCGGCTTGCCGACGACCGCGCCGACCATGGATTTACGCGACATGCCCGCCAAGAGCGGCAGATCAATTTGATCGATCAGGCTGCGGGTATTTTTGAGCAAAGCAAGATTATGCTCCACTGTCTTGCCAAATCCAAAACCGGGGTCGATGCAGATGCGTTCGCGCGCGATGCCGGCCGCCCGCATCAGGTCCACCTGTCCTTGCAAAAAGTGGGCAACTTCCGCCACCACGTCATCGTAGACCGGGGCTTGCTGCATGGTCTGCGGCTGGCCCTGCATGTGCATCACGCACAGGCCGGCCTCGCTGTCCTTGACGGCCTCGATGGCGCCTTCGGCGCGAAAACCGTTGATGTCGTTGATCATGTCCACTTCCGCCAGCAGGGCTTCGCGCATGACGACGGGCTTGTAGGTATCCAGCGAGAGCGGCTTGCCACAATCGCGCAACGCGTAGATCACTGGCATGACGCGTTCGAGCTCCTGCTCCAGTGACAGAGGAGCGATACCGGGACGGGTGGACTCTCCTCCGATATCGATGATGTCCACACCGTCGGCAATCATCTGTTCGGCATGGGTCAGGGCCATTTCCAGCGACTGGTGGCGTCCGCCGTCGGAGAAGGAATCCGGCGTCACGTTGAGGATGCCCATGACCAGTGGCCGGCGACCTTGCTGTACCGGCAGGCGGAACCTGCCGCATTTGAGGAATGCTTGCGTCATCTTGCTTCTATCAGGGTGGAACAGGTGTTCAGTTTTCGCCGCAGACGGCGCAACACTGCGTGGCGCAGCATGATACACCGCCGCATGCCGGCTGCCTGCTTCTTTCGCCCGCACCTGCCAGGACTTGGCGGCCTCCAGGCGACGCGTCGGGGAGGCCAAAATGAAAAAAGGCGAGGATCGCTCCTCACCTTTTTCTCTTACCGCAGACTGCCTGGCTGCGTCGATATCACCACGCTTCAGGCAGGTGCCGTGGCGTTGGGGGTGACGTCGCCGGGGCGGTTGTTGTCCGAGGACGACTTCTTGGCCGGCACACCGTTGCGTGGCGGACGCGGTTCGTCACCGTTCATGATGTCGTTGACCTGATCGGCATCCAGGGTTTCCCATTCCAGCAGGGCCTTGGCCATGACGTCGACCTTGTCGCGATGCTCTTCCAGCAGGCGGCGGGCCAGCGCATATTGCTCGTCGAGGATGCTGCGGATTTCCGCATCCACCTTTTGCTGGGTGGCTTCGGACACGGTCTTGGAAGACATGCGGCCGAAGTAGGCGTCCTGCTCCGAATCTTCATACACCATGGTACCCAGGGTGACGGACATGCCGTAGCGGGTCACCATCGCACGGGCCAGCTTGGTGGCACGCTCGAAGTCGTTGGAAGCGCCGGTGGACATCTGGTGCATGAAGATTTCTTCAGCAATACGACCACCGAACAGGATCGAGATCTCTTCCAGCATCTTGTCCTTGTACATGTTCACGCGGTCATGTTCTGGCAGCTGCCAGGTCAGGCCCAGTGCGTAACCACGCGGCATGATGGTGACCTTGTGCACCGGATCGGCCTTGGGCAGCAGCTTGGCGACCACGGCGTGGCCGGACTCGTGGTAGGCGGTGTTGCGACGTTCTTCTTCGCGCATCACAGCCGACTTGCGTTCCGGGCCCATGACGATCTTGTCCTTGGCATCTTCGAAGTCCTGCATCTCGACCAGGCGCTTGTTGCGACGGGCCGCAAACAGGGCCGCTTCGTTGACCAGGTTGGCCAGGTCGGCGCCGGAGAAGCCCGGGGTACCGCGGGCCAGGATGTCGGCCTTGACGTCCGGAGCGATGGGCACCTTGCGCATGTGGACGTACAGGATCTGTTCGCGACCACGGATATCGGGCAGGCCGACCATCACCTGGCGGTCGAAGCGACCCGGACGCAGCAGCGCCTTGTCCAGCACGTCGGCACGGTTGGTGGCGGCGATCACGATGACGCCGGAATTAGCTTCAAAGCCATCCATCTCCACCAGCATCTGGTTCAGGGTCTGTTCACGTTCGTCGTTACCGCCGCCCATGCCGGCACCGCGATGGCGACCGACGGCGTCGATTTCATCGATGAAGATGATGCAGGGAGCATGCTTCTTGGCGTTTTCGAACATGTCGCGCACGCGGGACGCACCCACGCCGACGAACATTTCAACGAAGTCGGAACCCGAGATGGTGAAGAACGGCACCTTGGCTTCACCCGCGATGGCACGTGCCAGCAGGGTCTTACCGGTACCCGGGGGGCCGACCATCAGCACGCCGTGGGGAATGCGGCCGCCCAGCTTCTGGAACTTGGTCGGATCACGCAGGAACTCGACCAGCTCCTGCACTTCTTCCTTGGCCTCGTCGCAACCGGCGACGTCGGCGAAGGTGACGGAGTTGCTGTTCTCATCCAGCATGCGGGCCTTGGACTTGCCGAAGGAGAAGGCGCCGCCCTTGCCACCGCCCTGCATCTGGCGCATGAAGAAGATCCAGACGCCGATCAGCAGCAGCATCGGGAACCACGAAATGAAGATCTGCGACAGGAAAGACTGCTCTTCCGGCTGGCGCACGTCGAACTTCACGCCATTGTTGAGCAGGTCACCGACCAGGCCGCGGTCCAGCACGGTGGTCGCGGTCTTGACCTTGGTGCCATCCTGGGTGGTGGCGATGATATTGCGATCCTCGATGGTCGCATCCTTGATGTGACCCGCCTTGACCTCGGAGATGAAGTCCGAATACGCGATAGGCTTGGCGTTGGTTGCCATGCTGCGGCTGTCGAACTGTTTGAATACCATAAACAGCACGAGCGCGATGACCACCCATATGGCAGCCTTGGAAAACATATTGTTCACTGGAACTCCTCCGACGCCTGGGCGCCACGTTGCCTTTGTATTGTCCGATTTTACCCGGATTCAACCACCGTTACATAGAAAACCGCCGTCCGCCCCGCCCTGCCGTGCCGTCGCGCAACGCACAATTGCCGTGCAGACGCGCCACTACAGTCGCTTCGTTACCATCCAGCCAACACATTTTCCGCCATCCTGAACTGGCGAAACCTGCAGGCTGCTCGCCCGGGAAGGGACAAGCGGATGTTTTCCAAATGTCGATATAGGGTTGAAAGCAGGCAAAACAAGGCAGAAAACTTCAGTATTTGCGCCGAAATCCTGTCCATTGTGCACTCAACACCTGAACGAGCGAACGCATCGGAATCAAGTTTGAGCGATGTTATCGGAATTCAAACGCGGGGATTCTTCAATGACTTGCCCAGCAGGAAGATTTCCGACGACTTGTCGCGGCTGGCCTTGGGCTTCTTGGACATCACCGTCTTGAACTCGGCCCGGAACTTGTGCACCAGTTCGTTATAGCCGGTCCCGTTGAAACACTTGACCAGCAAGGAGCCGCCAGGTTTCATGTGCAACTGGGCAAATTCGATGGCCAGGTCGATCAGGTACTCCACCCGCGCTGCGTCAGCAATGGCCACGCCCGACAGGTTGGGCGCCATGTCCGAAAGCACGAGGTCGACCTTGCGGCCGTCCAGCAGCGCTCCCAGCTGGCGCACCGGTTCATCTTCGCGGAAGTCCCCCTGGATATAGTGGACGTCGGCAATCGGATCCATCGGCAGGATGTCCAGGCCGATGATGGTGCCATGGATGCCACCACCTTCGGCGCCGGCCAGCTTGTTGCGCACGTACTGGCACCAGCTGCCGGGGGTACATCCGAGGTCGACGATGACCTGACCGGGCTTGATCAGGCGCTCTTCCTCATCGATTTCCTTGAGCTTGTAGGCGGCGCGCGCACGATAACCTTCCTTTTGCGCAAGCTTCACATAAGGATCGTTGATATGGTCGTGCAACCAGTTTTTGTTCAGTTTGTTCTTTGCCATTCGCGTAGAATACTGGTTTTATCTCATTGAGGGACAACTTGGCGCCGCCGAGACCTCGTCCCGAACCTGCATTCCCATGTTGACATTGACTCCCGCCGAGCGCAGCGAACTGCGCGCCCAGGCCCATGCCTTGAACCCCGTCGTGATGGTGGGCGAAAGCGGCCTGTCCGAATCCGTGATGAAGGAAATCGACAAGAGCCTGAACGCCCACGGCCTCATCAAGGTCCGCGTCTTCGGCGACGACCGCGAAGCCCGCATCGCGATCTACGAAACCATCTGCGCCGAGCTCAAGGCCGCGCCGGTACAGCACATCGGCAAGCTGCTGGTCCTGTATCGCCCGCAGAAGGACGATGTCAAGAAAACCGCCTCCGGCGCCAAGGGTGGCCTGCGCGAAGTGACCATCGTCAAGTCGCACGCCACCAAGCGTCCTTCGGTGAACAAGGTCATGCTCAAGGGCAATGAACGCGTCACCGCCGGTGGCCTGGTCAAGAAGGCCAAGCCGCGTCAGCGCAGCACCAAGAAGTCGCTGGGCTGATCCCGCCCGACCGGCCATCTCCGGATGGCCCGCAAAACAGAATGCCCGCTGATGCGGGCATTTTCATTTCCGGCTCGTCGGACTTGCAGGCAGCTCAGGTAGACAGCTCACGCAGACAGCTCAGGCAGACAGCTCACGCAGACGGATCAAGCCGATTACTACAGCACCCGCCCTGCACTATCACGGAGCCGGTGCCGTCACACCACGTCAGACGTAGCGCACTTCCAGGATTTCATATTCCTTCAGACCCGACGGGGCTTCCACGGCCACCACGTCACCGGCGCTCTTGCCGATCAGGGCACGGGCGATGGGCGAAGTCACGGAAACCTTGGATTCCTTGATGTCGGCTTCATCCAGACCCACGATCTGGTAGGTCACCTTCTCGCCGCTATCCAGGTTTTCCAGATCCACGGTGGAGGCGAAGACCACGCGGCCTTCAGCGTTCAGATCAGCCGGGTCGACAATCTGGGCCGCGCCCAGCTTGCCTTCCAGGTCGGCGATGCGACCTTCGATAAAGGCCTGACGCTCCTTGGCCGATTCATATTCGGCGTTTTCGGACAAGTCGCCCTGCGCGCGCGCTTCCGCGATCGCATTGATGACTTCAGGGCGGTCTTTGGTTTTCAAACGGTGCAATTCTTCCTTCAGAAGTTCGGCGCCACGCTTGGTAAGGGGAACTGTGCTCATAAGTCTCTTGCTCAAGGTTAGGGTTACACGGAAGACGCATCCAAGGTCCGCCGGCCGATGAACACGCAAAAGCACACCATTGCCGCCAACTTGGCGGACAAGCATCGTCTTTACGGGAACAGTCTGGCTGGTGAACGGACCGTTGCTGCAGGATTCCGTCAGCTCTTCAACACGCGCTCTGACCCAGAGCCGCTAAGGACATGACGCCACGCGCAAGTCCACGATCACGTGGCACGGCGGCGTCATGTCCTTAGCGTCCCCTGGACGGATCTGCCCTGCAACATTGAACATGTTGTGGCCGCAGGGTGTCGTCCAAAAGTCAGAGAGGGCATCGATTGCTCAGATGCCCTCTTAGCTTGTCGGCGTCAACTGCTGCCGACAAAGTAACGTGTTGTGGGTTTAGTGTATAGCTTTATGCAGGCCTTGTAAATCGTAGACGTCCAGCGATTCCAGATGGCGCATGCCTTCCACTGCCGCCTCTGCACCGGCGATGGTGGTGAAGGTCGTCACGCGGGCTGCCAGGGCCGAGGTACGGATCGCTCCGGAATCGGCGATGGCGTTGCGCTTTTCTTCAACGGTGTTCACCACCAGGGCGATCTCGTTGTTCTTGACCATGTCCACGATGTGCGGACGACCTTCGACCACCTTGTTGACGGTGGCAACAGGGATACCGGCAGCACTGATGGCAGCCGCCGTGCCCTTGGTGGCGACGATGGAGAAGCCCAGTGCGACCAGGTCACGCGCCACTTGCACGGCACGCGGCTTGTCGCTGTTCTTCACCGACAGGAAGACCTTGCCCGAAGTCGGCAGCTTCACGCCGGCGCCCATCTGCGACTTCACGAAGGCTTCGCCGAAGGTCTTGCCCACGCCCATGACTTCACCGGTGGACTTCATCTCGGGGCCGAGGATGGTGTCCACGCCGGGGAACTTCACGAACGGGAAGACGGCTTCCTTCACGCTGTAGTACGGCGGCACCACTTCGCTCTTGATGCCCTGGCTGTCCAGCGACTGGCCGACCATGCAGCGCGCCGCGATCTTGGCCAGTTGCAGGCCGGTGGCCTTGGAGACGAAGGGCACGGTACGCGATGCACGCGGGTTCACTTCCAGCACGAAGACGGTATCGACGGTCTTGCCATCGACTTCACTTTGCTGGATGGCGAACTGCACGTTCATCAGACCCACCACGTTCAGGCCCTTGGCCATCAGCGCGGTCTGGCGCTTCAGTTCTTCGATGGTGTCCTTGGACAGCGAATACGGCGGCAGCGAGCAGGCCGAGTCGCCCGAGTGCACGCCGGCCTGTTCGATGTGTTCCATCACGCCGCCGATGAAGGTGCGTTCACCGTCGGAGAGGCAGTCCACATCGACTTCGATGGCGTCGTTCAGGAAGCGGTCCAGCAGCACCGGCGAGTCATGCGAGACCTTGACGGCTTCGCGCATGTAGCGCTCCAGGTCACGCTGCTCGTGGACGATTTCCATGGCGCGGCCACCCAGCACGTAGGACGGGCGGACCACCAGCGGATAGCCGATTTCCTGCGCCAGTTGCAGCGCGTCGGCTTCGGTACGGGCGGTACGGTTGGGCGGCTGACGCAGGCCCAGGTCCTGCAGCAGCTTCTGGAAACGCTCGCGGTCTTCGGCGGCGTCGATCATGTCCGGCGAGGTGCCGACGATGGGCACGCCATTGGCTTCCAGATCCAGCGCCAGCTTCAGCGGGGTCTGGCCGCCGTACTGGACGATCACGCCGACCGGCTTTTCCTTGTCGACGATTTCCAGCACGTCTTCCAGCGTCACCGGCTCGAAGTACAGGCGATCGGAGGTGTCGTAGTCGGTCGAGACGGTTTCAGGGTTGCAGTTGACCATGATGGTTTCGTAACCATCGTCACGCATGGCCAGCGCCGCATGCACGCAGCAGTAGTCGAACTCGATACCCTGGCCGATACGGTTCGGGCCACCGCCCAGCACCATGATCTTCTTCTTGTCGGTCGGGTTGGATTCGCACTCTTCGTCGTAGGTCGAATACATGTAGGCGGTATCGGTGGCGAACTCGCCGGCGCAGGTATCGACGCGCTTGAAGACCGGACGCACGTTCAGCTTCTTGCGCTGTTCGCGCACGGCGGTGTCGGTGGTCTTCAACAGCTTGGCCAGGCGGCGATCCGAGAAGCCCTTCTGCTTCAGCTGGAACAGGGTGGCCTTGTCCAGCGACTCCAGGGAAGCTTCCTTTTCCAGCCACAGTTCGATGTCGACGATCTCCTTGATCTGCGACAGGAACCACGGGTCGATATGGGTCAGGCCATGTACTTCTTCCAGCGAGAAGCCTTGTGCGAAGGCGTCGCCCACGTACCAGATGCGGTCCGGACCGGGTTCGCCCAGTTCCTTCTCGATCAGTTCGCGGTCGGTGGTCTTCTCGTTCATGCCGTCCACGCCGACTTCCAGGCCGCGCAGGGCCTTCTGGAAGGATTCCTGGAAGGTGCGGCCGATGGCCATCACTTCGCCCACCGACTTCATCTGGGTAGTCAGGTGCTTGTCGGCCTGCGGGAATTTCTCGAAGGTGAAGCGCGGGATCTTGGTCACGACATAGTCGATGGACGGCTCGAAGGACGCCGGGGTGGCGCCGCCGGTGATCTCGTTGCGCAGTTCGTCCAGGGTAAAGCCCACGGCCAGCTTGGCGGCGATCTTGGCGATCGGGAAGCCGGTGGCCTTGGAGGCCAGCGCCGACGAACGCGACACGCGCGGGTTCATCTCGATGACGATCATGCGGCCGTCGGCCGGGTTGACCGAGAACTGCACGTTGGAGCCACCGGTATCCACACCGATCTCACGCAGCACCGCCAGCGAGGCGTTACGCATGATCTGGTATTCCTTGTCGGTCAGCGTCTGCGCCGGTGCCACGGTGATGGAGTCACCGGTGTGCACGCCCATGGGGTCCAGGTTTTCAATCGAGCAGACGATGATGCAGTTGTCCGCCTTGTCGCGGACCACTTCCATTTCGTATTCCTTCCAGCCGATCAGGGATTCCTCGATCAGCAGTTCGGAGGTCGGCGAAGCTTCCAGGCCGCGCTTGCAGATGGTCTCGAATTCTTCGGCGTTGTAGGCGATGCCGCCGCCGGTGCCGCCCATGGTGAAGGACGGGCGGATGATGACCGGGAAGCCGATGGTCTTCTGCACTGCCCACGATTCTTCCATCGTGTGCGACACGCCCGAACGGGCCGAACCCAGGCCGATCTTGGTCATGGCCTGCTTGAACTTGGAGCGGTCCTCGGCCTTGTCGATGGCTTCCGGGGTGGCGCCGATCAGTTCGACCTTGTACTTGTCCAGCACGCCATGACGATGCAGGTCCAGCGCACAGTTCAGCGCGGTCTGGCCGCCCATGGTCGGCAGGATGGCGTCCGGCTTTTCCTTGGCGATGATGCGTTCCACCGCTTGCCAGGTGATCGGCTCGATGTAGGTGGCGTCCGCCATTTCCGGGTCGGTCATGATGGTGGCCGGATTGCTGTTGACCAGGATGACCTTGAAACCTTCTTCGCGCAGGGCCTTGCAGGCCTGGGCGCCGGAATAGTCGAATTCGCAGGCCTGGCCGATGATGATCGGGCCAGCGCCAATGATCAGGATGCTTTTGATGTCAGTACGCTTAGGCATTTTGTTTCTTCTCCATCATCGCCACGAACTTGTCGAACAGGGGAGCGATGTCATGCGGTCCAGGGGATGCTTCGGGGTGGCCCTGGAAGCAGAAAGCAGGCTTGTCGGTGCGCTCGAAACCTTGCAGCGAACCGTCGAACAGCGAGATGTGGGTGACACGGCAGTTGGCCGGCAGGGTCGCCTGATCCACGGCGAAACCGTGGTTCTGCGAGGTGATCATCACCTGCTTGGAATCCAGGTCCTGCACCGGGTGGTTGGCGCCGTGGTGGCCGAACTTCATCTTCAGGGTCTTGGCGCCCGAGGCCAGGGCCATGATCTGGTGACCCAGGCAGATGCCGAAGGTCGGGATGCCGCGTTCGATCAGCTCCTTGGAAGCGGCGATGGCGTAATCACAGGGTTCCGGATCGCCAGGACCGTTGGAGAGGAAGATGCCGTCCGGGTTCAGGGCCAGCGCCTCGGCGGCGGTGGCTTGCGCAGGCAGCACGGTGACCTTGCAGCCGCGCTCGGCCAGCATGCGCAGGATGTTGAACTTGACGCCGTAGTCGAAGGCGACCACGTGGAATTTCGGGGTGATCTGCTGACCATAGCCGCGGCCCAGGCGCCATTCGGTCTCGGTCCAGTTGTAGGCCTTCTGGGTGGAGACCACCTTGGCCAGGTCCATGCCGGCCAGGCCCGGGAAGGCACGTGCCAGTTCCAGCGCCTTGGCGGTAGCGACCTCGATGTCCGCTTCACCCGCCACGATGGCGCCGTTCTGGGCACCCTTCTCGCGCAGGATGCGGGTCAGCTTGCGGGTATCGATGCCGGCGATGGAAACGATGTTGCTTTCCTTCAGGTAGTCCGACAGGGATTGCTGGCTGCGGAAGTTCGACAGCAGGCGCGGCAGGTCCTTGATGATCAGGCCGGCAGCGTGGATCTGCGAGGCCTCCACGTCTTCACGGTTCACGCCCGTGTTGCCGATGTGCGGATAGGTAAGGGTGACGATCTGGCGGCTGTAGCTGGGGTCGGTCAGGATTTCCTGGTAGCCGGTCATCGCGGTATTGAACACCACCTCACCGGTGGTGTTGCCTGCGGCGCCGATGGAAAAACCTTGGAAGACAGACCCGTCTGCGAGCGCGAGGATGGCCGGAATCGCGGGACCGGAAAGAAGAGGCAGCAAGGGTAACTCCTGAGATTGTTACCGCCGCGGCTGGATGACCGGAAGACCTTTGCGCGCCAAAACCGACCGGCGCGAACACCCCGACTCATTCGGTACGGGAGCGTGGCTGGGCCTGTTAGGAACGAGGAAGAGGAATGGCTATGCGCTACGGCGGATAAAATTGGCTAAACCGCTCAATTATAGCGCAAGAGGCTCCCTCCGGCAAATCACGGATGGCCGAACTTGCTTCAGGAAGCACCGAAATGGGGTGCCGGAAGGAGGGAACGCCGGCAGACAGCGCTGCCGGCGCAACGCGGCGTATTACAGGCCCAGGGCTGCGATACCGGCCTTGGCGATCTGCACGTCTTCGGAAGACTTCACGCCGGAAACGCCGACGGCGCCCACGTAGTGACCCTCGACCACGACCGGCACGCCGCCTTCGAGCAGGCCGTCCAGGCCGGGGGCGCTCAGGAAGGAGACGCGACCGTTGTTGATCATGTCTTCATAGATCTTGCTTTCGCGGCGACCCAGGGCGGCGGTGCGCGCCTTGGCCGGGGCGATCTGCGAGGAAATCGGGGCGGCGCCGTCCATGCGCTGCAGCCACAGCAGGTGGCCGCCATCATCGACCACGGAGATGGCCACGTTCCAGTTGTTGGCGCGGGCTTCGGCTTCAGCACCGGCGGCGATCTTCTTCACGTCGTCCAGCGACAGAAACGGTTTGGTTTGCATGTTTGCTCCGATAGGCATAAAAAATCGAACGCTGATTGTAAGGCCATAAAGTCGTTTTGACATCCCATGCCGGCAAACTCATCCATGCGACATGCATGAATCATTTTCAGCACTTCGCCATCCCGCCCGCCCCTCTTGAAAATTCCCGCAAACCGAGAATGCAAGAACTGCATTCCGACTCATCAGTAAATCATTTACAGAAAAATTTTCCTAGGGTCGTGTAGGAAGAATACTTACTGGGAGATGACGCTAAATACCCCCTTTTTGCCCCGCAAATCATTCCATTTTGCCAAGCTGGCACGAATCCAGCTTTTGACAAGCCGTAAGATTTACCTTACAGTCCCGCAATCCTATTTTGAGAGGATCCCGATGACCCTACGCCGATCTGACCGAATCCGACGACAAACCGCTCGTGCGTGCGCGCTCGCAGCCGGCCTTTGGATCAGTGCATCGGCCTATTCCGCTGACCTTTCCCTGGCAGCGCAGGATCTTCCTCCTCCTCAAGCAACTTCCCCGCAAGCCCAGCAGTTGATCAGCAAGACCAATCTTGCGATCGCCCGCCTGCAAGACATCACCAATCGCGCATCCGAACTGGCCACCCAGGCCCTGGCCATGCTGGGCATCAATTACCGCTACGGCGGCAATTCGCCCGATACCGGCCTGGACTGCAGCGGCCTGGTGCGCTACGTCTTCAAGGAAGCATGGGGCACCGACCTGCCGCGCACCTCGCTGGAAATCAGCCGCGTAGGCGAAAAGATCGGCCGCGACAATCTGCAGCCCGGCGACCTGGTGTTCTACAACACCCTGCGCCGCGGCTTCTCCCACGTGGGCATCTACCTGGGCGACGGCAAGTTCATCCACTCCCCCTCGGCCGGTGGCCAGGTGCGCATCGAGAGCATGGACGAGTCCTACTGGAAGAAGCGCTTCAATGGTGCAAGACGCATCATGGCGGGCGAAGAAGAGCAGAAATAGGCACCGCAACGGTGCGAGCGCAAACGCTATAAACGATACAAACAAAATGGCCACTGGAAAATCCAGTGGCCATTTTTGTTTTCCTCAGGGAAACCTGAAAATCAGTTCCCCGTCGCCATCAACCTGAGCTTGCGCTTGATCTCCGGTATGGCCGCCGTAGCCGCTTGCTCGCCCGCCAGGATGGCCACGTTGCGGCTGGCGAAGTCGCTGCCCTTCATCGCCCCCAGACTCGGCTGCAGCACGATATCAGCATTCTTCAGCTCATACTGGTTGATGGTCTGCCCCATGATCGCAAAGGTCTGCAGCAGCACATCGATGGAGCTGCTGGAAGCCGCCTGTGCCTCCGGATTGGCCGAGATATTGACCGCGATCACGAAGTCCGCCCCCATCTGCCGCGCATAGCGCACCGGCACCGGCGACACCAGCCCGCCATCGACATAGGTATGGTCGCCGATCTTCACCGACTGGAACACCCCCGGCACCGCCGACGAAGCCCGCACCGCGACGCCCGCATTGCCGCGCTGGAACAGGATGGGCTGGCCGCTGCGCAGGTCGGTGGCGACCGCGCCGAAGGGAATCTTGAATTTTTCGATGGGAACGTTGTGCACCGCCTTGTTCACGTAGTTCTGCACGCCCTCCCCCTTGATCACCCCGCTGACCTTGGCGAACAAGGGCACCGACCAGTCAGAGATGGAGGCTTCATCCATGGACATCGCCAGCTTCTGCAAGGCAAAGCCATCGTTGCCGGCGGCATAGAGCGCCCCCACCAGGCTGCCCGCGCTGGTACCGGCCACCACGTCTACCGTGATGCCCTGCGCCTCCAGCGCCTTGATCACGCCAATGTGCGCAAACCCGCGCGCAGCGCCGCCGCCCAGGGCCAGGCCGATCCTGATCTTGCGTGGCGCCACCGGCACCGGGGTGACGGTCGTGACAGCGGGGGTTGCAGGGCTACCGGCGGTAGATTCGACAGACGCTGGCGACGCGTTGCCCGGCACCCAGGAAGGGGTACCACAGGCCGACAGCAAGAAAGTGGAAGCGACGGCAACAGCCGTCAGGCGGAAGGAGAAGCGCATGACACCACGGAGCAATATCGAAGCCCGTCATTGTACTGCAAGCCCCCGACCCGACCGCAGGCGGCCGGCCGCCAGGGGCGGTGGTGTAGAATGCGGCCCCGGCTCACGATCTGTTAGGCAAGGCTTCGCCCCATGAATATCGTCATTAACGAAGAACTCCAGAAGTACATCGATCCCCTCACCCCCAACGAATACGCCGCTCTGGAACGCAGCCTGCTGGCCGAAGGCTGCCGCGATGCGCTGGTGCTGTGGGGCGAGGTGCTCATCGATGGTCACAACCGTTACGAAATCTGCCGCAAGTACGACCTGCCCTTCAAGACGGTCCACAATGACAGCTTCAAGTCGCTGGAAGACGTGCTGCTGTGGATGATCGATAACCAGCTCGGCCGCCGCAGCGTCTCGGACTTCCAGCGCGGCATGCTAGCCCTGCGCAAGCGCGACATCATCGCCGCCCGCACCAAGGCCGAAGCCACACCGGCCAAATCGGCCGCCAGCGACGACAGCAGCACCGCCGAGCCCGCCATGAACAACGAAGACGCCCCGGCCGGCGATGCCCCCTGGCACGCCGACGACGACACCGGTCGCATCAAGACGCGCGAAGACATCGCCCGCGCTGCCGGCATCAGCAGCGCCACCATCGGCCAGATCGACCGAATCCGCAAGACCGCCGCCCCGGAGCTGGTAGAGGCCGTGCGCACCGGCACCATCTCCATCAATGCCGCCGCTGCCGTGGCGACCCTGCCCAGCGAGGCGCAGGTCAGCGCCGTGGCCGGAGGCAAGAAGGAACTGCGCGAAGCCGCCAAGAAAGTGCGCGAACAGAAAGCCGCCACCCGCACCCCGCGTGCCCTCGCCAGCGACGACGGCGCCACCGGCAGCAGCAGCGCCATCCCCTTGGTGGAAGGCCAGGAAAACGAACTCACCGCCGCCCTGCGCCGCGAGATCGCCGCACTGCAGACCCGGGTCTCGCGCCTGTCCGAAGAGAACCAGGGCCTGCGCGCCGAGCTGGCCCTGCTCAAGGCCGGCAGCGACCAGCAGGCCTGAGGCCCAGGCGCACAGGCAAGTCACCATGGCCACCTTCACCATCGCCCAGCGGGCCGAGATCGAACTGGAAATCCGCAAGAGCCGCTTCATCGGCATCGTCCAGCCGGTCGCGGGGCGCGAGGCCGCCATGCAGGAAATCGCCCGCATGCGCGAGGCCCATCGCAGTGCCACCCACGTCTGCTGGGCGCTGATGGCCGGCGGCCAGTCCGGCATGTCCGACGACGGCGAACCCTCCGGCACCGCCGGCCGCCCCATGCTGGAGGTCTTGCGTCACCACGAACTGGATGGCGTACTGGCCATGGTGGTGCGCTACTACGGTGGCGTCAAACTGGGCGCAGGTGGGCTGGTGCGTGCCTATACCGACGCCATCGCCACTGCCCTCAAGACCAGCGAACGCACCGAACGCGTGGCCCAGGCGGAAATCGAGATCGGCGTGGTCTATTCGGCCGAACCGCAACTGCGGCACTGGCTGGCGCAGCAAAAGTACCAACTGCTGGACAGCCGCCACGACACCCTGGCCCACCTCCACCTGCGCCTGCCAGAAGCCGCGCTGGCTCAGGCCGAAGAAGCGATCCGCCGACTCTCCTCGAACGCCGAGATCAAGCGCATCATCTGATCCATCCGCTCGCGCAGACCCACGTCCGGACGGCGCGACCACAGCATGTCGAACTCCGCCACCAGCAGGTGGTAGTCGATCTCGCTGATGGGCGCGGGCGTGAACCCGAGCGTGGCAGCCTCCGCAGGCACAGGCATCTCATCACTCCCCATGCGCCACCAACCTCCGCGTCAACACGGTCGCCATCGCCGGTGCCAGCGCAAACGCCGCAAACAGCACCCAGGCGGCCTGACGTGCGCCCTCCTCTTCCTGCCCGCCCGACAGGCCCAGCCCGGCCTGGTTGGCAATCAGACCGGCCAGCGCCGCACCAATGGCCATCGCATACAACTGCACAGTGGTGATGGCCGCCGAGGTCAGGTTTTCCTCGCCCGGTCGCGCCGCCTGCATAGCCCGCGCCACCAGGTGCGGCCAGCCTATGCCTATGCCCAGGCCGGTCACCGCCAGCGCCAGCACCATCAGCACATCCACCAGCGCAGCACTGGCCAGCAGCCGCATGGGCAACAGACTCGGCAACAGCAATGCCAGCGCCACCAGCCCCAGCAGCATCAGCCACGGTCCCAGGCGGATCATGCGGGCCGCCGCCGATGCACTGCGCCCGGAACCGGCCAGTGAACCCACGCTCCAGCCACCGGCCATGGCAGCCGTCGCATAGCCCGCCCCCAGCGGCGCAAAGCCATGCAGGGTCTGGAGGAAATATGGCACGAAGATTTCTACGCAGCTGGCCAGCACCAGCAGCGAGATGCAGGCGAAGGCGCAGCCCATCGCTCTAGAAAGCCGGTAACCATCACGCGGCAGCAGGCTGATGCGTGAACGCAGATCGATGCGCGCCACCCACAGTCCCAGCACGGCCCCACCCAGCACGCAGGCCGCCGCCGCCCAGGTCTGCTCAGTTTGCGCCGCCAGCGCCACCAGCAAGACCGACAGCGCCAACAGCAGGATGCGCCCCAACGGCATGGTCTGATGTACATCGGACTGGGCACGCACCCGGCGCGGCCCCAGTTGCCCCACCACCAGTGCAGCCTGCAGCAGCAACAAGGGCAGCAAGGCGAAGAAGGCCAGTCGCCAGTGGCCGCCGGCTGCGAACAGCCCACCCACCGCCGGCCCCAGCAGCGTCGAAATACCCCACATGCCCGAGACCAGTGCGATGGCCCGCGACCATAACCGCTGCTCGAACACCAACGGAATCAGCGCATACCCCAGCGAAGCCAGCAGCCCGCCGCCGATCCCCTGCACCGCCCGCCCAGCCAGCATCCAGCCCATGCTGGTGGCGCCCGCGCACAACATCGCGCCCGCCCCGAATACCGCCAATGAGAGCAGGTAGGCGCTACGCGCGCCCAGTCGCGAGAGCAGCTTGCCAGTCAGGGTCGAGCCAATGATGGAGGTGACCACGAACAGGGTCACGTTCCAGGCGTAATAATCGAGGCCGCCAATATCGCCCACCACCGAAGGCAGGATGGTGGTGACGATGTGCACATTGATCGCATGCAGCGCCACGCCTCCGGTCAGCGCCACTGCGCACCAGCCGTGGCGACGCCCCAGCAGGTCGCCCCAGCTGGCCACGCTGGCGGGCTCGGACGCAGTCGCGGTGGAAGGTGCGGAAGAGGAAGTTGTCATGGCATATCCTTCATGAAGGGCGGCGAGCGGAGGCAGGTCAGCAACAAGTGGCAACAAGTAGCAACACGTAGCAACATGCCACACCAATGACTGATCGACTTTCACCCTGCGCCGGTTTATTATCCAAGAACCTTCTTGCTTAATTAAGCGTATCGTAAAACGAAGTCCACAATTTAACAAGCTAACACTTGGAAAATATGCAGCCGCTCACCTCGAACCAGTCCCCTCCTCAGGCAGGCCCCAGCACCGCCGAACGCATCCTCCTACGCCTGAAGACCCGCGGTCCCGCCGCCGCCAGCGAACTGGCCGGGGAGCTGGAGATGACCGCCGAAGCGGCACGCCAACAGATCCAGAAGCTGGCCGCCGAAGGCCTGATCGCCAGCCGCCAGGCCGCAGCCGTGGCGCGCGCCGGACGGCCGCGCCAGGAATGGGAGCTGACCGCAAGCGGCCATGCCCGCTTCCCCGACACGCATGCGCAACTGACGGTGCAACTGCTGGGGTCGATCCGCCAGCTGTTCGGCGAACCCGGACTGGACAAGCTGATCGGCCAGCGCGAAACCGAGATGCGGTCGCAATACCTGCGCCTCTGCGCCGACCTGCCGACCCTCCCGAAGAAGCTGGAAAAACTGGCCGACATCCGCAGTGCCGAAGGCTACATGGCCAGGGTGGAGAAGGAGGGCAAGGACTGGCTGCTGATCGAAGACCACTGCCCCATCTGCGCCGCCGCAATGACCTGCCAGGGCTTCTGCCGTTCGGAGCTCCAGCTCTTTGGCGAAGTGCTCGGGGGCGAGGCCGAGATCACCCGCGAAGAGCACCTGCCGGCCGGAGCACGACGCTGCGTCTATCGCATCCGTCGCATCGCCGCCGGCTGAGTCCGGCGGAAGTCCCCCGGCGCCGACAAACTGCGCTGAACGCCCCCGATCTGTGCGAACATCCCCGGCGCCGCGCCGCATCGGGGGATGCCGGCCGGCGACCTGCCACCGCCACGCTTATTCAAAAGGGGAAGCCATGCCACCAGATCAAAGTGATTTCGACCCGGTCCTGTTCATCGCCGACGGTCCCTCGCAAGTCCTGCTCGACCCGAACCAGTACCCCTACATGTGCAACCAGAACGGCCATGGCCTGCAGAGCCAGACCGTGGTCGGCGAACTCATCACCCTGGCCCAGGAAGCACCGGAACTGGAACGCGGCGCCACCTACCGCGATATCGCCCACTGGCCGCGCAAGATCACGCCCAAGGACTGGCCGGCCTACGAGATCACCGAGTTCGACTTCCGCGTTCCCGAGGTCCGCTACGAACCCCTGCCCGCCACCCCGGAGAATGCCCAGGCCTTCGGCGCCACGCTGCTGCGCAACGGCCAGTGCCTGAGCTTCACCTATCAGGGATTGGTGATGGCCCAGTACACCTACGGCAAATGGGCCGGCTATGAATCACCCTATCTCGGCGACGGCCGCAGCCGCGAACTGTTGACCTGGAATGCCACCGACCTGGAGTACCACGACTTCGCCCACATCTTTTTCTCGCAGGGTCCCGAACCGCTGGTGATCACGGTGGCGCGCTGGCGCCCCTACGTCAATGAAATCAGCCTGGCCGACCTGTGGGTGGAACCGGGCGATGCCCTGGTGATCCCGCCCAAGCGCATGGCGCCGCCACCCACCCCGGGCATGAGCGAGGCCCAGAAACGCCTGCTGGTGGTGGACATGCACAACAACCGCAATTCGGCCCAGGCCTGCCGCCGCTACGACGGCCCGCCCGGCCTGGCCACGGTGACCGTGCTGGCGGATCAACAGGTGATGTCGGCGCCGCTGACCCGGCCTTATTACCATGAGGAAAAGCAGCCTACCTGGCATGGCATGTTGCGTTGAACCACGATCTTGGCCAGCGATAGGCATTTCAGGAAAATTGTAATAACATTGTTTTTACACGAGAATTCTGATGTAACAACATTGTATTTACCAGGTGAGAAAAATGAAGACATCCATCCGCAAAATGGGCAACTCGCAAGGCGTACTGATTCCGAAGCCATTTCTGGCCAAGATGGGGATGCTCGTCGATGAAGATATCGACATCGACATCGAAGACGACAAGATCGTGATTCGCAAACTGGAAAAACGGCCCCGTGAAGGATGGGTCGAAGCCAGCCAGAAAATTGCGGCCGCACAGGATGACGGCCTGGTCTGGCCCGAATTTGGAAACGATGGTGACAAGGAATTGACATGGTGATGCGCGGCGAAATCTGGTTAGCCGCGCTCGACCCCACTGTGGGTAGCGAAATCAATAAATCCCGTCCATGCGTCGTCGTTTCGCCGGCAGAGATGCACGATTATCTGCGCACCGTGATTGTGGCTCCGATGACAACCGGCAGTAAGCCCGCCCCGTATCGCGTGCCGATCACCTTCGACAAGAAAAAAGGATTGATTGTCCTGGATCAGATGCGCACGCTGGACAAGGAGCGTTTGATCAGGAAACTCGGGCGCGTCACGGACAAGACGCTCACGGCAACATTGGAAGCGTTGCAAGAAGTCTTCGCCGAATAGCGAAGCAGGAAAAACACGGGGCCGCACCGAGCTATTTTTGTCACCCTGGGGAAGACCGGTTGCAATCATCCAGAGCATCCACGGCTGTGCTCCCCGCGTGCAGGCATATCTACTGCTGCCCCAACTCCCGATACAACTCATTGGCGCGCATCAGGTGCGCGCGCATGGCTTCGGCGGCGGCTTCGCCATCGTGGGCGGCAATGGCATCGACGATGCGCTGGTGTTCCAGCAGCGTCAGTTCTTCCGCTCCGGGGGCGCGTACCAGGGTGGTGTAGAACTCGCTGGCCCAGCGGAACATCGACTCGACGATCGAGGGGAAAATCGGGTTGCCGCTGATGTCGGCGATCTCGCGATGGAAGGCCATGTCGCGTTCGATGAACTCTTCCAGGTTGACCATCGAGGCGCGATGCTCGGCGATGGCCTGGCGTAGCCGCGCTACCTGCTCCTCGCTGGCGCGCTCGGCGGCCATGCGGGCGGTACTGGTTTCCAGGAAGACGCGGGCTTCCTTCATGTGCTTCAACATGTCCGGCTTGGTACGCAGGAGATGCTGCGCACCGGCCGCGATCTGGGCGATCAGCCGGTCGGCCGTGGGGTCGACCACGCGGGCGCGCTCGCCATGGGCGATCTCCACGAAACCGGAACGCTCCATCGCCTGCATCGCCTCGCGTACCGCCGGGCGGCCCACACCGTATTGCTCCATCAGGTCGCGTTCGGAAGGCAATTGTGACCCGGGCGGGAATTCACCCTGATGGATGCGATCCATCAGGCGCTCCAGCACTTCCTGGTATAACTTGCGTCGCTGTATCGGTTCCGGCATGGCTGCGCTGTCTCAAAGTATAGGTTTCGTTGGACGCGCACTCTACCATATCTACCGCAATCGCAGACCCGGCCTGCGATTGCGCCATGCCATGGGCGCACGAAGCAGACCCTAGTTTACAGCCCCCTCCCGCACATCCCCGAAGAAGCTGCGCGCGCCCACCTGTCCCCCTTTGAGCACCAGTTCCAGACCGTCGCGGCGGCTATTGTCCGACCATGCCCGGCACAGCGGCGCGCCCGGGGCCAGTCCGGCGCAGACCGACAGGGCTGTGATGTCCAGGGCACTGGCGACCTCGCCCGAGCTGTCGCCGCCGGCAATGGCAATGCGCTGCAACGACTGCCCGGAATCTCCATCGAGGATGGCACGCAGGGTCTCGGCCAGGGCAATGCCGACCTGGCGCGCCGCCTCGCCCCGCGCCAGCCCGGCTTGGGCGGCAATGTCATCGAAACCGGCGACGGCAGGATCGTCCGGCCCCTCGGCCGAAAACACCAACGGACTGCGCCCGCCGGCGATGGCCGCATCGGCCGCCGCCACCAGGCGCCCCAGTTCGGCAGTACGCCGCTCGGGCCGCAGCACGGCCGGCAAATCCATGCGCAGGCAGGCAAACCCGTGCTCGCGCGCCCAGGCGATCTGCCCGGCCGTGACCGGCGAACAGCTGCCGCTGACCGCCGCAATCACCGGCACCGGGCCGGCCTTGGGCAGGGATGGCTGCGCCGCGATCCAGCCGCGTTCACGCCAGTAGGCCGTGAGCGCGTATTGCAAACCCGAGGACGATGCGCTGAAGACACCCGCTCCCCTACCCTCCCACACCAGCCGCCCGGCCTGGCGCTGGGTCTCGTCGTCGAGCACGTCGATCAGCACCACCGGGGCATCGCCACCGCGCAATGATTCAAGGCGCGCCTGCGCCTGCACGGCCCCGTCGCGCAGCTGCAGCATGTCCACCAGTTCCAGGCGGCGCGCGGTCTGCCGGCGCAGATGCCGGCGCAGGTCGGCCTCGTCCATGGGCGTGACCGGATGGCGCGACATGGTCGGATGCCGGTCCAGCCGGTAGCCCTGCCCGTCCACTGCGGCAAACAGGTTGCCGAATAGCTGGTAGCGCTTCAGCCGGGGCGCGCCCACCACCATGGGCGACCAGTCGCCGCGCAGATGGCGCGTGCCGATGTCGATGGCGCGTCCGATGGAACCGGTCTCGGGCGAGGAATCGAAGGTCGAGCACACCTTGTACTGCATCACCGGCGCCCCCAGCGCCGCCAGCGCGGTAAAGGCCTGCGGCAAATGTTCCTCCATCCATTGCGGGGAACGTCCGCGCGAGGACCCGGCGATGCCGATGCAGCGCACCTCGGGAAAGCGCGCCAGCATCGCCGCATCGGGCGTACGCAGGAACAGCACGGTCGGCAGGCCGGCGGCGCTCATCACCTCCATGGCATCGGTGGAGCCGGTAAAGTCGTCGCCGTAATAGGACAGCAGCAGCCCCTGCGGCAGCTGCGCACTCTCAGGCAGCAGACTCATTTCCAGAACCCCAGCGCCGCCTGCAGCGCCTTGTTGTTGCGCGCATGCTGGGCCAGGGGGACGCCTTCGATGGCGGCCACCCAGGCCTCACGCAGCGCTTCCACGCCTGCCGCCACGCCCTGCGGATGGCCGAAGATGCCACCACCTGCGGTGTGGATCAGGTCGGCGCAGCCGATGGCGGCATAGGTATCGGCTGCCTGCAAGCCGGTCTGCCCGGAGCTGAAGACCGGCAACGTGCTGACCATGTCGGCGCCAGCCACCACCGGCTGCAGGACCGAACGCGCCGCCGTGATGACGCTGTCATCCGGCTCGCTGAACTTGTTGCCCAAGCCATTGACGTGCATATGGTCAGCCCCCGCCAGACGCCACAGCTGCTGCCAGGGCGCATAGTCCCAGCCCAGTTGCGGGCTGCGCGTGAGATAGCCCCAGCCGGCGCGATGCGCATGGATCGGCAGTTGCGCATGACGACGCAACTCCTGCAGACCGACCAGACCGATGGAATTGAGGACCGCCATGACACAGCTTCCACCCTCGGCCAGCACCAGGTCATGACGACGTCGCATCTGGTCCAGGTCGCCGGTGAGGTTGAAGGCCACCATGACCTTCTTGCCGGTGCGATCGGCGTGGTCGTTGACCACCCGCATCACCGCCCGCACCCGCTCGTCGAAGGGACAACGGCCGCCATCAGCCTGCAGTTCGTCGTCCTTGATGAAGTCGATGCCACCAGCCACCAGTTCACGCACCTGCTGCACCGTCTCCTCCACCGACAGGCCGATGCTGGGCTTGATGATGGTGCCGATCAGCGGACCATGCCTCACCCCGCTCAGGCGGCGCGTGCCTTCGATGCCGAAGGCCGGCCCCGGATAGGCGTCCACGAAGGCCTTGGGCAGTTGCAGCCCGGTCAGGCGCAGACCCGACACCTGGCGCAGCTCGAACAGGTTGCCCGCCACCGTGGACATCAGGTTGGGCAGCGAAGCACCGGTGTTCTCCAGCGGCCAGGACAGCTCCAGCCGGCATTGCGTATAGCGCTGCGACGTCATGCCGCCGGGCAGGCTGGGCGTGTTGCTGTGGCCGAGGATCTCCAGCTTTTCGACACGGGCGCCGGAGCGCGCCTTCAGTTCCGGCGTCTCGGTGGCCAGGGCCACGAAGGTCCCGCTGGATTGCTCCCCGGCGATGACCTCGGCCGCGCGCGCCGGGTCATCCCCGGTTTCCAGCCAGTAGCTGGCGTAGATGCGTTCCATGCCCACTCCCTCAGGTGATGCGGCGGATGCTCTCCGCGATCTCGTCATGCTCGAAGACCTTCAGCCAGTCGTCGCGCAGCAGGCGCGGCAGGCCGTTCTGGATGGCCTTGTTGCAGGCATCCGAGAAGGCCCCGGGAATTTCCTTGAAGATCACCGCGCCCAGGATGTTCATATGCCCCAGCAGGAAATCGCGGGCCGCCTCTTCCGGCACGCCGCGACGCACGGTCTCGTCCATGGCCTGCTTCATCGCATAGAGCAGCGTGGCACAGACGGTCTCGGACAGGCCCGGCTCCAGGATTGCCATCTGTTCCACCGTCAGGCGATAGCTGCGCAGGATGGGCTGGTAGATCACCTTGGCCACATCCTCGCCCAGGTCGAAGGCCGACTCCGGACCCTGCATCAGGGCGCTGGTGATGGATTGCTTGGCGGCGCCGCCACCGAAGAAATCGCGACGGCCTTCCGGCGTGGTCTCGTCGTTGAAGATGGGCGGGTGGCAAGGGTGGGCCACGAAATAGACCAGGTCCGGCCGCTCCGGCAGATGGCCGGCGAAGGGCGCGGCCGCGTCCAGCGTCATCACCATCACGCCGGCGCGCAGCTTGGGCGAGATCTCGGCGGCTATCTTGCCGATCAGGGTATCGGGCACGGCCAGGATGACCACATCGACGTTGTCCAGCGCCGCGTCGATGCTCACGCAGTCCACGCCGACCTCGTACCGCAGGCGCTGCTGACCCACTTCGCTGACTTCCACATGAGAAACCTGGTAATCCGATTTCTTCAGATTCTTCGCCAGGCGCACGCCCATCTTGCCGCCTGCGCCGAAGAGTGCGATCTTTTCCTTCATATTTCTTCTCCTGTCGTCATTTGAGTTCTGCAAAGTTCCGGTCGGCCGGGCCAACTGGCCGCTGGCCGACCGGAGGATTCATTCGGCGATCACGCGGCCCTGCAACTCGGCCGCCTCTTCCCGCGATCCCGCGCCGATGGCGAAGATCACCAGTGCCGACACCGCCATCAATGCCCCCACCACGAACATCGGTGCCTGGTAGGAACCGGTGGCGTCCTTGATCGCACCGGTGATGAAGGGCGCCATGAAGCCCGCCGCATTGCCCACCGTATTGATGAGAGCGATACCCGCAGCGGCCGCCGCACCGGAGAGGAAGCGCGCCGGGATCGACCAGAAGGTCGGCAGCGCCGAGAAGATGGCGCACGCCGTGACCGTGATGGCCATCACGGTGGCTGCCGGGCTCTGCATGTACAGCGCGGCCGGGATGCTGATGGCGCCCAGCAGCGCCGGCAGGCCCACATGCCAGCTGCGCACGCCGCGCCGGGTGGCGTCACGGCTCCACAGGAACAGCGCGATGGCCGCCGGCAGGTAGGGAATGGCGGTGATCAGGCCCTTCTGGAAGACATTGAATTTGGCGCCGAACTGGGTCTCGAAGCCGCCGATGATGGTCGGCAGGAAGAAGGCCAGCGCGTAAAGCCCGTAGATCAGTCCGAAATAGACCAGCGAGAGCATCCACACCCGCGGATTCTTCAGCGCCGCACCGGCGTGGGCCACATGCTCCACGCGCTTGCCGTTCTGCTCGGCCTGCAATGCGCCGGTGAGCCACTTGCGTTCGGCCTCGTTGAGCCATTTGGCTTCACCCGGCTTGTCGGCCAGGTAGAACCAGGCGATCACCCCGACCACGATGGCCGGCAGCGCCACCCCGGCGAACATGATGCGCCAGCCTTCCAGGCCGAACAGGCCATGCGCCTCGATCAGCAGGGCCGCCACCGGCGCGCCGATGACGATGGTCAGCGGCTGGGCCAGGTAGAACAGCGCCAGGATGTGGCTGCGATGCCGGGCCGGCACCCACAGGCTCAGGTAGAGGATGGCACCGGGGAAGAAACCGGCCTCGGCCACGCCCAGCAGGAAGCGCAACACATACAACCCCTCCACGCTGCTGACCCAGGTAAAGAGCAGCGCCACGATGCCCCAGGTCACCATGATGCGCGCTAGCCAGCGGCGCGCGCCGTACTTGTGCAGGGCCAGGTTGCTGGGGATTTCCAGCAGCACGTAGCCGATGAAAAAGACCCCGGCAGCAAAGCCGAACTGGGCCGCAGTGAGCGCCAGGTCACGGCTCATGCCATTGGGGCCGGCAAACGAGATCGCCGTGCGATCCAGAAAGTTGATGAAAAACATCAGGCCTACGAAAGGCACCAGCCTCATCGCGACCTTGCGGATGGCCGATCTTTCGACGGCACTCTGGGTGGTCTCCATTTTTGTCTTGTCTCCTGTCGGGTTGAGAGGCTGCGCCTGTTCAACGACAACCTCTCTGGGTTTCGCCAGGGACTGCGGGGGCTGTGCGCCTTGCGGTCGCCTGGCTGCCTTTGCTTGTTTTGTTTCTTTGATGTTTTCTTGATATCGCCAGCGGCGACGGCAGACGAAAAAGACGGACATCGCCAACTGGTATAATCACTATACCATTACACCAGTTGTAAGGATGCTCAAATTTTTTGCATGGATCAGGTGAATGTCTCGCATGCGAGCGTAGGAAGGGCTGCATGGGCTGCATGGGCGACAAGGCGCCTCCCGCGCTTCATGCCGGAAATAATGCAAGCGGGAAAGATCAGGCGGGAGGAGCCCCACCTGGAAGAAGAGCCCCTGCCATGGCGAGCAGGGTCGATGGACGTCAGAGCGCCGAGCGCTCCCTCAACAGCCGCACCAGCGCCTCCCCCGCCCCCGACAACTGCCCCCCTTTGCGGGTGACGATGCCGATGGTCTGCGACATCGAGCGCAGCTTCACCGGCAGGATGCGCAGCATCCCGCGCCGGACGAACATCTCCGCCACCGCCGTGGGCAGGATGGACACCATGTCCGTCCCCTGCTGCAGCAGCGCCACTGTCACGAAGGTCGATGCCGTGGAAATGGCATTGCCCGGCATGGTCACTCCGGCCAGGTCCATCTCGCGCTCCAGCACCGCGTGCAGCGGCATGTGGCTGGGATAGGTCACCCAGCGATAGCCGGCCAGCGCCGCCAGTTGCAGCTGCCGACTACGCGGGCGCGGGTGCTCGGCCGACACCACCACCGACAGCGGCTCCTCCGACAGGGCCTGGTAGTGATACTTGCCAGGATGGTCCGACACGCTGGCGCGCGCCACCAGCAGGTCGAGATGCCCCTCGTCCAGCAAGCCCAGCAACTGCACGCTGGTATCTTCCACGATCTCGATGCTGAGCTCGGGATGGTGCCGTTGCAGCGCATCCACCGCCGGCACCACCATCTCCGGTACCGCCCCCATCACCGCCCCGATGGCCAGCCGGCCACCGCGCCCGGAGCGCAGTTGCGCCATTTCCTCGCACAAGGACCCCAGGTCGGTAGCCATCAGGCGCGCATAGCGGATCACGCAATGGCCGAACTGGTTGGGGATCAGCCCGGACTTGGTGCGTTCGAACAATTGCGCATCCAGCATCGATTCCAGCTCGGCCAGCGACTTGCTGGCCGCTGACTGCGTCATGGCCAGGGCACTGGCGGCCTTGTGCAGGGATTTGTGTTCATCCAGGGCGATCAGCAGCTGCAGCTGCTTCATGCGCAGACGGGACAGCAGACTCTGGAGGCTTTGCAAGCTGGGTGTGGGTTTCATGGGTGATTCCAAAAAGCGATCACATGATGGAAAGTCTTCACTATACAGCCCCGGTGGGCGCACGTATATTGATCGCCATTGCAAGCCGCCATCCACCGATGGCCCACGACAACCATGACGGAGACTCCATGAGCACCCCCATCTACCGCGGCGTATTCCCGGTCGCCCCCACCATCTTCGACGAACACGGCCAGCTCGACCTGGAAGGCCAGAAGCGCGCCATCGACTTCATGATCGATGCCGGCTCCAACGGCCTGTGCATCCTGGCCAACTTCTCGGAACAGTTCGTGCTCTCCGACGAAGAGCGCGTGCAGGTGCAGAACACCGTGCTGGAACACGTCGCCGGACGCGTGCCGGTGATCGTCACCACCACCCACTTCGGCAGCCAGATCTGCGCCGAGCGCAGCCGCGCCGCGCAGGATGCGGGCGCCGCCATGGTGATGGTGATGCCGCCCTACCACGGCGCCACCTTCCGTGTGTCCGAAAAGCAGATCTACGAGTTCTATGCACGCGTGTCCGAAGCCATCGACATCCCCATCATGATCCAGGATGCACCGGTGGCCGGCACCCCGCTGTCGGCGCCCTTCCTGGCACGCATGGCCAAGGAAATCGAAAACGTCTCCTATTTCAAGATCGAAACCGCCGGCGCCGCCTCCAAGCTGCGCGATCTGATCGAACTGGGCGGTGACGCCGTGGTCGGCCCGTGGGACGGCGAAGAAGCCATCACCCTGATCCCCGACCTCGACGCCGGTGCCACCGGCGCCATGACCGGCGGCGGCTACCCGGATGGTATCCGCAAGATCGTCGACGCCTACATGGCCGGCGACACCGAAAAGGCCGCCGAGCTCTACATGCACTGGCTGCCGCTGATCAACTATGAAAACCGCCAGTGCGGCCTGGCCGCCTGCAAGGCACTGATGCTCGAAGGCGGCGTGATCAAGTCCGACATGCTGCGCCATCCGCAGGCACCGATGCACCCCAAGGTGCGCGAAGGCCTGCTGCGCGTGGCCCGTCGCCTGGACCCGGTGGTGCTGAACTGGGGCAAGTGAGCGACAAGCTCGCCTGCAGGACATGACTGAAACGGGGGCTAAGGCTCCCGTTTTTGCATCAGCGCTCAGGCCAGCCGCGCAGGCCACCTGCCCACGCATTCTGTGTCATCCTTGCCGCCTGTCTTCCCCATTGCCCAAGGAGTTGATCTTGTCCCATCCCAGTCATTTCCGCCCCGTCGCCCTGGAACACGCCAGCCGCCTGGTCAACCACGGCCCCACGGTACTCATTACCGCCGCCCATGGCGGGCAGCGCAACATCATGGCCGCCGCCTGGTCCATGCCGGTGGAGTTCACGCCGCCGCGCATCGCGGTGGTGATCGACAAGAGCACCCATACCCGCGAGCTGATCATGCAATCGGGCAGCTTCGGCATCATCGTCCCCGGTGCCGCGCAGATGGACCTGACCTATGCCGTGGGCAGCGAAAGCGGTCGCGATATCGACAAATTCAAACGCCACCATATCGAGGCTGGCACCGGCCCGGTCCTGGGCATGCCAGTGCTGGAACAAGGCTGCGCTGCGTGGCTGGAGTGTCGCTGGATCAAGGAGAGCCATACCGAGCAGGCCTATGACACCTTCTTTGGCGAAGTGGTCGCTGCGGCGGCCGATGCCCGCATCTTCGAGAACGGTCATTGGTCCTTCACTGACGCCAATGCCGATCTGCATACCCTGCATCACCTCGGCGCCGGCAAGTTCGTGGTGGCCGGCAACCAGCGCCAGGCCAAACTGGACTGAGTGCAGCGGCGGGCCTGGGTGACGTCTTTCATGAGGCGTCCCGGTCGTCATCCTGACGAATCTCTGACGGGTTTCTGACGGATGACTGACACCCGGGCCACGTCCAGCAAGGCTTTCCGGGCAGCGCTATAGTGTGACGACACGCCGTTCCTTCAACCGTCGCCAGCCCTCCGGAAACCACCATGAACCAGCCAGCCGCCACCCTTGACACCCCCATCCTTGACATCACACTCGACCAGTTTCGCGACACCATGCTGGCACGAGGCTATGACGAAGTCGTGGAACGACATTGGGACGGAGGCACCGTCCTCGAAACCCACACCCACCCCTTCGAAGCCAACGCCCTGGTCGTCCAAGGCGAGATGTTTCTGACGCTTGATGGCGCAGCAGAGCGCCGCCTGGTCGCGGGCGACCGCTTCCAGGTGCTGCCCGGCACGCCTCATAGCGAACGTTACGGCGATGCCGGCGCGACCTACTGGGTCGCGCGCAAGAACTGAACCGACCGCAGTCACAGCGGCCGCGCCAGAAGCCCGGCCAACTGTCCTCTCAATGCACCTGTAGCGCTTCGGTGAAGCAATAACCCACGCCATGCAGAGTGCGCAGGGGCAAGTCGCCCAGGGTTCTCTCACGCCATTTGCGGCGAAGCCGGCTGACGGTCTTTTCCAATACGCGCTCGTCAAAGCCGATCCAGTCGGCACCAAAGGCGTGTGCGATGGTCGAGCGGTTCGCGGCATTGCGTGCGCTATCGGCCAGCGCGCGCAGCAATGCGACCTCGCGCACGTTGATCTCCACCGCATCATGTCGGGGTGCCCGCAAGGTGCGTGCCTTGGTATCGAGCCGCCAGACTTCTGGCGCGACCCGACGCAGCAGCACATCGACATAGGCATTGAGCAGATCTGCTTCCTCCGGCCTGGCTTCGCAGAAGTCGGCACCACGTTGCAGCCCGGCGACCCGCTGGGCTGCGGTCTCTTCCTGTCCCGCCAGCAGCAGGATACCCATGCCACCATGCGTGGCGCGAAGTTGTTCGGTCACCGTGTAGCCGGTCCCGCTGGCTTTTCCAACGTCAACGATGGCGATGTCGCAATCCTGCGTCGGCATGAGCAGCTTATCGCCATCCGCCATCACGCTCAGCACCTTGTGTCCCTGTTGCTCCATCAGCTTGCGCACGGCGTGACTGCCTTGGCGCTGCCCGGACGTCAGAATTTCTTCGATCAATAAAATATTGGCCATTGCGGCTTCTCCTTCTTACTCAAACGCATCCTTGAACGACCCGATCGGAAATAAAACCAAGGAAATCCGAGCGGGTCGGATCTGCCAACGCTCCCTTGCCCCTTCAGATCAAGGCGACGGATTTGGCGTTTAAGGAATTTATCGAAGGAAACCTGGAATTTCACGCATCCACTTTTGCGATCTGCACGGATGTTTGTTCACGAAGGAAAAATATTTTCTACTGACCTTTTTCCAACGATTCTAGCGGGCCGATCATGGAAGTTATTGGCGCAATATGCTAAGGCGCCATCGCACCCTGCAACGTGACCGCGGCACCGGCCGACCGAAAAAAATCCGGACTGAGATCGTCACATTTTTGCCAGCCGATCCCATTGTTTTGATGGCGGGAAAAATATGTTCCCAAACGGCATTTTTGCGTCGCTTCGCCTCCATTTCGGGGTAACTTCCCGCCGTAACTTCCGAACTTTCGTCACGAGGTGAACATGAGCCACAGAACCAATCTGAACACACGTACCACACATACCGCACACACCGGCCTGTTGGCCGGACAGCGCATCCTGCTTGTCGATGACGCCGAGGAGGACCGCATGCTGCTCTCCGGTTTCCTGCTGCGCTACGGGGCGCGACTGTATGTCGCACGGGACGGGCAGGACGGCTACCACAAGGCGCAGACTGTGCGGCCTGACCTGATCCTGATGGACATTCGCATGCCGGTCTATGATGGGCTCACGAGCTGCCGCCTGCTCAAGGCCAATGCGGTCACTCGCAATATCCCGCTGATCTTCCTTTCGGCAGCCGATGCCAGTGAAGAAAAGATCTCGGGTCTACGGGCAGGTGCGGTGGATTACGTGACCAAACCATTCGATTTCGAGGAAGTGCGACTGCGTCTGTGCGTACATCTGCGCTCACCGGTGCACGAGGAGCTGGCGCCCCTGCCAAACATGGCCGGCAGCAGCGCCGCAGACGTCTCGCCGGCAACGGTGGGGACTTCCGTCAACAACAGCACTTTCGACGTCGTGCTGTTCGAGGCGGCGCGCCGATTGATACTGGAAAAACTCGACCAGCCGATGGGTCTGCATGCCCTGGCCGCCGCTGTGGGGAGCAATGCGCGTCGCCTCTCCGTCGCCTTCAAGCATTGCTGCGGCGTGACGGTCTTCGACTACCTGCGCGAAGAGCGTATGAAGGAGGCCAGGCGACTGCTCTCCGAAAGTACGCTGGACATCGGTGCCATTGCGCTGGCAATCGGCTACAGCAACACTGCCAACTTCTCCACGGCATTCCGGGATCGCTTCGGCATGCCACCCAGTCAGTTCCGCCGCTAGCCACTGCGATGATGTGGGCGTCACGCTGGTGCTTGTTGCCTGTCCTGTGGGTTGCATTGGTGTGGCCCACAGCGGCCCGCTCGGCACAGGCCATCGATCTGTCCCGGTGGCAGTACGGGGAGTCCGTCACCCAGTATTTGCAATTGCTGCGGGATGAAGGGGCCACGGAGCAGTTGTCCTCCGCCATGCAAAGTCCGGAGTGGGAGAACATCAACGTCTCTGTCCTGCAGGAGGGCTATCGCGAAGGGGCCTTCTGGTTGCGTGGGCAACTGCGCAACGACAGTCCCGTCCCCGTCACGCGCTGGCTGGCCATGGGATCGGCGCGCCTGCAGGATGTGCAACTGCATCTCTCGGAACCGCTCACGGCGGGCGTCCCCGGGGCCGGACTACGCTGGCAGCCGCCACAGGTCGCCGGCACGAAGTACGCCTCTGCGCAACGCGAGGTGCAGGGCCGCACGGCCCTGTTTGCGCTGACGCTGGCACCGGGCGAGCAACGCACGATGGTGCTGCGGGTGGCCGGCAGCTCGGTGATCGAACTGGGTGTGGTGCTGTGGGATCCCGCCGTGTTCCGGGAGGAAGAAGGTCGCGAGCTGGCCTTCCAGGCCTTCGTCATCGGCATCGCCCTGGTGCTGGTGACGTACGCGTTGATCCAGGGCGTGGAATGGCGCGATCGCGGTTCCGTGCTGATGGCGGTGTGGATCTGCTCGGCGCTGCTCTTCATCCTCAGCTTCCAGGGCTATCTCTACCTCTACCTGCTCCCCAGGGGTGGCATGTGGCTGGTACGCGTCCCCATCACGCTGGGCTGCCTGACCACCCTGCTGCATCTCAGGATGAGCTATCTGCTGGTCAGTCTGGATCAGCTGCCGCGCTGGGAACGGCGCTGGAAGCGGATCTACGACGTCATGAGCGCGGCGCTCATCGTGGTGACCATATGGATCGCAGCAGGCGACTTCCGCGCCACAGCTCCAGTGGCCAATGCCATCGCCGCCACCTGCTATCTGATGTGGGCCGCATCGATGCTGCATGGCTGGCGCCACGGGCTGGACAATGCGCGCTTGCTGGCCATCTCCTTTGGCCTGGCCTGGTCGGCGATGTGGCTGAAGATGCTGGAGCTCAACGGCCTGATTGCACACGGCATCCTGCCGGACTGGCAGTTCTCCACCCTGTTCCAGCTTGGCCTGCTCGGCGTGGCCTCTACGATGGTGGTCGGGCGTGCGCTGCAACTGCATCACAAGTTCGAGCAGATGCAGTGGTCGGTGCTCTCCCTGCGCATGCGCGAACAGTTCAAGCTGGAGCAGGCGGTCAACCATCGCACCAGTGAATTGCGCGCGGCCCTGGAGGTCGCCGATCATGCCCGTCATTCCAAGAATGGCTTTTTCACCAGCATCAGCCATGATCTGCGCACCCCGCTGACTTCCATCCTCGGCTTTGCCGACATGCTGCAGGCCGTCGGCGGCGAACAAGGGCGGTATGGACGCATCATCGTGCGCAGCGCCCGCCACATGCTGTCCATGATCAATGACCTCATCGACTACGCCCACGGCGACCGCATGGACCTGTCGCAACCCAGGCCCCTGTATGTGCATGGGTTGCTGCAGACCATCGGCCAGGAAGGCGCGGCCCTGGCCCGACGGCAGCACAATGCTTTCAGCCTTGACGTCTCACCGGCGCTGCCACCGGTGCTCAGGATCGACGCCCCCCGGCTGCGCCGCCTCCTGGGCAACCTGCTCGACAATGCTGCCAAGTACACCCGCGAGGGCAGTATCAGGCTGGAAGTCGGCTGGCAGGCGGCGGCCGTGCGCTCCGGAACGGGCGTGATGGAAATGCGGGTCAGCGATACAGGGAGCGGCATTCCCTTACACTACCAGGCAAGCGTGTTCGAGCCTTTCGAACGGGCCGGGGCCGACCGCTCGCAACCCGGCCTCGGCATGGGGCTGGCCCTGGTACGTCAATGGATACAGCAGATGGACGGGCAGATCGCCCTGCAAAGCCAGCCCGGTCAAGGCACTGTCCTGACCTTGCAGTTGCCGGTCGCCCTGGCGGACGAACAGGACATTGCCCGTGACGACTGCCGCGAAGACAGCAACACGCATCCCCTCATCGATGGAACTGGTCGCCGGCTGCTGGTGGTGGAGGACAGTCCCGACATCGCCGACCTGCTGGTAGAGCAACTGGAAATGCTGGCCTTCGAGGTGGAACTGTATGCAGACGGCGAAAGCGCCGTCGCACGCATCATGCAGACCGACAAACCCGCCCCGGCGCTGGTGCTGACCGACTACCTGCTACCCGCTGCAAAAGGAGGCGAGGTCCTGCGGGCCACCCGCCAGCATCTGCCGGGCGTGCCGGTGCTGTTGCTGTCGGCAACCCTGCGGCCGCCAACAGACCGCCCCGATGACCTGGCATTCGATGCCTGCCTGCTCAAGCCGGTCAACTTCATGGAATTGCAGGAAACCCTGGCACGCCTGCTGGGCCTGCCGCTGCCGCAGCTGGGCTCGGCGCTGGCAGGAACGGTTGCAGCGGTCGGCACCGTCGCAGCCGTTGCAGCAACCAGCGAGACGACCGGGGACACTGCCGGACAGGACCCACTGCCGCCGCAGGAAAGCCTGCAGCAGGCACGTGTGTTGATCGACAGTGGTGCGGTCTCGGATTTGCTGGACTGGGGCGATGCGCTACTGCAGCAGCATCCACAGTGTGCCGGGTTCCAGTCCAGGGTGGATCAATTGCTGCGTGAGGGTGACCTGTTCGCCGTGGAAGCCCTGGTCAATACAGCGCTCGAAGCAGTGCGGGCCGGGAAATGAGGATGTGTCTTGAGTCCTCGCCGGATGCGCTTACGCAGGGCCGCTCATTCGCCGCCACCCGCGCTGCCGACCTCCACCGGCATGGCAGGCCGGTCGCCGCTACGCGCCAGTTCGGCATTGCGCACATTGATCTGATACTGCAGCTCGGCGTGTTCATAGGCCAGTTGCTCCTTGGGCGAGCGGCTGCAGGCCCCCAGCGTCAATACCGAGGCACTCAGGAGAAGTAGCAGGAGGGAGGCAGGACGGGGCATGTGGATGGTCTCCATCGCTATATTTCTGCCCGGCAATATACTCCTCACCAATCCTCATCGCAAGCGCGGCCGTAAGAGACCAGCTGTTTGCTTCAACCCCGGGCCGCGATCCAGTCCCAGGTATCGGCGGCCGCCATGGGACGGGCGATACCGTACCCCTGCCCATATTCGCAGCCCAGGTGCTGCAGGATGCGCCGGCATTTCTCGGTCTCCAGGCCCTCGGCCACGACCGCAAATCCCAGCTTCTGGCCCAGATGGATCATCGACGGCACGATCTGCTGGTCGGAGTAATTGCTCTCCATGGTGCGGATGAAGGACTGGTCGATCTTGAGATAGTCGGCGGGGATGTTCTTGAGATAGCTCAGGTTGCTGAAGCCGGCGCCGAAATCGTCGATGGCCACCTTCACCCCCAGCCGCTTGATTTCCTGGATCTTGCCGTAGAGCTTTTCCGGGTTCTTGCTCATCGCGCTCTCCGTGAACTCGATCTCGATCAGGCCGGCAGGAAGACGATGCCGCTGCAGTTGTGCAGCCAGGGCATGCACCAGATCGTCGTTGTCGAAGTCGCGTGCCGACACGTTGATGGCCACTGCAATGGCACGGCCCTGGCGCATCCAGGCAGCAGCCTGCTCGATGCCGTGCTGCAGGACCCACAGGGTGACCTGGCGGATCAGGGCTGTCTTTTCCGCCAGCGGGATGAACAGAGCCGGCGAGATCAGCCCATGCACCGGATGGCGCCAGCGCAGCAGCGCCTCCACCCCGGCGCACTGGCCTGACATCAGCGCCACCTTGGGCTGGAACTCCAGCCACAGTTCATCGGTGGCCAGCAGTGCCCCCGGGATGGCCGACAGCAGTTCGAAGGAATGCTTCTGCATGCGCCCCAGCGGCTGTTCGTAGTGACACTGCAGGCTGCCGCATTCCCGCGCCACGTCAATGGCGGTCAGCAGCGCCGGTACCAATTCATTGTCGTCCGCGCACTGCGACATCGGCACGATCCCCACCGAGATGTCCAGATGATGCGGAATCCCCTGATGCGCCACGGTCGCAGCGAAGGCCTCCTCGATCTGCTCGGCCTGGGCCTGCCAGACGTCACGCCGCTCCAGATAGGCAAAGCTGGTGGTACCGATGCGATAGAGCGCGATGCCCCCCAGCGCCTGGCGCAGGCGTTCCTTGGCTTCGATCAGGAAGCCTTCCACGTAATCCCAGCCGAGCGCCTTGATCATGTCGGCCAGATAGACGTGCTCGCACACCTCCACCGCCACCGCCGTGAGCTTGTCGAGCGGGCCGTCGACGCTGCGCAAGGTCTGCAGGTCGCCTACCAGGCGGCTGCGATTGGGCAGCGATGTCAGGCTGTCGACATAGCTGGCGTCGCGCAGGATTTCCAGCCGCGCCATCACGATGGCCGCCAGCCGCTGCAGGGTGGCCGCTTCCTCGTCGCTGAACTGCTGGCGCGGCGACTTGCCGATCACGCACAGCGTGCCCAGGTACAGGCCTTCCCTGGTCCGCAGCGAAGCCCCTGCATAGAAGCGGATGCCCGGCTCGCCGGTGACCAGCGGATTGTCTGCAAAGCGTGGGTCATGGCAGGCATCCAGTACCACCATCACCTGGTCCTGCTCGATGACGTGGCTGCAGAAGGATTGCGAACGCGGCGTGGACTGCGCCTGCAGCCCGTGCCGGGACTTGAACCATTGACGGTTCTCCGCCACCAGCGAGACCAGTGCGATCTCGGTCTGGAACAGCCTGGCGGCCAGGTCGGTGACCAGGTCGCACAGCGCATCGGGCTGACTGTCGAGCAGGCAGTAGCTGTCCAGCACGGCCAGGCGTCGCTGTTCTTTTTCGGACGGCACGCACAGTGCGCTGTCCATTCTCAGGATGTCGGCATGCATGGCAGGCTTAGAAGGTGACCCATTCATCGGTGCCACCAGCCAGCTGACGGGCGGGCAGCGGTGTGCTCAGGCGCGGTTCACGCGCGGTGCGCGGCACAGTGTGGCTGGCAGTGCGCCCTGCAGTGCTGCCCACGCTGCGCGGGGCCGCCATCGTATCCTTGGCCAGCAACGGCGCTGCCTCTTCCTGCACCTGGGCGGCATCGATACGGAACACACTCACCGCCTGGGCCAGTTCCTGGGCCTGCTGTTGCAGCGATTGCGAGGCTGCCGCCGCTTCTTCCACCAGCGCAGCATTCTGCTGCGTCACCTGGTCCATCTGGCCCACCGCCTGGCTGACCTGCTCGATGCCGGAGCGTTGCTCCTCACCGGCGGCACTGATCTCGCTGATCATGTTGCTCACCCGCTGGACGCTCTGGACGATCTCGCGCATGGTGTCACCGGCCTCGTTGACCAGTACGCTGCCGGATTCGACCTTGGCTACCGAATCACTGATGAGGGCCTTGATCTCCTTGGCCGCTGCGGCCGAACGCTGCGCCAGGCTGCGCACCTCAGTGGCCACCACGGCAAAGCCGCGCCCCTGCTCGCCGGCGCGCGCCGCTTCCACGGCCGCGTTGAGCGCCAGGATATTGGTCTGGAAGGCGATACCATCGATCACGCTGATGATGTCGACGATCTTGCGCGAGGAGGCATTGATGTCTTCCATCGTCTCCACCACCCGGTTGACCACGCCACCGCCGCTGCTGGCGATATCCGAGGCGGCCTGCGCCATGCGGTTGGCCTCGCGGGCATTGGCCGTGTTCTGCTGCACCGTGGAGGTCAGCTCTTCCATCGAGGAAGCGGTCTCCTCCAGCGAGCTGGCCTGCTGCTCGGTGCGCGAGGACAGGTCCAGGTTGCCGCTGGCGATCTGCGAGGATGCAGTGGCGATCATGTCGGTCCCCCGGCGCACACCGGAGACGATGCCCACCAGACTGGCGTTCATCTCCTTGAGGGCGGCCAGCAGTTCGCCGGTTTCATCCCGCGAGTTCACCTGGATGCGCGCCGTCAGGTCACCACCGGCCACCTGACGTGCCAGGCGCACGGCCGTGGCCAGCGGGCGGGTGATGTTGTTGGACAACCACCAGGCCAACAGCATCGCCAGCACCACCGAAATGACACCGCCACCGATGAGGGTGTTGCCGGTCACCGCCTTCAGGCTGGCGGCTTCCTCAGCGCGGGTACTCAGCAGGGACGATTCGGCGCGGTCCATCTCGCCCAGCAGGGTGCGCATGCGATCCATCTCGGTCTTGCCTTTGCCGGCCTGCTCAAAGTTCACCACGGCGGCCATCTGTTCACGGCCGTCACGCACCGCGCGCCTCAGTGCGATGGCCGGGTCGATGGCCGACGCCAGCCAGCGCCCTTCGGCCTCACTGATCTGCTGCAGGCGCTGCTGCTGGGCCGCATTGTCGGCGGTCAGTTCACGGGCCTTGGCCAGATACTGCTTGAAACTGGCGTTGCCGAGCTGGTAGGGCTCCAGCGAAGCGTCGTTACCGGTCAGGGAAAAGCCACGCTGGCCGGTCTCGATGTTGATCAGGCTTTCCATCATGCCTTGTACCTGGTCGCGCACATCGTAGGTATGCACGTTCCATTCATTGGCCGTCCCCAGGCGGGCGAAGTTGGCGTAGGCCACACTGACCAGGATCACCAGGATGGCGGCCACCATGCCAAAACCGATATACAGGCGCGTGCCGATTTTCAGGTCAGAGAGTTTCATGTTCATTTTTCCGTTGAGACAGACAAGGTTCCTGAAGAGACGGCGCCCTGCAGAAGGCCGGCGCCGCTTGCTTTTTTATTTTTCACGTTCACAATCCTGCAAATGCGTGACATACTGATAAAAATCACCAAAACAAACACGCATCTTTCGGTGCATTTGCACATAAATTCAAAATGCAACGGATTTGAACGGATAACCCGGAAAAATATCCCTGTTTCTTCAAATTATTTTTGATTGCCAAAAACACAATGGATCATGTCACCCCTCAACCCGACGACCTGACCGATCTCCCCCTGCTACGGCCCGGTGCCGTGGCGCGGCAACTGGGCATGTCAGTGGAGACCCTGCGCGCCTGGGAGCATCGCTACGGCATTACTTCCTCACAGCACAGCGGCGGTGGTCAGCGCCTCTATTCGCAGGACGACCTGCAACGACTGGGCTGGATCAAGCGGCTGGTCGACGCCGGGCACCGGATCGGCAAGCTGGCCGCCCTGTCACCACAGGAGCTGGAGTCGCTGACCCAGAGCTTGCCGGGCAGGGAGACACCCGCCAGCGATCTGGGCGCAGCAATGCCGGCATCGAAGCGACTGGCCGTGGTCGGTCCCTGGATTTCCACCAAGGCTGGCAGAGAGGCACTGGTGCGACAGCATTTCACGATCACCGCAGCCGTCGAGTCGCTGGATCAACTGGACCTGCGCGGCGTGGAGAGCGACATGCTGGTGCTGGAGAGCGCGGTGCTGGAGAGCGACCTGGACCTGCGACTGAACGATCTGCGGCACGCCCTGGCCCAGGTACCGGTACTGATCCTGTACCGTTTCGGCTCGGCGGAGGTGGTGGCGCGCCTGGAACAGGCCGGTCATCGACTGCTGCGCAAACCCATGGATGGCCTTGACGCCGACTGGCTGGGCAACCATATCCAGCGCATCGAACTGCCGGCCACGGCCACCTCACCCGAGGATGAAGCCAGCGTACCGCCACCGCGTTTCAGCGAGAGCGACCTGGCCCATATCTCCGAGGCATCCGACCGCATGCAGTGCGAATGCCCGCGCCACCTGGCCGAGCTGTTGACCGCCCTGGCCGGCTTCGAGCGCTACAGCCGCCAGTGCGAAGATGAATCGGACGAAGAAGCAGCGCTGCACCGGTCTCTCTGCATTGCGGCCGGACGCGCCCGTCTGCCACTGGAAGAAGCCCTGCAGCGTCTGACCCAGGTGAAGGGCATCACCCTGCCGTAGTACCTGGGGATGAAAAAAAAGCGCGCCCGACGGGCGCGCTGTTGGAACTGCAAGGTGCCAAGCGCTCGGAAATCAGAACTGCTCCCAATCCCCTTCGGCTGCAGCAACCGCCGCCCCCTTTGCCGGTGCCGGTGCCGGTGCCGGTGCCGGCGTCGCCGGCAAGGCCTTGGCCACGGCCGGATTGCTCCTGGCCTGCGGTTTGCGCGGCAAGGCCGGCGCACGCGGCGAGATATCCACGCTGCGCGCCGGCGCCATATTGACCGCACCAGCGGCTGGACTGCGTGCCACTTCACCGCTGCTCAACCGGAAGATGCTGACGGTCTCGCACAGACGACCGGACTGCTCCTGCAGCGATTGCGCGGCCGCAGCCGCCTGCTCCACCAGGGCCGCGTTCTGCTGGGTCGTTTCATCCATCTGGACGATGGCCTGGTTGATCTGTTCGATGCCATCGCTCTGCTCACCACTGGCGGCGGTGATTTCGGCCACCACGTCGGTCACCCGCTTGACGCTGGCCACCACCTCGCTCATGGTCGAACCGGCCTGCTCCACAAGGCGACTGCCGCTCTCAACGCGCTCCACCGATGCGTCGATGAGGCCCTTGATCTCCTTGGCCGCCGCCGCGCTGCGCTGAGCCAGCGTGCGCACCTCCGAAGCCACCACCGCAAACCCGCGCCCCTGCTCACCGGCCCGTGCCGCTTCCACCGCCGCATTCAAGGCCAGGATATTGGTCTGGAATGCAATGCCATCGATCACGCTGATGATGTCCACGATCTTGCGCGAGGCATCGTTGATCTCGCCCATGGTCTGCACCACCTCCCCCACCACACTGCCACCCTGGATCGCCACGGCCGACGCGCTCTCCGCCAGCGTATTGGCCTGGCGCGCATTGTCGGCGTTCTGCCTGACGGTGGAAGTCAGTTCCTCCATGGCCGAGGCCGTCTCCTCCAGTGCGCCGGCCTGCTGCTCGGTGCGCGACGACAGATCGAAGTTGCCAGTGGCGATCTCGGCCGAAGCGGTATTGATGGTGTCGCTACCCTGGCGCACTTCGGTGACGATGCGATGCAGGTTGTCATTCATGGCCTTCAGCGACGCCAGCAACGCCCCGGTCTCATCGCGGGAGGTGGCATGGATCTGCACGGTCAGGTCGCCTGCCGCCACTGCGGTGGCCACTTCCACAGCCTGATTGAGCGGCCGCGTGATGGAACGCGTGATCAGCACCGCACACAGCACCGACAGGATGACGGCGGCCACCGACAGCAACAGCATGATGTTGACCGCCATGGCGGAGGCGGCATTGGCACGCTCCACGCTCCGATCCATGAGCTCGGCCTGGAAAGTGGTCATGGCCTTGAGCGCAGCGAAATACTTGTCCTGCACCGGGATGGTCTGATCGAACAGCTGGGTGGTCGCCTCATCCCTCTTCTGTTGCAGGATCAGCTCGACGACCTTCTTGCGCTCGCGCGTGTAATCGTCGCGCGACTGCTTGAGCGCATCGATCAATTCACGCCCACGCGGCGTGTTGATCAGCTTGTCCATCTGCGCCATGTGCTGGCCGACTTCAGCCGTATTGAGCTCGACCCGGTCGAGGTATTTCCTGGCCTCCTCCGGGTTGCGCGCCAGGATGGCATTGCGCAGGCTGCGTGCGGCGGTATTGATCTTGTCGCTCATCTGGGCGCCGATGGCGACCTTGACGTAGCGGTCGTTGACGATCTCCGCCGTGGCGGCACTCACCGTCCACAGGTTCTTGATGCCCACCCCGGCGATGACACACATCACCACGATCAGCGCCGCAAAGCAGGCGCCGAGCCGAACGCTGATCCTGATATCCGTGATTTTCATGTTGACTCCCCCTTGTATGAATACTTCAGCTCCCAAACCACCCTGAATCTGCTTATCCGGGCTCCCTCTCGCATCCGGAATTCCCCAACTATAAACGATTTATTTATTAAATTCGATAAATACAGCAAGAGCGTTGGATTTTGATCTCGCGCGACTCTCACGTCATGAAAAGATGACATCGATGCTGCGAGGAACGATGATCTTTTCCCGCCGAAATACGCCACAACAAGCCGTAAACCCGCTATCTAAGCGATAAGCATTCGCGCCCGCAAAACAACAGCGCATTTAATGCACATCAAATACACCCTCCTTTTTCGTGCACAAGGCATTGCAAAAAAGGAAATAAAAGCACGAATGCGCTAAAATACAATTGGTTAATTTGATTAATTTGATTTCAAGTTGACATGATTGACCCGTTGTCACCGCGGAGAAACGCCATGCCCCTCAAACGTCTCAACAACAAGGTCAGGATCACGTCCATCGTGCTGGCCATCCTGGGCAGTGCCATGTTCGGCTATGCCTTGCTCAACGGCAGCCTGGCCGGACGCCAGGCGGCGCTCAAGTCGGGGCAGACGGCCACCATGAATATCGCCACCGGTCTTGCCACCCAGGTCAATCTCAGTGTTCGCGCCGCCGACCTGCTGCTGCAGGAAATCGCCGCACTGGACAACAACAATCCGCTGGATCGGCGTGACATGCGCAAGCTGGTGGAGGAATTGCTCAATCGACAGAGCCGCCTCTTTCCCGAGATGGACACCCTGCTGGTCATCGACGAGCAAGGTCGCGTCCTGCAACGCTGGCCGGCTGGCGACAATATGTCCGCCACAGCCCTCTCAGCCAGTCCCGACGGGCCGGCATCGATCTCGGAAGGCGGATTGAAGATCGGCGCGCCGATGATCAGCCGCGTCACCGGTCACTGGGTGATCCCGCTGGCCCGCACGCGCATGCGTCAGGGCAAGCCTGCCGGAGAATTCCGGCTGGGCGTCAGTCTGGAGCATTTCCAGCGTCTCTTCGACGAGGTGAATATCGGGGCACAAGGCTCGCTGCTACTGGGTAGCCGCGACGGCGTGATGCTGCTGCGCCGTCCCTATGGCGAACAGTTCCTCGGCAAGAACATGGTGGAGTTGCCGCTCTACCGGGATCACGTACGCCAACGCTCCTCCGGCTGGGCCGACATCAATTCGATGCAGGACGGCATACGACGGCTGCATTACGTCACGGGGGTGCCGGACTATCCGCTCTTCGTCAGCGCCGCCCTGGCCCACGACGAGATGCTGGCCGACTGGCACGCCGCCCAGGCTTCACAACTGCTGGTGATCGTCGCCGCGGCCCTGATCATCGGTCTGCTGACCGCCTACCTGCTGCGCGTGGTCCGCATGCGCGATCGCGCCGAGGATGAAATCGAAAAGAAGAACCTGTCCCTCAAGCTGCTCACCGAGAACCTGCGCGCCCAGGCCATGCTGGATGGCATGACCGGCATTCCCAACCGGCGCTACCTGGATGAACAGCTGCAACTGGTGATGCGCAATGCCAGCCGCAGCAAGAGCGCGCTGTCACTGGTGATGCTGGATGTGGATTACTTCAAGAAGTACAACGACCTCTATGGCCACATCCAGGGCGACTACTGCCTGCAGGACATCGCCCGCACACTGCAGACTGCGCAGCGCCGGCAAGGCGACCTGGCGGCCCGTTATGGGGGAGAGGAATTTGCCATCCTGCTGCCCGATACCGACCTTGCCGGAGCGCACAGGATTGCGCAGAAGGTGGTGGACGCTGTCAGGGCGCTGGCGATCCCGCATGAAGGCAACGCCCATGGCGTGGTCACCATCAGTGCGGGTGTGTACACCTGCGTGCCGCGTCCGGAGACCCGCATCGAGGACATCTTCTCCGGCGCCGACCGGGCGCTGTACCGGGCCAAGGACGATGGACGCGACCGCGTTGCGGATTACCAGGCGCCTCACACGGTGGTCAGTGGCAAGGCCGGGCAGGATGGGCGGTCCGGGGATGCCTCGGCCTGACGCCTGACGTCGATGGCAAGGCGACCGGCACAGGCATCAGCAAAGGCCGCGGCCTCAGCCGATCCGGGCCGGACTCAGGGCGTCGGCCTGCACGCCGAAGCGGGCGATATGCTCCGGTATCGACTGGCCGCGCACCAGTGCCGCATAGGCTTCGCCGGCCGCGGGGGCGGACTGGATGCCATAGCCGCCCTGCCCGGCCGCCCAGAAGAAGCCCGGCAGTTGTGCATCGTAGCCACCGACGAAGCTGCCATCGGCCACAAAGGAACGCAGACCGGCCCAGACATGCGCAGGCCGGCGGATTTCCAGGGTGGTGCCGTTCTGGATATGGTCGATGGCAATGGCGATATCCAGTTCCTCGGCCTGCACATCCTGCGGCGGCACCGGATCGGCATTGGCCGGGGACCCCAGCAGCAGGCCGGCGTCGGGCTTGATGTAGAACGCCTGGTCCACCGGCATGAACATCGGCCAGTGGGCGCTGTCAGGCGGCGCCGCAAAGGTAAAGGCAGAACGACGGCAGGGTTGCAGACCGATGCTGGCGGCTCCGGCCAGACTGCCGATCTGATCGGCCCAGGCACCGGCGGCATTGATGACCACCCCGGCACGCAACGGCCCCTGGGAGGTGCCGACCTGCCACTCCTGTGCAGCCTCGTCTCGCACAATGGCCTGCACCTCGGCATGGCACAGCAGCCGGGCACCGGCCGCGCGCGCACCACGCAGGAAACCCTGGTGCAGGGCATGCACGTCGATGTCGCTGGCATCTTCCTCATAGACCGCGCCGATCAGGTCTTCCCCGCGCAGCACTGGCACCATCGCCAGGGTCTGCTCGCGATCCAGACGCTGTACCTTGTCCGATACCGAGCGCACCAGCGCTTCGTGCTCATCCAGCTCGGCCTGCAGGGCCGCACCGGCATAGAACAGCGCACCACGCGGCGTGAGCAAGGGGTGTTCGGCAAAGCCCTCGGGCGGGTGGTCGAAAAAGGCACGACTGGCGCAGGTCAGCGCCCGCACCTGCGGCGGCCCGTAGCTTTCCATGTAGAGCGCGGCCGAGCGGCCGGTGCTGTGATAGCCCGGCTGCGACTCGCGCTCCAGCAGCAGCACGCTGCCATGCGGCGCCAGCCAGTAGGCGATGGAAGCGCCGGCAATGCCGGCACCGATGATGAGGTAGTCCACCCGCTCTGCTGCGCTCATGCTCATGCTCCCGGCGATTGATCAGAGCGCGGCCACGACGGCCACTTCCACATCCAGCCCCGGCAGCATCAGCAGCGCCTGCACGCAGGCCCGCGTGGGTGCATGGCCGGCCGGCACCCAGGCTTCCCACACCGCATTGAAGGCGGCGAAATGATCCGGGCTGGACAGCCACACATTGGCCGAGACGATCTGCTCGCGAGAGATGCCCTGCGCCTGCAACTGCGCATCGATCTTGGCCAGCACTTCGCTGGCCTGCTGCGGGATGGGTGCGCCGGCGTTGTCCGGCACCTGGCCGGAGACGAAGGCGAAGCCGTTGGCGATGACCAGCTGGCTCATGCGGGCATTGGTATTGAAACGTTGGATAGGGTTCATGTTTGCGCTAATCGTATAAAAAATAAGGTTTCACCAAGATCAGAAAGACGCTCACCGTTCGTGCTGGGTAGCGCCTTCGATACGGCCCTGACTGGCCTACTCGGTCCGAACGGTTTCAGATTGATTGGTCACTGCAGCTCAGACGGCAGGGCCACCCGCCGCACCGGCTGCCTGCCCCTCGAAGATAGGCGGATGCGTGACGATGGACTTCAGCGGCGCCTGCACCGTCTTCAGTTGGGCGATATCGGGACGTGGCCGGCGCAGCGCGACGTCGCCGTCGAAGGCCTGCTCCAGCGCCGCCGCACAGCCCAGCAGGCGCGCATCGCCCCGGAACGGGCCGGTGACCTGCAAGCCGAAGGGCATGCCGCGATGGTCGCGTCCACACGGCAGCGAGATCGAGGGATTGGTCGCCAGCGTGACCACGTAGGTCAGGGCCAGCCAGCGGTAATAGTTTTCCAGCGCCACGCCATTGACCTCCTTCAGGTACAGCTCGCTCCACGGGAAGGGCGAGACCGGCGTGGTCGGCGAAACGATCAGGTCGTAGCGCTCGTAGAGCTGCTGGAAGCGCCGGAAGATACGGGTCTGCTCGCCCTGCGCCCAGGCGCAATCGGACAGGCTCATCGCCGCGCCCATCTCGTAGTTGGCGCGGGTGTTGGGGCCCAGCGAGGACGGGTCGCGCCGGTAGGCGGCCTCGAAGCCGGCCACGAAGGCCTCGGCCCGGATCACGTCGAAGGCGCGGTGCGCTTCGCCCATGTCCACCTGCACCGGCTCGCACACCTTCACCAGACCGGTGATGGCGGCGATCTTGTCGCGGAATACCTGGCGGATGCCGTCATCGACCTCGCACACGCCAAAGTCCTCGGTATAGCCGATCCGCAATTGCGCCAGGTCGATCTCCGGCAAGGCCGCAAACTCGCTGTCGCTGACCGCATAGCCCAGCGGATCGCTGGCATGCAGACCGATGGTGGCGCGCAGTTGCAGCACCGTATCGGCAACATCACGGCCCATGGGACCGACCACCGAGATCGGCGTCCATCCCAGGATCTTGCGCTCGCTCGGCACCAGTCCCGGCGAAGGACGGAAGCCCACCACGCCACACTTGGCCGCAGGGATGCGCAGCGAGCCGCCGGTATCCGAACCCGAACACAGCGGCAGCAGATCGGTCGCCAGCGCCGCAGCCGAACCGCCTGAGGAACCACCGGCATTCAACAGCGGATTGAACGGGTTGCCGGTGGCGCCCCACACCGTATTGCGACTGTTGGCACCGGCCCCCATCTCCGGCACGTTGGTCTTGCCGGCGACGATCGCCCCGGCTGCACGCAGGCGTGCCACCAGTGCGTTATCGCGCTCCGGCACATTGCCGCGATAGAGTGGCGAGCCGTAGGTGGTCAACAGGCCTGCGGTTTCTTCCAGGTCCTTGATGCCGATCGGCAGACCGTGCAGCAGGCCCAGCGGCAGGCCGTCCATGACGGCCTGCTCGGCGGCGCGTGCTTCGACCCGGGCGCGCTCGAAGCAGGTGGCGGTGACGGCATTGATGTGCGGATTGATGGTCTCGATGCGGGCGATGCAGGCTTCCAGCAATTCAACCGGGGACAATTGCCGGCTGCCGATCAGCCGGCGCAGTTCGACCGCGCTTTTTTCGACGATGTTCTCTTGCATGCTTTTCCCTTGGTTTGGTTCAGGCCGGCTGCATCTGGCCGGCGGTCTTGGTGGTGCGGATGAACAGGCTCACCAGCACCGAGAACAGGGCCGCCGCGATCAGGAAGCCGAAGGCGTAGTCATAGTTGGCGAAGGCGCTGACCAGGAAGCCGATCACCAGCGGCGAGATGAAGCCGGCCATCTGACCACCCAGGTTGACCATGCCCACGCCGCTGCCCACCAGTTGCGCCTGCAGCATCTTGGTCGGCAGCGCGATGCAGGTGGCCAGCACGAAGGACTTGAAGAAGTAGGCCAGGCATTGCCAGGCGATCACACCCTCGACCGTGGCGGCGGTGTACATGCAATAGACGAACACCGCCGTCAGCAGAGAACTGGCGATCAGCAGGATCTTCTCGCGGCCGTCGAAGAAGCGCACCATCACCCAGCCGCCGATGGCGGTAGACAGGCCGGCCATGATGTAGGGCAAGGGCAGCAAGAGGCCGACCGCCTTCAGGTTCAGGCCGCGCACGGTCATCAGGTAGGTCGGCATCCAGCTGTCCAGGCCCTTGTTGATGATGGACAGGCCAAACCACACCGCCACGATCTGCCACATCAGCGGCATCTGCAGCAGCGCCTTGAAGGCGGCCTTGTTGATGGCCTTGCTGCCCGCCGCGCCATGGCGTACCGGACGCACGCAGAACCAGTACACCAGCGCAAACACCAGACCGGCGATACCGATGGTATGGAACACGGCCCGCCAGCCGAAATGCAGGATCAGCGGCGCAATCAGCAGCGGCGCCAGCATGCTGCCCACATAGTTGGACGACATCAGCAGCGAAGACATCTTGGGCCGTTCCTCGCGGGTGAAATGCTCGGCCACACCCTTCACGCTGGCCGCCGGGAAGGCGCCCTCGCCCATGCCGAACACGAAGCGGATCACCACCAGGCTGGTGATGGACCAGGCCATGCCGGTCACGCCCGTGAAGAGCGACCACAGCAGGATGGCGATGACAATCACCGGGCGCGAACCAAAGCGGTCGGCCAGCCAGCCGCCCGGCAGTTGCAGCAATGAATAACCGAGGAAGAAACTCGACAGCAGCACGCCCAGTTCGGCCGGCTTCAGCTGGAACTCGCCAGCGATCTGCGTGGCCGCGAAGGTGATCGCCGCGCGATCGATGTAGGAGACGCACCAGCCCAGATACAGCAAGACCAGCACCAGGTATTTGTACTTGCCCTTCGTTACTGCAGCATCCATGAAGCATTCCCTTCCGGCATGACGACGGTCGCACGCCGTCGATTCGTGGATTCATCCTAAGCCGGCCCATGGTTTGCCACAAGTACAAGTTTTCGAATAACTGATTGCCGAATCGGCAAACCGATCTACAATCGTGGCATGTCCATCATCCATACCCGCGTGCTGCAGGAGACTGCGGTGCGCTACTTCCTCGAAGTCGTGCGGCGCGGCTCCATCACCGAGGCCGCCAACACGCTCAATGTCGCCTCCTCGGCCATCAGCCGCCAGATTGCACGGCTGGAGGCGGAGCTGGACACGCCTCTGTTCGAGCGCGTTTCACGCGGCATGCGCCCCAATGCCGCCGGCGAATTGCTGGCCGCGCATGCCTTGCGCATGCAGCTGGAGGCCGACCGCATCGGCAATGAACTGGCGGCCCTGAAGGGATTGCGGCGCGGTGAGGTCAAACTGGCCACCACCGAGGGTTTTGCGCTGGAGTTCGTGCCGGCCGCCATCGAACATTTCTGCCGCCAGCACAAGGGCATACGCTTCCAGCTGACGGTGGGCAATGCGGTGCATGTGGCGCAGCAGATCCGCGAAGGCGCGGTCGATCTGGGCCTGACCTTCACCATGGCACCGGACCCCGACATCAAGGTCGAGTTTGCCCAGCGCGCGCCGATCATGGCGGTGATGCGACCGGACCACGAACTGGCCCATCGGCGCCAGGTCACGCTCTCGGAACTGGCGCCCTACCCGCTGGCCATGCCGCAGAAGAACATCACCATGCGCCGCCTGATCGACGCCTGCTGCAGCCGTCGCAACGTGCTGCTGGAACCGACCATGGCGGCCGATTCCATCAGCGCCCTGCTGTGCTTCGTGATGTCGGGCAATGGCATCGGCTTCTCGGCGGCGCTGCCCATCCGCAGGCTGGTGCGCGAGGGGCAACTGGTGGCACTGCCGATCCGCGACAAGGACATGAACACCCTGCAACTGGAAATCCAGTCCCTGGCCGGGCGTACCCTGCCCGATGCGGCCCGGGCCTTTCTGAACACCCTCATTGCGCGTGCCAGCACTCCGCATGCCGGCTCCTGGCCGGCCTAGGCTTCTTCCGGCTCCAGAGCACTGGCACCTTGCAGCACCAGTAGCGGCGCCAGGTGGAAGGAGCGCTCCAGGCGTGCCTGCGGATCTTCCATGTGCTCGGCGACGACGCCCATGCAGGCCGCCACCAGGCAATGCGCCACATCGATGGGCGTCAATCCGCGCCGCAGCTCGCCCCTCTCGTAGGCGATATTGAGCACTGCCGTGAGGTGATCCAGCGCCCGCAGGCTCAGGATTTCCAGACGGTCACCCAGTTCCTCGGGCAATTCGGGCGTGCCGCGATAACGCAACACGACTTCCATGCGCCGCCGCTGGCGGACATCACGCAGGCAATCCAGCATCTTCAGCCACAGCACCTCGCGCAGCAGGAGCAGCGGCTGGTCGCTCTGGCGATAGACCGCCAGCTCGCCACCGATGTCGAAAGGCCAGACCATGTCTTCGAAGACCGCCTTGACCAGTGCCGTCTTGTCGGGAAAGTGCCAGTACACCGCCCCGCGGGTGAAGGCTGCGCTGGCGGCTACGTGTTCCAGCGTGGTGGCCCGTACGCCGCGCCGGGCGAACGCCGCCAGCGCGGCGTCGAGCAGGATGGCGCGGGTCCGGTCGGCACGCGAGGTCATGGTGCAGCGGTGGCAAGGTCGCTGGCCACCGGCGTTCCTGTGCGCTCTACCCAGCCTCCACCCAGGGTCTTGTAGAAGGTCACCAGGTTGGTCCAGCGCGATAGCTGCGTGCCGATCAGGGTCTTCTGCGCTGAATACAGCGTGCGCTGTGAATCCAGCAGGGTCAGGTAGCTATCCACCCCGCTGTTGAAGCGCGCCTGCGAGAGCCGGTACGCCTCCCCGCTGGCCTCGACCAGTGCTTCCTGGGCCTGCAGCTGGCGGCCCAGGGTATTGCGCTGGGCCAGGGCGTCGGAGACTTCCTGGAACGCGGTCTGGATGGCTTTCTCGTATTGCGCCACGCTGATATCGCGGCTGACGGTGGCGATGTCGAGGTTGGCCCGGTTGGCGCCCCCATCGAAGATCGGCAACGAAATCTGCGGCACGAAACTCCAGGAACCCGAACCGCCCTTGAACAGCCCTGCCAGGCGCGCGCTGGCGGTGCCGGCGTCGGCAGTCAGGCTGATGCTGGGATAGAAGGCCGCGCGCGCAGCGCCGATATTGGCATTGGCCGCACGCAGGTTGCGCTCGGCTTCGACGATGTCGGCCCGCCGCTGCAACAGTTCGGAGGGCAACCCCGGCGGGATGGTCGCCAGCGGACTGGCGGCGGCCAGTGCCGTATCCGGCAAGCCGTTGGGCAGCAGGCGTTGCGGCAGGTCCTTGCCGACCAGCAGCACCAGGGCATTACGGTCCTGATCGACCTGGGCGGTGTAGCTTTCCGCGTCCACCCGCGCACTCTCCACGCTGGTCTGCGCCTGGCGCAAGGTCAGCGCCGAGGCCGAGCCCAGTTCGGCACTACGCTGCGTGAGCGCATAGCTGCTGCTCTGGCTGGCCAGCGTGTCCTTGGCCAGGCGCAGCCGGTCCTGGTCGGACGCCAGCGTCAGCCAGGCCGTGGCGACTTCAGCGATCAGACTGATCTGGGTACTGCGTCGCGCCTCGGCGGTGGACAGGAAAGATTGCAGCGCCTGCTCCTTGAGGCTGCGTACGCGTCCGAACAGGTCCAGCTCATAGGCACTGAAACCCAGCGTGGCGGTATAGCTGCGCGCCGTCAGCGCGCGGCCGGTAGCAGAAAGATCGGCTGGCGTGCGGCTGGCCGATTCGCTGGTGGCGGCATTGATGGTCGGGAACAACGCCGCCCGCTCCACACCATATTGCGCACGGGCCTTTTCGATATTAAGTACCGCCACGCGCAGGTCGCGGTTGTTGGCCAGGGCCAGTGCGATCACCTCTTGCAACGCGGGATCGGTGAAGACGTCACGCCAGCCGATATCGGCCACGGCGGTGGTGGCGGTGGTGGCGGTGGTGGTGGGCGCGCCGGTTTAACCCGAGAAGTGCGCGGCCACCGGTGCTGCCGGCCGCTGGTAGTCCGGCATCAGGGTGCAGCCGCCCAGCAGCATGGCCACCAGCAAAGGCGTCATCAGTACACGGAAAGGGCGTGCGGTGTGCGGGGTCAGGGAAGGTGTCATGTCAGTGCTCCGGAGAGATCGCGGCCTGGGCCTGCGATACGGGGGAAGGCTTGCGGGCGAACAGCTTCATGATGATCACGAAGAACAGCGGCACGAAGAAGATCGCCAGTACCGTGCCGGAGAGCATGCCCCCGATCACGGCCGTACCCAGCGCATGCTGTGCGCCGGCACCGGCGCCACTGCCCAGCACCAGCGGCAGCACGCCCAGGATGAAGGCCATCGAGGTCATCAGGATCGGCCGCAGGCGCATACGTACCGCTTCCAGGGTGGCCTCGACCAGGTCCTTGCCGCTCTCGTACAGGTCCTTGGCAAACTCCACGATCAGGATGGCGTTCTTGCAGGCCAGGCCGATGGTGGTCAACAGGCCGACCTGGAAATAGACATCGTTCATCTTCCAGGTCAGGATGGCACCCAGCAGCGCGCCGAACACCCCCAGCGGCACCACCAGGATCACCGAGAACGGCACCGCCCAGCTCTCGTAGAGCGCCGCCAGCGCCAGGAACACGATCAGGATCGAGATCGCATAGAGGATGCCGGTCTTGCCACTGGAGGCCTTCTCTTGCAGCGACAGGCCGGTCCACTCGTAGCCGATGCCGGGCGGCATCTTGGCCAGTGCCGCCTCGACGATGGCCATGGCCTGGCCGCTGGAGGCTGCCCCCGGCAGCGCCATACCCAGTATCTCCATGGATGGCACACCGTTGTAGCGTTCCAGACGCGGCGAACCGGACGTCCAGCTGGCCGTGGAGAAGGCGCTGAACGGGACCATGGTGCCGGCGCTGTTGCGGACATACCAGCGGTCGATATCCGAGGGCAGCATGCGGTATTGCGCATCGCCCTGCAGCATCACCTTCTTGACCCGGCCCTTGTCGATGAAGTCGTTGACATAGCTGCTGCCCCAGGCCGTGGCGATGGTGTCATTGATGTCCGACATCGCCACGCCCAGCGCACCGGCCTTGTCGGTATCGACCTGCAGGCGGAACTCGGGCGTATCCTCCAGCCCGTTGGGACGCACCGCGACCAGTCGCTTGTCCTGCGCCAAGGTGGCCAGCAGCTGGTTGCGTGCCTGCATCAGCGCCGCATGGCCGAGGTTGGCCTCGTCCTTCAACATCAGGTCGAAACCGGTCGCATTACCCAGTTCGGACACCGCCGGCGGCGCGAAGGCGAACACCTTGGCGTCGCGCATGCCGGCAAACGCGGCGCCGGCCTTGGCGGCCACATCGGTCACGGACAGCCCTGGTCCCTTGCGCTCATCCCACGGCTTGAGCTTGATGAAGGCAAAGCCCATGTTCTGGCCACTGCCCGCGAAGCTGAAACCGGAGACCGCAAAGACACCCGAGACCGCATCCTTCTGGTCCACCAGGAAATGCTGCTCGACCTGACGGATGACTTCGTCGGTGCGCGCCTTGGTCGCACCGGAGGGCAATTGCAGGATGGCGAACAGCGTTCCCTGATCCTCATCAGGCAGGAAGCCCACCGGCAGCTTCATGAAGCCCGTCACGACCAGCGCCAGCAGCACGGCGTAACCAGCCATGTAACGCCAGCCGCGCGCCAGCATGTGTCGCACGATGCCCTGGTAACGATGGTTGCCGCGATCAAACTGGCGGTTGAACCAGCCGAAGAAGCCGCTGGTGGCCAGCGCATGGCCTTTGGCGGCCGGCTTGAGCAAGGTCGCACACAGGGCCGGAGTAAGCACGATGGCCACCAGCACGGACAGTGTCATGGCCGAGACGATGGTGATGGAGAACTGCCGATAGATCACGCCGGTCGAGCCACTGAAGAAGGCCATCGGCACAAACACCGCGGCCAGCACCAGGGCCACGCCCACCAGCGCACCGGTGATCTGGCCCATCGACTTGCGGGTCGCCTCCTTGGGCGGCAAGCCCTCCTCGGACATCACCCGCTCGACGTTTTCCACCACCACGATGGCATCGTCGACCAACAGACCGATGGCCAGCACCATCGCAAACATGGTCAGGGTGTTGATGGTGAAACCGAACGCAGCCAGCACACCGAAGGTCCCCAGCAGCACTACCGGCACGGCGATGGTAGGGATCAGCGTGGCACGCAAATTCTGCAGGAACAGGTACATCACCAGGAACACCAGCACCACGGCTTCGATCAGGGTGCGCAGCACTTCCTCGATGGAGATACGCACGAAGGGTGTGGTGTCATAGGGCTTCTGCACCTTCATCCCGGCAGGGAAGAACTTTTCCAGCTGGGCCACCCGGGCGTCGATGGCCTTGACCGTATCGAGCGCATTGGCGCCGGTGGCCAGCTTGATGGCCAGGCCGGCCGCCGGCTTGCCGTTGTAACGCCCCACCGAGGTATAGCTCTCGCTCCCGAGTTCGATGCGGGCTACGTCACGCAATTTGACCCGGGCGCCGTCGGTGAGGGTGCGCAGCACGATGTTCTGGAACTGCTCGGCCGTACGCAGGCGGGTCTGGGCGGTGATGGTGGCGTTGATCTGCTGGTTCTCGGCGGCCGGCAGACCGCCCAGCTGACCAGAGGACACCTGCACGTTCTGCGCCTGGATGGCATTCTTCACATCCAGCGGGGTAAGCCCGTAGCTGTTGAGCTTGTTGGGATCGAGCCAGATCCGCATCGCATACTGTGAGCCGAACAAGGTGGTGTCCCCCACGCCGTCGACCCGGCTGAGGGCATCCTGGATGTTGGCCGCCACGTAGTCCGACAGGTCCGAGCCGCTCATGCTGCCGTCTTCGGAGGTGAAGGCCAGCACATTGAGGAAGTTGGTAGCGGACTTGGTCACCGTGATGCCCTGCTGCTGCACTTCGGAGGGCAGCAAGGGCGTGGCCAGCGACAGCTTGTTCTGTACCTGCACCTGGGCGGTGTCCGGGTTGGTACCGTTCTCGAAGGTCAGCGTGATGGTCACGGTGCCGGAGGACTCGCTGGTGGAAGCCATGTAGCTCAGACGATCCAGACCCTTCATCTTCTGTTCGATGATCTGGGTCACGGTGTCTTCCAGCGTCTTGGCCGAGGCACCGGGATAGTTGGCCGTAATGGCGATGGCAGGAGGCGCGATGGCCGGGTACTGCGCAATCGGCAAGGTCAGCACCGAGACGGCGCCGGCCAGCATGACGATGATGGCGAGTACCCAGGCGAAGATGGGGCGGTCAATGAAGAAGCGAGCCATGATGTGTCCTCGCTTCTCAGTTGGAGGCGGTGGTGCTGGCCACGGCGGTCTTGGGTGACCACGGCACCACCTTCACCTTGGCACCGGGGGTGGCCCGCTGCACGCCATCGACCACCAGTTGATCGCCTTCCTTGAGGCCGCTGCTGACCAGCCATTGGTCCCCGATGGCGCGGTCGGTCACCAGTGCTCGCAGCTCCACCACGCCCTGGCCATTGACCACCAGCGCCTGCGGCTTGCCGGCACCGTCGCGACTGACCGCCTGCTGCGGCACCAGCAGACCCTGCTGGCGTACGCCTTCCTGCAACACCGCACGCACATACATGCCTGGCAGCAGGATCGTGCCCGGATTGGGGAACACCGCGCGCAAGGTGATGGCGCCAGTGTCCTGGTTGACGGTCACATCCGAGAATTGCAGCGTCCCTTCCTGGGCGTAGGTACGGCCGTTTTCCAGAATCAGCCGCACCTTTGCACCGTTTCCGGATTTCTGCAGCTCGCCGTTGGTCAGGGCTTCCTTCAGATTCAACCAGGCGGTACTGGACTGGGTGACATCGACATAGATGGGATCAAGCTGCTGGATGGTGGTCAGCGCCGTGGTCTGGCTGGCCGTCACCAGCGCCCCCGCCGTCACGCTGGACTTGCCGATGCGGCCCGAGATCGGCGCATCGACCTTGGCATAGTCCAGATTGATGCGGCTGGTCTGCACGTTGGCGCGCGCCGAACCGACATCGGCCTCGGCTTCGCCCAGCGAAGCCACCGCGTCATCGTAATCCTGCTGACTGACCGCCTTGATGGCCACCAGCTCCTTGTAGCGACTGGCCTTCAGGCGCGCCGTGCGGACCGAGGCCTCGGCCTTGGCCAGCGCGGCCACGCTGCTGTCATAGGCGGCCTGGTAGCTGGCCGGATTGATCTGGTACAAGACCTGGCCTGACTTGACGTCGCTGCCCTCCCGGAAATTGCGCGCCTTGATGATGCCGTTGACCTGCGGCCGCACGTCGGCGATCTGGTAGGGCGAGGTACGCCCCGGCAGCTCGGTCTGCAACTCCACCGGCTGGGCATGTACAGTCATCACCCCCAGCACCGGCGTGCCGGCGGCTGGCGGTGCACCGCCTGGCGGCTTGCCGCAGGCACTGAGCACACTGATGATCGCCAGCACGGTGAAGGATTTTACGATGGGGGAAGTGCGCATGAGGAACTCTCCGAAAGGGAAGAATGATTTATAACCATACCGAACTGTACGGTATTATTGGTTGACACCATTCGGCGAGTCAAGCAATACTGAACACATCTGTACGAAAAAGAGATGTCACCGAAATTACAACGGGGAATTTGCAAATGCGGGTAAAGACGGAGGAAAAGCGCGACGCCATCCTGGCGGCGGCGGCTGACGTATTCAAGGAATCGGGCTTTGAAGGCGCCTCGATGGCCGAGATCTCGGCGCGCATCGGCGGCTCCAAGGGCACCCTGTATGCCTATTTCAAATCGAAGGAAGATCTCTTCGTGGCGGTGACGCACGCCGTCGCGAAGAAGCAGATAGAACCGGCGCTGGAGACGCTGGACCAGGAAACGGAAGACCTGGAGGCCACTTTGCGCGTGTTTGGAGAAAAGGCGGTCAGTTTCCTGTGCCAGGAGAGCACCTTGCAGACGCAGCGCATGATCCTGGCCGAAGCCGGTCGCAGCGACATTGGTCGGCGCTTCCATGAAGACGGCCCGAAGCTGGGCATGCAGCGCATTGCGGCCTTCATGCAGAAACAGATGGCGGCCGGCCGCCTGAAGCAGGCCGACCCCATGCTGGCGACGCTGCAGCTATGCGCCCTGCTGGATTGCGAGACGGTCAGGCCGATGATGCTGGGGCTGGAGACCTCCATCTCGAAGCCCCGCATCAAACGCATGGTCGGGCGGGCGGTAGAGACCTTCCTGGCCGCCTACGCCCCCCACTGAAGCAGGCGACAGGACCCCGTCAGAAGGTGTGGCGGATGCCCAGCTGCACGCCAGTCTCGCTGGCACCGGCATCCGGCACCAGGGCCTGGCCGGCGGTATAACTGGCGCCGGTCATCTTGTAGGCCGCCGTGTTCTGGTTGATCAGGCGCGAGGCCACGGCATACAGGCGGGTGCGCTTGGAGAGGTCATAATTCACGATCAGGCTGAACTGGCGCGCGTTGTTGTTGTAGCTGGAACTGTCCTTGACATAACCGCCACCGGCGCCGATGGTCGTCCGGGCGTTGAGTCGGTAGTCGGCCGAGAGGCTATAGGTGTTGTGATAGTTGCCCGGTGTATTGCCGACCACGTTGCCGCTCGGGTCGTACTTGCCGGCCGGATTGGTAAAGACATTGCCGGTGGTGGCCGAGATCACTTCATTGGTGCGGAAGAAGGCCAGATAGACCTTGCCACTACCGTAGTCGTAGTTGCCCCCCAACATGAACTGCTTGACGCTATTGGTATTGGTGCCGTTGTTGGCGTTCAGGAAGGCACTGCCCACATAGAGCGGTCCCTGCTGGGTCTGCGCGCCGATCTGGTAGACCGCATTGGAGGGCGTGCTGCCGGCACGTTCTCCTACCGAGTAATGCAGTTCCAGGTTGGAGTTGGCAAATTTCGGCGAGATGTAGCTGATGTCGTTATCCACCCGCGCCAGCCAGTTGGCGAAGTTGTTGTAGGCCGAGCCGTAGGTGGCGGCGCCGAAGGCATCCATGTTGCCCGAGTAGAGGAACATGACACTGTTCTGCCGGCCCACGCGCACCTCGCCGAAGCCGCCGCCCAGGCCCACCCAGGACTGGCGGTCAAACAGGCGATAGCTGTTCTGCAGCGCGCCGGTGCTGGAATCGAAACCGGTCTCCAGGTTGAAGGTGGCGCGATACCCGCCACCCAGGTCTTCGCTGCCCTTGAAGCCTATGCGGCTGGTCATCTCGCCATTGTTGCCCATGGCCCAGAGCGAGGTATCCTTGCCGCCCACGGTACTCTTCTGGTAGGCCGTATAGACGTCCATCACGCCATAGATGGTCACCGAGCTCTGGGCCAGGACAACGGGGCTGGCTGCCAGCAGCAAGGCTGCCGGCAGCAATCGGGTGGGGTTCTTGAACTGCATGGGGGGTTCTCCTCCTGTGGGTAAATCGGTGTTGTTGGTGTTGTGGATGCGGCCAAGGCAGCCCGCATGGGCGCGCACGGCTCCCTGCCGCCCACGCAAGAGCGGGCGGCAGGCGTCGCAGAGGCGGACAGGAAAACTCAGGCCTGTCGTTCGAAGTGCTTCTTGACGATCAGGGCCAGCGGCACGGTAAAGAACAGGTGCGACATGAAGCCGCCGATGATCACGGCCGGGTCGTAGTAGTTGGGATGGTTGTCGGAGGCGATCATGATGGCCACGTGCATCAGGATCCACGCCACCACCGCATAGAACAGCGCCACGAAGGTTGCCTCGTAGCCGCGACGGCGGAAATGCGGCCAGAGCGCCGCGAACAGGATGCCCCATACCAGGGTGAAGAAGAAGTGGATGCCGGTCCCCACGAAGTAGGCCAGCAGCCCCAGCGACTCCTGGACCTCGCGGCCGAACACCAGGCCGGTGGCATTGCGCGGGATGCCGGCCAGCGGCATCATGTGCTGCGCGCCGACCCAGACCAGCGCTTCATAGATCCAGATGATGATGCCGCCGGTGAGGCCGCCGATGATGCCGGCCTTGACCAGCGTGGCGCGGTCTTTCCAGCCTGACGAGGGAGTGGCCGTTGCGAGCGTGGCCGGGTGGGATGCGGTTTGCATGGTGTCTTCCTTCTCCTTGGATTGGCGATGGGGCTGGCTTGATGTGCCGGCTCCGCTGTGTGTTACGAGTTACGACTCGGTGCTACGGCTCTTCGGCCGCTTGCGCGCGTTCTTGCTCTTGTTTTTGTCTTGCCTGACTGTCCGATCGATGGCAGTCGGTTTTCTGTCTGTTGTGGTCTCCTCCTCTGGCCGGTTCTGCCTTAGTCGATATACCTGAGCCCGGCCGCCTCCAGCGGATCGCGCATCTTGTACATGTCCAGTCCCAGCACGCCGGCAGCGAGCTGGGCACGCTTCTGCCCTTCCAGGTCTTCGCGCTGCTGGGCCACCTGCGCGACGCGCACGGCATCGGCGGCCGGCACGGCGACCACGCCATCGTCATCGGCCACGATCACGTCACCGGGGTTGACCAGCGCACCGGCACAGATCACCGGAATATTGACCGAGCCCAGCGTGGCCTTGATGGTGCCCTTGGCACTGATCGCGCGGCTCCAGACGGGGAAGCCCATTTCCTTCAGGACCTTCACGTCACGCACGCCTGCGTCGATGATCAGGGCCTTCGCCCCGCGCGCCATGAAACTGGTCGCCAGCAGGTCGCCGAAATAGCCGTCCGTGCAGTCGGCGGTCACCCCCGCCACCACGATGTCACCGGGCTGGATCTGCTCGGCAACCACATGCATCATCCAGTTGTCGCCCGGGTGCAGCAGTACCGTCACGGCAGTACCCGAGACCGATGCCCCCGCATAGATCGGGCGCATGTAAGGCTTGAGCAGCCCGGAGCGGCCCTGGGCCTCATGCACGGTGGCCACACCGTAGCGACCCAGTTGCTCTGCCGCACCAGCATCGGCGCGCACGATATGGCGCTTGACCACGCCCAGTTGATTCATCATCGGTGTACTCATGCTTACAGTCCTTTCTGTGTCAGGGCGGCATCCAGGCGCGGGAAGACGCGGCGGGCATTGCCTTCGTAGATCTGATGGCGCTCTGCAGCGCTCAGGTCGGCCGCCTCGATGTAGCGTTTGGTGTCGTCGTAGTAATGGCCGGTCTCTGGGTCGATGCCGCGTACCGCACCGATCATCTCCGAGGCGAACAGCACGTTCTCCACCGGAATCACCCGGGTCAGCAGGTCGATGCCGGGCTGGTGATAGACGCAGGTATCGAAGAAGATGTTGTTCAGCAGATGGTCCTTGAGCAATGGCTTCTTCATCTCCTGCGCCAGCCCACGGAAGCGGCCCCAGTGATACGGCACCGCGCCGCCGCCGTGCGGGATCAGGAACTTCAACGTCGGGAAATCCGTGAACAGGTCAGAAGTCAGGCACTGCATGAAGGCCGTGGTATCGGCATTGAGGTAATGCGCGCCGGTGGTGTGGAAGCAGGCATTGCAGCTGGTGCTCACATGGATCATGGCTGGCACGTCCAGCTCCACCATCTTTTCGTAGAGGGGATACCAGCTGCGGTCCGACAGCGGCGGCGAGGTCCAGTGACCACCCGAGGGATCGGGATTGAGGTTGATGCCGACAAAGCCATACTCCTTCACGCACTTTTCCATCTCCGCGATGGACGTACGGATATCGGCGCCTGGCGACTGCGGCAGCATGGCCGCGCCGATGAAGTGGTCGGGGAACAGTTGCGAGACGCGGTAGCACAGCTCGTTGCAGATCGCCGCCCAGGTCTGGCTGGTGTTGAGGTCGCCGATGTGATGCGCCATGAAGGATGCACGCGGCGAAAAGATGGTCAGGTCCGCGCCGCGCTCCTTCATCAGCCGCAACTGATTGGTCTCGATGGAGTCGCGCAGTTCGTCGTCGCTGATCTTCAGTTCTGCCACCTTGGGGCCGAGCTCAGGCGTCTTCAGGTTGGCGATCTGCCGCTTGCGCCAGTCTTCCAGTGCCTTGGGGGCGGTGGTGTAGTGGCCGTGGCAATCGATGATGAGGCTCTCTCGCATGGTGACTCAGTCCGTTTCGTTGAAGAGGTGGGCGGGGATCATGACGTCCCCGCGCATGATGGGACGCGCCGTGCGCAGCAGCGCGGCGCGCAGTATCTGTTGCGGGTCGCGGGCATCGAGCTCCAGGGCCACGCTGAATTCACCGCTGGGATGCTCCACCGATACGGTAGGGTGCAAGCCGCCTGCGGTACGGGCCAGGCCCTGCGCCGCCGAGCCCTCCAGCACGCAGGCGGTCGCCACGGTAACGGCTGCCAGCACGCCGATAGCGTCGTGGCAGACATGCGGGATGAAGCAGCGGGTGGCAATGCTGCCGCCCTCCCGGGGCGCGGAGAGCAGGCACATCTTGGGGTAGTTCCTGGTGGCCACATCGCCCAGCCCCATCAGCGGGCCGCAGGCCAGACGCAGAGCCTCCAGCTTCTCCTTCAACATGCCGTCGGCGTTGAGGGTGGCCACGCTCTCATCGCCGCGCAGGCCAAGGTCGTGGGCGCGCACCAACACCATTGGCATGCCGTTGTCGATCAGGGTGGCGGCAATCTCATGGGCCACGCCATCGCCGCCATTGAAGCGCACGCGGTCCAGCACGCGGCCGCTGGGCAAGAGTTCCGGACAGACCGAGCCCGCCGTTTCGAGGAAGCTGATGCTGACCGGCGCGGCACTGCCTGGCACGCCATCGATGCGGGTGTCGCCGTTATAACGCAGGCGCCCGCCCGGGGTCTGCACGGTGATATCGCATTGCATGCCGGTGTTGAGCGTGAGTACGCGGGCGGTGGTGGTCTGTTCACCGGCCGTCACCAGCCCGCGCTCGATGGCGAAGGGCAGCACGGCGGCCAGCATGTTGCCGCAATTGGGCGTGGTATCGACCCGGTCGGAGTCCGGCTGCAGCTGGGCAAAAAGGAAATCCAGATCCACCCCCGGCACACTGCTGCGGCTGACGATGCCAGCCTTGCTGGTCAGCGGATGGGCGCCGCCCAGGCCATCGATCTGGCGCCGGTCGGGCGAGCCCAGAGCCGCCAGCAGCACGCGGTCGCGTGCGGCCACATCGGCCGGCAGGTCGCTGGCCACGAAGAAGGGACCGCGCGAGGTGCCACCCCGCATCAGGGTGCAGGCAAGGGGCAGGAAATCCGGGCTGTCGGTGGTCGGCACGCTCTTTACCTCTGAAAATGATGGCGCCGAGTATGCGTGAGCGAGGGCCGGCCTTGGTTGCGTTGTGGGCCTTCCTCTGTTCTAATTTTCTAATCGGGTTCAGAAACCGGCAAACCGCCGGTCCACCACCATGTCCTTGCTCAACTTGCGCCACCTGCATGTCTTCAACGTCGTCGCCACCACTGGCGGCGTGCGCCGTTCTTCCGATACGCTGCTGCGCGCTTCATCGGCGGTGGCGCGTTCGGTGGCCGCGCTGGAGCAGAGCCTGGAGACCCAACTGTTCGAGCGGCGTGGTCGCGGCATGCTGCTCACCGCCGCCGGCGAGGCCGTGCGGCTGCGGGTGGAGCGCATCGAGGCGGAGCTGCGCGAGGTGCGCGACGACGCCCTGCGCCTGCGCGAACGTACCGGCAGCCAGGTGGCCAGCCTGGATGCACTCTTCAATGAACGACGCCTGCAGGCCGCTGCCCTGCTGGCCGAGACCCACCACATGCCCAGCGTGGCGCGCCTGATGGACGTCTCGCCTTCGGCGGTGAGCCAGTCGCTGGCACTGCTGGAGGGCATCCTGGGACAACCGCTGTTCTTCCGCACCGCCCATGGCATGCTGCCCACCGACGCCGGACGCCGCTGGACTGAGCGCTTCGGCCGGGCCCTGGCCGAGCTGCGCCACATCCCCGCAGATATCGCCGCCCTGGACGGTATCGTGCAAGGCACGGTAACCATCGGCGCGCTGCCGCTGGCGCGCTCGCAACTCTTGCCCACCGCGCTCACGCGGGTGCTGGCGCGCCATCCGCGCCTGCAGATCCGCTCGCTGGAGAGCCCCTATGAAGAGCTGGCGGCCGGCCTCATGAGCGGGCGCATCGACTTCATCGTCGGCGCCCTGCGCGCCTTCTCCACCGATACCTTCGACATGCGCCCACTGGTGGACGACAGCGCCGCCCTGATCGCCCGCGCCGGCCATCCGCTGGCGCAGCGCCGGAAACTGGCCCTGCCCGACCTGGACGGCTATCCCTGGGTGTTGTCGCGGGCTGGCACGCCGCTGCGCGATTCCATCGAGCAATTCTTCCGCGACAGCCACTGGCCGGCCCCGCGCCCGGCCGTGGAAACCGGCGACCTGGCGCTGCTGCGCGGCCTGCTGGTGGGCAGCGACATGCTCACCGTGATCTCGGCCAAGCAGCTGCACCATGAAATCGCCACCGGCCAGCTGACCACCCTCCCCCTGACCATGCAAGGCATGCAGCGCCAGATCGGACTGATGCAACGCCGTGGCGCCCACCTCTCTCCCGGCGCACGCGCTCTGCAACAGGAGATCGAGGCAGTGGCGGCAGCCTGGCGCTGATTCCGTGGCAATCCACCGCGATTAGCAAATGGCAACGCTCAGGTAGCCGAAAGCAATACTCGTCCAAACGCCCCGCCGTACACTGCTTGCCATGTCGAAGCAGGTTTGTTGCGCTTCGACCTGCCTCTTTCCAGCCGCGTAACCATAAACCGGCGCTTTCCAATAATTCGACATCACGACGGAGACTTAATGAATACAGCACAATCGCTGGACGTGCGTTCGCACATCAATGCACGCAAGATGTCCGGCTACCAATGGCTCTTGCTGGTGCTTTGCTTCCTGATCGTGGCCACCGACGGCATGGACGTGGCCATCATGGGCTTCCTGGCCCCGGGCATCACCAAGGAATGGGGCATCTCGCGAGCCGCCTTCGGTGTGGTCATGAGTGCCGCGCCCATTGGCCTGGCCATCGGCGCGCTGCTGGTGGGTCCGCTGTCGGACCGCTACGGCCGCAAGAAGCTGTTGATGACGGCGGTAGCCTGGTTCGGCGTGTGCAGCCTGGCCTGTGCCGCCGCGCAGGATGTGGTGACGCTGTCGGCGCTGCGCTTCCTGACCGGACTGGGTCTGGGTGCGGCCATGCCCAATGCCACCACCCTGCTCTCGGAATACGTCCCGGAGCGCTCGCGCAGCACCTTGCTGGCGATCATGTTCACCGGCTTCAACCTGGGTTCGGCCCTGGTCGGCTTCCTGGCCGCAGCCTTGCTGCCCGACCATGGCTGGCGCACCGTACTCATGGTGGGCGGCGCCATCCCGCTGGTGTGCCTGCCCTTCTACCTGTGGCTGGTGCCGGAGTCGGCGCGCTTCATGGTGGTCCGCAACTACCCCGCTGATCGCATCGCCCGCACCCTGGCGCGTGTCTGTGGCGGTGAGTTCGCCGCCGGCCAGAGCTTCTGCGTGAGCGAACCGCAGGTCAAGAGCACCCAGCCGGGCAAGGTGCTGCTCTCGGATCATTATCGCAAGACCACGCTGTCGCTGTGGGGTACCTACTTCATGGGCCTGCTGGTGATCTACCTGCTGTCCGGCTGGCTGCCCACCCTGATCAAGGACGCCGGCCTGCCCATCGAGAAGGCCGCCAGCATCACCGCCCTGTTCCAGCTCGGCGGCACCGTCGGGGCGCTGGTGGTAGGCTACCTCATGGACCGCTGGTCGCCCAGTCGTGCCATTGCCGCGGCCTACATCTCGGGTGCGGTGTTCATCCTGCTGCTGGCCTCGGGCAGCGTGCAGTCGGGCATGTTCGCGGCCTATGTGTTGCTGGCGGGCTTTTGCATGAGCGGGGCGCAGACCGGCCTGAACGCCTTCGCCCCTTCCTGCTACCCGACCGCGGTGCGGGCCACCGGGGTGTCGTGGATGCTGGGCGTTGGTCGCTTCGGCAGCATCCTGGGCTCGTTTGCCGGCGGCGTGCTGCTGTCCATGGGCTGGGGTTTCGGGGCGGTCATCGCCATCCTGGCGGTACCCGCCACACTGGCCGCACTCATCATCGTATTCATCCAGCTGGGCCAACGGCCGGCCGCCGCAGTTTGATCAGTCAGCGGAACAAGACATACCGGATTCATCTGAAACAGGAATAGATTTCATGGCCAACATCGTCGGCGCCATCGCCACCTCACATACCCCCACCATCGGCTTCGCGCTCGATGCCAACAAGCAGCACGACCAGGTCTGGGCGCCCATCTTCAAGGCCTACGAACCGGTACAGCAGTGGCTCAAGGAAAAGCAGCCGGATGTGTTGCTGGTGGTCTACAACGACCATGTGACCTCCTTCTTCTTCGACCACTACTCGGCCTTTGCGCTGGGCGTGGACGACCAGTACCAGGTCGCCGACGAAGGCGGCGGCGCCCGCAAGCTGCCGCCGGTGGGCGGCCATGCGGCACTGGCGCGCCACATCGGCAGCTCGCTCATGGCCGATGAATTCGACATGTCCTTCTTCCAGCAAAAGCCGCTGGACCATGGCTGCTTCTCGCCGCTGTCGATGCTGTGGGAACACCAGGACGGCTGGCCCGGCCAGATCATCCCGCTACAGGTGGGCGTGCTGCAGTTCCCGGTACCGACCGCGCGTCGCTGCTACAAGCTGGGCCAGGGCCTGCGTCGCGCCATCGAAAGCTATCCGGAAGACCTGGACGTGGTCATCGTTGCCACCGGTGGCCTGTCGCACCAGGTGCATGGCGAGCGTGCCGGCTTCAACAACACGCCCTGGGACCACCAGTTCCTGGACCTGCTGCAGCACGATCCCGAGGCACTGACCCGCCTGACCCACGCCGAACTGGCCACCCTGGGCGGACTGGAAAGCGCCGAAGTCATCATGTGGCTCATCATGCGCGGCGCCATGCCGGCCGGTGTGAACTGCCTGCACCGCGAGTACTACCTGCCCTCGATGACCGGCATCGCCGTCGCAGTCTATGAGCCCGCCGTGACGGCTGAGGCCGCCCTGCAAGCTGCCGAGATGGAGCGCCACCGCAGTCATATCGCCACCCAGCTGGACGGCATCGAGAAACTGGCCGGCACCTATCCCTTCACCCTGGAGACCAGCAACCGGCGCTACCGCATCAACCGCTATCTGCACCAGTTGATCCAGCCGGCCTTCCGTGAACGCTTCCTGGCCGATCCCGAGGCCACCTTCGAAGAGGCCGGCCTGTCGGTCGAGGAACGGGACATGATCGGCCGCCGCGACTGGCAGGCCATGATCCGCTATGGCGTGATCTTCTTCCTGCTGGAGAAGATGGGTGCGGTGGTGGGCGTGTCCAACCTGCACATCTATGCGGCCATGCGCGGCCAGTCGCTGGAAGACTTCCAGAAGACCCGCAATGCGCCGGGGGCGCTGTATTCGGTAGCGGGTGCCGCCACCGACCGTGCCGCCAACTGGGACAAGACCGGCACGCGTTGATTGCTGCGCCACTGTCAAAAAAAAGTCGCGCCGTCCTCCCGGACCGGCGCGATTTTTTTCATTGATCCATTGCAGTGGTGAATGCTCGTAATGCTCAGCCTGCCATCACTTCACCGCGTAGACCGCCTTCAACATCTTGCGCACGATAGCCTCGAAGAAGATCACCGCAAAGCCGTCATTGCGGATCAGTTGCTGGGTCAGGTCGGCGCACTTCTGGCGCACGCCGTCCGGCAACTGCTGGTCTTCGCCGCTCATGGCACGGCCCGCCACCTGGATTTCGGCGGCGCGCTGTACCGTCCACAGCAGGAAGAAGGCGCGTTCGATATCACTCTCGCACACTGCCACGCCGTGGTTGCGCAGGACCAGGATGTGCTTCTGGCCCAGGCTTTGCAGCATGCGCTCCTTTTCTTCCGCGAAGAGCGTGATGCCTTCGAACTCGTGATAACCGATGCGGCCGAACAATTGCGCGCCGTAGAAGTCGTTATGCTCGAAACCGCTCTTCTTCATGGTCACCGCCGAGATCGGCGTGGTGTGTGTGTGGATCACGCAGCGCAGGTCGTCACGCGCCCCGTGGATGGCGCTGTGCAGGGCGAAGCCGGCCGGGTTGGCCTTGTAGTCGGATGGCTCTGCCAGTTGCCCGTCCAGACCGACTTTCAACAGGTTGGCCGGGGTGACTTCGTTGTAGTTCAGGGCAAAGGGATTGACCAGGTAGTGATGCTCCGGCCCCGGTACCCGCACCGAGATGTGGTTGAAGATCATCTCGGTCCAGCCCAGGTAATCGACCAGGCGATAACAGTGGGCCAACTGGATGCGCAGCGCCCATTCCTGGTCGCTGCAGTGGGCCGGCTTATCTGCGCCGTAGCTGTATTGCATGATATTCATTGATGGAACTCCTTGATCGAAAACGACGTTCTCTGAAAATAGCGAGGACCGTTCGGACTGAGTAGGTCCGCAGGACCGTATCGAAGGCGCGGCCATCGTCAATGCGTCAGTGCGTCTTCGATACGCCGCTGCGCGGCTACTCAGTCCGAACGGTAGCCGGGGAATTCGCGCTCACGCTGAAGCATCTTCGATACGCCGCTGCGTGGCTACTCAGTCCGGACGGTAGCCGGGGAATTTCCGCTCACGCTGAAGCATCTTCGATACACCGCTGCGCGGCTACTCAGTCCGAACGGTAGCGAGGGACTCCCGTTCACGCTGAAGCGTCTACTCGGCCCGGACGGTAGCCGGGGATTCCCGCTCACGCTGCCTTGGCGGCAGGCAGCGGGTTGTTGTCTTGCTGCGCCCTCTGCTGCCGCGCCGCCTCGCCCCGGAACCGCGCCAGCGACACGATGGCGCTGGTGATCGGCATGGGGATGGCAAAACGCTCGGCCATCTCCAGCACCGCATCGCCGATGGCCGCCAGTTCCAGCGGTCGGCCGCGTTCCAGGTCCTGCAGCATGGAAGTGCGGAAGGCGCCCATGGCTTCGCCCAGTTGCAGGAAGGTGAGCGGATCGATATCCACCCGCGCTCCGTAACTGGAGGCCACCAGCAGCGTCTCGCGCATGATCTGGCTGACCACCTCGCGTAGCTCCGGCAGGCCATACAACTGCTCCAGCGTGCCTTGTGTGATGACCGACAGCGGATTGGTACTGATGTTGGCGATGATCTTGGTCCACAGCTTGTCGCGGATGCGGTCGGTGGCGCGGGCCTCGATGCCGGCTGCCTCGACGGCCGCCCTTACCCGCAGCAGGCGCTCGCTCATCTCGCCGGAGGGCTCGCCCAATACCATCAGGTGGGGGTTCACCGAACGGATCACGCCCGGGCTCTCCACCTCGGCCGTGATGAAGAGCACGCTGCCGATCAGTTGCGCCAGCGGCACGGCGCGGAACAGCGCCCCATCCGGATCGACCGCCTTGACGGTCTCGCCATCGAAGCGCCCGCCCTCGCGGTGGAAATACCACCAGGGCACGCCATTGTTGGTAGGGATCACCACCGTCTCGCTGCCCACCAGGGGCGCGATCTGCGGCAACAGGGCTGACATGTCCTGACTCTTGGCGCACAAAAAGATCACGTCCTGGATACCGAAGGACGGCTGATCGTCGGCCGCCGGACGGGCGTGCGCGGTGCCGTGCAGGTCGTGCAAGGTCAGGCCGCCCTCGCGGATGGCCTGCAGCGTCTGGCCACGCGCCAGCACGCTGACCTGGTGGCCAGCCGCCGACAGGCGCACCGCCAGGGTGCCGCCGATGGCGCCGGCGCCGGCGATGCAGATACGCAGCGGTACCGGGGAAGTGGAAACGGTCGTGTCTGCAGGGTCGTTACTCATGGCATGGGCTCAACAAGAATTTTCAACCGGCCAGCTTGTCCTGGTGCTTGCCGGACAAGCCCAGGTAAGCCTCGATCACGCGGCGGTCATGGGCCAGCTGGCTGGCCGGGCCGTGCATGCGGATTTCGCCGTTTTCCAGCACGTAGCCATAGTCGGCCACCTGCAAGGCGGCGCGGGCGTTCTGCTCCACCAGCAGGATGGAAACGCCGCGCCGGCGCAGTTCGGCGATGATGCGGAAGATCTCGCGCACGATCAGTGGCGCCAGTCCCAGGCTGGGTTCATCCAGCATCAGCAGGCGCGGCTTGGCCATCAGAGCGCGGCCCACCGCCAGCATCTGGCGTTCGCCACCGGAGAGCGTGCCGGCGTGCTGGGTGCGCCGTTCACGCAGGCGCGGGAAGAGCGTGTAGACCTCTTCCAGCGTGGCCGCGTGGTCGCGCTGCCCCGTGCGGTAGCGCTGGAAGGCGCCCAGCATGAGGTTGTCCTCGATGTTCATCTCGGCGAAGAGTTCGCGTTTCTCCGGTACCAGGGTCATGCCGGCGGCGACCATGTCTTCCACTTCCGGGGAATGGCGGATCACGCCATCGAAGGCCATCGCCCCGCGCGAGGGCAGCACGCCCATGATGGCCGAGAGCAGCGTGGTCTTGCCGGCGCCATTGGGGCCGATGACGGTGACGATCTTGCCCTGCTCCACCGACAGGTCGATGCCGGAGAGGACCTGCACCCGCCCGTAGGCGGCCGACAGGTCGCGGACTTCCAATACCTTATTGCCCATGGTGTGCTCCTGCCGCCAGCGCGGTGTCGGGAATCGCCTCTTCATCGGCCGCGCCCAGATAGGCTTCCAGCACGGCGGGGTTGTTCTGGATCTCTTCGGGCAGGCCTTCGGCAATCTTCTGGCCGAAGTCCATCACCACGATGCGGTCCACCAGTTCCATGACGAAGTCCATGTCGTGTTCCACCAGCAGGATGGCCATGCCCTCGCTGCGCAGCTTGCGCAACAGGTCACCCAGGGCCTGCTTCTCGCCCAGACGCAGGCCGGCAGCCGGTTCGTCCAGCAGCAACAGGCAAGGGTCGGCCGCCAGGGCACGGGCGATTTCGAGGATGCGTTGCTGGCCCAGCGAGAGCGAGCCGGCCTGCTCGTACATCTGTGCCTTCAGGCCGACGCGTTCGATCTGGCGAGCGGCTTCGGCCAGGATGCGCGCTTCTTCCTGGCGGTCCAGGCGTAGCATCGAGGCCAGCACGCCGCGCTGGCCGCGCAGGTAGGCACCGATGGCCACGTTCTCCAGCACCGTCATGCGCGACATCAGTCGTACGTGCTGGAAGCTGCGGCTCATGCCCAGCCCGGCGATGTGGCGCGAGCCACGGCCGGTCACTTCATGGCCGCGGAACTGCACGCTGCCCGAGGTCGGCGTATCCACGCCGGAAATCTGGTTGAACAGGGTCGACTTGCCGGCGCCATTGGGGCCGATCAGGGCCAGCACTTCACCGGCCATGACCTTCAGGCTCATGTCGTTGTTGGCCACCAGTCCGCCGAACTTGCGGGTGACGTTGCGCACGTCCAGCACCACCTCGTGAGCAGCCGGCATGGCGCGACGCGGCAGCGCCTCGGCCTGGGGATCGATCTGCAGGCGGCGCGTACGCACCGGTACCAGGCGCGCCAGGTAAGGCCAGACGCCATCACGCGAGCGCTGCAGCAGCACCACGATCAGGAGGCCGAAGACGATGGTCTCGAAGTTGCCCGAGCGACCCAGCAGCACCGGCAGGATGCCCTGCAACCATTCCTTGAGGACCACGATCAGGGCCGAGCCCAGCACTGCACCCCACACATGGCTGGCACCACCGAGCACGGCCATGAACAGGTAGTCGATGCCGAAGCCCAGGCCGAACGGCGACGGGTTCACGAAGCGCTGCATGTGCACGTACAGCCAGCCCGAGAGTGCTGCCAGCACCGCCGCAATGACGAACACCACGATGCGCATGCGGGCTGTATTGATGCCCATGGCTTCGGCCATGACGATGCCGCCCTTGAGGGCACGGATGGCGCGACCTTCACGCGAATCCAGCAGATTGTTCAGGGCCGCCACGCCCAGCAGCACGGCCACCCAGATCAGGCCGAACATGGCGCGGTCCGAGGCCAGCGGTACACCGAACAGGGCGATGGAGGGGATGCCGGACATGCCGGTCTGCCCCCCCATGCTCTCCAGCGTGCCGAAGATGAAATACAGGCTGATACCCCAGGCGATGGTACCCAGCGGCAAGTAGTGGCCGGACAGCTTGAGCGTGACGCTGCCCACCGCCAGCGCCAGCAGCGCCGTCAGGACCAGGGCCACCACCAGCGCCACCCAGGGCGATTGCATCCACAGCAGCGCATCGGGCAGCGGCAGCACCTTGGCCGACAACGCAGCCGAAATATAGGCACCCAGGCCGACAAAGGCGGCCTGGCCGAAACTGGTCAGGCCGGCCACGCCGGTCAGCAGCACCAGTCCCAGCACCACCAGCGAGGCCAGGCCGATGTTGTTGAGCAGGGTCATGTAGAACGGTGGCAGTACGAACGGCGCCACTGCCATCAGGACCACGAAGATCGCCAGTGCGGCCCTGGAAGAGAGGCGGGAGGAAGTCGCTTTCATTCTTCTTCCTCCACATGACGGGTGGAGAGGGAACGCCATAACAGGATGGGGATGATCAGCACGAAGACGATGATTTCCTTGTAGGCGCTGGCCCAGAAGGTGGAGAAGGATTCGATCAGGCCGATGGCCAGCGCGCCCACCGCGGCGACCGGATAGCTGACCAGTCCGCCGATGATGGAACCGACGAAGCCCTTGAGGCTGATCAGGAAACCGGAGTCATAGTAGATCGTGGTGATAGGCGCGATCAGCACGCCCGACATCACCCCGATCAAGGAGGCCAGCAGGAACATGGCCTTGCCGGCAAAGACCGGCGAGATGCCCATGAGCCGCGCACCCATGCGATTGAGGGCGGCGGCGCGCAGGGCCTTGCCATACAGGGTGCGTTCGAACATCAGGAACAGGCCCACGATCAGCAGCAGCGACACGCAGATCACCCACAGCGCCTGGCTGGAGAAACGGAAGCTGCCGACCTCCAGCGCGGCCTCGGTGAAGGGTGCGGTACGCGCGCCCTCGGGGCCGAACACCAGCAGCGCCACGCCCACCAGCGCCACGTGCACGGCGATGGAGACGATCAGCAACACCAGCGGCGAGGCGCTGGCGATGGGCTGGAAGGCCATGCGGTACATCAGCGGCCCCATCGGTACCAGCAGCAGCAGGGTCATCAGGACCTGTACCAGCATGGGCATGGTGGTGAAGTTGACCGACAGCGCCACGCCGGCCACCACGGCCGCATAGACCAGCTTGGCCGGCAGCCACAGGCTGGGGCGGCGACGGCTGCTGCGCCACATGTCGTAGAGATCGAAGACACAGGCGCCCAGGCACATGGCCACCAGCAGCCAGGCCACCGTCAGCGGTTGGCCGTTTTGCATCATGCCCATGGTGAGCGCACCAAAGGAGACGAATTCGCCCTGCGGTATCAGCAGGATGCGGGTGACGGTGAAGACCAGGACGATGGACAGCGCCAGCAGCGCATAGATGGCGCCGTTGGTGATGCCGTCCTGTCCCAGGAGCGCCACGATTTGGAGATTCATTGCGACTTCCTTGTGGAGCCGGCGCGCTGCGATCCAGCCAGCAACGACGCGCCAGGTTCGGGATACGTGTGGAGGTGGAGAACTCCGCCAGTCGCACTGACAAAGCTCAGTGCACCTGGCGAAATGAGTACATCTTTTTTTTTAAACCATCTGCTGATCCATCTCACCACCGTTCGGACTGAGTAGGCCCTTTGAGGGCCGTATCGAAGGCGTGCCGACGGCGATGCCGACAGTCCCTGCCCCTGTCCCCTGCCCCCCCGGCAGGCGGGCCTTCGATACGCGGCGTTGCCGCTACTCAGGACGAATGGTCAGGTGATGCGCAAACACCTTCAGGGCCGTCTCCTATTTCAACAGGGTCCAGTTGCCGCCCTTGACGGTGATCAGCTCGCGGCCGCGTTCGTCGAAGCCGCTATGGTCGGCCGGGCTCATGTTGTAGACGCCCTGGGTGCCCACCACTTCCTTGGTGTTTTCCAGTGCATCACGCAGGGCGGCGCGGAATTCCTTGCTGCCCGGCTTGGCCTTCTTGGCGGCGACGGGGATGGCTTTTTCCAGCAGCAGGCCGGCGTCATAGACGTTGGCACCGAAGGTGGCGGGCACCGTGTTGTACATCTTCTTGTAGGCCTCGATGTACTCGGTGGCGACCTTCTTGGACGGGTTGCTGTCGGCGATCTCCGGCAGCACCAGCATTAGGCTGGCGGCGAGGATGGTGCCTTCCACCTTGTTCTTGCCCAGTTGCAGAAAGGCCGGCAGCGCCGCGCCGTGGGTCTGGTACAGCTTGCCCTTGTAGCCCTGGTCGAACAGCGTGGTCTGCGGCAGCACGGTGGCCGCACCCGGGGCGGCCACCAGCACGGCATCCGGATTAGCGGCGATGATCTTCAAGGTCTGCGCGGTGACCGAGGTGTCGGTGCGCTGGTAGCGCTCGTTGGCGACGATCTTGATGCCATTCTTGCCGGCCAGTTCGGTGAAGACCTTGGCCCAGTTCTCGCCGAAGGGATCATTGACGGCGATGAAGCCGGCGGTCTTGACCTTGGTCTTGACCATCTGGTCCACCAGGGCCTTGGCGATCAGGTCATCGTTCTGGGTGGTCTTGAAGACCCACTTCTTCGGTTCGGTCATCGGCAGCACCACGGCGGCCGTGCCGACCGGCGCCAGCATCGGTACCCCGGCTTCGGCGACAAACGAGATCACGCCCATGGCATTGGGCGAACCGCTGGGGCCGATGATGGCATCGACGTTGTATTCGGAAATGAGCTTCTTGATTTCGGTGACCGACTTGGTCGGATCACTGGCATCGTCCAGCGAGATGTACTCGACCTTGAGGTCGCCGATCTTGGTGGGCAGCAGCGGCACCGTGTTCTTCTGCGGAATACCCACCAGCGAGACCGGCCCGGTGGAGGAGGTCACGACCCCGATCTTGACCTGTGCGAAAGCGGGATTGCCGGCGAGGCTGGCGATGGTACCGAAGGCGGCCAGCGCGGCCGTGGCAATCAAGCGTTTGTGCAGCATGTGTTTCTCCCTTGGTGGTTGAGATGATGGCGGGCTTCCCCACTCCGCCATCGATCTGAGGACAGCAATGTGACATCAAAGCAGGGACGACGTCTGTCAACGCATGTACAGACCGCCGTTGATATCGAGGCAGGCACCGGTGGCCGATCCTGCTTCGGGCGAGGCCAGCAGCAGCACCGCATCGGCTATGAAATCCGGTTCGCCCAGGCTCTTGACCGGGATGGTGGCGATGGTCGCAGCCAGTTTGTCGGCCGGGACGATTTCACGCACGATGGGCAGGTCCAGCGGACCGGGCGAGATGGCGTTCACCGTCACGCCGGCCCCGGCCAGCTCGCGTGCAAACACCTTGGTCAGCGTGAGCACGGCGCCCTTGGCGGCCGCATAGTGCGCGCCGGTGGCGGTGCCGCCGTTCTGCCCGGCCAGCGAGGCGATGTTGATGATGCGACCGTAGCCACGCTCTGCGAAGCGCTTGCCGAACACCTGGCATGCAAGAAATGTGCCCTTCATGTTGATGGCGGTGACCTCGTCCCACTCCTCGGGAGTGATCTCCATCAGTGCCGCCACGCGCGAGCGGCCGGCATTGTTGACCAGCACCGCCGCGCCGCCCCAGCGCAATTCGATGGCGTCGCAGGCAGCGATGAAGTCGGGCTTGCGCCGCACGTCCAGCGCCAGCGGCATGGCCGTGGCGCCGCTGGCGTCCAGGCTGGCAGCCACGGCCGAGACGTGCTCCAGGTCGATATCCGACAGCGCCACCTTGTAGCCGGCAGCGTGCATCTTGCGGGCGATGCTTTCACCGAGGCCGCGCGCGGCACCGGTGACCAGGGCAATCTTCTTGTCCATGCTCAGGCGCCCTGGATGATCAGTGCACGGCCGACGCGGGCTTCGATCTTGCCGTACTTCCAGAGGCGATGTTCACCCACCATGGTGGTGCGGAACAGGTTGCAGGCGGCCACCACCGTATCCAGATCGACCACGTCGGCCATGATGTAGAAGGTCCAGGGCGCGTCGTCGGACTTGCCGACCATGAGGCGGTCGTCATCCATGGTGCCCAATACCTTGATGCCCTCCATGGTGGCCAGCGCGGTCATCATCTGGCCATAGGCTTGCCAGACCGGACCGGTATCTGTGGCGGGCAGGTCGAAGAAGTTCTGCGTCACGCCGACGCAGAAGAGAACGCGCAGTGGTTCTTTATCATTGCTTGGGATTTGGCTCATGGAGGCTCCGGGCTGAAAACTTGGCGATCAAAAAATGGCGTATGCGTATGCAACAGGGGCAAGGGTGGGCTTCACAGGAAACCCGGCATCGGCGGCACGCCCAGCGTGACCGCACCGGCACCGTCATAGATGCCCTCGCCCAGGAAGGCGTGCTGCTTGACCACGGCAGCGTCGCGCAGGTAACGCTGCAAGGGATGGTTGCTGTAGATGGCGGTGGTCCCTGCCAGACCGAACATGGCTTGCACCACCTCGTTGCCAACCTTGGCGATCTCTACTGCGGTCAGGCGCAGCAGGCTCACCTGTTCGGGCGTGACGGGATTGCCGGCGAGGATGGATTCCCATACCTCGCTGGTGGCGTCATACAGGAAGGCGCGCGCCGAACGCAGCCTGGCTTCGGCCTTGGCCACCTCGATGCGCACATACGAACGGTCGGCCAGCTTGGGCGCGCCGGTGATGGCCACGCGGCCACCGGACATCTGGTTGATCTCGTCGATGGCGGCACGACCCACGCCGAGGTTGACCACCGCCAGCACCTGCGCGGCATAGGCGATGGTGGGATAACGGTACAACGGCTCATCGATGGTAGGAACGCCGCCACGGATGAAGGTCCACTCTTCCGGCACGAATTGCTGGCTGACCTTGAGGTCGTGGCTGCCGGTGCCGAGCAGGCCCATGACGTCCCAGTTGTCGACGATCTCGACCTGGTCCGGCGGCAGCACCGCAGTGCGCGGCTTGGAGCCGGCCTGGCCGGGGACGGCCGCGCCGATACCCACGCCCAGCATGTCGGCACCCTTGCTGCCGCTGGCGAACTTCCAGGTGCCGTTGACCATCCAGCCGCCCTCGACCTGGGTCGCCGGCTGGATCGGGAACAGGCCGCCTGCAAAGGTCAGGTCGGGGCTGTTGGCGTAGAGCTTGGCCTGGGTGTCCTTGGGCAGGGCCGCCAGGTAGACCGAGGCCGAGCCGAAGCTGGCGACCCAGCCGACCGAGCCATCGGCTTCGGAAATACGTTCCACCAGCTGCAGGAAGGCCATCGGCGTCATGCCGCTGCCACCGAAGCATTGCGGGGTGGCGGCGCGATAGACACCGACCTTCTTCAACTGCGCGATGAAATCCTTGGGCACGAAACGCTGGGCCGCGAACTCCTCGCGGCGTGCGCGGATCTCCGCCAGCAGCGGCGTGAGCGCGTCTTCTTCACGGGCCGCCAGCGCGGCCGGGTTTTCCATCACGGACATTGCATTCTCCAGGTGGCTTGCATCAGAATGAAGTCGAGTGTAGGGAGCGGCGTTTCCCGGTTCAATCGGGACCGCTGCAGCTTTTTTAGGGGATGAGGAGAAGGCCACTAAAGAAAACCCCTAGAGATCACCCCCGATGACCAGCGAGAGACCGATGCCAGACCACCCTGCTCCCATGCCACAGGACGGCGCACAAGACGGCGCACAGAACGCCGCACAGGACGACGCCATCCGCTTCGGCCTGGATGACTTCCGTCGCATGATGGATGCGCTGCCCATGTGCATCATCCTGCATGACGCCCAGACCAAGTCCATCCTCTGGGCCAATCCCTCGGCCTGCAAGGTGCTCGGTTTCACCCTGGAAGAGCTGCTGCCGCTGAAGGCGCCCGACATGAGCCGCCAGTCGCACGAATACCGCCGCGAGATCGGCCGCAAGTGGCTGCATGACGCCGTGCTCCACGGCAGCAACATGGTCGAGTGGTGCTATCGCGCCAAGAACGGTGACGAGATCATGTCGGAGGCCATCGCCACCCTGGTGCCGCTGAACGAGCGTGACGTGATCATGGTGCAGTTCCGCGATATCGCCCGCGAGGAACAGATACGGCGCGAGATGAAGAAGCTGGAGAGCCGTCTCAAGGAATTCATGCAGGATTCCGACGAGGGCGTGGCGGTACTGCGCGCCGATGGCGGCATCGAATACCTGAGCGATGCCGGGCGCAAGCTGCTGGGGGTGCGACCGGGCCAGAACCCGCCCAAGAATTTTGTCGAGCAGTGCCTGCCGGAATCGCGCGATGAACTGCTGGAACTGCTGACCCTGGCGCTGCCGGACGCGATCAGCTTCCCGTTGCGCTACCAAGTGGCGCGCAAGGATGGGCTGGTGCGCTGGCACCATGCGGTCTGCCGCTATATCGAGATCGAGAACGACCTCAAGGGCCATCTGCTGCACTTCCGCGACATCACCGAGCAGGTCGAGGCCGAGGAGGCCCGGCGGCGCGACCAGGCCGCGCTGGAATACCTGGCCCGCCACAATGCCATGGGCGAGATGGCCACCGCGATTGCCCACGAACTGTCGCAGCCGCTGGCGGCGATCCGCAACTTCCTCGAAGGTTCGGTACTGCGCCTGCAGCAGAACGAGGCCCTGCGCCCGCATGCCGGGCAGATCGTCTGGGGCCTGGAGAGCGCCGGCCGCCAGGTCGATCATGCCGCCACCATCATCAAGAGCGTGCGCGAATACGTGGTGCGGCTGGAACAAAGCGAAGCCCTGATCGACCTCAACGCGGTGCTGGAGGAAGTACGCTGGTTCATCGAGATGAAGGCCGCCGAGGGCAAGGTGCATCTACAATTCGCGCCCTGCGAGGAGCCACTGATGGTCAGCTGCGAAAAGGTCCTGATCGGCCAGGTGGTCCTGAACCTGGCCTTCAATGCCATCGAAGAAATGGTCGAGTTCCCCGAAGGTGCCAGGCACGTGCGCATCAGTACCCGGCGCAGCGCCGGCAATGCGCTGCTGACGGTGGCCGACGAAGGACGCGGCATCGATGCCGGCCATCGGGAGCGACTGTTCGACGGCTTCTTTTCCTCCAAGGTCAGCGGCAATGGCATCGGCCTGGCGCTGTGCAAGAACATCATTGCCCGCCATCGCGGTGATATCTGGGCGCAACCCGGGGAAGTCGATGGAGAAGTGCGCGGGACGCGCTTCTGTTTCACGCTTCCGTTGGCCGAACACCACAACTAAAGATTCCTTTATGCCCTTCCTCCGACGCGCCGCATTGGTGATCGGGCGCACTCGCATGGGGAGGTCATGCATGAATCGGCCATGAAAGCGGTGTTTCATGCACCGGATTCGAGAGTACACCGCTTATCGGAGCCATGCATGAATCGGGCTTATTCCATCTATCCGGCGCATCAATTTGATCTCGCGCAAAAGCGCTTCCTATGATGGGGGCACATGACGAAATGTCATGCACTCCACCGGTCCTCGTTCAGGGACGAGACCGCGACATCACACAGCAACACCACAGGGAGCCTTGTCACATGAAGAAGAAACTACTGGTCGCCGCCATGCTCGCGGCCGGCACGGGGATGGCGCATGCGCAGAGCAGCGTCTCCATCTACGGCCTGATCGATCTGGGTCTGACCTATTACTCCAACGCGGTCAAGACCGGCGGCGGTGGCGCTTCGCTGCTGCGCATGGATAGCGGCATCGCCCAGGGCAGCCGCATCGGCTTCAAGGGGACCGAAGACCTGGGTGGTGGCCTCAACGCCTTCTTCACCCTGGAAACCGGCTTCGGCGCCGATGACGGCAGCCTGGGCCAGGGCGGCCTGCTGTTCGGTCGCCAGTCCTTCGTCGGCCTGGGCAGCAAGGACTGGGGCTCGGTCAGCGTGGGTCGCCAATACGACTTCATGGCCAACCTCGGTGGCCAGTACGCCATGGGCGCACTGTCGCCGGCCGGTTCCTTCGGCTGGGGCCTGCACGCCGATGCGGCGCACGGCACGGCATTGAACAACCACATCTATGCCGGTGACCGTACCAACAACTCGATCAAGTACAACAGCGCCAAGTTCAGCGGCTTCAGCTTCGGTGCCATGTACGGCTTCGGCGAAGTGGCTGGCGACAACACCGCCAACCGCACCCTGAGCGCCACCGGCCAGTACGACAACGGCCCCTTCAGCAGCGCCCTGGCCTACACCGACATCAAGAACGCCACCGGCACCGCCTCGACCCGCATGTACGGTCTCGGCGCGCGCTACCAGATCGGCGCCTTCACGCCCTTCGGCGTGATCACCCAGGTCAAGAACACCGGCACCAATGCCAAGGCCACCACCTATGAACTGGGTACGGTCTATGCATTGACGGCGCTGTGGGACCTGGCGGCCGCCTACCAGTTCCAGAGCCGCAACCAGGGCGTGGGCAATGCCCAGGCGCTGGTGGCCACGGTCGACTACAAGATCTCCAAGCGTACCGACCTGTACCTGGGCGCCGTGTATGACCGCGACAAGGGCTACAACGCCTATCCGGTCTTCGGCGGCGGCATCCAGTCCTCGACCGGCAACCAGACCGGCGTGCGACTGGGCATGCGTCATCGCTTCTGAGTCACGCCACGCTATTGATGGCTTGAGGAAGGGAGGGCCGCTGTCGACATCCGGCGGTCCTCCCGCACGCAGGAGAGAACGGCCCGTCGCTCTGGCGGGCCTTCTGCATTACGGCCGAGGTATCGGCAGCTTCAGCTGCTGCGGCCGTAGCTCTGCAGCATGTCGATGACGATCTGGCGCAGCCAGCCGTTGCCGGCATCGGCATCGAAGGCCTGGTGCCAGTGCAGGGTGATGTCCACGGTGGGCAGCTTCACCGGCAGTTCGTAGGAGAGGAAGACGTCCGGATGTTCGCTATGGAACAGCTTGGCGATGCGCGCCGGCACGGTGGCCACCAGATCGGATTTGCCGAGGATGCGCGGCAGCACCGTGAAGTGCGGAATGGACAGGTTGATCTTGCGCTGCACGCCCAGCGTGCGGAAGGAATTCTCGACCTGATGGTGGCTGCTTTCGGCCGACTCCACCAGCACGTGCGAGAGCGCCAGGAATTCGTCCAGCTCCAGATGATCGCGTGCGGGCAGCCCTTCACGACGACGCATCATGCAGACATAGGTTTCGCGGAACAGCAATTCATGGCAGGTCACCGCCTTCAGGGCCGGCAGGTTGCCGAAGGCGAAGTCGAGCTGGCCGGTACGCAGTGCCTCTTCCAGATGGGCCGGGGGCACCTGCTCCACCTGCAGCCGGGTATGCGGTGCCTGGGCCGTCAACAGTTCGCACAGTTGCGGCAGGAACATCATCTCGGCGACGTCGGTCATGGAGGCGCGAAACACCCGGGTGCTGGCTGCGGGATCGAAGCGCTCGGTATAACGCAGCGCATCCTGCACCGCCTGCAGGGCGCGATTGATGGGCTTGGACAGTTCCACCGCAGCCGGGGTGGGTTGCATGCCCTCCTTGGTGCGGATGAACAGCGGGTCATCGAAGATCTGCCGCAGCCGCCCCAGCGCATAGCTCACGGCCGGCTGCGACAGGTGCAGGCGATTGCCGGCCAGGGTCAGGCTGCGCTCATCGGCGATCGCCTGGAAGACCCGCAGCAGGTTCAGGTCCATGTTGTTGAAGGTGGCCATGGCAGTCTCCGGTGTAGCCCGTGAGGGCAGAAAAACGCGAATGAACGTGCAGTGGCAGGCGACCGACAAATATCCATGCCACTTATGTGAAAAATATTTTACATCAATTTGATCTATTTTAAGGCGACTTTTAAAATGCATCGCATCAGCCAAGGAAACCGCCTGCATCCAGCGCCCGACGACCATCGTCAGCCTGCACGGCACCATTTGAATGGATGCACCATGACACCTCAGCCAGCCGCTTCTCAGCCCGTTTCTCAGCCCGTTTCTCAGCCCGCATGCCTGCCCGCTTTCCAGCCCGCATGCCAGCCCCTGCGCAAGCGCACCGGCAATGCCGCCCTGGCGGTCCTGCAGCAGCAGGCCGCCATTGCCTGCCTGGGAGCGGCGGGATGAGCGAGCGCACCGTACCCGGCACCGGCCACGCCCTGCTCTCGCGCTTTCATCTGGGCGGCAGCGGCCCCACGGTCGCCATCAAGGATTGCATCGACATCGCCGGCCAGCCCACCTGTGGCGGCAGTGCCGCCTTGGCCGACGCACCGCCGGCGGCGCGCCACGCCGAGGTCGTGCAGCGACTGCTGGACGACGGCTGGCAGATCACCGCCCGCGCCAACATGCACGAACTGGCCTATGGCATGACCGGCATCAATGACTGGAACGGCACAGCGGTCAATCCGCAGGATGCGACCCGCATGACCGGTGGTTCTTCCAGCGGTTCGGCCTCGGCGGTCGGCGCCGGCCTGGTGGACCTGTCCATCGGCAGCGACACCGGTGGCTCGATCCGCCTGCCAGCTGCCTGCTGCGGCGTGACCGGTTTCAAACCCAGCTTCGGCCGCGTCAGCCGCGCCGGTGCCTATCCCGCCCACAGCACCCTGGATTGCGTGGGACCATTTGCCCGCAGCATGGATCTGATCATCAGCGCCATGGCCAGCATCGCCCCCGACTTCGACCGCAACGCAGCACAGGCACCGGCCGCCGATGCCCGCGTGAGACTGGTGACGGTACAGGCCGATGCCGACATCGCCGCCGCCGTGCAGGCGGCCTTCGCCGCCAGCGGCTGGCGCGGCACGCCCTGGACCTCGCAGCATATGCAGGCCGCCTTCGAGGCCGGCATGACCCTCATCAACCGCGAGACCCATGCCGCCTTCGGCCACCTGCTGGGCCGCGGCAAACTGGGGGCCGATATCGAGAAACGCCTGTCGGCCGCCGCCACCACCAGCGATGCCGCAGTGGTCCATGCCGAAGAAGTGCGCGCCGCCTTCAGCGCCGAAGTCGACGCCGCCCTGGCCGATGCCGACGCCCTGCTGCTGCCCACCCTGCCGGCCCTGCCACCGACGCTGGAGGCCATTGCGCAAGGCGCCTCGGTGCTGACGCTGTCCTCGCTGGTGCGCCCCTTCAACCTGTCCGGCCATCCGGCACTGACGATTCCCGTCCCGATTGCCGGCAGCCCGCTCAAGGCTGGCCTGCAACTGGTCGGCCGCAAGGGCGAGGACGAACGCATCTGCGCCCTCGGCCTGCACCTGGAACAGGTACTGCGACGACACGTCACCCCATGAACACACCATGAGCAGCATGACCCGCGCCCGCGACGATCAACACCGACAACGACTGCAAGCAAGCCACTGGAGAACGCAATGAACGCACCACTACGCTTCCACCCGCGCAAGACCGAGTCATCCCATGCCGATCTGGTACAGGATGCGATGGTCGATCCGGCGCTCTATACCGACCCTGCCATCTTCGAAGCCGAGATGGACAAGATCTTCTACAAGACCTGGATCTGGGTCGGCCATGAAAGCGAGATCAAGAACCCGGGCGACTTCAAGACCGCACAGATCGGCCGCCAGCCGGTGATCGTGGTGCGCGACAAGACCGGCAAGATCAACGTGCTGGAGAACCGCTGCCGTCATCGCGGCGCCACCGTCTGCGAAAAGCACAAGGGCAATGCCACCGGCTTCACCTGCCCCTATCACAGCTGGTCCTATGCCCTGGACGGCAAGCTGCGCGGCCTGCCCTATCCGGAAGGCTATGAAGACGTCATCGAAAAGGCCGACCTGCCGCTGCAGAGCCTGCGCGTGGACAGCTATAACGGCATGATCTTCGCCTCCTTCAACCAGGAAGTGGAACCGCTGTCGGACTTCCTGGGCCACGCCAAGAAGTGGATCGACCTGTTCATGAAGCAGGGCGCCGGCTTCCCCATCAAGGTGCAGGGCGAGCACAAGTTCAGCTTCAAGGGCAACTGGAAGATCCAGCTGGAAAACACCACCGACGGCTATCACTTCCCGGTGGTGCACAAGACCTTCCTGTCCTCGGTGGATGAAGAAACTTCCGAGATGCTCTCCTTCATGACCGACGACCAGTCCATCACCCGCTCGCTGGGCAATGGCCACAGCGTCATGATCATGGTGCCGGAACACGTGGACCTGGATGTCGACGATGGCAGCGAACAGCTGCAGGAGCGCTTCGCCCATGTCGTCGAGGAACTGTCCAAGACCATGCCGCCGGAACAGGTGCGCCGCATCGTGCGTTCGCTGCACGGCGCCGGCTTCAACCTGAACCTGTTCCCCAATGTGGCGATGTCGATGTCCTTCTTCCGCGTGCTGCATCCGGTGTCCGTGGGCGAGACCCAGATCCGTCACGTGGCCCTGGGCATGGATGGCGGCCCCGAGATTGCCAACCGCGAACGCCTGCGCATCCACGAACACTTCCAGGGCCCGTTCGGCTTCGGCAGTCCCGACGATGCCGAAGCCTGGGAGCGCGTGCAAAGCGGCTCGTACGCGGGTCGCAATGCACCGATCCTGGTCAACCGCGGCCTGAACCGCGAATGGGTGGACGACAACGGCGACAAGGTGTCGCACTCGACCGATGAAACCGGCATGCGCGAAGCCTATGCCATGTGGAAAAAGATGATGGAGAAGTGATCAACATGAGCCAACAAGACAACCTTCAAGGCATCCCCGCGCAAATGGCCCGGGCCATCGCCTTCATCTGGAAAGAGGCCGAACTGCTGGACCGCAAGGACTACGCCACCTGGGAGACCCTGTGGACCGACGACGGCTACTACGTGGTGCCGATCGACCAGGAGACCACCGATTTCGCGGCCACGCTGAACTACGCCTACGACAATGCCCACATGCGCAAGATCCGTATCGAGCGCCTGACCTCGGGCCACGCGATGTCGGCGGTGGATGCGGCCGCCACCGTGCGCACGGTGTCGCGCTTCGTGCCGGTGCACCTGTCGGACGAGCTGGTGGAAATCACCTCGGCGCAGGTGCTGGTGGGCTACAAGCGCCAGCAACACACCCTGTTCGTGGCCAATGTCACGCACCGGCTGCGCTTCACGCCCCAGGGACCGAAGATCGAGCAGAAGGTAATCCGCCTGATCAACTCGATGGACAGCCTCAACGCCCTGGGCTTCCTGCTGTAAGTCCGGGTAGGCATCGCATATCGCATATTGCACATCGTCTCCAGGTAACCGAGTATTGGCACTGAAACATGAAACTGATCGTTGACCGTCTCACCGATGAAACCGGTGATATCCGTTCCTTCCGCCTGGTGCGTGCCGATGGCGCCCCGCTGCCGTCCTACGAGCCGGGGGCCCACATCGACATCACCGGGCCGACCGGGATCATGCGCCAATACTCGCTGTGCGGCCCCCTGGAAGACCAGTGCGGCTACACCATCGCCGTCAAGCGCGAGCCGGCATCACGGGGTGGTTCGGCCGCCCTGCACGATGCCGTGCAAGTGGGCATGGAACTGGAAGTGGGTACGCCGCGCAACCTCTTCGCGCTGGACGCCGGCGCCCCCGAACACCTGCTCTTCGGCGCCGGCATCGGCGTCACCCCCCTGCTGGCGATGGCCTATCGCCTGTGGGCAGAACAAAAGCCCTTCACCCTGCACTACTTCGTGCGCGCCCGCGAGCATGCGGCCTTCGCCGATCTGCTGGAGACCGCACCCTTTGCGGCACGCGTGCGCTTCCACTACGCGGTCATGCCGGCGCAGATGGAGCACTACCTCAAGGCCTGCCTGGACGCCGGCAGCCCGCAAGCCCACGTCTACACCTGCGGCCCGGCACCCTTCATGGACGCGGTGGTCAAGTGCGCCGCCGCCAACCGCAGCGACGACGCGATCCACCTGGAGCACTTCCAGGCGGTAGCGGCGCCTGCATCCGGCACCGCTTCGGCTGGCGGTGGCGATGGCGCCTTCGAGGTGAAGCTGGCCAGCTCGGGCAAGGTGGTGCAGATTCCGGTGGGCATCCCCATCGTCGACATCCTGGCGCGCGAAGGTATCAGCATCGATACCTCCTGCCGCGAAGGCATCTGCGGAACCTGCGTGGTGCCGCTGCTGGAGGGAGAACCGGATCACCGTGACAATTGCCTCTCCAAGAAGGAGAAGGCGGCTAATGACCAGATCTGCACCTGCGTCTCACGCGCCAAATCGGGAATGCTGGTGCTCGACCTTTGAGACGGGACTAACACCACCTACATCCGTTCGGACTGAGTAGCGGCAGCGCCGCGTATCGAAGACGCAGAGGTAGTCGTGCCTTCGATACGCCGCTGTGCGGCTACTCAGTCCGAACGGTTTTTTTCATGGTCCCCGAAAAGACAAATGCCGTCCGGTGCAAACACGGACGGCATCATTTCGTGGGCCGGGACAAAGAGACGGACCTACAAGGCCGTACGCTTGACCTTGTGGAACAGCCGGTTGAAATAGATCAGGCTGTCCTTCTTTTCATTGACCTTGACCTCGGCCAGCTCGACGAACATCACCGAGTGGGTGCCAACCTCCTTGAACTCGCGGATGCGGCCCTGCAGCTTCACCAGCGCATCGGCCAGCACCGGCTGGCCCAGTTCACCCTGTTCTTCCCAGATGTCCCAGGCGAAGCGCTCCTCCATCGGTACCTTGGTGGCGCCCGAGAAATGCATGGCCAGTTGTTCCAGCTCATCCGAGAGCACGTTCACGCACAGCCGGCCGTTCTTCCTGAACACCTCATGCATGGCACTGCCGCGGTTGATGCAGACCAGGATGGTCGGTGGCGTGTCGGTGACCGAGCAGACCGCGCTGGCAGTGATGCCGCAACGGCCGCCCTCGCCATCGGTGGTGATGATGGACACCGCTGCCGGCAGATGCGCCATGGCGTTACGGAATTCCAGTTGCTCCGGCGCAAGCGCGGGACGGGTCGCGGCCGTCGGTGCGGACGTGGGTGGGGTCGAATGTTCTTGTTGGACAGCATTGGCGCTCATGGAAACTCCCTGGTTTGCACGCCGATGATGCACGGCGCTCTATGACAGCAGGTTAAGACATGCCCCGGCTGCACACAATTCGTGCCACATGCCCGCGCCACAGGGGATTGCGGCTAAGCATCTAGGTAAAAATACCTAGATCGCCACCCTGGAGGGGGTGTTAAAGTGTCGCTGATCCCAAGAATTTCAGGCCTGTTTTTTGCATAAGTCAAAGCGTGCTGTTTTGATTTATGCCGACCAGCCCAGCAAGAAATCGAGAGGGTCGGAAATAGCGCCGGTGCAAGCCGGCACCATTTTGACGAGACGAGGAGTAATGATGGAAACCAACCCGCCGGTGGTCTACATCGTTGATGATGACGAAGCCGTTCGCACGTCGCTGGCCTGGCTGCTGAGCTCGGTCAATATCCGCACCGAATGCTTCGATGGCCCGGAAGCCTTTCTCAAGGCCTACGACGCCAACAGCCTGTCCTGCCTGATCTTGGATGTGCGCATGCCGGAGATCAGCGGCTTCCAGCTGCAGGATCGCCTGAAGGAAATCGGTGCCGACATTCCCGTGATCTTCGTATCCGGACATGGCGACATTCCCATGTCGGTACGCGCCCTGCACAATGGCGCGGTCGATTTCCTGGAAAAGCCCTATAACTCCCAGCAGATGCTCGAACGCATCCAGGTCACCCTGAAGAACGTGGCCGGCAACATGCAGGCCCGTGGTCGCCGCCAGCAACTGAAGGCGCGCCTGAAGACGCTGACCGTGCGTGAGCGCGAGATTCTGGAGAAGGTCATCATGGGCCAGTCCAGCAAGCTCATCGCGCGCGACCTCAACATCAGCGTCAAGACGGTGGACGTGCATCGCGCCAGCGTCAAGGACAAGCTGGGCTGCCAGAGTACCGCCACGCTGGTGCGCGACGTGCTGATGGATTTCGGGCCGGAATTTCTCAAGGCGGCCTGAGCCTCCCTGAATGATCTTAACTTGATCTGAACTTGATCTGAGCTACCGCGTAAAAGGATCATCGCTGGCGTGAACCCGCCAGCGATGACCATCTTTTGTCAGGCCGCCTGCAGGGCGAAGAAGGCCACTGCGCGTTTCAATTGCGCCGCCTGGTCTTCCAGCGACTTGGCGGCGGCCGCGGCCTGTTCCACCAGCGCCGCATTCTGCTGGGTCACGCCATCCATCTGGCCCACCGCCTGGTTGACCTGGTGGATGCCTTCGGCCTGTTCGCGGCTGGCGGTGCTGATCTCGCCCACCAGCGCGTGCGTACCGCGCACGCTGTCCACCACTTCCTGCATGGTCTTGCCGGCTTTCTCCACCAGCTGGCTACCGGCGCCGACCTTCTCCACCGAATCATCGATCAACTGCTTGATTTCCTTGGCCGCCGAGGCCGAGCGTTGCGCCAGGGCGCGCACTTCCGAGGCCACCACCGCGAAACCGCGTCCCTGCTCGCCGGCGCGAGCCGCTTCCACGGCGGCATTCAAGGCCAGGATATTGGTCTGGAAGGCGATGCCATCGATCACACCGATGATGTCCACGATCTTGCGCGAGGATTCGTTGATGTTGCCCATGGTGGCGATCAGTTCGTCCATCACCACCCCGCCCTGACCGGCGATCGATGCTGCCGAACGCACCAGATTGTCGGCCTGGCCGGCGTTCTCGGAATTGGTACGCACGCTGGAGGTGAGCTGTTCGATGGAGGCCGCGGTCTCTTCCAGCGCGCCGGCCTGTTCCTCGGTACGGGCCGAGAGGTCGAGGTTGCCGTTGGCGATTTCACCGGAGGCGATCGCAATGCTGTCGGCGCCATGGCGCACCGTGGACACCACACCGTGCAGGCGCTCGCTCATGCCCTGCAGCGAGGTCACCAGTTGCCCCAGTTCGTCTTGCCCCACGCTCACGGCGCGCGAAGTCAGGTCACCGGCCGCCACGCGCTGCGAGATCGCCAGCGCCGCGTGTACAGGTCGGGTGATGCTGCGCGTGAGCAGCACCGCGAAAGCCACGCCGCACAGCAGGATCACCCCTTCCAGCACGGCGATCTGCCATTGGCTGCTGGCCGCATCCTGCTGGATCTGCGCGGAAATGTCGTCGATGCGGGCGCGTTCGAAGTCGAGCAAGGCCCGCATGGCGTTCTGGGTTCCGGTGGCAATGCCCATGTACTGCTGCTGATAGAGCTGCTCCACCTTGACGGCATCGCCCTGCCTCTTGGCCGCGTAGATTTCATCGCGCACCGTCAGGAACTGCTTGCGGGCGACATTGATGGCGGCGAACAGCTTCTTTTCATCGTCACTGGTCAGGAGTGCTTCGACGTCCTTCAGGGTCTGCGCCGATTCCTTGCTGGACGCGGCCGCTTCCTTGGCGAGGAAGGCCTCGAGTTCAGGATCGCGGCTCTTGACCACCGTGGTGGTGCGCTGGATGGCGATCAGCAGCAAGGTATTCCATTGCGACACCAGGCGTTCGGTGCGCAGCGGCACGTCCATCATCTGTTGGGTCTGCTGGGCCACGGTCTTCAGTCGCCAGATGCCCACCGCCGCCACCAGCATCGAAAATACCAGCACCACGGCAAAGCCTGCACCCAGGCGTGAGCCGATACGTTTGTTCTTGATCATTCTTGTTTCCATCCCTGCGCGTTGTTCTCGGCGCCCCGGATGATGGACCCTCGCTGCGCCCCATCCCAGCCGGCTTGCCCCCTGATGCCGACTTCGCAACACCGTCCCTCTACGGTGCCTGCGTTACTGACATGCAATCGATTCTAGGAGCGCACTGCGTTGCCGACCATATCAAAATTAAGAATCCTGCCATGCCGATACGGCAACGATCTGACGCAAAGTGGCGGCCAGCATGAAAGGCATCGGACTGGCCCGTGGCAAGCTTGTCATTCGGATCACGTAAATTCCCCCTCACCCGGCAGCTTCTGCATCACTGCAGCAACGACAGGACAAACCTGGGCACAATAGCGGCTCCATCCGATTTCCCAAGGCCCTACCGGCATGATTCCATCAAGCTCCCCCATCGCCGTACTGCTGGCCGCCGGCCGTGGCAGCCGTTTCAACGACCGCGAGGAAAAGCTGCTGCAGCCCTTCGTCCATCACGACGGCCGCCCCGGCATGGTGGCCACCGCCAGCGCGGCGGCGCTGCTGGAAGTCATGCCGGTGGTCGCCGTGGTACAGGGGCCGGGCGTGTTGGCCGATGCCCTGCGCGAGATGGGCTGCACGGTCTGCATGCTGCCCCCGGGCGATCCACGTGAAATGAGCGCATCGCTGCGCCGCGGGCTGCAGCACAGCACGCAGGCATCAGGCTGGCTGATAGCGCTGGCCGACATGCCCCGGGTACGGCCCGCCACCGTGGCGCGGCTGCGCGACGCCTTGGTCGCCGGTGCGTCCATCGTGGCACCCGTGTCGCAAGGTCGGCGCGGCAACCCGGTGGGCTTCAGTTCAGCGCATCTGCCGGCGCTACTGGCCCTGCAGGGCGACCGCGGTGCACGGGGGCTGCTGGACGCGCATCCGGTAACGGAGATCGAGGTGATGGACGAGGGGATCTTTGCCGATATCGATACGCGGGAAGACCTGGAGCGCATGCGCGACCGGCGGGAATGAAGAAGGGACGTCGTAGCGTCCCTAACGTGGTGATGACTTCTCAGACTGCCAGCGGCTGCACCGCCAGTCGCAGACCCATGGCCTTCAGAATTGCGGTCAGACTGCTCAGCGCAGGATTGCCTTTCGGCGACAAGGTGCGATATAGCTGGGTCGGATTCAAATTCGCCTGCTCGGCCACCACCTGCATGCCTCCCACAGCTAGAGCCAACTGACGAAGCACACTCATCAATTCGGCCTGATCGCCATCGGTCAGAATGCTGTTGATGATCTCCAGCGCAAGCGCGGGATCGCTGCGATACAGCTCGGCCATCGCTTCATCATGGGGTCTGCTTCTCATCTGTCCCTCTCCTCTTCCAGTCCTGCCAACAATCCACCGCTCGCGCGATATCCATTTGCTGAGTCCGTTTATCTCCACAGCACAACAACAGGACAAGCTTGCGGCCAGCGCGTCCGTAGTACACCCAGTAACCCGGACCGATATCCACACGCAATTCCCATACGCCGTCTCTACAGAACCGGTGGTCGCCAAAATTGCCCTGCTCCAGACTACCGATTCGCCGCATGATCGCAATCCGTGCCTGCGCATCACGCAGGCGAACCAGCCAGCCGAGGTAGAGGTCATCCTGAGCGGGAGTCGTGAGGTAGTGCTCAACGTCGTAGAGCGCCATATTCGTTTATAAACGAATACAAGTCAACTGATTGCGCATCAGCCTTTTGCAACCAGACTTCTCTCGCAGTGCGATCGTGCCCACGAAAAGAAGCGACAGCCGCGTACTGTACTCGGTGATCTCTCGAAACATGATCTGCCCCTCTACTTTCGGAAAAGCGCAAAGCGTAGCCGGCAAATCCCCCGAGATCACAACCGTTACTGAATACCCATGCCTTCTTCCAAAAATATCGACGAGCCATCCCATGACGGCGAAGCAGGACGAAAAAAAAGCCACCGCACGCAGCGGTGGCTCCCTCGAAGCAACTGGCTCCGGCGGTACTAGAAACTCATTCCAGCGCCCGATTGCGCGACTCCACATCCACGCACAGGATCGCGACGGCACCGGCGACCAGGAAGGCCGACAGCATCACCAGCGACAGCGTGAAGTGGCTGGCCATGACCGGGGCGATGATGGCCGGGGCGAACAGGCCGCCGAAGCGGGCCACGGCACCTGCCGTGCCCATGCCGCTGGCGCGCAGGTCGGTCGGGTAGACCTCGGGCGTGAAGGCATACAACGCGGCCCAGGTGCCCAGCAGGGAGAAGCTCAGCAACAGCGTGGAACCGACCACCAGCTTGGGATCGTTGCCCAGGCTGTAGAGCATGCAGCCCACCGCCGACAACAACAGGAAACCGACCAGAGTGGGCTTGCGGCCCCAGCGTTCGACCCCGTAGGCCGACAGCGCATAGCCAGGCAACTGCACCAGCGCCAGGAAGATCAGGAAGATCTGGCCACGCATGAAACCGAAGCCCTCCGAACCCAGTTTGACCGGCAGGTAGACAAACACGCCATAGTAGGCAATCGAGATCAGCCCCCAGGCCAGGTACAGCGACAGGCTGCGGCGACGCAGGGCGGCCGAGAACAGCGCGCTCATGGGCTTGCGCTCCACCACTTCAGGCTGCAGTGGCGGAATCGGGGTGCTGCTGCCGTTGACCTTGGCGACCCGCTCCAGTACCTTGCGGGCGGCGTCGGACTTGCCGCTGCGGTTGAGGTACATGGGCGACTCCGGCACGTAGAAGCGCAGCACCACGCCCACCAGCGCCGGCAGGCCGGTGACGAAGAAGATCACGCGCCAGGCATCGTTGCCCCAACTCACCGCCACCAGTGCCAGCACCGCCAGGCAGATGGTGCCGATGGCCCAGAACGATTCCAGCATCACCAGCCAGCGACCGCGACGGGCGCTGGGCAGGAATTCGGCCATCATGGTGTAGTCCACCGGCAGCGTGCCACCCACGCCGATACCGGTCAGCAGGCGCAGTGCCAGCAACCAGGTGAAGTCGGGAGCGAAGGCCGAGGCCACGCCGAAACAGGCATCGATCACCACCGCGCACATGAGCACCGGACGACGGCCGATGCGGTCGGCCAGGCGACCGAAGACGAAGGCGCCCAGCAGCATGCCCACGAAGAACATGGTGCCACTCTGCAGTGCCTGCGGCACCGTCAGGCCGAAGGTCTTGGCGATGGTCGGCGCCGAAAAACCGATGGACAACACCTGCATCGCATCGGCCAGCCAGACCAGGCCGAAGATGACGAACAAGCGGTACTGGAACTTACCGACCCCGGCGGCCTGTAGCCCCTTTTCCACTGTCGCGGGTAGCGTGGACATGCAACTCTCCTCAAATGATCGAACCGGCAACCGGTCTTGCCGGCTGCCTGGCTTCGCCACCGGCGCTGTTCACCGGTGACATGAATGATGCAAGAGCCGGGCCATCTTCGCTTTCCCACGAAGCCGGCCCGGCGGTGATTCAGGCGAAACTGCTCAGGCCGCGGCCTTGCTCGGTGAGACCAGCGGCTCGGTGAAGACATCGTAGCCGAAGCACCACGACGGGTCTTCGTTGGTGCGCAGCCAGGTGTTCTCGTGCGAGATGCGCTGGACCTTGCTGGCACGGGTGGCACGGTTGGCTTCGTAGAGAGCGAAGGCGTCGGCGTAGTTGCTCACGCCCACTTCCTTGAAGCAGCGTGCCAGCATGGCGCCATCCTCGATGGCCATGGCCGCGCCCTGCGCCATGTGCGGCTTCATCGGGTGGCAGGCATCGCCCAGCAGCACCAGGCGGCCACGGCTCCACAGCGGCAGCGGGTCGCGCTCCAGCAGCGACCACTTGGTCACTTCCACGGTAGCGTCCACCAGCGCCTGCACGGTCGGGTGCCAGCCACGGAAGGTCTCGCGCATCTCTTCCTTGCTGGAAGGCAGCCAGCGGTCGTTCAGGTCCCACTTCTCGACCGGCACACCGGTCACGTAGTAGAGCTCGTCAGCCTTGCTGGTGACGAAGTAGGTCATCATGTGACGGTCATCGCTCCACCACTTCACGCAGGCATCGAAGGGCAGCATGCCGGCCTTGACCTCGGGGGTGGGGAACACGGCGCGGTGCGCCAGGTAACCGGCGTACTTGGGCGGTTCCACGCCCAGCAGTTCTTCGCGGATGCGGGAGTTGACGCCATCGGCGCCGATGACGATGTCGGCCTCTTCGGTGGTGCCGTCGGCAAAGCTGAGGATGACCACGTTGCCGCGATCCTCGACCTTGGTCAGGCACTTGTCGAAGCTCACGCGATCGCTGGGCAAGGCCTTGATCAGCAGTTCATGGAAATCGCCACGATGCACCGTCAGGTAGGAAGCGCCATAGTGCTTGACGGCGTAGTCGCCCAGCGGAATCTGCGCCAGCACGTCGCCGGTCTCCCAGTGACGGCTGTACCAGAAGTCGGGACGCGAACCCTGGCGGTTCATCTCATCCTCGATGCCGATGCGACGCAGCACCTTCATCACATTGGGGCCGACGTGGATGCCAGCTCCCAGGCGGGAGAAACCGGGCGCCTGCTCATAGACGCGCACATTGAAACCTTCCTGCAGCAGCAGCGCCGCCGTAGCGGCACCGCCCAGGCCTGCGCCAACGACGGCGATACGTGGGGAATTGGACACTCTGATCTCCTTGCGAAATAGGTAGGAAGCTGGGTTGAAGCCGGGATAAAAGCGACGACGGAAACGATCCTGATACGTCGAATGAAATACAGTGTACACACTCTATTTTTAAAAGAATAGAGGTTTGATGAAGAGATTTTTCGTGCTGCATTGCAGTGCGAAACATGACCAATAACAGGGCGATAAATGCCAGTTTGGTGCGGAATTCCGGGGAATGGAAGAGAATTGAAGCCGATCTGCCGGGTCGCTTGATTTAAAGCGTACACATCATTTATTGCACAAGCAGGCAGGGCTTTTTCCGCCCCCAGGCAGGCCGCAGGCGGCAGGCAGCGTCCACACCCGGCCGCGTCGGCCGGCAGCTCCACCCTGCCGTTCTGGCGGGGCGGCGCTGCCGCCATGGGCCGGCTTGTTGATCGGGAGCACCCCAACCGGAGAAGCACGCCACCCTTATGCAGCGCAACAAACCAGGCAAGAGAGGAAATGACGATCAAGCTACGGCGATCCCGCCGCCACCTCCACCCACGCCAGCTGCCCTGCTACACCGACAGGTAAGCCCGTCGCACCTCTTCGTCTGCCGCCAGTTGCGCCATGCTGCCCTGGTAACGGATATGACCGTTCTCCAGCACGTAGGCACGGTCGCTGACCAGTTCGGCGAAGTGCAGGTTCTGCTCCGACAACAGGATGGCCATGCCTTCGCGCTTCAGGGTCATGATCATGTTGGCCATCTGTTCGACGATGACCGGTGCCACCCCTTCCGAGGGCTCGTCCAGCAGCACCAGGTAGGGGTTGCCCATGAGCGTGCGCGAGACGGTCAGCATCTGCTGCTCGCCACCACTCATCTGGCCGCCCGGGCGGTCCGGCATTTCACCCAGGTTGGGGAAGAGCTGGAACAGCTTTTCCGGCGTCCACTGGACCGCCCCTTCCCGCGCCGGCTGGCGGCCCACCTCCAGGTTTTCCATCACCGACAGGTCGGAAAAGACGCGCCGGTCTTCGGGTACGAAGCCCATGCCGTCGCGGGCGATCTCATAGGGACGGGCGCGGCTGATGTCCTTGCCGCGAAAACTGACTTCGCCCTCGGCCCGGTCCAGCAGGCCCATCACCGCCTTCATGGTGGTGGACTTGCCGGCGCCGTTGCGCCCCATCAGGGCGACCACTTCGCCGCGCCCCACCTCCAGGGCGACGTCGAACAGGATGTGGGCGCGCCCATAGAAGGCGTTCAGTGCGCTGACCTTGAGCAGCGGATCGGTCTTGGGGGATATGGTGACGCTCACGATGGGCTTCCTTCCTTCTCGAATGTCTTGCCGCTGCCGAAATAGACTTCCTGCACCTTGGGATGATTGCGGATGGTCTCGCCATCGCCCTCGGCGATCAGTTGCCCGCGCGCCAGCACGATCATTCGGTCGGCAAAAGCAAACACCACATCCATGCTGTGCTCGGTGAAGAGCACCGACATGTTCTTTTCCAGCACCAGGCGCTTGGTGAGGGCCATCAGTTCATTGCGCTCCTTGGGCGCCATGCCGGCCGTGGGCTCGTCCATCAGCAACAGGCGCGGCCGGTTGGCCAGGGCGATGGCCAGCTCCACCCGCTTGACGTCGCCATAGGCCAGCACGCCGCAGGGGCGCCGCGCCTGGGCGGCCATGCCGACCTGCTCTAGCAGGGCCATGGCCTCATCGGCAAAGTAGGAGCCCGCCGGACGCCACAGACCGAACAGCTTGCGCTGGCGCGACATCAGCGCCATCTGCACGTTTTCCAGCACGGTCATGGAACTGAAGGTGGCCGAGATCTGGAAGGTGCGCCCGACACCGAGCCGCCAGATGTCACGCGGCTTCATGCCGGCGATATCGTGGCCGTCGAAGCGGATGCTGCCGGTCTCGGGCCGGTACTGGCCGTTGAGGATATTGAAGCAGGTCGACTTGCCGGCGCCATTCGGCCCCAGCAGTGCCAGCAACTGGCCCGGCGGCAGCTCGAAAGAGACGCCATTGACGGCCTTGTTGCCACCGAAGGATTTACTGATGTTGTCTACTGTCAGCAGGCTCATGCCGCCTCCTTGCCGATACCGGCTTTCAGTTCCGGGGCCCCACCGTTCCCCTTGCTCCCCTTGCTCCCCTGGCGCGCCGGGCCACCGAGGAAGCGCTGGAAATAGCCGGCGATGCCCGCCGGGAACAGCAGCACCAGCGCCAGGATCACCAGCCCGAGAATGGCACGCCAGTAATCGGTCTCGCGTGCGATCACATCCTGCAGCCAGGTGAAGACCGATGCGCCCACCACCGGCCCCAGCAGGGTCTGCAGGCCGCCCAGCATGACCATCACCAGACCATCGACCGACCGGCTCACACTGATGGCTTCCGGCGAGATGCTGCCCTTGGAGAAGGCGAACAACACCCCGGCCGCGCCACAGAATACGCCGGCCAGCGCAAAGGCCAGCCATTGCATGCGCTTGACGTCGATGCCGATGGCGTCCGAACGCAGCACCGAATCACGGGCGGCGCGCATGGCATAGCCGAAAGGCGCGAACAGCACGCGGCGCAACAGCAGCAGGCCGGCCACCGCGCACGCCAGCGCCAGGTAGTAATAGGCCAGCGGCGACGCCAGCCAGGCTGCCGGCCAGACGCCGACCAGCCCGTTGCTGCCGCCGGTGACCTCATCCCATTGATAGATGATGGCCCAGACGATCTGTGCGAAGGCCAGGGTCAGCATGGCCAGGTACACGCCCGACAGGCGCACGCTGAACCAGCCGAACAGCAGCGCGCCCAGCCCGGCCACCAGCGGACCGACCACCAGCGCCAGTTCCATCGGCCAGTGCAGCTTGACCACCAGCATCGCCGCCGCATAGGCACCCAGCCCGAAATAGGCCGCGTGACCGAAGGAATGCATGCCGCCCGGCCCCATGATGAAGTGCAGGCTGGCCGCAAACAGCACGGCGATGAAGATCTCCACCAGCAGCACCGTCAGGTAGGGGAAGCTGTGCGACAGCAAGGGTGCTGCCAGCAACAGCGCCACGGCGGCCCAGGCCAGCTTGCGCACGCCGGCGCCGGCCGGGGCCAGCGGCGCTTCCGGCTGGCCGGTACTGCGAGCGGCAGCCTGGGGCTTGCCCATCAGACCCCAGGGACGGACCACCAGGATCACCGCCATGACCAGGAATTCCACCACCAGCGTCAGCTTGGACAGCGAGATCACCACCCCGAACACCGACACCTGGCCGATGGCCACGCACAGGGCCTTGATCTCGGCAATCAGCAGGGCCGCCAGGAAGGCACCGGGGATCGACCCCATGCCGCCGACCACCACCACCACGAAGGCGTTGCCGATGGTCTCCAGGTCCAGCGCCAGGTTGGCGGGGATGCGCGGCCCCTGCAGGGCGCCGCCCAGGCCAGCCAGGAAGCAGCCCAGCGCGAACACGCCGGTAAACAGCCAGGACTGGTTGATGCCCAGGGCGCCGACCATTTCGCGGTCCTGGGTGGCGGCGCGGATCAGAGTCCCCCAGCGGGTGCGGTTCAGGACCAGCCACAGCACGCCCAACACCAGCGGGCCGATGGCGATGAGCACCAGGTCGTATTGCGGAATGCGCCGGCCCAGCAGTTGCACCGCGCCACCCAGGCCGGGCGCGCGTGGGCCGAACAGGTCTTCCGGCCCCCACAGGTAGAGCGCGGCATCCTTGAACACCAGCACCAGCGCAAAGGTCGCCAGCAGCTGGAACAGTTCCGGGGCGCGGTAGATGCGGCGCAGGATGAGGATTTCCACCAGCGCGCCCAGCACCGCCACGGCCATCGCCGAGAGCAGTACCGCGCTCCAGAAACCGAGGCCGCTGGCGCCGATCAAGGACACCAGCGTGTACACCACATAGATGCCCACCATGTAGAACGAGCCGTGGGCGAAGTTGACGATGCGCGTGACACCGAAGATCAGCGACAGGCCGGCCGCCACCAGGAACATGGTGGAAGCGTCGGCCAGCCCGTTGATCATCTGCACGATCAGGCTAGAGAGAGTCATGCTTTATCCCCTGTGACCACGGTCCCGCGCAGCACGGGGCTGCGCAGGACCGCTGCAAGGCGTGTACCAGCTCAGTTGGCCGCACGCAGTTTCTTGACTTCGGCATCCGGCAATTGCACCGAAGCGCCATCGACGTAGCTGAAGTTGACCATGATGCCGCGACCATCCTTGAGTGCCGTACGTCCCACGTGGGCGCCCAGGGTGGACTGGTGGTCCTGGCTGCGATAGACGATGGGGCCGGACGGGGTCGCGACCTTCAGGCCCGAGAAGGCGGCCGCCAGCTTGTCGCTCTCCACCGAGCCAGCCGCCTTGATGCCGGTGGCGATCGACATCAGCGCCACATAGCCGACCAGGGACCCGTTGCGCGGGTAGTCATTGAATTTCTTGCGATAGGCGTCGACGAATTTCTTGTGCTCGGGCGTATCGATGGCATACCAGGGGTAGCCGGTGACGATCCAGTTGACGGGTGCCTCGTTCTTCAGCGGATCGAGATATTCCGGCTCGCCGGTCAGCAGCGACACCACTTCGCGTCCCTCGAACAGGCCACGGGTATTGCCCTCGCGCACGAACTTGCCGAGATCGGCACCGAAGAGCGCATTGAAGATCGCATCCGGCTTGGCATCGGCCAGCGCCTGGGTAACCGAACCGGCATCGATCTTGCCCAGGGGCGGCGCCTGTTCGGCGACGAATTCGATATCCGGCTGGCGCTCCTGCATCAGCTTCTTGAAGGTGGCGATGGCGGACTGGCCGTATTCGTAGTTGGGATAGACCAGCGCCCAGCGCTTCTTCTTCAGCTTGGCCGCTTCGTTGACCAGCGAGGCCACCAGCATGTAGGTGGAGGGACGCAGGCGATAGGTGTACTGGTTGCCGTTCTGCCAGACGATCTTGTCGGTCAGCGGTTCAGCCGCCAGGAAGAAGATCTTGCGCTGCTTGGCATAGTCGGTCAGTGCCAGGCCGGTGTTGGAGAGGAAGCCGCCGAACAGCAGCGACACCTGTTCGCGGGTCACCAGTTCCTCGGCCACCCGCACCGAGTCACCGGGATTGCCGTTGTCATCGCGGGAGATGATTTCCACCTTCTTGCCCAGCAGGCCGCCGGCGGCATTGATTTCTTCCTGGGCCAGTTCCCAGCCACGGCGGTACGGTTCGAGGAAGGCCGGTTGGGCCTTGTAGCTGTTGACTTCGCCAATCTTGATGGTGGATTGGGCCAGTGCGCCGGCAGCGGCCGTCAGGCCCAGTGCAGCGACAACGAGATGCTTCAGATGCTTGAGATGGAGGGAGACGTTCACGATCTTTCCTTTCTGCACCCGCAGGTGCAAGCAACAGCAGGGGAAGGAAGGCGCGCCGGGTGGAGCCCGCGCACCTTCCGGCAGCGCATCAGAACAGGTGACGGATACCGAACTGTATGCCGTTCACCGTGCCGCCACTGGCGGGCACGTTCTTGGTGATCGGTGCGGCACCGGCCAGCGAGAAGGTGGCGCCGTTGCTGTTGGTCAGGTGGGCATAGGTGGTGTAGAGCATGGTGCGCTTGGACAGGTCATAGGTGCCGATCAGGCTGATCTGGCGGGCATCACGGCCGGCGCCGGTGCTGTCCTTGGCCCAGCCGTAGCCGGCCCCGATGGTGGCCTGCGCGCTCAGGCGATAGTTGGCCGAGATCGAGTACGCGCCGTAGTAGCTGCCGCGCACATTGGTGGTGGCAGCCGCACCGAGGTTGTTGCCACGGTAGTAGCCCAGGAAGATCTTGCCGTTGCCGTAGTCATAGGCACCCCCGGCGAAGGTGGAGCGGATGGCGATGTTGTCGTTGGCGCTGTTCTGGGTGGAATGGCTCAGGCCCAGGTAGAACGGACCGCTTTCGTACTCGCCGGCCAGCATATAGGTGGACAGGCCGTTCTTGGGCGTGGTCTGCTCGCCCAGGCCGTAGTAGGCCTGCAGCTTGAAGCCGCGCATCACCGGCGAGATATAGCCGATCACGTTGTCGTAGCGTGGCGTGTAGGCCGAGACATTGTTCAGGAAGGAGGCATAGGTCGCACCGGCAAAGGCATCCAGGCGCGCAATCATCAGGAAGCCCGGCGAGTTCTGCCGACCCAGGCGCAGCTCACCCAGGTTATTGGCCAGGCCGACCCAGGACTGGCGGTTGAACAGGCGGGTGCTGTCGTGCATGCCACCGGTGTCGGAGGCGAAGCCGTTTTCCATCTGGAAGTTGGCGCGCAGGCCGCCACCCAGGTCTTCGGTCCCCTTGAAGCCCAGGCGGCTGGCCTGGTAGCCGCCGCTGTCCAGCGACACCACCGAACCGCGACCGCTCGCATTGGTGTAGCCCAGGTAGGTATCGACCACGCCATAGATGGTGACGTTGGATTGCGCCATCGCGCCGCTCGCGCAGAACAGACTGCCGGCCGCGAGTGCCCATGCTTTTTTCATGTTGTTTTCCCTTTTGTTGAAGTGTTGGAGGTGTTGCTGGTGATGCAGTTACTGCAGGTGCTGCTTTCCTGCCTGGCCCGGTGATCCGGGCTTCTGTCTGAAACTGTCTTCGGCGCTTGTCTGGTGTTGTCCTGCACGCTGTGGCTGCGGCATTGGCGAGGCCGTACAACGGCACTGGAAAGCCTCGCCGATCACTTCTTTTTTATGACGTATGCGCTCTATATTTTGAGTGTTAGCAAAATACAGGCCAGCCTTGACCCAGCTCAAGAAGCTCAGGTATTCACTGCTTTACTATTGGATTAACGCGCTACATACGGGGTTCTACAGCTTGTCTCCACGGCGCCCCGAAAACCGTCTTTGCATTTCTTATTTATAATGTGTACACCATATTAATGCGAAACCGGAAAACTGCACAAGCAGAGTGCGTTGTGCACCACGACATCGCGTCGACGGCAACGCAAATGGCGACATCGAAAATGGAAGAAGCGCGGTCGGCAGACCGGCGAAGCAGGAAGGTGACATCGCCAGCGGCGGGTGCAGCGGTGGCCGCACCGCCCTGGTCGAGGAGGGGGAAGTGGGGAATCAGCGTGGACGCGGCAAGGTGAAGTTGGATTCGGTACGGCTGCGGCCATACCATTCGCCGCCCATGCGGAAGAGCAGATCGACCTGGCCCGGATCTAGCTTGCCATCGGCATCCAGCAACTGGTCATCCACGTGTGCGGCCAGCACCTGACCGAAGATCAGGTGGCAGGACGGCTCATGGCGCGGATAGGGCTCCATCATCGCCAGCTTGCACTCGAAGCTGGCCACCGCACCCTCGACGCGGGGCGGCTGTACCAGTTGGCTGGGCGCGGCCTGCAGACCGCAGGCCTCGAATTCGCTGACGCCGGCCTCGAAGGGAAAGGACGTCGCATTCAAGGCCTGGGCCTGCGCCGGTGCGGCCAGGTTGACCACGAACTCGCCGCTGGCACTGATGTTGTTGACGGTGTCCTTGAGCTTGCCACCCCGCTGCAGCAGCGGGCTGATCAGCAGGGTCGGCGGCTTGCCGGTGATCATCTGGAAGAAGCTGAACGGCGCCAGGTTGGCCCGCCCCTGCCCGTCCAGCGTGGAAACCCAGGCGATAGGACGGGGCACGATCAGCGCCGACATCCATTCATAAGCTTCGACGGGCTTGAGCCCTGCGAAATCGATCAACATTGTTCAACTCTCTCCGATGACAAGCACGACAACTCTCAAATCGGCGCCCCGCAAGCGCGCCAAGGCATCCGTGGCAGGCAAGGCCGCAGCGACGCTTGCCTATACAGCCGGCAGGCAGGACATTAGAATCAGCAGCTGCCCCCTGCTCGCCGCCGGCGAACAAGGCATGCCAAGCCACCCATCCCTTGCGCCAATGACCAAGAAGCCCGCCACCGCCGACTATCATTTCTCCGACCAGATCGGGCACCTGCTGCGCCGCGCCTACCAGCGCCACGCCGCCATTTTCCAGCAACATATCCCGGATTCGCAACTGACGGCGGCGCAGTTCGTGACGCTGTGCGCCATCCGCGACCTGCAGACCTGCTCGCTCTCTGACATCGTCAAGGTGACCGCCATCGACCAGGCCACCATCCGCGGCATCGTCGAACGCCTGAAGGCACGCGACCTGATTGAGCTGTCCCATGACGAGGCCGACCGCCGCAAGGTCCTGGTGTCGCTCAGCAAGAACGCCACCGCGCTGGTGGCCGATACCGTCCCCTTCGCCGCCCAGATCACCGAGGCCACCTATGGCAACCTCAATCCGGCCGAGCGGGTGGCACTGGTGTTCCTGCTGCGCAAGATGATCGACGAATAAGGCCGGGCCGCCGAATCGTTCACACCGCCGGCAAGGGCTCGCGCAGCCCCGCCAGGATGCATTCCGCATTGAAGGGCGGCTGGCGGAAGCGACGCCCGGTGGCATCGAAGAGCGCATTGGACAGCGCCGCCGCGCTCGGCACCGAGGCCGATTCGCCCGCCCCCATGGGGGGCTGGTCCTGGCGCTGCATCAGCACGATCTCGATGGGCGGCACTTCCGTGAAATGCAGGATGGGATAGGCGCCCCACTCCAGGCTGGTGGTCCCTTGCGGGCCGAAACTGACCCGCTCCTTCAAGACCCGGCTCAGCGATTGCAGGATGTTGCCGTGCATCTGGTGGCGCACGCCATCGGGATTGACCATCATGCCGGTATCCTGCCCCACCACCAGCGATGTCACCTTCAGCGCGCCATCGGCGGGATCGACTTCGATATCGATGACCCAGGCCGACCAGGCCGCACCAAACCCGGGGAACTTGCTGTGGACATAGCGCGCATAGGCGATGCCGCGCCCGCGCAGCTTGCCGTCGGACTCCGGCCTGCCACGCGAACCGCTGGCACCGGCCACCCAGCCAGCCTTCTCCGCCACCGCCTGCAGCAGCGCGCTGGCGCGCTCGTCGGGCAGGTGCGCCAGGCGATAGGCCAGGCGATCCTCCCGGGCCAGCTCGGCCAGTTCATCGATGAAGACCTCATGGGCAAAGGAGTTCGGCATGGCCGAGACTCCGCGCAACCAGCCGGCACGCACGATGGGCGCGACGTCGTCGCAATCGATCTGCAGGTGTGGGTAGGCATAGGGCGGCACGGCGGTGCGGTCGCCCATCTCCAGCACGCGGGGCTCGGGGGCGATCCTGCCGGTGAGCAGCAGCGCCAGCACCGGCGCATCGTTGGAGGGATAACGGGTCTGGAAGCCATAGGCCGACAGCCGGCCCGCTTCATCGATGGCACCACGCACCTGCATCAATTGCGCCGCGCCCTTGGGTTCCCAGGCATGCTCCTGCTCGCGGGTGAGCTGCACCCGCACCGGGCGTCCCACCGCGCGTGACAACAGGGCGGCATCGGCCACCACGTCATCGGCACAGTTGCGGCCATAGCAACCGGCGGCTTCCAGCCGGATCACTTCGATCTTTCCTTCATCGAGCTCGCACAGGCGCGAGAGGTCGATGCGCATGACATGCGGATTCTGCGTGCCGGACCAGACGGTCAGGCCATCCTCGCGATAATCGGCCACCGCGCAGGAAGGGCCGATGGAGGCATGCATCTGGTAAGGCCAGACATAGGTGCGCTCGATGCGCTGGGCAGCGCTGCCCATGGCGGCATCCAGATCGCCCTGGCGCACCAGTTCGCGGCGCTTGGCCGGCAGCTCGCGCAGGCGGGTCTCCAGATCGTCCATGGCGGGTAGCGGCGGGATGTCCTTCCAGCGCAGCTTCAATTCGCGCATGGCACGCTGCGCCTGTTCCTCGCGCTCGGCCACCACGCCGACGAAATCGCCCTGCACCACCACCGCCACCAGCCCGGGGATGTGAGCCACGGAATCCTGGTCCACCGACAGCAGGCTGTTGCCGATGAAGTCACCACCATCGCGCCCCGGATGCGGCGGCCGCACCACGCGGCCATGCAGCATGCCCGGCACACGCACGTCGTGCACATAGACCGGCTCGGCACGCACCTTGGCGGGAATATCGACGCGCTGCGAACTGCGGCCTACCAGGGTGTACTGGCTGGCCGGCTTCAACGGTACGTCGCCGGGGTCGAGGGTGAGGACGATCTTCTGCCCGGCCAGCAGGGTGAAATAGCTGGTACTGCGCTCCGGTTGGTCGGCATCCGTAATGCGCCCCGCTTCGATGCGCAGGCGCGCGACAGGAATACCCCACTGCGCGGCCGCCATGGCCAGCAGGTGCTCGCGCGCCTGGGCTGCGGCCTTGCGCAGCGGCACGGCGGAAATCTGGATGGTGGCACTGGCAATGGTGGGGCCCTGGTTGGGGGCTTCCTCGGTGTGACCGAGGATCATGGTGACGCAGTCCATGTCCACGCTCAATTCCTCGGCCACGATTTGCGCCAGTGAAGTGCGGATGCCGGTGCCGAGATCGACGTGACCGTTGAAGGCCAGCACCCGGCCCTCTGCCAGCAGGGCCACGAACACGTCCGGCAGCGGCTGCACATAGGACGAAGCCGCGCCGGGCTGGCGGGGCGCGGGCTTGGCACCGGGTTGCGGGGCGCGGGTCACCAGCAGCGCGTCGCCACGCTCCAGCAGTTGACGGCGCGCCTCGCGGGGCGTCTGACCGGATGGTTGGCCGGGAGGATTGGTTGCTTGCATCTCAAACCATGGTGCACATCAGATTCATCACGACCCAGACCGTCACCGCCGTCCGGGCATCAAGGCTGGGCGACCACCTTCAGGGCTTCGTCCAGCGGCATCACGGCCGCGTACTTCTGCGCCATGTCGAACAGGTTGGCCTCATGCGGGCCGATGGCGCGGTCACCCACGCAATCGGACACCACCAGCGGGCGGAAACCCCAGGACATGGCATCGACCACACTGGCGCGCACGCAACCACTGGTCACGGCACCGGCCACCAGCAGGGTCTGCACGCCGTGCTGGGTCAGCCACGGTGCCAGCGAGGTACCGAAGAAGGCCGACGGCACGGTCTTGCGCACCACCAGCTCACCGGCGACCGGGGTCAGTTCCGGCACGATGGCGCTGCCCGGCAGGTCTTCCTTCAGGGTCACCATGCCCGGCACCTTCATGCCGAAGATGTTGCGGTCGGCATCATCGTCGGCGAACACGATGCGGCTGTGCGCCACCGGCCAGCCATGCTGGCGCGCATGGGCCAGCAGGCTGCGCGTGCGTTCGATGGCCGGGCCGATGTTGCCGCCGCCGAACTGGGCCGGGTCGGCGAAGCTGTTGACGAAATCGACGATCAGCAGACCGAACGGCGGTTTCATTTCCAGCGTCTGGCCGAAGCCCTGGCGCTGGTAGGTTTCCACTTCCTTGTGCATCGTATCTTCCTTTTGAAGAGGCTGCCGGGTGCACCCGGCTGGCCTCATTGCGAATTGCCGTAGACGAAGCCGTCCAGCACCTTGCCGTCCTTGACCACCGGCGTGCCATCCAGCGCCACCGTGCAACGGCGCAGGGGGATGTCGATGTGGCAGGCGGTGGTGCGGCTGCCGCCGGCTTCGTTGTTGGGGCCGAAGGAGAACAGGAAATTGCCTTCGTAGGCGCGGGCATCCATGCCGATGGTGGCTTCGCGGTCGTACATGGCCAGCGTGGACCATTGCGCGCGCGGTTGCAGCCCCCAGCCGATGTGCGACATGGCATAGGCTTCCGGGTCCTTGAAGGAGGCCATGTAGTCGCTCAGCAGCTCGGCATCCAGGCCGCCCTCGATGTCGGTGACGAAACCGTCCTTGACGGTGACCACGATGGCTTCCTGGGCATAGCATTTCATGGGCAGCAGGATATCGCCGCGATCAATCACCAGGGTGCCGTTGGTCTGACGCTCATTGGGCCAGGTCAGCACGAAGCCGCTGGGCCAGTGGTCCCAGCGTCCCGGCTGATCGACGAAGCCGTATTCCTGGATCACCGGGAATTCGCCCAGCGGGCAGCGCAGGTCGGTCCCGGCGTCCGAGGTGATGTGCATCTCGCGCTTGCCCTCCAGCAGACGCGCCGCCTGCGATACGCGGCGCCGGTCGTCTGCGCTGGGGACCATGCGCACCAACACCTCGGGCGGCTCCACGGCCAGCAGGATCTTGGTGCCGGTGGAAAGGATGTCGTGCTGCTCGGGCGAGAACAGCAGGGTCATCAGGTCCAGCACCAGGTCGCTTTCCTTGAGGGCGGCGATGGCGGCGCGGTTGCCGGTCAGGGGCGTGGTGCCGAGATAGGCCAGGGAGTCGCGGCTCAGGGCTTTCTCGGCATTGACCGGCGGCAGGTCCAGCCGATTGACGGTGGCGCCCATGAGCGCGGCGGCGGTCATGGCAGTGGACAGGGTCTGCGGATGGGTGCTGCTGCTGGTGAGCACGGTGACGATCTGTCCCGGCTCCAGCTTCGACAGGGTCAGCACCTCTTTCCAGGCGCTGATCAGGTCATGGTCGCTGACGGCCATGGTGTTCTCCTTTGCAATCGGTCTTGCGATGAACGCGGCCCTTACAGCGGCGCGCCGAGGAAGTCGCCAAAGGCGGCGTAGAAGCCGGCCTCGTTGTCCCAGGGGATCATGTGGCCGGCGTCTTCCACCCGGCTCACCACCAGCTGCGGCAAGAGGCCCTGCAGTTCCTGCACATCCTCGGGCAGGATGACGTCGCCGCGCGAGGCCTGCATCAACATCACCGGCAGCTTCAGGGCCGGCAGGTCGGCATGGAAATCATCGGTATGGAAGCCCTCGAAGCTGGCGATCACGGCCCGCTCGTCGCAGGTGTGCAGCCACTCGGCACGCAGTTGCAGTTGCTGTTCGGTCCAGGTCGGGCAGAAGGCGCGCATCTGCTCGGCCGAGCAACCCTCGCGCGCCAGGCGCATGGAATCCACGTACCAGGGCAGCTTGGAGGGATAGGCGCGACGACCCGGGCCGGAGACCGGCGGATCGACCATCACCAGCCGCGTCAGGCCGCGCGGCTGCTGGCTGGCGGCGCGGGCGCCGATGCGTCCGCCCATGGAGTGCCCGACCACTGCATAGCGCTCCAGGCCGAGCGCTTCAGCCAGGGCGATGACATCAGCCGCCTGCGCATCCAGGCTGTAGTCCAGCGTCTCCGAGGCCGAGGACAGGCCACGGCCGCGCACATCCAGCACATAGGTATCGAACTGCTGGCCGAACCGTTCGCCGACGAAGCCCCAGGTCACTGCCGGGCTGGTGATGCCGGGGACGATGATGACGGCGTCGCGGCCGGCACGTGCGCCATCCTTGCCGCCGAAGCGCAGGTAATGCTGGCGGATGCCGTTGGCCAGGATGTTGGCGCCGTAGAGGAAGCTGCTCTGCATGGCGACCCCTCTCAGTAGGCGCCGGAGAGCAGCGCGCCGGCGCCCGGCACGATGCGGTCCAGCTCCAGGCGCTTGAGCATGGCGTAGGTGGTGGCCACGGCGGCGGTGATGACGGGCTTGCCGGTCATCGCCTCGACCTGCGCGATCACCGGCAGCGAGGGCATCTGCACGCAGGCCGACAGCACGATGGCGTCGGCCTGGCTGGTATCCATCTGGGCCACGATGGCCGGCAGCTTGGCCGGGTCATGACGAGCCACGTCGAGATTGTCGGGGATTTCCAGGGCACGGTAGTCCAGCACCTCATAGCCTTCGTGGCGGATGTAGTCCACCACCAGCTCGGTGAGCGGCTTCATGTAGGGCGCGACCACCACGATCTTCTTGGCACCGATGACCTTGAGCGCATCGATGAGCGCGCCGGCACTGGTGACCACCGGAGCATCGGCGCCATTGGCGGCGGTGTGGGCGGTCAGGCGTTGCTCGGACTGGCGGTGGTAACCACGGCCCATGGCCATGATGGCCACCAGGCAGGCATAGCCCAGCACATCGACGCGGGCATCGGACAGCTCGACGGCGCAGCGGTCGGATTCACCATCCATGGCCGCCAGTTCTTCCTTGACCACCTTCTTCATGCGCATGCGGCTGGAGTGGAAGGTAAAGCGCTCGGGGCGGATCGCCTGGCGTGCCGTCAGCATGGCCGGGATCTCGGTCTCCATGGTGGTGTTGGAACTGGGGACGATTTGCCCGATACGGTAAAGACGCTGCTGCATGTGAGGTTCTCCTTGATCTGCCATGGTCATGCGAAGTTCGCTAATTTGTAATGCATACACTATATTTAATCATTTCCACGATCTTTGCAACCGGGATTTTCCGGCGCACCAGCAGCGCCAGCCAAATCCCCTTTTATGTGCGATGCAGCACCAAATACGGGAGTTTTAGACGCCCGGCCGCACCAGTTCGAGACCGCGCAATGCAGCATGGAAATTCGTGATTTACTTGGCATTATTGAGTGTGTACACTGTTTTTCGACAAGGCCGGGCGAGGCTGCGGGACAGCCTGTCCGCAGGCGGGCATACTGGCCGCTGCAAGCGCATTGGCATGAAGGATGCTTCATGCGCTGACGATAGAGATCCAAGGCGCCAGGGCGCCGCGACACCAGAGACCATGCACAAGCAAGAACCCATCACCTTCCACGTCAACGGCCATGCGGCCACGCTGGACATTGCCGCCGACGCGCCGCTGCTGAACGTGTTGCGCAACGACCTTTGCCTGAACGGCCCCAAATTCGGCTGCGGCCTGGGCGAGTGCGGTGCCTGTACCGTGCTGGTCGATGGCGTGGCGGCGCGCTCCTGCGTGATCCCGCTGGCCGGCGTGGCCGGACGCCATGTGACCACGCTGGATGGCCTGGCCCAGGAGGGACGGCTGGACCCGGTACAGCAGGCCTTCATCGATGAGCAGGGCGCACAATGCGGCTACTGCATGAACGGCATGATCATGACCATCAAGGCCCTGCTGCTGCGCTCGCCCAGCCCGACCGAGGACGAAATCCGCAGCGAACTGGACTTCAACCTCTGCCGCTGCGGCACCCATGTGGAAATCATGCGCGCCGCCCTGCGCGCGGTCGAACTGCAGCGCCAGGGTGCAGCGCAATGAGTGCGCCCCTGCCCCGGCAGATGGCCGGCCCGCTGACCACCGGCGCAGCGTCCCTGCGTCATGCCCGCCTGGCCCTGCCGCCGCGACTGGACTGGCAACAGTCCCTCTACACCGGCGCCCGCCTGCAGGGCCTCGACAGCGAGGCCGCGCTGCGTTGCCCGGGCGCGCCACAGGTGGTGCAGCGCCGGCATCTGGTGGCTGTCGTGGCCGACAGCGATGAACAGGCCCGCCACGCATGCAGCCAGTTGCGCCTGCGCTGGAGCGAGGCAGCACCGCAGGACAGCACCCCGCGCGTACGCGCCGCGCAGACACTGCATGCCCGCGGCCAGGATTCCAGCGGCTTGCACGACATCACCATGGACGCCCACTACCAGTGGCGCGATGGGGAATCTGTATCCTCTGCCCTGTCAGCGTCCCCTTTCCCCGCTACCGGCATCGTCGCCATGGCCAGCCCGATGGGCGCGAGCCTGCGACTGGACCTGCCCTTCGGAAATCCCGCGCTGATCGCCATGGAAGTGGCGGCCCTGCTGTCCCTGCCCGTGGCCCAGGTGGAGGTGCGCAGCCACCGCCCGCCGGCCAGCGCGCAGGAGCGCAGCGCCGCCAGCGACGTGGCCGGCGTGGTGGCGCTACTAGCCCTGCAATGCGGGCAGGCCGTCTCGCTGGTGCTGGAGCCGACCAACTTCGCCAGCAGCCCGACCTCGCTACAGCTGCATGGCGAACTGGACCAGGATGGCCGCCTCGGCAGCTACCACCTGCATATCGAGCAGGACGCCCCGCCGCCGCCGCTGGCCTGGCTGCTGACGGAAACCGCCTATGCGCTGCAGGATGCCAGCGACCCGCGCGACGGCGCCGCCCTGGCCTCGCCCTACGACTGGCAGGCGCTGGAGATCATCGGGCCGCAAGGCGCTGCAATCCCGTTGGCGGCGAGCACCTTCGCGCAGGAAATCTTTTTCGACGAACTGGCCCAGCGCATCGGCGAGGACGCCGTGCAATACCGTCTGCAACACCTGCCCGATGCGCATGGCGCGGCGCTGGTGCGCTCGGTCGCCGAGGGGGCGGGCTGGAACGGTCCGGCCCGGCAGGTGCAGGGCGGCATCCTGCGCGGACGCGGCTTTGCCTATGCCAGCACGCTGGAACAGGAACAGGGCCAACCGGTACAGAGCTGGTCGGCCTGGGTGGCCGATGTGGAATACGACCGCGCCTCCGGCGAACTGAGCGTGACCCGGGTCACTGCCGGCCACGACCAGCGCGCGGGGACGACAGCGGCCGCCGCCCATGCCGCTGACGATCTGCTCGATGAAAAACAACGCGCCCTGCTGGGCAAACAGGCCAGACTGGCGATGGCGCAGACGCTGGCGCCCGACCAGGGCTTCGATGCCTGGTCACGCGAACTGCGCCCCCTGCCGGGCCAGGCCAGCGCCAGCCTGCCCCAGGTCGACCTCATCGATGGCGGCACCACGCCGGCGCTGCGCGACATCCAGCTCAAGGTGGGCGGCGCCTTCACGCTGCCGGCGGCGGCGGCGATTTCCAATGCCATCCATGCCGCCACCGGCGTGCGTCTGCGCGAGGCGCCGTTTTCGGGTGAGCAGATCAGGCTGGCACTGGAACATCAAGAGGGAGCGGAGCAGCGGCCGGGCGGCTGGCGCCGCCTGCGCAAGTACGGCTGGCTGGGGGGTGCTGCGGCGGCACTGGGCGCCACGCTGACCCTGGCAATGCCCTGGCGCGCCGAGATCGCACCGGTGGCGCGACCTGCGGCCAACCTGTATTCGGCCGCTACCATCGAACGCGGGCGCCGGGTGGCGCTGGCCGGCGATTGCGCGGTCTGCCACACGGCCCCGGGCGGGGTCGCCAATGCTGGCGGCCATGCCCTGCAGACGCCGTTCGGCACCGTCTACAGCACCAACATCACGCCCGATGAAAAGACCGGCATCGGCAACTGGTCCTATGCCGCCTTCGAACGCGCCATGCGCGAAGGCATCCATCGCGACGGACGACATCTCTACCCGGCCTTCCCCTACACCGCCTTCGCCAAGATCAGCGAAGCCGACATGCAATCGCTGTACGCCTACCTGATGGCCCAGCCGGCGGTCTCCAGCACACCACCGGAAAACGATCTGCGCTTCCCCTTCAACATGCGTCCGCTGCTGGCCGGCTGGAACCTGCTGTTCCACAAGAACGAAGTGTTCCAGCCTGACCCCGAGCGCTCGGCCCTGTGGAATCGCGGAGCCTATCTGGTGGAAGGCGCCGGTCACTGCACCGCCTGCCATTCACCGCGCAATGCCCTGGGCGCGGAACAGGGCGGACGCCAGTACCTGGGCGGCGGCACGGTCGACGGCTGGGAAGCCCCGGCATTGACGGCGCTGTCGAAGTCGCCCACGCCCTGGACCGAGGATGAACTGTTCAGCTACCTGCGCAGCGGCTTCTCGGACCGCCACGGCATTGCCGCCGGACCGATGGCGCCGGTGGTGGCCGAACTGGCGCAACTGCCGGCCGGCGACGTGCGCGCCATCGCGCATTACCTGGCCTCGTTCCAGGCGCCGGCCACCAGCACCACAACACCGGCCCCCATCACCACGACCAGCCTCAGCGAGAGCCAGAAGCTGTCGCAGGCCAATGGCAAGCGGCTGTTCCAGGGTGCCTGCGCGGCCTGTCACATCGAAGGAACGGGACCGACACTGTTCGGCGTACGGCCCTCGTTGCGGGTCAATACCAACCTGCACAGCGACACACCGGACAATCTGATCCACGTCATCCTGCACGGCATCCGCGAACCGGCCAATCCGGCGCTGGGCTACATGCCGGGCTTTGCCAACAGCTTCAGCGATGCCCAGGTGGGTGATCTGCTGGCCTATCTGCGCAGCGAGTTCGCTGCCGGCAAGCCGGCCTGGGAAGGCGTACCCGAGAGCATCGCCCGCTCACGCGCACAAGCCGGACATTGAGCGTGACATTGCAGCGGCGCCCCGCGTACGGGGCGCCGCTGCCATTTCCGTCCAGCCTTCAATGGCCGACCAACACCACCGGACTGGCCAGAGCCTGCAGTTCGGCACCGACCAGCTCCAGGTGCGCAGCGCTGGCGGCATGGACCCGGAACAGCGCCTGACCAGCCTGCACCCGCTCACCCACCCGGCACAGCAAGTCCAGCCCCGCCCCCGGATACGCCGGGGCGCCGGCGGTACGCGCCAGTCCCGCGATGGCCCAGCCATCGACCTGGCTGATCACGCTGGACTCGTTGGCGTGCCAGGTCAAGACCTCGGCGCAGGGCGCGGCCTCCACCTGGGGTGGTCCCTGGGCGGCGATGATGCGCGCCAGCGCGGCCTGGGCGGCGCCGCTGTCGAGCAGTTCGGTGGCCTTTTGCAAGGCGACGTCGACCTCCCCCAGGCGCGGATCGAAGGACAGCAGATGCGCCGCGAACACCAGTGCCTTGGCACGCAAATCCTGCGGCGCCTGTGGATCGCCCGCCAGGACCTGGCGGATATCGCGCACCTCCAGTGCCGGGCCGATGCCGCGCCCGATGGGCTGGCCGCCATCGGTGGCCAGCGCCCGCACTTGCATGCCCAGCCCCTGCCCCACCTGTTCGAACAGTCGGCATAGCTGCTGCGCCTGTTCCAGCGTCTGCTGCTTGGCATAGGGACCGTACGGCACATCCACCACCAGATGGGTGACGCCGGCGATCGCCTTCTTGGACAGGATCGAGGCCACTGACCAGTGCGCCGTCTCCAGCCCGTAGGGCCGGGTGATGCGGTTCATCACTTCATCGATGATGGAATGACTGATACGGCCATTCCAGGCGATGCAGGCCCGGGCCTGGCGCACGCAGCGGCGCACGGTCTCGCCATCCAGATCGACATTGGCCAGCAGGGCCATGGTGTCGGCGGTGCCGGCGGCCGAGGTGATGGCGCGCGAGGACGCCTTGGGCATGGCCAGCCCCCAGGCCGCCACGATCGGTACCACGATGGGCGTGATGCGGCTGCCGGGGACACCGCCCAGGGAGTGCTTGTCGACCACCATGGGCTCGTCCCAGCTGATGCGCCGGGCCATGCGGCTGCGCGCCTGGGCCAGCGCCAGGGTTTCTTCGGCATCCAGGCCACCGGTGATGGAGACCAGCAAGGTGGTCAGCTCGGTGGTGCTGTAGCGGCCATCGACGGCATCCTGCAGGATGGCCTGGTACTGATGTGCCGGCAGGCGTTCACCGCGCAGCTTGCGGCTCCACAAGGGACGGCTAGCCGGGGCCAGCAGGCGCAAGGCCTGCACCGTCTGAGCCGATCCAAGGCGCTGGCGCAAGCCTGCGGGCAGCGCCAGCCAGGGGCTAGCGTCGTGGCCGCCGTCGGGCCAATGATGGATGCGCACGTCGACCATGGCACCGGCCGCAGCGCGCAGGCGCAGGCGCGTGCCGGCCGCCCAGTGGCGCGGATGGGCATAGGCCACCGCCTCCTCCCCGGTCTCCACCGGCGCGGCGCGCACCACGCAATGTTGCAAGGGGGCGCGCAATACCGCCAGCAGGCGGGCAATACCTGTGGCGGTATCACTGTCGTTGGCCACTGCCTGGCGCAGGATGCCGGGCGGCGCGGGGTCGACCTGGCGCTGCAGGCGCGCGAGGATCTGCGCATGATCCTCGCGCCCGCGCCCGGCAATGCGCTGCGCCAGCACCTCGGGCGGGGCCGAGATTTCCACCACCACCAGGCTGGGCAGGCGCTGCGCCAGCGCTTCCACGGTGGCGCGCGAGCCATTGGCCACGACGTGGCGACCGGCCGCCAGCTCGGCCAGCAACTGGCCCGGCAGGCCATAGGACAGGCCATGCGCCTGCCAGGTCAGCAGGAACTCGCCGGCCGCCGCTCGGGCGGCGAAGCCGGCTTCGGTCTCGGCGTCATGGTCTTCACCGGGGGCTCCGGCCGGCCGCGTGATCACGCGGCGGGCAAAGACATAGGGCGCATCGGCCAGCGCCTCGCGGGCGCCGCTCATCAGGGTGTCCTTGCCGGCCCCGCTGGGGCCGACCACCAGGAAGAAGGTGCCGGGCGCCGTGCTGGCCGGGCTCATGCTTCGTCCAGGCCGATGTCCACGGCCGGCGCCGATTGCGTGATCTTGCTGGTGGAGATGTAATCCACCCCGGTCTCGGCCACCGGGCGGATGGTGGTCAGGCGGATGCCGCCGGAGGCCTCGACCTTGACGCGACCATCGACGATGCCGACCGCTTCGCGCATGTCGGGCAGGGACATGTTGTCCAGCATGATCACGTCCACCCCGGCGGCCAGCGCCTCGCGCACCTGTTCCACGCGGTCGCATTCCACTTCCAGCTTGGTCAGCACCGGCAGCTTGCGACGCACCCGGGCCACGGCTTCCTTGATGCTGCCGCAGACGGCGATGTGGTTGTCCTTGATCATGACGCCGTTGTCCAGCGCCAGACGGTGGTTCAGGCCGCCACCGCAGAGCACGGCATGCTTTTCCAGCATGCGCAGGCCGGGGGTGGTCTTGCGGCTGTCGATGAGCTGCGCCCGGGTACCGGCGATCTCGGCCACGTAGCGGGCGGTCTCGTTGGCGATGCCCGACAGGCGTTGCACCAGGTTCAGTGCGGTGCGCTCGGCAGTCAGGACGCTGCGCGCATTGCCCTTGACGGTCAGCAGGATGGCACCGGCCTCGACCCGGCTGCCGTCGGCGTGATGCACCTGCACTGCCAGCGTGGCGTCGTATTTGCGGAAGACCCGGGCGGCTACCTCGATGCCGGAGACGATCAGGGATTCACGGGCATTCATGACGAAATGGCCCTGCTCGTCCGGCTCGATCATGGTCTGGGCGGTCAGGTCGCAGGCGCCGATGTCTTCGGAGAGCCACAGGTCGATCAGTTTTTCGGTGGCGTAATGGTCGTACATGGTGAATCCTTTCGTTGGCGTGGTGAGGGGCTAGCTGGCCCCGAAATGAATGACAACTGGAATGGCGACTACAATTAAGTTAGATATCGAACTATTTAAGAACGGACTTCGGTGCGGCGGATGTGATGCAAGGTGTTCAGGACTCCTGGAAAAAAGGGACGCGGTGGCGACGTGGGGTTCAGCTCTTGCCCAGCCTGGACTGGTAATCGACGATCAGTTGCTCCCACACCATCTCCAGCTCGTAGTCGATGGAGCGGGCCAGGCCATCCAGGCCGGGGAAGAGCGTGGCGGCGGTGATGTTCATCCGGTACAGCGCCCGCAGCGCCGGCTCGCGCAGCGCCGCCGGCAGGATGAACTTGCGGATCAGCGGTTCGCTGGCCTCGTAGCCGGCCAGCAGGCGCTCCAGCGGCGCCTCCAGCGTACCCGGCACGACCAGGATGCCGGACTGCGCCACCAGCCGCGCATCCATCTGGTTGGGTTCACCGAACCACACCAGCGGCAAGGCATTGCCGGCGAAATAACGCTGGTAGCTGTCGGGCTTGCGCAGGTCGATGGCTTCGCGGTTGAGCGTCGGATCGAAGCGCGGCGCCGCCTTCCACAGGGCCGGGGTATTGAGCGCATAGACGGCGGCATCGCCATGCAGTTGCTGCATGGCAAAGAAGGCCGCCACGAAGGGGGACTTGGTGAAATCGATCAGCCGCGTCGGCGCGCCATGGTGTTGCATCAGTGCCAGGCAGCGCAGGTCATCGTCCAGCACCGCCGCGTCATGCAGGAAGACATGGGCCTTGCGCCGGAACACCCGGATCGCCCGCTCCTCGCGCAGGGGCCATAGCGAGGGATCGGGGCAATAGCGTGCCAGGTGCCGGGTCAGCGAACTGACCAGCGGCCAGCGATGATCGGCCTGACCACGGAATACCCAGCCCTCCAGCTGGTCGCTGGCGGCAGCGAACTCATCCCAGCTGGACAGTACGACCTGATCGATGGCAGTGGCGAGAGACATCATGACCCCGAAAATATTCTTCGATATCTACGATTATGCAAGATGCAGGCCAGCCTGTCATGGTGACTTACCCTGCCCTCCCTGATCGGGCTGCAAATGGGTATGATTGCGTTATCTTAGATTTCTGATGAAATGATGAAAGCCACACGATCCCGGCCTCTGGCCGCCGCCCCGGTCGAACAAGATGAACCGGATGAACTGGAACAGGCACTGGAAGCCCTGGCCGCCGAACGCGTCGCCCACCTGGTCAAGGATGCGGCGCGTGCCTTCATCCGCAGCCTGCAGATCCGCCTGGCGCCGCATGCGGTCAGCTACGGCCACTGGACCATCCTGCGCGTGCTGTGGGAACACGACGGCCTGTCCCAGCGCGACCTGGCCGAGCGGGCCGGCGTGAGCGAAGCCACCACCGCCACCGCCCTCAAGTCGCTGGAAGCCATCGGCTACGTCGAGCGCACCCATCTCCCGGGTGACAAGAAGAAGGTCCACGTCTTCCTCAGCAAGCAGGGCCGCGCCCTGAAGAAGAAGCTGGTGCCGCTGGCCGAGGACGTCAATGACCTGAGCCTGGAAGGTATCAGCGAGGAAGAGCTGGAGACCACCCGCAAGGTGCTCATCGCCATGGCCCTGAACCTGGCGCGGGACGAGCGCCAGGCGGTGGAATCCGGCAAGCGCATGCCCTCCACCCAGGAGGTCGGACGCCTGGCTTCCGGGCTGGGCTGAACCTCCCCGGCGCTGCCCCATCCCTGTGCAGACGCACCAGCAAGTGACGGGCGGGCAGCATAATTGCACCATCGGAGAAAGCGCCGTGGCTTGTCGGCCATGCATCTCCTTCGACACATGTTCTAAGATATCTAACTATATTTTGCAGACTGCAAAAGGACTTTCAGACGATTTTTTGATCGATATCTAAGCTTGGCACGTCGTTTGCATTGACAGCATCAAGTGCTTGCAGGTACGCCCCTTGCGAGTATCCGATTGCAGTGTCCATCACGTGTCGAGGAAATCATGAAAAGCTTTTGCAAGAACCTGCAAGCTGTAGTGTCTCTCAGTGCTGCCCTGGTTGCAGTGGCTGTACCAGTCGCCCTCCCCGGTCTGGCCCGCGCCGAAGAAATCTCGGTCACGCAATGGGGCACCAGCCTCTACGGCCTGCCCTATGCGATTGCCATCGAGCAAGGCTATTTCAAGAAGGCCGGGGTGGATATCACCGGCATCCTCACCTCCGGCGGTGGCGGCACCACGGTGCGCAACATCCTGGCCAGCAAGCTGCCGTATGGCGAAGTGGCGGTCTCGGCAGCGCTGGCCGCACAGCGCCAGGGGCTGGACGTGGTCATCGTCAATACCGGTACCCGCAGCGTGGCTGAAGCGTCGGCCGTGACCATGCCCAACTCCCCCGTAAAGAGCATCGCCGACCTGGCCGGCAAGAAGGTCGCCATCACCTCGCCCAAGGGCGTGTCCGAAATGCTGCTGCTGATGGCACTCAAGGCCAAGGGTGTGGATGCGGCCCAGGTGCAGCGCGTGGCCTCGGGCGGTTACATCAACGGCCTGACCATGCTGGAGCAGGGTTCGGTGGCTGCGGCGGTACTGATCGAACCACTGTCCATCGTGCGCAAGGATAAGTACCGCACCGTCTACAGTGCCGGCGAGGTGCTGCAACCGATGACCACCTCGGTGGGCATCACCACCCGCGCCTATGCCAAGGCCCATCCGGAGACCATCCGCGCCATCATCGAAGGTCGCCAGCAAGGCGTGCGGGCGGTGTACCGCGATCCGGCCGCCGCCGCCAAGCTGCTGGAGAGCAGCTTCAAGCTCAGCCCGGAGGTGGCGCGCGAAGCGGTGGACAACATGGTGCGCGCGCGCATGTGGAGCGAGGGCGACTTCGACCAGGCCGAACTGGACCGCATGACCGACGGCCTCAAGCTGATCGGCGAGATCAAGGACAACGTGGAATGGGACAAGCTCATCGACAGCAGCATGCTGCCGCCGTCCATCAAGATCAAGAGCAAGCTGTGAGGGAGTCTGCCATGAAGAGTGAACACACCGTCTTGGCCGCCGAGGCCCTCCTGCAGGACAGCCCGGCCACCACGCCCCGCGTGCCGCACGCCGTGCTGCAGGGTGTCACCCGCAAGTTCGGCAAGGCCGGCAGCGTCTTCCACGCGCTCGGCCCGATCGATCTGACGCTCTACCAGGGCGAGTTCTTTTCGGTGGTCGGCCCTTCCGGCTGCGGCAAGTCCACCTTGCTCGATACCCTGTCGGGCCTGGCCTCGCCCTCCGACGGCACGGTGCAGTTCGAGAACCGCGAGGTCAAGGGCGTGCCCGATGGCGTGGGGGTGGTGTTCCAGGAAGACGCCTCCTTCCCCTGGCTGAACGTGCGCGACAACATCTCCTTCACGCTGCGCATGCGTGGCATGGAGGGCGCCGAGATCAAGCGCCGGGTCGACTACGCGCTGGCCTTCATGGGCTTGAAGGATTTCGCCACGGCCTACCCGGCGCAACTGTCGGGCGGCATGCGCCAGCGCGTGTGCATCGCCCGCACGCTGGTGCAGCAGCCGCGCCTGATCCTGCTGGATGAACCCTTTGGCGCGCTGGACCAGCAGACCCGCCTGCTGATGGGCGACGAACTTCTGCGCCTGTGGCGCGAGACCGGCGCCACGGTGCTGCTGATCACCCACGCGCTGGACGAGGCGGCCATGCTGTCGGACCGGGTCGGCGTGATGTCCTCGCGGCCGGGCCTGTTCATCGACATCGTCGAGACCGGCTGGCCGCGTGACCGCGATAGCCGGGTGGTCTCCACACCACGTTTCGGCGAGGTCAATGCCCGCCTGTGGGAACGCCTGCGGGTGGAGTCGTTGAAGGTAATGGGAGCCAGCCATGGCTGAAGCAAGCTCTGCTCATACCACCGCCAGCCCGGCGCGCAGGTCGGCACATCAGCTCGATGGCCTGGTCCGCATTGCGGTGGTGATCGTACTGATCGGGCTGGTGGAACTGCTGTGCCGCAGCGGCCTCATCCAGCCCACCACCATGATCGCGCCCTCGGCCATGGCCCGCCACGCCTGGGAAATCCTGCGCGAGGGCAAGTTCGACAAGGACATCGCCATCAGCCTGGCTAACATCGGCGCTGCCACGGTACTGGCGGTGATCCTCGGCTTCATCTGCGGCCTGCTGCTGCATGCGCTGCCGGGCCTGCGCAGCGCCATCGAACCCCTGCTGGCCAGCTATTACGCGGTGCCGACCTTCATCTTCTATCCGGTCTTCATCGTGCTCTTCGGCGTGGGCTCGGCACCCATCATCGCCATCGCCGTGCTGCTGGCCATCGTCACCATGATCACCGCCACCCTCAACGGGCTGGACCGCATCCCGCGCGCCCTGCACAAGACCGCCCGGGTACTGCGGCTCACACCCTGGCAGTCGGCGGTGCGCGTGAAGCTGCCGGCGGCACTGCCCTACCTCTTTACCGGGGTGAAGCTGGTGGTGGCCTATGCCTTCATCGGCGTGATCGCCTCCGAGTTCATCCTCTCGGGCTCGGGAATAGGCTATGCGATCGGCTATGCCTACAACAACTTCGAGAACAACGACATGTATGCGCTGATGTTCCTGGTGCTGGCCAGCGTAACCCTCGTCAACCTCCTGCTGAACGCGCTGGACCGTCGCCTGCAGGCGCGCCTGCGTCGCTGAAAGGACATGCCATGAAACCGATGCGCGAGATGCAAACCCCGCTGCTCTACGCCCTGCTGGCGGCCGGCCTGGCCGTATCCTGGCAGGGCCTGTACTGGATCAATGGCGGCAGTGCGCTGGCTTCGCCGGGGCAGGCCGTGCTGACCCTGGGCAGCATGATGCAGACCAGCGAGTTCTGGCTGCATGCGCTGGAAACCGGCAAGGCCTTGCTCTACGCCCTGCTGATCGGGCTGGTGGGTGGCCTGGCGGCAGGCCTGCTGCTGGGCGTGAACCGGATGGCGCGCGATGTCTCCGAACCCATCCTCCTGAACATGTACGCCATCCCCAAGGTCACGCTCTATCCGCTGGTGCTGCTGGTGTTCGGGCTGGGCCTGTCGGCCAAGGTGGCCTTCGGGGTGATGCACGGCATCATCCCCATCATGGTCTTCACGATGAATGCGATCCGCCAGATGCGCCCGGTGCTGTTGCGCGCCGGCCAGTCGATGCGGCTGACGCGCCGCCAGTCGCTGCTGCACATCGTGCTGCCAGCCATCCTGCCGGAAATCACGGCCGGCCTGCGCCTGGCGTTTTCGCTGACGCTGCTGGGGGTGCTGATCGGGGAGATGTTCGCCTCGCAGCGCGGACTGGGTTTCCTGCTGACCAATGCCATGAACCTGGGCGACATCCGCACCATCATGGCGGTGGCATTGCTGCTGTCAGTCTTCGCCCTGGCCTGCAACGGCGGCCTGATGTGGCTGGGACGACGCCTGTCGCCGCGCTGAAGCGCGGCCGGGTCCAGACGGTTCCCTTGTGTCTGTGTTGGACACATTGATCCTGTGTGGAAACACACAGGATCTTTTTTGCGTCAGCAAGGACCTGTTCAGTTGTCCTGATGCGCCCAGTTGAAGCTCAGCGAAGTCGGCTTCTGGCCCACCTCCACCTTGCTGGTCTTGGTGACGCCGTTGTAGTCCGCCTTCACCTCGTAGTGACCGGCCGGCAACTTGAGATTGGTCATCGGGCCGGCGCCGGGCAGGCTGAAGACGGTCTTGCCCTGGCTGTCATTGACGCTGAGCTTGACGTTGCTGACATAGGCGCCATCCTTGGCTTCGGAAAACAGCAGCCGCAGGTTGTAGTCCTTGGCCGCCTCGCGCAGTTTGGTCTGTTCGCCCGCGCCGATGCCGCCGTTCATGTAGGCCACGCTACCCTGGGTATCCTGGGTCTGGGCCTGTGCGAAGGGTGCCGCCATGCCGGCCAGACCGAAGACGATGGCGCTGATGGCGGTGATCTTGTTGATATCCATGATGGCTCTCCTTGTACGTAGATGAAGACTTGAAGGATCAAGAGACGAATCACGACGCCACTGTCGAGCTGGCGCCGTCAGATTCACTCTAGTGACATAGACTTAACTGATCCTTAACCCCGCAAAAGATTCCACCCGCACGCCGCTCAATCGATGCGCAACACCCGCGCCGTTCCCTGCTGCAACAGGAGCTGCACCTGCTGCGACAGACCCGCCGCCACCTGCGACTGCCGTGCCAGGGCGTCGTTGATGCCGCCGACGATGGCCACGCGCTTGCGGGCGCCATCGATGACATCGGCCATCGCCACATGGGCCTGATCGGCGCTGTTGCGACCGAGCGCCGCTTGCGAGGCCGCCGCCTCGGCCTCGCGCAGGGCACTGCCGGAAGACTGGCTCAGCGAGGTGGCGATCTTGCCGATCTCCTTGCTGGATTGCCCGACCCGGCCGGCCAGCCGCTTGACCTCGGCCGCCACCACCGCGAAGCCGCGCCCGCTCTCGCCGGCACGGGCGGCCTCGATGGCCGCGTTCAATGCCAGCAGATTGGTCTGGCTGGCGATTTCATGGATGGTCTCGACGATCTTGCCGATGGTCGCAGCCTGCTCCACCAGGGTACGGTAGGTCTGCAGCGAACCATCGATATAGCGGCTGATGGTGGCCACCGCCGTCACCGTCTGCTGCACGGCGGCCACCGCGCTGTCGACACTGCCACCGGATTGCCGCGCCACCACGCCGGCGCGTGCCATGTCGGCGATGGTCTGCTCCAGCAGGGCCACCAGATCCTGCACGCGCGCATGCAGATCCTGCATGCCGGTTTCGGCAACCATGTAGCCCTGGCTGACCTGCTCTACCGGTAGCGGCGGCACCAGCTCGGTGGCCGGCGGCAGCATCTGCGCCACCGCCAGCTCCGTTCCCCGTCCGCGCAGGCCAGTAGCGCCTATCAGCAGACCGGCCGCGGCCAGCGGCAACAGCAAGGCCAGCGCCTGCGCACCCACGTCATGGGCGGCATTGAACAGGCGCCAGCCGGCGCCGACGATCAAGACGACCGATATGATCGATACGGCCAGGCATAGCCGTTTGAGATTGTTCTTCCACATGCTGCTTTCCTCCCTGATGCTGCGTTTATCGTTTTTTATAGGGGTGTTGCCATGGTCCTGCCATACATGCGCTCAAGCGTGGTCACACCTCCTGCGCCGGTTCACGCAATTGGTTCGCGCCTGCGTGCAGGCCACGCAGAAGGGACGCGATCTGGCCCAGGCGGCGCTGGCCGTCCAGGATGATCTTCTGCTTGTGCTGCAGCGCCTGATCCAGGGCTTGCAGGCGGGCCGCGCAGCGCTCGGCCAGGTCACCGGCCATGCGCTGCAGGCTGTCCTGCACGGCCGCGCCCAGGGTCTCGTACAGCTTTTCATATGCGGCTGGCAAGCCATCGGTCGGCGCACTGTCGTAGCCAAGATCGGCAGGCAGGTCCAGCGCGCTCTCCAGGGTGGGCAAGATGTGACTGTCCAGGCAGGCCTGGGCGTGTTGCGTGGCAGCCTGTTGCAGGGCCGCGCGCAATGTGGCTGCCACCGCTGCCACGTTGGCTACCTCGGCCACCCCGGCATGCGCTTCCAGCAGGTCGGCCAGCTGCGGCATCACCTCGCGCCAGGCTTGTTGTACCAGACGCGCCTGCCGGGCCGGCAGGCTGTCCAGTTCTTCTTGCACCTGCTGGCGCAGGGCAGTCAGGGCCGGCATGGTCTGGTTCACCAAGGGGGCTTCCACCTCCTCCTGCAAATGATGCAGCAGGACTTCGGCCGGCTTGCGGGCGCGATAGGCCAGCGCGGGGGCCAGCAGTTCCAGCAGGGCCGCATAGAGACGCTCGAAACCGGCGCCGGCCATGACCTCTGCATCGGCGCCCGTGCTGCGCGCCACGTAGGCCGAGACCGACACCGCCGGCTTCAGCTGGGCCGCCGCCACGCCCAGCGCCTGCAGCTTGTCGGCGGCGCGGTGGCCGACATCGGCTTCCTGGTCGGCGCGGTTGGCGTCGGACTTGTTGCGCAGGCACTTGACGATCTGGCCATCGACTTCGTCTTCGTCGATCACATCGCTGCGCGTCACCACCGGCAGCAGTGGCTTGCCTCGGCGCAGTTCGCGGGCCAATTCGTCGAGTTCCTGCACCTGTCCCGGCGAGGTCGAACTGGTCAGCCACAGCACCGCATCGGCACTGTCCAGGAAGCGCTGGGTCAGGGCCGCATTGTCATCGGTGGCCGAATGCAGGCCGGGGGTATCCAGCAAGACCAGTCCATCGCCCAGACACACCCCTTGCAGGCGCGCCGTGGTCTCGGTGGCGCCCTCGTGGAAGGCCTCGTCCGAGGCCAGCAGCTGGCCGCCCTGCAGATGGAAATACTGCACCGCCTGCCCATGCTGCCGGAAGCGTTCGGCCAGGAAGTTGCACAGCGAACTCTTGCCGGCATTGAACTTGCCGAACACCAGCACCATCAGCTTGCCCTCGAAGCGCTGCGCCAGGGCGCGTGCCGGTGCCAGTGCCAGCCATTGGGCTTCGCGCTGCTGGTGCTGCTGTGCCAGTGCCTGATGCAGGGCAGCGATGCGCTGCGCCAGCGCGCTGCCGGGTTGCAGGCCACCGGCCTCGATCCGGCCGGCCGTGAGCGCCGCATCCAGCGCGGCCAGCCAGTCACGCAACGCGGCAAGGAGGGTTGCCACATCCGCTTCGGCACCGCCGGAGCTGCCGGAGCTGCCGATGATGTCGATGAAACGCTGTTCCGACGTCTTCATGCCAGCTCCACCGCGCGCAACTGCTCCAGCGCGTCGGCCGCGCGGGTGATGGCATGCAGCGCGGTGTCGGCGCGCGCCACCGCCTGCACCAGGGCCTGGCGGTCTTCCGACAGTTCGTAGTAGTGCAGGAAGGACTGCGTCATCTGCCCGCGTCCGGCCGGCTCGCAGAAACGGCGGCGCAGGTCGGCGCGGTATTTGATGGAAATGCCCATGACGGCCACCATCACCGTATCCAGGCTGGTGACCGAGGTCCGCTGGTCGGCCGGCAAACCCTCTACCCCGTGCTTGATGAGATGGGCGCGAATGGCGATGCAGGCCCGCGAATAGGCGACGTGGATGCGCGCCCGCTCGCGCTTGCCGGCGGTGAGCTTGAATTCGTCGGCGGCCGTGTCCGGCACCAGGGCCGGGTCGTCGCCTTCCACCTCCAGCACCGGCAGCAGGTCCTGATGCACCTTGTCCAGCACCGCCTCCAGACCTTGTTCGAAATCTTGGCGCTGCTGGTGCTGCTGTTGCCGCAGTGCCTGCAACTGTGTTTGCGCGCTGCGTCGCTGGTGCTGCAGTTGCTGGTCGATCTCGTCCAGCAGCAGCGCGCGCTCATGGCGCCGCGCCGCCGGGACCTGTGCCGTGACATCGCGCAGCCAGGCCTGCAGGGCGGGGATGCCGCTCTTTTCCAGCAACAGCTTCTTGCCGCCTTCGATGCCGCTGCGGTGGCGTGTGGACGACACCGGATGGAGCGTCAAGCCCGGCGCCTGCGCGGCGATGGCGCCGCTCACCCGCTCCAGTTGCGCCTCGTCGGCCATCTGGTCGACCTGGGTCAGTACGAACAGGGTCTGGCGGCGCGTGCGCTGCTGGTCGTCGCGCAGGGCCTGCAACAGCGCGCGCTCGACCGCATCCAGTTCGCCCTCCTTGGCGGCATGCACGAACAGACGGATATCGGCCTGCAACCAGGTTGCCTCCTGGGCATGGCTGTCATCCTGCTCGGCCACGTCGGCGTCCAGCCCGGGGGCATCCAGCCAGCGCACATCGGCATGCCGGTGTTCGGACAGGCGCACCGTCTCGCGACGGTCGGCGACGGCAAAGACCTCGCTGCCCATCAGCTCGTTCAACAGGCGGCTCTTGCCGTGGTTGTACTTGCCCACCACGGTCACCGTGGCGGGCGCGGCCCGTTGCGCCAGCACCCGCAGTCGCGCCAGGTCATGCGCGCGACCGGGCGCCACGGCCAATATCTCGCTGGCCAGGGGGGCGAAGGGGTCGGTGGATCCGGTATCTTTTTGCATTGCAGTCTCCATGCAGCTCAAGCTGGTTTTCTGGGGCGTCCGATCAGCCAGTAGGCGGCCATGCCGAACACCACGCCCCAAAAGGCCGCGCCCAATCCGAACAGGCTCATGCCCGAGGCCGTGGCCAGGAAGGTGATGACAGAGGGTTCGACATAGCCGCCCTCCTCGCTCATCAGGCGGATGTTGGAAACGATGGCGCCGATCAGGGCCAGACCGGCCAGTGCGGCGATCAATTCCTTGGGGAAGGCGGTGAATAACTTCACGATGGAAGCCGCGAAGGTCCCGCCGATGAGATAGAACACGCCATTGGCGATGCCGGCCAGGTAGCGCTTGCCGGGCTCGGGATGCGCATCCTTGCCGGTACAGAGGGCCGCCGTGATGGCCGCCAGGACGATGGTGATGCCGCCGAAGCAGGCGGTCACCAGCGAGGCCAGGCCGGTACCGGTGACCACCGCGCGGGTGGGCGGATGGTAGCCGGCCAGCTGCAGTACCGCCATGCCTGGCAGGAACTGCCCGGTCAGGCTCACCAGCACGAGCGGGATGGTAAAGCTGAAGAACACACCCAGGCTGAACTGCGGTGCGATGAAGACCGGCTGCGCCAGTTCCAGCCCCAGCTCGCCGAGATGGGTGCGACCACTGGCAAAGGCCACCGCGAAACCCACCAGCGCCACCACCACGATGCCGTAGCGCGGCCACCAGCGGCGCCCGGCCAGGTAGGCGGCCAGCATGACCAGCACCAGCAGGGGTGCCTCCGCGCTGGAGCGGAAGGCCTGCACCCCGAACTGGAACAGGATGCCGGCCATCATGCCGGCGGCGATACCCTTGGGGATGAAGGCCAGGATCTTCTCGAAGTAACCGGTCACGCCGATGAGGATCAGCAGCAGCGCCGCCATCACATAGGCACCCACCACCTCGGGCATGCTGATGCCGGGGAACAGGCTCAGCAGCAGCGCCGTCCCGGGCGCCGACCAGGCGGTGATGATGGGCAGCCGGAACCACCAGCTCAACAGCAGGCCGCTCACCCCCGCCCCCATGGAAATGCCCCAGACCCAGGACACCAGTTGAGAAGTCGGAACCTGACCGGCGTGTGCAGCCTGCACGAAGATCACCAGCGGCCCCGCATAGGAAATCAGTACTGCCAGGAAACCGGCCACCCACGCCGTGAGCGAGCCTTGTCGATGGACCATGAATCGTTCCTTGCTACATGCTGCCTACCCTCAAGCTACAGGCAACGACACGGGAGGGAGCCGGCTGTGCCCTGCCCCCCCTGATGTTCAAAAGGCCAGGCGCATGCGATGCCCGAACCATCGCAGCGCCGAGCCGCCGTCCTGAAGTTGCGATCTTAAACGCTGCGCGACACCGATGCTGGCGACACGCCGCTCGCGCCGACACTGTTGGCACTGGCGCCCTGGCCGGCATGCCGGTAGCGCAGCATGAAGATGCCGATCGCCAGCGCCGCCACCAGACCAGGGATGGCGAAGACCAGGAAGTTCATCTTCAGCGGCAGGGCTGCCGCCATCAGCGCACCGCCCAGCAAGGGGCCGACGATGGCGCCCGAGCGGCCCACGCCGGAGGCCCAGCCCAGACCGGTGGAACGGATCGCCAGCGGGTAGAACTGTGCGGTGTTGGCATACAGCAGGATCTGCGTGCCGATGGTGGTGGCGCCCGCCACGATGATGAGCAGGTACAGCACCGGCGTGGGGCTGTTGAAGCCCAGCAGCGCAATGGCCACGGTCCCCACGGCGAAGAAGCTGATCACCACCTTGGGCAGGGTGAAGCGGTCGCCCAGCCAGCCGCCACCGATGGCACCAACCACGCCGCCGAAGTTCAGGGCCAGCAGGAAGGACAGCGAGGAACCCAGGCTATAACCGGCGCTGGCCATCAGCTTGGGCAGCCAGGAACCGAGTGCATACACCATCAGCAGGCAGCAGAAGAAGGACACCCAGATCATCAGCGTACCGACGCTGCGGTCCTGCTTGAACAGGTCCAGCATGGGTGCACCGGCACCCTTGGCCTCGGCCTGCACCAGTTGCGTATCGGCAGCGATGCCGGCCAGCGGGGCGACTTGCGCCAGCATGGCGCGCGCCTGCTCATGCTTGCCCTGGCGCAGCAGGAAGCCCACCGATTCCGGCAGCTTCCACAGGATCAGCGGCAGCAGCACCAGCGGCACGGCGGCGGCGAAGAACATCGACTGCCAGCCGAAGTTGGGCAGCATCCAGATGCCCAGGCCGGCACACAGCACGCCACCCAGCGAATAACCACTGAACATGATGGCCACCAGGGTGCTGCGCAAGCGCTTGGGCGCGTACTCGTTCATCAGCGCCACGGCATTGGGCATCAGGCCGCCGCAGCCCAGACCGGCCAGGAAGCGATACACGCCGAACTCGGTGGGCGAGGTCGAGAAGCCGCTCAGGAAGGTGGAGACGCTAAAGAGCACGAAGCTGATCGCCACGCCCTTCTTGCGACCGATGCGATCGGCCAGCGGGCCGAAGATGAAGGCACCGAACATCATACCGAACAGGGCATAACTGCCCAGTGCGCCGGCCTGCACTGGCGACAGGCTCCACTCCTTCATCAGTACCGGCAGCACGGCGCCGTAGATGAACAGGTCATAGCCGTCGAACACCAGCAGCAATGCGCACAGGCACATCACCATCCAGTGGAATTTGGTAAAGCGCGCGCCGTCGATGATCTGGCTCACTTCCAGGGTCTTCATGGGGTTCTCCTCCGTTGTTTCGGTTGTAGTCCGTTGTTGTACGTTGTTGTGCGTTGTTGTTATGTCTGATGGATCGGGTGCTGCGCTTACCTAGTGCCTGGTCTCCTCGTGTCGCAGATGTGCCACCGCCTTGATCTCGACGATGTAGCCGGGTGCGCCGCCCAGCATGTGGGCGCCGATGGCGGTCCAGGCCGGCAGCGGATAGCGCGTCAGGTAACGGTTGCGAACCTTGATGAACAGCGGCAGGTCGCGCATGTCGGTGTGGAAGCTGGTGAGGTCGACGATATCGTCCAGCGTGCCGCCGGCGGTCTCCAGCACCTGCTTGAGGTTCTCGAAGGCCTGCACGATCTGGGCTTCGCGTGGCTCGACCAGTTGCATGGCGTGGTTGCGGCCGATCTGGCCGGACACATACAGGATGCTGCCCACCAGCACGCCGGGGGCATAACCGATCTTTTCGTAGACGTCTTCCATTCCCTTGGGAATGATGGCCTGGCGCTCTGGCATGGCTTGGCTCCGTGATCTGTGGATGGTGTGGATGATGTGAATCAGGTGGATCAGCCGTTGTCGCCGCCGGCCACCGGCAGGACGGCACCGGTGATGTAGCTGGCGTCATCGGAGGCGAGGAAGAGGATCGGAGCGATCTGCTCTTCCAGCGTGGCGTAGCGTTTGAAGAAGGTGGAGCCGATGACCTGCTGTATCGCCTCCTGCATCCAGCTCAGCTCGCGGGCGTTGTCGCCCTCGGCATTGCGCGGCACGCGACGCGGCGGGGCCTGGGTGCCGCCAGGAGCGGTCGCCACCACACGGATGCCGCGCTCGCCGTATTCCATGGCCAGCGCGGTGGTCACGGCATTGATGCCTCCCTTGGCGGCCGAATACGGCACCCGCCGTATGCCGCGCGTGGCATTGGAGGACACATTGACGATCGTCCCCGCGCCCTGCCGCAGCATATGCGGCAGCACCGCATGCGAGCTATACAGGGTGGGCATGAGGGAACGGCGGATTTCGTCATCGATCTGGGACGGTTCGAATTCAGCGAAGGGTCGCATGCGGATGGCGCCGCCCACGCCGTTGATCAGCACGTCGATGCGGCCGAAGCGGGTGATGGCCTCACTCACGGCGGCCTGGGCGCCTTGATAGGTTTCCAGGTCGGCGACGAAGCCGATGCCGCGCCCGTCCTGCGCCTCGGCCGCCACCTCATGGACGAACTCGGCGCGGTCCACCAGCATCACCCGTCCGCCCTCGGCGGCGATGGCCAGCGCCACGCCGCGCAGGATGCCCTGGGCGGCGCCGGTGACGATCACCACCTTGCCCTGGAAGCGGGCCTTCATGGCGGCCCCGCTCATGCCGCCACCGCCACCGGGGCCGGCTGGCTGGTGACGAACTTCTCGTAGTAGAAGCTGGCCGGGCTGATGCCCTGGGCCTGGAAGTGCTTCTGCACCGCCTCCACCATCGGTGGCGGACCGCACAGGTAGACATCCACCGCGCCATCGTGCAGCACCTCGGCCGGCATGTGCTGGGTCACGTAACCCTGGCGCGGGTGCGCGGTGGCGGCATCGGCCACGCAGGTGGTGAAGCTGAAGCCGGGCAGGCGGCGGGCATAGTCTTCCAGGCGCTCCACCAGCACCAGGTCCTGGTCGCGGGTGACGCCGTAGATCATGTGCACCGGCTGGTCGATGCCCTGGCGCAGCATCTCTTCCAGCATCGACAGGAAAGGCGCCAGCCCGGTACCGCCGGCCAGCATCAGCACCGGCCGGGTCACCGGTCGCAGGTAGAAGCTGCCCAGCGGCCCGGTCAGGTCGAGTGCATCACCCGGCCGGGCGGTGGCCAGCCAGCTGCTCATCAGGCCGCCCGGCACGTTCTTGATCAGGAAGCTCATGCGCGCAGCGCCCGAGGCCGAACTGAAGGAGTAGGCGCGATGCTGGTCGCTGCCCGGCACGCCGACGTTGACGTACTGCCCCGGCAGGAAACCGGGCGCATCGGCTGCCACCTCCAGCACCAGTTCGAAGGCGGCACCGGCAAACCCGGTCACCTGGGCCACCTTGCCGCCAAAGCGGGCGGTGCCGGTCTTGCAGGCGGTGGAGGCGACCGGTACGGCCACCACGCAATCCGACTGCGGCACCATCTGACAGGTCAGCACCAGACCGGATTGCGCCTCGTCGCTGCTCAGGGCATCGTCGATGTAGTCATCGCCCAGGTCGTAACGACCGCTCTCGGCGCGGCACTTGCAGGTGCCGCATACGCCATCGGAGCAATCCATGGGCAGGTTGATGCGCTGGCGGAAGGCGGCGTCCAGGACTTTTTCCTTGGGGCCGCAATCGATGACGCGGGTGACGCCGTCTTCGAAGTTGAGGGCGATGCGGTAGCTGCTCATTTGCTGTCTCCTGCCGCCGGTCTCAGACGTGATAGACGTCGATGACCTGGCGGATATAGTCGTTCTTCAGTGCGATCTTCTTGCGGGCGATGACGAAACCACCCGGGGCGCCCGCGCTCTTCCTGAGCGTGGCCAGCACCGTCCCGAAGAACTGGTCGGTGATCTTGTAGCGGTGCGACAGGGTGTGGAAGTTGTAGCGCACGTCCACGGCGTCCTCCCGCTCGGCCAGGATTTCCACGTTGGCGATCATGTGGCTGGTGCGCGGCTCCGGCATGGAGGCGCTGGAACGCTCGGTCTTGATGCGGAACACGCGATCTTCCAGGCCTTCCCGGTTGGCGTAGTACATCAGCGAGATTTCGCGCTGCGGGTCCTGGGTCAGCTGGTCGTCGTCGTCCCAGGCCGGCATCCAGTACTCGACATCGGGGGCGTACAGTTCCAGCCAGGGTTCCCATTCGCGCTCGTCCAGGTGGCGTGCCTCGCGATAGAGGAAGGCGCATACCGCGCCCAGTTCGACGGTGCTGCTCATGCTTGTGCTCCTTCCCGGGCTGCCTGGTCTGCGGCGGCGCGCTCCTTGCCGACCGCCTTGCGCATCTGCTCGGTCCAGTAGTGGTGCTGGCAGACGAACAGGCCTTCATCCTCGCTACGCTCGCCGCTCAGCTTGGGGTTCATGCCCATCTTGCGGGCGTTCTCGTCGGGGCCTTGCTTCCACAGCGGGGCGCCACGGCTCATGTCGTTCCAGCGCACGGTCGAACCGGCGTAACCGGCCTGGCAGGCGCGGAATTCTTCCAGGTCATCGGCGGTACCCATGCCGGAGACATTGAAGAAATCTTCATACTGGCGAATGCGCAGCCGACGGTCTTCATCACTCTCGCCCTTGGGGCCGAAGCAGAAGATGCTGATCTCGGTCTTGTCCACGCTGATCGGACGGGCCACGCGGATCTGCGTGCCGAACTGGTCCATCAGGAACACGTTGGGATACAGGCACAGGTTGCGGGTCTGGGCCACGATGGTGTCGGCGCGGGCCTGGCCGACGCGGGCGGCCAGTTCTTCGCGCTGGTTCCAGATCGGGCGCACTTCCGGGTTGAGGGTATTGGTCCACAACAGGATGTGGCCATTCTCGAAGCCATAGACGCCGGCCACCGCCTTGCTCCAGTTGTTGGCGTCGGTGGCCTTGGTGCCGCCTTCCTTGCGGCGGCCCATGGTGGCCGCGTAGTTCCAGTGCACGGTGCTGACGTGATAACCGTCGCAGCCGTTTTCCATCTGCATCTTCCAGTTGCCGTCGTAGATGTAGCTGGAGTTGCCGCGCAGGACTTCCAGTCCGTTGGGCGCCTGGTCGACGATCTGGTCGATGATCACGCGGGTCTCGCCCAGGTACTCTTCCAGCGGCAGCACGTCCTCCGACAGGCTGCCGAAGAGGAAGCCCCGATAGCTCTGGAAGCGCGCCACCCGGGTCAGGTCATGCGAGCCGTCCTTGTTGAAGGAGACCGGGTATTCGGTGGTCTTCTCGTCCTTCACCTTGAGCAGCTTGCCGCTGTTGCTGAAGGTCCAGCCGTGGAAGGGGCAGGTGAAGCTGCTCTTGTTGCCGTGCTTGCGACGGCACAGCATGGCGCCCTTGTGGGCGCAGGCATTGATGACGGCGTTCAACTGGCCGGTCTTGTCGCGGGTGATGACCACCGGCTGACGACCGATCCAGGTGGTGTAGTAGTCGTTGACCTCGGGAATCTGGCTCTCGTGGGCCAGGTAGACCCAGTTCGATTCGAACAGGTGCTTCATCTCCAGCTCGAACAGCTCGGGGTTGGTGAAGATGTCACGACGGCAGCGGAAGATGCCATTGGCAGGGTCTTCCTGCAGGGCGCTGTCGAGCAGGCTGTCGACGGCTTGGTACTTGTCAGCGGCGGCGAGGGTGTTCATGGTGCGGTTTCTCCAGGGTGCAAGCCGCCCCCCGCGATGGTGGCCATCGCGGCTTCACTGCGGCGGGGGGTGGACGAAGTGGCGCCGAAGGGGCGCGTCAGGCCGCCAGACGCGGGCGATCGACGATCTGGTTGTCGGCGCCGTTGACCAGGGCAGTCAGCGAGATGTCGAAGACGATCTCGGCGAACGGCCCCTCCAGGCCCTCGGCCTTGATGCTGGCGGCATCGGTACGCTCGACCAGCGGCGGCACCAGGCCTTCGCGGGTGGCGTAGGCGAAGTCGTCATAGATCAGCGGATCGCCTTCGATGTTGATCTGCGTGGTCAGCTTGCGATGACCTTCGGCGGTGACGAAGAAGTGGATGTGCGCCGGACGGTTGCCGTGACGACCCAGTTCATTGAGCAGGCCCTGGGTGGGACCGGCCGGCGGGCAGCCGTAGGCGGCCGGCATGATGCTGCGGAATTTGTAGCGCCCCTGGGCGTCGGTGATGATGGTGCGACGCATGTTGAACGGCTTTTGCTCGCCGGTCGGATCGAAGTGCGAATAGAAGCCCTTGGTATTGGCATGCCAGACTTCGACCTGCACGCCCGGCAGCGGCTTGCCGTCGGCACCGTAGACGGTACCGTGCATGATGATGGTCTGGCCGGCCTGGTCACTGCCGTCATCCAGGCGGGCAAAGCCCTGCTCCACCGGTGCACCGGCGACGTAGAGCGGACCTTCGATGGTGCGCGGGGTACCGCCGGTGATGCCCAGGGCAGCATCTTCGGCATCCATGCGCATGTCCAGGAAGCGGTCCAGACCCAGGCCCGGCGACAGCAGGCCGGCCTCGCTGGAGGCGCCCAGGCGGTTGATGTAGGCCACGCCGGCCCAGTATTCGTCGGACGTGATTTCCAGGTCTTCGATAGTCTTGAACAGGTCCGAGAGAATGCGATGCACGATCTGCTTGGTGCGCGGGCTACCGCCTTCGGTGTCCAGGCCGCTGGCCAGACGCAGGAAATCTTGTACTTCGGGGGTGCTGAAAATCTTGGCTGCCATGGTTGAGTCTCCTATTGGATTTATCGATCGGGGAAAGTGATTTTTTGTTTTATCCGACCAGTGCGGTCGGCCTCGCTGCTGTCACTGTGGTCACGGTAGCGCCTTGCCTGCGGTCGCGACGGAAGTATTGCACACGCTCTTCATCGAGCACGATGCCAAGGCCGGGGCCTTGCGGAATGGCGAGATGGAAGTCCTGGTACTGCAGGGGCGTGGCCAGGATTTCCTCGGTCAGCAGCAGCGGCCCGAACAGTTCGGTCCCCCACTGCAGTTCGCGGAAGGTGGCGAAGGCGTGCGCCGAGGCGATGGTGCCGATGGCGCCCTCCAGCATGGTGCCGCCGTACAGTTCGATGCCGGCGGCGTCGCCGATGGCAGCCACCTGCTGGGCCGCGCGCAGGCCACCGGATTGTTCGATCTTGATGGCAAAGACGTCGGCGCCGCCGATGCGCGCCAGGGCGAAGGCCGAGGCCGGGCCGGTCAGCGATTCATCGGCCATCACCGCGATGGCATGCTTGCCCTTCAGGCGTGCCAGCGCCTGGGGCGAGGCCACCGGCTGCTCCACCAGTTCGCAGCCGGCATCGACCAGGCCGGCCAGGCCGCGCTGGGCTTCCAGTTCGCTCCAGGCCATGTTCACATCCACCCGCACCGTACCGCGGTCGCCCAGGGCCTTCTTGATGGCGGCCACGTGGGCAACGTCGGCGTCGACCTCGCGTCGGCCGATCTTGAGCTTGAAGATATTGTGGCGACGCTGGGCCAGCATGCGCTCGGCTTCGTCGATGTCCTTGGCGGTATCACCCGAGGCCAGGGTCCAGGCCACCGGCAGGCTGTCACGGGCCGGTCCGCCCAGCAGTTGCGAGACCGGCAGGCCGGTGCGCTGGCCCAGGGCATCGAACAGCGCGGTCTCGATGGCGCACTTGGCGAAGCGGTTGTCCTGGATGGCCTTGTTCAGGCGTGCCATCAGGGCTGGAATGGCACTGGCGTTGGCCCCCAGCAGCAGGGGTGCGAAATAGGTATCGATGGCCAGCTTCATGCCCTCGGGCGACTCCGCGCCGTAGGCCAGGCCGCCGATGGTGGTGCCCTCGCCCACGCCGACACTGCCGTCGGAACAATATAGGCGTACCAGCATCAGGGTCTGCCCGTTCATGGTCGCCATCGACAATTGATGGGGGCGGATGGTGGGCAGATCGACCAGGAAGGTCTCGACCCGCTCGATGCTCGCCGGGGCTGCCGCAGTGTGAAGGTGTTGTTGGGTATCCATGGCTTGCATTGAACACCCGAAAGCCCTGCCATTGCCAACACCAAATACATCTAGTTTCATACCTTTTTTATATAGTTTTGCAGTGCACCCAAAGAAATCAAAGAATTAGACATCTTTTGTTCCCGTGCGATATGATTTTTGGCCATGGACATCAGACAACTGAAATACTTCGTCGCCGTCGCCAATACGCGCAACTTCACGCGGGCCTCGGAGCAGCTGCACATTGCGCAGCCCCCCTTGAGCCGCCAGATCCAGCTGCTGGAAGAAGAGCTGGGCGTGCAGCTGCTCCTGCGCAACAGCCGCCCGCTGCGCCTGACCGAGGCCGGCCGGGTGTTCTACGAGCAGGCGCTGCAGATCCTCAACCGCCTGGAGCAGCTGAAGAACGCCACCCAGCAGATCGGCCTGAACCAGCGCCAGACACTCTCCATCGGCTTCGTCGCCTCGACCCTCTACGGTGGCCTGCCGGTGCTGGTACGCAAGCTGCGCCAGCACTACCCGGAGGTGGATATCCAGTTGCTGGAACTGACCTCGATGCAGCAGTTCGCGGCCCTCAAGTCGGGGCGCATCGATATCGGCTTCGGCCGCATCCGCAGCAACGACGCCACGGTGGCGCGCATCGTCCTGCGCGAGGAAAAGCTGGTACTGGCGATCCCGCCCTCCTTCCCGCTGGCGGCCAGCCACCAGCGCGTGAGCCTGAAGGAAGTGCATGGCCAGAAGCTGATCGTCTATCCCAAGGAGCCGCGCCCCAGCTTTGCCGACCACATCCTGAGCCTGCTCAACGACCAGGACATCCATCCCGCCGAAGTGCACGAGGTGCGCGAAATCCAGACCGCCCTGGGCCTGGTGGCGGCGGAGTCGGGCCTGTGCCTGATCCCGGCCTCGGCGCGCCTGCGCAATGACCTGCATTACCGGCTGATCGACGACCCGCGTGCCACCTCGCCCATCATCCTGACCCACCGCATCAACGACAACGCCTGGTACATCGAGGCCGTCAAGCAACTGGTGGCGGACATGTACGCCGAGCGCCCGGCCTGGCTGGACATCGAGACCAGTTCCTTCCCGGCCACCGGCTTCCCGAATCCCGAGCGGCGCGATTGAGCGCCGTGGTGGTGCTGCTGTGGTGCTGTAGTACAGCTGTATGCGGGCTTCATTGATGCACTGCGCTGTCGTCCCAGGTTGACATCCTCACCGGCACACGCCTACACTCGGCTGTGCGAATAAAGGATTAATGTTCGTTAATCGAACATATCATCTGAAGCTTCAGCCCTCGCCCCCACCATAATCACAACGCGATAACGGAGAAAACATCATGCTGTTCATGGTCCAAATGCAAGTCAACATCCCCGCCACCCTGGACAAGGCGGTCGCCGACCAGTTGAAGAAGGACGAGAAGGAGATGGCGCAGAAGCTGCAGCGCGAAGGCAAGTGGCGCGACCTGTGGCGCGTGGTGGGTCAGTATGCGAATGTGAGCATCTTCAATGTCTCGGGCAATGACGAGCTGCACAACATCCTCTCGGCGCTGCCGCTGTACCCCTTCATGAGCATCTCTGTCACCCCGCTGACCCAGCACCCCTCGGCCATCGCACAGATCGGCTGAGCTTCCCCCGTCCCTGCTGACCACCATCGCGCGCCCCCGGTCTGATGCCGGCCGGCGCGACAAGGATCGATCCATGCCATTCGCAACACTGAACGGAATCAAGCTGCACTATCAACTCGACGGCGATGCCTCGCTGCCGGTGCTGGTGTTTTCCAATTCGCTGGGGACTTCGCTGGCGATGTGGGAGCCGCAGATGGCCGAACTGAGCCAGCACTTCCGCGTGCTGCGCTACGACACCCGCGGCCACGGCCAGTCGGAGGTCACGCCCGGCCCCTATACCATCGCCCAGCTGGGGGGTGACGTCATCGCCCTGCTGGACCATCTGCAGATCACCCAGGCGCATTTCTGCGGCCTTTCCATGGGTGGCAGTACCTTCATGTGGCTGGCGGTGCATCATCCGGAGCGGGTCAACAAGCTCATCCTCTGCAATACCGGGGCCAAGATCGGCACCCCCGAGGCATGGAACAGCCGCATCGAGACAGTGCAGCGTGACGGCCTGTCCGCCATTGCGGCGGCAGTGGTGTCACGCTGGCTGACGCCGGAATATGCGGCCCAGCATCCGCAGCAGGTGCAAGCCCTGACCACGATGCTGTTGGCGACCCCGGCCGAAGGCTATGCCGGCGCCTGCGCGGCGGTGCGAGACAACGACCTGCGCGCGGCCATCGCCGGCATCACTGCCCCGACCCTGGTGATTGCCGGCAGCGGCGATGTGCCCACACCACCGGCCGATGGACAATTCATGCGCGCCACCATCCCGGGCGCGCTGTATGTGGAATTCGATGCCGCCCACATCTCCAACCAGCAGCAGCCCAAGGCCTTCACCCAGGCCGTGCTGCAGTTCCTGACGCAATAAGCCGCCGCGCCGTCCCCGGCCCCACGCCCAGCCTGCTTCAGGCGCGGGCACGCGGCGGCGGACGGCGCAACTCCAGTTGCGCCAGGGTATCGAGGTCGACCGGCTTGACCAGGTAGTCGTCGACACCGGCGTCGTAGGCTTCGCGCTTGTCTTCATCGCTGCTGAAGCCCGAGCAGGCCAGCAGGTAGACGTTGCGGGTGGCCGGCTCGGCCCGCAGGGCGCGGATCAGGTCGTGACCGGTCATGTCCTTGAGCCCGATGTCCAGCAACACCGCATCGGGAACCCATTCCTTGGCACGGGCGATGGCACGCGTGCCGCTATAGACCGCCTGCACATCGTGGCCCAGCAACTCCATCAATTCCTTCATGGTGTCGGCGATGTCGATGTTGTCGTCCACCACCAGCACGCGCATCCCGGCACGCGGCGTGCCGTCGGTTGATGCTGCTGCGTTTGTGGTGCTTGTGCCATTCGCGGCATTCGTGGCAGTCGTGGCAGTCGTCTCGGTCGTCGCATTTGCCGGATCGGAACCGCTGGCGGTCTTGTCCGGCATGGACCGCGGCAGTTCGATGCGGAACACGCTGCCCTGGCCGATGCCGGCACTCTGCACGGTCAATTCGCCCCCATGCAGCTGGACCAGGCTGCGTGCCAGCGACAGGCCGATTCCCAGCCCATCCTGACGATCATGACCCAGCGCATTGGCCTGGGCGAACATGCCGAAGATATCGTCCAGTCGCTCGGCGGCGATGCCGATGCCTTCATCCCGGACTGTCAAGACCACCTTGTCGGCCTCAGCCTGCGCTGCCAGGTAGATATGACCGCCCTCCGGGCTGAACTTGACGGCATTGTGCAGCAGGTTGATCAGCACCTGGGCCAGCCGGACCTCGTCACCCTCCACCGCCAGGCTGGCATCGGCCATGTCCAGGTGCAGCTGTTGACGCTTGCGCTCCATCAGCTGCTGGGCCGATTCCAGAGCATTGTGGATGACCTCGGCCACCAGCGTGCGACGCAGCTGCAGCGCCAGCTTGTTGTGTGACAGGCGCGACACGTCCAGCAGGTCGTCCACCAGCCGCACCATGTGGTCGAGGTGATTGGAAATGGTGTTGCGGGCGCGCAGCTCCCACTCCGGCGCATCCGGCGCCCGGGTGTTGAGAATACCGATGGCATTGCGCATGGGCACCAGCGGATTGCGCAGCTCGTGCGCCAGGATGGCCAGGAACTCGTCCTTGCGGCGGTCGATCTCGCGTAGCTCGTTCTCCACCTTGGCCAGGCGCAGCAGCGCATGCACGTTGGCCACCAGCTCGGCCGGTTCGATCGGTTCGAACAGGTAGTTGTCGGCGCCGCCTTCGAGGGCGCGGATCTTGTCGGCCAGTCCGATGTAGGAGGCCGAGGTCTGCAGCACCAGGCAGGAGGCGGTGGCCGGATCGGCCTTGAGGCGGGAGCAGACTTCCATGCCGTGGATGTCGGGCAGCTTCACGTCCAGCAGGATCAGCGCCGGCTTCAGTTCGCGTGCCAGCGCCAGTGCCTCGGTGCCGCTGGCAGCCTCCACCACGCGCAGCCCGGCCTTGGTCAGGATACGGGTGCGCGCATAACGGGCGGCGTCGGTATCGTCGACGTTGAGGATCAGTTGTTGAGGATGGCTCATGGCAGGCATGGGTAACATGGGTTTAGGCATTGACCTTGCCGAGGGCGATTTCGTTTCGATGCGGCGGCAATTCCACCAGCGAACGCAGGGCCGCCAGCAGTTCATCGCGTCCCACCGGCTTGAGGAAATAGGCGTCCGCGCCCAGTCCCATGGCCTTGCTCTTGTCGTCCACGTCGGAGGCGATGATGACCGGCACATCGCAACGCGAGGGGTCGTTCTTGAGCTGCACCAGCCAGTGCCAGGAATCCTTGCCGTCCAGCAGGATATCCAGCACCACGGCGCAGGGCTCGCCGTTGCGCCACAGGGCTTCGGCCTCGGCCACCGACGAGGCCGGCACCACGCGGAACTCCGACTGGTGCAGGTAGCGCTGGTACAGCAGGCGCAGTTCAGGCCGGTCTTCCACTACCAGCACCGGCAAGCTGGCGGCCGAGGGCTCCGGCCGCTCGTGCAAGGCCAGCGGCGGCCCATCGGGCAGGGCCCCGGTGCCGGCATGGATCACCGGGATCACCGCGCTGAAGGTCGAACCCTGGCCCTGCTGACTGGCCACCGCCACTTCACCGCCCAGCAGCATGGCCAGCTGGCGACAGAGCGGCAGGCCCAGGCCGGTGCCCTTGACGTGGCGTTGCAGGTGGTTTTCCACCTGCGAGAATTCTTCGAAGATAATGCCCAGATGCTGGGGCGGGATGCCGATGCCGGTATCGGTGACCGAGAAGCGCACCGTGCCGTCGTGCAACGGCTCGGCGGTCACCGTGATGCTGCCCTGCTCGGTGAACTTGATGGCATTGGAGATGAAGTTGCGCAGGATCTGCGAAAGCTTGCCCTCATCGGTGAACATCTCGCATTCGTCAGGAGCGACAAAACTCAGGCGTAGCCGGTCCGACACCAGCAAAGGGCGCAGCATGCCGCGCAGGGCGCTGAAGAGTTCGGCTACCTGGAAGCGGCTGGGCTGGATCTCGACCTTGCCGGCCTCGATCTTGGCCAGGTCCAGCAGGTCATTGACCAGTTCCGACAAGGCCCCGGCGCTGTCCAGGATGTAGCGCACCTGGCGTTCCTGCTCGGTACCGAGTTCGCCATCCACCCGATCCAGCAACAACTTGGCCAGCGCCCGGATGGAGGACAGCGGGGTGCGGAATTCATGGCTCATGTTGGAGAGGAAGCGCGACTTGGCCTCGTCGGCGCGGCGCAGGTGGTCGGCCTTTTCATCCAGCTCCGCATACAGCGCCACCACGCCGCGGTTGGTGTCTTCCAGTTCGCGGGTCAGTTGCAGCAACTCTTCCTGACGGCCCTTGAGCTCGGCCAGGGTGGCCAGCAATTCCTGGTTCTGCTGCTGGGTTTCGAACAGGGCCAGCCCGGCCGGTGCGGCCGCCAGCGCGCTGCCGATCTCACCGGCCACGCGCGGCGTGATCAACCGTGCCGCCGGCGGCAGCAGCTTGCGCATCAGCACCGTGGTGCCCTTGCCCGGGGCGGTCTCGATATCGAAGGCATCCATCAGCTTGCGCGCACCCGTCAGCCCCAGGCCCATGCCGGTATGGGACTGATAGCGCCCGGACAGCACCAGCTCCAGGTCGGCAATGCCCGGCCCCTGGTCGCGCACGCACATGAGCAAGGTCTGCGGGGCGGTACTGCCTTCGATGGCGAACTCCACCTGACCGCGCCCGGCATAGCGGAAGGCATTGCGCGCCAGTTCCGAGATGCTGGTGGCGATGCGCACCTGGTCCTGCTGCGCAAAGCCACACAATTCGGCGATCTGGCGCGCGCGCTGGCGAGCTCCGACCACATCGATTTCATTGCCGATGGCCACGGTGAGCAAACGCAAGGTCATCCCGCCTCTCCCTGACGCAGGACCATGACGCTGACGTCGTCACGGCCACGATAGAAATCACGATACAGCAGGGCCGCAATCACGGCCGCGTGCGCCTGTTCCACGCCCGGATAGCCATCCAGCGACCAGCGGCTGGTCAACCCATCCGAATGGAGGATCAGCAGCATGCCATCCTGCCAGGGCGTCTCGAACTGCTGCACCTTGCGCAGGTTGTGGCCGACGATGCCATTGACCGAGACCAGATGACGGCGTTGACCGTCCAGGCTGGTACAGCAGGCGATATTGCCGACCCCGGCAAAGCGCACCTTGCCGCCCTGCACATCAATGCTTGCGACGGCCACCGCCGCGCCCCGCGTCTTCTGCAAGGCGGCGTGCATGGGCGGCACCAGTTCCGCAGGCGGTCGCACACGGCTGACTGCCGCCATGTCGGCCAGCACCTGTACGGCGCCCTCGGCGGCATCGGCGGCGGCGTCGCCATGGCACAGGCCGTCGACCACCATCGACAAGAGCCCGTCATCCACGGTCGCCGCCCAGCCCGCATCACCGCAGCGCTGCTCGCCCGCCAGCGGCAGGCAGACCAGGCCGCACTGCCACGGCTGGCGCGCCCCCGGTGCCTCCCACAGCACGGCGCGCAGGATCGTGCCGCGCTCGGGCCAGGAATAGACGTCAAATTCGTCGGACTGGCGCCGGATGGCGCCCAGCCCCACACCATAGGTACCGGTCGTCGAATTGCCATCGGCCATGGCGGCCTGGGCATCGCGCATGCCGGGGCCACTGTCGATGGCCAGCATCTCGATGCCACGCACCGCTGCACCCGCTGCGGTATTGCCCATGACGGAGCGCAACAGGATTTCTCCATGCCCGGCATGCTTGAGCATATTGGTGGCCGCTTCGGTCAGCACCAGCGCCAGCCGGGCCGCCGGTTCCTGGGCAAAACCCAGTCGTCGCGCCAGGTCGGCCGCCGCCCGTCGCGCTGCTGCGATATCGACGGTTTCATTGACGGCGACGCATTCCTCGCTGCGCGAGGCCGTCAGAACAGTTTCCATTTGATGATGCTTACCTGGGTTCCCGCGCCCGGCGCGGTATCGATCTCGAATTCATCGGCCAGCCGCTTGGCGCCGGACAGTCCCAGCCCGAGGCCGCCGCCGGTGGTGTAGCCATCGGTGAGCGCCAGCCCGATATCGGCGATGCCCGGTCCCTGGTCGGCAAATACCAGTCGCAGGCCACGTCGGGTGCCGCTATTGAGCTCATCCACGCGGGCTTCGCCGCCACCGCCGTAGCGCAGGGTATTGCGCGCCAGTTCGCTGGCCGCCGTCACCATCTTGGTCTGCTCCACCAGCGAAAAGCCCAGTCGCACCAGATGGTCGCGCACCAGCTTGCGCAGGCGCACCACGTCTTCGTCGGTCTGCAGGGTCTGGGTCAGGAGTTGCTGTTCATCCACCGTGTACCTCGCACGGCATGTGGGGCGCGCCCATCAGTCGCTCTCCGACTCAAGCAGCTTGACGCCGCGTTCCACATTGAGGGCGGTACGCACGCCATCCAGTGTCAGTCCCAGCTCGACCAGGGTGATGGCCACGGCCGGCTGCATGCCTACCACCACGGTGCGGGCGTCCAGCACCCGCGCCATGGAGGCGGTATTGCTGATCATGCGACCGATGAAGGAATCCACCACGTCCAGCGCGGAGATGTCGATGAGCACGCCGCGCGCGCGGTCCTTGACGATGCGCTCGGTCAGGTCGTCCTGCAGCGCCATGGCCAGGCGATCGTGCATGTCGACCTGGATGGTCACCAGCAACAAGCGCCCCATGCGCAGGATAGGGATGCGTTCCATGGATTACTGCTCCGTATTCTGGACAGTAACCCGCGAGCCGGTCTTCTTGAGCGCGATCATGAAGGCATCGGCCAGAGTGGCCTTGGTGGTCACGTCTTCCAGGTTCACGCCCAGATGCACGATGGTCTGGGCGATCTGCGGACGGATGCCGCTGATGATGCAGTCCGCGCCCATCAGGCGGGCGGCAGCGATGGTCTTGAGCAGATGCTGGGCCACCAGCGTATCGACGGTGGGCACGCCGGTGATGTCGATGATGGCGATCATGGCGCCGGTCTCGACGATCTTCTGCAGCAGGCTTTCCATCACCACCTGGGTGCGCGCACTGTCGAGCGTGCCGATCAGCGGCAGCGCCAGCACGTTCTGCCACAGCTGCACCACCGGCGTGGACAGCTCAAGCAGTTCCTGCTGCTGACGCAGGATGACCTGCTCGCGCGCCTTCTGGTGCACTTCAATGGTGTACAGGCCCAGCTTGTCGAACAGCGAACTGGTGGCCGCGATCTCCTGCGCCAGCTGGGCCGGCTGCTCGCCCAGGATGCTGCGCAGATGGTCGAACAGCGGTTCCTTCAGGGCAAACACGAAGCTGGCGGTATCCAGCGAGGAAAAGCCCTGCAGCGCACGCGTACGCGACACTTCGCCCAGCAGGTGGCGCACATCGGCCCAGTCGTTGCCATCGGTGTCGCTGCCGGCCCCGCTTTCCAGGGTACGGGCCAGCAGGCTCAGGAACTGTTCGGCCTGGCGGCGGATTTCGAATTCACCGCTTTTTTCCTTGCGGCCCAGTTTGGACGTCAAGGTCGTGAGCCAGTTTTCCAGCAGGCTTTGCTGGTGCTGGTTGAGAATCACGGTCAGTTGCTGGGTGTGAGCGGAAGTCATGTTCTTTTTGTGTCCTGGACGGTCATACCTTCCGCTTCGCGTGGCTGGCGGAAGGCGCATTGGGAAAGGTACCGGGCGCCTGCAGTCCCCCTGGACGCACGGTCTGACCATTCTAGGTGACGCGGCTTTGAAGCTATGCAAGACAACACCTACAAGACTTGTAGGAATCCATTACCTCCTTGCTCTTTTCCTGCTGATTTTCTTGAGGGCTGGAAATGCTGGCGCTTGCGCTAACGCCCGGGCCTTTGGCAAGCTTGCCCGACGCTGTTTATAATGCCGCCCAAACCATAGGAGGAAAGCAGTTGGGTCAACGTGCAAACACGATGTCTTGTTACGAAGTGACGGGACATTCTTCGCCGTTCATGTTCAGGGTCTGGTGCGCCAACCGCGCCGACAGCTGGTTCGTCAGCGGCGTGGAAATCCGCCACCGCTCCATTGGGCAGCTCTTCCCCAAGCGCTCCCTGCCGGGCCTGTACGACTCCAAGCCCCTGGCGCTGGCCCGCGGTATCCACTGGTGCGAATGCGTAGCCCATCAATTGCTGGAGGCCGAGGTACCGGAAGTGCCGTCGGGCCTGTTGCCTCCCGGACGGATAGTGCGCGAGCTGCGCTAGGGCCTGTTCACACTCGCAGATTCAGTGTCAACAGGCCCTAAAAAAAGGCGCTGACCAGCGTCAGCGCCCTCTTCCTTCCCTCTTAGCCGCTTCAGGCATCCAGCCGCAGCCGCCGCTGCAACACCCCGATGGGCGGCGCCCAGCGGGCTTCACGCGGTTTCTTCGAGGTCACCAGCGTGATATCGGCCGGCTCGAACACTTCCACGTTATGCGTGATCGGGGTGGTCAGCACGTACTGGGCGCGAGTCGACTTGAGGAAGTTGCCGACCAGCTGGATGTTGCGCACATCCAGGTGGGCAAAGGGTTCGTCGATGAAGACGAAGCCACCCGGCATGTCGTCGTCCTTCAACAAGCCCACCAGCAGGATCAGCGACTTGATGACCTGCTGCCCGCCCGAGGCTTCGCCGTCGTTCAGGCCGATCTCGCCCTTGCCGTCGAAGTTGAAGCTGACCTTCAGCTCGGCCTGGCGCAGCACGGTATCGTCGTTGTCCAGGTGCGGCAGGTCGGCGCTGACGATCACGCCGGCCAGCGCACCGAGATCGACGATGTTCTTGCGATAGCGCCGCACGGTGGCGCGCAACACATCGATGTAGCGTTCGCGGGCATTGCCTACCGCTTCCTCGGCCTGGGCATTGCTGATCTTGCGCGAGTCCAGTTCGTTGCGCTGGTTGCCCACCGTGCCTTGCATGATGAGGTGCTTGTCTTCGACGGTGCCGTCCTTTTCCCACTGGCCGCTGTCGAGCTCGGTTTCCACCGCCGCCATGCGCAGTTCGGCCTGCTTGGCGTTGCTGTATTTCTCGTACAGCGCCTGCACGGCGTCGGCGCCGATCCAGCGTTGCGGGAAGCGCCCCTTCTGCGCCCGCGAGGCCAGCGCGCGGGCGCGCTGCTCGTCGTGGCGGGTGCGCCAGTCGCGCTCCTGGCCGGCCAGGTCGCCTTCGGTGTCGCGCAGGCGGCGCTGCAGGCCCTGGTATTTGCCGTCGATGATGGTGCGTTGCTCGATGGCGTCGGCATGCTGTGCATCCAGTTGCGTCCAGCGTTCGCTGGCGGCCACCCGGGCTGCGCGCAACGAGGGCAGCTGACGTCTGGCCTGCTCGAATTCTTCACTACGGCGCGCCAGTTCCTCGGCGGCCAGGTGGCCTTCAGTGGCTTTCTTGGCGGCCTCCAGCTGGCGCTTGACCTCGCTCTGCTTGAGCACGACATCAGTGAGCTGATCGTCCAGCGTGGCCAGACGTTTCTGGATCGAGGCCTGGCGCGAGGCCATGGCGGCGGCGCCGAACTGATAGTCACCCGGGTCGCGCCAGACGCTGCGTCCGCCCCGACCGTCGCGCCAGTAGGCTTGCGGCGTGATCCATTCGCCGCCCAGGCGGGCACCCTCGACGGTATCGTCCACGCGGCGGATCTGCGCCAGCTGGCGCAGCAGCCAGGACGGCGCCTTGGCGGAGAAACGCAGCACCGCCAGCAGGCTGTCCGCCGCCGGCTGGGCCGGTGCGTTGGCGGCGTCCGACACCACGTAGTGGCGATAGCGCTCGCGCTCGGCCAGGGCCATGGCGGCGGCTTCATCCTTGGGGTCGTCCAGCACCACCACCCAGCAGGAAGCGCGCAGCACCCCTTCGGCGGCGGCGCGCCAGTGGTCGTCGCCGATCTCGATGACATCGGCCAGGATGTGGTGCGCAATACCGGCCTGGCGCAGGCTGCGGCTGAACTGCTGCACGTCGCCCGGCTTGGGCGCCTGGCGCTGTCCGCTCAGGCGTTCCAGGGCGCCCTGGGCTTCCTTGCGCTGCTGCTCCAGGTCGCGCCAGCGGTCGTTCAATGCGCCCTTCTGCTGCTCCAGTTCTTCCACCCGTGACAGCAGTTGCGCGGCATCGCCTTCCACTGCCGACAGGGCCAGCAGTTCATCGGCCTGCTTGACCAGTTCCTCGACCGGCTTTTCGGCATCGCGGGCCTTTTGCTGGGCCTGCTGGGCCTCGGCCTTGTCGCGCTCCAGCGTGCTGACCTTTTCGCGGGCGGCCTGCTGTTGTGTCAGCAGTGCCGACAGCTGCAGCGCATCGCTGCTGCGCTGGCGACGCTGCTCGTTGTGATGCAGGCGCTGGCGATGCAATTCGCGCAGGCGGCCGGCCGTGGTCTGGCGCTCTTCATGCCAGCGCAGCACGGGGATCACTTCGGCGGCCAGGATTTCACGCTCGCGCAGCTTGCCCTGGTATTGCCGATACAGGGTCACGCGGCTGTCGAGCTGCGCCAGTTGCGCCTCGCTATAGGCCAGTTCCTGCTCGGCCAGCGTCACTTCTGCAGCGAGGTCGCGCTGGTGGCGACGGGCTTCTTCGTAGCGGTCCAGCACTTCCTGGTCACCGAAGACCTCGAACACCAGCCGCAGCAATTCCTTGGGCGAGAATTCGCACAGACGGTCGGTCTGGCCCTGCTCCAGCGCCAGCACGCGGGCAATCGCGCGCGACAGCCCGGCACCTTCCAGACGCTTGCGCCAGTGGTCCAGGCCCAGCCAATCCTTCTCCGGCAGTTGCGCCAGGGTTTCGATGGCGACATCGCCATCACTCATGCAGTAGCGTCGTTGCCAGTCACCTCCGTTGCGCTCGATGCGGCAGGCCAGCGTGACCTGATCGGCATAGAGCAGGTTGCGGGCGAACGGACGGGTGGAGGTCTGGCGGCCATGCGGACGGTTGTCCACCGTGGCGCGCAGCCAGGTGGTGTCGGCATTGGCGTGCCGGGCATAAGTCTTGTAGCTGCGCCCGCCCGAGCACTCCAGCCCGAGCAGGGTACGCATGGCGTCCAGCAGCGTGGTCTTGCCGGACCCATTGGGGCCAGCGATGGTGATGATGGAACCGTCCAGGGGCAGCGTCAGGCGCTGGCAATAGTCCCACTGCAGCAGTTCCAGCGATTGCAGGTGGAACATCAGAATTCTCCTTCTTCGTCTGCCGACTGCGCGGGCGTGGGTGCGGGCGTGGGTGCGGGCGTGGCCTGGTCAGCCGCTGCCGCTTCTTCACGGGCAGTGGCGCGGGCCAGCACTTCACCCAGGGCCCCATCGAGGATGCGCGGCGCCAGGGCGTCGTAGTCCAGCAGCAGGTCCAGCAAGGGGCCTTCGGCGATGTCGTCACCGCGTCGCACGATAAAGCCGTGGGCTTCCAGGCGACGCAGGTTGCCGTCCATGCGCATCTTCTTGCCCAGCTGCGTGCCGAAGTCGGCCAGCAGCGATCGATAGGACACCACCGGGCTGACCTCGGCGGCGCTGGGCATGGGCTTGTCGGTGTGGAACATCTCTTCCTGCTGCTCGCCGGCGTCACCGGCGGCGCGCGCCGACTGGCGCTCGCGCTTGGGCAGCACGATCAGCGACCACAGCACCACCAGCAGCGAGATCGCATCGCGTGGCAGGTCGATGTTGTTGTTGGCATTCATGCCGGCTTCGCCGAAGACGGCGTACTCGGCCGGGCGCACCAGCGCCACGCTGATATGGTCGGCGTGGATATTGTCCACCAGCCGCAGGCCCACCTGCGCCAGCCGGTCCTGCAGCGCCTGCCACAGGTCGGCATCGATCAGGGCGCGGCGCACGCGCGGATGCTTGCGCGGCAGCCAGCGGCGGGCCAGCAGTTCGGCGGCCAGCAGGCCGGCCTCGTCTAGGGTCTCACTCATTCGGTCTTTCCGGGGATGGATCTGGGTGGATGGCGCCGCCACTGATGGCGGCGACATCCGGGTCATCGATTTTCTCGACCAGCGGCAGGAAGCCGGCCTGCCATGGCAGGCGCGCCAGGTCGCCGGTCTGGCCCTGCAGGGTCTGCGCCTGGCGGTCGCCCAATAGCGGCAGCAACTGCAGGCGATAGGCGGCCTTGCCGAAGCTGCCGCCCAGTACCACGGTCGACAGCGGCTGCGGCTGCGGTGGTTCCGCGCCACTCTCTTGCGGCATGGCGCCCAGCCGGCCCAGCTGGGCGATCAGGTCACCCAGTTCGACCGGCATGCGCAGCGCTTCGATCTTGCCCTCCACCGCCTGGGCCGGGGGCGGCAGGCCTTGCGAGCGCTGCGCGTCGGGGCGGTCGCGTTCGAACTCGCCCTCGGCCACATCCAGCAATTCGTGGCCGCTGACGAAGACCGGCTTGACGCCCATGGAGAGCGCCTCCCCCATCAGCGACGACAGGTCGGAATGGCTCTGCAACCAGCGCCGCACGTCCGAACTGGTCACGCCGGTGCTGCCGAGCGTGACGCGCTGGCGGTCAGCCTGTTGCAGGGCGCGAGTGAACTGGCTGGCCATGGTCAGCAGACGGGCCTGGCCATTGCCCAGGGCGCGGGCTTCGCGCTCCAGGCGGGCGTCGGCATGTTCACTGCGGATCAGGGCGGTCAGGGCTTCGCCGGCGCGGTTGACCAGCTTCAGGGCACGTTCGAAACGCGGCTGGGCTTCGCGCAGCAGGGCTTCGGAGCCACTTTCGATGGCATCGGCGAACTGGTCGTGCAGGCGCGCCAGCTGGGCATGCAGGTGGCGGATCTGGCTGGCGTCGGACAGGCCCAGGGCCTGGGCCCCGGCCACCTGCGAGAGCAGCGCGGCCATCTCGTCGTCCTCGCCGACGGCGCGCGTGAGCGGTGCCAGCAGGGCTTGCACCTGCTGGGCGATGGGAGAGAGCTGGTAATCCTGGTCGGTGGCATCCCAGACCAGCAGGCCCAGGTCGCGCAGGCGCTTGAGCGCGGCGTCCATGGCCTCGGGTTTCAGGGCGTAGAACAGCTGGTTCAGGTCCTCGCGCTGCAGCCGCCCTTGCGGCTGGGCCGCCAGTTCCAGGAACACCCAGATGCGCAGGCGTGCCGCCGCCTGGCCACCGGAGACCAGGCCGCGCAGGGCGTCCAGCACATCCAGCCGCTGGCCCAGGCCCCAGGCCAGGGGCGCTTCGGCGGCCTGGGTGGGATCGCGGAAATAGCTCTCGAAGGAGCCTGATTCATGCTCGTCCGCAAGGGGAGCGGGGTCGAATTCTTCTGTCAATTTGTCGTGGAGGTTGGCCAGGACCATGCCTGGAGCCCGCCCTGCACAGTGGGCGGATCGGCAAGTTTAGCAGGCCCGGGGGTTGGCCTCCAGCAAAGCGGGTGGGAGAGCGGTGGAAGCGAGGAACAGATTATTGCTTACGAACAACAAACCACCTTGTCATTCATCGCCCCAGCCTGATCGCCTCATACGGCGTCTGCAGATCGCGCTCGGGGATTTCCCATACCACCAGCTTGGGCGGTGTCTGGGTGAAGGCAGGGTTGGAGAAATACTCGTTGGCGCTGCCGGAGAATTTGCCGCCATCCTTGGCGAAGCTGCCGATCTTCGCACCCAGCGCCTGCTGCAGGAAGCCCACGAAATTGGAATTGCGCGAGAACGAGGTGCCGATCAAGGCCACATTGGGCAGCTGCTGGTCGCCCAGCAAGTCGTCCAGGTCGTCGCCTCCCTTGGCGGCTTCTGCCGGTGCAGTCGGTGCAGGCCCCGCTGCTGCCACTTCCTTGAATTCGGTGGCCGCGACCTCTTCCGGCTGGGGTTGCCAGCGCAGTGGCAGCCAGTCCAGGCCGGCCAGGTGGACCAGGTCGCCGGGGCGGCGCGCCAGCGGGCCGGGCTGGGCCTGATAGGCCTGCGCCGGCGTGGGCTGCAGGCCGGCGGCACGCACCTGCGCGGCAATCACAGCAGCCGCGGCCTGCGCGCCGGTTTCGTTCCAGTGGGTATCGGTGCGCAGCCAGGCCGAGGCACCGAGCGGGGCCAGCGTGGGGGCCAGGTCGATGGTGCGCACACCGGCCTGTTGCAGGCCGGCGACCCACTGGGCGGCACGTGCTTCCAGCTGGGCCGGGCGCGACAGGCCGCACAACTGCGCGGCGGCGATGCGGCTCTTGTCGGGCACCACCGCCACCAGCAGGGCGATATCGCGCTGCGCCAGCTTCTGGCGCAGCGCGATGACGGCCTGCAGCTTGGCCTGTGCATTGGCCTGAGCATCGCGATGGACCTGCAATTCCTCGGTCAGGAACAGCCAGCCAGGGCAACCGCTGCGCACCCGGGGGCCGGTGTCATGCAGCAGCAGCCAGCTGCCGGCGCGTTCCAGCCGGGCGGCCTGTTCCGGCAGCCAGGCATTGGACAGCTGCTTGGCGATGCGATGGGTCAGTTCACCATGCAGGGCGTCGTCACGGGTCCAGCTGGCGGGCAGCCATTCGATCTTGCTGGCATAGACCAGCCAGCCACAGCCCAGCAGGCCGGCTGCCAGCACCACGGCCAGGACCAGGCCAGCCCAGCGGCTGGCGCGCCGGGCCAGGGCGCTGGGGGCAGCCGGCGTGGCGGGAGCGGAGACGGGAGGCGTGCTCATGGCGGACTCGCGGGATCAGAACTGGAAGTAAAGGAAAGGCACCGTCTCGCGGCTGGCAATCAGCGCGAAGGACAGCAGGAAGCCGGCCACCGGCCACAACCGGAGGAACCAGAGATACACCACGCTATCGGCCCAGCGCACCTGGCTGGCCTCCTGCCACAGGGGCGCGACGATCCAGAACAGGCCCAGCAGCACGGCCAGTGCCTGCACCGGGCGCAAGACCACGGCCAGTGCGTCGCTCAAACCCATGCCGTGCAGCCCGAACTGGCCGGCATACATGGTGGCGGCGGTGGCGAAGTCGGGCGAACGGAACAGGGTCCAGGCCAGGCAGACGAACAGCAGCGTGAGCACATGCGCCAGCCAGCCCGGAATGGCGGGCAAGGAGGAGCGCGACCAGGCGCGATCCAGGCACAGGGCCAGCCCGTGGGCCGAGCCCCAGAGCAGGTAGTTCCAGCTGTCGCCGCCATGCCAGAGACCGGCGATGGCCATGGTCAGGAACAGGTTGCGGTAGGTCTTCCACACCCCATGGCGGTTGCCGCCCAGGCCGATGTAGAGATAGTCGCGCAGCCAGCTGGAGAGCGAGATGTGCCAGCGCCGCCAGAAATCCTGGATGCTGCCGGCCAGATAGGGATGGTTGAAGTTTTCCGGGAAGTGGAAACCCAGCATCAGCCCCAGGCCGATGGCCATGGCGCTGTAGCCGGAAAAGTCGAAGAACAGCTGCAGCGAATAGGCCAGGCAGCCGATCCAGGCGTCCACGAAGCTGGGCTGCTGCAGGTGGAAGGCGGCATCCACCACCGGCGAGAGGGTGTCGGCCACCAGCACCTTCATGGCCATGCCGACCATGAAGCGGCGCGCGCCCAGGGAAAAATTCTCCCAGTTGAACCAGCGCTGGGTCAGTTCGCGCTGCACCCAGTCGTAACGGATGATGGGGCCGGCAATCGAATGGCCGAACATGGAAATATAGGTGGCGTAGTTGATGAAGCTGCGCTCCACCGCCACCGTGCGCCGATGCACGTCCACCAGATAGGAGATCGCCTGCAGCACGATGAAGGACAGGCCGGCCGGCAGCGCTACCTTCTGCCAGGCCAGCGGCATGGCGCCGTACTGGACCATCAGGTCGCTGATGGTGGCAGCGACGATGTTGGCGTACTTGTACCAGACCAGCACCGCCGTATTGAAGACCACCAGCGCCGTGAGCAGGCGCACGCGCCCTCGCCCGTCCTCGCGCGAGCGGTCCACCAGCAGGCCACCGACCCAGGCCACGATGGTCAGCACCACGTGCAGCGACAGGAACAGCGGGCTCAGCCAGCCGTAGAACAGCCAGCTGCCCAGCAGCAGCACGAGGTTGCGCCCGCGCTGCGGCACCACCGCATAGACCAGCAGGAACAGCGGCAGGAACAGCGTCAGGAATTCAAGCGAGGCAAAGACCATGGCGGCAGCGCAGTCGGGCGATGGATCAGTTGGCCAGCTTGTCGGTCGCCGCCAGCAGGCGCGGTCCCTTGTCCGACGGCAGCAGCAGCACGCTGTAGCGTTCGCCCGCCTTCAGTTCACCCAGGTCCAGCGCCGGGCCGGTGTTGGCACCGCCGCACACCAGTTGCACCGAGAGCTTGACCGGGTTGATCGAGCGCCGTTGCAGGCTGCCCTGCTTGACGTCCTTGAACAGGTCGGCGTTACGCCCGGCCGGGCGCAGTGCCGCCCCGGCGCAGGAAGCATCCAGGTTGAAGAAAGCCAGCGAGGCCTTCAGGCCATTGAAGTCGTCCGGGTTGTCCTGCACCGTCACCTGGCTGATGCCCTTGGCACCGGGCACCACCACCACCGTGGCGAATTCGCCGGGCTTGGCCTGCACGCCCAGCTCCAGGCTCCTGGCACCGACCGTGAGGGTACCCTTGATGGTCGACTTGGCCGTCACCGGGAAGAAGGACGAGACCGGCTTGGCCGCTTCCAGCTTCAGCGGCGGCTGGCCCTTCTGGGCCAGCACCTGCAAGGGCTCGGCAGTGCCGTTGACGAAGCGGATGAAGGCTGCATCCTCGGCCGGGCCGGTGGGATAGAGCGGGATGTCGGCAGCCAGCGCGCTGGCGCCGCACAGCAGGGCCGCAGCGGCGGCCAGTGCCTGCATCACCTTCATTTCTTGGCTCCCTTGCTGCTCACGGCGTCGGCCGGCAGCTTGGCCAGCGCGTCGCCGATGGCATTGCCCCAGGACTTGTAGCCGGCCACGGTGAAGTGCTGGCCATCGGTGGTGACCCACTGGCCGGGCTTGGACATGGTCAGCGAATCGATATAGGTGCAGGGCGCCACGTTGGAAGCCAGGAAGCGCGACATCAGCTGGGTGCGCGCGTCGTTCTTGCCGTACATGCCGCCGGCCTTGCCCCAGGCCGGGCCGACCCACGCACACTTGGTGCCGGTGGCGGCAATCGCCTTGGTCAGGCCGGTCACGCTCTGCCAGGCCCAGGCCTTGGGGAAGTCCGGCTTGTCGTAGGAGGCCATGGTGTCGCCGATGACCAGCACCACCAGATCCGGCTTGTCCTTGGCGATGAGCTGGCCGATCGGGGTGGTGGTGGCTTCGCGACCCTTGATCTGGATCTTGCCGTTGTCGACCTGATCAGCGCCGCAATCGACCTTCTTGGTGGTCAGCCAGTCGCCGGCGCTGGCGCCGCAGGCGCCAATGGAATGGACCTTGGCGCCCAGCTGGGTCAGCTTGGCGTTGAGGGGTTCGGTGAGGTGGTCGGCCAGACTCATGTGGCTCTCGCCAAGCACCAGGATAGTCAGACCTGCCAGAACGGATGCAGTAGCCATAGCGATATGTCGATAAAAAGGATCAGTTGGAATAAGGAGAACGGTACGGACTGACCGGCAGGGTCAGGAAGCTGCCCTGCATGTCCTCCAGCGTGTAACGCAGATACATGGCGACGTTGAGTTCGCGGAAGTCGCTCGAATTGTTCAGACGCAGCGCGCCACCGACGAACAGGCGGGGCGCAAAGCGGTATTCGCCGTTGCCTTCCAGGCTGTAGCCCAGGCCGGTCTTGGTCTGCTGCGCGTACTGACGACCACTGGCGGCCTGCAGTGCGGCATCGGTGGGGAAGTAGTCAGCCCCATCCTGGCGGAAATACTGCATCCCCACCGAGCCCTTGAGCTGGAAGGTGAACTTGTCGGAACGCTTGGCCCAGGTGACCGGCACGCCCAGACCCAGGTAGGCCTGCGGACTGAAGTAACCGCCATGCCCGTAGGTATAGAAGTTCTGGTTGTTGGCGTAGCTGATGACGGTGGCCGACACGCCGGCGGTCATCTTCTCGTCCTCGGCATTGGTGAGGTACTGGTAGGCACCGCCACCCAGTTCCACCCGGGTGTTGGATTCCACGTTGCGGCCGCGCAGGCTGTGCAGCGCGCCATAGGCGTAGACCCCGGTCTGGGCATCGTCCGAACTCATCTCGGCACGACCACCGTTGGCGGTCACGCCGCCCCAGGACAGACCGGCGCGGGGATCGGTGCTGCCGGCAAACGAGGTAATGCTGTCGTTGACCGCGCGGCGCGACACGTTCACCGCGAAGCGGTTGGTGCTGCTGCCGGGGAAGGACTGCTCCACGCTCACCCCGCCAACGATGTTGGGGTACTTGAAGCCACGTGGCGTGGTGCCGAGGTCGGCCTTGACGCCATCCTCGGGACGCTCGTAGGCCACTGCCACCCCGACGCCACTGGCGCTCTGCTTGCCCAGGCCGGTGGCGCTGCTGCCGCCACCGCCAAAGCGGCTGGCCGGTTCGTCGGTGAGGGTGCCGCCATCCAGCGAGACCGGCGTGATGCGTACGGCCACGCGGTCGTTACCGACGGGCATGTTCACTTCCAGCGGGGCCTCGATGTCGTTCATGCGGCTCAGGCCCGACTCGCTGGCATTGCCGCGCACCACCACGCCTTGCGTGACATAGGCGCTGCGCGATTGCAGGATGTCGTTCAGGGCGCGCTGGGCCGGGCTCAGGTTGTCCACGGCGGCGCCATTGGCGGACGGTCCCTGCATGGCCAGCAGGGCGCGCTGGGTGGCCGTGGCCGCGCCGGGCAGTGCGGTGGTGGGGGCGTTGGCGACGTTGGTATTTCTGGCACGCACGCCCGGCTGGGCCTGGGCATATGCCCCACCCTGCACCGGCGCTGCGGCCACCGGTGCGGCCGAACTGAACACCGGGCCCAGTGCGGTGCCATAGGCCGGCGCCTCTTGGGCTTGTTGTGCTTGCAGGGCCTGCTGCGCCTGCAACTGGCGCTGCGCCATGGCCGGATTGGCCGGCATGGGCAGTGTATCGACCACGGCCGGCGCGGCCATGGCCACCGGGCGCAGCATGGTCTCGGCCGGCGGCGGAATGGCGGCCATGTCGTCGCTGCCCGGCAGGCGACGTTGGGTGCGGAAGGGATTGATGGCCGGATCGAAGCCATTGCCTAGCGCCGCCAGCGTGCGCTGGCGCGCACCGTTCTCAATCGCCACGGCCTTGCGCAGCAGTGCGGTGGCCTCGCCGGTCTTGCCCAGGGCGCGATAGATGCGTGCTGCCTCGGTCAAGGTGGTGGGGTCGCTGCTGTCGAGCTTGCCGAACTGGTCCAGCAGCTTCAGGGCATAGGCATTCTCGCGGGCCTGTACGGCGGTGTCGGCCGCCCCCAGCAAGACGTTGGCGTCACGCGGATTGCGCTGCACCAGCGGCTGGTACAGAGCCAGTGCGCGCAGGTTGTCGCCGGCCGCATTGAACATGCGGGCCAGGGCGGCGATGGCGTCGTTGTCGGTGGGGCGCTGTGCCAGTGCCGGAGCCAGGGTGTCGTAGGCGGCGGCCAGGTCGCCTCCCTGGCGCAGGCGTTCGGCCTGGCGCACGCGGTAGAGGAAACGCAGGTCGTCGTATTGCTTGCGGGTGGCCGCATTCATGCTCTGGTTCTGCAAGGCGGTGAGCATGTTGTAGACCTGCGCATCTTCGCCCGCGCGCAGCAGGATGGAGGCGTATTGCAGGCGCGTATTGACCGAGGGCGTGGCCGGTGGATTGACCAGCGGCTGCATCATCGCCATGGCGCGCGGGGCGTCGCCGGCATCGACATAGGCCGATGCCAGGGTACCGGTGCGCTCCGGATTGCCGGCCGCCTGCGGCTGCACGCGATCCAGCAGGACCAGGGCTTCCTGGCGTTGACCGGTCTTGACCAGTTCAGTGGCGTGATTGACCTGGATGGTCAGTGTCACCTGGCTGGCCAGCTCGTTCATGGCGGCGGTACGGCGCTGGTCGGGGATGCGGCGCAGCGTGTCCAGGGCGTCCTGCCACTGCTCCATTTCCACCGACAGCAAGGCGCTGGCATACAGGGCTTCGACGTTGTCGCGGTGTTCGCGGGTGAAGTCGTCGATGGTGGTGCGCGCCTGCTTGGCCTGCCCGGCCTTGACGTACAGGCGGGCCAGGTCGAAGGTGGTCCAGACGTTGTCGGGGTCGTTCTTGACGGCCTCGCGCATGGCCGCCAGGGCGCCGTCGATGTCGTTGCGCTGCTCGGCCAGGGTGGCCTGCTGGCGCGCGCGCAGGGCACGCAGGCGCCCCTGGTCGCCGAATTCGTTCTGCTGCGCCGGGGTCAGCTGGTCCAGCAGGCGCAGGGCTTCATCAGCGTGGCCGGTCTGCGCCAGCACGTTGACCAGGCCACGGATGGCCGGCACCTGCTTGGGCTGCGCCGCCAGCACCTGGCGGTAATTGGCGGTGGCGGCTTCGTACTGGCCGGCACTGGCCTGGATGTCGGCAATGGCCACGCGACCGTCGAGGCTCTTGGGGTCCAGACGCATGGCCTGGGCCAGGGCGTCCTGCGACTGCGCGGTCTGGCCGCGTGCCTGCAGGTCACGGCCACGCTGGATCAGCAGCCAGTAGCGCACGCTGTCCAGGGCTTTCTTCCAGGACGTGCCGCCCCTGGCGACCGAGCGGGCCAGCAAGGGCTCGGCCTCGGCCAGGCGGTTCTGCTGCTGGCGGATGACGCCCATGCCACCCAGGGCATCGACGTCGTCGGGATGCGAGGACAGGCGCTCCTGGAAGGCCTTCTCGGCTTCCTGCAGGTCGCCCTTTTCCAGGGCCTGCAGGCCGCGTCCGACCACGGTCGGCTGCTGGGCGCCGGCCACCTGCTGGCGGCCCTTGGCCAGCAAATCGCGGATCTGCTGGTCGTCGGGATGGCTCTTGATGAATTCTTCGAACAGCGAATACTGCGCCGGCGACGGCGGCCCCAGCCAGGTCAGCGCCAGGCGCCAGCTTTCGTCGGCGTCGCCGCCGATGTCGGTCTTCTTCGACAGGCGTGCCAGCTGGCGGATGCCTTCCACGCGGCTATCTTCATGACGTGCCAGCTGCTTGGCGTAGAACAGCGCCAGGATGCTGTCGTCCGGGGTTTCGCGCAGCAGGCGTTCCATGCCCTTGCGCGCTTCGGGCCAGGCGGCATCGTTGAAGGCCAGGTTGTTGTAGTACTCCCGTCCTATCGTGCCTTGCGGCGTGAGTCCGTTGAACATCTTGCGGAAGGTGTCGGTGGCGCGATCACGTTCGCCGGCGTCGACCAGGCGGCGGGCTTCGGCCAGCAGGGCCTTGTTTTCCGGCTTGGCCAGGGCGATGTCCTGCGCCAGCTGGTTGGCCTGCCAGGGTTGTGGCGACAGCGCCTGCAGGCGGTCCAGGTACTGCTTGGCCTGCTGCGGCTTGTTCTGCCTCACTCCGACCAGGCCCATGCCGTAGAGGGCGTTGACCTGGTTGGCATCCAGTTGCAAGACCTTCTGCCACACCTCGGCGGCACGCTGCGAGTTGTCGCGTGCCTGCCAGTACTGGCCCTGTTCGATCAGTTGAGCCGCCAGCTCCGGCTCGGCCGCATGAGCGGCCACACCCAGCAGCGCGCTCAGGACTCCGATGGCTAGCGTTGAACGGCGCGCGCGCATGACTTCTCCCAGGACAAATTAAGCGTTCCGTCATCGCGGAACTGATAGCGTTTCTCGACCCATCCCAATCCGAACAGGCCCAGCATGACGTTGTAATACAGGATTTCGGGGCGCGGGTCAGGCTGCGCCAGTCCGTTCTCCAGTTGTTGCGTGACGGCACGTTGCAGTTGCGCCGCCATGGCGGTTTCACCCTTGGCGACCAGATAGGGTAACAGCGCGGCGCTAAAGCCGAACGGTGCCTGTCCTTCGGTCGCGCCCGTGGTCACCTGGACCTTTTCGGGCGGCACGCCGGTCGCGGCCAGGCTTTGGCGCATACCGTCCAGTGCCGCCAGCAGCGGCGCGGCCGCCGGATCGCGCGGCGAGGTCATGCCGGCCCACAGATACACGCGGATGGCGTCATAGCTGCCCAGGTCGCCCTTGGCCGGATCGACCTGGAACTGCCCGGATTGCACCGTCAGCATACGGTAGGCCACCCAGTCGGCCACGTAGCCGCGAGGCGCCGAGCCCTGGATCATGCGCAGCGTATTGTCGGCCAGCTGTTGCCAGGGACCGTTGGGCCGTTCCTTTTGCAGACGGCGCAGCAGCGGCAGCGGCAGATAGCTGGGATTGAGCGTCCACAGCGCATTGCGCTGGTTGAAGCCCTGCGGCCCTGGCAGCAGCATCTTGCCCAGACCGGGCAGGTCCACCACCAGCTTGGCTTCGATATTGTCCAGCAGGTCCAGCGCCTGCTTGCGGTATTGCGGCCGCTGCCACAGGCGCGCCGCTTCCAGCAGGGTATAGACGATCCAGAGATCGGCGTCGGAGGCCGAATTGGCGTCCTGCATCTGCCATTTGCCGTCACTGCCCTGCCCCCACAGCCAGCCCGGCAGGATCTTGCCGGGGTCGTTGCCGAGCATGTTGTGCAGGGTCCAGTTCCAGACCTTGGCAAAGCGCGTGGCATCGTTGGCGATGAGCGCCAGCAGCATGTGGTAGGACTGGCCTTCGGAGGTGGTGTGATTGGGCAGCAGGCTGGAGTGCAGCACCCGGCCATCGTCCTGTACATGTGCTGCAGTCCAGGATTGCCATGCGGGCCAATCCTGGACTGTGCAGTTCTGCTGGGTCGCGGCCAGGGCCGGCAGCCACGGTGTGGCGGCCAGCCCCCCCAGCGCGCCCAGCAGGCCAACCACCCGGCGCCGGCGCGGGGAGGCGGCCCTGTTCACTACCGAATGCCCGGCCTTACGCATTGAGGCGCTTTCTCGCCTTGGCGCGCAGGGTCAGGTATGCCAGGCCCCCCAGCAACAGGATGCCCAGGGCCACCATCAGGAACATGCTCACCACGTGCTGCGACAGCCACCAGCGCAGCATGCGCAGCGGCGACATGCTACCCACGAAATACTGTTGCTCGGCCAGCAGCGGTTCGATGCTCTCGCCGCGCACCGCCACCAGGCTACCCTGGACGGCGCCGGATTCGGCTTCCTTGCTGGCCAGGGCCGACATGATCTGCGACAGGCCCAGCTTGTCGCCACCGGCCAGCACCACCACGCTGCGGCTGCCGTCCAGCGGCGACTCGAAGCCGGTCAGGTAGGAGGTCGGGTCACCGCCCGAGAAGGCCATCTGCAGACGGGTGCGGCGCTGCGCCGCCTTCGGGTCCAGGCCCAGCCAGCCCCCCACGCGCAGTGCCAGGTCCGACAGGTCGAAGCGCTGCTTGTCGCCGGTCACCAGGGTGGGCAGGCGGTCGGCCCATTGCTTGAGCAGGGGCTGGTTCTGGCCCGAGGCCATCACCAGCAGATCCTTGTCGGCAAACTTGGCGATCTGCGCGGCCTGGGTCACGGCCACACCCGTGGCCGGGTAGCCGGTGGCGCTGCCGAAGCGGCCCAGCACGGTCAGGTAGGCGCCGAGGTCAGCATCGCTGGCGTTGTCCGGCAGGACCACGGCAGTCTCGGACAGATCGGCCATGCGTGTGAAGGGGAAGCCAGCATCCTTGAACACGCCCAGGTTGGGCATGGCCATGAAGTGGTCGTAACCGCGCAGGTCGATGGTGGACTCAGGATCGATGCTGCCGCGCACGTTGTCGATGATGATGTCGGCACACTCGCCCTGCTTCACGTAGTCATACATGTAGCGCAGTTGCAGGCGCGATTGCAGGGCCGCGGTATCCAGCGGCAGGCGCACGCTCATCTCGCGCTCCAGGGCATCGCTCTTGATGGCGGCCAGCAGGCCCTGGTCCAGCTTGTCGCGGGGCAGCAGCACGTCGGACTTGATCAGGCCGTCGTTGAAGCTGACGATCAGCGAGGAATTGCTCGAACGCGGCTGTGGTGTATAGCGATAGTGCAGGTCCAGCTTGGCACCGTCCTGGCGCCAGCTCGACAGCGCCGGCGGGAAGTTCAGCGGAATGGTGATGTCGCCCGGATTGTAGCCGGACACATTGAGACGCTTGGCATCGATCAGCTCAGCCAGCTTCACCGGGCGGTCGGTGGGCAACCAGTTGGGCGCATCGTAAGGCTTGCGCGGCGCCACCGGTTGCAGCTTGTCGATCACCACCGAATTGCCGGCCACCGCCTTGTTGCCCAGGGCGGCAGCAGCAGCGGCACGCTTGACCTCTTCGGCATTGCGGCCGGTCACCAGCAGCAGCTTGCCGTTGGGATCGTTGGGGTTGGTCACCATGGTCAGGGTCGGGCCCTTGGGGGCAGCGATTTCCAGTGCGCCGATCTGGCTGGCGCCTTCGCTGCTGACCAGCACCACGCCATTGCCCTTGGCCGGCAAGGCGTTGATCTGCGCCGGGAAGCGCGAACCACGATAGCTGGCCAGCGCACCGAACCAGGACGACAGCGTGCCGGCGGCTTCCAGGGTGCCATTGTCAGGTGCGGCGGCGAACACGAAGGGCAGGTTCAGCATGCGCATGTCGCGGCGGTCGAAGAACGGCAGCGGCATCATTGACAGGTCGTCCTTCATCGGCAGCGGCGTGGTCTGCAGGGCCAGTACCGACTCGTTGCTCACGCGCGCCCACAGGCTGGAATGCAGCGGGTTTTCGCAACCCATGGTGTAGTGACCGATGAACTGCAGGCTCAGGCGATTGAATTCGGTGATCAGCTTGCTCGGGATCTCGACCTTGCTGGTCTGCAGGGTACCGGCATTTTCCTTGGGCAGCGGGATGCTGCCGGCCACCACGTCGTTGACCATCACGTTGATCTGCGACAGATCCGGCAGCAGCGCCGGCGAATAGGTGTATTGCAGGGTCACGTTGGCGCCGGTCACCACCTGGTTGGCCGGGACGTCGAAACCGACGCTGTCGGTGGCATCGACGCCGTGCAGCGTGATCGGATAGCCACGGCCCAGTTGCGTGAGGCTGAAGTTGTAGGGATCACCGGCCATCGGCGAGGTGGCCGCACCAGTAGCACCACCGGCAGCAGAGGGAGCTGCAGGGGCCGCCGCGGCAGCCGCGAGGGCCTGGATCGGCAGGCTGCCCGAGGCCACTACGCCGGCCATGATCAGACAGATGGAGCGCCGACGGAAAGTCGGGTTCTTTCCTGGAGACTGCTTGTTTTTCATTGTTTTTCCATTGATTTGTCGAATGCCTGAACCACTACATCGGCCGGGACCGCGCCTGCCGCTGCTGCTACCGGAGCGCCTGCAGCCGTAGCAGCAGCTAGCGGTGCTGCCGGTGCCGCTTCCACCACCGGATCCTGCTTGACGGCAGCCGCCGCCGGCGGGCGCCGGGTATCACGCCACAGGCGCAGCTGGATCAGGGTGGCGCGGATGAGTTCCTTGATACCGTTCACACCGATCAGCGAGACTTCACGCAAGGCCTTCAACGGCGTATCGCGGCGGCTCTTGCCCCAGTTGTTGGCCCAGATGTCGGCGCGCGAGAAGGTCAGGCGGACCAGTTCACTGTTCTGGCGCAGGGTCAGCTCATGGAACTGGGCGCCGACCATTTCGCCACGGCTGAACACCACCACGGCCGGGAATTCCTTCTCCTGCTGGTTGCGGAACAGCGTCACATTGATGTGCTGGCCACGGGCGATCGTCACGCCCTTGGGCAGGCGCAGGCCAATGCCCTTCTGCGAAAAGTCCAGCGTGGTACCGCTGACCTCATTGCCATCGGCCAGCTTGATGCGCACCGGCAGCTCGGCGGCCACGCGCGGCTCGCTGCGCACCTGGCGGGTTTCGGAAGCCACCGCCATGGCGGCGCTGCTGATGATGACGTTGTACAGCGTCCAGGCCATGTTGATGAGGATGGTGGTCATCGCATTGGGGTCGCCCATCACCAGCTGCCAGACGCCGAAGACCATGCCCAGCAGGTTCAGCAGCAGCAGCACGATGTAGGGGCGCGCCAGCTTCCAGTCGAAGTGCTTGTCGAGGATGATGCCGCCCTTGTCGGTGACGTTGAAGCCACCCAGCTTGGGGTTCACCAGCGCCAGCAGCACCGGGCCGAGGATGTACCAGGCCAGCACGGTCTCGTAGACCTCGTTCCAGAACGAATGGCGGAAACGGCCCTGGATGCGCGAGTTGGTCAGGCTGGCGTGCAGCACGTGCGGCAGCACATAGGCCGTGATCATCAGCGCCGAGGCGTGGAAGATGTGGGCGCCGAAGAACAGATAGGTCAGCGGCGCGGTCAGGAAGATCAGGCGCGGCAGGCCATAGAAGAAGTGCAGCATGGCATTGAGGTAGCAGAACCGCTGCCCCAGCTTCAGGCCCTTGCCGCGCAAGGGGTTGTCGACCCGGAAAATCTGCGCCATGCCACGCGCCCAGCGCACCCGCTGGCGGATGTGACGCGCCAGGTTCTCGGTAGCCAGACCGGCCGCCTGGGGGATGGCCAGATAGGCGGTGTTGTAGCCGGCACGGTTCATCTTCAGCGCCGTGTGGGCATCCTCGGTCAGGGTCTCGACGGCGATGCCGCCGATCTCCATCAATGCGGTACGGCGCATGACGGCGCAGGAGCCGCAGAAGAAGGCGGCGTTCCAGAGGTCGTTGCCATCCTGTACCAGCCCGTAGAACAGTTCACCTTCATTGGGTACGGAACGGAAGGTATTGAGGTTCTTCTCGAAGGGATCGGGCGAGAAGAAGAAGTGCGGCGTCTGCAGCATTGCCAGCTTGGGGTCCTTGTAGAACCAGCCCATGCAGATCTGCAGGAAGGAGCGGGTCGGCACGTGGTCGGCATCGAAGATGGCCACGAATTCGCCATCGGTGACCTTGAGCGCTTCGTTGAGGTTGCCGGCCTTGGCGTGCTTGTTGTCCGAGCGCACCAGATAGTTCACGCCGATGTTGTTGCAGAACTCGCGGAAGTCTTCGCGACGGCCGTCGTCCAGCACGTGCACACGCAGCTTCTCCTGCGGCCAGTCGATGGCCTGGGCGGCGAAGATGGTCAGCGAAACGATGTCCAGCGACTCGTTGTAGGACGGGATGAAGACGTCCACCGTCGGCCATTCCGAAGGCGGCATGGTCAGCATCTGCGGCTTGCGACGCAAGGGCCAGGCGGTCTGCAGGTAACCCAGCGTGAGCACGATGAGCGAATAGATTTCGGCGGCCAGCAGGCCATAGCCGAAGATGATGTCGAGCCAGTCTTCGAAGGCCAGGGTGGAGGTGATGCGCCAGTACATATAGCGCATCGAGACGATCAGCGACAGCGTGATCAGCACCAGCACCGGGAAGCGGCCGGACTGCTTGCGCAGTATCAGCGCCGCCACGAAGCAGCCGATCGCGAAGATGCACTGGGTATAGAACTCCAGCGGCACCGACACCAGCAGCAGCGCCAGCAGCACCGCGACCAGCAGCAGGCCCAGCTGCAGCCAGCGACGCGGCCGCCGGGGCCGCGCTTCGAGGCGCAAGCCCCAGGTCTGGATCCAGGTCTGCAGGCGGTTGGAGGTGGGTGCGGCCGGGTCGGCGGCAGTGGCCGCCTGGCTGGCCTTGGAGGAACGGGATTGCGACTGCGCTTGCGGTTGACTCATGATGCGCGTCCACCTGCGAGGGCGGATTTGACGACCTCGGCGTGCAATTGCTCGCTGATGGTCCGGAGCTGGTCATAAGCCGGCGAATGCCCGGCCTTGATCAGCGGATTGAAGCCGTAGGCCAGGCCTTCGCTGATGGCGTGGTCCAGTGCGATCACGCCGGCCAGGCGCGACCCCATCCAGCGCTTGAGGACTTCCAGCATGTCCTGGCTGAAGGTACGGGCGGCGTTGTACTTGTTGACGATGTAGCGGCAGTTGTTGCGGCCATGCAGGGCCTGGCGCATATGTTCCAGCGCCAGGAAGGAACCGGCATCGGGGGTCACCACCGCCACTACCTGGTCGGCCGCTTGCAGGGCCTGGTCGAAGTAGGCGCTCTGCCCGGCCGGCAGGTCCAGCATGACCACGTCGCCCGGCTGCAGGTCCATGGCCTGCAGCTGACGCGTCAGCCATTGCGGATCGAGTGCCATCTGCCGGGCAATCCCGGCCTCGCCCTGGTGCGCCACCACGTCATGGGTGACCACCTTGGTGCCGGCGCTGCCGTCGCGCCAGGTGGCGCGCCAGTCGGGCGCCTCGGCGTGGATCGCAGCGGGCGCCGGACCGGCGCTGCCGGGTTCGGGCAATACACTCACGCCCAGGTGGTACTGCAGGGCATTCTGCGGATCGAGATCGATGGCGATCACCCGGCCGTGCCGCGCCAGCGCGCAGGCCAAGGCCGAGCCCAGGGTGGTCTTGCCCACCCCGCCCTTGGGCGAGACGATGGCAATGACCTGGGCCGGCGTGGAGGGCGTCAGGCTGGCCAGCGCATGGTTGGCGCCGGCCGCTTGTTTGGACTGACGCTGCTGGGCGACTTCACCCAGCAGCGAACGCAGCATGGAAGGCACGGCGGCATCCGCCACCACCGTGGGCATCACCGCCGGAGCGGTCGCTGTCACCAGCGCAGCCGCCAGGGGTGCCGGCGCGGGCGCGGGCGCGATGGCCTCACGCGTGACCAGGGCGGCGTCGGCCGGCTGGGGCTCGGGCGAATCCGATCGGGCTTGAACTTTGGGTTCAGCTTGAACTTGTGGCTGCGCCGGGACTTCCGCAGGCAAGGGGCTGGACGCTGGCGCCAGGGTCGACGAGACCAGCGCCGCCATGGGAGCGGGATGCGGTGCCGAAACAGGGGCCTCGACCTTGGCCGCCGCCACATCCACATCCACCACCGGTTCCATCACGGGTTCGATACGCTGCCGGGGCGCCACCGACTTGGCCACCACGATGGGCGGCACGCTCTTGACCACGGCCGGGGCAGCCTGTGCCACCTGCTCGGCCACCCGTTCAGCCTGCTGCTGGACTGCGGGCGCAGCCTCGACCACCACCTTGGGCGCAGCGGGCTTGCGCACCGGCTCCTTGTAGTCGATCGCGGCCTCGATTTCGAGATAGCCATCCACCGTTGCCCCGAACTTGCTCAGCAAGTTGGAGATATCGTTTCCCATTTCGTTACTCCCTGCTCAGGATCACGGGTGCCGGCTTTTGACCAGAGGCATCGGACCTGCCCTAAACCTTGTTAAAAATCGCCAAAACTTCTCAATTTTCGCCATTGGTTGGCTATATGCATCGTTCCGCTCTGTCGGCGGTCACTTTCCTTCGCGTGCTGCGAAGAAGTCCCCATGGGCCAGGATGAAGAAATGTTATAAAAACGACCACATTTCAGAGTTGTCATTAAAACAAACAAATCCTGATATCGCAACCTTCAATTGACCAAAAGTTGAAAAATTTCGTTAAAAAGCTGTTCAGTTCCCGGTAGGAAATGCTGAAGGACGAGGTCAGCATCTTATCTTTCTCGCAATGCTCTTGTCGCCTATTAGTGACACTTTGCAATTAAATCCGTCGCAGATTTGGCACATCTACCTGCACACCGCTCACAAATTTCCGACTGCAGATGAACAACATTTCATTGAGCGCCTGCTCTGGCGCCGGGCGACCGATGTGCTGGCGGCTCGTCGTCACCGGCGGCGGAAAACGCAACGCTATCGTATGCGATCCCAAAAACTTGTCACTCGGGAAAACCCTGATAGAGGCTGATCAAGCACAACCCGAATTGTCGGGGCGACATGCTGCGCTGTCGTGACTTAATCCAATTGCGTGACAATCAAGCAACATCACGTCCATCAAGCAACAAGTGGACCACGGAGGGGACGGGAGGTGGAGCGGAAGAGGAAGCAGAACAGAAAGTGGACGGGGAAGCAGCTGCGCTACCCCTGCCCCACCTGCCACCAGCCTGGCAACAGGGCCCGGACTTCCGGGCGGGCGAAGCGCTGGTCGATCAGCCAGACCGTGCCCTGATCGGTTTCGGTGCGGATGACGCGCCCTGCCGCCTGCACCACTTTCTGCAGTCCGGGATAGAGATAGGTGTAGTCATAGCCAGCGCCGAACAGGGCCTGCATGCGTTCGCGCAGTTGTTCATTGACCGGATTGAACTGCGGCAGGCCGAGCGTGGCGACGAAGGCGCCGATGAGACGCTCGCCCGGCAGGTCCACGCCCTCGCCGAAGGAACCACCCAGCACGGCAAAGCCGATGCCCCGCCCGCCGCAGGCAAAACGCGCCAGGAAGGCATCACGCTCGGCTTCGGCCATGCGCGGAGACTGTTGCCAGGTGGGAATGTCGGGATGCAGGCGGTTCAGCGCATCGCGGGCCTGCTGCAGATAGTCGAAGCTGGAAAAGAAGGCCAGGTAGTTGCCCGGCTGCTGCCGGTACTGGTGCGCCATCAGGGCGCAGATGGGATCGATGGACGCGGCGCGACGCTGCCAGGTGGTCGAGATCTCGCGCGCCACCCGTACCTGCAACTGGCTGGCGTGGAATGGCGAATCGACATCGATCCAGGCGGTCGACGGCGGCATGCCCAGCAGGTCGGCGAAATAATGCCAGGGTGCCAGCGTGGCCGAAAACAGCGTGGTCGACTGCGCAAAGGCAAAGCGCGGCCCCAGGAAAGGCGCCGGCACCACATTGCGGATGCACAGCAGGTTGTCACGCTGGTCGTGGCGCGTCAGGTCGAACAGCGAATGCGGGCCGAAGGACTCGGCCAGCCGGACGAAGGCCATGGCATCGAAATGAAAATCGCGCAGGGCCGGCTCCAGCGGCACCGCCACCTGGGCCAGGTAGTCGTTGAGGGTGGCGATGCAATTGCTCAGGGCATCGACCAGGCGCGCCGGCGGCGCCTCCAGCACCTGATACGGCAGATCCGCGCCCTTGGTCGCCGTGGTCCAGGCACGCGCCAGCTGCTGCAGCGGCCGTGCCACGGCGGGGGTGCCACCGCCCGTGCCGCGCGCAGGCCGGCGCGGCTCAACTGGGCGCTGTACATGCTGCGGGCGCGGGCCACCAGGTTATGCGCCTCATCGGCCAGCACGCTGACGCGCCATTCATGGGCCTGTGCCATCGCGTGCAGCATGGCACCGCCGTCGAACCAGTAGTTATAGTCGCCGACGATCAGATCGCTCCAGCGCGTCATCTCGCTGCCCAGGTAGTAGGGGCAGACCTGGTGCGCCAGGGCGATCTCCTGCAGCCGCTGGCGGTCCAGCAGCGCAGCCTCCAGGCAGGCCGAGCGCGCTGCCGGCAGACGGTCATAGAAGCCCTGCGCCAGTGGGCAGGAGTCGCCCCGGCACAGGCGGTCCGGATACTGGCAGGCCTTGTCACGGGCGCACAGCTCCAGCACCCGCAGCGGCAGGCCTTGGCCATCCCTGCCCGTGAGGATGGCGGCGGCGTCCAGCGCCAGTTGCCGGCCGGGTGTCTTGGCGGCGAGGAAGAGGATCTTGTCCAGTCGCTGCTCCGGTGCCGCCTTGAGCGCCGGGAACAGGGTGCCCAGGGTCTTGCCGATACCGGTCGGCGCTTGCGCCAGCAGGCAGCGGCGGCTGCGATGGGCGCGAAACACGGCCTCCGCCAGTTGCCGTTGACCGGGCCGGAAATCTCCATGCGGAAACGCCAGGGTCTGCAGGGCAGTATCGCGGGCGGCGCGATGCGCCAGTTCCTGCGCGGCCCAGCGTGCAAAGCGCTCGCACTGGCTGGCGAAGAGGCTGGCCAGTTCTTCGCGGGGCCGGGTCTCCTCGAAGCGGGTTTCCTGCTGGCTGCCGATCTCGAAGTACACCAGCGCCAGCCTGATCTGCGGCAGGTCCAGCTTCTCGCACATGAGGTGACCATAGACGCGCAACTGCGCCCAATGCAACTGCCGATGGTTCTCGGGCTGGCTGGAGAGCTGGCCGCGATAGGTCTTGACCTCTTCCAGCAGTTGCTGTTGCGGGTCGTATCCGTCGGCGCGACCGCGCACGTGCAAGGAGCCATGCTCGGCCGCCAGCGCCACCTCGCTCTGGTAGTGCTCACCGCGCCGGGCGGCGACGATGGCATGGCCGGCGATGCCCTCCTGCGCGGTGGGGGTGGGCGTGAAGCGCAGGTCCAGATCGCCGACCTTGGCGGTGAATTCGCACAGGGCCCGCACGGAGACGCGGTAGCGCGGCGCCTCGTCCGTGGCAGGCGCCACCGTGGATGCGTTGGTGGATGCGGCGGATGCGGGAGGCATGGAGAGTGCGGCAACAAAGCTCATGCAGCCAGTGCCTCCCACTGCAGGTAGCACACCGAGACCGGCATGCCGTGGCGGGCGCAATAGTCCAGCCAGCGCAACTGGTTGTCCTGCAGCTTGTCGCCGGGGCCTTTGACTTCGATCATGCGGTAGCTGCGCTGCTGCGGCCAGAACTGGATCAGATCGGGGAAGCCGCTGCGGTTCTCGCGCACGTCCTCCAGGATGCGCAGGCACCACAAGCGCAGGTGCGAGGGCGGGATGCAGTCCAGCGCCAGTTCCAGCAGCTCACGGGTGAGCCCACCCCAGGCCACGAAGGGCGATTGCACGCCGGCCTTGGCATCATGGGTGGCCAGGATGGCGGCGCGATGGCTGCCATCCTCCAGCCGTGCCAGGCAACGCTCGAACTGCGCACGCCGGCGCCCATGGAAGTCGGCGCTGAAGAGGTCAGCCGGCTCGCGCTGGAAGGGGTGAAAGAAGGCGCCAGGAATGGCAGCGAAGATGGCCTCCCAGCACAGCAGGCCGAACAGGGCATTGGCCAGCACATTCTCGATGTAGAACACCGCTGCCTCTGGCTGCTGCCGTTGCAGGTAATCGCCCACCGCCAGTTCGACCCGTGCAGCGCCCTGGCGGGGCAGGTTCAGGTCCAGGCGATCGACAATAGCGGCGCGGCGCCGCCCCGGTGCCGGCTGCCCCAGCTGACGCGCCAGTCGCGGTGCGATGCGTGCCAGATGCTGGCGCTCCGCTTCGCTTTCCGGCGACTGTTGCGCAGTGCGCAGCAAGCTGTGCGCGGCGCCGAAGCGGCCCAGTTTTTCCAGCACGCGGATGGCACGCGCGCGGGCCCCCGGATAGGCGCAGCCTGCATAGACGGCGTGCGCCTGGGACAGGTCCTGCTCCTTCTCGAACAACTGGCCGATGCGGAACATCAATCGCTGGCGCCGACTGTCCAGCCAGGGATTGTCGAACGCGCCGTGGGGCAGCATGGGCAACAGGCTGCCCGCGGCGGTGCCGGCCTCGTAGGCCTGGCGACAGGCGTGCAGCTGCAGATAGAGATCGATGTCGGCACGGCTGCGAAAACCCCTGGCCTCCGGCCCCAGCGTGACCCGCTCATAACGCAGGGTGCCGATATCGGCCAGCACGAATTCGCTCCAGTCCTGGCGCAGGTTACCGAAGAACATCAGCCGCAGGCGTTCGCACAGCGGCCGGTTCAGCAAGCGCACGGCCTGGTCGCTGCCCTTGTGCTGCCATTGCGAAAAAGGCCGCGGATGACCGTGGGCGGCATCCTCAGCCAGCAGCGACAACAAGGCGTCCTTGCGCAGGGCCTTGCACGCAGGCGAGCGCAAGGCCGGCGAATCGAACTGCACCAGCAGCTCGACCCGGGTCGATAGCTGGGCGAACTGCTGCAGGCTCAGCACAGGGTCATGTTCGACCCAGGCCCCTGGCAGGCCACGTAAAGCCTGCAATGAACAATCGATCTCCGGATAGGCCAGTTTACTGACGCGAAAGAGTTCACCTTTACGCATCATCATGCGCACGAACAGTGCGCGCGAAGCCAGCGGCAAGCGGGGGAAGGCCGTGATGAAGTCGCGTTCTTCCGCGTTCAGCAGATCGCCATAGCGCTGCGCCAGCCAGTCCAGAACCTGCTGGAAGTTGCCGAGGTAGTAAAAACGGTGGGTGGGGTCCAAAACGGCGGCCATGGGATGCATCTGGGGCGTTTAACTGTATATAAGCACAGTATAACGCGTCTCCCCTTCCGACTGCCCGCAAGGACCATCGCAAGGGCGATTACAGGCGCGGAGCCAGCGCCTCGGCGAAGAAATCCGTCACCGCCCGCACCCGGGCCGGGATGAAGCGGCGGCGCGGCCAGACCAGGCAGATGTCGCGGGTGTCGTCGATGAAGTCATCGAGGACGGTGATGATCTCCGCGTCCTGCTGCGTTCCCCTGCCCCGCCCTTGCTCCGGCTCCACCAGCGAGGCGCGATTGAACATGCCGATGCCCAGGCCCGCCTGCACCGCGCTGAGGATGGTCTCCACGGTATTGGACGAGAGGTTGCCGCTGACCGGCACGCTGAACCGCCCCTGGGGACCGGTGAAGTGCCATTCACGCATGTCCTTGTAGATGAGGCAGTTGTGATGCGCCAGCGCCTGCGGCGTGGCCGGCACCCCGTGCTGCGCGAAATAGTGGCGCGAACCGGCGCACACCAGCGGGCTGCTGGTGATGCGCTTGACCACCGCATCCGGATGGCGCTCCGGACTGACCCGGATGGCCAGGTCGATGCCCTCGGCCAGCAGGTCGTTGACGCCATCGGCCAGTTGCAGGTCCAGCCGCACCCCGGGGTAGCGCCCCAGCAGCGCCGGCAGCAGCGGCAGGACGTGCAGCCGGCCGAAGGTCGCCGCCGCCGCGACCCGCACCGGGCCGGAGATCTCCAGCGTAGTGCGCATGATCTCGCCATCGGCCTGGGCCATCTCTTCCAGCAGCGGCTGGGTGCGCTCGTAGTATTGGCGCCCGTGCTCGGTCAGCCGCACGCTGCGCGTGCTCCGCTGCAATAACTGCACGCCCAGACGCTTTTCCAGCGCGTTGACCGACTTGCTGATGGCCGACTGCGAATCGCCCAGCCGCCGCGCCGCCGCCGAGAAGCCACCGGCCTCGACCACGGCGACAAAGGCGTTCAGTTCATGAAATCTGTCCATCTTCCGTCTTCCTCGGTGTTGCCCTGCCTTGCCTTCGTCCTGTCATCAGGATGGCGAACAGGGATTTATTCCATATTGGAATAAGAGTAATCGAATCCCACCTGATTATCATCAACATCGACAGGAATTACGATTTCCTCACGTTGACCGGGCAGCCTTTGGCTTCCCGACCGGCACCGGCGCTATAGCGGCGCCTCCTGAACATTCCTTTGAGGAGAATTGAACATGAGCACATCTACACATCAGCCCCTCGCTGCAGCCCCCTCCCTGAACCTCGCCGGCAAGAAGGTGGTGGTGGTCGGCGGCAAGAGCGGCATCGGCCTGGGCATTGCGCAGGCAGCGCAGGCGGCGGGGGCCCAGGTCGTAGTTGCCAGCCGGAGGGTGGCGACCATTCAGGAACGCGCAGACCTGGGCAACTTCGAACAGGTCAGCCTGGACATGCGCGACGAAGCCTCGGTACGCCAGGCCTTCGCGGGCATCGGTGCCTTCGATCACCTGGTCGTGACCGCCGCACCCGACATCGGCAGCTGGGGCGGTTTCATGGACGCCGACATGCAAGGCGCGCGCAGCTACATGGAAGGCAAGTACCTCGGCAGCTGGGCCTGTGCCCGCCATGCCGCGCCGCTGCTGCGTGCCGGGGGCTCGATCACCTTCCTCAGCGGTGGCCTGGCGGTACGTCCCAAGCCCGGCTTCGCGGCCGTCACACCTGCCTTTGCAGCCGTGGAAGCCCTGTCGGCCGCGCTGGCCATTGAACTGGCACCGACCCGCGTGAACACCCTGCGCCCCGGCTTCACCGATACCGACATGTGGGGCTTCCTGCCGGCCGAGGTGCGCGCCGGCCTGAAGGAGAAAGTGGCCGCAGCATTCCCGGCCCGCCGCGTCGGCCGCGCCGAGGACATCGGCCATGCCGCCCTGTTCCTGATGACCAATCCCTACGTCACCGGCACCGTGGTGGAAGTCTCCGGCGGCGAAACCCTGGTCGACAGCGTGTCCTGAGGCGCCTTGCCCGGCAGGTGCAAGGGGCGGCCATCGTGGCAGCACCCTGCGCCTGGATGGTCAGCCGAGGCGGGACAAAACAGAATCGCAATTGCCGGATAAGATTGGCACCCGGCAAACCCGGTTTGCCCTCTCAACAACGATCATCGCCAAATACCCACGGAGACCCAGGTGTACAAACTTTCCACGATTGCCCTTGCCAGCGCCCTGCTGGCCCTGACGGCCCCGCTGCATGCCCAGCAACCGCAGCAGCAGCCACCACAGCCACAACAGCAGCAGCAACGCCACGACGAATTCTTCTGGCTAGGCGAGATCAACAAGGCCACTGCCGTCATCAATACCGACGAAGGCCTGCTGGACAAATCGATGACCCCGCTCGTCGTCAAGGGCATCCGCAAGGTATTGGCCGATGCCGAACAGCCGGGCGCCAAGCGCCCTACCCTGGTCATCACCTTCGAGCCGCTGCTGATCCAGGCGGCCGGCCCGCAGATCACCTTGCTGCATGCCGGCCGCTCCAGCCAGGACATGCTGGCCACCATGCGTTCGGCCATCCTGCGCGAAGACATGCTGGCCCTGGCGACCCAGCTCAATGCCACCACCGCGGCCATGGTGAAGCTGGCAGCGCGCCAGCGCGACACCATCGTGCCCAACTACACCAACGGCGTAGCGGCCCAGCCCAACAGCTATGGCCACTACCTGCTGGGATTTGCCGCCGCACTGGACCGCGATGCCCAGCGCATCCGCGAGGCCTATGTCCGCATCGACCGTTCCTCGATGGGAACCACCGTGCTCAACGGCACCAGCTGGCCGCTGAACCGCCAGCGCATGGCGGACTATCTGGGCTTCGGTGCCATCGTCGACAACGCCTACGATGCCTCGCAACTGTCGGCGGTGGATGAGCCGGTGGAAGCCGGCGCGGTGGTCTCGTCCATCGCCCTGCATGCCGGCACCTTCATTCAGGACGTGATGACGCAGTATGCCCAGCCCCGTCCCTGGATACTGCTGCAGGAAGGGGGCGAGAACACCTACGTCTCCTCAGCCATGCCACAGAAGCGCAATCCGGGCCTGCTCAACAGCACCCGTCGCGATGCCACCACGGTACTCACCGAAGGCATGGGCGCGGCCCTGCAGGCACACAACATCCCGCCCGGCATGAGCGACCCCAAGGATGTGAAGGCCAACAAGGCCATGGTCCTCAATGCGGCCAAGGTCCTGAAGAACTGGGAGAGCATCCTCAATGCGCTGATCATCAATCCCCAGCGCGCGCTGGAAGAACTCAACAGCGACTGGACCGCCTCCCAGGAACTGGCCGACGTGCTGATGCGCAAGTACAAGCTGCCGTTCCGGGTGGGCCATCATTTTGCGTCGGAGGTGGTGGAATATGCCAAGGCCAACGACATCCGTCCGCTGGACTTCCCCTACGCCCAGGCGCAGCGCATCTACACGCAGGCGGTACTCAATTCCGAATTCCCGCAAGTACTGCCGATGTCGGAGCAGGAGTTCCGCAGCACCCTGGACCCGGTTGCCATCGTGCGCAATCGCGCCACCGTGGGCGGCCCGCAACCGGCCGAGATGGACCGCATGCTGCGCGAGGCCAATGAACGGGTGAGCCGCCAGGACGCCTGGATCAAGGCGCGCCAGCAGCATATCCGGACCTCGCTGGAGAAGCTGGATGCGGACTTCGATCGGCTGGGAGCGGCGGCCGGGGTCAGGTGATCTCGTCCGGCCCAGTCAGCGAGCGCATGGTAGCGCCTCAGAGTGAGGACTTGCGCTCGCTGGCCAGCTGGAAGATGCAATCGCCGCGTCTGACCTGGGCGATGGCGCGCTTGCAGACGATCTCACCATCGGCGGCAAAACTCACCGTCTCGGGCGGGCGCACCGGATTGTCGGGGAAGTGGATCAGGGCCGCCGCCTGCCCTTGCCTGACCACTTCGCCCAGCTCGGCCAGCGGTTCATAGACGCCGTGGTCCATGGCATAGACATAATGCCGGTTGCGGTCGATGGCCATCAGCCGCGCATCGGCGGGTGGTCGCGGCGGCACCAGCTTGCCCTGCAACAGCCCGATATAGCCCAGCAGATGCAGCACACCCTGCATGCCCTGCCGCACCAGAGCGGCATCGACACCACCACCGCCACCCAGTTCGGTCAGGAAACAGATCGCCCCCTGGCGGCGCGCCGCGGCGGTGACATTGACCGGGTTAGGCTGGTACAGGAAGGCCTTGGGAAGACCGAAGGCCTTGAGCAGGCCCGTGACCTTCTGTTCCTCTTCCGCATCGCGTGGCTCCAGGCCCATCATGTTGGCGCCGTCGTACATCAGTGAACTGCCGCCGGAATGCAGGTCCAGCATGTAATCGGCACGGGCCAGCAACACATGTTCGATGTAGTGGGCGATCACCTGCGAGGGAGTGCCGGCAGGATCGCCTGGATAGAGCCGGTTGAGATTGCCGTCATCCAGCGGCGAGGTCCGCAGACCGGCCTCGGCGGCCGGGGCATTGGCCATGGGCAGGAGGATCAATTGCCCGCTGACCATCTCGGTCTGGATCTCGCGGATCATCCGCGAGACGATGATCTGTCCTTCATATTCATCGCCGTGGGTACCCGCGCTGACGATGACCACCGGTCCCTCGCCGCGCTTGATCGAAGCCACCGGAATGGGCAGCCAGCCGTAGGCAGACCGGTGGACGGAGTGCGGAAGCCGCAGAAAACCGATCTGCTTGCCGTCGGCATCGAAATCGACGTCGCTCTTGATGGGATTGCTTGCCATGTGATGTTCTGATGTATTGGATGTATTGGATATATCGGGTGTATCGGATGTAACCGGCGTATCGGATGCTTCAGGTATTGAGGAACACGCCAGATGTGCGCGGATCAGTGATCGATCGCCTTCTTCATGTTGCCGACCATGTCGTACTCCGGGCTGACATAGCGCTGCGCGATCTTCTGCAACGTGCCATCCGCGATCATGTCGGTGATCGCCTTGTCCATGGCGGCCTTGAGTGCGTCGGCGTGCTTGGGCAATACGGCCGCACCGAGCGAATAGACCAGCGGCGCACCGACCGTTTTTACCGGGAGGTTGTTGATGGTCTTCATCTTGTAGCCGTTGAAATAGGAGTCGATCACCGAATCCAGACGGCCGCTCACCAGATCGTTGTAGAGGAAGCCGCCCCCTTCGTAGGCGCGTACCTGCGAGTCCGGGAGGTTCTTGTGCGCCCACATTTCATTGGCGGTGCCGGCACTGGCGCCAACGCTCTTGCCCTTCAGGCTGGCGCGGTCACGGATATCGGTATTGCTGGCGTTGACCCAGATACGGAAGTCCTGCACCGTGTAGGGCAAGGTGAAATCCACCACCTTTTCCCGCTCCGGCGTGCGCGCCATGCTGTTGACGACGACGTCGTATTTGCGCGCATTGATGCCTTCGACGAAGTTCTTGAACTTGTCAGCGATGAACTCGATCCTGGCCACGCCGATGCGGCGGAAGATTTCGCGGGCCACCGCTACGTCATAACCATCAGGCTGGTTCTTGTCGTCCAGGTAGCTCCAGGGCGGGCTGGTCTGGGTATTGGCGATCCTGACCACCCCGGCCTGCTGCAGGCGGCTCAGGGAATCGTCGGCCGCTGCCTGCGCCGACAGCATCGGCAGCATCAGTACCGTGCCCGCCGCCAGGCCCAGTGTCAGTGTCAATGTCAGTGTGGGCAGCCTCAGCAGCCGCTGCAACGACCTGCGCAAGGTATTCTCCATGGATGGCTCCTTTTCCCAGGGTTTCACTGCTGTCTGAGAGCGCGCTGGATGTCGCCCACCATGTCGAACTCGGGTCCGACCCAGCGTCGTGCCAGCCGGTCCAGTGTGCCATCGCGGGTCATGTCGGCAATTGCCTTGCTGACCGCGTCCTTCAGTGCCGGCTGCCCCTTGACCATGGCCGGCGCGGAAAGCTGGTAGATCAGGACCGGCCCGACTTCCTTGATCGGCAGCTTGTTGACGTTGGCGTATTTCATGCCGCCGAAATGGGAGCTGATGACCGCATCGATACGCCCGTTGCCCAGGTCATTGAACACGAAACCGCCATTGTCATAGGTGCGGATATCGGACTCCTTCAGATGTGCGCGAGCCCAGGTCTCGTTGCTGGTGCCGGTGGTGACGCCGACCTTCCTGCCCTTGAGATCGGGCTGATCCTTGATGGTGGAATTGCTGGACAGGACGAAGATGCGGAAGTCCTCCACGCCATAGGGCGCCGCGAAATCGACCTGCTTCTCGCGTTCCGGCGTTGGCGTCAGGTCATTCATGACCAGGTCATACTTGCCGGCCTTGAGTCCCTCGACGAAATTCTTGAAGCTGTCGGCCACGAACACTACCTTGGCCACGCCGATGCGCCGTGCCACTTCCTTGGCGACCTCCACGTCATAGCCTGCCGGCTGCAGCTTGTCGTCGATCAGGCTCCAGGGCGGGCTGCTCTGGGTGTTGGCAATGCGGATCACGCCGGCCGCACGTGCACTGGCCAGGATATCGGCCGGGATGTTCTGTGCCACCGTCGTGCCGGCGGCCAACCCCAATAGCGCCGACCCGCATAGTTTCAACATGACATGACGCATTTGCATGGTGCTGCTCCCCTCGATGATTGATGAATGTCGAGGCCCATTTTGCGGCGCTACCGGCGCCCCGGCAATGAGAGCGGGTTTCTAACCTGATAAGCAGAACTTATAGACTATGCACCGAACAGGCCAGGGATTTTGCAATGCCGCACCAGCACCGGGCAGCCGTGATGGAGAACGCGGCTGGCCTCAACCCCTTACGCCACGTGAGGAGAACGTGGCATGCAGTGCCAGCCTGCTTCCCTACAGGCTGCCGATTTGCCCAGAGGATGTGCGCGACGCACCATTACGGACAGGCCAGGACCTGTTCAGAACGCACCCGGCTTCTGATACAGCACCTGACGCAGCGCATTCATGTCCGACTCCATCTGGATGCGCATGACACGCAGCAATTCCTTGGCATTTTCGGACATGGGAACGCCAGGGCGAAATACCAGCAAGGCGGTGAAGTGAGCCGCCACTTCCATCGGTTTCAGGCGCAGGCCCCGGGTGACGTAGTCCAGTGCCAGGATGGGATGGACCATGCCCATGCCGACCCCGCGCAGGGCGAACTCGCAGACCGAATTGGAATAGGGTGTCTCCAGGATGGGGCGCAGCACCTTGCCCTGCTGGATCAGTTCCTGCTCCAGCCGACGGCGACTGGCATCCTCGGGATTGAGGGCGATGAAGGGATGCTCCAGCAGGTCATCGGCCGTGATGAGCGGCTTGCCGGCCAGCGGATGGCGATCGTTCATCACGATCACCCCCGGCACGCTCATGAACTGCGAATGCTCCAGCCCGGACACCGCCAGCTCATCAGCCATCAGGCCGAAGTCCAGCTGCCCGGCGCTGACCTGCTGGTAGACCTCGCGCGAACTCATGATCTGGAACGACATCTGCACGCGCCGCTCGGCCAGGCCGAAGGCGGCGATGGCGCGTGGCATGAAGCCTATCCCCAGTGCGGGAAAGGACGCGATGGCCAGGCGCCCGAGGCCGAACGAGCGCAAGCTGCGGATGCGGTGCTCGATCATCTCGAAGCCGGCGAAGCAGCGGTCGACCTCCACGATCAGCGCCAGTGCCTCCTGCGTAGGTACCAGCCGGCCGCGCGTGCGCTCGAACAGACGCAGTTCGGAAGAAGCCTCCAGCTTGCGGATCGACTGGCTGATGGCCGGTTGCGATACGTTCAGTAAAGCCGCTGCCTTGCTGGTCGTACCGGCCCGCATGACGGCCCGGAAGACCTGGATGTCTCGCATGTCCATGTATAAGTATCGCTTATAGAGTTAGTGACGCCTGCTGTTGCTGGTCCCGTCCGGCTTGCGGATACTGAGACCGTCTTTTTTACATTAACAAAATAATCGCATGAGCACGAACACTCCGACCTCCCAGCAAGAAGCCTTCGCCAGCCTGTCTCCCGCGGTGATGCGCGCCTCCACCGTGGTCTTCGACAACTTCGAGGATTTCGTCCAGCGCAAGCAGCGCCAACCCGACGGTTTCAGCTATGGCGTGACCGGGACTCCCACCGCCCGCCTGCTGGAACAGAAAGTGGCGCAACTGGAGAATGGCCGCCACTGCGTCATCGCACCCTCCGGAGCAGCGGCATTGATGACGACCGTCATGGGCTTCGTACGGGGCGGTGACCACCTGCTGGTCTCGGCGGCCTGCTACGGCGCGCTCAAGAGCTTCGCCGAGAAATGGCTGGCGCGGATGGGCGTGGAGGTCGAGCTGTATCGTCCCGACATGGGCGCCGACATCGAAGCGCTGATCAAGGACAATACCCGCATGATCTGCATGGAGGCCCCCGGCACCGTGACCATGGAAATGCAGGACATCCCGGCCATCACTGCGGTGGCCCGTCAACGCGGCGTGCTGACCATGCTCGACAATACCTGGGCCAGTCCTCTTGGCTTTGCCGGTCTCGACCATGGGGTGGACTTCAGCATCCAGGCGGCCACCAAGTTCCTTGGCGGACATTCCGATGTGCTCATGGGCTGCATCAGCATGAATGATCATGCCCACTACGACATCCTGCGCGAGACCCAGAGCATCCTGGGCCAGCAGGTCAGCCCGGAAGATTGCTTCCTGGTACTGCGTGGGCTGGAAACCCTGAAGCTGCGGGTGACCGCGCAAGGCAGTGCCACCCTGCAGGTGGCGCGCCATCTGGCACAGCATCCGATGGTAGAGCGCATGATGTATCCGCCGCTGGAGTCCGACCCGGGCCACGCACTCTGGAAACGCGACTACCGGACCCATGGCTGCCTGTTCTCGATGATCCTCAAACCGGGGCCCGAACAGGCCTTCCACAGCTTCTTCGACAGCTTGCAGCACTTCGTCATCGGCGCCAGCTGGGGCGGCGTGCATAGCCTGGCGGCCTACTATCCGGCCGCACTGCAGGCCAATCGCGCCTTCCCGGCAACCGATCAGCCGGTGGTACGGCTGTCGATCGGACTGGAAGACAGCACATTGCTGATCGCCGATCTGGACCGGGCGCTAGCCGCATATGCACAAGCACAGACAGCGGGCTGATCGATTCATGACTGACAAAAACGAGGGCGACATCGGAGGCGATGTCCGCCATCGCAGGGAGGAGGAGTATGGTTGATTTGTTCCTGAGGGCGCTGCCGCTGCTGGAAAAGGCAGTGCTGGTCACGCTGGGCCTGGGGCTCGGTTCATTCCTGCTGGGCTCGGCATTGGGCATGCTGATCGCCCTGGCCCGCATTTCCGACTGGCGGCCGCTGCGCTGGCTGGCCTTTGCCTATGTCTCGATATTTCGCGGCACGCCGCTGCTGATCCAGATTCTGCTGATCTACTTCGGCCTGCCCAACTACGGCATCACCATCGACCCGATCCCGGCCGCCTTGTTGGCGCTCACGCTCTTCTCGGCCGCCTATCTGAGCGAGAACTTCCGCTCGGGCATCAATGCGGTGGACCGTGGCCAGTGGGAAGCCGCCTGGTCCATGGGCATGGGGTACTGGAAGACCTTGCTGCGGGTGATCCTGCCGCAGGGCTTGCGCATCGCCATCCCGCCGCTGGGAAGCCGCCTGATCGCGCTGATGAAGGACACCTCGCTGGCCTCCACCGTCACGGTGGTGGAACTGACCCGCGTAGCCGACCAGCTGGGTGCAACCACCTTCCGCTACATGGACATGTTCATCATCGTCGGGACCATCTACTGGATCATCAATCAACTGCTCACCCTGCTGCAAACCTGGCTGGAAGAGACACTGTCGAGGCGCTATCAATGAACCAAGCCGCACAATGTACCGTCCGCGTGCGCGGACTGGCCAAGGCCTTCGGCACCAATCAGGTGCTGCGCAACGTCAATCTGGAAGTCGCGCGCGGCGAGGTGGTGGTCATCATGGGGCCGTCCGGGTCCGGCAAGACCACCTTCATCCGTTCGCTGAACCTGCTGGAACTGCCTGATCGCGGCAGTATCGAGATCTGCGGCGTGGAGCTGGCCGAACCGGCGGCACTGCCGCCACGCGAGCGCCGTCGCAAGACCCTGCAGATCCGCCAGCAGACGGCGATGGTCTTCCAGTCCTTCAACCTGTTTCCTCACATGACGGCCTTGCAGAACGTGATCGAGGGACTGATCTCGGTCAAGGGCGTGGCCCGCGAAGAGGCGAGGCGACGCGGCCTGGCGCTGCTGGGCAAGGTGGGACTGGCGGAGAAGGCCGATGCCTATCCCGGCAAGCTCTCCGGAGGCCAGAAACAGCGCGTGGCGATCGCACGCGCCCTGGCCATGGAGCCTGAAGTGATCCTGTTCGACGAACCGACCTCGGCACTGGACCCTGAGTTGCGCGACGATGTGCTCAACGTCATGCGTGAACTGGCCAAGGAAGGCATGACCATGCTGGTGGTCACGCATGAAACCCGCTTTGCCCGGGACGTGGCTGATCGCATCGTCTTCATGGAGGGCGGGCATGTGCTGGAAGATACGACACCGGAACACTTCTTCGGCGCCCAGGCCAGCGAACGCTGTCGCCAGTTCCTGGGACGCCTGCACGATTGAGACCGGCTCAGGCTGCAGCCTCAGTCCGGCTGCAGCATCCCCAGCCAGGCCAGCAGTGCCATGACCAGCAGCGACAGCAGGATCTCCAGCCAGGTCAGGCGTGCCAGCAGCGCCAAGGCGCGCGGTTGGCGGCGTAGTGCCGGCACCAGTCCATAGCGATTGAACAGCGCCACCAGCACCATCACGCCCACCAGCACGCACTTCAGTGCCAGCAGGCGCTGATAGGTAAACGACCAGTCCAGCGGCAAGCCGCCGAGGATGAAACAGGTGTTGACCAGGCCGGTCAACCACACCAGCGCAACCACGCCATGCCCAGCCGTGGAAAAGCGGCGCAGGATGGTCACCGCCTGTGCTGTCTCTGGCGCTTGCGCGCTGCGCTGCAGGCGCGGCAATACCAGCAGCACCACCGGCAAGGCACCGACCCAGGCGCCCACGGCCCAGACATGCAGCACGTCGTTGGCCTGGTGAAGCAAGCCGGGCCAGCCCTGGTGCATGGCTGCGTGGCCGGTCAGGGAGAGTCCCGCCAGGAGAATGGCACTGGCCAGCAGGCTGGCGCGCTGGGCCAGGGTGACCCGGAACAGGCCGGCCGCCAGCAGCAGGACCAGCGCACTCAGCTGGCACCACCATGCCGTACCGATCGAGGTGCCATTGGCGACCGCCGTCAGCATCTGCATTCGCAGTGCGTCTGGCCAGCCCTCACCGAGGATCGCCGCCTGCAGCGGCAAGGTGCCGACCACGGCCAGCAGGATCAGGGTGCAGAGGACACGGCGGCACAGCGCCAGACGCTGCCACAATGCATCGCGCAAGGGCTGCGGCACCAGCACCAGCAGCATCAGTGTCATTCCCCACAGCAACAGCGCGGCGCCGTCCAGCAGCAGGCGGCACAGCCCTAGCAGCGCTACCGCGCCACTCAAGGGGCGACGGTGAAGTGGTAGCTTCCCTCGGTCTTGTGACCGTCAACCGAGAGCACATGCCATTGCACGGTGTACTTGCCTGCGCCCAGATGCGACGGCACCGGGACCATCAGTGACTTGCCCTGGTCCATCAGCATGGCCTGGCCCAGCTTGATTTCCTGTTGCTCAGGGCCCAGCAGCTTGAGGCCGCTGAAGTTCAGGTTCAGGCCTTCGGTAAACACCAACGTCAGATCGGCAGGAGCAGCCGCAGCGGCTACCACCGCCTGGTCGGCGGGTGCTGCAGACTTGAGATGGGCATGCGCCCAGGCCGATGAGGTGAAGGCGAGGCTGGCCAGCAGGGCCAGGGGGAGGAGATGGCGGAGTTTTTTCATGTTGTGGGTCTGGCTGGAGATGACTGGAAGACTGAATGACTGAACGAAAGAAGCAATGCCTGTGGATGAGGCAGGGTCAATAGCTTACTCCGCTGGCGCAAGCACGCCCGCGACAAATTGTCGCAGCCATACAGGCTCAGCCAGAAGCCGCAGCACAGACGGGCATGGCGTGCAGCGGGAGGATCGATGCAAAGTAATGCTCGATATGATCCAGGCACTGCCGCACCTTGGCCGGCATGTTGTCGCGATGACGCACGGTCACGAAGATGTCGAAACCGCCCAGCGACCATTGCGGGAGCACCTGGCGCAGTCGTCCGCTCTGGAGATCCTCGTCGATCTTGTTCTGCAGCAGGCGCGCAATGCCGTGACCATCGAGCGCCAGAAAGCGCAGGGAGCGGGCATGATTGGCGCTGATGCGCGGTTGCAGGCGCACGCGCACGGTGCCTGAGGCCTCGTTGGAAAATTCCAGGAAACAAGGTTCGCCATGGGGATTGAAGAGCAGGAAATCATGCTGCAACAGATCCACCGGCGAGTGGATGGGTGGCCGGCTCTCGAGGTATTCCGGCGAGGCGCACAGGACGTCGGCGAAGCGTCCGAGGAAGATGTCGCCCGGCTGGCGATTGCGACCTGCACGCAATGCCAGATCGATGCGGTGATCGATCAGGTCGATGTTGTGATCGGCCACTTCGAAGCGCAACTTGATCTTGGGATTGTGCTTGATGAAATCATGCAGCGCCGGAATCAGGTATCGGGTGGACATGAAACTCGATACGGCGATGCGCAACTCTCCCACCATCTCGTTGTTCAGTACCGCAACACTTTGCTCGGCTTCGCTGGCGGCCGTGACGATGTGCGCGCAGTGCTTGTAGAACAGCGTACCCGCTTCGGTCAGACTGAGCTTGCGGGTGGAGCGATTGAGCAGCGTCGCCTGCAATGACAACTCAAGCATCCTGACATGCTGGCTGACCGAAGAGGTGGTCAGGCCCAGGGCTTTGGCGGCGCGCGAAAAAGCACCCAGTTCCACCACGCGCGCAAACGTGGCCATTCGCGCGAGATCGTCTATTCCAAGTTTTCTCATTGATTGACTATGCTGATGCGACCGCGCCCGAATCCGGTGGCGGTGCAATGCGAGTTTTTTCTATCGCAACATGATATGGATGAACTTATTCCTTTAAATGACGGATTGTACGGAATAGCAATTCTTCTCTAGATGTGAGTCGGCCATATTGCCGGTGGAAAAGGCAGGCCGTACAAGGACCAGGACATCGCCTGGGCCGGCTCGGGTGACAAGGCGGCATCAAGGCCGACAGGATTGCGTCGGCAGCCCGCGACCCGGATGGCGGATCGACCAGCTCGGCAGCAAAGCTGCATCAACTGCGGAATGTAATACAGGAGGGAGGGATTGATTAGGGCGCAAAAATTAAATAAATAGTTAATTTAACTTGATAGTTTCCACACGGATACGGCGGCGTGCCATAGCGCTACGAAGTCACGGCAAACCTTGCTCCCGGCCGCTTCGGCCGGTCGAGTGCGGGGAGGCGAGCCACATTGCACCAACCCGGCAGGTGCGCCGGAATGCATTCGCGGACCAGCTGAACCGGGCCTCACGGCCCTGTATCCCCCCGTTTTTACAAACAGTCTTTCAGGCTGCAGGGGACTAAACGCGGATGCTCATCTGTAATACAGTCCGCTGGCCAGACACGAGAAGAACCAAGGATCGCACGTCGACGGTGAATCTCGGATCACGCCTGGCCTGGAAATTCCCGCTCATCACCCGCAGTACCTCCCTACCCCCTCTGGCCGAGGCAAGTCCGATCTCCTGTCTTCAACAGCGATTGGCAGGTTCCCACGCACCTACGCAACCTGGCCCAGACCACATGCACGCGAGCGACTGCGATGCCATGCAACTCAATTTGAAATAACGGGCAGCAATGAACTGGTTCACCAATCTGAAAGTCAGCCACAAACTCCTCGGCGGTTTCTTGGCCGTGGCCACGATCGGCGCCATCATCGGTACCATCGGCATCCTCAAGGCCGGGCAGATCAATGACCTGGCCACCGAGATGTACGAGAAGCAGGTGGTTGGCTTGCGCCATTCGGCCCAGGCCACGCTGGACCTGAGCTCGTCCAATCGCGCCATCCGCAGTGCCATGCTGGCCGAGACTGCCGAAGAACGTGCGAGCAGCCTGGATGAACTCGCCAAGCGCCTGGACAATACCGACAAGGCATTGAGCGCAGCCGAACAGCGCTTCAGCACGCCCGAAGGCCTGGCCCTTGTAGGCAAGGCCAGGCAGGCCTTCGAGGCCTATCGGGGTGCCATCACCGCCACGGCCGAGGTGCTGCGCAAGGAATCCCTGGCCGATGGCCGCCAGTCCACCAGCCAGTTGTTCTCCACCGTGCGTCCGCTGGCCAACGAGGCCGAGAAGATGATGCTGCAGATGATGGAGGTCAAGAAGGACAATGCCGACAAGCTCAACGACGAGACCGACCTCATCTATGCCCACATCCGCAGCCTGCTGATCGTGCTGACCTGCGGCGGCGTGCTGTTCGGCGTGGCGCTGGGCCTGTTCATCTCGCGCAACCTGACGCGCCAGCTCGGCGGTGAACCACGCGATGTGGCCGCCGCCGCCGACGCCATCGCCTCGGGCGACCTGAGCACCCATATCGATACCAGCCATGCGGCCCAGGGCAGCGTGGTCAATGCCATGCACATGATGCAGGCGTCCTTGCGCAAGGTGGTGCAGACGGTGCGCACCAGCAGCGAAAGCATCGCCACCGGCTCGCGCCAGATCGCCACCGGCAACCTGGACCTGTCGGCGCGTACCGAGCAGCAGGCCAGCGCCCTGGAGGAAACGGCGTCCTCGATGGAGGAACTGACTTCAACCGTCAAGCACAACGCCAACAATGCCCAGGACGCCAAGCAGATGGCCTCCACTGCCTCCACCGTCGCCCTGGAAGGCGGCGAAGTCGTAGCCAAGGTGGTCGATACCATGAGCGCCATCAATGAATCCTCGCGCAAGGTGGTGGACATCATCAGCGTGATCGACGGCATCGCCTTCCAGACCAACATCCTGGCTCTTAACGCCGCCGTTGAAGCGGCACGGGCCGGCGAACAGGGACGCGGATTCGCGGTGGTCGCCAGCGAAGTGCGCAATCTGGCGCAGCGTTCGGCCGCAGCCGCCAAGGAGATCAAGGCGCTCATCGAAGACTCGGTGGAAAAGGTAACCGTCGGCGCGCGCCTGGCCGACCAGGCCGGCACTACCATGAGCGGCATCGTGGAGAATTCACGCAAGGTGACATCCATCATCGGCGAAATCTCGGCGGCAAGCGTGGAACAGACCGCCGGCATCGAGCAGATCAACCAGGCCATCATGCAGATGGACGATGTGACCCAGCAGAATGCCTCGCTGGTGGAAGAAGCCGCTGCCGCCTCGCGCGCCTTGCAGGACCAGGCCGATGCCCTGGCCCAGATCGTGAGCATCTTCAACCTGGGACAGAACGCCATTAGCTACCAGGATGCGCCGCGCTCGGCTGCGCCGCCGGCCATTACAGCCATCAAGACCTCCACGGCCAGCCAGGCGGTGGGCCACGCCGCGCCCCGGCGCCTGAACCATCAGAGTGCCGCGCAGGCGGCGAAAGAGGAGGATTGGGCGACCTTCTGAGCGGGGCATGGGCGCAGCGAACGGGCGCGCAGTCTTGCCGACGGCGCACCCCCTGCCCTGGCGGGCGACTCAATGGCCGGGGCGCTTGCGCCCTGGCCTGGATATCTCCACGCAAAAGTCGATGAAGGCCTGGACCGCCGCCGGTGGCAAGCGGCGCGAGGGCCGGATCAGATACAGCGGGAAGGTCTCGCCCGGCCAATCGGGAAAGAGTTCAAGCAGCGCCCCACTCTCCAACAAAGGCGCCATCCCCAGCGCCAGTACCTGTGCAATGCCGGCACCGGCGATGCAGGCGCCGACCATTGTATTGGGATCGGTCAATGTGAGCCGGCCCTGGGTCTGGATCTGCCTTACCTCCTTGCCACGATGAAACTCCCAGTTGAACGGTCTGCCGCGTCGGGGATCGATGAACTGCATGCAATCGTGTTTCACCAGTTCATCAGGATGGCGTGGTGTGCCGTGCTTGTTCAGGTAGCCGGGAGCGGCCACGGTCAGGACCCGGGTCTCCATCAGCTTCAGCGACGTCATGGCCGATGAGGGTTGCGGACCAAATCGCACCGCCACATCAATTCCCTCGCTCACCAGATCGGCGTTATCGGGAAAAGCCACGCTGACCAGTTCAATCTCGGGATAGCGCTCGGTGAATTCAGCAATGCGTGGTGCCAGCACGTGACCGGAAAACAGCGGATTCAAACCCACCCGCAGAATGCCGCGGGCACTGGTGGCCGAACGGGACACGGCATTGGCTGCCTCTTCGATACCCGACAGATGGGGCGCGGCCAACTGATACAGGCGCCCGCCATCGTCGGTCAGATGCAGGGCGCGCGTGCTGCGATCCAGAAGCCGGATACCGATGCGCTCCTCCAGGCGGGTGACGGCACGGCTGACACCGGAGGCGGACAGCCCCAGTACCTCGGCGGCCCGGGTAAAGCTCCCGGTTTCCACCACTGCCGCCAATACTGTCATTCCCGACAATAGTCGCCCATCGAAACCCATACCTGCTCCTTTGACTTTTAGCAAAGATGATTTGCCTTTCCCCATCTTAATCAAAGATGGCTCGCCGCGTAAAGTGCCTCCAACGACGCGCCAGGCAGGATCTGGCCGCCGCACCGGAGAAGCGAGGGGCTTTTGACGCCCTTGCGATTCCGGTCGATCTCAATCCAACCCCGTGGAGCACATCATGAGCCATTCGCAACGTATCCTCTTCAAAGGCGGCACCGTCGTCACCATGGACCCCAAGGTCCCCAATCTTGTCACCGGCGATGTTCTGGTAGAGGGTGGGCGCATCGTCGCCGTCGGCCCGCAGTTGGCTGTCGATGATGCCGAAGTGATCGACGCCAGCGACCATATCGTCATGCCGGGCCTGATTGATGCTCACCATCATGCCTGGCTGGGCGTGATGCGCCGTCTGCTGCCGGACGTCGATGACCTGTTCGCCTACATCGATGTGGTCGCCGAAAAACTGGGAGCCCACTATCGTCCGCTGGACATGTTCCTGAGCACGAGGCTGACCGCCGTGGCATCGTTGGACGCCGGGATCACCACCCTCATCGATGCCTGCCACAGCTCCCGCAGCCCCGAACACACCGACGCTGCGCTGGATGCGCTGGAAGGCAGCGGCATTCGCGCCCTGCATATGGTCGGTCCAGCCATGGACAAGCAGGCCAGCTCGGCCCACCTGCCGGAAGACCTGCAGCGCCTGGCCAGCAACTGGAACCATGCCGGCAATCTGGTCAAGGTCGGCCTGTTCGGCCAGCTCAATCTGGACTGGTGGCGCGTGGCGCGCGAACTGGACATGCGCATCCTGACCGAGTTCATCGGCGATCTGGCCAAGCTGGGGCCGGAGTTCGCGCAAGCCGGAGTGCTGGGTAGCGACAATATCTTCAACCACTGCACCCGCGTACCGCCGGAAACCTGGAAGCTGCTGGCCGATGCCGGGGTCAACATCACCGTCAATCCCCGTTCGGATGCCCTGTTCGGCTTCGACGATGACAGCTTCGCCTACCAGATCGCCATCGATCATGGTCTCACCCCGGCCCTGGGCATCGATCTGGATACTGCATTCGGCAGCGACATGTTCGGCGAAATGCATGCCCTGTTCGGCCAGCAACGCTCGGCCATGCGCTATCGCCGTTTCCGTGGCGAAGCAGATGCACCGGCGCCGATCTCGGTGGAAGCGGTCCTGCAGGCGGCCACCGTCAATGGCGCCCGCGCCGCCGGGCTGGAAGGCCAGGTCGGAACACTGACCCCCGGCAAGCAGGCCGACATCATCATGGTGCGTACCACCGGCGTGGCAGTATGGCCTGTCACCCATGCCATCGGCACCATCGTCCAGGCGGTGGAACGCGCCGATGTCGATACCGTCATGGTAGCGGGCACCCTGCGCAAGCGTGGCGGCCGCCTGATCGATGTCGACCAGGCCAAGCTCAATGCCGAGATCACCGCCTCGCGCGACTTCCTGATCCAGGCCAGCGGCTATCGCACCGATCTGTTCAAGACCCGGGCCTGATCGCCGGCGTTGACGCGGCGCGCTGCGGCGATCCGCGTCGCCCTGCGCACCGGGTCCCCATTCATCACCGTATTCCTTCAAGGGGCAATCATGCGAACCCTCGTTTCCAAACCCGTGCCGGAGGCCGCTCTGGCCCCGGCTCATCGGCCCCGCCCGGCACCGGGCGTCATTGCCGCGCTGTTCTGCGGCTATCTGGCAGTCGGCCTGCCGCTACCGGTCATCCCACTGTTCGTACACCAGCGACTGGGCTTCGGCGATCTGCTGGTCGGTCTGGTGATCGGCATCCAGTTCCTGGCGACGGTGCTCACGCGCGGCTACGCCGGGCGCCTGACCGACCAGCTTGGCGGCAAACGCTCGGCCTTGCAAGGTGCCGTGGTGTCGGCCGTCGCAGGCCTGCTCTATCTGGTGGCGGCCTGGCCCGGCATGTCCAGCAGTGCCAGCCTGATCATCATCATCGCAGGTCGCCTGGCGGCCGGTCTTGGCGAAAGCCAGTTCGTCACCGGTTGCGTGTCCTGGTCAATCGCCTCGGTCGGCCCCCAGCGTGCCGGCATGTCCATGTCCTGGACCGGGATCGCCATGTTTGCCGCCCTGTCCATCGGCGCTCCGATCGGTATGGCGCTTTATCTGCACTATGGATTGGCGGCTGCCATGATGGCCTGCATCCTGGCACCGGTCCTGGCCGCGCTGATCGTCCTGGGATCGACCTCCTACCTGTCGGCCGGTGGCGATCGCCTGCCTTTCCATCTGGTACTGGGCCGCATCTGGCGCGAGGGTCTGGGACTGATGCTGCAGGGAGTGGGCTTGTCGGGATTGACGGCATTCGCTTCGCTCTATTTCGCTGCACGTCACTGGGATAACGCGGGCCTGGTCATGACCGCCTTCGGCATCGGCTTTATCCTCGTACGACTGGCGCTGGGCCATCTCCCGGACCAGTTGGGCGGTTACCGCGTGGCGCTCTGCTCCTTGCTGATCGAAGCCGTGGGCCAACTCCTGCTGTGGGCGGCCCCCACCGCCTGGCTGGCATTGGCCGGCGCGCTGGTGACCGGCCTGGGATGCGCCCTGATCTTTCCGGCGCTGGGCGTGGAAGCGCTCAAGCGGGTGCCGCCGGCCAATCGCGGCAGCGCCATGGCTGCCTTCGTCGCCTTCCTGGACATCGCCTATGGCATCGCGGGACCGGTCGCAGGCGTCATCGCAACGCATTTCGGCTACGCTGCGGTCTATCTCTTCGGAACGGCCTGCGCGCTTGCGGGGGCCATTCTGATCGCTGGGCCCGTTCGTTCCCGGTCCTAAGTATCGTCATTCCGGGCCCGCCGTTGGCGGGTCCCCTCATTCATCCAGGAGCAATTCATGTCACGCATCTTCATCTCCGGTTCTTCCACTGGCTTGGGCCTGATGGCGGGCCAGCTGTTGATCCAGCAAGGGCACAGCGTAGTTCTGCATGCACGCAACGCCGCTCGCGCTGCCGAAACCCGACGTGCCAGTCCCAAGGCCGAGGCCATTGTCACGGGCGACGTGGAAACCATCGCTGGCAGCATCGCGCTGGCCGCCCAGGTCAATGACCTGGGGCAGTTCGATGCCGTCATCCACAATGCCGCCGTGGGCTACCGTGAAGCGCATCGGCTGACCGTCGACGGACTGCCCCATGTGTTTGCGATCAATACCTTGTCGGCCTATGTGCTCACCGCCCTGATCCAGCGCCCTTCCCGCCTGGTCTATCTGAGCTCGGGGATGCATCATCACGTGCGCCCCCACCTGGAGGACCTGCTGTGGGAGCAACGTCGATGGAATGGCTCGGACGCCTATGCAGAGAGCAAACTGCACGATGCCATGCTGGCCATGGCGATCGCCCGACGCTGGCCGATGGTGAAATCCAATGCTCTGGAGCCAGGGTGGGTCCCCACCAAGATGGGCGGACCTGGTGCGCCGGACGACATGCAACAGGCCCATCTCACGCAAGCCTGGCTGGCCGCCTCCGGTGACGCGAAGGCACAGGTGACGGGCAAGTATTTCTATCACCTCAAAAAGATGGACCCGAATCCTGTCGCTCTCGATGTGATTCAGCAGGATCGCCTGATCGACCTCTGCGCGAAACTCTCCGGGATCGATATTCCCGGGTGATTCGGAGGGAGGTGCGTTACCGGCGGCGCAATTTGGCGCAATTTGGCGCAATTTGGCGCGATTCTGGCGCGATTCTGGCGCGATTTTCATGCACCTGAGCATGAACAAGCCCAGATGCAGCGCTGACCATCGACGAACTCAAGCGCTGGCATGAAGGCATGCTGGCGCGCTATGGCTTGCGGGCAGGGTGTTGGCTGACTGCTGACCCAATGAGGGGACTTGGTCGGAGGAGGATCGTGTTCGGTGATAGTCGTCCTGATCACCGAGGCATTGTGGAAATTCAATTGTTGCATTTATTTATGACAAAAATAATTAATTGAATGAATTGTATTTATTTTGCGAACAGTGAAGTCGAAAAAGGCGGCTTTATCCACCGAAATATGCTGCTTATAGTGCGACCAAGATGTCGTCCCCGACATTCTTCCTCCACCAACAGAAAGGAAGCATCATGAGCAAACTTCAAAGCAAGGTCGCCGTCGTCACGGGCGCATCGAAAGGAATCGGCGCTGCCATCGCCAAGGCGCTGGCAGCCAGCGGTGCCGCCGTTGTCGTCAACTACGCGACCAGCCGCGTCGGCGCCGACAAGGTCGTGGGCGAGATCGTCGCCGCAGGTGGCCGTGCAGTGGCCGTGGGCGGCGACGTGTCCAATGCAGCGCATGCGGCAGGCATCATCGACGCCGCCATCAAGGAATATGGTCGCCTCGACATTCTGGTCAACAATTCGGGCGTATACGACATGGTGCCGCTGGAAGCCATCACCGAAGAGCATTTCCATAAACAGTTCAACGTCAACGTGCTGGGCCTGCTGCTGGTAACCCAGGCCGCCGCCAAGCATCTGCAGGAAGGTGCCAGCGTCATCAACATCGGCTCTGTCGTCAGCAGCATCACGCCGCCCAGCAGCGCCGTCTACACTGCCACCAAGGGTGCCGTCGACGCCATCACCGGCGTGCTGGCGAAGGAACTGGGACCGCGCAAGATCCGCGTCAACAGCGTCAATCCTGGCATGGTCGAGACTGAAGGTACCCACAGTGCCGGCTTTATCGGTTCGGATTTGGAGACCTGGGCCGTGAGCACCACGCCGCTGGGCCGCATTGGCCAGCCCAATGATATTGCCGACGTGGTCACATTCCTGGCGTCGGATGATGCACGCTGGTTGACTGGCGAGAAGATTCTGGCCGGCGGCGGCAGCCGTTAAGAAACCATTCCACAGGAGTGGCGGCCTGGAAATAAAAAAAGGGATCAGATAGTCGACCCGAGGTTTTATTTCAAGAAAAGATGAAAAGGGGTGAGGCGCTTTTGCCTCACCCCTTTTCGCCTTTTTCACCCTCGTTTTGCCAGAAGATGCTCCTGGTGTCGATTTGCGTTCAAAACTGACACACGCAGGTCGATTTGCCCTTCCCTCACAAAATTGGCCTATTGGTCTTACCAATAAACTGGTAATATCCAACTTCCAAAACGACAGGTGATCCCATTCGCTTGCGCGCCAATGCGCCGCCAGCGGGCGACGACGCCGATCCGAGACAATTCTTTCTTCAAGGAAACCAGATGAAATTACTGCGTTACGGCCCGGTTGGGCAGGAAAAGCCCGGCATCCTCGATCAGTCCGGCAAGATCCGCGACCTGTCGGCCCATATCAAGGACGTCAACGGCGCCGCCCTGGACGATGCTTCGCTGGACAAGATCCGCAAGCTCGACATCGCCAGCCTGCCGGTGGTCGAAGGCTCGCCGCGCATCGGCGCCTGCGTGGGCAATATCGGCAAGTTCATCTGCATCGGCCTGAACTATGCGGACCATGCGGCCGAATCCAACCTGCCCATCCCGGCCGAGCCGGTGGTGTTCAACAAGTGGACCTCGGCCGTGGTCGGCCCCAATGACGACGTCAAGATCCCCCGCGGCTCCAAGAAGACCGACTGGGAAGTGGAACTGGGCGTGGTCATCGGCAAGGGCGGTACCTATATCGACGAGAAGGACGCCATGTCCCACGTGGCCGGCTATTGCGTGGTCAACGACGTCTCCGAGCGCGAATACCAGATCGAGCGCGGCGGCACCTGGGACAAGGGCAAGGGCTGCGATACCTTCGGCCCCATCGGCCCCTGGCTGGTAACCCGTGACGAAGTGGCCGATCCGCAGAAGCTGGGCATGTGGCTGGAAGTGGATGGCAAGCGCTACCAGAACGGCAACACCAGCACCATGATCTTCGGCGTGGCGCACATCGTGTCCTACCTGTCGCGCTTCATGAGCCTGCAGGCGGGCGACGTCATCTCCACCGGCACGCCGCCGGGCGTGGGCATGGGCGTCAAGCCGGAAGCGGTGTTCCTGCGCGCCGGCCAGACCATGCGTCTGGGCATCGACGGCCTGGGCGAGCAACAGCAGAAGACCATCGACGCCTGATCGCTGCATCATCGCTGCATCATCGCTGCATCATCGCGGCCTCAGCGCCGCGTCAGTGCTGCGCCGCCATCCGGTGGCGCAGCCAAATCCAATTCAATAACAAGAAAAAATGTTGCGCAGGCTCGTGCGGCCTGCGTTACCCAATGACCGAATCAGGGAAGGAGAAACAATGAATCACTACGATTTCCAGGGCCGCAGCGCCATCATCACCGGCGGTGCGCAGGGCTTCGGCTATGCCGTGGCTGAACGTCTGTTGCAGGGCAAGGCCAAGGTCGTGCTGTGGGACATGGATGAAAAGGCACTGGCCGACGCGCGCAGCAAGCTGGAAGCGCTGGGCAATGTGGAGACCGTGAAGGTCGACATCTCCAGCGAAGCCGACGTCAAGAAGGCCATCGAAGCCACCGAGAAGCTGACCCAGTCCATCGACATCCTGGTGCACAGCGCCGGTATCGCCGGCCAGAACAATCCGGTGGCGGACTATTCGCCGGAAGAATGGCGTCGCGTCATCGACATCGACCTCAACGGTGCCTTCTACGTCAACCAGGTGGTGGTCCAGCGCATGATCGCGCAGAACTACGGCCGCATCGTCAACATCGCTTCCATCGCCGGCAAGGAAGGCAATCCCACCGCCTCGGCCTACAGCGCCGCCAAGGCCGGCATGATCGCCCTGACCAAGAGCCTGGGCAAGGAAACCGCGACCAAGAACATCGCCGTCAATGCCATCACCCCGGCGGCGGCGCAGACCCGCATCCTGGAGCAATGCACGCCGGCGCACATCGAGTACATGCTCTCGAAGATCCCGCGTGCACGCTTCGTGAAGGTGGAAGAACTGGCGGCCATGGTGGCCTGGCTGGTGTCGGAAGAGAATTCCTTCACCACCGCCTCCGTGTTCGACCTGTCGGGCGGCCGCGCGACCTACTGATGCTGCGGCGCCGGCTGCCGCCGGCGTGGATCGCGTGAACGGCCATGGCGCACGGAGTCCTTCCGTGCGCCACCCCTCGCACTACAACAAGACAACAACACGATAAGACGACCTCCCGCACTGCGCGGAGGCGATGGACTTTTTGCGCCTTCATTTTTTGAAAAAGCTAGAGGAGAGACCCCGCATGACTACCACCACCATTCCGGCCAGCGCGTCGGAGCACATGGAAACCCAGCTCTATCGCCGCATCACCTGGCGCTTCGTGCCGTTGCTGATGATCTGCTTCGTGTTCGCCTACCTGGACCGCGTCAACATCAGCTTCGCCAAGCTGCAGATGCAAAGCGACCTGGGCTTCTCGGATGCCGTCTATGGCCTGGGCGCCAGTATCTTCTTCGTCGGTTACTTCCTCTTCGAAGTGCCCAGCAACATGATCCTGCACAAGGTCGGGCCGAAGCGCTGGATCGCCCGCATCATGGTCACCTGGGGCATCGCCTCGGCGGCGATGATGTTCGTTACCAGCGAGACCAGCTTCTATGTGCTGCGCTTTCTGATCGGCAGCCTGGAAGCGGGCTTCGTACCGGGTGCGCTGTACTTCTTCACCAACTGGTTCCCGTCGGCGCGCCGGGGTCGCATCAATTCGCTGTTCATGGCGGCCATTGCGGTATGCGGCATCATCGGCGGCCCGATCTCGGGCGGCATCATGAAGTTCACCCACGGCGTGAGCGCGCTGCATGGCTGGCAATGGCTGTTCCTGCTGGAAGGTATTCCTTCGATCCTGCTGGGCGTGGTGTGCTATCTGGTCATCGATGACCGCATCGAAGATGCAGGCTGGTTGAAGCCGGAAGAAAAGCGCCTGCTGATCGAGCGCATCGCGGCCGAACCCAAGAGCGAGGCGGCCCACTCCTTCGGTGAAGCGATCCGGCAGCCGGCCACCATCGTCATGTCGCTGATCTACCTGATGCTGGCTTCGGGCATCTATGGCCTGGTGTTCTGGATGCCCCAGCTGATCAAGTCGGCCGGCACCGACGACACCTTCATCATCGGCCTGATCTCGATGGTGCCTTACCTGTGCGCCGGCCTGGGCATGATCCTGATCGGCCGCAACTCCGACCGTACCGGCGAGCGTCGCTGGCACCTGGCTGCCTGCGCGCTGATGGGTGCCATCGGCTACGCCGCCAGCGCCTGGTTCGGCAGCAATACCCTGATCCTGGTGGTGGCGCTGTCGGCAGCGGCCACTGGCATCATCGCCGGCATCGGCCTGTTCTGGATCCTGCCACCGCGCGTGCTCAGTGGTGCCGCAGCCGCGGCCGGCATCGCGCTGATCAACTCGGTGGGCCAGCTGGGCGGGATCATCACGCCCTACATGGTCGGCAAGATCCGCGACATCACCGGCAGCGCCGCACTGGGCCTGTACGTGGTGGCGCTGGAATGCCTGGTGGGTGCGGCACTGCTGCTGTGGGCCTTGCCGCGTCGGGTGTATTTCAAGGAGCCGGCACAGCAATGAGCGAGTATACGGAAATGATATAAACGATTTCCGAACCCTTGCAGAACCCGCCACCATGGCGGGTTCTTTTTTTTTGGAGGAGCCGATCTCAGCGCAGGGCCGGCCTGGGCGGTGTGATATCGACGCTGCCGGCGTGGGCGTAAGCCACCTGATCCTGGGCCAGCAAGCGGAACTGGCTGACCACCTCCGACAGGCGCGCCGCCTGTTCCTGCATCGCTTCGGCGGCGGCTGCGGCCTGCTCGACCAGGGCCGCATTCTGCTGGGTGGTCTGGTCCATGTCGTTGATCGCCAGGTTGACCTGGCTGATGCCGTCGCTCTGCTCGCTGCTGGCGGCGGTGATCTCGGCCACGATCTGGGCCACCTGGTGCACGCTGGAGACCACCTCGTCCATGGTGCTGCCGGCTCGGACCACCAGTTCGCTGCCGGAGCCAACCTTGCTCACGGAGTCATCGATGAGGGTCTTGATTTCCTTGGCGGCGGAGGCGGAGCGTTGGGCCAGCGAGCGCACCTCGGAGGCCACCACGGCAAAGCCGCGTCCCTGCTCGCCGGCTCGGGCTGCTTCGACGGCGGCATTCAGGGCCAGGATATTGGTCTGGAAGGCGATGCCATCGATGACGCTGATGATGTCGACGATCTTGCGTGAGGATTCGTTGATGGAGCCCATGGTCGAGATCACCTGCGACACCACCTCCCCGCCCTGCTGCGCCACCGACGATGCCGAGGCCGCCAGCTGGTTGGCCTGGCGTGCATTGTCGGCGTTCTGCGAGACGGTGGAGGTCAGTTCTTCCATGGCCGAGGCGGTCTCTTCCAGGGCGCCGGCCTGGCGCTCGGTGCGTGCCGACAGATCGAGGTTGCCGGTGGCGATCTCGCGCGAGGCGGTGGCGATGGCATCGGTGCCGCTGCGCACCTGGCCGACGATGCGCGCCAGGTTGCCCGTCATGGCATGCAGGGCGTGCATGAGCTTGCCGGTCTCGTCGCGCCGCGCTGCCAGGGTTTCATCGACGCGCATGGTGAGGTCGCCTGCGGCCACCGCTTCGGCCACGTCCACCGCCTGCTCCAGCGGGCGGGTAATGCCCAGTGCCAGGCTGCGTGCGAACAACCAGCCCAGCACCACCTGCAGCACGGCCAGCGCCAGCATCAGGTTGCGGCTCTGGAGATAGGTGTCATGGATGTGGACGGCCACCTGGTCGATGTTGGCACGCTGCACATTGAGCAATTGCTGCAGCAGATCCAGGTAACCCTTGGCGGCCACGTCATAGGGCCCCGCCAGTATCCTGGCGGCCTCGTCGGTCTGGCCATCGGCCTTGGCCTTGGAGATGGCGTCGCGATATTTGATGTAATCCTTGCGCACGGCCGAGAGCTTGGCGAAGACCTCTTTCTCCTGATCGCTATCGAGCAGCGCTTCGATGGCCTTCTGTTGCTCGGTGGACATGCGGGTGGCGGCGGCGGCGTCATCGGCAAAGAAGGCTGCCAGGCTGGGGTCGGCGCTCTTGGCGATGGCTGTCGTGCGGCGCACGCTGGTATGGATGGTGCGATACCAGTCCGAGACTAGTCGCTCCTTGGTCAGGGGTTCATGCATCATCTCGTCGGTTGCGGCGGCAATGCCATGCAGACGCCAGATCGACAATGCCACCACCACGCTGGCAGCCGCCAGGATGACAGCAAAACCCAGGGCCAGGCGGCGGCCTATCTTCATGTGGGAAAAATAGCTCATCTGTCTCTCTTCTTGCGCAAGGGTGGAGGGTCGGCCGGCGCCAAGGACGGCGCACGGGCCGATGATGCAAGCAAACACGGACAGGCGCGATCAGGGTTTTCCTGAGCGCCGGACCATGACAAGCGTACGAGCCGCGCAGGCTGATGGCCGCGCCGGTGCCGCGATTGCCTCGATTGCCGCGAGTGGCGCTATTGTTGCCAACAAGTCTTGCCGGCAGGCATTCGTATTTGTACGTAGAGATGGAACGCTCATGCTGAGCTATTGCGCACATGGTACGCCCGCCCCCGGGAATTCAAACATCAAAAAAGGATGCCGAAGCATCCTTTCCAATTGCCTTTCACGGGTGTTTCCTGCTCGCATCTGCTCAATGCTGTACGGCGTAGTCCTCGATGGTCTGGGACGCCGGAAAATGCACGGTGAAGGTGCTGCCGTGATCCGGCACCGAGGCGATGTCCAGTGTCGCGTGGTGGCGCAGCAGGACATGGCGCACGATGGCCAGCCCCAGGCCGGTGCCCTGGGTCTCGCGGGAACGGCTCTTGTCGACGCGGTAGAAGCGCTCGGTGAGGCGCGAGATATGTTCGGGGCTGATGCCGATGCCGGTGTCCTGCACCGCGAAATGCGCGCCCTGCTCATCGCTCTGCCAGCGCAGGGTGATGGTGCCGCCTTCCGGGGTATAGCGCACGGCATTGGTGACCAGGTTGGTGAAGGCACTGCGCAACTCGTCGGCATTGCCCTTGAGATCGGGGCCTTCGACCACGAGGCGGATGTCATGCTTGCCTGCCGACAACGCCCGCCCCTCTTCGGCGATGCGTTCCAGCAGGGGGCGCACCCGCAGCACTTCCGAGCGCAGCGGATAGTCGATCGATTCCAGCCGCGTCAGGGTGAGCATGTCGTCGATCAGGTTCTGCATGCGCTGCCCCTGCTCGGTCATCAGCTTCAGATGGGCGGTACGGATCGTTTCGTCCAGGTTGGGCTGGGCCAGGGCGATTTCCAGGAAACCGTTGATGACCGTCAAGGGCGTGCGCAGCTCGTGCGAGGCATTGGCCACGAAATCGCGGCGCATCATGTCGATACGCTGCGACTCAGTGACATCGTGGGTGACCAGGATCTGGCGCCGGTTTTCGAAGGGAATGATCTGGATGATCAGCTTGCGCTCATGCAGGGCCAGCGTAAGCGGCTGCTCGTAGCGGCCCAGGATGATGTAGTCGATGAAGGCCGGGTTGCGGATCAGGTTGGTCACGCGCATGCCTTTGTCGCGGTCCAGCTTGAGCCCCAGGTGCTGCTGCGCGGCCGGATTGCACCATTCCAGGAACAGCACGTCATCCATGATCACCACGCCATCGGGCAGCAGGCTCATGGCCTGGCGGAAACGCGCCAGCCACTCGGCCAGTTCGGCCTGGTTCTTTTCGTCATCGCGGCGCATGCGGTACAGGCGCGCATAGACATCGGTCCAGGCGCCCCAGCCGTCGGGCAGGCGCGACTGGCCGGAATCATCCAGCCAGGTCGACAGCCGCAGCAGGTAATGCAGGTGGGCGATCATCATCGCGCCGACCGCCAGCACCGCCGTGACCAGCCCGATGATCGGGCCAAAGAAGAAACCGACGACTCCCGCTCCGGCCAGGCACAACACCAGGCGCAATACAGCAGGAATCCAGAACAGAAGTTGTGGACTCATTGATTTGGCAGATAGATCTTGGAGGCGCCCGCGCGCCCGGATTTGTTATTGTCGCCTGAATAGGGCGGCGGCGGGCTTATTTGGTGGAGAGCATGTAGCCGACGCTGCGTACCGTCTTGATCAGGTACTCGGCATCGCGCAGGGCCTTGCGCAGGCGCAGCACGTGGACATCCACGGTGCGCTCTTCGATCACCACGTGGTCCCCCCAGACCCGGTCCAGTAACTGGCTGCGCGAAAACACGCGATCGGGATGGGCCAGGAAGAACTTCAGCAGCTTGTATTCGGCATGGCCGATATCGATGCGCGCACCCGACAGGCTCACCGAGCAACTGGCCGGATCGAGCGTAATCGGACCGGCCGACATCACTTCCTGCGCGTGCTCCGGGCTCTTGCGACGCAGCAGCGCCTTGATGCGGGCGGTCAGCTCGCGCGGCGAGAAGGGCTTGGTGATGTAGTCATCGGCACCGTTGTCGAGGCCGGCGATCTTGTCTTCTTCCATGCTCTTGGCGGTGAGCATGATTACCGACAGCTGCTGCAGCTGGCGATCGGCGCGGATGCGCGAGAGCAGGTGCAAGCCGCTACGGTCCGGCAGCATCCAGTCCAGCAGCACCAGTTGCGGGGCGCGATGCTGGACGAAGTCCCAGGCCGCCGCCGCGTTGGAGACGACGAAACTGGACCAGCCCGCCTCCTTGAGAGTGAAGGAAATCAGTTCGGCAATGGAGGGTTCGTCTTCGACGATGAGGATAGTAGTCATGGTATCGGTTGAGCAGTATCGCGGGTCTCCCCTCCGCAACCCGGTGATGGACGGCTCTTCCCGACCGCCAGCACCGGCGCCGTGCTATCAGTCTTCTTCGTCTTCGATCGACTTGGCCGAACCGAAGTCGGTATGGCGGATATCCTTGCCACCGACCACGTAGACGACATACTCGGCGATGTTCTTGGCATGGTCGCCGATACGTTCGATGGCCTTGGCCACCCACAGGGTATCGATGGAACCGGAGATGGTGCGCGGGTCTTCCATCATGAAGGTGATCAGGCTGCGGGTGATGGAGCGGAAGCCGTGGTCGATGCGTTCATCCTGCTTGATCAGTTCGGCGGCCTGCTTGTCATCCAGGCGGGCGAATGCGTCCAGGGCGCTACGCAGCTGGTCCATGGCCTGCTCGGCGATCAGGCTCACGGTCTCGTAATGCGACACCAGACCGATCCCCCGCTTGTGCAGGTGGATGGCGGTCCGGGCGATCTTGGTCGCCTCGTCGCCCACGCGTTCCAGGTCGGTGATGATCTTGATGGTCGCCATGACGGTACGCAGGTCATTGGCGGTCGGCTGGCGACGCACGATGAGGTGGCTGCAGGCATCATCGAGTTCGACTTCCAGCCGATTGACGGCCTCGTCGTCCTTCATCACGCGATGCGCCACGTCCAGGTTACCGTTACGGAAAGCCGCAATCGCATCCTGGAACTGATGCTCCACCATGCCGCCCATGGCAAGCACCTTGGAGCGGATCTGCTCCAGATCCTGGTCATACTGTTTGGAGGAATGATCGCCGGTCATGTGACGTCCCTAAAAGAAAATTCTATAAAAAATATGTGCCCTGACTACTCTGTGGAATCGTCGTATCGGCGTAGCGAGCGCTTCGAGTTCGCGTCGAGAAGCGCAGCCGTACTGGAGTACGGCGAGCATCGCAGACGCGAAATCGGAGCGCGCAGTAGCCGAGACGACGGTTCAGCCGAACCGGCCGGTGATGTAGTCTTGGGTTTCCTTGCGCACCGGATTCATGAAGATCTGGTCCGTCTCGCCAAACTCCACCAGCTCGCCCAGGTACATGTAGGCGGTGTAATCCGAGCAGCGTGCCGCCTGCTGCATGTTGTGGGTCACGATGGCGATGGTGTAGTCGTTCTTCAGCTCGCCGATCAGCTCTTCCACCTTGGCCGTGGAGATGGGGTCCAGCGCCGAGGTCGGCTCGTCCAGCAGCAGCACTTCCGGCTTGACCGCGACACCGCGGGCGATGCACAGACGCTGTTGCTGACCACCGGAGAGCGACAGACCGCTCTTGTGCAGCTTGTCCTTGACTTCACCCCACAATGCCGCCTTGTTGAGCGCCCATTCGACGCGCTCGTCCATCTCGCCCTTGGGCAGGTTTTCGTACAGGCGGATGCCGAAGGCGATGTTGTCGTAGACCGACATCGGGAACGGGGTCGGCTTCTGGAACACCATGCCGACCTTGGCGCGCAGCATGTTCAGGTCTTGCCCCGGCTCCAGGATGTTGTTGCCGGCGTAGATGATCTTGCCCTCGGCACGCTGGCCGGGGTACAGGTCGTACATGCGGTTGAAGGTACGCAGCAGGGTCGACTTGCCGCAGCCCGAGGGACCGATGAAGGCGGTGACCTTGCCTTCCCAGATATTGAGGTTAATGTTCTTGAGGCCCTGGAATCCGCCGTAGTAGAAATTCAGTTGCGAAACTTCGAGCGTGGCCTTCTTGTCCGCAGCAGCGTTGGCGGATGCGGTAGTAGCGTGGCTTGCCATTTGATGAGCAGTAGTCATGTCGGTCACTTGGAGAATTAGCCGGGGATTTGTTGCTTGAACAGGGTGCGCGAGAGCACGTTGAGCAGCAGCACGCTGAAGGTGATCAGCAAGGCGCCGCCCCATGCCAGCGAGACCCAGTTGTCATACGGGCTCATGGCGAACTGGTTGATCACCACCGGCAGGTTGGCGATCGGACGGTTCATGTTGGTGCTGAAGAACTGGTTGTTCAGGGCGGTGAACAGCAGCGGCGCGGTCTCGCCCGAGATACGGGCCACCGCCAGCAGCACGCCGGTCACCACGCCGGCCTTGACGGCACGCAGGCGCACGATGATGGCCACCTTCCAGCGCGGCGCACCAAGTGCGAAGGCGGCTTCACGCAGACCACTGGGGACCAGCTTCAGCATGTTGTCGGTGGTACGCACCACCACCGGAATGGCGATCAGCGAGATGGCGAAGGTACCGGCCCAGCCCGAGAAGTGGTTCACGTTGGCCACGTAGATGGCGTAGATGAACAGGCCGATCACGATGGACGGTGCCGACAGCATGATGTCGGTGACGAAGCGGGTCACCTGGGCCAGCTTGCTCTCCTCGCCATACTCGGCCAGGTAGACGCCGGCCAGGATGCCGATGGGGGTACTGATCAGGGTGCTGATGCCGACCATCATCAGCGAGCCGACGATGGGGTTCAACAGGCCGCCGCCGGCATCGCCCGGTCCGGGGGTGTTTTCGGTCAGCAGGCCCAGATTGAGCGCGGCCACGCCCTTGAAGACCAGGGTCAGCAGGATCCAGGCCAGCACGAACAGGCCCAGGCCCATGGCCAGGAAGGAGAACAGCATGCCCATGCGATGCTGCAGCAGGCGCTTGCGGTAGACGGGATTGATGGCTTGCGGCGCGTTGGCGGCGGCGCTGCCGGTTGGTACGGTCTGGCTCATTATTTGGCTCCTTCCTTGCGGGTCATGCCCATCAACATGATCTTGGCGGCGGACAGGACGATGAAGGTGATGACGAACAGGATCAGGCCCAGCGCGAACAGCGAGGACACGTGCAGCTTGCTGGAGGCTTCGGCGATTTCATTGGCCAGGGTCGAGGCGATCGAGTTGCCGGCCGAGAACAGCGACCAGGACAGGCGGTGCGAGTTGCCAATCACGAAGGTGACCGCCATGGTCTCGCCCAGAGCGCGGCCCAGGCCCAGCATCACGCCACCGACCACGCCGGTCTTGGTGTAGGGCAGCACCACCTTGCGCACCACTTCCCAGCGGGTACACCCGAGGCCGTAGGCCGATTCCTTCAGCACGGCCGGGACCACTTCGAAGACGTCGCGCATCACCGAGGAGATGAAGGGGATGATCATCACCGACAGGATCAGGCCGGCGGTGAGGATGCCGATGCCCATGGTGGGGCCGGAGAACAGCACACCGATGCCGGGAATCTGGCCCAGCGTGGCCTTCAGGAAGGGCTGGCCGTATTCCGAGAACAGCGGGGCGAACACGAACAGGCCCCACATGCCGTAGATGATGGAAGGCACGCCGGCCAGCAGCTCCACGCAGGTACCCAGCGGGCGGCGCAGCTTGGCGGGGCAGATTTCGGTGAGGAACAGGGCGATGCCGAAGCTGACCGGGAAGGCGATCAGCAAAGCGATGATCGAGGTCGACAACGTACCCACGATGGCGATCATGGCGCCGAATTCGTTATTGGTCGGGTCCCATTCGACGCGGGTGATGAAGCCGGGGCCGAAGGCCTGGAACGCGGGTGCAGCACCGATGATGAGGGACACGATGATCCCGCCCAGCATCAGCAGCACCGACAGGGCGAAGATCAGGGTGATCTTGTGGAAGAAGAAGTCCTGCAGTCGCTGGCGGCGCATGACGGCCATCAACTTCTCGCGCGCGACCTGCGCACTATCAGTCTCTGTCGGGGATTTTTTGACTTCGGTATTCGACATTGCCGTGGTGGAATAATTAGCGCTCATTTGAATTCACCATTAAAACGGGCCATCGCCGCGAATGCTCTGTGCTCCAGAGTTGCTCGTTCTCGCTGCGATGGCCCGAATACTCCGTAGGGGAGAGGCTTGCTTGGCCGGACTTGTTCAGAGCCCGGCCGGACTTGACGGTGGCTTACCAGATCGCCTTGCCGCTGCTGTCCTTGACGTTGCTCTTCCAGGAATCTTCCACCAGCTTGGTGACCGAATCCGGCAGCGGCACGTAGTCCAGGTCGGCGGCGACCTTGCCACCATTCTTGTAGGCCCAGTCGAAGAACTTCAGGACTTCCTTGCCCTTGGCGCCATCGCCAGCCTGTTCCTTGTGCAGCAGGATGAAGGTGGCGCTGGAGATCGGCCACGATTCCTTGCCGGCGGCGTCGGTGAAGTCAACTGCGAAGCCCGGGGTCTTGGCCCAGTCGCCGTGGGCGGTGGCAGCCTTGAAGGAGGAGTCATCCGGGGAGACGAAGTTGCCGTCCTTGTTCTTGAGCTGGGTGTAGTTCAGCTTGTTCTTCTTGACGTAGGCGTACTCGACGTAGCCGATGGAGCCCTTGACCTTCTGCACGTTGGCGGCAACGCCTTCGTTACCCTTGCCACCCACGCCGGTGGGCCACTTGACGGCGGTACCGGCACCGATCTTGGCCTTGAAGTCGGCATTGGCCTTGGACAGGTAGGAGGTGAACACGTAGGAAGTGCCCGAAGCGTCCGAACGGTAGACGACGGTGATGTCGTCGGCCGGCAGCTTCACGCCCGGGTTCAGGGCGGTGATTTCAGGCGCGTTCCACTTGGTGATCTTGCCAGCGTAGATGTCGCCCAGAACCTGGCCCGACAGCTTGATCTGGCCCGGGGTCACGCCATCCAGGTTGACCACCGGGACCACGCCACCGACCACGGCGGGGAATTGGGTCAGGCCGGCTTCGGCCAGTTCGCTCTGCGGCAGCGGGGCGTCGGAGGCGCCGAAGTCGACGGTCTTGGCCTTGATCTGCTTGATACCACCGCCGGAACCGATGGACTGGTAGTTCAGGCTGTTGCCGGTGGCAGTCTTGTACAGTTCAGCCCACTTGGCGTAGACCGGGTACGGGAAGGAGGCGCCGGCGCCGGTGATTTCTGCTGCATGAGCGGCACCGCTGAAGGCGAAAGCGCCGGCCACTGCGACTGCAACAGATTTGATCAGATGGTTAAACCCCATTTCAACTACTCCTATGATTTTGAGAGAGGAACGTCAGAAAGAAACATCACGATGGGAGGGATGACTTCCGAGACAGGGCGAACTTTAACCAGCTAATGTGACGAGTTTATGACCCGAACTTGTCATCCAGGCCAGCCCCGGCGGCCCTTCGCCGGGCGCCGGGGCAGATCCTGGTACCGGGCTGCAAAACCAGGCGCCAGGCTGCACGCGGGTTTCCTGACAATTCCGTGTCATGCCGACAAACCCGCATTGCATATGAGCAAATATGTTTTTGTCATCACATGGGCTTGCTCTTATACTGAAGCAATGTGACAAAGCGACATGAGTGTTGTCATAAACTCGTCATACCTCCTAAATACACTGCCCGCTCAAAGTGGATGGACAGGGAACATTGATGATCAGAAAAGCAAAACCGGAAAGCAGCACACCTCCTGAACTTCCCGCCAATACGATTTACCTCAATCGCGAACTGTCGCAGCTGGCCTTCAACCGACGCGTGCTGGCCCAGGCCGAAGACGACAGCGTGCCGCTGCTGGAACGCCTGCGTTACCTCTGCATCTGCAGCAGCAACCTGGATGAATTCTTCGAAGTGCGCATCGCCAGCCTGCTGGCCAATCGCATCGAGGGCGAGAATATCGATCCGCCCGAACTGCGCGCCGCGCTGGAACGCACCAGCGCCGAATGCCACCGCATCGTGACGCGCCAGTACGAACTGCTCAACGACGAAATCCTGCCGCAACTGGCGGCCAACGGTATCCACCTGCTGCGCCACGATGACCGCAACGAGGCGCAGCGCGCCTGGGTCAAGCAGTATTTCGAGCAGCATGTGCGCCCGCTGCTGACGCCCATCGGCCTGGACCCGGCCCACCCCTTCCCGCAGGTGCACAACAAGAGCCTCAATTTCATCATCGAGCTCTCCGGCAAGGATGCCTTCGGGCGCGGCACGGCCATCGTCATCGTCAAGGCACCACGGGTGCTGCCACGCGTGATCAAGCTGCCGGACCATCTCTCGGCCAAGGGCCAGTCCTCGTTCTGCCTGCTGTCCTCGGTGATCCACGCACACATCGCCGACCTGTTCCCGGGGCGCGACATCACCGCCTATTCGCAATTCCGCGTGACCCGCAACAGCGACCTGTGGGTCGATGAAGAAGAGGTCAAGAACCTGCGCCAGGCCCTGGAAACCGAATTGCAGAGCCGCCAGTTCGGCGTGGCGGTGCGCCTGGAAGTGGCGGCCAATTGTCCCGAACACCTGGCGCAATTCCTGCTGAACCAGTTCAACATCGAACGCAACCGCCTGTACGCGGTACAGGGTCCGGTGAACATGGTGCGCCTGGGCGAGATCGTGAACCTGGTCAACCAGCCGGAGTTGCGCTTCCCGCCGTTCTCCCCCACCCTGCCGCCGCAACTGGCCAGCGAGAACATTTTTGCCGCCCTGGACAAGAAGGACGTGCTGCTGCATCACCCGTTCCAGTCCTTCCAGCCGGTGGTGGATTTCATCCGCACCGCCGCCCACGACCCGCGCGTGCTGGCCATCAAGCAGACCATCTACCGTACCGGCATGAACTCGGACCTGATGGAGGCGCTGATCTACGCCGCCCAGCACGGCAAGGAAGTGACGGTGATCGTGGAACTGATGGCGCGCTTCGATGAAGAAGCCAACATCAACTGGGCGGTCAAGCTGGAGCAGGCCGGAGCGCAGGTGGTCTATGGGGTGGTCGGCCTGAAGACACACGCCAAGCTGGCACTGGTGATCCGCCGCGACGACGACCAGGGCCTGCGCTTCTACGCCCACCTCGGCACCGGCAACTATCACCCCAATACCACCAAGTTCTATACCGACTTCGGCCTCCTGACCTCGAACCAGGAGCTCACGGCCGAAGTCAATGAGGTCTTCATCCATCTCACCAGCCTGACCAAGCCGCGTAACCTCACGCACCTGTGGCTGGCGCCGTTCTCGCTGCAGAAGGAAATCATCCGTGCCATCCGCAACGAAGGCCAGATCGCCCGCGAAGGCCGGCCGGCGCGCATCATCGCCAAGATGAATGCGCTGCTGGACGAGTCGGTGATCCGCGCCCTCTACGCGGCCTCGGCCGATGGCGTCAAGATCGACCTGATCGTGCGCGGTGCCTGCGCGCTGCGCCCGGGCGTGCGGGGACTGTCGGAAAACATCAAGGTGCGATCCATCATCGGCCGCTATCTGGAGCACTCGCGCATCTATTACTTCCGCAACGACCTGGCCCACGACGTCTACCTGGCCAGTGCGGACTGGATGAACCGCAACCTGTTCCGCCGTATCGAGGTGGCCTTCCCGGTGCTGGACAAGACGCTGAAGAAGCGGGTGATTTCGGAAGGTCTGAACCCCTACCTGAAGGACAACACCAATTCCTGGCAGCTCGACGTCAATGGCGTCTATACGCTCAAGAAACCGCGCACCAAGCAGCAGTGCTTCAACGCCCAGCAACACCTGATGACCACGCTGGGCATTCCGGCCACGCCACCGGAAGAGTGAGGCCAACACCGAAGCACTCCCGACGCCACCTGCCGATTTATCCGAGGAGCTGAGATGGACCTGATTCTATGGCGACATGCCGAGGCCGAGCTGGGCGAACCCGACGAGGGCCGTGCCCTGACCCCGAAGGGTCACAAGCAGGCTGCCAAGATGGCCGAATGGCTGGATCGCAACCTGCCGGAAAGCTGCCGTATCCTGGTCAGTCCCGCGACACGCACCTTGCAGACGGTGGAGGCCCTCAAGCGCCGGCACAAGGTGGTGGCCGACCTGGCCCCCAACATGACTGCGGCCGACCTGCTGCGGGCGGCCAACTGGCCGGACAGCCGCGAGCCGGTGCTCATCGTCGGTCACCAGCCGACGCTGGGCCAGGTGGCTGCGCAACTGATCTGCGGCCAGCCGCAGGAGTGGTCGCTGCGCAAGGCCAACATCTGGTGGATCAGCCAGCGCGAACGCGGCGACGTCACCACCAACTACCTCAAGGCGGTGGTGGCACCGGAATTGCTGGCGACCTCGGGCAAGCATCACCCGCGCTGACAGCCGGTCTGGCAAGGCAGTTATAAAAAAACGCTGCGACCGGCACAGGCTGGTCGCAGCGTTTTTGCTTTTTAGCTTTTTAGCTTTTTAGCTTTTTAGCTTTTTAGCTTTTTAGCTTTTTGTCTTTTTGTCTTTTTTCGTCTATGCGTTCCTGGTTGAACGCATACCCTGCCGCCAAACACGCCGGCGGGGCGCATCACTTCAGAAGGTCTCCCAATCACCATCGTCGCCGGCAGCCGGCACGCGCGGGGCCGGGCGCGACGGTGCTGCTGCAGCGCTGGCCGCCGGCAGGGCCGGACGCTTCAGGACCGGGGCTGCCTTGGGAGCGGCTTGCGGTGCAGCCATCCTGGGTGCGGATTTGGTCGCAGGCTGGGCCGCGCGGACCGGTGGAGCGGCCACGGCGGGCGCCATGGCCGCTCCACCGACGCGGAAGATCGCCACTTCCTGCATCAACGACTGGGCCTGCTGCTCCAGCGACTTGGCAGCGGCGCTGGCCTGTTCCACCAGGGCGGCATTCTGCTGGGTCGCCTCGTCCATCTGCGTCACCGCACGCGAGACCTGGTCGATGCCGGCGCTCTGTTCGTTGGAGGCGGCCGAGATTTCGCTCATGATGTCGGTCACGCGCTGCACCGCCTGGATCACGTCGTTCATGGTCTCGCCGGCCTGGCCCACCAGCTGCGAGCCGGCCTGCACGCGCTCTTCCGAATGCATGATCAGTTCCTTGATCTCCTTGGCTGCGCTGGAGGAACGTTGCGCCAGTGCGCGCACCTCGGTGGCGACCACCGCGAAGCCCCGTCCCTGCTCGCCGGCACGGGCTGCTTCGACCGCTGCATTGAGCGCCAGGATATTGGTCTGGAAGGCGATGCCATCGATGATGCTGACGATGTCAGTGATGCGCGAGGAGCTCTCGCGGATCTCTTCCATGGTCTGCACCACCCGGCTCACCACCGCATTGCCGTCGGCCGCGATGGTGGAGGCATTGACCGCCAGCGTGGTGGCCTGGCGGGCATTGTCGGCGTTGTGCTTCACGGTGCTGGTCAGCTCTTCCATGCTGGAGGCAGTCTCTTCCAGCGAAGCCGCCTGTTGTTCGGTACGGGAGGACAGATCGAGGTTGCCGGAAGCGATTTCACGGGTCGCGGTGGCGATGGCATCGCTGCCGCCACGCACGGCGCGCACGGTGCGGGTGAGACTCTCCTGCATGCGCGAGAGACCATTGAGCAACTGGCCCATTTCGTTCTTCGAATGCACGTGCACCGGCTGGGTCAGGTCACCCGAGGCGATGGCGTCGAAGTGGCGCAGGGCGCGCTGCATCGGCTCGCCGATGGCACGGCGCAGCGACCACCAGCTGTAGAAGGCCAGCAGCAGGCCGGCGATGATGGCGACGATGGAAAACATGCGCGAGGCTTCGTAGCGTGCCATGGAGGTTTCGGCACTACGGGTGGCCAGCTCGGTCTCATACTTGCTCAGGGCCTGGCCGTCCAGTTGCATGGCGGTGTAGATGGTGCCGACCTTGCGCGCCTGGTCGCCGATGGCCTGGCGGTCACCGCCCTTGATCACCTCGGCAAAGCGGGTCAGCTCCTGCTCGGTCTTCTCGATGCCATCCGAAACCTTCTTCACCAGGACCTTGCCGTCTTCGGTCTGCGGTAGCGCCGTGTACTTGGCCCACCACTGCAGGGCTTCCTTGCGCGCATTGGCGTCCATGCCGACCATGCGTTCGGCCCAGGCAGGGTCACTGGTGAGTGCGGCCTGGTCCAGCGAGGTACGCTGACGACCGATCCAGATCAGCGTATTGTCGGCAGCGACGGTCTTGGGCATGCGCTCTTCGGAGAGCTGGCGATTGACACTGACGGCGGCCGACATGCCCAGCAGGCCCGACGCGCCGATGGCCAGCAGCAGGATGGACAGCACAAGGACGGCAATGGCGAGTTGCGCCTTGATGGAAAGGTTCTTGATGGACATTGGTGTGGTTCCGGTGGATGAAGTGAAAGTGCCGCTATTGCTACACCGGGTCCGCGTGACTCCGCGATATGGCCGCTGTCGTCGATTTTCCCCATGCAGGCAGGCCTCGACGCCGTGCTCTTCCCCCGGCCGCGCAGGCGACCGTCCTCCCCATTTCCGGACCGGTCAATCTGCTGCGATTGTTATAGCTTTACGGCAACTTGAGAATTATCTTAAATTCTCATGATCTCTGCCCGTCTCAGGCAAAAATAAAGCGCCGCGACCCGGAAGGTGGCGGCGCTTACGCAACAGCTTGATTTTTTGTTACTGCAATGACGCTTCCTCAAGCCTGGACGTCATGACAACGTTCAGAACTCTTCGAACTCGTCATCCCGTGCCGTGGCAGCCGGTTTGCCGCTGGCGGGCGCTGCGGGTGGCAGGCCGGCGACCGGGCGCTTGGCGGGGCTCGCGGCGGTCAGCGCCGGCTGCGGGTTGATCGTGCGCGCGGGCGTCAGCGGCCGCGCCACCGGGATGGAGGCTGCCGCAGCGTGCGCCGCGCCCGCCTGCGCGGCCCTGAGACGGAACACTGCCACCGCCCGCGCCAGCACGTCGGACTGTTCCTGCAGGCTTTCGGCGGCGGCGGCAGCCTGTTCCACCAGGGCGGCGTTCTGCTGGGTGATTTCGTCGATCTGCGAAATGGCGTTGTTGACCTCGGCGATGCCGGCGCTCTGCTCCTGGCTGGCGGCAGTGATCTCGCCCATGATGTCGGCCACGTGCTTGACCGAAGACACGATCTCGCTCATGGTGGCGCCGGCTTCATCGACCAGCTTGCCGCCGGTGTCGACCTTGTCCACGGAATCGCTGATGAGCTGCTTGATTTCCTTGGCGGCGGCGGCGCTGCGCTGGGCCAGCGCCCGCACTTCGGAGGCCACCACCGCGAAGCCACGACCCTGCTCGCCGGCGCGGGCTGCTTCCACGGCCGCATTCAGGGCCAGGATGTTGGTCTGGAAGGCAATGCCGTCGATCACGCCGATGATGTCCACGATCTTGCTGGAGCTTTCCTTGATGGAGCCCATGGTGGCCACCACGTCGCCGACCACGCGGCCACCCTTGGTGGCATAGTCCGAGGCCGACAGCACCAGCTGGTTGGCCTGGCGTGCGTTCTCCGCGTTCTGCTGTACGGTGGAGGTGAGCTGCTCCATGGAGCTGGCGGTTTCTTCCAGGCTGGAGGCCTGGGACTCGGTGCGATTGGACAGGTCCACGTTGCCGCGTGCGATCTCGTGCGAGGCCACGGCGATGACGGCGGCGCTTTCCTTGACTTCGTTGAGCGTGGTGGCCAGGTTGGTCTGCATGGCGTCCAGGGCGTTGACCAGGTGGGCGGCTTCATCGCGGCCATCATCGTGGAAGTCCTGGGTCAGGTCGCCGCTGGAGATGGTCTCGGCAATGCTGCCGGCGCGCTTGAGCGGATTGACGATGGAGCGGGTGATGACAAAGGTGAAGAAGAAGCCCAGGCCCAGCGTCAGCACGCCCATCAGCAACATGCCGATCTGCGCCTTGCGGTAGCTGTCCTTGGCGTCGGCATGCGCTTCTTTCATGTCGTCCTGCTGGAACGAGGCCAGCGCACCCACGCTGCTCATCCACTTTTCGTGGGCCGGCAGGAAATCGCTTTTCAGCAACTGCGCCGCATCAAAGTAATTGTTGCTGAGTACCTGCTGGCGGATCTGTTCGACGATGGGGAACAGCTTCTTGCTCTCGCCGCTGGCGGCCGCCAGCAATTCTTTGCCACGGCCACTGGAGGTCAGTTCGGTGATCTGCTTCTCGAAGCCGGCATAGGCCTGCAGGATGCGGCCCAGGTGTTCATCCTCTGCCTTGCCTTCGGCTGCATCGGTAGGGGTGACCACCTTGCGCAAGGCCAGGGCCATCTCGCTGCCGGCTTCGCGCATGTGCATGGCGGTGGTCATGGCGGTGACCTTCTTTTCGATCACGTATTCACTGCTGGCTTCCATCTCGGCCATGCGCCACAGGCCGATCAGGAGGATCGCCGTGGCCAGCAGCAGGATGAGGCAGAAACCGAACGCCAGGCGGCTGCCGATCTTGAGACGTTGAATCATGGATGATGTCTTTCTTGTAACGCTAACGTAGACGGTGATGCAAATGGGGGCGGCCACCGGTGAGCAGCCCGCCCTGCGCAGATTTACAGCATGATTCATGCCTGCCGCGTGCCCTGCCCTGTACTGCAGCAGCAACGCGACCGTGTTGATGTTTTGTTATGGTGAAATCGCGCCGCAGCCACCCCGGCGTGCGGCGACGCGAGCTTCAGCGCCAGACGCAAGGGATGTACAGAATGAACGCCATGGACGAAATGCGCGTGGCGCATATTAGAAGAGGCCGATGCGGGCGAGCCAATGCTTTGTCGGCATGCCCGCATGTTTCTTTTGCATAGTTAAAAAAGCGACCATCCCCCCTCAACCACCGCTCGTCGCGGCCTCCTGGCGGGCGTGGTGTCAGGCGCTCAGCGCCAGGTGCTCATGCTGCCGATAGCGCCACCTGCCGCGTCGCCAAGGGCGCCCTCTGTACCGGTGCACTGTCGTGGTCGGTACGAAAGACCGCGACCGCCTCGCGCAACAGTGACGCCTGTTGCTGCAGGCTTTCCGAGGCTGCCGCCGCCTGCTCCACCAATGCCGCATTCTGCTGGGTGATGGCTTCCATCTGGGTGATGGCGTCGTTGACCTGGCTGATGCCGGTACTCTGCTCCTGGCTGGCCTGGGTGATGTCGCTCATGATGCCGGCCACCTGGCGTACTGCCCCGACTACCTCGCTCATGGTCACGCCGGCTTCGTCCACCAGCCTGCCACCGGTGTCGACCTTGTCCACCGAATCGCCGATCAACTGCTTGATTTCCTTGGCGGCGCTGGCGCTGCGTTGCGCCAGTGAGCGCACTTCCGAGGCTACCACGGCAAAGCCGCGCCCCTGCTCGCCGGCGCGTGCCGCCTCCACGGCGGCATTGAGGGCAAGGATATTGGTCTGGAAGGCGATCCCATCGATGACGCTGATGATGTCGACGATGCGCCGCGAACTCTCCCTGATCTGGGCCATGGTCTGCACCACGTCGCCCACCACCTGCCCGCCGCGCTCGGCCAGACGGGCGGCGGAGCCAGCCAGCTGGTCGGCCTGGCGGGCATTGTCGGCATTGTTCTGGACGGTGGAGGTCAGCTCCTCCATGGCGCTGGCGGTCTCCTCCAGGCTGGAGGCCTGTGACTCGGTACGGCGCGACAGGTCGGCATTGCCGGTGGCGATCTCGCCGCTGGCATGCTGCATCAGGTCGATGCTGCTGCGCACCTGGGTCACGATGCCGCCGAGGCTACCGGTCATGCTGTTGAGGGAGCCCAGCAGTTGCGCCGTCTCGTCACGGCCGCGCACGACACTGTGCACGGTCAGGTCATAGGCCGCCACGCGCCTGGCCATCTCCACCGAAGCCAGCACCGGCTGTGTGACCGAGCATGTGATCATCACGCCCAGCCAGGCGGCCAGCACCGCCAGCAACAGGATGGCCGCCAGCACCGACATCTGTTGCTGGCGCAGGGCGGCATTCTGGGCATCGAGTTGCGTGGACAGCACTGCGGTGGCCTCGCCGATGGCCTTGAACTGCTCATCGATGGCCTGGGTGAATTGCTTGAAATAGGCGTCCGATGCGTAGCTCACCTCCTGCGGCAGCAGGACCTGTTCGCGGGCCAGCTTGATGGCGTCCAGCCCCAGCCGGTTGGCACTGTCGAATACCGTCGCCAGGCGGGCACCGATATCGGCATTGGCTGCCACCCCCTTGGCAAAGGACCGGCGAGCCACCAGCAGTCGCTCTTGCGCCCGCTCCAGCATGGCCACCAGTTCCAGCCGGTCTTCGCGCTTGATGTCCTTCTTGAGCAGCAGGCTGGCACCACGGGCGCGCGCCCGGCCGAGGTCTTCGGTGAGCATCGGCATGGCGATGAAGGCGGCGTTGATCAGCTGGGTGCTATCGAAGTCGGGATCGATGGTGTAGTGGAAATGATCGAGCATGCGTTCGTTGAGGTCGAACAAGGCGCCGATCACGGCGCTATGGGCAGCAAAGCTTTCCGGCGCGGCCAGCTGACGGGCTCCGACTGCGTCCCTCACCTTGGTCCAGGCCTGGACCTGGGCCTGCAGCAGCGCGCCGGCCTGGGCATCGCTCTTCTGCATGCCCTGCATGGCCTGCGCCAGCGCCTGCAGGGCCTGGTCCACTTCCGTCGCCTTGGCCTGGCGAGGTGCCACCATGTCGGCGGCGCCGTTGAGCATCACGGCCGACATGCCGCGATGCTGCTGCATCAGTTGCACGCTGCGCAGTAAGCGCCTGACCGGCTCGACGCCCTCGATTTCCTCCTTCTTGAAGCGGATCACGCGTTCGGTGCTGAGAACGTACAGGGTGGTCGGCACGCCGAACAACACCAGTCCCAGCAGACCCAGCAATGCGAATTTCTGCCACAGTTGCAGATTAGCAAGCACAGTCTTCATCTCTCGCCCCTCCTGTTGTTGGTTTTCCTATCCCTTCTGCCATCTCGCGGCGGCGGATGCTGAAGCCCTCACCAACCACTGCGGACGTAACTGTAAATCCAGCTGCAGTCTGGACTTTTGAGATTTAGCAAATTCCATTCCAACAGCGCAGGAATGTCTGCGCTGCCGCAGAGCTTGCGCTGTTGAGCGGACGCTGAAAAAGATCGCTCGCTTGGAAACCGGGAGCAGGAAGGAAGAAAAGAACGAAAAGGAAGGGAAGGAAGCTGCCGCGCCGCCTTGCCGGCGCGGCGCCGGATCAGGGCGTCTCGCCGAGTGCCTTGATCGCTGCAGGCTTGCCCGGCGCCGCGCGGTGCGCCAGGTGCAGATGCTGCAGGAACTGCTGGGTGGCCGATTCCCACGAGCGGCTGGCGGCATGGGCGCGTACCGCCTCATGGTCCAGCCGCAGGGCTTGCAGGCAGGCCTGCTTGAGGTCATGACGCAGGATGCCGGAGACACCATTGTCGACCACGTCGATCGGCCCCTCGACCGGATAGGCGGCCACGGGGATGCCGCAGGCCATGGCTTCCAGCAATACCAGGCCGAAGGTATCGGTCTTGCTGGGGAAGACGAAGACATCGGCGCAGTTGTAGTAGGCCGGCAGCTCGTCATGTCCCTTGGCGCCCAGGAAACGCACCTGGGGATAGCGGGCGCTCAGTTCTTCCAGTTGCGGGCCATCGCCCACCACCCACTTGGTGCCGGGCAGGTCGAGCTTGAGGAAGGCTTCGATATTCTTTTCCACCGCGACCCGGCCCACGTAGAGGAACAGCGGACGCTCGATGCAGGCGTGGTCTTCCACCGCCGGGCGGAAGTGCCGGGTATCCACGCCGCGGCCCCACAACACCACGTTGCGGAAGCCCTGCTCCTGCAGCGCGGTCTTCATCGCCGGGGTCGGTACCATGATGGCTTCGGAGCGGCCATGGAACCAGCGCAACAGACGGTAGGTGATGGCCTTGGGCAAGAGCTTGCGGGCGGCCAGGTATTCGGGGAAGCGGGTGTGATAGGCAGTGGTGAAACTGAGCTTGTGACGCAGGCAGTAGCGGCGCGCGGCCAGCCCCATCGGCCCTTCGGTGGCGATGTGGATGCAGTCCGGCTGGAAGTCTTCCAGGGCGGCCGCGATGCGGGCGTAGGGCTGGTAGGCCAGGCGGATTTCGGGATAGGTCGGGCAGGCGAAGGTACGGAAGTCGCGCGGCGACAGCAGCAGCACTTCATGGCCGAAGCTGCGCAGGCAGCGCACGGTGGAGCGCAGGGTATTGACGACCCCGTTGACCTGGGGTTCGCCAGCGTCGCTGATGATGGCAATGCGCATAAATCGTTTCAATAATGTAAAACTTCAGGAGCAGGTTCGATGCTTCAGGCCGTCGCCAGCTCGCGTGCGGCCATGCGGGCTTCCTTGCCGGCCCGCTTGAGCTGCATGATTTCCTGCCAGGTCACCAGGCGCAAGGCGCCGTCGGGGTCTTCCACCAGTGCCGACAGGCTCTCGACCCAGTCGCCGTCGTTGCAGTAGACGACACCGCCGATGTCGCGGATCTCGGGCTTGTGGATGTGGCCGCAGATGACCCCGTCCAGGCCCTTCTTCTTGGCTTCGTCGGCCAGGGCATCCTCGAAGGAGGTGATGTAGTTCACCGCGTTCTTGACCTTGGACTTGAGGTATTGCGACAGCGACCAGTAAGGCAGGCCGGCGCGGGCACGCCAGCTGTTGAACCACTGGTTGAACTTGAGGATCATGGTGTAGAGCGAATCGCCCACGTAGGCCAGCCACTTGGCGCAGGCGATGACGCCATCGAAGCGGTCACCGTGCAGCACCAGCATGCGTTTGCCTTCGGCGGTGACGTGCACCAGTTCGTCACGGATCTTGATACCGCCGAAATCGAGGTCGATGAACTGGCGGATCACTTCGTCGTGGTTGCCCGGCACGAAGATGACGTTGGTACCTTTCTTGGCCTTCTTGAGCACCGTCTGCACCACGTTGTTGTGGCTCTGGTCCCAGTACCAGCGACGCTTCAACTGCCAGCCGTCGATGATGTCGCCCACCAGGTAGAGGGTATCGGACTCGGTGGCACGCAGGAATTCCAGCAGGCGCTCGGCCTGGCAACCGGTGGTACCCAGGTGGATGTCGGAAATCCAGATGGTGCGAAAGCGCAGCGGATCGCGTCGCGCTTCGTCGTCACCGGCATCGTGCTCAGGCCCCAGGTCGGCGAACAGCCCCTGGGCTTTTTCCATGAACTGTTCGCGTGGCTTCATGCGGCCCTCGAGTCTTTCAGATAGTGGCGGGCGTAGCGGCTGTCGAGCTTGGACAAGGGCAGCAGCAGGAAGAAGTCCGCCGAGTGGAAATCAGGGTCCCAGGCCGGTTCGCCGCAGACCCAGGCGCCGCTGCGCAGGTAGCCGCGCAACAGCGGCGGAATCTGCGGTTCGATGCCGGCTTCGCGGTCTTCCAGCGGGAAGGGCAGCAACGGCGCGACGCGGTAGTCGGGCGGCGCCAGGTTCTTTTCGCGGAAGGCGTGGTACAGCGCCGCGGCATTGTGGCCGCCATCGGCCAGACTGACGCTGGCGCAGCCCATCAGGTATTCGCAGCGTTCCTTGCGCATGTAGGCGGCCAGGCCGGCCCACAGCATCATGATCACGCCGCCGCTGCGGTAGTCCGGGTGGATGCAGGCGCGGCCGGCTTCGGCGATGACGCCGCGGATGTTGTCCAGGCGCGAGAGATCGAATTCCTGTTCCGAGTAGAACTTGCCCATGCGGCGCGCGCCGTGCGGGCTCAGGACGCGATAGGTGCCGACCACGGAGAGGGTCTTGCTGTCGCGTACGATCAGGTGGTCGCAGTAGTCGTCGAACTCATCCTTGTCCAGGCCTTCGGGGTTGGCCAGGGCCGACAGGTTCATCGCTTCGATGAAGACCTTGTAGCGCAGGCGCTGTACTTCGCGCACTTCTTCCGGGGTGCTGGCCAGGCTCAGATTGAGCTTGGCAAAACTCGGATTGGCATCGGCAGGAATGGTAAGCAGTCTCATGCATTGTCCTTTATGGTGATGGGTGAGGAGGAAGTCAGGTGATCGGAAGCAAGCGGTGAAAATAAGTGCTTGTTTCAGTGGACCTGACGCTACCCCCCCAAAAGTGCGGCTGCTCCAGAATGAAATCGAAACATCTATTGTCGATTTTCGAGATTCAGCCGATATCCCCGGGATAACGCTGCACAGACTAACCAGCGATTGTTTCACCCACATGACCTCTGCAGCGGTTTTGGCGGTGCAGCAACAAGAGCCGCGCCAGCGTTACAATGGAGTGACAAAGCGTCGCCGGGAGACCTCCGCAATCGGGGCAAGGCGAACGCGCGAGGGTAAGGAAACGGGGCAACACCCCAAGGAATCTTTCGATGACCCGTTCATCGAAACCATGGACCGATGACTGGCACCGTTGATCGGGCGCAACAGGGTAACCAGCGCCGATGGCGATGACGGTCAGGCTTTGCAAACTCCGTCAACTCGAAACATAAGGAAGATCATGCTACTCAAGGATAAAGTCGCTCTCATCACCGGTTCGGCCAGCGGCATCGGCAAGGAAATCGCGGTCGAATACGCCAAGCAGGGCGCCAAGGTGGTCATCGCCGACCTGGCCCTGGAAGCGGCCAAGGCGACGGCCGAAGAAATCGTCAAGAACGGCGGTACCGCCATGGCCGTGGCCATGAACGTGACCGACGAGACCCAGGTCGACAAGGGTGTGGCCGATGCGGTCAATACCTACGGTGGTCTGGACATCATGATCAGCAACGCCGGCATCCAGATCATCAGCCCGGTGACCGAGCTGTCGCTGGAGAACTGGCGCAAGATGCTGGCGATCCACCTGGATGGCGCCTTCCTGACCACGCGCGCGGCGATGAAGGCGATGATCAAGCAGGGTCGCGGCGGCTCCATCATCTACATGGGTTCGGTGCACTCGCACCTGGCCTCGGCGCTGAAGGCACCCTACGTGACGGCCAAGCATGGCCTGCTGGGCCTGGCCAAGACGGTGGCCAAGGAAGGCGCCAAGGACAAGATCCGCACCAATGTCATCTGTCCCGGCTTCGTGCGCACGCCGCTGGTGGAAAAGCAGATTCCCGAGCAAGCCAAGGAATTCGGGATCAGCGAAGACGATGTGATCAAGAAGATCATGTTGAAGGACACCGTCGATGGTGAATTCACCACCACCCAGGACGTGGCCCAGACCGCGGTCTTCCTGGCAGCCTTCCCGACCAATGCGCTGACGGGTCAATCGGTGGTGGTCAGCCACGGCTGGCACATGCAATAAGCCTGGCACGCGGTGTCACCCGACGGTGGCACCGCCTGGCAGCGACCCGCTCTCCCCCATCTTGGACACCCAACTCCACCTGCGCAGCTACCGCGACGAGTCGCCGGCGCATCGCCATGATTTCCCGCAACTGGTGCTGCCGCTAGCCGGCCGGCTGGAACTGGACATTGGCGGTCACCAAGGCTGCGCCGACAGTATCACGGCAGCCTTCGTGGAACCCGGGGCGGCGCACGCGACCAGCGCCGGCGGCGCCAATCGGGCGCTGGTGCTGGACCTGGCGCCCAGCATCATGAGCGACCTGCAACTGGAGAGCCTGGCGCGCACTCCCTTCGTGACGCTGACGGCGGCGGCCGGCAAGCTGGTGGAGTTCATGGCGCTGTCGCTGGACCAGAGCCCCTCCGGCGCGAGCCTGCAGCACTGGGTTCCGCTGCTGCTGGACACGCTGGCGCGACATCCGCCACAGGCCAGGTCGCGCCTGCACCGGATGCTGGCCCAGGTCGAGGCACAGCTGGCCCATCCCTGGACGGTCGCCGACATGGCCGCGCTGGCGGCCATCAGCCCCAGCCGCCTGCATGAATGGTTCCAGCGGGAATTGGCGACTTCCCCCCGTGCCTGGCTGGCCGAGGTACGCATGGCGCAGGCCTGCCGCCTGCTGAGCACCAGCGCCCTGCCGCTGGCATTCATCGCCCAGCGTTGCGGCTATGGCGACCAGAGCGCGCTGACGCATGCCATGCGCAAGCTGCGCGGCACCACACCCTCGGCCTATCGCAAGAGTTACCTGGCCTGAATCACGCGCCCGGCACCGGGCGCGACCAGACATGGATCGAAGTAGCGCGCAAAGTGCGCGAAATCGGGCGTGGCCATCCCGGCGGTCTTGGCGCGGTCATCCCAACGCCGCAGCCGCACCGCATCCACGGCATGCGGACGGTCGATGAAGGCCGCCGCCTGTTCCACATCGAAGACCCCGCCCTGCAGCTGCAGACTGCGCACGGAATCGGCCGACAGCGTCGAGAAATAATCCGCATCAGTGGCGCACAGGTAGCGCTTGGCATCCACATGCAGCGCGATCGGTGCCAGCACGGCGTCGCTGAACACGCCTCGCAGGAAGGGCAGGATGCGGTACTGGTGCAGGTCGTCGATGCCAGCCAGGGTCGGAGTCTGGCCCAGGTCTTCCAGCAGGTGGCCGAGGTCGTGCAGCAGGCTGGCCACGATGAGACTGGGCGCGGCCCCCTCCTGCTCGGCCAGCAGCGCCGATTGCAGCGCATGCTCCAGTTGCGTGACCGGCTCACCGGTGTATTGGGTGTGCCCATGCCGTGCGAACAGCAGGGCGATGTCATCCAGGCTCAGGGCCATCGTACGCCTCGTTGATGAAGAAAAATTCAGTCCGCCACTATAGTCCTCGCAGATGGCGACTCCATGACATCGGCATGACATCGACCGTGTCGTGGCGGTGGCCAAGCAAAAAAAAACGGCGAGCCCTGAGGCCCGCCGATTCCTGCTGTCCTGCATCCGCAGCTGCCGGCAAAGGCAGCCACCGGTCTTACTTCTTCAGGTCGTAGCGATCCAGCTCCATCACCTTGACCCAGGCCGCCACGAAGTCCTTGACGAACTTTTCCTTGGCATCGGCACTGGCATAGACTTCGGCCAGGGCGCGCAGCACGGCGTTGGAGCCGAACACCAGGTCGACGCGGCTACCGGTCCACTTGACGGCGCCACTGGCGCGGTCGCGGCCTTCGAACTCTTCCTGCGCTGGCGAGGTGGACTTCCATTCGGTGCCCATGTCCAGCAGGTTGACGAAGAAGTCGTTGGAGAGCACACCCACACGGCTGGTGAACACGCCCTTGGTGCTGCCGCCGACATTGTTGCCCAGCACGCGCAGGCCGCCGACCAGGACCGTCATTTCCGGCGCGGTCAGGGTGAGCTGTTGTGCCTTGTCGATCAGCATGTCTTCGCCACGCACGGCATAACGCTGCTTCTGGAAGTTGCGGAAGCCATCGATAACCGGCTCCAGCGGCTCGAAGGAAGCGACGTCGGTCTGCTCCTGCGAGGCATCCACGCGACCGCCATGGAAAGGCACGCTCACGGACACGCCGGCATCCTGGGCGGCCTTCTCGACGGCGGCGCTACCGGCCAGCACGATCAGGTCGGCTAGCGAGACCTTCTTGCCACCCTGGTTGAAGGCGGACCGGATGCCTTCCAGCGTGGACAGCACCTTGGCCAGCTGGGCCGGCTGGTTGGCCGCCCAATCCTTCTGCGGGGCCAGGCGGATGCGGGCACCGTTGGCGCCACCGCGCTTGTCGCCGCCACGGAAGGTGGACGCCGACGCCCAGGCGGTCGAGACCAGTTCGGACACCGTCAGTCCCGAGGCCAGCACCTGGGCCTTGAGCGCGCTGATGTCAGCGGCCTGCAGCGCCGGTGCATCGGCCTTGGGCAGCGGGTCCTGCCAGATCAGCTCTTCGGTCGGCACTTCGGGGCCGAGATAGCGCGAACGCGGTCCCAGGTCGCGGTGGGTCAGCTTGAACCAGGCGCGGGCGAAGACCTCGGCGAACTGGTCGGGGTTTTCCAGGAAGCGGCGCGAAATCTTTTCGTAGGCCGGATCGACGCGCAGCGACAGGTCGGTGGTCAGCATGGTGGGACGCATCGGCGCGCCACCATGGGCATGCGGAATCACCGCGTCGGCACCCTTGGCCACCCACTGGTGGGCACCGGCCGGGCTCTTGGTCAGTTCCCATTCGTAGTTGAACAGGTTCTCGAAGAAATAATTGCTCCACTGCGCCGGGGTCTGGGTCCAGGTCACTTCCAGGCCGGAGCTGATGGTGTCGCCTGCGGCACCGCTGCCGAAGCTGCTCTTCCAGCCCAGGCCCTGGCTTTCCAGGTCGCCGCCTTCGGGTTCGCGGCCGACATGCTTGGCGTCACCGGCACCGTGGGTCTTGCCGAAGGTATGACCGCCAGCGATCAGGGCCACGGTTTCTTCGTCGTCCATGGCCATGCGGGCGAAGGTTTCGCGGATGTCCTGGGCAGCGGCCAGCGGGTCGGGATTGCCTTCCGGGCCTTCCGGGTTGACGTAGATCAGGCCCATCTGCACGGCGGCCAGCGGGTTTTCCAGATTGCGGCCGGCCGGCGCGGTACGCGCCTGTTCCTGGCCGTGACGGTCGGCGTCGGCGGTGATTTCGCCGTGGGCGGCGCCGGCCTTGCCCTTGCCGTAGCGGTCATCGCCACCCAGCCAGGTGGTTTCGGTACCCCAGTAGACGTCCAGGTCCGGCTCCCATACGTCTTCACGGCCACCGGCGTAGCCGAAGGTCTTGAAGCCCATGGTTTCCAGCGCCACGTTGCCGGTCAGGATCAGCAGGTCGGCCCAGGAGATCTTGTTGCCGTACTTTTGCTTGACCGGCCACAGCAGGCGGCGGGCCTTGTCCAGGTTGACGTTGTCGGGCCAGCTGTTGAGGGGGGCAAAACGTTGCTGGCCGCGACCGGCGCCACCACGGCCATCGCCGATGCGGTAGGTGCCGGCACTGTGCCAGGCCATGCGGATGAACAGCGGGCCATAGTGACCGAAGTCGGCCGGCCACCAGGGCTGGGAATCGGTCATGACCTTGGCCAGATCGGCCTTGACCGCCGCCAGGTCCAGGCTCTTGAAGGCTTCTGCGTAGTTGAAATCCTCACCCATGGGGTTGGATTTGGAAGAATGCTGGGCCAGCAGGTCCAGACGGAGCTGCTTGGGCCACCAGTCGCGGTTGCTGGTGCCGCCGCCGGCGGTGTGGTTAAAGGGGCACTTGGCTTCATTCGACATTGCGTTCTCTCCTGTTGATCGACCCGATGGTCACGACGCCCGGACCGGAAAACGGGCATCTCTGTGGCCTCACCCGGCGCGGCTGGGGTGAGGCGGCTTGATACTGCGGCAATAGGCTGACTGCGTTCTGCTACCACGCCATGACACCATCCGGTCATGACGCCGTGCTGCGGGGCCAGCCTTGCCTTGTCCCGGTCATGCTTGCGAAGAACCATTAATGTAATTCATCAAAAACAATTCGTTGATTGTCTTTTTGTATAACACCAGTCAATAAATCCAATCCCATCCATTCAGAATTTGTGGCTCATCAGTGTAGCCAAAGGCTGCTCTTCCTGCAGCGCTTGCTCGGTCTTTCAATATGAGTCGGGATACCCAGCGCCGCACAGTCGCCGCTGCTGCAGCCGTGAGGAAATGCGAATTTTGTACTGACAGACTGTACTTTCGGGCAGATGGGGCTGGCATGCAGGGCCACCCCATGCCGCAGGAAAATACGAGTATTGCAATGATTCAGGTCAACCGTTCCTGATGTGAATCGTTCTTGGAACGCCGCCCTCTCTTGGGTGGCCCTCATTTCCTCCACATTACAAGAACCATCATGACGGAAGCCACCGAAAACCTGGAACACGCCGAGCACGCCCATGCGTCCGGCAACAAGAAGCTGGCCTTGCTCATCGCCATCCTGGCGCTGGTGCTGGCCATTACCGAAACCATGTCCAAGTCCTACCAGACCGAGGTCATCCTGAAGCACCAGGAGGCGGCCAACCTGTGGTCCTTCTTCCAGGCCAAGTCGGTGCGTGGCAATGCGGCGCAACTGGCCAAGCAGCAGCTCACGCTGCTGGGCAACCCCAAGGATGAGCGGGTCAGTTCGGCCATCGCCAAGCTGGATGACGCCATCGCCCACTACGACAGCGACGAGAAGAGCGGCGAAGGCAAGAAGGAACTGGCGCACAAGGCGCGCGAAGCCGAGCATGAGGCGCATGCCTACATGGCAAAGTACGAGAAGATGGAAATGGCAGCCGGCATGCTGCAGGTGGCCATCGTGCTGGCCTCGGCCACCATCATCACCGGCGTGGCGGTGCTGGCCTACCTGTCCATGGGCATCGGCGCGGTAGCACTGGCCTTTGTGGGCGCGGGCTTGTTCGGCACGGTGATCTGACCCCCCGCCCCCGTCATCACCGACAACGCCGGCCCAGTGCCGGCGTTGTTGTTTGTGTTTGTATTTCCGCCTGCCGGTTCTTCCGGCGGTGGTGCAATGTGAATGGTCAGGTTCGCAGGCCTGCACAATAAAACCGTAGTCCACGACAATTCAGGCGGGCCCGGCTGCGGCATACTCCCAGCCTTTGCACACCTGTCGTGGCACGACCACCCCGATTCATGCGTTCCAACACCATCCTGCAAGGCATCTTCTACGGCGCGCTGGCCGGCGCCGCCTGGGGCCTGGTCTTCCTGGCGCCGGAACTGACCCGCGCCTTCTCGCCCTGGCAATTGACGGCCGGGCGCTACCTGGCCTATGGCCTGTTCGCCGCCGTGCTGATCGCGCCGCGCCTGCGCAAGCTGCTGCCGCACCTGGGCCGCGCCGAATGGCGGGCGCTGGTGTGGCTGAGCCTCTTGGGCAATGTGGTGTATTACGTGTTCCTGGCCAGTGCCGTGCAATTGGGCGGCATGGCGATGACCTCGCTGGTGATCGGCTTCCTGCCGGTGGCGGTGACCATCATCGGCAGCCGTGGCCACGGTGCACTGCCCTTGCGCAAGCTGGCGCCTTCCCTGGCGCTGGGCCTGGCGGGCATCGCCTGCGTGGCGTGGCAGTCGCTGGGGAGTGGCGCGGTGGGTACCAGCACTGGTGGCTTCGGGGATGGCGTGATCGGGTTCTTCTGCGCGCTGGCCGCGCTGGTGTCGTGGACCGCCTACGCGGTCGGCAACAGCCGCTGGTTGGGACGCCTGCAGGCGATCTCGGCGCATGACTGGAACCTGCTGATCGGCGTGATCACCGGGCTGTTGTCACTGTTCGTGGCTATGCCGGCCTTCACGATCATGCTGCAACCGCATCCACAAAGTGAATGGTGGCACTTCATCGGCGTATCGGCGGGGGTGGCGATCTTTGCCTCGCTGTTCGGCAATGCCTGCTGGAACAAGGCCAGCCGGCTGCTGCCGCTGACCATGATCGGCCAGATGATCCTGTTCGAGACCTTGTTCGCGCTGCTCTATGGCTTCCTGTGGGAACAGCGCTGGCCGAGCCTGCTGGAAATCGCGGCCATGGTACTGGTCACGGCCAGCGTCCTGCTGTGCGTGTCCGCGCACCGGGTCGATGAGGGCGGCGGACACTGAGGGCTGACGGCCTGCAGTTCACCCGGCTGCGGCAGCGATATCGGCCTGTGCGGCCAGCTTCTTCAACACATGGGCGGCCGCCACCAGGCCGAAGGTAGCGGTCACCACCATGGCCGAGCCAAAGCCGGCGCAATTGAGGCCAGTAACACCGGCTTGCGTGCTGTCGGCGGCATCCTCGCCGACATCCATGTCTTCGGCGGGAGCGACCTCGCAAACCTCACCCTCGGCCAACTCCGGGAAGCGCAGGGGTTCGGTGGAGAACACGGCATCGATGTGGAACTTGTTCTTGGTCCCGCGTGGGAAGCCGTGCTGCGAGCGAAGGCGCTTGCGCACCTTGGCCAGCAGCGGTTCCTGCTCGGTGCGGCAGAGGTCGCGGATTTCAATCCGCGTGGGATCGATCTGGCCGCCGGCACTGCCGATGGTGACCATGGGCATGCCGTTCTTGCGGCACCAGGCGATCATGGCGACCTTGGCCGGGACGTTGTCGATGGCATCGATGACGTAGTCGAACCGTCCGCCACCCAGCATCTGCTCCACATTCTCGGGATCGACGAAATCCTCCATCTCGGTCACCACGCAGGTCGGATTGATCTGCCGGATACGCTCATGCAGGGCCGTGACCTTGGCCTGGCCCAGGGTCTCGGTGAGGGCGTGGATCTGGCGGTTGACGTTGGATTCGGCCAGGTTGTCGAGGTCGATCAGGGTGAGATGGCCGATGGCGCTGCGCGCCAGTGCCTCGACGATCCACGATCCCACGCCCCCCACCCCGACCACGCACACCCGCGCCCGGCCAAAGCGTTGCAGGGCGGCGGCGCCATACAGGCGGGCCACGCCGCCGAAGCGGCGTTCATAGTCGATATCGTGCAGGTCGGTGGATGTGCTCATGATCAAAAAAACGTCATTCGGTGATGCAATGGGGTGAAGTAAAGCATTATCCCGGCTTTGCGTCCTTGCGGGATTCTCATGAAAAAGGGCCGCAGCGCGAACGCTGCGGCCCTCATTGGCGGTGGCGCGGGATCAGACCACGGCACCGCCGTTCTCGTCCTTGACCTTGACCGGCTTGATCAGGTCTTCGCGCTTGACGCCCAGCCACATGGCCAGGGCGGCGGCGACGAACACCGACGAATAGATACCGAACAGGATGCCGATGGTCAGCGCCAGCGCGAAGTAGTGCAGCGTCGGGCCACCGAAGAAGAACATCGCCAGCACCATCATTTCGGTGCTGCCGTGGGTGATGACGGTACGCGACATGGTGCTGGTGATGGCGTGGTTCAGCACTTCCGGCGCGGACAGCTTGCCGAAGCGGCGGTCACGGAAGGCTTCACGCACCCGGTCGAAGACCACCACCGATTCGTTGACCGAATACCCCAGCACGGCCAGGATGGCGGCCAGCACGGTGAGCGAGAATTCCCACTGGAAGAAGGCGAAGAAGCCCAGGATGATGATGATGTCGTGCAGGTTGGCGATCACCGCCGCCACCGCGAACTTCCACTCGAAGCGGAAGGCCAGGTAGATCACGATGCCCAGCACCACCATGCCCAGCGCCAGCAGGCCGTCATGGGCCAGCTCGTCACCCACCTGCGGGCCGACGAATTCTACCCGTTGCAGGCGCACGTCCGGGTCGTCCGCCTTCAGTGCGGCATTGACCTTCTCGCTCTGCTGGCTGGCGTTCACACCGGCCTGCGCGGGCAGGCGGATCATCACGTCCTGGGCGGTGCCGAAGCTTTGCACCAGGGTGTCGCGATAACCCAGTCCTTCGATGGACTTGCGGATCTTTTCCAGGTCGGCCGGCTTGTTGTAGGCCACTTCCATGACCGTGCCGCCGGTGAATTCGATGGAGAAGTGCAATCCCTTGGAGAACAGGAAGAACACCGCGGCCACGAAGGTCAGGGCCGAGATCGCATTGAAGATCAGGGCATGACGCATGAAGGGAATGTCTTTTTTGATGCGGAAAAATTCCATCACTATCCTTTCGGTGCCGGTCGCGCCACAAGAGGGGCGACCGGCTCAAATCTGGCTGTGCTGCTGTTTCGGGTGAGCCGTCGCTTACTTGACGTTGCGCTTGGCGGAAGCCTTGCCGGAGGTGGACAGCACCTCGCTCTCGGGCTTCCAGATCTGGCCGATGGCCAGGCCCGTCAGGCGCTTCTTGCGGCCATACCAGAGGTTGACCACGCCGCGCGAGAAGAACACGGCCGAGAACATCGAGGTCAGGATGCCCAGGCAGTGCACCACGGCAAAGCCACGAATGGCGCCGGAACCGAAGATCAGCAGCGCCAGGCCGGCGATCAGGGTGGTCACGTTGGAGTCCAGGATGGTCGCCCAGGCGCGGTCGAAACCGGCCGCGATGGCAGCCTGCGGCGAATTGCCGGCGCGCAGTTCTTCACGGATGCGTTCGTTGATCAGCACATTGGAGTCGATCGCCATACCCAGTGCCAGCGCGATAGCGGCAATGCCCGGCAGAGTCAGCGTCACCTGCAGCGTGGACAGCAGGGCCACCAGCAGCAGCACGTTCACCGACAGCGCCAGGGCGCTGAAGAAACCGAACAGCTGGTAGTAGATCACCATGAAGACAGCCATCGCCAGGAAGCCGTAGAGCACCGAATCGAAGCCCTTCTTGATGTTGTCGGCACCCAGTTGCGGGCCGATGGTGCGTTCCTCGATGATGTCCATCGGAGCAGCCAGGGAACCGGCGCGCAGCAGCAGGGCCAGGTCGCTGGCGGCTTCGGGCGAACCCATGCCGGTGATCTGGAAACGCGAACCCAGTTCGGAACGGATGGTGGCCACGGTCAGGACTTCGCCCTTGCCCTTTTCGAACAGGACGATGGCCATGGCCTTGCCGACCTTGTCGCGGGTGGCTTCGCGCATCTTGCGGCCGCCGTCGCCATTCAGGTCGATGCTGACTGCCGGCTGGTGGTTTTCATCGAAGCTGGCCGAGGCGTTGGAGATGTAGTCGCCGGTCAGTACCGGTTCCTTGTTCAGGACCACCGGGGCACCCTTGCCGACCTTGAACAGCTCGGAGCCGAAGGGGATGGCCGAGGTCTCTTCGGTGCCACGCACCACGCTCTCGTCGACCATGCGCACTTCCAGGGTGGCGGTACGGCCGATGATGTCCTTGGCACGCGAGACGTCCTGCACGCCCGGCAATTCGACCACGATGCGCTCGGCGCCCTGGCGCTGGATCAGCGGCTCGGCCACGCCCAGCTCGTTGACGCGCTTGGACAGGGTGCTGATGTTCTGCTTGACGCCGTCTTCCTGGGTCTGCTTGATGGCTTCCGGACGCAGGGTGCCGACCAGCTTGAGGTCATCGCCCGAACCGGCGTCGGTGAGCAGCATTTCCTGCAGCTCGCCCAGGGCGGCGCGGGCCTTGTTACGGGTATCGGCATCGCGGAAGGAAATCTCGATGCTGTCGCCACTGCGGTTGATGCCGCTGTGGCGGATGTTCTTGTCACGCAGCAGGCCGCGCACGCTGGCCTGCAGGCCTTGCAGACGCTTATTGACGATGGCCTTGACGTCGACCTGCATCAGGAAGTGCACACCACCGCGCAAGTCCAGGCCCAGATACATCGGGAAGGCGTGCAGGCTCTGCAGCCACTGCGGCGTGTTGGGCAGCAGGTTGAAGGCGACGATATAGGTCGGGTCGCTGGGGTCGGTATTGAGTTCCTTTTCCAGCAGGGCCTTGGCCTTGAACTGGATGTCGGTGGTGGCGAAACGCGCGCGCACCGAGGGCTGCGAACCGGTGTTGTCGAACGCCACACTCTCTGCGCCGAGATTGCCTTGTTTCAGGATCTGATCCACCCGGCCGGCCACGGCGGGTTCGACCTTCAGGGTCGACTTGGCGCTGCTGATCTGCACCGCGGGGGACTCGCCGAAGAAGTTCGGGACGGTATAGATCACGCCGAACAGCAGGGCCAGGACGATCAGTGCGTATTTCCAGAGAGAGTAACGATTCATGGTCTTGTGCTTCGTGCTTGCGGGAGAGGACGGCAGGGACCTGCCGCCCTGTTCAGAACCCGGGTGGAAAAACCGCAGGGTTCTAACAAGATGGGCGCATCAGCGATGCGCCCATGGGTTCGCCGGCACGCGGGCCGACCGAACCGGTCAGGCCATTACAGGCCCTTGATGGTGCCCTTGGGCAGCAGGGTGGTGACAGCGCCCTTTTGCACGACGACTTCGGTGCCTTCAGCCACTTCGATGGTGATGTAGCCATCGGCCACCTTGGTGATGCGACCCAGCAGGCCACCGGAGGTGACGACTTCGTCGCCCTTGCCCAGTGCGTCCATCATGGCTTTCTGTTCTTTCTGACGCTTCATCTGCGGGCGGATCATCAGGAAGTACAACACCACGAACATCAGGATGATCGGCAGGAAGCTGGCCAGGTTGCCCATCGCGCCACCAGGGGCTGCTGCGGCCGTTTGCGCGTATGCGTCGGAAATAAACACGTAAGGCTCCAAAGGTTGATTAAAAAATAGCCCTGCATTCTAGCACTGCACCAGCGCTATGACGCCAAATCGGGACGTCTTGCCGCAGATCAAGGGAGAAATGGCTATTTTCACGGCCGCCGCCCTGGAGGAGCGCGCGGCAGGAGCCGCCGTGGCAGGCGGGGTCAGGACCGGTCGGGGATCAGGTGAGAAATCAGGGCGGGGAATGAGGTCGGGGAAAGAGATCGGCAATCAGTACACCACCAGCACCGAGCGTTCGCGCTGGTCCACCAGCAACAATGCCCGTCCATCCGGGCTGCCGGCCATCACCCCGCCGCAGGTATTGGAGACGGCAGCGCTGCCGTTGACGATCTGCACCACCACATTGCAGCGCGTGGGCACCACGGCCGAAACGGCCAGCCGCGCCGTGGTGGCGGCCTGCAACTGCTGGCGCGACCAGCCGCACAGCACCAGTGCCAGGATCAGCAGCGTGGCGCTCCAGCGCAGCAGATGCGGACGGGACAGTACCTTCGAGGGGGGATTGTTCAGATTGTTCATAGCGCAGGCTCCTTGTCATCAGTTGGGCCACTGCATTCTTCGACTATGAATCCATTTTAGTTAAATTTATCGATTAAATCAATTAAATTAATTTGACAGAATAAATTAACACAGTTGATTTTTTCACCATCAATACTGACTCCATCGGTCGATGAGCGGCTTCAACAAAGACTTTTTGACTTATCTACAACAAACCCATCGGGTTTTTCCTGCCTTTTCCTGATCCCATTTCGTGGCTAGAATGCGAACGAATAAAGCAATTTTCACAATTTATAAAACCAATTCGTTATAATTGATTTGAATGTACTGGACCTTGGGGAGGTGATCCCGCGCCGCCCTGCCAGCCACCATCGGAGTTCAAAGAAGCATGGAGATCATTTTGTGAGACCAGAGGCAGTCCCTCCATCAGCGCGGCGCGACGGGCGCGCGCTGTTGCTGCTATCGGAAGCCTGTTTTGCGGCGCTGGCGGTGTTCGCGCTGTGGCAGACCGATCTGCCGGCCTGGCTCACGCTGGGCCTGCTGGCGCTGTGGGCGGTGCGGGCACTGATCCTGTTGCGCTTCATGTGCGAGAACCAGCGTGCTGCGCGCAGCCTGGTACTGGCCAAGGAGGCGGCCGATCACGCCATGCTGACCCGCGGTGCCTTCCTCTCGACCATGAGCCATGAAATCCGCACGCCCATGAATGCCGTGCTGGGCATGGCCGGCCTGCTGCGCACCACACGCCTGGACAGCCAGCAGACCGAATTCGCCAAGGCCATCGAGGATTCGGCCAATGCCCTGCTGGGCATCGTCAATGACGTGCTCGACTTCTCCAAGATCGATGTGGGCAAGATGGACATTGCCGTGGTCGAGTTCGATCTGCTGGAAGTGGTGGAAGCCAGCGCCGAGGCGCTCTCCTTCAAGGCCCGCGAAAAACAGGTGCGCCTAATGACCCATGTGGATGCGCGCCTGCCACCCAGGATGCTGGGCGACCCCGGTCGCATCCGACAGATCCTGCTGAACCTGCTGGGCAATGCGCTCAAGTTCACCCACCGCGGCGAGGTGCTCTTGCGAGTGCAGGCGCTGCATGTGGCGGGTGATCATTGCCGGCTGCGCTTCGAGGTGCGCGACAGCGGCATCGGCATGGATGAGGAAACCATGCGGCGCCTGTTCTCGCCGTTTTCGCAGGCCGACAGTTCGGTCACCCGGCAATACGGTGGCACCGGCCTGGGCCTGTCGATCTGCAAGCGCCTGGTCGAACTGATGGGCGGCCATATCGGCGTCGACAGCAGCCCCGGTGCGGGCTCCTGTTTCTGGTTCGAACTAGGGATTCCGGTGGCGCCATCGGCGGCGTTGCCGCCCAGAAGCTTTGCAGCCAAAAAGCGACAAGTTGCGCTCATCGAAACCCACGACGCCAGTGCCGCCATGCTGCATGAAACCCTGCGCGCGGCCGGCGTGGAGACAGTGCGCTACGGCAGTGCCAATGACGCCCTGGCCGCGCTGACCGGCCCCCTGGCCACGACCACGGGCATCGATGCCGTCATCGTCAGTTCGGAGGTACGCGATATGCCGGCCCCAGCGGTACTGGCGCAGCTGCAGTCGGCCCGCCCCGGCATGACGTGCGTCTTGCTTGACCACGGCGTACACGGCCTTAATATAGACGGATCACCAACACCCACCCCAGCCACCGTGCTGCAGTTGCCGCTGCGCAAGCAGCAGCTGTTGCGCGCGGTGATGGGGGAGATGAATGGAACGGGCAAGGGGGAGCAGCAGGTCGATGCAGCGCCAGCGGTCCTGGCGCGCTCGCCAGGGCTGCAGGGGTCGCAGGAGGCGCATAGCCTGCTGCTGGTGGAAGACAACGTAATGAACCAGAAGGTGGCGGTGTACCAGCTCAATGCCATGGGCTACGCAGTCGATATCGCCTCCAATGGTGCGGAGGCACTGGAAAAGCTGGCGCAGCGCGACTATGCGCTGATCCTGATGGATTGCCAGATGCCGGTCCTGGATGGCTACGAAACCACGCGCCGCATCCGGCGCATGCAGGGCGAGCTGATGCATACCCCCATCGTCGCGATGACCGCCAATGCCATGGCCGGTGATCGCGAACAATGCCTGGAGGCGGGTATGGACGATTATCTGACCAAGCCCTTGCTGCGCTCGCAACTGGCGGCGATGCTGACGCATTACCTGCCGCCCGCAGCGCCGCAGCAGGCGGCCGAGCAGGCCTTGCCGATCATCGACGAAGCCCGCCTGGAGGAACTCTTTGGCGAGGACACCGGGCTGGCCAGCGACATGCTGGACATGTTCATCGAACATACCGGGCCCGTGATGGAGGACCTGGCGCGCCAGGTCCAGGCCAGCGAACCCCTGCTGGGCGAGATCCAGGCCCTGGGCCATCGCCTGGCCGGCAGTTGCCTGAACCTGGGGATACAGGCACTGGGTCAGCTGGGACGTCAGATGGAAATCGCTGCCCGCCAGGGGGAACTGGCGCAGGTACGCACGCTGGCCGGGGAATGTGCCACCGCCTTCGCCGCGCTGCGTGATCACATACAACAGAGGGGCCGGGGGAGCACATGAAAATACTGATCGTCGACGACGACAAGACCAATCTTTCACTTTTCACGCACATGCTGGCGCAGTTGCCGGACACCAGCATCAGCACCTGCCCTGATGCCTATGAGGCGCTGGACTGGTGTGGCACCCACGAGCCCGACCTGATCCTGCTGGACTACATGATGCCGGGCATGGACGGCCTGGGTTTCCTGTCGCGCTTTCGCGCCATGCCGGGCCAGGAAATGACGCCGGTCATCATGATCACCGCCGACATGGGGCTACAGGTACGCCACCAGGCGCTGCAGATGACGGCCAACGATTTCCTCTCCAAGCCGGTGAACCGGGTGGAGCTGCTGGCGCGGGTCAAGAACATGCTGGCCATGCGCAAGTCGCAGCTGGCCATGAGCCAGAAGATCGAACACCTGGCCGAAGAAGTGGAACAGAAGTCGCACCAGAGCAATACCCTGGCGCTGAACTCCATGGACCTGCTGGTGCGCGCGGCCGGCTATCGCGACCCCGAGACCGGCGAGCATCTGCTGCGCATGTCCAACTACACCCGCATCATCGCCGCCCACCTGGGCCTGCCTCAGGAAGAACAGGACCTGCTGTTCAATGCCGCGCCGATGCACGACATCGGCAAGATGGGCATCCCCGACCATATCCTGCTCAAACCCGGGCGACTGGATGAGGAAGAACTCAAGGTCATGCGCCTGCACGCCCAGATCGGCGCCGACATCCTGCGCGACAGCCCTTCCCCGCTGCTGCAGACGGCTTCGCAGATCGCCCGCACCCACCACGAGAAGTGGGACGGCAGCGGCTATCCGAACGGCCTCAAGGGCGAAGACATCCCGCTCTATGGCCGCATCGTGGCCGTGGCCGATGTGTTCGATGCGCTGACCTCGACGCGCCCCTACAAAAAAGGCTGGAGCCTGGAAGACGCCTCGCGCTATCTGCGCGACAATGCCGGCAGTCACTTCGACCCGCGCTGCGTGGAGGCCTTCTTCGCCGGCTGGGACGACGTGCTCGACATCCACAACCGCTACCAGGAAAGCAAATGATGCTGACCTTCATTGAACCGACCCTGTTCGAGAAGCTCAGGAGCGCCCAGGCCCTGCCCTCGCCGGGCGGGGTGCGCCTGACCATCATGCGCCTGTGCGCGCAGGACGACCCCGACATGGCCGAACTGATCCATCTGGTGCAGGCCGACCCGGCCCTGTCCGGACGCATCATCCGCATCGTCAACGTGCTCAATGCGCACCGGGTGCGACCGATCGCCTCGGTCAGCATGGACAGCATGCTGCTGGTGGGCCTGCAGGCGGTGCGCCAGCTGGCCCTGGCGCTGTCGCTTGCCGAGACCACGGCGCCGGCCTCCTGCACCAACTTCAAACTGCCGGCATTCTGGGCCCACAGCTTTGCCATGGCCTGCAGCGCCCAGGCCATCAGCGGCCATACCCGGGTGGCGCCACTGGGCGAGATGTTTACCACGGGGCTCCTGGCCAACATCGGCAAGCTGACCCTGGCCTCGGCCCATCCGACCGGCTATTCCTCGCTGCTCACGCGGGTGCTGGAGCCTTCGGCCCAGCTGGCCATGGAGCAGTCGCTGTTCGGCTTCAACCACCTCAACATCGCCGCGGCGCTGATGCAGGACTGGAAGATTCCTGAACTCTTCTGCGACGCGGTCCTGCATTACGAGTCGCCCAGCCTGCCGGACGCCCTGCCCGCGCCACGTCCGCTGGAAATCATCTGGACCCTGTACCTGTCCTCGGCCATGGCCGAGCTGGGCTGCGGTGCGCCGCAACTGGCCGAGGCGGCGCTACAGAAGGTCGCCACGGCGCTGCCACAACTGCAGCTGGCACCGCACGATTTCCCCGAGCTGTACCAGCAGGCCGGCGAAGACTGGCAGGACTGGACGCAGACCATGCATATCGCCGGCAAGTCGCTCTGGCAGGGCCTGCCGGCCCAGGTCCACGACCGGCTCCTGCGCCTGCAACAAACCGGCAGCGACGACGATGCTGCAACTTGAACAACTGCTGCTCAGTGAAGCGCCGGACGCCTATGTCCTGATGGACATGCAAGGCCAGGTGATCTACTGGAACCGCTGTGCTGAACAGATCTTCGGTTATGCCGCCCAGGAAGTGTTGGGCCAGCATCTCTCGGATTTCATCGTGCCGCCCGAACGGCGTATGGAGGAAGACCGCGTCTTCGCCGATACCATCAGCCTGGGGCGTGCCGAGTGCCAATCCATCCGGCGTCGCAAGGATGGCTCCCTGCTGCACCTGTCGGTGTCCAACAAGCTGCTGCGCGACGAGCAGGGCCATCCGCAATACGTCCTGTCCTGCAAGCGCGATATCAGCCAGGCCACCGTGCTGCGCGACATCAGCCTGATCGCCGCCAGCGTACACGGCCTCTATGATTCGCTGCCGGACGGCATCATCGTGGTCAACGCGCTGGACCGCATCGTGCTGGCCAACCGCCGGGCCGGCGAATTGTTCGACTGGGAGGTAGCCGAACTGACCGGCTGCGCCATCGATGTCCTCATTCCGCAGCGCTTTCTGGCCATGCACGCGCAGAACCTGACGACCTATTTGAACCATGCCGCACCGCTGGCCAGCAACCCGACGCCCGACCTGTGCGGATTGAAGCGCAACGGCAGCGAGTTCCCGGTCGACGTCAGCCTCAGCCCGCTGGTGGTGGAAGGCGAGACCTTCCTGCTGATCGCGGTGCGCGACATCAGTGACCGCAAGCGCATCGAAGAAGACCTGGCCGAAAAGAACCGCGCCCTGCAGGAAGCCATGGAGTCGCGCAACCGCTTCCTGGCCAATACCTCGCATGAACTGCGCACCCCGCTCAATGCCATCCTGGGCTTCACCGACATCCTGCTCACCCGCATGGGTGGTCCGTTGACGGCGGAACAGGAACAGCAGTTGCAGACGGTTCACGACAGCGCCGAGCACCTGCTCGGGCTGATCACCAGCCTGCTGGATGTGTCGCGCATGGAGACCGAGGACGCCGACCTGATTCCCGAGGCCCTGCTCTGTTCGCAGCTGATCGATGAAACCGTGAGCACGCTGCGGCCGGCCGCCGAGAAGAAGGGCTTGCTGCTGGAGGTGGAAGCCGGAGCGGGAGCAGAAGCGGGGACAAGGGAAACCGTGATCCATACCAACCGTCGGGCGCTGGGGCAGATCCTGCTGAACCTGGTGGGCAATGCCATCAAGTTCAGCGAGCACGGGCAGGTGCGGGTGCGATGGCGCCAGCAGCCGCATGGTGACAGCACCACCACCTTCATCGAGGTGCAGGATAGCGGCTGCGGCATCAGCGAGCAGGATCAGCAGAAGCTGTTTCGCGCCTTTACCCAGCTCGACGCCTCGGCCTCACGCAAGCATGAGGGCATGGGCCAGGGCCTGTACCTGAGCCAGAAGCTGGCGCACCTGATGGGCGGTGCCATCAGCGTGCAGAGCCAGGTAGGCCAGGGTAGTTGCTTTACGCTGTGCCTGGAGCAGAAAACGGCCGGAAACTGAGATCCGGCGGGGATGGCATGGTCGACGACCGGCACGGGATATGAACAATTCTTCCCAAACCTTGCACGATTGCGCCAGGCCTGTTCACCGGCCCGCGCCGGCTTGGCTCAGTCCACGCCGCGGGCGCGGTCTTCCTTGAATTTCTTGACGAAGTCCTGGAAGGTACCGGCGTCGATGGCGTCGCGCATCTCCTGCATCAGCTGCAGGTAGTAATGCAGGTTGTGCACGGTATTCATGCGTGCCCCGAGGATTTCGCCGGCGCGGTGCAGGTGGTGCAGGTAGGCGCGCGAGAAGTTCTTGCAGGCGTAGCAGTCGCAGGTCTCGTCGAAGGGACGGTCGTCGTTCTTGTACTTGGCGTTCTTGATCTTGACGTCGCCGTAGCGGGTGAAGATCCAGCCATTGCGCGCATTGCGGGTGGGCATGACGCAGTCGAACATGTCCACGCCATTGGCTACGCCTTCGACCAGATCCTCGGGCGTGCCCACGCCCATCAGGTAGTGCGGCTTGTCGGCTGGCAGGCGCGGGCCGACGTGTTCCAGCACGCGCATCATGTCTTCCTTGGGCTCGCCCACCGACAGGCCGCCGATGGCGAAGCCGTCGAAACCGAGCTCCTCCAGCCCGGCCAGCGACTCGTCGCGCAAACCCTCGAACATGCCGCCCTGGACGATGCCGAAGAGCGCATTGGGATTCTCGCCGCGGTCGAATTCATCCTTGGAACGCTTGGCCCAGCGCAGCGACATGCGCATGGACTTGCCGGCCTCTTCGCGCGTGGCCGGGCGGCCATCGATCTCGTAGGGCGTGCATTCGTCGAACTGCATGACGATGTCCGAATTGAGCACGCGCTGGATCTGCATCGAGATCTCCGGCGAGAGGAACAGGCGGTCGCCGTTGATGGGCGAGGCGAAGTGCACGCCCTCTTCGGTGATCTTGCGCATCTCTCCCAGCGAAAACACCTGGAAGCCGCCGGAGTCGGTCAGGATGGGCTTGTCCCAGCCGATGAACTTGTGCAGCCCGCCGAACTTGCTGACCACTTCCAGCCCCGGGCGCAGCCACAGGTGGAAGGTATTGCCGAGGATGATCTGGGCGTTGATTTCCTTCAGTTCCAGCGGCGACATGGCCTTGACCGAACCATAGGTACCGACCGGCATGAAGATGGGAGTCTCGACGGTGCCGTGGTTCAGTTTGACGCGGCCACGACGGGCGCGGCCGTCGGTCTTCAGGAGGGTGAATTCCAGCATGGGGTTCTCTGTTTCTCTCGATGTTTCAGGTACGGGTCAGCAACATGGCGTCGCCATAGCTGAAGAAGCGGTATTGCTGCGCGATCGCATGGGCGTAGGCGGCGCGGATGTGCGCATAGCCGGCGAAGGCCGAGACCAGCATCAGCAGGGTCGACTTGGGCAGGTGGAAATTGGTCACCAGCAGGTCGACGGTCTTGAAGGTGTAGCCGGGCGTGATGAAGAGCTGGGTGTCGTCGCTGCCGGCCTGGAGCTGGCCGCTTTGCGAACCGGACTCCAGCGCCCGCATGCTGGTGGTGCCCACGGCGACGACGCGCCCGCCGGCGGCCTGGGTGGCACGCACGGCCTCCACCGTCTCCGGCGAGATGGTGTACCACTCGCTGTGCATCTTGTGCTGCGACAGGTCTTCCACCCGCACCGGCTGGAAGGTGCCGGCGCCCACGTGCAGGGTGACGAAGGCCTGCTTGACGCCGCGCGCGGCCAGTTGTTCCAGCAGCGCCTGGTCGAAGTGCAGGCCGGCGGTGGGCGCGGCGACCGCGCCGGGCTCCTTGGCGTAGACGGTCTGATAGCGGGTTTCGTCGTAGGCGTCGGCTTCGTGATCGATGTAGGGCGGCAAGGGCAGGCTGCCGTATTGCTCCAGCAGTTCGAAGGCGTCCGCCGGGAAGTGCAGCGTATAGAACTCGCCGAAACGTTCACCCACCGTGACATCGAAAGCATCGGCCAGGCGGATGCGGCTGCCCGGCGGCGGCGACTTGGAGGCGCGCACCTGGGCGTGCACGGTACGCGCATCGAGGATGCGTTCGACCAGGGCCTCGATCTTGCCGCCGGTTTCCTTCACGCCGAACAGGCGCGCCTTGATCACGCGGGTATCGTTGAAGACCAGCAGGTCGCCGGGCTGCAGCAGGTCGACGATGTCGGAAAAACGGCGGTCGGTCAGCTGCGCGCCCTGCACCTGCAACAGGCGCGAGGCACTGCGCTCGGCCAGCGGGGTCTGGGCGATCAGCTCGGGGGGGAGATCGAAATCGAAGTCGGAAAGAGAGTACATGCTTGCAAAATAATGATGGAGGCGGCGTCGACAGCGACCAGTGCTCAAACGCGATCGAGAGAAAACGAAAGCGGGAACGCGGTCGGGTCCGGCAGCCTTCCCCGGCAAGAAGTGTTGCCGGCGGGATTGATACTGTAAATATTCACAGTAAAATAGCGTAACCCGCTATTTTACGCTGTCTGCGCGTTTTTCCCATCTTCCCGTGCGACTAGTGTACCTATGGCAATCCGACTATCCGACCGCTGACCGCATGCCCGCTACCGCGAAGAAAACCAGCTCGCCGGCTTCGAAGAAAAAAGCCGCGCCCACCGCCAAGCCTGCCGCCAAGCCCGAAAACAAGCTGGCCAAGCTGGGCCTGCACAATGACATGGACCTGGTGCTGCACCTGCCGCTGCGCTACGAGGACGAGACCAGCCTCATGAGCATCGCCGAGGCCTCCCTGCGCGGCCTGCAGACGGTGCAGGTGGAAGGCGTGGTGACGGCCTGCGAAGTGCAGTTCCGCCCACGCCGGCAACTGATCGTGACGGTGGGCGACGACAGCGGCCAGTTGACGCTGCGTTTCATCAACTTCTACGGCAGCCAGACCAAGCAGCTGGCCGAAGGTACCCGGGTGCGGGTGCGCGGCGAGCTGCGACATGGTTTCTTCGGGGCCGAGATGGTCCATCCTTCCTACAAGGTGGTCAACGAAGGGGCGCCGCTGCCGGACGTGCTTACGCCGGTCTACCCTGCCGGCGAAGGCCTGTCGCAGGCCTACCTGCGCAAGGCCATTGCCAATGCCATGAGCCGGCTGGACTGGAGCGATACGCTGCCGCCCTCGATGTTGCAGACCCTGGACCTGGCCGCCTTCGAGCCATCAGTGCGACTGCTGCACAACCCGCCGCCGGACGTGGATGAATACGCCCTGACGGAAAAGTCACATCCGGCCTGGATCCGCATGAAGTTCGATGAACTGCTGGCGCAGCAGCTTTCGCTCAAGCGTGCCCAGGCGGCGCGGCGCGCCAAGACCGCGCGGGCCTTGCCGGTGACCGGGCGCCTCACCGAGGAATTGACCAAGGTCCTGCCCTTCCAGCTGACCGGCGCGCAGCAACGCGTGCTGGAGGAAATCCGCGCCGACCTGCGCCAGTCCTTCCCCATGCAGCGACTGCTGCAGGGCGATGTGGGCAGCGGCAAGACGGTGGTGGCGGCACTGGCGGCAGCCCAGGCCATCGACAGTGGCTGCCAGGCCGTGCTGATGGCGCCCACCGAAATCCTGGCCGAGCAGCACTTCCGCAAGATCGCGGCCTGGCTGGAGCCGCTGGATGTGGGCGTGGCCTGGCTTTCCGGCAGCCAGAAGAAAAAGGAAAAGACCGAGGCCCTGGCCCATATCGAGTCCGGTGCGGCGCGCCTGGTCATCGGCACCCATGCGCTGATCCAGGACACGGTGCAGTTCGAGAACCTGGGGCTGGTGATCGTGGACGAGCAGCATCGCTTCGGCGTCGGCCAGCGGCTGGCGCTGCGCAACAAGAGCTTCAATCCGGAGGACCGTGACGCCGCCGCTGTGCCGCATCAGTTGATGATGTCGGCCACGCCCATTCCGCGCACGCTGGCCATGACCTATTACGCCGACCTGGAAGTGTCGGTGATCGATGAACTGCCGCCGGGACGCTCGCCCATCGTGACCCGCGTGATCGATCAGAACCGTCGGGACGAAGTGATCGAACGGGTACATGCGGCGGCGCTGGAAGGCAAGCAGATCTACTGGGTCTGTCCCTTGATCGAGGAATCGGAGGCGCTGCAACTGCAGACCGCCACCGATACCCATGCGGCCCTGTCGGCGGCCTTGCCGGACCTCACCATCGGACTGGTCCACGGGCGCATGAAGCCGGTGGAAAAACAGATCGTCATGGAGGGTTTCACGCGCGGCGCCATTCATCTGCTGGTGGCGACCACCGTCATCGAGGTGGGCGTGGATGTGCCCAATGCCTCGCTGATGGTGATCGAGCATGCGGAGCGTTTCGGCCTGTCGCAATTGCACCAGTTGCGCGGACGGGTCGGACGCGGATCGGCCGCTAGCGTGTGCCTGCTGCTGTACCAGGGCCCCTTGGGCGGCACCGCCAAGCAACGCCTGGCCACCATGCGTGAAACGACGGATGGCTTCGAGATCGCCCGGCGCGACCTGGATATCCGCGGCCCCGGCGAATTCCTGGGGGCACGGCAGTCGGGCGAAGCCATGCTGCGCTTTGCCGATCTCGGCACCGACCAGTGGCTGGTGGAAAAGGCCCGTGATACCGCCCAGGCACTGCTGCAACATGCGCCCGACATCGTGGACCGACACCTGGCACGCTGGCTGGGCGGACGCGAGGACTACCTCAAGGTGTAAAGACAGAACAGGTCGAAATACAGGCTGCGCAGCCAAAACCCTTTATGGAACAGGGAAGAACGTGGCCGGTAAACGGGAATCTGCAAAATGCCAATTCAATTTCCGTAAAAATCGAGAATATCTTCGCTTTATGTCGATTGACGCCTAACAACACTCAGTCCAATCTACGCCCCACAAACAACGGGTCCATCCAAACGTCTGGCAACCGGGCATCTGCCCCTTGCCAACGTCTGCACTGCTGTACGAGATGACCATTGCGCAACTAGAGAAGGCTGATAATTTTGGTTTCCAACCACGATCCACACACCTCCCGCAGACTGATTTGCCCGATCTGCCAGCGTGCCCTTTCGGCATGCATCTGCCATTGGACCTCTCCCATCGATCACGCCATCGATGTCCTGATCCTGCAACACCCGCTGGAAGTCAACAATGCCAAGAACAGCGTGCGGCTGCTGCATCTGAGCCTGCCGTACAGCAAGCTCGTCGTCGGTTCGGCGTTCGATCCCGACGAACTGCAGCAGATGCTGCATGCACCGTCGCGGGTGCGCAACGTGCCCGATAGCGAGCCGGTGCACCCGATCCTGCTTTACACCGATGACGCCGCCACGCCCGAGACCACCCATTTCGACGCCCGCACGATGACGGTGGACAAGCGCCAGACGCTGCAGCGCATCCGCCTGGTCATCATTGATGGCACCTGGCGCAAGAGTCGCAAGATGCTCTTCGAAAATCCCATCCTGCAAACCCTGCCGCGCATGGTGTTGATCGATACCCCCATCTCGCGTTACACCATCCGCAAGTCGCACAAGCCGGAGCAGCTTTCCACGCTGGAAGCCGCCGGCTATGCCCTGATGCAACTGGAGCGCAACAGCGAGAAATACCACCCGCTGCTGACCGCCTTCGACAACTTCGTGCTGCAACAGGGCTACATGCGCATGCACGGCCAGCCCGCCCGCCGCAGCGAGTGAGCGTTTTCTTCCAGGCATCACCCACGATTGTCGTCAATGCAATGCACGTAACTGCCGCCTATGGGGAACCATTCGCCAATGCCACGTACCAAGTTCTTCCGGCTGCTCCGTGCAGCCGTTCTTGTTCAGGGTGTGTCGCAAAGCGCTTATAATCATGCAGGTCGACGCAACGAAACTTGAACATTCCTGACACGTACTGGCGCCCGCCAGCGCAATCCCATCCTGCGAACAATCACCACATGAGTTCAGAATTCCTGCAACTGGCTGAAAAAGTCACTCAGCTCGCCAAGCTGGCACAAGGCCTGCGCGAAGAAAATGCCGAGCTGCGCCGGAAAGTCAAACTGCTCTCCGAAGAAAACACCACCCTCTCCGGCCGGGTGGATGATGCCTACCGGCGCGTGAGCACCGTCCTGGCGCAGCTGCCGGTGGCAGAGGTCGCCGAGGTTCCCGAAGCCGCGCTGTCGGCCGATGAGGAGACCGCATGAGCACCATCCAGATCCAGGCCATGATCATGGGCCAGTCCTACACCCTGGCATGCCAGGAAGGCGAACAGGCCGCGCTGCATCACGCCGTGGCCTATCTCGACCAGAAGATGCGCGCCATCCGCGATGCCGGTCGCATCAAGGGCACCGACCGCATCGCCGTGATGGCCGGATTGGGCATCGCTGCCGAGTTGCTGACCATGCAACGTGCCGAAGGCCCCTTCGCCGGTCTCACCATTGCCCAGTGGCAGCAACAGATCACCGCCATCACCGAGGTGGTGGACCAGGCATTGGCGCCACAGGAAAAACTGTTCTGAACTGTTCGGATATCCGGACCAATCTGCACAGCGCAAGAAAAATGGCTGCCTTCGGGCAGCCATTTTCATTTCATGCGTCGCTGGTAGTTCGTGACGGCGCGGCGAATCAGCCTGTCGAAACACTGGTTACAAAATCGCCCAGAAATTTTTCGTTCAGGTCTTGGAGAGCGGCGGTGAATGGGTTAGACTTCGTACTCCTGCCGTGTTCGCGATTGCCATATATTCCTTGAACCATTTACGAGCATAGGCTGTGGGATCGTTTGATGGGCGTGAGCGTCGCTAGACCGATGAACCCGAAATTGAACTACTGCAGCCAACTTGAACCGTCAGGTTCAGGATGCCGGCACAGCGGCACAGGCGGGACTTGATTCAAGGAAAACGGCTGCATCTGCAGCCGTTTTTTATGCCCGTCCGGTTTGCACCGGACGCGGTGCAACGCAGCTCAGCTCTCGCGCTTTCTCGCGCCCTTGCGCTCCTGCCCCACCTCATCGATGGCATCCTGGAATTCAGTCACATCCTCGAAGCTCTTGTACACCGAGGCGAAGCGGATATAGGCAATCTTGTCCAGCCGCTTGAGTTCGCGCATGACCAGCTCGCCCACCTGCCCCGACATCACTTCCCGTTCGCCGCTCTGCAGCAGCTTGTCCTGGATGCTCTGGATCGCCATGTCCACCGCCTCGGCCGACACCGGTCGCTTGCGCAAGGCCAGCATCAGGCTGCCGCGCAGCTTGCTGGGGTCGAACTCGGTACGACTGCCATTCTTCTTGACGATCACCGGCAGGGTCAGCTCGATGCGCTCGTAGGTCGTGAAGCGCTTGTCGCAATTGCCGCAGCGGCGACGACGGCGGATCGAATGACCGTCCTCGGACAGACGGGTGTCCAGCACCGGGGTATCTTCGTGATTGCAGAATGGGCACTTCATGGCAGCAGGGGTTTGGTTGGACTGGACAAGGAGGGACCACCCTCCTGACTTCGTACTGCAGCGCGACTTCGCGACCCGGCGCAGAGGGCGCAGTATTGCACCCGCTCACCGTGACAGCCATCGTATCGTAGTGCAGATAAACGACGGCGCCCGCAAAAACGGGCGCCGTCGGGCAAGACATCGATCCGGCAGACCGACGATGCCGGCCCGCATCGGACCGGCGTCGTCACGTCAGAGACAATCAGCCGTAGACCGGGAAGGCGTCGGTCAGCTTCTTGACCTCGACCTTGACGCGCTCGATGGTGGCCGCGTCATGCGGGTTGTCCAGCACGTCGGCGATCAGGTTGCCGACCTTCTCGGCCTCGGCTTCCTTGAAACCACGGGTGGTCATGGCCGGGCTGCCCAGGCGGATGCCCGAGGTCACGAACGGCTTTTCCGGGTCGTTGGGGATGCCGTTCTTGTTGCAGGTCATGTGGGCCGAACCCAGGATGGCTTCGGCTTCCTTGCCGGTCAGGCCCTTGGGACGCAGGTCCACCAGCATCACGTGCGACTCGGTACCGCCGGAGACGATGCGCAGACCACGCTTGATCAGGGTCTTGGCCAGCACATCGGCATTCTTGACCACCTGCTGCTGGTAGGCCTTGAATTCCGGCGATGCGGCTTCCTTGAAGGCCACGGCCTTGGCGGCGATGACGTGCATCAGCGGACCGCCCTGGATACCAGGGAAGATGGCCGAGTTGATGGCCTTTTCATGCTCGGCCTTCATCAGGATCACGCCACCGCGCGGACCGCGCAGGGACTTGTGGGTGGTCGAGGTGACGAAGTCGGCGAAGGGCACCGGGTTGGGGTACACACCGGCGGCGATCAGGCCGGCATAGTGGGCCATGTCGACCATGAAGTAGGCGCCGACTTCCTTGGCGATCTTGGAGAAGCGCTCGAAGTCGATGCGCAGCGAGTAGGCCGAGGCGCCAGCGATGATCAGCTTGGGCTTCTTCTCGCGAGCCAGGGCTTCCATGGCTTCGTAGTCGATCTCTTCCTTGTCGTTCAGGCCATAGGAGACCACGTTGAACCACTTGCCCGACATGTTCAGTGCCATGCCGTGGGTCAGGTGGCCGCCTTCTGCCAGCGACATGCCCATGATGGTGTCGCCCGGCTTCAACATGGCGAAGAACACGCCCTGGTTGGCCTGGGAACCGGAGTTGGGTTGTACGTTGGCGGCTTCGGCGCCGAACAGGGCCTTCAGGCGGTCGATGGCCAGCTGCTCGGCCACGTCCACGTATTCGCAGCCACCGTAGTAGCGCTTGCCCGGATAGCCTTCGGCGTACTTGTTGGTCAGTTGCGAACCTTGCGCTTCCATGACGGCCGGCGAGGTGTAGTTTTCAGAAGCGATCAGCTCGATGTGATCCTGCTGGCGTGCGTTTTCCTTCTGGATGGCAGACCACAGGTCGGGATCGACTTTCGCGAGAGTCTGGTTCTTGTCAAACATGGTGTTTCTCCAAATTGATGAGGTGCGGCCGAAGATCGGGTCACCGGCTGCGCGAAGGCATGCCTGATGCTCGACTTCCAAAATCGAATGAGGGCCAGAAAATACGGGGGGATTGCGGGCAGCCTCAGTCGTACTGTCCATTCGGCTGCCCAGGCGCACGGCTGTTGAAATCTCACGCTTCCCGATGGATCCCCATCTTGGTCGGTTTTACCCGACGTTTCGCCAGTCACGTGAGACGAAATGGTGAGCGCATTGTAGTGAAATGGGGCGATTTCGGCAAGAACCATGGCGCAGGCGCAACATGCCTCAACCGGCCCCGCAACCGCGCCAAAAGCGAGCCGCACTTCGTAAAAACCGGCTTTGGGCTACAATTTCGTTTTCTTCCGGGATCGCCGGGGTGAAGCGCAGGGACGCCGTTCCGCCTGCGACCTGAGCACCGGCACCGGTTCTTACGCCACACACAGGAGAATCAAGAGATGGTCGTGTTGATTACGGGAGCTACCGCAGGCTTCGGCGCCGCCATGGCGCGCAAATTCGCCGGCAATGGTCACAAGGTGATCGCCGCCGGTCGCCGCAAGGAGCGCCTGGATGACCTGGTCAAGGAACTGGGTGCCGACAAGGTACTGCCGCTGGTACTGGACGTGACCAGCAAGTCCTCCATCGACGCCGGCCTGGCCAGCCTGACCGGTGACTGGAAGCAGGTCGACGTCCTGATCAACAACGCCGGTCTGGCCCTGGGCCTGGGCCCGGCCCACGAAGTCGCGCTGTCGGACTGGGAAACCATGATCGACACCAACGTCAAGGGGCTGGTCACCATCACCCACGCCCTGCTGCCCGAGATGGTCAAGCGCGGCAGCGGCACCATCATCAACCTGGGCTCGGTGGCCGGTGCCTACCCCTACCCGGGCGGCAACGTCTACGGCGCCACCAAGGCCTTCGTCGACCAGTTCACGCTGAACCTGCGCGCCGATCTGGTGGGCACTGGCGTGCGCGCCACCAACCTGGCCCCTGGCCTGTGCGGCGGCACCGAGTTCTCCAATGTGCGCTTCAAGGGCGATGACGGCGCGGCCGCCAAGGTCTATGAAGGCACTACCCCGCTGACGGCCGAAGATATCGCCGAAGCCGCCTTCTGGGTCGCCACCATGCCGGCACACGTCAACATCAACTACATGGAACTGATGCCGACCTGCCAGGGCTTCAGCCCCTTCAACATCAAGCGCAAACAGTAAGGGATGGGGTAAAATGGCGTTTTTGCCGGGAACGCTCCGGCGCCGCAGAAACGCCATTTGCAAGCCCCTTTGCGATCAGTTCCACAGTGCAAGATGCGTGGCCTCCACAAATCCTTGCATTTGAGGCAACACCCTGTTCGCATTGATTGCTTTCCGCTTCCTTGATTTCTTTTCAGCTGCCACAGCAGATTTCCCAATAACAAGAAGCATATGAGTGCCGCCAGTAGTCCATTCGACTGGAACATCCGGGTCTACTATGAAGATACCGACACCGGAGGCGTGGTCTTCTACGCCAATTACCTGAAGTTCTTCGAGCGCGCCCGCACGGAATGGCTGCGCTCCTTCGGTTTCCAGCAGCAACACCTGGCCGAGACCACCGGCGCCATCTTCGTGGTCAGGAACACCAACGTCGACTATCTCTCGCCAGCGCGCCTGGACGATGAACTCCGCTTGACCGTCGTGGTCGAAAAACTTCGAAATGCCTCCATGGAATTTTCCCAGGAGGCCTGGCGCCTGCCGTCGGGGGATGGCAATGCCGCCAGCGATCAGGACGCGACGTTGCTGGCACGGGGCAGCATCACTGTGGTCTGCGTGGACGCAGCCACGTTCCGCCCGCGCCCTATTCCCGAAGAATTGCTCGCCTGCATCAAGAAAGTCGCATGATGTCAACGGAAAAGCTCATCCGGACCTTTATGGCAGGTAGCACAACTGTCCCAACAGGCAATCTTGCCGCTTGGGACGATATCCGTGCCGGAAACCTTCTACCTACAATGACCGTCTTTTATTTCATGTAACTGAATCTACAACTGAACAAAAGATACAAACCGCCGACTTACCAATCCATTCACCGCTGCCACGCCGCCACATTTCCCCATGAACGTCACACAAGACCTGTCCTTCATTTCACTGATCGCAAACGCGTCCGTTTTGGTGCAACTGGTGATGCTGCTGCTGCTGTCGGCATCGATCATCAGCTGGACCTACATCTTCCGCAAGATGTTCACCATCCGCGCCGCGCGCGTGCAGACCGAGGAATTCGAACGCGTCTTCTGGTCCGGCGGCAACCTGTCGGCGCTGTACCAGGAAGCCCTGTCCAATCGCCGCAAGGCCGGTAGCGGTGGCGCGATGGAACGCATCTTCCAGGCCGGCATGGGTGAATTCACCAAGGCCAAGGCCTCGGTCACGGCCCGTGGCGGCGCGGTCGAACCCGGCCTGCTGCTGGACGGCGCCCGCCGCGCCATGCGCGCCGCCTACCAGCGCGAAATGGACGCCCTCGAATCGCACCTGGCCTTCCTGGCATCGGTTGGTTCGGTGTCCCCGTATGTGGGCCTGTTCGGCACCGTCTGGGGCATCATGAACGCCTTCCGCGGCCTGGCCAACGTGCAGCAGGCTACCCTGGCGGCCGTCGCCCCCGGCATCGCCGAGGCCCTGATCGCCACCGCCATCGGCCTGTTCGCCGCGATCCCGGCCGTGGTCGCCTACAACCGCTACTCGCACGACATCGATCGCCTGGCGATCCGCTTCGAAAGCTTCATCGAAGAGTTCTCCAACATCTTGCAACGTCAGGCACGCTAATGGCTGGGTCATCGATGCGCGGGGGCCGTCCCCGCAAGTTCAAGTCGGAAATCAACGTCGTCCCCTACATCGACGTGATGCTGGTGCTGCTGATCATCTTCATGGTGGCCACGCCCATCACCAACCCCAGCGTGATCAACCTGCCCACGGCCGGCAAGTCCACCCAGCCGCCGTCGGATTACATCGAGATCGCCCTGAAGCCCAATACCCAGGCCACGATCCGCATCAACGGCCCCAAGAGCGGCGGCAAGAAGGCCGAGACCGTGACCGGCAAGACCGACCTGTCGGAGCGCCTGCGCAAACTGCATGAAGACAATCCCGAGCTGGCCGTGATGATTTCGGCGGACAAGGAAATCAAGTATGACGAAGTGGTCCAGGTGATCTCGGAAGCGAAGAAACAGGGCATCGCGCGGGTCGGCCTGGCCACCAAGTAAGCGCACGCCCCAGCGATATGAGCGATAACGCACACTACAACATCCCCAAGGCACCGGGCCGCTGGCGCGCCATCACGCTGGCGCTGGTGATGCACGTGGCCTTGTTCCTGTTCTTCTGGATCGGGATCCGCTGGCAGAGCGAGACCCCGCTCACGGTGGAAGCCGAGATCTGGGACCCGCAATACAAGGAAGCCGCCCCCCTGCCCACCCCGCCCCAGCCCGAACCGGACCCGGTGGTGGAACCGCCCAAGCCGCAACCGCAGCCCCTGCCTGAACCCAAGCCAGTCCCGCCCAAGGTGATCGACGAACCCAAGGTCGAGAAGCCCGATATCGCCCTGGAAAAGGAAAAGAAGCGCAAGGAAGAGCAGGAGAAGCAAGAGAAACAGGAAAAGGCTGACAAGCTCAAGGCCGAGAAGGAAAAGGCCGAGCGCGAGAAGAAGGAGCAGGCCGAAAAGGACAAGGCTGACCGCGAAAAGAAGGAAAAGCTGGAAGCCGAAAAGCAGAAGAAGCTGAAGGAAGAGAAACAGAAGGAAGAAGAGGCCAAGAAGAAGGCTGATGCCGAGAAGCAGGCTGCCGACAAGAAGAAGCAGCAGCAGGCCGCCGCCGACGCCAAGGCCGCCGAACAGCGCCGCCAGGAAGACCTGAAGCGCATGATGGGCCAGGCCACCAGCGCCACCGGTGGTACCGGCACGGCCGAGAAGTCGCAGGGTCCCAAGGGCAGCCCCGATTACGCCAACAAGCTGCGTGCCAAGATCCGCAGCAACACTGTGTTCGATAACAGCGGCGTGAGCGGAAACCCGGCCGGGGAGTACACTGTCGAATTGTTCCCGGATGGTAGCGTGCGCACGGTTCGTGTGAACAAACCTTCAGGCGTGCCGGGCTTCGACGAAGCCGTGCGTACGGCCATCATGAAGTCGCAGCCCTTCCCGGCCGACAAGGATGGCAAGGTACCGTCCAGCTTCACTTTCACCCATTATCCGAAAGATCAGTAAACGATGATTAAAGCCCGTTACCTGACCAGCATCGCCGCCGCCACCGCCGTGGTGGCCGGCCTGTCCTTCGCCCCGGCCTCGCAGGCGCAGATCCGCTTCGAGATCACCGGCGTGGGTGCTTCGCAGATCCCGATCGCCATCACCGCCTTCCCCGGCGAGGAATCGGCGCCGCAACAGATCACCTCGGTGGTCAAGGCCGACCTGGCCCGCAGCGGCATCTTCAAGCTCATCGACAATGGCGATGCCCTCTCCGATTCCTCCGCCATCAACTATGGCGACTGGCAGAAGCGCGGCGCCAATGCGCTGGCCGTAGGTAGCGTCACGCGCCTGGCCGATGGCCGCTTCGACGTGCGCTACCGCCTCTTCGACACCGTGCAGTCGAGCCAGCTGTCGGCGCTCTCCATCGGCGCCCAGCCGCAGCTGCTGCGCCTGACCGCCCACAAGATCGCCGATGACATCTATCAGAAGCTGACCGGCATCCCCGGCATCTTCTCCACCCGCATTTCCTACGTGACCAAGTCCGGCAGCGAATATCGCCTGGAAGTGGCAGACGCCGATGGCGAAGGCACCCAGGTGGCGCTGCGCTCCAATGAGCCCATCATCTCGCCGTCCTGGTCGCCCGATGGCACCAAGGTCGCGTATGTCTCCTTCGAAATGAAGAAGCCGGTGGTCTACATCCAGAACCTGGTGACCCGCCAGCGCTCCATCGTGGCCAACTTCAAGGGCAGCAACTCGGCCCCGGCCTGGTCGCCGGACGGTTCGCGCCTGGCCGTGGCCCTGACCCGCGACGGCCTGACCCAGGTCTACGTGATCAATGCCGACGGCTCCGGCCTGCGTCGCCTGACCAACAGCGCCGGTATCGATACCGAACCGCAGTTCTCGCCCGATGGCGGCAGCATCTATTTCACCAGCGACCGCAGCGGCGGCCCGCAGGTGTACAAGGTCGGCCTGGATGGCGGCTCGCCGCAGCGCGTCACCTTCAACGGCAGCTACAACATCAGCCCGCGCATTTCGCCTGACGGCAAGACGCTGGCCTTCATCTCGCGTCGCGACGGCCTGTTCCAGCTCTATGCGCTGGACCTGACCAATGGCCAGGAGACCCGCCTCTCCGACGGCAGCCGTGACCAATCGCCCAGCTTTGCGCCCAACGGCAAATACATCATGTACGCGACGGAATCTGGTCGTCGCGGATCCCTGGCCGTCGTCTCCGTCGACGGCCGAATCAAACAGCGTCTCACGACGCAGGCCGGTGATATCAGGGAACCGACCTGGGGTCCGTTCATGAAATAAAGAAATCCAATATTGCTTTCATCACGACAAGGAGAAATCCAAAATGCGCACTATCAGTACCTTCGCCCTCATCGTCTCCAGTGCAGTCCTGCTGGCCGCCTGCTCGTCCACCAAGCTGGACGACAAGGCTAACGCTCCCGTGCAGAACGGCGCCAGCAACGGCGCTGACACCCGCTCGGTGGGCACCGTCAACGCCGGTTCCGTCGATCCGCTGAACGACCCGCAAGGCGTGTTGGCCAAGCGTAGCGTGTACTTCGACTACGACAGCTACACCGTCAAGCCGGAATACCGTACCGTCATCGAGAACCACGCCAAGTACCTGGTGGCGCACAAGGATCGCAAGGTCATCATCCAGGGCAACACCGATGATCGCGGTGGCGCCGAGTACAACCTGGCCCTGGGTCAGAAGCGTGCTGAAGCCGTCCGCAAGGCCCTGGTCCTGCTGGGCGTGTCGGATGCACAAGTGGAAGCGGTTTCCTTCGGCAAGGAAAAGCCCAAGGCACTGGGCCAGGATGAATCGTCCTACGCCGAGAACCGTCGCGCTGACATCGCTTATCAATAATCGACATGCATACCGCTTTCAAACTGAAATCGGTGACCGTGGCGGCCTTGCTGGCCGCCACGGCTTTCCTACCGCTTACCGCCCGTGCCGGCATGTTTGACGATGACGAAGCACGCAAGGCCATCCTGGACATCCGCTCCAAGATCGAAGCCCTGCAGCGCGACGTCGCCAACAAGGCCGACAAGAACAGTGTCCTGACCCTCTCGGACCGCAACGACAACCTGCAGTCGCAGATTGCCGCGCTGCGCGGCCAGATCGAGGTCTTGACCAACGAGATTACCAACGCCCAGCAACGTCAGAAGGACTTCTACGTCGATCTGGATGCGCGCCTGCGCAAGCTGGAGCCACAGCAGGTCAGCGTGGACGGCCAGACCGTGGCTGTGGGCGTGTCCGAACAGCAGGCCTATGATGCGGCGCTGTCGCAATTCAAGGGTGGCGACTACAAGGGAGCAGGCAATGCCTTCGCCGACTTCCTGAAGCGTTATCCGCAATCCGGCTATGCCCCCTCGGCGCAATACTGGCAAGGCAACTCCCTGTACGCCCAGCGCGACTACAAGGGCGCCATCGCCGCGCAGCAAGTGGTGGTGAAGAATTATCCGGACAACCCCAAGGCCGCTGACGCCCTGCTCAACATCGCCAGCTCGCAAGCCGAGTTGAAGGACAAGGCAGCCGCCAAGAAGACGCTGGAGCAATTGATCGCCAAGTATCCGAACACCCCGGCCGCGCAAACCGGCAAGGAACGGATGGCTTCATTGAAGTGATCGCCAGTCAGCGCCGGCACCGGGTCGGCGCGTGACGGGCTGCAGGATGATCGGAAATCAGCACGTGGCGCCAGAGTGTTGACAGTGCCGATAGAGTTTGCCTATAATAGCGGTCTTTCGGGTCGTTAGCTCAGTTGGTAGAGCAGCGGACTTTTAATCCGTTGGTCGCAGGTTCGAGTCCCGCACGGCCTACCAGAAATTCAGCAGTAGTCTCAAGAAAAAAGCCCACGTTGACGTGGGCTTTTTTCTTTTCATCTCCGTCCCTCAGCCGCTTCCCCGCCCCCGCCGTCGGGCGCACCCCTTGCTTATTCAGATGCGCCAGCCCGGCCGAGCCCGTGGCGCGTTATGATACCGCCGGCCTGTGTATGCTCCTGCACGGCCAGCCACCCCGCAACCCACTCTGCCCAATGAAATCGCAACGCGCCGCCGACACGCCGGAAACCCTCGACCAGACCGTCTACGAGGCCATCTTCAATGCCGCCATGCACGGCCGCCTGAAGCCCGGAACGCGCCTGCAGGAGGCCAGCCTGTGCGAGCAGTTCGGCGTCAGCCGCACGGTGGTGCGGCAGGCGCTGCGGCGGCTGTCGGAGCTGCGCATTGTCGACGTGGTGCCCAACAAGGGCGCCGCGGTGGCGACACCGGGACCAAAGGAGACACGCGACGTCTTCGCTGCCCGACGGGCGATCGAAGGCGCCATCGTGCGCGAAGTGGCGCGCCAGATCGACCACGGTGACGTCGCCAAACTGCGGCAGCGCCTGCAGGCCGAGCACGCCGCGCTGCATGACGGCGACCACCCGCGCTGGGTCGCCCTGGCCGGTGGCTTTCACCTGGCGCTGGCGGAGCTGTCCGGCAACCAGGTACTGCAACGCATGCTGACCGAACTGATGACCCGTTGCTCCCTCATCGTCGCGCTCTACGAAGCCCCCGGCGAGGCCAGTTGCGAGCATGACGAGCACAGCCGCCTGGTGGACCTGCTGGCACTGCGCGATGGCAATGGCGCCAGCGCCGAGATGGAACGCCACCTGCTGGCGCTGGAAGGCCGCCTGCGCCTGCCGGAAGAAAAGCCCGACGCATTGCGCCGCGCCTTCTGAGCTTCCTCCGCGTCCATTCTCCCCACATCCCCACCGCCGATCACCGGCGCCGGACTGCCCACGTCTGGTGCACGACCAGCACCCTGGGTGAGCAAAAGGTCCGCTTTGGCTCATTACCAAAATTGTATACAATACATATAATTACAATATTCCCTTTAAAATCATATAGATAATATAATTAAAAGGCTGGCATCCAAATTGCATGTATACGATCACAGTAAATTTTCGCCACTGATCCATCCATCCAACAAGGAGCCCCGCCGTGATGAACCGCCGTCAATTTCTGCTTGCATCCAGCGCCGCCGCCGTAGCTGCGTCCTCGCAACCGTTCGCCGCCCTGGCCGCTGCACCGAAGCTGAAGATCGGCTTCATCTATCCGGGGCCGGTGGCCGACATCGGCTGGTCTTTCCAGCATGATCTCGGACGGCGCATGCTGGAAAAGGAATTCGGCGCCCGCATCGAGACGGTATTCGTCGAGCGCGTGCCGGAAACACCGGAGGCCGAGCGTGTCATGCGCCAGCTGATCGATGATGGCTGCAAGATGATCTTCGCCACCTCGTTCGGCTTCATGAACCCGGTGCTGCGCGTGGCCAAGGAAAACCCGGACGTGATCTTCGAACACTGCTCCGGCTACACGATGGCGCGCAATGTCGGCCTGTACCAGACCCGTTTCTACGAAGGCGCCTATGTGCTGGGTACCATCGCCGGACGCATGACCAAGACCAATACGCTGGGCTATGTGGCGCCGATCCCAATCCCCGAGGTGATCCGCAACCTGGACGCCTTCGTATTGGGTGCTCGCAGTGTGAACCCCAAGGTCAACGCCAAGGTGGTGTGGATCAACGCCTGGTACGACCCCAGCCTGGAGCGCGATGCCGCGCAGACGCTGGCCGCGCAAGGCGCCGACGTGTTCTACCAGAACACCGACTCGCCGGCACCGGTGCAGGTGGCGGAGAGCAAGGGCCTGTACGCCTTCGGCCAGGACTCCGACATGAGCCGCTTCGGTCCCAGGGCGCATCTGACCGGCAACACGCTGAACTGGGGCGTGTACTACGTCCACAAGGTGCGGCAGGTGCTGGAAGGCCAATGGAAGGCGGAGGACACCAAGTGGGGCATGAAGGAAGGTATCGTCCAGCTCGCCCCCTACAACGCCGGGCTGCCCAAGGAGGTGGTAGCGCAGGCGGAAGAGCGCCGCAAGGCCATCGTCGCCGGCACCTTGCAGCCCTTCGCCGGCCCCATCAACAACCAGGGCGGACAGTTGCAGGTCGCCGCCGGCCGCACCGTACCCGAGTCCGAGCTCTGGACCATGAAGTGGTATGTGGAAGGCATCCAGGGCAAGCAACCCTGACCCTGGCTACCGATACCGGCTTGCCTTGTTCGGGATAGCAAACGGGGCAAGCCGAAAGCTCACAATCGCTTCAAGGAATATGAAGAAAACGCCATGACAGAAATCGACTTCGCCGAACTCAGCGTCTACCAGCGCTACAAGCTGATGGCCAGCCTGATCGTGCCGCGCCCGATCGCGCTCATCACCACGCTGGGCGAAGACGGCACGGTCAACGCCGCGCCGTTCTCCATGTTCAACATGCTCGGCGAAGATCCGCCTATCGTGATGGTCAGCATCAACCGCCTGCAGGACGGCGCACTCAAGGACACCGCAGCCAACATCCTGCGCACCGGCGAGTTTGTCGTGCACCTGACCGACGAGGCCATGTGCGCGCAAATGGACGCCTGCGCTGCCACCCTGCCGCCACACCAGAGCGAGCTGGAACACGCCGGCCTGCACGCGGTACCGGCGCAGACGATCCGGCCGCCGCGCATCGCCGAGGCGCCGGTCGCCTTTGAATGCGTGCTGCATGAAAAACTGGAAACGGCCAGCCGCTACATCTTCATCGGCCGCGTGCAATGGCTGGCCGCGCGCGATGGCCTGGTCGATACCGAACAATGGCGCGTGCGCCTGCAGGACTATCATCCGGTAGGCCGCTTCGGCGCCAGCTTCTACCTCAACGCCAGCGGCCGCTTCACGCTCGACAAAGCACAAGCCACCACCCCGATCGACGAAATGTGAGGCCGACCATGCGTATCCCCGTCCCCTTCAACGAACAAGACCACGCCGCCATGCGCCTGGCCATCGATGCCTCCGAACAAGCGCTCAAGCGCGGCGATATGCCCTTCGGCGCCACCCTGGTCGCGCCCGACGGCAAGGTGCTGATGACGGCGATGAACAACCAGAACACCGCCGCCGACTGCACCGGCCACGCCGAAATGGTGCTGGTGCGCCGTGCGCAGAAAGAGCTGGGGCTGGAAGCCATGCGTGGCGCCACCGTCTACGCCAGTGGCGAACCCTGCGCAATGTGCTGCGGCGCGATGTTCTGGGGCGGCATCGGCCGCGTGATCTATGCCGCCTCCACCGCGCAGATTGGCGACGCGCTGGGCGGGCCGCAACTTCCCCTGCGCGCAGCTGACGTGGTGCAAGATTCTGCACCTGCGGTCAGCGTGGAAGGCCCCTTGCTGGGCGCCGAGGCTGTGGTGGTATTGCAGCGCTTCGCTGCCTGAAGGCGCAGTCCCGCCAGTCCCGCCCCCCGTGCAGGCACTTCCCCGCCTGCCGGCTCCCCCTCACCGCAACCCATCTCCGCCAAACCCGACCGGCATGGAAAGTGCTTGGCACGGGAGGTAGCGAAGAGATCGACCGCCCCCGACCTCCCAGACCTACTACCTCCAGGCCCTGCGCATTGATGCAGGTCGCCTGTAGTATTCGTGAAAGAAACTCCTCATATCCTTTCAAAGTGGTCCCACCACGTTGATGCAGTCCCGATGAAAACCGCCCGTACGCCCTTCACCTTCCTTCACCGCCCGTCCCTGCTGCACCGCCATGGCCGGCTTGCCAGCCGGATGGCCGCATTCACCCGGCGTGCCGCACGACGGCTGGAGTTGCGCTCCTTCCCCTTGCTGCAGGAACAGTTCAGCGCCGAGGAAGGCTGGCGCGCCTGCCTGGCCATCGCGCTGCCGCTGGCGGCGGCCATGATCAGTGGCCAGCACTGGCTGGCCTGGGCCGTGTTCGCGGCCTTCTGGACCTGCCTGTGCGATGCCCCGGGGCCGCATACCCAGCGGCGGCGCCTGCTGGCCGGCTTTGCGGTGGCAGGCACGGCGGTGGCATTCATCGGCTCCTGGAGCGCCTCCTGGAGCAGTCATGCGGCCCTGCTCGCCGCACCGGTGATGGTGCTGCTCAGCGTCACGCTGACCGGTGCGATCCAGTCCGCAGCGCTGCTGGGGACGCTGCTGGCGGTGGTGGCGGTGGTGGCGGCGGGCTTCCCGCATGCGCCGGCGCTGGCGGCGCTGCAGGCCGCATCTTTCCTGATCGGCGCGCTCTGGGCCTGGCTGCTGATCAATCTTTTCTGGCGTATCGACGAACACACTGCCCTGCGCCAGGCCGCGCAGGCAGCGCTGCTGCGCATGCTCGACATGAGCCGCGACCTGCTCACCGCACGCGACGGCCAGCATCGGGAACAGCAATGGCACAGCGAACACGGTGAACATCGCCGCGCCGTGCGATTGGCCCTGGAACGGCTGCGCACCATGCTGCAGCCTCACGAGCGCTCCGCCAGCGACAGTGCCCAATCCTATCGCCGCCTGCTGGAGGCCTGCGAAATGATCTTCAGCGCCTTGATCGCGCTGGAACACGCCGCCATCCAGCAACTGGGCTCGCCCGCCGAGCGGCGCATCGTGGCACGGGCGGCGCGCATCGTGGTGCTGCGCGCCTACCAGAGGCTGACGCTGTCTCCACAGATCCCGCTGCCATCGAACCCGTCCCGCCCCATCGACATAAGGCGCGCCAGCCAGCTGGCCGACCCGTTGATGACTGGCTGCCTGTCGGCCTTGATGCAGGCCCACACGCTGCTGCTGTCCGATCCCGCCTGGGCGCAATACCGGGCCGAGCACGGCAGCGATGAACCCGATGCGTCGCCCGCCGCCGCCGTGCCACCCACACTGCCACCCGCCTGGCGCACCGGGCTGGGCCGGGGCCTGCAACAGGGCGCCCGCCAGGCCGCTGGTGTGGCGGCGGTGTTCTATGCGGCCCAGGTGTTCCAGCTTGGCTATCCCTACTGGGCCACCATGGCCGTGGTGGTAGTACTGCAAGGTGCGGCACGCCAGACCTGGACGCGCTGCCTGGAACGCATCCTGGGCAGCCTGCTGGGCGGTGCATTGGCACTGAGCCTGCTCCATGTGGCTTCCGGCATGAGCTGGGTGCTGCCGCTGGTGGCGGTGATGCTGGCCGGCCTGGCCATCGCCCTGCGGCTGGTGAACTACACGGTGTTCGTGGTGTTCCTGACCATGTTGTTCATCTGCGTGACCGAAATGCTGCAACCTGGTGTCGGCATCGCCTCGGCCCGGGCCTTGGACAACCTGATCGGCAGCGCCGTCGCCCTGCTGGCCGCCCTGGCGCTATGGCCCGAACTGGGAGCATCGCCGCGCGAACGCATCGCGCTCGGTCTCAAGGCCAATCGTGACTATCTGGAGGCGGTAGTCGCCCACCAGCCGCCAGCGACCTTGCGTCGCCTGCAGCGCCAGGCCGGGCTGGCCAGCATCGACGCCGAGACCGCCCTGCACGACCTGGGTGGCTTGCGCCGCCACAGCGAACGCCTGTCCCACAGCGAGATGGCCCGCCTGCGCGAAGTGCGCGAACTGGCCGGGCAGGCATCGGTGGCCTGGCATCTTGATCGAGGCACCCGGCAGGACCCGGCCACGGCGCGGGAGAGCTGATCCGGTATACTTCCGGTTTTACCGAGTCTGCCTGCCCTGCCCACCGACATGTCCGACCAAGCCCCCGAACCGATCTTCCCGGATGACGCCGTTGCCGGTGCCGATTCCATCCCCGCGCCGCGGCGCTGGATCGTCCTGCAGAACGTCCACGAAGTGGAAACCTGGATCGATACCTACAACCGCGAACTGCAGGCAGTGGTGTTCCGCCACAAGATGAACACCGTCAACGCCGGCCAGGGCATCTGCTTCACGCTGGAACTGGGCGGCGAGATCTATCTGCACACCACACCGGAAGGCCAGATCCTGCTGGATGTCAGCGAGGAAGCTGCCTGGGCGGCCCCGGTCATCAGCGCAGCCGCCAATGTCCCCGCCCCTGCCGGCTCGGTCTGGGTACTGCCGCCCGATACGCTCACGCAACTGATCCTGGGGCTATCCGGTCTGATTGCCACCTCACAGTTCGTGCTGCGTCATGAATATCGCCTGGGCAGGTCGCAGCGCCCATACTGAGCCGCCCCGGATACGAAGAAAGCCACCGATGAAAGAACGCACCCTGATCGCCGCCGGCGCCATCAACATGTTCATCGCCGTAGGCTGTGGCGCCTTTGGCGCGCACGGCCTGAAGCGGATGATTTCGGAAGAGATGCTGGCGATCTGGCATACCGCCGTGACCTACCAGGTCATGCACGCACTGGGCATGATCGCCATCGCCCTGCTCATGCCGCGCATGGCCGGTGCTGCGATGCGCTGGGCCGGCAATCTGATGCTGGCCGGCATCGTCGTTTTCAGCGGCAGCCTCTACCTGCTGGCGCTGACAGGAACACGCATCCTGGGCGCCATCACGCCCCTGGGTGGGGCGGCCTTCCTGGCCGCCTGGTTGCTGGTGGCCTGGGCTGCCTGCAGGCGCGAAGTGTGATATCCACTGAAACCCGCTGAAAATCGCTGAATTCCCCTGAGACCCACTCAGGCCGCTGCGCCGCTCAGGGCTTCCTTGACCAGCTCATCGATCTCGCCGGTGATGTTGGAGAGCACGCCGGCCACCACCGAGAATTCCTTGCCCGCCTGCCCCGAACGGGCCGCCACGATGCGCGCATTGAAGGCCACCATCTTGGCTTCACGGGCGATGACCTCGATGTCGGTCATGATCCCGCGCAACTGCTCGCGCATGAGCCGCGCATGCTTCCTGGACTGCGCCTCGTAGACCGCCGTGATCTCGTTGAGCACGCCCAGCAGCGGCGTGGTCTCCTGCACCAGTTGTGCCAGCAGCTCGGGCCCGCTCTTGAGACGGTCTTCGATGGCGTTGAGGGTGCGCTGCGCCAGCGCGGCAAATGCGGTGATGCGGGCGTCACCGGCTGGCCGCCCGTAATAGACCTCTTCCAGCTCGGGGCAGAACACCCCGGGCAAATCACCCGACCGCTTGAGCAGGGCCGCATGGGCATTGCTGAACAGGGCCAGCGCCTCGCGGGCGGTAGCACAGGCTCCCTGCTGCCCCTGCGAGGCCAGCACTGCGTAGAGCACCAGGCGCTGTGAGGTGAAACGGCGGCGCCCGGAAAGATTGATCATGGCGCCGAAGACTTCTCCCGACAACGGCACGGTGGATGCATCCTCGGCCGCGCGGTCGGGTGCGGTATCGATCAAGGCCAGGGTGGACATGGCAGGCTTCCTTCCAACGATGCAACGAAAAGCGGACAGGCGCGCAACACACTGAGCATCTGCGCGCCTGCGCGAGGGCCGGGGCCCAGACTACAGGCCAGGGCGACTCAGGCCGCCTCGCGTGCCGGATGGGCCTGCTTGCGATACAGGAATTCCAGCACCGCGGTGCGGTACAGGCCATACTGCGCGTCCTGCGCCAGCGTCACCCGGTCACGCGGCCGGGCCAGCTTCACTTCCAGCACTTCGCCGATGGTGGCGGCCGGGCCGTTGGTCATCATGACGATGCGATCCGACAGCAGTACCGCCTCGTCCACGTCATGGGTCACCATGACCACGGTCGATTCGGTCTTGGCCACGATCTTGAGCAGTTCATCCTGCAGGTGCGCGCGGGTCAGTGCATCGAGGGCGCCGAAAGGCTCGTCCATCAGCAGGACCTTGGGCTCCATTGCCAGGGCGCGGGCAATGCCTACGCGCTGCTTCATGCCGCCGGAGATTTCATTGGGACGCTTGGTCTCGGCCGCGCCCAGACCCACCAGCGCCAGCGCGGCGCGGGTGCGGTCGCGCAGTTGCGTGCGGTTTTCGCTGGCACCGAAGACGCGTTCCACGCCCAGGTAGATGTTTTCATAGCAGGTCAGCCAGGGCAGCAGCGAATGGTTCTGGAACACCACCGCCCGCTCCGGGGCCGGGCCACCGATCTCGCGATTGGCGCACAGGAGCACGCCGTCGCTGGGCTTGAGCAGGCCGGCGATGAGATTGAGCAGGGTCGACTTGCCGCAGCCGGAGTGGCCGATCAGGGTAATGAACTCGCCCTTGGCCACCGTCAGGTTGATCTCGCGCAGCGCGTGGAAGTCACCCTTCCTGGTATGGAACACCATCTCCACGCCGTGGATGTCGATGAATTTGCCGTTGATGTTATCCATGATGTGCTCCCGCCTGTTCAGTTGTTGACCTGTTCATAGGTAAAGGCCTTGGCCAGCGCCACCAGCAATTGTTCCAGCACCAGCCCCACCACCCCGATGACGACGATGGCGATGATGATGTGCGGCACGTTCAGGTTGTTCCATTCGTCCCACACCCAGAAGCCGATGCCCACGCCACCGGTCAGCATCTCGGCGGCCACGATGACCAGCCAGGCGGTGCCGATGGACAGGCGCACGCCAGTCAGCATGTAAGGCAATACCGAGGGAAACAGGATCTTGGTCAGCACCTTCCACTCCGACAGGTTCAGCACGCGCGCCACGTTCATGTAATCCTGCGGCACCCGCTGCACGCCCACGGCGGTGTTGATGATCATCGGCCAGATCGAGCAGATGAAGATCGACCAGATCGCCGCCGGATTGGCCGACTTGAACACCAGCAGCCCGATGGGCAACCAGGCCAGTGGCGAAACCGGGCGCAACAGGCTGATGATGGGGCCGAACATGCGCGAGAGGAACTCCACCCGGCCGATGGCAAACCCCAGCGGGATGCCCACCAGCGCCGCCAGGCCGAAGCCCATGCCGACCCGCTGCAAGGAGGCCAGCACGTTCCAGCCTATGCCCTGGTCATTGGGGCTGTTGCGATAGAAGGGATCGGAAAACATCACGCCGGCCTCCTTCAGGGTGACCCATGGCGTGGGGAAACTTGCGGTCTTCATGGCAATGATCTGCCACACCAGTACCAAGAGCGCCACGCCCAGGACCGGGGGCACCACCCGCATGAACAGTCCGCCTGCGGCCAGGCGCTTCCTGGCGCTGCTCACCCTGGTCGTGGTGGCAGGTGCTACCGATGCCGGCTGCGCCTGGCTGGCCGCAGCCACTGCTGCAACCTGGCTGTTGCCGGCGGGCTTGGCGTTATCGCCCATGATGTTTTCCATGACTGCACTCATCGCTTTCCCCTTGCTGATGACACTTCACTGTGACGGCCAGCGCTTTGGCTGCACTGCCTGCGCTGGCCGCCGAGGCTTACACCTTGATCTTGAAGGACTGCGCATAGGCAGCCGGATTCTTGCCGTCCCATACCACGCCATCGACCAGCTTGGAGCTGCGCATGACTTCCTTGGGCAGGGGCGTCTTGGTCATGGCGGCGGCCTCCTTGTAGAGATCGATCTGGTTCACCGACTTGGCCACGGCGAGGTAGTCCGGATCGCTCTTGAGCAGGCCCCAGCGGCGATGCTGGGTCATGAACCACATGCCGTCCGACAGGAAGGGGAAGTTGACCTGGCCTTCGTCGTAGAACTTCATGTAGTTGGGGTCGTCCCAGGTCTTGCCCAGCCCGTTCTGGTAGCGGCCCAGGATGCGCTGGTCGATCACGTCCTTGCTGGTGTTGACATAGGACTTGTCGGCGATGACCTCGGCCATCTTGTTCTTGTTGGCCAGCGAGGCGTCGATCCATTTGCTGGCGTCCAGGATGGCGGCCATCATGGCGCGGCAGGTATTGGGGTATTTCTGGACGAACTCCAGTGAGGTACCCAGCACCTTTTCCGGGTGGTCCTTCCAGATGTCCTGGGTGGTGATGGCGGTGATGCCCACGCCGTCGACGATGGCGCGATGGCCCCAGGGCTCGCCCACGCAGAAGCCGTCCATGTTGCCCACCCGCATATTGGCCACCATCTGCGGCGGCGGCACGGTGATCACCTTGGCATCCTTCATCGGATGGATGCCGTTGGCGGCCAGCCAGTAATACAGCCACATGGCGTGGGTGCCGGTGGGGAAGGTCTGGGCAAAGGTGTATTCGCGCTTGTCGGTCTGCATCAGCTTGGCCAGCGAAGCGCCATCGACGGCGCCCTTGTCGGCCAGCTTCTTGGATAGCGTGATGGCCTGGCCGTTGTGGTTCAGGCCCATGAGCACGGCCATGTCCTTCTTCTGCCCGCCGATGCCCATCTGCACGCCGTAGATCAGGCCATAGAGCACGTGCGCCGCATCCAGCTCGCCATTGGTCAGCTTGTCGCGCACGCCGGCCCAGGAGGCTTCCTTGCTGGGGACGATCTTGATGCCGTACTTCTTGTCGAAGCCCAGCACCGAGGCCATCACCACCGAAGCGCAGTCGGTCAGGGGAATGAAGCCGATCTTGACCTCTTCCTTTTCCGGTTTGTCCGAACCGGCGGCCCAGGCGCCGCCGCTGGTCAGTCCCAGCATGCCGGTCCCGGCCGCCAGGCCTGCACCCTGTATCAGCTTGCGGCGCTTGCCGTCCACCATGTCGACCGTCCCTGCCGGCGTGGCTGGTTCGATATCTGCGAGCTTGCCTGCCTGGTCCGCCTGAGCGTTGAATTCCATAGCACCCTTCCCCTTGCGTTGCGAATTGACATTGACGAAAGCCATCAACAAAAAAAAGGCGTGTCCCGTCATGGATGACCATGTCGGAAGACGCCTTTGTCCGGGACGATGCGACCGCCGTTGGTCACACCTTCACATCTGTTGCGCACTCTCTGCGCTATGTCGTCAATTCAGCAAAGACTGTGCCAGCGCATGATAATCGCCCGCAAAGCCGCACCCGGCCTGCACTGACGGCGCCATGACCAAGACTCACGACAGGTCCGGCGAGGGGGGCTCGCACCGTCAACATGAGCTCGGGCCGCACTTCATTTGTGCTTTGCACCAAGTTGGCGGCAAGGCGGAGTGATCAGCGGCCCATTGCGGGCCACCGGTGGGGACGGCCCGAGGCGCCCGCCTACCCGGCATTGCCGGGTTTTCCTACAGCATATTGCGACGGGCGCTGATCGCGGGGACAGCGGGACGGGGCCTATGATGGCTCAGCATCAACGAGCATCATCAAGCAATAACGAGCAACAACGAACGACCCGGCGCTTGCACCCTGGCGGGCAAGAACGAATTCAATAACAAAGGAGAAACTCCATGACCCTCGGCACCATCCTGCTCATCGTCCTGATCCTGATCCTGCTCGGCGTGATCCCGGCCTGGCCGCACAGCCGCGGTTGGGGCTATGGTCCCAGCGGTATCGCCGGCACCATCGTCATCATCCTGCTGATCCTGTTGCTGCTCGGGAAGATATAAGACGGGGCGGTAGCAAGGCGGTTGACTCCGCCCTGCTGCCAGCGCCCCTGACGCTTTCCCCGCGACCCTCCCCTCCCGGATGCAAGCCTGATACCATCGGCCTGCGGAAGGGAACACGGCGCGGTCGGTGCCCTGTCACCGACCGCGCCGTTTGCCTTGTGTCCAGCTGGCTTGTTATACGCTGCGGGCACGGCAGATGGCCCATCCCCATGAAGTTTTCGCGTTTGCGTGATGAGGCCTATAACAGATGAAGAACAAATTCCTCGCATCCTCCCTGCCCGTTTGCCTGGCCGCGTTGTCCATGCTGACGGCCGCATCCAGCCACGCCGGCGAGGACAAGCTGGCCAATGGCGATCCAGCCCGCTGGTATCAGAACGCCGACACTCCCAAGGAACGGCTGCGCAATCTCAACCAGGAGACCGCCGCTGCCTACGCCGAGGCATTGGCCGACTGCAAGGCACAGCGTGGCAAGCAGGCCAGCACCTGCCGCAAGGAAGCCGCCGCAGCCCGCAAGGACGATGCGGCGCGCGCCCGGCGCATCTATGACGACTACAAGGCGACCGGCGCCAAGCCCGCCTCCTGAGCCAATGCCGGGTTAGCCTGTAGCCCGGCTGCCTGGCTGCAGGCGTTGCCCCTGCGCCGGCCCCAAGTGCAAGCCACAAATGGAAAACGCCGCAACGATGGACATCGTTGCGGCGTTTGACGCATTCCGTGCGTGCAGGCCTCGATAGCCCGCACGGTGTGGCTGGCAGCGCTGCCAGCCTGGTGTAAGGCCTGGCTTACTTGCCCACCTGGTTACCGATCACGCCACCCACGGCGGCGCCGCCGACGGTACCGATGGCGCTACCACCGGTGAGCACTGCACCGCCCACCGCACCAGCACCTGCACCGATGGCTGTGTTCTTGTCGCGCGCGGACATGTTGCTGCAGCCGGTCATCGCGGAAAAGGCAAAGATGGCTACCGAAGTCACTGCCAGTTTTTGAATTGTTTTCATGACTACTCCTTCCTCATTGTCGAATAGAGTCCAACGAACGGATTGCCGGACCGGCATCAGGTCATCGGACGCATGATCACGCGCGCAGCCGGAGCTTGCGGCGCAGCCTTGGCGGCTTCGCGGGCGACGTCCGGGGTGCATGCACCAGCCTCTTGCCCATAGAGCAGGACAGCTTCGCGCATGAACCGGGAACGACGGCCTTCGGCCATGTCCATGTACCGGAACTTCTTTTGACCTGCCTTCTGCATGCGGGTCGCATCGACCGGCATGTGACGATCCATCGTGGAGGCCGACCAGCGCGCTGCGCTGTCATCAGCCTGACGGGGTGCTGCATAAGCGGAGGAGGCAAGTGCCGAGACGGCTACCAGCATGCAAATACCGACTGTTTTTTTCATGGTCTGCCCTTTCAGGGGTCCCTTCTTGGCGGTGAGCAAAAATTTCATGCGGCAACCCGAGAACTCTTTTGCATTTCCCGGCTCTACCAGCACCATGACGACATGGTCGCGGAAATTGCTGCAACACAAAATCAGCCGTTTCCGATTCTGGCGTAGGAAGATTCCTACATTGCCATCCCGCCGGCCACCGCAAATGCCTTGGGCTCCTCAGAATCCTCAGAACCCGGGCGGCATTCACGGCGACGGCGCGCCCACTTCACTTAGTTCTTTGCAGCTTCCTTGGCATCGCCATAGGACTTCTGGACGTTGCCTTCCACCTGCTTGGCAGCGCCCTTGACCTGCTGGCTGGTATTGCCGGTCAGCTCACCGGTCTTCTCTTGCACCTTGCCTGCCACTTCCTTCAAGCTACCCTTGACTTGATCCTTGTTCATGATGGCTCCTTTGTGGTTGATTGCCTGATAGGTCCCGGCTGCAACGTCAGGACATTCCTGCCTGCTTGCCGGCACCGCCGCCTGGTCCGCCCTTCGGGTCAGACTGCGACGATGAGTCCATGGTATCGATGAGCCTGTGGCAGGCCCATAAGAGAGTCGCCCTTTCGCGCGTAGGAAAAAACGAAAAACCATGCAGGAAAAGCGGTGCCGAAAAATCCTCACAAAAACGCAGAAAGCCGCCCTGGAGGCGGCTTTCGGAAGGGTGATGGATGTGCGGGAAAGGACTCGGTTTGCGCCGCTCAGGCCTCGCTGGGCGCCAGCTCCGGACGGATCGGCAGGCTGATGCTGATCAAGGCCCCCTTGCCTGGCGTAGAGCGGATATCGACCTCGCCACCGAAGAAGGTGGCCCGCTCGCGCAGGCCGCGCAGGCCGTAGGTCTTGTGGTTGTCGCGCCGCTCTTCGGGGATGCCCACGCCATCGTCGCGCACGGTCAGGGCCACGTGGTCTTCGTCGATATCGAGGATCACATCCACCTTGCTGGCCTTGGCATGCTTGGTGACGTTGTTGAGCATCTCCTGCAGCATGCGGTAGATGGCAATCTCCATCTCGTGGCCCACATCCACGTCTTCATCGGGCAGGCTGGCATGGCAGGCGATGCCGGTGCGCTCGTGCAGCTCGTCGAGCTGTTCCGAGATCGCCGCCTTCAGACCGAACAGGTCCAGGGTATTGGGCCGCAGTTCAGTCTGGATGCGTCGGGTGGTGGCCACCAGTGACTTCATCAGGCCCTGCATGCGGGTCTTGCGGTCGGCCCATTTTTCATCCGGCGGCAGGATCTGGTAGACCCCTTCCAGGTGCATCGACAGGGCCGTCAGGGAGGCGCCCATGTTGTCGTGCAGCTCGCGGGCGATAGCGCGCTTCTCTTCTTCGCGTACGGTTTCCAGGTGATTGGTCAGTTCGCGCAGCAGGGCGGTACGCTGGATCACGGTCTTTTCCAGCTGGCTCTCGCGCTGGCGCAGTTCATCCTCGGCCTGCTTGCGTTCGGTAATGTCGGTGCTGATGCCGATGACGCCCTGCACGCTGCCATCCTTGCCGAACCAGGGCACCTTGGCGGTCTGGAAGGTGACCACGCCCTCCGGCAGGTGGAGGGTCTGTTCCAGCTTCTCGGGCTTGCCCGAAGCCATGACACGACGGTCATCGCGGTCCACCGTATCGGCCTCTTCCTGCACCAGGAAAAGCTCGCGGCTGGAACGGTACATGGTCTCTTCCCAGGTCTTGCCGAGCTTATGCAGGGTGGCTGGGTTGGCGAAGATCATCAGGCCCTGGCGATTCTTCACGAAGATCGGGTCGCTGGTGCTTTCGCTCACGGCGTTCAACAAGGCGCTGGTCTCGGCCAGTTTCTGGGCATTGCGGGTACGCTCGCCGTATTCGCTATCCAGCCGACTGGCCGAGCCCCAGAAGATGAAGAGCACGATCGCGCCATTGATCAGGGTCAGCGTCGGCAAGACCAGCTCCGGCACGATCCAGCCGTGCGTCATGCCCCAGTTCAGCAACAGGCTGAAGGCCAGCAGCAGGAACAGCGTCTGCGGCAACAGATGGCGCAACATCTGGCCGCCCGGCGCGATGCGCATGATCACCGCCATCAGGGCATGCGCCGGGCGTGCCATGAGCAAGGCCGCCCCCAGCAGTGCGAACACCAGCGCCGAGAGCAACGACACCGGCAGCGGGAAATCGAGATAGATGAACTGGCTGACGTCGTACAGATAACCGACCAGCGGAATGGCGGACAGCGCAATCAGGGCAAAGGCCAGGTATTCGGCCGGATAGTAGCCGCCGAGCAAGCGCCAGTCATGCAGCAGCAAGGCGGTCGCCATGAGCACAAAGCCCAGCGACAGCAAGGGCGGGATCGCCAGAGGCGAAATCGTGTCAGCGCCCTCCAGCGGCAGCCAGCCCAGCGCGTACATGACACCGTGCGCCAGAGACGCCAGCCCGCCGACCAGCAGCAGCACCGCCAGCCCGACGGCGATGCGCCGCAGCAGGGGCCGGCGTACCGCAGAATTCATGCAATTGAGGTAGAGCGCCAGGGCGCCCACGATGAAACCACCGGCCGTGAGTTCACGCACGGCCAGCAGGCCTGACAGCAGTCGCCGGTACTCCTCACCCAGGAAACCGGTCAGCAGCACCACGATGCCCAGCAGGATCACGGCCATGGACAGGCCCATGGCCAGTGTCACCATGCCGCTGTAATTGGCGTGCGATGCCGCGAAATACTCGACCGATGCGCTGTTCTGGATGTCGGCGGAGGACGGACGAAGTCCGTCTTGGTTCTTCTGCATCGTCGGGAATCCCTCGTTCTTGTGCGATCCGTGCTGTCCGCGCTGTCCGTACGTTTCGGACATCAAGCCTGCGTCAGGGTCTTTCGGACTCCGGGCAGGCTGCGTGCCATGATCGGTTCTCGTTGTCTGGTGCACCGCGGTCGCGCCGAACAGCCCTGGCGCCGCGATCGTTGGCTGCACAAATTATGCAGCAAAATCCTGCCTATACCCCACCGGCCTGGGCCGGCCCTTGCGGCGAATTGTTGCTCGACGAGGTCCGCCCGGACTTGCCCCCCTTCTGCTTGGCCAATTCCTGCAACAGGTCACACAGCAGCGGCAGTTCGGAGGACTTGTCGAAGAAGTGCTGTACGCCGCATTGCACGCCCACGCGCCGATAGGTCGGGCTGACGTGATTGCTGAAGACCACCTTCACCTCGCTCTGGCGGCGCGTATTGGAGCGCGCCAGCGACTGCAAGAGGCTCATGCCGTTGCCCTGCTTCAACTGGATGTCCAGGATGAGCACGTCATAGCTGTTCTGCTGCAGATGACGCAGGGCTTCCAGCTCGGTCTCGGCGTAGCCCACCAGGCGCACGCCGGCAATTTCGGCCAGACTCTCGACGATCAGGTCCCGCACGTCCTCCGAATCTTCCACCAGGAAGAGCCGCAGGATCGTCCCGTCGCCGTCGCGCTGGGGCCTGATGTTGAGAATGTCGTCCATGATGCGATGTACCACTCTTCCTTGCCTGCGCCCCCGTCTGGTTCATGCAGCCTCTGCAGCCTGTGCTGCCTGGCCGGAACCGCCCGGGTCGCCGGATCTCAGTCGATCAGGTTGTTCTTGATCGCGTAATAAATGATGTCCGCGTTATTGGTCATGCTCATCTTCTGCAGCACGCGCGAACGATAGGTACTGACCGTCTTTACCGACAGGCACAGCTCGTCGGCGATCTGGGTCACGCCCTGCCCTTGACCCAGCTTGTAGAAAATCTCGTATTCCCGCTGCGAAAGCGTCTCGTGCAGCGGCTTTTCGGAATCCACCGGCTCGCTGGTGAGCAGCTCGGCCACGCCGTAGCTGATGTACTTGTGACCACGCAGGATGGTATTGATGGCGTTGACCAGCTCGGTGGCCAGCGCCTCCTTCTGCACGTAGCCGGATGCACCGCTGCGCAGCACCTGCACCGCATAGCGGCTCTCTGGGTGCATGGACAGCATGAGCACCGGCAACTCCGGCTTTTCCCGCTTGATCTGCTTCAAGACTTCAACGCCACTCTTGTCGGGCATTGCGATGTCGAGCAGGACGATGTCCCAGTCCTGGGTACGCACCAGACGGATGGCTTCTTCCGCCGTACTGGCCTCGCCGCCGATTTCCATCGACGGTATTTCCGAAATGAAATGATGTACACCTGCCCGTACGACCGCGTGGTCATCGACTACAAGTATTTTTGTCATGGCAATTTTGAGCAGTGAATTGAAACGCCAGCGCCGTGGGCGCTGCTTGGTACGATTTGTAGTTGTACTCTGGTTTTACGCCGTTTTACGCGGTAATCAAGTCCACGGGATCTACCCGCTTTCCCGCCGCGCCGCCCTTCCCTGGCCGGCTTCGCGCATGCCCGGCAGCAACGGATTCCAACTATACCCGACTGCACCTGACCTGTCTTCTTGCGGAACGCACCGGATCGGTCCGAGACGCTCTGCAAGCAGCAAGTCCTCAAGCGGGACAAGCGCGGACCGGTCAACAGACCGGTCACGCGCTCACAAGTTCCCGACCTTACTGCTTCAGACGCAGGTCGTTACGCACCGAGACCACACCCTTGACGCCACGGGCCAGTTCGGTAGCACGGGCAGCCGAGGTGGAGCTGGAAACGAAACCGGACAGCTGGACCACGCCCTTGTAGGTTTCGACATTGATTTCAGCGGACTTCAGGTTCGGCTCGTTGAAGATGGCGGCCTTCACCTTGGTGGTGATGACGGCGTCATCGACGTATTCGCCGGTGCCTTCCTTGCCCGGGCTGGATGCGCAGCCCACCAGGGAAACCATGAACAGGGCCAGGAAGAAACCGAGGAAACGCTTGGTCAGGGACATTTTGGTCAGCGACATGATGAAACTCCTATGTTGTTGGGGGATAAGCCTGGTCTGGCGGCCGCGCCACGGACTATCTGCCGGGCGCAAACCGCATGATCGTCAATCGATGGTCAATCGATGGTTTATCGGCCTACGGCCGAAGAACCCGGATTACTTGCCGTACTTGGCCTTGGCGTTGGCCACGCACTTGTCCTTGGCATCGCCGCTCAGGGCGTCGCACTTTTCCTTGGCGACGTCATAGTTGGCATCGTTCTTGTCCTTGCGCGCATCCTTGTCGGCTTCGCTACCCTTACGCTTGGCCTTGGCATCAGCGATTGCCGATTCGTGGGCGGCCTTGGCTTCCTTCTCGCACACGTCCTGGTCGTTACCCTTCAAAGGACCGCATTTCTTCTTGGCTGCCTTATAGTCGGCATCGGCGCGCGACTTGTCGGCCTTGTATTGTGCGGCAGCCGGATCAGCTGCGAAGGCTGCGCCGTGCATGCCGATGGCGGCAGCGCCGAAGATCATGGTTGCGATGATTTTTTTCATTGTGTTGTCCTTCCTCATGGTTTGCTTTGACAGCCTGGGTTGCGGCCTGGGGCCGTATTCTTATGCAGGCCGGGTGAGCGGCCTGCGTACTACGATGTTGCGGTCCTGCGATTTCACTTGCGCTTGCTGCTCACGGTCTCACTCACACTCACTCCAACTCCGGTGCGGGCTTGCTCGCGGCAGGCGGCTTACTGACGCCAGTCCTTGTTGCGATCCTCGAAATCACGGATCTGCTTCTCGGCTTCGTCCTTGCTCACGCCATAGGCCTCCTGCACGCGGCCGGCCAGTTGGTCACGCTTGCCGGCGATGACGTCGAGGTCGTCGTCGGTCAGCTTGCCCCACTGTTCCTTGGCCTTGCCCTTGAATTGCTTCCAGTTTCCTTCCACGATGTCCCAGTTCATGGTGATCTCCTCGTTGTGGGTTGGGGTTCAGATCGAGGGGGATGGCCCCTCGTTACGTTCTCGTTACGTTCTCGTTACCTTCTCGCTTGCGCTCTCGCGCCCAAGCTTGCAACGGTTGCCGGATTTACAGACCCAGCAGATCGCTCATGTCATCAGCGTGTTCTTCTTCCTGCGCCATGATCTGGATCAGCATATGCTTGGTGGTCGGATCGTCGTCACCGATGCGCTCGATCATCTGGCGGTAGGCCTCGATGGCCACACGCTCTTCCACCAGGTTGGCGCGGATCATGTCCTTGATATCGGAGGACTCGTCATACTGCGCATGGCTGCGCTCGGCGATGGTCTTCGGGTTGAAATCCGGCTCGCCATTGAGCTGCACGATGCGCTCGGCAATCTGGTCAGCGTGACTCTGCTCTTCCTGAGCGTGCTGCAGGAACTCACCCTTGATGGCCTCGATTTCCAGGCCCTTGGCGGTGTAGTAGTGACGCTTGTAGCGCATCACGCACAGCAGCTCGGTAGCCAGCGCATCGTTGAGCATGGCGACGACTTCCTCGCGGTTGCCGCGATAGCCTTCGGTCACGGCACCGTCATCGATCTTCTTGGCGGCGGCGCGAATGGCTTCCTTGTCCAGGTGGAAATCGGCTTTTTTCTTGACGTCGGTCTTCGGGGGATTCTTGGTCATGGTGGTCATTCCTTTTCTCCGGTTTCTTGACTAATGCACTTCGCTACGGGGGTGTTGTCCTGTATCCCGCATGCGGAGCGCCTGGCTGCAGCCGTGATGCCGCGCAGGCATCGCAACGGCATGGGAAATCAGTCGTGGTCAGCGCAGCGACCGACGGCCAGACCGACCAGGAGGCCGATACCGGTGCCGATGGCAATGGCACGCCACGGATTGGACTGGACGTAATCATCGGTGCTGGTGACGATCTGACGACCGGTTTCCACCACGGCGGCCTGTGCATCCTGGGCGGTGCTCAGGGCCTGCTCCAGCAGATCCTGGGCGGTGGCACGCAGGTCATCGGCCTTCTTGCCGGTGGTGTTGGCCGCTTCGGCGAACAGGTCCTGGGCTTGTTGCAGCAGCGATTGCACATCGCTTCGGACGGTCTTGAATTTGTTGGCTTGCATACTTGCCCTCCATGTATTCGTTTCGGGTTCAATGGCACGCGCTGATAGCGTCGATAGCGTCGTTCGCGCCTTCAGAATCTGCTCACATCAGGTACTGCAGAACGATCAGCATCAGCACCGGCACACCCAGAAGCCATCCGAGCACGAGCTTGTCCATGATCTCCTCCTCCGTTGTTCTTCATCGTGCCGGCGACTTTCCTGGTGATTGCGATAGTGCGACGCAGTCTCCGGCGCCTTCGTTGCTTGTGAGTTCTTGTGAGTCTTCACTTACGGTTTTCTTACCGTTTTCAATGCATCAGCATTGCTTGCTTTCGTTACGTCCTTCATCACGTCAGCGAGTAGGTTCAAGATACTGAGCCCCTGTTGCGCTCGCTATCGGCGCCAGCCCGATTGCCTTGTAGGACAAAGAGCCAGCCGCCAGGGTGCTGCACTACCGCACGGCGCGGCTACCGCGGCTGCCGCGGCTGCCGCCGTTATCGGCGCCACGGCGGCCACGTTGGGCCACGGTGCGGGCGCTGCCGCCTTCGTCTTCCCAGCGCTGCAGTGCCAGGCTCTGCTGGCGCTGGTCACGACGCGCTGCATCACGGGCCAGTACACGCAGGGTGGCGCAGACGGCGACCCCGGCCATGCCGGCAGCCCACAACAATTTTCTGGCAATACTCATCTCGTCTCCCGCAGGTAATAGCTGATGGCTGATGCCTGATTTACACCGGCCTCACACCGAACCCGCGCGCTGGCGCAGGGAACGCTTGATCAGATCCTGCGCCTCGCCGACCGCGTGCATGATGCGACCATCCATCTGGCGGCGCTGGGCGGCACGTTGCAGCTGCACATTGCCCAGCACGCTACCGACGCCTTCCTGGACTTTGCCCAGGGCAAACTGGAATTGGCCGGTGATGGTCTTCTTGTTCATGGTGCGTCTCCTCGTGGTCAGGGTGGTCGGGGATCACATCTTTGATCCGGCCCCGGCTCATCCGGGACTGCGGATCATCGGCCGGGCCAGGCCATCAGGCCTTGCACCGTTGCGCCGTGAAACCTGTGCAGCATGGGAAAAATGATAGCGAGGCCCTACTGTCGGGCTCTATAGGACGCCTGCCGATTGTCTTGTAGGACAAAGCGCAAAGTCTTGTCGGCATTGGGATTGCGGCATTCCGGCATATTCCGGATAGAGGCTTGCGAGCGGATTTTTTCCAGGATGCTTGCGGAAGGGAAAGCAGGGCTGTTTCCTACATGCGCTTGCGCCGCCGTCCGATGGAAATCACGGGAGTGGACTCATAGGATGACAGCATGCAATCGAAAAGCAGCGCCGACTCCCAGGCTCGCAGGCATCCTGCATCGGGAGCGGCGTCCACCCAACTGAATCCGATAAACAAGAAGGAGAACATCATGGGCAAGTATTTCCTGGCATGGCTGTGTGGCGTTCCGGCTTTCCTGCTGGTGCTGATCTATCTGTTCGTCCACTGATCCGCCCCGTACCGCCGGCCGCGCCGCCAGCAGGCCGCCGGCCGGTGTCAAACGGCGTAAAACAAGCGAGAAAGGAGAGCAACATGACCAACGATCACCTGATTTCCACGCTCAACGACCTGATCCAGATTTCCATCGACGGCGAAAAGGGTTTCCGCGCCTGTGCCGACGACGCACAGGAGCGCTACATCCCCTACAAGGACACCTTCATGGTGCGCGCCACCGAATGTGCGCAGACGGCGCTGGACCTGCAGGATCTGGTACGCCGGCTGGGTGGTGAACCGGCTAGCCACAGCACGCTGGGCGGCACCCTGCATCGCCAGTGGGTCAACCTGAAGAGCGCCATCACCGGGCGTGATGACGAGAGCATCCTGGACGAATGCGAACGCGGCGAAGATGCCGCCGTCAACGCCTACCGCAAGGCCTTGAGTGAAGACCTGCCCACCGATATCCGCCTGATCGTGGAGCGCCAGTATCAAGGTGTGCTGGCCAATCACGACAAGGTACGCAGCCTGCGCAATCAGGTGAAGGCACGCAAGGCGGCCTGATACCCCACACCGTCGCGTGCTAGGCGCACCCGGCATACCGAGGTGACGGCGAAGTGACGGACAAAAAAATAGCGCAGCCTGGCTGCGCTATTTTTTCGCCTGCATGATCTGCATCTCATGCATCATGAAAGATGCAGTCAATGCACTATCGCATCGTCACGAATGCCAATGATCAACCCTCACCCAGGTAAGCCGCCTTGACCCGTGGATCATCCAGCATCTGCTTGGCCTCGCCTTCCATGGTGATCAGGCCGGACTCCATCACGTAACCGCGATGCGCCGCCTCCAGCGCCAGCTTGGCGTTCTGTTCCACCAGCAGGATGGTGATGCCCTGGGCCGACACATTGCGGATCACTTCAAAGATCTTCTCCACCATGATCGGCGACAGACCCATCGAGGGCTCGTCCAGCAACAGCAGCTTGGGGTGGCTCATCAGCGCACGCGCCATGGCCAGCATCTGCTGTTCGCCACCCGACAAGGTACCGGCCATCTGCGCGGCACGTTCCTTCAGGCGCGGGAAGACCTCGAACCAGCGGTCGATGTCGGCCTGGATCTGGCCCTTGTCATTGCTGGTGTAGGCACCCATCAGCAGGTTTTCCTGGATGCTCATGCGGGTGAAGACGCCCCGCCCTTCCGGCACCATCGCCAGCTTGTCCTTGACCAGCTCGAAGGACTTCTTGCCCTTGAGCGGATTGCCCATGTAATACACGTGGCCATCTACCTTGCTGCTGGGCAGCGTGCCGGTGATGGCTTTCAGGGTGGTGGTCTTGCCGGCACCGTTGGCACCGATCAGGGTCACCAGTTCGCCTTCGTTGACTTCCAGCGCAATACCCTTGACGGCCTGGATGCCGCCATAGGCCACGCTCAGTTGTTCGACTTTGAGGATGTTCGTTGTCATGTTCTGTGGTCTCGCTTAATGGCCTGCGCCCAGGTAGGCTTCGATCACCGCCGGGTTCTTCTGTACGTCGGCCGGTACGCCCTCGGCAATCGGCTTGCCGTAGTCCAGAACCGTGATGCGGTTGCACAGGCCCATCATCAGCTTCACATCGTGTTCGATCAGCAGGATGGTCTTGCCTTCGGCCTGGATCTTCACCAGCAGCTCGCGCAGGCCCAGTTTCTCGGTGGCGTTCATGCCGGCTGCCGGTTCGTCCAGGGCCAGCAGTTGCGGGTCGGTGGCCAGGGCACGGGCGATTTCCAGGCGACGCTGGTCGCCATACGACAGGTGACGCGCGGTGCGCTTGGCGAACTGGCCGATGCCCACGAAGTCCAGCAGTTGCTGCGACTTGGCGCGGATCGCCGCTTCTTCGTCACGGGCTGCCTTGTGGCGGAAGACCGCGCCAAACACGTTCTGCTTGGTGCGCACGTGGCAGCCGACCATCACGTTTTCCAGCACGGTCATCTCGCCGAACAGGCGGATGTTCTGGAAGGTACGGGCGATGCCGGCCTTCGCCACTTCGTGCGGGGCGCTGGGGCTATAGGGCTTGCCGTCCAGCTCGAAGCTGCCGGTGTCCGGTTGATACAGGCCCGTGATGACGTTGAAGAAGGTGGTCTTGCCGGCACCGTTGGGGCCGATCAGGCCATAGATCTGGCCGCGCTCGATGGTGATGCCCACGCCGTTCAGGGCTTGCAGGCCGCCGAAACGCTTGCTGACGTCGCGGATCTTGAGCAGTGTCTGTGTCATGTTCTGTGCTCCAGCTTAGGCTTTGACTTCGCCGGTCGTACCGACTTTGGTATGGTCCACTTCGGGACGGTCTTCATGGCGCGGCGAGGGCCACAGGCCAGCCGGGCGGGTCAGCATGATGACCACCATGGCCAGGCCGTAGAGCAGCTGGCGCAGCACTTCGGCATCGATCCAGACACGGCCGAAGATGGCCATCTGCAGCGGCTCCACCACGTGGCGCAGCACTTCCGGCAATGCGGCCAGGATCACGCCACCCAGCACCACGCCGGGGATGTGGCCGATGCCGCCCAGCACCACCATGGCCAGCACGGCGATGGATTCGGTGAGCGAGAACGATTCCGGCGACACAAAACCCTGGAAGGCGCCGAACATGGCACCGGCCACGCCACCGAAGGAGGCGCCCATGGCGAAGGCCAGCAGCTTGACGTTGCGGGTGTTGATGCCCATCGCCTTGGCGGCGATCTCGTCTTCGCGGATGGCCACCCAGGCACGGCCCAGGCGCGAGTCCTGCAGACGCACCGAGAAGAAGATCACGAAGATGCACAGCACCAGGAACAGGTAGTAGTAGGCATTGACCGAGGGCAGGCTCATGCCGAAGACCTTCACCATCGAACCCGAACCGGGCTCGCCGGCCAGCGAGACGCCAAAGACGCGGATCGGGTCGATCAGGTTGATCCCCTGCGGGCCGTTGGTGATGTTGACCGGGGCGTTCAGGTTGTTCATGAAGATGCGGATGATCTCGCCGAAGCCCAGGGTCACGATGGCCAGGTAGTCACCGCGCAGCTTCAGGGTCGGTGCCCCCAGCAGCGCGCCGAAGATGGCGGCCAGCACGCCCGAGATCGGCACGATCAGCCACAGCGAGAGGTGGATGCCGTTCTGCACGATCTGCGGACCATACAGCCAGACCAGGAAGTTGCCGACGTCGGGATAGGTATTGACGAAGGACTCGATCACCGCCGCGAACTGCGGCGAGGCCAGCAGGCCGGCGGTATAGGCGCCGATGGCGTAGAAGGCGATGTAGCCCAGGTCCAGGAGGCCGGCGAAGCCCACCACCACGTTCAGGCCCAGGGCCAGCATGATGTAGAGCAGTGCCATATCCATGATGCGCACCCACGAATTGCCGAAATGCTGGGCAATCATGGGGAAGATGATCATCAGCGCCAACAGCGCCAGCAGGCTGATGCGCGCCTGCTGCGGGTTGCGCTTCATGTCGAAGGTCATGAGAGCCATAGTGTTCTCTTCCGATTCTCTAAGTTCTGTTTTTAACTTTTAAGTCTTGAGTCTTAAGCTCGATCCGCCACGCGCTCGCCCATGATCCCGGAGGGGCGCAGGGTCAGCACGATGATCAGCACGATGAAGGCGAAGATGTCCTGGTAGTTGCTGCCCAGGAAGTTGCCGGTCAGGTCGCCGATGTAACCAGCCCCCAGGCTTTCGATCAGGCCCAGCAGGATGCCGCCCAGCATGGCGCCGTAGATGTTGCCGATGCCGCCCAGCACCGCCGCCGAGAAGGCCTTCAGGCCGGGCACGAAGCCCATGGCGAACTGTGCGGTGGAATAGTTGGCCGCCCACATCACACCGGCGATGGCCGCTAAGGCCGCGCCGATGGCGAAGGTGACGATGATGACGCGGTTGGCGTCCACGCCCATCAAGCCGGCGATGCGCGGGTTCTCGGCGGTGGCGCGCATGGCGCGGCCCATCTTGGTCTTTTCCACGATCAGCACCAGGCCGATCATGGCGGCCAGCGCCAGGATCAGCAGCATGATCTGGGTCGGCGAGATCAGGGCACCGGCGATGTGCACCGGGTCGGACGGCATGACCTGCGGGAATGGCAAGGGGCTGCGGCCCCAGATCATCATGGCGAAGGTCTGCAGCAGGATCGACACGCCGATGGCGGTGATCAGCGGCGCCAGGCGCGGCGCATTGCGCAGCGGGCGGTAGGCGATGCGTTCGATCAGGAGACTGACCACGATACACACCGGGATCGCACCGACGATGGCGATGATCAGCTTGACGATGCCCGGCAGGTCCGGTGCCACATGCTGCACCAGTTTGAGCAGCGACAGGCCCACCATGGCCCCCACCATCAGGATGTCGCCGTGGGCAAAGTTGATCAGGTTCAGCACCCCGTACACCATGGTGTAGCCCAGGGCGATCAGTGCGTACATGCTGCCTAGCACCAATCCGTTGATGATCTGCTGGATGAAAATGTCCATGAATAACTCTTCGATCTAAATTGAAACAATAAAAACACGCAGGTCTGCACCAAAGCGGACACCGCGCGAAAGCATGTCGATTAGCAAAATCCGTTCCCGGCGTTCGGGATAGCGTTATCACCCTTCCTATAAAAGGCGATAGCGCACCGTCGAAACAGTCGTCGAATTCGGGAGGAAATGAAGTGGGGATCAGCTGCTGTCGCCGCCAGGGCGGCGGGGGCTGGACCAGGAAGCGCCACCGGAGCGGCAACTGGGCGGCCGGGACCGGATGCACCGGCGCGCGCCGGTAGGCAGATGGACTTGCATGGTGGTGTCTCCCTGTCTCTGGTTGCGCCGCATTTGCGGCGCTCCGCCCTCTTTGGAGAGGGCTTGCGCGGGAGCCGCCTTTTGGGCGGCGTGTCGATAATGGTGCGGAATTATACGCAGAAGCGGCCAACAATCGCGCACAAACAATCGGCTGTTACACAAGAAATCGCGGTAAGACCATTGAACCATGGGGCAAATCTGCAACAGGCTCCGGCAAGGCGAATTCCCAATAAAAAAGGCTTGCGTCAGCAAGCCTGGGGGGCGGTTGGGGCGGTTGGGGCGGTTGGGGCGGTTGTGGCGGCCGCAACAGTCGATACGGCCGCCAGCTCGCAGGTACTCAGTGGGTCTCGGCAGCCGTGCCGCGCGCGCCCAGGCCCTTGGGCAGGGGGAAGGTGACGTTTTCCTCGATCCCCTCCAGCACACGGACGCTGCGGGCACCGATTTCCTTGATGCGATCGATCACGGCCTGCACCAGCACTTCCGGCGCAGACGCGCCGGCAGTGACGCCGATACGCTGGCGGCCGCTGATCCATTGCGGATCGATCAGGGCAGCGTTGTCGACCATGAAGGCCGGTACGCCCTTCTTTTCGGCCAGTTCACGCAGGCGGTTGGAGTTGGAGCTGTTGGGACTGCCCACCACGATCACCACATCCACTTGCGGCGCCATGAACTTCACGGCTTCCTGGCGGTTGGTGGTGGCGTAGCAGATATCGCCCTTCTTGGGTTCGGAGATGGCCGGGAAGCGCTCGCGCAGGGCGGCGATGATCTCGGCTGTGTCGTCCACCGACAGCGTGGTCTGGGAGACATAGGCCAGCAGCGCCGGGTCGGCCACCTGCAGGCGCGCGACGTCATCCACCGTTTCCACCAGATGCATGCCGCCTTCGGTCTGGCCCATGGTGCCTTCGACTTCGGGGTGGCCGGCGTGGCCGATCATGATGATCTCGCGCCCTTCACGGCGCATCTTGGCCACTTCCATGTGCACCTTGGTGACCAGGGGACAGGTGGCGTCGAACACGGTCAGGCCGCGTTCGGCCGCCTCGGCCTGGATCGCCTTGGACACGCCGTGTGCCGAGAAGATGACAGTGCTGCCGGCCGGCACGTCGGCCAGTTCCTCGATGAACACTGCGCCCTTGGCGCGCAGGTCATTGACCACATAGGCGTTGTGCACGATCTCATGGCGTACATAGATGGGGGCGCCGAACTGCGCCAGGGCGCGTTCGACGATCTCGATGGCGCGGTCCACGCCCGCGCAGAAACCACGGGGCTGGGCCAGCAGGATTTCGGATTCGGCTTTAGCCATGGTCATGGTAATTCCCTTGATTCTTCAAAACATCGCGAGCGCAGTATCGCCAATTATCGAGGCGCTTACAGGATTCCTATGATTTTCACCTCGAACTTCAGCGTCTGCCCGGCCAGCGGGTGATTGAAGTCGAAAATTGCGCCATCATCATCCATTGCACGCAGGATGCCGGCGAAGCGGCCGCCACCGGGGGCGGCGAAGTCCACCAGGTCTCCGATGCGGTATTGCTCGTCCATGGACGAGTTCTCGTCCAGCGTGGCACGCGAGATGCGCTGGACCAGTTCATCGCTGCGCTCGCCGAAGGCCTGGGCCGGCGCCAGTTCGAAGGTCTGGTGCGCCCCTTCCGGCAGGCCCAGCAGGCAGGCTTCCAGGAAAGGGGCCAACTGGCCCTGGCCGAATTGCAGCGTGGCCGGGTTTTCGTTGAAGGTGCTGACGATATCTTCCCCCTCCAGCGAAGCCAGGCGGTAATGCAGTGTGAGGTAGGCGTTTTCGGTGACGACGGGGACGGATGGGCTGGACATGACAGGTATTCGAAGGTGCACAGGAACCCGCTATTGTAAGCCACGTTGGACCGGCGCGCCGCTGGAGGCTTCACGGCGCTGAGGTTCCACATGCAGTTCCCTGCCCTGTCCTTGCGCCTGCGCAAATCCACCCCCTCGTGATCTTCATTCCATCTTCTTAGAGGAGCACAACGACATGAGCATGACCCTGACAGCCTGGCCCAAGGAACAACGGCCACGCGAACGCCTGATCCAGCATGGGCCGGCAGCCCTGTCGGACGCCGAACTTCTGGCAATCTTCCTGCGGGTGGGCATCCCCGGCAAGAACGTGATGGACCTGTCCCATGGACTGTTGCAGCGTTTCGGCACCCTTGATCAACTCTTCGATGCCGCCCACAAGAACAGCGACCTGGGCGACGGCCTGGGTCCGGCCAAATGCAGCCAGTTGCGGGCGGCGCTGGAACTGTCGCGGCGCGTGATCCACGAACAGTTGAAGAAACGATCGGTCATGAACTCCAGCTGCGCCGTGGGCGACTATCTGAAGCTGATGTTCAAGGGCAAGGAACGTGAAAGTTTCGTCGCCCTCTTCCTCAATGTGCGCGGTCACCTGATCGGTACCGAGGAATTGTTTCGCGGCACGCTCAATCATTCCGCGGTCTACCCGCGCGAAGTGGTCAAGGCGGCGCTGCGACACAATGCCGCCTCGGTGATCGTGGCCCATAACCACCCTTCGGGCGACCCTGAGCCCAGCAAGGCCGACCTGGAACTCACCAAGGCGCTGGACGAGGCATTGGGGATGATCAACGTGGATCTGCTGGACCATTTCGTGGTGGCCGAGACACTCGTGTACTCCTTCGCCGACCATGGCCGGCTGTGAAGCAGGCAGGCCTGGCCAGCCGCAAACCCGCATGGAACAAGGCTGAGAGCCCGATGAACCAGGTCTTGACAGCAATGCTTCTGCTAATTGTTAAATCAAACAGGAATGGCAAGACACAATTGTTTTATGCAAGTCATTGAAAAAGCTGAGTTTTTTCCATATACTCTCGTTTTTCCCAAATTCGGAAATTTTTAAGGAGTCTCACATGGCACGTGTCTGCCAAGTCACCGGGAAGGGGCCGATGGTCGGCAACAACGTTTCCCATGCAAACAACAAGACCAAGCGTCGTTTCCTGCCCAACCTGCAGAATCGCCGCATTTTCGTCGAATCCGAGAACCGTTGGGTTTCGCTGCGTTTGTCCAACGCCGGCCTGCGCGTGATCGACAAGATCGGCATCGATGCCGTTCTGGCCGATCTGCGTGCTCGTGGCGAAAAAGTCTAATTAGCAGAGTAAAGGAAATCTATCATGGCGAAATCCGGCCGCGACAAAATCAAACTGGAGTCGACCGCAGGTACTGGTCACTTCTACACCACCACCAAGAACAAGCGTACTACGCCCGAAAAGATCAGCATCATGAAGTTCGATCCCAAGGCGCGCAAGCACGTCGAATACAAGGAAACCAAGATCAAGTAATTGATCCCGGTCTCTGGGTATTCCAGTAAAAAACCCGCAGAGCGATCTGCGGGTTTTTTATTGCCCGGCGCCGGTCGGCGACCACCACCTGGAAGGCAGCACTGCTTTTCCTGCGCGGCAGTGGGCACAAGGCTGCGGGATCAGCCGGCCATTCGTCATTGGACGCTACGTCCACGTCCCACCTTGGCGGGGTAAGCGACGCGACGACCGCTGCAGCCCCTGACCCGGCGCGGACGATTGTTCATATCCCTGAGCGGCGCCCAATGAAAAAATCCCCGCAGATCGCTCTGCGGGGATTTTTCATTCACATCCCGGCCTGACCGGGCTGGAAAATCATGCGTAGCTGCGCAGGCGCAGGGCGAAGTCGCGCAGGGCCTTCACGCCCGAGGCTTCGGCACGTGCACACCAGTCCTGCAGTTGCTGCAGCAGCTGTTCGCGGGTCGAATGCGAACGCTCCCAGATGGCGCTCAGTTCGATGCGCATTTCATGCATGGTCTGCAGCGCCTTGCTGTGGGCGAAGAGCTCGGACAATTGCTGCTTCTGACCATCTTCCAGGCGGCCCGGCTCACGCTGCAGCAGCTTCTTGGAGGACTTCAGGAAGCGCGATTCCAGCTTGGCCTTCTCGATCAGGTGATCCAGCTCGTCCTGCCAGGCGGTCTTCAGCGAACGGGCATACTTGGCCGTCACGTCGTAACGGTTGGAAATGACCGATTGCAGCGTATCCAGGTCGATCACCGACTTCTGGCGATCGAACTTGGGCACCGGAGCCACCTTCTTGACCTTGGCCAGGCCGAAGGTTTCGAGGATGCGGATGTACATCCAGCCGATGTCGAACTCGTACCACTTGGCCGAGAACTTGGCCGAGGTGCCGAAGGTGTGGTGATTGTTGTGCATTTCCTCGCCGCCGATGATGATGCCGATCGGGAACAGGTTGGTGGCTGCATCATTGCAATCGTAGTTGCGGTAGCCCCAGAAGTGACCCAGGCCATTGACCACACCGGCTGCCCAGAAGGGAATCCAGGCCATCTGCACGGCCCAGACCGTTAGGCCGATGGCGCCGAACAGCAGCACGTCGATGATCAGCATGATGCCCACACCCTGCCAGCCGTACTTGCTGTAGATGTTGTGTTCAATCCAGTCGTCCGGGGTACCGTGACCGAACTTTTCCATGGTCTCGGCATTCTTGGACTCATTGCGGTAGAGCTCGGCGCCCTGCCACATCACCTTGTTGATGCCGCGGGTCTGCGGGCTGTGCGGGTCCTCTTCGGTCTCGCACTTGGCGTGGTGCTTGCGGTGGATGGCAGCCCATTCCTTGGTCACCATGCCGGTGGTCATCCACAGCCACAGACGGAAGAAGTGGCTGGGGATCGCGTGCAGTTCGAGCGCGCGGTGCGCCTGGCAACGATGCAGGTAGAGAGTCACGCCCACGATGGTGATGTGGGTCATCACCAGTGTGTAGATGACAATCTGCCAACCGGATGCATGCAGCAGGCCGTTGGCAACAAAGTCGAGGATCGCATCAAGGGTCATCAGTACAACTCCAAATAGAAAACAACTATCGGACTACAAATCGGGATATTACTTGTTCCGTGAAAATGGTTTTATTTTCTTTTAAGTGCCGGGTATTGTACGCGAATTCTTCGGCTCCGGACCATCAGGATTTTCCTGGGGCGTACTTTGGCGGAAGCTCCGCTCATCCATGATGCGAATGTCGCGCTTGGCATGGGCCACCTGGATGCCATGTTGCTTGAAGGCTTTCCAGATCGCACGATTGACGTCGGAAAGGACATTGAGGCGCCCGTTTTCAGGATCGGTGATCCAGAACCCCAGCTCCAGATCCAGCCCATCGACGCCGATCTTGATCAGCAGCGCATGCGGCGCGGTCTGCTGGGAGACTCTCTCTACACCAAGTGCGGCCTGCTCCATGATGGACAAGACCGTTTCCACATCATCCTGGTACAGAATTGTAACTTGTGTAGACAAACGTACAATGCGATGCGTCAAGGAATAGTTCTGTACCGGATTGGAGACAAAGAGCTCATTGGGCAACACCGTCTCGATACCGTCCAGCCCTTCCAGGATGGTGTAGCGGGAATTGATCTGGGTGACCCTGCCAAAATATTTCTCCACCGCAACCATATCGCCGATGACCATGCTGCGTTCCAGCAGGATCACGAAACCGGAGACATAACTGCTGGCGATCTTCTGCAGGCCCAGACCGATACCCACGCCGAGCGCACCGCCGAAGACCGACAGCACGGTCAGGTCGATCCCCACCAGCGACAGGCTGACCAGGAAGGCGATCAGGATCAGCAGCGCACGCGCCATGCGGGCCACCACCGTACGCAGCGAGGAGTGCATGCCGCTGAACTTCATCAGCCGGTTCTCCACCACCGTGCCTATCCAGAGGGCGATGATCAGCGTCACCAGTACCGAGGCCGCGCCCTGCAGCATGGTCAGCAGCGACACCTTGTGGCGCGCCAGCGGCAGCGTGGTGGTATCGAGATAATCGACGAAGTCCGGCCACAGGCCGGTGATCCACAGCACCACGCACAGCCAGACCAGCAGCGCGATCAGCTTTTCCGACAGGTGCAGCAGCGCGCCCACGGTGGCGTCCTTGACGAAGATCCCTCGCAACACATAGAACACGAAGCGCATTGCCACCTGCGCGACGGCCAGCGGGAACATGATTTCCCACAGCGAGACAGCATGGCCGCCGCGCTTGAGGATGAAGTACGCGGCCGTCAGCAGGCCTAGCGCCAGCAACGGTGAGAGCACGCGGGCAAAGCTCTTGACGCCGATCTGCATCACCAGGGACTGCTCTTCCTGGTCGGAGGGCAGCACGAAGCGCGCGCGCAGCCAGCGCGACAGGCCGACACCACCCAGCAGCGAGAGGACGATCACCACCAGCTGGCGCAACAGGTCAACCGGGCTGGGATCAGTGAAAAGGGAGAAGAAATGGTCGGTCATGGGGTCATGAAAGGCCGCTGTCGACGGTCAGCTCAGGCTCGACGCTTCAAGGCGCCGCTTCGGCATCCTGCCGGTGGCGTTGCCAGTTGGCGGCGTAGCGCGCGGCCAGGGGCGGATTCTTGCCCAGGACCAGGATGTTCTCGGCGTTCTTGTGCTGGGCCGACCAGGTGAAGTTATAGCTACCGGTGATCACCGTGGCCGAGGCCAGGCTGGCATCGATGACGATCACCTTGTTGTGGGCATTGCGGTAGGCGGTCTCCAGCCAGACCGGGATGCCGGCACCGCGCAGCTGGCGCAGGCGGTCGTTGGCGTTCTTGTCCAGCTGCCCGCCATCCATGAGCACGCGCACATCGATGCCGCGCTTGCGGGCGGCCACCAGGGCGTCGGTGATGGGCCGGCTGGTCAGCAGATAGGCTTGCACCAGGATCTGGCGCCGGGCGCTGTCGAGCTGGCTGACGATCAGGGCTTCGATGTCGTCCCAGGGAGCGAAGGCCGACTGGATCGTGCCCTGCGCGGCCACCACGGGCGGTGGCGGCAGGGATTCCCTGGCCTGGGCGCCGGGGATGGCGGCCAGGCCAAGCAGCAGCCCGGCCGTCAGGACAGGCACAGAAGCCAGGCGCATCGTGTGCTTCATGCCGCGCGGCGCTCCAGCACGGCCGCAAAGAAGCCGTCGGTCTGATGCAGGTGCGGCAGCAACTTCAGGTAGTCGCCCATGTCCAGCGCAATCTTCTGCTCGGCCAGGACCTCGCTCATCGGACGCAGGATGAAATCCGGGTGCGACTGCAGGAAGTCGGCGATGACTTCGTCGTTCTCTTCTTCCAGGATGCTGCAGGTGCCATACACCAGGCGACCGCCCGGGCGCACCAGGCGGGCGGCGCTGGCCAGGATGGAGCCCTGCTTGGCGCGCATCTCGCCCAGGGTTTCCACGGACTGGCGCCATTTCATGTCGGGGTTGCGACGCAGGGTGCCCAGGCCGCTGCAGGGGGCGTCGACCAGCACGCGATCGAGCTTGCCGGCCAGGCGCTTGACCTTGGCGTCGTTCTCGTGGGCGATCACCACCGGGTGCACGTTGGACAGGCCGCTGCGCGCCAGGCGCGGCTTGAGCTTGGCCAGGCGCTTTTCGGACACGTCGAAGGCATACAGGCGACCGGTATTGCGCATCAGCGCACCCAGGGCCAGGGTCTTGCCACCGGCGCCGGCACAGAAATCGACCACCATCTCACCGCGCTTGGCGCCGACGATCTGGGCCAGCAACTGGCTGCCTTCATCCTGTACTTCGATGGCGCCTTCCTTGAACACCGGGATGTTCTGCAGCGCCGGTTTCTTGAACACGCGCAAGCCCAGCGGCGAATACGGGGTCGGCTCACAGGCCACCGGGGCCTTGGCCAGTTCGGCGATGACGGTGTCGCGGTCCGACTTGATGGTGTTCACGCGCAGGTCCAGCGGGGCCGGGCGGTTCATGGCGTCGGCCAGTTCCAGGGTGGCCGCCTCGCCCATGCGGGCCACCAGCTTGTCCCACAGCCAGGGCGGCAGGTTGCTGCGCATCTGCGGCGCCAGCTGGGTACGATCGATCTGGGCCACACGCTCCAGCCATTCGGCCTCGCCTTCCTGCAGGCCGGCGATGGATTCGGCACCGACAGCATCGGCCAGGCCCAGCAGGGCCAGGCGGCGCATCATCGGACCGATGCCGGACTCGGCGAAGTTGGTCAGCACCGTCTTGTTGCGCAGCAGGCCATAGACGGCCTCGGCGATGACGCCGCGTTCGCGGCTGCCCAGACGCGGGTTGTCGCGGAAATAACGCGACAGCGTCACGTCGGCGGGGCCGGTGAAGCGCAGCACTTCGCGCAGCAGTTCTTCGGTATGGGGAATGATCGCGGGAGGCAATCTCATGCTAGGTCCTTCAGTTTCAATTCAAGATAAGTGATGCGCAGGCCGGCCCGGCCGGCAGGCAATTCAGGCCGCGCCCGTCAGGCGCACGCGGGCGCCTTCCAGTGTCAGGCGGCCGTCGATGAACCAGCGCACGGCGCGCGGGTAGATCGCATGTTCCTGTTCCAGCACGCGCTGGGCCAGCGTTTCCTCGCTGTCCTCTTCCAGCACCGGCACGGCCGCCTGGGCCACGATGGGGCCGTGGTCGAGATCGGGCGTGACGAAATGCACCGTGGCGCCATGCAGCTTCACGCCGGCGGCCAGGGCCTGCCGGTGCGTCGCCAGGCCCGGAAAACTGGGCAGCAGGGACGGATGGATGTTGAGCATGCGGCCCTGGTAATGGTCCACGAAAGGCGCCGTCAAGATGCGCATGAAGCCGGCCAGGACCACCAGGTCAGGGGCAAACGCATCGATGCGATCGCGCAGTGCGGCGTCGAACAGATCACGCGTGGGATAGTCGCGATTGGCGATGACGGCGGTGGCGATACCGTGCCGGGCGGCGAATTCCAGGCCGCTGGCATCAGCGCGGTTGCTGATGACGGCGGCGATTCTGGCAGGCCACCGCTCGGCCTGTGCGGCACGGACGATGGCTTCCATATTGCTGCCCCGTCCGGAAATCAGGATGACGATGCTTCTCATGGGGTCGCATTGTACCTGCTGCCGGCCCGGCTGCCGCCGTTTTTCACAATGCGAAAGGCAGGGCGTGGCGTAAATGCTTTATCCGGATGTACCCCGAATGTGCCGGAATGTGCCCGGATTGCTGCGCAATTTACTGGAAGGAATAGAAAACCCGGAACGGCACCTTCTTTTCGGCCCAGTAATCGGCGGCGTCGCGGAACACGTCCAGCAGGGTCTCCCGGGCTTCCTTGTCGAACTTCTGGGTATTGGGCAGTTGCTCCAGCACCACGACGAAGCCGATCTGCTTGCCGGCCTTGTGGGTCAGGTCGGTCAGGCAATCATGCAGGGCGTCGAAATTCTTGCCGAAATGCCGGGGGAAATGGAAGGCGCTGGCGATGGTGCTCAATACCTGCTGCTTGGTGACGGCCTCGGCACAATAGGCATAGAGAAAATGCTGCTCCAGATGCGCGGCCTCCTGCTGCAGCTCGTTCACGCGGAAGGCGCGAATGGACTGCACGATATTGGGCGGCACCGTTTTAAACAAACTCATTCTCCCTTCAGTATCCATAGGCGGGGCTGTGTGGCTGTCGTGGTTGATCTGGCTGACCTGGGCTGACACGCGTGCTGCGACAGGGCCCGGTGCCCTGCCCTGCTGCCTGACCGCGATCAATCGCGGATCCGGCGGAAGCTCTTGTAGTGATCGCTCGTGTAATAGTATTCGCCGGAAGACTTGGGATCCCCGCCACTGATGATGCGTCGGGCGCCCCGGTTGCGGGCGCGCGGCGTCTTGACAGTGTATTCGCGATAATACCCGCGCTTCTGCCTGGGTAAAACCCCTTCATAATTGCCGAAGACGGCACCGTCCTTTTCATACGGGAAAGGCCCGCCCTCGCGGATCAGGGCCATGGTCTGCTGGGCCTCGCGCGGCAACTGGTCGAGGTTCACTTCGGGCAGACCGCCCGGCTCCGGGCCACGTGCATGCACGGGCGCGGCCAGCATCAGGGCGGTGAGCAGCACCAGCCAATACTTCATGAATATCGAGGAGATGAATCGAGCTCGCATCTGCGTGGTCCGTGGTTATTCTCTAAATTGCAATTTTGTCAATTAAAAACAACAGCACCCGGTAGATTAACTTGTTGCTTTCAGCTAGGCAACCACGGCAGGGCCAGGGCTTGACCGGCAGCAAATCAGGCAGAGGCTTGGAGCAATTGCGCCGTGTCCGGTTCAAAAAAGGCCAGCACTTCCTCGCGCTTGGCGTAGGTGTCGCTCTCGCCCAGGGCGATCAACTCGTTGGTGAAGCTCTGTTCGAACAACAGGTAGGACGCCAATGCCGAACCACGGGCCTCGGTCGCGCCGATGCCGCCCAGCATGGTGCGGATCGGGCGCGGCAGGCTGCTCACGTGACGGCTGGCGATGCTGTCGATGCGGTGCGAGGGCGAGATCACCAGGGTACGGATGGGTTTCAAGGGCGTGTGGCGACGCTGCTCCTCGTTCAACACCGAGAGGGTCTGGTTGACCCGGTTGATGCGTTCGATGTCGGCCGACAGGCCATCCAGGAAGATGCCCGACATCGCATGCCCTGCCACCTGCGCCAGGCTGGGATAGTGCGGCGTGTTGGTGGGCGCCTGCTCGCCTTTCTCGCCCATGCGGCCGGCGCCGATGATGAGCACCTTGGTCGCGCCCAGGTGGATGGCCGGCGAGATCGGTGCGATCTGGCGCATGGAGCCATCGCCGCAGTATTCGCAGCGCCCGTCGATATACACGGGAATGGCCGGAAAGATGAAGGGAATCGCCGACGAGGCCAGCAGATGGTCGATGCCGATCTGGTCGCGGATGGCCAGACGCTGCGTGCGCCGCCAGGGTTCGATTTCCTCGGCGCATTGATAGAAGGTGATGTGCTGGCCGCTGGTATAGGACGAGGCGGTCACCGCCAGCGCGTGCAGCTGTCCTTCCGCCAGCGCGGCATCCAGACGCGGCAAGTCCAGCAGGCGATGCAGCATGCTCACCAGGGGCGTGTTGTCCAGCAGGGAATTGGGCGGGTTGGCGCGCCACTTGCGCAGCAGCCAGCCGAACGAGAACAGCGACAGCCAGCGCGCCCCGGAGCGGATCACGCCCAGTGAATCGGCGCGGTAGACCTGCTCCACCTGGAAGTTGCTCCATACCGCCATCAGCTCGCGCACGGCCTCGCCGAAATCATCGGCGCGGCAGGCCAGCGCGGTGCCGTTGATGGCACCGGCCGACGTGCCGCAGATGATGGGGAAGGGATTGCTGTGTACCGGCCAGCCGGCTTCGAGCAGGATCATCGAGAGCGCATTGAGCACGCCCACCTGATAGGCCGCCCGTGCGCCGCCGCCGGTCAGGATCAAGCCTGTTTTATGTTCCATTGTCTCCATGCGGGCAGCTTATCAGCAGCGCCCGCGCTGTGGACAAGAGAATTGGCAGGGAAATGCGGCCTATTTGGGGGGCATGCGGATGGCCCCATCCAGACGGATGGTCTCGCCGTTCAACATCACGTTCTCGATGATGCTCCTGGCCAGTTGCGCGTATTCGGTGGCGCGCCCCAGGCGCGGCGGGAAGGGCACGGCCTGGCCCAGCGAGTCCAGCACTTCCTGCGGCATGGCCAGCATCATGGGCGTTTCGAAGATGCCGGGGGCAATGGTCATGACCCGGATACCGCTGCGCGACAGATCTCGCGCCATCGGCAAGGTCATCGCCACGATGGCGCCCTTGGAGGCCGAATAGGCGGTCTGCCCGATCTGGCCGTCATACGCCGCCACCGAGGCGGTGTGGATGATGATGCCGCGCTCGCCCTCCGCCAGCGCCTCGCCCTTGGCCATGGCATCGGCCGCGAAGCGCGCCATGTTGAAGCTGCCGACCAGGTTGATGTTGAGCGTCTTCATGAACAGCGCCATGGTATGCGGGCCGTTCTTGCCGATCAGCTTTTCGGCCGGGGCGATACCGGCACAATTGATCAGGCCGCGCAGGCTGCCCAGCGCTTGCGCGGCCTGCACCACCGCCTGCGCATCGTCCTCGGAACTGACATCGCAGCGCACGAAGATGCCGCCCAGTTCCTGCGCCAGCGCGCTGCCGGTTTCCTGGTTCAGGTCGGCCAGCACCGGCTTGCCGCCGGCGGCCGCGATCATGCGCGCAGTAGCCGCGCCCAGACCGGATGCTGCGCCGGTGACGATGAAAACATTTCCTTCGATACGCATGGAGTCTCCTGTTTTTTATCTCGCTGGCCCGGATGGATGGCCCGGGTCGCCGTGGCCTGATGATGAGGTGATGCCTCAGGCAGCATTATTTGACGGATCGGCCGGCCTGGCAATGTCTGCCCGGCGTGGCGATTCCGTGCTGGCGGAGATTATGCGCAGGCCGCCGCGCCCCGACTATCCGCGCGGCGACAATTGCACGACTGCAGACCGGTTCAGTTCGGCATGTTCGGCAACAGCGGCACCAGCAGCAGCGCCACGATGTTGATGATCTTGATCAGCGGATTGACCGCCGGTCCGGCCGTGTCCTTGTAGGGGTCACCCACGGTGTCACCGGTGACTGCCGCCTTGTGGGCATCGGAACCCTTGCCGCCGTGATGACCGTCTTCGATGTATTTCTTGGCGTTGTCCCAGGCGCCGCCACCAGTGGTCATCGAGATCGCCACGAACAGGCCGGTGACGATGGTCCCCATCAACAGCCCACCCAACGCCGAGGCACCCAGCAGCAGCCCCACCAGGATCGGCACGATCACCGGCAGGAGCGACGGCAGGATCATCTCGCGGATGGCAGACGAGGTCAGCATGTCGACCGCTTTGTCGTATTCCGGCCGTCCGCTGCCATCCATGATGCCCTTGATCTCGCTGAACTGGCGCCGTACCTCGACCACCACCGCGCCAGCCGCCCGCCCCACCGCTTCCATCGCCATCGCGCCGAACAGGTAGGGAATCAGCCCCCCGATGAACAACCCGATGATCACCGCCGGACTGGAGAGGTCGAAGCTGGCGGTCTTGCCCACCGATTCCAGCGCATGCGTGTAATCAGCGAACAGCACCAGCGCCGCCAGCCCGGCCGAACCGATGGCATAACCCTTGGTGACGGCCTTGGTGGTATTGCCCACCGCATCCAGCGGATCGGTGATGGCCCGCACCGAGTCAGGCAGGCCGGACATCTCGGCGATGCCGCCGGCATTGTCGGTGATGGGGCCATAGGCATCGAGCGCCACCACGATGCCAGCCATGGACAGCATGGCGGTTGCCGCGATGGCAATGCCATACAGGCCCGCCAGCCAGTACGACACCAGGATCGCCGCGCACACCGCCAGCACCGGATAGGCGGTCGACTTCATCGACACCCCCAGGCCAGCGATGATGTTGGTGCCATGGCCGGTGGTGGAGGCCTCGGCGATATGCCGCACTGGCTTGAAGTCGGTGCCGGTGTAGTACTCGGTGATATAGACCATCAGGCCGGTCAGCACGATGCCCACCACCGCCGCGCCCATCAGCGGCACGCGCAATTCGGGCGGCAGCAGCAGCCAGGTGACCAGCGCAAAGCCCACCAGGGACAGCCCGGCCGACCACCACAAGCCGGTATAGAGCGCCGACATGATCTTCTTGCCCGGCTGCGCCTTGACCATCGCGCAGCCGACGATGGAGGCCAGGATCGACACCCCGCCCAGCGCCAGCGGATACAGCACGGCCAGCGTCTCCATGCCCTGCAGCACCAGGGTACCCAGCAGCATGGTGGCGATCAGCGTGACCACGTAGGTCTCGAAGAGGTCGGCCGCCATGCCGGCGCAATCACCCACGTTGTCGCCGACGTTATCGGCGATCACGGCCGGATTGCGCGGATCGTCCTCGGGAATGCCGGCCTCGACCTTGCCCACCAGGTCGGCGCCCACATCGGCGCCCTTGGTGAAGATCCCCCCGCCCAGCCGGGCAAAGATGGAAATGAGCGAGGCCCCGAAAGCCAGCCCGATCAGCGGCTGGATGGCGTCGTGCAGACTGGCCGCGCGCCCCTGTCCATAGACATACAGGACCCAGAAGAACAGCGACACTCCCAGCAGCCCCAGGCCCACCACCAGCATCCCGGTGATCGCCCCGCCACGAAATGCCACGGCGAGCGCCTCGTTCATGCCCCGCGTGGCCGCCTGGGCGGTGCGCACATTGGCCCGCACCGAGACATTCATGCCGATGAAACCGCAGGCGCCCGACAGCACCGCCCCCAGCAGGAAGCCGACGGCGGTCAGCCAGCCCAGTCCGGGGATGAGGGCAATGACGATCAGCAGCACCACGCCCACCATGGCGATGGTGCGGTACTGCCGCGCCAGGTAGGCCGCAGCGCCCTGCTGGATGGCCAGTGCGATTTCCTGCATGCGGGGGTTGCCGGGGTCCTGCTTGAGAATCCAGCTACGCGAGACGAGGCCATAGATCACCGCGACAATGCCGCAGGCAATGGCAAACCACAGGGCAAGTGCCATCTTTATCTCCTTTTGTTATCACGACTCATCAACAATCACGAACATCCGCCGTGGCACCCGGGCGGGCATCGCTGCCCTGTTACCCACGCATCACCGCCGATACTGCGCCTGCAAATTACGTCGCCCTTCTTATTGGAGTTGTTGTGCTTGCCCGGGCTGCAACCGCCACACCCTCGGGCGGGTGCGGACGGCGACCAATTCCGATCGACCTCGCCGATTGACCTCGCCGATGGACCGCGATCTGCCGCGATCTATCGATTTGTTAGTTTTCGAGCTCTTCCGCTCTTTGTGTCAGCCTTCAAAAGGCTAAAAAAAAAGCGGACCGTAGTCCGCTTTACTTTACTCCGCCAGGGCGGCAAATGCACGATCCCTGATTTCTTCCACCGGACCCACGCCGGCGATCTTGCGATACTTCGGCGCACCCGGCTGGCCCGATTCGGCCCACTTGCCGTAGTAGCCCAGCAGTACTTCGGTCTGGTCATGGTAGACCGACAGGCGCTTCTTGACGGTTTCTTCCTTGTCGTCGTCGCGCTGGACCAGCGCTTCGCCGGTGATGTCATCCTTGCCCTCGACCTTGGGCGGGTTGAACTTGACGTGGTAGCTGCGACCCGAACCCGGGTGCACGCGACGGCCGCTCATGCGCTCGACGATGGCGCTGTCGGGGACGTCGATTTCCAGCACGTAGTCGATGGCCACGCCGGCTTCCTTCATGGCGTCAGCCTGACGGGTGGTGCGCGGGAAGCCGTCGAACAGATAGCCATTGGCGCAATCCGGCTGTTGCAGACGGTCCTTGACCAGGCCGATGATGATGTCGTCGGAAACCAGACCGCCCGCATCCATCACCTTCTTTGCGGCGATACCCAGCTCGGTACCCGCCGCCACCGCAGCACGCAGCATGTCGCCGGTGGAGATCTGCGGAATGTTGAATTTTTCCTTGATAAAAGTGGCTTGCGTGCCTTTACCGGCACCAGGCGCTCCTAAAAGGATGAGGCGCATAGGGTTTCCTAAATTGAGGTTTTTGAAAATTTGAATGCTTGAATTCTTTTGCGACGGGATGACAGAGGATGCCTGCCATCTACACGGTTATGCAGCTTGTTTGCGCGCCGTTTGCGTCAGCTCCGGGACGAAACTTACCACAAAATCTTACCGAACCATGACAAACGCCTGATTTTTAAGCAGTCTCCTGCCCTGATTGTGTCGTGCCAGCTTGACAGGGAACTTACAGCAAGCGGCACCGGCCGGCCTTGCGCCGGATCATGCCAGGATGGCTGCCTATCTGCCTATCAGAGTGCGGAGATGCTTTGCACCAGGGCGCTGTCGGGCGGGGCCTCGAAATGCTTGCGCACGCGCAACAGGTCCTCGGGCGTATCGACGCCGGCTTCCGGCACCAGCGAAGTGACATGCACGGCAATCGCATGGCCGTGCCACAGCACGCGCAGCTGTTCCAGCGCCTCGATGCGTTCCAGCGGGGCCGGCGTGAGCGTGGGATAGAGCTGCAGGAAACGGTTGCTGTAGGCATACAGCCCGATATGGCGCAGCGGTACGTATTCGTTGGCGTGATCGGGGCCGCTGGCGTCCGGCAACACCTCGCGCGATTGGGCGAAGGCATCGCGATGCCAGGGAATGGTGGCCCGCGAAAAATACATGGCGCAGCCTTCCTTGTTCAGCACCACCTTGACCACATTGGGATTGAAGGCATCGGCCGCGCTCTCGATGGCATGCGCAGCCGTGGCCATGGGCACGCCGGACTTGATGTGGGCGGCGGTGGCGGCGATCAGGCCAGGATCGATCAGCGGCTCGTCACCCTGCACGTTGACCACCACGGCATCCTCGGCCAGATCCATGGCGGCGGCCACCTCGGCGATGCGGTCGGTGCCGGAGGGATGGTCGGCGCGGGTCATGGCCACCTCCACGCCATGCGCCTGGCAGGCGGCATGGATGTCGTGGTGATCGGTGGCCACGATGATGCGTGCGGCACCGGACAGGGCCGCACGCTCGGCCACCCGCACGATCATCGGCTTGCCGCCGAGGTCGGCCAGGGGCTTGTTGGGCAGGCGCGTGGAAGCCAGGCGCGCCGGGATGATGACGGTGAAGGTCATGGGATCAGCCGCAGCAGGATGGGAAAATCGGGGTCAGGCTGTCGGAGCCGGCGGCACGGAAGTACCTGAAGCAGCCGCAGGCGCAGCGCCCAGTTCACGGGCTTCATCGGCCCACATGATGGGGATGCCGTCACGGATGGGGTAGGCCAGCTTGTCTGCCTTGCAGATCAGTTCCTGGGCTTTCTTGTCGTAGTCCAGCGGACCTTTGCAGATGGGGCAAACCAGGATATCAAGCAGTCGGGCGTTCACGGAGTTTCTCCACTATATGTTCAGCCAGCGCGCCGTCGATGCGCGCTGTTACGGGCACGACCCAGATACGCGGGTCGTTTCGGATGGCCTCGATAGCCCTGCATTTTACTGCATCCTTTTCCGTGATCAGGATGACATCGGCGGCAAGGCCTGCAAAGGGATCGATGGCGAAGTCGTAATGGTCGGGCAAGGGGTGGCGGGCAAAGCTCAGGCCGGCCCCTTCCAGCGTGGCGAAAAAGCGCTCGGGATGGCCGATGCCGGCCACCGCCGCCAGGCGCACCGCGCCCTCGCCCATCTGGGTCAATGGCTTGCGCGCCTGCGGTGGCGCCAGTTGCACGGCCTCGTCAGCCTGCAGGCACATGGCATGCACGCCGGCCGGAGCCTTGCCCTGCAAGCCAACATTGAGCACCGAGAAATCACGCCGGCGCGAAGCCGGCTCGCGCAAGGGACCGGCCGGCAACAGCCAGCCATTGCCCACGCCCCGTGCATCGGAGAGGACGATCTCGATATCGCGCCCCAATGCGTAATGCTGCAGCCCGTCGTCGGAGATGATCACATCCACCTCCGGGTGCGCCGCCAGCAGGCTGCGCGCCGCCGCAACCCGGCGCCGCCCCACCACCAGCGGCACGCCGGTACGCTGGGCGATCAGCAGCGGCTCATCACCGACCTGCGACGCCGCAGCCTCGGGGCTGACCTCCAGGGTCTGCCCGGCACCGATGCCTGCTCCATAGCCACGCGAAATCACGCCCGGATGCAAACCGGCCGCCCGCAGCGCCTCGATCAGCCAGATCGCAAAAGGCGTCTTGCCGGTCCCGCCGACGAAGACATTACCCACCACGATCACCGGTACCGGCAGGCGCTCGGCGCGCTTGATGCCCAGCGCAAAGAGCAGCCGGCGCAGCGCCGCCAGGCCGCCGAACAGCAGCGACAGCGGCCACAGCGCGCAGGCCAGCACGCCACGGGATTGCCAGGCGCGGCTCAGGATGGCTTCGGCAGTGGGCCTGGAATCGGCCATGGTTTCAATCCGTCATCAAGAAAAGCGTGGCGCCAAGGCCAAGGCCCTGGCGCCACGTCGAAAAACAAAAGCCTGTGGATAAATCACTTGCTGCTGGACTGCGCCGCAAAGGTCAGCTTCGGATACCCCGCCAGGCGCGCCGCCTCCATCACGTTGACCACGGTCTGGTGCGTGGCCAGTGCGTCGGCATTGATGATGATGACCGGGTCGCGCTGGCTGCCGCTGGCCTGCACGGCGGCCTGCATTTCCTCGGCGAGCCCCTGCGCATCACGCGCAGGGATGCGCTTGTTGTTGATCGCATAGCGCCCGCTGGCGTCGATGGCGATGTTGATCTCGAAGGGCTGCTCCAGCGCCTTCTGGGCATCGGCCGTGGGCAGCGTGACCTGCAACGCGGTGAACTTGCTGTAGGTGGTGGTCACCATCAGGAAGATCACGATCACCAGCAGCACATCGATGAAGGGGATCAGGTTGATCTCCAGGTCTTCGCGGGGACGGCCCTTGCGGAAGTTCATGGTCGGCTCCGCGCAATCAACGGCGCACGTCGTGCACGATGTCCACGAACTTCACGGCCTGCTGCTCCATGTCCACCACGAAGCCATCCACCTGGGCGCGGAAGTGGCGGTAGAACACCAGCGCCGGCATGGCGATGGCCAGGCCAAACCCGGTGTTGTAGAGCGCAATCGAGATACCGTGCGCCAGCTGCGCCGGGTTGGTGCCGACCGCATTCTGCGAGGCGAAGATCTCGATCATGCCCACCACGGTACCGAACAGGCCCATCAGCGGCGCCAGCGAGGCGATGGTACCCAGCGTGGTCAGGAAGCGCTCCAGCCGGTGCGCGGCGGCCTGGCCGGCTTCTTCGATGGCTTCCTTCATGACTTCGCGCGGGGCGTCGACATTGCGCAGACCGGCAGCCAGCACCTGGCCCAGCGGCGAATTCTGTTCCAGCTTGTCGATCACGTCGTCGTTGACGCGACCGCTCTGATAGACCCGTACCACCTCCCCCAGCAGGTCCGGTGGCAGGATGCGCGGGCGGCGCAGATAGACCAGTCTTTCGATGACCAGCGCCAGGCCGATGATGGAAGCGATCAGCAAAGGCCAGATCGGCCAGCCGGCGGCGAGGATGATGGCGAGCAAAACGTACTCCTGTTGAAATGCGGTGAAGATCTGATTCTGTGGCAAAGAGACGACCCGCCGGGCGCGCCTTCTTCTGCGGTGCAGAATGTAGCCGGTTGCGTGCGCCTCGGCAAGCGCCGTCGGCTTGGCCTTACAATGCGGCATTGTATCGCCCCTGGATCACCTGCGCCCTCATGCCCACCGACAAGTTCCCGCCCTTCCCCACCGCTCGCCCCCGTGCCGAAGCCCTGCCCGCAGGCGCCGCCAGCGAGGGCGGACCGCCCATGCTGACGGTCTCCGCGCTGAACCAGGCGGTGGCCCGCATGCTGGAGCGCAATTTCCCGCTGATCTGGGTCAAGGGCGAAATCTCCAACTTCACCCGCGCCGCCTCCGGCCATTGGTATTTCAATCTCAAGGATAACGGCGCCCAGGTCCGCGCGGTCATGTTCAAGGGACGCGCCCAGTACGCCGGCTTCATGCCGCGCGAGGGCGACAAGGTCGAGGTACGCACCCTGGTCACCCTCTACGCGCCACGGGGTGACTATCAATTGAACGTGGAAGCCATCCGCCGCTCCGGTGTAGGCGACCTCTACGCTGCCTTCGTGCAGCTGAAGGAAAGACTGGAACGCGAAGGTCTGTTCGCCCGCGAACGCAAGCGGCCCCTGCCGGGCTTTGCGCGCCGCATCGGCATCGTCACCAGCCCCCAGGCCGCCGCCCTGCGCGATGTGCTGGCCACCCTGCGCCGCCGGGCGCCGCACGTGGAGGTGGTGCTCTATCCCACTCCGGTGCAGGGCGAAGGGGCGGCCCAGCGCATCGCCACTGCCATCCAGACCGCCTCGGCCCGCGCCGAGTGCGACGTGCTGCTGGTCTGCCGGGGCGGTGGCAGCATCGAAGACCTGTGGTCCTTCAATGAAGAGGTGGTGGCCCGCGCCATCGTCGCCGCGCCCATGCCGGTCATTTCCGGCGTCGGCCACGAGACCGATTTCACCATTGCCGACTTCGCCGCCGACCTGCGCGCCCCTACGCCGACCGCCGCCGCGGAGCTGGCCGCCACGGCGCGCGAAGACTGGCTGGCCGAACTGCGCGGCCATGCCGGCGAGCTCACCCGTGCCCTGCGCCGCACCCTCGCCGACCGCGCCCAGAACATGGACTGGCTGGCACGCCGCCTGGTCAATCCGGGTGCCACCATCGCCCATGAGCGGGTCAAGCTGGCGGCCCTGCAAACCCGCCTCTCGCATGCCAACCGCGTGCCATTGACGCGCATGCGCCATCGCCTGCAGCAGGCCGCCACCCACCTGGCGCACCAGATGCCCGATACCACCCACGCCCGGCGTGATCTGGCCGAGCTGGCGCGCCGCCTGCAGGATGCCCAGGCGAGCCGCCAGGCCCAGCAGCGCCAGGCGCTGGCCAGCCTGAATGCGCAGCTGGAACTGCTGAACCCGCAACGCACGCTGGAACGCGGCTATGCCATCGTCAGCGACCGTCAAGGGCGGGTGCTGCACGCACCGGCCGAGCTGGCCGCCCGCAGCGAGATCACCATCCGCCTGGCCCAGGGCAGCGCCGAGGTCGGCATTGCCAGCGTGCAGCCACGGCTGGATTGAAGGGTGAACGCGCTACGCTTGACAGCTGTGGCAGACTTTTTTCTCATCAGCTTATAACGCCGGCCGGGGACGGTTCCCGGCCCGTTCGGCTTGGCACGTCCGCCACGCAGGTGAAGGATGAGCTGGAACGTCTTTCCACCACTGGCATCTACGGTTTTCCTTGCCTCGCGGACAGGCGCCACGCCAGCAAGAACCATTCGCATTACCCAACCGGGATGTGAAAGAAGCCGACCGGCAGGGCATTTGATCGAGTGCAAAGAATTGTCTTCCGCTTTAGAATCTCAGGTTCGGAAAAGACCCCTTCGTAGCAAACCAACAAGACTGAAAGGATTCATCATGGCACATACCCTTCCGGCACTGCCTTACGATCTGGACGCGCTGGCGCCCACGATTTCCAAGGAAACCCTGGAATATCACTATGGCAAGCACCATCAGACCTATGTGACCAACCTGAACAACCTGATCCCGGGTACCGAATTCGAAAACCTGTCCCTGGAAGAAATCATCAAGAAGTCTTCCGGTGGCATCTTCAACAACGCCGCCCAGGTGTGGAACCACACCTTCTACTGGAACGGCCTGACCCCGAAGGGTCAAGGCGCTCCGAGCGGCGCGCTGGCTGACGCCATCAACGCCAAGTGGGGCGGCTTCGACGCCTTCAAGGCCGAGTTCACCAAGCAGGGCCTGGCCAACTTCGGTTCCGGCTGGACCTGGCTGGTCAAGAAGGCTGACGGCACCCTGGACATCGTCAACACCACCGGCGCCGGCACCCCGCTGACCACCGACAGCAAGCCGCTGCTGACGGTCGACGTGTGGGAACACGCCTACTACATCGACTACCGCAACGCACGCGCCAAGTATGTCGAGAACTACTGGGGCATCATCAACTGGGACTTCGTGGCAAAGAACTTCGCCTGATCCCGGCTGCTGCCTTCCCGGCAAGAAAAAACCACGCGCAAGCGTGGTTTTTTTTCGTCCCTGCCCGGCATACAGCGTCAGGAAAAGCGATCCAGCACACTGTACCAGGCCACCCCGGCGGCGATGTAGAAGCGCTGCAGGCCGTGCAGCGGAATCGGCTGGATGGTACTGACCGGGAACGGGAACACCGCCCCCGCCTGCCCCGTGATGCGCTGCGCCAGGCAGCGTCCCATGGTACTGGCCATGGCAATGCCGCGCCCGTTGTAGCCCACTGCGATGGATAGCCCGGTCGCCGGCTCATGCACATGCGGCAGGAAATCACGCGTGATGGCGACCCGCCCCGACCAGCGGTATTCATAGCCGATCCCCGCCAACTGCGGGAACAGCAGTTCCACCGACCGTTCCAGGTGCGCGAAATCGCCCGCCCCGCGCGGCTCGCCGAAGGGACCCCGACCGCCCATGAGCAGGCGCCCCTGGGCATCGCGCCGGTAATACAGCAGCAGCCGCCGCGAATCGGAGGTGACCTCGCCACCCGGCAGGATGCTGGCCCCCTGCTCCGGCGACAGGGGTTGCGTCGCCACGATGAAGCTGTTGGCAGCGATCACCGACTGCCGCAGATGCGGCCACAGCCCGTCGGTATAGCCATTGGTGGCGATGACCACGCGCTCGGCATCCACATGCGGCCCCTGGGCGGTATGCAGGCGCCAGCCCGGCGGGCGTCGCTCCAGTCGTACCACCTGCGTGCCACCGTGGATCACCACGCCCAGCCGCTGCGCCGCACGCGCCAGTCCCTGGCAATACTTCAGCGGATGCAGGCTGCCGGCACGCTCATCCTTCCAGCCGCCGACGTAGGCATCGGTGCCGATATGGCGCGCCACCTCGGCCGCATCCATCAGCCGCGCCGGCGCGCCTTCGGCCATCCACTGCCGGGCACGGGCTTCCAGCGCATGCATCACCTTGGACGAATGGGTGGGCTGAATCCAGCCGCGTCGCAGCGCATCGCAGGCGATGCCGTGGCGTTCGATCAGGTCAAAGACGGTATCGGCGGCCGAACCGATGGCCGCGATCAGCGGATCGGCCACGGCGCTGCCGAACATCACCCGCAACTGGTCCGGGTCGTACTTGAGCCCCGGAATCACCTGCCCGCCATTGCGCCCGGAAGCGCCCCAGCCGGGGGCATGGGTATCCAGCACGCACACCGATACCCCGGCCTCGGCCAGGTGCAGTGCGGTCGAGAGCCCGGTATAACCGGCACCGACGATGACCACGTCATAGCGCGCGCTGGTGGCCAGCGGTGGCACCTCCGGGGCGGCGTCGGCGGCCGCCGTGGCAGCCCACAGGGAGGGCGGAAAATCCTGCAGCAAGCTGGTCATGCGCGCCTCACTTGACAATCACGCGCCGCAGGAAATCCTGGGTACGTGCATGTTGTGGTTCGCTCAGCACCTGTGCCGCCGGGCCGGATTCGACGATGCTGCCACTGTGCAGGAAGCAGACGCGGTCGGCCACCTCGCGGGCGAATCCCATCTCGTGCGTCACCACGATCATGGTCATGCCGTCCGCGGCCAGGGTGCGCATCACCGCCAGCACCTCGCCCACCAGTTCCGGGTCCAGGGCCGAGGTCGGCTCATCGAAGAGGATGGCTTCCGGCTGCATCGCCAGCGAGCGGGCAATGGCCACACGCTGCTGCTGGCCGCCCGACAATTGCGCCGGATAGGCATCGCAGCGCTGCGCCAGGCCGACCTTGTCCAGCAGGGCGATGGCCTGCGCCCGCGCCTGTTCACGCGGCACCCGGTTGACGAAGATCGGTCCCTCGGTGACGTTCTCCAGCACCGTGCGATGCGGGAACAGGTTGAAGCGCTGGAACACCATACCCACCCGCGTGCGCAGGCGGTGGATGTCGGCGCCGTTGCGATCCACGCGCTGGCCGTCGATCAGGATGTCGCCGCGCTCATAGGATTCCAGTCCGTTGATGCAACGCAGGACCGTGGACTTGCCCGAGCCCGAGGGCCCGATCAGGCAGACCACCTCACCCTCGGCCACCGACAGCGAGACATCCTTGAGCACCTCGTGCTGGCCGAAGCACTTCGAAATACGTTTGACCTCAATCATCGCGCCCTCCCCTTGCTACCACGGATTTCCAGGCGACGGATCAGGAACACCAGCGGCAGCGACAACAGCAGGTACAGCACTGCCACCATGGTATAGACCGTCATGTTCTGGAAGGTGCTGGAGGCGATCATCTGGCCGGCGCGGGTCATCTCCAGCACGGTGATGGTCGAGACCAGCGACGAATCCTTCAACATCATCACCAGCGTATTGCCATAGGGCGGCAGCGCGATACGAAAGGCCTGCGGCAGGATCACGCGGCGCATGATCAGCGGCCCGCGCATGCCGATCGATTGAGCCGCCTCGATCTGGCCCACGTCCACCGCCTCGATGCCGGCGCGGAAGTTCTCCGCCTGGTAGGCCGAGTAGGCGATCCCCAGCCCGATCACCCCGGCCTGGAAGGCGGAGAGCTGGATGCCGATCTCGGGCAGCACGAAATAGATGTAGAACAGCTGCACGATGATCGGCAGCCCGCGGATGATGTTGACGATGGTGGCGCCCAGCAGCGAAACCGGTTTCAGGCGCGATACCTTCATCAGCGCCAGCACCAGCCCCAGCAGCGAACTGAGCAGGAAGGAATAGATCGTGACTTCGATGGTGACCAGCGCTCCCTTGAGGAGGATAGGCAGGAAGTCCAGCACGGTTTGGGAAAGCATGGGCGTGGAAGGTAGGTGGAAATGAGCGTGGAAAGCTGCGCAGGAGAACCGCCCCGCCACCCTGCGGCGACGGGAACTTGCGCGGCCACCGGTGGAGCGGTGGCCTGCGGTTACAGTGACGTCGCGCCGACGTCAGCCCGGTTCACTCAGTTCAGCTTCCACTGATCGACGATGCGCGTGAGCGTGCCATCGGCCTTGAGTTCGGCAATCGCCTTGTTCAGGCGCTCCATGAGCTTGGGGTCTCCCTTGCGGATCACCAGGCAGACGTCCCCCATCAGGGTGGACTGGTATTCCTTGACCAGCCGCACCTGGGGATTGGCGCCCTGCGAGAGCTGGTAGGCCACGATCGGGCGATCACCGAAACCGGCCTTGATGCGGCCCAGGCCGACGTCGCGCATCATGTCGGCTACCGAATCGTAGGTCTTCACTTCCTTGAAGCCTCCCTTCTTGTTCAGGGCATCGACGAACACCGTCCCCACCTGGGCGCCGACGATCTCACCCTTGAGGTCGTCCAGCGTCTTGTAGACCTTCTGGTCCTGGGCGTTGACGAACAGACCCTCGCCATAGGAATAGACCGGATCACTGAAGTCCACGATCTGGGCGCGGGCCTCGGTCTTCAACATGGCTGCGGCGATGATGTCGATCTTGTTGCCGGTCAGCGAGGGGATCAGCGCGGAGAACGGCGTCTGCTGGATGTTCACCGAAAAACCGGCCTTGTTGCCTACCGCCGTGACGGTGTCGACCATCATGCCCTGCAGCTTGTTGGTCTTGATATCGAGGAAGGTGAAAGGCACCCCGGTGGAGGTGGCGCCCACGTTGTAGCTGGACTGGGCCATGGCGGGCGCGGCGGCCAGCACCGACATCAGGGCCGCAGCCCCCAGCAGTGGCGACAGCAGACGATGCAACAGGCGACTGGACGGCAGATTGAACGACTTCATACGACTCCCCCTTTGGCACAAGATCACGACGGATCGGAACGAACGGCTGGAAGTCCGCACGCCGGCAGGTGCCGACGGCGGTGTGGACTGCAACGCCCCCGGGCGGGGACGCGGTTTCCGGTCTTCCTCCCCGGCCCGGCCTGGCATCGGACTACCCGGTATGGCGCGATGCGACTTAAACCACTGAAGCGGCTGGAAGGGCTGAGGCTGGAAGAACGGCAGACGACAAACAAAGATGCATGAATATCAATATACGGCCTTGGATTAAGTATATTTGGTTTACTCGAATCGTCAATAGATATTTATGTATCGATATTCGATACAGTAGATGCGAATTCCCGTAGAATTCTGTCTTTCCTATCTGCGAGGAGTAGGCATGAGCGAGACCGAAGCAAGCCCCACCGACCTGCTGTTCAATCAATCACTGGAAAAAGGCCTGGCCGTGCTGCGCGCCTTCAATGCGCAGCGCCGCACCATGACCCTGGGCGACGTGGCCAGCGCCACGTCCATTTCCAAGAGTTCGGCGCAACGCATGGTGCATACGCTGGAAACGCTGGGCTACATCTGCAAGCATCCCAGGACCCGCCGCTACCAGCTCACGCCCAAGGTGTTAGAGGTGGGCTACAACTACCTGGCGGCCGACATCCTGGTGGACGTGGCCAATCCCTTCCTGTCCGAACTGGCCAACATGACCGGCGAGACCGTCAATCTCACCGAGCCCTACGAGCGCGAGATGGTCTATGTGGCCCGCTTCGTGGCCAGCAAGTTCATTCCCATCCACATGCCCATCGGCAGCCGCATCCCCATGTATTGCACCGCCTCCGGGCGAGCCTACCTGAGCGGGCTGGACGAGGGCGAGGCGCAGACGCTGCTGCTCTCCAGCGAGCGCACGGTCCACACGCCGCATACGCGCACCGGGGTGGAAGAGATCATGGACATGGTCAGGATGGCCCGCGAACGCGGCTTTGCCAGCAACCGGGAAGAACTGTTCCTGGGCGACATGACGGTGGCCGCGCCCATCTTCAACAGCGAGCGCAGGCCGGTGGCTTCCGTGCACGTGGTGGCGCCGACCAGCCGCTGGACCGCCGAGGATGCCGAACGCAAGCTGGGGCCGCTGGTATTGGAGTGCGCACGCTCGATCTCCAATTCGGTGCGCACGCTGGTGTAAGGTTGCAGCAGGAAAGTACAAGATCGCCCGCCGCGTGTGTGTCACAATCGCCGCTCCCCCTTAAGCCACACAGACTACCGATCGGAGAAACCATGGCCCACGTCACCCTGCACAACGCCGCCGGCTACGCCCAGGACATCAAGGCGCGCATCCACCAGCTCAAATCGGATGAACCGGAAAGCAATGGCGGCAAGGACACCGGTCCCGCGCCCTATGAACTGCTGCTGGCCGCACTGGCATCCTGCACTTCGCTGACCTTGCGCATGTACGCCGACCGCAAGGGCTGGGACCTGGGCAGCATCGCAGTGGACGCCCACTTCGGCCGCGACGACAGCGGCCTGGAAACCATCACCCGCAAGATCAGCTTCGGCAATGCCCTGAGCCAGGAACAACTGACCCGCCTGGCCGAAATCTGCGAAAAGACCCCGGTCACCAAGACCATCCGCCAGGGCACGGCGATTCAGACGTCGATCGCGTAACCGGCTGCGCGCCAGGCATCGATGCCGCCGGTCAGCGGCCGCACCCGGGTGTAGCCGCGCCGCATCAGCTGGCGCGCCACCACGGCCGCCGAGGCCTCGTTGGGACAGGCGCAATAGACCACCACTTCCCCTTCCACCGGACCATCGAAGACGAAGGTCTGGATTTCCTGGTTGGAGATGGTCACCGCTCCCGGAATACGGCCATCCTGCTGCGACAGCGGCGAGCGCACATCGATGATGGTGGGCGCATTGCCCTGTTCGAGCATGGTGTTGAGTTCATCCACGGTGATGCGCGCCATCTCCAGCGACTTGCGGAAGCGCCGGCGCTGCCACCATTTGTTGGCCACGAACGCCGCCAGCGCCACGGCGATCATCAGCATGCCGTAATGCCCCAGCTGGGCCAGCACGTTCAGCAGGTCATCCACGGCCGAACTGAACAGCGAACCCAGGAAAATCCCCAGCCCCGCCCATAAAGCGCTGCCCGCCGCGTCCCACAGGATGAAGCTGACGCGGCGCGTTCCCATGGTGCCGGAGAGCGCGCTGGCAATCGAGGCAAAGCCGGGGATGAACTTGGCCAGCAGCAAGGACCGCGCGCCCCAGCGCAGGTAGATCGATTCGGTCTGGCGCACACAGGAATCCGGCGAGAGCGAAATGCGGCACAGGCGCGACATGATCTTGCGCCCGTAGCGGCGACCGGCGAGATACCAGACGTAATCGGCCATCAGTGCCGCACAGACCGCCAGGACGAGCAACAGCAGCGGCGAGTAGCGCCCGGTGGCCGACAAGGCACCGGTGATGATCAGCGTCGGATAGGCCGGCACCGGCGCGCCAAGTTGCTCCACCAGCACGTTGACGAAAACGAGGATCAGACCGTATTGCTCGATGAGGTGGTAGAGGGTTTCCATGGCCAGGCCGCCTTGATGTCTTGCCGCGTGAGAAGCGGCGACTGTCCCGCCGTGATGACGGATTGCAGGGTGCCATTATAGGCATGCCGGCCCCGCCCCTGCTTGGCCTGAAACGGGTAAAACGGGACGGACCACAAAAAGCGCCCTGCTCACCCGCTGCAACGCGGGCGCGCAGGGCGCGAACGAGGAAGACCTCGGAGAAATCGATACTGCCGGACTGCCTCAGGCAGCGTGCTTGATGACGGCCTCGCTCTTGCCGCTGGCGGTACCACCGCCATCCTGTGCTGCCGGCCGGGTGCGAGCCAGGAACACCAGCACCGCCGCCAGCAACGAGGCACCGGACAGGGCATACAGCCCGCCCTGGATGGAACCGGTCTTCTGCTCCAGGTAGCCGAAAGTGGCCGGCGCGAAGAAGCCGCCCAGGTTGCCCAGCGAATTGACCAGTGCCAGCACCGCTGCCGCAATGCGTGCATCCAGGTAGGCTTGCGGGATCGGCCAGAACAGCGAGGAAGCCGCCTTGAAGCCGATGCCGGCGAAGCACACCGCGACAAACCCGATCACCGGCCCGGACGAGGCCGACACCGCCATGCCCGTCGCCGAGATCACCAGCGCAGCGGCGACCCAGAACTGCTGCCGCTTGAAGCGCGCCGCCAGCACCGCAAACATGTACATGGCGGCAATGGCGATGATCCACGGAATGGTATTGAAGAGGCCGACCTGGAAGTCATTGAAATGGCCCATCTTCTTGATGATGGTCGGCAGCCAGAAGGTCGCACCGTAGATGGTCAGCTGGATGGCGAAGTAGATCAGACAGAACAAGACTATCTGCGGGTCGCGCAACAAGGTCAGCGCGGAAACGTGCGCCGGCCGGTTGGCGGCGCGCAGCTCCTGTTCGGCGGCGATCACCGCGGTCAGCGCTTCGCGCTGTTCCGGCGAAAGCCACCTGGCATCGGCCGGGGTGGAGTCCAGCACATTCCAGACCACCACGCAGAACAGCATCGAGACGCCGCCTTCGATCAGGAACATCCATTGCCAGCCATGCAGGCCGCCGCCCTCGATGAGCAACAGCGCGCCGGTAATCGGACCGGAGAGGATGGAAGCAATCGCCGAGCCCGACAGGAAGACCGCCATGGCGCGCCCACGTTCATGATTGGGCAACCACTGCGTGAAGTAATACACCACGCCGGGGAAGAAGCCCGCCTCGGTCACGCCCAGCAGGAAACGCATGAAATAGAAGCTGGTCTCGCTCTGCACGAAGGCCATGCAGGCCGCCACCAGGCCCCAGGTGAACATGATGCGGGTCAGCCAGGCGCGCGCGCCGTAACGTTGCAGCAGCATGTTGGACGGCACCTCGAAGATCGCGTAACCGACGAAGAACAGCCCGGCGCCCAGGCCGAAGGCCGCCGCGCCGATGCCCAGGTCGGTAGAGAGGTGACTGCGCACGAAACCGATGTTGACGCGGTCGATGTAGTTGATGATGAACATGGCCACGAACAGCGGCAGGATGCGCCACTTGATCTTGCTCACCGCGCTGGTGAGGACCAGGGTTGCTGCGCCTGATGAGGCGGATGGGGAAGGATTCACGGGTTGTCTCCTCTGTTGAGCCCGTACTACCGATGGATGAAAGAAAAGCTGAACGAAAATTCGGACCGGCGGCGCGTTCATCGCGCTCTTGTCACGGCCCCGCTAGCAGATGTGCAGCCCTGTGCTCAACGCACCAGGCAGGGTTTCTTGGGATCGAATTTCCAGCCCGGGATCAGGTACTGCATGGCCACCGCATCGTCCCGCGCACCCAGTCCCATGTTGCGATAGGTCTGGTGGGCCGCTTCCACCTGTTCCATGTCCAGTTCCACGCCCAGGCCCGGCTTGGCCGGCACTTGCACCTTGCCGCCCACGATCTGCAGCGGTTCACGGGTCAGGCGCTGGCCGTCCTGCCAGATCCAGTGGGTATCGATGGCGGTGATCTTGCCCGGCGCGGCTGCGGCCACATGGGTGAACATCGCCAGCGAAACGTCGAAGTGGTTGTTGGAATGTGAACCCCAGGTCAGGCCCCACTCATGGCACATCTGCGCCACCCGCACCGAACCCTGCATGGTCCAGAAATGCGGATCGGCCAGCGGGATATCCACCGACTGCAGCGAAATGGCATGGCCCATCTGGCGCCAGTCGGTGGCCACCATGTTGGTGGCGGTCTGCAGGCCGGTGGCGCGGCGGAACTCGGCCATCACCTCGCGTCCGGAATAGCCTTCCTCGGCGCCGCACGGATCTTCCGCATAGGCCAGCACGTCATGCTGGTCGCGGCACAGGCGGATGGCATCCTTGAGCAGCCAGCCGCCGTTGGGATCAAGGGTGATGCGAGCCTTGGGGAAGCGTTCGGCCAACGCCGTGACGGCGGCGATCTCTTCCTCGCCACGCATGACACCGCCCTTGAGCTTGAAGTCGTTGAAGCCATACCGCGCATAGGCCGCCTCGGCGAGGCGGACCACCGCCTCGGGCGTGAGCGCGGCTTCATGGCGCAGGCGCAGCCAGTCGTCGGCCTGCTCCGCTTCGGCGTGATACGGCAAGTCGGTCTGCCTGCGGTCACCCACGTAGAACAGGTAACCCAGCATTTCCACCTCATCACGCTGCTGCCCCTCGCCCAGCAGCGCCGCCACCGGCACCTCCAGGAACTTGCCCAGCAGATCCAGCAGGGCCGCTTCCAGCGCGGTGACGACGTGCACTGCAATACGCAGGTCGAAGGTCTGCAGGCCCCGACCGCCGACATCGCGGTCGGCGAAGGCGGTGCGTGCCCGGTTCAGGATGCCCTGGACATTGCCGATGGACTGCCCCACCACCAGCGAGCGCGCATCTTCCAGGGTCTGGCGGATGCCCTCCCCGCCCGGGACCTCGCCCACCCCGGTATGGCCGGCGCTGTCGGTGAGGATCACCAGGTTGCGCGTGAAATACGGACCGTGGGCGCCGGACAGGTTCAGCAGCATGCTGTCGTGGCCGGCCACCGGAATGACGCGCATGTCGGAGACGCGGGGCGCCCCCTTGGCCAGGGCAGCGGAAGACGAGGTGGCAGACGTCGAGGAGGCAGGAGTGGCAAGGGCAGTCATGGCAGCACTTTCTCTTTCAATGAAGAAAAACCGGCACCCACCGGGAATGACCTGGCAGCGGATCCGGCAACAATTTGGTAGCGGTACCAAATCAGGATGAATGCATGGTAGCGGTACCAAATCAGCATGTCAACAGGGGGATGTGAAGCGCCAGATCAACTTGCCTGGCAGCATCAAAACGGATGGGGCAGTAAAGGTGGGAAAGACAGGAGGGGCAGGAAGTGCGGAATCGCCGCGTCAGGCGCTTTCGCGCTGGATGATGGAAAAGCCGACATCGACAATGCGCTCGGCCACCTCGATGCCCGCCGCCCGGTCAATGATGAAACGCGCCGCGCGCTGGCCGATGCCGGTGCCGTCGATGCGCACGGTGGTCAGGCGGGGTTGCAGGTCACGCGAGAATTCCAGGTCGCCGAAGCCGACCACCGCCAGTTGCCCGGGAATGGCGATGCCACGGCTCTGGGCCTCGATCATCACGCCCAGCGCCAGCAGGTCGGAACTGCAGAAGATGGCATCGGTGTCGGGCTGTTGCTGCAACAGATCGGCCAGACCCCGCCGTCCCTGCCCCAGGGTGGTCGGGGCGATGACGTGGTACATCGGCAGGGCTGCCGCCCCCTGCCCGTCGTTCATGCCCAGCGCCACCGCTTCCTGCGCAAAGGACTGCATGCGGCGCTGGCTGCGCTCGTCGCGCCCGCCCACCACCGCGACCTTCTTGCGACCGCGCTGGTGCAGGTAGCGCGCCACTTCGCGGCCGATGGCCTCGTGCGAAAAACCGACCAGCATGTCGATCGGCGTGGGCGTCAGGTCCCAGGTCTCGACCACCGGGATACCGCTGGCCAGCAGCCGCTTCCTGGCCTCGGCCGAGCGCATGATGCCGGTCAGCACCACGCCATCGGGACGGCGGCCGATGATGGCTTCCAGCAGTGCATCCTCACGCGAATTCTCATAGCCACTCTGGCCCAGCATGACCTGATAGCCGGCGGCGGCCAGGGTTTCGGTCAGGGTATGGACGATTTCCTGGAACACCGGCCCGATCACGGTGGGCACCACCACCGCCACCAGCCGGCTCTTGTTGGAGGCCAGCCCGCCGGCCAGCAGGTTGGGGACGTAGCCAGTCTTTTCCACCGCCTCGCGCACTTTCTGCAAGACCTTGGGTGAGACCGCCGAGGGTGTGTTCAAGGCCCGCGACGCCGTGATCGGCGCCACCCCGGCCAGCTGCGCCACGTCGCGCAGCGTGATGCCACCGGCGCTCTTGCGCGGGCCGCGACGACGCGGTTCGGGACCATCGTCGTCGGTTCCGCGCGTGGCAAGGCTGAGGGGGGCGTCAGGGGAGGTGGTTCTGTTTTCGGACATGCGGGCATTCTAGCATCGGCCCTGGTAGCGTTACCAAGTCTGGCGGCCGTGCCATCAACCGTGGGTCGGCAACCTGCGCCCGCTTGCCGCCCGAAAAAAAAGGTGGCGAACGCCCTATGCAATCCGCCACCAAGCCAGGAGAAACCAAACGCATCGCCCCCCGGGGCAGCGCGACGCCGACCTCAGGCGAACACCGACAAGCCGGCAGCGTTGGAGACCAGTTCCAGCGCCATCATGGCCCGTACCGAATTGCCACGTGCATCCAGACGCGGCGACCAGGCGCAGATGCTGCCGCGGCCCGGCAACACGGCCAGTACGCCGCCGCCCACGCCACTCTTGGCCGGCAGGCCGATGGCAAAGGCGGTCTTGCCGGAATGCTCGTAGGTGCCGGTGGTGAGCATGAGCGCGCAGATGCGCTGGGTCTGCTGCGCCGTCAGCAACTGCCGCCCACCTTCGATGCCGTTGCCGCCATTGGCCAGGAACAGCGCGGCACGTGCCAGTTCCACGCAAGAAGCCTCGATGGCGCAACTGGCGCAATAGGCCGTGACCACGTCGTCCACTGCATTGACCATGTTGCCGTGGCTCTGCATCAGGTGGGCCGCTGCGAAGTGGCGCGAGGCGCAGCGCAGCTCGCTGTGAAAGACCTCCGAGTCGTAATTGAGATCACCGCTGCCGGTCAGCTCCCGCAGCAGCGCCACCATCGCCGATTCCAGATGCGTATGCCGGCTCAGCAAGGCGTCCGTCACCACCAGCGCGCCCGGATTCAGAAACGGATTGCGCGGGATGCCGCGCTCCAGCTCCAGCTCGATCAGCGAATTGAACGGATTGGTGCTGGGACTCTGCCCGACCCGCTCCCACAGGCATTCGCCATGGCTGCGGTAGGCCAGTGCCAGCAGGAACAGCTTGCTGATGCTCTGGATGGAAAAGCGCGTCGCACTGTGCCCTACCGCATGGACTGCGCCGTCGAGGGTGGCGACAGCCATGCCGAACTGATCCGGGTCGACCTGCGCCAGGGCCGGGATGTAGCTAGCCAGTTCCCCCTCCTGGCGACAAGCCTCGGAGAGATGCGCGGCGCGCCTGAGGATCTCGGGCCAAGGCTGCGCGGCAAAGTCACCGGCACGGGCCGACCGCGCCCGACCGGCAACATCGCCCATCACGGCCGACTGCCACTGCAGGGGATCAAGCTCCGGCGATTTCACGCAGACACACCCAGATAGCGCTGCACCAGTGCGACCCAGTAGGCGACACCGGCATCGATGATGTCGTCGTTGAAATCGTAGAAAGGGCTATGCAATTCCCGCGAAGCGGCCTGCCCGGTACCCTCGCCAGTGGCGATCAGGCCGTTGCCGAGAAAGGCGTAGCAGCCCGGCTTGTGGTGCAGGTAGAACGCGAAGTCCTCGGAAGCGAAGGCCGGCTCGGTCTCGCCATCGACCTGCTCCGTGCCGACGGCCGCCATCATGGCCTGCATGGCCTCGCTGGTTTCTTCAGGATGATTGACCAGCGCCGGGTACAGGCGCTCGAAGCTGAACGACACCCGCAGGTCGAACATCTTGCCGATGGACTTGGCGATGGATTCCATGCGGCGCTCGATGAGCTCAAGCGTATCGTCATCGAAGGCGCGTACCGTCCCGGCCAGGGTGGCCTGCTCGGGGATCACGTTGTCGGCGCTGCCCGTGTGGATCTGGGTGACCGAGAGCACCGCTGGGTGATTGGGGTTGACGTTGCGCGTGAGGATGCTCTGCCAGGCCAGCGTGAGCTGCGCCGCCGCCACCACGGGATCGATGCCGCGATGGGGCTGGGCAGCGTGGGCACCACGTCCGTACAGGGTAGCGCTGAAGGTATTGCTGGAGGCCATCAGCGGGCCGGGGCGCACGCCGAAACTGCCCGCCGGCAATCCCGGCCAGTTATGCAGGCCGAAGATGGCGTCGGTGGGAAAACGCTTGAACAGGCCATCCTCGATCATCGACCGCGCACCTGCCCCGCCCTCCTCGGCCGGCTGGAACACGAGGTGCACGGTGCCATCGAAATCGACCGCGTGGCTCAATCTGGCCGCTGCGCCCAGCAGCATGGCGGTGTGGCCGTCATGGCCGCAGGCGTGCATCTTGCCGGCGCAGGTGGAGGCATGGGCAAAGGTGTTTTCCTCCTTCATCGGCAAGGCATCCATATCCGCACGCAGCGTGATGGCGCGCGACGAACTGCCCTTGCGCAACGTGCCCACCACGCCGTAGCCACCGATATTCTCCTCGACCTGGAGACCGTATCCGCGCAGCAGACGGGCCACGTAGCCGGCGGTGCGCTTTTCTTCGAAGCGCAGTTCGGGGTGGGCGTGCAGATGACGCCGTATGGACACCAGATCCATTTCTTCGGGCCCTTCCATGCGCCCATGCTTGTTCATCTCCATGTGGAGTCCTCTACAGGTTGGTGGGGGGCAAACCTCATGCACGGCGCCAGGGCGAGAGCCAGGAGGTCACGAGGCGGGCCAAAAAATCAGGGCCAGCGACCTCAGGCCAGCGCCTGCTTGCGCTGCATGCGTACCAGAGCGCCGATCAGGGCCAGGCTCAGCAGTGCGGCCACGGTCAGGTACAGGCCGATGATGAGCTTGTCGCCGCTGACCTGGATCAGTGTGGTCACGATCATGGGCGTGAGCCCGCCGAAGATCATCACACCCAGGGCGTAAGATGTGCCCACGCCGGTGGCACGATAGCGGGTCGGGAAGATATCGGACATGACCAGCGGCGCACAGGCGGCATACAGGCCCAGCGTGACGGAGATGGCGATCTGTACCATCAGCAGCATCGGCAGGGTCGGGGTGGCCACCAGCAATTTGAACAAGGGATAGGCCAGCACGCCCGCCAGTCCGGCACCCCAGGCCATGGGCTTGTAGGGGCCGATACGGTCGGCCAGCATGCCCACCAGCGGGCAGATCAGGAGCAGGGTCAGACCGGAAGCGATCTGGCCCAGATAGGTCGACGCTACCGGCATCTTCAGCTCACGCACTGCATAGGTGGTGAAGTAGTTGGAGACCTGGGTTGCCACGGTCCAGAAGATCATGATGGCGATGCCGATCAGGATGCGACCGAAGTTGGCCTTCACGCCCGCGAGGAAGGAATCGGCCGGGCCTTGCTCGATGCTGCGCTCGAACTCCGGCGTCTCCGGCAGTGCGCGGCGGATGTACCAGCCCACCGGACCGATCAGCAGCCCCACCAGGAAGGCCACGCGCCAGTAATCCTGCAGCATGCGCTCCTGGCCATAGACCACGGCGATGGTGAAGCCGACCACGCCGCCCAGCAGCACCCCGCCGCCCTGCGCCATCTGCTGGAAGGAGCTGAAGAGGGCACGATTGCGACCGGACGCATTTTCCACCAGCATGGCCACGTTGCTGCCGATCTCGCCACCGGCCGAAAATCCCTGCAGCAGACGGCCGAATACCAGAATAGCGGTCGCGGCGATCCCGATCGAATCGTAGGACGGACAGAGCGCCGGAATGATGGTACCCAGCGCCATCAGCAGCAACGTGAAGCTCAGTGCCTTCTTGCGACCGACCTTGTCGGCATACTGCCCCAGTACCAGTGCGCCGATGGGCCGCACCACGAAGCCGGCGGCGAAGGTCATGAAGGTGAACATCAGCGCCGCATAATCGTCGCCACTGGGAAAGAAGGTCTTGGAAATGGCCACGGCGAAGATGCCGAAGATGATGAAATCGTAGATCTCGAGAACGTTACCGATGGTGGCCGCGATCACCGCGCGGCGTTGCGTTTTCGCGTCCAACCCGTTGGCTTGGCTGTGCATAAGGTCTCCACTTGTTATGTTTGGTGGCCGAAGTGTAGGTCTTATGCCCTATACTGAAAACTTCCGTTTAAATATAAGAACCATACTCTCAAGGTATAGATCCGCCATGATCGAATTTCGTCATCTGCGCTATTTTCTCGGCGTGGTCGAACACGGCAGCGTGGCCGAAGCAGCGCGCCGACTGCACATCGCGCAACCGGCCCTGAGCCGGCAGATCAAGGATCTGGAAGAGGAAATGGGGGCGCTCCTGTTCGACCGCAGCGTCCGTGGCGCAACCCTGACCGCCGCCGGACAGCAACTGGCCATTGATGCCCGCCGCATGCTGGGGGAGCTGCAAGAAACGCGTCAGCGCGTCGCGCGCGTAGCCGAGGGCGTGGAAGGCAATCTGCGCATGGGCATCACGCCCAATTTCGGCTGGCATCCCCGCATCCTGGGTTCGCTGCGCAGCTTTCACCAGGCCGAGCCACGGATTGCCATGTCACTGGAACCGGGCCTGTCGGCCCGGCAACTGGAACGGATCAGGGAAGGCGAACTGGATGCCGGTTTCCTGGCCTGGCGCTATCCGCCCAACGACCAGTTCCTGGCGGGTGAATTCAACGAGATCGAAGTCTTCGAGTGTCGACTCAAACTGGCGCTACCCCGCGACAGCCGGCTGGCCCGCCAGGTGCCGGTCCATCTGTCGGCACTGCGCGAGGAGCCGGCGATCTGGTTCCCGACCGAGGTGGCACCGGGTTACGACCAGTTCCTGGACTACCAGTGCCAGACGGCCGGACTGGTGCCGCGCAAGGCGCAACTGGCCAGCGACGTACTGAGCATTCTCGGCCTGGTGGCTGCTGGCGTGGGCTATGCCATCGTCTCTGACGTGAGTGCCTATACCTGCCCGGAAGGGGTGGTGCTGGTCGACCATCCGGAACTGACCATGCGCCACCCCGTCTCCTTCGTCTATCGCGCCGATAACGGCAACCCCACGCTGGGCCGCTATATCGCCCATCTGGAAGGAGCCCAGCCGCTGCCCATGACGGACACCACCGGCTAACGCGGCTGGGGCACGAGCAGGCGCGGCTGCGGCGGCGCGCCGACAGCCACCACCGGCGACGACGCCAACGTGTGCCGGGAGGCAGACGACGCTTCTCCGGCGTGCGTCCCGATCGCGAAAATACTGACCACCTGCGTCAGCTCGCCCGCCTGCGCACGCATCGAAGCGGCAGCGGCGGCGGCCTGTTCGGCCAGGGCAGCATTCTGCTGGGTCAGGTCGTCAAGCTGGGCCACGGCATCGTTGACCTGCTGGATGCCCTCGCTCTGCTGGGCAGTGGCCACGCTGATGTCATCGACGATGGCATGGACGTGCTCAACGCTTTGCACCACACGTTGCATGGTGGCGCCCGCCACTTCCACCAGCGCGCTGCCGGCCACCACCTTCTGCACCGAATCATCGATGAGCGACTTGATCTCCCGGGCGGCGGCCGCCGAACGCTGCGCCAGGGAGCGCACCTCCGACGCCACCACCGCGAAACCGCGCCCCTGCTCCCCGGCGCGAGCGGCTTCCACGGCCGCATTCAGTGCCAGGATATTGGTCTGGAAGGCGATGCCGTCGATCACGCCGATGATGTCCACGATCTTGTCGGAAGAGGCGTGGATCTTTTGCATGGTACCAACCACCTTGCCCACCACCGACGCGCCCTCGCCCGCCACCGATGATGCCGAGGCCGCCATCTGGCTGGCCTGGCGGGCGTTGTCCGCATTGGTCCCCACGGTAGCGATGAGTTCTTCCATGGCCGACGCGGTCTCTTCCAGCGCCCCTGCCTGCTGCTCGGTGCGCGAGGAGAGGTCGAGATTGCCCTCCGCCATTTCAGCGGAGGCCAGCGTGATGGAATCGGTGCCGTGCCGCACCCGGCTGACGATATCGCGCAGGCGCTGACTCATGTCCTGCAGGGCCGTCATCAGTTGCCCGATCTCGTCGCGCGAGGCCGGGCTGACGGTGGCCGTCAGATCACCCCGAGCCACCCGCTCCGACAATCCCACTGCCTGCCGCAGCGGACGCACGATGCTGCGCGTGAGCAGCCAGGCACAGGCCACGCCGAAGAACAAGGCTGCTGCCTCCAGCACCAGCAGCAGGATGCGGCTGTCACGCGAGAGCCGCTCGATGTTCTGCGAAGCGGCATCGATTTCAGTCTGCTGCGCCTGCTGCAGCGTCCGTACGGCCGCCAGATACTGCTTGGCCAGCGGCATGAATTCCTGGATCAGGGTACTGCTGGCCAGCTCCTGTTCACCGGTGGATTTGAGATCCATGATCTTGAGGAATATCTCCTTGTAGCGGCGCTGGTATTGGCCTATTTCCGCCAGCAGGGCCTGCTCTTTCCCTGCCACCAGCAGCGGCGTCAACTGCGCCTGCAGGTCTGCGATTTCCTTGTTGGCGGCGATTTCCTCGTTGAGAAAGTAACTGCCCAGCGTCGAATCGACACTGCGCGACATCGCCACCGAACGCATCACGCCAGCGCGCAGGCTGCCGACCCAGGCAGAGATGAGGCGCTCCTTCAAGGCCGAATGATGGACCATCTCATGGGTGACATCGGAGACGATCTGCAGGCGCCAGATACCCAGCGCCATGACGAGGATGGACAAGGCCAGCACGATGGCGAAACCGACCGCCAGGCGGGTCCCGATACGGATACCAGAGAGACATTTCATTGCCGTTCCTTGCGAGAGCGGATGCAGATGCGGATGTGGATAAGGATGGGGAGGTGAAGCACGGCCGACGACTGTTCCATCCGCAGAATGCGGCGCGCGAGGGTCGCGCGCCGCCAACTGGTGGGTCTTACTGATAGGTGGTGGCGATCTTCTCGGGCAGCGGTACGTTGAGCCACTTCTTGACCAGACCATTGAGTTCGCCACTCTTCTTGGAGGCGGTCAGCACGTCGTTGATCTTTGCCACCAGCGCAGTCTCGCCCTTGTTGACGCCGACGAAACAGGTCGACACATTGATGACGTACTTCAGCACCGGCTTGTTGGAGGGCGTCTTCTCGGCCAGCGAATAGGCGACGAAGTCACCCGTGCCGACGATCTGTACCTGCCCGGCGACATAGGCCGACACCAGTCCGTTGTTGTCTTCGTAGCGCTTCAGGACGGTGGTCTTGGGTACCGTGTCGGTGAGCATCAGGTCTTCGAAGGTGCTGCGGGTGACGCCCACGGTCTTGCCCGCCAGATCGGCCGGGCCACTGATCTTCAGCGCGGCGATACCAAAGACGCTGTTGTTGTACGGCGCGTAACCCTGCGAGAAATCCATCACCTTCTCGCGCTCGGCGTTCTTGCCGAGGGTGGAGATGATCATGTCGATCTTGTGGCTCTGCAGGAAGGCCACCCGGCTGGAGGTGGGGACCGGGATCAGCTCGGCCTTCACGCCCATGCCCTTGGCCACCAGCCGTGCCACATCGATATCCAGCCCCTGCAGCTGCAGGTCGCCATTGACCGCGCCGTAGGGCGCGAAGTCCTGCGGCACGCCGATCTTGACGACCCCGGCCTTCTGGACCGAGGCCAGCGTGTCGGCCATGGCCGCGCCACCCGCAGCAGCAGACAAGGTGATGGATGCGGCAATGGCGAGCTTGATGACGTGCATGGTGTTCCCCCTGAGATGATTTCCGGACGCGCCGGAAGGTCTGATGTAAGGCCATCCAGCGATGGCTGGCGCCAGTGTAATCAGCCCCTATCAGGCTTGGAAATTACCGAGTTGCGATAGGGCATATACCCTGAAGGTATATGACCAGCCAGGCAGGACGCGGCTCCCGGCCGGCGGGAGGAAATCATTTAAACAATATGCAAAATGATCGCCCCGCGGGAACACCACGCCTGCACCGCCAAACATTATTGAGTTGTGATCAACAATGATTTGTCGACGAAGCACTTCAAGCAACAAAGGATTTGTCCGATACTCGATCGCACTGATGCCGCCGCCCAGGCAATTCCCGTCCGGCGGCCCTCATCCTCAACGCAAAGGACAAGACATGCACAACACCCCCACCACTTCCCCCCTCCCCGCGCTGGGCCTGGGCACCTTCCGCCTCAAGGACCAGCAGGTCATCGACTCGGTACGCACCGGCCTGGAGCTGGGCTATCGCCATATCGATACCGCGCAGATCTACGGCAACGAAGCCGAAGTCGGCCAGGCGCTGGCCGAGAGCGGCGTGGCCCGTGATGCGCTGTTCGTCACCACCAAGATCTGGACCGAAAACCTGTCGCGCGACAAGCTCATCCCCAGCCTCAAGGAAAGCCTGCAGAAGCTGCGCCTGGAACAGGTCGACCTGACGCTGATCCACTGGCCATCGCCGCAGGACGCGCTGCCGGTGGTCGACTACCTGCAGACGCTGGCCGAAGCCAAGGCACAAGGCCTGACGCGCCTGATCGGCATCTCCAATTTCACCATCACCCACATGGAGCAGGCCATTGCCGCCGTCGGTGCCGACCAGATCGCCACCAACCAGGTCGAGATCCATCCCTTCCTGCAGAACCGCAAGCTGATCGAGTACGCCCGCACCCAGGGCGTCCACCTGACCGCCTACATGCCCCTGGCCTACGGCCGGGTGATGCAGGATGCGACGCTGCTGGAGATCGCTGCCAGGCACGGTGTATCGGCCGCGCAGGTGGCGCTGGCCTGGTCGCTGCAACAGGGCTTTACAGTGATCCCCTCGTCCACCCGGCGCGAGAACCTGGCCAGCAACCTGGCCGCGGGCAAGATCAGCTTGTCGGACGCCGAGATGAGTGCCATCGCAGCACTGGATCGCGGCGAGCGCCTGGCCAATCCGGACTTTGCTCCGGCGTGGGATTGATGCCGCCTCGCAGCATGGCCCCGTCTCGATCCGGCCCTGCCGGTGACGAACTCAGTTGAGCGCCTGCACCTCCCTGGCAACTGCCGCGATGATGCCGACGGCCTCATCGATCTGCGACGGCGAGATGTTCAAATAGGGAATGGCACGCACGCCCCGCTCCCCGGATGGCAGAACATGCAGCCCACGGGCGTGCAGCCTGTCGACGAAATCGCCGGCCGTGGTCGAAGTGACTTCGAAGCGGACGATATTGGTTTCGACCGTGGCCACATCGATGGCGATGCCGGGTATCCCGGCGATGCCTCTTGCGAGAATTCTTGCGTGGAGGTGATCGTCGCCGAGTCGCTCGCGATGGTGACGCAGCGCATACAGGGCGCCGGCAGCAATGATGCCCGCCTGACGGAAACCGCCACCGATCTGCTGCTTGAAGCGACGGGCGCGCGCGATGAATTCCCGCGAGCCTGCCAGTGCGGAACCGACTGGCGCTCCCAGCCCCTTGGAAAAGCAGACACTGACGGAATCAACGTGCCGCGCATATTCGCGCTCCGTGATGCCGGAGGCGGCCGTGGCATGCCACAATCTGGCACCGTCAAGATGCAGGGCGATGCCGCGCTGCCGCGCCAGTTCGCACACCGCGGCCATCTGCTCGATGGGCCAGACCTTTCCGCCTCCCAGGTTGTGGGTATTTTCCAGGCACAGGAGTTTCACCGGTGCCGGAATCGTGCTGGGGAAGAAGCGGTGCGACAGGCCCAGGGCGCCACTCACATCGGCGGCCGAGAACACACCGCGCGCGCCCGGTAGCAAGCGCGGCAGCACGCCCGCGAAAGCCGCCGGCGCCCCGCCTTCCAGGATGTACACATGGGCGTTCTGATCGAACAGTACCGCATCGCCCGGTTCGGTATGGGCGCGGATGGCGACCTGGTTGGTCATGGTGCCGGTCACCATGAACACTGCATCCTCCTTGCCGAGCAGCGCGGCAACCTCGCGCTCCAGTTCTTTGACGGTCGGGTCGTCGCCATAAACGTCGTCACCGACCACTGCATCCCGGATGGCGTCGCGCATGGCCTCGGTAGGCCGACTGCAGGTATCACTTCGAAGATCAATCACGGCACACCTCGCTTCAATGATGGAGCAAGCAATATGCGCGCGGCGCGGTCTCGGGATTTGGATAATCTTGCTATTTTCTAGCGACCGATCCGGCTCGGCGCTACACCGTAGAAGGTCTTGAACTCACGACTGAGATGCGCCTGATCGCAATAGCCCAGCTCGATGGCGACCCGCCTGGGCTGGCGGCCGGCCAGCAGCATCGTCTTGGCCATGGCAACCCGCCGCTGGATCAGGTAGCGATGGGGCGCCATGCCGTGAATGGCCTTGAACTGGCGCAGCAGGTGGTAGGGGCTGACCCCGGCCACCGACGCCAACTCCTCCAGCGAAGGACTGGCGACCAGATGGGCATCGATGAATTCCCGCGCATGACGGACTGCCCGCGGCGCAGCCGCCTGCTCCAGCCTGCGCTGACGGAACTGCGCATGCCGGGCGAACAGCTGGATCACTGCCGCAGTCAAGAGCGAGCTCACCTCCAGTCGGCTCGCATGGGGCGACGCCGAACTGCAGTGCGCCGCCCGCAACATGACAATGGTCTGGTCATCGAAGATCACGTTCCGGGCAAACCAGGGCAAGCCAGCCGGATGGCCGGCTTCCCGCTCGAAGAGACGGCAGACGAAGTCGGGCGACAGATAGACCATCCGGTAATCCCATCCCTGACCGTCGGCGGGGCGTCCTTCGTGTACGTCGCCCGGATTGATGACGCCGATCGATCCTTGCGGCATGGTCAGCCGCTTGCCACGGTCGTGCTGGAAGGCCTGAGCACCTCGTTCGATGATGCCGAAAGCATATTCATCATGCGCATGCGGTGGGAAATGGTGGTTGTGATAGCTGGCGGCAAGCAGTTCGGCACCGCCGAAGTCCGCCTCGCGCCAGAGGCGCACCAGATTGGATCGTTCGGAAGCAGGTGGCGATTTATTCATGGACGCAGACGAGGAATTCGATACCGTGGATGAACAAGGATAAATGACAAGCATCATGCATGCCCACCAGCCACGACCAGGGACCGCGCAGGCCAGGCCGGGACCAGGTACCGGTGGCAGGCTTGATCGCTTATGATGAAGCCTTTTCTCCATCCCCAGGAACCACCATGCCCCGCGTTACCCTTGAGCAAGCAGAACTGAATCGTGACCGCATCGAACACGTCTCGGCGCAACTGTTTCGCGAAATGGGCATCGACCGGGTCAGCGTGATCGACCTGATGAAGGCCGCCGGCCTCACGCACGGCGGTTTCTACGGCCACTTCAAATCCAAGGACGAGCTCGCCGCCATCGCCTGCACCCGCGCCTTCGATCTGTCGCGCAACAAATGGCACGCCCAGGCCGCCCAGAGCCGATCACCGACGGACGCCATCGAGGCCATCATCGGCCGCTACCTCAGCGAGGAGAACCGCGACGCGCCCGGCAAGGCCTGCCCGGCCGCCATGCTGGCCAGCGACGTGGCACGCGTGGACGAGGACAAGCCGGTGCGGGCCGCCTATCGCGCCGGCCTGGATGACCTGCTCGACAGCCTGACCGCACTTCAGCCACAAAGTGGACCCAAGACCCGCAGACGACGCGCCATCGCCCAGCTCTCCACCATGGTGGGCGCACTGCTGCTGGCGCGGGCCAGCGGCGCGACCGCTCTGTCCGGCGAGATCCTCGACGCCACCCGGAAGGAATTGCTCTCGGACCTGAAGGAAAAGCGGCCCTAGAAATCCCGCCATGTCCTGCGCCTAACGGCCCCGGACGGGTCTCCTGCACGCCCATCGAACCAGCTACCGCCTCCCGAGTAGGGTGCGGTGCATATTTTCTCCGATTTATATATTATGATCATAATTTATTTAACGGATCAATGAACATGAAGATACTGGTTCTCGGCGCTGGCGCCATGGGAGGATATTACGGTGCACGTCTGATTGAAGCGGGCCAGGACGTCAGTTTCCTGGTGCGTGAGCGGCGTGCCCGGCAATTGCAACAGGAGGGACTGGTCATCGACAGCGCGCTGGGCAACTTCGCCGGCCCGGTCAAGACGCTGGTCTCCGGTACCGCCATCGCGGAGGAGTTCGACCTCATTCTGCTGGCCTGCAAAAGCTACGACCTGGACGGTGCCATCGAGACCTTGAAGCCACTGACGGGGCAGAACACGGTCATCCTGCCCATTCTCAATGGCCTGTCCCCCTACGACAGCCTGGATGCCACGTTCGGTCGGGATCGCATCCTCGGTGGGGTGTCCTATATCGCGACCACGCTGGACAAGAACGGCCATATCCAGCACCAGGGCAGCAACGACAGCCTGAGCGTAGGCGCCCGCGCCAGCAGCAGCGAGAGCATCGCCAGGGCGTTCCACGCCGCCATCGCACGCACGCCAGGTCTGCGACAGTTCTCCGACAACATCGATCAGGCGCTGTGGAACAAGTGGGCCATGATCGCGGCCGGCGCCGCCGTGAGCTGCCTGATGCGCGGCAACATCGGCCAGATCCTGGCGACGGCCGGGGGTGAGTCACTGGTGCGCCAGGCCATCGCGGAGACCACCTCGGTGGCCGCCGGCAGCGGCTATGCCCTGTCGCAGGTAGCGCTGGACCAGATGCACAAGCTGCTGCTGTCACCCGCTTCCACCTGGGAAGCCTCGATGGCGCGCGACATCGCCGCCGGCATGGCGCGGCTGGAAGCCGACGCCATCATTGGCGACTTGCTGACCCGGGCCAAGCGGCTCGGCATCGACCTGCCCTTGATGCGGGCGGCCTATTGTCACCTGCAGGTCTATGAACAGCGGCAAGCCACCAATTGAGCTGCAGTCCGCTAGGGGCTGCTACGGGAGGGGGAAGATTGGGGCGCCTGGGAGGATGGCCGGTCCAGCAACTGCAGGTTGAGCCGCTGCAGCGCACTGCCCACGGGAATGAAGAAATTCATTCCCGCCAACCCCTTGGCGCCCAGGCCGGCCACGGTGATGCCGATGACCTGGCCCGATTTGTCCAGCAAGGGACCGCCGCTGCTGCCGGGCAGGATGGCCACGTCACTCTGCAGGAATTCCAGATCGCGCACCGTGCGCACCCCACTGAGAATGCCGCGCGTCAACGTGGTATTGAAGGCATCGCCCAGCGGCGAGCCCAGGGCATAGACATCCTCGCCGATGCCCGGCTCGCTCATGCGCAGCGGCAGCGGGCGCACGCCGGGTGGTGCGGTCTTGAGCAGGGCCACATCCCGCGCCACGTCGGAGCGCACCACCTCGGCCATCAGCTCGCGTCCGGCGGGCAGGCGCACGCGCACCACCCGCGCATCGCCGATGACGTGATGGTTGGTCAGCAGCCAGCCGGAACTGCCGATATAGAAACCGGTACCCGAGCTGCGCTCGCTGAAGACCGTGACCACCGCCGTGCGCAATTCGCCGATGACCTTGGACATCTCCGCCCCCTGGCGGTCGGGTGAGCGGTTGTCGATCTCCACAGCCCTGGCCGGCGGCTGATGCTCGGTTCTGGGCGGTGGCAACGCAGCGGCAGCGCGCTCGTAGGGTGTCTGCACTGCCAGTGCGAAGGCCGGGTCGGCCAGCAGATTGCGCAGCGCCACGGCGAAGGCTTCCACCGGAATCTGGGGCGATGCGCCCTCAAAGCCGGTGCTGCCGGAGCGAAACACCCCTTCGCTGCTGCCGCGATAGATCACCTTGCGCTGCTCCGGCGCGAACAGTTGCCAGTCAAGCCTGACGTAGGCCTCGCCGGTCCAGGCGCTGCCGCTCTTCATGCAGAGATTGGTCCGCAACTGGGTGACCACTACGCCGACCTGCAGATTGGCTTCGCCGCTCCGGTTGGGATCGGCTTGCGCAATGTCTTCCGGCCGCTCGGGAAACAGGATTTCCGGCCGCGCCGCCGGCACCGGGTAACCCTGGGCCTGCAGCTCCTGGCGAAAGCGTGCAGACAGGGCATTGGTCGGCAGCAGCACATCGGCGCTTTTGGGGTTCCAGACGATGTCGTTCTTGCGCGAGCAGAACAGCCCCTGCTGCAGCTCGCCGATGACCTGCGGGCCCTGCTCGAAATGGCGCAACGCGCGGGCCAGGAAGGCCGGCCGGGCCTGGGCTTCGGGCGGCATGCGCAGCGGTGTCTTGTCCGCTATCGATGGCAGGGTCGCCGGACCGGCGTAGGCCGGCAGGTTCAGACCGAGCATGACCGCCAGCGCGGTCAACATCCTTGGCAGGGAGAGGTTGCGATTCTTGTTCATCATCGGGCAGGTGATTGGACCGGCGCAAGCGATGCCGGAGATCGGCACGCCCGGTCAGGACGGCGCCGCGGGCGTGCGGCATTCTCGCACGCCATATGCCCTTGCACGATTGCCACAAATACCTAAGAAGCAAGAAAAGTCATCCTTCCAGAAGAAGGATGACTTTTCGCACAAACCCGGGGGGAGAATCAGGCCGGAACCGGCGTCGGCTGACTCTGCTTGCCCTTGATACGCAGTACCAGCACCGCGCCGATCAGACAGGCCACACCCATCATGATGGACGACAGGGTGTAGTTGCCCAGCGTGGCCCGCATATAACCGGCGACCGTGGTGGCGGTGGCGGCACCCAGCTGGTGGCCGGCGACGATCCAGCCGAAGACGATGGGTGCAGCCAGGCGACCGAAGACGTCATTGGCCAGGCGCACGGTGGGCGGCACGGTGGCGATCCAGTCCAGGCCATAGAAGATGGCGAAGATGGTCAGGCCGTAATACTGCAGGCCGAAGGCATAGGGCAGGAAGATCAGCGCCAGGCCGCGCAGTCCGTAGTACCAGAACAGCAGCACGCGTGGATTGTAGCGGTCCGACAGCCAGCCCGAGAGCGTGGTGCCGACCAGGTCCAGCATGCCCATGGCGGCCAGGATGGAGGCGCCGCTGACTTCGTTGATGCCGTAGTCATTGCACATGGCGATGAACTGCGTACCGATATAGCCATTGGTGGACAGGCCGCAGACGAAGAAGCTCATAAACAGCAGCCAGAAGTCCGGCATGCGTACCGAGGTGCGCAGGGCGTCCAGGGCGATGGTCAGAGGATTGCGACGGGACAGGCCTTCGTCCTTGATGTCCTCGACCTGGCCGAGCATCTTCTGGCCGATGGCCGCCGGGCTCTCCGGCAGCAGCAACCACACCAGCGGGATGGCCAGCAGCGCCACCGCCGACACCAGGAAGGCCACCGAACGCCAGCCATAGCTGCCGACCATCGATGCCATCAAGGGCAGGAACACCATCTGTCCGGTCGCTGCACTGGCGGTCAGCAGACCCATGGCCAGCCCGCGCCGGGTCTCGAACCAGCGGCTGACGATGGTGGCACCCAGGGTATTGGCGGCCACGCCGGTACCGGCGCCCACCAGCAGGCCCCAGGACAGCAGCATGTGCCAGGGCATGTGCATCAGGGTCGACAGTGCCGTGCCGGTGGCCAGCAGCACCAGGGCAGCCAGCACCACCCGGCGGATGCCGAAACGCTGCATGGCGGCGGCCGAGAAGGGACCGATCAGGCCGTAGAGTGCGATGTTGACCGAGATCACCACCGAGATGGTGGAGCGGTTCCAGCCGAACTCCTGCTCCAGCGGCAGGATCATCACCGAAGGCGTGGCACGGATACCGGCCGAGCATAGCAGGACCAGGAAGATCACGCCCACCACCACCCAGGCGTAGTGAAAGCGTGGCGTGACGGCGTTGGCGAGTGATTGTGTGAGCTTGTTCATTGCGGTCCTGTGGAGAAAGAGACGCGTAAGGGTTGAGGTTGTGATTGTGGTTGTGGTTGTGGTTGCAGCAAAGGCAAAAACGAAGCCGAACGCGCTCAGGCGTCCTGCAGGCGTATATAGGCGTCTTCGATGAGGTCGTTGAATTCACGTGCCAGCTTGGGGCCGAGGCGACGGTCGATCTCGTCCTGGGCGCGCCGCCAGCGGGGGCGCGCTTCTTCCAGCTTGGCCTGGCCGGTGCGGCTCAGTTGCAGTGCAAAGGAACGCTTGTCCAGCAAGGCTTCCTCCGGCAGGTCCACGGTCTCGACCCAGCCGGCCGCCATCAGCGGCTTGAGGGCGCGACTGAGGGTGCTGCGGTCCATGCCCATGTCCTGCGCCAGGGTGATATTGGCGATCGGGCCCTTGCGGCCGATGCGGCTGATCAGCGAATACTGGGTGATGCTCAGGTCGCTGTCCTGCAGGTGGTGGTCATAGATGATGGTGATCCTGCGCGTGAGGCGGCGCAGGGGCGCGCAGGTACAAATATCCTTGCTCATGGGCATCCCGGTCGTCAGTAGGCACAAACCCGACAACCGGGATGGCCGGCCGTCTGATCGCTACAACTATGCATATGCATCGATGTATGCGCATCATATGGACGGCGCGACGCCAAGTCAAGCAGGAGGACACTGAGGAAAAAATCAATCAACACCTCCAGTAGCCTGCCAGTTGGACTGCCCTTGAGTCGGAGGAGCCAGATTTATGATGTGATGCAAAGGAAGAGGCCAAGCAGAATCGGGCTTGGCGCTTGACCGAATAGTGCACAGCAAAGGCAATAGGTCACCCACGACGAAGCGGCGCAACAGACGTCGGTTTTATCGGGACTTTCATGTGGTGATCATGGGGCAACGAAGAAAATGGACGTCAGAAGCTTGTGCTTTGGTATCGACCGGATTCCGATATCGCCCACCTCAGGCGCACCAAGCGCTGAAGGAATTTCCCTCGCATGGGCATTGCTGGCGAGGTATGTGCAAGGGAGTGATTGACCCAGCACCACCCTTTATCAGTCATGAATGTAGGCGCAGCAATGTGATCAGGCCCGCGCGCTCCTCCCACTCAATCACTATCCCTCGCGTGCCACCTGGCGCCTCAACCGGCTCAACCGGCCAGCGCGTCCTGCAGGTAAACCGAGGACGACAGGGCCTGATGCACCTGGCGGCTGACCTCATCGACGAAGACCTCCAGCGCACCGGCTTCCAGCGCATCCAGGGTCTGGCGCACCACATCTTCGGGACGCGACTTGGGGGCGTCGAAGCCGCGGGTCAGGTCGGTATCGATAAAACCGGCGTGCACGCCCATCACCTGCGTCCCCTGCTCACGCAGTTCCTGGCGCAGGCCATTGGTCAGCGACCAGGCCGCTGCCTTGGAAACCCCGTAGGCCGCCAGCATGGGCGAATTGACCATGCTGATCACCGACAGCACGTTGACCAGCGCGCCGCCACCCTGGCGGGCCAGCACGGGGGCGAAGGCCTGGCTCAGGTTGAGCATGCCGAACAGGTTGGTGTTCAAGTGATCCTGCAGTTGTTCCTGCGCACCGGCGTGCAGCAGGCCGCCTACGCGGGCGATGCCGGCGTTGTTGATCAGCACGCTCAGGTCGCCGATGCGCTCCACGGCGGCCTTGACCTGCTCGGGCCTGGTCACGTCGAGCTCGATCGGCTCCACGCCGGCCAGCTTGACCGAGGCGATATCACGCGCACCGGCATAGACGCGACGGGCGCCGCGCTCCAGGGCTTGTTTGGCGAATTCCAGGCCCAGGCCGCGGTTGGCACCGGTCACCAGGACGACAGCGTTTTCGAGTTTCATGATCTTTCCTTTCAATGGAGTTCTGTGGGGTCAGTGAGGCCGGTCTGTCCGGCCTCGATCCGGGTTGGCAATCAAGCGTCTTGTGATCGGGTCATATCAAAATATGATGATCATCATATTAATGGGTAAAAAAACAGGGCGCCCCCCGATCCCGGGCGCCCTGGCTCAGTCTCCTGTTCAGTCTGCGTAGCGCGCCAGCAATTCGGCCCGGGTGGATGCCAGCAAGGCGCGTCCCTGCGGGGTGTTGCCCATCACGCGTGCCATCTGCAGCGCGCCGCTGAGGGTCGCGGCCACCACCCAGCTCGCCTGCTCGCCATGATGGGCTGACAAGACCTCGCGCACCAGTTGCTGCAGGCTGTGAATGGCCTCGCGCGAGGACGCCATCACCTCCGGCGCCTGGCCGCGCATCTCGCTGCACAGCGCCGCCACCGGGCAACCGTTTTCGCAGGCCTCGATCTGGGTGTCGGACAGATAGGCGTTGACGTAGGCCCGGAAGCGCTCGCCGCCGGCATCCGCCTGCTTGCCGACGTGGTTCATGATCAGCGTCGCGCTATCGCGGCTGGCATGGCTGACCGCTTCGGCCAGCAAGGCATCCCGCGAGGCGAAGTGGGCGTAGAAGCCACCATGGGTCAGCCCGGCCTCCTTCATGACCTCGGCCACGCTGACGCCCTTGAAGCCGCTGCGACGCATCGCCCGCGCGGCGGCGGCCACGATGCGCTGGTGGGATTGCTCCTTCTTGCTGGGTGCGGTGGAATTCATGGAAGCACAATAGCACAAATATGATTTTCATCATATTTTTTGCCGATTCCCGGTTTGCGTTGTACCTCCCGCGCCACACCGCAGACTTGAGCCCGGCCGTATCAGGTGCCCAGGTCCTGGCCAAAGGACTCCCGATAACGCTGCGGACTCACCCCCAGCACCCGCACGAAGGCATTGCGCATGCGGCCGGCGTCGCCAAAGCCGCAGGCGTAGGCAATCGCCTTGATCGGCGCGGTGCCATGCTCCAGCTGGGCGCGTGCTGCATCGATGCGGGCGCGCTGCACGAACTCGGCCGGCGCCATGCCGGCCTCGCGTGAAAAACTGCGGGAGAAACTGCGCAGGCTCATGCGCGCCACGGCCGCCAGTTCGGCCACCGACAACGGCTGCCTGAGATTGGCCAGCACATGGCGCTGCACCTCGGCGATGGGAGAATCGGGCGGCGCCAGATGATCGAGATACGGGCTGAACTGCGACTGGCCGCCGCTGCGCTGCATCACCACCACCAGCCGCTTGGCCACGTTCAGGGCCAGTTCGGCGCCATGATCCTGACGCAGCAGGTAGAGCGCCAGGTCGATGCCGGCGGTAACGCCGGCCGAGGTGTACAGGTCCTCGTCCTGTACATAGATACGGTCGGCCTCGACCCGCGCCAGCGGACACAGCGTGGCCAACGCGGCGGCATCATTCCAGTGGGTGGTCACGGTGCGGTGATCCAGCAGCCCTGCCCGCCCCAGCATGAACGCGCCATTGCAGATCGAGCCGAACTTGCCGGCACGGGCGCAGGCCTGGCGCAACCACGCATGGATGGCGGGATCGAAGCGACGCTCCACCAGCGTCGGACCACCGGCGACCAGCAAGAGGTCATCCTCGCCGTCGGCGTCGCGCCAGGTAAGGCCGGCGTTCAAGCCCAGGCCGTTGGAACAAGTCACTGCCGCGCCATCCACGCTGACGGTCTGCAGGCGATAGCGGTCACCCGGCAGCAAAAACCGGTTGGCCTCGGAGAACACGTCCAGCGGGCCGGACACATCCAGCGATTGCACGCCATCGAAAATCACGACTGTCACTGTCTTCATGGGAGGGATCGCACCAGGGGTCGGAAGAACGGCATGCAGACCTGACCGCATGCCGTCGGCAGAGCGCAATTGTGGCACGCGCATGGGCCGGCCGCTGCGGCAGCGCCATTGAGCCTCGGCCAGACGACAGCCGAATCCGGCCAGCCCCGGTGCTGGCCGGATTCACCTCCAGACTGGCCGAAAGCCCAGGTCGAATGCGCATCCCGGCTTGCGGTGGCGCCGCGATAATCCTCGCTCCCGCCGCACCGCCGGCATGACCACCAGGAGTTCTGCATGTCATCCCCTACCCCCTCCGTTTCCCTGCCGGCCGAACGCGTCGGCCCCGCCTTCTCCGTGGACGGCATGCTGCTGGCGCGGCGCAAGACCCGTGAAGCCATCGCCCGCATCGCCGAGCGCGTCGTGCCTGGCATGGTGGAAGAAGACGCAGTGGCCATGGCCAAACAGGAGATGGCCGGGATGGGCCTGGCCCTGAGCTGGCACCCCACCCGCGTGCGTTTCGGGCGCAATACCATCAAGCCCATGAAACTGGCCTCCGAGCCCGGCGTGGTGCTGGGGGAGAACGATATCTTCTTCCTCGACATCGCCCCCCGCGTGGATGCCTGGGAAGGCGATGGCGGCAAGACCTTCACGGTCGGCCAACATGCCGACTATGCACGTTGCGCCCGCGATGCCGAGGAACTCTTCCACCAGGCACGCCAGGCCTGGGACCGGCAGCAACTGAGCGGGCGCCAGCTCTACGACTTCGCGGACAAGACGGCGCGCGCCATGGGCTGGGAACTCAATTTCGACCTGCCGGGCCACCGCGTGTCCGATTTCCCGCATGCGGCCATCCACACCGGTGCGCTGGCCGAGTTCGAGCAGGCGCCGGCGACCCTGCGCTGGATCCTGGAAATCCACCTGCGCGATCCGCAGCATCGCTTCGGCGCCTTCTTCGAAGACATGCTGCTGGAAGATGAACACTACCCGCTTTGAGCCATCACAGCCTGAGCGAAAACAAGAAAGCCAGCTCCGCGGAGCTGGCTTTTCTTCTTCCATCAATCAATCAAGCAATCGGGCGCTCAGGCAATCACGCCAAATGCTCATGACCTCATGCGCTCATACCAGCGAATCGTCGTAACCGCCGCTGTCGTCCAGATCGAAGTTGCTCAGGTCTGCCAGATCGCTGCTGGAGCCGAAGTCACTGCTGTCATTACCGCTGGCATTGCTGGCCAGGTCTGATTTGCGCTCGCCATCGCTGCCGTAGTAATTGTTGACCGTGGTGTTCTCGATGTTTTCCACAGGAGCGCTCAAGCCGTTCTGGCGCGCCAGGCCGGCCCCGCTATTGCCATTGAACATGTGCTCGATGCCCTGGTACAGGAAAGCACCACCGGCCACGCCGGCCGCCGTGGCGGCGACACTGCCCAGCACGCTGCCCATGCCGCCCCCGAAGAAGCCTGAAGACGGCGCCGGTGTCGGCGCTGCCTGATAGGCCGGCGCTGGCGCAGGTGACGCATAGGCCGGTGCGGGCGCAGGCGCAGTTGCATAAGCCGGAGGATAGGCCGACGCCGGTGCCGCCTGCGGGCGGGCGCCAGACGGCGCATGCCCCCAGGCATTGCCATCCAGAAAACCCGGTTCCCGGGCGCCACCGGCCTGCAGCGCCTGTACCTGGGCCTGCAGCGCACTGACCTGGGCCTTGCTGGCATTGAGCGCCTGCTCCATCAGCAGCGCCCGCTGCACCAGCAGATAGGCCGCGTCCGGCTGCTGCGCGACCGCCTGGGCGATCATCGCATCGGCCTGGGCATCCTTGGTGATGCCCCGTACCTGGGTCAATTGTTGGAGAAAATCCTGAAGGGCTTGGGTTTCTTGCGGATTCATCATGGCGGGCTCCTGCCGTTACGGTAATGACGACAAATGTAGACACAGCGACCCACATTCAACCCATGGACGAACGGGATCGCCGACAAATGGATTATGCGCGCCTTCATCTCGAAGAGATGTGTCGACAATCAACGAGATGGAAACAGCTTGTAACAGACAGCCGACAAGACTTCGCTCAAAGCCGACGTACGCACAAAAAACCCGAATGTTGAAATTTTAGGTAATATCCCCCTCCCCGTACCCGTTCCGGCGGCCACAAGCCCGGAGCGGGCGGAGGCAGGCGCGTGGAGCCGGTCACCGGTTCCCGCACCCATTATCCGAGCCGACGAGAACGCAGCACCCTGCGCGATCGGCCCGCCGCATTCAGACCAGGAAACCAGAACAGCGAACGCGAGCCGCCTGCATCCGGCCCTCGCTTCCTCAAGACCGTTAATCCCTCATCAAGATCATGACCCAACAAATTTCCGCCGCCGAGCAACTCCTGCGTGACGCCGCCCGCGAATACCATCGCACCCCGTCGCGCGGCAAGATCGAAGTCCGCCCCACCAAGCCGCTGTCCAACCAGCGCGACCTGTCGCTGGCCTATTCGCCGGGCGTGGCCTATCCCTGCCTGGATATCGAAGCCGATCCGCTGAAAGCCTTCGACTACACCTCGCGCGGCAACCTGGTGGCCGTGGTCTCCAACGGCACCGCCGTGCTGGGCCTGGGCAACATCGGTCCGCTGGCGTCCAAGCCGGTGATGGAAGGCAAGGGTTGCCTGTTCAAGAAGTTTGCCGGCGTGGACGTGTTCGACATCGAACTGGCCGAGACCGACCCGGACAAGCTGGTCGAGATCATCGCCTCGCTGGAGCCCACCCTGGGCGGCATCAACCTGGAAGACATCAAGGCCCCCGAGTGCTTCTACATCGAGCAGAAGCTGTCGGCGCGCATGAACATCCCGGTCTTCCACGATGACCAGCACGGCACCGCCATCATCTCCTCGGCGGCCCTGCTGAACGGCCTGGAACTGGTGGGCAAGGACATCGGTAGCGTCAAGATCGCCGTCTCCGGCGCCGGTGCAGCTGCGATTGCCTGCGTGGAAGTGATGATCGGCCTGGGTGTGAAGCGCGAGAACGTCTTCATGGTCGACAGCAAGGGCGTCATCTATGAAGGTCGCCCCGGTGGCCTGGACGCTTCCAAGCAACGCTACGCCATCAAGACCGAAGCGCGCACCCTGGCCGACGTGGTCAATGGCGCCGACGTCTTCCTGGGCTGCTCGGCCCCGGGCGTGCTGACCGCCGACATGGTCAAGACCATGGCCGACAAGCCCATCATCCTGGCCCTGGCCAACCCGGAACCGGAAATCCGCCCCGAACTGGCCAAGTCGGTGCGCCCGGACTGCATCATCGCCACCGGTCGTTCGGACTATCCGAACCAGGTCAACAACGTGCTGTGCTTCCCCTACATCTTCCGTGGCGCGCTGGACTGCGGCGCCACCAAGATCACCGAAGCCATGAAGCTGGCCTGCGTGCGCGAGATCGCCGACCTGGCCAAGGCCGAGACCAGCGCTGAAGTCAGCGCCGCCTATCCCGGCAAGGAGCTGGTGTTCGGTGCCGACTACCTGATCCCGACCCCCTTCGATTCGCGCCTGATCCTCAAGATCGCCCCGGCCGTGGCCAAGGCTGCCGCCGAGTCCGGAGTGGCGACCCGTCCCATCAAGGACTACGCCGCCTACCGCGAAGAGTTGACCCGCTTCATCTACCAGACCGGCATGTTCATGCAGCCCGTCTTCAACACCGCCAAGGTGGCCGCGCAGCGCGTGGTCTATGCCGACGGTGAAGACGAGCGCGTCCTGCGCGCGGTGCAGTTCGTGGCCGATGAAGGCCTGGCCGCGCCCATCCTGGTCGGTCGCCCGGACGCCATCGAAGCCGGCATCAAGAAGGCTGGCCTGCGCCTGAAGATCGGCCAGAACGTGCAAGTCATCAACCCCGCCAGCGATGCCCGCGTGGCCGCCTACGCCGCGCAATACCAGGGCGGCAGCGAAGCCGACGTGCGTGCCAGCGGCAGCCTGCTGGCCGCGCTGATGGTCAAGGCCGGCGACGCCGATGCCATGCTGTGCGGCCTGGACGGCAACTACGACGGCCACCTGGCGCATGTGGAAAAGGTCATCGGCCTGAAGGACGGCGCCCAGGAATTCGCGGCATTGAACGCCGTGCTGCTGCCGGACCAGACCCTCTTCATCACCGACACCTACGTCAACGACACCCCGGACGCCGAGCAACTGGCGCGCATCGCCAAGGCCGCCGCCGAAGAAGTGGCGCGTTTCGGCGTGCCGCCCAAGGTAGCCTTCCTGTCGCACTCCAACCATGGCAGTTCCTCGCGCCCGTCGGCCCGCAAGATGGCGCAGGCGCATGAAGCCTTCAGGAAGCTGGCCCCGGAAGTGGAATCGGCCGGTGAACTGCACGGCGACGCCGCCCTGTCGGAAAAGATCCGCAACAACGTCGGCCTGGCCGACAGCGGTCTCACCGGCGCGGCCAACGTGCTGGTCTGCCCCAACCTGGATGCGGCCAACATCCTCTTCAACGTGTTGAAGACCAGCAGCGGCCAGGGCACCACCATCGGCCCCATCCTGCTGGGTGCGGCCGCCCCGGTGCATGTGCTGACCCCGTCGAGCACGGTGCGTCGCGTCATCAACATGACCGCGCTGGCAGCGGCCAAGGCACAGGACGGCAAGTCCAAGGCCTGAGCCAGGCCCTAAGCAAGCAGCCAGAAAAGACCGGGTTCGCCCGGTCTTTTTTTTCGTCCGTCGCCAGCCTATGCCGCGGCCGACGGGAACGGGCTGCACATCGATATCAAATCGCGCATTGCCCGAAAGAATAATTTCATTGGATGGAAGTCTTGCCGCTGATTACTATCGTTGGCGATTCAGCCATGCGACCATCGAACAAGCAAACGCCGGCAGCACAGGGAGGCCGGCGGCAAGAAGAGAGACAGGATGGGCAGGAAGCAGACGCTTCGTGACGGCATGACAGCATGACATCACCAGCACTTCATTGCTCGCCGCGACCGCCCAGCCGGGCCGGCCGCCGCTCCTGACTTCTCGCGCCCGCACGCCCGCACGCCAGACGGGCGGCTCCGCTTCGATCGCATCGCCTGGGTCCGATACCAACAACGATAGCAATCGAATGCGAGGAAGACATGATCTGGTTCTACAACCTCAACATCGCCAGGAAGCTGGCCCTGTCCTTTGCCGTGGTGATCGCACTGACCCTGCTGCAGGGCCTGTTCGCCATCAAGGAGCTCAAGCAGGTCAACAACGCTTCCGGCGAGATCGTCACCAAATGGATGCCGACCATGGATGCTGCGCGCGAGCTGCAGGGTTCGCTGCCGCCGCTGCGCCTGACCGAACTGGAACTGGTCACCGCCGTCACCCCGCAGGAGCGCGCCGCCGCCAACCAGGCCATCAAGACGCGCCTGGAGGCGCTGGCCAAGCAACGCGCCGTCTTCGAACAACGCATGTCCGAGCCGCAGGAAAAGGAGCAGTACGCCCAGTTCGGCAAGAACCTGGCCGCCTACATCAAGGTCGATGAGCAACTGGCGGAGATGGCGGCCAATCAGCAATACGACGAGACCCGCGTGCTCTTCAAGGGCGAATCGGCGCGGCTGTATGGCGCCATGGTCGGTAATCTGGACGCCATCGTGAAGATCAACGCCAGCGGCAGCGCCCGGGCCGACGAAGAAGCCACTGGTGTATTCCGTGGCGCCCAGCGCTGGATCGGCGGGCTGTTGCTGGCGACCATGGCGATCGGTTCGCTGCTGGCCTTCGTGGTGGCCGCCAATGTGGCGCGCCCGCTCAAGGAAGCGGTGGAGATCGCCCAGCGCGTGGCGCGCGGTGACCTGACGCTGCGCATCCGCCCGGCCGGGCGCGATGAAACCGGTCGCCTGATGGAAGCCCTGCGCGCCATGAATGAAAGCCTGCGCGACATCGTCAACGAGGTGCGCCAAGGTACCGACACCATCGCCACCGCCTCCAACGAAATCGCCCGCGGCAACCTGGACCTGTCCAACCGCACCGAGCAGCAGGCGGGTTCCCTGGAGGAGACCGCCTCGGCCATGGAGCAGCTCACCTCCACCGTGACCCAGAACGCTGACAACGCCCGCCAGGCCAACCAGCTGGCCGCCACTGCCTCGGACATCGCCAGCCAGGGCGGCGAGGTGGTGGGCCAGGTGGTGCAGACCATGGAAGGCATCACCGAAAGCTCGCGCCGCATCGCCGACATCATCAGCGTGATCGACGGCATCGCCTTCCAGACCAACATCCTGGCCCTGAACGCAGCGGTGGAAGCAGCCCGTGCCGGCGAACAAGGCCGTGGCTTCGCGGTGGTGGCCTCGGAGGTGCGCTCGCTGGCCCAGCGTTCGGCCGGAGCAGCCAAGGAGATCAAGGAACTGATCGACGATTCGGTGCAGAAGGTCAGCGCCGGCAGCGCCCTGGTGGAACGCGCCGGCAGCACCATGAACGAGGTGGTCGCCAGCGTGCGGCGCGTGACCGATGTGGTGGCCGAGATCAGCGCCGCCACTCAGGAACAGAGCGGCGGCATCAATGAAGTGAACCTGGCCATCACGCAGATGGACGAGACCACCCAGCAGAACGCCGCCCTGGTGGAACAAGCGGCAGCCGCCGCCGATTCACTCAAGGTCCAGGCCGGCAACCTCGCTGCGGTGGTGGGCAAGTTCAAGCTGGACTAGGGCCTGTTTAGTGTGAACAGGCCCTAAGACCCTCATCCCTACGGCAGATGGACGGGAAGCAGGCGGGAGCCAGCCTCCTGGCGGCCATCCCTGAGCACGTAATCGACTTCGCTGGCGCCGATGCCCAGGTCATTGAGTTCGCGGGCCTCCATGCCCCTGATCTCAACGACTGCGGCGCCGCGTGATCTGCTGTAGTCCCCGAGTACGCGGGCAAGGACCTGGCTGACGATAGGCCACATGGACTTCTCCTTGGTTGAATGCGCACATGATCAGGCAATCCAGGCTATTGGTAAAATTGAGTTTGATGACATCTATTATCAGGAAACCTGATGCGAGAACTCAGCCTGGACCAGTTGCGCACACTGGTCAACATCGTCGACCTGGGGACCTTTTCGGCCGCCGCCAATGCGCTGCACCTGGCCCAGCCAACCATCAGCCTGCATGTCAGCGATCTTGAGGCGCGCCTGGGCGGTGCCCTGCTCATGCGTGGCAGTCGCCGGGTACAGGCCACGGCCCTGGGCGCACTGGTGATCGAACGGGCCAGGCGACTGTTACGCGACGCCGACGATCTGCTGGAGGTGGCCAGAAAACACGTGGAAGGCAAGGTGGGACGGGTGCGACTGGGGACTTCGACGGGGGTGGTTGTGAACCTGCTGCCGCGCGTATTGCGCAAGCTGGAAAGCAGCTTTCCCGGCATCGATGTGGAGGTCAACATCCTGGGCTCGAACGAGACCATGGCGCGCCTGCAGGAAGGCACGCTCGACATCGGCCTGGTGGCCACCCCGATCCAGTCTTCCAAGGACATCCTGATCACGCATTGGCGCAGTGACCGCATGATGGCCTTCCTGCCGGCCACGTGGAAATCACCGGCGGCGATCAAGCCGGGCTGGCTGGTGGACAAGCCAATGATCTTCAACGATGCGACCACGCAGATGTATCGCCTGACCATGGCCTGGTTCGCCGAGGCCGGGGAAAACCCGCGCGCGCGTATCGAACTCAACTACAACGAAGCCATGAAGAGCCTGGTCTCGGCCGGCTACGGCGCCGCCGTCCTGCCGCTGGAACAGCCCCTGGCCGCCGAGCTGGAGCGCCACAAGGATATCCGCATCGTTCCCCTCTCCCCGGTGCTCAAGCGCCACATCGGCGTGGCGCATCGTGCCCTGCCTGGCCTGGACAAGGCGACGGCCAACGTGCTGGAGACGATACGGCAGTTCGAGCAGGCCTGAACCGGGGTCTCCCCTGCCAGCCCGTCTTTCGGAGGCACGCGCAGGCTCATTAACGACCGTTTAATGCTGGATTCAATGAGCATTAAGCACAGCCCCGGGTGCATCTCCTATAGTCAGCACTCCTTCACGTGCAATCTTCAGGAGTTCCCCATGAGCCTGGCATCCCTGCCCACGCCCGCCGCCTTGATCGACATCACCCGCATGGAGCGCAACATCGCCCGCATGCAGCAGCGCATGGATGCGCTGGGCGTGCGCTTCCGCCCCCACGTCAAGACCACCAAGTGCCAGCAGGTCGTGCAGGCGCAATTGCAGGCCGGGGCGAGCGGCATCACCGTCTCCACCCTGAAGGAGGCCGAGCAGTTCTTTGCTGCCGGCATCCGCGACATCGTCTATGCGGTAGGCATGGCGCCCACCAAGCTGGAGCAGGCGCTGGCCCTGCGTCGCCAGGGCTGCGATCTCAAGATCGTGGCCGACAGCGTGGTCTGTGCCGAGGCCATCGTGGCCTTCGGACAGGAGCACGATGCGTCGTTTGAAGTCTGGATCGAAATCGACGTCGATGGCCATCGCTCCGGCATCGCCCCGGACGATGCCGTCCTGCTGACCGTGGGATCGATACTGCACGCAGGCGGCATGCGCCTGGGCGGGGTGTTGGCCCACGCCGGCTCCAGCTACGACCATGACAATGATGCCGCCCTCATCGCCGTGGCCGAACAGGAACGCGCCGGCTGCGTGCGCGCCGCCGAACGTCTGCGCGCCGCCGGCCTGCCGTGCGAGGTGGTCAGCATCGGCTCCACCCCGACCGCCCTGCGCGCCGAACAGTTGCGTGGTGTCACCGAGGTGCGGGCCGGGGTCTATGCCATGTTCGATCTGGTGATGTACAACGTAGGCGTCAATACGCTCGATGACATCGCGCTGAGCGTGCTGACCACCGTGATCGGCCACCAGCCCGAGAAAGGCTGGGCCATTGTCGATGCCGGATGGATGGCCATGAGCCGCGACCGGGGTACCCAAGGGCGCCGCCAGGATTTCGGCTATGGCCAGGTCTGCACCGAGGATGGCCAGGTACTGCAAGGCTACCTGATGAGCGGCGCCAACCAGGAGCACGGCATCCTCTCGCGCCAGGGCAGCCCGGATAGCCAGATCGCACAGCTTCTGCCGATCGGGACGCGCCTGCGCATCCTGCCCAACCACGCCTGCGCCACCGGCGCGCAGTACCCGCACTATCAGGCCATCGCCGCCGACGGCAGCGTGACGACCTGGCCGCGCTTCAACGGCTGGTAGGCGCCGCGCCGTTCAGGCCGCTGCCGAAATAGGATTGCGCCAGCGCCACCCAGTAGCGCACGCCCTCTTCGATGATGTCATCGTTGAAGTCGTAGTGCGGGTGGTGCAGCGAATGGGAGCTGCGGTCCTGCGGCGCATTGCCGATCAGGACATAGGTCCCCGGCCGCTCCTCCAGCATGAAGCCGAAATCCTCGGAGGTCATGTTGGCGGGGATGCCGGTGCGGATTCGCGCATCACCGAAGGTCGTGCGGATCACCCGTTCACAGAACTCGGTCTCGGCCGGTGTATTGATGGTCGCCGGGTAGTACTGGAAGAATTCCACCTCCACCTGCGCGCCATAGGCGTCGGCCAGCGCATGACACATGCGGCGGATGTCTTCCTGCAACTTCTGCTGCAGGGTCGATGAGAGCGTGCGGATGGTGCCGCGCAGCTCGGCGCGGTCGGGAATCACGTTGTCGGTATCACCCGCATGGAACATGCACACCGAGATCACGGCCGGATCGACCGGGTCCTTGTGACGGGCGGCGATGGTCTGGCACTGCAAGACCATGGAGCAGGCCAGCGGAATCGGGTCCAGCCCGAGATGCGGCTGGGCCGCGTGCGCGCCCTTGCCGGTGATGGTGATCTTCAGGCGCGAGCCGGCGGCCATGATGGGACCGGTGCGCAGGCCGAACTGTCCGGCCGGCAGGCCCGGCCAGTTGTGCATGCCGAACACGGCCTCGGTCGGGAACTGTTCGAAGAGGCCATCCTCGATCATCTTGCGCGCCCCCGCCCCGCCCTCCTCCCCCGGCTGGAACACGAAGTGCACGCTGCCCGCCAGCGTCGGCATCTGCCTCAGCACCCGGGCCGCACCCAGCAGCATGACGGTGTGACCATCGTGGCCGCAGGCATGCATGACGCCGTGCGAGCAGGAAGCATGGGCGAAGTCATTGGCCTCGGTGATGGGCAGGGCGTCCAGGTCGGCGCGTAGCACGATGCCGCGCTGCGGGTCGCTGCCCGGCAGGCTGGCCACCACGCCGGTGCCACCCAGGCCACGGGTGACGGCATAGCCCAGTGACTCCAGTTCCCGCACGACAACGTCGGCGGTGCGATGTTCCTCGAAGCGCAGTTCGGGATGCGCATGCAGGTCGCGGCGCAGGCCGGCCCAGTGGGCCAGATGCGGCTGCAGGCTGTCGTGCTGATGGGGGGTGTGTTCCATGATGCGGCTCTGTCTCCGGTTCGGCAGGCAATCAGGCGTAATAGCCCAGGATCGATTTCACTTCCATGTACTCTTCCATGCCCTCGACGCCGTACTCGCGGCCGTTGCCGGACTGCTTGTAGCCGCCGAAGGGCGCCTGCGGGTCCCAGGCCGGGTAGTTCAGGTGGACCTGGCCGGACTGGATGCGGGCCGCCACGGCGCGTACCTGGTCCTTGTCGGTCCCCTGCACATGGGCACCCAGGCCATAGACGCTGTCGTTGGCGATGGCGATGGCTTCTTCCACGCTGTCGTAGGGCAGGATGGCCAGGACCGGGCCGAAGATTTCCTCCTGCGCGATCACCATGTCGGTATGCACGTCCGAAAAGATCGTGGGCCGCGCATAGAAGCCCTGCTCCAGCCCCTGCGGGCGTCCAGGACCGCCGGCCAGCAGCCGGGCGCCATCCTGCAGGCCGGCCTCGATCATCTGCTGCACGCGCAGGAACTGGGCGCGATTGGCCAGCGGGCCATGGGTGGTGGACTCCTGCCACGGATCGCCCACCTGCATCTGCGCCAGCGCTGCCAGCGCCAGGGCATGCACACGATCCAGCGCCACGCGGGGCACGATCAGCCGCGTGGGCGCGCTGCAGGACTGGCCCATGTTGCGCAGGGCGGCCGCCACCCCGGGCGGGATGGCGCGCTCCAGGTCGGCATCCGGCAGCACCAGGTTGGGCGATTTTCCACCCAGTTCCTGCGCCACGCGCTTGACGGTGGTTGCCGCCGCCTGCGCCACCAGCACGCCGGCACGGGTGGAGCCGGTGATGGAAATCATGTCCACCTGGGGATGCACGGACAGGGCTGCGCCGACCTCGGCGCCGGTGCCATTGACCAGGTTGAAGACCCCGGCCGGGACGCCGGCCTCGTGCACGATCTCGGCGAACAGCAGCGCCGACAGCGGCGACAGTTCGCTGGGCTTAAGCACTACCGTGCAGCCGGCCGCCAGGGCCGGGCCGACCTTGGCGGTGATCTGGTAGATCGGCCAGTTCCAGGGCGTAATCAGGGCGCATACGCCGATGGGCTCGCGCACGATGGCGGTGGTGCCGCGTGGGCGGATGAAGGGGTAGTCGGCCAGGTTGTCGCGGGCCACGCGCAGGTGCTCGGCCGCCAGCGGCACGTGGGCGTTGCGGGCGTAGCTGATGGGCGCGCCCATTTCCAGCGTGAGCGCCTGGGCGAACAGTTCGCTGCGCTCCAGCAGCAAGGCATGCACGCGGCCCAGCAAGGCGGCGCGCTCAACCGGCGAAGTCGCGGCCCAGGCCGGGAAGGCCCGTCGTGCGGCCTGCACCGCATGGTCCACATCGGCAGCATTGCCCAACGCGATCTCGCCGACCGCCGCTTCGGTGGCCGGGGCGATGACGCTGGCGCATTCGCTGCCCTGCGGGCGCACCCAGGCACCATCGATATAGAAATGCGCCAGCCGGGCGGTGCGGCCCAGGTGGTCCAGCGGAAGTGAGGCAGAGGCGTGGAGGGTCATGTCGGGATGTCCTTGGGTTGGGGGCGGTCCTGGTCGCAAAGCCAGGTGTTCACAGCAACGCGGTCGCCTCGACCTCGATCTGCAGACCGAAATGCAGAGCCGGTACCGGTACGACCGCGCGTGCCGGACGGGCAGCGCCGGCCCAGGCCGCATAGATCTGGTTGAACAGGGGCCAGTGCGCCACGTCGGTGAGGTAGATGCGCACCTGCAGAAGCTTGCCGATCTCGCTGCCGCCACCGGTGAGGGCGGTCTCGACATTGGCCAGCACCTGCCGTGCCTGGACTTCGAAGGACGCCTCGGTGAGCTTGTGGCCGCTGGCATCGATGGGCAGTTGGCCGGAGATGAACAACATGCCGTTGCCGCTGGCGACATGGCTGTAGTGGCCGCCGGGCGTGGCCAGGCCGACCGGGTTGAGGGTGACCGGGTAGCGGTGGGGATCGGTGTCGTGATTCATGAGGTCCATTGATCGAAGTGAAAAGTCAGAAAACAGATAAGAAACCGGAAAGCAAAACGCTATGCGACCGCAGTTTCCCTGGATGGACTGTAGCCAGATGGCGCTCATCCATGTTTAATATCCGTTCAATTCACCATTAAGAGGTCTTTAATGCTACAACTCGATGACATGCAACTGCTGCGCGCCCTTGGCGCGTCGTCTTCGCTGGCCGCCACCGCTCGCCTGCTGGATCTGACGCCGCCTGCCGTCACGGTGCGCCTGCAGCGCATCGAGGACCGCATCGGCGTGCGCGTGGCACACCGCGCTGCGCGAGGCATCGCTCTGACCGACGAAGGCCAGCGCCTGGTGCAGGAGTCCATGGACATCCTGGAGCGCATCGAATCGCTCACCGCCAGCATCTCGCGCGAGGCCGACCGCGGCGGGTCCATTGGCGAGACCCAGATCAGCGGATCGCTGCGGGTGGTGGCCCCGTTCGGCTTCGGTCGCCGCCATGTGGCACCGCTGGTGCGCGTTCTGCAGCGCAGCCACCCGCAGCTGGCGATTTCCCTGCTGCTGGCCGAGAGTCCCCTGTCGGCCGCCACCGGTGCCGATGCCGTGATCTCCATCGGGCGCGTCAAGGACTCTTCATGGGTCGGGCATTTCCTGGCGCCCAACGAACGCTTCCTGTGCGCAGCGCCGACGCTGGCGCGACGCATGCAGCGCCTGAAACATCCGTCCGAACTGGCCGAGTATCCCTATGTCTGCCTGCGCGAGAACGACGACGACGTCAGCCGCCTGCGCTTCACTCCCGTGGACCGTGCCGGAGGGCGTACCGGCAAGGCCCTGACGGTCAAGCTCAAGGGCATGCTCTCGTCCAATGACGGCACCATCACCCGCGACTGGGCGCTCGACGGCGAAGGCTTCGTGGCGCGTTCCGAATGGGATTGCGCCCATCTGGTGGCCGAGGGCCGCCTTGCCCGCATCCTGCCCGGCTGGCAGCTGGAGCCGGCCCCCGTCATGGCGCTGCTGCCGGGTCGCGAGGGCTTGACCACGCGCCAGCGGGTCTTCCTGGAAGCGGCCCGGCGCGCCTTCGATCCGGTTCCCTGGCGTCGCTGACAAGAGCGGCCGGAGGCCACGTCAGAAGTCCGCCACCTTGCCCCAGGACGAATCGTTGAAGCGATTCGGGTGATAGGGGCGCGGATCGACGATGGGCGTAACGCCACTGGCCAGGTCCGCGATCAGGTGCCCGGCGCCCGGTCCGATGCCGAAACCGTGGCCGGAGAAGCCGGCCGCCAGGATCAGCCCCGGGGTCTGCGGCAATTCGCCGATGCCTGGCACGCCGTCGGGCGTGCTATCCACATAGCCGGCCCAGGTATGGGTGACGCGGGCCTCTGCCAGCTCGGGCAGCAGTTCGATGGCGCGGCGATGGGTGGCACGGATGGACACCGGATCGGCCGGCGCATCCAGGATGCGCATGTGTTCCATCGGCGTGGGCGCATCCAGGCGCCAGCGCGACAGGCTCTCGTGACCACTGCGCCAGGCCTGCAGGCCACCCGGCGACAGATTGCGCCAGCGCTTGGCGAACATCGGCAGGAATTGCGGCGAAAAGCGCAGGAACTGCAAGGTCGGATCGACCCGCGCCCGACCGCTGATGGCTAGCGCATAAGAGCCGTCGCTGCGCCGCGTGACCGCCACACCCGAGGTGTACAGCGCGCCCGGCAAGGGCTCGCTGGTCGGCGCCACACTCATGATGGACTGCCGCACCGAGGCCTGCGGAAAACGGATGCCCAGCTGGTGGCAGAACGATGACGCCCAGGCGCCGCCGGCCAGGATGGCGGTGCGGGTCTTGATGACGCCGGCTTCGGTGATCACGCCGGAGACGCGTCCACCTTCGGTTTCGATACCACGCGCCGCGCATTGCTGGATCACGTGGCCGCCCAGCTTCATCACCGCGCGCGCCACCGCCGGTGCCGCCTTGCCCGGATCGGCAGTGCCGTCGGTGGGCGAGAACACCCCGCCCTTCCAGGGACGTCGGGTGGCGTGGCCACGTTCGGCGGCCTGTTTGCTGTCGAGCATATAGGTGGTCACGCCGGCGCTCTTGGCGAACTTGCCCCAGGTGGCCCAGCGATTGATTTCCTCGTCATCGTTGGACAGGTAGAGCAGGCCGCAGCGGGTGAAACCGGTGTCCTCGCCGCTCTCGGCGGAGAACTGCTCCCACAGGTCGATACTCTTGGTCGCCATGGGCAGCTCGCGGGCATCGCGGTTCTGCTGGCGGCACCAGCCCCAGTTGCGGCTGGACTGCTCGGCACCGATGCGCCCCTTTTCGACCACGGCCACCGAGATGCCGCGCCTGGCCAGGTAGTAGGCGGTGAAGATGCCGATGATGCCGCCACCGATGATGACCACGTCGGCCGCAGCAGGCGGCGTGGTCGGGCTCTGGACTTGGACGAGTGGGGGCGACATCTTACTTGCCCTCCCCGGCCGGCACGCTCTGGACCACATAGAACTTGGCCACGCGCTCGCTGCTCTCCCAGCCGATGGACGCACCCTGCGGCACGAACACGGCATCGCCCCGCTCCACCGCCACCACGCCGCCATCGGGCTCGGCGAAGCGCACCCCGCCATCGAGGATGTGCATGAATTCATTGACCGGATGGGGGCGCACGATACGGTGGTAAGGGGTGGAATCCCAGGTGCCGATCTTGGCGTGGATGGAGGTTTCATCGACCACGTTGTCGCTGCGGCATTGCGGGACCGGCCCCAGCAGGATTTCCTTGGGCAGGGAATTGGCCGAGGGCTTGAAGTCGGCCTCGGCCACCAGCGGGAACACGCCCGGCTGCACCGGTTGCGGGCAATCGGCGGCGCAGAACACCACCAGCGTCGGCACCGGGGCCGATACCCGCAGCGCGGCACCGGTGGTGAGCACCACACCGCTGTCGGGCTTGAGCACCAGCGGCGCGGCGCCCTCGGTCTCGACATGCAGTTCACCCTGCACCACCACCAGGGTTTCCTGGTGCGGGAAACGGGCGATATCGATTGCCAACGCGCCATCCAGGCGCAGCCGTCCGGCGCTCATGCCGCCGTTGCCCTGCCAGGCGATTTCACGCGAAGCGGCAAAGGGGTCGGCCTGACCCAGCGCGGCCGGGCGGAACGGGGTGGACAAGGGGGCGCCAGAGGCACGGTACAACACCAACGCTGCAGACATTTCTTCTCCTATGGGATGGCCAATGGACTTGGCCTTGAATTCGAATACCGGTGCCGGGATCAGACCGTCACGCCTTCCACCGGCAGCAGCGGCGCCTGCGCCTGCTGCAGGTCGGCGTCGGAGCGATGGCACAGGATCTCGCCGCCATGTTCCATGTTGCGGCGACGCGGCGGCACCACGTTACAGACACCATCCACCCGCAGCGAACAGCGCGGCAGGAAGGCACAGATCTCAGGCGACGGGTCGGCCGCGCCGATGGGCGGCAGCTTGTGCTGGCCGGCCCCGGCCACCTGTTCCAGCCAGCCCTGCTGCATGGCCGGGACCGACGACAGCAGGAGGTGCGAATACGGGTGGTAAGGCGGCGCCATCATCGCCTCGCGCGGGCGGTTGGCCACCATGCGACCGGCATAGAGCACCACGATGTCGTCACAGATGGCGCGCACCGTGCTGATGTCGTGGCTGATGAACATGTAGGACACCTGCAGCTCGCGCCGCAGCTCGGCCAGCAATTCCAGGATGGCGGCAGCCACCACCGTATCCAGGGCCGAGGTCACCTCGTCGCACAGGATCAGGTCGGGCTTGGCGGCCAGGGCGCGGGCCAGGTTCACGCGCTGCTTCTGGCCGCCGGAGAGTTCGGCCGGCAGACGGTAGATCACGCTGGAGGGCAGTTTGACCAGGTCCAGCAGTTCGGCCGTGCGACGCCGCATGGCATCGCCCTTGAGGCCGTGATAGAAGGCCAGCGGACGGTTCAGGATGCGGCCGATGCTGTGGGCCGGGTTGAGCGCGGTGTCGGCGTTCTGGAACACGATCTGCACCCGCCGGAACTGTTCGCGGGTGCGCCCCTCCAGGGTCGGCGAGAGGTTCTGGCCATCGAGCTGGATGCTGCCGCGCGCCGGGGCGATCATGCCGGCCACCGCGCGTGCCAGGGTGGTCTTGCCGGAGCCGGATTCGCCGATGATGCCCACCGTGCTGCCGCGCTGGATGGTGAGGTTGATGTCGTCCAGGATGCGCACGCCAGGCAGGCCCAGCCGGTCCGGAGCGCCGTAGCCGGCCACCAGGCCGCTGATGCGCAAGAGCGGCGCCCTGGCGTCGGCCGGCATGCTGGTCGGCAGCACTTCACGTAGCTGCGCCACCCGCGTGGCCGGGGAGACGGCGGCGATCAGGCTCTGGGTATAGCTGTCGGCGGGTTCATGCAGCACCTGTCCGGTACTGCCCATTTCGCGTACGGCGCCATCGCGCAGCACGATGATGCGGTCGGCCATCTGCGCCACCACGGCCAGGTCGTGCGAGACATAGACGGCGGTGGTACCAAGTTCCTTGACCACCTTCTTGAAGGCGCGCAGCACCTCGATCTGGGTGGTCACGTCCAGGGCCGTGGTGGGTTCGTCCAGGATCACCAGTTCCGGGTCGGTGATCAGGGCCATGGCCGCCATCACGCGCTGCAGCTGGCCGCCCGAGACCTGGTGCGGATAACGGTCGCCGATGCTCTCGGGTTTCGGCAATGCCAGTGCGCGGAACAGCTCGACCGCCTTGGCGCGGGCGCTGGCCTTGTCCATCACGCCATGTTGCAGGGCACTCTCGATGACCTGATCCATCAAGGTACGCGCCGGGTTGAAGGCCGCCGCCGCACTCTGGGCGATATAGGCCACATGATGGCCACGCATGGCCAGCAGCGCCTTTTCATCCATCTGGTCGATCTGGCGCTGGCCGATGCGGATCCGGCCGCCGGCGATCTGGCAACCGCTACGGGCATAGCCCAGCAGCGACAGGGCGATGGTGGTCTTGCCGGAGCCGGACTCGCCGATCAGTGCCAGCACTTCGCCACGCGCCACGGTGAAATCGACGTTCTTGACGATTTCCACCGAGCTGCCATCGTCCTTGCGGGCGGTGACCCGCAGGCCCTGCACGTCGACCAGGGGCTGACCGGTCGGGGAGGCAGCGGTGCTGCCCTTCTTGCCGAGGAAAGTATCGAACTGCTTCACGGGCTTACTCCTTGGCAGCGCGCTTGCCGCGCAGGTTGTCGATCAGCAGGTTCACGCCGATGGTGAGCGAGGCAATGGCCAGCGCCGGCATGATCACCGCCAGGGCGCCCTCGCCCAGGCCGGAAATGTTTTCCCGCACCAGCGAGCCCCAGTCGGCATCCGGCGGCTGCACGCCCAGCGAGAGGAAGCTCAGGCCCGACAGCAGCAGCACCACGTAGACGAAGCGCAGACCGAAGTCGGCCAGCACCGGGCGGATCATGTTGGGCAGCATTTCGGTGGTCATGATGTACCACACGCCCTCGCCACGGGCACGCGCAGCCTGTACGTATTCCATGGCCTGCACATTGACCGCCAGCGAACGGGCGATGCGGTAGGCGCCGGGCATGTAGGTGATGGCGGCGGTGACCACCAGCAGCAGCATGGAAGAGCCGAAGGTGGCCACCATCATCAGCGCGAACATCTTGCTGGGGATCGAGATCAGGGCATCCAGGGCGCGACTGATGACGGCATCGCGCCAGCCACCGGAGAAGGCCGCAAACAGCGCCACGGCCGTGCCGGTGGCGCTGGCCAGTACGGTCGCCGCCAGCGCCAGGCCGATGGTGGCGCGGGTGCCGAAGAGGATGCGGCTCAACATGTCACGGCCCAGGTAGTCGCTGCCCAGCAGGAACTTGTGGCTCATGCCGGAAAACACGTCAGTATCGACGATGGCCGTGGCGTCATAGGGCGAGATGCTGGGGCCGAGGATGGCCATGAGCACCCAGAAGCCGACGATGGCCATGCCGATCCAGGCCATGGTCGAGTGGCGGCGCACGCGCTTCACGGGAGCGGGGGCAGAAGCGGGCACAGGCGCGGCCGGGGCGGCAGCTTCCCCGCCGGTGGAATCGTGGAGGGCTTTCATCGGGTCTTCAACCTTGGATTGGAAACAATGGCCAGCACATCGGCCGCCAGTACCAGCAGCAGGTAGCCGGCACAGAAGATCATCGAGCAGGCCTGCACCAGCGGCATGTCACGGGTGGTCACGGCATCGATCATCAGGGTGGCGATGCCGGGATAGTTGAAGATGCTTTCGACGATGATGACCCCGCCCAGCAGGTAGGACAGGCTCAGCGCGACCGCGTTGGCGATCGGGCCGATGGCATTGGGCAGCGCATGGCGCAGCACGATGCGGGTGCGCTTGACGCCTTTCAACAAGGCCATCTCGGCATAGGAAGAACGCAGCTGGTCGATCACGGCGGCGCGGGTCATGCGCGTCATCTGGGCCACGATCACGCAGCACAGGGTCAGCACCGGCATGGCATAGGCCTTGATGAAGGCCCCCAGGGTGGCGGCCTCGCCCGCATGCGACAGCGCCGACAGCCAGCGCAGCTTGACGGCGAAGATCATCACCGCCACCGTGGCGACCAGGAATTCCGGCACCGAGACCATCGACACCGCGCTGACGTTGACGGCGCGGTCGAAGAAGGAGCCCCGGTACATGGCCGAGAAGATGCCCAGGAACAGCGCCAGCGGCACCGATACCAGGGCGGTGACGGCGGCCAGCATCAGCGAGGCCGGCAGGCGCCCGCCTATCATCTGCGCCACCGGCACGTTGTTGACCAGCGACATGCCCGGATTGCCCGAGACCAGGTTGCCCAGCCAGTGGGCATAACGCAGCGGGGCTGGCAGATCCAGGCCGTACTGCAGGCGCAGCGCGGCCACCGTCTCGGGCGTGGCAGCCTGACCCAGCGCGGTCTGGGCGGCATCGCCCGGCAACAGGTTGGTGATGAAGAACACGCCGGCCGACACCAGCAACAGCGTCAGCACCGCCTGCAGCAGGCGGCGCACGATCAGACGCAGGACCATTCCATTCATAGCTATCCTCGGTAACCAGTGCCGGGACCGACCGACTGTGCCGACCGGTCCCATGCGACTTGCACTGCCTTCATTGCGTCAGGCGCGAGACTTTCCCGTTCTCACGCATCCAGCCAGACATACTCGGCACAGGTGTAGTTCATGAAGGCTCCCAGCGGCACCGGATCGATGCCCTTGACCTTGGTGCTCATGCCTTCCAGGTTGATGATGAAGACCGGAATACCGATGCCGCACTTCTCGTGGATCATGGTCTGCAGGTCGGCATACATGGACTTGCGCTTGGTGAAGTCGGTCTCGCCGCGTGCGGCCACCACCAGCTGGTCGAACTGGGCATTCTTCCAGCCCGATTCGTTCCACTGGGCATCGGACTTGAAGAACTGGGTCAGCAGGATGTCGGCGCTGGGGCGCGGATTGATGTTGCCGAAGCCGACCGGCACCTTCATCCACTGGTTGGACCAGTAGCCATCGGCCGGGACCCGCTTGACATCAAGCTTCAGACCGATCTTGGCAGCGCTCTGCTGCATCAGCACGGCCATGTCCACCGAGCCGGTGGCGGCTACCGAGGCCACGACCGGAATGGTGCTGCCCATGACGCCCGCCTTCTCCAGATGGAACTTGGCCTTGTCGGGATCGAAGGCGCGCTGCGGCAGGCCGGCGAAATAGAAGCGGTTGGTGGGGTCGATCGGCTGGTCGTTGGCGGTGACGGCGTAACCGCGGAAGGCGGCCATCTTGATCTGTTCGCGGTCCAGCAGATACTTCATGCCCAGGGTGAAATCCATGCTGCTGCCGGGTGCCACGTCCTGGCGCATGATCAGGTCGGTGTACTGGCCCGACTTGGTTTCCATGACGGTATAGCCGGCGGTACCCTTGACGCGGCCGGTGGAGCGGGCGTTGACGTCGTTGATCCAGTGCACGTCGCCGGAGAGCAGCGCATTGACGCGGGCCGCCTCGTCGGGGATGCCGAACAGTTCGACCTCGTCCAGGTAGGGCAGGCCGCTCTTCCAGTAGTTTTCGTTGCGTACGCCGATGGTGCGCACGCCGGGGGTGAATTCCTTGAGCTTGAAGGCACCGGTGCCGTTGGCGCTGCTGAAGTTGGTGGTGCCGTCGCGCACGATCAGGAACTGCGCGGTCGCCAGGATCACCGGCAGGTCGGCATTGGCGCTGGTGAGCTTGATCTGCACTTCATTGGGGCCGGTGGCCTTGACCGATTCAATCTGGTCGGCCAGCACCTTGACCTTGGAGGCGGTGGCCGGGTCCTTGTGGCGCATGAGCGAGAACACCACGTCGGCCGGGGTGAGGGGCTTGCCGTCGTGGAAGGTCACGCCCTTCTTCAGCTTGACGGTCCAGGTGATGGCGTCGTTGGTGAGCATTTCCTCGGCCAGCACCATCTGCGGCGCCAGCTTGCCGTCCAGCTTGGTCAGACCGTTGTAGAACATGTGCGCCCGGGTGTAGTCGGTGGAGTGCGCGGTCTTGGCCGGGTCCAGGGTGTCGGCGGTGGAACTGGTCTGGGTGGCGATGCGCATCTTGCCACCGCGCTTGCCGGTCTGTGCCGCCTGCGCCATTGCGCTGCCGCTGGCCGTGAGCAGGCCGCTGCCGCCCACCGTCATGAGACTACCGGCCAGCAGGGTGCGCATCATGTCGCGGCGGGTGAAACCGCCCTGCGCATGTTCCAGCGATAGGTCGGTGATGATGGAGCCCTCTGCGGGGAGTCGTCCGTTTTCCTGCTTGCTCATGAAAAGCCTCACGATAAAAGTTCAACCACGAAGACCACCGGCCTACCCTGGCGTCTGCTGTCGCAGATCCCTCCGCACAGGGCGTGCCACCTGATGGGGCCGGTCGCATGGATCGCAAGCCTGATGCCAGGCCGGCGGCGACCGGAACACTGCTGTTACCGGGAGTGCCTGCGCACGTGCTGCGCGTGGGCGGCTCCCTTCCTGCTCCTGCCCGGCTTACAGCCCGAGCACGCCCGGCAGGCCGGAGATGTCCTTGATCTCGGTATAGCCGTAGTACGGCGTCGAGGGCTCATGGCCGCGATTGACGAAGACCTTGTTCTTGATCCCCATGTCGGACGCCGGCATGAGGTCGTAGCGCAGGCTGGAAGAGACGTGCAACACGTCTTCCGGATTGCAGTTGAGGTTGTCGAGCATGTATTCGAAGGCGCGCAGGCGCGGCTTGTAGGCTTGCGCCTGCTGGGCGGTGAAGACCTTGTGGAAGGGCGCACCCAGTTGTTCGACGTTATGCATGATCTGGCTGTCGTCGGCGTTGGAGAAGATCACCAGCGGGAATTCCTTGGCCACCTTGGACAGGCCGGCCGGCACGTCTGCATGCGGGCCCCAGGTCGGCACGGCCTTGTAGAAGGCGCCGGTTTCCTCGTCGGTGGTCTTGATGCCCCAGCGCGCGCAGGTACGGGTGATGGCGTTCTTGCAGACCTGTTCGTAGGGCTTCCACTGATCCAGCACTTCATCGAGGCGATAGGCGGCGAACTGGCGCAGGAAGAAAGGCATGTCCTCGGCCGATACACGGTCGGCGTAGATCTTCTGCGCGGTTTCCGACATCTGGAAACGGGTCAGCGTGCCGTAGCAGTCGAAGGTGATGAATTTGGGCTTGAAAGTGCTCATGGAAAATCGTCCTGTCAAAAAAATGATCCTGCAAAGGGATGCGGCGAATTCTCTTGCCTGAGGTTCAATGCATGAGAAGGATTACAACATGGCGACACTTGCGGTTTATTCCTTTTTGACGGGGCCGCGAAACAGAAATATGTGTTTTCGACGGCCCAATCAGCATAGCTTGCCGAGCAGTGCAGCAATGCGAGCCGGGCGCGCTGCTTTGGGGCATTTTCACCAAACTGGTGCGGTTTCCGCCGGCAGGCTGGCGATCCGGAGGCAGGCAGGGTGTTGGCGCAGATGACCCCTGCCCGGGCAATCGCTTGCACCACACATGCGTAAATCATTTAGCAGTGAGGCATGCGGGGCAGCACCATGCTAATGCCGATGCCGCCCAATTTTGTGCCGAGATAGGGGTGCAGATCGCCATAAGATTGCGAATTCGCGGCACCGAAACCCTCCGCCGCATGCCGCCGATGGCGCATCATCGCTGAGGTGTGCCGATTGCCCGGCAGCTCCGCAGGCAGCACTCATATAGAACGCGATCACATGGATCGACACGTATTGATAAGGACAAGCTTCATGCACACTGAAAGCACGCTCGACACCACCCAGGCCGACCGCACCACGCTGCGCCCCATGCGCGCCACGGATCTGCCGGCCTGCCATGCCATGAGCCTCCATCTGCACTGGCCGCACCGCCTGGCGGACTGGCAGTTCCACCATCAGGTCAGCAGCAGCTGGGCGGTCGAACAGGAACAGCCTGATGGCACCCTCAATGTGGCCGGCAGCGGCATGCTGTGCCGGCTGGACGATGACTATGCGTCGCTGGGTCTGGTGATCATCGCTGATGCCCTGCAGGGACGCGGCCTGGGGCGCGCCATGATGCAGCGCCTGCTGGCCGATGCCGGCTCCCGCAACGTCATCCTCAATGCCACCGAGGCCGGACGCCCGCTGTATGAAAAACTGGGGTTCGTGGTCACCGATACCCTGAGCCAGCACCAGAGCACCACGGCCAGCGCACCTGCCACGCTGCCGGCGGGCACGCACATCCGCCCGCTGCGCCCGGATGAAGTGCCGGCCCTGCTGGCACTGGATCGCCAGGCCAGCGGCATCGACCGCAGCGCCCTGCTGCAGGCCTTGTTGAAACTGGCCGAGGTGGTCGTGCTGGAGCGGCAGGGACAGGTGGCGGGCATGGCCTTCCAGCGCGAATTCGGCCGCGGCCGCGTGATCGGGCCGGTCATCGCCAGCAACGTGGAAGACGCCAAGGCGCTGATCGCCTATTGGGTCAACGCCTACCCGGGCGCCTACCTGCGCATCGACGTGCCCGGCCGTACCGGCCTCAAACCCTGGCTGCAGGAGATCGGCCTGACCTGCGTGGACGACGTGGTCAGCATGTGCCGGGGCACGCCGCCCAAGGCGGATCCGACCTGGCGCACCTATTCCATGATCAACCAGGCGCTGGGCTGAACGGCCGGCGCGACTCACCATGACCTTTCTCTACAAAGCCGACCCCGTGCGGGGCGCCGAATGGGCCGAGCTGTTTGCGCAAAAGGCACCGGAGCAGCCCTTCCAGATCTGGCCACACCAGGGCGATGACGCCAGCGTGCGCTACCTGGCGGCCTGGACGCCGCCGGACGATATCGCACGGCGCTTCCCCAACCTGGAAATCCTGTTTTCGGTCGGTGCCGGCATCGACCAGTTCGACATGTCCACCCTGCCGCCTGGGCTACCGGTGGTGCGCATGACCGAACCCGGGATTGCCGCCGGCATGGTGCAATACGTGACCCACGCGGTGCTGGGCCTGCATCGCGACAGCCGCCTCTATGCCCGCCAGCAGCGCGAACAGGTGTGGCGGGCGCATCGTGTACGGCCGGCCACGGCCTGCCGGGTCGGGGTGCTGGGCCTGGGCATGCTGGGCCAGGCGGTGCTGCAGCAGTTGCATGGACTGGGTTTCCCCTGCGCCGGCTGGAGCCGTTCGGCGCACCAGCTGGAGGGCATCGATTGCTATAGCGGCAGCGCGGGCCTGAGGGATTTCCTTGCACGCACCGATGTGCTGGTATGCCTGGTACCGCTGACCGACGATACGCGCGGCATCCTGTGTCGCGCACTGTTTGAGCAACTGCCGCGCGGGGCGGCGCTGGTCAATGTCGGCCGTGGCGGCCACCTGGTCGAGGACGACCTGCTGGCCGCCCTGGCTGATGGCCAGCTCAGTGCGGCGGTACTGGATGTGTGCGAGGTCGAACCCTTGCCGCCGGGCCACCCGTTCTGGTCGCATCCCGACATCGTGCTCACGCCCCACATCGCCAGCATGACCCAGCCCGACGGTGCCGTGGAAGCGGTGCTGGAAAACCTGCGCCGTCATCGTGCCGGCCTGCCGCTGCTGGGTCTGATCGACCGCCAGCGCGGTTACTGAGTCGGGAGGCGATGCCGCATGGCAAACAAAATGCCGATTGCCCACGCCAGAACGGCATGCCATGCCGCCAGCGCGCTGCAGTTCGCGCCACATCGCTTGCCGGCACGCCCTATCCTTGATGACATGGCGTGCTGCGTCAGCAGACGCGCCGCCCTGCCCCTATCCACCTGCCCGACATCCCGACCATGAAGCTGGAATCCTACTGGACCGATTCTGCCCCGCTGTATATCTCCCCCTCGCGAGAACTGCCAGCCCAGGTCGACGTGGCCATCGTCGGCGGCGGCTTTACCGGCCTGTCGGCGGCACTGGCGCTGGCCAGGCGCGGCGCCTCGGTGGTCGTGCTGGAAGCCGGTCCGCACGTGGCGGCCGAAGCCTCGGGCCGCAATGGCGGTCACGTCAACAACGGCCTGGCGATGGATTATGCGGAGGTCGCCGCCCGGGTCGGGATCGAACGCGCCCGCGCCTGGTACCACGCCTATGACGATGCGGTCGATACGGTGGCACGGCTGGTACAGGAGGAAGACATCGCCTGCGACTTCCTGCGCCACGGCAAGCTCAAGATGGCCACCCGGCCGCAACAGATGGAGGCCCTGCGACGCAGCGCCGAGCGCCTCTACGCCGACGGCGTGGACCGCGACATCGAGATCCTGGACGCCGCCCGCGTACGTGCCGAGGTGCAGAGCGAGCGCTTCCATGGCGGCATGCTCTACAAGCGCAGCGCGCAGATGCACATGGGCCGCTTCGCCTATGGCCTGGCGCTGGCGGCCGAACGCCACGGCGCGGCCATCCACACCGGCACCGAGGTACGACGGCTGGAACGCATCGGCGAGAGCTACGGACATCGGGTCCATACGCCCCGCGGCAGCATACTGGCGCGGCAGGTCCTGCTGGCCACCGGTGCCAGCCGTCACGGCGCCTACCGCAGCTTCGGCTGGCTGCGCCGGCGCATCGTGCCGGTAGGCAGCTTCATCGTGGTGACCGAGCCGCTGGGTGCCGAACGCGCGGCCAGCCTGCTGAGCCAACAGCGCACCTACACCACGGTGGCCAATATCCACCACTATTTCCGCATGACGCCCGATACCCGCCTGGTCTTCGGCGGACGGGCGCGTTTTGCGATTTCCAGCCCACAATCCGATGCCGCCAGCGGCGAAATCCTGCGCCAGGGCCTGCAGCAGACCTTCCCGCAGTTGGGACCGGTGCGCCTGGACTACTGCTGGGGCGGGCTGGTCGACATGACCCGCGACCGCCTGCCGCAGGCGGGAGAACGCGATGGCCTGTTCTATTCCATGGGCTACAGCGGCCACGGCACGCAGATGTCGGTGCACATGGGCCAGTGCATGGCGCAGGTGATGGCCGGCGATGCGCTGGCCAATCCCTGGCGTGACCGCGAATGGCCGGCCATCCCCGGTCATTTCGGGCCACCCTGGTTCCTGCCGGTGGTGGGCATGTACTACCGGCTCAAGGATAAGCTGGCGTGAATGCCCTTTCGAATCCTCTTCACTTTGACTGAATACCTGCCATGACTACACTCGAACTGCACCGCCAGGACCTGCTGCCCGGTGCCCACCTGATCGGCGCCGAATGGCGCGCAGCGGCCGACGGTCGCGAACTTGCAGTCAGTGATCCGGCCACCGGCGAGGTGTTTGCCAGCGTCCCCGACGGCAATGCCGCCGATGCCCGCGCCGCGGTGGATGCCGCTGCTGCTGCATTCCCGGCCTGGCGTGCCACGCCGGCCAAGCAGCGCGCCGCCATCCTCAAGCGCTGGAACGACTTGCTGCTGGCGCACCAGGAAGACCTGGGTCGCCTGATCTCGCGCGAGCAGGGCAAGCCGCTGGCCGAGGGGCGCGGTGAAGTGGCCTATGCGGCCAGCTATGTGGAATGGTTCGGCGAAGAAGCCACCCGCGCCAATGGCGACATCATCCCGGCCCCGGTCACCGGCCGCCGCATGCTGGCGCTAAAGGAACCGGTGGGCGTGGTCGCCACCATCACGCCCTGGAACTTCCCGGCCGCGATGATCGCCCGCAAGATCGCACCGGCCCTGGCCGCCGGTTGCACCGTGGTGTGCAAGCCGGCCGAGGATACGCCGCTGACCTCGCTGGCACTGGTGCGCCTGGCGCAGGAAGCGGGCGTGCCGGCCGGGGTGATCAACATCGTCACGGCTTCGCGCGAGCGCACGCCGGAAGTGGTCGACGTGTGGCTGGCCGACAGCCGGGTGCGCAAGATCAGCTTTACCGGCTCCACCGCCGTGGGCAAGCACCTGGCGCGTCATTCGGCCGATACCCTCAAGAAGCTCTCCCTGGAACTGGGCGGCAATGCGCCCTTCATCGTCTTCGACGATGCCGATCTGGATGCCGCCATCGACGGCGTGATGGCGGCCAAGTTCCGCAATGGCGGCCAGACCTGCGTGAGCCCCAACCGCATCTACGTACAAGAGCAGGTCTATGACGCCTTCGTGGCCAGGCTGGGCGCCCGGGTGGCGGCGCTGAAGGTCGGCCCGGCCACCGATCCGGCCTCGCAGATCGGCCCGATGATCAATGCCCGTGCCATCGCCAAGATCGACCAGCACGTGCGCGATGCCGTCGCCCGCGGTGCCCACGTGATCACCGGCGGCCAGCGCCTGCAGGGGCCCGGCTACGAAAGCGACAACTACTACGCGCCTACCGTGCTGGCCAACGTGACCGATGCCATGCAATGCAGCTGCGAAGAGACCTTCGGCCCGGTGGCGCCGGTGACGCGCTTCACCAGCGAGGAAGAAGTGATCGCGGCGGCCAATGGCACGCCCTTCGGGCTGGCCGCGTATTTCTATTCGACCGATGTACGGCGCATCCATCGTGTCACCGATGCACTGGAGAGCGGCATCGTCGGTGTCAACGAGGGCGCACTGGCGGCCGAGGCTGCCCCCTTCGGCGGCGTCAAGGAATCCGGTTATGGTCGTGAAGGCTCGGTGCACGGGCTGGATGATTACCTGCATACCAAGTACGTGTGCCAGGGCCAGCTGTGAGATCGCCGCTGTGAAATTGCAGCCCTGAAATCTCTGTACTACGTTACCTTCAACGAACCGACCAGGAGCCCCCATGCCAGCGCCGACCACCCCCGTCCCGAGCAGCGGCCAGGAAGCCTTGCCCGACCTGCGCCTGCGTGCCATCGCCGCCGATGACCTGGGCAACTGCCACCGGCTGTCGCTGCGCTTCAAGTGGCCACACCGGCTGGAGGACTGGAAATTCCTGTTGCAGATGGGCCAGGGCTATCTGCTGGAACACACCGCCGACGGTGCCGCGCTGCCGGTAGTGGGTTCGGTAGTGTGCACCTGCTACGGCGAGCAGCACGCGGTCATCGGCATGCTGCTGGTGCAGGCCGAGCTGCAGCGCCGCGGCCTGGGGCGGCGGCTGATGCAGCACACCGCCAGCCAGGTCAATGGCCGCAGCCTGGTGGTCAATGCCACCGCGGCGGGCATGCCGCTGTATCGGCAACTGGGCTTTATTCAGCAGGATGTGTTGCACCAGTTCCAGGGCTCGTCGGCGCAGCCGGTACTGGTCTCGCTGCCGCCCGGCGAGCGCGTGCGGCCGATGGGCAAGAACGATGTGCAGCGGCTGCTGGCGCTGGATGCGCGCGCCACCGGCATGGAACGCAGCAAGCTGCTGCTGGCCCTCCTGGAGATGTCGGAAGGCGTGGCGCTGGACCGCGATGGCGAGATGCTGGGCTTTGCGCTGGTGCGTCGCTTCGGCCATGGCCGTGTGATCGGGCCGGTGGTGGCGCCCGATGCCGAACGGGCCAAGGGTCTGATCGCGCACTGGATCAATACCTATTCGGATTCCTTCATCCGCATCGACGTGTTCGAATCGAGCGGTCTGCCGGCCTGGCTGGACACGCTGGGCCTGACCAATGTCGACCATGTCACCCGCATGTGCAAGGGCACGCCCCCGGCGCGCGATGCAGGCATGCAGTTGTTTTCCATCGTCAACCAGGCGCTGGGCTGAGGCCGCAGCCGGTCGCACGGGGCACGCCGCAGAAAATGCCAAAGCCGCCCGCAAAACCCATGAAGATGCTTTTTGGACCCCGCATCTTGCGCATCCGCTGCGACCGGGCAGGCATAGCATAGAACGCATCCCGGTTGTGTTGCCCGCCTGGCACGACCTTGTTCAACGCCATCGTCAGCGAGTCCTCCTTCATGCAAACATCGACCCTGGCTGCCCTCGACCGCAGCCACCTGATCCATCCCGTGACCAGCTTTCGCGAACACGAAGAGCTGGGTCCCATCATCCTCAAGTCCGGCCGTGGCGCCTACCTGACCGACCATCAGGACAAGGAACTGCTGGATGCCTTCTCAGGCCTGTGGTGCGTCAACACCGGCTATGGCCAGGAGAGCGTGATCCGCGCCGCCACCGAGCAGATGCAGCGCCTGCCGTATGCCACGGGCTACTTCCACTTCGCCTCGGAACCGGCGATCCTGCTGGCCAAGAAGCTGGTGGACATCAGCCCGGCCTCGCTCCGGCATGTCTACTTCACCCTGGGCGGATCGGACGCGGTGGATGCCGCCGTCCGCTACATCACGCACTACCACAACGCCATCGGCAAGCCGGCCAAGAAGCATTTCATCTCGCTGCAGCGTGGCTACCATGGTTCCTCTTCGGTGGGGGCGGGACTGACGGCGCTGCCCAATTTCCACTTCAACTTCGATCTGCCGCTGCCGACCCAGCACTACCTGCCCTCGCCCTATCCCTACCGCAGCGAACTGGCCGACGACGCAGCCATCATCGCCGCCTCGGTACAGGCGCTGCGCAGCAAGGTGGCCGAACTGGGCGCGGACCAGGTGGCGGCCTTCTTCTGCGAACCGATCCAGGGTTCGGGCGGTGTGGTGGTGCCGCCCAAGGGCTGGTTGAAGGCCATGCAGCTGGCTTGCAACGAGCTGGGCATCCTGTTCGTGGTGGACGAGGTGATCACCGGCTTCGGCCGCACCGGCCCCATGTTTGCCTGCCTGGACGAAGACGTGCAGCCGGACCTGATGACCATGGCCAAGGGCCTGACCGCGGGCTACGCGCCGATGGGCGCGGTGATGATGTCGGACCGGGTCTACCAGGGCATTGCCGATGGCGCGCCCATGAGCACCGTGGTCGGCCACGGCCAGACCTATTCGGCTCATCCGGTCAGTGCGGCGGTGGCGCTGGAGGTGCTGCGCCTGTACGAGGAAGGTGGTCTGCTGGAAAACGGTCGTCGGGTCGAACCCCATTTCACAGCTGGCCTGCGCGCCCTGCTGGATCATCCGCTGGTGGGGGATGCCCGCAGCCGGGGGCTGCTGGGTGCGCTGGAGCTGGTGGCCGACAAGCACACCAAGGCGCGCTTCGCGCCCGAACTGAAGCTGCATGAACGCATCTTCAAGGTGGCCTACCAGCAGGGCCTGGTGTTCCGCGCCTTCGGCGACAACATCCTCGGCTTTGCGCCGGCGCTGTGCTATACACCGGCCGATTTCGAACTGATGTTCCAGCGGCTGAAGGCCATCCTCGATGAAGTGCTGGCCCAGCCCGAGGTGCGCCAGGCGCTCAAATAAGCCGCCCAATGCGAGTAAAGCTCCCGGTCACATGCCAAAAACAGGGACCGGAGGAGTTAAAATGCCCTGACATCCGGCCTGCCTTCCCCGCCCAGGGACAGCAGGCCGGTTGAGTCGAATAACCCGAGGCAACATGATGACTAACGGCGCGTTGAAACTGGACCGGATCGATCTGAGGATTTTGTGTCACCTGCAGGAAAATAGCCGCATTACCAATGTGATCCTGGCCGACGCCGTCGGCCTGTCCCCCAGCCCCTGCCTGATCCGCGTCAAGCGCCTGGAAAAAGCCGGCTACATCAGCGGCTACGGCGCCTACATCCGCCTGGAAAAACTGGCCGACGTGCAGATCGTGTTCACCGAGGTGACCCTGTCGGACCACCGCCGCGAAGACTTCGCCAAGTTCGAGTCCTATATCCGCAATGTCGACGAGATCATCGAATGCCACCTGGTCAGCGGGGGTTACGACTACCTGCTCAAGTTCATGACCCGCAGCGTGGTGCATTACCAGAGCGTGATCGAGTCGCTGCTGGAGCAGAACCTGCGCATTGAAAAGTATTTCAGCTACATCGTCATCAAGTCACCCTTCATCAAGCATCACTACCCGCTGGAAAAGTTCATCCAGACCTGATCCGGACTGAAGCCAGGGCGGGGATGAGGCATGGGCCGGAGGGTCCGTGCCTCTCCTTGTCGCTCCTTGCCGCCCTCTGCAGCCTTCCTTCTGTCTTCCCGCCGCCCTCCCCCGTCCGCTGCCCGCCCTGTTTAGCTGCGCGGGCCGCGTCTCCATCAAATCTCCACAAAAATCCCGAACAAATTCCAGTTTTGGTCAGCAAACTGACCTTTACTTTTGTAAAGAGCTGCCGTTAATGTGGCGAACACTGACGATTTGTCAGTGTTTCCAGATTACAAGAAGAATTCGATATTGTTCAGGGGTCAACATGGCAACTTCCACCGGGTCCATCTCCACGTCGGCCGGTCCGCTCGATGTGGCGACCTTGGTCAACCAGCTCATTTCGGTTGAAAGCAAGTCGCGGCTCACGCCGCTGAAAAACAAGGAAACCGGCTTCAACACGCTCATTTCGGCCTACGGGACGCTGAAGAACGCGCTGTCGACCTATCAGAGCGCCCTCAAGGGGATGACCTCGGCCACCTTCAGCGCCCAGAAGACCACCCTGACCAACGCCGGCACCGGCACGGGCCTCACCACCGATCCGCTCACGGCCGAGACCAACACCGATGAATCGACCAAGGTACTGGCGCAGAAGCTGAAGTCGGGCGGCTATGCCAGCGGCACCACCTTCAATGCCGGCGATTCGGTCGCCATCAAGGTGGGCAGCAACCAGCCCACCTTCATCACGCTCAAGGCCAATGCCACGCTGGCCGGGGTGCGCGATGCGATCAATGCCTCCAAGGCCGGGGTTACGGCGTCGATCACCGCCGACGGCAGCGGCGACCACCTGGTGCTGGAATCCAATACCGGCGGCACCGCCAATACCATCAAGATCACCGCCAACAACACCCTCTCGGGGCTGAGCTACGATCCGGCCTCCAGCACGCCGGGCAGCGTGACCCAGGTGCAGGCGCCGCGCGACGCGGCCAAGGCGGCGTCGGGCTCGTACAGCCTGGCGGTGAACCAGCTGGCGCAAGCGGTCAAGGTCAGCTCGGCCGGCATCGCCCCGGGCAGCACCTTCGACAATGGCGTGCTGGCCATCAAGACCGGCAACGGCTCGACCGTGCTGATCCAGCCCAAGACCAATACCCTGGCCGGTGTGCGTGATGCCATCAACGCCAGCGAAGCGGGCGTGAGCGCCTCCATCGTCAGCGATGGCACCAATGACCACCTGGTGCTGACCGCCAAGGATAGCGGCGCGGCCAACACCCTGCGGGTCAGCGGTACCGGCTCGTTTGCGCCGTTCGCCTTCGATCCCAGCGGCACCGTCACCACCCCGGGCGTGACGGCTGGCCAGACCTTCACCACTGGCACGCTGGCACTGCAGGTGGGCAACAAGTCTTTCAACATCACCCCGACCGATCTGGACGCCAGCGGCGACATCCGTCTCAATGACGTGATGAAGGCCATCAACGACGCCAACACCGGCGTGACAGCCAGCATCACCACCAGCGGCGGCAAGGAGCAGCTGGTGCTCACCCCGACCGGCAGCGACGCGGTCAAGCTGACCGGCAGCAATGATTACGCCGGCCTCACCGGCAGCAGCATGGGCCAGCTGGCCAAGGCCCAGGATGCGCGGATGACCATCGACGGCGTGGTCGTGACCAGCACCAGCAACAAGGTCACCAACGTGATCTCGGGGGTGACGCTGAACCTGAGCAAGGTTACCAATGCCACCGACAATTTCACACTGGCCATTTCCAATGACACCAGCGGCCTGACCACCGCCGCCAATACCTTCGTCAACGCCTACAACACGCTGGCCAAGGCGGTGACCAACCTGACCAAGCAAACCCCGTCCACCACCAAGGGCGAGGCCAATACCGGCTCGCCGCTGGCCTCGGAATCATCGGTGCTGAACATGATGGCGCAGATCCGCAGCACCATGCTGGGGGCGCTGGGCGAAGGCGGGGGGATGAACCTGTCGCAGGTCGGCATCTCCTTCCAGAAGGACGGCACGCTGGCGCTGGATTCGACCAAGCTGACCACGGCTGCCAACAAGGACTTCGAGGGCATCAGCAAGCTCTTCACCGCCACCGGCGGCGTGGTCACCAAGCTGCAGACGGTGATGGATGGCATCCTGAAGGAAGGTGGCACGCTGGCCACCAAGACCAAGGGCCTGCAGGCCAGCCTGAAGATCGTCACGGACCAGCAGACGGCGGCCAATTCGCGCCTGCAGGACCTGAAGGATAACTACACCAACCAGTTCAATCGTCTGAACGTCACGCTGGCGACGATGCAGGCAAGGCAAAGCTATCTGACCCAGCAGTTGACCAAGCTGTCGAAGTCGTCCTGAGCCCGAAGCTCGGGTCGATCGCCAGTGACAACACCACAGGCCGCAGCGCGCCCTCCGCTGCGGCCTGGCTTTTTGCGGAAGTCGCTATACTGGGGGCCTTTCCGGTTTCCTGAAGACCGGGACATCACAGCGATAACAACGATCAGGAGACATCGTGGATACCCCCAAGTATTTGGAAGATTTCCAGCCCGGCCAGGTTTTCCGTTCACCCGCCACGTTGACCGTGGATGCCGAGGCCATCAAGCAGTTCGCCACCCAGTTCGATCCCCAGCCCTTCCACCTGGATGACGCTGCCGCCCAGCAGACCTTCTTTCGCGGACTGGCGGCCAGCGGCTGGCATACCGCCGCGCTGACCATGCGCCTGCTGGTCGATACGCTCCACATCCAGGGTGGCATCATCGGCGCCGGCTTCGACGAATTCCGCTGGCCACGGCCCACCCGCCCCGGCGACGTGCTGCGGCTGGAGGCCGAAGTGCTGGGTATCAAGACCTCGCAATCGCGCCCCCTGCAGGGTTTTCTCAACCATCGCGTGACCACCTACAACCAGCACGACGAAGCCGTGCTGATCATGACCGGCAACCTGCTGGTGCCGCGCCGCAGCTAAGCCTGGCCCAGTTCAGGCGGCGTCCGGCTGGCGTGCCGGATGCGCCTGTTCGAAGGCTGGCAGGACATTGCAGGCAGCCTCGATGGCGCATAGCGTCGGATAGGGTGCCATGTCGACCTCGAAGCGGCGCGCATTGAAGATCTGCGGCACCAGGAAGCAATCGGCCATGGTCGGCGCATCGCCCACGCAGAAGTGACCGCGCGTGGTGTCGGCGGCCAGTTGCTGCTCCAGCGCGGCAAAGCCGAGCTTGATCCAGTGCTGGATCCAGGCGGTCTTCTGGGTTTCGTCGACGTTGAGCTGGTGCTTGAGGTAACGCAGCACGCGCAGGTTGTTCAGGGGATGGATTTCACAGGCGATGGCCAGCGACAGTTCACGGATGCGGGCGCGCGCGAAGGCATCGCCGGGCAGCAGCGAAGGCGTGGGATAGCGCTCTTCCAGATACTCCAGGATCGCCATCGACTGCCTCAGCAGTTGCCCCTGGTCGGCCAGCACCGGCACCAGCGCATGCGGGTTCAATTGCGTGAAGGCCGGCAGCAACTGCTCGCCGCCCTGGTTGAGCAGGTGCACCGCCGCCGTCTCGTAGGTCACGCCCTTGAGATTGAGGGCAATGCGCACGCGGTAGGAGGCCGAGCTGCGGAAATAGCTGTACAGGGTAGTCATCCTCTTCCTTTTATCCTTCCTGGGAAACCAGGCGCATCAGGTCAGGCTGCGCGCCGGGAGCACGGTGCCGGCGGCTTCGCCGAAACCGATCGTGGGCAGGCCGTCGCGACGGGCGGCAGCACGCAGGATGATGGTGTCGCCATCTTCCAGGAACACGCGACGTTCACCGTTGGCCAAGGTAATGGGTGCCTTGCCGCCGGCGCTCAGTTCCAGCAGCGAGCCGGCTTCGTCAGCCTGCGCACCGGACAAGGTGCCGGTACCCAGGAAATCACCGGGCCGCAGGTTGCAGCCGTTGACCGTGTGGTGCGCCACCAGTTGCGCCACGGTCCAGTAGGCGTCGCGGTAGTTGGACAGCGACAGGCGCTGCGGGGCGGTGCCGGACTCACGCATGGCGGCGGTCTGGATCAGCACTTCCAGCTGCAGGTCGAAGGCGCCGCTCTCGCGCAGGGTGGGGGCATCCAGGTAGGGCAGCGGCTGCGGATCGTCGGCCGGACGGGTCCAGGCGCAACGATACGGGGCCAGTGCTTCCAGCGTGACAATCCAGGGCGAGATGGTGGAGGCGAAGCTCTTCGACAGGAAGGGGCCGAGCGGCTGGTATTCCCAGGCCTGCACGTCGCGTGCCGACCAGTCATTGAGGAGGCACAGGCCGAACACCTTGTCTTCGGCCTGGCTCATCGGCACCGGTTCGCCCAGGGCATTGCCACCGCCGATGAAGATGCCCATTTCCAGTTCGTAGTCCAGGCGCTTGCAGGGTCCGAAGCTGGGCGTTTCAGCATCCGGCGCCTTGGTCTGGCCGACCGGGCGGCGGAATTGCTGGCCCGAGACCGCAATCGACGAAGCACGACCGTGGTAGCCGATCGGCACCCACTTGTAGTTGGGCAACAGCGGGTTGTCCGGACGGAAGAGCTTGCCCACCGAGGTGGCGTGGTGGATGGAGGTATAGAAGTCGGTGTAGTCGCCGATGGCGGCCGGCACGTCGTAGCGGGCCTGGGCCTGCGGCACCAGGCAGGCCGCCAGTTCGGTCTGGTGCGGCGAACCGCTGCGCAGCAGGCGCGACAGCGCCAGGCGAAACGCCTACCAGGCTGCCGGGGTCAAGGCCATCAGGGCATTGAGCGTGCTACCGCTGCAGGCCGCATGGGCGGCCTGGCGCGTGGCTTCGTCAAAGCCGGAGAAGGCACCGGCCGCCTGCGCCGCCGGCAGGTCCAGGATCTGGTCACCGATGGCCACGCCTGCACGGAAGCTTTCTTCACTTGCGGCGCGACGGAACACACCATAAGGCAGGTTCTGGATCGGGAATGGGCAGCCGTCGGTATTGGCGCTCTCGACCCAGCTGCGCAGCTCGGTGTCGTGGGTTTCGTTCAGTTTCAGGCTAGGCAGGCTCATGCGCGCTCCGGGTTGAAGTTCTTCTGGATCCCCAGCCAGCAATCCTGGTAGTCGCGCTGCAGGGTCGGCGACGCCAGGGCATGGCGGGTGGGGCAAAGGATGTTGCGGGTCTCGAACATGAAGGCCATGGTGTGATCGACCTTGTTCGGCTGGCTGGTATCGATGCGGCTGGCCTTCTCGAAGGTGGCCGCGTCCGGTCCGTGGCCGCTCATGCAATTATGCAGGCTGCCGCCGCCGGGGACAAAGCCGCCGCCTTCCTTGGCGTCGTACTGGCCGGTGATCAGGCCCATGTATTCGCTGGCCACGTTGCGGTGGAACCAGGGCGGGCGGAAGGTATTCTCGGCGGCCAGCCAGCGCGGCGGGAAGATCACGAAGTCGATGGTATCCACGCCCGGGGTATCGCTCTGCGACTGCAGCACCAGGAAGATCGAGGGATCGGGATGGTCGTAGCTGATCGAGCCGATGGTGTTGAAGTGGCGCAGGTCGTACTTGTAGGGCGCGTAGTTGCCGTGCCAGGCCACCACGTCCAGCGGCGAATGGCCGATCTTCGCCTGCCACAGGTTGCCGCCAAACTTGGCGATCAACTGGAAATCCCCCTCGCGATCTTCGTACCAGGCATGGGGCGTAGCGAAATCACGTGGATTGGCCAGGCCGTTGGACCCCAGCGGCCCCAGATCCGGCAGGCGCAGCAATGCGCCAAAGTTCTCGCAGACGTAACCGCGTGCCTCACCGTCCGGCAGCCGCACCTGGAAGCGCAGGCCACGCGGGATGACGGCGATTTCCTGCGGTTCGATATCGATCACGCCCAGTTCGGTACGCAACTGCAGGCGGCCCTGTTGCGGCACGATCAGCCATTCGCCATCGGCCGAATAGAAGAAGCGATCGGTCATCGAGCAATTGGCCGCATACAGGTGGATGGCGCAACCGTTCTGCGCCTGCGGCGAGCCGTTGCCGGCCATGGTGACCAGGCCCTCGACGAAATCGGTGGGGACCGTGGGCATGGGCTGCGGGTCCCAGCGCAACTGGTTCGGCGGCGCTGCCACGTCATCGAAGTGGCTTACCAGCAGGCCGCGCTCCATCGGGGCAAAGGGCTCATGTACCGCCGCCGGGCGGATACGGTACAGCCAGGAGCGGCGATTGTGACCACGGGGGGCGGTGAAGGCGGTGCCTGAAATCTGTTCGGCATAGAGACCATAGGCCACCTTCTGCGGCGAATTGCGGTGCGCCGGCAAGGCGCCGGGCAAGGCCTCGGTCTCGAACTCATTGCCGAAGCCGGACTGGTAGCCACGAGTATGGACGTGGTGACTGACGGCGGAATCGGTGACGGTAGTCATGCGGAAACTCCTCGGGAAGTACGATGCAGGCGCGCAATGGTCAGCGCCGAAATCAGGGCCGGCACGGCGGCGGCGATGAAGAGCGAACCATTGCTCCATTGCAGGGCGATCAACTGGCCGCCAATCACCGGGCCCACCACCGAGCCGATGCGACCGATACCGAGCGCCCAGCCGATGCCGGTGGAACGCAAGGTGGTGGGATAGTAGGTTCCGGCCAGGGCATTGACCGCCGGCTGGCCGCCGACGATGCAGAAACCGGCCACGATCACTGCCACGAGCAGCAGTGCCGGCAGGGCCGCCACCTTGCCGATCATGGCAATCGAGACGCAGGCCAGCAGGAAGCAGACACCCAGCACCCGGGTAAATCCATAGCGATTGATGAAGCGGCCCAGGGTCAGGGTGCCGATCACGCCGCCCACCTGTAGCGAGGTGCCGATCAGTACGGCCATGCTGGTGGAATAGCCGGCGTCATGGATTAGTGTGGGCAGCCAGTTGGAGAGGAAATAGAGGTTGATCAGGTTCATGAAGCTGATCAGCCACAGCAACACGGTCACTCCGGCGCGACCATCACGGAACAGCGCCGCCACCGGCATGCCCTCGGCCTTGGCTTCCTTGACCACCACCTCGGTGCGCTCATCGATGACGATGGATGCATCGAGCTTGCGCAGCCAGCGTGCCACCTGCGCCCGCGGACGACGATGCAGTACCAGGAACTGGATCGATTCCGGCAGCCAGACCAGCATGACCAGGCCCAGCACCAGCGGCACCGCACCACCGACCCAGAACACCGCATGCCAGCCGTGCGCCGGGATCAATGCGGCGCTGACGAAGCCGCCAGCAGCGGCGCCCACCGTGAAGCCGCAGGAGACCAGCATCATGCGCGTGACCCGGGACGAGGAAGGACTGAATTCCCCCACCAGCGCCATGGCATTGGGCATGATGCTACCCAGGCCGAAACCGGTGATGAAGCGCACGATCAACAGTTGATCGAGGGTCGTCACCAGGGGCGTGGCCAGCATGCAGGCGGCGAAAAAGAGCGTGGAGACGATCAGTACCGGACGGCGGCCATAGCGGTCACCGACCGGCGTCAGGACCAGCGAACCCAGCAGCATGCCGAACAGGCCGGCACCGAACACCGGCCCCAGGCTGGCCTTGCTCACGCCCCAGTCGGCGATGATGGCCGGAGCCACATAGCCCATGGCCTGGACGTCGAAACCATCGATGATCAGGCACAGGCCGCACAGCAGCAGCAGGCCGAACTGGAAAGTGCCGAAACGGCCCTGCTCCACCACCTGGTCCACATGGACCGTGGGGAGAGCGCCACTCGCGTGGATACTCATGTCTTGACTCCTCGTCTGTCTTTACGTTGTTTTAATTGTGTTGCCGGTCTGGCGCGCCGATGACGGCCGACAATGTCGCTCTGGATGGCGCTCTGCGCACGTCCTGCGACGTGGCCCCGATGGCTGGGGCGGCGACGTCACTGTAGTGCAATCGCCCTTCTTTTACGATATAAATACGAAAATACGATCCATTCATTTCGTGAATATTGCAGTGCACTGCAGGACTTCCTGCGGTGTGCACGTTCCAGGCTCCAAGCTCATCCATGGCCCTCATCGAACCCCGCGACATCGATCTCAACCTGCTGGTGGTATTCCAGGAGGTCTTCCAGGAACGCCAGATTTCCTCGGTAGCGCGCCGCCTGGGCCTGTCGCAGCCGGCCGTCAGCAATGCGCTGGCGCGGCTGCGGCGCAGCTTCGGTGATGAACTCTTCGTGCGCACCGCGCAGGGCATGCAACCCACGCCGTTCGCAGACCAGCTGGCCGAGCCGGTCGCTGCGGCACTGCAACAGGTGGCGCGGGCTCTCAACCTGCAGGAAGGTTTCTCCCCGCAAAGTAGCGAGCGCCGCTTTACCATCGCCATGACCGATGTCGGCGAGGTCTATTTCATGCCCCGGCTGATCGAGGCCTGCGCCGCGCTAGCGCCGGGGGTGAGCGTGAGCACGGTGCGCGCCGGCGCAGTCGATCTCAAGAGCGAGATGGAAGCCGGCCGGGTGGACCTGGCCATCGGCGCCTTCGACAACCTGTCCGAGGCACTGTACCAGCGGCGCCTGTTCCGCCAGGACTACGTCAGCATGTTCCGCATCGGCCATGCGCTGGACCGGCGCGGCGAGGTCAGCCTCAAGGAATTCCTGGCGGCCGAACACCTGATGGTGTCGTCGCTGGAGAGCCCCTATGACCGTATCAACCAGAATCTGGAAAAGGCCGGTATCCTGCAAAGCCTGCGCTTTCGCGTGCCGCATTTCACCGCCGTGCCCTACATCGTCAGCACCACCGATCTGGTCGTGACCGTGCCGCGCAAGCTGGCCGAGAGCGCGGCCATGCCGTTCGGACTGCGCTACATCAAACCGCCGCTGCGACTGCCGGCGCTGCAGACCAACATGTTCTGGCATCGCCGCTACAATCAGGACGAGGGCAATGTCTGGCTGCGCAATCTGATTTCAGAGCAGTTCGCCGAATAACAGGAAACAGGGCCGCAAGAGGCCAGGGGAGGAAGACCATGCACATCTATCGCGACTACGACCGCGAAGCGCTGGACCTGCAGTATTACGTGCGCCTGCACATTCCGGATTTCCAGGACTACTTCGACCGTTTCGCCCGTGAAGGGCTGGCCGCGCGTGAGGCCCACCCCCACCTGGCCGATGTGCCCTACGGCGAGGATGCGCTGCAGACCCTGGATTTCTTCCCCGGACGCAGCAATGGCCGCCCCCTGCTGGTGTTCATCCACGGCGGCTACTGGCGCTCTCTGGACAAGCACCAGTTCAGCCAGCTGGCCCTGCCCTACCTGGCGCAGGACATCAATGTGGCGATGATCAATTACCGCTTGGCACCGCAGGTACGCATGGGTGACATCGCCGCCGACTGTGGTCGGGCGCTGCGCATGCTGCACGCCAAGGCCGGCGCACTGCGCTTCGATCCGGAGGCGATCTGGCTCATGGGCCACTCGGCCGGCGCCCACCTGGCCGCGCTGATCGCCTCGCTGGGCGCAGCACCGGTACGCGGCGTCTGCGGTCTTTCCGGCATCTACGACCTGGAGCCGGTGCGCCTGTCCTACGTCAACGAATCCCTGCACCTGTCCCCGTCCGACGCCCTGCAGGCCAGCCCGCTGCAACTGGACCTACCGCAAGGTGCGCAGGCAGTGCTGAGCGTGGGTGGACAGGAGACGGAAGAATTCCTGCGCCAGAATGCCACCTATGCCGCCAAGCTGCGCCAGTCGGGTCATGCGGTGGAAACCGTGGCACTGCCGCAGATACATCACCTGAGCATCGTGGACGTGGCGGCCGATGCCGGGAGTGTGTTGACGCGGACGATGATCAAAATGATGCTGGAGTGAGCCGACGCAAGCTTGCCGCCGGCAAGTCTTTCATCCCCAGATATCAATAAGAATCATTTTCATCTGATCTATAATAGCGGGCTGATCCGCCCAGCCCGTCCGGGCGGTCACTGACGCGCCGGCCGTTTCACTGGCCTGGCAGACAAGATCAACAAGGCGCTCCCCGCGCCTGTCGCCGCCCTACTGATACATGTTCAAGAAGATCTGGTTCCAGCTCCACTGGTTCATCGGCATCACCGCCGGCACCCTGTTGATGACCATCGGCGTGACCGGTGCGCTGCTGGCTTTCCGCGAAGAAATCATGGAGGCCTTGAGCCCCGGCGTGATGCACGTGCAAGTGCGCCAGCAGGCCACGCTGACACCGCAGCAGATGCTGGAGCGGCTGCGCGATGCCGAACCGCAGCGCCGGGTCACCACCCTGACCCTGTCGGCCGAGCCGGGCGCTTCGGTGCGTGTGGTCTTCGCACCGCCGCCGGGCGAACGACGCGGGCAGGCGCGCTATGCCGATCCCTATACCGGAGCACTGTTGCCACCGGTGACTGGCGCGGAGTTCTTCGAGATCATCGAGCGCTTCCACCGCTGGCTGCTGCTGCCCACCGAGATCGGCAAGATCGTCCTGGGGACGCTGGCACTGTCGCTGCTGACCCTGGCACTGTCCGGGCTGTACCTGCGCTGGCCGCGCCGGCCCTTGTCGCTGCGGGCCTGGCTGCGGCTGGATTTCCAGCTGCAGGGACGCTCCTTCCTGTGGAACCTGCACTCGGTCATCGGTACCTGGTCGCTGGTGATGTACGTGATGTTCGCCACCACCGGCGCCTACTGGGCGCTGGACTGGTTCAAGGACGGCGTCAACACGCTGGCCGGCGAGAGCCGCCGTGCGCCCATGCAGCGCGGCGAAGGCAAGAAGAAGGAAGCGGCTGCAGCCCCCGTGCCGCTGGATCTGACCCTGGCCTGGAACAGCTTCCTGACCCAGGCCCCCGATTACCAGAATGCCCAGTTGCGCCTGCCCGAGCAGGGTACGCAGCCTGTGCAGATCTTCTTCCTCAGTCACGACGCGCCGCATGAGCGTGCGCGCAGCCGCATGGTGGTGGCACCGCAGACCGGCGAAGTGCGGCAACTGGAGCGCTACCAAGACAAGAGCCGCGGCGGGCGCTTCGTCGCCGCCATCTATCCGCTGCACATGGGGACCTACTTCGGCCTGCCGGGTCGCATCATCATGGCGGTTGCCAGCCTGATGATGCCGTTGTTCGGCATTTCCGGCTGGATGCTCTACCTGGATCGGCGCCGCAAGAAGGCCGCGCTGCGTGCCGAGCGGGCCAGCATCGACAGTGGCGAGGCGGCCAGCGTCACCGGCGGCGAACCGGTGCTGGTGGCCCATGCCTCGCAGACCGGCCAGGCCGAGCGCATCGCCCTGCATACCGCTGCCGGACTGCGCAAGAGCGGCGTGCCGGCGACCCTGCTGCCGCTGGCGCAGGTCACCCCGGAAATCCTGCGTCACCATCGTCGCCTCCTCGTCATCGCCAGCACCTTCGGCGAAGGCGACGCCCCCCACAGCGCACGCGGCGTCGAGAAGCGCCTGCGCCAGGCCGCCGGGCAATCGCTGTCGCATGTGCAGTACGCGGTCCTGGCCCTGGGAGACCGCCATTACACCCAGTTCTGCGGCTTCGGTCACACGCTTGATCACGGCCTGCGTCAGTGCGGTGCCAAGCCGATGTTCCCGCTGGTGGAAGTGGATCGCATGGATGGTGAGGCGCTACGCAAATGGGAGAGCGAACTGGCCGCACATGGTCTGCAAGCCGCGGTCAGCGATATCCTGCCGACCCATGCACCGGCCTGGCAGACCTGGACGCTCACGCGCCGTGTACTGATGAATCCGGGCAGCCAGGGCGCACCCCTGTATCACCTGGAACTGCAGCCGCAGGACGGCACCCTGCCCGCCTGGCAAGCCGGCGCGCTGGTGGAAATCCTGCCGCGTCATGCGCCGGACCGCATCGCCCTGCTCTTGCAACGCCTGCAACTGGACGGCGCCACTCCGGTGCGTCACCAGGGCCAATCCTGCACGCTGGCGCTAGCGCTGTCATGCAGCGTGCTGCCGCAGCATGCCGTGGCCGACGCTCAGGGCCTGGTCGATACGCTGCAGCCCCTGACGCCCCGCTCCTATTCGGCAGCCTCGGTGACCGAGGATGGCGCCCTGCACCTGCTGGTGCGCCAGGTGCAGCATGAGGACGGCCTGGGCCTGGCTTCCGGCTGGCTGACCGAATTCGCGCAGCTGCAGTCTGCATTGCAGCTGCGCCTGGTGCACAACGCCGGCTTCGCGCCGCCACCGCCGCAGGCGCCGGCGATCTTCATCGGCAACGGCTCCGGCATGGCCGGTCTGCGCGGCCACCTGCTGGCGCGCATCCACGCCGGGCAGACACGCAACTGGCTGCTCTTCGGCGAACGCAACGAGGCGCACGATTTCCTCTACCGCGAACAACTGCAGCAGTGGCTGGCACAAGGTCAGCTCACGCGCCTGGACCTGGCCTTCTCGCGTGACCAGCCCGAGCGCATCTATGTTCAGGACCGCCTGCGCGAGGCGGCTGCCGAACTGCGCCACTGGCTGGATCAGGGTGCGGTGCTGTACGTCTGCGGTAGCCTGGAAGGCATGGCTGCCGGGGTCGATGCGGTGCTCACCGCCGTCCTGGGCGAGGCCGGCCTGCAGGACCTGATCGAACAGAACCGCTACCGCCGCGACGTCTACTGATCCCCTTCAGGATGGGCCGACCGGCCCATCCTTGCCCTCTCCCTGCGCAGATACGATGCAATAGCGCGGTCATCCCCGGCCTGCCCTGTAGGCAGCCCCCGCTTTCCGCTGTAGGACAGTTCCGATTCGCGCTTCCCGCTGCGCCATCGCGCTGTTGTCGGGCATATACTCGACCGCACAGCGTTGCCCTCCCCGGCATCCGAGACAGCCTCAGGTCGATGGCAGCGCCCAACCGGGAACCTTCCATGACCAACAAGAAAACAAATTCCAAGTGGCCCGCTGCCTGGCTCTTGCTGCTGTTGTTCTCCCTGATGCTGGCGGCCTGCAGCTCGTTGCCCACCATCGTGCCCGATATGGATTCGCAGTCGGCGCGCAACATCCGGATGAAGGGGGGGCGCGGCGTCCTCAGTGAAGCGCAGGCCAAGGCCGTGCTGGACAAGCTGCGCAGCCAGAACGCCGACAATACCCTGCTGGACCGCCACGTCGCCATCGAAGGCGCCATCACCGGCTCGCCCCTGGTGACCGGCAACAAGGTGACGCTGCTCATCGATGGTCCCGCGACCTATGCCTCCATGCAGCAGGCCATCCAGGCGGCGCGCTACCACGTCAACATGGAAAGCTACATCATGGAAGACGACGAGGTCGGCCGCCAGTTCGCCGACCTGCTGATCTCCATGCAGAAGAAGGGCGTGCAGGTCAACCTGATGTATGACAGCGTGGGCTCCATCAACACCCCGCGCGCCTTCTTCCAGCCGATGATCGATGCCGGCATTCACGTGCTGGAATACAACCCCATCAATCCCACCCAGGTGCGCAAGGACTGGGAGGTCAACCAGCGCGACCATCGCAAGCTGCTGGTGGTTGATGGCAAGACCGCCTTCGTGGGCGGCATCAATATCAGCAGCGTCTATTCCAGCGGATCCTTCAGCACCCGCAAGAAAAAACCGCGCGTCAACAAGGACGGCGAACAGATTCCCTGGCGCGATACGCAGGTACGCATCGATGGCCCGGTGGCCCTGGAATTCCAGAAGCTCTTCGTCGAAACCTGGCACAAGCAGCGTGGCCCCGATCTGGGCGAACACCGTTACTTCCCGCCGGTGGCTCCGGCCGGCAACGAAATCGTGCGCGCCATCGGCAGCTCGCCCGACGATCCTTACAGCATCATCTATGCCACCTTCATCTCCGCCATCCAGCACGCCGAAAGCTCGATCTACCTGACCAACGCCTACTTCGTGCCTGATCCGCAGCTACGCGACTCGCTCAAGGATGCCGCCCGGCGCGGCGTGGACGTGCGCCTGATCCTGCCCTCGCACAGCGATTCCTCGCTGGTGCTGTATGCTTCCCGCTCCTTCTATGCGGAACTGCTGGAAGCCGGCGTACGCATCTTCGAACGCCAGGACGCCCTGCTGCATTCCAAGACCGCCATCATCGACGGTGTCTGGTCGACCATCGGCTCGACCAATCTGGACTGGCGCAGCTTCGTCTACAACCAGGAAATCAATGCGGTGATCCTGAGCCCGCAGTTCGGCGTCCAGATGAAGAGCATGTTCGACCGCGATCTCGGCGCCTCCAAGGAAATTACCAAGGAACAATGGGATCAGCGACCGATCAGTGAACGAATGAAGGAATTCGGCGCCAGCGTCTGGTCCCGCCTGCTGTAGCCAGCATCGAATACTGAAACCACTGCACCATTGAAGAGGAGTCCGGTTTGCGATCCATGTTGTCCCGTCTGACCCTGCATCTGATCTTCCCGGCCACGCTGGCCCTGGCCGCCTGCGGCTGGGCGCACGCCCAGACCCAGACGGGCGCGGCCGCCATGAAAAGCCGTTACACGGAGCTGCAAGGCGAGCTCAACAACAATGCCTACCATCGCCCGCTCTATCTCAATTCGCGCGAGGACGGCGGCAACGTCAAGGGCGATATCTACGCGGTGCTGGACTATCCCTTCACCCAGGTGCGCGAAGCCCTGGGCAGCCCCGACCGCTGGTGTGACATCCTGATCCTGCACCTGAACACCAAGTATTGCCGGCTCCTCCACGATGGCGCGAAGACCACCCTGCGCATGCAGGTCGGCAAGAAGACCGAGGAGTCCCTCGACAGCACCTACCGGGTCGACCTGCGCTATCGCGGCGGCACCAGCGGCGCCGATTATTTCTCGTCCTCGATGCTGGCCGAGAAGGGACCGCTGGATACCTCCGACTATCGTATCGAGATCGAATCCATCCCCCTGGATGAAAAGCGCTCCTTCCTCCACTTCAGCTATGCCTATTCGTATGGCTTGGCCAGCAAGCTGGCCTTGCGCGCCTACCTGATGACGGCCGGGCGTGACAAGGTCGGCTTCAGCGTGGTCAAGCGCGACGCGCAGGGGCAGCCGCAATACATCGAAGGCACCCGCGCCACCGTGGAGCGCAACACGATGCGCTACTACCTGGCCATCGACGCCTATCTTTCCGGACTGACGGCGCCCGCCGAACAACGACTGGAAAAGCGCCTGGCCAACTGGTATGACGCGACCGAACAATATCCGCGCCAACTGCATGAAGTCAGCCGGGACGAATACCTCGGCATGAAGCGCAACGAAGTGGCGCGGCAGCAGAAGGCGGGCAGCTAGGGCCAGCACGCGCAGGCTCACATCCCCGCTGTTTTCTTCACCCGGTGTCACAAGGCATTCACCACCGCCTACGCCTGGCTGCCCGCCTGCTCGCGCAACCATTCCAGGAAGGCGGCGACCGCCGGTCGCCGTGCATGGTGCGCAGGATAGACCGCGAAGTGGGCCTTGACCCGCACCGCCTTGTCCAGCCCGAAGATGGGCTTGAGTTTCTTTTCCTCGATATGACGCGCGGCCACCGTGGCGCTTTCCAGTGCCACGCCCAGGCCCTGGGTGGCCGCGTCCAGTGACATCTGGGCGCGATCGAAGCGCACCGCAAACTGCTCCGGCGGACGCACATCGGCAAACTCCCCGAACCAGTCGGCCCACTGCACCACGCTCACATTGCTGCGAATGAGCTTCACCCCCAGCAGGTCGGCAGGCTGGCGGATGCGGGCGGCGCGAATGAAGGCGGGACTGGCCAGCGGCACAATGCGCTCTTCGAACAAGGGCTCCACCACCAGCCCTGGCCAATTGGGGATGCCGTAACGGATGTCCACATCCACCTCCCCCAGTTCGAAATTGCTCTGCGAGTGCGCGGCGGAGAGATTGAAGGTGATCTCCGGATAGCTGCGTGCGAAATCATTGAGGCGCGCCATCAGCCACAGGCTGGCAATGCTGGGCGCGGAGTGGATGTAGAGCGTATTGCTGACGCCCTGGCGCACATCCATGGACGCCGCCGTGATGGCGGAGATCGCGCCCTGGATACGGGCCAGGTAACTCTCTCCGGCGGTGGTGATACGGACCCCGTGGGCGCTGCGCTCGAAGAGGCGGATGCCGAGATAGGACTCCAGCCGCGCCACCTGGTGACTCACCGCCGACGCCGTCAAATGCAGTTCGGCCGCGGCCAGCGCAAAACTCTTGCGCCGGGCCACCGCTTCGAAGGCCTGGAGGTTGGGCAGGGGCGGGAGAACGGCCATGGACGGGCTCCGTAGCTAAGATGACGATCCGTCACTTTAACATGACGAGACTTCGCTTGTCGTCAGGCGAGGAAAGTCCGACCATGCGCTCAGAACAAAAACGGAGACAGGGTGGTACAGCGGCGGGCCCGCTGCACGCCCGCTGCACGCCCGCATCTACGCACCCTCTGCGCACCGTCTGCGCCGGCTCTGTCTCCGCACTTGCTCACTCGAACGCAAATCATCTGGAGAACACGACATGCTGCTCAAGGACAAGGTTGCCGTCATTACCGGCGGTGCAGGTATCAATGGTCTGGGCTACGCCACGGCGCGCCTGATGGCCGGACAAGGCGCCCGCGTGGTGGTGCTGGACCTGGCCCAGGCCAATCCGTCCGGCGCTGCCGCTGGCCTGGGCGATCATCACCTGGGCCTGGTGGCCGACGTTACCGACAAGGCCTCCTGCGAGGCTGCTGCGGCCGCCGTAATCAAGCAGTTCGGGCGCATCGACATCCTGGTCAACAATGCCGGCATCACCCAGCCGGTCAAGACGCTGGAGATCACCGGGGCCGACTACGACCGCATCCTGGACGTGAGCCTGCGTGGCACGCTCTACATGTCGCAGGCGGTGCTACCGGCCATGCGCGCCCAGCAAAGCGGCTCCATCATCTGCATCTCCTCGGTCTCGGCCCAACGCGGCGGCGGCATCCTCGGAGGCCCGCACTACTCTGCCGCCAAGGCTGGCGTACTCGGCCTGGCACGGGCCATGGCACGCGAGTTCGGCCCGGAAGGCATCCGCGTCAACTGCATCACGCCAGGCCTGATCGGCACCGACATCATCAAGGGCAAGCTCACCGAAGAAAAGAAGGCCGAGATCGCCGAGACCATTCCATTGGCACGCCTGGGCCGGGCCGACGACATCGGCGGCGCCTGCGTCTTCCTCGGTAGCGACCTGTCGCAGTACTGCACCGGCATCACGCTAGATGTGAACGGCGGCATGCTGATCCATTAAACGCAGCTTAATGCTCGTGCACGCCGGCCTGGCCGGCATCTTTCCGACCACCAGAACACAACAGGAGACCTGACATGACCCATGACAACAACAGCAACGGCAAAGCCACCCTGAGCCGTCGCCAACTGCTTAAGGCCGGCGCTGTCGGCGCGGCATTGCCGCTGTTTTCCATCATGAGCCGCCCGGCCAACGCAGCCGAGTTCAACTACAAGTTCGCCACCGGCCAGGACCCGTCGCACCCGGTCAACAAGCGTGCGCAGCAAGCCATCGACCGCATCCGCGAGGCGACCAATGGACGCCTGGAGATCAAGCTGTTCCCGGCCAACCAGCTGGGCTCGGACACCGACCTGATGTCGCAGATTCGCAATGGCGGCGTGGAATTCTTCAACCAGGCCAGCGTGGTGCTGTCCACGCTGGTGCCGGCAGCCGGCATCGTCAATACTGGCTTCGCCTTCCACGACTACAAGGAAGTCTGGCAGGCCATGGACGGTCCGCTGGGCGCCTATGTGCGGGCGCAGATCGAGAAGGTCGGCCTGCTGACCATGTCCAAGCCCTGGGACAACGGCTTCCGCCAGATCACCACCTCCACCAAGCCGATCAAGACGGCTGGCGATCTCAAGGGTCTGAAACTGCGGGTGCCGGCCGCGCCCATGCTGACCTCGCTGTTTACCGCACTGGGCGCCAGCCCGACGCCGATCAACTTCAATGAAGTCTATTCGTCGCTGCAGACCCGACTGGTCGAGGGCCAGGAAAACCCGCTGGCCATCATCAGCACCGCCCGCCTCTACGAAGTGCAGAAGTTCTGCACCATCTCCAACCATGTCTGGGATGCCTACTGGATCCTGGGCAACCGCCGTGCCTTCGAGAAGCTGCCCAAGGACATCCAGGAAATCGTGCGACGCGAACTGGACAAGGCCGCCACCGACGAACGCGCCGACATTGCCTCGCTGGCCGGCTTCGCTCGCAACGACCTGCAGGGCAAGGGGGTGCAGATCATCGAGGCCGACAAGGAGTCCTTCAAGCAGGCACTGGCCCAGGCCAACTTCTACAAGGACATGCGCGCCAAGTTCGGCGATGAGGCCTGGAAGCTGCTGCAAAACAGCGTCGGGGGCATGGGATGAGCGCCCTCTCGCTGCAGCAGCCAGTGACCGACGAGCGCTCGCTGGCCGCACGGCTGGAGAACTGGCTGGGCGTAGCCATCGAAATCCCGGCGGCCGCCCTGGTCGTCGGCGAAGTCGCGGTGTTGCTGGCCGGCGTGGTGATGCGCTTCATCTTCAACAGCCCCATCCCCTGGGCCGATGAACTGGCGTCCATCCTCTTCCTGTGGCTGGCCAATCTGGGAGCCGTGGTCGCCCTGCGGCGCGGTACCCACATGCGTACCACGGTGCTGGTGGGCTACCTGAGCGAACGCGGCAAGGCCTGGGCCGAGGCCCTGGCCATCATAGCGCCCTGCGTGATGCTGCTCCTGCTCATGCACCCGATGTGGGAATACGCAGAGGATGAAATGTTCGTGCAGACCCCAGCCCTGGGTTGGCCCAACACGGTGCGCGCAGCCGCCGTGGCGGTGGGCGCGGCGCTCATGATCGCCATCTGCCTGTTGCGCATCTCGCGCCAGAAACTGGCAGACCTGGCCGGCGTGCTGGTCGTGCTGGCGATGGTGGCCGGTGCCATGTACCTGGGCGCGGGCTGGCTGCAGGCCATCGGCAACTGGAACCTGGTGGTGTTTTTCGGTCTGGTGCTGGGGGTATCGGTGCTGCTGGGCATTCCCATCGCCTTCTGCTTCGGTCTGGCCACGGTGGCTTTCATGCTGACCGTGACCACCAGCCCGCTGGCGGTGGTGGCGGGACGCTTCGACGAAGGCATGTCCTCGCTGATCCTGCTGGCGGTGCCGCTGTTCATCCTGCTCGGCCACCTGGTGGAGATGACCGGCATGGCCAAGGCCATGGTGGACTTCCTGGCTTCGCTGCTGGGGCATGTGCGCGGCGGACTGAACTATGTGTTGCTGGGCGCAATGCTGCTGGTGTCGGGCATTTCCGGCGCCAAGACCGCCGACATGGCGGCCGTCGCACCGGTGCTGCTGCCGGAGATGAAGCGGCGCGGCAATCATGAGGGCGAGCTCATCTCGCTGCTGGCGGCCTCCGGCGCCATGGCCGAGACCATCCCGCCCTCGCTGGTGCTGATCACCATCGGTTCGGTGGCCGGCGTCTCGATTGCGGCGCTGTTCACCGGCGGCATCATGCCGGGCATCGTACTGGCGGTGTTGCTGGCGATACTGGCGCGCTGGCGCAGTGCCGAGATCATGGAAGGCATCCAGCGCGCGCCCGGCAAGGTGGTGCTGCGTACGCTGATCATCGCCCTGCCCGCGCTGTTGCTGCCGATCCTGATCCGCACGGCCGTGGTCGAAGGCGTGGCCACGGCCACCGAAGTCTCTACCATCGGCATCGCCTATTCGGTAGTGGCGGGCCTGCTGGTGTATCGCAAGTTCGACTGGAAGCGCCTCTATCCCATGCTGGTGGATACGGCCGCCCTGTCGGGGGCCATCCTGTTCATCATCGGCACGGCCACCGGCATGTCTTGGGCACTGACGCAATCGGGCTTCTCGCATGCACTGGCCGAGGCCATGACCAGCGTGCCGGGCGGCAAGTACGGCTTCCTGCTGGTATCGATTGCGGCCTTCATCGTGCTGGGCAGCGTGCTGGAGGGTATCCCGGCGATGGTGTTGTTCGCACCGCTGCTGTTCCCGGTGGCCAAGGCCATCGGCGTGCACGAGGTGCACTACGCCATGGTGATCATCCTGTCCATGGGCGTGGGTCTGTTCGCGCCTCCCTTCGGCCTGGGTTACTACGCCGCCTGCACCATCGGCCGCGTGCATCCGGATGTGGCGGTCAAGCGCATCTGGCCCTATCTGGGGGCGCTGGTGGTGGGCCTGCTGATCGTGGCCTTCGTACCTTGGTTCTCCATCGGCTTCCTGTGATTTTTACGCATTCATCCATCAAGCAAGGACTCGCAATGTCTGACAATTTGGCAAACCTGCGCGCCAGCGCATACCGCATCCGCCGCAATGCCGTGCGCATGGGCGAAGTCCAGGGCCAGGGCTATATCGGCCAGGCGCTGGGCTGGGCCGACGTACTGGCAGTGGCCTACAAGCACGCCATGAACCTGCGCCCGGACGACCCTGAATGGAGCGGTCGCGACCGCTTCCTGCTCTCGCACGGCCATTACGCCATCGCGCTTTACGCCGCGCTGATCGAGGCCGGCATCGTCCCCGACGAGGAACTGGAGAGCTACGGCAGCGATGACAGCCGCCTGCCCATGTCCGGCATGGCAACCTATACGCCGGGCATGGAAATCTCCGGCGGTTCGCTGGGCCAGGGCCTGGCCATCGCCGTGGGAATGGCGCTGGGCCTGCGCTACAACGGCAACCCGGCGTTCATCTACAACTCCATGTCGGATGGTGAACTGGATGAAGGCGCGACCTGGGAAGCCGCCATGGGCGCAGCTCACCACCAGTTGGGCAATCTCATCTGCCTGGTCGACATCAACAACCAGCAGGCCGATGGCCCCTCCAGCAAGATCATGGGCTTCGAGCCGCTGGCCGACAAATGGGCCTCCTTCGGCTGGCATGTGCAACGGGTGGACGGCAATGACCTGGCCGCCGTGGTACAGGCCTTCGACACTGCACGCAATCTGAAAGACGCCAAGCCACGCGTGATCCTGTTCGACACCCTGATGGGCCGTGGTGTGCCCTTCCTGGAGCAACGCGAGAAGAACCACTTCATCCGCGTCGATCCGCCCGAATGGCAGCAGGCGCTGTCCATCCTCGACCAGTCTTATCAACAAGGAAGCCAAGCATGAACACCGCCGCAGAAAAGAAGCCTCGCCTGACCACCTCGGCCATGATCGCCTCCATCGCTGCCGAAGGTCAGCGGGTACAGGCGGCCCCGTTCGGCAAGGCGCTGGTGGACTACGCCGCCGACCGCCCGGAGATCGTGGGCCTGACCGCTGACCTGGCCAAGTACACCGACCTGCATCTATTCCAGAAAGCCTATCCGGAGCGCTTCTTCCAGATGGGCATGGCCGAGCAGTTGCTGATGGCCGCCGCCGGCGGCATGGCCAAGGAAGGCCTGGTGCCGTTCGCCACCACCTATGCGGTCTTTGCCACGCGTCGCGCCTACGACTTCATCCATCAGGTGATCGCCGAGGAAAACCTGAATGTGAAGATCTGTTGCGCCCTGCCCGGCCTGACCACCGGCTACGGCCCCAGCCACCAGGCCACCGAAGACCTGGCGATGATGCGCGCCATTCCCGGCCTGACCATCGTCGATCCCTGCGACGCCCTGGACCTGGAACAGGCCGTGCCGCAGATCGCCGCCCACCAGGGGCCGGTCTACATGCGCCTGGCGCGCGGCAACGTGCCGCTGGTGCTGGATGAATATGACTACCGCTTCGAACTGGGCCGTGCCAAGGAAATCCGCGACGGCAACGATGTGCTGATCATCTCCAGCGGTTTCATGACCATGCGCGCGCTGGAAGTGGCCAAGGCGCTGGAGGCGGACAAGGTCAGCGTAGCCGTGCTGCACTGCCCGACCATCAAACCCTTCGACGAAGCCACCGTACTGGCCCAGGTCAAGAAGAAGCACCGCCTGGTGGTGGTCGCCGAAAACCATTCGGTCATCGGCGGCCTGGGCGAGATCGTCGCCAGCACGCTGATGCGCAATGGCGTGCAGCCAGCCGGATTCCAGATGGCGGGCCTGCCGGACGCCTTCCTCGATGCAGGTGCGCTGCCGACCTTGCATGATCGTTACGGAATCAGCTGCGAGGTGTTGAGCGAACGCATCAAGGGGTGGTTGAAATAGACTCGCCTCCGGGCTGGAAATAAAAAAGGAGACCGCAGTCTCCTTTTTTTTGCTTACAAGCAGATTTACTTCAGGCTCAACACCCACTTCACCAGCTCACGCGCCTCGGCTTCGCTCACCTGGCCCTTGTTGGCTGGCATGGCCACCGCGCCCCAGGCGCCGCTGCCACCGTTGAGGACCTTCTGGGTCAGCTTGGCTTCGGCGTCCTTCTGGCCGGCGTATTTCTTGGCGACGTCCTTGAAGGCGGGACCGACGATCTTGGCATCCACCGAGTGGCAGGCCATGCAATTCTTGGACTTGGCCAGTTGCGCATTGGCCAGCGCTTCGGCCGAAATGGCCGATCCGGCCACCAGGGTGGCAATCAACAACAGGTATTTCATGGGAGCTCCTCAGCAAGCGGTGAACGACGGTGACGCCTGCTGCGGCATTCTCCAGGCGCTTCGCAGGCGGGGCTATTCTAACCGGCTTCGGTACGCCGCCTCTATCTGCCCTGGCGTATATCTGTCATAGATCAAATTCCATGACGGAAATATCAGGCAAGGTCGCTGGCTTGCCGCTACCGATGGCCAGGGATATCATGAACGCCCAACTCATTCGGAACCGATATCAGTCCATGTCCGATCATCCCCGCCTGGAACTGCGCCAGCTACGCTACTTCGCCGCCGTGGCCGAGGAAAAGCACTTCGGGCGCGCCGCCGCCCGCCTGCACATGACCCAGCCGCCCTTGTCACAAACCATCGCGGCGCTGGAAGAGCAACTGGGTACGCCGCTGTTCCAACGCACCAAGCGCAGTGTGGCGCTGACCCCGGCGGGGGAAGCCCTGCTGCCGGAAGTCCAGCGCATCCTGCAGCAGGCGGCCGCTTTGCCGGACCTGGCGCGACGCGCCGCCAGCGGGGCCTCCGGGCTGCTGTCGCTGTCCTTCATTTCCAGCGCCGACTACAGCATCCTGCCACCGCTGCTGCAGCGCTTTCGCGCCCGCTATCCGCAGGTGCAGATCGAATTGCGCGAAGCCACCACCGACATCCAGCTGGAAGACCTGATGCAGGGCAAGATCGACGCCGGCTTGCTGCTGCCGCCGCTGCCCGAGAAAGCCGCGGCGCTTTTGGATGTGCGGCCGGTGCTGTCCGAACCGCTGATCGCGGCGATCCCCGAGGGTGCCGTCAGGAAGCGCGGCCCGGTGTCCCTCAAGAGCTTGCGCGAGCTGCCGCTGATCATCTTCCCGCGCCGCATCTCTCCAGCCTTCCATGACACCATCCTGTCCTGCTTTCGCGATGCCGGGGTGACCCCGCACATCGGCCAGGAAGCCATCCAGATGCAGACCATCGTCGGCCTGGTCTCGGCTGGCATGGGAATGGCGCTTGTGCCACAATCCGTGTCGAACCTGAAACGCTCGGGTGTCGACTACCGCCGGCTCTCCGACCCGGCCCCGGAGATCCAGACCGGCCTGGCCTGGCGGCGCGACAATCCATCCAGCGTCCTGCGGGCCCTGCTGGACCTGCTGGACGCGCCGACCTGATCGCATTGGACCGCGTCATTTCCCACCTGACGGGAACAGCATCGGCGAACTTGCATCGCCCGTCGCGTTCCAATTGCGGTTCCGCCCAACAACAGAAAGATCAAACTCATGCTCGTCCACCCCATGCCCGACCCGATTGCCATCCACATCGGGCCGCTGGCCGTCCACTGGTATGGCCTGATGTACCTGCTGGCCTTCGCCCAATTCATCGCGCTGGGACGCCTGCGCATCAAACAGCCGCACATCGCCGCCGTCGGCTGGAAAAAGGAAGACCTGGACGACATGCTCTTCTACGGCGTGCTCGGGGTGGTACTCGGCGGGCGACTGGGTGAAATCCTGTTCTACAACCCTGCCTACTATTTTGCGAATCCGGCCGACATGATTGCGGTCTGGAAGGGCGGCATGTCCTTCCACGGCGGCTTCCTGGGGGTAATGCTGGCCATGTACCTGTGGGGCCGCAAGCGTGGTCGCAACCTGATGGACATCATGGACTTCATCGCGCCCATGGTCCCGCTGGGCTATGCCGCCGGCCGCCTGGGCAATTTCATCAATGCCGAACTGCCGGGCCGCCCGGCCGACCCCTCGCTGCCCTGGGCCATGATCTGGCCCAATGTGGACAACATCCCGCGCCATCCCTCGCCGATCTACCAGATGCTGGTCGATGGCATCCTGCTGTTCATCATCCTCTGGATCTTTGCGCGCCACTCCCGCCCGCGCATGGCGGTGGCCGGCATGTTCTCGTTGCTGTACGGTTGCGCGCGCTTCTTCACGGAATATTTCCGCGTGCCGGATTACGAAGTCCACTTCGGCGGCATCACCATCTCGGCCGGGCAGATGCTGTCGGTGCCGATGATCGTGCTGGGCATCATCCTGCTGGTGCTGGCCTACAGGCTGAAGCAGCAGGCACAGGCGCCTTCTGAAGCTGCACTGGTCGGCAAGAAGTAATCCTCTCCTGCTCACGAAAAAGGGCGGTACCGATTCGACCTCGGTACCGCCCTTCGTTTTGCTGGCCTGTGGAAAACTCAGGCCTTCTTCAATGCACTGGCCGCCTTGGCGATCTCGGTGATCTTGTCCCAGTCACCCGCCTCGATGGCGGCCTTGGGGGTCAGCCAGGAGCCGCCCACGCAGACCACGTTCTTGCAGGCCAGGAACTGCGGTGCCGTCTCTTGCGTGATGCCGCCGGTGGGGCAGAAGGACACGTCCGACAAGGGGCCGGCGATGCCGTTGAGCATGCCGATGCCGCCTGCCGGCACGGCCGGGAACAGCTTCAGCTGGCGGAAGCCCGCCTCGCGCGCCGCCATCACTTCGGACGGGGTCATCACGCCCGGCAGCAGCGGCAGGCCACTGTGCTTGGCGGCTTCGATCAGCGCCGGGGTCAGGCCGGGCGAAACACCGAAGACGGCACCTGCATCACGCGAGGCGGCGAATTCTTCCGGCGCAGTCAAGGTGCCGACGCCGACGATGGCGTCGGGCACCGACTCGGCGATGGCGCGGATGGCCGGCAGGCCGTGCTCGGTGCGCAGCGTGATTTCCAGCACGCGGATGCCGCCTGCCACCAAAGCGCGTGCCAGCGGCACGGCGTGTTCGAACTTGTCGATGGCGATCACCGGGATGACCGGCGAGGCGCGCATGATTTCCAGTGTGGTCTTCATACCGTGGCTTTCTCTTTCTCAAAAATCGGCGGCAGGCCGAAGGTGGCGCCGCCCTCTTCTGCGGTTCCCACCGCGTTGCGGAACAGGCTGAACAATTCGCGGCCCATGCCGTGCTGATTGCCGGAGAGGTCGCTGGTGTCGAGGCTGCGTGCTTCCCACTCGGCGGCATCGACCTTGGCTTCCAGGGTGCCGGTCTCGGCATCCAGGCGGATGATGTCGCCGTCGCGCACGCGACCCAGCGGACCACCGCCCATCACTTCGGGCGTCACGTGGATCGCGGCCGGTACTTTACCCGATGCGCCGGACATGCGGCCATCGGTGACCAGGGCGACGTGACGGCCCTTGTCCTGCAGGATACCCAGTGCCGGGGTCAGCGCGTGCAGTTCGGGCATGCCGTTGGCGCGCGGTCCCTGGAAGGTGATCACGGCCACGAAGTCGCGATCCAGCTGGCCAGCCTTGAAGGCGGCCATGAAGGCTTCCTGCGAATGGAAGACCACTGCCGGCGCCTCCACCACGCGGTGTTCGGGCTTGACCGCCGAAATCTTGATGACGGCACGACCCAGGTTGCCCTGCAGCAGCTTGAGGCCACCATCGGCCGCAAACGGCTGGGCCACGGTGCCCAGCACACCGGCGTCGGCGCTCTGGGCCGGTGCATCCTGCCAGGTCACGGTGCCGGGACGACCATTCTCGCCTTCGGTGGCCAGCATCGGCTCCTTGCAGTGCTGGCGCAGTCCCTGGCCGAGGATGGTGGTGACGTCGTCGTGCATTAGGCCGGCATCGATCAGCTCGCGCAGCACGAAGCCGGTGCCGCCAGCGGCATGGAAATGGTTCACGTCGGCGGTGCCGTTGGGGTAGATCTTGGTGATCAGCGGAACCACGGCGGAGAGCTTGTCGAAGTCGTCCCAGTCGATCACGATGCCGGCCGCCTTGGCGATGGCCACCAGGTGCAGCGTGTGATTGGTGGAGCCGCCGGTGGCGTGCAGTGCGACGATGGCGTTGACGATGGCCTTCTCGTCGATCATGCGGCCCACCGGAGTGTATTGGGTGCCGAGGTCGGTGATCCTGGCGGCCTGCTTGGCGGCGGCCGCAGTCAGCGCGTCGCGCAGCGGGGTGTTGGGGGTGATGAAGGCCGCGCCCGGCAGGTGCAGGCCCATCGCTTCCATCAGCATCTGGTTGCTGTTGGCGGTGCCGTAGAAGGTGCAGGTACCGGCGCCGTGGTAGGACTTGGATTCCGCTTCCAGCAGTTCGGCGCGACCGATCTTGCCGGCCGTGTAGAGCTGGCGGATCTTGACCTTGTCGCTATTGCTCATGCCGCTGGTCATGGGACCGGCGGGCACGAACACCGCCGGCAGGTGGCCGAAGTGCAGCGCGCCGATCAGCAGCCCCGGCACGATCTTGTCGCACACGCCCAGATACAGCGCGGCGTCGAACATGTTGTGGGACAGCGCGATGGCGGTGGCCATGGCGATGGCGTCGCGCGAGAACAGCGACATCTCCATGCCGGTCTGGCCTTGCGTGACGCCGTCGCACATGGCGGGGGTGCCGCCGGCGAACTGCGCCACGGCGCCGGCTTCACGGGCTGCGTCCTTGATGATCTGGGGGAAACGCTCGAAGGGCTGGTGCGCCGAGAGCATATCGTTGTAGGCCGAAACAATCGCCAGCGAGGGCGCCTTGTCTTCCTTCAGCTTCAGTTTGTCATTGGCGGGGAAGGCGGCGAAGCCGTGGGCCAGGTTGGTGCAGGCCAGTGCGCCGCGCTGCGCGCCCTTGCGGCGGGCCGCTTCCAGGCGTTCGAGATAAGCGGTCCGGTAAGGACGGCTACGTTCGGCGATGCGTTGGGTGACGCTGGCTAAGGTAGCGTTGAGAGGCATTGTCGGTTTCCTGTTAGCGTTAACACTGTAATTTTACTACATAAATTTGCGCGAATGAAATCATACACTTAGAGCACTGCAGCATGGCCAAACCGCGCATCTTTTCATTGGTGAACATCAATCCGCTTCAAAAGCCTTATCAGTCTTCGCTTCCCGGCTAGCGGCAGGGATGCCGGCAGGCAATGTAACAGGGCCGTCATAAACTGTAGTGAAACTACCACTTCGGCGGCATTTGATGTATAGTCACCCGCATTGTCCCAAGAACATGAACACGGCCTGCCCGGCTCTTTTCCTGCAATGCGCATGACGACATGGCGCATGGACCGCAGGGATGGATGCCGCAGCCAGACATGACAGGCCACGACAGCCAACCCATCTCCGACTCATGCATACACCCGCCCTGATCGACACGGCCGCCTTCAAGGCATTGCAAGAACACCACGCCACGGCTGTCCAGTGGCACATGCGCGATCTGTTCGCCCGCCAGCCCGACCGTTTCGAGCGCATGCATGTGCGCGCCGCCGGGCTCCTGCTGGACTACTCCAAGAACCGCATCGACACCGACACCCTCGCGCTGCTGATGAGCCTGGCCCGCGAGCGCGGCGTGGAAGCCCTGCGGGATGCCATGTTCAATGGCGAGAAGATCAACTTTACCGAACATCGCGCCGTCCTGCACACCGCGCTGCGCGCACCCGAAAATGTGGCCGGGGCCGTAGTGGACGGACAACCCGTTGCGTCAGAGGTTCATGCGGTGCTCAAGCACATCCGTGCATTCAGCGAGCGCGTGCGCAGCGGTACCTGGCGCGGCTACAGCGGACGCGAGATCACCGACATCGTCAATATCGGTATCGGCGGCTCCTTCCTGGGCCCGCAAATGGTGTGCACCGCCCTGCGCGCCTACGCGCACCCACGCCTGCGCGCCCACTTCGTTTCCAATGTCGATGGCCATGACCTGGAAGAGGTGCTTTCCCGCGTCGATCCCGAGACTACGCTCTTCATCGTCGCCTCCAAGACCTTCACCACCCAGGAAACCATGCTCAACGCCCGTTCGGCGCGCGCCTGGTTCTTGCAGCACGGCAAGCCCGCAGACCTGGCCCGACATTTCGTGGCTGTCTCCACCAATGCGGCCGAGGTGGTCGCCTTCGGCATCGATACCGAGAACATGTTCCCCTTCTGGGACTGGGTGGGTGGCCGTTATTCGGTCTGGTCGGCCATCGGCCTGCCGGTGGCGCTGCTGGTCGGCTACGACAATTTCGCTGCCTTCCTGGCCGGCGCGCACGATATGGACCGCCATTTCCGTGAAGCCCCGCTGGAATCGAACATGCCGGTAATCCAGGCGCTGGTGGGCATCTGGAACCGCAACTTCCTCGGTAGCGCCTCGCTGAGCATCGCCCCCTATCACCAATGGTTGCGCTTCTTCCCGTCCTACCTGCAGCAACTGGACATGGAGAGCAACGGCAAACGCATCACCCGTGACGGCACGCCGGTCACGACCCTCACCTGTCCGGCCATCTGGGGCGACGTCGGCACCAACGGCCAGCACGCCTATTTCCAGTTGCTGCACCAGGGTACCGACATCACGCCCATCGACTTCATCGCCGTCCTCAAGCCCTCGCACGGTATTGCCGGTCACCAGGAAGCGCTGCTGGCCAACTGCTTCGCGCAGTCCGAAGCCTTCATGCGCGGCAAGGATGCCGACGAGGTGCGCGCCGACCTGCAGGCACAAGGTCTGCCCGAAGCGGAACTCGCGGCCCTGATCCCACACAAAACCTTCGAGGGCAACCGCCCCAGCAATACCCTGCTGCTGCCGGAACTGAGCCCGCATGCCCTGGGCGCGATGATTGCGCTGTACGAGCACAAGACCTTCGTGCAGGGCGCGATCTGGGGCATCAACAGCTTCGACCAGTGGGGCGTGGAACTGGGCAAGGTGCTGGCCAAGACCATCCTGGGCGAACTGCAGGCCGAGGATGCTCCGCAGGCCGCACGCCACGATGCCTCCACCAGCGCCCTGATCGCCCTGGCCCGCCAGACCGCCCAGACCAGCCGGCAGGGCAACTAAACACGTAGCGCTCCATCCGCTACTTCACGTACAAAGAGACGACACACACCATGGCTACTTCTGATTTCGATCTGGTTTTATTCGGCGGCACCGGCGACCTCTCGATGCGCAAGCTGCTGCCCGCGCTGTATGCCCGAGACCGCGCCCGCGACCTGCCGCCCGATGCACGCATCATCTGCCTGGGCCGCGACGAGAAATCCCGTGAAGACTTCCTCAAGCTGGTGGAGAAGGATTCCAAACCCCACGTGCCGGCCGCCAACCTGGATGCCAGCGTCTGGGAACGCTTCACCGGCCGCCTGCAATACGCCTCGGTCAACGCCAAGGAAGCCGACAGCTTCAGCCACCTGAAGGATGCCCTGCGCGACATCGCCGGCCTGGCGCGGGTGTTCTACCTGGCCACCCCACCCAGCCTGTTCGCCTCCATCTGCGAAAACCTGTCCAAGGCCGGACTGGTCACGTCGACCTCCCGCGTGGTGCTGGAAAAGCCGCTGGGCCGCGACCTCAAGAGCGCCCGTGACATCAACGCCCAGGTCGGCCGCTTCTTCCAGGAATCGCAGATCTTCCGTATCGACCACTACCTCGGCAAGGAAGCGGTGCAGAACCTGCTGGCGCTGCGCTTCGGCAACGTGCTGTTCGAACCCCTGTGGCGGCGCGAATGGATTTCCGACGTGCAGATCACCATCGCCGAAGAACTCGGCGTGGGCGGCCGCTTCGACTACTACGACACCTCCGGCGCCCTGCGCGACATGCTGCAGAACCACCTGCTGCAACTGCTCTGTATCGTCGCCATGGAACCGCCGGTATCGAACTCGGCCGACGCCGTGCGCGACGAAAAGCTCAAGGTGCTGCGCTCGCTCAAGCGCTTTACCCCCACCACGCTGGCCATGAACGTAGTGCGCGGCCAGTACCGCGCCGGCCATGTCGATGGCGTGGCCGTGCCGGGCTACCGCAAGGAAGCCGATGCCAACCCCGACTCGCGCACCGAGACCTATGTCGCAGTCAAGGCCGAGATCGACACCTGGCGCTGGGCCGGCGTGCCGTTCTACCTGCGTACCGGCAAGCGCATGGCCGACTCCCTGGCCGAGATCGTGGTGCGTTTCAAGAGCGTGCCGCATTCCATCTTCGCGCACCAGAACGACACCCCGAACTGCCTGGTGATCCGCCTGCAGCCTGACGAAGGCCTGCACATGAACCTGATGGCCAAGCAGCCTGGCGACGGCATGCGCCTGCGTCCGGTGGAGCTGGAGCTGGACTTCCGCGAGAAGTTCAAGACCCCGCGCATGGACGCCTACGAACGCCTGCTGCTGGACGTGTTGCGCGGTCATCTCACGCTCTTCATGCGCAGCGACGAACTGGAAGCCGCCTGGGAATGGGTGGAGCCCATCATCGATTACTGGGACCAGCAGGAGGCCGACCCGGTCCCCTACAACGCCGGTACCTGGGGGCCTGCTGCGGCGAGCGCCCTGATCGGTCGCGATGGACTGCAGTGGCGCGAAGAAGCCCTGCCCGAGGTCTGAGCAGCGCCCGCTAGCGTCACCAGGTCACCGTCATGTCCATGCTGCTCGACTCCATCCGCACCCACATCAACTCCCTCTCCAAGTCGGAGAAGAAGGTGGCTGCGACCATCCTGGCCAACCCGCAACTGGCCTTGGCCGAGAACCTGACGGCGCTGGCCAAGAATGCGGAAGTGTCGGAACCGACCGTGATCCGTTTCTGCCGCGCCATCGGTTACGAGGGCTGGCATGACTTCAAGCTCAAGCTCGCCCAGAGCCTGGCGCTGGCCTTGCCGGGCGCGGATGAAACGCTGGCCCAGGACGACCTGGCCGCCGATCTGGTCAACAAGATCTGCAGCCGTTCCATCAATACCCTGCTGGACCTGCGCAACCACCTCAACCCGGATGCCATCCAGCTGGCGCTGGACGTACTGGCACGGGCCAACAAGATCGAGTTCTACGGCCAGGGGACCTCCGGCATCGTGGCCAACGACGCACAGCACAAGTTCTTCCGCTCGGGCGTGCCCACAGTGGCGTATTCCGACCCGCACATCCACAGCATCGCGGCCTCGCTCCTGAAGGCCGGCGACTGCGTGGTGGCGATCTCGCAGCGCGGCGGCAATGCGGCCCTGCTGCGCTCGATCCAGCTGGCGCGCAAGGGCGGTGCCGACATCATCGTGCTCGGCCCTTCCGGCACCCCGCTGGCCGAACTGGCCACGGTACTGGTGCCGATCGACCTGTCCTTCAACATCGACCCCTATACCCCCATCTCGGCGCGCCTGGCGCACCTGGTGGTGATCGACATCCTGGCGGTCGGACTGGCGCTGCGACGCGGCCCGGAATTCCGCAAGAAGATGCAGAACGCGCAGAAGTCGCTGCAGAAATTCGACATGCAATTCGACTCCTTCTTCCGCTAAGCGTGCCAAGTGCAGCGGCAGATCAAGGATCAATGATTTAGCGACATTCACCGACAGACAGGAAACGGCCATTGCGTACAATGCCTATCCTTATTCTTCACCCTAGCAACAGGACTTTCCATGAGCCAGCTTGAACAGTTGAAGCAGTACACCACCATCGTGGCCGATACCGGCGACTTCCAGGCCATGAAGGCCTTTGCGCCCCAGGATGCCACCACCAACCCCTCGCTGATCCTGAAGGCGGTGCAGAAGGCCGAGTACAAGCCGCTGCTGGAGTCGGTGGTCAAGGCCCACGCCGGCAAGAGTACCGATGCCATCATCGACCGCCTGCTGATCGCCTTCGGTCTGGAGATCCTGAAGCTGATCCCGGGCCGCGTCTCCACCGAGACCGATGCCCGCCTGTCCTTCGATACCGAAGGCACCGTCGCCAAGGGCCGCGAGCTGATCCGCCTGTACGAAGAAGCCGGCATCGCCCGCGAGCGCGTGCTCATCAAGATCGCCTCCACCTGGGAAGGCATCCGTGCCGCCGAGATCCTGGAAAAGGACGGCATCCGCTGCAACCTGACCCTGCTGTTCTCGCTGCCCCAGGCCATTGCCTGCGCGGAAGCCCGCGTGCAACTGATCTCCCCCTTCGTTGGCCGCATCTACGACTGGTACAAGAAGTCCACCGGCCAGGAATATACCGGCAGCGACGATCCCGGCGTGCAATCGGTCAAGGCGGTCTACAACTACTACCGCAAGTTCGGCTACGCCACCGAAGTGATGGGCGCGAGCTTCCGCAATACTTCACAGATCGTCGAACTGGCTGGCTGCGACCTGCTCACCATCAGCCCGGACCTGCTGCAGAAGCTGGCCGACAGCGATGCTCCGGTGGAACGCAAGTTGAGCAAGGAAGCCGCCGATGCGGCCGAAATCGAGCGTATCTCCCTGGATGAAAAAGCCTTCCGCCTGGCCCTCAACGCCGACGCCATGGCCACCGAAAAGCTGGCCGAAGGCATCCGCCAGTTCGCCGCTGACGCCGTCAAACTGGAGCAGATCGTGGACGCCTTGCGCTAAATCCCGCGTTCAGATCAACAAGTACAAAGGCCGCATCGTGCAGACGATGCGGCCTTTGTCGTTCATGGCGGATCGCGCCTAGGGCAATGCGCGCGCCCCACCCATCCGGCACTGGAAAAAGCCCATGGTGGTCTGCAGCACCATGGCGCGTCGGTTCAGCTCCTCCGAAGTCACGGCAAGCTCTTCGGAGCTTAGCGAGTTCTGCTGGATCACCTGGGCCAGCTGGCTGGCGGCGACACTGATCTGGCTGACTGCGGTGGATTGCTTTTCTGAGGCCTGGACGATTTCCTGTACCAGTTCCGAGGTACGTCCGATCGCCGGCAGCATGTGCTGCAGCTGCTCTTCGGCGGCGCCCGCCAGGATCACGTTGGCGCGGGCGACTTCATCGATTTCCTGCGCGGCGGCCTGGCTGCGTTCGGCCAGCCGCCGGACCTCGGCCGCCACCACGGCGAAGCCGGTGCCGTGCTCACCTGCATGGGCCGCCTCGATGGTGGCATTGAGCGCCAGGAGGTTGGTCTGATAGGCGATGTCGTCGATGACCGCGATCTTGCCGGCGATCTGCTGGATCGCCTCCACCATCTGCCTGAGGGTCTGCGCGCACTGCCCTGCCTGGCTGGCAGCACCGGCGGCGATCTGCTCGGTCTGGCGCGCATTCTCGGAGGTACTGAGGATGGACCCGTGGATCTGCTCCAGTGCCATGCTGGTCTGCTCCACACCAGTAGCCTGCTCGGTCGAGGCACGGGAGAGCGACTGCGCCGTGGCGCTGACCTCCTCGGCGGTGCTGACCATGGCTTCGGCACTGGCGGTGACTTCGGCCACCACCTGGCACAGGCGTTCGATCATGGTCTTGATGGAATTCATCATGCTCCGGCCATGGCGCGGCTTCAGAGCGATCTGCTGCACGAGGTCGCCATCGGAGAGGCGTTGCATGACCGTGACCACGTCGCCCGGTTCAGCGCCCAACTGGCGTGTGAGAGTGTGGGTGATGCCCCAGCCGGCACCCAGCATGATCAGCAGGACCCCGCCGGCCATCAAGAGCACGGTCTGCAGCGCATGTTCGATGATCTCGCGCGCCGACAGGGCGCTGGCTTCGCCCAGGGCGATGTTGTAGGAACGATGGCGCGCAAAGGCGGCCTGCACGGCTTCGATAGCCCCGCGAAACTCCAGCCCCACCACGATCTTGCCCTGCTCGTCCAGGCCCTGGTCCACCAGCGCCAGCAGGCGTCGCACCACGCCCTCGAAAGCGGTCAGGCGCTGGAGGTCGTCTTCCAGCATGGCCAGGTCCGTTTCATCGGTGACATAGGCCGCGCGGTAGACTTTCATCTGCTTGTCCAGGCGCTGGCGGTAGATCTCGATTTCCTGCAGGAGACGGCGCCGATCGCTGGGGTCCTGGTTGGCCTGGTAGTGATAGACCCGGCCCTGGATGGCATTGAAGGCGCCTTGCGCATCATCCAGCGATGTAACGCTGGGGACGGTATTGACTTGTGCGTAGTTGGCAGCGTGGTAGACGTTCTCGATCTGGCGCAGGCTGACGGCGGCGGTGGCAGCCAGGCCCAGCATGGCCAGCACGATCAACAGAAACAGGCGCTGTCCCACCGTCAGCGCATAAGGTCTGGCCATCATGTCCTCCCCCCAGAGGTTTACCGTGCTTGTCAGGCGGGACGGGCATTCATCCCTGCCATCCCATGGGGGCAAAACTTATAGCGTACACAAGATATTGTCAATCTGGCATAGATGATCGGACCAGAAAGCAAGGCAGGACTGCCTTTCGGATGCGGGGCGATCACCACACTGCAGAACAGCGTGGACATCGCCCCGGGCGGATCAGTCGAAACTGATCTGCACCTTCATCATCTTCGAACGGTCGCCGGCGATCTCGAAGGCCTCCACCGCCTGTGCGATGGGATAGGTGGCCGAGATCAACGGCTTGACGTCCACCAGGCGGCGGTTCATCAGCTCGACGGCCATGGCGAACTCTTCATGGAAGCGGAAGGCACCGCGCCAGTCCAGCTCCTTGCCCACCAGCAGGTTGGCCGGGAACTGGATGTCCCCGCCCAGGCCCACCTGCACGATCACGGCCTGCGGACGCAGCGCCTCCAGCGCACCCACCAGCGCGCGCTCGTTGCCGCTGGCTTCGAAGAGCACGTCAAAGGTCCCCTTGTCGGCGGCGTAGCCCTTCAGGGCGTCGGGGGTCTCGGCCATGTTGATGGCGCGGTCGGCGCCGACCTTCAGTGCTGCTTCCAGCGGCATCTTCGCCACATCGGTGACCACCACTTCCAGCGCGCCGGCGCGACGGGCGGCAATCACCACCAGGGCACCGATGGGGCCGCAGCCCGTCACCAGCACGCGCTTGCCCACCAGCGGACCGGCGCGACGCACGGCATGCAATGCCACCGACAGCGGTTCGGCCATGGCAGCCTCGCCATCGCTGACGTGGTCGGCCACGACGTGGGCCTGTGAACGCTCGATGACGATTTCCTGGCGGAACGCGCCCTGTACGTGCGGGGTGCGCATGGCACTGCCGTAGAAACGCATGTCCAGGCAATGGTTCTGCTTGCCTTCCTGGCAGTATTTGCACTGACCACAGGGGCGGCTGGGCGAGATGGCGATGCGGGTACCGGGCGCGATGTCGGTGACGGCGCTGCCGACTTCCGCGATCTGGCCCGATACTTCGTGGCCCAGCACCATCGGTTCCTTGATGCGCACCACGCCGAAACCGCCGTGGTGGTAGTAGTGCAGGTCGGAACCGCAGATACCGCCGGCCTTGACCTTGACCTTCAGTTGTTGCGGCTGCAGTTCGCCGCTGTCGAGTTGCTGGATGCGCAGGTCGTGCGGCGCATGGATGACGAGGCCTTGTTGCATGATCTTCTCCTGAATGGCATCAATGATTTACAGGGTCGCGGTGACACCGCCATCCACGTAGAGGATGTGGCCGTTCACGAAACGCGAGGCATCGCTGGCCAGGAACACGGCCGCGCCCACCAGGTCTTCGACATCGCCCCAGCGACGCGAGGGCGTGCGGCCGACCAGCCAGTCGGTGAACTTGGCATCGTTGACCAGGGCCATGTTCATCTCGGTCTTGAAATAACCCGGGCCCAGGCCATTGACCTGGATGCCGTACTTGCCCCAGTCGATCGCCATGCCCTTGGTGAACATCTTCACCGCGCCCTTGGTGGCGGTATAGGGGGCGATGCCGGGACGACCCAGTTCGCTCTGCACCGAGCAGATGTTGATGATCTTGCCGGCGCCACGCGGGATCATGTGGCGCGCCACTGCCTGGGCGGCATAGAAGACGCTGTTGAGGTTGGTGTTGATGAGGTCGTGCCAGTCCGATTCCTTGAACTCCTCCAGCGGATTGCGACGCTGGATGCCGGCGTTGTTGACCAGGATGTCGATGGCGCCGATCTCGCCTTCGATCTTCTGCACGGCGGCCTTGACCTCCTCGGAAGAGGTGGCATCGAAGCTGGATTCATGGATGACGTGGCCTTCGGCACGCAATTGCGCCGCCACGCCGGCCAGCTTGCCGGCATCGCGACCGTTGAGCACGATGGCCGCGCCCGCTTGCGCCATGCCGCGCGCCAGTGCCAGGCCGATGCCGCCGGACGAACCGGTGATCAGGGCCAGCCGGCCTTCGAGGGAAAAACCCTGCAGGCCTGCCGGCAGGGAGGTGGTCTTGGTGGTCATGTGGTCTCTTTCTTCTTGTTGGGGAGGTGGCAGATCGAAACTGCTCAGGCCGGCCTGCGCCGGAGCAGCGTTCAGTGCGCCTTTCCGGTCTCGCGCTGGAAGGCGGCGATGGCGTGGTACTCCGCTTCCAGCTTGGCCGGAATGGCCGCAAAGATGGGTTGCAGGCGGCTGTAGACCGCCACCGCGTCGGCATGCGGCGCGTGATGGTTGGTGGACCCGACCATGCCGGAAATCACCGACAGCGACGGCACCAGCCCCAAGGCCCAGGCGCCCAGCACGGCCGCGCCCAGGCAGGACGATTCCACGCTTTCCGGCACCATCACCTCGCGATTGAAGATGTCGGCCATCATCTGGCGCCACAGGGCCGAACGGGCAAAGCCGCCGGTGGCCATCATGCGCTTGGTCGGGCCGACCAGTTCTTCCAGCGCCGGCAGGATGCTGTAGAGATTGAAGATCACCCCTTCCAGCGCGGCGCGGATCATGTGGTGCTTGCCATGGTGCAGGGCCAGGCCGAAGAAGGAGCCGCGCAGGTCGGCATTCCACAGCGGTGCACGCTCGCCGGCCATGAAGGGATGGAACAGCAGCCCTTCGGCGCCGGGGCGCACCTTCTCGGCGATACGGGTCAGGGCCTCATAGGGATCGACGCCTTCATCACGGGCCGCGGCCGCCTCGGCGGTCGCCAGTTCATCGCGCACCCAACGGAAGATGTTGCCGCCGTTGTTGACCGGGCCGCCGACCACCCAGTGCTTCTCGGTCAGGGCGTAGCAGAACAGGCGGCCATGCGGGTCTGTCAGGGGCTCATCGATCACCGTGCGCATCGCGCCGGAAGTGCCGATGGTCACCGCGACGTGGCCGATCTCGATGGCGTTCACGCCCAGGTTGGAGAGCACGCCGTCATTGGCGCCGATGATGAAGGGGGTGTCCACCGACAGCCCCAGGCGCTGGGCCATCCCGGGTGACAGCGGCGGCAGGCGGTGGGTGGTCGGCACCGGCGTGGGCAACTGCTCGGGCGTGACGCCCAGCAGTTCCAGCGCACCGCGATCCCAGGCCAGCTCGCGCAGGTTGAACATGCCGGTGGCCGAGGCGATGGAGTGGTCCACCACCCACTGGCCGAACAACTGGTACAGCAGGTACTCCTTGATGCCGACAAAGCGCGCCGCCTTGCTGAAGACTTCCTGCTTTTCATGGCGCATCCACATCAGCTTGCACAGCGGCGACATCGGGTGGATGGGCGTACCGGTGCGGCGGTAGATGGCGTTGCCGTCGTGTTCGTGCTTGATGCGCTCGGCCCAGACCGAGGCGCGGATATCGCCCCAGGTGATGCTGTTGGACAGCAGGCGGCTCTCGGCATCCAGCGCAATGACGCTGTGCATGGCGGCGCTGAAGGACAGCAGGGCGATCTCCTGCGGGGCTGCGGCGGCAGCTTTGACAGCGCCGGCAATCGAGGCCAGCGCAGCCTCGACGATCTGTTGCGGGTCCTGCTCCGCCATGCCCGGCTCGGTACAGATCACCGGGTATTCCTGCGCATGCTGTGCGACCACCTTGCCATCGAGCGTGAAGACGACGGACTTGGTGCTGGTGGTGCCGATATCGACACCGAGCATGTAGCGGGCGGAGTGGGACATGAACATTCCTTATCTGACAAATGGCAAGACGCCCGGACCAGCCGGGCGTTGCATCGTGAGTATTAAATGACGATTAAACGACGAGGTTGAGCAACATGATGAAGATGATAGCAACAACCGAGATCAGTGTTTCCATCACCGTCCAGGTCTTGAAGGTTTCACCCACGCTCATGTTGAAGTATTCCTTGACCAGCCAGAACCCGGCATCGTTGACGTGCGACAGGATCAGCGAACCGGCGCCGGTGGCCAGCACCAGCAGTTCCTTGTTGGTACCGGGGATCAGTGCCACCAGCGGGGCCACGATGCCGGCACCGGTGATGGTGGCCACCGTGGCTGAACCGGTCGCCACGCGGATCACGCCGGCCACGAACCAGGCCAGCAGCAGCGGCGAAATCTGTGCATGCACGGCCAGTTGGCCGATGGCAGTCCCCACGCCGGAATTGACCAGCATCTGCTTGAAGCCACCACCGGCACCGATGATCAGCACGATGGCCGCGGTCGGCGCCAGGCTCTGGTCGACGAACTTCAGCACCTGTTGACGGGTGAAGCCACGGGCCAGGCCGAAGGTCCAGATCGCCAGCAGCAGCGCGGCCAGCAGGGCCACGATGGGGTTGCCGATGAAATCCATCAGGTCGCGCACGGCGTGGCCTTCAGGCAGGGTAACGTCGACGAAGGTCTTCAGCAGCATCAGGAACACCGGCGAAAGCACCGTCACCAGGGTGGTGGTGAAGCCCGGCAGGTTGCTGGTCTGCGGCTCGCGCGCCAGTTGCGCCATCAGTTCTTCCGAAGGCTTGATGTCGACGTAGCGCGAGATGAAGGAACCGAACATGGGGCCGGCGATGATGACCGTCGGCAGGCCCACCAGCAGGCCGTAGAAGATGGTCTTGCCGATGTCGGCACCGAAGATGCCGATGGCCAGCAGCGGCCCCGGATGCGGCGGTACCAGGCCGTGCATCACCGACAGGCTGGCCAGCATGGGCATGCCGATCTTGAACAGCGGCACGCCGGAGCGACGCGCCACGATGAACACCAGCGGGATCAGCAAGACGAAGCCGATTTCGAAGAACAGGGGAATACCGACCAGGAAGGCCCCCATCATCATGGCCCAGTGCACGCGCTCGCGGCCGAAGGCACGCACCAGCGTCTGCGAGATCTGGTCGGCACCGCCGGACTCGGCCATCAGCTTGCCCAGCATGGTACCCAGGCCCAGCACGATGCCGACGAAGCCCAGCACGCCGCCGAAGCCGTCCTGGAAGGACTTGACGATCTTGGGCAGCGGCATGCCCGAGATCAGACCGAGGAAGCCCGAGGTGATCGTCAGGGCGATGAAAGGATGGATGCGCAAGCGCGTGATCATCAGGATCAGCGCGAGGATCGCAATGACTGCATTGAACAGCAAGGTGGCGTCGTGGCTCATTCCCAGCATGGGATCTCCGATTGCCGATAGCCGATGCCGTGCGGCCCGCAAAGAGCCGCAGCAGCCTGGCCCCGGCGCGAGCCTGAGGACGGACGTCTCCTGCGGCCTGCCCTGGCGGGAGGCGCGAACATCTGCACTATCTGCGTAGTGTTATCTGATTGACCTGAGTGTGGTATGCCGCCGCTGACCCCGCCGCCGTGTGCCCGGAGGTTCGTATGTTAGCGTTAACATGGGGCGCGATGATAACGCTAACATTTTGCGCGGGTCAAACACTTGTTGTGCTGCAGTGCGGTAGAAGGAGGGGCGAACGGAGGGCCGGGCGTGCCGTACGGAAATCATTTTCTTTCGGGTGTGCTCCGGACTCATCCTGCCGGGGGAGGATGGCGGTGCTCTGTCGGCGTGTCTTCGATACGCCGCTGCGCGGCTACTCAGTCCGAACGGGAGGGGGTGATGGCCTGTGAGCGGTGGGCGGTGGGCACAGGACGAAGAGCGGAAGCGTTGATCATCGGAAACCGTTCGGACTGAGTAGCGGCATGGCCGCGTATCGAAGGCGCAGCGTCTCCTCGCATCCCACAGGAATCACGCCCTCCCGCCCCGCAAGCAGGTATCATGTGGCCACCCTGAATTGACCGCACTCTCCCGCTCTCCATGACCCAGCGCGCAGCACCCAAATCCACGCCCAGGCCCAAGCCGAAGTCTTCCGCCCCCGCACGCGGCAGCCGCGCCACCGGTCGCGTCACCATCATTGATGTGGCAGCCGAGGCCGGGGTCAGTCCGATGACGGTATCGCGTGCACTGAAGACGCCGGCCCTGGTGCAGGAACAGTCCCGCCAGCGCATCCTGGAGGCCATTGCCCGGCTCGGCTATGTCCCCAACCAGGCCGCCTCGACGCTGGCCTCGGCACGTTCGCAGGTAATAGCGGTACTGGTGCCTTCTCTCACCAATGCGGTCTTCATCGAAACCCTCTCGGGTATCCGTGACTACCTGGCCGGTGCCGGTTACCAGTTCCTCATCGGCGAGACCGGTTACGTGCGGGACAAGGAAGAACAACTCATCGCCACCTACCTGGCCCATGCGCCGGCCGGCTTCCTGCTCTCCAGCAGCGAACAGCACGACATCCTGCAGGCCCGCCCCGGCAGCCGCGACATCCCGGCCGTACGCATGTTCGACCTGGGACGCAGCCAGCACGACCTGTCGGTCGGTTTCTCGCAGACCCGCGCCGGGCAGGCGGTGGCACGTCATCTGGTAGAACGCGGCTATCGCCGACCGGCCTTCCTGGCGGCGCAGCTGGACCCGCGCATGATGAAGCGCCGAGAGGGTTTCCGCAAAGGCCTGATCGAGGCCGGCATCCAGCCGGATATCGAGGTGCTGCTGCCGGAACCGACCACCGTCAACATGGGTGCGCAATTGCTGCGCCGCGTGCTGGAGCAGCATCCGGACTGCGATTCGGTCTTCTGCTGCAACGATGACCTGGCCCTCGGTGCGCTCTTTGAATGTCAGCGCCAGGGCATCAGCGTGCCGGGGCAGATGGCCATCGCCGGCTTCAACGACCTCTCCTGGGCCGCTTGTGCCACGCCGTCCATCACCACGGTGGTGACGCCGCGCTATGACATCGGCTACAAGTCGGCCGAGATGCTGGTGCGCCAGCTCAAGGGTGAGGATATCGCCAAGGGTCGCCTGGACCTGGGCTTCGAACTGGCGGTGCGTGAGAGCACCTGAACCGGCGAAGGACTTCGTCGGCACCTGCTGCGCATTGGCGCTACCGCCCTCCTCCCGGCGAACCACCTCATCGGTCCGCCGCATCCCGTCCATCCATGGACGAATCACCATCAATAATCCATCCATCGCTGGCCGCTGGCTCTGGACAGATGCGGTCCATTCTCTACAATCTTCCGGTGTCGTCCAGGCTGCTGCCGCATCGCATCGGGACGGCATTCCTATAAATAATATGCACATTCTCAAGTCCAGATCATCAGGAGCATCCCTCATGCAGACATTCACCGGTCTTTGCAAACCCGCCGCCATGGCCCTGCTGCCCTTGTGCGGCGCACTGGCCTTCCTGCCGGCCAGCGCCCAGACGGCGCCGCCGGCGGCCCCCGTGGTCAAGTACGACCTGACCTACGACATCATCAGCCCGGTCCATAGCCAGCACGGCATGGTCGCCACCGAACAGGAACTGGCCACCAAGGTCGGCGTGGACATCCTCAAGAAGGGCGGCAACGCCGTCGATGCGGGCGTGGCGGTCGGCTTCGCGCTGGCGGTGGTGCTGCCCAATGCGGGCAACATCGGCGGTGGCGGTTTCATGATGATCCACGATGCCAAGACCGGCAAGAACGTGGCCCTGGACTTCCGCGAGATGGCGCCGCAGCGCGCCACCCGCAACATGTACCTGGACGACAAGGGCAACGTGGTCCCCGGCCGTTCGCTCTACACCCACCTGGCCGTGGGCGTACCGGGCACGGTGGCGGGCCTGTCGCATGCACTCGCCAAATACGGCACGATGAAGCTGTCGCAGGTCATCCAGCCGGCGGTCGAACTGGCCGAAAAAGGCTACCCGGTCAGCCGCAGCCTGGCGCTGATCCTGGCCGCCGAGCGTGAGCACCTGGGCCAGTGGGATTCGTCCAAGGCGATCTTCTTCAAGGAAGGTCGTCCCCTCAAGGAAGGCGAAATGCTGGTCCAGAAGGATCTGGCCAAGTCCCTGCGCCTGATCGCCAAGGAAGGCCCCAAGGCCTTCTATGACGGTGCCATCGCCAGGAAGATCGTGGCCGAGATGGACAAGCACGGCGGTCTCATCAGCGCCGACGACCTGCGCAACTACAAGGTGGTCGAACGCGTGCCGGTGTCGGGCAACTATCGTGGCTACCAGGTGATGTCCATGCCGCCGCCAAGCTCCGGTGGCGTACACATCATCCAGATGATGAACATCCTGGAACGTTATCCGCTCAAGCAATACGGCGCCGACAGCGCCCAGACCATCCACCTGATGGCCGAAGCCATGAAGCTGGCCTACGCCGACCGTTCGGAATACCTGGGCGATCCGGATTTCACCAAGGTCCCCGTCAAGGGCCTGACCTCGCGCGCCTACGCCGACGAACTGGCCAAGAAGATCAACCCGGATCGCGCCACGCCTTCCACCGAGATCAAGCCGGGCCAGCCGCAGCCGTATGAAAGCGACCAGACCACCCACTACTCCGTGGCCGACAAGGACGGCAACCTGGTGGCCACCACCTACACCCTGAACCTGAACTTCGGCAGCGGCATCGTCGCCACCGGCACCGGCATCACCTTGAACAACGAGATGGATGACTTCGCCGCCAAGCCGGGCGTACCCAATGCCTTCGGTCTGATCGGTGGCGACGCCAATGCAGTGGGACCGTACAAGCGACCGCTGTCGTCGATGTCGCCCACCTTCGTGCTCAAGGACGGCAAGCCCTTCCTGGTCACCGGCAGCCCGGGTGGCAGCCGCATCATCACGACCACGATGCAGACCATCCTCAACGTGATCGACCACGACATGAACGTGGCCGAAGCCACCATCACTCCGCGTATCCATCATCAGTGGGCGCCGGACCAGCTGCGCGTGGAAAAGGGGCTCTCCGCCGATACCCTGAAGATCCTGCAGGACAAGGGCCAGAAGATCAGCGTGCAACCCTCCATGGGACGCACGCAGACCATCCAGATCCGGGAAGACGGCTTTGACGGCTTCTCCGATCCGCGCAATCCGGATGGACGCACGCTGGGGTTCTGATCTGACTGTTGTGACATGAAGTATTGCATCACCCTGCCCCGTCACTGATTGACGGGGCAGGCAGTGAAGAGAGAAACCGGTTCCTGATTTTCAGGGACCGGTTTTTTTTCGACCGTGTGCGATGTGGGCGGCGACGTATTTCTCATCATTTGTTGCGACATCAAAGGTGAAATCCCGTGACGACCGATGGATGCTGGCGCAATCGCCCGTTCATCTGCATTGCTACGCGTCTGAACGTATGCAAAGGAAGAATAAAGTTAGTTTTCTGCCCGGACTGCGCATAGCCCAGAAGTTTCGAAAACTTTCTTACAACGACACTACGCCAGCTTCATTCATCCCTGCCAAATGTTCAAAATCCGCTATGACAAAGGCTTTTCGGGAGATGGGGATAGGCGTAGCTGCCCATACCAAAACTTCTTCTAGAAAATAGTCGCAATTAATTTGATATAAAAATCGAAATCGGAGTAGGTGTATTTAGTTAATCTTTTGAATTCCCGCGCTTTTTATAAATCCCCCCTTATCAGGATCAGGCAAGGCCATCACTATGGCTGCCGTTTGTCGCTGAATTCTGATTCCATCCAGGTTGAATACTGATCCGGTTCGGACTCATGCAGCGCCTTCGCGTCTACGCGAGCACGCTGTCTCCACCGGATCCGACTCCTCCCAGAGACCTGCCTGCACTGCCAGACGCCAAGTACCCGCCTGTCCGGCCATTCCTCTTCGATTCATTCATTTTAGGGAGCATCACCATGACCACTACCGTCATCAAGCATCATTCCGACGCCAATGACTACCTCAAGAAAATCTCCATCAGAAGCATCAAGGATGTGCGTGCACTCGACGTTGACCTGATGCTGGTCCTGGTCAATGGTGATCGCATCATCATCAACAATGGCGCACTCGATGCCATGGGTTCGCCGGACATGGCGCTGCAGTTCGCAGACGGACAGCTGCCGCTGGCCAGGGTATTCCAGCAGATCGACCAGATCGACGTCTCGCCCGAAGCCAACCTGACCGTCAGTTCCAAGGAGATCACGCGCTACAACAAGAACAACACCCGCACCAACAGGGCCCGCGAGGAAGAGGAAGAAGAAGGCGACAAGCCGGTAGTCGCCGATACCGGTGACCGGGACCCCAGTGCCGCTGCCGACACCCGCGGCAGCGAGGGCAACACCGAACGCCCCAATTATTCATCCATCAAGGCCCCCGACCATCAGAAGCAGATCACCGATGCCGAAATCAACTCGCAGCATGAAAAGAACTGGGGCGTGCAATGGCCCATCGCAGCCGGCGCATTGGCCCTGCTGGCTGCCGCAGCCGGCGGTGGCGGTGGCGGCGGTGGTGCGGCGGGCGGTGCCGCGGCTGCTGGCGCAGGTGGTGCTGGCAGCAGCGGCGGCGGCAGTAGCAGTTCTAACAGTGGCAGCGGCGGTGCAGGTGCTGGAAACGGCACTGCAGCCGCGGGCTCCGTCGATCCAGCCCCGGCCGTCATCAAAGGCGGCGTCGCGCTGGGTTCCATCTCGAACGCGAACATTACGGCCTATGACGAACAGGGCAAGCCCGAAGTGACTCCCCAGCCCGACGCGGCCATTAAACCCGACACCGCCGCCAAGCCTGAAGTCACAGCCCCCAAGGCCGCCCCCACCGCCGCCGATCTGCAGCTACTGGGCGTGGACATCTCCGGCAAGACAGCCGCGCAGCAGGAAGCCATCCTCGCTGCCATCGGCACCAGCGGCGCCGATGGCAAGGCCTTGAATTCCGTACCTGCGCTCGAGACCCTGGTCGCCAAGGCGGTTGCCGCCCTGGACAAGATCACCAACTATGCGAAGACCAATATGGCCGACGCGGCGCTGGGCGCCCCCACTGTCGCCGACTACCGCGCCATGGGCGTCGCCAAGGTGACTGACACCAACCTTGCCGCCGTCAACGCCGCCCTGGCCAGCAAGCTGGTCACGGACACGCAGGCCGATATCTTCGGCACCATCAACCCCACCGTGCTGGAAAAAGATGAAGAGGTCATCATCAACACCCCTAATGGACTGACAGCGGCGGACTTCCTCAGTCGCCTAAAAGCAGCAGCAGCGCTATCGAAGCCCCCTCCCCGCCCCCGAAACAAAAAATGCCGTCCAGCACGACGCTGAACGGCATTCCTGGTGCAAGGACCGGCGTGGTCCTCAGTCAGGCACAGACCTACTCCCGCATCTCCACCATCTTCGGATAGACCTTCACCAGCACGATCTTCGGCCCAGACATGCGCTTGATGACCACGTCGAAGGCGGGAAACTCGATCTTCTGGCCTTCCTTGGGGAGGTCGCCCAATTTCTCCATCACCAGGCCACCGACGGAGTCGATGCTGTCGTCGTACTCGATGTCGATGCCCAGCATGTTCTCCAGCGTGACGATGGGCAGGCTGCCCTTGCCCAGCAGGGTACCGTCGTCCTGGCGGGTCCACTCGCCGGTGTTGTGGCGGAATTCGTCGCGGATCTCGCCCACCAGCAGGCTGAGCATATTGTCCAGGGTGATGAAGCCCTGCGGCGGCTGGCCCTTCTTGCCGATGACGGCGAAGTGCGGCGTGCCGGTGCGGAAGCGGCGCAGCAGGTCCAGCGCCGGCAAGGCGGGCGAGATGAACTGCACCGGGCGCAGATAATCCTTCAGGTTGCCGATGGCGCGACCATCCTGCTGCGCCAGGAACACGTCCTTCAGGTGGACCAGGCCCAGCACCTGCTGGCGCTCGGCGTCGAAGTAGGGATAACGCGAATAGCGGTTGCGGTAGATGATGTCCAGGTTTTCTTCCTGGGTCTTGTCATCGCCCAGGGCCACGATTTCACTGGCGGGGCGCATGATGTCGGCCACGTCCAGTTCGGCGAAGTTCAGGCTCTGCGCGAGCATGTTCCATTCGTCGCGGGTGAACTTGCCACTCTTGCCGCTCTTGCCACCGGCGCGCAGGATCAGCTTGAGTTCATCCGAGGAATAGTGCGCGTCATGCCCATGGCCGGCGCCCAGTCCGGCCACGCGCAGCAGCCAGTTGGAGCTGGCGTTGAGCACCCAGATCAGCGGATACATGCCCCAGTAGAAGCCATACAGCGGCACGGCGCACCACAGGCCCAGCTTTTCCGGGCTGCGGATGGCCATGGACTTGGGGGCCAGTTCACCGGCCACGATGTGCAGGAAGGAAATGACGAAGAAGGCAAAGACGAACGAGATGCCGTGGATCAGTTCCTGGTTGGTCACGCCCACCAGCGAGAAGAGCGGTTCCAGCAGCCGGGCGAATGCCGGTTCACCGATCCAGCCCAGGCCCAGCGAGGCCAGGGTGATACCGAGTTGGCAGGCGGAGAGATAGGCGTCCAGTTGATTGTGGACCACGGCCAGGATGCGGCCGCGCAAGCCTTGTGTTTTTGCGATGGCCCGGATGCGCGTTTGACGCAACTTGACCAGACTGAATTCTGCAGCAACGAAAAAACCGTTCAACGCAACCAGGAAGAAGGCTGCGACGATCAGTAATATGTTTTCCAACGAGGGTTCCTATCGGGGTTGTCAAAGGGCCCGGACGCAATGAACCGGTCCGGACCCGGTAATTTACCATGGGTCGGCGGGCGAACCGGTTTTGCTATCAAAATAACAATATTTTGCGCCGACGTTCAACACCGCGGGTCATCCAATGGATGACCCGCGGCCGGCGCTCGAATAAGCGTCGGGCCGCGAGACGGCTGAGCTCAGGGTTGATTGCCTCTCCTGGCCTGGCACCCGAGGGCTCAGAAGCCTTCCAGCACCACCTTGCCCCGCGCCCGATTGGTCTCGATCAGGGCATGCGCGCGGCGCAGATTCTCGGCATTGATGCTGCCGAAATGCTCACCCGTGGTGGTGCGCAGCACACCCTCGTCGATCAGTTGCGCCACGCGTTGCAGGAGCTCGTGCTGGCGGATCATGTCGGCGGTCTGGAACATGGAGCGCGTAAACATCAGCTCCCAGTGCAGTGAAATGCTCTTGCGCTTGAGCGGCACCACATCCAGCGTGGCCGGGTCGTCGATCAGGGCCAGTTGGCCCTGCGGCGCCAGCACCTCGACGATTTGCGCAAAGTGCTGGTCGGTGTGGGTCAGGCTGATGACGATATCGACCTCGGGGATGCCGATCTTCTCCAGTTGCGGCTTGAGCGGCTGGCTATGGTCGATCACGTGGTGCGCGCCCAGCTCCTGCACCCATTGCACGGTCTCCGGGCGCGAGGCGGTGCCGATGACGGTCAGTTGCGTCAGGCGGCGGGCCAGCTGGGTCAGCATGGAGCCAACGCCCCCGGCAGCACCGATGATGAGCAGGCTGCGTCCCTGGCCACCACCTTCCGGCACGGCCACGCGGTCGAACAGCAGTTCCCAGGCCGTGATGGCCGTCAGCGGGATGGCCGCTGCATCGGCGTGGCCCAGGCTGGCGGGCTTGCGGCCGACGATGCGCTCGTCCACCACGTGCAGTTCGCTGTTGGAGCCGGGTCGGGTGATGGAGCCGGCATAGAACACTTCATCACCAGGCTGAAACAGCGTTACCGCCGATCCCACGGCGCGTACCACGCCCGAGGCGTCCCAGCCCAGTACGCGCGGCTCCTTGACGGGCGAGCCGGCGCGCACCTTGGTATCGACCGGATTGACCGAGATCGCCTTGACCTCGACCAGCAGGTCGCGCTCGCCCGGTGTGGGCTCAGGCAGGGTGGTATCGATCAGGGACTCGGGGTTGCTGATGGGCAGGCCGTGCTGCCGGTAGACAATGGCTTTCATGGGAAATCCTTTTCTGTGGAACGTGAGGGTTGCATCAGGCAGGAGGCTTGTATCTGCCTGCCTTGCATGGACACCATCTTAGGTCCGCAAGCTCGCGCCCGCCAGAACCTGCCCCGATAAAGACTTTCATCGCAGAAGCGAAAATCGCCCGCAATCCCTTGCCGCTGGCGGCTCACGCCAGATGCGGCTTGATCACCGCAGCCAGCTTGTCGAAGGCCCGGGCGATCTCGTCATTGGGCACGCTCGCATAGCCCAGCAGCAGCCCACGCCGCGCACCACGGGCATGCATGTAGTAGCGCGACAGCGGTCGCACCACGATACCGGCGGCCAGCGCCTGCTCGCAGATGAGCACGTCGTCGCACTCCTGCGGCAGACCCAGCACCAGGTGCAGGCCGGCCTCGCCGCCGGTGATGGTCATCTTTTCGCCGAAGTGGCGATTGATGGCCTGTTGCAGCAACTGCAGCCGTTCCGCGTAGAGCACCCGCATCTTGCGGATGTGCGACGCAAAATGCCCCTCGGCCATGAAGTCGGCCAGCGTCGCCTGCAGGAACACCTGACCATTGCGATACAACTCGGCGATGCCCGTGGCGAAGGCGCGCGCCAGCGATTCCGGCACCACCAGGAAACCGATGCGCAAGCCCGGGAACATGATCTTGCTGAAGGTCCCCATGTAGAGCACCCGGTCCTGGGTATCCATGCCCTGCAGCGAGGCCAGCGGCCGTCCGCCGTAGCGGAATTCGCTGTCGTAGTCATCCTCGATGATCCACACCTTGTGAGTCGCGGCGTATTCCAGCAGCATGCGCCGCCGCGACAGGCTCATCACCATGCCCAGCGGATACTGGTGCGAAGGCGTGGTGCAGATGAAGCGCGGCGGCCGGCGCAGGTTGGCCAGGCGCATGCGCATGCCTTCCTGGTCCACCGCGATGGGGACCGACTGGATGCCCAGCGAATTGAGCACGCTGCGCGTGCCCCAGTAGCAGGGATCTTCGACCCAGGCGGTATCGCCATGCTCGCCCAGCAGCTTGACCACGATGTCGATCGATTGGTGGATGCCGGTGGTGATCAACACCTGCGAGGCCGTGCAATTGACCGAGCGTGCCACGCGCAGGTATTCGGCGATCTGCTCGCGCAGCCCCGCATAACCGGCGCCGGGGCCATAGGTCAGCAGGTCCGAATTGGAACGACGCCAGTGCTTGTTCTGCAGCCTTCCCCAGATCTTGTAAGGCACGCAGGTGACATCCGGCACACCCGGCATGAAGGCGCCCCACTGGCGCTCGCCGACACCGGCCTGCCGCGTCAGCAACGCACCCCGCGCCGACAGTTCGGACTTGCCGGAGGGGTCCGTCAGCGGCTCCTTGCGCTCCACTGCTTCGGGCATCTGGTCCGGCGCCGTGTCGGCCACGAAGGTGCCGGCGCCGGTGCGGCTTTCCAGATACCCCTCGGCCAGCAACTGCTCATAGGCATAGGTCACGGTATTGCGCGAGGTCCCCAGCTCAGTGGCGAGGTCGCGCGAGGACGGCAATTGCATGCCGGCCGGCAAGGTGTGGGCCAGAATGGCTTCGCGGATCAACTGGTAGATCTGCCGATTCACCGGAACGGCAGCCGCGGTCTTGCCTGTTCGGGGGCCTTTCGTTGCGGTGCTTTCCCGGCCGGCAGCGGCACGGCCCTTGCCCGGACCGGCCTTGGAGGAAGGACGGTTGATGCGCAGCAGCAGATAGTCGGACAAGGAGGCGAGTTTCAAGTGGCACCATCAGATATTTGAAATTGGCTCTATATTACAGTGCCACTTGGGTTTTATATTGTTTCCCGACTCAGCAATTTCCGCGCCGTGCCGGCGCCACTCAACGCAGCAAGAACGGAGCAAGCAATGACCACCCAGGTGACCAACCAGGAACTGCAACAACGAAAGAACGCCGCCACCCCGCGCGGCGTGGGCGTGATGTGCGACTTCTACGCCGAGCGTGCCGTCAACGCCGAGTTGTGGGATGTCGAGGGCCGCCGCTTCATCGACTTCGCCGCCGGCATCGCCGTGCTCAACACCGGCCACCGTCATCCGAAGCTGCTCGACGCCATGCGCGCCCAGATGGAGAAGTTCACCCACACCGCCTACCAGATCGTGCCCTATGCCAGCTACGTGGAACTGGCCGAGCGCATCAACGCCGTGACCCCGGGCGACTACCCCAAGAAGACCGCCTTCTTTTCCACCGGCGCCGAGGCGGTGGAAAACGCCATCAAGATCGCCCGCGCCCATACCGGCCGTCCTGGCGTGATCGCCTTTGCCGGCGGCTTCCACGGCCGGACCATGATGGGCATGGCGCTGACCGGCAAGGTCGCTCCCTACAAGCTGGGCTTCGGGCCCTTCCCGGGCGACGTCTACCACGCCCCCTACCCCAGCACGCTGCATGGCATCAGCACCGACGATGCGCTGGAAGCCGTCAAGGGCCTCTTCAAGAGCGACATCGAAGCGCGCCGCGTGGCCGCCATCATCCTGGAGCCGGTGCAGGGCGAAGGCGGCTTCTACGCCGCCCCGGCCGACTTCATGCGCGGCCTGCGCGCCATCTGCGACGAGCACGGCATCCTGCTGATCGCCGACGAAGTGCAGTCCGGCTATGGCCGTACCGGCAAACTGTTTGCGATGGAACATTACGACGTGCTGCCCGATTTGATGACCATGGCCAAGAGCCTGGCCGGTGGTATGCCGCTGTCGGCCGTCAATGGTCGTGCCGAGATCATGGATGCGCCCGCCCCCGGTGGCCTGGGCGGCACCTATGCCGGCAATCCCCTGGCGGTGGCCTCGGCGCTGGCGGTGCTGGACGTGATGCAGGAAGAAAAGCTGGTAGCTCGTGGCGCACGCCTGGGCGACAAGCTGCAGGAGCATCTCAAGGAGCTGCGTTCGGCCGTGCCGCAGATTGCCGAAGTACGCGGCGTGGGTGCCATGGTCGCCGTGGAGTTCGCCGACCCGGCCACCGGCAAGCCGGATGCGGACTACACGAAGAAGGTGCAACAGCACGCCCTGGATCACGGCCTGCTGCTGCTGACCTGCGGCAGCTACGGCAACGTGATCCGCTTCCTGTTCCCGCTGACGATTCCCGATGCCGTCATGGACGAAGCGCTGGGCATCCTGGCCGCAGCCATCAAGCTGGCCTGAGATTTGCATTGCAGGGCAGCTGCAGACAGTAGCAGATCAGTAACAGGGTAGACGGGCCGGGCGACGAATCCGGCCCCGCGTAGAGAGAGGATCGATGATGGCAGCTTATGCAATGAAGCAGGCACCCCAGCAACAAGCGACGGCCGACAGCAACAGCGACGTGCTGGTGCAGTTCTGTGGCGTGAAGAAGACCTATGACGGCGAGAACCTGATCGTCAAGAGCCTGGACCTGGAGATTCGCCGTGGCGAATTCCTGACCCTGCTCGGCCCCTCGGGTTCGGGCAAGACCACCTGCCTGATGATGCTGGCGGGGTTCGAGTTTCCCACCGGCGGCGAGATCCGTCTCGATGGCCAGTTGCTCAACCGCGTGCCGCCCCACAAGCGCAACATCGGCATGGTGTTCCAGAACTATGCGCTGTTCCCGCACATGACCATCGCCCAGAACGTGGCCTATCCGCTGTCGGTGCGCAAGATGGATCGCGCCACCCGCGAAGCCAAGGTCAAGCAGGCGCTGGACATGGTGCAGATGGGGAAATTCGGCGACCGTTATCCGACCCAGCTCTCGGGCGGCCAGCAGCAGCGCGTGGCGCTGGCGCGCACACTGGTCTTCGATCCGCAACTGGTGTTGATGGACGAACCGCTGGGCGCGCTCGACAAGCAGCTGCGCGAACACATGCAGCTGGAACTGAAGGCCCTGCACAAGCGCCTGGGCGTGACCTTCGTCTATGTCACCCACGACCAGAGCGAAGCCCTCACCATGTCCGACCGCGTGGCCGTCTTCGACCAGGGCGTGATCCAGCAGCTGGCCCCAGTGACCGAACTCTACGAATATCCCGACAACCAGTTCGTGGCCAACTTCATCGGCGACAACAACCGTTTCAAGGGCAGCGTGGAATCGGTACAGGGCGAGCACTGTACCGTGCGCCTGGCCGATGGCACCGTGCTGACCGGTCTCAATGTCCACCGCGCGCACGCCGGCCAGACCATCACCGCCTGCGTGCGCCCCGAACGCATCCGCCTGGCCGCAGGTGGCAGCAGCGAACCCAACAGCCTGCGCGCCACCATCGGCGGCCTGATCTATTTCGGCGACCATGTGCGTGTGCGTTGCACCGTCACAGGGCAGGAAGATTGCTTCGTCAAGCTCTCGCTCTCCGACCCGGCGCTGGCCGGCCTGGCCGAGGGCAGCAGCGTGGTGCTGCATATCGCGCAGGATCGCCTGCGCTGCTTCCTCTGAGCGCCCGGCTCATTCCCGTTTACTTAGTTTTTCTTAGCTTTTTTGTTTCGCCGTACCTTGATGTTGCAGTTCCATTTGTTAGTTTTCCAGGCAACGCAGATTGCCCATGAAGTCCGATCCAGCGCAACAACGTCACACAGTCAACAAGCACGATAACCAACGAGGAACAACAATGAAACGCCTGACACCCGCCCTGCTGTCCCCGCTCGCCCTGGGCCTGCTGCTTTCCGGCGCGGCCTCTGCCGCTGAACTGACCCTGGTCAACTTCGGCGGCGCCAATGGCAACGCGCAGAAGGTCGCCTACGTCGAACCCTTCCAGAAGAGCACCGGCACCAAGGTCGTGACTGCCGAATTCAACGGTGAACTGGCCAAGGTCAAGGCCATGGTCGAAACCAGGAAGGTCAGCTGGGACGTGGTGGAAATCGATGGCGGCGACCTCAACCGCGCCTGTGACGACGGCCTGATCGAAAAGCTGGACCTGGCCAAGACCATCAAGAAGGACGACTACATCCCCGAAGCCACCGTCAGCGAATGCGGCATGGGCGCCTTCGTCTGGTCCACCGTGCTGGCCTACAACGCCGACAAGCTCAAGAGCGCACCGACCGGCTGGGCCGATTTCTGGGACACCAAGAAATACCCCGGCAAGCGCGGCATGAAGAAGAGCGCCCAGTACAACCTGGAGTTCGCCCTGATGGCCGACGGCGTGCCGACCAAGGACGTCTACAAGGTGCTGGCCACCAAGGAAGGCGTGGACCGCGCCTTCAAGAAACTGGACCAGCTGAAACCCAACATCCAGTGGTGGGATGCGGGCGCCCTGCCGGCCCAGTTCCTGGCCTCGGGTGACGTGGTCATGGCCAACGCCTACAACGGCCGCATCGATGCCGCCCAGCGCGAAGGCAAGAACCTCAAGGTGGTCTGGACCGGCAGCGTCTACACCCTGGATTACTGGGTGATCCCCAAGGGTTCGCCGAACAAGGCCCTGGCCGAGAAGTTCATCAGCTTCGCCAGCCAGCCCGAGAACCAGAAGGTCTATGCCAACAACATCGCTTACGGCCCCGTCAACAAGGGCGCCCTGAAGCTGCTGGATGCCAAGACCCTGGGCAACCTGCCGACCTCGCCGGCCAATGCCAAGGACGCCGTGCAACTGAGCCTGCAGTTCTGGACCGACCACGGCGAAGAGCTGGAGCAACGCTTCGCCGCCTGGATCGCGAAGTAAGAGGCCCCATGCAGCTGCGCGCTCCCACTCCCGTTCGTCCTGAGTAGCGGCGTAGCCGCGTATCGAAGGCGCCCACCTCTGTGCACCTTCGATACGGCCCTCGCAGGGCCTACTCAGTCCGAATGGGAGCGGGTATTGCAGCAGCAGTTGCATGCGTCCCGCAACGGCGCGCTGATTTCCAGGAACCGTTGTGTTGAAACTGCTGCCACCGGATTACCGAGACATGACCACCATCGCCACCCGCACCGCCGCCGCCATGCCCCTGGCCGAACCCGACCCGCAGCAACTCAAGCGTGAACTGCACGCCGCCCAGACCCGCAAGCGACTGGGTGCGCTGGCACTGATCGCCCCCCTGGCGATCTTCCTGCTGCTGACCTTCGTGGCCCCCATCGTGGCGCTGCTGCAGCGCGCCGTGGAAAATCCCGAAGTCGCCTCTACCCTGCCGCAGACGGTGGCCGTACTGTCGCGCTGGGACCGCAAGGCCGCCCTGCCCGACCAGGCTTACGCCGCCCTGGCCGAAGACCTGGCCCGCGCCAAGGAAGAGACCACCGCCGGCAACCTGGCGCGCCGTCTCAATATCGAAATCGCCGGCTCGCGCTCGCTGGTGATGGGCACCACCCGTGCCATGCCACTGCGCGACGCCGCCGGCAAGCCGCTGGCGCCGGCCGCCGCGCGCGAGGCAATCAGCGCCCGCAATACGCTCTGGGGCCAACCGGACATCTGGCGCGTGATCGCCCAGAACGGCTCGGTCTATTCACCCTATTACCTGCTGGCCTCGCTGGACCTGCGCCAGAACGTCTTTGGCGACATCGAAGCCGCCGCGCCCGAATCGGCCATCTACCGCACCATCTTCGGCCGTACCTTGTGGATGAGCGCGGTGGTCACCCTGATCACGCTGCTGCTGGCCTATCCGCTGGCCTACTGGCTGTCCACCATGTCGGAGCGCCGCGCCAACCTGCTGATGATCCTGGTGCTGATCCCCTTCTGGACCTCGATCCTGGTGCGCGTGGCGGCCTGGATCGTGCTGCTGCAATCGGAAGGCCTGGTCAACAAGGCCCTGATGCTGGCCGGCCTGACGCAGTCGCCGCTGGAACTGGTATTCAACCGGGTAGGCGTGTATATCTCGATGACCCACATCCTCCTGCCCTTCATGATCCTGCCGCTCTACAGCGTCATGAAGTCGGTGCCGCCGACCTACCTGAAGGCGGCCGTGTCGCTGGGTAGTCACCCGTTCGCCGCATTCTGGCGCGTCTATGTGCCGCAGACCTATCCAGGCGTGGGCGCGGGCGTGCTGCTGGTGTTCATCATGGCCGGTGGCTACTACATCACCCCGGCCCTGCTGGGCGGCCCCAACGAACAGATGGTGAGCTACTTCATCGCCTACTTCATCAATACCACCATCAACTGGGGCATGGCCTGCGCGCTGGGCGCCCTGCTGCTGGCCGCGACCCTGGTGCTGTACAGCGTCTACCGCCGCTTCGCCAAGGTCGACGTCGGCATCGGATGAGCTTGCACCGACCGACTGCCGCGCTGCCATCGATGAATCCAGGAAACCCGCCATGAACAAACCGCCTCTCTTCCCGCCCTATACCTCGCTCGTCGAACGGGTCTGGTACTTTGCCTCGCGCAGCTTCAACCTGCTGGTGTTGCTGTTCCTGGTGCTGCCCATTCTGGTAATGATCCCGCTGTCGTTTTCCGACAGCAGCTTCCTGATGTATCCCATCAAGGGGTTCTCGCTACGCTGGTATGAGAACCTGTTCACCTCGGACGACTGGATCCGCGCCGCCAGGAACAGCTTCATCGTCGCCCCGGCCGCCACCGTCATCGCCACCGTGCTGGGTACGCTGGCTGCGGTCGGCCTGAACAAGGCCGATTTCCGGGGCAAAGGCATCCTGATGGCGGTGCTGATCTCGCCCATGATCGTGCCGGTGGTGGTGGTGGGCGTGGGGGTGTACCTCTTCTTTGCCCGCATCGGCCTGGCCGACAGCTATCTCGGCCTGATCCTGGCGCACGCCGCACTGGGTGCGCCCTTCGTGGTGACCACCGTGCTGGCGACCCTGCAGGGCTTCAACCACAACCTGGTGCGTGCCAGCCTGAGCCTGGGCGCCAGCCCCTTGCGCACCTTCTTCCGCATCACCCTGCCGGTGATCGCCCCGGGCCTGATCTCGGGCGCCCTGTTCGCCTTTGCAACTTCCTTCGATGAAGTCGTTCTTACCCTGTTCGTAGCCGGCCCCGAGCAGGCCACCTTGCCGCGCCAGATGTTTGCCGGCATCAAGGACAACATCAGCCCGACCATCGCCGCGCTGGCGACGATCCTGATCCTGTTTTCGACCTGCCTGCTGCTGGCCCTGGAATGGCTGCGCGGGCGCAACAAGGCGGCGGCCCGCTTCTGACGCTGCGCCCTTCTGGATACCCACATGGAACCCATTTCATGAATCGTCGTGAGATGCGTTCCAGAAACCCAACGGAGACCCGACATGCTGCAACAACTCAAAGACCCTTCCCTGCTGCGCCAGCAAGCCTATGTCAACGGCGCCTGGTGCGACGCCGACAGCGGCGCCACCCATGAAGTCCACAACCCCGCCAACGGCACCCTGCTGGGCCATGTGCCGATGATGGGCGCAACCGAGACGCGCCGCGCCATCGACGCCGCCAACGCTGCCTGGCCGGCCTGGAAGAAGAAGACTGCCAAGGAACGCAGCGTCATCCTGCGCCGCTGGTATGAACTGATGATGGCCAACGCCGACGACCTGGCCCTGATCATGACCGCCGAGCAAGGCAAGCCGCTGGCCGAGGCACGCGGCGAAATCGGCTATGCCGCCTCCTTCATCGAGTGGTTTGCCGAAGAAGGCAAGCGCACCTACGGCGACACCATCCCCTCGCCCTCCCCGAACAGCCGCATCGTCGTGGTCAAGGAAGCCATCGGCGTATGCGCGGCGATCACGCCGTGGAACTTCCCGGCGGCAATGATCACCCGCAAGGCCGGCCCGGCACTGGCCGCCGGCTGCCCGATGGTCTTGAAACCGGCCGAAGCCACCCCCTTCTCGGCCCTGGCGCTGGCGGTCCTGGCCGAGCGCGCCGGCGTGCCGGCGGGCGTGTTCAGCGTCGTCACCGGCGCGGCCAAGGAAATCGGCGGAGAAATGACCTCCAACCCTATCGTGCGCAAGATCAGCTTCACCGGCTCCACCGGCGTGGGCAAGCTGCTGATGCAGCAGAGCGCATCGAGCATCAAGAAGCTCTCGCTGGAACTGGGCGGCAATGCGCCCTTCATCGTCTTCGACGATGCCGACCTGGATGCCGCCGTCGAAGGCGCCATCGCCTCCAAGTACCGCAATGCCGGCCAGACCTGCGTGTGCGCCAACCGCATCTACGTGCAAGACGGCGTCTACGACGCCTTCGCCGCCAAGCTGGTGGAAGCGGTGAAGAAACTCAAGGTCGGCGACGGCATGGAGAACGGCGTGAACCAGGGCCCGCTGATCAACGAACAGGCCGTCAAGAAGGTCGAACAGCACGTCGCCGACGCCGTCGCCAAGGGCGCCCGCGTGCTGCTGGGCGGCAAGCGCCACGCGCTGGGCCATGGCTTCTTCGAACCCACCGTGCTGGCCGACGTCACCCCGGCCATGCAGGTCGCCCGCGAAGAGACCTTCGGCCCCATGGCCCCGCTGTTCCGCTTCAAGACTGACGACGAAGCCGTGGCCCTCGCCAACGATACCGAATTCGGCCTGGCCAGCTATTTCTATTCACGCGACATCGGCCGCATCTGGCGTGTAGCCGAAGGTCTGGAATCGGGCATGGTGGGCATCAATACCGGGCTCATCTCCAATGAGGTCGCCCCCTTCGGCGGCGTCAAGCAATCCGGCCTGGGCCGCGAAGGGTCGCACTATGGGATCGATGATTATCTGGTGGTGAAGTATCTGTGCATGGGGGGCATCTGATCTGCACGATACTGAACTGATCTGACATGATCTGCCGACCGCTGCGGCGGTCGGCTTACTGGGTTACAGAGGGTCTTGACGGGGAAGTAGGCGCGGGTCTCTTGCGCCTGCCCCCATCATTTGAATTACCGTTCCCTCACCACTCAACATCCACTTGGCGTGTTGGGTCCTCATAGCGCAGCACCGAGCCTGCCAGAATGTCCAGCGGCTTGCGCCCCGCGCCGCGAAAAGGCAGTACCTCAAGCGTCGGCTTACCGTTATCGGTAATGACGATACTCCCGCCCAAAGTTTCTACCTGTCGGAAATACTCTACCGCCTTGGCCTTGAACTCCATCTTGGAGACTTGCGTGGCTCGCATGCGCGACCTCCGGTTAAATGGGTGTGGCCGTCATCATGAAACAAAACGATGGGTCCCACGAACTATTTTTAATCAGAAGCTATTGCCTGCGGCGAAGAAGGTTCACACGCCTAGCACATAGATAAGAAAACTGAATGTGAAAGATTCAAAAAGCTAATTTTTCTTATGAACGCGGCAATCGTATAACTCCAGTTCCCCTTACCTCAACACCCACCACGGGAGACTGGACCATGCACACCGCCCCACCCCGGCACCAGCCGGTTCGCGCCTCATTGGCCGCCTTCGTCGGCACCATGATCGAATGGTATGACTTCTACATCTACGCCATGGCCTCGGCCCTGGTGTTCGGCAAGCTGTTCTTCCCGACCACCAATGGCTTCTACGGCACGCTGGCCTCCTTTGGCACCTTCGCCGTCGGCTTCCTGGCGCGACCGCTGGGCGGAGCGATATTCGGCTACGTCGGCGACCGCGTCGGCCGCAAGAAATCGCTGGTGATCACGCTGCTGATGATGGGCTCGGTGACGATCCTGATCGGGCTGCTGCCGACCTATGCCAGCATCGGCATCTGGGCGCCGGTGGCACTGGTGCTGCTGCGCCTGATCCAGGGCATCGCCGTCGGCGGCGAATGGGGCGGGGCCGTGCTGATGGCGGCCGAACATTCGCCGGATCGCAGCCGGCGCACCTTCCTCGCCTCGTTCGCGCAACTGGGCAGCCCGGCCGGGCTGATCCTGGCCACGCTCATGTTCAAGCTGGTCAGCAACCAGGACAATGCGGTCTTCCTCGACTGGGGCTGGCGCGTTCCCTTCCTGGTGAGCGCCTTGCTGCTGGCGGTGGGATTTGCGATCCGGCTGTCGGTACAGGAGTCGCCCGACTTCCTGGCCGAACAGCAGCGCCGTGCCAGGGCACCGGCCGCGCGCGCCGAGCGCGCACCGCTGACCGAGGTACTGCGGGGCGCGCCCGGCCTGCTGGCGCTGGCAATCGGTGCCAATGTGCTGGGCATCGCCGGCTTCTACTTCACCAATACCTTCATGCTGGTGTACACCACGCAATACCTGCACCTGCAGCGGGCGCTGGTGTTGAATGGCTTGCTGGTGGTGTCGGTGATGCAGTTCTTCATCACGCCGCTGGCGGCGCACCTGGCACGCGGTATCGGCAATCATCGTTTCCTGGTGGCGATGTCGGCGCTGTCGGTGATCTCGCCCTATGCCATGTTCTCGCTGGTGGACCAGGGTTCGCTGGCCAGCGTGACACTGGGCGTGGCAATCGCGGTGCTCTTCATCGGCGCCTACTATGCGGTCATCGCCGGCTTCGTCAGCGAGGCCTTCCCGACCCGCATCCGCTATACCGGCATTTCCATGGCCTATCAGGTTTCGGGCGCCATCTTCGGCGGGCTGACACCCTTGCTGGGCACCGTCCTCGCGGAAAAATTCCAGGGCCAGTGGTGGCCGCTGGCCCTGCTGTTCTCCGGTATCTCGCTGCTGTCGCTGCTGTGCGTGCAGCGCCTGGGCCATGTACACCATGCCGCCCCGGAACGCGGTCTGCAGGCGCAGGAGAGCTGATGAAGACCTTCTACCACCCCGACCAGAAACTGCATCACCCCCAGAGCTATTACTCGCGCGGCAAGATGCGCGTGCCGCAGGAGGTACCGCAACGGCTGGACGAACTGGCCGCGCTGGCCACCCGCCTGGGCTTTGCAGTACAGGCACCACCGGATGCCGGGGCGGCCGCCATCGGTGCGGTGCATGCGCTGGATTATCTGCAATTCCTGCAGGAGGCCCATGCGCAATGGATGGCCTTGCCCGACGACTGGGGCGATGAAGTAGTCTCCAACATCTTCGTGCGCGAACCCAATCCCCTGCGCGGCGTGCTGGCCAAGGCGGCGCGTTACCTGGCCGACGGCAGCTGCCCGGTGGGGCCGCAGACCTGGCATGCGGCCTACTGGTCGGCGCAATGCGCCATCGCCGGCGCGCAGGCGCTGCTGGCCGGCGAGCGGCGCGCCTATGCGCTGTGCCGCCCACCGGGCCACCACGCGCGGCGCGATGCGGCCGGTGGCTTCTGCTATCTCAACAATGCCGCCATCGCCGCGCAGATGCTGAGCGAACGTCATCGGCGGGTGCTTGTGCTGGATACCGACATGCACCACGGCCAGGGCATCCAGGAAATCTTCTATGCCCGGCGTGACGTGATGTATGTCTCCATCCACGGTGATCCGGTGAATTTCTATCCGGTGGTGGCCGGCTTCGAGGAAGAGCGCGGCCAGGGCGAAGGCCTGGGTTACAACCTCAACCTGCCCATGCCGCATGGCTCGCCGGAGGCGGTCTTCTTCGACCGCCTGCAGCAGGCCTGCCGCGCCATCACCCTGTATCAGCCGGAGGTGCTGGTGCTGAGCCTGGGCTTCGACATCTTCGAGAAAGACCCGCAGGCCGTGGTCGGCGTGAGCGCGGCCGGCTTCGAACGGCTGGGGCGCGCGGTGGGCGCGCTGGGACTGCCCACGCTGGTAGTGCAGGAAGGCGGTTACCATATTGCCGGATTGCAGGACAATGCCGCGCGATTCTTCGCCGGACTGGAGCATCCCTGAATCGCCATTGCCTCGCCCCCAGCCCCCAACGCCAGAGCCCCCCATGCGCCACGCCCCCGCCAGCCCTCGCCCGCTCCTGCCGCCGCTGTCCTCGGAACGCATGGACTGGAACCTCTTGCGCACCTTCATGTTCGTGGTCCAGGAGCGGGGCGTGGGGCGCGCCGCTGAGACCCTGTGCCTGAGCCAGCCTGCGGTAAGCCAGGCCCTGCGGCGGCTGGAAGAGACGCTGGGCGGCGTGCTGCTGCATCGCCGCCATGGCGAATTCCGCCTGACGCCGCTGGGCGAGGAAATTTATGCGGTGGCGCGGGAGATGTATGGCATGGTGGCGCGCATCGATGGCGCCGCCGGGCATGCCGGCGAGGACGTGGCGGGCAATCTGCGGCTGTTGCTGATGAGCCGGGTGCAGAGCGCGGCGTATGACGATTTCCTGGCGCGCTTCCATCGCCGCTATCCGCGTGTGGAGTTCCGTATCGATGTCATGCAGAGTGCCGCCATTCTCGACACTCTGGCCAAGGGCAGCAGCGGCCTGGGCCTCTGCCTGTGCCGCAAGCCGGTGGAAAAACTGGAGCGGCGCCTCTTCCTGCGGCATCGTTACGTACTGGTGTGCGGGCGCCATCATCCCCTGTTCGCCCAGCGCAGCGTCAGCATGGCCGAACTGCTGGTGCAGAATTTCGTCTGCTTCGCCAGCGACCAGTTGGGCGACACGCTCTCCCCGCTGACCGTCTTCCGCGACCAGCAGGGCTTCACCGGCCACATTGCCGGCGCCTCGTCGCATGTGGAGGAAATCCGCCGCATGGTGGTGGCCGGCGTGGGCCTGAGTTTCCTGCCCGAGCACCTGATCGGCCAGGACGTGGCCGAGGGCCAGTTGAAGGTGCTCCCGCTGGACGGGCCGGTGGCCGAGATCGATGTCTTCCTGACCTGGCATGGGCAGCGCAAGCTGTCGGCGCCGGAGCAGGCTTTCCTGGCCTCGTTTGAAAGGTTCCTGCAGCGGGTGCCGCTAGAGGCCAGGACGGCAAGCTAGCTGAACAGCGGATTGCCCCGCAAGCGCGCCACCGCTAGGTCGATGAAAGCCCGCACCTTGGCCGGTGAGTGCCGCCCTTCCGGGTAGAGCACGTGGATCGGCAGGGGTGGCTCTTCGAATTCGCGCAGCACGCGCTGCAAGCGGCCTTCCTTCAGATCGGCCGCGACCTGGTAGGCCAGCACCCGGGTCAGTGCCCAGCCCTTGCGGGCGGTGCTGATGGCGGCTTCGTTGGTGTTGGTCTGCAGGACGGCGTCGATCAGCACGCGCTGGCCGTCGGCGAAGCGCCATTCCGGCGAGGCCCAGGCGCTGGTGGAGGTGACGATGCGATGCTGCTTGAGATCGGTGGGCGAAGCAGGCGTGCCGTGCTGGCGCAGGTAATCCGGCGCGGCGCAGATCACCTGGCTGACCGACCCCACCTGGATGGCCGTAAAGCCCGAATCGGGCAGATGGCCGATGCGTATGGCCACGTCCATGCCTTCATCGACGATGTTGACGGGGCGGTCGATGAAGAAGGTGCGCGCCCGCATCTCGGGATAGAGATCCAGGTATTCGGTGACGATGGGCAGCACATGCATCTGCCCGAACATGAAGGACGCGGTCACCGCCAGCGTGCCGGCGGGCCTGGCATGGTGGCCGGCGGCGGCGGCCTCGGCTTCGGCGATCTCGCCCAGGATGCGGCGGCAGTCTTCCAGGTAGCGCGCGCCGGCTTCGGTGGTCTTCACCGAACGGGTGGTGCGGATCAGCAGGCGCCCGCCGACCAGTTCTTCCAGCGCCGCCACAGTACGGGTCACCACCGGGGCGCTCAATTGCATCTGTCGCGCGGCCTTGGCGAAACTGGCCGTTTCCGCGACGTGTACGAAGATGCGCATCGCCAGCCAACGGTCCATGTGCTTCCCTTCCCTGGGTATCGAAGAAGCTCGCATTATGCCTGCTTCCGCCGGGCCAGAGGCAACCCGCATGGCGCGCATGATCCCGCCTACAGCGCCAGTTCGATGCGGCCACTCCCCGAGTCGGCCGGCTGCGCGGGAACGGCGCAGCACAGCAGCACATCACCCACGCCGACCTTGGCCTGGGCGGCGTCGGGTAGGTGACGGCGCCGGCCAGCAGGCGGGTGCGGCAGGTACCGCAGTGGCCTTCGCGGCAGCTGAATTCCGGCTCCAGGCCGCGGGCCTCGGCCAGTTCCAGCAGGCTGCCGGTGCCGGGTGTCCAGCGCGCTTCCTTGAGGCTGTCCATGAAGAGCACCGGCACCGCTTCGGTGGCAACCGGTACCGGGGCGGGTGCGGCTTGAGCTGGCTGTGCCGTCTCGGTGGCAGCGCCGGTGCGGGTGAGCGATGCCGGGCCGAAGGCTTCGGCATGGATGCGTTCATCGCCGATGCCATAGCCGCGCAGGCCGTCGTAGAGCGATTGCATGAACGGTGACGGCCCGCACAGATAGAACTCGTAATCACCGAAGGACAGCGAGCGTGCCAGCAAGGTCATGTCGATGCGGCCGGCGGCATCGAAGTCGCGGCCTTCGATGGCATCGGTGGTGTCGCCCAGCACGCGCACCACCTTGATGGCCCCCTTGCCGGCGGCCACCAGTTGCGCCAGTTCGGCGTCGAATGCGCGGTCATTTTTGCTGCGTGCAGCGTAGAACAGTGTGGCCGGACGCATGCGCTGCGTGCGCAAACCTTCATACACCATGTGACGCAGCATCGCGACCATGGGCGTGATGCCCACGCCACCGGCCAACAGGACCACCGGCCGGGAGGATGTTTCATCCAGCATGAAATCGCCGGCCGGCGCCCGCACTTCAATATGGCCACCTTCCTGCAATTGCGCATGAAGATGCTGGGATACCTGGCCATCACGCTTGACGCTGATGCGGTAATGCGCATCCGACGGTGCCGAGGACAAGGTATAGGTGCGGATCAGCGGCTTGTCGCTGCCGGCGGTCTGCACGCGGATCGGCAGGTGCTGGCCGGGCAGCGCCGGCAGCAGGCCGGCACCGTCATCAGGCTGCAGGTGGAAGGAGCGGATGGAATCGCTCTCCTGCACCACGCGGGCGACCTTGAGCCTGCGCCAGCGGCTGCCCTGCTCCTGGGCCAGCAGGCGTTGGCCGGTCTGCTGCCAGTCGCCCGTCATGAGCGAGTTCGGCGACCAGGCGTCTTGCTGGAAACGCCAGCGCAGGGCCAGCGCGCCGGGGCGACGCACGATCTTGCGCGGACGGAAGGTCCACAGCCGTTCGGCGCCCTGGAAGGCGGCGATCTCGGGCGAGTCCAGGATCAGCTCGGCCTCGCCGGTCATCTGCAGGACATCGCCCTTGTCGAAATCGACGAACATCAGGCCGGCCCGGCCATTGAGGACGATGTTGCCAAGTGTGGAAAAGAACAGGTTGCCGTCGAAGTCCGGCACGGTCAGCGAGCCGTCCTGGTTCACCCGTACGAAACCGGCCTTGCCGCCGCGATGCGAGACATCGACCTGGCGGGCTTCTTCCAGATCGACATAGGAGGCCACGAAGAAGGTGTCGGCCTGGCTGATCAGCGTGCGGGCTGTAGCGTCGAGGCTGGTCATCGGCTCGACCTGGTCGACATGGGCCGCTTGCGGTTCGCGCTCGAAGGAAAAATCACGCAGCTGGATGTAGCGCGGGCAGTTGCCGAAACTCTGGTCCACCTCCACCCGCCAGCCATCGGCCAGCGGCGTGAGCACGCCATTCATGCGGTTGCGGCGACGGGTATGCAGTTCCATCCCCAGCAAACCCACTGGCGCACCGGCGATCATGCCGGCCGCTGCCGGGTCCTGGGCCGAGGGGCGGGCCCGGATGTCCAGCACCGTGGGCGAAGGCGAGGCCATGAAGCCGGGCCGGCCTTCCAGGAAGGTGGCCCAGGCATCGCCCTCGGCGTCCACGCTACCCAGCACGATGAAGGGCAACTGGGCGTAGAAGGCGCGATGCTGGTCGGGCATGAAGTCGCGCACCACGCGACGCCCCACCGCTTCCATCTTGTCGGCCACGCCCAGCTTTTGCTGGAGCAGCTTTTCGCCGGCATGCCAGGTCGGTGCGTTGGAAGGAGTCTTCATGTCTGGCCTCGCTGAATCTGATGGGTGGTGGGTGGTCGGCTGACCGGTGGACTGGACGTTCAGGCCTTGGCGGTCAGGCCGGCCGGGGTCTGGATGAACGGCACGAAACCAGGCAAGGCTTCGATGCGCGCCAGGAAAGCGGTCACTGCCGGGTAGCCGCTCAGGTCGACATTGCCTTCCGGGGCGCGGGCCAGGTAGCTGTAGACGGCCACGTCGGCGATGGTGGGATGCTCGGCTGCCAGCCAGGTGCGCTGGCCCAGGTGCTGCTCCATGCGGTTGAGCAGGACATGGGCGCGCTTGATCACTTCCTCGGCATTGAAGGTGGCCCCGAATACCGTCACCAGTCGCGCCGCCGCCGGGCCGTAGGCCAGTTCGCCGGCCGCCACCGACAACCAGCGCTGCACAGCCGCTGCGCCCTGCGCGTCTTCCGGCAGCCAGTCGCTGCGACCGGCTTTCTTGGCCAGGTAGACCAGGATGGCGTTGGAGTCGGCGATGACCACACCTTCATCTTCCAGCACCGGAACCTGACCGAAAGGGTTGAGCGCGAGGAAGGCCGGCTGGCGGTGGGCGCCGGCCATCAGGTCGACTTCGATCAGTTCGGCATCCAGGCCGAGCAGGGAGGCGAACAGGACGGCGCGGTGGGCGTGGCCGGACATGGGGTGGTGATGGATCTTCATGGGGTGGCTCCTGGTGGGTTAAGTCGGTCAGGACTTGTTCCTGAACCGTGAAGCCAGTGTGGGGCCAAGCGCGGACGAAGAGAATCCGTGCCGCGAGCACTTCTTTATTGCATGGGGAGGAATAATGCCGGGAGGGGTGCCGCTTCCGGTGCCAGAGGCCACCGGAAGCGGGAGGACTGCATCAGGACGGACAGTCAGTCAGGGCGGTCTCAGAAGTGGGCGTTGCCGGCCACCGCCGCGCCGCCGCCACGCGGGCCGTAGCGCAGGGTCAGCAGCGTACCCAGGGTAATGGTGACCACCGCGAAGATCGGCCCACCCAGGGCACCGACGTGATCCACCAGCACACCGCCACCGATGGCGCCGCTGGCGATGGCGACCTGGAAGGCTGCTACCAGCAGGCCACCAGCACCTTCGGCATGGTCCGGGGCGGCCCGCACGATCCAGGTCTGGAAGCCGACCGGGAAGGCGCCAAAGGCAAAGCCCCACAGCGTGATGGCGATGGCTGCCACCACCGGCAAGCTGCCGGCCACCCACAGGGACGCCGCCAGCAGCGCGATCAGGGTACCGCCGGCCACGATGGCATAGCGCTCGCTGCGCTCGGCGATGAAGCCGCCGGCGAAGTTACCGAAGAAGCCGCCCACGCCATAGCCCAGCAACACCGCCGAGATGGTGGCCACCGACATGTGGGTGATCTGCTCCATCAGCGGGCGGATATAGGTGAAGCCGGCAAAATGCCCCGACACCACCAGCAGTACCGCCAGCAAGGCCACCCGCACATCGGTGCGGCCCAGCAGTTCGGACAAGACCTTGAGGCTGGGGTGATCCTTGGGCGGCAGCCGGGGAATGGCGATCCACTGGATGGCGATGGCCACCAGGCTGACCACGCCAGCGGCCACGAAGGCGCTGCGCCAGCCCCACAGATTGCCCATGTAGGCGCCGATGGGGGCGGCGCAGACGGTCGCCACCGAGACCCCGGTCAAGATCAGCGACATGGCACGGGCGAAGAGGCGTTCCGGCACCAGGCGCATGGCCAGGGCCGCCGCCATCGACCAGAAGCCGCCCAGCGCTACCCCCAGCAGGACCCGCGCCACCAGCAGCACCGGCAGGCTGGGTGCAGTCACGGCCAGGATGTTGGAGATCAGCAGCAGGAGCGAGAGCATCAGCACCACGCGCTTGCGGTCGATATTGCGGGTCAGCAGCGGGATGCTGGGTGCGGCCACGGCGCCGACGATGGCAGTGGCGGTGACGGCCTGGCCAGCGGCGCCGTCGGAGACGTGCAGGTCGGTGGCGATGGCTGTCAGCAGGCTGGCCGGCAGGAATTCGGCAGTGACCAGGCTGAAGACGCCGAGCGCCAGGCTGGCAATGCCGGCCCAGTTGGCGGGGGCCTCCTGCCCTGCTTCGTGGGCAGGAGGGGAAGCTGGGCGTGCCGGGGCCGACGTCTGGGTCAGCGGGGCCTCGAGGGTGCCGGGGTTGGACATGGAAATACCTTTCTTATCACAGGGAAGCGAAGTTTATGGTTAAATACCTGGACTTTCCATGCCGATATTTCGCAATAAGATGACTATTCGTCCAAACTTGTCCGATATCCCTGAGCCCCCTGCCGGGTTCCGTCCCGCGCCTGCCGTGCGCCAGCCCCATCAGGCTGATCCAGGCGATGCGCTGACCGAAATCCTGCTGGGCCTGCGGCTGGATGGCGTGGAATATGCGCGCTATGTGCTGCATGAACCGTGGGCCGTGGCCCTTCCGGCGCGACGTGAGGCGACTTTCCATTTCGTCGCCCAGGGCAGTTGCTGGATGCAGGTCGGCCAGGATGACTGGCTGCAGCTCAATGCCGGTGATGCGGTATTGCTGCCACGGGGTTCGCTGCATGCCCTGGCCAGTTCGCCGGGGTTGCCGACGGTGGAGATCGGCAAGCTGGCGCGCAAGGCGCTGGCGGAGAACCTGTTTCTGGTGGACGACCGCGCGCCAGGCCTGGCGGAGGTAGACCGGGCCAGTGCCGAAGCCGTCACGGCGGCGCCCTCGCATGTGCTGTTTTCCGGCACGCTGCGCTTCAATCTCGATCCGCTGCACCCGCTGTTGATGATGATGCCGGAGGCGATGCGCGCCTGCGACCTGGCCCAGCGCGACCCGGCGGTGCTGGCGCTGCTCGATGCGATGGAGCGCGAGGTGGTGCTCAACCGCATCGGCGCCTGCGGCATCCTGGCGCGCCTGGCCGATGTGCTGGCGGCCAGCATCATCCGCGGCTGGGTGGAATGCGCCTGCACCGATGCCAGCGGCTGGATCGCGGCGGTGCGCTGCCCGCAGATCGGGCGCGTACTGGCGGCGGTGCACCAGCACCCGGAGCGTGACTGGTCGGTGGCCGAACTGGCGTCGCTGATGGGGGCCTCGCGATCGAGCTTCATCGAGAAGTTTTCCAGCGCGGTGGGCGAGACCCCGGCCAAGTACGTGGCCCGGGTGAAGATGTTCCAGGCACGCCACTGGATCGCCCGCGACGGGCTGCGCGTGGCGGTGGTGGCCGAGCGCCTCGGCTACGATTCGGAAGCCTCCTTCAGCCGCGCCTTCAAGCGCATCATCGGTCATCCGCCCAGCCAGGCCCGGCTGGGCTGAAGCTCCCCGCCGGCGCCGGCTGCGGCGCGTACTCAAGCGTTTTTCTCCGGGACAATATTGCCCGGCGGGATGCTGCCGGCCAATCGTGTCCGCCCCCTTGTACGCCTCCATCCCCCTTGGCTATGATGGCTGCCGGGGGAGCAGCTACTGCTCGACGATGGCTGGACGAAGCAAAGAGCCAAGCGCAAGGGGGCGCCATGCAACATGAGATCGTGCACGCGTTCGGGGCCGGGGTGTATTGCGTCTTCATCGCCCTGTTCCTGCTGGCATCAAGGATTCCACGCACCAATCCCGGCGCTCGCTGGTGGGCCGCAGCCATCGGCTGTGCGCTGGTGGCGCGCCTGAGTTTCCTGTTCCTGGCCCCGCTGAAAGATCCCGCCCTGTCCAATGTGGTCTATGGCAGTTTCACGATCCTGGAAAAGAGTTTCATGGCGGTGGGCTTTGCACGCTTCTTCAAGATCGGCATCCATCCCTGGCTGGTGGCGCTGGTCAGCGGTACGACCATGCTGTGGTTGCTGACCTCCTGGAGCGGGCTGCCGGTGCCGCTGATCCGCAGCCCCGTCTATGCCGCCTTCAACGTCTTCATCCTGGGCTATGTGCTGTGGTTCATCGTCAGAACCGAGCTGGATTGCCTGCCCCTGATCCGCCGTGTCATGGCCGCCGCCTTCGGCGCCCTGCTGCTGCACTGGGCATGTGGCGGGCCGATCGGCGCGCTCTATCCAAGCTGGCTGGACCATGGCTTCGTGCTGGGGACGGCATTGGCGGCATTGCAGTACATGAGCCTGCTGGCAGCCATCCTCTCACTGTTCCAGCGGCGGCTACTGAGCGCCGAGGCCAAGGCCCTGACGATGGCCTTCAAGGACCCGTTGACCGGGCTCTACAACAAGCATTTCATGAACAACCTGTTCGATCAGGCGCTGTTACTGGCCACCCGCCCCCACCATCTGGTGGCGGTGTACTACATCGATCTGGACAACTTCAAGCCGGTCAACGACAAGGCTGGGCACGCCGTGGGGGACAAGGTGCTCGTGTGTGTGGCCCAGCGCCTGAAGGAAGCAGTGCGCAGTACCGACATCTGTGCCCGCCTGGGGGGCGATGAATTTACCGTCATCGCCACCCAGCTGGAGCATCAGGAACAGGCCCCCGAAATCGCCCGCAAACTGCTGGCCAGGCTGGCCGCGCCCATCGAGGTGGGCGATCAGCAGTTCGTACTGGGGGCCAGTATCGGCATCAGTCTTTATCCCAGCCACGGCAGCGACCTGTCGCTGCTGCTGGAGCAGGCCGATGCCGCCATGTATCACGTCAAGAGCAGCGGCAAGAGCGGCTTCCAGTTGCATGGTGCCAGCTGGAAGCCGTCCGCCGAATACAAGGCAGAGGCGGCCGTCAACGCTGCGGCAAGGCCTGGATGAACTGTTCCAGTTCACGCGCGTAGAACTTCGCCATCCCGGTGGTGCCATGACCACGGGTCTCGGCGCTGGCCGGGATCAGCAGCAACTGCGCGCTCGGCACTTCCTTCAGAGCCGCCTGCATGATGCCGGTCTCGGGCGGGTTGCGCTCGTCGTCGGCGGAGTTGATGACCAGCACCGGCACCTTGATCTTGGACAGGCCGGGCGCGGCATTGTAGTCGGCCGAGGAACCCCACTGGTAGATGAAGTCGTTGGCATCGGCCGTCACCGGCGCGGCCAGGCGTTCGTCGACCAGCTTGTCGGCTTGTGCATGGGTGCCGGCCATGGCCTGGTAGGCCAGCGTGCCGCCATTGGTGGCAAAGACGAACATGTTGTTGGCCAGGCGCAGCGAGGGGGGCTGGGTGGTGTAGTTGCCATTGTTCCAGGCCGGGTCCTGCTTGATGGATTCCACCAGCATGCGCCGCATCATCCAGTTACGGCTGGCCATCTCGGTGGGCTGCGAGGCCATCGGCACCAGGCCGTCAGCAAAGCCGGGGTAGTTGCCGCCCCACATCCAGGTCTGCATGCCGCCCATGGAATTGCCGATGATCAGGCGCAGGTGCTGCACGCCCATGCCTTCGGTCAGCATGCGGTATTGCGCCAATACCATGTCGGCATAGTTGTATTGCGGGAAGGCAGCGCGCAGACCGTCAGACGGCTTGGTGGATTTGCCCACGCCGATGCCATCGGGAATGATGATGAAGTACTTGCTGGCATCCAGCGGCTGGCCGGGGCCGAACAGCTGGCCGCCGAAATCCCTGGAGAGCATGGCCCCGGCGCTCTGGTAGGTCCCGTGCAGCACCAGCACCGCCGGCTTGCTGCGATCGCCCAGGGTGACGTAGTGCAGGCGCAGGTTTTCCAGCGTCTGGCCAGTGTGGAACTGGAAGCTCGGGGCGACCCAGCTGCCCTCCACCGGCTTGGGCGGCTCGGACGCGTGGCTGGGTGCGGCGCCCAGCAGCAGGCTGGCCGAGGTGAGGGTGATGGTCAGCGTGTGAGTGAAAAGCAGGCCGGCGGCGCGGCGCAAACGGGAGGTCAATCGCATGAGGTCTCTCTCTGGTCGGTGTGGTTTTGGATGTTTTTTGATTTTCTATTTTGATAACTTTTTTGCCCGCCCGCACAATTGTCGCCATGTCGAGCAGGCCCGAGTATGTAACAACTGTAAGAGAAGTTGTGAAAGCTCGAATTTTTTCTAGCCCAAGCTGGTCTATTGCAGTACCGGCGACGCGGGCGAAGCAATAGTTGATGCGCGAGCCGGTCCCCCCCAAAACAAGGAACCAACCTTCACGATCAGGAAAAAAATCATGAAAACTCTACACAAGATCGCAGCCATTTCCGTTACTGCCATTGCGCTGACCGCCATGACCGGCTGCAGCAACATGAGCACCCGAGACAAGAACACCGCCATCGGCGCCACCGTCGGTGCCGTGGGCGGCGCCATCCTGACCGGTGGCAGCGGCATCGGCACTGCCGGTGGCGCAGCCGTCGGCGGCGTGATCGGCCACCAGATCGGTCGCTGATCTCACATCAGACGGGCAGCGTTGCTGACGCTGCCGGCTGAAAGCACAAAGAGCACAAAACGCACAAAGGGGCGACCGGTTGGTCGCCCCTTTTGCATGCGCCAGACAGATCTGGAAAATATCCCTCTCAACCAGCCCTTCTCAACCAGGCAGGTCGATCGGCAGCCGCCTCAGACCGAACGCATCAGCCCGCCATCGACCCTGAGGTTCTGGCCGGTGATGTAGCCCGCGCCGGGCGAGGCCAGGAAGGCGATGGTGGCCGCCACTTCGTCGCTGGTGCCGTAGCGCTGCATGGGCACGCCGGCGCGGCGCTCTTCGCGTTGCGGCAGGCTGTCGATCCAGCCTGGCAGGACGTTGTTGATGCGGATGTTGTCAGGGGCGTACTTGTCGGCGAAGAGTTTGGTGAAGGCGGCCAGGCCAGCGCGGAACACCGCCGAGGTCGGGAACATGTCGGACGGCTCGAAGGCCCAGGCCGAGGAAATGTTGATGATGGCGCCACCGCCGGCCTGCTGCATCAGCGGCGTGACCAGGCGCGTGGGGCGGATCACGTTGAGCAGGTAGGTATCCATGCCGCGATGCCAGTCCTCGTCGGTGATGTCGAGAATGGGCGCGCGCGGGCCGTGGCCGGCGCTGTTGACCAGCACATCGACGCGGCCCCAGCGCTGCACGGCCACGTCCACCAGGCGTTGCAGGTCGTCCACTGACTGGTTGGAACCGGTCACGCCGATGCCGCCCAGTTCGGCGGCCAGCGCCTCGCCCTTGCCGGACGAGGAAAGAATGCCAACCTGGAAACCGTCGGCCGCCAGGCGACGCGCCGCGGCGGCGCCCATGCCGCTGCCGGCGGCGGTGATCAGGGCTACTTTGCTGCTCATGGAAACTCCTTGTGGATAAGTCATCTTGCTGCCCGAGAAGGCGGAACCCCGGATTGTAGGCCTTGCCGGCCACGCTTGCAGCGTATCCGGCTGGTCCGCTTGTCACGCGCCTGTTGCATTTGTCCGGCATCATCGCGCACCATTGCGCAGCCGCCCTGCCCTTCCACATTGTCCAGACCTGATCTCCATGCAAATTCTCGCCAACATCAATCTCGCTTCCCTGCTCGATACCCTCATCAGCCTGACCGCGGCCTTCATCCTGGGCGGTCTGATCGGGCTGGAACGCCAGTACCGGCAACGCACTGCCGGTCTGCGCACCAATGTCCTGGTGGCACTGGGCGCGGCGGTCTTCGTGGACATGGCCAATCGCATGGGCGGCCATGAGGGCGCGGTGCATGTGGTGGCCTATGTGGTGTCGGGGGTGGGTTTCCTGGGCGCGGGCGTGATCATGCGCGAAGAAGGCAATGTGCGCGGCATCAATACCGCCGCGACCTTGTGGGGCTCGGCGGCGGTGGGGGCGGCGGCGGGCGCCGACCTGCTCCTGGAGGCGATCCTGGCGACCGTCTTCGTGCTGGCGGCCAATACGCTGTTGCGCCCGGTGGTCAATACCATCAACCGCAAGCCGCTGGATGTGCCGTCGGTGGAAGTGACCAACACCCTGCACCTGATCGTGGAGAGCGAGCACCAGAAGCGCGTGCTGGCCGCCGTGACCGACATGCTGGAGCAGAGCCGCTATCCCCTGCACGACCTGGAGGTGCGGCCCTTTGCCGAGGACGAGGTGGAAATCGAGGCGACGCTGGCGGCTACCTCGGTCAATGGCGACGAACTGGACGCGCTGATCGAGCGCCTGCTGGCCCTGCCGGCGGTGAAGCAGGCATTCTGGAGCCCCAGCACCACCGACTGACCTGCGCTACCGGGCTGGCGGGCGGAACTGTTTCAATTGAAATCCGGGGGTGGTTTCCTGCAATCGACCTGTAACGGCTCGACGGCATGATGACTACATGGCCAGACGCAAACCGCTGACGGCATCAACCCAAGGAGAACAACATGCCCATCCTGCCCATGCTTGCCGAAGGCGCCCTGTACATCGCCGGTCTGATCTCTGCAGCCTCGCCGTTCTGGCAATAAACCGAAGGAGAATCACATGCCCATCCTGCCCATGCTCGCCGAAGGCGCCCTGTACCTCGCTGGCCTGTTTTCCGCCACCTCGCCACTCTGGCAATGAACTGAAGGAGAATCACATGCCCATCCTGCCCATGCTTGCCGAAGGCGCCCTGTACATCGCCGGTCTGATCTCTGCGGCCTCGCCGTTCTGGCAATGACATCCAACAGGGCGGCCGCTCAATGCCCGGTCGCCCTGAACCGCCCCCGCAACCACTTGACCGGCCCGCCGATGACGGGCAGTTTCTGCCACAGCTCCTCAGCCGCATCCCAGTAATCGCGATGTTCGCTGACCCGTCCCGCCTCATCGAAGCGGAAATGCGTCGCCCCCAGCACAGTATAGAAACGTCCCTTGAGCCGGAACTCGAAACGCCAGGTGGCGAAGCCCTGCTCGCCCTGCCCCATGCGCTCCAGGATCACGAAACGCGGGTCCTCGGTGGTGGCGAACATGTGCGCGAAGATGGCGCGGATCGAGCGCACGCCCTTGACGTCGTTGAAGGGGTCCTTGAACAGGGCCTGTGGCGCATAGAACTCGTCGATGCGCTCCAGGCTGGCGCGATCCAGCGCGGCATACCATTGCAGTAATCGGTCCAGGTTCTGCATCGTCAATTCCGTCGACTCAGTCATTCATTCAATTCAGTTCAGCAGGAAGCGCTGGAACAGCATGAAGCGCAGGCGGAACGGCAAGAGCCGCAGTATCTTCAGCCAGGCGGTGAAGCGCAGCGGGAAATGAATCTCGAAGCGACCCTCGGCAATGCCGCGCCAGATGGCGCTGGCGGCTTGCTGCGGGGTCTGGATGGCCGGCATGGGGAAGTCGTTCTTGTCGGTCAGGTCGGTCTTCACGAAACCCGGATTGACCAGATAGACGTTCAAGCCCTTGGGCCGCAGGTCGCTGTAGAGGATTTCCGCCAGGTTGATCAGGGCCGCCTTGCCCGGGCCATACACGCTCGCGCCGGGCAGGCCGACATAACCGGCCACGCTCGCCACCAGGGCAATGCCGCCGCTGCCGCGGGCCAGCATGTCCGGCAGTGCCGCACCGAGCGCCGAATAGACGCTGGCGAGGTTGGTGCGGATGGTGTGCTCGGCTTCGTCTTCCTGTACTTCCCAGCTGCGTTCGGGCCGGTATTTGGCGACACAGAAGACCAGCAGGTCGATACCGCCGAAGGCTTCCAGGATGCGTGCATGCTGGTCGCGCCAGGCATCGTGGCAGAGTACATCCAGCGGGGCGATGAAGGCATTCTTGTGACCTGCGGCCACTTCCTGCAATACGTCGCCCCGGCGTGCCGACAGCGCCACGCGCGCACCGGCCTGCAGGGCCTGGCGCGCCAGTTCGGCGCCGATGCCGCTGGAGGCGCCGACCAGCCAGATGCGCAGGCCGCGCAGGTCACTGACCGGCTGGTTCATGGGACCGAACAGGACCGCCGGTCGCGAGATCGGGGCACGCTCGGATGCGGCCTGCTTGGGCAGCGGACTGGTGTGGATGCTCATACCCCCTCCTTGCGGAAGAACAGCGTGACCTGGCCGACTTCAACCCCGAACTTGCGCATGCTGGTGCGGTTGATGAGGGTGCGCTCGTCCATCTGGTACATCCAGTCATCCATCTGGACTTCGTATTGCTTGTCGTCCACCGGCAGCAGCAACGTGTAGTTCCAGTGCAGGGCGTTGCCGGCGGTGTGGCCGATGGCCTCGCCGATGACGTCACCGGCGCTTCCGCGCCAGCTGTTGTCGGGCTGACGCACCAGGGTCCAGACGCGGGTCTGGGTCTGGCCGTCGTCATAGCGGAAGCGCTCGTCCAGGGTCAGGGTGTTGCCCTCGACGCTGCCGGTGACCACGACATGGAAGCGCCGCGCCACCTCGCCACCGCGCTTCTGGAACATGCCCCAGGCTTCGGTGCGGCCCTTGAAGAACACCGCCGGATCGAACATCGGCGTCTTGCCGGCATAGTGGGACAACTGCTGCGAGGCGCATCCGCCCAGCGCCAGTGCCAGTACGGCAAGCATGATCAAGGCCAGCCAGCTGCCCCGACGCGCCCGGGCGTCCTTGCGCATTGCGATGGCATCCATGACTCACTCCTTCTGCAAGAGGAACTGCACCACATCGGTCTGGCCTTCGTCGAAGCCGACTTCACAGAACACGTAATAGAGCTGCCACAGGCGGCGGAAGCGTTCATCGAAGCCCTGGGCGGCGATGGTCTCGCGCCGGGCCTGGAAGGTCTCGTTCCAGCGGCGCAGGGTTTCGGCATAGTCGCGTCCGAAATGGAAGCGGTCGCGGGTGGCCAGGCCGGCACGCTGGGCGCCAAGCGAGAAGCGCTCGTGGCTGGGCAGCATGCCGCCGGGGAAGATGAATTCGCGGATGAAGTCGGCGCTGTCGCGGTAGCGTTCGAAGACGGCTTCATCAATGGTGATCGACTGGATCAGGGCGCGGCCGCCGGCCTTCAGGCGCGCGGCGACGGTGTCGAAGTAGGTCTGCCAGAAACGCTCGCCGACGGCTTCGAACATCTCGATGGAGACGATGGCGTCGTATTGGCCGTCCAGGTCGCGGTAGTCGCACAGTTCCAGATGCGCCAGGTGATCCAGCTGCTGATGGCGCAGGCGATCCTGAGCGAAGGCCAGTTGCGCCGGCGAGATGGTCACGCCGTGCACGCGGATGCCCAGGCGCGCCGCATGTTCGGCAAAGCCACCCCAGCCGCAACCGATTTCCAGCACACGGTCACCGCTGCGCAGGCCGAGCTGGTCGATGATGCGCTGGTACTTGGCGGCCTGTGCCGAGGCCAGGCTCTGGCCGGGCTGGCTGAAGATGGCGCTGGAGTAGGTCATGCTGGGGTCCAGCCACAGCTGGTAGAAATCATTGCCCAGGTCGTAATGCGCGTGGATGTTGCGACGGCTTCCGGTGCGGGTGTTGGAGCGCAGCAGGTGGCGCAGGCGATACCACCACGAGGCCAGGCGCCCGCCTTCGACTGCGCCGGAGAGCGCCTTGCGGTTGCGCATGGCCAGGCGCAGCAGCGCAGCCAGGTCCGGGGTATCCACCCAGCCGTTGCCGTAGGCTTCGCCGAAGCCGATGTCGCCGGCGCGCAGGATGGCACCGCAGGCACGCCAGTCGAGGATGCGTAGCTGTGCGCTGGGCGGCTGGCGCAGGTCGCCGAAGGTCAGGGTGGTGCCGTGCGGCGTGATCAGTTCCAGGTGACCGTGGTTCAGCCGTTCCAGCATCCCCAGGAACAGGCGGGTCGAAATGGAGCCAAGGCGTGCGCCGATGCGCCGGCCGGAGGTCTGCAATACGGGGCTATGGTTCACGATAGGGTTTCCTTTCCGGAGGGTGTTCCTGTGGCGCTGTTGCGTTCGGGCTTGCTGAACCAGGGCACGCGCTTGCGCCACAGCAGCAAGGCTTGCCAGTGAATGCGGGCGACCACACCCAGGGTAAGCAGCGGCTGCGCGCACAGTGCGGCGAAGGCCGAGGCGGCGGTCAGGGGCTGCAGACGGCCGCCGATGGAGGTGCGCATCAGCGGCTGCAGGCCGGTGCCCACCTCAGCAGGCTGGCCGAGGTCGTAGTAATCGATGCCGACGAAGGCGGTCGCGTCCTGGCCACCCTGCTCACCCTGCCCCCTCTCGCGGGCAGCATGGTCGCGAAAGCGGAAGCGATAGAAGCCACGGACCTCGCAGAAGGGCGAGACATGCATCAGCTTGTTGCAGTGCAGGCGGGTGTGCTCGTCGATGACGCCCTGCTGCGGGGCCGACAGCAGGTAGTGCTGGGTTTCGCCAAAGGTGCTGTTGACCTCGGCCAAAACGGCACGCAAGGCGCCGTCGCGGTCATGACAGAGGAAGAAGCTGACCGGGTTGAAGACAAAGCCGAACAGGCGCGGGAAGGTCTGCAGCCAGATCGTGCCATCGTGCGGCAGGCCGGCCTGTTGCAGATGGCCGCGCACCCAGGTACCGAGGTCGCTGCCATCACGCAGGCCGTAGTCGCGGGTACGCACGCACATCAGGCGCCGACGATCCACGCCGAACCAGGCATTGCCCGCCTCGGCCATGCGTGCCAGGTCCAGGCGCACGCAAAAGACCGGATAGACGAAGCGGTGCCGTACCGGGCGCAGGCGCTGGTGCATCACCTGTCCGCTCAGCAGCAGCGCGGCGGCATCGGCATGCGAAGCGCGCGAGTCGTTCATAGGACCGCCCAGTGCGGCAGCACGCCGAAATGCTGGCTCACCCGCAGCGCCGACTTCAGGCCGTCTTCATGGAAGCCATAGCCGGTCCAGGCGCCGGCGAACCAGGCCCGGTGACGGCCCTGGATCTGGGGCAGCCGCTGCTGGGCGTCGATGGCGGGCTGGTCGAAGACCGGATGTTCGTAGTCGAAGCGACCCATCACGGTGGCCGGATTCGGAGCCTGCGGCGGGTTCAGGGTGAGGATGACATCGCTCTTGCAAGGCAGGTCCTGCAGACGGTTCAGCCAGTAGCTCACGCAGACGGCGCGACTGCCATCGTCGTGGCGTGAACCCAGGTAATTCCAGGCCGACCAGACCTTGGGCAGCTGCGGCATGAGGGTCGTGTCGCCATGCAGCCAGGCGGTATTGGCCTGGTAACGCACGGCCGAGAGCACCTGACGTTCCTCGATGGTGGCGTCCTGCAACAGGGCCAGGGTCTGCGGGGCATGGGTGGCAAAGACCACGGCGTCGAACTGTTCCTCGCGTGGTTCGGCGCCACCGCTGCGTACCAGCACGCCGCGCTCATTGCGGGTGACGCTCTCCAGGCGGCTGCCCAGGCGCACATCTTCCAGGGTGGCGGCGATGCGACGTACATACTGGCGCGAACCGCCGCGCACGGTGCGCCAGCGGGGGCGATTGTTCACCTGCAGCAGGCCGTGATTGATGCAAAAGCGCAGGAAAGTGGCGGCCGGGAAGTCCAGGATGTCCGAGGGCGAACTGGACCAGATGGCGGCCGCCATGGGGATCAGGTAGGCATCGCTGAACAGGGCAGCGTAGCGGCCGTCCTTGAGCAACTGGCGCAGGCTCACGGGATGCCCGTCGCAGGCCGCCAGGTTGGCGTGGGCGGCACGGTTGAAGCGCAGGATGTCGCGCAGCATGCCCAGGAAGGAGGGCTGCAGCAGGCGCTTGCGCTGGGCGAAGACGGTGTCCAGATTGGTGCCGGCCCATTCGAAGCGGCCCTCATCCATCGAGACGCCGAAGGACATGTCGGTGTCGTAGGTCTCGACCTTCAATTCATCGAACAGCGCGATCAGGTTGGGATAGGTCCAGTCATTGAAGACCAGGAAGCCCGTATCGACCGGGAACGGCACGCCCTGCGGCGCGATGTCCACGGTATTGGCATGCCCACCCAGGGTGGGCGCGGACTCGAACAGCACCACCTGGTGCCGGCGCGCCAGCAGATAGGCGCTGGCCAGGCCGGAAATGCCGGCGCCGATGACGGCGATGCGCTGTCCTGATGCCTGCTCGATGGCTGCTGTACCCGGATTCATGAAATCTTGTCCACCTGTGTCTTTGTTATTGGGGTGTTGCCCTCGGCCGGGCGGCGCCTGCCGCCGGGACTCTTTTTGTCTGCTGGCCTGCTTTGGCGTCTCAGTATTTCTACCCTGCCGCGATTTAGGTGCTAAGATTACTACCAAAGAAAAATAAAATCTACTAATTAGTAACTTAAACTACCAATGAGTATTTTCGGCAAACTGAGCTTCAAGGATCAAGCCTTCAAATTACGGGAAAACGCCATCCTGGATGCGGCCACGTCGGTACTGGGCAGCAAGGGCTATGACCTGATGACGATGGACGACGTCGCCGGTGCGGTGGGTATCTCCAAACCCAGCCTGTACAAGCATTTCAAGTCCAAGGAAGAATTGATCGGCGAGACCATGATCCGTCTCATCGACGGCGCCATCGACCAGCTGGCGCAGCTGGAGGGCATTCCCAGCCCGCGTGGCAAGCTGGAGGCGATGCTGGAATGGGCGCTGCGGGTGCGGCTGGAGGGCGGCCTGCCCTTCCTGCCTTCCACCAGTACACCGGTGCGCGACATGCTCATGCGCAACGTCAAGTATGTGATGCGGGTGCTCAAGCTCAACGGCCAGCTGGAAAAGCTGGTCAAGGAAGCACAGAAAAGCGGCGAACTCGACGCCGCGCTGCCCAGCGATGTGATCCTGTACAGCTACTACGCCCGCACCTGTGATCCGGCGGTGGACTACCTGCAGAAGTTCAGCAAGATGAGTACCGAAGACATCGTGAAGTACATGCTGCACGTGGCCTTCAACGGTTTCACGCGGGATTAGGGCCTAGCCCAGGCCATAGGCCTAGCCCAGACCGTAGCAGCGCGCGGCCGTCTGCCCCCACAGCTGCTCCTGTTCGGACGCCGACAGCCGGGTCGCGGCCCATTCCCGCACCACGGCGGCTACCTTGGCATAGGAGGCGGCCAGCAGGCAGACCGGCCAGTCCGAGCCGAACATCAGGCGCTGCGGGCCGAAGGCGTCCAGCGCCGCATCCAGGCAGAGGACGATATTGTCGTAATCCTTCTGACGCAGACCGCGCTGCCAGTCGGCCTCCGTGACCAGTCCCGATAGCTTGCAGGCCACATGCGGCAAGGCTGCCAGGGCGCGCAGGTGGCGCTTCCAGTCGGCGAAGACCGCCTCGCTCTTGCCGAAATCGGCCAAGGCCGGCTTGCCCAGGTGATCCAGCACCAGCCAGTGGCGATCATGGCGGGCGCAGAAGGCTTGCACTTCAGGCATCTGGCGCGCATAGATCAGCACGTCATAGACCAGGCCGCGCCGTTGCAGCCAGCCGATGCCGGTATTGAAGGCCGGTGCTTCGACGAAGGTACTTACGTCGGCCTCATCCTGCAGCTGGTGGCGAAAGCCCACCAGCTTGTCACTTCCCCATCGCTCCACATTGGCCGCCAGGTGCGGCGAAGCGAGGTCTTCCCAGCCGACTACCCCGGCGATGCGCCGGTTACCGCGCGCCAGGTCCAGCAGGAATTCGGTTTCGTCGCGACCGGCGCGCGCCTGCACGGCAATGGACTGCTCCAGCCCTTCGGCGACCAGCACGGGCTGCAATTGGCCGGGCGTGCGGTCGCAGGCCAGCAGTTCCATGCCGCGGCCGATCCAGGGGTAGGCGTCGGGCTGGTAGAACCAGAAATGCTGATGGGCGTCGATGCGATGCGGCTTCATGATGGTCTCTTCGAGGGGCAGGACGGCGCAGGATTGCCGGTCTGCATTGCGCACAACCGGCAGGGGAATACAAAAACACCAGAAACAGGAAAACGGCAAGGCGCCGCCGCTGGCGACGCCCTCCCGTCACGTCATGTCAAGATCAGTCGTACAGCACAGCCGCGATCTTGGCGTCGTCGATGTTGCTCTTGTCGTACCAGTAGAAGCCGGTATCGATGACCTTGGGCAGCTTCTCGCCCTTGATCGCCTTGACCGCTGCTTCCACGGTCTTGTAGCCGATACCCACCGGGTTCTGGGTGATGGCGCCGGCCATCACGCCTTCGCGGATCGCATCCTTCTGCTGCTTGCCGGAGTCATAGCCGATGATGACGATCTTGCGCTTCATTTCCTTGACGCCATTGACCACCCCGATGGCCGAACCTTCGTTGGTACCGAAGATGCCCTTGATCTTGGGATAGGCCTGCAGGATGGACTTGGTGACCTCGGTGGACTTCAACTGGTCGCCGGCGCCATATTGCACGCTGACCACCTTGATCTTGGGATAGTTGGCCTTGATGCGTTCCAGGAAGCCGTCGCGGCGGTCGATGCCGGTGCGGCTGGTCTGGTCGTGGGCGACCACGGCCACTTCGCCTTCCTTGCCGACCAGCTCGGCCATCTTGTCGGCCGCCAGCGCGGCGGCGGCGCGGTTGTCGGTGGTGGCGGTGGTGACCGGGATGTCGCTATCCACGCCCGAGTCGAAGGCCACCACCGGGATCTTGGCGGCCTGCGCCTTCTTCAGCAGCGGGATGGCGGCCTTGCTGTCCAGCGCGGCAAAACCGATGGCCTGCGGCTTCTTGGCCAGCGCGGCGGAGAGCATGTCGATCTGCTTGTCGACCATGGCTTCGGTCTCGGGACCTTCGAAGGTGACCTTCACCTTCAGGTCCTTGCCGGCCTGGTCCGCGCCGGCCTTCACGGCCTGCCAGAACTGGTGCTGGAAGCCTTTGGAAATGAGCGGCACATACACTTCCTGCGCCTGTGCGGCCGAACCGCCGACAGCGAAGGCCAGGCCCAGGGCAGCGCCCAGTAGTTGTTTCTTGAACACGGTAAGTCTCCTTTTGTTATCGATGATGGAGTGCCGGACATTGGCGTTGCCCGGCGGGGCTTGCATTGCTACTGCGAATACTGCTGCTGTGGCTGATGTGGATACCGGTTCAGGCGCGACGACGACGGCGCAGGATGTCGAGGTAGACCGCCAGGATGATGATCACCCCGGTCACCACCGTCTGCCACTCCTGCGCCACCGACATGATGCGCAGGCCATTGACCAGCACGCTCATGATGAAGGCGCCGATGATGGTGCCCATGATGGTGCCGGTGCCACCGGAGAGCGAGGTGCCGCCGATCACCACGGCGGCAATCGCGTCCAGCTCGTAACCCTGGCCCAGCGCTGGCTGCGCCGAGTTCAGGCGGGACGCGATGATCAGGCCGGCGATGCCGCAGATGGCGCCGGAGAAGGTGTAGACCGCGACCTTCCAGAAATCCACCTTCACGCCCGACAGGCGCAGCGCTTCCTCGTTGCTGCCCAGGGCGAAGGTATAGCGACCGAACACCGTCTTGTTGAGGATGATGGAGGCGCCGATGGCCACCAGGAACAGGATCAGCACCGCATTGGGAATCGGCAGCGCCGGGATCAGGTCGCCGATCAGCGAATCCTGGGCGATGGCCGAGAAACCCTCGGTATCGTTGAAATAGATCGGCCGGGTACCGGAAATCACCAGCGACAGCCCCTTGAGCAACATCATCATGCCCAGCGTGGCGATGAAGGGTGGCACCTTCAGCTTGGCGATCACCATGCCGGAGACCCAGCCCGACAGCGCACCGAAGAAGATGGCGGCGGCGATGCCCAGCGGCAGCGGCATGCCCCAGTTGGTCAGCACCACCCCGGCCATGACGGCGCAGAAAGTCATCATGGTGCCCACCGACAGGTCGATGCCGGAAGTGATGATGACGTAGGTGCAGGCAATGGCCAGCACGCCGTTGACGGCAGTCGATTGCAGGATGCTGACCAGGTTGTCCACCTCCATGAAATTGGGCGAGGCGACGCTGAAGAACACGATCAGCAAGAGCAGGCTGGCGAAGGCCAGCAGCTTCTGGCGCGCGGCCGGGTTGAACAGGCGGGCGCGCAGGCCCGAGGAGGAAGCGGTATTGGCCATGGTGGATGCGGACGCTGCGGAATGGATGTTGTTTGCCATGATGGTTCTGGTCTCTGATAGGGGTTGGATCGCAGTGCGGCCCGACCGGCTAGTGCGCCACCGCCGGTTCGCGCTGCGTGGCCAGTTGCATGATGTTTTCCTGGGTCGCCTCGGCGCGGGTGAGCTCGCCGGTGATGCGACCTTCGCACATCACCAGTACGCGATGGCTCATGCGCAAGACCTCCGGCAGTTCGGAAGAGATCATCACGATCGCCTTGCCCTGCTCGGCCAGGGCGTCGAGGAGCTTGTAGATTTCGCTCTTGGCGCCGATGTCGATGCCGCGCGTGGGTTCATCGAAGAACAGGATGTCGCAGTCCCGCAGCAGCCACTTGGCAATCACGATCTTTTGCTGGTTGCCGCCCGAGAGCAGGCGCGCCTGCTGTTCCACCGACGGCGTCTTGATCGCCAGTTGCCGCACATAGCCCTGCGCCACTTCGCGGATGGCACGCTGGTTCATGAAACCGGCGCGGGTGAAGCGGCCCATGCTGGAGAGCGCGATGTTGGCCTGCACATCCATGCCCACCGCCAGCCCGAAGTGCTTGCGGTCTTCCGAGAGGTAGCCAATGCCATGCGCCACGGCGTCGGCCGGCTGGCGGATCTCGGCCTTGCCACCGTGGATGATGATCTCGCCGGACTCCAGCGGGTCGGCACCGAAGATGGCGCGCGCCACCTCGGTGCGGCCGGCGCCCATGAGACCGGCAAAGCCGAGGATCTCGCCCTTGCGCAACTGGAAGCTGACATCGCGGATGGCGCGGCCGCGGTTGAGCCCGCGCACTTCCAGTACCACCTCGTTGGCGGAGGTATCCGGCGGGGTACGTTGCTCGCCTTCCAGCGAACGGCCGACCATCATGGAAATGATGCTGTCCATCGAAGTCCCCTGCATCGGCACGGTGGCGATGTAGCGGCCATCGCGCATGACGCTGACGCGGTCGGCGATCTGGCGCAGCTCGTCCATCTTGTGCGAGATATAGACGATGCCCACGCCTTGCGCCTGCAGGTCGCGGATGATGCGGAAGAGCTCGGCGATCTCGGCGTTGTTCAGGGCCGCCGTCGGTTCGTCCATGATGAGCACGCGTGAATCGAAGGAAAGGGCCTTGGCGATTTCCACCATCTGCTGGCGCGCCACGGTCAGTTCGCCCACCGGCGTGCGCGGGTCCATCTCAAGGCGCATGCGGGCAAAGATGGCAGCGGTCTGGCGATTCAACTGGTCTTCATCAATGATCAGGCCGAACGCCTTGCGCGGCTCGCGACCGATAAAGATGTTCTGCGCCGCCGACAGGTGGTTCATCAGGTTGAGTTCCTGATGGATGATGCCGATGCCCAACGCCTGCGCCTGGCGCGGCTCACCGATCTGCACCGCTTTGCCGTCGAGGAGGATCTCGCCGCTGTCGCACTGGTAGACGCCGGAAAGGATTTTCATCAGCGTCGACTTGCCGGCGCCGTTCTCGCCCATCAGGGCGTGTACCTCGCCGGCGACCAGGTCGAACTGGCAATTGTCCAGCGCCAGTACGCCAGGAAAGCGCTTGCTGACGTTACGCAGCGCAATCAGCGGGGGCGCCGCTGCGGGGGATGGTCTGGGTGTCTCGTTATCTTGTTGCATGCTCACCTCGGATGCGGATGCATTGCCGGCCCTTGCTGCCGGGGCCATCGTTGACGCGACTCTGCGGTCGCTGCCTGCTACGTGCTACTTGTCACTTGCACTACGTCTTTTACAACCTGCCACTGCAGGCAGGACATGGTCCGCACCTTCCGGTACGGGTCGTGGTCCTATTGCTCGGACAGATCGAAGATGCGTGTCATCGGCACCCATTTCTGTCCGGCCGGCGTCCAGGGTGTGGGCGCCTGGAAACGCCACATCAGTTCTTCCCAGGCACGCACCCGGGGATCGGTGTCAGTCGCCGCTGCCATTGCTGCTGCGTCGAAGACGGCGTCATCGGTTTCCATCACCATCATCATGCGGGTACCGAGACGGTAGATTTCCATGCCGGTCACCCCCTGCTGCTTCAGGTGCTGCGCGATCTCGGGCCAGATGCGCCGGTGATGCTGTTCATACTCGGCGATGAGCGCCGGGTCGTCCTTCAGGTCCAGTGCCAGCACGGTACGCATACGGGCCTCAGCTCAGGGCACGGTCGAGATGGGTGTAACCCCCATCGACGAAAATCCACTGCCCGGTGGTATGCGACGAGCGCCCCGAGAGCAGGAAGACGGCCATGTCCGCCATTTCCTCGGAGGTGGTGAAGCGCTTGCCCAGCGGGATCTTGCTGGTGATGGCGGCGAGCTTTTCCTCCGGATGCTCGAAGGTGGCGATCCAGCGTTCATAGAGGGGCGTCATCACCTCGGCCGGGATCAGCGCATTCACACGCACTCCGTCGGCCAGCAATGCCGAAGCCCATTCCCGGGTGAGTGACAGCTGCGCGCCCTTGGAGGCGCAATAGCCGCTGGTATTGCCCTGGCCGGTGAGCGCGGTCTTGGAAGAGACATTGACGATGGCGCCGCGCGTAGCCTTCAGGTGCGGTACGCAGTAATGGGCCATCACGTAGTAATGGATCAGATTGCGTTCCAGCGAAGCGACGAACTGGTCGCGGCCAGCTTCCAGGCCGACGCTGTCGTTGACGCCGGCATTGTTGACCAGACCGTCCAGACGACCGAAGCGCTGCACCGTCTCGGCCACGGCCTGGCCACAGCGGGCTTCATCCTGCAATTCCAGCTGGAACAGGGTGGCGTGCGGCTGCAGCGCGGTCAGCCGGGTCCAGAATTGCGGCTCCGGTTCGCTACGCGCAAAGACCACCGGAATGGCGCCTTCGGCGGCCAGTTGCATGCTGATCGCCGCACCAATGCCGGAGGCACCGCCGGTCACGATGACAACCTTGTCTTGCAGGTTCAGATCCACTTCAGTCTCCGTAATGTTTTATATCATTTCCTGACGCCGCCACTTGCCGGGGGCTAGCCGCGAAAGCGGTACTGCTCCAGCGATTCCGGCTTCATCTCGATCGAGAAGCCAGCCAGACTGGGCGGCATGTAGGCCGCGTTGCGGATCACACAGGGGTCGACGAAATGCTCATGCAGGTGATCCACGTATTCGGTCACGCGTCCCTCCTTGGAACCGGAGATGCACAGATAGTCGATCATCGACAGGTGCTGCACGTATTCACACAGCCCCACGCCGCCGGCATGCGGACAGACCACCTTGCCGTACTTGGCGGCCATCAGCATGACCGCCAGGATTTCGTTGACGCCACCCAGACGGCAGGAGTCGATCTGCACCACGTCGATGGCGTCGCGCATGATGAACTGCTTGAACAGCACACGGTTCTGGCACATCTCGCCGGTGGCGACCTTGACTGCGCCGATGCCTGCACGGATCTTGCGGTGACCTTCCACGTCATCGGGGCTGGTCGGTTCCTCGATGAACCAGGGCTTGGCAAACGCCAGCTGGTTGACCCAGTCGATGGCCTGATCCACTTCCCAGACCTGATTGGCGTCGATCATCAGATGACGCTGCGGGCCCAGTACTTCACGGGCGATGGTGACGCGACGCTTGTCGTCGGCCAGGTCGCGCCCGACCTTGAGCTTGACATGGTTGAAGCCCTGGTCGATGGCTTCCTGGCACAGGCGGCGCAGCTTGGCATCGTCATAGCCCAGCCAGCCGGCCGAGGTGGTGTAGCAGGGATAGCCTTCCTGCTGCAGGATGCGCAGGCGCTCGGCCTTGCCTCCTTCCTTCTCGCGCAGCAGGGCCAGGGCCTCGTCGGGGGTGATGCAATCGGTGATGTAGCGGAAGTCGATGGTGCGTACCAGCTCCTCGGGCGTCATGTCGGCCACCAGCTTCCATACCGGCTTGCCTTCGGCCTTGGCCCACAGGTCCCAGGCGGCATTGACCACCGCGCCGGTGGCCAGGTGGATGGCGCCCTTGTCCGGTCCGATCCACCGCAGCTGGCTGTCGGAGGTGACATGACGCCAGAAGCGACCCATGTCGGCGGAGATCCATTCCAGGTCCAGGCCGACCACGAGGTGTTCCATGGCGCGGATGGCGGCGCAGCAGATTTCATTGCCGCGACCGATGGTGAAGGTCAGGCCGTGGCCTTTCAGTTGCGGGTGGTCGGTGTCGAGGATGACGTAGGCGGCGGAATAGTCCGGGTCCGGATTCATCGCATCCGAACCGTCCAGTGATTGCGAAGTGGGAAAGCGCACGTCCAGCACGCGCATGGCGGTAATCTTGGTCATCGGTCTCTAGCATGATGCCGCTGCGGGACGGGTGGCGCCTCGGGCTCGGGCGCTGCCTCTGCTTGCCGCTGGTCGGCGGGCTGGCCGCTGGGGGGCGGCCGCCGGTTGTCGTCGTCTCCGGGGACAGGCCCCATGTTGGGTTTTCTCAAAAATAAAATTTGTTTTTATCTGTGTGCGACACAGCATAACCTCGATTATCCTCTTATTGCCGGGCCAGCCTGATGAAGTTTCGGTATCGATCGATATCGATTTAGGGATGTCTGCACCTCAGCATCTGAGCGATCTATAAAAAATAATTTTACAAATAAAACACGTCGCCCATCAAAAATCCCCTACAATCCGGCCCCAGAAACCGGCGGATTCACCCTTCTGTTTCCGCCCTCCTGCCCGCTAACGATACCCAGGCTGCCATGCCCAGAACAAGGAAAATCAATCCTTCCGACGCCCCTGCGCCGCAGACCGCAGCGGCCGCCGCCGCGATCAACGACGACAATGAGATGGGTAGCGACAGTAGCCATGACGGCAACAGCGGCAAGACGCGCTATGCCGCGCCAGCGCTGGACAAGGGACTGGATATCCTGGAACTGTTGAGCCGCTCGGAGCAGATGCTGACGCTGAACCAGATCTCGCGCCAGCTGGGTCGCAGCGTCAACGAGATCTTCCGCATGGTGGTGACGCTGGAGCAGCGTGGTTACCTGATCGCCGACAACGACCACTACCGGCTGTCACTGAAGTTGTTCGAGCTGGCACACCATCACCAGCCGATCCGCTCGCTGGTCAGCACCGCCCTGCCCCACATGCGCGAACTGGCCAACCGCTCCATGCAATCGACACATCTGACAGTCTATGAGGCCGGACGGGTGATCGTGGTGGCGCAGGTGGACAGCCCCGAACGCTGGGCCTTCGGGCTCAAGGTGGGGGCGCTGGTGAGCCTGACGGATACGGCTTCCGGCCATGTACTGCTGGCCTTCCGCGACCAGGCCGAACAGGCCAGCATGCTGGCCGCGCACGTCCGCATGGATGGTGAACAGGAGATCGAGACGGCGCAGCTGATGCGGCAGATCGAGGACACCCGCAAGCGCGGGCATTCGCGCATGGAGAGCCGGCAGATCCGGGGCGTGATCAACCTGTCCTATCCGGTGATGGGGGCCAACAACCGCATGCTGGCAGCACTCAACGTGCCCTATATCGAACGCATCGACAAGAAGGTCAACCCCAGCCTGGACGAGGTGCAAGGCATCGTCCAGGAGATTTCGGCGCGGCTGTCGCGGCTGATGGGGGATTCGAGCTTCGGCGCCTGAGGCCGGCGCCAGCTGCCGGTGCTAGCCGGCGAAACGCACTTCCGGCAGGCCACGCACGCCGGTCTCCGGCACGGCGAAAAGCGCACCGGCCAATGCATCCTGCTCGCGCTGCCGGGCGCTCATGCCTTCATGCGCCGAGGTGACGAACAGCGTATCGAGCGCCGCGCCACCGAAGGCCACACAGGAAGGCTGGGCGGTCGGCATGTCGACGATGCGATCGATGCGGCCATCGGGCGTAAAGCGCACTACCCGCGCCCCACCCCACTGCGCGTTCCAGACATGGCCGTCGGCGTCCACGGTGGAACCATCGGGGCCGCCCGGCTGTTGCGCCAGATCGGCGAACACGCGCTGGTGGGCGATGGCGCCGGAAGCCGGATCATAGTCGCAGACCATGATCTTGCCTTCCATGGAATCGCAGTGATACATGCGCGTGCCATCGGGACTGAAGCAGATGCTGTTGGAAATGGCGATGCCCGGCAGCGGCAGGCGCTCCAGGCTCAGGTCGGCATTGAGGCGATAGAAGCTGGCAATGGGCGCGCGGCCGACGTCCTCGTTGAGGGTGCCGAAGACGAAGCGGCCCTGGCGGTCGCAACGACCGTCGTTCAGGCGCGTGGTCGGCAGGTCATCCTCGATGCGGCAGATCGGCGTGATGGCGCCGGTACCGAGATTGAAGAAAGCCAGGCGCGATGCCAGGCCGATCAGCAGCCGCTCGGGATCGGCGGTAAAGGCGAAGCAGCACAGCCGCTCAGGCATGGGCCAGCTGCGCGTGGCGCCGCTTTGCGGATCGTGGTTCCACAGGCGCGAAGCGTGGATATCGGTCCAGAAGACCGTTTGCGAGCGTTCGCACCAGAGGACGCCTTCGCCCAGTTCATGATGTCCGTCGACCAGCAATTGCGCATTCATCGGGTTTCCGCCTGCAAATTAAGATAAATGAAATAAACGATATAAAACAAAATCAGTGTCCCGGCCACGCCCTTGTGCGCCGGCCACAAGACAAAAAAGGGTGGGCTTGCGCCCACCCTCAACTACATCAAGACCACCTCAGGAAGGATTACAGATACTACTAGATCGTTACATCAGAACGAGTGGGCGATACCGAAGTAGCCGCCGTTCTGCTTCAGGCCCGAAGGACCGACGTTGCCGCCGTTTTCCAGTGCGTGGGTGGCACCGGTGCCGTTACGAACGGTACCGACGTCAACATACAGCAGGGTGCGCTTGGACAGGAAGTAGTTGATACCGGCCATGTACATGTTGGCAGTACCACCGCCGTTGCCGTTGCCCGCAGCGTCAACACGTGCGTTGTTGGCGTTGACGTGGAACCAGCCACCGACCAGCTGGAATTGCGGGGTCACGTCATAGTTGGCGCCGATCCAGTAGTGGTTCGCGCGGTCCGGAGCACCGGCGGCTGCAGCGTTGGCACGCAGGTTTTCCCAGCCTGCGAACATCTTCAGCTTGTCGAACTTGTAGGTACCGCCGACGATCAGCTCCTTGGAATGGCTCCAGATGTCGCTGTAGTTGCCGTTGGCGTCGCGCACGGTGTCATAGATCACGCGCAGTTCCAGGCCGTTCTTCTGGTAGGCCAGCGAGATACCGTCCTTGCGGCCGTCGCTGCTACCCGCGTTGGGGACGCCGCCGCTGAACGAACCCGGCTTTTCGCCCAGGCTGGTCTGCAGGTTGACGGTGAAGCCAGCCATATCCGGGCTGTTGTACTCGATGATGTTGCTGGCGCCGGGCCAATTGCGGCCGTTGACCAGGCTGGCGGTGCCGATGGCCTGCTGGCCGGTCGGGTCGAGGAACCAGACATCATTGTTGATGAACAGGTTCTTACCGAACTTGACGGAACCGGCGGTGGCCGAGGACAAGCCGACATAGGAACGACGATTGAACAGTGCCGAACCGTTGCTGGTGTCGGAACCGTTGAAACCGCCCTTGGTCGAGTTGAAACCGGACTCCAGCAGGAAGAAGGCATTGGTACCGCCGCCCAGGTCTTCCGTGCCCTTGAAGCCGATCATGCTGGTGCCCCATTGGTTGTTTGCAGCGCTCCAGCGCGTACCTTGGCCGTTGGTGCCAGCATTGGTCAGGAAGTCGACGCCGGCCACGACGCGACCGTAGATGGTGACACTGCTTTGCGCCTGCGCCTGTGCCGAGAACGCTCCCATCAGCGCGAGCGCGCACAGGGTCTTTGCTCCAATAAAGGATGGCTTCACTTGCTTCATGAATAGTCTCCGTGGATATTGCCGTTTAAATTTTTGTCGTCGGTGGGCTTGGTCGTGCAGCTTTGCACTTCAGACCCCTTGAATCCTGACGGACTCCTGACGGTCTCCCAACTTTTTGTTTTGATGCTGCCCGACCTTCTCGTCTTTCATTCCGGCCCTTTGGTCGTTGTCCTGTACAGTCCGGAATGTGGCTAGATACTAAGTATTCGGTTCATGTCTTTCCAATGAAATCTTTAGCAATTCCGATATGCGATTTGATATCATGAATTTCTAATAAAAAAATCATTGAAAAAATTTAGAACACCGTCCCCGGAGACTTATGAAAAACAGTGACCCGAACTGGTTTCTGCGGGCGCGATTGAAGACACGCCAACTCCTTCTGCTCATCGCCCTCGACGACACCCGCAACATCCATCGCGCCGCCAGCGAACTCAATATGACGCAGCCGGCCGCCTCCAAGCAGTTGAAGGACCTCGAAGACATGCTGGGCGTGTCCCTCTTCGAGCGCCTGCCCCGTGGCATGCGACCCACCATCTATGGCGAGGCCATGATCCGCCATGCGCGCATGGCCCTGACCAGCCTGTCCAAGGCGCATGAAGACATCGTGGCACTCAAGTCCGGCCTGTCCGGCCAGGTCGATGTGGGCGTGATTCTTTCGCCCGGCATGGCATTGTTGCCGCCAGCCATCGCCCGCGTGAAGGAACAGGCGCCGATGTTGCGTATCGGCGTCGAAGTGGAAAGCAGCAACATCCTGCTGTCGCGTCTGCTGCATGGCGAACTGGACTTCATCATCGGCCGCATCCTCGACGAGGAAGCCCGCAGCGGCCTGCTCTATGAAGAGCTGGCCGACGAGCCGGTATGCGCCGTGGCCCGGGTGGGACATCCCTTCCACACCCGCAACGACCTGAGCCTGGCCGACCTCGCCGGCGAAGCCTGGATCATGGCGCCCAAGGGCAGCATCCTGCGTGCGCGCTGCGACCAGATGTTCCGCGAACAAGGCCTGGCGCCGCCCTCCAACGTAGTCGACACCACGGCCATCCTGTTCATCACCAGCCTGTTGCAGCAGACCGATTTCATCTACGCCATGCCCACTGAAGTGGCGCGTTATTACACCCAGGCGCGCCTGATGGACATCCTGCCCATCGAGCTGCCCTGCCGCATGGCCGGCTTCGGCATCATCACCCGCCAGGACAACCTGCTCTCGCCGGGTGCCAATCTGGTGCTGCAGGCCATCCGCGAAGTGGCCAAGATGATCTACTGATTCACCTCCTCGCCAACCCGCGCATTATGCGATCACGGGGTGGCGGAACTGCGCCGAGTTTTATTAAGAAATGTAAGGAAGAGTAAGCCGATCTGAAAATTCAAAAATAGGGCTGCTCGAAACAATTCCAGGCGCACCAATTCATTAAAAAATCGCAGCAAAAAAACAACACTACAAACCGGATAAAAACTAAGTTTTTTCCGAGTTGTATGACAGCTCTGCATCACCCACACGAGAATGTGGCTGCATCACAAAAAAAAGAGTCGCCAAATGGCGACTCTTTTTCAAGATCCGCGCCGACGGGATATCGGGCGGTCATTGCTGCCTCACACCCAGCCAGCATCGACGATGAATTCCTGCGCAGTACACATCGCACTGTCGTCAGCGGCCAGGAACAGGACCATGCGCGCCAGGTGCCAGGGCAGCAGGTCCTCCTGCAGGCACTGGTTGCGGGCAATGGCCTTCTTGCCTTCTTCATCCAGCCACAACTTGATCTGGCGTTCGGTCATGACCCAACCCGGCGTGACCGTGTTGACGCGGATCTTGTGCGGACCAAGGTCGCGCGCCAGTCCGCGGGTCAGGCCCAGGGTCGAGGCCTTGGCCGTGGTGTACACCGGGAATCCGCCGCTGGACTGATGCCAGCTGATGGAACTGAAGTTGATGATGGAGCCACCGCCACGACGCTTCATGCCGTCCACCACCGCTTGCACGGCGAAGAAGGACGGACGCTGGTTGATGGCGATGCGGTCGTTCCAGTAATCGAGGGTCACGTCTTCCAGCTTGTGACGTTCGTCATTGGCGGCATTGTTGACCAGCACATCGAAGTCGCCAAGCTCGCCCTGCAGCTCGGCAATGGTCTTCTGGAATGCCGGGATGTCGCGCAGGTCGCAATGGCGGAACAGCGGCTTGGGATAGCCGGCGCTGGCCAGCTCATTGCACAGTGTCTCGCTGGCTTCGCGGGCGATATCGACGAAGGCCACGTGCGCGCCCTGCTGCGCAAATGCTTCGACAATGGCTGCACCGATGCCGGTGCCACCGCCGGTAATGAAGACACGCTTGCCCTTCAGGCTGGGAAAAGTCGCCAGCTGCACGTTCTGGGGAGTGTTGCTCATGAGGTTTCCTTGCTGGCCGGTGTCATGCCGACACCGGCGCTGTCTTGTCGTGATGGATCAGTGCGAGTGCTTGGGAACGGCCGCGCCACGGCAACCGACCAGGAAGTCGAAGTCGCAGCCTTCGTCGGCCTGCAGCACGCGGTCCACGTACAGGGACTGGTAGCCGCCGACCATTTCCGGCTTGCGTTCGGCCAGCACCTTGGCGCGTTCGGCCAGGCGACGCTGCATTTCCTCGTCGCTGATGTCGAGCTGCAACTTGCCGGCGTAGGCATCCAGTTCGATGAAGTCACCATCCTGGACGATGCCCAGCGGCCCACCGGCAGCCGCTTCCGGCGCCACGTGCAGGATCACGGTGCCATAGGCGGTACCGCTCATGCGGGCGTCCGAGATACGCACCATGTCCTTCACACCCGTGGCCAGCACCTTGGGCGGCAAGCCCATGTTGCCCACTTCGGCCATGCCGGGGTAACCCTTGGGGCCGACGTTCTTCATCACCAGCACGCAGGAGGCATCGACATCCAGGTCGGGATCGTTGATGCGTTCCTTGTAGTGGTTGAAGTCTTCGAACACCACGGCACGGCCGCGATGCTTCATCAGTTCAGGCGTGGCGGCCGAAGGCTTGAGGACCGCGCCGCGTGGCGCCAGGTTGCCGCGCAGGATGCAGATGCCGCCATCCTCGATCAGCGGCTTGGCCAGCGGCCGCACCACTTCATCGTTGTAGATCGGCGCATCCTTGACGTTGTCCCACATGGTCTGGCCGTTGACGGTCAGCGCGTCCTTGTGCGGCAACAGGTCGGCTTCGCCCATGCGGCGCAGCACGGCAGGCAGACCACCGGCGTAGTAGAACTCTTCCATCAGGTAGCGGCCCGAGGGCTGCAGGTCGACAATGGTCGGAGTGCCACGGCCGATGCGGGTCCAGTCTTCCAGTTCCAGGTCCACGCCGATGCGGCCGGCGATGGCCTTCAAGTGGATCACGGCATTGGTGGAGCCACCGATGGCGGCATTGGTGCGGATGGCGTTCTCGAAGGCCTTGCGGGTCAGGATCTTGGACAGGGTCAGGCCTTCCCAGACCATGTCGACAATGCGCATGCCGGACAGGTGCGCGAGCACGTAGCGGCGCGCATCAACGGCCGGAATGGCCGCATTGTGCGGCAGCGACACGCCCAGCGACTCGGCCATGCAGGCCATGGTGGAAGCGGTGCCCATGGTGTTGCAGGTACCGGCCGAGCGCGACATGCCGGCTTCGGCGGCCATGAAGTCGTGGATGGTGATCTCACCGGCCTTGACCTGCTCCGACAGTTGCCACACCACCGTGCCGGAACCGATGTCACGGCCCTGGTGCTTGCCGTTCAACATCGGGCCACCGGTCACGACGATGGCCGGCACGTCGCAGCTGGCCGCGCCCATCAGCAGGGCCGGAGTGGTCTTGTCGCAGCCGGTCAACAGCACCACGCCGTCGATGGGATTGCCGCGGATCGATTCTTCCACATCCATGCTGGCCAGGTTGCGGGTCAGCATGGCGGTCGGGCGCAGGTTGGATTCGCCATTGGAGAACACCGGGAACTCTACCGGGAAGCCACCGGCTTCGATGATGCCACGACGCACGTGTTCGGCGATCTTGCGGAAGTGCGCATTGCAGGGCGTCAGTTCCGACCAGGTGTTGCAGATGCCGATGACCGGCTTGCCCTGGAATTCGTGATCGGGGATGCCCTGGTTCTTCATCCAGCTGCGGTACATGAAGCCGTTCTTGTCGGCAGTGCCGAACCAGCCGGCCGAGCGCAGGGTGCGGCTCTTGTCTTTTTTATCGCTACTCATTGTTGAATTCCTGACTGAAGGAAACGAAAGGATCTGGTGGTCCCGAATGCAAAAGGCGGGCAACCCTGCCCGCCTTGCTCATCCGGATTACTTGTTCTTGTTGTAGACGTCGAAGCACACGGCCATCAGCAGCACGAAGCCCTTGATCATCTGCTGGTAGTCGATGCCGATGCCCATGATGGACATGCCGTTGTTCATCACGCCCATCACGAAGGCGCCGATGACCGCGCCCATCACCTTGCCCACGCCGCCCGAGGCCGATGCGCCACCGATGAAGCAGGCCGCGATCACGTCCAGCTCGAAGCCCAGACCGGCCTTGGGAGTGGCGGTGTTCAGGCGGGCCGCGAAGATCAGGCCGGCCAGCGCGGCCAGCACGCCCATGTTGACGAAGGTGAAGAAGGACACGCGTTCGGTCTTGATGCCGGACAGCTTGGCCGCCTTCTCGTTGCCGCCCACCGCATAGACACGTCGGCCCAGGGTGGTGCGGCTGGTGATGAAGGTGTAGAGCACCATCAGCGCGAACATGATGATCAACACGTTGGGCATGCCGCGATAGGTCGACAGCAGGTAGCTGAAGGCGATGATGGCCACGGCGAAGATACCGTTCTTGAGCAGGAAGAACAGGACCGGTTCATCTTCCATGCCATGCTTGGTCTGCTTGCGACGGCCATGCAGCTTGACCAGCACCAGCACCACGGCGGCCAGGATGCCGACGACCAGCGAGGTGGTACGGAAACCCGTGCTGTCGGTCAGCTCAGGGATGAAACCCGAGGACAGCATCTGGAAGGTCGGCGGGAAGGGGCCGAGCGACTGACCCTGTAGCAGCGCCAGCGCCATGCCCTTGAAGACCAGCATCCCGGCCAGGGTGACGATGAAGGAGGGAATCTTGAAGTAGGCGATCCAGTAGCCCTGCGCCGCACCGATCAGGCCACCGGCGATCAGACAGACGATGGAAGCTGGCACGAAGCCCCAGCCATAGTCCACCATCAGTACCGCCGCCAGCGCGCCGATCAGGCCCACCACCGAACCCACCGACAGGTCGATGTGACCGGCCACGATCACCATCAGCATGCCCAGCGCCATGATGACGATGTAGCTGTTCTGCAGCACCAGGTTGGTCAGGTTCAGCGGACGCATCAGCGTGCCGTCGGTCATGATCTGGAAGAAGGCCATGATGGCCACCAACGACATCAGCATGCCGTATTCACGCATGTTGTTCTTCAGGAAGCTGCCGTAGTCCTTCTTTTCGGCGGCGCCACCGGCGACGGCCGGCTTCTTGCTCACGTCAATGCTTTCCATTGTCTTGCTCCTCTGGTGCTCTCTGGTCTTTATGATAGTTGCCGCCGGTTTGGCTCCGGCTTGGTGTCAGGGTTTCAGGCGGCCTGGGACAGGCCGGAATCGTCGATGCGCTTGTTGCGCATGATGGCGCGCATGATGTTTTCCTGGCTGGCCTCAGCCTTGGGCAGATGACCCACGAACTGGCCTTCGTTCATGACGTAGATGCGGTCGCACATGCCCAGCAGTTCCGGCATCTCCGAGGAGATCATGATGATGCACTTGCCCTCGGCGGCCAGCTTGCTGATGATGTTGTAGATCTCGAACTTGGCACCCACATCGATGCCGCGCGTGGGTTCGTCCAGGATCAGCACTTCGGGTTGCGAGAACAGCCACTTCGACAGCACCACCTTCTGCTGGTTGCCGCCGGAGAGGTTGACCACCTTCTGCAGCACGCTGGAACAGCGGATGCGCATCTGCGCCTTGAAGTCGGCGGCAATCTTGTACTCGCGCGCCTCGTCGATGACAGTACGCTCGGAAACGCCACCCAGGTTGGCCAGCGAGATGTTCTTCTTGATGTCTTCTTCCAGCACCAGGCCGTCGCCCTTGCGGTCTTCCGTGACGTAGGCGATGCCCTTGTCGATGGCCTTCTGGATGGTGGACAGGTCTGCTTCCTTGCCATGCAGGAAGACCTTGCCACTGATCTTCTTGCCGTAGGCACGGCCGAAGATGCTCTTGGCCAGTTCGGTACGGCCGGCGCCCATCAGGCCGGCGATGCCGACGATCTCGCCGGCGCGTACCGTCATGTTGACGTCCTTGATGGCCAGGCGGTCGCTGTGCAGCGGATGGTGCACGCGCCAGTCGCGCACTTCGAAGATCACGTCGCCGATCTGCGGATCACGCTGGGGATAGCGGTCGGCCATCTCGCGGCCAACCATGTGCTGGATGATACGGTCTTCGCTGATGGGTTCAGCGCGGCAGTCGAAGGTATCGACCGTGGTGCCGTCGCGCAGCACGGTGATGGAGTCGGCCACCTTGGAAATTTCGTTGAGCTTGTGCGAGATCAGGATCGAGGCAATGCCCTGGCGCTTCAGTTCCAGCAGCAATTCCAGCAAGGCATCCGAGTCGCTTTCGTTGAGGCTGGCGGTCGGTTCATCAAGGATCAGCAGCTTGACTTCCTTGGAGAGCGCCTTGGCGATCTCGATCAGCTGCTGCTTGCCCACGCCCAGGTCACCGACCTGCGTCTGGGGCGATTCCTTCAGGCCGACCTTGGCCAGCAGTGCCTTGGCGCGCACATAGGACTGCTCCCAGTCGATCACGCCGCCACTGGCCTGCTCGTTGCCGAGGAACAGGTTTTCCATCACCGACAGCAGCGGCACCAGTGCCAGCTCCTGGTGGATGATGATGATGCCCAGGTGTTCGCTGTCGCGGATATCCTTGAAGGCACGCACCTCACCCTTGTAGACGATGTCGCCCGAGTAGCTACCGTGCGGGTACACGCCCGAGAGCACCTTCATCAACGTGGACTTGCCGGCGCCGTTCTCGCCGACGATGGCATGGATCTCGCCTTCGCGCACCGCCAGGTTGACGTTGTTCAACGCCTTCACACCCGGGAAGCTCTTCTCGATGCCGCGCATTTCCAGAATGTTGCTCATGATGCTGACCTCTCTTCTGCCGGTCTTGCGAAGCCCTGCCAAGCCGGAGTTTTTATCTCGTGTGCATTGCTTTGGTGCAAGCACATCTTCCTGAAAGTATTAGTCCCGCACAGGGCGGGACTATGCTGATCTTGTGTGTATGCGTGCTGCGAAAGATTCAGCGGGCGGCTCGGCTCAGAGCAGATGCCATCGACGCCGCCCGGGTAGTGCTTACTTCAGCTGGGCTTCGGTGTAGTAACCGCTGCCGACCAGGATTTCCTTCCAGTTCGACTTGTCGACCACGACCGGCTTCAACAGGTAGGACGGAACGACCTTCACACCGTTGTTGTAGGTCTTGGTGTCGTTGATCTGGGGCTGCTTGCCACCCAGGACGGCATCAACCATGCCGACCGTGACCTTGGCCAGTTCGCGGGTGTCCTTGAAGATGGTGGAGTACTGCTCGCCACGGATAATGGACTTGACCGAAGGCACTTCCGCATCCTGACCCGAAACGTACGGGAACGGTTGTTGCGGCGAACCGTAACCCACGCCGCGCAGCGAGGACAGGATGCCGATGGACAGGCCGTCATACGGCGACAGCACGGCATTGACCTTGGCGTTGGTGTAGAAGGCCGACAGCAGGTTATCCATACGGGCCTGGGCGGTAGCCGGATCCCAGCGCAGGGTCGCGACCTTGTCCATGCCCATCTGCTTGGAGCGCACCACCAGCTTGCCGCTGTCGATGTAGGGCTTCAGGACCGACATGGCGCCGTTATAGAAGAAGAAGGCGTTGTTGTCGTCCGAGGAACCGCCGAACAGTTCGATGTTGAACGGACCCTTGCCTTCCTTCAGGCCCAGGGCCTTTTCCAGCGACTGTGCCTGCAGCACGCCCACCTGGAAGTTGTCGAAGGTGGCGTAGTAGTCAACGTTCTTGGAACCACGGATCAGGCGGTCATAGGCGATGACCTTGACACCCTTGTCGGCCGCCTTCTGCAGCACGTCGGTCAGGGTGGTGCCGTCGATGGCGGCAATCACCAGCACCTTGGCGCCCTTGGTCAGCATGTTCTCGATCTGGGACAGCTGGTTGGGGATGTCGTCTTCCGCGTATTGCAGGTCGGTCTGGTAGCCCTTTTCCTTCAGGACCTTGACCATGTTGTTGCCGTCGGCGATCCAGCGTGCCGAGGACTTGGTGGGCATGGCCACGCCGACCAGGGCCTTGCTCTGTGCGCTCACCTGTGCGCTGATGGACATCAGGGTCACGCCCAGGCCGAGTGCGATCCCGGTCAATACCGATTTGATTTTCATGCTTCGAGTCTCCAGTCTCTATTTATGGAATGGCGTGTTGTAGTTATTTCTAAAACAGCGCCGCGATTTCTGATGAATGTCATGCAGAGCAACTGTTTTGCGGGCTCTACATTAATTGCTTTACCAATACATTTCTAATGATTTTTTGAGCGTAATGGATATGTTTTTCGGTATAACTCCCTCTATGTAAAGTTATCTTAACTAAGCTTAGAAAATCCCGCCGAAGCCCCGACTGGCGCGGCTTTCGCCGATCCGGCCGGTTTGCCGCGCAGGGCACCCAGGGAAATGATGCGTTGAGCCACGCAAAAGACGAAAAGCAGTGCGCCGATGAAGATCTTGGTCCACCAGGAACTGAGGCTGCCATCGAAGGCAATGAGGGTCTGGATCACGCCAAGGATGAGCACGCCAGTGAGCGTGCCGGCCACGTAACCGTAGCCGCCGGTGAGCAGGGTGCCGCCGATGACCACGGCCGCAATCGCGTCCAGTTCCACACCCTGCGCATGCAGGCCATAGCCCGACAGCATGTAGAACGAAAACAGCAGACCACCCACCGATGCGCAGAAACCGCTGAAGGCATACACCAAGACCTTGGTGCGCGCCACCGGCAAGCCCATCAGCATGGCCGAGCTTTCGCTGCCACCAATGGCATAGACGGCGCGGCCGAAGCGCGTGCCGTGCGCCATCCAGATGGCTACGGCCAGCACGATCAGTGCGATCACCACGCTGGGCGAGATGAACAGGCCGGCGAACTCGATGCGCGTCTGTGACATGGCCGTGAAGAAGGGATCGTCGATGGTGATGGAATCGATACTGATGAGGTAGCACAGGCCCCGCGCCAGGAACATGCCGGCCAGCGTCACGATGAAAGCCTGCAGCTTGAAGTAGTGGATCATCGCGCCCATGGCCGCGCCGAAGCCTGCGCCCATCAGCAGCACCGTGACCATCACCAGCAGCGGGGGCCAGTGCCAGTGCTGCAGCAGGAAGGCCGCCACCATGGTGGTCAGCGCCAGCACCGAACCGACCGACAGGTCGATGCCGCCGGAGAGGATGACAAAGCTCATGCCGATGGCCACCACCAGCAGGAAGGCATTGTCGATGAGCAGGTTCAGCATCACCTGCGGCGACAGGAAACCGTCATACCCTGCTGCCCCTGCAAGCAGCATGATCACCAGCAACACCACGGTCACCATGGAGGTAAACCACGGCGCATGGGAAGCGCGCCGCAAGGAAGAAACGAGCATCATGATTTGGACATCCTCAACATGCGACGGAATTGCGGCGACTGCGACAGGCAGACCAGGAACACCACGATGGACTTGACCACCATGTTGACCTCGGGCGGCACCCCCAGCGAATAGATCGTATAGGTCAGGGTCTGGATGATGAGCGCACCGATGACGCTGCCCACCAGGCTGAACTTGCCCCCGGCCAACGAGGTACCACCCAGGGTGACGGCCAGGATCGCATCGAGCTCCAGCAGCAGACCGGCATTGTTGGCGTCGGCGCTCTTGATGTTGGACGCGATCATCAGGCCCGCCAGCCCGGCGCAGGCACTGCAGAACATATAGACGAAGAAGATCAGCGCCGCCGTGCGGATACCGGCCAGGCGCGAAGCCACCGGATTGATGCCGACCGATTCGATGAACAGGCCCAGGGCGGTCTTCTTCATCAGCAGCGCCAGCAGCAGGAACATGCCGACGGCGATGTAGAGCGAGAATGGCAGGCCGAACAGGTAACCACCGCCGAGGAAGAAGAAGGGCTTGTAGTAGACCGTCACGATCTGGCCATCGGTGAGCAACTGCGCCAATCCGCGCCCGGCCACCATCAGGATCAGCGTGGCGATGATGGGCTGCAGTCCCAGCCCGGCCACCAGCACGCCGTTCCAGGCGCCGCACAGCAATGCCGCGCCCATGGCTGCGGCCAGGGCCCACACCATCGGTACGTTGCTCACATACTCCGGCACACCATTGACCACCACCATCTTGCCGCCGATCAGGATCGCTGCGACCGCGCCTGAAATGGCCACCACCGCGCCCACCGAGATATCCACGCCACGCGTGGCGATGACCAGGGTCATGCCCAGTGCCGCCAGCATCAGCGGCGCGGCACGGTTGACGATATCGATCAGCGCGCCATACAGGTGGCCATCCTTGATCTCCAGCCTGAAGAAGCCCGGCACCAGCAGGAAATCGATCAGCAGCAACAATGCCAGTGCCGCCAGCGGACGTACCAGCGGGTGGCGCAAGAGCGCCGTCCAGCCCGCCCCGCCAGCGTGGGTGGCGGCATCGGGAATCAGTTTGGAATCCATGGAAGCACTCATGCGGCCTCTCCCGCGATGACCTGCAGGACCGTCTGCTCGTCGAGTTCACCACGACGGTATTCTCCACAGGCACGACGGTCGCGCAGCACCAGCATACGGTCGCTGCAGCGCAGGACCTCGGGAATCTCCGAGGAAATGAAAAGAATGGCCATGCCCTTGCGGCACATGGCGATGACGAAATCCATGATCTCCTGCTTGGCCCGCACATCGATGCCGCGCGTGGGTTCATCCAGGATCAGCATGCCCGGGTCGGTCGCCAGCCAGCGCGCCAGCAAGGCCTTCTGCTGGTTGCCGCCGGACAGCAGGCCGATCGGGGTTTCCAGGTCGGCGGTCTTGATGCCCAGCCACTTGACGTAGTCGCTGGCGATCTGGTTCTGGCGCTTGCGCGGCAGCACGCGAAACAGGCCCTGCCTTGCCTGCAGCGCCAGGATGATGTTTTCGCGCACCGACAATTCCAGGATCGCGCCTTCCTTCTTGCGGTCCTCGGAACAGAAGCCGATGCCGGCCGCAATCGCATCACGCGGCACATTGAGTTTGACGGCGCGCCCTTCGATGCGCAGTTGGCCGCTATCGGCGCGGTCAGCGCCAAACAGCAGACGCGCCATCTCGGTCCGTCCCGAGCCCAGCAGGCCGCACAGGCCATATACTTCGCCGCGCCGCAATTCCAGGTCCTGCGGCGCCAATACGCCACGCCGACCAAACCCGTCGGCCTGCAGGAAAACTTCGCCCTGCTCTGCCGCATCGGCCGACAGACCCGAGGCCAGGGCCTCGGCACCGGCTTCGACCTTGCGATGATCGACTGCGGTCACGCCCACCATCTTGTTGACCAGCTCCAGACGCGACAGGTCGGCGACCAGGTATTCGCCTTCGCGTACCCCATTGCGCAGTACCGTGATGCGGTCCGAAATCTCGTAGGTCTGGTCCAGGAAATGGGTCACGAAGAGAATCGCCATGCCCTGCTCGCGCAGGCGCCGCAGCACCTTGAACAGTTGCTGGACCTCGGCCTCGTCCAGGCTGGAGGTGGGCTCATCCAGGATCAGCACCTTGGCCGATACCGACAGGGCACGCGAGATCGCCACCATCTGCTGGATCGCCAGCGGATAGGACGACAACTGGGCAGCCACATCGATATCGATCTGCAATTGCTGCTGCAGCAGCAGCCTGGCTTGTGCGTGGACGCTTTTCCAGTCGATCCGACCGAAGCGCTTGGGATAGCGGCCGATGAAGATATTCTCGGCCACCGACAGATTGGGACACAGATTGACTTCCTGGTAGACCGTGCTGATGCCAAGCGCCTGGGCCTCCAGCGTGGAGGCCGGTGCAATGGCGCGGCCATCCAGTTCGATCTTGCCCTGATCGGGCTCATGCACACCCGTCAACACCTTGATCAGCGTGGACTTGCCTGCGCCGTTCTGTCCCATCAGGGTATGCACTTCCCCCGGGAACAGCCGCAAGCCGACATCGGTGAGCGCCTTCACGCCCGCGAATGCCTTGTGTACACCACTCAATTCAAGCATGGGACGCGCCTGCGCCCCGACAGACATCGTCATCGCAACTCCATCAAAACCATCGCAACACCTCATGCGCCAGCATGCGCACCAGGTCCGACCAGCCCGACCAGCAACACACCCGCCCTGAAGCCCAGGGCGGGTGTGTTGCCTTCATGCCGATCTCAATACTTGCGGTTCGGGAATTCCTTGGCCGCCACTTCGGCCGGGAAGACGCTTTCCTCGGTGGTGATGCGCTTGGGCACTTCCTTGCCGGCCTTGATGTCCTTGGCGATCTGCATCAGTTGCGGACCCAGCAGCGGGCTGCATTCCACGGTCACATTGAGCTTGCCGGCCATCATGGCTTCGAAGGCACCCTTCACGCCGTCGATGGAGATGATGATGATGTCCTTGCCCGGCTTCATGCCGGCCTCTTCGATGGCCTGGATGGCGCCGATGGCCATGTCGTCGTTGTGGGCGTAGAGCACGTTGATCTTCTTGCCCTCGGCCTTGAGGAAGGCTTCCATCACTTCCTTGCCCTTGGCGCGGGTGAAGTCGCCGGTCTGCGAGCGGATGATCTTCAGGCGCGGTTCGCCCTTGATGACTTCCTCGAAGCCGGTCTTGCGATCGATCGCCGGGGCCGAGCCGACGGTGCCCTGCAGTTCGACAATATTGATGTCACCTGCCGGCATGGACTTGGCCTTTTCCAGCAGCCAGCGACCGGCGCGGCGGCCTTCTTCGACAAAGTCCGAACCGATGAAGGTCACATACAGCGACTTGTCGGTGACGTTGACGGCACGGTCGGTCAGGATGACCGGGATCTTGGCGGCCTTGGCTTCACGCAGCACGGTTTCCCAGCCCGATTCCACCACTGGCGAGAAGGCGATCACGTCCACCTTTTGCGCGATGAAGGAGCGGATCGCCTTGACCTGGTTTTCCTGCTTCTGCTGGGCGTCCGCGAATTTGAGATTGACGCCGGCCTGCTTGGCAGCATCCTTGATGGATACGGTATTGGCAGTGCGCCATTCACTCTCGGCGCCCACCTGGGAAAAGCCCATGGTCAGCGGTTTGTCGGCAGCGAAAGCCGGAAGGCTCATGGCGCTGCTACCCAGGCTCATGCAAATGGCTGCGCCCAGAAGCGCTCTTCTTTTCGAGTTCATTGTCAGTCTCCGTTGGCAGGGAATTGTGGACTTCCCTTTGTTGTATGCGTGGGTTGCGCTGCGCCGGAATGCGTTTGATTTATAAGTATGAAGTCGGGAAGCGGCGCGGTGCGGCTGAAATCCTGGACGACCCTGCACTCCCGGAAGGCCGTGAAGTCCCTGATTCGCGCTCCATATTAGGCAAGCGACCAATAGGTATCCAATGAATTTTTAATGTTTTTCGATACCGTTTCGCACATCGTTGGGGAAAATCGGCTTACCGCTGCACCGCGCCGGCGCATGCCCGCAGGTGCTGCAGCGGGCAGCAGGCGCCGCCCAATTTTGATATCGTTTGCGATGTTTTTTTCATTATTCCCTATCGGAGGGCGGTGATAGGATCAGCCAGATTTTTTTAGAAGCGCAAGCCTGAAGACCGAGCGCGAATCCACGTGAGCCCACTCCTTCTTCCTGCCGACGACTTCGCTGTCCCCACGACGGGACGCCGCACCACCGCAACGCTGATGCGCGCCGCACTCCATAACAAGATACGAGACACCATGCCATCCCGAGCAACCGATGCCAACCGCGCAGGCTCCAAGGGGCTGCCGGAAATCCATACCCTGCAATCAGGGCGTCAGCGTCTGCACGTGCTCCCCGCGCTGGGCGGGGCATTGGCCGGGTGGGAATGGCAGCGCGAGCGCAAGTGGCTGCCACTGCTGCGCCCCTGGAGCGCCGATCCGGCTGCGCTCTACGCGACGGCCTGCTTCCCGCTGCTGCCCTGGTCCAACCGCATCACCGGCGGCGGTTTCGATTTCAATGGCAAGCATTACCCGCTGCAGCCCAACCGCGCTGGCGAACCGTTTCCCATCCATGGCGACAGCTGGCGCCAGGCCTGGAGCATCGTGGCCCAGAGCGAAGACCGCATGACCCTGGAGCTGGACTCGGCGCGCTGCGACGGCAATCCCTATGTCTATCATGCGCGCCAGGTGCTGACGCTGCGCGAGAATGCACTGGAAATCGAACTGCGGGTGACCAATACCGGCGAAGAGACCCTGCCCTATGGCCTGGGCCTGCATCCCTACTTCCTGCACGACGCTCATACCCGTCTGCAGTTCCGCGCACGCGGCGTATGGCTGTCCGGACCTGATCGCATCCCCACCGGTTTCAGCCGCCAGTTGCCGGCCGGCTGGGACTACAACCGCCCGGCGCTGTTGCAGGGCGGCCTGATCGATAACTGCTTCGAGGGCTGGGACGGCCTGGCCATGATCGAAGACCCCACCCGCGGCCTGCGCCTGCAGATGCACACCACTGACCGCAGCGGTTACGTGCTGATGTTCCGGCCCAATGGCCTGCCGTACTTCTGCCTGGAGCCGGTGACCCATCCCATCGATGCCTTCCACCAGCCCAACCAGCCCGGCCTGATCGCGCTGGCCCCGGGCGAAGACATGGTGCTGCTGACCCGCTTCACGGTCTGCGACATCGCCCAGGAACAGGCACGCAGCGAAACGAACCATACCAGCCTGGCGCGCTGACGCCCGGCACCGAACATGACGACCCACCAAGATATCCAAACAGACTGCGCCCTGATCGCCCTCGACTGGGGTACTTCCTCGCTGCGCTGCTACCGCTTCGACCACAACGGCCAGGTGATCGAGCGCCGCGCCCATCCCTGGGGCATCATGAACCTGCCCGCCGTGGAGCATGGCGAGGACGCGCACGCGCCCTACCGCGTCGCGCTGCAAGCCGCCTGCGGCGACTGGCTGGAGGCTGCACCGCAGGCTCCGCTGATTGCCGCCGGCATGGTCGGCAGCAAGCAGGGCTGGCGCGAAGCCGCCTACCTGAACGTGCCGCTCTCGCCCGACCTGATCGGCAGCAAGCTGACCGAGGTCGCTACCGGCCTGGGCCGTCCGCTGTGGATCGTGCCGGGCCTGCTGCAGGCCTCGACCCTGCCCAACGTGATGCGCGGCGAGGAAACCCAGGTCATCGGCGCCCTGCAGACACGCCATGAGCGCGAGTTGCTGATCGGCCTGCCTGGCACCCATTCGAAGTGGGTGCGCGTGGTCGATGGCCGCATCGAGCATTTCGATACCTTCATGACCGGCGAGGTCTACGGCGCCCTGTGCGCCCACACCATCCTCGGTCGCACCATGCACAAGCCCGATGCCGCCGATGATGCCGCCTTCCTGCGTGGGGCGCGCGTGGCGCTGGGGCCGGAAGGCAAGAGCGGTGTGCTCTCCAACATCTTCAGCAGCCGCACCCTCGGGCTGACCGGCGAACTGGCAGCCGAGGCGCAGCCAGACTACCTGTCGGGCCTGTTGATCGGCCATGAACTGGCCGCCCTGAAAACCCTGTACCCGGCCCAGGTGCCGGCCATCGTCCTGATCGGCGACGCCGGTCTGTGCCGCCGCTACCAGCTCGCGCTGGACCTGTTCGGTCTGGGACCGGTCAGCCAGGCCGACGCCGCTACCGAAGTCGGGCTGTGGGTGCTGGCACGCCACGCCGGACTGGTCGCCTGAGGCCAAGGTCGTCACCATCAACCGCATCACGGAAGAAAACATGCAACTCCAGACCCAACGATTCAACGACGCCCTGCGCAACACCGGCATGATCGCCATCCTGCGCGGCGTGCGTAATGCCGAGGCCGAAGCCATCGGCGCGGCCCTCTATGACAGCGGCTTTCGCATCATCGAAGTACCGCTCAATTCGCCCGACCCGCTGGTGAGCATCAGCGCCCTGCGCAAGAGCCTGCCGGCCGACTGCATCGTCGGCGCCGGCACGGTCCTCAAGCCCGCGCAGGTACAGCAGGTCAAGGATGCCGGTGGCGAACTGATCGTCATGCCCCACAGCGATGGCGCCGTCATCCGCGCAGCCCGCGATGCCGGCCTCTACAGCGCACCGGGTGTGGCCACCGTGACCGAGGCCTTTGCCGCCCTGGACAATGGCGCCGACGTCCTCAAGATGTTCCCGGCCGAACAGCTCGGCCCCCAGGTGGTCAAGGCCTGGCGTGCCGTCATCTCGCGCGACATCGCGCTGCTGCCGGTGGGCGGCATCACGCCCGAGGGCATGGCGGTGTTCCGCGCAGCCGGCGCATCGGGCTTCGGCCTGGGCTCGGCCTTGTACACCCCCGGCCTGTCGGCCGAGGAAGTGCGCCAGCGCGCCGTCGCCTTCGTCACCGCTTGGAAGGCGCTGGGCTGAGCGCCCGCCTGCCGGCCCTGGACATTCATCGTTGCAACCGATCGCACGCCGATCATTTTTCACCTGAACAGATTAAACGCATAACCGGACAGAACAATGAAAATCACCAAGATCACCACCTTCATCGTGCCGCCGCGCTGGTGCTTCCTCAAGATCGAGACTGACGAAGGCATCGTCGGCTGGGGCGAGCCCATCGTCGAAGGTCGCGCCCATAGCGTCTCGGCCGCCGTGGACGAACTGGCCGACTACCTGATCGGCAAGGACCCGCGCAATATCGAAGACCACTGGACGGTGCTCTATCGCGGTGGTTTCTACCGTGGCGGCGCCATCCACATGAGCGCCCTGGCCGGCATCGACCAGGCCCTGTGGGATATCAAGGGCAAGGCCCTGGGTGTACCGGTACACCAGTTGCTGGGTGGTGCAGTGCGTGACTCCATCCGCGTGTATTCCTGGATCGGCGGCGACCGGCCGGCCGATACGGCTGCGGCGGCCAAGAATGCGGTGGCACGCGGCTTCACCGCCGTGAAGATGAACGGTACCGAAGAACTGCAATTCATCGACAGCCACGACAAGATCGAACTGACCCTGGCCAACGTCCAGGCCGTGCGCGAAGCGGTCGGCCCCAACGTGGGCATCGGCGTGGACTTCCACGGCCGCGTACACAAGCCCATGGCCAAGGTATTGATCAAGGAACTGGAGCCGTACAAGCTGATGTTCATCGAAGAACCTGTGCTGTCGGAGAACTACGAGGCCCTGAAGGAAATCGCCCACCTGACCTCGACCCCGATCGCCCTGGGTGAACGCCTGTATTCGCGCTGGGACTTCAAGCGCATCCTCTCCGAGGGTTACGTGGACATCATCCAGCCCGATGTCTCGCACGCCGGCGGCATCACCGAGACCCGCAAGATCGCCATGATGGCCGAGGCCTACGACGTGGCGCTGGCGCTGCACTGCCCGCTGGGCCCGATCGCCCTGGCCTCCTGCCTGCAGGTGGACGCCGGCAGCTACAACGCCTTCATCCAGGAACAGAGCCTGGGCATCCACTACAACGAAAGCAATGACCTGCTGGACTACATCCGCGACAAGAACGTGTTCGCCTATGAAGACGGCTACGTCAAGATCCCGCAAGGCCCGGGCCTGGGCATCGAGATCAACGAAGAATATGTCCGTCAGCGCGCCGAAGTCGGCCACCGCTGGCGCAACCCGATCTGGCGCCACAAGGACGGCAGCTTTGCCGAGTGGTAATAAGCCAAAACCTCCTCCTCGGTAGTCCCTCAGCCCGGTCCCAGCGCAAGCTGGCCGGGCTTTTTTTCGGTCGTCCACCTGCCGACCGGATGACATCGGCTGGCATGGGTGGGCTGATTCATCTGTCTGATCGATGGAGTTGATCTGAATATTCCATTTAACAGATGAATCAAATACTGGCAAAGTCACGCTTTTTGATTTTTCCTGCAGGTTCTTCATGACGCCCGGCACCTCTCCCCGCTCCACTTCCCCTGCCGAATCCGTCCGCATCCGTAACGCCACCCGCGCCACGATGGCGCAGTTCTTCGTCAACGGCGCCACCTTCGCCACCTGGGGCGTGCTGATTCCCTCGGTGAAGGAGCGTTTCGCGCTGTCTGACGCGGTGCTGTCGCTGGCCATGCTGGCCGTGGCCGGGGGCGCGCTGCTGACCATGGGCCAGTCCGGCAAGTGGATCGCGCGCGTCGGTAGCGCCCGTGCCCTGCGCCAGGTCGGCATCCTGTATGCGGCCACGCTGTTGCTGATCCCGCTGGCACCCCAGTTCTGGATGCTGGTGGCGCTGCTGCTGGTGTTCGGCAGCGCCATGGCCGCCTTCGATGTGGCCATGTCGGTACAGGCCGCACTGGTGGAGGGCCAGCGCACGCGACCCATCATGTCCACCCTGCACGCCATGTTCAGCATCGGCGGCATCGCCGGCTCGGCGCTGGGTGCCCTGCCCGGGCTGTCGCCGCTGGCCCATGCGGCGCTGGTCGGGGCCGGCACGCTGGCGGTGGCCTTGTCCATCGGCCCCTTCGCCCTGCCCGACGCCACGCATGACGAGGCCGGCGGCGCAAGCGGAACCGATGGCCGGGCGCGCCGCATGGTACTGGTGCTGGGTGGCATCGCCTTCCTGGCGCTGGTATGCGAAGGAGGCATGTATGACTGGGCGGCGGTGTACATGCGCGACGTGGCGCAGTCGCCGGCAGCCTGGGTCAGCTACAGCTATGCGGCATTTTCCACCGGCATGGCGGCCGGACGGCTGACCGGCGACCGCATCCGTGCCCGCATCGGCGGCCTGCGCACCCTGGCCTGGAGCGGTGCGGCCGGTGCCGCCGGCATCGCCCTGGCGGCGGCCTGGCCGGTACCCCTGGCCACCATGGCCGGGCTGCTGCTGGCGGGCCTGGGCATTGCCAACCTGATGCCGATCTTCTTCCTGGCTGCGGCCCGGGTACCGGGCATGGCGGCCGCCGAGAGCATTGCCGCCGTGGCGCGCTTCGCCTATGTGGGTATGCTGCTGGGGCCGGTCTTCATCGGTGGCGTGGCCGAACATCTGGGCTTGCGGGTCAGCTTCGTGGGCGTATCGCTGGTGATGGTGGTGGTCGCACTGTTCGGCGGCAAGGCGGTACGGCGTTTCATCTGAGGGGCTGCCCGGCCGGCATGCTAAGGTGGCGGTCCCTGCCGGCGGGCGCGGGGCACCATCGCGATGTGCTGCCCGCCTTACCGGCCTACCCATTGCCACTGAATCAGGATGACGCAAACCATGAGCCCCGCCCCTGCTGCATTAAGGATCGACAACATCGAATTCAACGTCACCGACATCGCCCGCAGCAAGACTTTCTACGGCAGCGTATTCGGCTGGACCTTCACCGACTACGGCCCGACCTACACCGAATTCAGCGACGGCCGCCTCAAGGGTGGCTTCACCACCGGCGAAGCGGTGCGCCCGGGCGGCCCGCTGGTGATCCTCTACGGTGACGACCTGGATGCCATCCAGGACCGCTTGCTGGCGGCCGGTGCCACCATCACCCGCCCCACCTTCTCCTTCCCGGGCGGCAGGCGCTTCCATTTCAGCGACCTGGATGGTTATGAGCTGGCGGTCTGGTGCGCCGGATAAATTCCCTGCAGCGGTAGCGTTCAGGTACCACGAAGTGCGGGCAGGAAAGGTCGGTCAAGTCACGCCCGCCCCTGCTCCCGCGCCTGTTCCATCAGTAATTCGAGAAACGCCGCCGGTGCTGCGTCGAGCACCGGTGCGCCATTGCGGGCGGCACCCTTGTGGGTGACCACCAGCTCCCAGCACAGCTCCACGCCGCGCAGGTTGACCGTGGCCAGCTTGCCCCGGCGCGAGCGCACCACGTCGCGCGGCAACAGGGCCACGCCCAGTCCGTGTACGACCAGGTCCAGCAAGGTCACCAGATCGCTGACCTCGAAGGCCAGGCGGCGCCGCAGGCCGGCTTCGGCAAAGCCGCGATCCACCAGGGCCCGCGTACCCAGGCCGGTCTCGAAATCGACGAAATCCTCGCCGGCCAGTTGTTCCAGTGTCACCGAGCGCGCCTTGGCCAGGCGATGGGTCGGGGTGCAGGCCAGCACCAGGTCTTCGCAGGCGATGATATGGCTCTGCAGGCCTTCGCCGCTTTCTTCGATGGGCAGGACGGCCAGGTCCAGCTGGCGCGAAGCCACCTTCTCGTTCAACTCGCCCGCCGCGCCCTGGCACAGCCGGACCTCCACGGCAGGATGACGACGATGGAAGCGTGCCAGAACGGCCGGCAGGTCGACGAAGGAAGGCAGGCTCTGCACCGTGCCGATGGACAGGCGGCCGCGTCGCATGGCATTGACATCGGCCACATCGGTGGCGCCCTGCTCCAGCGCACCCAATGCGCGCCGGGCGCTGTCGAGGAAGGCTTCGCCGGCCGCAGTCAGTTCGACCCGGCGCGTGGTGCGCACGAACAGCGGTGCGGCCAGTTCCTCTTCCAGCAGGCGGATGGAAGACGACAGCGCCGATTGCACGATATGGCAGCGCGAAGCGGCCCGGGTAAAACTCTTTTCTTCCGCCAGCGCCACGAATTGGCGCAGTTGCCTCAGTTCCATATGGCCTCTGGTGAAAATCCTGTTGAGAAAATCTGCTGTTGAGAGAATCTGGTTTATCTGTGAAATGGATGGATCAAGTACAAACTATCGATTTTACCCATAAGTGCATGAGGCCAGGCCGGGGGTCGAAAATACCCATTACTTGTCGAAAAATCCCGACGATCGTGCAAACCCGAGGCGTGCGGCGCACGGGACGGATAAAATACACGGCCGAACGACCGCCACGCAGCGCGTGGCACACCGAGATCAGACAAGCATGAGAAAAGTGAAGCTGCGCAGCGCCGCAGAAATCGCCCAGGCCCGCGTGGCCGGGCAACTGGCGGCCGAAGTGCTGCACATCGTGGCCGAGCACGTCCGGGCCGGGGTGAGTACCGACGAACTGGACCGCATCTGCCACGACCATATCGTCAACGTGCAAAAGGCCACGCCGGCCAATGTGGGCTATCACGGTTTCCCCAAGACCATCTGCAGTTCCGTCAACGAAGTGATCTGCCACGGCATTCCCGGTGGCCAGGTGCTGAAGGATGGCGACATCATCAACATCGACGTGGCCGTGATCAAGGACGGCTGGTATGGCGACTGCAGCCGCATGTATTTCGTGGGTTCGCCCAATGCCACGGCGCGCAAGCTGGTCAACACCACCTATGAGGCGATGTGCGCGGGCATCCGCGCGGTGCGCCCGGGCGCCACGTTGGGCGATGTCGGCCATGCCATCCAGACGGTGGCGCAGCGGGATGGTTTTTCCGTGGTACGGGAATATTGCGGCCATGGCATCGGCACCGTCTATCACGACGAACCGCAAGTGCTGCACTACGGCCAGCGCAATGCCGGCCTGCCACTCAAGGAAGGCATGATCTTCACCATCGAACCGATGTTGAATGCCGGCAAGCGCCATACACAGCAACTGGACGACGGCTGGACCGTGGTGACCGCCGACGGTTCGCTGTCGGCGCAGTGGGAACACATGGTGGTGGTCACGGCCAAGGGATATGAAATCCTCACGCCCTGGCCGGAGGGCAGCGGGGGCTACCCGGCCATTGCCACCCGCAGCTGAGATCCATCCAGGACGGCTTGCAGCCGCCCGAAAAATAAATTTTCGCGGGACTGCATCCGTTCGGGCGCCTGGTGGGTAGTACTCATGTCAGCAGGAAAAGCTGATCGTGGTACGACCCATTTCAAGAACTTACAGGAGCCCATCATGCAACATTCCATCCCGTCCATGCCCTTCTCGCGTCACCTGTCCGCCCTGCGCCCCGTCCTGGGCCGGACCGCCACCGTCGCTGCCGCCGCGGCCAGCCTCACGCTGGCGGCCTGCGCACCGATGTCGACCATGTATTCGCAGGACAGCCTGCCCGACGCCGTCAAGGTACCGGCCGGCAACAAGGTGGTGCTGCAGACGGTGGGCGCGGGCGAAATCCTCTATGAATGCCGCCCCAAGAAGGACATGCCCGGCCAGTTCGAATGGACCTTCGTCGGCCCGGATGCGGTGTTGAAGGACCGTAGTGGCATGCAGGTCGGTCGCTACTATGGACCGCCGGCCACCTGGGAGAGCAGCGACGGCTCCAAGGTGACCGCGACCCAGGTGGCGGTGGCGCCGGCCGGCACCGGCAATATCCCGTACCAGCTGGTGAAGGCCAATCCGGCCACCGGCATGGGTGCGATGACCCAGACCACCTATATCCAGCGGGTCGCCACCCGGGGTGGCGTGGCGCCGGCCGAGGCCTGCGACATGAGCAAGGCCGGTGCCAAGCAGAAGGTGGGCTACCAGGCCGATTATATTTTCTGGAAAGCCAACTAAGTCAGGCGCTGGCGTCGCTATAATCGACGCCATCCCGGCCGGATGTTCCGGCCGGGCAACAAGCGCCCGGACCCTTTCGCGTGACAGACGCCCCTGCCTTCGACCATGAAGCCGCCCTCCTCGCCTGCGCCGCTGGCGAGCGCGGGGCATTGCAGAGGCTGTACCAGCAGGAGGGGCGCTATCTGCTGGGCGTGGCGCTGCGTATCGTACGCGACCGGGCGCTGGCCGAGGACGTGCTGCACGACGCCTTCCTCAATATCTGGACCCGCGCCGCCAGCTTCGACCCCTCGCGGGGTGCAGCGCGCGGCTGGATCTTCACGGTGGTGCGCCATACGGCGTTGAACCGCCTGCGCGCCCTGCAGCACGAGGTCAATGCCGGCGACGATCTGGAAGAACTGGCCGACCACCATGAGCCCGCCGTCCAGGCGCCCGAGTGGCAGGCCGATCTCGGCCGGCTGGAAGACTGCCTGGGGCAGTTGAGTGATGCCAAGCGCGCCAGCATCGTCTACGCCTATGTCGATGGCTGCACCCACACCGAAATCGCCGAACGCCTCAAGGCGCCACTGGGATCGGTCAAGGCATGGATCAAGCGGGGCCTGGCCGCGCTGCGGGAGTGCATCGGATGAACGAATCACACGACGAACTGCAATGGCTGGCTGGCCAGTATGTGCTGGGCACGCTGGACCTGGCACAGCGCCAGGCGGTGGAACGACGCCTGCCGCAAGAGCCTGCCCTGCGCGCCGCGGTCGATGCATGGGAAGCCAGACTGCATCCACTGACCGCACTGGCGCCGCCTGAACAACCTTCGCCGGGCCTGTGGCAGCGGATCGAACGCAGCCTGCCGATGCCGGCGCCGGTGCGCCGCCAGGGCGGCTGGCGACAATGGTGGGAGAGCGTCAATTTCTGGCGCTGGAGCACCGCTGGGGCGCTGACCTGCTCGGTCTTGCTGGCGCTGCTGGTACTGCGTGCCGAGCCGCCGGGTCCTGCACCATCCTTCATGGTGGTACTGGTCGCGCCCCAGGACAAGGCTCCGGGCTGGGTAGTCCAGACCGGCGGCAGTGGGCGCCTGAATCTGATCCCTCTGGGCGTGGCTACCATCCCGCAGGAAAAGGCCCTGCAGTTCTGGACCAAAGGCGCCAACTGGAGCGCACCGGTATCGCTGGGACTGGTCCAGCCCGGCAGGACGCAGCAGGTGGCACTGGAGAAACTGCCCCCGCTGCAGGCCGATCAACTTTTCGAAATCACCCTGGAACCCGGCACCGGCTCGCCCACCGGACGACCGACCGGCCCCATCCTCTATATCGGACGCGCCGTGAAGGTCACGTCCTGAACCAGCCCACGGACGTCACAAAAAGGGGGGGAATGACGGGGAAATGGGGAGGAATGGCGAGAATTGAGTCCGATACGCATCAGCAGGGGGTCGGATTCCTATCGCCGGCCGGGAAATCGAAGTGAAATCCGATTCAAAACAACAGCCTGCGAAAAAAACCAAATAAGTCATAACGGATTTAAATTAAGCTTGCGCCAGGAATAGTTATTTTTTAATCAATGAATCGCAAAGTCTTCCGTCGCGTGTCGGCATGGAAAATCCTGCTATGGGCCTGTCTTGGCATGCTCATCGGGCTGGCCCTGGCACAGCTTGCGCTGACCGTTTCGGAGCTGCGCCACATCGACGCCTCGTCGATGCAGGCCCTGCAGCGCGCCGAGGATGCGGCACGCGCCACGGGGGATGCGCTGCGTCGGGCCGAGGCCAGCCCGTTCCAGCATTGCTCGGACGACGACCTGGCGGTACTGCGCAATATCGCCTACGCCAACAGCTATGTGGCCGATCTCGGACGCATCGACCAGGGTATGGTGCGCTGTACCGCGCTATGGGGCCAGCTGGCTGAGCCGTTTGTGCTGCCGGAGCCGCTTTACCAGGCCGGCCGCGGCTTCAAGATCTGGCTGGGGCAGGCCATCGTGCACACTCACGCCCCCAGCAACGTGGTCGGCCTGCAGCGCAGCCTGGCCCTTACCGCACCGACCACCTTCGATCTCAATCGCTTCTATCAGGATGTCTCGCTGCGCATCACCAACGCAGACGGCACGCACGTGCTGGTTGAGCGCGAAGGCATGCGCTACAACCCGGACGGTGCCATCGGGCTGCTGCCGGGGATCGACGTGACCCACTGCAATGCCGATCTGGCGCTGTGCGCACAGGCATCGGCGCGCCTGCACTGGTACCCGGTACTCTATCCGCGAGGACTCATTGCGCTGCTGGCCGGCAGCTTCGTCGCCGGCGCCCTGGCCTGCCTGCTCCACCTGCGCAGCCGGCGCCACCAGGGGGTGCTGGACCGGCTGCGGCATGGCATTGCCAACGATGAAATCGTGCTGTTGTACCAGCCCATCGTCTGCATCAACGATCTGAGCCTGAAGGGCTATGAAGCGCTTGCCCGCTGGCGCCCGGCCGATGAGCCAGAAATCGGCCCCGATATCTTCGTGCCGCTGGCGGTGCAGAATCGGCTCTGCACGGCCCTGGCCAAGGTCGTCCTCGCGCGCGCATTGCGCGAGATGCAGGAGCTGCTGCTGGCCAATCCCGATCTCATCCTGGCGATCAATACCGAAGTTGCCGACATCGAAGACGCCAACTTCATCCGCTTCGCACTGGACCTCACCGCCAACCAAGCGGCCCTGCGCCGGCAATTGCACCTGGAGGTGACCGAGCGCGCCGATATCCGCTCCGATGCCTTCACCCACAATATCGAATTGCTGAGGCGGGCCGGCTTTGCGATCTGGATCGACGACTTCGGCACGGGCAGCGCCAATCTCTCGCACCTTTCCTACGCCCGCTTCGACGGCATCAAGATCGACCGGCTGTTCACCAGTGCGCTGAGTACCGGTTCGCCGCTGCGTTCGGTGGTGCCCAACCTGCTGCGCCTGGCCGGCGAACTGGATCTGCAGGTGGTCATCGAAGGCATCGAGACCGACGAGCAACTGCAGCTCATTCGCGGCATCGCCCCCGACATCCACGCCCAGGGCTGGTTGTTCAGCAAGGCGCTGGAACTGGATGAAGTGCTGCAGCAGCGCCCGCCGGAAGCCGCCAACGAACTGGGACTGGCGGCCTGACCGCCCGCGGCGCTCACCACGGCCGGCTATAGGGCATAGGGCGCCAGAGCCCGCCTGACCAGTGTTCTGGCGTCGCCATCATCCTTCAATCCCAGTTGCCGTGCGCGACAGTCATCGAGCACGGGATATCTGCCGAAGATCGCTTCCACCCCTTCCTGCGGTGCATAGCGCACCAGCGCATGGCCGTCCACGCCATACAGCGTCGACAGCGTGTCCACCAGTTCGCCCATGGAGAGCCGCAGCACCGGCAAGGCCCAGCAGCGTTCGCGATGACCTTCGGTATCCAGCGTCGGATCCATGGTGGCGGCATGCAGCAGATTCCCGGCGCAACACTGCGCCGACATCCACCAGGCGGTAGCCTGCGGGCCGACCGGCAGCGTCACCGGGGCGCCGGCAGCCAGTGCATGCAGCAGTTCGCTCATGAAGGCCGAGACCAGTCCGGAGGCGGCGCGGGGGCGTGCCACGATACCCGGCAGCCGCAAGGAACGACCATCGAGCTGGCCGCGACGCGTGGCATCGGCCAGCAGGATTTCGCAGGCGCGCTTGTGGGCGCCATAGACCAGTGCCGGCTGCGCGGGCGTGGACGGGGTGACCGGGTCGGGCAAGGGTGTGCCATAGACGGCGATGGTGCTGGCATACACCACCACCGGCGCAGCGCCCGCTGCCGGCCTGGCCGCCAGCACCTCGAACAGGTCGAGGGTGGCATCCAGGTTGACGCGACGGCTCAATGCGGGATCCGCCTCGGCCGCCCCGCCGGGCACAGCGGCCAGGTGAAAGCAGAGATCGGCGCCGAAGCGGGCGATGCGCTCCAGCACCGCAGCATCCTGCAGCTCGCCTTCGATGCGCACGATATCAGGCGACGAGGGCGGCAAGTGCCGATCCATGGCGGCCAGCTGCGTGATGCGCTGCGCCCCGATCTGCCCCACCTGCTGCAGCAGTTGCATCAGGGTCGCGCCGATGAAACCGCCGGCACCGGTCACCAATACCTTCATGGCGCCTGCACCAGGCGCTGCTGCAGGATGCCGAAGGGACCTTCACGGCCGTCGGCGTAGCGGGCCTGCATGCGTACCTCGTCACCGAAGCGCATGAAACCGGTGCGGATCTCGCCCAGGTCGATCTTTTCGATCACGCGGCGCTCGGCGATGCAGGCGGAGCCAGCGGCGCGCGCCACATTGGAGACAGTACCCGAACCGATGATGCAGCCAGCGGTGAGGCGACGACTGTGCGCGGCATGCGCGATCAGCTCGCCGAAGGAGAAATTCATCTCGCCGCCATGTGGCTGGCCGAAGTCCACGCCGTTCCATTGCACCTGCAGGCGCATCTGCACCCTGCCGTCGCGCCATGCCTCGCCCAGTTCGTCGGGAGTGACCGCAATGGGTGCGAAGGCGGTGGAAGGCTTGGCCTGCAGGAAGCCGAAGCCGGTCTTCATCTCATGCGGGCCGAGCGCGCGCAGGCTCCAGTCGTTGAGCTGCAGTACCAGGCGCACGGCCTGCTGCGCCTGTTGCGGGCTGGCGCCCATGGCCACCGGACCGACCACCACACCGAACTCGCCTTCGAAATCGATGCCTTCGGATTCCGAACACAGGGGCACATCCTGATGCGGGCCAAGGAAGTCATCACTGGCGCCCTGGTACATCACCGGCACCGTATCGAAATGCGGGATCGGGGGCGTCTTGAAGGCTTCTTCCATCAGCCTGCCGTGGTTGAGGAAAGCCGAGGCATCCAGCCATTGCGGCGCGCGCGGCAGTGGCGCCATGCACTGCCGGGGGTCGAAGGCGATGGCTCCCTCCACCTGAGCTCCGTTGAGGGCCCTGTAGCACGCTTCCAGGGGCGCACGCACGTCCTCCCAGCGCGCCATGGCATCGATCAGGGTGGCAGCGATCTGCGGCACCGGCAGGGCTCTGCGCCCATCCCGCGCCACCAGGACCAGGGTGCCATCGGCGCTGCCGTCATGCAGGGTGGCAAACTTCATGGCTTATCCCCCCGACCGAGTTGCGCGGCGATGGCCGGGTCATACCGGCCATCCACCAGAATGAAGAGCATGCGGCAAGGCTTGCCCGAGCGATTGGCCCAGGCATGGTTGGTGCCACGCTGTACGACCACGCTGCCGGGCTTGAGGTCGACTTCGCCACGCTCCAGCACCAGAGTCATCTCTCCTTCGATGACGATGCCATAGTCCACCGATTCGGTCCGGTGCATCAGCGGATGGGGCGAGTCGGCCTGCACGGTGGAGGCAGCGGCTTCGCCGATCTGGCTGAAGGCGTCGTGCATCCTGCTGCTGGCACTGGCCAGGAATTCTTCGGTGTCGGGCGGAATATCGACGAAGCGCATGCGCGTGCCATGCGCCGGGGGCGAGAGCACCAGAGCGCCCAGGGTGGGATCAGGGCCGTTGTCCACGGGCACGGGCGTGGCGCCGGTGCTCCAGACTTCATGGAACAGCGTGCCGGGAATGGCGGCCACTTCCACCACCGTCGGTAGCGGACCCTCAGTGCTGACGATGGAATGGCCTTGCGCATCGTGGCCGGTGACCACGCGGTAGATGGGAGGAAAATTCATCCGGGTTCCTTCAGGAAGCGTCAAAGATCGCCACCGCCCGCGTCCAGCCGGCGCTGGCGCCCCGGATCTTGTGCGGGAAGCAGCTGATGGTGAAACCGTGTGGCGGCAGGGCTTCCAGGTTGTGCAACTTTTCCAGATGGCAGTAGCCGATGTCGCGACCGGCCTTGTGGCCTTCCCAGATCAGGGACTTATCGCCGGTCTCGGCCACCCGCTGGGCGGTATAGGAAAACGGTGCATCCCAGCTCCAGGCATCGGTGCCGGTCAGGCGCACGCCACGTTCGAGCAGGTACATGGTGGCTTCATAGCCCATGCCGCAACCGGCGCCGAGATAGTCGCGATGACCGTAGCGCGATCCGGCGCGAGTGTTGACCACCACGATATCCAGCGGCTGCAGCACATGACCGATGCGCTTGAGTTCGGCTTCCACATCGGCGGCGCTGGCGACGTAGCCATCCGGGAAGTGGCGAAAGTCCAGCTTCACACCCGGCTGGAAACACCATTCCAGCGGCACTTCATCGATGGTGATCGAAGGACGTGCACCGCCATTCTTGGCATCCTGGGTGGAATGGAAATGCCAGGGCGCATCCAGGTGGGTGCCGTTGTGGGTGGTCAGGGTGACCCATTCGGCCGCTGCCGCCTCGCCATCGGGATAGTCCTCGGGCCGGGTGCCGGGCAGCATGGCCATGAATTCGGGCAAGGTGTCGGCATGCTTCTGGTAGGTGATCTTGGGCGCCAGCGGCGGCGGATCGGAGAGCACGTCGTTTTCGAGATAGATGGACAGGTCGACGAAACGATGTCGGCGACGCGCCTGCAGGGATGCGGTCATGCCAGGGCCTCCTGGGGTTGGATGGCGGCTGCACGCGGCAGCCGCGAGAAACAGAACGATGCAGCCACGCCCAGCACCACGGCCACCGGGCCCAGGCTGGCGTAGCTCCAGCCCTGCACCAGCGTGCCGCCGAGGATGGGGCCGATGGCCGCGCCCGTCATCAGCATGGCGGGGGTGGCAGCCATGGCGCGGCCACTGCGGTCCAGCCGGGCCATGAGGCCGAAGGCGAAGGTGTGGGTAAAGATCATCACGGCGGCAAATACCGAGGCGGCAGCGGCATAGGGCAGGAAGTGCGCCGACGACATGATCACCACCACCAGCAGCGCCTGGACCAGCGGACCGGCCATCAGCACGCTGCGGGCGGGCAGGTGTTTTTCCAGCAGGGCCGCCAGCGGTGCCGGCAAGAGATTGACGAAGCCCAGCGCGATGAGTACGCCGGTCACCGCCTGCAGGCCGAAGCCGCGATCACTGCCGACACGTTCCAGGAAACTGAAGGTCATGGATTGCACCAGACCCATGCAGGCGATGCCGGCGATACCAAACCAGACCTGGCGTGGCACCGGCTGCCGGGGAGCGGCGACGCGCGCCGTGCTGTCCGTCTCGGCACGCGGAAAAGCCAGGGCACAGGCCAGCGCGCCCACGGCCATCACGCCGGCGAAGAGATAGAACAGCGCAGGGCCACCCAGGCTGGCGATGATCGGCGGCGCACTGCCCAGGAACACGATGGCGAACACGCCCAGCGCGATACCCACCAGCGCAAAGCCGCGATGCGGGTTGCTGCCCCGCGCGAGGGTGCCATGCGTGACACTCAGGGATAGCCCGGTCGTGACGCCGCACACCGCATGCAGCAAGGCCAGCAGCAGGTAGTGCTGGGTCTGAGCAGCCACGGTGAACAGCAGCGCCGAGAGCGCGAAGCCGATGGCCGCCTTCCAGCGCGCGGTATCCGGATCGAAGCGCGGTGCCAGCCAGGCGCTGGCCAACACGGCGCCACCCAGGAACAACGAGGCCAGCAGGCCGGCCTGGCGGGGATCGAAGTGGTAGTGCGCCACCAGCGTGCCGACCCAGACCGGCAGCGCAACCAGGTCGATCATGCCGGCGCAGTGCGCCAGCATCAGCGCAGCCAGGGCGCGCTTGGAATAGGTCGTGATCATCTTGTCTCCTCGCGTCGTACGCGGATTGCAAAGCCGTTCATGGTTTCTATTTTTTATGGTGATGGTGGCAGTCAGATGGGTTGCACCAGTGCCGCGTGTGATTCGCGCATGATGCGGGAGTGCTCGTCCTTGTCGCCGCCCTCCACCTCGATCTCGCCCAGCCGTGCCGAGTTCTCCACCACCATGCGGCAGCGTTCCCAGCGACGCTCTTCGAAGGCCGACAAGGCCAGCGGCACGCTATCGTTGCGTGCCAGCTCGTCGGCCAGCACCAGGGCATCCTCGATGCCGATGCAGGCGCCCGAGGCCAGGTGCGGCGTGGTGGCATGTACGGCATCGCCGATCAGCACCACGCGGCCCTGATACCAGGGACGCGGCAGCAGCAGGCCTTCCAGCGGACGGAAGATGATGCGGGCGCTGTCATCGAGCTGGTCGCGGATGGTCTTGAGCGCCGGGGCGCTGAAGTCTTCCAGCAAGCCGCGCAGGCGCGCCACGAAGGTGGATGGATCGATGTGGTCGTTGACCGGACGTGGCTCGGTCACGAAGAGGTACATCTCGTCCCGGGAGACCGGATTGACGCCCGGCTTGATACGCGGGCCCATCCACATGGTGCAGGTATCGATCTCGGCCGGGCGCGGCAGGATGGCGCGCCACACGGCCTGGCCGCTGTAGCGCGGCTTGGGCGCGTCGGGAAAGAGCCGGGCGCGCAGTTTGGAGTACAGGCCATCGGCGCCGATCACCAGGTCGTAGCGGCGGGTCTGGCCATCGGTGAATTCCACCTCGACCTGGTCGCCCTGCTCACGCAGGGCGGTGAAGGTGCAACCCAGGCGGACATCGGCACCCGCCGCGCGGGTGGCATCGGCCAGGATGCGCGCCAGTACCGGGCGCAGGATGGCACCGCCACCCGGCACATCGGGTGCTGCCAGGCGCGGCGTGGGCAGCTCGGCGATCTGCGGGCCGTGCGGCAGGCACAGGCGCACGCCGTCACCGGCCGCGCCGTCGCGCAGGAAGGCCTCCAGTACGCCCAGTTGCTTGAGTGCACGCAGGGTGGCCGGGCCCAGACTGATGCCGGCGCCATAGTTGCGCCACTGGGCATCGAGTTCCACCAGATCGACCTGGGCGCCACGGCGGCACAGATCGATGGCGGCGGACATGCCGGAAAAGCCGCCGCCGATGATGAGGATGCGTTGGGCTGCGAGTGTCATGGTGTCTCCTGAATCTTTTTCTTGATGAGTTAAACGTGATCGCCGCTGACCAGGTGCAGGCCACCGTCGTCATCGATGCGCAGCGCGACCGGTGTGAGCGTGTCGCCCAGGCAGGGACCGAGCGTGCACAGTCCGGTGAGTGGATCGAACAGGGCGCCATGGGCGGCACAGACCACGTGCTGCCCGCTGGCGTCGAGATAGGCATCGCGCCGCCACGGCAGCGGTGTGCCGAGATGCGGACAGCGGTCGCGCCAGGCGCGCACCTGCTCGCCCCGGCGCAGCAGGAAGATGGTGGCCTGCCCCGCCCCGTCGGTATCGAAACCGCGGGCGCCGTCCTCGGGCAATTGCGTGACGTGACACAGGTACATGGCCGTCTCTCCCGGTGGGGTCAGTGTGCGGCGCCCGGCGGCGGCGGACCGCTGGGTGCCCATTTCTCGCGATACTGGAACAGGAACAGTTGCGAGGCATCCGCGCCCATTGGCACTTCGCGGGCGGCCCAGGCCTCATCATGCAGGTCCATGTCGGCGTCGTATTCGACGTGGCAGCCCAGCGGCGAATTGAAGTACCAGAACCAGTTGCTGCCGAAACGATGGCGGCCAGGCCCCCAGAAGCTCTGGTAACCCTTTTCGACAAAGCGGGTGCCTGCCAGCAGCACTTCGGTCGGGCCGCCCATGTGGAAGGTGAAGTGTTCGCAGCCTTTCATGAAGGGCGGGGTCTGGATCATGAAGAGGGTATGGTGGTCCTGCGTGCCGGCCGGGCGCAGGAAGGGTCCCACGCCGGTGAAGCGGTCGGTGCAGACGAAGCCCAGCCGCTGGTAGAAGGCCTCGGCCCGGGCCGCATCAGGGACGAAATACACCACGTGCGAGAGCGTACGCGGCAGGGCCGGCAGTTCCGGCGGCAGGCCCAGCTGATTGGGCGGGCGCTGCGGGTCGCCGGGCCCGTTGACGCGTTCGGCCGGCATGACCAGGGAGCGGCGTACGGTCAGCTGGAAGGCCAGCGCAAAGCCCATGTCGTCCACGCTGCGCACCACGCCGTCACGACGACTGACTTCGCGGTCGCGGCGCAATTCGGTTTCGATGGCGTCCAGGGAGGCGGCATCGGCCACCCCGTAGACGGTTTCGCGCAACAGGCTGGCGGTGCCCATGGCCGGTGGGAGGGTAGCGTCGTCGCGGGCACGCAGCACGATGGCGGTGCCATCCAGGGCTTCGAAACGGTCACCGCCGGCGTCGCTCAGGCCATAGTCGAGCAGGTACTGGCGGCAGGCGGGCAGATCGTCCACGCCAAAGACCAGGGCATCGGGTCCAATGATGTTCATGCGGATTTCCTTGTGATTCAGTCTGTTTGTCATCGGTGATCGTTCTGCCTCAGCCCCGGGTGCGACCACCCAGGGTCTCGGCCACCCAGTCGGCAATGACATGGCCGGCATTGATGGAGTTATCGAAACTGGCGTGCTGCACCCCGCCTTCGCGGTCGGTGAAGATCTTCAATTCGCGCTTGGGGCTGTTGACCAGTTGTTCGTAGGTGCGATGCGCCCACTTGAGCGGAATCTGGCTGTCCTTTTCGCCGTGGGTGACCAGGAAGGGCACGCGGATCTTTTCGACCACGCCATCCAGGTGCACGTCTTCGGCGATACGCATGAAGTCGTCGACGTCCTTGGCGCCCCACACCCAGCACACGTGCTGCCAGTAATGCGGCACGGGGAAATCGCCTTCCTTTTCCAGGCGACGCTTCTGCACGTCGCGCCAGTCATGATTGGCGCCCCACACCACGCCGCAGGCAAAGCGCGGCTCCATGGCCACCACGCGCGGGCAGTAGTAGCCGCCCAGCGAAACGCCTTCGCAACCGATGCGTTTGGGGTCCACGTCATCGCGCTGCTCCAGCCAGTCCACCACGTGAGCTGCCCAGTGCTCGGCATCGAAGCGCGCGGTCATGCCGTGCAGGCGCAGGGCTTCGCCGGTGCCGGGCTGGTCGATCACCAACGAGGACACGCCGCGCTCGGCCAGCCAGCCGGGCAGGCCGACCAGGTATTTCATTTCCTTGGTCGAATCCAGGCCGTTGAGCTGGACCAGCACCGGTGCCGGTCCCTGCACACCGAGGGCAGGGGTATAGAGGCCCGAGATCACCTGGCCTTCATAGGGGATCTCGACGCGCTGGCAGTTGTCGCCGGCCAGGGCGATGCCGCGCTGGAACACTTCGAGGAAACGCCAGTACAGTGCCAACCGGCCCGGCGCACCGTGGCCCTGCAGGCGTTCGCAGGTCAGGAGATAGCTGGCGGCGCGCTTGTACTTGGCGCCGGCCGAGAGCAGCCGGCCGCGCACTTCGTCCTCGGCGGCCAGGCTGCACAGCTTTTCTGCCATGTCCGCCCAGGTGGCGCGGAAGGCGGCCGTGCCTTCGGCGTCAGGCTGCTTGGCCGCCTCCTGCAGAGGTGCGCACATGGCTTCGATCTCGCCGATGCGCGCCCCCATCTCGATGGCAAGGTCGACGGAAAGATTCCAGACATAATTCGTCGGGAAGTAACGGAACATGGTGAAACTCCTTTGATGATGAGTGATGCTTGGGGTGGGCCGGACCCAGGTCCTCAGTGCGGGCCGCCCAGCCACAACGGCATGGCGAAGTTGATCCAGATGGCATCGCTCTTGGCCGTGTTGGCGGCGTACAGACCGCGCTGGACATTCATGTTGATGCTGAAGGGACCGGCGTTATAGGCGACGGTCGGGCCCATGGCGAAGCTGCGCATGCGATTGCCAGGGATGTCGCTGCCGTTCTGGCGGTCGTCGGTGAACTGGTTCAGGTAGGAACCGGTCACGCCGACCTTCCACTTCCCGAAGTTCCAGCCGCCGATGAAATCGGCCACGTAGGCGGTGCCGGAGCGGTAATTGGTATCGCTGTTCTTGTCATTGAAGAGCAGGCGGTTGGAGATGCCCAGGTCCAGTCCATCGGGATCGTTGTGGCGTATCGCCAGCACCGGCTGGTACGAGGTATAGCCCACTGCCACGCTGGGGCGGGCGGGATTGTAGGAGCCGGTCTTGAGTGCGAAGTCGAACCCGAACGTGACATTGGTGTGGGCCGCCACATCCCAGCGCAGCAGCAGCGGCGTGACGGTGACGTTGGACAGGCCATTGTGGTTTTCGCCGTGGCCGGCCACTTCGGTATGCAGCGACACCACCGGCAGCACCAGTTGCGAATACACCTTGGCGCCGAACCATTCCACGCCATAGGAGGCCAGCAGACGCGTGGTGGCCGAGAAGGCTTGGGACTTGAAGGGGATGGGCAGCTTGTTGCCCTTGTTGTCGTACAGACCGTCGGCACTGCTGTAATTGAATTGCTCCACCGCAAACAGGCCCGGGATGGGTGGCAGCGCGGCGATGTATTCACTGGTGGACCCGGTGGGGAATGGCGAGATGCCACCTTCAAACGCTTGTGCGGACTGCATGGCCGCCGTGCCCAGCATGCCCAGGACGGCGCATGTGGCCAGCCGCTGGACTGGTACGTATCCTCTCTTCACTTCTGTCTCCTTGTCTCCTACCCTGCCTGGCTTGTTGTCTCGCCATCGCGGCGTCTTTTCGGGGCCAGGCCAAAAGCGGCGCGCAGAGGGCGCCGCCGGCTTGCCGTGCCGGCCCTTTCTTCGATCTGCGGGGGGCCGTGCAGCGGATGAGGGAAGCTTAAGTTCGAGCTTGATATTGATCAAATGGATTGTTTTGATTCATGATATGGGCGGCATCAATACATGACCGCGCCCGCACACCCCGTGTACAGAAGGCCGGCACGCCAGAACAACGGAGACACGCCCATGCGCTTCAACAAGCTCGACCTCAACCTGCTGGTCGCCCTGGATGCCTTGCTGACCGAACTGAGCATCAGCCGCGCCGCCGAGAAGATTCACCTGAGCCAGTCGGCCATGAGCAATGCGCTGGCACGCCTGCGCGAATATTTCGACGATGAATTGCTGATCCAGGTCGGGCGCCGCATGGAGGCCACGCCACGGGCCGAAGTGCTGCGCGACGCGGTCAATGATGTCCTGCGGCGCATCGAGGGTTCGATCGCCGCCAAGCCGGCTTTCGTGCCGGCGCAATCACAACGGGAATTCCGCATCTCGGTCTCGGACTTCAGCCTGAGTGTGCTGGTGCCGCGGGTGATGGCGCGTGCCTACGCCGAGGGGCCGGGCATCCGCTTTGCGCTAATGCCGCAGGTGCAAGACCCGCCCCGCTCTCTGGACCGTGCCGAGGTCGATCTGCTGATCCTGCCGCAGGAATTCTGCACGCCCGACCACCCCGCCGAAGAAGTCTTTCGCGAACGCCACGTGTGCGTGGTCTGGCGCGACAGCCCGCTGGCCGACGGCGAACTGACGCTGGAACGCTACATGAACGCGGGCCACGTGGTGATGGTGCCGCCGGGCGCCAATGCCTCGTCGGTGGAAGCGTGGATGACCAACAAGCTGGGCTTTGCCAGGCGCGTGGAAGTCACCAGTTTCAGCTTTGCCTCTGCGGTGGCGCTGGTGCAGGGTACGGACCGGATTGCCACCGTGCACGGCCGCCTGGCGCGCAAGCTGGCGCCGCAATGGCCGGTGGTGATCAAGGAGAGTCCGTTGCCGCTGGCGGAGATGCATCAGATGATGCAGTGGCACCGCTATCGCACCAATGATCCGGGCATCGAGTGGCTGCGGCGGATATTCCTGGAAAGCGCGCGGGAGATGGATGCTGTACCGACCTTAGCGACCTGAGCGACCTGAGCGGCCTGAGCGGCCTGACTCGCTGCAGTGTCAAGCGGCCCTGATCCTGCAGAAGAGGTCGGCGATATAAATCGTATAAAAAATATTCGCCATCGGACCAGAACAGGGTCAACAGGCTCAAGAAAAAAGCCCTGCCGCCCGGGGGCGACAGAGCTTTTGTGCAGGCTTGGGCGCTGCGCCTGACGGCGCAAGCGGGTGAGGTCAGAAATCGACCTGCGCCGACAGCACCAGCGTGCGGCCGGACGAGGTACCCACATAGCCGTTCTGCATCAGCCAGTAGTTCTTGTCGAACAGGTTTTCGATATTGGCGCGGTAGGTCACGACCTGCCCTGCCGCCTTGGTGATGTAGCGGGCACCGATATCAACGCGGGTCCAGCCCGGCACCTTGAGCGTGTTTTCATTGCTGTACCACATCGAACCGGTGCGGGTCACGCGGGTATTGAGCGCCAGGCCTTGCAGCCAGGGCGCGTCCCAGTCCAGCCCGAGGTTGAAGTTGCTGCTGGGGATGGCGCCGACATCCTTGCCGTCGTTGGTGCCATTGTCGGTGTGGTATTGCTTGGCGTCGAAGAAGGTGCCGCTGGCATTGAAGCGCAGGCCGCGCTGCAGTTCGCCATAGGCCGCCAGTTCCAGGCCGCGCACGCGGTTGCGACCATCCTGGGTGGTGGTGTTGATGCCATTGACGAGGGTGGTGCTGGAATTGGCCTGCTCGATCTGGAACACCGCGGCAGTGGTGGTCACACGGCCCCAGTCGATCTTGGCACCGGTCTCGATCTGCTTGGATTTGTACGGCGGGAACAGCTGGTTGGGGTTGCCGTCGGTGGCTGAGGTGAAGCCGCCGGCGCTGAGGGCTGCCGTGTAGTTGGCGTAGAGGGAGACACTCTCCATCGGCTTGACCACCACGCCCAGCACCGGGGAAATGGCGGTCTTGTTGGAGGTCTGGGTATCGTCAACCAGGCTGTGCGAATAGACCTGCTGGCGCCGCAGTCCGCCGATCAGGCGCAGGCGGTCATCGGCCAGCGACAGGGTATCGGTCAGGGCCACGCTGGTCAGGCGCACCTGGCTTTGCGGCGTGGGCTGGCCGCGGCTGCCGGTGACGGTGGGCAGGGCCACCGGGTGATACAGGTTGGAGGTGACGCTGCTGGGTTCGGAGAGGTAGAAATAATCGGTCTGCTGGTTCAGCATGTTCACGCCCAGCATCAGGGTGTGCTTGATGCCGCCGGTATTGAAGCGCGCCCGCATGCCGACATCGGCAGAGGTGGAGGTCACCTGCTGGTCGTAATAGCCGTTGTACAGGGTAGCCGTGTCGCCGCGTGCATTGAGGATGGTGGCGCCGGGCCAGCTCTGGGCGGAACTGGCGACGTGGTAGCCGACTGCGCCATAGGCGGTCAGCTGGTCGTTGATGTCGTATTCCAGACGGGTGGTGGCGGCCTTGTCGTCCGATTGCAGCGTGGTGCCGGGATACAGATTGGTCTTGCCCGAGGGCGCGTCCGGCATGACCAGGCTGCTGATGCTGAATTGCGGGCGGAAGTTGCGGGCATCTTCATGCTGGGTATAGGCGTCCAGGCTCCAGCGCACACGACCGCCGTTGTAGTCCAGTCCGACCGACCCCATGCTCTGCTGTTGATTGCTGCCGGACAGGCCGGTATTGCCGTCGGCATAGAGTGCATTGACGCGCACGCCCCACTCCTGGTTTTCACCGAAGCGGCGGCCGAGGTCGGCCTTGAGACCGAACTGCGAATTGGACAGATAGGTGGCCGTCACGCTGGAAATGGGGTCTTCATGGGCGCGCTTGGGAATCAGGTTGACCGCGCCGCCGACGCCACCGGCTGGCCCCATGCCATACATCAGGGTGCCCGGACCTTTGAGTACTTCGATGCGCTCGACCATGGAGATGGGCATGCGGGTCAGGGGCACCATGCCATACAGGCCATTGAAGGCAACATCGTTGGCCGACATGGTGAAGCCACGGATCTGGTAGCTGTCGCCGAAACCACCGTTGCCATTGGTGTTGCGCACCGAGGCGTCGTTGGCGATGACGTCGCCGATGGCGCGCGCCTGCACGTCTTCGATGCCTTGCGAGGTGTAGTTGGTGGTGCTGAACGGCGTATCCATGACGCTGGCAGTGCCGAGCACGCCCAGGCTGCCACCCCGCGCCACCAGGCCGCCGGCATAGGGGGCGGTGGGGTCGGCGCTTTCGGTGATGGTCACGGTGGGCAGGACGGCATTGGCGTTGCTGCCCACGGTGGGTGCCAGCAGCGTGTAGCCACCATCGGCATTCTTGACGGCCTGCAGGCTGGAGCCGCTCAACAGGGCGGCGAAGCCCTCGTCCACGGTGTAGCGCCCGGACAGGCCGGCACTCTGGCGTTCGCGGGTCACGGCGGGGTCGAACGAGAGCAGCACGCCGGCACGGCGCGCAAAGCTGTTCAAGACCTGGTTCAGCGGGCCGGCAGGCAGATCATAGGCCTGGCGCTGGGCGTCACTGGCCTGGGCCTGGACGGTGGCCATGGGCGTTGCCAGGGCAGCCAGTACGGCCAGCCTGGAGAGGGTCGGACGGGAGGGGAAACGGATCGTTGTTTTCATGTCGGTCTACGGTGATGGGCGAGCTTGCTATCAGGTAAACCGAACGAGCCGCAAAAAACTGCAGAGGGTGGCCAAGAAATCTTTACGTTGTGCTGCGTGGGGCTGCTGCCCGTGGACGCAGGGTGATCCAGTAGGAAGTCCAGGTATCGATCTGCACCGGCAAGGTACGCGCGATGGCGGCCAGGATGCGCGCCGGCTGGTCCAGCGGGAACACGCCCGAGATGGGCAGCGACGCAACAGCCGGATCGCAGCGCAGCCTGCCGGGCAGGTAACGGTCCAGTTCGGCCACCAGTTCGCCCAGCGGCATGCGGTCGGCGACGATGAAGCCGTCGGTCCAGGCCAGCGCCTGTTCATTGGCGGGCGCCAGATTGCCGACCAGGCCATGCCGGTCGAACATGCCCTGCTGCCCGGCATCGATGCGCACGCTGTCGACGCCATCCCTGGCGGTGAAGGCCACCGCACCGGCATAGACGGCCAGTCGCATGCCGGCCTCGCTGTCACGCAACTGGAAGCGGGTACCCAGCGCACGCGCCTGCCCCAGGCGGGTGTGGACCATGAACGGACGATAGGGGTGGCCCTCTTCGCGGGCGGTGGTGATGAGCACTTCACCGCGATGCAGCTTGATCAGGCGCTGCTGGTCGTCGTAGGCGGTGTCGATGGCCGTGGCACTGTTGAGTTCGAGCACGGTACCGTCGGCCAGCAGCACACGCCGCCGCTCGCCCACCCGGGTGGAATATTCGGCCATCAGCGCCGGCCAGGAGGTGGCCATGCCGGCGCCGGTGGCTACCAGCCCTACCCCGGCAACCAGGCACAGGGCCTTGACGGCGAAGCGGCGGTTATGACGACTGCGGGCGTCACCATCGCCGATGCTGCCATGCGCCAGTGTGCGCGGTAGCGTAGCAACCCGCTCGCTCAACGACTGCAGCCGCTGCCAGGCCAGTTCGTGCTGCGGCTGCTCGGCGCGCCAGCGGCGGCAGGCTTCGTGTTCCTGGGCGGTGGCGGTGCCCGATTGCAGCCGCACCATCCAGTCGATGGCGGTCCTGACGATGTCGTCGGTGGGAGCGGTGATCTCAGCGGCCATATTGGACGCTGTAACAGGCGGTGAAGGCACGCTTCATGTATTGCTGTACCGAACTGAGCGAAACCTGCAGGCGCTCGGCGATCTCGGCATAGCCCAGGCCATCCAGTTGTGACAGCAGGAAGGCGCTGCGCACCTTGGCCGGCAATGCGGCCAGCATGGCATCGATTTCGTTGAGGGTTTCCAGCACCAGCAATTGCGCCTCGGGTGAAGGCAGGTGCTCGGGCGGCAGTTGCGCCAGCATTTCCAGGAAGCTGGCTTCCAGCGCGCAGCGACGGAAATGATCGATCACCAGACCGCGTGCGATGGTCGCCAGCAAGGCCCGCACTTCTTCCAGATAGAAGCTACGGCGCGACACCATGACCCGCACGAAGGTGTCCTGGGCCAGGTCGGCCGCCAGTTCCGCATCATGGGTGCGACGACGCAGCCAGCCCAGCAGCCATTGGTGATGACCGGTGTAGAGGCCAGCGATGTCTGGGTGACGCGGAGCGGGATGGACGACGTCGGTCATGACGGCGAAAAATAATGAGAACTGTTCTCATTATAATCCGTAAAGGACGGTGCGCCAACAAACCTTCATTTACGGATGAAGCCTTGTGAATTAATCGACGGGAAAAACGACAAAGCCCCGGCACGAGGCCGGGGCTTTGTCCAGGTTTGTACGGCCCTGGCTTGCTGCCGCCCACCGTAACAGTGGCCGGCAGGAGCAGAACTGCAGCTTCCCTCTTTACTTGACCACGCTCAGCAGCGAGCGCTTGCCACCCTTGTAGGTGTACAGGGTCAGGGTACCGTTCAGGATGTCACCCTTGGCGTCGAAGGCGATTTCGCCGGTCACGCCCTTGTGGTGGATCTTGGCCAGTTCTGGCAGGTAGACCTTGGGATCAGAAGAACCGGCCTTCTGCATGGCATCGGCCAGGGTCATCAGCGCATCGTAGGTGTACGGAGCGTAGATCACGACGTCCTGGTTGAACTTCTTCTTGTAGGCAGCCTTGAAGTCGTCCAGCGCCTTCTTGCCGGCTTCGGTCACGCCACCGGCTTCGGCACAGACCACTTCGCTGTCCTTCAGACCAGGGCCGGCCAGGTTGGGCAGTTCGGTGGTGCAGATGCCGTCACCGCCCATGAACTTGGCAGCCACGCCCAACTGATCCATCTGGCGCAGCATCGGACCGGCCACGGCGTCCATACCGCCAAAGAAGACCAGGTCAGGCTTCTTGGACTTGACCGAGGTCAGGATGGCGTTGAAGTCGGTGGCCTTGTCGGTGGTGTACTGGGTCGCCACCACGGTAGCACCGGCAGCCAGCGCGCTCTTGCGGAATTCCTCAGCCACGCCTTGACCGTAGGCAGTACGGTCGTCGATGACGGCGACGTTCTTGCCCTTGAGTTCATTGACGGCGTAGCGACCCAGCACGCCACCCAGCTGGCCATCGTTGGCCACCACGCGGAAGGCGGTGTTGAAGCCTTGTTGGGTGTACTTGGGGTTGGTGGCCGACGGCGAGATTTGCGGGATGCCGGCATCGAAGTAGATCTTGGAAGCGGGGATGGTGGTGCCCGAGTTCATGTGGCCGACCACGCCCTTGACCTTGGCATCGACCAGGGCCTGGGCCACGGTGGTGGCTTGCTTCGGATCGGAAGCGTCATCCTGGGGAACCAGCTGGAAAGTCACTTTCTTGCCGCCGATCATGAAGCCCTTGGCATTGAGCTCGTCCACGGCCATGCGGGCGCCGTTTTCGTTGTCCTTGCCGATGTGGGCGTTGGGACCGGTCAGGGGAGCGACGTGACCGATCTTGATGACCTCTTGTGCCTGCGCAGCCCCTGCGAATGCGAACGCTGCCACGATGGCGGTGGCGACAGGAATCCCTTTAATTTTTTGCATGAAATGCTCCTATTACTTCCGATAGAGTGATTGAAAACGCAGTTCGTTGTGCCATTTGTTATATGCGCTGACCAATCCTGACATCCGCGAACGAAGGCCCGGACGATCAACACCGCAGCACCCCCAGTTGCTGACTGGATGTTGCTTGCGGACTCTGCTACTGCAAAAAACGAGCCATGCCCCATGGCATCACGACTCGGGAGCCCTCCCCGTGGTGTTTCCCGCTTAAAAAGGGACGGAGCCACCTCAGGTAAGCGGCCCGGACGAAACGCCAGGCCAGGCGGGGCAGTTCCTACGACGCGATCCACCCCGCTGGGCAGAATACACCGTAATGGTGCGGCTGGGAGCGGCGCACGGAGACCAGTACAGTTCTTCAGACAGATCGCACGTTTTATGCACTTTTTTAATACGCGGCATTGGGTTTCGCACCAAATGGGAACGTGAAACCGAAAAAAACTGCACGCCCGCACAAGTGGTCGCAGGGGGAGCGCATTTCTCACCAAAGCATCCATCCCGCTAGATGAGAAAATCAGTTTCCCGCAGCCTTCCTGCTCCCTCGCTGTGTCGTGTTTCGAGGTGTAAGCACGACTTGCGCCAGTCAATTTGCCGGCATTCGAAGTAATGACATTGCTGAAATATCGCCTTGCCATTTCGGCTATCCCGGCAGACCTCGCGTTAAGTGCAGTTTTACGAAAATCGGCAGGGTGCGATACAATGTATCTCAATCAATCGCAACAGGAGGCTGTCATGGCTACCACCACTATGGTTCACGTTCGGGTGGACGAGGATCTCAAGGCGCAGGCAGCAGAAACGCTGGCCTCCATGGGCCTGACCGTCTCCGACGCTATCCGGGTGTTTCTCACCCGGGTCGTCGCCGACAAGGAACTGCCGTTCGCGCTCAAGGCTCCGAACGCCGCCAGTCAGTTGGCCATCGCCGAGGCAAACGAGATCATCAAGAACCGTCGCGCTCGCTTCGCAACCGCTGACGCTCTGCTGAATGACCTCGAAGAAGCCAGCCGCAATTAAGCGGGCAAAGCTGCCTCGCGCGTCGGACTACACCAGGGACTTCCTCAATGACTGGCAGCGCCTGTCTCATTCCGGCCGATACGATATGAACCGGCTGAAAGAGGCCATGACGCTGCTGATCGCCAACGACGGGCCGCTGCCGCCCGAATGGCTCGATCATTCGCTGGCCGGCGACTGGACAGGTCATCGCGAATGTCACATCGGCGGCGACTTCCTGCTGATCTATACACTGGACGACTCGGGCAAGAGCGGCCTGGTCGTATTCGTGCGCAGTGGGACGCACTCAGACCTGTTCTCGTAGGCTTGCATCCGACCAAGCTTCAACTGACCAGCAACATGCGGCTGGCCACTGCTACGCGCGACGCCTCGGGGCCCTCGATGGGCCAGAGTTGTTGATTTCTTTCAGAATTATCCCCCTCAGCCCATCAATTTTCACTGCAACTAGACGACAAGTCTTTGATTTCAAAGCGGAATATCGGCGTCATCCTTATTGATCACCAAGAGATCAATTAAGTGTCGGAATTCATTTAAGTCTGAACTCGAAAGCCCGACGGGCAGTGATTCATAGGAAAGCGCGTCAGCTAAGTCTGAACTGATATTTCACTTAACTCTGAACTTTCCCGTTATTTGTTCATTTATCTCTGAACTTTCCAGTTAAGTGTTCATTTAACTTTGAACTTTCCCCTAACGTCATAGTTTTTTGCGTCCTACATTGATGGTTTGTGGCACCGCAATGCCGCCAGTGGATTGTTGGCCGGCAGTACCGTGGAATGTGGCCGCAGGAGCTGCATTGGTTACCGCTTGCTGTTCATCAAGGCCACCCGCTCCTTCGACCACACCTAGCACCCGTGCCTTATTTTTGAGATCGAGCTTTCTGAAGCCGTTGAGAAGCAATGCCTCATCGTCTGTAAGGGCCTGGGCACTGGGCGTCCCGGTGACTACATATTGAACATCTACGCCGAGACGAGATACAGCTAACAAGTAGCCAGCATCTGGGCGGCGCTCATCCTGCTCATAGAAGACTTGAGCTCGCCGCTGTACGCCGCCGACGCCTGCAAATTCTGTCTGATTGAAGCCTAAGCGCGCGCGTTCGGCCTTCAGACGTTCCCCAATTGTGTTCATAAAGACGCAAAGAAAATTTAACATGAGTCTTTTTCGGACTCTATATCCAATTTAGTACTAAGTGACGTACGCAAATACTAAACCAGGCTCGCCACATGGTCCGCTTGGACGCCTACGAACAAGCCCTCGCCGAGGCCTTGACCAACTACCAGGGCGAGCTGGGCAAGTTCAAAGTTAAATGACCAGAGTTCAGACTTAAATGAATTCCGACATTAAGATCGCGAACGCAATTGACGCCTTGAAAAATCCAAAGCCCATCCCTATACTTAGCACTCGTCACGGCAGAGTGCTAACAGCCCGCCGGGCGCAATCCCCTTTTTCTTGCGGTGAGGTTTGCTGCATTTGGAAGAAAACCGTTGCAGGCTTCGCCGCAATCAATGCTAACTTATTGAAAATTAAGGAGTTCTCATGAATCTTCGCCCTTTGCACGATCGCGTCATCGTCAAGCGCCTCGACCAGGAAACCAAGACCGCTTCCGGTATCGTTCTGCCTGATGCAGCGACCGAAAAGCCGGACCAGGGCGAAATCCTGGCCGTCGGCAATGGCAAGATCCTGGAAGATGGCAAGGTCCGCCAACTGGCCGTGAAGGTCGGCGACCGCGTCCTGTTCGGCAAGTATTCCGGCCAGGCCGTGAAGGTCGATGGCCAGGAACTGCTGGTCATGCGCGAAGAAGACCTGTTCGCCGTCGTCGAGAAGTAATTCGGCATCCGGCCCGTCTGTATCTTCATATATAGAGGGCCCTCGGCAACAAGACAGCAGCCGGCGCTTGCCTCAGCTTTCAGCACCAAGCCCGGCGACATGAACTGAACCGAATTTCTGGAGAATCCAACATGGCAGCAAAGCAAGTTATTTTCGGCGATGAAGCACGCGCCAAGATCGTCAACGGCGTCAACATCCTGGCCAACGCAGTCAAGGTCACCCTGGGCCCCAAGGGTCGTAACGTCGTGCTGGAGCGCAGCTTCGGCGCCCCGACCGTGACCAAGGACGGCGTTTCCGTCGCCAAGGAAATCGAACTGAAGGACAAGCTGGAAAACATGGGTGCCCAGCTGGTCAAGGAAGTCGCTTCCAAGACCTCCGACAACGCCGGTGACGGTACCACCACCGCCACCGTGCTGGCCCAGGCCATCGTGCGCGAAGGCTTCAAGTACGTCGCCGCCGGTTTCAACCCGACCGACCTGAAGCGCGGTATCGACAAGGCCGTCACCGCCATCGTCGGTGAAGTGAAGAACCTGTCCAAGCCCACCACCACCTCCAAGGAAATCGCTCAAGTCGGCTCGATCTCGGCCAACTCCGACGCGGACATCGGCGACATCATCGCCAAGGCCATGGAAAAGGTCGGCAAGGAAGGCGTGATCACCGTCGAAGACGGCAAGTCGCTGGAAAACGAACTGGACATCGTCGAAGGTATGCAATTCGACCGCGGCTACCTGTCGCCGTACTTCATCAACAACCAAGAGAAGCAGATCGTCGCCCTGGACAATCCCTTCATCCTGCTGTTCGACAAGAAGATCTCCAACATCCGTGATCTGCTGCCGGTGCTGGAACAAGTCGCCAAGGCTGGCCGTCCGCTGCTGATCGTGGCTGAAGACGTCGAAGGCGAAGCCCTGGCTACCCTGGTGGTCAACAACATCCGTGGCATCCTGAAGACCGCTGCCGTCAAGGCCCCTGGCTTCGGCGACCGCCGCAAGGCCATGCTGGAAGACATCGCCATCCTGACCGGTGGTCAAGTGATCGCCGAAGAAGTCGGCCTGACCCTGGAAAAGGCCACCCTGGCTGAACTGGGCCAAGCCAAGCGCGTCGAGATCGGCAAGGAAAACACCACCATCATCGACGGCGCTGGCGAAGCTGCCGGCATCGAAGCACGCGTGACCATGATCCGCACCCAGATCGGCGAAGCAACTTCCGACTACGATCGTGAAAAGCTGCAAGAGCGCGTGGCCAAGCTGGCCGGCGGTGTTGCACTGATCAAGGTTGGCGCTGCCACCGAAGTCGAAATGAAGGAAAAGAAGGCCCGCGTCGAAGATGCACTGCACGCTACCCGCGCTGCCGTTGAAGAAGGCGTCGTGCCTGGCGGTGGCGTGGCCCTGCTGCGCGCTCGCGCCAATGTCAAGGACCTGAAGGGCGACAACCCCGACCAGGAAGCCGGTATCAAGATCGTGCTGCGTGCCATCGAAGAGCCGCTGCGCCAGATCGTCTTCAACGCCGGCGACGAGCCGTCGGTGGTGGTGAACAAGGTGCTGGAAGGTTCGGGCAACTTCGGCTACAACGCCTCCAACGGCACCTACGGTGACCTGGTGGAACTGGGCGTGCTGGATCCGGCCAAGGTGACCCGTTCGGCTCTGCAGAACGCTGCCTCCGTGGCCAGCCTGATCCTGACCACCGACGCCCTGGTGGCCGAAGTGGCTGACGACAAGCCGGCCGGCATGCCTGGCGGCATGGGTGGTATGGGCGGCATGGGCGGTATGGACGGCATGATGTAATTGCCCTCCTGCTGCGGGCCATGGATGACATGGCCTGTGCTGCAAGAAGAAAACCCGCATCGGTGACGATGCGGGTTTTTTATTGTGCTGGTGCCACTGGATGGTGGCCGATTCCGCTCTGCGCGGCAGTTCCGCTCCGCGCTACCTTTCGATCGGCATTTGCCGCTGGTCGTGCCGGATTTGCGATCAACTCTGAGTCGCCCGCCCTCTGTCTCTGGAGCGGTCGTGCCAGCCGACCATATTCCAGGACGGAAGCTTGATGCAGGAATTCACACAATGAAAAAGACCCGTATCCTTGTGGGATGCGGGTCTTCGAACAGTGCGCCCTCGCAGGCGCGGCGTCCAACGTCTTAGAAGCTGTGGATCATCCCGGCATTCAGACCGGTCTGGCTGCGGTTGGCGCCCGGGATGCGGTCGCTGGCCGTGCCGACGTTGTACATGTCGTTCGAACGCAGGTTGCGCAGGACAGCATACGTCGTGGTGCGCTTGGACAGGTCATACTTGGCGCCCAGGTTCAACTGCACCAGGCGACCGTTGGAGCCCTTGACGAACTTGGCGCTGGTCAGTTGCACGCTGCTGATCAGCGACAGGGCCGGCAGCAGCTTGTAGTTCACGCCCAGGTCCACAGTCTGGCTGGACTCGTTGTTGGGTCCGCCGATGGCAAAGTCAGCCTTGTCTGCAGGCTTGTAGGCTGCGCCCCGCTTCGGATCGACCAGCATCGCGAAGTTGTAGTCCTTCGGGTTGTAGTCTGGACGTGCTTCGGTCAGCGGCAGTTTCACGCGCGAGTACGAACCGTAGACCTTGGCCGGGCCGAACTGGTAAGAAGCCGCCAGGGTCCAGGTCTTCAGGCAGGTATCGCCATTCTTGCCGGGGCCGTTGCAGGCTGCCGCACCATTGACGTCACTGGCGTTCTTGGAATCGCCCATCTTGCTCTGGAAATAACCCAGGCCGACGTTCAGCGGGCCGTTGGCGTACATGCCGCCCAGACCGAAGGATTGACCGGAACCGGTGCGGCCGGCCTCCTCGCCGAAGCCATAGATCAGGCTGCCGGTGAAGCCGTTGAAGTCAGGGGAGTTATAGCGGATGGAGTTGTTGACGCGCTCACCGTTGGTGCGGTCCAGGTTCAGCGAGTGGATGCGGCTGACACCGCCGCCGAAGTCACCCGGAGAGGTGATACCGCCGATATCATCCAGGACGTCCTTCTGACGACCGGCCAGGATGGTACCGAAGTTGCCCGACATGCCGACGAAAGCCTGGCGGCCCCACAGCAAGCCGCCCTGACCCGCCGCGCCGGTATCGACGTTGAAGCCGTTCTCGATGTTGAACACGGCCTTCAGGCCGCCGCCCAGGTCTTCGCTACCCTTGATGCCCAGGCGCGAGCCCTTCATCAGGCCGGAATCGAGTGCCACCTGACCGCCGGTTTCCTTGCCGGAAGTGATGATCTTGTTGGTGTAGGACAGGCTGGCATCGACCGAACCATAGACGGTGACAGTGCTTTGTGCATGCGCCGCGCCGGCGAAGGCAGCCAGCACGGCCAGGGCCAGGATGGACTTTTTCATAGAGAGTACTCCGTAGTGGTTTGATTGCTGTTGATTGGCGGGTGCCGGTCGCGATCTCGCGTGGCCACCCCCACACTTCCCGGAAGATGACTTCAAGAAGTTAAGGCAAATCTAAACGGTATTTATTTTCTCAATCGATTCATAATTTGAATTATGTCGATTTATGAGAATATTCTGTATCTTTATTGCAACTAATGCCAACAAAAAGGGACGTCCCTTTTTACTGCTTCAGTAATGAAATCGACACTGATGCACGATGACGATCCCCGGCATCCGCTCGATCACGATGCGGTGTTCGCCGCACAGCCGGATGGCCCACAGGCCCGGCAGGCGCAGCGGCAACCGGGTCATGCGCGCGGCAGGCAGCGGGGTGTCGTCCTGCAACCGTCGCAGCAGGCCCAACAGCTCGCGGGCCGTGACACGGTCGTGGCGGCGCCACCAGGCCAGGTCCTGCCGGGCCATCGGCGAAAGCCAGAGCCTGTTCACGAAGGGGATGGTCCGGATAGCAACGTGGCCCGCAGCTGCTGAAGGCTGCACAGGAGCCGCTCGGCATTGAGGTCGTTACCCAGCAGGAGCAGGGCCTCCTGGACTCCGCGCCAGACCGATTCCCGCACCAGCACCAGGTTTTCGGCGTTGTCGCGGGTGAGGATGACTTCATCGATATCGGCCAGCTCCAGCAATTCATCGAGCCGACCATTGAGCGCCTGGACGGGGTATGCGTACATGGGAATAGGTGTAGTCGAGGCAGCAGGCGGTACGTAGCGCACCGGCCACCACCGGGCTGAAAGAACGCAAAAAGATACGCTTCCCCGGACGCCCGGCGACGATCCCGGCAAAAATTGCTGCACCTACTAGAATTTATTCGAAGACTTTGTCGTGCCAGGCCGGCAACCAGCGCCTGGAAAAGTGCCGATGCCACCCTGGAAGCCAGTCTCCAGGCGGCTTCCCGTCGCATGCTAAGACGCGGAGGTTATATGCATAAGCGAAAAATTGTTTTCCCTATATAACCTTGCCGCCTTAAAATAGCGGCTTCTTATAAAAAATATCGATGGCAGTGGAGACCTGTGATCCGGCGACCGCCCGCGCGTCTCCCTGAGGGGCTGTGCCGGGATGCCGGCACCCGGGGGCCCGCTGCCATTTCCGTTCCCATCATGATCGAAATACAAGCTGTCACCCAGCGATTCGGCAATGTCGAAGCGGTGCGCAACGTCGAACTGTCGATCCGCAAAGGCGAGGTCTTCGGCATCATCGGCCGCAGCGGCGCCGGCAAGAGCACGCTGGTACGCACCCTGAACCTGCTGAACCGCCCCACCTCCGGACGTATCATCCTGGACGGCCAGGACCTGACCACCCTGTCCTCGTCCCAGCTGCGCGAGGCCCGCCGTGGCATCGGCATGATCTTCCAGCATTTCAACCTGCTGTCCTCGCGCAGCGTCTACGACAACATCGCCCTGCCGCTGGAACTGGCCGGCAAGAGCAAGTCCGAGATCGCCGCCAAGGTGGAGCCGCTGCTGGAACTGGTGGGCCTGACCGCCCTGCGCGACCGTTACCCGGCGCAGATTTCGGGCGGTCAGAAACAGCGCGTGGGCATCGCCCGCGCACTGGCCAACGATCCCAAGGTCCTGCTCTCCGACGAGGCCACCTCCGCACTGGACCCGGAAACCACCCGCTCCATCCTGGAACTGCTGCACAAGATCAACAAGGAACTGGGCCTGACCATCGTCCTGATCACCCACCAGATGGAAGTCATCAAGGACATCTGCGACCGCGTGGCCGTGATGGAAGCCGGCCAGGTGATCGAACAGGGCGAGGTGCTGGAGGTATTCCGCCAGCCGCGCCATGAAGTCACCCGTGCCCTGATCGGCGACGTCATCGCCCACGAACTGCCCAAGGGTGTGCTGGCGCGCCTGCGCGAGCGCCTGGCCCGCGCCGATGCCGGCCAGGGCACCGACCACCTGTTCCGCTTCGCCTTCACCGGCAACGATGTGGACCAGCCGCACCTGTCGGAAGCGGTGCGCCGCTTCAACCTGAATTTCAACATCCTGCACGGCCAGATCGACGAGATCCAGGGCCAGGCCTTCGGCTCGCTGGCGATCCTCGCCAACGGCTCGCAGGAAAACATCAACCAAGCCATGCAATACCTGCGCGAGCAGGGCGTCGTCGTCGAGGAGCTCAACCATGTCATCTGAACTGATCGATCTGTTCGTCAGCTCCTTCGGTGAGACGCTGATGATGGTGGTGATTTCCGGCCTGGTCGGTTCGCTGCTGGGCATCCCGCTGGGCATCGCCCTGCACATCACCGAAGACAAGGGCGTACTGCCCAATGCGGTCTTCAACCGTGTCGCCGGCCTGCTGGTCAACGCGGTGCGCTCCACCCCCTTCATCATCCTGCTGGTGGCGGTGATCCCGATGACGCGTTTCTTCGTCGGCACCTCCATCGGTACGGCTGCCGCCATCGTGCCGCTGACCATCGCCGCCGCGCCCTTCATCGCCCGCCTGGTCGAGACCGCCTTGCGCGAAGTGGACCACGGCCTGGTCGAAGCCGCACAGGCCATGGGTGCGAACACCTGGCAGATCATCTACAAGGTCTTGGTACCAGAAGCATTTGCTGGTATCGTCGCCGGTCTCACGATCACCTTCGTCAGCCTGGTCGGCTATTCGGCCATGGCAGGCGCCATCGGTGGCGGTGGCCTGGGTGACCTGGGCATCCGCTACGGCTACCAGCGCTTCCTGCCGGAAGTGATGCTGGCGGTGGTGCTGATCCTGATCGTGTTCGTGCAGTTGGTGCAATCCCTGGGAGACCTGCTGGTGCGCAAGCTCAGTCATCGCTGAGTGGCCGCAAGAGCGTGCCAAGAGCGTGCCAAGAGCGCCACGCGCAACCGGCATCGATAACACCGCGCAGCTATCCGCTGCGCATTTCAAAAAAGCTTGAAAGGAAAGTCATGAAGCGTCGTCAGTTGATTCAATTCATCGCGGGCCTGGGCCTGGCCGCCGGCCTGGTGTCGGCCCCCGCATTCGCGGAGGACCAGATCAAGATGGGCGTGACCGCAGGTCCGCACGCCGAGATCATGGAACAGGTCAAGAAGCTGCTGGAAAAAGACGGCGTGCAGATGAAGGTCATCGAATTCACCGACTACATCCAGCCCAACGCCGCCCTGGCTGCCGGCGACCTGGACGCCAACTCCTACCAGCACCAGCCCTACCTGGATGCGCAGATCAAGGATCGCGGCTACAAGTTCATCAGCGTCGGCACCACCATCACCTTCCCGATGGGCGTGTACTCCAAGAAGGTCAAGTCGCTCAACGACCTCAAGCAAGGCGCCCGTGTCGGCGTGCCCAACGACCCCACCAACGGCGGTCGCGCACTGCTGGTGCTGCAGGCCAAGGGCGTGATCAAGCTCAAGGCCGATGCCGGTCTGAAGGCCACCCCGCTGGACATCGTCGAGAACCCCAAGAAGGTCAAGATCATCGAACTGGATGCCGCCCAGCTGCCGCGTTCGCTGGATGACTTCGACGCTGCCGTCATCAACGGCAACTACGCCGAATCGGCCGGCCTGTCGCCGACCAAGGACGCCATCGCCGTGGAAGCGTCGACCGGCCCCTACGCCAACGTGCTGGCCATCCGCGCTGCCGACAAGGACAAGCCCTGGGTCGCCAAGCTGGTCAAGGCCTACCACAGCCCGGAAGTGAAGAAGTTCGTGCTGGAAAAGTACAAGGGTTCCGTGATCACCTCCTGGTAATCCGCCTCCCCTGCAGCATCCTTGCAGCAAACGAAAAGGCCAGCTTCGCGCTGGCCTTTTTGCTTTTCCGGAAGGGCAAATCATTTATATGATTTGAGCACGCCAGAAGGAAAGCCGACCGAGCGGCACAGGCGCACTCAGTCCTTGCGCTCCCGGTGATCCGGCGCATTGCGCCAGTCGTCCTCTTCCTCGTCTTCCTCATCCTCGGCCGGCAGGGCATCGGGGTTGTCGGTGGAACGGTAGGTCGCCAGCAACTCGGCACGCGACGCCGGGGTCTCCAGCGAGATGCGCCCCAGCGCACCACTGCGGTAATCCTGCAGGAAGGTATGCGCGGCCTTTTCGAAATCGTAGTCGCCACCCTTGAGACGGAAGCCCCGCTTGGCCGCCACGCCCTCCACCACGGCCACGCCATCCATGCCCTCGGGATTGAAGCCGTAGCGCGCCTTGAGCAATTGCGGATATCGCTGCAGCAGCAGGTCGGCCAGGAAGGTAGCCACCTCTTCCTCAATCAGCGCATTGCTGCCCACTGCATGGCTGGCAGCCAGCATCAGGCCATCGCTGGGGTGCTCGATCTTGGGCCACAGCATGCCCGGGGTATCGGTCAGGACCATGTTGTTGCCCAGATAGAGCCGCTGCTGGGTCTTGGTCACGGCCGGCTCGTCGCCGACTGCTGCCACGCGCTTTTTCAGCAAGGCATTCATCAGTGTGGACTTGCCCACGTTGGGGATGCCCATGATCATCATGCGCAAGGGCTTCAGGGCCGTGCCGCGATGCGGGGCCACCTGCATGGCCAGCTTGGGCACCCGTGCCACATCCGAGGGCTTCTTGCATGACAGCGCCACGGCGGTCACGCCCTTCTGGCTGTTGTAGTAGTCGATCCAGGCTTGCGTGGCCACCGGGTCGGCCATGTCGGTCTTGTTGAGGATCTTCAGGCAGGGACGCTGACGCGCATTGCGCAACTGCTCGATCATCGGATTGCAGCTGGCCTGCGGCAGGCGGGCATCGACCACTTCGATGACCATATCGACTTTTTCCATGCTTTCCGCTGCCTTGCGGCGGGCGGAGTTCATGTGACCGGGGAACCATTGGATGGACATGCGGGATTTCTTTCTGGTGCGTATTTCGTTGAAGGCGCTATTTTACGGCCCTGCCCCGCCAATCCCTAACAAATCCCCAATAAAACAGCCTGCCGCGCACAAGTCGGGGCAGGCTGTTGGACGGGGAACAACACCGCGCTCAGGCGCGCCGGACCACCCATTGCTCCTTGACAACACCCACGAAACGCCACACCAGCCCCAGCGCCAGCCCATAAGCGACGGCCATCACGCCAAAGGCCAGGCCATTGCGCAGCCCCCAGCCGTCCACGCTATGCAGGATGGCGCCCATCAGGGCCACGCCGACCAGGGCACCGATCTGGCGATTGGCGTTCAGGGCCGCCGCCGCGCTGTTGGCGTGGGCCTTGCCGGCCACCTGCATCACCACCGTGGTCATGGCGGGGATGGCCGTGCTGATGCCCAGGTTGGCTGCGGCGCAGACCACGGCCAGCACCCAGTAGGGCGTATCCGGGCGGAAGCTCATCGCCACCGCAGTAAACACCGTACCCACCGACAAACCCAGCAACAGCGGCACGCGCGGCCCCCAGTGCGCGGCCATGCGGCCCGACATCAGGTTGCCGAAGAACACCACGGCCATCATCGGCACCAGTTGCAGGCCGGTATGCAGGGCATCGGCACCGCGCCCCTGCTGCAGGAACAGCGCCAGGTAGAACAGGTTGCCGTAGATCCCGAAGTTGATCATGAAGCCGATGCCATTGGCGGCCGCAAACTGCGGTGTGGCGAACAGGGCCTTGGGCAGCAGCGGCGCCACGCCACGCAGTTCGTGTCGCACCAGGGCCACGGCGGCCAGCACTGCCACCGCCAGCCCGGCCAGGATGCGCGGCGAGGTCCAGCCATAGACCGGCCCCTGGATCAGCACAAAGGACAGCCCGGCCAGCATCACCACCCCGGCCAGGTGGCTATACAGATGCAGGGCACGGGCCTGCCCGGCCACCTGCGGGATGAGCTTCCTGGCCATCAACAGGCCCACCAGCCCGACCGGCACGTTGATGAGGAAGATACTGCGCCAGCCCAGCCAGTGGATCAGCACGCCCCCCACCAGCGGACCGATGGCGGCGGCCAGGCCGACCGTGGCCGACCACACGCCCAGCATGCGGGCGCGCACGCGGTCATCCTCGTAGACGTGACTGAGCAGGCTCAGCGAACTGGGCATGAAGAAAGCCGCACCCAGCCCCTGCAGAAGGCGCGCCGCCACCAGGAAAGGACCATTGGGCGCCGCCCCGCACAGCAACGAGGCCAGTACGAACAGGAAAAGTCCGGCCAGGTACAGCTTGCGCGCGCCGAAGCGGTCGGCCAGCGCACCGCCCACCAGCAGCATGGCGGCAAAGGTCAGGGTATAGCCATCCACGATCCAGACCAGGGTGGACAGCGGTGCATCGAGGCTAGTGGCGATATTGGAGAGACCGACGTTGACCACCGTCACGTCCAGCATGGCCATGACGAAACCGATGGCCAGCGCCACCAGCGGCAGCATGCCGGTGCGATGTGCGGTCGCGCAAGCTGGTGGGACGGCCGATGCCGTCAACTGTGGGCAGGGGGCGGAAGACATGATGAAGGTTCTTTCTGCATGAAGGACGCGAGTGAGAGCGGCGGACCCGCTGCCGGAAACGCCGGGGCGGGTGACGATGGGAGAATTCTAGGCCGCGACCGCGATGCAATAAAGAGGTATAAAATCGGCAGCCCGATGCAAATCTGCATCACAAAACCGACCTGGAAAATGCATCATGGATTGGGACAACGCCCGCATCTTTCTCGCCATCTACCGCGTAGGTACCCTGCGCGGTGCAGCCGAGCACCTGGAGATCGACCAGGCCACGGTCGGCCGGCGCCTGGCCGCGCTGGAAAAATCGCTGGGCGCGCGCCTGTTCCTGCGCACCCCGGGTGGCTACGTCCCCACGCCGGCCGGCGAACTGGCCGCCACCGCCGCCAGCCAAATGGAGCAAGGCGCCGAGCAACTGCAGCGGCAGATGCAGGGAATCGACGAGCGCCTCTGCGGCGTGGTGCGGCTGGCCGCCACCGACATCACGGCGCGCCATTTCCTGTTGCCGGCCCTGAAGCGACTGCGGGAATCCCATCCCACCATCAAGGTGGTGCTCACCACCTCCACCCAGTTGAGCAACCTGACCAAGCGCGAAGCCGACATCGCCGTGCGCACGGTGCGCCCGGACGCGCCGGACCTCATCACGCGCCATCTCAAGCGGCTGCACAAAGGCATGTATGCGTCCAAAGCCTATGTGAAAAAGCGGGGGCGGCCCGAATCCGGCAGCGGTTTGAAGGGGCATGACGTCGTGATCTACCCGTACAGCATCTCGCCGAACAAGTCCGAACAGATCTGTGGCGAATCCATCGTCCATGCCAACGTGGCCATGGAAGTCAGTACCGGGCTGGTGATGTACGACTGCCTGCAGGCGGGATTCGGGATCGGCGAACTGCCCATCCATGTGGGCGACGCTGCCAGCGGGCTGGTGCGCATCTGGCCGGAGCGGGCCACGCCCTACGACATGTGGCTGGTCCTGCACAGCGACCTGAACCGTACCGCCCGGGTGCGGGCGGTGGCCGATGCGATCATCGCGGCCTATGAGGCCTACGAGCCCCACCCGGCCTAGCGCGCCAGCGAATCCTCGCAGCGCGCGCGTGGCTCACTCCAGGTCGGCCAACACCTTCAGGTGGGCCACCACGCTGCGCCCCAGCGCCGAGGGGCTATAACCTCCCTCCAGGCAGCTGACGATGCGGCCCTGAGCGTACTGGTCGGCGATCTTCATGATCTGCCGCGTGATCCAGGCGTAATCGGCCTCGACCAGCCCCATCTGGCCCATGTCGTCTTCACGATGGGCATCGAAACCGGCCGAGATGAAGATCATCTGCGGCTGATGCGCATGCAACGCCGGCAGCCATTTCTCGGTGACCACCTGACGCACCGCACTCCCATCGGAGTAGGCCGGCACCGGTACGTTGACGATGTGCGACTCGGTCGGACCATCGCCGGAAAAGGGATAGAAAGGATGCTGGAAGAAACTCACCATCAGCACCCGCGGATCATGGGCAAAGATGTCTTCGGTGCCATTGCCGTGATGCACGTCGAAATCGATCACCGCCACCCGCTGCAGCCCGTGCACGTCGATGGCATGCCGAGCCGCCACCGCCACGTTGTTGAACAGGCAAAATCCCATGGCCTTGTCGTGCGTGGCGTGATGCCCGGGCGGACGCACGGCGCAGAAGGCGTTGTCCAGCTCGCCGGCCAGCACCGCATCAGTCGCCGCCACGGCCGCGCCGGCCGCGCGCAAAGCGGCATTCCAGCTGTGCCGGTTGATCAGGGTCTCGCCGTCGATGGAGTAATAGCGCTCGCCCGACAGGCTCAGCGCATGACTGTGCTCGCGCACGTAATCCACGGCCGCAGCCGTGTGCACCCGCTCCAGCTCGGCCGGATCGGCCAGCGGCGCTTCCCGGCGGTCGAGGAATTGATCGATCCGGCTCAGGATCAACTGATCTTCGATGGCCTCCAGACGGGCGGGGGCCTCGGGGTGCCAGTCGCCCATTTCGTGGCGCTGGCAGTCGGCGTGCGTATAGATGGCGGTGGTCATTATTGCTCTTGTTACTAACAGGCAAGCCGTGGCCGGCCGGGTTGTCTCATCGGGCTAGGGCCTGTTCACATTCAATCTACGAGTGCGAGAGGTCGCCAAGCGTTGACTGCCTAGGCGCAGCGACGCGCCGTAGTGGTGCTACGGCAAGGAGCTGCAACAACGGCAGGCGACGCTTGGCGGCCTCTCCCGAAGGGTTGGCGCCAGAAGGCGCGCTGGCACCAACGCATCTCGCAGATTGAATGTGAACAGGCCCCAGTGTACATCCGCTGTCGCGTATCGTGTACGGGACGCAGCACCCAGCATGCACCAGCACGGGGCAAGGGGGCCGATGCGGTATACTTGCAGGCTTGTCCCGCCCCTGCTCCGCTGACCAGATCGCTTCACCGCTTGCCGCTCATGCCCATCTCCCTGCCTCGCCTGACTTCGTCCCTCTCCACCCTGTTGCTCGCCGGCCTGTGCGCCCTGGCACCGGCAGCGCATGCGCAGGACGGCAAGCCTGTGGAAAAGAAAACCCAGAAAAAGCCGGCAGACAAAAAAGCCGGCAGCGACAAAGCCAAGCCCAAGGCCAAGCCGCCAGCAAAGTCGGCAGCGAAGAAGAAAGTCGTGGCAGACGATCAGGGCGAGTTCGTCAACTTCAATGACTGGAAGGACGTCGGCCGTTTCATCGACGAGATGGTCGAGCGCAACCAGTTCCAGCGGGGCGACCTCAACGATCTCTTCGCCAAGACCCGTTATGTGGACAGCGCCATCCAGCTGATCAAGCCGGCCCCCAGCACCAAGCCCAAGAACTGGAGCGCCTATCGCGCCCGCTTCGTGGAACCGGTGCGCATCAATGCCGGCGTCGAGTTCTGGAACACCTATGGCGTGGCCCTGGCGCGGGCCGAAGCGCAATACGGGGTGCCGATGGAAATCATCGTCGGCATCATCGGCGTGGAAACTGTCTACGGCCGCAACACCGGCAACTTCCGCGTCATGGATGCGCTCACCACGCTGGCCTTCGATTATCCCAACACGCCCAATCGCGAGGCCCGCATGGCCTTCTTCCGCGGCGAGCTGGAAAACACCCTGCTGCTGGCTCGCGAGGCCGGTATCGATCCGCTGTCGCTGCGCGGCTCCTATGCCGGCGCCATCGGCTGGCCGCAATTCATGCCCGGCAGCATCCGCGAATACGCGGTCGACTTCGATGGCGACGGCAAGATCGACCTGCGCAACTCGCCGGTGGATGCCATCGGCAGCGTGGCCCACTATCTGTCCGTGCATGGCTGGCAGCGCGGCGAACCGGTGGCCTTCCCGGTCACCGTCTCGGCCGACAACCTGCAATGGCAAGCCATGCTCAACCAGGGGCTGGAAGCCAAGTACAGCGAAGACCAGTTGCACGCGGCCGGCATCTCCACCCCGCCGCTGCCGGCCGGTCAGCGCTTCGGCCTGGTCGACCTGCAGAACGGCACCGGCCCGACCGAGTACTGGATCGCCACCAATAACTTCTACGCCATCACACAGTACAATCGCAGCTACTTCTATGCGATGTCGGTGGCCGACCTCGGCCGCGCCGTGGCCGTCGCCCGCAATCGCTGAGCCGGCGACCACGCTGGCCGATACGACGGAGCGCCCGGCGCTCCGGCTCTCCTACCCTCCACGATCAGAACCACCATGAAACGCATTGCACCCCTGGCCTCCACGCTGATGCTGACGCTGGCCGGCACCTCGCTCGGCCTGTCGGCCACTGCCCGCGCCGCCGATGGCGGCGACGACAAGGGCGAAGCGCTGCCCACGGTCAACGTCACCGCCAGCGGGACGACCAGGGATGGCGCGCGCCCTCGATCAGCCGCCGTGGCCGGTTTCGACGATGCGCCGCTGCTGGACACCCCGGCCTCGGTGGCTGTGGTCACGGCCGCGCAGATGCGCGACCAGCAATCGCGCCTGCTCTCGGACGTGGTCAAGAACGATGCCGCCATCAACGAGAATTACGCTCCGGTGGGCTATTACGAGAACTTCAGCATCCGTGGCGTGACGCTCGACCCGGCCAGCGCCTATCGCATCGATGGCCTGACGGTGACCGGCGAACAGAACATCGCGCTGGAAAACAAGGAACGCGTCGAATTCCTCAAGGGCGTGGCCGGCCTGCAGGCCGGTGTCAGCAGCGCCGGCGGCATCGTCAATTACGTGACCAAGCGCCCGGCCGATGTACGCTCGATCACCCTGGGTACCGATTCCTACGGCTCGCGCTACCTAGCCACCGACCTGGGCGTACTCTTCGGCGAACAGAAACAGTTCGGCCTGCGCATCAACGCCGCGCATGAAGACATCCACTCCTACGTCGACCATGGCGATGGCTGGCGCGACTTTGCCTCGCTGTCGGCGACCTGGGCGCTGTCCTCCAAGACGCTGGTGCAGTTCGATGCCGAATACCAGCAGAAGGCGCAGCACTCGGTAGCCGGCTACCAGCTGCTGGGCGGCACCACCCTGCCCTCGGGCGTCTCGCCCAAGACCATGCTGACGCCACAATCGTGGGCGCAACCGGTGCGCGACAGTGCGCTGAACTACCGCCTGCGCGTGGATACCGAATTCAATGCCGACTGGCGCGGCTACGTGCAGGCCGGTCGCAGCCGGGCGGTGATCGATGATTACCTGGCTTTCCCGTATGGCAGCGGCAGCTTCGCTTCCACCACCTTCGGTGCCAATGGCGACTTCGATGTCTATGACTATCGCGTCCCCAATGACGAACGTCGCAATGACGAAGCGCAGGCGGTCATGATCGGCAAGTTCGCCACCGGCTGGCTGCAGCACGAGTTGACGCTGGGCCTGGCGATGTCGCGCCGGACCGTGGACAAGCCCGATGGCATCAGCGTGTTGGTGGGCGAGGGCAATATCTATACTGGCACACCGGAACTGGCACCGGCCACCGATGTTCCCGGCCCGGCCTATCGCAACCTGGACAGCCGCCAGAAGGCGCTCTTCTTCAGCGACCGCCTGCAATTCTCCGAGCGCTGGCAAGCCATCGCCGGCGGCCGTCAGGTGTGGTTGAACGAGCAGGCCTTCGGTGCCGATGGCAGCGCCACGCGCACCACCTCGCGCAACCTGTTCCTGCCGCAACTGGCGCTGATCTTCAAGCCGCTGCAGAACCTCTCGGTCTATGGCAGCTACGCAGAGACACTGACCCTCGGGACCTCCGCGCCGTTCTGGGTCAGCAACTTCCCGACCACCTTGCCGCCCTCGGTGGCACGCCAGCTGGAAACCGGCGTGAAATGGGATGTCTCGCCTGACCTGGCACTGACGGCCGCCCTGTTCCGCATCCGCAAGGCCTACGAATACCAGCAGCCGGACTCCAGCGCCAGCGGCTTTACCTACGTCCAGCAAGGCCGCCAGACCAACACCGGCATCGAGCTGGGCGCCAGCGGCAAGCTCAGCCCGCGCCTGGCCGTTGGTGCCAGCGTGGCCGCCACCCGCGCACGCGCCAGCGATACCGGCACCGCCGCCTACGATGGCCAGCAGGTGGTCAACGTGCCGCGCCTGCGCAGCAGCGTCTATGCCGATTACGCGCTGCCCGGCGTGGAAGGCCTGAACCTGATGGGCAACTGGCTCTACAGCAGCAGCAAGCCGGCCACCCGCGATGGCAGCGTCAACCTGCCGGCGGTACATGTCTTCAATGCCGGCCTGCGCTACCGCATGCGCATGGGCGGCCATACCGCCACCCTGCGCGCCAACATCGACAACCTCTTCGACAAGCGCTACTGGAAGGATGCCGGCCAGTACCTGGGCGACGGCTATGTGCACCTGGGTGCGCCGCGCACGGCGCGCCTGTCGCTGCAATACGATTTCTGACCGGTTGCCGCGATCATGCAAGCCGCCTCGCACCATCTCACCCGCGTCATCAGCCATGGCATGGGCGCCGAGCCGGTCATCTCCGACTGGCCGGCGCTGACCTCCGCCGAGGTGGCCCGGGTGCTGCATCACTATCCCGAGGTCGGCCAGCCGCTGCGGCTGGAGTGGCATAGCCCACGCCCGTTCTCGGCGGCCTGCGTGATGCAGACCGCCAGCGGGCCCGTCATCGTCAAGCGCCATCATGCCCGGGTACGCGATGTCGTCGCACTGGCCGAGGAACATCGCTTCGTGGCGCACCTGCAGGCGAACGGATTGCCGGTCAGCCCGGCGCTGGCCACCGCCGAGGGCGCCACCGCGCTGGCCGACGAATACTGGACCTATGAAGTATTTCCGCTGGCGCCGGGGGTCGACCTGTACCGTGAGGCGATGTCGTGGACGCCCTTCAGCAGCGGCCAGCATGCGCATTCCGCAGGCCACATGCTGGCACGACTGCACCAGGCATCGGCCGGCTACGACGCGCCGGCGCGGCCGGCGCGGCCGCTGGTGTCGAGCTTCACCATCTTCTCGCAGGAAGACCCGGTGCGGCCCCTGCAGGCTTACATCGAACAGCGTCCGGCCATCGCCGATTACCTGGAAAACCGCCCCTGGCGGGGCGAGGTGGCACAGCACCTGCTGCCCTGGCACGCCGGATTGAAACCCTATCTGGATGAATTTTCGCCGCTGTGGACCCACAACGACTGGCATGCCTCCAACCTGCTGTGGAGCGATGCCACCGAACAGGCGCAGGTGCAGACGGTACTGGACTTCGGCCTGTGCGACCGCACCTGCGCGCTGCACGACCTGGCGACCGCCATCGAGCGCAACATCGTCGAATGGCTGGCCATCCCGCAACGCCAGGTGCAGCTGGTGCACCTGGATCTGCTGGATGCGATGCTGGACGGATATGCCTCGGTGCTACCACTGAACGCGCGCCAGACACGCGCATTGGCGGCGCTGCTGCCGCTGGTGCATGCCGAGTTCGCGTTGGCCGAGCTGGATTACTTCCACGGCGTGACGCAGTCACCGCAGAATGCCTCGCTGGCCTATGACACCTATTTCCTGGGCCACGCTGCGTGGTTCCACACCAGCGAAGGACAGCGCCTGCTGACGCATCTGCAGGATCGCGCCGATGCGCTGGAGCACAAGCCGGATAGCGCTTCTGCAGCGGTCAATCAGGCCGCCCGCTGAGGCACAGGCGCCACGTGGCGCAAACCTGGTGGAGAATCAGGCAAAATCCTTGATCGTTTCCGGTTCGATCAACACCATCTCTTCATTGGCGCCGAGCCAGACCTGACCATCCTGGATCGTGCATTGCAATTGCATGGTGCGCTGCGCCAGGGCCGCCAGTGCCTGGCTGGCCTCGGCCGGGATATTGACCACCTTCAGATTCTTGGCGCGCTCCACGCGGCTGCCGGTCTGGTTCCACCAGATATTGGAGACGCTGCTGTAGCTATACACCAGCACCCGGTCGGCGCGGCCACAGGCCTTGAGGATGGCGCGGTCATCGGGCTGGCCGACTTCGACCCAGAGTTCGATGGCGCCGGTCAGGTCCTTCTGCCACAGGTCTGGCTCGTCGGTATCGGAGAGTCCCTTGCCGAAGGCCAGTGACTCGCTGGCGTTGAGGGCGAAGGCCAGCACCCGGATCATCATGCGCTCGTCGGTCTCGGACGGATGGCGGGCAATGGTCAGTGCGTGTTGCTGGTAGTAATGCCGATCCATGTCGGAGATCTGCAGGTCAGCCTTGAAGATGGTGGATTTGAGCGCCATGGAATGTGTACTTGTACTTGCTAAGGAAATGCGGGGCCGCCGGTACGGGGCCGCCGCCAAAGGTTGGCAAGCATAGCCGATCTGGCCGGTGCGTGGGCATTTGTGGCGGCTTGGGCTGGCCGGCGGCTGCCCGTGTCCGCCTGCCCATGCGACAATGCCGCCCCATGAACGCCACCTCCGCCTCCCCTGCCGCCGAGCCCCCCTTCAGCGACGACGACGTCATCGCCCTCACCCGCGCCTGGCTGGAACAGGCCGTCATCGGTCTGAATCTTTGTCCCTTTGCCAAGTCGGTCCATGTGAAGGACCAGGTCCGCTACCACGTCAGCCACGGCCAAGACTGGGACAGCCTGGCGGCCGATCTGGAACAGCAATTGGCCTTTCTGGCAAAGACCGACCCGGAACAGGTGGACACCACCCTCTTCATCATTCCGCTCGCATTAGCCGACTTCCACGAATACAACGACTTCCTGGATTGGGCCGATCGCATCCTAGAACGACTCGAGCTCGACGGCGTGCTGCAGATCGCCAGCTTCCACCCGGACTACCAGTTTGCCGACACGCAACCCGACGATATCGAGAACTACAGCAATCGCTCGCCTTTTCCCATCCTCCATCTGTTGCGAGAAAACAGCATCGACAGGGCCGTGGAAGCCTACCCCGATGCCTCCGCCATCTTCGATAAAAACATGGTTACCTTGAGGAAATTGGGGCTAACTGGCTGGAACATGCTGCCATTTGTCGTATCAAAACGGCAACGCTAGCAATTTTTCGAGGAATGCTGTTAATATCTGTTACAAATTCGGGCATGAGTTTCTGCAACTATTGTGGAATAGAATTTTCTGACTGCATGAAAAATGTGCAATTATTTCTATATAGACATAGAATTATTGTTGTGCTGCCTCAAGCGCACTTGGTCAGAGAACAGAGAACTTGATAAGCGTTGTTTTGAAGTCGTTCTTTGATAGGGCTTTCGTTATCCTGCAGAAAAAGGCATCGCCTTGGCTCTCAGATACCGTCAGTCGCGTTTTGCAGTTTTACAAACAATTAATGCATAGGCGCAAAGCCTTCCACAAACATCTGCATAATGGAACGTCCCGATCATGACTACCAACGATACTGCTGAAACCAACTCCATTTCCGATCATGTCAACTACGATCCGAACCATCTGCTGGATGCGTTGATCGAGAAGCTGCACCTGAAGAATGACGCAGCCCTGTCACGCGCGCTGGAAGTGGCACCGCCGGTGATCAGCAAGATTCGTCACCGCCGTCTGCCGGTGGGTGCATCGCTCTTGATCCGCATGCATGAAGTCAGCGAGCTGTCCATTCGCGAACTGCGCGAACTGATGGGTGATCGCCGCGAGAAGTTCCGTATCAGCGACAAGCAGTTCAAGCCGAAGCCAGGTGCTGCTCCTGGCGCTGCGCCGACCGCCGGTTCGCCGGAGTAGGCAACGGCCCGGGACCTGGTCCCGACTGTGCGACAAAAACAAAACGGAGCCATTGGCTCCGTTTTGCATTGTGCGTCATGCGTCGGCCGGCGTCAGGCCGGGAACACCCCGGTAGAGAGATAGCGGTCGCCGCGATCGCAGACGATGAAGACGATGGTCGCGTTCTCCAGCTGGTGCGACAGCCGCACTGCCACCTCACAGGCGCCAGCGGCCGAGATGCCGCAGAACAGCCCCTCGGTCACGGCCAGCTTGCGGGCCATGTTCTCGGCATCGGCCTGGCTGACCGATTCGGTCTGGTCCACGCGGGAACGGTCGAAAATCCTGGGCAGGTAGGCCTCGGGCCACTTGCGGATGCCCGGAATGGACGAGCCCTCTTCCGGCTGGGCACCGACGATCTGCACCTGCGGGTTCTTTTCCTTCAGATATTGCGACACACCCATGATGGTTCCGGTCGTGCCCATGGCACTGACGAAGTGGGTGATGCTGCCCTTGGTATCGCGCCAGATTTCGGGACCGGTGGTCTCGTAGTGGGCCAGCGGATTATCCGGGTTGGCGAACTGGTCCAGGATCAGGCCTTCGCCGTTCTTCTGCATCTGCTCAGCCAGGTCGCGGGCGTATTCCATGCCGCCGCTCTTGGGCGTGAGCACGATACGCGCGCCATAGGCCGCCATGCTCTGGCGGCGCTCCTCGGAGAGGTTCTCCGGCATCAGCAGCACCATCTTGTAGCCACGCATGGCCGCCACCATCGCCAGCGCGATACCGGTATTGCCGCTGGTGGCTTCGATCAGGGTGTCGCCGGGCTTGATCTGGCCACGCGCCTCGGCGCGGGTGATCATGGAATAGGCGGCACGGTCCTTGACCGATCCGGCCGGGTTGTTGCCTTCGAGCTTGCCGAGGATGATGTTGTTGCGGCGCCGGGCTTCATCGCCGCCGATGCGCGGCAACTGGATCAGCGGGGTATTGCCGATGGTGGATTCGATGGTCGGATAAGACATCTGCTGGGCTTCCTTGCGCAGCCGTGCACACGCACGGGGGCGATCTTTGGTCGAAACAAGCATTCTAATATGACTGCAACGCATGTGCCGGCGACGCCACCTAACAAGATGCTTATATGGATATAGCCAAAACATCGTAGGGATGGCCAAGCAGGATCCGGGCGTGGCAGTCGCCGCAAGGAGCAAGGAAGGCAAAAGCCTGCAACGGTTCCCAAGTCCAGCAAATACGCGCACACTGCTACCTATCAAAGTGCACAAAAAAGCGGGCGAAGCGGCCCCATCAAAACAGCTGTGCGCGTTTTCGGAGACGCCATGCACACCCACGAGATCAGCAACCAGGTCCCGGACCTGCACGACTACAACCTCTACCGCAGCGACGCCGCCCTGGTCGAGGCCGTCCGGCGCGAAGGCGCCCACTGGCACGACTGCACCCTGGTCAGCCAGGGCGAAGCGCTCGGCAGCGCCGAGATGATGCAGCTGGCCGAACTGGCCAATCGGCACACCCCCGTACTGCAAACCCACGACCGCACCGGCCATCGCATCGACGTGGTCGAGTTCCACCCGGCCTGGCACACCCTGCTGGAACAGCTGCGCCGCGCGGGCCTGCACGCCCTGCCCTGGATGCAGCCGGGCGATGGCGCCCACGCCGCCCGCGCTGCCGGCTACTTCCTGCATGCGCAGATCGAGGCCGGTTCGCTCTGCCCGACCACCATGACCTTCGCCGCGATCCCGGTGCTGCAGCAGGAACCGGCCCTGTTCGAACAGTTGCGCACGCGCCTGTTCTCGCGCGAGCACGACGCCCGCGACCTGCCGATCACGCACAAGCGCTCCATCCTGATCGGCATGGGCATGACCGAGAAACAGGGCGGCTCCGACGTGCGCAGCAATACCGCCATCGCCATGCCGGCCGATCCGCTCAACGACGGCCGCGGCACGGCCTATCTGCTGTCGGGGCACAAGTGGTTCTTCTCGGCGCCGATGTGCGATGCCCACCTGATGCTGGCGCGCACCGAGAACGGCCTGTCCTGTTTCTTCGTGCCGCGCTGGCTGCCCGATGGCACGCGCAACCCCATCCTCATCCAGCGGCTCAAGGACAAGCTCGGCAATCGCTCCAACAGCAGCAGCGAGGTCGAATTCGAGGAAGCCATGGGCATCATGGTCGGTGCCGACGGGCGCGGCATCACCACCATCATCGAGATGGCCAACCATACCCGCCTGGATTGCGTCATCGGCAGCGCCGCGCTGATGCGCCAGGCCCTGGTGCAGGCAATCCACCACGCCCGCCATCGCAGCGCCTTCGGCCGCCTGCTGGCCGAACAGTCGCTCATGCGCAACGTCCTGTGCGACCTGGCCCTGGAAAGCGAAGCCGCCACCATGCTCATGCTGCGCCTGGCGCATGCCTTCGATGCCCCGGACGACCCGCTGCAGCGGGCCTGGAAACGCATCGTCACGCCCGCCGCCAAGTTCTGGATCTGCAAGCGTGCCCTGGAATTCACCGGCGAATGCATGGAAGTCTGGGGCGGCAACGGCTACGTGGAAACCGGGCCGATGGCGCGCCTGTACCGGGAGGCCCCGGTCAATTCGATCTGGGAGGGTTCGGGCAATGTGATGTGCCTGGACGTGCTGCGCGCCATTGGCCGTGAAACGCAAGGTTTCCAGCTACTACTGCAGGAACTGGAGGACGCGGCCGGCGCGCATGTTTCGCTGGCGCAACGCGTGAGCGCCCTCAAGCAGATGCTGAAGGCACCCGAGGAAGAACGCGAGGCCTGCGCCCGACGGCTGGTACAGCAACTGGTGCTGGCCCTGCAGGGCATGCTGATGCTGCGCCACGCCCCTGCCGGCTCGGCCGAGGCCTTCCTTGCCAGCCGTGGCGAAGGCGATGGCGGCCGGGTCTACGGCACGCTGGCAGGCCACAGTCTGCCGGCCCAGCAAGCCATCCTGCAGCGCGCCTGGCCGGGCTGATCCCGGCCCCCACCCGGTTCAACCTCGTTCAGCCCGGCAGGGATGGCAGCGATGGCATCAGGGGGCTGCGTTCGCCCCAGGCCACGAAGAGCTTGCCACGGCGCGTGCGCAGGCGGCGCTGCTTCATGGCCGAATAGACCAGCTCGGACAGGGTACGCTGCTCGGCCGCACTCATCGTCAGCGACATGCGGTACATGCGCAGCAGCATCAGGGCATTGTTCATGAAGGCGTTGTCGGCCGCGTCACTGCGCGCCAGCGCCGCCATCTGCGCCGCCAGGGTCAGGTTGCGCGCGCCCTCGGCTGCCGCCGCTGGCAGTGGCTGCCTCATGGGGGGCGCGTCCTGCAGCGCGATGCGTTCCAGCACCATCCGATAAGTGGCTTCCAGTTCGCTGCTCTCTCCCGCACTCTCGCCCAACGGTACTCCGGCCAGGCCGGCCAGCAGTTTTTCCAGGGCACTGAAGCTGCTCACATGACCACTCAGGTCGCCGTCACGCCAGCCGCCGCCGGCCGGGTCGAGCAGCCACGCCAGGAAACCATGGTCCAGCCGGGTCATGCTGGCGGCGCGGCTGGTCAGCAGGCGCTGCGCGATGGCGGCCTCTTCAATGCTCATGCGGCCTGCCTGCGCCAGCGATACCGTACCCGCCTGCCCGCTGGAAGCGCCGCCATAGGAAGCCGGGCCGCCGGCGCGTGCCTGCCGATAGGTGGCCAGATCCCGCGCCAATGCATCCACCTCGTCCAGCGCCATCCCGTTGGCCTGGGCGTAGGCATAGGCTTCGGCCAGCAGGCGCCGGTCGCCATAGGCCAGGAAATCGCGGCTGGCCACACCGGCCACGGTACGTCGCACCGGCGTAGGTTCATCCTCGCGCCGCAGCACCCCGAAGACCCGTTGCAGCAGGACCAGATAGGCGCTGTCCTGCACGCTGTGGGCGGCATTGTTGACCTGGATCAGGTCGGCCAGGCGCGGAGCGGCGGCGATCAGTTCGGCCAATGACGGCCCCAGGCGGGGCAGCATCAGACCCCGGATGACACCGCCGGCCAGCGCCAGCGGTCCCATTGGCAGCACCAGCGTTTCCAGCATGCGCGCCAGATCGATCTGCTGTTGCGGCGGCAACGGCGCCTGCGGCTGCAACTGGTAGAGATCCAGATATTGCTGCAGCAACTGGGCGTAGTTGTCGGGATAGGCGGTCTGCTCCAGGGCCGACAGGCTGGCGTAGAACACCAGCGCTGCGGTGATGACCGGCTTCCAGTCGCCGCTGTCGAGGGCGCGCTGGAACACCGGCGCCCAGAATTTCTGGTCCAGCTCGGTACGCTGGTTGGCGGCGGCGTAGCGCTCATTGATGGTGTAGGCGCCGCTCTCGTCATAGACGATGGCCGACAGCTCGGCCCGCGACCAGCCGGCAAACGGATTGGGCGCGCGACCATACAGTGCCTCGGTGGCCTGGCGTGCCTGGCTCAGGCGACGCGGATCGGACGAGGGCGGCACCTCGGCATCGGCCGCCGCAATCGCGTCGGCCCCGCGTCGTGCCGCGACCAGTCTTGCCTCGATGGCGAAGAGCGTATTGCGGGTGATCGGCAGCGTGGCGTCCAGCATCGCCTTCACCGCCGCCGGTGCACTGGCAGTGGCACCCTGCGCCGCTTCGGTGGAATCCACCGCCGCCGTGGTGACATGGTCGACCGCCGTGGCCAGGGCCGCCATGAGCTTGCCCTGCGCCGACAGTGTCAGCGTCACGCCCTCATCGGGCGGCACTGGCAGCGCCGTGGCACTGGCGGCCGTGCTCGCCGGTGGCGTATCGCCCCGGGGGTGTTGCTGCGTGGTCAGTTGCGCGACGGCTTCGCGCGCCATGATGGCCAGATCGGTTTCCATCGCCATGTCCGCTCTCCTGGGTCGGAGTTCTCATGACTTGGTTACGGTAGAAAATCGACAATCTTTACACTTGCAAAGCGGCATCATCCAGGCGGGACGCGGCGTCTCGGGCGATCACGGTCTCTGCAGGACGTGGCAGTTCAGGATTTCTCCGATGCGCGGATGACGGGCCAAGCGCTACAGTGAAGGCACAGGAGAACGCCATGAACAAAGCCTACCCCGTCATCGCCATGATGACGCTCATGCTGGTGCTGCAAGCCCAGCGCAGCGAAACAGCCACAGCGGCCAACCTCGCCTCACTCGATATCTCGGTGGTGGTGGCGGAGAAATGTCGCATCGATTTCTCCGAAGGCAGCGCCGACTTCTTCCAGGTCTGCTCGGTGGGCGGGGATGCCGCCAATGAGCGGGCCCAGCAGGTCACCGGCGCGGTCAGCGCACTGGCACCGCAAGATGATCCTTACTTCCTGGAACGCGACCCCGACCAGCCACAACGGCAAGCCAGCGCATCGGCCGGCCCGCCGGTGGCCAGCACGGCGGCGCCGGGCCGACGCAGCCCGCGGGTGGTGGTCATTCCCTACTGAAGCGCACTGCGATCCTGCTCCGGCAGGGTGATGCGTCGCCTTTCGTGGCGCGGCTGGTAATGATTGGGTGAACTGCGCAGGGCCTTGCGGAACATGTTGGAAAAGGCGCTCTGGCTGCGATACCCGAGGGCCTGCGCTACCACGCCCACCGCATCGCCACGCGCCAGGCGCACCAGCGCTTCGCTCAGATGCACCTGCTGCACCCAGTGCCGGAACTGCAGGCCGGTTTCACGCGGAAACAGGCGAATCACCGTACGCACGCTGGCCCCACCCACCCCGGCCCAGTCGGCCAGCGCAAACTGCCGCCCGGGCTCGGCCAGGATGGCTTCGCAGATGGCCTGCAGGCGGCGGTCCTGCGGCCAGGGGATGGCCACCGGAATGGACGGTGCCCGCGCCAGCTCCGACATGATCAGGGCCGCCACATGACCGGCGCGGCTCTCCGGTTCATATTCCCTGGGCTCGGCCAGCGAGGCCAGAATCAGTTCGCGCAGCAAGACCGAGACTTCCAGCAAGCGGCACTGTTCACCGATCGCGCGCCCCTCGGCCTGAGCGATGTAGAGGGTGCGCATGCTGACCTTGCTCAGCATGCGGATTTCGTGCTCCACCATGGGTGGCACCCACAGGGCGCGTTGCGGCGGCACCAGCCACACCCCTTGCGGCGTGCGCACCTGCATCACGCCTTCCACTGCGTAGAGCAACTGGCCACGCGCATGCGAGTGCGCCGTCAGCAGGTCGCGATAGGCCAGTTCCCGGGCAAAGGCCACCACCACACTGCGTGCCTGCTGGAAGGCATTGACCTCGGCACTGGGACAGACAGGCTTGAGCTGGGCAACCATGGCATTTAATCGCTAACAATTGGCATCATCATCAATAGATGCCAATGATACGCTTCGCTCCTCCCTTTTTGTTCACTCGAACTGCTCATGTCATGACTAGTGCCACCGACCCCAATACATCTGCAGCCTCCGCCGCAGCCACCCAGCCTGCCGTCAGCGTCGCCCCGCCGCTGGTGATGAGCATCATCCTGGCCTGCGGCGGCGCCCACCTGATCAACGACATGATCCAGGCCCTGCTGCCTTCGATCTACCCCATGCTCAAGACGGGCTATGGGCTCAGCTTCACCCAGGTCGGGCTGATCACCCTGACCTTCCAGGTCACCGCTTCGCTGCTGCAGCCCTGGATCGGCATGTACACCGACCGCCACCCGCAGCCCTGGCTGCTGCCCACCGGTGCCGTCGCCACCCTGGTCGGCATCGTGCTGCTGGCGCTGGCCGGCAGCTTCAGCGCCTTCCTGGTAGCGGCAGCGCTGATCGGCATCGGTTCCTCCACCTTCCACCCGGAAGCCTCACGCATCGCCCGCATGGCCTCGGGTGGCCGCTTCGGCCTCGCGCAATCGACCTTCCAGGTCGGCGGCAATGCCGGCTCGGCCTTCGGCCCCCTGCTGGCCGCCGCCATCGTGGTGCCTTACGGGCAAACCCATGTGGCCTGGTTCCTGGTGCTCTCGGCGCTGGCCATCCTGGTGCTGTCGCGGGTGTCGTCCTGGTACCGCAGCCACCTGGCCGCCGGCAAGGGCAAGGGCAAGGTGCTGGCCCGTCATCAGCTGCCGGCCTCGACCGTGCGCCGCGCTCTGGTAGTCCTGGCCCTGCTGGTGTTCTCCAAGTATTTCTACATGGCCAGCTTCACCAGCTATTTCACGTTCTACCTGATCGACCGCTTCCAGATGTCGGTGGCGTCCTCGCAGCTCTACCTGTTCCTGTTCCTGGGTGCGGTGGCCGTGGGCACCTTCGTGGGCGGCCCCATCGGCGACCGCATCGGACGCAAGCTGGTGATCTGGATCTCCATCCTTGGCGCGGCGCCGTTCGCCCTGATGCTGCCGCATGCCAACCTCTTCTGGACGGCAGTGCTGTCGGTGGTGATCGGCCTGATCATTTCCTCGGCCTTCTCGGCCATCGTGGTGTACGCCCAGGAGCTGGTGCCGGGCAAGGTGGGCATGATCGCCGGGGTGTTCTTCGGCCTCATGTTCGGCTTCGGTGGCATCGGTGCGGCGCTGCTGGGCCACCTGGCCGATCTCTACGGCATCGCCTGGGTCTACGGTCTGTGCGCCTTCCTGCCGCTGGCCGGGCTGCTGACGGTGTTGCTGCCGGACGTGCGGGAGCACTGACGGCGGTGAAAAACCCTGACCCAAAACAAAAGCGCGCTGGCTTTCCGGCCCGCCCGCTTTTTTTGGACCGCTGCGGTCGGACGGTCGTGACGCTTCAGTCAGTGCCGCCAGATCAAGCCGCGCTCAGGGAAGCGGCGGAGACAGCACGTGCATCGCCCCGGCGACGACGGCGCCAGGCCATTCCACCTACCAACGCCAAGCCTACCAGCAGCATGGCGTAGGTCGACGGTTCCGGTACCGGGGCCACAGTGCGCAGGGCAGCGTTGGAATAGAACATGGTCAGGTTGGAGTATCCCGGCACCTTGCCGCCATTGTTGGTCCAGTTGATGGCGAAGCTGCCACTCTGGGTCTGGCCAGCGGTCAGCACCAGGTTGTCGAACAGGAAGGAACCGGTGGCATTGCCCGCGTGGATACCCAGTACCAGGTCCATCTGCAGGCTCTTGCTGGAGGTGATGGTCCAGGTCCCGCTCTTGCTGTCGCTGCCCAGGGTGAAGCTGACGCTGATGTTGGAACCCAGCACCGAGCCCGGGCTGCCGACGAGCGCGCCGGTCGAGTCGATCTTGTTGAGCAGGTTCCAGGTCCCGCCGCCGAAGGCGCTGCTGAAGAGCGAGCTCGTTCCGGAGGGGCCTGCCTGCGCATTGCCTACGGCAAAGGTAAAGTTGTCGGCCTTGTGAGCACTCAGGGTCACATCGTCGCGGCTGGCATTGGCCACGCTGGGGGCGCTCGGGGCGGCGCTGGCGCCCGAGCTGGCGATTGAACTGGCTACCATAAGGATGGCTGCAATCAGGGTTTTCATGGGCTTCTCTTTGTTGTCAATTCGACATTAATCCGGAAAGGATTTTAATCAAAAGACAACAAAAAGTTTAGCTAAATTTACAATCTTGTTTGCTACTTGCCACAAATGATTGCCTCGCTGCAGCTTTTTGCCTGCAGCCACTCACAGGCCGGGAATGTCGGCATCATCGGCACCGGTGGAGCCACTCACCGACCTGCGCGGCGATGGCATTTCTTCCTGCTCTCAATTTTTCGGCGATTTAAGTCTCGCTTAATTTTCAACGCCTACAGTGGGCACATCGGGATCTCCTCTTTCCCCTTGTCCGCTGCGACGACATCCAGCGGATCTTTCAGGCCCGTCCATCCCCCGGACGGGCCTTTTTTTCGCCCGTTACCCGTGCTTCAGGGTGTGGCGTCTTTGTCGGATTGCCGGCTGCAAGGGATTTGCAGGCAGCTCAACCGTTCACTTATGGTCTTTCGTATGAGATCATTAACGACTGGCAATCCTGACCAGGACTCAATGGCAACCTGCCGCCAGCCCGGGTCAGGGCGGGCCAAGCTAACCTGTTCCCCCGGCGCGCCGGAGAGAAGTACGAGAAATGTTAAAGAAAATCAAAACGGAGGATCTGGTCCTCGGCATGTACTTCTGCGGCTTCGAGGCCGCATGGCTGGACCATCCGTTCTGGAAGAACAAGTTCCTGCTCAAGAACGAGAACGAGCTCAAGCAGGCCCATGCCAGTGGCATCGCCTATTGCTGGATCGATATTTCACGCGGCCTGGACGTGGCCGAACAGGCGCCCACGGACGCCCCCGAGGTGGACGCAGAACAAGCCGAACCCGCCCCGCTGCCCCCCGAACCAGCCCCGGTCCCGGCCATCGACACCACGCTGATGGATGCCATGGCCCTGCGCGAGACGGCCAAGAAAGCCACCAAGGCCATGTTCAGCGAAGCCCGCATGGGCAAGGTGCTGGACATGGAGCGTTGCGTCTCGGTGGTGGAAGAAATCGCCAGTTCGGTCGTCAAGAGCCCCAGCGGCATGCTCAGCGTCTTGCGCCTGAAGCTGGCCGATGAATATACCTATCTGCACTCGGTGGCGGTGTGCGCCCTGATGGTGGCGCTGGGTCGCACCCTGGGCCTGGACGAGGCAGCCTGTCGCGAAGCGGGCCTGGGTGGCTTCCTGCACGACGTGGGCAAGGCCTTCATCCCGCATGAACTGCTCAACAAGCCCGGCAAGCTCACCGACGAAGAATTCACCCAGATCAAGAAGCATCCCGAACTGGGCTACAAATACCTGAGCCAGGACCCCAACGTTCCCGACTACGCGCGTGACGTCTGCCTGCACCACCACGAAAAGATGGACGGCAACGGTTACCCGGAAGCCCTGCGCAGCGGTTCCATCAGCCTGTATTCGCGTATGGCGGCGATCTGCGACGTCTACGACGCCCTCACCTCGGACCGCCCCTACAAGCGCGCCTGGGACCCGGCCGAAGCGATCTCCACCATGGCCACCTGGACCGGCCACTTCGACCGCGCCATGTTCCTGGCCTTCGTCAAGACCCTGGGCATCTACCCGGTGGGTTCCATCGTCAAGCTGGAATCGGGCCGTTCCGGCTTCGTGATCCGGCAGAACGCCCAGGACCTGACCCGTCCGGTCTTGAAGGTGTTCCGCTACAACGACAGCATGGAAATGAGCGATACCGAAATCCTCGACCTGATGGCCACGCCCGAAGCCGATACCATCGTCGCCCGCGGCGGCGAGGAATGGGCGCGCCTGAGCCATCTGGATTCCATGCAATTGCTCAGCACCGGCACACCGGGCTAAGCCTGTCCCGATCCGCTCAGGCCATGCCCAGTGCCGTCATGAAGTGGCGGCCATGGGCCTCGTGGGAGGCATCGGGTACACCGATGTCGCAGGCCATCACGAAGGTGGAAGCGGCGTCGAAGAAACCCGTGGCGAGTTGCATGCAATCCAGCAGGAAGCTTTCCATGATCGTTCTCCTTGAAAGGCCCGCCGCCTGATTGCTGCGGGCTTGAGAACATCATGCGGTCGTGCCGTGTCAATCCGATGTCAGGCGGTGCGGGCTGGATGTCAGTTGAAACATTGCACCACCCACCGCCTGACCACCAGTCAGGCCGCGCTGACCTGGCGGATCGCCGCTTCCCAGGCGTGGATTCTTTCCTGTGCCTGTTCCCGCGTGAAGCGTGGTTCGAAGGTGCGTTCCATGCGCCACTGCGCGGACAATTCCGACAGATCCCGATAGACCCCCGTGGCCACGCCGGCCAGGTAGGCCGCGCCCAGTGCGGTAGTCTCGGTGACCTGCGGGCGGATCACGGGAATGCCCAGCAGGTCGGCCTGGAACTGCAGCAGCAGGTTGTTGGCGGCCGCTCCGCCATCGACCCGCAATTCGGTGATGGGCGAGACCGCGTCCCGCACCATGGCATTGAGCAGGGCCGTGCTCTGGAAGGCGATCGATTCCAGCGCCGCGCGGGCGATGTGCGCCACCGTACTGCCCCGGCTCAGGCCCACGATGGCGCCCTTGGCCGACGGGTTCCAGTAGGGCGCACCCAGGCCGGTGAAGGACGGCACGAACACCACCCCGCCCGAATCCTCCACCGTGCAGGCCAGACCTTCGACGTCAGTAGAGGTCTTGATGGCTTTCAAGCCATCACGCAACCATTGCACCACTGCGCCTCCGATGAAGACGCTGCCTTCCAGCGCATATTGCTTGCGTTCGTCGACCTGGCAGGCGGCGGTGCTGATCAGGCCGTTGTGCGAGGTGGCGCACTGGTCGCCGGTATGCAGCAGCATGAAACAACCGGTGCCATAGGTATTCTTAGCCATGCCGGGGCGCACACAGGCCTGGCCGAACAGCGCCGACTGCTGGTCGCCGGCGATACCGCCGATCTTGACCGCTGCGCCCAGGTGCTGCGCATCGATCTCGCCATAGAGATGGGCCGAGGCATGCACCTGCGGCAGCATCGATGCCGGAATGCCCAGCCACTGCAGCAGTTCCTCGTCCCAGGCACCGGTGTGGATATTCCACAGCATGGTGCGCGAGGCGTTGGAAACATCGCTCACATGCAGACGGCCGCCAGTGAGCTTCCACACCAGCCAGGAGTCGACCGTGCCGAACAGCAGTTCGCCGCGCTCGGCACGCTCGCGCAGGCCGGCCACGTTATCGAGAATCCAGCGCAACTTGGTGCCGGAGAAATAGGGGTCGAGCACCAGCCCGGTCTTCTTCTGGATGGCCTCGCCCAGGCCGCGTTCGCGCAGCGCCGCGCACACCACCTCGGCGCGTCGGTCCTGCCACACCACGGCGTTGTAGACCGGCTTGCCGGTGGCGCGCTCCCAGACCACGGTGGTCTCGCGCTGGTTGGTGATGCCCAGCGCGGTCAGCTCACTGGCCTGGATGCCACTTTGCGCCAACACCTTCTGCGCGGTCTGCAACTGGCTTTGCCACAGGTCCATGGGGTCGTGTTCGACCCAGCCCGGCTGGGGGAAGATCTGCGGGAACTCCTGCTGGGCGGTGGCCACGATGGCCCCGCTCTGGTCGAAGATGATGCTGCGCGAGCTGGAGGTTCCCTGGTCGAGGGCGAGCAGATAGGCCATGCTGGTTCCTTGCTGACGTACTGAAAACGGCGGGTTGAAAATGAAGCCTTGAAAACGGAAAAACTGAATCAGACCGGCTACAAGACCGGTACACCAGAAACACGAAGACGCCATCCCGACACAAGCCGGGATGGCGTCATCCTACGCGTGATGCGGATCAGATTGCACGATCAGACTGCATCAGCGTACGCGGCCATCCTTCCAGGCCTGCAGCAGCTTGTCGTAGGGGATGGTCTCGCCCTTGGGCTTTTCGTTGGCCAGCTTGGCCCACGGCGCACCCTTGTCGGACAGCCAGGAGGCCGGGTCCTTCTTCGGGTTCAGCTTGGGCGCGCACTGCTTCATGCCGGCGCGCTGCAGGCGGGCCATGATACCGTCCATCTCGTCGGCCAGGTTGTCCATCGCACCTTGCGGGGTCTTCTCGCCGGAGATGGCCGAGGAGATGTTCTTCCACCAGATCTGCGCCATCTTCGGATAGTCGGGCACGTTGGTACCGGTCGGGGTCCACGCCACCCGTGCCGGGCTACGATAGAACTCGATCAGGCCGCCGTACTTGGCCGCATTCTTGGTGAAGTAGTCGGAGCGGATGTCGGAGTCACGGATGAAGGTCACGCCGACGATGGACTTCTTCAGCGAGACGGTCTTGGCCGTGGTGAACTGCGCATACAGCCAGGCCGCAGCCATCTGGTCCGGCGGGGTGCTCTTGAGGAAGGTCCACGAGCCTACGTCCTGGTAACCGTTCTGCATGCCATCCTTCCAGTACGGGCCGTGCGGGCCGGGAGCCATGCGCCACTTGGGCGAGCCATCGGTGTTGACCACCGGCAGGCCCTGCTTGGTCATGCTGGCGGTGAAGGCGCTGTACCAGAAGATCTGCTGCGCGATGTGACCTTGCGCCGGCACCGGACCGGCTTCGGAGAAGGTCATGCCCAGCGCCTCGGGCGGAGCATACTTCTTCATCCAGTCCAGGTACTTGGTCAGGGCATAGACCGCTGCCGGCGAGTTGGTCGCACCGCCGCGTGCCACCGATGCGCCCACTGGGGTGCACTTGTCGTCGGCTACGCGGATGCCCCACTCATCCACCGGCAAGCCGTTGGGCAAACCCTTGTCGGCGGCGCCAGCCATCGACAGCCAGGCATCGGTGAAGCGCCAGCCCAGCGAGGGGTCCTTCTTGCCGTAGTCCATGTGACCGTAGATCTTCTTGCCGTCGAGTTCCTTCACGTCGTTGGTGAAGAAGGCCGCGATGTCTTCATAGGCCGACCAGTTCTGCGGCACGCCCAGTTCATAGCCGTACTTGGCCTTGAACTTGTCCTGCAGGTCCTTGCGTGCGAACCAGTCGGCACGGAACCAGTACAGGTTGGCGAACTGCTGGTCGGGCAGCTGGTAGAGCTTGCCGTCGGGTGCGGTGGTGAAGCTGGTGCCGATGAAATCCTTCAGGTCCAGGCCGGGGTTGGTGTATTCCTTGCCGGGGCCGGCCATGTAGTCGGTCAGCACCACGGTCTGGCCGTTGCGGTAGTGGGTACCGATCAGGTCCGAGTCATTGACCCAGCCGTCGTAGATGGACTTGCCGGATTGCAGCGAGGTCTGCATCTTCTCGACCACGTCGCCTTCCTGGATCACGTCGTGGATGACCTTGATGCCGGTGATTTCCTCGAAGGCCTTGGCCAGGGTCTTGGATTCATAGGCGTGGGTATCCAGGGTCTCGGAGACCACGTGGATTTCCTTGACGCCCTTGGCCTTGAGCTTGGCGGCAGCGTCGATGAACCATTGCATCTCGCTGACCTGCTGCTGGCGCGACAGCGTGCTGGGCTGGAATTCCGAATCCACCCACTTCTCGGCCGCCTTGATGTCGGCCCAGGCATTGCCGGCGACACCGGCCATCGCCATGGCAGCCACCAGCACGGTTAATTTGATTTTCCGCATGTTCTGCATCATGTCTCCTCGTCACCTTCCCCTGAATTGGCGTGCCGGGTAGGGAAGGAGTATCCCCGGACGTCCGTTCTGATTGGCACTACAGATCTATTGCCTGCTGCTATAAAAAATCGTTGTCCAGCTCACCACGAACCGTTCGGACCGAGCAGGCCCGCCAGGGCCGTATCGAAGACGCTCAGCCTCATGCGAACCTTCGATACGCGGCTGCGCCGCTACTCAGGACGAACGGGAGTCATCAGCTCCGATCAGCCCTTGCGCATGATCAGCACCAGGGCGAGCAAACCCAACACCGCTGCGTACCACTGGTCCAGGTCGGTCAGGCCGACCCAGGCCAGGTTGATATAGGCCGCTGCCAGCAGTCCGATGAAGAGGCGATCGCCGCGGGTGGTGCGCATGGGCAGGAAGCCCTTGCGCTCGATCGTGGGAGAACGCACCTCCCACACCGTCATGCCCACCAGCATCAGTGCCACACAGGCGAAGAAGATCGCCACCGGTGGCGTCCACGACATCCACGAAAATGCATTTGCCATGATCACACTCTCCCCATTGCGAAGCCCTTGGCGATATGGTTGCGCACGAACCAGATCACCAGGGCACCAGGAACAATCGTCAACACGCCGGCCGCGGCCAGGATGCCCCAGTCCATGCCCGCCGCCGAGGCGGTGCGAGTCATGATGGCGCTGATCGGCTTGGCGTTGACCGAGGTCAGGGTCCGCGCCAGCAGCAGCTCCACCCAGCTGAACATGAAGCAGAAGAAGGCCGTCACGCCCACGCCGGACTTGATCAGCGGCAGGAAGATACGCAGGAAGAAGCGCGGGAAGGAGAAGCCGTCGATATAGGCGGTCTCGTCGATCTCACGCGGCACGCCGGACATGAAGCCCTCCAGGATCCACACCGCCAGCGGCACGTTGAAGAGCATGTGCGCCAGCGCCACCGCGATGTGGGTGTCGGACAGGCCGATGGTGGAATACAGCTGGAAGAACGGCAGCAGGAACACCGCCGGCGGCGTCATGCGGTTGGTCAGCAGCCAGAAGAACATGTGCTTGTCGCCCAGGAAGCGATAGCGCGAGAAGGCATAGGCTGCCGGCAAGGCCACCAGCAGCGACATGACCGTGTTCATGGCCACGTAGATGATGGAGTTGATGTAACCCGAATACCACGAAGGATCGGTGAAGATCACCTTGTAGTTGTCCAGCGTGGGCGCATTGGGCCAGAGGGTGAACACCGACAGGGTTTCCTCGTTGGTCTTCAACGACGTGTTCAGCAGCCAGTACAGCGGGACCAGCGTGAAGGCGATGTAGACCAGCATCACCAGCACGCGGGTGAGGGTCTTGTCCTGGTTTTTTCCCTGGATTTTATTCATGTTGGCCACCCGAAGCATTGGCGTTGTTGCCGGCGCTCTGCATCCAGTTGTAGAGCACGAAGGACAACAGCAGGATGATGAGGAAGTAGATCAGCGAGAAGGCGGCGGCCGGACCGAGGTCGAACTGGCCCACGGCTTTCTGCGTGAGGTACTGGCTCAGGAACGTGGTGGAATTGCCGGGGCCACCACCGGTGAGCACGAAGGGCTCGGTATAGATCATGAAACTGTCCATGAAGCGCAGCAGCACCGCGATCACCAGCACGCCGCGCATCTTGGGCAGCTGGATGAAACGGAACACTGCCCAGCGGCTGGCGCCATCGATCTGCGCGGCCTGGTAGTAGGCATCCGGGATCGAGCGCAGACCGGCGAAGGCCAGCAGCGCCACCAGCGGTGTCCAGTGCCACACGTCCATCACCAGCACGGTCAGCCAGGCATCCAGCGGATTGGAGGCGTAGTTGTAGCCGATGCCCAGCAGGTTGAGCACGTAGCCACCCAGGCCGATGTCGGCGCGGCCGAAGATCTGCCAGATGGTACCGACCACGTTCCATGGGATGAGCAGCGGCATGGCCAGGATCACCAGCGTGGCCGAGGATTTCCAGCCCTTGTGCGGCATCGCCAGCGCCAGGCCGATGCCCAGCGGAATCTGCACCAGCAGCACGCAGAAGGAAAAGATCAGCTGGCGCAGCAGGGCCGCATGCAGCTCGCTGTCGCGCATGACGTCCTTGAACCATTCCAGGCCGACGAAGACCTTCTGCTCGGGGCTGATGATGTCCTGCACCGAGTAGTTGACCACCGTCATCAGCGGAATGATGGCCGAGAAGGCCACCGTCAGGAAGACCGGGAGGATGAAGAACCAGGCCTTGTTGTTGTAGGGCTTGTTCATGAGCTTAGCGTCCTATTCTCTGGTCGTTGCTGAAGTAGATCGTCTCGGGCTTGGCCAGTCGCAGCCATTGCGGCCCGGTAGCGATCTTCATCTCCGGCGCCACGCGCGCCTTCACGCTCATGCCCTCGAACTGCGCCGTCACCAGCTGGCTGGTCCCCAGATGCTGGACCTGCGTGACCTCGGCGCTGATGGCACCGGCCGTGCCGGGCGCGGCCAATTCGACGAATTCGGGGCGGATGCCCAGCTTCAGTTCGCCACTGCTGTTCTTCAACGCCTGCAACTGCGCCGCGTCCACCTGAACTTGCTGCCGGCCCAGCAGCACGGCATCGCCTTCGATGCTGAGCGGGCAGAAGTTCATGCCGGGGCTGCCGATGAAGTAGCCCACGAAGGTGTGGTCCGGCCGCAGGAACAGTGCCTCTGGCTTGCCCTGCTGCACCACCTTGCCTTCAGTCATGACCACCACTTCGTCGGCGAAGGTCAATGCCTCGACCTGATCGTGCGTAACGTAGATGAGGGTCAGCTTCAGCTGGTGGTGGATTTCCTTCAGTTTCTGGCGCAGTTCCCACTTCATGTGGGGGTCGATCACCGTCAGCGGTTCGTCGAACAGGATGGCGGCCACGTCCTTGCGCACCAGGCCGCGCCCCAGCGAAATCTTTTGCTTGGCATCGGCCGACAGGCCGGCGGCGCGCTGCTTGAGGTCGCGGGTGAGATCGAGCATCTCGGCGATCTCGCGCACACGCGCCTGCACTTCGCGCTCGGGCATCTTGCGGTTGCGCAGCGGGAAGGCCAGGTTGTCGAACACGCTCATGGTGTCGTACAGCACCGGGAACTGGAACACCTGGGCGATGTTGCGATCGCGGGTTGCCATGCGGGTCATGTCGACACCGTCGAACAGCACCTGCCCCTCGGAAGGCTGCAACAGCCCCGAGATGATGTTCAACAGCGTGGACTTGCCGCAGCCGGAGGGGCCCAGCAAGGCATAGGCGCCGCCGTCTTCCCACACCATGTTCATGGGTTGCAGGGCGTAGTCCTTGAGGCTGGCCGGATTGCCGCTGTAGGCATGGCCCAGGTTCTTGAATTCGATGCGGGCCATGTCAGTGCGTCTCCAACGGGGCGCTCAACAGGCGACCCTCTGTGTCGAACAGGAAAGCCTTGGCGGCGGCGATGCTGACCTGCACCGTGCTGCCGATGGCCACTTCATGCACGCCCGATAGCTGCGCCACCAGCGGTACCTCGCCATGGCGCAGGTGCAGGTAGGTCTCGGAGCCGGACAGCTCGGCCAGGGCCACGCTGCATCCCAGGCTCACGCCCGGTGCGTCCAGCGCCTGCAGGCGTACGTCGTTGCAGCGGATGCCCAGCTTGCAGCGCTGGCCTTCGGCCAGTGTCAGCGCGCGGCCGGCAATCTCCAGCACGCTGCCATCGTTCATGCGGACGGCGGCCACGCCATTGGCCGAGGACACGGCCGTGGCATCCAGCAGGTTCATCGGCGGATCATTGAAGATCGCCGCTACCTGGGTGGAGGCCGGCGAATTGAACAGTTCCAGGGTCGGTGCGAACTGCAGCAGCCGGCCTTCGTGCATCACCGCGGTATGGCCGCCCAGCAGCAGGGCTTCCTGCGGCTCGGTGGTGGCATAGACCACGGTGGTGTCGCCGGTGGCGAAGAGCGAAATCAGTTCGCTGCGCAATTCCTCGCGCAGCTTGTAGTCCAGGTTTACCAGCGGCTCGTCCAGCAGCACCAGCGGGGCGCGCTTGATCAGCGCGCGCGCCAGCGCAGTGCGCTGCTGCTGGCCGCCGGAGAGTTCGCCCGGCAGGCGTTGCAGCAGATGGGCGATGTGCAGCTTGTCGGCGATCTCGTTGACGCGCCGGGTGATTTCCTGCTCGCCCTGCTTTTGCAGGCGCAAGGGTGCTGCGATGTTCTCGAACACCGTCAGGCCGGGATAGTTGATGAATTGCTGGTAGACCATCGCCAGGTTGCGCTCGCGCACCCCCACGCCAGTGACATCCTGGCCATCGACCAGCACGCGGCCGGCGGTGGGCTTGTCGAGCCCGGCGATGATGCGCATCAGCGAGGTCTTGCCGGCCTGGGTCGGGCCTAGCAGGACGTTGATGCCACCTTTGGCGAGATTCAGGTCAAGCGGGTAGAGGTGCGTTTCGGCACCGACCGTCTTGGCCACTTGTTTCAGTTCCAGGGTCACGCTGTCTCCTCACTGCATTTTTTTGATTGATGGTGGGCGTCGACCTGGGATCAGCTGGCGGCGTGATCGGGCAGACTCGCCAACCACGCCTCCAGCCGTCCTCTGTGCTGGGGTCCGCAATGCAGGCCCAGCTTGCTGCGGCGCCAGAGGATATCGTCGGCGCCGCGCGCCCATTCGTGTTGCACCAGGTAACGCGCCTCGGCTTCATACAGGCCCGGGGTCAGCTCCTCGCCCAGCGCGGCCAGGCTATCGGCCTGACCGATGATCTGGGTCACGCGCGAACCATAGCTGCGCGCATAGCGATGCGCAAGCGCGGCCGGCAGCCAGGGATGACGTGCCTGGAACTGGCGCAGGAAGGCATCGAAGTCGTAGCGCGCCACGGTCTTGCCGGGCTGCTCCAGGTCGCCGCCGGGCAGGGGCGCCGCGGCCGTCCACGGCTGACTGGAGGCGCCCAGATGCGGCGCCAGCATGGCCAGCGCCTCTTCGGCCAGCTTGCGATAGGTGGTGATCTTGCCGCCCCAGACATTCAACATGGGCGCACCGGCGTCGTCGCATTCGAGCAGGTAGTCGCGGGTGATGGCCGAGGCATTCTCGGCGCTGTCGTCCAGCAACGGGCGCACACCGGAATAGGTCCAGACCACGTCTTCACGGCCGATCTGGCGCTTGAAGTAGCGGTTGGCCATCTCGCAGAGGTAATCGATCTCCTCGGCATCGATCTCGACCTTGCCGGCATCGCCGTGGTATTCAAGGTCGGTGGTACCGATGAGGGTGAATTCTTCCTGGTAGGGAATGGCGAAGATGATGCGCTTGTCGGGGTTCTGGAAGATGTAGGCGTAGGGATGGTCGAACAGGCGCTTGACCACGATGTGGCTGCCCTTGATCAGGCGCAGGCTGCGCCCGGTCCTGGCCTGCGGCACCGCCTGCGCGAAGCGTGCGGCCCACGGGCCTGCAGCGTTGACGATGGCGCGGGCGCGCACTTCTTCCTGTTGCACGCCATTGGCATGCTGATGTTCCAGCACGGCATGCCAGGCATCGCCCTCGCGGCGGGCGCTGATGCACTTGGTACGGGTGAGGATACGGGCGCCGCGTTCCTGCGCGTCCATCGCATTCAGGACCACCAGGCGCGCATCGTCGACCCAGCCATCGGAATAGACGAAGCCACGACGATAGTCGCCCTTCAGGGGTTGGCCGGCGACGTGGCGGGTCAGGTTGGCACCCTCGGAAGCCGGCAATATCTCGCGCTTGGCCAGGTAGTCATACATAAACAGGCCGGCGCGGATCATCCAGGCCGGACGCTGGTTGGCATCGTGCGGCATGACGAAACGCAGGGGCCAGATGATGTGCGGCGCCGAGCGCAGCAGCACTTCGCGCTCCTGGAGCGCCTTGCGCACGAGCTTGAATTCGTAGTATTCGAGATAACGCAGGCCGCCATGGATGAGCTTGGTGCTGGCCGAAGAGGTGTGCTGGGCCAGGTCATGCTGTTCGCACAGCAGCACCCGCAGCCCGCGGCCGGCCGCATCACGTGCAATGCCTGCACCGTTGATGCCACCGCCTACCACCAAGAGATCGTATTCGAGCGCCATTGGCCTGTTCTCCACTTTCCGCTTGTTCGCTTTTTGCTTCGTTCGCCGCACCCAACCCACCCATTTCCCGCGAGTTGGCAATGCCCAGTAAGATAAGCGACATCCCGAACGTAAATCAACAATTATTTGTTGTTTTAAGTTCGTTTATGTTTTTTAATGTTCATCTCTGATCGCAACCGTTCATCCTTTTTCAAGCAAACCATGCTCAATCCCAGGCAACAGACGCTGCTGGAATGCGTGCGCAAGCACGGCACGATCTCGGTCGAAGAGTTGGCTCAACAGCTGGGCGTGACCACCCAGACCGTGCGCCGCGACGTCAAGGCGATGGTCGATGCCAGCCTGCTGGCGCGCTACCACGGCGGCGTCGGCCTGCTGTCCTCGACCGAGAACATCGCCTATCCGGAGCGCCAGGTCCTGCATGCCGAAGCCAAGCGCCGCATCGGTCGTACCGTGGCTGCCCGCGTGCCCGACGGCTGCTCCCTGATCCTGAACCTGGGCACCACCACGGAAGAGGTTGCGCGCGCCCTGCAACAGCATCGTAACCTGCACGTGGTGACCAACAACCTGAACGTGGCCAATTCACTGGCCAGCAATCCCGAACTGGAAGTGATCATCGCAGGCGGCGTGGTGCGCGCCCGTGACCGTGGCATCGTCGGCGAGGCGACCATCGATTTCATCCGCCAGTTCAAGGTGGACATCGGCATCATCGGCATTTCCAGTATCGAGATGGACGGCGTGCTGCGCGACTTCGACGCCCGCGAGGTCAAGGTGGCCCAGACCATCATCGAACAGTCACGCCAGGTCTGGCTGGTGGCCGACGCCAGCAAGTTCGGCCGGCAGGCGCTGGTGAAGATGGCGCACCTGTCGCAGATCGATGTGCTCTTCACCGATGCCTCTCCACCGCCGGAACTGGCCAAGTTGCTGGCCGAGACCGATGTGGAAGTGGTGATCGCGAAATAGCAAACACCCTGCCCTGGGGAGGGTCATGGGAGCAGGGCCTGCGCACCGCCCGTCCTGCGTATTTCTTGAATGAATGTCCAAGTTTTTCAACGATGAGCGACATGGATCAACCCATGTCCAATCATTGATTGTCGTCCCTGTGCGCGCGGAGGATAGTGGGCTATGCAGGCAGGCACAACAGTTGGCCAACGCAGCAAAACGGTCATCACCCTGCCCTCGCATCCCGTTGATCCCCCCGAGGAGTGCATATGACGCAAATGATGAAAGCGGCCGTCGTCCGCGAATTCGGCAAGCCCCTGTCCATCGAGGAAGTCCCCGTTCCCACACCCGGCCCAGGCCAGATCCTGGTCAAGTTCGAGGCCAGCGGCGTCTGCCACACCGACCTGCACGCCGCCCATGGCGACTGGCCCGTCAAGCCCACCCCACCCTTCATCCCCGGCCACGAAGGTACCGGCTATGTCGCCGCGCTGGGCGCGGGCGTCAAGCGCGTCAAGGAAGGTGACCGCGTCGGCGTGCCCTGGCTACACACGGCCTGCGGCTGCTGCTCACCCTGCCGCACCGGCTGGGAAACCCTGTGCGCCGAACAGCAGAACACCGGCTACTCCGTCAATGGCAGCTTCGCGCAATATGGCCTGGCCGATCCCGATTTCGTCGGCCACCTGCCGGCCGGCCTGGAGTTTGGCCCGGCCGCTCCGGTGCTGTGCGCGGGCGTGACCGTCTACAAGGGCTTGAAGGAAACCGAGGTGCGCCCCGGTGAATGGGTGGTGATCTCCGGCATCGGCGGCCTGGGCCACATGGCGGTGCAATACGCCAAGGCCATGGGCATGCACGTGGTTGCCGCCGATATCCACGAAGACAAGCTGGCGCTGGCCAAGAAGCTGGGCGCGGACCTCACCGTCGATGGCCGCGATATCAATGCCGTGGCCGACGTCCAGCGCATCATCGGCGGCGCCCATGGTGCGCTGGTGACGGCGGTCTCGCCCAAGGCGATGGAACAGGCCTTCGGCTTCCTGCGCGCACGCGGCACCATGGCCCTGGTCGGCCTGCCACCGGGCGACATCAGCCTGCCGGTGTTCAATACGGTGTTAAAGCGCATCACCGTGCGGGGCTCCATCGTCGGCACGCGCCAGGATCTGGAAGAGTCACTGGTCTTCGCCGCCGAAGGCAAGGTCGCGGCGCACTTCACCTGGGACAAGCTGGATAACATCAATGCCATCTTCGCCCGCATGGAAGAAGGCAAGATCGATGGTCGCATCGTGCTGGACCTGAAGTAGCCACATACGTGGCAGACAGGAAAATGGCGACACACATCAGTGCGTCGCCATTTTCATGGGCCCTCTCCAGATTCAGGCGGAGGGTTCTTCCCAGGGCTGCCACTGCCAAATGCCGGCATGCCGCTATCCTACCAATACCCCAACACCTTCCACCACGCCGTCCCGACGGTCGCGAACACCAGTAGTTCCACCACCGCCATCACCAGCCCCACGCCCCACCACTTGCCCATGGAGACGTAGCCGCTACCGAAGATGATGGGCGAGGTGCCGGTGGCGTAGTGGGTCAGCGTCATCATGATGGCCGAGCCGGCGGTCATCATCAGCATGAAGGGCAGCACGTACTCCTGCGGCAGCAGTTGCGCTCCCACCATCAGGAAGGCCAGCAGCATGGCGCTGATGTGGGCGGTGGTACTGGCAAAGAAATAGTGCGACAGCACGAACACCAGCAGCAACACCGCCGCGACCGCGAACCAGCCCATGCCGCTGGCGACGATGGCCGCCTTCATGCCCTCCGAGAACCAGGCCACCACGCCGGTCTTGTTCAACTGCTCGGCCAGCATCACCAGCGCACCGAACCAGACCAGGGTGTCCCAGGCGCTCTTTTCGGAAAGCACATCATCCCAGTCGATGGTGCCGGTGATGATCAGCACGAACAGGCCGACAAAGGCCACCACCGTCGGGTCCAGCGTGAAGGCCGCACCCAGCAGCATGGCCGGCACATTGGCCCACAGCAGCAGCAACAGGGCGAAGGTCCCCAGCATGACCTTTTCACTGGCGCCCAGGCGGCCCATCTTGTCCAGTTCGCCGCGGGCGTAGTCCACCGCATTGGGCGTGGACTTCAACTCCGGCGGCGAGACCAGGTAGATCACCATGGGCATGATCAGCAGGCACACCAGACCGGGCAGCAGCATGCACAGCGCCCAGGTGGTCCAGGACAGTTGCAGCGCCTGGCCGGTCGCCTTGGCGACGTAGTTGACCACCAGCGGATTGGGCGCGGTGGCGGTAAGGAACATGGCCGAGGTGATCGGATTGGCGTGATAGTTGACCAGGGCCAGGTAGCTGCCGACCTTGTTCTGCGTGCCCTTGGCCGGGTCGGAGTCAAAGGCATTGGCGATCGACTTCATGATGGGGTGGACGATGCCGCCGCCACGCGCAGTATTGCTGGGGGTGAAGGGCGCCAGCACCAGTTCGCAGATGGCCAGCCCGTAGCCGATGCCAATCGTGCGCCGGCCCAGCAGGGCGATGAACATCAGGCCCACGCGCCGTCCCAGCCCGGTCTTCTTCAGGCCACGCGAGATCAGGATCGCCACCACGATGAGCCAGATCAGCGGATTGGAAAAGCTGGCCAACGCATCCGCAATGGCACCCTTGGAAGAGGTCGAGGTGACCTGCGAGAGCGAGACGATGACGATGGCCATCATCGCCATCACGCCGATGGGCATGACCTTGAGAATGATGGCCACGATGGTGGTGAGGAAGATCGCCACCAGCGCCCAGGCCTTGGGCGCAAGACCCTGCGGACAAGGCAGCAGCAACAGCAGGATCAGCACGGCCGTGGTGATCAGGGCGGGGACCAGCCGGAACGGCACGGCCTCGTTGAAGTAGTTGAAAGTAGCTTTGATTCTGGCAAACATCGCGTCATCCCTGGAGTGGAAAAGCAGGATGGCCGCGCGGCATCACCGTGGCGACCATCGTGGCGCCAGTATAGTCACGCGACCGCCCGGGCTGGTCCGCTCATTGCCGATGAATTGATCTGTGCCAGCTAAGCAGCGGATTTCGCCGCCTTCCATTCCTGCTGCGCCTTCTTCAGTCGCGCTACGCCCTCCACGATGTCCTCGGGCTGGGCATTGGCGAACGACAAGCGCCAGTGTCCGGCGTCCGCCGCGCTGGCGTAGAAGGCCGAGCCCGGTACATACATCACGTTGTGCCTGACCGCCTGCTGCAGCAGGGCCGTGGCATCGGTGCCATCCTTCCAGCTGGCCCAGATGAACATGCCGCCTTCCGGCGCGATCAGGTGCAGGCTGTCACCGAACGCCTCCTTCAGCGAGGCCAGCATGATCCGGCAACGTTCGCGATAGGTGGCGATGATGGTGGGCAGATGCGCCTGCAGGCAACCGGCCTGCAGGTAACGGGCCGCGACCATCTGCATCCACGGCGCGGTGCACAGGTCGCCGGTCTGCTTGGCGATGACGGCGCGGCGCAGGATTTCCGCCGGGCCGCACATCCAGCCAATGCGCAGACCCGGTGCCACCGTCTTGGACAGGCTGGACAGATAGACCAGCCAGTCGCTGGCGCCGTCGATCTCCTGCGCCACCTGCAGCAGCGGCGGTTCTGCCTGGCCGGAGAAACGGAGTTCTCCGTAGGGATCGTCTTCCACCACGATGAACTGGTAGCGCACCGCCAGTGACAGCAGATGCCGCCGGCGCGCCAGCGGCAAGGTGGCACCGGTGGGATTGGCGAAGGTCGGCACCAGATACAGCATCTTCGGCCGGGCGCCGGCCTGCAGCGCGGCTTCCAGGGCATCGGTGTCCATCCCCTGGGCGTCGCCAGGAATTTCCAGCAGGTCGGCATGCGCCAGTCGCAAGGCCTGGATCGCGGCCGGATAGCAGGGACGTTCGATGGCCACGCAGTCACCTGCCTGCAGCAGGATGCGCAGCAGCAGTTCGAAACCCTGCTGGGAGCCGGTGGTCACGATCAGCTCGCCCGGATCGGCGCCGCCGATGCGCTCGCTGGTGAGCTGCTTCAGCGTCTGCGTCAACACCGCCGTGCCTTCGGTAGCACCATATTGCAGGCAGGCCGCAGCGGCACTATCGAGCAAGGTGGCAGCACTGCGCGCAAGTCCGGCGGCATCGAACAGGGACGGTGCCGGATAGCCACCGGCAAAGGAAATCATGCCGGGCTGCTGGGTGTACTTGAACAACTCGCGGATAGGCGAACCCTGCGGCGTCTCGAAGGCGGGATTGAAGCGGTAGGCGGCTGTCATGATGTGCGCAGCAAAATGTGAAGAAAAAAGGACGAGCGCGGCCAGCGCGGGATGTGCGGGATGCGCGGCGCCGCGTGGTTCTTCAGGAATATGAATAAAGCTTCTACGGTGGCTGTAGCTGCAGCCCAAAGAGAAAAGAGCAGCAAAGAAGAGAACAGGCCAGCGGGGGCTCCAGGCGGAGCCCCGTCGCGTCAGCCGATCACTGCTCGATCATGCGGTTCCAGCGGTTGTTCCATTCGGAACGCTTTTCGTTGACCACATCCCAATCGACGGTATTGAGGTTCTTGGTCAGCACCTCGCTCTTGCCCAGCTTGGCTTGAGCAGCTTCCGACAGCGGCACGTTGCGGTTGACCGGAATGGAATTGGCCAGCGCCATGCTCTTGGCCTGCACGGCCGGGGTCAGCAGGTATTCCAGCAGCTTCTGCGCCAGTTCCGGCTCGCTGTTGCCCTTGATGGGGCAGGCGCCGGTCATCAGCAGCACGCCACCTTCCTTGGGTGTGGCGAATTCGGCGGGGATGCCCTTGTCCTTCAGGTTGGCAATGCCGGTCACGGTCAGCGGGAAGATCGCTGCTTCGTTGGTCTGCACCATCTCGGAAATCTTGGCCGAGCTGGACAGGTATTCGACCACGTTCGGGCCGACCGTGCTGCCCCACTTCTTGAAGCCGGGGTCGACGTTCTTGTCGGTGCCGCCCACCAGACGGTTGAACATCATGAAGCCATACAGGCCGAAGGTGCTGGCAGAGATGGACTGGAACACCACCTTCTGCTTGTACTTGGGATCGGCGAAGTCCATCCACGAGGTCGGTGCCGGCCAGCCCTTTTCGGCGAACAGCTTCTTGTTGTAGCCGATGCCCAGCACGCCCATCTCGATGGCCACGGCCTGGTCATTGGCCAGGCGTGCGAAGGGGTAGACATCCTTGAGCACGGCGGCGTCCTTGACCTTTTCGCACAGGCTCATGTTGATGGCACGGTACATGATGCCGTCGTCCAGGAAGGCCACGTGCATCTGCGGCTTGTCGCGCTGTGCCTGCATCTTGGCGATGATGTCCGAGGAAGTGCCGGGCACCACCACCACCTTGACGTTGTTGGCCTTCTCGAAGTCCGGGAAGATCGAGGCGGTGTAGTTCTTTTCCATCGTGCCGCCGTTCATGCCGACGTAAATGGTCTTGCTTTGCGCCTGCGCGCCGGAGGCGGCCATCAGGGTCGCGCCGATTGCACAGGTCACTGCCAGGGTCTTCATCTTCATTACTGCACTCCTTGCCGGTTTGCCGATGTGGGTCCCGCTTGCGCGGGTGTGGGTACGTGGGATGCCGCGCCGGTCCCTTTCCGGGCCGGCGTGGTTGCTGCTGTCGCTGTTACTACTGTTGCTGATATTGCTGCTATCGCTACAGGCCCTGCGCGGGCCGCCGTGGAGGGCGGCCGCCGGTGACTCAGTCGATATCGAACTTCACGCCCTGCGCCAGCGGCAGGGTCTTGCTGTAGTTGATGGTATTGGTGGCACGACGCATGTAGTTCTTCCAGGCGTCCGAGCCCGATTCGCGGCCGCCGCCGGTTTCCTTCTCGCCACCGAAGGCGCCACCGATCTCGGCACCGCTGGTGCCGATGTTGACGTTGGCCAGGCCGCAGTCGCTACCGACTGCGGAGACGAACAGTTCGGCCTCGCGCATGTCGTTGGTGAAGATGGCCGAGGACAGGCCCTGCGGCACGGCGTTGTTGAGCGCGATGGCGTCGGCCAGCTCTTCGTACTTGACGATGTAGAGGATGGGCGCGAAGGTCTCGTGATGCATGATGGCGGTCTGGCCGGGCATGGCCACCACGGCCGGACGCACGTACCAGGATTGCTCGCCCATCACCGTCACACGTTCGCCGCCGGTGACTTCGCCACCCTGGGCGCGCGCCTGCTGCAACGCAGCCTGCATGGCATCGAAGGCGCCCTTGTCGATCAGCGGGCCGACCAGGGTGTCACCCTGCAGCGGGTCGCCGACCTTGACGCTGGCGTAGATACGCTTGATCTGCGCCACCACCTGGTCATGGATGCTGCTGTGGACAAACAGGCGGCGCAGGCTGGTGCAACGCTGTCCGGCCGTGCCCACGGCGGAGAAAGTGATGGCGCGCAGCGCCAGGTTGAGGTCGGCCGAGGGCGCGACGATCATGGCATTGTTGCCGCCCAGTTCCAGCAGGCTGCGACCCAGGCGCTCGGCCACCACGGTGGCGACCTTGCGGCCCATGCGCACGCTGCCGGTGGCGCTCACCAGCGGCACCAGCGCCGAACGCGACAGGCTCTCGCCCAGGTCGGCGCCGCCGATCAGCAAGGGGCACAGGCCGGCCGGAACCAGGTTGGGACGCTGCGCCGAAAAGCGCGCGACCGCCTTCTCGAAGATGGCCTGTACCGCCAGCGCGGTGACGGGCGTCTTTTCCGACGGCTTCCACACCACGGCATTGCCGGCGACCAGGGCCAGCGCGGCATTCCAGGCCCACACCGCGACCGGGAAGTTGAAGGCGGTGATCACGCCCACCACCCCCAGCGGATGCCAGGTTTCCATCATGCGGTGACCGGGACGCTCGGAGGCGATGGTCAGGCCATGCAGCTGGCGCGACAGGCCCACGGCGAAGTCGCAGATATCGATCATTTCCTGCACCTCGCCCAGTCCTTCGGAGAGGATCTTGCCCGCCTCCTGGGTCACCAGTGCGCCCAGTTCCTCGCGGTGCTCGCGCAGCACTTCACCCAGCACGCGCACCAGTTCGCCACGCACCGGGGCCGGTATTTCGCGCCAGGCCAGGAAGGCCTTGTGCGCGCCGGCGATGGCGGCCTCGGCGTCGGCTGGCGTCTGCGCCTTGAGTTGCGCGATGACCTCGCCGTCACGCGGCGAACGGATCACCAGATCGTTGCCGGCATAGGCCGCGAGGTCAGCACCCAGAGTGGAGAAGATGCGTGGAGAAGACATGGAATTCCCTTGAAAAGTGGAGTGGGATGGGTCTGGAACGGTGGAGTATAAGGACAGCGAGGACAATTCTTAAAACCAAAAAATTTCACGACATCATGAGTTTTTGGAATGCACCGTCGTGGCACACGAGAATCCACGAGGATGCGCGAGGATGGTGCGGCGCATCACGGGCATTTACGCCGAGAGCCTTTCTGATAGAGGGATAGCGCCCTGCCGACCAGAACCCGGCCAGCCCTGCCCGGACGCCCTGCGCAACCTGGGCGTCCTCTCTCCCGGCTCAGGCCTTGCGACCGTCGGCCATGAGTTTTAGTCAGCCTGGAGATCAAATGGCCCGCAGCCATGCGCACCGAAGCAATGCAGGGCCGTACCGGCCTCAGGACTCAACCGCCCTGGGCTTCGCCCAGCAGCCATTCGCGGAATTTCAGGATGGCGGCCTTGCCGGCGTTCTTCTCGGGATAGACGAGGTAATAGGATTGCGGACTCTTGACCGCGAAGGGGAACGGCACATGCAACTGGCCCAGGCTGATCTCGGTCTCGACCATGAACTTGGGCATCAAGGCCACGCCCATGCCGGCGACAGCCGCCTGGATGACCATCGCCAGTTGCTCGAAGCGCGGCCCCGACAAGGCATTGGGGCAGTCCACGCCAACATGGCGGAACCAGTCCTGCCAGGCCTGCGGGCGGGTGGTGTGCTGCAGCAGGGTGACGTTGGCCAGGTCTTCGACCGCATGGATGCGCTCGCTCAAGGCCTTGCTGCACACCGGCACCACCTCTTCGCCCATCAGGCGCACCATCACCGTATCGGGCCAGTCGGGTTCGCCGAAGTGGATGGCGGCATCCACCTGGCGGGTACTGAAATCGAAGGGCAAGACCTCGGTACTGAGGTTGAGCAGCACATCGGGATGGGCGGCGGAAAACTTGGCCAGGCGCGGGATCAGCCACTTCACGCCGAAGGTCGGCAGGATGGCCAGGTTCAGCACGCTGGCCAGGCTGTTGTAGGTCATCACCTGGAAGGTCGCCATCTCGATCTGCTTGAGGATGGTGGAGACCTGGGCCGCGTAGTCGCGCCCGGCCTCGGTGAGGATGAGTCGGCGATTGATGCGCTCGAAGAGCTTGACGTTGAGGTAGTCCTCCAGGATCGCCACCTGCCGGCTCACCGCCCCCTGCGTCATGTGCAACTCGTTGGCCGCCTTGGTAAACGACATGTGCCGCGCCGAGGTATCAAAGGCGATCAGGCATGACGTTGACGGGATGAAACGGCGCATGGGACGGGTTCCGCTGGGTAAATGACCCCGCACTATAGCAAAAGCCGCCCCCTCCCCTCCAGCGTGACCGGCCCCGCTCATGCCAGTGGCAGCAGCGCTGGCTGCAGCGCCGCCGGGCGGGACGGTCTCATGCAAAACGCGTATTGCCCAGCAGGCAGTCCGGATCGAACACCGGCTGCACCCGCGCCGCCAGCGCGCGTTGTGCGGGCTGAGTGTAGCGCTGGTAGTAGTGCTGGTTGAATGGCCCGATGCCATGCTCCGCACTGAAGCTGCCCTGGTAGCGCTGCACCACCAGGTCATACAGGGCGGTGCGCAGGGCCTCGATACGTTCAGCCGGGAATTGCGGCTGTGCGGCGGGGGCGATGGCCAGGTTGAAGTGCACGCCACCGTCACCCCAGTGACCGAAGTCATACACGTCGGCACCCGCGAAATCCCGCTCCACCAGCGCCAGCGCCTCGGCACGGAAGGCCGGCAGGCGCGAGCGCGAGACCGAGATATCGAAGGCCACGATCTTGCCCTCCTGCTTGACGCTGTCGCTGATGGCGTGGCGCAGGCGCCAGAGGGTATCGGGCTTGTCGACCACGGCATCGACGATGGCGTCGTCGAAATGGCGCTCCAGCCAGGCCATGAAGAGCTTGTCCAGATCGAAGTGCTCGCCTGCTTCAGCCGATGAACTGACTTCGACCAGCAAGGCATAGTCCGGCAACGGATCGAAAGGTGCGGCGACCTGTGGCAGATGGCGCAGCACCGAGGCCAGCGCATTGCGGGAAATGCCTTCGAAGGCAGTCAGGAAATCGGCGAACTGCGCCTGGGCATCCTGCAGCAGGCGCAGACCGGCCTCCAGCGACGCAGGCACCACCAGTGCCGTGGCACGCTGGCGCGGCAGCGGATGGGCGCGCAACACCGCCTGGGTGACGATGCCATAGCTGCCGGCGGTACCGATGAAGAGTTGCTTCCAGTCGGGGCCGGTATTGTTCTTGTGCAGGCGATTGCCCATTTCCAGCAGTTCACCGGGGGGCTGCATCAGCAGGGCCTGCAGGCCCAGCGTGTTGTGGCGCACATCGCCGTAGCGGATCAGGCGTGCGCCACCGGTATTGGCGGCCAGCATGCCGCCCACCGACGGGTCCGCGCCGAGATCGATGGGAAAGCACAGCCCATGCGGCGCCAGCGCCTGGTTCAGGTCCGACAGCCGGGTACCGGCCCAGGCCTGGATCACGCCATCGACGGGATCGATATCGATCACGCCGCGGATGCGCTCCATGCTGAGGATCACCTGCAGGCCGGAATCATCCGGGGAAGCCGCGCCGACCAGCCCGGTATTGGCACCCTGCGGTATCAACCGCACACCCTCGGCGGCACACAGGCGCATCAGTTCGGCGGCCTGGGCCACATCGGCGGGACGCGCCACGCACAGGGCCTGGCCGGCGCCATAGCGCGGGCCATGTTCATAGGGCGTACGTTCGGCGGCGGCAGTGATCAGGCCGCTGCTGCCCAGCAGCGACTGCAGCTGCTGCAGCGCCCGCTCAGCAGACACTGCCTGCCTCGTCGCCGGCCGGTACCGCTGCGGTCATCTTGAAGATGCCCTGGGCGTTGCCGCTGTCGAAGCTCAGGTCCAGCTTGCGCTGGCCGGCCTCGTCCAGGTAGTGGTCGCGCGAGATGAATTCGTAGAAGGAACCGGGCACCGTCATGGCAACCGGCTGACCATCGTCGCCTTGCATCTGGTAATCGACCTTGACGGCGCGGAAGGCGGTCTGGCGCACGCGGCCATTGCGCGAGACCTCGACCTGATCCTTGATCGGCCGACCCAGCTGGCGCTGGCGCTCGGCCGTGGCGACCACGTCGCCCACGCGGTCGGTGGCGTGGTTGAAGGCATTGCCTTCGGTGGAGATCCAGGCCATCTCGGCGGACTCGGCCTTGAGGGTTTCGTATTGCGCCACGGTGGGCAGGTCATGGTGACGGGCGAAGCAGGCCAGCATGGCGGGAAGCAGGCGCTTGGCCTGGTCCAGGGCCAGCTTGCCCTGCGCTTCCAGCTGCGCCAGCAGCGCCAGCACCTCATCGGAGAGCGGGTTGCGCGAGCTGGCCAGCACTGCCTCTACGGTCTGCTGGAACTGCGGCGAGAACTGCTCGGGATGCAGTTCGCTGACAAAGAACTGGGCGATGTTCTCGGCGTCATCGACGTGGGTATAGACACGGCCGGTCATCTTGATGCGGGCCAGCGGATAGGTTCCGCTCTGCTGGTAACCCAGCGGCAGCAAGACCTTGGTGAACAGGGTTTCGCCATCGGGGAAGCCGCTGTCGCGACCACGCCGTACGGTGCGCACGGCACCGTGGTCGAAACAGATCTTCACACCGTCGCGCTCGGCGTCGTCCACATAGTCGCGGCCGCTCGCGACCTGCTGCAGCAATTGTTCGAAGAGCAGCATGTTCAGTGCCTGCGCCAGCTCCAGGCGCGACACCTCCTGCCCGGCTGGCTTCAGGGTGGATACCGGGACCTCCAGCCGCACGAACTGGCGCTCGACAATGGCTTGATCACCGTAATGGGAAAGCAGGAGTTGGTAGAGGTTGCTGTCTTGCGCGGAAGTCGTCATTTGCTTGCCTTTGACCATGGGACAATGAGATAGCCTCATGGTAACGGCAGCGCAGGGAAGGAATAAAACGATAATTTCTGAGGTATGCCCGCTTTTTTCTCATGCAAACGGCGTATTGCAGCCGGGCAGCGATGAAAAAAACATGCCAATGTCGATCACGATGCCGAGCAGATGCCTGACCTGTCCATTGACGACCGTCCCGCAAGTCAAAGTCACGGTGCATCCTGCGATTGTCGGCATCGTTCCTTTCCTTTGACCTGTTCTACGTGCAGCCGGAAAACCCCTCCATGACTGCACGGCGCCGGCGCGGGCTTGCGCCCGCCGTGCCCCCCGACACGGCACCGACGGGAAACGGCAGGCCTAATGTATTACAAGCGAGGCGATTTGATTAGCCGTCGTTTTACGAAGGAACTCATTAACACAGCTTAACAATTGCGGCGCAGTGCGGCTCTGGCAGCGGTCCGCAGGGATTGGGCCAAATCATTGAGCACACTCTTTAGTGATGGACCTCTAATCAATTTTCCCGGGATGTAATACATTGGCGCCTCGCACGGCTCACTTGCCGGCCCGCAAGTAATCGTCCGGTCGCTGCCTGCAGAGGTTCCGGCAGCCCGGCTTACCCGGCCTGCCGGCCCCTCACCGCCCCACCGCTTTTCATCACCCGCAGCCAATCGATGACCCACCTGAAGAAAATCCATGTCAAGCAGCTCAGCCCCGGAATGTATTTCTCAGGTTTTGACGGTGCATGGATCACCTCCCCCTTCTGGCGCGCCAGTTTCCTGATCCGCACTGCTGGCGAAGTGCATCTGGCGCAGCAGACCGGGCAGGAGTATTGCTGGATCGACACCGAGAAAGGCTGCCAACCGCCGCCCGAACCTACCTCACAGGAGCCCTGCGCGCAGACACCCGCCAGCGCAGCCCCGCCCGAGGAAGCCGGTATCGATCCGGACCTGGCCGATGCCTTGCAGCTCTACGAAAAGGCAAGGCAGATCACGCAGGAGGTCTTCAACCAGGCGCGCCTGGGCAAGTCACTCGACGTGCAGAAATGCAAGGAACTGGTGGAACAGATCGCCGTCTCGGTGGCCCACCACGGCGATGCCTTGCTGGGCATCATCCGTCTGAAACGCGCTGACGAGTACACCTACCTGCACTCGATCGCGGTCTGCACCATGATGGTGGCCCTGGCACGCACGCTGGGCCTGGACGACACGGCCTGCCGCCAGGCCGGCCTGGCGGGCTACCTGCACGACATCGGCAAGGCCTTCATTCCGCTCGAGCTGCTCAACAAACCCGATCGCCTGACCGACCAGGAATACAAGACCATCCAGCGTCACCCGGCGCTGGGCCACGCCTACCTGAGCGGTCTGGTGGGCATACCGGATGACGTGCTCGATGTCTGCCTGCATCACCACGAGAAGATCGATGGCTCCGGCTATCCCGATCGTCGGCAGGGCCCGCGGATCAGCCTGTATGCGCGCATGGCCGCAGTCTGCGATGTGTATGACGCGGTGACCTCGCATCGTCCCTACAAGAGCGCCTGGGACCCGGCCGAATCGCTCTCGCGCATGGCCTCGTGGCAGGGACATTTCGACCGCACCATTTTCCTGGCCTTCGTCAAGACGCTGGGTATCTACCCGCTGGGCTCCATCGTCACCCTGCAATCGGGGCGCACGGGACTGGTGATCCGCCAGAATCGCCGAGACCTGACACGCCCGGTGGTCAAGGCCTTCAGCACCACCAGCACGATGGAAGTGCTGGAACACGAGATCATCGATCTGTCTGCCGCTGGCCAGACCGACACCATCGTCGAACGCAGCGGCCAGGACTGGCTCAGGAGCCACGGCCTGGCCATCGGTTCACTCCAGGCCATGCTGGCGGTATCGGACGCCGCGGCGTCTACACAGGCGACCAATGACGCGGCAGGTCAGCCAGGGCCGGACTTGCCGGCATCGGCCGGATGGCGCCGCCTGAAATAGGCGCGGATCTGCTCGATGCAGGCGAGGATCTTCTGCGGGACAGGCGCCCGGTGCTTGGTGGTGAGGAAGGCACTGTAACTTTCCAGTGACCAATCCGGCAGCACCACCACCAGCCGCCCGGCATCGAGATCCTCCTGCACCTTGCTGCGCAGCAGGCGCGCCACGCCATGGCCTTGCAAGGCCAGACGTCGCAGCGAGCGCGCATGATTGGCCGTAATGTGCGGTGTCAGGCGCATCTGCATGCACTGCCCGCCGCGATCGCGCAGGGCGACTTCCACGCTGGTGCCGTGCGGCGTGAAGAAGAGGAATTGCTGGTGCATCAGGTCTTCGGGCGTCCTGATCGGTGCGCGCGCCTGGAGATAGGAAGGTGCGGCGCACAGGACCGCCTCCAGCTGCGTGAGGTAGACATCCTCGGCGCCGGGCGCCTTGCCTACGCGCAACGCCAGATCCACGCTCTTGTCCATGAGATCGACGTTATGGTCATTGACGTCGATGTGGATGCGCAGCCGGGGATGCTCGTGGATGAAACTCTCCAGGGCCGGCACCAGGTACTCGGAAGCCATGAAGCTGGAAGCAGCGATACGCAACTCCCCGACCAGTTCATTGTGCAGGCTCTCGGTATTGAGCCTGGCCTCGTCCGCCAGGGCCACGATGCGCGCGCAATTGGCGTAGAAGGCTTGCCCCGCCTCGGTCAGGCTGAGCTTGCGAGTGGTCCGATGCAGCAGGGTGGTACCGAGGATGGCCTCCAGCGCACTGATGTGCTGGCTCACCGAAGACGAGGTCAGCCCCAGCTCGCGGGCCGCCTTGGAAAAGGCGCCCAGCTCCACCACCCGGGAAAAGATCACCATGCGCGGCAGGTAGTCCATCGCGTTGTTTTTCATCTTGCGCTGTCGTTGTCGTATGTCGGTTCCGGGTCCGGGCACTACTGGCCGATGACCTATTGTCGGGACCGACTATAGCCGCTCCCGGAAGTCATACAACTTGGAAGCTGGGCGCAAGAAATGGTTTAATTTCCAGTTTGGCAAGACAGGTATTTTCAGGTAATGGACGCCCGCCTGAAGTGGCAGCGTCAACCTGGGCGCAGCGTCCTACCAGAGCCAGGACGCCAGTTGTACCTCCAGCGAGCGTTTTGACATGGCGCCGCCGAAGGACTTGACCACGTTGCCTTCGACGAACACCTTCAACTCAGGAATCGCCGTGACGCCATAACGTTGTGCGAGAGCAGGGCATTGATCGACGTCGACCTTGTAGACCACCAGTTTTTCCTGATGCTCCCCCGCAATGGCGTCCAGATTCGGCGCAATGCTGCGACATGGCGCACACCACGGCGCCCAGAAGCCGACCAGGACCGGTCTGCCGCTATGCAGTACATCCCGCTCGAAGTGTTCTACCGACGTATGCCTGGCGCTCATGGAATGACTCCTACGCTGTGATGGCACTAAGGGCCGATACAGATGAAAAAGAGGAAAGTAGATTGCCATGATGGCAATCCACCTTCCTGAAAGGGACTACCCACGTCCCCTTACCTGGCTATCCGATCAATGGCAAACTCCGCAGCTCGGCGTTGGCCTCCAGCACGAAACCCGCCACCGCGCCGGCCAGCTGCTGCGACTGTTGCTTGAGGGAGATGGATGTGGCTGAGGACTCTTCCACCAGGGCCACGTTCTGCTGGGTCGAGTGATCGATCTCCTGGACCGCCTGGCTGATATCGGCAATGGCCATGTCCTGCTCGCGCGAGGAACGCAGGATTTCTTCTGTGATCTCGCTCACGCGCCGTACCTCGGCCACGATCTCGGTCATGGTCGATCCGGCGTTCTGCGCCAGCCGGGCGCCGTTTTCGATCATGTCGACCGAATTGACGATGAGTACCTTGATCTCCTTGGCAGCATCGGCGGAACGACGTGCCAGCGAACGCACTTCGGATGCCACCACTGCAAACCCGCGCCCCTGCTCACCGGCCCGCGCGGCCTCCACTGCGGCGTTGAGTGCGAGGATATTGGTCTGGAAAGCAATACCGTCAATGAGTCCAATGATCTCTGCGATCTGCTTGGAACTCTGATTGATGGCGTCCATGGTATGAACCACTTCCCCCACCACGGTACCGCCTTGCTGCGCCACGCCACTGGCAGCGGACACCAGCGAGTGCGCCCGCGATGCAGCCTGGGTACTTTGACTCACGGCGACGGTCACCTGCTCCATGGCTGCGGCAGTCTGTTGCAGCCGCTCGGCGGTGAGCTCAGTACGACGCGACAGTTCGTCATTGCCATTGGCAATCTCTTGCGAAACATGGTCAATGTCGTTGGCCATGCCACGCAACCGCTGCACGATGGTCGCCAGTTGGCTCCGCATGGCAAACAGCGAGAACAGAACGCTTCCGTTGGTAATCTTCCCGACCTGCCCTGCCTGGCTCAGGTCACCATTGGCGACGGCTTCTGCGATTGCCGCCAAGGCCTCGGGTTCGGCCCCCAGGAAGCGTTGCACCAACCGCCCCATGACGATACGGGTGACGGCAAATGCCAGTACGACGATGACCACGGTGCTGCAGATCAGCCATAGTAGCAACTCGTTCAAGGCCTGCGAAGGAGGCGGATGCGGCAGATCCGACACCAGCCACCATCCCTTGCCGGCGGGTCCTGTGTGATCAAAACGGCTGGCGGCCTGGAAGCGCCCCAGATCGGCGCCCACATGCAGATAGGAAGCGGCACCACCGGCAGGATGCTGCACGTTTGCGGTAGTGACGCCCATGCGCGCCACTGCGGCACCTGCGCCATCATAGAGCGCTGCGCTCACATCCGTGGTGGGGCGCAGGATCACCGACGACTTCATACTCAGCACCAACGTACCCAGATGCTTGCCGTCTCTGATGACCGGTACTGCCGCATCGACCTGTCCGTCTTGTAGTCGACCATAGAAGCGCACGTCATCGGCACTGAGGAACTGTTGTCGTATCGCCGGTGCCGGGGGAGCAGCCACCTTGGTCCCGGCATCACGGGCGGCGGCGAAAAGCACGCGTCCGTCGGAAGCCATGAAGATGGCGCTGTCGTAAGCCGGGCGCACCCGCATCAACCCACGCAGATTGGTCTCACCGCGCGCCGCCCACTGGGCCTGGGTGCTCTGATCGGCGGGATCGATACCCTCGTTGGCCAATGCCCTGAGTGCGCCCTGGAAAGGCGGGGTCATCACCACAAAGCGGGCATCAGAGGCAATCTGCGCCATCGCGCTGCGCGCCGCTTCCACCAGCATTTCCTGTTGCTGGCCCGCCCCTTGCAATGCCTTGCCACTCTCGGCCGAGTCGACCTGGAAAGCTGCAACTGCTCCGATTACAAGGGTGGAGGCCAGCGCCACCGAAAGCACCACCAGCATCAATTGGGTCTGGAATCTTAATCTCATCTCTACCTTTGCGTGAAAGGGCGGGACCGTCGCATGTGGTCATCGATCGGCCAGCTGCCCGGTCTGTGTGATCGCCCCGGTTAGCTCTTACTGGATATCGGAGAATGCGCACAGCAGCTTGCGCACCGCCATCAGAGGCGCCAGCAGGGCATCGCTGATTTCGTAGTCGGCTCGCAATGCCTCACTGGGATCGGCATAATCAAGGTAGGTGCGACCATCGGCGGTTTCCCAGATCACCGCTTTCAATGGCAATTCCAGTGCAGCACGCGGGTTACTGAGCATGATGGGTGTTCCCAGCGCTGGATTGCCGAACAACAGTACGCGGGTGGGACGCAAGGACAGGCCCTTGTGCGCAGCAGCGGCTTGCTGGTCGATATCAGCAAAGAGCGTGAGGCCGCGATCACGCAGCAATGAGATCAGCAGGCCATGGGTTTTCTTGAAATCCAGCCGGCTGCGGATCGACAATACGTTGGCCGGGGCGTAGCACACCCCCTCGAATCGGGCATTCATAAGTAGCAGTTCAGAAAGTGTTAAGCGGAATCTTCAGGTAACGGATGCCGTTGTCGCCTGCAGCCGGTAGCTCGCCGGCATGCATATTGACCTGCAGCGCGGGGATGATCAATTGCGGGAGGGACAACGTGGCATCGCGCCGGGTTCGCATGCGCACAAAGTCGGCCAGTTCGACACCATCACGCAGGTGGATATTGCGTTCGCGCTGCTCCTGCACGGTGGTATGCCAGACCGGCGCACGTCCATCAGGCGGATAGTCATGGCACATGTAAAGCACAGTCTGCGGTGGCAGTGCCAGCAGCTTGCGTACCGAGCGATACAGTAGCTGCGCGTCTCCTCCAGGGAAATCACACCGCGCCGAACCGATGTCGGGCATAAACAGGGTATCGCCCACGAAAACGGCCTGCTCGCCAATGCGGTAGGCCAGGTCGGCTGGCGTATGACCTGGCACAGATATGACCTCGGCGTTCAGCCGTCCGATCAGAAAACGCTCCCCATCCTCGAAGAGGTGATCAAAGTCCGTCGCCTGCAAGGATGCCGGCGCCAGATCGAAAGCGTGCGAAAACGTCTGCCTGACATCGGCGATGCGAGCACTCATGGCAATCTTCCCGCCCAGGGACTGCCGCAGGTAGGCGGCAGCAGAGAGGTGATCGGCATGCACATGGGTCTCCAGATGCCATTGCACCTGCAAGCCGCCTTGCCTGACGTAGTCAGCGATCTGATCGGCGCCGGCAGCAGAGATGCGGCCGGAGCGTTGATCGTAGCCGAGCACTGAATCGATGATGGCGCATGCTACGCCACCCTCTTCGTGGATGACATAGCTGAAGGTCCCGGTGGTGGCATCGAAGAAAGGTTCTATCCGTGGTGTCATCTCATTGGCCCTGAACGCCAGGTCCTCAAGCAAATACACGCCGCGTCGTCAGCGCGGTCATGTCCTTTACCGGCCCCGGCCCTTCAATTTCAATAGGTCTTGTACGGCAAGTACTTCCCGGAAAGCAGTACATTGACGCGATCGCCATTCGGATCGGCCTGGCGCTGGATATCCATCTTGAAATCGATGGCACTCATGATGCCGTCGCCAAACTCCTCGTGGATCAGCTCCTTGATGGTGGTGCCATAGACATTGACCATCTCGTACCAGCGATAGATGAGCGGATCGGTCGGCACGGCCGTAGGCAGGGAGCCCTTGTACGGAACGATCTGCAACCACGCGACGGCTTCGTCACTCAGGTCGAAGAGCCGGCCGACGGCTTCCGCCTGGCTCTTGTCGAGGGTCATCTGGCCCAGGCAGGCCGCCGTGCTCCATTCCTTGGAAAGGCCGGTAGCCGCGGTGACCTGACTCCACTTGATGCCCTTCATTACCTTGGCAGAAAGGATCATCTTGGTTACTTCTTCACGACTGGAAATCATTTGATAGCTCCGAATTGACGGGTTGAAAAAAAGCGGTGCGCGGACTCACGCCGAAGCGCGTATATCCAGCACAGAGGAGATGTCAGGCACGGCGTCGGACTCCAGGCCGGGCCGTACGATGCGCGTGACGGCCAGCTCGGCCACTTCGCCCGACATCTGGAATGTCCTGGATCGGTGCACCAGGAAATCGACGAGGTGGTTGCGTATCCGGTAGAACTGGGGATCACGATGAATGGTGGCCCGGGTGCGCTGCGGCGAGAGTGTGTTGATCACGATCTCGGCGATACGCGCCCTGGGGCCGTTACTCATCAGGAAGATGCGATCGGCCAGCAGGATGGCTTCGTCCACGTCGTGGGTGATCATGAAGACGGTCTGTTGCGTCGCCTCGCAGATGTTGAGCAACTCGTCCTGGATGACGCCGCGCGTGAGGGCGTCAAGCGCGCCGAAGGGCTCATCCATGAGCAGCATCTTGGGCTCGATGGCGAAGGCACGGGCAATGCCGACGCGCTGCTTCATGCCGCCGGAAAGCTCGGCAGGCTTCTTTTTGGCTGCGGCCGACAGGCCGACCATCTCGATGAAACGCGCAGCGTGGGCCGCCACCTTGTCGCGGCTCCAGTCGGCGTAGCGCGAACGCACTGCGAAGGCGATGTTCTCTTCCACGCTCAGCCAGGGCAACAGGGCGTGGCTCTGGAACACGACACCCCTATCCAGGCCAGGTCCGGCCACCTCGCGGTTGTCCATGATGACGGTGCCGGTGGTGGCCGCCTCCAGCCCGGCCAACACATTCAGGATGGTGCTCTTGCCGCATCCGGAGTGGCCGATGATGCAGATGAACTCGCCACGCTCGATGCCGAACTGTACCTGATTGAATACCGGCGGCAGGTCGGACCGGTACTGCTTGGACAGGCCGTCGACCTGGACGAAGGGTCGGCCGGAGGGGGACCGGGAAGTATCCCGGGTGCGATCATTCAGCATAGGTCACCTTCTTTTGCAGGGCGGCGAAGAGGATGTCGAGCAGCATGCCGACGACGCCAATGACGAGGACGGCAAAGATCACGTTCGACAGCGAGAGGTTGTTCCATTCGTTCCACAGGAAATAGCCGACCCCGTTGCCGCCGATGAGCATCTCGGCGGCAACGATGACCAGCCAGGCGATCCCCATGGAGATGCGCATGCCGGTGATGATGGTGGGAGCGGCAGCCGGCAGGATCACCAAAAAGGCCTTGCGTAGCGGTGAGACTTCCAGGGTACGTGCCACGTTGAGCCAGTCACGGCGTACACCGGCTACGCCGAAGGCGGTATTGATGAGCATCGGCCATACCGAGCAGATGAAGATGACGAAGATGCCCGAGACCGAAGAATCCTTGATGGTGTAGAGCGCAATGGGCATCCAGGCCAGCGGCGAGATGGGCTTTAGCACCTGGATGAAAGGGTCGATGGCTCGATACAGAAGTGGGGACATGCCGATGGCAAAGCCCAGCGGAATAGCGACCAGCATGGCCAGCAGATACCCGAGTGCCACGCGCAGCAGGGAATGCGCCAACTGGATGCCGATGCCCTTGTCGTTGGGGCCATGATCGTAGAAAGGATCGCTCAGGTGCCGTGCCGCGATATGCAGGAACTGCCCGGGCGTAGGAAAGCCGTCGACCTTCGCCGACGTATCTCCGGCGGCAGACGGGGCCTGCCCCATGAGGGCTGCGTATTCGGCATCCTTGGCGCTGATCGCGGTGGGGGCCGAGGCACGCGGCATCGTTGCCAGTTGCCAGATACCCAGCAGAAGCAACAGCAGCAACACCGACAACAAGGCCGCACGCAGTTTGAGTTGATGGTTCATGTTCTTTCCTCGCTGCGATCAGGTTCGCTTGATGGCGAAGCTGTTCAGGTAGCCCTGCGGATTGGTCGGATCAAATGTCTTGCCCATGATGCTGAACGAACGGTAGCCATTGCTGGCCGCCGCCGGCACCTGCATGCCCAGTGCTGTCATCTGGCGACGCGCGTCAGTGAGCAGGAACACCTTTTCCGCCAGCGCCTGGTAGTTCATATCCCCCTTGATGTAGCCCCATCGTTTCATCTGGGTCAGCATCCAGGTCGCCATCGAGTACCAGGGCATGGCATCGAAATCCGCGCGATCCGGTTCGTTGCGCACATTACCCAGCCCGTCGGCATAACGACCGCTGAGGGCTTGCAGTACCACTGTCTCGGGCTGATTCAGATAGCCCGGGGTGCAAATGGCCCGCGCGATGGCCGCCCGGTTCTCGGCCTTGTGCGCCATGGCGCTGGCGTTGAGAATGGCCCGGTAGAGCGCCGCGAAGGTATTGGGGTTGCGGTCGATGAAGGCCTGCGTGGTGCCAAAGGCACAGCAGGGATGGCCGTTCCAGATATCCTTGGTCAGCAGATGGATGAAACCGATCTGGTCGTATACCGCACGCTGGTTGAAGGGATCCGGACCGAGAAAGCCGTCGATATTGCCGGCGCGCAGGTTGGCGATCATTTCCGCCGGTGGCGTCACCCGCAGTTGCACATCGCGGTCGGGATCGATGCCATGCTCGGCCAGGTAATAGCGCAACAGGAAGTTGTGCATCGAATACTCGAAGGGAATGGCGAACTTGAATCCCTTCCAACGACGCGGATCACGGTTGTCCTTGTGCCGCAGTGCCAGCGTGATGGCCTGACCATTGATGTTCTGGATCATGGCTACCCGCATCGGTTGCGCGGCCGCGCCAAGGCCGGCGGAGATTGCCAGCGGCATGGGCGCCAGGAAATGCGAGGCATCCAGTTCGCCATTAATCATCTGGTCGCGTACCAGCGCCCAGCCTGCGGTCTTGCTGAGGGTCACATCCAGGCCCTGCTCCCGGTACATGCCCATCGGGTCGGCCATGATCAGTGGCGTCGCGCAATTGATGGGAATGAAGCCGATCCTGAGGCTCTTCTTTTCCAGACTGCCCTGTTTTTCCAGCGCTTGCGCCTGCAGGCTGCCCAACGGCAGCACTGACGCCACTGCAGCCATCAGTGCATGGGAACCGATCGCCTTGATCAGGTTGCGGCGCGTGGCATCGTGAGGAAACAGCGCACGCACGGCGGCCGCTTCGACGAAGTCGCATGACAGCGCCTCGACGTCTCCAGCGCGGGCCAATCGGGTCGCGCTGGCCGCTGCGGCCTGGTTCGCATGCTCCTCCTCGGAGGCATGCTGGCCGCATGAACAGGCCGCCAACGAGGTGTCGAGGGAATACGGACGATAGAGATTTTTATCGGTCATGCAAGGCCCCTGGTTGGGAGTGGATGGGTGAAATATCAACAGAGATGCGGCGATATCAGGCGGCCAGGCGTTGTCGCGGGACACTCATGTCCAGCGCGGCAACGATCTTGTCCTGGTAGAGCTGATGCATTCGGAGGACCTCCGGGCTGTCCTCCAGAACCAGCCATTGGCCATTGGCGCAGGGCTGGCCATGCAGTACCACCGAAAGCGATTTGGTCTTGAGGCGGATGACCGGCGGCCGGTGCTCGTATTGCGGCCCGGCCAGGCCGAGCAACTGGGCGGCGATCACTGCTGCCTGACGCGCCAATGGTTCGATGAAGCGACAGGGTGTGCCGGCGATGCTGATGCAATCGCCCAGCGCATAGATGTGCTCGGCGCTGGTGCGCAAGGTAGCCGCATCGACCGTAATACCTCGATCGAACGCCAGCCCCGCACCGCGGGCCAGGCGGCTCTCGGTATGCAGGCCGGTGGCGACCACGATCTGGTCGCAACTGAGGCTAAGGCCGTCGGCACCGCGGATTTCCTTGATGCCTTGCGCGCTGCCAGCGATGTGGCTGATCCGGGTCTGCCCGTAGAAGGCAATGCCCTGGGACTGGAAACTGGCACGCATGCGCTCAGCGGCTTGCGGCGGCAGCAGTTGCGCCAGTGGCAGCGCTGCTACGTCAAGCAAGCTGACCTGATGCCCTGCGCGCGCAAAATCCTCGGCCAGCTCGCACCCCACCATGCCGGCGCCGATGATGGCCACGCGCCTTGCAGCCCCTGCAAGACCTGCTTGCAGGCCACTCCAACCTGCCAGATCGTTGACGCGCCAGCACAACGCAGGCGGCACCTCGTCCGGCAGGTAGGGCTTGGCTCCCTGGGCCAGCACGAGGTCGGTATAACGCAGGGTGCCGCGCGTGGTACGCAGTTGTCGCAGGCCAGGAGCAATGCCGATGGCATAGGTCCCGCTGAGCAGACGCACCCGAAGACGTCGGGACGATTCGGCTGCCGATTCGCGTACCAGGGCAGCGGGGTCGAGCTTGCGGCTGAGTGCGATCGACAACTCCGGTTTGTGATACCGGTCCCCGGCGCAGGCAGTCACCAGGGTGATGGGAACATCGGCATCCAGCTTGCGAAGCGCCTCGACCACCGACCAGCCAGCGATGCCGGCACCGACGACGATGACCCCGCGGCGGTGCGTCGAAGCCTGCATCGTTGCGCCCGACGGCGGCGGCGGCGCCTCCGACTGCGGTGCATAGGGCTCGAAGTCCGCCTTGACCACACCGCACAGGGGGCAAACCCAATCGTCGGGTATGTCTTCAAAGCGTGTTCCCGGCGGCAGGCCGCTATCGGGATCGCCTTCCTGTTCGTCGTAGATCAGGCCGCAGGCGCGGCACAGGTATTGGCGCCACTTCACGACAGCGAGGCTCATGCCGGCACCTCTTCGCGGGACAGGCGCGCCATTTCCGAGCGCAGATGCTTGATGGCGGGTGTGACGATGGCTGCGAAATGCGCCTCGCGTACGCGCCGTTGCGGGGCCGAGTTGATCAGGTAGCCGCGCGCGCCCTGATGCAACAATGCCGACTGGGTCGCTCGCAGCGCCAGCTCGGCCCCCTGGGCGCGGGCGTCGAGCACGTCCAGCATATAATCCTTGCTGCCGTCGAAGGGCGAGCCGACAAGCCTGGCGACGCGGCCAGCCAGTTCGAGATATTCGGCTTCCAGTTCATCCGGGCGGTCGTCCAGGAACTGGTTCACATGCCCCAGCAGCGGTTCCACGTCGCGCATGGAATCGAGCGCTCCCTGGATCAGCCCGGTGGCCATTCCTATCTGCAGCAGGATGAAGGCAGCGCGGATCTTTTCGATAAAAGGCCGGGCCGGATCGGCGATCATATTGTCTTCGCCGACGAAGTAATCCTCCAGACGCACACCCCAGGTACTGGTGCCTTCCATCCCGGAAAACTCCGGACATTGACGCAGCACCACCTGTTGGTCACAGCGAACCAGAAAGATGATGTCATGCGAATGCGACTGGTCATCGCGATAGACCGAGGCAATCGCGCCGAAGTACTGACCCGGCCCGATATGGCTGACCCAGGGCAAGGCACCGCTGACCCGGTAACCGCCCGCTACCCGGCGCGCGCGCAGCAACATTCGTTCGATCCCGGCGAAGGCCTTCATGGGATTGGACAGGCCGGTGCCTCCGAAGCTGCGCCCTGCCACATGGTCGTCCAGCAACTGGCCGTCGAGGGCGGGGTTGCCGGATTGTTCAAGGTACAGCGCGCAGACGTCATGCGCCCAGGTCAGGAAACCGGTCGAGCCACACTGCCTGCTGATTTCATGCATGGCGCCCAGCGCCAGCCCATAACGCTCGCCGTTGCGCCGCAAATGGCCGGCAAAGGCCCCCGCGCGCGCCAGCGACGCCATGACCTCCAGCGGATAGTGGCCCTCATGGTCGATCCTGGTCGCCAGCGGCGCCAACTGGTCGACCGCAACACCGGCCACGGCGGCCACCACGGCGGCATCGCCAAGGGCCGGATCGAGTTGTGCACTACGGATATCTATGGTGGTCATGACGTTCTCCTCAACAAGCTGATGGCGGGGACTGGCGCGACGAAATCAGTCGGCCAGGCCGATGCTGAAGGGGATGGGGTTACGCATGGTGTTGGCCACTGGCGAGTAGAAGTTGGCCTGTTTGACGATCTCGTCAAGTTCTTCGCGACTGGCATCGCCTTCCACCAGCACCTTGACGCGGATTGCCTGGAAACCCATCTCGGAAGGCTGCATCTGCGCGCCACCGGCACCCCAGGCAGCGGGGTTGCCGATATCGCCCTCCACGAACAATTCCAGACGCGACAGCTTGACCTGCTTCCAGGTCGCCACGGCGGTGATGCCCACCGCCAGGCAGCCGCCCAGCGCAGACAGCACGATCTCGCCCGGGGCTGGCGCGGTGTCTTCTCCGAACAGATGTAGCGGCTCATCCACCACCACGGCGGCGTGGTCACCGACATAGCTGAGAGTGCGGTACTGACCCTCGACAACGGTATGGACCTTGTTCGTGCCGCGACGCGCGGGGTTGTCACGGCCCTGTTCGGCGAATTTCATCAGTCCGTCGCGATCAATCGGACGCAGATAGGTCTGGACGGTCTGGGGGGTGACGGTAGTCACGGAACGCTCCTTGGGAAATAACGGCTTTTGGCGCCGTGCCAGCCAGAAGATCTTTCTCCGGCCCTTCCCTAATGGCAAAAGCTGTGCCAAGACGATTTGTCACGGTAAGTCATTGATTTAAATCACAAAACCCATTTTCAGCGACAATTTCGCCCACTCATCAAATGTCCGACAATGTTTACAATTTGTAGACATTGTTAATCTTCATGGCGATAATTGACCGATCCATTCTTTTGCCTCACCACCACCGGCCTCCATGACCCCTGACCCCGAAATCGACATCGATTCCGATAGCTCGCCGTCGTTTTGGCGCCAACAGGAAATGCTGTTGTTTGAACAGGTGATGTCCCTGGTCGGCAAGAGCCTTTCTCCCGAAGTGGTCCTGCGCGAGATGCTGCATCTGCTCTCCGAACTACTGGGACTGAACCGGGGCCGCGTGGTCCTGCGCGATGAGGGTAGCGAGACGGCGCGCATCCATTACGCATATGGCATGACGCGCCAGGAGATGGCACGCGGGGTGTACCAGCCTGGCGATGGCGTGACCGGGCGCGTGCTGGCGACCGGGCAGTTGACCATCGTCCAGGATATTGACCAGGAACCGCGCTTCCTGCTGCGTACGGTGCGGCGGGAGGACCTTCCCTCCGGCCCGGTTTCCTTCATCGCCATGCCGATCAAGATCGACCGCCAGACCGTGGGCGTGATGGCCTGTCACCGCATCCGCAGCCGGATGCGCACGCTCAGTGACGACCTCACGGTGCTGCGCATCCTCAGTACGCTGGCGGGCCAGTTGCTGCAACTGCAACAGAGTCTTCTGGCCAAGACCAAGGTGCTGGAACAGCGCAATGAAATCCTGACCAAGGCGTTGCAAGCCGAGGCCACCCGCTATGGGATCGTCGGTACCGCCCCTTCGCTGCTGAAGGCAATTTCTGAGCTTGAGCGGGTTTCCGACGCTACAGCCAGTGTCCTGCTGATGGGCGAATCCGGGACCGGCAAGGAACTCTTCGCACGCGCACTGCACCTGGCCAGCCCGCGGCGCGACAAGCCCTTCATCAAGATCAATTGCGCTGCCATCCCCGACACGCTGTTCGAATCGGAACTGTTCGGGCATGAGCGCGGCGCCTTTACCGGCGCAGCTACTGCACGTGCTGGATGGTTCGAGCAGGCCAATGCAGGCAGCATCTTTCTCGATGAGATCGGTGAGATGCCGCTGGCAATGCAAACCAAGCTGCTGCGTACCTTGCAGGAAGGCACCATTACGCGCCTGGGGGGCAAAAAGGAAATTGCCATCGATGTGCGGCTGGTCGCCGCCACCAACAGGGACCTGGCGCATGAGGTCGAGGTCGGCGCATTCCGGCAGGATCTGTACTACCGGCTCAATGTGATCCCCATCCATCTTCCCTCGCTGGCCGAACGGCGCGAGGATATTCCAGCGCTGGTCCTGCATTTCCTCAATCACATCAACCAGGCGCACCAGCGCAATGTCAATCTCTCCCAGGATGCGCTGGACCTGCTCCAGCAGCAGGAGTGGCCTGGCAATATCCGCGAGCTCTCCAATCTCATCGAGCGCGCGATCCTGCTGGCTGAGCGCCCTATCCTCGATGCCCGCGACATTGCGCGCTTCCTGCCGGACAAGCGCAAAAGCTCTGGCATGGCGCAGCCATTGCCGCCACAGCATCAGGAGGCGGCGATGCGGCCGATGGACAGTGCCTCCTGGGGCCAGGACGTGGCATCGACTGCTGTTGCGGTCAGGCCGTATGCCCCAGTGGCCTCGCACTCCGCAGCGCAACTGACGGCGGCGCTGACGCAAAGCGCAGGCAACAAGTCGCGCGCCGCGCAACTACTGGGCCTCACGCCACGACAGTTTTCCTACCGCTGGGAGAAGCTGGGGCTGGAATAAGCTGCTCGACCGAGCGCATCGCGGTCCGGGCATGCAAGGCCGCCGCACCGGACCACCTCCCCATCCCGGATTTGACAGCAAGGCATCGGCACGGTATTCTCGCCAAAAGGTCATAAGTATGACCTAATGATTTTAATGATCCGCTCCCTCTTCCCTTCCCCTTACATGAGACACGAGGCAGGAGGCCGGCGCATCCAACAGCATCGATAAAGAACAATGAACGAGGAGACCCGATGAGCAACGCTGATTCCCCATCCCTGGGGCAGGCCGGCAAGCAGTCCATGGCACCGGACCGTGCCACGCTGGCTGATGCCACCTACCGCAAGATCCTGTGGCGCATCATGCCCTTCCTGATGCTGGTGTACGTGGTCTCCTTCATCGACCGCTCCAACGTCGGCTTTGCCAAGCTGCACTTCCTGGCCGATCTCAATTTCACCGATGCCATCTATGGCATCGGCGCCGGTATCTTCTATGTGGGCTACATCCTCTTCGAAGTCCCCAGCAACCTGTGGCTGCAAAAGATCGGTGCGCGCAAGACCCTGCTGCGCATCATGGTGCTGTGGGGGTTGTTCTGTGCCGCCCTGGCGTTCATGCAGACCGCCACGCATTTCTACCTGATGCGCCTGCTGCTGGGCGCGGCCGAGGCAGGACTGTTTCCGGGCATGCTGCTCTATCTCACCTATTGGGTTCCGCTGTCGCGCCGTGCACGCTTCACGGCCCTGTTCACCGCCTCCATCCCGCTGGCCGGACTGATCGGCGGCCCGCTCTCGGGCTGGCTGATGCACGCCTTCGAGGGCGTGGCGGGCATGCGCGGCTGGCAATGGCTGTTCATCATCGAAGGCCTGCCAGCCTGCGTGCTGGGCGTGGTGGCCTATTTCTACCTGAATGACAAGCCGGATCATTGCCGTTGGCTCACTCCCGAAGAACGCGCCCTGGTGACGGCCGACTTGCAGGCCGACCAGGCCGCCAAACCCAAGGGCGGCGGACATTCCTTCAGCGACGCGTTGCGCAATCCTCAACTGTACTGGCTGGCCGGCATGGGCGTGGCCGTGCTGGTCGGCACCGGTGGGGTGTTCTTCTGGCTGCCCACCATCATCCGCAAGGCGGGCGTGCATGACATCGCCACGGTGGGCCTGCTCTCGGCCATTCCCTTTGCTGCAGCCATCGTCATCCAGTATCTCAATGCCCGTCACTCCGATCGCACCGGCGAGCGCCGCTGGCACGTGGCCATCCCGGCCATCATCGCCGGCATCGGCTGGATCGCTCTGCCTTCGGTGCAGAACAGCATTCCCCTGTCGCTGGCGATGCTGACCCTGGTGACCGCGGGCACCTTCAGCCTGACCGGACCGTTCTGGATCCTGCCGGCGCAATTCCTTTCCGGCACCGCACTGGCGGCCGGCATCGCCCTGCTCAGCACCCTGGCCGGTATCGGCAGCGTGTTCAGCCCGATGCTGGTGGGCTGGCTCTCCAGCACCACCGGCAGCCTCGCCACCGGCCAGTATTACTTCGGCGCATGGATGCTGGTGGGTGCGTTCACCCTTCTGCTGGGCGTCAAGCCCAAGCCCCGCACCGCCGCAACCTGACCACGCCATGACCTCTTTGCATACCCACATGAACGCCTTGAAACCAGACACCCTCATCGGCATCATCGGCGCCGGCGCCATGGGCAGCGGCATCGCCCAGGTGGCTCTCGACGCCGGTCACCCGGTGGTCTTGCACGATGCCGCAGCGGGCGCACTGGAACGTGGCCTCGATGGCATCCGCACCCGCTATGCCCGGCTACTGGCCAAGGGCAAGATAGACCAGGCCCATCACGACGCCTGCCTGGCCCGCCTGCGCGGCGGCAGCCTGCAGGAGCTGGCCGGCGCCGCACTGGTGATCGAGGCCATCGTCGAACGACTGGACGTGAAGATCGCCGTGCTGTCGCAACTGGAGCAACTGCTGCGCCCGGACGCCATCATCGCCAGCAATACGTCCTCCCTGTCGATCACCGCCATCGCCGCCGGACTGGCACGGCCACAGCAGGTGGTGGGCATGCACTTCTTCAACCCGGCACCGCTGCTGCCGCTGGTCGAGGTGGTCAGCGGCAAGGCCAGTGCCGAGGCAGTGGTGCAGACCATCTTCGAGACCGCCCTGGCCTGGAAAAAAGTCCCGGTGCATTGCCGCTCCACGCCGGGCTTCATCGTCAATCGCATCGCCCGCCCCTACTATGGCGAGGCGCTGCGCCTGCTGGCCGAGGGTGCTGCCGATGCCGCCACCCTGGATCGGGTGCTGCGCGAGACGGGCGGCTTCCGCATGGGCGCCTTCGAACTGATGGACATGATCGGCCACGACGTCAATTACGCCGTCACCCAATCGGTCTACGACGCGCTCTACCAGGACCCACGCTACAAACCCTCGTTGCTGCAGAAGGAGCTGGTCGATGCCGGCTGGCTGGGGCGCAAGAGCGGGCGCGGCTTCTACCGTTATGACGTGGAGGCGCAGACAGGCGACGCGAGCACCTCCGCCGTCGACACTCCTGCCGGCTACACCATAGGCAGTGTCATCGCCGAAGGCGAACTGGGCCCCGCCGCCGCACTCATCGACCTGGCGCACGAACACGGCCTGCCAGTGCGCGTGACCGACGGCGCGGGTGTGCTGCATATCGATGGCGTGACGCTGGCCCTGAGCGACGGCCGCAGTGCCAGCGAGCGCTTTGCCCGGGATGGCGTTCAAGTAGTCTTCGACCTGGCCCTGGACTATCGTCAGGCGCGCAGCATTGCGCTGGCGCCGGCCGACCAGACGGATCGCCATGCACTCACGGTCGCCCAGGCCTTCTTCGCCGGTATCGGCAAGTCGGTCGTCGTGCTGGATGACTGCCCGGGGCTGGTGGTCATGCGCACTGTGGCGATGCTGGCCAACGAAGGCGCGGACGCCGTGCAGCAGGCGATTGCCACGGCCGCCGATGTGGATCTGGCGATGCTCAACGGCGTGAACTATCCGCGTGGGCCGCTGGCCTGGGCCGACCGCATCGGCATTGCCCATGTGGCGCGCGTGATCCGCCATCTGTCACTGAGCTATGGCGAGGACCGCTACCGTCTCTCGCCGCTGCTGGCGCGCATGGCATTGACGAATCGCGCCTTCTTTTCCGAGAGGGCCAGCGCATGAGCCCGGCTGCAGACAGGACAGCGCCCGTCCGCTGCGAAATCTCCGGCGCGGTGGCCGTCATCACCATCGACCGGCCGGAACGCCGCAATGCCCTCAATCTGGAGGTCAAGCAGGCCCTGGCCGAGCTGATCGACGCGGCGGCGGCGGACCCGGCGGTACGCGTGATCATCCTCACCGGCTCGGACCGCTATTTCGTCGCCGGGACCGATATCGGCGAAATGGCGACGATGACACCCACCTCGCATACCCTGCAAGCCACCGACCGTGTCTTCAATGTGCTGCGTCGCGTAGACAAGGTGCTGATCGCGGCAGTGGAAGGCTATGCACTGGGCGGCGGCTGCGAGCTGGCGCTGTGCTGCGACCTCATCGTCGCCGGCGAGACTGCCAGGCTGGGCCAGCCGGAAATCCGCGTGGGCATCATGCCAGGTGCCGGCGGCACGCAACGGCTGGTGCGCACCATCGGCAAGTACCAGGCCATGAAGCTGGTATTGACCGGCGAAGCGGTCAGCGCACGCGATGCCCTGACCATGGGCATGGTCTCGGAAGTCTGCGACGACGGCCAGGCGCTGGCGCGCTCGCGCGAACTGGCAAGCACCATTGCGGCCATGCCGCCGCTGGCGGTGCGGGCGATCCGGGAGGTCATGCAGCAGGGTCAGGATATGGCGCTGGACAGTGCGCTGGCGCTGGAACGGCGTGCCTTCCAGATGCTATTCGACACGCAGGACCAGAAGGAGGGCATGCAGGCCTTCCTGGAAAAGAGAGCAGCGCGCTATCAGGGGCGCTGAGCCGCCAGGCAGCGGGCAAAGGCAGTATGGACGGGTATCAGTCAAAAGTTTGAGCTAACGGATAATTCGGGGATAATTCGTCAATGAACGGCCGAATTATCGCCCAGTGCACCGCCCCTCCCGGCGGCCGCCAAGCTCCCGAAAGCTTTTGATGAAAAACCCGCCCTCCCGCCCCTCCCTCCCTGACCTGGCCGACCCGCGCAAGCTGGCCATCGATTTCAGCCGTAGCGCCGTACCGCGCTACGTCCAACTGGCCAGTCTGTTCCGCAATCGGGTGGAATCGGGTGATTGGGCAGTCGGCACGCAGATTCCCACGGTCGATGAACTGGCCGAGGAATGCCAGGTGGCCCGCGCCACGGTACGCCAGGCGCTGGACATGCTGGAAGAGGAAAAGCTGATCGCGCGCTACCGTGCCAAGGGCACGTTCGTGATCGGCAAACCGCAGGAGCAGTTCTGGTGCGAGGTGGCCACCGACTGGTCAGGCCAGTTGCTGGCACCGGAAGGTGCCACCATCGAAGTGCTGACCGAGCGCGAGCGACTGGCGCCTGCACCGGTGGAGCCGTCGCTGGGCCAGATGGCCGAGGCCTACGAGCACTGGCGGCGCCGCCACTGGCGCAATGGCAAGCCGTATTACCTCGGCGATGTGTATATCGATGCGCGCGTCTGCGCCCGCATCCCGAAGAAGTCCTTCGAGACCAAGACCTCGATGCGCATCTTGCGCGATCTGCCGGGGCTGGAGATCAAGGAGGCACACCAGACGCTGACGCTGGGCTCGGCCGATCCGCTCATTGCGGAACTGCTGCAGATCCCGCTCAATGCGCCGATCGCGTATGTGACGCGCTCGGCGGTAGACCAGGCCGGCCGCGTCGTGTTCGTGGGCCGGGGCATTTACCGGGGCGATGTGATTCGCCTCGACATACGACTGAAGTAACGGTGCACCGATTGCCGTTGCCAGTCATCGACAGATGAGGAAACGGCATGAAACTCCATTGGTCGCCACGCTCGCCCTTCGTGCGCAAGGTGGTCATCCTGCTCAAGGAAACGGGTCTCGAATCGCGCGTGCAGCTGGTGCGTTCGGTGGCCGCCATCGCCACGCCCAATCCGGCCATCATGGCCGACAATCCCCTCTCGCAGATTCCTGCGCTGGTGCTGCCCGGCGGTGAGCCGCTGTACGACTCGCCGGTGATCTGCGAATACCTCGACAGCCTGCACGACGGCCCACGATTCTTCCCTGCGGCCGGCCCGGCACGCTGGACTGCGCTGCGCCGCCAGGCACTGGGCGACGGCATGCTGTCGGTATTGCTGATCTGGCGCCAGGAACGCATGAAGACGCCCGCCCAGCAACTGGATAGCTGGCTGCAGGCATTTGCGCTCAAGATCAGCACTGCCCTGGACCGTCTCGAAGACGAGGCCCCGGCCCTGGCCGCCAGTGGCTTCGACATCGGTCACCTCACCCTCGGCTGCACCCTGTCCTATCTCGATTACCGCTTCGCCGATCTCGACTGGCGTGCCGGCCGCCCGCAACTGGCGAGCTGGCACGCGGGATTCTGCCTGCGTCCCTCGGCACAGGCGACGGTGCCGGACGACGCTGCGGCCTGAACACGGCTGCCCTTCTTTTTCTGCTTTTTGGTTTGATATCGGAGTTCTCATGGCAGGTCCGCTTTCCCACATCAAGGTGCTCGATCTTTCGCGCATCCTCGCTGGTCCCTGGTCGGGCCAGATCCTGGCCGATCTCGGCGCCGACGTCATCAAGGTGGAGCGCCCGCGCGTGGGCGATGACACCCGCAGCTGGGGCCCGCCCTTCCTGCGTGACGCAGAGGGCAACGAAACCCGCGAAGCCGGCTACTACCTGGCCTGCAACCGCGGCAAGCGGTCCATCACGGTGGATCTGAACACGGCCGAGGGCCAGCGCATCATCCGCGATCTGGCGGCGCGCTCGGATATCCTCCTGGAAAACTACAAGGTCGGCACCCTGGCCAAGTTCGGCCTGGACTACGCCAGCCTCAAGCAGATCAACCCCGGCCTGATCTATTGCTCGGTGACCGGCTTCGGCCAGACCGGCCCCAAGGCCGACAACGCCGCCTATGACTTCATGATCCAGGCCATGGGCGGCCTCATGAGCGTCACCGGCGAACGGGACGACCTGCCTGGCGGCGGCCCGCAGAAGGTGGGCGTGCCCATCGTCGACCTGATGACCGGCATGTACACCTCGGTGTCGGTACTGGCTGCGCTGGCGCGACGGGCAGAGACCGGCCTGGGCGACTACATCGATATCGGCATGCTCGACGTCATGGTGGGTTCGGTCGCCAATCAGGGGATGAACTACCTGATCTCCGGCAAGACCCCGCAACGCGCCGGCAACAAGCATCCCAACATCCAGCCCCAGGACGTGTTCGCCTGCGCCGATGGTTACATCGTCCTGGTGGTCGGCAACGATGGCCAGTTCGTCAAGTTCTGCCAGGTGATCGGCCAGGCCGGATGGCCGGCCGACGAGCGCTTCGCCACCAACGGCAATCGGGTGCGCAACAAGGATGTGCTGCTGCCCATGATCACTGAGGTATTGAAGACCCGTGGCATGCAGGAATGGGCCGCGCTGCTGGATGCCGCCGGGGTCCCGTGCAGCCCGATCAACACCATCCCGCAGGTGTTCGAGGACGAACAGGTGAAGCACCGCGAAATGCTGATTCAGATCCCCCACCCCACTGCCGGGTCGGTGCCGCAGATCCGCAGCCCGATGCGCTTTGCCGACGCTGCCTTGCGCTTCGACAAGGCACCTCCCCTGCTGGGCCAGCATACCGATGAGGTGCTGACCGAACTCGGCTTTGATGCCGCCCAGATCGCCGCGTGGAATGACGCTGGCGTGATCTGAAATCGAACCACGACAAGAACCTGACCGAAACGCCATGCCAAGAATTTCCTTCCCCTCCCCGGAGACCATGAACGCCGAACAGCGTGCGGTCTACGACGACATCGTCAGCGGCCCGCGCGCGCGCCTGGTCGGCCCCCTGAAAGCCGCCCTGCACAACCCGGCACTGGCTGACCGCTGGCAGAAGATGGGCGCCCTGCTGCGCTTCGGCACCAGCATTCCGCCACGTCATAGCGAACTGGTGATCCTGGTAGCAGCGCGGCGCTGGAACAGCCAGCTCGAATGGGCCATCCATGCGCAGGCAGCACAGGCCGCCGGCCTGCCGCAAATGGTGATCGATGCGCTGTGCGCATGCCAGCCCCCCTTGTTTGCCGACGCCGCCGATGCCCACGTCTACGAATATGCCCGGCAACTGCAGCAGCATGGCAACGTCGATGAGGAGGTGTATCAACGCGTGCTGGGTCTCTACGGCGAGGCCGGCATCGTCGAACTGGGTGCCATCCTGGGCTATTACACGATGGTGGCCATGACGCTCAACGTGCACCAGATTCCGGTGCCGGAGGAATATGCAGAACCGCGCCTGCAGGTCGCCACGCAACAGGGCCGGCCGCAGTTGGCCGACTTGCCGCCCGGCCAACTGAGCCCGGTCAAGGAGGCGCTATCGTGACGACCTCCAGCTTCATCCCCACCGAGACTGAGACACCGCGCATGCCCACGGCGCCGCGTGCCTCCCTGCCGACCCAAGCTTGCGACAGCCACGCCCATGTCTTCGGTCCGTATGCGGCATTTCCGTTATCCACGGCGTCGAACTATCCGCCGCCGCTGGCCCCTGCCGAACTCCATGCGCAGATGCTGGCCACGGTAGGTGCACCTCGCGGCGTGCTGGTGCAACCCGCTCCTTACGGTAGCGATCCGGCCTGCATGCTGGCAGCCATCGCCGTCAGTGCCGGACAGGTACGCGGCATCGCCGTGGCCAGCGCCGACACGCCGCTGGCCACTCTGCAGGCCTGGCATGCCGGCGGCATCCGTGGTCTGCGTTTCGTGGAAATGCTCACCCCTGCCGGTGACAGGTTTGCCGGCAGCGTGGGCGTGGACGATCTGCTGCAGCTGGCACCGGCCATGCGCGAAGCGGGCCTGCACGCGCAACTGTGGGCGCCCTGCGAGGCCTATGCGCAGCTGTTGCCGCAGCTGCGTGCGACCGGGCTGACACTGGTGCTGGACCACATGGCTTGCCTGAAGGTCGAGCGCGGCGTCGATGATCCTGCCTTCCAGACGGTGCTGGCCGCGCTTCGGGACGGTGACGTATGGATCAAGCTGTCGGTCTGCCGGGTCTCCGGTGCGGCCCCCGCCTATGCCGATCTCAAACCCTTCCACGACGCCCTGGTGGCGGCCAATCCGGCGCGCCTGCTGTGGGGCTCGGACTGGCCCCATGTCCGCATGGGGGAGAAGGCACCGGATGTGGGCGCACTCATCGACCTGTTCCACCAGTGGGTACCGGACGCCGCAGTGCGGCAGCAGATTCTGGTGGACAACCCGCAGACACTGTATGGCTTTGACCAGGCCGGCCGTTAAATTCATGACGAGGGATTCCATGTTCGACTTTACCCAGCTCAATGTCAGACTCGATGGCCATGTCGCCACGCTGACCCTGAATGCGCCGCCAGTCAATGCGCTGACCCGCACGCTCAACGATGAACTGACGATGGCACTAGACGCCATCTCCGAGACCGATGACATTCGCGCCGTCGTGCTGACGGGTGCCGGCAAGGTGTTCTGCGCCGGCGCCGACCTCAAGGGCCGTGCCGAGAACATCCGCCAGCCGGGCGACTTCATGGCGCACTCGCGGCGCACCCGGGAATGCTTCCATGCCGTGCGTGAATGCGCCAAGCCTGTGGTGGCCGCCATCAACGGCGCCGCACTGGGCTCGGGGCTGGCACTGGTGGCCTCCTCGGACATCCTGGTGGCGTCCGAGCAGGCCAGCCTGGGCCTGCCGGAGGTCGATGTCGGCCTGCTCGGTGGTTGCCGTCATGCCATGCGCCTGTTCCCGCATTCGCGCCTGCGCCGCATGGCCCTCACCGGCTACCGGGTCGGCGGCCAGGAGCTGTATCGGCTGGGCATCGTCGAAGCCTGCGTGGCGCCCGAGGCCCTGCTGGAGACGGCACTGGAGATCGCCCATGTGATCGCATCCAAAAGCCCGGTCTCCACGCGCATGGGCAAGCACACCATGAACGTCATCGAAGACCTGAGCCTGCGTGACGGCTATCGCTACGAACAGGACATGACCGCCGCCATCGGCAAGACCGAGGATGCGCGCGAAGCGCAGCTGGCGTTCAAGGAAAAGCGCGCACCGGTCTTCACCGGCCGCTGACCTCTGCCGGTGCCGTCCCACCGCTGCACACCCACGTAGCGGCCGGCCCGGAACACCTTCACAAGATTCCACTGCTGCGACCTCGCCGTCGCAGTGGAAGGGACACGTCTTGCCTGCGCCCGGCATCGGGCCGGGCAGCAGACACATATCAACCACAAGGAGGAGCATCCATGTCTTACCCATTGTCATCACAGTTTTCCCCGTCGACAAGGCAGCCTGACACCCGCACATATGCCCGCCAGCTGGCCCTGGGCGCCGCCCTGCTGCTGTCGACCCACGCCGCGTTGGCGCAGTCCGGCGTGACCATCTATGGCATTGTCGATACCGGCTTCGTACACGAATCCGGTGGCCGCAACGGCTCGGTCAACAAGATCACCGGCGGGATAGGATCGGGTTCCCGACTCGGCTTCAAGGGGACCGAAGATCTCGGTGGCGGCATGTCGGCGCTGTTTGTACTGGAGTCCGGATTCCAGAGCGACACCGGCGCGATGGGCCAGGGCGGCTTGCTCTTCGGGCGCCAGTCCTATGTGGGCCTGTCGGGTTCGCAAGGCACGCTCACGGTGGGCCGCCAGTACACGCCACACTACACCGGCTTCGTGCTGGCCGATCCGTTTGCGGCAGGCTTTGCCGGTAACGCCGCGAACCTGGCGGCGAATTCGGGCAGTCGCATGGACAACACGGTCAAGTACGTGTCACCTTCCTTCGGCGGCGTCTCCGCCGAAGCGGTCTACGGCTTCGGCGAAAACGCCGGTTCCAATGCCATGGGCCGCGCCTGGGGCGGCGCCCTGGCCTATGCCAATGGCGGCCTTTCGCTACGCCTGGCGCACCATAACCGCAACATGGATACGCCCACCGTCCAGCGCAGCGAGAACGCCAAGAACACGCTGCTCTCCGGCAGTTATGACCTGAAGGTGGTCAAGTTCAACTTCGGCTACGGCATCAACAAGGGCTATGGCAGCTCGGCACTCAACAATGCCAATGCCTACGGCCTGGCGGTGGCCCCTACCCCGACCACCGACAGCCGCGACATGATCCTCGGCGTGACCCTGCCCTTGGGACAGCACAAGCTGATCGCCTCCTACATCCGCAAGGATGACCGCACCCGCTTCAACCAGGATGCTTCGCAACTGGGACTGGGCTATCTGTATGCGCTCTCCCGACGTACCGAACTGTACACAACGGTCGCCAGGATCTGGAACCGGAACGGCGCCGGCTACACGGTGGGCAGCGCCATCGAGACCGGCTCGGGCGACATGGCCTGGAATGCCGGGATCAGGCATACGTTCTGAGCCGTACCTGCCTGAGCCCATGCATGGATACGCGTGGGCGGCACGGCAGGCTCCGACCTGCCGTGCCGCCCGCGCCAAGATCGTGACAAGAAAAAGGATACCCCATGAAGATTGCGATGTTGCTGGCTGCCGTAACGGCATGGCTGGCGTGGAGCGCGCCACTGGCGGCAGCCAATGTACGCAACCATGCCATTGTTCAAGAGGGGGAAACGTCGATCGAGGTAATCGTCGATGAAGCCTCAGGCCCCGATGCCCGGGAGCGCAAGGGAGTGATCGTGCTGCTGCCTTCCTCGCAACGCGGCAGCGAGGATTTCGACACCGTCGCCGAACTCCTGTCCCAGGCCGGTTACCGTGTGCTGCGGCCGCAACCGCGTGGCATCGGTGCCAGCCGGGGAGCACTGGAAGGGATGAGCCTGCACACCCTGGCCGGTGATGTGGCGCTGGCGATCCGGCTGCTGGGCCAAGGTCGCGCCGTCGTGGTGGGCCATGCCTACGGACATTACGTGGCCCGGGTCACGGCGCTGGATTATCCCGCACTGGTACGCGGCGTGGTCGTGGCAGCTGCGGCAGCCAAAGGACGGCTCCCGGCGCAATTGAGCGCGGCGCTGGATACCGCTGCAGACCAGCGCAACTCAACCGCGCAGCGGATTGCGGCGCTCAGAGATGCCTTCTTCTCCGGACCGTTCGTGCCGCAGTCCTGGCTGGAGGGATGGCATCCAGAACTTGCTTCGGCCTATCGGCAGGCCAGCCGGACGACACCACAGTCGACGTGGTGGCCGTATTCGACCGTACCCATCCTCGACCTGCAAGCGCAGCACGACCCCTGGCGCCCTGCGGCCACCCGCGATGAACTGCGCGACGCCCTGCCCGGCAGGGTGGAGGTGCGGGTGATTCCAGACGCCAGTCATGCGCTGTTTCCGGAACAGCCGCAGGCGGTTGCCAGGGAGATTGTGGACTGGGTCGACAGGCTGGATCGCTAAGGCCTGTTCACAACGCGCCAGGTTCAGCCCGGCAAGGTCGCCATGATGAACATGCGCTGGAACGGCAACAAGGTACTGCCGTCACTGCGAGGCGGATAGGCCAGATGCATCCTGCGCGCATAATCGGCGCGAAAGGCCTGCAGCTGTTCGCCCTTCATCTTTTCAAGGTAGGGCCGCAGGCTGCTGCCGCTGGCCCATTCCAGGACCGGGTCCTCGCCCTTGAGCACATGAAGATACGTGGTCTGCCAGATATCCAGGCTCGCCACCCGTGGTCGCAGCAGGTCGTGATAACCGCCCATGTCCAGCACATTGCGTCGTTCCGACACGTCACCCAGAACCTCTGCATAGGCCGGCGAGCGCGCCAGCTCCACCTGCGCCAGTCTCAACGGCGCATCGTGCATGACCGGCATCTGCACCGCCAGGCAACCACCGGGATTAAGGAAGGACAACAGCCGTGGGAACAGCTGTGCGTGATCGGGAAGCCATTGGAGGGTCGCGTTGGTGTAGATCAGGTCAAGCTTGTGCTCCGGCGTCCAGTGGTTCAGATCAGCCTGGATGAAGCGACCATGCGGAACGGTCGCGCGCGCCTTGGCCAGCATGTCCTCCGAGCCATCCACGCCCAGCACTTCAGCCTCTGGCCAGCGCTGCTGCAGCAAGGTTGTCAGGTTACCGGCACCGCAACCGAAATCGAGAATACGGGCGGCTGCCTGCAAGGGCAGATGCAACATCAGGTCCAGCGCCGGACGCAGGCGTTCACTGCCGAAGCGCAGATACTGGGCGGCGTCCCACGGAACCTGGGGTTGTTGGGGTTGTTGGGGTTGTTGGGGTTGTTGGGGTTGTTGGGGTTGTTGGGGTTGTTGGGGTTGTTGGGGTTGTTGGGGTTGTTGGGGTTGTTGGGGTTGTTGGGGTTGTTGCGGGTCTTGAAGGTTTGGCATGCCTTGCTCCTGATGGGGTCCTTGGATGGGTCACCATCGTATACCTGTGTGCGTGATCTTGCCTGGTAGGGGGGGAGCGTTGGCTTGGGTGGCTTTGCGTGAGCTGGATCCGCAAAGTCATGACGATTGCCTGTAGCCTTAAAAGAAAAAGGAACTTCGATCTCTCGAAATCCCTTTCAGGTACTGGTGGCCCACCCCGTGAGTCGAACACGGCACCAACGGATTATGAGTCCCTAGTGTTCAATAACTTCACATGTCAACACGTCACAACAGCTTGAGATTCTCGGCATTAGACAACTATGAACCACCTTAAATACTGAACGCCGTTGAACCTTTGTAGTACTCGTTCTATGAGCCAGAGCCGGGAACGTTTGGATCTTCGGGAACTGTTTTATCCAAGAGCGTGTTATCAACGAGACCAAATAACAGGGCAACAATCTCCAGCTGTTGAATTGCATCGAAAACTGACCCACTTAAGCCAGAAATTTGCATCCTAAGTTGACCCATGTTTAGACCACAATCCTGCTCAAGACAGCGAGCGGGAGAACGGAGTGATAAACGTGGCCCTACTTGGAATTATTCAGCGCTGGTACATCAGAGACCGCGTTTCGATCAGGGAAATAGCCCGTAGGCTAGACATTTCCCGAAACACTGTTCGTCGCTATATTCGGTCCGAGGCGATCGAACCGTCTTATCCCACCAGGCAATCACCGAGCTCGCTCGATGAATTCGCGCCTAGACTTTCCGCCTGGCTGAGCGCTGAGGCAGTCAAATCACGGAAGCAAAGAAGAACCCTGAAACAGATGTTCCTGGACTTGAAAGAACTGGGATATAAGGGGTCGTATGACCGCGTAGCTGCCTTCGGAAGGCAGTGGAAAGTGGGTCAGATGGCGAGGGTCAATTCTGCGAGCAAATCAACACTAGCGCTCCCAAAGGGCAAACTTACGCACATCCTGCGGCATACATTTGCCAGTCACTTCGTCATGGAGGGCGGCAACATTTTGACGCTTCAGAAAGTGCTGGGACCACCACAGCCTTGCAATGACGATTCGATATGCTCATCTCTCACCAGATCATCTTAAGGAAGCAAAACGGCTGAACCCGCTTTCCCTGCTCGAAACGCGTTGACCCTCCGTTGAACCTTTAACGAAAAAAAGGGACCCCGACTTCTCGGAATCCCTTTCTGGTACTGGTGGCCCCCCCGTGAGTCGAACACGGCACCAACGGATTATGAGTCCGCTGCTCTAACCAAGCATGAGCTAGGGGGCCAAAAAATCAGCCGGCGATTTTAACATCTTCGCCGGCCAATTCTGACACCCTAATATCAATTCCCTTCCAGGAAGCTCTTCAGCTTGTCCGAACGGGAGGGGTGACGCAGCTTGCGCAGTGCCTTGGCTTCGATCTGGCGGATACGCTCGCGGGTCACGTCGAACTGCTTGCCCACTTCTTCCAGCGTATGGTCGGTCGACATCTCGATGCCGAAGCGCATGCGCAGGACCTTGGCTTCACGCGGGGTCAGCGAGTCCAGGATGTCCTTGACCACGTTGCGCATCGAGGCATGCAGCGCCGCATCGGCCGGGGCCAGCGTGTTGTTGTCCTCGATGAAGTCGCCCAGATGGGAATCGTCGTCGTCACCGATCGGCGTTTCCATGGAGATCGGTTCCTTGGCGATCTTCATGATCTTGCGGATCTTGTCTTCCGGCATTTCCATCTTGATCGCCAGGGTCGCGGGATCCGGCTCGGCACCGGTTTCCTGCAGGATCTGACGCGAGATGCGGTTCATCTTGTTGATCGTCTCGATCATGTGCACCGGAATACGGATGGTGCGCGCCTGGTCGGCGATGGAGCGGGTGATGGCCTGACGGATCCACCAGGTCGCATAGGTCGAGAACTTGTAGCCGCGACGATATTCGAACTTGTCCACTGCCTTCATCAGACCGATGTTGCCTTCCTGGATCAGGTCCAGGAACTGCAGGCCACGGTTGGTGTACTTCTTGGCGATCGAGATCACCAGACGCAGGTTGGCCTCGGTCATTTCACGCTTGGCCATGCGTGCCTTCTTTTCACCAGCGCCCATCTTCTTGTTGATGGCGCGCAGGTCCGGCAGCGGCAGTACCACGCGGGCTTGCAGGTCGATCAGCTTCTGCTGCAGTTCCTTGATGGCCGGGACGTTACGGCTCAGCACGGTGCTGTAGTCATGGTTGGCGGCGACTTCGCCGTCCACCCAGTCCAGGTTCACTTCATTGCCGGGGAAGACCTTGATGAAGTGGGCGCGCGGCATGTTGCACTTGTTGACGGCCACGTCCAGGATCTGGCGTTCGACGGTGCGGACTTCATCCACCTGCGCGCGCAGGGTGTCGCACAGCTTCTCGACGATCTTGGCGGTGAAGCGGATGCCCAGCAGCTCGTTGGAAATGATTTCCTGCGCCTTGACGTAGGGCTTGGAGTTGTAGCCTTCCTTTTCGAAAGCCTTGCGCATGTTCTCGAACTGGGTGCCGATGACGGCGAACTTGCCCAGCGCGTCGCGCTTCAACTGTTCCAGCTGTTCGGCGGAGAAGCCGGCAGCGCCGGAACCGCTGTTCTCGCTTTCCTCTTCTTCGTCTTCTTCCTCGTCTTCTTCCGCTTCTTCGTCGTCCTCGTCGGAGTCCGAAGCGGCGGCGTCGACCTGCTGTTCGCTTTCGTTGGGATCAACCAGGCCATCGACGATTTCGTCGACCTTGATCTCATCCTTGGAGATGCGGTCAGCGGCAGCCAGGATCTCGGCGATCGTGGTCGGGCAGGCGGAGATGGCCTGGATCATGTCCTTCAGGCCGTCTTCGATGCGCTTGGCGATCTCGATTTCGCCTTCGCGGGTCAGCAGCTCGACCGAACCCATTTCACGCATGTACATGCGCACCGGGTCGGTGGTACGGCCGAAGTCGGAATCGACGGTCGACAGGGCGGCTTCGGCGGCGGCTTCGGCGTCGTCATCGCTGGCGACGTTGGCCACGTTGTCCGACAGCAGCAGGGTTTCGGCGTCAGGGGCGTGCTCGTAGACCGAGATGCCCATGTCGCTGAAGGTACCGATGATGCCTTCGATGGCTTCCGGATCGACGATGTTCTCGGGCAGGTGGTCGTTGATTTCCGAGAAGGTCAGGAAACCACGCTCCTTGCCGAGCTTGATCAGGGTCTTCAACTTCTGGCGACGGCGCTCCAGCTCTTCTTCGCTGGCTTCGGTGTCGGAAGAGAAGGCGTCCTTCAACAGGGCCTTTTCCTTGGCCTTGCGGTCCTTGGCCTTGGCCTTGTCGGCGGCCTTCAGTTCAGTACGCTCGATGGTGTTGAGCGCGGCGACTTCGTCGCTCTCGGGCTGGAATTCCTTGGGCTTGCGGCCACGACGGCCCGGCACCTTGACGCTCGGCAGCACATAGCCGGACGTGTCGATGGCTGCCAGGGCGGCAGCATCAGTGGTTTGACTTACGCTCGACGCGGCAGTCGCGCTGACGTCTTTGCCTTCGACCTGTGCGGCTTTGGTGGTCTTGGCGGTCTTGGTTTCGGGTTTCTTGGTGGTCACGGAAGTCTTCGTCGCTTTCACAGAAACCGCTTGTTCGGCGGCTTGAGGTAACTTGTTGGCTGGCGTTGCAGTACCCTTGGGCGCTGCGGCGCGGGCCGGCTTGGCGGCAGTTGTCTTGACTGTCGTCTTTTTCGGCGTCGCTGCTGCTGCAGTCTTTGCCGTGGGTTTTACGATGCTGGCTGCCGTCGCAGTCCCCTTGACTGGCGATTTGGCGGCCACCGCCTTGGTGGGCTTGGCAGCGGCGGTGGATTTTACCGCCGTTGCCGGCTTGCTGCTCTTTGTCGACGCTGCTGGAGTTTTCGCGGGTTTCTTCATTGCATTTGCCATAGAATCAACTGCCAATTGAGAATTCACTCATTGCGCCAATCAAGTCATGCTAATGATGCAACTCCGGTACCGATTTCCCGGTAGACTCCGGCTGCACGCGCAACGTTCCTTTTTACCGGCGGGCCATCGATCCGGAAGGCAGGCAGTCGTGCCATTCCCGATCCGGCAGGCGATACCGCTGTCTGCCGGCCTTCATCCCGATGCGCCGGGGTGAAGACATGGTGCCGCAGGGTGGGGATGCAAGAGCCATCCGGCGGAACTAAAGCCCTATAGTATAGCACAGATGGGGCTCTTTTCTCCGGGATCAAGCCGCGATATTCGGCCATTCGCCAGCGATCCGGCGGGCAAATCACGGCAATTTGCATGGCTTTACCGTGTTTTCCGGAAACCTGCCCTGCCAGCTCCTGCGACCCTGCCATCGATGACCTGGGTCACCGATGTCCATCCTCCTGTTTCAAGCGCGTCGCCCCACTCCCTAGCAGCTACTCATCAGCCTCTGGCAACGGCTGCCCATCCTCATCCCGCCACGGCGGCACCGCCGGTCTGGCGCTTGAGCCATTCCTTGCGTTGCATCAGCTCGCGATAGCGGTTGCGCTCTTCCTCCGTGCGCAGGTTCGAGGTCACCAGCATCTGCATCTCCTCGTCGAGGGCGCGGATCCTGGCCTGGCGGATGGCGCCGGCCATTTCGGCCCGCACCACATCGAATTCGGATTCCGATTCGGCCGCGATTTCCGCGATCATCGAATCGAACTCGGGGCCACCCTCGCGCAGATGCTCGACCAGGGCGGCGAAATTGGCCTGCTCGCCCATGCTCTGGGCGGCGCCGACCAGTTGTCCGAGCATCTCGGCCTGGTCCGGAGCGATGCGGGCGATGGCTTCCAGCGCGCCGGCATCCAGGTCGGCCGACAACTGCGGATGCGCCACCAGCAGGCGCATGATCTGGCGCGCCAGGCCGACCGGCGCGGTACGCTTGCTGCGCGGTGGTGCGGCGCGTACGCGGGCGACCGGTTTTTCCAGTTCAAACAATGCCTCAAGCTCGGCCGCGGTTGACTGCGTGGCCTGGGCGATGCTGCGCACGATCTGCAGGCGCAAGGCGGAGGCCGGCAGGGCCTGCAGCATGGGCTTGGCCGCAAACTGGGCATGGGCGCGGCCTTCCGGGGAGCGCAGGTCGTTCTCGCCGATGATTTCCCGCAGCAGGAACTGCGACAACGGCAGCGCTTCGCGAATCTGTTCCTCGAAGGCCGGGGCACCCATCTCGCGTACGTAACTGTCGGGGTCATGTTCCTTGGGCAGGAACAGGAACTTGATGGTCTTGTTGTCCGAGGCATACGGCAGGCAGGCCTCCAGCGCGCGGCGCGCGGCACGGCGGCCGGCGTTGTCGCCGTCGAAGCTGAAGATCACCTGGTCGGTCTGGCGCAACAGCTTCTGCACGTGGATCGGGGTGCAGGCCGTTCCCAGCGTGGCCACCGCTTGCGGGAAGCCCAGCTGGGCCAGCGCCACCACATCCATATAGCCTTCGGTCACCAGCGCATAGCCGGCCTCGCGAATCGCCTGGCGCGCCTCGAACAGGCCGTACAACTCGCTGCCCTTCTGGAACAGCGGGGTTTCGGGCGAGTTCAGGTACTTGGGTTCACCCCCATCCATCACGCGACCGCCAAAGCCGATCACCTGGCCCTTGGTATTACGGATGGGGAACATGACGCGGCCGCGGAAGCGGTCGTAACGCTTGCGGTGGGCGCCGCCCTCTTCGCTCTTGTCGATCACCAGGCCCGATTCGACCAGGGCCTCGTTCTCGTAATCGGGGAAGACCTGGCGCAGGCTGTCCCACTCGTCGGGCGAATAGCCCAGGCCGAAGCGGGCGGCGATCTCGCCGGTCAGGCCTCGCCCCTTGAGATAGTCGATGGCAATCTGGGCGCCACGCAGCTGGTGCCGGTAAAAGTCATTGGCGCGCGTCATCACATCCGACAAGGCCATGCTCTTGGCCTGCTTTTCCTGGCGCTGGGCCAGGGGGATGCTGTCTTCGCGCTCGGGCACCACCATGCCCACGTTCTGGGCCAGATCCTTGACCGCTTCCACGAAACCCATGCCGGAATACTCGATCAGGAAACTGATCGCGGTGCCGTGCGCGCCACAGCCGAAGCAGTGATAGAACTGCTTGGTCGGGCTGACGGTGAAGCTGGGGGATTTCTCGTTGTGGAAGGGGCACAGGCCCATGAAGTTGGCGCCACCCTTCTTCAGCTGCACGTAACGTCCCACCACGTCGACGATGTCGACGCGGTTGAGCAGGTCCTGGATGAACGACTGTGGAATCACCTGGGTTGCGGACGAATGGACGGAACCAGTGGCAAGAAGGGCGGCAGACCGATCAGGCCGCCAGCGCGGCCTTGACCAGCGCGGACACGGCCGTCATGTCGGCACGACCGGCCAGCCTGGGCTTCAACACGCCCATGACCTTGCCCATGTCCTGCGGACCGGCGGCACCCGTGGCGGCCACGGCAGCCTGCACCTCGGCCTTGATCTCGTCATCCGACAGGCTGGCCGGCATGTAGGCCGCCAGCACCGCCAGCTCGGCCTTTTCGATGTCGGCCAGATCCTGGCGACCACCGGCTTCGAACTGGGAGATGGAATCCTTGCGCTGCTTGACCATCTTGTCGATGATGGTCAGCACGTGGGCGTCGGTCAGTTCGACGCGTTCATCGACTTCCTTCTGCTTCATCGCGGCGATCAAGAGGCGGATGGTGCCCAGCTTGCCCATTTCCTTGGCGCGCATGGCCGCCTTCATGTCTTCCGTGATCTGCTCTTTCAAACCCATGGGGTACTCCGAAGATGAGGTGGATGAGTATTCTGCAATCTGGCGCCATCCCGCATCCAGTGTTCCAGGCGGCAAGGTGGCCGCCTGTCATAGGATCGTAGAACATGGATGGGCTTATCGCCAGCCCGAATCGCTGCCTTTGCTTCATATCTGGGGTTTCAGAGAAGAAAATCCAGGACGGGCAGGCTCAAGGTGACGAACCAGCGAACAAATGAGGAAAAAAGCGAAAACCCGCTGCGGACCAACACCGGAGCGGGTTTGCACATCGGCCGCACCTGGGCGCGGCAGAAAATTCTTAGTACAGCTTCTTCGGCAGCTGTTGGCTGCGGATGCGCTTGTAATGACGCTTCACGGCAGCAGCCAGCTTGCGCTTGCGCTCAGCGGTCGGCTTTTCGTAGAACTCGCGTGCGCGCAGTTCGGTCAGCAGACCGGTCTTCTCGATGGTGCGCTTGAAGCGACGCATTGCAACTTCGAACGGCTCGTTCTCTTTAACGCGAATAGTGGTCATGTAAATTCAAACCAAAAAGGTTAGGTTGGATAGCAAAGAAAGCGATTGTAGCAGTACTGATACCCGATTGGAAGGCCAAACGTGGCATTTTTTCCACCCCGCCAGTAAAAAACGGATAAGAATCAGTCACTTATCACAGTCAAGATGATGCTTCACCTGAAGTCAAGGGAAGCGGACGAAAAATTCCGCCCTTGCCATCTACAACGTCAGCAACCTCACCACCAACTTCGCCTCACACCGCCGAACCGGCCGCCACACCCGAGGCCCAGGCCCACTGGAAGTTGTAGCCACCCAGCCAGCCGGTGACATCGGTGGCCTCGCCGATGAAATGCAGGCCCGGCACCTTGTTGGCCATCATGGTCTGTTGTGACAGCTCGCGGGTATCGACGCCACCCAGGGTGACCTCGGCCTTGCGATAGCCTTCCGAGCCGCTGGGGACGATCACCCAGCGGTTCAGGGAGTCGCCCAGCTTCTTGAGTGCCTTGTCCGGCATGTCGGCAATGCGCGCGCCGGCATCGAAGCCATGGATCTGGAGCCAGCCCTCGGCCAGGCGGTTGGGCAGCCATTGCGCGAGCAGGTTGCCCAGGTTCTTCTTGAGCGTCCCCTTGCCCTCGATCAGTGTCTCGGCCACATCCAGTTGCGGCAGCAGGTTCAGGGTCAGCGGCGCGCCGGGCTTCCAGAAGCTGGAAATCTGCAGGATGGCCGGGCCGGACAGGCCACGGTGGGTAAACAGCAGGTCTTCCAGGAAATAACCCCGCTCCTTCTTCACCCCGGTTTCCACTTCCACCTCCAGGGCGATGCCGGCCAGCTCCACCAGCGATTGCCAGCCCTTGCCATCGAAGGTCAGCGGCACCAGCCCCGGGCGCGGTTCGATCAGCTTCAGATCGAACTGGCGGGCGATGCGGTAGGCAAAATCGGTGGCGCCGATCTTGGGAATGGACAGTCCGCCGGTGGCGATCACCAGGCTCGCCGCCTGGATCTCGCCGGCACTGGTGGCGATGCGGAACAGCTCGCCGCTCTTGCCCACCTCATGCACGGTGCAGGGCATGCGCCAGCTGACGTTGCCGGTCTCGCATTCGGCCTTGAGCATGGCGATGATGTCCTCGGCCGAATCGTCGCAGAACAGCTGGCCCTTGTGCTTTTCGTGAAAGCCGATGCGGTGGCGCTTGACCAGCCCGATGAAGTCCTGCGGGGTATAGCGCGACAGGGCGCTGCGGCAGAAATGCGGATTCTGCGAAAGATAATGCTGCGGTCCTGCGCCCACATTGGTGAAATTGCAGCGGCCGCCCCCGGAGATGCGGATCTTCTCGGCCAGCTTGCCGGCATGGTCGATCAGGACCACGCGCCGGCCACGCTGGCCGGCCACGGCGGCGCACATCATGCCGGCCGCGCCGGCGCCGATGACGGCGACATCAAAATGCTTGGGGGAATGGTGGTTCATGCTGGCTCCGGCACGCATCTCGGTGCAGCCCGAGGTCGCTTCAAAAGCCGTGATTGTCGGCGATCCCGGCCCTTGCGCACAAGAGCCAGGAAACAACGATCACAAAGACCAGGGGCCGGCATCTTGCGACACCGGCCCCCTGCCTTCTCGCCGCCGGCCCGTGTGCTCTGCAATCACCCGGGCGGGCGGACACCTCAACTCAAGCTCACCGCCTTGCGGTGGAAATCATGGATAGCGACATATCGGTTACTGGAAATACGGCGGCGGCTCCACGCCCATCCACAACTCCGAGGACAGCCGCATCATGTCATTGAGCGATCCGCGCTGGGCGAACATCTGGCGCAGCCAGTTGGCGTCCGAGAGCCGGTCATGCGCAATGCGACGCAGGCGCACGATGGTCTGCTGCTCGGCCTCGTTGGCCACGTAGGGTTCCAGCAACTGCAGCTGCTGCAGCAGATGTTCGAAGATGGGCAGCTTGCGCGACTGCGAAGGCGTGGCGCCATGCAATGCCAGCTGACCGTTCAGGCCAAAACGGCTGGCCTCGAACCGGTTGAACTGGTACAGCAGGTAGAAATCGTCACCCACCACGAAGGGCCGTTCAGTCAGGATCCAGCGTGCCAGCAACTGGGCATAGGCGCCCAGGTGCGCCGCATGCTCGATGGTCAGCGGTGTATCGCAGACGCGGATTTCCACGGTGCCGTATTCCGGCTTGGGACGGATGTCCCAGTAGAAATCCTTCATGCTGGCGATGATGCCCATCTGGTGCAATTCATCGTAGTAGGTCTCGAACTCGGCCCAGCGGGTGTGGACAGGGGCCGTGCCCGACAACGGGAAGGCGCGTACCACATTGCTGCGCGAGGAATCGAACTTGGTATCGGCCCCCTGGTAGAACGGCGACGCCGCCGAGAGCGCGATGAAATGCGGCACGTAACGCGAAAAGCCGTGCGTGAGGTACAGCGCATCGTCGCCATTCTCCACCCCGATGTGGATGTGCTGGCCGAACACCGTGAAGGTCTTGGCCAGGTAGCCGTATTTCTCGTGCAGGTAATGGAAACGCTCGCTGGGCGTGATGCGCTGTTCATTCCAGTGCTGGAAGGGATGCGCGCCACCGCCGGAGACGTCGATGTTGAGGTATTGCGCGCCCTTGTTCAAGGCAGCGCGCAGGCCCTTGAGCTCTTCGATCAGTTCATCGACGCGGGTATGGATGCCCGAATTGAGCTCGATCATGCCCTGCGTCATTTCCAGCTTGATCTGCTTTTGCAGGTCGCGCGGCTCGATCCAGTTCAGCAGATCGACCGCATCGCTGGCCAGGTTGTAGTTGCGGCGGTTGACCAGTTGCAGTTCCAGCTCGATGCCCATGGTAAAGGGCGTGGAGGAACCGAACGGCAGGATGCCGGCGCTGCCCTGCGGACCGGCCACATGGGCCTGGCTCGCAGCGGCGTCTTGTTCATTGCGGATCAGTGTCTCGGTATTCATTCGCGTCCACTCTCTCCAGATTTGATCAGGGCAAACTGTGTCGCCACCGGCCCCAGGAATTCCAGGACCACCATGCTGCCCGCCAGCAGCGGCAGCACGTTGGCCGTGGTGTGCGGGTACAGCGAAGAGACCGTCTGCATCAGGCCCACGCCGACCTCGGTCATGGGCAAGGTACCCAGCGTGAGCAGCCCGGCCTGGCGCCAGTTCATGCGTGCAAAGCGGGCGAACAGGAAGATGCCCAGCCCCATCGCCAGGAAGCGGGCAGCGATCAGGATCAGCACCGAGAAGCCCAGCAGGCCCAGGTCCGACAGCTTCATCGAGGCCCCCACGGTGACGAACAGCATCACCACGAACAGCTCATTGGCGACGCCGAATTCCAGCTCCATCAGATCGAACTGCCGATCCAGGTTCTTGGAGAGGATGGCGAAGATCAGCATGGTCAGCATCACCGGCAGGTGCAGCGCATGCGCCACACCGATGGCCAGCGCGATCACCGAGATCACCAGCACGAACTGCGAGCTGTTCTCGCGACCCAGCAGGCGTGCCAGCGGCATCATCAGCCAATAGGTCAGGTAGGCCAGGACCGCCGAGCCCACCAGCGAATACAGGGTGTGCTGGATCAGCGTGGCCACGGGTGTGCCGGCCTCGTGCGCAATCACCGGCAAGAGCGCATAGGCGGCCAGCACGGCGACGAAGTTGTTCAAGGCCGTCATGGCGGCGAGGCGGCGCGTGACCTGGCCTTCGGCCTTGAGGTCGCGCAATACCACCAGCACCACGGCCGGAGCCGTAGCGATGGCCATCACGCCACCCAGCAGCGCCATCACCGAATCGGTACCGAACCAGGTCAGCGCAATGCTGACGAAGCCGAAGCACAGCACCGCCGACACGGCCACGGTGATCATCAGCCACTTCTCGCGACGCAGCCAGCCGATATCGACATAGCGACCCAGCTGATACACCACCAGTGCCACGGCGATGTCGGCAAAGATGTTGGTGACCTTGAGCACTTCGCCCGAAAGCAGGTTGAAGCCGCCCGCACCGAGCAGGAAACCGACCAGCAGATAACCCGTGATGCGTGGCACCCATGGGGACTTGGAAACTACGTAGCCCGCGATCAGCCCGAACAGCAACAGACCGCCGAATACCAGCAAGGCATTCCATTGCAGCGTCTGTGCGAGGGTGAAAGACGGAAGAGCCCACTCCATATCTCCTCCTGTAGAACGATTAGGTTGTTGGAACCGCGCCCGATGCGGGGACCGGACGGGGACCATGCGTAGATCGCATGAGCGTGCAAGCGTGCGAGCGTGGATAGCCGGATCGGCCTGGCGATGCATGACTACCCGATGCGATCGGTCCCGGATTGATCAACGCGGATTTACTAACAAAACCACGTTGCCAACAATCACGGAGCACCGAAGATATCACTCTTGCCCTCTGCGATGATCTTTTTTATCTTACAACGGAAAATTTAAACTTCCTGATTTGATGTTTATTGAATTTCTGGAACTTATCCGAAGCGCATGGAGTAGATGACGGTAGTTGGGGGAGCCTCAATGTTCCACCAGCGTGCCATCGGCGGTAATCAGCGCAGACCTGATTCGCATGTCAGAAAAGACCGACACGAGCGCGTTGCGATAGCGCGCCAGCTGTGCGGCGTAATCGGCGCGTTCGCTATCGAGCAGGCGCCGCTTGTAGTCGAGCACCCAGACTTCATCCTCGAACATCACGACCCGGTCCAGGCGCATCACGCCGCTGGTGGAAACGATCTCCATCTCGTTGCGCGCCCAGCGGTGCAGGGCCGGATTGAAGAAGCGTTCCAGTTGCGGCTGCGCCAGCATCTGGCGCGCCTGCGCATGCACCACCTGCGCCATCTCCGCCGACACGCCCAGCCAGCGCACCAGCACCGGTGGCGCGGGCAGCGCCAAGGGCCAGGCCTGGGCATGGGTCAGGCGTTCCAGCAGCGCGTGCAGGGCCACGCCTTCATCGATGGCTTCGCTGGCGACCAGGGTGCCGTCTTCGGCAACGCCGGTCGGCGTTTCGGCCTCGCCAGCGCCAGAGCCAGAGCCAGTGCCCGCACCGAACAGCGACAACGGGACCGGCCGCGGCTCGAACAGCGACAGCTCGAAGCGCTCTTCCAGCGCTGCCGCCTGCGCGCCCTGCACCGCCTCCTCGCTGATCTCGCGCACCGGGGCATCGCTGGCGAAGAGGCGCTCGTACCAGCTGCCGGCCACCACACCGCCCTCCCCTGCGCCACGGGTGCCGGCCACGCCTGACACCAACAGCAATTGCTTGGCGCGGGTGACGGCGACGTAGAGCAGGTTCCAGTCCTCCTGCTGACGCAGGGCATCCTCTTCGTCGAACAGGCGCTGGCGGGCCACGCCACGTTCACTGCGTCGACCGAAGGCGGAGAAATGCGTCGGCGCATCCCGGTCCTGCGGCCATTCGCAGATGATGCCCAGATTGTCTTCCACCGATTCGCTGTGATTGGCATCCAGGATCGCCACCACCGGCGCCTCCAGCCCCTTGGCGCTGTGTACGGTGAGGATGCGCACGGCATCGGCGCTGGCATCCACGCTGGCCTCATCGGGCGCATCGCCACCGGCACTGCGCTGCAACACGCGCAGCGCGTCGATGAACTTGGGCAGGCTGGGATAACGTCCGGCATCCATGTTCAGCGACAGCTCCACGAAGGCGGCGATATTGCCCAGGGTCTGGCTGCGCGTCAGCGGCGAGGCGTACTGGGCATAGCGCGCGACCAGGTCGCCCTGGTGCAGGATCATGTCCAGCAGATCATGCACCGGCAGGTGCGGTGCCGCCTGCAGCCAGCGTTGCAGCATGCCCGCTGCGCGCACCAGCGCGGCCGAGGCCACACCTTCCTGCTGCATGGCCAGCATGTGCTGCCACCAGTGGCCGCCATCGGCCAGTGCGGCACGGCGGGCGATCTGTACCAGATCGTCGTCGGCCGCGCCGATGATGGGACTCTTGAGGACGTGCGCCAGCGCCCGCGTGTCGTTGGGGGTGATGAGGAAGGTCAGCAGCGCGATCAGGTCGGCGATCTCCAGCGACTCCAGCAGACCGCCGCGCTTGTCCGAGATGAAGGGGATGCCGGCTGCGCGCAAGGCACTTTCATAGGCCGCCAGGTGGCTGCGCTTGCGCACCAGCAGCATGATGTCGCTCCAGCGCATGGGCCGGGTCGACTTGCCCTCCACCACCGGCACCTCGCGGCTGGCCTTGAGCAGCGCCTGCGCCAGCGCCTGCCCCTCCAGCAGGCGACGGGCATCGTCTTCCTCGCCGCGTGCCGTGGTCAGTGGATTGCGCCAGGCGATCACGGGTGCCGGGTCACTGGCGTCGGCGTCCTCGTCGTTGACGTTTTCTGCACCTTCCTCCTGCCGCACCAACGGCAGGCGCCACACCTCGCCTCCCTCCAGGCCCAGCGTGGTCTGCTGGGCGAACAGCGGATTGCCGCCGCGCACGAATGAGCGATTGAGCACCTCGACCACGGCACTGGCATTGCGCCGCGTCTGGTTGGCGCGCAGCACCGCCGCGCCCTGCGCACGCAACAGGTCACGCGCCGCCACGAACACCCGGGGCTCGGCGCGCCGGAAGCGATAGATCGATTGCTTGGGGTCCCCCACCACGAACACGCTCGGTTGCGCCGTATCGCCGCCATAGGCACGCAGCCAGGAACGCACGATGCTCCATTGCAGCGGGTTGGTGTCCTGGAATTCGTCCAGCAGGATGTGCTTGTAGCGCGCATCCAGCCGGGTCTGCAGGTAGGCGGCACTGGCCTCGTCATTGAGCAGGCGATAGGCCTGCCATTCGAGGTCGGCGAAGTCCAGCACGCGCTGTTCCGATTTCACTTCCTGATAGCTGTCGAGATAGGCGCGGCCGGCGATGAAGAGGGCGCGGTTGAGCTGCAGCACCTGTTTTTCCTTGCTGCGTCCCTGCAACTTGCGCAACTCGGTGCCGACGGCATTGAATTCGCTGTCGAAGGCCTCCAGCGCAGCATCCTCGCTCACCTGGAAATGCTGCACCACTGCCGCCAGCAGGGATTTCACCTTGCCGTTCTTGCGCGGCTTGTCCTTGTCGTCGAAGAACTGGCTGTACAGCGCGTCGAAGTGCGCCAGCGCCGGCCCGGCGGTCAACGCCGATTCGATGGCCACGGCGCGGGTCTTGTTGGCGGCGCCACCCTGTCCCAGCAGGATGGCGATGCGACTGGCGCGTTCCACCAGGGCAGCGTCGTCCCACAACGACAGTCGCGCGTCGCGCAGCGCATCCTCGCCGCACAGGGCTTGCAGCCACAGCAGCGGGGTCGGCGTATCAATCTCTTCACTGTCGTCGCCATCGTGCTGGGTCGCGGCCCACCATTCGGCACGCTTGTCGATGAAGGCGTCCAGCAACTGGCGGGCATTGAAGTCGCCGGCCAGTTCATACAGTTCCAGCAAGGCAGCCTTGATGCGCTCACCCTCGGGGTTGCGCAGCTTCTGCATGAAGCGGCGATAGGCCTCGTCCAGCAGCTCGCCATTCTTCTCGGTCAGGGTATAGCCATGCGGCACGCCCGAGGCCAGCGGTGCGATCTGCAGCAGGCGTGCAAACCAGCTATGGAAGGTATCGATGGACAGGCTCTGTTCGGACGACAGGATGCGCTCATACAGGCCGCGCGCCACCGGCAGCAACCGCGGCAGATCGGCCTCGGCCACGCCGCGCTCGCGCAACAGTGCAGCGGCCCCGGCCTCATCGGCCAGCGCCAGTTCATGCAAGAGCTCCATCAGGCGCTCGCGCATTTCCTGCGCGGCCTTGCGGGTGAAGGTGATAGCCAGCAGTTCAGGCGCCTGGGCGCCCGAGAGCAACAGGCGCAGCATGCGTGCCACCAGCAGCCAGGTCTTGCCGCTGCCGGCGCAGGCTTCCACCACCACCGAGTGGCGCGGATCGCAGGCGGCGCGGGTGAACTGGGCGGCCTCGACGGCCCTGCCGTCGATCTCATAGGCCGCCGGTGCGGGCCTGCCGAGCTCACCGGCGCTCACAGCCAGGCTCCCTTGCGGCAGAGGCCGCGCATATCGCAGTACTGGCATACCGATTCGATGCCATTGGCCGGTAGCGGCGCGCCCTGCGCTACCTGATGCAGGGTGGTGGTGATCTGTTGCTTGAGCATGTCTTGCTTGCGGAGGAAATCAGGGGCGGCGGCGTCGCCGGTCTTCTTGTCGCTGCCCAGTTCGAGGGCCACGTAATGGGCGTGTTCTATTGCGCCGCCGGCCAGCAGGCCATAGAAGGCCAGTTGATGATCATCCTCTTCCTTGACCTTCTGCCTGAGGCTGGCGACGCTGCGAGTCTTGTAGTCCAGCAGGGCGCGCTCGCCCTGCGCATTCTGATCCACCCGATCCAGGCGACCATGCAGTTCGATGCCGCCATCCTGCCAGGACAGCGCTTGCGACTGCGACTGCTCACCGAAAACGAACTGCCAGCCATCGGCCTCGCGTTCATTGGCCCAGAGCAGGTAGGCCGGCATCACCTTCTGCCAGCGGGCGTGGAAGGCCAGTGCCGCAGGGTGACGCTGCATTTCGCGCTGGAACACCTCTTCCGAGATGCCGGCCAGCAGAGCGGGACGTGCCGCCAGCGGCGTGGCCTGCTCACGCAGGTGGGCGTGGTAGCGATGCAGGATTTCATGCAGCCAGCTGCCGTAGTCGCGTTTTTCGGGCAGGTCGGAGAGCTCGTCCATCACGGCCACGCGCAACATGCGCGTGGCGAAGAACTGATAGGGGCAGGCCAGGAAACTGCCGAAGCCACTGGCCGACAGGCTGGACGGCAACAGCTCCGGCGCGCTGGGTGCCGGCATGGAGGAGCGCTGCGCCTGCAGCTTGCGCAGCGGCGCCTGCCAATGCACATTGCGCAACGGCGCCATGCCCTGCTGCGCCAGCTTCAGTTCCAGGCGCTGTATCCAGGGGCTGACCGGGTTGGGTTCGCCGTCCTGATGGGTCTGCCAGCACAGCACCACCTCGGGGTTCACGCACAGCAGTTCGGTCAGGTCGCGCAGTTGCTGGCGCTGGCGTTCGGCGCGCGTGACCAGGTTCAGTTCGCGCCGCACGGCATTGGAAAAGAACAGCGTTTCCTGCGGTGGCGATGGCAGGTGTGCGGCATCGGCACCGATCACCAGTACCGCGTCGAAACGACGCAGGCGGGCGCCATTGAGCGGCAGCATCACCACCCGCCGGTCCTTGATGGGCGGCATGTAGGAAGTGGCATCGAGGCGCAGGTTCAGCAGTGCACGCCACTCGGCAAAGGAGAAACTGTCTTCCAGGCCACCTTGCCCGGCGGCGATGTCGTCCAGCATCAGGAGGCATTGTTCGCCCGCGCCATCGTCGCGCAGTGCGTTCTCCATGCCCAGGGCCTGACACAGGGCGCGCTGGGTGTCACACCATTGCGCCAGGGTCTTGCGACCGCCGAAACGGGCGGCCTGGCGGGCGAGCAAGGTGATGCAGGCGAGGTCGGCGCCATCCTCTGCCTGCGCGAAGGCCGATTGCAGGGCTTGCCAGTCACCGGCGATATTGGCACGACGCAGGCGGGCTTCGATGCGCATGACGCGGTCGGCGCGGTCCGGGTCATCGGGAAAGACGAAGGGCGACTTCAGCAGGTCCAGCAGAGCATTGGTCTCGCCACGGGCCGACACCAGATCGTTCCAGGCAGCCAGCGCAGCGGCGGCGCGGGTGGTGGAGAGCTTCCAGCCGGTCTCGTCGGCCACGGCCACTTCGGCGCGTTCCAGCAGGGCCCGCAGACGGCGCGCGGTGACCCGGTCCTGGGCGACGATGGCAATCTCGCCCTTGCCCTGCTCCAGCCAGCGCAGCACGATCTGTGCGCTCTGCACGGCCGCGCTCTCCAGGTCCGGCGCCGGACAGAGCAGCGGGAGCGACAGCGCGGGAGCGTTGGCCGGGACCGGGACCGGGTCCGGGTCCGGCAGGGAGGCCGGTTCGAGGAAGGCCGGCGGTACGCCTTCATCCCCGGCCACCAGTTCTTCCCATGCCGCCAGATAGACCGGATGCAATGGCGCGATGGCCTGGCGGCTCCAGTCGAGGGTGACGATGCGTACCGGCTGATGCCTGCCATAGGTGGCCAGAAAGGCTGCGTCCAGCGGTTCCGGGGCAGTGGGGCTGACCCACACCAGCGGCAGGCTGGCGCGTTCGCCCAAGGCCAGCATGGCGTCAAAGCGCTGCACGATGCGGTCGTTGGCATCCAGCTGGGTCTTCCAGACCTGCCACACCAGCGCGGCCTCGTCGGACAACATGCCATGCGCCGACGGCGCCAGCGGTTCCAGTAGTTGGGCCAGGGCCTGCGCCCAGCGGCCGACAGCGGCCTGCTCACCCTCGGCGCTGGCACGGATCTCGGGCAAGAGCGCCAGCGTCAGCTCGTCCGACAACGCCAGCAGGGTGTGTGCCAAGGGCAGGAGATCGGCATTGCGACGCGCGGAAAACATCTTCTTCAACCAGCCGTGCTCGCGCAACTGGGCGTAGAGCTGCATCAGGCGTTCGCTCTCGGACGGCGGTGCGCTCTCGCCCGGGACCTGCATGGCCAGCAAGCCCGAGAGGGTATTGATGCGCGGTGCGATGAAGGGCCGGCGCAGTTCGCGCGCCAGCGCGGCCTTGAAGTTCTGCGCGTGGGAGAACGCCGGCACCATCAACTGCACACCCGAGAAATCCAGCGCTGCGGCCGCCTGCGTCTCGCTGTGCAGGGCCTGGCCCAGTGGCTGGCCTTCGCGCAGCAACAGACGCACGGCCTGTTGCCAGAAGTCGGGAGTGGGAGCGATCGGGACGGTGGCTGACAGCATGCGTTCTCGGGATTGAATCAGGGCGATTGAGGAAACCAGGGCGCCAGGTCAGGCCACATCGGGCGAGCACGAGGCGCCTTCCAAGGCTGGCGGCGATTGTATTTTTCTCTCGAAGCAAGAGATATTTTCAATCGCAGTGCGCCCCGGACTGCTGCGCATTGTATGCCAGCAGGTCCTGGCGCTTGCGCATTTTTTGCCGGCAGATCGCCTGCAAAGCCGCGTCGGCACTCGTCGGCCAGCCTGCAGCCGGCGTGAGGACGAGACACAACAAGCCCGGGCCGCTGCGTCTACACATTCCCTCAAAATGGGTTATGATTGTTCCTGTACCCCGCCGCTTACCCCTGCCGCGCTTCAAATACAACTAGAATCGGCGCGCAACGACTCCACGTAGACCAAGCAACTCCGGAAGCGTTGATGGCTCACGCCAGGCATGATGGTATGTGTCCACCGGCGCTAATTGACTACTTACTAGACCTCCCTCATACCGAGGAAATGCCATGAGCGAACATATCAAACATATTACCGACGCCTCCTTCGAAGCTGACGTGCTGAAGTCCGACAAGCCCGTGCTGGTTGATTTCTGGGCCGAATGGTGCGGTCCCTGCAAGGCCATCGCCCCGATCCTGGAAGAAGTCGCCAAGGAATACGACGGCAAGCTGCAGATCGCCAAGCTGGATGTGGATTCCAACCAGGCCATTCCGGCCAAGTTCGGCATCCGCGGCATTCCGACCCTGATCCTGTTCAAGAACGGTGCAGCCGCAGCCCAGAAGGTCGGCGCACTGGCCAAGGGCCAGCTGGTTTCGTTCATCGACAGCAACATCTGATGTAATATCCGACGGCGGCGCGCTCGCGCTGCCGTCTGTCCGGCACAACAGGCCGGGCTTGACCCCAGACTCACACCACGCAATTCCCTCCCCCACCTTTACTTATCCCGTCCCGGGACACTCATATGCACTTATCAGAACTAAAAGCGATGCACGTCTCTGCCTTGCTGGAAATGGCAATCAGCCTGGACATCGAGAACGCTGCGCGCCTGCGCAAACAGGAGTTGATGTTTGCCATCCTGAAGAAGCGCGCAAAATCAGGAGAACAGATTTTTGGCGATGGCGCCCTGGAAGTGCTGCCTGACGGCTTCGGCTTCCTGCGCTCGCCCGACGCCAGCTACATGGCGTCCACCGACGACATCTATATCTCGCCTTCGCAGATCCGCCGTTTCAACCTGCACACCGGCGACTCCATCGAAGGTGAAGTGCGCACGCCCAAGGACGGCGAGCGCTATTTCGCCCTGGTCAAGGTCGACAAGGTCAACGGCGAACCGCCGGAAGCCTCCAAGCACCGCATCCTGTTCGAAAACCTCACCCCGCTGCACCCCAACAAGCTGCTGCAGCTTGAGCGCGAGATGCGCGGCGAGGAAAACATCACCGGCCGCATCATCGACCTGATCGCCCCGGTCGGTCGCGGCCAGCGCGGCCTGCTGGTGGCCTCGCCCAAGTCGGGCAAGTCGGTGATGCTGCAACACATCGCCCACGCCATCACCACCAATCATCCGGACACCGTGATGATCGTGCTGCTGATCGACGAACGCCCGGAAGAAGTGACCGAAATGCAGCGCTCGGTGCGTGGCGAAGTGGTCGCCTCCACCTTCGACGAACCGGCCACGCGTCACGTGCAGGTCGCCGAAATGGTGCTGGAAAAGGCCAAGCGCCTGGTCGAAATGAAGAAGGACGTGGTCATCCTGCTGGACTCGATCACCCGCCTGGCACGCGCCTACAACACCGTCATCCCGGCCTCCGGCAAGGTGCTCACCGGCGGTGTGGACGCCAACGCCCTGCAGCGCCCGAAGCGTTTCTTCGGCGCGGCGCGCAATGTGGAAGAAGGCGGCTCGCTGACCATCATCGCCACCGCCCTGATCGAAACCGGCTCGCGCATGGATGACGTGATCTTTGAAGAATTCAAGGGTACCGGCAACATGGAAGTCCACCTGGAGCGTCGCCTGGCCGAGAAGCGCGTCTACCCCGCCATCAACCTCTCCAAGTCCGGCACCCGCCGTGAAGAGCTGCTGATCAAGCCCGACCAGCTGCAGAAGATCTGGGTGCTGCGCAAGCTGATGTACGACATGGACGAGATCGAGGCGATGGAATTCATCCTCGACAAGATGAAGTCCACCAAGAACAACGCCGAGTTCTTCGACATGATGCGTCGCGGCAACTAAGCGTATGACTGCATCATCCGGTCATCCACCGGTGAAACGGCATGCCTGCTTGCAGACATGCCGTTTTTCATTGCATCAGGAGCAATACCATCGCAATACGATCCGCGTCCATGAACCCGAAAAACCACGCCCGGACTGGCCAGAGCATTGCGCACCTTGCCCCAAGCTCCTGATTTGATTGTATAATTTCGGACTTTTCCAAACCGGCAAGTGATCATCAATCGGGTCAAGAAGCAGGGCGACCGACGAAGTGGCGATTGGCTACCAAACTACTCTTGAGGCAATCATGAAAGAAGGCATCCACCCGGATTACCGCGAAGTCCTGTTCCACGACGTGTCGAACGACTTCAAGTTCATCACCCGCTCCACCATCGGCACCCGCGAAACCGCTGAGTTCGAAGGCAAGCAATATCCCCTGGTGAAGATCGAAGTTTCGGCTGAATCGCACCCGTTCTACACCGGCAAGCACAAGATCGTCGACACCGCTGGCCGCGTCGAGAAGTTCCGCCAGAAGTTCGGTTCCGTCGGTTCGAAGACTGCTGTCTCGAAGGCGTAATCAGTACTTCCCTCAGAAAAGGCAGCTCCGGCTGCCTTTTTTGTTTTGCATGGTCGTGGTGCCGGCACGATGCAATGGGCGAATTCCACGCCACAGCACCACAGCAACAGAGCAACACCGCATGCACCAGGATGTAGCAGTCAGAAACAACTATTTACTGTGATTTCCTGCACAATAGGGCCTGCAAAAAATATCCGCCGCCCCATGCAGCGGCGAGCGCACAGCCAAGGCCTGTGCCCCACCCCAATATCGCAGTACAGAACAAGAGCAACAACATCTTGATGAAGCCCGTCCGTCTTCCAGCAGCAGCCACCCATGCGCTTCCGCGCATGGCACTGCTTGCGCTCGCCCTCCTGTATATCCTGCCCGGCCTGATCGGCCGCGACCCCTGGAAGAACGAGGATGCCACCAGCTTCGGCATCATGTGGACCATGGCGCACGGTGTGCTGGCCGACTGGCTCACGCCGAATGTGGCCGGCCTGCCGCTACCGGCGGAAAGTCCACTGGCCTACTGGTTCGGGGCGATCTGCATCAAGCTGTTCGGCTGGCTGCTCGGTGACCCGCTGGCGGCGCGCATTTCCACCATCGGCTGCTTCCTGGTCGGTTCTCTCTCGATCTGGTACACCACCTACCTGTTGGGCCGTCGGCCCGAGGCACAGCCGCTGAAACTGGCCTTCGGTGGCCAGCCCGAACCCAAGGACTTCGGCCGCACGCTGGCCGATGGCGCCTTCCTGATCTATCTGGGTTTCCTCGGCCTGCTGTTGCATAGCCACGAAACCAGCCCCAAGACCCTGCAGATCGCGCTGGTGGCCTACGCCATGTACGGCGCAGCCCGCGTGTTCGATGCCGGCAAGCTGCGCCACGCCTTCTGGCTGGGCCTGGCGCTGGGCATGCTGGTGCTGACCTATGGCTGGCTGCTGCCGGCCGGCGTGCTGATCGCGCTGCTGGTGCTGGCGCTGGTTCGCAAGGATGGCCGCGCACTGCGCCTGGCGGCACTGGTATCGCTGCCGCTGGCCCTGCTCATCAGCGCTGCCTGGGTATTGGCGCTGCGCCGGCTCATCGGCGACGACGCTGCCGGCCAGTTCGATCTCTGGATGAGCTGGAACATCTACCAGTTGAATCGCCCCACCCTGGCCACCCTCGCCTTCCTGGGCAAGTACGGTGTCTGGTTCGCCTGGCCGGCCTGGCCCTTCGCCGGCTGGGCGCTGTATGCCTGGCGCCGCCAGCTGGGTTCGCTGCACATCGCGCTGCCGCTGGCCTTCCTGATCCCGATCACGCTGCTGGTGCTGATGAACGTGCATCACGAAGAAGGCATGTTGCTGCCGCTGCTGCCGGCGCTGGCCATCCTGGCCGCCTTCGGCCTGCCGACCATGAAGCGTGGCGCCATCAATGCGGTGGACTGGTTCTCGGTGATGACGCTGACCACCTCGGCCGCCTTCATCTGGATCGGCTGGATCGCCAAGGAAACCGGCTGGCCGGCGCAGATCGCGCGCAATGCCTACAAGCTGGCGCCTGGCTTCAAACCCGGCTTCGCCTGGATCTCGTTGGCCATCGCCATCGCCGCCACCATCGCCTGGATCGTGGTGGTGCACTGGCGCATCTCGCGCCGCCCCTCGGTACTGTGGCGTGCCGTCGTGCTGTCTTCGGGCGGGGTGATCCTGTGCTGGGTGCTGCTGATGACGCTGTGGCTGCCCTGGGTCAACTATGGCAAGAGCTATGCGGGCGTGGCCGAGCAGATCGAATCCAGGCTGGGCTCGGTCAAGCAATGCGTGCAGACCAATGTCGGCCCGGCGCAGCGCGCCTCCTTCGCCTACTTCGGCAACGTGCGCTTCGCCGACGAACGTGACCAGAGCTGTGATTACCTGCTGCTGCAGGATGACATCAGCAATCAGGATGCCTCACTCATGCTGCGCCAGTACCCCGGGTCCTGGCGCATGGTGTGGGAAGGTCGCCGCCCGTCGGACCGCGATGAACGCTTCCGTCTCTATCGTCGTGCCAGTCGCTGAAGACGGGCCTGCTACTGCTGATATCGCTGATATTGCTGAGACTGCACACCTTGCACATCTGCCCCTAGCCCCCGCGTGACCACCGAACTGCCCGCTCTCTCCTCCCGCCACCACGTCGGCCGCATCGCGCGGCTGGCCTGGCCACTGCTGGTCGGCCAACTGGCACTGATCGCCAATGGCGTGATCGATACCGTGATGGTGTCGCGCTTCTCGGCGCTGGATCTGGGTGCGCTGGCACTGGGGGTATCGATCTATGTGAGCGTGTTCGTGGGTCTGTCGGGCGTGCTGCAGGCCCTGCAACCGACCGTCGGCCAACTGTTCGGCGCCGGCCGGCTGGACGAGATCGGCAACGAGGTCAAGCAGGGCATGTGGCTGGCGGTACTGCTGTCCATCGTGGGGTCGCTGGTGCTGATGTTCTCGCCGGTATTCCTGGCCTTCGCCAAGGCCTCGCCGGAACTGGTGGAAAAGGCCACCCTGTACCTGCGCATCGAGGCGCTGGCGCTGCCGGCGACGCTGTTCTTCCGCGTCTATTCGGCGCTCAACACTGCGCTGGCGCGACCCAAGATGGTCATGGCCATCCAGCTCTGCGGCCTGCTGCTCAAGCTGCCGCTGAACGCCCTGCTGATCTTCGGCGGCCTGGGCCTGCCCGCCTTCGGCGGCCCCGGCTGCGCCATCGCCACTACCCTGATCGCCTGGCTGATGATGATCGCCGCCTGGTTGCTGGTGGCGCGACTGCCCTACTATCGGCCACTCAAGCTGTTCGGCAGCGGCTTCGTCGCCCCCTCCTGGAAAGCCCAGGGCAAGCTGCTGCGCCTGGGTGTTCCGATCGGCATGTCCTACTTCATCGAAGTCACCGCCTTCACGCTGATGGCGGTCTTCATCGCGCGCCTGGGCGCCGTGCCGGTGGCCGGCCACCAGATCGTAGGCAACGTCGGGACCGTGCTCTACATGCTGCCCCTGTCCATCGCCAGCGCCACCAGCACCCTGGTAGCCCAGGCCATCGGCGGCAACAACATGCAGGAGGCGAAGAAAATCGGACGCGCCGGCATCCGCCTGGCGGTCTCGCTGTCGGTGGTGATCGGGATGGTCGTCTGGTTCCTGCGCGAGCACATCATCCACGCCTACACGCCCGATCCGGTGATCATCGGCGCGGCGCTGCCGCTGTTCCTCTACATCGCTTTCTACCAGTTCTTCGATGCGATGCAGGTGACCACCGCCTTCGTACTGCGCGCCTACAAGGTCGCCGTGGTCCCCACCGTGATCTATGCGCTGACCTTGTGGGGCGTAGGCCTGGGCGGAGGCTACCTGCTGGGTCTCGACCCGCTGGGCTGGACCCCGGCCGCGCTGCGCGGACCGGCCGGCTTCTGGGCTGCCAACAGCCTCAGCCTGGGTCTCGTGGCGATGGGCCTGCTGGCCTACCTGCGCGTGATCCAGCGACGCGCTGCCCGGGGCGAACTCAGGATCTGAACGCGCCGCCGGCAAACAGATCGTCGTTGCTGGCGTTGACCAGCCCTGGCACCGTGGGCGCCTCCGCCGGGCGTCCCAGCAGAAAGCCCTGCACCTGGTCGCAATGCAGCAACTGCAGTTCGCGCAATTGCCCCTCCGTCTCCACCCCTTCGGCCACCACCTCCATCTGCAGTGCATGTGCCAGCGCGATGATGGCAGCGACGATGGCGCGCCCGGAGTGATCTTCCAGGTCCAGGCGCGAGGTAAAGAAGCGATCGATCTTGACCTGGCGGCAGTGGAACTGCGCCAGGTAGGCCAGGCTGGAATAACCGGTGCCGAAGTCATCGATGGCGATGTCAAAGCCCAGCGATTGCAGCTCGCGCACCACTTGTGTGGTGCGTTCCACATCCTTCATGGCGGCGGTCTCGGTGATCTCGAACATCAGCCGTTGCGGTGCGATGCCGGCCGCGCCGACCATGGCGATGATGCGCTCCACCAGATCGGCTCGCATCTGCAGCGGCGACAGGTTCAGTGCCACCTTGACCGGCTTCATGCCCGCCCCGTCCCAGCGCGCGATCTGGCAACACACCGCCTGCAGTACCCAGTCACCGATGGCGATGATCTGGCCCGAGCGCTCGGCGATGGGGATGAATTCCGCGGGCGCCATCTCGCCCAGCTCCGGGTGGTTCCAGCGCAGCAGAGCCTCCAGCCCGGTCAACTCCTTGCTGGCACCCCGATACTTGGGCTGGAAGTGCAGGCGGAACTGCTGCTGTTCGATGGCCTGCTGCAAGGCCTGACGCACCTGCAGGTGACGCATCGCGCTGGCATGCATGGCCGGTTCGAAGAAGCGATAGGTATTGCGCCCGCTCTGCTTGGCCTCGTACATGGCGGCATCGGCATTCTTCATCAGGGCATCGGCCGATTCGCCGCTATTGGGATAGACCGCGATGCCGATGCTGGAGGTCACGCGCAGGGTCGCATCCTCGATCTGGAAATCCAGGCGCAGCGCGGCCAGGATGTTTTCCGACAGCTGCTCCACCACTTCCGGCGAGGCCAGATTGCTCATCACCACCACAAACTCGTCACCACCGATGCGCGCCACCATGTCCTCGCCGCGGATGCAGGCGCGGATACGCTGGGCCACCGCCACCAACAGGCCATCGCCCACCGCATGGCCGAGTGAATCATTGATGGCCTTGAAACCATCCAGGTCCATGAACAGCACCGCAAAGGGCCGGCCATTGCGCCGCGCCACCTCCACCGCGTGCTGGATGCGATCGGCCAGCAGGGCGCGATTGGGCAGCCCGGTCAGCACGTCGTGGGTGGCGAAGTGCAGCAGCTTGTCATTGGTACGGCCGACGATCTTCTTCAGGACCTGATTGCGCTGCACGCCGCTGACCACCAAGGCCATGGCCATGGCCAGGAAGGCCAGGAACACCAGGCCATTGACCAGGTGCTCGCGGGTAATACCCTCCAGCATCTGGCTCTGTGCCTGCGGGCCGATCATCACTGCGCGCAGCCCGGCCGCAGCCGAGGACACCAGTCCGGCCCCGACCAGCAGCGCGGCCAGTACCCGCCGCGTCTGCTGCGAATTGAGCGAACCGGTCATGGGCTTGCGACCATTGCTGGCCGAAAACAGGGTCACGATGAAGACCGCCACCACCTCGGTCACCACCAGCGCCACGACCAGCAGGATCGTGTGGTACAGCAGCGGCGGCTGCAGCGTCATGGCCTTGAGCGCGATATGGAAGGCCGCATTGAAAGCCGCACCGATGGCGAGACCGCCGATGACCAGGCGGGTCGGGTGCGGACGCCGCAGCCCCGTCAGGTGCATCAGATAGAAGGCGCTACCCATGCACAGCAGCAAGGACAGCACCACCAGCCTGGCATCGAAGTTGATCGCGATGCTGATCTGCAGCGACGCCACCGTGAGCAGCATTGCGCCCCAGACGCCCACGCCGAACACGGCCGCCCCGACCGACAGCCACAGCCGCCGGTGCTGCGCCTCCTGCAGCACGATGCGCTCGGAAACCTCCAGCGCGGCATAGGCAGAAAGACTGGCGACCAACAAGGCAAAGGCCAGCAGCAGGAAATGAAAGGAACCTGACATCGTCGAACCTGGGCTAGGTTGCGCGTCTTCCATGCGGGCGATCGCTGGGAGCCCGCAAGCATCTGCGCCTGCACGGTATCGCGGCCATTCCGCCCGCCACTGCAGCCGCCGGTGCAAAGCGCACGGCGGGCGGCGGAGCGTCAGTCGATCCACCGTTGCATGCCAACGGGTCGCCGCGGTCCTTTCCGGAGCAGTGCCTGAGCTTGCCTGGAGGCGCCGCAAGGGCGCCGGCAAGGCGGCAGGAACCGACCCGGGAAACCTCAAAAAGTTACGTAACCAGAACGTACCACAGGGATGCTGCTGACTTCTTTGATTTATTCGTCTTGTTTCAACCAGCGTGCTGCTTGTCTGCCCGGCGCTACCGGGTCCATGCCACGCCCCATGGGAAGGAGCGTATTTTCAACCTGCTTCCCCATCCCCACCAGGTGGGAAGTTAATCGGTTATTCACCACCGCATTGAATTTGTTTTTCGGTGAGGCGCTATTCTAGCGCGCTTCTGCGCCGATGTGCCGCGCTGCGGCATGCATGGCGCGTCGGATGTGCTGTCTCGCGGCGGATACATCCCCTGAAAAAATCTGGCTGCGCGGCTCACATGCGATGCATCTGGACTGACAATAAGCGCCGTAGATCACCGGCGCGCAGCATGGTTGACCAGGGCGCCATTGCGGTGACATGCACCGCGAGAGCGTCCGGAAGACAGTCCCAGGCACGTACCTGAAGTGGCCTGATGACCTGACATCCACATGCCCGCAGCGCGCCGTGATCGACGAAACGGTTGTCCCACCATCGCATCGGAGACCTGCGCATGGCCCCCTTCCCGTTCGGCGCAAAGCCGCGACCGATCTGCCTTTCCGGCATCCCGCGAGGATCTCGCGCAGGGCGATGGCGAGGCTTTCCTGACCAGTGAGCATAAATCACGTTTGCTGCGTAACTCACCCCAAATGCAAACGTACCCCGGAAAGCGCTACGTCAAAGTACCTTCGAAACCATGGAAACCGCCAATCAAAAATTCGCAAAGCGCTTGCGCACCGCGATGGAAAAAGCTGGATACGAACCCAAGCCCGCCGTTCTGGAACGGGAATTCAATCTGCGGTACTGGGGCAAACCGATGACCCTGCACGGCGTACGACGCTGGTTGCTGGGCGAGTCGATGCCCAAGCAGGACAAGCTGGAGACGCTGGCCGAATGGCTCATCGTCACTCCCCAGCACCTTCGTTTCGGCGAAGAGATCGGCAAACGCATCGACAAGCGCCGCGCCCGCTGGGAAGAAGCCATCGGCTACCGCGAGCGCGAAGCCTTCGAGGCCTTCATCAATCTGCCGGCGCCCCAGCGCAAGATCGTCAAGGAAGTGATCTTCGCCTTCGCCCAGATTGCCGCCCACGCACCGGAAAAGCTCGTGGCAGCCGCCAAGACCACCGCCCGCCGCCGTCCGCGCAACTAAGCCAGGCGCTCTCCCAAGTCCCTCCGAATCACGATCCCGACTCCCCAGGGATCTTCATCCGGGTCTTTTCCAGCCTGCCCTCATGGCCGCATTGCCGGCAATTCTTCCCGATTTTTTCCTGACCATTGCTGACCGCCACGCCTTGCTTGCATCCTGGCGACGGGCTGTCAATTCGTCAGCTTCCCGCCCCGCAGGAGCCGCTGTGGCGAAACGCCCACGCCGCAAACGATGTCAGGAAATATTTTTGCGCACCCGTGCGGCCACGTCGACGCAGTGATCGACCTGCTCGGCGATGGCCTGCGGCACAGGACGACGGCCATCGAGCACCTCGCTGATCCAGCGCGCCGTGGCCAGTGCGTCGCTACCTTCCGGCAACTCCGGCACGTCCTCGGCCACGCTCTGCTTTTCCACCAGCACGGTGCGCGTGCCATGGCTGAACCAGTCGATGCGTTGGGCGCGCCGGGCATTGGCCACGGTCTCGCCCTCGGTACCGCGCATCAGGAAAGCATCGCCGCGATCATGCGGTGCAGCGTTGCCAAAATAGTCGCTCAACATCTCCAGATACTCGGGATGGGTGTACGACGTCAGACGCAAGGCCGGCTGCGCAAACGGTTGCATGATCTTCACCAGGGTATGCGTGGAGTTGCGCACCCCCAGGATGCGGCGCATCTCCAGCAGTCGCGCGATGGACGGAGCCAGCGCGGCAATCGGGATGAAGGCCGGTTGTCCGGCGGCCATCAGCGCTTCAGCCTGGGCGCCGGAGGCCGCGTGGGCAATGCCCAGTGCACTGAATATCTCGGCGCTGGTCAGGCGCTGCGGGTCACGGGTCACACCGTGCATGAGCACCGGCACGCCCCGGCGCACCAGCAGCATGCACAGCAGCGGCGTAAGGTTGGCCATCTTGCGCGACCCGTTGTAGCTGGGCAGGACCACCGGGGCGTAATCGCCGGCGGGCGCGCGCAGCGGCGTGAAGGACGCTTCGGCGGCCGCCAGGAAACCGGCGATTTCCTGGACCGACTCGCCCTTGATGCGCATGGCCAGGAGGATCGCGCCCAGCTCCAGGTCGCTGACGCGGCCCTCGAGCATGGCCTGGTACATGGCCTGGGCATCGTCACGGGAGAGGCTGCGCGCGCCATCCTTGCCGCGGCCGATCTCCTTGATGAAGGGCGCAGCAACGAAGGGGGTGGCGACCACCGGGGCGGCCAGCGCGGCGGCAATACCCGGGGCAGCACTGGCAGGCTCGACGGCCGCAGCCGGAGCAGGAATGTGGGCATCGTTTTGCATGGCCGAAGGGTACACCAAAAGCGGCGCCTGCCGCAGCCGGCAGGGCCAGCGGCCGGGCTTTCCATTACAATAGCGCCTTTGCCGCGCACCCCACCCGTCGGGGACCGGCCGCTTCATTGAGTCCATCCCCATGCTAGTCCTCGGCGTCGAATCCTCCTGTGATGAAACCGGCCTCGCTCTGTACGACACCGAGCGCGGCCTGCTGGCGCATGCCCTGCATTCGCAGATCGCCATGCACCAGGAGTACGGTGGTGTCGTCCCCGAGCTGGCCTCGCGCGACCACATCCGGCGCGCCATTCCGCTGCTGCGGCAGACCCTGGCGGACGCCCATATGCAGGCGCAAGAGATCGACGCCATCGCCTACACCCAGGGACCGGGACTGGCCGGCGCGCTGCTGGTCGGCGCGTCCGTGGCCTGCGGACTGGGCCTGGCACTGGACAAGCCGGTACTGGGCATCCATCACCTGGAAGGGCACCTGCTCTCCCCGCTGCTGGCCAGCAAGCCGCCGCGCTTTCCTTTCATCGCCCTGCTGGTCTCGGGCGGCCATACGCAATTGATGCGGGTCGATGGCGTGGGGCGCTATGAACTGCTGGGCGAAACCCTGGACGACGCTGCCGGCGAAGCCTTCGACAAGTCGGCCAAGCTACTGGGCCTGGGCTATCCGGGTGGACCGGCCATCTCGCGTCTGGCCGAGTTCGGTGACCCGGCCGCGTACCAGCTGCCGCGCCCCATGCTGCATTCCAAGAATCTGGACTTCAGCTTCTCCGGCCTGAAGACTGCGGTGCTGACCGTGGTCAAACAGCACGGCAGCAACAGCGCCAATATCTGCGAGCAGGACAAGGCCAACATCGCACGCGGCTTCGTGGACGCCATCGTCGACGTGCTGGTGGCCAAGTGCATGACCGCGTTGAAGCAGACCAACCTGAAGCGCCTGGTGATTGCCGGCGGTGTGGGTGCCAATGCCCAGTTGCGTGCTGCCCTCAATGCCGCTGCAGCCAAGCGCCGCTACGAAGTGTTCTATCCGGAACTGCAGTTCTGCACCGACAACGGCGCCATGATCGCCTTTGCCGGCGCCATGCGCCTGCGCGAGCAACCCGATGCGGCGCGCAAGGAATATGGTTTTGGCGTGCGGCCGCGCTGGCCGCTGGATGAACTGCGGCCGCCACAAGGTGCGACGACTCCATCCACATAAATAATTTATACGATATAAACAAAAAGGGCCGCAATCTCCATTGCGGCCCTTCTGTTTTCGGGAAGTGGCAAGCAGCCTTGCCCAACTTACTTGTCCAGCTTACTTGCCGGCCTTCTTCTTGCTCCCGATCTTGCTTTCCTTGCCGGCCAGCAGGTTGCCGATGTTCTTGCGATGGCGATAGATCAGCAGTGCCGCCATCGCGACCACGGCCAGCAGGATGCCGTCGGTGGTACCGAACAGCAGGCCGTAGTAGAACGGGGCGAACAGGGCCGCCACCAGCGCTGCCAGTGAGGAATAGCGGAAAGCGAAGGCCACCACCAGCCAGGTCCCCAGCGTGGCCAGGCCCAGCCAGGGGTCCAGCGCCAGCAGGATGCCCAGCGCGGTGGCCACGCCCTTGCCGCCCACGAAGCGGAAGAACACCGGCCACAGGTGACCCAGGAAGACGGCCAGCGTGACCAGGGCGATACCGGTGTCATCCACGCCATACTGCGGCCCGAACTTCTGCGCCAGCCAGACCGCCAGCCAGCCCTTGAAGCCATCGCCCAGCAGCGTCAGTGCCGCCGCCTTCTTGTTGCCGCTGCGCAGCACATTGGTGGCACCGGGATTCTTGGAACCGTAGGTGCGCGGATCGGCCAGTCCGAAGACCTTGGACACCACCACCGCAAAGGACAGCGAGCCGATCAGGTAGGCCGCGATGGCGAAAAGGATGTTGTACATGAATGCGTTCTTTCTCTTGTCTCTGGGTTCTTGTCAGGGCGCATCAGCCAGGGCGCACTGCACCGCCTTGGCCGGCAACACCTTCAGGAGGACGGCGGGATCGATGCCCACCAGGAAGCCGCGCCGGCCGCCATTGATGTAGATCTTGTCGAGTTCCAGGATGCTGGCTTCCACGTAGACCGGCATGCTCTTGCGGGTGCCGAAGGGCGAGGTCCCACCGATCAGGAAGCCCGAGTGGCGATTGGCCACCTCCGGTTTGCAGGGCTCGACCGACTTGCAGCCGATCTGGCGTGCCAGGTTCTTGGTGGAGACCTTGCAGTCGCCATGCATGAGCACCAGCATCGGCTTGGCCGCCTCATCCTGCATCACCAGGGTCTTGATGACGGCATGCTCGTCCACGCCCAGCTCGCGCGAGGACACCGAGGTGCCGCCATGCTCCTCGTAATCGTAGGGATGCTCGGTGAAGGTCACGCCCTGCTTGCGCAGGAATTGCGTGGCGGGGGTTTCGGAGATGTGTTCTTTCTTGGCGCTCATCGGTGTTCTTCCTGACGGCTGCCTGACCGGCCCAGCAGGCCGGCCGGGCCGTCATGGGCGCACATTATGCCGCAAGATCAGCCGCGGGGGTGATGTGCGGCATGCAGTTGCTTGAGCCTCTCACGTGCCACGTGGGTGTAGATCTGGGTGGTGGAGATGTCGGCATGGCCTAGCAGCAGCTGTACCACGCGCAGGTCGGCGCCATGGTTGAGCAGGTGGGTGGCAAAGGCGTGGCGCAGCGTGTGCGGTGACAGGCGCACCGTGATACCGGCCTGCAGTGCGTGCTTCTTGATCAGGGTCCAGAACATCTGGCGCGTCATCGGCCCGCCGCGTGCGGTGACGAACAGGGCATCGTCGACCTGGCCCTGCAGGATCTGCGGCCGCCCCTCGGCCAGGTAGCGGGCAATCCAGGCACCGGCCTCCTCGCCGAACGGCACCAGCCGGGTCTTGTCGCCCTTGCCGGTCACCCGCAGCACGGCCTCGTTCATACCGACTTCAATGCTCTTCAACAGCACCAGCTCCGACACCCGCAAGCCGCTGGCATACATCAGCTCGATCATGGCGCGGTCGCGCAGCCCGAGGGGCGTGGACACATCGGGTGCGGCCAGCAGGGCCTCGACCTGGCCTTCCGACAGGGTCTTGGGAAAACGCTGCGGCTGGCGCGCCGAGCGCATCTTCAGGCAGGGATCGGCGGCCACCCGGTTCTGGCGCAGCGCCAGCTGGAAAAACCGCTTCAACACCGCCAGCCGGCGATTGGAAGAACTGGGCTTGGTCTGGTCGTGACGGGCCGCGAAATAGGCATGCAGGTCATCGGCCTGGGTCTCATAGAGCGACTTGGCGTGCTCATGATGCAGCCAGTGGGCGTACAGGGTCATGTCGCGCCGGTAGGCCTCCAGCGTATTCTTGGACAGGCCGTCTTCCAGCCACAGGCTGTCGCAGAATTCGTCGATGGCCTCGCGGCTGGCGGCGGGCGCTTCTATCTTCGGTGTCGTGCGTCCCATGCGAGTCCGTCAGTATCCGTGAACGCCTTCGTGGCGCAGCAACCAGCGCTTGACCTCCAGGTGGAAGCCGTCGACGTCGTCATGATGCGAAAACCCGCCCAGGCCGCCGGCTGCGGTGACCCGATGACAAGGAATCACCAGCGGATACCAGTTGGCGCCGCAGGCCTGCCCGACCGCACGCGGGGCGGACTGGATGTGCTTGGCAACCTGGCCATAGGTCTGGACCTGGCCGCAGGGAATGGCGGCGATGGCCTGCCAGACGCGTTGCTGGAAGGCGCTGCCCACCGGAGCCAGCGGCAGCTTGAAACGAAAGCCCGGATCGGCCAGGTAGCGCCGGATCTGCTGCACGGCCTTGGCCGCCACCGGATCGGCGGCATCCTTCTCGGCGTAATGCGCCGGCAGATAGACCATCTCGACCAGCGCCCCGGCCTGGGTACGGATGCCCATGCCGCCAAAGGGCGTATGCACCACGGCGGAAAACAGCGCGGTCAGGGGCGATTCGGTCTGGAGCTGGGTCATGGACAATGGGCCAAATGCGATGGAGGCCTATTTTAAGCAATTCAGGCCCGGGCTTGATACCATCGGGCAAAACAGAGGACCACACTTCAGGAGACCGCATGACGCAGGCATCGCCCCACACCGAACCGGACCACCTGGTGGTCACCGCCCCCAGCCTTGAAGCCGGCATGGCCTGGCTACAGCAGCAACTGGGCGTCTCGATGGCGCCGCGCATCGGCGGACAACATGAGCGACTGGGCACGCACAATGCCCTGCTGTCGTTGGGTGCGGGCTTCTACCTGGAGGTGATCGCCATCGATCCCGCCGGCAGCACTCCTGCTCGTGCACGCTGGTTCGGCATGGACGAGCTGGTCGCGGATGCGCCGCCGCGCCTGGCCCACTGGGTGGCCCGCACCGACGACATCGAAGCGGCGGTGGCAGCCAGTCCCATTGCCGTCGGCGAGATCACGCCCATGAGCCGCGGCACCCTGGCCTGGCTGATCACCATCGCCGCCGACGGCCGCCTGCCCTGCGCGGGGCTGATGCCCTCGCTGATCCAGTGGCACAGCCAGCCTCACCCGGCCAGCGCCCTGCCCGACCTCGGCTGCCGCCTGCAACGCCTGGTGCTGAGCCACCCGGCGCCGGCCGAACTGGGCGCTGCCCTGGCGGCAGTGGGGATGGAGGATGCACGCATCGTGCTGCAGGAAGGAAGGCAGACCGCCATCGAGGCCGTGATATCGACGCCATACGGGGAACGGGTGCTGCCGGGCTGAGAGAGCCCCTGAAGAGAGCCCCTGGAAGGGATGTGGAAAAAATATAAACCGTATAAACCGTACAAACCGTATGAACTATCCGCTTACGGCTGGCACAAAGAAAAAAGGCGCATCCTCGGATGCGCCTTCAAAATACTCCTGATGCATTCCCGGCCGTTTGAACGGCTTCAATCGAATGCACGTCTCCTCAGTTTCCCGGTATCGATACCGTTTGTTATGCACCACCCGCTTTGTATTCGGTGCTGCCCGCCTGCGCCCGCGCCGATGTGTCGGCAGGGTCGCCGGTGAGGCGCGTACATCAACAACTCACTAGAAAAACATCACTGCAAAACTCGATTGCCAGGACGGCAAATGCACGGTGCCGATTCAGCAAAGCCCGCACTTTAGCAGCACTCTGCGCGGTTTCAAAGCACTTTTTCAGGGCAAAACCAACATACTTTCGAGCAACTTAACAGACATCCGACAAAATCGGCACCATCGTAGTGCGTGGTGCCGATTATGAGAGACATTTGTTGTGTCAGTTGTAGATCAGGTTTGGCAGCCACAGCGACAGTGCCGGCCAGTAGGTCACCAGCATCAGGAAACCGAGCATGGTCAGCAGCCACGGCATGACCGCGATGGTCAGCTCGGTAATGCCCATCTTGGTGATGCCCGAGGCCACGTACAGGTTCAGACCGACCGGCGGATGGCACATGCCCACTTCCATGTTGACCACGATGAGGATGCCGAAGTGCACCGGATCGATGCCCAGCTTCATGGCCACGGGGAACAGGATAGGCGCCAGGATCAGCACGATCGAAGACGGCTCCATCACGTTACCGGCCAGCAGCAGCAGGACATTGACCACCAGCAGGAAGGTGATCGGACCCAGGCCGGAGTCGGTGATCCATGCCGCCATCGCCTGCGGGATGTTTTCGCTGGTCACAAGGAACGAGAACAGCACCGCGTTGGTGATGATGTAGAGCAGCATGGCCGACATCGAGGCCGAGTCCAGCAAGACCTTGGGCACCTGGCTCAGGCGCAGGTCCTTGTAGACGAACACCGAGATGAAGAAGGCATACACTGCGGCCATGGCAGCCGCTTCCGTGGGCGTGAACACGCCGCTGTAGATGCCGCCCATGACGATGACGATCAGGAACAGGCCCCAGCCACTCTTGCGGAAGGCCGCGAACCGCTCGGCCCAGGTGGCCTTCCTCAGGCGCGGGTAATTGTTCTTGCGCGCCAGGTACCAGGTGGTCACCCCCAGCAGGAAGGCCAGCAGCAGACCCGGCACCACGCCGGCCATGAACAGCTTGCCCACCGACGTATTGGTCGAGACCGAATACATCACCATCACGATGGAAGGCGGGATCAGGATGCCCAGCGCACCTGAAGTGGTGATCACGCCCGCGCCGAAGCGGTTGGGGAAGCCCTGCTTGACCATCGCCGGCAGGATGATGGAGCCGATCGCCACCACGGTGGCCGGCGAGGAACCGGAGACCGCCGCGAACAGCGCGCAGGCCAGCACGCCGGCCAGCGCCAGGCCTCCATGCCAGTGCCCCACCATGGAGGTGGCGAAGTTGATCATGCGCCGCGCCACGCCGCCATGGGTAAGGAAGTTGCCGGCCAGGATGAAGAAGGGGATCGCCATGATCTCGAACTTCTCGATGCCGGTGAACAACTTCAGCGCCACCGACTGGATCGGCACGTCGGTCATGGTGAAGAGGAAGGTCAGTACCGTCAGGCCCAGCGAGATCGAGATCGGCATCCCGGTCAGCATCAGCCCGAACAGCAGGACGAAAATGATCAATGCATTCATGCTTTACCTCCGCTGGTTTCTTCGTCCAGACCTTCCACGTGGGAATGGTCATGCTTGGGCAATTCGCCGGTCCGGTGGAAATTCCACGCGACCTGGAGGAAACGGAAGCACATCAGATAGGAACCCAGCGGCACGGCCAGGTAGACGATCCACATCGGCACTTCCAGCACTTCGGAGGTGCTGTCGTGCTGGGCGATGTCATAGACGAACTCGGCGCCGAAGGTGCCGACGATGCCGGTGAAGAGGGCGCCAGCGAACAGGCCGAAGAGCACGAACTTGTTGCGCCACGGAGTGTTGAGGCGATTGATGAGCACATCGACGCCGACGTGGATGCCGGTACGCACGCCATAGGCGGCGCCGAACTTGGCCATCCACACGAACATGAAGATGCACAGCTCCTGCGCCCAGCTCATGTTGATCTGGATGAGCTGGTCCTGTAACCAGGGAATGTCGAGGCCGGAGGCGTAACGATGCACCACGGCCACGAAGATGATGAAGGTGGCCGCGGCCATGAGGAACGCGATCAGCCACTCTTCCAGATGGTCGAGTAACTTCATGGAATCTCCTTGCGCCGGCAGGCCGCTCCCATGGTGGTAGCGGCCGCTGGCTTAGCTTGTTCTGATTGTTTTAGAGGGTGGCGCGGCGCACGCCGGACGGGCGCGCCGCGCACAGGTACCGAGCCCGGTTACTTCTGGCCCAGCGCTGCCGATTCCTTGTTGACGGCGTCGATCAGCTCCTTGCCGATACGGCTGGCCATCTGCTGCTGCACCGGCAGCAAGGCCTTGCGCCATTCGGCCTTCTCGGCATCGGTGAGACGGTAGACGGTGGTCTTGCCAGTCTTTTCCACGGCTGCCAGGGCGGCATCGTTTTCCTGCTGGGCGATGGCATTGGCGTACTTGGTGGCGTCCTTCATGGCGCCTTCAAGCTGGGTGCGAACGTCGGCCGGCAGGCCATCCCAGAACTTCTTGTTGACGATCACGGCATAGCCCAGATAGCCGTGGTTGGACACGGTCACGTGCTTCTGCACTTCGTGCATCTTCTGGGTATAGAGGTTCGAAGGCGGGTTCTCGGTGCCATCCACCACGCCGGTCTGCAGCGCCTGGTAGACCTCGGAGAAGGCCAGCACCTGCGGGTTGGCGCCCAGTGCGCGCATCTGCGCGTCCAGCACCTTGGAGGACTGGATGCGCATCTTCAGGCCGCGGAAGTCGGCCGGATGATGCAGCGGCTTGTTGGCCGACATCACCTTGAAACCGTTATCCCAGTAGGCCAGGCCGGTGATGCCCTTGGGCTCCAGCTTCTTGAACAGATCCTTGCCGATGGGGCCTTCGGTCACGCGGTAGAGCACGTCCTTGCTGGGGAAGATGTAAGGCAGGTCGAACACCTCGAACTCCTTCACGCCCAGCGGGCCGAACTTGGCCAGCGACGGGGCCAGCATCTGCACGGCGCCCAGTTGCAGGGCTTCCAGTTCCTCCTTGTCCTTGTACAGGGTGCTGTTGGGATAGACCTCGACCTTGACGCGGCCCTTGGTGGCCTTCTCGGCCAGCTCCTTGAAGCGCTCGGCGGCCTTGCCCTTGGGTGTGTCGTTGGCCACCACGTGGCTGAACTTGATGATGATGGGCTGCTGTGCGAAGGCGCTCGCAGTCAGGCCGGCGTTGACGATGGCAGCGGCCGACATGGCCAGCAGGATGGACTTCAGTTTCATGCGTGTCTCCCCAGTGAGGTATGAATCGTTTTGGTGGTGTACTTGTTTTTGTAGTGGCTCTGCTTGGCGCGGGCCAGATTATGCCCGCGCATTTTGCTCGGTGTCACCAAAATGGGGCAAGTGTGGATAACCACAATGCTCCCCGAACCACACTTCCTGCATTTTCCCGCCGCCCGGGATGCTGGCGCTCGCCCCGGGCGGCAGCTACACTGGCGGCGACATGAAAACCATCCCGCCTCCGCCGATCTCGCCCCAGCCCAACGCCGCCTCGCAATTGCAGGCCTCGGGGCGCAAGACCACCATGCGCTGGCTGATTCCTTTCCTGCTGCTGTGCCTGTTCCTGGCCACCCTGATCTGGTTGCCGCGCCAGGCCCAGCAGATGGAGGCCAGCGAACGGCTGGAGCAGTTGATCGCCGATTCGCTGTGGGTGGAACAGGCGATCCGTTTCCAGCTGAGCCGCGACGACGAAAGCATGCGCATCATCGGACGCGAGATCATCACCGGCCGCCTGAACCAGGACCACTTCCGCAGCCGCCTCAATGCGCTGCTGCGCAACAACCGCGAGTTCTATCGCGTCACCTGGTTCAATGCCGAAGGGCGGCCGGTGGCCTCCACCGACGACTTCCCCATCAGTCGCAACGATCTCTCGCAGTCCTCGCTGATGACCGGTGACCGCGCGCGCCAGATGCACCGCCCGCTCTACAGCCCGCCTGCCGTGCCGCCGGGGATCGCCGAGCCGATGCTGATGGACTATCACGTGCCGCTGTTCCGCGACAATCATTACGTCGGCAGCCTGGTGGCCAGCTATGCGGTGGCGCGTATCCTCAATGAAATGGTGCCGTGGTGGTTCGCCCAGGACAACGAGATTTCGCTCACCGACACCGACGACAACGTAGTGGCACGCCGCACCTCGGGCGGCCCCGGCCTGAATGTCTACACCCACCGCCGCGAACTGGAACTGCCGGGCCTGACCCTGGTGCTGCACACCAACAGCACCAAGAGCGCGCCCAAGCTCTTGCCCAACCTGCTGGTGGGGTCCGTGATCGTGCTCTCGCTGGGCCTGCTGTGGAGCCTGTGGGCGCTGTGGCGGGACATCACCCGCCGCACCAAGGCCGAGAAGGCCCTGCTGAACGAGGCAGTGTTTCGCGCCGCGATGGAAAACTCGCTGGTCACCGGCATGCGCGCACGCGACCTGGAGGGGCGCATCACCTATGTCAATCCGGCCTTCTGCAAGATGGTCGGCTTCGCCGCCGAAGAACTGGTGGGCAAGATCCCGCCCATGCCCTACTGGGCGCCGGAAGCCATGGACGAATACCAGGAGCGTTTTTCCAACGTCCTGGCCGGACGCGCCACACCACAGTTCGAGACCATTTTCCAGCGCCGCGACGGGGAGCGCTTCCCGGTGCTGATCTTCGAGTCTCCGCTGGTGGACCAAAACGGCAAGCAGACCGGCTGGATGGGCTCCATCCTCGACATCTCCGAACGCAAGCGCGCCGAAGACCTTAACCGCACCCAGGAGGAGAAACTGCAGGCCAGCGCCCGCCTGGCCAGCATGGGCGAGATCGCCTCCACCCTGGCGCATGAGCTGAACCAGCCGCTGGCGGCCATTTCCAGCTTCACCACCGGAGCGCTGAACATGATGCAGCAGGGCCAGGCCGACCCCAAGGCGCTGCAGCCGGCGCTGGAAAAGATCCACGCCCAGGCGCAGCGCGCCGGCCACGTGATCCGCAGCGTGCACCAGTTCGTCAAGAAGCGCGAACCGGCGCGGCAGCGCCTGCAGGTGAGGCAGCTGATCGACAACGTGACACCGCTGATCGAACTGCAGGCCCAGCAGTTCTTCGTGGTGTTGCAGTTGCAGGTGCCCCGTTCCCTGCCGCCTATCCTGGGCGACCAGGTACTGCTGGAACAGGTGATCCTGAACCTGACCCGCAATGGCATCCAGTCCATGGCGGCCGTGCCCTCGGCACGCCGCATCCTGCGCGTGACGGCCGAGCTGACCCGCAACGACGATGGGGTGGAATCAGTCACCGTCTCGGTGATCGACCAGGGCCACGGCATTGCCGAGGACGTGGCGGCGCGCCTGTTCTCGCCCTTCTTCTCGACCAAGGCCGAGGGCATGGGCATGGGCCTCAACATCTGTCGCACCACCATCGAATTCCACGGCGGGACGCTGACTTACACCGATAACCCGGCAGGCGGTACAATCTTCCGGTTTTCGCTGCCCGCCCAGAGCGGCCAGCCACAATAAAGAGACCGCCGCCCCACGGCCCCACTGATCTGGCCCCACCCCGCACACCAATGCTGCACATAGTCGACGACGAAGAAATCATCCGCGATTCGCTGACCTGGCTGGCGCGTTCCCGCAACATCGCCGCCACCGCCTATGAAGGTGGTGCTGCGGTCCTGACCGCCCTCGGCGCGGCCGGCGGTATCGATGCCGAAGGGGAATGCCTGCTACTGGATGTGCGCATGCCCGGCACCAGCGGTGTGGCGCTGTTCAATGAACTCAAGACCAAGGGTCTGCTGCACCGGCGCCCGGTGATCTTCCTCACCGGCCATGGCGACGTCCCCATGGCGGTGGACATGCTCAAGAACGGTGCCTTCGATTTCTTCGAGAAGCCCTTCAACGACAACCAGTTGATGGACCGCGTACTGGAAGCCCTGGCCAGCTCGCGCGCCGGCGGCGCCGAGGATGCCGTCCAGGGCCGCCTGGCGGCACTCTCGGCACGCGAACGCGAGGTGCTGGACCTGATCCTGGCCGGCAAGATGAACAAGGTCATCGCCGATGAACTGGGCATCAGCATGCGCACCGTCGAGGTCCACCGCGCCCACATCTTCGACAAGATGAATGTCAAGACCGCCGTCGAACTGGCGCGGCTGCTCAAGTAAGGTGGAAATCCTCAATCTCCTGCTGCCGGACTTCAGCCTGATCGTGCTGGGGGTGCTGGTCTATCGCATCTCCAACTGGGGCGACGAGTTCTGGGCCGGCATGGAAAAGCTGGTGTACTTCCTGCTCTTTCCAGCGCTGCTGTTCTATTCCACCGCACGCCTGAAGGTCGACCTAGGGGTCACCGGTGGCCTGGTGCAGACCGGGGTGCTGTCGCTATTGGCCGGCATCGTACTGACCTGGCTGGGCAAACCCCTGCTGCGGGCCACGCCGATGACCTACGAATCGGGCATGCAGTGCGCCTATCGCTTCAACTCCTACATCGCACTGGCGCTGGCCACCCGCATGGCCGGCGAGGAAGGGGCGGGCCTGATGGCCATCCTGCTGGGCTTTGGCGTCCCGCTGTGCAATATCGCGGCGGTCCATGCGCTGGCACCGAAGAACAGCAACCTCTTACGCGAACTGGCCAAGAATCCACTGCTGGTGGCCACCGCCGGCGGCCTGACGTTTTCGGCACTGGGGCTGCACCTGCCGGAGGCGGCATCGGTGGTGCTCTCGCGCCTGGGCGCGGCTTCCATCGCGCTGGGCCTGCTGATGGTGGGTGCCGGCCTGCGCCTGTCGGGGCTCAAGGAAAGCAAGCTGGTGGTGGGATGGTTCATCCTGATCAAGCTCTTCGCCGTACCGCTGGTGGCCTACCTGATCGGTCGCCATCTGCAACTGCCCCCGCTGCAGTTGCGCATCGTGGTGCTGTTCTGCAGCCTGCCCACCGCCTCCAGCGCCTACATCCTGGCCGCGCGCATGGGCGGCAATGGTCCGTTCACGGCTTTCCTGATTTCCTTCGGCACGCTGCTCTCGGCGCTGACCATTCCGTTCTGGCTGGCGCTGGTGCATTGATCCTGCCGCACCAGGCCAGCCCTGCGGCTTATCGCAGCGGCCGCACGATGATGCGGTGCGCGGTCACTTTCTCGATAGCCCCGCGTGAATACAGCAGCGGGAAGCAGCGCGCCGTGCAGGTGGACTGCTGCGCTTACTGCGCCGGCACCACGATCACGACCCGGCGATTTTCCGCCCGGCCGGCCACGGTGCGGTTGTCGGCGATCGGCTTGCTCTTGCCCAGGCCACGGGTGGCAATGTGATCCCGGCCGATCCCGATGCTGGCCAGCGCATCGGCGACGGCGTCGGCCCGCTGCTGGGACAGGCGATTGTTGTAGGCATCGGCGCCGGTATTGTCGGTATGACCGTCCACCCGTAACTCGGTAATGTCCACCGAAAGCAGCGCGCGCCCGATCTTCCCGACCGCCGTGCGGCTCTGTTCGGTCAAGGCGTAATCATCCACCGCAAAGAGCAGCTTGTCGGCAAAACTGAGCTCCCAGCCCTCGTCGGTGAGATGGAAACCCTGCTGCTCCAACAGGGCGACCTGGGACTGCGTGAGGCCGGCCTGGGGCGCGGCGGGAGGCGGCGTCTGGCATCCGCTCAGCAGCAGGGTGCTCCCCAGCAGCATGGCCGCCAGCAGGCGTGAGGAGAGGGAAGAGGTAGCGAGCGTCATGATTGGTTTTCCTTGTTCATCTGATCTTGGAGAGCGAGCTGATAGGTGCCGCGCTGTGTGTTCTTGGCCCGGTACATCGCCTCGTCGGCCACTGCCAACACCGTCTGCGCGGTGCTGCCGTGCTCCGGGAAGATGGCGATGCCGATGCTCAACGATGTGGCGATCACCTCGCCGCCCGGCAGGACGATGGGCAAGCGCATCTCGGCCAGGATCTTGGCGGCGATCTGCAGCGCATCGTCGCGCTGCCGCAATTGTCGCAACAGCACGGCGAATTCATCGCCGCCCAGGCGCGCGACCAGGTCGTCTTCGCGCAACTGGCTCTTGATGCGGGTGGCGATGGTCACCAGCACATGGTCGCCGGCGGCATGGCCGTAGGTATCGTTGATCTGCTTGAAGCGGTCGCTATCGATGAAATACACCGCCGCCAGGTTGCCGGTCAGCCGCGCCAGCTGCACTGCGCGCTCCAGCTGCTCCTCCAGGAAGGCGCGGTTGCACAGGCCCGTGAGACTGTCGTGACTGGCCTGGTAGGACAGGCTGGCATGCTCCTGCTGGACGTGGATCTGCCAGGCTTCCAGTTCATCGAGCAAGGCGTTGAAGTCTTCATTGAGATCGTGGATCTCGGCGATGGCCGCCGGCCCGGCGCGCAGGGCGAAACTGCGTTCGCGCCGCACGCCGTGGGCGATGCGCGCCAGCTCGTGCAACGGTCCGCTGATGCGGTGCTGCATGCGGCGCGCCAGGCGCAGCGCGATCACGGTACTGATGACCAGGCTCAACAGCACACACAGCAGGCCGGTGGTGATGAACCGCAAGGGGCCGCTTCCGCGCGGCACCAGGTGGATCCGGCCTATCCTGGCCTGCTCCCGGATGATGGGGTAATCCAGTGCCGGTGGCAGGATCCAGCCCGCCAGCATCTGCTCCAGCAGCGGCACCGTGCCGCCCGCATGACGCGTCCAGTGCGCCAGCAGCTGGTCGTTGCGACCGGTGAGCACGACTTCGGCGATGTCCTCGTTGCGGCCGATCAGGGCGATGGCCTCCCCGGCCGCCGCGGCATCCCCGAACACCACGGCCGCCTCCACCGTGTAGCTCATGGAACGGGCGATGAGGCGCAGGTTCTGCTCGGAATAGAAGCGCAGCGCGAACAAGCCGGCCACCGTAATGGTGAGCCCGACCATGAGTGCCGTCACCAGGGCCACGATCAGGTGGGCCTTGCTCAGGACGCTGTCCAGGGCAGGACGTGCCATCGGAATGGGCTCGGTATTCATGGCGACGGTTTGCGGCGGGCGAGTTGGAGAACGCTGGGATGAACTCGCAGCCCGCTACGCGCGATGGCATCCAGGTTTGCATCGAAGGCGATCTGCTTGCCCCGTGACTTGAGGCAGAACATGGAACCGGTGTCGCACGACACGTCCGCCTCGGCAAAGCTCAGTACCGGATGATCCACGACCTGCGGCAGCAGCTTGCGATAGTCGGCTTCGGACAACTTGCCGATGTAGACCAGCCGGCAGCCCTCCAGTGCGGCAACGGTGAGTTCGGTCACCAGGCGCGGCGTGATGCGCTGGCCGGGCGTGGACAGTCGCTCCTCGGTGAGCTCCTGGGCATACCGCGTGAGACCGACCAGGCATAGTTGCAGCTGCGGCTGTGGCTGCGGCCAGCGCACGTAGCTGATGATGCCGGCCACCACCCGGGCAGTATCGGCCGCACGACCTGCGTCATCGGGATCGCCCTGGGCGTGACACGGCAAGGCGCCTGCCACCATCAGCCACGACAACACGGCCAGCAAACACCGCCTCACCCGGAGCAGACCCGGCTGCATGGCATCGGCCGTGCGGAGGAAGGGGGCAAGCCTGTTTGCGGGCGCTGTCATCGGCATCATGGTGTGGGTCGGGATGATGAGGGGGCAGAGGCGCATGGATGGACTGATCAGTCACGCAGAATGCTTGATTTCCGATAAAGATAGGTATTGTCAATTCAATAATTAAATTGGACCTCATCAGGACAAGCTCGTCAATGACTAATTAGCGTGACGCCTCGCTGCCGGGGGATTGACTGAAGGAAAGACAGTCAGCAGAGAGCCCTTGCAGCCCGCCACGAAGGCCCGCCATGCATGGATGGGCCTGAAGGCAACAGCCTTGCATGACGGGCAGCGGTGGGCAAAATCGGGAATTGACCGGATTCCCTCAGCGTGGAAATCCGGTGACAGTCAGGCCGCTCCATGCCGGGCCAGCGCCCACGCCACATGCTCGACCACCAACGCCGAAGGATGAGACAAGCGCGTCCGCAAGGCCGCCACAATGGCCGCATCGCCCCGGTGCGAGGGCGAATCGGCGGCATTGCCCAGACCCACGGCCAGGTTGCGCAGCCAGCGTTCATGGCCGATGCGGCGGATCGCGCTGCCCTCGGTGTTCTTCAGGAACTGCTCTTCGCTCCAGCCGAACAGGTCGACCAGGCTGGCGCTGTCCAGGCCATGGCGCGGGTCGAAGTCGGGCAGGCTGGCGCGCTGGGCAAACTTGTTCCAGGGGCAGTAGAGCTGGCAGTCGTCGCAGCCGTAGATGCGGTTGCCGATCAGCGGCCGCAGGTCGGACGGGATACTGCCCTTCAATTCGATGGTGAGGTAGGAGATGCAGCGCCGCGCATCCAGCTCATACGGGGCGACGATGGCCCCGGTCGGGCAAGCCGTGATGCAGGCGCTGCACTGGCCGCAGTGCGGGGTGACCGGGTCATCGACCGGCAGCGGCAGATCGGTCAGCATCTCGCCCAGGAAGAACATGGAACCGGCCTCCCGGTGCAGCAACAGAGTGTGCTTGCCGCGCCAGCCCAGCCCGGCCTTTTCGGCCAGGGCCACTTCCATGACCGGTGCCGAATCGGTGAAGACGCGGTAACCGAAGCTACCAATGCGCTCCTCGATGCGGGTGGCCAGTTGCTGCAGACGGGCGCGCAAGACCTTGTGGTAGTCGCGCCCGCGTGCATAGATCGAGACCTGGGCCGCCGACGGGTCGCCGCTGCGGGCCTCTTCCCGGGCGCGCCAGTCGGCCTGGCCGGGGTCGGTAGCGGCCGGCAGATAGGGCATGCGCACGCTGACCACGCGCACCGTCCCCGGCACCAGTTCGGCCGGCCGCGCCCGTTTCAGGCCGTGGCTTGCCATATAATCCATCTCGCCGTGGTAACCCTTGTCCAGCCAGGCCTGGAAGCCCGCCTCCCGGTGCGACAGGTCGACATCGGCGATGCGCACCTCGGCAAAGCCCAGTGCACGGCCCCAGTCCTTGATGGCAGCGGCCAGGGCAGCCAGGCTGGCGGAGTCGGCAAGATCGACAGGGGTGGCGTGAGCAGGCATGAAGCGATTGAACCAGTAAACAAGTCATCTCGGATGACGTAACAAACTAGGATGTATATGCAGCGACTCCACCTCCACCTGCCCGACGAAACCGCCACCGCGCGCCTGGGTGCCGACCTGGCGCAGGTGCTGGCACCGGGCCTGGCGATCTACCTGCACGGCGACCTGGGCGCCGGCAAGACCGCGCTGACGCGTGCCTTGCTGCATGCAGCGGGCTATTCGGGGCGGGTCAAGAGCCCGACCTACACCCTGGCCGAACCCTATGAAGTGACACTCGCAGGGCGCATGGTAACAGTCATCCACTTCGATCTGTACCGCATGGCCAGCCCGGAGGAGTTCCTCGATGCCGGTTTCCGTGAACATTTCAACGAAAACTCCGTCTGTATCGTCGAATGGCCCGAAAAAGGCGATCCGGTGTTGCCGCCGCCGGACATCCACGTCAACCTGTCTCTTGCAGGGAACGGTCGTGATGTAGAATTGCGTGCGTTGTCCGACAAGGGTCATCAATGCCTCGCTCGACTGAAATTCGCCCCCAACCTGTGAAGTCCAAAAGCCGCCGCACCATCCTCAAAGCCGGCGGTGCGCTGTTCGTCTCCGTCGTCACTCCGCTGCCCGCCCTGGCCTCCCAGATCCTGGCCGTGCGCGTCTGGCCGTCCGACGACTACACCCGCGTCACGCTGGAAAACGACAGCGACCTGAAGGTCACCCACTTCGTGGTCAAGGACCCGGAGCGCCTGGTGGTGGACATCGAGGGCATCGACCTCAATTCCACCCTGAAGGACCTGGTCGCCAAGATCCAGCCCAACGATCCCTACATCAAGCAGGTACGCGTGGGCCAGAACCGGCCCAGCGTGGTGCGCCTGGTGTTCGACCTGAAGGATGAAATCAAGCCACAGGTGTTCACCCTGGCCCCGGTGGGCGAATACAAGTATCGCTTCGTGATCGACCTGTATCCGGCCGCCCCGCCCGACCCGATCGCCGCCCTGATCCAGAAGGGCGAGTGGAACAAGGAACCCCCGGCCACCCCGCCGCTGGCGCAGGCACCGGCGCCCAAGCCGGACCCGGTACCGCTGGCAGAAATCAAGCCACAACCGGACGACAAGAGCGATCGCAATCCGCGGGTGGTCACGGAAGAGCCGCGCATGCAGCTCACCCGCATGATCACCATCGCGCTGTACCCCGGCCACGGCGGCGAAGACCCCGGCGCCACCGGCGCGCGCGGCAACCGCGAGAAGGACGTGGTGCTGTCCATCGCCAAGCGCCTGAAGCGCAAGATCGAGCAATACCCCAACATGCGCGTCATGCTGACCCGCGACGCCGACTTCTTCGTGCCGCTGGGCCAGCGCGTGGTCAAGGCGCGCAAGGTGCAGGCCGACCTGTTCGTGTCGATCCACGCCGATGCCTTCGTGCAGCCTACCGCACGTGGTTCGTCGGTGTTCGCCCTGTCGGAGAAGGGCGCCAGTTCGACGGCGGCACGCTGGCTGGCCAACAAGGAAAACTCGGCCGACCTGATCGGTGGCGTCAACATCAAGACCCATGACCGCCAGCTGGCCAGCGTGCTGCTGGACCTGTCGACCACCGCCCAGATCAACGACAGCCTGCGCGTGGGCAATGCGGTGTTGAAGGAAATCGGCGGCATCAACAAGCTACACAAGGGCGCGGTGGAACAGGCCGGCTTTGCCGTGCTCAAGGCCCCGGACATCCCCAGCATCCTGATCGAGACCGCCTTCATCTCCAACCCGGAAGAAGAAGCCAAGCTCACCGACGAGCGCTATCAGGACCAGATGGCCGACGCCATCCTGACCGGCATCCGCAACTACTTCGCCAAGAACCCGCCGCTGGCCAAGAACAAGCTGACCTGAACCCGGCACCCGCCGCTGATGCCGTTCAGTCAGGTACTGAACGGCATTTTTATTTCATATTTGTCATTGGTAGCGGTCAACCGTACCTGCAGCCCCGCTGACCGCAACACACCTGCCTTTCGAGGCAGCGTCGGCGTCCGCCTTGGATCACCACCGGATGGGGGATAATAGCGCCCTCTCCCGTTTCTTGTTTCTCGTTTCAGCCGCTTTTCGGCTCTTTATCGGAATTCCGCCATGGAAATCAAAGTCAACTTCCTCGACAAGCTGCGTCTTGAAGCCAAGTTCGACGACTTTACCGTCATCGCCGACCAGCCCATCCGCTACAAGGGGGATGGCTCGGCGCCGGGCCCCTTCGATTACTTCCTGGCGTCCTCGGCCCTGTGCGCGGCGTACTTCGTGAAGCTGTACTGCAATACGCGCAATATTTCCACCGAGAATATCCGCCTGTCCCAGAACAACATCGTCGATCCGGAAAACCGCTACCAGCAGACCTTCAAGATCCAGGTTGAGCTGCCGGCCGACATCAGCGAGGCCGACCGCCGCGGCATCCTGCGCTCGATCGAGCGCTGTACCGTCAAGAAGGTGGTACAGGAGGGGCCGGAATTCATCATCGAGGAAGTCGAGAACCTGGACGCCGATGCCCAATCCCTGCTGACCCTCCAGCCTGAAGCCGGCGCCAGCACCCGCATCCTGGGCAAGGATTTGCCGCTGGAGCAGACCATCGCCAACATGTCGGGCCTGCTGGCCGAGCTGGGCATCAAGATCGAGATCGCCTCCTGGCGCAACATCATTCCCAATGTGTGGTCGCTGCATATCCGCGACGCGCATTCGCCGATGTGCTTCACCAACGGCAAGGGTGCCACCAAGGAAAGCGCGCTGGCCTCGGCCCTGGGCGAATACCTCGAACGCATCAGCAACAACCACTTCTATGCAGGCTCCTACTGGGGCGAGGACATCGCCAATGCCGAGTTCGTGCACTATCCCGACGAACGCTGGTTCAAGCCCGGGCGCGGCAACAAACTGCCCAAGGAAATCCTCGACGACTACTGCCTGGACATCTACAACCCCGACGGCGAGCTGCGCGCTTCGCATCTGGTCGATACCAATTCCGGCAACGCCGAACGCGGCATCTGCTCGCTGCCGTTCGTGCGGCAGTCGGATGGCGAGGTGGTGTATTTCCCTTCCAACCTGGTCGAAAACCTCTTCGTCAGCAATGGCATGAGTGCCGGCAATACCTTGCCCGAGGCCCAGGTGCAGTGCCTGTCGGAGATCTTCGAGCGCGCGGTCAAGCGTGAAATCCTGGAAGGCGAGATCTGCTTGCCCGACGTGCCCCAGGAAGTGCTGGCGAAGTATCCCGGCATCCTGGCGGGCATCCAGGGCCTGGAAGAACAAGGCTTTCCGGTGCTGGTCAAGGATGCCTCGCTGGGCGGCGTCTATCCGGTGATGTGCGTGACCCTGATGAACCCGCGCACGGGCGGGGTCTTTGCCTCCTTCGGTGCTCACCCCAGCTTCGAGGTGGCGCTGGAGCGCAGCCTGACCGAATTGCTGCAGGGACGCAGCTTCGAAGGCCTCAACGACCTGCCCCAGCCGACCTTCGAGAGCAATGCCGTCACCGAGCCCAACAACTTCGTCGAGCACTTCATCGATTCGTCGGGCATCGTCTCGTGGCGCTTCTTCAGTGCCAGGTCGGACTACGAATTTGTGGAATGGGATTTCTCCGGCCAGGGCGAAAATTCCAACGCCGAGGAAGCCGCCGCCCTGTTCGGCATCCTGGATGAGATGGGCAAGCAAGCCTACGTCGCCGTATATGACCAACTGGGCGCCACAGCCTGCCGCATCTTGGTGCCGGGCTATTCCGAGGTGTATCCGGTGGAAGACCTGATCTGGGACAACACCAACAAGGCGCTCCTGTTCCGCGCCGATATCCTGAACCTGCATCGCCTGGACGACGATGCCCTGGCCGCCCTGCTTGAGCGCCTGGAGAACAACGAGCTGGATGACTACTCGGACATCGCCACCCTGATCGGCATCGAGTTCGATGAAAACACCGAGTGGGGCCAGTTGACCGTGCTCGAACTGAAGCTGCTGATCCATCTGGCCCTGCAGCAGTTCGACGAGGCCCATGACCTGGTCGGCGCCTTCCTGCAATACAACGACAACTCGGTCGAACGCGGTCTGTTCTACCAGGCCCTGAACGTCGTGCTGGAAGTGGAACTGGACGATGAGCTGGCGCTGGAAGACTACGAAACCAACTTCCGTCGCATGTTCGGCAATGAGCGCATGGATGCGGCCATCGGATCGGTGAAGGGGGACGTGCGCTTCCACGGCCTGACGCCGACCAGCATGAAGCTCGAAGGCCTGGACCGCCATCAGCGCCTGCTCGACAGCTATCGCAAGCTGCACAAGGCACGCGCCAGGTTCGCGCAGGCTGCCGCTGCGGCCTGAGGCGATTGGCCGGCATCATGAAAAATGCCGTTCAGTCTTCACTGAACGGCATTCACGAGGCTGCCAACGCTTGTTCTTTTCTGCCCTGACGCCGGCGGTCTCAGGCGCTGCGCACCTTGCGCTTGCCACGTACCTTGCGCCACAGCTGCCACAAGGCGCCCAGCACGATGGGAATGATGGCCGCCACGATCCCGATCAGGACCAGGGTATTGAGGTTCTGCTGCACCACCGGGATATTGCCGAACAGGTAGCCCAGCACCACCAGCCCCACCACCCACAGCAAGGCGCCCAGCACATTGAAGAGCTGGAAGCGCGCAAAGCTCATGCCCGACACGCCCGCGATGAACGGTGCGAAGGTTCGCACGATGGGCGTGAAGCGGGCGATGACGATGGTCTTGCCGCCGTGTTTTTCGTAGAAGGAATGGGTCTTTTGCAGGGCTTCCGGATTGAGCCAGCGGTAATTGTGGGTATAGACGCGGTGACCGACCCAGCCGCCTATCCAGTAGTTGAGGGTATTGCCCGCCACCGCTGCGATCACCAGCAGGGTCATCAGCAGCCAGATATCCATGGCCCCCATGGCACAGAAGGTGCCGGCGATGAACAACAGGGAATCTCCCGGCAGGAACGGCAACACCACCAGCCCGGTCTCGCAGAACACGATCAGGAACAACACCGCGTAGATGAGCGTGCCGTACTGCTCGATGAGGACGCCCAGATATTTGTCCACGTGCACCAGCACGTCCAGCAACTGCAGATAATCCATAAAACCCAATCGTTGGTGATTCATCGATGCCGCGGCGCCCCATCGCCAGGCGGCGGGATATTTCCCCGATGCAACATCGGGAGATATCCGGAAGGCGGGGTGATCCCTCCCACCTGCGAAGGCATCATACAACACTCACCCGGGGCGGACTCAAGAACCCCGAACGGATGTCGATAAAAAGAACGGGGCTTGTACTTGTGCAACAGGACAATCCTCGCAGAACCTCATGACGCTGTTGCACTCCTGTGGCGCCGGCCGAGAGCGAGCGCACAAGGCTGGCGATTTGGCATATGATCAAGACAGATTGCTTCAGTTTCCAGCGGGTCGAGATGTACGGCGAGGTATGGTCGGCGCAGACAGGAAAACGGAAAAAATCGTAACTCCGGACTGCATGAGGCAAGACGCGCGGCAGGCGTCATTACCGGGCCACAGGGGGGCTGTATGGGGAGCCAGGAGTCGTTCACCGGCGAATTTGATCATCAGCGTGATCTGCCAGGTGAGGTGCCGCAGGATGATCAGAATCTGTGTGGCCAGGAGCGCGATGCGCTGCTGGGTGCATTGTGGCGTTCGATGGCCATTCTGGAATTCGCTGCCGATGGCACGATACTGCAGGTCAATGACAATTTCCTGGGCATGCTGGGCTACCGTCGCGAAGAGCTGATCGGCCAGCATCACAGCATGCTGTGCGAACCGCTGTACGTCCAGTCTGCGGACTATCAACAATTCTGGCAGCACCTGCGCCAAGGCGAGATCATCACCGGCACCCTGCAGCGCTGCCGCATCGACGGCACCATCGTCTGGCTGGAGGCATTGTGCAGCCCGATCCTGGACGAGCGCGGCGAACTCAGCAAGGTCATCTCGGCGGCCGCCGACATCAGCTCCCACATCGACGACTCGCATCACAGCAACAGTGTGCTGAGCGCGCTCAATCGCTCGCTGGGGGTGGTCGAGCTCTCGCCAGACGGCCTCATCCTTGCCGCCAACCGCAACTACCTCAAGACCATGGAATACCTGGCCGAGGACCTGGTAGGCAAGTCGCACTCCCTGCTATGCGACCCCGAGTATGCCAATGGTGAGGAATATGCCGCCTTCTGGCGCGATGTCTGCAATGGCCGCTTCTTCTCCGGCCGCTTCCCGCGGCGCACCCGCAGCGGCCGCACGATCTGGTGGGAAGCCACCTATTCGCCCCTGCTGGACCCGCACGGCAAGGCCGAGCGCGTGATCTGCATCGGCAACGACGTCACCTACCGCGTGACCCGCGAAAAGAGCGATCGTGAACACCTGCACCTGCTCTCGCTGGGAATCAATGAAACAGACAATGCGGTGCTCATCACCGACGCCCAGAACCGCATCGTCTTCCACAACACCGGCTTTACCCGCATGCTCGGTTTCCAGAGCCAGCAGGTCATCGGCAAGCAGCCACGCGAACTGTTCGCCCATCATCCAACCTTCGTGAAGTCGATCGAACGCTGTCACGGCGAGCTGCTGCAGGGCCACAGCTTCCATACCGAGGAGCTGATCCACGACTTCCACGAACAGCCGGTCTGGATTTCGGCGGTGGTCAACCCGATCCTGGACGCCGATGGCCGTCTCATCAATGCCGTCTGCGTGATGACCGACATCACCAATACCAAGGTACATGAGGTGCTGCAGTACCGCGTCCTCAATGCCATGGCGCGCGACTCTTCGCTGTCCGAGCAGATGAACCTGCTGTGCGAGGAAGTCGAACGCGTCGCGCCGGAGGTAATCGCCTCCATCCTGCGGGTGGACGAACAGGGACGCCTGCACACCCTGGCCGGCCCCAGCCTGCCGGAGGCCTACAGCCGCGCCATCGATGGCCTGTCCATCGGCCCGCTGGTGGGCTCCTGCGGCAGTGCCGCCTTCACCGGCCAGGCGATCATCTCGGAAGACATCGCCAGCGATCCGCACTGGGCCGACTACAAGGAACTGGCGCTGACCCACGGCCTGCGTGCCTGCTGGTCGACGCCGATCAAATCGGCCGATGGCAAGGTGATCGGCACCTTCGGCTTCTACTTCCGCCAGCCCCGCCAGCCCAGCGGCTTTCATCACCTGCTGGTCGATGCTGGCCTGCACCTGTGCGCACTGGCCATCGAACGTGAAGCCTCGCGCGCGCGCATCCACCAGCTGGCCTTCTATGATTCGCTGACCGGCCTGCCCAACCGCAGCCTGCTGCTGGTCCAGGCCGGCCAGGCCATTGCCGCCGCCGAGCGCAACCGTAGCACGGTGGCGGTGATGTTCATCGACCTCGATCGTTTCAAGCAGGTCAACGACTCGCTGGGGCACCAGGCCGGCGACGAACTGCTGCGCACGGTCGCCACCCGGCTGCAATCGCAGGCACGGCGCTCCGACATCGTGGGACGACTCTCCGGGGACGAGTTCGTGGTGGTCCTGACCCAGTACGACACCCTGCACCTGACCGAGGTGGTCAAGCGCATCCAGGAACGACTGGCCATGCCCTGCCACATCAACGGCACCCCGCTCAATCCCTCGGCCAGCATCGGCGTGGCGATCTTCCCGGACAATGGCAACGACATCGAAACCCTCCTGCACCGTGCCGATATCGCCATGTATCAGGCCAAAGCCGTCAATCGCGGCCGCTTCAGTTTCTTCAGCGAAGAAATGAACAGCATGGCCCAGGAGCGCCTGGCCCTGGAAGGCGCCCTGCGCGACGCCCTGCGGGGTGGCCTTTTCGAATTGCATTACCAGCCGCAGATCAGGCTGCGCGAGCATACCCTGCATGGCGTGGAAGCCCTGGCGCGCTGGCACGACGCACAGCTGGGACAGATCTCGCCGGGCCGCTTCATCCCCATTGCCGAGGAATGCGGCCTGATCGGCGAACTCGGCAAATGGGCGCTGGAAGAAGCCTGCTTCCAGCTGGCCGACTGGCGTCGGCGCGGCATCCAGGTGCCTTGCATCTCGGTGAACCTGTCCGCGACCAACTTCCACGACCTGGACCTGCCGCAGTTCGTCACCGGGCTGCTGCGCCGCTACAGCCTGGTACCCACCGACCTGACGCTGGAAATCACCGAAACCGTGTTGATGGACACCAACCCCAGCACCAACCAGACCATCGCCGCCGTGCATGCGCTGGGCATCCCGCTGGCCATGGACGACTTCGGCACCGGCTATTCCAGCCTGGGCTACCTGCGCAAGCTCCCGGTTTCCGAACTGAAGCTGGACCAGAGTTTCGTGCGCGACATGGCCAAGGATGACGCCGTCAGCGCCTTGACCAATGCCGTCATCCGCATCGGCGAAAGCCTGAAACTGACGGTGGTGGCCGAAGGGGTGGAAGATGCCGACCAGTACCAGCTGCTGCTCAGCCAGGGCTGTGACGTGGCGCAGGGCTATTACTTCTCGCGCCCGATGGCGGCCGATGAACTGGAACGCTGGGTCAGGGATTTTCGTGCAAACCTGAACCAAGAAGCCGGCCAGGCGACTTAGCACTACAGTGGCCAAGATGGAGACAATCAGGAACAAGTGAGGCAAATTCGTCATGCCAAAAAAGCACTTTCCGGATAGAAAAACAACAGCACAGTTGCATGTGGGCGCAAACATTCGAAGTATTTTGATCGAGCTCAAACGCTGACGATATACTGACGGCCTCCCCCAGCGAGTACCGTAATGGCAGCGTCAGCAACAACACTGGCGCTGCACGATGTCAACGTGTTCGAAGCCGCGCACCATTGCCGATTCGGCAATGTCGCCGACGTGCTACCTGACCGGCACGCAGGCCGTGCCGCGCGAACGCAGCGTTGCAGGCTTTCCGCATGACGGAGAACAAGGAGGGACCAGCGGTCACAGCGTAATGCGCGCCTGCCGGCGCGACCGACCTCCCGGGCAGTTTTCCGTTCGGTATTTGCATTTCCACACGACGTTTTTTCAAAAACAAGAACAGCCATGGCTAACGATATGTCTGGTGCGCGCCGCGCATCCCTTTTCCACCGCTCGGTAGGTGCAAAACTGACTGCCATGACGGTCGCCCTGGTGGGCGTCGTCTTCGTGATCGCATTGATGCTGATCACCTATTCCGCCTCGCGCATGATGGAGCATCGCTCCATCGAACAGATGGGCAACGATGCCCGTGGCGTGGCCCACATGGTCGGCATCTTCGACCGCTCGGTGAACAGCCAGGTCGACCGTTTCTCAAAGATGTTCGACAATGAGTTCGGCAAGCTCACCCTGGATGAGAGCCGCACCGTACAGATCGCCGACCGCGCCACCCCGGTGCTGCAGAACGACGGGCGTGACCTGAACCTGGACTTTTCCATCCCGGACCGCTTTACCGGCCGTACCGGCGTGACCGCGACGATCTTCGCCAAGACCGGCGAAGACTTCGTGCGCGTCTCGACCTCGGTGAAGAAGGAAAACGGCGAGCGTGCCGTGGGCACCCTGCTCGACCGCACCCACCCCGGCTATGCTGCCCTGAAATCCGACAAACCCTATAGCGGCCTGGCCACGCTGTTCGGCAAGCAGTACATCACCAAGTACGTCCCCATCAAGAACGATGCCGGCCAGATCATCGCCGCCCTGTATGTGGGTATCGACATCTCCGCCGACGTCAAGGCCTTGAAGGAGCAGATCAAGGCACTGAAGATCGGCCAGACCGGCAATTTCTATGCCCTCAACGGTCGTGAAGGCAAGGACCTGGGCGTGATGATCGCCGGCGCCCCGCGCGAGGGCAAGGAAGAAGGCGCCAGCCTGTTGGAACTCAAGGATGCCGCCGGCGAGAGCTACATCAGGACCGTGCTGCAGCAAAAGGAAGGCGCGCTGCACTACACCGCCATCGATGGTCGCAAGAAGATCGTGGTCTTCACCCACTACTCTCCCTGGAACTGGGTCATCGCCGGCGAGGCCGCGGTTGACGAGATCACCAGCGAAGTCACTTCCATGCGCAATCTCTACATCGGCCTGGGCCTGCTGTTCCTGGCGGTACTGGGGGCGATCCTGACGGTGATGATCAACCGCATGGTCACCCGCCCGCTGGATGCGGTGTGCAAGGCCGCCGACCAGATCGCTGGCGGCGACCTGACCACCCGCCTGCACGTACACAGCCGCGACGAGATCGGTCGCCTGATGGGCGCCTTCAATGGCATCAGCGCGGGCCTGTCGGAAGTGGTCTCCAGCGTGCGCGCCGGTACCGAGGAAATCAATACCGCCGCCAGCGAGATCGCCGCCGGCAACCTCCATCTGTCATCCCGCACCGAACAACAGGCCGGCGCCCTCGAAGAAACCGCTTCGGCCATGGAAGAACTGACCTCCACCGTCAAGCAGAACGCCGCCAATGCGGTACAGGCCGACGAACTGTCGAGCTCGGCCTCGGACGTGGCCAGCCATGGTGGTGAAGTGGTGGGCAAGGTGGTGCAGACCATGGACGCCATCAACAGCTCTTCGCAACGCATCGTGGACATCATCAGCGTGATCGACGGCATTGCCTTCCAGACCAACATCCTGGCCCTGAACGCCGCGGTGGAAGCCGCCCGCGCCGGCGAGCAGGGACGCGGCTTTGCAGTGGTGGCCACCGAGGTGCGCACCCTGGCCCAGCGCAGCGCCTCGGCTGCCAAGGAAATCAAGGAACTGATCGATGCCTCGGTGCAGACCGTCTCCAGCGGCGGCCAGCTGGTGGCCCAGGCCGGCAACACCATGAACGACGTGGTCTCCAGCGTGCAGCGCGTCTCCACCGTCATCAGCGAAATCACCACCGCCAGCCGCGAACAGAGCGAGGGCATCGACCAGATCAACCGCGCCATCGCGCAGATGGACGAGAGCACCCAGCAGAACGCCGCCCTGGTGGAACAGGCTGCCGCAGCAGCGCAATCGCTGCAGCAACAGGCCGAACGCCTGGCAGCGGCGGTCAGTACCTTCCGCGTGTAAGACGGGTCTCTGGAGCGGGTCGCCGGAGGTGAGCAGCCCGTTTTATCAGCCATGGGGCGCCGGGTTTTGCCGGATGGAAAACCTGTTTTTCTCCACCGCCACCGAAGCCGCCCACGGGCGGCTTCTTCACATTGCCGCCATTGCGTCGGCGGTATAATCGCCGGATGAACGCACCGCATGCCTCCCCTGTTTCCGATTCCGCCGCCACGCCCCATCGCCCCATCCAGGCCCTGCCCGATCAGTTGATCTCGCAGATCGCCGCAGGCGAGGTGATCGAACGCCCCTCGGCGGTCGTCAAGGAATTGCTGGAAAACGCACTCGACGCCGGCTCCACCCAGATCACCGTGCGGCTTGAGCAGGGCGGCGTCAAGCGCATCGCCATCACCGACAACGGGCGCGGCATCCCGCCCGAGCAATTGCCATTGGCCCTGGCACGGCACGCCACCTCCAAGATCGCCTCGCTGACCGACCTGGAAAATGTCTCCACGCTGGGCTTTCGGGGCGAGGCCCTTGCCTCGATCGCCTCGGTGGCGCAACTGACGGTGACCAGCCGCACCGCCGACGCCCCCCACGCCTGGGAAATCACCGGCTCCCAGTTCGGCACGGTCGCCCCCGCCTCGGGCGCACAAGGCACCACCATCGACGTCCAGGACCTGTACTTCAACACCCCGGCGCGCCGCAAGTTCCTCAAGTCCGAACAGACCGAATATGGCCACTGCGCCGAGGTAGTACGCCGCATTGCGCTGGCGCGGCCTGACGTGAGCTTCTCGTTGTCGCACAACGGCAAGACCGTCGATCATTGGAACGTCGGCGAATTCGCCAAGCGCAGTGCCCATATCCTCGGCGATGAATTCGCCAACGCCCGCCTGCCGCTCGACGAGAGCGCCGGCCCGCTGCGCCTGCATGGCTTCGTCGGCCTGCCCACGGCCTCCAAGGCACGCGCCGATGGCCAGTATTTCTACGTCAATGGCCGCTTCGTGCGCGACAAGCTGCTCACCCACGCGGTGCGCGCAGCCTATCAGGACGTGCTGCACGGCGACCGCTACCCGGCCTATGCCCTGTCGCTGATGCTGGACCCGGCACTGGTGGACGTGAACGTGCATCCGTCCAAGATCGAAGTGCGCTTCCGCGACAGCCGCGCCGTGCACCAGTTCGTATTCCACGCCGTCTCGCGCGCGCTGGCACAGACCTCGGCGGTCTCCTTCGGCAATCTGCCGCAACAGGCGGGTGAAGGCGATAATCAGCCCCCCGCGCCGGCCGCGACCGGCAACACCGGCGGCCCCCTGCCCTGGGTCCGCGAACAGCAGCAGCAGACCTTCTCGGCGCAGTTCGCAGAACCGCCACGCCCCTACTCCTTCGGCGGCAACAGCGGCTTTGGCGTGCGCCAGAACACTGAAGCCTACGGCAGCATGTTCCGCAGCGATCCGGCCGCCGGCGAAGCCCTTACCGGTCGCCCCGCAGCAGGGTATCCGGGCAGCACAACCACGCCCGCCCCGGCGCCGCTGCCGGAAGGCGACTTCCCGCTCGGCTTCGCGCTGGCGCAGTTGCACGGCATCTACGTGCTGGCACAGAACCAGGCTGGCTTGGTGGTGGTGGACATGCATGCCGCCCACGAACGCATCCTCTACGAACAACTGAAGACGGCGCTGGACGGCAATGAGATCTTCCTGCAGCCCCTGCTGATCCCGGTGACCTTCTACGCCGATCCGGTGGAGGTGGGCACCGTGGAAGAACACCAGGACACCCTCTCGGCACTGGGCTTCGACATTGCCGTGATGTCGCCCACCACGCTGGCCGTGCGGGCGGTTCCGGCCCTGCTCAAGAATGCCGATGCCCAGACCCTGGCCCGCGACGTCCTGCGCGATGTGCGCGAATACGGTGGCTCGCGCGTGCTGCTGGAGCGCCGCAACGAACTGCTGGGCACCCTGGCCTGCCACACCGCCGTGCGCGCCAACCGCAGCCTGACCCTGCCCGAGATGAATGCGCTGCTACGCCAGATGGAGGCCACCGAGCGCTCCGACCAATGCAATCACGGCCGCCCGACCTGGACCCAGATGGGCCTGTCGGACCTGGACAAGCTCTTCCTGCGCGGGCAATGACGATGGAGAAGCACCCGCCCCTGGCGGTGGCCATCATGGGCCCCACCGCCTCCGGCAAGACCGCCGCCGCCCTGGAAATCGCACGCCGCATTCCGAGTGAGATCATTTCGGTGGACTCGGCCCTGGTCTATCGCGAGATGGACATCGGCACCGCCAAGCCCACTGCGGCCGAGCTGGCCGAAGTCCCGCACCACCTGATCGACATCATCGATCCCACCGAAGCCTATTCGGCCATGCAGTTCCGCCAGGATGCACTACGCCTGACCCAGGACATCGCCGCGCGCGGCAAGCTGCCGCTACTGGTGGGCGGCACCATGCTGTACTTCAAGGTGCTGCGCGATGGTCTGGACGAACTGCCGCAAGCCGACCCGGTCCTGCGCGCACAACTGGACGAAGAAGCGGCGCAGGTCGGCATGCCGGCCATGCACACCAGACTGGCGACGCTGGACCCGGTCACCGCCGCCCGCCTCAAGCCAAACGACAGCCAGCGCATCCAGCGCGCTCTGGAGATCACTTTGTTGACCGGGCAGCCGATGTCGTCGCTGCTGTCGCAAAAACCCGCCGAACCATTGCCCTTCACCCTGTTGCCGCTGGCGCTGGAGCCGAGCGAGCGCGCCGTGCTGCACGAGCGCATCGCCCTGCGCTTCGACCTGATGTTGCAGGGTGGCGCCCTGGAGCGTGAAGTAGCCGCCCTGCGTGCACGCGGCGACCTGCACCTGGGCCTGCCCTCGATGCGTTGCGTCGGTTACCGGCAGATGTGGGAATACCTGGACGGCAGCATCGATGCCGCCGCCCTGCGCGAAAAAGGCATCGCCGCCACCCGCCAGCTGGCCAAGCGCCAGCTGACCTGGCTGCGCTCCATGCCGGAGCGCATCAGCATCGACTGCAACCGCCCGGACGCCACCGCCGAGGTGCTGGCGCGGGTGCAAGAGGCTGTGGATAAGTAAATTCGAGGAAAATCCGAAAAACTATTGACAGAAGCCGCGCCGATGCTTATAGTCTCGGGCTTGCCTCCTGGTGATATAGCTCAGCTGGTTAGAGCACAGCACTCATAATGCTGGGGTCGGTGGTTCAAGTCCACCTATCACCACCAGATACCCGTCGCTGCATGTGCAATCATGCGTATGCGGCGCCGTCCGAAAAACCCGCCTCTTCGAAAGAAGGGCGGGTTTTTTGTTTTGGCGCTGGCTTCACCCCTGTCATAAGAACCAAGCCTCGCTGCCCTCCCCCCGGTCCACCATGCGGCGCTTCTTGATATCAGCTTGACACTATCGGCCTCCACACCGAATCCAGCAGATATAACAAAAATAGATCCATACCCTCTCAATTGGCCCATACCACACCGCTTTGCCCGATGGGCCAGGGAATCACACGACATTACCTGCAGCTCGCCCAAATACTGATTTAATGAGCATAACAGCGCGACTGATATCGTTTTCGCCAGTTGCACCTGGCTTAATCTAGATCGACTATGGGTTTATAGATATATTCATCAAATTTAAGTCTTTATCCAACATAAAATCAACAAATAGTACAAATTCATCGTATTGATACTCGCCACATGTCCATGAACCGATTACAATCTTGTCGCTCTCAAGAGTTAGCCGCCGACTGGATAAGAGCGTCAACAATAAGGGGCAAGACTGGAGGTTCGATTCCAGACCCCATTCCCGACAAATCGCCTTCAGGTAGCGCATCGGATAGCACTCTCTTCAAGGAATTTCTCATGACTATGCAGGCCGGCAGGCAATATCTGAGCGATGGCGCTGCCATGGCAGCATTCGGCAGCCCTGGGGAAGGTCAGCAACAGGGTGCCAGGTCATGCCGCTAAGACTGAACTCCCGTGGCATTCCCACCTGGCGTGGCACGGAGCTGGACTTACCGCCGAAAGAGCGGGCAGTGCTCACGCAGCTGATCCAGAATTCCCCCGACCCCGTCAGCAAGGACGCGATCATCCAGCATGCATGGATGGGCGATCGTTCCGTCTCCGACGATAGCCTGGTGCGCTGTATCAGCCAGCTAAGAAAGGCCCTACCCGACGCCAAGATCGAATCCGTCTATGGCTACGGTTACAGGCTGCTGCTCGCCCGCGATTCCACCGGGTTCCGGCCGGGACCATCGACCAACGCATCGATGGCTCACGAGCAGTGTCTGCATGCATCAATGCTGGCGCAACAACATAGCGCCAAGCCCCTCAAGCAGGCCATCAGCGTTTTCCGCTCCGTCACCCTCACCGCACCGAATTTTGCACCTGCCAAGATCGGCCTGGCCAAAACCATCACCACTGCCATGGCCATCGGCCTTGATACCCATGTGGGGGTATCCCAAGCGGAAGCGATCGAACATCTTGAGGCAGCCGCAGTATTGGCGCCCGATTCACCCGACCTGTTATCGGCCCAGGCCTGGTTGCGGGACAGCCAGTGGCGCTTCCGGGAGGCCCGTGCAATGCATATCGAAGCGCTGCGCATGGCGCCGGACAACGCCGATGCATTGCTCTTCTACGGTCTGCACCTCTCCGGCACGGGCAGACCTGAAGAAGCCATCGGACCACTGCGCCGGCTCTTGATGCTGCGCCCCTACAGTATTCAGATCCGTGCCATCCTCGCGCGTACCTTGGGCATGCTCAACCGCTATTCCGAGGCCATGGAGGAGATTGCCATTGCCGAGGACCACGACTATGCCGGTAGCAGCCCGGCATTGAAGGGCGTCAAGATCATGGTGAGCGCCGCGTTCGAGCCAACGCAGAGACTGGCGCAAATTGCCGAAAAGCTTTCCAGCTCGACCAACATTCCCCCTTACGCACGAATCAACCTGCCTTATGTGCTGGCGCAGTGCGGTCTGCTGTGCAAGGCCCGCAATCTGGTACAGGAGCGGCTGCAGAGCTGCCTCCCCAATAGCCCCGAGGGTATCCTGATGGTGAAAGATCTGGTAGCCATCGGCGAGATGGAGCAGGCAGCTGAACGCCTGCTGGGCGCATTCACCTCACGCTTCAGCTACCTGCCCTTGTTCCTGCAGTCACCGGAACTGGCGCCTTTGCTGACGCATCCGGCTGTCGAGAAGGCGTATCGGGAAATGTATCAGGAGGTCTGGCAGGAGCGTGGCGCGCCTTCAGTCATTAGAAATCCTTGAAATTGCATAGGGAAAGCAGCTCCCTGCAAAGCGCGAATTTGCGCAACCCGAACGCACTGACGATGCTCAGGATCGGTTCCAGCCTTTGTTCCTCCCTATCACCATGGGCCACACAATTATCTCCTGCTAAAGGTATGCTCCGGAAGGAACACGCGCGTACGTGTGAGCCGTTCCTTTACATGAAACCAAGGCCGCGTCCTCACGCATTGATGGCAGGGAGACCTTATTCCCTCGGTTGGAACTGAAAGGAAAACGCGACCTTCTCAACGGTGGCCGGCCCAAAGACAATCACCTGAGAGTCCTCCAGCTGATTGATCGTCACACTTGTTACGCTGGGAAATCTGCCAGCGAATCCACGATGAACTTCGCAGCTCAGACGCTCACTGGATCTGATCACCAGGCTGACCTGCTTGCCCACCACGCGGCATGTATTCGGACCAATCGATATCTTCTTGTCCGAGGGCACATGGAAAAGCCAATAACAGGGGTTATCCTGCGACGACAGGATTTTATCGACCAGCCGGAAATTGTTTTCATCCCTGATCAACAGTTGGCGCACCAGCCGCCTGCCGGAATACATCTTCGTCACGCCCTGCACAGCATAAGGAAAATCGTCGAGAGAAAGGCGCTCCAGGGTGGCGAAGTCCGCGCCGGGCGTAGAGCGGTTCACCTTGGCGCCCGGCAAGAATGGAACGTTGTGGGCCCGCGCCGACCGCATGTACACGCGTACGGGATCATCGTGATGGTGGTTATACAGTCCGGAATCTATCAGCCAATCCTCTCCATGTGCGTGCACCAGCACATTGAGGTCATCGTCCTGGCGATGGTAACGACTCAGGAATCCACACTTCATCATGATGTGCGTATGTCGATCCCAGGGACTCCACCTTGATCGATAAATCGCGTAGCCCGATTTCTGGTACACCACGAATGACTCCGAAGGAGCACTGCCTTCCTGCCCCGCCGTCGCCGCATATCGTACCTGTGCAAAACCCGGCAGGTCGGCTAACTCTGCAGGGGCATTCGGACGATAGCTGACACTGTCACCGAGATAGGAAACAAAGCGATCCGGCCGCGTTACCCAGGCCAAAAACCGCAAGGCCTGGTCGAACAGCTTATCGAATCCGATCAGTACGGCATGGGCGCCGACGGCCTGCAGCAATCGTCGCGCCCGGTTCAAATTGCCGATCATCCCCATATGATAGGCCGGGCTGTTTTCCACGTGCACACCTTCGTCGGTGAAAGCAAAGCGGATTTCATCCTCCAGCCGAACCACACCAATCTGCTGCCATCTGCCGCTTTCGGGATGATGAGGGAAAGCCAACGAAGCCAGCATCAGGGAAAGCGCCTGATCAAATCCATGATTGGTATGCCTGGAATAGAAACTCTCCTCCAGCAGCAAAGCTGCATGTCGGGCCGCCAGCGACGTGAGCTGCCCAGTGGGCATCTGCAGGGCAACCCGGGAGAGTCGATCCAACCGCAAGGCCGTCGCATGATCATGCCAGGGAAAATCAGCCTCGATCGGAGCATCTGCAAACCGAGAGGACCATGCGTTGATATGCGACAGGACGGCGTCCCAGTCTCCGACTGCGATCAGCGGGTCCAAGGGCAGGAACGCATGCAAGGTCCAGCACCACGTCCTGTTATCCAATGGTCCGCAGCCCCAGAGATCGCCATGCGTGAGAATGTCCCCGTAGAATTTGGTCTGGATCACACCTTCCATCTTCAATTTCTCGGCCAACGCTCTATCCAGATCAGAGGGGCAAGAAAAGAGTTCTCCAGCGGAGTTGTTCGACAACATCTGACCTTCCGTATTATTTTCCTTACCGGAGTGCATGGCCTTTGAAGAGCTCAATTTCTTCTCCCACGCCATGATTTCTCCCATGTTGCTCCAGAGGTCGCAGCTCGAAGTCTGCGCGCCGCCTGATGTCTGACCGGAGGCCTATCAGCCGGTGCCGCCGGCTGACGTAGTTCTTGATTATTCATCGTTGTTGCCTGTATTCGTAGGTATCGCCAGATCAAGCTGCATCGGATCATCTGACTGGAGCAAATCAGGGGAGCGCGACAAAGAAGTCCTTAACAAACGCTTTGCGACAGCCTGATCTGCCGCAATTTTCCAATGGTGGCATGGTAAAAGTCTTCTACAAAGTGAAATGGCGCAGGTCCCCATGGATGCTCATCGGGGCAACGGCACAATGCATCGTCATGGCCGATGAATTGCGTCGCCGGCAGCGTGTCCGCCATGATGGCGTATAAACGTTCAAGCATCACATTGGCAGACTCCACCTGCTCTTTACGGACATTCGGAAAAGCCCTTCCGCTCTGCGTGGCGGCTTGCCAGTAGACCCTGTTGACGTAGGTCCTCTCCAGCATGTCTGCGGCGCGCAGCAGTTCGACCAGAGCACACCATCCCCTGATCCACGTTTGCAGGAACGGCTCGGACCCGCTGCGGATGATCCTGATTCTCTTGCTCTCCTGTAGTTCCTTCAGAGCGCCGCTCTTGATGAATTCATTCGAAACCGTACACACCGCACCCGTTGAGACCGCTGCCAGATTGAATCGCTCATCAATCAGGTCGATCAGCACCATATCAGCGGCGACCGACTGCAACCGTCGTCGGCCGGACTTGGTGATATCCATGTTGACGATACGCTGCTGAAAACTTGAGGAGAGCCTCTCGCTGAAGGTATCGGCAAAGGGCGGCGGTGAAAACAGGCTGCCGATGGATGACCTCGCGATGTAGTTCACCAGCCGGAATTCATCCGGCTCGGCAAAGTTGAAAATATCCCGCGATACGCAGCTGCCGATGATGGAAACGCGCGTCACCATGGCGCCGTAATTGCATTAAGCATGTCGATTCTTTCTCTCACTCGCAAACACCGAGGCACGGGAGCAAAAAAATTGCTGAACAATGAACCTGTTCCAGGCGTTCAGGATTGCCTGACGAGCTCGGCCAGATCCAGGTTCACCGTGCGATCCGTCCTGATCTTTCCTCTCGCGCACAGATCAAGAAATTCAGATGAAGTAATCACGTCATAGTCCTTGGTCAGCTTCCTGAGCAACTTCCGGTAACCCTCCAGGCGCTGGTCATCGCGATAGCTGCCAAGTCCATTCTCATCCCAGTACAGCAATGACCATGAATGCAGAAGAAAGACCGCGAACTCGGGCGTGCCGCTGATCATGTTGAGCAGGAAGCGTCCCCACCACGGATCGAACTGAAAATACGCCGACTCCGGATAGGTCAGGCGTACCCAGCGTTCCTTCTTGCCGACCTTGGGCAGAATCCGCTTCTCCGTCATCGGAACCTCGATGACACCATTGGACCACTGGAACGGGTGGTTGGTCGGAACGCTATAGATGCATTGCCCGGTATGGACTGAGCAGACGGTGTTATTGAACGAGAGCGGAATATCGACCGCCTTGAGCGCACGAATGGTCGACGCATTCCAGCGAAACGAGCCGGCACGATGCGACAGCACCGGTTTTCCGGTTTCCTTCGATATCAGGTCCGCGAAGTGGCGGATCACGAATTGCGCCCGGTCATCATCTTCGTACTGATTCATGTACTGCGGCCGATCCGACAGGCCATGCTGATCCCAGAAACTCTTGGGCAGGTATTCGGGGTGCGTGTGCAGCTGCACATCCTGTCCAGCCGCATCCAGCCACCGTACTACCTCACGTAGTTCATCGAGGTAAGCATAGGCACCGCACATGTCCATGAAGAAAATGTGCTTGGCGTTGAATTCGTCGCCGATTTCCGCCATCTCGCGGATACCGGCCGTTCCGTTGGCATGGCGTCCCCAGATCAGGCGGTTGACGTGGTCACCGCTGGCGCGCTTGGGAAGCGCCTCTGTATCGACGGTAAGCATTGCATAACGATTAGCCATTGCTAGTCTGACCTTCCTTTAGAAGCCTGAAGATGAATTGACCGACACCGTCACCGGCGGCGTACTGACAAGGTCGGCCCGCTCCAGCGGGACCACCTGTTTGGTCTTGATCTTTCGCCGGCCCACCAGGTCCAGAAAATCGGTGGTGGTGATGACGTCATAGTCCTTGACGATCGAGGCGACCAGGCGTCGATATTCCTCCTGACGCTGGTCGCCAAGGTAAGTGGCATGCTGATTGTCGTCCCAGTGCAGAAGCGACCAGGAATGCAGCAGGAACACCTGCAGATCCAACGGCTCCGGCAGCCAACGACGCCACCACGGCGAGTGCGGCGGCGCGTACTGGAAATAGGAGGACTGGGGGAACTTGAGGCTGAGCCATTTCTCCGACTTGCCACGCTGTGGCTCCGCCGGGTAATAGCGTTCCGTCACAGGCACCTCGATCACCCCGTTGGACCAGGCATAGGGACTGTTGGTCGGTTCGGCATGCGGGCTGCGGCCAAGTAGGTGGGCCCGCATCGAATTATTGAACGACAGGGGAATGCCTGCCTGCCCCAATGCGCGGATGATGTCGCCATTCCAGCGGAACGATCCTGCGCGGTAGGCCTGAACCGGCTTGCCCGTGAGCTCCTTGAGCCGTTCCGAAAAAAAACGGATGACGAACTCGGCGCGCGCAATATCTTGATACTCATTCATGTAGCGCGGCCGCGGTGTCAGGCCATGCTGTTGCCAGAACTGGAGGGGCAGGATCTCCGGATGCAGGTGTAGTTGTACATCCTGCCCATCACGGTCCAGCCAGGACACCACCTCTGCCATCTCCCCTGGATAGAGCTCGTCGCCGCACATATCCACAAAGAACACATGGGGCGCACCGAATTCCCTGCCGATGGCACACATCTCGCGTACACCGGCCTGGCCTGCGGCATGCTCGCCCCACACCAGATGGCGAACGTGGTCACTGGCCGCACGGGCGGGCAGTGCCTCGGTATCGACGGTGAGAATGGCGTATCGGTTTGGCATAAGCGCTTTCTTCCTTACGGTGCAAGGCAGCCTTCAGACGGCTTGCCGCAGCACCTCGTATTCGGTTACGGCGAAACTCCAGAGGCAGGAGTTCCAGCCGTTCCAGTTCGCGAACAGATCCTTCTCATCCAGAACGATCCCATAGCGCCTGCGAAACCGGCTGGTCTCGTAGGCCACCAGCATGGTTCGCCTGCGCGCCGGTGACACATTGAATCGATAGGCCGCCTTCTGTACCGGGATATCGATCAGACCAAGCCGGGCCACCAGATCGGAGCGCACCTTGTCGCGTCCGATCCGGGGATCGGGAATATTTTTCCACTGGGCCGGCATGGCCATGGTCAGCGCCAGCATTGGATAGCTGAGGAAGGGAAAGAACACATCCTCAAATACAGTGGCCAGACGATGGATGCTTTCCCCCCTGGTATTGAAAAAACTGCGTGCATGCAACCATTTCTCGTACGGCACCGAATACGTTTCCTGGGCCCCGGACAGCAGCACATGGCGGGATGGATCATGCGTCCCCCAGAAGTCGATCTGGTAGGTATAGGGGTTCCAGCCTTCGCAGGGGAGATCGGTCCTGCCGACGTTATAGACGTCCGGCCCGCTATCATCCAGCACCGAGATATTGGTCCAGCCGTTGGCGGCCATGATCTTGCGGAACGAATCGGCCTCATGGGTACACCAGCAATGGAACAGGACGTTATCGAAAGACATCTTTCCCTGGCGGCGCAGGCGTGCCATGGTCCCGGACAGGATGCGGCTGTCCGATCCCGAGGAATGTGCCATCAGATATTGCCGCCCGGGATGCATGCGTAACAGGACCTGTTCCAGCGTCGATTCAAGGCGATCAAGGTAAGCCTCGTAAGACCCCGAAAATATCGGCCAGCCTGGTCGCAGCCGCCTGTGACCATACGCATGCGGCGGAGCACGCCGGATTTCCCTGAATGGCGTCTCGGTTGTATTGACGAACTGCGGATCGAGAAAACGCTCGTCGAAGGTCAGCGTCCTTTGCAACCGAGCCAGCTGGTGAAAGCTGTCCGAGTAGCGGTCTTGCCGGTCTACGAACACGCAGCGATTGAAAAAATGCCGTGTATCAAATGGAGAACGGTAAGCGTAATGCATGCCATCTACCGCCGCGCCCGCTGCGACAGTCGTGCCTGGCGTGCACATCGTCTCCATGCCGTTCATATCGACCTCCGCCGCATCATGTGTCGTCACGGAAGAGTCTGGCAAAACCGGCCAGGGTCATCCGCGGCGAAACATTCAGCCGGGAAATCATGATTTTCCTTCCTTGTTGCGGCTGCGCCCATCCTCTATCGGTTGTATAGAAGTAGCGGAAGCCGAGATGGGCCAGGCGTTCAGTCACCTGTTCATCGTACTGGCCAAAAGGAAAGCAGAAATGACGCGTCTGTCCCAGCTGGGCGAGGCTGAGTGCAGCATCCTCGGCCAACGCGCCGTCATCGGCCGCCAGCAGATCCGAGCGGGAAGGGTTCAGCTTCATCGAATGCAGGTTATGGGTATGGGCAGCCCACTCAAACACATCGCTTGCCGGCGCCATCTGCGCGCGTGCAATGTACTGCAGCTTCTCAGGCAGGAACCGGCTCTCGGCCAGCGCCGGCTGGCGGCCCGTGATCAGGAATACCACTGCGGTGAAACCGTACTCCTTGAGAATCGGATAGCAGAACTTCAAGGTCGTCAGATATCCATCATCGAAGGTGATGAGTACCTTTTTCTCCATCGAACGGTTCGAACGGTTCTCGATAAAGGCTTCGAATTCCTCCAGCTTCAATGAGGAGTAACCATTTTTCCGCAGCCACTCCATCTGCTCGCGAAAGCTCTCGACGGAGTTGGTGACCGAACCATCCCGATATCTTCCGGCCATTTTAAGGTCCTGCGGAAGATGATGGTGATAGGTAATGACTGGGATGCGCCGCGCACGTTCAGGAGCAGAGGTCTCTTCATCCGGGGTCGCATCCGTGACGTCCTGGTCGCTGGCCATGCCCAGCCCCGCAAGACAGGAAAGAAGGCACAGAACAAGCCACCGCAGCAATGTCTGGGGAAACAATTTCATGATGTCCATGCTGATTGACGCGATTGATTCCTCATGCCACCCGTACCGCACCAGCCGAACCGATCAATGCCAGTTCCGCCCTGCTCATCGCCTCGGCACTGCGCGAACCGCGCACCGAACTGGCTGCCTGGGCGGAAAGCCGGGCAAACAAGGTCTCATCCTCATACAGCGTCAGGACTGCTCTGGCCATCGCCTCCACATCTTCCGGGGCGCACAGCATGCCATTGAACCGGGAAACGAAATCGCCTACCGCACCGACCTCGTTGGTCACCGGCACCAGGCCCGAGGACATGGCCTCGTCCCGCGATACACCTTGGGTATCCATGCGCGTTGGAACGAGGAAGATCCCGTATTGCTTATGCAAATCTGCAATCTCGTCCTGGGTCAGGAAGCGTCGCTCCAGCCGCACATTGTCAAATGCGCGTAGCGGTGCCACAGTCTGCTCGAACAGCTCCCCGTCGCCAATCAGATGGAATTCCATCTTCGCGAAATCTGGATGGACGGACAAGGCCTGGATCACCTTCACCGTCAGATCGTTGGCGTACGCCAGCGCCGAGTAAGGCCGGATGGACAAGACCTTGCGGCGCTGATCCGGCTGCTTGGGTATATAGGAAAACTTCCCGGTATCGATGGGATTGTGGATGATCGAATATTTCTCCGATGGCAGCTGCATGCCGAGATCCGCAAAGACCTCGTTGGCAAAGGACTGCGAGACGAAGACCAGGTGCAGATTCTCCGGCATGTCCGAGAAGATGCCGCGCCAGAACTGGGTACGCTGATCGCCCAGTTTCTTCTTGTGTTCGATCTGCTGGGCATCGAACAGGGCAAACTCGAACTGGCGGCGCTGCCACGCCTGGATCTCCGCGCCATGCACCCAGACCGTGACGTGAATACGGTCGATATACTTTTGCAGCACTTGCCACATCTGCCGATCCAGCATATGCACCAACACGTGTTTCACCTGGCCGGTGGCCAGGGTGGCGTCCAGCAGTTCGGCATCTCCGGTGGCCACATCCACGCCTTCAAACTCGCGGTAACCGGGCGGCTGTGGACTGATACGGAAGACCTCGGTCAGTACGCCGGCAGCACGGTAGGCACGAATGCGCGTATGCAGGAAGCCATACCGATACAGATCATCGTAAGCGGGATATTGCTTGCTCAACACCAGCAGCGGCGAACGGCAGACGAAGCTGGCCGGACGTTCGGAATGACTGCCCAGCACCAGTTTGTCGATACGGAACTCGCCCTCGCCTTCGATGCGCAGCCCAAAGCGGACTTTCTCGCACTCGGAGGGAATGGCCAACGAATGCTTGTCACCGACCTTGTTGATCTGGTGCGAGAGCTTCTTGCCATCCTTGTCCTGGAACTCGAAGATGGTACGCACATCCAGTTCGCCGGAGGCGCAGAGCCTGAACTGGCTGTTCAGGACCAGATTGAGCTCCTCCCGGGAAAAAGTCTTGCCAGCGTAGAGATATTCATGGCTGCCCATCCCCAACCGGGAATGGATCAGCAGCTTGCCCCCTGCCAGCTTGATCTGGATAAGTTTCTTCGGGACCAGCAGTTGCGATAACTTCCCGGCCTCCAGGCAAGGCAGGCCGCTGATATCTTCGTCCTGACGGTAGGAGGATGGCGAAAGACGGGCCGTGACCGCCTTCATCGTGCGCGGATAATCGATGCCTTGATCGACCAGTTGCAGGTCGTCGACCTCATGCTGCTGCGCGGGGGATAACAGACCGCCCCCTTCGATATAGTTGAATTCATCGATGGCGACCATCTTTTCCAGTGCCAGGGTGGCCTGTTCCGGTGCCCGCAGCAGTTGCTCCAGCACGGCCGGTGTCACGGCCGCTGACCTGAGCAGCGCACGGCGCGCAGCCAGCATGCCGACGCTGCGGTAGGCGACGTCGCCCCCCTCCAGCGCCAGGCTGCCTGCAGCGGCGCGATATCTGAGCGCCTTGCCCCAGGCATCGGCATGGCTGTAGTGGGTGGCCAGGGCCAGATCGGTCAGGTAGTTGGGACCGTAATAGTCCTCTGGGCAAAGCACGCCCAGCAGGGTCCCGGCAGCCAGCGCCTCGATGCGCTCCCGACAACGTGCTTCGTCCACCCAGACCACCAGCCCCTGCGCCTCTGTGACCGGCACGGGTTCGCCGATGAGCAGCAGCGTCCTGTTGACATAGGTCTGGCGTGAGAATGCCGCCACCACACACTGTACCTCGCCCTCGTTGCGCACCCTGGCCAGCAGGACCACCGGTGCCGATGGCGAAGCTGGATCGGTCCTGGCGATGCTGGCGCAGATGGCGGACATGCGGTGGGCATAGGTGTGCTCGGACATGACCTTGCGCAGGCCCAGTAGCCGGAACTTGCGGTAATTGACATCACTGGTCACGATCTGTCGCACGCGCGCCTGGAGCTCCTTGGGGCTATCCGAGCACACGACCAGTTCACCGAAGAGCAAGCGCACACCACGCGAGAAATTGCTGACCACGACCGTATTGGAGGCCAGCAATTCAAACACTCGGCGCGCAAACATCGACTGCGACTGCTTGATGGTGTTCATGTTGATGCCGTAGCGATAGCCCTTGTAGGCGCGATCGATCTCCGAAAACGGCAGCTTGCCCAGAATCATCGGTTTGTACTGATCCGGGAAGGTGTAATTGGGATGCGGCTTGTCGAAGTTGCGATCATAGATCTCGACCGGCCGAAAATCCTTGACCGTGTCGATCAGCGAAGAGAAGTCACGCTGACGTTCCGGGTAGCGCAGATAGTAGGAACCGGCAAAGTTGAAGGCATCCTTGCGCTCGTAGATCTCGAGCGGGTTATGCACCTTGGGCTGGGCCGCAAAACACAGCAGGAAGACCCGATCGTGTTCCAGCAGCGCCTTGTAGCGGGGGATACAGTCGATGTCGGTGGTAAAGACATAATCAACCTGCCTGGCCATGTCGATGAACGTGCCGAAGTGCACCGGATCTTCCTTGTTCCAGAACATCGAAGGAATGCCCTGTCTACGGCACCAGTCGATGCAGGCATTGATCTCCGGACCATTGGTGCTGATCTTGAGTTTCCATTTCTGTTCGAAGCCCTGCCAGGCCGATTCGATGAACAGCAGGTCTGGCTGGAATTGCTCCAGCTGCTCCAGATAGCAGTCCGGATCCAGTTGCAGCAGCGTACATTCGGGATCGTAGGAGTGGAAGGTAAATTCATCCATCACCGCCGCCACGCGCAGCTTGCCGGGAGCAATCGTCGCCAGCGCCTTGTGCCGCGGAGAATTGAGAAGCCTGCGGCGACACAGGGCGAGATTGGCCGCAACGTACTGCGCTCCCAGATTCTCGCCCAGGGCCTGATAGCTGAACAATGCCGCACCGAAGTCACCCCGCTCGAATTCTTCCATTGCCTTGCGGGTCAGCGACGGCATTTGCAATTCCACGTCCTTGTCGGTTTTCATACTCTTTCCTTGCTGTATCGCCTCAATGGGCCGCGATGAGCGTCGGCCGGATCTCGATGAGGCAGGCATCCTTGTGCAATTTCTTTTCGATCATTTGCGCACGCTGACCGCTGGCACCGATATCGGCCAGCCACATCTGCGCTACCTCCTTTTCGTCGGCACGCACGTAGTCGTCCATCAGGACATCGATGGCGCGCTCGGCAAAATGGGCCAATATCAATGGCAGCGCCGGATAGCGGGCGTGCTGGCCGGTTGCGGCTGGCGGCCCATCGACGATGACCAGGATGCGGGCTGTCGCGGGCGTCTCGCGGGCCAGTGCGGACAATATCTCCTCGCAGGCATAGAACGGATAGTGCTTGCCATCGCGGGATTGCCAATCGGACAGGGGCGCCAGGCAGACCTGGGCATAATGTTCCAGTCCCAGCTGGCGTAAATGGCCCACGGTTTTCTGGAAATAGGGTTCCAGATGATCGAAGGAGACAAACCTGGCCGGCGCGCGTTGGGGCGCACGGGCCTGGATCAGTTGCAGCGCCTTGGCTACCACCGTCGTGGAAATGCCCGAGCCAAACTCGATCACCAGATCGTAGGCATTGCATTCGATCAGCTCGACCAGGTAATGGGCCAGGTCCATATCGATGGCCCAGGAATGATGTTCACTGTTGAGCATGGGTAACTCGCCGGAGGCGAAGTAGCTCTGTACACCCAGGAAAGCCTGAACCTGTCGGGTCACATTGAGAGCTTCGTTCTTTACCACATTGTCCAGATGACGCCGGACCTTCAGCAGTTCTTCGGACTGCTTCCTGAAGGCGTCCGCCATGAGACTGCCGGCAGCGGCGTTGGCATGCTGGATTTCCTGCACGGACGAACCGAATTTCTGCAACTGGTCCTGTTGCGAAAGCAGTGTCTGCATCTGCGCAGTCAGGGCCTGGTTGTGTCCCAGCACGGTCGCCACCTGCTGCTGGAACACCCGCAGCTGCTCGGCGAGCATGTCCCTTTCGCCTACCAGGGCGGCGCGTTCCTCTTGCAGCCTGCCTTGCTCGATCTGCAAGGCAGCATTCTCCTGTTGCACCCGACGGTACTCACTGCGCAGCCAGGCCTGCTCCTGCTCCAACGTGGTTTTGCGCGCCTCCAGCGTCGCCACCCGCTGCTGCAGCTCGGAAGTCTTCTCCAACGCCTCGCCGGCCTGCTTCCTGAGCGCGGCCTGGCGTTCGCTGAAATTGGTCAATTGCATGGCCTTGCCGTGCCAGAACCGTTGCGTCTGCTGGCGCAGCTTTTCCACCTGGCGCAGTTCCGACTCGCTGAACGACACATCCTCCGGCAAGCAATCCAGGTTGGCCTGGGCCTGCTCCATCACACCTGCCTCGTACTGGCGCAGTGCCAGCCATTTGAGACGGAACGGCCGCGGCTCAAGATCGTAGGCCTTGCGCGCAAGGTCGGCAGCAGCCTGCGCGTCTTCCTTCTGCAGGCTGCGCGCGAGGACGGTGAGCGCCTTGGCCCGCAGTTCCGGCGGTGTCATGCACTGGTCGAACAGGACGTCAACGGCACGTGCCCCGCCACTGGCATAAGCGGCGATGACCTTGGCAAAGCTCTTGCCACCCAACCGGTCGGCACCAGGCATGTGCTGCCACAGGCGCCGCCACCATGACAGCCGACCGTTGGCGGCCGCATAGCGACGCTCGGCGGCCAGGTTACGTTTCCATGCGGCGATGAAGGCTGCGTTGGCGAGATTGTCGGCGTGCGCCTGCACAACGTGGTCGTCGATCAGGTCAATCCGAACTGTGGCTGCCGGTGGCAACGCCTGCAGACGTTCCAGCTCCTCCTGCAACACCACGGACTGCCTGAGCAACAGCTGGTTCTCCTGCTGCAGCTCCTGATTCACCTCCAGCAACTCGGCTGGCGGGAGGGTCCGACTGTTATCGATCTCGTTATGCATGGGCGCGATTCCCTTGGACTAGGCGCTTGGGATGGAAAAATAGGTATGGTGATCTGGACAGCGTGCTACTCAGGTGCCGTATCTGGCCTGCCCAGTCTCATGCGACTGCTCGGTGACCATGATTCGGGACACCTCCTCCACGCGGGTATTCCGGACCTCGCCACGACCAGCCTCGACATTGCTCCAGAGGAGGTATTCCACAGTGCCGTCGGGTGCGCCGAAATGCTGGTAGACCTCCGGCATGATGGGGACGTGATCGCCATACCAGCACAGCCTGGCCGGGAATTTCTGGCGCTCCAGGAAAGCCCGCAACCTGGCCAGCATACGGTCCGCATTGCGCAGGTGACGCAGATAGACGGTCAGATCGTCACAACCCGACGGCGGCGGCTCGGTGTACAGATCATCAATATCCGACTGGCTGATCGATTCCAGGTGCAGCGGGCCATGGTTTTCCATGGTGACCACGAAAATGAATACCGGTCCGGTGGCAAACTTGAGAATCGATTCAATCTTGTCAGCCACGGCATCGTCACTGGTGTAGGGGCCGAAGCGCGAATGCTCGTCGAACTGCTCGATATCGATGAATTCGTCAAAGCCTAGCCGTGGAAATACCCGATCGCGCCGATAGAAACTCTTGGGATAAGGATGGATGCAGACGGTGCGGTAACCCTGGCGCTTGAGATGAAGCGCCACGGAACCAGGCTTCCAGCCAGCAGCTACAGCGCGGTAGGGGTTGAAGCGATGTACGCCCAGTGAACGATTGGATATCCCCGACAAGAAGGCGAACTCAGTGCGTACCGTATTGGCCCCCCAGGCCGGCACCTTCATGGTGCCGCGCACGAGCGCGTCGCGCTTGAGCTGGTCGAAGTGATGCAGCACGTCCTTCTTCACACCTGGATACAGCGCACGGGCGTCGAAAAACGACTCGCTCTGGATCGTCACCAGATGCGGCAATTGCGCCGTCTGCGTGGTCGCAGGCGGGAGCGTGGCGAACGGCGAAGCAGCGCGGGGGAACTGGCTTTCCTCCTGCCCATAGCGGATGAAGCTTGCCCAGAAGCCCAGTCGCGGCAGATCCAGCGTCGGATCAAGACTGATGGGCAGCGCCTGGCGCAGACCCGCCCGCAGCAACAGCAGCCCGATGACCAACAACACCAGCATGGCACCGCCCTGCCCCCGCACCGCCAGGCGCATTTCCGGCAGTGACTCTCCCAGCAGGCCGATGGCGACGGCCAGCACGAATCCAGCCACCGCACCGATGAACTTGAGCCAACCGAGGAAGGGAATGTACAGACGCGGATGCCGGATCGCATCGGTGAAGTATTCGTAATCCTGGAACACGAAGGGCTCGCGCAAGGCCTTTTGCTTGGCATTGTTGACCAGGATGAAGGTCAGCATGACCGCCGACACGATGGCCATCGAAAACCAGGGCCGGCCCAACACCAGCAGGAAAGCATCGAACGTCAGTGTCCAGAGCGCCACGTGCAGCGCCCAGGCGCCCCACGGGCGGTGCTGCGAAGGACGTGGCGTCATCAGGGCTTCGATGCATACCGACAGCAGCAGTCCTGCCACCCAGGCACTCAGCGCGACGACAAGAGTCACATTAATGTCCATAGCCCATCCAGCGAACGATTCGGGTCGACAGTCCGGCCGGCATCACCGCCAGGAACCAGGTACCCAGGTTGAGAGGGAACGGGAAGCTGATGCGTGCCCGGTTGGCCTGCAGACCGCTCCTGATGGCGGCCGCCGCCCGCTGCGGCGTCCACAGGAAAGGCTTGGGACCGGGCATGTCGTCGCACATGGCGGACTTGACATAGCCGGGCATGACCACGCTGACCTTGATGCCATAGGGCATGAGCCAGCCGCGCAGTGCCTCACCATAGGCTTTCAGCCCAGCCTTGCTGGCGCTATAGGCGGGTGTCACCGGCAAGCCGAAATAAGCTGCCAGCGAACTGATCAGGGCGATCTGGCCGCGACCGCGCGCACGCATGGCCGGATAGACGGCATGTACGGCGACCATGGCGGACTTCAGGTTCACATCCAGCAGGGCCTCGACTTCGTCCCAGGGCTCGGCCTGACCGTCGGGACCCGTGCTGGTATTGATCCCGGCATTGAGGACCAGCAGGTCGATGACCGGCAACCGCGACAGCGCATCACGCAGGGTAGCGAAATCGCGCAGGTCGAAGCTGAGCAACTCGACTTGCGCGCCAAGTGCGCGGGCGCCCTCTGCAACCTCCTCCAGGCGCAGCGCATTTCGCCCGTGTAGTACCAGCTGCACGCCCGGTCGCGCATAGGCCACCGCCAGAGCAGCGCCGATGGCGCTGGTGGCGCCGGTGATGACGATAGTGCTTTGTACTTCTTCAGCCATGATCACGGCTCAACCTTTCCTTCCAGGACCAGTACAGCACCATCGCGAAACCGACGCAGACGGTCACGTTCAGTGGTACCAGACAAAAATTGTCTTCGTCCAGCGCAACCAGCACGGCCGCCAGCGAATAGAAAAACGTAAATATCTCTCCCAACAGCATGGCGGTATTGGCACGAGGCATCTTCGTGCGATGTTCGTCACCGGCTTTGGGGGTACGGTGGAACTCGCCATAGACGCCGAACAGGGCGCGACAGCCGCCGAAGAAGTAGTACCAGGCCATCGGCAGGAACAGCGCGATGTAGAGATAGGAATCCCAGACCATGCGTCCCAGGGAGCGTTTATCGTTGATCCACGCACCCTTGCTGGCGCCGATGGCATTGTCGATACCCCAGACGCCGGCCAGAACGAAGAACAGCAAGGCGCCCCACTGGACACTGGCCGCCTCGAAGTTCAGGAGATAGTTCAACGGCAGACTCAACAGGACCAGCACGTGGATGGAAGCCAGCAGCAGCGAAGAAAACATGGTCGAGATGGCATGCAGTCTTCGCATCAGCGGCATGCGCTGGTGGAACATGGCCCCGGCATGCTTGAAGGCGCTGTGGATCAAGCCGCGCCCCCAACGCTCACGCTGCATGCGAAAGGCACTGATGGTCTCAGGCAGGATCGACATCGACATCACATCGCGCAGGTAGGCGTACTTCCAGTGGCTGAACTGGGCACGGTAACCCAGGTCGACATCTTCGGTCACGGTGGCATCGCTCCAGCCACCCACGGCCTCGATGCAGCGCTTGCGCCAGACGCAGGAACTTCCGCTGAGGGAGGCCATGTCGCCATCTTCACTCAGTCCCACGGTCACATATTGCTGGTGGCCCATCTCCATGGCCTGGAACCGCGTCAGGAAGGAGTGGTCGCGGTTTTCATAGCCGATGCCGGTCTGCAGGAAGCCCAGTTCCGGGTCGCTGAAACAAGGCATCGTACGCAGCAGGAAATCCGCCGGCGGCAAAAAATCGGCGTCGAAGATGGCAAAGAACTCGCCACGCGACTGTTCGATGCCATGGATCAGGTTGCCCGCCTTGAAGCCATTCCTGTCGGGGCGCCGCAGCACGCGGATATCGATACCGGCAGCCTGGTAGCGGCTGGCCGCCTGCTGCGCCAGCGCCGAGGTCTGATCGGTCGAATCGTCCAGCACCAGAATCTCGAGCTGGCCTGCCGGGTACTGCATCTGGCAGACGGCGTGGATCAGGCGTTCGATCACGGCAGATTCGTTACAGACCGGCAGCAGCACCGTAACCGGCGGATAGCCAGCGGGTGGCTGCACAGGCAGCGCCGGTATCGCCGTCAACTGCGCCAGCTTGCGCCGCTCGGTCTTGCGCGAGATCAGCAAGGCACGCAGCTCCAGCCCCACGTACAGGAAGAAATAGCAGACCACCAGCCAGAAAATGGCCTGGGCGAGGAAGGAAAAAATGGAGACCAGCACGCTGCGCCCTTCAGAGACCAAGCACGGCGCAGACTTCCTGCAACCGATGTGACCAGGTGTGATGGGCACGTACGTAACGGGCGCCTGCTTCGGCACGCTCCAGATCCAGAGACGACGGGCCATGCTTGAGACGACCGAAGACTTCCTGCATCTCTTCCCGATTGCGCACAACATGGCAAAAATCGGCGAAGTGCCGTTCCACTGAACGGCTCGGATTGGTCACCGCAATGCCGCCACAGGCCAGGATTTCCAGCAGGCGGCGTGAAAACATGGTGTCGGACGCGGTCACCGAATTCACATTGAGCGAGAGGACATGCCGCTTGTAGATCTCCGCCGTCTGGCGATGCGCAACGCCACGCTGTACGTTCAGGTGGCTGCCGCGGGGATAGCGGAATTCGATGTACCGGGAAAGCCGGTCGTGATTGCGATCGAAGACGTTGAGCGTCAGCGCGGTATCGGCGCAGGCCTGGAAAGCGCTGTCCAGGAATTCCCGACGCGCCCCCAGGATGCGGCGATAGTAGCTCCCGGTGAAACAGGCTTCCTTGTGCGTGAAGCGAAAGCCATCAAAACGATGGAAAGCCGGCTGGTAGGGCATGATCAGCGTGTTGACCGCGCGCGCACCGGGGGCGGCTGCACGGTACCTGGGCACGCAGGTCTCGTCGGTGGTGAAGATGTAATCGAAATGCCTGGCCACGTCGATGAAGGGCTCGAAATAGGCGCCGTCATCCTTGTTCCAGAAGACCGTCGGAATGCCCCGGGCCTTGGCGAAATCGATCAGCCTGAAGATGGCCGTCGGTCGTGTCAGGCGCAGGAGTCGGGGCTGGCGGGCCAGCTCGTAGCGCCAGCTGCCCCGTATGCCGTGGAAAGCCGATTCGACGAACACCAGATCGGGCTTCCACTCACCGATGACGCTGCGGTAGTTGGCAGGCGTGAGGGCCCGCACGCGACATTCTCCGGAAAGGCAGTCGGCGGTGAAGTGGTCGGTGACCAACGCGATCTTGAGCTGACCGAAGGGACCGGCTGCCGGTTGGTCTTCCTGCAATTCGGGGAAGCGGTATATCAGCGAACCGACGGCGCGAATGACTCTACCGACCATGCGGTGCTCCCATATTGCCGGCGCTCGCCCGAGGGGTAGCACCCGGTACTGCCGCACCGACGAAACCCTGCCAGCGGCGTTGCCCTATCGCATAGGTACGCGCACGCTGGCCAATCGCAGCCAGTTGCGCATGATCTTCCAGCGCCACCCTGAGTGTGCGCGCAAGATCTGCGGAGTCGCCTGCCTTGAAGAACCAGCCGGCAGGATCACTGCCCATCTCGTCGACGAACACCGGCAGATCAGGGACCACGACCGGACGCGCCATGGCCAGGGCTTCCACCAGCTTCAGCGGCGGCACGATCCTGCAAACCTCGAAGGGACGACGCGGAATGCAGATCACCGCGCAGCGGCCGATGATGGCGCGCGCCTGCACGGCGCTGACGCGGCCATGGAAACACACCACATCGTCGATGCCCAGTTGGCGCGCCTGCTCTTGCAGTGCCTGGCCTGCTTCGCCGTGGCCTGCCACGTGCAAGCGCACCGCCAGGCCTTCACGCTTGAGCCGGGCGACGGCCTCCAGCAAGGTATCCAGACCTTCGTAGACGATCAGCGAGCCGGCGTAACCGATGGTCAGTGGCACTGCCTGGGCAGGATCGGCCGCCGGAATGCGATCCGCATCGATGCAATTGGGTAACAGCGTCATGCGTTCGGCAGGAATGCCCCAATGCTGCTGGATGTACTTACCCAACTGTTCCGAGATGACGAACAGGCGATCCGCCTGGGACGCCACCAGACGTTCCAGTGCCAGCCCCTGGCGGAAGGCCCAACTACCCTCGAAGTCGGGCGAACGGGAGATACGGCTCAGTTCCCACAGGCCGCGCATCTCGTAGTGGAAGGGAATTCCCAGTCGACGCGCCGCCAGCAGGGCCGGCAAGGCATTGGTGTGGTTGGAAGCGGCGTGGATGGCAGCCACTTTGCGGCTGGCCGCCAGTTGCGCAATGGCAGGCGCGGCCTGCAGTGCAAACTGCAGGACCGGACGATGGTTGGAGGGGCTCCGGCTGTGGTGATAGAGGATGCCGTCGACCAGGGTGGCGTCAGGACCGGCATCGACGACGCGGTCCTTGCGATCCCAGGGATAGCCAGGGCGGGTCATCACGCTCACATCGGCGCCGACCGAGCGCAGCGCGACAATGATCTCCTGGGTCCGGTTGGTATAGCCGGAGACGTGATAAGGCAGGGCGCTGGCAGCCACATACAGCAGGCTACCCGGACGCGGGGTGTACTCCGGCGCCCTGCGTGCCTTGCGCTTGACCAGCCAACGCAAGGCGCAAACCGTCAGATGGCGATTGATCGCCATCGTCAAGGTCATTGACCGGAGCCGTTTCAAGAACAAGATAGTTACCTTTCTGGAGGGGCCGGCGGGCGAACCTTGTCGCGTTCGCCGTCCGGGCTGGCTTCATGCCCTGGAGATACCGACCACGTCGACCAGACGCTGGTGGGGCTTGAGTCTGGAACGCAGGTCGCGGAATTCCTTGTGCGCCACCAGCACGGCAATCACATTGGCCTCGGCCAGCGCGGTATCGAGCGCGACCAGGCGGGCCTCGGCCAGTTGGGCCGGAAGCGCCTCGATATTGGGCTCCACCAGTGACACCTGGCCCGCATAGCGGGACGAGAGCTCATGAGCGATATCCACCGCCGGACTCTCGCGCAGGTCGTCGATGTCCGGCTTGAAAGCCAGGCCCAGGCAGGCGATACGCACGTCCGCGCCGGTCATCCTGGCCTGCGCCATGGCTTCTTCCACCTTGCCGATGACCCACTTCGGCTTGAAGTCATTGACTTCACGTGCGGTACGGATCAGCTTGGCCTGTTCCGGATTGCTGTGCACGATGAACCAGGGGTCCACCGCGATGCAGTGACCGCCCACGCCAGCACCCGGCTGCAGGATGTTCACGCGTGGGTGGCGATTGGCCAGTGCGATCAGCTCGCGCACATCGATATCGAGCTGGTCACAGATCAATGACAGTTCGTTGGCAAATGCGATGTTGGTATCACGGAAGGAGTTTTCGGTGAGCTTGCACATCTCCGCAGTGCGCGCCGTGGTGATGACACACTCGCCTTCGACAAAGATCTTGTACAGGGCTGCTGCAGCAGCCGAGCATGCCGGAGTCATGCCGCCGATGACGCGATCATTGGACACCAGCTCGCGCAGCACATGGCCCGGCAACACACGCTCCGGGCAGTGCGCCACGCGGATATCGGAGGCCTCGCCGGCATTCTGCGGGAAGCTCAGGTCAGGACGGGCCTCGGCCAGCCACTCGGCCATGCGTTCGGTGGCGCCAACCGGCGAGGTCGATTCCAGGATCACCAGATCGCCCTTCTTGAGCACCGGGGCGATGCCACGGGCCGCCGACTCAATATAGGACAGGTCCGGTTCGAAGCCCTCCTTGAAGGGCGTTGGCACCGCCACCAGGAAAGCATCCGCCGGCTCGGCCACGGTGGTGGCGCGCAGGGCGCCATCGGTGACGACCGCGCGCACCACGATGTCCAGATCCGGCTCCACGATATGGATCTCGCCACGATTGATGGTGTCGACGGCACGAGCGTTGACGTCCACCCCGATCACCTTCACCCCGCGCGAGGCAAAGACCGCGGCCGTGGGCAGACCGATATAACCCAGCCCGATCACCGAGATGGTCTTGAATTGCTGACTTGCTTGCATGACTTTTACCTTCGTTGGAAATGGAACCCGCGGAACCCGCGGAACCCGCCGCACGCGGCGCTCAGTTCAAGCTGGCCTTCCTTGCCAGCAGTGCTTCGACGATCCGCTGGCAGGCACGACCGTCGCCGTAGGGGTTATGGGCACGCGACATGGCCTGGTAGGCTGCGGCGTCGTCCATGAGCATGCTCACGCCATTGACAATCTCTTCGCGGCTGGTGCCGACCAGTCTGACAGTGCCGGCCGTGACCGCCTCGGGTCGCTCGGTGGTGTCGCGCATGACTAGCACCGGCTTGCCCAGCGACGGAGCCTCTTCCTGGATGCCGCCGGAGTCGGTCAGGATCAGGTGCGAGCGCTGCATCAGGTAGACGAAGGGCAGGTAATCCAGGGGCTCGATCAGATGGACATTGGCCAGGCCCTGCAGGATGCGGTTGACCGGCTCGCGCACATTGGGATTGAGGTGCACCGGATAGACGAAATCCGCCTGCGGATAGCGGTCGGCCAGTTCGGCGATTGCGCCGCACATGCGTTCGAAACCGGCGCCGAAGTTCTCGCGCCGATGGCCGGTGATCAGGATCACGCGGGCGTCCTGGCGAATGAACCCGAAGCGCTGCGAAAATTCCTGCTGCAGCAAGGCGTCGCTGTCGATCTTGTCTTTCACTGCCAGCAGGGCATCGATGACGGTATTGCCGGTGACGACGATGTTGCCTTCATCCACGTTCTCGACCAGCAGGTTCTGGCGCGACATGTCGGTGGGAGAGAAATGCAGCTTCGCCAGCGCGCCGGTGAGCTTGCGATTGGCTTCCTCAGGCCAGGGCGAATACAGGTCGCCGGTGCGCAGACCCGCCTCCACGTGACCTACCGTGATCTTGCGGTAGTACGCAGCCAGTGTCGTGGCAAAGGTCGTGGAGGTATCCCCGTGTACCAGCACTACGTCGGGCTGGAATTCCTGCAGCACCGATTCGATGCGCGCCAGGATTTCACGGGTGATATCGGACAGGGTCTGGCCCGGCTTCATGATGTCAAGATCGAAGTCGGGCGTGATCTCGAACAGTTCAAGCACCTGATCCAGCATCTGCCGGTGCTGCGCCGTCACGCACACCTTGGCATCGATGCTAGGTGTTTCTTCCAGCAGCTTGACCAGCGGCGCCATCTTGATGGCTTCCGGCCGTGTTCCAAAAACAGTCAGTACTTTCATCTGGTTCCCCCCATAGGTCAATCAACGTGATCGCGTACGATGCTTTCGAGAAGCTTCAAGATGCCGGCCAGCATGAGTGCCACCAGCAAGGTGAAGAAGGCGTTATAGAGACGGCGCGGCTCCAGCGGATACTCCGGCAGGTTCGGCGTCTGCAGCACGGAAACCTTGTCGATCATCCGGGTAGCCTCCGAGCGTCCCCGCTCCAGCCCGGCCAGCGCGGCCTTGTAGATATCCTGGGCAAACACCGTTTCCATCTGCAGCCGCTGGTACTCTTCCATGGTGTAGTTCAGGGTCTTGCCTTCGGGCTGCGCGAGCTTGGCGCGCTCGCGGGCGATCTGGCGGTCTACCGCTGCCAGCGAGTTCTGCAGCATCACCACATTGGGATGATCGGCATTGAGGTTGCGAGGCAAGGCGGCCAGATTGGTCTGGATCTGGGAGCGCTGATCTTCCAGTTTGGACACGATGGCGTTGATGCCCTCGGCCGTGGTCTGAGGCGAGATCAGTCCCTTGCTGTTCTGGAAGCGCAGCAGTGCCTGGTTGGTCTGTTGTACCCGCAGGCGCGCGGTATCGACCTGACCGACCAGGAAATCGACCTGCGCCTGGGCCAGTTCATGGCCCAGTTGGTTCATGTAGCGCTCGCCTTCCTGGACCAGCGCACGCGCCAGATCCTGGGAAAACTTGGCGTCGTACGCCTGTACTGCGATACGCAGCACCCCGGCGTAGTCGTCATATTCCACGCTGACCCGCGACAGGTAATAGGCGTGGAAATGCTCGATTGAATCGCGGCCCAGCCACATCCGCGAGAAGGGGTCATGCCCGCTGTCACTGTAGTGCTCGCGCAGGTGCAGTTTCTGGTCGAGCTTTTTGAGCATGTCCACCGACAGCAGGTATTCCCGCAGCAGGAACTGATCGGCCCGATTGATGCCCAGCATGCCCTTGGTGACGGCGGAAAGGTCGGTGGCCGCAGAGGCTGCGGAGTCGGTCTTGCGCAGGATCACGGTCGCTTCCGAGACATATCGGTCCGAGGCCACAAAGAGCCAATAGAGGCTGATCAGCACGGCCAGCACAGCGATGACACGGATCAGCTTTCCGAAGATGCGGATGGACAACCAGTCCTGTTTCAGGCGCGCCCAGCGCGAGCCCTTGACGGAGATTGGGGAATTTTCTGCTTGCATGTTACTCATGGGTTCAACGTCTCTTTGTATGCCTTCAGTGCATCTTCAATGTCGTCGAACCAGTCGGCTCGACCATCGTGGATCCATATGCCGGACTGGCAAAAATCGCGCAGCGTGCGCTCGTCGTGCGCCACCATGATCAGACCGGCCCGATTGGTCATGGACTTGAATGCCGCTGCCGCCTTGCGCCGAAAGGCAGCATCGCCAGCCGCAGTCACTTCGTCGGAGATATAGACGTCGAAGTCGAAGGCCAGCGAGAGTCCGAATTGCAGGCGCGAGCGCATGCCTGACGAATAGGTCTTGACCGGCTCATCAAAAGCCGGCCCGAGTTCAGCGAAGTCCTGGATGAACTGCAGACGTTCGGCCAGATCGCTGCGATGGCCATGCACACGGCAGACAAACTTCGCGTTCTGGCGTCCGGTGAGCGTGCCTTCCAGGCCGCCCTGCCCCATCGGCCAGGACACACGGCATTGACGCTGGACCGATCCCTTGCTGGGCTGGTCAGCGCCGCAGATGATGCGCAACAAGGTCGATTTGCCGGCCCCGTTGGCGCCGATCAATGCAACGTTGCTCGCAGTAGGGATGCGCAGATTGATGCCGCGCAGTACCCAGCGTCCCACGCCATGCTCCGTCATGTAGCGCTTGTGAACGTCGTCGACCAGGATCATTGCATCACCAGCTTTCGTTCAAAGCGGCGGTACAGAACCAGTCCCAGGAACAGACTGGACAAGGCCCACATCAACAGGTAGTCGAGACTGGTCTCGGCGACTGCGTGGTAGTTCTCCATGTATCCCAGACGGATCAGTTCCAGGCCGTTGGCGACCGGGTTGTACATCAGCCAGCCACGATAAGGCTCAGGCACGGCCGACATCGGCAAGATGACGCCCGAGAGCAGATAGAGCGGCATCATCAGCAGCTTGAGGACATGTTCGCTCTCCGGCACCAGCGCCATGAGCACCGAAGCCACCAGGCCATAGCCCAGCGCGAACAGCCACAAGGCAACTGCCGACAGCAGTACCAGCAAGGGATCATCGACGGCCAGCGTGTCGTGTCCCAGCAGCGCCGCCCCCAACAGCAGCACGGCGCTGATGACCGCCATCAGGAAGGCCTCCAGCAGCGCGCGCATGAGCGCCGTGTCGAAAGGCTTGACCTGGCGATAGGCAAACAGCGGCAGGTTGGACTCGACCGCATAACTCACCTGCAGGGCGGTGCGACGGTAGAGGAAGAATCCCAGCATGCCGATCATCGTCCACACCGCGAGGTCGGCACCACCAATGGTCTGGATGCGCAGCGAGCGCCAGATCAGCGCAATGAAGCCGATATGCACCACTGGCTCGGCGATGAGCCACAGCCAGGCCGCGCGCATGTCGAACAGGCGATCCAGCGCCTCGCGCAGGAAGATCGCATGCCAGACCGACAGCGTTACCGACAGCGCGCTGCGCTGCCGGGGAGCCAGTGAATTGTCAGAAGATTCGATCACTTAGTCTTTGATCAGATTGTTCAGGGTGACACTGGGGGCTGCCACGGAGACCACCAGACTGAGGAACTTGCGGAATTCGGCGGCCGGCGAATTGGCGACGTAGATCACGTCATGGTCCTGCACCGGGAAGTTCTGGGTGACGAACAGCGAAGCCGGGTCGCGCAGGTCCACCTGGTAGACCACCGGCACCTTGCCGTCCACACCCACAGCCAGCGGCTGGGCGCTGCGCACCAGGGCGGGATCTTCGAAGCGGAAGATGAACACGCCGCGGGCATCGGCACGGCTATCGTTGAGTCCACCGGAGCGTGCCAGCGCCTGGGCCAGGGAAATACCGGCCGCCTCGAACGGAATTTCCTCGTTCTTGCCGGTCGCCCCCAGCACCGAGAAGGATTGCGACTGGAACAACGCGGTCACCACATCACCGGGTTGCAAGGCAATGTTCTGACGCGGGTCGCGGATGATTGCGTCCAGCGGCATGGAGGCGGTCAGGTCGGCACGCGAAAGCTGGATGGCCATGCGATTGACCGGTTGCTTGACGCCGCCACTGGCGGCCAGTGCGTCCAGCAGTCGTTCGCGACGCGGCGTCAGTGGCAGGAGCACACTGTTGCTGACCTCGCCCACCACGGTCACATTGGATGAATTGTTCTTGCCCACGCGCACCATCACCTGTGGCCTGTTGGCCTTGCCATTGAGGCGACGCACAATCTCGCGCTCGATCTCGTCGGTGGTCTTGTCATTGGCCACGATGCGACCCGCAAAGGGAATACCGATGGTGCCGTCCGAGGACACCATCTGCGAAGGAAAGGCGACTGGCTGCACCGTGGTCGCGCTGACATGGGCGTCCGCGGAGACGGTTCCGAACAGCACCGCGGGCGGGGTCTCCCACAGGGTGACATCGACCACATCACCGGAACGCACCAGGTAACGATCATCGGCCTTGCCGTCGAACAGTCTGGCGAATTGCTCGTGCTTGCGGCTGGCAGCCAGCCTGCGTGCCAGTGCATCATCCACATCGACCAGCTGGATACCCTCGATGCGACCCGAGGCAGGCTCTTCGATCACCTGCGCACGGCTGGCGCCGGAGGTAGGAATCCAGCCTGGCATGGTGGCGCAACCGGCCAGCAGCGCGATCAGGCTAAAGGGAAGGGCAAGACGCGCCCGGAGGGTCATTGAATGCATGGCTTGGGTATCTTCTTGGGTATCGCTATGGGCGGCCTGTCAGCCGACCAGTTTTCTGAGCAGCTCACAGGTGGTGGTGATCTGCTCTTCGCTGTGCATGGCGGAGAAGAAGAAACGCAGGCGCGCGGCCTTCTCTTCCACGGCGGGATAAATGATCGGCTGAGCATTGACGCCGGCCTGGAACATCTGCTCCGACAGCTTGCCGGCCTTGATCGAACTGCCCGTGATCACGGGCACCACGGCATAGCCCTGGGCATAGCCGGTGTTGATGCCGTACTCCTGCATCCGTTGCAGGAACTGTCCGGTGCGCGCGCGCAGCTGGTGCACCCGTTGCGGCTCGGCCAGCATGATGCGCAACGCTTCCAGCGAGGCCGCCGCCAACGGGGGCGAGATACCGACGCTGTAGACGAAACCGGGGGCGGCGTACTTCAGGTGCTCCACCAGTGCCCGCTCACCGGCGATATAGCCGCCGCAACTGGCCAGGGTCTTGGAGAGCGTGCCCATCCAGATATCGACATCCTTGCCAGCCACGCCAAAGTGCTCGCGCAGACCGCGTCCGCTCTGGCCGAGCACGCCCAGCGAATGCGCCTCGTCGACCATCAGGAAGGCAGCATGGCGGCGCTTGATGTCGATGAAGGCCGGCAGGTCGGGAATGTCACCGTCCATGCTGTAGAGACCTTCGATGACGATCAGCACCCGCTCGAAACGCGGGCGCACCTCGGCCAGGATGGCGTCCAGTGCCGCCGCGTCGTTATGCGGGAAGGAGCGTCGCGTGGCACCGGATAGCCGGGCACCTTCCAGGACGCTGTTGTGGATCAGACTATCGTGCAGGATCAGGTCCTTGGGGCCGAACAGATAACCGATGGTGGTGACATTGGTCGCATGGCCACTGACGAAGACCACACAGTCCTCGACCTCATAGAGCGCGGCCAGCGCCTGTTCCAGTTCCTGCTGGACCGGTCGTTCACCCGCGACCAGGCGGCTGGCCGACGGCGTGGTGCCATAGCGCAGGATGGCGTCGCTGGCGGCCTGGTTGACCGACGGATGACCGTTCAGACCGAGGTAGTTGTAGTTGGCGAAGTTGATCAGCTCACGTCCGCCGACGCGGGTGGTCGCACCGGCGATGCCTTCATGGACCTTGAAAAACGGATTGGGTACGCCAAAGCGATCGGCGGCGACCTTGGGTACGAGGATCTTCTGGTAACCCGGATGATGGTCGAAGCGGGTGAACGCCTGCGACACCCTGGTCTGCGTCGGCTGCGCAGCGGCACCGGCAGCGCGGCCGCCTCCGCTGGCGGCGCCGTTCTTGCCCAGGAAACGTGCGATCAGGTCCGACTTGGACCTTCCTTCCAATTTGCTCATGGGGTCAACCTCGCGCCTTGCGCCTTCATGCGTTGGGTCTCGGCGCTCATGCGGGCCCGATCATCGGCGCTGACCTCTTCGCCATGCTTGCGGATGAAATCCTCGACCAGCGTGTCGCTACCGGGCGCATCTTCGATCGCATCCTCGCCGCCGAGACGGGCGGTGATCTTGGCGGCGACCTTGGCAATGGTGGGCGCATCATTGAGCATCATGACCGGCAACTGCACACCGACCCGGCGCTCCAGCCCCATGGCAAGTTCCACCGCCATCAGGGAATCGAGGCCGAGATCGTGCAGTGCTTGTTCATGGCCGATGCGTTCTTCGCTCACGCCCAGGATGGCCGACACCTCGCGCGCCACCTGCTGGCTGACCAGCTGATGAATTTCGGCGCCGGACTTGCCGGCCACCATGCTGCGGAAATCACTGTCGTTCTGGTCATCGGTGCTCATCACGCGCGCCGCGTCCAGTGCCGCGAAACGGGCGGCCGGCGCCAGCAGGCGCGCCAGCGTAGGCCATTCGAAATTGGCAGCGGCCAGGGTGTCGCCGGGGCCGCCTGCGGCCAGAATCCGTCCCAGCGTATCCAGGGCCTGACGGGTCGTTAGCGGAGGACGTCCCAGGCGCTGCTCCAGCGCGTCGCGCACTGCGGTATTGCGGGTCAGGTAACCGCTATCGGCGATGGGCCCCCAACCGATGGAAATCGCTGGCAACCCCTGTCGGCGACGCAGGCCGGCCAGGCTTTCCAGGCCGGCATTGGCCGCCACATAGTTGGCCTGGCCAGGATTGCCGATCGATGTGGTAATGGAGGAATACAGCACGAAGTGCTCCAGCGGCAGAGCGGCGGTCGCTTCATGCAGATGCCATGCCCCCTGCAGCTTGGGCCGCAGGACTGCCTCGATGGCCTCAGGATCCAGCTTGGGGATAAGGCGATCGTCGATCACCATGGCCGCATGCAGAACACCTTTCAGCGGTGGCAGGGTGTGGCCGATCTCGTCGATCAATGCCGTCAGCGCGCTGCGGTCGCTGATGTCGCAGGCAGCGGCATGGACCCGCGTGCCCTGCGCCTGCAGCTCGGCGATGGCTTCCGCTGCGCCAGGGGTCGCCGCGCCGCGTCGGCTCACCAGCACCAGGCTGCGCACGCCCTGTTGCGCCAGCCACCGGGCCGAAGCCAGGCCGAAACCGGACAGGCCGCCCGTGACCAGCCAGGTGGCATCGGCCTGCAGCAGAGGCTGCGCGGCACCGCTGGCTTCCACGCGCGCGGGCGTCTGGTCCAGCGTGACGACCACCTTGCCGATGTGGCGCGCCTGTTGCATGGTGCGGAAGGCATCGACGATATGCGGCACGGCAAAACTGCGATATGGCAGCGGCGCCAGCACGCCTTCGTCGAACAGTGCCATGAGTTCGGTGAACAGGCGTGCGGCCAGCCGTGGGCGACCGGTCAGCAACTGGTCGGCATCAATGCCGAAATAGCTGATGTTGTCCTTGAAGGGTCGCAAGCCGATGGGCGTGTTCTCGAAGAAATCGCGCTTGCCAAGTTCCAGGAAGCGGCCGAAGGGCTTGAGCACCGAGAAGTTGCGACGTACGGCCTCGCCTGCCAGCGAATTGAGGACCACGTCCACACCCTCGCCGCCGGTCGCGGCCATGATGTCGTCGACGAAGTCCAGGCTACGCGAATCAAACACATGGTCGGCACCGAGCAGGCGCACGAAGTCACGCTTTTCCTCGCTACCGGCGGTGGCAAAGACTTCCGCGCCAAGGTGGCGGGCCAACTGGATGGCCGCGATGCCGACCCCACCGGCACCGCCGTGGATCAGCACGCGTTCGCCTTCGGCCAGGTTGGCCAGGTGACACAGCGCGTAATAGACGGTGAAGAAGACGGTCGGCACCGTGGCCGCGGATTCGAAACTCCAGTGGGCAGGCTTGCGCGCCACTGCGTCGCGTCGGGTGACGATATGGCTGGCGAAGCAGGCGCTGCCAAAGCCCATGACCTCCTCGCCGACCCGCAGATCAGTCACGGCCGCCCCGACCCGGGTAACAACACCGGCGAATTCCAGCCCCAGGCTGGCACCGGCAAAACCGTTCTCGACCGCTTCGTCGGGCAGCAGACCCATCAGGTACATGACATCGCGGAAGTTCAGGCCGGCGGCCAGGGTACGTACTTCGATCTGGTCATCGGCCAGTGGCTGCGGCGCCATCGCGAACCATTGCAGGTTGCGCAACTGGCCTGGCACCTTGAAGTCCAGACGGAAACGCGTCGGCTCCGAGGCCTGGGACGCTGCCGTAGCAAGCTGTTCGCTGGCTTGCCAGCGCAGAGCCAGGCGCGCCTGGCCGCTGAGCAGGATTTCGTTGACGCCATCCGGTGCGAGCAGCTCCTGGCCCAGACGCACTGCGTCCTCCTGCCGCCCGGCGCCGCTGTCCATGTCCACCAGCGTGACCTGCAGATCCGGGAATTCGTTCATCGCCACGCGCATGGCCCCCCACAGCGCCGCTTGCGCCGGCTTGTGCTGGTAGTGCGCGGGCAGGTCCTGTGCCAGTGCGCCACCCTGGGTCACTACCCACAGGCGGGGGACGCGTGTCGAGCGTATCAGCGAGGGCAGTACATCCAGCAGTTCGCTCACGTAGAAGCCTGCGGCATCGACGCTTGCTGACGAGCCGCGCAGATAGACCACCTGATCGCCGCCGTTATGCAGGACCCGCTCCAGGTCGGTGGTGCAATCGACTTCCTGGCCTTGGGCGATCAGGCAGGCGCGCAGATGTTCGGTCATCAGTGCCGATGCGTCGTCGAACCAGAGCAACCAGCGGCGTGTCGGGCCGGTCGGCGTCGGCGAGGGCTGTGCCTCGGCGGCATGACGCGCCAGCAGCAGGTAGGCAGCGCGTGCCGCGGCATCTGGTTCACTGACACTTTCGATGTCGGCAAAGCCGGCACGGGTCAAGAAGATTTCCCAGTCGGCCGGTGAGGTCAGCGAAGACAGCGGCGCATCTGCGGCCTCATCCTGCTGTACCGGGGCATGCCACCAGTGCGGACGCAGCCCTTCGATGAAATCGGCGCTCAGGTCGGCGTGGCGCTCGGCCACGACCAGCAGTCCGCCCGGTACGATCTGGCGGCGCAGTTTTTCCAGTACCTGTTGCGGCTGTGCGGCCAGGTTCAGGCAGTGGCGCAGCACAACGACATCGTAGGACTGCGGCAGCTCTGCATCGCTGTGCACATTCCAGTCGGCATCCAGCCGGGCCAGTGCCAGGCCGGGCAGACCTGCCAGTTCGGCCTGGTGACGCTGGACCATGGTTTCATCGGACAGCGCCAGGGTGTAATGCAGACTGCCCTCGGATTGCGACTGTACGAAACGGCGTGCCACATCGCTGTAGCCAACAGATATCTCCAGAATGCGCAGGCGCGACTGGATGGGCCAGACCCGCGCGAGATCGGAGAGCAGTTGCTCGATGCCGCGCGTGCTGCCGGTATAGACGGGGTCGCTGTCAAGCTGGGTTTCCACCGCGGGCATACGCGCCAACTGCATCCAGAAGCTCTCATGCAGCGACGGATCGGCCAGTAGTGCCGGCAGGTGCAGGCCCACGCGACCGGCCAGCAATAGTTGCGGCAGGCTTTGGGGGGACTGGTTGAGCAGGAGTTTCCAGATCTCTGCAGCCGGCGGCAGTGCGGAATCCGCATGCAGTTGCCAGTGCTGACCTGCACGGCTCAACAGGCCTTCGGCATGCAGCACATGGCGCACCCAGCGGCCATAGGCGCTGTGTTCCAGCAAGGCCGGGTCCAGTCCATCGCGCAAGGCTTCGTGCAGGAAGGCCATCACCAGGGCTTCCTGCAGCGGCAGGTTCTCGTTGAACCACGATTGGCGCTGCGCGGCCATCTGAGACAGGGTCTGGCGAATGCTATCGACCATTGGAGCCAGCGCCTCTTGGTTGTGCAGGTGGCCAGCGCCGTCAGCGCGAGGTGCCAGGCGCGCGCTGGTCTGCCACAGGCTGACCGCACCACCGGCGCCTTGAACCAACGGCGCGGCGCGGAACCGGCAATCGCTCAGGCGTGCCACCAGTTCGCCATCGGCATCATGCAATTCGATATCGGCCAGGGCGGCGCGCGTGCTGACGCGCTTGAGATGCAAGCGGGCGAACTGCGGACAAGCCGCGCCGAATACCTCCACGCGTGCGGTCTTGACAGGCAGGAAGGCGCGTCCCTGGCCAGCGCGGATTTCGTCTCCGGAAAAGCCGACCAGTGCCTGGTAGCAGACATCCAGCAGGGCTGGATGCAGCAGGTAGTCGGCCAGGCCGTTCTGCACCGCAGACGGCAGGGACAGATGCAATTCCATGCAGCGCCCGGCGACGCGGGCGTGGCTGAAGCCGCGGAACGCAGGGCCATACTCCAGCCCGACGGCAGCGGTAAAACCATAATGCTCGCTGGCGTCAATCACGCCGGCGTCGGCGGGCACACTGATGGTGCCGGCGCGACATCCCTTGCCCGGGGCCAGGATGCGACCGCTGGCATGCAGCGTCCATTCGTCGGCCGACAGACGTGGCTTGCTCTTGATGAGGAAACTGCCATCGCGCTCGTTCAAGCTCAGACGCAAGGTGCGGGCCTGGTCCTGATCGAAGAGCATCGGTGCCAGGATATCGACCTGATCCAGCAGATAGTGACCGCTGCCCTGGGTCCCCAGCCATTGCCGGGCCGCGGCCAGCGCCATCTCGGTATAGCCGGCACCGGGGAAGACCGTCGCACCACCGACCTGATGGTCCTTCAGCCAAGGCAGGATGCTTGCGTCCAGTACGTTCTCCCAGGCATGGCCGTCGTACAGGGACCAGCCGAGCAAGGGATGCTCGCGGCGGCTGGTATTGGCGCGCCGTCCTTCGCTGGTGCTGGGGTGCCAGTGCCGCACATGTTGCCAGGGGTAGGAGGGCAGGCGTACTGGACGTCCAGGCTGCGGGAAATGATGCTGCAGATTGGGTGCACGCGCCAGCAATTCGCCCCGCGCCACGGTATCCATGAGACAGTCCACGCCATCATGCTGGCGACGCAGGAAGGGCAGTACCTTGCCCTTGACGCCTGCGCCTTGCAACGATTCACCGATGTAGCGCTGCAGGATCGCATGAGGTCCGATTTCGATGAAGACGCGGCAGTGGCGTTGCGCCAGCACACGAATAGCCTGATCGAACAGCACCGGTGCACGCACGTTACGCCACCAGTAGTCAGCATCAAGCTGGTTGCCTTGCAGCTCCCCACCGGTGACCGTAGAAACGAAGATGGCCAGATCCGCTGGGCCCGGTCGCAGTCCTTGCAGACTGTCCACAAGCAGTTGCTGCACCGGGTCCATGGCGTGGCTGTGGAAGGCGTAGTCGAGATCGAGCAGACGGAAGAACACACCGCGCGGACGAAGCCACGCCTCGATGCGGGCCAGTTGCTCGGGCGCCCCCGAGAGAGTGACATTGCCAGGACTATTGATCCCGGCCACGACGACGTCGTCACTGCCGGTGGCGACGATGGCCTCCAGTACATCCTGTTCACCCAGGGCGACGGCGGCCATGCGGCCGGCACCCCGGGTCTTGCCTTGCGCGGCACTGCGCATGACTACCACCTGCAAGGCCTGATCCAGGCTGAGTGCGCCACAAGCCCAGGCGGCGGCCACTTCGCCCACGCTATGGCCGGTCACGGCCGCAGGCTGCACCCCCTGTTCACGCAGCAGCAAGGTCGCGCCGACCTGCACGGCGAACAGCAGCGGCTGTGCCACTTCGGTTTCGTCCAGACGGGCCTGCGTGCCGTCGGCGTAGAGTTCGGCCAGGATGGAATAGCCGAGCATGGGATGCATGCGCGCATCCAGATCGGTGATGATCTGCCTGAAGCGCGGGACTTCCTCGCACAGGCGACGTCCCATGCCGACCCATTGCGCGCCATTGCCGGAATAGACGAAGGCGATATCGCCAGACTCGGCGGGTTCGTCTTCGCACACGATCGTGGCCACGGCATGGCCGGCGGCATAGGCTTGCAGCGCGGCGACCAGTTCGGTACGCGAACCGGCCCGGCACACCAGCCGGCGAGCCAGGCGCTGGCGCCCGGTGGCACTGGCATAGGCGACGTCATAGCAACGCTCGTCGGCCACCTCATCGGCCAACCAGCTTGCATAGCGCCCGGCCAGCTCGCGCAGGGCGTCTTCGGTTCTGGCCGAAAGGTAGAGCGGTGGCAGGCCAGCGGCCGCAGGGGTGTTGCCGGCGACCTCGGCCACCGCCGGGGTGCCGGCTTCCAGCAGCACATGGGCATTGGCGCCACCAAATCCAAAGGAATTCAGGCCAGCGATCAGCGTACGACCATTACCGGGGGGCAGCTCGGTATAGTCAGTCAGCAGGGCCAGCTTCAGGCCGGCGAAATCGATGCGGGGATTGGGCGTGTTGAGATGCAGGCTGGCCGGCAAGGCGCGCTGACGCAGGGCGATCACGGTCTTGACCAGTCCGGCCATACCGGAGGCGGCCTCGAGATGGCCCAGGTTGGCTTTCACCGAGCCGATGGGGAGATCCCGTTCGCGCCCCGAGCCGGCACCATAGACTGCGCCGATGGCGGCCGCCTCGATCGGATCGCCAACCGACGTACCGGTCCCGTGCGCCTCGACGAAATCAATTTCGGCTGCCGCCAGTCCGCTGCGGGCAAGAACGCTGCGCATCAGCTCCACCTGGCCGTCGCGGCTGGGGATGGTGATGCCGGTCTTGCGCGAGCCATCGGCATTGACGCCGCTGGCGCGGATGACGGCCAATACATCGTCACCGTCGGCCTGGGCCTGGGCCAGCGGCTTGAGCAGCAGCACGGCCCCGCCTTCGGCGCGCACGTAGCCATCACCGGATTCGTCAAAGGCCTTGCTGCGCCCGTCCGCCGACAGCATGGAGGCCTTGGTGAAGCCCACGAACGGATAGGGATGCATGAGCATGTTGACGCCACCGACCAGCGCGGTGGAAGCCTGACCGGTCTGCAGCGCCACGCAGGCGTGATGCAGTGCGACCAGCGACGAGGAACACGCGGTATCGACGGCCAGCGAAGGGCCGTGCAGATCGAAGACGTAGGAAATGCGGTTGGCGGCCACACTCATGGTGTTGCCGGTCATCATGTGGCCACCCAGGCTGGACAGATCGTCCAGCACGCGGGTGCCGTAATCGAGACTGGAAATGCCGACGTAGACGGCGCAATCGCTGCCGGCCAACGAGGCAGGCGGCACGCCTGCATGCTCCAGAGCCTCCCAGGTCAGCTCCAGCAGCAGACGCTGCTGCGGATCCATCCAGGCCGCCTCACGGGGCGAAATGCCGAAGAATTCCGCATCGAACTGGTCCGCACGGGACAGCACGCCGGCGGCAAAGGTGATGCTGCGCCCAGGTTCGGCGCGTGTTCCGTGTTGCAGTTCGTCGGTCGCCCAGCGATCGGCCGGCACCTCGGTCACCAGGTCACGACCCGCCTTCAGCGCCGTCCAGAAATCGGTTTCATTGCCAAGATCGCCGGGCAATCGAAAGCCCATGCCAACGATGGCTACAGGCAGGCACACAGGGGGACTTGACTGACTGCTGCCCAACGAGCTCTGGTCAATTCCGTGCGGCAACTTATCGCCATCGCTCGTTGTGCTTTGAGCCATGCTTCCCCCGAAGATGCTCTCCCCTGCCCCCTCGTAAGCTCAGACGCCTGCTTGACTTCCGAATCCAACACGCAGTGAAGATAGTTCACTTATTCACTTAATCAGGCGGCGAAGTATTCAGTAAATAATCGCAAACATCCCGATGAATTCCGATGTTGTATTGTAAAAGCGGAGCATCGGAGAAGCAACGAACTGAGGAATTTTTAACCTAAATTCATCCCGGATGATGAGATCGAATTATCATAAGGCGGCCTCGAGCCCAAGATCATTCTGAGAGAAATCGAGAAATATACGGTTATTTAGGAGTTTTTTAATCCATCTTATAGGATTTTTCTCATATTTCCAAAATAACATCATTCCTGCTGGAATGTTGTGTTTTATGACAAAAAGCTGGAAAGTACGACTAGATTCCGATTATTAGATAAGCCATTACCGATGTATTCCTCACACCACAGCTCGGCTGTCGATTACGTAACTGCACCGGCGTGAATGCATGGGTTTCAAACCGGGGCAGGTACGCATTTAGGGCAGGACGGAACATTCGCGGGTTGACCATCGACGATTGCTCCCAGGAAAAGATAGTCGCCGATACTTGCCAACCGCTGTACTAACGCAGTTCAAGCAGCGCCGTCATTTCGCCTCCCGCCACCTCGAACCGCTCGACCAGATAATCCAGCAAGGCCCGCACCCGGGGCGCCATGTAGCGCGTGCGTTGGTAAAGCGCATGCACCGGTGCTTCCGGGGCGCGCCACTGCGGCATCACCACCTGCAAGTTACCCTCGCGCAAGTCCGCCGCCACGTCCCAGATCGACTTCATGACCAGTCCCTTGCCTTCGATGGCCCACTGACGGGCCAGCGCGCCGTCGTTGGTTTCGCGTGCGCTGGTGAGGGGAACGGTATGGGTCTGCACCACGCCGTCACGCTCAAAGCGCCACTCGTTGGCCGGACCGCTGGCCGTGAGCAGCACGATGCAGTCCTGATGCTGCAGATCGGCCGGCTGTTGCGGCGCTTGGCGACCGGCCAGATAGGACGGCGCCGCGCACAGCACGCGGCGGTTCGGGGCCAGCGGGCGGGCAACCATGGAACTGTTCTGCGGTACACCGAAGCGGATGGCCAGGTCCAGGTCGTCCTGCAGCAGATTGGCGACCGTGTCGCCCAGGATCAGGGCCAGCGTGATCTGGGGATGCAGCGCATTGAATTCTTCCAGCCAGCCCTGCAGGACATGGCGGCCGAAGTCGGAGGTGGCGGCGATGCGCAACTTGCCGCTGACAGCGCTGCGGCCTGCCTGCAAGGCCGCCTGGGCATCGTCCAGCGCGGCCAGGGCCTGCTGGCAGTGCGACAGATAGAGCGCTCCCTCGGCGGTCAGTCGCAGGCGGCGTGTGGTGCGCTCGAAGAGCCGCGTGTTGAGCTCCGCCTCCAGCTTGACCAGCCGCGCGCTGGCCGCCGCCGGGGACAAGCCGATCTTGCGCCCCGCTGCTGATAGGCTGCCCAGGCCGGCGGCCTCCACGAAGAGTCGGATATCACCCAGGTTGTGCGCTGCCATTATTCCGCTCCATTTGATAATTATTCAAATACTAGACCAATTATCAAATTCCAATGCGGTTCGCATAATGACCTCCATCAGCGCCTGAACCCTTCGATGAACCCTTTGATCGTCTTGCCCCCTTTTTTGGAGTCTTTCATGCAAACCCCGACCTCCCTGCTGGCACCGCTGACCGTGGGCCACCTTTCGCTTCCCCACCGCATCGTGATGGCCCCCATGACCCGCGCACGCAGTTCGCAGCCGGGTGACATTCCCAATGCCATGAACGCCTTGCACTACGCTCAACGCGCTTCGGCTGCGCTGATCATCACCGAGGCATCGCAGATTTCGCCGCAGGGCAAGGGCTACTCCTTTACCCCGGGCATCTACAGCCCCGAGCAGGTCGCCGGCTGGCGCCTGGTCAGCGAGGCGGTGCATCGTGCCGATGGCCGTATCTTCCTGCAGCTGTGGCATGTGGGCCGCATGTCGCATCCCGATTTCCACGACGGCGCGCTGCCGGTGGCGCCTTCGGCAATGCCCTTCGAGGGCCAGATCTGGAAGGTGGACCCCGTCACCGGCCAGGGCGGCATGGTCGCCAGCCCGACCCCTCGCGCACTGGAACGCCAGGAGATCAAGGCCATCGTGGAGGACTTCCGCCGCGCTGCACGCAATGCCATCGACGCCGGTTTCGATGGTGTGGAAATCCACGGCGCCAATGGTTACCTGGTGGACCAGTTCCTGCGCACCACTTCCAATGTGCGTACCGACGAATACGGCGGTTCACGCGAAAACCGGTTGCGCTTCCTGAAGGAGGTGGTCGATGCAGTGGCCGATGAAGTCGGTGCGCATCGCACCGCGATCCGCCTGGCGCCCTTCCTGACCGCTCGCGGCATGGATTGCCCGGACATCCTGCCCACCATCCTGGATGCGGCCGCCTGGCTGCAGCAGCGCGGCATTGCCTATCTGCACCTGGTGGAAGCGGACTGGGACGATGCGCCGGTCGTGACCGAAGCATTCCGCCAGCAACTGCGCGAGCGTTTCAGCCATCCCATCATCGTGGCTGGCAACTACAACAAGGCGCGTGCGCAATGGGTGCTGGAACACGGCTACGCCGACCTGGTGGCCTTCGGCCGCCCCTTTGTTGCCAATCCGGATTTCCCGCGCCGCCTGATCGAAGACCTGCCCCTGGCCGAATTTGATGGCGCTACGCTGTTCGGTGGTACCGAGGTCGGCTATACCGACTACCCCGCCCTGCCGACTGCCACCGCGGCAGCCGCCTGAACCTCTTCCACCGGTTGATCCCTCAAGGAGTCTGATCATGAAAGACCAGAAAATCGTCGTCATCGGCGGCCTGACCGGCATCGGTCGCGCCGTCGCCGAACAGGCTGCCGCTGCCGGCGCGCAGGTGACCGTGGCCGGGCGCTGCAGTGCGCCGGCCGACTTTCCCACCCACATCACCACGGCCCAGGTCGACATCGGCAACGATGCGTCGGTGGCGCAACTGTTTGCCGGCATCGGCAGCTTCGATCATCTGGTGGTCACGGCCGGTCCCGTGATCGGGTCGGCGCGACTGGCCGACCTGAAGATCGCCGACGCCATGGCCGCCTTCAACGTAAAGTTCTTCGGCCAGATACGCGCCGCGCAACAGGCACTACCCTATCTGCAGCCCAACGGTTCCATCACCTTCACTTCCGGCCTGCTGGCACGCAAGGCGGCTCCGGGTGCACTGGTGAAGGCGACCATGAATGCCGCCACCGAAATCCTCGCCAAGACCCTGGCCAAGGAACTGGCGCCCTTGCGCGTGAACGTGGTCAGCCCGGGCATGGTCGAGAGTGGCATGTGGGGCGACATGAGTGAGGCCGACCGCAAGGCCATGGCCACGCGCGCCGGAGGCAAGCTGCCGGTGGGACGCGTGGGTCAGGGCGCGGACCTGGCGCAGGCCTACCTGTTGCTGATGCAGAACGGCTTCATGACCGGCAGCGTGGTCGATGTCGACGGTGGCGGGCTGCTGTAGAGATCAGGTATCGCATGCATCTTGATCACATCACCATCGTGGCCGGTGACTGCAGCTTCCTGCGCCAGTTCTTCGTGGAAGTGGCCGGCCTGAGGGAGGGTCCAAGGCCGCCTTTCGGCAGTACCGGCCATTGGCTTTACCTGGGCCAGCAGCCGGTACTGCATCTCATCGAACGCAGCACCCTGCCAGCCCCACACGGCATCAGCAATGGGCCGCCGGCCACGCGTATCGACCATCTGGCGCTGCGCATCGACAGTCATCCGGAATGGCAGGCGCTGCTGCAACGTCTGCATGCGCACCGCCTGCGCTATCGGATCGAGACGATCGATGCCCTGCAGGAACGGCAACTCTTCGTGGCGCCGGTTCCCGGGGTCAAGGTCGAGTTCGTGATTGCCGAACGGCATCTTGAGGCGACCTGATTGCGCCCCTTCTGCCGCAATCCTCACCAACCCTTCGCATCCATCCCCCTTCGCAAACTTCTCGGCCCCCTGCGGGCGCAATTTAGCCAACATCATTGGCAGTTTCGCAAAACCTAACTGTTAAAATTTGCTCCACGCATTCAACGACCAGCACGTTGATCATTTTCATTCCAGCGGGAGGAAATTCCATGGGGCAGCAGCATGCCTTGCCAACGCACCCGATCCCGCCCGGCGGGACGCAGCGTCAACCTGCAGGGGAGGCCGCGGGCGCATGGCGGCGCCTTCCGCTCTGTCGATTCTCTCAATACTGAGCAGAGCATCCCCATCACGCAAGAACATGAATTTGCTCTCCAAGAATTCCCTGGCGGTCCACCTGCTGCGCATCATTTTCGGGAGCTACTTCCTGGTGACGCTGATCGTCACCTGCCTGCAGCTGGCGGCCGAGTACGAGCACACCCAGTCCGGCGTGGATAACGAATTGCGGGCAATGGACCTGACCTTCGGCGCCAGCCTCGCCAGTTCGACCTGGCGTTTCCAGGGCGATGTGCAAAAGGCCACATTGCGCGGCATCAGCAACCTGCCGGTGGTGACCGGGGTGAAGATCGAAGATCCGCAGGGTCGGCTGGTGATGGCCCAGGGCAATATCGTCGATCACGACGGCCGCCAGATCCATGTCGATGCCGACGGGCAGCGCAGCCCGGTGCGGACGGGTTTCCTCAACGCCGCCACCAGCCACCGCTTCCCCATCCTGTATCGCGATGAACATGGCGTGACGCACGACATCGGCGCCTGGACCGTGTACTCCAGCCGTCACGTGGTGATCCAGAAAGTGGCCTATGGCTTTACGCTGATCCTGATCAACTCGGTGATCAAGACGCTGGTGTTGTGGTTCATTTTCCTCTATGTCTTCAATCGCTGGCTGGGCCGGCCGATCACGCGCCTGTCAGGCTTCGTGCGTCGCCAGGACCTGAACCGCCCGGACCTGCCGGACTCGCCGCAGAGCATCGACCTGCCGGGCAAGAAGCGGCATGAGCTGCACTTCCTGGCCGATGCCATCAATGCCATGCTGGCCAACCTGCGCAGCCATACCATCCAGAATCGCACCCTCTACGCCCAGCTGGAACAGGAAAAGGAATCCTTGCGCGCACTCAACAAATCGCTGGAGCTGCGCATTGCCGAGCGTACCCGCGATCTGGCCCAGGCCAATGAACAGCTGCGCTCGCTCAGTCTCACCGATGGCCTGACCGGCATTGCCAACCGGCGCAGCTTCGATGACACCCTGGACCAGGAATGGCGGCGCAGCGTGCGTCATGGCAAGCCGCTGACGGTGGCCTTCATCGACGTCGACTGGTTCAAGCCCTACAACGACCACTACGGCCACGTGGCGGGCGACGCCGTGCTGCGCCAGGTGGCGCAGACCATGCGCGATACCGTCTGCCGCGCCGGCGAGACCGTGGCGCGCTATGGCGGCGAAGAATTCGCGGTGATCGCGGCCGACACCGATGGCGAGCAAGGCGTGCAGATCGTGCAGCGCATGTGCGATGCCATCCATGCCCTGGCGTTGCCGCACGCCGGGTCGACACTGGGGCGCATCACCATCAGCGGCGGCGTGGCTTCCTGCATACCGGCCCATCCCGGCGCGCGACTGGAGTCCTTGCTCCAGGCTGCCGATGCGGCCCTGTACCAGGCCAAGACGCTGGGACGCAATCGCGTCCTGCTGGCGCCGCCATTTGTGTCACCGCCCCCTTCTTCTTCCCCTTCCCCTGCCTGAAGAAAGTCGCGCATGCCCTCACGCATTTTCCGCCGCCTTGCCTGTTCTCTGGTTCTCGGCAGCACGCTGTTATCGGCGATGTCGTCAACGTCAGCACAGCCGACACAGCCGGCGGCGCAGGCGACCGACCAGATCGTCTGGGGCAAATACAATGTGCCGCCCTACATGATCCGCAGCGGTGAATTCGCGCATCAGGGTATCTTCGACCTGACCCTGGACGTCATCAAGAAGGGCTTGCCGCAATACCAGCACGTGGAACTGGAAGCGCCCTTCCCGCGCATCAACAATGAAATCCGCAAAGGCAGCCACTGGTGTTACAACGGCATGTTGAAGACCCCGGAACGCGAGAAGGTCGGCTACCTGTCGCTGCCGACCTCGATCTTCCTGCCGCTGCGCATCATCGTGCGGCGCGACCGGGTAGACCAGTTCAAGGGCAAGCTATCGCTGCAGGCACTGCTGCAGAATCCGCAACTGACCACCTCGGTCATGCGCGACCGCTCCTACAGCCCGACCGTGGACAAGCTGCTGGCAGCCTATCCACCCAGGGAAAACTACTCGGAACAGGTGGAATCGATCGGCATGCTGCTGGCCGGGCGCATCGACTACATGATCGAGTTGCCATTGCTGGCCTTCGAGCAGGCACGCGTGATGGGACAGCCCGGCGCGCTGGTGGCGCTGCCGATGCAGGAGGTCAGCGAGGTCGTGTTCAATCGCGTGATGTGCCCCAGGAATGAATGGGGGCGGCAGGTGGTGGAGCAGGTCAACAAGGTCTTGCTGGCCAAGCGCGCCCAGCCTGCCTACCGGGCGATCGTGGAAAAATGGCACGATCCGGAATCAGTGGCGGAAATCGACAGGATCTATGACAAGGTGTTCCTGAAGATCCCCTGACGTCCCCGACCGACCCGATCTTCCCGCCACGCTAGGGCCGCAGGCCACCCGTCTCCAGCACGTCCCAGCAGGCGCCCATGGTGTGGTAGTCGACCTTGCCGGCGGGGGACTTGGTGTCTTCCAGCTTTTTGCCGTCGGCGGCGAGAATGCGAAACCAGGCACCGTACTGGTGATCGACCAGGTGTTCCCAGCTCCAGGCCCAGATGGCGTGATATTGGCGGCGGAATGCCTCATCCCCGGTCACCCGCCAAAGACGCCAGGCACTGGCGAAGGATTCGGCCTGGACCCAGAAATACTTGTCGCTGTCATAGGGCCGCATGTCCGGATCGAAACCGTAGATCAGGCCACCATGTTCGCCATCCCAGCCATGCGTCCAGGCGGCCTTCTGCAGCTCGGCCGCGCGCGTGACGTAATCCGGGCTGGCCTCGATGGCGTGGGCGATCAGCAGCAGCTTGGCCCACTCGGTCTGGTGACCGGTCTGGAAGCCCCAGGGCTTGAAGATGTTGTCGCGATTGCCGCGGTTGTAGTCGTGGTCGGGCGTCCAGTCCTGGCGGTAGTGCTCCCAGACCAGCCCCTGCGACTGCTGCGCCAGTCCGAACACGAAACGGTCGATCAGCAGACGGGCGCGCTCCAGATAGCGCGCCAGGTCGGTGGCCGCATAGGCTGCGAGGCAGGCTTCGCACATGTGCATGTTGGCGTTCTGGCCGCGATAGGCAATCAGCTCGCCAGACGGGGTGATCTCATCGGCATAGGCGCCATGGGCGGGTTCGAAGAAGGCGCGCTCCATACGCTCGAAGGCCTGGGCCACCTGCTGCGCATCACACAGGCCAACGCGATGGGCGTGGGCATAGGCCAGCAGTACGAAAGCCTGACCATAGGCCATCACGGTACCGTCCTCGATCTGCCCGTCGCGCAGGGTCCAGGCATACAGGCCGGCCAGCGGACCATGCGGATGGCGGAAACGCTCCAGATGCGATAGCGCGTGCCGCGCCTGCTCCAGATAACGTTCCTGGCGAGTATGCGTATAGGCCATGGCCTGCGTGAAGACCAGGCGGGTGGCACTGACCAGATGGCGGTGCGAGCGGTCATAGACGCTGCCGTCATCCTTCAGGTAATGGAAGAAGCCGCCCTGCGGATCGATGGCATGGCGGTCGTAGAAGGCCAGGGTATCGGCCACATGCGACTGCAGGAAATGACGGCTTTCGAAATCGGGTTGCTGCATGCTGCGCTCCTTGTACGAGAGGCTGAGGTTCATTGGCTGGCATCCTTCTGGCGCCATTTGTCGAGGATCACCGCCAGCACGATCACCGCGCCCTTGGCCACGTATTGCCAGAACGAGGACAGGCCGAGAATGGTCAGCCCGTTGTTCATGACGCCGATGATCAGCGCCCCAACCACCGTTCCCCAGATCGTGCCCACGCCGCCCATCAGGCTGGTGCCGCCCAGTACCACGGCAGCGATCGCGTCGAGTTCATAGCCACTGCCCCAGTTGCCGTTGGCGCCATACAGGCGACTGGCCGACATGGCACCGGCCAATCCCGAGAACAGGCCGCTGATGGCATAGACGAACAACAGGACCAGCCCGACGCGGATGCCGGTCAGGCGCGCTGCCTGCAGGTTGCCGCCGATGGCATAGATGTGCATGCCCAGCACCGTCTTGCGCAGGATCACCCAGGACAGCAGCACCACCGCCAGCGCCACCCAGATCAGCCAGGGCACATGCAGGAAGTCGCCATTGCCGATCCACTCGAAGCTGGGGATGTCGTTGTTCAAGACCGTGGTGCCATCGGCCAGCAGGTAGGCCGCCCCGCGAAAGGCCGTCATGGTCCCCAGGGTGACCACGAAGGCATTGATGTTGAGGAAGGCCACCATGGTGCCGTTGAGCAGGCCCATCAGTAAACCCGAGAAGACGAAGACTGGAATCGACCAGCCGGACGCCGCACCCAGAGACACCTGCATGCCCAGCACCGCCGAGACCGCCAGCACCGACCCCACGGACAGGTCGATGCCGGCAGTCAGGATGACGAAGGTCATGCCGGCGGCCAGCACCAGGTTGATGGCGACCTGGCGCAGGATGTTCATGGTGTTTTCGGCACTGGCGAAATTGGACGTGCCATCGCCGCTGAGATAGATCGTCAGCGCGTAGAAGAGGAGGTAGAGCACCACCAGCACCGGCAACATGCCCAGCCGGTGCAGCAGCCATTGCGAGGGGCCGGAAGGGGCGCGCGAAGGGGCGCGTGCAGTCTCATGCATGGGATCGATTTCAGCCATGGGTGGGATCAAGGGAAGGTTGAGGTGAATGGGGAGATGCGGGTGGCACGCCGGCAGTGTCGGTGGCCAGGCGCATGATGTTTTCCTGGGTGATGTCGGCACCGGCCAGTTCGCCGGTGATGGCGCCTTCGCGCATGACCAGTACACGGTCGCAGATGCCGATCACCTCCGGCAGTTCGCTGGAGATGACGACCACGGCCACGCCCTGCTCGGCCAGTCTGTGGACAAGTTGATAGATCTCGCTCTTGGCATAGATATCCACACCCCGGGTGGGCTCGTCCAGGATCAGTACGCGTGGCGCGATCTCCAGCCAGCGCGCCAGCAAGACCTTTTGCTGGTTGCCACCGGAGAGCTTGCCCACCGGCACGCCGGGATGGGCCACCTTGACGTTGAGGCGACGTATCGATGCCTGCGCCGCCCCGTGCAGGGTGCGGCCGTTGACCAGTCCCAGCCGCGCATGGCGCGATGCCACATTCATGGTGGCGTTGGCCGCTACCGCCATCTGCAGGAACAGACCCTGCCCCTTGCGGTCCTCAGGCACATAGGCGATGCCAGCCCGCATGGCCGCGCGCGGGCTATCGATCTGCAGCAACTGGCCATCCAGCAGGACCTGACCGCCGCTGCGGGCATCCGCACCGAACAGCAGGCGCGCCAGTTCGGTACGGCCGGCACCCACCAGCCCGGCAAAGCCCAGCACTTCGCCTGCGCGCAGCGCGAAGGAAGCCGGTTTGACCTTGCCACCGGCGAGCGCCCGCACCTGCAATACAGTGGGCAAGGTCGCGGCTTGCTCGGGCGCCATGCGGCGATGCTGGTAGAACTCCCCCAGCGAGCGCCCGACCATCATCTGGACGATGCGCTCGGCGTCGATCTCCTGGCGTGTCAGCTCGCCGACGAAGCTGCCATCGCGCAGTACGGTGACGCGGTCGGCCAGGGCGTGGACTTCGGCCATGCGATGGCTGATGTAGATGATGGCCAGGCCTTCGTCGCGCAAACGACGCACGACCTTGAACAGGTTTTCGGTCTCGCGCTCGGACAGCGCTGCCGTCGGTTCATCCATGATGACGATGCGGCTGCGATGCACCAGGGCGCGGGCGATTTCCACCTGCTGCTGCTCGGCGATGGAAAGGCGTCCGGCGCGGTCGCTAGCGCGAAAGGCGGCACCCAGCTGAGCCAGCACGGCATCGGTACGCTGCCGCATCGCGACGTGGTCGATCAAGCCCAGGCGCGTGCGCAATTCGCTGCCCATGAAGACATTGGCAGCCACGCTGATATTGGGTGCCACGGCCAGTTCCTGGTAGATCAGGTTGATACCAGCCACGCGGCTGGCTCCGGGGTCACGCAGGGACAGCGGCTTGCCGTCCAGGAGAATCTCGCCGCTGTCCGGCGCATGCACGCCGGACAGGACTTTCATCAAGGTGCTCTTGCCGGCGCCGTTCTCGCCCATGAGGGCGTGGATTTCGCCGGAATAGATGCTCAGGTGCATCGCCGACAGGGCGCGCGTGGCACCGAAAGACTTGCTGATGCCGGTCATCCGCAGCAGGGGTGTGGAAGTCATGAGCTCGCAAAGGAAATGGTAACGTCAGCCGTACGCGGCAACGCTGCCCAAGGGCGCCGGACGGTGCAGCCATCGGACTCACCGGCCCGCCACGATGCAGGCAGGCCGGCGCTCCGGGCAGCGACAGATCAGTCGATCAGTTGGCCGGGACCCAGCCCTTGTAGTCGGCCACGTTGTCGCGGGTAATCAGCTTCACGGGCAGCAGCTTGACGTTCTTTTCCGGGGCGCGGCCATTCATCAACTGATAGCCGATGGCCACGCTCTCGGCGGCCATGCCATACGGGTCCTGGGCCGGCGAGGCGGCGAACAGCGACTTGCTGTCCTTGAGGGCGCGCTCGGCATCGGGTGCGCCATCCACGCCACTGATGACCTTGATGTCACTGCGCTTGGCCTGACGGATCGCCAGTTCGGCACCGATCGCGGTGGGGTCGTTGATGGCGAAGACGCCATCGATCCTGGCGTGCGCGGCCAGCAGGTTGGACATGGTGGTCATGCCACCGTCGCGACTGCCACCGGCATTCTGGTTGTCGGAGAGGATCTTGATGCCGGGCGACTTCTTGAACTCGGCCTTGCAGCCGGTGACACGGTCCATCACCGCCGAAACCGGCGGGCCGTTGACGATGACCACATTGCCCTTGCCCTGCAGCTTGTCGGCGATGAACTTGCAGGACTCGGCGCCGGCCATGGTGTTATCCGACATGACGGTGACATCGGCTCCCTCGGCGGCCACGTCCACGGCCACCACTACGATGCCAGCCTTCTTGGCCTTCTTCACCGCCGGGCCGATACCCTTGGAATCAGCCGCATTGAGCACAATCATGTCGACCTTGTTGGCGATGAAATTCTCGATCTGGCCGACCTGGGTGTTGAGGTCGTACTTGGAGGACACCACGGTCACCCGCGCGTCCGGGTTGATCTTGTGGGCGCCGCTCTCGGCCCCCTTGGCGATGGCCACGAAGAAGGGATTGGCGAGGTCACCCAGGGTGACGCCGACCGACTTCAGCGGCTTGTCAGCGGCCTGGACCGCATGTGTGACGGACGCCAGCGAGAGAGTGGCACAGGCGATGGCGAGGGTTTTTCTGATCATGCTTGTCTCCGGTTCTTTTTAGAGGGGGGATGGCTTGTTCTACGTTTTGCGTGCTGCTGACTGCGTGCTGCTAAATGCGTATTGCTGATTGCGTGCTGCCAACCAGGTACTGCTGACATTGACGCCGGGAGTTCAGTCCCAGCGAAAAATACGGTCAGCCCAATCCCGTGTGGTGGCGATCAGGGCGGCATTGATTTCATCGCTGTTCATCACCCAGGCCTCGGCATCGGCCCGGCTGCGTCCGAACTGCACATGGCGGGCAATCAGGCGTTCCAGCCGCAGGGCGGGATCAACCTCGACATACCAGACCTCGTCCAGCAGCGGACGCACGCGCGACCAATGGCCGCGGTCGAGCAGCAGATAGTTGCCTTCGGTGATGATGAGCGGGATATCGGCACTGATGGCGATGCTGCCGGCAATGGCTTCCTCGATCTCGCGCAGGAACTGCGGGGCGTAGACCATCTCGTCGGCGACCTGGCTGCGCAGACGCGACAGCAGGTGGACGAAACCGGCGCTGTCGAAAGTATCCTCGGCACCCTTGCGGGCAGCGCGACCCAGGCGTGCCAGCTCGGCATTGGCGAGGTGGTATCCATCCATGGGCAGCACCGCAGCGCGGGAACCTGCATGGTCGAGCAAGGCCTGTGCCAGCGTGGACTTGCCACAGCCGGGCGGCCCGGCCAGTCCAAGTATCGTGCGCTGGCCGCTGGCGAGCAGCGCATCAAGCCTGTCGCGAAAGACTGCCGGGATCATGTTCGACTCATCCTTTTTCCAGGGAGCGTGGCGGTGGCAACGGGCCGCCTTATGCAGCCAACTTATGCAGCCACCTTAGTGGAATGCGGCCGCGCGAAAACTGCAATGGTTCTGTTCGGCACGTCTGTCACGCTTGCTGCGCCTGGCCCAGCAGCCGGGCGTGGGGCGTGATCGACATTTTTTTGACAGCGGACAAACTAAGCGATTCTGTCACCTGAATTTCAGTGCTCCTGATTGTTCTCAGGGAAATTCCAATTATTGCTAGTTCCGCGTCGTCAACGTGATGAAATTTTCTTCAGAAAAATTCGATATCGATCAACTTATGGATAACAGGATGTAAAAAGTCTGCTGGGCGCAGCTTCGTCTCCCCCGGTTATCCAGCGCCATTCGTTCGCGGTCGCTTTACTTACCGATCAAGATTGCTCCGGCCATATTCCATACCTGATCACTCAGCAGTGTCCTGACGACATCACTTCATTCGCGCATAAGAAAAAGATACGCACCAACACATTTCAGCGAACGTGAAGACCCTAGGACAGGTTCGATGTGTCCCGTGAAAAGCTGGTTTTCACGAGAAAAAACTTCACGATCACGCCCGCGTTGATTGCCACGCTCAACATAAGTTTTGCTTCCTTGAAAAATTTGGGGCAAGCAAGACAAATAGGCTTGCGCCTATCGATACCCCTGCCACTATGGCGATAGGAGAGCACCGTGGTGTCCTCCTTGTTGAATTGCAGCGCACGTCGTTTTTATTCCATTTGAATGTTCACATCAGGAAGGAAATCGATATGAAAAATTTACTTAATAAGGAGAAGTACCAGTGAACACAATCCACAACGCGTACATCGGTGCCTTGCTTGCCGATGCAGCGCACATAGATCTAGACAAGGATTTGGATGTCGGAAAAATCGTCGCTGTCCTCAAAAATAGAATGGACAAAGATCAAGCGAAATTCATCGCCGCGAACTTCGAGGTCATCGCATCAGAAAATAAACGCGACATCTCGCTGCCAGGATCCGGCTTTGACGCCACTGTATGGCGCGGCAGGGTTGGAAGAGTCTACGCCGGCGAGATTTACGTCTCCTTTCGCGGAACGCAAGCACAAGACGGCGGAGCCGGCATCGAGGCCGATGTCGATCTTGCCTCACGCGGCGTGGGCTACAACCAGGTGCGTGACATGGTCAACTGGTGGATGCGGATCACCGCCAAGCCGGGGGACTTGGTCAAACAGCTCAAGGTCGAGACCATTGCGCCCTCCCCTCTCGCAAATAACTACACCTTCGCCGCCGATAGTCCAGTGGTCGCCACCGGCGAACTCTACGGCCAGGTCAACACCATCGCGGGCGTGAACGCCCTCAGTCTCGGTGGATGCCTCTTCACGGCGTTCACGCATCTGCTTGAAGCCAATCTCTTGGCGGCCACTACCTTCAATAGCGCGGCTATCAGCAACGTAACGGGTGACGGGGCAAATCAAGATACCAGGGGGGCGTAGGCATGATCGGATTGCTATTCCTCATCGTGTTCTTTGTGTGGCTGGCATCCGCCTTTTACTTTGGCAGGGCAATCCCACGATGGTTAGGCCTGAAACGCGCGTGGTCGTATCTGTTTGTCCCGTTGGCGTTTCTCGCGCCCATTGTCGATGAGTTGATTGGTCGTTGGCAATTCAAACGGCTTTGCGAGAAAGAGGCGGTTGTTTGGCTCAGCCCGGATTGGGAAAGCGTAAGGGCTGTACGTAATGTCAGTCCTGATTCATCTGAACCAGTTCGTGGAACGGTCATACCGATCAGTATTCAACAGGCCATCTATGTCGATGCAGATACGGGACAACCATTCATGAACTACAACGCAGTACATACCAATGGTGGCCTTTTGCTTGGAACGTTGGGCTTGGGTCTGGGAGGTACTACTACCTGCTGGCCCAAGGATAAACATGAAATTCGCAAGATGATCAGTATCGAAAATTTACTTACTGAGGAGAAATCTCAATGAAAACGATCCATAACGCGTACATCAATGCTTTGCTTGCCGATGCAGCCTACATCGATTTGGAAAGGGGCATTGATTTAGACGATAAAGTCGATGCACTCAAAAGAAGAATGACCGAAGATCAAGCGAAGTTCATCGCAGCGAGCTTCGACGTCATCGCCTCAGAAAACAAAAGCGATATCCCCTTGCTAGGGTCCGGCTTTGATGCCACTGTATGGCGCGGTAAGTCTGGCACAGACTACGCTGGTGAGGTCTATGTCTCCTTTCGCGGCACCCAACCGAAAGACGGTGGAGCCGATATCGAGGCCGATGTCGATCTTGCCTCACGCGGCGTCGCTTACAACCAGGTGCGCGACATGGCCAACTGGTGGATGCGGATCACCGCCAAGCCGGGTGACTTGGTCAAACAGATCAAGGTCGAGACCTTTGCTCGCTCCCCTCTCGCAAATGTCTACACCTTCGCCGCCGACGTGCCAGTGGTCGCCACCGGTGAACTCTATGGCCAGATCAACACCATCACCGGCGTGAACGCCCACAGTCTCGGTGGCTACCTTTCCACAGCGTTCACGCGTCTGTTTGGTGCCAAGGTCTTGGCGGTCACTACTTTCAACAGTGCAGGCTTTAGCGACGCGGCGGGCAGCAACATCCGCGCCGAGTTCAACAACATCGAGACCTTGCTGGGCACTGCGGCGTTGGGTACGCGCAGCTTTGATGCTGCAGCCCTCAAGCAGACCAACTTCAGGGCTGGCAACGGCGTGAGCGTGACCACCAATGACTGGGGCGAGAAGTCCTATTGGACCCTGGGCTTCAACCAATATGGCAAGAAAATTGCGCTCTATCAAGAAGGCAGCCTGGTCAACCCCATGGCCAACCACTCCATGTTCAAGCTGACCGACTATCTGGCGCTGGGAGCGACCTTGGAGAAGCTTGCGCCGACGCTCACGTTTTCGCAGCTCAATACCCTTGTGCAAGCGGCCAGCAATGACATGGAGGCCAGTCTTGAGAGCGTGCTCGACGCAGTGCGTCGGATTGTGACTGGGTCGGAATTCCCCATCACGCGGGTTGGCGATGTGGGCGATGACGCTGCCAGTCGTGTTGACTTTCACAAGCATCTGTTAGATCTGCAAGCCAATGCCGCCTACAAGAAACTGCTCGGCAACGCCAACATCATCTCGCTCGCTGGGACATCGGGCGCTGCGATACTGAGCTCAGCCGAGCAAGCGGGGACGATCGGCATGGCTTACCGCTACGCCCTGGTGACCGGCAACCCCTTCGTCGTCACAGGCGCAGACTACAGCGCCGCCAACAAAGACGGGAAGCTTGATCTCTTTGACAAGACCAGCGGCGCGGGCAAGTTGACCCAGCACTACCTCAGTGACCGGGCCAACTTCCTCGTCTGGAAAATCACTAAAAACAATGCCGACGCAAGCTACGCCAGTGCCATCAGCAGCGACACCACTGAGGGCGATTGGGACTACACCGATATGGCCGCAAAGATCACGCTGAAGGTGGATGGACGCGGTGACCTGTTCAGCACGGCCCACCAGATCATCTTTGGCACCGACACGGCCGATACCTTGACGGGTAAAGATCAACGCGACCACCTGTATGGCGGTGATGGTAACGACACCCTGATCGGGGGCGACGGTGCCGATTATCTGGAGGGCGGCAATGGTGTTGATATCTATCAGGCCGCAGATGGCGACATCCTCTTTGATGCTGACAGCCAGGGCGTGGTGATGCTGGCCGGCAAGCGCCTGGAGGGTGCCACGCAGCGCTTGAGTGAACACCGCTGGCGGGGTGCCGCCGGAGAAATCTACACCCGCAATGGCGATGATCTGGACATCACGCTGGACGCCCAACGGGTCACGATCAAGGACGGCTATCTGCACCGTCTCAAGGCGCCGGGCGGCGTGCTAGGTCTGGCGCTGACGGGCGAGGTGCCAACGCCGTCGGGCGATGACAGGGTCTACACCGGCAGTAGCTTGCGCGACATCTGGGAGTGGCAGCGCATTTATGGTGTCGGTTATTACGAGACCACCGGCCGTGAAACCTTTCGCATGGGGGCTGGCGATGACCAGGTAGCCTCGGTCGGGGGCGGGGATACCTTTTACGGCGAAGATGGTAACGATGTCTTCATCGCCACCGACGGCGACAATGTTGGCGAGGGTGGCAAGGGCAACGATGTACTGGCCGACGGCGTGATGCTGGACTACACCTCGCGCCCGGTCTGGCAGGCGGGCGATCCGTACTACGTCCCCTTCCTCGGCTGGACACAGGGACCGGGCTACTGGCGTGACGAGGTCGACGTGCCCGACGTGGAACGACAAGAGCGCACGCTGGCCACGACCGGTATTGTGATGCATACGCTGACCGGCACCATTGACCGCATCAACACCAATACCAACGATAACTATGCCGGCGGCGAGGGTGACGATTGGCTATGGGGCGAGGGCGGCGACGATGTGTTGGCGGGTGATGCCGGTAACGATGTGGCCTATGGTGGCGAAGGCCGGGACGATGTCACGGGCGGAGATGGCGACGACATCCTTTCTGGAGACGACCTCACGCTCAATACGGCCGGCGCAAAGCATGGGGATGACTTCGTTGACGGCGGTGCGGGCAACGACACCCTGTTCGGCAACGGCGGTCAGGACGATCTGTGGGGCGGCGAGGGGGATGACCGGATCTGGGGCGATGATGCATTCACGCCGCTCAGGTTTCACGGTGACGACTGGATTTCCGGCGGGGCCGGCAATGACAAGATCTATGCCGGTGGCGGCGATGACACTGCCTATGGAGACGAGGGCAATGACCTGGTGGTAGGGGGCGAAGGCGATGACCTGCTGTACGGTGGAGAAGGAAACGACCGCCTGGTGGGAGACCTGCCGTCTGCCGCGGATCGCGACGCGGGTACGCACCTCTATGTGAGCGCCACCGAATGGAGTGCCAAGTTCTATCAGACGCAACTGGCCAATGGCACGCTGACCAGCTATGCCGAACGCTATCAACCCGATGAGGCGGCCCCGGGCGGAAACGACGTGCTGGACGGCGGCGCGGGGGACGACACGCTGATGGGCGGACGAGGTAATGACATCCTGCTGGGCGGCACGGGCAATGATACCTACCTCTTCAATCTCGGCGATGGCGTCGACTTCATCAGAGAAGCCGCAGGAAAAGCGGGCGATGTCGATACCCTGCGACTAGGTAGCGGGCTGACGGCCGCTGCTACGGTGGTGACTCGCCAAGGCGATGATCTGAGCCTGAACTGGGGCGGCGATGATGCCGTGATCGTGAATGCCTTCTTTGCGGCAGACGAGTCGGGCCGCATCGAGCAGGTCGTGTTTGCAGATGGCACGCGATGGAGTGCGGATGCGCTTGCAGCACATGCCCGATCGGACGCGCCAGACAACGGCGGGGACGACCATATCGAAGCGGCGCACCTCTACACCCGCAGCAGTCTGGTGCGGGACAGCTTCCTCAGCAGAAACGCCAGCGTCATCAGTACCAGCGGCAAACTGGCTGATCTGGATCTGATGAGCAGCAGCTTCACCCTCAATGGGGCCTCAGTTGCCGGTGACTATGCTGCCCGTGTCATCCAGCTCGACACCCGGGTCACGGGTCAGGCCACGGCGTGGATCGGTTTCTATGACGGGGCCGTCTACAGCAAGGCCGTCCGGGTCCGGTTTGCCGACAAGGCTGATGGTGGCATCACCGCCACTGTACTCAACGCCAAATACACCGAAGGAAATGTGCTGGACACGGACTTCAACTGGGACAGCCATGGCAAACTGACCAATGTGGCAACCAGCAACTCGGGCGCCGGTTATGGCTTGGCCAGCATGCGCCTGAAGGGTGCGCCGACCTTTGCCGATGGCAGGCGCTTCGAAGGCGGCGCTGGCAATGATACGGTCGACTATCGAGCAGGCTATGTGGAGGGGACCCGCTTGGGCATCGACGCCTCGCTCGCGCGCGGGACCGTCATCGTCGGTGGCGGCACGGACAGGCTGATCGGCATCGAAAACCTGGGCGGCACCGACGCGGCCGATCGCCTGGCCGGCGACGCCAACGGCAACCGGCTCGAAGGCTATGGTGGTAATGACCTGTTTGTCACCGGCACAGGCCGGGATCAGGTGTCCGGCGGCGACGGCAACGACCGCATCGAGGTGGCACATCACTACACGCGCAGCAGCCTGACATGGGATCGTTACCTGACCAAGAACGCCAGCGTCATCAGTACCAGCGGCAAGCTGGCTGATCTGGACCTGGCCGGTAGCCACTTCATCCTCAACGGTGCTTCGGTCGCCGGCGATTACGCCGCGAGGGTGATCGAGCTCGACACCAGCGTTGCCGGTCAGGCCACGGCATGGATCGGCTTCTATGACGGGGTGGTCTACAGCAAGGCCATGCAAATCCGCTTTGCGGATCGGGTTGAGGGCGGTTTGACGGCTACCGTACTCAATGCAAAATACACATACGGCAACGTGCTCGATACGAACTTCAACTGGAACACCAACGGCAAACTGACCAATGTGGCGACCAGCCACACCGCCGGTGGCTACGGTCTGGCCAGCATGAGCTTGTACGGCCTACCAGCCTTTGATGACGACAAGGTGCTGGTGGGTGATGCCGGCAACGACACGGTCGATTACCGGGCCAATTATCTGGGGGGTGCCGGGATTGGCATCGATGCCTCGCTGGCAAGGGGCACGGTCATTCTCGGAGATGGAGCAGATACGCTGATCGGCATTGAAAACCTGGGCGGTACCGATGCAGCCGACCGCCTCGTCGGCGACGCCAATGACAACCGGATCGAAGGCTATGGAGGCAATGACATCCTTTCCGGCGGGCGAGGAAACGATATCTTGATCGGAGGGAGCGGCAGCGATACTTATCTGTACAGCGCGGGCGATGGAAAGGACATCCTTGTAGATCACGACAAGACTGGCCGCACCGATATGCTGATGTTGACGGACATTGACCGGAACCAGCTGTGGTTCCGTCATGTGGGCAATGATCTGCAGATCGATGTGCTGGGTACGGCGGACCAGATCAGGGTGAAGGACTGGTACGTCGGCGGTGCCAGCGGGACAGACAATCACATCGAGCGTATCGGCACTGCAGACGGCTGGACCCTCTACGACAGCGAAGTCGACAAGTTGGTGCACGCAATGACGGCCTTTGCGCCACCTGAGGCTAGTCAGACACGCTGGACCACCGGACAGGTGATCCTGGCGTGACGCACTGCAGGTCGTTTCCGCAGCTGGATTCGCGACTGGCGGCTCCATGAAAAGCGCTACCGGATAGGTAGCGCTTTAGCTTGAGTGTTAGAGGCTGCGAACTTCCCCGGTCATTGTCAGGCGGTCGCCAGCGCGTTCGCATCCGATACCACGGTGGCGAAACGATCCGCCAGCTCGACCAGGGCCACGCGCTGGATGTCGGCGGCGCTGATGGGCTGGCCGCCCAGCGGGTCCGGCAGGTCACGCGTGGCGCAGGCGGCAGCGACCACGGTACTGGCGTAGCCGTGATCCAGCGCAGAACGCACGGTGGCGCTGACGCACATGTGGGTGGCGAAGCCGGCCACGATCAGGGCGCGGCGACCGGTCTTCTGCAGGGACTCATCCAGGGTGGTGCCGGCAAAGGCGTTGGGCAGGCTCTTGTGCACGATCAGCTCGCCGGGCTCGGCCTGCAGGCCGTCGATGATGGCCACATGCGGCCCTTGTGGATCGAACATGGCAGCACCCGGCTTGCTATGGTGGACCACGTGGATCACCGGTGCGCCAGCAGCGCGCGCCTGTGCCAGCAGGGTGGCGATCTGGCCGACGGCAGCATCGATGCCGGCCAGCGGTGCTCGGCCGGTGGTGTATTCGGTCTGATGGTCGATGATGAGCAGGACGGCTTCCTGCCAGGTGGCGGCGCGGGAAGTGCCGCCGGCGATCTGGATCAGGGTCTGTGGCGTGGACATGGGTGACTCCTTGTCTGAAGAAGGGAAGAAGGAAATTCGAAAAGATGCTGCAGAACGTTGATGACAGGCCATCTTAGTCCGATAAAATTCGCACCACCATCCCCCGCCATCGACAGCCACCTGTGAAAAAATTGACAGCCCTTCCCCCCGCCACCCAATCCGCGCACGCAGCCTTGCAAGCCGACTGGGAGAGCCTGCGCAGCTTTGTCGCCTTCATCGACGCCGGCAGCTTTTCCGGCGCGGCGCGCTTGCTGGGGGTGACGCACGCCACCATCGGCCGCCGCCTGCAGCAGCTGGAGGCGGCGATGCAGGCGCCGCTGTTCATCCGGCGCGCCGACGATGTCGAGCTCACCCGCCTGGGCGAAAGTGTGCTGACGGCCGCCCGCGCCATGCAGGAACAGACCCGGCAACTGGCCCGCACCCTGGCCGGTGAAGACCTGCGGCTGGAAGGCAAGCTGCGCCTGGCCTGCACCGATGCCATCGGTACCCTGTTCCTGGCGCCGCGCCTGCCGGCGCTGTTGCAGCAATGGCCGGCGCTGGACGTGGAACTGGCACTGGGCCACCAGACGCTCAGCCTGGCCCGGCGCGAGGCCGACCTGGCGCTGCGTTTCGCCCGGCCGCAGGATGGCGAACTGATCGCGCGCCGGCTGGGGAGGGTGCGCTTCTACCTGTGCGGCACGCCGGCCAATGTCGCCCTGTGGCGTGGCGCCCGCAAGACGGCGCCCTTCGTCGGCTATGACGATGGCGTGCCCGACATTCCGGAGACGCAGTGGATTGCCACCCATGCGGCCGGCAACCCGGTGCGCTTTCGCAGCACCAGCCTGGTGGCGCAGTGCATGGCGGCGCGCGCCGGGGTCGGACTGGCGCTGCTGCCCAGCTACCTGCTGGCGCCGGAATTGCAGACTGTGGACGCCGCGCCACAGCTGGAGCGCGAGCTGTGGGCGGTCTTTCACCGCGACCTCAAGGCCCTGCCGCGCCTGCGTGCGGTACTGGACTGGCTGCTGGACTGCTGCGGCGAACTCTGAGCCGATTCCCGGCGATACGCCGCCCGCAGGCCACGCCCGGCCTGGCGCGGCCTGCGGTGATATAATCGCGAACCTTCGAGGATGGGCTCCTCCACCGCTGCAGCAGCAGATTCCAGCGGCCCGCCGCCCTCCTCCTTGCCGGCGCCCGCATGGGTCCATGCGGCCTCTCCAGCGCTCTACGCCTGAAACAGATTTATGCAGAAAAAAGTATTCATCAAAACCTTCGGCTGCCAGATGAACGAGTACGACTCGGACAAGATGGCCGACGTGCTCAATGCCTCCGACGGTCTCATCAAGACCGACCGTCCGGAAGAGGCGGACGTGATCTTGCTCAACACCTGTTCCATCCGCGAAAAGGCGCAGGAAAAGGTGTTTTCCGACCTGGGCCGGTTGCGCGCACTGAAGAAGGACAATCCCGACCTGCTCATCGGCGTGGGCGGTTGCGTGGCGTCACAGGAAGGGGATGCCATCATCAAGCGCGCACCCTTCGTGGACATGGTGTTCGGCCCGCAGACCCTGCACCGGCTGCCGCAGATGATCAGCGAGCGACGCTACAGCGGGCGCCCGCAGGTGGACATCAGCTTCCCGGAGATCGAGAAGTTCGACCACCTGCCCCCGGCGCGGGTGGAAGGCGCCAGTGCCTACGTGTCGATCATGGAAGGCTGCAGCAAGTATTGCAGCTACTGCGTGGTGCCCTATACCCGTGGCGAGGAAGTCTCGCGCCGCTTCGAGGACGTCTTGACCGAGGTGGCCGGCCTGGCTGATCAGGGCGTGAAGGAAATCATGCTGCTGGGCCAGAACGTGAATGCCTATCGCGGCGTGATGGAAGATGGCGAGATCGCCGACTTCGCGCTGTTGATCGAGTACATCGCCGAGCTGCCCGGCATCGAGCGCATCCGCTTCGTGACCAGCCATCCCAAGGAATTCTCGCAGCGCCTGATCGATACCTATGCCAAGGTCCCCAAGCTGTGCAACCACCTCTACCTGCCGGCCCAGCATGGCTCGGACCGTACCCTGGCGGCCATGAAGCGCGGCTATACGGCGCTGGAATACAAGTCGGTGATCCGCCGCATGCGCAAGGTGCGCCCCGATATCACGGTGCAGTCGGACTTCATCGTCGGTTTCCCCGGTGAGACCGAGGAAGATTTCGAGGCCTTGATGAAACTGGTGGCCGATGTCGGCTTCGACAACAGTTTCTCGTTTATCTTCAGCGCCCGCCCCGGCACGCCGGCAGCCAACTTGCCCGACGATACGCCGGCCGAGGTCAAGCTGGCGCGTCTGCAGCGTCTGCAGGCCGCACTCAACGACAACGCCGCCAAGATCAGCGCAGCCCAGGTCGGCTCAGTGCAGCGCATCCTGGTCGAAGGCATTTCCAAACGCCGCGAAGATGAATTGCAGGGCCGCAACGAGAGCAACCGCGTGGTCAACTTCGATGGTGGACCGAATGGCCAGCGCCTGATCGGCCAGATCATCGAGGTCCGTATCACCGAGGCCTTCCCGTTCTCGCTGCGCGGCGAGATCGTCACGCGGCATTGATATTTCAATCCCCCCCAACCGGAAACGTGCATTGAAAAAAGTCCCCAACCAGCCTCACCACTTCACCCCCCAGCCGCTGGACAACCGGCGCCTGGCCAACCTGTGCGGCGCACTCGATGAAAATCTGCGTCAGATTTCCGCCGCGCTGGACGTGACCATCTTCCGCCGTGGCGACCGCTTCGTGGTCACGGGCACCAATGCCGAACGTGCGGTGGAAGTGCTGGAGCGCTTCTATGAAAAGGCGGACCGCCCGGTCGCCGTCGACGACATCCAGCTGGCCCTGGTCGAGCAGCGCGCCAATGCCGCCGCCGATGAAGAAGCCGGCCTGCCACCGCTGCCGGCACGGCGTGGCAAGACTGCTGCGGCTGCTGCAGCTGCAGCCGCTGCCGACGACGACAAGACGGACCAGGACCCGCTGCCCGAGAGCCCGGTGTTGAAGACCCGCAAGCACGACCTGCGCGGCCGCACCCCGCACCAGAGCCAGTATCTCAACGCCATCCTGGAGCACGACATCACCTTCGGCGTGGGCCCGGCCGGCACCGGCAAGACCTATCTGGCAGTGGCCTGTGCAGTCGATGCGCTGGAGCGCGATGCCGTGCAGCGCATCGTACTCACGCGCCCGGCAGTGGAAGCGGGCGAGCGCCTGGGCTTCCTGCCGGGAGACCTGGCGCAGAAGGTCGATCCCTACCTGCGCCCGCTCTATGACGCGCTGTATGACCTGCTGGGCTTTGACCGTACGCAGAAGCTGTTCGAGAAGCAGGCCATCGAAATCGCGCCACTGGCCTACATGCGCGGGCGCACGCTGAACCACGCCTTCATCATCCTCGACGAGGCCCAGAACACCACGCCGGAACAGATGAAGATGTTTCTCACCCGCATCGGCTTCGGCAGCAAGGCCGTCATCACCGGTGACGTCACCCAGGTGGACCTGCATCATGGCCAGAAAAGCGGCCTGGTCGACGCCATCTCTGTACTGCACGATGTACGCGGCATCGCCTTCTCGCGCTTTACCAGTGCCGACGTGGTGCGTCACCCGCTGGTGGCGCGCATCGTCGATGCCTATGACGCCGCCGGCAACAGCCGCCCCGATACCGCGCGCGCCACTGCCCGCACCGCCACCAATCTCTTGACCAAGTCCGCCAGGCCCCACAATGCCAAAACCTAAACTTACGCTGTCGGTGCAATACGCCGACGACCGCCTCAAAGAGGCCATCACCCGTCCCCTGCTGCGCCGCTGGGTGCAGGCCGCACTGTTCGCGCCGGCCGAACTGACGCTGCGTTTCGTGGGCAGCGAGGAAGGCCGCGACCTGAACCGCGACTATCGCGGCAAGGACTACGCCACCAACGTGTTGACCTTCGCCTATACCGAAGACGAGGACAGTGAAGTCACCCAGGCCGACATCATCTTCTGTACTGACGTACTGGAAAAGGAAGCGGCCGAGCAGAAGAAGAGCGTGGAAGAACACACCGCCCACCTGGTGGTGCACGGCGTATTGCATGCGCAGGGCTACGACCATGAGGACGACGAAGAAGCCAACGAGATGGAGGCGCTGGAAACCGAGATCCTGGCCGGGTTGGGCTATGGCAATCCTTATGCCGCGCGCTGACGCGATGCGCTGAGGGTGCCGCCCTTGCCTTGATGGATGAACGGTCTGCTGCGGCAGGCCGTTTTTTTCGTCTGCTTGCCGGACATCAAGCAGTTGCCAACCTGGCTACGACAAATCTGATCGATGGGAGCACATCGATATTCAAACCCGAGATTGTGATGACGGTATATCAATGAAGCCCGTCTTTCACATCGGTTTTTCTGCAAACTTTAAGGAAAAACCTGATGGGAATTTGCCTCCTGCTGGACAAGAATGGAGGCACACAATTATTCATCGGGGAGAAGGTCATGAAGAACTGGAAGATCGGCCACCGTCTTGGCCTGGGTTTCGCAGCAGTCCTGGTATTGCTGGTGGCAGTGGCCGCTTTCGGCCTGCAGCAGGTGTCGCGCCTGAACGATCGCATCGTCTTCCTGACCTCCATTGACGAGGGCAAGCTGGAAGCCTTGTCCAAAGTGCAATTCGCCATCGGCCTGCGCGCCATCGCAGCCCGCAACCTGACCCTGGTGACTGATGCCGCCGAGCAAAAGAATGATCTGGCGCTGGTGGGCTCTTCGCAGCAGGACATCGACGCCGGCATGGCCGCACTGACCAAGCTGATGCAGGACCCGGCCACCACCCAGCAGGAACGCGACATGCTGGAGCAGTTGCGCAAGCTGGAAGCGCAGTATCTGCCGGTGGCCGTCAACATCGTCAAGCTGGCCACTTCGCAGCAGACCGATGCCGCGCGTGCTTCGCTGGTCAAGGATTGCATGCCTATCCTGAACCGCGTCATCACCCATGTTGCACAATTCAACAAGATGCTGCGCAGCAATTCGGAAGCCAACGTGGAACAGGCCGAAGCCGCCTATGACCTCGCCAAATGGACCATGCTGGGCGCCAGCCTGGCCGCCCTGATGCTGGGAGGCCTGATCGCCTGGCTGCTGACCCGCTCCATCTCCCGTCCGCTGGCCCAGGCCGTGAGTGTGGCGCAAAGCGTGCAGGCCGGTGACCTGGGCAGCCATATCGAAGTGAACAGCAAGGATGAGCTGGGTCAGTTGATGGCCGCACTCAAGGGCATGAACGAGAGCCTGGTGGCCATCGTGGGCGAAGTGCGCCATGGCACCGACACCATCGCCGTGGCTTCCGACGAAATCAAGCGCGGCAACATGGACCTGTCCAACCGCACCGAACAGCAGGCCAGCTCGCTCCAGGAGACCGCCTCGGCCATGGAACAGCTGACCGCCACCGTCAAGCAGACCGCCGACAATGCCCGTGAAGCCCGTCGCCTGGCCGATAACGCATCGCAAGTCGCTGCCAAGGGTGGCGCCGCAGTGGGCCGGGTGGTAGAGACCATGCATTCGATCAGCGCGTCCTCGCACAAGATCGTGGACATCATCAGCGTCATCGATGGCATCGCTTTCCAGACCAACATCCTGGCCCTGAATGCGGCCGTCGAAGCGGCCCGTGCCGGCGAACAAGGCCGCGGCTTTGCGGTGGTGGCCTCCGAAGTGCGCACCCTGGCGCAACGCTCGGCGGTCGCCGCCAAGGAAATCGAAGCACTGATCAACGAGTCGGTGGCCAAGGTGGCTGCCGGCGAACAGCAGGTCGGCGAAGCCGGATCGACCATGCAGGAAGTGGTCAAGAGCATCGGCAGCGTGACCCAGATCGTGCAGGACATCAGCGCCGCCAGCAGCGAGCAGACCACCGGCCTGGAACAGATCAACAGCGCCGTCGCCCTGATCGACGAAGCCACCCAGCAGAACGCCGCACTGGTGGAAGAAGCAGCCGCTGCCGCCGCGTCGATGCAGCAGCAGACCGAAGCGCTGACCGATGTGGTGAGCGTGTTCAAGCTCTCCCCCACCCAGGGCCAGGCAGCACCGGTTGCCGTCTCCGCCAACCCGCAGCGCAGCCAGCAGCAGCGCGCCGAGGTGCAGGGCGGCGGGCAGATGGAAGCGCTCAGCTATGCCTAAGCAGGCATAAGCGGGCATAAGCGGGCATAAGCGGGCATAAACGGACAACAGCGAGCGCCCAGCGATACGATTTCCCTGAAGTAGTTCTTGCCGGCATCAGTGATGCCGGCTTTTTTCGTCCATGCGCAACGACACCGCCGGCTTGCGTTTCCGGGCGGCAAGCGCGGCGCCAAGGATGAGCTGGAGAGCGCTGTTGCCGGGTCCCTTTAGTGGACTTGTCACATAATTGTTGTATCCTATGGCTCTTCGAAACTACGTCGGGCTCGCGCCTAACGCCATGCAAGATCACCCTAGTAGCGTCAAATCTGACGCTAAACCCCATCGTTCTCTGTTTGAACGACTCACCGCACTGATTTCCCCCGAGCCCGAGAACCGGGCAGAACTGCTCGAAGTGTTGCATGACGCCCACGAGCGCAACCTGATCGATGCCGATGCGCTGTCGATGATCGAAGGCGTGTTCCAGGTGTCCGACCTGGCCGTGCGCGACATCATGGTCCCGCGCTCGCAGATGGACACCATCGATATCTCCAAACCCATCGAGACCTGGATGCCGGAAGTGCTGGCGACCTCGCACTCGCGCTTCCCCGCCGTGGATGGCGAGCGCGACAAGGTCATCGGCATCCTGCTGGCCAAGGACCTGCTGCGTTACTATGCGGAGGAATCCTTCGACGTGCGCGACATGCTGCGCCCGGCCATCTTCATCCCTGAATCCAAGCGCCTCAACGTACTGCTGCGCGACTTCCGCGCCAACCGCAATCACATGGCCGTGGTGGTCGACGAATATGGTGGCGTGGCCGGCCTGATCACCATCGAGGACGTGCTGGAACAGATCGTCGGCGACATCGAGGACGAATACGATTTCGACGAAGCCGAAGACAACGTGCTGGCCCTCAAGGACGGTCCGAACGGTCCGCGCTGGCGCGTCAAGGCGCTCACCGAACTGGCCCAGTTCAACGAGGAAGTGGGCAGCCGCTTCTCCGAGGACGAGGCCGATACCATCGGCGGGCTGGTCGCCAACCATGTGGGCCGCGTGCCGCGCAAGGGCGACGAGTTCGATATCGATGGCCTGCATTTCGAAGTGCTGCGCGCCGATGCGCGCCAGGTGCATGTACTGCTGGTGTCCAAGCTCCCCCCGGCACCGGTGGACGAAGAGTGACGTTCTGATCTGCCAGCCTTTCCAGCGTGAATTCCCCTGCCTCCCCTGAATTGCACTCCCCGCCCGGGGAGGTCGCCGCTCGCGGTCGCCTTGCCATGACCGTCGGCCTGTTGCTGCCGGTGGCGGCAGGTGCGCTGAATGTCTTCGCCTTTGCCCCGTTCAAGTGGTGGCCGCTGCAGATCGTCGCGCTGGCCTGGCTGTTCCACGGTGTACTGGCACGGCCGCAGGCCAGTGTGCGCGGCCACTTCCTGCGTGGCTGGCTGTATGGCTTCGGCTGGTCGGCGGCAGGCGTGCACTGGCTCTACATCAGCATGCACGACTACGGTGGCATGCCGGGCTGGATGGCGGCGCTGGCAGTAGGCCTGCTGGCGCTGTACCTGGGTCTCTATGCCGGCGCGGCCACGGCCCTGGCGGGCTGGCTGCGCAATCGCTGGTCGTCTTCGCCCCTGCTGCTGGCGCTGTTCATGCTGCCGGCCCTGTGGACCTTGTCGGAATGGCTGCGCGGTTGGGTATTCACCGGTTTCCCCTGGCTGATCTCGGGCTATGCCCACACGGTGGGGCCGTTGGCCGGCTTCGCCCCGGTCGGCGGGGTCTATCTGGTGGGCTGGGTCGCGGCGCTCATTGCCGGCAGCCTGGCCCTGCTGTGGATGGGGCTGTGCCGCAAGGGTGTGGCCGGTACCGGCCAGCGCATCGTGCTGCCGCTGTGCGCGGCCGCCCTGCTCTGTGCAGGCGGCGTGGCACTGCGGCTGGTGAAGTGGACTGCGCCACAGGGCCAGCCGATCACGGTGCGGCTCCTGCAAGGCAACATCCCGCAGGAAATGAAGTTCTCCAACGATGCCCTGGTATCCACGCTGGGGATGTATGAACAGATGATCAGCGCGGCCCCGGCGGACCTGATCGCCACGCCGGAAACCGCCATCCCGCTGCTGCCCCAGCAATTGCCGCCGGATTACCTGGAACGCATCGCCCACTTTGCGCAACTCAGCGGTAGTCACCTGGCGCTGGGCATCCCGCTGTCCGATGGACCGCAGCAGTATGCCAATTCGGTGCTTGGCTTCGGCCCCGGCGTCGGGTCGGCACTGATGCCTTACCGCTATGACAAGCACCACCTGGTCCCCTTCGGCGAGTTCATCCCGCCCGGTTTCCGCTGGTTCGTCGACCTGATGCATATCCCGCTGGGTGACATGACGCGCGGCGCGCCGGTGCAATCGCCCATGGGCGTGAAGGACCAGTGGATCCTGCCCAACATCTGCTACGAAGACCTGTTCGGCGAGGAAATCGCCGGTCAGTTGCGCGATGCCTACCGCGCCGGCCAGCCGCAGGCCAGCGTGCTGCTGAACCTGTCCAACATCGCCTGGTTCGGCAACTCCATCGCCCTGCCCCAGCACCTGCAGATTTCGCAGATGCGTACCCTGGAAACCGGCCGCCCGATGCTGCGGGCCACCAATACCGGCGCCACCGCCGTGATCCTGCCGGGCGGTGCCACCAGCGAGCTGCCGCCCTATACCCGCGGCGTACTGGCCGGCCAGGTGCAGGGCTATGGCGGCCAGACACCCTACATTCTGCTGGGCAACAAGCTCATCGTCGGCATTGCGCTGTTGATGCTGCTGCTGGCCTGGGGCCGCAACAAGGCTGCCCGTATCCGGCACTGATGCCGGCACTGATGCCCGCGCTGGCCCCCAGCGCGCCGCCGGTCCCGTCCAAAACCGGGTCAAACGCCCCAAAAGACGCTAAAATCCAAGGTTTTCGCAATTCCTCCGCCGGTTCGCCAGGCAACCACACACGATGCTGACATTTCAACAAATCATCCTCAAGTTGCAAGAATATTGGGACGCCCAGGGCTGCGCGCTGCTGCAACCTTATGACATGGAAGTCGGCGCAGGTACCTCGCACACCGCGACCTTCCTGCGCGCGATCGGCCCCGAGCCGTGGCGCGCCGCCTATGTCCAGCCCTCGCGCCGTCCCAAGGATGGCCGCTATGGCGAAAACCCCAACCGCATGCAGCATTACTACCAGTACCAGGTGGTGTTGAAGCCGGCCCCGGAAAACATCCTGGACCTGTACCTGGGTTCGCTGGAAGCCCTGGGCCTGGACCTGAAGCAGAACGATGTGCGCTTCGTCGAGGATGACTGGGAAAATCCCACCCTGGGCGCCTGGGGCCTGGGCTGGGAAGTCTGGCTCAATGGTATGGAAGTGACGCAGTTCACCTATTTCCAGCAGGTCGGCGGTCTGGACTGCAAGCCGGTGCTGGGCGAGATCACCTATGGCATCGAACGCCTGGCGATGTACCTGCAGGGCGTGGAAAACGTCTATGACCTGGTCTGGACCGAATGGACCGAGAACGGCGTCAAGAAACACCTGACCTATGGCGATGTGTTCCACCAGAATGAGGTGGAGCAATCGACCTTCAACTTCGAGTATTCCAACACCGAGTTCCTGTTCTCGCTGTTCTCCAACTACGAAGCCGAAGCCAAGCGCCTGATGGAGGTGCCGCTGGCACTGCCGGCCTACGAGCAGGTCCTCAAGGCGGCACACACCTTCAACATGCTCGACGCCCGTGGCGCCATCTCGGTGACCGAGCGTGCCGCCTACATCGGTCGCATCCGCAACCTCTCGCGTTCGGTGGCGCAGGCCTACTTCGAATCGCGCGAACGCCTGGGCTTCCCGATGCTGGGCGAGGCCAAGGTTGCAGCCTGAAGAGCGGGCTGAACACGGCCAATGACATCATGCGGCGTCGGCCCAGGGCCGGCGTCCCGAGCAAGACAGCAAGACAGACAACATGAACCAGACACTCCTCGTAGAACTCGTCACCGAAGAACTGCCACCCAAGGCCTTGGCCAAGCTGGGCGATGCTTTTGCATCCGGCATTTTCAACGGCCTGCAAAGCCGCGGCTATCTCGAATCCGATGCCGCCGCCACCGCCCATGCGACTCCGCGCCGGCTGGCCGTGTCCATCACCGGCGTGCGCGCCGCCTCGCCCGACAAATCCATCCGTGAAAAGGTCTTGCCGGTCACCGTGGCGCTGGACGCCGAAGGCCGTCCGGCCGCACCGCTGGTGAAAAAGCTGGCCGCCCTGGCCGCCGCCACCGGTGCCACCGTGATCACCCCGGACCAGCTCGAACGCGCGCAGGACGGCAAGGCCGAGAGTTTCTTCTACACCTACACCGCCAAGGGCTCGGCCCTGGCCGTGGGCCTGCAGGCGGCGCTGGAAGAGAGCCTGTCCAAGCTGCCCATCCCCAAGCTGATGAGCTATCAGCGCCAGTTCGGCCGTGCTGCCGGCGAGACGGTGCACTTCGTCCGCCCGGCGCACTACCTGGTGGCACTGCTGGGCAACGACGTGGTGCCGATCAACATCCTGGGCCTGGATGCCGGCCGTACCACGCTGGGCCATCGCTTCCTGTCCTCCGGTGCGCTGCAGATCAGCGCGCCGCAAACCTACGTGGAAACCCTGGCTGCGCAAGGCAAGGTCATCGCCAGCTTCACCGAGCGCCGCGAAAAGATCCGCACCGCGCTGCTGGCCAAGGCGGGGGCCGACCAGGTGCTGATGCCCGATTCGCTGCTGGACGAAGTGACGGCCCTGGTCGAATGGCCGGTGGTCTATGAATGCAAGTTCGAGGATGAATTCCTGGCCGTACCGCAGGAATGCCTGATCCTGACCATGCAGACCAACCAGAAGTATTTCGCGCTGACCGACAACGCCGGCAAGCTGCGTTCGCGCTTCCTGATCGTCTCCAACCTGGAGACCGCCCATCCGGAACACATCATCGGCGGCAACGAGCGCGTGGTGCGCCCGCGCCTGTCGGATGCCAAGTTCTTCTTCGAGCAGGACAAGAAGAAGACCCTGGCCGAACGTGTCCCGCAACTGGCCAACGTGGTCTACCACAACAAGCTGGGCAACCAGCTGCAGCGTACCGAGCGCGTGCAGGCGCTGGCCGGCAAGATTGCCACGCTGATGGGCGGCGATGTGGCCCTGGCCGAACGCGGCGCCCTGCTGGCCAAGGCCGACCTGTTGACCGACATGGTGGGTGAATTCCCCGAACTGCAGGGCATCATGGGTACTTACTATGCGCGCCATGACGGCGAGCCCGACGAAGTCGCCCTGGCCGCCTCCGAACACTACCAGCCGCGCTTTGCCGGCGATGCGCTGCCCGCCAGCGCGACCGGTACCGCCGTGGCCCTGGCCGACAAGCTGGAAACCCTGGTCGGCATCTGGGGCATCGGCCTGCAGCCGACCGGCGACAAGGACCCGTTCGCCCTGCGTCGTCACGCCCTGGGCGTGCTGCGCATGCTGGTTGAAAAACGCCTGCCGCTGTCGTTGACCGCGCTGCTGGACGCGGCTGCGGCTCTGTTCGCCGGCAATGCCAATTTCAAGGACCCGCGTGCCGACGTGCGTGCCTTCATCTACGACCGCCTGCGTGGCCTGCTGCGCGAGCGCGGCTTTGCGCAGAACGAAGTCGAAGCGGTAGTGGCGCAGCAACCCGAGGTGCTGGACAACGTGGTCGAACGCTTGCAAGCCGTGCAGGCCTTCGCTGCCCTGCCGGAGGCTGAAGCCCTGGCTGCGGCCAACAAGCGCATCACCAACATCCTGAAGAAGATCGAAGGCGTGGCCATCGATGCCCACGGCGCGGTGCAGGAAAGCCTGCTGCAGGAAGCGGCCGAACAGGGCCTCTTCGCGGCCATGCAGACCACCCGTCCACAGGTGGAGGCCGCCTACGCCAAGGGCGACTTTGCCGGCGCCCTGAAGGCGCTGGCGCAATTGCGCCAGAACGTCGATGCCTTCTTCAACGACGTCATGGTCAACGCCGAGGACGAGCAACTGCGCAAGAATCGCCAGGCACTGCTGGCGGCGCTGCACGGCATGTTGAACCAGGTGGCCGATATTTCCAAGCTGGCGGCGTAAGCAACGCGCCACGCCCGACCGTCGTACCGATCCGCCGCGCATGGGCCTGTTCCTGCGCGGCGGTGTTCATGAAGGGAAGCAGCAGGCATGAAACTGATCATCCTCGATCGCGATGGCGTCATCAATCATGATTCCGACGCCTACATCAAGTCCCCCGACGAGTGGATCCCCATCAAGGGTTCACTGGAGGCGATCGCGCGCCTGAACCAGGCCGGCTATCGCGTCGTGGTGGCGACCAACCAGTCCGGCGTGGCGCGCGGCCTGTACGACATCAAGACCCTCAACGCCATCCACCAGAAGATGCACACGGCGGCCCAGCAGGTCGGTGCCGATATCGATGCGGTATTCTTCTGCCCGCACTCGGACGCCGACAACTGCGATTGCCGCAAGCCCAAGCCGGGCATGTTCCACGAGATCGCCAAGCGCTTCAACATCAGCCTGCGCGGTGGCGTGACCACCGTCGGCGATTCGCTGCGCGACCTGCAGGCCGGCTATGTGGCCGGCTGCGCGCCCTTCCTGGTGCTCACCGGCAAGGGCGAGAAGACCCAGGCCAAGGGCGGTCTGCCGCCTGGCACGCTGGTTTTCCCGGATTTATCGGCTGTGGTTGATTTCATCCTGAAGTCGCCGGTCGGGGTTTCGGTATAGTGCCGGCAGCCCGTCGCAAGGCGGGCAGCATCCCCTCACAACAACAACATGCCTTGGCATGGGAGAAACGATTTTGCGCCTAGTACTGATCCTGCGTTCGGTAGTCTTCATGGTCCTGATGGCCGTGGCCACTATCATCTGGTCCTTCGCCTGCCTGCTGTCGGCCCCCTTCCCTTACGCCCAGCGATACTGGTGGACGTCGCGCTGGAACGTCTTCGTGATCTGGACCGCGCGCGTGATCTGCGGCATCCGCTACGAGATACGCGGCAAGGAGAACCTGCCCGATGCGCCGGCAATCCTGCTGTCCAAGCACCAGTCGGCCTGGGAAACCATCTTCTACGTCATCAACAGCCCGCGTCCGCTGGTGTTCGTATTCAAGAAGGAACTGACCTATGTGCCCTTCTTCGGCTGGGGCATCGCCCTGCTGCGCATGATCCCGATCGACCGCAAGAAAGGACGTGACGCCTTTGCCCAGGTACTGGAACATGGCCGCCGCCGCCTGCAGGATGGTCAGTGGATCATGATGTTCCCCGAAGGCACGCGCACCGCAGTCGGCTCGCAAGGCAAGTACAAGGCCGGCGGTTCGCGCCTGGCGGTGGAAACCAATACCCTGGTGGTACCGGTGGCGATGAACTCCGGGGAGTGCTGGCCCAAGGGCAGCTTCATCAAGAAACCGGGGCTGATCACGGTGTCCATCGGCAAGCCGATTTCGCCGGAAGGCCTCAATCCCCAGGAGTTGAACGAGCGCGTCGAAAATTGGATAGAATCGGAGATGCGCGTGATTTCGCCGGACGTCTACAAAAACAGCGCGCCCCGGCCGGCCGCCCAAGCTGCTTCCCAGTAATGCTGCGCGGCCTCCATCCTTAGCCTATTGCCCCCAGGACGCCGCGACCACCTTGATACACCTGCGCAAACCCAAGCCCAATCCCGACCAGCTCTCGCTGCAACTGGACTTGTTTGCGGCGCCCGCAACTGCGACTGCGCCACCGGCCGAACTCGGCCCGGCGCTGCCTTCGCCGACGGTACAGCCACCGCTGATCGTCACGCCCAATCCGGTGGTGCATGCCGCGCCGCTGCCCACGCCCCTGATCGCACCGCCAGCGACACCGGCCAACCCGTTGCCGGCCCCACCCAGCGGGCGACCGGCCGATGGCAAGCGGCGCATCCACCTGGGTGAACACACCATCGATTTCGCCTTGTTGCGTTCCAAGCGCCGAACCATCGGCTTCCTGGTCAGCGATGAAGGTCTACGCGTGACCGCGCCCAAGTGGGTGACCCTGGCCGAAATCGACAATGCCATCCGCGAAAAGCAACGCTGGATCCTCACCAAGCTCAACGAACGTCGCGAGCGCTCGGCACGACGCCTGCAACCGCAGATGCAATGGCGTGACGGCGCCACCCTGCCCTACCTGGGCCAGGACATCACCCTGCGAATCCGTACCGGCCAGCGCCAGGCGGTGTTCCTCGATGAGGTGACGCGCGAACTGAACATCAGCCTGCCGGCCGATGCCGGCGAGCAGCAATTGAAGGATCGCGTGCAGGGCTGGCTGCAGGCGCGCGCTGAAGAGCTGTTCGGCAAGCGCCTGATGATCTATGCCGAAAAGCTGGGCGTGACCTATCGCTCCTATGCGCTGTCGTCGGCCACCACGCAGTGGGGCTCCTGCACCTCGGATGCGCGCATCCGCCTGAACTGGCGGCTGATGCATTTTGCCCTGCCGCTGATCGACTACGTGATCGCCCACGAACTGGCGCACCTGCGCGAGATGAACCACAGCCCGCGCTTCTGGGCCACGGTGCAATCGATCTTCCCCGAGTTCGAATCGGCCAAGAAGGCCTTGCGCGACAGCGCGCCGGAAACCCTGCCGATCTTCTGACCGGCGCGCCCTGGCGTGCTCAGAAACTCACATTCACGCCCACATCCAGCGAACGTCCATAGCCGGGCAAGGCTTGCAGGCTGCCGCTCTTGGCATTGGCCAGTCCCGACAGATAGACCCCGCCCAGCGGGTCGGCGTAATTGCGGTTGAACAGATTGCTGATGCCCGCATTGACGCTGATGGCCTGGTTGAAGCGATAAGTGGTCCTGAGATTGACGACGGTGTAGCTGGCGGTGACCGGTTCCAGTCGATTGCTGTCCACCAGCGTCTTACGGGCCACGTAGTTCAATTCGGCGCGGTGGGTCCAGGCACCGCGTTTCTGTTCCAGCGCAGCCAGCACGTTGAAAGGCATCATGTGATAGAGGTTGCCGCCGTCGACTCGCTTGCCGCGCGTGAGACCGGCCTTGCCGGTGAAGGCAATGTCACCCAGGCCAGCGGTGCGCCACAGCGGCCATTTCCACGAGGCATTGATGCCGTACAGACGGGCGTCGTGGTTGGCGAACTGCAGTAGCTTGCCGGAGGCACTGCTCACGCTGTAGGGATTGAAGCTGCCGATCACATCCGCATCAATGTAGTTCTCGACATAGCTGAAGTAGGGCGTGAGCCTGAAGAACCAGCGCGGCCCGGCACCATCGCCACCCTCACTGTCCTCGCTGTGCCAGTCCGCCGTGGCCGACAGCGTATGCGCCACCTCCGGCTTGAGGTCGATATTGCCGACATAACCGTTGCCATCGCCGAACCAGTTGGTCATGGTCATGGCCATGGTGCCGCGACCCCAGGTGTAGCGCTCGTACAGGTTGGGAGAGCGAGTCTTGCGGGCATAACCGAACTCGTAGGTGTGACCGGCATCGGCCTCCAGGCGCGCCAGCGCCGTGACATCGATGTTGTTGTCGCGCCGTGCGTGATCCCGTGCGTTGAAGGCGTTGGCCGCCATCAGGTCGGTCATATTCATCATGCCGGTACCGTAAGGCTGCACGTTGCCGGCATCGGTCCTGACCAGTTCGTCGCGTACGCCGACCAGGGTGGTCCAGCGCGCATCGAGCTTGTGCTCCCATTCGGCGAACAGTGCCATGCGCTCGCGACTGCCATCGTTGATGTTCACATAGGTGCTCGGCCCCATCATCATCGAGCCCGGTACCGGCGGCCAGAAATCATCGAGGTGGAAGCTGTGGAATTCGTTGCCCAGACGAAGCACGCTGGCACCGTCCTGACCCAGATCGATGTCCGCGCGCACGCTGTAGCCCATGTCGCGGCCTCGGGTATCCATGGGCATGGTGCCGCTGCGCTCTGCGCTGAAGAAGCCCATCTCGTGTTCGGTACGCTGCCAATACAATTTGGTCAACAGCTTGCCCCAGCCAAAGCGACGGTCGTAGCCCAGGTTGGCGAAGGTGGAACGATTTCCCGTCATGTCCATGTACTGGTTCGGGAAGCCTTGATAGGGAATGTATTGCTGGCCGACCTTGAGCACCAGCTGCTGGTCGTCTCCCCGCGCCGCCAGCGTCAATGCGTGGTTGTTGCTCTCGAACTGGCTGCCGAGGACCTTGTCGCCGTTACCGTTGACATAGCTCTCGGCACGCGACTGGCTCCCCACGTAGCTGACGGACAGACTATCGCTGGCCACCGTGGCATTGACGGAGGTCGATACTTCGGAGTTGACGCTGCGTGCCGAGACCGAGAACCCACCCTTGCTCAACAACTGCCCCGCCTGTTGTGAAAACTGTGGTGCCGGCGAAGACAGTTCGATGCTGCCACCGATACTGTCGCCGCCAATGCTGACCGGCGTGATGCCGGCCACCACCCGCGTCATGCCGACCTGCGATGGTGGCATGTAGGACATGGGCGCGTTCATCTGGTTACCGCAGGCGGCGGTGACTTCCATCCCATCCAGGCGGATCTTGAGGCGGTCGGCGGCAAAGCCGTTGAGCACCGGCAGTGCCGAGACGCCACCGGCGGCAGCGGCATAGAAGCCTGGTTGGTCGCGCAGCAGCGCGGTGCTGTCAGCGCTTGCCGCAGTGGCTGCGGTGCTCGGAGCCGACGACTCGCCATGGACTGTGACGGTGGGCAGACGGGTGTCGTCGGTGCTTTGTGCCAGCGCATGGCCGCACGCAGCGAAGGCCAGCGCAATGGCGCAGGCGCAAGGTGTCAATTGCATGGAACTCCCCTGTGATTGTCGTTATCGGTAGGCTGACAATTATCAGGAAGAGCGGCGCTGCAGGGCTGCGACATATTGTCGCGACCCGCCGCTTGAAGCGACGACGATGACGGTGATGCAAAGAGGACAAGGGGATGGGCAACTGCGTCAAATTGACGCAGTTGCCGGACGACTCATCAGAATCAATGCTTCAGGTAACGCTCTGCCAGGGTTTCATACAGCGGCGGCGCAAAGACCTTGGAGACGGCTGACGCGATCAAGGCAGTCGCCATCAACGAAATCACCAGTGCGTGGCCGTCGACCATTTCCATCACGATCACGAAGGCGGTGATCGGTGACTGCGTCACTGCCGCCAGGTAGCCGACCATGGCCAGCGCCACCAGCATGGGCAGCGAAGTCCCGCCGAAGAGCAGGTGCAGCAGGTTGCCGAAACCGGCGCCGATGGACAGCGAGGGCGCGAAAATCCCGCCCGGCAGGCCCGGCAGGTAAGAACCGATCATCGAGGCGAACTTCAGGAAGGGATAGAACACCGACAATCCCTGGCCATCATTGAGCAAGCCGTGCGCCTGCTCGTAGCCGCTTCCGAAGGTGGCGCCACCGGCCGCTACGCCGATGACGGCGACGACGAAACCGCAACCGGCGGCAAAGGCCACCGGACGTTCGGCACGCAGGGTCACGACGGGAGCAGGAATCCAGCGGGTGGGATTGAGGATCAGCCAGCAGAACAGGCCACCGGCCACGCCGGTCAGCACGGCCGTGACCACCACCGCCAGGATCAGCCGGCCGCTGGTCTCGCCGGGAAAGGCAATCGAACCGAAATAGGTGTAGTTGCCATTAATGGACAGCGCCACCAGGCCGGCGAAGATGATGGTGGTGATGACCACCCCGCTGGCGCGTTGTTCGAAGCTGCGCGAGAGTTCTTCGATGGCGAAGACGATCCCGGCCAACGGGGTATTGAACGCGGCAGCCAGACCGGCTGCCGCGCCGGCCAGGATCAGGCGGCGCTCCATGTGTTCGTATCCGGCTGGATACAGACGGCGCAGGTTGTACATGATGGCCGCGCCGATCTGCACCGTCGGGCCTTCCCGGCCGATGGTCATGCCACCGGCAATGGCCACCACCGAGAGCACGATCTTGCCGACCATGACACGAATGGAAAGCAGCGCATTGCCACGCTCGGCGGTATCCCCGTGCAAGGTAGCGATGGCCTGGGGAATGCCGCTGCCTTCAGACCCGGGGAAGTAGCGCCGCGTGATCCAGACGCAGGCGGCACAGACGGCCGGCGTCAATAGCAACGGCAGCCAGGGCGAGCGATGTTCGATGCTGCGAAAGACACCGAAACCGATCTCGATAGCCTGCGCATACAGGACCGCCACCAGGCCGACGATGATGGCACCGCTCCAGAGAATGCCGTATTCGACCCACAGGCGACGCATGTGGCTTTTGGAAAGTTGGTAGAGGCTCAATTGGCGTTCCTGTTGTCGTTGTTGGTGCAGTGATGTGGCTTCCACGTGGGTACCGGAGTAGCGACCGGCCAGTCTTCGCAATGAAAAAAGCCCGCATGAGCGGGCTGGCAGGCTGGCAGTCGCTCGCCTCAGTCGGCGGCGTTGTACTGCTCTTTCTTCTGGATGAACTCGATCTTGTAGCCATCCGGGTCGGTGACGAAGGCGATCACGGTCTTGCCGTGCTTCATCGGGCCGGCTTCGCGGGTGACCGCGCCGCCCTTGGCCTTGACCGCGTCGCAGGCGGCATAGGCGTCATCGACCTCGATGGCGATATGACCGTAGGCGTTGCCCAGGTCGTAGGATTCGGTGTCCCAGTTATGGGTCAGTTCGAGCACGGTGTGATCACGTTCTTCGCCGTAACCGACGAAAGCCAGCGTGAACTTGCCGTCAGGGTAGTCATTCCTGCGCAGCAGCTTCATGCCCAGCACCTGGGTATAGAAATCGATGGAACGATCCAGATTTCCCACACGCAGCATCGTATGCAACATTCTCACTTGGCGACTCCTTTTGATTCATGGCTAATGTGACGCAAGCCGACATTATCCCCGATTTGGGGGACTCGCGCCCAGGCGGGCAGATGCGGGGCGGTCAGGCAGTCGGTGGCCAGCAGAGGGAGACTCAAAAAAAAACGGGCAATCCGTGGATTGCCCGTTTTTCCTCAAGATGGCTAACGCCGTGGATGTCCTGGACCGTTAGCGGGTGACCAGTCCCGTGTCCTGCCTCAACGGCCGTAGTAGTAAGCGGAACGGTCGTCGTAGCGATAACGGTCGTCGTAACGATAGGTGCGCACTTCGGTACGCTCAACGTAACGCACCGGGCGCGGCGGCGGAGGTGCGTAATAACGCGGTTGCTCGTACACCACCTGCTGCGGCGGCTGGTAGTACACCGGCTGGGGGGCCTGGTAATAGACCTGCTGTGGCGGGGCCTGATAGACCGGTGCGGAATTGGCGTTGGCGATCAGCGATCCGATGGCGACGGCGCCGATGATACCGGCAGCGATGGCCGCTCCGTTGCCGCCCCGGTCATGCGCCATGGCGGGCGCGCTGACGACTGCAGCAGAAGCAAGAAGAGTGGTGGCGATCAATACCGATGCGATTTTTTTGCTGGCCATGATTGGCTCCTGTCAAAGTAGTCCGCGATCTGTCGCGGCACGATTCCAATATAAGACAGCTTCAGCTCAAATCCACCAAATATGAAACTTCGTTACAGTTCTTACGGATGGGCCAAGCGTCTGTAATAAAGTGCAACGCGGCACCATCCAGTGGCGCGAACCAGGGTGAATCAGGCCTGGCGGGCCGCCAGCAGGTTGGCCAATGCCACGAACTGTTGCACCGGCACGGCTTCCGGCCGGTCCTGGGGATCGACGCCGGCCTGGCGCAGTTCGTCTTCGCTGAACAGGCCCGCCACGCAGTTGCGGATGACCTTGCGACGTTGCGAGAAGGCCTTGGTCACCACCTGCTCCAGCAGGGCCTGCTGGCAGGGCATGGGCTGGGCCAGCGGGATCATGCGCACGATGGCGGAATCGACCTTGGGCGGCGGGTCGAAGGCGGTAGGAGGCACCACGAACAGCAGCTCCATGTGATACCGCCATTGCAGCATCACCGACAGGCGCCCGTAGGCCTTGCCACCCGGTTCGGCCACCATACGCTCGACCACTTCCTTTTGCAGCATGAAGTGCTGGTCCTGCACCTGCGGGGCGATCTCGGCCAGGTGGAACAGCAGCGGGCTGGAGATGTTGTAGGGGAGGTTGCCGACCACGCGCAGCTTGCGCCCTTCCGGTACCGGGATGCTGGCGAAATCGAACTTGAGCGCGTCGGCCGAATGCACGGTCAGGCGGGCGGCATCGAAGCGCTTCTTGAGGCGTTCCACCAGATCGCGATCCAGTTCCACCACATGCAGGTGGCGCAGTTCCTCCAGCAGCAAGGCCGTCATCGCCGCCAGGCCGGGACCGATTTCAACCATGGCGTCATCGGCGGCGGGTGCGATGGAGCGGATGATGTCGTGCAGCACCAGGTCGTCGGTGAGGAAGTTCTGGCCGAAGCGCTTGCGCGGGATATGTTTCATGGTCTGCTCTTGTGTTTTGTTGCGGCGGGCCTCAGCGGCCCATGTTCTGTTGCCGGCGCGCCATGTCGGCGGCGGCGCGGATGGCCACCAGCATGCTGCCGTGGTCGGCGTGTCCCAGGCCAGCGGCGGCCAGGTCCAGGGCGGTGCCGTGATCGACCGAGGTGCGGATCAGGGGCAGTCCGAGCGTGATGTTGATGCCATGTCCGAAACTGGCGAACTTGAGCACTGGCAGGCCCTGGTCATGGTACATGGCCAGCACGCAATCGGCTTGCTCCAGGTACTTGGGCTGGAACAGGGTGTCTGCCGGATACGGGCCTCGGGCATCGATGCCGCGGGCACGGGCGGCCTCCAGCGCGGGCGTGATGACCTCGATTTCCTCTCGGCCCAGATAACCGTTTTCACCGGCATGCGGGTTGAGTCCGGTGACAAGAATGCGCGGGCTGGCGATGCCGAACTTGCCACGCAGGTCGGCCTGCAGGATATCCAGCGTACGCGCCAGGCTGGCGGCAGTAATGGCGGCCGGCACATCCTTCAAGGCCAGGTGCGTGGTGGCCAGGGCCACACGCAGATGGGGGGCATCGCCACCGGCCAGCATCATCACGACCTGCGGGGTGTGGGTGACCTCGGCCAGGTATTCGGTATGGCCGGTAAAGGCGACGCCGGCATCGTTGATGCTGCTTTTTTGCAGCGGGGCGGTGACGATGGCGGCGAAAGCGCCATCCAGTGCCCCCTGCACGGCCAGGTCCAGTGTCTGCAGCACGGCGCGGCCATTGCGCGCATCCAGTACGCCCGGGCGCACCGGCTCGGCCACGGGGCAGTCAATGACGGTGAGGCAGTCCTGCGGGAAGTGCGGCAGGCCGCTGTTGCGCCAGGCCTGGATGGAGATGGCGGCCACGCGCATGGCCGGATCGATGTCATGGGCGGTCTGGGCCAGCAGCGCGGCATCCCCCAACAGGATGCAACGCACCTGCGCGCGCAGCTCCCAGGCGGCACGCAGGGAAATCTCTGGACCGATGCCGGCCGGTTCGCCGCAGGTCAGGGCAAGAATGGGTCGGTTCATGGCGTCTTCAGGACTCACGATAGCGGGCTTCAAAAATGCAAGAGCCGGCAACGGGGCCGGCCTCTTGCGCGGGAGGGAGGGCACAAAGGCGCCCTCTTATCCTCTTGTCACTACACTTCACTGCACTTACTCGTCGTTGCGGTACTCGACGTAGGCGCGGTCGCGGATCTGGCGCATCCAGTCCTCGGTGGCTTCCTCGATCTTGCGATCGCGGATGGCCTGGCGCGCAGCCTGGCGGGTGCGTTCCTTGGAAGCGTCGTCGGTCTTGCGCTCGACCACCTGGATCAGGTGGTAACCGAACGGGGTCTCGATGGGCTGGCTGACTTCGCCCGGCTTCAACTGGTCCATGGCGCGTTCGAACTCGGGGACGGTGTCACCGGGGTAGATCCAGCCCAGGTCACCGCCTTTGGAGGCGGACAGATCATTGGAGTACAGCTTGGCCAGTTCCTCGAAAGAGGCGCCGTGGTCCAGGCGTTCCTTGAGTTCGGTCAGCTTGCGCTTGGCTTCGGCGGCAGTGACCACCTGGTTGACCTTGATCAGGATGTGGCGCACATGGGTCTGCTGCACAGCCGGGGCAGCGGCCTGGGTACCACCGGCGTCGCGGCGGCCGACCAGCTTGAGGATGTGGAAGCCATTACCACTCTTGAGCAGGCCGCTGACCTGGCCATCCTGCAGCTTGGCCACGCCGTCGAGGAACAGCTGCGGCAGGCGATCGGTCGGACGCCAGCCGAGATCGCCACCGGTGAGGGCGTCGGCAGAGTCGGAATACGCGGCCGCGGTCTTGGCGAAATCAGCACCGGTCTTCAGTTGACGCAGGACATCCTCGGCGCGTTCACGACGGGCGGCCAGTTGTTCGGGGGATGCGTTTTCGGGCACGCGGATCAGGATCTGGGCGATGTCGAGTTCCTGGCGCTGGCCACCGGCATTGGCTTCGGCGGCGAGGTAGTTGTCGATCTCGGATTCTGTGACCACCACCTTGTTGTCGACCTCGCGCTCGCGCAGGCGCTGGCTGAGGATTTCACGGCGGATCTCTTCGCGGAAGCTGGCGTAGTTCATGCCCTCGGATTCCAGGCGGGCGCGGAATTCCGGCATCGACAGCTTGTTCTGTTCGGCAATGCGCTGCATGGCACGATCCAGCATGCTGTCGTCGACCACGATGCCGTTTTCCTTGGCCATCTGGGCCTGGGCCCGTTCGACGATCATGCGTTCGACCAGTTGACGCACCAGTTGCGCACGCGGCGGCAGCTGCACGTTCTGCGCAGCCATGCGCTTTTCCACGCTGGCCAGGCGTTCGGCCACTTCCTGGCGGGTGATGACTTCGTTATTCACCACCACCAGGATCGAATCCACCGGGCGCGGATCGACGCGGCCGCCGGTTGTGGTGGCCGGGGTGGCCACCGCTGCCGCAGGTGCTGCGGCCGGCACCGCCGGCTTGGCGGCAGCCGGCTTGGTGGCGGGCTTGGACGCCGCCTTGGCCGGTGCGGCCTGCTGGGTGCTGGCTGCGGTCTCGGGCGGTGTCACGGGGATGATGGTGGTCGCGAACTGCGCATGCGCATTGCTGATCACGCCCAGCATGCACAGCAGCGCGGTCACTGTTTTGGTTGTTGCGAGGTGTGGTGTACGCATATTACGCATGGACTAATCGTTGGTTCGTAAAAGGTTAGAAGTTGTTGTTGCCGGTCATGGAGTCCGGCAGGTTCACGTTCTGGTAACCGGGCACGCTGCTCTTGATCGCCTCCATCGGGTTGGAACCGATCTTTGAGAAGCCGTTGAGTTCGAGCTGGATGAAGAAGCCTGTGGACGCCTTGGTAGAGGACGTCGGGATGCGCTGCGCGACCACCCGGAAGACCCAGCAATCGGCCTTGTATTCGAAGCCGGCCAGGCCTTCGGCCACGGTGCGGTCGGGGATGGAGTAGTTCATGCGGCCCACGGCGTAGATACGCTGGGTCAGGGGCCATTGACCGGAGATGTCCACCTGCTTGAGCGGGTCGAGCACGCCGGTGTAGGGATTGATATAGGTACGGTCGAGACGGTATTGCAGGTTCAGCACGCGCTTGGGGGCGGGCTGCCAGCGGATGCCGAAGGTCGAACGCACCATCTGGCGCAGGGTTTCGCTGTACTGCACCGTGTTGTCGGTGGAGAATTCGCGCGTGATCTGGCCACCCAGTGCCAGCAGCAGGTCGGACTTGCTGCCCAGGTTCGTGGTCGTGGTGCCACTGATGCCGACCTTGGGGTCGGTGAAGTAATAGCGTTGACCGACTGCGGCGCGCAGGCGCTCCAGGCCGTTCTCCTCGATCAGGCGGGAGGTCACGGCAGCGGTCAGCTGGTTGGCATCGCTGATACGGTCGTGGCCGACGAAGCGGTTCTCGGTAAAGATCTGGGCAAAGTTGAAGTCCGCCAGGGCCGAGTCGAATACCGGGAATTGCGACTGGTCACGATAAGGCGTACGCACGTAGTACAAGCGTGGCTCCAGCGTTTGCGTCATGCTGCGGCCGAGCAGGTTGGATTCACGCTCGAAGATCATGCCCGAGTCCAGCGACAGGGTCGGCAAGGTACGCGAGAAGGTGGTCGGCTGCCCAACTGAAGTGTTGTTCAGGCTGTATTGCGTGGCATCCAGGATCACCTTGGGCGTGATGAAGTAGCCGGGACGGATGATCGGATACGACACGGTCTGCGTCACATAGCTGCGATCGCCCCCGACCAGGTCGCCGCTGCTGAAACGGGTGAATTCGGCGACCGTATTGAAATCGAAGCCGCCGACGTCATAGCGGGTACCGTTGAAAGTCAGCTGCGGTACACGGTCATAGGGCTTGGAAATCGGGGCATTGACGTCCTGCAGCAACTGGTACTTGGAGACCAGGCCGGTCACGTTCCAATACGTGCTGCTGTAGCTGAGGCTGACATTACGCTGCAACAGGCGCTGCGTACTGCCGGTGATGGAATGCGAGAAATCGGACGGATAGTCGTTGTCGGAAGCCTTGTTCAGATTCCACGCCAGCTGCAGGCCGGGGGCCAGGGTCTGGTTATGGATCGAGGACAGCGAATAGCGCCCCGTGCCTGTAACCCGGTCCTGTATGCCCTCGACATAGGTGACACCGTTGTAGCTATCGCCCATGTAACGGGTTTCGGCCCCCATTTGCAGGCCGCGACGGGCGATGTACTTCGGCACCAGCGTCAGATCATAGTTGGGCGCCAGGTTGAAGTAATAAGGAACCGCCAGTTCGGCGCCCCCATTGCTGGTCATGCCGATGGTGGGCGGCAATACACCCGACTTGCGCTCGCCCGACAGAGGGAACGACATCCAGGGCGAACCCAGAATGGGCACATCCTTGAAGTACAGCAAGCCGCTATGCATGGTGCCCTCGTCACGGCCGCTGTCCAGATCCATGGTGTTGGCACGCAGATACCAGTCCGGATCAGGCGCCTCGCAGGTACTGTAGGTCCCCTGGGTAACCTTGGCCTGATCGTCGGAGATGAAATCGATGCGTTCGGCCTTGCCGCGTCCGCCGTTCTTGCCCAGCAGATAAGTCGGCTTGGTCACATAGCCCGCGCCGGTGCCCATGTTCATCTCGGCATAGTCGCCGGTGTACTGGTCCTGCAGGCGCTGCATCCAGACGTGTCCGGTCGCTTCGACCTCGTCCTGGATGATGCGGTATTCGGCCTTGTCGGACTTGATGGTGGTGCTGCCCTTGACCAGTTCGACGTCGCGATCGAGGTTGACCTGGCGATCCGGACGGCCGGTCATCTGCTCGGCACTGACATTGACCGGGGCATCCTGGTCCTGCGCCGGGGTGGGTGCTGGCGAGGCCGTGGGCAGGCTCATCTGCGCGTGCACGGAAAGCGGCAACAGGGCCGAGGCCGAAGCCACCACCATTGCCGAAGAAAACAGACGCGCCAGCCGCCAGTTGACAGTACGTTCAGTTAAAGACTTGGAAAACCGGATCATGAAAAGAGAGGCTAGATACCGTGCAGGCGGATTTTTTGGGGTTAATCCCTTATTATATGGGAACTCAACCACGTCCAACGATTTCCTCAGATAGTTCATGTCTTCACCTGGTTCTAACCCCGATTCCCGCCTGTCCGAACTGCAAGCCTGGCTGTCCACCCTGGCCGCCACGCCCGTGCTGCCCTCTTCCCTGCGCCCGGCCTCGGCCGACGCCAGTTTCCGCCGATATTTCCGCGTGGACACACCGGACGGTGGCACGGCCATCGTCATGGATGCCCCACCGCCGCAGGAAGACGTTCGCCCCTTCGTCAAGGTCGCCGGCCTCTTCGGCGAAACCGGCGTGACCGTGCCCAAGGTGTTGGCACAGGATGCGGAACGCGGTTTCCTGCTGCTTTCGGACCTGGGTTCGACCACCTACCTGTCGCAACTGTCGGCCGATAGCGCGCACGCACTATACATGGACGCGATCGAGGCCCTGGTACTTTTACAAGCGCAAAGCAAGCCCGAAGCGCTGCCAGAGTATGACCGGCCGCTGCTGCTGCGCGAGCTGGAACTGTTCCGCGAGTGGTATATCGGCAAGCACCTGGGCGTGACGCTCACCGACGAGCAGAATGCGGTGCTGGACAAGACCTTCGACGCCATCCTGGCCAACAACCTGGCGCAAGCGCAGGTCTATGTGCATCGGGACTACCATTCGCGCAACCTGATGGTGATGCCCAAGGGCAATCCGGGCATCCTCGATTTCCAGGATGCGGTCTATGGCCCCATCACCTATGACCTGGTTTCGCTGCTGCGCGATGCCTACATCCAGTGGGACGAGGAAATGGTGCTGGACTGGGCCATCCGTTACTGGGAAAAGGCGCGCCGCGCCGGCCTGCCAGTGACACCCGACATCGACAGTTTCTACCGTGACTTCGAGTGGATGGGCCTGCAGCGCCATCTGAAGGTACTCGGCATCTTCGCCCGTCTGTGGCATCGCGATGGCAAGGATGGCTACCTGAAGGACATCCCGCTGGTGATGGAATACACCCTCAAGACCGCGCGCCGCTACGTGGCCTTCACCCCGCTGGTGCGCCTGATCGAAAAGCTGGAACAGGAACACGCACCCAAGTTCGGCTACACCTTCTGAGGCGCCGACCATGAAAGCCATGATCTTCGCCGCCGGACGCGGCGAGCGTATGCGTCCGCTGACCGATACCTGCCCCAAGCCGCTGTTGAAGGTCCGCGGCCGACCGTTGATCGTCTGGCAGATCCTGTCGCTGGTGCGCGCCGGCATCACCGAGATCGTCATCAACCATGCCCATCTGGGGCAGATGATCGAAGACACCCTGGGTGACGGCAGCCGCTACGGTGCGCAATTGCGCTACTCGGCCGAAGGCACGGCGCTGGAAACCGCAGGCGGCATCGCCCAGGCGCGCCACCTGCTGGGCGAGGAGCCTTTCATTGCAGTATCCGGCGACATCTGGTGCCCGCACTTCGATTACTCCGAACTGCTGAGCGTGCTGGAAGACGAAGACCCGTGGGGCAATCCGCTGCCGGAAGACAAACGCGACATGGCCTGGCTGTATCTGGTCAAGAATCCGCCCTTCCATCCAGCAGGCGACTTCGCACTGAACAATTTTGCCCTCTCCAATGACGGTGAACCCAAGCTGACCTTCGCCAACATTGGCGTGTACCGCCCGCAGATGTTCGATGGCATCACCCCTGGCGAGCATGCCAAACTTGGCCCGCTGCTGCGCGAGTATGCGGCGCAAGGCCGTATCGGTGGTGACGTCTATCGCGGCGTGTGGCACAACGTCGGTACCATCGAACAACTGGAAGCACTGAACCAGCCGCCCCAAGGAAACCAGCCATGAGCTTCGACGCCACTCCCTTCGCCGCCCGCCGGGCGCGTCTGATCGCCAGCCTGCAACAAGCCGGAGGGGGCGTGGCCATCATCCCGACCGCACCCGAGGTGATGCGCAACCGCGATGCCGACTATCCGTATCGCCATGACAGCTATTTCTACTACCTGACCGGTTTCACCGAACCTGAGGCGGTGCTGGTGCTAGTGGCCGGCAAGGAAAACCGTAGCATCCTGTTCTGCCGCGACAAGAACCTGGAACGCGAGATCTGGGACGGCTACCGTCACGGCCCGCAAGCCGCACAGCAGCTGTTCGCCCTGGACGCCGCCCATCCCATCGAGGAACTGGACAAGAGCATGCCGGCCCTGCTGGCCGACGCCCGCGCGGTCTACTTTGCACTGGGCCAGGACGAGAGGCGTGATGCGCAATTGCAGCGCTGGCTGCAAGGCGTGCGTGCACTGGCCCGCAGCGGCGTGTCGGCGCCGGGTGCAGTGGTCGATGTGAACGTGTTGCTGGACGACATGCGCCTGTTCAAGGACGCCTTCGAGATCGACCTCATGAAGCGCGCCGGCGTCATTTCCGCAGAGGCGCATTGCCGCGCCATGCGCATCTGCCGCCCCGGTCTGCGTGAATACCACCTGGAAGCCGAGCTGCTGCACGAATTCCGTCGCAACGGTTCGCAATATCCGGCCTACGGCTCCATCGTCGCCACCGGTGCCAACAGTTGCGTGCTGCACTATCGCGCCGGCGACGCCGAGATCAAGGACGGCGATCTGGTACTCATCGACGCCGGCTGCGAACTGGACAGCTACGCCTCCGACATCACCCGCACCTTCCCGGCCAACGGCCGCTTCAGTGGTCCGCAAAAGGCACTGTATGAAATCGTGCTGGCCGCGCAGGCGGCCGCCATCACCGAAACCGCACCGGGCAAGCGTTTCATGGACGGACATGATGCCGCCGTGCGCGTACTGGCGCAGGGCATGCTGGACACCGGCCTGCTGGACAAGAGCAAGGTCGGCTCGCTGGAGGACGTCATCGAAAAGGGCGACTATCGTCAGTTCTACATGCACCGCACCGGCCACTGGCTGGGTATGGATGTGCATGACGTGGGCGACTATCGCGATCCGGCCACCGCCGACGGCAGCAAACCCTGGCGTACGCTACAGGCGGGCATGGTGCTGACCATCGAACCTGGCATCTATGTGCGTCCGGGTGAAGGCGTGCCGGAACAGTTCTGGAACATCGGCATCCGCATCGAGGATGACGCCCATGTCACCCCCGCCGGCTGCGAGCTGCTGACCACCGGCGTACCCACCCGGGTCGACGATATCGAAGCCCTGATGCGCCAGGGCTGACCGGTGGGCATCGGGATCACCGCTGCCCGCCCCCAGGAATCCACGGCATGCGCCGGATCAAGCCCGGTCGCCGTGGCTCCGCTACAATGACGCCTTCCCGAATCTTTCATCCAAGGCATCATCCGGCATCATGCAATCCGTCGATTTCGATCTGATCATCTGTGGTGGCGGCCCGGTCGGCCAGAGCGTGGCCGGTCTGCTGGCACGTCGTAAGCGACCTGCGGCGCGCATCGCCGTGATCGACATGAAGACGCCCGAGCAGGCCGCCGCCGACCCACGCACCATCGCGCTTTCCTATGGCAGCCGCCAGATCCTGGAAGAACTGGGCGCCTGGGACGACATCGGCCGCAGCGCCACCGCCATCGAACAGATCCACGTCTCGCGCCGCGGTCATTTCGGCCGCACATTACTGGACCGCAAGGACTACGACCTGCCAGCGCTGGGCTATGTGGCCCGCTACGGGGAAGTCAACCGGGCGCTGGCGACCGCCATCGCGCCATTAGGATTGACGCTGATGCGACCGGCCGAGGCGCAGGACATCAGCGAAGAGGACGACCACGTTGCCGTCACCCTCAAGGACGGCCAGGTGCTGCGCGCTGCACTGGTGATCCAGGCCGAGGGCGGCGTCTTCGGTGAGCAGCAGCAAAAGACCCTGCAGCGTGACTACCAGCAACTGGGCGTGATCGCCCATGTGCATGCCGACCAGCCCGTCGCGCACCGCGCCTTCGAGCGCTTCACCGATGAAGGCCCGCTGGCGCTGCTGCCGCAGGACGATGGCTATGCCCTGGTCTGGTGTGTCCGTCCGGCCACCGGCGAACAGCTGCTGGCGCTGGACGACACCGCCTTCCTGGCTGCCCTGCAGCGGACCTTCGGCGAGCGGCTCGGGCGCTTCACCCGCATCAGCCCGCGCCACGCCTTCCCGCTGGGCCTGAACGCCCGCCCCGGCCAGGGCCGGCGTGTCGTGGCCATCGGCAATGCCGCGCAGACGCTGCATCCCGTCGCCGGCCAGGGCCTGAATCTTGGCCTGCGCGACGCCCGTGTACTGGCCGATGTGCTGGCCCGTGACCTCACGCCGCAAGCGCTGCAGGCCTTCGACCGCCAACGTGACCAGGACCGGGGCCTGACCATCCGCTTGACCGACCTGATGGCGCGCATCTTCGCTGGCTCACCCCAGGGCTCGCCGCTGCAGGCCGCGCTAGGCCTGTCGCTGGGGGCCATCGACCTGCTGCCCGGTGCGCGCGCCCTGCTGGCCGGGCAGATGATGTTCGGCCGTCGCTGATGTGAATAAAGCTGCATGCGCGCGGTACCAGCCCGTCGCGCATGCGGTCAGGAAATGCGACAATGCTGGCTCGCGGCGCCAGCCGCCCCACCTAGCAGACACGCATTTGCCATGAAACAAGACCCGCGCTTCAAGAACCTCTTCATCCTCGACCATCCGCTGATCCAGCACAAGTTGTCGCACATGCGCGACAAGCGCACCTCCACACGTACCTTCCGTGATCTGCTGCGTGAAATCACGCTACTGATGGGTTATGAAATCACGCGTGACCTGCCGCTGACCACCGAGACCATCGAGACCCCGCTGGTCACCTACGAGGCGCCTGTGATCGCCGGCAAGAAGCTGGCCGTGGTGCCGGTGCTGCGCGCTGGCGTAGGCATGAGCGATGGCCTGCTGGAACTGATTCCTTCAGCCCGCGTGGGCCATATCGGCGTCTACCGTGACGAGAACCACCTGCCGGTGGAATACCTGGTGCGCCTGCCTGACCTGCAGGACCGCATCATGATCCTGTGCGACCCCATGGTGGCCACCGGCAACTCCGCCGTCTATGCCGTCGATGCGCTGAAGAAGCGCGGCGTGCCGGCTTCGCACATCGTCTTCGTGGCACTGGTCGCCGCCCCGGAAGGCGTGCAGGTCTTCGCCGATGCGCACCCAGACGTGAAGCTCTATGTCGCCTCGCTGGACTCTCACCTGGACGAGGACGCCTACATCGTGCCGGGCCTGGGCGATGCAGGGGATCGCATCTTCGGCACCAAATAAGCGACCTGGCAGTCGCCAAGAAAAAACGGGTTGCGCATCATGCGCAACCCGTTTTTTTCTTGCCTGCCAGCTCAGGCGGGAGTCAGTCCACCGCCTTGACCATATCCTCGATGACCTTCTTGGCATCGCCAAAGACCATCATGGTCTTGTCCATGTAGAACAGTTCGTTGTCCAGCCCGGCATAACCGGCGGCCATGGAGCGCTTGTTCACGATCACGGTCTTGGCCTTGTAGGCCTCCAGGATGGGCATGCCGGCGATCGGCGACTTCGGGTCCTTGGCGGCCGGGTTGACCACGTCGTTGGCCCCCAGCACCAGTACCACATCGGCCTGGGAAAATTCGCTGTTGATGTCTTCCATCTCGAAGACCTGGTCGTAGGGCACTTCGGCCTCGGCCAGCAGCACGTTCATGTGACCGGGCATGCGACCGGCCACCGGGTGGATCGCATACTTCACGGTCACGCCGTTGTGGGTGAGCTTTTCGGTCAATTCCTTCAGGGCATGCTGGGCGCGCGCCACTGCCAGGCCGTAGCCGGGCACGATGATGACGGTCTCGGCATTGCCCATCAGGAAGGCCGCATCATCGGCCGAACCGGACTTGACGTTGCGCTGCTGCTGCGCGCCGCCACCGGCGGCGGCGGCCTCACCGCCAAAGCCGCCCAAAATCACGTTGAAGAAGGAGCGGTTCATCGCCTTGCACATGATGTAGGACAGGATCGCGCCGGACGAGCCGACCAGCGAACCGGCGATGATGAGCATGGAATTGTTCAGCGAAAAGCCGATGCCGGCTGCCGCCCAGCCGGAATAGCTGTTGAGCATCGAGACCACCACCGGCATGTCGGCGCCACCGATGGGGATGATGATCAGCACGCCCAGGGCGAAGGCGATGGCGGCCATGATGATGAAGGGCAGCCAGTTCTGCGTGAGGACGAAGATGATGCCGAAGCCGATCATCGCCACCGCCAGCAGCAGGTTCAGGAAGTGCTGGCCGGAGAAATTGACCGGGGCGCCCTGGAACAGGCGGAATTTGTATTTGCCCGAGAGCTTGCCGAAAGCGATCACCGAGCCGGAGAAGGTGATGGCGCCGACGAAGGTACCGATGAAGAGCTCCACACGGTTGCCCACCGGGATGGCCTGCCCATGGCCGGAAATGCCCAGCGCCCAGGGTTCGGCCACGGCGGCCACCGCGATGCAGACCGCCGCCAGGCCGATCAGCGAGTGCATCGCCGCGACCAGTTCGGGCATCTTGGTCATTTCGACGCTGCGCGCCAGGTAGGCGCCGATGCCGCCGCCCACGATCACGCCGGCCGCCACCAGCAGGTAGCCGATGTCACCGGAGGCATTGCCGCCCTCGCTCTTGAGCTTCACGATCAGGGCCAGGGTGGTCAGTACCGCGATGAGCATGCCGGCGATACCGAAGCTGTTGCCGCGTCGTGCCGTGGCCGGGTGCGACAGGCCTTTGAGCGCCTGGATGAAGCAGATCGATGCGATCAGGTACAACAGGGTCACCACATTCATGCTCATGCTTGTTCTCCCGACTTGGCCTTGGGCTCTTTCTTCTTGAACATTTCCAGCATGCGCTGGGTCACCATGAAGCCGCCGAACACGTTGACCGCCGCCAGCGCCACGGCCAGCGTACCGGCAATGCGGCCCACCGTGCCTTCGGTCAGGCCTGCGGCCAGCATGGCGCCGATGATGATGATGGCCGAGATGGCATTGGTCACCGCCATGAGCGGTGTGTGCAAGGCGGGAGTGACGGTCCAGACCACGTGGTAGCCGACATAGATGGCCAGCACGAAGATGATCAGGTTGATGATGGTGTGGCTGACTTCCATGTTGTTCCTCCTTGTGGCACGACCGGCCAAAGCGGCTGGCCGTGCGGATTATTGGTGAGGGGTCAGATCGCTTTGAGGCTGGTGATGCGGTTCTTGTCGTCCACGAAGACGACCTTGGGCTTGTAGGTGGCGACTTCTTCATCGCTCATTGGCGCATAGGTGCAGATGATCAGCAGGTCACCCAGATGCGCCAGGCGGGCAGCTGCGCCATTGAGCGAAATCTCGCCGCTGCCGCGCTTGCCACGAATGGCATAGGTGGAGAAGCGCTCGCCGTTGTTGACGTTGTAGAGCTCGATCTTCTCGAACTCGCGGATGTCGGCCGCTTCCAGCAGGTCTTCGTCGATTCCGCAGGAGCCTTCGTAGTTCAGGTCACACTGGGTGACCGAGGCGCGATGGATCTTCGCGCGCAGCATGATGCGTTGCATGTACTTCTTCCTTCTTTGTTTCCGTGGGTGATGATTTGCGGCTAAAGGGCCGGGATTGCCCGGGTTTTCCGCCGCCCCGGGCCGGCAGATTCATTTGCGCAGGATTTCGCCGCCCTGGCAGAGCAGCGTGGCCGCAACGATGTCGTCTTCCCGGTTGATGACCAGCTTGCCCTCGGCGTCGATGATCAGCTTCAGGAAGTCCAGCACGTTACGGGCATACAGGGCCGAGGCATCGGCCGCCACCAGGGCCGCCAGGTTGCCTTCGCCGATGATGTGCACACCGTGCTTGACGACGGTCTTGCCGGGTTCCGACAAGGGGCAGTTGCCCCCCTGGTCGACCGCCATGTCCAGGATCACCGAACCGGGCTTCATGGCCTTGACGGTCTCTTCGCTGATGAGCACCGGTGCCTTGCGGCCGGGGATCAGGGCGGTCGTGATGATGATGTCAGCCTGTCTGGCGCGCTCATGCACCAGTTCTGCCTGGCGCTTCATCCAGTCCGGCGGCATGGGACGGGCATAGCCGCCCACGCCCTGGGCGATTTCCTTCTCTTCGTCGGTCAGGAAGGGAACATCCAGGAATTTGGCGCCGAGCGACTCGATCTGCTCCTTCACGGCCGGACGTACATCAGAGGCCTCGATCACCGCACCCAGGCGCTTGGCGGTGGCAATGGCCTGCAGGCCGGCCACGCCGGCACCCATGATCAGCATGCGGGCGGCCTTGACGGTGCCGGCGGCAGTCATGAGCATGGGCATGAAGCGCTGGTAGGTGTTGGCCGCCATCAGTACGGCCTTGTAGCCGGCGATGTTGGCCTGCGAAGACAGCACGTCCATGGATTGTGCCCGCGTGGTACGCGGCGCGGCCTCAAGGGCGAAGGCCGTGAGCCCGGCGGCTGCCATGGCGGCGATGTTGTCGGCATCGAAGGGGTTGAGCATGCCAACGATCACCGTGCCTGGCGTGATGCGGGCCCGCTCGCTCTGGCTGGGCGCCCGCACCTTGAGCAGGATTTCGGCGCTGTAGACCGCCTCGGCACTGCCGATGCTGGCGCCAACGGCGACATAGGCCTCGTCAGGAATGCTGGACTTGATCCCGGCCCCGGATTCGACCATCACCTCGTGCCTGGCGGCCACCAGTTTCTTGACGGTTTCGGGGGTGGCGGCGACACGGGTTTCTCCGTCCCGGCTTTCGGCGGGGATCGCTATCCTCATTCCTGGCTCCTTTTTTTGTGGATTCTTGCCCCAATCTTACACGACTGCCCTTGTCGGCCAAGTAATTTACCGATCCATGAGAACCGCCGCAGCCGCTTGTGTGGCGAGGGCTGGCGCTGAAGAGTCGGCCCCGACAGGGTAGAATGCCGGATTCACGAGGTCATCAATGTCTGAAGTCTGGAAACCCTCTGTCACCGTCGCCGCCGTCATCGAGCGCGACGGCCGCTTCCTGATGGTGGAAGAACATAGCGCCGGCGGGCTGCGCATAAACCAGCCGGCCGGGCACCTGGAACCGGGCGAGTCGCTCATCGCGGCAGCGGTGCGCGAGGCGCTGGAAGAATCGGCCCACGTGTTCAGCCCTACCGCTCTGGTCGGCACCTACCTGTCGCGCAACGTGTCGTCCTCCCGCGGCGGGATGTCGGTCACCTACCTGCGCTTCGCCTTTGCCGGGACGGTCGGCGATGCGCTCGACCGGCCACTGGATGAGGGCATCGTCCGTGCCGTCTGGATGACGCGCGACGAACTGGCGGCCTGTGCCCAGCGCCACCGCAGCCCGCTGGTACTGCGCTGCGTGGACGACTACCTGCGCGGCCAGCGGGCACCGCTGGAGCTGGTGCATACCGATCCCAGCGCGATCGGGGACTTGCCGGATCATTGAGCGACAGCAGCGCTGCCTGTCGCATAGAACGGAAACAACATGAGCAAGAAAAGAGTAGTCATCGGCATGTCGGGCGGCGTGGATTCGTCGGTTTCGGCATGGCTGCTGAAGGAGCAGGGTTATGAAGTCATCGGCCTGTTCATGAAGAACTGGGAAGATGACGACGATTCGGAATACTGCTCCACCCGCGAAGACTGGATCGACGCGGTCAGCGTGGCCGATGTGGTCGGGGTGGACATCGAGGCGGTCAACTTCGCCTCCGAATACAAGGACCGCGTCTTTGCCGAATTCCTGCGCGAATACCAGGCGGGACGCACACCCAACCCGGACGTGCTGTGCAATGCCGAAATCAAGTTCAAGGCCTTCCTGGACCACGCCATGAAGCTGGGCGCCGATCTGATCGCCACCGGCCACTATGCGCGCGTACGCCAGGGTCCGCAGGGCGACTTCCAGCTGCTCAAGGCGATGGACGCCAGCAAGGACCAAAGCTACTTCCTGCATCGCCTGAACCAGGAGCAGCTCTCGCGCACCGTCTTCCCGCTGGGGGAGATCCACAAGACCGAAGTGCGCAAGATCGCCGAGCAACTGCAACTGCCCAATGCGAAGAAGAAGGATTCGACCGGTATCTGCTTCATCGGCGAGCGGCCCTTCCGCGAATTCCTCAACCGTTACCTCTCCTACAAACCGGGGCCGATCAAGACCGCCGATGGCCAGACGGTGGGCGAGCATGTGGGCCTGTCGTTCTATACGCTGGGCCAGCGCAAGGGCATCGGCATCGGCGGCCTGAAGGCGCACCAGAATGCCGACGGCCATGGCGACGCCTGGTACGTGGCGCGCAAGGATGTGGACAACAACACCCTCTATATCGTGCAAGGCCATGACCACCCCTGGCTGCTGTCGCCCACGCTCTCGGCCGGCCAGGTCAGCTGGGTCGCTGGCCACGCGCCGCAACTGCCGGCGCTGTCGGCCAAGACGCGCTATCGCCAGGCTGACGTCCCCTGTGGCTTCAGCGACGCTGGTGCCAGCTTCTCGCTGGCCTTCGACAATGCCCAGTGGGCCGTCACGCCGGGGCAATCCGCCGTGTTGTACGACGGCGACGTCTGCCTGGGTGGCGGCATCATCGAAACTGGCGCATTGCCCGACTAGATATTCCTGTAGATCAACATTCTGACGCCCCGACGGTGATTTCACCTCGGGGCGTTTTCTTTTGAGCAACATCTCGGCGATGGGTGGGCCTTGAACTGTCAGCCTGATGGCGCCAGATGATAAAAATTATCAATCACACCGATAAAAGGGCTTGCAATCCGGCCGCAAATGGCAAATAATCTAAATAAGAATTGTTCGCATTTAATAGGAGGTGATTGTAATGAGCCAACTGAACGACAACAGCATGGAACGTCGCAACAAGCCGGGCACTACCGCCAACGGAACTCCGATCACCCGCATCAAGAGCACGGACCTATTCCGTCAGATGCGCGAACTGGAGATCGATCATGGCGGTCGCATCTACAAGCTGCGACTGACGCAATTGAACAAGCTGATCCTGACGGCCTGATCCGGTCGTCTTCAGGAGAAGGTGGATAAACAGGCCAGCCAGCGTCGTTCGTCATGACGCGTCGCCAGCCAAGCTAGCCCAGCGAGGAGAGTTTGATGGTTACCGAGAACATGACGTCCGCATTTGTGGAACCCAACAACGCACCGGCCCAACCTGAACTTCTGGTGTCCGCCGTGTTGCATCTGATGTCGCACTACACCGCCAACAACAGCCAGGAAACGCAAAGCTGCGTGAAGCTGGCCTCGGTGATCGAAAGACACCTGAAAGCGCTGGCGGAATTGCCCAACCTGGCGCCGGTACTGCGGGCGACCTGCCAGCAGTTGTCGGAACAATGGGCGCATGTGGTGGAACGGACGATGCCCCCGCCGGAAAAATTCAATTTCTTCTCGCGCATGGTTGCAGGAGCGAGATCTGCATAGAGCCTGATGAAGCAGGCAGCAAGGCGTACAATGATCGTATGTGTTTGTAACAACATCTCCGAAGGCAAGATCCATCAGGCGGTCGATGCAGGCATGACGTCCATGGCCGAGTTGCGCAAGCAGCTCGGCGTGGGTACTTGCTGCGGCAAGTGCCATTCCTGCGCCAAGAATGTCCTGCGCGAGTGTCTCAGCAATACCCGACAAACACAGCAGGGCGCCCGTCCGGTGGTATTCCATCCCGCCTTCGCGGCCGCCTGAACAAGATCAATGAACGCCATTTCACCGTCTCTCATGAGTGTCAGCCCACCCAGCGCCCTGTTGCGCCAGGCACGCAAGATCGGCCCGCTGGGCCTGATCATCCTGTTGCACATCGCTTTCTTCTGGGCGCTGCAAAGCGGCCTGGTCAAGCAGGCCGTCAATGCCGTCCCCAAGGAAGTCATCGCCACTTTCATCGTGCCGGAAAAGGCCCCTGAACCGGCACCTCCCAAGGCCGAGCCGGTCCCGCCCAAGCAGGTGAAGATCGTCAAGAAGGTGGTCGCGCCGCCCAAGCCGATCCCGGTGACGGAAACGCCAACCCCGACCAGCATCACCGCACCACCGCAACCGCCGCAGCCGGCCACGCCTGCGCCTCAGGCAGCCGCCGAGCCGACCCCGGCACCGGCCGCACCACCGGGTCCGGTCCTGCCCAAGCAGATCACGTCCGGCATCGAATACATCGAGAAACCGAATCCGAGCTACCCCAGCGTCTCGCGCCGCATGGGTGAAGAAGGCGTGGTCGAGTTCCGCGTCACCGTCAACACCAGCGGCCGCGCGGAAAAGGTGGAGATCACCAAGTCCTCAGGCTATTCCCGCCTGGACGATGCAGCGCGTACGGCCATCATGCGTGCCGTGTTCAAGCCCTACATCGAGAATGGCAAGGCCATCACCGTCAGCACGGTCGGCAGCCTGGCTTTCCGCCTGAACTGAGACCGCTGAGTCCGGACCACGCAGCACTGGACAGCATCGACAGCATTTTGCCGGGCCTGGCCCGGCGTCGTATCCGTTTCATCATCCCCTCATCTGATAGACACAAATAGAAGGAAATATCATGGAAGTTAGTCCCTACGGATTGGAAAGCCTCTGGGCGCAAGGCGATTTCGTGACCAAGGGCGTCGCCGTCCTGTTGCTGGCCATGTCGATCGCATCGTGGTACGTGATCATCACCAAAGCGCTGCAGCTGCTGCGTTTCCGCAAGGCCTCGGCGGCCGCCGGCCACCAGTTCTGGGATACCACCAGCCTGCCTGAAGGCGTGGCCACCCTGGGTCAGGAAAATCCCTTCGCCGATGTCGCCCGCGCCGGCGTCACCGCCATGAGCCACCACACCGCCCACAAGGGCCACCTGCATGACCAGCTGTCGGTGAGCGACTGGGTCACCCTGTCGCTGCGCCAGGCCATCGACGAAGCCTCCGGCAAGCTGCAGACCGGCATGGCCGTGCTGGCTTCGGTGGGTTCCACCGCACCGTTCGTGGGTCTGTTCGGGACCGTCTGGGGCATCTATCACGCGCTGGTGTCCATCGGCACCACCGGCCAGGCCAGCATCGACAAGGTCGCCGGCCCTGTGGGCGAAGCCCTGATCATGACCGCACTCGGCCTGGCAGTGGCCATTCCCGCCACCTTTGGCTACAACGCCCTGGTACGCGGCAACAAGACCACCATCGCCAAGCTCAACAAGTTCGGCTTCGACCTGCATGCCCTGTTCGTCACCGGCGCCCGCGCCGCCGATGAAGACGGCCAGCCCAATGGTGGCAAGGCCAAGCTGACCGCCGTCGGGAGGGCATGATGGCAATGGGTTCCCTGTCCGATTCGGACGACGACTTCAATCCGGAGATCAACACCACCCCGCTGGTGGACGTGATGCTGGTGCTGCTGATCATCTTCATCATCACCATCCCGGTGATGAACCACGCGGTCAAGATCGACCTGCCCAAGGCCAGCAGCCAGCCTGACCAGGTCAAGCCGGAAAGCATCAACCTGTCCATCGACGCGACCGGAAATGTCTTCTGGAACGAAGAAAAGATCGACAGCAGCGAGCTGGGTGCGCGCATTGCCGTGGCGGCCCAGAAGCAACCGCAGCCCGAACTGCACCTGCGCGCCGAACGCACCACCCAGTACGAAAAGGTGGCGCAGGTCATGGCGGCCGCGCAATCGGGCGGTCTCACCAAGATCGGTTTCGTGACGGATCCCGAGAAAAAGTAAGCCGCGAAACAAGCCGCGATGCGACCGCCTGCCGGTCGCCCGATGTCCATCCCAAGGGATGGCCGAAAAAACCTCCCTCGCCCGCCGACGGAGGTTTTTTCGTTTTCATTCACTCGCAGCAACAAAGGCAAGAATGATTCGCGCTAATTAATGATGAAGATTGGAAACGGCTGCGCTATGATCCGTCCGTCAACGCCGTGGCCAGGCAGCCATCCGCCCCCCAGCAAACGCGGCTCCCCCTTCAATCCCCCATTTTTTCGAGGTGCCCATGAAAGGCGATCCCGCAGTCATCAAGTTGCTCAATGCCCAGCTGACCAACGAACTTACCGCCATCAACCAGTATTTCCTGCATGCCCGCATGTACAAGCACTGGGGTCTGGACAAGATCGGCGCCAAGGAATACGCCGAATCCATCGGCGAAATGAAGCATGCCGACAAGCTGATCGACCGCATCCTGATGCTGGACGGCCTGCCCAACCTGCAGGCGCTGCACAAGCTGATGATCGGTGAAAACACCAAGGAAATGATCGAATGCGACCTGAAGCTGGAACAGGCCGCCCACAAGACCGTCAAGGAAGGCATCGCCACCTGCGAACAGCATGGCGACTATGTCTCCCGTGAACTGTTCCAGATGATCCTGGACGACACCGAAGAACACATCGACTGGCTGGAAACCCAGCTGGACCTGATCGACAAGGTCGGCATCCAGAATTACCTGCAAAGTCAGATGTCGCCTGCCAGCGAATAAAGCTGCGCTGCCCAGGCAGACAAACAAAAAGCGCGCTCGGTTGAGCGCGCTTTTTTGTTGACCTTGTTTGAGGACCTTGTCCCCTACAGCAGGGACAGCCTCAGAGGTGCGGCACCGTATCCTTGAACGACACCCGCTCCGACACCTTGTCGAACAGGCGCGCCAGTTGCGGATAGTCATCGCGCCAGGCCTGATCCGGGAAGCGGAAGCTCAGCCAGCCCAGAGCACAGCAGACCGCCACATCGGCCAGGGTGTAATGATTACCCACGCAGAAAGGCTTTTCGCCCAGACCCTCGGCCATTGCCTTGAGCGAGGCCTCGACCTTGCTCCACTGACGCTTGATCCATTCCGGGCTCTGCTGCTTGGTCGGCCGCATGGTCTTTTCCAGGCGCACCAGCACGGCGGCATCCAGCATGCCGTCCGCCAGCGCTTCCCAGCACTTGATCTCGGCGCGTTCGCGACCATTGGGGGGCAGCAGCTTGCCCACAGGGGTCAGGGTATCGAGATACTCGACGATCACGCGGGAGTCGAACATGGCGCCACCGTCATCCATCAGCAGGCAAGGCACCTTGCCCAGCGGATTGTTTTCTTGGATGGTGGTCGATGCGCTCCAGACATCTTCCAGGATGAATTCGTAATCGATCTTTTTTTCAGCCATCACGACGCGCACCTTGCGCACGAAGGGACTGGCATTGGAGCCGATGAGTTTTAGCATAGCAAGTGGAGTAATGATCTGAGTCGATTATAACATTCGCATTTCTTGGCAAAATCGTGAAGACTAATGCCAGGAACGGAAAGCAACGGTCTGCCAATAGAGTGTGCTGGCCGGAAAACTGGGCTGCCCAGCGCGCGGATGGTAAAATGCCGGCCTCGGGCGATTCGGGTTTTTAGGCAAATGCCTCTGAAAACTCGCCAATCTTCAGTCAACGCATCTCATCCGTTTCCATCATGTCCCTCTCTGCTCTCTCGGCCCTGTCCCCGCTGGACGGCCGCTACGCCTCCAAGACCGATAAACTGCGTCCGCTGCTCTCCGAAGCGGGCTTCATGCACCATCGCGTGAAGGTCGAGATTGCCTGGCTGCAAGCCCTGTCCGAGGCCGGCTTTGCCGAGATCAAGCCGTTCTCCGCCGAGGCGCGCGCCTTGCTGGACAAGCTGGCCGCCGACTTCACCGAGGCCGACGCCGCCCGCATCAAGGAAATCGAAGCCGTCACCAACCATGACGTGAAGGCGGTCGAATACTGGCTCAAGGAAAAAGTGAAGGATGTGCCGGAGCTGGTGGCCGCCTCCGAATTCATCCACTTCGCCTGCACCTCCGAAGACATCAACAACACCTCGCACGGCATGATGTTGAAGGCCGCCCGCGACACCGTCGTGCTGCCCTCGTTGCAAGCCGTGATCGCCCGCCTGACCGAACTGGCGCACGAGCACGCCGCCGTGCCGATGCTCTCGCGTACCCACGGCCAGCCGGCCAGCCCCACCACCCTGGGCAAGGAAGTGGCCAACGTCGTGGCACGCCTGCAACGCGCTGCCAAGCGCATCGCCGCCGTCGAGATCCTGGGCAAGATGAATGGCGCCGTTGGCAACTACAACGCCCACCTCTCGGCCTACCCGCAGACCGACTGGGCCGCCTTCTCCAAGCAGGTGGTGGAACAGCGCCTGGGCCTGGTCTTCAATCCCTACACCATCCAGATCGAGCCGCATGACTACATGGCCGAACTGTTCGATGCCGTCGCCCGTACCAATACCATCCTGCTGGATCTGAACCGCGACATCTGGGGCTACATCTCCCTGGGCTACTTCAAGCAACGCACCAAGGCTGGCGAAATCGGTTCCTCGACCATGCCGCACAAGGTCAACCCGATCGACTTCGAGAACTCCGAAGGCAACCTGGGGATGGCCAACGCCGTGTTGAAGCACCTCGCCGAAAAGCTGCCGGTCTCGCGCTGGCAGCGCGACCTGACCGACTCCACCGTGCTGCGCAACATCGGCGTGGGCTTCGGTTACACCGTGCTGGCCTACGATAGCTGCCTGCGCGGCCTGAACAAGCTGGAAGTGAACCCGCAACGCCTGGCCGACGACCTCGACGCCACCTGGGAAGTGCTGGCCGAGCCGGTGCAGACCGTGATGCGTCGCTATGGCATCGAGAATCCGTATGAACAACTGAAGGAACTGACCCGCGGCAAGGGTATTTCCAAGGATGCGCTGCGTGACTTCATCAACGGCCTGGCCATCCCCCAGGAGGCCAAGGACCATCTGCTGGCCATGACCCCGGCCAACTACATCGGCACCGCCGTGGAACTGGCCAAGACCATCTGATCCTGCCAGTCCCGCTCGCCCGCCTTTGGAATGGCGCACAGCAATGTGCGCCATTTTTCATTTGCGCAGAGAATAAACTGAAGCAAAACTGATTACTCGCAAAACCGGATGGCTGAAGTACCATTTCGACCAGTAATGCGAGTAGCCAAAGCTCTTTATACTCATCAGCGTCAAAAAGAGTGGCATCATCCCTTGCCGCCGGGAATGCAAGGCCTTGACGCCGCGCATCTCGTGAAGACTTCGCCTTGAAGACTTCATGGCGAACACTTCCCCCGACGCAAGAACGAGCTGCCCGCCCTGCAGAACCATTGCAGAGCTAGCCGCTCCAACCGCCACCAACTTCTGCCTGCCCTATGGATCGCTACACCAAACCCGCCGTACTGCTGCACTGGCTGATTGCCCTGCTGATCATTTCCGCCTTCGGGCTGGGCCTGACCATGGTCGACATTCCTGGCCTGACGCCGACCAAACTGAAGTATTTTTCCTGGCACAAGTGGCTGGGTGTGACCGTCCTGGCCCTGGTCTGCGTGCGCTTGCTGTGGCGCCTCACGCACAAGGCACCGGCCTACCCGCGCAACATGCCGCAATGGCAGCAGTCGGCTGCCCATGGCCTGCACCTGGGCCTGTACGTGCTGATGTTTGCCATTCCTGTTTCCGGCTATCTCTACAGCCTGGCCGCCGGCGTGCCGGTGGTCTACCTGGGCGTGGTGCCGCTGCCGGTGCTGATCGCACCCAATCCCGAACTCAAGCCACTGCTCAAGGCCACCCATTACTGGCTCAACATGACGCTGCTGGCGGCCTTCGCGCTGCACGTACTGGCTGCGCTGAAGCACCAGTTCATCGATCGTGACAATATCTTCAAGCGCATGCTGCCCTGAACCTGCATCGCCTGATTCTTCATATCTTGCTCGTTTTTACACGGAACCCGACATGACCCTCTCCCGCTTCATCCGCCCCTCCCTGCTGGCCCTGGCTGCCGCTTCCTTCACATTGGCTGCACAAGCGGCTCCGTTAAAAGTGGATGCCGCCAAGAGCGCCGTGACCGCCACCTTCAAGCAGCTCAACGTCCCGGTGGACGCCAAGTTCAAGAAGTTCACCTCCACCATCGATTTCGATGCCGCCAAGCCGGCCGAAGGCAAGGCTTCGGTGGAGATCGACGTCGCCAGCTTCGACCTGGGCGAGCCTGAGTACAACAAGGAAGTGCTGAAGAAGGAATGGTTCAACGCCGCGCAGTTCCCCAAGGCCACTTTTGTCACCAGCAGCATCAAGCCGACCGGCAGCGGCAAGTTTGACGTGGCCGGCAAGCTGACCATCAAGGGCAAGAGCACCGACGTCTCCTTCCCCCTGACCGTGAAGAAGGAAGGCAGCACCCAGGTCTTCGACGGTACCCTGCCCATCAAGCGCCTGACCTACAACATCGGCGAAGGCGAATGGAAGGACACCGGCATGGTGGCCGATGAAGTCACGATCAAGTTCCACATCGTCGCACAGTAAGCCAACAATAAAACAGCAGCTCCGCGCCATGTCGCACCGCCTCGCAGCGGGCTTCCCCCAGCGCTTTTTTCTCTCAACAAGGAATCGAATCACATGAAACTGAACCACCTCCTGCTCGCCCTGGTCGCCGCTGGCGCCGCCGTTTCCGCCAACGCTGCCGACACCTACAGCATCGATCCCAGCCACACCTATCCCAGCTTCGAAGCTGACCACATGGGCGTGTCGATCTGGCGCGGCAAGTTCGACAAGACCAGCGGCACCGTCACCCTGGATCGCGCTGCCAAGACCGGTACCGTCGACATCATCGTGGACACCACCTCCATCGACTTCGGCATGAGCAAGATGAACGATCACGCCAAGAGCGCCGATATGTTCGACGTCGCCAAGTATCCGACCGCCGAGTACAAGGGCACGATCAAGTTCAACGGCGACAAGCCGGCCACCGTGGAAGGCAACCTGACCCTGCATGGCGTCACCAAGCCGGTCACCCTGACCCTGAACAAGTTCACCTGCATCCAGCACCCGATGCTCAAGCGCGAAGTCTGCGGTGGCGACGCCTCGGCCACCTTCAACCGCGCCGACTTCGGTATCGACTACGGCGCCAAGTATGGTTTCTCCACCGAGACCAAGCTGGCCATCCAGGTCGAAGCGATCAAGACCAACTGATTCGCTTTTCCAACGCAGAGGTGAAGCTCTGCAGCAGGAAACAAACAAAAGCCGATGCGATAATGCATCGGCTTTTTTGTTTGTGCGGCTTGCTTGCGATCATGGAGCAATTTGCCGCAACGCCGCACAATGGCTCGCATTCGCCGTTTTGCTGCCCTGCAAAACTTTTTAAAACGCGCTAATCTAAGCGCCGTTCCCCAAGGAGCAAGTAGCATGTCGTTAGCAGACCTACGTAAAGACTACAGCCGCGCCAGCTTGTCCGAGCTCGATACCGCCGCCGACCCGATCGACCAGTTCGCGATCTGGTTCGATGAGGCGACCCGAGCGCAGATCCCCGAGCCCAACGCCATGAGCGTGGCCACGGTCGGGGCCGATGGACGCCCCTCGTCGCGCATCGTGCTGATCAAGCAGTTCGACCAGCAGGGCTTTACCTGGTTTACCAACTACGACAGCCGCAAAGGCGTGGACGTCGCCGCCCAGCCTTACGTGGCCTTGCTGTTTCACTGGGTAGAACTGGAACGCCAGGTTCGCATCGAAGGAAAGATCGAACGCGTTACCAAGGAAGAAAGTGACGCTTACTTCTACAGTCGCCCCCTGGCCAGCCAGCTCGGTGCGATTGCATCGCAGCAGAGCCGTACCGTGGCCGACCGCGAGACGCTGGAACAGCAATACGAAACAACCAAGCAGCAATTCGGGGAGCATCCATCCCGCCCGGCGCACTGGGGCGGCTACCGTGTCATTCCCGATCGCATCGAATTTTGGCAAGGCCGCCCCTCCCGTATGCACGACCGCGTGCTCTACACGCGTGATGCCAACGGACAATGGCAGCGGCAGCGCCTGCAGCCCTGAAGGAAGTAGCATGCCTGGCAGGGCGCAAAGCATTCATCACTGACGCGGAGGAAAATCGTGTTTTGGGAAAAGAAGCTTGACGCCTGGGTGGAAAACATCCGCAACGTATCCGCCCTGCCCCTGCGGCTGGTGCTGTGGAACGGACAGCAGTACGACTTCGGCACCGGCGCGCCGGAAGTCACCTTGAAAGTCCCGCATGCATCGGCCATCACCTCACTGTTGACGCCCTCCCTCTCCAACCTCGGCGAAGCCTACGTCGAGGGCAAGATCGAAGTCGAGGGCAAGGTCAAGAACATCATCAACGTGGCCAATGCCCTGGCCGCCAACACCCTCAAGGCCGAAGGCCGGCTGGGCCGCATGGTGCGCAGCGTGACGCACACCAAGAAGCGCGACGCCGAAGCCATCCAGTACCACTACGACGTTTCCAACGACTTCTACAAGCTGTTCCTCGACGAGAACATGGTCTACTCCTGCGCCTACTTCGAGAACGGCGACGAGGACCTGGGCAGCGCGCAGTTGAAGAAGATCGACCACATCCTGGAAAAGATCCAGCTCAAGCCCGGCCAGACCCTGCTCGACATCGGCTGTGGCTGGGGTGCGCTGGTGCTGCGGGCGGCGCAGAAGTACGGTGCCCGCTGTGTGGGGGTGACGCTGTCGAAGAACCAGTATGCGCTGGCGCGCGAACGGGTCGAAGCCGCCGGGCTCTCGGACCGCATCGACATCCGCCTGCAGGACTACCGCGATGTCACCGGCAGCTTCGATCGCATCACCTCGGTGGGCATGTTCGAGCACGTCGGCATCAAGAACCTGCCGGGCTACTTCGCCCAGATCCGCAAGTTGCTGGCCGATGGCGGCATGGCAATGAACCACGGCATCACCAGTACCGATATCGAAAACGGCGAGTCACCCTACGGTGCCGGCGAATTCATCGACAAGTACGTCTTCCCGGCCGGTGAGCTGCCGCATATCAGCACCGTGCTCAAGACCATGCAGGAGGGTGGGCTGGAAGCCTTCGACGTCGAAAACCTGCGGCGCCACTATGCCCGTACCTGCGGCATCTGGGCCGACAACTTCGAGGCCAATACCGAGGCCATCCACAAGGTCACCGACGAGAAGCATTACCGTATCTGGCGCGTCTACCTGGCCGGCAGCTCCTACGGCTTCGAACGCGACTGGATTTCGCTCTACCAGGTCATCTGCACCAAGGCCGGCAACAGCGCACAGACGCTGCCTTGGTCACGCAAGTACATTTATCAAAAATAAGATTTCGCCGACACCATCAAGCAAGAACGGGCATGCCGCGGCATGCCCGTTCTGCTTTCTGCCCCACGCATCCGGGCAGTACCTGTCTCACCTCGCTATGCCGGCTTGCTCTTCTCGGCAAACACCTCGCGCAGCTTGGCCACCTTGGGCGCAACCACGAAGGCGCAATAGCCCTGGAACGGATGCTGCACAAAATAGTTCTGGTGATAATCCTCGGCCCGGTAGTACGTCTGCGGCGCCGATAGCTCGGTCACGATCGGGGCATCCCACACCAGGGCCATCTCGGCGATGATGTGTTTGGCGACGTCATGCTGCACCTCGTCCTGGTAATAGATCACCGAACGGTACTGGGTACCGACGTCGTTCCCCTGGCGGTTCAGGGTGGTCGGATCGTGGATGGTGAAGAAGATCTCCAGGATCTCGCGATAGCTGATCTGCTGCGGATCGAAGGCCAGCTTGACCACCTCCGCATGCCCGGTCTGCCCGCCGCACACCTGTTCATAACTGGGATCGACGACACTGCCGCCGGTATAGCCGGACTCCACCGACTGCACGCCCCTGACCTGCTGGTAAACCGCTTCCAGACACCAGAAGCAGCCGCCGCCCAGTACTGCGATTTCCGTGGCCATGCTGTTCTCCCGTTGAGTTGCTTGTGATAAAACTTTACTCCAATTCAGCACTTCATGTATGGCTGACGTGAATGATTGTCAAGACTGCGCCGCAGCATGACGGCGGCAGAAGCAGGCCGTATCCGCTATCATGTGCACATCTGCGCCATGCCGGCTGACCGCAACAATGCGGCCCGGGCGCCCCGACCCAGACCATACTCCCGATGCACACACGTTTTCCCCGCGCCGACGCGCGCCAGTTCGACGCCGCGCATTTCCGCCAGGCCCTGTCCCAGTTCGCCACCGGTGTCACCGTCATCACCACCCGTCTGGCCGATGGCACCCTGCTGGGCCTGACCGCCAGCTCCTTCAATTCGGTCTCGCTGGACCCGCCGCTGGTGCTCTGGAGCCTGGGCACGCGCGCCAACAGCATGCCGGTCTTCTCCGGCAATTCGCATTACGTCATCAACATCCTCGGTGCCGAGCAGGCGCATCTGGCGCAGCAGTTCGCCAGCAGGATGGAAAACCGCTTCGAGGGCGTGCCCTATACGCTTTCACGTACCGGGCAGCCAGTGCTGGAGGGCGTGTCGGCCTGGTTCGAATGCCACAACCGCAGCCAGTATCCGGAGGGCGACCACGTCATCTTCGTCGGCGAAGTCGAACATTGCGAAGTCCAGCCGCAATCGGCACTGGTCTTCCACAACGGACGCTTCAGTAAAACCGAAGACGTCTGAGCACCACCGTGATGGACGAAAAAAAAGCGCCCTCGGGCGCTTTTTTCGTCCGGGACCCGCTTAGAACTTGTAGCCCACCGACAGGAAGGTCACGATCGGATCCAGCGTGATGGTGGTCTTGTAGCGCTGGGGACCCAGGGCCGCAGCGGCACCGGCCGGCTGTGCGGTGATATCCGCATCGGTCTTGAGCGGAATGTAGGACACCGACAGGCTGGCCGACCAGCGGTCGTTGAAGGCGTAGGTGGCGCCGCCGGTCAGCACGGGCGACCAGGAGGAGCTCAGCGAGGCGCTGGCGGTACCACCAGTGTTCAGCGATGCCGAATTCTGGAAATTGCGCGACAGCGACACGTCGGAATACCACACATAGGTCACGCCGGCGCCCACGAAGGGACGGAAGGTGTCATTGGCACCACCGAAGTAATACTTGGCGACGATGGCCGGGCTCCACTGCTTGGCCTTGCCCAGTTCGCCCAGGGCTTGCAGGTCACCGGTACCCTTGAGCTTGAACTCGGGCGGAATGCCCAGGTCGGCGGTCAGCGCGAAGTTGTCGGTGAAGAAGTGGGTGAAGGCGATCCCCACGGTATCGGCATTGCTGACCGAGGAGGTGCGGTTGGGATAGCTGGCAGCGCCAGGACCGTTGAGCTTGGTCAGGCCGCCACTGGAATCCTGCGGCGCCAGGTGGAACCAGCCCAGGTTGACCACGTTGCTGCCCGCAGTCTGTGCCATGGCCGGCGCAGCAAAGGCTGCCATCACGGACAACGCGGCGAGTTTGGGCAAGAAGGAAAATTGTTTTTGCATTGCTGTCTCCAAGAGTTTGCGGGCGTGGCCCGGATTTTTTATTCCCGACGGCTGGCGTCTGACGGGATTGTGTTCACGGCTGGTTACCGCTTTTCATTATTCAGCGTAAGTTCACGTCACTGCGGATGACCCTGCTTTTACGCTGATGAAACAAAAAGAACGCGCGTGCTATTCTTTGGAGATACTATGCCAGCTTTGTCATATTTTGTATAGAAGTTGTGAAGCCCCCGTCGGACCCTGTAGGCTTTTGGCAACCGGCGACTGAGCTACTGACCGCAGAGTCAGTACCAGCGCGGCTGACAGCGGGGTAACAGCGCGACAGTGGGCGTTCGGGAGAGCGAGAAAACAGGAAGGGGAAGACGGCCTCAGCTCAAGCGTTGAGCAGTCTTTCCAGCACGCCTTGAGAATCAAAGGCCGCACGGCGCAGCCTGTCGTTGACACCTTGCCACGCCGGCGTCGCCGGCAGTGACTCGACCACGATCAGGTCGGCACCGGTATGGTCCATGTCGCGCAGCGCAGCATAGAGATCGTGTGCATAGGCGTCGACCGACGCCGGCATCGCGCGCACGACCGTCGCGCTTACCTTGCCTTCGTGCTGCCCACCGCCGATCAAGGCCACCTTCTTGCCGATGGCGGCCAGACGCGCCAGCACGTCCTGCAGCCGGCCCGGCTCAACCTGCACCACCGGCGTATGCGGCGCATAGTGGGCGTCGAGCGTCCCGGAAGCACGTGGCGCGGTGGCGTCGGGCGTGGCCAGCGGCACGCCCAGCACGGCGGCGATGCGGTCCGCGCTGATCTGGCCGGGGCGCAGCAGCACCGGGCCGTGGGTCTCCACGCGGGAGAGATCGACGATGGTCGACTCGATGCCGACTTCACTCTGCCCACCATCAAGCACGTAATCCACCAGGCTGTCGGCATCGCTGCCGAATTCCTCGCGGACATGGTCTGCCGTGGTCGGGCTGACGTGACCGAACTTGTTGGCGGAGGGGCCGGCGATACCACCTTTGCCGCCACGGAATTCACGCAGCAGCGCCTGCGCCACCGGGTGCGCAGGGCAACGCAGTCCCACCGAGTCCTGGCCACCGGCCACGGCGTCGGGGATATGCGCTGCGCGCTTCAGGATCAGGGTCAGCGGACCGGGCCAGAACGAGGCGATCAGGCGTCTCGCTTCCACCGGGACCGATGCGGCCCAATAGCCGATGTCAGCCTCCGGCGAGACATGCACGATCACCGGATGATTGGCAGGTCGCCCCTTGGCCGCATAGATGGCGGCAATCGCCGCCGGGTTCTCGGCATCGCCGCCGAGACCATAGACCGTCTCGGTCGGGAACGCCACCAGGCCGCCCTGCTCCAGCTTGCGGGCGGCGTGCATGACGGCGGCGGCATCGATATGCGGGGCCGGGGAAGTGCTCTTGTCGTTCATCGCCTGGTCCTGCCGCTTACAGTGGGATACCCAGAATGCCGCAGGCCGCAGCCAGCTGCTGCTGCGCACCTTCCAGGGTGGCACCGGTGAAGGTGACATGACCCATCTTGCGACCGCGTCGCGCCTCGGCCTTGCCGTACAGGTGCAGGTGCGCACCGGGCAACGCCAGGACCTGGTCCCAGGCCGGTTCGCGCTGGCTGTCGCCATCGCCTTCATACCAGACGTCACCCAGGATGTTGAGCATGACCGACGGCGAATGCTGGCGGGTATCGCCCAGCGGCAATTGGGCCATGGCGCGCGCCTGCTGTTCGAACTGGCTGGTGACGCAGGCATCGATGGTGTAGTGGCCGCTGTTGTGCGGACGCGGCGCCATTTCGTTGACCACCAGCGCGCCATCCTCCAGCACAAAGAATTCGATGCACAACACACCCACGTACTGCATCGCGCCGATGATCTGCAACGCTGCCTGCTGCGCGCGCTCGGCGGCATCCGGCTTGATGTTGGGACCGGGGACGGTGGTGGTGAAGAGGATGCCATCGCGATGCACGTTCTCGGCGATCGGATAGACCACGGCCTGGCCATCATGCCCCCGCGCCACCAGCACGGAAACTTCATAGGCCAGCGCCAGCATCTTTTCCAGCACGCAGGTCACGCCTTTCATGGCGGCGAAGGCCGTGCGCACTTCCTCGACACTGCGCACGCGCACCTGGCCCTTACCGTCATAGCCCATGCGGGCGGTCTTGAGGATGCCGGGCAGCAGGTTCGCATCGAGACCGTCGATGTCGGCTTCGGTATTGATCACCAGATGCGGGGCCGGCAGTACGCCGGAACGCGATCCGCACTCGGTGAAGAAAGCCTTCTCGGCCGTGCGGTCCTGGGCGATCGACACGCCCGAGGCCGCCGGTGCCACGAAGGTCTGGGCCGCCAACGTCGCCAGGCTCTTGGCCGAGACATTCTCGAATTCGGTGGTGACCGCAGCGCACAGCGCACCCAGCTCGGCCAGCGCCGGACCGTTATCGTAGGCGGCGGTGATCAGACGGTCCGCCACCTGACCGGCCGGACAGTCGGCATCGGCTTCCAGCACGGCGACCTTGAAGCCCATGCTCTGCGCGGCATGCGCGAACATACGCCCCAACTGGCCGCCTCCCATCACGCCCAACCAGGTGGCCGGGGTGGTCGAGGGAACGGCAGGGCTAAGCGAGGGTGCGGACTGCTGGGTCATACAGGCAACTTCATATCGAGAGCGACTTGCGTCTGGGTCTTGCGGAAGGCTTCCAGCTTCTCAGCCAGCGCCTCATCGGTGGTGGCCAGCATGGCGATGGCCGACAGAGCCGCATTGGCGGCACCGGCTTCGCCGATGGCATAGGTCGCCACCGGAATGCCCTTGGGCATCTGCACGATGGACAACAGCGAATCTTCGCCACGCAGATACTTGGACGGCACCGGCACGCCCAGCACCGGCACGATGGTCTTGGCGGCGATCATGCCCGGCAGGTGGGCAGCACCACCGGCACCGGCGATGATGGCGCGCAGGCCGCGCGCGCGGGCGCTCTCGGCATAGGCAAACATCTGGTCCGGCATGCGGTGCGCGGAAATCACCTGCGCTTCGAACGGGACGCCGAAGTCCTTCAGGATGGCGACCGCATTCTGCATCACCTCCCAGTCCGAGGACGAACCCATGACCACACCCACCAGGGGCTTGACGGTATCGCTCATGATCTCAGTCCTTCAGCTTGTTGCCGGTCAGGCGTTCCAGCGCTTCGCGGTACTTGGCGCCGGTCTTCTCGATGACGTCGGCCGGCAGCGGCGGCGCCGGCGGGGTCTTTTGCCAGCCATCGACGGTTTCCAGGTAGTCGCGCACGAACTGCTTGTCGAAGGACGGCGGCGAGATACCGACCTGGTAGCTGTCGGCCGGCCAGAAGCGCGAGGAGTCGGCGGTCAGCACTTCATCCATCAGGTGCAGCACGCCGTTGTCATCCAGGCCGAACTCGAACTTGGTGTCGGCGATGATGATGCCGCGGGTGGCGGCGTAGTCGGCGGCTTCCTTGTAGAGCTGGATGGCGACGTCGCGGATCTTGTGCGCCAGCTCGGTGCCGATGCGCTTCTCGGTCTCCTCGAAGCTGATGTTTTCGTCATGCTCGCCCAGGTCGGCCTTGGCGGCCGGGGTGAAGATCGGCTGTTCCAGCTTGGAAGCCTGTTGCAGGCCGGCCGGCAGCTGGATGCCGCAGATCGCGCCGGTGGCCTGGTAGTCCTTCCAGCCGGAACCGATGATGTAGCCGCGCACCACGGCTTCCACCAGGATGGGCTTCAGGCGCTTGGCCACCACGGCGCGTCCGCGCACCTGTTCCACTTCGGCCGGGCTCACCACGGATTCCGGATCGACGCCGGTCAGGTGGTTGGGCACGATGTGGCCGAGTTTCTCGAACCAGAAATCGCTCATCTGGTTCAAGACCTTGCCCTTGCCCGGGATCGGTTCGTTCATGATGACATCGAAGGCCGACAGGCGATCGGTGGTCACGATCAACAGCTTGTCGTCGCCGACGGCGTAGTTTTCGCGGACCTTGCCGGTGCCCAGCAGAGGCAGGGAAGTGATCGAGGATTTGTACAGACTGCTCATGATGGTCTTTTCGTAAAGTCAAAAACCGGAACCGCCATGTTCAGGGCGATTCCGGTCGGTTAGTGCCGGCGCTTGATTGCTCAGCGCTTACTGGACGATCTGCGACAGTTCGCCGCTCTTGTACTTCTCGGCGATCTTTTCCAGCGAGACCGGCTTGATCTTGCCAGCCTGGCCTTCGCAACCGAAGGACAGGAAGCGTGCCTTGCAGACCAGCTTGGCGGCTTCGCGGGCCGGCTTCAGGTAGTCACGCGGGTCGAACTTGGACGGATTCTCGAACAGGTAGCGACGGATCGCACCGGTCATGGCCAGGCGGATGTCGGTGTCGATGTTGATCTTGCGCACGCCGTGCTTGATGCCTTCCTGGATCTCTTCGACCGGCACGCCATAGGTTTCCTTCATGTCGCCGCCGAATTCGCGGATCTCGGCCAGCAGTTCCTGCGGCACGGACGAGGAACCGTGCATCACCAGGTGGGTGTTGGGGATGCGGGCGTGGATTTCCTTGATGCGGTCGATGGCCAGGATGTCGCCGGTGGGCTTGCGCGAGAACTTGTAGGCACCGTGCGAAGTACCGATGGCAATGGCCAGCGCGTCGCACTGGGTGGCCTTGACGAAGTCGGCGGCCTGGTTGACGTCGGTCAGCAGCTGTTCGCGGGTCATGGTGCCGTCGGCGCCGTGGCCGTCTTCCTTGTCACCCTTCATGGTTTCCAGCGAACCCAGCACACCCAGTTCGGCTTCGACGGTCACGCCGATGGCGTGCGAAAACTCGACCACCTTGCGCGAGACTTCGACGTTGTACTCGTAGCTGGCCACCGTCTTGCCGTCGGCTTCCAGCGAGCCATCCATCATCACGGAAGAGAAACCGGACTTGATGGCGGCCATGCACACGGCCGGGGACTGGCCGTGATCCTGGTGCATCACCACGGGGATGTGCGGATAGGCTTCCACGGCCGCCGAGATCAGGTGGCGCAGGAAGGCTTCGCCAGCGTATTTGCGGGCACCGGCAGAGGCTTGCATGATCACGGGCGCACCGACTTCATTGGCGGCTTCCATGATGGCAGTGACCTGCTCCAGGTTGTTGACGTTGAAGGCCGGCAGGCCGTAACCGTTTTCGGCGGCGTGGTCCAGCAGTTGACGCATGGATACGAGAGGCATGATGAAAACTCCAGAACGATGAAAAATCAGTACTCGCCAACGCGCAGAATCTTCAGCGCATTGGTGCCGCCGACCTGGCCGATGGGCTCGCCCCAGGTCACGACGATAAGATCACCCTTCTGCACCACGCCTTGCGCCAGCAGCAGATCCTGGGCGCCCTTCAACATGGCTTCGGTGTCAGGCGCCTGGGCCAGTTCCAGCGTATGCACGTTGCGGAACAGCGAGGCCTTGCGGCGCGTGGCGACATTGGGGGTGATCGCGAAGATCGGGATATCGATGTTGTGCCGGCTCATCCACAGGGCAGTCGAGCCGGATTCGGTAAGCGCTGCAATGGCCTTCACGCGCAGGTGGTGCGCGGTGAACAGTGCGCCATAGGCGATCGACTGGTCCACGCGGGTGAAGCGCAGGTTCAGGAAGTCCGCGTCCAGCTGCACATTGTCGGAGCGCTCGGCTTCCAGGCAGATGGCATGCATGGCCTCCACGGTTTCCACCGGGTACTTGCCGGAGGCGGTCTCGGCCGAGGTCATCACGGCATCGGTGCCATCCAGCACGGCGTTGGCGACGTCGGAGACTTCCGCGCGGGTCGGCACGGCATTGACGATCATGGACTCCATCATCTGGGTCGCGGTGATGGTCAGCTTGTTGGAGGCGCGCGCCATCTTGATCATGCGCTTCTGCAGGCCCGGCACGGCGGCATTGCCCACTTCCACGGCCAGGTCGCCACGGGCCACCATGATGCCGTCGGAGGCGTCGAGGATTTCCTGCAGCAGCGGGATCGCTTCGGCGCGTTCGATCTTGGCGATCATCATCGGCTTGTGGCCGAAGGGTTCGCCGGCCACGTTGGACAGCTGGCGTGCCATCTCCATGTCGGTGGCGTTCTTGGGGAAGGACACGGCCACGTAGTCGGCCTGGAAGCTCATGGCAGTCTTGATGTCGTCCATGTCCTTGGCCGTCAGCGCGGGCGCCGACAGGCCGCCACCCTGGCGGTTGATGCCCTTGTTGTTGGACAGTTCGCCGCCGATCTTGACCACGGTATGGATTTCATTGCCCATCACGCGCTCGACCTTGAGCACGATCAGGCCATCGTTCAACAGCAGAACGTCATTGCCCTTGAGGTCACGCGGCAATGCCTTGTAGTCCAGGCCCACGCGCTCCTGGTTGCCCATCTGGCAGTCGGAATCGAGGATGAACTTGTCGCCGTTGGCCAGCATGATCTTGCCATTCTCGAACTTGCCCACGCGGATCTTGGGACCCTGCAGGTCGGCCATGATGGCGACCTTCTTACCGCATTCGTCGGCCACTTCACGCACCAGGGTGGCGCGGTCGATGTGATCCTGCGGCTTGCCGTGCGAGAAGTTCAGGCGCACCACATCCACGCCGGCGCGGATCATGCGGGTCAGGGTCTCGCGGTCGCTGGAAGCGGGGCCGATGGTGGCGACGATTTTTGTTGCTCTGGACATGAATACCTTCTGGTTGCGACTTGGTGATAGAAGCCCGCTGCCCGGCCCGATGCAGGGCCGATCAGGCGGATCGCTTCCGCCCCGGACGCGCGTCTCGGACGCGTCCTCGTTGGTGATGCTACAGACTCAGAATTCGGATGGCCCCGGATGGGACCACGAGACGCCGCACCCGGCAGCGGGGTACGGCGCCGGTCTTGCTTACTGCGCGCGTTGCAGCAGGATCTCGACCGCAGGCAGGGTCTTGCCTTCCAGGAATTCCAGGAAGGCGCCGCCACCGGTGGAGATGTAGCCGACCTTGTCGGCGATGTTGTACTTGGCGATGGCTGCCAGGGTGTCGCCACCACCGGCAATCGAGAAGCCCGGCGAGGCGGCAATGGCGCGCGCCAGGGTCTCGGTGCCACGACCGAACTGGTCGAACTCGAACACGCCCACCGGGCCGTTCCAGACGATGGTGCCGGCACGACCCAGTTGCTCAGCCAGCACGGCAGCGGTCTGGGGACCGATGTCGAAGATCATGTCGTCGTCGGCAACATCCTCGGCCGCCTTCACGGTAGCCGCGGCGGTCGGCGAGAATTCCTTGCCCACCACGACGTCGGTGGGGATGGGCACCGAGGCGCCGCGCTTGGCCATCAGATCGATGATGGCCTTGGCGTCGTCCACCAGGTCCGGCTCGGCCAGCGACTTGCCGATCTTCAGACCGGCGGCCAGCATGAAGGTATTGGCGATACCGCCACCGACGATGAGGTTGTCGACCTTCTCGGCCAGGGTCTTGAGGATGGTCAGCTTGGTGGAGACCTTGGAACCGGCCACGATGGCCACCAGCGGACGGGCCGGCTGGTTCAGGGCCTTGCCCAGGGCATCCAGCTCGGCCGCCAGCAGCGGACCGGCACAGGCCACCGGCGCGAACTTGGCCACGCCGTGGGTGGTGGCTTCGGCGCGGTGCGCGGTGCCGAAGGCATCGTTGACATAGACATCGCAGAGCTTGGCGATCTTTTGCGCCAGCTCGTCACTGTTCTTCTTTTCGCCCTTGTTCAGGCGGCAATTTTCCAGCAGCACCACCTGGCCCGGCTGGACGTCCACGCCGTCGACCCAGTTGGCCACCAGCTTGACCTCGCTGCCCAGCAGCTCGGACAGGCGCTTGGCCACGGGGGCCAGCGAATCCTCGGGCTTGAACTCGCCTTCGGTGGGACGACCCAGGTGCGACGTCACCATCACTGCAGCGCCTGCCTTCTGGGCTTCGCGGATGGCCGGCACCGAAGCGCGGATGCGGGTATCTTCGGTGATATTGCCGGCATCATCCTGCGGCACGTTCAGATCGGCACGGATGAAGACGCGTTTGCCTTGCAGTTGATTGGCAGAAATCAGATCGCTCAGTCGGTTGAATTTCATAGGTAGGAATTCGAAGAAGGGGGCGAAAAACGTCGTATTTTACTCCAGCCTGACCCGCTCCTGACGGCTTTTTGCCAGCCCGGACAAGATCCCGGGCGCTTCAGGCTGGTGTGCGCAAAGATTCACATGAACCAACGCAACAGTGTAAAGAGTGACATTCCCGCCACAATAGTTCCCAGAAGATGACGCGTTGCGGCAAAGAAGATGGCGCCACCGATGCCGGCCAGCAACTTGGGATTGGTCAGGCTCAGGTCGATCACCCCGCGCGCGCTGACCAAGTCGGGGAAGATGATGGCCGCCATGGCCGCCGCCGGGGCATAGCTCAGGGCGTGCTTCAGCCGCGGCGGCAGCTTGACCGCGTGGCCGAACAGGAAAAAGCCGCTGCGCGTGACCAGGGTGGACACGGTCATCAGGACGATGGCGCCCCACACATACCATTCACTCATGCGGCCGCCCCTTCATCCTTTTCTTTTCCCGGAAGCAACTTGTCGGCCAGCATGGCCGCACTCATCCCCAGCACCATGGCCAGCAGCAGACCCAGACGGTAGGGCAGCTCCAGCGCCAGCACTGCCACCGTGCCGGAGACCACTACCCCGGCCAAGGCCGGCAGGCTGCTGGTCATCGGGATCATGATGGCAATGAGTGCCAGGGTGCCGGCGAAGCCGATGTTCCAGCTCTCCGGAATCTGGCTGGCCAGCAGGATGCCGATGGTGGCCCCGAGCTGCCAGGCCACCCAGCCCGGATAGCAGATCGCAGCAAAATACCCGATCTTGCCTGCAGGTTGACCGAAGGTCGAGGGGGGAAAGCGCTGCGGGAAGAAGGCCATCGAGATATCGCCGTTGAAGAAGCCGTACCACACCCGGCGATACCAGGGCAGGTGCTCGAAATGCGGCGCCACGGCGGCCGAGAAGATGACAAAGCGCAGGTTGACGATCATAGCCGTGAAGAACACCACCAGCAGCGGCACGCCGGTCGCCAGCAAGGGCAGCACGGCGAACTGGGCCGAGCCGGCATAGACCAGCAGGCTCATGCCCAGCGACTGGAAGATGCTCATCCCCGACTTGACCATGGCCATGCCCGAGACCACGCCCCAGGCCAGCACGGCCGGTATGGTCGAGGCACTGGCGCGCCAGCCTTCCTGGAAGGCGTCCTTCTCGATGCGGCGGGCGGTGGCGGGGTCGTGCGGCGCTGGCTGGCCTGCCGATCCTGATCCCTGCTCGCCTGTCTCCTTCTGCATTGTTGTTCCGTTACGCGTATTGGATGCGCCGGCCGGGAATGCCGGTGCATGTGACGATGTGTGCATTTTCACTCAGGTCTTTCATTCTACAGATGAAAGTTTTTGCTCGCGTGAATCCGCTAAAATGCAGTTCCTTGGCCGGTTCGTCCGCGCCGGGCGTTTCATACCGAATTTTCGCTTTCTGCACATTCTGCATTTTCTGCAATCACCGCATACAGGGAGATGACCATGTCCATGGCTGACCGCGACGGCAAGATCTGGAAAGACGGCGAGCTGGTCGACTGGCGCGACGCCACCGTCCACGTACTGACCCACACGCTGCACTACGGCATGGGCGTCTTCGAGGGTGTACGCGCCTACAAGACGGCCGAGGGTACGGCCATCTTCCGTCTGAAGGAACACACCCAGCGCCTGTTCAACTCGGCCAAGATCTTCCAGATGGACGTGCCGTTCGACCAGGAAACGCTGGCCCAGGCGCAATGCCAGGTGGTACGCGAAAACCAGCTGGAATCCTGCTACATCCGCCCGCTGATCTGGATCGGCTCGGAAAAGCTGGGCGTGTCCGCCAAGGGCAACAAGATCCACGTGGCCATCGCCGCCTGGCCGTGGGGCGCCTACCTGGGCGAAGACGGCATCAGCAAGGGCATCCGCGTGAAGACCTCTTCCTTCACCCGCCACCACGTGAATGTGTCGCTGGTGCGCGCCAAGGCCTGCGGTTATTACATCAATTCCATCCTGGCCAACCAGGAAGCACTGGCCGACGGCTACGACGAGGCCCTGCTGCTGGACACCGAAGGCTATGTCTCGGAAGGTTCTGGCGAAAATGTCTTCATCGTCAAGAACGGCAAGCTCTATACTCCCGACCTGGCCTCCTGCCTGGATGGCATCACCCGCGACGCCGTGCTGACCATGGCGCGCGACCTGGGCATCGAGGTCATCGAGAAGCGCATCACCCGCGACGAGATGTATTGCGCCGATGAAGCCTTCTTCACCGGCACCGCCGCCGAAGTCACGCCGATCCGCGAACTGGATCGCCGCGTCATCGGCAATGGCGGCCGTGGCCCCGTCACCGAGAAGCTGCAGACCCTGTTCTTCGACGTGGTGGCCGGCCGGGCGCCGCAGTACAAGCACTGGCTCACGCTGGTGTAAATGGCAGCGGCGGCCGCCAGAATATCGATTCGCAACACCCGACCTTAACGTTTCAACAGTCAATCGCAAGCAACGGAGAACAAGATGAGCCAAGCTCAAGCATCGCAGGGCGTGGTCCTGCTCGAAGGCAAGGACCTGCCAGCCCACTGCCCCAGCCCCGGCATGACCGCCTGGAATTCGCACCCGCGCGTGTTCCTGGAACTGGACGCGCACGGCGCGGCCAAATGCCCATACTGCGGTACCCAGTACCAGTTGAAACCGGGCACCGTGGTCAAGGGCCACTGAGCAGAAGTTTCAAGCCAGACACGAGAGGGCCCACAAGGCCCTCTTTTCATCTGATCCGGAGATTTGTCATGCCGCGCACCAAACTGATCCATGGCTCGCCCGATGAAATCGAGGCCGCCTACTACGACGCCCTTGCCCGCGCCGACCTGGAGGCGCTGATGGACCTGTGGGCCGATGACGAGGAAATCGTCTGCATCCACCCCGGCGCACAACGCCTGGTGGGCCACGCGGATATCCGCGCCGTGTGGGAAGACATCCTCTCCAACGGTGGCCTGCATATCCGGCCACGCCAGCTGCACGTGTCGCAGAACATGATGACCTCGGTGCACAGCGTGGTGGAAGAAATCGACCACGGCGGCGAAGGCCCGCCCGATGTGCACGTCATCGCCACCAATGTCTACCTCAAGACCGCGCTGGGCTGGCGCCTGGTGATGCACCACGCCTCGGTCGCCCCGGGCGCAGCGCCGGTGGAAGCCGTCGTCAGCGCAGCCATGCTGCACTGAGTGTGGCCGTTTTCCGTTTTCTATCCTCCACAGGCAGCATCGAACACGAGCAAGGCCGCATCATGCTTTACATCCCGCCCCGCTGGCTTCCCGGCGGTCATCTGCAGACCATCTATCCCTCGGCCTTCCTGCCCAAGCCGGCCGTGCGCTACCGGCGCGAGCGCTGGGAAGCGCCGGATGGCGACTTCGTCGATATCGATTTCGTCGACGGCCAACCGGGACGTCCGCTGCTGGTGCTGTTCCACGGGCTGGAAGGCTCCTCGGACAGCCACTACAGCCGCGCCCTGATGGCCGAGGTGCAACGGCGCGGCTGGCATGGGGCGATTCCGCATTTTCGCGGGTGTTCCGGTGAGATCAACCTGGCGCCGCGTTTCTATCATTCCGGCGACACGGCGGAACTGGACTGGATCATCCGCCGCATGAAACTGCGTCAGCAGGACCTGGCCGCGACCCACCTGTATGCCAGCGGGGTCTCGCTGGGCGCCAATGCGCTGCTGCGCTGGCTGGGGGAATCACAGCACCAGGCCGAGATCGTCGATGCTGCCTGCGCGGTGTCGGCGCCGCTGGACCTGGCGGGTGGCGGCGCGGCACTGGCGTCGGGCTTCAACCGGCTCTATACCTGGGTTTTCCTGCGCACCATGCGGCCCAAGTGCCTGGCCAAGCTGGACCAGTTCCCGGGCCTGTTTGATCGCGAAGCGCTGCTGTCGGCCCGCGACCTGTACGCCTTCGACAACATCGTCACCGCCCCCCTGCACGGCTACCGCAACACCGAGGATTACTGGGACCGCGCCAGCGCCAAGCACATCCTCAACGACATCAGCGTGCCCACGCTGGTCTTGAATGCGCAGAATGATCCCTTCCTGCCGGCGCGCCACCTGCCCCGCTCGGCCGCGCCGGAAGTGGTGCTGGAATACCCGGAGCAAGGCGGCCATGTCGGCTTTGCCGCCGGCGGCCCGCCCGGCAACCTGGCGTGGCTGCCGCGCCGCTTGCTGCATTTCCTGGAGGGCAAGTCGGAGAGCGCCTTCCCGGCCCCTACGGAGCTGGCCCATGGATGAGATCGTGCAGCAGGCCATGGCCCGCTGGCCCAACGTGCCACACTGCTTCGGCTGGCTGCGGCTGGATGCACGAGGCGGCTGGCGCATGCGCGACGAGCGCGCGCAACAGCTGGACTTGCCGGGCGACCTGATCCGCCACCCTGCCCTGCTGGCCTTCATCGACCGCAATTACGCCAGCGATGCGGCCGGCCGCTGGTATTTCCAGAACGGGCCGCAGCGGGTCTATGTGGATCTGGAATGGATGCCGCACATCCTGCGCACCCAGCCGGACGCACAGGGCAACCTGTCACTGGTGCTGCATACGGGGATCGCAGTCGATGTGGCGACAGCCGCCTGGATGGATGAAGCCGGTCGGCTCTATCTGCGTGCCGGTGAGCTGATTGCCGGCGTCGATGATCGCGACCTGGCGCATCTGTTGCCCTGCCTGCAGGGGGACGATGCGGATGAGGATGCCCTCATGCGCTGGCTGGAAGGGGCCGACGAGGCCGCGCCCCGCTTCAAGCTGGGTGAGCAATCGCTCCCATTGCAGCGCGTGCCTACCAGCCAGCTGGAACATATCTTCAGCTTCGTCAGCCGCCCGCGCCAGGACTAGGGCCGTGTGTCGCGGCTAGCCACGCTCCTTCATGTCTTTCTGTTCATCTTTCCAGCGCGCCTTCCATTCACGCTCGCGCGCGTCGATCTGCGACTGGTCGTAGAAGGTCGCATCGGGCGCCTTGCGCGCAATGCCCAACTGATCGATGGCCGCCAGCAGGCTGCCATTGAGTGCATACGATTCAGCCAGCGCCATGTGCTGCAAGGCCTGCTTGCCCTGGGCCGCGTAGACCTTGGCCAGCAACTGCTGGACCTGGGCATCGGCACGGTAGAGCTGGGCCTGATCGCGCAGGTAGGCCACGGCCACGTCGTAGCGTCGGGCGGCAATCAGGGCATCGGCATACTGGCGCGCGATGGTGCGTGAAATCGGAAACTGCTGGCGCAGGCTGTCGGCCAGTTGCAGCGCCTGCGGGGCTTGCTTGCGGGCGATCTTGATATCGATGTCGAGGCTGCCGAACATGATGCCGGTCTTCATCGGGATGGCAGCTTCCTGGGCTTCCTTCAAGGCTGTCTCGGCCTGGTCGAAGCGGTTCTGGCGGTAGTAGGTGTAGGCCAGCCCGTACTTGGCGGCGGCAGTCTGCAACTTGGTGTTCTGCTTGGCCTGGTCGGTGAATTTCTGCACATTGTCGCGCAAGCCCTGCACGCTGTCGTTCTGCAGCACCTGGGTGCGCGCCCGCACCAGCTGGAATTCGGGGTTATCCACACGCTGCTTGTAACGCTGGTCGCGAATGCGGGCCTCGATGTCGGCGATACGGTCGGTGGTCAGCGGGTGCGTCATCAGGTAAGGCGGCACGGCGTCGGTGTAGTTGCGCGAGGCCGCCTGCAGACGACCGAAGAAGGTGACCATGCCGGAAGGATCGAAGCCGCCATCACGCATGATCTGCAGGCCGATGCGGTCGGCCTCGCGCTCGGCGTCGCGGCTGAAGTTGAGCTGGCGCTGCACGGCCAGGCCGGTACCGCCCATCATGGTGGCCATCGCCGCATCGCCCCCGGCCTTGGACACTCCGGCCAATGCGCCCAGCACGATGGCGGCCAGCTGGATCATCGAGTTCTGCTTCTGCTGGCCCAGCATGCGGGCAATGTGGCGCTGCGCCACGTGACCGATTTCGTGCGACATCACGCCGGCCAGCTCGGACTCCGATTGCGCGGCCAGCACCAGCCCGCTATTGACACCGATGAAGCCGCCCGGCAGCGCGAAGGCGTTCAGCATGGGATCGCGCACCATGAAGAACTGGAAATCGAAACCGGCTTCGCCCCTCACCTCGGGGTGGATGGAGACCAGGTTCTGGCCGAAGTTATTGAGGTATTCCGAAATCGGGCCGTCGTCGACATAGTCGCGGTCGGTCCGGATGTCACGCATGATTTCCTCACCCAGCTTGCGCTCCATCAGCGGCGAAAGACCTTCGCGTTCGGTATCGCCCAGCGTGGGCAATCCCTGGGCCACGCCCGGATGGGGTAGCAGGGTCAAGGGCGCCGCCGGCAGCAGCAGCAAGGCCGCACTCAGATAGCGGGCCAGCAGCCGGCGCGCGGGGAGACGGAAACGGCGGGACACATCGGAAACGGTGGGTGGCATGGACGACATCGGTAACGGTCAGGGCTGGCGTGGAAGTCGGAGCAGCGCGGGCTGCGGGCTGGCTGCTATGATACCCGCTCCTTTCCCTCCATTTCACCTAGAGCGAATCAGCATGAACACATCCGGCGAACACGCGCCCAACGGCGGCCTCACCCACTTCGACCAGGGCGGACAGGCGCACATGGTCGATGTCGGCGGCAAGCACGAGACCCACCGGGTGGCGCTGGCCACTGGCGTGATCCGCATGCAGCCGGCCACGCTGACCATCATCGAGGCCGGCACGGCCAAGAAGGGCGATGTCCTGGGCATCGCCCGCATCGCCGCCATCATGGCGGCCAAGCGCACCGGCGACCTGATCCCCCTTTGCCATCCACTGGCACTGACGCATGTCTCGGTGGAGTTCGAGACCGACGCCGGCAGCGCTTCCGTGCGTTGCACCGCGCGCGTGGAAACCTTCGGCAAGACCGGTGTGGAAATGGAGGCATTGACCGCCGTGCAGGTGGGCCTGCTGACGGTCTACGACATGTGCAAGGCGGTCGACAAGACCATGGTCATGACTGACATCTGCGTGACCGAAAAGCGCGGCGGCAAGAGCGATATCACGATGGCGAGGCCCTGAAGCGCCACGGCTCCCCGAAATGAAAAACGCGCCTGACGGCGCGTTTTTTCTTGGCATGTCAGACCAGGCAGCGGATCAACCGCGGCAGTTGGCCGGTGCGTACTTGGCCGGCAGGGACCCGGCGGCAAAGCCGGTGTTGGCAGTGGCACCTTCCGGCGTGGCGGCCTGCTTCACATCCTTGGCGGCGCACTGCCACTGGATGGTGCCGGAGCTGATGGTCGGGGTCAGCGTGAGCGTACCGCCCTCACCCACGCGTGCGCTGTAGGTGATGGTGATGACGCCGCCCACGCCGCGCTTTTCCATCGGCGAGACGTCGATCTTGCTCACGTTGTCGGTGGGCGTGAAGGTCGGCAGACCCAGTTGCGCCACGGTGAAGACGCCGTTGTTGGAGCTGATCTGTTCGGTCACGGCCAGCTTGTACGGCTCGGCCAGGTTGAAGCCTTCGGCCACGCGCGCGCGGGCGATGTAGTCCTGGTATTGCGAAGCGCCCAGCATGGCGAGAATGCCGATGATGGCCAGCGTGACCATCAGTTCAAGCAGGGTAAAGCCGCGTTGGGCGCGACGGGAGACGACTGGTTTCATGGATTCCTCGTGAAGGTGATAAGGGCGCTTCCAGTATCGGCAGCGTTGGCAATGCCGACTAGCGAATAAATTGTGAAACTAACAGTTTTGAAGCGGACCGGCGCTGACCTGCGTCAATCGCCACCGGGGCCATCCCGGGTCCGTCCCGGGGCCAGATGGGCCTAGGCCTGCTTCCTGCGCTTGAGCGTGAGACCGGTCAGCACCACTCCGATGGCGCCCACCAGGCCGGGCAGGCTCAAATGCACGGCGGCGCCGGGCAAGACGAATTCGGTATCGGCGATGAAATCCCGCAGCCAGGACTGCACGGCGCTGTCGCTGAAGATCATGCCACCGGCGATGTAGCCCAGGAGAGCCGCGCCCAGGGTGACGATCACCGGGAATTTTTCCATCAGCTTCAATACCAGCGTGCTGCCCCAGACGATGATGGGAATGCTGACCACGATGCCGAACACCACCAGCAGCAACTGGTGCTCGCCGGCCGCCTGCTCAGCGGCGCTGGCGATGGCGATCACGTTGTCCACGCTCATCACCAGGTCGGCAACGATTACGGTCTTGACGGCGCCCCACAGGCGGTCACTGCCGTTGACGTCGGTGTGTTCGTCATCCTCGTTGAGCAGCTTGATGCCAATCCACAGCAACAGGACGCCGCCCAACAGCTTCAGGAAGGGCAGTTGCAGCATGGTGACGGCAAAGGCGATCAGGGCGATGCGGATGCCAATCGCGCCCACGGTACCCCAGACAATGCCCTTCATGCGCAGATTGTCCGGCAGATTGCGGCAGGCCAGCGCGATCACGATGGCATTGTCGCCACCGAGCAGGATGTCGATCAGGATGATCTGCGCGACCGCGACCCAGTTCAGGTTGGCCAGGAATTCCATGCTTGTCCTTTGCGAAAACGTGTCCGCCAGAGAAAGCGGCGTATGGCAGGATGACCACGGTCACCGAGCTTAGTGCCGTCACAGCCTTCTGTGCTAGCTCTGGTCGATGCGCGCCCGTCCTCACGACAGACTTCGCGCTTTCCATAAAACGACATGGGGAGCCGGAGCTCCCCATGCTGGTATTGCGTGTACTACCGATCTGGCTGAGCTTGCCTTTCGCCCGCCTCCGAGGAGACCGGCGAAAAGCGGCCGGCAATCTTACAGCACCGACTTCAGCAGGCGACCCATTTCCGACGGGTTGCGGGTGACCTTGATGCCGCACTCTTCCATGATGGCCAGCTTGGCTTCGGCGGTATCAGCACCACCGGAGATCAGGGCACCTGCGTGGCCCATGCGCTTGCCCGGGGGCGCGGTCACGCCGGCGATGAAGCCGACCACCGGCTTCTTCATGTTGTCCTTGATCCAGCGCGCAGCGTTGGCTTCGTCAGGACCACCGATTTCACCGATCATGATGACGGCGTCGGTGTCCGGATCGTCGTTGAAGGCCTTCATGACGTCGATGTGCTTCAGACCGTTGATCGGGTCGCCACCGATACCGACGGCGGAGGACTGGCCCAGGCCCAGGGCGGTCAGCTGACCCACGGCTTCATAGGTCAGGGTGCCGGAGCGGGAAACCACACCGATACGACCCTTCTTGTGGATGTGACCCGGCATGATGCCGATCTTGATTTCGTCCGGAGTGATCAGGCCGGGGCAGTTCGGGCCCAGCAGCAGGGTCTTGGAACCGGCCTTGGCCATGCGGTCCTTCAGGGCCAGCATGTCACGCACGGGGATGCCTTCGGTGATGCAGATGGCCAGGTCCAGGTCGGCTTCGACGGCTTCCCAGATGGCGGCGGCAGCGCCGGCGGGCGGCACGTAGATCACCGACACGGTGGCGCCGGTGGCGTTCTTGGCTTCGGTGACGTTGGCATAGATGGGGATGCCTTCGAAGTCTTCACCAGCCTTCTTCGGGTTCACGCCGGCGACGAAGGCATTCTTGCCATTCGCGTAGTCGCGGCACATGCGGGTGTGGAACTGACCGGTCTTGCCGGTGATACCTTGGGTGATGACCTTGGTGTCTTTGTTGATGAGGATCGACATTTCTCTTCCTTGACTGTGATGCCTGCGCCGCTGGCGGCGCCCGGTGCTGCAATTGCTCGCAGCCGGCGGCTCGCGCCGCGCAGGCTTTCGTGTTGGGTTACTTACTTGGCAGCTGCCACGACCTTTTGTGCGGCTTCTTCCATGGAGTCGGCCGAGATGATCGGCAGACCGGAATCGGCCAACAGCTTCTTGCCCAGGTCTTCGTTGGTGCCCTTCATGCGGACCACCAGAGGCACCTTCAGCGAGACAGCCTTGGAAGCAGCGATGACGCCTTCGGCGATCACGTCACAGCGCATGATGCCGCCGAAGATGTTGACCAGGATGGCCTTCAGTTCGGGATTCTTCAGCATGATCTTGAAGGCTTCGGTGACCTTCTCGGTGGTGGCACCGCCGCCCACGTCCAGGAAGTTGGCCGGCTCGCCGCCGAACAGCTTGATGGTGTCCATGGTGGCCATGGCCAGGCCGGCGCCGTTGACCAGGCAACCGATGTTGCCGTCCAGGGAGATGTAGGCCAGGTCGAACTTGGAGGCTTCGACTTCAGCCGGATCTTCTTCGTCCAGATCGCGGTAGGCGACGATTTCCGGGTGGCGGTACAGGGCGTTGGAGTCGAAGTTGAACTTGGCGTCCAGAGCGATGACCTTGCCGTCGCCGGTCAGGATCAGGGGGTTGATTTCAGCCAGGGAAGCGTCGGTTTCCCAGTAAGCCTTATACAGGCCTTGCAGGTTCTGGCGGGCAGCCGGGATGGAAGCGGCCGGCACGCCGATCTTGGCGGCCACGTCGTCGGCTTGCGCGTCGGTCAGGCCATCGATCGGGTCGATGATGACGTTGTGGATCTTTTCCGGGTTGCTGTGGGCAACTTCTTCGATGTCCATGCCACCTTCGCTGGAGGCCATCAGCACGACCTTTTGCGAAACGCGGTCGGTCACCAGGGAAACGTACAGTTCCTTCTTGATGTCAGCGCCTTCTTCGATCAGCAGGCGACGCACCTTCTGGCCTTCAGGACCGGTCTGGTGGGTGATCAGTTGCATGCCCATGATCTGGTTGGCGTATTCCTTGACCTGTTCGATCGACTTGGCCACCTTCACGCCGCCGCCCTTGCCGCGACCGCCTGCATGGATCTGGGCCTTGACGACCCACACCGGGCCGCCCAGCTTCTGGGCTGCCGCTTCGACTTCGTCGACCGACATGCAAGGAATGCCGCGCGGCACGGTTACGCCGAACTGGCGCAGGATTTCTTTACCCTGATACTCATGGATTTTCATGGGAGCTTCCCTTTAGACACTGAATGAATAAAACTTGCCGGATTGAAATTCGGTAGCCGGCAGCATGCCGGCCGACGAGAAAGCAGACAGCAACCCGCAGGCGGGTGTCACATCCGGAGACGGACGGAGACGGGCGCAGGCGTAAGCTGCGCGGGTTGCTAGTGAATTCGTAGAATTGGGCATGTGCATGCCGTCTGCTTTAGTTGGTCTGATATTCGAAACGCGCCAGCTTGCGCCGAAGCGTCCGCATTATCCATTCCTGCTGCTACATGGGCCTTGCATCGTTGCGCCGTTTTGACAAACCGGCAACACGCGATATCTCCTCAGGCTTGCGCGCCGCAGCAAAAACTTCCGAATTCTAGCACAGGCCAGCCGGGCTGTTAGCCGGTAGCGCTAACAGCGGCCCGAAAGGGATAGCTTTTCCATATGGCAGGACAGCTGGGCGGTATTTCGAGTCCTCGGCAAGAAGTCGGCCGGGCAAGGAAAAATGCAAACCGCAGTGGAGAGTCCCTGGCCGGCAATACCCGGGATCCGAGGGGCCACCGGATGTGAGCGCATGGCTCCCTGGCCTGCGGCTGAGCGCATCAAGAAAGGGGATCACCCTTGCTCACGACGGTTCCTCCTCGTCGCTCCAAGCGGTCTGCAAGGCTTCGCGGATACTGCGGTGGGAAAAACCGCGCTGCTGCAGGAAGCGCATCTGCTTGGCCCGAGTTTCAGGATCGGCCGGCGGCGCACTGAATTTGCGGCGCAAGACCTGCGCGGCGCGCTCGCCCTCTCCTGCTGCCAGGTCGGCCTTCAACTCGGCGATGGCTTCCCCTTCAATGCCGTGTCCATGCAACTCGGAAAAGATGCGCTGGTTGCCATAACGGGCCGAGCGGCGATGCACCAGCGATTCGGAAAAGCGTTCTTGAGAAAGGAAACGGGACTGCTCCAGCCACTGCAGGAGCGCGTCGATGTCATCACCCTCTTGCGCGTAAGGGGCAAGCTTACGCGCAAGTTCCAGGCGACTATGCTCACGTGAAGAGAGATATTTGAGCGCCCGTGCTTTCAGGCTGATCGGCGGTCTGGGCATGACGTTCGACTACACGGGCGATGTGACGGTGAAGAACACGAAGAAAAAACGATGGAACCGTATTGCATTGAAACGAGGCAGCAACAGAACAATGCGGCCGGTACTTCAGCTCCACTCCCGACCGGACCGGCGCCGGGGGCGAAGCGGGACAGGCACCACCGTGACCTCAAGGCTCAGGCAAACCCTGCCGCCATGGTGGTACGTGAAGACCTTGGGATCAGGAGGCTGGTGCCTCGGCGGTGCCACCTGCCAGTTCAGGCACGCCCAGTGCGACGCGGACCTTGTTCTCGATCTCGCGCGACAGTTCCGGATGTTCCTTCAGGTAGTTACGGGCGTTGTCCTTGCCCTGGCCGATGCGCTCGCCGTTGTAGCTGTACCAGGCGCCGGACTTCTCCACGACCTTGTGCTCGGAGCCCAGATCCAGGATTTCGCCTTCGCGGGAAGTGCCTTCGCCATACAGGATGTCGAAGTGAGCTTCGCGGAACGGAGGTGCAACCTTGTTCTTGACGACCTTGACCTTGGTTTCGCTGCCAATGACTTCGTCACCGGACTTGATGGAGCCGGTACGACGGATGTCCAGGCGCACCGAGGCGTAGAACTTCAGCGCATTGCCACCGGTGGTGGTTTCGGGATTACCGAACATGACGCCGATCTTCATGCGGATCTGGTTGATGAAGATGACAGTAGTATTGGTGCGGTTGATGCTGCCGGTCAGCTTGCGCAGGGCTTGCGACATCAGACGGGCCTGCAGGCCGGGCAGTGAGTCGCCCATGTCGCCTTCGATTTCGGCCTTGGGCGTCAGCGCTGCCACGGAGTCCACCACGATCAGGTCGACCGCACCGGAGCGCACCAGGGCGTCGGTGATTTCCAGGGCCTGTTCGCCAGTGTCCGGCTGCGAGATCAGCAGGTCGTTCAGGTTCACGCCCAGCTTTTGCGCATAGGTGACGTCCAGTGCGTGCTCGGCGTCGATGAAGGCGCAGGTGCCGCCCAGCTTCTGCATCTCGGCGATCGACTGCAGGGTCAGGGTGGTCTTGCCGGAGGACTCCGGACCGTAGATCTCGATGACGCGGCCACGTGGCAGGCCACCGATGCCCAGCGCGATGTCCAGGCCCAGGGAACCGGTGGAGACGGCCTGGATTTCCTCGGCGACGACGCCGTCTTCCATGCGCATCACCGAGCCCTTGCCAAACTGCTTTTCAATCTGTGCCAACGCGGCGGCCAGCGCCTTGCTCTTCTCAGAGTTGTTCGCAGCTTTTTTGTCGTCCATAAATCTCTCTCGGCAAAATGTCGTGAAGAAGGGGTTCAGGGGGGGAGTCTTGCGGTCTTGCTGATGTTGCCCGGAGGCAGAGGATGATGACCGCCCCGATAGAGCGATACTGTATAAAAAAACAGTGCTTCGTGCAAGCGTTTTTGTGTGCATCAGACACAAACGCTATCAGGCAACGATAATCGGCGGCCGAAAACCACAATTATAAGAGAGCTGGCCCTTGAGGAAGTCCAAATTCAAAGAGGAATGATGCATGGAAGGAAAAAAAACGGCACACTCGCGAGTTGGTAGGAATAATTCGTCAGCTATGCGTCAATGAACGCGTACAACAAGACATCTCGCCAGTTATTGCATCGCAGCAACATCAGCACATCCGGTGTCGCCTGCCGCAATCAAGACCGATAGATCGTTAGACAGACAGTTCTCATGAGTTTAGTGCCCTTCAGCCATATCAGCGCCCTGCGCTGCCTGGTCATCGACGACATGCCGACGATGCGCCAGAACATCCGCATGCACCTCGGGCAGCTCGGGGTGACCAAGGTGGACCAGGCCGCCACGCCGGATGAGGCTATCCGTTTCGTGCAGTCTGGCACGTATGACCTGATCATCTGCGACTACAACCTGAACAAGGAAAGCAACGGCCAGCAGCTGCTGGAGTTCTTCCGCACCCAGAACATGCTCTCGCCGACCTGCATGTTCATCATGGTCACCGCCGAGAGCGGCTACAACCTTGTGGCCAGCGCCGCCGAGTTCCAGCCGGACGCCTACATGCTCAAGCCGCTGACGGCCAGCCGCATCGCCGAGCGCGTGGACCGCCTGCTGGAAAAGCAGCACGCCATGCTGCCGGTGACCGAGAAGATGAAGCGCAAGGACATCTCCGGTGCCATCCTGGAATGCGACAACGTCCTCAAGGCAGCGCCCAAGTGGATCGTGGAAATCATGAAGACCAAGGGCACGCTGCTCATTGAGCAGCGCCGCATCGACGAAGCCCGCGAAGTCTACAAGCAGGCACTGGCCATGCGCGACGACCTGGTGTGGGCCAAGATCGGACTTGCCCGTTGCAACATCGTGGCTGGCCAGATGGATGACGCCCGCATCATCGTGGAAGAAGTGCTGGCGCAGAACAAGCAGTTCATCGCCGCCTACGACCTGCTGGCGCAGATCGACGAGGCACAGGGCAACCAGGAAGGTGCACTGGAGGCGCTCACCAAGTCGTCCGAAATCATCCCTTCGGCGCGCCGCAGTCGCCTGGTGGGTGATGTGGCCTATCGCAGCGGCCACCTGGACCAGGCACGCGAAGCCTATGACAGGGTACTCAAGCACACCAAGGGTTCTCTGACGGCACAGCCCACCGACCTGCTGTCGCTGGCGCAGGTACACGTCGACGGTGGCGACCCCGACGCCGCGCTGCGCCTGCTGGAAGCCGCCCCGCGCCGCTACGAGGAATCCAGCATCTTCGTCTCGGCGCAGGCGGCCGTCCAGGCGCAGGCCTACGTGCAACTGGGCGATTCGATCTCGGCCCAGCAGGCGTTCGAGACCGCACGCCAGGCTGCCGCCAAGGAGTCCTCCGACACCACCACGCTGGCGCTGGCCAAGGCCGCCTTCTCGATGGGCAAGGACGAGGAAGGCGCCAAGCTGATCGCCGAGGCCATCAAGTCCGATCACGAAAACACAACCCTCCAGATGCTGGCACGCAAGGTGCTTGCCGATACTGGCCGGGCCGGTCTGGCCGAAGAGCTGATCGACGGTGCCGTCAAGCATTGCATGAGCATCATCGCCGAAGCCAACGCCCTCATGCGCAGCGCCAAGCCGGACGAATCGCTGGCCAAGCTGGAAGAGGCGCTGGCCAGCATGCCCGAGAACACCGGCGTGCTGCTGGCCTCGGCGCAGCTGCATCTGCTGTGGATGAGCCAGCGCGGCTGGAATGAAGAATACGTCAAGCGCGTGCGCCGTTACCTGGCCACGCTGGATCGCCTTATCCCGGGCAACGATAGAGTCGCGAAGATGCACAAGTTCCTGCGCGATACCCTGAGCAAAGTAGCCCCGAAGAGCTGACCATGGACCCCAAGCTTGCCGCGATCATCATTCACGACATCAAAAACTCCCTGGGCGTGCTGGAGGGGGAATTGCGCCGCCTGTCGGACGACGTGCCACGCGCCCAGCAGGCCCATGTCACCTGCCTGGCCCTGCAGGAAAAGCTGATCGCCTTCCTGACGCTGTACAAGGCTGATTCGCAAGGCCTGCGCGCGCAGGTCGAAGCAGTCTCGCCGCTGGATTTCCTGGAGGCACTGGCGCGCGAGCAGGCGGTCAGCCGCAGCAGCGAGATCGCCCTGACCGTGGACGAGAGCGATATGCCGGTCATCGGTTTCTTCGACGAACACCTGGTGGCCCTGGCCCTGGAAGCAGCCCTGCAGAACGCCGGGCGTTTTGCCCGCACCCGTATCGTGCTCGGCTGTCGCAAGCATCCTGAAGGCGGGGTGATCTTCACCGTGCGTGACGACGGCCCGGGCATCGGCACTCAGGAAAAGAAGCCCTCGACCGGCCTGGGCATGGACCTGTGCAATGCGATTGCCACCGCCCACAACAAGGAAACGCGCCACGGGGAGGCGCGTCTGTCCAATCATCCGGACGGCGGCGCGCTGTTCGAGCTGTGCCTGCCCTGAAACGGGTCGGCAAGGGCGCGATCGACTGATCGGCTGATCGACCCATGGCGCCAGCGTCACATACGCAAAGCGCATATCCAAGTGTGAAAATAGTCGTTCTGTCACCCGGGCTTCGTGCTTAGAGTGCTGGTTTGTCGCGCCGCTACGCGGGTATGGCCCCATCCGGGTCGTTCACAGGCGGCGTCGCCCTTCCCTATCTCACGAGAACGAATCCATGCGACGAAGACATTTTCTCGGCCTGGCACCGGCCGCGCTCGGCCTGGGTGCGCTGCTGCAGCCGAATGCTCAGGCCCAGAACGATAACAAGACCATCCGCATCGGCTACCAGAAGTCATCCACCCTGCTGACCATCATCAAGGCCAATGGCACACTGGAAAAGCGTCTCGGACCGTCCGGCGCGAAGATCAGCTGGCACGAGTTCACCAGTGGCCTGCCGCTGCTGGAAGCGCTCAATGTCGGCGGTATCGACCTCAGTGCCGACGTCGCCGATACCGTACCGGTATTCGCCCAGGCGGCCGGGGCCAAGCTGGCCTATGTGGCACAGGAATCACCCTCGCCATCGGCCCAGGCCATCGTCGTGCGCGCCGATTCGCCGCTGCGCCAGGTGAGCGAACTCAAGGGCAAGAAGATTGCGGTGACCAAGGCCGCCGGCGTGCACTATCTGCTGATCGCCAGCCTGGAAAAGGCGGGCCTGAAATTCAGCGATGTCGATGCCGCCTATCTGTCGCCAGCCGATGGGCGCGCTGCATTCGAACGTGGCAGCGTCGATGCCTGGGTGACCTGGGATCCCTTCCTGGCGGGTGTGCAGCGGCAGTCGCAGGTGCGCATTCTGGCCGATGGGCGCGGCGTGGCAGACTATCAGCGTTACTACCTGGCCTCCGCCAGCTTTGCCCAGGCGCGTCCGGATGTCCTCCAGGTAGTGTTCGATGAATTGAAGAAGGCAGGGATACAGGCCAAGCAACAGCCCGACCAGACGGCTGCCTTCCTGGCGCCGCTCTGGGGGCTTGATGCACAGACCATCGCCCTGGCCAACAGCCGGCGCAGCTATGAGGTGCGCGCCATCAGGCTGGATGCATTGGGCGAACAGCAACGTATCGCCGATACCTTCTTCGCCGCCGGCCTGCTACCCAGAAAGGTCAATTCCAGCGATGTCGCGATCTGGACACCGGGGCAAGGCTGACCATGGACGGCCTGGATCGCATCACCCTTCTGTTGCTGGCTTTTCTGGTTGTGGTGGCGCTGCTGTTTCCGCTTTCGGAAGGACGTGCCCACCGACGCGAAAAGCACAGGCAGGATAGACGGGATGAATGAAACGAGCGCCGCTGATGCGGTGCTTTTTTTTGCTCAAGGCAAGGATGGGATGTCGGTACGAAACAGCTCAAGACGGGAAACAGCGTATTTGCGGAACACTTCCTGAAAAACGACTGGCGTGGAATGCACAAAAAAAACCGCCGGCAAAAGCCGGCGGTAAAACGGACTGGCGACGCTCATCCACTAACCGCCGCCTTCCGCGCCAAACTGATACTTCAAACTGATACTTGCTACATGAACTTCATGGACTGTGGTGCTGCGATCACGCCGACACCGGGTCCAGTTGCTGGATACCTGCCAGCACCCAGCCACCCTGGCCGGCAGCCGGCTTGGACAGGTTCCAAATTTCGGCGAACTGGGCAGGCGAAGCAGTCGGATCTTCCTTGATGAAACCGAAGAACTTGACGCTGGCCAGGTAATCATTGCCCACGGTCTCCACGCCCAGCACTTCAGCATCCAGCGAGACCACATCGGTCTGGTTGGAAGCAGCGCCGCGTTCCTGGATCTGCAGACGCAGCTCGGCGAACATTTCGGGCGTGGTGAATTCACGGATGTCGTTGATGTCGGCCTTGTCCCATGCCGCTTGCAGGCGGATGAAATAGGTCTTGGCATTGCGCACGAAGCCCACCGTGTCGAAGCCCGCCGGGACGCCGTAGGCCGGGACCGCTTCGGCATTGCCGAAACCGCCACCGAAACCACCTTGCGGTGCAGCTGCAGGTGCTTCGCCGGTCTTCAACATCGAGCCGATCTGGGGCGTGGCCGAGGCATTGTCAGAGGCTTGCGGCGCCGCGCCAGCCCAGGCCGGCGTCGGCTGCGAAGCTTCCTGCTTGCGACGGAACAGACGGATCACGAACATGATCGCCAGGGCGATCAGGGCCACGGTCAGGATGGTGCTGATCATGCTGGCCAGGGCGCCACCCAAGCCGAAGTGCGACAGCAGTGCGCCCAGGCCCAGGCCCAGCAGCGCGCCACCCAGCAGGCCCTTCCACATGCTCGGCTTGGCTGCGGCAGCAGCCGGTGCGGCGGCAGGCGCGGCCGGCTTGGCGGCAGCGGCCTGGTTCTGTTGCATCGGGGCAGGACTCTGCGCCTGACGGCTGGCGCCGGAGGACTGTTTGCCGATCGAGCCGCCACCGCCAAGACGCTTGGCTTCGACGGTCGAAATGCCAACAGACAGCGTCATCACCGCCACTATCAGCGCGACAAATGCTTTTTTCATGCTTTCTCCTAGAGGATTCTGATGATGTGATGCGGTCACATCGGCCGTAATTCGTAAAACTGGTGAGGTACCCTGGCTGGTTCAGCGCCGGCGCAGGCAGGCGCAGGTCGCGAACGCGCATGTCGCTGCACTCGCAACACGCGTGGCCTCAGGGGTTCAAGGGCAATTCAGCGGGCGCGGCAGGACAGTCGCGCTAGGCGACGGGATCAGGCCCGGGGAGGACGTCCTGCGCGGGGCAGGAAGGGAGGTTGCATGGCGGCATCGCTACGCAGAGCGGGCGCCAGACGTGAGGTTTGCGGCACGACGGCCAGCGACTGGATCAGCACGGGTTCGTCGCCGATGCCCGCGTGCGTGGAAAAATCTTCACCGCTGTCGGCATAACCGGCACCGTCATCGTCATTGACGGCGGCGTCGGCCACCACGGCGTGCGACTGGTCGTCGGTAGCGGCATGGTCAGCCAGGGAAACGGTCTTGGCAGCAAGATGCTGCACCGCCACGGTGGCGTGCGCCGGCACCGGGACGGAGAAATCGGTTGCGGCCATCGAGCTGGCGTACGTCAGCACCGCTGCAAAAACTTGCACCGGTAACAGACAGATCAGCAGAAGGACCCACAAACGTTTCATCAGATTTTCCAGCAAATGATGCGAGAAATTATATCAACAAAAATTGCGCTGGCAGCAAGTAAATGTTGCCGGCCTCGATACTATAAGGCCAAAGCGTCATAGTTCAATGCGCTATCCCGGAATTGTTACATTTCATGCGATCGGCGCATCAAGCTGCCCGGTTTATCAGGATTTCCCTGATTTGCATTGGCAATTGAATTAGTGGAATATGAAGGAAAATTACCATAACAATTCAACCATCCGAGACAAATCAGCCGAGTCCGACTCGCTGACCGATTCCTATGCGCATCCTCCTTGCTGAAGACGACAGCGTACTGGCCGACGGTCTGACCCGGTCCCTGCGCCATTCCGGCTATGCCGCCGATTGTGTCAAGAATGGCGTGGAAGCCGATTCGGCCCTGTCGACCCAGGACTTCGATCTGCTGATCCTGGACCTGGGCCTGCCCAAGATGTCCGGCCTGGAAGTGTTGCGCCGCCTGCGCGCGCGCAATTCGCGCCTGCCGGTGCTGATCCTGACGGCCGCCGATTCCGTCGAGCAACGTGTGCAGGGCCTGGACCTGGGCGCCGACGACTATATGGCCAAGCCCTTTGCCCTCTCGGAGCTGGAAGCCCGGGTGCGTGCCCTGACCCGGCGCGGCGCCGGTGGCGGCCCCACCGTGATCAAGCACGGCCCGCTGTCGTTCGACCAGGTCGGTCGCATTGCCTATATCGGCGAGCAGATGCTGGAATTATCGGCGCGGGAACTGGGACTTCTGGAAGTATTATTGCAACGCACGGGTCGCCTGGTCTCCAAGGAACAACTGGTGGACCACCTGTGCGAATGGGGAGAGGAAGTCAGCAACAATGCCATCGAGGTCTATGTCCATCGTCTGCGCAAGAAAATCGAGGTCGGCGGCGTGCGTATCGCTACCGTGCGCGGGCTGGGCTATTGCCTGGAAAAACTCCCCGAAGCCGGTACCGCACCGCTGGTGGCATCCAACAGCGTGGCCTGAGCCGGCGCCCTCCCCCTCACACATCGCACGCGCGCCTGCGCTGATCCGTCATGACAGCGCGTGATCCCTCTTCCGCAGCGTCCCCCACGCCCGAGCCGCAGACGCACCCCGAAGCCCAGCCCGGCCAGACACCCCGCAAGAAGCGGCGCGCCGCCCTCGCCACGCAACCGGTGGAGCGCATCCAGCGCTCGCTGTTCGGTGAAATCCTCGACTGGATGCTGGCCCCGCTGCTGCTGCTGTGGCCGATGAGCATCGCCATCACTTACCTGATCGCCCAATCGATCGCCAACCAGCCCTTCGACCGCGCCCTGGAAGACAGTGTCACCGTGCTCGCCCAGCAGGTCTCCGAAGTCAACGGCAAGGTGGTCGCGCGCCTTCCGGTCTCGGCCCGCGACCTGCTGCGCGCCGACGACATCGACAACATCTACTACAAGGTCACCGGCCCCAACGGCGAATATGTGGAAGGCGACGTCGACATGCCGCAGCCACCGGCCGAAGAAGATCGCAGCACTATCGGCACCGTGCAGTTCCGCAACGACATCCTGCACGGCAGCGATGTGCGCATCGCCATGCTGCAGGTGGACCTGCGTCGTAGTCCGGCCCAGCGCGCCGCGCAGCGCGAGCCGCGACTGGCCACGGTCCAGGTCGGCGAGACCCTGGAAAAGCGCGCCCAGCTGGCCAACGAAATCATCAAGGGCGTGATCCTGCCGCAGTTCGTGATCCTGCCGGTCGCACTGGCGCTGGTGTGGTTCGCACTCTCGCGTGGCCTGTCGCCTCTGTCCGAATTGCAGCAGCGCATCCGCGCGCGCCGGCCGGATGACCTTTCACCCATCGACTCCGGCCAGGTGCCCGAGGAAATCTCGCCCCTGGTCCGGTCGCTCAACGACATGCTGGCGCGCCTGTCGCAGACCATCGCCATCCAGAAGCGCTTCATCGCCGACGCCGCACACCAGATGAAGACCCCGCTGGCGGGCATGCGCATGCAATCCGAACTGGCCCTGCGCCAGGATGATCAGGTGGATGTGCGTCGCTCGCTGGAACAACTGGCCAAGAGTTCGGAGACCGCCACCCGCCTGGTCAACCAGCTGCTGTCGCTGGCCCGCGCCGAGAACCAGCAATCGCAGTCCGGCGGCATGGCCGCGCTGGAACTGAACGAGCTGGCCCGCAGCGTGGTGCAGGAGTGGGTGCCGATGTCCTTCACCCAGCGCATCGACCTGGGTTTCGAGCAGCCCAACCATCCCATCATGATCACCGGCAACGCCATCATGCTGCGCGAGCTCTTGTCCAACCTGCTGGACAATGCCCTGCATTACACGCCGCATGACGGCAGCGGCCGCGTCACCGTGCGCGCCCGCACCGACGAAGGGGGCGGCCTGGCCATCCTGGAAGTGGAAGACAACGGCCCCGGCATCCCCGCCGCCGAGCGCGCCAACGTGTTCGAGCGCTTCTATCGCATCCTCGGCACACCCAGCACCGGCAGCGGCCTGGGCCTGGCCATCGTGCGCGAGATCGCCCAGCAGCACGATGCCGCCGTCGAGATCACCCACAACCCGCGCAGCACCGATCCCAAACAACCGGGCAGCCTGTTCCGCGTGAGCTTTCGCATGATGCCCAATACGCCTTTCCTAGACGACATCACCTGACATGGACCACGGCTCCCCTCCCCTCGACCCCGGCAACCAATGGCACCGCACGCGCCGCATGACCGGATGGCTGCTGGCGCTGTGGTTCCTGGCCACGTTCTTCTTCATCTACTTCGCCCGCGAACTGGACCAGGTACACCTGTTCGGCTGGCCGATCTCCTTCTACATGGCGGCACAGGGCATGATGCTGATCTACCTGGCCATCGTCGTCATCTACGTACGGCGCATGCGGCGCATCGAACAACTGGTCAGACGTGAACAAGGCGAGCCCTGGCATGGAGAGTAACAAGGACTTCTTCCGGCGCCTGTGCCGCTACTACGGTTTCTACACGCTGGGCTTCATCGCCTTCCTGTGCGTGCTGGCCATCCTGGAACGCGAAGGCATGCCACGTTCCTGGATCGGCTACCTGTTCCTGTTCGTCACCATCGGTCTGTATGCCGGCATCGGCGTGGTCTGCCGCACCTCCGACGTGCCCGAATACTATGTGGCCGGACGGCGCGTGCCGCCACTCTTCAATGGCATGGCCACCGCCGCCGACTGGATCTCGGCCGCCACCTTCATCAGCCTGGCCGGCGGCCTCTACCTGCAGGGCTTCGACGGCCTGGCCTACATCCTCGGCTGGACCGGAGGCTATTGCCTGGTGGCACTGCTGATTGCGCCCTACCTGCGCAAGTTCGGCCAATACACCATCGCCGACTTCCTCGCTGCCCGCTATCCCGGCCGCGCCGGCAGCCATGGCGTCAACCTCATCCGCATCCTCGCGGTGGCGGCCACCATCCTCATCTCCTTTACCTATGTGGTGGCGCAGATCTATGGTGTGGGCCTGATCACCTCGCGCTTCACCGGCATCGATTTTTCCATCGGCATCTTCCTCGGGCTGGCCAGCATCCTGGTGTGCTCCTTCCTGGGCGGCATGCGTGCCATCACCTGGACCCAGGTGGCGCAATACATCATCATCCTGTTCGCCTACCTGATCCCGGTGATCTGGCTCTCCGCCAAGCACGCCACGGTGCCGGTGCCGCCGGTGGCCTACGGCACGGTGCTGCCCAAGCTCAGCGCCATGGAACACAAGCTGGAAGACGACCCCAAGGAAAAGGAAGTCCGCCAGATCTTCCAGGCCCGCGCCGACGACTACGAACGGCGGCTGCGCAACCTGCCGCAATCCTGGCTCGATGGCCGGGTGGAAGCGCAGAACCAGGCCGACCAGATCCGCCGTGATGTGCACGCGTCCCTGGCCGACATCAAGGCCGCCAGTCGCACGCTGTCGGCCTACCCAAAGTCGCCCGAGGAAGCCGAACGCAAATGGACCGAAGCACGCGCCGCCAACCTGGCCCGGGCGCAACCGCCGGTCTCGCAGACCGAACCCTTCCCCGGGCGCGACAAACAGAGTTCCGACATCAAGCGCAACAATTTCCTGGCGCTGGTGTTCTGCCTGATGCTCGGCACGGCGGCACTGCCGCACATCCTCATGCGCTACTACACCACGCCCACCGTGGCCGGCGCGCGCAGTTCGGTCTTCTGGACCCTGTTCTTCATCATGCTGATCTACCTCACCGTGCCGGCCCTGACGGTGCTGGTGAAGTACGACATCTATACCTCGCTGGTGGGCAGCAGCTACAGCCACCTGCCGGACTGGGTCTATTACTGGGGCAACATGGACAAGCTCAATCCGCTGCTCTCCATCAATGACCTGAACCGCGACGGCCTGGTGCAACTGGGCGAGATTTCCATGGATGGCGACATCATCGTGCTGGCCATGCCCGAGATTGCCGGCCTGCCCTATTTCGTGTCCGGCCTGGTGGCTGCAGGTGGCCTGGCGGCGGCGCTGTCGACCGCCGACGGCCTGTTGCTGACCATCTCCAATGCGCTCTCGCACGATGTCTATTACAAGGTGGTCGACCCCAGTGCGTCGACCCAGAAGCGGGTGACCATTTCCAAGCTGCTGTTACTGGTGGTGGCGCTGCTGGCAGCCTACGCGGCCTCGCTCAAGCCGGGCGATATCCTGTCGATGGTGGGCGCAGCGTTTTCGCTGGCCGCCTCAACGCTGTTCCCGGCACTGGTATTGGGGGTGTTCTGGAAACGCGCCAACCAGGCCGGCGCGATTGCCGGCATCGTGTGCGGCTTCCTGATGTGCGTGTACTACATGCTGCACACCAACCCGTCATTCGGCGGCAGTGCAGCGGGACAGTGGTTCCACATCGCACCGATCTCGGCGGGCATCTTTGGCGTGCCGGTGGGCATGGCGGCCATGGTCATCGTCAGCCTGCTCACGCCGCCACCGGATGAGGCCACCATCGCGCTGATCGACCATATCCGCACGCCCTGAGCGCGGAGCATCACCTCAGATCGACAGCTGCAGCCCTCGCGCCTCTTCGCCCGGCATGACGGTGACCGCCACCTGCATGGTCTGCTGGCCGCCGCCGATGAGGACACCACGCAGCGGCGAGATATCCAGGAAATCGCGGCCCCAGCCCAGCGTGATATGGCTGGTATCGGGGAAGACGCCATTGGTCGGATCGGCATCGACCCAGCTGCCCTCGCCCCCTGCGGGGTCGGGGCAATACACCGACACCCAGGCATGCGAAGCATCGGCGCCGATCAGGCGTGGCTGCCCCGGTGGCGGTTCGGTCAGCAGATAGCCGCTGACATAGCGCGCCGCCAGGCCGATGGAGCGCAGACAGGACAGCATCAGGTGCGCAAAGTCCTGGCAGACCCCGCGCCGGTTGACGAAGACCTCGGTCACCGGAGTGGAGACAGTGGTAGCAGTCGGATCGAACGCGAACTCTTCATGGATACGCATCATCAGCGCACGTACCCCCTCCACCACCGACACACCCGGCACGAAGCACTCAGCCGCATACCGGATGAATTCACGCTTGATGCGCACGTGCGAGGATTCGAACAGGAAGTTGGATGCGTCCAGCATCCCCGGCGCCATCATCCGCCCGCCGTGATAGGCCATCAACATCGCCGCCTCGTCCCAGGCCATACTCTCCTGCGGCTGGCCACGGGGTGTCAACGCGACCCAGGAATCGGCCTGCACATCCAGGCTGGTGTGGTCCGTATCGAGGGAAAAAGCCTTGATGATATTGCCGAAATTGTCCGCATAACTGCGCACCAGCTGGGGTGCCGGCAGCACGTTGACGGTATGCGACAGGCACTGCTGCCAGGGCAGTTCGCGTGGTGTCAGGTGCAGCACCTGATGCGACAGGCGTACCGGTAGCGCATAGCCGTAATGGGTCTGGTGGTGGATGCGATAGACCACGCGCTGGCTATCCGCACTCATCTCAGACCCCCTGGCTGACCGGTGCGGTCAGCGGCGTGAAGTAATGACGCGACAGGTCATCGGAGAGCATGTAGCCGCCGCTGACCGCATCGCGCATCAGTTGCACCAGGCGTGCATTGGCTTGCTCCATGTTGGGATGATCGTGGGCGAATTCGTTCAGGTTCATCGCCTCCAGCTGGCTGGACAGGTGCGTGGGGATGCTCATGCTGAGCAGGCCGAGCTGCTGGGCGATATCGCTGATGTATTGCTGCAGCATGCGGAACTGGTAGGCCATGCCATGCGGATTGCTGACATCGAACACCAGCAGGTGCAACACCGGCAGCCATTCCGGCGTGCGGCGATAGCGCACCCGATAGGTCACGATACTGCTGGCCGCCTCCAGCAGCCACGACAGCGCCGCCGTCTGGCGCTGCGGCGGCAGCCGCAGGAAGTTGTCGAACAGCGCGGCCATGTTGGCCATGCGCTCGATGTGACGGCCCACCATCAGGAACTGCCAGCCGGCATCGCGCGTCATGTCGTCCAGCGCATGCCCGGCCAGTCCGGAACAGGCATCGATCACATTGCCCAGCACATGCTGGGCCGCAGCCGGGGTATGGATGCGTTCCTGCACCATGGCCGGCATCTTGGTCAGCGCATGCCAGTTGTCCAGCGAAAGATGTTCGCGCACCTGATAGGCGGCATTGGCCAGCTGTCGCAATTGCGTGGCCACGCTGACCGGCACCGACGGGTCGATCACCGCCGCCTGCAGGCTCTGCTGCAGGCCGGTGATGGTCGGTCGTGGTTCCGACTTGGGCATCTGCACGCCGAGCTGGCTGCAGATCCACGAGACGCTACCCAGCATGCCCCGGCTTTCGCTCTGGCCATCGAGGGTGTATTCCAGCGTGGTCCGCAACAGGCGCGAGAGATTCTTCACCCGCTCCGAATAGCGCCCCATCCAGAACAGGTTTTCACCAGAGTGCGACGACACATCGACCGTGCCCTTGATGACGGTGACGTTGTTGACACCCTGAACGACCTCCACAGCACTCGGCGCCCACTGCTCCGCCTCGCGCAACACCCACACATCCTTGCTGGTGCCCCCCTGCTGCATCGACACCACATCCCGCCGCTGGCGCGGCGCCACCCGGGTCAGGCCGCCCGGCATCACCTGGTAGCCGCCTTCGCCATCGGCCACTGCGAACACGCGCAGGCTGATGGTGCGGTTCATCAGGCGATAGTCACCGCTGCGCGACATCACCGGTGCCTGCGACAGGCGCACCCATTCCTGCGCCGCATAGGCGTGCGGCTGCAGTTGCAGGCTTTCGATCAGGCGCCGGCGCGCCGTGCCGGTAAGGGCATGGCCGAACACCGGCTGCATGCGCATCGAGGAAAACGCTGGCACGATCACCAGATCATCGAGATGCGCCAGTGTGTAATCCAGCGCAGGTTTTTCACCGCACCACCACGACGCCACCGAAGGCAGCATCAGCGGCTCGCCAAACAGCCGCTCGTTGATCGCCGGCAGGAAACCGTGCAGCGCGGTCGACTCCAGCACGCCGCTGCCCAGCGAATTGGCGATCACCACATTGCCCAGGCGCGCCGCCTGCGTCAGCCCCGGTACGCCCAACGCCGAATCGGCGCGCAACTCCAGCGGATCGCAGTAGTCGTCGTCCATGCGGCGCAGGATGGCATGCACGCGACGAAGGCCATTCAGGGTCTTCAGGAACACCTGCTCGCCACGCACCGTCAGGTCCACCCCTTCCACCAGCGGAAAGCCCAGCGTATGCGCCAGGAAGGCGTGTTCGGAATAGGTTTCGTTGTAGGGACCGGGGGTGAGCAGCACGATCAGCGGCACCTCGCCCTCGGACGGCGCCAGGCGCGTCAGCATCGCGCGCAACGTATGGAAGTAGCGATGCGGCGACTCCACATGCATGTCGCGCAGCGCCTCCGGCATGGCACGCGCCATGATCTGGCGGTTCTGCAGCGCATATCCGGTGCCGGACGGCCCCTGGGTACGGTCCGAGACCACCCACCAGGTGCCATCGGCCGAGCGCGCCAGGTCGATCGCATAGGCATGCAGATGCACGCCGCCCGGCGGCTGCCAGCCATGGCAGGGCATCAGGTAACCGTGCTGGCCGAATACCAGCGCCGGCGGCAACAGACCCTCGGCGATCAACGACTGCGGCCCGTAGATATCGGACAGCAGGCCGTTCATCAGCCGCGCCCGCTGCGCTACGGCGCGCTCCAGGAAATCCCATTCTTCCGAGGACACCAGGTGTGGCAGCAGATCCAGCTCCCATGGGCGATTGGCGCCCTTGGGATCGGCATAGACGTTGTAGGTCACGCCATCGGAGGCGATGGCGTCACGCACCTCGTTGGCACGCCGGCGCAACATCTCCGGCGAGAGGTTTTCAAGCTGGTCGATCAGCGTTCGCCAGTGCGGGCGCAGGCGGCCGTCGGCCGCCAGCATCTCGTCGAAACGATCGCTGGCTACCGAATAGCTCTCCAGTAGACGCTGGTGCATAGGTCATTGGCGGCCAGGCTGCGCTGCGCGACGGCCTGCATCGCGCAGCGCCAGAGGCGGCAAGACGCCGCGCCCGGCTCAGTTTTAGAAGTAGCGTAAGTCTAACGTAAAAGGAAACTCGATAGACGGCCGCGCCGGGGTGACTCGCAATTTTCCCGGGGTATGGTTCATGCGGAAGTAGCGCGCCAGACGGCGACTTTCCGCCTCGAAGGCATTGACCGGGAAGGTCTCGTAGTTGCGTCCGCCCGGATGCACCACGTGGTACTGGCAACCGCCCAGGCTGCGGCCGTTCCAGGTATCGACCAGATCGAAGGTCAGCGGTGAATCCACCGGGATGGTCGGATGCAGCGCCGACGGCGGCTGCCAGGCGCGGTAACGTATGCCCGAGACGAATTGTCCGACCGTGCCGGTGGGCTGCAACGGCACCGAGACACCATTGCAGGTCAGCACGTAGCGATCCGAGGCCATGCCGCTGACCTTGACCTGCAGGCGCTCCAGCGAGGAATCGACATAGCGCGCGGTACCGCCGCCGCTGTTCTCCTCGCCCAGTACGTGCCAGGGTTCCAGCGCCGTGCGCAATTCGATCTGCATGCCCTTGACGGCATAGTCGCCGATCTTGGGGCAACGGAATTCCATGTGCGGCGCGAACCACTCGGCGCGCATGGGATAGCCGGCCTCGTTCATGTCGGCCATCACATCGGCAAAGTCCTGTTCGATGAAATGCGGCAACAGGAAGCGGTCATGCAGCTCGGTTCCCCAGCGCACCAGGCGCGCCGGCTTGTACGGGTCCTTCCAGAAACGCGCCACCAGGCCGCGCAGCAGCAGTTGCTGGGTCAGGCTCATGCGCGCATGCGGCGGCATCTCGAAGGCGCGCAATTCCAGCAGACCCAGGCGACCGGTGGCACTGTCGGGGGAATACATCTTGTCGATGCAGAACTCGGCGCGGTGCGTATTGCCGGTGACGTCGATCAGGAGATTGCGCAACAGCCGGTCCACCAGCCAGGGGGGGCAATCCCCCTTGGCGACCTGCTTGTCCATCTCGGCAAAGGCCAGTTCGATTTCCACCGTCGAGTCGTTGCGCGCTTCGTCGATGCGCGGCGCCTGCGAGGTCGGACCGATGAACATGCCCGAGAACAGGTAGGACAGCGAGGGATGGTTGTGCCAGTAGGAAATCAGGCTGCGCAACAGGTCCGGCCGGCGCAGGAATGGCGAATCGCTGGTGGTGATGCCGCCCAGCACCATGTGGTTGCCGCCGCCGGTGCCGGAGTGATGGCCATCCAGCATGAACTTCTCGGTCGTCAGACGCGAGGCGCGGGCAGCGTCGTACAGGTGCGTGGTCTGCTCGACCAGTTCGCTCCAGTTGTTGGCCGGCTGGATGTTGACCTCGATCACGCCCGGGTCGGGGGTGACGCTGAACTTGCGCAGGCGTGGATCATTGGGCGGCTCGTAGCCTTCCAGCAGCACCGGCTGCTTCAGTTCCTCGGCCACGGCCTCGATGGCGGCCACGAGTTCAAGATAATGTTCCAGTTGCGACAGTGGCGGCATGAAGAGGTAGAGCACGCCATTGCGCACTTCCGCGCAAAGTGCAGTGCGGGTGATCCAGTTGGCCGACTCGAAGCTGGCCGGCGCCGCCTGGGTGGCAGTCGTTTCCCTACCGACGGTACCAGCAGTGCCGATCTTGCCCTCAGCGCCCCCGCCGATGGCCGCTCCCATACTGCTTGCCCTGTCAACGCGTCCACCTGGCTCCTGGGGGCTACCCAACTGACGACGGATCTCAGTATTGCTGGGCAAGGGTCGGAAGCTCTGGGCGGGATCGGCCGGATACACCGCCGGGTATTCCCCTTCCTTGACCCACGGCAGCGAATCCAGCGGCATGCGATAACCCAGCGGCGAATCGCCTGGATACAGATAGCAGCGCTCGCTGCGCAGGAACCACGCCCCGCTCTGCCAGCCGCGTCCATCATCGCGTCGCGCCAGCGGCAGCACATGCCCCACGGCGCTCTGCAGGCCCTGCGTGAAGATGCGCATCAGGCGTTCACGTTCCTGCTTGTCATCCACCCGCGAGTCGAAGGGGTCGACATTGCCCGGCAGGCGGCGCTCGCGCCACATGTAGTAGAACACGTCTTCGTAAGCGGGGAAGACGTTCTTGCCATCCACCTTCAGTCGCTGCGCCACGCGGTGCAGGAAGTGGCTGGTGACGATCTTGTCGGTCACGTTGGGCTTGGTCTCGTCACCGATCAGAGCCGGGTTCATCCAGATCGGCTCGCCATCGCGACGCCAGTAGCAATTGAGCGCCCAGCGCGGCAGTTGCTCACCGGGGTACCACTTGCCCTGGCCGAAGTGCGGCAGGCCCTGTGCCGCATACTTGTCGCGCATGCGGTGGTACAGCTCGGCCGCCAGCGGCTTCTTGGTCGGCCCCATGGCGGCGGTATTCCATTCCGGCTCGTCCGGATGATCCAGCGAAACGAAGGTCGGCTCGCCGCCCATGGTCAGGCGCACGTCATTGGTCTGGAGGTCGGCGTCGATGGCATGCCCCAGCTGTTCGATCGCGGCCCACTGCTCCTCGGTATAGGGCTTGGTCACGCGCGGCGCTTCCCAGATGCGCTTGACCGACATCAGGTGTTCGAACTCCACTTCGCAGGGATCGACCAGGCCACTCACCGGCGCGGCCGACGCCGGCTCCGGCGTGCAGGACAAGGGGATGTGTCCTTCGCCGGCAAACAGGCCCGAGGTCGGGTCCAGCCCCACCCAGCCGGCACCCGGCAGGTAGACCTCGCACCAGGCGTGCAGGTCGGTGAAATCGGCCTCGGGGCCGGAAGGACCATCGAGCGACTTCTGGTCGGCCGTCAGCTGGATCAGGTAGCCGGAGACGAAACGCGCCGCCAGCCCCAGGTGGCGCAGCAACTGCACCAGCAGCCAGGACGAATCGCGGCAGGAGCCGGACTGCAGTTCCAGCGTTTCTTCCGGCGTCTGCACGCCCGGTTCCATGCGGATGGTGTAGCCGATGTGCGAAGCCAGCTTCTGGTTCAGCGCCACCAGGAAGTTGGCACTGCCCACCTTCTCGCGCGGAACACTGTCCAGGAATTTCTTGAACAGCGGCGACAGCGGCAGCTTCTGCCGGTACGGCATCAGTTCGTTCTGCAGGTCCTTGGCGTACTCGAAGGGGAATTGCTCGGCATACGGCTCAAGGAAGAAATCGAAAGGATTGATGACCGACATCTCGGCCACCAGATCGACTTCGATCTTGAATTCAGTGGTCTTCTCCGGGAACACCAGGCGTGCCAGGTAGTTTGATTCCGGGTCCTGCTGCCAGTTGATGAAATGCGGCTCGGGCAAAACCCGCAGCGAATAGCTCAGGATGCGCGTACGACTATGCGGAGCGGGACGCAAGCGGATGACTTGCGGTCCCAGGTTGATGGCACGGTCGTACTTGTAAGAGGTGACATGGTTCAGGGCCACGTGGATCGACATGGAATTCCTTTACGACAAGCAATGGTTCAAGCACAGGGCTTGGTTGTTGGCGACATGCAGTGACAGGCGCAGAGCTCTGTCATGCATACCTTGTTTTTCTTACCGCCTGATTACTTTTCTGAAGACATCCTGAGGGCGACCTCGCTGTGAGTGTAAGTGAGACTGTAAGTGCCCGGCCTGCGACAACCTGGATTTCTGATCCGGAAAACCAGGTCTTCAACAAGACGGGACAGGCGCCGAAGGCTCACCTGTGATGCATATTAATGAAATCCCGCAGACGCGGATAGATTTCGTTTTCCCAGCGCCGGCCATTGAAGACGCCGTAGTGCCCGACCGCCGTCTGAACATGGTGCATGCGCATATAGGGCCGGATGTTGCTGCACATTTCCTGTGCGGCCACGGTCTGGCCGACGGCGCAGATGTCGTCCTTCTCGCCTTCGATGGTGAACAGCGCGGTGCGACGGATGGCACGTGGCTCCACCACACGCTCGCGATAGGTCAGCTTGCCCAGCGGCAGCGCATGTTCCTGGAAGACCGTGCGCACCGTTTCCAGGTAGAACTCGGCCGGCAGGTCGGACATGGCGAAGTACTCTTCGTAGAAATCCTTGATCTGCGCCGCCTGCGCCTCCTCGCCCTCGACCAGATGATGGTAGAGCTTGCGGAAGGCGTCGACGTGGCGGTTCAGGTTCATGTTCATGAACGCACCCAGCTGCACGAAGCCCGGATAGACGCGCCGCCCCGCACCCGCATGGCGTGCCGGCACGGTGCTGATCATGTTCTTCTCGAACCAGGCGATAGGCTTGCTCTTGGCCAGCGCATTGACGGCGGTCGGATTGACCCGGGTATCCAGCGGCCCCGCCATCAGGGTCATGGTGCGCGGCTGGGCCGGATGGTTTTCCTCGGCCATGACCGCTGCCGCAGTCAACGCCGCCACCGTGGGCTGGCACACCGCCAGCAGGTGGGCGCCCGGCCCCAGCTCGGTGAGGAACTGGATCACATGGGAAACGTATTCATCCAGGCCGAAAGGACCATGCTCCAGGGCGATGTCGCGTGCATTCCGCCAGTCGGTGATGTAGACGTCGTGGTCGCGCAGCAAGGTCTTGACGGTACCGCGCAGCAGCGTGGCGAAGTGGCCCGACATGGGCGCCACCACCAGCACCTTGGGCTGATGAGCTGAAGTTTCCTTGCGGAAATGCAGCAGTCCACAGAAGGGCGTACCGGCGACTTCTTCCTCGTGCACCGCAATTGTGCGTCCACCGTCGACCACCTCGCCGATGGCGAAGGGTGGGCGGGTATGGGTCAGCTGCGTGCGCGCAAAGACCTCGCAGGCCGACGCCATCTTTCGCAGATAGGGCTGGGCCGGCACGCCGGGCCAGGTCATGCCCAGCATGGGCGCCATCATGCGGGCACAGGCCCGCAGTGGATCGGTGGCGTCGGCGTAGTTCTGGTAGAGCTGATAGGTATTGATCATGAAAACGCCGCCCTCGGGAGTGTCTCTTCTTGGTTTCCTTGACTGCCGCTCGCTGACCACGGGATGCAATTGTCGTGCCATTGCCGTGCCATCGATGGGCCGCAAACGCCGCCGCCCACCGCTTTTCCCGGCCCTGCACCGGCATTGATGGCCGCACGGAAACCCCGCGGTCGGGCAGGCGGGCATTTCCCGCGAGCTGGCACAAGCTTTGCAAGCAATCCCCTCGCATGCCGGTGACCGGCCTGTGCCTTTCCTGACGCGCAGACAGGAAGGGCTGATCAAGATGATGAAGATGACACCGCCGCTCACGCGGCAGCGTGCCCAAAGTCAACCTGCACAAAACAGAAAAAGGACTGACATGCCTAAGACGACTTTGCGCATCACCAGCAAGAACTACTCCTCGTGGTCCCTGCGCGGCTGGCTCATGGCCAGGTTCGCAGGGCTCTCCTTCGAGGAAGACATCGTGCCGCCGGACGACCCGTCGGCACGGGCAGAGATCCTGCTCCTGTCTTCCTCCATCCTGGTACCCAGCCTCCACCATGGCGATGTACTGGTATGGGATACGCTGGCCATTGCCGAATATCTCAACGAAATCCGCCCTGGCGCCAAGCTGCTGCCCTCCGACCTGGCCGCCCGCGCCCATTGCCGCTCGGTCTGCGGCGAAATGCATTCCGGCTTCTCGGCCCTGCGCGCAGCGCTGCCGATGAATCTCAAGGGACACTTCCCCAACTTCAAGGTGTGGTCGCGCGCGGAAGCCGACATCGTGCGCATCACCACCATCTGGAAGGAATGCCTGGCCAAGTACGGCGGGCCTTTCCTGTTCGGCGAACAACGCACCATGGCCGATGCCATGTATGCCCCGGTGGTCACGCGCTTCATGACCTATGACGTCAAACTCGATCCCGTCTGCACCGCCTATGCCAAGCGCATCATGGCCATGCCGGAGATGCAGGAATGGATCACCGCCGCCAAGAAGGAGCCGGAGGATATCGACGAGCTCGACGTGGAATTCTAGGGCGCAGCCGTAGTTGAAGTCGCGCCCGTTTTTGTCGCAGGCCCATTGCGGGAGACCGCAGAAAGGATGGATGTGATGAATACCGTAGCTGATGCAAGCGTACTGGCGCAAAACACCTTCTCGCATGTGAGCGAGGGCGACACGCCCTATGAAACGGGCGGACTGCGCGACTTCTTCCTCTACCGCGACCTGGGCATCGCCGCAGCCACCGGCGGCCAGGTGGTAGCGCAGCTGGTCAAGGCCAACATGGCACCCGAGACCGGCACCGGATGGCATCGGCACGAGGCCAACTTCCACATCGTCATCATGCTCAAGGGCTGGGCGCGCTTCATGTACGACACCGAGGTCACGCTGGTCAAGGCCGGCGACTGCGTGCACCAGCGACCGGGCATCGTGCACTTCCTGTTCGACTATTCACCGGACATGGAGTACCTGGAAATCGTCAGTCCGGCCGACTTCAAGACCATCGACATGCCGGCGCCCTGCGAGGTACCCGCACCCACTCCATGGAACAACTGAAGCCAATGCGGGTCTGCAGGACATGGCTGCAGGCCCGCGCATGAGAGGAGCAAAAGCGTGCAATTTTCCACTGTCAAAAATTTCAGGGCTCTGTTAGTCTTTCTTCGTGCACGCCCCCTCTGGCGTGCCGCTGCAGTCCCCTAGGGTCATTGCTTCACGCTGCAATCCCGCTGGTGTTTTGCCGTACCTACCGCCTCTGTTTTCGTTACAACCTACTTAGAAAGATTCCCGCTCCCCACGGGAACGCGAAGCAAACCTATGGCACATTTTTTTGATGAGATGTATTCAGGAGGCTCCGGCAGCGAAGATCGTGAAGTGCGTCAGCACTATACAGAATTCGCCAGCTGGCTTTCCGCGCAATCGCCGGAAATCATCGCCCGCAAACGTGCCGAATCCGACCTGATCTTCCGCCGCGTCGGTATTACCTTCGCCGTCTATGGAAACGATGCCGGCACCGAACGCCTGATCCCCTTCGACATCATCCCGCGCATCATCCACAAGGCCGAATGGGCCAAGCTGGAAGCCGGGCTGGTCCAGCGCGTCAAGGCGCTCAACATGTTCATCCACGACATCTATCACGAGCAGAAGATCGTCAAGGCCGGCATCATCCCGCCCGAGCAGATCTTCCAGAACGCCCAGTACCGGCGCGAGATGCAGGATGTGAACGTGGTCAACGACATCTACGCGCACATCGCCGGGGTCGACATCGTGCGCGCCGGCGAGGGTGAGTTCTACGTGCTGGAAGACAATCTGCGCGTGCCTTCCGGCGTGTCCTACATGCTGGAGAACCGCAAGATGATGATGCGGCTCTTCCCCGATCTCTTCAAGCGCCACAAGATCGCGCCGGTCGATCACTATCCCGACCTGCTGCTGGACAATCTGCGCTCGGTGGCCCCTGCCGGCGTGACCGATCCGACGGTGGTAGTGATGACCCCCGGCATGTACAACTCGGCCTACTTCGAACATGCCTTCCTGGCCCAGCAGATGGGCGTGGAACTGGTCGAAGGCCAGGACCTGTTCGTCAAGGACAACGTGGTCTACATGCGCACCACGCGCGGCCCCAAGCGGGTCGACGTGATCTACCGCCGCATCGACGACGACTTCCTCGATCCGCTGGCCTTCCGCCCCGATTCGGCGCTGGGCGTACCGGGACTGCTGCAGGCCTATCGCGCCGGCAAGGTCACATTGACCAATGCCATCGGCACCGGCGTGGCCGACGACAAGTCGATCTATCCCTACGTGCCGGACATGGTGCGTTTCTACCTTTCCGAAGAACCCATCCTCAACAACGTGCCGACCTACCAGTGCCGCAAGAAGGAGGACCTCTCCTACACGCTGGCCAACCTGGAAAAGCTGGTGGTCAAGGAAGTCCACGGCGCCGGCGGCTACGGCATGCTGGTCGGCCCGGCCTCGACCAGGCAGGAGATCGAGGACTTCCGCGCCCGCATCATCGCCAAGCCTGACGGCTACATCGCCCAGCCCACGCTGGCCCTCTCCGTCTGCCCGACCTATGTGGAGTCCGGCATCGCGCCGCGCCACCTGGACCTGCGCCCGTTCGTGCTGTCGGGCAAGCAGATCACGATGGTCAAGGGCGGCTTGACGCGCGTGGCCTTGAAGGAAGGCTCGCTGGTGGTGAACTCGTCGCAGGGCGGCGGCACCAAGGACACCTGGATTCTGGAGAAATAACGATGTTGAGCCGCACCGCCGATCACCTCTTCTGGATGGCCCGCTACACCGAGCGCGCCGAGAACACCGCCCGCATGCTCGATGTGCATGTACAGACCGCGCTGCTGCCGCAATCGACCGACGACGCCGAGCAGGGCTGGCGCGCCGTGTTGGGCATCTCGGAACTGCTCTACGGCTACAACCAGAAATACGACAAGCTCACGCAGAAGGACGTCATCGACTTCATGGTGCGCGATCCCAACAACCCGTCGTCGATCGCCTCCTGCCTGCGCCAGGCCCGCGAGAATGCGCGGGCCGTGCGCGGCGCGCTGACCACGGAAGCCTGGGAAATCCAGAACGCCACCTGGATCAAGATGCAGTCCTACCTGCAGACCAATGCGCTGGAGCAGAACCCCAGCGATTTCTTCGAGTGGGTCAAGCATCGCTCGCACCTGTCACGGGGCGTGACCATCGGCACCATGCTGGAGGATGAGGCCTTCCACTTCATCCGCCTGGGGACCTTCCTGGAACGTGCCGACAACACCGCGCGCATCATCGACGTCAAGTTCCACGGCGCCAAGGAAGCGCAGTCGCAGAAGCAGAACGGCCAATCGCAATCCCAATCGCAGTCCCAATCACAGAGCCAGGCCGCACGCGACGAAGCCGGGCAACTGGACTTCTACTACTGGGCCGCGATCCTGCGTTCGGTGTCCGGCTTCGAGATCTACCGCAAGGTCTATCGCGACGTCATCACCCCCGAGCGCGTGGCCGAACTGCTGATCCTGCGCGCCGACATGCCGCGCTCGCTGCTGGCCTGCATGGGCAATGTGATCTCCAACCTGCACCATGTGCGCAACGATGTCTCGGCCGACACCGAGCGCTTCGCCGGCAAGCTCCATGCCGACCTGAAGTTCGCCCGCATCGAGGAAATCCTGGAAGCCGGTCTGCACGACACCCTGACCGAATTCCTGGAACGCATCTTCGAGCTGGGCAATCGCATCAGCCGCGATTTTCTTGTTCCTTTGGCAGCGTAAGTGGCCCCGGCTGTGCTCTGCAGCATGAGAAAGGAGCACAGCCGCTGTCATCTTTTCCGGAAACAGGCCGTTACTGTAGGTACGTCACGACAGATGCCCCCGGTGCGCAAGCTGTGGCGCCGGGCCTTACGGTAAAATCCGGCTTTACGTTTCCAAGTACCAAGATTCCATCATGACCTACTGCGTAGCCATGCGCCTCAACAGCGGCCTGGTGTTCCTGTCCGATTCTCGTACCAATGCGGGTGTCGATCATATCGGCACCTTCCGCAAGATGAGTGTTTACGAGAATCCGGGCGACCGCGTCATGGTCTTGATGACCGCCGGCAACCTGTCGATTTCGCAATCCATCCGTCAGATGCTGACCGAGCGCACCAATGCCGAGGGTCGCAGCATCTGGACTGCGACCTCCATGTACGAAGCTGCCCAGATCCTGGGCGACGCCATCCGCGCCGTGCATGACCGCGAAGCGGCCGAGCTCAACAAGTTCGGCATCGACTTCAACGTCAGCATCATCTTCGGCGGCCAGATCCGCGGCGAGCGCTGCCGCCTGTTCCAGATGTACTCGGCCGGCAACTTCATCGAGTCGCACGACGAGAACACCTATTTCCAGATCGGTGAATCCAAGTACGGCAAGCCCATCATCGATCGCGTGGTGACTCCGCAGACCTCGCTGGACGAAGCCGCCAAGTGTGCGTTGATCTCCATGGATTCCACGCTGAAGTCCAACATCTCGGTGGGCCTGCCGCTGGATCTGCTGGTCTATGAGAGCGAAGACCTGGCCGTGACCCGTTTCGTCACCATCGACGAGCAGAACCAGTATTTCCAGATGATCCGCCGCAGCTGGGGTTCGCAGTTGCGACGCGTCTTCGAGGCCATCGACGACCCGGTCTGGGATGCCCTGCCGGAAGACACGCTCAATGTCCTCTCGACCGCCTCCGACATCAGCGAACCGGTGCGCGTGCCGCCGCCCAATGGCATGGCGCGCGGCGTACAGACGGGACCGCGACAGATCCTGGCGGAGCAGGATGGGGATGTGGGACAGGCGGGCTAGTCAAAATTTCCCGCGGGAAATCCGGTGCCATCCTGACAAGACAAGTCGCCACACCTCGGGAAAGCCCCGCAAAAATGAAAAAGGCTGCATCAAAGCAGCCTTTTTCATTTTGCGAAACGATTTACACCATTCAACGCACGATGGTCTGCGCTTCACCCTCCGCGCGGGCGCGGATGGTACCGATGCGGTAGACGGTCTCGCCAGCGGCCTTCAGGTGGGCTTCGGCGGCGTCCGCGTTTTCCTTGGAGACGATCACAGTCATGCCGATGCCGCAGTTGAAGACGCGGTGCATTTCTGCATCGGCCACGCCACCATGCTGCTGCAGCCAGGTGAACAGCGGCGGCATGGTCCAGGACTTGGCATCCAGTTCGGCGGTCAGGTGGTCCTGCAGTACGCGCGGGATGTTCTCGACCAGGCCGCCGCCGGTGATGTGGACCATGCCCTTGACTTCCAGCTTTTCCATCAGCGACAGCAGGGGCTTGACGTAGATGCGGGTCGGGGCCATCAGCACGTCGGCCAGCTTGCGGCCGTGGAAGTCGGCTTCCAGGTCCGGCTTGGCCACGTCCAGGATCTTGCGCACCAGCGAGTAGCCGTTGGAGTGCGCGCCCGAGGAAGCCAAGCCCAGCACCACGTCGCCCGGAGCGATCTTGGTGCCGTCGATGATCTTAGATTTTTCCACCGCGCCGACGGCAAAGCCGGCCAGGTCGTATTCACCATCCGGGTACATGCTGGGCATTTCAGCGGTTTCACCACCGATCAGGGCGCAACCAGCCTGTTCGCAACCGGCGGCGATACCCTTGATCACATCGGTGGCCGAAGGCACGTCCAGCTTGCCGCAGGCAAAGTAATCCAGGAAGAACAGCGGCTCGGCGCCCTGTACCAGGATGTCGTTGACGCTCATGGCCACCAGGTCGATACCGACCGTATCGTGACGATTCAGGTGGAACGCCAGCTTGAGCTTGGTACCCACGCCGTCGGTCCCGGACACCAGCACCGGCTCCTTGAACTTCTTGCTGATCTCGAACAGGGCGCCGAAACCGCCAATGCCGCCCAGCACGCCTTCGCGGGTAGTGCGCTTGGCGAAAGGCTTGATCGCTTCGACCAGGGCGTCACCGGCATCGATATCGACGCCAGCGTCACGGTAGGAGAGGGAGACATTGGAAGGTGAAGTCATGATGAAATATTGCCAGTGAAGACGGTAAAATAGGGGATTCAGGGTGGAGAATGCCCTGCCAAAGCGTGATTTTAACAAAACCGACACTCCCGAACTCCGAATCCATGCCTTTTTCTTTGTCCGAAGAGCAAAAACAAAACCTGGCGTGGCTGATTGTCGGCATTTTGCTATTGTCCCTGCTGGTGGCGCTGGGGCCGATGCTGTCCCCTTTCGTCGCTGCCGGCATCCTCGGCTATGCACTCAACCCGGGCGTGGACTGGATCGCCAGCCGCCGGCTGGGCCCGGTGCGGGTGCCGCGCTTCGTGGGCGTGACCATCATGGTGTTGCTGCTGATCCTGGCCGGCCTGGCGCTGGTGCTGATCGTGGTGCCGCTGGTGCTGCGCCAGATCCCGTTGCTGCAGGCCCAGGTGCCGCCGCTGCTGGACAAGCTGAACGCCTTCCTCTCGCCGCGGCTGCACCAGCTGGGCATCGACGTGCGCCTGGACATGGCCGGCATCAAGGCCCTGCTCACGCAGCAGATCAGCACCAGCGGCGACGAGCTGTGGAGTTCGGTGCTGGCCTCGGCCCGGGTGGGCGGCACGGCGTTGCTGGCGTGGCTGGCCAACCTGCTGTTCGTGCCGATGGTGCTGTTCTACCTGTTGCAGGACTGGCATCCCTTCCTCAAGCGGGTGCAGATCATGATTCCGCGCCGCTGGGCCGGTCGCGTCAATACCATGGCCGCCGAGGTCGATGGCCTGCTGGGACAGTATCTGCGCGGACAATTGCTGGTGATGCTGGTGCTGGCAGTCTATTATTCGGTTGCGCTCACGGTGGCAGGCTTCGACAGCGCGCTGCCGGTGGGCGTATTGACCGGCTTGCTGGTATTCATCCCCTACGTCGGTTTCGGCCTGGGGCTGGTGCTGGCGATCCTGGCGGCGATCCTGCAGTTCGATGGTGCCATCGGCCTGCTGTGGGTGGCCTTGATTTATGGCGTGGGACAGGTGCTGGAAAGCTTCATCCTCACGCCCAAGCTGGTGGGCGAGCGTATCGGCCTGCATCCGCTGGTCGTGATTTTCGCCCTGCTGGCCTTTGGCCAGCTGTTCGGCTTCGTCGGCGTGCTGCTGGCGCTGCCGGCCTCGGCCATTGTCTCGGTGATCGCCATGCATGTGCGGCGCGAGTACCTGGCCAGCAATTTTTACAACCGCTAGATAGAGTGTCCATGTCTTATCACAGCCTCCATGCAGGACCGGGAAGCTGCGCAGTGTCCGGCGCCGCGCGCCGACCTGCATTAACTTGCCGCAGCACAACTGCGGCACCCGTAGCTGATACACGCCGATGAAACAGATTCCGCTCGATTTGAGCGCGGACCAGCCGCAAAGCTTCGACAGCTTCGTGACCGGCCGCAACGCAGAACTGCTGGAGCGCTTGAAGCTGCTGGCCTCTGCCGGCGTGGGCAAATCCACCCATACCGGCAGTGCCAGCACCGATCGCTTCATCTACCTCTGGGCCGAAGCCGGGGCCGGCAAGAGCCACCTGCTGCACGCCCTGGCCACCAAGGCCGGCCAGGAAGGCAATCATGCCCGCCTGATCCACGCCGACTCGCCCGAGTCGGCCTTCGAATACAGCCCCCGCACCAGCCATTACCTGCTCGACGACGTGGACCAGTTGTTCGAGGAGCAGCAGATCGCTGCCTTCAACCTGTTCAACCAGATCCGCGAACAGGGCGGCTGCATGGTCTGCAGCGGCACCTTGCCCCCTACCCGCCTGGAGTTGCGCGAAGACCTGCGCACCCGGTTGGGCTGGGGCCTGATCTATCAGGTCCATGATCTCTCGGATGATGAGAAGATCGCCGCCCTGCTGCAGATCACGCTGGACCGCGGCCTGGAAATCCCCCCGGCCGTGATGATGTACATGCTCACCCACTACCGGCGCGACATGCCTTCGCTGTCGCGCATGCTCGACGCGCTGGACCGCTACTCGCTGGCTACCAAGCGCGCCATCACCCTCCCCTTGCTACGCGAACTGTTACAACAGGAATCCGGAGAACAATGAACCTCGCCCTTTTCGATCTCGACCATACCCTGCTGCCGCTCGACTCCGACCACGAGTGGGGCGAATTCATGGCGCGCATCGGCGCCGTGGATGCCGACAGCTTCCGGAAAGCCAATGACGAATGGTTCGCCCATTACCAGAACGGCACGCTGGACCCGGTGGCCTACCTGGAGTTCGCGCTGGGCAACCTGTCGCGCATCCCGCGCCAGCAACTCGACGAGATGCACCAGCAGTTCATGGAAGAAGTGGTCAAGCCGGCCATCCTGCCGCAAGCCGTAGCCCTGGTGAAGAAGCACCTGGACGCCGGCGACCTGGTGGCCATCGTCACCGCCACCAACCATTTCGTGACCAAGCCCATCGCCTCGCATTTCGGCGTGGAGCACCTCATCGCCGCCCTGCCGGAGCTGGACGCCCTGGGCAACCTCACCGGCAAGCTGCGCGGCACGCCGACCTTCGGCCCGGGCAAGATCGTCCATACCGAAGCCTGGCTGGACCAGCTGGGCCATACCCTGGACAAGTTCGAGCGCAGCTATTTCTATAGCGATTCGCAGAACGACATCCCCCTGCTGGAACGCGTCACCGACCCCATCGCCACCAACCCCAACGACAAGCTGCTGGCGCATGCACAGTCCCGTGGCTGGCCGGTACTGAACCTCTTCGCCGACGGCCACGTGCAATGATCAAGAAACTGATTCGCTCCATCCTGGGCCGCGGCAAGGCTGCTGCAGCCGCAGAGAGCGCCGAACCGGTCAAGAAATCGCGGGCCAAGGCCGGCGCTGCGGGCGGCAAGATCGAACCCGACGTGCTCGGCCCCAAGCAGCATGGTATCGACCCGGCGCTGGTCTCGCCCAATGCGGTGCGCGTGACGCAGACCCTGCAGGATGCCGGCTACAAGGCCTTCATCGTCGGCGGTGCAGTACGCGACCTGCTGCTGGGCATCAAGCCCAAGGACTTCGACGTCGCCACCAACGCCACCCCGGAACAGGTCAAGCAACTGTTCCGGCGCGCCTTCATCATCGGCCGCCGTTTTCAGATCGTCCATGTCATGTTTGGTCAGGAACTGATCGAGGTCACCACCTTCCGTGGCGCCTCGGCCGAAGCTGCGCCCAAGGATGAACATGGCCGCGTGCTGCGCGACAACACCTTCGGCGAACAACATGAAGACGCAACCCGACGCGACTTCACCATCAACGCCATGTACTACGATCCGGCCAGCCAGACGGTGCTGGATTATCACGGTGGCATCGCCGACATCCGCGACAAGAAGCTGCGCATCATCGGCGAGCCGGAAGCGCGCTATCGCGAAGACCCGGTGCGCATGCTGCGCGTGGTGCGCTTCGCGGCCAAGCTCAAGTTCAGCATCGACCCGGCCAGCAGCGCCCCCATCCGCGTGATGGCACCGCTGATCGACAACGTGCCGGCCGCGCGCGTGTTCGACGAAATGCTGAAGCTGCTGATGAGCGGCCATGCCCTGGCCTGCCTGCAGCAACTGCGCAAGGAAGGCCTGCACCATGGCCTGCTGCCGCTGCTGGACGTGGTGCTGGAACAGCCCCTGGGAGAGAAATTCGTCAGCCTGGCGCTGGCCAATACCGACGCCCGCGTCAAGGAAGGCAAGGGTGTCTCTCCGGGCTTCCTGTTCGCCTCGCTGCTGTGGCATCAGGTACTGGAGAAATGGCGCGCCTACCAGGCTGCCGGCGAATACCCGATTCCTGCACTGCACCTGGCCGCTGACGATGTGCTGGATGCCCAGACCGAGAAACTGGCCCTGCAGCGCAAGATCGCCTCGGACATGCGTGACATCTGGGCCATGCAGCCACGCTTCGAGCGCCGGGTCGGCAAGGCCCCCTACAAGCTGCTGGAACACCTGCGCCTGCGCGCCGGTTTCGACTTCCTGCTGCTGCGCTGCCAATCCGGTGAACTCGATGCCGAACTGGGCGAATGGTGGGAAGCCTTCATCGCCGGCAACGCTGCGGAACGCGAAGAACTGATCGCCCGCAAGCCGGCCGATACTGCCAGCGGCAGTGCCGGCGCCGGCCCCAAGAAGCGCAAGCGACGCGGTGGCCGCAGCCGCAGCAAGTCCGTCGGCGACAGCGGCGGCAATGAGGGCGGTGATGAACAGCAGGCCGCGCCGGCAGAAGTGGCCGACGCGCCAGCCAGGAAGCCTGCCGCGGCGCCCGCCGAGGCAGTTGGCGAAGCAGGCAGTGAAGGCGGCAGCGCCGAAGCGCCCAAGCGCCGTCGTCGCCGCAGCCGCACCAGTACCAGCGGCGCAGGCCTCGATGCAGCGCCCACCGGCGACGACCAGTAAGCCGGCATGAACCGGCCCGAGACCCTGGCCTGGATCGGCATAGGCGGCAATCTGGGCGACGCCCGGGCCACGGTCGAGCAGGCCATCGCGCGGCTGGCAGGATTGCCGCAGTCACGCCTGATGCACAGCTCCTCGCTGTATCGCACCGCCCCCATCGACTCCAGCGGCGACGACTATGTCAATGCGGTGGTGCTGGTCAGCACCACCCTGCCCGCACTGGAGCTGCTGCACGCCTTGCAGGCGATCGAACTGCAGCACGGGCGCGAGCGGCCCTATCGCAACGCGCCGCGTACGCTCGATCTGGATGTACTGATGTATGGAAATGCCAGCATCGCCAGCGCGGAACTGACCGTCCCCCATCCGCGCATGGCACAGCGCGCCTTCGTCCTGGCGCCGATGCTGGAGATCGATGAAACGGTGGAAATTCCCGGATTGGGAGCGGCCCGCCCGTTTCTGGATGCCATCACGGATCAGCCGGTCAGCAGGCTGTGACCCCTCCCCTGCGGCCTTGTCCGTCGCCTACGCGACCCCGCCCGTAGCCGCCCCGCGTCCCAGCGGTCGCAACTCGTGCAGGCGGCGATGATGTCCCTTCAGCCACAGCGACAGCTCATTGGCCGGCATGGGCTTGCCGATCAGGTAGCCCTGCCCCAGGCTGCAACCGAAATCCTGCAGCAGGCGCCAGTCTTCCATGGTCTCCACACCTTCGGCGACGGTCACCAGTTCGAGGCGCTGCGCCATGTCCAGCGCGGATTGCAGGATCACGCGCAAGTTCTTGCGTTCATGCGCACCATGCACGAAGGAACGGTCGATCTTCAGTTCCGTGAAAGGGATGCGGGCCAGTTGCTGCATCGATGAGAAGCCGGTGCCGTAATCGTCAATCGACAGGCCGAAGCCCTTGAGCCGCAAACGCGCCAGCATGCCCAGGGAATTTCCCTTGTGCGCGACCACCGAGCTTTCGGTGATTTCCAGCACCACGTTCTCGGCCGGCAAGGCATGCTTGTCCACCAGTTCCAGGATGCGGTGCAGAAAGTCGGGTTGCTCCAGCGACAGCGGCGACAGGTTCACCGCCACCTTGATCGCCAGCCCCCGGCTATGCCACACCGCCGCCTGCGCCATGGCCTGGTCCATCATGCTGATGGTCAGGTCGTGGATCAGGCCGCACTGCTCGGCCAGGGGAATGAAACGGTCCGGCGGCACCATGCCGCGTTCCGGATGAATCCAGCGCGCCAGTGCCTCGACACCCTTGAGGATGCCGGTCTGCACATCCACCTTGGGCTGGAAGTAAGGCAGCACCTGCCCACCCTCGAGTGCCACGCCCAGGTCGGTTTCGCACATCGAGGGCAAGGGATCGTCATGCGCATGCGCATCGCCGCCATGACGCCGGAAGCCTTGCAGCGCGGCGCGCAACTGGCCGAGATTGAGTGGTTTCTGCAGGACGCCGATCAGGTTCATGCCCAGCGCATGGATCATGGTTTCCACCGACAGCAGCAAGGAAGTCTCGCGACTGGAGGCCACGATCAGCGGAATATCGATGCCCTTCTGCTGCAATTGCTGGATCAGCTCGATGCCATCCATGCCCGGCATTTCCAGGTCGATCACCACCAGCCCGGGAGGCAGCTTGAGCAGTGCCAGCAGATCCAGCGCTTCGTTACCGTTACCGGCCTCGTAGATCAGATCGACGCCCAGCTCCTGCAGCAGCGACACGCTATGGCCGCGCTGCAGGGCGCTGTCGTCGACGACCAGCGCGGATTCGATCAGCTCATTGAGATTCTCTAGAGGCATATTTTTCGATCACGGCAGAGATATTGTCGAGCGGGAGGACATCACCGACGCCCCCCATGTGTATCGCTTCTTTCGGCATGCCGAAGACCACACTGCTGGCCTCGTCCTGAGCGTAGGTCGCGGCGCCGCAATCGGCCATCTCCCGCATTCCCCGCGCTCCGTCGTCCCCCATGCCTGTCATGATGATGCCTACTGCATTGCTGCCGGCGGCCTTCGCCAGCGAGCGGAACAGCACGTCCACCGATGGCTTGTGCCGGCTCACCAGCGGCCCTTCCAATGTTTCCACATAGTACTGCAGGCCATCGCGCCGCACGACCAGATGCTTGCCGCCCGGCGCGATCAATACGCGTCCAGGCAGGATCACATCGAGATGCTCGGCTTCCTTGACCTCGGCTCCCGAAAGACGATGCAGCCGCTCGGCGAAGCTGCGCGTGAAACGCTGCGGCATGTGCTGCACCACCACGATGCCGGGACAACGCCGGTCCAGCCGGCCCAGCACCCGCTCCAGCGCCTGTGGTCCGCCGGTGGAAGCACCGATGGCGACGACGCGTGCCGTCGGTGGACGGTAGCCGTCTTCCGGCCCTGGCGGGTTCAGTACGGCATCGGCGGTGTAGCGCTGCAAGCCCGAGGTCCAACCCGCATCATGCAGTATTTCGCGCGATGCTGCTTTGACCGGGCGCAGCCTGGACAGCTGCGGCACGGACCGTGTCGGCGCCGGTACCGGGGTGGCTACACCGTTGCGGCTGCCGGGTCCGGCCCGCATCGCGGTGCGGATGGCGCTGGCCAGTTCGACCACGGCCTCCTGCAGGAATTCGCGCACACCCAGTTGCGGCCTGGCAATGACGCTCACCGCGCCGGCCGCCAGTGCTTCGGCCGCGACGTGGCTGCTGTCGCCGGCCCGCGCGCTGCACATGATGACCGGCGTGGGTCGGGTGGCCATGATCTGGCGCAGGAAGGTGATGCCATCCATGCGCGGCATTTCGATATCCAGCAGGATCACGTCCGGCCACTCCTGATGCATCTTGCGCAAGGCAAACACCGGATCGGGCGCCGTGCCGATGACACGGATGTCGGCAGTCTGCGCCAGCAGTTGTTGCATCAACTGCCGTACCACCGAAGAGTCATCGATGACCATGACCCGGATTGCCGGCGGCGTATTCATTGCGGCCTGCGGTAGATGGAGGGTGAATGCATCAGCAGGTCCAGCTCCATGCCGTGCAGGGATTCGGAATGCCCGACCACCAGATAACCGCCCGGACGCAAGCGCGCAATCACGTCGCGCAATACCTTGAGCTTGGTCTCGCAATCGAAATAGATGATCACATTGCGCAGGAAGATCAGGTCATACATGCCATCGTCATGGGCATGCAGTGCGGTCAGGTTGCGCTGGGCAAACTCGACCTTCGCACGCAGGTCGGCCTGCACCAGGAACTGGCCCTCGTATTCACCGGTGCCGAGCAGGCAATAGCGGCGCAGGTAAGGGCGCGGAATGTTCTGGCCGCGGGCCATCGGATACAGGGCGCGACGGGCGAAACGCAGCACCCGCGTGCTGATGTCTGAACCGAATACCGACCACGAGGCGCTCGGCCGATGATGGTCCAGCAACATGGCCAGGGTATAGGCCTCTTCCCCGGTGGAACTGGCGGCGCTCCAGACGCGCAGGCTCTTGCGCTCGCTCCACAGCGGCAACAGTTCGTCGGCCAGGAAATCGAAATGCCCCTGCTCGCGGAAGAAGTAGGTCTCGTTGGTGGTGATGAGGTCGATGGCGCGCTGCCGTTCCTGTCCACCCTGTTCACTGCTGATGAGGGCATAGTACTGACCCAGCTCGCGCAGGCCCAACTCGTGCACACGATTGCTCAAGCGGCTTTGCAGCAGGGCCTTCTTCGACAGCGGCAGGTGCAGGCCGATATGCTTCTTGAACAACTGCTGGAACAGCTGCATGTCGTGATCGCTGACCTCATCGTCCAGTTGCAGACCCAGGCCTGTGCTGCCGCCCAGGGGGGGGGGGGTGATGCCGCCGGAACCGCCGATGCTGGCCATGGCCGCTACTCCCGCGTGGCCTGGACCGACAGCACCGGCACGCCGCCCAGGGCGTCGTCGGCGCTCATGCCCAGCAGGCTGGCCAGCTCATCGACCGACAACACGCGCTGCACGTCCAGCACCACCACGAAACGCTCGCTGACGTTGATCATGCCTTCGATGAAATCGGCCCGGATGCCGGCGCCAAAGGAGGGCCGTGGTTCGATGTGGTCCACGCCGATGCTCAGCACCGCGCTGACCGCGTCGACCATCACGCCCAGCAGCAGCATCTGCTCGTCCTGCACCAGTTCCATGATGATGATGCAGGTACGCTTGGCCTCGACGGTGGGCGGGCGACCGAAACGCACCGACAGGTCGATCACCGGCACCACCGAGCCGCGCAGGTTGATCACCCCGCGCAGGAATTCGGGCATCAACGGCACTTCGGTCAGACCACCGAATTCGATGATCTCGCGGATGTTGACGATGGGCATGGCAAAGCATTCCGCACCGACCAGGAAAGTCAGGAACTGGCGGGTCTCGATGACTTCTTCCTGTTGCCGCTTGCGGGCCGATTCGCCGTTCAACGATACGCTGGGCATGGCCTGCTCTCCTGGCTGTGCCGGCGGGGGCCGGACCGGTCTACTGCGCGCCGTATGGGCGCTGACGTGAGGGTGGATGCAATCTTGCTCATGGCTTGCGACCTCAGAAACGCTTGAAGGCGGACTCGTCCACGCCGGGCTCGTTCTCGTCCACATCCAGCATGGACAGCCGGCGCACCCGCTCGTGCTTTACACCAGGGGTACGGGGCTCGCCGGGCTTGTCGCCACGCGGTGGCATCTTCTGCATCTCGCCCACGCGGAAGAAGCGCATCAGGTCCTGCAGATGGATGGCCTGGGCACTCATCTCTTCCGAGGTGGCCGACAGTTCTTCCGAGGCCGAGGCCGTCATCTGGGTGGTTTGCGCCATCTGGTGCACGGCGTTGTTGATCTGTTCCAGACCGGTGGATTGCTCGGCCGAGGCCGCAGCGATCTCCTGCACCAGGTCGGCAGTCTTGCGGATCGACGGCACCATCTGGTTGAGCAGGCCGCCGGCCTTTTCGGCCAGGCCCACGCTGTTCTCGGCCACGGCAATGATTTCCTGGGCGGCGGTCTGGGAACGCTCGGCCAGCTTGCGCACTTCGGCGGCGACCACGGCAAAGCCCTTGCCATGCTCGCCGGCACGTGCCGCTTCGATGGCCGCATTCAACGCCAGCAGGTTGGTCTGGTAGGCGATGTCGTCGATGATGCCGATCTTGCTGGCGATCTGCTTCATCGCAGCCACCGTCTCGCGCACCGCTTCGCCACCTTCGGTAGCGGCATTGGCCGAGAGGCTGGCGATGCCATCGGTGGTGCGGGCGTTGTCGGCGTTCTGGGCGATGGTGGCGGTGATCTCTTCCACCGAGGCACTGGTTTCCTCGACGTTGGCGGCCTGTTGCGAAGCATTGTGCGACAGCGCCTGGGAAGACGATGAAATCTGCTCCGATGCCGAGGCCAATGCGCTGGCCGTGCCACTGACATCGCCGATGACGTCAGTCCACTTGGTGACCATCTGTTGCGTGCTGTAGAGCACGCTCACCTTGTCGCGCTTGCGCAGCGGCACGGTCACGGTGAGGTCACCCTCGGCCACCCGGCGCAGCACGCTCATGGCATCACGCGGTTCGCCCCCGATCTGGGAACGGATGGTGCGATAGGCAAACCCCAGGCAGGCGAACAGCACCACCACCGAGGCAGTGAGCAGCCAGAAGATCTTCTGTTCCAGTTCCGCGTAGTCGGTACCGGCCTTGACCACACGAGCCTGGGTGCGCTCATCGACCAGGCGCAGGAAATCGTTGACCGGACTCATCACCTTGCCGAACAGGGTGCGATAGGTCTGGTCGAACACCAGCTCCTGTGCCATGGCCTGGTTGGGCGCACCCACCACACTGTACTTGCCTTCGCCATCGTCGAACTCGCCCTTGACGGCGTGGAAGGCGGTGATCTCGATGCGCGACAGCTGGTCGGCCAGTTTCAGCGCTTCCTGCATCTTGGCCAATTCCTGTTCGGTGAAGCCGGAGCGCTTCATCAGCTCGGACAGCGGCACCGCCTGGGCACCCGCTTCCAGCGGAAGCTTGCGGGCGCTCACCAGGTCCCAGTTGAAGCGGTCATAGTTGGCAGGACGAGGACGCTTGCCGTTACGGATATCCAGGATCATGTAGTAACGATCTTCGTCGTTGGGATCACCCGTGGTCACATAGGCACGCGCGAACTTGGTCATGTCCTCGGTGGTCCGGCGCAGCTCATTGGCCAGCGCAGCCGACGAATAGCGCGACTGGTGGGCATGCTCCAGGGCCGTGTTGGCCTGCCTGAGGGTATCGGTGAGACTGATCACCACCGCCACCAGGATGGACAGCACCACTGCCAGCCAGATGAAGATCTGCTTGATGCTCATTCTGTTGGTCATCGATTCTTGCATGCTCGCGTCCCCTTGTGCTGCACTCGTCATTGCGCGGACGTCACGCCGCGTTCGGCGTAGACCGCCGTATTGCCTTGTTCCTGCTGCTGGGTGTGATGGACCAGGTGCGGGATGTCCAGGATCAGCGCCACCCGGCCGTCACCGAGGATGGTCGATCCCGACAGTCCCTTGACCTTGCCGAACAGCCTGCCCAGCGGCTTGATCACCGCCTGGCATTCGCCGAGCAAACCATCGACCAGCAAACCTGCGCGCAGCTGGCCGTATTGCACAATCACCAGGCTCTTGCGCGCACGGCCCTGCTGGCGTTCAGGCAGGTCGAACAGCTCGCGCAGCGGGACAAAGGGCAAGGGTTCGTCGCGTACCGCCACGATGTGGCTGCCGCTCTGGTGCGGCGGCATGTCGATGCATTCCACCACCATGTCCAGCGGGATCACGAAGACTGCATTGCCCACCACCACCTGGAATCCGGAGATGATGGCCAGCGTCAGCGGCAGGCGGATACGCACCACGGTGCCGCGCCCGCCCTCGGTATCGATGGAGACCTCGCCATGCAAGGCCTCGATATTGCGCTTGACCACATCCATGCCGACCCCGCGTCCCGACAATTCGGTCACCTGCCGGGCCGTGGAAAAACCGGGCTCGAAGACGAAGCGATAGATGTCGGCATCGCTGAGGTCTTCTTCGCCGCTGGTCAAGCCCTGTGCCACGGCCTTTTCCAGGATGCGGTCGCGGTCCATGCCGCGTCCGTCATCCATGACTTCGATCAACACGCTGCCCGATTCGTGGGTGGCATTCAGGCGCAGGGTGGCCTTGGGTGGTTTGCCGGCGGCGAGGCGCTCGTTGGCCGGTTCAATACCGTGGTCGATGGCATTGCGCACGATGTGCATCAGCGGATCGGCCAGGCGCTCGACCATGGATTTGTCCAGCTCGGTATCGGAGCCGGTCATGATGAGGTCGATGTCCTTGTCGAGGTCGCGCGCAATGTCGCGCACGATGCGCGGGAAGCGCTGGAACACTTCATTGATCTGCACCATGCGCAAGGTCAGGGCAGCATCGCGGATCTGTTCCATCAGGCCGTCGATGGCCTGGGTCGCTTCCTCGAACTGGCTGTCCTTGCGACGGCGCGCAATCAGGCGGGCACTGGCACCGGCAATCACCAGCTCGCCCACCAGGTCGATCAGCTGATCGAGCTTGGAGACTTCGATCTTGATGAACTTCTGCTCCTGCGCACGACGTTCGTCCAGCAGGCGCGGCCGCTGGCGCGCATCGGGTGCGGCCACCGGGATTACCGACACGGCGGCCTCGTCGACCGTGGCCGCGCCCAGGCAACGCCATTGCGTTTCATTGAACAGTCCGTGGTGGCGCCAGAGACCGACCAGACGCGCCGCATCCTCACGCGCCAGGCGTTGCAGCACGGTGGCGTAGTCAGCCAGCACGCTATGTGGCGACAGGATATCGATGCGACTGTCGTCACGCACGAACTCGAAGACATCCTCCAGCGTCTGGCGGGAAGAGCCCGAGGCAAAACAGATTTCCACGCCCAGGTAGCAGCTTTCGGCATCCATGCTGGCGGCATCGGGGATGCCGCTTTCCACCGGCAGGATGGCGACGATACGGCCGAGCGAGCGCAGATAATGCAGGAAGGACAGGGGGTCGAGGCCATCACGCAGCACGTTCTCGTTGAACTGCAGCGACAGGTGCCAGTAGGGATAGTCGGCCGGAGCCTGGGCAGTGAGTTCATCAATCGCACCGAGGCCCTCCCGCTGGCCCGCCACCGCGTCGCCTGCTGCGGCAGGCTGGCCGGCGCCGGCTGCCTCGGCCGCGTCGCCCGTGCTTGCAGTCAGCGCCACCAGGGCCAGCTCGGCCAGCAGCGCCGTGCGCCGCTCGGCATTTGGTTCCTCGGCTTCCTGGCCGCGTTCGATGGCATCGACCAGTTCACCGATGTAATCGCCACACTGCAGCAACAAGGACATCAGGTGGCCATTCAGAGGCAGACGATCCTGGCGCACCAGGTCCAGCAAGTGCTCCACCTGGTGCGTGAACTGGACGATGCTGTCGAAGGCGAACAGCCCGGCCGATCCCTTGATGGTATGGGCGGCGCGGAAGATGGCGTTGATGCACTCGCGGGTCGGACCTTCCATCTCGATCTGCAGCAATGCGGCTTCCATCGCCACCAGCAGTTCGCGGGCTTCCTGTACCACGGCATCGCGGGCAGAATCCTTTTTCATGCGTGCTCCCCTGCTGGTGGGAGCAGGACCTCGGCAGGACCGAATCGCTCATGCAGCTGCAGCAGGTCCAGCGCCGCCACCACGGCCGGGCTATAGGCGCCAATCTCCAGCTGGCGGTCCTGCTCGGCTAGTTCGCGCCGCAGCAGCAACAGCAACTGGATGCCCGCGGTGTCGATCTCGTCCACTCCGGCCAGGTCCAGCACCACGCGCGGCTGCACCAGCGTCAATGCGTGCAGCAGCTCGGGCTTGCGCTCGGCTGCCTGGAAAATGGTCAGTCCGCCGCTCACGGTGAGCAGTAGGCTGTCCTCTTGCACGGAGTACGTCAGTGGCATGTGGCGGGTCTCGGCTTTCTATCGGTCTTCTATCGGTCGCTTGCTGTCGGTCTGGGCTATCGCTCGGCGGTTCGGTGTTCAGGGTTGTACCAGCTTGGCCACCGCATCGAGCAGCACCGGTGGCTGGAAGGGCTTGTGCACCCAGGCACGGATACCGGCGGCCTTGCCTTCCTGCTTGCGCGCTTCGCTGCTCTCGGTGGTCAGCATGATGACGGGGGTGAACTTGTAGGCGGGCATCTGCTTCATCTCGCGCACGAAGGACAGGCCGTCGAGGTTGGGCATGTTGAGGTCGGAGATGACCAGGTTGAACTTGCGGCCGTCCAGTTTCTTCAGGGCTTCGCGCCCGTCAGCGGCCTCTTCCACGTGGTAGCCGGCACTCCTCAAGGCGGCCGAGATGGTCTGCCGCAGGCTGAAGGAATCGTCGACGATCAAAATGCTCTTTTCCATCTCGGTTCCTCAGAAGAAATCCACTTGGGACGGCGCTGCGGGATGGCCCTGCTGGCCGGCGTGTATCTGACGCTGTTCCTGCGTGGTATAGGTCTTTTCGAGATCGGCCAGCCATTGCTGGGGGGAAGGCAGCGCGTCCTGGCCAGGTTCGGCGGCACCGCGCAGACGGGCGATGTCCTGTTGTACGTGGTCCAGGATCTGGCTGATGCGGTCCTGGAATTGCAGGTGGACCAGGATGTCGCAGACTTCGCGATCGACTTCGCGGCCTTCGTCTTCCAGCTCCTCCACGGTGGTGGTCAGCTTCATGGCGGACTGGCGGAAGTCGGCGATGATCTGGTCGATCACGGCCCGCGAGTTTTCCACGATCTCGCTGGCGCCGGCTGCCATCTCGCCGGTGCTGCCGATGGCAGCCAGGATCTGCTGGCGGGCACCCTTGGCGCGGGCGGCGATCTGCCGACTGTTCTCGGCCGAACGCTCGGCCAGCTCCTGCCAGCTCTGGGCATCGCTGAGGAGATCGGTCACACCGGTCTGGCCGGCCAGTTGTTCGTTCTGCTGGGCCAGACGGCGGATGTCGTCATTGGCGGCCATGAGCGCGTCGAAGCGGGTCGCCAGCACCTGGCGGGCGGCCTGCATGCCTTCCAGCGCCGAGGCGATGATGCCCAGTTGCTCGGCGGCATCCTGGATGGTCTGCAGGATGTCGCCGTTGGCCGCACGGCTGGCGGGGTCCAGCGTGCCACCGAGACGCTCGTGGATGCCGACGAAACGGGCCGTGAGGCTATCGATGGCCGACTGGGTCTGTGCACGTGCCAGCTGGACATTGCCTTGCCACACCGGCAGCACTTCGCGCAGCAGGTCGGCCAGCGGGTGGGCCTGAGTGGCGCGGGAGGTGGACGCCAATTCCGGTTCCAGTACGGGTTCCATTGCAGGCACCAGGATTGGCTCACCCAAGGCTGCGCCCGGCGCGTGGACGCCCGCTGCCTCGCGCGCCTCGGCTGCCCCGGCCACGACGGTCCGCGAGACGTCTGCGGCGGCGGGTGCCGGCAGGCAAGTCAGATAGAACGCACCGCCGATCAGGAGGCCGACCAGCAAACCCAGCCACCAGTGCTGGGCCAGCATCATGAACAGCAGCAAATTGACCAGGCACAGCACTGGCAAGATATTGCGAAGCGATTTCAAAGCCACGATCCCGATTTGTTGTTCTCAGCTTGGGTCAATGCGCGTGGCGCCACGGGCGCACCATGCTCTTGACAGCGTTTACGGCAGGTATTGGCCGATCTTGGGGCAACAGACAACAGACCGGCACACCGCCTGCTCGGCATGCCGCCCTGCAGCGAACCCGGCACTAATCTCCCACCGGGTTGGTCTATCCTGCGCGCACCAACCCACAGTCTATTGTGCTGGTTGCCCGAGTGTCGCCTTTCGTCGAATAAAGGCCAATTTCCGTTTGAGTTATCGACGCAGTGGATGGGCGAACGGGGATTATTGCAATAGTTACAACAAAACCAAGCTTCCGCGGGTGCCGCCCGTCGGGGGAAATCAACTACAATGCCGCACCCGGCGTGCCGGGGGAAAGGGGACGCATGGAACTGGAAAGTTACCGCTACATTGCAATCGACGGGCCGATCGGCGCCGGCAAGACTTCCCTGGCCAAACGCCTGGCCAGCTTGTGGGACGCCCAGGTGGTGCTGGAACAGCCGGAGGAGAATCCCTTCCTGGCCGACTTCTACCGCAATGCCGGCCAGCATGCCTTCCAGACCCAGGTGTTCTTCCTGTTGCAGCGGATCCGACAGTTGCAGGCGCCGCTCGATCCGGCGCTGCTGGAGGGGCGCTTCGTCGCCGATTTCATGCTGGAAAAGGACATGCTTTTCGCCGGGCTGACCCTGGCCGGCGAAGAACTGGCGCTCTATGAAACCTTGTACCTGCAGTTGCGCCCGCAGGCGCGGCTGCCGGACCTGGTGATCCATCTGCAGGCCGCACCCGAGATATTGCAGGCGCGCATTGCCGAGCGCGGCGTGGCCATCGAAGAAGGTATTTCGCTGGATTACCTGCAACGGCTTTCCGAGTGCTACAGTCAGTTTTTCTATCATTACGAAGGGGCGCCGGTATTGACCGTCAATACCGAACACCTGGATCCGGCGCACAACGACGCCGATCTGCGCACGCTGCTGCAGCACATCGAAGAGATGCGCGGCAAGCGCGCCTTTCTCAATCAAGGAGGTTGAATTTCCAATGGCAGGCTATCTTCAGGAATCCGGCGCGGCACGCGCCAAGCCGGTGACGACCCACACCCTGCAGGCCATGCGCGCCAAGGGCGACAAGATCAGCATGCTGACCTGTTACGACGCCAGCTTTGCGACGCTGATGGAGCGTGCCGGGCTGGAGACGGTATTGATCGGAGACTCTCTCGGCATGGTCTGCCAGGGTCACGATTCGACGCTGCCGGTGAGCATCCAGGACGTGGCCTACCACACCGCTGCCGTGGCGCGCGGCAGCCACACCATGCTGATCATCGCCGACCTGCCCTTCGGCACCTATCCGACCCGTGAAGAAGCCTTCCGCAATGCCGCCCTGCTGATGCAGGCGGGGGCGCAGATGGTCAAGCTGGAAGGCGGTGTATGGCTGGCGGACACGATCAAGTTCCTGACCGAGCGCGGCATCCCGGTCTGCGCCCATATCGGCCTGACGCCGCAGTCGGTGCACCAGCTGGGCGGCTTCAAGGTGCAAGGCAAGACCAGCGATGGCGCTACGCAATTGCACGCCGATGCACTGGCCGTGCAGCAAGCGGGGGCGTCGCTGGTGGTGATCGAGGCGGTACCAGCCACGCTGGGCAAGGAAGTGACCGACCGCCTGGCCATTCCCACCATCGGCATCGGTGCCGGCCCGGACTGCTCCGGCCAGGTGCTGGTGATGCATGACATGCTGGGCGTCTTCCCGGGGCACAAGAGCCGCTTCGTGCGCAACTTCATGGACGGCGCCGGCAGCATCGAGCAGGCCGTGCGCGCCTACGTGGCTGCGGTCAAGGACGGCAGCTTCCCGGCACCGGAGCATTGCTTCTGAGACTGCGTGAAGCATCAACCGCCTGCAGCATGACGCAGGCGGACAGCAAAACGGCCAGCGATCTGCTGGCCGTTTTGCTTTGCTGCGGTTGTGCGAAGGAGCTCCGGTCTTACTCGAAGAATTCCTTGACCTTGTCCTTCCAGGTCTTGGTCTGCGGGCTGTGCTTGGCGCCGCCTTCGGTGGTCAGCTGCTCGAACTCGCGCAGCAGTTCCTTCTGGCGTTCGGTCAGCTTGACCGGCGTTTCCACCACGACATGGCAGAACAGGTCACCTGCATAACCGGAGCGCACACCCTTGATGCCCTTGCCGCGCAGACGGAAGGTCTTGCCGCTTTGGGTTCCTTCGGGGATGGAGAAGGATGCCTTGCCGTTCAAGGTCGGGGCTTCGATCTCGCCGCCCAGCGCTGCCTTGGCAAAGGAGATCGGCATTTCGCAATGCAGGTCGTCGCCATCGCGCTGGAACACGTCATGCGGCTTGATGTGGATTTCCACATACAGGTCGCCCGGAGGACCGCCGTTGACACCCGGCTCGCCGTTGCCGGAGGAGCGGATGCGCATGCCGTCGTCGATGCCTTCGGGAATCTTCACCTCCAGCGTCTTGTTGCGCTTGATGCGACCGGCACCGGCGCAGGTGGGGCAAGGTTCAGGAATGATCTTGCCGCTGCCGTGGCACTTGGGGCAGGTCTGCTGGATGCTGAAGAAGCCCTGCTGCATGCGCACCTGGCCATGACCGCCGCAGGTGGTGCAGGTGACCGGCGAGGTGCCGGGCTTGGCGCCGCTGCCGTGGCAGGTGTCGCACTGGTCCCAGGAGGGCACGCGGATGGTGGTATCGAAACCGTGGGCCGCCTGTTCCAGGGTGATTTCCAGGTTGTAGCGCAGGTCGGCGCCACGATAGACCTGCGGGCCCGAATTGCGCCCGCCACGTCCGCCGCCGCCACCGAAGATGTCGCCGAAGATATCGCCGAAGGCGTCTGCAAAGCCGCCCGCGCCGGCACCGCCGCCGGCTCCCATGTTGGGATCGACACCGGCGTGTCCGTAGCGGTCGTAGGCCTCGCGCTTCTGCGGGTCCGACAGCATCTCGTAGGCTTCCTTGACCTCCTTGAACTTGTCTTCCGCGCCCTTGCTGTCGGGGTTGCGGTCAGGATGGTACTTCATCGCCAGCTTGCGATAAGCCTTCTTGATTTCGTCGTCGCTGGCGTTCTTCGCCAGTCCGAGCACTTCGTAAAAATCGCGTTTTGCCATGTTGTATAACCCACCTTGTTATTGTGTTCCGTCGCTGCTGCGAAGGCCTGCACTGCGGCCGCCCTTGCGCGACCGGGAACCAACAATGTGAAAAAGCCGAGTTCAGCTTTTGACTGCGGACTCGGCGTACCGGCCTGGCCGATCAGACAACCCGGCCGGGTGGATGCTGCTGGAGCTGATTTCCTAAAAATCCGCCCGGGCTGCGGAAAAACCGCACCCGGGCGCGAGCGCTGACGTCAGGTAAAACGACGCGTCAGTCCCGGATTACTTCACTTCCTTGAAGTCGGCGTCGACCACGTTGTCGTCCTTCGCGGCTGCACCACCGGCACCGGCCGCACCCGCCTGGGCGGGTGCGGCACCGGCTGCGCCACCGGCGGCAGCGGCTTGCGCCTGCTGGTCGGCGTACATCTTCTCGCCCAGCTTTTGCGCAGCGGTCGACAGGGCCGCGGTCTTGGCATCGATGGAGGCCTTGTCGTCACCCTTCAGGGCTACTTCCAGCTCCTTGATGGCCGCTTCGATGACTTCCTTCTCGCCGCCTTCGAGCTTGTCGCCGTACTCGCCCAGGGCCTTCTTGGTCGAGTGCACCAGCGCGTCGCCCTGGTTGCGGGTCTCGGCCAGTTCCTTCAGGCGCTTGTCTTCCTCGGCGTTGGCCTCGGCGTCGCGCACCATCTTTTCGATCTCTTCCTCATTCAGGCCAGAGTTGGCCTTGATGGTGATCTTGTTTTCCTTGCCGGTGGCCTTGTCCTTGGCGCCCACGTGCAGGATGCCGTTGGCGTCGATGTCGAAGGTCACTTCGATCTGCGGGGTGCCGCGCGGTGCCGGCGGGATGCCTTCCAGGTTGAATTCACCCAGGGCCTTGTTGCCCACGGCCATTTCACGCTCGCCCTGATAGACCTTGATGGTCACGGCCGGCTGGTTGTCGTCGGCAGTGGAGAACACCTGGCTGAACTTGGTCGGGATGGTGGTGTTCTTCTTGATCATCTTGGTCATGACGCCGCCCATGGTTTCGATACCCAGCGACAGCGGGGTCACGTCCAGCAGCAGCACGTCCTTGCGGTCACCCGAGAGGACCGAACCCTGGATCGCGGCGCCCACGGCGACGGCTTCGTCGGGGTTGACGTCACGGCGCGGGTCCTTGCCGAAGAACTCCTTGACCTTCTCGATGACCTTGGGCATGCGGGTCATGCCGCCGACCAGGATCACGTCGTCGATGTCGGAGACCTTCACGCCGGCATCCTTGATGGCTGTGCGGCAGGGTTCGATGGTCTTGGCGATCAGTTCCTCGACCAGGGATTCCAGCTTGGCGCGGGTGATCTTCAGATTCAGGTGGACCGGCGCGCCATTGGCCATGGCGATGTAGGGCTCGTTGATCTCGGTCTGCTGAGAGGACGACAGCTCGATCTTGGCGCGTTCGGCCGAAGCCTTGATGCGCTGCAGGGCGATGGCGTCCTTGGACAGGTCCAGACCGTTGATCTTCTTGAATTCCTCGATGATGTAGTCGATCAGGCGCTGGTCGAAGTCTTCGCCACCCAGGAAGGTGTCACCGTTGGTGGAGAGCACTTCGAACTGCTTTTCGCCATCGACGTCGGCGATTTCGATGATGGACACGTCGAAGGTACCGCCGCCGAGGTCATACACGGCGATCTTGCGGTCGCCCTTCTCTGCCTTGTCCAGACCAAAGGCCAGCGCAGCCGCGGTCGGCTCGTTGATGATGCGCTTGACATCCAGACCGGCGATGCGACCGGCATCCTTGGTGGCCTGGCGCTGGGCGTCGTTGAAGTAGGCCGGCACCGTGATGACGGCTTCGGTCACTTCTTCGCCCAGGTAGTCTTCGGCGGTCTTCTTCATCTTGCGCAGGACTTCTGCGGAGATCTGCGGCGGTGCCAGCTTCTTGTCGCGCACGCCGATCCAGGCGTCGCCGTTGTCGGCAGCCACGATCTCGTAGGGCATCAGGTTGATGTCCTTCTGCACTTCCTTCTCGGTGAACTTGCGACCGATCAGACGCTTGGAGGCGTAGATGGTGTTGCGCGGGTTGGTCACCGCCTGACGCTTGGCCGGTGCGCCGACGAGGATTTCGCCGTCTTCCTGGTAAGCAATGATGGAGGGCGTGGTGCGCGCGCCTTCCGAGTTTTCGATCACCTTGGGCTGATTGCCTTCCATGACGGAAACGCAAGAGTTGGTGGTGCCCAGGTCAATGCCAATGATTTTTCCCATGATTTTTCCTTCGATCTTTCAGCCCTGGATGCCGGGCTACAGTAGTTTTGGATGTTTTTAATATGTGGAGAAAAGATGGACTTTCAAGCGTCGAAACCACCGGAACAAGCAAAAATGATGCCTTTGGCGCTGTTCCCCCTTCGACGCCGGTCCGCTTACTTTCCCTGGGCCACCGTCACCAGCGCGGGGCGCAACAGACGGTCGGAAATCATATAGCCTTTTTGCAGCACGGCCACGACGGTGTTGGCTTCCTGCTCGGCCGGCACGGCCGAGACGGCCTGGTGCTTCATCGGGTCCAGCTTGTCGCCGGTTTGCGGGCTGACTTCCTGCAGCTTGTTCTTGTCGAAGGCCGAGGTCAGTTGCTTCAAGGTCATGTCCACGCCTTCCTTCAGGGATTCCAGCGAGGCGTTTTCGATCTTCAGGGCCATTTCCAGGCTGTCCTTGACGGCCAGCAGGGATTCGGCAAAACCTTCGATGGCGAACTTGTGAGCCTTGGCGATGTCTTCCTGAGCGCGGCGGCGGATGTTCTCGCCTTCGGCACGGGCGCGCAGGAAGGCGTCCTGCATCTCGGCAGCACGGGCTTCTGCGGCGGCCAGCTTGTCTTCCAGGGTGGGCTCGGCCGGAGCAGCCTGCTCGGTGGCATTGGCGGCAGCGGCGGCATCCTGCGACTGGGGATCTTGCTGGGCGGTTTGGGCTTCCTGTTTTTCCATGTCTTGCATTCCTGAATTACCTCCAACGAATCGATTGGTGACGTGCATCCGGCAAATTGCGTGCAGTATCGCCGGCGCAAGATGCGGCTCAAGTAAGGCATATCCCTGCATTTTCAAGGGCTATTTAGCCTTTTTTGAGTGGTTTTTTGCCTGATTCTGCCGTTACCGCGTGAAATCCCGAACGTTGGACAGCGCTTTGGACAGTGTTTACCAGGCCGGCCTTCACGTTCACTCGATGCCGGCCTAATATGAATTTAGCCCAATAGCGGGCTGCCCTCGGACTTATCGTATCAACAAGGTGACATCATGAAACCGCCACTGATAGCGGCCACCATCCTCATCGCCGCCTACAGCCTCTTGGCCACCGCCTGGATCAGCTATACCCATCTGGTCGGCGAATTCACGCTCTGAGACTGCCTCTGGGCTGACATCCTGCTTCTGCCGTCGCAACCGCTGGCAAGCCGTGGCGACCTGCGGAACGGCTGCTTTGTTCTTCTATAGAGCAAGCCATCGCGCGGCAAAGAGTTGCACAATAAACAACAACGATGCATTCCGTCCGTATTCTAGCAGGCTGCACGCGGCATTCCGTCGATTCCGGGCAACTTGTTGTTGCCCCATGACAATGCATTACTGGGTGGCACCCAGGGCCTTGGCGCGTTCGGCGGAAATGAGCGCTTGCCGGGCGGCCTCGTCGCGGGCCGCCCCGTTGCTCATGGTGGGCCAGCCGGCCAGGTGCTGCTCGACGATCTCCACCATGCCGCCGATCCAGGCTGGGGCTTCATTCAGACATGGAATAAAGTGAAACTCCTTGCCACCAGCCTGCAGGAAGTCATGCTTGACCTCCATGGCGATTTCTTCCAGCGTTTCCAGGCAGTCACTGGTGAAACCGGGGCACATCACATCGACCCGGCGCACGCCCTGGCGCCCCAGTTCCTGCAGGGTCGGGGCGGTATAGGGTTGTAGCCATTCCGCCTTGCCAAAGCGCGACTGGAAGGTGACCAGATATTCTCCTTCGGACAAACCCAGCGACTGCGCCAGCAGGCGCGCCGTCTTGTAGCACTCGCAATGATAGGGATCGCCCAGCAGCAGCGTGCGCTTGGGAACACCGTGGAAACTCATGACCAGCTTGTCGGGGCGCCCATTGAGCTCCCAATGATCCAGCACCGACTGGCGCAGGGCCTGGATGTAGCCGTCCTGGTCATGATAATTGCGGATCAGGCGCAGCTCGGGGATGTTGCGCACCTGGCGGTAGTGCTCGAACACGGCATCGAAGATGGAGGCCGTCGTGGTGCCGGAATATTGCGGATAGGCCGGCAGTACCAGGATGCGGGTGCAGCCCTGTTCCTTCAGCTGGTCCAGCACCTGCGGCAGCGAAGGCGTGCCGTAGCGCATCGCATACGTCACCTGCAATTGATGATGGCCGCGCGCAGCCAGCTGCACGCCCAGTGCGGCCGCCTGGCGCTGCGTATGCACGCGCAGCGGCGAGCCCTCCTCGGTCCAGATGCTGGCGTACTTGGCGGCCGATTTCGAAGAACGGAACGGCAGGATGATGCCATTGAGGATGAACCACCAGACCGCCCGCGGGATTTCCACCACGCGCGGGTCTGACAGGAACTGCCTGAGGTAGCGGCGCAGTGAGGAGGCATCGGGAGCGTCGGGCGTGCCCAGGTTGACCAGCACCACCGCAGTGGAAGCCGGACTGCCGTGGGTGTAGGGAGGTTCTTTGCGGAAGGCCATGGTCGCTTGATTGGATGTTCTTGTTGTGATCGTGGACGATCAGGGATCTGGGATCAGGAGGCCAGCAGTTCGCGTGCGTGCTTGCGCGTGGTGGCGGTGATTTCCAGGCCACCCAGCATGCGGGCGATTTCCTCGACACGGGCCTTGGCATCCAGGCCGTCGATGTCGGACAGGGTCTTGCCACCCTCGCTGCGTTTCTTGACCTGGTAATGCTGGTTGGCCTGGCTGGCGACCTGCGGCAGGTGGGTCACGCACAGTACCTGGCGTTCCTGTCCCAGGCGCTTGAGCAAGCGTCCCACCACTTCGGCCACGGCGCCGCCGATGCCGCTGTCGACTTCGTCGAAGATCAGGGTCGGCACGGTCGTGGCTGCCGACGCGATCACCGAGATGGCCAGCGAGATACGCGCCAGCTCACCACCCGAAGCCACCTTCGCCAGCGCACGCGGCGCCACCCCGGCATGACCGGCGACCAGGAACTCCACCTGTTCCAGGCCGTACGCGGCGGGCTCGCCGACGTTGAGCGCAATCTCGAAACGACCGCCGGCCATCGACAGGTCCTGCATGGCTGCCGTGACGGCCTCACCCAGTCCAGTTGCCGCCTTGGCCCGAGCCTTGGACAATTTCTGCGCCTGAGACAGGTAGGCGGCCTGCAGCTTGTCTTCCTGGGCGCGCAGGGCGTCGAGGTCGCTGGCGTCGGCCAGCTGCTTCAATTGTTCGGACAGCTTGCGATATTCCTCGGGCAGTTCATCGGGCTGCACATGGAATTTGCGGGCGCTTGAATGAATCGCTTCCAGGCGCTCTTCCACTTCCTGCAGACGCGCCGGATCGAGTTCCACCCGCCCCAGGTAATCATTGAGCGCATACACGGCTTCCTGCAGCTGGATCTGGGCCGGCTCCAGGGCGTCAAGCACGGGCTTGAGGGCGGTATCGACATCCACCAGCTTGCCCAGCTTCTGCGTGATCGAGGACAGTTGCGAGAGGATCGGCGACTCCGATTCGGAGATCACGCCCAGCGCTTCCTGCGCACCGCCGATCAGCGCTGCCGCATGCGAGAGGCGGCTATGTTCGGTGCTGATCTCGGTCCACTCACCGGGCTTGACGGACAGTTTCTGCAGCTCCGCCACCTGCCATTCCAGGCGCTCGCGCTCCAGCAGCACATTGCGGGCATCCTGCTCGAACTGCTCGCGTTGGCGCGCCAGGGCGCGCCAGGTGCGATAGGCGGCGGCGACTTCACCTGCCTGGTCGAGCAGGCCGGCCTGGCTATCCAGCAACTGGCGCTGCGCATCGGCCTTCATCAGCGACTGGTGCGCATGCTGGCCGTGGATATCGACCAGCATTTCGCCGACCTCACGCAATTGCCCGGCGGTGGCCGCGCTGCCATTGATGTAGGCCTTGCTGCGACCGGCATTGTCGATCACCCGACGCAGCAGCACGCCGCCATGTTCGTCGGCGAACTCATGCTCTTCCAGCCAGGCCTGGACCTCGGGCGTAGCGGTGAAATCGGCGCTGACATCGGCCTTGGCCGCGCCCTCGCGCACCACGCTGGGATCGCCGCGACCGCCCAGGGCCAGCGCCAGGGCATCGATCAGGATGGATTTGCCGGCGCCGGTTTCGCCGGTGAAGACGGAAAATCCGCGCGCAAATTCGAGCTCGATGGCATCGACAATCACGAAGTCGCGGATCGTTAAGGTACGCAGCATGGTGGTCTCGCAGCGGGTTGGACGGACAGGCCTGAAGAATGGCGCAAGCCGGCATGCGCCGGCCGCGCTTATTGTAATCGGCCTTCTATCGAGGGGTATTCATTCCAGTGCAGCTTCTCGCGCAGGGTGTCGAAATAGCTCCAGCCCTGGGGATGCAGGAAGGTGATCTTGTGTGCCGAACGGCGGATCACGATACGGTCGCCATGCAGCACGCTGGTGAGCGACTGCATGTCGAAGTTGGCGCTGACCTCGCGCCCGGAAACCACCTGGATCACGATCTCGCAGGAATCCGACAGCGTGATCGGACGATTGGACAGCGAATGCGGGGAGATCGGCACCATCACGATGCCATGCAGGCTGGGGTGCAGGATGGGTCCGCCGGCCGAGAGCGCATAGGCGGTGGAGCCGGTCGGGGTGGCCACGATCAGGCCGTCGGAGCGCTGGTTGTACATGAAGCGGCCATCGACCTCGACCCGCAGCTCGACCATGCCGGAGGTGGAACCCCGCGCCACCACCACATCGTTCAGGGCCAGGGCGCGGAAGATCTCGCCGCCCTCGCGATAGACCCGCGCTTCCAGCAGCGAACGCGACTCGGCTTCGACATTGCCGTCCAGCATTTCGGCCAGAGCCGGTATCATGCGGTCTTGCGCGATGTCGGTGATGAAGCCCAGGCGTCCCTGGTTGATGCCGATCAGCGGTACGTTGTACGGTGCCAGCTGGCGCGCGATGCCCAGCATGGTACCGTCGCCGCCGACCACGATGGCCACGTCCGCGTGATGACCGATCTGCTCGGGAGTCATGCTGTCATAGCCTTGCAGGGCGATGTTCTCGGCGGTTTCGGTCTCGAAGACCACGGTGTGGCCGTGCGACTCCAGGAACACGGCGATGTCCGACAAGATCTGCGCGATGCCGACGGCCTGGTACTTGCCGACGATGGCGACGGTTTTGGGTACGGCTGCCTGAACGGGTAATTTGATGGGCCACATGCTGCGGATTAGACCATAATTTGAGATGACATTGTAATGAAACCAAGCGCTTCCACCCTGCCTCCCCCGCCCATCGAAGCGGTCCTGTTCGACCTCGACGACACCCTCTGGGCCATCGAACCGGTGCTGGTGCGCGCCGAAGGCCTGCTCTACGACTGGCTGCGCCAGCACGCACCGGCCGTGGCTGCCGCGCATACCGTGGCCAGCCTGCGCGAACGCCGCATGGCCCTGATGCAGACCGATCCGGTCTACCGCATCGATCTCTGGAGGTTGCGCCATACCGCCTTGACCGAGGTCTTCCGCGAACATGACGTGGACCTGGCCCTGGTCGATCCCGCTATGGCCCTGTTCTCCGAAGCACGCAGCACGGTCGCGCTGTTCGACGATGTGGAACCGGCACTGCTGCGCCTGAAAGACAAACTGACGCTGGGCTCGGTCTCCAATGGCTTCGCCGACCTCGAACGCATCGGCCTGGCCGGGCACTTCGGCGTCTCCATCGCAGCCCACCGCTTTGGTCGCGCCAAGCCCGATCCGGCGATCTTCCACGCCGCCTGCGAAGCGCTGCAGGTCGCGCCGGGCGCCACGGTCTATGTCGGCGACGATCCCCTGCTGGATGTGCAGGGTGCGCAACAGGCCGGCCTGCGCGCGGTGTGGATGAACCGCTTTGCGCGAACGCTGCCCGATGGCATCAGCCCCGATGCCATCTGTCGCGATCTGCACGAGCTGCACGACTGGCTGGCGGCTCAGGCCTGAAGTGCCGGCTGGCGCCAATTCACCTCCGCCGTCACGTAGCTGTCACTCTTTGCATCATAAGCCGCTAGAATATGCACCATGCAACTCGATAACCGCGCCCGCACACTCCTGAAGGCACTGGTCGAACGGTACATCGCCGACGGCCAGCCGGTGGGCTCGCGCGCCCTGTCGAAACTGTCCGGCCTGGAACTGTCACCAGCGACCATCCGCAACATCATGGCCGACCTGGAAGAGATGGGCTTCGTCGCCAGCCCGCACACCTCGGCCGGACGGGTGCCGACGCCGCGCGGCTACCGCATGTTCGTCGATACCCTCCTGACGGTCGAGGCGATCGACGAAAGCGCGCTGGAGGGCCGCCTGCAGGCTCGCCTGCAGCACAACACCTCGCCGCAGAAGATCATCACCAACGCAGCCCAGGTGCTGTCGTCGCTGTCGCAGTTTGCCGGCGTCGTGATGACGCCCAAGCGCGAATCGGCGTTCCAGCAGATCGAATTCCTGCGGCTGTCGGAAAAGCGCATCCTGCTGGTGATCGTGGACCAGGGTGGCGATGTGCAGAACCGCATGCTGCTCACCGAGGTCGATTACACCCCCAGCCAACTGGTCCAGGCCGCCAACTACATCAACCAGCATTACGCCGGCCAGTCCTTCGACCAGGTGCGGCTGCGCCTGCAGGGCGAGCTGCGCCAGCTGCGCGACGACATGACCGTGCTCATGCAGGCCGCCGTGGAAGCCGGCAGCGACGCCATGAGCGAGGAAGCCGACAACAACGTGGTCATCTCCGGCGAGCGTAACCTGCTGTCGGTGAGCGACCTGTCCTCCAACATGAATTCCCTGCGCCGCCTGTTCGACATGTTCGAGCAGAAGACCGGCCTGCTGCAGTTGCTGGATGTGTCCAGCAAGGCCACCGGCGTGCAGATCTTCATCGGCGGCGAATCGCAACTGGTACCGATGGACGACATGAGCATCGTCACCGCCCCCTACGAAGTCAACGGACGCATCGTCGGCACCCTGGGCGTGATCGGCCCCACCCGCATGGCCTACGAACGCGTCATCCCCATCGTCGACATCACCGCCAAGCTGCTGTCCAGCGCGCTGAGCCAGCACTGAAGACGGATACGGCGGCCGTCGGTGGAGCCAACGAAAAAAGCCACGTGGGACATCACGTGGCTTTTTCATTGTCTTTGCAAAGGATTGCCTGCGTAATTATCCGCAAGCAAGGCCCCTGGTTTATTTCTTCAGCTTCTTGCAGTTCTTGCAATGTCCGTACAACGCCAGGGCGTGGTCGGCGATTTCGAAACCGTGTTCCTGGGCGATCTTGATCTGGCGCTTCTCGATCTCGGCATCGAAGAATTCCTCGACCTTGCCGCAGTCCAGGCAGACCAGGTGGTCATGGTGCGAACCTTCGTTCAGTTCGAAGACCGCCTTGCCGGTCTCGAAGTGGTTGCGCTGGAGCAGGCCTGCCTGCTCGAACTGCGTCAGCACGCGGTAGACGGTGGCCAGGCCCACGTCAAGATTGTCGGAGAGCAACTGTTTGTAGACGTCTTCGGCGCTCAGGTGGCGCACGGAGGTGTTCTGGAAGATTTCCAGGATCTTCAGGCGTGGCAGGGTGGCCTTCAGGCCGCTGGCCTTCAGTTCGGATGGATTGTTCGGCATGGTAGAGTGGGTTCCCGGTTTTTACTGGTCTCAAACAGGCGCGCTGGTCCGCTGGGAGGGCCTGGGGACCGCTCCGGCCGGGCTGGTGGGGCAGCCTTTTGCGTCCGGAACGCACTCATGCCTATTTAAGAAGTAAGTTCTAGCTTATCATATAGCGCTTTAGGCTCATGGCTCAACCCGGTTGAAAACTTTATGCGCATGCTTTCCCGAATGAAGTCCCGTCATCAAACCGCCGCAATCGGCGTCGTCGCGGTCCTGGCCCTGCTGGCGGGCTGTTCCTCGACCAAGTCGCCCGAGCAGGCGGCCCCGACCGACACCTCGGGCGTGAAGGTAACCGGCAAGAGCAACAGCCTGTTCGGCTTCCTCAAGCCCTACCGCATCGACATCCAGCAAGGCAATTTCGTCTCCAAGGAAATGGTGGCCCAGCTGCGCCCCGGCCTGACCCGCGACCAGGTGCGCTTCGTGCTGGGCACCCCGCTGCTGACCGACATGTTCCACGCCAATCGCTGGGATTACGATTTCCGCCTGGCCAAGGGCAATGGCGAAATCATGACCAGCCGGGTCTCGGTCTTCTTCAAGGATGACCTGCTGGATCACGTCGAAGGCGGCGAGAACCTGCCCACCGAGAGCGAATACCTGACCCTGATCACCGACTCCAAGGTCGGCGCCAAGGCCAGTTTCGGCGCCGACAAGGACAAGGCCGACAGCGAAGTCAAGCCGGCCTCTCCCGTGGCGCCCTCCTCGGCCACTGGCAAGTAAGCAATACCCGTCTCCCGTCATCCGTCATTCCGAGTTTCCCATGACAGTATTGAATATCGCAGTCGCCGGCGCCTCCGGGCGCATGGGCCGCATGCTGATCGAAGCCATCCTCAACGCCGACGACCTCAAGCTCTCCGGCGCCCTTGACACTCCCAGCGCACCGGCCATCGGCACCGATGCCGGCCTGTTCCTGGGCAAGACCACCGGCGTGCTCATCGAATCCGACCTGGCCCGTGGCCTGGCCGGTGCCGACGTGCTGATCGATTTCACCCGTCCTGAAGGCACGCTGAAGCACCTGGAGTTCTGCGCTGCGCATGGCGTGAAGGTCGTCATCGGCACCACCGGCTTCGAAGCCGAAGGCAAGGCCACCATCGCCGAATTCGCCAGGAAGACCGCTGTCATGGCCGCCCCCAACATGAGCGTGGGCGTCAACGTGACCCTGAAGCTGCTGGAACTGGCCGCCAAGAACTTCTCGCACGGCTACGACATCGAGATCATCGAAGCGCACCATCGCCACAAGGTCGACGCCCCCTCCGGCACCGCCCTGAAGATGGGTGAAGTCATCGCCGACGCGCTGGGCAAGAATCTCGACGACGTGGCCGTCTATGCCCGCGAAGGCGTCACCGGCGAGCGCGATCCGTCCTCCATCGGTTTTGCCACCGTGCGCGGCGGCGACATCATCGGCGACCACACCGTGCTGTTCGCCGGCATCGGCGAACGTATCGAGATTTCGCACAAGTCGTCCAGCCGCGTCTCGTACGCCATGGGCAGCCTGCGTGCCGCGCGCTTCCTGGCCGGCAAGGAGAGCGGTCTGTACGACATGCAGGACGTGCTGGGCTTCAAGTAAGCCTGGCCCGAAACCACAGGAAATGCTCGACGCTGCCGCGCCCCACCAGGTCCGGCAGCGAATTTTTTTGGGGCAGGCCGCTCAAAGCGACAGCCCCCCTTGATTGCTTCCGATTGACCCATTGCCGCGCTGGCGCGGCGCTATCCCGAAAGAACGCAATATGGAACCGAACGTTGGATTTGCCCACTACTGGGCGCAAGGCGATGCCGTTTCCCACTCCGTCGCCTATCTGCTGCTGATCATGTCGATCGCCAGCTGGTACTACATCCTCTCCAAGGCCTGGGCCGCCTGGCGTATCCGCCGGGGTAGCAACGCGCTGGAACAGTTCTGGCAGGCCCCCACCCTGGCCGACGCCACCGGTGCCATGCAGCGCCTCGACAGCGAGCAGATCTACAGCCCCATGGCCGAGCGCGCCGCCGAAGCCGCCGACATCGGCACCCGCCAACAAGGCACGCCCTCGCTGAACGCCGCAACCGACCCCGGCGAACTGATCACCCGCACCCTGCGGCGCGAAATCAACCGCGTCTCGGCCCGGCTGGAACGCGGCCTGACCCTGCTGGCGTCGGTCGGCTCCACCGCGCCCTTCGTCGGCCTGTTTGGCACCGTCTGGGGCATCTATCACGCGCTGGTGGCGGTCTCGGCCAGCGGTACGGTACAGATCGACAAGGTCGCCGGCCCCGTCGGCGAGGCCCTGATCATGACTGCGCTGGGCCTGCTGGTGGCGATTCCGGCGGTGCTGGCCTACAACGCCTTCACCCGCATCAACCGCGTGGTGCTGGCCGAACTCGACGGCTTCGCCCACGACCTGCACGCCTATCTCACCACCGGCGAACGCGTCGGCGGCATGCGCAAGCCATGACACCCGAGAGCCCATCATGAGTTTCGGCGGATTCAACGACAATCAGAACTCGGCCCCGATGGCCGACATCAACGTCACCCCGATGGTGGACGTGATGCTAGTACTGCTGGTGATCTTCATCATCACCGCGCCCATGTTCACCCACGCCCTCAAGCTGGACCTGCCCACCGCGCAATCGGCGCCGGCCCCGGAAAAACCGGAGACCATCACCCTCGGCATCGACGCCGCCGGCAAGCTGTACTGGAACGACCAGCCGGTCAGCGAAGAGGAAATGGACAGTCGCCTGGCCGATGCCGCCGGCAAGAAGCCACAGCCCGAGCTGCAGCTGCGCGCCGACAAGTCGACCCGCTACCAGACCATCGCCGAGGTGATGTCGGCCGCGCAGTCTGCCGGCCTGACCAAGCTGGGCTTCGTCACCGACCCCAAGGCCGGCAGCAAGACGCAAGCCAAAGCCAACTGAAAGAGATAGCACATGGCCACCGTAACACTGGCGGGCGACCGCATCACCGACTGGGAGAGCTTCCACACCGAGAGCGCGCAAGCCTTCGGCTTTCCCGATTTCTATGGCCGCAACATGGATGCATGGGTGGATTGCCTGTCCTACCTGCGCGATGACGAAGGCATGTGCAAGTTCAAGCTCAAGCCCAAGGAAGTGCTGGTCATCGAGATCAGCCACAGCGCCGAGTTGCATCAGCGCCTGCCGGACCTGGTCGAGGATGTGGAATTCTGCTGCACAGCCATCAATGACCGCTGCGAGGATTACGGTGAAGCGCCGGTGATCGAACTGATCTGGAAGTAGATCGGCGCAGTTGACTTATCTTTCGTATCGCTGCGGCCGGATGAATTGATCTCTATTGCAGATCAATCCATCCGCCCCCTTCAATCACCTTCAATCACCTTCAATCGATCAGTTCATCGCCGTCATAGAACGGATACGGACCATCGAACTCGCCGATGAATGCCGTATGGCTCACCAGGCTGCGCGCCTGCGCATCCCACCAATGCAACTGGTAGCCCGGCGGCTCCATCACGAAACAGGATGGCGCCTGCGGATCCAGGTCCAGTTGCACCTGATGTGACACCCCCGGACAGGTCGTGGCCACCGTGCCGGCAAAACGCCGCTGGATGGAGCGATGCAGGTGACCGCACAGGATGCGCTCCACCTGCGGGTGCTTCTTCACCACTGCTTCCAGCACCTGCGGATTGACCAGCCCCATGTCATCCATGTGTCCGATGCCGGTCGTAAACGGCGGGTGGTGCATGGCGATCACGGTGGGCCGCTCCGGCTGCTGCGCCAGCACCTCATCGAGCCACTGCATGCTCTGCGCCGACAACTCGCCACCGCTGGCGCGCGGGATCACCGTATCGAGCGCCACGATGCGCACCGGATAATCCTCGACCACATACTCGATGCGTTCACCGCCCTGCTGCAGGTAGGCATGCTCGGGAAAGGCCGCGCGCAGCGCATTGCGCTCGTCGTGGTTGCCCGGCAGCAGGTAGTAGGGCATCGTCAGCGGTGCCAGCAGCTCGCGCAGGCAGGCATATTCGGACGGCTTGCCGAAGTCCACCAGGTCGCCGGTGATGACCAGCACATCCGGGCGCTGCTTCAGGCCGTTGACCTGCGCCACGCAACGGCGCAGGCTCTCGGCGGTATCCACCACCCGGTACGACTTCTTGCCATCGGTCTTGATGTGCAGGTCGGAAATCTGTCCCAGTATCATGCGTTCTCCTTCACGGCGGCGGGCGCCATCTTCACCAGGGCCTCGGCCGGCACCCGCAGCGCGATCTGCTGGCCAGCTTCCCACCAGCCACGGCGGCTGGTCTCGGCGATGACCGGGCGCTCCGCCCCGATCTCGATTTCAAAGCGGGTGCGGTCACCCAGGAAAAAGGTATTGATCAGCTTGCCGCGCAGGCATTGCGCATCGGCTTCGGTGATATCGACCACCTGCACATCCTCGGGACGGAACATGGCCCACGCCGGCTGGCCCTGCTGCGTCGCATTCATCGGATTGCCGGCATCGGGCAGCGGCAGGCTGCCATTGGGCAGCAACAACCTATCTCCGGAAACGATACCTTGCACGCGATTCATCGCACCGATGAAATCGGCCACGAAGTCATTGGCAGGATGATAGTAGATCTCCTGGGGCGTGCCGATCTGCGATATCTTGCCGCGTTCCATCACCACGATGCGGTCGCCCAGCGCCATCGCCTCACCCTGGTCGTGGGTGACGTAGATGGCGGTGATGCCGAGGCTGCGCAAGAGCTTGTTCAGGTCACTGCGCACCGCTTCGCGCAGCTTGGCGTCGAGCGCTGTCAGCGGTTCATCCAGCAGCAGCACGCGGGGCTCCATCGCCAGCGCCCGGGCCAGCGCCACACGCTGCTTCTGGCCACCGGAAAGCTGGTCCACGCGACGATGCGACAGCCCCTGCAGATGCACCATCTCCAGCAGCTTTTCCACGCGCTCGGCGCGCTCGCCGGCCGGAATCTTGCGGATCTTCATGCCGTAGGCGATGTTCTCGCCCACGCTCATGTTGGGGAACAGCGCATAGTTCTGGAATACCATCCCCACGCCGCGCTTTTCGATCGGCAGCGCGGTCACGTCATCCTCGCCGAAGAGCACACGACCGCCCTCGTCGGGGAACTCCAGACCGGCAATCATGCGCAGCGTGGTGGTCTTGCCGCAGCCCGACGGGCCCAGCAACACCAGGGTTTCACCGGGATGGATTTCCAGGTCCAGCGGCTGCAGTGCTCGCGTACCGTTGGCGAAGGACTTGGCACACTGATGTAGGCGAATGGAAACGGCTTCTTTCTTGGACTTCATAGACTGACTTTCTTGCGTGTTGCCTGGGTCGCCCACTGCATGCCGATCAGGAGCGGAATGATCATGAAAAAGAAGATCAGCGTATAGGCCGATCCCACCTCCAGCCGCATCGATGCATAGGCATCGGCCAGGCCCACCGGCAGGGTCTGGGTCAGCGGCGTGTGCAACATCCAGGTGATATTGAATTCGCCGATCGACAGGGTCACCACCATCAGCGCCCCGGCCAGGATGCCGGAGGCCGCATTGGGGATCACGATGCCGAAGAAGCGACGCAGGCGCCCCGCGCCCAGGCTGGCAGCGGCTTCTTCCAGTTGCGCCAGTTGCGAGGACTGCATCACCGCCAGCACCGGGCGCACCATGAAGGGCAGCGTGAAGAGCACATGGCCCACCAGGATGAAGAGAATGCTGGCGCGGAACTGGCGATACTGCCCATAGGCCATGATCAGCGCCAGCGCAGTGGCCAGGCCCGGCACCGCCACCGGCATCATCAGCAATTCCTCGATCACCCGTGCCAGGCGGCTATGCCCACCGCGATAGCGTGCCAGCATATAGGCCAGCGGTACCCCGGCCACCAGCGTCACCGCCAGGCAGACCAGCGCGATGAACAGCGAGCGCCAGATGGTGGGCTGGTACATCTCCCACACCTGGGCCACCCAGCGCAACGTGAGTCCGCTGGACAGGCCCACGAAGAAATTCTCGGTGACGCCGGCCAGCATCGACAGCACCACCGGCACCACCAGGAAAGCGCACACCAGCAGCGTAAAGGCCAGTTGTACGTAAAAACGCAATCGGTTCTGCATCATCGTTCCTTGCGCGCCTTACGCCGCGGTCGCCACGCCGCTGCCGGTGAGCGAGCGCGCCAGGGCCAGCATGGCCCAGGTGATCAGACCCAGCACGATGGACAGCGAGGCCGCCGTGGCGAAGTTGGCGTAGCCGGTAAATTCGTTGTAGATGGTCATGGGCAGCACATCGATATTGGCGGCCAGGGTAAAGGCCGTACCGAAGGCACCGACGCTGGTGGCAAAGCAGATCGCCCCCGACGAGATCAGGGCCGGCAGCAACGCCGGCAGCACCACATGCAGCAACACCTGCCAGGGTCTTGCGCCCAGCGAACGGGCCGCCTCTTCCAGCGAGGGATCGAGCTTCTCGGCCGCCGCCACCACCGTCAGGATCACCCGCGGAATGGAGAAGTACAGATAGCCCAGGAACAGCCCCGCCAGCGAGTACGCAAACACCAGCGATTCACCGAACAGCCAGTTGGTGAAGCTGCCAATCAGGCCTTGGCGCCCGGCCAGCATGATCACCATGAAGCCGACCACCACGCCGGGAAACGCCAGCGGGAAGGTCAGCATGGCCAGCAATACCGACTGGCCGGCAAAGCGGTTGCGTTGCAGGAACAAGCCCACCATCACCGAGATCGCCAGCGTGGCCAGGGTCACCACCGCCGACAGCGCCAGCGTGGACAAGAGGCTGGCGAAGTAATGGCGATTGGTCAGCACCGACAGATAGGCCATGGCACCGTCCGGGCCGGATGCGCCGACTGCGACCAGGCGCGCCATCGGCAACAGCCAGAAGGCGCAGAACAGGGTCAGGCCCGGTGCGGCAAACCACAGCCACACGCCGTTGCCGGCGCTGCGCACACCGGCGCCCGGTTTGCGCTCGGGCTTGAGCACGCCCGGTGCACCTGGCGTAGCGGGGATGGCGTTTTTCATGCTTGCTCCTGCGTCTCGCATTTATCGCACTTCAGCCAGGTAACGCTCGCCGAACTTGCGCTGTGCTTCGGCCATCTTGCCGTAGTCGACCGACTTGGCACGGGCATATTCGGCCGCCGGCAGGAAGCGCGATTCGGCTTCCTTGGACATGGCCGCAGCACGCACCGGACGCAGATAGGCGTTGGCCCAGATGGCCTGCCCCTGATCCGACAACAGGAAGTCCAGCACCTTCTTGGCCTCGGCCTGGTGCGGCGCATTCTTCACCAGCGACACCACGTAGGGCACGGTCACGGTGCCTTCGGTGGGGATCACGAAGGCGACGTTGGCGTGGTCCTTGTACTTGGCGCGATAGGCGTCGAAGTCATAGCCCAGCAGGATGGGAATCTCACCCGAGATCAGGCGCGCATAGGAGGTCTGCTTGGGCACGATGGGCTGGTTCTTCTGCAGGTTCTTGAAGTAGCCGATGGCGGGCGAAAAGTCGTCCAGCGTGCCACCCAGGGCCTGGTTGATCGCCACCGCGCCGACGTAGCCGACGAAGGCCGAGGCCGGGTCCAGGTAGCCGATCAGGCCCTTGTATTCCGGCTTCTGCAGGTCAGCCCAGGACTTGGGGACCGGCTTGCCCTTGAGCGCATCGACGTTGACCATGATGCCCATGGTGCCGGAGTGGATGGTGAACCAGTAACCGTCCGGGTCCTTCAGGCCATTGGGAATGTCGTTCCAGTTGGCCGGCTTGTAGGGGGCCACCAGATCCTTGTTCCTGGCTTCGATGCCGAAGGACACACCCAGGTAGGTGAAGTCGGCCACCGGACTGGCCTTTTCGGCCGTCAGCTGGGCCAGGGCCTGGCCGCTGTTCTTGTTGTCGGGCGGCACGGTGATGCCGGTCTTGTCCTTGATCGCCTTGATCTGGGCAGCCCAGTCGGCCCACTCCGGCGGACAGTTGTAGCAGATCGCGGTCTGGGCAGAAGCAGCGACGGAAGCCGACAGCAGCAGTGCGCCGGCAGCGGTTTGAATAACACGTTTCAGGAACATGTCAGATCCTTTCCTAGAGGTTGAACAACGAAAGCACGACAAAATTCAGGACAGCGAATGTGCAGCCGGCGGCGGCGCCACCGACCCGCCCTCGCGCAGTACATGCGGCAGGATGTGACGCAGCGCCGGCTGGGCAGACTGCGGGGACTGCGGGGACTGCAATGACGGGCCCTCGGCAGCCGCCGGCACGGCACGCTCGATGGCTTCCACCAGCGTGCGCAGGGCGACATCACCGATGCGCTCGGAAGGCTGCACCACGCTGGCCAGCACCGGAGCCATCAGGGCGCCGACCGGGATGCCGTCGAAGCCCATCACCGAGATATCGCCCGGCACCTGCAGACCCAGTGCGCGCAGGTCGCGCATGGCACTCAGCGCCAGCAGGTCGTTGGAACAGAACAGCGCGGTCGGGCGCTGCAGCGGGTCGGCCATCATCTGCTGGTAGTCGGTGGCGGCGGTGAGGGTATGGCGCTCCACTTCGATGGCCGGCAGCGGCGCCAGGCCGGCCGCCTGCATTGCATCGAGATAGCCGTAATAGCGCTGCATGGCACGGTCGGACGCATTGAAGCGTCCCGACAGCATCTGGATACGCCGATGGCCCAGCCCGATCAGGTGGGCCACCGCGTCACAGGCGGCGGCGCGGTTGTCCACCGAGACCGAAGCGCGATGGGTGGTCGGGCCGGACGTGGCCAGCTGGTTGTAGGTCAAGACGAAAGGGATGCGTTCACGCTCCAGCAGGTCCAGCGTGGCATTGGAGCCGGCATCGGCCACCGTCAGGATCACCCCGTCCACCCGATGCCCCAGCAAGAGCTCGACGGCCGCCGATTCTTCCTCCGGCAGGTATTCGGTGGTGGTAAACATCACCGAGTAATCCAGCGCGCGCGCCGCCAGTTCGATGCCCTGCAGGCACTGGGCGAAGACGGTGTTGGACAGCGTCGGCACCACCACCCCCACGGTGCGCGAATTGCCGGCCCGCAGATTGCGACCGGTGAAATTGGGCCGAAAACCCAGTTCGGCGATGCTGCGATGGATCTTCTCGGCCGTTTCCGCGCTCACCGAACCAGGCTTGTTGAGCAGGCGGGACACCGTGGCGATGGACACACCGGCCAGATGGGCAACTTGTTTGATGGAGGGACGCACGGCGGCACCGGGGGCAAATGAAAACGATTTCATGATGCCGTCCGATTGTTACTACCTCATGACCATGCGCGACCGGCATGCGGTATGCCGCAGGCGGCCGGGGGGCCGGGACGCCCGGGGGCTGCCCCCCAACCAGGGGCGCCAAATTCATCGGTTCTATCGTAAAAAAATAGCTTTTTCGCAATTTTTCGATATTTGATGAGAACAAATTCGAGAATCGACATCGCCCGACGTGAAGATGGTTTCATACGTCTGCTCGATCAACAACACTGCCTACAGCCGCGCGAATCCAGCCGATCCGTCCCCCCTGACCGGCCGGATGCACGTAGCTGCGGTCCCTGATGCCGCCCTGCTCTGGCACAGGGATCTTTGCCCGCCCCCGGCTTTTTCCAGGGGGGCGGGCTTTTTTTGTTTCCCGTCGGAAAACCCTCATCCAGGCCAGCCCCGGGCCTGACCGGCGCAGACTGCGTCGACGGGGTGGCGAGCCGGTATAATGCAGGGTTTCGAATCGCATTCCCTTCCCAACCGAATCCCATCCGTATCAGCCCGTCATGCAAGATAAATACAGCCCAGCCGAAGTCGAACAATCCGCGCAGCAGCACTGGAACGCCATCGACGCCTACAAGACCGTCGAAAACGCCCGTGACAAGCAAGGCCGCGACAAGAAGAAGTTCTACGCCTGCTCGATGCTGCCCTACCCCTCCGGCAAGCTGCACATGGGCCACGTGCGCAACTACACCATCAACGATGTGATGTATCGCTACCTGCGCATGAACGGCTACAACGTCCTGATGCCCATGGGATGGGACGCCTTCGGCATGCCCGCCGAGAACGCCGCCATGGCCAATGGCGTGCCACCGGCGCAGTGGACCTATTCCAATATCGACTACATGAAGTCGCAGATGCAGTCCATGGGCCTGGCCATCGACTGGTCGCGCGAGATGACCGCCTGCCGTCCCGAGTATTACAAGTGGAACCAGTGGATGTTCCTGAAGATGCTGGAGAAGGGCATCATCTACAAGAAGACCGGCACCGTGAACTGGGATCCGATCGACCAGACCGTGCTGGCCAACGAGCAGGTCATCGACGGCCGCGGCTGGCGCTCGGGTGCGGTGATCGAAAAGCGCGAAATCCCGATGTACTACGCCCGCATCACCGACTACGCCGACGAGCTGCTGGAACACGTCGAGACCAAGCTGCCCGGCTGGCCCGAGCGCGTGCGCCTGATGCAGGCCAACTGGATCGGCAAGTCCACCGGCGTGCGCTTCGCCTTCCCGCATGAGATCAAGGACGCCAGCGGCCAGCTGATCAACGACGGCAAGCTGTTCGTCTTCACCACCCGCGCCGACACCATCATGGGCGTGACCTTCTGCGCAGTGGCCCCGGAACACCCGCTGGCCACCCTGGCCGCCGAGAACAACCCGGCCCTGCAGACCTTCATCGCCGAATGCAAGCAAGGCAGCGTCATCGAAGCCGACATGGCGACGATGGAAAAGAAGGGCATGCCCACCGGCCTGTACGTCACCCACCCGCTGACCGGCGACAAGGTCGAGGTCTGGGTCGGCAACTACGTGCTCATCACCTACGGCGATGGCGCCGTGATGGGCGTGCCGGCGCACGACGAGCGCGACTTCGCCTTCGCCCGCAAGTACGACCTGCCGATCAAGCAGGTCATCGGCGTGGAAGGCAAGACCTACTCCACCGACGCCTGGGAAGAATGGTACGGCGACAAGGAAGCCGGCAAGACCATCGCCTCCGGCAAGTACGATGGCCTGGGCTACCAGGCGGCCGTCGATGCGGTGGCAGCCGACCTGGCTGCGCAGGGCCTGGGCGAAAAGAAGGTCACCTTCCGCCTGCGCGACTGGGGCATCTCGCGCCAGCGCTACTGGGGTACGCCCATCCCCATCATCCACTGCCCGGATTGCGGCGACGTGCCGGTGCCTGAAAAGGACCTGCCGGTGGTGCTGCCGGAAGACTGCGTGCCGGACGGCAGCGGCAATCCCCTGAACAAGCATGAGCAATTCCTCAAGGTCGACTGCCCCAAGTGCGGCAAGCCGGCCCGTCGCGAAACCGACACCATGGACACCTTCGTGGACTCGTCCTGGTACTACATGCGCTATACCTCGCCGGGCAGCAACGACGCCATGGTCGACTCCCGCAACGATTACTGGATGCCCATGGACCAGTACATCGGCGGCATCGAACACGCCGTGCTGCACCTGCTGTACGCGCGCTTCTGGACCAAGGTCATGCGCGACTTCGGCCTGGTCAAGTTCGACGAGCCCTTCACCAACCTGTTGACGCAGGGCATGGTCCTGAACGAGACCTACTATCGCGAAGAAGCCTCGGGCAAGAAGATCTGGATCAACCCGGCCGATGTGGAACTGACCTTCGATGACAAGGGCCGCCCGGTCTCGGCGATCCTCAAGACCGACGGCCAGCCGGTGGAGATCGGCGGTACCGAGAAGATGTCCAAGTCCAAGAACAACGGCATCGACCCGCAAGCCCAGATCGACCAGTACGGCGCCGATACGGCCCGTCTGTTCACCATGTTCGCCTCGCCCCCGGAACAGACCCTGGAATGGTCGGGTGCCGGCGTGGAAGGCGCCAACCGCTTCCTGCGCCGGGTGTGGGCCTTCGGCTACAACAATGCCGCGCGCATCACCGCAGCCGGCGCCATCGCTGCCATCGACGCGACCCAACTGGATGATGGCCTGAAGACCCTGCGCCGTGAAGTCCACAAGGTGCTGCAACAGGCCGACAACGACTTCAAGCGCATCCAGTACAACACCGTGGTCTCGGCCTGCATGAAGATGCTCAACACGCTGGAAGCCGCCAAGCCGGCCGCCGGCGCGGCCGGCGACGCGGTGCTGGCGGAGTGCTTCTCGATCTTCCTGCGCGTGCTCAATCCGGTGGCGCCGCACATCACCCACGTGCTGTGGCAGCAACTGGGCTACGCCGCCACCCAGGGCGACATCCTCGACGCCGACTGGCCGCAGGTGGATGCTGCCGCCCTGGAACAGAGCGAGCTCAAGCTGGTGGTGCAGGTCAATGGCAAGCTGCGTGGCGAGGTGACGGTTCCCAAGGATGCCGACAAGGCCGCCATCGAAGCCGCTGCCCTGGCCAACGAGGATGTGAAGAAATTCCTCACCGGCGCCCCCAAGAAGGTGATCGTGGTGCCCGGCAAGCTGGTCAACATCGTCGCCTGATCCGGCCCAACCCAACCGACGGAACTCCATGCACGCTCAAGTCCAAATCAAGCGTTTCTCGCAATGGCTGCTGATGGCCCTCGCTGCCGTGATGCTCACGGCCTGCGGCTTCCACATGCGCGGCGCGGCCGACCTGCCCTTCAAGACCATCTACCTCGGCTTTGCGCCCAACTCCGCCGTCGGCGTGGAACTCAAGCGCAACATCGAGGCCAGTGGCGCCAAGGTGGTCGCCGACGCCAAGGATGCCGAAGCCAACCTGAAGGTGTTGGCCGACTCCCGCGACCGCCAGGTGCTGACCTTGAACACCAACGGCCGCGTGCGTGAATATGCGCTGTTCCAGCGCTTCACCTTCTCCGTCACCGACCCCAAGGGTGTGGTGGTGATTCCGCCCACGGCCATCACCCTGCGTCGCGTCATCACCTATGACGAGAACCAGGAACTGGCCAAGCAGGCCGAGGAAGCACTGCTCTACCGCGACATGCAGTCCGACCTGGTGCAGCAGATCCTGCGTCGCCTGGCCGCCTCGAAGTCGGCCATCAGCACCGAGAAGGCGCAGTCGGATTCCTGATCCGGCCACGCACAATCATGCAATTGCGCCACGACTCCCTGGACGCCCATCTCGGCAAATCGCTGGCGCCACTCTATGTGATCGCCAGCGACGAGCACCTGCTGGCGCTGGAAGCGGCCGACAAGATCCGCCGCAGCGCCCGCGCCAATGGCTATACCGAGCGTGAAGTGCTGGTGGTGGAACGCAGCTTCAAGTGGGGCGAACTGCTGGCGGCCAACCAGTCGCAATCGCTGTTCGGCGACAAGAAGCTGATCGAACTGCGCATCCCCACCGGCAAGCCCGGCAAGGATGGCGGCCAGGCCCTGCAGGATTACGCCGCCAACCTCTCGCCCGACAACCTCACCATCATCAGCCTGCCCAAGCTGGACTGGGCCACGCAGAAGGCGGCCTGGGTCGGCGCCCTGCAGCAGGCGGCGGTGTACATCGACATCCCGCTGGTAGAACGCGCCCAGTTGCCGGGCTGGATCGGCAACCGCCTGGCCGCCCAGCAGCAGAGCGCCGACCGCCCTTGCCTGGACTTCATCGCCGACCGCGTGGAGGGCAACCTGCTGGCCGCGCACCAGGAAATCCAGAAGCTGGCCCTGCTCTACCCGCCCGGCAAGCTCGGTTTCGAACAGGTGCAGGACGCCGTGCTCAATGTGGCCCGCTACGATGTCTTCAAGCTCAACGAAGCCATGCTCTCCGGCGACATCGCCCGTCTCACGCGCATGATGGACGGCCTGAAGGGTGAAGGCGAGGCCCTGCCGCTGGTCCTGTGGGCCGTGACCGAGGAAATCCGCACGCTCCTCAAGCTCAAGTCCGGCATGGCCCAGGGCAAGCCCGTAGGCGCACTGCTCAAGGAATACCGCATCTGGGGTCCGCGCGAACGACTGATGGAACCGGCCCTGCGCCGCATCAGCCTGGCCGCGCTGGAACAGGCCCTGCAGGAAGCCGCCCTGGTGGACCGCATGGTCAAGGGCCTGCGCGCCCGCACCTTCGCCGGCGACCCGTGGGACGCCCTGCTGCAACTGGGACTGAAACTGGCCCGCGGGCGCTGAGCCGCCGGCAGGCCCATCTAGATCGCGCAACACAGACATACCAACACGGCCGCGCCCATCGCGCTGCGGAGGAACCAGAATGGAAAACATCGAACTCTACATGAACCGCATCGGCCAGCAGGCCCGTGCCGCCTCGCGTGCCATGGCGCGTGCCGATACCGCCGCCAAGAACCAGGCGCTGCTGCTGATCGCCGCCGCCATCCGTCGCGATGCGGACGCCCTGCGCGCCGCCAATGCGCTGGATCTGGATGCGGCCCGCGCCAATGGTCTGGCCGAGGCCATGCTGGACCGCCTGACGCTGTCCGACAAGGCCATCGCCACCATGGCCGAGGGCCTGGAGCAGATCGCCTCCCTGCCCGACCCGATCGGCGAGATCAGCAACATGAAATACCGCCCCACCGGCATCCAGGTCGGCCAGATGCGTGTGCCCCTGGGCGTGATCGGCATCATCTACGAGGCCCGTCCCAACGTCACCGTGGACGCCGCCGGCCTGTGCATCAAGAGTGGTAACGCCACCATCCTGCGCGGCGGTTCCGAAGCCATCCATTGCAACCAGGCCCTGGCCAGGCTGGTGAAGGAAGGCCTCAGCGGCGCCGGCCTGCCCGAAGATGCGGTGCAGGTGGTCGAGACCACCGACCGCGCCGCCGTCGGTGTGCTCATCACCATGCAGGAATACGTGGACGTCATCGTGCCGCGTGGCGGCAAGGGCCTGATCGAACGCCTGATCAAGGAAGCCAAGGTCCCCATGATCAAGCACCTGGACGGCATCTGCCACGTCTACATCGACGACAAGGCCGACACCCGCAAGGCGCTGGACGTGGCCTTCAACGCCAAATGCCATCGCTACGGCACCTGCAACACCATGGAAACCCTGCTGGTGTCGCGCAACATCGCCGCAGCCGTTCTGCCCCCGCTGGCCGAACTGTATCGCGTCAAGGAAGTGGAACTGCGCTGCGACCCTGAAGCGGCCGATATCCTGGCCGACTACCCCTTCCTGAAGCCGGCCACGGCTGAAGACTGGGACACCGAATACCTGGCCCCGATCCTGGCCGTGAAGGTGGTGGCCGACATGGATGAGGCCATCGATCACATCAATCGTCATTCCTCCCAGCACACCGACAGCATCATCACCGAGGACTACACCCGCGCCATGCGCTTCCTGCGCGAAGTCGATTCGGCCTCGGTCATGGTCAACGCCTCGACCCGCTTTGCCGACGGTTTCGAATACGGCCTGGGTGCCGAGATCGGCATCTCCAACGACAAGCTGCACGCGCGTGGCCCGGTGGGCCTGGAAGGCCTGACCTCGCTGAAGTATGTGGTGCTGGGCCAGGGCCAGGTGCGCCAGTAACCGATCACGTCAACCCGAACGCCAACGACAAGGACCGTCATGCTCTGGATCAAAGCCCTGCACATCGTCTTCATCGCCTCCTGGTTCGCCGGCCTGTTCTATCTGCCGCGCATCTTCGTGAACCTGGCGCAGGAGACCGACCTGGTCTCCCGCGAACGCCTGCTGGGCATGGCGCGCCGGCTGTACCGCTTCACCGGCATGACCGCGCTGGTGGCGCTGGTGCTGGGCGCATGGCTGCTGGCCATCACCTGGCAATTCTGGAAAGGCCCGGGCAACGGCTGGCTGCATGCCAAGCTGTTCCTGGTGGTGCTGGTGATCGGCTACCACCACGCCTGCGGCTCCCTGCTCAAGAAATTCGAGCACGGCAAGAATACCCGCAGCCACGTCTGGTTCCGCTGGTTCAATGAAGTCCCGGTGCTGCTGATGCTGGCCATCGTGATCCTGGTCGTCGTCAAGCCGTTCTGATATCCCCAAGCCACGTACCTCTCACCACACACCATCATCCCTTCCGGAGCCGGTCATGAGCAAAGTCTGTGAATACTTTTTCGCCCCGCATTCTCCGTTCGCCTATCTGGGGCACGAACGTTTCGTCGCCCTCGCCGAGAAATACCAGGTGCAGATCCTTCCCAAACCCTTCGACCTGTCGAAGATCTTCGGCGTCTCCGGCGGTCTGCCGCTGGCCAAGCGCGCCCCGCAGCGCCAGGCCTATCGCCTCAAGGAACTGGCGCGCTGGAGCGAATTCCTGGGTAAGCCGATGATCCTGCAGCCGGCCTATTTCCCGGTCAACAGCGATACCGCCGCCCGCCTGATCATCGCTACCCAGCTCGCGCACGGCACCGCCGCGTCGCTGCGCCTGACCGGGGCCATCATGCGCGCCGTCTGGGAAGAGCAGAAGAACATCGCCGACACCGATACCCTGGTCGCCATTGCCAACGCCCAGGAGCACGATGGTGCGGCCCTGCTGAAATCAGCCGAGACCGCCAGCGTGCAGGCCGAGTTCGACCGTTTCACCGATGAAGCCAATGCCGCCAGCGTGTTCGGCGCCCCCTGGTTCGTCTACGAAGGCGAAGGCTACTGGGGCCAGGACCGCCTCGATTTCGTCGAGCGCGCCTTCGCGAAAGGCTGAGCGGCCAGCGTACAATGACGCCGGGCTGCGCAATGAACAGAAGCGAAGCCCGGCGTTCTGATTTTTGAAGCCCTGTTTTTCAACGGATAAAAGGTACTCCCATGCAATCCCAAGACACCCAATACTCTTACTTCTGCCCCTGCCCGCGTGGCCTGGAAGCGGCACTGGCAGAAGAACTCAACGAGATCGCCGCCCATGCCGGCCCCGCCGCCAATCTCAAGGTGCACAACCAGGTCCCGGGTGGCGTGCACTGCTCCGGCACGCTGCTGGCGGCCTACCAGATGAACCTGCATTCGCGCATCGCCAGCCGCGTGCTGCTGCGCATGGGTCACGGTTCCTACAAGAACGAAAACGACATCTACGACCTCACCCTGGCCCAGGCCTGGGAAGACTGGTTCAAGGTCTCGCACACCATCCGCGTGGACCTCACCGCCGTGAAGTCGCCGCTGCGCAGCCTGGAATTCAGCACGCTCAAGATCAAGGATGCCATCTGCGACCGCTTCCTCGACCAGTTCAAGCTGCGTCCCTCGGTCAATACCCGCACGCCCGACATGCGCATCGCCGGCTTCGTCGATGCCCACAACTTCACGGTCTACCTGGATACCTCCGGCGAAGCGCTGTTCAAGCGCGGCTGGCGCGAAGAGACCGGTGACGCCCCGCTGCGCGAGAACCTGGCGGCAGGTCTGTTGCGCACCTCCGGCTGGAAGCCGGGCGTGCCGCTGTTCGATCCCATGTGCGGCTCCGGCACCATCCTGGCCGAAGCCGCCCAGATGATTGCCGGCGTGCCGCCGGGCGCACGTCGCCGCTTCGCCTTCGAGAAGTTCAGCAACTTCGACGCCGATGCCTGGTTCGCCATCAAGGGGGACTTCAAACCCAACCCGATCCCGACCACGCCGACGCTCTTCGGCAGCGACATCTCTGGCGACATGGTGGAACTGACCCGCAAGAACCTGCTGCGTGCCGGCGTGCATTTCGAGGTACCGCTCAAGCAGATCGAGGCGCAGGAGATCAAGCCACCGCTGGACGCCGATGGCCAGCCGCTGGTCGGCATCATCCTCTCCAACCCGCCCTACGGCGAACGGATCGGCGTGCGTGGTGACCGTGCCCTGCCGACCGAAGAACTGTTCACGCAATTCTTCAGCGCCTTCTCCAGCACCCTGAAGCAGCGCTTTGCCGGCTGGAGCGTGTTCCTGTTCTCGGCCGACCTCGGCCTGCCCAAGCTGATGCGCCTGAAGGAATCGCGCAAGACCCCGTTCTTCAACGGTGCCCTGGAATGCCGCCTGTTCCGCTTCGACATGGTGGCCGGCTACAACCGCCGCGAAGAGGCCAAGCCGCATTCCCGCGACAGCGAGGACTGAAGCAGGACAGGCGGGACCGGATTGTCAACCACGCCAAGACAATCCATCCCGCCACGGCCGGTTTATCCGGCCCGCATTCTTCCCTACAGTGTGGACATGGCCCATCTCCATCACGCCCGCCAGAGAGCGCGCACGATAGCTGGCCTGCCTTCATCCACTCCACACTTCCCGGGATCATCATGAGCACCGTCACCGTCAATACCCGCGCCGACTACGCCGCCTTCCTGCTGCGCGTCACCATGGGCATCTTCTTCCTGGTCCACGCCGGACTGAAAATCTTCGTCTTCACCCCGGCAGGCACCGTGGGCTTCTTTGCCTCGCTGGGTGTACCCGGCTGGTTCGCCTATCCCGTGATGGCGCTGGAAGTGGTGGGCGGCATTGCGCTGGTGCTGGGCTACTACGGTCGTTGGCTGGCACTGCCCCTGGCGGCCGACCTGCTGGGCGCCATCGTGCTGGTCCACGGCAAGGCAGGATTCTTCTTCACCAACCCCAAGGGTGGCTGGGAATACCTGGCGCTGTGGATCGTCGGCCTGGTCGCCGTGTTCCTGCTGGGCGACGGCGCCTTTGCCCTCAAGCGTGAAGAGCGTAGTTGATCGCCCTGTTTGCCGAAATCATCCCGCCGGGCCACGCGCCCGGCAAAATTCATCTAGATTCAGTTTGATCGTCGATATCTCTTAGTTCAGTTCTTGCGTGCGGGAAATCAAGTTTTCCACAGGCGATTCAAGGAAACCATCATGTCCGATACCCTCCACCTGCCCTCGCTGTTCGTCTCGCACGGCTCGCCCATGCTGGCCGTGGAACCCGGCCGTACCGGTCCGCTGCTGGCCGGCATCGGCGCCGCCCTGCCGCGCCCGCGGGGCATCGTGATGATGTCGCCACACTGGGAGACCTTCACCCCGCGCGTGGGCAACCAGGCCAGGCCGCGCGTGATCCACGATTTCGGCGGTTTCCCGCAGGCGCTCTATGCACTGGACTACCCCGCACCAGGCGCACCCGCACTGGCCGAACATGTGGCCCGGCGGCTGCGCGATGGCGGTCTGCCAGCCAGCACCGATGACGGCTGGGGGCTGGATCACGGTGCCTGGGTACCGCTGCGTTATCTTTATCCACAGGCCGATGTGCCGGTGATCCAGCTGTCGCTGCAATCGCAGCAACCGCCGGCCTATCATTTCCAGGTCGGCCAGTTGCTGGCACCGCTGGCCCGCGAAGGCATCCTGCTGGTCGGCTCGGGCAGCTTCACGCACAACCTGCGCGAACTGCGTCGCAACGATGCCGATGCCGGCGACGCCCCGCATACGCTGGAATTCCTGCAATGGTTCCTGGACCGCATGCAGGCCGGTGACCTCGAGGCGCTCTTCGGTTACCGGACCACGGCCCCGCACGCGGTGCGCACCCACCCCAGCGACGAACACCTGCTGAGCCTGTTCTTCGCCATGGGCGCGGCCGATGACTGGACCCGGCTGGTTCACCTGGACAGCGGTTCGACGTATCATAGCCTGCGCATGGACGCCTTCGCCTTCGGCACGGCCTCCAGCCTGCTGGCACAACTACCGGCTGCCGCCTGAGCCCCCGTCTCTCCCTGACGGCGCCGGCGCGGCGCCATCTGGGGGATAGACGGGTTGAACAAACTGCGTGAAATCGAATGCTTCATTGCCGTGGCCGAGCTGGGCAGTTTCGTCAAGGCCGCCGATGCGCTAGGCATCTCCAAGGCGGCCGTCTCGCGCACCGTACTGGAACTGGAAGCCCGCCTGGGCTCCCGCCTCATGCAACGGACCACGCGCCGGCTCTCGCTCACCGAAGCCGGCGGTCTCTACCTCGAACGCTGCAAGCAGATCGTGGCCGACCTGGAAGCCGCCGACGACCTGCTCTCGGCCGGCGCCGCCCGACCGGCCGGCCTGCTGCGCATCAACGCCCCGGTCACCTTCGGCGTGCTGCACCTGGCACCGCTATGGCCGATGTTCCTGGAGCGTTACCCGGAGGTGGAGCTGGACATCACCCTGTCGGACCGCATCGTTGACATCATCGATGAAGGCTACGACCTGGCCATTCGCATCGCCCGGCTGGCCGATTCCACCCTGATCCACCGCAAGCTCACCAGCACCAGCCTGCCGGTATGCGCCTCGCCCGCCTACCTGGAAAAACACGGCACGCCCGCCCATCCGCACGACCTGGCGCGGCACCAGGTCATCAGCTACAGCTACAACCAGGGCAAGGATGAATGGCAGTTCAGTGGCCCGGAAGGACCGGTCAGCGTGCGCGTGAATTCGCGCATGCACGCCAACAACGGTGACAGCTGCGTGCAGGCGGCGCTGGGCGGCGTGGGCATCACGCGCCAGCCCACCTTCATGATCGACCAGTATCTGCGCAGCGGCCAGTTGGTCCCCATCCTCGCCGACTACGGCACGCCTTCGCTGGGCATCTACGCCGTCTATCCCAGCCGCGCCCATCTCCCGGCCAAGGTCAGGGCAATGCTGGACTTCCTCGCGGAGACGTTCACCCAGGTCCACTGGGACCACTGACGGTGCCAGGCCACGTCCCGCACCTACACCCGGCCTCACCTTCCCATCCCCTGCAGCAGCGCTCCCGCCCGATGGCTTGAACGTCATCGGCGCATAAATTTCATCATTCCAGACCAGGCCCTTGCGCTCGTGTTACATGCCTCGGCCTGCCATTGTCTGCCTGACGCTTGATCGATATCAAGGATGGTGACTCGCTTTTGTGGAAACGGAAGCGGGCCACTGCGCTGTTGACTTTCACTTTTTGATCACTCAAAGTGACCATATTGCAGACGCATTGTTCACATCATGGACAATAAAAGACAAATATTCCAACTGGAGACCTCATGAGCACTCTCATGCCGGCTGACTCGAAGATGCAGCCCTATCAATTCCCCAACCCCAAGGAAGCCCCGCTGGAAATCGTGGTCAACCCCGCTGTCCCCGAGGACGAGCGGGTCTGGGTACCGCAGGCCGACAACGTCTGGTTCCGCCCGCTCTGCCTCAATGTCTCGCAGGGCTACTGGACCAACCTGCTGCGCGTGCGCAAGTCCGGCGTGCTCTCGCGCCACCGCCATCCCGCGCCCGTCCATGGCATGGTGCTCAAGGGGAAATGGCGCTACCTGGAGCATGACTGGATCGCCGAACAGGGCAGCTATGTCTTCGAACCACCCGGCGAGACCCATACCCTCTACGTACCGGAAGATGTGGAAGAAATGATCACCTACTTCCACATCACCGGTGTGATGTTCTACTGCGACCCGTGGGGCAAGTTCGAAGGCTATGAAGATGTCTTCACCAAGCTCGATATGTGCCGCAAGCATTACGAAGCGGTCGGGCTGGGCAGCGACTACGTCGACCGCTTCGTGCGCTGAGGGCGGAGCGCATGCATTACGACACTGCGAACTACGATTTCCGTGACTGCGTGGCCGTGGTCACCGGCGGCCATGGCGGTATCGGCGCGGCCATCGCGGCGCGCCTGGCCGAGGCCGGCGCACGCGTGGTGGTGTGGGACCTGCACCAGGCTGCCAGCTCCCCCTACCGGCAGCAACAGGTGGACATCACCGATGCAGGCTCGGTCGAGGATGCCGTCCATCAGTTGCTAGTGGAGACCGGCCGCATCGACTTCCTGGTCAACAATGCCGGTTATGCCGGCCCCACCGTGCCGCTGGACGAATACGACGTGGCCGAATGGCATCGCATCGTGCAGGTCAACCTGCTGGGCGTCTTCCACGCCTGCCGCAGCGTGGTCCCGGCCATGCGCGCGGCCGGACGCGGGCGCATCGTCAACATCGCCTCGCTGGCCGGCAAGGAAGGCACACCCAATGCCTCAGCCTACAGCGCCGCCAAGGCCGGTGTGCTGGCGCTGACCAAGTCGCTCGGCAAGGAACTGGCCGAGACCGGCATCCTGGTCAATGCCATCGCCCCGGCGGCGGTGAAAACGGCGCTGCTGGAACAGATGTCGCCAGCCCACGTCCAGACCATGATCGCCAAGAGCCCCATGCACCGTCTCGGCACCGTGGAAGAAGTGGCCGAACTGTGCGCCTGGCTGTGCTCGGGCTCGTGCAGCTTCAATACCGGTGCCGTATTCGACCTCTCCGGTGGCCGCGCCACCTACTGAGCAGAGCAGGAAGGCAGGACCGCAGAATCATCCGGGCAAGCGAGGATCACGGCCAGGGGCGATGCAGACATCACCCCGGCCGTGCCGGAGCAGTAGCAGGGACGGCATCCACAACGTCCTCAAGACCGCGTCCTCGCATGACGCTTTCGCCATGTCACCGACACAGAGCGCCGCAGCAGACGGCGCCGGCAGGAAGCAAGCCAATGGCATCAACTCATTCACTCTGGAGACGTAACCCATGGAAGTCCAAAAGGAAAAGAGCCCCCGGCTCAAACGCATACAGGTCGTCGCACTGACCTTCCTGATGCTGGCAGGCATCGTCAACTATCTTGACCGCAGCACCCTGTCCATCGCCAATCATTCGGTGAGCCAGGAACTGAACCTGAGCGCCTCGCAGATGGGCCTGCTGCTGTCGGCCTTCTCGCTGGCCTACGCCTTCTCTCAATTGCCCATCGGCGCCATGCTGGACAAGTTCGGCGCGCGCGTGATGCTGGGCGCCGGCATGTTCGTCTGGTCGCTGGCGCAACTGGCCGGCGGCTTCGTCAACACCCTGCAGCAATTCCTGGTGGCCCGCGTGTTCCTGGGCCTGGGCGAGGCACCGCAATTCCCGGCCGGGGCCAAGGTGGTCTCGGAGTGGTTCGCCATGCGCGAACGCGGTGGACCGACCGGCATCTTCGTGGCCTCCTCCACCATCGGCCCCGCCCTGGCACCGCCCATCCTCACCATCCTGATGCTGTCCTTCGGCTGGCGCATGATGTTCGTCATCATGGGCGTGCTGGGCATCGCGGTATCGGTGGGCTGGTATCTGTTCTACCGCAATCGCAACGAGGTCGAGCTGACCCCGTCCGAGGTGCTTTACCTGGCTGACGACCACGACACCGACCCCAATGCCAACGCCAAGCTGACCTGGAACGAGTGGAAGAGCCTCTTCAAGTACCGCACCACCTGGGGCATGCTGTTTGGCTTCATGGGCGTGATCTACATGGTCTGGCTGTACCTGACCTGGCTGCCGGCGTATCTGGAGCATGAGCGTCACCTGTCCATCGCACGTACCGGCTGGGTGGTGGTCATCCCCTACATCTTCGGCACCCTCGGCATGCTGTCCTCCGGCTATATCGCCGATGGCCTGATGAAACGCGGCATGCCCGCCATCCGCAGCCGCAAGTGGCCGATCTGCGCCGGTCTGATCGGCGCCGGTGCCTTCACCATCCCGGCCGCCTACACCCCCAGCACCACCCTGGCGATCGTCTACATCTCGCTGGCCATGGCTTTCGTGAACATGGCCTCGGGCGGTGCCTGGGCACTGGTGTCGGTGGCCATCCCGCGCCGTCTGGTGGCTTCGCTGGGCAGCATGCAGAACTTCGGCGGCTACCTCGGTGGTTCGCTGGCGCCGGTCATCACCGGGGTGGTGGTGGACCAGACCCACTCCTTCGTCAACGCCCTGCTGATCAGCGCGGCGGTGGCCTTTGCGGCGGCGCTGGTGTACATGTTCGTGGTCGACAAGCCCATCGAATCGCACGCCTGATCCCGCTGCACGCAGTCGCCTGACCCGATGCCGCCGCCTGCGGGTAGCGGCATCCAGCCAGTCCCCTGCCACCCTCGCTATTCACAAGGAAAACCATGAGCTTCATTCCCGATCTTCTGCAGGGCAAGACCGCCCTCGTCACCGGCGGTACCCAGGGCATAGGCGGCGCCGTCGCACGCCAGCTGGCAGCGCTGGGCGCGCGCGTCATCGCGGCCGGGCTGCCGCCCTTCGCCCACGAGGAATTCGCCGGCACCGACATCACCCTGGTGGAAATGAATGTAGCCAGCGAAGAAAGCGTACGCGCTGCCCTGGCCGGCCTCAAGCAACTGGACATCGTGGTCAACTGCGCCGGCATCATCAAGCGCGGCGCGGAACTGGAGACGGAAGTCTTCGAACAGGTGATCGCCGTCAATCTCACCGGCACCATGCGCGTGTGCGCGGCTTCCCGTGAATTGCTGCGACAGTCCGGCGGTTGCATCGTCAACACGGCCTCCATGCTCAGCTTCTTCGGTGGCGGCCTGGTCCCCGGCTATAGCGCCAGCAAGGGCGGCGTAGCGCAGCTGACCAAATCACTGGCCATTGCGTATGCGGCCGACGGCATCCGCGTCAATGCGGTGGCACCGGGCTGGATCGCCACCCCGCTCACCCAGGCCCTGCAGGACGACCCGACCCGCGCCGGCCCGATCCTGGCGCGCACTCCCTTGAACCGCTGGGGACGCCCGGAAGACATCGGCAATGTCGTGGCCTTCCTCTGCTCACCCGCCGCTTCTTTCATGACCGGCACCATCATCCCGGTCGACGGCGGCTATCTGATTGCCTGATCACCCCATGCCATGCATGCCTTTTCCCGCGTCCGCTGCTCCAGGCGGCGCGGGCTTTTTTGCGCTGGGGCACTACCAGGCTCCGCTATAATCTGCCCGCTCCCGCTCCCGATTCCGCTCCTGTCTCCTTAAGCCTGCGCCCATGCCAGACCACGACAAACATCCCGACGACCCGAACAAGATTGCCGGCACCGCCGCCTTCTCCAAGTTCGTCGCCGTGCTGCAATTGATCGCCGACCAGGACGCGCCCCTGAACATCGCGCAGCTGGCGGCGCTCTCTGGCTATCCGCGCCCCACCGTCTATCGCATCCTGGCGGCCCTGATGGCCGAGGGCATGGTGGTGGAAAACCCGCGCAGCAAACAGTTCGAGGTGGGACCGCGCCTGATCAACCTGGCCAGCCGCGCCTGGGACCGCAGTGATATCCGCACCACTGCCATCGAACCGCTGCGCCAGTTGCGCGACATCACCCGCGAGACCATCCACCTGGCCGTCCCCAGCGACGTCAGCATGGTCTACATCGAGAAACTGGAAAGCCCGCAAGCCGTGCGCATGGCCTCGCGCATCGGCACCCGCGTGACGCTCTATTCGAGTTCGGTGGGCAAGGCCTATCTGGCCGGCCTGGAAGAATCGCGCCGCGAAAACCTGATGCGCACGCTGCAGATGGAGCCCTTCACCGAGCACACCCACACCGATCTGTCGGCTCTGCGCCAAGACCTGGAACAGACCGGCGCCCGCGGCTATGCCGAAGACCGCGAAGAGAACGAAGCCCAGATCTTCTGCTACGGTGCCGCCATCGTCGGCGCCGACGGCTTGCCGGTGGCCTGCGTGAGCGTGAGCATCCCGCTGTTCCGGCGCCTACCCGATCCAGAGCAGGCCTATGTGGCGCCGCTGCTGCAAGCCTGCGCCACCATCTCGCGCAAGCTGGCCGGACCGGGCTGAAGCCGGTCCGGCCTTCCGCTCACGGCCGCATCACGCACTGAACATCAGGCCTCGGGCGGCAGTTCAACCTTGTAGATTTCCTTGCCGTCGGTATTGTGCAGCGTCACGGTGAGCATCTTCGATTTCGCATCGATCTTGCCGATACCGAAGAACTGCAGCAGCTCCGCCGGGGAGCGGTTCTGCTTCATGTCCGCCGGAATGCTCACGAAACGCACATCCGGACCAAAGGTGCGATCGATCTCGCCCGGGCCAAAGGTACCGGCGTTGATCGGACCGCCGACGAATTCCCAGAAAGGCTTGAAATCGGTGAACTGCGCGCGTTCGGGCGCATAGTGGGTGGCCGAGGCATAGTGCACATCGGCCGTCACCCACACCACGTTCTTGATGTCGTGCTGCTTGATGAAGCGCAGCAGCTCCGCCACTTCCAGCTCACGCCCCGACGGCTTGCCATTGTCGGCATTGGCCCAGGCCTCGAAGGTGCCGGGTGGCACATCGACATTGAGGTCCGGCACCACGATGGACAAGGGCATGTCGCTGGCGATCAGCTTCCAGGTCGAGCGTGAGCGCAGCAGCGCCTGCTTGATCCAGCGCATCTGCTCCGGCCCGAGAAACTCGGCATCGTGACCGCCGCGCTGGCGATTGGGTGAATTGCGACCGCGATAGCTGCGCTCGTCCAGCATGAACACCTCCAGCAGCGGTCCGTGACTGAAGGCGCGATAGATGCGGAAAGGATCGGCCTGGTCGATGCGGAAGGGATTGTGTTCGAACATGGCCTGGCGCGCACGGGCCGCCAGCACATCGATGTTGCGCTCGTCGTAGCGCTTTTCCTGGGCGCCGATCACCTGGCCCGGATACCAGTTGTTGCGCACCTCGTGGTCATCCCACTGCACCAGGAACGGCACCTCGGCGGCGAAGCGGCGCTTGCTGGCATCCAGCATGTTGTAGGCGAAGTTGCCGCGATAGTCGTCCAGCGTCTGCGCCACCTTGGACTTGGCCTCAGTCACCACGTTGCGCCACAGGCTGCCATCGTCCAGCTTCACCTCGGCCTGGATCGGACCGTCCGCATAGATCTGGTCGCCCGAATGGATGAAGAAGTCAGGACGGAAGCGGCGCATGCTCTCGTACACCCGGTAGCCACCCCATTGCTCATTGATGCCCCAGCCCTGGCCGGCTTCGTCCCCCGAGAAGGCGAAGGTGATGTCGCGTGCCTGCCCGCGCGCCGCAGCCGGCACCATCAGGCTGCCGGTGAGCGGCTCGCTCAGGACCGACTCATGCACCAGGTCCTGGAACCGCACGCGGTAATACACCCGCTGCCCTGCCGGCAAACCCCGCAGGTCCACGCGGGCGGTGTAGTCGTCCCGCGCCAGCGCGGTGGGGCCGGCGATGCGCACCGCATCGGCGAAGTTCTCGCTGGTGGAATACTCCACCAGCATGCGCGCATTGCGGTCGGCGCGTGCCCAGACGATGGCACTGTCGCGGGTGACGTCGCCGCTCATGATCCCGCCCGGGAATTGCGGGCGCAGACGTTCGGAGGTGACGATGGCCGGCGCGGCAGCCAGGCTGGCGGGGCTGGCGATCACGGCCACGCTGCCGGCGGCGGCAGTGACGGCGCTGTCGCGCAGGAAGCGGCGACGGCTGGGTTCGGCTGGCGAATTCTGGTCTGGCATGGCAACTCCTGAGGGTGAGGAAAAAAGAAGGGAGTTGCAATTTAGCAATCGCGTATGACCGTTCCATGAAAGCACGATGACCAATGCTGACCGGATCCCCCAAAACGGCTAAATGACGTGATTTTCAAAAAAATTCGAGCCGCCCTGCCCTCGCACCAAAACAAACCACCCCACCTTGCCACCTGCCCAGGTCGCACAGTTTTCGTGCGCATCACAAGCTGACAAGCACCTGACGCACCTAAAAAGTCCTTTTGAATCAAGCCACTGCAAAATAATCACCAAAATGGAACGAAAATTGCATCAGTCCGGGCTTTCGATTCTTTCCTTGCACAATTTTTGGGAGATTTTCTGGTGGACGATCACAAAAACGGCGCAGACGCCCTCTTCATCCTGCTGGGGGCGATCATGATCCTGGCCATGCATGCCGGCTTCGCCTTCCTGGAACTGGGGACGGTGCGCAAGAAGAACCAGGTCAATGCCCTGGTGAAGATCCTGGCCGACTTCGCGGTCTCGACCATTGTCTACTTCTTCATCGGCTACTACGTCGCCTACGGTGTGAGCTTCTTCGCCGGTGCCGAAACCCTGGCCGAGCGCAGCGGCTTCGAACTGGTGAAGTTCTTCTTCCTGCTGACCTTCGCCGCCGCCATTCCGGCCATCATCTCGGGTGGCATCGCCGAGCGCTCCAAATTCAACCCGCAGCTGCTGGCCACCGCCGTACTGGTCGGCCTGGTCTATCCGTTCTTCGAGGGCATCGCCTGGAACCAGCACTTCGGCGTACAGGCCTGGCTGGCAGCCACCTTCGGCGCCGAATTCCACGACTTCGCCGGTTCCATCGTGGTCCACGCCGTCGGCGGCTGGATCGCCTTGCCCGCCGTGCTGCTGCTGGGTGCGCGCCGCGGCCGCTACAGCAAGGAAGGTGCGGTCGCCGCCCATCCGCCCTCCAACATCCCCTTCCTGGCACTGGGCGCATGGATCCTGACGGTGGGCTGGTTCGGCTTCAACGTGATGAGCGCGCAGACCCTGGACAAGATGAACGGCCTGGTCGCGATGAATTCCCTCATGGCCATGGCCGGTGGCACCCTGGTCGCACTGCTGATGGGCCGCAACGACCCCGGCTTCGCCTATAACGGCCCGCTGGCCGGCCTGGTGGCGGTATGTGCCGGCTCCGACCTGATGCACCCGCTGGGCGCGCTGGTCACCGGCGGCATGGCCGGCGCCATCTTCGTGTGGATGTTCACCCGCACCCAGAACAAATGGAAGATCGACGACGTGCTGGGTGTCTGGCCCCTGCATGGCCTATGCGGCCTGTGGGGCGGCCTGGCGGCTGGCATCTTCGGCTTGCAGGCGCTGGGTGGACGGGGTGGCGTGTCCTTCATGTCGCAACTGTTGGGCAGCGTCATGGGCATCGCCATCGCGGCAGTCGGCGGATGGATCGTGTACGGCCTGCTGAAGAAGACGGTCGGCATCCGCCTTGATCCTGAACAGGAATTCGAAGGCGCCGATCTGGCGATCCACAAGATTTCGTCGACGGCGGAGCGGGAGACGAGTTGGTGACCTGATAAATAAGAATAAAGTCTGTATTTCCGGATGAAAGTCTGTCGAGCCCGTTAAAGTCTGTCGGACTCCTTGCTACTGTATTGAAAGCGCAATCGCAAAAGCGTCAGCTCCAATGGAAAGGCCACCATTCCGGTGGCCTCGACTGGCTACTGGTGAAAAAAAACGGATCCGTCACCTGCACAAACTAAGTACCGAAATCACCTTTGACTTAGTAAGCGAGTGAACCATTCACTATGGGCGACGTTCTGGTTCGCTTCGTTTCGGCTGGCGCCAGGCTGGTCGGCCGGAAACGGGTCAGTTCAAGGCCATTACGCAGCGCGAAAAAACCTTAGTAATTGGCTGCGGCATGTACGCACGACGAAAATTCGAAACATTACGATTTCTGGTAACAGCTCAATATTGCGGGCGCCATTAGCGGTTCAAAACCTTGGCGTAGGATTCTTTCTGAATCTTGTGCCGCCCCCCCCCCTAGTCAAGTGATCGTGTTCGTCGTACGCGAATACTCTCTTTCTCAGGCAAACTCCTCCTGTTGGATAAACGCTTGGATGCCTCCTTGATCCACATCGAGTTGAGACGGATGCATAAATTCCTGCGCGTACTTAAAACATATGCCACTACGTAAGAGCAACTGGAATATATCCGGGTCAATATGCCCGGTATCTGCCATCTTTTTCATGATTGTTAGTGTCTCTGATAATTTTTTCCCCGTTTTATACGGACGATCTGCAGCTGTCAGGGCTTCAAAAATATCCGCGATTGCCATCATTCGGGCCTCGATGCTTAACTCATTTTTGTTCAGCATTTTGGGATAACCGCTACCGTCCATCTTCTCGTGATGCCCCGTGGCAATTTCAGGAACGCGCTTTAGATTTGATGGCAAAGGCAGACTGTCAAGCATGATGATAGTTTGCACAATATGATCATTGACCAAGTATCGCTCCTCGGCCGTTAGTGTTCCACGGCCAATTGACAGATTGTAAATTTCGCCCAAATTAAGCCGGTATTTAGGCGCAGGCATTTTGATACCTAGGTTCGTATATAGCGTCGGATCTACGGATTCAGCATGGCGCTCTATCAAGTGCTCTGGCTTATCGTCCAACAAGTATTCTTTGCTCCCCGCCACGGGAGATATGCTCTTTTTCCTTGCGCGTTCTTCCCACGACAAACCGAGAGAGTCATCCATCGTTCGGATCCAGGTGCGGCGAGCGATGCTGCGCAAGCGCTCAAGGTCCTCCGGGCGAACTACTTCCCCACCCATATTGCACGACGCCACAAATTCAAATTCCTGATCAAGCTCCACGCACTGTCTACTTAGCTCATTTTTCAGAAGCTCTGGGTCACCTCCTGCCAGCTGCTTCTGGAGGGATAGTATCTCTGCATCACGCTTGAGAACTTCAAACCGCATTCTTATTTCATGGATACGGTTGTATAGAGTCTGTAGCTTGGTTGATTTATCAATTACATATTCCGGCGTGGTAACTTTCCCGCAATCGTGCAGCCAACTAGCAACATGAATTTGCTCTCGCTCAAGATCCGTAAGGTGGTAGTTCTTGAACGGGCCTTCGGATTCATCATTTGCGGCCTCAGCGAGAGCCTTGGTAATTGCTGGAACTCGCTTGCAATGCCCGCTAGTGTGGGGATTTTTCGCGTCAATCGCCTCGCCAATCAACTTGATAATGCCATCGACCAACGCACGCTGGCCTTCAAGCAGGCGATGGTGATCTATAGCTATGGCCACCGTTCCGCACAAAGCTTCAATGAATGCAATACGAGCAGGATGAGGAGACTCGTCACCTTCCAAGACGAGTAAATGCAGGCCAACAAATTTCTCATCATGATTAAACAAGGGCGACAGAACCATGCTCACGCATTTTGCTAACGGATCAACTTTTAATTTATTGAGGTCGAGTCCATTCCAACGGTAATCTTCATTCAGTCGGATGATCACTGAACTGCGGGACTGAGAAAATAGACACATCACTTCAGAGAGGGGAATAGATTTTTCCCGACAAGCTATAGCGCCGGATTCGGCGGAATAGAGCAGACTCATCTGCAATTCATTGCAGCTATCCGCAGCCAAGAATACTGCGCCGCCAGCTGCGTTCATCGTTCTTGTCGTCTCTTCCAACGTTCCCAGCAACAGTTTTGGAAGATCTTGCTCACTCCCCAGCCGTTGGCTGATTCTCAGGAAACTCTGAAGTGTTTTCTGTAGTGTTTGTATGGTCTCGATCAGGCTCTGAATTTCCCGTACCGGAGATTGGGGTGGCGGAGTATCGGCAAACTCGAAACGACGTATCGCCTCAGTTCGTGCGGTCAATGCTACCAGCCGCCGTGCGATACGTTTGGCGAGATAATAGGAAAGAACGATTGCGAGAACAAGGCAGCTAAGTGAGACGGTCAATATGCTAGTTCTTAAATTGATGGCCGGCTTCAATAATTCATCAGCGGGAGAGAGGAGCGCCAGCCAAGCTAGTGCGCCTCCTTCCAGATGCAAGGGCATGGTTGCAACAAGCCATTGCCTCTTGGCATCGTCTTCATCATATCGTTGGCTGTAGCTTGATGACGACGGCGGGGTGCGAATCAAATTTGACCAAATAGTGGGGTCAAGGTCAGATAGATGTGCAGTGCGAAGGCCGTTGGAGATAGAGAGGTTACCGCTTACCAGGTCATTCCAACGGTGATAGGCATATAGAGCCCCACTGGGGTTGAGAATGGCAATTTCGGAACTATCGGTGGGTCGAGCGTTTTTTAATACATTGGAAAGAGAGCTAAACGTGATTAGCGTGGCGACGACGGCTCTCCCTTTCACACTTCTTTTGGAGAACGCAATTGCCCACTCTTGAGTGGTCGAGGAGGCAAATGGGCCAAATTTTGCTAGGCCTGGCTGCTCCTTGGCAGCTTTATACCAAGCTCTTTCACGAGGATCAAATTTATAGTCTGGGCGATTGACAGCTTGAATTAAGCGGAGCTCTTTATCAAAAAATAGAAATTGCCTTTTGGGATTGTCACTATCGGCCCGCTCAATAGACTGAACTGCATAGGCTGTATCTTTTGTCGCACGGATCTTTCCACGATTAAAATCATCGACTCGCCGAAAAACCATGTAGTCGCCATTCTCGTACCCTACAAAGATACTGTCTAAGAACGGATTCACATCGGCAAGAAGACGAAGTGCATCAATACTTTCCAATCTCTCGGAAAGAGTCGTCCGTTCTCCGATGGAACTCCTTGAGAATGACTCGACCGTCTTTTCCGCAACAACGTACATGCTTTCTAGATTGCGTTGAACATCTCCCGCAAGATGTTTTACATCATGATTAATGCGTGACGTTGCCTCCTCCTTATTTTTTTCGAAAACGTAATAGGAGAGAAAACCGCCTGAAAGAATGACAGCAAATGAGGCGACAGCGATGATATAACGTGAAGAGGCATTCCTTGACTTGAATCGCGCTGCATAGCTCTTCCCCCCAGAAAAGAATATAGCGAATTTGATCCTGGCTGCGCGCTTTGACGAATTTGATCAGTCGGCTCGGCCGCGTGGCCAATTTACACACCCTTGCCGGCACTGTTGATGGAAATACCCGTTTCAGCGGAAATGCATTCCAATCAGGCATCGTAGTTCGATTCTAACTCCGCATCATTCATTCTAGAAGAAATCATCGGAATCCCGGTCATCCTCCATTTTCGGAAGCGGCCTGAGAGAAGAAACCATGCGACCAAGGCCAGTTTCTGATTTTGGCGGGATGCCTCTGATGGCCATGTTGGCGCTCTTGATTATGGCCCAGCCGGTTGCAAGTTCCGGGACCTCATCAATGCTGTCGAACAGGTGGGGCATCAGCCAGTCGTAACGCACGGTCCGGTTGTAGAGCTTGATATGAGCGTTCTGATGCAGCTTGCCAGGGTGAAAGAACTCGTAATGACCCCAAACTTTAGGTAAGAGATTTCGAGTCGGATTAAGCGAGGTCTTATTCCTTAACTGTTATATTTGAAGTTATGGCACCGTAACTCAACTAATCAAACGTTCTAGCGGACAGATACGACTATGCGAGATGCACATCTCTCAATTGCTTTTCTCTGCTTTAGATTGCTTATCTTGCTGACACTGCCGCTACCTGTAGTCAATGCAACCGCTCAGTCCACGAACAAACCAGTAGCATCCTCAATCTCTACACAAGCAACGGCCGTCACCCCCATCGCATTCCAAGACATTCTTGGTCGCGCAGATGAAGATCAACAGCGTGTGGACTGGGCGAACCGATTACTGGCCGCACCTGATCCGGTCGACGATCTTCGCCGCTCGCTAGACGATATCGCGAAACCTGTCGATGCAAAATTGCGTACCGCAGCGAAAGCCTCTTTACGCGGATTGCCGATCATGCGGCTGGAAAGCCTTTCCCGACATTGGGAATTTGATGCTAGACGTCTAGAAAACTGGGAATCGAAAGCGCGGCGCGTGCTGACGCCTTATGCCGACAGCGCATTGCAGCTAGCCCAGCGCCGCGCAACTTGGACAGCGAACCGTGCCGCCGGCATCCTGAATGGATTGCCGCCAGCGCTGTCGAATCGGGTCGACACCCTCCTGGCGCAGATCGATACATCAGAACTTGCGCTTGGAACAGCGCTAACGCACCAGTTTGAGCTGACAAGCCGCGCTGGCGAACTCAAGGCCCGTATACAGGCCGGGCGCAACGATGTGGCGGCGGCCATCGATGACATTGATCACCGTCTGCTGCAACTGGATGCGCCACCGTTGTGGAAGGGACTGGGCCTGTCTGGCGGAGCGAGCTCAGCATTCGATGCCATGGATCGAGGTCTGGATATAGAAAGCCAGTTCGCACTTGATTATCAGGCCGCAGGTACAGGTAACCAGCAAGCGCTCCGGGTGATACAGATTGTCCTTTTACCGCTCATTGTTTGGTTGTTTTTACGTAGCCGAAATGCCAAATCAAAAACAACTGATTCCGACAGAGTGGCACGCGCATTACGCCGACCAATATCTACGTGGGTGCTGTTATCAATGCTGTCGGTACTGCTGCTGGAGTCTGACGCACCGTTGCTCACCCAGGAGTTTGCGCTAATGATCGCGCTTATTCCGGTATTGCGGTTGCTGCCGGCAGGCACATTACGTGCGCTTGGCATTCTTCCGTATGTAGCGATTGGCTTATATGGCATTGATCGTCTGGGAATAGCATTTGTCGCGGATGCGGATTGGTATCGATTGTTTTTGCTAGTGCTGAATGTGTTCGCTCTTGGCTTGTCGCTATGGATACTGCGTCATCCGATATCCAAGGTGTCAGTCGCAAGAGAAAAAAAACTGCAGAGCACCGTGCGCCCGTTTGGATGGCTGGTTGTATTGATTCTGTTTGTCGCTGCAATTTGCAATGTCAGCGGCAATGTTTCCATGGCAGAGGCACTGACGAGCGGCGTTATCGACAGCGGTTATATGGCGCTGCTGTTATACACAGGTGTGACGGCCTGCCTTGGTATTGCTGGTGCATTGATCAATCAGCCGGAGTTTGCCAACAGGGGAGGGATGCAGCGCCATGGCACCATCTTGCAGGCAGCATTTACACGTCTTCTGATTTTGTCCGCCGTAATTGGCTGGCTGCTATACAGCATAGATCGGTTCCGTATTTTCCGGCCTTTGCATGATGCGGGGAGCAAAATATTGGGATTCGGAATAGAGGTGGGCGAAGTTTCGATTCACCTCGGCGATGTACTGGTATTTCTTTTCTCAAGCTGGTTGGCATTCTGGGCTGCGCGTGCGGTGCGGCGCCTTTTGCGTGATGAATTGCCGGGGTCGGCCAAATTGCCACGTGGGGTTGGCAATAGCATTGCGTCGTTAAGCTATTACGCCGTTCTGATTCTAGGAATTCTGGTGGCACTATCCGCAGCGGGCTTTAAGGTTGGCCAGTTAGCGCTGTTGTTTGGTGCTTTAGGTGTCGGCATCGGTTTCGGATTGCAGAATGTGGTCAATAATTTTGTCTCCGGCTTGGTGCTGATGGTAGAGCGTCCGATTCAACCCGGCGACATTGTCGATGTAGCTGGCGCATCTGGTTCCGTGCGCGAGATCGGTCTGCGCTCGACGACAATTCGTACCTTTGATGGGGCAGATGTCGTGGTGCCTAACGGTCTACTACTCAGCGGCAACCTGACCAACTGGACCATGTTTGATCGAAGTCGCCGCTTTGAAATCATTGTTGGCGTTGCTTACGGCTCCGACCCGGCTCAAGTACTTTCCATACTCACTACCGCGGCCAGTGACACCCCCGGCGTGGCCACGGATCCGGCTCCTGCAGTTTTGATGACGGGCTATGGAGACAGTGCGCTCAATTTTGTCATACGTGCTTGGACCAATGACATCACGACATGGGCCGATGTGCGTGGCGATCTTCTTGCGCGTGCCCTTGCTGCATTGCAGGCAGAAAACATATCCATTCCATATAACCAAATGGATCTGCATCTAAGGACTGTACCGGTGACCTGAGCCAAATTTTGGAGCCACCGAATAAGTGAGTTCTTTATGCGATGAGCGGCCATTTTTCTAGCCAACGCTAGAGTTAGTCGACAGAATATTCAGAGTCTGCATCGCCCACGCTCAAAATCATTAGATTCTTCAACCCACTCTGCATTGCACATCGGTGCCACGAGGATGTCTAACATAAGCGGGCAAGAAAATTCGTGCAATACGATATCGGTATAGACATCGTGAATAGAACCCAAGCAACTCGCAACTGCAATCTACAGACTTTGAACCATTTTTTCTAATACTCGGAGTCAGCTCCAGCCAGGCTTTTCAACCTCCAATAATTACAAACTTTATTGTTCATCATCAACAGTGGAATGAAAATTATCGCCCTATTCTCACAATAAAGTCGGCTGAGCCCTAACATCCGCCGAGCACCCTGATAGTGGGCTGATAGCGTAGTCAAAGGCGGATCAGCTCCCATGGAAAGACCACCAGCACGGTGGTCTTTCCACTATTGGAGCACGATAACCGCCACTGTCCACCGTCGAGTAGTCGCGCACTTAGTGCATCGCCTGAACTTTTCAGCCAGTGATTGCGGGTATATGTCGTCGCACAACCGCCAGCGCCAACAACACCAACGTCATCGCGCCAGCCAGCAACACCAGGTAGGAAAACGCGCCACCGCTGGTGATCACTGATGCGCCGGCGAACGCGCTCAAAATGGAGCCCAGGCGGCCGAATGAAAATGCCGAGGCAGTGCCTGTGGCACGCACGCTGGTTGGGTATACATGGGCACACAAGGCAACCATGGTCACCTGCACGGCGTTGACGAACATACCGTGTGCGAACAGACCACTCATGGTCGCGGCGACGTTGCTGCTCAGGTCTAGCCTTGTCAGCAACAATACACTCAGCGTCGCACCCAGGCAGCAGAGCAGCAACGGCACACGTGATCCGAAGCGGGTGATCATCAGGGCACAGAGCAGCGCACCCAGCGCCCCTCCCATGTTGTACAGCGTCAATCCGAAACCGGCGCTGGTGATCGAAAAGCCTTCGCTACTCAGCATCGTCGGCAGCCAACTGAATGCGGTGTATACCGACAGCAGGCACATAAAGAAGGCGAACCAGATCGCAATGGTATCGAGTGCAAGGTCACCTTTGAATAAGGCCGAGAATCCCGCGTGCTGTTCCGCATTCTGTTCGCGACGGTCGACGAACTGGACATCACCAGCCTCTGCAGAGAGCGGACGGGACATGCGCGCCAGCAGGACTTTCAGTTCGGGCCAGCGCGCGGGACGTCGCGACAGGAAGCGCGGCGACTCCGGCAAGGCCATAATCATCACCACGACCAGCCCCATCGGTAGCACGCCTCCGACCAGGAACAGTGCACGCCATCCAAACATCGGCAACACGAAACTTGCCAGCAAGCCAGCCACCATCCCGCCCAAGGGGATGCAGAGGATAGTGATGGTGATGGCCAGGGTGCGGAAACGTGCTGGAGAAAACTCCGCCGTGAGGGTCGATGCAGTTGGCACTGCGCCGCCTATGCCTAGGCCCGCGATGAAGCGCAGCAGCATGATAGTCGTGGTGTCCGGTGCCATACTGATTGCGGCCGTGGCGACAGAAAACACCACGACACTGACGATGACTGCCCGGCGACGCCCGAATCGGTCCGCCATCAGTCCTGCCGTGGCGGCGCCAATGGCCATGCCGACCAGACCGGCTGCTACGACCGGGGCAAAGGCGGCGCGGGTAAGTCCCCATTCCTTGATAAGGATGGGCATGGCAAAGCCGATCAGTTGGGTATCGCAGCCATCGAAGATGACCGCCAGTGCCGTCAGCAGCACGATGAGTTTCTGAAAGCGAGTGAAGGGACCATCGTCGAGCACCTTGCCGATGTCGATGGTCGTGGTGGGGCTGGTCATGCGTGTCTCCTCATGTGCGGCTTTTTGCCGCTTGTTTTGAGTGCGGTGTGGGAACGACTAGAAGGGGTAGTGCCTGGGAGTTGTTTGCAGGGTGATCCAGCGCAGATCGGTGAATTCAGCAATCCCGGCCTTGCCACCGAAACGGCCGATGCCACTGCCCTTGACGCCACCAAAGGGCATCTGTGCTTCGTCATGCACGGTGGGGCCGTTGATGTGACAGATGCCCGATTCGATGCGACGCGCCAATTGCATCGCCCTGGCAGCATCGCGACTGAAGATGGCGGACGACAATCCGTACTGGTTATCATTGGCCAGCGCAATCGCGTGTTCGTCATCATTGGCGCGGATGATCGGCTTGACAGGTCCGAACGACTCCTCATGGAAGATGTGCATCTCCGGCGTCACATGGTCAAGCAGGGTAGCCGGCATCAGCGTGGTATCGGCGCGCCCACCGCATACCAGGGTCGCCCCCTTGACGAGTGCATCCTCGATCAATGCATTACAGCGCTGCACCGTAGCCATATCGCACACCGAACCCAGCACCACGGGCCCACGCCGCGGATCTCCCACGGGCAGCGCCATCGCCTTGAGACGCAGGCGCGCAACGAAGTCGTCGGCGATACGCGCATCAACGATGATGCGCTCGGTCGACATGCAGACTTGACCTGAGTTGATGAACGCGCCGAATGCAGCGCCATCGACGGCGGCATCAAGATCGGCATCATGCAGCACCAGCAGCGGTGCCTTGCCGCCCAGTTCAAGTACGGCCGGCGTCAGGTATTCTGCGCAGCGCCGGGCAATCAGTTTGCCAACCCGAGTCGATCCGGTGAAGTTGACACGGCGTACAGCCGGTGCGGCGATGATGGCGTCGACGATGGCCGGTGCATCTTGCGGCGCATTGCTCAGGTAATTCAGTACGCCTGGCGGCAGGCCCGCATCGGCGAAGGCCTCCACAATGAGCCCATGGGTGGCCGGGCAGATCTCCGATCCTTTGAAGATCACCGTATTGCCGCAGGCCAGTGGCGTGGCCACGGCGCGCACCCCCAGAATCACTGGTGCATTCCATGGTGCGATGCCCAGCACCACGCCGGCGGCCTGGCGCACACCCAATGCCAACGAGCCAGGAATATCGGACGGGATGACTTCACCCGCTATCTGGGTGGTCATGGCTGCGGCTTCGCGCAGGGTTTCCACACCCAGGTGCACATTGAAACGTGCCCAGACTTCGGAGGCGCCGGTCTCGGCCATCATCGCCGCAACCAGGGCATCGGACTTGTCATGCAGTGCACGAGCCGCGTTCTCAAGCATGTTGCGGCGGACGCCGGGGCCGGTCTGGGACCAGGCCGGGAAGGCGCGTGCCGCACTGTGGACGGCAGCGAGCGCATCCTCGGTAGTGGCTGCGGCTGCCTCAGTGGCAACGGCGTTGTCGAGAGGATTGCGGCGCTCAAAGCTGGCGCCGGCGGTGGATGGTACACGGGCGCCGTCGATAAACAGTTGAGTCTGGTTCATGTCATGAATCTCCTTTTATGGCGAATGAGCAGGATCAGTCCACCACGATCTCGACCAGGTTCGGCCGGTTCTCGGCCAATGCACGGCGCAGGGTGTCCGCCAGCGTAGCGGCGTCCTCGACGCGCGTGGCAGGGCAGCCCATGGAACCGGCGAGGGCGACGAAATCGATGTCAGGCAGTTGCGTCCCTTGCACCGCCTCGTCCTTGCCGAAGCCGAAATGAAGTGCGAAATCGCATAGCGCTTCATATCGCCGATTGTTGAGGATGATGAAGGTCACCGGCAAACCCAATTGGCTGGCGCTCCACAAGGACTGGATCGAATACATGCTGGAGCCATCTCCAATGAGGCCGATGACCTTGCGCGCAGGCTCGGCCAAGGCCACGCCAACGGCGGCGGGCATGCCGTAGCCCAGGCCGCCGCTGGCCATCGTAAAGAAGGTGTGCGGCTGCGTGAACGGCAGATAGTGCTGCATGGTGCGACGTGAACTGGGTGACTCTTCCACCACGATATGGCTGGCATCGCGCACCTCGGACAATGTCTGCAGGACGAAGGCAGCCGTCATCAGGGGCGATGGCTCGGCACGCGGCACCGGCGCGCGAGGTGCGGGCGTCGGCCGCTGCGGATCGTCCGTACGCGCCAGCAGATCGGCCAGGCCCAGCTTGATGTTGCCCAGCACAGAGATACCCGCTGGTGCTGACGCGGCGACCGAGATGTCGTCGACCAGTTGGCACAATGTAGCGTCAGGTGGGAGATGCGGACCGCTGCCCTCGACATGGTAGGTGAAGGCAGGCGCGCCGACCACGAAGACCAGATCGTGTCCGCCCAGCGCTTGTACGATGCGCTCGCGCATCGGCGGCAGAAAGCCCGCGAACAAGGCATGGTTTTCAGGGAAGCTGCAGCGTGCCGACATCGGCGCGACAAACACACGCGCCCGGTGACGTTCGGCCAACGCGACGATCTCATCCCAGGCATTGGCCTGATCGATGGCAGCACCGACCACGAAGGCAGGCCGCCGGCACTGCGCCAGCGCCGCAGCCAGCGGTTCGATGGAGTCCGGCGCCGGACGTACCTGGGTCAATACTTGCAGGGGCTGCAGCGGTGTGGTGGAACGATCCCAGTCATCCACCGGGATCGACACGAACACCGGGCCGCGCGGCTCTTGCATGGCCACATGATAAGCGCGCACCAGGGCCAGTGGGACGTCTTCGGCGCGAGCCGGTTCGATGCTCCACTTCACATAGGGCTTGGGTAGTTCGGCCGCGTCACGCGAGCCCAGATAGGGATCGAACGGCAGGATGGAGCGGGCTTGCTGACCGGCGGTGACGATCATGGGCGTGCGGTTCTTGAAGGCGGTGAAGAGGTTGCCCATCGCATTGCCGACACCAGCGGCCGAATGCAGGTTGACGAAGCTGGCCTTACCGGTGGCCTGTGCATAACCGTCCGCCATACCGATCACGACCGCCTCGTGCAAGCCGAGTACATAACGGAAGTCGGAAGGGAAGTCGCGAAGCAGGGGCAACTCGGTCGAACCAGGATTACCGAATATCTTGTCGATGCCGACCTGACGCAGGAAGTCAAATACGGCATCACGTACAGTGAAGGAAGCGGTGGAACTCATCGTGGGTGTCTCCTTGTCGTTATCACTTATGGGATTGGCCGGACGTCAGCCTGGCAGCACATGGCACAGCAGCCGATCGATGATGCGTTCGGCATCATTGCAATCGGCGAGACTGCCGCGCCAGGCGACGATCTGATCCGGGCGGATCAGGACCAGCGGTACCTCATAGCCGGCGATGACATCGGGGTCATCGAGGTGCAGCACCGTCAGGCTGCCGCGATAGCGCTGCATGGCATGGCTGAACGGTGTGGTGTCGGCATCCGGCTGGCCCAGGCACAGCAAGGTCCAACCGAAACCAAAGTGGTCATAAAGTGAACTGCCGTCCTGCAGCCAGAAATGCGGGGGGCGTCCGCCAGGGCTGGCCGTCGGCGTATAGGTATTGGCCGCATCCGCAGGAGCCGGGCTGCCGTCGGCGATGATCGCCGGAGATCCATCGTAGCGACCACCGAAGGTGATACCGGGGATATTGAATTCGGCTCGACCATGTTGTTCCAGGTAGAGGCCTGCTGCGGCACGCGCGGCGGCGCCCTCTGCGCTGTCCTGCTCCAGTTCGGCTACAGGGGTGAACAGCCCCAACGAGTCGGCGAACTTGCGCGCGTAGCTGGTATTGCGCAGCGCCAACGGTCGGCGTTCGGCCTCATAGGTGTCCAGCAACGCCGGACTGGCCTGGCCGTGCAGTACGGCGGCCAGCTTCCAGCCGAGATTGACCGCGTCCTCGACAGCGGTGTTGTAGCCCAGACCGCCGGTGGGGGTGAACAGATGCACCGCATCGCCGCCAAGGAATACACGTCCACGCCGGAAATGATCAGCGACCAGCGAATGCCCTGCAGTCCAGCCGCCCTTGGACAGTATCTCCACCGGCAAGTCACGTCCTACCGCCGCGCAGAACAGTCCGCGCGCATCCGCCTCCGTGATGGCGTCTTCCTTCTCATGAGGCCGCAGCTGCGTATGGAAAGCAAACTCTCCCTTGCCGTCGACAGCAGCCATGAAGGCACGCCGGTCACCGTTGAAGGTGACATTCATCCATGCTGGCGCATGTGGCATCTGTTCGTAGAAAGTCGGACAGCGTAGGTAGACAGCGAACATTCGGCCGCCCATGAAATCGCGCTGCACGCCGGTTTCGCCCGTGTAACTCAATCCCAGCCGCTCTCGCACCGTACTGCGGGGACCGTCGGCGCCCATCAGGTAATGGCTGCGGACCTCAAAGCGTTCACCGGTATGGCGATGCTCGACGGTCGTGATGACGTGGTCTGAATGCTCGGTGAAATCCAGTATCCGATGCGCATAGCACACGTCTACGCCATCAAGCCGTTCAGCCTGGCGGCGCAGCTCGGCTTCGACATACTTTTGCGACACCCGGTGCGGCAGCTCCGCCGCACTCCACGAGCCCCGCAACTCGCGTGCACGGGTCTTTGCCTGCTGTGCCGACGGTAGCCGAAAGCGCGCCAGTTCATGCCCGGCATAGCGCGTGAAATAGGCAATGTCGGTGGGGAAATCCGCCGGTAGCCCCTGGCCACGGATCTCATCGGCAAAACCCAGCCGCCGGAAATGTTCCATCGTCCGTGCCTGGGTGGCATTGGCCTGCGGGTTGAATGCCGTGCTGTCCTTTTCATCGGCCAGCAGCACACTCACACCGCGTCTTCCCAGTTCGTTGGCCAGCATGAGGCCGCACGGCCCTCCGCCGCAAATCATTACGTCTACCGCCTTCATCTGCTTTCCTTTGTCTCTTGTTATAGGCGGACTTATAGTAAGGATGCCTTACTATATTCGTCAAGCTGGATTTTGTAAAAGCAAGGGAAAACCGAAGGTGCCGGTATACTTCGCGTAATCTGCCTCATTGACACCACGCCCACCCGGCGGCCAGACGCATGGATGTGACACCCAAGAAGACCCGAAAGCCGGCCAGGCCGGCAATTCCCGCCAGCAATGATGCCTGGCGTGCAACCAACCTCGGCCGCCTGCTCAACCAGGCCGTGCAGCGTTTTGAAGAGAGTGTGCTGGCCAAGATGGTCGCGGCCGGCCATGGGCAATTCACCCTGAGCCACATCAGCGTTACACGCAACCTCGACGTCCAAGGCACCCGCGCCACCGAGATCGCCAAGCGCGCCTCCATCACCAAGCAGTCCCTGGGAGAACTGGTACTACAGTTGGAGAAGCTGGGCATCGTCATGCGCGAACCCGATCCCAGCGACGGCCGGGCCAAGATCGTGCGCTTTACGCCGCAAGGCATGTTGTGGCTGGAACAGTTCCACCAGGCGGTAGAAGAGACGGAAGCAGAGATCGCGGCAGCCCTTGGACCTACGCTTTACCTGGCCCTCAAGGAAGGGCTACTCGGTTACACCGGACGACATCAGACTTGATATCCACGCCCGACGGCTATCCAGCAATTCGGCAACACGCTTGCTCAGCCTGATGTGTTGATTGCGATGTATCGATAGTGAAGTCGCGCGCCTGGTCGGCAACTTGCGCGATATGAGAGCGTGCATTGAACAGCGCCAGCGCTACCAGGCGGATCTACCAGCCCCGCAAGACGGTACAGCGACACGCTCGCGACGTTGCGCTTATACGATGGCGCGACCAGACGTATGGCCAGGCCCACCCAGAACAGGGTGATGGCAAAGAACACCGGTATCCCTGCACAGAGACCAAGGGGTGGCTCTTTGGAGTGCTTTGACAGGACTCGCGGCGCGCATAAGCTTGAAAAGTAGCTGTCTTTGCTACAGGCCGCTGGTTGGGCAACAGCGACAATACGCAAGGCTGCGTGGCTTGCGCGTCACCGATTCCATCGCAGGCGCCGTCCTCCGCCCAGAAGCGAGAGACAGCGCCGAACAGGACCGTTCAAGCGTGCGCCGGCTCACGAATGGTCAGGATGGTGATAAAGCACAGCACCGAGCACACCGCCAGAAACACCCAGACATAACTCCAGCTGTAGTTGTCCAGCAAGAGACCGGCGATCAGCGGCGCACACGCCCCCCCCAGTTGCCCGAGTGTATTGACCATCGCACTGGCCATCGGATAGACCTTGCGGGAGGTCATGCCCATCGGATAGACCATGTACGTGGAATAGCCGATGTTGAGCAGAATCCCCGTCAGCAGCAGCAGCGCGCCATACAGGAAGGGATCGGCCGGCGAGTTGATGAGGATGACCATCATGATGGTGGTGAAGAACGCCGAAATCAGCATGGCCGGCTTGCGACGCTTGTCGAGCAGGCGATCGGTCATCATGCCGCCCAGGAGATTGCCGATCACCGCGCCCACCCAGGGGGCGGCAGCGACCATGCCCATGTTGGTTACGGAGTAGCCCTTGACGCTGATCAGGTAGGTCGGAATCCAGGCGAGCAGGACGTTCACGATCGCGGTCATGAAGAAATAGCCCAGCGCCGCGCCCATGATGTTCCATGAACGAAAGATGCCCTTGGTCGTGTCGACCGTGGCGACCTTGCCGGTGCGGATCAGGCGATCCAGCAGTGCGAAATTGCGCTTGCTGCTCGGGGCCTGGGCGGTGCCGCTGGCGACCCGATCGTCATTGATGTGCTGCAGCTCCTCCTCGGACACATGACGGCTTTCCGAGGGCCGGTTTTTCACCACCAGCAGCCACACCACCGACAGGACGATGCCGGGCAGCGCGAAGATGTAGAAGATATAGCGCCAGCCCCAGTAATGGATGATGACCGCACAGACCGGCGGCACCAGCACCGGGCCGAACTTGGCGGCGGCCAGGAAGATCCCCGTCATGGTGCCTTTTTCGCGCGCCGGAAACCAGTTGTTGATGGTCGAGGTGATCCCGATGGGCAGCGGGCCTTCCGCCAATCCCAGGCCGAAGCGGTAGATCTTCAGCATCAGCAGCGATGAGGCCGTGCCGATCAATCCGGTGAACAGGGAGGTCGCCAACATGGCGAGCGAAAACACGCGGGGAATGCCAAAGCGCGTGTAGGCCAGGCCGGACGGCAGCTGCGCGAGGCTATAGGCGAACAGGAAAATGCTGGCCAGTGCACCGGCTTCGGTGTTGGACATCACGAATTCCTTGCGCAGGAACGGCAAGGCGACGCCCAGGTTGGCACGGTCGGCGGCAGCCACCGTGTACACAATGAAAATCAGTGCGCCGATGACCCATCTGAAATGGCTCTTCGACTTCGTACGTTCCATGGCTACCGCTTCCATTCAAGTCTCCTTCAGCGATTGAAGCATTTTCTGTTTTTCATCTGCGCCGCCCGGCGCCAGCAGGCCAGGGGCAGGCAGGAAGATGGAGTCCGGTCTTGCGCCGGCTCTCCCTTTCGGCGGCTTACACCAGACCGTAATTCTTGAGGATGTCCTGCAACTTCATGAGCTCGACGGTGGAGGCGCCGTCCTCGATGGCGCGACGCATCTTTTCTTCCTTTTCTTCGCGCGCGATGCTGCTGGCGATGGTCGCTTCGACTTCGTCTTTTGCCACCACTGCCAGACCGTCGCGGTCGCCCACGATGATGTCACCGGGATGGATGACGACATCGCCAATGACCACCGGAACGTTGACCCGGCCCGGCTGGTGCTTGCCGGTGCCCTTGATGGACAGGCCGCGGCAGAAGACCGGGAATCCCAGATCGATGATGGTGTTCGCATCGCGTACGCAGCCATTGACCACCAGCCCGGCGATGCCGCGCTTCATTGCCAGCACGGTCAGCACGTCACCCCAGGGACCGGCTTCCATGAAGGCCTTGGCATCGACCACCAGCACATCGCCCGGTTTGGCCTGCAGGACCGCGTAGTGCAGCACCAGGTTGTCGCCCGGACGGGCATCCACGGTCAGGGCCGGACCGGCCAGGCGAGAGGTGGGATCGATCGGTTTCATGCCGTGGTCCAGGGCGCCCTTGGCACCCTGTGCTTCGTAGACCGTGGCCGAACCGAGCTCACGCAACTGGGTAATCTGTTCTTTGGTGGTCATGATGGATATGTCCTGGGTTGGAAGTTGAAGTCAGGTTGCGTCGCCAGCGGCGAGCAACCAGGTAAGAGCCTGTCCGACGTCGGGGTTGTCCACGTCCAGTGGGCGTCGCTCCAGCAGCGCCGCGGTGGCATTGAAACGCTCCTCCACGCCCGGCAGCACCAGCGATGGCAGTCCCTGGCCGTCGAGTTCCCGGCGCGCATCGTGGACTTCATGGGCACGGCGTTTTGCATGGATCACGTGGGTGCGCACCAGCATGTCGATGAAGCTGCGCAGTGGGGTCTCGTCGATATCCTTCAGCTGGTGATACAGCTCTTCGCGTACGCCCTGCTTTTCGGCGCTCATCAACAGCTCGACCGCCAGCGCTTCCATGCCTTTGGTAAAAATGCTGCGCAGGATCTTCAGCGAAATCGCAGCACCCGGACTGGCGCCCTCGATGACCTGCACCCGGCCGTTGGCAGTGAGCAGCACCTCCCTGAAATCGGCAGCCTTGCGCCCGGCCGCCAGCAGCGGGGTCTTTTCCCAGTTGAGCGAAATGGCGCCCATGATGGCCACATCCACGTATTCGAATCCAGCCGCACGGGCGGTGGCGAAGGCTTGCTTCTTGGTCTCCGGGCTGGCGGTGGTCAGATCGGCAAATCCGGTCCCCGCGTCCAGGAACGCTGCCACCTGTTCGACCACGGCCAGGGCCTGTGCTCCGGTCACGCAGGAGAACACCCAATGTACATTTTTGAAGCAAACGCCTGGCTGCTGGTGTAGCTCCAGGCTCCATTGGCTGGCCAGCTCCCGGGCCGCCGGGGAAGGAAAGGCTTCGCAGAGGATCAGTTCATGCCCTGCTGCATAGAGGGCTTTGGCATAGCAGCGACCAACTTCGCCCATGCCGACGATTGCAATGCGCATTGATGTCTCCGGTTTGAATATTTTTACGAAGAATACAAAAAAAGTACAATTAAGGCAAATCAGTTTCTTGTCGCGCCTAAAAAAACCACAAAAAGAACAATATTGGGACATTCAAGCCGAATGAGCCGCCCTGTTGGACGAGGTCGGGATGGCGCATATAGAATCCGCCATCGGCAATGGAAACGGGAGCATCGAAGGTGGAACGCGGCAAGGACAAGGTCTACGAAGTACTCCGGCAGCGTGTTGTCGGAGGACGATACAAGCCAGGCACCCAGCTCAAGGAAGAACCGCTTGCGCGTGAATTGGGAGTCAGCCGTACGCCTGTGCGGACCGCCCTGAGACGTCTTGTCGAGGAAGGCCTGGCCACTGCCGACGCCGGCCAGGGTATCCACGTGGCGGCCTGGAGCGAGTGGGATATCGAAGAAACCTTCCAGCTGCGCATGTTGCTGGAGCCCTATGCAGCCAGCCTGGCTGCCGAGCGTGGCGACGAGGAAATGCTGAAGATCCTGAAGGACAGCAATGAGAGGATGGCCACTGCCATCCGCGATGGCGGCCCCCATTCAGTCGAAAAGATCCAGGCGGCCAACAGCACCTTCCACCGGACCATTCTGGATTATTCCGCTTCGCCGCGCTTGCGTGCGATGCTGGAGACCATCATCGACATGCCCATCATCGTCCGTTCCTTCCACCTCTATGAACCGGCACAACTGGAGCAAAGCCTGCATCACCATCAGGACCTGGTCCTGGCAATGGAAGCAAAAGATGGTGAACTGGCACGCCAGGTCATGCGCCTGCACCTGCGAATGTCCTACCACCGCTTCATGAAGCGACGCAGCGAGTATCAGGGGCTAGGCGCGCCCGGATGACTGCTCGCGGACAGGTCCGCAGCATGACACCTTGAGGGCTTCCGCATGGATTGAGGAGGGAGTCTGGGCGATGCAGGTAGGGGGCTACGAGAAGGCGCCGGCCCGCAGACGGCCGGCCGCCCTGTTGTTCTTACATCGACGTCGCCGACCGCGCCGCCTGCTCATACAAGCCCGACAGCACGCGCAGGAACCGGGCCAGCTCTTCCAGCTCGTAGCTCTCGGTGTTGTCGCCGGTGAGGCTGGAGACCAGCAGCTGCTCCCTGATCTCGTAGTACCGCTTGCAAAGATCCTGTCCGGCCTCGTTGGTCGAATACAGCACTTCCTTGCCGCGCCGCTCGGTGCTCACCAGGCCCAGGGCGTGCAGCTTCTTGAGCGAGTAGTTGACCACGTGCGTGTCCTCGATATTGAGGATGAAGGCGATGTCGGCCAGCTTCTTCTCGCGTGCGCGGTGGTTGATATGGTGCAATACCAGGACGTCGGTGGCCGTCATGTCCTTCATGCCGGCTGCCGAGATGCAGCGGATCATCCATCGGTTGAAGGCATTGCTGGCGATGATCATGCCGAACTCGAATTCGCTCAACTCCTTGCTCCTTCCTGAAGCCAGATGCAGTGACGATACGATCGGCACCTTGCCTGGGGTGTTGGGCTGGGCGAAATTGGCTTTCGGGGTTTTCTTTTCGGTTGGCATAAAGGTCTTTGAAAAGCAGACAAGATCACTGACCGCCACAGGAAATAACGTCGAGAGATTTTCCCCGCCGCCGGCGGTCAGTCGAGAAACCCCGATTTTAAACCCCAATTTCCTCGGCAAGGTGAGCCAGATTGGGCTCTGTTGAATCTGCAGTCTACTTTTCCACCAGCAACTTCCTGTCCTCCGGCGTCCATGCCAATGGCGCCCCGGCATGCTCGCCTGACAATTCCCAGTCCGCCGCGCCAGGTTCGTGCGTCGTCTGGCTTGCCTGCGCACCCTGTGTCTTGAAGATCGATACCGCCCGCCCCAGCGCCAGCGAGCGGTCATGCATCTGCTGCGCAGCCGCTGCCGCCTGTTCCACCAGGGCCGAGTTCTGCTGCGTCATGTCATCGATCTGCTCGACCGCCTGATTGATCTGGCGGATGCCTTCGCTCTGTTCGTCGCTGGCGGCCGATATCTCGATCATGATGTCGGCCACGTGTTTTACGCTGGAGACGATCTCCTGCATGGTCTGCCCGGCCTGGTCCACCAGCGCGCCACCGGCATCGACCTTCTTCACCGAGCTCTGGATCAGCCCGGCGATCTCCTTGGCAGCAGCGGCGCTGCGCTGGGCCAGGGCGCGTACCTCGGCGGCGACCACGGCAAACCCGCGTCCCTGCTCACCGGCGCGGGCTGCCTCCACGGCAGCGTTCAACGCCAGGATATTGGTCTGGAAGGCGATGCCATCGATCACCCCGATGATGTCGACGATCTGGCGCGAGCTCTCCTTGATTTCCTTCATCGTGCTGACCACCTGCGTGACCACGTCGCCCCCTTGCGTGGCGACCTGCGAAGCGTTGAGCACCAGATGATTGGCTTCGCGGGCGTTCTCGGCATTCTGGTTGACGGCATTGGTCAGCTCCAGCATGGAACTGGCGGTTTCTTCCAGCGTGCTGGCCTGCAGTTCGGTACGGGCCGACAGGTTGGCATTGCCTTCGGCGATCTCGCGCGCCGCCACGGAAATGGCGTCGGACCCCTCGCGTACCTGCGTCACCGCGCCTACCAGGCCGTCGCGCATGTGTTCCAGTGCCGCCAGCAGCTTGGCCGTTTCGTCCGAGCCGGTGGCCTCGACCTGGACCGCCAGATCACCACCGGCCACGCGCTCGGCAATATTGATGGCGGCATTGAGCGGGCGCGTGATGCCACGCATGACGGAATAGCCCACCAGTGCCGCCAGCAGCGTGGCGATGCTGGCCATGGCAATCATCAGCATACTGGCCGAGGTGGCCACCTGTTCGGCGTCGCGCCCGCCCTCTTCCATGCGGCTACCCTGGTAGGCGATCAGGTTGTCGAGGGCCTTGAAATAGGCGCTCTGGTAGGGGGCGATCTCGGGCAGGATCAGGTCCCGCGCCTGCTCGACCTGCCCATCCTTGACGGCGGCGATGAAATTGTTCAGCACCGGCGTGTACTGGGCTCGTGCAGCATTGACTGCCTTGAGCATGCGCAGCCCGTCTTCCGAACTGGTATTGGCGGCAAACTGCTTGAGCGTGTTTTCGATGGTCTTGCCGGCCCGATCGATGGCGTCGAGCTCGCCCTTGATCTCGTCGACCGTGCTCATGAAGAGCAGGTTGCGCATGCTGCGCGCCGTCTCGTCCAGCGCACTCTTGACCGAGTTGGCCATCACGGTGCGCGGATAGTAATCCTTGGCGATCATGGCGATGCTGCCGTTGATCTGGTTCAGGCGCAGTACGCCAATGGCCGTCAGCGCCAGCATCAGGAAGATCACAATGCCGAAACCTGCGCTCAGGCGTTGTCCGATGTTCAGATTCTTCAACTTCATGTGGATGCTCCTTGCAAGTCGAAATGCGGTAACGACGATGGTGTCAGCCTGCATCTCCTCCGCACCTGGCCGACGACTCCCCTCAAGACATGGAGCCGTCGGCAATCAGGCCCGGCGTCACGCACAGTAAGAAACTGCCTGCCCGGAAAAACGGGCACTACTTACCTTTCCCCCTCAAGACTGCATGCGCCGGAAAAAGCCGTTAAAACGTATGGCGGATGCCAAAGTTCCAGGCGCTGTTACCGGAGCCGGTTTCGATGGAGCTACCCACGGTGTAGGGTGCGCCATTCTTGTTGCTGATGTGTGCATACATCGCGTACAGGTCGGTGCGCTTGGACATGGAGTAGCGATACCCCAGCGCGACCTGGTTGGCGTCCTGGTTGCGGGCGGTCTTGTCGTTCTTGTGGATGTACGAGGCCAGCACGGTGTGCTGCACGCCGAACGGTACGGTCACGCCGATGAGCATGTCGGCGCTGTCGGTGGAGGCGAACACGGGACCGGTGCCATAGGAATTGACGGTGCTGCGCAGCGGCGAGCTGTTGACGCCCTTGTTGATGCCATAGGCGCCGTGCAGCTTGAGCACGCCAAAGTCGTACACCGCACCCAGCAAGGTGCTGCGTCCGCTGCTGGTCTCGGCGGTGGTGGTGTCGTTGTTGCGACCATGGAAGCCCAGGCGTACATTGAGCGGACCGTTGCTGTACTGCACGGCAGCGCCGACCTGGCTGGCGGCCTTGGTGGAGCCGGCCGTTTCGCCGAAACCATAAGCCAGTTCACCGGTGAAACCAGCCACCTTGGGCGAGATGTACTTGACGGTGTTGTCCATGCGGCTGGAGCTGTTGCCGGTGTTGGGCATCAGGTTGGCTGCATCACCGGCATAACCGGTACCGAACGGATCGACCATGGCCAGCGTCATGTATTGCGGTGTGTACTGACGTCCCACCAGCACCGAACCCATGCCGCCATTGAGGCCGACATAGCTTTGGCGACCGAACAGCAGACCGCCCTGCCCCAGTGCACCGGTATCGTTCTGGAAGCCCGACTCCAGCAGGAACACCGCCGACATGCCGCCGCCGAGATCTTCCGTACCCTTGAAGCCGATGCGCGAACCGCCGCTGATACCGCTGGTCAGCTTGTTCACCTTGCCTGCAGCGCCACCGGTTTCGATGACGTAACCGGTATCGATCAGACCGTAGATGGTCACCGACGATTGCGCCGATGCGGGCAGAGCGTAGATACCTGCCGCAGCCATGATCGACGCAGCCAAAATCCTTTGTTTCATTGTGATTCCCCGTAAATGATTTCCAAAAAATCGCGTATCGGCATGATCGTGCGCGCCCTTCCATGCCGATACGCGCCAGCCCGCCGCACACCGGAAGCAATTGGCCTTTTTGCCTCCAGCGCTTGAACGGGAACTGCAAAACCACTGCTATCACGACCCTCTTCGGGGTCCTCGTTCACGCCGGAGCGAACACGCCCTGCTCCGGCCTTTCAAATTTTTCGGACAGGAATTCCGTCACGAAGCCAAACGCCGGATTGCAGCGGGCCAGCGGTGCCAGCGCCTCGTCCAGTGCTGCCGGCCGCAACCACGGGTATGGCAGGAAGGATTGCAGCGTCGTCACCAGACCGCCCGCCCGGTCGGGCAGGCTATCCATGCGGTCGATGCGGATATGCATTTCCGAGATGCGCCAGCCTTCACCCTCCGGAACGAATGACCAGCGATCGCTGCCGCGTCCGATGCGCAGCTTGGCCTGGACCTTGTCGCGCATGATGACCAGCCACGGCAGGTGATCGATTTGCGCACCGGCACCGGCTGGCACGTCGGCCAGGTAATAGGTGCGGCATTGCGAGAACTGACGACCAAAATCGGTCACCAGCGTCTGCGCGATCCCTTCGCTGCCCACCACCAGCGGCGGAAACGAAATGCCGTCATCGCACACGGCAATGGTCAACATGGCATTGGGCGCGAAGATGTCGTGGATCAGCCCGGGACTGCCTTTGTCTTTTGCATGGACGTACGCTTCCAGCAGGGATTTATGCGTCAACATAAAAGTCCTTGGTTCATGACGGCCACAGCCGTCGCTCGCGATGTGGAGGGAAGCGGGGGGCCCGGGGACGGGCACGCCGGATCGGTCCCGATGGGCTACTCGTTCAGGCGGTCTGTCACGGCTTTCCTCTCGGGCATGGGATGGGTCTGCATGTCACAGGCCGCCCAGATAGGCCTTCTTGATGTCTTCGTTGTGCAGCAGTTCGTCGCCGCTGCCTTCCATGACGATGCGCCCGGTCTGGATCACATAGCCGTAGTGGGCGATGTCCAGTGCCTTGTGCAGGTTCTGCTCCACCAGCAGGATGGACACGCCCTTGGCGTTGATCTGCTGGATGGTGTCCAACACCTTGGTCACGAACTTGGGTGCGATGCCCCAGGACGGCTCGTCCAGCAGCAGCAGCCTGGGCTTGGCCATCAGGCCGCGACCGATGGCCAGCATCTGCTGTTCGCCGCCGCTCATGGTACCGGCCAGCTGATGGCGCCGTTCCTTGAGGATGGGGAAGGTGGCATACATCTCGTCCAGGGAGGCCGCCACTTCGGTGCTGTCGGTACGGGTGTACGCGCCCAGCTCCAGGTTGCGTTCCACCGTCAGGCGCGGGAACAGGCGACGCCCTTCCGGCACCAGCGACAGGCCCAGCTTGACGCGGTCAAAGGAAGGGATCTTGCCGATATCCTGGCGCTCGAAGCTGATCTGGCCGGCATCCGGCTTGTTCAGCCCGGCGATGGCGCGCAGCGTGGTGGACTTGCCGTTGCCGTTGCCACCGACCAGCGCCACGATGCTGCCGGCTTTGACTTCCAGGTCGACCTTGGACAAGGCCAGCACGCCGTCATAGCTGGCGCGCAGATTGGTTACTTGCAACATCATTCATCTCCCAGGTAGGCGGCAATCACGTGCGGGTCGTTGGAAACCTCGGTCGGGCTTCCATCGGCGATCTTCTTGCCGTAGTCCAGCACCACGATCTGGTTGGCGATGGGCATGATGCCTTCCAGCACGTGCTCCACGATCAGGCAGGAGATGCCACGGTCGCGGATCTTCAGCACCACCTCCACGGTTTCCTTCACCTCGGTGGGATTGAGGCCGGCCATCACTTCATCCATCAGCAGCAGCTTGGGCTTGACCGCCAGGGCGCGGGCCACCGCCAGGCGGCGTTGTTCGCTGATGGTCATGCTGCCGGCCGGCTTGTCGGCGAAGCGTCCGAGGTTGACGAACTCCAGCAGCTGGCGCGCCGTGTCCCGCACCTTGGCGACGCTATGCTCGTTGAGGAAGGCACCGACCATCACGTTCTCCAGCGCGGTCATGCTGGTGAAGGTGCGCGCCACCTGGAAGGTACGGCCGATGCCGATGCGGGCACACTGCTCCGGGTTCATGCCGGATATCTTCACGTCTTCCAGCCAGATGTCACCGGTGGTCGGGGGCGAATAGCCGGCGATGCAATTGAACATGGTGGTCTTGCCGGCGCCGTTGGGCCCGATCAGGCCAACGATCTCGCCGACCTGGACATTGAAGGAGATATCCTGGTTGGCGGTCAGGCCGCCGAATTTCTTGTAGACGTTCTCGACACGAAGCAGGCTCATTTGCTGCCCTCCTGATGTTGCTTGTTGGCTTTGCGGCGGGCCAGATAGGTCCGCACGTAACCGACGATGCCGTTCGGGTAATAGACCGCGATGGCGATGATCAGCGCGGCGTAGATGATCAGGTCGGTACCGCGACCGGTGCCGCCGAAGAGGGTACGCGTGCCTTCCTCGATGGCCGTCAGCAGCCCGGCACCGACGATGGGGCCGAACAGGGTGCCGATACCACCCAGGATGGAGACCAGCGCCATCTTGATCGAGATGCCGGTACCGAGTACCGATGCGGGATCGATATAGAGTTCCTTCTGGGCATACAGGCTGCCTCCCATGGCGGTGAAGAAGCTGCTCACGGCAAAGGCGATCTGCTTGTACTTGGATAGGCTCACCCCCAGGCTGCGGGCGGCATCCGGTTCATCCTTGATGGCCCGGAAGTAATAGCCCAGATAGCTGCGCTCGATCCAGGCATTGGCCAGCAATGTCACCAGCAACAAGCCCAGCGCGATGTAGTAGTAGGGCTCCTTGCCGCTGAAGATCATCTTGGACCAGCCCTCCTCGCTCATGGGAATGGTCAGGCCCACGGCGGCGCCGGCGAAGTCCCAGTTGGTGAAGACGATCTGGATGATCTCGGCCACGGCAATGGTGGCCATCGCGAAGTAGTGACCTTTGAGGCGGAAGCAGGACCAGCCGATCACCAGGCTGGTGGCGGCGGCGATCAGTCCGCCGGCCAGCATGGCGATCCAGGGACTGATGCCCCAGATCGAGAACATGATGGCCGAGGTATAGGCGCCGATACCGTAGAACGCCACGTGGCCCAGCGAGACCTGGCCGGCATAGCCGCCGACGATATTCCAGGACACGCCGATCTGGGCCGCCATCAGGATCAGGATCGCCAGGTTGAGGTGGGTGGGAGAGGTGACGAACGTGGGCAGGGCCACCGCCACCACCAGCAGGATCGCCAGGGCGATGCGCATCTTGTTGGCCAGCGCGCCCGACGGCGGCGCTGTGATGATCAGGCCGGAGGTATTCTTGGACATGGATTTTCCTTCTTGACTGTATCGGTGGCGTACTCAGGCTTTGCCCATCAGGCCCTGCGGACGGAACATCAGCATCCCCAGGAACAAGGCCAGCACGATCAGCATCTTGTATTGCGGTCCCAGGAGGAAACCGCCCATCACTTCAATCAGGCCTACCAGCACGCCGGCGATGAGGGCACCGACCACGCTGCCGAAGCCACCCAGGTTGACCACCACGAAGGCGATCAGGATGAAGTTGGCGCCCACTTCCGGGAAGATCGGGAAGAAGGTCGACAGCAGCACGCCGGCCACGCCCGCGCAGGCCGCGCCGATACCCCAGGCCAGGGCAAACATCTTCTGCGAATCGATACCCATCAGCTGGGCGGCTTCCTTGTCGGCGGCAGTCGCCTCCAGGGCCGCGCCCAGGCGGGTACGGGTGAGGAAGGTATAGATCACGCCGGTGACGATGATGGCGCCCAGGCCTGCGGTCAGCTGGGGCGTGCCGATCTGGATGCCGGCGATGGACACCTGGCCGCTGACCATCGAGTTCTCGATGGTGCGGAAGTCGGCCTTCCAGAAGAATTGCGCGATACCACGGAACAGGATCATCAGACCGAAGGTCGTAAAGATCTGCGACACCATCGGTGCATTGGTGATCTTTCGGATGACCAGTTTGTAGAGCAGTGCACCCAGCGCAAAGAGGAACAATGCCGTCAGCGGCAGGGTGAAGATGGGGTCGAGCGCGAACAGGGCGAACAACCAGAAACTGGAGTACATCCCGAACATCAGGAATTCGCCATGCGAGAAGTTGACAATATCCATGACGCCAAAGATCAGGGTCAGGCCGATAGCAACGAGCGCATAGATCAGTCCGATCAGCAAACCAGACGCAAGGGTCTGCGCCAAAATATCCCAAGACATAATTTTTCCCTCCAACGAACTATTCACGCACCGTCTTATCAGCCGCCTGCGATGAAGATTTTTCCGCGGGGAGGCCGGCCCGGCCTACGTCACCGGCCTGCCGCCCCGTGGCACCATGAGTGCTATCGCCTGCTTACTTGCGTTGGTCCCACTTCGGCATCGGCCAGACCACATCACGGGTGGCCATGTCGAACGGCCACACGGTGTAGTACTTGCCGTTGATGATCTGCAGCAGGATGCCCGAGCTCAGGGTGTTCTGGCCGTGCTCGTCGAACTTGATGCCCTTCCACGGCATGATCAGCTTGTCGCCCGGGATGTTGGTCTCGGCCAGTGCCTTGCGGATGGCTTCGGCATCGGTCGAACCGGCGCGGTTGATGGCATCGGCCAGGGTCATGAGACCCGTGAAGGTGCGCGAGGAGTTGCCGGTGAAGTTGATCTTGTAGCGGTTGTAGAACAGATCGTTGACCTGCTTGATCAGCGGGTTCTTGGCAGCCAGGTCGAGCGACCAGACATCGCGGGTGATGATGTAGTCGGCGTCCTTGCCCAGGGTCTTGATGAACTCGGTGTCGATGAAGCCGGCGTCATTGGCCAGGATCATGTCGGGGTTGAAGCCCAGCTCCTTGTAGGTCTTCATCGACAGGATGGCGTCACCCAGGTAGGACGACTGCAGCACCACCTGCGGTGCGGCCGCCTTGAGCTGCTGCACTTCCGAGGTCAGCTGGGTGCTCTTGGCAGGGTAGACCACGGTCTTGACCAAGTCGAAGCCACGGTCCTTGGACAGCTTGGTCTCCAGCTTGGTGGTTTCGTTGCCCCACAGGGTGTTTTCGTTGAAGGCGCCGAGCTTGTTGACCTTGATGCCCTTCTTGGCTTCCAGCTCCTTGAAGAACTCATAGAAGTTGGTCACGAACAGGTCATCGTGGGCGGTAGTGCGGAAGAACCACTTGAAGCCGCGCTGGGTCAGCGACGCCGAGGACGATTCCGGGTTCAGGTAAGGCACCTTGTAGCGTTCTGCCACCTGGCTGGTAGTGGCGGTGACGTTGCTGAAATAGCTGCCGACCAGGGCCACGACCTTCTCCTGGCTGATCAGGCGTTCGGCTTCGGTAGCACCGACCTGCGGGTTGCCCTGGGAATCGGCGAACACCAGCTTGATCTTGGCGCCCTTCAGGTTGGGCAGGCCGCCACCGGCCGAAAACGGCAGGTTGGGTACGCCCTTGGCACCGTTGTTGATGATGTCGGCAGCCAGTTCCAGCGCGTCCTTCATCTCGGCGCCGGTGGAGGCGGCAGCACCGCTCAGAGGATAGATGACACCGATCTTGATTTCTTGCTGTTGCGCGTGTGCCGCAAACGCGACCAGGGAAAACGAGACCGCTACCCCTGCCGTGCGGACCGCTTTGACGCTGTTGGAGATGAGACCTAGCATGATGAGACGCTCCTTGTTGTATTGAATGACACCCAAAATCCCCCACCGCATGAAGCCTTTAGCGGGAGCTACCCCAAATAACCGGCGCACATTGCAAGCTCTTCCCTGAAGAAGCTTGCACGACGCCCTCCTCCCCGGCGGACCGGCAAGGCTTACTGCCATCTTCGGAACCTGCGCGACATGGCTGCCCTGGCGGAACAGCCCGGCCATCGCGGCCCAGGTGATGCGGTTCTTTCTGCTGACTATCGACTGACGGATTCGGACTGCTGGAATGTCGCTGTGCTGGTTGACAGGGCTCCCCGTCAACAAAGCGTCACTCCCCAAATGGCGACGTGCATTGATGCCACGTCCTTATTGCTTTGCTTCTTTTTCCATTTTTTGTCTCTGCTTGTTTTTTTTGTTGAATCCTATATTTTTCATCGATAATATGTCAATAAATTATTTTTAAATAAAAAACTAAATACAGACAATTTCTTCGTCGTGTTATTAGCAAAGCGCGTGCCAGAATTTGAAGTCGAGTAGGGACAAGGTGGAAAACACAGGCGCAGAAGGGGTTTCAGGCCTGTTCAGGATTTTCGGCGGGGAATCGGCCGGCTCAGCAAGCAGGACTTAATCGCACGTTTTGAGTGCACTATCTCAATAATTCATCAATAAACTGCACTAATAAAGTTAATTCAGAAAGGTTAGGCGTCCATGGAACAAGGTCAGAATTTGTTGGGGGAGCAGCGTTGGCAGTTTTGGATCGACCGCGGTGGCACCTTCACCGACATCGTCGCGCGCAAGCCGGATGGCACGCTGTTGACGCACAAGCTGCTGTCGGAAAATCCCGAGCAATACAAGGATGCGGCCGTGGCCGGCATCAAGCGTCTGCTGGGGCTGAAACCCGGTGAGGCGATTTCGCCACAGGTGGTCGAAGCGGTGAAGATGGGCACCACCGTCGCCACCAATGCCCTGCTCGAACGCAAGGGCGATCCGACCGTGCTATTGATCACCCGGGGCTTCCGCGATGCCTTGCGCATCGCCTACCAGAACCGCCCGCGCCTGTTCGATCGCCACATCGTCCTGCCTGAACTGCTGTTTGAAAAAGTCGTGGAAGTCGATGAGCGCCTGGGCGCCCACGGCGAAGTGATCACGCCCCTGGACACCACTTCGGTGCGCCAGCAACTGGCGGCACTGCACCAGGAGGGCTATCGCGCCGTGGCCATCGTGCTGATGCACGGCTATCGCTTCACCGAACACGAAAAGAAGCTGGCCGACATCGCCACCGAGCTGGGCTACACCCAGGTCTCGGTCTCCCATGAAGTGAGCCCCATGATGAAGCTGGTCTCGCGCGGCGACACCACCGTGGTCGATGCTTACCTCTCCCCAATCCTGCGCCGCTACGTGGACCAGGTCGCCAGCGAGATGGATGGCGTGCGCCTGCTCTTCATGCAGAGCAACGGCGGCCTGACCGACGCCCACCGCTTCCAGGGCAAGGACTCCATCCTCTCCGGCCCGGCCGGCGGCATCGTCGGCATGGTGCGTACCGCCGAGACGGCCGGCTTCAACAAGATCATCGGCTTCGACATGGGCGGCACCTCGACAGACGTGTCGCACTATGCCGGTGAATTCGAGCGCGAGTTCGAAACCCAGGTCGCCGGCGTACGCATGCGCGCCCCCATGATGAGCATCCACACCGTGGCTGCCGGCGGCGGCTCCATCCTGCATTTCGACGGCACCCGTTATCGCGTCGGCCCGGACAGTGCCGGTGCCAACCCCGGTCCGACCAGCTATCGCCGTGGCGGCCAGCTGGCGGTCACCGACTGCAACGTCATGCTGGGCAAGATCCAGCCGGCCTATTTCCCCAAGGTCTTCGGCCCGGCTGCCGACGAAGCCCTGGATCGCGACGCCGTGGTCGCCAGGTTCAGCGAACTGGCCGAACAGATCCATCAACAGACCGGCAATCGCCGTACGCCGGAAGAAGTGGCCGAAGGCTTCATCGAGATCGCCGTCGGCAACATGGCCAACGCCATCAAGTTCATCTCGGTGCAGCGCGGTCACGACGTCACCGACTACACCCTCACCACCTTCGGCGGCGCCGGTGGCCAGCACGCCTGCCTGGTGGCCGATGCGCTGGGCATGACGCGCGTCTTCGCGCACCCCTTCGCCGGCGTGCTGTCGGCCTACGGCATGGGTCTGGCCGACCAGACCGCCATGCGTGAACAGGCCATGGAACTGCCCCTGTCCGCGCAGTCGCTGGGCCAACTCGACGCCGAACTCGGCAAGCTCTCCGAAGAGGCCAGGACCGACCTCCTCACCCAGGGCGTGGCAGCACAGCAGATCAACGTCATCCAGCGCGCCCACCTGCGCTATGACGGCACCGATTCGGTGATCGTGGTCAACTTCGGCGACCTGGCCGGCATGGTCGAGCAGTTCGAGTCCGCCTACAAGAAGCGCTATTCCTTCCTGATGCCGGAAAAGACCATGATCGTCGAGGCCATCTCGGTGGAAGCCATCGGCATCTCCACCGACCGCGAAGAAAAGCCCGAACACCTGCCCCCGCGCCAGGGACCGTTGACCGTCACCGAAACGGTGGGCCTGTTCTCCGGCGGCCAGTGGCACGACACCGCCCTGTACCGTCGCGAAGACATGCGCCCCGGTGACATCGTCCACGGCCCGGCCATCGTGGCCGAGAAGAACGCGACCAACATCGTCGAACCCGGCTGGCTGGCCGAAGTCACGCCGCTGAACCATCTGATGATGCAACGCTACCAGGCGCGCCCGCAACGCAAGGCCATCGGCACCGACGCCGACCCGGTCATGCTGGAGGTGTTCAACAATCTCTTCATGAGCATTGCCGAACAGATGGGCCTGCGCCTGCAGAACACCGCCTTCTCGGTCAACATCAAGGAACGCCTGGACTTCTCATGCGCCCTCTTCGATGCCCAGGGCAACCTCATCGCCAATGCGCCGCACATCCCGGTGCACCTGGGTTCCATGGGCGAGAGCATCCGCACCATCATCCGCGAGAACGCCGGCAAGATGCGGCCGGGCGATGTGTTCATGCTCAACGATCCCTACCATGGCGGCACCCACCTGCCCGACATCACCGTGATCACCCCGGCCTTCGACAAGGACGGCCGCGAGATCCTGTTCTATGTCGGCTCGCGCGGCCACCACTCCGACATCGGCGGCATCACCCCCGGCTCCATGCCGGCCAACAGCACCGTGGTGGAAGAAGAAGGCATCCTCATCAACAACTTCCAGCTGGTGCGCGGCGGCCGCTTCCTGGAACAGGAAACCGTGGCCCTGCTCGGCTCCGGCCCCTATCCGGCGCGCAACATCGCCCAGAATCTGGCCGACCTGCAAGCTCAGATCGCGGCCAACCAGAAGGGCGTGGAAGAACTGCTGAAGATGGTGGATCACTTCGGCCTGGACGTGGTGAAGGCCTACATGGATCACGTCCAGAACAATGCGGAAGAAGCGGTACGGCGCGTCATCATCCTCTTGAAGGACGGCAGCTACGACTATCCGCTGGACAATGGCGCCGTGATCAAGGTCGCCATCCGTGTGAACCACGAGCAGCGTACCGCCGACATCGATTTCACCGGCACCTCGCCGCAGCTGAACAACAACTTCAACGCGCCCAGCGCCATCTGCATGGCCGCGGTGCTGTATGTCTTCCGCACGCTGGTGGATGACGAGATTCCGCTCAATGCCGGTTGCCTGAAGCCCCTGAACGTCATCATCCCGGAGGGCTCCATGCTCAATCCGCGCTATCCCGCAGCCGTGGTCTCGGGCAACGTGGAAACCTCCAGCTGCATCACAAATGCCCTGTACGGCGCACTTGGCGTGCTGGCGTCGGCACCGGGCACGATGAACAACTTCACCTTCGGCAACGGCCGTTACCAGTATTACGAAACCATTTCCGGTGGCTCGGGGGCCGGCAAGGGTTTCAACGGTACCGACGTGGTGCAGACTCACATGACCAATTCACGCCTGACCGATCCGGAAATCCTGGAATGGCGTTATCCGGTCCGTCTGGAAAGCTATGAGATCCGTGATGGTTCCGGTGGTGCAGGCGCCTGGCACGGCGGCAACGGCGGCATCCGCAAGATCCGCTTCCTGGAGCCGATGACGGCATCGATCCTCTCCAACAACCGCATCGTGCCGCCTTTCGGTGCCGATGGTGGCGACCCTGGCAAATGCGGCCGCAACTATGTGATCCGTAACGATGGCCGGGAAGAGGATGTCGGCTTTGTCGCCAGCACCGAGATGCAGGCCGGCGAAGTATTCGTCATCGAGACGCCGGGTGGCGGCGGTTATGGAAAGCCCGTCTGAGACTGCCTCGGGCGAGGAGAAGTAGAGAGTAGTGGGTTGTAAGTGCAGTAGCAGTACCGTGTAGTGCCGTAACAAGTAGTACTTCTGGTGGTAGTGTGTCTCTTTGCGGCGTCCTCTTCGATATCGAAGGCGACGCCGCTTTTTTCTGAAGCGGCCGATCTGTGGGCTTCAGACTAGTTGCTGCCTAGCCATTCTTGTGGCTTTGCTGGCCGGCCTTGACGTGTTGCTCGTGTGAGCCACCGCGCGACGAATCGCCTTGCTGCTGACCCGAACCGCTGCTGCTCTGGTTCTGCTGGTCATTCTTGTGGCTCTGCTGGCCAGCCTGCGAGTGCTGCTCGCTCGAACCGCCCCGCGTGCCACCGCCTTGCTGCTGTCCCGCCTGGTTGCTGCTCTGATTCTGTTGATCGTTCTTGTGACTCTGCTGACCGGCTTGCACATGCTGCTCTTGGGAACCGCCGCGGGTTCCGCCTTGATTCTGGTTCGACATGTCTTCGCTCCTGGTTTGATGCTGCGCTCATGCGCAGTAGGTGCATCATCGATCTGCGGCCTCTTCGCGCGTATCGGCCAATGGCTTCTGCTGGCGTAGGCGCCCGCTGTCGGAGACGTCATCGAAATCCGCAGGCTTGCCCCAGTGCTACCGGCCACTGCGCGGCAGGCGAATGGCAAACGTCGTGCCCTCGCCAGCCGATGAGCTCGCCGTGGCAGAGCCGCCGTGTGCGATCGCCACCTCCCGCACGATGTAGAGACCCAGCCCCATGCTGCCGGGCCGGTCCCCCTCCTTGCTGTTGGAGGCCACCAGACGCACCAATGGCTCGAAGATGGCCTGGCGCTGCTCTTCCGGAATCACAGGTCCGCGGTTATTGACGGAAACGACCACCTCCTCATCGCCGGCGTCGATCGCGATGAGGATGCGTTCAGCAGGCAGACCGTGTTGTATGGCGTTGCCAAGCAGATTGGACAAGGCCTGTGCAATACGGCCAGCGTCCCAATGACCGTCCAGCCTTCCCGAACTCTTCAATACGATGTCCCGGTCCGGGTGGGCGCTGCCGATTTCGTCGATCACGCGTCTTGCGATCTCGCCCATGTTGGCGGACTTCACGTCCAGCGGCAGGCCAGCTCCGAGGTGGGTCCTGGTATAGTCGAGCAGGTCGCTGACGAGCTTGCTCATGCGATGACCGCTGTTGTAGATGCGCGCGGCAATCTTGCGGTGCTGATCGTTGATATCGTCCGCCAGCAGCAATATCTGCGCCCCCTGGATGGTCGCACCCAGCGGATTGCGCAGATCGTGGCCCAGGATGGCCAGGAACAGATTGCGCGACTGTTCGAACAGTCTGGTGTAGCGTGCCAGCGATTCGGCCAGCGCCTGATCGATGGCCTCGTTGAAGCGTGTGATGTCGTCCACATTGGTTTCATACCCCTCCTTCCATTCCCGCGCCCAGAGCCGCAAAACACTGGAGCGCAGGGCACGGTATTCGGAAGCCAGCTGCTCCACATTGAAGCCCGACAAGAGCCTGGCGATAGCGTGGGTCTCGGCCGCGGTGTCATCGGCGGCGCGTGGCGCACGCCCTTCCGATTTGACGATGCCCTCGGCCTCGGTCTGAGTATTGTCTAGGTCATCGGCAATGGCCCGCAGCATCACCGAGGCGTGGTTCCTCAGTGCTTTCGAATCCATGGTCAAGGCGGGCGGGGTGATCGTTCTGGCGAATTGCTCCCAGGCTTCCAGGATCAACTCCATGCGGGAGCGGATGAAGTCGGACAAGCGCAGCACAGGTCTGTTTGACATTTTTTTTCTTCCTCCGGATCAGACTTCCAGTTGTTGGAGCTTTAGGAAAATGAGAACGAAAAAGCCAATGGATTGTTCCTGATGAGCGGAAAGATTCCCCGCAGAAACCAGGGATCACGCGTCAATGCCGCATGGTGGGCAAACCGCTCCCCCATGCACCAGCTATCCGGACAGCCTGTTCCCTACAGGACGGCCTCAACGGTGGAGAGCAACAAGCTGAAGGCACAAGGCTTGGTGAGCAGGGCCGCAAAGTTTTCGCGTGCCTGCCAGGAGTTCTTCATCGGCGTGGCACTTAGCAGGACCACGGGAATCGCCGCGAATTGGGCCTCGGATTTAAGTTTGGTCGCCAGCTCCAACCCATCCATGACCGGCATGCGCAGGTCGGTAAGGACGACATCCACCCTCTGCTGTGGGTCGAGCAGCAGCTCATAGGCCTGTGCGCCGTTGGCAGCCTCCAGGACCTGATAGCCTTCGGTCCGTAGCACTTCGCAGAAAAGTGCGCGGACATCGGTGTTGTCTTCCACCACCAGAATGGTGCGGGCAATTTCCGTTCGTTGCATGGATGAGTCCGCTCTCTCGTACAGCGCCCGAGGTGGGCGTCAATATCGATTATGAGGCGCCCTGATCGCCACCGGGATCAGGGAATCACTCAAAACTCGCAAAAAATCGCCTACGTCGACGTAGGAAAAATCGCACAAAGCGCGACCATGGCACGGCCTGCCGTGCACAAGGATCAGAAACGCCAGTTCGCCGAGACGGCCGCCGTCAGCTCCGCATCACCGCCGCGCCAGAGCGTGCTGGACAAGGATGCGTCGACCACCATGTCCTGCCGTACCCGGTAGGAGGCGCCGGCCTGCAGGTCCAGGCTGTCGCGCTGGATCACTTCACTGCTTGCCGCAAATGCGACGTCGGGATATCCCGCCAGGCGCGCTGTCTGCGTGGTCGTGCGCGCCAGCATGTCGCGGCTCACGCCGGCACGCAGATTGGCACGGACCTGCCGCCCCGAGGCCAGCGACAGGTCGCTGCGCCATTCGCCCCCCAGGCGTGCACGCATGGAACGGAAGGAATTGCTGTCCAGTTGCAGGCCCGGCCCGTCTGTATTTTTTTCCGTGATCGCAGGCCGCGACAGCACCGTATAGTCGAGACCGGCCAGCGGCCCGGCGCTGCTGCCCTCGCCGATGCGCCAGCGCCAGCCACCACCCAGCGTGGCGCTGGCGACGGTGCCAGTCCAGGTGCCACGCGGCGCGCTCTGATATCCGTTGAAACCGATCTTGCGTTCCAGGCGCCCGTCTTCCACGCCTACGCGGGCCTGGGCGAAGGCATGCGGTCCGGCCAGGGGATCGGCGGCATAGGCCAGGTGTGCGCCCACGTCCAGCGCCGAGGTCTCGCCGGATGCCGGGGTGCGGCCATCGACCCGGGTCGACTGCCCACTGACCGCGCCATGCAGGCCCACCGTCCAGCCATCCATGGCCAGGCCACTGCGCTCCACCCCCAGCACCACACCATAGGTATTGCCGTTGGCGCCCACGGCGCGCTCAGACCGGTCGCGCCAGTAGGCACTACCGAAAGGCATGGCGAACGCCGTCCAGTCGCTGCCCGCCGGCACCTGTCCGTCCAGCATCGTTACAGCCGGTGCGCGGGCGGCCACCAGATCACCGATGTGCCGCTCACGCAGCAAGGCGCCGGAGAACATTTCGCCATAGGCCACCGGCGACAGCTGCCGCAATGCCGGCGCGATGGCACTGCCGTCGGCCGCCGAAAAGTCCAGCGCGGCCACCAGCGAACGCAGGTCGCCACGGGCATTGCCCGCTGCCACGTCGAGCGAACGCGCGACCTGCAGCGTCACGTCATCGTTGGCGTAGCGCGAATAGGCTGCATCGCGGCGCTGCACCGAAACGGTATAGCTCAGGCCGCCCGCTGCGCTGACGTCAGCCACCAGGGTGGGCGAAGCCAGCAGGGCGCTGGCCGACGCAAACGCGCCGCTGACGCTGCCGGCCTGCAGCCATTGATCGCTGGTGAGCGCGAAACGGTTTGCGTACCAGCTGCGTTGCGGGGCGATGGTCAGGCTGCCATCCAGCGCCGCGTTGCCGCTGACAATCAGGGAACTGATGTTGCCGCTGCCGTCCACGCTGGTCTGCAACCGGCCGTCGGCCCCCTGCGCGTAATTGCCGACCACCGTGATGCTGCTGCCCGGCGTGGGGGCCAGCGTGCCATGGTTGGTGAACAGGCCGGCGCTATTCAAGGTATAGCGGCTGCTGCCACCCAGCAGGGCGCCCTGGGCGATATTGACCTGGTAGATCTGGTGGTCGCCGGTCAGGAAGGTGGTGCCGCCCTCGAACGCCAGCGACAGATTGTCGATGCCCACGATATTGCCGTCATAGCGCAATGCGAAGCCAGGATCGGCCGAAGCGGTGGCGCGGCCATCGCCGTCCGGCAGGTAACCGAAGCTCAGGGTGGTCAGGCGTGGCGCACTACCGTCGAGCTCGGCATAGTCGGAACGGATATCGCCCTGCAGCGAAGCGCCGCGCATGACGTTGATCTGGCCCACATACGCATTGCTGGAGATATAGATGGCCGCACTGCGGCCGGCCAGGCGCCCGGTCAGGTCGAAGCGGCTGACCAGCGGGCCATCCAGCTCCGCCAGCAGGGAGCCAGTGGCCTTCGATCCCCGGTAGATGTAGGAGCCACGGTAGTCGCTGTCATTGCCCAGGATATTGTTGCCGAAGTCGAAGCTCACTGCGATGCCGTCCTCGCCCAGGGCCTGTACGTCACCGCGCTGGGTGAGGGTGTGGTCCTTGCCATAGGTGAACATCACCCCGCGCCCATAGGCGCCATCGGCATAGACCCGGGTACCGGGCAGGATGATGATATGGTTGCCGGCGCCGTCGATGCGCATGCCCGCGCCACCTGCGCCAGCCGAGAGCAGGTCGGCGCGCTGGTAGATGGTATTGTTGCTGCCGTAGACATGCAGGCCCAGGCCCAGCGTGGCCAGGTTATAGGTATTGGGCAGGTAGGCGCTGCCTTCTGCATTGCGCTGGAAAAAACCGTCGTCGTTGAGGATCACCTGGCCGTCGGCGTAGACGGAACGCCCGAAGAAATTGCGACGGTCGATGTCATAGCCCAGGTCCTGCAGGATCGCCAGTTCGGCTTCCATGAAGGTGGTGTAGTTGCGGTAGCTCTGATGGCTCATCAGGCTGTTCTTGAGCTCCAGATGCGACATGAATGGCGGATCGGAATCGGTCTCGGTGCCGGTGCTGAGCGGTATGCCGCGCATGCCGGAGCCGGCCAGCACCTGCGCCACGTTCGGACCGATGAAATACCCCGAGTTCTTGCTGACGTCGAACACATCGGCACCGCTCACCTTGCTGCATGTCATGCACCAGATCACCTGGCCGGGCTGGGCCGCCTTGCCGTTGTCGTCGCGCAGGTGGGCGGTCCACTGGCTGATCCTGTCGCTGAAGTTATACACGGAGGGGCCGGAGGGCTGCTCGGTTTCTTTGACATCAGAGCCGATCCCCAGTGCATGTCCGATCTCGTGAAAAGCGACCGCCGGCAGATCCCAGCCCGTGACATTGCGCGGCAGTTGGGAAGGAATGTAGTCGTTGGTACTCACCGGCAGGTTGCCAATACCCACGAAGCCATGCGCACCCAGTGTCAACTTGCCGGCCTGCAGATTCTGCAGCGCTGCCTGCACCTGGGTCGGCGCGATGCGCAGGCCAGGCACCAACGGACTGTCGGCATGGGCGTTGTCGTCGCCATCCTCGCTACCGATATTGATCACCGCCGGGGACGTACCGGGGATCACCTTGATATAGTTGGCCCACTGTCGAAGCCCCGCCAGGGTCTGCTGCTTGAACATGTCCGAGAGCGCAAACGGCGAGGATTGGAACGTGTCCCCCTCTTTCTGGAAGTCACCGTCAGCAGGCCCGTAGAAGCGGGCCTCGAAGATCGGCACCTGATTGCGGTCCAGGATCGTGTGTGATTCATAGGTCTGCGCCTGTGTCTGCGCCTGTGTCTGCGCGCAGGCCAACATCGCCGCTGCGGCGACGGCCTTCAATACCAAGCCCTTCATGCTACCCCCCTGATGGCGCCGGCCGTTCCGGCCTCTGGCGCGTTTCTTAACGTTTTACGTGTTTTTGTTAAGGCGCCACCGTACAACAGCCAGAGAAGGGGCAAAGCCGGCAAATAGGACGGTTTTCCACCCCTGATTGCGCGGTTCACCACCGGCCTTGCCCCCAGCCCGATCTATTGGCTGCACGCAATTACTGCTGAGCATCATTTTTGCGACAGTGGTGATGAATGGTTAGCGATCACCACTGCGCTTACTTCCTTGTTACGTCGTTTTTACGTCCAGTGGACGTCGCTGTTACGCGTCTGTCACAGGTCTGTCATGCCGCGGTCATGTGCCTGTCACATGCCTGTCCCGGCAGGCGGGAACACGCTTCCAGCCAGACGAAAAGCGTTCTCATTGGCGCGCAACTTGCTTAGTGTCAATGGGGGTTTCAACGGGTAGTTCACAAGATCATGCATGACAATCAACAGACTGAAGAATTTTTGCGGCATATGCCTGCCGTCGTCGACTGCGAACGTTCGCTCAGGGAGCTCAGCGTTGCCTGGCGCCTGATCGAGTCGACTGCCAAGATGGTATGTCCCACCGAAGCCAAGAGCATCCTGCCCACCATCAAGGTGACGCGCGAGGGCTTCAACCAGTTGGAAAAGAGGCTCATCGCCAATCTGGTGCAACAGAACGTATCGAAAGTGGTGCAGGAGTTCGATTTCAAGGCCCGGGTCATCATCGACATCGTGGTCCGCAACCTGTTCGAGCGCACCGCCGATGTTGGCTTCCTGGCCATGGACGAGGCCATCCGCCAGTTCATCCTGGCCGGGCCGGACGGCGAGCGCCACCAGATCGTGGCGCGACTTAATGCCTACCGGCAAAAGTACACGGTCTATGACGAGATCTTCATTCTCGATCCACAGGGACAGGTGCTGGCCAATCTCGACCCTGCCAATACCGTGACGCATTCCCGCGACCCGCTGATAGCGCGCACCCTGGCCGCCAACGGTTATCTGGAGACCTTTGCCGTCACCGATCTGCGCGGCGGAAGCGAACGCTCCCTGATCTACTCCCACAAGATCGTCAACCCCGAGGATGGCAAGACCATCGGCGTGCTGTGCCTGTGCTTCCCGGTGGCGGTGGAGATGGACGACGTCTTCGGCGGACTGCGCAAGCCCAACGACCGCAGCGTCATGCTCATGCTGGACCAGGACGGACGCGTCATCGCCAGCAGCGATGTCGAACATGTGCCGGTCGGCCGCACCGTGCCGCTGGCGCTGGAAGGCCCCTACCAGTTGGTGACCCATGCCGGGCGCGACTACCTGGCGCGTACCTGCGCCGCGCGCAACTACCAGGGCTACAGTGGCCCCGGCTGGTACGGCCACGTGATGGTGGCCTGCGATGTGGCCTTCCGTCAGCCTGGCCAGGACATGCTCTCGCAATACGACGCGGACCTGCTGGCTGGCGTGATGTCACACGCCCGCTCCTTCTGCCCGCCCCTGCATGACGTCACGCTGCTGGCCGACTCCATCAACCACTCGCTGCGGCGCGTGGTGTGGAACGGCAAGATCATGGCCTCGGGCGACGCTGGCGACCTGCTGCGGCTCAAGGCCATCCTGCAGGAAATCAGCCAGACCGGTGACGAGACCAACGAGGTCTTCCGCGAATCCATTCTCGACCTGTATGCCACGGCGCTGTCGTCGAGCCTGCAGGACCTGCAGTACATCTCGCGCCTGATGGTCGACATCATGGACCGCAATCTCTACGAACGCGCCAACGATTGCCGCTGGTGGGCACTGACCCCGCGCCTGCGCCAGCTGCTGGCCCAGGAGACGCGGCGGCCCGCCGAACTGGCCGAGCTCCAGAAAATCCTGGCCTCCATCAATGCGCTCTATACCGTCTACACCAGGCTGGTGGTGTTCGACAGCCACGGCCACATCGTCGCGATGAGCAAGCCCCTCGCCGAAGCCAGCGAGGGCAGCAATCCCGGCGCCTCCGGCGGCAACCTGCGGGTGGACGAACAGCTGCTGCGCAATACCATGCGCCTGAGCGATCCAGGCCAATACTGCGTGTCGCCCTTCGAAGCGACGGCCCTCTACGATGGTGCGGCCACCTATCTCTACAGCGCAGCCATCTTCCCCCCTGAGCGCAGCGGTCCTCCGGTCGGCGGCATTGCCATCGTGTTCGACGCCACGCCCGAGTTCGCCAACATGCTGGGCTCTGCCCTGCCCGAGCAGGAAGGCGCCTTCGCCGCCTATACCGACCGCCAGGGACAGGTCATTTCCAGTACCCACCCGGATTACCCGCCCGGCAGCGTGCTGCCGCTGGGCGCGGCCACCAGCAGCAGCGCCAACGGCAGCAGCGCAGCTGAAATCCGCATCCATGACGGCCACTACATGGTGGTCGGCCACACCACCTCATTCGGCTATCGCGAGTACAAGAACAGCGACGATTACGTCAACGACGTGATTGCCATGGTCTTCACGCCCATCGGCCAACAGAGCGGCGCCGTGCGTGCGCTCGACGGCGCCGATATCGAAGTCGCTAGCAGCGGCGGCAAGCTGCGCGAATTCGCCACCGTCACCATCGACGGCGCTGTCTTCGCACTGCCGGCCGGTAACGTGATCGAAGCCATCGAAGCCTCTCGCATGCTTTCCACCTCCACCTTCAAACCGGTGCTGGCGGGCGCGCTGGACTATCACGAAGGGGGCGCGGCGAAATCGGTGTTCGTACCGGTGGTGGATATGCGCCAGCTGTTGCTGTCGGCCGCATCGACCACATCGACCACCGCCGACAGCCGCGAGATCGTCATCGTGCGCCATGCCGGACGCCTGGTCGGACTACTGGTCGATGGTCTGCATGACGTACTGGAATTCGGCGAAAGCCACATCGATGCGCCGCTGATTATGTTCGGCGGTGGCGTCAATTACATCGGCAACCTGATCCGGACCGCCAAGCCTGGCGACACCATCCAGGTGGTGGATGTGGAACGCATCGTCATGAATTTCTTCGGGCCGCGCAAGGAGGCCTACCTGGCGGCGTCCTGAGGCGGGGGTGACGGACAGCCGCCCTCGCTTGCCTGCCCTCAGCCGTCACCGCCGGGCAGACCCGCGGCATTCCTGACGGCTGTCATCTGCGCCAGGATGGAGACGGCGATTTCAGCCGGCCTGTGACTATCGATAGGCAGACCGATCGGCGCATGCAGCCGCGCAATCTGCGCCGCGCCGAGATCGAACAAGGCCAGCCGCTCGCGACGGCGCTGGCTGCTGGCACGCGAACCCAGGGCGCCGACATAGAAGGCCGAAGAAGTCAGCGCCTCCAGCAGGGCCATGTCATCCAGCTTGGGATCGTGGGTCAGTGCCACGATGGCAGTGTGGGAATCCGGCTTCATCTCCAGCACCACATCATCGGGCATGCCGGCGACCAGCCGGGTACCGGCGATATGCCAGCCCGCCGCATACTCCTCGCGCGGATCGCAGACCAGGACCTCGTAGTCGAGCATCATCGCCATCCTGGCCAGCGCCTGTGACAGCTGTCCGGCGCCGATGATCAAGAGGCGCCAGCGCGGCCCGTAGCATACGGTGAAGTCAGGCTGCGCCAGCACTGGCCCGGGCAAGGCACCGTCGGCATGGCCCAGCCGCGTGCAGCGGGACAGGCCGCTGGCCAGATCGAGCTGGCGCCGGATGCGCCCCTGCGCGGCGGTCACCTCCAGCACTTCGTCGAGCCAGCCGGAGCCCGGCAGCGATTCGCGTACCAGGACCAGGGTTCCTCCACAGGGCAAGCCAAACCGTGCGGCCTGCTCCCGCGTGGTGCCATATTCCAGAACGGCGGGGCGCACAGACGTCGCGCCCTCCTGACGCACGCGCTCGATGAGGTCATCCTCGACGCATCCGCCGGAGACCGATCCGACCACGCGACCATCGTCCCGGATGGCCAGCATCGCCCCGGGACTGCGGGGCGCGCTGCCCCAGGTGCGCGCCACCGTGAACAGGTGTACCTGGTGTCCTTGCCGCCGCCAGTCGCAGGCCGTGCGCAAGACCTCCAGATCCAGGCTTTCCATGTCTGCCCGCCCTGCCTCAGACCGCGGCCAGACGAAATACGCCCATCGACAGCTTCACCGCCCCGGCCTGCTCCACCAGCGACGCCGACGAGGCCGCAGCCTGCTCCACCAACGCCGCATTCTGCTGGGTAATGCGATCCAGCGAAGACAGTGCCGCCGCCACCTGCTGCACGCCCTCGCGCTGCTCGATGCTGGCGCGGGAGATCTCGTCGATCAGGCCGCTCACGCCACCGATGGAAGAGACAACCTCCGTGATGGTGGTCGCCGAGGTCTTCACCTGCGCCTGTCCCTGGCTCACGCTGCGTAGCGATGCGGTGATCAGCTCGGCGATTTCACGTGCTGCCGTGGTGCTGCGCTGGGCCAGCGTACGCACCTCGCTGGCCACCACGGCGAAGCCGCGTCCGTTCTCGCCGGCACGGGCTGCCTCCACTGCGGCATTGAGCGCCAGGATATTGGTCTGGAAGGCGATGGCCTCGACCACCTTGACGATCTGTCCGATCTGCGCGGCATCGTCGGCCATCGCCTGCATGGTCTGGACGATGCGATCGAAGGCCTGCCCACCGCGTTGCGCCACATCCGCAGCCGCCACCGCATTGGCCGCCGCAGAGACGGCGTGATCGGCATTGTTCTGGATGGTGGCGGCCAGTTCCTCCATGCTGGAGGCAATCTCCTGCAGCGACGATGCCTGGCTCTCGGTGCGCTGGGACAGGTCCATGTTGCCGGCCGCGATGTCCGAACAGGCCCGCGTCACGCCATGCACATCACGACCGACTTCGCCGATCAGGCTGACCAGGCTGCTCCTCATCAGCAGAAGCGCCCGTACCAGATCGGCGGCATGTGGCTGGGCGGTCTGATCAAGGGGCGCATCGAGATCACCGGCAGCCATCCGATATGCAAAGTCGGTGGCCTGCTCCAGCGGCTGCATCAACTGTCGTCGCTGCCAGAGACTGCCCAGCACCAGCATGGCCAACGCCACCGCCAGCATGACCAGTGCCGGCACCCGGCTTGCTGCAGACCACAGCAGGCCGGCTGCCAGTGCGCTCGCCAACGGCAAGGCCTGCCACAGCACGATCCGCTTGAGCAACCCCGGTCGCCACAGCCGCTGCACCATCCCCGGCAGACCGGTGCGCAGGAACTGGCCACCGCGCACGGTCCAGCCACGGGCGCGCCGCTCCTTGAAGCGGCGCAACATGGCAGCGGCGAAACTGACCTGCTCCGCTGGCGCATGGGTGCGCACCGAGGTCGATCCGATCACGCGCCCGCCTTCCCGCACCAGCGAGACATTGGTCATGGCCCAGATGCGCTGCCCATCGCTGCCCCGGATGCAGGTCAGTCCGGCCCACCGGCGTCCCTGCTCGATCGTGGTACGGCGCATGTCCTTGACCGCTTCGGCCGGCACGTCGGGATCGATCAGGCGCGTGTAGGGCATGCCCACCAACTCCTGCATGGGAATGCCCACCTCGTCGGCGAACGCCTGGTTGGCATAGGTAATGATGCCCTCCGAGCTGGTCCGGCTGATCAGATACTGTCCCGGCCGCAGTGCGCGACCATCTTGCTGCTGGCTCACCATCCCCCTCCTCAGCACCGTCCGGCCAACCCTCCGGCGGCGATAGTTTCCCGCGATTAATAACGAACATCATTCTGTTATTTTGCATCCTTCGATGTCAAGAAGAATTCCGCTATCGAGATCATCATCAGGTGGCGCAGCAGCGCTTCGAACTATCCGCGTCACGGCATCGGCAACGCAGCGTCGTACACGAACAACGACGGCGCGCAGAGGTGTGCGATAGCGAGCATTTCCTCACATCGCCCCACAATCCACTACGCATATGGCTTCCATGAGCATGAAGAATAAAAAACGCACCAAAAACGCGAATATGGACAGCTGAACTTCTTTTTTAAGTGCATGTGACGGGACGGCTGCACCATTTGTTTCCCCAGCCATCCTGCCCTGCCTTCCCCGGCAAGGATGCGTGACAAAAAAACTTTCCCCTCACACGACAATAACGATTGACATTCATTTTATTGAGATTAAATAATGTCATTCATTATTTGACGCACATCAAAGCAGGCGCCGCGCCGCCCACTCGTTCAGATCCATTGCAGCCCGATTCATCCGTAGCGCCACCGCCAGCGGTGGTTTTCAACGCTGTCTTGATTGTTCAACCTGAAGGGGAAATAAAAGTGAAGAAACGTCTGTTAGCCGCCGTCTCCGCCGGCCTGTGCCTGGGGGGGCTGGGTACCGAAGCGATGGCCCAGAGCAGTGTCACCATCTACGGCATCATCGATACCGGGGTCGAATATCTCAATCACACCAATGCCGCCGGCCAGGGCAAGCTGCGTACGCTGCCGCTGACCGGACTGCTGCCCTCGCGCATCGGCTTCAAAGGGGTCGAGGACCTGGGTGGTGGCATGCGCGCCTTCTTCAATCTGGAAAGCGGCTTCGTGCCGACCACCGGCGGCATGGGCCAGGGCAACCGCCTGTTCGGACGACAATCCAATGTCGGCCTGATGGACCCGACCTGGGGTACCTTCACGCTGGGTCGCCAGTACAACATGACGGCCATCTCGCTGATCGCCGCCGACATCATGGGGCCGGCCAACCACGGCCTGTCCAACATGGACTCCTACCTGCCCAACACGCGCAGCGACAATGCGCTGGGCTACATGAACAAGATCGGCAACACCACCGTGGGCGCCACCTATAGCTTCGGTCGCGACACCTCCACGGCGGGCGGGCCTGCGGCCACCAATTGCGCTGGCGAGAACGCCGCCGATGCGCAAGCCTGTCGCCAGTGGACGGCGTTGATCAAGTACGACACTGCTACCTGGGGCGTGGCCACCGCCTACGATACCCTGCGCGGCGGCGCCGGGGCGGGCAACCTGCTCACCAGCAGCAACTACAAGGACAACCGCGCCTCCTTCAATGGCTGGTTCAAGGTCGGCGATCTGAAGATCGGTGGTGGCCTGATTGCCCGCCACCTGCAACGTGCAGTCGACATCAACTACAACCTCTGGTATCTGGGCGCCAGCTACGCGCTCACGCCACAGTGGCAGGTCGAAGGCCAGGTGGCCCATCTGGATACCCGCAACTCACCCGACGACAGCACGCTGGGCACGGCACGGGCGATCTACTTCCTGTCCAAGCGCACCAGCCTCTACGCGTCGTATGCCTACATCAAGAATCGCGGCAACGCCGCCATTGCCGTCAGCTCCGGCAGCACGGTCGGTGTCGGCCAGAACCAGTCCAGCGTGATGGCCGGCATCCGGCATACCTTCTGAAGCAGCTTTACTCCTGAGGATCCCTTTGTAGGACTTGGCGGAACGCATCGAGGCGTTCCGTTTTTTTTGGGCGTCCCGGAGGGGCCGGAGAGGGACGAAAAAAAGGCGCCGTCGCGACGGCGCCTGCTCTTCCATCTGGCCAGCCTCAGAAGGGAGGCAGTCTTGCCTCGCCCTGACGCATCTCGGGATGATGCAGCACGTCCAGCACATGTGCCGGCGTAAACGGCTGCTGCCATACACCCTGCCCAAGGGGACGCAAGGCGTCGTTGACGGCACACCAGATGGCGCCAATGGCCCCCACCGTCCCGGCCTCGCCCACCCCCTTGGCACCGAGACTGGTTTCGCGCTCGGGCGTGGTCACATGGCCCACATGGATCTGGGGCATCTCTGAGGCCATCGGAATCAGATAGTCCGCCAGCGAGGCATTGCTCATCTGCCCGTTCTCGGAATAGATGCACTGCTCGAACAGGGCCGCGCCTATCCCCTGCACCACGCCACCGCGGATCTGCTCATCGGTCAGCAGAGGGTTGACGATACGACCGCAGTCTTCCACCACCCATACGTCCAGCACGCGGATCATCCCGGTCTCGATATCGACCTCGACCTGCGCCGCCTGCACCCCATTGGCGGCGAAGTAGGGCTTGCCGGTCGGCGCATAGCTGCGCTCCACCGTCAGTTCCGGGATGACGTCCAGCTTGATGGCAGTCGAATCGTAATGCGCCTTGAGCGCCACCTCCGCCAGGCTCATCAAGGCCTCGCCGTCACGGCCGATGATCATGCCATCGACGATATCGAGCCCGTCCTGCGATTGCTCGCCAAGGGCCGCTGCGATCGCCAGGATATTGGCGCGCAGTTGCGCTGCGGCCAGCAGGGCCGCTTCCCCGGCCAGGGAAATGCCGCGCGAGGCCCAGGCACCGCCCCCCAGTGGATCGCGGGAGGTGTCGCCGGCCGCCACCGCCACCGTCTCCAGCGGACTACCCATGGCCTGGGCCACGATCTGGGTCAGGCCAGTGCGCGTGCCCTGCCCCTGGTCGGTCGCGCTCGTTCGGCACTGGATGTGACCGGAGGGCAGCAGGCTCAGGCGCACTCCCTCCTTGCCGGCCACCCTGACCTGATTGGGTCCATAAAGGCCCGCGCCCACGCCGGTCAGCTCGACGAAGGTGCACAAGCCGATGCCACGATAGACGCCGCGCTGGCGCAGCGCATCCTGCGTGGCACGCAGCTGGCGGTAATCCATGTTCTCCAGCAACTGATCCATACAGGCGTCCAATGACAGCGGCCCCAGTGGGATGCCGCCGGCAGCAGGCAGCATCGGCGCCTCGGCCGGACGCGCCGGCAGATGATTGCGGCGGCGCATGGTGACCGGATCCATGCCGATGGCCGCTGCCGCGTCATCGATCAGCTGTTCGATGACGGCGCAGGCGATGGGCTGGCCCACGGCACGATAGGCGCCGGTCGGTACCTTGTTGACGAAGGCCCCGCGCACCCGCCCGCGGAAGGCGTCGATGCGGTAGGCCGAGCCGCACAGGTCGAGCGCCTGCAAGGCTTCGCCGATACTGGAACGCGGGTAGGCGGACACCGCCCCGAAGCAGAACAGCAGATCCACGTCCAGCCCCAGCAGGTGTCCTTCGGCATCCACCGCCAGTTGCGCCTCGACGCTGGCGTCCCGGGCGTGGACATCGGAGACGAAGGATTCCAGGCGGTCCGCCTGGAATTTGACGGGCCGGCCCAGCAGCATCGCAATGGCGACCACCGCGATCTCGTCGGCATAGGCGTGCAGCTTGATGCCGAAAGCGCCCCCCACGTCGGGGCTGGCGACCCTGACCCGCTCCAGCGGCAGGCCCAGCAGGCTGGCGTAGATCTCCTGCATCTGGAAGGGCGCCTGATGGGATTGCTGGATGTCCAGCTCACCGGTGCGCCGGTCGAAGCTGGCCAGGATGCCACGTGGCTCCAGCGGCACACCGGTCTGGCGACCGAAGCTGAAACGGCGGCGTACCACCTGGGCAGCGCCGGCAAATGCGGCGGCCACATCACCCTTGCCGATCTTGCGCTCCAGCGCCAGGTTGTGCTCGATGGCCGGGTGGCAGGGTGGACAGCCGGGTTCCAGTGCGGTGGTCGGGTCGACCACGGGCTCGCCCTCCTCCCAGTCGATCTCGATCAGCTCGAGCGCGTCCTCGGCCTGCGCGCGCGTAGCGGCCACCACCGCCGCCACCGCTTCGCCCTGCCAGAACACTTCATCGATGGCCAGCGGATTCTGCTGTGCCGAGACATGCTCCGGCCACATGGCAAAGCGGGTGGTCCAGCCAGCGCAGACGGTCGCCAGGTCGGCGCCGGTGACGACCGCACTCACCCCGGGCATGGCCGCAGCGGCGTCGACATTGATCGCGTGCATACGCGCACGCGCGAACGGACTGCGATAGAACACCACATGCTGCATATCGGCCAGCACCAGGTCGTCGAGATAGCGTCCGCGCCCGGCCACGAAACGCTCGGCATCCGCGCGGGCGACGCTACGGCCGATCAGGCCAGCGGCCGCGGTCTGGGCGGCGGCGCTCATGCATCCTCCCCGGCGGCCATTTCGATGGCATCGACGATGGCCTGGTAACCGGTGCAACGGCAGTAATTGCCCGAGATGGCATCGCGGATCTCCAGGCGGCTGGGGCAGGCCTTGGCCTGCAGCAGCTCATTGGCCGTCATCAGCATGCCCGGCGTACAGAATCCGCATTGCATGGCATTGCGCGTCACGAAGGCGCGTTGCAGGGCGGCGATCTCACCGCTTTCGGCCAGCCCCTCCAGGGTCTCCACGCTCAGGCCGTCGACCTGCACCGCCAGCATCAGGCAGCCGCGCACCACCGCGCCATCGACGCGCACATTGCAGGCACCGCAGACGCCGACCTCGCAGCCGACGTGAGCTGCCGTCAATCCCATGTCCTGGCGCAGGAAGTCCACCAGGTTGCGGCGCACCGGCACCAGGCAATTGACGTCCTTGCCGTTGAGGGTGAATTGGATGTTGGCGTGTTCCACGCAACGGACGGACAGGTCATCCATGGCTGGCTCCGTAAGGAATGGTTGAATCGGCCGGCGCGCCGAAGGTCGCCGCCAGAACGCGACGTATCAGGGCGGCCGCCTGCAGGCGCTTGACCTCGGGGCTGCCGAAGTGGTTGTGATCGGGATTGAGCTCGGCCACGGCAGCCCTGGCGATCTCCTCACCCAGCGCAACGGACCACGCTTGCCCCTGCGCCAGTGCAGCGGCCGCGGTGGACAGGATGGGCATGGGATCGGTGCCGAAGGTGGTCAACCGCAGGTCGCTGATGATGCCCTCGGCATAGCAGGCCCGCAGCGCGACGCCGACCATCGCGAAGTCCCCATGGCGGCGCGCCAGCTCGTCGAAACCGAAGACCTCCTGCGGCTGGCAGGCCGGATAGAGTGCTTCGATCAGGATTTCGTCATCCTGGCGGGCCGTCTCGTACAGACCGAAAAAATAATCCACTGCCGGCACCTCGCGCACGCCGCCGTCACGGCTCTGCAGCACCAGCAAGGCATCCAGGGTGATGGCGCAGGCCGGCATCTCCGCCGACGGATCGGCCAGCGCCAGACTGCCGCAGGTGGTACCGCGGTTGCGCACCGCCGGATGGGCCACATGGCGCATGGCCATGTGCAGCAAGGGCAGATGTTGTTCCACCAGCGGTGAGCTGGCGGTCTCGGCATGACGCACCAGGGCACCGATGCGCACATGGCTGGCATCCTCGGCCAGCACGATGCCCTTGAGTTCCTCGATGCGATTGATGTCGATGAGCAGGCTCGGCGCCGACAGGCGCAAATTGAGGGTGGCGAACATGCTCTGGCCGCCGGCCAGGATGCGCGCATCGCTGCCGTGTTCAGCCAGCAGCGCGCACGCCTCTTCCAGCGAACTCGGGCGGGCGTATTGGAAACCTGATGCCTTCATGCAATATCCGATAAGTTGTGACAGGCCGGGTGGGCGCAGCCGGGATGCACACGCTCACACGCCCATGTAACGATGCACCAGGGATGGGTCCTGCTGCAACTGGTGTGAGCTTCCACTCCAGGCGATACGTCCCTTCTCGACCACATAATGGCGGTCAGCCAGTCCCATGAGCGACTGGATGTTCTTGTCGATGACGATCATCGACAACCCTTCTTTCTTCAGTTCGTGCAGGGCGCGCCAGATATCAGCACGCGCCACCGGCGCCAGGCCTTCGGTGGCCTCGTCCAGCACCAGCAGGGAGGGATTGGTCATCAGCGCACGCGAGATGGCCAGCATCTGCTGCTCGCCGCCGGACAACTGCGAACCCATGTTCTGACGCCGCTCCGCCAGCCGTGGAAAGAATTCATAGGCGCGTCGCAAGGTCCAGGGCCGACTGTCGGCCTGCCCTGCACGCGCCGGGCGTGCGGTGGCGATCAGGTTTTCTTCCACGGTCAGGTCGGCGAAGATCTGGCGTCCTTCGGGCACCAGCCCCAGGCCACGGCGCGCCACTTCGTGACAAGGCAGGGTATCGATGCGCTGGCCGCCAAAGCTGATGCTGCCGGCACTCGGACGCAGCAGACCGAACAGGCATTTGACGGTGGTGGATCGGCCCATGCCATTGCGACCGAGCAAGGTGATCACCTCACCGCGCTGCAGGTCCAGCGAGATGTCGAACAGGGCCTGCGCCCGACCGTAGGAGGCCTGCAGCCCGCGGATGGATAACTGTTCAGCCATGAGCGGCTCCGGAAAAAGTCCCTGCCTCATCACCCAGGTAGATGGCGCGGACCTCGGGGTGATTGCGAATTTCATCGGGCGTGCCACAGAAGGCGGCACGACCCGACACCAGCACCGTGATGCGATCAGCCAGGGCGAAGACCGCATCCATATCGTGTTCGATGAGCAGCATCGAGTAACGGCCCTTGAGGGATTGCAAGAGTTGTACCACCGATGCCGATTCTTCGATGCTCATGCCGGCCATGGGCTCGTCGAGCAACAGCAGGCGCGGCTGCGCGGCCAATGCCATGGCCAGCTCAAGCTGGCGTCGCTCGCCATAGCCCAGTTCTCCTGCCAGCGTATCGCGGCGGGCTTCCAGGCGGGTGGCAAGCAGCGCCTGCTGCGCGTCCTGGCAAGCCTGCTCACGGGCCATCATCGGACGCCAGAAACCGTAGCCGCCAGTCGCGCCGACCGCCGCCAGCACGGCGTTTTCCATCACGGTGAACTCTTCGAAGATGGAGGTGATCTGGTAGGAGCGCAGCAAGCCCCGGCAGGCGCGCTGATGCAGCGGCAGCGTGGTCACCTCCTCATCGCCGAACCAGACCTGGCCGCTGTCGGGCCGCAGCTCTCCGGACAGCTGGTTGATCAGGGTGGTCTTGCCGGCACCATTGGGGCCGATGATGGCGTGCAGTTCGCCGGGACGGATGTCCAGGCTGACGTCGTCGGTCACCAGCAGGCCACCGAAGCGCTTGGTCAATCCCTGGGTACGCAGGCCGTTCATTGCTTGGCTCCATTGGCGACGATGGCAGTCGCATCGATACGGCCGGATGCGCCGCGTTGGCAGCACCGCACATCCAGCCAGTGCAAGGCACCCATGAGTCCGTCACGACCGGTGAGCGCAATGAGGATGATCATCGGCCCGAAGATGAGCATCCAGTGCTCGGTATAGGACTTCATCACTTCCTCCAGGCAGATAAACGCCAGTGCACCCAGCAACGGACCGAATACGCTGCCCATGCCGCCCAGCACGACCATGACGATCAGCTCGCCGGACACCTGCCAGCTCATCAGCCCCGGCGAGGCATAGGCATTCAGATTGGCCAGCAGGAAACCAGCCAGGCCGCACAGGATGGCGGAGAGCACATAGGCGATCAGTTGCAGACGGCGGGCCGGGAAGCCCAGTGCGCTGATGCGCGCGAGGTTCTGGCGCGAGCCGCGCAGGGCCATGCCGAAGGGCGCGTGCCGCAACCGGTGCATCCACAGCAGGGTCACCGCCAGCACGCCCCAGGCGGCATAGAACAAGGGCAGCACCGAACCGAGGTCGATCCCCGCGCCCAGCCGGCTGGTGGCGATGATGGACATGCCATCGTCACCCCCATACTGCTTGAGGCTGACGAAGACGAAATAGCCCATCTGGGAAAACGCCAGGGTGATCATGATGAAGCCGATGCCACGGGTGCGCAGGCTGATGGCACCGGTGAGCGCCCCGATACAGCCGCACGAAACCAGCACCAGCAGCAGCTGCGGCCACGCCGATTCCAGCCCGGCCAGCGAGGACAGGGAGACGCAATACGCCCCCAGGCCAATGAAGAGTGCGTGTCCGAAGCCGATCAGGCCGGCATAGCCCAGCACCAGGTTGAGCGCACTGGCGGCCAGCGCATAGATCAGCACACGCGCCAGAAAGCCCACGTAGAACTGTGCACCCAGTGCAGCGGCCACCGGTGGCACGGCCAGTAGCGCCAGCAACAGCAGCAGGGGAATGCCCAGGCTGGGACGGAACAGGGAGGAAGTCGTCTTCATCGTCTTGCCACGAAAAGGCCTTGCGGACGCAGCGCCAGGACGGCCGCCATCAGCAGGTAGATCAATAGGGAAGCCAGTGCCGGACCAGCCGCATCGGCCAGCTGGCGGCTGACCATCTCACGCAACAGCATGGGCAGGAAGGCCCGTCCCATGGTATCGACGACACCGACGATCAGGGCCGAATAGAACGCGCCCTTGACCGAACCGATGCCGCCGATGACGATCACCACGAAGGTGGCGATCAGGACCGGCTCACCCATGCCGGCCTGGACCGACAGGATGGGGCCGGCCACGGCACCCGCCAGTCCGGCCAGGGCGGCACCGACGGCAAACAGCAGGGCGTTGAGGAAACGGATGTTGATCCCCAGCGCGCCCACCATGGCCGCATTGTTGGCGCCGGCACGGATGAGCATGCCCAGGCGGGTGCGGTGGATCATCCAGTAGCACCCGACGGCCACGGCCAGACCGACCACGATGACCGCAAAGCGATACAGCGGATAGGGCAGGCCGAACAGGTTGATGACACCATCCAGCATCGGTGGCACCGAGACGAACAGGGGCTGCTTGCCCCACAACATCGAGGCCAGTTCATTGAAGAACATGATCATGCCGAACGTGGCCAGGACATGATTCAGGTGGTTCTTGTCGTACAGCCGCGCCACCGCCACCCGCTCCAGCAGCACACCGATGGCCAGACAGCCCAGCAGCGCGGCCAGCAGCCCCAGCAGGAAGCTGCCGGTGGCATTGGCGACCGAGGCCGCAATGTAGGCCCCCATCATGTACAGCGAACCGTGCGCCAGGTTGACGAAGCTCATGATGCCGAACACCAGGGTCAGGCCGGCCGCCAGCAGGAACAGCAAGACCCCGTACTGGAGACCGTTGAGCAGTTGCGCAAACAGTAGCATGATGGCCTCGCTCACTTCAGGGGACAGGCCGCCACGTAGGCATCCTTGTGGTCCACCAGCGGGGTGGCGACCAGCTTGCCCTTGATCTGGTCACCTTCCTTGACGATCTCGAAGGCATAGTAGTTCTGGATCGGCATGTTGTTGGTGTTGAAGCGGAAGGGACCGCGTACCGATTTGAACTCCGCACCGGCTGCCTTGAGCGCAGCGGCGAAGGCCACCTTGTTGGAGGTGTCGCCCTTGAGCTTGCGCACTGCCGTATCGAGCAGGAAGGCCGCGTCATAGGCATTGGCGGCATAGGTACTCGGAACACGCTTGTAGCGGGATTCGAAGGCTTTGACGAACTTCTGGTTTTCCGGATTCTCCAGCACCGGATTCCAGGTATTGCCGCTGATCACGCCCACGGCGGCCTCGCGCAGGGCCGGCAGATTGGTGCCATCGACGGTGAAGGTGGAATACACCGGTACCTTGCCGATCACCCCGGCCTGCTTGAGCTGCTTGGTAAAGTTCACGCCCATGCTGCCGGGGTAGAACATGAAGACCGCATCCATCTTGCTCAGCTGCAGCTGGGTGATCTCGGCCGAATAGTCGGTCTGGTTGATCTGCGTATAGACCTCGGCGGCCACGCCTCCCTTGTACCAGCGCTTGAAGCCGGCCAGCATGTCCTTGCCGGCCTGGTAGTTGGGAGCCATCAGATAGACATTCTTGTAGCCCTTGTCCTGCACCAGCTTGCCGATGGCTTCGCCCGAACCGTCATTGGGGTAGGCGATGGAAAACACATTGGCACCACACTCCGCACCGGCCATCGGCGAGGGGCCGCCGGCCACGGCGATGGAAACCACACCGGATTCCTTGAGTCGTCGCAGATTGGCCATGATGATGTTGGAGTAGCCCAGGCCGACGATGGCATCGACCTTGTCCAGCTCGATGAACTTGCGCATGACCTGCGAGCCCACATCCGGCTTCATCTGGTCATCACCCTGCAGCACCTGCACCTTCTGTCCGCCAAGCTGGTTGCCAAGCTGCTCCAGGGCCAGGCCGAAACCGTCGATATATTCCTGGCCGTCGGCAGCCATCGGCCCGGAGAAGGGGCCGGACAGGCCAATCTTGATATCGGCCATGGCCTGCTGCGGAAACGCCAGCACTGCCAGCCCCGCCAACGCCCCCAGGGCACTCACCATCGACTTCACTACCGCAGATCTTTTCATTTTCATTCCTGTTCGTGGCTAAGGTTGAACTACGAATGCTGCTTGCTGCGTGCGGGAAAACTTGAATGTGGGCGACAGTCCTGCCCCACTAGCGTGCTACGCGTGACCACATGCTGCGCAGGGCGCCCTGACGCGGCTGCTCCTGCGCCGGCTGACCGCCCGGGCCATCGGCCGCGGGCGCGGCGGCGGCCTCCGGTTCGAACAGCTTGACGAAGCGTGCAAAGAAATCATCGGCCATCTTGCGGGCCGAACTGTCGATCAGGCGTGCACCGAGCTGCGCCAGCTTGCCGCCGACCTGGGCCCGTACCTCGTATTGCAACAGCGTGCCCTCGCCTTCTTCCGGTGCCACCAGCCGCACTGCGGCGCTGCCCTTGGCAAAGCCGGCCATGCCGCCCTGGCCTTCGAAGGTAATCGCATAGGACTGCGGCGCCACGATGTCGGTCAGGCTCATGCGTCCCTTGAACTTGGCCGAGACCGGGCCGATCTTGATCGACATGCCCACTTCGTACTCATGCTCGCCGACCTGCTCCAGCCGGTCGCAGCCGGCGATGCAATCGCGCAGGCTGGCCGGATCGTTGAGGGCTTCCCATACCGCCTGCCGGGAGGCGGGTACCAGACGTTCGCTGATCATTTCCATGCTTGATTCGCTCCTCTTTCAATTGCCTGTCATTCGTATAGTCCGCCCAGTCCGTGGGGGCTGAGCTGCGTGCGGCGTGCTACTGACTGCCGGCGCCCTCAATGCGCCAGCAGCAGCGCCTGTATCGCGGCCGCATCCGGCAATGGCGACTGCGCCAGGATCAGCATGAGCAGGATGCGCAGTTTGGGGGCGGCCAGATCGCCTCCCGCCAGCACCCCGTCACGTTGCAGGAAGGCCTGCGGCGGCACCACGCCACGCGCAGCGCGTGCGGCCTGCACCACCACCACACCCTGCGCCACTGCACGCTGCAGGGCGGCGCGTTCACCGTTGGCCGGGCGGCCGGGCGCCAGTCCGATGCTGATGATTCCCCGGGCACCTGCCGCCAGCACGCCATCGATGGCCGCACCGTCGGCACCGGCATAGGACACCACCATATCCACGCGTGGCAAGGTCCGGCTCGACGACATGTCGAGCGCCGGCAGCATGCTGTGCGATATCGATGAAGTCACGCGGCGGCGCAGCACCACGCTGCCATCAGCGTCCACCCGACCGAGCGGGCCATAGGGCGTGGCCTCGAATGCGTGCAGCTCGAAACTGGCGGCCTTGCTGACATCGCGTGCCGCAAAAACCATGCCATCCATCACCACCAGAACGCCCTGCCCCTGGGCCTGTGGGGCAGCCGCCACCGCCAGTGCTGCGCGCAGATTGGCCATGGCATCGCTGCCCGACGTGTTCAGCGGACGCTGTGCTCCGGTGAGCACGATCGGTTGGCGGATATCGGTGGTCAGCTGCAGAAACCATGCGGTCTCTTCCATCGTCGCCGTGCCATGGGTGACGACGATGCCGGTCAGGCCGGGGTCGTCCTGCACCGTGCGCCTGATCAGCTGCGCCAGCTCCATCCAGTCCTGCGGCAGGATGCCGGTACTGCCGATCATGCGGAAGGACTGCGGCAGGATCTCGATATCCAGGTCGATCCGGTCCAGTTGTTCCACCAGATCGCCGATGGGATGCACCACGCCGCTCTCGCTGTACTCGACCCAGTCGAAGGCATGCCGCGCATGCATGGCGAAGGTGCCTCCGGTGCCGATGACGGCAACCCGTGGCTTACCCGATGCGCGGGACAGGCCGCTCATGCAGCCACCAGACGCAGGTGCAGCACACCCTCTTCGAGACGGATCTCGTGGCTGCGTACATCACGTGTCAAGGGCGCCGACAAGGCCTTGCCGGAACGGATGTCGAACAGTCCGGCATGCAGGGGGCATTCGACCTCGAAGCCGTCGATCTCGCCTTCCGACAAGCGCGCATTGCCATGGCTGCAGATGTCGTCGATGGCATAGACTTCGCCATCCACCAGGAACAGGCCGACCTGCACACCGCCCAGCTTCAGCGAGCGACACGCACGATCACCAAACACCTCGGCCAGCGGCCCCAGCGTCAGCCAGCCCTGGGCATCGGGCGACGGCGGGGACGCCTGGGCGTCTGCCGCCACGATAGGCAGGATGCCATTCACAGGCCGGCCCTCGCTTCCAGCAATTTGGCCTCATGCACCTTCATCGCGCCGACCAGGTCGCGGATGCGGGTGATGCCGCGACGTACACAATAGGCCTGGAGGTCGTCGATGACGCGCGGCATGGCGCTGGTACTGATGAAATTGGCCGTGCCCACCTGTACTGCCGTGCAACCGGCCAGCAGGTATTCAATGGCGTCCTCGGCGGTGGCGATGCCACCGCAACCGATGACCGGAATGCTGACCGCCTGCGCCGCCTGGTAAGCCATGCGCAACAGGATGGGCTTGGTGGCACTGCCGGTGATCCCGCCCATCAGGTTGGCGACCTTGGGTTGATGACTTTCGATATCGATGGCCATGGCCAGGATGGCGTTGGAACTGACCAGGGCGTCTGCGCCACCCTGCTCGGCAGCACGGGCAATCACGGCGATGCTGCCGACATTGGGCGAGAGCTTGGCCCAGACCTGCAGGTCGGTATTGCGCTTCATCGCCTTGATCACCGCTTCGGTGGCCTGTGGGTCCATGCCGAAGGCCTGGCCATCCTTCTTCAGGTTGGGGCAGGAGATATTGGCCTCGATGGCGGCCACGCCCGGCACGCTCAGGCGTGCGGCCAGCTCGCCGAACTCTTCCACGGTATTGGCTGAAATGCTGGCCACCAGAGGGGGCGTGTAATTCCGGTAGAACGGCACCAGCTCTTCCAGATAGTGCTCCGGCCCCTTGCTGGGGATACCGATGGAGAACAAGGTCGAATTGCGCAGCTCGGCCACGCGTGGCGGGGTGTTGCCCTCGCGCAGGTCGCTGGTGATGGTCTTGGTGACGATGGCACCCAGACGATTGAGATCAATCACCTTGGCCATGCCCTCGGCAAAGGTCCCGGAGCCGGGCATGACCGGATTCTGCAAGGTCAGCTTACCGATGGATACGCTCATGTCTACCATGTCACTGTCTCCTGCGCGTCGAACACCGGGCCATCCCAGCACACGCGTCTGTAACTCATCGTTTCCGAACCAGGGCTCTTGCGGAATGGCCGCACGCAGGCAAAGCACATGCCCAGCGCACATCCCATCAATTGCTCCAGCGCCACCTGGGCCGGCACGTCCAGCTCCTGGCCCAGTCGCTGCAACGCCAGCAGGAAGCGGTTGGAGCCGCAGGTGGTCAGCAGGTCGAAGGGCAGCTGCGCATGCCGTTCACGTACCAGCTTTTCGATGTGGGCGATGTCGCTGCTGCCATCCTGGTCATGCACCACGATGACATCTGCCCCCACCGAGCGCAGGTATTGCTCCGACATCACCAGGGCCGGCGAACGCGCCGAGAGGATGGCCGTCACCCTTGCTCCGCGCTGCACCGCGTGCTGGGCCAGCGGGGCCATGGTGGCCAGGCCCACGCCGCGCGCCAGCACCAGCACATGGCGGGCCTGCGGCGGCAGAGTGAAGCCCTGGCCGACCGGCCCGAAGGCGTCCAGCGTGGCGCCCGGCTCCAGGGTGGCCAGGCCACGGGTACCGGCGCCCTGTACCTTGTAGAGGAATTCGATGGTGCAGTCCTGCGGCGAAACGCGGTACAGGCTCATCGGTCGGCGCAGGTAAGGCACGTCGTTGCCGGAGGGCGGGCAGTTGAGGTGGAAGAACTGACCCGGCAGCACCGCCAGCGCAATTGGCGGCGCCTTCAGGACCAGGTGCTTGTACTCGGCGTTGACCCACTCATTGCTCAGTACCTGGCACAGGTTCTCGGCGATGGTGAAATCTGCGCAGTGGCCGCCGCAGGACGAGGCCGCTGTACTCGGCGCTGGCTGCAGCGGGATAGGGACGCTGTTGGTCATGATCTCTAGAGGTGGGTGGAAGAGGATGCACGCACGGCGGCATCGGTAATCTGCTCGAAGGACGTCACCAGCGGGAAGGCTCCTGCATCGATGGGCAGCATCTGGGTCTGCTCGAAGCGCATGCGTGAACAGAGCCACTGTCCCTGCTGGTCGCGGGCATATTCTTCGTAGGTCAGCGCGCCCAGCAGCACCGCCTTCTTGGTCTGCTCACGCAGTGCGATCTGCCACAGTCGCCAGCGTGCCGAGGCGACGTCGCCTTCGACGCTGATCTCCGGACTGCCGTAGTAATGCAGCGCATAGCACCAGGGCGAGCGCATGAACCACTGCGCCAGCGCATCGCGCCCGACCAGGCTGGCACCGAACTCGGCGCCGCCTTCCCAGATGGCGTCCTCGGTAAAACAGGCGGCCTGGGCAAGCGCGATCTTCTCCATGCGCAGCGGCGGCTGCCGCTGGTAGTTGGTCGTATATTTCTGATCGGCCAGGCTGGCATAGCGTGCCTTGAGCTGGCGGATCGCTTCGGCTGCTTCCAGTGCGGCCACACGTTGTTCCAGGTTGCTCATGAGCGCACCAGTTCCTTGAGCGAAATGGCAGGATCGCGCAGCACCGCTGCATCGATGGTGGAGCCGCGGCGTACCAGTTCTTCAAGCTGGCGGCGCTCCCGGCCACTGTCGACCAGCATGCCGCCGGCCACCCTGCCCTCATGCAGCCAGAGCAGCACGCCGGCCCGCTCCCCTGGCGGAATGCGCGATATCACCAGGTCGCCCGGCGTATAGATGCCGACCACCTGGATATTGCGATCGAGCTGATCGGTCCACATCCACGGTACTTCGATATACGGCTCCGGCCGGCCGACGATGGCGGCCGATACCGCACGCGCCTGATTCTCGGCATTGCGCCAGGTCTCCTGGCGCAATGCCCGCCCGTACAAGGGGCTGAAGCTGTTGGCCACGTCGCCCACGGCATAGCACCACGGCGCATCCGGATTGCGGCACCAGGCATCGGTCAGCACGCCGTTATCCAGGCGTACCGGGCTGCCTTCCAGGAAGTCCGTGTTGAGCGAAATGCCCACCGCCACCAGCACCAGGTCGGCCTCCAGCGCCATTTCCTGTCCGGCGCACTGGGCGTCGATGCGCAATCCTTCGGTCGTCTTCGCGATGCCCGATACGCTCACGCCGGTCAGCACCTTGATGCCGCGCTGTTCGTGCAGCGCCTGCAGCCACTGCGACCCTTCCGGCGGCAGGCAACGCGCCATCACCCGGGCGCCGCCTTCGACCACGGTCACTTCCATGCCCAGGGCAGCCGCCGAGGACGCCGCCTCCATGCCGATCACGCCACCACCGATCACCAGCAGACGACGCTGCTGGGCCATGGCCGGGCGCAACGCGAGGCAGTCTTCGATGGTGCGCAGGACCCTGACTTCGGGCAGATCCGCACCGGGGATCGTCAGGCCACGAGCCTGACCACCGGATGCCACGACCAGAATGTCGAAGGGGATGACCTCGCCGCTCTCCAGATGGGCTTGACGCAAGTCGTCGATACGGGCGACCACGCCCTGGCGATGCTCGACCATGGCGGGGTCCTCCCAGAAACTGCGTGGCCCCAGCATCAGTTCGTCCACGGTCTTGCTGCCCAGCAGCAGTTCCTTGGACAGGGCCGGCCGTTCATAGGGGGTGTGCGGCTCCGCACCCAGCAGCAGGATGCGGCCACCGAACCCATCCGAGCGCAGGGCTTGCGCCACGCGCCCACCGGCATGCCCGGCACCGACGATCAACACACGCTGATCCTGCGGCGCACCCTGCGCTTGCGGCTGATGGTGGTTCATGACACCGACTCCTCGACCGGCGGCAGCTGGTCCAGGCGGGTGATGACGCGATAGAGCGCGCCTCGCTCACTCTGACAGGTCCAGCGCCGCGGCTCCTTAGGTGGAATGATGATGCCCTCGCCGGGGGACAGCTCGTAGCGCTCGCCAGCGGCTTCAACCAGGAACATGCCTTCCAGTACGGTTGCCACTTCCTCGCCTTGCGGTTGCGGCGGCACTTCGCTGTGCTGGCCACGACGAAAGACGCCGATGCCGATATTCAGGTGCTGGCCCTCGACGGTATGCATGCCGGGCGCTGCCTGCGGATTCTGCCAGTCGGTTTGCAACGGCTGGCAATGCGGATCGGTCGGGTTCGACAGGCTGGACATCTCAGCGACTCCTGTTCTTGAGGGGGTAATACGGCGTCGAATCCTCCGGGCCATACTCCTCGCGCGCCGGGGTCACCACGTTCAGGCGCAGCGACACGCCCTCGGCACCGAAGCGGTTGCTGCCGTAATGCAAAACCCCGGCAGGAATGATGAGCGCATCACCGCTATCCATCACCGATTCGAGGTCGGTCTCTTCGCTGTCACTGCTTTCGAAAACAGAGCAGCCACCCAGCAGCTGCAAGGACGCTTCCTCGCCGTGGCTATGCGACTTGGCAGGCAGGTCATGCCCCTGCGCGGCGACGAACTTGACCACCGCCACGCTGACGGACGCGCCGAACATGTGCTTGCCATACAAGCCATCGGCCACGATCTCCTTGAGGTTATCGTCGATGGCGAACACTCTGCATTTGGGCATGAAAGCTCCTTGGTTGATGACAGCGTCGGCTCAGATCGGCGGACGCATGACGAACTTCTCATCGGCCACGAAGCGCGAGAACTCGTAGCCATCGATCACGCCCGGCTGCTGGTAGGCCTCCACTGCCGGCGCCACCTCGGCCAGGGACAGCAGCATGTACATCAGCGCTGCTTCCGACGGCGGCATGGCATCCAGTTCGAAGCCGTTGAGGTAGGCGACGATGGCATCGACATCGGCCAGCATGGCGTCCTTGAAGGCCACGATGTCGGCGAACGCGCTGGTATTGCGCATGCGGGTGCGCTCGGTCTCGGTGGCCAGGCTCCAATGGCTGAACGGCATCAGATGGGCAAAACCGGCGGGAAGGGTGATGGCACTTTGCGGGCTTGCTGGTTGCGGCGAATTCATGGCGGGCGACTCCTCAGGCCTTGGTTTCTTCATTGACGATGCGATCGACCACGTGGGCGCCGTGGCGCACCAGCAGCTCGTAGTCCTGCAGGATCATTTCCTTCTTCACGCCGGTCTGCACCGCGCTCTGGGTGCGTTCCAAGGTGCTCAGGTCTTCCAGCAGGACATCGCGCAGGGCGACCTTCATGTATTCGAGATAGAAGCGACCGCCGGCGGTCTTCATTTCCGGGTAGTACACGCGCGCCTCCAGCAGGGTCTTGCCCTGGGAGATCGGCCGGAAGTTGTAGGCCTGAAAGTAGTTCGGACGCAGCGACAGGTAGAAGTCCGGAAACACGACATTGATGTCGAAGAGCCAGTTCTCGTGGCCGGTCCAGTTCATGCCCTTGGGCAGGTCTTCCTTGCGGAAGTGGTAGCTGGCCGCCCCCATGCCGGCGCGCAGTGCAGCGGCAGCAATGGGCTTCTTCACGGCCGAGTCGGCGATGGCCTTGCTGGCCTCCGCGCCACCTGCGGTCACCGCATTGGGATTGCCGTAGACCGACTTGGGATTGCCGGCGATGGACAGGCGTCGATGAAATTGTCCGCACAGTGCATCCAGGGGCGGCATGGCGCCGTCTTCGGCGGTGTCGATGGCATCGGCGATCGAATGGCCGTGCACATAGGCCACGTGGTAGGCCTCCTGGAATGCGTCCAGCGCCAGCTTCCAGTTGCAATTGACCACCGTGGTCCACTGGAAGCCGGTGGTGATCTTGTCGAAGGGATAGCCTTCGATATCACCGAACATGGGTTGCAGGAACTGCGCCAGCGACAGTTCCGGGGTGGGATCGAGGTTGATGAAGATGAAGCCTTGCCAGACTTCGCAGGCCACGCGCGACAGACCGTGGTCGCACTTGTCCAGATCGAAGAAGGAGCCCTCTTCCGGCACGCCGGTCAGGTTGCCCTGCAGATCATAGGCCCAGCCGTGGAACTTGCAGAAGAACTTGCGCGCCTGGCCACGCTTCTCATAGACGATCTGGTTCATGCGGTGCGAGCAGACGTTATGCATGGCATTGATTGCGCCCTGCTTGTCGCGTACCACGATGATGGAAGCTTCGCAGGCTTCCAGGTCCTTGACGAAGTAGTCGCCGGCGGCGGGAATCTCTTCCACGCGCCCCACGTGCAGCCAGGTCTTCTTGAAGATCTTGGCCTGCTCCTTGTCGTAGTAGGCGGTGGAGATGTACGGCTCGACAGGAACAGGCCCCTTGCCCAGTTCCGGATAGCGATCGTGCAGATGCAGCTTGATGACCTTGTTCATGAGCTCCCTCACTCGTGGATGGCAGGCCCGATCAGAGAGGGGCCTGAGAACAGATGCGTCCTAATAACGAATGTCATTCTGTATTCCGCAAAAATGAATGTCAAGCGTTTTTGATCGATTTCAAGGACAGGTGAAAAAGGCCTGGCGACACGTCTCCAGCATGCTGCACCACAACACGACAGCGGGCTGCAGCGACGCACGCCGGGGTAGCGGATTCGCCCTCTTGCCGCACCGGCATCGCACCAATACCGCACCAATATCGCGCTCAAAAGCGAATATTGTTTAAAGGATTCACCGTTGTGGGGAAGAGAGAAGATCCGGGGACAGGGTCAGCAGGAAAGGGCTTGCGTGCTAGAATCCACGCCATTCATTACCAGCACGCAAGAGGAATCGTGGCGCAAATCAAGAAGAGCGGCATGCGCGAGGCCATCCTGGAGTCGGCCTTCGATCTGTTTTCCCGCAAGGGCTATACGCCGACCACCATGGCCGAGATCGCACGGGCGTCGAACATGACCGTGGCCAATCTCTATGTGTACTTCGATTCCAAGCTGGCCATCCTCTATGAGATCTACCAGCCCTGGCTGGAACAGCAGCTGCAGGCACTGGCCGAGTCGGTCCGCAAGTTCCGCACGCCGCGCTCACGCCTGCGCCGGGTCTTCACGGGGATCTGGGGCGACATACCAGCCAGCGATCATTCCTTCGCCAACGCGCTGATCGAAGCCCTGGCCGTGTCGCCCCAGGGCATGACCAAGCCCAATACGCTGCTGATGGATGTGGAAACCTTTCTGACGGCACTGATCAGCGAGTCGCTCCCCCCGGAGCGTGCACACCTGGTGCGCAACGACCTGCTGGCCCATGTCATCTGGATGGCATTCGATGGCTTCACCATCAACCAGCATCTCGGCGACGTGCGCGATGTCAGTGCCATCGCCGACATCATGACCAATCTGCTGCTGGGCGAGACAGAGGCACCGGCAGCGGCCCCGGAAACTCCGGCCGCTCCCAAGCGAACCGCCCGCAAGGCGCGGGCGGAATAACAAAACAAAGCAGAATGCGCGCCCCACGGGCGCGCACACCCGGCGTTCAGGCCACCAGCACCACCTTGCGGCATTCCTCGCGCTTTTCATTGAAGATACGGTAGCCCTCGGCCGCCTGTTCCAGCGGGAGACGATGGGTGATCAGCGCTTCCGGGCGCAGCCAGCCATCCTCGATGCTGTTGAGCAATTCCGGCATGTACTGTTGTACGTGGGTCTGGCCGGTCTTGACGGTGACACCCTTCTCAAAGATGTCGCCGAACAGGAAGCCGTGGATGAACCCGGCGTAGACGCCAGGCACGCTCAGCGTCCCGCCCCGTCGTACCGAAGCGATGCACTGCCGCAGGGCCTGGCCGCTGCTACCTTCCAGCTTAAGGGTGGTCAACGCCGTCTCCAGCACACTGCCCTTGGCCTCGAAACCGACCGCGTCGATCACCCCGTCGACCCCACGCCCGGCGGTATTGGCGATGATGTATTCGCCAGGATCGACATGATCGAAGTTCACCGGAATGACGTCGTACTGCTCCACCGCGAAGCGCAGACGATAGTCATGATGGTCCACCATGAAAATCTTTTCCGCCCCCAGCATGCGCGCACACGCGGCGGCCATCTGGCCGACCGGGCCGGCGCCGTAGATGGCCACGCTGCTGCCCTCGCGCACGCCGGCATTCTTCACCGCCTGATAACCGGTAGGCAGGATATCGCTCAGGAAGAGCACCTGTTCATCGGCCAGGGCGGAGTCGATGCGGATCGGGCCGACATCGGCCTTCGGTACCCGCACGTATTCCGCCTGTCCGCCCGGCATGCCGCCATACAGATGGCTGTAGCCGAACAGGGCGGCTCCCGGGCGTATGCCCTTGGCATTCATGATGGCGCCACGGTCGGGGTTGGTGGTCTCGCAGGCGGCGTAGAGATGCTGGTCGCAAAAAAAACATTGTCCGCAGGCGATCACAAAGGGCACCACCACGCGGTCGCCCTTCTTGAGTCGCTGCACGGCCGGCCCCACTTCCACCACCACGCCCATGAATTCATGGCCGAGGATGTCGCCGGACTTCATGGCCGGTATCTTGCCGCGATAGAGGTGCAGGTCGGAGCCGCAGATGGCGGTGGCAGTGACCTTGAGGATGATGTCATCAGCTTCCTGGATGATGGGGTCGGCGACCGTCTCCACTCGTACGTCGTGGGCCGCGTGATATAGCAATGCGCGCATGGAATCTCCTTGTTCTGGCGGGCTGGTCTGGAACGGGCTCAGCGCGGTGCGCGGGCGTCGTCCTGCACGATGTCGAACTCGGGCTTGGCGATTTCCTTGTTGGCGCTGTCGGTGCTGGTCTCGCGGTTTTCGATGTGATCGCCACGCGCCGGCTGCGCAGTAGCCTGGTCACTGGATTGGGCGGGGCTGGGGTTGGCGCGGGTGGGCAATTTCGATTCGATGGACATGGCGTTCTCCTCAAAAGTGATGGGGGGATGGTCCCTGATATCTCGACGAATGGTCTGCCGGACTGAAACCCAGACTAGGCCAAGCCACTCGAACCGGGCCATCAGCGCGACCCGCCAAGGCTTGTGGGCGGCTGCTGTCGGACATGTCGGTCGGGCTTGATGAGTCGGCTTGGGGGGGAGCCGCACCCTCGCTGATTCTGTCGCGCCTGTCGGCGCGAGGGTGCGCATAATCGCGGCGTGCGCCGACATACGCCGCGGCGTGGCTCGGCTAGGGTCAATATTTCTCAAAGCAGCTAAAGCAGGCAGCGCAGCCCGCCTGCACCGACATCCGCAAAGGAAAAGGAGACGCATCATGACCGACGCCCTGAACAAGCACCACCATCCGGCCGACACCTCTGGCCCCAAGGATCTGGAGCAGAAAGGCAATCCCCCTACCGGGACCAACGAGCGCGACATGCTCGACGGTGGCGAGCGCCACGTGCCGGGGGACAGCGACAAATACGGCTCCAAAAATAAACCGGAGGGCGGCAATTATTCCGACCAGGACATGCGGGAAAACAGCCCGCAACTGTAATCTGGCAAGTCAGCCGATGAGTCGAGGCCACCGTGGCGTTGCGCTGTGAGCGGCGGAGCCCACATTACAGGCATTACAGGCATTACAGCGCGGACAGGTCGGGACGGGACGGTGCTCAGTCGTCCCGATCAAATTCCGCCAGCACCATTTCCACCTGCAGGCACTGCAGCTTGAGATCCTTGATCGCCCGCCGGTAACGGCGAAAATCCTTCCGGTCGGGGAGCTCATCCCCGCCTTTGCTCATCCTTACCGCATCATGCACGATGCCCTGGAGGATACCCGCCGCCTGCTCGTGCGAGGCCTTGAGCCGATTCACGCTTTCGATCAGTGCCTGTCTTTTCTTCATTTCGTGTTCCCGTTACTTGCTTGTACTTGCTAGCGCTTGCTCGTCGTCCGTGCAGGTTTCCCCTGACTGGACAGGCAATGGAGTTTGCCGTCCGTCAGTTTGTTCCACGAAGGTCCAAGCCAATGCCCATCCATAGTGGATCGCGCCGCCTTGGCGGCCTGCTACTACGGCCCATTGGCGCTACGGCCGGGCATCTGCTCTTCTTCAATTCCGCTGGCATTACTGACAGTCCATACCGACCTCTCATCGTCCGGTACGCCGATATCACCGATAAAGCCCTCGACCTAAGATGAGGACTCGTAGGGAAGCAAAGCCCTGCGATTCATCCCCCTCATCATCATAAGGAGATACATCATGGCAAATCAGAACCAAGGATCGACCAGCAACCGTGGCTTCGCTTCGATGGATGAAAGCAAGCAGCGCGAGATCGCCAGCCAGGGCGGCAAGGCTGCCCATGAAAAGGGAACCGCGCACGAATTCAGTTCCGATGAAGCACGCGAAGCGGGCCGCAAGGGTGGTCAGAACAGCCACAGCGGCGGTAACCAGAGCAACAACCGTTAGTCGTAGCGACTCCCGGGAGTCATACGACTGCGGCTGTGCTCGCTAGTACCGCCAGGGCAGTACCAGCAGCATAGGCAGCGGGCCTTCCTCGGGCCCGCTCTCCTGCCTTGCTGCCTTGCTGTCTTGCCTTGCCTTCCCGCCCGGGTCACACAATGCTCGCTTTCACCCTACCTTCAACCAGGAGACCAGTATGACCGTCAAGACCTTGAAAGACCTGTTCATCCACAGCCTCTCCGACGTCTATAGCGCGGAAAAGCAACTGACCCGCGCGCTCCCCCGGCTGGCCCGGGCAGCTACTACGCCCGCGCTGCGCCAGGCCTTCGAACAACATCTGGAAGAGACTCAGGGACAGATCGAACGTATCGACAGGCTGGTGGAAAACAGCGAATTGCGGCTCAAGCGCGTGAAGTGCGTGGCCATGGAAGGGCTGGTGGAAGAAGGTCGCGAGCAGATCGATGAAATCGAAAAAGGAGCAGTGCTCGACGCCGCTCTGATCGGCGCTGCGCAAAAAGTGGAGCATTACGAGATTGCCACCTATGGGACCTTGTGCGCCCTGGCCAAGCAACTCGGGCTGGACGAGGCCGCCAGGCTGCTCGACGAAACCCTGCAGGAAGAAAAGGCCACCGACCAGAAACTCAGCGAGCTCGCGCGGCAGCAGGTCAACGAGAAGCTGGCCGCATGATCACCCCATAAGGCGTCCTCCGGGGCCGCCTCATCTGGCCCGGGGCCCAGACACACTTCTGACCCGATTCAACAGGTCGCTTCCGACAAGGAGCGACCTGTTTTGTTGCGCCCGGATCAGGGTGCCTTGACGGTGATGTTGATTCCATGGGCCATCATGTGACCGTAGGAATGGTCTTCTCCATCGGCGAACTGAGCGGTGAGCTTGTATTTGCCCGGCGGGAGGGTGAGCATGGTTTCGGTCTGCCCCTGGTCCAGATGCAGATGGGTGTCGTCATGCGGGATGGTCTCGCCCTTGCCGATGGGCGAATGGTTGATCAGGATGTGGTGATGACCGGTACCCTCGACCAGCTTGCCGGCCGGACGGGTGGTCATCGAGTGGGCTGCCAGGCGGACGCGGAAAGGACTGGTCACCGTCTGACCGCTCTTGGGTTCGAGAATGCTGAGGGTAGGTTCATCGGCGCGGGCCATCTGGCCCCCGAGCGAAAACAGGAGAAGGGCCAGGCAGGGTGCAGCGAAGAACCGACCATTGTGGTGCGGGGATTTGCGTGACGATGGGAACATAGCGGGCTCCTTGATGAGTTGAAATTGTCGAGTTCGGGACGAGCCGTTGCTCACCATAGCCGTACTGCACAGCTCACAGCGAGAGCGGCCCGCGCTCGGCCGCCGGCAGACCGGCGTGCAGCTTGCCGAGCAGGATGCGCAGCTGCGCACGATAGTCGAGCACCACATTGCGACGGCAATACGGCGCCCATGCCGGGTCGGGCGGCGCCTCCCTTCTGGCCGGCTGCGATTGCGGCAGGCGCATCTGGGTGGCCTGTGTCAGGCTGGCGCGCAGTTCCAGCAAGGTCATCGCCACCGTGCGATAGGTATGGCGGGCTTCTAGCTGAACGCCACAGGCCGCGCAGACCAATGCCAGCCTGCGCTGGACGTCCTGCCCTGCATGCGGCGCGTCCCCCTCGCGCCAGGCTGCCCCGAAGAGCAGCGAACCGGCGTAATCGAGATAGGCCTCCAGGCAGAAGGACAACATCACCAGCGCCGAGAGAAACACCCAGCGCGAGCCGGCGACCTCTTCACCGGCTTTCCGGATCAGGAGGTCGGCGCCGTTCCAGAGTTCGACGTAGGTCAAGGTCTGCGCATCCTGCGGCAGCGGGGGCAGTCTGGCATCGGCAGGATCCCGGGAAGCGTTCATGGCTGGCCTGTTCAAGAAAGCGCGGTGTCCATCACCATCATCAGCACGAAACCGACGAGCAGGCAGCAGGTCGCCGGCAAGGCGTCATGACGTCGATGCGGATCGGGAATCACCTCGTGCGCCAGTACGAACAGCATGGCCCCTGCCGCGCCGCCCAACGCCCAGGGCAGCATTACCGAAGACCAGGCCACCACCGCCGCGCCGGCGACCGCCGCGAGCGGTTCCACCAGCCCCGAGAGGATGCCGCAACCGATAGCGTCGGCGCGGGAATAACCAATGCCGCGCAGGGCGGTCGCAACGATCATGCCCTCCGGAATATCCTGTAGTGCAATGCCGAAGGTCAGCACTGACGCCTGCTCCGGCGCGACACCACCGTAAGCCACGCCGACCGCCAGGCCTTCCGGCAGGTTGTGCAGCCCGACGGTGAGCACGAACAGCCACACCCGGCGCAGCGCCGCCTGCCGTGCCAACTCGTCATGTCCCTGCCCGGCTCGTTGCAGTGCCAGCACCAGCACGGCACCGGCCAGCACGCTGGCACCGATCACCAGGCTGCCAGTGGACTTGCCCACCCCGCCCTGCTCCAGCGCCTGCATGGCCGGCAGGATCAGGGAAAACACCGACGCCGCCAGCATGACACCGGCACCGAATCCCGTGCAGCAGTCCGCCACACGGGCAGAAAAGCGGCGCGAGAAAAACAGCGGCAGTGTGCCGGCGGCGGTGGCAGCAGCTGCGGCCATGCCACCGCAATAGGCGCGCCAGACGCGCTCATCCTGTGCGCTCCACCAGCCCAGGGCGACGGCCACCATGATGACGCCCACCATCACCAGCGGCCAGCTCAGGCGCATGGGTTGTGGCTGCGCGGGCAGCTCGCATGACGCAGGCGACGCTGACTGCAGCGCTGCCTGACGATCAGGCGCGGGGGTCAGGGAATACTCCACTTTCTTGAGCATGCATGTCCTTCTGTTTCCGTAATGCGAGGATGCCGGTCCTGCGGCGGGATGAGCTGACTGCCTGAGGTCATGGTGATCAGCGTGATCACGGTGATCAGGAGGTGACGCGACATCGGCAGTGCGTCACGATCAGGGAAGTCTATCGGGTGCGCACGATCCTCCCCATCGGACGAACACTGAATCGGGGCGCTGTGCTCGTCCGACGCCCGCCTGAAAATTCCGGCTGATCAGCCTGGGGGCTGCTGTTGCGCTAAGGATGTCCGACACCGGTCGGCGTGACCGATCACCGCATGTTTTCCGCTATCGCCGATGGTATGGCTGAGCACCCGCAACTTAGGATCAAGGCTCTGTCTATCGCTAAATGCGATTGACCGATCAAGTCCATGTGCTTTGTTTTCAACCCTCGCTTCGACCCTGAAACCGCCAAGGAGACCATCACCATGTTTGCCCACAACAAGCGACTGCAATACACCGTACGCGTTGCCGGCCCCAATCCCGGGCTGGCCAACCTGATGCTGGAACAGTTCGGCGGCCCGCAAGGCGAACTCGCCGCTGCCTGCCGTTACTTCACCCAGGCCATCGCCGAGGATGATCCCGGCCGCAAGGACATGCTCTTCGACATCGCCACCGAAGAACTGAGCCACCTCGAAGTGATCGGCAATATCGTGGTGATGCTCAACAAGGGCGCCAAGGGCAAGCTGGCCGAAGGCGTGGAAGAAGAAGGGACGCTCTACAAGGAGATCACCGGCGCCGGTAACGACAGCCACATCACCCAGGTGTTGTATGGCGCCGGCGCGCCACTGGTCAATTCGGCCGGGGTACCGTGGACGTCCGCGTATGTGGATACCATCGGCGAACCCACTGCCGATCTGCGCTCCAACATCGCGGCCGAAGCACGGGCCAAGATCGTGTATGAACGGCTCATCAATCTGACCGACGATCCGGGCGTGAAGGAAGCGCTGGGCTTCCTGATGACGCGTGAAATCGCGCACCAGAAATCCTTTGAAAAGGCGCTCTATTCCATTCGCCCAAACTTCCCGCCCGGAAAGCTGCCTGGCGATCCGCGCTTCTCCAAGGTCTACGTCAATCTTTCGCAGGGCTTGGGTGAGCAGACCGGACCGTGGAACGATGGCGAGCAGTGGGAGCGACTCGATGGCGCCGACGCCCTCACCCCGGTCGACGGTGGCGACGGACAGGCGAGCGTGGAACTGAGCGACGACGACCAGGCCGTGCTGGATCAACTGGCGGCGCGTACCGCATCCGCGCAGGATGGCGAGCCGCTGACCGGGGCTGAAATCGGTTCTGCCGATGCTGACCTGAAGGCCAAGCGTCCCTGAGGACTGACTTTCTACTTCAAGATGATCTGCCTCGCACCGGCCGGCTGCCGGCTGCGAGGCAGTTTCGTCTGCAAAGAGGATATTCCATGACTAGCGTACAGCCGACCGTGGCAGTCTTTCCCTTCCCCAGCCTGACGATGGCGCAGCGCGCCTATGATGCCCTGCGCGATCGGGGCGTGACGCCGCAACAGATGGAGCTACGGGTGATGGATGATGAGGCGGGGCCCTCCAGCGGCAACTTCATCCTTGAGTACAAGGAGACTGATGTCCACTTCGATAGCAGCTGGATGGACATGCTCAGCAACCGGGATGATCCCAATGTGGGTGCCGGCCGGCAGGAAGTGTTCTGGTCCTGCGAAGCGCTGCTGCTGGTAACCACCGAGGACCCGCATCTGCTCAATGCCTTGCGTGAAGTCTATCGCGCCAGCGGCATGGACTTCGATGCCCTGCACTGATTGCAGTGAGCTTGCCCAGGCAGGCGGCTAGGTCGCCTGCGACTGCAGCCAGGCCTGGACCTGATCGCTGGCCAGCGGCATGGCGAACAGGTAGCCCTGGCCGTGCGTGGCACCCAGTTCGCGCAGGCGTTGCAGATGCTGCGGGGTTTCCACCCCCTCCACCACGCAGGCCAGCTCCATGTCGTGGGTCAGCGCCAGCAAGGACTTGACGATCTTGTAGCTGACTTCGTTGTGTTCGATATCGGCCACGAAGCTCTTGTCGATCTTGATGCGGGTCAGCGGCAGGGCATGCAGGTGACTGAGGCTGGCATAGCCGGTACCGAAATCATCCAGGGTGATGCCACAGCCGAGCTCGCGCAGGGCTGAGACCAGCTGGCGCGATTTCTCCAGGTCCTGCAGCACGGCGGTCTCGGTGATTTCCAGGTCCAGGCGCGAGGGGCTGAAGCCTGAACTGGTGATGACCTTGACGACCTCGGCCATCCCCTCGCTGGTGTTGATGTCGTTGGCCGAGAGGTTGAACGACAGGCGCAGCGACGGCGGCCACGATGCAGCCGCCTGCAATGCCTTCTTCAGCAGAATCACGCTCAGCTGGTTGATGATGCCCATGCGCTCGGCAGCGGGAATGAATTCGATCGGCGCAACGGCGCCCTTGGTGGCGCTGTGCCAGCGTGCAAGGGCTTCGAAGCCGATGGGCTGGCAATCATCCAGGCGTACGATGGGTTGGAAGAACACCGACAGCTCGCGCTCGAAATCAGCCAGCCGCAAGGCCTGTTCGATATTGGCGTTGCGCTGGATCTGTGCCTTGTCGCGCTCGGAGAACAGCGTGATGGTGCCGCGTCGCTCGCGCTTGCCCTGGTAGAGCGCATAGTCCGCATGCTCGTAGAGGGAGGTGGCATCGACCGCCATGTCCGGAAAGGTGGCCACGCCTACCGAGGCTGCAATCTGCACGGTGGCCTTGTAGAGCATGAAAGGCCGGCGCAAGGCGGCGCAGATGCGCGTGCCGAAGGCCTGCAGGGCGGCGTCGCCGAGGTCGTCATCGATGATGACGGCGAATTCGTCGCCGCCCAGGCGCGCCAGGTGGAAACGCTCGTCCTGGCACAGCGCCCAGAGGCGTTGCCCCACCTCCCTCAACAACTGGTCACCATGGGTATGGCCGTACAGATCGTTGACCGCCTTGAAGCCGTCGAGGTCCAGGATGACCACCGCGAAACGCTGGCCGGAGGCGGTGGCGCGGCTACAGATGTGGTCCAGCTGGGAGAAGAACTTGCGGCGGTTGGGGATGTCGGTGAGTGAATCCAGATTGGCCAGGCGCAGGTTTTCGTCGCTCAGCAATGCGGTCTTGACCTGGGCATCGATGAGGCGGGTGAAGTCGCTGTAGTGGCTGTTGACGATGGCCAGCATGCCTATGGTCACCAGCACCACGTTGAGGGCCGCCGCCACGAACACGGGCACATGGGTGGAGATGAAAAAGACGGTGAAGATGCCGTTGACGATCAGGGCCACCGACAGCGCCGCCGAACGCAGATACATCAGGCAGAAGATGCAGCAGATGACAGTGATGCCCATGTAGAACGCCACATGCGCCTGGGCATAGCTGTCGCCGTAGGGGAACAGCATCACCGACCACAAGGAAAAGCCCAGGGCGATGGGGGCCGCCAGGAAATTGGTACGTTTGAGCGCCCGGGCGGCCATGCCCGGTGTCGGGTCGACGTGGCGGCCACGCCACCAGAAGCTCAGCCGGGTGGCGCACAGCACCGTCAGCAGGGCCGGGAAATAAAGCCCCAGCCAGTGCGGTGCCAGATCCAGATAGGTATAGGCCAGCGCCCAGCTGTTGATCAGCAGGATCAGGTACATCATGGGCATCTTCCCGGAGAAGGCCCGGTACTGCGCGATCAGCAGTTCCGGCTGATCGTAGTTCACGCGCCAATAGCGGCGCACCATGCTCATCAATGCGGAGGGAGCCATCCTGTACCCCGTGCCGTGTCATCGTGCGCATCAGCCCGCACAGCGGGCGGGATGGGTAGCGAGATGGCGGCCATCGTTATGTTGTCATTCGGTCAGCTATTATAGCCGCGACCGGTCACCGCCAAGATCAGGAAATGCCTGATACCGTGCGGCTTTCCGGCTTACAACAATACCCGCAGGAAAGCCTGTTGCCGCGTCCTGGTGCCGTCATCCATGCAGCAGCGCAAGTTATCCCGGCACCAGCGTCGAGCTGCAAGTTGCGGGGTTGTCCTACATCGTTCGGCCAAAGGCTCATCTACAATCTGGCGTAACCAGAAATCAAGGTGTGCCATGTCCATGCTCCCCTCCCATGCCGCTCCACAGCCTCCCATCGCCCGATCGCCGGTACCGTCGGTCGCCGTGCCGGCGGCGTTTCTGGCGGTCGACGCGCAATGGCGGGTGGTTTTCATCGACGAAGCCGCCATGACATTGCTGGCGGCGCCGGCGGGGACGGTGACGGGGGAGTTGATCTGGCAGGTCTGCCCGGCGCTGGTGGGCAGCGCACTGGAAGCGCCATTGCGCGCCAGCCTGGCCGATGGCCAGAGCCGGCAATTCCTGTTCACCCCACCGGGCCAGGCGCAATCCTACGAAGTGATCTGCAGTGCCGGCACGCAGGGCCTGTCGGTGAGCCTGCGCGCCGGTGCCCGCCAGCAACAGCAGCAACAGCAGCAACAATCCGAGCGCCGCCTGCATGAGAGCGAGACCCGCTTCCAGCTGATGACCAGCGCCATCCCGCAGATCGTGTGGATCACCAATGCCCTGGGCGATCTGGAATTCGTCAATGACCAGTGGCACGCCCATGTCGGCAACACGGCGGCCGAGGACAGCCTGGGCAGCTTCGATGCGCTGGTGGCACGCCACGTCCATCCCGATGATCGCGTACTGACCGCGCAGGCCTGGCAGCACGCCCGTCATACCTGCTGCGAACTGTCGGTGGAACACCGCATCGGCAATGCGCAGGGCCAGTATCGCTGGTTCCTCACACGCGGCAAGCCGCAGCTGGCCGCTGATGGCACGACCATCCTGCACTGGTATGGCACCTCCACCGATATCCACGCGCAGAAGGAAGCGGTGGCCGAACTGGCGCGCCTGACCGATGATTCCGAACGACGTCGGCGCTTCTACGAAAGCTTCCTGTCCACCACGCCCGACCTGGCCTATGCCTGGGACCTGAATCACCGCTTCACCTACGCCAACCGGGTGCTGTTGCAGATGTGGGGCAAGAGCTGGGACGAGGCCATCGGCAAGACCTGCCTGGAGCTGGGCTACGAGCCCTGGCATGCCGAGATGCACAGCCGCGAGATCGAGCAGGTGCGCGCCACCAAGCGCCCGGTGCGCGGCGATGTGCCCTTCAACGGCACCTTCGGACGCCGCATCTACGACTACATCATCTTCCCCGTGCTGGGTCCGGATGGCGAAGTCGAGGCCGTGGCCGGCACCACCCGCGACGTCACCGACCGCAAGAACAGCGAAGCCCGCCAGCATGCGCTGTTCCGCCTGGCCGAAGCGATCCGCGCTGCCGAATCACCGTCGGCCATCGCTACGGCTGCCGCCCACATCATCGGAGAGACGCTCAGCGCCCGCTGGGTCAGCTACCGTTCGTTGGGGCCGCAACAGCAAGCCCAGGTCGAAGGCGACTGGTGCTTCCAGGGAAGTGCCGACAATTGCGAGGCACTGGCCCTGCATGACCAGCAGCGCATCAGTCGCGCCCTGCGTAGCGGCAGCGTGGTGCTGGTGGGCGACGTCGCCCGCGACGCGCGCACCGCCGCCATCGCGCAGCAGCACCTGGCGCTGGGGGTGGCGGCCTTCATGGATGTTCCCATCATCGAACAGGGCGAGCTGGTGGGCATCGTCTACGTCAGCAGTCATGCGCCGCGCACCTGGACCGACAACGAACTGGCCATCGTGCGGGAAGTCAGCCAGCAGACCCGCGCCGCCTTCGAACGCATCCACAACCAGCAGGCCCTGGCGGCCAGCGAGGCACGCCTGCGCGAGATCAATGAATCGCTGGAAGCCCAGGTCAGCGCCCGCACCCAGGAACTGATGGCGACCGAGGAGGCGCTGCGCCACTCGCAGAAGATCGAGGCCATCGGGCAGCTTACTGGCGGCCTGGCCCACGATTTCAACAACCTGCTGGGTGGCATCACCGGCAGCCTGGATCTGATGCGCGTGCGCCTGGTGCAGGGGCGCGGTGATGAATTGTTCCGCTACATCGACCTGGCGGCGCGCAGCGCACAACGCGCCGCTTCGCTGACGCAACGCTTGCTGGCGTTCGCGCGTCGGCAGACGCTGGCGCCACGGCCCACCAACGTCAATACCCTGGTGGCGGGGATGGAAGACCTGATCCGCCGCACCATCGGCCCGGCCATCACGCTGGAAGTGGTCGGCGCAGTCGGCCTGTGGCCGACCTTCGTCGATGGCCCGCAACTGGAAAGCGCGCTACTGAACCTGTGCATCAATGCACGCGACGCCATGCCCGGCGGTGGACGCTTGACCATCGAGACTGCCAACAAGTGGCTGGAGGACAAATGGGCGCAGGAACGTGACCTGCCGCCGGGCCAGTATGTCTGCATCTCGGTGACCGACACCGGAACCGGCATGCCGCCGGATGTGCTGGCGCGGGCTTTCGATCCCTTCTTCACCACCAAACCCATCGGCGAGGGTACCGGCCTGGGGCTGTCGATGGTGTATGGCTTTGCGCGCCAGTCGGGCGGGCAGGTGCGTCTGTACTCGGAAGTGGGCCAGGGCAGCACGGTCTCGCTCTACCTGCCGCGCCATGATCTGGAAGCCGAGGGCGAAGAGCCTGAGACCAGCGAGGCGCACCAGGCCGCAGGCAGTGGCGAGGTGGTGCTGGTGGTGGATGACGAGGCCTCGATCCGCATGCTCACGGCCGAAGTCCTCAATGACGCCGGCTATGCCACGCTGCAGGCCGAGGATGGTCCAGCGGCACTGCGTATCCTGCAGTCATCGGCCCGCATTGACCTGCTGATCACCGACGTCGGCTTGCCGGGCGGTCTCAACGGTCGCCAGGTGGCTGATGCGGCGCGGGCGGCACGCCCTGGCCTGCAGGTGCTGTTCATCACCGGTTATGCGGAAAATGCAGCCTTCGGCAACGGCCATCTGCAGCCGGGCATGCAGTTGCTGACCAAGCCGTTCAAGCTGGAAACGCTGGCACGACGGGTCGAGGCCATCCTGGAAAACCGCAGCACCAGCTCCTGAAAGCTGCCGGCTTCAACGGCCGGGCACCGCCCCTGCTCCGGTGTCGATCGCACCCAGGCGCCACGACACCCGGCGCGCCGAGGCCGCCAGCAGTTGCCCCACTTCGCCTGCAAAGTCCGTATCGTAGCTGCCGCTGCTGCCCATCACCGCCATCACCAGCGCCAGTTGGCCGGCATGGTTGAAGACCGGTGCGGCCAGTGTATTGATGCCCGGCACCGGGCGCCCCAGTGCCTGGTCCATGCCGTCCGCCCGGATCTGGCGCAGGCGCGCTGCGTAGTCATGACGCAGTGCGCCGTCGCCATGGAGGACGGTGTCGGCCTGCACGCCTTCCATGCGGATCGCATCCATCGCCAGCGCGCCGGCCAGCGTGTCGGCTGGCTGATGGGCTGCGCAGACGCGACCGATGGCGGTATGCACCATCGATAGCACGGTACCGATACGCAGGCTGACGTGCTGCGGGCGCGAGGATTCTTCCAGCCGCACCACGGTCGGCCCCAGCGGGCCGAATACCGCCAGCGCCACCGACAGGCCGGTCGCCTCGACCAGCGGCGCCACTTCGGCCTCGGCCTCGCGCAACGGTGAGAGGCGCTGCAGGGCCGCCAGTCCCAGTTCCAGACTCAATGGCCCGGGGAAGAAATTGCCCTGGGCATCACGCGCCAGCAGGCCGATCTTCTGCAGGCTCACCAGATGCGGGAAGGCCTTGGCCGCGGGCATGCCGGCCAGTCGCGCCAGGTCGCCCAGTGGCAGCGGATGGGCCGCTTCCAGCAGGGCTTCCAGCAGGGCGCCGGTGCTGTCCAGCGACTGGATGCCGCGCTGCGCCTGCGCTTTGGCGCCGTCATCGGCTTCATCGGCTTCGTGGGGCATGTCGTGCAGGCGCGTCATGCGGTGCACTCCCCGCCGGCACCGGCCAGCGTGTGACCGATGGCCTCGATGCAGATGCGCAACTGACGCGCCACGGCACCGCGCCAGCCGGCATCGATGACGCCGCTTGTGCCGATCACGGTCACCAGCAGCTGCAATTGGCCGGCCGCATCCAGCAAGGGCATGCACAGGCTGGTCACGCCCGGACTGGGGACATCGACGGCACGTTCCATGCCGCGCTTGCGGATGGCATCCAGCGTTTCAAGGAATTGCTTCAATTGCGACCTGGGCGCGCCGGGATGCTGGGCCTCCCATTGCGCCTGCCATGCGGTCACCGGCTGGAAGGCGCAGCAGGTGCGGCCGGTGGCGGTATCGGCCAGCGCCATCACGGTCCCCACATGCAGGTTCACATGCAGCGGCTTGCCGGCGTGGGCGTAGTGGACGATGGTCGGGCCTTCCGGCGTAGGCAGGGTGAGCGCCACGCTCAGGCCGGTGTCTTCGCTCAGTTGCTGCACCTGCGGCAAGGCCAGCTGGTAGGCCGGCTCCTGCGCCAGGCGCGCCATGCCCAGACGCAGCGCCAGCGGGCCGGCCTCGTAACGACCATCTGCCGGGGTGCGCTTGATCAAGCCGAGCCGCAACAGGCTGACCAGATAGGTGTGGGCTTGTGCCGACGACAGCGCAGCCGCGCTCGCCAGTTCGACCAGCGGCATGGGCTGGCGGGTCTGGGCCAGGGCCTGCAACAGCCGACCGGCCACTTCCACGCTCTGGATGCCGCGCTGGGGCTTGACGGGGCTTGCACTCATCGGGGATTCCGTTGGGTCATGGAGAAAATCGAACACTGAAAATGCACAAGGGCACAGCGGCAGGCAAGCCCAGTTCGGACCGGACATCAGCGCCCACGCCACACTGCGCCAGGTCGGGATTCTAATCCATGTCGCCATGGCAAGAACGCGGGATGTCGGCGAGCAAACAAAACTGGCATTAGTACATAACAAGCAGATTTGACATTGACTAATCATATTCTGCTGACTAAGATGCCATCACCCTGCTCACTCCAGGCAACAACAAGAACGTTTGACCCCCATTGACCCATGACGGCGTGGACGGAGACATCCCCTGATGGCGCAAGCCATGTCCATGTACGTCCCACCTATTTGAACGAGGCAGACATGGCCAAGGCATTTGCATCCCAGGCGGATCTTGACGCCAAGAAAATCACCTTTGAACGCATCTCGGAAAACGCCTACGCGTACACCGCCGAGGGCGATCCCAACTCCGGCGTCATCATTGGCGACGACAGCGTCATGGTCATCGACACCACCGCCACGCCGGCCATGGCGCAGGACCTGATCGCGCGCATCCGCAGCATCACCGACCTGCCCATCAAGTACGTGGTGCTGTCGCACTACCACGCGGTGCGGGTGCTGGGCGCGTCGGCCTATCTGAAGGAAGGTTGCGAGCAGGTCATCGCCAGCCGCGGCACCTTCGAAATGATCTCCGAACGCGGCGAGGCCGACATGAAGTCCGAGATCGAACGCTTCCCGCGCCTGTTCGCCGGGGTGGAGACGGTACCCGGCCTGACCTGGCCGACCATGGTGTTCGAACGCGAGATGACCCTCTTCATGGGCAAGCTGGAAGTGAAGATCGCCCACCTGGGCGCGGGCCATACCAAGGGCGATACGGTGGTCTGGATTCCCGGGCAGAAGGTGTTGTTCTCGGGCGACCTGGTGGAGTACGACGCCGCCTGCTATTGCGGCGACGCCCAGCTGGAACAATGGCCGGCCACCCTCGATGCTCTCTCGGCGCTACAGGCCGAGGCACTGGTGCCGGGACGCGGACCCGCACTGCGCGGGCGTGAACAGGTCGAGCAGGGCATCGCCTATACCCGCGACTTCGTCTCCACCCTGCTACGCGCCGGGCGCGAAGCAGTGGCCGCGAAGATGGGCCTGAAGGAAGCCATGGCCCATGCCCGCACGCTGATGGACCCCAAGTTCGCCCAGGTCTTCATCTACGAGCACTGCCTGCCCTTCGATGTCACGCGGGCCTATGACGAAGCCTCCGGCATCCATCACCCGCGCATCTGGACCGCCGCGCGCGACAAGGAGATGTGGACGGCGCTGCAGGCCTGAGCAAAGGGAGAGAGGAGACCGACATGAACAATATCCCTAGCCTCGACACTGCGGCCATCGACTACCAGCAACAACGCTTCCCCTATCAACCCTGCGCCGAACAGACCCGGCCCGGCCATGCTCCTATCCATCCGGTGGTGGTCGTGGGAGCCGGCCCGGTCGGCCTGGTCACCGCAATCGATCTGGCCCGCCAGGGCATCAAGGTGGTGCTGGTGGACGACGACAATACCCTGTCCACCGGCTCGCGGGCGATCTGCTTCGCCCAGCGTACGCTGGATATCTTCGACCGCCTCGGCTGCGGCCAGCGCATGGTGGACAAGGGCGTAGGCTGGAATCGCGGCAAGGTCTTCCTGCGCGACCAGCCGGTCTATGAGTTCGACCTGCTGCCCGAACGCGGCCACGCCCGCCCGGCCTTCATCAACCTGCAGCAGTATTACGTCGAGGGCTATCTGCTGGAACAGGCGCAAACCCTGCCCGACATCGACATCCGCTGGAGCAGCAAGGTCAGCGCCATCGAACACCATGCCGACCACGAAACGCTGACCGTGGACAGCCCCGAGGGCAGCTACCGCCTCAAGGCGCGCTACGTGGTGGCCGCCGATGGCGCACGCAGCCCATTGCGCAGGATGATGGGCCTGGATAGCGTGGGCCATACCTTCCGCGACCGCTTCCTGATCGCCGACGTCCGGATGGACGCGCCCTTCCCGGCCGAACGCTGGTTTTGGTTCGACCCGCCCTTCCATCCCAACCAGTCGGTATTGCTGCACCGCCAGCCGGATGAGGTCTGGCGAATCGACTTCCAGCTCGGTTGGGATGCCGACCCGGTGCTGGAGAAGACACCGGAAAAGGTGATCCCCCGGGTGCGTGCCCTGCTGGGGCCGGAGGTACAGTTCTCGCTGGAATGGGTGAGCGTCTACACCTTTGCCTGCGTGCGCATGGCGCGCTTTCGCCATGGCCGCGTGATGTTCTTGGGCGACGCCGCGCATTGCGTCTCGCCCTTCGGCGCGCGTGGTGCCAACAGCGGCATCCAGGATGCCGAGAACCTGGCCTGGAAGCTGGCCTGCGTGCTGCAGGGCCAGGCGCCGGAAAGCCTGCTGGACAGCTATGCCGACGAACGTGAATTCGCGGCCGATGAAAACCTGCTCAATTCCACCCGCTCCACCGATTTCATCACGCCCAAGAGCAGTGTGAGCCGGCGCTTCCGAGACGCCGTGCTGGACCTGGCGCGCGAGCACGACTTTGCGCGCAGGCTGGTCAACAGCGGCCGGCTGTCGCTGCCGGCCACGCTGCACGCCTCGCCGCTCAACACCGGTGACCACGCATCCTTCAGCGCCGGCATGCAGCCCGGGGCAGCCTGCTGTGATGCGCCGCTGGGTGGCACCAATGGAACCAATGGAACCAGTGGTACCGACAGCAACGACGGCCGCGACTGGCTGTTGCGGCATCTAGGTGACAGCTTCGTGTTGATGATCTTCGCCCCTGCTGCCAACCTGGCGCCTTCACAGTTGCAGGAACTGGCCGGCATGACGCAGGCCCGACTGCCGCTGCGCTTGTTGTTCATCAGCGCAACACCGGCCACGCCGTCGGATTGCCAGGCCCTCGACAGCATGGGCGCGGTGGCCACCCAGGTCCACGACATCGAAGGTCTGGCCGCCCGGCGCTACGACATGCCCGCGCATGCCAGTGCGCCCGGCTGCTACCTGATCCGCCCCGACCAGCATGTCTGCGCGCGCTGGCGTGACATCGATGTGCTCGCCATCCTGCAGGCCCTGTGGCGGGCGACCGGCCATGCCGGCAGCGGCGATGCCATCGCCGTCAAGGATGCCGCCTGAGAGTCCACAACCCCCGATCCCCCCCGAGACCTTTGATCCCAACCCCGAGCCTACATCGACCAAGGAAAACACCATGATCCTGAATACCTCGCCCAACCTGGCGCGACCGGACGATTTCTATGAAGCCCTGATCGCCATGCACCGTGACCTGGATGACGACACCAGCCAGGCCGTCAATGCCCGCCTGATCCTGCTGTTGTGCAATCACATCGGCGGCCACGACGTCCTGCTGGAAGCCATGCAGCGCGCCCGCGCCAGCGTGACCCCGGCCACCGTCGCGGCAGCCTGAGCACTCACCCCTTCCACATCCCCAAGAGCGCCGGCACAGGCGCCTGACAACGGAGACAACCATGATCCACCCATCCCAGGGCGCCGGCACGCTGGCCGCCCAGCCCGCTGACGACCTCGGCGGCAGCACCGAAGACGCCGTCTACCGCAAGGTCTGGCTACGCATCATTCCCTTCCTGTTCATCTGCTATGTCGTTTCCTTCCTGGACCGCATCAACATCGGCTTCGCGCAATTGCAGATGAAGCAGGACCTGGGCTTCAGCGACGCCATGTATGGCCTGGGCGCGGCCGTGTTCTACGTCGGCTATGTGCTGTGCGAAGTCCCCAGCAACATGGCGCTGGCGCGCTTCGGCGCACGGCGTACCTTCAGCCGCATCATGATCCTGTGGGGACTGGCCTCGGTGGGCATGATGGCGGTCACCGATGCCAGCCACTTCTATGCGCTGCGCTTCCTGCTGGGCGTGTTCGAGGCCGGCTTCTTCCCGGGCATCGTGCTGTACCTGAGCTACTGGTTCCCGGCGCAACGACGCGCGGCGGTGATGGCGATCTTCTTTGCCGGAGTGGCGGTGGCCGGGGTACTGGGCGGGCTGGTCTCGGGCTGGATCATGCGCGACATGGCCGGCGTCATGGGCCTGTATGGCTGGCAGTGGATGTTTGCCATCGAGGGGGCACCGGCGGTGGTGCTGGGACTGCTGGCCATCTTCTGGCTGGCCGACGGCCCGGCGCAGGCGGCCTGGCTCAGTGTGGAAGAACGCCGCTTCCTGCTGGCCCGGCACAGCCAGGAAGTGCATCGCAGCCAGCACGTCAGCGCCCATTCGCTGCTGGCATTGCGGCAGGCGCTGGCGCACCCGCCGACCTACCTGTTCGCCTTCATCTACTTCGCCCTGACCTGCGGCTCGCTGACGCTGAACTTCTGGATGCCGCTGATGATCCGCGACTTCGGCATCAAGGACGTGGTGCAGGTCTCGCTCTACAGCGTGATCCCCAATGCCATCGGCGCGGTCGGCCTGCTGTTGATCGCGCGCCACTCGGACCGGAGCAACGAGCGGCACGGCCACTTCCTGATCTGCACCACCGGCGGCGCGCTGGCACTGGTGGCGCTGACACTGCATCCGTCCAGCCTGGCGGTCTCGCTGGCGCTGCTGTCGCTGGCGGCGGTCCTGATCTTCGCGGCCCTGCCGATCTTCTGGTCGCTACCCCCGGGCCTGTTGCCGGCGCAAGCCATCGCCCCGGGCATTGCCTTCATCTCCAGCGTGGGCATCACCAGTGGCATCGTCAGCCCCTGGCTGATCGGCCTGGTCAAGACCCGGACCGGCAACATGGATATCGCCCTCTATATCCTGGCGGGCTTGCTGCTGCTCAGCGGATTGACGATGTGGAGCCTGATTCCGAGAAAGCCGGCAGCCGCAGAGCCTGCTTGAGGTGCAGGCCGATATCGCCTGACGGCAATCATCGGAAGATGTGGCAGGAACCGGCGCCGGGGCTGATCTCCGGCGCCGGTTGTCGTTTGTGGATGTGAGCATTTGCACAATCGCAGGCAAGCTGGTCAAGAAACTGTCAGACTCCTTTGCTAAAGTGGCGCCGCCCGTCCTGGGGGCGTTTGATCGAATCTGATCGCGCACGACCGGCATCCGCGAACCCGACCACTCCTTGCAGCGCTATTGCACCTCATCGCCATGAAAATGAAGACCACCTCGCCGCAACTGACGGCCTATGAAGAAGTCAAGCCTGGCTTCGGCTGGATCGATGCGCTGGTGCTGGCGGTGCTGTTCGGGCTGTTGTGGAGCGCCTTGCACTTCGGCAAGGGGATGCTGGTGCATTTCGACCCGTCCGACCAGCTGGAAGTCGACAGCTCGCCGGCCATGATCCCCTATTACGCCGGCCGCACCCTGTTGCGCATGTGGATCGCCTTCGCCTTTTCCCTGTTCTTCGCCATCGGCACCGGCTACCTGGCCGCCAAGAGCCGCCGGGCGCGGGCGTTGATCCTGCCGGCGCTGGACATCCTGCAGTCGGTGCCGGTGCTGGGCTTCCTCTCGGCCACGGTGGCCGGCTTCATGGCGCTGTTCCCGGGCAGCCTGATGGGGGTGGAGTGCGCTGCCATCTTCGCCATCTTCACCGGCCAGGTATGGAACATGGCCTTCGGCTTCTACCATTCCATGGTCACCATCCCGACCGACATGCAGGAAGCCGCCACCACCTACCGCCTCACCGCCTGGCAGCGCTTTCGCACCGTGGAGTTGCCGGCCTCGGCCCACAGCCTGATCTGGAACTCGATGATGTCCTTCGGCGGCGGCTGGTTCTTCGTGGCGCAGAGCGAGGCCATCAGCGTCATGAACAAGGACCTGAAGCTGCCCGGCCTGGGCTCCTACATGGCGCAGGCCATCGACCAGGGCGACCACACGGCGGCGCTATGGGCGGTGATCGCCATGCTGGCGTTGATCCTCATCAGCGACCAGCTGGTATGGCGGCCGCTGCTGGCCTGGGCCGACAAGTTCAAGATCGAACTGACCGAATCGGGATCGGCACCGACGTCCTGGGTCTTCGACCTGCTGCGCGGCTCCTATGTCTTTACCTGGCTCGACGAAAAGCTGTGGCAGCCGCTGGCCGACTGGCTGGCGCGCCATCGGCTGGCGTCACCCGGTGTTCCCACCCCGGCCCGCATCGCGCGCCGGCGCTGGACCCATCGCATCCTGAGCGGCCTGATCTGCGCGCTGCTGATCTTCGAGGCCCTGCGCGGGCTGGTGGCCGCCATCGACGCCCTGCACGGGGCGATGAGCTGGAGCCTGTTCGGGCATATCGTGTGGCTGGGTTTCCTGACCATGCTGCGGGTGCTGGCCATGACCGTGATCGCCACCCTGATCTGGACCCCGGTGGGGGTCTGGATCGGCTCCAAGCCGCACATCGCCCGCTTCGCCCAGCCGCTGGCACAGATCGGTGCCTCCTTCCCGGTCAACATGACCTTCCCGCTGGTAGTGGGCTGGTTCGTGGCAGGCAACGTCAGCATGAACTGGGGCAGCATCCTCCTGATCGCCATGGGCACGCAGTGGTACATCCTCTTCAACGTCATCGCCGGCGCCATGGCCATCCCCAACGACCTGAAGGAGGCCGCCCGCATGTACGGCCTGTCGCGCTGGAACCTGTGGAAGACCCTGATCCTGCCCGCCATCTTCCCGTTCTGGGTGACCGGGGCCTGCACCGCCGCCGGGGGCGCCTGGAACGCCTCCATCGTGGCCGAACTGGCCAGCTGGGGCGATGTCTCGCTCAAGGCCGACGGCCTGGGCGCCTATATCTCGGCGGTCACCAAGTCCGGTGATACGCCGCTCATCATCGCCAGCATCGGTGTGATGTCGATGTTCGTGGTACTGATGAACAAGTTTGTCTGGCGTCGCCTGTATGCCTTCGCCGAACGCCGTTTCCGCCTCGATTGATCCTGAGCCCAGCCATGACCATGACTTCTCCGCAACAACGTCCCGCCGTCGCCGAACTGTGCGCGGTCAGCAAATCCTATAACACCGCCGGCGGCCATGAACTGAAGGTGCTGGACAACATCGACCTGGCCGTGCACGAGGGTGAACTGCTGGCCCTGCTGGGCCAGTCCGGCTCGGGCAAGTCGACCATCCTGCGCTGTCTGACCGGGCTGGTGGAACCCAGCTCGGGTCACACCATGGCGGCCGGCAAGCAGCTCTATGGCGTCAATCGCGATGCCTCGGTGGTGTTCCAGACCTTTGCGCTCTATCCCTGGCTGACGGTGGAACAGAACGTGGCGGTAGGCCTGATGTCGCACAACCCGACCCGCGAAGAGCGTGACGCGGCGGTGGACCGCGCCATCGAACTGATCGGCCTGGGCAATTACCACAGCGCCTATCCGCGCGAACTCTCCGGCGGCATGCGCCAGCGCGTAGGCATCGCCCGCGCCCTGGTGTCCAAGCCCAAGCTGCTGTGCCTAGATGAAGCTTTCAGCGCCCTGGACGTGCTGACCGCGGAAAACCTGCGGCAGGAACTGATCAGCCTGTGGCGCGCACCGGACAGCGGCCTGACCTCGATCTTCATGGTCACCCACAACATCGAGGAAGCGGTGGAGATGGCCACCCGCATTGTGGTGGTGTTCCCGCGCCCGGGCCGCCTGGGCCTGGTGCTGGAAAACCCGCTGCCCTACCCGCGCGACAGCAAGAGCCCGGAATTCCAGCGCCTGGTCAACATCATCCACGAAGCGATCACCACGCTGACCCTGCCCGACCTGCCGCCGGAAGTGCACATGCCGGGCGAGCCGATCTCGCGTGGCCGCAAGCGCATGGAGTCGATCCCGCTGATCCCGGTGGGCCAGATCCTGGGTCTGATGAGCCTGCTGCACGACGAGCCGGAGCTGAACAACATCTACGACATCTCCGACGAGATCGGCAAGGAATTCGGCGAGACCATCGCCACCGTCAAGGCCGCCGAAATCCTGGAACTGGTCGATACCCCCAAGCAGGAAGTCTTCCTCACTGACCTCGGGCGCCGCTTCGTGGCGGCCGACCGGCTGGGGCAGCGCGCCATCTTCGCCGAACAGGTCTACAAGCTGCGCATCTTCCACATCATCCTGGCGGTGCTGGGCGAGGCCGAGGAAATCGAAGCCGAGCGCGTGTTGAAGGACATCGGCAGCGCCCTGCCCTACGACAATCCGGAAAAGACCTTCGAGACCATGATCGCCTGGGGCCGCTATGCCGGTCTGATGGATTACAACGCCAAGACCGGCATGGTGTTCGTGCCCAAGGACGAGGATGATGAAGGCGGCCCTTCGGCCTGAGCGTAAAACTAAAACCGGGCCCGACACCGACATCGGGCTCATGAAAAACGGCTGATCCCCGATCAGCCGTCAAATCACTACCAGATCGGCATTCCTGCCTGCACCGCCGTCTGCGCTCAGCGCAGTGCCGGCATCGGCGCGGACCTGCTCATGGCGGCCTGGTCCTGCATCGTCGTCAGCGATTTGTCCTGACGGATCTTGAAGATCGAGACCACCTTCAGCAAGCCGCTGGCCTGCTGCGCCAGCGACTGCGCGGCCGCGCTGGCCTCCTCCACCAGCGCCGCATTCTGCTGCGTGACCTGATCCATCTGCACCACGGCGGTGTTGATCTGCTCGATACCGCTGCCCTGTTCCTGGGTGGCGGTGGCGATGCTGTTCATGATTTCACCGAAACGCTGTACCGAGTCCACGATCGCGCCCATCTGCTGTCCGGCGCTGGCCACCAGTTGCGACCCGGCGCCCACGTGGGCCATCGATTCGCCGATCAGGTCCTTGATCTCCTTGGCCGCGACCGCGCTGCGCTGGGCCAGCGAACGCACTTCCGAGGCCACCACCGCAAAGCCCCGTCCCTGCTCGCCGGCACGGGCCGCTTCCACGGCCGCGTTCAGGGCCAGGATGTTGGTCTGGAAGGCGATCCCTTCGATGACGCTGATGATGTCGGCCATCTTGCCCGAGCTGGCGGAGATCCGGTCCATGGTCTGTACCACGCGATCGAAGGCTTCGCTACCGGCGCTGGCGGTCTGCGATGCACCGCTGGCCAGGCGCAGCGCCTCACCCGCGTGCTCGGTATTCTGGCGCACGGTGGTGGTCAGCTCCTCCATGCTGGCGGCGGTCTCTTCCAGCGAGGCGGCCTGTTCCTCGGTGCGTTGGGACAGATCGAAGTTGCCCTGCGCGATCTGCCCGCTGGCCACCGAGATGGTTTCGGCGGCCGACTTGATGCCGTGGGCGATCACGTTCAACTGGTGACGCATCTGCTCGATGGACGCCATCAGGCTGGAACCGTCGCCTTCGCGCAGTCGCACCGTGGCCGTCAGGTCGCCACTGGCGATGTCGCGCGCGATGGCCTGGGCTTCGGAAGGTTCGGCGCCCAGCTGGCGCAGGATGCTGCGGGCGATCATGGTCGACGCCACCACACCTACCAGCAAGGCCAGCGCCACGGCGCTGAGCATGATGCCGCGCAGCCATTCATAGGTGGCGCGGGCGCTGGTGGCAGCCTCGTCATTGAGCTGTTCTTCGAACTCGGACAGGTCGGTGAGCGACTTGATCCAGGCCTGCTGCCTGGGCCGCACTTCACCGATAAGCACCTTGATGGCTTCGGCCGGCTTGTTATCCAGGCCCAGCTGCAAGGCCTTGGCCATGAGCGGTACGGCTGCGGCTTCATCGGCCTTGATCTGCGCCAGCAAATTGCGCTCCCGATCGGTGGTGGCGGCTTCGGTGGCAAACATCTTTTCCAGCGTCGTACGAGCATCGCCATAGAGCTTTTCCTGGCGTGCCAGCGTCTGCGCTTCGACTCGCATGCCTTCCTGGTCGTCCAGCAAGGCGATGTTGCGGATGGCGAGGGCACGCTGGCTCAGCGCATTGCGCATGGCACTGACCAGCCTGGTCTCGGCGTTGTTGACGGCGGTGATGTCGGTGAGGGCATCGTTGATGCGCGACATGCCCACCATGCCCAACACGGAAATGCCCAGCAGAAACACGAGAATCAGGCCGAAGCCCAATGCCAGCCTGGTCACGACTTTCAACTTGCCCATGGTATTGCCCCCTTTGCGGTATCCCCCGGCCGGTCTCGGATGGGTCGGGGAGAGTTTGACGGAGCTTGTCGCAGGGAGGCTGCGACGCCAGGTCGCATGAACCTGGCGGCAAAGGATGAGCTGTTGTAATTGTGATGGACATCCGCAGGCAACCGGCGCAGCGGCAAGCAGGAGCAGTCTAAGCCCCCATCCTGCGGGACAAAGCGAGAATCAGCGAGGATTTATCCAGTCACTAAAAAGTTAGGTTTTTACGTACCTTTCAGTTTTGTCCCTATGCCCGCCCTAGTGCTGAGCTTTTCTGCGCCATGGGTTGCACTGGCGCATCATGCGGGCGATTGCGCCTTGCGGCGCAGGCGGCTGGCACTGACTGCAGTGGCCAAGGCCGTGGCCAGCGCGGCCACCCACAGTGCGACACGGATCGCCTCGCCATCCTGCACCGGGCTCATCTGTAGTTCACCATGGGCCAGGGCACCGGCGGTATGGACTGCCAGGATCACGCCCAGCAGCGCGGCGCCCAGGCACTGGCCGAAGGTGCGCATGATGGCCAGCACGCCGGAGGCATTGCCACTGCGTTCGCGCGAGACATTGCCGAGCATCTCGCGGTTGTTGGGGCTCTGGAAAAAGCCGAAGCCCATACCGCACACCAAAGCGCGCCAGCCGATGTCCCAGGCCTGGGCGTGATCGGGCAGCAGGGCCAGCAACACCAGGCCGAGGGTGAACACGGCCAGTCCCAGGCTGGACAGCAGGGCTGGAGAATGACGGTCAGCCAGGCGTCCGGCATGCGGCGCCACCAGCACGATGCCCAGCGGCCAGGGCGTAAACAGGGCCGCCGATTCGAAGGCGCTGTAGGCGTAGGCATTCTGGAACAGGAAAGGCAGGGCCACGAAGGCGATCCCCTGGCCCACGAAGGACGCCAGCGAGGTCAGCGCAGCCAGGGAAAAGCGCGCATTGGAAAAGATATCCAGCGGCAACAGCGGTTCGCGCACGCGGCGCTGGCCGCGCACGAAGGCCAGTGCAGAGATCAGCGCCACCAGCGCATAGGCCGCGGCGGTGAGCGCCGCGTGGGCGCCCTGGCCGGGGTCGGCAAAGTGTGCGCAGGTGTCGGCGGCCATGATGACCGCGCCCATGGCCAGCGCCGACCACAGTGCGCCGGCCATGTCGAAGGGCGGGCGCAGGCGGCCACGCTGGCGGGTGTCCGGGATGGAGCTCCACGACAGCAGCACCGCTGCCACGCCCAGCGGCAGATTGATCAGGAAGATCCACTCCCAGCTCAGCGCAGCCAGCAGGGTGCCGCCCAGCACCGGGCCGATGGCGGTGCCGGCCGCTACCAGCACTGCGTTGAGCCCGAGGATGCGGCCCAGCAGGCGGTTCGGAAAGACCGTGCGATGGATCGCCGGCGCGATGCTGAGCATGGCCGCGCCCCCCAGCCCTTGCAGCACGCGCATGGCAATGAGCCATTCCACCGTGGGCGACAGGGCACAGCCCAGCGAGGCCAGCGTGAACACCGCCAGCCCGGCCGTGAACTGGTTGCGAAATCCCAGTCGCGACGACATGGCGGCAAAGGCCGCCAGCGTCATGGCAGTGGCCAGCAGGTAGGCATTGGCCACCCAGACGGATGCGGCGGCCGAGGTCTGCAGCGCCAGACCGATCTGGGGCAGGGCAACATTGATGATGGTGCCGTCGAATACCGCCATGGTGGTGGCGGTCATCACCGCCAGCATGGCGCGACGGCGGCGCACGCCCGGCAGGCCTTCGTCGCCGGGCAGGTCGGAAAACAGTTCCATGGGAAGATTTCCTGGAAGATAGGATCAGGTCTTCACTATAGCCACCCGCGAGACAAGGCGGAAGACGCACGGCTTGCATTGGATCATTGCATGCGACGCCATGTCACTGCGGCCATGCTAGGATGCCGGCATGACCGAAACCGACCTCAACCTGCTCATTGCGCTCGATGCCCTCATCGCCGAGGCCAGCGTGGCCGGGGCCGCGCGCCGCCTGGGCCTGAGTGCCTCGGCCATGAGTCGCACGCTGACCCGGCTGCGCCAGGCCACGGGCGACCATCTGCTGGTGCGTGCGGGCCGCCAGATGGTGCTGACGCCCTGCGCGGAGGCGCTGCGCGAGCGGGTACGCAACGTGGTGCATGAAGCCCGCTCGGTGTTGCGCCCCTCCGTCCCGGAGCTGGACCTGGCGCGGCTGGAGCGGGATTTCACCGTGCGCGCCAACGAGGGCTTCATCGAAGCCTGCGGTGCCGCCTTGATCGGCGCCGTGGCCGCCGAAGCGCCGCTGGTGCGCCTGCGCTTCGCCCCCAAGGTGGAGCGCAGCCCGCTGCCGCTGCGCGAAGGCAGTGCCGATCTGGAGATCGGCGTGGCCAGCGAGATGGGGCCGGAAGTGCGGCTGCAGACCCTGTTCCGCGACCGTTTCGTGGGTGCGGTGCGCATCGGTCATCCGCTGGCGGCATTGCGCCGCGTGAGCGCCGAGCGCTATTGCAGCTTCGAACACGTGAGTGCATCGCCACGGGGCGACCGCAGCAGCCCGCTGGATGCGGCGCTGGCCGAACGCGGACTGACGCGCAAGGTGGTGGCCATCGTCCCCAGTTTTCCTGCTGCGCTGGCGGTGGTGCGCTCGTCGGATCTGGTCTCCATGGTGCCGTACTCCTTCCTGACCACGGCCGGTGCGCCGCGCAAGGATGGCAGCGCCTCCGGCATCCATCTGTTCGAACTACCGGTGGCGACCGATCCCATCGTGGTATCGCTGATGTGGCATCCGCGCGTGGAACTGGACCCGGCCCATCGCTGGCTGCGCGAGAAGGTACGCGGCGTCTGCGCCGAGCTGGCGCGCACCGGGCCGCGACGTTGATGTCCACGCTTACCTCTTCCCTCTGAAAGACCGCCATGCGCCTACAAGGCACTCATCACGTCGCCATCATCTGTTCCGACTACGCGCGCTCGAAGGCCTTCTACGTCGGGCTGCTGGGCCTGCGCGTCATCGCCGAGCATTATCGCGAGGCACGGAACTCCTGGAAGCTGGACCTGGGCCTGCCCGATGGCACGCAGATCGAACTGTTTTCCTTTCCCGCGCCGCCAGCCCGGCCGTCGCGTCCGGAGGCCTGCGGTCTGCGCCACCTGTCCTTCGCGGTGGCCGATGTACAGCATTGCAAGGAGCAACTGGAGCAACAGGGGGTGGCGGTGGAGGACATCCGCGTGGATGAATACACCGGCCGCCGCTTTACCTTCTTCGCCGACCCCGACGGCCTGCCGCTGGAGCTCTACGAAGTGATCGACCCGGCGCGATCCTGACAACCATCCCAACAACGCCGCCGGCCCCGCCAAAGACATTGCTCCCGCCCCTCCCATGCCAAACCTCAAGACTTCCGCCTTCTCGCGCCTGAGTTCCACCACCCTGCTCGGCGCGGCCGTGATACTGGGCATGCTCTACTTCGGTCGCGACATCCTGGCACCGCTGGCGGTGGCCGGCATTGCCAGCCTGATCATCCTGCCGCTGGTGCGCCAGCTGGACGCCCTGGGCATCAATCGCGCCGCCGCCGCCATCATCTCGGTGCTGCTGGTGGGTGCCTGCCTGGTGGCCCTGGCAGTGGTGCTGGCATTCCAGCTGGTCAGTGTCACCAGTGACCTGCCGCAATACCGCGAAGCCATCCAGGAAAAGGTGGAGAGCGTGCGCGCCATCACCGAGCGCCCCTTCGCCCGGCTGGAAGCCGAGTTGAGCGCGGTCATTCCGCAACCGGTGCCGGAGGTCAATCGCAGCGGCAAGAAGAACAGCCATGCAGCAGCTGCAGCAGCGGCCGCAGCCAATGCCACGCCCACGCCGGAGGCCGATACCCGCATGTCGGTCAGAGGTGCCCTGCGACGGCTATTCGCGCTGGCCTGGGGGCCGATCGGCCAGGCCGGCATCGTGCTGGTGCTGCTGGTCTTCATCCTGCTGGAACAGGAGTCGCTGCGCGAACGCCTGATCCGCCTGGCCGGCCTGACGGAAATGAGCCGGACAATGCAGGCCCTGGGCGACGCGGCCGAGGGGGTGTCACGCTTCTTCTTTTCGCAGTTCCTGGTCAATCTGGCGTTCGGCCTGATCATGGGCGCGGTGCTGGCCGCCGGTGGCGTGCCGCACGCGGTGCTATGGGGTACGCTGGCTGGCGTATTGCGCTTTGTGCCTTATCTGGGCGCACTGGCGTCGGGCCTGATGATCTCCATCTTCATCGCCGCCATCGATCCCGGCTGGTGGCTGGCATTGTCCTTCCTGGCCTTCTATGTCTGCCTGGAAGTGATCGTGGCCAACTTCGTCGAGCCGCGCATCTATGGTCATAGCTCCGGCCTGTCGCCGCTGGCAGTGATCGTCTCGGCACTGTTCTGGGGTTCGCTGTGGGGGCCGATCGGCCTGTTGCTGTCGACTCCGCTGACGCTCTGCCTGGTGGTGGCCGGCCGTCATGTGGCGGCGCTGGAGCCGATCACCATCCTGCTGGGCGAGGCCCCTGACATGAGCCACGCCGAACGCTTCTACCAGCGCGCGCTGGCCGGCGAATCCGACGCCATCATCCGCGACGCCCGCAGCCATCTGCAGAAGCAGAGCTTTGCCAAGTACTGCGACCAGATCCTGCTGCCTGGGCTGGCGCTGGCGGCGCTGGACCTGCGCCACGGGCGCATCGAGACGGCCCAGCAGGAGCGGCTGCGCGGCTCCGTTTCGCAATTGACCGAGGTGCTTACGCAAACCCCCGGCGCGCCGCGCAGCTTGCGGCGGCGGCGCGAAGTCCCCTTGCTCAACAGCGGCGTGGGCGCGCATCTGCGCGAATTGCGCCTGGCGCGACTGGGGCGCTGGCAGGGCTCGCTGGACGTGCCACTGGGATCGGTGGTGTTGTGCGGCGGTCTGCAGGGCGAACGCGACGATCTGCTCTCCGAACTGCTGGTACATGCCCTGCGCGTGTCCGGCATCGATGCCCGCAGCATCACGCTGGATCAGCCGGAAGACGAACGCCCGGACAGCAGCAAGGCCGAACTGGTATCCATCGTCTTCCTGGTCTATCCGACCCGCGAACGGCTGGACGCCTGGATGGCGGTGGTGGGGACGCTGCGCAGCAACCTGCCGCAGGCCTTGCTGGTGACGATCCGCCCCTCCTTCTTCAATGAGGAAGTGGACGCGGCAACCGTGAAGGAGCAGGTGGACATGGTGCTGTCTTCCTTCGAGGAAGGGCTGGCCCTGGCGTCCACCCATATGCGCCCGGCCATCAAGGTCTGAGCGGCGCGAAAGGTCTCCGGGGCCGGAGCAGAAAATCCTTGCGTAAAAAAATGCCGCCCGCTTGAAAGCGGGCGGCATTGTCGTCTGCTGCTGCCGCCAATCAGCGGCATCAGCAGGACGTGGACACTTCTCAGCGCTTCAGTTGCGACAGGTCGCGCACCGCACCGCGATCGGCCGAGGTGGTCAGCGCGGCATAGGCCTGCAGCGCCTGCGACACCACGCGGGTGCGCTCGGCCGGCTTCCAGGCTGCATCGCCACGGGCCTCCATGGCGGCGCGGCGCTTGGCCAGGTCCTCTGCCGTCACACGCAGGTTGATGCTGCGGTTGGGGATGTCGATATCGATCAGGTCACCCTCTTCTACCAGGCCGATGGCGCCACCTTCGGCCGCTTCCGGCGAGGCGTGGCCGATCACCAGGCCCGAGGAGCCACCGGAGAAGCGGCCATCGGTGAACAAGGCGCAAGCCTTGCCCAGGCCCTTGGACTTGATGTACGAGGTCGGGTACAGCATTTCCTGCATGCCGGGGCCGCCCTTGGGACCTTCGTAGCGCACGATGACGACGTCGCCGGCCTTGACCTTGTCACCCAGGATGCCTTCGACGGCGGCGTCCTGGCTTTCGAACACGCGAGCCGTGCCGGAGAACTTGAGGATGCTTTCATCCACGCCGGCGGTCTTGACGATGCAACCCTTCTCGGCGATGTTGCCGTACAGGACGGCCAGGCCGCCGTCCTGCGAATAGGCGTGCTCGCGGTCACGGATGCAGCCGTTGGCGCGGTCCAGGTCGTTGTCCTCGAAACGCTCTGCCTGCGAGAACGCCACCTGGGTGGGAACGCCACCGGGTGCAGCGCGGAACAGCTTGTGTACGGCCGGATCGCTGGAGACACGAATGTCGTATTTCTCGATGGCTTCGCCCAGGGTCTTGCTGTGCACGGTGGGGCGCGAGGTATCCAGCAGGCCGGCGCGGGCCAGTTCGCCCAGGATGGAGATGATGCCGCCGGCGCGGTGCACGTCTTCGATGTGGTACTTGTTGGTCATCGGCGCGACCTTGCACAGGCAAGGGACCTTGCGCGAGATGCGGTCGATGTCGGCCATGGTGAATTCGACCTTGGCTTCATGCGCGGCCGCCAGCAGGTGCAACACGGTATTGGTGGAGCCGCCCATGGAGACGTCCAGGGTCATGGCGTTTTCCCAGGTTTCCTTGGTGGCGATGTTGCGCGGCAGGATGGAATAGTCGTCCTGCTCGTAGTGACGCTTGGCCAGTTCGACGATCAGGCGGCCGGCGCGCAGGAACAGTTCCTTGCGGTCGGCGTGGGTGGCGACGATGGTGCCATTGCCCGGCAGCGACAGGCCCAGCACTTCGGTCAGGCAGTTCATCGAGTTGGCGGTGAACATGCCCGAGCAGGAACCGCAGGTCGGACAGGCCGAGCGTTCCACTTCGGCCACGTCGGCATCCGAGATGTTCTGGTCGCCGGCCTGGATCATGGCGTCCACCAGGTCCAGCTTGATGACCTTCTTGTCGGTGTTGACGGTCTTGATGACCTTGCCGGCTTCCATCGGGCCGCCGGAGACGAAGACCACGGGGATGTTCAGGCGCATGGCGGCCATCAGCATGCCCGGGGTGATCTTGTCGCAGTTGGAGATGCACACCATGGCGTCAGCGCAGTGGGCATTGACCATGTATTCGACCGAGTCGGCGATCAGGTCGCGCGAGGGCAGCGAGTACAGCATGCCGTCGTGGCCCATGGCGATGCCGTCATCGACGGCGATGGTGTTGAATTCCTTGGCCACGCCACCGGCCGCCTCGATCTCGCGGGCCACCAGCTGGCCCAGATCCTTCAGGTGCACGTGACCGGGCACGAACTGGGTGAAGGAGTTGACCACGGCGATGATGGGCTTGGTGAAGTCGCCATCCTTCATGCCGGTGGCGCGCCACAGCGCGCGTGCGCCGGCCATGTTGCGGCCCTGGGTGGTGGTATAGGAACGATAGGTCGGCATGATGGGTGTCTCCTCAGGGCTGCTTAGGGAAAATGGGACGCCAAGAGTGCCTCGGGCGCTACCATTTGTCCAATATATAATTCGACTCGAATTAATATTCTATGGATATTTATCCCACATGAAAAAGCCCGCGCGATGGCGGGCCCGGGTAAGGTGCCGAGGCACGGATCAGGCTTCCTCCCCTGCCTTTCTCACCGTGATCGGCTCGACCACGCTCAAGAGCAGCACCAGGCACAGCAACGAGGTGCCGACCATGTAGAGGAATACGCTGGTCCAGTCATAGCGGTCCAGCAACATGCCCACCGCCAGCGGCGCGCAGGCGCCACCGATCTGGCCCAGCGAATTGACAATGCCGAAGGCGGTCGGATAGGTGGCCTTGGTGGCCAGCCCCATCGGATAGGCGGAATAACCGGCAAAGCCGATGCCCAGCATCAGGCCGGAGAGCATCAGCATGGCGCCCAGGTAGAGCACGCTGTCGGGCGCTTCCACCAGCAGCAGCGTCATCGCCGCCGTACCCAGTGCACCGAGCAGCATCATGGGCTTGCGGCGGCCACCGAGGAGACGGTCGGAGATGATGCCGCCCAGCATGTTGCCGGCCACCGCGCCAATGAAGGGTGCCGAGGCCAGGAAGCCCATCTTGACCGAGGCGAAGCCCTTGACCGTGACCAGGTAGGTCGGAATCCAGGACATGAAGATATTGCTGATGCCGATCATGCAACCGTAACCCAGGGCTACGCCGATCACGTTCCAGGAGGTGAAGACCTGGCGCAGTGTTTCCAGGCGTGGCACGCGGCGGGTGCGGTTGATGCCGTCCAGCCAGGGCATGGGCGTGACCTGGGCACCCACCAGGGGCTTGCTGCCGGCGGCGTTGGCATTGGCACTGCTGGCGGGAGCATCCTGGCTGATGTAGCGGCGTTCGGCTTCGTTGCAGAAACGGTTGTCGCCCGGGGAATTGGTCACCAGGAACAGCCACAGGATGGCCAGGAAAATGCCCGGCACGGCAAAGACGTAGAAGATTTCACGCCAGCCCCAGAGCTGGATGACGATGATGCACACGGTGGGAACGATCAGCGGTCCCAGCTTGGAGGCGGCGATCCAGAGCCCGGTGGCAGTTCCCTTTTCTTCCGGCGGGAACCAGCGGTTGATGACGTTGGTGCAGCCGATGCCCAATGGGCCTTCCGACAGGCCCAGGCCGACCCGGTAGAGCTGCAGCAGCAGTACCGAGGAGGTGGTCCCCATCAGGCCGGTAAACAGCGAGGTCAGCAGCATGAACACCGAAAACAGGATGCCGGTGGTCTTTTCGCTCAGCCGCTTGTACATCAGGCCGACCGGAATCTGCACGAAACCATAGGCGAAGGAGAACAGGCTCACGATGAGGCCGGCCTCGGTGTTGGAAATGCCGTACTCCTTTTTCATGTACGGCAGGGCGATGCCGAAGTTGGCGCGGTCGGCACAGGCGATGGCCCAGATCAGGAAGATCAGGCCCATCACCACCCAGCGGTAGCGGGTAGGCTTTTGCAGGGTGGCAGCGGCTGATGTGGCTGAAGTTGCTGAAGTTGCAGATGCGGCGGATGCGGCGGATGCGGCTGAACGGTGGCGGCCGACCTGGTCGGCGGCGTCGACATGATTCATCGTCGGACTCCTTGTGGCGTGTCTCGTGGTTATCGTTATTGGCGGCGGGAAGATGACGGTGCCGCCTTCAGGGCGGCAGCGCCCTGCCCGTCCGGTGCGATCGCAGGTGCATGCTTGTCTCCATTGCGGGTGGCGGGCTTTGTTGTGCTTCCCGGCAAAGGGAGATATTGGCGCCCGACGTTCTCGGCGGCCGTCTCGGGATGGCCGACGCTGGGAATCATGGCCGTGCACTGCAATACCGTCCAATCTTTTCTGGCTATCAGGTGATGTGCAGATTGAATCGATGCTGATACCTGATCGCTCACCAATTCCTGAATCAATTGATAGCCTTTTCGGATTGGACGCGCTCCCCGAATGACCGCATCATCCGCCGGCATTGCCATCGAACGAGAAGGAGTCTCCCCATGAAACGCCACGTGCTGCAACTCAATCCCATCCTGGTCCCGGCCATCAACGACAAGCTGGAAAGCCTGTACCACATGCATCGCCTGTTCGAGCAGGAAGACAAGGAAGCCTATATCGCCCGTCACGCCGCGGTCATCGAAGGTGTGATCACGGGCGGTCACACCGGCATCAGCAATGCGCTGATGGATCAGCTGCCGGCATTGAAGGTGGTGGCCGTCAATGGCGTGGGTACCGATGCCGTGGATCTGAACCATGCGCGCAGCAAGGGCTTGCCGGTGACCGGTACCTTCGGCGCGCTCACCGAGGACGTGGCCGACCTGGCGCTGGGCCTGATGCTGGCGGTGTGCCGCCAGATCTGTCCGGGCCATGCCTTCGTCCAGCGTGGCGACTGGGTGCGTCATCCCTCGCCGGCGGCGATCCCGCTGGCACGACGCCTGAGTGGCAAGCGCGTGGGCATCGTCGGCATGGGCAAGGTGGGGCGCGCCATCGCGCAGCGTGCCGCTGCCTTCGGCTGCCCGATTGCCTATACCGACCTGCGTGCCATGGACGACCTGCCGCACTGTTTCATTGCTGACCTGCTGCAACTGGCGCGCGAGAGCGATGTGCTGGTGCTGGCCGCCGCCGCCGACAAGGCGCAGGGTATCGTCAATGCTGCGGTGCTCGACGCCCTGGGGCGCGAGGGCGTGCTCATCAACATCGCACGCGGCAAGCTGGTGGTGGAAGAGGATCTGGTCGATGCCCTGCAGCGCGGGGTCATCGCCGGGGCCGGCCTGGATGTGTTCGTGGATGAACCCAACGTGCCGGCCGCCTTGCTGCAGATGGACCAGGTGGTGCTGCAGGCGCACCGCGCCAGCGCCACGGTGGAGTCGCGTACTGCCATGGGCGAAATGGTCCTGGCCAGCCTGGAACAGGGCCTGGCCGGCCTGCGCCCGGAAGGCAGCCTGACCACCTGAGGCCAGCCGGCCGCAACAGGGAGTGCGCCTATAATGCAGGCGCACTCTTCACAGGCGAATCCCCATGCTCGATCTGGCTCAAGTCCGTTGTTTCGTGGTCGCTGCGACCGAACTCAACTTCCGTCGCGCAGCGGCCCTGCTGAACATGACGCAGCCACCGCTGTCGCGCCAGATCCATCTGCTGGAGCACAAGCTGGGCGTGCAATTGTTTGAACGGGTTGGCCGCACGGTGCGGCTGACCACCGAAGGGCGTGTGTTCCTGGCCGACGCCTCGCGCCTGCTGCAGCTCTCCGAACAGGCCGAGAGCACGGTGCGCCGCGCCAGCCAGGGCAAGACCGGGCGCGTGCGGGTGGGCTTCACCGGCGCCGCCGGCTATGAATTGATCCCGGAACTGCTGATGCAGGCGCGCCAGCAATTGCCGGAGATCGACGTGGTGCTGTTCGAACTGATCTCGGTGGCGCAGCTGGAGGCCTTCACCGCCAATACCATCGACATCGGTTTTCTGCGGCCCCTGTCGTCGCGCCAGCCGCTGGAGTTGGCCCTGGTGGACGACGAGCCGCTGGTACTGGCCATGCCCAAGGGCCATGCGCTGGCACGCCATGCGGAGGTGGCCACGGCGCAACTGGACGGCCAGCCCTTCATCATGCATTCACCCACGCATGGCAAGTATTTCTACGAGCGCATCATGGCCATGCTCGGCGCGGCCGATGTCAAACCCGACTTCACCCAGTACATCGACCAGAGCCACACCATCCTCTCGCTGGTCAGGGCCGGCCTGGGCGTGGGCATCCTGCCGGCCTCGGCCCAGCGCTTTCATTACGACCGGGTGGAGTTCCGCCCGTTGGCCGGCGAGGTGCCGCGAGCGGAAATGAGCATGGCCTGGCGCGCCGACCAGGACAATCCGGCGGTCACCGCCTTCCGCCTGATGGCCGCCGACTACTGTGCGACCAGGGCCGCGAAGGCCACCCCCGGTGCAGATGTCGCGCCGGACTGAATTCAAGCGCCTGCGCGGCTCAGGTGTTCATACAGGATGGCCGCGCCGACACCGATCAGCACCACGCCCCCGATGATCTCGGCACGCTTGCCGATGAGGTGACCGAGCACGCGACCGACCATCACGCCGATGGTGACCATGGTGGTGGTGGCCAGGCCGATCAGCAAGGCCGCTTCCAGGATGTTGACGTCGATGAAGGCCAGGCCCACGCCGACGGCCATGGCATCGATGCTGGTGGCGACCGCGGTGAGGGCCAGCATCACCACCGATTGCTTTTGCGGGGCGGCGTCGGCTTCTTCGTCTTCATCGTCCTCGCTCATGCCTTCGCGGATCATGCGCGCGCCCAGCACCAGCAGCAGCGTGAAGGCGATCCAGTGATCCCATTCCGACACCCATTTGGTGGCGACCGAGCCGGCGAACCAGCCGATCAGGGGGGTGATGGCCTCGATCACACCAAACAGCAGACCGATGCGCAGGGCTTGCAGGAAGCGCGGCTTCTGCATGGCGGCGCCCTTGCCGATGGCTGCCGCAAAGGCGTCAGTGGACATCGCAAGCGCGAGGAGAAGGAGTGCGGGGAAATTCATGAAGGGGATTCCTTGGCCGGGCGAAGTCCATGGACGTGCCTGCGCGCCCAGCCTGGCCGCAGGATACGTCTATGGTCTCGCCTACCTGATTGGCTACCCGCGCCACGGCAAGATGTTGCCGAGAATGTTGACACGGGCTCTTCCGGATGACCCGGAAGCTGGCTACTCCCCAAAGAGAAGCCCGGATTTTAAACGAAGACGGTTGGGGTAGACAAGTTGTTGTGGCGGTCGCCGCAAACGGGGTGGATGGCGACACGTATCGTCTCACTCTGCGCCCCTGCGCCCCATTCAATCGTTGAGCAACTGCGTACCGTTTCGACGGACCTGGTCCGGATCGGCCTGCAGCAGACCCAGCGCACTGATGCCGTCGAGCAGCTGGCTGCGCCGGTAGGCCCCATCTGCGACACGGGCCTCCTTGCCGTCCTGCAACTGGGCGGCAAAGTCGCGCACGATCTGGGCCTGCAAGGGGGTGTGGCTCTGGCTCACCAGCTGACCGAGCACGTACTTGCTGACGCGACTGTCCTGGCTGGCCGATTGCTGCAGGCGGGCCTGCGTCATGTAACCGAGGCGGTAGCCGATCTCCAGCCGGCTGTCGGCCTGGTCGTCGATCTGGTGGTAGGTGTAGTTCTGCGATTGACGATCGGTCCCCAGCCGCAACGGCAGGTCGGCTTGCAGGGATTGGTGGTAGGACGCCTTGAGCCGGGCCTGCGCCTGCTGCACGATGGATCGGTCAGCCTGGCGCGCACCGGACAGGCTGGTGTGCTGCGAGACCTGGTAGTCGAAACCATCCACCTCGTCGCGCCGCAGGGGATTGGGCGCCACGCTGGCACCGGTGATGGAGGCCGTGAAATCGGCCAGCCCCGACAACATGCGGCGATCGTTGAGGTCGGCGACCAGCGCCGGCGCCAATTGATCGCCGGGACGCGTCGGCGTCGTGCTGCCGCCATGCAACTGGGCGAAGGCATCCTTGAACAAGTCGGAAAGGGCGGCATCGCCATGGCCGCGACGGGTGGCGGCATCGAACTGCTGCAGGTAACTGGCGATGGCACGCTGGCGTTGCTGCGCGCTGCCAGCGAGGGTCTCGCTGGTGGCATCGACGGCGACCTTCATGGTGCCGGCGGCACTGGTGGCAGTGACACTGCGCTGGCTGGCATCGGCATGCAGTTGCACCTGCAGAGCGTCCCCCAGCGTGGCGTTGAGGTCGATGGCGGCCAGATGCTGCTGGTCCAGGTGCATCAGGCCATCCAGGGCCAGCGTGGGCGGCTGGGCAGCCAGCCCCTTGAGCGCCTGCTCGAAGGCATCGCCCAGCGCGCTCATGGCAGCGCGATCGTCATCGTCCAGCGTACCCTGGGCCAGCTTGAAATCGACGGCGATGCCGTCGGCGTTGGCAGCGAGATGGAGCTCGATGCGCGCCCCCGATTGGGTGGTCAGCGAAAGATCGACGCGCTGGCTGGCGAATCGATGCAGCTGATCACGCAGGACCGCCTGCACATCGCTGTTGCCCTGAGTCGCCGTGGTCGATAGCAGCACCGACTGCGAGTAGCTGCCGCCCCCCAGGCTGGCCTGGTCCAGCAGGGCCTTGCCCAGACCGGTCCAGCGCTCGCTCATCTGGCCGGCGCCGATGTTGCGCGCCATCAGGGTCGAGAGCGTGTCGCCCTGACGGCTCTCCCATATCGGCGGCATGGATGCAGGCGCCTCACTCATCCGTCCGGACGCCGAATAGAGGGAGAGTACGGGCGCCGGGGGACGGGCGCTGGAAGTGGCAGTAGCAGTCGGGGCCGAGGTCGACGACGCCGTGCCGACGGTGGGCGAGTTGCTACTGGTGAATGCGGCGACCGCTGCAGGAGTGGTGGATGTGTAGACCGGCGACGGCGACACGGAGGTCAGTGGGCTCATGAGCGCAGAGGGGCTGGCGACGATACGCTAGCTAACGGCCCCCTGCTGCGATTCTTTAGATGAACGTACGCGGGGTATCGGCACGCCACGTCTAGCGTGGTCTAGCGGAGTCCGGTCTGGCCTGGCGCATCAAGGCTGCTAAGCGGTGAGGCCGCCTCTCCCGGGGTTTCTATCGGGTCCACATGCGTCATCACATCCAGCACATGATGCGCATCCAGCACCCGGCGCCGGGCATCGGTGGCGATCGCATGGCCTTGCGTGACGCTCAGCGCCCCGTCGATTTCCAGGTGCACGTCCACCTGCGTCAGGTCGCCCATGCGTCGGGTACGCAAGTCATGCAGGCCTTGTACGCCCGGGGTGGCGAGGATGGTGGCGCGGATTGCCTCTGCCTCTTCGGCCGAGACGGCACGGTCCATCAGGTCGTGCAGGGCGCTCCAGAAGAAACCCCAGCCGGTGCGCACCACCATCAGGCCGACCACTGCTGCGGCCACCGGATCGAGCAGGGTGAAACCGGCCAGGCTGCCGACGATGCCCAGCGCTACCACCAGCGACGAGGCGGCGTCCGATCGCGCGTGCCAGGCATTGGCCACCAGCATGCTGGAACGCACGCGCTCGGCGATGCGCAACATGTAGCGGAACAGCAGTTCCTTGGCCAGCAAGGCCACCAGTGCCACCCACAGGGCGGTGATGTGTACCGGCGGAGTATGTCCGTAATGCTGGATCTTTTGCGCAGCGGAAATCAGCATGCCCAGGCCGACGGCCAGCAACAGGGCGCCCAGCGCCAGGGAGGCGGCATTTTCGTACCGCTGGTGACCATACTGGTGATCGTCGTCGGCCTGCTTGCGGCTGTGGTGCCCGGCCAGCAGCACCACGAAATCCGAGACCAGGTCCGAGAGCGAATGGATGCCATCGGCAATCAGGGCCTGCGAACCGGTGAACACGCCGGCCGTGACCTGCAGCATCACCAATACGATATTGACCACGATGCTGACCAGCGTACTGATACGTCCGGCGCGGTGGCGGGCGGGATCGCCCTTGAAGTCTTCTATTTGGGTACTTAACATAAAACCAACGATAAGAGCCTAATCTAGAGTCAAAGTCGGCAAAACTTGTGCTATCCATCAAATTACTGGATCATCTTGCCACATTACAATGTCAGCTGTATTGCGCCAGGGGGTGGCGTCGCCGCTTTTTTACGGTCCGGCGTACGCAGGACCGCGCAGACGAGGTGACCAACGAGCGACAACAGCATGCGCCCCCTTCGCATGAAATAACAGCACGGCGCCCCTGGCGAACTGTGTACATCCGCGGCAGCGACGGTGGCGACAACGTCGCGCAAGCAACCCGCGGCAGACCCGGTGCAGCCATTCATCGAGGAACAGCATGAACCAAGCAACTCCGCAACCGCTGTCGTTTGCGTTCGACAGGGCCAGCGGCGAACTGAGCGCAACGTTTACTCCGACGGCGGGCTTCCCGCCGCTGACCCTGGCCTTCCTGAAGCAAGCCATGACCGACCATGGCCTGACCAAGCTGTTCTTCCAGGACTCGGTCCTCAACGCCTTCGTACGCAAGGCCGAGGATGCCAAGGAAGCCGTCACCCAGGTCATCGCCGAGCGCCGTGATGGCGAGTTCTCGCTGGACGTGGCCGACGACCTGATGACGGCATCGTTGACCCTGGTGCCGCCCTACGGCGGTCGCGCCAAGAGCGTGGAAGTGGTCAATGCGATCCGCGCCGCCGGCATCACCTACGGCATCCTGCATGAACAATTGCGCGGTGCGCTGTCCGCCGGTTTCTGCAACAAGCTGGTGGTAGCCCAGGGCTTGATGCCCACGCCTGCCGAGCCGGCCCGTTTCGAGAGTCTGCTGGAAGAGAAGGAAGAAGAGCTGGCCGACATCGAGGAAGATGCGGTGGTTTCCTACGCCGACATGGGCCATATCCTGCTGGTGAAGGTGGGCGACCCGCTGATGCGCCGCATTCCGCCCGTGCCGGGCAAGGATGGTATCGACCTCCGTGGCGGCAAGGTGCCGGCGCGGCCGATTGCCGATGTGGGCTTCGCCAAGGAAAGCATCGGCGCCGAACCCAGCGAGGACGATCCCGATCTGCTGGTGGCGATCGTGCCGGGCCAGCCGACGGTGATCAAGAACGGCGTGAAGGTCAACCCGGTGCTGGATGTGGAGAACGTCGACCTGTCCACCGGCAACCTGAGCTTCGAAGGCACGGTGCGCGTCTCCGGGGATGTGCTGACCGGCATGAAGCTGCACGTGGGCGGCGACGTGGTCGTCAACGGTACGGTGGAAGCGGCCGAGATCGTGGCCGGGGGCAGCGTCACCGTCAAGGGTGGCGTGATCGGCCACAGCGAAGGCGTGACCGCACAGGCGGGTACCACCGCCATCGCCTCGCGCATCAGTTCACAGAAATCGGTGCAGGTGATGTTCGCCGAAAGCGCCCACATCGAAGCCGCCGACGACATCCTGGTGCTGGGCAATGCGCGTCACTGCGAACTGCTGGCCGGTAACGAGATCACGGTCGGCAAGGGCAATCCGCGCACCGGCCACATCATCGGCGGCCGGGTGGAGGCCACCAACATCATCCGTGCCAACGTGATCGGCGCCTCCACCAGCACCCATACCCGCATACAGGTCGGCCTGGATCCCTACCTCGAAGAAAAGATCGCCATCAAGGAACAGGAATACACCCGCAAGGTGTCCGAACTGGACCGCACCATCAAGCAGCAGAGCTACTACAAGCTCAATCCCGAGAAGGCCACCCCGGAACTGCTGCACGAAACCAGCGACAAGCGCAAGGCGCTGGCCTACGAGGTCAAGGTGCTGCTGGAAGAAGTGGGGCAGATGAAGGAAAACATGGTCGCCGCGGAAGATGCGCGCATCATCGTGGCCAAGGCGGTCCATGAGGGTACGGAGCTGCGTATCGGACACGAGGTCTGGCCGGTGCAATCCGACCTCGGTGGCGGTACCGCGCAGTTGTTCGAAGGCGATATCCGCTACAACCCGAAAAAGTGATGCGGCGCCAGTGCGCCTGTGGATAAATCGTTTATACGGTTACACTTGCACTTATCCACAGGCCCGACCACTCTCCCATGCAAGATCAGCTTCCCCACGCCACGCCACCATTGCTGCGCGAACTGGCCACCCGTTCCGCCGACATTTCCCAGGACTGCAACTGCCGTGCCGTCGACACCAGCGGCTGGATCAGCCTGCCGCTCTCGCTGCCGGAGACGCAGCTGGCCGACGTCGCCACCCTGATCACCGATCCCTACGCGGAACCGACCTTCACCGAATATCACCCGGAGGGTACCCGTTACGATTCACCGACGGCGCCCATCGCCCCCGCCTGGTATCCCTACAACCGCTGCAATGTCGCCCGCTGCACGCAGTGCGGTCGGCATTACCTGCGCTACATGGAGGCCGGCGGCTACTTCGTCGACCGCCGCATCCGTGCCCTGGAAAATCCGGCACTGGTGGTCGACCCGGCATGAGCGCCCTGCCCTTCAGCCGCGACTGAGGCGGCTCGACATCAGGATCTGATACAGCGTATCGGCCGGTTGCGACAGGCGGCGCGCCGTCAGGGCCACATATTCCACATCCGGCAGGCGCGGCAGGGCCGCGTGATTGAGCGGCGGCACCAGGTCACGTGAGGACAGGTGCTGCGGCAGGGCCGCCAGTCCCAGGCCACCCCGTGCAGCCGCCATGCAGCCGGCGTGGCTGCCGCTGGTGCAGACGATGCGCCAGTGATGCCCGGACTTGCCCAACGCCTGCAAGGTCGCGGCCCGGGTGATGCTGGGTTCGGGCAGCAGGATCAGGGGCAGCGGCTCGGTCAGGTCCACCAGCGTGTCCGGCCGGGTCAGCCACTGCATCGGCGTGGAAAACATGCTGTGACCGCGCGATTCGCCGGCACGGCGCTTGCCCACCAGCAAATCCAGCTTGCCCTGGTCCAGCGAGGCATAGAGATCGCTGGTCAGGCCGATGGTGATCTCCAGTTCCACTTCAGGATGCTGGCTGCGGAAAGCGGCCAGCATGTCCGGCAGCGGCCCCATGGCGAGATCGTCGGAAGTGCAGACGCTCACCCGGCCGCGCAGGCGGGGGGCGCTGAACTGGGCCTCGGCGCGGGCATGTGCCTGCAGGATCAGGCGCGCATGCACCAGCAGGCTCTCGCCGTCGGCGGTCAGCGCCAGCGAGTGGGTATCGCGCACGAAGAGGCGCCGCCCGAGGCTTTCTTCCAGCCGGCGGATGTGATCGCTCACGGTCGACTGGGTCAGCCCGAGCTGGCGCCCGGCCTCGGTAAAGCTGGCAGAGGCGGCGGCGGTGGTAAAGGTCTGGAGCCAGAGCGGATTGAGCATGGGGCATTATCATCGGACTTCCCGATGACAGTCAACGCGATCAGAGGGGTTCCCGATGGCAGGCGAATTTCCTATCATGACGACAAACCCCTTTTCCATTGCGAGTACGTCATGAACCGCTTCCTCCCAGACCGCTTCACCCAGTTGCTGATCGGCACCGTGCTGCTGGCTACGCTGTTCCCGGCCACCGGGAGCTTCGAGCATTTCATGCACCTGGCCAGCAATGCGGCCATCTCGCTGCTGTTCTTCCTGCATGGCGCCAAGCTCTCGCGCGAGGCGGCGCTGTCGGGCCTGAAGCAACCGCGTCTGCACCTGCTGACGCTGGGCTCGACCTTCATCCTGTTCCCGCTGCTGGGTCTGGCGCTCAAGAGCGTGGTGCCGGACCTGTTGACGCCGCAACTATGGATGGGCGTGCTGTTCGTCTGCACGCTGTCGTCGACGGTGCAGTCCTCGATCGGGTTCACCTCGATCGCCCGTGGCAACGTGCCGGCGGCGATCTGCGGCGCCACGGCGTCCAACCTGCTGGGCATCGTGATCACGCCGCTGCTGGTGACGCTGCTACTGCACCGGCACCACGAGGCCAATGGCCTGTCGCAGGTACTCAGCATCCTGCTGCAGTTGTTGCTGCCCTTCGTGCTGGGCAACCTGATGCGTCGCTGGATCGGCGAATGGATCAACCGCCACAAGGTGATCGTCAACGTGGTCGATCGCGGCGGCATCCTGCTGTCGGTCTATGCCGCCTTCAGCGTGGCGGTGGTACAGGGCGTGTGGCACCTGTTCCCGCCGGGCCAACTGGCCTTGCTGGTGCTGGTCAATGCAGTGCTGCTGGGCGCGGTACTGCTGATCACCACCTTCGGCGCACGCGCCCTGAAGATGCCGCGCGGCGATGAAATCGTGCTGGTGTTCTGTGGTTCCAAGAAGTCGCTGGCCTCCGGCATCCCCATCGCCTCGGTGCTGTTTGCCGGCAGCGGTGCAGCGGTGGTGCTGTTGCCCATCATGCTGTTCCACCAGATGCAGCTGATGCTGTGTGCCGTGCTGGCGCGGCGTTACGCGGCGCAGCTGGAAGGCGTGGAGGCTGCCGAGGTTGCTGAGGCTGCGACAGCTGGCAAGCCCGGCGCACCGCTGGCGACCTCCCGCTGAAGCGACTCGATTCTTCCCATTTCTTCTTCCCAGGCGAGGGCTACTGACAGAACGTTGTCAGTAGCCCTCGCGCATGATGCGTCGCATGCCACACGGCATGACAAATCCCTCATCAACGACGCAAAGGAAGAAGAACATGCAAACCCAAGTCAACTGGTTCGAGATCGCCACCAAGGATCTGCAGCGCGCCACCCGTTTCTACGAAGCCGTGTTCGCCACGCAGTTGCGCCAGGAGCAGATCAGCGATAGCGGTCCGATGGCCATCTTCGTGCGTGACGACGGCCGCTCGGTCGGCTGCCTGACCGGCCCCGGCTGGCTGGAGCCGACCCGCCAGGGCACACTGATCTATCTCGATGCCGGACCGTCGATCCAGGCGGTGCTCGACCGCGTGGTCGCCGCCGGTGGCGAGCTCACCATGGAACGCACGCAGCTGCCCAACGATATCGGCTATATCGCGCAATTCATCGACAGTGAAGGCAACCGCATGGCGCTGCACGCCATGCACTGAGCGACTGGCCCGGCCAGGTGACGAGCATGCCGGCATCTTGCACAGCAGCATCGAAGTCTGTGGCGGGCCTGCAGCGTGCATGCCAGAATGGCGCGCATCAATTTTCCGCCTGCCTTCCATGCGCCGAGCCGACCGCCTGTTCCAGATCACCCAGTATTTGCGTGGACGCCGTCTCACCACGGCGCGCCAGCTGGCGCAATGGCTCTCGGTCTCGGAACGCACGGTCTATCGCGATATCCGCGATCTGTCGCTGTCGGGCGTGCCGGTCGATGGCGAGGCCGGCGTCGGTTATCGCATCAAGCCGGGCTATGACCTGCCGCCGCTGATGTTCAATGCCGATGAAATCGATGCCCTGGTGATCGGCATGCGCATGGTGCAAGCCTGGGGTGGCCCGCAGCTGGGCGCCTCGGCCGCGTCCGCGCTGGCCAAGGTGGTGCTGGCACTGCCCAAGGAAAAACGCGACTTCGTCGAAGCCACACCGTTGTTTGCCCCGACCGCACCAGATGCCGATGGCCGGGGCGAGCGGCTGGAGGCGATCCGCCAGGCCATCGGCAGCCGCCACAAGCTGCTGCTGCACTACACCGACGCCCAGCAGCGCGCCAGCCAACGCGTGGTCTGGCCGCTGGCGCTGGCTTTCTTCGGCGGCACCTGGCTCCTGGCGGCATGGTGCGAACAGCGCGACGACTTTCGCTCCTTCCGCCTGGACCGTGTGCAACAGATGAGCGAGCAGGGCCATTACCCGGACCGCAATGGCCGGCGTCTGCCCGACTTCGTACGGGCCATGCAACGCCAGGCCCGCAACCAGCCGGCGGCCTGAACCATACGGGCTTGCGGCACCTGCAACGCAAATCGCATATGTAGCTGCAAATTGATTCGTTCGCGCCACAAGTGGCGGCGGGTAGGCTGGAACCGTCCTCTACTTCCGGCGAGTCTGTCTCATGCGTGCTGCCCTGTCCTCCCCTGCCCAAGCTGCCGTTTCGCTGGCCGACCGCTGCGTGCTGTGCGTGGGCGGCCTGACCGGCGCCCGCAATCACTACCGGGCCGAGATCGAAATACGTGCCGGCCGTTTCCTGCATCACGATGGTGGCCGCGAAGACAACCTGCATCGGCTCACGCCCATGCTGGCGGCGGCCGACATTGTCATCTGCGCCTCCGGCAACATCAGTCACAACGCCTATCACCTGGTCAAGAGCACCTGCAAGAAACTGGGCAAACCCTGTGTATTGGTGAAGGGGACGGGCATCGCGTCCTTCCTCGACGGACTGGGTCACCTGGCCGCCGAGGATGCACCGGCCGACGGTCCCTCGGCACGCGGCGACCGGGTCTTGCGGCGCAAGCGCTAGCAGCCCATCCGCCGCAAAAAATGTCGCGCTGCAGTACGGATTGGAAAAATCGGCAAAAGCCCCCTACAATCGACTCCCTGGCCCGCATTGCCTGGCCGCACAGACAACATGCCGTCACGGCAATTTCCGGGAGTCCGTTTGAAGATCGTAACCCGCCTGAGCAATCGCCTCCTGGCGCTGGTGCTGGCCTGCGCGGCCACCGTCGCACCGGCGGCGCACGCTGCACCGCAGCCCAGTTTCGGCATCGAGGTCGGCAATGCCCTGCTGTGCCTGAACCAGCTCAACAGCAAGTATTTCTTCGATTATCTGGTGGCAGCCTTCGGCCCTCCGTACAAGACCGAGGGTGGCGCCTACTGGTTCAAGGCCACCAATGTCTCGCTGTGGGGCATGCAGGCGACCGACTTCCTGGTCAATGACAGCAGCAGCCAGGCCGATTTCATCGGGGCCTACTTCAACACCACGCCGGTCAAGCTGACCGACGCCATCAAGGCGGCGCTGGGCATCCGCTTTACGCCCGATGATGACACCGCCTACCCGGTGCGACAGTCGCAGGCGGGCAGCAAGATCGTCTACAACGATACCAATGCCAAGATGTATTGCGCCAAGTCCAAATTCCTGGTGCCGGGGCCGGAACAACCTTGAGGTGGTGCCGTAATGGCGCCCCCGCCCGTCCAAGAAAAATGCCGCGCGCTGCAGATTGCAACGCGCGGCATTTGTCCATTTGCACTCCGCGTGACCCTGGCGCGATCAGCCCGGGTCAAGAGGGGACGGGGACCGGCTCAGGCCTGCGCCTTGACCAGATCCTCGGTGGTGCGGATGCAGTCGCGGCCGGAGGCCTTGGCCAGTGCCAGTGCCTGTTCCGATTCGCGCAGCACCGTTTCGGGCTCGTCCACCTGGCGCTGTGGCGTCACCGAGGCAATACCGATGCTGATGGTCACCCGTCCGGTCGGGCTGGCGCTGTGGGTGATGTCGAGCTGCTCGATCGACTTGCGGATGCGTTCGGCCACGATCAGCGCGCCTTCCAGCTTCGACCCCGGCAGCAGGACTGCGATTTCCTGGGTCCCGAACCGCGAGAGCAGGTCTTCCGGTCGCACGTTGGTATCGCGGATGGCGCTGCCCACCCGGCGCAATACCTTGTCGCCGGCCATGCGACCGTAGGCGGTGTTGTATTCGTCGAACAGGTCGATGTCGATCATGATCACCGCCAGCGAAAGATTGGTGCGGGCGGCGCGGTTGAATTCCTCCAGCAGGCCACGCTCGAACTGACGACGGTTGGCCAGGCCGGTGAGGGCATCTTCCAGGCCGACGCGGGCCAGGGTCTTTTCCATTTCTTCCAGATGGACGCGCGCATCGTCGCGCTCCTCCACCAACTGCTTGCGCTCGCTCTGCAGGTTCTGCAGTTCGCTTTCAAGACCGCCCAGCGGCCGCAGCAACTGCCCCAGCAGCAGCCAGGACAGCAATGCCGACAGCAGCACCAGCACGATGGCGGCGCCAGCCAGGCCCTGCGTGCCGCTCCACGCCATGGCGGTCAGGACGGCAGCGGTGACGACCACGGCGGCGGTAGCGGCCAGGGTCAGGCGAGTTTGAAGTGTTCGGGACAGGGACATAGGCAGAAACCGATTTTCCTTAAAGAATTCCGGCGCCGGGGGCTGCAAGCGCGGCAGTGACGGCCGGCAATACGGCCACGCGAAATGCTACAGGCTCGGACGCTGCGATGCAACGCGCACTGTCATCCGGGGCGTGGACGCCCTCCCCGTTCTGCCGCACCGTTCACCGCGCCGTGAGGATTGTGGTGAGGATTGCCTTGAGGATGGCCGTCGTGATTGGCGCGCCTGGCCTGCCATCAGGCCACCTGCAGGGCCTGCAGCAACGGCAGCCGGGTGCGGGCGAACAGCCGGGCCTGGGTCGCCAGTTCGGCCAGGTTTTCCTCTTCGCCTTCCAGCCGCACACCGTCGCGCACCAGCCGCTTGCCCTGCGCCGCAACGTGGCGCCAGACCTGGGCCGGCCAGGCGTCGATGTCATCGCCGCAGTGCTGGCGCGCCAGCAGGAACAGCTGCTCGACGCGATCCACGCGCACGCCACCGCCGGTAAGCGGGCTGACCAGATGACTGATGTCACCCTCGTCACTCCCGATGCCATGGGTTGGCGCCAGCGCTGCACGCTGCAGCAGCCAGGCATTCAAGTCGCTGGTGCGGCGCGCGATCTGGGCCTGGGTGGCGGCATCCGACTCGGCAGGCAACGGCGCGGCATGGCCGGTGCCGATCAACATCAGGGCCGAATCGATCACCTGCGAGAGGTTCAGGTTGCGATGCGCCAGCGTCGCCGCCAGGTCGACCAGGGTATGCGGCTGGTAGTCCGACAGGGCTTGCAGGATGGGCTCGTAGATCAGGCGGTTGAGGGTGATCTCGGAGGCCACGTTCTGGATGGTCAGCGGCACCTTGTCCGGCTCGGTCAGCAGGACCACGCTCTGCAGCGCCAGCGCCTGTACCCGCTGGCGCTCGTCGAGGACCTCCCCGCCGCGCACCCAGTAATCGCGCCGGAAGGTCTGGTTGACCATGAAATCGCGCACGCTCTGGTACAGCACCGGGTCGCTGATCTCGGCCAGGCACTGGCGCTGGGCGGGAGTCAGGTTGGCCATGTCGAGATGGTCGATGTAATGCGCCGGGCAGGCGAACTGCAGGCCGGCGCGCGCCAGGCAGCGATGGATGTCGGCGAAGGCTTCGGCATGCCAGTCGCGATTGAAGTATTCGTGGGCGAGGTAGCTGCGCGGTTGCTGCTGCAGGATCTTGAGGCGATCGCGCATGAAGGGATTGGCCTGGGCATAGACCGGATCGGTCTCGAACATCTGCGCGGCGAAGGCCAGCGCGGCATCGATGCGGGCTGCGGTGGGCAAACCCTGCTCGTCATTGCCCACCTGCTGGGTGTGCTGCACCAGCAGGTCGCGCAGCGGCATGAATGCCGACCAGCCGGGCTGGGTGTTGTAGCTCAGGTAGAGCACGCCACCGGGCTTGAGCTTGCGGTCGATGAAATCGAAGATGATCTCGCGGTTTTCCTGCGAGACCCAGCTCCAGATGCCGTGCAGGGCGATGAAGTCGAAATCGGGCAGGTCGTCACGCAGGCAGAAATGCGAGAAGCTGGAATCCTCCAGTTGCGCCCCGCTACCGCTGGCGGCCGCCAGTTCGCGGGCGAAGGCTGCCTGCAGCGGGTTGAAATCATTGCCCCACCAGCGCGTGCCGGACGCGGCCGCATGGAAATTGGTCGACAGCCCCTGGCCGAAACCCAGCTCACAGGCGGTCTGGATGGCCGGCGCACGCAAGCCGTGAAAGGCGAAGGCCAGCGGCAGGCGTGCCGGGTTCAGGCCCGGGTAGTAGCCATAGGTGTAGGCGATGTCGACGACGTAACCGTCATTCCAGTTGTTCAAGGCGGGCTCCGTACGGCAGGGAAGACTGGCTAAGGGATAAGGGACGACTGCCGGCTCAGCGCGCCTGACCGGCATCGCCGCCGGTGGCGTCGGCCGCTGCCGAAGCAGTCGACGCGGCCAGCACATCGTATTTGCGGGCGTTGCCGCGTGCCAGCTCCACGGGGTACTTGCGGCGGTTCAGTTCCATCTTCTCCAGCACGGCGCTGCGCAGGTCGACGCCGGTATGGTCAGCCAGCTGGATCAGGTAGACCAGCACGTCGGCCATCTCGTGCCGGATGCCTTCGCGCGCGGCGTCGTCAAGCTCGTGCATGGCACCGGTCGGCAGCCACTGGAAATGCTCCATCAGCTCGGCTACCTCCACCGACAAGGCCATGACCAGGTTCTTGGACGTGTGGAAGCGCAGCCAGTCGCGCTCACCGGAAAAGCGGCGGATGATGTCGCGCAGTTCATGCAGGTCGGAGACAGGGGTGGCTGGGGTGGCTGGGGCGGCTGGGGCGGCTGGAGTGGTGGAGCTGGCAGCGGCTGCAGCGGGATCGGCAGGGGGCTGGGCGGAATGATCAGTCATGGCGTCTTGTCCGGGGAGTGCGCTATGGCGCTGTTGTATTGATGCGCATCGGCTTGGCTCGACACTTTATCACCAACCCACACAGACGCAGGCGGGACGATTGATCTGGGACAGTTCCCGTGTTGCCGTAATGAGGCACAATGAGCAAAACACGCGACATTTCGATCACCATGCCGACAACTCTTCGCTCCCCGCTGCGTCTCCTGTCCTGCGTCACGCTGATGCTGGCCCTGCTCGCGGCCGGCTGCGACCGACACGTCGACCAGCAACTGGCCGAGCACGAAGCCGCGCAGACCACCCTGGGCATCACGCCCAAGCAATTCGCGGCGCGCTTCAATGAGCGCCTCGCCGACGTGCTCAAGGACATGCAGGTAGAAGAGCCCGAGCACATGGCCCGTCTTTACATGCTGGACGCGGACCGCCTGCATCCCGGCCAGTACGACTATGTGCTCGACGCCAAGGTCGGTCCGGCCCAGACCACCATCATCGGTACCCTCAACAAGAGCGGCGAGCTGCGCAACGTGGGCGTGATGCTGACCAACAAGACACAGGGCGCCCGCGACGAATTCCTCATCTGTGCCTCCAGCGCCGCGCGCAGCTTCATTACTTCCGGCCAGGACAAGCTGCTGCCCCTTATTACCCGCCTGACCACGGTCGCGCTGGACAATCCGGGACAACGCATGACCGAGGTCGTGGCCGATCAGTTGCTCTCGGTCGAACTGGTGCCGCAAGGCGTGTTGTTCCAGGTGCAGCCGCGCCAGTGATCCCCGCTCGGCGCGACCGATGACGCAGGGAAACTCTGCGGTCGCGCAGGTACAGCACAATAAAACGCCAAGACCGCGAAGGTTTCAACGGGAAATGCCTGCCTGTTTCTCGGATCGAAAAGGCAAGCCAACGTTTAGATTCTGGACATCGTGGTTTCCGTGTTTCCCCGATCACGCCGGGACAGGCTGACGGGAAACATCCATTGCGGAACGGCCATGGATCGCCTTCTTACAGACTCGGGATTCCACGTCAGGTCCATAATCAGCCATGGCCTGTCTTGAAAAACGGGGCTGCAGCACTTGGGGAAGAAGCGCTGCAGCTTTCTATAACAGCGGCAGGACCGTAGCCCGGGCAGGGTCGGGCGGTCCGAGGGCACGGGGGCAAGCATGCGCACGAATCTACCTATCACCACCAATGAACGGTTGCTGGAGGATGGCAAGTCCATCGTTTCCAAGACCGACCTGCAGGGCAACATCCTCTACGTCAATCCTTACTTCGTGGAAATCAGCGGCTTCGCGGAGGCCGAACTGATCGGCGCGCCGCAGAATATCGTACGCCATCCGGAAATGCCGCGCGAAGCCTTTGCCGACATGTGGACCACGCTCAAGGCCGGGCTGCCCTGGAACGGGCTGGTCAAGAACCGCTGCAAGAACGGTGACTTCTACTGGGTACAGGCCAACGTGACGCCGGTGCGGGAAAACGGCCGCGCTGTCGGCTACATGTCGGTGCGTACCCGTCCTTCGCGGGAGCAGGTGCAGGCCGCCGATACCGCGTATCGACGCTTTGTGGCCGGTCAGGCGCGTGGCGTGCGTATCCATCGCGGCGCTGTGGTCCGTACCGGCCTGGTGGGATGGCTGCAAGGTCTGCGTGACCTGTCGGTGGCGCGACGACTGGGCTGGACCATGAGCGTGCTGACACTGATGTTCCTGCTGGGCGGCGTCGTTGCCGGGGCCGCCGTGCAGCGCGCTGGCGGCAGCCCGTACGCGGTGTGGCTGGGGACAGCGCTGGGCGCCATCCTGCTATTGGGTTCGTGGGCGCTGCTGCACGCGAGCATCGTGGCACCGTTGCAGAGGGCCATCCGGTCCGTGCATGGTCTGGCCGGTGGCGACCTCGACCTGCATATCGATACCGACGCTCGCGGCGACATGGGCTTGCTGCTGCAGGCCTTGCAGCAACTCAACGTCAACCTGCGCGCCATCATCGGCGACGTGCGACGCAATGTGGAATCGATGACCATCTCGACCGGTGAGATCGCCAGCGGCAACATGGACCTTTCCGGGCGCACCGAATCGCAGGCCTCGGCGCTGGAGGAGACAGCGTCCAGCGTCGAGCAGTTCGCCGCCACCGTGCGCCAGAACGCCGACTCCGCCGCCAATGCCGACCGCCAGGCACAATCGGCCTCCTCCATTGCCCAGCGTGGCAGCCAGTCGGTGCAGCGCATGGGCAAGACCATGGAAGAGATCGATACGGCCTCGCACAAGATCGTCGACATCATCGCGCTCATCGATGGCATTTCCTTCCAGACCAACATCCTGGCCCTGAACGCGGCCGTCGAGGCAGCCCGCGCCGGCGAACAGGGCCGCGGCTTCGCCGTGGTGGCTTCGGAAGTGCGCACGCTGGCGCAGCGTTCGGCCTCGGCCGCCAAGGACATCAAGGGACTGATCGACGACTCCCGCGCCAAGGTGGAAAGCGGCAACCAGCTGGTGCGGGAGACCGCGCAAGCCATGGGTGACCTGGGCGGTGCAGTGGAAAACATGGCGGTGACCATGGCCGAGATCACGGTGGCCAGCAATGAACAGAGTGGCGGCATCGAACAACTGAACCAGGCCGTCAATGCCATCGACGAAACCACGCAGCAGAATGCGGCGCTGGTGGAGCAGGCCGCGGCGGCCGCGGAAAACCTGCGCGACCAGGCGGTCAAGCTGAGCCAGGCCATGTCGGTCTTCAAGATCAGCCACGGCGCTACGCGCCCCGGCGCATCGGCGGCGCTGCGGCCATCGCGCGCGCAGGACCCGGGCCTGATGCTGGCGCAATAAAGCCGCAGCGAGGAAGCCTGCTTTACACAGCATTGCATATCTTTACGCGCATGGCAGGGGGTGGCACCTTTGCACGGCTGTCGCGCTTGCTTATGATGAACTCCCGCCCGGTGGTCTGCGGTATCGCTGACGATATCGATGCAATCTGCCGGGTGCCTTCGATCTCATCACAAGGGAGTTTCACATGAGCGTATCTTCCGTTTCCTCCGGCAACAGCGGCTTCTACAACACCGTCATCGCACCGATCAAGAAGGTCGCCGTGGAAGTGGGCGACGACATCGAAAGCGCCTACGACACCACTGCCGACGCCGTCTCCTCGGCTGCACATGCGGTGGCCGATAGCGTCAGCTCGGGTATCAAGGCGATCGGCAACATCATCGATACCTCGGCCTGAGCCAACCGTTTCACGCGAGCGCATCACCCATGGTGGTGACGGTCGCGTTGGCATTGCGTGATGGAATGCGTATCCGGCCATCGCGGTCCGCAGGGCGACATGCAATAATCCGGGCAATCCGACTTCTTCGGCTCGCCCGGACCCTGCCATGCTGCTGTACACCATCTACCTGATCGCCATCTGCGCCGAAGCCGTCTCCGGCGCGCTCATGGGTATCCGCAAGGATATGGATATCTTCGGTATCTGCCTCATCGGTACGGTCGCCGCGCTCGGTGGCGGCACCGTGCGCGACATCCTGATCGGTCACTATCCGCTGGGCTGGGTGGCGCATCCGGAATACCTGGCCTTCACCATCTGCGCGGCCATCGTGGCGGCAGTCGCGGCGCGCGCCTTGCATCACTTCAAATCGGCCTTCCTGGTGGTGGATGCGCTGGGGCTGGTGGCCTTCACCATCATCGGCTGCGACATCGCCCGCAGCTTCGACAACTTCCATCCCGCCATCGTGGTCATGCTGGGGATGGTCACCGGCGTATTCGGTGGCCTGCTGCGCGACGTGCTGTGCAACGAAATCCCGCTGGTGCTGCGGCGCGAGATCTACGCCAGCGTCTCGCTGCTGACCGGCGCCCTGTATGTGCTGATCCTGCATCTGCAGATCGACAGCCGCATCGCCACCCTGAGCTCGCTGCTACTGGGCTTTTCGGTACGCCTGCTGGCCATCCGCTTCCATTGGGAATTGCCGCGCATGGACAAGGAACGGGTGCGCGGCTTCGACTGAGCTCCACGCCGCCCACCACGCCCCAGAACGCAAAAAGCCCGCCTCGGATGAGGCGGGCCGTTCATTGATTAACGCTGGATTCACCGCGACCCATGCTATCTGCAAGGTGTCGCCGATCCGACCTGCCCGGCCTATCTGGCCGGTGCGGTCCTGCTCCAGGTGTTCGTCTTGTCCTGGTCCCGGCAGATCTCTGGGATCGGCGGTCCAGTCACTCCATCTACGAGCGCTTAATTAACTATTTGCTCCACGGGACAAGCCCGTGATCGGCGGACGATTTGCTGTACCTGCCACATGCCCGCGCTATCTGCACGGCCACATGGGGCTGGCCACTGGCGATCGCCGGCCGCGCCCTGTGCATCCTGAGCGCAGCGAAACGCCGCGCGGCTGATACAGGAAGGGCTGGCATCCCCTCTTCCGGATCGGGATCGGCCCTGACTATCTGCCAGGTGCCGCTCCGAGGAAGCCCTCGTCCGGAGTGAGGTGATGCCGCTTGGTGCTGCCGGCCTGGCCATCGGAACGTATGGAATACCTTGGCGTTCAGGCGCGGGCAGCGGGGATGTTCGGGTTCGCTTGCGCGAAGATCGAGGTCTTAGATGACCTTGATGTTGGTGGCCTTTTCACCCTTGGGGCCGACACCGCGGTCGAACGACACGCGCTGATTTTCCGACAGGCTGCGGAAGCCATTGGACTGGATGTCCTGGAAGTGCGCGAAGACGTCGGCGCCGCCGGCATCAGGAGTGATGAAGCCGAAGCCCTTGGCATCGTTGAACCATTTGACTACGCCGGTTTGAGTGCTCATGTTTATTCCTTTGGAAAAGTTTGGGACGAATGAAGGCAACATGCCTGCAAGGCACTTGAGACCAAGAACTGAAACCGAAGGAAAGAAAACAGAACGACCGAGGAGGGAACGACAGTCAGGCGGAATTGGAACCAACAAGAATACAACTTGATGCAAGTACAACCAGCATTGTACACGACTAGCAGCAAATTGCCTCTCCTTGTCAACAAATGTGTGGTTTTTATGAAAAACAGGGCGCCGTCATACTGCCTACCATCAGTCACATTCCGTCCTCTTAAGCGATAAATCGAAACGGCGATCAGGGGGAAGAAAAACCGCTTAACCACTTTATGCGACTCCAACGTAATTCCGGTATATTCAGTCGAATGGCCGTGTCCCGTTTGCGCCTGTGCATGGCGCTGCAAACGGCATCGCGGGTTTCGCTGCATGTCACCAGTCCCTGCGTGCTCAATGCCCCTCCCCGAACGCCCTTTGCCTGATACGAGCGACGACGATGCCAGCCTGCCTGGCTTGCCGGTGCGCTTTGGTATTTCAGCACTGGTGATGGCCGGCATGATCCTGCTGGCGGTGGTGCTGGTGTCGGTGGGCTGGTGGGGCGCGCGTCAGGTCCTGCTGGACATGGCCGAACGCTCGGCCGAGGACGCCGGGCGCATCATGACGGAACGCTCGCGCCGCATCATCGACCCTGCCGTGGCCACGCTGCGCCAGCTGGCATTCGATCCCATCACGCAGGCCGGCACACTGGACGAACGTCTCACTCGGATTGCCGCCTTCTCCATCGACATGGTTGCCAACCCGCTGGTCTCGGCGGTCTATGTGGGCTATCCCAATGGTGACTTCCTGCTGGTGCGGGCGCTACGCGGCGCCGAGCAACGCGAGTTCTTTGGCGCACCGGCGGCAACCGCTTTCCTGGTGCAGACCATCACCGTCAATGGCGCCGGCCAGCCGAAGGGCCAATACCGTTTCTATAGTGCCGAGCTGAAACTGCTGGCCCTGGAAGACCAACCCGCTTACCGTTTCGATCCCCGCACCCGCCCCTGGTACGCCAGCGCGGACCGTTCGCTGGCACCCGCGATTTCGGCACCCTACGTGTTCTTTACCACGCGCCAGATCGGCATCAGCCTGTCGCAGCGCGCCCGTAACAGCGACGCAGTGGTGGCCATCGACATGACGCTCGATGACCTGGCGGCCAGCCTGGGAAATCTGCGCCTGACGCCCCACAGCGAACTGGCGCTGGTGGACGAGAACGACAAGGTGATCGCCTACGGTGACATGGGTCGGGTACTGGAGCAGGACGGCGACAACTTCCGCTTCCGCAGCCTGGCCGAACTGGACGTGTCGAGCCTGTCGCTGTTGTCGGCCAAGTCCAGGGCGGGCGAGCAGCGCGCCCTCTACGATGTCAACGGCAGGGAATGGCTGGGCCTGTCACTGCCCTTCAACGTCATCGACGGCCACACCCTCAATCTGCTGATTGCCGCGCCCGGCGACGAACTGCTGGGTCAACTGGATCGCAATCGCAAGACACTGGTACTGGTGGCGCTGCTGCTGGTGATCGCCTTCCTGCCGCTGGGCTGGTGGGCTGGCCGTGCCATCGGGCGCAGCATGGAACGGCTGGCGCTGCAGGCCGGGCGCATGTCGCGCTTCGACTTCCGTACCCAGGACCGCAAACGCAGCGTGCTGCGCGAAGTCAATATGCTGACCCAGATGGTGGACCACGTCAGCCTGACGGTAGAAGCCTTCCTCGATATCAGTGCCATCCTCAGCACGGAAATCCATGTCGAAGAAATGTTGCAGCAGGTGCTGGAGAAATTCGTCCAGGCCACCCGCTGCGATGGTGGAGCAGTCTACCTGTGGCAGCGCGAGAGCCGGCAGATGCAGCGTGCGGCCGCCTACGGGCAGCAATGCGGACTGACCGATACCATGGCCTACGAGGAACACGGCCCTGCCGCCGACATGGCCCGCGAAACCGACGACAACCGCCTGCGCGTGGAACTGGACCTGCGCGGCCGCAACGGTTCGCTGGAAGGGCTGCTGGTGCTGATGCATGCGCACGACAGCGCTCATGAGGATCCGCGCTTCCTGGCCTTTGCGCGCAGGCTGTCGGGCATGCTGGCCGTGGCCATCGAAACGCGCCAACTGATCGCCGGACAGAAGGCCCTGCTGGAATCCCTGATCCGCCTGATGGCCGACGCCATCGATGCCAAGAGCCCCTATACCGGTGGCCACTGCGAACGCGTGCCGCACCTGGCCATCATGCTGGTGGAGAGCCTGGAACAGGAGCGCGACGGTCGCTACGCCGACTTCAGCCTCAACGAGGACCAGCGCTACGCCTTCCAGCTGGCCGCGCTGCTGCACGATTGCGGCAAGGTCACCAGTCCCGAGCACATCGTGGACAAGGCCACCAAGCTGGAAGTGATCCACAACCGTATCCACGAAGTGCGGATGCGCTTCGAGGTCCTGTGGCGCGATGCCGAACTGGAGCTCCTGCACGAGTACCTGCCTGCGCTGGCACCAGCACAGGCCGAGGCGCTGCGACTGCGACTTGAGGAAAGGCGCAAGCGACTGCACGAGGATTTCGCCTTTGTCGCGCAATGCAATGTGGGAGGCGAGGCGATGTCGGAACAGGCCATCGCGCAGTTGCGCCAGATTGCCGCGCAGACCTGGCAACGTCACTTCGACGACAGCCTCGGACTGGCCGATGAAGAAGCCCGGCGCCTGGCGGCAGCGCGTGGCGGCCAGCCGGCCCAGGCATTGCCGCAGACCGAGCAGCTGCTGGCCGATCGGCCGGAACACATGGTGGCGTGGGATGAGGAACATCGTCCGGCGGTCGAACGCGATGACCCGCGCAACACACTGGGTTTCAACATGAAGCTGCCGCGCTATCGGCAGAACATGGGCGAACTGCACAACCTGACGGTACGGCGCGGCACGCTGACCGAGGAAGACCGCTTCGCCATCAACAACCACATCGTGCAAACCCTGGTGATGCTCAAGAGCCTTCCCTGGCCCGATTCGCTCAAGAGCGTGCCCGACACGGCCGCCAACCATCACGAGAAAATGGACGGCACCGGCTACCCACGCGGCCTGCTGGCGGGCGAGCTGCCCTTGCAGGATCGCGTGATGGCGCTGGCCGATGTGTTCGAAGCGCTGACCGCGGCCGATCGCCCCTACAAGCCGGCCAAGACCTTGTCGGAATCGTTGCGCATCATGGCCTTCATGTGCCGCGACCGCCATCTGGATGCGGATTTGTTCCGCTATTTCCTGCGCAGCCGGCTGTGGCAGAACTATGCCGATGACATGCTGCGACCGGCGCAACGCGACGAGGTCGATATCGCAGGCATCGAAGCACTGCTGACGCCCCCGCCGGCCTGAAGCGCAGGCAGGCCTGGGCCGGCCTGTACTTCCGGCGTAGAATCGGCGGCTGCCGACATTGGCACACTCTCTTATCCCTTGCGAACGCATTCCATGACGCACAAGATCTTCTGGTCGGCGCCTTACCAGACCGAACTTGATACCGTGATCACCCACCTCGATGGCGATCAGGTCCAAGTGGCCGACACCATCTTCTTCGCCTTCTCCGGCGGACAGGAGAGCGACGCCGGCACACTCGGCGGCCATCCTGTCCTCACGGCGGAAAAGCGCGACCTGTCCATCGTCTACACGCTGCCGGCCGGGCATGGATTGCAGGTCGGCGATGCAGTGAAGATGCATATCGACTGGGAGCGCCGGTACCGCCTGATGCGCCTGCATTTCGCCGCCGAGATGGTATTGCAGCTGGTGTACCAGTTGCGCCCCGGGATCGAACGCATCGGCGCCCATATCGCAGCGGACAAGGCGCGCGTGGATTTCGCCAGCGAGACCAGCCTGGCGCCGTTGTTCGGGGAAATCGAGGCCGCCACGCAACGGCTGGTCACAGCGGGATTGCCGATCGTCACCGCCTTCAGCGATGAACAGGCCGGGCGTCGCTATTGGGAAGTCGAAGGCTTCGCGCGCATGGCCTGCGGCGGCACGCACCCGCGCACCACGGCCGAAGTGGGCCAGATTCGGCTCAAGCGCAAGAACACCGGTAAAGGCAAGGAACGCATCGAGATCATGCTCGATGCCGGCCTGCAGACTGCCTGAATATCAACAGAGGGCTTGACCATTTCCATCCCGTTGATCCCCGAGGAAGAAGTCGAACTGACGGCTATCCGCGCACAAGGCGCAGGCGGACAGAACGTCAACAAGGTATCGAGCGCGATCCACCTGCGCTTTGACATCCACGCCTCTTCCTTGCCGGATGAGATCAAGCAACGTCTGCTGACATGGTCGGACCAGCGCATCAGCAAGGACGGCGTCATCATCATCAAGGCGCAGACACATCGCAGCCAGGAAAAGAACAAGGCGGAAGCCTTGCAGCGCCTCCAGGAAATGCTGGCCCTGGCCGCGGCGGTACCGGTGCGGCGCCGCCCGACCCGCCCGACCCGTAGTTCCCAGCGGAAACGACTGCAGAGCAAGACACAGCGCGGCGAGATCAAATCGATGCGCGGCAAGGTGCGCGACTGATGCCGGCCCGGGCCGCCGAACAGGGTCAGCGAGGACCGCAAGAATTCCCGCCTGGCTCCAGGGTAACGAGGTAACATGGACTTTTGCATCGCAAAGGGATGATCCATGGGCAAGCCATCAAGCGAGCAAGCCATGGTCAGGCGATGAACACACCGGGTCAATTTCATCAATGGAGGGGGATGTCACCATGTCGGAAGCAAAGAAATATCGTCTCGTCACGCGCAGCGACTTCGATGGTCTGGTCTGTGCAGTCTTGTTGAAGCATCTGGACATGATCAACGAGATCCTGTTCGTCCACCCCAAGGACATGCAGGATGGCAAGATCGCCATCAGCGACAACGACATCACCACCAACCTGCCCTTCGTTGCGGGCGTGCATCTGGCCTTCGATCACCATCTGTCCGAAACCATCCGCAACACTGGTGAACGCAAGAACCACGTGATCCATCCGGAGGCGCCGTCGGCTGCGCGCGTGGTGTATGACTACTACGGTGGTGACAAGACTTTCCCGGCGGCATGGGCCGACATGATGGCCGCCGTCGACAAGGGCGACTCCGCCCGCTTCAACGAGGAGGAAGTGCTCAACCCGCAAGGCTGGGACCTGCTGAACTTCCTCATGGATGCGCGCACCGGCCTGGGGCGCTTCCGCGACTTCCGCATCTCCAACTACAACCTGATGATGGACCTGATCGAGCTGTGCAAGACGCACACCATCGATCAGATCATGGATTCGCCGGACGTCAAGGAACGTCGCGAGCTGTATTTCGAACATGCGGAGAAATGCAAGGAGCAGATCCGCCGCTGCGCCACGATACACAAGAACCTGGTCGTGCTGGACCTGCGCAAGGAAGAGACCATCTTCGCCGGCAACCGCTTCATCATCTACGCCCTGTTCCCGCAGACCAACATTTCCATCCACGTACTGTGGGGCCTGAAGAATCAGAACACCGTCTTCGCCACCGGGAAGTCCATCCTCAACCGCAGCTCCAAGACCAATATCGGTGCACTGATGCTGGAATACGGCGGCGGCGGACACGAGAACGCCGGTACCTGCCAGGTGGACAACGAACGTGCAGAAGAGGTGCTGGAGGCCTTGATCACACGGATCAACAAGGACGGCTGAAAAGCACGCAGCGCCTGCCGGCCGGCCCCCGACTTGGGCCGCACGGCGGGCCTCTGCTTGCTACCGTGCATGGTGGCGGCGGTCCGCACCGCCACGGTACCGCTACGTCATCAGCGCTGTCGACGCGACAGGCGTTTCGTCTTTCCGCAAGCACCATCACGCTGGCGCATGAGCGTGCATGCTTCATCAGTTCAATCACCCGCCCGTCGCTGCATGTCTTCATGCGACGCCAGCGCGGAATTTGCCTTTGGCGGCTCTTCAGCCCGCCGTCTGCCGTGCCGTTAACTGTCTGTGATGTCTGCGATGTCTGTGAAATGAGGTGCAGCACTTCCGGGAGGAATGATGAAGCTCAACGATTTCAGGATCGGCATGCGACTGGGGTTCCTGGCGGCACTGTTGCTGGCAGCGACCGCCTTCGTCGGAGTACGTGGCTGGCTGGTGCTGGACGAGATCTACGGCCAGGGCGCGCAGGCGATGCAGAAAGGCGCGCTGATCGAACAGTCGGTGGACGCCGCACGCAGTGCCCAGGTGCAGTTCAAGATCCAGGTGCAGGAGTGGAAGAACACCCTGTTGCGCGGCAAGGACCCTGACGCCTTCAACAAATATCGCCAGGCATTCATCGATGAGAGCGCCGCCACCCAGGCCTCGCTGAAGAAGCTGGAGAAGCTCATGCCGCAGATCGGCATGAGCCAGGAGGCAGCGCGCAAGGCACAGGAGGCGCATGCCGAGCTGCTGACCAGGTATCTCGATGCCTTGAAGGCCTATGCCTCCGACGACCCGGCATCGGTCGCCCGCGTGGACGAACAGGTCAAAGGCGTGGACCGCCTGCCGACCAGGATGATCGACGACATCGTTGCCGCCGTACTGGCCCATGCTCACCAGATGCGCGACGAGATCAACGCCGACAGCCAGGCCGACTACCTGCATGCGCGGGCATTGCTGAGCGCGTCCATTGCGCTGTCGTTGCTGGTGGGCATCGGCATCACCTGGTGGCTGGTGCGCAGCATCGTGCGACCGCTCGGCGTGGCGGTGCAGATTGCGCAGACCGTTGCCGCAGGTGACCTGCGTTCGGACGTCGCTGTATCGGGCAAGGATGAAACCGCGCAGTTGCTGCATGCGTTGAAGGAGATGAACGGCAACCTGGCCAACATCGTTTCGGAAGTGCGACACGGTACCGGCGCCATCACGGTCGCTGCCACCGAAATCGCCAACGGCAACCGCGACCTGTCGGAACGCACCGAGGAACAGGCCAGCTCGCTGGAAGAAACCGCAGCCTCGATGGAGGAGATCACCTCCACCGTGCAGAAGAACGCCGACAACGCCCACCATGCCAACCAGCTTGCCGGAGCCGCCTCCGGCGTCGCCGTGCGTGGTGGGCAGATGGTCGGGGCGGTGATCGAAACCATGCAGGCCATCGAAGAGAGTTCGCGCAGGATTGTCGACATCATCGGAGTGATCGACGGTATTGCCTTCCAGACCAATATCCTGGCGCTCAATGCGGCGGTGGAAGCCGCACGCGCCGGCGAGCAGGGGCGCGGCTTTGCGGTGGTGGCGTCCGAGGTGCGCTCGCTGGCCCAGCGATCGGCCACGGCGGCCCGGGAAATCAAGGAACTGATCAACGACTCGGTCGGCAAGATCAATGCCGGTACCTCGCTGGTCGGTGGCGCCGGCGATACGATGCAGGAGATCGTAGCCTCGGTCCAGAAGGTCGCCGCCATCATGGACAACATCACCGATGCCAATCGCGAACAGAGTGCCGGCATCGACGAGGTCAACAAGGCCGTGGTGCAGATGGACATGGTCACCCAGCAGAATGCGGCGCTGGTCGAGCAGGCCGCAGCGGCGGCCGAGAGCCTGCAGGTTCAGGCCGAAGGCCTGGGGCGGGCGGTGGCGGTGTTCAAGCTGAGGTAGGAAACGCTGGCGGCATAAGGAAAAAAGGCATGTCGAAATTCGACATGCCTTTTCATTTTTTGCCCCGACGCCGGGTTACCGGGCTTACGCCAGCTTTTCAAACACCAGGTCCCAGACCCCATGCCCCAGACGCAGACCGCGGTTCTCGAACTTGGTGGTGGGACGATAATCCGGACGCGGTGCATAGCCCGAGGGATCGGTGGAGGTGTTCTTCAGCGTCGGCTCCGCACCCAGCACGTCCAGCATCTGGATCGCATAATCTTCCCAGTCGGTGGCGCAGTGGATGTAACCGCCCACGGCCAGGCGCGAGCTCAGCAGCTGCACCAGCGGCGCCTGGATCAGGCGGCGCTTGTTGTGGCGCGCCTTGTGCCAGGGATCGGGGAAGAACACGTGCACGCCCGCCAGGGCGCCTGGCACGATCATGTTGTTGAGCACTTCCACCGCGTCGTGCTGGATGATGCGCACGTTATCCAGGTTGCCTTCACCGGCCAGCTTCAGGTAGCTGCCCACGCCGGGCGTATGCACTTCCACGCCGATGAAATTCTTTTCCGGCATCAATGCGGCGATCTTGGCGCTGGTCTCGCCCATGCCGAAGCCGATCTCCAGCACGGTCGGCGCCGAGCGGCCGAAAGCGGCCTGCAGATCCAGGGCTTGCTTGGCATAGGGCAGCATGAACCTGGGGCCCAGTTCTTCCAGCGCACGGCCCTGTGCATTGGAGACGCGCCCGGTGCGCGTGACGAAGCTGCGGATGCGGCGCTCGCTCGGATCATAGAAAAGCGGCTTGCCGGATTTGTTCTCAGACATGGATGACTCGTGAATCGGTGAAGCGCGGCCCTGAACCCCTCTTGTGCCGGAGGCTTCCGGCGGCAGGCCGCATGCGGTATGGAGCGGGTGAAGGGGATCGAACCCTCGTCTTAAGCTTGGGAAGCTTCTGCTCTACCATTGAGCTACACCCGCGTGTGGGTGGGCATTATACCGGGTTACGACGGGTCTTTTCCAGCATCGGGGATTGACCAAGGGGAGGATTGACGAGAAGTCAGCATCGTCAGGACCGCGGCCCGCCTGTCCAGCATGCAGCGATCTGCACATGCTTGAGCTGATGGAAGCGGTCCGCTACCTCACAGGCCTGCCCCGACGATCAGTGGCGCATGGTGATGCTGAATCGAGCACATCCCCCCCTCAACGATCTTCCGGCAACAACCCATGCTCCTCAATCGCCTTGCGCGCCGCCGGCTCTGCAAACATCGTCAGAAAGGCCCGTGCGGCGACAGCAGAAGCAGAGTGCGCGCCCACTGCACCGGCATAGACGGTGTAGTTCTGGATGGCGGCGGGTAAGGGACCGACCAGGTGGGCGCCTTTGACCTGCAGGATTTCGCTCTGCTGATGCAGTGCCAGCGCGGCGCTGCCATCGACCAGCTTTTCGGCCACCAGACCGCCAGGCACCAGGACTTCCTTGGCATGCATCTGGGCGGCGATGCCGAGTTTCTCAAACAGCTTTTCCAGATAGATCCCGCTTGACCCTCCGGCCTTGGGATCGATCAGCGCTACCGATGGCGCGTCCAGCAATGCCTTCCTGAACTGGGCGACGGTGGCGATGGCCGGCGACGGGGCGCCCTGCTTTACCGCAACCGCGATGCCCACGCGCGCAATCGAGCGGCTGCTTGCAAGGTCGAGATAACCGTCCTTGCCCAGGCCATTCAATACGCCGTCTGGCACGACGACCACATCAAAAGCGGCACCTGAGCGCACAAGTTTGTCCATGACGCCGGCGGTGGCGTTTTCCACTGTCACGTGGATGCCGCTGCGCTGCTCAAGGTCGGCTGCCACGGTGCGGACGACGGGCGCAATGGCGCCGGCAGCAAGGATCTTGAGATCGTCGGCCGCGGCGGGCAGTGCGATCAGAGCGGACAAGGAGGCGGCTACAAGAAGCGGGAGACAGAACGGGCGCACGATTTCTCCAGAGGTGGAAGTGCAGCGGATGGGAACAGCGGAAGGAAGGCAGAAAGCGCGTCGGCGCTGATTATACGACGCACGAAGGTGGGGCGTCTGTGCCCTGCCGGCAGGCCTTGCATGAAGATGACCGGCGGCATTGACGTAGAACGGACTGGACCGGATTGCGCCGATGGCGACGACACTCCCGTTCCACGCCCGCCCCGCTCAGGTCTGCATCTCTGCGATCAACGCGATGATCTGATCGCCGTAGGTTTCCAGCTTCTTCTCGCCCACGCCGGTGACGTGGCGCAGATCGTCCAGGGATTGCGGTCGGGCCTTGGCGATTTCGCGCATGGTCGCATCGTGGAAGATGACATAGGCCGGGACATTGTGGGCGCGCGCGGTTTCGACGCGCCACCAGCGCAGCTTTTCGAAGAGCGCCTGTTCTTCGGTGTCGAGATCGGTCTCGACGAAACCGGAACGCTGGGAGCTGCGCTTGGCCTTTTCCGGCTTGCGGTAACGGCGCAATTGCACCTGCTGTTCACCCCGCAGCACCGGGCGGGCGGCTTCGGTGAGCTTGAGGGCGCTGTAGTTCTCGGCATCCACCGTCAGCAGTCCCAGGGCGATGACCTGGCGCAGGATGGCACGCCATTCGGCTTCGCCACGATCGCTGCCGACGCCGAAGACGGAGAGCTGGTCGTGCCGCCACTGCTTGACGCGCTCGCCGTCGATACCGCGCAGCACCTCGATCACATGACCTGGCGCGAAGCGCTGGTCGACCCGATAGACGGTGGACAGCAGCTTCTGCACCTCGACGGTGGCATCGAAGGACACCGGGGGCGTGAGGCAGGTATCGCAATTGCCGCAGGGGCCGGACTTCTCACCGAAGTAATCGAGCAGATGCACGCGCCGGCAGTGCAGGGTTTCGCACAGGGACAGCATGGCGTCGAGCTTGGTGCTCTGGACGCGTTTGAAACTGTCGTCGGCTTCGGATTCATCGATCATGCGGCGCTGCTGCACCACGTCCTGCAGGCCATAGGCCATCCAGGCGTCGGCGGGCAAGCCGTCACGGCCGGCGCGGCCGGTTTCCTGGTAATAGCCTTCCACGCTCTTGGGCAGGTCCAGGTGGCAGACGAAGCGTACGTCGGGCTTGTCGATACCCATGCCGAAGGCGATGGTGGCGACCATCACGATCCGGTCCTCGCGCAGGAAGCGCGCCTGGTTGGCGGTGCGCAGCGCGTAGTCCATCCCGGCATGGTAGGCCAGGGCATTGATGCCTTCGCCGCGCAGGAATTCGGCGGTTTCCTCGACCTTCTTGCGCGAGAGGCAATAGACGATGCCGGCATCCTCGGGGTGTTCGCTCTTGATGAAGTCCAGCAGCTGTTTGCGACCGTTGGCCTTTTCCACGATCTGGTAGCGGATGTTGGGGCGGTCGAAGGAAGAGACGAACTGGCGTGCATCTTCCAGTTGCAGGCGGTGGATGATTTCTTCGCGGGTCTGCTGGTCGGCGGTCGCCGTCAGGGCGATGCGCGGCACCTGTGGGAAGCGCTCGTGCAGTACCGACAGCTTGATGTATTCCGGCCGAAAATCGTGGCCCCATTGCGAGACGCAGTGCGCTTCGTCGATGGCGAAGAGGGAGATGCGTGAGGATTCGAGCAGTTCCAGGCAGCGCGGCGTCATCAGCCGCTCGGGGGCGACGTAGAGCAAGTCGAGGTCGCCCTGGCGCAGGCGGCGCTCGATCTGCATGGCTTCCTCGAAGCTCTGGGTGGAATTGAGGAAGGCGGCGCGCACGCCGACTTCGGCCAGCGCGTCCACCTGGTCCTGCATCAGGGCGATCAGCGGCGAGACCACCACGCCGGTGCCGGCGCGCAGCAAGGCCGGTACCTGGTAGCACAGCGACTTGCCGCCGCCGGTAGGCATGAGCACCAGGGCATCACCGCCGCCGGCGACGTGCTGGACGATCTCGCCCTGATGACCGCGAAAGGACGAATAACCGAACACCGTCTCCAGCACATGCAATGCGCGTTCTTGCTGGGTGGCGCCGGCGGGCAGGGAATCGAAATCGACCATGGAAAAACCTGAAGCTGCTGCGTAGCGAAGGCGCTATTTTATTGCAGCCAGCCCCGGGACACCGCGAACAACAGGAAAACACCCAGTACGGCTCGATAGATGATGAAGGGCCAGGTGGAGAAACGCTCCAGGAATTTCATCAATCCCCAGATGGCGGCAAAGGCCGAGACGCTCGCCACGGCCAGGCCAAACAGCAGGACACCCCAGGCTTCCAGGGGGATGTGGGCGTGCAGCAGCACGGCCAGTTCCTTGAGGCCCGCCAGGGCGATGGCCGGCAAACCCAGCAGGAAGGATAAGCGTGCCGCCTCTTCCCGGCGGAAATTGAGGAACAGGGCCGCGGTGAGCGTGGAGCCGGAGCGGGAAACGCCCGGGATCAGCGCGCCAACCTGCGCCAGGCCGACGATAAGGGCGTCGCGCAGGCGCATCTGGTCGACGCTGCGGCGATGCCGGCAGACCAGTTCGGACAGTGCCAGCAGCAGCGCCATGACGATGCAGGACCAGCCGATCACGGATAGGCTGCGCAGCGGCGAGCCGCAGGCGTTGAGCACGTGCGATAGTGCCAGGCCGGCAATGCCGATGGGGATGGTCGCCAGGATGATGGCCACGGCCAGCTTGAACATGGGGTCGCTGAAATCGCGACGGCGCCAGGCCGCCAGGCTGCCGCCAGTGACGGCCGAGACATCGCGCCGGAAGTAGCTGATTACGGCGGCCAGGGCTGCGAGCTGCATGGCGGCCGAGAAGGCAGAACCCGGATCATGCCAGCCGAGAAAGGCCGGCACGATGCGCATGTGGGCGGTGGAGGAAATGGGGAGCAGTTCGGTGATGCCCTGGACGATGCCGAGGAAACCGATCTGCGCGTAGCTCAGGGAGGCAAAGCCGATATCAAGCCCGGCGCTGCAGACGTTGGCCATGGAGTGTGCTCTGAAGGGGGTGGCGAAAGAGAGTTGTGAACGCCGCCGGCGTCGAGGCCGACGGCGGGTGCTGCAGTGTACCGCGCCGCAGGCGGCGCTGGCTGACAGGGTCCTGACGCGGGCGTTTTACTCGACCCAGGCCACCACGCCGGTGTAGGCGGTGACCAGCACGATGATGCCGAAGACGATGCGATACCAGGCGAAGATCGTGAAATCGTGCGAGCTGATGTAGCGCAGCAGCCAGCGTACGCACAGGAAAGCGGAGACGAAGGCGGCTACCGTGCCCACCGTGAACAGGGGGACGTCGGCCGCCGACAGCAGCGCGCGCTCCTTGTAGAGCGAATAGATGGTGGCGGCGAACAGGGTCGGGATGGCCAGGAAGAAGGAAAACTCGGTAGCGGCCTTGCGCGACAGGCCGAACATCATGCCGCCGATGATGGTGGCACCGGAGCGGCTGGTGCCGGGGATCAGGGCGAAGGCCTGGGCGATGCCGACCTTCAGCGCGTCCAGCGGGGTCATGTCATCCACGGTTTCGACGCGGGCCGAGGCCATGCTCATGCGATCCTTGTTGCGACGTTCCACCCAGAGGATGATCAGGCCGCCGACGATGAAGGCGATGGCCACCGAGACCGGGTTAAACAGCACTTCCTTGATACGGCGACTGAACAGAAAGCCCAGGATGGCGGCCGGCAGGAAGGCAATGATCAGGTTGATGACCAGGCGCTGCGCCTTGCGGTCGGTGAACATGCCGCAGAGGACAGTGGCGATGCGCACGCGATATTCCCAGCAGACGGCGAGGATGGCACCGGCCTGGATCACGATTTCGAAGACGTCGGCTTTTTCCTTGGAGAAAGAGGGGCCGGTGAATTGCAGCAGGCTGTTGGCCAGGATCAGGTGGCCGGTGGAGGAGATGGGAAGGAATTCGGTCAGGCCTTCGACAATGCCCATGATGAGCGCCTTGAGCGCGAGGATGGTATCCATACGGTAGCTGGGGGGTGGCTTTTTCTGAGGAGTTGAAGGGAAATGGTGCTGATCACGCAGGCTGGCCAGCGAAATCGGTACCGATATGGCCGGAATCGTTCAATTGCACCCTCAAGAAGGCACATCGACAAGCCCGCATCGGTGCAAACCGGCGTTTCGACCGCACGAACCTGAAAAAAGTGCAGTCGGTGCAGTGCAACAAATTCGGATTCTACCTTAGCAACGTGACAAAACTCGCGTTTTCCTTTGGTGATAACGCGCTACCATGCGGTTTTTCATTCACCTGCGGGAATCTGCATGAGCGCTTTCACCATCTATCACAATCCGCGTTGCGGCACCTCGCGCAATGTGCTGCAGGCGCTGCGGGACGGCGGCGTCGAGCCGACCATCATTGAATATCTGAAGACCCCGCCGGACCGGGCGACCCTCAAGCAGCTGATCGCCGCCATGGGCGTGCCGGTGCGCGAGGTGGTGCGGACCAAGGAAGCGCTGTATCAGGAACTCGGGCTGGACGCGGCCACGGTCAGCGATGAGCAATTGATCGATGCCATGCTGGAACATCCTGTGCTGATGAACCGCCCTATCGTTGTCGCGCCCAAGGGAACGATGCTGGTGCGTCCCAGCGAGCGGCTGGCGGAAATCTTTCCCTGAGCTTCCTTCCTGACATTTCCTGAACGCAATCGGGAGGCATCGGGACGGTATCCGCACCGTATCGGCAGTCATTTGACCTCAATCGCGCTATACTTGGCTGATCCGTGGTACAACGCGGGAGTTCTCTCCCCATCGAATCAGGAGCAGCGGTGCATCATCGACACGAAGAAAGTACTGCCGATCTGAAGGAGCTGACGACCATCGCTCCGATCAGCCGAGAAGCCCATGCCGCCCACCTCAAGGAAAAGGTGGATACCCGGCGCCTCATCGAAGATATCCGCGATGAAGCGCGACGGCGGCGCGAGGAAGCCTACTAACTACTTAGGGGCGAGCCTACCGGCGTCAGTTCGTGGCGCAGGCGCAGTCAGCGCCTCCAGCCTTGTAAGCCAGGCAATGGCCTGGCTACGGTCGTCGCCGCACATCTCTGCCGAAGGCTGCAGCCCTGCGCAGAAAGCCGGTCGCCCGGCCTGTCCGAATATCTTGCATCGCATGTCCTGATCCAATTGCACACACGGCACGTTGGCCGGCTTGCCGTCGGGCATACCGGGGATCGGGCTGGTGATGGAGGGGGCGATGCAGCAGGCGCCGCAGGCATCTCGGCACTTCATGGGGCTTCCTGGTGGGACGGTGGGCCTGCATTGTAGTCCATCGCTGCCTGCGGGCAGTGAACGCCCACCGCTGTCATACTGCTTGCGTCCTGCTTGCGCCAGCGGCTTGACGTCGGCGCAGCTTGCCACTTACAGTGCCCCGTCCCGGTCATTTTGCTTCTCATGTCTGCCTTATCCAAAGAACCGCGTTGGGAACGACGCAAGCAGGACCGCCCCCAGGAATTGCTGGCGGCGGCCCTGGAATTGTTCGTGGAACGCGGCTATGCAGCGACCCGCCTGGAAGATGTGGCTACCCGCGCCGGTGTTTCCAAGGGCACCCTCTATCTCTACTTCGACAGCAAGGAAAGCCTGTTCAAGTCGGTGGTACGCACCAACATGCTGCCGCTGCTGGATCAGGCCGAAGCGCGCATCGCCGGCCACGCCGGGAGCAGTGCCGACCTGCTGCGCGACCTGATCATGCACTGGTGGGAGGCCGCCTCGCACTCCGGGGTGATGGGCATCGCCAAGCTGATGATGGCCGAATCCGGCAACTTCCCCGAACTTGCGCGTTTTTACCATGAAGAAATCACCGCCCGGGGCGACGCCACCGTGGTCCGCGTGCTGGAGCGCGGCATGGCATGCGGGGAGTTCAGACAGATCAATGCAGAAGCGATGAAAAAGGTCATCGTGGCTCCAGTGGTCATGCTCATGCTCTGGGACCAGTCACTGGCCCCCTGTGCGGTGGCCCCGATCGATCCACGCAGCTATCTGGAGAACATGATCGACCTCTGCCTCAATGGGCTGAGGGCCTGAAGCACGGGCCACAGATGGCCGCCCGCTGCGCATCCGGCCCCGGATCGGCACGCAACAACAGGCCCATACTCGCATTGCATTGAGGAAAACCCGCAACAGAAGCGCCGGCCGCCGCTTTTTCCCGGCATAGATGGGCTGATTAGCTGGGCGGTGTTTGATAAAATGCTGCCTTTCCGTCGCTATTAGATTAGATCGAGCCACCGCCATGAATATCGAACAAGCCCGCTTCAACATGATCGAACAGCAAATCCGTCCCTGGAATGTGCTGGCGCAGGATGTGCTGGACCTGCTGATGGTCGTCAAGCGTGAAGAATTCGTCCCGGCCGCCTATCGCAGCCTGGCGTTCTTCGACACCGAGATCCCCCTGCCGGGCGGTGAAAACATGCTGGCCCCCAAGATCGAAGCGCGCATGCTGCAGGAAGCCAACGTCAAAAAGCACGAATACGTGCTGGAAATCGGCGCCGGTTCGGGATACATGGCGGCTCTGCTGGCGCACAAGGCGCGTCACGTGACCACCGTGGAAATCTCCCCCGAGCTGAAGACACTGGCCGAGCAGAACCTGTCCGACTACGGCGTGGCCAACGTGGATGTGCAACTGGGTAACGGCGCCCAGGGCTGGACCGGCGCCGACGGCAAGGCCGGCGAATACGACGTGATCGTCATTTCCGGTTCGCTGCCACTGCTGCCGGAAGCCTTCGGCAAGCAACTGAAGGTGGGTGGCCGCCTGCTGGCCATCGTCGGTTCCGCACCGGTGATGGAGCTGCAACTGATCACCCGCACTTCGGAACATGTCTTTGAAACCGTGAACATCGTGGAAACCATGGCCAAGCCGCTGCATGCAGCGCTGGTGCCGTCCCACTTCACGTTCTGAACCTGACAGGAAAGCATCATGGAGCACATCTCCGCCCCGGAACTGGCCGCCTGGATCAATGATCCCGACCGCCCCACGCCCCTGCTGCTGGACGTGCGCGAGCCCTGGGAACACCAGACCTGCCACATCGCCGGTACGCAACTGGTGCCGATGAACACCATTCCCGGCCGTTTTTCCGAGCTCGACGAAGAACAGCCGGTAGTGTGCATCTGCCACCATGGCGGCCGCAGCATGCAGGTCGCGGCTTTCCTGGAGCGCCAGGGCTTCACCAAGGTCATCAACCTGAGTGGCGGCGTGCATGCCTGGGCCACGCAGGTCGATCCGACCATGCCGACCTACTGAGTCGACGCTTCCCTCCCGCCATGTGGCCCGGTCAGACCGGATCGCATGGCGCGGCAAGGCGGCCTGCCTTCTTCTACGGGTCGCCCTTCCCTACCTCGCTCAGCTCACCACTTCCTTCACTTCTTGCACTTTCTGCAGTGAAGGTGCCGCCTTCAAGGCGTACAAAGACGCTGCCAGCACGCGTTCACCTTCCACGACCAGGTCAAAACTCTCGGGTGAAAAGAACCAGTCCGTCAGCAAGCCACTGAAGGTCGCATGGGCCATCAGGCAGGCCAGGCGGATGTCCAGCGTGGCCGGCAGTTGCCCACGCGCTACCGCATTGCCGAGGATCTGCTCGAGTCGCAACATACCGTCGACGTGGCACTCACGCTGCCGGATCAGGATGGGATCGTGGGCATCGGCAAACTCGCACTTGTTGAAGATGATGTCGAACACGCGCCGGCAGCGCTCATCGGTTGCGGCCATCGTCAGCACGTAGATGCCGCTGCGCAGGAACTGTCCCAGCGGATCGGCCACCTGCGGGCTGGCGTTCTCTTCCAGCACGGCCTCCATCGGCAGGCGCACGCGCTCGCACATGGCGTCGAAAAGGTCGCTCTTGTTCTTGAAATGCCAATAGATCGCGCCCCGCGTGACGTCGGCCGCCTTGGCGACGTCGGCCAGCGAGGTCTGCGAAACACCGCGTTCATGGAATACCTGCTCGGCAGCATCGAGGATGCGGGCGCGCGTTTCCAGTGCTTCTTCCTTGGTGGAACGGGCCATCTCAGCAACCTCCGGAGAGCATCCAGTCGGAATCATCCATCGGCAAGCTTTGCTGCGTGCGCACATCTTCAGTGAACATTATTTGAACCTGAACAATCGCGCTTAAGCAGAAATTGTCATGGAGTGGAAAGAATTCGTCGTACACAATATCGGGCCATCTGTTTTGTCTTGCCGAGACCCGCTTATCGCGACGGGCCATGCGGAAGAGCTCGGTTTCAACACTGCGGAAACGGTATCAGAGTGCCTTCTGCAGGAAAATGCAAGGAATCGCTCATATTTAGCTACGCCGTTTCGAACAAGTTTGTTAAATTAATGTGATGTTTTGGAGAAATACATACATACATGAATGTATGTATAATAGCATCCGCTTCAAGCCCCTGTCGTAAGTCCTTCGCAAAAATTCGTCGCCCTAGCCGGGAAGCGGGCGGGGGATTTTTCGCATTGCAACAATGCCTCATCCTGCCGTCCCGCCAACTTCAGCCGGCGACGACAGGCATAGCATCATCGTCATCACCGGTTTTACCGAATTCGTTTCATCGCCGCCCTGGCGGCTTCAACTTTACTTTCGTGCGAGATATCTATGAGCTCAGTCAGTCGTTTCACGCGCCTTACCATGACCGTCGCCGTTGCCGCTGCGCTGGTCGCCTGCGGACAGAAACCCGCCGCCCAAGGCGGCCAGATGCCGCCGGCCGAGGTGTCGGTGGTGACCATCGCCCCGCAACGCGTGGCCATTACCAATGAACTGCCGGGCCGGGTGGAAGCCTTCCGTGTGGCGCAAGTACGCGCACGGGTGGCCGGTATCGTGCAAAAGCGCGTCTTCAAGGAAGGCAGCGAGGTCAAGGAAGGCCAGGTCCTGTTCAAGATCGATCCGGCCCAGTACAAGGCCAGCCTGGAAAGCGCACAAGCCACACTGGCACGTGCCCAGGCCAACCTGACGCAGACCTCGTTGACGGCGCAACGCTACAAGCCGCTGGTGGAAGTCAACGCCGTCTCCAAGCAGGAATATGACAACGCGGTCGCTGCCCAGAAGCAGGCAGAAGCTGACGTGGCCGCCGGCAAGGCTGCCGTGCAGACCGCCAGCCTGAACCTGGGCTATGCCACCGTGACCTCGCCCATCTCCGGCCGTATCGGTCGCGCGCTGGTGACCGAGGGCGCGCTGGTGGGTCAGGGCGATGCCACCCAGCTGGCGCTGGTGCAGCAGCTTGATCCGGTCTATGTCAACGTCACCCAGTCCAGCGCCGACCTGTTGAAGCTGCAGCAGGCCATGGCGGCGGGCCAGTTGAAGAGCGTGGGCGAGAACAAGGCCAGCGTGACCCTGGTGCTGGAAAACGGCCAAGCCTATGAACAACCGGGCAAGCTGCTGTTCTCCGACATCAGCGTAGACGAGAGCACCGGTTCGGTCTCCCTGCGCGCCGAGTTCCCCAACCCCAAGCGCCTGCTGCTGCCGGGTACCTATGTGCGTACCAAGATCGAACAGGCAGTGGACGAACAGGCCCTGCTGGTGCCACAACAGGCTGTGATGCGTGATGCCGGCGGCTCGTCGGTGCTGGTGGTCAATGCCGAGAACAAGGTGGAGCCACGTCCGGTCAAGACGGGCGGTGCGCGTGGCAACAACTGGCAGGTCCTGGACGGCCTGAAAGAGGGTGACCGCGTGATCGTGGAGGGCCTGCAGAAGGTTCGCCCGGGCGCTTCGGTCAAACCGGTGCAATGGAATCCCGCGGGCGCTCCCGCACAAGCGCAAGGCCAACCGGCCAAGCAAGATCCGAGCGCCCAACCGAAAGCTAACTAAGAGGCTGCCAGATGGGAAAGTTTTTTATTGATCGCCCCGTATTCGCGTGGGTGCTAGCGATCTTCATCATGCTGGCCGGTGCGCTGGCCATCACCGGCCTGCCGGTGTCCCAGTACCCCAACATCGCGCCGCCGACCATCGTGGTCACGGCGACCTACCCGGGTGCGACCGCACAGACCCTGGACGATTCGGTGACCAGCCTGATCGAACAGGAAATGAACGGCGCCGATGGCCTGCAATACATCGAGTCGCAAAGCCAGGCCAATGGCCAGGTGCAGATCACCATCACCTTCTCGCCGGAAACCAATCCGGACCTGGCGGCGGTGGATGTGCAGAACCGCCTGAAGCGCGTCGAGGCCCGTCTGCCGGCTGCGGTGACGCAGCAGGGCGTGCAGGTGACCAAGTCGCGTTCCAACTTCCTGCTCTTCATCGGTCTTTCCTCGACCGACGGCAAGCTCGATCCGGTGGCGCTGGGTGACTATCTGTCGCGTAACGTCCTGAACGAAATCAAGCGTGTCCCGGGCGTGGGCCAGGCACAGCTGTTCGGTACCGAACGCGCCATGCGCATCTGGATCGATCCGAACAAGCTGATCGGCCTGAACCTGACCCCGGCTGACGTGACCGCAGCCATCCAGGCACAGAACGCGCTGGTGGCCGGCGGTACACTGGGCGCCCTGCCCAGCCCGGGCACCCAGCAGATCGCCGCCACCGTGGTGGTGAACGGTCAGCTGACTTCGCCCGAGCAGTTCGGCAACATCGTGCTGCGCGCCAATGCCAACGGTTCGTCGGTGCGACTGCGTGATGTCGCCCGGGTCGAGGTTGGTGGCCAGAGCTATGACACTTCCGGTCGTCTGGACGGCAAGCCCTCCTCCTTCATCGGCGTGCAGCTCTCGCCCACCGCCAATGCGCTGGGCACCGCTACGGCCGTACACAAGAAGATGGACGAGCTGGCCAAGTACTTCCCCACTGGCGTGAAGTACACCATCCCCTACGACACCTCCAAGTTCGTCAAGATCTCGATCGAAGAAGTGGTCAAGACCCTGATCGAAGCGATCGTGCTGGTGTTCCTGGTGATGTTCCTGTTCCTGCAGAACATCCGCTACACCATCATCCCCACCATCGTGGTGCCGGTGGCCTTGCTGGGTACCTTTGCCACGCTGCTGCTGTTCGGCTTCTCGATCAACGTGCTGACCATGTTCGGCATGGTGCTGGCCATCGGTATCCTGGTGGACGATGCGATCGTGGTGGTGGAAAACGTCGAACGCATCATGAGCGAGGAAGGTCTCTCGCCGGCTGACGCCACCCGCAAGGCCATGGGCCAGATCAGCGGCGCGCTGATCGGTATCACCCTGGTGCTGATCGCGGTGTTCATCCCGATGGCCTTCTTCGGCGGTGCCGTGGGTGCGATCTATCGTCAGTTCTCGCTGTCGATGGTGGCTTCGATGGTGTTCTCGGTGTTGATGGCCTTCACGCTGACGCCGGCGCTGTGCGCCACCATCCTCAAGCCGGTCGAAAAGGGTCATCACCACGAGAAGAAGGGCTTCTTCGGCTGGTTCAACCGCAAGTTCAACAGCACCGCCGCCGGCTATCAGGGCGTGATCGCCCGCATGCTGAACAAGGCTGGCCGCTACATGATCGTCTATGTCGTGATCGTGGCCTGCGTGGGCTTGCTGTACGTGCGCCTGCCCGCCTCCTTCCTGCCCAATGAAGACCAGGGCTACATCATCACCAACGTCCAGTTGCCGCCGGGCGCAAGCACGGCGCGCACCACCGAGGTGGTCAAGAAGATCGAAGAGTATTACCTCAAGGACCCGGCAGTGGAACACGCCATTGCGGTGCTGGGCTTCTCGTTCTCGGGTAACGGTCAGAATGCGGCACTGGTGTTCACCCCGCTGAAGGACTGGTCCGAACGCGACAAGTCGCAGTCGGCGGACGCCGTCGCGGGCAAGGCTTTCGGTGCGTTCTCGCAGATCAAGGATGCGATCGTGTTCCCGCTGAACCCGCCACCGATCCCGGAACTGGGTAATGCTACCGGCTTCACCTTCCGTCTGCAGGATCGCGCCGGGATGGGCCACGCTGCACTGGTGCAGGCCCGCAACCAGATCCTGGGCATGGCTTCGCAGAGCAAGGTGCTGGCCGGTGTGCGTCCGGAAGGTCTGGAAGATGCGCCACAGCTGCAGCTGGACATCGACCGCGACAAGGCCAACGCCCTGGGCGTGCCGTTCTCGGCGATCAACAGCGTGCTGTCCACGGCGCTGGGCTCGTCCTATGTGAACGACTTCCCCAACCTGGGTCGTCAACAGCGTGTGATCGTGCAGGCTGACGCCACCCGTCGTCTGCAACCGGAAGACCTGACCAACCTGTACGCCCGCAATTCCAATGGCGGCATGGTTCCGTTCTCGGCCTTCGTCACTGCGAAGTGGATCAATGGTCCGGTACAGCTGATCCGCTACAACGGCTACCCGGCCATGAAGATCGCCGGTGGCGCTGCTCCTGGCCGCAGTACCGGTGAGGCGATGGCGGAGCTGGAATCCTTTGTGGCCAAGCTGCCACCTGGCTTCGGCTTTGAATGGACGGGTCAGTCGCTGGAAGAAAAGACCTCCGGCAACCAGGCTCCTGCCCTGTATGCACTGTCGCTGATCGCGGTGTTCCTGGTGCTGGCAGCGCTGTATGAAAGTACGTCCATTCCGCTGGCGGTGATGCTGGTGGTGCCGCTGGGCATCCTGGGTGCGCTGCTGGGCGTGACGTTGCGCGCCATGCCAAACGACGTGTACTTCAAGGTGGGCATGATCGCGGTGGTGGGTCTGTCGGCCAAGAACGCGATCCTGATCATCGAATTCGCCAAGGATCTGCAGGCGCAGGGCAAGGGGTTGATCGAGGCGACGCTTGAGGCGGTTCACCTGCGTTTCCGTCCGATCATCATGACCTCGCTGGCCTTCATCCTCGGTGTGCTGCCGCTGGCGATTGCCTCTGGCGCCGGCTCTGCCAGCCAGCGCGCCATCGGTACCGGCGTGATGGGCGGCATGATCACGGCGACCGTACTGGCGGTGTTCCTGGTGCCGATCTTCTTCGTGGTCGTGCGCAAGATATTCAAGGGTAGCGATCGTCAGCGCAAGTTCGACGCTGACCATTCGCCCAAGATCAATGTGGAGAACAACAATGGCTAATCTGTCGTTGCCGCGCTCGCCGCGCCTGCTGCAAATGTGCGCAGCGCTGCTGGTGGCCGGTGTCCTGGGGGGCTGCTCGCTGGCCCCCACTTATGAGCGTCCGCAAGCGCCGGTGGAAGCCGCCTATCCGGCGGATGCCGCTGGCCGTGCCGAACTGCAGGCTGTCAACCTGGGGTGGCGCCAGTTCTTCCCCGACCAGCGGCTGCAGCAGCTGATCGCGGCCGCTCTGGAGAACAACCGCGACTTGCGCACTGCCGTGCTCAACATCGAAGAAGCCCGGGCGCAATACCAGATCGCCCGTGCCGATCTCCTGCCCAATCTGAACGTCACTGGCAATGCTGCGCGTACCCGTACGTCGGCCAGCCAGTCGCTGACGGGCCAGCCTGTGATCAGCAACAGCTACCAGGTGGGCCTGGCGGTGCCAGCCTACGAGCTGGACTTCTTCGGTCGCGTGCGCAACCTCAAGGATGCGGCGCTGGCCAGCTATCTGAGTACCGAAGAGGCACAGAAGTCGGCACAGATCAGCCTGGTCGCGCAGGTGGCGCAGGCCTACCTGTCCGAGCGCTCCTATGCCGAGCAGCTGCAACTGGCCAATGACACCCTCAAGTCGCGTGAATCCAATCTGGATCTGGCGCAAAAGCGTTTCGACGTAGGTGCCAGTTCTGCGCTGGATTTTCGCCTGACGCAGACGCTGGTGGAATCGGCTCGTGTGGCCAAGGCCCAGTTGGAACGTCAGCGTGCACAAGCCGAGAACGCCCTCACGCTGCTGGTGGGCAAAAAGGTGGGCGACCTGCCACCCGCGCAACTGCTGTCGGATGAAAAGATCGTGACCGACATCCCCGCTGGACTGCCTTCGGAGCTGCTGACCAATCGCCCTGACATCCGCTCGGCCGAGCAGAGCCTGCTGGCAGCCAATGCCAACATCGGTGCGGCGCGTGCGGCATTCTTCCCGCGCATCTCGCTGACAGGCAGCTTCGGCAGCGCCAGCAGCACACTGGGTGGATTGTTCGAGAGTGGTTCGGGCGCATGGAGCTTCGGCCCCTCACTCTCGCTGCCCATCTTCGATTTCGGCCGCAACAGCGCCAATCTGGACCTGGCTGAAGTACGCAAGAACAAGGCTGTAGTGAGCTATGAGAAGACCATCCAAACGGCCTTCCGCGAAGTTGCCGACGCGCTAGTCGCGCGCGGGACTCTGGATGACCAGGTCAAGGCGCAGGAGGCTTTCCTGGCGGCCCAGCAGGAGCGGCTGAAGTTGACTGATCTGCGTTTCAAGAACGGGATTGCGTCTTCACTGGATCAGCTTGATGCACAGCGGGACCTGTTCTCTGCACAACAGGCCTTGATCCAGGCTCGCCAGCTGCGCTTGAACAATGCCATTGATCTGTATAAGGCATTGGGTGGTGGTATCAACGAGAACACCTTGAGTGTTGCAGCCAAGCAGTAAGTTTTATGGCGATCTGTTGAGATCGTGTTGTGGATGGAAGTAAAAAAGCCGGCATTTGCCGGCTTTTTTATTGTCTTGTGGTTTAGAGGGTTGGGTGCGTGGGTAAGGTCACGCGGAGCTCGGTCGGATGTTGCTCGATCAAGTCAGCAGCGATGGACGTCATGGGGTATTTGGGGCTGTGGATAAGATAAGTCCCGCGCAAACTCGAAGGCTACCCTGTGCATAAACTAAGTTGTCTAATTATTGAGGCCACACTGGACGCCCCGTTGCGCCCTGCTTGTTCCCCAAATACTAAGTTTTCAACTTGATGTCGTGCAATCGATGCGTCGGTCTGTGGGCACGATAGGCGGTGGATAAGATATCCAATTGAAGGGGGTGTATCGGCTGGGAGCTTTGTCCGGGCCGATCCTGTGGGCAACAGACTTAAGCGTCACTTGCACTCGAATCGAGGTCAGCCTATTGAGAGCAGGAGCGCAATGCTAATAAAAGCGGCCTGTGGCGTTGTATGCAGCCGGGTGGGATGGGTGCGTGTTTTTGCCGCCGCAAAGCAAAAACCCTCGCTACATTCGTAACGAGGGTTCTTGGGAGTAACAAGCCTGACGATGACCTACTTTCACACTGGTTGCAGCACTATCATCGGCGCGAAGTCGTTTCACGGTCCTGTTCGGGATGGGAAGGGGTGGTACCAACTTGCTATAGTCATCAGGCATAACTTGTATAGTTCCTTGCTCTCGAAGGGAGCAGCAAGCAACTCAAACTGGAAGAAGTAATTAGATTCTGGGGTGTGATGCACTAGGGCAAACACAATATATGCTCAACTTGTCTATAACAGAGCTAATGTTATAGGAACAAGCCGCACGGGCAATTAGTATCAGTTAGCTTAACGCATTACTGCGCTTCCACACCTGACCTATCAACGTCCTGGTCTCGAACGACCCTTTAGGGGAATCTAGTTCCCGGGAAGTCTCATCTCAAGGCGAGTTTCCCGCTTAGATGCTTTCAGCGGTTATCTCTTCCGAACTTAGCTACTCGGCAATGCCACTGGCGTGACAACCGATACACCAGAGGTTCGTCCACTCCGGTCCTCTCGTACTAGGAGCAGCCCCCTTCAAACTTCCAACGCCCACGGCAGATAGGGACCAAACTGTCTCACGACGTTTTAAACCCAGCTCACGTACCACTTTAAATGGCGAACAGCCATACCCTTGGGACCGGCTACAGCCCCAGGATGTGATGAGCCGACATCGAGGTGCCAAACTCCCCCGTCGATATGAACTCTTGGGAGGAATCAGCCTGTTATCCCCAGAGTACCTTTTATCCGTTGAGCGATGGCCCTTCCATACAGAACCACCGGATCACTATGTCCTACTTTCGTACCTGCTCGACTTGTCAGTCTCGCAGTTAAGCACGCTTATGCCATTGCACTATTAGCACGATGTCCGACCGTACCTAGCGTACCTTCGAACTCCTCCGTTACACTTTGGGAGGAGACCGCCCCAGTCAAACTGCCTACCATGCACTGTCCCCGATCCGGATAACGGACCAAGGTTAGAACCTCAAACAAACCAGGGTGGTATTTCAAGGTTGGCTCCACAGAAACTAGCGTTCCTGCTTCAAAGCCTCCCACCTATCCTACACAGATTGGTTCAAAGTCCAATGCAAAGCTACAGTAAAGGTTCATGGGGTCTTTCCGTCTAGCCGCGGGTAGATTGCATCATCACAAACATTTCAACTTCGCTGAGTCTCGGGAGGAGACAGTGTGGCCATCGTTACGCCATTCGTGCAGGTCGGAACTTACCCGACAAGGAATTTCGCTACCTTAGGACCGTTATAGTTACGGCCGCCGTTTACTGGGACTTCAATCAAGAGCTTGCACCCCATCATTTAATCTTCCAGCACCGGGCAGGCGTCACACCCTATACGTCCACTTTCGTGTTTGCAGAGTGCTGTGTTTTTATTAAACAGTCGCAGCCACCATTTTATTGCAACCCTTTTGTCCTTCTGGCGCAGGCCAGTCAAACTACTTGGGCGTACCTTATCCCGAAGTTACGGTACCAATTTGCCGAGTTCCTTCTCCCGAGTTCTCTCAAGCGCCTTAGAATACTCATCTCGCCCACCTGTGTCGGTTTGCGGTACGGTCTCGTTAGACTGAAGCTTAGAGGCTTTTCTTGGAACCACTTCCGATTGCTTCGCGAACAAGTTCGCTCGTCTCATACCCTTGAATTACGCTGCCGGATTTGCCTAACAGCCTTCTTCGATACAAGAACCGGGACTTCCAACACCCGGACAACCTTCCGCGATCCGTCCCCCCATCGCATCTAACGACGGTGCAGGAATATTAACCTGCTTCCCATCAGCTACGCATCTCTGCCTCGCCTTAGGGGCCGACTCACCCTGCTCCGATGAACGTTGAACAGGAAACCTTGGGCTTACGGCGTGCGGGCTTTTCACCCGCATTATCGCTACTCATGTCAGCATTCGCACTTCTGATACCTCCAGCATCCTTTACAAGACACCTTCACAGGCTTACAGAACGCTCTCCTACCATATCCTTACGGATATCCGCAGCTTCGGTGACTGGCTTAGCCCCGTTACATCTTCCGCGCAGGACGACTCGATCAGTGAGCTATTACGCTTTCTTTAAAGGATGGCTGCTTCTAAGCCAACCTCCTGACTGTTTTAGCCTTCCCACTTCGTTTTCCACTTAGCCAATCTTTGGGACCTTAGCTGGCGGTCTGGGTTGTTTCCCTCTTGACGTCGGACGTTAGCACCCGGCGTCTGTCTCCCAAGCTCGCACTCATCGGTATTCGGAGTTTGCAATGGTTTGGTAAGTCGCGATGACCCCCTAGCCATAACAGTGCTCTACCCCCGATGGTGATACTTGAGGCACTACCTAAATAGTTTTCGGAGAGAACCAGCTATTTCCAAGTTTGTTTAGCCTTTCACCCCTATCCACAGCTCATCCCCTAATTTTTCAACATTAGTGGGTTCGGTCCTCCAGTGCGTGTTACCGCACCTTCAACCTGGCCATGGATAGATCACTTGGTTTCGGGTCTACACCCAGCGACTGAACGCCCTATTCGGACTCGATTTCTCTACGCCTTCCCTATTCGGTTAAGCTTGCCACTGAATGTAAGTCGCTGACCCATTATACAAAAGGTACGCAGTCACCCCTTTCGAGGCTCCTACTGTTTGTATGCACACGGTTTCAGGATCTATTTCACTCCCCTTCCGGGGTTCTTTTCGCCTTTCCCTCACGGTACTGGTTCACTATCGGTCGATTACGAGTATTTAGCCTTGGAGGATGGTCCCCCCATGTTCAGACAGGATTTCACGTGTCCCGCCCTACTTGTCGCAAGCCTAGTTCCACACCATCGATTTCGCATACGGGGCTATCACCCACTATGGCCGGACTTTCCATTCCGTTTTGCTATCGTTGATGCTAAATCTTGCAGGCTGATCCCATTTCGCTCGCCACTACTTTGGGAATCTCGGTTGATTTCTTTTCCTGTAGCTACTTAGATGTTTCAGTTCGCCACGTTCGCTTCGTTACCCTATGTATTCAGATAACGATGACCTTACGGCCGGGTTTCCCCATTCGGAAATCTGCGGATCAAAGCTTGTTTGCCAGCTCCCCGCAGCTTATCGCAAGCTACTACGTCCTTCATCGCCTGTAATCGCCAAGGCATCCACCATGTGCACTTATTCGCTTGTTCCTATAACGTTAGCCTCTTTTGCAAGAGCGTTATAAAGAAGCGTTGAGTTTTAGCGTTTGCCGTATTCCAAAGTAAGTCTTCTAATTGCTAAGATCACTTCGTAATACTTTGATTGATACAATCACACCCATTTTTACTTTCGCAAGAACCGAAGTCCTGGCGATCGTTTAAATGAATCTTTACTTCTTCCAGATTGTTAAAGAACAAAAACAGCCATTGATCGTAAAAGATCAAACCTAAATCACTACGCCATACGCTCAACGCTGACTTAGGTTTGACATTTCTTGGTGGAGGTTGACGGGATCGAACCGACGACCCCCTGCTTGCAAAGCAGGTGCTCTCCCAGCTGAGCTAAACCCCCGAAACCTTGGTGGGTCTGGTTGGGCTCGAACCAACGACCCCCGCGTTATCAACACGGTGCTCTAACCAGCTGAGCTACAGACCCGCTTGGATCAGTATCAGTAGCCAGTCGATGACCTTGTGTCACAGACCGCGCTTCACCAAATAACTGTTCTTTGAATTACAGCCGATAAGTGTGGACGCTTAACTTCGTGCGCACTCTAGAAAGGAGGTGATCCAGCCGCACCTTCCGATACGGCTACCTTGTTACGACTTCACCCCAGTCACGAATCCTACCGTGGTGAGCGCCCTCCTTGCGGTTAGGCTACCCACTTCTGGTAAAACCCGCTCCCATGGTGTGACGGGCGGTGTGTACAAGACCCGGGAACGTATTCACCGCGACATGCTGATCCGCGATTACTAGCGATTCCAACTTCATGGAGTCGAGTTGCAGACTCCAATCCGGACTACGATACACTTTCTGGGATTAGCTCCCCCTCGCGGGTTGGCGGCCCTCTGTATGTACCATTGTATGACGTGTGAAGCCCTACCCATAAGGGCCATGAGGACTTGACGTCATCCCCACCTTCCTCCGGTTTGTCACCGGCAGTCTCATTAGAGTGCCCTTTCGTAGCAACTAATGACAAGGGTTGCGCTCGTTGCGGGACTTAACCCAACATCTCACGACACGAGCTGACGACAGCCATGCAGCACCTGTGTGATGGTTCTCTTTCGAGCACTCCCAAATCTCTTCGGGATTCCATCCATGTCAAGGGTAGGTAAGGTTTTTCGCGTTGCATCGAATTAATCCACATCATCCACCGCTTGTGCGGGTCCCCGTCAATTCCTTTGAGTTTTAATCTTGCGACCGTACTCCCCAGGCGGTCTACTTCACGCGTTAGCTGCGTTACCAAGTCAATTAAGACCCGACAACTAGTAGACATCGTTTAGGGCGTGGACTACCAGGGTATCTAATCCTGTTTGCTCCCCACGCTTTCGTGCATGAGCGTCAGTGTTATCCCAGGGGCTGCCTTCGCCATCGGTATTCCTCCACATATCTACGCATTTCACTGCTACACGTGGAATTCTACCCCCCTCTGACACACTCTAGCCGTGCAGTCTCAAATGCAATTCCCAGGTTGAGCCCGGGGATTTCACATCTGACTTACACAACCGCCTGCGCACGCTTTACGCCCAGTAATTCCGATTAACGCTTGCACCCTACGTATTACCGCGGCTGCTGGCACGTAGTTAGCCGGTGCTTATTCTTCAGGTACCGTCATTAGTCCCAGGTATTATCCAGAACCGTTTCTTCCCTGACAAAAGAGCTTTACAACCCGAAGGCCTTCTTCACTCACGCGGCATTGCTGGATCAGGGTTGCCCCCATTGTCCAAAATTCCCCACTGCTGCCTCCCGTAGGAGTCTGGGCCGTGTCTCAGTCCCAGTGTGGCTGGTCGTCCTCTCAGACCAGCTACTGATCGTCGCCTTGGTGAGCTTTTACCCCACCAACTAGCTAATCAGATATCGGCCGCTCCAGGAGCATGAGGTCTTGCGATCCCCCACTTTCATCCGTAGATCGTATGCGGTATTAGCTAGTCTTTCGACTAGTTATCCCCCACTCTAGGGCACGTTCCGATATATTACTCACCCGTTCGCCACTCGCCATCAGGAGCAAGCTCCTATGCTGCCGTTCGACTTGCATGTGTAAGGCATGCCGCCAGCGTTCAATCTGAGCCAGGATCAAACTCTTTAGTTTAATCTCTGTTTTGTGCCATTTCTGGCTACCCCGAAGGGCATCGCTCTCTCAAAATACTGACAGGTAATTTCTTGCGATCTTACCTATATTTCTTGTGAGCATTTAATATTTAAAGTTTCCAGAACCGAAGTTCTGTCGCACTTCATTAAACGCCCACGCTTATCGGCTGTTAATTTTTAAAGATCATCTGCATCAAACGCGCCTGGCGCTGTTTGCATCGCTGCGAATCGTTTTGTTCGTCAGCAGCAAAGAAACGAGATTATGTAGCAGTTAGTTCATCGCGTCAACTACTTTTTTGCGATTCGTTTTAAATTTTTTCGTCTTCGCTTTTACTACCGCTCGACTACTCCCATTTAAAACGCCCTTCAAACTGCTTCACTACTCACCTGCTTCGCCCACCTTCGTCGCTCTGTTTTTCAACTTCGCTTCGTGTGTCGCGTCAGCAGGGGGCGAACTATAGCAACGCCCCTCACACCACGCAAGCACTTTTTGAAAAATATTCGAAAATAATTTATCCAGCCCAAATAGGCGGCACCATCCCGATGCCAAGCAAGGCCATTCTTCTATATACCAAGCAGCCAGACGAGCTGACCTCCACATTCACCGGGCAAGTCGGGACACGATGATAGTATTGGCGTCCTCTTTCCCCGCCGCTCCCTTATTTGTCCATGCGTATTCTCATTACCGGCGCCTCCGGTTTCGTTGGCCAAGCCTTGGTTCGCCAACTTGCCTCCGAGGACCGTCATCATCTGCGTGCCGCACTTCGCCCCACAGCAAAGCTGCCCGTAGACTCCAGCACACTGGAAAAAGTGATCATCGAAGAACTGGCACCCGATACCAATTGGTCAGCAGCACTAGACGGTATGGAGGCGGTGGTCCACTGCGCGGCGCGGGTACACGTGATGAACGAGACAGCTGGCGATCCGTTGTCGGAATTCCGCAGGACCAATGTTGAAGGAACGCTGGCGCTGGCACGTCAAGCGCAACAGGCGGGAGTCCGCCGTTTCATTTTCATCAGCTCGATCAAGGTCAATGGCGAGGAGACGCAACCAGGACGCCCCTTTACAGCCGACGATACGCCCGCCCCGGCTGATCCCTACGGCATCTCCAAGATGGAAGCCGAACAGGCGCTGCGGGAGCTGGCGCGCAATAGAACCATGGAAGTGGTGGTGATAAGACCGGTATTAGTCTATGGCCCTGGCGTCAAAGCCAATTTCCTGAGCATGATCCGCTGGCTGGATAAAGGCATACCGCTGCCGCTGGGCGGCATCACCAGCAATCGCCGCAGCCTGGTAGCGCTGGATAACCTGGTGGACCTGATCTGCGTCTGCCTGAGCCACCCCGATGCTGCAGGCCAGGTTTTCCTGGTTTCCGATGGTGAAGACATCTCAACCACCGCCATGCTCAGACGCATCTCCCTTGCCCTGGGCAAGTCGCCGTTCCTGCCATCGCTACCGGCCTCATGGCTGATGCTGGCAGCACGCATGATGGGCAGGCCTGGAATCGCGCAACGTCTTTGCGGCTCCCTGCAGGTCGACATCAGCAAGAACCGCGATCTGCTGGGCTGGACGCCCAGAACGACAGTCGACGCCGCATTCCAGAAAACGGTCGACGCCTATCGCCGCGCCTGACCGTCCGTCAGCAGCGCATCCAGCAGAGAAAGCGTCCGGCCAGTTGCCCCCTGGTGACGCTGCGCAAATTCCTTTGCGGAATGCGACCTTTGATCCATACGCGTGTGGTCGGACACGAGTTCTTTCCACTGACGCAGCAATGCATCTGCATTCTCTACGCGCGCTGCTGCGTGCTCGGCAATGGCATCCTCGGTAATGCGCTGGAAATTGAAAGTGTGCGGGCCGATCAACACCGGCCTACCCAAGGCCAGCGCCTCGATCAGGTTCTGCCCACCGAGCGGCAAGAGGCTGCCACCGATGAATGCGACATCACAAAGCGCATAGTAGGCAAACATCTCCCCCATGGAATCACCCAGCAGTACATCCACATCCTGCAAGCGGATGTCCTGCTGCAGTGTGGACCGCCGCTGCAGGCGCAGGCCACGGGCACTGATCATGTCGGCGACCTGATCGAATCGCTGAGGGTGACGGGGCACGATGACCGTCAGCCAGTCACCCCGTCCTTCGCGAGCCAACGCGTCAAGGATCAGGGCTTCTTCGCCTTCCCGGGTACTGGCGCATAACAGCACCTTGCGTAGTCCGACCTGGGCTTTCCACTCCAGACCCCGAGCCACCACGGCATCAGGTGGCTCAACGTCGAACTTGAGGCTCCCCGTCACGACGACCTGACCCGCCCCGAAGGCGCGCAGACGCTGCGCATCCGCGTCCGATTGCGCCGCGACTACACTGATGGCCTCAGCTGCCGGCTTCAACAAGGCGGCAAAACGCAACCCACGCCGCAACGAACGCTCCGACAGACGGGCATTGGCCAGCATCACGGGAACGTGGTAGCGATGGCATTGGGCGATCAGGCTGGGCCAGACCTCGGTTTCCATCAGCACACAGACAGCTGGTCGAAAATGTCGTAGAAACCGGGCGCACATCCATCCAATGTCATACGGCAGGAAGCTTTGCAGGACACGCCCGCCATGCTTGCCGTAGACCTGGGCGCCGGTAGCGCGACCGGTGGCCGTCATGCAGGTCAGCAGGATGGAATGCTGGGGGTATTGCTGCAACAGAGCGTCGATAAGCGGCTCTGCAGCGCGGGTCTCGCCGACCGACACCGCGTGCACCCAGATGAAACGCGCCTGCGAATCAGGCAGGCGCGCATAAAAGCCGAGACGCTCGCTCACATGGGCCCGGTAACCGGGCTCCTTGCGGCCACGCCACCAGAGGCGCAGCAGCACCAGCGGCAGCAGCAGCCACCAGATCAGGGAATACAGCAACCGCATCTCAGACCAAAGGATGGCCGGCCAGGCGCGTCAGGATGGCCAGCGGGCTGGATTGCGGATCGTATTGCTGTTCCGGTGCCAGGTGCAGGGTCTGCTCCATCATGTATTGCCCCGACATGACTGCGTGAGATGCCTGATCCGAAAAGCAGATCCAGACCGAGCCTGCGGCGAAGGGCATGGTTACCTGCTGGGCATCCTGCTGGTATTGCATGTCGCCCTTCATGCCGTCGTGCAGCTGAAGCATCATGTGGTCGTACTCGCTGCGCAAGGACTTCGTCACGCGCAAGGCCTTCAATAATTTCGCCTGCCAGGCAACATAAGGCTTGGCACGAGGCAGAAAGCGCCTGGCCACGGTTTCAAAAGGCTCGCCCACGCGCCAGACACGCGGCACGCCTTCCGGGTTGATATTGGTAAAGACGCGCAGGATACGCTCACCATAGTTCGGCCGCGACGGGAAGGCGTCGACGTGCATGCGGCGGTCGTCAGCACGCCAGGACTGGGCACGGGTTTCCACCTGGATCGGTCGATAGCTGGTAGGTGCTACGCGCAGGGCGTCACGATACTTGGGCAAGAGCGTATGCACCAAAGACAGAGCCTGCTCGCGAAAGCGCCCCACCATCGCCGCCAGCGCCAGTTGTTGCTCCGTACCACCGGCGGCGCCCTTGATATGCCCACGCGCGTCCAGGCTGATATTGCGGGACTTCGGGGCGCGCACGGCCGGATCTAGCAGCACCTGCTCGGATTGCATCAACTGGAAGGCCAAGTGCGGGAAATACAGCACCTTGCCGGCTTCCAGCGCAGTGATCCATTCCTGATTGGGGTTGTCGACCCGCCATTCGGTCAGGCCGATCTCGATAATTTGCGATTCCATGGCGCGTATTATGCCCGCAAGCGTCAACGCCGTGTGGCGATGCAGGCGCGTCAGCAGGCCGCAAACCCCCGCCGCAAGTGGCCCTACGATCCGGTTCAACAGTTTGCCACCAGGTTTTGATCTGCTTCAATGATCCGGGTCGATGCCCTGACCGGGCTGGAGCCGTCAGTCCAGCAAACCCAGCGCGGCGGACAGTACGGCCTCTTCGGCCGGTGGCGCCCCCAGATCACCCAGGTTGACGATGTGAGGCGACCAGTTGCCTTCGGTTTTCCAACGCGGGGAATCGCAGTAAAGCTCAACTGTGGGCTTGCCATACGCGGCAGCGATGTGAGTCAGACCGGTATCCAGGCCGATCACCAGCCTGGCCTGCTGCACCAGCGACACCGCCTGCATCAGCGGCAGCGGCGGCAATACGACGGCGCCCGGGATGCCCTCTGCCAGTTGCTGCGCAGCCGCCTGTTCCCGGGTGCTACCCCAAGGCAGCAACACCGGCAGGCCGCGAGCTGCCAGGTCCTGCCCCAGCCTGATCCATTGCGCCGACGGCCATTGCTTGGCTGCACGTGCGGTGCCGTGGAAGAAGACGGCATATGGGGTCTCCGGCATCCAGGGCCAGCGTGCCGGTTGGGGCGCCTGCAGGGCGAAATCGGGCTCACCCTCGACCTGATAGCCCAATGCACCGGCAGCCACCAGGCGCGCACGCATGACGGCGTGGGTGCGCCTACCGACTGCGATACTCTGGTCGTGGAAGATCCGGGAAAGCGGCTCGTAGCCCGAGCCCTCGGTAGCATTGGCCAGGCCCACCCGGCGCCCATGATCGGCCAGTCGTGCCATGCGCATGACTACGCTGGTCTTGAGCAGGCCCTGGGTATCAAAGACCACGTCGTAGCGCTCGGCCTGCAACTGGCGCCGGAAAGCCGCAATTTCGGCGCGGGTGGCGGCAGAGAACAAGGTCTTGCGCCAGCGACGCAAGGCGATCGGAATCACAGTGTGGACATGAGGATTGAGGCGGACGAGACTCGTATAGGCCTCTTCCACGACCCAGTCGATCTGTGCGGCGGGGAAATGACGACGGATGTCCGCGACCATCGGCATGTTGTGGACGACGTCTCCCAGGGAGGAAACGCGGACGATTAGGATTTTCAAGGCTGGCCCACTCTGACTGAACTTAACTGTGGGCCAGCATCTTACCTCATCAGGCCGTCAGAACGGCAGTGCGACGTCGGGACGAGCCGCCAGGATGACCTTGCGGAACTCACCCTGGATGCGGGCCAGCGCTTCCGCAGTCTCTGCCTCGAAGCGCAGCACCACTACAGGCGTGGTATTGGAAGAGCGTGCCAGACCGAAGCCATCGGCATATTCCACGCGCAGACCGTCGATGGTGATGATGTCCTGGGCGCCTTCGAACTTGGCATCGCTTTGCAGCTTGCCGATCAAGGCCACATTCTCGCCTTCCTGCAGCTTCAGCTGCAATTCCGGGGTGCTGACCGACTGGGGCAGCGCATTGAGAACGGCCGACGGGTCACTCTGGCGCGCCATCAGTTCCAGCATCCGCACGCCGGCATAGAGACCGTCGTCGAAACCGAACCAGCGGTCCTTGAAGAAGATGTGACCGCTCATCTCGCCGCCCAGGGGCGCACCCGTTTCACGCAACTTGGCCTTGACCAGCGAGTGGCCGGTCTTCCACATCAACGGCTGACCGCCGCGGGCGCTGATCCAGGGTGCCAGATGACGGGTGCACTTGACGTCATAGAGGATCTGCTTGCCCGGGTTGCGGGTCAGCACGTCCTCAGCGAAGAGCATCAGCTGACGATCCGGGTAGATGATCTGGCCGTCCTTGGTCACCAGTCCCAGGCGGTCGCCGTCTCCATCGAAGGCCAGGCCGAGCTCATTGTCGGTTTCCTGCAGGCAACGGATGAGATCCTGCAGGTTTTCCGGGTGCGCCGGATCGGGGTGGTGATTGGGGAAGTTGCCATCGACCTCACAGAACAATTCAGTCACTTCGCAACCGAGCGCACGGTAAAGCTCGCCAGCGAAAGCGCCAGCCACGCCGTTGCCGCAATCGACAGCAATCTTCAGCGGGCGCGCCAGCTTGACGTCCGAGATCATGCGGGCGATGTAGGCATCCTTGATGTCGTGGGTGCTGTAGCTGCCGGCGCCTTGCGGGAAATCACCCTTGACGATGGCGTGATAGAGACCCTGAATGGTCTCGCCATGGATGGCCTCGCCGGCCAGCACCATCTTGAAACCGTTGTAGTCGGGCGGGTTGTGGCTGCCGGTGACCATGATGCCCGATTGGGTGTCCAGCACATGGGTACCGAAATAGACCATCGGGGTGGCGACCATGCCCAGATCGATCACGTCCACACCCACCGACTGCAGGCCCTTGGCCAGCGCAGCGGCCAGTGCAGGACCGGACAAACGACCGTCACGGCCGATCACGACCTTCTTCTGCCCCTTGGCCAGCGCGGCGGCGCCGAAGGCCTGACCGATCTGATAGGCGACCTGGTCGTCCAGGGTTTTGTCGATGATGCCGCGGATGTCGTAGGCTTTGAAGATGGAATTGGAGAGCGCGCTCATTGTGGATACAGTTCTCTAGGTTAATTAAATGATTCAGGGCTTGCTAACGACTTCAAAGCCGCGTGCAGGCGATTGGCCATCTTGCCGCTGCATCGCCTGGCGCCGTTTCTCGATGAAACTCCAGTCGACGATTTCCGCTGCGGGCTGATACCCATTGACGACCTCGTGCAACAGCGTACGGATGACGTCGATATCCTCGGCATCCAGAGCGACCCGCAATTGCGCGAGCTTTTCGGACAGACGATCCCACGGCACGAAAACCTCATGGGCGGTCATGATACGCGGATGAGCCGTGGGCTCGGGGCTCTCGCCAATCAGCAACTCTTCATACAGTTTTTCTCCGGGACGCAATCCCACCACGCTGATCTCGATATCACCCTCAGGGTTGACTTCATCACGCACGGTCAGCCCCGACAGCTCCACCATGCGGTAGGCCAGGTCACGGATCTTCACCGGCTCGCCCATGTCCAGCACGAATACATCACCACCCTCGGTCATGGCACCGGCCTGCAGCACCAGCTGGACGGCTTCGGGAATCAACATGAAGTAGCGGGTGACTTCCGGATCGGTCAAGGTCAGCGGCCCGCCAGCCTTGATCTGCTCGCGAAACAGCGGAACCACCGAGCCAGACGAATCCAGCACATTGCCAAAGCGAACCATCGAGAACCGCGTCGAGTTGGGCAGTGGCTGTACGTTGGATGGCTGCTCAAGGAAGCGGGGTGCCGGAGAATCGGCCAGCGATTGCAGCACCATCTCCGCCAGCCGTTTGCTCGCACCCATGATGTTGGTCGGCCTTACCGCCTTGTCGGTACTGATGAGGACATAATCACTGACATTGTTCTCGATGGCTGCCCGTGCAACGTGATAGGTTCCGAATACGTTGTTGATGATCCCTTCCACCGGATTATGTTCCACCAACGGCACGTGTTTGTACGCCGCTGCGTGATAAACAGTCCGCGGACGCCAGGTCCGGAAGATCTGGCTGACCCGTGCATAGTTGCGCACGCTTCCCAGTAGCGGGATCAATTCCGTACCCGTGCCACCCTTGCGTGCCAGCAACTGTTGCAGATCACGATGGATGGCGTAAAGGTTGTACTCGTTATGATCCAGCAGAAGCAGCTTGCTAGGACCCGACTCAAGAATCTGACGACAGAGTTCGCTGCCGATGCTGCCACCCGCCCCAGTCACAAGCACGACCTTGTTGGTGATGTTGCGACCGATGAGCGCAGGATTGGGCAATACGGGATCACGGCCCAACAGGTCGAGAATATCCAGTTCGTGCTCATCGGCGACCGTGACCTTGCCCTGGGCAACATCCGCAAAATCCGGCACCGACCTGATGTGAACATGGAACGGTCGAAGCTTTTCGATGATCTCCTTGCGGCGTGCCCGACTGATGGACGGCAGGGCCAGCAGGATATCGGTGATGGCATAGGACTCAATGAGAGAAGCGGCATCGCTGGCGGCATATACACGGCGGCCATTGATGGTCTTGCCGAACAACTCCGGATTGTCTTCAAGGAATCCGAACAGCACCAACTGATGACGTCGCTCCATCGCCTCGGCGATCTGGGCACCGAGCTGGCCGGCGCCATATACCAGCATCCGGTGCTGACGCAGATGCCTGCGCGAGGAGTCCGCCTTGCTCAGCCACAAGCGTGCAAAGGCCCGGCTACCACCAACCAACACCAGCAGCAGAAGCGGTTGCAGCACGCCCAGCGAGCGCGGCACCCCGGGAAGTGCCAGCCAGACCAGGACCGCGAAGAGCACCAGACCGTACAAGGTGACCGCCTTGGCGATCGACACAATCGCTGAAATCCCCGTGTAGCGGAATACGGCCCGGTACAGCCCCAACCGCACGAAAATTGGCAGCATGAGCAAAGGCGCCAGCTGATAAACGTGCCACTGATAACCCTCGGGCCAATGCACGGTGTCCAGACGGAGAGAAAACGCAATCCAGGTCGCCAGCAACGACAGGCTGATATCAATCCCAGCGACGATGGCCTGCTTGTTCAGGCGCGGCAGCTCGAGCACACGGCGTTTCATTGATCAGTTTCTTTTCTCTCAGAAAACAAGATGATGGCAAGACTCAGTGAGTCACCCCGTCTCGGCGAACGACCTTGATCAGCGTCCCCCAGAGGATACGCAAGTCGAACCAGAATGAGCGCATTTCAAGATACTCGACGTCGAACTGGACCTTCACAGGGATAGGCAGTTCATCACGCCCATTGATCTGAGCCCATCCGGTCAACCCCGGCTGCAGCTCACTTACTCCGTAACGGGTGCGCAAGGCGATCAGATCGCTCTGGTTGTACAAGGCTGGCCGCGGTCCTACCAAGGACATATCCCCTCGGAGGATGCTCCACAATTGCGGTAACTCATCCAGGCTGGACTTGCGAAGAAAACTGCCGATCGGCGTCAAGTGCGATGACGAATCGGACAAAAGATGCGTAGCGACCACGGGCGTGCCCATTTTCATGGTCCGGAACTTGGGCATGCTGAAAATGGCGTTCCCCCTCCCCACGCGGTCGGACCAATACAAGACCGGTCCGCGGGAGGTCAGCTTGATCAGGATCGCAATCACCAACATCGGCAGCGCGAACAGACATCCCGCTGCCAAGACGGCGCTCAGGTCAAACAGACGTTTCATATTTTTGTGCAGTGCAATACAACATTATTTCACCATCATAGCTTCTTTGATCCATATGCCGAGAATTGTTTATGTGGTGAATGCTACAGATGAGCCCACCAGCCTCACACCATCCCCGCCTCGCGGAACAGCTCCAGATAGGCGCGTCCCAGAGCCGGGCCGGAAAACATGCTTTCGTATCGTTGCCGGGCTGCAACCCCCATCCGGGCGGCCAGGCCATGCTCACTCAAGAGTGTGCGCATCGCCTGCTCCAAGGCCGCCGGCGACTCCGGCGGTACCACAAGACCTGTCTGCTCATGCGCATTGACGAACGATGTGCCCGTGCCGATTTCGCACGAAATCATAGGCTTGGAAAACATCGATGCCTCCACCAGTACCATCCCGTAAGCCTCCGAACGGAGATGCGAGGGCAGAACCAGCGCAAGGCAAGATTGCAGCAAGGAAACCTTTTCCGCTTCACTGACCTGGCCTGCAAAAACCACATTGTCCGCGCCGGCCTGTCGCGCCTGCTGCTGCAGCGCGCCCGACTCGTGCCCGGAGCCGGCCACGACGATCCTGGTCTTGAGTTTGCTGGCGGCCTGGATCAAAAATGGCAGGCCCTTGTAGTACCGCAACACCCCCAGAAATAGGAAGAAAGGCTCGCCTGACGCAATTCCCAGTCGCTCCAATATCCGTTCATCCCCTTGCTTCGGATAGGAACTTTCCTCAATTCCCAAAGGGATGACACGCACCTTGTCACGAATAGCCGGGTGCGACAGTACTGGACTGGTAGCGGCATATGAAGGCGCGTTGGCGACGATGAAGCGCATGTCCTTGAGGGTTCGCCACATCAGCGGACCGTAGGCCGCATTGAGCCAGCGCTGGCGCACCACGTCCGAGATGTAGGTCAGCACCGCTGGCGCGCGCGGGCGGGACACCGCGTGCAACACATCGAGGAAAGGCCAGGGAAAGAGGTAATGGACCACATCCGACCGGCGCGCACAGGCCGCGAATTCGCGGAAAGCATCAGGCCCGCCCAGATCGCAGGACGCCGGCGCCGCCCATGAGCGACTGCGCACCACGGTCGCTTCGGGACGTTCGATTACCGCCGGCCGAGGCTGCGGCGAAAGCGTGAAAACAGTATTGCGCGCCCCCAGCATCGCGGTGGACAAGGCAATCTGGCGTATCGCCTCCTGCAGTCCACCCGGAGGATCCGGGAAATAGGTGCGGTAGACGTGGAGTACTGCTGGATTCAATTCATTATTCCCGTAATTCGTTTCTTGATGCTGGCGCAAGCCACGGCGAGGTCACTCAGGCGACGGCTCGACGATAAACCGCCAACGTATTCTCTACACAACGGTCCCACGAAAACTGCAGGCTTCTTTCCAGCGCCTGGCGACCCAGGCTGGTGCGCATACGCTCATCCTCAACGATGCACTCCATGGCATGGCTGATACTTTCGATATCGTGCGGCTCGACCTTGATACCGGCGTCACCGACCACTTCCGGCATCGAAGAGACATTGGAAACGATGACAGGAACGCCACAAGCCATCGCTTCCAGCGGGGGCAGGCCGAAACCTTCATAGATCGATGGATAAACCAGCGCCGCAGCCCCGGCCGTGATGACGGCCAGCTCTTCACGCGGCAAATATCCGAGCACACGCACTTCGCCCGAGTTGACCATACGTGCCATCTGCTGCTCCATGTCCGAGGTCTGCCAGCCCTTCATCCCGGCCAGCACCAAGGGAAACCGTTGCCGGATGGAGGCCGGCAGGCGCGAAAACGCGGCCAGGGCGGCCGACAGGTTCTTGCGCGGCTCAAGTGTGCCCACCGCCAGGAAATAATTTCCGTAGATCAAGGACTGCGCCTGCAGAACGGCCCGACACTGCTCCACGTCGCGCGGATGAAACAAGGCCTCCACGCCAAGCGGAACAGTCACTATGCGGTCCGCCGCCATCCCGAACACATCCATGAGCTCTGCCTTGACGAATTCGGAATCGGTAATGACCAAGGAAGCGCGTCGCAAACCTGGCTCGAAGTATCTTTCCATCGCGCGCACCCGCTCCACCGGATGGGTATGCGGAAAGCGAATCCAGGAAAGGTCATGCACCGTCACGACCGACGGCTTGTCACACTTGAATGCCAGAAAATTGGGCTCATGATAGACATCCGGCGGATGCGCCGAGATTCCGGCGGTGAAGCGGAATTGAGAAAGCGCCTGCTTGAGCGCATAAGCACACGGAACGAAGCGCTTGATCCCGGCCTTGAGCATGACGATGTTGGCAACAGGCGCCTGCCGCACAGCACGATCCCACGCGGTGCCATAGAACAGGTTCAGATCAATCTCGGGCCGGGCCGCCAATCCTTGTGCCAGTTGATAGGTGTATTGCCCAAGTCCGGTGAACGGAGACAGCAGGATTGTTGCATTCAGAGCAATGCGCATAACATTCCCGTAGCGGTGACATTGGCGTTCATGGTCGGGAAACTGCGAGAACTCATCGCTTTTAGTTATTTTATGACAACAAGTGCTGTCAGCATTGGCGGGTGGCTGGGCAAGCCCGACATTCTAGTTCAGAAAGCCACTGAATTATAAAAAAAGAACCCGCAAGCACCGCTTCGAAACCCGATCACGATCAGGCTGTCATTCCCGCACAGAACGGTTCTTCACATCTCTTTCCGGTCCGATGCGCATGCATTCATGACCTCGGCCGCTGACGATTTCATCGATACCTGCCGCTGGCCCACTCTGGAGGCGGGGCCAATTCTTTTTTCTGCACTTCACATGGTGCAGATATGGCGATATCTACTCTGTATAATCTGGGACGTTTCGAAAAAACACCAATATTCGCCGCCTTTTATGCGGCGGACGTTCGAAAAAAATAACAAGTGAGGGGGAAAACAAGTCGCGGCATCACGCGCGCATCCGCCTCCCTGCAATACCCCGTCGTATGACCGCAACAGATTCCGACCACGGAACTCACCTATAAGCCCAGCTCCAGACGCCTATCCATGCAAATCATCATCCCAATGTCCGGTTTTGGCGAACGCTTCCGGAAAGCCGGTTATGCGGTTCCCAAGCCCTTGATCGAGATTGACGGCAAACCCATCATCGCGCACGTCATCGACATGTTTCCCGGCGAAAACGACTGGATCTTCATCTGCAACGAAGATCACCTGGCCGAACCGGCCTACCGCATGCGCGAGATCCTCGAACAGTACTGCCCGCAGGGCCGGGTCGTAGGCATCCCGGCGCACAAGCTGGGGCCAGTGCACGCAGTCACGCTGGCCAAGGAGTGGATCAGGCAGGACAGCCCGGTGGTGGTCAATTACTGCGATTTCACCTGCTACTGGGACTGGACCCACTTCAAGCAGTGGGCCAAGGATCTCGGCTGTGCCGGTGCCGTTCCCGCCTATCGCGGGTTTCATCCGCACACGCTGGGCACGACCAACTACGCCTACATGCGCGAAGCCGACGGCTGGATGCTTGACATCCAGGAAAAACAGCCATACACCGACAATCGCATGCAGGAATACGCTTCCAGCGGCACCTACTACTTCGCCAGCGGCGCCCTCATGCTCGAAGCTTTCGAGCAAACCGTTGCACGAGAACTGAGCGTCAACGGTGAGTACTACGTCAGCCTGGCCTACAAGCCGCTGCTTGACCGCCAGCTACCGGTAGCGGTCTATGACCTGCAACATTTCATGCAATGGGGCACCCCGGCTGACGTCAGCGAATATCTGGGCTGGTCCGCGACGTTCCGCAGCCTGATCGGGCCGCTGCGCGAGAAGCCCCTGGGCGGCGCCATCGTCGTACCCATGGCGGGCATGGGCCAGCGCTTCGCGCGCGAGGGCTACACCCTGACCAAGCCGCTCATTCCTGTCTCCGGGAAACCGATGGTCCTGCAGGCGGCGGACGATCTGCCCATGGCCGAACGTTACGCCTTCGTATTGCGTACCGACATGCCGGGCTTCGAAGCGGTATCCACGACGCTGCAGAGCCGCTACCCCAATACGGTCATCAAGACTGTCGATCAGGTCACCGAAGGGCAGGCCTGCACGGCACTGATCGGTCTGGAGGCACTGGAAGCAAAGGCGGGTCCGCAAGCCGGGCCGATCACCTTCGGCGCCTGCGACTACGGGTCGCTGTACCAACCGGACCAGCTCCGCGCGCTGTTCGCAGATGGCGCCGACGTCGTGGTCTGGGCTATGCGCGGCCATGCCCATGCAGCGCGGCATCCACAGATGTACGGCTGGATCAGGGCCGAAGATGGCGATATCACCGGCATCTCGGTCAAGGTTCCGCTGGATTCACCGGCAACCGACCCTGTCGTTCTCGGTACGTTCAGCTTCAAGGACGGTGCGACCTTCCGCCGCTGCGTAGAACACATGATGGCGCGCAACGCCCGGGTCAACGGCGAGTTCTATCTGGATACCTGCATCAACGACGCGCTGGAACTCGGCCTGAAGTGCAAGCTGTTCGAGGTAGAGCATTTCATGTCCTGGGGAACGCCGGATGACCTGCGGACCTTCGAGTACTGGCAATCGTGCTTCCACAAATGGGACCAGCACCCGTATCGACTCGAACTGGACGGCCATGTCCCAGAAGACCAGGTTCCCGCCCTCGCGCAACGCTACGCAAAGACTGTCCCCGCCCTGCCGGAGGCACGGTGATCAAGCGTGAGGCCGGCATCTTCCTGGTCGTGGGAGGGCTGACTGTCCTCATCGACTTCTGCATCTACCGGCTCCTGCTGTGGACCGGCATGGTCGATGTGGCCACTGCCAAGACCATCGGCTTCCTGGCCGGCACGGTCTTCGCCTATGTCGCCAACCGCATCTGGACGTTTGGCCATACACGCTCCGGCGGCAACATCGTGCGCTTCGTGCTGCTGTATGCCAGCACGCTGGGGGTCAACGTCTTCATCAACTCGGCCCTGCTCCATCTGGCCGGACGCAGCCAGACCGGCATTGCTGCGGCCTTCGTCCTCGCCACCGGATGCTCGGCCGTGCTGAACTTCCTCGGCATGAAATTCTTTGTCTTCAAGCCATCGGCCCAAGCGATTCCCAAATGAAGCTCTCACTGATCATCCCCTGCTACAACGAATCGGCCAACCTGCCACTTCTGCTGGAACGCTGCGGACAACTTGCAGCCCAGCCCGGCATAGAAGTGGTATTGGTCGACAACGGTTCCACCGACGACTCGCCCCGCGTATTGCTGGAGTTGCTGCCAAAGTATCCGGGCTGCCGCAGCGTTCGCGTCGAGGTCAACCAGGGCTACGGCTTCGGCATTCTCAGCGGCCTGCGTGCGGCAGAAGGTGAATACCTGGGGTGGACTCACGCCGACATGCAGACCGACCCGATGGATGCGCTGCGTGCCATGGAACTGCTGGCCCGCCACGGCCGCCCCGCTTACGCCAAGGGCCGCCGCTACGGCCGTCCACTGGCCGATGTCCTGTTCACCATGGGAATGAGCGCATTCGAGACCATCCTGCTGGGCAAAGCCTTGTGGGACATCAACGCACAGCCCAACATCTTTCCGCGCAGCTTCTTCCAGACCTGGGACAACCCGCCGCACGACTTCTCGCTGGACCTGTACGCCTATTTCATGGCCAAGCAGAGCGGCCTAGAGGTACTGCGCTTCCCAGTCCGTTTCGGTGAGCGCGCCCATGGTACTTCGCACTGGAACGTCAACTGGGCGGCCAAGCGCAAGTTCATTCGCCGCACCATCGATTTCAGCCTTCAACTCAAGAAATCGCTCAAATCATGAAACTGATTGCTCACCGCAAGAACACCATCGCCGAGCTGCAAGCCACTCCGACCCAATACGGAATCGAAGTCGATATCCGCAGCTTCGGCCAGCGCATGGTGATCCACCATGATCCCTTCGTGGAGGGCGAGTCCTTCGAACGCTGGCTGGACGCCTACCGGCACGGCACGCTCATCCTCAATACCAAGGAAGAAGGCCTGGAGGCAGCGCTCATCAAGCTGATGCAGGAACGCGGCATCACCGATTACTTCTTCCTCGACCAGTCCTTCCCCTTCCTGGTGAAATGGTCGCGCCAGGGCGAACGCCGCTGCGCGGTACGGGTGTCGGAGTATGAGTCGGTGCAAACCGCGCTGAGCCTGGCCGGGAAGATCGATTGGGTATGGGTAGACTGCTTCACCCATCTGGCGCTGCAAGGCAATGAAGCCCGCGCGCTGCAGGCGGCCGGCTTCAAGCTATGCCTGGTCTCGCCGGAGTTGCAGGGCCGCCCGGCCGAACAGGAAATTGCGGCGATGTATGCGCTGCTGCAAGAGCGCGGCATCCAGGTTGACGCTGTCTGCACCAAACGACCCGACCTGTGGGAAGCCCTGCAATGCTGATGAAGAAGCTGTTGAACTCTCCGCTGTTCCTTGGAGGCCTGGCGCTGCGCCTGGCTCTGCTGCTGTTCGTGCTGCCGCAAGCTGCTTCGATCTGGTATGTCCCGTTCCTGGAAGCAACGACCCGCCAGTTCAGCCTGGACCCCTGGCACGCATTCATGATCAGCGGTGGAAGCGAGGTGGCCTTCCCCTACGGTTACGTGATGTGGCTGGCCTTCCTGCCGTTGACCTGGCTATGCAATCTGCTTGGCACAGCTGCCTACCCGGCCTATGGACTGACCCTGCTGGCCGCCGACCTGATCCTGCTGCTGACGCTGCAGAAGCTTTTCCAGCCCGGTACCCGACTACTGATGCTGGGTTACTGGCTCTCACCGATCGTACTGTTCGCCACCTACTGGCTGGGCTACAACGATCTGATCCCGGTAACCTTGCTGGTGGTCGCCCTGTACTTCATGCGCCGCCTCAAGCCGATCCACGCAGGCGTGCTGTGCGGTGCGGCCGTATCGGCCAAGCTGAGCATGGTGCTGGCGATCCCGTTCTTCTTTATCTATCTCCATCGCAACCGCTCGCTGCGCAACCTGCTGGGCGAATATGCGGGCGGCCTGGTTGCTGCCCTGGCGATCACCTGCCTGCCCTTCCTCTTCTCCCAGGATGGGATGCACATGCTGCTCAGCAACCCGGAGATGGTCAAGGTGTACCAACTGGTGGTGCAGATGGGAGGGACGGCGGACCAGATCTACATCCTGCCCCTGGCCTACCTGCTGATGCTGTATCTCACCTGGCGCATCCGGCGCATCAGCTTCGAATTGCTCAACGTGTTGCTGGGCATGTCCTTCTTCCTGGTGGTACTGCTGACCCCGGCCTCTCCGGGCTGGTTCATCTGGATCATGCCGCTGCTGGTGTGCTATCAGGCCACCAGCGGTCGTATCGCAATGGCACTGACGGCAATCTTCACGGTGCTGTACGTGGCCAGCGTATTTCTCGCCACTCAGCGTCCGCTGATTGCCGGTTCGGACATCGCCAACCAGTTTGCAGTGTATGCCGACCAGCTGCTCGGCGCGAAGGGGGCTGGCATCCTGCATACCTTGCAGTTTGCATTGGGCCTCATCCTGCTGCTGCGTATCTGGCGCGAGGCAGTAGCCGGAGACGAATATTTCCGGCTCAGCCGCAAACCCTTTGCCATTGGTATCGCCGGCGACTCCGGCGCCGGCAAGGACACGCTGGTCGCCTCCATAGAGGGCCTGTTCGGCAAACACTCCGTGGTCAATCTTTCCGGCGACGACTACCACCTGTGGGACCGCAAGAAACCCATGTGGCAGGTGATGACGCACCTGAATCCCAAGGCCAACGATCTCGAACAGTATGCCCGCGACCTGATCGCATTGACCAACGACAAGTCGATCCAGTCGCGACACTACGATCATGCCAGCGGTCAGCGCAGTCATCCGCACCGCATCGACAGCAACGACATCATCATCGCCAGTGGACTGCACGCATTGCATCTGCCAATCCTGCGCAGCTGCTATGACCTGTCGATCTACCTGGACATCGACGAAGGCCTGCGCCGTCACTTCAAGCTGGAGCGCGATGTCAAAAAACGCGGCCACACCATCGAAAAGGTTCTCTCCTCGCTGGCCAAGCGGGAAGCGGACTCCGCGAAATTCGTCCGCCCCCAGGTCGAGTACGCCGATCTGGTTCTGTCATTGCAACCCATTCACCCGCGCATGCTGGAGGAGGCCGATGGACGTCACCCCTTGCGCCTGAAACTGCTGGCCAGGTCGCGCCATGGTCTCAACGAGGAATCGCTGCTGCGGGTGTTGGTCGGGGTGTGCGGCCTGCATGTGGACATGTCGGTCAGCGCCGACGGCAGCGAAGTGGAACTGATCATCGAAGGGGAGACCTCCGCCGAAGACATCGCGCTCGCAGCCCAGACACTGTTCCCCGACATTTGGGAATTCCTTGATACGGCCCCGCGCTGGGATGACGGCATCCAGGGGCTCATGCAGCTCATCAGCTTGTCACATATCAACCAGGCATTAAAGAAACGGCTCATATAATGCAGTTGCTCAATCCAGAAAAATTCCAGCAGGTCCCGGACGCCATCCTGTTCGATACCGACAATACCCTGTACCCCTACAACCCGGCCCATGAGGCCGCGACCAGGGCGGTGCGCGAAAAGGTGATCCGCACGTTCTCGATCGAGCCCGCCCAGTTCGATGCGGCATTCTCGCAGGCGCGCAAGGAAATCAAGAATCGCCTGCAGCACACTGCCAGCTCGCACAGTCGCCTGCTGTATCTGCAGCGCATGCTGGAGATCATCGGCCTGGGCTCGCAGGTACTGCTGGCGCTGGACTTCGAGCAGACCTATTGGCGCACTTTCCTCAGCAATGCGATCTTGTTCGATGAGGTCAAGGAAATGCTGGACGATGTACGACTGGCGGGCATCCCCACGGCCATCGTGACCGACCTGACCTCGCAGATCCAGTTCCGCAAGATCGTGTATTTCGGCCTCGACCATTATTTCGACTACATCATCACCAGCGAAGAGGCGGGGTTCGACAAACCGCATCCGGCTCCTTTCCAGATCGCACTGGAGAAGATGCAACCGAAGGGAAACTGCATCTGGATGGTAGGCGATAATCCCGTCAATGATATCCAGGGCGGACGCGAGACCATCGGCGCGGTGACCCTGCAGAAGGTGCATGATGGCGTCGATGTCGGTACCGGCGTGACCAAGCCGGACGCGATCATCAAGGAATTTTCCGAATTGCGTAAGCTGCTACAGACGGTACTGGAAAATGCCGGACGATGACGCCTTCCTCTCCTAGAGCAACCACACGAGGCGATGCTCCCATGACTGTGCACGAACAGGTAATCCGCTACTCGACCGAGGTCGGCTCGGACCCCATGCTGATCCAGGGCGCAGGAGGCAATGCCTCCTGGAAAGATGGCACGACCCTATGGATCAAGGCGTCCGGCACCTGGCTGTCCGACGCCGCGCAAAAGGACATTTTCGTCCCCATCGATATTCCGCAGACCCTGGCCTTGATCGACAGCGGCGCCAGTGACCTCAGCGCCGCGCGCATCGGCAACTCCCACCTGCGTCCCTCCATCGAGACCTGCCTGCATGCGCTGCTGCCGCAGAAGTTCGTCATCCACTTCCATGCAGTTGACGTAATCGCCCATGCGGCGCTGCGCGATGGCCGGGACAAACTGGCCCAGCGCTTGCAGGGCCTGGACTGGACATGGGTGGACTACGTCAAACCTGGCCCCGACCTGGCACGCGCGGTTACCGCTTCAATCGGCCAAGCCAAGGCACCGGAGATCCTGGTGCTGGGCAACCATGGCCTGGTAATCGCAGCCCCCACGCTGGAGCATCTGGACCATTTGCTCAAGGAAGTACTGGCGCGTTGTGCGATACCTCCCCGTATCGCCCCCGCGACACTCCCGGAGCAGCTTGCCAGCCTGGCGGCGCAATGGGATGACATGGGTTATGTGCTGCCTGAGGATCAACGCTGCCACGCGCTGGCACTGGATGCAGTCTGCCTGCACCTGGCCGGTACTGCCTGGGTGCTTTACCCGGACCACGCTGTATTCCTGGGCGCCCATGCCACCATCGTCGATACCCCGTGGGCCAGCGGACGCACTGGCCCGGCACCGGAATGTGTCATCGTCCCGGGCCGCGGCGTCCTGGTGCGCAAGGATCTGTCCGCAGGACAGCTGGCCATGCTGAGCTGCTATGCGGACGTGACATTGAGGCTGGATTCGACCGAAGAGGTGGCGCCGCTGAGCCACTCTGATATTGCCGAGCTGCTGAACTGGGATGCGGAGAAATACCGCCAGAGCCTTAACGCAGTGTAAAAAAGGTCCGGGGTGCAGTTCACCCGGACCTTTTTCAGCAGGACCACTTCAGCTGGTCTCCAGCTATTCTTTCGCCACCGACATTGCGTGCACGGCCAGCTCGCCCTTGTCGTGATAGACACGGATTTCTACTCCGTCGGCGACTTCCGGCAGGTCCAGCAACAGTTGCTGCTGCCCCTTCTCTTGCGCTGTCAGTGTCACCTTTTGCAACATGCGGCTACCGCCCTTGCCATCACTCGCAGTCACATCCATGTAGCCAGGGTGATCTCCAGAGGCCGAGTACGACAGCGTAATGCGATAGTGACCGGGTGGTAGTTGGATATAGGGGCCAAAGGTCAAGATCCCGGCGGCATCCTGTTCGGAAGCGACGCGATCATTGCCTGTCACCCGGCCCGAAAGCGACGGCAATTCACGGCCGAGCCAGACAAATTTCTCCTTGCACCCCATATCCTCGGCAAAAGCGGTCAGCCCACATGTAACGCCCAGTTTGTACACGATAGGACTGCCCAGCACGCGCAGCTGCAATGCCTGCCATCCGAAAAAGACGGTCACGGCACAGAACAACGGGATCACCAGCGGCCTGGACATGCGTGCAGCGCCTATGGCGACCATGAACGGCACCATGAAGATCAGCAGGTCCGCTGCTTTCATGTAGCCCGTGAAGTTCCACATCACGGTGTCGCCGAAACAGAGATACAAGGCGCTGGTCAGCAACACGAACAGTTTCACTCCCAGCGCGAAGTAATCCTTTTCCGCCGGTTTGCCAGGCATACGAATGCTGAACGCCACGATGAGGACGATTGCCATCAGCATCAGGAAGAGCAGGATGCCAATGCCCGAGAGATACGAACTTGCTCCTTGCTGCATGCCGGGATACTGTCCTTGCAGACCACCAACGAGCAACTCAAGCGCTCTCACCAGAGGCAGACCCAGCACCTTGCCGCTCTGCTCGGCAGGCGTGTGTACGAACCTCATCCGGATGAAACCCTGCCACGCCACGAAGACCAGTCCGGGAAGGGCCAGCCAGAAATAGTGCTGAAGCCTCATGCGCATCTGCGGTCGTGTCACGAAGACCCAGGCGCTGATGGCGAACAGGATTGCAGGCAACATGACATAGGCCTCCCTGGAAAGACAGGCCAATGCGACGAGTATTGCGTAGAACGCATAGCGTCCACGATAGGCGCAGATCAAGGCCATGATCATCAGGGCGTCTGCTCCGCCATCGGGCAGACCATTGAGCAAGGTGATCTGGGTACCGGCAGCCAGACTCCAGGGAAGGATCCAGAAAGGACTCATCCCTTTTTGAGTGAAGAAGGCTGCAGCAATCAGGGTCGCCAAGAAAATGAGCAACGCCTGCGTCCCGTAGAAAACCCTTGGGCTGACCCAATCCTGACCCAGCAAGAGCGATATGCCCTTCGCCAACAAAGGGATACCGATACGCTGGTAGCGATAGGCATCGGCATCGATATGCTCTGCGGTGTCCTTCCTGGCAAGAAGATCATTGGCCATGTAGAAGTAGAATTGGCCGTCCCAGCCGTTGTTGCCCTTGTCCAGATACAGAGGTCGGATTCCGCGCTCCTGCAACTGAGCGGGAATGCCCCAGTTCTTGGCCACCATCAGATGCTTGTCGAAGTCTCCGTTCAACGGCCCCTGCACATAGAGCATCATTACCCACGCGCTCACCACCGCGAAGATCAGACCACACAAGCCGATTTTTATTGTCTTCAACCCACTCTCCCGCTCGACCGAAGCTACCGTAGCGCCCGTCCTGTCATCGTGTTCATACAATCCCGTGCAGCGGGAGCCATGAGGCATGCCCCACCCAGCGGGACACTCTAGATATTCAGTTTATTGAAGATCACAGCGGGAAGATGACGAATGATCATCATGATCAGGCGCCACTTGCCCGGCACATAGGCGACCGGCCGACCGCGGGCGATGGCATCGACGATCTGCGCGGCCACCTCCTCCACCGGGGCCAGCCTGGCTCCCTGGCTTTTGAGGGACGCCGTCATCGGCGTATCAGTCGGACCTGGCTTGATCAGCACCACCTTCACTCCGGTACCGGAAAAACGATGCTGCATCCCTTGCGCATATCGGTCCATCAGCCCCTTTGCCGCACCGTAGACATAATTCGACTTGCGTCCGCGATCACCGGCAACGGAGCCAATCAATGCAATGGTGCCGGAGCCGCTTCGCGACATGGCATGCGCAAACGCCTCAGCGCACAGCACGGGAGAAATGCCGTTGATCTCCAAGGCCTCGCGGGTCGCGGCCAGATCCTCCTGGCACAGAGCCTGATCGGCCAGCGAGCCGTGCGCGACCAGCACCGTATCGACCGGACCCTGCCGCATCACGTCGTCGACCATCGCCTGCACTCCCGCCGTGCTAAGCAAGTCGGCCACGCCGATGCGAATCTGCGCCGCAGCAGAACGCACGCGCAGGTCGGCGGCGATGCGTTCGAGCTTGCTCGTGTCACGACCGATCAGGGTCAGATCTGCCGGCGCACGAGATAGCCATAATCTGGCGCAATGTTCTGCCATGGAAGATGTGGCGCCGATGATGACGATTCTTTTCATACCTTAATAATCCATAAGTCGACGTGACAAGCCGGAACTGATGCCTTTGTCCCGGAACGGCAGAAACTCCGGCAGACGCGAATATCCGGATTCGAAGAGATGCCGCGGCATGCGCGCATCCTTGGCCGCATAGATGGCGCCCCCCGCCTCACGCACGATGGCATCGAGCCGCTCGAACAAACGCTGGGTGCGTCCCAACTGATTGGGGAAATCCAGCGCCAGCGTGACGCCCGGACGGGGAAAGCCGAGCATCCCCATCGAACGACGAGCGCCGAATGTCTTGAGCACTGCCAGGAATGAGCCTTCGCCCGATCCCGCAATCGCTTGCAGCATCGCTGACGTAGCATCGAGTCCGGCTTCCTGCGGCACCACGCTCTGATATTGATAAAAGCCCTTCGGCCCGTACATGCGGTTCCAGTCCAGCAGATTGTCGAGAGGGTAGGAGAATGGTTCGAAGTGCACCACCTGTCGACTGGGCTTGCAGCGATTCAAGTGATAGTAAGCGCTATTGAACGGTCGCAAGGAAAGGCGGTTCACCAGCGAAAATGGCGGCACGAACGGCATGCCCTTCTTGCGGACGTCCGTTCGGGGACGCCGTCCCGATTGCAATCCGGCATCGCCGTGATTGGCGCGCATGAACAGGCCTCGCCCGGAACGCGACAGACAGTCGATCCATGCCACCGAGTATTCCCAGTCGTCCTCGGACTGTCCGGCCAACCGGAAAAAGTCGTGCAACGTGTCGAAGGCGATCGTCTCCGAATCCATCCACGGCCCCGCCACCTGCCGCAATTGCAGCTCCGCCTGGACGATCAGACCGGTGAGTCCCAGCCCACCGACGGTAGCGGCGAACCATTGTGGTTCATGGTCCGGACTGCAATCGATGACCTGCCCATCCGTTCGGATCAGTCGCATGCCCAACACGTGGTCGCCGAAAGAGCCCTGACGGTGGTGGTTCTTGCCGTGAACATCATTGGCAATTGCCCCGCCAATGGTGACGATCTGGGTTCCTGGCGTGACCGGCAGCATCCATCCACGGGACAGCATCACCTGCTGGATATCGCGCAGCAGAACACCGGCCTCGCAAACCAGACGGCCTGTAGCGGGATCAAAGGAAATGAAACGATCAAGTGCGGTCGTTGCCCACAAGGTTCCGCCCGGATTCAATCCAACGTCACCATAACTGCGCCCCGCACCGTGCGCCAGGCCGGGTAGCGGGGAACGCCGCAGCTGCTCAATTATCTTTCGTGGGTCGAGCAAGGGAACGACCCTGTGCTCGTCGCAGCTCAGCCGCCCCCAGGCCGATACGCGCGTCATCCCGCATCCGGGCGAAATACATATCGCCTGTCGAGTCGATACTTCATCAGGTAGCCGATCGCCAGTCCTATGATGCCTCCCAGGTAGCGCATCTCCCTGGTTTCGAAGATATATTCGAAGCCCAGTTCAACGCCCCAGAAGATCACCGTGGTAAGCAGGCCCATGAGCGTATAGAGGAAGAAGACCTGGGTATCGTGACCTACGCTGCGCGCACGAAAGCCAAATATGTAACGCTTGTCCAGCACGTACTTGATCACCAGCCCGACGCCGGTACCCACGGCGACCGAGGCGATGATATCAAGCGGGCCATGATAGATCCGCACAACGAAATCTTGGCTGAGGATGTTTGCCGCCGTTGCTATTAATGCGAAAATGGCGTACCTGATTGCCAGTGTTGTTGAGGCAAACATTCTGAGAATTCGACGAGGTTACACAATATTGGGCAACATTATAAGGTCTAACCCACCTCTGACACAGGCACTGGGCTTAATTAAGCTGATGCGCCCCAAGCAGTGGGTGAAGAATGGATTCGTCCTCGCTCCTCTGGTATTCAGCGGAAAATTTCTTCTATCCGCCACGGTCGCCCACTCCCTGCTGGCGGTATTGCTGTTCTGCGTCGCCTCATCGGCAACCTATGTGATGAACGACATGCACGATGTCGAGCGTGATCGCCAGCACCCCAGGAAATCGAAGACCCGCCCCCTCGCGGCAGGCGTGGTGTCTATGGCGGCAGCAGTGGTCCTTCTGGCAATACTGTATTCCATTCTGGTGTGGGGATGGTTCGCTGCTCCCAAGGTGATGATGATCATCTCTGGCTACATGTTGCTCAACCTGGCTTATACCTTTGTGCTTAAGCACCAACCGGTCGTTGATATCTTCACCATCGCCATCGGTTTCGTATTGCGCGTCTACGCAGGCGCAGTCGCGCTGGATGTCCCGCTATCGACGTGGATGGCCATCACCACCCTCTGCCTGGCCTTGTATTTGGCGGCCATCAAGCGCCGTCAGGAATTGAGCCAGAGCGGCAAGGAAGGTCGCAAGGTTCTGGAAAAATATTCGGTCTCGCTGGTGGATCGCTATGCAGAAATGTCCGCCACAGGGGCATTGTTGTTCTACAGCATGTTTGTGATGTCTGCGCGCCCGGAACTGGTCATTACGATCCCGTTGGTCCTGTTCGGCCTATTTCGCTACTGGTTTGTGGTCGAAGCGCTGGATGGCGGGGAGTCCCCCACCGATGCGCTATACAACGATTGGCAGTTGCTGCTTACGGTCGTGCTGTGGGTGGCTGCTTGCGGCTGGGCGTTGTGGCCCGCACAAGGATAAAGGCGCGCAATGGAACACTTCGCATACGCTGCAACGCCATTTCTGGCCTGGCTTATTGCCGGGAGTACCAAATTCGTCATCAACAGCATCCGGGCGGGACGGCCAGCCTTCGGCCTGATCGGCTATGGCGGACTGCCCAGTAACCACAGCGCAATTGTCAGCAGCATCGCTGCCCTGATCGGCTTTCGCGAGGGAATCGATCAGCCTGCCTTTGGCGTCGCACTGGCTCTGGCGTTCATCGTCATTCTCGACGCCAGCAGCCTGCGTCGACAGGTCGGACGACATGCACAAGCGATCAACCGTCTGATGCAACAGCAGAACGCTGGTCTATCGGCTCCCTTGCGCGAACGTATGGGACACACCCGTCTGGAAATCGCGGCCGGCATAGTGACCGGCATCGCCACTGCAGCACTGGTATGTCACCTGAGCTGACATCAGTAACCTAGCCTGCGCACGCTGATCTGTTCGATGCGCATGTCCGCCTTGCCCAGCCAGTAGTTGGTGAACTCGAACATGTTTCTCGAGTAGCCCGCCCGGAAGCGGAAGGTCGCCGCCTGTACCTGCCCGTGGGTTCCCGGCATTTCCCTGATCTGGAGCTCCGCCTTGGCAATGTCTTCCATGACCCTGAAGGTGCTGACGGTCTGCTCAACGGGCGCAGGACTGCTGTAACGCAAGGTCAGTTCGTATTCACCTGCCGACAGGGCCTGGAAGGGGCCGAAGTTGCTGAAGGCAGGCGCATCGATCCCCTGCCGCATCATCAGGCCGTCATCGTCTGCATGCCCGGTCTGGGACGGCAGCGTGTGCAGATCGACAATCCACTCCTTGTCTTGGCGTCCGGGTCCTTGCAGTACGGCCAGCAACAGCGCCACGCATGCCACAGCGCCCAGCCCTCCATACAGCGACACCATGCGTCGTGAAGAGCAAAATACCCCCATCAATGCCGCAGCTACAACAAAAATCAGCCACACCCAATTAACAAAGTCTCCATAGGCCCAACGCGAGTCGTACAACATGGGCAACCATGACTGCACCGGGACATACAGCAGGGAATAAACCTGCGACCACTCGAGGATGCCTTGCGGGAAAAGAACGCCCTTGCTGTAACTATAAAGATCGGCGCCCTCTATCGCGTAAAGGTAGAAAAAGTAGCTCTGCAGGGAAATGGCACTCACGATGACAGCCGCAAAGAGCCTACGGGAGGAGGTATCGAGCGCAGCCAGACCCGCCAGTGTCGGAACCATGAAGAGCACCGCCCCCGGCCAATTGAAGCGCCCTGCGAAACTCATCCCTCCATACCACGCCGGATGCAAGGAGTTCGGCATGATCAAGGACAGGAACACCAGCCCCCACAGCAGGCACAGCGCACGGTTGTAGCGGTACACGATGCCGAGGGAAAACAAGCCAACGAAATGGATAGGGTTCTGCAGCAGGAAGCCCTGGTTCTGATCCACGAGCAGGCCCATGAAGACCATGAGGCTGGTCTTGTTGAACGCTACCGCGCCGGCGACATAAGGTCCCGACATTTTGCCGAAAGCATACTGGTTATACGCTAGCAACAGCAGCATCGATACTGCCGCCACGAGCAACACGCATGCAGCACGTCGCCAGGCCCGGGCCTGGTCTTGTGCAAACATGCGCCAGGCCACCGCCGCCAACAGCAAAGCGGCCGTGATGCCAAACTTGATCTGGAGCCATGGCAGAAAGGAAAGCGCCGCGCTCAACAGCACTTCCTGAAACAACGGTCGCCGACGCTGGGCTGTGCAGAACCAATAAAGCCCCATCAGGGAGAGCAGGCCTGCGAAGATATCGGAATAAATCTGGCTACCGGCCGACAGGTAGGGAATAGACAGGCATAACGCCGCAAGTGCCCAGACCCTCTTGTTCCTATCCTCGAAGAACAGTCCCGCGACCTTCCATCCCAATGGAACGACCATACTGGTCACCAAGACCATACCCAGCTTGGCGCCCAGCACGCCTCCGAGAACGAAAGGCAGCGCCAACAGCAGCGGCAGACCTACATTGTGCATGTTGTACAGACCGTGTGGACCGGGCACAGCATGGGTGTACTCAGGTGCAAACGTAGCCCCTGGCGGCAGAAGACCGGACGCCACGATTTCCTTGTTCGCGAACTCTTCCTTGTAGGGCAGGGTCTGCTCGAACGTTCCGTGCTTGACGATCCCGCTGGCCATGATCAGGTAGTGAGGTTCATCACCGGAAAGCTGGTTGATGTTCGTGCGCGTCCACATCGTCAGCGCGACCAATGCTCCTACCAGGTAGATTGCCCACAGTAGACTGGCTCTCATGAAGTCTTTCTGCTCCAATATTTGACGGAAGAAGGACACCTCGGCAGCACGCACCCGTTGCAAACGGATATCCTGGAACTGAATGTCGGGAGTGCTACAAGCGCCGACATATTGTGATGGGATGGGGAGCCGGCCCGCTCCCGTCCGCCGTTCACCATCAACCCTGTCACGCCAGAAATGGCATGAGCAGACACGATCCGGCCAGCCGATGCGCCCCGCCCTCAGAGACCGGGGCTGCCAAGAACGAACAGACGACTTAGCACAAGGCGCTGGTTGACCGAGGTCAGTTGCCTGACTGCGTGTACATCCAGCTCAAGGTCTCTTTCAGCGGTATCTGGCGCAACGCCCCCACCTCGGCGATCAGCTTGCTCGCATCGCCTTGCAGCCGTTGAACCTCGCTGGCACGGACGAATGCGGGGTTGACCCGGATTTCGATGGGGTAACCGGCGATGTCTTCCATCATCGCCACCACTGCCTTCAACGAGGTTGCCGCACCAGAGCAGACGTTATAGACCTCCCCTGCCGGCGCGCGGTCCAGCAGGCGGACATACGCGTCGGCCACCATCCTGACGTCGGAGAAATCGCGCTCGACATCGATGTTGCCGAGTTCGATCACGCGCTCGCCGCGGCGGAAATGACTGACTATCTTGGGTAGAAGGAATTTTTCCGCCTGCCCGACACCCGTATAGTTGAATGGCCGGGTGATGATGATGGGCAAACGGTTCATCCACAGACGCGCCATCTGCTCCATGCTCAATTTGCTGACGGCGTAGTCGTTGGCAGGATTGGGAGGAACGTTCTCGCCGATGATCTCCACGGCAGCGTTTCCGTAGATGTTCGCGCTGCTGGCCAGCAACACCGCCTTGGGTGCCCGGGGCAGTCGCGTCAGTGCATCCAGCAGGTTGGAGGTACCAACGATATTGGTGCGGTAGATTGCATCCACATCGCCGTGCGCCACAAAGGAGATGGCTGCCAGATGGACCACCACCTCCGGCTCGACTGCCGCCACGGCCCGGGCCAAACCATCGCGGTCGCACAAATCCACCTGAACGACGTCGGTACCGGGTTGAGGGGCAGCGGAGGACGTACCGTACACACGGTAGCCCGCCGCCTCCAGCTCACGGGCCACATAGTGGCCGGTGAAGCCTCCGAGCCCCGTTACCAGGGCGCGAGGCGCATCAGAACGAGAAGCCGGCTTCATTACGACGCAAATCTGCTTGGACCATCATTGCGCACAGCTCTTCCAGCTTGGTCTTCGGTTCCCAGCCGAGCTTTTCCTTGGCCTTGGCCGGATCGCCGATAAGCAGTTCCACTTCCGCCGGACGGTAGAATTTCGGATTGACCTGAACCAGTGTCTTGCCAGTGGCGCTATCGACACCGATTTCCTTGTCTTCCTTGCCCTTGAACTCGAGGTCCACACCGACAGCCTTGAACGCCATGCTGACGAAGTCACGCACGGTCTCGGTACGGTTGGTCGCCAACACGTAGGTATCCGGCTCGTCGACTTGCAGCATGCGCCACATGCCTTCGACGTATTCCTTGGCAAAGCCCCAGTCACGCTTGGCGTCCATGTTGCCCAGTTCCAGCACATCGAGCTTGCCCAGCTTGATCTTGGCGACCGAGTCGGTGATCTTGCGGGTGACGAACTCACGACCGCGCAGCGGGGATTCGTGATTGAACAGGATGCCGCTGCAACCGAAGATGTCGTAGCTTTCGCGATAGTTGATGGTCATCCAGTGCGCATACAGCTTGGCCACGCCATAGGGGCTGCGCGGGTAGAAAGGCGTGCTTTCCACTTGTGGGATCGCCTGCACCTTGCCGAACATTTCGGAAGTGCTGGCCTGATAGAAGCGGATCTTCGGGTTGACGATGCGGATTGCTTCGAGCAGGTGCGTTGCGCCCAGGCCGGTGATTTCGGCGGTGGTGATGGGCTGATCGAACGAAACACCCACGAAACTCTGCGCAGCCAGGTTGTAGACTTCGGTGGCTCCGCTGGTCTGCAAGAGACGGATGCTGCCGGACAAATCGGTCAGGTCGAACTCGACCAGATGCAGATTGGGATGGGATTCGATACCCAGCTCTGCAATACGCCAGAAATTGACCGAGCTGGTGCGACGGTAGGTGCCGTAGACCGTATAACCCTTTTCAAGCAAGAGTTGAGCAAGATAGGCTCCGTCTTGGCCGGAAATCCCAGTAATAATGGCTGTTTTCATGATTTGCCTTATAAATGATCAGGTTATTTATTTTGCCGAACGAGTAAGCACATCCAGGAGCTTGCGGGCAGCAGCATCCCACGTAAAGGACAAGACCCGCGACCGTGCCGCCTGTCCCAATTCACTGCCCAGGCCTGCCTCGCTGACCAAACGATGAATGGCATTGCTCCATCCCTGCACATCGTCTGGTTCTACGAACAGCGCCACATCTGCCATGGTTTCATTCATGGCCGGTCTATTGCTGCAGATACTCGGTACACCCAGCAAGGCCGCTTCCATGGGAGGCAACCCGAAACCTTCGTAGAGGCTCGGGAAAACCAGGCCCTTGCTGCAGGTCAACACATGACCCGCCTGAGCATCATTCAACTTGCCCATGAAGTGGACCCGCGACGCAAGTCCGAGAGCTTCGACCTTCCGGAGTACCGTTCGGTTTTTATTATCACCGATAGCCACAAGATCGACGCCGGATATCTCGTCACGGGCCAGAGCCTGCAAGACGATATCCATGTTCTTGTGCGGGCCATAGGCCCCAAAGAAGACCACGTACGGATGCGCAGGCAAGGTCACGGCGGCTTCTGCCGGGTCCCCGGCAGGCAGCTGGGTCACTCCGTTGTAGATAGCGGTGATTTTCTCACGCGGGACTTCGAGGAAACGGCTGATCTCCTGGGCACTGGACTCGCTGATGGTAACGATATGTCCAGCCTGCGCAGCAATAGCCTTGAAACGGTTTTTCCATTCGGCAATAACATCTCCGAACTGCTTGGGGAACATCAGGGGAATCACGTCGTGGATCATGACCACGGTGTTGCTCGGCAGCACATCGGGGCACCAGTGGATCGATGTATAGAAATGTACACTGCGCCGTGTCCCTGTCCCCGCTTCGGCCTGCTGGACGGTTTCCACCGGGAGCCCGGACAACTTGGTGAGTGCCCTCAACTGCTCGCGACAAACCCTTCCAATGCCGCGCGGATCGGCCAGCGGGCCATTTGCAAACAGGAGATCGAAATCCTGGAAACGTATCCGCGAGAAACTGCTGTCGGCAAAAAGATCGGCTGCCGGATCGAACATGACCCACTTGAGCTTGCGCAGAAAATCGTTGCGCGGCACCTGGTCGGGCTTCACCAGATTCATCAGCGCGGGAGACTGCTTCATGCACCGTCCGGCACGGCGCAAGCCCGCCCTGATCAGTCGCTTCATCCCCATCAACCGGTAGAACATGCCTATTCCTTCGTGATGCGCGCATCAGACAAGGCACGTTCCCAACTGCTGAACGCATGTATAGCCACTCCGCTGGCAGCAATATCCTCATCGGCCTCGCCGCTGTCGCTGGCAAGACCGGGTTGCAGGAGCACGTCACCGCGCCAGTAATCGATCGGTTCGTCCCGCAAGGCAGCGTCGGAATAGCCCAGCAATTGGGCCACGAAATCGCGAGCGTACCGGTACTGGCCCTCGTCATTCAGGTAGATTGGTTCTACACGATAACCCGCCGGCGCCTGCTCCAGCCAGGACTTGAGGATGGTGCAGGCCGCAGCCGACGCTTGTGCATCGACATTCCCACGCAGGGTGCTGACATCGACCAACAGTTGCCTGCGCCGGTTGGCGGGCGCGAAATTGCGGGCAATTGCAACGGCCGACTTGATCTGGGCGTCGGGAGCTGTGATCCCCATCTGGCTCACGATCGTCCGCGCCAGGAAAGCGGGATGGCGGAGGGCAATCTCGTAGAAACTTTCAATGGCATCGCGGTATTGCATGGCGCAGCTTGACGGATCATGCTGCGTCAGAATCACGTCGCGCGCCAAGGTTCCCATCCGCGCGCGGCGAACCTCGTCACCACGCAAAGCTTCCAGAGCATCCACCAAATCCTGATCTTCGAACTGATCGGGCATCATCCAGACCGCGTCCGGGTTGAGGTCAGCCATGCTGCCGTTGGCGTTGACGATGACCGGCTTGCCATAGGCCATGCAATCGAGCACTGTGCGCGAGCTCTCGCCGCGGGACAGCGTACGTAACTGGGCACCGACATCAGCGGCAGCCAGGTATTGATTGAAGGTAGCCGTGTCAGCCCATCCGGTGATCCGGACGTTGCTGCCGACGGCTCGTTCGGAGATAAGCGTGGTCAGGGCGTGACCATAATCACCACCATGATTTTCGCCCACGAACACCAGATGACATTTCTTGTCGTTGACCAGGGCCGATTCAAGCCAGGCATCCAGTAGACGACGATTCAGCCGGGTCGGGCCGAGCATGCCGAAGGAGCAGACCAGGAAATCATCATCGCTGAAGCCCAACGCCTTGCGCGCGTCCTCGCGACTCCACTTCTGCTGAGCATCCCGCATCTGTGGGACCACGGTCCAGCCGGACTGGTCATCCGAATACCATTGCCTGGCAAGTCGCACCGAGCTGGCGGAATGAACGATCATACCCAGGGCGTCCTGCGCGACATCACGGCTGCAGGGATATTCCCAGATAACCTCGGAGATATCGCGTGCACGATGACGATGGTGAAGAGCGGCGTATCCATGGGACGCATAGAGAGCCCTCGAAAAGGCTCCTGGAACACTGCCATTGAGGTCCATGTGCGCCATGATTCCAGAGAGGAAGAAATCATGCAGCACCACGACACCAGGAACGACCTTCAATAGATCGAACATGTGTTGGTGGAACTCGGAATTCCCAAAATGATAGATGACCCGTTCGTAGTCCTCGGCGTTGTTCACCAGCCATTCGGGGCTTCTGATCTTGCAGTTGGCAACAACCCATGGGTCGGTGACCTCCGCCTGGGCCACGACGACGTCGATGTCATAGAACTTCGACAGTGACGGCAGCAGCTCACCGCTGTAATCCGAGATACCGGAGCGTTGCGGTGCCAGCGGTGACACATATGCCAGCTTTCGGCGGTGAATGGAGGCCTCTGCAGGCCGCTGCAGGGCAACGCGCTGCAAGCGCGCTGTCTCCATCGCGCGAATGGCGCGAAGACCGCTCTCATCCCAGGAAAATTTGCCGGCCTGCTGCTTGCCGTGCTGCTTCAATGCATCTCGGAACGCCTCATCTTCCAGGCTCTTGCGCATCAATGCCGCAATTTCCCCGTCGTCCCGTGGATTGAACAGGGCATCATCCCATCCGATCACTTCCGGCAGGCTGGAGGTGTTGGCCGCGATGACGGGCGCGCCGCAACGCATCGCTTCCAGCGCTGGCAGGCCGAAGCCCTCGTGCCAGGAAGGGAAGACGAACAGGCTGCACAGGTTATAGAAGTCGCGCAGATCCTCATCAGACACGAAGCCCGTGAGCACTACATCCTTTTGCTCGAGTCCGTGCTCGTGCATCAATGCCTCAAGCATTTTGCGAGCGGCCGGCTGGATCGAACAGACAATCGCCAACTGGTATTGCTGGCGCAATTGTGGAGGCAACTTCGCATAAGCCCGAATCAGACCCTCGACGTTCTTGCGATGGTCAATCCCACCGGTGTAAAGGACGAAAGGACGATCCAGACCATACTCTTGCGCCAGCGCCTGCCTGCGCGATGCCGACACCTCCACCGGATGGAACCATTCGTCGGCATCCGTAGAAATATTGACCACGCCATCCGGGCGCAGCGACAGGTGTTGCAAGCCTTCCTGCCGCGATGATTCCGAGATGCTCAGGCAGACCGCTGCACGCTTGAGATGCTCGACCTTGTCCTGATACCAGGCTTCCGCGTTCGGATGCTGGAGATAGATCGAGGGATAGATATAGGGAATCAGGTCATACAAGGTTACGGCTACCGGGAAACGATCGCCCAGTTGGCCGATACTTGTCACGGTATCGCTGTCCTGCCCCTCGAAGAGACTGGTGATATAGACGAAGTCCGGTTGCAATGTCTCGAGAAAAGCCTCGAACACCAGCTCGGCGCCATGACGTCGTTGAACACTTCCCTGATCACCATGCGCAACAGCTTCAATGGAATGCCAGACCCGAATATTCTCGGCCGGCAACAAATCCTTGAATGCCTCGCGAATAGGCTCGATGGTGTCGGCATAGCGGCCATTGAGCACAAGCAATATCTCGTGTTCGGCGCGGTTGCGGACGATCGATTTGGCAATCGCCATCGAATAGCGCCCAATGCCGCGATTGCGTGAACCCGGGCTTTGCGCCCCTTGCATATCAACGACGATACGCATTGTCTTTTTCCTTGTTAGAGTCAGCGGCGATGTGCATGGTGGTGTAAATCTGCTTGGCGCGAGGCGACAGCGCATTCTCATCGGCAGCAAGGTCAGCGGAGGCCGACTTGTCGATGATCTGCAGTGCAGCCCGACCGCGCAGGCGCGCCGCGATCCGGCGCAGCAGTGCGAGGGTCCAGCGGAACGGGCGGGTGATCTTCCAGGATGAACTGCCGTAGATGACATGCAGCTCGTACGAAAGCCTGCTTACGTCAGCTTCTGCCTGTTGCGTCCTGACCTCCAGACGCTGGATTCTCGCGGCGGACTTCTGATTCTTCGCATCCAGGCGCTCGATTTGCGCCTTCAGGGCACGCACTTCATCAACCGCAGCCTTCTCGGAGATGCGGGTGAAGCGGTCAAACACGTTGGGGGGATATTTGAACCCCTCTCGCAGTGAGCCTCTTTCCGAAGCGACGTAGAAACGGTTCAAGCCATCGGCATAGGCGAACTGGTAGCCCGCCTCCAACAGCACTGGCTCCCACCCCTCGTGCGCCTCGACACGACTCATCGGCAAGGTGGCCTCGACCAGCACGATCCAGGGTCGCCGGTTTTTCCAGTCGTGGCCGCGCAGGACCTGAAGCTCCAGGCCTTCCACGTCCACCTTCAGGAAATGCACTTCCTGGCCGGGTGGGACATGCTTGGCCCATACCGATGCCAAGGTATCCATCTCCACCACCTGCTTCTCCGATTGGTAACCGGATTGGGCATGCATCTCGACCACAGATGCATCACCGGATGACAGGCCCGTACCCGCGATAAAGTACATGTCGATCTTGTCGGCATGGTCACCTATGGCGATGCGCAGATTGGTGTCGCGGGAGCGCTGCTGCTCAAGCATGGCGTGGAACACCGGATTGGGCTCGATGTTGATCCCGGACCAGCCCGCATCGTAGAAGGCCTTGGTTACCGAATCCTCGTCCGGCCATGCGGCGCCGACATCGATGTAGAAACCCTGCTCGACATCATTGAGTACCCGCCTGAGAATGACGTCTTCGAAGTTCTGCGCGTAGGAAATGAAATTCATGTTGTTTGCCTGTTAGCTTTTCCGGACGATTCCGGCGCATCGCCACGGGAGGTGACGCAGCACATGAATTCCCCGTCCACGATGAAATCATCGATCTTCAAGCCAGCCTTGTCGGCCAGAATCTGCTGCGATCTGCCCTGATAGAAAAACAGATGGAACCTGGTGAACTCGTAGCGGTAATCGAAACACGGCGTGGCGTGCGCCATACGACCACCCTCCTTGAGCAGGGCGGTCATCTGTGCCATTTCGCGGACCGGATGACGCAGATGTTCCAGGACGTTGTTCGAAAAAATGCCGTCGAAGCGCATGGACTGGAGATCGGCGTGACTGCGAATCAGGTAATCCACTGGCGCAGCCGCGGAACTGTGCGGCTCGAAGGCCAGTACATTCCAGCCTTCCGCGCGCAGCTGTTGCACGCTGCGCGACCATCCGCCGGCGCCGTAATTGAGATAGACCCCGTCCTTGGATGGATTGAGCAGATGGAAGGCGCGCAATTCCTGGTCGGTCGAATCACCTTCGGAAAAGACGCGATAGTGCCATTCGTAATCCTGGGACAGTTCAGCCTCGGTCAGTTCCAGCATCTTGTCGGGGCCAAAGACAACATCGCACGCCGGGCATTGGCGGCGTACCAGGTCACCGCCGCCGAAGATGCAGTGCGAACGCAGTTGCGCGAAGCTCGATGATGCAGCTTCGTGACCGCACAACGGGCAGGACATCTGCGCCGCAAACTCGCCGGTGCGGCGACGCAGGCCGTCCAGCACGCTCCATTTCTGCGCGATCTGGCAGCGAATCTGCTCGCGATGCCATTCGGAAAGCTCGGCCTGCCTGGAATCCAGCCTTTCCGACACCAGGCGCACACACTCCTGCACACCTGCATCGATGACCTGCCGCTGCAATTCCGCCGAACCGACGGACGCGCCTGCGCGAGCGGCCAGGTTATCCAGGGTACTGCGACGGACCACGGCCAGATCGATGGTGGACAACACGTAATTGATGGCACGCGCGATTAAGTTCATCGAATCACCTCTGCGGCTTGCGTTCTAACGATAAGGCTCATGCCAGGTGGTTGATCGAAATATCAGGGTTGAGCCAGGCCACTCCTGAAAAGTGCGGCTTGTCCGCATTGATCACTTCAAAGATGAGTGCCAGTTCGCGCCATTCGAAATTGTTCTTGAGATGGGTTTCGGAACTGGTCAATGCCGTCTGGATGGAATAGCTACCCGCGCCGATGTTGGCAGGGAACTGCATTTCGAACCGGATATTGCTGCCAGCCGGGACGTCCTTCAGGGAAGCGCCCTGCAAGGCAGTATTGGTACCGTAGACGGTCTGACCGAGACGATCGCGGATGCCGTATCCCAGCACCAGCTGATCAATCGGCGCGTTCACCTTGACATCCACTCGCAGGGTCACCGATTCGCCCACGTTGAGGATTTCGATGGCCTGTCCGTCCTGGTTGAAGAAAGCGATATGCGCTATCTCCGCTTCACCGGTACCGGATATTGTCTGCAATTTGCCATTGGGCAAAACTTCCTGACGGATCGACTGTCCCTGATGCTCGGCAAGCAGGGCATTGTAGTAATCCATCACTGCTTCGGGCTGCCCCTCCATCACAAGTTTTCCGGCGTTGAGCAGAATTGCACGGTCACAGATGGACTGGATGGAGGCCTTGTCATGCGAGACGATCAGCAAGGTCGTACCCTGCTTGCGAAACTCGCGAATGCGATCGAAGCTCTTGTGCTGGAAATAGGTGTCACCGACCGACAGGGCTTCATCCACGATCAGGATATCCGGCCGGCGCGCCGTTGCCACGGCAAATGCCAGACGCACCTGCATGCCGCTGGAATACACCCGTACCGGGTGGTCGATATATTCGCCGATTTCGGCAAAGGCCTCGATCCCGGGCATCAGTCCGGATACTTCCTCGGCGCTCATGCCCAGCAACTGGGCTGCCATGAAGACGTTCTGCCGGCCAGTGAAATCAGGATGGAAACCCATTCCCAGCTCAAGCAATGCCGCTACGCGGCCTTGCATTTCCACTTTGCCCGTGGTCGGCTGAAGCGTTCCCACCACCATCTTCAGCAGGGTGCTCTTGCCTGCCCCGTTGATACCGATGATGCCCAGCGCCTCACCGGCCTTGACGCTGAAATTCAGATCCTGCAGCACCCAGTGCTGCTGGTGATGCGCCTTGCCGCGCGGATCCATCCATTCCAGCAAGCGCGACCAGCGCGAGGGATATTGCTTGTAGGCCTTGCCGAGATTGGTAACGGTGATTGTGCCCATCAGAGTTCATCCATCATTTCGCCGGAATGCTTGCGGAACAGGTTGAATCCCACTAGGCACAGCAAGATGGCCAGTACCACCACAGGCCACAGGCTGAACCAGTTCGGCCAGAGTTTTTGCACCAGGATCACCTGAAAAGCCTCGATCACCAAAGTCATCGGATTGAAGCGGATCAGCGTCTGGACCCGCGGCGGCAGGATGCCGATGGAATAGACAATCGGCGTCAGCCAGAACCAGAAGCTCAAGGCGATATTGAAAAACTGACCGACGTCACGGAAGAATACATTGAGCACCCCCAGCGTGATCCCCAGGCCAATGGCAAACAGCACAAGGAGAACGAGCACGGGAATGACTGCCAGATAGGGCAAGCCGGGGAAGTTGCCGGTGATGAGCAGGAAAATCGTGAAAAGCCCGAAGACGATGACAAAATTCACCAACGCATTGGCTACCACGATCACTGGCAGGCACAGGCGGGGAAAACTCAGCTTCTTGAGCAGGTTGGCGTTTTCGATGAACGTGTTTTGCGCCCTGCTGGTGATCTCCGCAAAGAGATTCCAGGTCAGCACGCCAGCACAAAGATGGATGCTGTAGGCAAAACTGTTGCTCACCCCGGGCAGGCGCATGTGCATGACCTGGGCAAAGATCACCGTATAGACGACGATCATGGAGAGCGGATTGAGCACGGTCCACGCCGCACCCAGCAGGGAGTTACGGTACTTGGACTGGAACTCGCGTTTTACGCTGCCAAGGATGAACCCCCGGTAGCCCCACAGACCTCGCAGCACGCCCTGCATCACGCGCGCCCATAGATGTCCTGAAAGCGGACAATATCGTCCTCTCCCAGATATGCGCCGCTTTGAACCTCGATCAGTACCAGATCCAGCACCCCGGGATTTTCGAGGCGATGCTTGTGGCCCGCAGGGATGTAGGTGGATTCGTTGGTGCTGACGAAAATCTCCCGATCACCATTCACGACCTTGGCCATCCCGCTGACCACGATCCAGTGTTCGCTACGGTGATGGTGCATCTGCAGACTCAGGCTCGCGCCGGGCTTGACCTCGATGCGCTTGATCTTGAACTGCGGTCCCTCTTCGAGCACGGTGTAGGTTCCCCAGGGACGAGTAACGGTACGATGCAGCTTGTAGGCATCATGATCGGTCTTCTTGAGCTGGGCGACCACCTTCTTTACGTCTTGCGCCTTGTCGGGGTGAACCACGAGCAGGGCATCTGGACTATCCACGATCATCAAATTCTGGACGCCAACCGCGGCCACTACGCGACCATCGCCATGAACATAGACATTGCTGCTGTCCACGAAAATGGCATCGCCCGACAATGCACGGTTGTCGCTGTCGTCAGGCCGGGTCAATTCACGCATGGCGGCCCAGGAGCCGATGTCGCTCCACCCCATGTCGGCTGGCACAACGGCCACTTCGCTGGAACGTTCCATCACGGCATAGTCGATGGAGATATCCGGCACCGCGGCAAAAGACTCGGCGGCGATCTCCAGCATCGAACCATCGGGAGCGCCAATGCTCTTCCAGCAAACCTCAGCGGCGGCTGCCACATCGGGCGCGTGCTTGGCCATTTCGTCGAGAATGCTGCCTGCGGAGAAGCAGAACATGCCCGAGTTCCAGTAGAAATTACCGGCGTCCAGGTAGCCTCGTGCCGTATCCAGGTCAGGCTTCTCGACGAAGCGTCGGACCTGCCTGCCACCGACGAGCTCGGCTCCGGATTCGATGTATCCAAAACCGGTCTCCGGGGCGCTGGGGACGATTCCAAAGGTCACCAGTTTGCCGGTTCGTGCCAGCGCCGAGGCGGCTGTCACTGCCTCGGCAAAGCGAGCTTGCTGATCGATCAGATGGTCGGCCGGCAGGACCAGCATCAGGGCGTCACGCCCGAAACGGGTGGCCACATGATGTGCAGCCAGCAGGACCGCGGGAGCAGTATTGCGTCCCATCGGCTCGAGCAGGAAGCTACCACGCTGCGGCAGCTTGGCCAGCGCCAGCTCATCCTTGCTCATGAAATAGTAGTCGCGATTGGTCACGGTGAGGATCTCACCAGCGGAACCAGCCACTGCGGCGGCGCGACGATAGGTCTTCAGCAACAGGCTTTCGCCGTCTGCCAGCTTCATAAAGGGCTTGGGGTGCCCCTCGCGGGAGATTGGCCAAAGACGGCTACCAGCACCTCCGGAAAGAATTACAGGAATCAGCATGGTGCCCAGTTGCGAGTGCCAAAAGTAAAGGCGGGATTTTACCTTGGAGAGAATAACTGTTCAATCGTTTCATATGGCCGCACATTTGCCTGAAAAGGCAACACAGAAAGCTAAAATGAGCTTAAATCTCGAATGTCATCGACATGGAAAATCCTCTCCAGCGGCCAGAAAAAACAGAGATAAATTCCCGTTAATGCAACAAAAAATCTCGGCATATGACCCCCTATGCATCGTCCAAATGCCAATCGCTCTACCTTGATACGCCGACACTCCCGGTCGGAATCCAAGAAAGTTTCTTAAATGCAAATAAACGATGAATCATCAAGCTTGTACCGCTACTACGTTATCGGCGACCTTCAAGGCTGTAATTCAATGCTTTCGGCATTATTCAAAGAGATCGATGATCCCGCGGGACAGGTCATCTTCGCCGGCGACCTGATCAATCGCGGCCCCCAATCCCTTCAAACCCTGCGCACCGTGATGCAAATGGGCAACCGCGCCAGGGCTGTCCTGGGCAACCACGACCTGCACCTGCTGGCGGTGGCTTGCGGCATCCGTCCGGCCCACCGGGATGACACCTTGGACGAGATCCTGGCAGCGCCTGACCGCGACGAACTGATCGACTGGCTGCGCCATCGTCCGCTGGCCATCCACGAGCAGGGTCACCTGATCGTACACGCCGGTGTACTGCCGCAATGGAACCTGGAACAGGCGCTGTCGCTGGCCGCCGAAGTCGAGGCCATGCTGCAAAGCGAGCAATGGATCGACTTCCTGCGCCACATGTACGGTAACCAGCCTGCGCGCTGGAGCGACGACCTGGCCGGCTACGACCGGCTGCGCTGCATCATCAACGCCTTCACCCGGCTACGCTTCTGCCAGGCGGACGGGACGATGGATTTTGCGGTGAAGGAAGGTGCGGCCGCCGCACCGGAAGGGCTGATGCCCTGGTTCGAGGTGCCGGGCCGTCGTACCGAAGAGGTAAGCGTGGTCTTCGGCCACTGGTCGACACTAGGACTGGTGATGCGCCCCAATCTGATTGCGCTCGATACCGGCTGCGTCTGGGGTGGCAAGCTCAGTGCGGTGCGACTTGAGGATCGGGCGCTGTTCCAGGTGCAGTGTCCGCAGGCGCGCCAGCCGGGCTGAGCGATTCCAGCGAATACCCCAGGCCGGTCGCGATCACCTCGCGCGCGCTACGCGCCAGGTCGCGCCGGTGGGCGCCTTCAGTGTTGATGATGGGCAATTGCTTCAACTGCGCACGCATGCCCCGGGCCTTGAGGATGGTCAGGATACTCTCGGCAATGGACATGTCGCCAATGAAATCGGCCGCCCCATGCAAATTGCCGGCCGCATCCACGTAGCGCAGCGCATACGGCTGCACCGGCGCCCGGGCATCGATGGCGGCTTCGAACAGGTTGGCGTGGAAGGGTAGCAACGTACCCTGGGCCGCCGTGGTGCCTTCCGGGAAGAAGGCCACGTGCTCATCCTTCTCGATGCTTTCCACCAGTCCCTTGAAAATGCGACGCACATCGCTGGCCTTGCCACGCGAAATGAAGATGGTGCCCGTCTTGGCACACAACCAGCCGATCAGCGGCCAGCCACGGATCTCGGACTTGGCCACGAAGCGGCAGGGCTGCAGCGAATTGACCACGAAGATATCCAGCCAGCTCACGTGGTTGGACACCAGCAGCGAACGCTGCAGCGGCAAGGGGCTGTCGATTTCGACGCTGATGCCGCAGATGCGCAGCAGCTTGCGCGACCAGCGCCGGATATGCGCCTCCTGGCCCTTCTTGCCGGTCAACGGGAACAGAAAGGCGCACACCGCCATGCCCTTGAACAGATGCGCGATCAGGCGCAGCAAACGGAAAACGAACATGGCTCGGTCGGCTCTTGGTCGGCTGTAGAAACGATGCAGGTCGGATCAGCGCTCGAAGGCAATATGCCCCGAGACGATGGTGGCCTTGACCACGCCAGGCAGCTCATAGCCCAGGAAAGGCGTGTGCTTGCCCTGGCTGGCCAGCGCGCTGCCGTGTACCTTCCACATGGTGTTGGGATCGAACAGGCAGAGGTCGGCCACGTTGCCAACGGCCAGGTTGCCCGCCTTCAGGCCCGCCACCTTGGCGGCACGATGGGTCACCTTGGAGATCGCCTTGGACAGCACTTCCTTGCCCTCGCCTTCGGTCTCCAGCGCCCACTTCAGGGACAGCGACAGCAACAGTTCCAGACCGGTTGCGCCCGGCGAGGCTTCGCCGAAGGGCAGCAGCTTCTCGTCGTCATCCACCGGGGTATGGTCGGAGCAGACGGCGTCGATGGTGCCATCGAGCAGTGCGGTGCGGATCGCTTCGCGGTCGCGTTGCGAGCGCAGCGGCGGGGTCATGCGAGCATTGGAATCGAAGAAGCCGATATCCAGGTCACACAGATGGATGTGGTGCACGCCCACGTCGCAGGTCACCGGCAGGCCTTCGCTCTTGGCCTGGCGCACCAGTTCAAGACCGGCGGCCGAGGACATGCGACACAGGTGAACCCGCGCGCCCGTCGCGCGCATGAGTTCGAACAGCGTGTACAGGGCGATGGTCTCGGACATCACAGGCACGCCCGACAGGCCCAGGCGCGACGCCGCCGGCCCGCTGTGGGCAATGCCCGAGCGGCCCAGGTGTGGGTCCTGCGGGCGCAGCCAGACGGTGTAGTTGAAGGTCTTGGCATATTGCAGCGCCGACAGCAACACGGTGGTATCGGTGATCGGTTCCTCGGCCTGCGAAAAGCCGATGCAACCCGCCTCGGTCAGCTCGGCCATTTCTGTCAGGGCCTTGCCCTTCAGGCCGGCGGTCAGCGCACCCAGCGGATAGACGTGCGCCTGGTTCAGCGAACGGGCGCGGTGCTTCAGCATTTCCACAAGACCCGGCTCGTCCAGCACGGGATCGGTATCCGGTGGGCAGATCAGGCTGGTCACACCGCCCTGGATGGCGGCCTGCATCTCGGATTCGAGCGTGGCCTTGTATTCATAGCCAGGCTCGCGCAGGCGCGCCGACAGGTCCACCAGGCCGGGGGTCACCACCAGTCCGGTGGCGTCGATGGTCTTGTTGGCCACAAAGTCGGCCGGAGCCTGGCCGACACCGACGATCTTGCCGGCGGCTACGTACACATCCTGCTGGGCATCGATGCCGTTGGCCGGGTCGATCAGACGGCCGTTCTTGATATGCAGTTTCATCAGTTCTTGTCTTCTTAACGGATCGTTCAAAACGTCGCTGTGATAGTCGTCGTTACCGCTCAATTCAATTGCCAGCCACGATGCTCATGACCGCCATGCGCACCGCGATGCCGAAGGTCACCTGCGGCAGGATCACTGCCTGGGCGCCGTCAGCCACGGCCGAGTCGATTTCCACGCCGCGGTTCATCGGACCGGGGTGCATCACGATGGCGTCCGGCTTGGCCAGGGCCAGGCGTTCCGGGGTCAGGCCGTAGCTCTTGAAGAACTCCTGCGCCGAGGGCAGCAGCGCACCGCTCATGCGCTCGTTCTGCAACCGCAGCATGATGATCACGTCGACGTCCTTCAAGCCCTCTTCCATGTTGTGGAAGACGCGCACGCCCATCTGCTCCAGGCCACTGGGCAAGAGCGTACGTGGGCCGATGGCCCGCACTTCAGGCACGCCCAGGGTGGTCAGCGCGTGGATGTCGGAACGCGCCACGCGGCTGTGCAGGATGTCGCCCACGATGGCCACGCGCAGGTTGGTGAAATCCTTCTTGTAGTGGCGGATCGTGTACATGTCCAGCAGCCCCTGGGTCGGGTGCGCATGACGGCCGTCGCCGGCGTTGACCACGTGTACATGCGACTGCCTGGTGTCGATCAGGTGCTTGGCGATCAGGAAGGGCGCGCCCGATTGGGCGTGGCGCACCACGAACATGTCGGCATGCATGGCCGCCAGGTTGTCGATGGTGTCCAGCAGCGACTCGCCCTTGCTGGTGCTGGAGGCCTGGATGTTGAGGTTGATCACGTCCGCCGACAGGCGCTTGGAGGCGATCTCGAAGGTGGTGCGGGTACGCGTGGAGTTCTCGAAGAAGAGATTGAACACGCTCTTGCCACGCATGAGCGGCACCTTCTTGACTTCGCGGTCGCCGATGCTGACGAACGAAGAGGCGGTGTCGAGGATGTGCGTGAGAATCGAGCGCGGCAGGCCCTCGATGGTCAGCAGGTGCTGCAGTTCGCCGTTTTTATTGAGTTGTGGATTAAGCATGGACCACCGTGAGTGAGAAGCGGCCGTCGTCGGCGCGTTGCAATTGCAGGTTTTCTTGTTTGCTCAGTTCAACCGAGGTCGCCACGAAATCGGCAGCCACCGGCAGCTCACGCCCGCCGCGATCGGCCAGCGCGGCCAGCAGCACGCGCGCCGGGCGGCCGTAGTCGAACAGTTCGTTGATGGCCGCGCGCGTGGTGCGCCCGGTGTAGAGCACGTCGTCCACCAGCAGGATGGTGGCGCCTTCGACATCGAAGGGAATCTGGCTCGGCTTGACGTCGGCGCGCAGGCCCTTCTCGGAAAAGTCGTCGCGATAGAAGGACACGTCGACAAAGCCGAGGCGTTCGGTCAGGCCCAGTTCGGCTGCCAGCCGCTCGGCCAGCCAGGCGCCACCGGAATGGATGCCCACCAGCGCCACGTCGGTCGCGCCCTGCAGGCCGGTCCTAATCTGCTGCACCAGGGTCTGGTACAGCGCTTCTGCATCAAGCTGGGAAGATGTTGTGCTCATGAATGTGCGTCGTCAAAGTATTGCTGCAAAATGATGGCGGCGGCCTGGTCGTCGATCTGCTCGCCGCGCTGGTGCTGGATCACCGCCGAACTGTAGCGTTCATCCACCAGCGTGACCTCGACCCCGTAGCGACCGTGCAGCTGGTTGGCGAAGCGCCGGCAGCGCACGCTCATCTCGTGCTCCGCGCCGTCCGGGTGCAAGGGCAGGCCGACCACGCAGCGCGCCGGCTGCCACTCTGCGATCAGGCGCGCGATGGCGGCGAACTTGCCGTCATTGGTGGGCTCGCCGATCACCGCCAGCGGCTGGGCCTGCTTCAGACCGGTATTGCCCACTGCCACGCCGATGCGTTTCAAGCCGAAGTCGAAGGCCAGGATGGTTTCCAAGCGTTTTCCCTATCGTCCTCAGGCTCGCCCGGCGTCGCCGGAGAGCATCACCGGATCGATGCCCAGCAAGGCCAGGGCTGCCGTGAAGCGTTCTTCCACGGGCAGTTCGAAGATGATGGCCGGATCGGCCTTCACCGTCAGCCAGCCATTGCGTCCGATCTCCCCTTCCAGCTGACCCGGGCTCCAGCCCGAGCAACCCAGCGTCACCAGCACCCGCTCAGGGCCGTTGCCATACGCCACGGCTTCCAGCACATCCTTGGAGGTGGTCAGCGCGACATCATCGGTCACCTGCAGGGTGGAGGAGTATTTTTCCGAGGTCGAATGCAGCACGAAGCCGCGCTCCACCTGGACCGGGCCACCGAACATGACCGGCCGGCGATACAGCTCCGGCATGGCGTCAGGAGTATCAGGGCGGATTTCCAGCTTGAGGTTGATGCGGTCGAACAGCACGTCCATCGTCATGTCGGTGGGCTTGTTGATGACTACGCCCAGCGCGCCGTTATGGTTGTGTTCGCACAGATAGACCACCGTGCCGCCGAAGACCGGGTCCAGCATGGACGGCATGGCGATCAGGAAGTGATTGGTCAGGTCCAGTTCCAGCGGGGGCCGGGTTTCCTCTTCGGCGCTGTCTTCGCCCGCGGCGGATGCTCCGGACGGTGCGGAAGAGCCGGAAGACCCGGCTTGGGCCGAAGCCGCCTCGCGGCGAGGTGAGTCAGGACGGAAAGGATCGAAAGCGCCAAAGGAATCCATGGATTCATCGAAATCCTCGGCTGAGAAACTGAAGGGAGAATTACGTCGCTTGATCATCCCGCCATTTTAGCAGTTTTGGCCACCTCCCCATGCGGCTCATGGGGAAAGCGGGGACCAAGGCGGCACAAGCAAGCGACTTCGCCCTGCCCTAATTGCCTGCAAGCATCTTCTGCACCGCCTGACGCGCTTGCGCTCCCAGTTCAGCCAGATCCAGCCCGGGAATGACATCGTCCCGCACCACGGCCTTGCCGCCGACCCACATTGCCTTCAGGAAAGGCCGCCCACCCGAGGCCACCGGCCCGATGGCCGAATCATGCAGGCCGAAGTAGCGCGGGTCATCCAGGCGGTACAGCGCAATATCGGCCTGCTGCCCCACCTGCAGGCCGTCCAGCGCCTCCAGCCCCAGCACCCGGGCGCCACCGGTCGTGCCCCAGCGCACCACATCCTCCACCGTGGCCTCGGCCGCGCCTCCCTCGAAGCTGCCGCCCCGGAATACCGGCGTCGCTTCCTGGCCGCGCCGGGCGCGTTGCATCAGCCAGGCGGCATGGGTTTCGGAAATCATGTCAGCCGCCTCGTTAGAGGCCGCGCCATCCACGCCGATTGACACCGGAACGCCGGCTGCCTCCAATGCACGTATCGGCGCAATCCCGCTCCCCAGGCGCCCATTGCTCTGCGGACAATGGGCAATCCCGGTGCCGGTGGCGCCCAGCAGGGCAATTTCCTCGGCATCGAGTTTGACCAGATGCGCAAACCACACATCCGGCCCCAGCCAGCCGATGCGCTCGCAGAACTGTACCGGGCTGCAGCCATGCATGGCATGCGCGCTGTCCTGGTAGCCCACGGTCTCGGAGAGATGACTGTGCAGCCGCAAGCCCATCTCGCGCGCTGCCACGGCCATCTCGCGCAGTTCTTCGGGTGCCGCCGAATAGAGTGGCGTGGTCGGCGCCATCACCACCCTGCGCATGGATGCCGGTGCCGGATCATGGAAGCGCTTGCGCAAGCGCGCCATGTCCGCCAGGAAGCCCTCCAGCGTCTCGGGCCGCAAGGCACTCGGCAATTCGGCCTCCAGCTGGCGGGTTCGCATCGCGGTACCGCGACACAGCACGAAGCGCAGGCCCAGTCGCTCGGCCTCCTCGAACAGGATCTCGGAGGTATCGAAGGGCATGCCCGGGTAGTACAGGTAGTTGTGGTCGGCAATCGTGCCGCAACCCGAACGCAGCAGTTCCACCATGCCGATGCGCGCCGCCAGCCGGAACAGCTCGGCATCGAATCTGGCCCGATAGCGATAGGGTGTGGCCGCCAGCCAAGGGGTCAGCGTGGCGTTGATGCCCAGCGGGTCGCCCTTCAACAGGGACTGGAACAGGTGATGATGGGTATTGACCCAGGCCGGATAGGCCACGCAATCGCTGGCATCGATCACGTCTTCGCCGGCCTGTGCCGAAAGCCGGCCGATGGCGGCGATCACGCCGTCCTGCACCCGGATGTCGGGGCCGACGTGGCGCGCCGCAGCGCCGGGCAAGCCGGTCATGATGGCTTGCAGGTTCCTGATCAGGAAGGTATTCATGCGCAATCGTCTCCTTGTTGTCGCAGGTTCATCCCATTTCGCTTTCATGCCAGCCGGCCAGCGCCGCGCGCGACAGTGCGCTCATCAGCCAGAACAGCAGGATGCCGGTCAGTGTGATCAGCAGCAAGGCCGCAAACAGCCGCGGGATGTTGAGCTGGAAGCCGGCCTGCAGGATCTGATAGGCCAGTCCCGAGCCGGTACCGCCGGTGCCGGCCACGAACTCCGCCACCACCGCGCCGATCAGCGCCAGTCCGCTGGAAATGCGCAAGCCGCCGAAAAAATAAGGCAAGGCACTCGGAATGCGCAAGCGCCTGAGCGTCTGCCAGCGGGTCGCCTTGTTCAGCCGGAACAGGTTGAGCAAGCCCGGATTGACGCTGCGCAGCCCCAGCGTGGTGTTGGAGATGATCGGGAACAGCGCCATGATGGTGGCGCAGACCGTCAGCGCAGCCGTGGTGTCCTTGACCCAGATGATGATCAACGGCGCAATCGCCACGATGGGCGTGACCTGCAGGATGATCGCATAGGGAAACAGGCTGACCTCGATGAAGCGGCTCTGCACGAAGACGAAGGCGATCGCCACGCCCAGGATCACCGCCAGCACAAAAGCCAGGAAGGTGATCTTCAGCGTCACCAGCAATGAATCAAGCAGCATGCCCCAGTCGGCCACCAGGGTCTTGGCGATCAAGGAAGGCGTCGGTATCAGATAGGGCGGCACCTCCAGCAGCGTGCAGACCACCTGCCACATCAGGAGCAAGGTAATACCGATCGCCAGCGGTGCGGCCACCCGCCAGAAACCGGGACGGTTGACCAGCGGCTCAGTGTTGGGCTTCATGACCGCCTCCCTGCTGGTTGGCCAGCGTCAAGTAATCAGATAGCGTCTTGCAATACTGCATGAAGGGTGCCGAAATGCGGAAGGCCTCGTCACGCAGCCCTGGCGCATCGATGGCCACATCGGCGATCACCCGCCCGGGCCGCGCCGCCATCACGATCACCCGCGAAGACAGGAACACCGCCTCGTAGATGCTGTGGGTCACGAAGACCACCGTCAGGTCCTGCTGGCTCCAGATATCGCGCAGGTCGGCATCGAGCTTGTTGCGGGTGAATTCATCCAGGGCACCGAACGGCTCATCCATCAGCAGCAGATTGGGCGAGGTCGCCAGCGCCCGCGCAATCGAGGCACGCATCTGCATGCCGCCGGACAATTCGCGCGGCAGCACCTTGTGGAACTTGTCCAGGCCCACCAGCTTCAGGGCGGCCGCCACCCGTGCATCGGCCTGCGCACGTGGCACGTGGCGCAGGTCCAGCGGCAACCGTGCATTCTGTTCCACCGTGGCCCAGGGCATGAGCGTGGCTTCCTGGAACACCATGGCCAGCGTGCGCTCCGGCGTCCCGACCGTGGCCAGGTTACCGCCCCACCAACGCAGATGCCCATGCGACGGCTCCTCCAGCCCGGCGAACATCTTCAGCAGGGTGCTCTTGCCGCAGCCCGACGGGCCCAGCAAAGAGACGAACTCCCCGCGCCCGATATCGAGCCGCACTTCGTCCAGGGCGCGTGTGCCGTTGCGGTAGGTCTTCTCCACCCGTTGCGCCGACAGCACCGGAGCCTCGCCCGATGCCTCGCCCTGCTCCCATGCCGCGGCCTGCGACATGGCGTGATCATCTCTGTCCATGGAATCTCCTGGCGGGTTCATGCAGCGGGATGGATGCGGAAGACTTCGGATTCGCCATGCTCTTCCAACAACTGGAGCAGCATGCGGCGCATGATCAGACCCGGACGGTCCGATGCCATGTGGAATTCCTGGCGGCGCCGCACGTCGATGCAGGCATCCGGGTCGGTGGCTTCCAGGATGTCGCGGTCTTCCACCAGGATGGGGGCGTCCCAGGCAATCAGCTCGGCCTCGGAGCAATCCTCCTCGGTATCGTTGCGGTACAGCCACTGCGCCAGCATGATGCTGCCATCGTCGATGGGCGTGGCGCAGTTGTAGATGATGTGATGCCGGCCGCTCTCCGGATAGGTACAACCGAAACGACGCACGAAAGGCAGGTACCAGCGGTTGAACATGTGGCGCACGGTAGTATCAGCCGTGCTGCCGGTGACGCGGTGGCTGGCCGGCACGTTCTTGATCGGCACCCGTGTCTCGGCCTCGAAGCCGTAGTCGGTTTCCTCGATCTCGTACTTCTCCGGCTTGGGCTGATCGTACAGGCCGAAGGTAGCCCGATGCACGTAGCTGAAATGGGAATTGTCGAAGGAGTTTTCCATCATGCGCAGCGCGCTGGTATCCCAGCGTTCGTAGAACTGGAAGATGCGGCGGTATCCCGGCGCACCATCCTCGGGAAAATCGGGGATGTCACGCAGCGGATCTTCCAGCGCCACCCAGACATAACCGTAGCGCTCCTTGCAGTGATAGGACTTCACGCAGGCACCCGACGGCACGCTGCCGTCCACGCTCTGCGGCACGCGCACGCAGGCGCCCTCGCCGTTGAAGGTCCACCCATGGTAGCCGCAGACGATATTGCCGTTTTCCACGAAGCCCTTGGACAGCCGCGCCGTGCGATGGCAGCAGCGGTCCTGCAAGGCGGCCGGCGTACCATCTTCCCTGAGCCATACCACCAGCTTCTCGCCCAGCAGCATAAAGGGCTGCGGGCCGTCCTTGAGCTGCGAGATGGGCATGAGCGCGTACCAGAACCTGCGCAAGACTTTTTGTTGAGTTACCAGCATGATGCTGCTCCTTCTGCTTGGACTGCGGACCTGGGGATCCGCAGTGGTCCGGCCGGCGTGCCAACACGGTCGCCTTCGCCGGAAAATCTGACATTCGAAAATTCGGACTTGCTGGCTGCGGTGACTCAGTCCACCGCCACCGCCCCGAAGGTCTGCCTCACCTTCATGTCCAGGTACTCGCCAATGGTGCAAGGCGCATAACGCGGTGGGCGCTCGGCGCTGCAGCAGGTCGGCAGGCAGGTCACCACGGCCGCCTGGTCGCCATCCTGGAAAAAGGGCAGCGAATAACGCGGTACCGGGCCGGCATTGAGCACGCGATGTGGATTGCTGTGATAGAGGTCATTGCTCCAGCGCTGCAGCAGATCACCGATGTTGACCACGAAACTGTCCTTGATGGGCGGTGCGCTCACCCACTGACCCTCTGCGTTGCAGACCTCCAGTCCACCGATGGCATCCTGCGCGAGGATGGTGACCAGGCCCCAGTCGGTATGTGCACCGGCGCCGATCTGGTTGTTGCGCGCACCGTCCGGTTGTGGCGGGTAGTGCAGCATCCGTTGGGTGGCGATGGGCGTTTCCAGCACGGGCTCGAAGAAATCCTCCGGCATCTCCAGCGACAGCGCGATCACGCTGAGCAGACGATGCGAGAGCGCGCGCACGGCCTCGTAATAGCGCCGCGAATGGGCTTCGAATCCGGGCAGGTCCTGCGGCCACCGGTGATGACCATAGCGCAGCAGGCCACGCTGCACGTAGGCATGATCATGGGCAATGTCGAAGCCGAACTGGAAGCCCTCCTTCAGGTCCGCCGGCGAACCCTCATCAAGGGCCTGCGCCCCCATGCGTTCATAGCCGTAGCCGGACGGCGAACCGCGCATGTCGATGGCCGCCTTGCTGGCCGCCGGCAACGCAAAGAATCGGCGCGCCCAGTCGAACTGGCCTTCCACCAGTGACTGCGGGACACCGTGGTTGACGATGTAGAAGAAACCCACGTCACGCGAAATCTTGTGGATTTCCCAGGCCAGCGCTTCACGCCGGCTTCGCTCGGGGGAAAACGCATCGGCAAAATCGATCACCGGGATGCGGCGTGCTGTCATCGGTGCTGTGTAGGGAATCATGGCGTCCTCACGCGCAAGGTGGACCGCGCCGCCGCACTCACGCAGCGGCGCCCAACGGGATCAGGGCATGACCTTCATGTCCTTGACGAACTGGGTGGTGTAGGCCTTGTGATAATCCGTACCCGCCTTGAGCAGGCCGGTAGCGACCATGACGTCATAGGTCTGCTTCCAGCGTTCATCGGTCATCACGCCGATGCCCAACCGTGCCGCATCGCCACCCGTGACCACCTTGAGCTCCTTGAGCTTGCCCAGGGCATAGGCCAGTTGCTCGTCGCCCATGTTCTTGTTGTCGGCCTTGATGAGGGCATTGGCCGGAGCCGGGTCTTCCAGGTAGCTCTTCCAGCCTTCAGCGGTCGCCTTGACGAAGCGCTGCACCAGGTCGGGCTTGCTGGCCACGGTCTTTTGCAGCGTCACGATGGTGGTGCCATACGGCGGATAGCCCTCGCTGGCAAAGAGGAAGAACTTGCTCTTCACGCCGGCCTTGTCGGCCTGGAACAGTTCGGAGGAAGGATAGGCCTGCTGCGCGATGTTGGGATCGGCGAAGAAAGGCTGCAGGTTGAAGGTGTAGGCCTTGGACTGCGCATCGGTATAGCCATACTTGGACTTGAGCCACGGCCACCAGCTCGACTGGCCGGAGCCCGCCACCAGGATGGTCTTGTTCTTCAGCCCGGCCAGGCTGGTGACATCATCATGCGTCATCATGCCCTGCAGGTCGGACTGGAAGGACGTGCCCACGGTCACCAGCGGCAAGCCCTGCTCTATGCCCTTGAGCACCGTGAAGTCATACCCCATGCTGAAGTCGGCCTGCCCCGCCACCAGGATCTGCATGTTGTTGACCTGCGGGCCACCCATCTTGATGGTGACATCCATGCCGTACTTCTTGTAGATGCCCTTGGCCACGGCCTGGTAGAAGCCGCCATGCTCGGCCTGCGCATACCAGTTCGACAGCAGGGTGACCTTGTCCTCGGCATGGGCCAGGCCGGCCATCTGCAGGGCTGCCGCGCCCAGCCATAGTGCGGCCACACGCCGCATGAAAGTCCGCTTCTGCATCGCTTGCTTCTTCATAGCCTTCCTCTCCAGGTGGGTTGAACTTGCACAGACAAATCGGAACATCACAGATCCAGTACCAATCGCGTTCCTGCACAGCGCGAGACGCAGGGCATCAGCGTGCGACCACTGGCGCGCTCGGCGGCCGAGAGCACGCTGTCGCGATGCAGGGGCAGGCCTTCCAGCACGGTGCTTTCGCAACTGCCGCAGAATCCCTCGCCGCAGGAGGTGCCGATCACCACGCCAGCTCCGGCGGCGGCGGCCACGATGCTCTGGCCGGGCGACACCGCGCAGCTCACGCCCGAGCGCTGCAAGACCAGTTCGAAGACATGGTGGTCCTGGTCAGAGGCATGGATGACGGCATGGCTTGCGCCGGTGGGCGCGGCGAACCATTCGAAATGGATATCGTCCTCGCGCCAGCCGGCCTGGCGCGCATGGTCACGCGCCGCCTCGATGAAGGGCGCGGGACCGCATACATAAAGCGGGGAAGAGCACGGCACGCCGGCCAGCGCAGCGGCAATGGCGCGTCCGGTCTCGGCGCCATCCAGGCCCAGATGCAGGGACATGCCCTGCGAGCAGGCCGCCAGCTCATGGAAGAAGGCCGCGTGCGCCAGGCCGCGTGCAAAATAATGCAGACGATGGCGTACACCGCGCGCGGCCATGTCGGCGACCATCGCATGGAGCGGTGTGATACCGATACCGGCGGCCAAGAGCAGCGGAGGACGTTCATCAACCACCAGAGGAAAGGCATTGACGGGTGCCGATGCAGTGAGCAGGTCGCCCTCTTCCACCTGATGGTGCAAGAAGGCCGAGCCGCCGCGTGAGGCGGCTTCCTTCTTGACGGCGATCACATAACAGTCGCGCTGTTGCGGCGTATTGCACAGCGAATAGCAGCGCTCCAGCCCCTCCCGCAGTTGCAGGCGCAGGTGTGCGCCCGCGCTCCATGGCGGCAATGGGGCGCCATCTGCGGAGCTCAGTTCGAACAGGCGGATATCGGCAGCCACCGGGCGTATGGCCCTCACCCGCAGGTGCAGCACGGTGGCGGGATCGGCAGGGGCAACGCGGTTGAAGCGTTCAGCGACGGCATTCATCGCGCACCTCGCAGAGAGGCGGGCGATCCTGAGCATGGCCGGGAAGAGCGTAGAGAAAATGAGAAAGAGAAAAGCGCGCGGGCATCGTGCATGGTCTCGTGTCCTATCAAAAGATGGGGACCATCGGGGTTCCGATGGCATCACGAGCAATGCCCCGCAGGAAGGTAAGTGTCCGTTCTACCGACCGCTAGCCGCTTCTACTCAATCCTTGTCATAGCAAACCGCGTGCCAATGGCGCAAGGCCGGGATCGGCGCGGTATACCCATGTGTTTTGTCGCATACCAATGAAAAAGGGACGGAAAACCCCGTCCCTTGCCGCAAACGTCCTGCACATCTTGGTGCGCCATGCCTTGATCTGCATCAGACGCGCACCAATAAGAGGCCAGACCTTCAGCGCGTCACGCCACGCCGTGACTCTTGAAGAAAGCTACCACCTTGGCCCAGGCGTCCTTGGCATCAGCCTCGACATAGCTGGGGCGGTAATCGGCATTGAAGGCGTGGCCGGAATTGGCATAGACATGGAATTCCGACTTGTTGCCGGCCTTCTGCAGGGCTTCCTTCATCTGTTCCACGGTAGAGACCGGGATGCCCTGATCCTTGCCGCCATAGAGGCCAATGACCGGCGTCTTCAGCGTAGCTGCGATATCGATCGGCTGCTGCGGGAACAGCGCGGTCTTGTCACCCACCAGGCGGCCATACCAGGCGGCACCGGCCTTGACCTTGGGATTGTGGGCGCTGTAGAGCCAGACGATGCGGCCACCCCAGCAGAAGCCGTTGATGCCCAGGCGGCTGGTATCACCGCCATTTTCGCCGGCCCACTTCACGTAGGCATCGATGTCGCCCATCACCTGGGCATCCGGCACCTTGGAAATGATTTCCTTCTGCAGCTCGGCAATGGAGGTATAGGCCATGGGATTGCCCTGGCGCACGAAGAAGTCCGGTGCGATGGCCAGATAGCCCAGCTTGGCGAAGCGGCGGGCGATATCGGCGATGTGCTCGTGCACCCCGAAGATTTCCGACACCACGATGATGACCGGCAGCCCGGTCTTGCCCTCGGGCTGGGCGCGATAGGCCGGCACGCGCTGGCCGTTGACGTCGATGGCGACCTCGCCGGCGGTCAGGCCGCTGGTGTCGGTCTTGATCATGGTCTGCGCGCAGACCGGCAGCACGGCGGCGGCAAAGCCGGTGCCCAGGGCAGTCTTCAGGAAGGTGCGGCGGTCGGCGCTGCCGGACAGGGTGCTCTGTCCCAGCAGGCTGTCGAAGTCATTGCGAAGGTCGTTCATCGGGTTCTCCATCTTGGTGGCACGTGGCCTCGTTGTGGTGGACGTGATGCGGGGAAGGATCGCGGATTTCCTGGCCTCATCCGGAATATCCAGATCCAGAAAAAAGCGGCCCTTGCAGGCCGCTTGCCGGCATCCTCGCGGATGCACTCCGACTTCACCCAAGCCGGAGTCTAACCGCAAACCGGCGCAGACGTTGTTCCCGTCCTATGGGCCGTCCTCAGCCCTGCACCGCCAGCACCTGGCCACCGGCCGGCAATTCCGGCGCGCCCGGCGTGACATCGATGACACGCTCGGCACTCGGCGCCGCATAGGATGACGCCACCCTCGCCTGGGCAGCATCGACACGGAACACGCTGACCAGCTGTTGCAGGCCGGCCGCCTGTTCCTGCAGCGAACGGGCCGCCGCAGCCGCCTGCTCGACCAGCGCGGCATTCTGCTGCGTCATGTCGTCGATCTGGATGATCGCCTCGTTGACCTGTTCGATGCCGCTGCTCTGTTCGCGGTTGGCGTGGGTGATCTCGGTCATCACGTCGGTCACGCGGCGGATGCTGGTGACGATGTCGGTCATGGTGCTGCCGGCCTGCTCCACCAGCTTGCTGCCGTTCTCGACCTTGCCCACGGAGTCGCCGATGAGCACCTTGATTTCCTTGGCCGCCGAGGCCGAGCGCTGGGCCAGCGAGCGCACCTCGGAAGCCACCACCGCAAAACCGCGCCCCTGCTCGCCGGCGCGGGCCGCTTCGACCGCTGCATTCAGGGCCAGGATGTTGGTCTGGAAGGCGATGCCATCGATCACGCTGACGATATCGGCCACCTTCTGCGAAGAGGCATTGATGGACTGCATCGTCTCCACCACCTGCGAGACGATGCTGCCACCCTGCACCGCGACGTCGGAGGCAGCCAGCGCCAGGTCGTTGGCCTGGTGGGCATTCTCGGCATTCTGCTTGACGGTGGAATTGAGCTGTTCCATCGAGGAAGCGGTTTCTTCGAGGGCGCCGGCCTGTTGCTCGGTACGACCCGACAGGTCGAGGTTGCCGCGGGCGATTTCGGTGGAGGCGGTGGTGATGGTTTCCGAACCCCGGCGTACTTCGGTGACGATGGCGGCCAGCTTGTCGCGCATGATACGCATGGCGGCCAGCAGGCTGTCGTTGTCGCCGGGACGGGTATCGATGACCACGGCCAGGTCGCCTTCGGCAATCTGGCCAGCGATCTGCACCGCGTAGTCCGGCTCACCGCCCAGCTTGCGCAGGATCTGGCGGGTCAGCCAGAGTGCCGCCAGGATGGCGGTGACCACGCCGATGGCGCTGATGACCAGCATCAGCAGGCGCGCACGTGCATAGGCAGTGGCGCTGGCCTCGGCGGCTTCCTTGTTGAGCCGGTCTTCCAGCGCGGCCAGCGCCTTCAGTTCGACCTGCCAGGACTTCTGCACCGGCAGGTATTGTTCCTTCAGGAATTGCGCCAGCTCGTAGGCTTCACGACGCTTGCCGAACTCCACCGCTTCGCTGATGAGCTTTTCGGCATTGGCGGCCTGGGCGGCGATCTTGGGCAGGGCGGCCTTTTCTTCCTCGGTGGTGTCGGCCGAATCAGTAAAGAGCTGCTGCAGCTTCTGCGCGGCCATCTTGTACTTCAGCGTCTGCGCCTCGATGTACTGCGCCTCGATGTCCACATCCTCGGGAGCGGCCGGCAGCATCAGATTGCGCAGCGAGATGGAACGCTCCCCCACGGTCTCCAGCATGTCCTTGACCAGCGTGCTCTCGGGGTTCTTCACCTCCACCACGTGGGTGAAGCGCCCCTGCACCTGGTGCATGTTGAAGATGCCGAAACCGGTCACCAGCACCAGCAACAGTACCACCCACGCAAACCCGAGTCCTAGGCGCGTGCCCACTTTCATTGCTGACTTCATGACGTCTCCTCCAATGTGTTCATCGGAGGCCGGACGGAAGCGTTGGGGGATGGCAAGACCTGCGCCAATGGCGCAGCCCGCATGCGCGGTGCGTGTCGAAAAACCTGGTGCGTGTCCCCTGCCCTTTCCTGCCCAGCCTCTGCTGCACCGGACCTTGGTCCGGCTTCACCCAGTGCGTCGTCCCGTCTTCGAATGCCTGCGGTTGCGACGCCAGTCTTCTATTTTTTTCAGTTCTGATTGCGCCGACTTGTCAGTTCGTCAGCTTGTTGCATTGCCAATTTGCATCTCCGGCATCCGCGCCCGATCCGCTTTCCCTGGCGGGGCGGGCGCCGGTTTCACACGACCGGCAATCATGCGAACCTGGTCACGAACCGGGAACGATGTTTGCCAGAAACCGGAATTAATGTGAATTAATGTGCTTCGTCCCAATTCTTACCGATTCCTACCTCGGCAAGCAAGGGAACTTTCAGCTCCGCAACATTTTTCATCAATTCGGGCAGCTTTTCACGCACCATTGCCAATTCCTGTTGTGGAACTTCCAACACCAGTTCATCGTGCACCTGCATGATCATGCGGGTCTGCATGCCAGTCTTTTCCAGCCAGTCCTGCACCGCGATCATGGCCAGCTTGATGAGGTCGGCGGCAGTGCCCTGCATGGGCGCGTTGATCGCCGCCCGTTCCGCTCCCTGGCGACGCGGACCGTTGGGCGAATTGATCTCGGGCAGCCACAGGCGACGGCCGAACACGGTTTCCACATAGCCGCGCGCCTTGGCCTGCAGTCGGGTTTCGTCCATGTAGCGCTTCACGCCGGAAAAACGCATGAAGTACTTGTCGATGTACATCTGCGCCGCCGAACGTTCGATGCCCAGGTTACCGGCCAGACCAAAGGCGCTCATGCCGTAGATCAGGCCGAAGTTGATCACCTTGGCATAACGGCGCTGCTCCGACTCGACCTGCTCGGGCGCGATGCCGAAGATTTCGGCGGCGGTCGCCTTGTGGATGTCTTCGTTGTTGGCGAAGGCCTTCAGCATGTTTTCGTCTTCCGAGATGTGCGCCATGATGCGCAACTCGATCTGCGAATAGTCGGCCGATACGATCACGCTGCCTTCGGGCGCGACGAAGGCTTCGCGGATGCGACGACCTTCGGCAGTGCGGATCGGGATGTTCTGCAGGTTGGGCTCGTTGGAGGCCAGGCGACCGGTGACCGCCACGGCTTGCGCATAGTTGGTATGCACGCGCCCGGTAACCGGATTGATCATCTTGGGAAGCTTGTCGGTGTAGGTGGACTTGAGCTTGGACAGGCCGCGATAGTCCAGCAACACCTTGGGCAGCGGATAGTCCTCGGCCAGCTTCTGCAGCACTTCTTCGTCGGTGGAGGGCGCGCCGGAAGCGGTCTTCTTCACCACCGGCAACTCCAGCTTGCCGAACAGGATCTCGCCCAGTTGCTTGGGTGAATTCAGGTTGAAGGGCTGGCCGGCCAAGTCATAGGCCTGCTGCTCGATCTCCAGCATGCGGCGCCCGAGGTCATGCGACTGCTGGCCCAGGCGTTCACTGTCGATGAGCACACCGTTACGCTCGATCTTCTGCAGCACCACCGAAGTCGGAACCTCGATCTTTTCGTAGATGAAGCGCAGCTTGTCGTCGTGCTCGATCTGCGGCCACATGGCGCGGTGCAAGGCCAGCGTGACCTCGGCATCCTCTGCCGCGTATTCGGTGGCGCGTTCGATGGCCACTTCGTTGAAGCCGATCTGGGACGCGCCCTTGCCGCACACCTCGGCGTAGGTGATGGTCTTGCGCTCCAGGTGACGCGCCGCCAGGCTGTCCATGTCGTGCGGGCGATGCGACTCGAAGACATAGGATTCCAGCAGCGTGTCGTGCTTCACCCCTGCCAGGCGAATGCCATAGTTGGCGAAGATGTGGCTGTCATATTTCAGGTGCTGGCCCAGCTTGGGCTTGCTGGCGTCTTGCAGCCAGGGCTTGAGTTTTTCCAGCACGTGCTCGCGCGACAATTGCGGCGGCGCATCCTGGTAATTGTGGCCCACCGGGATATAGGCGGCGCGGCCCGGCTCCCAGCACAGCGAGATGCCGACCAGCTCGGCCTGCATCGCTTCCAGCGAGGTGGTTTCGGTATCGACGGCGGTCAGTTCGGCCGCATTGATGGCGGCGATCCATTGGTCCAGCTGCGCATCGGTGAGCACGGTCTCGTACTCCACCGGCGTGGCGGGTGCGAACAAGCCGCCCTGGGCCGGCACTTCCAGCGCGGCCGCAGCCACGGCGCCCACCACCGGCGACTTGTCCACGGCGGCATCGCCGCCATCGGCCAGTTCGCGCAACCAGGTGCGGAAGTTGTAGCGGGTGAAGAGGTCCTTCAGGACTTCCTTGTCCTGCGGCTGCATGGTCAGCGATTCGAGGATGGACTTCATGTGCGCCGACAGGTCGCAATCGGTCTTGACCGTCACCAGCACGCGACCCTGCGGCAGCCAGTCCAGCGCACGGCGCAGGTTCTCGCCGACCACGCCGCTGATCTTGTCGGCATTGGCCATCACGCCATCCAGCGAATCGTAGGCGGTCAGCCATTTCACGGCGGTCTTGGGACCGCACTTTTCCACCCCGGGAACGTTGTCCACGGTATCGCCGATGAGGCTGAGGTAATCGACGATACGGTTGGGCGGCACACCGAATTTTGCAGTCACGCCGGCAATGTCGAGAACTTCATTGCTCATCGTGTTGACCAAGGTAACGTGTTCATCGACCAGCTGGGCCATGTCCTTGTCACCGGTGGAGATGATCGTATCCAGCCCGGCGGCGGTGGCCTGCACCGACAGCGTACCGATGACGTCATCGGCCTCGATGCCCTCGACCATCAGGATGGGCCAGCCCAGCGCGCGCACCGCGGCGTGGATGGGTTCGATCTGCAATGCCAGGTCTTCCGGCATCGACTTGCGGGTGGCCTTGTAGTCGGGATACAGATCATCACGGAAGGTCTTGCCCTTGGCATCGAACACACAGGCAACGTAACTTGCGGGATAATCGTTGCGCAGTCGGCGCAGCATATTGATGATGCCGTACAGCGCACCGGTGGGCGCGCCTTCCGCGTTACGCATATCGGGCAGTGCATGGAATGCGCGATAGAGGTAACTGGAACCATCAACTAACAACAAGGTTTTTTGCATATGGAACAGAGAGGAAAGAATGTCCCGCGCCTGCGGGAAGTGGGAGACATCGAACGCGCGACGGCCAAGAAGGCGCGCGAGTCGTGGCATGTACTCACGATTATGGCAGAATTCATTGAATCGACCGAACGTCTCTCCGAGCTGCGTCCTGCCGTTTCCATCTTCGGTTCTGCCCGTATCCGCCCCGACAATCCCCATTATCAACTGTGTGTGGAGATCGCCCGCCTGATCTCGGATGCCGGCTATGCCGTCATTTCCGGCGGCGGTCCCGGCATCATGGAGGCCGCCAACAAGGGTGCCTACGAAGGCGCCTCGCCCTCGGTGGGCCTGAACATCGAACTGCCGCACGAACAGCACGGCAATGCCTGGCAGGACATTTCGCTGTCCTTCCGTCATTTCTTCGCGCGCAAGGTCGCCTTCGTCAAATATGCCGACGCCTACGTGGTCCTGCCGGGCGGCTTCGGCACGCTCGACGAACTCACCGAAGCACTGACCCTGATGCAGACCGGCAAGTCGCGCATGATGCCGGTGATCCTGGTGGGCAGCGAGTTCTGGGCCGGGCTGGTGGACTGGATCAAGACCCGCCTGGTGGACGACGGCATGATCTCGCCCAAGGACGTCAACCTGCTGCAGGTGATCGACGAACCGGCCGAGGTCCTGGCGGCAATCCAGAAATTCCACGCAGAGAAATCCAAGCCGGCCGAAACGCAGCAGGAGGCGGAGCGGCAGAGCGGGATGTATCTCTGACCGATTGCAGCACCGGTGGCGCTTGCCACCCTCATCCGCCCTACCCGGGCCGGGCCGCAGCAATGCCGCCCGGCCTCTTCATTTCTCCCCCTCCGCCCGCCATCTTTACACCGATAAGTGTAGAAACGTTCACTTTCCATCACCTTCGTACGATTTGAAAAACAAGTCGACAACTTCATGATGCACGGCACGCAAATGAACTGATTGCACGCCATCGTCATCATGCCGGTCACCAAAGCCTACGTTATCCAACTCTTCATCGGGACGCTCTACACGCTGGCGCTGGCAGGCATGCTGATCGCCGCGCTGGTCAGCATGCCGGTGATCATTTCACCGGCGATGGGCCAGCAGCTGGGCGTGCTGCCGTGGGACCAAAATGCGCCCTCCGACACCACGCCACTCTACTGGACCCTGGGCGTGGTGCTGGTCTGTGCGCTGGGTCTGTTCTATCGCGCGCTGATGCGCGTGGTCGCTCCGGCCAAGCCCGCGCTCAAACCCGGCTATCACGCCGTGACCCTGCTCTATCTGCTGGCCATGGCCTACGGGCTGGCAGCCACGGTGACCACCGCGTTCACGCCGCACTATCGCGACTGCGGCATCTACAGCCAGAAGCTCAACGGTGGCTGGCGTCAGTATCGCGGCCAGCAGCTGCGGGTCGAACTGTGTGGCGCCGGGCCGGCCGAGCAGACCCGACAGGACCGCATCCGGCTGCGTATCTATGGGGAACGGGGCGAACTGCGGGCGCTGCGGCACTTCACCGTGCAATGGGGGCGTGACTTCCCGACCCTGCTGGAATATTCCTCCGACCACCTCAGCTACTTCGATGCCAGCGACGAAGACGATTTCACCCGGCTGGTCGCCATGCCGCCCACCCTGGGCGACTGGATCCATAGCAGGTTGCCATTGCTGGACTAGGCCTAGGTCGCCCGCAAGTCGCCGCCAGATGGCAGAAAGGCGGCCGGATGTTGTCTTCCCGATCATTCCCGTGAAGAAACGCAGGGGCCGCACCACGATGGTTTGCTACAATGAAGAAAACAACACCATCTTTTTCCTGCATTTTTCCTGTCGATATCATGAAACCATCCAACGTCTGGTTCCAACAGTCCCTGGCCGCCGCCCTGCTGTGCGCATCGGCCAGCCTGGCTGCTCCGCTGGCTTTCGCCCAACCGGCCCCTGCCGGCCTGGCCGCCCAGCCGGCGCCGCCGCCACCCGAACTGGAAAAGCTGGAAGAAGGCGAACCGCCCGCGGTCACCATCCGCAAGCCCGGTGAAGACAGCCGCACCCAGGGCAACAGCATCAAGGAACGCCGCGACCACGGCCAGACCAAGGAAATCGAAGTCAAGTCCGGCCCCAGCACCTATTACGTGCGCCCCAACCCGCAACTGGGCGGCTCCACCCCGGGCGATGCCCAGAGCCCGCCGCCGAGCTCGGCACAATGGAAGGTCGGCGAGTTCGACTGGGGCGTCAAGAAGCCGCAGGAAGGCGATACCGACAGCACCACCAAGAAGTAATCGCTTCGCCACGATGGACGGCTGACCCTGCCGGGTTGGCCAACATCACCCCGGTCGCCCGCCGCGACCGGCCCAGGGACAGCCGATGCGGCCCTATGCCGCCGCTGTCACGCCAGTCCCGGCGGTGCCGGCAGGCGTAGCTCGGGATCCCGGTATTTCAGCAAGCTTCATATTCTCAATTTCGCCATGGCAGTCTTTACACCGGTCAGTCTGGAACAGCTCTCGGACTGGATCCAACAATTTCCGCTCGGTCGCGCACGCTCGATCAAGGGCATTTCCTCGGGCATCGAGAACAGCAACTTCTTCATCGGCACCGACAGCGGCGAATACGTCCTGACCCTGTTCGAAAAGCTGCATATCGAACAATTGCCCTTCTACCTGGAACTGATGCGCCACCTGGCGCAGCGCGGCATTCCCGTGCCGGCGCCGGTGGCCAATGACAAGGGCGCCATCGTCACCCTGCTCAACGACAAGCCGGCGGCCATCGTCAGCAAACTGGAAGGCGAGTCCCAGCTCGATCCGCAACCGGTGCACTGCGCCGCGCTGGGCGACATGCTGGCGCGCATGCACCTGGCCGGCAAGGACTTCAAGATCCTCCAGCCCAACCTGCGCGGCCTGGCATGGTGGCTGGAAACCACGCCCTCGGTGCTGCCTTTCCTGCCGCCTGAGCTGGCCAGCCTGCTGGCCGATGAAGTGCAGTACCAGAAGGACTTCGCCGCCACCGCCGATTACCGCGCCCTGCAGCGGGGCCCGGTGCATGCCGACCTGTTCCGCAACAATGCGATGTTCGTGGGTGAGCGCCTGTCGGGCATCTTCGATTTCTATTTCGCCGGTTGCGACACCTGGCTGTTCGACCTGGCCGTGACCGTCAACGACTGGTGCGTAGACCTCGATACGGGTGCGCTGAACCTGGCCCGTGCCGAGGCCATGCTGACCGCCTACCGCGCCGTGCGTCCGTTCTCGCCGGCCGAAGGCGTGGCCTGGCAACCGATGCTGCGCGCGGCGGCGCTGCGCTTCTGGCTCTCGCGCCTGTATGACTTCTACCTGCCGCGTGAAGCAGAGATGCTCACGCCGCATGACCCCACCCATTTTGAACGCATCCTGCGTCTGCGCATCAAGGAAACGCCGCCGGCGCTGTAACCACTGGAGCTATGGAAAAGATTCCCGCACATACCGGCTGGTCCTGGGTCAAGCAAGGCTTCGCGCTGTTCCGCAAGCAGCCGGCCGAGATCTCCACGCTGTTCCTGGCCTACATGTTCCTGATGCTGGCACTGGGCATCATCCCGGTGCTGGGTCAGATGCTGCCGCTGATCCTGATCCCGCTGTTTTCGATGTCGTTCATGCAAGCCTGTGCGCAGATCGAAAAAGGCGAACGGGTCTACCCCAACCTGCTGCTGATCGCTTTCCGCAGCCCGGCCCGCAACACGCTCTTCAAGCTCGGCCTGCTCTACCTGCTGGTGGCCACGCTTGTGGTCGCGGCCTCGGCGCTGGCCGACGGCGGCACCTTCTGGAAGGCCATGATGGGAGGCGGCCTCTCCACCGAGGAACTGCAGAGCGCCGCCGGCAGCATGCGCATCGCCATGCTGGTCGCGGCTGCGCTGTACGTGCCGGCGGCCATGGCCTTCTGGTATGCGGCACCGCTGATCATGTGGCAGCAGATGCCGCTCGGCAAGGCACTGTTCTACAGCTTCTTCGCCGTGCGCCGCGCGGGTCGCGCCTTCCTGGTGTACGGCCTGGCCTGGATCGTCATCGCCATCGTCGTCCCGACCGTGATCAGCATGATCATCGCGCTGGTGAGCGGCAGCTTCACGGTGGTGTTCTTCATCCTGTTGCCGATCTCGATAATGTTGACGGTAGTCATGTACTGTTCCTTCTATCCGACCTACACTAGCGTCTTCGGAAAGCCCCGCAGAGGGCCCGACAGCCCGCATCCCGGAGACAATCCCGCCGCCTGAATCTCATCAGGCAAGACATGCGCCAGGCTGTCGCTGCCTGGCGCAGACGGTTCCACGCGTTCGTAAGGGAGAGACGAACGCTGCCCGCCGCGCAGCTTGCGCCCGCCAGCCGGACTTTCCACACACAAGGCTTCTTACACGGGGGTAAAAGATGCGCATGAACATGCCGGTCACCGGAGAAGAGCGTCCGCTCGTCGACGGCAAGGCAATCGTTTCCAAGACCGATCTCAAGGGCAACATCACTTACGTCAATCCTTACTTCATCGAAATCAGCGGTTTCGAGGAAGAGGAATTGCTGGGTGCGCCGCAGAACCTGATCCGCCATCCTGACATGCCGGCCGAAGCCTTTGCCGACATGTGGGCCACCATCAAGGGCGGCCTGCCCTGGACCGGCCTGGTCAAGAACCGCAGCAAGAACGGCGACCACTACTGGGTGCGCGCCAACGTCACGCCCATCCGCGAGAGCGGCCAGGTGATCGGCTACATGTCAGTGCGCACCAAGCCCGAACGCGATGCCGTGGCCGCTGCCGAAAAGCTGTATGCCAGCATCCGCCGTGGCCAGGCCAAGGGCATCGCCCTGCACCGTGGCGAAGTGGTGCGCACCGGTCTGGCCGGCTGGCTGGGCAAGCTGGCGCGCATGCAGCTGAACACCCGTCTGAACCTGTCCATGGGCCTGATGCTGACCATCCAGATCGCCGTGGTGATCGCCGGCATGGCGGCCCTGCATCAATGGTGGATCAGCGCCCTGGCCGCGGCCTCCGCCGCGATCTCCATCGTGCAGTGGATCGCCCTGCGCAACGCCCTCATCAAGCCCCTGCAGCAGGCACTGGAGATCACCCACGCCATCACCGGCGGCGACCTGTCGGTGCGCATCGAAAGCCGTCGCCACGATGAACTGGGGCGCCTGCTGGCCTCGCTGCGGCAGATGAACGTGAACCTGACCGCCATCATCGGCGACGTACGCTCCAACGTGGAAACCATCACCCTGGCCACGCGCGAGATCGCCACCGGCAACATGGACCTGTCACGCCGCACCGAAGTACAGGCCTCCAACCTGGAAGAGACCGCTTCCAGCATGCATCAGCTGGCCGCCACCGTGCGCCAGAATGCCGACCACGCCGTGCAGGCCAACGACCTGGCCGGGACCGCGTCCTCCATTGCCATGCGCGGTGGTGATGCCGTGGCCAGCACCGGCACCACGATGAACGAGATCAGCGAGTCCTCGAGCAAGATCGTGGACATCATCGGTCTGATCGACAGCATCGCCTTCCAGACCAACATCCTGGCGCTCAACGCTGCAGTGGAAGCGGCACGCGCCGGCGAACAGGGGCGCGGCTTTGCGGTGGTGGCCTCCGAAGTGCGCTCGCTGGCGCAACGCTCGGCGGCAGCGGCCAAGGAAATCAAGCAGCTCATCGATGCCTCGGTGGAAAAGGTCGATGTCGGCAACCGTCAGGTGGAACAGGCCACCAGCACCATGCGCGACATCGTGGCATCGGTGCAGCGCGTCTCCGGCATCATGGGGGAAATCAAGGAAGCCACCCAGCAGCAGAGCGCCGGCATCAACCAGGTGCATGAAGCCATCACCCAGATGGACGCCAGCACCCAGCAGAACGCCTCGCTGGTGGAAGAAGCCGCCGCTGCCGCGGGCAGTCTGCAAGAGCAGACGGTGCGGCTGTTGCAGGCGATTTCGGTGTTCAAGTTCAACCGTCGCTGAATCAGCGAATCACTGCATCACCGTATCAAGCAACAGGCCGTTCCTGCCAGGTGAGCAAGAACGGCCTGTTGATTTTCAACGGTCATTTTCTTCAGCCTGCGTCCCCATGCAAGGGCGCAAACGGCGCATAGATGTCCCGATAACGCTGCAAGCGCGCCTGCAAGGCGGCACGCCTGCCCGGGTCCGGCTGGTACTGCGCCTGGCGGGCCGGCTTGCGGCAGACCTCGGCCTCGTCGCCGCCATCGGCCAGCCAGGCCAGGCGCGCCGCGCCGAGTGCGCCACCGGCTTCGCTGCCGACATGGGTGACGATGCGCACTTCCAGCGCGTCGGCCAGCAACTGTGCCCAATACGGGCTGCGTGCGCCGCCCCCTACCAGCGACAATTCGGCCACGTCGGTGCCGGCGGCACGCAGCGCATCCAGGCCATCGACCATGCCGAAGGCCACCCCTTCCAGCACCGCGTAGCCCAATGCGGCGCGCTGGTGTTCCGGCGTCAGGCCGTGGAAGACACCGGTAGCGTAGGGATCGTTGTGGGGCGTGCGCTCGCCGGACAGATAGGGCAGGAACAGCGGCGCATTGTCACGCGCTTCCTGGTCCAGCTGTTCGATCTCGGCCAGCAGGCTCTTCTCGTCCACCGAGCAGAGACGGCAGAACCAGCGCAGGCAACTGGCGGCCGAGAGCATCACGCTCATCTGGTGCCAGCGTTGCGGCAGGGTATGGCAGAAGGCATGGATGGCACGTCCCGGATTGGGACGGAAGCGGTCGTTGACCACGAACAGCACGCCCGAGGTCCCCAGCGAGAGGAAACCATCGCCCGGCTTGACCGCGCCGATCCCGACCGCGCTGGCCGCACCGTCACCGGCACCGCCAGCCACGATCACGTCCACCGCCAGTCCCCAGCGCTGCGCCACCTCCGGCAGCAAGGTGCCGGAGACCGCGCTGCCATCGACCAGCGCCGGCATCTGATCGCGTCGCATGCCGGAGGCCGCCAGCAGTTCATCGGACCAGTTGCGGCCCTCCACGTCCAGCCACAGCGTACCGGCCGCGTCGGACGGGTCGGAGACTTTGCCTCCGGTCATCTTCAGGCGCAGCCAGTCCTTGGGCAGCAGCACGGTGGCGATGCGCGCAAACAGTTGCGGTTCATGACGCGCCACCCACAACAGCTTGGGCGCGGTGAAGCCGGGCATGGCCAGGTTGCCGGCGATGCCGTGCAGGCGCGGTGCGCGGCGCGTGAGTTCAGCGCATTCGGGGGCGCTGCGCGAATCGCTCCACAGGATGGCCGGACGCAATACCTGGTCTTCTGCATCCAGCAGCACGGCCCCATGCATCTGCCCTGACAGGCCGATGGCGCGGATGCGGCCAAAACTCTGCTCGCCCAGTTGTGCGCGCAGCTTGTCCACGGTATCGCAGGTGGCCTGCCACCAGTCGGCCGGCGCCTGCTCCGACCAGCGCGGATGCGGCCGCGAGACGTTCAGGGTACTGCCGGCCAGCGCCAGCAGGGCGCCCTGGTCGTCGATGACCACTGCCTTGACCTCCGACGTACCCAGGTCTATCCCAAGATACATGGTGCTCCTCGTTATCGTTATGAATGTGCGGTGTGCTTGCTACGATGGCTGCGATGGCTGCGATTGCTGCAATCGCTAAGACGGTGAGCGGCAATTCTATGCCGCCTTGGGCCAGATGGGCTGCTTTTAGTTTGCCTGCCCCAGCCAATCCTGCACGCGCTGCACACCCGCGCGCACCAGCGCCTCCAGCCTTGCATCGCCGGCCAGTTCGCCCCACAGCACCGCATCGGCGCAGAAGGCCCGTACCGGATCGGCGGCGGCCAGCATGCTGCGCACCGCAGCCGGATCGAAGATGCCGTCCTGGTATTCATAGGGCAGCTGTCCGGCATTCCAGCGCTGCAGAAACACCAGGAACAGCGCCGGCAACATGGCGGTCGCCTGGGGATCGCGGCCGGCGTTCAGGCTCTCCTGCAGGGTCGGGCGGATGAAACCGGGAATCTTGGAATAACCATCCGCGGCCACACGCTGGTTGGTGTCCTGGATGGCCGGGTTGGAAAAGCGCGCCAGGGTGGTATCGCGATAGGCTGCCAGATCGATGGGGCTGGGTGTGAGACAGGGGATCACGTCCTGCGTCACGTAGTCGTAGGCCATCTGGCGGATGTCGTCGCGCAGCGTCCCTTCGTGGATGTACTGCAGGCCCACCAGGGTGCCGGCCCAGGCAATGCAGCTATGGCTGGCGTTGAGGATGCGGATCTTGGCCTCTTCATAGGGCAGCACCGATCGCACCATCTCCACGCCCGCCTCTTCCAGGCGTGGACGACCGGCCTTGAAATCATCCTCGATCACCCATTGGATGAAGGACTCGCCCATCAGCGCGCACGGGTCATCGATGCCGGTGACCTCCCTCACGCGTTGCGCCACGGCCGGCGTGGGGCGCGGCGTGATGCGATCGACCATGGCGTTGGGGCTGGTGGTATGTGCCTCCATCCACTGTGCCAGCGTGCTCTCGCCACGCAGGTTCAGGAACTGGCGCAGGCCATCACGGAAGCGCTCGCCGTTGTGGCGCAGGTTGTCGCAGTTCAGCAGCGTCAGCGCCGCGTGCGGATGCGCCTGGCTGCGTGCCTGCAGGATGGCAGCAATGGCGCCATAGATGGTGCGCGGCGTACCGCTGCCATCGAGGGCGCAACGCAGGTCATCGGCCAGGTCGGCATTGGCGGTGTCGAGCCGGTGCTGGTGGTCCAGGTAGTAACCGCCTTCGGTGACGGTGAAGGAGATGATGCGGGTACGCTCTTCGGCGCCGGCTGCGATCAGCTGGGTGAGCCTGTCGTCCCAGGGCAGGATGCGGCCGATGGAGGCGATGCGCTGGTAGCTGCGCTCGCCCTGGGGCGTGACGGTTTCCAGCGTGTACTGGCCCTGCTGGCGTGCCAGCGCCTCCAGCAGCGGCCCCATGTCGGCACGGATATTGGCCAGCGCCAGTTGCCAGCGGCGGTCGGCGCCGCTCTCACGCAGGGCGTTCAGGTAAACCGCCTGGTGGGCGCGATGGAAGGAGCCGGCGCCGATATGCAGCCAGGTCAGGCTGTCGGCGGCGTCCTGCTCGGTGGAGGTGGCGGTGCGGGTCATGCCGTGTCCTTGTCGATGAGGTGAAGAAGGCGAAGGGATCAATGGGCGCGCGGGGCGCTCACGCTCGAGGCCGCACTGGAAGCCAGACGCGGCAGGGCCTGGCCGTCGGCGCCGAACAGGTGGCAGCGGGCCGGATCGGCCGCCAGCTGGAGCAGGCTGCCGTGCGGCGGATCGAGGCTGTCCGGCACGCGCAGGATGAGTGCATCGTCGCTGCCCTCGTAGGCCGCATAGAGGTAGGAAAAATCACCCAACAGTTCCAGCGCCGTGCAGCGTGCCTGCAGCGCCGCCTGACCCTGCGCAATATTGAGATGCTCGGGCCGCACGCCCAGCGTGACCTTCTGCCCGACCTGCAGGCTGCTACCATCCACCGACGCCCACTGCAGGCCGCCTGCAGGAAGTTGCACCTGCACGCCGTCGGCCTGGACGGTCGCGACCGTGCCGTCGATGAAATTCATCTTGGGCGAACCGATGAAGCCAGCCACGAAACGGTTGGCCGGATGGTGATACAACTGCTGGGGTGAGCCGACCTGTTCGATGCGACCCTCGGAGAGCACGACGATCTTGTCGGCCAGGGTCATGGCCTCGATCTGGTCGTGGGTCACGTAGATCATGGTGGTCTTGAGGTCGTCATGCAGCTTGGCAAACTCCAGGCGCATCTTCACCCGCAGTGCGGCGTCCAGGTTCGACAGCGGCTCGTCGAACAGGAACACGCTGGGCTGGCGGGTGATGGCGCGGCCGATGGCCACGCGCTGGCGCTGGCCGCCGGAAAGCGCACGGGGCTTGCGATCCAGCAGGTGGTCGATGTGCAGGATCTTGGCGGCGTGCTGCACGGCGGCATCGATCTCGGCCTTGGACTTGCCGGCGATCTTCAGGCCGAAGGCCATGTTGTCGTACAGGCTCATGTGCGGATACAGCGCATAGGACTGGAACACCATCGCCACCCCGCGCTTGGAGGCCGGCACATCGTTCATGCGGCGGGTGCCGATGTCGAGGTCGCCGTCGCTGATCTCTTCCAGCCCCGCAATCATGCGCAGCAAGGTCGACTTGCCACAGCCGGAAGGGCCGACGAAGACGACGAATTCGCCATCCTCGATTTCCAGGTTGATGTCGCGCATGACTTCGTTGTCTTCATAGCGCTTGGCCAGGTTCCTGATGCTCACTGCTGCCATGTCTCTCTCCTCGGGGTCTCTTGTTGTGGGTATGTGGGTCTGCGGATCTGCAGGCCGCGCTTCAGCGCAGCCAGATCAATTCACAGATCAGTTGCGGGAACTGCTTCATGTCCTCGAATACCTGATGCGCGCCGGCCTCGCGCAGGCGCCGTGCCATCGCCTTGCGGTCGTGCGCCACGCCGGTGAAGCCCAGCACATGCATGCCGGCCGCCACGGCGGCGCGCACGCCGGTGACGCTGTCGTCGATGGCCACGCAGCGCGCCGGATCGACGCCGAAGCCGGCGGCAGCGGCCAGGTACACATCCGGCGCCGGCTTGGGATGGGCCACATCGTGGCCGCTGTAGATACGGCCGGCAAATTGCGAGTACAGGCCGCAGCGCTTCAGGCCGGCTTCGATGCGCGGTGCATCGCTGTTGCTGGCCACGGCGCGCGGCAGCCGGATCGCCTGCAGGGCTTCGACGATGCCCGGCACCGGCTGCGCCTGTTCGCTGCAGGCCAGCGCCACGGTGGCGTGGATGCGCTCCATCTGTGCCGCATCCAGACCCAGTTCGAACTCCAGGTCCACTTCCGAGAGCAGCACATCGGTGTACATGCCCAGCCGGTTGGCGATGGCGTCGTGCAGCACCTGGCTGCGCTGTTCCTGCAGAGTGGGCGCTTCGTCGGCGTCGGGCCAGGCCGGCAGCAGGGGCAGCAGTTCGCGATGCAGCACGCCCAGGGCGATGCTCTCGCTGTCCAGCAACACGCCGTCGCAGTCGCAGATGAGATGGGTCACTGCCTGACGCGTCATCATCACTTGACCGCTCCGAAGGTCAGGCCCCGCACCAGTTGCTTCTGCGCCAGCCAGCCCAGCGCCATGATGGGCGCAATCGCCAGCAGCGAGGCGGCCGACAGCTTGGCCCAGAACAAGCCCTCGGGATTGGAATAGGAGGCGATGAACACCGTCAGCGGCGCCGCGTTGACGCTGGTCAGGTTGAGGCTCCAGAAGGCCTCGTTCCAGGACAGGATGATCAGCAGCAGGGCTGTCGAGGCCAATCCCGGCATGGCGGTAGGCAGGAGCAGGTAGATCATTTCCTGCCAGGCATTGGCGCCATCGATGCGGGCCGCTTCCAGGATTTCCTTGGGCACGTCATTGAAGTAGGTGAAGGCCATCCACACCGCGATGGGCAGGTTGATCAGGGTATAGATGATCGTCAGGCCGCTGACCGTGTCGAGCATGCCGGTGTTCTTGGCCAGCAGGTAGATCGGGATCAGCACGCCCACGGCCGGCATCATCTTGGTCGAGAGCATCCACAGCAGCAGCTTCTGGGTGCGCCCGGTCGGGAAGAAGGCCATCGAGTACGCCGCCGGCACCGCCAGCAGCAGCGACAGCACGGTCGAACCGAGCGAGACGATCAGCGAGTTCTGCACATAGGCCAGGTAGTTGCTGCGGCTGAAGACTTCACGGAAGGTATCCAGCGTGGGCAGGAACAGCAGCGAAGGCGTATAGGCCTGGGCCTCGGTCTTGAAGGCTGTCACCGCCACCCAGAAGATGGGGAAGAACAGCACGATGGCGCAGGTCCAGCCCAGCACGGCCACCCACAGGGGGCTTTTCTTTTGATCGCTCATTTTTCGTTGACTCCCTTGAGGTTCCTGGCCAGCATGCGCACCAGGAAGAACGAGACGATATTGGCCAGCACCACGGCGAAGATGCCGCCGGCCGAGGCGATGCCGATATCGAACTGCTGCAGGCCGATGGCATAGACCAGGAAGGTCAGGTTGGTGGTCGCCGTACCGGGACCGCCTGCCGTGGTGGTGAAGATCTCGGCAAACACCGAGAGCAGGAAGATGGTCTCGATCATGATCACCACCGTGATGGCGCGCTTCAGGTGCGGCAGCACGATGTAGAAGAAGATGCGCACCGGACCGGCACCATCGAGCTGGGCGGCTTCCTTCTGGTCGCTGTCCAGCGACTGCAGCGCGGTCAGCAGGATCAGGAAGGCGAAAGGAATCCACTGCCAGGCCACGATGATGATGACCGACAGCATCGGGTACTCGGCCAGCCAGTCGATGGGCTCCAGTCCCAGATGCCGCATGACATAGGCCAGGATGCCGTAGACCGGGTGCATGATCATGTTCTTCCAGATCAGCGCGGCCACGGTGGGCATGACGAAGAAGGGGCCGATCACCAGCAGGCGCGCGATGCCGCGTCCACGGAAAGGCTGGTCGAACAGCACCGCCAGCAGGGTGCCGCCGATGACGCTGATGGCCAGCACCGAACCGATCAGGAGCGCCGTATTGCCGATGGAGGGCCAGAAGGCCGGATCCTCCAGCAGGAAGACGTAGTTTTCCAGACCGACGAAGCCGGTCTGGTCGGGGGCCATCAGGTTATAGCGATTGACGGAAAAATAGATCGTCATCACCAGCGGCACGATCATCCAGGCCAGCAGGATCAGCACCGACGGGGCCTGCATCAGGCGAATGGGATTGAAGCGTTCCTTGCGCGGAGGACTTTTCTGCCGCGGGCGCGGAAGTGACTTGGATGGACTCTGCATCATGGTGCTCGTGGGCGGCGCGCCGGTGGCGGGCGACGCAGGGGTGGAGTTGATCGTGGGCATGACGGCCTCGGCTTCGGTCCGACCGTCATCCACGCTGGGTGGAGACGGCCGGGAGGACCAGGCGGCAGGCATGTCCCGGTGCTTTACCGGACATGCCGCCGCAACGACAGGAACCACGGCAGGGGCGACGGCGTGCTGCCTGCCCGCTTGCCGGGGGCTTGCTCTTTACTTGATGTAACGACCCTGGCGCATCATCCGCACCGCCTGTGCCTGGGCGGCATCAAGCGCAGCGTCCGAGCTGGTCTTGCCAGCCAGTGCACCGGCGATGGCCTGCCCGGTCACGGTACCGATGGACTGGAACTCGGGAATGGTCGCGAACTGCACACCGGTATAAGGCACTGGCTTCAAGGTCGGCTTGTTGGCGTCCGCGGTCTGGATGGCATCCAGCACGAAGTCCGAGAAGGGCGAGACCTTCTTGTATTCGGCCGAAGCATAGGTGGAGGTGCGGGTACCCGGCGGCACCAACGCCCAGCCGGAATCCTTGGCGACCAGGTTGATGTATTCCTTGGAGGTCGCCCAGGCGGCGAACTTCTTGGCCGCTTCCTGCGACTTGGAGGACTTCGGCACGGCCAGCGACCAGATCCACAACCAGTGCGAACCCTTGTCGGTGGCCTCTACCGGCGCGGGTGCGAAGGCGGTCTTGTCGGACACCTTGGAATCCTTGCCGTGGTAGAGCATGCCGGCGGCGACCGTGGCATCGACCCACATGCCGCACTTGCCGCTGGAGAACAGCACCAGGTTTTCATTGAAGCCGTTGGAGCTGGCGCCCGGCGGACCGTACTTGCGCAACAGGTCGACGTAGAAGGCGACCGACTTCTTCCACTCCGGCGAGGACAGTTGCGGCTGCCATTGCTCGTCGAACCAGCGGCCACCCCAGGCATTGGCCATGGTGGTGATGATGGCCATGTTCTCGCCCCAGCCTGCGCGGCCGCGCAGGCAGATGCCATAGACGCCCTTGGCCGGGTCGTGCAGTTGTGCGGCCAGCTTGCCGATCTGGTCCCAGGTCGGACGCTCGGGCATGGTCAGCTTCTTCTGCTCGAACAGGTCCTTGCGATAGTAGGTCATCGAGCTTTCGGCGTAGAACGGCAGCGCATACAGCTTGCCATCGACCGACAGGCCTTCGCGCACCGGCTTGATCAGGTCGGCTTCATCGTAGTCGGCCGGCAGGCCGCTCATCGGCGCCAGCCAGCCCTTCTTGGCCCAGATCGGCGCTTCATAGGCACCGATGGTCATCAGGTCGAACTGGCCGCTGTTGGTGGCGATATCGGTGGTCAGGCGCTGGCGCAGCACGCTCTCTTCCATCGTGACCCAGCGCAGCTTGATGTCGGGATTGGCCTTCTCGAACTGCGGCGCCAGCTTCTGCAATTCGATCATGTCGGGGTTGTTGATCGAGGCGATGTTCAGCGTCACCGGCTCGGCCTGGACCAGACCGGTGGCGAACAGTGCGGAAATTGCCGCCGCGGCCAGGTTGAAGCGAACACGGGTGATGCCGGACGCACGGGTGCGCGCGAGTTTGGACATGCTTGTCTCCGAATGTTATGTGCCGCCGTGCACGTTTCTTCCTGGGTGGCAGCGGCGGTGAGGCCGGTGCTGACGTGCAGGTTGGGCGGTTGTTGTGAACGACGTTGAGCAAATATTATTTTTATGGGCAAATATTCATCGATTCTCGAATTCATGTCAAGCATTTGCTTTTCGATTGAGCAATTGCCCATACTAGATGCTCATGACGGGAGCAAAGGCCGTAAAATGGCAGCCCATCGGGAAGACCCCGCACCACCCCACAACCAGATAAGACAGCACAAGCCGGGCGCCGCATGCGCCGGTGGCTGGCGAGGAGAACATGTCTAGCAGCGCATCCAAACTGGATCTGGCGGCGCGTGCCGCGTGGATGTACTACGTGGCCGGCAACACCCAGAACGAAATCGCCGAACGGCTCGGCATCTCGCGCCAGATGGCGCAGCGCATGGTGGCCTATGCGGCCGATGCCAATCTGGTGAAGGTACAGATCACGCACCCCGTCTCTTCCTGCCTGGAACTGGCACAGGGGCTGCAGCAGCGCTACGGGCTGGATGTCTGCCGCGTGGTGCCGGGCGCCGGTGGCGCCGACAATCCCAACGAATCGCAGGAAGTGCAGCAGATGCTGGCCGTGGCCGGCGCCGAGCTGATGGAGCAGATGCTCAGTTCGGAGGCCCCACTGGTGGTCAACGTGGGCTCCGGGCGGACGCTCAAGGCGGCCATCGAACGGCTGTCCGAACTGGAAAGACCGCAGCACCAGATCGTTTCCATGATCGGCGCGTTTGCCTCGGACGGCTCGGCCAATCGCTACGACGTGGCGCTGCAGGCCGCCGAAAAGCTGGGCGCGCGCTTCTACCTGCTGCCCGCACCCCGCGTGGCCGAGAGCGAGCGTGACCGCCAGCAATGGTGCAACCACCGGGCCTACAAGATCGTGACCGGTCTGGCCGAACGCGCCGACGTGACCTTCCTGGGCATCGGTACGATTGCCCTGCAGGGGGCCATGCACGAGGACGGTTTCATCGACGATGAAGAAGTCGCCGAGCTGCAGCGCCAGGGTGCGGTGGGCGAAATGATCTGCCACGCCTTCGACGTCGACGGCCGGATGCTGTCGTCTTCGCTGTCCTCTCGGGTGACCACGCCCCTGCTGACGGCCAGGCCACAGCGCCCGGTGATTGCCCTCTCCGGCGGCAGCAAGAAGGCCGAGGCGGTGCGTGCCGCCCTGCGCGGCGGCTGGCTCACCGGGCTGGTAACCGATGAGGTCTGTGCACGTCACGCCTTGCAGGACTGAATAGTTTCACCCTGGTGGCTATGGCCTGGCCCTGACCCTGCAAGGCCATCATTACCATCGATAGCATCAATAACAACGATCCGAACGGAGACCCAGCATGACCCGACCTGCCGCATTCGTCGTCTTCGGCGAAGCCCTGACCGATTTCATCCGCCAGCCTGATGGCCAGTGGCGCGCCATTCCCGGCGGGGCCTGCTGGAACGTGGCGCGTGCCGCCGCGCGGCTGGGCGTGGCCACCGGCTACGCCGGCAGCGTCAGTACCGATGTGTTCGGCGCCGAGCTGTATGCCCTGACGCAGCAGGCCGGTCTGGACATGCGTTTCACCCAGCAGCACGCCAAGGCCCCCCTGCTGGCGATGGTGACCTCCACCACGCCCCCGGATTATTTCTTCATCGGCGATGACAGCGCTGACCTGCATTTCGACCCTGCCCAATTGCCGTCCGGCTGGCTAGACGAGGCGCAGATACTGCACTTCGGCTGCATCAGTCTGGCCCGCGAACCGCTGGCCTCGCGGCTGCTGCAGATTGCCCGGGAAGCCGCCGGGCGCGGCAAGAAGATCGCCTTCGACCCGAACTGGCGCAAGCTGATGGACCAGCCCGCCTATCACGCGCTGTTGCGGGAGCTGCTATCGCTGGCGCATTACGTCAAGGTCTCCGATGAAGACCTGGAACGTCTTTTCCCGGGTGACGGCAATGCGCTGGCGACCTTGCAGGCGCTGGCGCTACAGGCAGAAGTGCTGCTGACGCTGGGCGCACAGGGAATGCGATGGATCAAGGGGGAACAGATCATCGACCAGCCCGCCTATCGCGTCGAGGTGGTCGACACCGTGGGCTGTGGCGATGCCTCCATGGGGGGCTGGATTGCCAGCCAGCTGCGCCAGCCGGATGCACCGACGCAAATGCACCTGCAATGTGCGGCAGCTGGCGCGGCCATTGCCGCCTCCAAGGCGGGCGCCTATGCCGCGACCTGGGAAGAAGTACAGGCCATGATCGCCCGCGGCTGAGGGCAGCTGAGGCCGGCTTAGCGCTGGCGGGCCACGCTCTCGCGCAGGTTCTGCGCGAACTCGTCGTCACCCTCCACCGGCGCCGTCTTTGCCAGATGCAACCGCCGTCGCCGCTCCCCCGCCTGGAACTCGGAATGGACGCGCCAGAGTTCCAGGTGGCGGAAATAGGTCACCCCGCTATCGACCCGTCTTACCGGGCCGACCGGGTCCACAGGCAGCACTGCTGTCACGGGATTTCGGGCCATATCCTCTGCTCCAATATCATGCCGGCACTTTGGCCGGCGCGGTGTCGATTACGATACCATCCCGGCGCGGGGCCGCGCCTGGCGACGCAGCGCGATCACCTGTGCAGTGACACCCACCAGCAGCGCCAACAGCAACACGCCCTGCGCACCCAGGAGCAGCGGCGACTTCAGGTCGGTGACGAAAGGATGCCCGTCCGGGACCCGGCGCAGGGTTTCCGATACCGCCGGCACCAGCAGCAGGAACACCGTCACGGACAAGGCGATGGTCTCGACATACCGGGCCAGACGCCCCAGCCATGATGCAGCAAAGCTCATCCCGAAACCTAGCAGCAGGAACACCAGTGTCAGCACCGCGATGAAGTTGCTTTCCGGTCGCTTCGCCACCAGGAATACCGTCAGGGCACCCACCAGCATGGAGACGAAATAGATCGCCCCCGGCACCGAACGCGCACGGATGCGCCCGTAGCGGGCGAGCATGTAGATGGCCAGTGGAATGGCCGGCAGGCTGCCGATCGTGTGGACCCAGCCCAGGGATGAGATACCGAACATTGCATTTCCTTTTCGTTGTAGTTGATCAAACATTGCCGGTCACCCGGCTCGGCAATCACAAGTCCTACCTACTAATTGGTAGGACTTGTGATCAAAAAAAGGGGACGCAAAATCCCTCGCGTCCCGTGTGCTCAGTGCTTCCTGGCGCGCTCAGGCCACCGCCAGGCGCTGCAGCATGGGATGCACGATGACCCCGAACATCTTGGGATCGTCATAGGCCCTGGCCGACAGCATGGCGCCATGGATGGTCGCCAGGAAGCGTTCGGCCTCCACCCGGGGCGCATCGGTCAAGCGCAGGCTGCCCTGGCGTTGGCCGCGCTCCAGCACCGACTCCAGCCAGAGGGCAAAGAACGTGAAGTGCGCTTTGACCTCCATGGCGATCTCCTGCGGCAGCATGGGCAACTCGGCGGCCAGCATGGCGCACACGCAGAAGGCAGACTCAGGCTGGGTCATGCAGCTTTCCCAGTAACCGGCATAGGCGCGCAACTGGGCAAGCGGGTCGGTGATGTTGCGCTCCATGGCCGCCACGCCATCCTGCGCCGCCTCGCGGTATTGCCGCACCAGCGTCTGCACCAGTACCGCCTTGCCGGCGAAGTGATGATGGATGCTGGCATTGCGGATGCCGATGACCTTGCCGATGTCGGCATAGCTGAAACCGTTGTATCCACCGGCCACCAGCAAGGCCTGAGCGCATTGAAGAATCTTTTCGGAAGTGGTGGGAGCGCTATTCATGGACGCAGTCTACCTTCTAGTAGGTAGCCACGCAAGCAGATAAGCGCATCCTGTTGCGAACCAGATGAAGATTCCCTGTGGACAAGATGAACTGCAGCCGGGAGCAGCACCCGGCCGCCTTCAACTTGTTTTTCGACAATGGCCGCATCAATCCGGGGACATGGGCAAGGTGCGGCCTAGCGCAGGAAATCCACCACCGTCTTGCCCATTTGCGGCAAGGTGCGGCTGCGTTCGATGGCGGCCGGCAAGTCCTCGAAGGGGACCACCGCTGCGACCTGGGACTGCAGGCGACCCGCCGCCACCTGTCGGGCGATATCGGCCAGGCGGGCAGCGTCTGGCTGATTCATGAACCACAGGCCGCGACGGCCCGCCGGGGTGCTGGCCAGGATGGCGGGGGAAGCGGTACTGACGATGACACCGTCCTCGGCCAGCACCGACCAGGAACGCTCCAGGGTATCGCCACCGACGTAATCCAGTACCAGATCGACATTCTTGACCAGGCTCTCGAACTGCGAGGTCTGGTAATCGATGACGTGGTCGGCCCCCAGACCGTGCACATAATCCGCGTGACTGCCCAGGGCGGTGGCGCTGACATGGGCACCGGCCTGGTGGGCAAACTGCACCGCAAAGCCACCCACTGCACCCGCAGCGCCGTGGATCAGGATGCGCTGGCCGGCGTTGAGCGGACCGGCCAGATGCAGGCTCTGCCAGGCCGACACGGCCGCCACCGGCAAGGCCGCGGCTTGCACCATGCTCAAACCCTCGGGCAGCACGGCCAGCTTGTCGACATCGACCGCAACCAGATCGGCATAGGCACCCAGGCCGCCCAGCGGCCCCATGACGCGGTCGCCCACCTTGAACAGGCTGACATCACTCCCGACCTGCTCCACCACGCCGGCCAGCTCGATGCCGAGCACGGCGGGCAGTGGCAGCGGGAAGGCATCCTTGACGAGGCCTTCGCGCACTTTCCAGTCCAGGGCATTGACGCCGGCGGCATGCACGCGCACCAGCACTTGTGCGGGACCGGCGACGGGTGCCGGGAGATCGGCGATACGGACCGTATCCGGGCCGCCGTATTGCATCAGTTGCAGGGAACGAATGGTTTTCATGGTGTGGCTCCTTGTGGGTAAGTGACTGCGGTGGGTTGATGGAACACACGATAAGTCGTTTCATGATCGGAACACAGAGGATAGAATCGAGACCCACCGGATCATTTTTGAGACACCATGGACATCAACGCCCTCGTCGATCTGCAGCTGGTCGCCACCCACGGCAGCTTCGGCCGCGCCAGCCGGGAAAGTGGCCGCGCCAAGGCCACCTTGTCACGCCGGGTGGCCGATCTTGAACAGGAACTGGGCGTGCGCCTGGTCGAACGCGGCACGCAACGGCTCACGTTGACGACTGCCGGCCAGCTGCTGCTCCAGCGCAGTGAGGGTCCGCTACGCGAAATCGAAGAGGCCATGACCCAGGCCAGCGAAGGCAGCACCGCGCCACGCGGCCGCCTGCGCATTGCGGCACCGCTGGTGTTCTCGCAGCTGGCGCTGGGGCGGTTGTCGGCCTTGTTCCGGGCGCAGTATCCGCAAGTAGAGCTGGAGGTAGTCGCAGAAGACCGCATGGTGGACCTGGTGCAGGAGCATTTCGACCTCTGCATCCGCATCAATCCTGATGAAGACAGCAATCTGGTCGGACGCTGCTTTGCCCGTGACAGCCTGGTGCTGGTGGCCGCGCCCACGCTGCCCATGCCGCGTACGCGGGCGGGCCAGACGCAGACCGTCCCGGCCGTGGTGATGCCGAACTACCGCGATGGGGATGTGTGGTCGCTGCGCCAAGGCAAGCTGCTGATCGCACCACAACCGGTGCTGCGCCTGTCGTCATTGATGATGGTCAAGGATGCCGTCTGCGCCGGTGCAGGCGCAGCGCTGCTGCCGTGGTCGGTAGCCGGAACGCTGGTGCAGAGCGGCCAATTGAAGCGATGGGGTGAGATGGGAAACGAAGTCGAACTCTGGGCGCTGCATACCTCGCGCCGCCTGCAGAGTCCAAAGGTACGGGCCTTCGTCGAATTCCTGTGCGCCCAGTATCCGGATGGTCGCTTCATCACTTGACGCAGGCGGGACAGGCTCCAAAAAACTGGCCCTATAATCCTGCACCGCTCACCATCGCATTCCCATGAAGAAGCCAGCACCACATACCGTCAGCATCGTCGACGGCCAAACCGCCACCCGGCTGTCGCCCGCGCAGCAGAGTTTCAACACGCTCATCGACGAGATCGGCAAGCGCCGCGCCCGCTTGCAGGAGTGGGAAACTGCAAGCGACGAATTCCACAAGAAATATTCCGCCCACTACCTGCCACTGGAGCAGGAACTGCTGGGCCTGAAGCGACAGGCGGTCTACCGCCTGCACGACGCCTGGTCGCACAAGGCACTGGGCAAGGGTGAGCGCATCACCCTGTCCGCCCTCATCGCCGACATGGCGCAGGCGCTGCTGCAGCGGGGCGACGATACCGAGCTGGCGCTGATCTACCAGCAGCACGGCGGGCAGGATGATGTGGATAAGGAGAAGGACATCGCGCCGGCCCCGAATGCACCAGGGTCAGCGGCAGAACCGCAAGACCGGGAAGACGCGGCCGCGGCCGACGACGACTTCACCAGCGGTACGCCCGAGGAAATCATGCAGCGCATGGAAGCCATGCTGGAGCGCCAGGAGCGGGAGCGCATGGCAGCCGCGCAGCAGCGCGATGCGCAACGTGCCAGCCGCAAAAAGCCGCCCAGGCAGCGCGCCGCCGAACAACAGCAGCAAGCACAGCGCATCGAACTGAGCCAGTCCATCCGCGCGGTCTATCGCCGATTGGCCAGCGCCCTGCACCCCGACCGCGAACCCGACGAGGCCGAGCGCGCCCGCAAGACCACGCTGATGCAGCAGGTCAACCAGGCCTATGAAAAGAATGACTTGCTCAAGCTTCTGGAGCTGCAGCTGGAACTGGAACACATCGGCCAACACACACTGGACACGGTGAGCGAAGCGCGGCTGGCCCATTACAACCACATCCTGCAGGAGCAGCTCACCGAACTGGATCAGGAAATCGCCCACGTCGAGCGCCAATTCAGGCGCGCCTATGGCCTGGCATCCCAGGCAAGGCTGACGCCGGAAAAGATAATGCGCTACCTCAACCGGGGCATCACGGCGCTACGCCAGGAAGGCCAGGACCTGCGCGCCGCGCTGGCGGCGTTCGGGGATATCGAACAGGTCCGGGCCTGGCTGAAACACGCGCGACGTCAGCGCGCGCAGGGCTGGGAAGACCTGTGATCCCGAGGCGGTCAGGCCTCGGTGCGATCAGATCTTGTCCAGCTTGGCCACCGACAGGTCCAGCAGCTTCATGCCGAACTTGCCGAAGTTGATCTGCGCCCGTGCCGCACCGCCGCCCCCTTCGATGTTGACGATGACGCCTTCGCCGAACTTGGCATGGGCGACGTTCTGACCGATGCGCCAGCCGGAGTCGGTCTGGCGCGAGAAGCTCTGGGCGATCTTGTTGTTGCCCGCTTCCGGCACCTCATCCCAGGCCGACTTGGGATTGGCGAACCAGTGGTGCTGGGCGATCTTGGGTGACAGCCACTTGATGGATTGCTCGGGCAACTCGTCGAAGAAGCGTGAGCGCATGTTGTAGCGGGTCTGGCCGTGCAGCATGCGGGTCTGCGAGAAGGTCATGAACAGGCGCTTGCGGGCGCGGGTGATGGCCACGTACATCAGGCGGCGCTCTTCTTCCACCCCGCCCTCTTCCTTGGCGCTGTTCTCGTGCGGGAACAGGCCCTCTTCCATGCCGGTGATGAAGACCGCGTCGAACTCCAGGCCCTTGGCCGAGTGCACCGTCATCAGTTGCAGCGCATCCTGGCCGGCCTGGGCCTGGTTGTCGCCGGCTTCCAGCGAGGCATGCGAGAGGAAGGCCGACAGCGGCGACATGATGGTGACCAGCGGCGCATCGGCATCGATCACTTCCACGCCGTCGGCGGTGGTGATGGCGGTGCCGGCCGTGGCCTGCGCCTGCGGACCGAGGAAGGCCGGCGCATCCAGGCCATAGCCTTCTTCGGAAACGAAGAGCGTGGCCGCACTGACCAGCTGCTCCAGGTTCTCGATGCGGTCAGCGCCTTCCTTCTCGTTGCGATAGTGCGTGATCAGGCCGGACAGGTCCAGCACCACCTTCACCGTCTCCGGCAAGGGCAGATGCTGGGTCTCGAAGCGCGCGCCTTCGATCAGCTTGACGAAGGCATTCAGCGAAGAACCGGCCTTGCCGGCCACGTAAGGCACGGCGGCATAGAGCGAGCAGCCATACTGACGCGCTGCATCCTGCAGGGACTCCATGGCCTTGGCACCGATGCCGCGGGTGGGGAAATTGACCACCCGCAGGAAGGCCGAGTCATTGTGCAGGTTGTCCATCAACTGCAGGTAGGCGATGGCGTGCTTGATTTCGGCGCGCTCGAAGAAGCGCTGGCCGCCATAGACGCGGTAGGGAATGGCCGAGCTGAACAGCGCATGCTCCAGCACCCGCGATTGCGCGTTGGAACGGTAGAGGATGGCGATCTCGCTGCGCGACCAGCCTTCGGCGATCAGGTCCTTGACCTGTTCGATGATCCACTGCGCTTCCTGCAGGTCGCTGGTGGCCTCGAAGACCCGTACCTGCTCGCCATGGCCGGCGTCGGTACGCAGGTTCTTGCCCAGGCGCTTGCTGTTGTTGGCGATCAGTTCGTTGGCGGCATCCAGGATGTGGCCGTGGGAGCGGTAGTTCTGCTCCAGCTTGATCAGGTTCTCGACGTGGAATTCCTGTTCGAAGGCCGACATGTTGCCCACGTTGGCGCCACGGAAGGCGTAGATGCTCTGGTCGTCGTCACCCACCGCGAAGACCGCGTTGTGGTTGCCGGCCATGAGCTTGAGCCATTTGTACTGCAGGTCGTTGGTATCCTGGAACTCGTCCACCAGGATGTGGCGGAAGCGGCTCTGGTAGTGCTCGCGCAGCGGCTGGTTGCGCGACAGCAGTTCGTAGGTGCGCAACAGCAGTTCAGCGAAATCGACCACGCCCTCACGCTGGCACTGCTGGTCGTAGAGGTCGTAGAGCTCGACGAACTTGCGGTTGTAGTCGTCGTAGGCATCGACGTCCTTGGCGCGCAGGCCCTGATCCTTGGCGCTGTTGATGAAGTACATCAGGTTGCGCGGCGGATACTTTTCATCGTCCACGTTCATCTGCTTCAACAGGCGCTTGATGGCCGAGAGCTGGTCTTGCGTGTCGAGGATCTGGAAGGTCTGCGGCAGTCCGGCATCCTTGTGATGCGCGCGCAGCAGGCGGTTGCACAGCCCGTGGAAGGTGCCGATCCACATGCCCCGGGTATTGATGGGCAGCATGGCCGACAGGCGCGAGGTCATTTCCTTGGCAGCCTTGTTGGTGAAGGTCACGGCCAGGATGCCGGCCGGCGAGACCTGTCCGGTCTGGATCAGCCAGGCGATGCGGGTGGTCAGCACGCGGGTCTTGCCGGAGCCGGCACCGGCCAGGATCAGGGCGGACTGCGCCGGCAGGGTCACGGCGGCGAGCTGCTCTTCGTTGAGGTTGTGGAGAAGATTTTGCATCCCGCGATTATAAGGCGCTGGCGAGGGCGCCGGGCAGCCGGCGCTGGCGCTATACTGCCGGGCGGCGCTTGCCATGGTCTTTACGGCGCCCTCATCCGTCCTTCTTCACGGTCCTGCTGCCCCATGCTCCCCATGCCGATGTCCCGCCTGCCGATGTCCCGCCTGCTCACCATCCTGTCCGCCCTGCTCCTGACGGCCTGTGCCACCACCCCGCCGCCGGCCTCGCGCGCCGATGTCGAACAGTTGCTGACACTGCAGAAGACGCGCCTGGACGTGGCGGCACCGGTGGCGCGTAGCAAGTGGAATTCGCACGCGCCCATCGACGACCCGGCACGCGAAGCCCTGATCCTGGACGATGTGGCGGCCCGGGCACAAGCTCTCGGCCTGGACGTGGCCTGGACCCGGCGCTTCTTCCAGGACCAGTTCGATGCCGGCAAGATCGTGCAGCGCGACCTGCATCGCCAGTGGCGGGTGGAACAGCATGCCCCCTTCGCCAATCCGCCCGACCTGGCACGGCAGGTGCGCCCGGTGCTGGACCGCCTCACGCCCGACCTGCTGGCCGCGCTGGTCCGCCTGAAAGGCCATTGGTGTGAGCCGGCCGTGCAACGGGACCTGGCCGAGCTGGAGCCGGAAATCCTCGGTGCCGACTATGCACCGGCCGTGCGTGAGCGGGCTACGGCGGCGCTACGCTGCACCCGTTGACGCGCATCCTGCGGGCAAGCGACGTCGCACAAATGCCACTAAGTTGCTGAATCGACAGGTAAAAATCTTTTGCTGTCCTGCAGCATTTTTGTGGCGGGAGTAAAATTCGGACTGCTGTTCACGCGCATCGGCGCGCGCAGCCTCCTCATTCCGAATTCCCCCGCCATGTCCGACGATTCCTGTAGTCCAGGTTCCACACCCGTTTCCGCCGCTGCGCCGGCAGCCGTGCGCGCCCTGCCGCCAGTGAAGGTCACGCGCCAGATCATCGCCACCGCCTTCTTCACCTTCCTGGTCTACCTGGCCATCGGCATCCCGATGGCGGTGTTGCCGGGCTATATCCACCTGGACCTGGGCTATAGCTCGGTGGTCGCCGGGCTGGGCATCAGCGTGCAGTATTTCGCCACCTTCGTCAGTCGTGCCAACGCCGGCCGCATGATCGATACCGTGGGCGCCAAGCAGACTGTGATGCGCGGCATGCTGCTGTGCTCGGCCAGTGGTGGTCTGCTGTTGCTGTCGGCACTGGCGCAGCCGCTGCCGTTCCTGTCGCTGGTGCTGCTCTTCACCAGCCGCGCCTTCCTGGGCCTGGGCGAGAGCCTGGTCGGTACCGGCGCCATCATGTGGGGCGTGGGGCGCGTGGGCTCGGAAAACACCGCCAAGATGATTTCCTGGAACGGCATCGCCACCTATGCGGCGCTGGCCATCGGTGCGCCGCTGGGCGTGGTGCTGGATCGTTCGCTGGGCTTTGCCGTGATCGGCCTGGCCGGCATGCTGCTGACCGTACTGGGTTATGTGCTGGCCCGTGGCGGCCCGGTCACGCCGGTGGTGCAGGGCGAACAGCTGTCCTTCAAGCTGGTGCTGCGCAAGGTGTTCGCCTATGGCATGGGCCTGGCCTTCGGCACCATCGGCTTCGGCTCGATCGCCACCTTCATCACGCTGTATTACGCCGACCAGCACTGGAGCGGCGCGGCCTTTGCGCTGACGGCCTTCTCCAGTGCCTTCGTCGGTGCGCGCCTGCTGTTCGCCAATTCCATCACGCGCTTCGGTGGTTACCGGGTGGCGGTGGTCAGCTTCCTGACCGAAGCGGTGGGCCTGCTGCTGCTGTGGAGCGCCACCACGCCGGAACTGGCATTGCTGGGCGCAGGCCTGGCCGGCTTCGGTTTCGCGCTGGTGTTCCCGTCACTGGGGGTGGAAGCGGTGAACCTGGTGTCGCCCGCCAATCGCGGCGCGGCACTGGCGGCATATTCCGTCTTCCTCGACCTGGCGCTGGGCATCACCGGTCCGGTGGCCGGTGCCATCGCCGGCCAGCTGGGGTATCCACAGGTCTTCCTGTTCGCGGCCATTGCGGCCATCGGCGCGGTGGCCTTGTCGCTGTCGCTGTATCGCAGCGCGCAGCAACGCGGCAAGCCATGATCTAAATACGACGAGAACAATAAAACGATGGGGCCGATCGATTTTTATCTATCGGCCCCATTGATTTATAGGCCTGCATTGATCGCAAAAATCGATTGAAATCGGGAACGTCGGCCTCACTGTCCTATCAATAGATTGCGTGGCCGCAGCTTGTCCCTGTGCGATTTGCAATAGAATCTCAATGTTGTGTTCACCCGCTTACGAAAAACCGAACAGCTAAGGAGCGAAAGATGGCAAAGAAAAACGTGGCAGCCCCCTCGATCAACATCGGCATCAACGACAAGGACCGCAAGAAGATTGCCGACGGCCTGTCCAAGCTGCTGGCCGATACCTACACGCTGTACCTGAAGACCCACAACTTCCACTGGAACGTGACCGGTCCGATGTTCAATACCCTGCACCTGATGTTCGAAGGCCAGTACACCGAACTGGCGCTGGCCGTGGACCTGATCGCCGAACGCATCCGCGCCCTGGGCTATCCGGCACCGGGTTCGTACAAGGAATTCGCCAAGCTGTCCTCGATCCCCGAAGCCGATGGCGTGCCGAACGCCCAGGAAATGATCGCCCAGCTGGTAGCCGGCCAGGAAGCCGTGACCCGCACCGCGCGTTCGCTCTTCCCCGCCGTCGATGCCGCTGCCGACGAGCCGACCGCCGACCTGCTGACCCAGCGCATGCAACTGCATGAAAAGAATGCGTGGATGCTGCGCAGCCTGCTGGAAGGCTGATCCGTATCACTCAATAAAAAAATGCCGTTCTTGCGAACGGCATTTTTTTCTCGCTACCGTTCGGACTGAGTAGACCCGCAGGGTCGTATCGAAGGCGCAGGACCGTGTGCAAGCGTCTGCGCGCCTTCGATACGCCGCCAGGCGGCTACTCAGTCCGAACGGTCTTCATCGACGCCATTCATGAGCGATAAAGATCGGCCAACTCCCGTGTCTTGCGCTCGGCCACCGGCACCAGATAGACGCTGCTGATGACGGCCACCATGTCGGCCCCCTGTGCCACCAAAGGCGGCGCATTTTCCAGGGTGATGCCACCGATCACCACCACCGGCAGGGCAATCTCGCGTTTGGATTGCGCGATGATCTCCGGCGCGGTGCGGAAGTCATACTTTTTCACCCGCGAAGGATAGAAGCCGCCGAAGGCCACGTAGCTGGCGCCATCGCGATAGGCCGCATGCGCCAGCTCTAGCGTGCCGTAGCAGGAGGCGCCGACGATGCGATCCGGGCCGACGGCCTGCCGCACCTCGGCAATGGAGGCATCGGTGCCGCCGACGTGGATGCCGTCGGCATCGATCTCCAGGCACAGGGCCACATGGTCGTTGATGATCAGCGGCACCTCATACCGGCGGCACAGGGCCAGCAAGGCACTGGCCTGGTCGCGCCGTTGGGCGGGGTCGGCAGTCTTGTGGCGATACTGTACCAGTGCGGCGCCGTTCTGCAGGGCCAGCTCGGTGGCCGCCAGCAGTTGCGCGGTGTCATCCCAATCCGGGGTGACGATGTAGAGGCCGCGCAGATGGTTGGCGTAGTCAGGTTTCATCTCAGGCTCCTGCCGCCGGGGCGGCATCAACAACAGGTTCGAACGCGGGAACGCGATGGGGGATACGCTGCCCGGCGGCGATGGCGTAGGACGTGGACAAGGCATGCTGGGTGTATTGCTGGGCCAGGTCGATGGCTGCGCGCATGGAGAGGCCGCGTGCCAGGCCGGCCGACAGCGCCGCCGCCAGCGTGCAGCCGCTGCCATGGAATTCATCCGGCAGCCGGCTCCAGCGCCAGCGGGCGCTTTCGACGGCTTCCTGCGCAAATTCGGAACGGAACAACTGCCCATACCAGCGATTGACCACATCCTGCTCCTGCGGGCCATGCCCGCCCTTGAGCAACACATGGGCGCAACCGCGCTCCATCAACAGCGCCGCCTGACGCGCCGGTGAGACATCGCCACACAGACGGCGCGCCTCGTTGAGGTTGGGCGTGATCACGGTGGCCAGTGCGTACAGGGGTTCGATCACCTGCGCCGCATCGTCGCGCGAAAGCTGGTCGCCACGGCCGTTGGCCAGCACCGGATCAAGCACCACCGGCATCTCTGGATTGCGCTTGCGCAATTGCCGGATCAGCGACGCAATCATCTCCGCATTGGCATGACTGCCGGCGATGCCCAGCTTGACGGCGGCGATATCGAAACGGTCGATCAAGACCTGGGCCTGGTAGCACACCAGATCCGGATCGAGCGCATGCACGGCGAAGACGCTGACGTTGTCCTGCACCGTCAGCGCCGTAGGTACCGACAACGGGTGACACCCCAGCGCCGTGATGGCCGGGATATCGGCCTGCATGCCGGCCCCGCCGCTGGGGTCGGAACCGGAGAAGACCAGCACGCAGGGCGGCGTGGGACGATAGGCGGCTTGCATCGTCAGGCCACGCGACCCGCCATCGGCGAGGATGGCGAGGCAGCGAACTTGCGCGGGATGCGACCGGCGAGGAAGGCTTCACGACCTGCTTCCACGGCCAGCTTCATGGCGCGTGCCATGCGGATGGGGTCGCGCGCGCCGGCAATGGCGGTGTTCATGAGCACGCCATCACAGCCCAGTTCCATGGCGATGGCGGCGTCCGAGGCGGTTCCCACACCGGCATCGACCAGCACCGGCACGCGCGACTGCTCGATGATCAGCGACAGGTTCCAGGGATTGAGGATGCCCATGCCGGAACCGATCAGCGAGGCCAGCGGCATGACCGCGGCCACGCCCAGGTCTTCCAGCATGCGCGCCTGGATGGGGTCGTCGCTGCAATAGACCATCACGTCGAAGCCATCCTTGACCAGCGTTTCGGCGGCCTTGAGGGTTTCGGGCATGTTGGGGAAGAGCGTCTTCTCATCGCCCAGCACTTCCAGCTTGACCAGCTTGTGGCCGCCCAGCAGTTCACGCGCCAGTTGCAGCGTGTAGACGGCATCGGCGGCGTTGTAGCAGCCTGCGGTATTGGGCAGGATGGTGAATTCGGAGGGCGGCACCGCGTCCAGCAGGCTGGGAGCGTTGGGGTCCTGGCCGATGTTGACGCGGCGGATCGCCACCGTGATGATCTCGGCGCCGCTGGCGACGGTGGCCGCGCGGGTTTCGTCGAGGTCCTTGTATTTGCCGCTACCCACCAGCAGGCGCGAGCGATAGGTCTTGCCGGCGATGGTCAGGCCCTGGTCTTCTTGCTGAAGGGGGGCGTCATTCATGTTCATGTCGTTTCCTTGTCTGTGAGATGCGCTGCATGGCGATAGGCAGTTAGCCGCCGCCGATGGCACGCACCACATCTACCTTGTCAGCCTCGGCCAGCGCGTGCGTGGGCCAGCGCGCACCGGGCACCACCTGGCGATTGACCGCCACGGCCACCGCCTTGCCGGCCAGGGAGAGGCCGGCAATGAGCTGTTCCAGCGTGGCGCCGTCGGGCAGCGGGTGAGGCTTGCCGTTCAGTTCGATCTGCATGGCTGCGCTTACTGCTTCGAGTAGATCTCGGCGCCCATCTTGACGAACTCGACCGACTTCACTTCCATGCCCTGCTTCAAGGCGTCGATCTCGGAGATGCCTTCCTTGGCAGCGTAGTCGCGCACTTCCTGGGTGATCTTCATGGAGCAGAAGTGCGGGCCGCACATGGAGCAGAAATGCGCCACCTTGGCCGAGTCCTTGGGCAGGGTCTCGTCGTGGAATTCACGCGCCTTGTCCGGGTCCAGGCCGATGTTGAACTGGTCTTCCCAGCGGAACTCGAAGCGTGCCTTGGACAGGGCGTTGTCGCGGATCTGCGCGCCGGGATGGCCCTTGGCCAGGTCGGCGGCGTGGGCGGCGATCTTGTAGGTGATGATGCCGTCCTTCACATCCGTCTTGTTGGGCAGGCCCAGGTGTTCCTTGGGGGTGACGTAGCACAGCATGGCCGTGCCGTACCAGCCGATCTGCGCGGCGCCGATGCCGGAGGTGATGTGGTCGTAGCCGGGGGCGATGTCGGTGGTCAAGGGGCCGAGGGTGTAGAACGGCGCTTCGTGGCACTGCTCCAGCTGCAGGTCCATGTTTTCCTTGATGAGGTGCATGGGCACGTGGCCGGGGCCTTCGATCATGACCTGCACGTCGTGCTTCCAGGCGATCTGGGTCAGCTCGCCCAGGGTGCGCAGCTCGCCCAGCTGGGCTTCGTCGTTGGCGTCATAGATCGAACCCGGACGCAAACCATCGCCCAGGCTGAAGCTGACGTCGTAGGCCTTCATGATCTCGCAGATCTCTTCGAAGTGTTCGTAGAGGAAGGACTCGCGATGATGCGCCAGACACCACTTGGCCATGATGGAGCCGCCCCGCGAGACGATGCCGGTCATGCGCTTGGCCGTCAGCGGTACGTATTGCAGGCGCACGCCGGCGTGGATGGTGAAGTAGTCCACGCCCTGCTCGGCCTGTTCGATCAGGGTGTCGCGGAAGATTTCCCAGGTCAGGTCTTCGGCCTTGCCATTGACCTTTTCCAGCGCCTGGTAGATCGGCACGGTGCCAATCGGCACCGGCGAATTGCGGATGATCCATTCCCGGGTTTCATGGATGTTCTTGCCGGTGGACAGGTCCATGACGTTGTCGCCGCCCCAGCGGATGGCCCAGGTCATCTTTTCCACTTCCTCGCCGATGGAGGAGGTCACGGCGGAATTGCCGATGTTGGCATTGATCTTGACCAGGAAATTGCGACCGATGATCATCGGCTCCACTTCCGGGTGGTTGATGTTGGCGGGGATGATGGCGCGGCCACGGGCGACTTCCTCACGCACGAATTCCGGCGTGATCTCGGTCGGGATCGACGCACCGAAGGATTGGCCCGGGTGCTGGCGGCCCATCAGGTCGGCCAGCTTGTTGCCCATGGGGCCGGAGGCCTTCAGTTGCTCCAGGTATTCCTTGCGGCGCAGGTTTTCGCGGATGGCGATGAATTCCATCTCGGGGGTGATGATGCCCCGGCGCGCGTAGTGCATCTGCGTGACATTGGCACCCGCCTTGGCACGACGCGGCTTGCGGTGCAGGTTGAAGCGCAGCTCGGCCAGGGCCGGGTCGTTCAGGCGCTGCTGGCCGTATTCGGAGGTGGGGCCGGGCAGCTCTTCGGTATCGTCGCGCTCCAGGATCCAGGGCAGGCGCGGCGTGGAGAGACCGGCGCGGATGTCGATCTTGACGTCCGGGTCGGTGTAGGGGCCGGAGGTGTCGTAGACATAGATCGGGGGATTCTTTTCCGAGCCGAACATGGCCGGGGTATCGGCCTGGCTGATCTCGCGCATGGGCACGCGGATGTCCGGGCGCGAGCCGGTCACGTAGATTTTGCGGGAATTCGGGAGAGGCTGGACGGCTGCCTCGTCGACGGTGGCCGTCGCGGACAGGAATTTCGGGTTGGCATTCATTTCGGCTCCTTTGCTTGATGACTCTTGGCTCGGAGCCAGCAAAGGAGGTTGCGGAAGAGGACGGACGGCGGGGATGGGACGGTGCCGTGGGTACGTCATGCTGCCGGTTGCTTCCCTTCGCTGGCATTATCCAGATCAGGTTCAAGGGTATTTCTCACCCGGCTGCCAGAGCATGTGCTCCGGTGCCAGGACCCCTAGCGATGCGACGCGGGCCGCTTGCGCGGACCTTGTCGTGGGCCGGATTCTACTCCAAATACGGCGATGAACAAGGCTTCATTTTGGATGAGCTGGAGGTGCAGCACGGCAATTGAAGCCGTCAGGCTGCCTGGCAGCAACATGTTGAGGGTCGCCCTAGCGTATTTCTGCCCTGCCCCCGGGGACGCGTCAATTTCGCGCCCGTGGAGGGATTTGCCCTCCCCGTCCCTTATAATGTTGGGTTTCGCAAAAACACACGTCAAATCATGGAATTAGCCAAGTCGTTCGAGCCTGCCGAGATTGAGAAATTCTGGCGCGAGGAGTGGGAAAAGCGCGGTTACTTCGCCGCCACCACCGACGCGGAGAAGCCCTCGTTTTCCATCCAGCTGCCGCCGCCCAATGTGACCGGCACCCTGCACATGGGTCACGCGTTCAACCAGACCATCATGGATGGCCTGACGCGCTACCACCGCATGCGCGGTTTCAACACCGCCTGGATTCCCGGTACCGACCACGCCGGTATCGCCACCCAGATCGTGGTGGAACGCCAGCTGGATGCGCAAAAGGTCTCGCGCCACGACCTGGGCCGTGAAAAGTTCGTCGAGAAGGTGTGGGAGTGGAAAGAGAAATCCGGTTCCACCATCACCGGCCAGATGCGCCGCATGGGCGCCTCCACCGACTGGGCCCGTGAATACTTCACGATGGACCCGAAGATGTCCAAGGCCGTCACCGAGGTGTTCGTGCGCCTCTACGAACAAGGCCTGATCTATCGCGGCAAGCGCCTGGTGAACTGGGACCCGGTGCTGGGCACCGCCGTCTCGGACCTGGAAGTGGTGTCGGAGGAAGAAGACGGCTCCATGTGGCACATCAAGTATCCGCTGGCCGATGGCAGCGGTCACATCGTGGTCGCCACCACCCGTCCGGAAACCATGCTGGGCGACGTCGCCGTGGCCGTGGACCCGACCGACGAGCGCTATGCGCCGCTGGTGGGCAAGATGATCAAGCTGCCGCTGGTGGGCCGCGAGATTCCCATCATCCAGGATGAATACGTCGACAAGGAATTCGGCACCGGCTGCGTGAAGATCACCCCGGCGCACGACTTCAACGACTACCAGGTCGGCGCCCGCCACAACCTGGAAAAGATCAGCGTCTTCACCCTCAAGGCGACCATCAACGAGAACGCTCCCGAGAAGTATCAGGGTCTGGATCGCTTCGAGGCGCGCAAGCAGATCGTGGCGGACCTGGATGCATTGGGCCTGCTGGAACAGGTCAAGCCGCACAAGCTGATGGTGCCGCGTGGTGACCGTACCGGCGTGGTCATCGAGCCGATGCTGACCGACCAGTGGTTCGTGGCCATGAGCAAGCCGGCGCCGGAAGGGACCTACTTCCCGGGCAAATCGATTGCCGAGACCGCGCTGGAGAAGGTGTCTTCGGGCGAGATCAAGTTCGTGCCCGAGAACTGGACCAATACCTACAACCAGTGGCTCAACAACATCCAAGACTGGTGTATTTCGCGCCAGCTGTGGTGGGGCCACCAGATTCCGGCCTGGTATGACGAGGACGGCGGCATCTATGTCGCCCGTACCGAAGAAGAGGCCAAGGCACAGGCCGGCGGCAAGACCGTCAAGCGCGATGAAGACGTGCTCGACACCTGGTTCTCCTCGGCGCTGGTGCCCTTCTCCACTCTGGGCTGGCCGGAAGAAACCCCGGATTACAAGCTGTTCCTGCCCTCGTCGGTGCTGGTGACGGGCTTCGACATCATCTTCTTCTGGGTGGCGCGCATGGTCATGATGACCACGCACTTCACCGGCAAGGTGCCGTTTGACACCGTCTACGTGCACGGCCTGGTGCGCGATGCCTCGGGTCAGAAGATGTCCAAGTCCAAGGGCAATACGCTGGACCCGATCGACCTGATCGACGGCATCGGGGTGGACGATCTGGTGGCAAAGCGTACGGTTGGCCTGATGGATCCCAAGCGGGCACCCAGCATCGAGAAGGCCACCCGCAAGGAATTCGCCGAGGGCATCCCGGCCTTCGGCACCGATGCGCTGCGCTTCACCTTCGCCTCGCTGGCGACCCTGGGCCGCAACATCAACTTCGACCTGAACCGCTGCGAAGGCTATCGCAACTTCTGCAACAAGCTGTGGAACGCCACCCGCTTCGTGCTGATGAATACCGAAGGCCAGGACTGCGGTTTCGACGGTCATGTCAAGGGCGTGTGCGACAAGGAGCAATTGCAGTTCTCCAAGGCTGACCGCTGGATCGTGTCGCTGCTGCAGCGTACCGAGGCCGAGGTGGAAAAGGGCTTTGCCGACTATCGCTTCGACAACATCGCCACTGCCATCTACAAGTTCGTCTGGGACGAGTATTGCGACTGGTACCTGGAAATGGCCAAGGCCCAGATCCAGAGCGGCAACGAGGCGCAACAGCGCGCCACCCGCCGCACCCTGCTGCGCGTGCTGGAAAGCGTGCTGCGCCTGGCCCACCCGGTGCTGCCCTTCATCACCGAACAGCTGTGGCAGAGTGTAGCGCCGCTGACGGACCGCAAGCCCGATCCGGCGGGCGACTCCATCATGCGCCAGGCCTATCCGCGTCCGGACCTGGACAAGATCGACACCGAAGCCGAAGCCTGGGTCGCCCAGTTCAAGGCCTACACCGATGCCTGCCGCAACCTGCGTGGCGAGATGCAACTGGCGCCGTCGCTGCGTGTACCGCTGATCGTGGAAGCGGCCGACACCGCTGCGGTGGAGTCCTTCCTGCCCTACCTGCAAGGCCTGGTACGCCTGTCGGAAGCGCAGATCGTGGCGCAACTGCCGGAGTCGCCGGCACCGGTGGCCATCGTCGGCGAAGTCAAACTGATGCTCAAGGTGGAAATCGATGTGGCCGCCGAGCGTGAGCGCCTGGGCAAGGAAGTCACCCGCCTGACCACCGAGATCGCCAAGGCCAACGGCAAGCTGTCCAACGAGAGCTTCGTGGCGCGTGCCCCTGAGGCCGTGGTGGCGCAGGAGAAGGAGCGTGTCGCCAACTTCAGTGCAACGCTGGAGAAAGTGAAGGAACAACTGGCCAAGCTGAAGTAAGCCGGCCTTTTCCTGCCAAAGCCGTCGTCCCCGTCCGGGACGGCGGCTTTTGTTTTTTGTGCTTGCCTTGCAGGGCGGGCTTGTCTAGACTGGATCGAAAAAATTAGAACAATCGTGCTTTTTTTATGGCATTCGACTTGATCAACAGGAGACCAGCATGACCCGCACCACATCCCCCTCTCGCCTGCTCGGGCGCACCCTCCTTATCGCCGGCCTGCTGGCCAGCACCGCCGCCTGGGCCGATGGCTCGCCGCTGGGCCTGTGGAAGAGTATCGACGACTCCACCGGCAAGCCCAAGGCACTGATCCGCATCACCGAGAACAATGGCGAGTTGAGCGGCCGGATAGAAAAGCTGTTCCGCGCCCCCGAGGAAGACCAGAACCCGGTCTGCCAGAAATGCGAGGGCGAGCTCAAGGACAAGCCGGTCATCGGCATGACCATTCTGTCGGGCCTGAAGAAGGACGGGGACGAGTACAACGGTGGGCAAATCATCGATCCGGCCAATGGCAAGGTCTACAAGAGCAAGCTGAGCGTGGTCGACGATGGCCAGAAGCTCAACGTGCGCGGCTATGTCGGCATGCCCATGCTGGGTCGGACCCAGACCTGGCTGCGCGAACAGTAAGCGCGACTCAGGCGGGGCGGGCGGCCTTGAGGACGTAGCGGTCCAGTTCACGGGCGAAAGCGCGCCCGTCGCTGGTGCTGAAGGCGGCCGGGCCGCCGGTTTCCACGCCGCTGCTGCGCAGTTCTTCCATGAAGTTGCGGGTGCTGAGGTGATGGCCGATGTTCTGGCCGGTATAGAGCTCGCCGCGCGGATTGAGCGCCAGCGCGCCGCGGCCGATGACGTCGGCCGCCAGCGGGATGTCGGCCGTGATCACCAGGTCTCCGGGCGCGACCTGGCGGGCGATCTCGCGATCGGCCACGTCGAAGCCGGCCGGAACCACCATGGATTTGATGAAGCGTGAAGGCGGGGTGCGCAGCGGCCGGTTGGCCACCAGCGTGACGATGATGCCGGTACGGTCGGCGACCCGGAACAGCATCTCCTTGATCACGCCCGGACAGGCGTCCGCATCAACCCAGATGGCCAAGATGAAAACGCCGTCCCGTAGCTAGACGAAGGATACCGTCAGACCCGGCAGGGTCACGCCGGAGAAAGCGGTGGTCCAGGTCTGTCCCGGTTCGATCGGACAGGCGTCGGTCCAGGTGCCGGTGCTGATGATTTCGCCCGCCTGCAACTGGCGGAAGCGGCTCTGCTTCTGCAACAGCTGGTGCAGGTGCCACAGCGCGTGCAGGGGGCTGTCCATCTCGTCATTGCAGAAGCCGGCGGCACGCAGCACGCTCGAACTCTCGGTATTGCAGGACAGCGAGACGCTGGCGCTGGCCAGGATCTGCGGCAGGTGATGCTTGGTGGCCGAGGAGAGTACATGCGGCTCGCCCACGATCAGGGTGCCGTGCAGGCCGAAGGCGGCAATCGAATCGGCCACCGTGAATTCCCAGTTGGGGAAGGGGCAGACCACGATTTCGAAACCATGCGCCATCCACTCCAGGCAGTCGGCCAGTTCATCCAGCGAGGCATCGGGGGCCGGGGTCTTGCCAAGCTTGAGGACGATTTCCGGCTCGATACGCGGTTGCACCGCACCGGCCAGCGATTGCGCGCCGTGGTTGTCCTCGGCAAAGCGCACGGTGGTGTCCCACATCGGCGCCCAGGTGGGGATGCGGGTGTCGTCGATGATGCCGTAACGTTCCCAGTTCTTGCGCACCACGAAGCCGATCTTGCGGCCGATGGGCTGCTCGCCCTGGGCCACGCGGATATTGCGGATGTTGTGGGCGATGTCGTAGGCATCGTCCACCGACAGCGGTTCGGATTCGGAGATGCGCGGGATGATGCGAGACTGGGCGCGCGCATCGAGCAGCTGATGCGCGTATCGAAGGGCTTGGCTCGACATTAGCATGGAGGGCTCACATCGAAAGATAGTGAATAGCTATCCATTGTCGATGACGATTAATTTTTGCACAAGCAAAAACTCGCTTTTTGACGAGATCTGACAAAAATTTCATCTGATTGCCTCGCCACGCGTCATGCTGTTTTTCAGCTGCTGCAAAAGTCACTTAACTGACGAGAAAACTGAATGTCACGGATGGGTCAGGCGCCCCACAGCTCGCCATTGGGACCGGTGCGCGGGGCTGCCACGCCGAAGTGCTGGTAGGCCGCGCCGGTGGCGATGCGGCCACGCGGGGTACGTTGCAGGTAACCCTGCTGGATCAGGTAGGGTTCCAGCACGTCTTCGATGGTGTCGCGTTCCTCGCCGATGGCAGCGGCCAGGTTGTCCAGCCCCACCGGTCCGCCGCCGAACTTGAAGAGCACGGCCTCCAGCAGCTTGCGGTCCATCAGGTCGAAGCCGACCGGGTCCACGTCCAGCATGACCAGGGCGGCGTCGGCCATCTCGCGGGTGATGCGGCCCTGGCCCTTGACTTCGGCATAGTCGCGCACCCGGCGCAGCAGGCGGTTGGCGATACGCGGCGTGCCACGGCTGCGGCGGGCGATTTCCAGCGCGCCATCGTCAACGATGGGGGCGTTGAGCAGTCCGGCGCTGCGGGTGACGATGCGCGCCAGCTCGGGCGGGGTGTAGAACTCCAGCCGGGCGACGATGCCGAAGCGGTCGCGCAGCGGGTTGGTCAGCATGCCGGCGCGGGTGGTGGCGCCGACCAGGGTGAAGGGTTGCAGGTCCAGCCGGACCGAGCGGGCTGCCGGACCTTCACCGATCATGATGTCGATCTGATAATCCTCCAGGGCCGGGTAGAGGATTTCCTCCACCACCGGCGACATGCGGTGGATCTCGTCGATGAAGAGCACATCGTTGGCTTCCAGATTGGTCAGGAGCGCGGCCAGGTCGCCGGCGCGCTCCAGCACGGGGCCGGAGGTCTGGCGCAGGTTCACGCCCATCTCGCGGGCGATGATATGGGCCATGGTGGTCTTGCCCAGGCCGGGCGGGCCGAACAGCAGGGTGTGGTCGAGCGGTTCGCCGCGCTTGCGGGCGGCCGAGATGAAGATTTCCAGCTGGGCGCGGACCTTTTCCTGGCCGACGTATTCGTCCAGGTGCTTGGGCCGCAGGGCGCGTTCGATGGCCTCCTCGTTGGCCGAGGCCGGAGTGGCGGCGATGATGCGCTGTTCGGAGAAATCGTCGGTCTGGATGCTCATGCTCTGATCCTTGTCGGCCCTGACCTAGCCCTTGGAGAGGGCCTTGAGGGCATGCTTGATGCCGTCCGAGACGCTGGCGTCCTTGGGAACCTGCTTCATGGCCAGGCTGGCTTCCTTGTCCGAATAACCCAGTGCCAGCAGGGCGTTGAGGATGTCGGCCGTGGCGTCGCTGTGGACCACGCCGGCCACCGCGCCCAGGTCGGCACCGAGCTTGCCCTTCAGTTCCAGCAACAGGCGTTCGGCGGTCTTCTTGCCGATGCCCGGCACGCGGGTCAGGCGACCGGCCTCCTGCAGCGTGACGGCCTGGGCCAGGTCGGCCACCGACATGCCCGAGAGGATGGCCAGCGCGGTACGGGCGCCGACGCCGGAAATCTTGATCAGCTCCTTGAACGTATTGCGTTCCTCGGCGGTCCCAAACCCGAACAGGATGTGGGCATCCTCGCGGATGGCGAGGTGGGTCAGCAGCGTCACCTTCTCACCCAGCCCGGGCAGGTTGTAGAAGGTGCTCATCGGCACCACCACCTCGTAGCCGACGCCCTGGCAGTCGACCAGCAGATTCGGGGGGATTTTTTCTAGAAGAATTCCTGAGAGGCGACCGATCATGGCGTCTTTGATGTGCGTGAGCTGCAGCTTCTGTGATAATCCCGGGATGATACAGCACTGTTCGGATAAACAGTATCCAACGATAACAAGCTTGAATAAAGGACAACCATGGCCGGCAGCGCCTTCTTCGCATTGATCGACGACATCGCCACGGTGCTCGACGATGTTTCCCTGATGACCAAGATGGCGGCCAAGAAGACCGCCGGCGTGCTGGGCGACGACCTGGCCCTCAATGCCCAGCAGGTCAGCGGCGTGCGCGCCGAGCGCGAACTGCCGGTGGTGTGGGCGGTCGCCAAGGGCTCGCTGAAGAACAAGGCCATCCTGGTGCCGGCGGCGCTGGCCATCAGCGCCTTCATTCCCTGGGCGGTGACGCCGCTGCTGATGCTGGGTGGCGCCTTCCTGTGCTTCGAGGGCTTCGAGAAACTGGCCCACAAATACCTGCCGCATGACGAGCAACACCACGAGGTCGCAGCCACCGCGCCCGAGGAAGTCGACCCGGTCAGCTACGAGCGCGAGAAGATCAAGGATGCCGTGCGCACCGACTTCATCCTCTCGGCCGAGATCATCGCCATCACGCTGGGGACGGTGGCCGGCGCCCCGCTGCAGCAGCAGATCACGGTGCTGGTGGGCATTGCGCTGATCATGACGGCCGGTGTCTATGGCCTGGTGGCGGGCATCGTCAAGCTCGACGATGGTGGGCTCTACCTGGTGCAGCACGCCGGCCCCAGCGCCTGGGGCCGTCTGAAGGCTGTGGTGGGCCGCGCCATCCTGGCGGCGGCGCCGAAGATGATGCGCAGCCTGTCGGTGATCGGCACCGTCGCCATGTTCATGGTGGGCGGCGGCATCCTGACCCACGGCCTGCCGTTCGCCCATCACGCCATCGAAGCGGCAGCGGTTGCCGCAGAGGGCGTTGCGGTGATCGGCCCGGTACTGGGCGCGATTGTGCCTGCGGTATTGAATGCGCTCTTCGGCGTGGTCGCCGGTGCGGTGGTGCTGGTGATAGTGAAGCTGGCGCAGCGCGTGCTGTCGCTCTTCAGGACGAAAAACTAACCGACCAGCCGCCCGCCGCGCATGCGGATGCCCTTGCGCGCCAGCGCCGGGGCCAGCGCCCCCAGGTCGGACAAGACCCCTCCCCCGTGCGCATGGCAGATCGCCACGCCCAGCGCATCGGCGGCGTCGGTACCGGGCAACCCGGGCAGTTTCAGCAGCCGCGCCACCATTTCCTGCACCTGCGCCTTTTGCGCCCGTCCATGGCCGGCCACGGCCTGCTTGACCTGCAGCGCCGTGTATTCGGCCACCGCCAGGTCAGCCGCGACCATGGCGCAGATCGCCGCGCCCCGGGCCTGCCCCAGCAGCAGCGTGGATTGCGGGTTGACGTTGACGAACACCTTCTCGATGGCGGCGCAATCAGGTGCATAGGTCCGCACCACCTCGCCGACGCTGGAGAGGATCACCTTGAGCCGGGACGGCAAATCGCCATCCGGCGTCTTGATGGTGCCGGAGGCGATATAGGACAGCGTGTTGCCCTGCTTGTGGATGACTCCGAAACCGGTGGTGCGCAAGCCAGGGTCGATACCGAGGATTTTCATGCCCGCCAGTCTAACCGATCGGACCGACCCAGGCCCTAGAACAACACGCCCTGACCGGGGTCGGCGGTCTTTTTGCGGCCGCGTCGCTGCGTGGTCGCGGGCAGGCCGCTCTTGCGCGAGCCGTGCCTGTCCTGGATGGCGTCGGCTTCCTGACGGGCGACCGGGCTGTGACGGTGGCCATAGAGCGCCTCCTTGGCCTGGGCCAGCGCGCTCTTTTCGTCGACGATGGGCGCGGGATAGGCTGGCGTGCCATATTCCGGCACCCAGCGCCGGACGTACTCACCCAGGGGATCATGGTCCCGCGCCTGCTTGGCCGGCGAATAGATGCGCAAGGTATTGATGCCGGTGGTGCCGGATTGCATCTGCATCTGGCTCCAGTGGATGCCGGGTTCGAAATCCAGGAACTGGCGTGCCAGGAACAATCCCGGCGCGCGCCAATGCAGCCACAGGTGGTAGGCGGCGAAGCTGACCAGCATGGCGCGCATGCGGAAGTTGAGCCAGCCGGTGCTGCATAGCTGGCGCATGCAGGCGTCCACCATGGGATAGCCGGTACGCCCTTCGCACCAGGCATCGAAGCGTTCCTGTGCCAGTGCGCCCCACGGCCCGCCATCTCCGGGGCGCAGGCCATCGAGCGAGCGGGCGATATTGCGCCATTCGAGATCGGGCTGGTCTTCCAGCTTCTGCATGAAGTGGCAATGCCAGCGCAGGCGGCTGGAAAAGCCGCGCAGACCGTAGGCCAGCTCGCGGTCCGGTGTGTGTTCGATGGCCAGCTCGGTGGCCTGGTGCACGCTGCGCATGGACAACGTGCCGAAGGCCAGGTGCGCGCTGAGACGGCTGCAGGCTTCAGGCGCAGTCAGGGGGCTGGACAGAGCCCGCCGGTAATCGCGTCCATCACCGCCGAGAAAGGCGCGCAGGCGCTCCCAGGCATCGGCTTCCCCGGCGGGCGGCTGCAGGCGCGGCGTGGGCAGGCCGAGATCGGCCAGCGTGGGCAGCGGATCGGGCTGCATGCCCGGCGGGGCGTGAAAGCCGGCAGGCATCGCCACCTGCGGCGCCTCCATGCGCTGCAGCCAGCACGCGGCCCAGCCATCGCGACTGCGCAGGCGGCGGATCACGCCGGTCTGCGGCCATTCCTGCCAGTGGACATGCTGGATGCGACTCCAGCGGCCGACTGAAATATCACGGGCGTAGCTCCAGGCGGGGCCGGTTTCTTCGTGGCTGAAGAGATGGGTGACGTTCCATTCACGACGCAGCACTTCCAGCACCTGCACCGCCTCGCCGATGCGCACCAACAGCGGCATGCCACGCTGTCGCAGCTCGATCTGCAGCGGCTGCAGCGAGCGCAGCAGGAAATCCACGTGGCGCGGATCGCATTCGAAACTCTGCAACCAGGCCGGTTCGATGATGAACAAGCCAAAGGCGCGTTCGCACTGTGCCGCCTGCGCCAGCGGTTGATGATCGCGCAAGCGCAGGTCGCGCTTGAACCAGACCAGGCCGACCGACATCAGGACCGCCGCGAGCGCCCTTCCAGGCGCAGGACCAGACGCTGGAGCGCCGGCCGCAGGTGCAGGAAGCCACGGTAGGAGCGCTCCATCAGCCACAGCATCCCGGGCAGGCGCGCCAGACGGGCCAGCCAGCGCCAGCCCGGCAAGCTCGCCCATAGCTGCACGAAGGCCGCTGCCCCATTGAAGACCACTCCGTCGGCGCGTTGCACATGGAAGCGCGCCAGGAGCTGCTCGCGCGTCAGGCCGGATGGCAAGTCGGAGCCACGATCGGGCTGGCTGATGTCGCAGAAGCGCAGCGGCGCCTGCTCACCAAGGCGCTGGTACAGACCGATCTCACGGCGGCAAAGCGGACAGGCGCCGTCGTAGAGCACGGTCAGCTCATCCTTCTGATTCCCGCTGTTGCGTTCCTCGCCGTCAGCCATCGCAGTGGCCCTCCCGTGCCAGCAGCTCTGCCGCGTCGCGCAGGCCATGGGTGCTGCGTCGCCACCACTGAGTGAACAGATCGCTGGGCTTGTCCACCGCCGGAAACAGTCCTGGCGGCGCGCTGCATTGCGCCCACAGCGGCAGCCACGGTGCCAGGTGCGGATCGGACTGGCAGCGCACGCTGCGTGCCACCTTCAGGGCGCGTCCCACGCTGGCGGCGTCGCCGTGCCAGCACAGCGGCGCAAGCTCGCGCATGCGCGCGCCGACGAAATCCCAGCGGCGCTGGCTCCACGGCCACAACAGGTGGAAGTCGGAGAGGTACAGCCCCACCACCAGCGTATCGGGTGCAAGATCAGCTGGCAGTTCGCCCAGGCTCCAGGGATGAACCAGCCAGACGTCGCGCCCGGCCACGGCCTGCGGGTCGGGGGCGACGCTATCCAGGCTGGCCGGGGGTGCCGCCAGCAAGGGGGGCTCGGCAATGCGCGGGCAAGCGCAGGCAGAGGCCGCAGGTTCAGGCGCCACCGGATCGGGCTGCAGGGCGATCTGGCCCAGCGCTTCATAGCTGGTGTCGAGCACCGTCCCCGGGCTATGCCAGGCAGCAGGCGCGTACTTGGCCACATTCTCGGCATTGAAGAGATAGGGCTTGTGACTGCCGGTGCCGGCCACCCATTGCCAGCTCAGATGATTGCTGGCCAGGTCGCCATCCAGCAGGTGACCGACCATCCAGTCGGCACCGGCGCGCCAGTGCAGCTTGCGCAGATGCACGATATAGCTGGCCAGCCACATGCGGGCGTGGTTGTGCAGGGTCCCGGTGGCATACAGGGTGCGCACGGCCTGGTCGATCACCGGCAGCCCGGTGGCACCCTCGCGGATATCGGCCGGCAACTCACGCGCATAGGCCGACTCCGGCAGCGGACCGGGATGCAGCGAATCGAAGATGCGGGCGCCACGGCGCGCCCAGACATAGCGGTAGAACGCGCGCCAGCCCAGTTCATAGACGAACTTGTGCTGCACCTCCAGCGCATGGCGCGCGCAGACGCCAGCCAGCACCTCGCGCAACGTGACCATGCCATGGGTGAGGTAAGGCGACAGCCCTGTCACGGCACCCTCCAGGCTGTTGCGGGTGCGGGCATAGGCCCCCGGGCGCACGGCGGCGATACGCTGGCGGGCGGCGGCCAGGGTGGGCAGCGCAGGGGTCGCCAGGACTTGCGGCGCGGCTTGCGCCGCTTCGTCCGGTGACACGGCATCCAGCACCAGGTCGAATTGGTGTTTGCGGTACATGACTCGACTCCTCAGGAAGCAGCGTGGGCGCGCTTGCGGCGACAGGCGTCGGAACAGTATCTGACCTCGTCCCAGTTACGGGCCCACTTGCGCCGCCAGGTCATGGGCAAGCCGCAGACGGCGCAGGGCTTGCTGGGCAAGTGCGCCTTGTTGCCGCGATGAGCGATGGCCTGGCTGGTGGATTTCATGACTCAGGATTGTACGCAATAAATGGTTCAACCTTGATTCAAATCCGCGATTTATCGCCTATACTCTGCGTCATTCCAGATTCAACGAGAGAGATCATGAGCACAGACCAGCCGCAGCAGTCCGCCCCTCCCGCAGACAAACCCGCGACCGAGTCATTGCGCCGCACCGGGGCCGTGGCCCGCATGTTGCGCATGCCGGTGGCGACCCTGCGCGTGTGGGAGCGTCGTTATGCGCTGACCCAGGGCAAGCTCTCGCCCAGCGGGCAGCGTCTGTATTCGGAAGCCGATGTGCGGCGCCTGGCCTTGATCCGGCAGTTGACCGAGCTTGGTCATGCCATCGGCAGCCTGGCCGGCCTGGACATGGAGCAGTTGCAGCAGGTCGCGGCCACCCATGCCGAACTGCACGCCGTACGCCCCACCCCGCCGCAGACGGTGCAGGGCCAGTGGCGGGTGGCGGTGATCGGCGCCACGCTGGCGCAGCGGCTGGACAAGCCGGGCCTGCTGCAGCGCCTGGGCCGTCCGCTGCAGTTGCTGGGCCCCTTCGAGAGCGTCCAGCAGGCTGCCCTGAGCCTGAAACGGGAAGAAGTCGACGCCCTGCTGCTGCACGAGCCGCAGTTGCATGCCGGCTGGCTGGGGGCGCTGGAGAGTTCGGCACCGGCCTTGAGTGGCTTGCCGATGGCGGTGCTGTATGGCTTTGCCAGCGAAGCGGTATGCGAAACGCTGGCGGCGGTAGGCATCAGCCTGCTGCGCGCGCCGCAACCGGACGTGGTGATCCTGCAGTGGCTGCGTGCACTGATGGCGCTGACGGTGCCGGCGCGCAGCGAACCGGCCTGGTCGCAGCAGGCGCAGGTAACACGGCGCTGGAGCGACAATGAGTTGATCGCCTTCGCCAACCGCTCCACCACGGTGGCCTGCGAATGCCCGCGCCATGTGGCGGAGTTGCTGATGCAGCTGTCGCAGTTCGAGCGCTACAGCGCGCAGTGCGCCAATCGCAACGAGGCCGATGCGCAGTTGCACCAGTACCTGCAGCAATTGACGGCGGAATCGCGCCAGCGCTTCGAAATGGCGCTGAGCCGGATTGCGATGCATGAGGGCCTGGTTCCGGAGCAATCCTGAGCGCAGGCGACCGCGCAAACAACAGCGAAGGCAAACCGAACCCACCAACAGGAACGCCCGGCATATGGCCGGGCGTTCTTGTTTAAAGCATGCAGATGATCAGTGACGGAAGTGACGGGTTCCGGTCAGCAGCATCACCACGTCGCGCTCGTTGGCGGCGTCGATGACTTCCTGGTCGCGCATGGAGCCACCCGGGTGGATGACGCAGGTGGCACCGGCATCAACCACCACGTCCAGGCCGTCGCGGAACGGGAAGAAGGCGTCGGAGGCCACGGCAGAACCCGCCAGGGTCAGGCCGGCGTTCTGCGCCTTGATCGAGGCGATGCGGGCGGAGTCGATGCGGCTCATCTGGCCGGCGCCCACACCCAGGGTCATGCCATTGCCGCAGAAGACGATGGCATTGGACTTGACGAACTTGGCCACGCGCCAGGCAAACATCAGGTCCTGCAGTTGCTGCTGGGTCGGCTGCTTCTTGCTGACCACCTTCACGTCGGCCAGCAGCACGTTCTTGGCATCCGGCGACTGCACCAGCAGGCCACCGCCGACACGCTTGAAGTCGTAGCCGTTCAGGCCATTGCCCAGCGCGATTTCCAGCAGGCGCACGTTCTGCTTGGCGGCGAAGATCTGCTTGGCTTCAGCACTGAAGGACGGGGCGATCAGCACTTCCAGGAACTGCTTGGCCACCGCTTCGGCCGCAGCCGCATCCACTTCGCGGTTGAAGGCGATGATGCCACCGAAGGCCGAGGTCGGGTCGGTCTGCAACGCCTTGCTGTAGGCTTCCAGCGGGTTGGCACCGATGGCCACGCCACAGGGGTTGGCGTGCTTGATGATGACGCAGGCCGCTTCGGTGGCCGGGTCGAAGCTCTTGACGCATTCCCACGCCGCATCGGCATCGGCGATGTTGTTGAAGGACAGTTCCTTGCCCTGCAGCTGGGTGTAGTTGGCCAGGGCGCCCTCGACCTTCTTGATGTCGCGGTAGAAGGCGGCACTCTGATGCGGGTTTTCCCCATAGCGCATGTCCTGGACCTTCTCAAAGTGAAGGTTCAGGGTGGACGGGTAGGCGCTGCGGGTGGTGTGCTGCTTGTCTTCGCCCAGGGAGGTGAAGTAATTGGTAATGGCGCCGTCGTATTGCGCAGTGTGGGCAAAGACCTTCTTGGCCAGCGCGAAGCGCTTTTCGTAGGGCAGGTCGCCACCCGACTTCAGCTCGGCCAGCACGCCTTCGTAGTCGGTCGGGTCGCAGATGACGATCACGTCCTTGTGGTTCTTGGCCGAGGAACGCAGCATGGCCGGGCCGCCGATGTCGATGTTCTCGATGGCGTCTTCCAGGGAGCACTCTTGCTTGGCAATGGTCTGCTGGAAGGGATACAGGTTCACCACCACCATGTCGATGGTGGGGATGCCGTGCTGGTCCAGGGCGGCCACGTGCTCGGGGAAGTCACGACGGGCCAGGATGCCGCCATGCACCTTGGGATGCAGCGTCTTCACGCGGCCATCCAGCATTTCCGGGAAACCGGTGTAGTCGGCCACTTCGGTGACCGGCACGCCATTGTCGGCCAGCAGCTTGGCGGTGCCGCCGGTGGACAGGATGTTGACGCCCATGGCGGACAGCGCGCGCGCGAATTCGAGCACGCCTGCCTTGTCGGATACGGAAATGAGTGCTTGTTTGATCATGGTAGGCAAGACTGGTAAGGGAAAGGAAACCTGAAAAACCGTGGAAGGAAGCTGCACCCCTGCATGAACCGGCCCCCTGCACTGCGGCGCCGGCCTTGCGCGGTCTACAGCAGGCCGTGCTGCTGCAGCTTCTTGCGCAGCGTATTGCGGTTGATGCCGAGGATCTCGGCGGCCTGGGACTGGTTACCCTCGGCGCGCGCCATCACGGTCTCGAAGACCGGTTTTTCGACCGTGGCCAGCACCATGTCGTAGACATTGGTGGGGAGTTGCTCTCCGAGATCCCGGAAATACTTTTCCAGGCTCTTCTTGACGACATCCTCGATACTTTCTTTGCTCATGGCGTTGCTGCTTCTGTTTTTTTCCGGTGTGGCCACTGCCGGCGACGCTCGCCGTTGTGAACTGCGCGCCTGCCTGCGTGACCTGCCGTGTTGTTGATCAATTGCGCGCAAGGCGCATCCGATACCCGTTACCCCAAGCCCGATCTCCGTCCCTGCCGGGCGGTCGGGCCATTGCTCGTTCGCTCAGGCGGCCAGGGCCACCTCATCCACCAGACCGTATTGCAGACGCTCGCCGTGCGCTGCCTGGTCGGCGAAGAACTGCCGCACCGCCTGCAACTGCTGGTTGCAGTCTTCGATGCGATTCATGCCGCGACGGAACTGCTCGCCGCCGACAAGTTCGCGCACATACCAGCCGATATGTTTGCGCGCCGTGCGCACGCCCAGGTACTCGCCGTAGAACGCGTAGTGGGCCTGCAGGTGTTCATCCATCAGTTGCACGACCTCGCTCACCAGCGGCGCCGGCAGATGTTCGCCGGTCTGCAGGAAGTGGTCGATCTCGCGGAAGATCCAGGGACGCCCCTGTGCGGCGCGGCCGACCATGACGGCATCAGCCCCGGTGATGCGCAGGACCTCGCGCGCCTTTTCGGGCGTGGTGATGTCGCCATTGGCCACCACCGGAATACTGACGGCAGCCTTCACGGCGGCGATGGTCTCGTACTCGGCATGGCCGCTGTAGCCGTCGGCGCGGGTGCGACCGTGCAGCGTCAGCATGGCGATGCCGGCCGCCTGGGCGCGGGCGGCGATCTTCAGGGCGTTCTTGTTGGCGCGGTCCCAGCCGGTGCGGAATTTCAGCGTCACCGGCACGTCCACCGCCGACACCACCGCATCCAGGATGCGCGCCACCAGTTCCTCGTCCTGCAGCAGGGCTGAACCGCACCAGCTGTTGCAGACCTTCTTGACCGGGCAGCCCATGTTGATGTCGATGATCTGGGCGCCGCGCTCGACGTTGTACTTCGCGCAGTCGGCCAGCATGACGGGATCGGCCCCGGCGATCTGCACCGCCTTGGGTTCCATCTCGCCATTGTGGTTGATACGGCGCGAGGTCTTCTCGCTGTGCCACAGCCGCGGATCGGAAGCCGCCATCTCGGACACGGCATACCCTGCCCCCAGCTGCTTGCACAGCTGGCGGAATGGACGGTCGGTCACGCCCGCCATGGGAGCGACGAACACGTTGTTTCGCAGGGAGTAAGGCCCAATGTTCACGACGTGGATCAGGGGGAGGTACGGGGAAGGGCGCTATTTTAGCGCGATTGACGGCCTCGCCCAACAAGAATCGGGCGCGGTTACATCTTTGGGGCTGATTATTTATTGGGCAAAATCAATTGTTGGCAGTATGCCAATCCTGATTGCCATCCTGCAAGAATCCGGGCCGCGGCCCGGCGTGCTGATTCAGCGGTCGACCTCGTCCAGCGTCTCGCGCTGGAGGTGACCGATCTCGCCCCAGGAACGGATATGGGCGCGTTGGCCATCCCAGTGCAGGCGGTTGACGCTGGCGTTGAAGATGTCGAAGTTGCGCGGCTGGGCGAAGGAGCTCTGGCTGGCCCAGTGATGGATGCACTCCAGCACGCCGCCATGGGTGACGATGGCCACCTTGCGGTACGGGCCCGAGGCCAATACCCGCTGCACCGCTGCGACCGAGCGCTCGTAGAACTCGCGCATGGTCTCGGCGATACGCTCGCCGGCCGGGTAGCGGAAGTCCGGCTCGCGGGCTTTCCACTGCCGATAGGCCTCGGGATAGCGCGCCTCGATCTCCACATGGCGCAGACCTTCGAAGGCGCCATAGCAGCGCTCGCGCAAGCCGGTATCGATGGCCACCTGCCGTCCGCTGGCATGGGCCACCGCCTGCGCGGTGTCGCGAGCGCGCTGCAGGTCGCTGGCGAAGATGGCATCGATGCCCTCCTCGGCCAGCAGCTCGCCCAGTGCCAGGACCTGGCGCTGGCCGGCCTGGTTGAGCGGAATGTCGATATGCCCTTGCAGGCGCTTGTCCACGTTCCAGTCGGTTTCGCCGTGGCGGATCAGCAGGATGTCGGTCATGCGGGTTTTCAGGTGCGCGGTACGGCGCTGGGGTTGAGGGTGTACAGGCCGGTGAGGGAGGCCTGCGCCAGGACATGGTCGCGCAGCGCCGTCACCACCACCGAACCTTCGAGGTTGCCGGCCACCGGCAGCTGTTCCACGTCCAGTGCATAGAGGGTGAAGATGTAGCGGTGCACCAGCGCATCGTTCCATGGCGGGCAGGGGCCGTCGTAGCCGAAGTAGTCGCCGCGCATGTCGCCGTCGCCGGCGAACCAGCCGGTGTAGTCGTTGATGCCCTGGCGCGCACCGGGCATGACGTCGCCCAGCACCGCCGGGCCCGGCTTGCCGCGTGCGGTCACGCCGTTGCTGAACTGGCCGGCCTTGATCTGGCTGACACTGGCCGGAATGTCCACCAGGGTCCAGTGATAGAAATCCACCCGCGGCAGTTCCAGCGGCACGGTCTTGCCTTCCTGGTTGACGTCGTCGCCACGGGAAGGCACGTCAGGGTCATGCACCACCAGCGCCAGCGACCTGGTACCGGCCGGCAGATCGCTCCAGGCGAAGTGCGGGTTCCGGTTGGCCGACAGGGCGACGTGGGTCTTGGGGTCCATCACCGCGAAGGCGAACTCGCCGGGGATGTTGCTACCGTCCTTGAAAGAATCGCTCCAGAATTTCATATCACCTCCTAAAGTAAGGCCACATTCAACACGCTTTGCAAATTCATTTGGGGACGTCCGGCCCGGCTTCAAGCCGGACCGAGGTTCATGACACCAAAGCCTGAGGCTTCACCTGCAGCCAGAAAGTGACCGGCCCGTCGTTGGTCAGCGACACTTTCATGTCGGCGCCAAAACGGCCGGTGCCGACCTTTTCCTGTCCATGCTGCACCCGCGCCTGCGCCACGAAGTGCTCAAACAGCTGCCGCCCCAGTTCGGGCGCGGCCGCTGGCGTGAAGGAGGGGCGTGTACCGGAATTGGTATCAGCGGCCAACGTGAACTGCGGGATCAACAACAGGCCGCCTTGCACGTCGACAACACTGCGATTCATCTTGCCTGCCTCGTCGCTGAAGACGCGATAGGCCAGCAGCTTCTTGAGCAGGGCATCGGCCTGGGCCACGCCATCATGGCGTTCGGCGCAGACCAATACCATCAGGCCGGGGCCGATGGCACCCAGCGTCTGGCCATCCACCACCACGGCAGCCTGGCTGACCCGCTGCAACAGGGCAATCATGCGCGCACCAGCTTACGCCAGGGTGACGCGGGCAAACTTGCGCTTGCCGACCTGCACCACGCACTGGCCGGCCTCGACCTTCAAACCCTTGTCGCTGATGACAGTACCGTCGATACGCACGCCGCCCTGCTCCACCATGCGCAGTGCTTCCGAGGTGGAGGCACAGAGGTTGGCCTGCTTGAGCAACTGACCGATGCCCAGCGGCGCGCCCGACAGCGAAACCTCGGGGATGTCGTCCGGGATACCGCCCTTGGAGCGGTTGACGAAATCGGCCAGCGCGTCTTCGGCAGCCTGCTGCGAGTGGAAGCGGGCCACGATCTCCTGGGCCAGGGCAACCTTGATATCGCGCGGATTGCGGCCCCCCTCGACCTCGGCCTTGAAGGCGGCGATCTCGGCGATGGCGCGGAACGACAGCAGGTCGTAGTAGCGCCACATCATCACGTCGGAAATGCTCATCACCTTGGCGAACATGGTGTTGGCCGGCTCGGTGATGCCGATATAGTTGCCCTTGGACTTGGACATCTTTTCCACGCCGTCCAGGCCTTCCAGCAGCGGCATGGTCAGGATGCACTGCGGCTCCTGGCCAAAGTCCTTCTGCAGTTCGCGGCCCACCAGCAGGTTGAATTTCTGGTCGGTGCCGCCCAGTTCCAGGTCGGACTTCAGGGCCACCGAGTCATAGCCCTGCATCAGCGGGTAGAGGAATTCATGCACCGAGATCGGCGTGCCTTCCTTGAAGCGCTTGGTGAAGTCGTCGCGCTCCATCATGCGCGCCACGGTGTAGCGCGAGGCCAGCTGGATCATGCCGCGACTACCCAGGGCATCGCACCATTCGGAGTTGTAGCGGATTTCGGTCTTGCTGGCATCCAGCACCAGGCTGGCCTGGGCGAAATAGGTCTTGGCGTTGATCTCGATCTGTTCGCGCGACAGCGGCGGACGGGTGGCATTGCGGCCGGACGGGTCGCCGATCATCGAGGTGAAGTCGCCGATCAGGAAGATCACCTGATGCCCCAGGTTCTGCAACTGGCGCATCTTGTTCAGGACCACCGTATGGCCCAGGTGCAGGTCAGGGGCGGTCGGGTCCAGTCCCAGCTTGATGCGCAGCGGCTGGCCGCTCTGCTCGGCACGCGCCAGCTTCTGCGCGAATTCGCTTTCGATGAGCAGCTCATCGATACCGCGTTTGGTGATGGCCAGCGCCTCCTGGACCTTGTCGGAGAGGGGCAGTTTGGAGGGGGCGGCAGAGGGCGCGGAAGGGGTGGACTGGTCGGCGTTCATCGATATAACTAAAAAATTGGCATTTGTAGGACAAGACCGCTAAAGCGTGTTGCTATAATTCCGACTTTCGTTTTTCTGCTGGGCGCCAGGACGCCGCCTCAGAAGCTCATCAGCAGGAACAATATTCACACCCGTGCGTATGAAGAATTACGCGGGCGCAACACGGCGGGGGGACAGGAAACGCCGCATTGCAGCCGTACCCGCCATCCGCCACGGAAACGTCAGATTTTAACGTATTCGTATTGCATGTTCCCACAAGATAAACTCAAGCACCTCTCGTCCCTGTGCTTCACCGCGTTGCGATCCTGCCACCACAAAGTCGCCGCCTCCTCGCCCAAGACCCGCATCGTCGGCGCCAGCGCCCTGTTCCTGGCGGCCTTTACCATCGGCGCCGCCGGCTTCGCACCGGCCGAGCCCGACCTGAAGGACGCCCCGGTCAACCCGATTTCCAAGGAACTGGCCCTGCCCGACCTGCAACAGCAGATCAGCGCCCTGGAAGAGCGTTCGCAGTATTACGTGAACGAAGAGAAGGTACGCAGCGGCGACACCCTGGCCACCCTGCTCAACCGCCTGGGCGTGGATGACGACGAGGCCACGGCCTTCATCAAGTCCGATACCCTGGCGCGCACGGTGATGCAGTTGCGCGCCGGCAAGCGTGTGGTGGCCCAGACCGACGACAATGGCGAACTGGTCAAGCTGTCGGCCACCCTCGACGACGGCAGCGACACCCCGAAGAACCTGGTCATCTCGCGCGAGGATGGCAAGCTGACCGCCCAGGCCCAGCCGGCCGTGCTGGAGCGGCGCGTGGAAATGCGCGCCGGCACCATCTTCTCCTCGCTGTTCGCGGCCACCGATGCGGCCCAGATCCCGGACGCCATCGCCATGCAGCTGGTGGACATGTTCGCCACCAACATCAACTTCGCTTCCGACCTGCGTCGCGGCGACCGCTTCAACGTGGTCTACGAGACCTATTACCAGAACGGTGACCTGGTGCGTACCGGTCGCGTGCTGGCCGGCGAATTCGACAATGCCGGCAACCGTTACCAGGCGGTGTGGTTCAGCGACCCGGCCAGCAAGATCGGCGGTGGCGGCTACTACGCCTTCGACGGCAAGTCGCTCAAGAAGGCCTTCCTGAAGTCGCCGCTGGCCTTCACCCGTATCTCTTCCGGCTTCTCGATGCGCCTGCACCCCATCCTGGGCCAGTGGAAACAGCACACCGGCGTGGACTTCGCGGCACCGACCGGCACCCCGATCCATGCGGCGGCCGATGGCGTGGTCGACTTCGTGGGTCAGCAGAATGGCTATGGCAACATCGTCGTCATCAAGCACTGGAGTGGCTACTCCACCGCCTACGGCCACATGAGCCGTTTCGCGCCCAACATCAAGAAGGGCATGAAGGTCAGCCAGAACGACGTGATCGGTTTCGTCGGAATGACCGGCTGGGCGACCGGCCCGCACCTGCACTACGAGTTCCGCGTCAACAACCAGCCGCGCAACCCGCTGTCGGTGGAAGTGCCCAATGTCCAGGCACTGACCGGCCCCCAGATGCAGCGCTTCCGCGCCGTGGCCGACGAGATGCAGCACCGCATGGCCATGCTGCGTGTACCGGGCGCGCCGGATGTGAAACTGGCTTCCATCAAGTAATTCCGGCCGGCATCGTTCCTGCCGGCATGAGCTACGAAGGGCGGTCGCTGTAGAATCAGCGACCGCCCTTTTCTTTTTCCTGCGCCCCTGCCATGAGTTCTTCTTCGTCCCCGTCGTCTTCCCGGCCCCCTTCCCTCTACATCGGCCTCATGTCCGGCACCAGCCTCGATGGCGTCGATGGCGTGCTGGCCGACTTCGACGGCCAGGCCATTTCGGCCACGCTGGCAGCGGCCTACGTCCCCTTCCCCGACCATCTGCGCGCCGACCTGATGGCGCTGCAGGCGGCCGGTCCCAACGAGATCGAACGCGAAGCCATGGCCGCCAATGCGCTGGCGGTACATTACGCCGACTGCGTGGCGCAACTGCTGCTGCAGTCGGGCAAGTCGGCGGCCGACCTGCGCATGGTGGGGGTACACGGACAGACCATCCGCCATCGCCCGGAACTGGGCTTCACCCGCCAGACCAACAACCCGGCGCTGCTGGCGGAGTTGACCGGCATCGACGTGGTGGCCGACTTCCGCAGCCGGGACGTGGCCGCCGGCGGCCAGGGTGCGCCGCTGGTACCGGCCTTCCACCGGGCCATCTTCGGCGATGCGTCGCAATCGCGGGTGGTGGTCAATATCGGTGGCATCGCCAATGTCAGCATCCTGCCGGCCGGTGAAGAAGGGGCCTATGGCTTCGATACCGGCCCCGGCAATGCGCTCATGGATGGCTGGATACAGCTGCACCTGCAGCGCAGCTACGACGCCAACGGCGACTGGGGCGCCAGTGGTCAGATACACGCCGACCTGCTGGCGCAACTGCGTGACGAAGCCTTCTTCCGCGCCGCGCCGCCCAAGAGCTCGGGACGTGACCTGTTCCACCTGGACTGGCTGCAGGCAGCCCTGCAGCGCAGTGGGCAAACCATCCCGGCACCCGACGTGCAGGCCACACTGACCATGCTCACCGCCAGCACGATCGCCGATGCCATCGTGGCCCATGCGCCTGATGCGGGCCAGGTCTATGTCTGCGGTGGGGGGGCTGAAAATGCGCTGCTGATGCGACTGCTGCGTCAGCAGTTGCAGGGGCGCGCCGAGGTGCAATCGACGGCCGTGCTGGGTGTGGCGCCCCAACGGGTGGAAGCGCTGGCCTTCGCCTGGCTGGCGCGCCGCTTCGACCTGCGCCTGCCGGGCAACCTGCCGGCGGTGACCGGAGCGCGTGGCCTGCGGGTGCTGGGCGCGCTCTATCCGGCCTGAGCTGCCTGATCTACCGGACCAATCCCCCTCTGGTCACCCACAAGAAAAAGGCCGTCCTGCCTAAGCCGGACGGCCTGAACTTTTGCGCTGGATGACCGGTTTCACCCGACCACCCGGCGCCCTCAAGAACCATTGAAAACTATTGCACTGACGCTGGTGCTGCTCATTTCTGCATCAAACTATCAGCTGCGATCAGTAGCGCGAGATACGACCGTTATCCAGACGCACGCGGTCACCGACGCGGAAGTCGGTATTGTCTTCCTGTGCAAAAGTCTGCAAGGAGCCATCGCTCATGCGCACACGGATGTTGTAGACCTGGTGGCCAGCCGAATTGTTACGCTGCACCTGGTTGCCGGCGTAGGCACCACCGGCGGCGCCTGCCACGGTGGCCAGTACACGGCCGGTACCGCCGCCGACTGCGTTACCGAGCAGGCCGCCAGCCACGCCGCCGACCACTGCACCGGCAACACCGTTGCTTTCCTTGTGGGTGACTTCGATGGCCTCGACCACGCCGGTACCGGAATAGGAGGCAACGCGATCATAGTTCTGCGACTGCGGGGCCGCGCCGTAGGGTTGCTGCGGGCTGGCGCAACCGATCAGCAGGCCGGCGAAGCTGGCGCTGACGATGGCCAGCGAAATGTAATGGTGGCGAGTGGACATGGGGCTCTCCTGATCTGGCGATATACGATGGATGCAGTGTGCCGCGCCGGCAGCGCGCACGGCATCGGAGAAGCCCGGGAAACGGTGTCAGAGAAATGAGGACGTCGCCGTCAGCAGACAGGCCTCAACGGATAGGACTCAGTTGAGCCAGCCGCGCCGACGGAAGTACCAGAACGGCGCAATGGCCGAACCGATCATCATCAGGATCGCCAGCGGATAGCCGATGGGCCAGTCCAGTTCCGGCATGAGCTTGAAGTTCATGCCGTAGATGCTGGCAATCAGGGTCGGTGGCAGGAAGGCTACCGACGCCACCGAGAAGATCTTGATGATCTTGTTCTGGTTGATGTTGATGAAGCCGACGGTGGCGTCCATCAGGAAGTTGATCTTGTCGAACAGGAAGGCGGTGTGGCCGTCCAGCGATTCGATGTCGCGCAGGATCTGGCGGGCATCCTCGAACTGCTCCGAACTCAGGAGCCGCCCGCGCATCAGGAAGCTGACCGCACGGCGTGTATCCATCATGTTGCGACGGATACGCCCGTTCAAGTCTTCTTCGTGGGCGATGGTGTTCAGTACGTCGGCGGCATCCTGGTCGGACAGGCTCTTCTTGAGCACGCTGGTGCTCACCGCCTCCAGCTTCTGGTAGATGCCTTCCAGGGCATCGGCGGAATATTCTGCATCGGTCTCGTAGAGGTCCAGCAGCACGTCGCGATAGTCGCCGATCGAGCCAGGCCGCGAACGGGCGCGCATGCGCACCAGGCGGAACACCGGCAGGTCTTCGGCATGCACCGAGAAGAGGATGTTGCGGGCCAGGATGAAGGCCACCGTCATGGTGGAAGAGGAATCGTCATCCCCTTCGAACAGGAAGTCGGTGCGCAGGTGCAGGTCGCCGTTCTCGGCTTCGAAGTAACGGGCCGAGGCTTCGATGTCGCTGAATTCATCCTCGTCCGGCAGGGTGACGCCATAGATGCTCTTGACCCAGGCGCGCTCCTCGTCGTTCGGCTCGGTCAGGTCCACCCAGACCGGCGCCGCCTGTTCCAGGTCGGTACGGCTGTCGATGTTGACCTGGCTCAGTCGTCCGTTTTGCAACACGAATACATTGATCATGGGCTCTCGCTGGATGGAACGCGGGTGGGAGTGCGGCGACCCGCTGCCGCCGGTGCAGGCCGGCGCGACCTCAGGCGCGAAACGTGCGCAAGTGTACGTTCAACCCCGGCGGCAGGCAAGCACGACACGGGGCCTGTTGTCAGGCCCGTGCTGGCAGCCTGACGTCATACGCCGGTCATGCGCACGCGGCAAGAAAATCGCTCACTTATGGGTCGGCGGCAGCGTGGCGGCGTTCATGCGGCGCAGGATCAGCCCGGTACGGGCCGCCAGATAGGCCGAGCCGCGATTGCGGTCGTAGTAGCGCGGACGCGGCAGCATCACCGCCAGGCGCGCTGCCTGCTCCGCACCCAGGCCGGCGGCCGTGGTGCGGTAATAGTGCTGGGCGGCGGCCTCGGCGCCGAATACGCCGTTGCCCCACTCCACCACGTTGAGATAGATCTCGAAGATGCGCTGCTTGTCCAGCAGGAATTCCAGCATGTAGGTGATGATGAATTCCTGGCCCTTGCGCAGGTAGCTGCGCTCGCCGGAGAGGAACAGGTTCTTGGCCAGCTGCTGGGTGATGGTAGAGCCGCCGGCGACCACCTTGCCCTTTTTCTCGTTCTTTTCGTAGGCCTTTTGCAGGGCTTCCCAGTCGATGCCGTCATGCTCGGAGAAATTGGAATCCTCGGAGGCGATGATGGCGCGCTTGAGATTGTTGGAAATGCGCGCATACGGCGTCCAGCGGAATTGCAGCTGCGCGTTGGGATCCTTCTCGCGCAGCAATGACAATTGCTGACGCATGAAGCTGGTGGACTCGGGGTTATGGTCCTTCCACCACCAGATCTGGACGAAGAAATACGCCTGCAACAGCAGCACCAGTGCGATGGGCAGGACGATGATCCAGAAGAGCAGCTTGCGTAGCGATTTCATGTGCCGGTTCTTGTTCTGTGGTTCTCGGGTGTCACGATGTGCAGATTCTCACGCGTGCCGGCCGGGCCGACCCTGGGCGCAGGCCCCTCATTGCGCCAGTTGCGCGCGCAGGCTGGCGAATACCTCGGCAGTGGCCGGACGCACCCCGCGCCAAAGGTGGAAGGCTTCGGCCGCCTGCTCCACCAGCATGCCCAGGCCATCGCGCACGCAGGCGCCGTGCTGCTGGGCGCTCTGCAGGAAGATCGTGGGCTGGCGGCCATACATCATGTCGTAGGCCAGGGTGTCGCTGCCGTAGACCGACACCGGCAGCGGCGGCAGGTCGTCGGTGAGGCTGGCCGAAGTGGCATTGACGATGACATCGAATACCCCGTCCAGTTCGGCATAGGCGGCGCTCCTGACCGGGCCGTGCGAGGCGAACTGCGCAGCCAGCTCGGCCGCCTTGGACTGGGTGCGGTTGACGATCACCAGTTCAGCCGGCTTTTGCTGCAGCAGCGGCAGCAGTGCCCCGCGCGAGGCACCGCCAGCCCCCAGCAGGAGCACGCGACGCCCCGCCAGCGCCTGGCCGGCATTGACCACGATGTCAGTCACCAGGCCGGCACCATCGGTGTTGTCGCCCAGGATGCGGCCGTCTTCGAACTTGAGGGTATTGACCGCGCCGGCCAGGCGGGCGCGCTCGGTCAGCTGGTCGGCCAGGGCATGGGCCTCCAGCTTGAAGGGGACGGTGACATTGGCACCGCGTCCGCCACGCCGCTGGAATACCTGTACCGCCGCCTTGAAGCCATGCAGTGGCGCCAGCAGGCGATCGTAGTGCAGTTGCTGGCCGGTCTGGGCGGCAAACTGTGCGTGGATCTCGGGTGATTTGCTGTGGGCAATGGGATTGCCGATGACGACGTATTCATCCATGGTGGTCCGCCTGCTCCCTTGTTCTCTGTTTTCGTTGAATGATCCGCCAGCGCTCCTGCCCCGCGCCGCTGACCCTCAGTGCGTCAGCCTCTCAGCCGGCCCCCAGTTCGGCCTGCACACCCTGGTCCCGCGTGAAGCGGAAGCGGGTGATGATTTCCCACACATCGTCCTTGCCGCTGGTGCGCATGTTCTCCGGGAAGCGGCCGAACGGCGCCGAGCGGCGCACGATGGCCACTGCCGCCTGGTCCAGTGCGGCATTGCCGGAACTGGACCTGACCACCACGCCGCCATCGCGTTCATAGATGGTGCCGTCCTGGAAGACCGGGATGACGATCAGCAGTTCACCATAGAGCTTCTTGCCGTCCCGGGTCGGGAAGTTCAGGGTACCGATCTTTTCTATCTTGTCCTGCAGCGTCTTGTAGTACTGGGCATAGCCGACTTCACGGGTGCTGGGCGTGATCTGGGTCTTCTTCGGGCGCTTGTTGTATTGCTCGATGTTCTTTGCGACCTCGGCTTCCATGCGCGCCATGGCCTTGGCCGTCTCGGTCATGTCGTGCGCGTTGGGCTGCGGCGTCTCGACCGGCTTGACCTGGTCGGCGCTGGTCACATGCTGCTGTGCCGCCTGCAGCTGCGCGAGCATCTTGCGCTGCTGCTGTTCCAGTTCGACCACCTTGCGTTGCGCGGCCTTGACGCTGTCGCCGCTCTCGACCCGCTGCATGTCCGGCAGCGGTGACTTGGCGCGGCCGTCCTCGGCATTGCCGCCCCCATCCAGGTTGGCCTGCGCCAGGGCCTGGGCGTTGACCGGCTTCTTGTCGTGCTTGGCGTTGACCAGGATGACTTCCAGTTCCGGGTCGGACGGCTTGAAGCGGAAGGCATCGGGCGCGGCGAAGTGTACGGCCAGCAGCAGGCCGTGCACCAGCAGCGAGAGACCGAGCGCCACGCTGAGCAGGCGATGTTGAGCAAACAGGTTCACGGCAGGCAGGCAAAAGCGACGATAGGGACAGCGGCAATTCTACGCCAGCACCGCCTCATTGCGCCGCTGCGGCGGGCGGGTTTTCGCCATCGGCCGCTGCTTCCGTTTCAGCGGCAGCGCCGGGTTCCCCCTCGCCGGCGTCGGTCGCTTCGTCGCTGGAGGCATCCTCCTCGCTGCCCAGCGCAGCCATGCCCTCCAGCAACTCGTCGTCGTCCTCACCCAGATCGGTGGCCAGGGCCTGGGCCGCCGCGGCCGGCACTTCCAGCAGGCGTGCTTCCACGCTGAGATCGACCTCGTCCCAGCGCAGCAGGTCGAGCTTGACCTGCAGGCCGCGCGCCAGTTGCGGCAGGCCTGGCATGCGCAACACCAGCGGGATATCGACCAGGCGCAGGATTTCGTCCTTCAGCACCACCGCTTCCACGGTGCGGGCATTTTCCTGGGCCAACCAACGCAGGCACCAGTAGCGCTCCATGGTGGACTGGAAGTCGGCATAGCCGGAATAGGCCGCGTCGAAACCGGAGACGATGGCGAACAGGTCGGCGTCACGCGGCTTGAAGGGCGCCACCAGCGGTGCGGTCACGCCATGCTCGATGCAGGCCAGGATCTGCCACTGGTTGACCAGGTCGGTATAGCGACGCAGGGGCGAGGTGCTCCAGGCGTACTGGTCCACGCCCAGGCCCTGGTGGGGAGCGGCATGGGTGACCATGCGCACCTGCATCTTGGCGGCCCAGCCGCCGGCACCACCGCCCTGGGCGCGATAGATGCCCGGCACGCCGTGGTCGGCCATGAGCTTGCCCCAGGTGCTGTTGGCGAAGATCATCAGTTCGGCCACGATCTTGTCCAGCGGCGCGCCACGACGGCGACGGACAATGCTGACCACGTCGTTCTCGACGTAGAAGTTGAAGTCCACGCGGTTGTTCTGTTCCGGCCGCAGGCCGAAGGCCTCGCGCTTGGCCATGCGGCCCTGCTCCAGCAATTGCACCCATTGCCAGAGCAGCGCGATCTCGTCCTTGTGCGGATAGTCGCCGCGATTCTCGGCCAGGGCTTCCTCGGTGACCAGGTCATCGAGGTCGTTGTGGCGCAGGTTGGCGGCAATCGGCACCAGTTCGGCGCGGGTTTCGGTGGCCAGCACTTCCCAGCTGGCCGGGTCCAGCGTGGCATACAGCGACAGCGCCGGGCGGGCGGCGCCGGCATCCAGGGTGTAGGTAGCCACCAGATCGTCGGGCAGCATGGTGATCTTTTCGCCCGGCATGTAGACGGTGGACATGCGCGCGCGCGCCATCGCATCGATGGCGTCGCCACGCTTGATGGCCAGGCCCGGTGCGGCGATGTGGATGCCCACGCGCAGCTTGCCGTCGGCCAGTCGGGTCACCGACAGCGCATCGTCGATTTCGGTGGTGGTGACGTCATCGATGGAGAAGGCCTGCACATCGGCGGTGGGCAGGTCTGTGGTCGGCGCGGGGATGTCGATGGCCGGGAAGCCCGTGCCACGCGGGAAGAACTCATGAAGGAAGCGCGCATAGTGCAGGTCCTTGGGCGAGGCCACGCCGCCGGCGGCCAGCATCAGGCGCTGCGGGGTGGTCTGCAGTTCCTTGGCGGCGGCGTCCAGGGCCTTGTATTCGATGCCGTTCTTGTCCGGCTTGAAGAGCAATTGCAGGGCGATAGGACGGAAGGCCTCGGGCAGCTTGTGGGCCTTGAGTTCTTCCACATAGGCGGCCTGGGCCAGCAGTTGCTGCTTCTTCTTTTCCAGGCCGGCCAGGGCGGCCTGCAGCGAGGCTTGCGGGGCCGCCTTGTAGCGGCCGCGACCCTTCTTGTAGAAGTAGATCGGCGCGTGATGCAGGCACAGCAGGAGACCCGCGGCTTCCGGTGGCAGGGGCGCGTGGCCGAAGTATTCGGCCGCCAGTTCGGTGAAGCCGAACTCTTCCTCGCCGGCCACTTCCCACAGGAAGTCCAGGTCGACCTCGGCGGCGATGGCCTGCGCCTGCTCCAGCAATTCCTGCGGTGCAGGAGAGGCGAACTGCAGCAGCGCGTCGCGCGACTTGACCTTGGTGCGCTTGCCGGAGGCCATCTCGACCTGGTAGGACTCGCCCTGCTGGGTCATGATGGAGCCGGCCTTGAAGTCGCCGGATTCTTCGAACAGTAAATTCATCTGCTTCTATCGCTTCTCAATCTGGTACATGGGCCGGCACCGGACGCATCAGCGCCTCCAGTGCCGGCAGGAAAACATCGGTGACCATCAATATCCCGCCGCGCCGCGTAAACAGGGAGCGGCGTGCCAGCAGGGTGGTCGGTAGCGGGGTCTGCGGCAGGGCCTGCGCGATGCGGCGCATCAGCGGGTGGCCGGACCTCAGGCGAGCATACTGGATGGGGCGGCGCCCGACCAGCGGATCAAAGAACAGGTTGGCGCCCAGCGGCGTATTGCCCAGCTTGCTGAAGAAAGGCCAGTCGGATTTCACCGAGCCGGTGGACAAGACGGTGTGACCAAACACCACCGGCCGGCCGTCGCAATGCAGGATCACGTCGCGCTCGACCACCCGGCTGCGCGCGGGCAAACCCAATGCCTCGTGCTCATCGGCCAGGATCACGGCGGGCCGCTGGCGCAACAGGCGCACGCTGAAGGCGTCGGTACGGGCCTTCAGTTTCAGGGTCATGGAACCGGGGTCGGCCAGCCAGGCGCGCACGCAGCGCATGCGCTGGCCCTCGGTGGCCAGCAGCGTTGCCAGCGCCTGCGGGTGCGCCATCCAGCGCGCCTTGCGCGGGACACATCGCATCAACGCAGCACCTTACCCGCAGGCGCGACACCGCAGAAAGCCAGCACTTCGTCCAGGTAGTCCACGAATTCGGCCATGCCGTGGTCGCTCCCCTGGATGACGATCTGACGCGCGCCCGGGTAATGGGCCACCATCTCGCGCCAGTCCAGCACTTCGTCGCCGGTGGCGGCCAGCAGCAGGTAGCGCTGCGGGCGGCTGATGGCCGGGACCACCAGCGAGCGCAGTTCGGCGATGTATTCGTGCTTGAATTCGAAGGGTTCGTCGGAGTGATACTGGGTGCTCACGCCAACATAGGATTCCAGGTCGCGTGGCGGCTTGACCGCCGGATTGAGCAGCACGGCGCGGCAACCGAGGTGTTCAGCCAGCCAGGTGGCATAGAAGCCGCCCAGCGAAGACCCGACGACAGTCAGCTGCGCCGGGTCGACACCGGCCACCAGCGCCCCGGCCAGAGCGATGGCTGCGGCGGGCGAAGCCGGCAGTTGCGGGCAGAGGTAGTCGTCCTGCAAGCCCAGCTCGGCCATGCGCTGCCCCATCACCCGCGCCTTGAAGGATTGCGGCGAGGAACGAAAACCGTGCAGATACAGGATCATGCCAGCGCGTCCAGCAGCTTCTGGTGGACGCCGCCGAAACCGCCGTTGCTCATCACCAGCACGTGGTCGCCCGGCTTTGCGGCAGCCTTGACGGCCTGCACCAGGGCATCGAGCTCATCGAAGGCGGCCGCCTTCTGGCCCAGCGGCGCCAGTGCCTCGGCCAGGTCCCAGCCCAGCGCGTCGCGTCCGGAGCGGGCACCGAAGCCGAACACCAGGTCGGCCTCGGCCCGGCTGCCGGGCAGGGCTTCCTTCATGGTGCCCAGCTTCATGGTGTTGGAACGGGGCTCCAGTACGGCCAGGATGCGGGCGTCGCCGACCTTCTTGCGCAGGCCGGCCACGGTGGTGGCGATGGCGGTCGGATGGTGGGCGAAATCGTCATAGACAGCCACGCCATTGGCGCTGCCGCGCAGTTCCATGCGCCGCTTGACGCTCTGGAAAGCCCCCAGCGCCTCGATGGCCTGGGCTGCGGGCACACCGACGTGGCGGGCGGCGGCGATGGCCGCCAGGGCGTTCATGCGGTTGTGCTCACCGGTCAGTTCCCAGACCACGGTGCCTTGCAGCTGGCCCTCGAAGAAGACATCGAAGCGCCCGTCCTCGTGGGTCTGCAGCGACCAGCCCGGCTGGTCCTGCGCCACGCCGAAGTCCTCGCGTTCGCTCCAGCAACCGCGTTCCACCACGCGCTGCAATGCCGGCTCGCGGCCATTGACGATGAGACGGCCGATGCCCGGCACGGTACGCACCAGATGATGGAATTGGGTCTCGATGGCAGCCAGATCGGGGAAGATGTCGGCGTGATCGTATTCCAGATTGTTCAGGATCGCGGTGCGGGTACGGTAATGGACGAACTTGCTGCGCTTGTCGAAGAAGGCGGTGTCGTACTCATCGGCTTCAATGACGAAGAAGGGCGAAGGTCCCCCCTGGCCGTCGCTGCCCAGGCGCGCCGAGATCCCGAAGTTCATCGGCACCCCGCCGATCAGGAAGCCCGGCTGGTAACCCGCATGCTCCAGCACCCAGGCCAGCATGGCCGAGGTGGTGGTCTTGCCGTGGGTGCCGGCCACCGAAAGGACCCATTTGTCCTGCAGGATGTTCTCGCCCATCCATTGCGGACCGGAGACATAGGGCAGGCCGCGATTGAGGATTTCTTCCATCAGCGCATTGCCGCGCGAGACCACGTTGCCGATGACGAACAGGTCCGGCTTCAACTCGACCTGGGACGGCTCGAAACCCTGGATCAGGGTGATGCCCTGGGCTTCCAGCTGGGTGCTCATCGGCGGATAGACATTGGCATCGCAGCCGGTCACGGTATGGCCGGCCTGCTTGGCCAGCACGGCCAGACCGCCCATGAAGGTGCCGCAGATGCCGAGGATATGTATGTGCATAGCGAATCTTGGGGTGTAATCCCGAGATTTTACCTGAGGCGGCGGGCCCCACCGCTAACGAGTATCATGGCGGCCATGTCCGAATTCGAATTCACCTCCCCCACCGAGCAACTGCGCGCCGAGATTGCCGCCGCCGCCGCCCGCATGATTGCCGAGGACGGCGCCGACTATGGCAGCGCCAAGCGCAAGGCCGCCCGCCAGATCCTGGGCAACCAGAAGGCCAGGGGCGAGATCATGCCCGATAACGAGCAGATCGAAGAAGAAGTGCGCATCTACAATGAACTCTTCTTTGCCGACACCCAGCCGGCGCGCCTCTTGCACCTGCGCCGGGTAGCGCTGCAGTTGATGCAGGATCTGCAACATTTCAATCCTTACATCACCGGCGCAGTCTGGAATGGCACCGCAGGTGAACATTCGGACATCCACCTGCAGCTGTTCTCGCCCAGCGCCAAGGATGTGGAGATCTTCCTGCTCAACAAGAATGTGAACTTCGAGGTCGGCGAGACCGCGCACTTCCGCACCGGTCAGGCGGTCGAGACCCTGAGTTTCCTGCTGCCCCAGCGCGGCGCCGATCCGGAACTGGCGCACCTGGCCCTGTACGACGAAGATGATCTGCGCGGCAGCCTGCGCGTGGCGCCCGGAAAACGTGCCGACCGGGGCGACGCCGCCGCCCTGGCGCAACTGATCGAGACCACTTCAGAAGAAGACGTGTGATGAAGAAACTGAAAAATGTGATCCTGTTGGCCGTCGTTGCCGTGATTTGCGTGGGTGTAGGCATCTATGCCAGCCATCGCGCCCACCCCGCTGACTCACCCGAGACGCTGGCGCTGAATCAGCTGCTGTCGCAATCCATGCCGGATGCCGCCGGCCAGCCCCAGTCGCTGGCGCAGTACAAGGGCCGACCACTGGTGGTCAACTTCTGGGCCACCTGGTGCGGCCCCTGCGTGGAGGAAATGCCCGAGCTGACAGCCTTGCAGCAGGAAATCGCGCCGGTGCAAATTCTGGGAATTGGCGTGGATAGTCAGGAAAATATCGCCAAGTTTGCGCAAAAGTACCAAATCCGCTATCCTCTCTTTGTTGCCGGAACCGGCGCCACCGATTTGCTGCGGCAATTCGGCAATCAGGCAGGCGGTCTCCCCTTCACCGCTCTGGTGGGCAAGGACGGCAAAGTCAAGAAGGTCTACCTGGGTCGCATCAAGTTCGATGAACTGCGTGCCGACCTCTCCAAGCTCTGATAGAGCAACGCTGGCGCAAATGCATGCGCGACTGCAAATCCGTGAAAAGAAAGTTTTTCTTGCCAAATGATGCCATTTGACGGCAAAATGCGCGCATCGTCGTCAAACGGAGCTTAATCTCCATGGCAAAACAGCTTCTCCTGCTCAATGGCCCGAACCTGAATCTGCTCGGGACCCGGGAGCCGGAAGTCTACGGATCCACCACGCTGGCTGATATCGAGCAGCGCGCGCAAGACCAGGCCCGGGCCGCCGGTGCGACCCTGGTCGCGTTCCAGAGCAACCATGAAGGTGCGCTGATCGATCGCATCCATCAGGCCCGCCACGAAGGGGTGGACGGCATCATCATCAACCCGGGTGGACTGACCCATACCAGCGTGGCGCTGCGCGATGCGCTGGCCGGGGTGGCGATTCCCTTCATCGAGGTGCATATCTCCAATATCCACCAGCGTGAGCAGTTCCGGCATTTTTCCTACCTGTCCGGCATTGCCCGGGCAGTCCTGTGCGGCTTCGGTGTCGACGGCTATCGCATGGCCGTCGACCATTGGCTGCGTCAATCCTGACGGCGGGCCCGCCCCGTCCCGAACGGATCGTTTCACGTACTGCAAGACCTTGACTGAACCTGCCGGCCGCGACAGAGCGCTGGCGCTTCTCTAATACTACTTATCTACATTCCGAGGGATTCAAATGGATTTACGAAAACTCAAGACGCTGATCGACCTGGTTGCTGAATCGGCGATCGAAGAGCTGGAAGTCACCGAAGGCGAAAGCAAGGTCAGGATCGTCAAGTCGTCCCCGAATGCGCAGAACCAGGTGGTAATGGTGCCGCAACAGCAGGCCTATGCCCCGGCCGCTGTCCCCGTGGCAGCCGCTCCGGTGGCCGCCGCTGCGCCGGCCGCGCCGGCCGCAGCTGCCGTGCCGGAAGGTCATATCGTCAAGTCGCCCATGGTCGGCACGTTCTACCGCTCCTCGGCACCGGGCGCTCCGGCCTTCGTGGAAGTGGGCAAGGAAGTCAAGGAAGGCGACACCCTGTGCATCATCGAAGCCATGAAGCTGCTCAACGAGATCGACGCCGACAAGGGTGGCGTGGTCAAGCAGATCCTGGTGGAAAACGGCCAGGCGGTCGAGTTCGGCCAGCCGCTGTTCGTGCTGGGCTGATCGCATTCAGTCCCTGGCCTGGTCGGCAGGGTCGGTGGTCCTTACGGATACGGCCCTCCTCCGGAACCTATAACGCTTGAACTGGCGACGTCCCATTCCTGTTATGTTTGAAAAAATCCTCATCGCCAACCGTGGCGAAATTGCCCTGCGCATCCAGCGCGCCTGCCGCGAATTGGGTATCAAGACCGTGGTCGTGCACTCCGAGGCCGACCGCGAAGCCAAGTACGTAAAGCTGGCCGATGAGTCGGTCTGCATCGGCCCGGCCCCTTCCGCGCTGTCCTACCTGAACATGCCGGCCATCATCAGCGCGGCTGAAGTGACCGATGCCCAGGCGATCCACCCGGGTTATGGCTTCCTGTCGGAAAACGCCGATTTCGCCGAGCGCGTGGAACAGTCCGGCTTCGTCTTCATCGGCCCGCGCGCGGAAAACATCCGCATGATGGGTGACAAGGTCTCGGCCAAGCAGGCCATGATCCGCGCCGGCGTGCCCTGCGTGCCCGGTTCGGAAGGCGCGCTGCCGGACAACCCCAAGGAAATCGTCCAGATTGCCCGCAAGATCGGCTATCCGGTCATCATCAAGGCCGCTGGCGGCGGCGGTGGTCGCGGCATGCGTGTGGTGCATACGGAAGCGGCGCTGATCAATGCCGTGACCATGACCAAGACCGAAGCCGGTGCCGCCTTTGGCAATCCGGAAGTCTATATGGAGAAGTATCTGGAAAATCCGCGTCACGTGGAAATCCAGATCCTGGCCGACGAGCACAAGCAAGCCATCTGGCTGGGCGAGCGCGACTGCTCCATGCAGCGCCGCCACCAGAAGGTGATCGAGGAAGCACCGGCACCGGGCATCCCGCGCAAGATCATCGAGAAGATCGGCGAACGCTGCGCCGAAGCCTGCCGCAAGATGAACTACCGGGGCGCCGGCACCTTCGAATTCCTGTACGAAAACGAAGAGTTCTACTTCATCGAGATGAACACCCGCGTGCAGGTCGAGCACCCGGTCACCGAGATGATCACCGGCGTGGACATCGTGCAGGAGCAGATCCGCATCGCCGCAGGCGAGAAGCTGCGTTACCGCCAGCGCGACATCGAGCTGAAGGGCCACGCCATCGAGTGCCGCATCAATGCCGAGGACCCGTTCAAGTTCATCCCCTCGCCGGGCCGCATCACTTCCTGGCACGTACCGGGTGGTCCTGGCATCCGCGTCGATTCGCATGCCTACTCCGGCTATTTCGTGCCGCCCAACTATGATTCCATGGTCGGCAAGGTGATCGCCTACGGCGCCACCCGCGAACAGGCCATCCGTCGCATGCAGATCGCCCTGTCGGAAATGGTGGTGGAAGGCATTTCGACCAATATCCCGCTGCACCGCGAGCTGATGGTCGATGCCCGTTTCTTCGAAGGCGGAACCAATATCCATTATCTGGAACATAAGTTGTCGGAGCGTCCGACGGCGCCGGATGCGGAAAAGTCGCTGAAGAAGTAAGCACGCTCCAATCGCAACAACAAGCAACAAGCAACAACGCGCAACATCATGCAACATCACGCAACAGCAAAGGCAGGCATATGGCTTGGGTAGAAATCGTCATCGAAGTGGCGCGGGAAGAGGCGGAGGCACTGTCCGACGCCTTGATGGAATCTGGCGCCCTGTCGGTGTCGGTGGAAGATGCGGACGAAGGGACGGACGCCGAGCGTCCGCTCTTCGGCGAACCCGGCATGGAGCCGGAGGAAGCCGCCTGGGACCGCAGCCGCGTGGTAGCGTTGGCCGGCAAGGATGCCGACCACGCCGCCATCGTAACCGATGCGGCCAAGGCCATCGGCCTGGACTACGCCCTGCCCTTTGCGACGCGTAACGTGGAAGAGCAGGACTGGGTGCGCCTGACGCAATCCCAGTTCGAGCCCATCCACATCGGCCAGCGTATCTGGGTCGTGCCGAGCTGGCACGAAGCGCCGGCCGATCCCGATGCCCTGGTGCTGGAACTGGACCCCGGTCTGGCCTTCGGCACTGGCAGCCATCCGACCACCCGGCTGTGCATGGAATGGCTGGAAAGCAATGCCGCCGGTGCCCGCACCCTGCTGGACTACGGTTGTGGCTCGGGCATCCTCGCGCTGGTCGCGGCCAAGATCGGCGTCCCCCAGGTCATTGGCGTGGACATCGACCCGCAGGCGCTGGAAGCCGCCCACCACAATACCGAACGCAATCACTGCAGCGCGACCTACTATCTGCCAGAACCCTTCGCCCAGGCCTACCCGGAAGGTGAAAAGTTCGACGTCGTGGTCGCCAATATCCTGGCCGGCCCGCTGCAACTGATGGCGCCCATGCTGGCTGGCCGCGTGCGTGCCGGCGGGTCCCTGGTGCTGTCGGGCGTGCTGGCGCGCCAGGCCACGGAGGTCATCGCCGCCTATGCACCCTACATCACCCTCTCGGTATGGGCGGAGCATGAAGGCTGGGTGGCGCTGGCAGGCCGCCTGCCGGAGTAATCCATGGCGTTGGCGACCCAGTGTCCGCACTGCCTGACCATCTTCAGGGTCGCCAGCGACCAGCTCAAGCTGCGTAACGGACTGGTACGCTGCGGCAGTTGCCGCGAAGTCTTCAACGGCAATGAATTCCTGGTCGAGCCCAGCATCGCCGACGGTCATTACCAGCCGGTGCCGGGCAGCAAGGCCCAGGCCGGCGCACTCCCTGCAGCGAGCACTGCATCGGCAGCACCTGCCATCACAGCCAGGCGCAACCCGCCCTCGGCCTCCCCCTCTTTTCAGCCCCAGCCCGACCCGCTACCCGAGGTCAGGCTGCCGGTGGCACCTGCTGCATCAGAAGCAGCACCACCGATGGCGGAGACCCCAGCGACACCGGCAACTCCGGCGCCCCCGACCACGGCCGCCATTCCGCTGATCGCGGAACCCAAGGTGTTCCGCTCCCCCGCCAGCCCGGGCTATATCCCCGATCTCGGCGCGCCCCTGAAGCTGTCCCAGCCTGAGGACAACGACAAACCCGATCAGACCGGGCCTGCCGCGGACGAAGACCTCGATACCGGCGCCCTGCTACGTCGCTCCTCCGACCCGGCCGAAGACCTGGCGGCACCGCCCGAGGTCGCGGCCGTCTTCAGGATCGACAATGAAACGCCGCCAGCATCGGCAGATGTCACTCACGACGTCGAGTCCGCGCCGATCGAGCGCGAAGAGAGCCTGGAAAACCAGGATCACGCTGCCGTTGATGAGCAGCAGGCGGCCGACGAGCCCGGTTTCGTCAAGCGTGCCGAGCGCAAGGCGCGCGTCGGCCATGCGATGAAGATGCTGATGATGGTGCTGGCCGGCGTGATGGTGCCGGTGCTGCTGCTGCAATCGCTCTATTACTGGCGCAATCCGCTGGCGGCCTCGGTGCCGGTGCTGCGCCCCATGCTCAATGGCATGTGCGTCGCCTTGCATTGCACGGTGGGATTACCGGCCGAAATCGACCGGCTCTCGCTGGAATCCAATGAATTGCAGGTGGTACCGCCCAACCAGAACGTCTATGCGCTGTCCATCGTGATGCGCAATCGCAGCACCAGCGCCCAGGCCTGGCCGCACATCGAACTCACCCTCAACAACGATGACGAGAAGGCCGTGGTGCGAAAGGTCTTCCGTCCACGCGACTATCTCGCCGATGCCGGCCTGATCGACAGCGGCCTGGCCGCTGACAGCGAGCGCCAGATCAAGCTCAACTTCGAGCTCAAGGATGCGCTGGTGTCGGGGTATCGCATCTACCTGTTCTATCCCTGATCCGGCCCTGTCTCCGGCCTGTCCTTGCACCGTGAGGTGCTGCCTGCGTGCCGCTTTTCTTCTACAATGCGGCATCATTCACTTTTCCCGGCGGCCATCTCCATGAGCTCACTCATCTGCGGTTCTCTCGCTTACGACAACATCATGCAATACGAGGGCCGCTTTGCCGAAGCACTGCTGGCCGACCAGTTGCACAAGGTCAACGTATCCTTCCTGGTTCCGACCATGCGTCGCGAATTCGGCGGTTGCGCCGGCAACATCGCCTACAACCTGAAGCTGCTGGGTGGCGAGCCCATCGTAATGGCTACCGTCGGCCTGGACAGCGCACCCTATATGGAACGCTTCGCGGCACTGGATATCTCCACCCGCTGCGTGCGCCAGATCGAGGACTCGTTCACCGCGCAATGCTTCATCACCACCGATGCCGACAGCAACCAGATCACCGCTTTCCACCCGGGCGCGATGACCTGGTCGCATGAGAACAAGGTCGCCGATGCCGGCCCGGTCAAGTTCGCCATCGTGGCGCCGGATGGTCGCGACGGCATGCTGCAGCACGCACAGCAGGCGGCTGAACTCGGCATCCCGCTGATCTTCGATCCGGGCCAGGGCATGCCCATGTTCGACGGCAATGACCTGAAGAACTTCATCGACCTGGCCACCTATGTCGCCGTGAACGACTACGAAGCCGAGCTGCTGACGGCCCGTACCGGGCTGACGCTGACGCAGATCGCCGAACGGACCAAGGCCCTGGTGGTCACCCGCGGCGAACTGGGCGCGGAAATCTTCGTAGCTGGCCAGAAGTTCGATATCCCCTGCGTACCGGCTGACCGCATCGCCGACCCCACCGGCTGTGGCGACGCTTTCCGCGCCGGCATGCTGTACGGTCTGACCGAAGGCTATGACTGGGAAACCACCGGTCGCCTGGCCAGCCTGATGGGTTCGATCAAGATCGCGTCGCAAGGTCCGCAGAACCATGCACCCACGCGTGCCGAGATCGAAGAGCGCTTCCACAAGGCTTTCGGTTACCGCTTCGGTTGAGACCGGAACGCACGTCGCCTCTGCACAGGCCATTCGCAAGACAGACCAGGAGATCGATCATGCCAGACCATTCATCCTCGCCGCGCCAGGTACGTCTCTTCCTGCGAAGCCTGATTGCCGGCGGCGCGCTGCTGGCGGCAACGCTGGCTTCACCGCTGGCGCTGGCGGCACTCAAACCCGGCGACAAGGCCCCCGAGTTTTCGGCGCCGGCCTCGCTGGGTGGACAGGTCTCGACCTTCTCGCTCTCGGCCGCGCTCAAGAAGGGCCCGGTGGTGCTGTATTTCTACCCGGCGGCCTTCACCTCGGGTTGCACCATCGAAGCCCACCTCTTCGCCGAGGCAGTGGATCGCTACAAGACATTGGGGGCGACGGTGATTGGCGTGTCCGGTGACGATATCGAGACCCTCAACAAGTTCTCGGTCAGCGAATGCCGCAGCAAATTCGCCGTGGCGGCCGATGTCGACAAGAAGATCATGAAGGCCTATGACGCGCAGTTCATGAAGGTGACCGGTTATGCCAGCCGCACGTCCTACGTGATCACACCCGACCATGCCATCCTCTACGAATACACCGACATGAATCCGGAGAAGCACGTGGAAAACACGATGCAGGCACTGCAGCAGTGGGCGAACCGGCAGAAACGCTGACCGGGGCATGACCGTGCCCGCCGTGTCTTCGATAGCCCGGCGCAGCGCTCCAAAACAGAAGAGCCGGACACGTCCGGCTCTTTTTTCGTCCTAGCGATGATCAACGAGGATCGTCAGACCGCCCCGAACAACAGGCCGCTGACCACCCGCACGGCGATCTGCAGCAGGATCAGCAGCACCAGCGGCGACAGATCCACGCCACCCAGTGGCGGGATGATACGGCGCAGCGGGCGCAGCAGTGGTTCGTTGAGCGCGCGCACGAAGGGCGCCAACGGCGCATAGGGATTGACCCAGCTGAAGATGGCTTCGATGATCAGCGTGGCCATGAAGCCATAGCAGATCCATTCGAAGAAGCGCTCCAGCGCGATGAGCAGGATGAGCTTGAAATCAAAATTGGTCTGCAGTCCGAGGATGGCGATGATGGACAGCAGCACGATGATGAAGGCGCCCAGCAGGGATGCCCAGTCATAGGTCCCGCCCGGCAGCACCCGGCGCAGGGGGCGTACCAGCCAGTCCGAGAGCTGGTAGACGAACTGGCCCACCGATTGCGGCGGACGCACGCGCACGACCTGCATCCAGAAACGCAGCAGCATGACACCGGCCAGGATGCTGGCAACGGCATTGACGATCATCGTGAAAATACTATGCAGCACAGGGTTCTCCATCAGTGAGAGGCAGGGCACATACTAGAGTGCATGCGACATCGGTGCAATCCTCACGCCATGCACCGAAGCAGAGGTGGGAGCAGAGGCGGGCATGCACGATCCTTCATATATTGTGCCATCCCTCGTGATTGCCAGAGCCTTGCGGCCCGCAATGCGGGTATAAAAAAACCGCTGCATGGCGGCATGCCATACAGCGGCTTTTCGTCTGAAGGACTCAGACGGGACGCGCGCCGATCTTACGGACGGCCAGCGCCGGTCGGGAACGGCCATGCGGCGGCCGGGTTCAGCACGGTCTTGGCGGCCGGTGCTGCAGCTGCCGGCTTGGCGGCTGCCTTCTTCGGAGCGGCGGCCTTCTTGGGGGCTGCCTTCGGTGCGGCTGCCTTCGGTGCTGCAACCTTCTTCGCTGCTGCCTTCGGAGCTGCAACCTTCTTGGCTGCTGCCTTCGGAGCGGCGACCTTCTTGGCGGCAGCCTTCGGAGCTGCGACCTTCTTGGCTGCTGCCTTTGGAGCTGCAACCTTCTTGGCGGCTGCCTTCGGAGCTGCAACCTTCTTGGCTGCTGCCTTCGGTGCTGCTGCCTTCTTGGCGGCTGCCTTCGGTGCTGCTGCCTTCTTGGCTGCTGCCTTCGGAGCTGCAACCTTCTTGGCGGCAGCCTTCGGAGCTGCGACCTTCTTGGCTGCTGCCTTTGGAGCTGCAACCTTCTTGGCGGCTGCCTTCGGAGCTGCAACCTTCTTGGCTGCTGCCTTCGGTGCTGCTGCCTTCTTGGCGGCTGCCTTCGGTGCTGCAACCTTCTTGGCTGCTGCCTTCGGAGCTGCAACCTTCTTGGCTGCTGCCTTCGGAGCGGCGACCTTCTTGGCGGCTGCCTTCGGAGCTGCAACCTTCTTCGCTGCTGCCTTCGGAGCGGCTGCCTTCTTGGCAGCGGCCGGCTTGGCGGCGGCCTTCGCTACGGTCTTCTTGGCAGTAGCCGCGACGACCTTCTTGGTGGTTTCCTTAGCGGCTGCTGCCTTCTTTGCCGCCGGCTTCTTGGCCGCGGGCTTCTTTGCTGCTGTTGCCATTTTGTTTCTCCTTCTTCACGTGAATGGAAAAAATCAAGCTTGATATAAGCAACCCGCAAGCGACATCGCGATGACGCGGGCGGGTTATTCATCGGCACAAGCAGCCTGTCGCTTGCGCTAATGAATTCGGCACCAGCTGAACTGCTGCATCCCCTCACCTATGCAGCGCTTCAGCTATCTTGGCGACGCCCCTCCGGTAGTGCCCGCGCAATGGCGCAGGATGAAGTCGACTACGGGAGCAGGCGCGACACCAAAAAAAACGCCAGCGTGTTCAAACGCTAGCGTCGGAATCGCGTTCCTGAAAAACTTCGGCGTTTTTCAAAGGAAAAGCCGCCTGACCCGACACGATGGGGTTAAGCGGCGATAACAGAGAAGAATGGTTCGGTCTCTGACTGTTCATTAATTTGGCGTATGCCTTTCAGTTTCAGCGGCCGGGTATCTTGCAAGCTACCCGACCACCGTTGTGCATCCTGTCTCGCGGAAGAGTACTTCGAGACTGCACGTCATTCCCAACTCAGCGCGCCCCCGGTTTGGTATTCGATGACTCGGGTCTCGAAGAAGTTGCGCTCCTTCTTCAGATCAATCATCTCGCTCATCCACGGGAACGGATTTTCTTCTTGTGCGAACAGCGGGTCCAATCCGATTTGCTGTGCGCGGCGGTTTGCGATGAATCGCAGGTAGCCCTTGAACATGGTGGCGTTCAACCCGAGCACGCCTCGCGGCATTGTATCCTCTGCGTAACGATATTCCAACTCCACCGCGCGTAAAAACAACGATTTGATCTCTTCGCGGAATTCAGGAGTCCACAGGTGCGGGTTCTCCATCTTCACGGTGTTGATCAGGTCGATGCCGAAGTTGCAGTGCATCGATTCGTCACGCAGGATGTACTGGTACTGTTCGGCCGCGCCCATCATCTTGTTCTGACGACCCAGCGCGAGGATCTGCGTGAAGCCGACGTAGAAGAACAGACCTTCCATGATGCAGGCGAAGACGATCAGCGACTTCAGCAGCTTCTGGTCATTCTCCATAGTGCCGGTCTTGAACTCGGGATCGGTCAGCGTATCGATGAAGGGGATGAGGAACTCGTCCTTGTCGCGGATCGACGCGACCTCGTGATAGGCATTGAAGATCTCGGCTTCATCCAGGCCCAGCGACTCGACGATGTACTGGTAGGCGTGAGTGTGGATGGCTTCCTCGAAGGCCTGGCGCAGCAGGTACTGGCGGCACTCGGGTGCAGTGATGTGGCGATAGGTGCCCAGCACGATGTTGTTGGCGGCCAGCGAGTCGGCGGTGACGAAGAAGCCCAGGTTGCGCTTGACCAGACGACGCTCGTCCTCGGTCAGGCCGTTCGGATTCTTCCACAGCTCGATGTCGCGCTGCATGTTGATTTCCTGCGGCATCCAGTGGTTGGCGCAGCCGGCCAGGTATTTGTCCCAGGCCCACTTGTACTTGAAGGGGACCAGCTGGTTGACGTCGGTGTGGCCGTTGATGATGCGCTTGTCGGCAGCGTTGACGCGACGGGTGGTATCGACCGCGTCGGCCTTGCCGGCCATGAGCGCCGGGTTCAGTGCAGCATTGGACTGCTGCACGTTGCCGAAGGCAGGTTGCAACTGCGGCTGTGCCATGTTCGGAGTGCGCGGCGCCTGGGTCGGCTTGGCTTCATCATCCCAAGAAAGCATCTGTGGTTCCTCTTTACTGTGTCGGGAGCTGCCGGCCGGTGACACTGGCACGGCGGAGTTCCGGGTATCTATCAGGTGACAACGGCGCATCCGGTGAAGTTCACCGCGATGCGCCGACTAGGTTGGGTGGGGCTGGGGGACAGTGTAGCTGCCGGCATCTCGGACGACCTTGATCATCCTCATCGGCAGGCCATCCCGGCCCCCACCCGGGTTGCTTACTGGCAGGCCTCGCACTCTTCGAAGCCGGCGTCGCCCGGACGCATGGTGCAGACCGGACCATCGGCTTCGATGGAAGCGCCCGGGGTCGGCATCACGTAGGCCGCCGAAGCGGTGGCAGCCGAGGCGATGGGTGCGGCCGGAACCGCATTGCCCGAGGCCGAAGCCATGCTGCCGGCGCCGCCGTCGACTGCCACGGCGTTCAATGCACCCGCACGGGAAGTGGACTTCTCGGTGTGGGTGGCACCGATGGTGCGCAGGTAGTAGGTGGTCTTCAGACCGCGCAGCCAGGCCAGCTTGTAGGTCTCGTCCAGACGCTTGCCGGAGGCGCCGGCCATGTAGATGTTCAGCGACTGGGCCTGGTCGATCCACTTCTGGCGACGCGAGGCGGCTTCCACCAGCCAGGACGGGTCCACTTCGAAGGCGGTGGCGTAGATGTCGCGCAGGTCTTGCGGGATGCGGTCGATCTTGGCCAGGCTGCCGTCGAAATACTTGAGGTCGGCGACCATCACTTCGTCCCACAGGCCACGGGCCTTCAGGTCACGTACCAGGTACTCGTTGATTTCGGTGAATTCGCCCGACAGGTTCGACTTCACATACAGGTTCTGGTAGGTCGGCTCGATGCAGGCCGACACGCCGATGATGTTGGAGATGGTCGCCGTGGGCGCAATGGCCACGCAGTTGGAGTTGCGCATGCCGTGTTCGGCGATGCGCGCACGCAGGGCAGCCCAGTCCAGGGTCTCGGTGGTATCGGTTTCCAGGTAGCCGCCGCGCTCTTGCGCCAGCAGCTTCAGAGAGTCCTGGGGCAGGATGCCGCGATCCCACAGCGAACCGCGGTAGGAGGCGTAACGGCCGCGCTCTTCAGCCAGTTCGGTGGAGGCCATGTAGGCGTAGTAGCAGACAGCTTCCATGGAGCGGTCGGCGAACTCGACGGCGTCCATCGAGGCGTACGGCACGCGCTTGATGTGCAGGCAGTCCTGGAAGCCCATGATGCCCATGCCCACCGGACGGTGACGCAGGTTGGAGTCACGGGCCTTCTTGACGGCGTAGTAGTTGATGTCGATGACGTTATCCAGCATGCGCATGGCGGTGCGGATGGTCTTTTGCAGCTTGGCATGGTCCAGCTCGCCATTGACCAGGTGCGCCGGCAGGTTCACCGAACCCAGGTTGCAGACCGCGATTTCGCTGTCATTGGTGTTCAGGGTGATCTCGGTGCACAGGTTGGAGCTGTGGACCACGCCCACGTGTTGCTGGGGCGAACGGATGTTGCAGGGATCCTTGAAGGTGATCCAGGGGTGGCCGGTCTCGAAGAGCATCGACAGCATCTTGCGCCACAGGTCGTTGGCCTGGACCTTCTTGAAGAGCTTGAGCTCGCCGCGGGCGGCCTTGGCTTCATAGCCGGTGTAGGCTTCTTCGAAGGCACGGCCGAACTTGTCGTGCAGGTCCGGGGTGTCGGACGGCGAGAACAGGGTCCACTCGCCCTTTTCCATCACGCGCTTCATGAACAGGTCGGGAATCCAGTTCGCGGTGTTCATGTCGTGGGTGCGGCGGCGGTCGTCGCCGGTGTTCTTGCGCAGCTCGAGGAATTCCTCGATGTCCATGTGCCAGGTTTCCAGGTAGGCGCAGACTGCACCCTTGCGCTTGCCGCCCTGGTTGACCGCCACGGCGGTGTCGTTGACCACCTTCAGGAAGGGGACCACGCCTTGCGACTTGCCGTTGGTGCCCTTGATGTGGGCGCCCAGGGCGCGCACCGGGGTCCAGTCATTGCCCAGGCCGCCGGCGAACTTGGCCAGCAGGGCGTTTTCCTTGATGGCTTCGTAGATGCCGTCCAGGTCGTCGGCCACGGTGGTCAGGTAGCACGAGGACAGCTGCGAGCGCAGGGTGCCCGAGTTGAACAGGGTCGGGGTCGAGCTCATGAAGTCGAAGGACGACAGCAGGTCGTAGAACTCGATGGCGCGGGCTTCGCGATCGATCTCGTTGAGCGCCAGGCCCATGGCCACGCGCATGTAGAAGGCCTGCGGCATTTCGATGCGGGTACCGCTGATGTGCAGGAAGTAGCGGTCATACAGGGTCTGCAGGCCGATGTAGCCGAACTGCAGGTCGCGCTCGGGCTTGATGGCAGCAGCCAGCTTGGCCAGGTCGAACTGGGCCAGCTTGGTGTCGAGCAGCTCAGCGTCGATACCCTTCTTGACGTATTGCGGGAAGTATTCCAGGTACTCGGCCGGTGCGTCGGCTTGCGCCACTTCCTTGCCGAAGACTTCCTTGCGGATGGTGTGCATCAGCAGACGCGAGGTCACCTGGCTGTAGGCCGGGTCCTTTTCCATCAGCGCGCGGGCAGCCAGGATGGCGGACTTGTACAGCTCTTCGACGGGCACGCCGTCGTACAGGTTCTTGACGGTCTCGGCGAGGATGGCATCCGCATCGACATGACCGTCCAGGCCGACGCAGGCGGCGTCGATCAGGGCGCGCACTTCGGCGATCTCCAGCGGGCGGCTCTGGCCATCTTCGGTCACGTGCAGTTGCGGGGCGACCACTTCGGTCTTGTTGGCGGCACCCTGCTGGGCGCGCTCTTCCATGCGCTTGGCACGGTACAGCACGTAGGCGCGAGCCACGTCATGCTCGCCCGAGCGCATCAGGGCCAGCTCGACCTGGTCCTGGATGTCTTCGATATGGAAAGTGCCGCCGGCGGGCTGGCGACGCACCAGCGCCGACACCACGTTGGCGGTCAGTTGCTCGACCATCTCGCGCACGCGCGCCGAGGCCGCGCCCTGGCCACCGTTGACGGCCAGGAAGGCCTTGGTCACGGCGATGGAAATCTTGGAGGGCTCGAAACCGACCACGGCGCCGTTGCGGCGGATGATGCGGTATTCGCCCAGACCAGCGGACTGGGATACGACGGTCTGGCCTTCAGCGGAGCCTTCCAGCTCGGCGGACACGCCAAACGGGGCAGGCGATTTGACGGAAATTTCTTGGGTTGAGCGCACTTAGCCTCCTGGATACATGGAGCAGACGAGCGGGGTGATCGCCTGCGTTGCTAATAACTAAACAATTCAATCCCGGCTGCAGGGATTGGAAAACGACGGAAGCGCCGCACAATGACTATCCCTTGCGTGGACATTCATGCTGACGCAAAAACTGCTTGAACCTGATGAGTGGAACGACGGAAATAAAAGAAGGATGAACCGCGGGCGTTGTCGTACTTGGTTACTGCCTCGTGGGTCTTTCACCTTCTGAAGCACTGCCGAAACGGGCCATCTGTGGATGAAGACCCTTGTACAAAAATAAGTTCACCAGAACACTACATCTAGTATCAAAACATCGATTGGGACTAATTCTAGTGGCGCCACTTTGATGATGCAACCGCTATTTCTAGAATTTTTCGTCCGTGGAAGCTTGACTTTTGTGTAGCCCAAGAGGGAAGCGCAATTGCGCCCCGTTAATGATTTTCATCATTTCCTCCCGATAGCGGTCCCAGTCGAAACAGGGACCGGGATCGGTCTTGCGCACCGGCGCGATGTGTTCGTGACCGGCGACAGAGGTGAGTGCATAGCGGGTGGCCAGGGCCTGGGACAGCTTCGCCAGGGCCGGATACTGGGCCTCGGCAAAGGGTGCGAAGTCGGTCCCTTCCAGCTCGATGCCGATGGAAAAGTCATTGCAGCGCTCACGGCCATCGAAGACCGACACCCCGGCATGCCAGGCTCGACGGTGAGCGGGGACGAACTGCACGACCTCGCCGTCGCGGCGGATCAGGAAATGCGCCGAGACCCGCAGCGGCCGCAACTGGTCGAAATAGGGATGGGCTTCGAAGTCGAGACGGTTGCAGAACAGGTCTGCTATATAAGGGCCACCGAACTGACCGGGCGGCAGGCTGATGTTGTGGATCACCAGCAGGTCCGTCACCACGCCCGCCGGCCGCTCATCGCAGTTGGGCGAGGGCTCGCGGCGGGCTTGTCGGCACCAGCCCTCGTCGTCGATATCCCAGGTACTCCAGGTATCGGCCTCGGTGATGGGTACGCTCATGGCTCAGAAGGAGGCCAGGCGGCGATGCTCTTCCGAGCAGTAATAGGCACCCGAGGCATGCACCACGGCTTCCGAGGCGGGGAAATGGATGCCGCAATGGGCGCATTGGACCATGGTCTCGACATTGCTGTCGGTACGACGCCGGAAACGCGAGGGCTTGGGGCGCGGCATGCCGGGTTCGGCACCCGCCTCGCCCTCGCCGGCCGCGTCATTGCCGGCCAGCATGGATTTCTTGGCGCGCTGGAACCACACCACCACGGCCAGCAACACGACCAGCCAGATCAGATATTTCATGTCAGTACCCGATGCAGCACGACTTCAAGCACGAACCGGCTGCCCACATAAGCCAATAAAAGGATGGCGAAGCCGGCCAGCGTGAAGCTGAGCGCAGTCCGCCCCCGCCATCCCTGCCAGCGACGGCCGGCCAGGAGCAGGCCGAACAGCAGCCAGGACAGCATGGTGAAGACCGTCTTGTGGTCCCACCGGAATGGCGTCCCGAACAACTGCTCGGAAAAGACGACGCCCGATAGCACGGTCAGCGTCAACAACGCGAAACCGAAGGCAATCAGGCGGAACAGCAATTTTTCCATGGTCAGCAGCGCCGGCAGCCGATCCAGCGCCAGGCCGAACCAGCTGGCCTGGGCAGTCGGCCCGGGACGGGTATGCAGGCGCGACTCCTGCAATACCATCAGCACCGCATGGAAGGCAGCAATGGTCAGCGTGCTGTAGGCCAGGATGGAGATGGCGATATGCGCCAGGAACCAGTCCGACTTGCCGGCCAGCGCCACCAGGTTGCCGGGGAAGACGCTGGGCAGGATCACCGACAGTGCCGCCACGGGCAGCACCAGCACGCGCATGCTGTCGAGCGAGAAATTGCGATTTTCCAGCCAGTAGGCGGCCACCGAAATCCACAGCGTGGAAGAAAGCATGACCGCAAACCCCACCCGCACGGCGTCGGGCGCGAACATGTCCGACAGCAGTGCCCCACCATGCAGCATCCAGCCAACCACGATGCCCAGCGAGATCGGCATGCGCCGCTGCGAGGGCATGAAGGCGCATGCCAGGTACAGCAGCGCAGCCAGGATGAAAAAATAAGTTTGCATCGCCCAAGTTTACACTATCTCGGCCGACGACCCGGTTGCGCCTGGTCAGACAAACCGTGCAGAGGGTCCCCGCAAATGCGACACGGCAGGACTCGCCTGCCGTGTCCGGAGGAGTACCTCGGCCCTCAGTCGACGGCCGCGGCCTTCATCTCGGCATTGTGATGGCGCTGCTGCTCTTCCATCACCAACTGGCCCAGTTCACGCTTCAAGGCATTGAAGTCGGGATCGGCCGGATCGCGCAGCCGCGGCAGGTTCACCAGCATGTCACGCTTGACCGTACCGGGACGGTAGGTCATGACCACGATGCGGTCGGCCAGGTAGATCGCTTCCTCGATGCTATGGGTGACGAAGACGATGGTCTTCTTGAACTCGTCCCAGATCCGCAGCAATTCGTCCTGCAGGTTGCGACGGGTCAACGCATCCAGGGCACCGAAGGGCTCATCCATGAGCATGATGGGCGAATCCAGCGCCAGCACCCGGGCGATCGCCACCCGCTGGCGCATCCCGCCCGACAGATCCTTGGGGAAACGGGTGCGGAAGTCGATCAGGCCCAGCTTGTCCAGCAACTGGGTCACGCGCTGGACGATCTCGGCCTTGGGCGTTCCCTTGATTTCCAGACCAAAGGCGACGTTCTGCTCCACCGTCATCCAGGGGAAGAGCGCATATTCCTGAAACACCATGCCACGATCCGGCCCCGGCTCGCTGACCACCTTGCCATCGGTAAGGATTTCGCCGGTGGACGGCAGGGCGAAGCCGGCGATGGCATTGAGCAAGGTGGACTTGCCGCAGCCGGACGGCCCCAGCAGGCAGACGAACTGGCCGTCGGGAATGTCCAGGTTGATATCCTTCAAGGCGACGACTTCGCGGTCATCGGTCTTGAAGACCTTGTGCACGCCCTGCACGCGGATGCGGGGCGAAGAATTGGCTTGGTTCATGTCAGTTCTCCAGCCCGCGATGCCAGCGCAGCATGTAATTGTTGAGGCGGCTCATGCCCAGGTCGATGGCCAGGCCCAGCAGGCCGATGGTGATCATGCCGGCGATGATCTTGTCCGACCAGAAATACTCACGCGCTTCCATGATGCGGAAACCCAGGCCATTGCTGACCGCGATCATCTCGGCCACGATCACCACGATGAAGGCCGTGCCGATACCGATACGCACCCCCGAGAGGATGTAGGGCACGGCTGCCGGCAACATCACCCGCAGGAACAGCGTGGACTGGCTGGCGCCCAGGTTGCGGGCCGCACGCAGGTAGATGCTGTCGACCTGGCGCACCCCGGCGATGGTGTTCATCAGCACCGGGAAGAAGGCCCCCAGCGAGATCAGGAACAAGGCCGGCGGATTACCCAGCCCGAACCACAGGATGGCCAGCGGGATATAGGCAATCGGCGGAATCGGGCGGATCACCTGGACCGTCAGGTTCATGAGGCCATAGATGCGCTGGCTCGACCCCATCAGCAGGCCCAGCGGCAAGGCCAGGCCGGCGCCGATCAGGAAGCCTGCCACCACGCGATAGAGACTGCCGATGGCGTCCATCACCAGTTCACCCGAGAACACCCAGGCCAGCCAGCTGCCGGCCTCGGGGTCATAGGGCTTCAGCGGCGAGGCGTATTCGCCCCACTTCTTGAGCACCGCCCAGGGCGAGGGCAGGATCTGCGGGTTGATCCAGCCGGCGCGGGAGGCCCCCTCCCACAGGGCGATCACCACCAGCGGCACCAGCAACCCCTGGAGGAAGCTGCCATTCTTGTTCTTTGCCATGCAGGATTCCCCCTTCTTACTTGAGGTTCATGCTCTTCTTGGCCTGCTCCAGCAGATCGGTCTTCACCCAATCCTTGGCCACGGGCGGCTTGGCCATCTTGCCGGTACCGTACTTGGCCATGGTGTCGGTCGTGACCTGGATGTGCTCGACAGTGATGTCGTAGGCGTAGGGAGAATTGCCGATGGCGTCGTAGAAGTCTTCCTTGGTGATCTGGTTCTTGAAGATCACTTCACGCACGTACTTCTCGGCCACTTCCGGCTTGTCGATGAAAGTCTTGGTCGCCTCCAGGAAGCAGCGCATGAACTTCTCGGCCAGCGGGCGCTTCTCGGTGTAGAACTTCTCGGTCATCACCATGGTGCGGTAGGGTTCGCCGATCGGGGTGTCGTAGGGCTTCATCACTTCCACGCCGAAACCCTTGTTGATGGCCTGCGAGGATTGCGGTTCGCTCTGCATCATGGCGTCGATGTTCTTGCCAAGCAGGGCTTGGTTGAGGTCGGCGAAGGCCAGGTAGACGATGGTCACATCCTTGGGCGTGAGGCCGTTCTGGCCCAGCTCGGCATCCAGCAGCACTTCATGGATGCCACCGCGGGTCACACCGACCTTCTTGCCCTTCAGGTCCTTGACCGACTTGATGCCCGAGTCCTTGCCCGCCACCAGGCGCGCGCCACCCTTGGCGAAGCCGGCCACCACGTAGATCGGTGCGCCGTTGGCGCGGCCCGAGATGGCAGCTTCCGAGGCAGTGGTACCCACGTCGAGCTCGCCGGCCAGGATGCCCTGCATCACGTCGGGGCCCTTGGCAAAGACCTTTTCATCGACCTTGATGCCGCACTTGGGCGCGATCTCCTTGATGTAGGACACCGCACCATAATGGGCGAACTTCAGGTTGCCCAGGCGGATCACTTCGTCTGCGGCATGGCTGGCGGTCGCAAAGCCGGCGCTTGCCAGCAGGGCCAGGGCGATCAGTTTCTTGTGCATTTCCTCTCTCCTCTTGTGTGTATCGTTATTGATGCGGCGGGCCGGCGGCGGCGATGCCGGGCCGGCTGTCTCGATGGCGTTGGCCGCCGCTGCATGGCGGCTGGCCTTGATTATTATTTGCGCTCGGAAATTCAGCGCCCATGTATACACAAAGAGGACGTCCTGTACAAGCTGTTAATTTTACGTAGCAGCCCCATCTGGGCCTGCAGGCCGGCTTGCAGACGCGGGCGCAGCAGGGCTCTTCGGTTAAAATGCAGGATTGCCCGTCGCCTGCGGCACCACCTTGCCGCTCAAGTCCTGGCCCGCGGCCATCCACTCATTTGCAGATATCACCATGCTAGACAACCTGACCCAACGCCTCGCCAAAGTCGTCAAAACCATGCGCGGCGAGGCGCGACTGACCGAATCCAATACCGCCGAGATGCTGCGCGAAGTGCGCCTGGCCCTGCTGGAGGCCGACGTGGCCCTGCCGGCGGTGCGCGAATTCATCGCCAAGGTCAAGGAAAAAGCCCTGGGCGAGGAAGTCATCGGCTCGCTGACTCCCGGCCAGGCCCTGGTGGGCGTGGTACAGCGAGAACTGGCCAGCCTGATGGGCGCCGATCTGGGCCCGGAAGCCTCGCAACTGAACTTCGCCACGCAGCCGCCGGCGATCATCCTGATGGCAGGCCTGCAGGGTGCCGGTAAAACCACCACCGTCGGCAAGCTGGCCAAATACCTGCGCGAAACCACCAAGAAGAAGGTGCTGACGGTATCGGCCGACGTCTATCGCCCGGCCGCCATCGGCCAGCTGCAGACGGTGACCGGCCAGGCCGGCGCCGACTTCTTCCCCAGCCAGGCGACCGACAAGCCGGTCGATATCGCCCTGGCGGCGCTGGACTACGCCAAGAAGCATCACCACGAAGTGCTGATCGTCGACACCGCCGGCCGTCTGGGTATCGACCAGGCCATGATGGACGAAATCCGCGCCGTGCACGCCGCCATCAAGCCCATCGAGACCCTGTTCGTGGTCGACGCCATGCTGGGCCAGGACGCCATCAACACCGCCAAGGCCTTCAGCGACGCCCTGCCACTGACCGGCGTGGTGCTCACCAAGCTGGATGGTGATTCCCGCGGTGGTGCGGCACTGTCGGTGCGTCACATCACCGGCAAGCCCATCAAGTTTGCCGGTGTGGCCGAAAAGCTGGACGGTCTGGAAGCCTTCGACCCCTCGCGCATGGCCAACCGCATCCTGGGCATGGGCGACATCCTGGCCCTGGTCGAGGAAGCCCGCAAGGGCGTGGACATGGCAGCCGCCGAAGGCCTGGCCAACAAGATCAAGGGCGGCGGCAAGTTCGACCTCAATGACTTCAAGGCCCAGCTGTCGCAGATGAAGAAGATGGGCGGACTCACCAGCCTGCTGGACAAGCTGCCGGCGCAGATGCAGGCCGCAGCCGGCAACGCCAACATGGACCAGGCCGAGAAACAGGTGCGTCGCATGGAAGGCATCATCAATTCCATGACCCCGCAGGAGCGCGCCAAGCCGGAACTGATCAAGGCTACCCGCAAGCGCCGCATCGCCGCCGGCGCCGGCGTACAGGTGCAGGAAGTCAATCGCATGCTGTCGCAGTTCGAGCAGATGCAATCGATGATGAAGAAGCTCAAGGGTGGCGGCATGATGAAGATGATGCGCGGCATGAAGGGCATGCTGCCCGGCGGGATGCGCTGAACTGATCGCCGGAATCCCTTGCTGGTGCTGGCTTTGCGGCTGGCACCAGGTATTTCCCGCACGATCTTCCTGCTGCCCTTTCCCGCTGCCCTGCCCCTCCCCCGCTGTATTCCTCCCCGTATTTCCTCCCCTTTCCACGCCACTGACAGATGCCCTCGCACGAGGCTGCGATCATGTCCTTTTTTCATCTTCCAGGCGGCCTTGCAAACAGCACGTGAGGGGTCGTTCCACGACCTGCCCGCATCCGCCGCGATCCCTTTACCGGCGCGGCTTGACGCCGGATCGGGTCGGCTCGTTGTTTCCTGGTTATTTCATCCGGAAATCTGCCAAAAAATACTTGCATGGCCGTGCAAAGAGCACCACTATTAGCGGTGCGTAAATTGACGCATTCATCTCATTCTTGTGAGGAGTCTTTCAGATGGCCACAGCAAAAAAAGCAGCAGCCGCAGTAAAGAAGCCAGCAGCAAAACCCGCCGCCAAGCCGGCAGCAAAACCGGCAGCTAAGCCTGCCGCGAAAGCCGCAGCACCGAAGGCTGCGCCAAAGGCAGCGGCCAAACCCGCCGCCAAGCCGGCAGCCAAGGCAGCTCCGAAAGCCGCACCCAAGGCAGCCCCCAAGAAAGCCGCAGCAAAACCGGCTGCCAAGCCCGCCGCCAAGAAGCCCGCAGCAAAACGTACTCCCAACGCCGCCTTCATGAAGCCGCTGACGCCGTCGGCAGCACTGGGCGAAGTGGTTGGCGCCAAGCCGCTGCCACGCACCGAAGTGACCAAGAAGGTGTGGGAATACATCAAGAAGAACAAGCTGCAGAACGCCGAGAACAAGCGCAACATCGATGCTGATGACAAGCTCAAGGCGATCTTCGGTGGCAAGAAGCAAGTCACGATGTTCGAAATGACCAAGCTGATCTCGGCTCACCTGAGCTGATCGACGCCCGCGGTTTGCAAGCGACTTGCAAACAAAAACGCCCGCAGAAATCATGCGGGCGTTTTTGTTTCTGGATGTTTCAGAACGGCCCACTTCCACGCAGCGCGGTCGCAGGCAGGCTTGGCAGTCAGCCATCCGCTTCCGACAACCTCAACGCTTCCGCTTTTCCGACGCCCGTTGGCGGGCTTTTCTGATGGCAGTCGCCGTAGCGATCCCATAGGATGCATGTTCTGCACTGGTGCGCGTGGCAAGGAGCTCTTGCTGACCTCTTGCTCACTCTCACCTCCCATCCCGCAGAACTGAACAAGCAACGCTGGGTCTATCAATATGCCATCCACTGATGAGCTTGGAAGCTCATTACCAAGAGAAAGGAAATGACCATGCCAAACCACACCCACAGCCTGCGTCACCAGGTCCTGCGCTCGGCCAGCGCGCTCGTGATCGGCCTGGCCGCCCTGGGCGGCGCCTCGCACGTATTGGCTGCCGGCAAGGCAGGCAATACGGAGTATCAGCAACAGATCGCGGCCTGCAAGAACGGTAGCTCCACCGAAGACCGTGCGACCTGCCTGCGTGAAGCGGGCGCTGCGCAACAGGCGGCCGCACGCGGCACGCTGACGGATCCCGGCGCGACCCAGCTGAAGGAAAACGCACTGCGCCGCTGCGAAGGCCTGCCGCAGTCCGATCGCATCGATTGCGAAAAGCGCGTCAATGGCCAGGGTCGTACCGACGGTAGCGTCGCCGATGGCGGCATCCTGCGCGAGACGGTGACCATCGTTCCGGCGAAGTAAGACGGCACAGCGGCTCCAGCTGCGACCAAAACAAAGGCGGACGCCATGGCGTCCGCCTTTTTCATTGCCGCGTCACCGCAGCACCAGGGTGGCTCAAGCTGCCAGCTTGCCCTGGATGAAGGCCAGCGCATCGGCCAGCGGGACCTGGGTGGCTTCGCTGTCGCGACGGCCCTGGTATTCGATGTTGCCATCCTTGAGGCCACGATCACCGACGACGATACGATGTGGCACGCCGATCAGTTCCCAGTCGGCGAACATCGCGCCGGGGCGTTCGCCACGGTCATCCAGCACCACATCCACGCCTGCCTCGGTCAATTGCGCATACAGCTTGTCGATCTCGGTCTTGACGGCTTCGCTGCGGTCATAACCCATCGGGCAGAGCACGACCTCGAACGGTGCAATCGAAGTCGGCCAGATGATGCCACGCTCGTCGAAATTCTGTTCGATGGCCGCGCCCAGGATGCGGGTCACGCCGATACCGTAGCAACCCATCACCAGCGGTTGCGGCTTGCCGGCCTCATCCAGATAGGTCGCCTTCATCGCCTCGGAATAGGTCGTACCCAGCTGGAACACGTGGCCCACTTCGATGCCGCGCTGGATCGCCAGCACACCCTGGCCATCCGGCGAGGCGTCGCCTTCGACCACGTTGCGGATATCGGCCACCACCGGTTCGGGCAAGTCACGGCCCCAGTTGGCGCCGGTGAAGTGGAAATCGGCCTCGTTGGCGCCGCAGACGAAGTCGGCCATGTTGGCGACGGTGCGGTCGGCCACGACCTTGACCGGCTTCTTGGTACCGATCGGGCCCAGGTAGCCCGGAGGCGTGCCGAACCATTCGACGATCTCGGCTTCGTTGGCGAAACGATAGGTGGCCAGCCCGGGGATCTTGCTGGCCTTCACTTCGTTGAGCTCGTGGTCGCCACGCAGCAGCAGCAGCCAGATTTCCTTCTTGGCCGGATCATCGTTGTCCACGGCCAGGACAATGGACTTGACCGTGCGCGCCAGCGGCAGGCCCAGCAACTCGGCCACCGCCTCGCACTTGGACTTGCCGGGCGTGGCGGTCTTTTCCAGCGCCTGGGTAGCGGCGCCACGGGCGCTGTCCACCGGCAGGGCTTCGGCCGCTTCCATGTTGGCGGCGTAATCCGAGGTGGGGCAATAGACCAGTGCATCTTCGCCGGTAGCGGCGATCACATGGAACTCATGCGAACCGGAACCACCGATGGCTCCGTTGTCGGCCGCCACCGCGCGGAACTGCAGCCCGAAACGGGTGAAGATGCGCACGTAGGCGTCATACATGGCCTGGTAGGATTTCTTCAGGCCGTCGATGTCGCGGTCGAAGGAGTAGGCATCCTTCATCGTGAATTCGCGACCGCGCATCAGGCCGAAGCGCGGGCGACGCTCGTCGCGGAACTTGGTCTGGATGTGATAGAAGTTCACCGGCAGCTGCTTGTAGCTACGCAGTTCGGAGCGCGCCACGTCGGTGACCACTTCCTCGGAGGTCGGCTGGATGGCGAAGTCGCGACCATGGCGATCCTTCACGCGCATGAGTTCTGCGCCCATCTTGTTCCAGCGCCCGGTCTCCTGCCACAGCTCGGCCGGCTGCACCACCGGCATCAACAGCTCGACGGCGCCGGCACGGTTCATTTCCTCGCGCACGATGGCTTCGACCTTGCGGATCACGCGCAACCCCATCGGCATGTAGGTATAGATGCCGGCACCCAGACGCTTGATCATCCCGGCCCGCATCATCAGCTTGTGGCTGACGATTTCAGCGTCGGAAGGGGCTTCTTTCAGGGTGGAAATAAAAAAACGTGAGGCGCGCATGACGGTCGGTTCTTTTTAAAAAGAGGAGGGTTATAATCGTTCTAATTTTAAAGGATTAGCTGGCTGATGCGCCCTTTCTTTGCAGATTTGCTCCTAGTTTCAATGACATCCGTGCATCGATGTGATTGCTCCTGACCCGCCTGGCGCACCGATTTCCATCGGTGCGCCCGCAGTCGCATGAGCCTGCCCGAAAGGCACTTCCAGCCGCAGAAAGTTTGAGGATCACCATGCTGGATCGAGAAGGCTTCCGCCCGAACGTCGGCATCATCCTGCTCAACGCCAATAACGAGGTGTGGTGGGGCAAGCGCGTACGCGAGCACTCCTGGCAATTCCCGCAAGGCGGCATCAAGCACGGCGAGACCCCCGAACAGGCGATGTTTAGGGAACTGGAAGAGGAAATCGGCCTGCGGGCCGAGCACGTCAAGATCATCGGTCGCACCCGTGACTGGCTGCGCTACGAAGTCCCCGACCATTTCATCAAGCGCGAAGTGCGCGGCCATTATCGCGGCCAGAAGCAGATCTGGTTCCTGCTGCGTATGGTCGGGCGCGATTGCGACGTCAACCTGCGCGGCACCTCGCATCCCGAGTTCGATGCCTGGCGCTGGCATGACTACTGGGTGCCGCTGGACGTGGTCATTGAGTTCAAGCGCGAGGTCTATCAGCAGGCGCTGCAGGAATTGTCGCGCTTCCTGAATCGCGCCGGCCATGCCGTGCGACGCGGCGAGCCACCCGGCCGTCCCCTGCCTCCCCACAAGAAAACCGGCCCGGCCACGCAGGCCCAGCCCCTCAACGGCGCCTCCACGCCCGAATCCAAGTGAGCCCCATGCCCTCTTCCCTGCAGAACGCACCACAACGTCCTCCGATCACCCTGCGTGGCCTGCGCCAGGCGGTACTGGCCTGCTCGCTGCTGGCCGTTTGCGCCGGTGCCCTGGCACAGAGCTTCGACGAGGAATTCGACGACGAGGAAAAGCCCTGGCAGGAGATCGCCGTACAGCTGCCGCCCACACCGCAACAGCAGAACCTGGCCGAGTTCTACCTCAGCCCGAACGCCACCATGAAGGCGTACGTGGACCTCAACTCGGTCTCCATCGGCACTGACAAGGTGGTGCGCTACACGGTACTGACCAAGACCGAGGGCGGTGCCGTGAACGTGATGTACGAAGGCATGCGTTGCGAAACCTGGGAGAAGAAGACCTATGCCTTCGGCCACCCCGACGGCAAATGGTCGCGCTCGCGTCGCGACAAATGGCAGCCGATCCGTGATATCGGCGCCAATCGTATCGATGGCGCCCTGTTCCGGGATTATTTCTGCGACGGCAAGATGATCGCCGACAACGAAAACCTCAAGAGCATCGTCAATCGTCTCAAGACCCAGACCCGTATTGACCCGGTGCGTCGTTGATCGCGACGGCACAAGCAGCAGCAACAAAGAAAAAACGCGGCCAAGCCGTAATGCCGTTCAGTTAAGCTTGTTACCAGCTCGAAAGCTCGCTCAGACTTTGTTTGCACCACCGCTGACCGTTCGTCCTGAGTAGCGGCGTAGCCGCGTATCGAAGGCGCGCCACAAGCTGAGCAGCGCCCCTTCGACAGGCTCAGGACAGGCTTCGATACGGCCCTAAAGGGCCTACTCAGTCCGAACGGTTTCAGATGGCTTGAAGAGAACCAAGCAAAATCGCCGCGCCAAAGTCATCTGGCGCGGCGATTTTTTCTTAACTGAACGGCATTACGGCCAGGCCGCGTTTTTTCATATCTTTTACAGGATTTATATCGTTTATATCCTGCCCACCGAGTGACCCGCCCCTCAGAGCAGGACCAGGTTATCCCGATGCACCAGTTCAGGCTCTTCCACGAAGCCCAGGATGGCCTGGATTTCGGAAGATGGATGACGAATGATGCGACGCGCGTCCGAGCTGTTGTAGTTGCTCATGCCACGCGCAATGGCGCGTCCGGCTTCATCAACGCAGGTGATGACATCACCGCGGCCGAATTCCCCGGCCACTTCCACCACGCCGATGGGCAGCAGCGACTTGCCTTCCAGACTCAGCTTCTGCACTGCGCCGGCATCCAATACCACGCGCCCGGCGGTCTTGAGGTGATCGGCCATCCACTGCTTGCGCGCCGTCAGTTGTGCAGTCTCGGCGTTGAGCTGGGTACCGATGGCTTCACCGGCTGCCAGACGGGTCAGGACCTGGTCTTCACGGCCCCAGGCGATGACCGTATGCGCGCCGGAGGTAGCCGCGCGCTTGGCCGCCAGGATCTTGGTCAGCATGCCGCCGCGACCGATGCCAGTCCCGGTGCCGCCGGCGATCAGCTCCAGCGACGGGTCGCCAGCACGTGCCTCGGCAATGAGGGTGGCCTTGGGGTCCTTGCGGGGATCGGCGGTAAAGAGACCGGGCTGGTCGGTGAGGATGACCAGCGCATCGGCTTCGATCAGGTTGGCGACCAGGGCGCCCAGGGTATCGTTGTCACCGAACTTGATCTCATCGGTGACCACCGTGTCGTTTTCATTGATGACCGGCACCACGCCCAGTTGCAGCAAGGCAAACAGGGTGGAACGGGCATTGAGATAGCGCTCGCGATCCGCCAGGTCAGCATGGGTCAGCAACACCTGTGCGGTGTGCAGGTCGTGCTTGCGGAAGCTGGTTTCGTAGATCTGCGCCAGGCCCATCTGGCCCACTGCAGCGCAAGCCTGCAGATGATGGATGCCGGTCGGACGCTTGTCGAAGCCCAGGCGCTGCATCCCCTCGGCGACCGCGCCGGAACTGACCAGCACCACTTCCTTGCCGAGTGCGCGCAATTGCGCGATCTGCTCGGCCCAGCGGGCGATGGCGTTGGCGTCCAGGCCCTTGCCGTCATTGGTAACCAGCGAGGAACCGACCTTGATGATGAGCCGCTTGGCGCTTTGAATGACCGATTGCATAGTGTTCCGGATTCTGATTCTTCTGGGGGGAGTCGGAAATTCCGACAGGCAGAGATGATAGCCCGAACCGCCCCCGCTGCGCAGCCCCGCTAGAGGCCACGCAGCGACGGAATCAGTCCAGGACCTTGAAGCGTGGATCGTCCGGATCGATGCTGGAGATGGCGCGTGCTTCCTCGGTCATCTGCGTCTCTTCGGAGCGATGCTCCTCGGCGCGCTTGGTTTCGAGGTAGCTGTAGATCTCGTTGATCAGATCTTCGCAACCGTCACGGTTCAGGGCCGAGATCTCGAACACCGGGCCCTTCCAGCCGAAGCGCTTGACGAAATCCTTCACGCGCTTGGCGCGCTCGGCCTCGGGCACCACGTCCAGCTTGTTCAGGACCAGCCAGCGCGGCTTGTCGAACAGGGACTGGTCGTACTTCTTCAGTTCCTTGACGATGGCCTTGGCTTCCTTGACCGGATCGACTTCCTCGTTGAAGGGCGCCAGATCGACGATGTGCAGCAGCAGGCCGGTGCGCTGCAGGTGGCGCAGGAACTGCACCCCCAGGCCAGCGCCGTCGGCCGCACCCTCGATCAGGCCGGGGATGTCGGCGATGACGAAGCTCTTTTCGTGGCTCACGCGCACCACACCCAGGTTGGGATGCAGCGTCGTGAAAGGATAGTCGGCGATCTTCGGGCGGGCGTTGGAGACGGCCGTGATGAAGGTCGACTTGCCTGCATTGGGCATGCCCAGCAGACCGACGTCGGCCAGCACCTTCAGCTCCAGGCGCAGTTCGCGGCGTTCGCCTTCCTTGCCCTCGGTCTTTTGACGCGGAGCGCGGTTGGTGGAAGTCTTGAAGTGGATATTGCCCCAGCCGCCCTCGCCACCCTTGGCCAGCATCACGGTCTGGCCGTGGAAGGTCAGGTCGGCGATGTGCTCGCCGGTGTTGATGTCCACGATCAGGGTGCCTACCGGCATGCGCAGATAGACGTCGTCGGCGCCCTTGCCGTAGCAATCGGAACCGCGACCATTTTCGCCACGGCCAGCGCGGTGCAGCTTGGCGTAACGGTAGTCGATCAGGGTGTTGACGTTGCGATCCGCCACGGCCCAGATGGTGCCGCCCTTGCCGCCGTCGCCGCCGTCGGGACCGCCGAAGGGGCGGAATTTCTCGCGGCAAAAGCTGGCGACACCGTTGCCGCCATCCCCCGCCACGACTTCAATGCGTGCTTCGTCGATGAATTTCATGATATTGACGCCTCGTGGGAGCCGCTAACAAAACGTCGATGCGTCGATGCGTCGATGCACCCTTGCCACAGCAACGGATGGATCTCCAGCCTGACCAACCCCGACACTCCGGATAGAAGGCAAGGCTCGGCGCTTTGTTGACGGCTCTTCAAAAAACCAAAAAGGCTCCACCATCGGCAGAGCCTTTTTTATGCCTGGTTTCCGGGCGAACCCGGATGACAGGAACGCTTACGCCGTAACGACGGTTGCGTATTGACGCTGTTGCAGGCCCTTGACAACGAACTTGACCTTGCCGTCCTTCAGGGCGAACAGGGTGTGGTCCTTGCCGACGCCGACGTTTTCGCCAGCGTGGACGCGGGTGCCGCGTTGACGGACGATGATGCCGCCAGCGTTGATCACTTGGCCGCCGTAAACCTTGACGCCCAGGCGTTTCGATTCTGAGTCACGGCCGTTGCGCGTAGTGCCGCCGCCTTTTTTGTGTGCCATTTAAAACTCCTTGATGACTTTGGATGAGCAGTTCGACCAGTTCAACGCTTAGGCGTTGATCGAGACGATTTGCAGTTCGGTGTAGTTCTGACGATGGCCTTGACGCTTTTGGTAGTGCTTGCGACGACGCATCTTGAAGATGCGGACCTTGTCATGGCGACCTTGTGCTACCACAGTAGCCAGCACCGTAGCACCTGCGACCAGCGGCGCACCGAACTTCACGGTTTCGCCTGCGCCCACTGCGAGCACTTGATCCAAAGTGATTTCGGAGCCAATGTCAGCCGGTATCTGTTCTACTTTGAGTTTTTCGCCAGCAGCAACTTTGTATTGTTTGCCGCCGGTTTTTATGACCGCGTACATGTGAAACCTCACGAATGAATGAATAAGAACGATTTTCCCCTGACGCGCCCGGGACACAAAACCCCTTGGCGAAACAGGAAAACCCCAAATTATACATGCACTTAGCTGCAGGGTCAAAAGGCTTGACACTTTGGCGGGCTGATGAACAACAGAGTTTCCGCCAGGACAATGGCCGCAGCCCTTCACCATAGAGAGGACCGCAAGCCCCGGTGTTTCCCTGCTGACAATGCGCATCTGCCGCGTGGGCGAACATGGTCTTTGGCGTGCGCCCGCCTTGTCGTCGTATAATCCCGGGAATAACCATTTTCCACAGGTTCCGCCTTGTCTGCCGCCGTACAAAACGCTTCGCAACAAACCATCATGCAACCGATCCTCTCCGACATGGAGGCGGTCAACGCAGTCATCCGTCGGCAGCTGTATTCGGAGGTGCCGCTGGTCAACCAGGTCGCCGAATACATCATCAGCGCCGGCGGCAAGCGCCTGCGCCCGGTGCTGGTGGTGCTCATCGCCAATGCCTTCGGCTACAAGGGCGAGCATCACCACACGCTGGCCGCGGTGATCGAGTTCATCCACACCGCGACCCTGCTGCATGACGACGTCGTCGACGAATCCTCGTTGCGCCGCGGCAAGCAGACCGCCAACGCCATGTTCGGCAATGCCGCCTCGGTGCTGGTGGGTGACTTCCTCTATTCGCGCGCCTTCCAGATGATGGTGGCGGTGGGCAATCCGCGCGTGATGGAAATCGTGGCCGACGCCACCAACGTCATCGCCGAGGGCGAAGTCCTGCAGTTGCTCAACATGCACAATCCCGACGTGGACGAAAACGGCTACCTGCAGGTGATCCGCTCCAAGACGGCCAAGCTGTTCGAGGCTGCCAGCCAGATCGGCGCCCTGATCGCAGGTGCCGACGAAGCCGGAATCGAAGCTGCGGGCGAATATGGCCGCTCCATCGGCACCGCCTTCCAGCTGATCGACGACGTGCTGGATTATTCGGGCAACAGCGCCGAGATCGGCAAGAACGTCGGCGACGACCTGCGCGAAGGCAAGCCCACCCTGCCGCTGATCTGGCTCATGCAGCACGGCACGCCGCAGCAGCGCGACCTGGTCCGTACCTGCATCGAGAACGGTGACGAACAGCACTTCGACGAGGTGCTCTCGGCCATCACCCATTCGGGCGCACTGGCCTATACGCGTGAACAGGCAGAGATCGCCGCCCGACGCGCGGCAGACGCGATTATTTCACTTCCCGATAGCCAATTCAAAAAATCCCTGTTAGAATTATCGGCTTTCGCAGTAGATCGAAATCACTGACATTAGATCTCACTCGACGGGGTGTAGCTTAGCCTGGTAGAGCGCTACGTTCGGGACGTAGAGGCCGGAGGTTCGAATCCTCTCACCCCGACCAGGAATTCCCATACAAAAACAGCGAGTCAAACGACTCGCTGTTTTTGTTTGTGCGCTCGGCAGATCGCAGTATCGCTACCCACCTCCTCGCATCACACCTCCACCTCCACAATGCTTCATCACGACGGCATCGGGCGATCCAGTGCGGGGTCAAGATTGTCGATGACCGCCCTGGCCCAGGCCATGCCGCGCACTATGGCGAGCGCAGCGCTCTCGGAACGTCCAGGGAGATGACGACGGGGAAACAAGGCAGGCGCCAGGCCACTGATGTCGACAATGTGCACCGCACTCACTTCCCACTGGCCATGCCGTCCACTGCATCTCAGCGACACGCGGAAACCCTTGTACTGCTCCAGATGTTCGACCGGAAGATGCATATTCTTTTTCTCTCGCAAAACCGATCCATGAGCGCGTGCTAGCCAGTCACGCCGGATGGCGTGGTGGCATATCCAGGCGACGCGATGCGTCGCGCCAGCGATCAGCGGCGACGGAAGCCCGGACGGGGGCCGGTGGGGCCGCGCTGCTCCAGGTGACGGAAGATGATGCGGCCCTTGTTCAGGTCGTAGGGCGACAGTTCCAGGGTGACCTTGTCACCGGCCAGAATCTTGATGAAGTTCTTTTTCATGCGACCAGCCGTATAGGCGATCAGCGAGTGGCCGTTGTCCAGCGCGACACGGAAGCGCGAATCAGGGAGGACTTCGGAAACTTGTCCTTGCATTTCAATCAGTTCTTCTTTTGCCATTTTCTCTTTCTTGTGCATGAGCGCGCGACCTCCAGCGAGGAAGGGCTCGGGGATTTGCAATCTCTGGCTTTGACGACTGGCCACGCAAACAGGCGGCCGGGAGCGTTAAGGTCGGAGGACAGGCGAACGCGCTTGCGGTGAGACCGATAGCGTTGGTTCTTTACTCGGGGAAGCGGATGAAGATGCGGATCACGCGGATTGCAGGGATCGGACTGCGGCAAGGCGCGTGGAGATCAGGATTTCCGCTCTTTTCTTGAGCGATCCCCTCATTATACGCGAATTTTGCCTTGAAGGCCAATGCGCCCCGTACGCCACGCTCATCTACGCCACAGCAGAATCGAGAACGATTGATCCATCCGGCAGATAAGCTGCGGTACCGGCACAGAAAAAAAACGCCACCGCGAAGGGTGGCGCCAAAGACTGCCAGAGGTTCTGTCATTGGCCGCAATCGGCCAGATGATCCGGCTGCGCCATAGGAGCAGATCACGCGCCGACCTCGCCTGCACGGCGAATCATCGTTCGATGGTGCGGCTCCAGCGGGTATTCCAGACGGCACGGTTCTTGTTGATCTCGTCCCAGTCCACTGCCCGCGCCGCCTTCACGAAGCCATTCATGCGGGCCTGTTCGGTCGCTGCCGGGCCGCTGACCTGGACCTTGGTATTGGTCGGGTTGTAGTTGCCGTTTTCCAGCGCCAGGGCCTGCGCCTGCGGCGAGAGCAGGTAGGCCGCCAGTTCCTGGGCCAGTTGCGGCTCGGTGTTGTTGGCGATCACGCACTGCGCCACCATCAGCACGATGGCGCCTTCCTTGGGCTGCACATATTCCACCGGCACGCCCTTGCTCTTGAGGATGGTGGATTGGGTCGGGGTGTAAGGGAACAAGGCGGCTTCCCCGGTCTGCGCCATCTCGGAGATCTTGGCCGAGTTGGAGATGTACTCCACCACATTGGGGCCGATGGTCGATGGCCAGGCCTTGAAGCCCGGATCGACGTTGGCATCGGTACCGCCCTTGAGCTGGTTGAAGGCAAGGAAGGCATGCAGGCCGAAGGTCGAGGAAGGCAGCGACTGGAATACCACCCGCCCCTTCAGTTTGGGATCGGCCAGGTCCAGCCAGGAGGTCGGCGGCGCCCAGCCCTTTTCCGCATAGACCTTGGTGTTGTAGGCCAGGCCAGTGACGCTGATGGTCACGCCGGTGGCCATGTCGTCCTTGATGTGCGCCACCGGCAGCAGGTTGGCCAGGTTGGGATTGGGCTTCTGTTTCTCGCACAGGCCCATGCCGACGGCCCGGTACATGACACCATCATCGAGAAACATCAGGTGCATCTGCGGCTTGTCCTTGGCGGCCTGGGCCTTGGCCAGGATATCGGCGGAACCGCCCGGCACCACAGCGATCTTGACGTTGTGCTTCTGTTCAAAGGGGCCAAAGACCGCTTGCGTGAAGGTCTTTTCCATGTTGCCGCCGTTCATGCCGATGTAGAGCGTGCGGGTCTGCGCCTGGGCGCCGCCACAGGCCAGCAAGGTCATGCCAAGGGCGGCGGCCAGCGCGCCGGGACGGGAAAGCGACATCATGAGATCTTCCTTTCAGGGTGGGAGGACAGCAGGTCGGAGGTATCTGTGCCATCGGTGCCGACCACGGAGATAGTGGAGACGGCAGGCCTGGGCGCAAAACGGGCAATCGAGAATGCATCCAGGTCGATATTGCTGCGGCCATGCAGCACCAGCTCGGCCAGCGCTTCGCCGGCAGCCGGGCCGATCTGGAAACCGGCGCCGCAGAAGCCGAAGCCATGCAGCAGGCCCGGCTGCGTGCTGCTGGGGCCGATCACCGGGTGGTGGTCCGGCAGGTAGCCTTCCACTCCGCTCCAGGTGCGGATGATGTGGACATGCCGCAGCGCCGGCAGCAAGGCCGCCGCTTGCGGCAGCAGGCCGAGGATGGAATCGTGCGAGGCGCGGGCGCGCTGTTCATCCAGCACGTAGCCGCGACCACCGCCCAGCACCACGTTGCCACGGGCCACCTGGCGGCAATAGATCGATCCCCCTTCCACGCCCAGGCTCCAGGGCAGGAAATGCGGGATAGGCTCGGTCACCACCATGCTGGGATGACCGCTGGTCAAAGGCGCGGCCTCACCGAAGGCTTGCGCCACCCGGTTGGCCCAGGCGCCGGCGCAGTTGATCAAGACCTCGGCGCGCAACTGCAAAGGCGCTTCGCCATGCCGTGCTTCAGCCACGAAACTCTGGCCGTCATGGCCCACCTGCAATACTTCGCAGCCCTCGATGATGCGCGCCCCGGCCGCCTGCGCAGCGCGGGCAAAGGCCGGCGATACCAGACGCGGATTGGCCTGGCCGTCTTCCGGACACAAGGAGCCGCCGACCGCCGCGCCGCCCAGCCAGGGGCATTGCTCACGCAGCCGCTCGCCGCTGATCAGTTCGATGCCCAGCCCATAAGGCCGGCTCAGTTCGGCGTAGGCTTCCAGGGCCTGCATGTCGGCTGCGCTACGGGCCAGCTTGAAGTGGCCACTGCGTTCATATTCGCCGGTGGTGCCGATGAGCGACTCCAGCTCGCCCCAGATCTGGTGCGCCCGCTGCGACAGCGGCAACTGCACCTCGGGCCGACCCTGGCGACGCACGCCGCCGTAGTTCACGCCACTGGAACGCGAACCACAGAGATCGCGCTCGAGCACCGTCACGCGACGGCCGGCCTTGGCCAGCACCAGCGCAGCCGATGCGCCGACGATGCCGCCGCCGATGATGAGCACTTCAGTGGAAACGGTATTCACGATGCATCCTCCCCGGCATGCAAGGCAATGACCTGCGCTGACGGCAACGCAGTCGCCGGCACATGCATGCCCATGGGAATGGGCTTGATCGGCGCCTGACCGCGCAGGCGACCGACCTCGGCCACCGGTATCGCAGCCGCATGGGCCAGTATCTCCGCTGCCGCGGCACCGCACATGCGTCCCTGACAGCGCCCCATGCCCACGCGGGTCAGAGCCTTCAGGCGATTCATTTCAGCTGCGCCTTTTTCGCGCACGGCTGCGCGCAACTCTCCGGCGCGGATGTTTTCGCAGCGGCAGATCACCAGATCATCGGGGGCGTTGGCCGCCCAGTGCTCCGGGAAGGGAAAGGCCCGCTCCAGCCCCACGCGGAAGGCGCCGATCTGCGCGAGCGTGGCCTCGATCTGCGCCACCCGGGCGCCATCGACGGTGATGCCGCGATCCTGCAACAGCGCCAGCGCGGCAAGCTCACCGGCCAGTTCGGCAGCGTCCGCACCCATGATGCCGGCGCCGTCGCCGGCCAGATAGACGCCCGGCACGCTGCTGCGGGTAGCGCGATCGCGCACCGGCAGATGCGCCCGCTGCAGCGGGTCGAAACGGAAGCGGCAACCCAGCAGGTCGGCCAGTTGCGTTTCGGAGCGCAGGGCATAACCGAAGCCGACGGCATCACAATCGATGCGCCGCTCGGCACCCGCCCTGGCGCCAGCGCGGGCAGGCGGGTGACGACGCCAGACCACGCTCTGCACGCGCGACTCGCCCTCCACCCGCAGCACCTCGGCATGGGTGTGGACGGGCACGCCATGCAGCCTCAGCCAGGCCAGATAATAGATGCCCTTGGCCAGCAAGGCCGGCTGGCCCAACATGGCCGGCAGTGCCGCGATGCGGTCGGCCAGGCTGCTGCTGTCGAGCACGGCGGCCACATGGGCGCCGGCCTTGGCGTATTGATAGGCCACCAGATACAGCAGCGGACCATTGCCGGCCAACACCACCGAGCGGCCGATGGCGCATCCCTGGAACTTGAGCGCAACCTGCGCGCCACCCAGCGTATAGACGCCCGGCGTGGTCCAGCCCGGGAAGGGCAGGACGCGGTCGGTGGCGCCGGTGGCGACAATGATGTCTTCCCAGGCCAGGGTGGCCGCGGACTGGGCCTGGCCATCCATCAGGTCGAGCAGGCCGGGCTGGGCATTCCATACCAAGGTCTGCGGACGATAATCGATGGCCTCGCGCAAGGCATGGAAGGCGGCATGCACCGACTGCGCGCGCCCGGCCTCGAAACCATAGAGCGTCTTGCGGCTGCGCCGGAACCCGCCGGGCGGCTGACGATAGATCTGGCCGCCCGCCTGGGCCGCCTCGTCGATCAGCACCGGCCGCAGGCCATGGGCCAGCAGTGTCTGCGCCGCACGCACGCCGGCCGGTCCGGCGCCGACGATCACGGGAGGAAGTCGGCTCATGCGCCCTCCCCTGGCCGCTGCGCAATTGCATGCCGGCGCGGATGAAGGTGGAGCAGGCACGCAGGCGTTCACCGCTGTCGGTGGCGATCCAGCAATCCTGGCAGGCGCCCATCATGCAGAAGCCGGCGCGAGGCTGGCCGCTGAATTCATTGCGGCGCAGGCTGCCGGCGCAGGTCAGCACGGCGGTCAGCACGGTATCGCCTTCCAGCGCGGTGACGGCGCGACCATCGAGGGTGAAGCTGACAGTGGCGCGATCCTGCTCGGCCAGCCGTACCAGCTGCGCACCCTGGGGAGAAGCGAAATCGCTCATGTGCGCCCCACCAGTACGCGGTCCAGGCCGTAGACCCGATCCAGGATGATCATCGCCACCGCCGTGATGGCCACCATCAGGGCCGACACCGCCGCCATCATCGGATCGATGGATTCGGTGGCGTACATGTACATGCGCACTGGCAGCGTCACCGTCGAAGGCGAGGTCACGAAGATGGACATGGTGACTTCATCGAAGCTGTTGATGAAGGCCAGCAGCCAGCCACCGGTGATGCCCGGCAGGATCATCGGCAACGTGATGCGCAGGAACACCGTGGAGCGGCTTGCCCCCAGCGACAGCGCGGCCTGTTCGGCACTGCGGTCGAAACCGATCAGCGCGGCCATGATCAGGCGCATGGTGTAGGGCGTCACCACCAGCGAGTGCGCCAGCACCAGCCAGCCGAAACTGCCGGCACCGCCCACCACCGAGAACAGGCGCAGCAAGGCCACGCCCAGCACCAGGTGGGGAATGATCAGCGGCGACAGGAACAGGCCCTGCAAGGCGCCCGACCAGCGATGCGGATAACGCACCAGCGCCATGGCCGCCGGAATGGCCAGCACGGTGGAGATGGTGGCCGCCGCCAGCGCCAGCCACAGGCTGTTCCAGAAGGAGCTGACGAAATCGGGGAATTCGAATACCGCCTTGAACCAGCGCAGCGAGAATTCCGGCCCGTTCATGGTGAGGGTGTTTTCCGGGGTGAAGGCGATCACGCACACCACCAGGATCGGCGCCAGCGTGAAAAGGATCACCAGCGCATTGAACAGCAATGCAATCGGTCCGTTCTTGTTCATGGTTCAGCCCAGCGCTTTCTTGTAGCGACGTTCGATCATGCGGTTCCAGCCCAGCATGATGACCAGGTTGGCCACCAGCAGCAGCAGCGCGATGGCCGCGCCCAGGGGCCAGTTCAGTTCGTGCAGGTATTCGTCGTAGATGATGGTGGCCATCATCTTCAGGCGACGTCCGCCCAAGAGACCCGGAATGGCAAAGGAGCTGGCCGACAGGCCGAAGACGATCAGGCTGCCCGAGAGAATGCCCGGCATGATCTGCGGCAGCACGATACGGCGCAGCACGGTCACGGGCGAGGCGCCCAGCGACAGCGCGGCATTGGCCACACCACCATCGAGCTTTTGCAGCGAGGTCCACACCGGAATCACCATGAAGGGCAGCATCACGTGCACCAGGGCGATGACGATGGCCGTCTCGGTATAGAGCAGCTTGACGCGACCAAAGCCCAGCGCCATCAGCAGGCTATTGATCAGCCCTTCCGGCCCCAGCAGCATGCTCCAGCCGAAGGCCCGCACCACCACTGAAATCATCAGCGGCGCCAGCACCACCAGCAGCATGACGGAGCGCCAGGGCTTGCGCATGCGATTGAGGATGTAGGCTTCCGGCGCGCCCAGGACGATGCAGATCAGCGTGACCAGGCCGGAGATCCACAGCGTGCGCCAGAAGATGGCGTAGTAGTAGGGATCGGTGAGCACCGCCTGGTAATGCTCCAGCGTGAAGGTACCGGCCTTGGGACCGGTCTCGGCGTCATAGGCATTGAAGGACAGCACGAAGGTCAGCAGCAGCGGGATCAGCAGCATCACCGTGCACAGCAGGATGGCCGGAGCCGACATCAGCCAGGGCAGGCTGCGCTGGCCGGGGGCCTTGCCACCTTGCGGTGCCGTCACGACGGGTGCCACCGCCGGCGAGGTACCGGCCGCACTCATGCCGGCACCCGTTCGTCGCTACGGGCGGTGGAGACCAGGCGCAGGTTGAAGTCGCTCCAGACCAGGCCCAGCGTCGCGCCCTGCTCCAGCGCCTCGGCGCCATCGTTGGGGGCAAGCACGGACAGCAGTCCCAGCGGCGTCTGCACCTCGTACATCCACTGGCTGCCCAGAAAGAAGCGACGTACCACCTCGCCATTGCAGCGGCCCTGGCCGGGCTCGGTACAGCGGATCTTTTCCGGACGCAGGCCCAGCACCACGCGACCACCGCCACGCAGGCCACTGTCGTTGCTCTCCAGGCTGAGCATCATGCCGCCCACGGCGATGTCAGCGCGCTCGCCGGCAGCGCCCACCACCTGGCCTTCCAGCAGGTTGGCCTTGCCCACGAAGGTGGAGATGAAGCGATTGGCCGGATGTTCATACACATTGATGGGACGGCCCACCTGGGTGATATGCCCGGCCTCCATCACCACCACGCGATCGCTGATGGACATGGCCTCGCTCTGGTCGTGGGTCACCATGATGGTGGTGGTACCGACCTTGCGCTGGATGTCGCGCAGCTCGAATTGCATTTCCTCGCGCAGCTTGGCGTCCAGGTTGGACAGGGGTTCGTCCAGCAGCAGCACGGGCGGCGCGATCACCAGCGCGCGCGCCAGGGCCACGCGCTGACGCTGGCCGCCGGACAGTTCACGCGGATAACGGGCGCCGTGCTTTTCCAGGTGCACCAGGGCCAGCGCCTGGGCCACGCGGTCGCGCTTCTCGGCGGGCGCGCACTTGCGCATCTCCAGGCCGAAGGCCACGTTCTGCTCCACCGTCATGTGCGGGAACAGCGCATAGGTCTGGAACACGATGCCCAGGCCACGAGTATTGGGCTTGGCATGGGTGATGTCGCGGCCATCGAGTTCGATGCGGCCGCCGCTGACGTTCTCGAAGCCCGCAATCATCTGCAGGGTGGTGGTCTTGCCGCAACCGGAGGGTCCCAGCAGGGAAATGAATTCCCCCTTCTCCACCGTCAGGTTGAAGCCCGATACCGCCTGGGTATCGCCGTAGAACTTACTGACATTGGTCAGCGTGAGAAATGACATTGCAAGCTCCCTGTCGCAAAGTTCGGGCGCTGCGCGGCTGGCGGGCTTGTCGGCCGGCGGGCACTCCGATGCATTCATCTGTAAAGTCGCATCCACCTCAAGGACTGGGGTGATATGCGCGTCTCCTGTTTCGTTATTGATGCAATTTCGGTGCCAATTCTGCTATCGTATTTCGACAGACAGGAAATTTTTAATAATTATTTCGTCAGATGGAATAACTCGGAGGGCATGACGCCACCGATTCCACCCAGCAGACAACAGCCCCCTCATGAGCGACGACAACGACGAGGCCTCCTCGACCACCGCCCCGGCCAGCCTGCCGGTCAACGGCATCCAGCGCACCTTCGCGGTGTTGCGCGCACTAGCCGATGCACCACCGCAAGGCATGCGGGTGACCCAGGTGGCCAAGGCCATCGGCCTCACGCAAGGCACCACGCACCGCCTGCTGCAGGCCCTGGTCAGCGAAGGCGTGGTGGAGCAGGATGAACGCAGCAAGCTGTACCGCCTGGGGATGGACCTGTTCGCGCTGGCCGCGCGCGCCGGCAATGCCTCCGACCTGCGCAGCCTGTGCCGGCCGGCGCTGCTGCGCCTGTGCGGCAGCCTGGGCGACACTGTCTTCCTGCTGGTACGCTCGCGCTTCGACGCGGTCTGTGTGGACCGGGTCGACGGCCCTTTCCCGATCCGTGCCTTCACCGGGGACATCGGTGGCCGGGTGGCACTGGGCGTGGGCCAGGGTGCGCTGTCCATCCTCGCCTTCCTGCCGGAACAGGAGCGCGAGGAAGTGATCCGCTACAACGTGCCGCGCCTGCGCGAGTTCGGGGTCTATGACGAGGTCTACCTGCGCACCGAAATCGAGCGTGTGCGTGAAACCGGCTACGCGGCACGCCAGGCGGGTCTGCTCGACGGCATGGCCGGCCTGGGCGTGCCGCTGTTCGACTGCAGCGGCGCCATCGTCGGCGCGCTCAGCGTAGGCACGCTCACCTCGCGCCTGACCGAGGAGCGCCTGCCGACCGTGGTACAGATGTTGCAACGGGAAGCCGCGGCGCTGTCGCGCCAGATCAATCCCTTCGATCCGGCATTGCGCCGTCCCATGCATCAGGCCAATCCTGTGGAGCCCCGCCCATGAGTTCTTCCTCCCCCGTACTGCTGGTCAAATCCGGCGGTGCCGCCGCGCTGCCGGAGTGGCGCGCCAGTTTCCATGAGTTCGCCCCCGGGCTGGGACTGGAGGTGTGCGCCTGGGACGACCCCGAAGTCGATCCGGCCCGGGTGGAATATGTCCTGGTCTGGCAACCCGAAGCGGGGCGCCTGGCCCGCTTCCCCAACCTGAAGGCCATCATCAGCAGCGCGGCCGGGGTCGACCACATCCTGGCCGATCCGCACTTGCCGGACCTGCCCATCGTGCGCATGGTCACGCCCGAAACCCAGCAGCGCATGGCCGAATTCACCGTCATGAGCAGCCTCATGCTGTTGAAGGACATGCCGCGCATCGTCGCTCAGCAGGCAAGGGCGCAATGGCTGGAGTTCTCCACCCCGCGCACCGCCCTGGAAACCCGGGTGGGCGTGCTCGGTCTGGGGGCGCTCGGGCTGGCCACGGCGCGCATGCACGCCACCATCGGTTTCGACACCGCCGGCTGGGCGCGCTCGCCGCGCAGCGAAAAGGGACTGAGCTGTTATGCCGGTGCCGACCAGTTGCCGGCCTTCCTGGCGCGCACCGACATCCTGATCTGCCTCCTGCCGGAAACCGAGGACACCCGCCACCTGCTCGACGCCGACCTGCTGCGGCAGTTGCCACGCGGCGCGGGCGTCATCAACGTCGGGCGCGGCAGCCACTTGTGCCTGCCCGACCTGCTGGCCGCGCTGGACGAGGGCCAGCTGTCGGGCGCCGTGCTGGACGTGTTCGATGAAGAGCCCTTGCCTGCCGACGCGGCGGTCTGGCGCCACCCCCGCGTGCTGGTGACGCCGCATGCGGCGGCGACGCCATCGCGGCGGGAGCGCGCCCGCCAGGCGGCGGTAGCGATCTCGGCCATGCTGGGCGGGCTGCCGCCACCGCATCTGTATGACCGCGTGCGGGGTTACTGAGGGGCAAGCGCCCCCTTCCGCGCCGGCCCGGCTTGCGGGATAGGCGCCCATCGTCTAGACTTTGGCGCTCGCTGGCCGCCCTGCCCGCCCTGGCCACAGGCAAGCAGGTCCGCCGAATCCCTCCCGTGCGCGAGGGCAATCAACCTGACGGCAACGTTTGGATACCGTACCCATATGGGTGCAAGCACTTGCACTCCTGATCCTGATCCTGCTCTCGGCCTTCTTTTCGATGACCGAGACGGCGCTGATGGCCGCCAACCGCCATCGCCTGCGGCACCTGGCCAAACAGGGCAATCGTGCCGCCATCACCATCCTGTGGCTGCTCGATCGCACTGAACGACTGCTGTCGCTGATCCTGATCGCCAATACCCTGATCAATGCACTGGCCACCGCGCTGGTGACGGCGCTGGCCATTACCGCCTTCGGCAACCACCAGCGCGTGATCACCGCCGCCACTGCCTTCGTGGCGGCCCTGCTGATCATCTTTGCCGAAATCGTCCCCAAGGTGATCGGCGCCACCTATCCCGAACGCATTGCCCTGTTCACCAGTTTCGTGCTCAAGCCGCTCATGCGGCTGGCCAAGCCGCTGATCTGGTTCGTCAACATCTTCGTCTCGGCGATCCTGAAGCTGTTGCGCATCAAGACCGGGGCGCGGGCGGCCGAACAGCGCATCTCGCCGGAAGAACTGCGCTCCATCGTGCTCGAAGGCGGCAGCTTCATCCCGCAGAAGCACAAGAGCATCCTGCTGAACCTGTTCGACCTGGAAAAGATCTCGGTGGAAGACGTGATGACGCCGCGTGCCCAGGTCGAGGCCCTGAACCTGGCCGCGCCGGTGGAAGAGATCCTGCACCAGCTGGCCACCTGCTATCACAACAAGCTGCCGGTCTACGAAGGGGAAATCAACCATATCGTCGGCATCCTGCATGTGCGCAAGACGGTGTCGCTGTTCCGCCAGGAAGAGGACATCAGCCACGACGATATCCGTGCCCTGCTGTCGGTACCGTATTACGTGCCGGTGGAAACCGACGTCTTCACGCAGCTTCAGTATTTCCAGGAGAATCACGAGCGCCTGGGCATCGTCGTCGATGAATACGGCGAGGTGCAGGGCCTGGTGACCCTGGAAGACATCATCGAAGAGATGATCGGCGAATTCACCACCTCCTCGCCCGGCTCCTCGGGTGAAGGCTTTGGCTGGGACAAGGACGGCAGTTGCCTGCTCGAAGGCAGCACCACCCTGCGCGACATCAACAAGCGCCTGGGCCTGACGCTGCCGCTGGATGGCCCCAAGACCATCAACGGGCTGCTGCTGGAAACCCTGCAGGACATCCCCGAAGCCAGCGTGGCCGTGAAGTTCGAGGGCTGCGTGATCGAAATCGTGCAGGTCCAGAACCAGGCGATCCGCATGGTCAAGCTGATCGCCGTGCCGCAGTCGCAAACGCGAGGCGACTAGGGCCTGTTCCTATATCGAACTCTGCCGACTTTGCCGCAGGCAATCGGCCAGCCTGCTTGGCCGCGCGCAAGCTTGCGTGGGAGACTGGCTCCCCTTTGCGCGGAGGAGTCCCATGCCAGTCATGCAAGCTCAAACCCCGGCGGTGGCCGATGACGATGTCCCGGTAGTACGCCTGCTGCACAAGCTGCTGGCCGACGCCGTCGGCATGGGTGCCTCCGACCTGCATTTCGAACCCTTCGAACATTTCTTCCGCGTACGCCTGCGCGTCGATGGCGTGCTGCACGAACTGGCGCAGCCACCGCTGACACTGCGCGATAAGCTGGCTACCCGCCTGAAGATCCTGGCGCGTCTGGACATCGCCGAAAAGCGCCTGCCCCAGGACGGCAAGATGCGCCTGGCACTGGCCCAGCGCAGCATCGACCTGCGCGTCTCCACCCTGCCTACGCAATTCGGCGAAAAGATCGTCCTGCGCATTCTCGATACCGCCCAGGCCAGCTTCTCCATCGCCGAGCTGGGCTATGAACCGGCCCAGCAGGAAGCGCTGCTGCAAGCCATCGCCCGACCGCATGGGCTGGTGCTGATGACCGGCCCCACCGGCTCGGGCAAGACGGTCTCACTGTACGCCTGCCTGCAGCGGCTCAACCGCCCCGGGGTCAACATCGCCACTGCCGAGGACCCGGTGGAAATCAACCTGCCCGGCATCAACCAGGTCGGCATCAACGAACGCGCCGGGCTGGACTTCGCCACGGCGCTGCGCGCCTTCCTGCGCCAGGACCCGGACGTGCTGATGGTGGGCGAAATCCGCGACCTGGAAACCGCCGACATCGCGGTCAAGGCGTCCCAGACCGGGCACCTGGTGCTCTCCACCCTGCACACCAACGACGCCCCCTCGACCCTCACGCGCCTGCTCAACATGGGGGTGCCGGCCTACAACATCGCTGCGTCGGTGAGCCTGATCGTGGCACAGCGGCTGGTACGCAAGCTGTGCCGCTGCCGGCGTCCGGCGCCGGGCAAGCCATCCACCTATGTCCCGCAAGGCTGCCCGGCCTGCAACCAGAGCGGCTATCGCGGCCGCACCGGAATCTACCAGGTGATGCCGGTCAGCGCCGCCATGCAGGCGCTGATCCTGGCCCAGGCCGGCACGCTGGAGCTGGCACGCCAGGCGCAGGCCGAGGGCATCATCGACCTGCGCCGCGCCGGGCTGCTGAAGGTCCTGCGCGGGGAAACCCGCATGGGAGAGATACTTGCCGGCACCTGAACCAAAACACTTCCGCTGGGAAGGCCTGGATCGGCACGGACAGCCGCAGCGCGGTGTCCTGCAGGCCAGCGACGAAGCCCAGGCGCGCGCCCAACTACGCCGCCAGGGACTGCGGGTGGCGCGCCTGCGGCGAGAGGCAGGTAGTGTCGGCAGCACCACCACCCGGGTCGCCCCCCGCAAGCCCTCCCGCGCCCGCATCAGCGACAAGCAGATCGCGCTCTTCACGCGCCAGCTGGCCACCATGCTGCAGGCCGGTCTGCCGCTGCTGCAGTCGCTGGACATCGCCATCCGGGGCGCCGGCCAGGGGCCACTGGCCGGCCTGCTGGGCGAAGTGCGGCAACAGGTGTCACGCGGCGACAGCCTGCTCGCCGCGCTGCAGCGCCATCCGCGCCATTTCGATGGCCTGTTCTGCAACCTGGTGCGCGCCGCCGAGGAGGCCGGCATGCTCGACAGCATGCTGGAGCGCATCGCCCTCTATCGCGAGAAGTCGCTGGCGCTGCGGGGCAAGGTCAGGGCGGCGCTGGCCTATCCGGGCGCGGTGGTGCTGGTGGCGATCGTGGTGACCGCCGTCATCATGCTGTGGGTGGTACCGGCCTTCGAGCAGATGTTCCAGCAGTTCGGCGCCGAACTGCCGCTGCCCACCCGCATCGTGATGAACTTGGCGCGCGTGCTGGGCCGCTACTGGCCGATGCTGTTGCTGGGCCTGGCCGTGAGCGGCTTGCTGGCCCTGCATGCCTGGCGCCGCTATCCGGCGCTGCGGGCGCGGGTGCAGCGGCTGAGCCTGTCATTGCCGATCTTCGGCAGGCTGTTGCGACAGGCTGCGCTGGCACGTTGGAGCCGCACCTTCGGCACACTCTTCGGTGCCGGCATCGCCCTGGTGGAAGCGCTGGAAACCGTCGCCGGAGCGGCCGGCAACGTGGTCTTCGCCGAGGCCTCGCTGGCGGTGCGCGATGCGGTGCGCAATGGCGCATCCCTGCATGGCGCGATGCAGGCCACCGGGGTCTTCCCCGACCTGGCGGTGCAGATGACCGCCGTGGGCGAGGAGGCCGGCGCGCTGGACGCCATGCTGGGCAAGATCGCCGAACTCAACGAACGCGAGGTCGACGAAGCCGTCAGCGCCCTCACCAGCCTGATGGAACCCGTTATCATGGCGGTGCTTGGCGTGGTCATCGGCGGGCTAGTGGTCGCGATGTATCTGCCGGTATTTCGCATGGGTTCGGTGGTGTGACGGTAGACGGCACGACCGGCCTGCTGCGGCTACTCCCCCCTGCGGCCTGACTTCACGACCCGATACGACTGAACCCGACGATGCATTTCCTGGAAGCCTACGCCCTCCCCGGCAATCCCGCCCTGGCCGGCCTGGCGGCCCTGCTGGGCCTGCTGGTGGGTAGCTTCCTGAACGTAGTGATCCACCGCCTGCCCATCATGATGCTGCGCGAGACCGCCAATTTTGTGGCGATGGAGCGCGGCGAGGCCCTGCCGCATCAGGATCGCTACGACCTCTGGCTGCCCCATTCCGCCTGCCCGCACTGCGCCCGGCCGCTGGCGCCGTGGCACAAGCTGCCGGTGCTGAGCTGGCTACTGCTGCGCGGCCGCTGCAGTTTTTGCCAGGCCAGGATCAGCGCGCGCTATCCGCTGGTGGAGCTGCTGACCGCGCTCCTGTTCGCCCTGGTGGCCTGGCGCTTCGGACTGGGCGCCACCGGGCTGGCCGTCATGCTCTGCAGCGCCTTCCTGATTGCGCTCGCCTTCATCGATGCCGACACCATGCTGCTGCCCGATGACCTGACCCTGCCGCTGCTATGGCTGGGGCTGCTGGTGAACCTGAACCATCGCCTGGTGGCGCTGCCCGATGCAGTGCTGGGCGCGGCCGCCGGCTATGGCGTGCTGTGGCTGATCTTCTGGATCTTCAAGCTGGTCACCGGCAAGGATGGCCTGGGCTATGGCGACTTCAAGCTCATGGCCGCCCTGGGCGCCTGGCTGGGTTGGCAGGCGCTGCCGCTGGTGCTGCTGCTGGCCTCGGTGATGGGCGCCCTGCTGGGCCTGGCGCTGATGGTCGGCGGGCGCCACCAGCGCGGCCAGGCCATTCCATTCGGCCCCTGCCTGGCCGGCGCCGGCCTGCTGGCCCTGCTGCTGGATGGCACCTGGCTGAACCTGACTCACTTCGCTTACTGAACCTATCCCATGACTTCCTTGACTGAACGCTTCACCATCGGCCTGACCGGCGGCATCGGCAGCGGCAAGACCACGGTGGCCAATCTCTTCGGTGAACTGGGCGCCTCGCTGGTGGATACCGATGCCATCGCCCATGCCCTGACCGCGCCCGAGGGCCTGGCCATTGCCCCCATCCGCGCCCATTTCGGTGACGAATTCATCGATGCGCGGGGCGCCATGGACCGCGCGCGGATGCGCCATCACGTGTTTTCCCATCCCAACGCCCGCCATGCGCTGGAAGCGATCCTGCACCCGCTGATCCGCAGCGAGACGGTGCGCCAGGCCGAGGTCGCCACCGGCAGCTACGTCATCTTCGTGGTGCCGCTGCTGGTGGAATCCGGCACCTGGGTCGGGCGCGCCAGCCGCATCCTTGTGGTCGATTGCCCGGAACAGGTACAGGTGGCCCGCGTCATGCAGCGCAACGGCCTGCAGCGCGACGAGGTGGAAGCCATCATGGCCGCCCAGGCCAGCCGCCAGGCGCGTTTGGCGGTGGCGGACGACGTCATCGACAACGGTGGTGACAATGCCGCGCTGCCCGAACAGGTGAATGCGCTGCATGCGCGCTACCTGGCCCTGGCGGGCGCGGTGTGATTGATGGCGGGGGTGGTGGCGGCAGCAGCGGCGCCACGTTACCTAAGGCTTCATTTGATGAGGCCTGCATTTGTAATTTTCTGCTGCATGGGTCAGAATCACAAACATTGCAATGTTGACGAGGTATTTTGCACCAGCGCGCCTGTCAGCGGCCTTCAACAAGTCCGGTTCACCGATAAAGGGATCATGCTTTGATCGTCTACGAATACCCTTTCAATGAGCGTATTCGCACGCTGCTGCGACTGGAAGACCTCTACGAGAAATTCGTCTTCTTCCTGCACCAGGAAAGCCCGCATCAGCATCACATCGCCCTGGCCACCATTTTCGAAATGCTGGAGGTAGCTGGACGCGCCGATCTCAAGTCCGACCTGCTGCAAGAGCTGGAACGGCAGAAACAGATCCTACTGGCCTATCAGTCCAATCCCAATGTCGAGCCGGAGATGCTCAACGCCATCCTGGCCGAAGTGGACCAGGCCAGCACTGCCCTCTCGGCCGCGCAAGGCAAGACCGGCCAGAACATCCGCGACAACGAATGGCTGATGAGCATCCGTGGCCGCACCATCATCCCGGGCGGCGCCTGCGAGTTCGACCTGCCGGCCTATTACGCCTGGCAACAGCATTCCTTCGAGCGCCGCTTCCAGGACATTTCCAACTGGTTCGCCCCGCTGATCCCCTTGTTCGACGCCATCGGCATCGTCATGCGTCTGCTGCGCGAATCGGGCCATGCCGTGAAGATCAACGCCGAAGGCGGCAGTTACCAGCAGATGCTGCAAGGCAAGGTCTACCAGATGCTGCGGCTGTCGCTGGATATCGAACTGGGTGCGATCCCCGAGATTTCCGCCAACAAGTACATGCTGTGGGTGCGTTTCACCCAGCAGGATGGCGACGAGAAGCCGCGCTCCTTCGAGGGTGAAGTCCCCTTCGAACTGGCCCTGTGCGGCTTTTGACCTGTAACGAACGAATTGAAGTAACGCGTATGGCGACGATAGTGGATTGCCCGACCTGTGGCACCAAGGTGGAGTGGAGTGAAAAGAACAAGTATCGGCCGTTCTGCTCCGAGCGCTGCAAGCAAATCGACCTTGGAGCCTGGGCGGAAGAAAAGTACACCATCCCCGCAGTGAACCTGCCGCTGGAAGACGAAGGGAACAAGCCCGTACAGTGATGACGGGCTTTTTCCTTCACATTTGCTCAAATCCCCGCTTTTGAATCCTGCATGGCTGGCAATGCCAGGGCCAAGGCTTGAGCACGCTCACGCCGGCTCGCCGTAGCGCAACTGGTCCAGCCACTGGATCAGCGGAATGGTCGCCGGCAGCAGCGGCTGCACGCCCACGCTCCCCTGCCAGGCAAAGGCCTGGCCTTCCAGGCTTTGCGGCTCGCCACGCCACTGGCGGCTGATGTAGAAGTGCAGGCGCACATGGGCATGCGGATAGACGTGTTCGACGCCGCACCAGGGTTCGCCGTCCAGCACCTCGATACCCAGCTCTTCCTTGAACTCCCGCTGCAGGGCCGCGAAGATGCCTTCGCCCGGCTCCACCTTGCCACCCGGGAACTCCCAGTAACCGGCATAGGGCTTGCCTTGCGGGCGCTGGCCCAGCAGCACGTCACCGTTGGGCTGCATCAGGATGCCCACGGCGACGTCGATCGGCTTGGCGTCCTGGCTCATCAGGCCTGCGCCTTGCCGGCGTAATCACGGGCGAACTGCCAGGCCACGCGACCCGAGCGGGAACTGCGCTGCAGCGCCCAGCGCAGCGCATCGGCACGGGCTTCGGCGATCTGGGCGTCGCTGCAGCCGAAGTGGCGCAGCCAGTGGGCGACGATGTCGAGGAAGTCGTCCTGCTTGAAGGGGTAGAAGGTCACCCACAGGCCGAAACGCTCGGAGAGCGAAATCTTTTCTTCCACCGTCTCGCCGGGATGCAGGTCGCCATCCTCGGTGTGGGTATAGGTGCTGTTGTCGGAGAGGCGCTCCGGCATCAGGTGACGGCGGTTGGAGGTGGCGTAGATGAGCACATTGTCCGATTGCGCGGCGATGCTGCCGTCCAGCGCCACCTTCAGCGCCTTGTAGCCGCCCTCGCCTTCTTCGAAGGACAGATCGTCGCAGAAGACGATGAAGCGCTCCGGGCGCGCTGCTACCAGTTCGACGATGTCCTGCAGGTCATGCAGGTCGTCCTTGTCCACCTCGATCAGGCGCAGGCCACGCTCGGCGTACTGGTTCAGGCAGGCTTTGATCAGCGAGGACTTGCCGGTGCCGCGTGCACCGGTCAGCAGCACGTTGTTGGCCGGGCGGCCTTCGACGAACTGGCGGGTGTTCTGGTCAATCTGTTCCTTTTGCGGGCCGATATTGTGCAGGTCGGACAGGCCGATCCGCGAAATCTGGCCCACGGCCTGCAGGTAGCCGGCGCGCTGGGCGGTGGCACCGCGCCAACGGAAGGCGACGGCGGCGTTCCAGTCCGGTTCGCGGGCGGCGGCATTGGGCAGGATGGCTTCGACGCGCGCCAGCAAGGCTTCGGCACGCTGCAGGAATTGGTCTAACTGGGTCATGGTGATCAGTGCTTGGGATGGGCTTGAGAGTAGATGCGACGCCACATTGTGGCGCAACACGGCAGCGGCCTGCGTGAATTAAATTGTTCCGAGGGCGCGGGCATTCATGTTGCCGCCACCATCCCGGGCGCGCCGCCGGCCCGGGGATGGTGGGCTGGCGGGCGCGCGGTGACAGGTCCTGTCAGGAGATCAGGAACGGTAGTCGGCGTTGATCGACACGTAATCGTGCGACAGGTCGCAGGTCCAGATGGAGGCCTTGGCCGTGCCGCGCGCCAGCTTCACACGGACCACGATTTCGGCCTTCTTCATGACGCGCTGACCGTCTTCCTCGCGGTAGTCGGGGTTGCGACCGCCGTCCTTGGCGACCCAGACATCGTCCAGCCAGAGGTTGATCCTGGACACATCCAGGTCGTCGATGCCGGCATAGCCGATGGCGGCCAGGATGCGGCCCAGGTTCGGATCGGAGGCGAAGAAGGCGGTCTTGACCAGGGGCGAGTGGCCGATGGAATAGGCGATCTGGCGGCATTCCTCGACGCTCTTGCCGTCTTCCACCGCCACTTCGATGAACTTGGTGGCACCTTCGCCATCACGCACGATCTGGTGCGCCAGATGCTGCGAGAGGTCGGTGACGGCGGCGGCCAGTTGCTTGTAGTCGTCGCTGTCGGCACTGGTGATCTCCAGTTCGCCGGCGCCGGTGGCCATCAGGATGAAGGAATCGTTGGTCGAGGTGTCGCCATCGATGGTGATGCAGTTGAAGGAGTGGTCGGCGGCATCCTTGACCAGCTGGTTCAGCAGCGCCTGTGGCAGCTTGGCGTCGAAGGCCAGGAAGCCCAGCATGGTGGCCATGTTGGGCTTGATCATGCCGGCGCCCTTGCTGATGCCGGTCATCACCACCTGCTTGCCGCCGATGCTCAGGGTGCGCGAAGCGGCCTTGGGCTGGGTGTCGGTGGTCATGATGGACTCGGCCGCGTTGAACCAGTTATCGGCCTTGAGGTTGCCGATGGCCTGCGGCAGGCCGGCGATGATGCGTTCTGCCGGCAGCGGCTCCAGGATCACGCCGGTGGAAAACGGCAGGATCTGCTGCGGCTCCACGCCCATCTGCTGGGCCAGGGCGGCGCAGACCGACCTGGCGCGCTGCAGGCCTTCTTCACCGGTGCCGGCGTTGGCATTGCCGGTGTTGATGACCAGTGCACGGATGGGCTTGGCGGCGCTCAACTGGGCCAGGTTGGCCTGGCAGATCTGCACCGGTGCAGCGCAGAAGCGGTTCTTGGTGAATACGCCGGCCACGGTGGCGGTCTCGGCCAGCTTCATGACCAGCACGTCCTTGCGATTGGCCTTGCGCACGCCCGCCTCGGCATGGCCGAGTTCGATGCCGGCAACGGCTTTGAGGTCGGAAGGGACGGGGATCGGGGAATTGACGGCCATGGCGAGCTTTCAGCGTAAAAATCGGAACGCGTATTTTAAACACTTTCCGTCAGCGGCTGATGACGCAGGAAGCCGGTTTCGACGATCTCGGCGCACATCACTGCCCATTGGGCATACTGGCCGGGGCCGGGGTGGAAGCGGTCCAGCGCCATGCCATGCGGCAACGCCCATTGCAGCGAGCAGTAGCGCAACGCCGGGTCGCGCCCTATCCAGGCGCGCAATGCGCCATCCAGCTTGCGGGCGCAGCACCCCAGATACCAGCGCAGCGGCTGCGGCGCCAACGGCAGCAGATGCATGGGGGGCAAGCCGGAAAAGACGATGTGTTCCACACCGGCCTGCGCCATCAGGCGCTCGCTCAGCCGGCGCAGGTTGGCGACATAACGGCGGGCCGACGTCTGCGAGGTCACGTCGTTGACGCCCAGCGCTACCACCAGCACGGTGGCCGGGCCGATCTCGTGACGCGTCAGCAGGTCCAGGGCTTCCAGCGAATTGACGCCGCTCTGCGCCACCAGTTGCCAGGCCACCGGCCGGCCGCTGCGGGTGGCGAGCTGGCGCGCCAGCGGCTGGGCCAGCGCCTGCTCCTGATGTTCCACACCGACACCGGCGGCCGAGGAATCTCCGACCACCAGCACCCGCAGCGGCGCGGTGGCAGCGCTGGCGCTGACATAGCTGGCCGGTATCTCCACGCCGCTGCGCGGGCCGCTGGCCTCGGGCAGGCGCAATGCGGTCTTACGCAGGCGCCTGCCCTGCAGCAACAGCAGCGGTCCGAGCAGGATCTTGGACAGGATCAACATGCGATCTGCCGATCAGGGCAGCAGGTTCTTGACCACCACCAGCCAGGGCCGCTGCGCGATCCGCTGCGCCCGGCCCTGGTCATCGACCGGAATCAGCGATTCAGACACCGAGTTGAAGACATTGCCGCCGATCACCCCGGCCCAGCCATCCTCGGCATGGACCTCCACCACCATGTCGCAATGCCCTGCCAGGCCGGGGCGTATCTCGTCGATGGAGGTCGCATTGTTGTTGCCGCGTGGAGCGCAGATCAGGTCACCGGGCGTGAGCGGCTCACTCTCGGGCGGGCGCAGCACGAATTGCGGCGAGGGACGCGACTGGCGGTCCTTGAGGAAGCTCAGGTAGTTGAAATGGGTTTCACTGGGCGCGAAGTCCTGCGGCGCCACATTGCTGCTGACCATCAGCCAGGAAATGAAGGCCGCCGACCAGGCCTGCTGGCAGTCGGCACCAGTCAGGTTCTTGCCGACCGCATGCCAGTATTCGGCCACGCGCTGCACGGCCTCGCCTTCATCTTCCAGCAGGCCCAGGCGCGGAGCGCTGAAGGGATCGTGGCGCATGTCGATCTGCTGGTTGCCGAAGAAATCCCACTCGGCCCTGGCCGCCGCCACCAGCGCCGCGCGGGTGGGCGCAGCAGTGCTGATGGCCACCGCTGGCACGCCGGTGTTGGTGATGGGGATGGCCGGCGTGACCGGGGCATAGCCGGCGTTGTCGCTATCGCGCCATTGCGGCAGCGGCGACGAGGCGCAGCCGGCCAGCAGCAGGGCTGCAGCCAGCGCGCCGCAAAGGGCGGGACGGAAAGACGTGGCGGATATCATCTTCTTGTTCTCCTGGAGGGCGGACAATCTGGCGGGGCCTGGCGGCCGGTGCGCTCATCATAAGGCCTGAAGCACAGCAGCGCGTAGCGACAGCCACCAGCAAAAAGGCCGTTCACCCGGGCGGGGGAACGGCCTTCTCTTCGACAGCGGGCGGACGATCAGATGATCAAGCCAGCTTGCCGTGGCATTGCTTGTACTTCTTGCCGCTGCCGCATGGGCAGGGGTCGTTGCGACCGACCTTGGGGTACTCTGAACCATCGTCGCTGTCGGCCAGGGCCGTCGGCGCCAGCAGTTCCTCGGGCGCGGCTTCCGGATTGAAGTCGGCGTGCTGGTAGTTGACGTTGATGGGCGAGCCACCGGACATGCTTTCCTCGGCCGCTTCGATTTCCTCGCGGCTCTGGATGCGGACCGTCATGACCACCTTGATCACTTCGTTCTTGATCAGGTCCAGCATCTGGGCGAACAGTTCGAAGGCTTCGCGCTTGTATTCCTGCTTGGGGTTCTTCTGCGCATAACCACGCAGGTGGATACCCTGGCGCAGGTGATCCAGCGCCGCCAGGTGTTCGCGCCAGTGGTTGTCGATGCTCTGCAGCATGACGCTGCGCTCGAAACCGGCGAAGGCCTCCACGCCGACCACGGCGACCTTGGCGTCGTAGGCGTCCTTGGCAGCGGTCAGCAGGCGCTCCAGCAGGTCTTCGTCGGACAGATCCGGCTCGGCTGCCAGCATCGCTTCCAGCGAAACGTCGAGCTGCCATTCGCCGGTCAGCGCAGCTTGCAGGCCGGGGATGTCCCACTGCTCTTCCATCGACTCGGCCGGCACGTACTGGCGGAACAGGTCGGTGAAGACGCCATCGCGCAGGGAGGCGATCATCTCGGCCATTTCCACCGATTCCAGCAGCTCGTTACGCTGCTGGTAGATCACCTTGCGCTGGTCGTTGGCGACGTCGTCGTATTCCAGCAGTTGCTTGCGGATGTCGAAGTTGCGGGCTTCCACCTTGCGCTGGGCCGATTCGATGGAGCGGCTGACGATGCCGGCCTCGATCGGTTCGCCTTCGGGCATCTTCAGGCGGTCCATGATGGCGCGCACGCGGTCGCCAGCGAAGATGCGCAGCAGCGCATCGTCCAGCGACAGGTAGAAGCGCGAGGAACCCGGGTCGCCCTGGCGGCCGGAACGGCCACGCAACTGGTTGTCCACGCGACGCGATTCGTGACGTTCGGTACCGATGATGTGCAGGCCGCCGGCATTGACCACGTGGTCGTGCAGGGACTGCCATTCATCGCGCAGCTGCTGCGACCTGGCGGCCTTGTCGGCGTCCGACAGGGACTCGTCGGCCTCGATCAGCTGGATCTGCTTGCCCATGTTGCCACCCAGCACGATGTCGGTACCGCGACCAGCCATGTTGGTGGCGATAGTGATCATCTTGGGACGGCCGGCCTGGGCGACGATCTCGGCTTCGCGAGCGTGCTGCTTGGCGTTCAGGACGTTGTGCGGCAGCTTGGACTTGGTCAGGATGCCCGACAGCAGTTCCGAGTTCTCGATCGAGGTGGTGCCCACCAGCACAGGCTGGCCGCGCTCGTAGCAGTCCTGGATGTCCTTGACCATCGCCATGTACTTCTCTTGCGCGGTCTTGTAGACCTGATCCTGGCGGTCCTTGCGGGCATTGGGACGGTTGGGCGGGATCACGACGGTTTCCAGGTGATAGATTTCCTGGAATTCGTAGGCTTCGGTATCGGCCGTGCCGGTCATGCCGGAGAGCTTGCCGTACATGCGGAAGTAGTTCTGGAAGGTGATCGAGGCCAGGGTCTGGTTCTCGTTCTGGATCTTCACGCCTTCCTTGGCTTCCACCGCCTGGTGCAGGCCGTCGGACCAGCGGCGGCCGGTCATGAGACGACCGGTGAATTCGTCCACGATCACCACTTCGCCGTTCTGCACCACATAGTGCTGGTCGCGGTGGTACAGGGTGTGGGCGCGCAGGGCGGCGTACAGGTGGTGGATCAGGGTGATGTTGGCGGCGTCGTAGAGCGAGGCGCCTTCAGCCAGCAAGCCCATCTGGGTGAGGATTTCCTCGGCCTTGTCGTGACCGGCTTCGGTCAGCAGCACCTGGTGGCTCTTCTCATCCTTGGTGTAGTCACCCGGGACTTCGATCTTGCCCTTGCCGTCGGGGGTTTCCTCGCCGATCTGCAGCGTCAGCAGCGGCGGCACGGCGTTCATCTTGTGGTACAGCTCGGTGTGGTTCTCGGCTTGGCCGGAGATGATCAGCGGGGTACGCGCTTCGTCGATCAGGATCGAGTCCACTTCGTCGACGATGGCGAAGTTCAGGGCGCGCTGCACGCGGTCGTCGGCATCGAAGACCATGTTGTCGCGCAGGTAGTCGAAGCCGAATTCGTTGTTGGTACCGTAGGTAATGTCGGCGGCATAGGCCTCCTGCTTGACGTCGTGTTCCATCTGCGACAGGTTCACGCCGGTGGTCAGGCCCAGCCAGCTGTACAGGCGACCCATGTCCTCGGCATCGCGCTGGGCCAGGTAGTCGTTGACGGTCACCACGTGCACGCCCTTGCCGGCCAGGGCATTGAGGTAGGCCGGCAGGGTCGCCATCAGGGTCTTGCCTTCGCCGGTACGCATTTCGGCGATCTTGCCGAAGTGCAGGGCCATGCCACCGATCAGCTGGACATCGAAGTGGCGCATCTTGAGCACGCGACGGCTGGCTTCGCGGCAGACCGCAAAGGCTTCCGGCAGGATCGCGTCGAGCGCTTCGCCGCCGGCGATACGTTGCTTGAATTCGGGCGTCTTGGCTTGCAGTTCAGCATCGGTCAGCTTCTCGACCGAGGGCTCCAGCGCGTTAATCTGGCGGACGATTTTTTGATATTGTTTGAGCAGACGCTGGTTACGGCTGCCGAAAATCTTGGTCAGGAATGACATGCTTGGATTCTATAAAAGCGCCGATGAATGATCCGGCAGATAGACGTTTGGCACCCGGCCGTGGGGTTCCGGCCGACAACGCCCGAAAATAAACCATGGATTTTAGCACGCAGGCCCGCGCCAATGGCTTTACGGCCCGGCCCGGGGCGGTAAAGCCTTAGATCGGGCAGGTTTGCAAGGTTTCAAGGTGGAAGGGGCGCGTGAAGAAATATTCATGCCGGCGCGCCCGGCCGGGGGCCAGGGCTCAGCGACCGGCCACGAACACCGGCATCTGCTTGGGCTGGTTGCCACCATTGGCGCCCAGCGCCAGGAACTTGCGCGGGTCCTGGGCGATACCACGGATGCGCACCTCGAAATGCAGGTGGGCGCCAGTGGAACGGCCGGTGGAGCCAACATCGGCCACATGCTGGCCACGCTTGACGATGTCGCCCACCTTCACATAAAGGCGCGAGGCGTGGGCGTAACGGGTGATGATGTTGTTGCCGTGGTCGATTTCCAGCATGTTGCCAAACTGGTAATGATATTCCGAGGCAATCACCACGCCGGCAGCCGCTGCGACGATGCGCGTACCGACCGCAGCCGGGAAGTCCAGCCCTTCATGGAAGGCGTTGTGGCCGGTGAACGGGTCCAGGCGCCAGCCGAAGCTGGACGAATTGTAGGCGACGTTGACCGGCTGGTTGGTCGGCAACAGGCGCGACTTGATCTTGTCACCCATCAGGGTGGATTCGACGGCGTTGAGGTAATCGGTGCGATGCCCGGCATCCACGGCCAGGTTGTCCAGCATGCGGCGCAACTCGTCCAGGCCGACATCGCGGCCCGGACCGGCCAGGCTGGAGACTTCGGCGCCGCCGCGACCGGGCGACTCCTTGAAGTTGAATTCCTCGGGACGGATGCCGGCCAGGCCCTGCACCCGCTCGCCCAGCGCATCCAGGCGCATCATCTGGGCCTGCATCTCGCCGACCTTGACGGCCATCATGGCCAGGTTTTCCTTGAGGAATTTTTCGTTGCGGCCGTCCTCTTCCTGGCTCATCGATACCGCCAGCTTGTGCAGCAGCGGGGAGGCATCGGGGTCACCGGCCTGGCGCAGCAGGAAGTAGGTGATCAGCGTCGAGGAGCCGGCGATCAGGCCGACCAGCAGGAACATCAGGATGAACAGGTGCTTGCTGCCCAGCGTGACGGAACGGGCTTTGGTGAAACGGGGGTGCAGCAGGATAATTTGCATCTTTGCTCCTTGGTCTCCGGCCGGTCAGACACCGGATGTGATAAGGTTTAAAGATGAAGTACCCATCTACGTTCACCCCTTATCGGCCTGCCCCCACGAGCGCCCAACGCATGGCGAAGAGCACGAAGGGAGCCGCGGATTTCTTGCGGTCGAATTCGACGATGGCGGCGCTCTTGCCCGCCCTGGCTCGCATGGGCACGCTGCAGCAGTCGGTCGCCGCGTCGTTGCCGGCGATGTTTGCCGCGTGTCAGATCTTGCAGTTCGAAGCTGGCGTGCTGGTCATGAGCGCGCCCAATGCAGCGCTGGCGGCCCGGTTGAAGCAGCAAACCCCGAGGCTGCAGGACCGCCTGCTGAAGGACGGATGGCAGGTTAATTCAATCCGAATCAAAGTGCAAGTTGGCAAAACTGCCCCTCCACCTCCACCCAAACGGGTGCTGGAGCTGACCGACGGCGCCCTCTCCTCCTTCGCCGAGCTCAGCAGTACGCTGGCCAGCGACCCGCGCAGTCAGGGTCTGAAGGATGCGATCGATGCCATGATACGGCGTCGCGACGGTCGCAGATCGACCAAGCAGGCAGGGGAATCGTCGCCATTTCCCGAGGGAAGCTAGACCCGCCCGCCCCTGTCCTGATAAAAGATTTACAAGATTTTTTACCAGCCCACTCTGCAGCGCCAAAAAGAAGCGCCCCGGTCCAGGCCGGGGCGTCTGTATTCAGGGCTGCTGCTGTGCGGTTAAGCGATCAGTTCAGCGCCCACTCCTGCTTGGCCTGCATGACGTAGGTCTGCGGCGCCTGTTCCAGCTTGTCGAAGCTGACGATTTCATAGGCGTCGGGTCGCGACAGCAGTTCGCGCAGCAACAGGTTGTTGAGCCCGTGGCCGGACTTGTGGGCGTCGTAGCTGGCCAGCAAGGGATGGCCGATGATGTAGAGGTCGCCGATGGCGTCCAGGATCTTGTGGCGCACGAACTCGTTGTCGTAGCGCAGGCCGTCGGCGTTGAGGATGCGGTACTCGTCCATGACGATGGCGTTCTCGAAGGAGCCGCCCCGCGCCAGGCCCATGCCGCGCAGGGTTTCGACGTCCTGCATGAAGCCGAAGGTGCGCGCGCGGGCGATTTCCTTGACGTAGGAGTCGATGCCGAAATCAACTTCGGCGACCTGGCCGGTGCCATCCACGGCGGGGTGGTTGAATTCGATGAAGAACTTCAGGCGGAAACCGTCATAGGGTTCCAGACGTGCCCATTTTTCCTTGTCACCGCTGCCTTCGCGCACTTCCACCGGCTTCTTGACGCGGATGAATTTCTTGGCCGCATTCTGTTCCTGCAGGCCGGCCTGCTGCAGCAGGAAGACGAAGGACGAGGCCGAGCCATCCATGATGGGGATTTCTTCGGCGGTCAGATCGATATACAGGTTGTCGATGCCCAGGCCGGCGCAGGCCGAGAGCAGGTGTTCGACGGTGGAAACCTTGGCGCCATCCTTGGTCAGGGTCGAGGCCATGCGGGTATCGCCCACGCCAGTGGCCATCATCGGCAGCTCGACCACCGGGTCCAGGTCGACGCGACGGAAGATGATGCCGGTGTCGGGCGCGGCCGGGCGCAGGGTCAGCTCGACCTTGGTGCCGGAGTGCAGACCGACGCCGGTGGTCTTGACCAGATTCTTGATTGTGCGCTGTTTCAACATCCGGCCATTATAGCCAAGATGCCCGCTCGCCGCCCCGCTACGGCGCGGCTTTGTTGCAAATCGTTCCCATCTGCAAAGACGCGCCAGTGCGGTCTCGCAACGACTTCTTGCACGACTTGCCATTTCCACAAAGCAAAACGGCATGCCGCAGCATGCCGTCGCAGGATTCCCGGAGGAAATCAGCCCAGTTGGCCCAGCAGGGTCTCGGCGTTGGACACCTCGAACTTGCCCGGTGCTTCCAGGTTCAGCTGCTTGACCACGCCATCTTCCAGCAGCATCGAATAGCGCTGCGAACGCACACCCATGTTGCGTTCGGTCAGGTCGAACTCCATGCCCAGCGCCTTGGTGAAGGTGGCGCTGCCGTCGCCGAACATGCGCACGATGCCGGTGGCCTTCTGGTCGCGGCCCCAGGCGCCCATGACAAAGGCGTCGTTGACCGAAAGGCACCAGATCTCGTCCACACCCTTGGCCTTGAACTGGTCCGCCAGGGCGATGTAGCCCGGCACGTGCTTGGCCGAACAGGTCGGGGTGAAGGCGCCGGGCAGGGCGAACAGGGCAATCTTCTTGCCCTTGACCAGGTCGGACACCTTGAAGGCGTTGGGGCCCAGGCTGCAGCCTTCGGTCTCGGTCTCGATGAATTCGGTCAGGGTGCCTTCGGGCAGGCGGTCGCCGATCTTGATGGTCATGGTGTTTCCTCGTCTGGTTGTATAAGTGATCTAGGTGATGAATCTGGCCCGATTGATCGATCGGACAGATGAGTTGCCCGCAGGCGACGCACGAAAAAACGCCGCGCACCAGGCGCGGCGTTAGTATGCCTCGGAACCGGCCGGCCTGCTTCGACTGCGCAGGCCAGCACCGAGCACCCGACTCAGTCCGCCTGCTTGCGCAGGAAGGCGGGGATGTCGTAGGTTTCCATGCCGTTCTTTTCCAGCGCGCGCACGGTGTCGGAAGCCGACTCGCGACGCCACACGGCCGGAGCCTTCAGGCCACCGAAGGCAGCAGCCGGTTGCGCTGCGCCTTGCGGCATGACGCCACCGACGGCCATCATCGGTTCGTTGTGGGTACCGGTACGCATGACCGGGGTCTGCACCAGTTGCACGGCCTTGCGGGCACGGCCCAGGCCGGTGGCCACCACGGTGACGCGGATCTCGTCGCCCATGCTGTCGTCGTAGGCGATACCCTGGGCGATGGAAGCGTCAGGGGCAGCGAAGGCACGCACGGTCGCCATCACTTCCTTGATTTCCTTACCCTTCAGGCCACGGCTGGCGGTCACGTTGACCAGCACGCCGCGGGCGCCCGACAGGTCGATGCCATCCAGCAGCGGCGAGGCCACGGCCTGCTCGGCGGCCACGCGGGCGCGGTCCACGCCGGCAGCGGTGGCGGTACCCATCATGGCCTTGCCCTGCTCGCCCATGATGGTCTTGACGTCGTTGAAGTCGACGTTGATGTGACCCGGGACATTGATGATCTCGGCGATACCGGCCACGGCGTTGTTGAGCACGTCGTCAGCATGGGACAGCCATTCGATCATGCTGTCGTCTTCGTAGATCTCTTCCAGCTTTTCATTGAGGATGATGATCAGCGAATCGACGTGCTGGGTCAGCTCTTCCAGACCGGCGTCGGCGATGTCCATGCACTTCTGGCCTTCGTAGGAGAACGGCTTGGAGACCACTGCCACGGTCAGCGCGCCCAGCGACTTGGCCACCTGCGCCACCACCGGTGCAGCACCCGTGCCGGTGCCGCCACCCATGCCGGCGGCGATGAATACCATGTGCGCACCGCGCAGGGAATCTTCGATGCGGGCACGGGTTTCCTCGGCCAGACGGCGCCCGACGTCAGGCTGCATGCCGGCGCCCAGACCGGTATCACCAATCTGGATGACGTTATGCGCCTTGGATTGCTTGAGCGCCTGGGCATCCGTGTTGGCGGCGATGAATTCGACGCCAGAGACACCCTTGTTAATCATGTGCTGCACGGCATTGCCGCCAGCACCGCCAACGCCAACGACCTTGATGATCGTCCCCAGCGTCGCATTGTCGACCATATCGATTTCCATGATGACTCCTTTAAATATATGTGTCCTGCAGCTGGCAGTTGATAGGCATCACGCGGTGTGACGACTAGCAACTGATCACTGCTGTCTATATGTTCAATTCCCTGTTGTTGCTGCTGTAACTTTTGAAACCAATACTGCCGATGCCACGAATGCCACGAATGCTACGAATGCCACGAATGAATGTTGCGAGTCATGCCTGCTACCGCTATCCCAACAAAACCGTCCTGCCCATCTGCTGGCGTACCGTCCATGTCGACTGCCTGAACCCTACAGCCGTTACGCCAGCGCCCACCAATGTTTTTACATCCTGATGCATTCCACAGCCCGCCAATGTTGCTTGCGGGACGCGGTCCTCAGAAGTTGCCGAGGAACCATTCCTTCATGCGCTGCCAGACCGCCTTCACCGAGCCTTCCTGGCGGGTCACGATGTAGCCGCGCAGGTATTGCTTCTTGGCTTCCTGCAGCAGGCCCAGCACGGTCGAGTAGCGCGGGCTGCGCACCACGTCGGCCAGCTGGCCGCTGTATTCGGGCGTTCCCAGGCGGGCCGGCTTCAAGAAGATGTCTTCGGCCAGTTCGGTCATGCCCGGCATCATCGCCGAGCCGCCGGTGAGGACGATGCCGGAGGACAGCACCTCTTCGTAACCCGACTCGCGCACCACCTGGTGCACCAGCGCGAACAGCTCTTCCACACGCGGCTCGATGACCGCCGCCAGCGCCTGACGCGACAGCGTGCGCGGATTGCGGTCGCCCAGGCCCGGCACTTCCAGTGTCTCCGTCGGATCAGCCAGGATCTGCTTGGCCACGCCATAACGCAGCTTGATCTCTTCGGCCTCCAGCGTCGGCGTGCGCAGGGCCATGGCGATGTCGTTGGTGATCTGGTCGCCGGCAATCGGAATCACCGCGGTGTGCCGGATCGCGCCTTCGGTGAACACCGCCACGTCGGTGGTGCCGCCGCCGATATCGACCAGCACCACGCCCAGCTCGCGCTCGTCGGTGGTCAGCACCGAATCGGCCGAGGCCATCGGTTGCAGGATCAGGTCCGAGACTTCCAGGCCGCAGCGGCGCACGCACTTGACGATGTTCTGCACCGCCGACACCGCGCCGGTGACGATGTGGACCTTCACTTCCAGGCGGATGCCGCTCATGCCGATGGGCTCGCGCACATCTTCCTGGTTGTCGACGATGAATTCCTGCGGCACCGTGTGCAGCAATTGCTGGTCGGTCGGGATGTTGACTGCCTTGGCAGTCTCGATCACGCGGGAGACGTCGGCCGCCGTGACTTCCTTGTCCTTGATGGCCACCATGCCGCTGGAGTTGAAGCTGCGGATGTGGCTGCCGGCAATGCCGGTATAGACATTGCGGATCTTGCAGTCGGCCATCAGCTCGGCCTCTTCCAGGGCGCGCTGGATGGATTCGACGGTGGCTTCGATATTGACCACCACCCCCTTCTTGAGCCCCTTGGATTCGGACTGCCCCAGCCCGATCACTTCGTGGCGGCCGTCGGGCAGCACCTCGGCCACCACCGCCACCACTTTCGAGGTGCCGATGTCCAGGCCGACGATCAGATTTTTTGCGTCTTTTGTCATAGCGTTCCGCTTATTTCATTTTCCCGTTCATTGCCGCCAGCACCATTCCATCCGCCTTCAACGCCATCCCGTTGGGATAGCGCAAGTCGACACTTTCTATCTTGCCCTGCAATCTTTCCAGCAGTTGCGGATACACCGCCACCAGCCTTGCCACACGTTCCTTCAGGACCGCATCGCCCTGATCACGCCCCAGTTCGACCGTCATGCCGTTGTCCAGGCGCACCGTCCAGGCATAGCGATTGGACAGCACCAGCGACTCCGGCTCCAGCTTGATCGGTGCGAACCACTGGCGGAACAGCGCCAGCCGCGCCACTACCTGCTGCTCGCTGCCGGGCGGGCCATCGAATTCCAGCAGGTCACCGTCGTCCTCGGCCTCGGCCAGGTTGGCGGTAAACACATCGCCCTTCTGCGACAACAACTTGCCATCTTCACCCCAGGTACCCAGGGCCTTGTGTTCCTCGATCTTCACCACCAGCCGGTCCGGCCATTCGCGCCGCACCATGGCCTTGCGCACCCAGGGCACGGCCTCGAAGGCCGCCCGCACCGCCGTCAGGTCGGCGGTGAAGAAATTGCCGTGGATGCGCGGCACCGCAGTAGCCCGCACCGTCAACGCATTGACCTTTTCCAGCGGCAACTCGCCGGCGGACTCGATACGTATCGTGTGCAGCGTAAACATCGGCCGCTGCGCCACCCACCACAAACCGGATGCCACCAGGGCCAGCAGCACCAGCGCAATGAGCGCACTGCTGATGGCGTTGAGCATCTTGACGTCCTGCCACATCGACGCGCGCGCTCCCTTAGACCCGAACCATCACGACTGGCCCGCCTGCGGCGTCCAGTCCTTGGAAGGCGTCATGTCCAGCGCCGCCATCTGCAGGATTTCGCAACACAGGTCCTCATAGCTCATGCCCACCGCCTTGGCCGCCATCGGCACCAGCGAATGACCGGTCATGCCGGGCGAGGTGTTGATTTCCAGCAGATAGGGTTCGGCCTTGCCATCGGTCTCGCGCAACATGAAATCGACCCGGCTCCAGCCGCGGCAACCCAGCGCATTGAAAGCCTGTACCGCCAGATCACGCAGATGGCGAGTCAGTTCCTCGTCAAGCGGGGCCGGACACAAATATTTCGTGTCATCGGTGAAATACTTGTTCTGGTAATCATAGTTACCCTCCGGCGCACGGATCTCGATGACCGGCAAGGCACGCGCCTCACGGCCCGTTCCCAGCACCGGCACGGTCAACTCGCGGCCGCGAATGAATTCTTCGGCCAGCACCACGCTGTCATAGCGGGCGCACAGGTCGAAGCCTTCCTGCATGTCCGAATAGCCGTTGACCTTGGCGATGCCGATGGTCGAGCCTTCGTGCGGGGCCTTGAGCATCAGCGGCAGGCCCAGTTCGTCCGGTACCAGGCGCAGCTGCTCGCGGCTTGTGGCCTTGGCGTCCAGCGTCAGGAAGCGCGGCGTGGGCAGGCCGTGCGAGAGCCAGATGCGCTTGGTCATGACCTTGTCCATGGCGATGCTCGAAGCCATCACACCGGGGCCGGTATAGGGCAGGCCCATCTGTTCCAGCGCACCCTGCAGGGTGCCGTCTTCGCCATAGCGGCCATGCAGGGCGATGAAGACGCGATCGAACTTCTCGGCCTGCAGTTCGCCCAGCGAGCGCACGGCGGGGTCGAAGGGATGCGCATCCACGCCCTTGCTGCGCAAGGCCTGCAGCACGCCATTGCCCGACATCATCGACACTTCACGTTCGGCCGAACGGCCGCCGAAGAGCACGCCGACGCGGCCGAAGGCCTTGATCTGGTCCTGGCTGATCATGCGGCCCCCTGTTCGTTCTTGCCGCCGGCCTGTGCCACCAGGCGCGCCGGTACGGCGGAAATCGATCCCGCACCCATGGTCATGACCACATCGCCATCGCGCACCACGTTGCGGATGGTCTCGGGCATGTCGCCGATGTCATCGACGAATACCGGCTCCACCTTGCCGGCAGCACGCAGGGCATGCGCCAGCGAGCGGCCGTCGGCGGCCACGATGGGCGATTCACCGGCCGCATAGACCTCACCCAGCACCAGCACGTCCGGCGAAGACAGCACCTTGACGAAGTCCTCGAAAAGATCGCGGGTGCGGGTATAGCGGTGCGGCTGGAAGGCCAGCACCAGGCGGCGGCCCGGATAGGCGCCACGGGCGGCGGCGATGGTGGCGGCGGTTTCGACCGGGTGGTGACCGTAGTCGTCCACCAGGGTGAAGTGCCCGGCCGGCTTGCCCTGGGCATCGGTGATCGGCACTTCGCCGTAGCGGGTGAAGCGGCGACCGACGCCATTGAATTCGGTCAGCGCCTTCTGGGTGGCGGCGTCATCCACGTCCAGCTCGCGGGCAATGGCGATGGCGGCGCAGGCGTTCTGCACGTTGTGCATGCCGGGCTGGTTCAGGCTCACCTGCATTGGTGCATAGCCGTACTGGATCACGGTGAATTCCATCTTGCCGTCCACCGCCTTGGCGTCGATGGCACGCACGTCGGCGTCTTCATGGAAGCCGTAGGTGAGGATGGGCTTGGAGACCATCGGCATGATCTCGCGCACGTGCGGATCATCCAGGCACAGCACGGCCACGCCGTAGAACGGCAGGCGCTGGGTGAATTCGACGAAGGCCTGCTTCAGACGCGCGAAGTCATGGTTGTAGGTCTCCATGTGATCGGCGTCGATGTTGGTGATCACCTCAATGACCGGCATCAAGTTCAGGAACGAGGCATCGGACTCGTCGGCCTCGGCCACGATAAATTCTCCGGTACCCAGCTTGGCATTGGCGCCAGCGCTGGTGAGACGGCCGCCGATGACGAAGGTGGGGTCCAGCCCGCCCTGCGCCAGCACGCTGGCCACCAGGCTGGTGGTGGTGGTCTTGCCGTGGGTGCCGGCGATGGCAATGCCCTTCTTCAGGCGCATCAGCTCGCCCAGCATCACCGCACGCGGCACGATGGGGATGTGCTTCTTGCGCGCTGCCAGCACTTCCGGATTGTCGCCCTTGACGGCGGTGGAGGTGACGATGGCGTCGGCGCCTTCGATGTTCTCGGCCGCGTGGCCATAGCGGATGCAGGCACCCAGTTGCGCCAGGCGCTGGGTGGCGGCGTTGCTGCCCAGATCGGAGCCAGAGACGCCATAGCCCAGGTTCAGCAGGACCTCGGCGATGCCGCTCATCCCGGAGCCGCCGATACCGACGAAGTGGATGTTCTTGACGCGATGCTTCATGGTGTTACCAGTCCTTCCAGCACGCGCGCGATTGCCTCGTTGGCATCGCGCCGGCCTTGTTCGTATGCCGCCTGCGCCATTTCATGGCATGCAGCGCGGTCCAGTTTCTGCAGCAAACCGGCCAGGTGTTCCGGCGTCAGTTCGCGTTGTGGCAGGTGGATCGCCGCCTTGTTGGCAGCCATCCACCTGGCGTTGTCGATCTGGTGCGAGGTCGTCGAGACCGCCAGCGGTACCAGCACACTGGCCACGCCAGCGGCGGTCAGCTCGGAGACCGTGATCGCGCCGGCGCGGCAGATCACCAGATCGGCCTCGGCGTAGCGACGCGGCATGTCGTCGATGAAATCGAGCACCTCGGCCTGTACGCCGGCAGCGTCATAGGCCGCGCGCAGCGCGACGATATGCTGCTTGCCTGACTGGTGCGTGACTTGCGGGCGCAACTCGGCAGGCAGCCGGGCCAGTGCAGCAGGCACGTTGTCGTTCAGTACCTTGGCACCCAGGCTGCCACCTACCACCAGGATCTTCAGCGGGCCGGTGCGCGTGGCATAACGGTCGCCCGGTTGCGGCAGGGCGATGATTTCCTTGCGCACCGGATTGCCGGTGACCTCGGCCTTGCCGGCCGCCCGGCCGAAATCGGCGGGGAAACCGAACAGCACCTTGTCGGCCAGCGGCGTCAGGGTCTTGTTGGACAGCAGCAGCGCCGCGTCGGCATTGACCAGCACCAGCGGCTTGCCGCGCAGGCGTGCCATCGCACCACCCGGCACGGTGACGTAGCCCCCCATGCCGAGCACCACGTCCGGGCGACGCTGGCCGAGGATGCGGAAGCAATGGAAGAAGCTCGCCGCCAGGCGCCACACGCCCTTGACCGTATGCATCAGGCCCTTGCCGCGCAGACCGGCGAAGACGATGCTGTCCATCTCCACGCCGTGGCGCGGCACCAGATCGCGCTCCATGCCGTGGGTGGTACCCAGCCAGGATACCTGCCAGCCACGCGCGCGCATGGTCTCGGCAATGGCCAGGCCGGGGAAGATATGACCACCGGTCCCGGCCGCCATGATCAGCAACTTGCGCGGCGCGCTCATAGGCGACCTCCGCGCATCAGAACCCGGTTTTCGTAATCGATGCGCAACAGGATGGCCAGGCCGACGCAGTTCAACAGCACGCCCGATCCCCCGTAGCTCATCAGCGGCAAGGTCAGGCCCTTGGTGGGCAAGAGACCCAGGTTCACACCCATGTTGATGAAAGCCTGCACACCCAGCCAGATGCCGATGCCCTTGGCCACCAGGCCGGCAAAGGTCAGGTCCAGCGCGATGGCCTGGCGGCCGATCTCGAAGGCGTGCTTGACCAGCCAGTAGAACAGCAGCACCACCACCAGCACGCCGACGAAACCGAGTTCCTCGCCGATCACCGCCAGCAGGAAGTCGGTGTGCGCCTCCGGCAGGTAATGCAATTTTTCCACGCTGCTGCCCAGGCCCACGCCGAACAGCTCGCCCCGCCCGAAGGCGATCAGCGAGTGCGACAACTGGTAGGCCTTGCCCAACGCATTTTCTTCTTCCCAGGGATTGAGGTAGGCGAAGATGCGCTCGCGCCGCCAGGGCGAGGTCACGATGACCAGCGAGAACACGCCCACCAGCGTAGCGCCGATGCCGCCGAACCAGACACCATTGATACCGCCCAGGAACAGGATGCCCATGGCGATGCAGACGATCACGCCGAATGCACCCAGGTCGGGTTCCAGCAGCAGCAACAGACCCACCAGGCCGACCGCTGCGGCCATCGGGAAGAAACCCTTGACCAGCTTGTGCATCACCGCCTGCTTGCGCACCGTGTAGTCGGCCGCATAGAGGACGATGAACAGCTTCATCAGTTCGGAAGGCTGCAGGTTGATGATCTTCAGCGAGAGCCAGCGCTTGGCGCCGTTGACGCCCTTGCCCACGCCCGGCACCAGCACCATCAGCAGCAGGATCAGGGTGATGCCGAACAGGTAGGGTGCCCACTTCTGCCAGGTCTCGATACGCACGCGGAAGGCCAGCGCGCCAGCGATGATGGAGACCACGATGAAGATCGCCTGGCGGATCAGGAAATGGTAATTCGAATAGGACGCGTACTTGGGCGAATCCGGCAAGGCCACCGAGGCCGAATACACCATCACCATGCCGAACAGCATCAGTAGCAGGACCACCCAGATCAGCGGCTGGTCGTATTCCATCATGCGCGAACGCTGCTCCAGACCGATGCTGCCCGATGCGCTGCCACGACCGGCACGGACCCGGCCGGCGGCCACCGGCGCAGCCTCCTTGAGGCCACCCAGCAAGCTGCGCATCGAGGACAGGTTCAGTTTCATGCCAGTACCTCGCCACGCGAGAGCGCCAGCTCACGCACCGCATCCACGAAGACCTCGGCACGATGGGCGTAGTTGCGGAACATGTCCAGGCTGGCGCAGGCCGGGGACAGCAGCACGATGTCGCCGGCGCGCGCGATCTCGCCAGCTTTTTCGACTGCGGCTTCCAGGCTGGCGCAATCGATCAGCTCGACACCGCTGTCGGCCAGCGCTGCCCGGATGGCGGGGGCGTCACGGCCGATCAGCAGTACGGCGCGTGCATATTTCTGCACCGGCAGGTCCAGCGGCGAAAAGTCCTGGCCCTTGCCGTCGCCACCGGCGATCAGCACGATGCGGTTCGGACGACCACCCAGGCCCAGTCCGTTCAGGGCCGCCACGGTGGCGCCCACATTGGTGCCCTTGCTGTCGTCGTAGTAATCCACTTCCTGGATCACGCCGACCAGTTCCACCCGGTGCGGCTCGCCGGTGTAGTCGCGCAGGCCATGCAGCAGCGGCGCCATCGGCAGGTCGATGGCGCGGCACAGGGCCAGCGCGGCCAGTGCATTCATGGCGTTGTGGGCGCCGCGGATCTTGAGGGCATCAGCCGGCATCAGGCGCTTCAGGGTGACCGGAGGTGGCAGCATGTCCTTTTGCTTGCGGCGCCGCTTGCCTTCCGGCACCTCGTCGTCTTCATGCACGAAGGCATTGGCCAGCCACTGCATGCCGTTGTCGTTGACCAGGCCGAAGCTGTTGGGCGCGGCCGGTTCGTCCAGGCCGAAGGTCGACAACGGCGCGGCGCCGGAGGCCATCTCCATCACCAGCGCATCGTCACGATTGAGTACGCGCACGGTGCCCTGGCCGAAGATACGGGCCTTGTCGGCGGCATAGTTTTCCATGCTGCCGTGCCAGTCAAGATGGTCCTGGGTCAGGTTGAGCACGGTGGCCGCATGCGGCTGCAGGCTGTGCGTGGTGTGCAACTGGAAGCTGGACAGCTCCAGCACCCAGGCCTGCGGCATGCTGCCACGGTAGGTCGGCTCGGGCGGCGGCGGTGGCGGGACTTCCACCAGCGCGTCTTCTTCAGCCTTTCGCGAGACTTCCATGAAGTCACCCAGGTTCATCGCTTCGCCAGTTGTGGCGGGCATATCGGGATCGGCCTGCGGCACGACGTCGGAGGCCACTTCCAGGGTGGCGGCGACGGCGGGATCGACTGTTTCTGCAGCAACCGGCGTTTCGGCCAGCTCAGCGTTTTCAGGGGCTGCGGTCGTCTCTGTGGTCTCAGTGGCCTCAGTAAACTCAGCGGCAGGCAGGTCTGTTTCGACAGACTCGTGCGGCTGTTGCACCGGTCCGGTCGCTTCGCCGTCGTCGGCCGTTGCCAGCAGATCCAGCTGCGGGGCAGCGGGTGCATCAGTCGACAGATCAGCAGACGAATCTGCGGACGGTTCGACGGACGAATCAGCCGGCAGATCGGCCTGCAGCACCGGCACGGCAATCGCTGCCGCTTCTTCGATACGGGCGGCGGCGCGACGATGTTTTTCGGCCTCGGCCGCCTGCTGGGCATCCAGCACCGCTTGCTGGGCGGCTTGCGCCTCGGCTTCGGCCTGCGCCTGGGCTGCGGCGATCGCATCCTGCTCGGCCAGTTCGGCCAGGAAGACCTTGTCCCGGATCACCGCTTCGCGCAACACATCCAGCGCGGCCGGGCTGATATTGCCGGCCACTTGCACCGACAGACCGGCACGCTGGCACAGCAGGCCGGTCAGGCGCGTCACCGTGGTCTTGCCGTTGGTGCCGGTGATGGCCAGGACCTTGGGCTGGTACAGCGTTTCTTCGCGCAAGGCGGCCAGCGCCTGGGCGAACAGTTCGATCTCACCCCACAGCGGCAGGCCACGCTCGGCGATGGCCGGCATCAAGGGGGCCAGTTCGCCATCGGGCGCCAGGCCCGGGCTGACGGCGACGAAGTCAACGCCCTCCAGCAGGGAGGGCGACAAGGCCTGGCCCAACACGGCCTGGGCCTCGGGTGCGTCACCGCGCAGGGCGGTCAGGCGCTCGGCCAGGGCCGCTTCGCCACGGGTATCGGCCACGCGCACGCTGGCGCCGCAGTAGACCAGCCACCGCGCCATTGCCAGGCCGGACTCACCGAGTCCGAGCACCAGAACGTGTTTGCCCGAGTAATTCATCGTTGTTTCCAAACTCACTTCTCTAGAACCTGCTTGCTACAAAGGCGCCCCTGACATGGTCGGCAAGGGCGCCGTGATTTCTTTCCTGCTACGGGGTGAAGCAGACTTCAGCGCAGCTTCAGCGTCGACAAGCCCACCAGCACCAACATCATTGTGATGATCCAGAAACGGACCACCACCTGGGTTTCCTTCCAGCCCTTCTGCTCGTAGTGATGGTGCAGCGGCGCCATCAACAGCACGCGGCGGCCGGTGCCGAACCGCTTCTTCGTATATTTGAAATAGGCCACCTGGATCATCACCGACAGGGTCTCGACCACGAAGATGCCACCCATGATGAAGAGCACGATTTCCTGGCGCACGATCACGGCGATGGTACCCAGGGCGCCGCCCAGCGCCAGCGCACCGACGTCACCCATGAACACCTGCGCCGGGTAGGCGTTGTACCAGAGGAAGGCCAGGCCCGCGCCACCCATGGCGCCGCAGAAGATCAGCAGTTCGCCGGCGCCCGGGATGTGCGGGATGAACAGGTATTTGGCGTAGCTGGCATTGCCGGTCAGGTAGGCAAACAGGCCCAGCGCGGCACCCACCAGCACGGTGGGCATGATGGCCAGGCCATCCAGGCCGTCAGTCAGGTTGACGGCATTGCTGGTGCCGACGATGACGAAATAGGTCAGCGCGATGAAGCCCCACACACCCAGCGGATAGGTGACCGTCTTGAAGAACGGCACGATCAGGTCGGCCTTGGGCGGCAGGTCCAGGCTGAAGCCGGAACGTACCCACGCCACGAACAGGTCGAAGACCTTCATGTTGCTCACTTCCGAGACCGAGAAGGCCAGGTAGAACGCTGCCACCAGGCCGATCAGCGACTGCCAGAAATACTTTTCGCGCGAGCGCATGCCCTGCGGGTCGCGATAGACCACCTTGCGATAGTCATCGACCCAGCCGACGGCGCCGAAACCGAGCGTGACGATCAGCACGATCCAGACGAAACGGTTGGACAGGTCGGCCCACAGCAACGTGGAAATGCCAATGCCGATCAGGATCAGCACGCCGCCCATGGTGGGGGTGCCGGACTTGATCAGGTGGGTCTGGGGACCATCGGTGCGCACCGCCTGGCCGACCTTCATGCGGGTCAGCATGCGGATCACGGCCGGGCCTGCAATCATGCCGATCAACAACGCCGTCAGCGTGGCGAACACCGCGCGGAAGGTGATGAAGTTGAACAGGCGCAGAAAGCCGAAATCCTGTTGAAAATTCTGTGCGAGCCAGACCAGCATGCTAATGGGTCTCCTGTTGATGTTGCGTGTTGGATTCAACGTTGACCAGATGCTGTACAACTCGCTCCATCTTCATGAAGCGTGAACCTTTTACCAAAACGGTCGCACCTTGCGGTGCGGCCTGCTCCACCGCTGCATTGAGGGCAGCGATATCGTCGAAATGCCGAGCCTGTGCGCCGAAGGCCGCGACGGCGTGCCTGCTCAGCTCGCCCAACGCGAAGAACAGCGGGATGCCGCGGCTGTGCGCATAGGCGCCGATCTCGGCGTGGAATTGCGGCCCCTGGTCGCCGACCTCGCCCATGTCGCCCAGCACCAGCACGCGTGGGCCGCTGATGGCGGCCAGCACGTCGATGGCGGCGCGCACCGAATCGGGGTTGGCGTTGTAGGTGTCGTCGATCACCAGGGCTCCGCTGACGGCCTGCTTGCGTTGCAGGCGGCCATTGACCGGGGCAAAGCTTTCCAGGCCGCGCACCACGGCCTCGACCGCGATGCCGGCACCCAGTGCGCAGGCAACTGCCGCCAGCGCATTGCGAACATTGTGTTCACCCACGGCGGCCAGCTCGAGCTTGAACTGTGCCGGGGGAACGGCCAGCCCCTTGACGGTGACCTGCAGGCTGCTGCCGAACGTGCCGGCCTGATAGGTAGCGCTGACATCGGCTTGCGGCGTGAGGCCGAAGCTCAGCACGCGCCGCGTGCCGGCCTCTTCGCGCCAGAGGGCGGTGAAGTCGTCGTCGGCCGGGAATACGGCCACGCCATCGGCCGGCAAGTGGCGGATCACGGCGCCGTTTTCACGCGCTACTGCTTCCACGCTGGCCATGAATTCCTGGTGCTCGCGCTGGGCATTGTTGACCAGGCCCAGCGTCGGCGCAGCGATGCGAGAGAGGACCGCGATCTCGCCCGGATGGTTCATGCCCATCTCGATGACGGCAGCCTGATGCTGGTCGCGCAGGCGGAACAGGGTCAGCGGCACGCCGATCTCGTTATTGAAGTTGCCACGCGTGCCCAGGTAGCCGTCTTCACCGAAGGCGGCTGCCAGGATCGCGGCGATCATTTCCTTGACCGTAGTCTTGCCGTTGCTGCCGGTCACGCCGATGACCGGGATCGCGCGGCGGTGACGCCAGCCATGGGCGATCTGGCCCAGCGCGGCGCGGCTGTCCGTCACCACGATGGCCGGCAGTGTCAAGCCCGGCGGTACGCGTTCGACCACTACGGCGGAAGCACCCTGGGCGGCCACGGCATCGAGGAAGTCATGCGCATCGAAACGCTCGCCGCGCAGCGTCACAAACACATTGCCGGGCTTGACCGCCCGGCTGTCGGTGACGACGTCGTTGAGGATCAGCTCACCGGCCGGCGCATTGATGACACCAGGCACCGTATGGGCCGAGGCCGCAGCCTCGGCGGTGCGGATCCATTCCAGCATCTGGCTGAAGTCGAACCGCATCATGCGCCCCCCATCATGGTCGAGCGCGCAGCCAGCGCCAGGGCGACATGGTCGGCGTCGAGGAAGGGCAACTTCTTGCCGGCGATTTCCTGGTAGGCCTCATGGCCCTTGCCGGCCAGCAGCACCACATCCGCCTTGGTGGCGTGGCGGATGGCCCACAGGATGGCGCCGGCGCGGTCGGCCAGCAGCACCGGTTCCACGCGGCTCATGCCGGCACGGATCTGTTCGATGATGGCTTGCGGGTCTTCGCTGCGCGGATTGTCGCTGGTCAGCACCACATGGTCGGCCTGCTCGGCGATCTGGCCCATCTGCGGGCGCTTGCCCGGATCACGATCGCCCCCGCAGCCGAACACGCACCACAGCTGGCCGCCGCGCTGGGTAGCGACCTGACGCAGCGCGGACAGGGTCTTGTCCAGCGCATCGGGGGTATGCGCGTAATCGATCACGATCAGTGGCACGTCCGGCCCGCCGAACTGTTGCATGCGGCCGGGCGCGGGCGTCAGGGCGGCAGCGGCCGCCACGACGGCGTCCCAGGCCAGTCCTTGCGTCAGCAGCACGCCCATGATGCCCAGCACATTGCTGACATTGAAGCGGCCCACCAACTGGGTCTTCACCTGGCCGCAGCCGAAGGGCGAATCGACATGGAACACGGTACCGGCATGGCTGCTGCGCAACTGGCTGGCGCGCAGCGTGGGGATACCGGCCGCCTGGGCGTCAGCCTCTTCGGCCAGCGCGTAGCCGATCACCGGCACCTGGCGACCCGCCAGCAAGGGCAGCAGGCGCAGGCCCATGGGATCGTCCAGATTGAGCACGGCGTGCTTCAAGCCGGGCCACTGGAACAACTTGCGCTTGGCGTCTTCATAGGTCTGCATGTCACCGTGGAAATCCAGGTGATCACGCGTGAAATTGGTGAACAGGGCGACATCCACATGCATGCCGTTCATGCGCCCTTGTGCCAGCCCGATCGAGGAAGCCTCGATGGCCAGCGCCGTGACGCGCCCCTGGGCCAGCCGGGACAGGCTGCGCTGCAGCAGCACGGCGTCCGGGGTGGTGTAGCCGGTCACATCAAAGCCCTGCTGCTTGCCGCCAACGAAGCTGCCCACGCCCAGGGTGCCGATCACGCCGGCATTGCTGATGGCCGGCAGGCGCGACAGGGCGCTCCCCAGCCACCAGGCGCAGGAGGTCTTGCCGTTGGTACCGGTGACGGCCACGGTCAGCATGCCCTGGTCGGGCTGCCCATACCAGGCGGCGGCAATCTCGCCGGCCTGCGCCTTGAGATCGGGCACGGCCAGGTGCGGTTCGTCGACCTCTTGCGGCCAGGTGTAGCCCTCGGCTTCATAGACGACCGCAGCCGCACCGCGCTCGACGGCATCGGCGATATAGGAGCGTCCATCGGCATCGCCCACGTAGGCGAAGAAGACGTCGCCCGGCGCCACGCGGCGCGAATCGGACGTCAGTTGCGCAGACGGAGCCGCCTGGCGCAGCCAGGCGAGTATCTCTTGCAGGCTCAGAACGCGCTTGGACATTACATGCTCTCCTCAAGCGGTTCTTTGGGAATGATGATGTTGGTCACGCTGGAGTCCGGCGGCACGTTCAATGCACGCAAGGCATTGGCGGCCACGTTGGCGAACACCGGGCCGGCCACCGGGCCGCCATAGTGCTGGCCTTGCGGCTCGTCGATCATGACCGAGATGATCAGGCGCGGGTCCGACATGGGGGCGATGCCCGAGAAGGACGCCACATACTTGCGCACATACTTGCCGCCCTCGATCTTGTAGGCGGTACCGGTCTTGCCACCCACGCGATAGCCCGGCACCTGGGCCTGCGGCGCGGTACCACCGGGGGCGACCACGGTTTCCAGCATGCGGCGCATCTGCAGGGCGGTATCGGCCGAGATCACGCGCTGGCCGATGGGCGAGTCGGTGACCTTGGTGAAGGACAGCGGAATGATGTCGCCATTGCGGGCGAAGATCAGGTAGGCATGCGCCAGCTGGATCAGCGATACCGAGATACCGTGACCATAGCTCATGGTGGCCTGTTCGATCGGACGCCAGGACTTGTACGGACGCACGCGGCCGGCCACGGCACCCGGGAAGCCGAACTTGGGCTGCTGGCCGAACCCGACCGTGGTGAACATTTCCCACATCTCTTCGGGCGGCATGCCCAGGGCGATCTTGGCGGTACCGATGTTGGACGATTTCTCGATGATCTGGGCCACCGTCAGCGGGCCATGGGCATGCGAGTCGCCGATGGTGGCGGTGCCGATGGTCATCTTGCCGGGCGCGGTCTGGAACACGGTGGAGGGTGTGACGCGATGGGTGTCCAGCGCCAGCGCCACCGTGAACGGCTTGAGCGTCGAGCCCGGTTCGAAGGTATCGGTCACGACCCGGTTGCGCAGCTGCGCGCCGGTCAGCACCGAGCGGTCGTTGGGGTTGTAGGTGGGCAGGTTGGCCAGTGCCAGCACTTCGCCGGTCTTGGCGTCGACCACGATGATGCCGCCGGCCTTGGCCTTGAACTTCTCCACCGCTTCCTTCAGTTGGGTGAAGGCGATGTACTGGATCTTGCTGTCGATGGACAGGGTCAGGTCGCGGCCGTCATGCGGTTCGCGGATGGATTCGATGTCTTCCACCACACGGCCCAGGCGGTCCTTGATGACGCGCCGGCTGCCGGTCATGCCGGCCAGTGTCTTCTGGGCGGCCAGCTCCATGCCGTCCTGCCCGGCATCTTCGATGTTGGTGAAGCCGACCACGTGCGCCATCACCTCGCCCTCGGGGTAGAAGCGCTTGTATTCCTTGCGGGTTTCCACGCCGGGGATACCCAGCTTGACGATCTTGTCGGCGGTATCCTGCTCGACCTGGCGCTTCAGGTAGACGAAGCTGCGATCCGAATCCAGCTTCTTGCGCAGCTCGGCATCGCTCATTTCCAGCAGCTTAGCCAGTTGCACCAGCTTGTCCTTGGGCGCGGCCTGGACGTCGTCGGGAATGGCCCAGATCGCCTTGACCGGCACCGACGAGGCCAGCACCTGACCATTGCGGTCGGTGATCTTGCCGCGCGTGGCGGGCAATTCCAGGGTGCGGGCGTAGCGCGAGGCGCCCTGCTTCTGCAGGAAGTCGGTGGACACGCCCTGCAGCCACAAGGCCCGTACGATCAGGGCGACAAAGGCCACGAACAGCACGAACAGCACGAAGCGCGAGCGCCATGCCGGCAACTTGACCTGCAGGATGGGATTGGAGGAGAAGGCCACGCCCTTGGAAGCCGCCACGCGGCTGCCTGCCAGGTTGGGACGCGGAGGCATCTTGGTCATTGCGCCCCCACGGTGAGGTATTGGGTGCGGGCGGCGGTGACCGGCATCATGTTCAGGTCACGCCGGGCCAGTTCCTCGATGCGGGCGTTCTTGCCCAGGGTGGACTGGTCCAGTTGCAATTGCGCCCAGTCGACATCAAGCTGGCGAGCCGCGCTCTGGGCGCGCTCAAGCTCGATGAACAGGCTGCGTGCCTTGTACTGGGCGCTCACCACCGATAGCGCGCACGCCACCAGCAGGGCCGTCAGCAGCAGGCACAGGCGGCCGGTCACGCAGCCACTCCAGCGGCAGGTGCCACGATCAGCTCCAGGCCGCGCATCACCGCCGAGCGCGCACGCGGGTTGGACTCGACTTCAGCCGCGCCGGGCATGACCCGCGGCAGCAGGCGCGCAGGGGCCTGCGGCAGGTCGATCGCACGAATCGGCAGGCGGCGGTCGGGCTGCGGTGCATGGGCCTTGGATGCCATGAACTGCTTGACGATGCGATCTTCCAGCGAGTGAAAGCTGATCACAACCAATCTCCCGTGCTGCGCCATCTGACGGAACGCTTTTTCCAGTCCTACCTCGAGTTCTTCAAGCTCTTGATTGACGAAAATCCGTACAGCCTGAAATGTGCGAGTGGCCGGATCTTTGCCTTTCTCGCGGGTTTTGACGGCCTGTGCCACGAGCGCGGCAAGCTGTCGTGTGCTTGAAATTGGCTGGATTGCCCGGCCAGCAACAATCTTCTTTGCAATCTGAAGAGCAAACCGTTCTTCCCCATAATCACGTATCACCTTTGCAATCTGCTGTTCGTCTGCCGTTGCCAGCCAATCCGCTGCCGACATACCACGCGTGGTATCCATGCGCATGTCCAGCGGGCCATCCAAGCGAAAACTGAAGCCGCGCGCGGCGTCATCCACCTGCGGCGACGAAATACCCAAATCCATCAACACCCCGTCAACCTGCGCGATGCCGCGTTCGGCAAGCGCCTGGTCCATGGTCGCGAAGCTGTCGTGCACGATCTCGAAGCGTGCATCGTCGATCTTCTGCGCCGTGGCAATGGCCAACGGGTCCTTATCAAATGCGATCAGACGGCCCTGTGGGCCCAACCTGGAGAGGATGGCGCGGCTATGACCGCCGCGACCGAAGGTACCGTCCAGATAAACGCCATTGGCGCGCTCGCCCTCGATGGCCAGCGCGTCCACGGCTTCTTCCAACAGCACGGTGCGGTGCTGCAGCTCGGGCACCGGTTGCAGATTCATCTTGTCCGGCCGTCAGAAGGAAAAATTACTCAACACATCCGGCATACCGCCCGCCACAGCCTCGGCTTCACTTTCAGCCAGCTTGACGGCATCCCAGATTTCGAAATGGCTACCCATGCCCAGCAACATCACGTCGCGCTGCAAACCAACGGCGGCGCGCAACTCCGGCGCGATCAGGATGCGGCCGGCACTGTCGAGCTCCACATCCTGGGCATTGCCCAGGAAGATGCGCTGCCAGGCACGGGCCGACATCGGCCAGTTGGCGATCTGCTCACGATGCGTCTCCCAGGTCGGGCGCGGGAAGAACAGCAGGCAACCATGCGGATGGCGCGTCACGGTGGCGCGCCCTTCGCACTGCACAATCAGGGCGTCACGATGCTTGGCCGGAATGGTCATCCGTCCTTTGGCATCGAGATTGAGTGCTGACGCGCCCTGGAACACTGTTTTTTCCTTCGCCTCTGGCGAGTGAGATTGCTGATCGGGTGTGGTGTCACCTTAGGCAAATGCAAATGAATCCACAAAATGCCCCACAAAAAAACACTTTTTGACACTGCCGCCCACTTTAGAGGATGCACTATTGCAGGTCAAGCGGTATACACAGGGAAAAACGGCGATTTTGCTAATAAAGTCAAAGACTTAGCGCACTTCCTTAAAACAGCGTTTTCAGAAGTTTTTCGAAGAAAATTAAGGACTTAGCATTTACATTGAAGGTGCAACCTGAGCTTTACACATGTGTTTATCGTCAGAATTGCGTAACTACGCGGATTTGCGCGGCATGGAAGAGCTGGCGTGCGCGATTTCGGGGCGGTGACCGGGGCGCTCGAAACGAGCTCTCGCCACCCTCCGATTTTGCGAGTGCAAAGAGAAAGCGACATGGATTTTGCAGTGCAACTTTAGTTCCCCGGAAGCTTGCCGATCGCGCACTGAAACGATAAAAAAACCAATCCGGGACGTCGGCCGCGATCAGACACGAACAGCCGATGAAGAAAACAGAGTCGCCAATGCCCGACGAAATGGACGACGAAATGGCGGATGTGCCGGCGCGTGAGCACAGTTCTTGATCAAATTCTTCATCAAATGAATGCCCTGACGCGTTTTTGTTTTGACTTCGGCGGCGACCACCTTTTACTATCCGTGTCTTTGGGGAGATCGATACACCAAAACGGGGCCTCCACGGTCCGTTCAACGGTGCTGAAAAGCAGGTCGATTTTTTTCAATCAAGGTCGGTCAAGACCAGGTCAAATCGGCTGAAAACGCAGATAGGGCTTGCGAATCCGCCTCATTCCAGTGCTAAAATCTGGGCACCTTAACAGTGAAAGGAATTTAAAAGTGAACAAATCTGAATTGGTTGACGTTATCGCCGCCGACACCGAAATCTCCAAGGCAGCAGCTCAGCGCGCGCTGGACTCCGTCATCGAGAACATCATCAAGGCCGTGACCAAGGGCGATACCGTGCAATTGGTTGGCTTCGGTTCCTTCTCCACCGGCAAGCGCGCTGCCCGTACCGGCCGCAACCCGCAAACCGGCGAAGAAATCAAGATCGCCGCTGCAACCACCGTGAAGTTCTCGGCTGGCAAGGCTTTCAAGGAAGCCGTGAACAAGAAGAAGAAATAATTTCACGCATTTGAATGCCATGAAACAGATTCATGGCATTCAAATCGAGGCCGATCCACTCGGATCGGCCGTCCTCCCCCTCCACCGCCTCCACTCCGCAGTACAGCCCCGCAGTAACCTCCCCGCAGTAGCACGCATCGTCAGCACAGTTCTCCGCACGCGCTGCACATACCGCCTCGCAAGTCCGATCCATCCCTCATCTCCGTTTGCCAAGGCAGAGCGTAGCGCCTAGAATTTTTTCGGTCTCATATGAACTGAATGCCGTTGCACCCGCGTTTTGTTCCCGTCTTCCGCCACATTCCATGACCTGCCGGCTGGTCCGGCGCACCCGAGGAGACCGTCGATGAATAGCCCCGCCCAACGCCCGCCGCTACCACCCTTCACTCGTGAGACCGCAGCCATGAAGGCTCGCGCCGCAGAGGACGCCTGGAATTCCTGCGACCCGCAACGCGTTTCGCTGGCCTATACCGAGGACAGCCGCTGGCGCAACCGTGCCGACTTCATCACCGGCCGCGCCGAGATCGTCACGTTCCTCACCCGCAAGTGGACCCGCGAACAGGATTACCGTCTGATCAAGGAAGTCTGGGCGCACGAAGGCAACCGCATCGCCGTGCGCTTCGCCTACGAATGGCACGACGATTCGGGACACTGGTACCGTTCCTACGGCAATGAGAACTGGGAATTCGACGAGCATGGCCTGATGAGGACCCGCCATGCTTCCATCAATGACCTGCCCATCAAGGAGTCCGAACGCAAGTTCCACTGGGACCGCTCGGCCCCGCGCCCGGCCGACCACCCCGGCCTGAGCGCACTGGGCCTCTAATCCGCAGCGGTGCGGCCAGGGCTGTTTGCTGGTTCAGGCGGCCAGGTCGGCCAGGTCGGCCAGCGGATGCTGGTCTGGCGACCACGGATCGGCAAAGAAGCCCTCCACCCATTCCGGCGTGGCAGCACCCAGGGAAGCCGGATTCCATTGCGGTTTCTGGTCCTTCTCGATGATCAGCGCACGGATACCCTCGACGAAATCCGGCCGCGCCGCGCAATGCAGCGACACCACGAATTCCAGCCGGAATACCTCGGCCAGCGACAAAGGACGCACCCGCTTCTGCAAGGCGTAACCTAGCCACGCCGAACCAGGCGACCCGGCGCGCAGGGTCGCCATGGCCTTGGTCAGCCAGGGGTCATCGGTCTGCAGCGCGAGGATGCCGTCCACGATCTCCGGCAGGCTGGGCTGGCGGCACAGGGCCTCGATCTGGTCGTAATGCGTCCGCAGGTTGGACGACGCAAACACCGCCGCCCCCTCCTGCACCGATGCGCCCTGCGCAGCCGCCAATACGCGATCGAGCAACTCCGCATCATGCCCCTGGCCCCACGGCTGCTGCAGCAGGGCATCGATCACCGACTGCTTGGCCGACTGCGCCACCCGGTAGTCCGCCAGACCGGCGAAGAGCGCATCGTTGGCGTTCAGGTTGGCCCCGGTCAGCGCCAGGAACACCCCCGTCTTGCCCGGCATGCGCGCCAGGAACCAGCTGCCACCCACGTCCGGGTACAGGCCGATGGTGATCTCCGGCATCGCCAGGCGCGACTTTTCAGTGACCACCCGATGGCTGCAACCGGCCATCAGACCGATGCCACCGCCCATAACGATGCCATGCCCCCAACACAGGATGGGCTTGGCGAAGCTGTGGATAAGATAATCCAGGCGATATTCCTGCTCGAAGAATTCGGCCGCGTAGTGATTGGCGCGGATGTCCTCGCGCTCGGGCGAGGCGTGATGTTCGCGCATGGAACGATAGAGTTGCTGCAGGTCGCCACCGGCGCAGAAGGCTTTTTCACCCTGCGCCTGCAGCAGCACCATCGCTACATCAGGATCGGCCTGCCACCGCTGCAGTTGCGGCGTCAGCAGGCTCACCATCTCCAGCGAGATGGCATGCAGGGTCTTTTCGGAAGCGAGGGTGGCGATGCCGATGCGGCGGCCGTTGGCGGCTGTCAGTTCTTCGAACAGCACGGGTGCGGCAACTTGGTTCATGGGTCTCCTGGGGTCTCTTGCGCGAACCCGCAGTGCCCGCGGGCCGCAGTGTTTTAATGGAAGGAAATTCAGTGAAGCAGGCCGGTAGGCCGGATTCTGTTACGGCGGGAAACCCGCTATGACAGCCATTCCTCTAGGCGACGGATCACTCCGCCGCTCAAGCTTTCTACCCGCACGCTCCGCGAGCCACATCAACGCGTGCCTATTTGAAATTGCTCCGGGTGGAGGTTACCGCGTTTCACCGTAACTTAATACGCTCGTCTCTGTGGCCCTGTTCCTCGCCTTATACCGGCTTGCGCCGGCTTTCAGCGGACGGCCGTTAACCGTCACCCTGCTCTATGGAGTCCGGACCTTCCTCCCGCCGCCTCCTTGCGAAGGCGGCCAGCGGCTGTCTGGCCTGCATCGGGCGCTATTGTAGCGCAGCATCGCCCGGCGCCGGAGATTGATGGTGCAAAACCCTTGTGCGCGAGCGCACAAGTTCATGCCGATTCGGCATGTGACACCCGGGCGCCTCTTAGGTAGTCTCCTGCTGATCCGCTGCAGCTAGGGCTGCGCGGTTCTTGACTGACTTCCACGAAACACCATGCATATCTGCGTATTGGGCGCCGGCGTAATCGGCGTGACCACTGCCTACCGCCTGCTCCAGGATGGCCACCAGGTCAGCCTGATCGATGCACACGACCAGCCCGGCGCCGGCACCAGCCAGGGCAATGGCGCCCAGCTCAGCTACTCCTACGTGGCGCCGCTGGCCGACCCCTCGGTCTGGACCAAATGGGCTTACTACATGTTCAGCAAGGAATCGCCGCTGACCATCAAACCCACCCTGGACGGCGCGCAATATCGCTGGCTGGCCCAGTTCCTGCGCTGCTGCAACGCCGAGCGCGTGCGCCACACCACCCTCGACCTGCTGCAACTGGCCTTCTATAGCCGCGACCAGCTGACCCAATGGAATGCCGGCCTGAACTTGTCCTTCGACTACCAGCGCTCCGGCAAGCTGGTGATGTTCACCGATGCCCAGGGACTGGAGTCGGCCGCTGCACAGGTACGCTTCCAGGCGCAATACGGTTGCCAGCAGGAAGTGCTGGGCGCGGCCGAATGCATCCGCATCGAGCCCGCGTTGGGTCACTCGCAACGCGACTGGGCCGGCGGTGTCTACACCCCCAGCGAGGAGGCCGGCGACTGCCCGCGGTTCTGCCGCGCACTGGTGGACGTCATGCAGGCCGACCCGAATTTCCGTTTCATCGGCGGCGCACGCGTGGACGCCGTACGACGTGACGACCGTCAAGGCCGGGCCCTGCGCGCCGTCCAGGCCGGCGGCCAATGGCTAGAGGCCGACCGCTTCGTCCTGGCGCTGGGTGCCGACAGCACCGACTTCGCCCGCCTGCTCGACCTGCGCCTGCCGCTCTACCCCCTCAAGGGCTACAGCATCACCGTGCCGCTGGAGGACGACACCAGCCGCACAGCGGCGCCGCAGGTCTCCATCACCGACATCGCCCGCAAGATCGTCTACGCCCGTCTCGGACAGCGTCTGAGAGTGGCCGGCCGCATCGAACTGGTCGGCCAGGACCGCAGCATCCCGCGCCGTGCCATCGAAGAACTCAAGAACGGCATGCGCGAACTCTTCCCCGGCTGCCGGCTCGGCGACGACGCCACGCTCTCGCCGTGGATGGGCTTCCGCCCTGCCACCCCGAGCGGGGTCCCCATCGTCGGTCGCTCACCGGTGAACAACCTCTATCTCAACATCGGCCAGGGTGCGCTGGGCTGGACCCTGGCCTGCGGCAGCGCAGCGCTGCTGGCCGACCAGATCGCCGGCCGCACCCGCGCCATCGACGACACGCCATTCCAGTACCGGGCCTGAAGAAGTTTCATGCGACGCCCCCGCAATCGGAATTAACATGGAGCCTCGCCAGCGCCTTGCTGGCCTGATCCATGGGAGACGAACGATGCGGGAAAACCGGCTGCGCACCCTCTTCGCGCAACAGCAACTAGCCCTCTCGGGCTGGATTTCGATGGGCAATTCACTGCTGGCCGAAGTGGTCGCGCACAGCGGCTACGATGCGGTCACGGTGGACCTGCAACACGGCCCCTTCTCCATCGAATCGGCCCTGCCGATGCTGCAGGCCATCTCCAGCACCGAGGCCGTGCCGTTGGTGCGCTGTTCCGAGAACAGCCTGGGCGAAATCAACAAGCTGCTCGATGCCGGCGCCTATGGCGTCATCTGCCCGCTGATCAACACCGCCGATGATGCCGAACGCTTCGTGCGCGCCTGCCACTACTCCCCCCGCGGCGGCCGCAGCTATGGCCCGGCGCGCGGCTTCCTGTATGGCGGGGCCGATTATTTCGCCCACGCCAACAAGACCATCCTCACGCTGGCCATGATCGAGACCCGAGAAGGCTACGCCAATGCTGAAGCGATTCTGCAGGTACCCGACCTGGACGGCATCTTCATCGGCCCCAGCGACCTGGCCATCGAACTCGGCCTGCCCCCGGACGCCTATGGCGACCAGCGTCTCAACGACGCCATCGATCATCTGCTGGCGCTGGCGCGCAAGCTGGGCAAGTACGTGGGAATCTTCGCCGGCACCATGGACATGGCGCAGCGCATGAAGGCGATCGGCATGGACCTGGTGGTGCCGGGCACCGACATCCAGCAGATCAAGGCCGAAGGGGCGAGACGTATCAGCGCCTTGCGCTGATACGTCGCTCAGGGCTGAGCCTGGCTCAGCCCCGCACCACCCGACCGAAGAACGGATAGTTGGGATCGTTGTAGCCATGCGTGGACGCATGCCCCGGCGTGACCAGGCTGTCCACCAGCGCCTCTTCCTCGGCCGTGATCTTCAGCTCGGCCGCATCGTAGTAATCCTCCATCTGCGCCAGCGTGCGCGGGCCGGCGATGACGCTGCTGATGGCCGAATTGGCCAGCACCCAGGCGGTGGCGAACTGGCCCAGCTTGATGCAGCGCTGCTCGCAGTGCTGCTGCAGGCGCTGCGCGATCAGCAGCGATTCTTCCCGGAATTCGGTTTCCATCATGCGCTTGTCGCCGCGTCCGGCACGGGTATCCTCGGCTGGCTTCTGGCCCGGCTGGTACTTGCCTGTCAGCACGCCACGCGCGATCGGGCTGTACGGCACCACGCCCAGGCCATAGTGGGCGCAGGCCGGCAGGATTTCCACTTCCGGCTGGCGGTTCAGCAGGTTGTAGTAAGGCTGGCAGACCAGCGGCAGCGGTACATTGTTCTTCTCACACAGGCGCGCAATCTCGGCGATGCGCCAGCCACGGAAGTTGGACACGCCAAAGCCGCGGATCTTGCCGGCGCGGATCAGGTCGCCCAGGGCCTGCACCGCCTCTTCCAGGTTCTCGTCCTGGTAGTCGCGGTGCATGTAGAGGATGTCCAGGTAATCGGTATCGAGACGCTTGAGGATGTTCTCGGTCTCGCGCACGATCCAGTTGCGCGAATAGTTGGACTCATTGGGCTGGTTGCTCATCGGATTGCCCAGCTTGCTGGCCAGCACCCACTCATGGCGCTCTCCGGCCAGCAGCTTGCCGACGATCTCCTCCGACTTGCCCTTGGTATAGACGTCGGCCGTGTCGATGAAATTGACGCCGTGTTCGCGGGCCGAGGCCACGATGCGGCCGGATTCCTGCAAGTCGGTCTGGTCACCGAACATCATGGAACCCAGGCACAGGGCCGATACCTTGAGGTTGCTCTTGCCGAGGCGACGATAGTGCATGCTGTCTCCGAATCGAAAAATGGGTGTGGATAAGTTAGGGCCTGTTCACACTAAATCTGCGAGTGCGAGAGGTCGTCAAGCGTTGACTGCCTAGGCGCAGCGACGCGCCGTAGTGGTGCTACGGCAAGGAGCTGCAACAACGGCAGGCGACGCTTGCCGGCCTCTCCCGGAGGGTTGCGCCCAGAAGGCGCGCTGGCGGCGTTGCACGGCAAGGCTGGTGGCACCACCACCAGCCTTGCCGCGCGCCTTGCCACCACGCCTTCTGGGCGCAACGCATCTCGCAGATTTAGTGTGAACAGGCCCTAGGTGCGGCCATCATTCTAGCGCCGTGCCGCCGCACCCGCCGGGGACTCACAGCATCGGCGCTTCTTCTTCCTGCCAGCGCCGCTTGTCGCGCAAGGGCGGCGCACCGAACAGACGGCTGTATTCGCGACTGAACTGCGACGAGCTCTCGTAACCGACCCGATGCGCCGCCGTCGCCACGCTGGCGTCGGCCGTCAGGATCAGCTTGCGCGCTTCCTGCAGGCGCAGGTTCTTCTGGTATTGCAAGGGACTCATGGCCGTCACCATCTTGAAGTGATGATGCAGCGACGACACGCTCATGTGCACCTCGCGCGCCACGTCCTCGATGCGCAAGGCCTGGTCGTAACCGTCCTTGATCAGGCGGATGGCCTTGGCCACGCGGTTCATCTGGCTGTCCTGCAGCACGGTCTGGCGCAGCAGCGCACCCTGGCCGTTCATCAGCAGCCGGTACAGGATTTCACGCCGTATCATCGGCGCCAGGATGGCCACGTCACGTGGTGACTCGTGCAGGCGCAATAGTCGCAAGACGGCATCCAGCAGTTCGACATCGAGCCGGTTCACGTACAGCCCGCGGGCCGCGCCTTCAGTGAGATGGGCCGCCGCCGGCAGGTTCTCGTCACCGATCAGTTCACCGATCTCCTGGGTATCCAGTTCCAGCCGCAGGCCGAGATAGGGCTCATCGGGGCTGGTCACCATCACCTTGCCCACCACCGGCAGATCCACCGAAGCCACCAGGTAGTGCATGGGATCGTATTCGTAGATTTCATCCCCCACGAAGATGCGCTTGGAACCCTGTGCGATCACTGCGAAGACCGGTTTCTGCACCGCGTGCTTGGGACCGGTGGGGCAGGTGATGCGATAGATTTCCAGGTCGGGGATGGCAGTGGCCAGCATGCCTTCACTGCCGGCGGTATAGCGCTCCAGCAGCTGCAGCAACTCCTGCTGCATGGCGTGGAAACGGGCATCGGCGGCCAGGTCGGCCTCGGACCGGGTGGGCGCCATCGAGGTGGGCGAGCTGTCATGCTCCAACAAGAGCAGGGGCGCGGAATCCTGGACAGCGTGCAGATCGAGATCCATGGTGTTCTCTCAACAAGGGACAAGCGGCAGCTTAACGCTTGCGCAGCGCTGCCTGATTCTCCGGCAATCACACACGGAGGATCAGGCAAGAAGTTTGCAGAATCAGGTATGCCCGGCAGCGATTGGGCGCGATCATGATGAGGCCGTCACGGCAACATCGGCCCGCATGCCGCACACACAGGCGACCCGGTGCGACGACACAAAAAACAGGAACAGAGAATCAGGCAGAAAATCGGCAGCTTTCGGCACGCCAAAACCTGCGGCCCGCCTGCATAATCCTCGCCGAACTGATCATCAGGCAAACGTCAGAACACACTCTCGGCGATGTTGTACTGCTCGACCACGGTCCGTACGGTGCTGACTTCAGGCTTCTTGACGAAGCTGCATTCGCTCTCTTCCATACCCATGGTGCAGGCCTTGTGCAGCGGGCAGGTGGCAAACAGCTCGGCCACCCAATCGACGAAGGCACGCACCTTGGGCGAGAGGTGACGGTTGTGCAGGTACACCACCGAGATCGGCATGGGCGCCGGCTTCCACTGCGAGAGCAGTTCGACCAGGCGGCCTTCCTCGATGTGGCGCGTCACCATGTACAGCGGCGCCTGCACCATGCCGAAGCCCTGCAGGGCGCATTCGACGTAGGCATCGGCCTCGTTGACCGAGAGCTTGCCATCCATCTTCACCTCGCGCGTGACACCGTCGACCACGAAATCCCAGTCGATGGTGCGGCCGGTGCGGCTGGAGAAGTAATGCACCGCTTTGTGCTGCTGCAGGTCCTCGATGGTATGCGGCACGCCGTGGCGCTCGAGGTAGGACGGTGCGGCACAGGTGACGGTCTGGAAGGTGCCGATGCGGCGCGCCACCATCGATGAATCCTGTAGCTCGCCGATGCGGATCACGCAGTCCACCGCCTCCTGAACCATATCCACCGGGCGGTCGCCCATGCCCATGACCAGTTCGATGTCGGGGTACTTGGTATAGAAGTCGCACAGGTTGGGCAACAGCATGAGACGCCCGACCGAGCCCGGCACATCGATGCGCAAGCGCCCCTGGGGCCCGCGCGTGACATTGCGGAATGACTGCTCGGTCTCGTCGACGTCAGCCAGGATGCGCACGCAGCGCTCGTAGTAGGCCGCGCCATCGGGCGTGAGGCTGATGCGGCGCGTGGTGCGATTCAGCAGACGCACCCGCAGCATGCTCTCCAGGCCCTGGATCAGGGTGGTGACGGTAGTGCGCGGCAGGTTCAGGTTGTCCGCAGCGCGCGTGAAGCTGTTGGCATCAACCACAGCGGTAAAGACTTGCATGGCCTGGAAACGGTCCATCGCTCTCTCCTAAGTGCCGGCGTCCGGGAGAAACCGGAGCGGCAAGCGGGGGCAGGACTAGCACAGGGAAGACCAGGCGCCGCCCCCGGCGCGCCGATTGCCCTGGTCCGGGCGGTCCCGACGGTACGGCCAGGCCCGCTCGAATTGAATCAATTTACAACAAATAACCGCCAATTACGCGGCAACTACGCGCTTCCCCGCGCTATTGCACCAGAAAAACACTGGTGCAATCAGTCAGGAAATCCGTACTTGGCAGCCTCAGACATCCCAGAAAGGAGCCCCGCCATGACCGAACTTGTCATTGCGATTGTTCAGACCTACCGAACAGTGTTGTTGGATTATATGTGTTTATTCGCGACCCTGCTGTGCCGCACAATCCGTCTCATTCTTGGACAGGTGGCTTCGGCCCGGGCGCACATCATGCAAGCCTCGCATTCGCTGGATATCCGCAATTTCTTCGTTCCCGGCCCGCTGGGACGCATCCCCGTGCGCCTCTACCAGCCGGCGCAGGCCGCCGCCAAAGGCGAGCAGCGGGCGCTGGTGATGTACTTCCACGGTGGCGGTTTCACCAGCGGTTCGCTGGATGATGCCGACGCCCCGGCCAGCTTCATCGCCCATCATGGCCAGGCCGTGGTGCTGTCGGTAGGCTACGCGCTGGCGCCGGCCAAACCCTTCCCGGCCGCCCCGGAAGACGCCTTCGCCGCCGCCAGCTGGGCCTGCAAGCACGCCGACGAACTCAATGTCGACCTCGACCGCATGGTGGTGGCCGGCGACGATGCCGGTGGCAGCCTGGCCGCCAGCCTCACCCTGATGACCCGCGACCGCTGCGGCAAGCCGCTGGCCGCGCAGGTGCTGATCAGCCCCATGCTGGATCCGAGCATGCGCCTGCTGGGCGATGCCGGCCGTCTGCAATCGGACCTCACTGCCGAAACCTGCGCCGCCAGCTATCGCCAGTACCTGCCGCAGACCATGCAGCGCCTGCACCCCTATGCCGCACCGCTGGAGGTGAGCCGCCTGGCCGGCCTGCCACCAGCCTTCATTGCCACTGCCGAGCGCGACGTGCTCTGCCCGGAGGCCGAGAAGTACGCCTCCAGCCTGATCCGCGCCGGTGTGCCCACACAGGTCTCGCGCTTTGCCGGCATCACGCACGGCGCCCTGCGCACGCACCTGCCGCTGCTGAAAGAAATCGTCAATTTCCTGCGCTGTCGCTTCGCCAGCCTGCAACGCGACGAATCCGGTCACGACTTCATGCCCTTCAAGCTCCACCCCTCCACTCCATTCTGAGGATAAGAACATGCAAACTCCTGCTCCCCTGCGCAAGCGCTTCGCCCTTACTGCCACCGTCCTGGCCGTCATTGCCCTGTCGGTCGGCGGCGCCATCTCGGTGGTCGGCCTGTCGGCCAATGCCTCCACCGCCCCCACTGCAGCTTCTGCCGGCGCACCGGTCGATGTGGCCGAGGTGGTCCAGCGCCAGATCATCGACTGGCAGTCCTACTCCGGCCGTATCGAAGCGGTCGACCGCGTCGAAGTGCGCCCCCTGGTCGGCGGCACGCTGACCGCCGTGCATTTCAAGGATGGCGCGCTGGTCAAGAAGGGCGATGTGCTCTTCACCATCGACCCGCGTCCCTATGAAGCCGAAGTGGCCCGCGCCGAAGCCCAACTGGCCGGCGCCGAAGCCCGTGCCGGTTACACCGCCACCGACCTGGCCCGCGGCCAGCGCCTGCTGGGCGACAACGCCATCGCCAAGCGCGACTTCGAGGAAAAGCAAAACGCCGCCCGCGAAGCCTCGGCCAATGTCGCCGCCGCCCGCGCCGCCCTGCGCGCCGCCCGCCTGAACCTGGAATACACCCGCATCACCGCCCCAGTCTCGGGCCGCATCTCGCGCGCCGAAGTCACCCTGGGCAATGTGGTCACCCCGGGTGCGGCCAATGCCCCGCTGACCACCCTGGTTTCGGTGGCCAAGGTGTACGCCTCCTTCGACGTCGATGAACAGAGCTTCCTGAAATACGTCAACCCGGCCCGCGCCGCTGGCACCACCGTCCCGGTGGAACTGGGCCTGGCCAATGAGGACGCTTACTCCCGCAAGGGCCGCGTCGGCTCGGTGGACAACCGCCTGGACACCGCCTCCGGCACCATCCGCGTGCGCGCCGTGTTCGACAACGCCGACGGCCAGCTGGTCCCCGGCCTGTACGCCCGCGTACGCCTGGGTGGCGGCGAGCCGCATGCCGCCGTGCTGATCGATGAAAAGGCCGTCGGCACCGACCAGGACAAGCGCTTCGTGATGGTGGCCGACAAGGACAACCACGCCAACTACCGTCAGGTGGTGGTGGGCGCCGGCCATGACGGTCTGGTGGTCATCGAAAAGGGTCTGCAGCCGGGCGAACGCATCGTGGTCAACGGCCTGCAACGCATCCGTCCGGGTGACGCCATCACCCCGACCGTGGTGCCGATGCAGGCCCAGGCTGCCAAGGCTGGCGACGCCGGCAAGGCCTGATCCCGCACGGACCTCATTCGCATTCAAGGAAGAACAAGCCGCGGGGGCGCATCGCCCTCCCGCAAGGGCGGTTGCATCCCGACGGCTGACAAGGAACCTACATGAATATCTCTAAATTCTTCATCGACCGCCCGATCTTCGCGGGTGTGCTGTCGGTACTGCTCTTGCTGGGCGGCGTGCTGGCCATGCTGCAGCTGCCCATCTCGGAATATCCCGAAGTGGTGCCGCCCTCGGTGGTGGTGCGCGCGCAATATCCCGGCGCCAACCCCAAGGTGATCGCCGAAACCGTGGCCTCGCCGCTGGAAGAGCAGATCAACGGCGTGGAAAACATGCTCTACATGCAGTCGCAGGCCAACAGCGACGGCAACCTCACCATCACCGTCAACTTCCGCCTGGGCGTGGACCCCGACAAGGCGCAGCAGCTGGTCCAGAACCGCGTCTCGCAAGCCCTGCCGCGCCTGCCGGAAGACGTGCAGCGCCTGGGTGTGACCACACTCAAGTCCTCGCCCACCCTGACCATGGTGGTGCACCTGACCTCGCCCGACAACCGCTACGACACCACCTACCTGCGCAACTACGCGGTCCTGAACGTCAAGGACCGCCTGGCACGCATCCAGGGCGTGGGTGAAGTGGGCCTGTTCGGCTCGGGCAACTACGCCATGCGCGTCTGGCTCGATCCCAACAAGGTGGCCCAGCGCGGCCTGACCGCCAGCGACGTGGTGCGCTCCATCCGCGAACAGAACGTGCAGGTGGCCGCCGGTGTGATCGGCGCCTCGCCCAGCGCGCCGGATACCCCGCTGCAGCTGTCGGTGAACGCGCAAGGCCGCCTCAAGACCGAAGGCGAATTCCGCGACATCATCCTGAAGGCCTCGCCGGACGGCGCCACCACCCGCCTGGGCGATGTCGCCCGGGTGGAACTGGCCGCCTCCGAATACGGCCTGCGCTCGCTGCTGGACAACAAGCCGGCCGTCGCCATCCCCATCTTCCAGGCTCCCGGCGCCAACGCGCTGGATGTCTCGACCCAGGTGCGCGCAGCGATGAAGGAACTGTCGGCCGACTTCCCCAGCTCGGTCAGCTACAGCATCGTCTATGACCCGACCCAGTTCGTGCGTGCCTCCATCGAAGCGGTGGTCCACACCCTGCTGGAAGCGATCGCCCTGGTGGTGATCGTGGTGATCATCTTCCTGCAGACCTGGCGTGCTTCCATCATTCCGCTGTTGGCGGTGCCGGTGTCCATCATCGGTACCTTCTCGCTGATGCTGGGCTTCGGCTACACCATCAATGCGCTGTCGTTGTTCGGCATGGTGCTGGCCATCGGTATCGTGGTCGATGACGCCATCGTGGTGGTCGAAAACGTCGAACGCAACATCGGCGCCGGCCTCTCGCCGCGTGACGCCACCTATCGCGCCATGCAGGAAGTGTCCGGCCCCATCATCGCCATTGCCTTGACGCTGGTGGCGGTGTTCGTGCCGCTGGCCTTCATGACCGGCCTGACCGGCCAGTTCTACAAGCAGTTCGCGATGACCATTGCGATCTCCACCGTCATCTCGGCCTTCAACTCGCTGACCCTGTCCCCGGCCCTGGCCGCCCTGCTGCTCAAGGGTCATGGCGACAAGCCGGACTGGCTGACGCGCCAGATGGACCGCTTCCTGGGTGGCTTCTTCATCCGCTTCAACCGCTTCTTCAACCGCGCCTCCGACAACTACGGCACCGGCGTGACCGGCGTGATCAAGCGCAAGGGCGCCACCATGGGTGTCTATGTGGTGCTGCTGGCCGCAACCCTGGGCGTTTCCTACATCGTCCCCGGCGGCTTCGTGCCGGGCCAGGACAAGCAATATCTGGTGGCCTTCGCACAACTGCCCAACGGTGCTTCGATTGACCGCAGCGAAGAAGTGATGCGCAAGATGAGCGACATCATGTTGAAGGAACCGGGTGTGGCCAGCGCCATTGCCTTCCCCGGCCTGTCCATCAATGGCTTCACCAACAGTTCCTCGGCCGGTATCGTCTTCGTGGGCTTGAAGCCCTTCGAAGAGCGCAAGAGCAAGGAGCTCTCGGGCAATGCCATCGCCGCGTCGCTGAACAAGAAGTTCGGCGGCATCAAGGAAGCCTTCACCGCCGTCTTCCCGCCACCGCCGGTGATGGGCCTGGGTACCCTGGGTGGCTTCAAGATGCAGATCGAAGACCGTGACGCACTGGGCTACGCCGAACTGGACAAGGCCGCACAGGCCTTCATGAAGGCCGCCGCCAAGGAACCGGCGCTGGGTCCGATGTTCTCCAGCTACCAGATCAACGTGCCGCAACTGGATGTGGAACTGGATCGCGTCAAGGCCAAGCAGCTCGGCATCCCGGTGACCGACGTCTTCAACACCATGCAGATCTACCTGGGTTCGCTGTATGTGAACGACTTCAACCGCTTCGGCCGTGTCTATCAGGTCCGTGCCCAGGCTGACGCACCCTTCCGCGCCAAGGCCGAGGACATCGCCCAACTGAAGACCCGCAACACTGCCGGCGAGATGGTGCCGCTGTCCTCGGTGGTGAAAGTCAAGCAGACCTTCGGCCCGGAAATGGTGGTGCGCTACAACGGCTACACCGCCGCCGACATCAACGGCGGCCCGGCCCCGGGTTACTCCTCGGACCAGGCCCAGGCCGCCGCCGAACGCGTGGCTGCTGCAACCCTGCCACGTGGCATCAAGTTCGAATGGACCGACCTGACCTACCAGAAGATCCTCGCAGGCAATGCCGGCGTGTGGGTGTTCCCGATCAGCGTGCTGCTGGTGTTCCTGGTGCTGGCTGCCCTGTATGAAAGCCTGACCCTGCCGCTGGCCGTGATCCTGATCGTCCCCATGAGCATCCTGGCCGCCCTGACCGGCGTCTGGCTGACCCGTGGCGACAACAACATCTTTACCCAGATCGGCCTGATGGTCTTGGTGGGCCTGTCGGCCAAGAACGCCATCCTGATCGTGGAATTCGCCCGCGAACTGGAGATGCAAGGTCGTACCGCCGTACAAGCCGCCATCGAAGCCAGCCGCCTGCGTCTGCGCCCGATCCTGATGACCTCGATCGCCTTCATCATGGGTGTGGTGCCGCTGGTGACTTCCTCTGGCGCCGGTTCGGAAATGCGCCATGCGATGGGCATCGCGGTGTTCTTCGGCATGCTGGGCGTGACCCTGTTCGGTCTGTTCCTGACCCCGGTGTTCTACGTCCTGCTGCGCACCATCGACCGCCGCCAGCTGCACTCGGCCTCTCATCATGAAGCCCCGATGACCGCCGGTTCGCATGTGCCGCAAGTCAGCCACGCCGCCCCCGGCCCGCAGGATGATCGCTGATCCCCGGATCAGCCCATGAATGGAGCAAGAAAAATGATGACTCAATCGATGACCCGCCTGCTGCGCCCCGTGCGCATCGGCTCGGCCCTGCTGGCCACCTTGCTGGTGCTGGCCGGCTGCTCGGTGGCGCCCACCTACGAGCGTCCCTCGGTGGATACCCCGGCCGCCTTCAAGGAAGCCGCCCCCAACACCCAGACCGGTGAAAACGGTAGCCAATGGAAGGCCGCCCAGCCGGCCGAAGACATCGCCCGTGGCGAATGGTGGAAGATCTTCGGCGACGACCAGTTGAACGCCCTGGAAGACCGCGCTCAGCAGGCCAACCAGGACCTCAAGGCGGCCGCCGCGCGGCTGGGCCAGGCACGCGCACTGACCCGCGATGCACGCTCTGGTTACTTCCCGCAGATCGACGCCGGCCTGGGTGCCACGCGTCAACGGCCCTCGCCGGCCTCGCAGGGCTTGCCGGCCGATGCCAACACCCAGCCCAACACCCTGTACCGGGCGCAACTGGGTGTGTCCTATGAAGTGGACCTGTTCGGCCGCGTCGCCTCCACGGTCGATGCCGCCACCGCCGATGCCCAGCGCAGCGAAGCGCTGTTCCATTCGGTGCTGCTGGCCTTGCAGGCCGACGTCGCGCAACAGTATTTCCAGGTGCGTGAACTGGATGCCGCCGCCGAACTCTATCGCGGCACCGTCGATCTGCGCCAGGAATCGCTGCGCCTGGTGCAGCGCCGCTTCGATGAAGGCGACATCAGCGAAGTCGACGTGGCCCGCGCCCGTACCGAACTGGCCTCGGCCCAATCGGAAGCGCTGGGCATTGCCCGCCAGCGCGCCACCGCCGAACACGCCCTGGCCATCCTCTTGGGCCGTACCCCGGCCGAGTTCGCGCTGCCGCCGCAACCGCTGAAGCGACTGGCGATCTCGGTCCCGGCCGGTCTGCCCTCGACCTTGCTGGAGCGCCGTCCCGACATCGCTGCCGCCGAACGTGCCATGGCCGCCGCCAATGCCCGCGTGGGCGTGGCCAAGTCGGCCTTCTTCCCGGCCCTTAACCTGACCGGTGGTCTGGGCTACGAGTCGGCCCAACTGGGTGATCTCTTCAACTGGTCCAGCCGCACCTTCCTGCTCGGCCCGCTGGTGGGCACCGCCCTGACCATGCCGATCTTCGATGGCGGCCGTCGCCAGGCCGGCGTCGATCGCGCCCGCGCCAGCTATGAAGAACAGGTCGCCACCTATCGCGGCACGGTCCTGAATGCCTTCCGCGAAGTGGAAGACAACCTGGCCAACCTGCGCATCCTGGACGACCAGAACCGCGCCCAGGACGAAGCGGTCGCCTCGTCCTCGCGTGCGGCCCGGCTCTCCCACACCCAGTATCGCGAAGGCGCGGTCAGCTACTTCAACGTCATCGATGCCGACCGCACCGTGCTGCAACTGCAGCGCGCCTCGGTCACCCTCGATGGCGAGCGCGCCCGCTCCACGGTCAACCTGATCCGCGCCCTCGGCGGCGGCTGGAGTACGCCGCAGCCGGCTGCGACGCAGGTATCTTCACGCCAGTAATGTTCCCGTCCCCGGTCTCCGGGGACGCTCATCCACTTTCATCCAGGAAAAAAATGTCCATCACCCTGCACGAAGTCGGCATCACCCCGCTGATCCGCGCCCTGCACAATCTGTCCTCCCTGCTCGACAAGGCCGAGCAGCATGCCGACCAGCACAAGCTGGAACCGCAGCAGCTGCTCTCGGCACGCCTGTACGAAGACATGTATCCGCTGACCGCCCAGGTACAGCGCGCCAGCGACACCGCCAAGGCCACCGCCAGCCGCCTCTCGGGCGTGGCCGCGCCGGCCTTCAGCGATGACGAGACCAGCTTCGACGAACTGCAGGCCCGCATCAACAAGACCATCGTCTTCCTCGAATCCATTCCCGCCGACGCGGTCGATGGCCAGGAAGACCGTGTCATCACCATGAAGCTGCGCGGCGAAGAGCGCAGCATGAGCGCGCGCGAATACCTGCTGGTGTTCGGCCTGCCCAATTTCTTCTTCCACATCACCACCGCCTACGACATCCTGCGTCACCAGGGCGTCAAGCTGGGCAAGATGGATTTCCTGGGTCTGTAATCCCGGCACACCCAGACAAAAACGGCCCGCATCCTGCGATGCGAGCCGCTTTCCAGACCAGTTTCCCGTGGTACTTTGGCCCGCCTCCTTATCGAGGGCGGGCATTTTTTTTCATGGCTCAGTCCACATGCGGCACGCCCGCCCGCTGCAGCAACTGGCGGCATCGCTGGGACAGTGCCACCACGCGCAAGTCCTTGCCCAGCCGCACATAGCGCTCGGCCAGCGTCTGCACGGCGGCAATGGCCGAATGGTCGGCCAGGCGCAGGTGGCGGCAATCCAGCGTGATCTGTTGCGGGTCGTCCTGGGTCGCGAACAGTTCCAGGAAGCGCGTGGTCGAGGCAAAGAACAGGGTGCCATGCGGCAGGTAGGTACGGCTGCCATCGTCTTCGTCGACTACCTCGGCACGCACTTCGCGTGCGTGCTCCCAGGCGAAGTTGAGCGCGGCGATCACGATGCCGCACAACACCGCCACCGCCAGGTCGGTCAAGACGGTAATGACGGTGACGGCGATGATGACCAGCGCATCATTCCTCGGCACCTTGCCCAGCACCCGCAGCGAGCCCCAGGCAAAGGTCTCCTGCGCCACCACGAACATGACGCCGGCCAGTGCCGCCAGCGGGATGCGCTCGATGGCCGGAGACAGGAACAGGATGAACAGCAGGATCATCACCCCCGCCACCACACCCGAGAGTCGCGAGCGGCCGCCGGAGCCGAGGTTGATCATGGTCTGACCGATCATGGCGCAACCACCCATGCCGCCGAACAGGCCCGAGACCACATTGGCCGCGCCCAGCGCCAGGCATTCCCGGTTGGGCTGGCCACGGCTGGCGGTGATTTCGTCGGTCAGGTTGAAGGTCAGCAGTGTTTCCAGCAGGCCGACGATGGCCATGAGCACCGCATACGGACCAATGATGCGCAGCGTCTCCAGTGTCAACGGCACGCTGGGCAGATGCAGCGGCGGCAAGCCACCGGCGATCTGCGCCATGTCGCCCAGGGTACGCGTGTGCAGGCCACTGACATAGGTCAGCAGACCCACTCCGAGAATGGCTGCCAGTGCAGGCGGAATGGCCTTGGTCACGCGTGGCAGAAGCCACACCACCAGCATGGTCGCCAGCGTCAGGCCGATCATGATCCACAGCGACGTCCCCTGCAGCCACTGCGGCCCGGACGGCGTACTGGTACGGAAATGTTCCAGCTGCGACAGCGCGATCACGATGGCCAGGCCATTGACGAAACCCAGCATCACCGGATGCGGCACCATGCGCACCAGCTTGCCCAGCCTGAGCGCACCGAAGGCCAGCATGATCAGGCCTGACAACACCACCGTGGCCAGGAAATACTGCGCCCCGTGTTGCACCACCAGCGCCACGATCACCACCGCCATCGAACCGGCGGCCCCCGAGATCATCCCCGGCCGGCCACCGAACAGCGCGGTGATGGTGCAGATGAAGAAGGCGCCATACAGCCCCATGAGCGGATTCAACTGCGCCACCAGGGCGAAGGCGATGCATTCCGGCACCAGGGCGAAGGAAGTGGTGAGGCCGGCCAGCACGTTCTGGCGGAGTTCGCGCAGGCGCGATGACGGAGGGGTGACGGTGGTCATGGAAGAAACATGGAACAGGAATTGGACAGGCGCGCAGCTGCGCCGCAGGAACCGCAATGCGTCAGGGAGGGACGCGCCGACAGTCCCGCGCTAGCCCCACAGGGTCTCGATCTCGGCATCCAGGAAATAACCGGCGCCGCGCTCGGTGCGCAGCAGGGTCGGGTTCTTGGGATCGGCTTCCAGCTTGCGGCGCAGTCGCAGGATCTGGACATCGATGGCACGGTCGTAGACTTCGTCGAAGGCGCGCGTGCTCTCCAGCAGGTGCTCGCGCGAGACGATGCGCCCCGGCGCGCCCAGGAAGGCCACCAGCAGGCTGAATTCGGCATTGGTCAGGCTCACCTGGCGCTGGTCCGGCGCGGTGAGGCGACGGGTGTTCAGGTTCAGGTCCCAGCCGGCGAAGCGGTAGGCACGCGGGTGCTTGCTGCGGGTCACCGGCGCCGCGGGGGCGGCTGGCGTGGCGGTGCGGCGCAGTACGGCACGCATGCGGGCCAGCACTTCGCGGGGCGAAAACGGCTTGGTGATGTAATCGTCGGCCCCCAGCTCCAGGCCCATCACCATGTCGGCCTCTTCATTGCGCCCGGTCACGCAGATGATGGACATGCTGCTCTCGGCCCGCCAGCGACGCGCCAGCTCGGCGCCATCGATGTCGGGCAGACCGAGGTCCAGCAGCACCATGTCATAGACCGATTCCTGCACGGCGCTTTGGGCCTGGGCGCCGGTGGCGGCGCTGTCGACCGAGAGGCCGTGGCCGCTCAGGTAGTCGACCAGCAGTTGGCGCATGGCCTGGTCGTCATCGACGACCAGCACCCGGATGGGAGGGGTAGTGCTCATGGAGTTCCTTGTTCGGTATCGGGCAGCGCGGTCATGATAGCGCGTCGCAATGCAGCTCGCTCAAGCGGCTTGGTCAGGCCGGCAACGCCCAGCGTCCTTGCCAGGTCCACCACGTGGGCCTGACCGGAGCACAACACCACCGGCAGATCGGCGCGCAGTTCGCGCAGGGCCGCGATGAGGGCATCACCCTGCATCTGCGGCATGTCCAGGTCGGTGATCACCAGATCCACCGCCAGCGGCTCCAGGGCGAATTCCTCCAGCGCCAGCCGCGGGTCGTCGAAGACGATGGGCGCATAGCCCAGCGCATCCAGCCATTGCGCACACAGTGTGCGCTGGGCCGCATCGTCGTCGACCACGAAGATGCATTGGCCCTGCCCGCTGGCGACCTGCTCATCGTGCAGCTGGTCGGCGTCGGACGTCGGTTCCGGTGTTGCCGCAGGCGACGGTAGATCAGTGGCGGCCGCAGCCGGCAGCAACAGCCGGAAGCGCGTGCCCCCGGCATCACTGGCAACGGCCACGCCGCCTTCGTGTTCGATGGCGATGCCGGCCACGATGGCCAGACCCAGTCCGGTTCCCTTGCCGCCCGGACCGTCGCGCGTGGTGAAGAAGGGTTCGAACAGCCGCGACAGGTGCTGCGGGGCGATGCCGCTGCCGTCATCCACCACCTCCAGCCACACCGCCTGCTGTTGCGGCAAGTCGCCGGCCAGGGGCGCTTCGGCTGGCGCCTCTCCGGCATGCAGGCTGACCACCACTCGGCTGCGCGCAGCCTGGCTGGCATTGCGGATCAGGTTCAGGGCCACGCGCGAGAGCTGCCCGGCATGGCCTTGCACTGCCAGCGGCTGGGCCGGTGGCTGGAACTCGATCACCACGCCGGCCCGGCACAAGGGACGGGCCAGCCGCACCGCCTCGGCCACCGGCTCGCGCAGGTCCAGCAGGCTGCGCTGGCGATCCCCGCGACGTCCCGCCAGCAGGATCTGCTCCGTCAGTTCGCGCCCCCGACGCACTGCCGATACCACCTCCGACAGCGGGCGCTGGGCCGGCGCGGCCGGGTCCAGTTGTTCCTGGGCCAGTTCGGCATAGCCACCCGCAGCGCCCAACACGTTGTTGAAGTCATGGGCGATGCCACCGGCCATCAATCCCAGCGATTCGAAGCGGCGCATCTGTTCCATCCGTGCCGCCAGCGCCTGCCGCTCGCGCATGGCCACGGCGATGAAGAAGGTCAGCATGGCCAGGCCGGCCAGGTCGACCTGCAGGCTCCAGGTGCTGTCCAGCCCTTCCTGGCGATAGGGGCCCATATCGTAGAGCGTGAGCAAAACCGCCATCACCGCGGCCAGGCTGGTCACCAGGGTGGCACTGCGCATGCCGCCATACAGGGCAGCCCCGGCCAGCACCAGCGACAGCAGCACACGCTGCACTTCGCCCGACCAATCGCAGGCGGCACATGCCAGCAATACCGCCACCACGGCCGCGGCACCGAGCAAGGAGGGCCGATCGCCGCGCAGGCTGCGCCAGTGCAGCTGCGACCAGACCAGCCAGGTCGGCGTCAGGACCAGGATCGCCAGACCATTACCCACCAGCAACGTGCGCCATTCGGCCCACCAGCCGGCCGGCATCACATCGGCCGCCAGGCTTGCCCCCAGGGCCGCCACCAGCGCCACCACCAGCAAGGGCAGGAGCGCCACGAAGCGGCCCAGCTTGTAGAGACCGTCGAACTGCCCGTCGCGACTGACGAAGCGTCGCCCCAGCCAGATGCAGGCAACGATCTGCACCACGTTCAACAGCGCGAAACCGGCGTCGACCTGCACTGGCAGGCTATCCCGGTCGCCCACCACCAGCATGGCCACGAACACCGCCAGCAGATACGGGAACCAGTCGCGCGCCGGCTTGCGCCACAGCAGCGCGATCATCAGCGCGGGGGCCGGGGCGGCAATCGGCGCCAGGGTGGTGCTGTCCTGCAGGTTGGCGGCGGGAATGGCCAGCAGCGTGTAGACCACGCCGCACAGCAGTGCCGACAGCAGACTGCGGAACATGGCGGCCAGCGGACGTTGAGGGATAGATGGGGTCATGGCCAGCCTCAGTTGCGCGAATACAGGACCCGCAGCGCCACCCTGCGCTCTTCCGGCGGCAGCTGGTTGACTGCGCGCAGGTAGGCGATGGAGGCATCACAGGTGGCATCCGGATCGGCCTGGCGACGTAGCGCCGAGGACAGCAGCTTCAACTGTTCCTGCGTCAGCGGCGCCAGCGCCTTGCGGAAGACGCGGGTGCGCTCGGCCAGGGTGTAGCGACCGGCATTGGCCGGATCGGCATCGCGCAACAGGCGCTGGGTCATCTGCTGCTCGCGGTTGGCGAATTCCTGCGGCAGCACGGCCTGCGGTGCCTCGCGGCCGGCGGCGGCGTCCGCGCGCGAGCGTGGATAGATCAGTTCGGTGCAGGCCGCCGTGCTGATGCCACGCAGGGCGACCGCTTCATCCAGCAGCAGCTGCTGGAACTCGGCCAGGGATTCGTCGGAAGCGATCGGCAGCAGGCGGCGGCTCAACAGGCCGACCTGCTCGCGGCCGACCGCCAGGATGTCGGCGTCCGACGCATGCGCCTGGACCTTGGCCCAGGCCAGGTCGATGGTGTGGGCAAAGTCGGCAGGATGGTAGCGCGCCATGATGTCGAACAGCGCGCCCTTCTTGAACTCGGCTTCCAGGATGTCGCGCGAGCTGGCGATGGTGGCGATCTGCGCGGTCTCGCCCCCTGGCGCCAGCCGTGTCAGGACACCGGCCTGCAGCAACTGGCCCAGTTCCGGATACCAGCTGCGGGCGGCCGGGGTATCGGCAATGTGTTCGATGAAATCGTGCGGCAGACCCAGCTTGCCGTAGGTGTCGAAGGTCAGCTTGCGGTCGAAGCTCTTGTTGATGCGGTCGTCACCACCCACCGTGTAGAGCGTATGAAAACCGATATGCGCACGCGGGTCCATGGCGCGGTCGCGGCCGGCCAGGAAGGCCAGCGTGCAGGAAGAAGAACACTCCTGCTCCACATAGGTATTGAGCCGGTGGCGACGGATCACCTCGCCCACCAGCTTGCCCTCGCGCACCCAGCCGCCGGCCGAATACAGCACCACGGTCTGCACCGAAGGATGCTGTTGCAGCAGGCGCTCCAGGCCATCGGCCGCGCCATCGTTCATGCCACCCTGCAGCAGCAGCGACTTGCCGTCCACTCGCAACTGGTAGACCACCGGCGGCCCCAGCTGCTTGCCCAGGGCAATCTCGAACTGCTCGCGCAAGGAGGGCGCGGCGCGCCAGGTACTGGTGGCCATGCTGATGGCGCCACAGACGATGAGGAACTTGACCACCACCTCGGCCCAGCGGCGTCCGCCCCGCGCCACGTGCTTGCTGGCCGAACGCCAGCAGCCGCAGACGCCCCAGGTCCAGGCCAGGTAGCTGAAGGCGGCGATCCCCAGCACGCCGGCCATGCCATAGCGTGCTGGCATGTCATTGGTCAGGCGCGCCAGGACCGAGATGGCCAGCGCCGGCACCAGCGAGGTCAGCAGGACGGTATGCAGCCAGTAGGAACGGCCCAGCGAATAATCGCCGCGCCAATGACGGCGCAGGAAACTGGCGGGCGGGCTGACGGGAGCGGAAGATCGGGTTACTGCCTGGTACACGTGGTGCTTTTCCTCGATGCGAGCCCGCATGCGGCGGGCTCGTCTTCAATGACGGGTGACTTTATGCAGCCGTGAGCATAACCCAGCTTGGCCCGGATGTCGGCTCTCAGCCGCCGTGACCGGGAATGCGCGACAGGTCGACTTCGTCGATCTGGCTGGGATGCATGAACTGCTCGGCATACTTTTCATAGATGCGTTCCCGCACGAAGAGGTCGAACAGGTCCGGGTCGATATGGTCGCGCGCCTTGAAGCCGGCCAGGATTTCCACCGCCTCGTTGAGGGTATTGCCGCGCTTGTAGGGACGGTCAGCGGCGGTGACGGCCTCGAAGATGTCGGCCACCGCCATGATGCGCGCCTGTACCGACATCTGGTCCCGCGTCAGTCCCTTGGGGTAGCCCTTGCCATCCATGCGCTCGTGGTGGCCGCCGGCAAATTCGGTGACCCGCGAGAGCTGCTTGGGCCAGGGCAGCGACTCCAGCATGCGGATGGTGATGACGATGTGGTTGTTGATGATGGCGCGCTCGGCGTCGTTGAGCGTCCCGGCGCGGATGCGCAGGTTGCCGGCCTCTTCGTCATCGAGCAGCTTGCGCAGCTGGCCATCCGGGCCGCGCCAGGTCCGCTCGGCGATATCCAGCACGCGCTGCTGGTCTTCGGCGCGCATGCCTTCGTTGCCATAGTTGATCTTGCGCAGAAAGGCCCGCTCCTCATCCATCTGCATCACGTCGGCCTGCAGGGCGGCTTCCAGCGCAGCCGACTTGTCCGCGCTCAGGTCCGCGCCCAACGCCAGTTTTTCCTGCAGCATGCGGATTTCGGCATCGCGCTTCAGGACCTCGAAACGGGTATCGATCAGGTGGATACGGTCGAAGATGGTCTCCAGCTTGGTGGCCTTCTCGACGATATGGCTGGGCGAGCCGATCTTGCCGCAATCGTGCAACAGTGCCGCCAGCCACAGCTCGCGACGGTCGGCATCGGTCATGCGGAAATCAGCCAGCGGGCCTTCGGTGGCATTGTGGGCCGCCTCGGCCAGCATCATCGCCAGCTGTGGCACCTGCTCGCAATGGCGGCCCGTATGCGGGGATTTTTCGCCGATGCCGATGTTGATCAGCTTGATCAGGCTTTCGAACAGGTTTTCCAGGCGACCGATCAATTGCTGGTTGGTCATCGCCATGGCCGCCTGCGATGCCAGGGCCTCGATGAAGCGCTGGTCGGTCTCGGAGAAGGGGATCGGTTCACCACTGTCGGCATCGATGGCATTGATGAGCTGCAACACGCCCACCAGTTCGCCCTCGTGGTCCTGCATCGGCACCGTCAGGATGGACTTGGACTGATAGCCATACTTCTCGTCGAACAGGCGCATGCCGTTGAAGTTGAAGCCACTGGCCTGGTAGACGTCCGGGATGTTGACCGAATTGCGGGTATTGGCGGAATAGGCCGCCACCGCCGCCAGGTTGGGCTGGCCGTCCGGCAGCGTCAGGGCGATATCGGGAATCGAGATCGGCTGACCGCTGCTGCCACCCTGGTGCATCTTGAGGGTCTGGTTGACCGAGATGTAGAAGCTCAGCGCGTCGCCATTTTCTGTCGCGCGGTAGAGGGTGCCGCCGTCGGCGCGGGTGATATCGCGCGCGGTCAGCAGGATGCGTTCAAGCAACAGTGGGATATCGCGATTGCTGCCCAGCTCGCGGCACAATTCGGTGAGCCGCTCCAGCCGGTGCGCGATGTCGCGATGCTGGCCGGCACTGGGACTGAGGTCGTGGATATTCATGCTGCCATCTCCCCAGCGCGGCAGTGGTGGCACGGGCCGTGGTGGCAGGCTCGGGCTGCTGGATGGACTGCTGGCGACATGCTGCTCCCTGATGCGTTGGCGTATGGACATGACCCGGTGATTGCCGGCCGGCAAACCCGCGTTTTCTTCAGATGCTTTTCGGGCATCATGGCGATTCTAGAACGACGGCGCACGCCGTCTTGCAGCGAACTTGGGGGGATTTGGGCGCCAATTCTACGCTTGTCAACGCCGCGCCGGCGGCGTGCGGCGCATTTCCCACTGCCGCGCCGCAACTGCTGAGCTCAGGGATATCCTGATTGCACTACAGCGCCGAATCCCTTACCATCACAATCTGTTGCATAACTTGCCACACTTTCCGCAAAGCCAGTCCCGGCGGGGGTTTCCGGACTGCAACGCGCATCCCTGAGGAGCTTCCATGATCTTGCAGGGACCTTAACACCCTGAAAGCGGCAACGACGATGCGTGTAGAAATTCTCGGCTGCAGTGGAGGCATCGGTGGCAACGGCATGCGCACCACCTCCCTGCTCATTGATGACGATATCCTGATCGACGCCGGCACCGGCGTGGGCGACCTGTCGCTGCAGCGACTGGCCGCCATCGACCACGTCTTCATCACCCACGCCCATCTGGATCACATTGCCTGCCTGCCGCTAATGATCGACAGCGTCGGCGACATGCGCAGCGCCCCGCTGACCATGCACGCCACGGCGCAGACCCTGGAGATCATCCGCAAGCACATCTTCAACTGGCACATCTGGCCCGACTTCAGCGTCATCCCGAATGCCGAGCAACCCTTCCTGCGCTTTGCCACCGTCGAGCAAGGCCAGGCCGTCCGCATCGGACAGCGCAGTATCACCCCGTTGCCCGCCACGCACACCGTGCCGGCGGTGGGCTACCACCTGCGCAACGAACACAGCGGCGCCTCGCTCGCCTTCAGTGGCGATACCTCCATCTGCCCGGCGCTGTGGGAAGCGCTCAACCGCATCGACGCCCTGCGCTACCTGATCATCGAAGCCGCCTTCGCCAACCGCGATCGCGAACTGGCGCTGCTCTCCAAACACCTTTGCCCCAGCCTGCTGCTGCAGGAGCTGCAACATCTGCAGAGCACGCCCGAGGTACTGGTCACCCACGCCAAACCCGGCCAACTGCAGGAAATTGCCAGCGAGATTGCCGCCGGCACCGGCATGCACCGTCCGCGCATGCTGGCCACCGGGACCGTGCTCGACTTCTGAAGCCGGCCGGCTTCAACAAAAAGGGCGCCGCACGCAAGTGTCGGCGCCCTTTTTTCAGGCTTGCTGCAGCGAATGCATCACTGCACTACACAGGCATCCAGCTTGGCCGCACCAATCTTCTGCGTACCGTTGTTGCCGTTGCTGCTGATGGCCGGCGGCATGGTCACCTGCACGCCCTGCGACGGCGGCACGATCACTGGCGGCAAGTTCCTCGACTGCACGAAGCCGAACTGGCCCGCACTGAAGACCTGCAAACCACCCGGGTTGCTGACCACGATGGCACCGCTCACCACATCCACGTGCAGACCGTTGTCTGGCGGCTGGCCGCTGGGGGTCGGTACGCCACCGCAATCGTTCTGGCAGTACAGCGCGCCGAAGTGGGTGCCGCGAATGCCGATGGTGGCCGTGGGCGTATCGAAGTTGACGGCTTCGTGATTACGCTTGCCGACCAGTCCGGTCACGGCGCGCAGGCCGCCCTTGACCAGGCCGATGGCCACCGAGTCGTTCTTCGGTTCCTTCTCGTCGTAGATGTATTTGTTGACCGCCACTTCGGTCCCCGGACGCAGGACGATCTCGGCATTGTCCAGGAACTTGACGCGGGTATAGGTCTCGCGCTCGGTGATCAGGGTATCGCCCTGCAGGATGGCCGATTTCACGGCCAGTACCACGCGCGAACCATCGGCATGACGCGCCGTGAGCACGCCCGACAGGTGGGTCACCTGGCCGACCACCGGCTGCGCCTGCGCATGAGCCGGGGCGGCCACGACCAGCAGCCACAGCGCCAGGCCCAACGCCAGCAGTTGCGCGGCCACTTGTTGCCGGACCAGTCCCGGCAGGTTTTTCTTGAAGGAGTTCATAGGCGTGATTTGATCCGGTTCATCAGGTGCACATCGGCAGCGGTTTCTTGACCTGCTTGCGATCGCCACCCTCATCGCCGAAATTGTCGGCGGTGCCGCCCACGGTCTGGCCGCTGGCATTGTTCTGCTGCAGGACATCGCCGGTATGGTAGGCCGCCGAATCCGACAGCTGCGCATTGTTCAGCGTAGCCTGCAGGTTCTGGCTCTGCTGGTTCTGCTGCTGCTGCACTGCCTGCGCGGTCTGGCTGTTGGCCGAGCTGCTACTGGTGCTGCTACTGCTGGCCGCCACCGGCGTACGGGTACCGTTGGCGTCGGTGATGGTCACCCCTTGCGCGTAGCCGATCACCGCGCCGGAATCCACTGACAGCAGCGCCACGCCCGGCGGCGAGGTGGAGATGTTGGCATTGATGGTCATCGAATCGCCGGCCGAGAGCGTGATGTTGCCGCCGGTGGAGACCAGCACGCCATTGACGGTCAGCGTGTCGTTGCTGCCCGACGAAGCCCCGGCAGTCAGCGTGATACTGCCGGTGGCGCTCACCCCGCCCGAACCGATGGTCAGCGGGCTGTGCGTGACCAGGCTCACGGATCCGTTGGAACTCTTGACCTGGCCGGTGGTGTTGATGCCCAGCAGCGACAGCTTGCTGGCCGCGCTGGTGACCGTGCCATTGGCGCTGGTGGGCAGACTGCCGAGGAAATCGGCACTGCTGCCGATGGCCGTGGTCTGCGCACCGCCCGTATTGTCGATGCTGATATTGCCGCGCGTGGTGTTCACGCCATTGATGCTGACCACGCTGGCGTCGCTGGTATTGAGCGAATTGGTGAGGCTGATGTCACCCGTGCCGTTGTTGTTGGCCGCGAAGCCCGCCACCTGGTTACCCGAATTGCTGAGTTTGATGCCGGTGGTGGCCGCCGCGATCAACTGCCGCGTCACCCGCAGCGAAGTACCGCTGTTCTGGCTGACGTTGCCGCTCTGCGCTTCCAGTACCAGATTGTTGGCGGTGATATTGCCCACGGCCAGAGCGCCGCTGGCCTGCGACAGCGCTGCGTCGGCCAGGGTCAGATTGCCACCGGTCTGGGTAAAGCCTTCGGCCACCACCAGGCGCGAGCCGGTATTGCCGGTCACGGTGCCGTTGGAGACGGTCAGGTTGGACAGGCGGACATCGCCACCCAGTGTCAGGTTACCGGCGGTCAGATTGACCGTCATGCCGGACTGCGAGGCATTGGCGATGGTCACGCTGCCCTTCAGGAGCGTGGTCTCCCCCTCGATCATGTCAGTACCGCCGATGTTGAGGGTGCCATTGCCGCTGGTGGTGCCATTGAGAATCAGAGCCGTCGTGGCATTGGCAGCCGCCGAACTGCCGACACTGACGTTGGCCGTCCCCTGGATGCTGGCACTGTTGCGGACCGTCAGGTTGCCGCTCTGCTGATACAGCTGGCCGCCCTGGGCGATCTGCAGACTGCCGATCACGTCATCCCCGCTGTCATGCCGCAGGCTGGTGTTGGCCGCGATGATCACGGTATCGATCTGGGTCGGAAGATAGGTGTCGCTGGTGCTCTCCCCCTGGCTGTCGGCCCAGCTGTAGCGGCTGCCCCAACCACCCTCGCTGTTAGCCGCGTAGAAGGTCTCGGCGCCCCTGAACTGCAGGCTGAGCGAGCCGCCGTCACCGTAGACCGCCTTGATCATCTTCTCGTCGCTACCGACTTTGACCACATCGCCGGTCACGTAGCGGAAATAGCTGTCCCCGACGCCGGATTCGCTGAAACCGAAATCGAAGACATCAAAGCTGGCGTTGCTCGTCGGAACATAGTTGCCGAGCAGTCGTGTCTTGAGGGTACCGTCCAGGTTGACCGAGCTGGTGTTGAGGGTGACGCGGTCATAGCTGCTTGGGCCGGCGATGTCGACCAGCATTCTGCCGGCCGCATTCTGCGTGAAACTGTTGGCATTGATGGTGAGGCTGCCCACCGTGCCATCGCCACCCGGCGCCAGGGTACCGTTGTTGATGACCGAACCACTGGCGGTGAGCGTGCCGTTTCCGGAAATGGTGCCGTTGGCCGCATTGGTGATCTGCTTGACGCTGATCGTGGCGCCGGCCATGGTCAGCGTGCCGTTGTTGGTCACGCTATTGCTGGCGCTGACGATGGAGGTCTGGTTGCCCAGGTTCATCTGGCCATTGTTGACCAGTCCGTTGGAACCATCCAGGCTCAGGTTCTGGTTCACGCCGCTGATGTTGAGCGTGCCATTGTTGGTCCAGGTGGCATTGCCCGAGGTATTGAGGGTGGTACCGGATGCATTGAGCAGTATCTTGCCGTTGGCATTGTTGACCACATCGCCGCTGGAGGTAATCGAACCGCTGGAATTGACGTTGATGGTGCCATTGTTGCTGATGCCGCCGCTGCCCACGACCAGATTGTTGCTCCCCCCGCTGAGCAGGTTCACGGTACCGTTGTTGTTCACCGAATCGACGTTGAGCTGGCTGCCTCTCATCGTCAACACGCCGGCACTCCCCAGCTCCAGGGCAGCGGCAGTCAACAACCCTCCCGTACCGAGATCGACCGTGCCATTGCTGATGAGCAGATTCCCTTTGCTGGAGCCATCCTTGACGTCCATCGTGCCACCGTTGAGCACGACGCGCGCGTTATTGCCGATGGTCGTCTGGTGACTGGAACTGACCACCGCCACCCTGAAACTGTCCGTCTGCACTTCCTGGTAGCCGCTTTCGAGGTTCAGGTCCAGCTTGCCCGCCGTGCTGGTGATGTTGGCGTTGATGGTGATGTTGTTAGCCGCCTGCAGCGTCAACGTCGCATCGTAATCACTGGTCTTTTCGATGGCGGCGCTGACGGTGATGTTGCCGGCCTGGTCGCCGCCATCCGTGCCTGTCCTCAGGCGCACGCTGGTGCCGTTGTTGAGCTGGTTGCTGATGGTACTGGCACTGATCTGCGAGCCGTCTTCACCAGAATACACGGCATAGGAGGTGCCACAGCTGCCACCACTGCCGGTCAGGGTGCCATTGGCCACCACCTCCAGGTCATATGGATCGATCAGCCAGGTGCCGCCCGAACCGACCGTGGGCACCTTCACCACGTCCAGTTGCTTCAGGCCCGATGTGTCGACGAAACCGCCCTGCCCCGGCGCGCCGGTGGCCGAGACATCGCCATCGATGAAGGCCTTGTTGCTGGCGAACAGCGTGACGTTACCGCCCTTGGTGCCATCGGCGGTGATACTGGAACTGGCGGTGGTGGTGAGATCCTGCGAGGCGCGCAGGAAGATGCGACCACCTTCGCGCACCACGCTGGAGGCGCTGATGACGCCGCTGTTGGTGATCAGGCCCGCAGCCACGCCGATGCGCCCGGCTTCGGCGGTGATGCTGCCCAGGTTGGTGACGTTGCCGGCGCTACCGGTGACGTTGACCGTCACGCCCGGCGTAGCGGTATCGGCCAGGGTCACGGTCTGGCCGGCGGCCAGGATCACCTCGCCCTGCGGGCTCTTGATGATGCCGCTGTTGGAGACGCTGCTGCCGATCAGGTAGACGCTGCCACCGGTGGCCGATTCGATCTTGCCCTGGTTGTCCACCAGACCGGCCGTACCCTCTTTGGCGAAGTTGAGCTTGCCGGCCAGGAAATCACTGTCGCTGATGGCCAGCGAGGTGGCGATGAAACGCGCCGCATCGATGGTACCGCTGGGGCCGATCACCACGCCGTTGGGGTTGTATAACACCACGGTGCCGGTGGCGGACAGCTTGCCGTAGATCTGCGAGATATCCGCGCCGGTCACCTTGGCCAGCAGTGCTGCCGCTGCATTGGGCTGGTTCACGTTGACCGCTGCATCGGCGCCGATGCTGAAGGAGGCGAACTTGGCGATGGCCTGCGGCGAGAGCTGGTTGATGTTGAGCGTGTTGCCGTTCTGGGTGAAGGTGACATTGCCATTGACCACGCTCCAGCCGTTGGGCAAGGTCCCCGGCGCGGGCGCCGCCGCCAGTACCGGTGCCTGCCACGCACCGCAGACGGCGGCCGCCGCCAGCGAGATGCGCAGCCCCGGCGCCAGCAGACGCTGCCAGGAGCGACGCAGCAGGCGCGACAGCAATTGCGGCAGCGGCTTGCTGGGACGCCAGGACAGCGTCAGCTTGCGCCTGCCCACCCGCACCGTGATCGACGGCGGCAGCAATTCGATGGCCGGCTGGACCGGGCGTTGCGTGGAAGCAGAAGCGGAGGTGGATGTCGAAGTCATGTCAGAACCCCAGGATTGCGCTCAGATGGGCGTTGAGATCGCCGCGTTGTTCGGTCACCGAATTGCCATTGAGCAGTACGCGCGCCACGTCCAGGCGCAGGCTGAAATCACGGCCCAGGGTGTAACGGACGCCGGCACCGAAGCTGGCCAGCGTCACGGTGGAAGGCAGCGTGGAAGCGGACGTCACGTTGTTGTTGGCACCCCGGCCGGCATCGAAGAAGGCCAGCAGGCGCATGTTCCCGCGCACCTCCTGCTTGGCCAGCAGGTCGGGCGTATAGACTTCGCTGTTGAGGACCACGCCACTGTCGGCGGCCACCGCACGTTCGGTAAAGCCGCGCACGGTATTGGCACCCGCCATGCCGAACTGCTCCACTGGCGGCAGGGCGTGCGGTGAAATCTGCAGGGCGCTGGCCAGGCGCACCTGCCAGTCGTTCTCGAAGCCCTTGAACCAGGACGCGCCGCCACGGATGGCGATGAAATTGTCCATCGACCGGCGCGAGCCGGTGAAGAGCGAATAGCGGTCCGTCACATTCAGGCTATCGTTGCGCCGTGCCTGGCCGGTAGCCAGGTTGCGGGCGATGCCCAGGTTGTAGTCGATGATCTGGCCCACGCTCTGGCGCTGCGCGCTGTAGCTGACCGACAGCGGCAGGGTGGAGTAAGGCACGCAGGTGTTGATGTTGGCGCCATTGAGCAGGCCGCCGGCGATGGCGCAGGACGACTCGACCTTCTTGTAGTCCGCCCCGAAGACCAGCTTGCTGCTCCACTCCCCGCTGCGGGCAAAGAAGTGGTTCCAGCGCAGTGCATAGACTTCGCCACGGCCGGTGATGTTGAGGGTGGAATTGAGCGCCAGCGTCTGACCCGAGCTGACATTGGATTTACCGTAGATGAAATCCAGGCTGTCACCCAGCGCATACAGCGGCACCCGATAACCCAGCGAATACAGGTCCACCTTGGCGCCCGAGGGCGAGTCCGGCGAGGTGGTGTAGGCCACCGTGGCCACATGATCGCGATTGAACAGGTTGGAGTGCTGCAGGGCCACGCCGGTACGCCAGCGGCCGGTATCGCCGCTGCCGGTGTTATCGACGTTGAGCAACAGGCGCAGCGGGTTTTCATCCTTGACGCCGACGGCGGCATCGATCTGGTTGCTGGTCTCGGAAGCCGTCAGGTTGACGTTGATCTGCTTGCCCGGATTGTCGTTGGCCAGTTGCACCGACTCCGAAATGCGGCGCAGGTTGGGGGCGCTGCCCTCGCGCAGGTCGGGAATGCTGGCGCGGATGTTCTGTTCGCTGAAGTAACGGTTGTCGCTCACCACCACCTTGCCGATGACCGCCTCGACCACCTGCAGGCGTACCACGCCGCCGGTCAGTTCCTGTTCCGGCACGCTGACCTGGACGGCGCTGTAACCGGCACTGCGGTAGGCGTTTTCCAGTGCCTCCAGGGCCTGCTGGATATCGCCGTAGACCCGGCCCGGGCCGGTGAAAGGCGCCACGACGGCATCGATGCGGGACGGCGACAAGAGGCTGTTGCCTTGCACGTCATAGCGGCGGATATCGAAGCGCTCATCCCTGGGCGCCGACATGGCCACACCCGGCGCGGGCGTGGCCGTTTGCGCCATGGCACCCGCGGCTGCGCCCAGCAGCGCCATCCCCATTACATAATGCGGCAAGCATCGTTTCATCGTCTCAACAGCCATGCCTGCGGCAAGGCTCTCCCTGTTTTCTTGTTTGCGATGTGCATCGCCCGCGCGACGCACCCCTGCCCCCTCCCGCCATGTCCTTACACCACCGATCACCCCGATCAATGGTGCAGGCGCGCAGGCACGCGACCGTGGACGACACAACGATGCCCTGTCCACGGCGATGACGCCCCACAGCGAAATACGAATACGAGAAGGAACCCCTGAAGCAGAATCATCCGGACACCGATGTTTCCCTTCTTGCGGGAGGGATGGATCGCTTCCGGATACGCTGCCGCCTTTCCAGGCGGCACCGCTTATTGATGCTTGTAAAGTATACTGACTAGTCCTGACCGAGTCGACAATAATCGACGTTTAACCGCCTCCAGTGGGCGTTTGCGCCACTTTTAGCCGAAACAAATTTCCACACGGAAATGAATTTCCCCGGCCAGATGTAAAGAATTTCAAGCCGCCTCAGGGGGTGAGAGCAACTGTCCATTGCACCGTCGAATCGGGTTCGCACCCCACCCGACAACGACCGCCAGGATGCGATGGTCGACCCGGATGTCGTCGTCCTTCAGGCGCGTCTATTTGGTCTCGAAGGTGGTCACGCCATCCCAGTCTGCTGCCGGCGGCGTGACACGATAGTGGGCGATGCGCTCCAGGTAGAGCGTGTACAGACCACGCGGCTGCTCCTGCTGCAGGGCCAGCAAGGCGGCCTCGGCCTCGTCCCAGCGTTGGGCGCGCACCAGCGCCAGTGCCGCATGCCAGCGTTCGACCTCGGCGCGCAGGACGGCGTCGAGTTCGTTTTCCAGTGCCAGCGGTTCATAGATCGGTACCGGCTCGTTCTTGCCCTTGACCCGCACCCGGTCCAGCTCGCGATAGGCGAACTGCGGCGCTGCCTGGCGCGTGGCCTGGCCCACCAGCACGCCCACGCCATAGACCTTGGTGATCGATTCCAGCCGCGAGGACAGGTTCACCGCGTCGCCCATGACCGTATACGCCTTGCGGATCTTCGAGCCCATGTCACCCACGCGCATCTGCCCGCTGTTGAGGCCGATACCGATCTTCAGCGGCGGCCAGTTGCGACGGATGAATTCCTCGTTGAGCAGCAGCGTGGTCTGCTGCATCTTCAGCGCCGTGGCGACCGCCCGGGCGGCGTGGTCGGGCAGTTCCAGCGGCGCGCCCCAGAACGCCATGACGGCGTCGCCGATGTACTTGTCCAGGGTGCCGCGATTGCCGCGGATGTCTTCCGACATCGCCGTGAGATAGACGTTGATGTATTCGCGCAGCTCATTGGGCTGCAGGCTCTCGGAGATGGTGGTGAAACCGCGCACGTCGGAAAACATCACGGTCAGCTCGCGGATCTCGCCCTCCATGTTGTAGCTTTCCGGATTGGCGGCCATTTCGGCCACCAGCTCCGGCGCCACATATTCACCGAACAGGTTGACGATGGCCTTGCGGTTGCGATACTCGAACAGGTAGCCCCAGGCCAGGTTGGAGATAAACAGCATGGCCACCAGCAGCAGCGCGGTGGCCAGTGGCAACACCATGCCGGCACTGTCGTAGAGCCAGAAGTTGAGCCCGCCCAGGGCCGCCGCTGCCCCCACGGTGAGCAGCATCGATGCCAGCGGACCCAGCATCGGCAACAGCAGACCCAGCAGCAGGCCCACCAGCAGCACCTGCAAGGCATCGTAACCCTGCGCGAAATCGGGCCGGGCCTTGAAATCATCATCGATGATGGAGGCGATCAGGTTGGCATGGATTTCCACCCCCGGATAGACCGGGTTGACCGGCGTGGCCCGCAGGTCGTTCAAGCCCGGCACGGTGGTGCCGACCAGCATGATGCGGCCATCCAGCTGGTCATGCGGATAGGTGCCACGGATCACGTCCACCGCCGGCACGTAGCGGAAGGCGCCGCCCTTGGGCCCACCGGCGCCGCGATAGGTGACCAGTGTGGTCAGGTGCCGCTCCACGGGGATGAACAGGGGCTGCGGCCTGGCTTCCACGGCAATGCCGGCCAGTGCGCCATAGTCGCGCAACTGCCCCTCGAACAGCACATCCTGGCGCTGCAGGAAGACCGGCTTGATGCGCCTGCCACCCAGCGCCACCCGTGAAGTCGCCAGTGCCAGCGATTCGTAGAAATGATCACCCACCTGCGCAATGAGCGGCACGGCGCGGATCAGGCCGTCGTCATCCGGGATGGGATTGAAGAAGCCGCCCGCCCGGGCCGCTGCCTGCAGCTGCGGCAGGTTGGCGCCGTACGCCTGCCAGTGGGTCACATCCAGTGCACGACCGCCCAGGTCGGCCACGCTGAAGGCCGGCGGTGGCAACTGCCCCTTGGCGATAGCACCCGACTCATTGGAGAGGTTGTAGCCCATCACCACCGGTTGTCCCTGCAGGGCCTCGGCCAGGCGGGCGTCGTAGTCCATCTGCGGCTTGAGCACCTGCAGCTGTCGCGCCAGCTGCGGCACATCCTTCAGCGGTCCCTGCGCCAGCTGTTCCAGGCGACCATAACCGGAGCTGGTATCGGGTTCGGCGAACACCACGTCAAAGCCCACCGATTGCGCCTGGTAGGTCTGCGTCATCTGCCGCACCAGTTGCGCCACCACGTCCCGGCTCCAGGGCCAGCGGCCGATCTCGGCGATGCTTTTCTCGTCGATGTCGATGATGACGATGCGCGGGTCCAGATCGGGCTTGGCCACCCGCATGCGCAAGTCATAGAAGAACAGGTCCAGTCGCTCCACCAGGCGGTTGGGCAGCATGCCCATGACCTGCGCACCCGCCACGCCGGTCAGTACCAGCGCCAGCAACCAGCGCGCCCAGTATTTGCCAAAGGCGGTACGCAAACGACGCAGCATGGACTTTCCCCCGGATTCCCTTTTTGATTGGCTGCGATCATGCCAGTAGTTGGTCGCCGCCACAATCGGCGCTCTGTGGCCATATTGCCTGGCAGCATCACCAGCTATCGGCCGGGCATGGATGAGCCCCATTGGCACGGCGCGATGAACCGATGGCGAAAATGGGTTCTAATGTTTTCCCATCCACTCTTTCCACCCTTCTTCCTGGAGCCACAGATGAAGCCCATCCCGCTGATCACGCTGCGCAATGGCGCGCAGGTCCCCGTTCTCGGAGAAGGTACCTGGAACATGGGCGAATCCCGCGCCGCTGCCGCCACCGAGGTACGCGCCCTGCAGGCCGGCATCGACTTGGGCCTGACCCTGATCGATACGGCCGAGATGTACGCCGACGGCAATGCCGAGCGCATCGTGGCGCAGGCCATCGCCGGCCGGCGCGAACAGGTCTATCTGGTCAGCAAGGTCTTGCCGCACAACGCCAGCAAGCGCGGCACCATCGCCGCCTGCGAAGCCAGCCTCAAGCGCCTGGGCACCGAGCATATCGATCTCTACCTGCTGCACTGGCGCGGCTCCCATCCACTGGCCGCCACCATCGAAGGCATGCAGACCCTGGTGGCGCAAGGCAAGATCGGTGGCTGGGGGGTGAGCAACCTGGATACCGACGACATCGGGGAATTGCTGGAGGAACCGGAGGGCGAGCACACCCTGTGCAACCAGGTGCTCTACAACCTGTCCCGTCGCGGCATCGAATACGATCTGCTGCCGCAGGCGCAGGAAAGCGGGATGGCCGTCATGGCCTATTCGCCCATCGAACAGGGCCGCATCCTGAAGAACCCGGCCTTGCACGCCGTAGCGCAACGTCACGGCGCGACACCGGCACAGGTGGCGCTGGCCTGGGTAGTGCGACAACCGGGCGTGATCGCCATTCCCAAGGCGGCCGACGTCGCCCACGTCGAGGCCAACCGCGCCTGCCTGGCGTTGGCCCTGGACGAGACCGACCTCAAGGAACTGGATGCCGCCTTTCCACCGCCCCGCCGCAAGGTACCGCTGGCAATGCTGTAAGCCGCTTGCAGGCGATGCTCAGGCTGCTGCTTCCAGCGCCTGCAAGGACTTCAGCAGATGACGCACCGCCGCCGGGATCGGTGCGATCACCGGCACCGTGAATCGCCGTGCCAGGGCAATGGCCGCCTGGCCCAGCGGGCCGCCGCCGATCACCACCGCCTGCGCGCCATCGATCTCCACGCATTCGCGCACGGCCTGGGCCAGGGCCTCTTCCAGTGCCTGCGGATCGGTCGCCAGCACACGCGGATCGCCCGCCGTCAGGCGGATACCGGTATAGAGTCCGCCTACCCCGGCCTGCACCGCCTTCTCGCCGATCACCCCGGCCAGTTCGGGCGTAACGGTGGCGATGCCGAAACGGCGACCGCCCTGGGCGGCCTCCAGCATCGAGGCTTCGCACAAGCCTGCCACCGGGCGTCCATCCAGCGCGCGCAGGCGTTCGATACCCGGATCACCGAAGGCGCTGATGATCGCGCCCACGCTATGCCGACCGGCCTCGCGCCAGTTGCGTTCCACCTCGGGCGCAGCCGCCGCCAGCTCGTCGGCATTGACGATCATCCCCGGCCCCTGCCCGGCACTGACGCCACTGATACCATAGGCGGCCGGCAGCTCGGCGCGGGCGATGGCCACCATCATGTCGGTGGTGGCACGGGAAGCGTTGGGGTTGATCAGCAGGATATGCGGCATGCCAGTCTCGACGGAAAATGCATCAGCTACGCGCCGCCACCGCCTGCACCGGCGCTTCGGGGGCGTCGTCCTGCAGCGGCGCATCGGGCGACTTGCCATAGGTTTCGGGAACAGTGCGCACGGCCAGCGTGAAGATGCCATACATGGCCGCGATCATGCCGAACACGCCGGCCAGGCCAAAGGCGTCGAACAGGCGTCCGGCCACCAGCGGCATGAAGGCGCCGGCAGCGGTGCCGGTGGCCAGGATGAAGGCGGTGCCGAAGGCGCGCACCCGGGTGGGATAGAGTTCCGGCGCAAAGATCCAGATGGTGGTGTTGAGCAACAGCACGAAGAACTGGAATACCGCACCGGCCGCCAGGATCAGTACGATGTTCTTGGCCAGGAAACCGATGGTCAGCGCCGCCAGGCAGGCGCCGATGGCACCTGCCGTCAGCACGCGCTTGCGCGGCAGGTGGAAGCCGAAGGCCGAGGCAGCAATTGCACCCAGCAGGCTGCCGCTCTGCATCACCATGGTAAACAACAGGCTCTTGGACATGGTGTAACCCAGGCTCACCAGGATGGTCGGCATGAGCGTCAACACCGAGATCTGCGCGCCATAGGTCATCCAGATGGCAATGCACAGTGGCAGCGTGCGGCGGGCCAGCGCCCCCTGGAAGATTTCCATCGAGCGTACCTTCACCGGTGCCGCCTGCTCGCGCTTGCCATCATCGCTGATCCAGGCCTGGCCCTGCGGCGCCGGGCCGGACAGCTTGCCACTGGCCAGGCGCGCCAGCACCTGATTGGCCTCGGCGATCTTGTGGCGCGACAGCAGGAAACGCGGGGTCTCCGGGATGTAGCGACGGTAGAAGGCACCCAGCAGGGCCGGCAGCATCAGGCAGAAGAACAGCCAGCGCCAGCTGTTCTCGCCCGGGAACAGGGTGAAGACCAGCAAGCCGAAGGCCGGCGCCAGGAAGTTGCCCATGCCGCCGGCACCGACGTTGACCAGGCCCACCGCCGTACCACGGAACTTGCTGGAGCAGAACTCGGCCAGCATGGTGACCGCAATGGCGATCTCCCCGCCCAGGCCAAAGCCGACGATGGCGCGACCGATGGCCATGACGGTGAGGTCCGGTGCCAGCGCACAGATGCCCGCACCCAGCGTGAACAGCAGCAGATCCAGGCTCAGCATGACACGACGGCCATAGCGGTCCGCCACCAGCCCGGAGACGATGCGACCGATGGCCGCGCTGGCGAAGGTAACGGTATTGAGCAGGCCGATATCGGTGGCGGACAGCCCCCACTGCTGCTTGAGCAGGGGACCGACCAGGCCGATGGCGTTCTGTTCGAAACTGTCGAACAGGCAACCAATCAGGATCAGGAAGATGATGGTGTGGTGCGAACGGGTCACGCCGATCTTGTCCAGCGCGCCGTCCAGCTCGGCTACGCGCGGCGAATTCGGGATGTCCGGCGACGAAAGTGTGGGTCCAGCCATGGTCTGCTCCTCGTGCGTAGGGATGGCAAATGAATGCTGCTCGGTCTGCGGTCGAATCAAGGCTGTGGAACCACGGCTACTGCATGTCACCGTTCGGATACTGTAGTCCAGCATGCCCGCAAATGGAAGTTTGATTTCAATAAATAGTATTTTATGAAATTTAAATTTCACTCACGCCAGGCTATTAGCAATCTGCATGCCAGCAATGCTTAATGTATGAAATCCAGCTTTCAGGAACATCGGCGTAGCCGGCAAAGCCGCCAGGAGTGGGGATGTCGGAAGAGATAGGAAGCCAGGTCGCCCGTTAGGGGCGCCCTTTCAGGTGTGCCATCGGGTGCGCCCCGCCGGGGCAGCGACAGATACCTCGACAGTCACCGCGCACCGTACCAGTGCGCCACCTGCATGAAAACAGGGAGTCAAGCCGGTAGATTCTCTGAAATCAATATTTCAAACCGGCAAGCCGGGGATTACTCGAAATCCCCCAGCTCCTCATGCTCCTGCTCCACCGCCGCCAGCCGCTTGCGCCCGGCGGCGCCGCTGGCATCGATGACCAGGGTGGCCAGCAGGTCGCACAAGGCCATCACGCCGACATGGTTGTCCAGCGGGCCGGGACCGCGACACTGGGCCTGCAGCGACCAGCGGGCCTGGGTGCAATCCGGCGAGGCATGGTCGCTGATGTAGAGGATAGGGGCAGCGGCGCGCACGGCCGCCTGCAGCAGGCGGTCCATCTGGCTGGTCTGGCGACGGGTACCGAAGACGATGACGCAATCGCGCTCGGACAGGCCGGCGGTGTATTCGGCCAGGGTCTCGCCGGGACCGGGGATGACCATCACCCGCGGCAGCACCTGGATGATCTGCCAGCGCAGGTACAGCGCAAAGGCCTGGCTGCTGCGGCTGCCGAAGATCAGCACCTGCGGGGCGCCGACGATGGCGCGGGCGATCTCGGCCATGGTGGCATCGGACAGGCGCTCGAAGGTGGCTGCCAGATTGGCCTGCGACTGCTGGAAGTGCGCCGTCACCGAGCGCACCTGGCGTGCCGCACCGGCACTGCTGCCGTGGAACAGGGGCGAGCCGACTTCCTGCTCCTCGCGCACGTGACGGCGGGCCTCTTCGTAGCTGTCATAGCCGATACGGCGGATGAACCGGCTCACCGTGGAGGGCGACACGCCGGCCAGCTGCGCCAGCTCGTTGCCGGCGTAGCTGGCCAGTTCACCCGGGAATTCCAGCAGGAAGTCCGCCAGCAGGCGCTCGGTGCTCGACAACTCGTCCAGTTTGCTGCGCACCCGGCGCACGAAGGATTCGGAAGAAGGTCTCATGGTGGCGCGGGCCGGGCCCGCTGCGGTGCTATCAGGATCGCCGCATTGTATAGCAGCTATCGCGACACGAAAGGCCGCAGTTCAACCAAACTTGCGCGCCGCGTCGATGGCCAGGCCACTGCCGATGCTGCCGAACAGGTCACCTTCCACATGGCGTGCCTTGGGCGCCAGGGCCGCGATGCGTTCGCGCAGCAGGCGCACGCCGCTGGAGCCACCGGTGAAGAACACGCTGTCGATATCGTCGGCGCGCAGGCCGGCCTGCTTCAAGAGCGCCAGCACGGTCTGCTCCACCGTCTGCACCAGGTGGTCGACGGCGGCATCGAAATCGCTGCGCTGCAATTGCAGCTGCTCTGGATTGCGCAGGCGCTCCAGGTCCAGCACGGTCTGCTCCGCCGAGGACAGCGCGATCTTGCCGGCTTCCACCTGCAGGGCCAGCCAGTGGCCGCAGCGCTGCTCCACCACATCAAGCAGGCGGGAGAAGCGCTCGCGGTCGGCCACCTCGCGCCCCACGTCCTGCAATTGCTGCCAGGCCTTGCGGGTGTAGAGCTGGTTGATGGTGTGCCAGGTGGCCAGGTTGAAGTAATAGCTGGAGGGGATCTCGGCATTGCCCTGCAGGCGGCCGCCCAGGCCGAGCAGCGGCATGACGCAGGCCAGGCTGAAATACTTGTCGAAGTCGGTGCCGCCGATGTGCACGCCGCCATTGGCCAGGATGTCGTCACGGCGCTCGCTGCGCTGCGCCCGCTGCGGCGACAGGCGCACCAGCGAAAAGTCGGAGGTACCCCCGCCGATGTCGACGATCAGGACCAGCTCTTCCCGGTCGATGCGCGACTCGTAGTCGAAGGCGGCGGCGATCGGTTCGAACTGGAAGGCGATGTCCTTGAAACCGACGTCACGCGCGATCTCTTCCAGCGTATCCTGCGCCAGCTGGTCGGCAGCCGCATCGTCGTCCACGAAATGCACCGGACGCCCCAGCACCACGCTGGAGAACGAGGTGCCGGCGGCACGCTGGGCGCGCTGCTTCAATTCACCGATGAACTGCGACAGCAGGCCACGATACGGCAGCGCCCGACCGCCGACCTCGGTCTGGCCATCGATGGCACCGGAGCCCAGCAGGCTCTTGAGCGAGCGCATCAGGCGGCCTTCATAGCCGGCCAGGTATTCCCCCAGTCCGGCGCGACCATAGCTGAAGCTGTTCTCGTCGGCGTTGAAGAACACGACCGATGGCAGCGTCGCACGGCCTTCTTCCAGCGGCAGCAGCAGGGAATCCCCCGCATCCGGGCGCAGCCAGCCGACGGTGGAATTGGAGGTGCCGAAATCCACACCGCACGCGTTCGCCATCGCCATCGATCACTCCTTGTTTTTTCGGCCGGCAATCATATAGAAAAGCACCGTGCTTGTCTGCACGGATGTCCGGCAGCGTTTGAAGCAAGCAACATGCCGTGCGCATTTCCTTGCCGTGGCGACAATGTCAGGACGACAAAAGGCGCCGGGCGGCATGTCTGCCGTCCCGACGCCTTCTATGGCAGCGGATCGCCTGAGGCCTGTGGAAAACTTAGAATTCCTGGGCCACCGGACGCAGCACCACTTCACTGATGTCCACATTCTCCGGCTGCTCGATGGCATAGGCGATGGCACGGGCCACCGAATCGGCGGGAATCTGGTTGGCTTCGTACCAGGCCTGCACGGCGGCCGAGGTTTCCTGGTCGCTGCTATGCGTCTTCAGTTCGGAATCCACCGCCCCCGGGGAAATGATGGTGGTGCGCACGCCCTCCGGTGCTTCGGTACGCAGGCCCTCGGAAAGTGCACGCACGGCAAATTTGGTGGCGCTATACACGGTTCCCATACCGGCGAAGACCTTGATCCCGGCCACCGAGGCCACATTGATGATGTGACCCGAGCCCTGGGCGGAGAAACGTGGCAGTGCAGCGGCCACGCCGTAGAGCACGCCCTTGATGTTGACGTCGATCATGCGGTCCCATTCCTCGACCTTGAGCTTGGCCATCGGTGCCAGCGGCATGATGCCGGCATTGTTGACCAGCACATCGATGCGGCCGAAGTGCTGCACGCCCTGCGCCACCAGCGCTTCCACATCGGCGCGGCGGGCGACGTCGGTGGTCACCGCAATGGCCTCGCCACCGGCGGCGGTGATGTCGGCCACCAATTTCTGCAGGCGCTCGGTGCGACGCGCACCCAGTACCAGCCGTGCGCCCAGGGAGGCCAGATGGCGCGCCGTGGTTTCGCCCAGTCCACTGCTGGCGCCGGTGATGACGATGACCTTGTTCTTGATGTTGTTGCTCATGATGAATCCCTTTCCATGGATAGTGTGAATGTCTGCCTATGTGTGTTGCTGATGCTGTCGGTGCTGCGGATGCTGTGGTTGCTGCGGTTACTGCATATCGATGGACGGATTATGGTCACGGCGACTATGCCAAACAATGGAAATGATAAGATTACAGAATTCCAATTCAAGGAATCATCATGCTCAACCGACTGGAGATGCTGCGTATCTTCTGTGCAGCCGCCGACGCCGGCAGCTTCAAGGATGCCGCCATCCATCTCGGCATTTCGCCGCAGGCGGTCACCCGCGCGATCCAGGAGCTGGAGCGGCTGCAGGGCGAGATGCTGTTCCACCGCAACACCCGCCAGGTGCGCATCACCAGCTTCGGCGAACAACTGGCCGAACGCGCCCGCACCAGCCTGCAGCAGCTTGATGGCCTGTTCGCCCCGGATCCGGCCAGCCCGCCGGACGACATGAGCGGCGTGGTGCGACTGGCCGCGCCCTCGGCACTGGGGCGCAGTCGCCTGTTGCCCATCGTGGAAAGGCTGGCCAACGCCCATCCCGGCCTGCGCTTCGACCTGCGCCTGACCGACCAGCGTGCCGACGTGGTCGGCGAAAAGATCGACATCGGCATCCGCGTGGGGGCGTTGCGCGACAACCGCTTCGTGGTGCGCCGGCTGGGCAAGACCCGCTTTCATGTCGTAGCCACCCCGCGCTTCCTGCGCCGCCACGGTACCCCCGCCAGGCTGGAAGACCTGCCCGCCCTGCCCTGTACCGGCATTCTCGACCGCGACACCGGCCGGCTGTGGCCATGGATGTTTGCCGGGGATCGCCAGATGAACGCCGACCATGCGCGCTTCGTCTGCGATGACTCGGAAGCGGAATACCTGCTGGTCAGGGATGGCATGGCCATCGGTCAGATTGCGGGCTTCCTGTGCGATGACGACATCGCCGCCGGACGCCTGGTGCCGGTGCTGGGGGAACATGAACCGGAACCCTGGGATACCTATCTGTACCGCCCGCAGCGCGGCCCGGTGCCGCCACGGCTGCGCCTGGTGTTCGATACGCTGGTACAGGAGCTGTCCGACTGAGGAACTGAGGAACTGAGGGCTGGGGGAGTGATCTGCTCCGCTACCAGCGGCAGTCGTGGTCCATCAGGACTTCGGCGCTGCCCGGCTCCTGCAGGGCGAAGTTGACCGGCATGTTGACCAGGAAGAAGCCGGCACTGCCGTCGGCCAGGCGCACCCCGGTCAGCAGCAAGGACTGCGAGGCCATGTTGGCGGCTGCATAGGTGCTGCGGGCGGCGGCCAGCCGGAAGGGATCATCCTGCTGCAGCGCATCGGCAGGCAGGCGCATGACCCAATAACGATGGCCCTCGAAATGCCAGGGTAGCCACTGCTTCAACGGATCGTCGCGATGCCCGGCCAGGCTGGCGGCAACGTCGCGCCGCATGCAGTCCATGTGCAGATGCAGGTGCAATTGCGAACGTGCGGCGGCGGAGTTGATTTCCACACCCAACTGCTCATCTTCCAGCGGGCGCCCCAGCGTCTGCGCCACGCGCCAGCGCTGTTCCCAGGCGTAGGCCCAGTAGCGGGGCGCATCCTCCCTTAACAGTTCCGGACTTTCGATACCGGTCAGGCGCCGGGTCGGCATCAGCAGGTACTGGGCCGGACCCACCAGATCCTTCAGGATCACGAAGCCGCGTTGCAGGTCCACCATGGCGCAGGGCTGCGGCTGCCCCCGCTCCTGCATGGATGGCACACATTGCTGGCTGGTGATTTCCCACAGCTTGTGGGGATCGGCGGCTGCGGTGGCGGACGGGCTGCACAGCAGCAAGAGAGGGCAGATCAGGAGCAGGCAAGAGAATGGTCGCATCGATGTCATTCCCGGCAGTAGGGCCACGGCGGCCCGGTTGCAGTGGGTGGCAGGCTGCGTAGATTACCACCTGGGCATGTCGGCTCCATGACAGCGACCATGGCAGGTATGTGGGCCGGCTCCTCTCCTATCTGATCCTGGACTACACTGACGCTCTGTAGCGCCATTTCGTCATTGTGTCGTATCCATCAACAGGACAGGAGAACCGGAAATGATCAGGCTGGACCACCTCGACGACATCGACCGACAACTGCTCTCCATCCTGCAACTGAATGCCCGGGAACCGGTGGCCGAGATTGCCCGCCGTCTGGGCGTGGCGCGCACCACCGTGATTGCACGCATCGCCCGGCTGGAGCAGGCAGGCGTGATCGGCGGCTATACCCTCAAGCTCGGAAACGACGTGGTCGATCCCAGTCTGCAAGCCTATGTGGGCGTCACGGTGCAGCCGCGCGCCGGGCGCGATGTGGTCCGCCGCTTCGGGCGCATCGCCGAAGTCCAGCAATTGTGTGCCGTCAGCGGCGAGTTCGATTACGTCGCCTGGCTGCGCGTGGGCACTCCCGAACAACTGGACAAGATCCTTGACCAGATCGGCGAGATGGAAGGCGTCATCAAGACCACGACCTCGGTGGTGCTGGCGCGCAAGATCGACCGGGGCGATGTGGCCAAGACCCGCTGACGCTACATAGTGACTAATTGACGCTACATATCGTCTGCAATATTGCTGCTTTCTGACGATCTGCCAATGTATTCTGTCGTGACGGCTACCTAGAATGAATCATCCGTTCACCTTCATTCTGGAGAGTCATCATGCGTACCGTCCTCCTCGGCTCCGGCCACATCGGCCAGACCATCGCCCGCCTGCTGGCCACTGCCGGTGATGGCCGCACTGGTCACCACACCCACGACTACAGCGTCACCATCGCCGACCGCGACGCCCACGCCTTGCAGGCAGTCTCAGGCCTGAATATCGAAAAGACGGTGGTCGATTCCACCGACCCACAGGCACTGGCGGCACTGCTGCGTCAGGCCGATGTGGTCGTCAATGCCCTGCCCTATCACATGGCGGTGCCGGTGGCGACGGTGGCGCGCCAGACCGGCACCCACTATTTCGACCTGACCGAAGATGTGCAGGCGACCGCAGCGATTGCAGCGCTGGCGACGGATGCCCCCACCGTCTTCATGCCGCAATGCGGACTGGCGCCGGGCTTCATCGGCATCGCCGCGCATCACCTGGCGGCCGGTTTCGACGAGGTACACGACATCAAGATGCGGGTGGGCGCCCTGCCGCAGTTCCCCACCAATGAATTGAAGTACAACCTGACCTGGAGCGTGGACGGTCTCATCAACGAATACTGCCATCCCTGCGCGGCGCTGCGCGATGGCGAGCGGGTCAGCGTCGACGCCCTGGCCGACCTCGAACATTTTTCACTGGACGGTGTCGAGTACGAAGCCTTCAATACCTCCGGTGGCCTGGGCAGCCTGTGCGAGACGCTGGCCGGCAAGGTGCGCAATCTGGACTACAAGTCGGTGCGCTATCCCGGTCACCAGCAGCGCATGAAATTCCTGCTGGGCGATCTTGGCCTGCGCCATGACCAGGCCCTGCTCAAGGACATCCTGCGCAAGAGCGTGCCGGCCACCATGCAGGACGTGGTACTGGTGTTCGTCACCGTGAGCGGGCTGCGCGATGGCAAGCTGATGCAAGAGGTCTTCACCCGCAAGATCTTTGCGCGGCAGTCCGATGGCCGCTGGCAGAGCGCCATCCAGGCCAGCACCGCAGCCGGTGTCTGTGCGGCGCTGGACCTGTTCCGCGAAGGCAGGCTGCCGGCCCGGGGCTTCATCCGGCAGGAGCAGATCGCCCTGCCGGATCTACTGGCCAACCGGTTCGGCGCGGTCTATGCCTGAGGCAGTGGCCGGCGGCTCACTTGCCGCCGGTGACATCAAGAAAGGTGCCGGTGATGAACGATGCTTCTTCGCTGGCCAGCCACAGGACGGCGCGCGCCACCTCTTCGGGCTGGCCGCCCCGGCCCATCGGGATACTTTCCCTGACCCGGTTGACCCGATCCGGCTCGCCGCCGCTGGCATGCATCTCGGTATAGATGTGTCCCGGCCGGACACAGTTCACGCGGATGCCTTCGCGAGCCACTTCCTTGGCGAAGCCGGTGGTGAAGGTCTCCAGCGCGCCCTTGGAGGCAGCGTAGTCGACATATTCATTGGGGCTGCCGAGCCGGGCCGAGGCCGAGGAAATATTGACCACCGCGCCGCCGCGTCCCTGGTAGCGATAGGCCATGCGCCGCAGCGCCTGCTGGGCGCACAGCATGGGACCGATGGCGTTGACCGCGAAGACACGCTGCATGCGTGCGTAGCCCAGGTCTTCCAGCCGTGACTGGCGCTCCAGCATCGCGGCATTGTTGACCAGCACATCGATGCGTCCGAAGCTGTCATCGATGGCGGCGAAGAGCCTGGCCACCTGCTCCGGATCGGCGCTGTCGGCCTGCACCGCCAGGGCGCGCTGGCCCAGCCTGCGCACGTCGTCTGCGACGGATTGCGCCGCCTGCTCGTTGGCGAGATAGCTCAGCGCGACATCGTAGCCGCGTGCAGCGGCCAGCCGGGCCGTGGCGGCGCCCATGCCACGGCTGCCGCCGGTGATGAGGATCAGAGGGGATGAGGAAGGGACGGACATGGTCGTTCTCCGAAAAAGTAAAACGTGAAACCTGTCTGGCGGCGCCTGGAGCCCATGTCCGCTTCAGCCGATCAGGACCGTGCCGGCAGCGATGGCGGCGCACGCCAGCAGGCGCGCCAGGCCTAGGGATTCACCCAGGAACAGGTAGCCGATCAGCGCCGCGAACAGCACGCTGGTCTCGCGCAGTGCCGAGACCGCGCCCATCGGTGCCAGGTCCATGGCGTAGATGACGATGCCATAGGCCAGCAGCGAGACCAGTCCCCCGGCAAAGGCGCGAGCGAATCCCGGCTGCAACATGAAGATCACACGCAGGCCGCGTGGGCGGCGCAGCGCGAGGTAGACCAGCGGCATGAGCAGTCCCCAGCCCGCTGACATCCACGCGGTATAGGCCAGCGGCGCCCCCGAAAGACGCACGCCGATGCCATCGACCACGCTGTAGGCCGCAATGAAACAACCGGTCGCCAGCGCATAAGGCAGGCCCGGCAGCGCCAGCCCGCCTCGGCGAAACGCCAGGGCTACGATGCCACCCGACACCAGTACGATACCCAGCAGAACCACCGCGCTCATCTGTTCACCTGCAAAGACGGCGGCACCCAGGGTCACCAGCACCGGCGAACATCCGCGTGCGATCGGATAGGTCTGGCCCAGCTCACCGGCCCGGTAGCTGCGCACCAGGAACAGGTTGTAACCGACATGCAGCAGCGCCGAGCCGGCTGCATAGGGCCAGCTGGCCGCTAGCGGCGAAGCCAGGAAGGGCATGGCAGCGAGGCTGGCCAGCGCCACTGCCATGCACATTACGGTCATCGACCAGAGGCGGTCGCCGCCGGCACGCAGCAAGGCGTTCCAGGCGGCATGCAGGAAGGCGGCGAAGAGGATGAGCAATACGATGGGCAGGGACATGCACCATGGTAAGCACGACCGGGCGCGGACCCAAGCGAAGTCTCCTCATCCCCACATGAGCAATTGCTCATGCCACGCGGTCATCAAGGTCAATAGCCTTGTGCCGCCTGCAGGGATTGCGCCATCATCCACGCGCGGAAGCTGGCCACATGCGGCTGCACCTCCACGCCCTGGGGGCAGACGAAGTAGTAGGCCAGGGGCGAAGGCAGGGCCAGCGTGAACAGCCTGACCAGGCTACCGCTGGCCAGCTCCTGCTCCACATGGCCGCTGCGGGCCAGGGCCACGCCCTGGCCCAGCAGGGCTGCTTCGATGGTCATGTTGGTATCGGCCAGCCGTACGTTCTCGCGCAAGGCCGGTGCCGTCACGCCGGCTTGCTGGAACCACAGGTCCCACTTGGGCACCATGTCGGCGCCGGCACGGGTGAGCAGGGGATAGCGCAGCAGGTCGGCCGGCTTGTGCGGCTTGCCCAGGCGCTGCAGCAAGCCCGGGCTGACCACCGGGAAGATCTGTTCGCGGAACAGGAACTCCGAGAACAGGCCCGGGTAGGGTCCGGTACCAAAGCGGATGGCCACGTCCGGCTCGCCGGGCATGAAGCGGATGGCGGCGTCGGTGGTCTCCAGCGTGACCAGGATGTCGGGATGGTCCTGCGCCAGATCGGGAAGTCGCGGCAACAGCCACTTGAGCGCGAAGGAATAGGTGGTGCTGACCTTGAGCCTGACGCGTCCATTCTGCTCACGCAGTTCGCCCAGGGTGGATTCCAGCTTCATGAAGAACTCCCGCACCACCGGCGCCAGCGCCGCGCCGGCTGGAGTCAGCGTGAGCGACTTGCCACGCTGGAACAACTGCACACCCCAGAGTTTTTCCAGATGCCGCAGCTGGTGGCTGACCGCGCTCTGGGTGACGTGCAATTCCTCGGAGGCGGCGGTGAAGGTGGCGTGCCGGGTCGCGACTTCGAAGGCGCGCAAGGTGGCGGTGGGGGGCAGGTCTCGCATGGGCCGGACTCTCGGAACGGGAGGTCGTCAGCATCGCCAACCTCGTATGAACGGATGCTCATGATAGCAAGCGCCGGCCCGGGCTGCGCAAGGCAAGCTGCGGCGGAGTATACGTAAAGTCTAATTTTAGATAATATGTATTGCATGACTTCACGCTCCCGCAAAAAGAAACCCGACCGTCCCGACCATGCCCTGCTGCTGTCGCAATTGCAGCAGGTGGCCCTTGGGCTGGGCGAGACCTTCGCCCCCTTCTGCGAAGTGGTGCTGCACGACCTGCGCGATGCGGACCATTCCATCGTGGCCTTGCACAACAACCTGTCCGGGCGCGAAGTGGGCGACGCCACCACCGAACTGGGCCTGGCACGCATCGCCGACGAAAGCTATCCGCAAGTGCTGACCAACTACGCCAACACCCTGCCCGACGGGCGCCAGGCCAAGAGCACGTCGATCGGCATCAAGGACGCCGATGGCAAGTACGTGGCGGCGCTGTGCATGAACATCGACCTGACGCTGTTCGGCGCCTTGCAGGGCATGCTGCGCCAGTTCGGCGGCATCGATGGCGCGGTGCGCGTGGCCGAGACGCTGGAGCCGGCCGGCGCGGACGCCCTGCGCAGTCGTATCGACGATTTTGCGACGCGCCTGTCGACCACGCCGCGCAGCCTCAAGGCCGAGGACCGCCGCCAGTTGATGCGCGAGCTGCGCCAGAGCGGCTGCATGGATGTGCGCCGGGCGGCCGAGATCGTGGCAGCGCACCTGGGCGTCTCACGTGCGACGGTCTACAACGACGAGAAGGACTGACCCGCCCCGCACCGACGTCGGCTCATCCTTCTGATTGCGCTCTCGAATCCCTCTGACTCCTGTCTACTCCCTTCGACTCTCATCGACTCCACCCTGCCTCCAAAGGAAAATCATGATCCCCGTTTCCAGCGCCACCGAATTGCCCAGCTTCGCCGATGTCCTGCTGGCCGCCGAACGCATCAAGCCCTGGGCGCACAGGACGCCGGTGCTGCGTTCGCGCACTGCGGACGCCGAGCTTGGCGCGCAACTGTTCTTCAAGTGCGAAAACTTCCAGCGCATGGGCGCCTTCAAGTTCCGTGGGGCGATGAATGCGCTGTCACAATTTGATGCAGACCAGCGTCGCCACGGGGTGATCACCTTCTCTTCCGGCAATCACGCACAGGGGACGGCGCTGGCCGCGCAGTTGCTGGGCATCCCCGCAGTGATCGTGATGCCGCAGGATGCGCCGGCGGCCAAGGTCGCCGCCACCCGTGGCTATGGCGCCGAAGTGGTCACCTATGACCGCTACACCGAAGACCGCGAAGCCATCGGTGCGCGCCTGGCGGCCGAGCGCAAGATGACGCTGATCCCGCCCTACGATCATCCGCACGTGATGGCCGGCCAGGGCACGGCCACGCTGGAATTGCTGCAGGAGACCGGACCGCTTGATGCGCTGTTCGTCTGTGTCGGTGGCGGCGGCCTGCTGTCGGGTGCGGCACTGGCGGCCCGCGCGCTGGCGCCGGACTGCAAGATCTACGGCGTGGAACCGGAGGCCGGCAATGATGGCCAGCAATCGCTGCGCGCCGGTCATGTGGTCCACATCGATACCCCGAAGACCATCGCCGATGGTGCGCAGACCCAGCACCTGGGCAAGTACACCTTCGAGGTGATCCGCCAGCTGGTGGACGACATCCACACCGTCAGCGACGCAGAACTGATTGCCGGCCTGCGCTTCTTCGCCGAACGCATGAAGATGGTAGTGGAGCCGACCGGCTGCCTGGGCTTTGCTGCCGCCCGCAAGTTAAAGGACCAGTTGCAGGGCAAGCGGGTGGGCGTGATCATCAGCGGCGGCAATGTGGACCTGGGCAAGCTTTCCGCTTACCTGGCCAGCTAATCGTTTACACCAATATCATCGTCGGCGATTTTGGCTTACAGTCGCAGGCAGCCTTAGCCCGCACACCCCTCATCTACCTAACAAGGATTGGAACCACCATGCCCCATCTCGTAGTGGAATACACCGGCAATCTCACCCTCGACGTACAGCCCACCCTGCTCAAGCTCAACCAGGCACTGGTGGCCAGCGGGCACTTTGACGAAAACGCCATCAAGGCGCGCGCCGTGCGTCTGGATGACTACCTCGTCGGCACCGCCGCCGATGCCAAGCGAGCCTTCGTGGCACTGCGCCTGTCCATCCTGACCGGCCGCACGCTGGAAGAAAAGAAGCAGGTCGCCGACCTGCTGGGCGCGGCCATCCAGAAGGACCAGAGCTGGCCGGCACAGACCCAGGTGCAGATCACGGTGGACGTGGTGGACATGCAGCGCGAGACCTACTTCAAGCTTGCCGTGCAGTAAGCGCGGCAGCGCCCACAGCACGCGAGGGGAAGCGTTCCCTTGATCTGCGTGGGTGCTGGAACGCAGGAACGAAAAAGCCGTCCGGTATTTGCCGGACGGCTTCTTTTTTGGTGCTGTCGATGGGGGTGCGCTGACCGGTATTGTTCTTCTGCAAGGTCAGCAGCAATGTCCTCAGGAGGCCAGCGCCGGCTCGCGTGCGACTTCGCGGAACTGCACCACATTGCCTTCCGGATCGAAGCCATCGCAGGCACGGAAGTCCGGCCCGCTCCATTCGGCGTCGGCGGGCTTCATGCCACCGCCGAGCTGTTGCGTGCTCAACCTGGCCTGGGCCAGCGAGCGCACCGGCAGGAACAGCTTGACCGGCACGTTCTCACGCAACACCGGTGGCGCGCTGATTTCCAACGTGGCTGCTGCGGCGGGCGGAATGGCATGGATCACCAACAGGAAATCCTCGGCCTCGATCACTACCTTTTCTGCATGGGCATGCTTGGGAACCACCGCCAGCACCTGCGCATAGAACGCGGCGAGGCGGGCTACATCTTTGGCGAACAGGACTGCGCCTGCTTTGGGCTGGGTCGACATCTCTGCTTTCAAAAACGTTGATCGGATCTAGGGCCTGTTCACACCTGATATCCGATTGCGGATGTGAACAGGCACTACAAGGAACGGCAGAGTTTATTTACGAGCGCGCAGCTTTGCAAGCATTAATCGTCACCTTGTGGCGACATGATTTTGTCGCCTCATGGCGACGCCTGAATGTCGCCTCTTTTCGCTCTATTGCAGAGCAATATAAGAATCCGCTGACACGCGAAAGTGGCGCTGTCCGATGGGCATTTCCGAGGGCGCAATTTATTGTTACGCATCGCCGTGAAGACACTGGCAAAACGTCAATTGTCGGCATGATCAGCGAAGCTGTTCTTATGTGATCGGAATGGCATCGTTTCCGCTACAACGAGGTATAAATTGTAAGCGGATGTTCCAAAGCGGTTTACTTCGGGACGTGATCTGCTACCTTGATGTCGCAGGGCAACATGATGTGCGGTGATGTACGGTTGATGAAGAAGAAAAATATTTCCGTCCGCGCACCAGACCACCAGAACATCCTGCACCGTCCTCCCCACTGCCTCACACGAAGCACCGACGGTGAATCAAATAAAACGAAACCCAACCCTCACGAGCAACGCGCCATGAACATTCGAGATTTGCACGCCCAGTACACTCCCGAACGCTCCCTCTTCCAGCGTACCCAAGGCCGCCAGCGCGGACTGACCGACACCCGCGTCGAACTGGCGCACACCGACAGCGACGCCGACGCCTGGCTGGAACCGGCACTCTCCGACTTCATCTCGCTGGCCTCCAGCGTGTGCGGTACTCCCATGGGCATGTTCAGCCAGCTGCATCCCGACATCGGCCTGCAGCAACCCTATCTGTCGGTGATCAACGGCCGTGGCGACAGCCGCAACCAGTGGTGGCACTTCCCCGGCCAGACAGGCGTGCTGCGCAATGCAGTGGACTTTTCCTTGTGCGACATGGCGGCCCGCACGCCGGGCGTGGTGACCGAAATCACCGATCTGCGTACTGTCGAACGTTTTGCTGTCAGCGCCCTGGCCAATGGCACCCCACCGGTGCGGTTCTACGCCGCCGTGCCGCTGGTGTCGGGCAATGGCGACATCATGGGCACGCTGTGCGTGATGGACCGCGAACCACGCGCCCTGTCCGCTACGCAACGTGATGCCTTCCTGAAGCTGGGCCGCCAGCTCGAAGCCCTGCTCGACAGCCATCGCGCCATGCAGAAGCTGGAGCAGCAGACCATGACCGACTCCTTGACCGGCATCGGCAATCGTCGCAGCTTCGATTCGCGCCTGCGCGAAGAATGGACCCGCCACCTGCGCAATGCGCGACCGCTGTCGATGCTGATGGTGGATGTGGATTATTTCAAGCAGTACAACGACACCTACGGTCACCCGGCCGGCGATGCCATGCTGCAGCAACTGGCAAGGGTGCTGCGTTCACCGCTGCGTGCCAGCGATTTCCTGGCCCGCTACGGTGGCGACGAGTTTTCGCTGATCCTGCCCGATACCGACGAGACCGGCGCACAGCAGGTTGCCGATCGCATCAAGCAGGCGGTGGCACGGGTGAAGTGGCCGCATACCGATATCGAGATCAGCCTGGGCGCAGCCACGGTAACGCCCTCCGAAATGTGCGACTTCAGCGCACTGCTGCATGCGGCCGACCAGGCCATGTACCAACGCAAGCACGGCCGCAATCCACGCAACGCCTGAAGTCTGCAGGACCCGCTGCAAACCAATGACGCCGCTGCACAGACAGCGGCGTTTTCATGTCAGCGCCCTAGGGACTGACGCGCTACGCAACGGTGCTCATGTCCCCTCGCCGGGTGAGCGCATCAGATGCAGCGCCACCACCATCGACAATCCCACCAGGACCGCTCCCGCCAGGTACACACCCTGCACACCCACCTGGCTGGCCAATGCGCCGGCCAGGGGGCTGGTGACGCCCAGCGACAGATCAAGGAAGGCCACGTAGGCGCCCATGGCTAGGCCACGGGTCTGGGGTGGCGCGCGGCGCATCGCCTCCACGCCGAAGCCGGGGAAGGCCAGCGAATAGCCGAAGCCGGTCAGGGCTGCACCGGCATAGGCCAGCGCGCTGGCATCGGCCTGCCAGATCAGCAACTGACCCAGGGCTTCGATCAGCACGCAGACCAGTGCCACCCTGGCGCCACCGATGCGATCAGGCAGATGCGAAAACAGCAGGCGGGCGATGATGAAGGCCACGCCGAAGCTGGTAAAGGCCAGCGATGAGTCGCCCCAGCCACGTGCGGCGAACAGCAGCGCGATGAACGCAGTGATGACACCGAATCCGACACTGGACAGGGCCAGCCCCAGCCCAGGTTGCCATACCGCGCCCAACACCTTGTAGAAGGGCGTGCGACGACTGGCGCCGGGTGCCACCGGGCGCAGGCCGGCGATGAGCGCCAGTGCCAGCAGGGCGATGGCCAGGCTCACCAGGCAGATGCCGGCAAATCCATATACATGGCTGACCGCCACCCCCAGCGGCGCTCCGCAGGCCATGGCGGCATAGATGGCGATACCCAGCCAGGCCATGACCTTGCCGCCATGCTGCGGACCGACCAGCGCAATGCCCCAGCTCATGGTGCCGGTGACCACCAGGCTCTCGCCCAGGGCCAGCACCACGCGGCCGGCGAGCAGGACCAGCACCGACAGCGCAGGTCGATCCAGCAGAGCCAGGGAAGCAAGATAGATCAGCGCCGAAACCGCAGCGGCGATGAAGCCCATGACCACCGCGCGCTTGGCCCCGTGCAGGTCGGCCTGGTTGCCGGCCCAGGCACGGGACAGCAGGGCTGCCGCGAACTGTGCGCCAACCACCACGCCGACCATGGTGGCATTCATGCCCAGGGCATCCTTCAGATGCAGGGGCAATACCGGCAACTGCAGGCCGATGGTGAGAAAGGCGATGAAGACCGCCAGCGTCAGCGGGGCGAGCCTGAGAAAGACGATGAAGGACGCCGCGCCGGGGCTGGCCAGCGGCGTCAGGGAAGCAGGCTTGTCAGCCGGTTTGATAGTCATGGTATGTCCTTGGAGATAGACGAGGTGAGGATGCCTGCCGGGCCTGCACCGTTCCGATTGAAGGTCGCGGCCACCCAGGCTAGAATGCGACGAATCCGTCACATCCTGTTGATAAGCAGTATGCGATCATTTCGTCAGGTTTTCCATTCGCATTCCCTACGACCACTTCCTGCACCATGCCCAAACCCCGCCGCCCCCAGATTTCCCTGCGCAAGACGCCGCAGCAGGCCCGCTCGACCGAGCTGGTCGCCGCCATTCTCGAAGCGGCTGTTCAGGTTTTGCTACGCGAGGGGGCGCAACGGTTCACGACCGCGCGGGTGGCCGAGCGGGCCGGTGTGAGCGTGGGATCGGTGTACCAGTATTTTCCCAACAAGGCGGCCATCCTGTTCCGTCTGCAGGCCGACGAATGGCAGCAGACCACCGGGATGGTGCGCCAGTTGCTGCAGGACCAGCACAAACCACCCGCGAGGCGACTGCGGGAACTGGTGCATGCCTTCATCCGCAGCGAATTCGAGGAAGCCCAGGTCAGGCTGGCGCTGGCCGATGCAGCACCGCTCTATCGCGATGCGGTGGAGTCCGAAGCCTTGATCCAGGAGTGGGATGCGATCATCGCGACCTTCATGCGCGAGGCCCTGCCGGGCGTGCCGGCACCGCGACGCAAGCGCGCTGGCGAACTGGTGATGACCACGCTCTGCTCGGTGGGCGAACATCTCTCGCGCAGCGCGCAACAGCCCAAGGCCGTCCGCGCCTATGGCGAAGCCATGGCCGACATGTTCTGTGCGTATCTGGAGAGCCTGCAGGTGCGCTGATCAGCCCTTGCGCTTGCGTGGCGCTGCGGTCGAGGCGCGCTCCACCAGTTGCGGCGTGGCGGTCACCCGCATCACCGGCGAAGGGCTACGGCGCTCGATCAGCGCCAGCAGCAGATCGATGGACATGCGGGCCGCCTCTTCGGTCGGCACTGCCACCGTGGTCAAGGCCGGACGCGAGACCCGCGCCCACTGGATATCGGTGATGCCGGTGACGGAAATGTCACGCGGCACGTTCAGCCCGAGATCGGCGATGGCATTCATCGCGCCCAGTGCCGGCAGGTCATTGCTGGCAAAGATGGCGGTCACCTGTGGATGTTCCTTGAGCAATTCCATGGTGGCGCGATAGCCGGCCTCGACGGTGTCGTTGATGTAACGGGTGCGCTGCAGCGGGTGCGTGTGACCGGCCTGCGCGCAGGCGCTGGAAAATCCGCGATAGCGTTCGGCATGGATGCCGCTCTTCTTGCTGCCCACCAGCGCGGCGAAACACTGGTGACCCAGCCCCAGCAGATGACGCGCAGCGATTGCGCCGGCCTCATGGAAGTCCACTGCGATGCAGGGCAGCTCCGGCGGCGCATCGGGCTTTTCCCACATGCACAGCACGACCGGTGCACCGCGCTGTTCGGTCTTGCGCAGCTCATCCATGGGCAGGTTGGCATTCATGATCAGCACGCCATCGGACAAGGTGCCGGCGATCTGGTCGAGATAGGCGCGGCCAATATCGGGATCGTCATTGGTGTTGCAGACGATCAGGAAGCGGCCACGATCACGCGCGGCACGTTCGGCGGCCAGGGCGAACTCGGGATAGAAGGGGTTGGCGATGCTGGAGACCACCAGCGCCAGCGTCGGCGCCCGTCCCTCGGCCAGTGCGCGCGCCGTCAGGTGCGGCCGATAGCCGAGCTGGGCGACTGCGTCCAGCACACGCTGGCGCGTCTGCTCGCCGACCTTGCCGCGCTGGCGCAGGACGTTGGAGACGGTGGCCGAGGTGACACCGGCCAGACGGGCGACTTCGGATAAGGTGGTCATGGCTGCATGGAGTTGGAAGCCCTCGCATTCAATCCGCTTATGTCGGGCTTGTCAACGCAGTCCACCACCACGGCGCGAGCCGATAGCCCGGCAGCTGACAATTTCCTGTCGGCCTGCGGTTACAGGATTGTTGTTGCAGGGCCGATTCAAGATGGGTATGATCGACCGAAATTATTTGCCGCCACCAAGGCGGCAACACGATCAGAACAACGACGTGGAGACAACCCCGATTGCACACAGGAAACTCAGGCGATCTTTTTTTTGGATAGTTTGATTAAGCGCTTAACCTCAGGCTCGACCTGACGTCCGCCCTGCCCTTGCGGCGTCCTGACCTGCAATCCATTTCTGTAAGGAAGACGTGATGGCCAGCATCAGCTTGCGTGCAGCACAAAAAGCCTACGGCGATGCGCCGCCGGTGATCCGCAATGTGGACCTCGACATTGGCGAGCATGAATTCTGTGTCTTCCTTGGCCCTTCCGGCTGTGGCAAGTCGACCCTGCTGCGGGTGATCGCGGGGCTGGAAGACCTCTCCTCCGGTGATCTCTTCATCGGTGGGCGCCGTGTCAACGATGTGCCGTCGGCACAGCGCTCGGTGGCCATGGTGTTCCAGAGCTATGCGCTGTTCCCGCACATGACGGTGTTCGAGAACATGAGCTTCGGGCTGACCCTGGCCAAGCTGCCCAAGGTCGAGATCGAGCAGAAGGTGCGCGAGGCTGCACGCATCCTGCAGCTGGAAGAACTGCTGCAGCGCAAGCCCAAGGAATTGTCGGGTGGCCAGCGCCAGCGGGTGGCGATCGGACGTGCCATCGTGCGACGTCCGGGCGTGTTCCTGTTCGACGAACCGCTGTCCAACCTGGATGCCACACTGCGCAGCCAGACCCGCATCGAGATCGCCCGTCTGCACCGCCAGTTCGAACAGGCCAGCGTGGTCTATGTCACGCACGATCAGGTCGAGGCCATGACCCTGGCAGATCGCATCGTGCTGCTGCATGCCGGAGCCGACACGCAACGCTTCGGCAGCATCGCCCAGGTCGGTACACCCATGGAGCTGTACCACCATCCGCGTAACCGCTTCGTGGCCGGCTTCATCGGTTCACCGCGCATGAACTTCCTGCCGGTGCAGGTGGTCGGCGTGCAGGACCAGGGCATCCTGGTGCGCCTGACCAGCAGCGACGAGACTGTGCTGGTGGCCGCGCAGGGCGCCGTACAGCCGGGCCAGATGCTGACGCTGGGCGTGCGACCCGAACATATGGAGATCGGCCATGGCAGCCCTGCTGGCCAGCAGAGCCAGTACGGCATCACCCGCGAGGTGGTGTTGGTGGAACGCCTGGGCGAGCAGACCTACGTGCATCTGGATGAGCCAGCCGGTCAACCGCTGGTCGCCAAGGCCGCGGGGGATGCCCACATCGCCCGTGGCGAACGCCTGCGCGTCTCGGTGTCTCCCGACTGCACCTATCTCTTCGACCAGGACGGCGTGGCGCTGGCGCGCAGGCAGCCTGCTCCCGGTCTGGCTGCGGCGGCCTGAACCACGGGCTACGGCCGCGACCACCGCCGCACCTCTCCTTCCACGCTTCACTACCGCTAAGGAATCACGACCATGTCGTTACGATTGGGAGTCTGTTACTACCCTGAACATTGGCCCGAGGCCATGTGGGAAAGCGATGCGCAACGCATGCAGGCGCTGGGCATCAAGCAGGTGCGCATCGGCGAATTCGCCTGGAGCCGCATCGAGCCGTCGCCGGGCGACCTGCGCTGGGACTGGCTGGACCGCGCCATCGACGTGCTGGCCCGGCATGGTCTGGAGGTGGTGATGTGCACCCCGACTGCGACGCCCCCCAAGTGGCTCATCGACCGCCATGACGATGTGCTGGCAGTCGATGCCCAGGGTCGCGAGCGCGCCTTCGGTTCGCGACGTCACTATGATTTCTCGTCCGACTCCTATTACGAAGAATCACAACGCATCGTGCGCCTGCTGGGCGAGCGTTATGGCCAGCACCCGGCCGTGACCGCCTGGCAGCTGGACAACGAATACGGCTGCCACCAGACCGTGGTCAGCTATTCACCGTCGGCGCAGCGCCGCTTCCGCCAGTGGCTGCGCCAGCGCTACGGCAGCATCGATGCGCTCAACAGCGCGTGGGGTACGGTGTTCTGGAGCATGGAATATCGCAGCTTCGATGAGATCGATGCGCCCATCGGCACGGTGACCGAAGCCCATCCTTCGCATCGCCTGGACTACCGCCGCTTCGCCTCCGACGAGGTGGTGCGCTACAACCGCATGCAGGTCGAGATTTTGCGTCCGCTCTCGCCGGGTCGCTTGATGGTGCACAACTTCATGCAGATGTTCCTGGAGTTCGATCACTATCCGGTCGCGGCCGACCTGGACGTGGCCACCTGGGATAGCTATCCGCTGGGCGCGCTGGAGGTGATGTGGTTCGACCAGGACACCAAGGCGCGCTGGCTGCGCACCGGCCATCCGGATTTCGCCAGCTTCAACCATGACCTCTATCGCGGCATGTCGGTCCAGCCCTTCTGGGTGATGGAGCAGCAGCCGGGGCCGGTGAACTGGGCACATTGGAACCCGCATCCGCTGCCGGGCATGGTGCGTCTGTGGAGCTGGGAAGCCTTCGCCCACGGTGCCGGCTGCGTCTCCTACTTCCGCTGGCGCCAGTGCCCGTTCGCGCAGGAACAGATGCATGCCGGCCTGAACCGTCCGGACAATCGCCTCGACGTGGGCGGCTCGGAGGCCGAGCGCGTGGCGCAGGAAATCCTCGCGGTCGAAACCAGCCATGGTGCCCTGGCACAGCCACGCGGCAAGGTGGCGCTACTGTTCGACTATGACGCCAAGTGGCTCTTCGAGATCCATTTCCAGGGTATCGACTTCGAATATGCGCACTTCGCCTTCGACTACTACTCCACCCTGCGTGCGCTAGGGCTGGATGTGGACATCGTGCCGCTGCACGCGAACCTCGATGGCTACGCCATGATCGTGGTACCGCCGCTGCCCATCGTGCCGGACGACCTGCCGGGTCGCATCGCGAAAAGCGGCGCGCAGGTAGTGTTCGGCCCGCGTAGCGGTTCCAAGACCGTCTCGCTGCAGATTCCCGACACGCTGCCGCCGGGCTCCCTGCAAGAGTTGCTGCCGATGCGCGTCTGGCGTGTGGAATCGATGCGTCCCAACGTCAGCGAGCCGGTGCAATGGGGTAGCGAACAAGGACAGGGCCGCTACTGGCGCGACCTGATCGAAGCCGATGGCGATGGTCTGCAGACCATCGCCCGCTTCGGGGATGGCCACCCCGCCATCGTGCGCAAGGAACGGGCCCATTATCTGGCCGGCATCTTCGATGCCAACCTGACCATGCGCTATTTCGAAGAGGTCGCACGCGCCGCCGGGTTGACACCCCAGCGTCTGCCGGAAGGCCTGCGCCTGCAGCAGCGCGGCGGCCTGCAATTCGCTTTCAACTACAGCGATGCACCGATACAGCTACCGCACTCCGATACCGCACAGTTCCTGGTGGGACAGGCCCGCCTGGAACCGCAGGGCGTGGCGATCTACCGCAGCAGCAAACCCGATTAGGCAGGACGCCGGCCTCACTCTGGAAGAACGCACGGCAGCCGCGGCTGCCGCGCACAAGCAGGCAAGAGACCTGCGCAAGATGGGCAAAGAACCTGGCAGAACTGAAAAAGAAGCTGCGCAGGTCGGTCACAGCATCGACAACGCAGCTGTTTTGAAACCAACATTCGGAGACGACAATGAACAAGATGATTCGCATGTCCGTGATCGCCGGCTGCCTGGCCGCATCCGCCTGGAGCAGCGCCGCCATGGCCGGCACCCTGGCCGTCAACATCGCCTACAAGGGGGCGGTCCAGCGCGCGGTATGGCAATCGACGATGGATGAATTCAAGAAGGCCAACCCGGACGTGGACATCAAGGCGTCCTTCATCGAGGAAGAGGCCTACAAGGTGCAATTGCCGGGCTGGCTGTCGACCCAGGCGCCGGACATCATCAACTGGCACAACGGCGAGCGCATGGCCTTCTACGCCAGCCGCGGCCTGCTGGAAGACCTGAGCGAAGACTGGAAGAAGAACGGCTGGGACAGCACCTATGCTTCCACCAAGGAAGCGTCTTCCTGGCAGGGCAAGCAGTATTCGGCACCGACCGTGTACTACTCCTGGGGCATGTTCTACCGCAAGGACCTGTTCAAGAAGGTCGGCATCGCCAGCGAACCCAAGACCTGGGATGAATTCCTGGAAGCCTGCAAAAAACTCAAGGCCGCCGGCATCGCCCCGGTCGCCGTCGGTGGTCGCGACGCCTGGACCCTGGCCGGCTGGTTCGATTACCTCGACCTGCGCATCAACGGCAATGCCTTCCACCAGCAGCTGATGGCCGGCGACGTCGCCTACACCGACCCTCGGGTGAAAAAGGTCTATACCGCCTGGAAGAGCCTGATCGACAACAAGGTCTTCATCGACAACGCCCTGTCCTACGACCTGGACGGCGCCCAGCCCTTCTTGTTCCAGGGCAAGGCCGCCATGATGCTGATGGGAACCTTCATCGCCAAGGGCTTCCCGGCCAAGCTGGCACCGGAGATGGGTTACTTCCAGTTCCCCATCATCGATGCCGCCATGCCGACGGCCGAGGAAGGTCCGACCGAATCGATCCACATCCCGGCCAAGGCACGCAACAAGGCCGATGCGCACCGCTTCATCGCCTTCGTGGGAACACCCGCCATCAGCGCCAAGCTGGCCGAGGGCCTGGGATCGCTGCCGGCCAACAGCAAGTCGCCGGCACCGAGCGACCCGATCTCGCGCATCGGCTTCGAGATCCTGTCCAATGCCAAGGGCGGTATCTCGCAGTTCTATGATCGCGACATGACCAAGGAAATGGCCGATGAAGGCATGAAGGGCATGCAGAAGTTCGTCAGCGATCCGAACAAGCTCGATGATGTCCTCAACGATCTGGAACAGGCCCGCAAGCGCATCTACAAGAAGTCCTGAGCGCTGGCAGATAGTGACCCACCCGGGCCATTCCGGTCGCCGACGGCGGCGGGAATGGCCCGCAGAAATTGAAGGAGACCCTGCCATGCTCGCGCCCACTTCCGCCGCGCAGCCGCCTGCGACCGATGCAACGGCCACATCTGCCACATCTGCGGTATCAGCCACCCCGGCCAGCAGCCCGCAGCGCAGCGCCGCCCGTCGCAACCGTGCCGCCTTCTGGTTCCTGGCGCCGGCCTGCGTGATGACGCTGGTCTATGTGCTCTATCCGATCCTGTACACCATCTATCTCAGCTTCTTCAGCTGGGATGGCATGACCGATCCCAGGTTCGTCGGCCTGGCCAACTACGTCGAACTGTTCCACGCGCCGACCTTCTACACGGCGCTCAAGAACAATGTGCTATGGCTGCTGATGTTCCTGCTGGCGCCGCCCATGGGCCTGGCCATCGCGCTCTACCTGAACCAGAAGATGCGTGGCATGCGCGTGGTGAAGTCGCTGTTCTTCGCGCCCTTCGTGCTCTCGGGGGTGGTGGTGGGACTGATCTACAGCTGGTTCTATGATCCCAGCTTCGGCCTGCTGTCACTGATCCTGGGCCGAGGCGTACCGGTGCTGGGTGACGCCCGCTACGCCACCTTCGGCATCATCTTCGCGGCGCTGTGGCCGCAGACTGCCTATTGCATGATCCTCTATCTCACCGGGCTGACGGCACTGAACCACGACCAGGTAGAAGCGGCGCGCATGGAAGGCGCCAGGGGCTGGAGCATGCTGCGCTACGTGATCCTGCCGCAGCTGCGCTCGACCACTTTCATGGCCTTCGTGGTCAGCATCATCGGCGCGTTGCGCAGCTTCGACCTGATCTCGGTGATGACCAGCGGCGGACCTTACGAGAGTTCGACCGTGCTGGCCTACTACGCCTACGACCAGGCCATCAAGTATTACCGCCAGGGTTACTCGGCCGCGGTGGCAGTGACGCTGTTCGCCATCATGCTGGTCTACATCATCTACCAACTGCGCCGCATGCTGCGCGCCGAACGCTAACGAAGAAAAGAGGGATCGCCATGTTTCCCATGCCGATAGAAAAATGGAAGCCGTTCAATCGGGCGCTGTACCGTATCTCGGTGCCGGTGGCCCTGCTGATCTGGCTGCTGCCGATGCTGACCGCGCTGGTGACCTCGGTGCGCTCCAACGATGAACTGATGGCCGGCAACTACTGGGGCTGGCCGCAGGACTTCGCCATGCTGGAGAACTACCGCGAAGCGCTGACCGCCTCGCCCATGCTGCATTACTTCTGGAACAGCTGCCTGATCACCATTCCTTCGGTGATCGGCGCGATCTCGCTGGCGGCGATGGCCGGCTTCGCACTGTCTACCTACCAGTTCCGGGGCAATACGGTGCTCTTCGCCACCTTCGTGGCCTGCAACTTCGTGCCGCAGCAGATCCTGATGATCCCGGTGCGGGACCTGTCGCTGTCGCTGGGCCTGTTCAACACCATCACCGGGATGATGCTGTTCCACATCGCCATGCAGACCGGCTTCTGCACGCTGTTCCTGCGCAATTTCATCAAGCAGCTGCCCTTCGAGATGATCGAGGCGGCACGCATCGAAGGCGCCAGCGAGTGGACCGTGTTCTACCGCATCGTGCTGCCGCTGATCCGGCCCGCGCTGGCGGCCCTGGCGGTGCTGGTCTTCACCTTCGTCTGGAACGATTACTTCTGGGCGCTGGTGCTGACCCAGGGGGACGATGTGGCGCCCATCACAGTGGGCGTGGCGGCCCTGCGCGGACAGTGGACCACCGCCTGGAACCTGGTCTCGGCCGGTTCCATCCTGGCGGCGTTGCCCTCGGTGATCCTGTTCTTCGTGATGCAGAAGCAGTTCGTGGCTGGCCTCACCTTCGGGGCCAGCAAGGGCTGAGCCCGCTGCGCCTATTGGGCGGCAGCAGGCGTGGCGGCCACCTCGGGTGGCCCGCTCTTGGGCGGTGGCGGCGGCACGTCGGTGTGGATCATCAATACCGTGCACTGTCGTGCCACCATGCCATTCTTGGCCAGTTGCGGTCCCTTGCCGTTATAGATCTTGGCATTGCCCATGAAGACGCCATCGATCTTGAAGGTCCAGGTGTTGGCGGGATTCTCGAAGCGGTAACCCATGCCATCCAGGCTCAGCGATTCGCCCATGATGGTGCCGGACATCACCTCCTCTGCAATCTTGGTACGGCGCTTGAGGCTCACACGGTTACCATCGACCTCGGCGATGAAATTTGCCTGGAACGGCTTGGAATCCTTGTTGAAGCGGTTGGCATCGCAGGACATGACGGCACGCCAGCGGCCATCAGGCGGGGTCGGATCGGGACTGGCCGTACCGCCCGCGACGCCCGCCGAGGGCAGGACGCCGAGACGGCTGCCCAGCGTCACCGTAACCGAGTCAGGATAATCGAAACCGGCACCGCTGCTGCGATCGACCACATAGCCGATCGGGCCACCCAGCAGCAGGTTTCCCCACACATTGGTGTTGGCGCGCGAGACCACGTTCTGCTGACCGCTCACACCGTCCTTGGCGCATTCCACCAGCAAATCACCCGTGCTCTTCTTGATGGCCACGCTGCCTGGGGTCTTGACGTACCACTTACCGACGTCGTTGCTCAGCGTGCAGCTGGCACCCGAGATGATCTGGCTGCCCTGGTTGGCAATGACTGAAATGGGCTGCGTCTGCGTGCCCGTGATGGAGGCACAACCACCCAGCAGCAGTGCTGCAAGGCATACCGGCATTCTCGACATGGATTCCCCGATTCTCTTCTGTCCGCTCGCGCGGATTTCATTGTTGTTGTGGTTCGAGGCGGCGATAACGCTGCCCCTGAAGACCTACCACCACGCGAGAATATAGCTGAGCTGTTTGCCGGTTGACTGACGAATAACTGACAGCGGAGAAAAATTATTTCAACTGAAATGCGGGCGTCGCTTTTTGACATCCGGGCATGACCGGACCGGTGCAAGATGACTCCATCGACACAGCAATCCGCCACCACAAGGAGCCCATCATGCACACCACCACCCTGCGCCTGGCCGTCTTCATCGGTACGATGAGCATCGCGTTCGAAGCCCACGCCGGTCGCGGCGGGGCGATGCTGATGAAGGACCTGACCCGGCTGTTCAGCCACCTGTTCCAGCAGTACGTGGGCGGTTGAGGAGAGAAGGGGATAGGGAAGGGAGGGGAGCGCCCGCTGGGTGCTACCCTCCTGTCCGTTCAGGGCTTGGCCGCCGCCTGCTGGGGCGGTACCTCGATGCCCACGCCCATGGCCTGGAACAGGGTGGCGGTATCGCTCATGCGGCTGGCCGTGGCACGCACTTCGCCCAGCCTGGCATTGAGATACTGGCGCTCGCCTGCGCGTGCGGCACTGGCCGGGTAGGCGCCCAGCTGGGCGCGTCGCTGGGCATTGCGCCAGCCCTGCTCGCTGGCCGCGCGCGCCGCCGTGGAGGCTTGCAGGGCATCAGCATCCTGGGTCAGCGCCACCAGGCTATCGGCCACGTTCTGGAAGGCATTCAACACGGTCTGGCGATAATTGGCCTCGGCCGCGAGATAGGCCTCCTTGGAAGCGTCGCGCCGGGCGCTGAGAGCGCCGCCGTGGAACAGCGGCTGCGTCAACGAAGCCCCCAGTCCCCACACCGCACCCGCCCCACTGGTCGCCTTGGCCCAGGAAAAACCGGACTGGCCGAAGGAGGCGCTGATGGACAGGCTGGGGAACATCTCGGCCGTGGCCAGCGCCTGTTCGGCGGCAGCCACCTTCAATGCGGCGTCGGCGGCCAGGATATCGGGCCGCTGGCGCAGCAGTTCCGAAGGCAAGGTCATCGGCACTTCGCCGGGGAGTTGCAGACGGGTGATATCCAGATCGGCAGGCGCAGCGTCCGGGGTGCGTCCCATCAGCACCGCCAGCGCATGGCGCGAGGCCTGCCACTGCGCTTTCATGGCGGGCAGGCTGGCGCGCAGCGACTGCGCGCTGGCCTGCGCCGACAACAACTCATCCTGTGACACCGCACCCAGCGCCAGCCGGCGCTGCATCTCCTCGACATCGGCATCGGCCAGCGCCACCAGGCGTTCGGTATGCATCACCTGCGCGTGCAGGGAAGCCGCATTGATGGCCGTGATCACTACATTGGCCGCCACCGAGCGGCGTGCCGCGTCGAACTGGTAGGACTGCGCATCCACCTGGGCTGCAGCCGCCGAGTTGGCGAAGCGCTCCACGCCAAACAGGTCGAAGGTGTAGCTGGCGCGGATCTGGCCGGCGAAGACGTTGTACAGGTTGGTGGTCGGCCCCAGATTGGGCAGCCCCAGGGCGCGCTGGCGCTGGGCCTGGCCGACCGCATCGATGGTGGGCCACAGCGATTCATCGATCTGGGCGCGCAACTGCAGGCGGGCGGCGGCCAGATTGCGATCGGCCTGGGCCAGCGAATGGTTGCTACGCAGGGCCTCTTCCACCCATGCGGAGAGTTCCGGCGAACCATAGGCACGCCACCACTGCGGTACGGCGCGCTGGCCGAGCACGAATTTCTGACGCGCCTCCTGCGGCCCCAGGGTGGCGGGTGTGGCATCGACGGCGTAGTGGGCCGGCTGGGGCGAGGCCGGTGCCTCGCCGGTCGGACCCAGGGCGCAACCGGAGACCAGCAGCGCTGCGGCCAGCGCCAGGGTGCGCGGGGCGGGGGAAAAACGGACGGCGCTCATCAGTGGCTCCCTTGCGCGGCGTTGTCGCGATGATGGGTTTCATCCGGCTTGACCCGGTAGCACAGCGCATACAGGGCCGGCAGGTAGAACAGGGTCAGGATGGTGGCGATGGTGATGCCGCCCATCAGGGCGGTGGCCATCGGGCCGAAGAAGTTGCTGCGCAATAGCGGGATCAGCGCCAGCACGGCAGCGGCCGCAGTCAGCGTAATCGGGCGGAAGCGACGCACGGTGGCACCAACGATGGCGTCGAAGCGGCCACGGCCGGCAGCGATGTCCTGCTCGATCTGGTCCACCAGGATCACCGAGTTGCGCATGATGATGCCCAGCATGGCGATGGTCCCCAACATGGCGACGAAGCCGAAGGGCTGGCCGAACAGCAGCAACGCGCCGACCACACCGATCAGACCCAGCGGGGCGGTCATCACCACCATCAGGGTACGGCCGAAGCTTTGCAGCTGCACCATGAGCAACAGCAGTACGGCGATGAACATCAGCGGCATCTGTGCCGAGATCGAGGACTGCGCCTTGGCGTTTTCTTCCACCGGGCCGCCGACGTCGATACGGTAGCCCACCGGCAGCTCGGCGCGCAGCGCGTCGAGCTTCTGGTTGACATCGTTGGTCACGTCGATACCCTGCACGCCTGCTCGCACATCGGCCAGCACGGTGATGGTGGGCTGGCGGTTGCGTTCCCAGATGACGCCGTATTCCAGCGTGTTGTGGAACTTGCCCAGGGTCGCCAGCGGCACCGGGCCGTTAGGGGTGGGCATGGACAACGTGGCCAGGCGCGAGGGGTCGACGCGTTCGCTGCGCGGCGCGCGCAGATCGACGCTGATGAGCTTGTCGCGCTCGCGGTACTGGGTGATGGTGTAGCCCGACAGTTGCATGGCCAGGAAGTTGGAAATCTGCTGGCTGCTCAGACCCAGCTCACCGGCGCGTTTCTGGTCGATCTCGAAGGAGACCGAACGCTGCGCCGGTTCATCCCAGTCGAACTGGATATTGGTGGCACGGGTCTCCTTGCGCATTTCGGCGGCAACCTGTTCGGCGATGGCGCGCACCTTGGGAATCTGCTCGCCACTGATGCGGAACTGTACCGGGAAGCCGACCGGCGGACCGTTTTCCAGGCGCGTCATGCGGGTACGCACACCGCTGAACTGCTTGCGCAACGGCTCTTCCAGCGCCTTTGCCAGGGCTTCCCGATCTTCCACCGACTTGGCGGTGACCACGAACTGGGCAAAGTTGGGGCTGGCCAGTTGCTGGTCCAGCGGCAGGTAGAAGCGCGGTGCACCGACACCGACGAAGCTGATGTAGTGATCGATCTGCGGCCGGTCCTTGAGCAGGGCTTCCATGCGGATGGCTTCGCGCTGGGTGGCCTCGAAGGAGGCGCGCTCGGGCAGGTGCATGTCGATCAGCAGTTCGGGCCGGTCGGAGCTGGGGAAGAACTGTTGCGGCACCAGCGCGAAGGCGGCCAGCGAACCGATGAAGAGCAGGGTGGTGGCGATCACCACGCGGCCTCGGAAGGCCACGCACCAGGACACCGAGCGCCGCAGCAGGGTGTAGATGCGGGTCTGGTAGATGGGGTGATCGTGGTCTTCCTCGTCATGGCCGGCATGTGGATTGGCGGCGATCTGTTCATCAGTGAGCGCGCCCGGCTTTTCCTTGAGCATGTGGTAGCCCAGCAGCGGGATCAGCACCACCGCCGCCAGCCACGACAGCAGCAGCGCGATGGCCGAGACCTCGAAGATGGAACGGGTGTATTCGCCGGTCCCGGACTTGGCCAGGGCGATCGGCAGGAAGCCGGCCACCGTCACCAGGGTGCCAGTGAGCATCGGGAAGGCGGTGCTGGTGTAGGCGAAGGCGGCGGCGCGGCGGCGGTTCCAGCCCTGCTCCAGCTTCACCGCCATCATCTCGACGGCGATGATGGCGTCATCCACCAGCAGGCCCAGGGCCAGCACCAGGGTGCCCAGCGAGACCTTGTGCAGGCCGATGTCGAACATGTACATGAACAGTGAGGTCACCGCCAGCACGATGGGAATCGAGATCACCACCACCATGCCGGTACGGATGCCCAGCGAGACCAGGCTCACCACCAGCACGATGGCGACAGCCTCGGCCACGGCTTCGAGGAAATCGTCGACCGATTTTTCCACGGCGTGCGGCATGCTGGAGACCGCCGTCAGGGTCAGGCCGGCCGGCAGGCGCTTGCGCAATTCTTCGGTACGCGCATCCAGGGCCTTGCCCAGACGGATGACGTCGCCACCGGGCTGCATGGTCACGCCGATACCCAGCACCGGCTGGCCGTTGGCGCGCATTTCCTGTTCCTGGGGTTCGTCGTAGCCACGGTGGATGGTGGCGATGTCACCCAGCCGGAAATTGCGGTTGTTGAGGTGGATGACCTTGTCTTCCAGTGCCCGCAGGTTGTCGAACTGGCCGGTAGGACGCACATAGACGCGGTCGTTGCCGGTGGTGATCAGGCCGCCCGGCACCACGGCGTTCTGGCCGCCGATGGCATCGGCCAGTTGCTGCGGGCTGATGCCCAGGCGCGTCATGCGGGCGTTGCCGATGTCGATGTAGATGTGTTCCTGGCGCTCGCCGAAGTAATCGATCTTGGCCACACCCGGCACGTGCAGTAGTTCACCGCGCAACTGGTCGGCATAGTCGCGCAGTTGTGCGGGCGTGAAGCCGTCGCCGGCCAGTGCATAGATGTTGGTGTAGACGTCGCCGAATTCGTCATTGAAGTAAGGTCCCTTGACGCCTTGCGGCAGGGTGGCGGCGACGTCGCCGACCTTCTTGCGCACCTGGTACCAGGTCTGCGGCACCTGCGAAGCGGGTGCGGTGTCCTTGATGGTGAAGAACAGCTGCGACTGGCCGGCACGGGAATAGCTGCGCAGGAAGTCCACATCCGGCGTTTCCTGCAGCTTGCGGGCGATGCGGTCGGTAATCTGCTCCTGGACCTGGCGCGCGGTGGCACCGGGCCAGTCGGTCTGGATCACCATGACCTTGAAGGTGAAGGGCGGGTCTTCGGACTGCGAGAGCCGGTTGTAGGAGCCTATGCCCAGCAGCGTCACCAGCGCCAGGATGAAGGTCACCAGCGCCTGGTGCTGCAGCGTCCAGGCGGAGAGATTGAAACGGCCGGGCGCGCTCATAGGGCGAAGTCCTCGGCGTGCAGCGGGGCGACCGGCTTGACCTTCTCGCCAGCAGTCAGGGTATGGACGCCCTGCACCACCACCTTGTCAGCCGCGGCCACGCCCTGCGACAGCGAAATGCTGCGCTCGCCATAGGCCGATACGGTCACCGGGCGAAGTTCCAGCTTGCCTTCGGCGCCGACGATCCAGACCGCCGGCTTGCCGCCTTGATGGAACAGCGCAGTCGCCGGCAGCAGCAATACCTTGGCCTGGCCGGAGGGAACGTCGGGCGTGATCACGACATCCCCGGTCATGCCCAGGCGCACGCTGGCGTCGGGTTGTTCCAGGGTGACCTTGACGCGATAGGTGCGGCTCTGCAGGTCGGCGGCGGGACTGACTTCGCGCACCTTGCCCTTGAAGGTCTTGCCCGGCAACGCGGCCAGGGTGACGGTCGCGGGCTGGCCAGGTTGCAGGCCGGCCAGCTGGCGGTCGGCGACATCGGTCACCACATCCACGGCGCCCGACCAGGCCAGCGAATAGACCGGCTGGCCAGGGTTGAGCACGTCACCGGTATTGGCCTGTTCGGCACTGATGACGCCGTCATGCTGGGCTACCAGGGTGGTGTAGTCGCGCTGGTTGCCGGCCACCGAGGCACGTGCCTGGGCCGCCTGGAACTGCGCCAGTGCAGCGGCGCGCGCATCCTGGCTCTGTTCCAGTTGCTGGGCGCTGATCAGCTGTTCGCGGGCCTGGGCGGTATCGCGCTGCAACTGTTTCTCGGCGGCGTCCAGGTGCTGGCGTGCCGAGGCCAGTTCGGCGCGGGCGGAGGCGGCATTCTGATCGGCATCCGACGGGTCCAGGCGGGCCAGCACCTGGCCCTTGCGCACCACGTCGCCCAGGTGCACGCGGCGCTCCACCAGCTGGCCGGCGACACGGAAGGACATCGAGGTCACATAGCGCGACTGCACCTCGGCCGGGAGATGCAAAGGCTGTCCGCCGTCCCGTTCCTGCGGCTGCAGGATCACCACTTCGCGCGGGGCATCGGCCACCGGCGCCGGCTTGCTGCAGGCCGACAGGGTCAGCGCCAGGGCCACCGCGGCCAGGCCGAGCGGTACGCGCCGGGGTAGCGACAGATGCAGGGGAAGGACACGGGGACGCGGATCGGGCTTCACAGCTTTCCTTTCAGGAAGGTAGGGTCGGATCGCCGGGCGCTCCGCATCCTCGAGGGTGGTCTTTACAAAAGTTCAGCGATTCTAATGCAGATATGAATTCAGATGCAATCCTGTATTTGAATACAACAGTGTTAGAATCCTGCCCCATGACACGCGAACCAAGCCCACCACGCCAACGACTGAGCCGCGAGCAAAGTCGCGAGCAGACCCGCGCAAGGCTGCTGGAGGCGGCGCACGCGGTCTTCATGCAAAAGGGATATGCGCTTACCAGCGTGGAGGATATCAGCACGGCGGCGGGCTACTCGCGAGGCGCGTTCTATTCCAACTTCGACGACAAGACCGAGCTGTTCTTCGAGTTGCTCCGGCGCGAGGGCGAGAGCATCGACCGTGGCTTCCAGCGACTGCTTGATGGCGCAGTGACCGATCCCGATGCCCTGCGCGACGCGCTGGCCGAGCAGTATTCGGCGCTCTATCGCGACGACAAGTGCAGCCTGCTGTGGATGGAGGCGCGCATCGTGGCCCTGCGCGACGAGAAGTTCCGCCTGCAGCTCGATGTCTACCTGGAAGAGCGTTACCGCCAGATCACCTGTTTCGTGCAGGCCTATTGCGACCTGACCGGGGTCACCCCCGCCGCACCGGCGCGCGAGATCGCCATCGGCCTGATGGCGCTGTGCGAGGGCGTCAGTTTCTCCTACCGCTGTGTGCCGCACATCGTGGACGGCAAGACCGCCGAGTCGGTACTGGCGTGGTTCATGAAGGCCTCCGTGGCGGTGACCGCCACCACGGCCGCTCCATCCGCTGTCGCTGCAAAGAAGCCGCCCCGTCCCCGCAAGAAAGCAGCAGCGGCCGGCGACTAGCGCGCCGTCGCTGTCGACGCCATTGGCTCCGCGCCTTGCGCGAACACCCTCATCGCTCCTTCCCCATCAGCAGTCTGGCCGCGTCGTCGGCAATGACCTGTTCCTCATTGGTCGGGATCACCAGCACCCGCAGGCGGCTGGCCTGGCTGCTGATGCATTCCAGATGCTGTTCATTGGCGGCCGGGTCCAGCCTGATGCCCAGCCAGCCAAGCCGGCGGCAGATGGCGGTGCGCATGCGGGCGTCATGCTCGCCGATGCCGGCGGTGAAGACCAGTGCATCCATGCCGCCCAGGGTGGTGGCCAGCCGTGCCGCCTCGCCGGCGCAGCGCAGCGCGAACAGCTCCAATGCTTCACGGGCCGGGATGGCCTGGCTCTGCTGCAGCGTGCGCACATCGGCGCTCACGCCGGATACCCCCAGCAGGCCGCTCTGGTGATACAGCAGGTCTTCCAGCGCGGCCGGGGTCATCCCCTGCTGCAACAGGTACAGCAACACGCCGGGATCAAGCGCGCCGCAACGCGTGCCCATGGGGACGCCTTCCAGCGTGGAAAAGCCGGTGCTGGCATCGACACTACGACCGTTCTGGAGCGCACACAGACTGGCGCCATTGCCCAGGTGCGCGACCACCACGTTGCCGTGTGCCTCGGGCAGGCCGCGCCGACGCAGCTCATCGGCGATATAGCTGTAGGAAATACCGTGGAAGCCGTAACGCAGCACGCCTTCGTCATGCAGCTTGCGTGGCAGGGCAAAGCGGCGCGCCAGCGCATCCTGGGTGGCGTGGAAGGCGGTGTCGAAGGTGGCGGTCTGCGGCAATCCGGGACGCAAACGCTCGATGGCGCGGATCAGCCGCAGGTTCTGGGGCTGGTGCAAAGGGGCCAGCGGCGCCAGGGCCTCCAGCGTGGCTTCGATGGCGGCGTCCAGCAGCACCGGGCGCGACAGGTGCAGGCCGCCATGCACCACGCGGTGCCCGACCGCGCACAGGGCGCCCTGCTCATGGCCGACTTCCAGCTGGTGCAGCACTTCTTCCAGCACCTTGTCCATCGATGCTATCGGGTCGGCCTTGATCTCGATGGCCGAACGTACGCCATCGATCTCCAGACGCAATTGCAGCGGCGTCAGGTGCAGGTCCAGTTGCCCCTGCCCGATCTTGGTGGCGCGGGCCTGGTCGAGGCGAAACACGCCCAGCTTGATCGAAGACGAGCCTGCATTGAAGGTGAGCAGCCAGCGGTTCATGCGTCCTCCTGAGGGGATACCTGCACGGCGGCCCGTGCCGCCACCAGCCGGGCCAGCGCGGACGATGCCAGGCGCACCCGCAGGCTGTCGGCGCGACTGGTGAGAATCACCGGCACGCGCGCGCCCAGCACCAGGCCTGCGGCATCGGCTTGCGCCAGGTAGATCAGTTGCTTGGCCAGCATGTTGCCAGCCTCCAGGTCCGGCACCAGCAGGATGTCCACACTGCCGGCCACCGGTGAGGCTATCCCCTTGATGGTGGCGGCCTCCAGGCTGATGGCATTGTCAAAGGCCAGCGGGCCATCCACCAGCGCGCCGGTGATCTGGTGGCGCGTCGCCATCACCGTCAGCGCGGCGGCATCCAGCGTGGAGGGCATGGCCGGATTGACGGTCTCCACCGCCGCCAGCACCGCCACATGGGGACGCGGCACGCCCATCACGTGCAGCAGGTCGATGGCGTTCTGGCAGATGTCGCGCTTGTGCGCCAGCGTGGGTGCGATGTTGATGGCGGCGTCGGTGATGACCAGCGGTTTGGGATAGGTGGGGATGGTCATCGCATACACGTGGCTGATGCGGCGTTCGGTACGCAGACCGGAGCCGGCGGCGACGACCGCGCCCAGCAATTCATCGCTGTGCAGGCTGCCCTTCATCAGGGCGCCCACCCTGCCCTGCACGGCCAGCTCGACGGCCCGGGCAGCGGCCGCATGGCTGTGCTCGACCGCTTCGATAGGCAAACCCTGCAGCGACAGGCCGGCCTGCTCGGCGATGCGACGTATCCTGGCTTCGGGGCCGACCAGCACTGGCTCGAGCAGGCCTTCGTCGCGCGCTTCCAGCGCCCCTTGCAAGGCCTCGACCGAACAGGGATGGACCACGGCGACCCGCATGGGCCGAGCACCGAGGGCGTCGCGGATGAGTTGGTCGTAGCGCTGCGCAGGCGAGGCCTGGGCGGGTGGAAACATGGCATTCTCCGGGAGGCGATGACGAGACACTGGGCATGCGCGGGCATGCTTGTTGTGTCGCAGCATAGCCGCCCCGGGGTGGGAGCGGCGCCCTGATCGGACAAAGCTTGATCTGCTTCAAGTTTGTCAGCGCCGCGTCATCACGGCGCATGGAGCCACAGGGGGATTGGGCGCCTACACCTGCGCCAGGGCACTGACCATGCGGCGCGCCTGGTCCGCCGGCATCGGGCGGGAGAAATAGAAACCCTGCATGGCATGGCACTGCAGGGCTTGCAGGGTGCGCAGATCGTCCTCGCTCTCGACGCCCTCGGCCACCACCTGGAAGCCGAAAGACCCCGACAACTGCAGCACCGCGGCCACCAGCGCCTGGTTTTCGGTCTGATCGGTCAGGCCGGTGACGAAGCTGCGGTCGATCTTCACGCGCGATACGCGCATCTGGCGCAGGAAGCCCAGCGAGGAATAACCCACGCCAAAGTCATCGATGGCGATGCTCACGCCCTGCATCGCCAGCGCCACCAGGCTCTGGCTGGCGGCCTGCAGGTCCAGGGCGGTTTCTTCGGTGATCTCGATTTCCAGCATCCGGGCCGGCAGCTGGCGCGACTTCAGCATCTCCGTCACCAGTTCATCGACGCTGATGCGCTCCATCTCCCGTGGAGAAATGTTCATCGATACCCGCAGGTCCGGGCGGCCGCTGGCCTGCAGGAAGGCGATCATGGCCCCGGTCTCGCCGATGATGAAGCGCAGCAACTCCTCCGACAGGCCGGCCAGCGCGGCGATCTCGATCAGGTCGGGCGGCGCGATGGCGCCGTGGCGCGGATGACGCCAGCGCAGCAGGGCTTCGAAGCCATCCAGGGTGCGACCATCATGCTGGATGATGGGCTGGAACCAGACCTCCAGCTGGCGGCGCGCCAGGGCATCGGCCAGGTCGCGCTCGACGTCGCGCTTCATCTGCAGGTGTGCGTTGAGGTCGTCGTTGAACACATGGAACTGGTTGCGGCCACGGCGCTTGGCCTCGTACATGGCGGCATCGGAGCAGACCAGCATCTCGTTGATGTCATCGCTGCGGGTGATGGTGATGCCCAGGCTCAGGCCGATGTGCCGGTGAGCCAGACGGGCGAAGGGCTGGCGGATGGCGGCGATGAGCCGCCGGGCCAGCTGTTCCGGCGGTTCAGCCTGCGGCGCCAGCGGGTACAGGATCACGAACTCGTCGCCCCCCAGGCGTGCCAGCGTGGCGGTCTCGGGCACGCTGGCCCGCAGCCGCCGTGCCACCTCGACCAGCACCTGGTCGCCGGCATCGTGGCCGTAGGCATCGTTGATCACCTTGAAGCCATCCAGGTCGAGGAACATCATGCACAAGGCATGCTCCTGCCGCGCCACCATGCGCGGCGCCACTTCCATGAAACCGGCGCGGCCCAGCAGACCGGTCAGCAGGTCATGTTCGGCCTGATATTGCATCTTCTGTGCGAAGCGGTGCAGGTCCTGGTGGGCCACTTCCAGCGCCTGCTTGGCGGTGGTGGCCTCGTTCTTCAGCGCGCTGGCGTGCGAGACCAGGCCCTCGCTGACCTTGGAGCCCCGGATCAGCGCAGCCAGGTAGAGCAGCACCGCTGCGGCCAGTGCCATGCGGGTGGCGCTGGTCTCGATGGTGGCCAGGCAGAAGATGATGGACAGCAACGGCGGCGTGATGAAGCAGATCGGAATGCGAGCAAATGCGAAGCCGTGGGTCACCGCGCCGGCCGTGATACCGCATACGCAGGTGAGATAGAAAAGAGTCTCGGGCGTGGTATAGCCTGCGCACAGCAGCGGGACGCCGGCCCACACGATGCCCGACATCAGGGCCAGGATGCAGTGCAGTCGGAGGTTGAGTTCGGTGACGCGATCGCCATCGCCGACAGTGCGCGCAGCCAGGAAAGGCAGCGCCGCTGCCAGACGCTCCACCGGGATGCGGCAGGCCAGGATGCGCAACACATTGACCAGCCCCGAGCAGGCCAGCCAGATCAGGGCGATGGAGAGCTTGCCCGAGCGCCAGGCCACGAAGGTCGAGATCACGCCCAGCAGCATGTTGACCGGCATGGACAGCAGCACGGTCTGGCGCAGCGCCATGAGCTGATCGGAACGGATCAGTTGCCGCAGGGACACGGCATGGGCCGGGTCAGTGTAAGAGTCTTGCGAGTTCTGCTGGTGTGACATGGTGTTCCTGTTGCGTCCTGGAATTGCCGCCTGACAAGGCTGGTCCGGGATGACCACCGGATGGGAAGCATAGTACGCGAGCCGGACCGTATTATCCAAGCGACAAGAAGAATTCTCATCAAAACCTGCCCCGGTTGCGTTGCATCAACGAGGCATTTGCCCAAAACGGACAAGCTGGCCCTTCCGCAACCCCGAGGAAAAAAAATGAGCGACACGAGCACAGACAATGGAAACTGGTTATCGGCCGAGCAGGCCGTGTTGCCGGACGGTACCGAACGCGAAAACCTGCCGCTGGTGAAGAAGAAGCTGCCGCTGTTCTCGCCCCAGCAGATCCCGGGCGGTGACGAACTGCCGCCCCCCTCCCCGACGGCGACCGGACCATCGACCGAACCGGCCTGACCGGCGCGCCCGGGGACGGGCCGCCATGGAGGTGACACGGCCAGGATGCGGGACGACGGCTACAATAGCGGCTGTTCCTGCCCTTCCCACCGTTTGCACCGTTTGCACCGTTTGCACCGCTCGCATCGTTCGTACTGCCTGCCGGTGCCGTATCACCCCATGGCTCTCGATCCCTCCACCCTGCTCATCCTCACCATCGCCCTGGCGGCGGCCGCTGCACTCTATCTGGCGGTGGAATGGGGCGTAGTGCGCGAACGCTCGCTCCTGCTCTGGAGCAGCGGCTTCGCCATCATCGCCCTCGGTTCCTTCCTGGCATTGCTGCGCTCGCGCGGCTACCTGCTCATCGGCATCTGGTTCGCCAATGGCATGCTGATCGCCGCGCACGCCTGCTTCCTGGCCGGCGTGGCGTGGTTTACCCGCACCCGGCTCTCGCACCGCTGGTGGCTACTCGCACTGCTGTGGCTGGTGATGTTGTGCCTGCCTGCGCAACCCTGGTGGTCACGGGTGATGCTGGGCGTGCAGTCGTTGATGATCGCCGCCGTCACGCTGCGCGCCAGTCACCTGTTGCGACCACATGGCGCATCGCTCAGCGTGGGCGCGGTGCAATTGCGTTATGTGCTGCTGGCGCACGGCCTGTTCTATGTCGCCAAGGCGATCGTCGCCATCGTACCAGGCACCCTGCTGGACCTGGCCGCCTTTGGCGGCGCGGTGATCCGGATATCGCTGATCGAAGGTGCGATGGCGATCATGCTGATCGCGCTGTCGATGACCGGCACCGAACGGCACCGTCGCGAACAGCATATCGGCCAGCTGGCGGCCCGCGATCCCCTGACCGGCCTGCTCAACCGCCGCGCCCTCAAGACCAGCGCCCCCGCGCTGCTGGCGCAGGCCAGCGTCCAGCATCCCGGCGCAGTGCTGCTGATCGACATCGACAACTTCAAGCAGGTCAACGACCTGCACGGCCATGCTGCCGGTGACCAGCTGCTCGAAGCCTTGAGCATGCTGCTGCACGAGGTTTTGCCGGAGGCTGCACTGGCGGCGCGCCTGGGCGGGGATGAATTTGTGATCCTGCTGCAGGATGCCCGCACCGATCAGGTCACCCATCTGGGGGAAAGCCTGCGACAGGGCTTCGCTCACGTCGCCGGCAAGAGCTTCCCCACACCCGCCCCCGTCAGCCTGAGCGTGGGTGGCAGCGTCTTCGAGACCCCTCCCGCCGACCTGGAAAGCCTGCTGGCGCATACCGACGTGGCACTGTACGACGCCAAGCGGGCCGGCCGTGATCGGGTCGTGGTGGGGCTGGTCGGAACGCCAGAGGTCTAGGCCTGCATTGGCCGGCTGCAAGCGCTGGTGCAGGCGCTTGACCACCGCGCAGCACATCCTGTCCGGCCGCCGCCCCGCTCGCGCTCATCGCAGCCGGTCTTTGAGCCGATACCACGCCCCCACGAAGGGCAGGAACCAAGGCTTACCGAAGTGGCCGGGAATGGCTGGCCAGGCAAAATCCTTCCAGGGATTGAGATCGACATGCCCCTCCATGATCTCCCCCATCATCGTTCCCATCAGCGTCGCCATGTGAGTGCCATGACCGCTGTAGCCCATGGAATAGAACACGCCTTCGCGCTGGCCGGCACGCGGTAGCCTGTCGGCGGTCATGTCGACCATCCCGCCCCAGCAATAGTCGATACGCGTCCCGGCGAGTCCGGGAAAGACAGTGAGCATCTGCTGGCGCAGGATATCGCCACTGCGCGCATCGGAACGCGGATTGGAGGCGGCAAAGCGCGCACGGCCACCAAATAGCAGGCGCTTGTCCGGCGTGACGCGGAAATAATTCACGAAGTTCTTGGTGTCGGTATACATGCGGCGCGTGGGCACCAGTCCATCCAGCAACGACAGCGGGAGTGGTTCGGTGACGATCAAGAACGCGCCGACAGGTACGATGCGACGGCGGACCCAACCGAACGGACCGATTTGCGAGATACCGCTGGCCAGCAACACCTGCCGGGCACGTAAAGGACCACGCGCGGTGCGCACGAGATAGCTGCCGGATTGCCGTTGAAGACCAAGCACCGGCGTGTGTTCGAGATACACGGCACCATGGCGCTGTGCCGCATGTGCCAGGCCGCGTACATAGCGCCCCACATGCATGCCAGCGCTTTTTTCGAGAAGCAGCCCGCCGTGGTAGCAATCGCTACCCAACTCGTCACGCAGTTGTGCAGGGGTCAACAGCCGGGTCTGCGGATCGACGCTGGCGGCCAGCAATTCCTGGCTGCGCGCCAGCTTGTCGTAATGCTCTGGCTTGGCGGCCAGCTTGAGCTTGCCGTGACGGGCGAAGTCGCAATCGATGGACTCCTGCCTGACAAGCCTTTCGACCGTATCGACGCCGGCATCGAAGGCTCGATAAATCCGGTCGGCCAGTTCGCTGCCCAGGCGCTGCGATAGTGCCGCGTAGTCCTGGGCGAAGCCGTTGTTGCACATGCCGCCATTGCGCCCGGAGGCAGCGCCGCCGACGATGTCGGCGTCGCACACCACCACCTGAGCTCCCTTGCGTGAAAGCGCCAGCGCTGCGGACGATCCGGTGATGCCGCCACCAACCACCAGCACGTCACAGCCGCCCTCGGGCAGTGCATCGGTCTGGCTCATGAAGGGCGGCGATGTGTCCAGCCAGTACGACTTCAGTTGCATCATGGGCTCCCACCAATATCGATCAGGACGAGGGAACAGGACCGTGACCCTCCCTCGGAAAAGATTATGGAACCGCAGTTTGCCACTGGGATTAATGTAAATTTAATTCTTCATTAAATCTGCATTAAGGCCGGTACAGGCAAGAAAGCCGGTTGCCAGGCCAAGAGGTGCAGCGCGTCTGGCACCCGGCCCGAACGCATGGCCCCGATCCAAGGAAAATGCCGGAAAGCCCAGGATTAAAAGTAGAAGCTGCTCCGATCGCCCGGCAATAAGAGATTTTTCTCTTGGCCGGGCGGCCATACTTTCTCCATCGACCACGAAGGAGATTGATCCAATGATTTTCAAGCCGAAGTTCATCAGTTTCGATTGCTACGGAACACTCATCAATTTTGAAATGGGCCCCACGGCCAGATCGCTGTTCTCCGATCGTGTCAGCGAGCAACGCATGCCGGGCTTTCTGGAAAGCTTCCGTTTCTATCGCCTGGACGAAGTGCTAGGTGCCTGGAAGCCCTTCTTCGATGTCGTGGAAAACGCCATCCAGCGCGCCTGCCACGCGCACGACGTGGAATATCGCACCAGCGATGCGCAGTCGCTCTACGCGGCCGTTCCCACCTGGCAGCCGCATCCGCACGTGGTCGAAACACTGGAGAAGATCGCACCGCATATCCCGCTGGTGATCTTGTCCAATTCGATGACCGACCTGATCCCGCACAGCGTGGCACATCTGAAAGCCCCCTTCCATGCGGTCTACACCGCAGAGGAAGCACAGGCCTACAAGCCACGCGGCCAGGCGTTTGAATACATGTTCGATCAACTCGGCTGCGGACCGGAAGAGATGGTGCATTGCTCCTCCAGCTTCCGCTACGACCTGATGACGGCCGCCGACCTGGGCTTCATGGCCAAGGCCTTCATCGACCGCAACCATGAACCCGGCTTCGATAGCTATGGCGTCAATCGCCTGACCGACTTTCGTCAGCTTGCTGGGCTGGTCGGTCTTTGATCGCTACCGCTACCCACCCTGGCGCAACTCCAAGCGAGACCCATGATGCATCAGCAAGCTCTTGATCAAACTGCAGCATTGAGCACGGCCGCGCCGGCGATTCCCCTCTCCACGCTGCACAAGCTCGCCTCTGGCCTCTACGGCATCGACGGGGAGGTCACGGTGCTGGCTGGTGAACGTGACCAGAACTGCCGCATCGACGGCCAAGATGGAATGCGCCATGTGCTCAAGATCAGCAATCCTTCCGAAGAACCCACGGTGGTGGATTTCCAGATTGCCGCGCTTGAGCACATTGCGGTCGTCGCACCCGAACTTCCGATCCCGCGGGTAGTGCGCACGCTGGGTGGGCGAACCTCCGAACGCATTCGCCTTGATGATGGCAACGTCTGTACGGTACGCATGCTGACCTACCTGGACGGCGTGCAGATCAAGGAGACCATTCGCACAGCTGGTCAGCGGCGCGCCATGGGCAGCGGTTTGGCGAAACTGAACCTGGCCTTGCGCGACTTCTCGCATCCGGGCGCGCATCATGACCTGCTATGGAACGTATCGACCGCGCACCGCCTGGCGGCCAAGATGGAAGGCCTGATCGATCCAGGCCGCCGTCTGTTGGCACAGCGCTTCATGACTCGCTTCGAACAGGACGTGCTGCCTCTCCTGCCACAGGTGCGCACGCAGGTCATCCACAATGACTACCATCTCTACAACGTCCTGGTGGCGCCCCAGGAACAGGAGCACATCACCGGCATCATCGATTTCGGCGACATGCTGCATGCGCCATTGGTGGGCGAGGTGGGTACCGCAGCGGCGTTCCACATGACGGGCAACACCGATCCTTTCGAAGGTCCGGCACAGTTCGTGGGCGCCTATCACGCTCTGCTGCCGCTCACCGGTCCCGAGCAGGAGATCGTCACCGACCTGATGGCCACGCGCCACCTGATCACGGCGCTGATCTCGGAGTGGCGTGCAGCACGCTACCCCCATAACCGGGCCTACATCATGCGCCACAACCCGGCAGCCTGGGAGGCACTGGGGCAACTGGCCGACCTCTCGCGCCAGGACGCACGCGACCGCCTGCTTTCAGAAATCCGCAACAGGAGAATTCCATGAAGAGCACCACCGACCTGAACATGGTCAACGCCTATATCCCCGGCCGAACCGACGTCGGTCCCGTGACCGAGGCCCTGATCAAACGCCGTGACGCGCTGCTGGGTCCGGCCTATCGCCTGATGTACGAGCATCCGCTGCAGATCGTGCGTGGCGAGGGTGTCTGGCTGATTGATCCGCAGGGACGCCGTTACCTCGACGTCTACAACAACGTGACCTCCCTTGGGCATTGCCACCCTGCAGTCACCGAGGCGATCTGCCAGCAGGTGCAAACCCTGGCGACCAATACCCGCTATCTGCACGAAACCATTCTGGAACTGGCCGAAAGGCTTCTCGCCACCGTACCGGAAACGGCACTGGCACACCTGATGCTGACCTGCACCGGTAGCGAAGCCAATGATCTGGCCTATCGCATCGCCAAAGTGCGCACCGGGGGCAGCGGGGTGATCGTGACCGATACCGCCTATCACGGTATCACCGACGCCGTCTCGCAGTTCTCCCCCTCGCTGGGCGCCACGGTCAACCTTGGTCCGCATGTACGGTTGGTGCCGGCGCCGCGTAGTTATCACGCTCAAGGGCAGGATCTGGGCGAACGCTTTGCACGCGATGTGGAGGCAGCCATTGCCGACCTGCAACGCCACGGCATCCAGCCAGCAGCACTGATCGTCGACTCACTCTTTACCAGCGACGGCATCCTGCCCGGCCCGGCAGGCTTCCTCAAGGGAGCGGTACAGGCCATTCAGCGCGCCGGCGGCCTCTTCATCGCCGACGAGGTGCAACCCGGCTTTGGTCGCACCGGTGAGCACATGTGGGGCTTCCAGCGCCACGGCGTGGTGCCGGACATCGTGACCATGGGCAAGCCGATGGGCAACGGGCAACCGGTTGCAGGACTGCTGGCCACGGCCGACGCCTTGCAGGAATTCGGCCAGCGCTCGCGTTACTTCAATACCTTCGGTGGCAATACCGTGTCCTGCGCAGCGGCTCTTGCAGTACTCAAGACCATAGAACGCGAGGGCCTGATCGCCCATGCGCACGAGGTAGGATCGATCTTGCTTGACGGTATCTCCGCCTTGGCAGAACGTCATGAGGCGATTGGCGACGTGCGCGGCGCGGGCATGTTCGTCGGCGTGGAACTGGTCTCCGATCGCCGCTCGCGTACACCAGACCGCAGCCTTACCAGCGAGGTGGTCAACCGGATGCGCGACAAGGGCGTGCTGCTCAGCGCCTGCGCGATGGGACATAACGTATTGAAGATACGACCGCCGCTGGTATTGACGAAGGATCAGGCCGGCATGGTGATCGATGCGCTGGACGAATCGCTGACGCAAGCCGGGACCGGCTCGGCCAGCCGTTGACAGCGAAGCTGCGGTGATAAGATCTTCCCATGCGCCCCACAGACCCAATCGACCGCACCGACATCAAGATTCTCGAACACCTGCTGCGCGAGGGGCGTTGTTCGAACGTGGAACTGGCCGAAGCGGTCAACCTGAGCCCCAGCCCTTGTCTGACCCGCACCAAACGCATGGAAGAAAGTGGTGTCATCGCAGGTTACGGCGCACAGATCGCGCTGGAGAAACTGGGCAGCCATGTCGTGGTGTTTTCCGAGATTACACTCGGCAGCCATCGCCCGGCCGACTTCCGCAAGTTCGAGCAAGGTGCGGCCAGATATGCGGAGATCGTCGAGTGCTACAACGTCAGCGGGGGCTACGATTATCTGCTCAAGATCATCTCCCCCACGGTGTCCTTGTTCCAGGAGTTGATGGAGAGACTCCTCGAGGACGAGATCGGCATTGAAAAGTTCGCCAGCCGCATCGTGCTGCGCCATCCTTATGGGCAGCGCAGCGATCCGGTGGCTGTGATTGCGACGGGAAAGAGCAGCTGGAAGTAGCGACGCACCATCCGAGGACAGCCCGCCGCCTGCTGGCTCAGGAAAACCGGCTGAAGTCCGGCTTGCGCTTCTCGAAGAAGGCGGTGAAGGCTTCCTTGGCTTCCGGCTCGGTGAGCATGCGCGCGAAGTGTTCGATCTCGGTCACCATCTGCTGCTCGGTGGCGGTGACGCGGTTCTTCTTCATCAATTGCTTGGTCACGCGGATCGAAGCGGCCGGCAAGGCAGCCAGCTTGGCAGCCTGCTTTTGCGCATAGGGCAGCAATTCTTCCAGCGGCAGGACGCGATTGACGAAGCCCATCTGCGCGGCCTCGTCGGCACCGAAGGCTTCGCCCAGCAGGAGCTTCTCGGCAGCACGCTGATAGCCAGCGATATGCGGCAGCAACAGTGAAGAGGCGGCTTCCGGGCAGAGCCCCAGTTGGGTGAAGGGCATCGAGAATTTGGCATTGTCCGCCGCATAGACCAGGTCGCAATGCATGAGCAGGGTGGTGCCGATACCGACCGCCACACCTGAGACCGCCGCCACGATGGGCTTGCTGGCATGGCTGATCTGCCAGAGGAACTGGAACACCGGAGCGTCCTGGGTCTTGGGCGGGTTCTTCAGGAAGTCTTCCAGATCATTGCCGGCCGAGAAGGCCTGTGGCTTGCCGGTGAAGAGGATGGCGCGCACGGCGCTGTCGGTCTCGGCTTCCTTCAGGGCATCGGCCAGTTGCTGGTACATGGCGGCGGTGATGGCGTTCTTCTTTTCTTCACGGTCGAAATGGATGCTCAGGATGCCATCGGCCTTGCTCAGTTGGATATCCATCTGCGCGGTCTCCTTGAATTTTATAAATGATTTAGCTTGTTTGAAGCTCAAGCAGGAACCAATGAAAAAGCCGCACGGCGTGAGCAGTGCGGCTTTTCATCAGCGCTTGTGCATGCAGATCAGACGCGTTCGAAGATGCCCGCCGCACCCATGCCGGTGCCCACGCACATGGTCACCATGCCGTACTTCAGGTTCTTGCGGCGCAGTGCATGGATGGTGGTGGCCGCGCGGATGGCACCGGTGGCGCCCAGCGGGTGGCCCAGGGCAATCGCACCGCCCATGGGGTTGACCTTGCTCGGGTCCAGGCCGAGGTCGCCGATGACGGCCAGCGCCTGGGCGGCGAAGGCTTCGTTCAGTTCGATCCAGTCGATCTGGTCCTGGGTCAGGCCGCCGGCCTTCAGCGCTGCCGGAATTGCTTCCTTGGGACCGATGCCCATGATCTCCGGCGGCACGCCACGCACGGCGAAAGAGACGAAGCGCGCCAGCGGGGTGAGGTTGAACTGCTTGAGGATCTTCTCGGAGACGATGATCAGCGCGCCGGCACCGTCGGAAGTCTGCGAGCTGTTGCCGGCGGTGACGCTACCCTTGGCGGCGAAGACCGGCTTCAACTTGGCCAGCGCGGCCAGGTTCGAATCGGCACGCGGACCTTCGTCCAGGCTGACGGTGCGAGTCTTGATGTCGATCTCGCCGGCACCCAGGTTGGGGAAGCGCTCGACGATCTCGAACGCGGTCATCTCGTCATTGAATTCACCGGCCTGCTGGGCAGCGATGGCCTTCTGGTGCGAGGCCAGCGCGAATTCATCCTGCGCTTCGCGCGAGACCTTCCACTGCTGTGCCACCTTCTCGGCGGTCAGGCCCATGCCGTAGGCCATGCCGACGTTTTCATCCTTGAAGGCATTGATGTTGATGGAGGGATGGAAACCCATCATCGGCACCATCGACATCGACTCGGCACCGGCGGCGATCATGACATCGGCTTCACCGACGCGGATGCGGTCGGCCGCCATGGCGATGGCCGTGATACCGGAGGCGCAGTAACGGTTGATGGTGACGCCGCCGATGGTATTGGGCAGCCCGGCCAGCAACACGGCGTTACGCGCCATGTTCAGGCCTTGCGCACCTTCAGGGAAGGAGCAGCCGACAATGGCGTCCTCGATCAGCTTGGGGTCCAGGCCGGGCACCTGCGCCACGGCGGACTGGATGGCGCGCACCAGCAGGTCGTCCGGACGGGTGTTCTTGAACATGCCACGCGGCGCCTTGCCAATGGGGGTGCGGGTAGCGGCGACGATGTAGGCGTCTTGCAGTTGTTTGCTCATTCAAAATCTCCTTGGACTCTCCCTCCCCTTCAAGGGGAGGGCTGGGGTGGGGATGGGTTCAATGCATTTCAGATCGCCTGAACGACCACATCCGTCTCATTCAATACTTCGTTATTCCAAAAGCGTAGAACCGTGAAGCCTGCCTGATTCAATTTCGCGGTCCGGGTTGCGTCATCCTGATTGCCGACATGCTGCGAGCCGTCTACTTCAATCACCAGGCGCTGTTCCAGACAGACAAAATCGAGTACGTAATTTTCAAAGGGGTGCTGACGGCGAAATTTCACGTCAAGCTGCTGGCCGCGTAGACGATGCCAGAGCCTTTGCTCGGCTTCGGTCATGGCTTTGCGTAACTGCTTGGCTGCAAGTTTCGTGAAGTCGTTGGTCTGGCCTTGCATTTCAACCCAGCCCCACCCCAACCCTCCCCTTGAAGGGGAGGGAACGTTCTTTAATTGCGGACTGGCTTGCCGGTTTGCATCATCCCCATGATCCGCTCTTGCGTCTTGGGATGGTTGAGCAACTCCATGAAGAACTTGCGCTCGATGTCGAGCAGCCATTGTTCGTTGACGATGCTGCCCTCTTCCACTTCGCCACCGGCGACGGTCTCGGCGATCATCTTGCCCAGCTTGAAGTCGTGGGCCGAGATGAAGCCGCCGTCGCGCATGTTGACCAGCTGCGCCATGATGGTGGCCAGGCCGTTGCGGCCGATCACCGGCACCTGCGGCGACAGTGGCGGACGATAGCCGGCGTCGAACAGCGCGCGCGCTTCCACCTTGGCCACGTGCAGCAATTCATACGGGTTGAAGACGATCACGTCATCCTCGCGCAGATAACCCAGCTTGCGGGCTTCCAGTGCCGACTTGGAGACGTTGGCAGTGGCCGCGGCCAGCATGTATTCCTTCAGGAACTGCAGGATGTCGTTGCCCTTGGCTTCCTTGGCGGCACGCACGGCCGCTTCCTTCAGGCCGCCACCGGCCGGGATCAGGCCCACGCCGACTTCCACCAGGCCGATGTAGGACTCGATGGAGACCACACGCTTGGCGGTATGCAGCAACAGTTCGCAACCACCGCCCAGGGCCAGGCCGGCGACAGCCGCGATCACCGGCACGCTGGCGTACTTCAGGCGCTGGTGCGCCTGTTGCAGCTGGTGCACCACCGGTTCGATGGCCTTGACACCACCGGACATGAACAGCGGCAACATCGACTGCAAATCGGCACCGGCCGAGAAGGCGCCGCCTTCGGCCGCGTCCGGATGCCAGATCACCAGGCCCTTGAAGTTCTGCTCGGCTTCGGTGACGGCCTTGTTCATGCCGTCGATGACACCCTGGCCGATCACGTGCATCTTGGTCTTGAAGGACAGGATCAGGACATCGTCGTTCTGATGCCAGATGCGCACCGATTCGTCTTCGAAGAAGGTGGTGCCGGCGCTCTTGCCGTCGGCGGCGCCTTCGCCCACCAGCGGGGCACGGAAGGCCTGGCGCTGGTAGACCGGCAGTTCGGAACGGGCCACATCGGCCTTCTTCGAGGGCGACCAGGAACCCTTCTCCGAGTGCACGCCATCGCGGCCATCAAAGACCCAGTCCGGCAGCGGTGCATTGGACAGCGCTTTGCCGGCATCGATATCTTCCTTCACCCATTGCGCAATCTGCTTCCAGCCGGCGGCCTGCCAGGTCTCGAAGGGACCGACGCTCCAGCCGAAGCCCCAGCGCATGGCGAAGTCGAGGTCGCGGGCGTTGTCGGCCACCGATTCCAGGTGCACGGCGATGTAATGGAAGGCGTCACGGAAGATGGCCCACAGGAATTGGCCCTGAGGATTGGTCGAATCATGCAGCGCCTTCATGCGCTTGACCGGATCCTTTTCCTTGAGGATGCGGGCGATGATGTCATCGGCCTTGGCACCACCCGCCACGTAATCGCCCTTGGCCGGGTCGATGCGCAGGATATCCTTGCCCACCTTCTTGTAGAAACCGGCACCACTCTTCTGGCCCAGCGCACCCTGCTCGACCAGCTTGGCCAACAGCGGCGGGGTGGCATAGGAAGAGAAGAAGGGATCATCCTTCAGGTTGTCCTGCATGGTACGGATGACGTGACCCATGGTATCCAGGCCCACGACGTCGGCGGTGCGGAAGGTGCCGGACTTGGCGCGGCCCAGCTTGGCGCCGGTCAGGTCATCGACCACGTCCACCGAGAGACCGTATTTGTCGGCTTCGATGATGGTGGCGAGGATACCGAATACGCCCACGCGGTTGGCCACGAAGTTGGGGGTATCGAAAGCGCGGACCACGCCCTTGCCCAGGGTGGTGGTGAGGAAGGCTTCCAGCTGGTCGAGGATGTGCGGTTCGGTGGACTGGGTCGGGATCAGTTCGACCAGGTGCATGTAGCGCGGCGGATTGAAGAAGTGCACACCGCAGAAGCGCGCTTTCAGGCCGGCATCAAAACCTTCAGACAGCGCATTGATCGACAGGCCCGAGGTGTTGGAGGCAAAGATGGCCTTGGGGCCGATGTGCGGAGCGACCTTCTTGTAGAGGTCATGCTTCCAGTCCATGCGCTCGGCGATGGCTTCGATGATGAGGTCGCAGCCTTCCAGCACGGCCAGGTCATCCTCGTAGTTGGCGACCTGGATCAGGGCCGCATCGTCCTTGTTGCCCAGCGGGGCCGGGCTGAGTTTCTTCAGGTTTTCGATGGCGCGTTGCACGATGCCGTTCTTCGGGCCTTCCTTGGCCGGCAGGTCGAACAGCACGACCGGCACGCGGGCATTGATGCAGTGGGCGGCAATCTGGGCACCCATGACGCCGGCGCCGAGCACGGCCACTTTTTTGACGATGAAATTGGACACGCAAATCTCCTTTGCTGGTGCTGCAAACATGAAACATGAATTCGGGGCCTGGCAGGCTGCCGCACCGCCGGTGCGAGCGACTACTGTACGCCTTCCAGCAGAAGGTCACAGCATGCCTTGCAGGGGTGACACCGACATGACGCCATGCCGGGCCACATTGCGGTAGATCAACGCCGCTGCGGGACAACAGACCCGGCGGCGGCGTGGTGTTGCGGTCAGAACAACTCGGCGTCCAGGGCCATCAGGTTGGCCGCGCCGGAACGGGCCTGGCGGATCAGCATGGCGGTCTCCGGCAGCAGGCGGGCGAAGTAGAAGCGCGCCGTGGCCAGCTTGGCGGTGTAGAAGGCATCACCGCTGCCCTGCTTTTCCAGCGCGATCTTGGCCATGCGCGCAAACAGATAGGAGAACACCAGGTGGCCCACCACGCGCAGGTAGGGCACGGCGGCGGCACCGGCTTCGTCCTGGTTGGCGAAGGACTTCATGCCGATTTCCATGGTCAGCTTGCTCACCTTGTCGCCGATGTCGGCCAGCGGGGTGATGAATTCGGACATGGACTCATCGGTGCCATGCTCTTCCACGAAGGCCTGGATCTGCGCGCCGAACTTCTTCAGCTTGGCGCCGTTGTCCATCAGGATCTTGCGGCCCAGCAGGTCCAGCGACTGGATGGTGTTGGTGCCTTCGTAGATCATGTTGATACGGGCATCGCGCACGTACTGCTCCATGCCCCATTCGGCGATGTAGCCATGGCCACCGTAGACCTGCAGGCACTCGGAGGTCGCCGTCCAGGCATTGTCGGTCAGGAAGGCCTTCACCACCGGGGTGAGCAGGGCCACGATATCGGCAGAATCCTTGCGGACCTGTTCGTCGGGGTGGCTCAGTTCCTTGTCCAGTTCCAGGGCGACATAGGAGGTGAAGGCGCGGCCACCTTCGGCGAAGGCCTTGGCGGTCAGCAGCATGCGGCGCACGTCGGGGTGCACGATGATCGGGTCGGCCGGCTTGTCGGCGGCCTTGATGCCGGACAGGCTGCGCATCTGCAGGCGGTCCTTGGCATAGACCAGGGCGTTCTGGTAGGCCACTTCGGTCAGGCCCAGGCCCTGCATGCCCACACCGAGGCGGGCCGCGTTCATGAACACGAACATGGCTTGCAGGCCCTTGTGCGGCTGGCCGATCAACCAGCCGGTGGCGCCGTCCAGGTTCATCTGGCAGGTGGCGTTGCCGTGGATGCCCATCTTTTCTTCGATGGCACCGCAGAAGATGGGATTACGCGCACCCAGCGAACCATCGGCGTTGGGCAGGAACTTCGGTACCAGGAACAGGGAAATGCCCTTGGAGCCTTCCGGTGCATCCGGCAGGCGTGCCAGCACCAGGTGGATGATGTTGGCGGAGACGTCGTTTTCGCCGGCCGAGATGAAGATCTTGTTGCCGGTGATCTTGTAGGCGCCGTCGGCCTGCGGTTCTGCCTTGCTGCGCAGCAGGCCCAGGTCGGTACCGCAATGCGCTTCGGTCAGGCACATGGTGCCGGTCCACTCGCCCGAGACCAGCTTGGGGAGGTAGAGCTGCTTCTGTTCTTCCGAACCGTGCGCGTGCAGGCACTCGTAGGCACCGTGCGACAGGCCGGGGTACATGGTCCAGGCCTGGTTGGACGAGTTCAGCATCTCGTAGAAGGAATTGTTGATCGTCAGCGGCAGGCCCTGGCCACCGAATTCGGGATCACAGGACAACGCCGCCCAGCCGGCTTCCACGTACTGCCGGTAGGCCTGCTTGAAACCCTTGGGTGTGATGACGGCCTTGGTCTCGCGATCGAAATGGCAACCCTCGCGGTCGCCCGAATGGTTCAGCGGGAACAATACTTGCGAAGCGAACTTGCCGCCCTCTTCCAGCACCTGGTCCACCAGCTCGCGGTTGGTGTCGGCATGCGGTGGCAGTTCTTTGAACACTTCCTCGACATTGAGCAGCTCGTGCAGCACGAATTGCATGTCGCGCAAGGGGGCGTTGTATTGGGGCATGAATGTCTCCGGACGGGTTTAGGCTGCCTTCCTGGCAGCCGATTTTGAATTCTTGGCGGGGGTGGCACCGTTGCTGGTGCTGTTGCTGGCACTGTCGCTGCCTTGCGGGCGGTAGCTGTCGATCAGGCGGCGGAAGCTGGCCTCGGCACGCTCCACGCTGCCGGGAATGTGCAGGAAGCGCGCATCGTGGTGCAGGGCCAGGATCAGGCCATACATTTCATAGACCATCTGGCTGACCTCGATGTCGGGCCGCAGATGGCCGGCTTCCATGGCCTGCTTGATGCAGCGCTCCAGCGCATCGCGCCAGGCCTGGACCATGGCCACAAGGTGATCGCGGATGGCACCGGGACGGTCGTCGTATTCGACCGCGCCGCTGATGTAGATGCAACCCAGCGCGATTTCCACCGTGACCTGCTTGATCCAGCGCGCGAACATCCCTTCCAGGCGCGGCAGGCCGCGTGGCTCCTTGATGGAGGGATAGAACACATCCTGCTCGAAGCGGTTGTGATACAGCCGCACGACCTCGATCTGCAAGTCCTCGCGGGAGCCGAAATGGGCGAAGACGCCGGATTTGCTCATCTTCATCTTTTCGGCCAGCAAGCCGATGGTCAGCCCTTCCAGGCCGTCACGGCTGGCCAGTTCCAGCGCCACATCCAGGATGGCGGCACGGGTCTGCTCACCCTTGCGCAGATACTTGGGCCGGGTGGGCGCGGTGGTCACCTTGCTTGTCTCAGTCATCGTTATCTCTTTGATATCCGTCGTCAGGTCGCGACGGGAAGGAACCGGTTCGGCGGGTGCGGCTCGGCGGCCGCTGTCTTGTACCCTGTCTGCGCGACGTGAATAAACCTTCACGCAGAATTTATTCGAACGATCGTACTATTATTCATCGCGCTGCAAAAGTCAAACAAAAATTCAGCGCGGCTTGCAAGGGCGATTTTGCTGCCCGGCAAGCCCTCAGGAAGCCCCGGGCGGGGCGCTGGTGGCACCCAGCAGGTCGTGGGCGTCCAGCAGGGCATAGACGATGGTGGGGTTGTTTTCCAGGCACTTGCGAATGGCCGCCGGGATGGTATCGCGGGTCTTGCGGCACAGGCCTGGCTGTTCAGCCAGGTGGATCTGCAGGCCGCGCACGGTGCGCACTTCGTTGGGACCGGGACTGATATGCAGATGGATGCCGAGATTCTTGCGCATGAGACTGCCCACGTGCAGCAGTTCGTCATAGGTCGTCACCCGGGTGATACGTTCGATCAGGCGTTTTTCTTCCTCGCGGGTCAGCCACAGCACGCGCGCCTCGGGCGCATGCAGGCACTCGAGCAGCGCTTCGCGCTGGCAATCGCAGGCACCGGGCGGGCATTCCTTGCGGAGCGGCCGCGGCACCGGCATCGCCTGGGCGGATTCGGAGGGGACTACCTGGGACATCTGCACCTTCACACCTACGTTGGAGAAAAGACAGGCCATGGACAGCGGCCCTTATCTTACAACGAGCTTGTGGCGCGGTGGCGGCCGCCCTGCCGGCTCAGGACGAGGAACGATCCAGCAGCCGACGGTCGCGTTTGGTGGGGCGGCCCTTGATTTCAGCCGAGGGTTCGCGGAACAGGCGATGGCGTTCGGCCTGGGTCGCACGACGCTGGACGCTCTCCTCGGTCTCCTGATAGAGCGTGGCCGCGACCGCCGCCGAACCGCGTTTGTCGGCGATGCCGATGACCAGTACTTCCCATTCGGTGGCGCCGTTGTCGATGTCCAGGAGGTCCCCAGGCTTGACGCTGTGGGCCGGCTTGGTGCGCTCGCCGTTGAGCCTGATGCGGCCGCGATCCACGGCTTCAGTGGCCAGCGAACGCGTCTTGAAGAAGCGCGCGGCCCAGCACCATTTGTCGATGCGGGTGGTGTCCATGTAGCAGATAAGGAGAAATTGCGAGCAGCAATTATCGATATTTTTTGGGAAAAGAACACAAGAAAATCGGGAAATCCGGCCTTTCTTTCGTGAGCGCCTTCCCGACCAGGCGCGTCTACTTATGCTGTGCGGTTTGCTCAACCTGCCGCCATCGAGTCCGACTCAGCCATGATAGACCCACGATCCGCCCTCTCCGCAGCCTTTGCCAAGACCATCCTCTCCCGGGAAAACCGGCCGATACGATTGCGCTGGAGCCAGCGCGAAACCCATTTCGAAGAGTTGCTGCTGGTGCAGCGCGTCGAGATCCGCGAAGCCATGTTCGAAGGCATGCACGGACATCTGACCTGCATCTCCATCGACCCCGATCTTCCCCTGCACGAATTGCTCGGTCAGCCGCTCGGCATCGAGATGGTCAATGATCGTGGTGGCCTGCATCACATCAACGGGATCATCACCGAAGCCCGCGCCGGGCAGGCAGACGGTGCGTTGCGCGTCTACCATCTGACGCTACGCGATGCGATGTCGATCATGGATGGGCGGATCAACAGCCGCATCTTCCGTCGCAAGAGCGTCCCCGACATCCTCCACATCCTGCTGCGCGAATGGCGTCTACGCAGCCCTGCGCTGGCCCATGCCTTCTCATTCGATCTCCATCGGCTCGACCAGCGACGTTATCCGTCCCGCGAGATCAGTCACCAATTCAATGAGTCTGATGCCCATTTCATCGGACGCCTGTGCCGGCGCGAAGGCATCGCCTGGTACATCGCCACGCCACAGGACGCGGACGATCCGGCGACGGCCTACAGCCCGGTTCACATGCTTGTGTTCTGTGACCACGTGGCACGGTTGCCGCAGGCCAGCGCAGGCAGCGTCCGCTATCACCGCGATGGAGCCACCGAAGTACGCGACACCATCAGCGCATGGAGTCGCGAGCGGGTCTTGACCCCGGGCAACGTACAGCGCACCAGTTGGGACTACAAGCTGGTACATGCCAATGAAACTGTGAGCCGCAACATCGTGGACCAGGGACGGAGCGGCAACGAAATGGGGCTAGCCTTGACCGAGTGCTTCATCGATGCGCCACACATCGGCAATGACCTCTCGGACCAGGTACGACTGACCGATGCACGCATGATGGCCCACGAAGCTCGCGCGGAAACCTTCCAGGCCGGCGGCAGCGTACGCGACCTGGCCGTGGGGCATTGGTTCGAACTGGAGAATCACCCCGACATGCCGCGCCAGGACGTCACTCAGCGTGAATTCATCGTCACCGCCTTGCAACAGCGCGCCGAGAACAACTTCCCCAAGGATCTGCAGGTACACATCCAGCGACTTCTGCCCGATCTCCCATGGGATGCGGCCGCCCCACAGGGCGCGAGTGACCTGCGCTATCACAACCGATTCACCTGCGTACGTCGGACTGCCTCCATCACGCCCCATTACGATCCACGCATACATCTGCCGGTGGTGCACCCCATCACCGCATTGGTGATCGGGCCAGGTAAGGAAGAGGTCTATTGCGACGAATATGGACGCATCAAGGTGCAGTTGCAGGGCGTGCAAGGACAGGGGCAGGATTCCGCCCAGGGCGCCGACCCCGGTGGCCATGAGCGGGACAGCGCGTTTGTCAGAGTCTCCAGCACCTGGGCGGGCGCCGGCTACGGACACGACGCAGTACCAAGGGTAGGCATGGAAGTGCTGCTGGACTTCCTCGGTGGCGACCCTGACAAGATGTTCGTGTCCGGCGTGCTTCACAATGGCACCAACCGACCGGCGCGTTTCAGCCACACCAGCGGGCTGCCGGCCAACCGCTTCATCTCCGGCATCAAGACGCGTGAAATAGGTGGTGAACGCTACAACCAGTTGCGCATGGATGACACCCGTGGACAGATCAGCGCGCAACTAGCCAGCGAACACCAGCACAGCCAACTCAACCTCGGCCACCTCACCGAGCCCCGCCTCGACGGACATGGCGACGACCGTGGCCAGGGACTGGAAGCACGTACCGATGGCCATGGCGTCATGCGCGGGGCCAAGGGCATCCTGATCACGGCCCAGTCCCAGGATCGCGGTCGCGGACGCATGCTGGAACGGGACGCCCTGCTGGAGACCCTGCAAGCCTTGCAGCAAATCGCCCGGCGCCTCGGACAGCACGCAGCGGAGCACCATGCGGAAGCAACCGACCTGGCACGCCTGGACAAGCTCCACCAGCAATTGCAGTCCTGGGACAACAACGACGAAACACCACGCCCCGACGCGTCCATGGTGGCCATCGATGCACCGGCGGGCGTGAGCATGACCAGCCAGGAGGGAATGCTACTGGGAGCGCAAGACCACATCGATATGGTCAGCCAGACCAATACCCAACTGAGCGCCGGCCGCCGACTGCTGATGCGGGCCGGCGACATGCTCAGCGCCTTTGCCGCACGGCACATGAAACTTATCGCCGGCAAGGGCAGCATCAAGATGCAGGCGCACGAAGAACATATCGAAATTGCCGCCGCCAAGCGCATCACCCTCAGCGCCAGTGAAGAGATCATTCTGGCGGCCCCCAAGATCAGCATCCGCTCGCGTGAATCGACGGAGATCAATGGCGGTGGCAGCTTCAGCCGCTGGCAGGGCAGCCTGATCGAGCACGGGACTTCCGGAGAGTGGCGGCAGCAGGCCGGAGACCACAATATCCTTGGCCCGGCCAACTGCCCACCACCGGAACTGCCAGCCCCTCCCACCTACGAAGAACTTCAGCACAGCAGCAGCCTGCTGGTTCGCCTGCGCACCCATGCCCGTGCCGGCCGCGTACTGGCCCTCCAGCCGTACACGCTCTTCAAGCAAGGCAAGCAGCTCGCCCAAGGGGTGACCGATGCCTCCGGACAGTTGCGCATCGCGAACCATCTACCGGAAGACAGCGATTACGCCATCGAACTCCCCAACGGCTACCGCTTCGACCTGCCGGTGCACGAGACGCTCGACGACATCGACAGCCAGCTTGCCGCCTCCGGCTACCGCAGCGCGCAGGAGCGTGCTGAAGACCGCCTGCAACATGCCGGCGCCTGAACACCGCACTTATCGGAGATTTCAACATGACCACCACCCACCACCCTGGCAGCGTCCCCATCGACCTGCGCAAACGCAGCGCCACGGCAACCTCGCAATGGCTGCTGGAACGCCCGGAAGACAGCAACTCCCCCATCTATCACGCCAACCAGCTTGAGGTACTGATCTGCGGCGAGGAAGGCTTTGCCCGCATCCTGGAAGACATCCGCAATGCGCGACACAGCGTGGAGATCATCTGCTGGGGCTTCGATCCCGCCATGGAGCTGGAGCGCAAGGGTCATACCTGGCCGCGCGGCACGACCTGGGGCGACCTGCTGAAGGATGTCGCGGCTGGCAAATACAACAACGGTAAGCAGGTGCAGGTGAGGGTGCTGTGTTGGTACGAGAATCCTTCGTCCGCTGCTGTGAAGAATGCCCCCGGCTATGGCGTGCTCCTCGCTCCACAGGTCGAGCGCATCAGGCACCATGAACAGCTTTCCGGAAGGCCATATACCGCTGACATGACGCCGGACGAGCGCCGCAGGCATTTCAATGCCATGTGGTACTTCGACGTGACCAGCGGTGCAATCCCCTCGCTCACCTTTCTGGTCCGCATCTGTGAAGACGCTCCTGTCGTCCGTAGCCTGAACGAAGAGCAGGCCTTCTCGCTGTCCCTAACAGAACGTCAGCTCCTGATACATGCTCCAACTGCGCACCAGAAAACCGTTCTCATCGATTACGACCATCAGAACGGGGAGCATGCCGTCGGCTATGTGATGGGTTTAAATAGCGTCACCGACTACTGGGATACGAAAAAGCACCTGTTCCACGATCCGCGTCGCGGTCAGTCCTGGGAGGGTGGCGGCGACGAATTTCCTGGACTCAAGCCTTTCCAAGATTATGCCTGCCGCATTTGCGGTGAAGTGCTGATCAACGTCAGCAAGAACTTTGTCGATGCATGGAACCGGGTCGCTGCCGGCCCGCAGAAGATTGCGCGGGAACATGATCTGCGTTCACCGCCGACGGGTCTCAAGATACGCGCCGGCAAATCCAGACATCGCGCCCAGATCGTACGGACCCAAATTGAAGAAGGTGACAAGACCATCAAGCGGCTCTACCGGCAAGCGACCAGCTTTGCTACAAACTACATCTACATCGAGAACCAGTATTTCCAATACACCGAGTGGGTTAGGTATCCCCGACGGTTTTGTCCTTCCTGATGAGCCGCAGGGTGGTCATCTGGTCCAGCATCTGCACACTGATGCCGTCATCGGAGGTTATTGGCTTGCCCAATTGCGCAAGCCAGTCACACCCCGGCAAGTCGCATGGAATGCCGCGCAAGTACCCATGCGCTACGAGATCGGCGAAGCCTTCGACAAGACCCCTGAAGGACTCACCAAGGATGATGGTGTTTTCCGCTTTCACTATCTCGGCACCCCGGTTCCTCAAGCACCTGAAGCCAAGTACGCTCCCGACTGGCGTGTCCCCCAAGGCGTGATGCGCGAAGTTCCGATGCCTGCTCGCGAGTTGCACTCCACCGGCCTGCTCCCCGCTCCCGCCACCGGCATCTGGCACGGTAGCGTCGATCCGGGTCACCCCCTGGCCAAGGTCTTCAACCAGTGGTACCGCCAGAGCTATGTCGAGGAAGGACAGGCTTTTCCCGACCCGCGTGATCGTGGGCTGGATATCTCTCCGAAAGATATCCAATGGCGGTGGCTCGATCAGGCCAATCGACCACAACCATCGGGGCGCAAAGAAATTACGATCCGTAACTTTTCTTATGTCGAAGCAATTAAGAAAGGCGTCTGAGGAATCAGGATTTGACAGGAACGCGATGCGGGAATGACGGCAATTTCGGCCCATTTCTGGCTGCGTGGCCTACCTACCTAAGATCGACTTAGAACTGCGAAACATCAATGCTTTTGAATACGCCGAAAATCTCTTCATGGCTTACGCTGTTTACCTTCGCTATTTCAACGGCATTGATACCCGCATGCAGCCTGAGTAGACTTCCTCGCAACATGTCTCTCAAGGCATTTGATCCCCATCGCAAAGAGTTCACTTGCAACTACGAGAAAGCGGCCGAGCCACCGCTAAACCAGGAAGCGGAAGCCTTGTTCAGAGAAGGCTTGGCGCTCACCAGCTTTGATCTTTGGCCTGATGATCGCGACCACAAAAAGGCCGCCATTCTCTGGACGAAAGCCTCGGAAAAGGATCACTGGGGCGCCATGCTGAATCTAGCCACACTTTATCTCCGAGGGGCCGGCGTGGAGCGCGACACCGAACTAGCTGTACAAATGGTTGAGAAGGCGATGCTACTTGGTGTGCCGAGGGCATTTCACCTGATGGTACGTATCACATGAATGGGACCGGTGTTCAGCAAGACGCAACTCGCGCATATGCTTTTTGGGCGTACACCGCCAATATGGGGAATTCCGACGCCTTAGCTCATCTTGCTGGAAAACTCAAAGCCTCTTATGACGATCCAAAAGGGAAGTTTTGGCGAAATAAGGACCTAGCCATGAAGATGCTTGAGTGTAGTTACGCACAAGAAAATGGAAAAGCTGCATATCTGCTAGGTCAGCAACTCAATTTGGATGGGAAGTATGAGAGCGCGGTACATATTCTCCATGACGGAGTCAAGTTTGGCAGCGAAGAAAGTGCTGTCAAACTATTTGTCAACTTTGACCACGGAAAAGAATTGGTCAGCAGATTTTTGGACCACGACCGCGCAGAGCGATACTTGGCCATTGCTGATTTAATCCATATTAACCCCGACCTCCGCCTCCCCAACCTAGACAAAGTCCCCCCTCCCTCCTGCCATCCTCCCCTACTGGGATGGCGACAAGCAATCCCTGATCGACGGCGCCAAGCCTGGCAAAGCAGTCTCACCTGATGACGTCGCTTCCCGTTTCCATAATCCCGGCATCCTGGTCCCTCAAACACCACAGGCCAAGTACATGCCCGACAGGCGCGTCCCCCAAGGCGTGATGCGCGAAGTCCCGATGCCTGCTCGCGAGTTGCACTCCACCGGCCTGCTTCACGCTCCCGCCACCGGCATCTGGCACGGTAGCGTCGATCCGGCCCATCCCCTGGCCAAGGTCTTCAACCAGTGGTACCGCCAGAGCTATGTCGAGGAAGGGATGGCTTTTCCCGACCCGCGTGATCGTGGGCTGGATATCTCTCCGAAAGATATCCAATGGCGGTGGCTCGATCAGGCCAATCGACCACAACCATCGGGGCGCAAAGAAATCACGATCCGTAACTTCTCTCAAGTCGAGACTACTCAAACAAACTCTTGATTATTCGATATTGGTGTGATCGCCAGCCATATGAAAAAAAGCGCCGGCTCGCAAGCCGGCGCTTCTTCATATTTCCTCGAGACAACAGTCATCGCATCAAGACTATCCTCGGATTCAACGCTCCACCGCCAGCGCCACACCCATACCGCCACCGATACAGAGGCTTGCCAGGCCCTTCTTGGCGTCCCGGCGCACCATCTCGTGCAGCAGAGTCACCAGTACGCGGCAGCCGGAGGCGCCGATGGGGTGGCCCAGGGCGATCGCGCCGCCGTTGACGTTGATCTTGCTGGTGTCCCAGCCCATCTGCTTGTTCACGGCGATGGCCTGGGCGGCAAAGGCTTCGTTGATCTCCATCAGGTCCAGGTCCTGCGGGGTCCAGCCGGCCTTCTTCAGGGTCAGCTGCGACGCCGGGACCGGGCCCATGCCCATGATGCTGGGGTCCAGGCCGGCCGAAGAGTAGGCCTTGATCCTGGCCAGCACCGGCAGACCCAGCTCGGCCGCCAGCCTGGCGGAGGTGACCACCACCGCGGCCGCGCCGTCGTTGATGCCGGAGGCATTGCCGGCAGTCACGGTGCCGGCCTTGTCGAAGGCCGGGCGCAGGCCGGCCAGGGCTTCGGCGGTGACGCCGTGCTTGACGAATTCGTCCGTGTCGAAGACTACGGTTTCCTTCTTGCCCTTGATTTCGATGGGGACGATCTCATCCTTGAACTTGCCGGCCTTTTGCGCGGCTTCAGCCTTGTTTTGCGAGGCGGCGGCGAAGGCGTCCTGCTCTTCGCGGCTGATCTCGAACTTCTTGGCGACGTTCTCGGCGGTGATACCCATGTGATACTGGTTGTAGACGTCCCACAGACCGTCGACGATCATGGTGTCGGTCAGCTTGGCATCGCCCATGCGGAAGCCGTCACGCGAGTTGTTCAACACGTGGGGCGAGGCGCTCATGTTTTCCTGGCCGCCGGCGATGACGATCTGGGCGTCGCCGCAACGGATGGCCTGGGCCGCCAGCTGCACCGCCTTCAGGCCGCTGCCGCAGACCTTGCCCACCACGAAGGCCGGGACCATGTCGGGCAGGCCGGACTTGATGACCGACTGGCGCGCCGGGTTCTGTCCCAGACCGGCCGTCAGCACCTGGCCGAGGATGACTTCGCTGATCGCTTCCGGCTTGATGCCGGTCTTGGCCAGCAGGGCCTTGATGACTTGCGCACCCAGATCGGCTGCTGCGATCTTCGACAAGGCACCGCCGAATTTGCCGATCGCCGTTCTCTGTGCTGCGACAATGACCACATCATCCATAACTCGCTCCTTTTATTGAAATGGCAGGAAGCCGCGCGCGGCTGCCTGTCGAAAACCGGGATGGTCATCCTATCCCATTTCAGCTGCGAATGCGATACGGTGAATCTTCGGTAAATCAAGCCAGGGCGAGATAGAGGCAGGGCCTCCCTCAGGCATCTTTCCCGAGGGTGATGATGTGGATGACCGTCCGATAGAGGAGGAAGGCCGCGCCATAGGCGGCGCGCTTGTACCAGGGCACATGCAGAAAGTCCGACAGGTGCACCACCCGGCCCAGGGCGGCGCCGGCTTCGATCTCCTGGCGCAGGTAGCCGGCGAAGGCCGGGTCCTGGACCACCACGTTGGCTTCCTGGTTCACGAACAGGGACAGGCCATCATAGTTGCTGGAGCCGACCGTGGCCCACTTGTCGTCCACCACGGCCACCTTGGCATGCAGCTCGGTATGGGTGTATTCGACGATGCGTACACCGGCACGCAAGAGCTTGGGATAGAAGGAATGCGCCACCGCATCCTGCATCAGGAACTGCCCCACGCCCAGCAGCAAGGTCACCTTGACGCCGCGCATGGCCGCCTCTTCCAGGGCACGCCGCATCTTGCGGCCGGGTGCAAAATAGGGATTGGCGAGGAACGCGCTCTCGCGGGCGCGCCCCAGGGCCTGCAGATAGGCGCGCTGGATGGTGCGGCGGTTGCGGAAGTTGTCGCGCACCACCAGGGCGGCCTGGGTCTGGTCGTGTACCGGGCCGCTATGGCCGTGGCGCAGGCGCCTGAAATTGCGCCAGCGCGCCTTCAGTTTCATGCGGCCCACGCGCAGCCACTGGGCCTGCACTTCCCGGTAGATATCCTGCACCAGCGGTCCGACCACGCTGACGGCAAAATCCCAGCGCGGCGCCGGCAGGGGCATCGCATGGTCGCGGTCGGAAACCATGTCGTCATTGATGTTGAGTCCGCCAACGAAAGCCACCTGGCGGTCCACCACGCACAGCTTGCGATGACTGCGCGCCACGCCGCGCCGGAACCAGGGGTTGAAGGAACGATGCTGCACACCGGCGGCACTCAGGGCGAGGCGCAATTTGTTAGTGTTTTCGCGACCGGTGCCAAGCCAGTCGTTGATGACATACACCACCACGCCACGCCCGGCGGCGCGTTGCAGCGCCTCGCAGACCAACACGCCGGTATCGTCGAGCGAAAAAATATAAGTTTCGAGGTAGATCTCGACCCGGGCCGCATCAATGGCGGTGATCAGGGCCGGATAGAAACCCGCGCCACTGTGCAGCAAGGCAATCTGGTTGCCGTCGGAAAAGGCGAGGTGGCGCAAGATCAGGCCAGATGCAGTTCGGTGACGATGGGCGCGTGGTCGGACAGGCGCGCCCACGGACCATCCTTGAGCACCTGCGCCGTTTCCACCCGGAAACCACGGACATAGATGCGGTCCAGTCGCAGCCACGGCATCATGGCCGGGAAGGTGCGGGCCGGGCGGATCGGTGCCGACAGGCCACCCAGCCGGCGCAGGCCCTGCATGACGCCGCGGGCGTTCGGTTGCGGCTGGTCGAACACCTCGACCACGCCCAGGTTCTGGTACAGCGTGCGGCTCAGCTGGTTGGTCCAGTCATTGAAGTCGCCGGCGATCACCAGTGGCGCATCCGGTGGCGAGGACGTACTGACCGCCTGCATCAGCGCATCGGTCTGGCGGCGGCGGCCACCGGCGAACAGGCCCAGGTGGATCACGTAGCAATGCACGTCCACGCCTTCCACCGGCACCACGCAGTGCAGGATGCCGCGCGATTCATAGGCATGGTCGGAGACGTCCTGGTTGCGGATGGAGGCGATCTCGAAACGCGAGATCAGGGCGTTGCCATGGTGCCCATGGTCGTACACGGCATTCATGCCGTAGGCGGCGTGGTGGGTGTCACCGGCCAGGTATTCGTGCTGGCCCTGCTGCGGCCAATTGGCGGCGTGGCGCAGGGCGTTGAGATCATGCCGGCCCTGCACTTCCTGCAGGAACAGGATGTCCGGGTCCAGTTGCGCCAGCGCCTGCTTGAGCGCCAGGATGCGCGGCCGTCCGGCAAAGGAGGTCACGCCCTTGTGGATGTTGTATGTGGCAATGCGCAGCTTCATCGATGCAACCTTTCTCTTGTTCTTGTCCGGTTCCGTCCTGGCGCTGCTGTCGGGCTAGCCGGCCAGGTAGCTGGGCAATTGCAGGATTGCCTCCGCATTGGACGACGAGAAACAGCGGTCGGCCGCTTCGCGGTAAGGCAGCCAGGCGTAGCGTGTGTGTTCGCGCGGGGCGAGCGTCACCGGGATGTCACGCGGCACCAGCAGGCCGAAGACATGCTCGGTGTTCCTGGTCACGCCGGGCGCATAGCGGTGCCGCCAGACCGGATAGATGTCATAGATGTTGGAAAGTTGCCAGTCGCGCAGATGCGCACGCGGCACGCAGTTTCCGCCATCATCGCCTGATTCTACGCCGGCGTCGGCGACGATGATGCCGGTTTCTTCCTGCACTTCGCGTCGGGCGGTCTCCGACAACTCTTCATCGGGATGGTCCTTGGAACCGGTCACCGATTGCCAGAAACCGGGCTGGTCGGTGCGTTCGATCAGCAGTACGTGGCGGTCGGCGCTGTGGATCACCACCAGCACCGATTCGGGAATCTTGTAGGGCTTGGCTTGCGTCATGGGGCTGTCCGGGCTGCAGCAAAGCCTCCATTGTATCGGGACCGCGCCGACTCAGAGCAGGGACGCTTCGCTCTCGGCCACCAACCAGCTGCGGAAGGCACGCGCGGCAGCGTGCTCGATGCGGTCGCGCGGCCAGACGGCGTAATAGCCGCCCCCCAGGCTGGCGCTGGCCTCGCAGGCGCGCACCAGCAGCCCCTGTTCCATACAGGCATCGATCATGTGGCGCCAGGCCAGCACGATGCCTTGTCCTTCCATGGCCAGCTGCAACAGCACGGGGTATTGGTTGGACAGGATCTGGTGCTCGATGCGGACATCGGGCATGCCGTTGTGGGCCATCCAGTTTTGCCAGGACATCCATTGCCGCTGGCCATCTTCCAGCATCAGCAGAGTCTCGTGGCGCAGCTCGGCCGGGCTCAGGGTGCGGCCGTCCAGATAGGCGGGCGAACAGACCGGGAACACCTCTTCGTCATACAGCCGACGCGCCGCCATCCCTGAGGGTGGGCCGTCGCGCAGGAAGTAGATGCCCATGTCGAAGTCGGTCTCGGAGAGCTGCGCCAGGCTGTCGTTGACGATCAAGCGCAGGTGGCAATCCGGGTGCAGCGCCCGAAAGCGCGCCAGCCGGGGCGTGAGCCACAGCACGGCCACGCCCTGCGAACAGGCCACCGTCAACTCCTGGTGGCCCTTGCGCTTCATGATGTCTTCGGTGGCCTCGGCACAATCGACCAGCAGGCGCTGCACCAGGGCGGCGTAGCGCTGGCCGCTGACCGTCAGGCGCAATGCACGGGGTTCGCGCAGGAACAGCTTCTTGCCCAGGAAGCGCTCCAGCTGGGCGATCTGACGGCTGATGGCGCTTTGTGTGAGGTGCAGTTCAGCGGCGGCACGCGTAAAGCTGCCGTGCCGCATGGCGGCTTCGAAGGCGATCAGTGACGGCAGGGGAGGAAGGGGTGATATACGCATGGTCGGCGCTCCGGCTCGGTTCTTTCAACAGACCATGATGGTAGAGCGAAAAGCATGCCCGCCGCTGCTTTCCTGATGCGATCGGGAAAGCAGCGGCGCAGGCGGGGCAGCAGCCGTGATGGCCGCCGTGGCGATCGAACGATCAGCGACTGCGGTGGATGTGGCCGGACTGCATGACCAGCGACAGGTGCTCGCCCTGCCCGGTCAGGAGCGTGATGTCCTGCAGCGGGTTGCCGTCGACCACGATCAGGTCGGCCAGCGCACCGGCGCGCACGGTCCCCAGTTCACCTTCGCGCTGCAGGATGGCGGCGGCAATCGAGGTCGCCGAGCGGATGGTTTCCAGGTTGCCCAGGATCTCGGCGCGAATCAGGAATTCGGTCGACTGGTCCTGATGCATCTCGCCCAGCAGGTCGGAGCCGAAGCCCATCTGCACGCCATGCTCGGCATAGATGCGCAGCGAGTCACGACCGGCCTGACGCACCGATTCGATCTTGGCCACGGAATCCGGCGGCAAGCCCAGGCGGGCACCGTCGCGGGCCAGCGAATCGTAGGTGACCAGTGTCGGCACGACGAAGGCACCATGCTCGCGCATCACGCGGGCGGCATCGGCATCGACCAGATTGCCATGCTCGATGGTGCGCACGCCGCACCGCACTGCGCGCGAGATGGCGCGGCCGGTGTAGGCGTGTGCCATCACATAGGTCTGGGCGGCTTCGGCCTCGGCCACGATGGCGCGGATTTCATCCTCGCTGTATTGCGTGTTGCCGATAGGATCGGTGGGCGATGCCACGCCGCCGGAGGCCATGATCTTGATCTGGGTCGCGCCCTTCTGCAGTTCTTCGCGGGCTGCCAGACGCACTGCGTCCACGCCATCCGCCACACGGGCGATGGCACCGGCGCGGAAGGCGCAGGAGCAGGGCTCCAGCACATCGGAACGTGGACGGAAGTCACCGTGGCCACCGGTCTGCGACAGCGCCTTGCCGGAAGGGAAGATGCGCGGACCCGGCACCAGGCCGATGGCAATGGCTTGCGCCAGGCCCCAGTCAGCGCCACCGGCATCACGCACGCTGGTGAAACCGCGATTCAACATCGCTTCGACGATGGGCAGCGCGCGGATGGAGGTCAGCGAACCCGGCTGCAGGGCATTCAAGCCCAGGTTGGCCAGCGAGGCCAGCACGTGCACGTGGCAGTCGATCAGGCCCGGCATCACGGTCTTGCCGGCCACATCGATCACGCGTGCGCCCGGGACATCCAGGGGCGTGGCGGAGACATCGATGATACGGTCTTTTTCGATCAGGACATCATGGCGCGGGAACAGGCTGCCCAGTGCTGGGTCGAGGACGTTACCGCCCTTCAGGAGAATCTTGGTCATGGCGAAAATCAATGTTGTTGCAGATACTGCGGCTCACGCACGAAGCGGGTGCCGACAAAGCTGATGGCGGCAGCGATCATCACGTAGAAGGCCGGTGCCATGGTGCTGCCGGTGGCGGCGATCAGCCAGGTGATGAAGAACGAGGCAAAGCCGCCGAAGATGGTCACGGCCAGGTTGTAGGCTACCGACAGGCCGGTGGAGAGCACCTTGGCCGGGAATAGTTCCGAGAACGCCGCCAGGATGGGGCCGGTGTAGGCCGCAATCAGGGTGCCGAAGACCAGCTGGAAGATCAGCAGCGTCGACAGGCTGGGGGCGCTGTTGATGTAGGCGAACATGGGATAGGCCAGCACCAGGATCAGCGCGGCCGAACCGGAGAGCAGCGGACGACGGCCGATGCGATCCGCCATGCGACCGACGATGGGTGCCAAGACCATGATGCAGAGTCCACCCACCATGCCGGCGATGAAGCCGGTGGTCTGCGGCAGCTTCAGGACCTTGACCGAATAGGTCGGCATGTAGAACAGCAAGACATAGGTGCAGACCGTCCACAGGATCACCATGGAGAAGCTGGCCGAGGTCTCGCGCGGGAAGTTGCGGATCACTTCCTTCAGGGGCGAGTCGGTCTTGTCCTTTTCTTCGAGGAAGGTCGGGGTCTCTTCGAGGTGGTTACGGATGTAGTAGCCGACCGGGCCGATGATGATGCCCAGCAGGAAGGGCAGGCGCCAGCCCCAGCTGGACAGCGCTTCCGGGCTCAGGCTGGAGGTGACGAAGGTACCGACGGCGGCGCCCAGCAGCACGGCCACGCCGATGCTGGCCTGGATCCAGCTGGAATAGAAAGCGCGTTCGCGCTCAGGTGCATATTCGGTCAGGAAGGCGGTGGCGCTGCCCATTTCGCCGCCGGCCGAGAAGCCCTGCAGCAGACGTGCAACGACGATGATCAGCGGCGCGAACAGGCCGATGCTTTCATAGGTCGGCGCCAGGCCGATCATGGTGGTACCCACCGCCATCAACAGGATGGTCACTGACAGCGCTGCCTTGCGGCCCACGCGGTCGGCGTAGATGCCCAGCAGGATGCCACCCACCGGGCGCATGAAGAAACCGACGCCGAAGGTGGCCACGGCCAGCAGCAAGGAAGTGAGGTCATTGCCGGTCGGGAAGAACAGTTTGGCGATGATGACCGCGAAGAAGCTGTAGACGGTGAAGTCGAACCATTCGAGGCCATTGCCGATGACGGTGGCGATGATGGCGCGGCGGCGCTGGTGGTTGCTGACCAGCGGCATCCCGCCGGCTGGTAATGTCGTTCCTTGCATGCTTTCCCCTCATGTCGGACGTTGAATATCCGGCCGATGATAGGGTGCGAGGGGGCCTGGCGGAAATGATATCTGTGCATGCCGCCATGCTTGCAGCGCATGCATGGATTCAGGTTCCGGGAAATGTAGACTCAAGAACCACAAGCGGGTCCTCACGTGAATCCATCTGGAACCGTTCGGACTGAGTAGGCCCTTCAGGGCCGTATCGAAGACACTCCTGCGCGGGTCGGTGAGCAGGCAAAGGCGCGCCTTCGATACGCGGCGATGCCGCTACTCAGGACGAACGGTCGTCGGGTCGCAGCGACGACCGGAATCCCGCCTGATGTTACGCAAGAATAAAATTTATATTATTTATAAAAATAAAAAAGCGCGTGCATTCCTGCACGCGCTTTTCGATGGGTTTATCGAGAAAATCGATAAATCGATCAGGCCTTCACAGCCGGCTCCGTATTGCGCAGGCGGATGTGCAGCTCGCGCAGTTGCTTCTCGTCCACCGCCGAAGGGGCGTGGGTCAGCAGGCACTGGGCGCGCTGGGTCTTGGGGAAGGCGATCACGTCGCGGATCGACTCGGCGCCAGCCATCATGGTGACCAGGCGGTCCAGGCCGAAGGCGATGCCACCGTGCGGGGGCGCGCCGTATTGCAGCGCGTCCAGCAGGAAGCCGAACTTCAGGCGGGCTTCTTCGTCATCGATCTTCAGCGCGCGGAACACCTTGCTCTGCACATCGGCGCGGTGGATACGCACCGAACCGCCGCCCAGTTCCCAACCGTTCAGGACCAGGTCATAGGCCTTGGCGATGGCCGCTGCAGGATTGGTCGAGATGAAGTCTTCGTGGCCATCCTTGGGCGAGGTGAACGGGTGGTGCAGGGCGACCCAGCGCTGGCCGTCTTCGTCGTATTCGAACATGGGGAAGTCGACCACCCACAGCGGACGCCAGGCGTCGTCGAACAGGCCGTTCTTCTTGCCGAAATCGCTGTGGCCGATCTTCACGCGCAGCGCGCCGATGGCATCGTTGACCACCTTGGCCTTGTCGGCACCGAAGAAGATCAGGTCGCCGTCCTGGGCGCCGGTCTTTTCGATGATGGCGTTCAGGGCCGCATCGTGGATGTTCTTGACGATGGGCGACTGCAGGCCGTCACGGCCCTTGGCCTTTTCGTTGACCTTGATGTAGGCCAGGCCCTTGGCGCCGTAGATGGCGACGAACTGGGTGTAGGCGTCGATTTCCGAACGCGGCATTTCGGCACCGCCCGGCACGCGCAGGCCGACCACGCGGCCGCCTTCGCTGTTGGCAGCACCCGAGAAGACCTTGAAGTCGACGTCCTTCATGACGTCGGTCAGTTCGGTGAATTCCAGCTTGACGCGCATGTCCGGCTTGTCCGAACCATACATGCCCATGGCGGTGGCGAAGTCCATCACCGGGAATGGGTCAGGCAGGTCGATGTCCAGGGCGTTCTTGAAGACCAGGCGGATCATGCCTTCGAACAGGTCACGGATTTCCTGCTCGTTCAGGAAGGAAGTTTCGCAGTCGATCTGGGTGAATTCGGGCTGACGATCGGCGCGCAGGTCTTCGTCGCGGAAGCACTTGGTGATCTGGTAGTAGCGGTCGAAGTTGGCCACCATCAGCAGCTGCTTGAACAGCTGCGGCGACTGCGGCAGGGCGAAGAATTCGCCGGCGTTCACGCGCGAAGGCACCAGGTAGTCGCGCGCGCCTTCCGGGGTGGACTTGGTCAGCATCGGGGTTTCGATGTCGATGAAGCCCTGACCATCCAGGAACTTGCGTACTTCCATGGCGACCTTGTAGCGCAGGCGCAGGTTGTTCTGCATCTGCGGACGGCGCAGGTCCAGCACGCGGTGGGTCAGGCGGGTGGTCTCGGACAGGCTGTCGTCATCCAGCTGGAACGGGGGCGTCACCGACGGGTTCAGCACTTCCAGCTCGTGGCACAGCACTTCGATCTTGCCCGACTTCAGGTTGGCGTTGGTGGTGCCTTCAGGACGGTTGCGCACCAGGCCGGTGATGCGCAGGCAGAACTCGTTGCGCACCGATTCGGCGTTCTTGAAGACATCGGCGCGGTCCGGGTCGCACACCACCTGGACCAGGCCTTCGCGGTCGCGCAGGTCGATGAAGATCACGCCGCCGTGATCGCGGCGACGGTGCACCCAGCCACACAGGCTGACGGTTTGGCCGAGCAGTGCCTCGGTAGTGAGGCCACAGTATTGGGTTCGCATGGACATGGTTGTGATTCCGTTGACAGTGTTCTTGTTGGATTCGTGAGAGAAGACGCTAAGGGCGAAGGCGGGGCTGGCCGGGCCGCGTGGCACCGGCCGCCCCGTCAATTCTTCGGCGCCGCGGCGTCGGTGATGATCTTCTTGTCGGCCGCCATCTCGGGGGCGACCACGCCCATCGAGACGACATACTTCAGGGCTGCATCGACCGACATGTCGAGTTCGATGGCATCGGCACGCGGCAGCATCAGGAAGAAACCGGAGGTCGGGTTGGGCGTGGTGGGAACGTAGACGCTGATGAAGTCACCGGCCAGGTGGTTCTTCACCTCGCCGCCCGGGGCGCCGGTCAGGAAGGCGATGGTCCACGAACCCTGGCGCGGATACTGGATCAGCACGGCCTTGCGGAAGGCATTGCCGGAGGGCGAGAACAGCGTATCGGAAACCTGCTTGACGCTGGAATAGATCGACTTCACCACCGGAATGCGGGTCAGGAAACCTTCCCACACCAGCACCAGGCGGCGCCCGATGAAGTTGCGCGCGGCCAGGCCGGTCAGGAACACGATCAGCAAGGTCAGGATCGCGCCCAGGCCGGGGATGTTGTGGCCCAGCCAGTGCTGCGGGCGCCAGGCCTCTGGCAGCAGCAGCAGTGACTGGTCCATGGTGCTGATGATCAGGTTCAGTACCCATAGCGTGATGGCCAGGGGAACCAGGATCAGCAGACCCGTGATGAAGTATTTGCGCATGGGGGAAGGAAGGCCTCGTTAGCTTGCGCTGGGGGTAGAGGGCGCAGCAGGCGCCGGCGCTGCCGCTGGTGCTGGCGTGGCGGCCGCCGGGGCAGATGCGGCCGCGGGTGCTGCAGCAGCCGCGTCACCTGCTGCGGCCGGAGCCTCGCTGGCGCCGGCAATGCCGGTGCCGGTGGCGCCCTTGCTGTTGGCGCTACCACTGCCGTTGCCGCGGAAATCGGTGACATACCAGCCGGAACCCTTCAACTGGAAGCCGGCTGCAGTGAGCTGCTTCCTGAAGCTGTCCTGGTGGCAGGAGGGGCAAACGGTCAACGCATCGTCGGAGATCTTCTGCAAGACATCCTTGGCAAAACCACACGCTTCGCAGCGATACGCGTAAATGGGCATGACTAACTCCGCAAAAAACTTCCAAAACCCTGAATTATAAAGGCTTTTGGCGGAGTTTTAGTGAACCGGCCGGCGGCGGCGATGCTGGCGCGCGACGGCATGCCCCGCCGCGCCGGCAAAGTGTTTGCTTTTGGGAAAGTTTCGGGGCCTGCCCTCCCCCGACCCTGCCCCGGTGGGCAGTCAGCCTTCGACGGGAGCGGCGCGGCTGCTGCGCAGGGTGTCGAGGAATTCGCGGCACCACCAGTGGACGTCGAACTGGCGGATGTTTTCCATCAAGGCGGCATGGCGCTCGCGCCGCTCGGACTGCGACATCTGCAGGGCCTGCTGGATCACCTGGGCCGCCCCGTGGGTGTCGTAGGGGTTGATGATGAGCGCCTGCTTCATCTGCTCGGCCGCGCCGGCGAAGCGCGACAACACCAGCACGCCGGGGTCGTCCTCGTCCTGGGCGGCAACGAATTCCTTGGCCACCAGGTTCATGCCATCGCGCAAGGGCGTGACCAACGCGACCGCGCAGGCGCGGTACAGGCCCGGCAGGCGGCGGCGGGCCACGGTGCGGTGGATGTAGCGGATCGGCATCCAGTCGAAGTCGCCGAAATCGCCGTTGATGGAGCCGCACAGGCTTTCCAGCTCGCGCTGGATGTCGCCATAGGCTTCCACGTCTTCGCGGCTGGGCGAGGCGATCTGCAGCAGGGTGGCGCTGTGACGGTTTTCCGGATACAGGCGCAGCAGTTCGCGGAAGGCCCGGATGCGCTGCGGCAGGCCCTTGGAATAATCCAGCCGGTCCACCCCGATCAGCAGGCGGCGGCGCGAGTATTCGGCCTTGGTACTTTCATAGGTGTCGCGCGCTTCCTTGGCCTGGCCCAGGCGCTGGAATTCGGCCACGTCGATGCCGATCGGGAAGGCATTGGCATGCACCGTGCGGTTGAAGGCGCGGAACTGGTTGGGGCCGACCGGCTCGGCCGTGGCTTCGGCCTGGACGTACTGGGCGAAGTGCTGCAGGTCGGCGTGATTCTGGAAGCCCACCAGGTCGTAGGCGAACAGCGCCCGCATCAGCCATTCGTGGGAGGGAATGGCAGTCAGGATGGGGGGCGGGGGCAGCGGGATGTGCAGGAAGAAGCCGATGCGCGCCTCGCAGCCCATGGCGCGCAACTCGGCGGCCAGCGGGATGAGGTGGTAATCGTGGATCCAGACGATGTCATCGCGCTTCAACAGCGGGAACAGCTTGCGTGCAAACAGCTGGTTCACGCGCCGATAGCCGCCCAGATGGCCGGCCTCGAAGTGCGCCAGGTCGAGCCGGTAGTGGAACACCGGCCACAGCACGCCGTTGGCATAGCCACGGTAGTAGGCGTCGTGGTCTTCCTGCGACAGGTCCAGCTCGGCCAGGGTGACGCTACCGGCCTGGTTCACGCGCAGCTCGCCCTCGCCGGGCGTGCCGTTCTCGACCACCTTGCCGCTCCAGCCGAACCACAGGCCGCCGGTCTTCTTCAGGGTTTCGCCCAGCGCCACCGCCAGGCCGCCAGCGGCGGGCTTGCGGGGATCGGCCAGGCGATTGGAGACAACAACGAGTCGCGACATCAGATCACCGCCTCCCATGACGCCGACAGGCGCATTGCACAGTTGATGATGCCCACCATCGAATAGGTCTGCGGGAAATTGCCCCACATCTGGCGCGTGACCGGATGGGTGTCCTCGGACAGCAGGCCCAGGTGGTTGCGGGCATCCAGCATGGCCTGGAAGATTTCACGGGCCTGCTCCTTGCGGCCGATGCGGGCCAGCGCATCAATACGCCAGAAGGTGCAGATATTGAAGGCGGTCTCGGGCCGGCCGAAGTCGTCCGGCGCTTCGTAGCGGCGCATGTAGGGGCCATCGCAGAGCGACTTTTCCAGGGCTTCCACGGTGGAAATGAAGCGCTTGTCGGTCGGCGCAATCAGGCCCACCTCCACCATCAGCAACACGCTGGCATCGAGATCACGGCCACCGAAGCTTTCGGCATAGGCCTGGCGCTGCTCGTTCCAGGCTTCGGTGAGGATACGGTCGCCGATTTCCTTGGCCCGGTCGCCCCAATAGCGGGCCCGCTCGGGCAGGTCGACCCGCGCGGCGATCTTGGCCAGGCGATCACACGCGGCCCAGCTCATCAATGCTGATGATGTATGGATGCGCGAGCGGGTACGCAGCTCCCACATGCCGGCATCAGGCTGGCTGTAAACCTCGTAGGCGCGTTCGCCGACGGCTTCCAGATGCTGGAAATGCTCGGCCCCGGCGCGATGATGCAGACGCATGTCGTGGAAGGCCTGGGCCGCGCCCAGCACGATGTTGCCATAGACGTCGTGCTGGAAATGTTCGTAGGCCTGGTTGCCCACGCGCACCGGCTGGTGGTGCTGGTAGCCCGGCAGATGGTCCAGGATCTGCTCGGGCAGCGCTTCTTCCAGGCCGATGCCATACAGCGGCTGCACATGGCCGCCGCCGGAGCGCACCACCACGTTGGTCAGCCAGCGCAGATAGTCTTCCATTGTCCCCAGTTCGGACAGGCTGTTCAGGGCGCGCACCACGAAGAAGGCGTCGCGCAGCCAGCAATAGCGATAGTCCCAGTTGCGCTGGCTGCCCGGCGCCTCGGGCACGCTGGTGGTCATGGCGGCGATGATGGCGCCGGTGTCTTCAAAGACCGAGAGCTTCAGGCTGATGGCCGCGCGGATCACCGCATCCTGCCACTCCAGCGGCGTGGCCAGGGCGCGGCTCCAGTTTCGCCAATAGGCGGTGGTTTCCTGTTCGAAATCGCGCGCAGTGTCGTTGATGCCGCCGTGCAGGGTTTCGTCCGGGCCCAGGATGAAGTTATAGGGGCGGCTGACCACGAAGGCGGTCTCGTCCACGATGTAGCTGATCGGCGCATCGGTGTTCAGGCGGAGGGTCTGCTCGGGACCGACATAGCGGATGTGGTTGCTGCCGCGGGTCTGCGCGGGGATATCACGGCCCCAGTCGAAGCGCGGACGCAACACCACCCGCATGCGCGGCGCGCCGGAGAGCGGATGGATACGGCGCACCAGCTGCAGCGGGCGGAAGAAGCGGCCACGGCTCTGGAAGCGCGGCGCCAGGTCGGTGATCTCGATGCCCTGCCCCAGCGTATCGTAGAGCCGGGTGCGCAGCACGGCGGTATTGGGTTCGTACCACTGCTCGCTGTGAGAGAAATTCTCCAGCTGGAAGGCCCACAGCGCGCCATTGTCGGTGGGGTCCAGCAAGGCATTGAAGACCGGGTCGCCATCAAAGCGCGGCAGGCAGCACCAGACGATGCGGCCCATCTTGTCCACCAGCGCCGAGAAGGCGCAGTTGCCGATCACCCCCAGGTCCAGCGAGGAGGTGGAGGGCATGTCGTGCGCCTGGGCGGCCAGGTGCGGCTGTTCGGAATGTTGGGTCTGCGAGTGCGGTTGCGGCTGCGCTTCCTGTTGCGGGTCGGGGCTGGGCTGGCTCATGGTTCCTCGTGCTCTGTTCTGTGGGTCAGATTTCTTGATGGAAGGCGATGATGGGCGCGTGCTGCGCCCGGGCGGTCATCCGCTGAGGCTGCGTGCGGGGATGGCCTCTCGCAGCAAGGCCAGCACCGCGGCCGGACCGGCCAGACGCTGCTGCGCCTGACTGGGGCCGGTACCGACCTTGATGCCCAGGCCGCCATAGGTCTCGGCCTGGGCGATGGCAAATCCGGCTTCATCGGTCACGTCGTCACCGATGAAGACCGGGCGACGCCCGCGGAAAGGCGCTTCATGCAGGAACGCCGCCACCGCGTCACCCTTGTTGATGTGGGGCTTGGCCTCCACCACCATCTTGCCGTGCAGCATGGAAAAGCCGGGTTCGTGGCGCAGGGCGTCCATCATGGTTTCCACGCAGCGCTGCTCCAGGTGGGCGGCGTGCCGGTAGTGCAGCGCCAGCGCGCCGCGCTTGAGTTCCAGCTGCAGACCTGGATTGCCCTCCACCAGCGGCAGCAGGCGCTCGCGCAGGTGATGCACGTCCGGCACCGGCTGCTGGAGGATGCGGCCATCGGCGGTACGCCGTTCGGCGCCGTGCACGCCCGCGGCCGGCAGGCGCAACGGCGCCAGGAAGAAGTCGAGTTGGTCCAGGGGGCGGCCGCTGACGATGGCCAGCGCGCCGTCCGATTCTTGTTGTAGTCGCTGCAACAGCGTGATCAGTTCCGGCGGCACCACGATCTCTTCGGGTTGTGGCGCCAGTTCGACCAGGGTGCCGTCGAAATCCAGAAACAACGCATCGGCAGCAAAATCGTAGGGGCGAGTTTGCTCAGTCATGTCATTTCAGGTTAATGGAAAGCAAATAAGTTCCGGTTTCGGCTCAATCTATTTCTAGATTGATATCAAATTACGTCGAAAAGCGGTCTATTAAGATCCTTTGACAGCGGCTAGCCCAGCAGTTCTGGCTAACATAGCCAGTTTTAGATCAAGGGATTAGTGAACAGGCCCCGAGCGATCCCATCGATTCCCCGCCCAAGAGAATCGGGCCGCGGCAAGCAGCCTGGCCATGGTCTTACGCAACACCTCTTCCTTTGACCTTGTTTCTTCTACTGATTTTAGCTAATTTATGAAAATTACATAAATTACCTAAAGCGTGTATATATGGACCCTATCCTGAATCCTTACGCGCCGGGTGCCGGCAGTCCTCCGCCAGAGCTTGCCGGACGTGATGAAGTGCGGGCGAAGATGCGCCTATGCATTGAAAGGCTACGCCGTGGCAAACCCGCCAAGAGCATGATGCTCGTCGGTCTGCGCGGTGTCGGCAAGACGGTCTTGCTGGACCAGATGATGAAGGATGCCGAGGGTTCCGGAGTAGTGACGATCCGCATCGAAGCACCTGAAGGGAGATCGCTCCCGGCCGTACTGGCACCGCAACTGCGTATCGGCCTGCTCAAGTTGAGCCGTATGGAACAGGCAAAGGACGTCGCCATTCGCGGCTTGCGCGCCCTTGCGGGATTCGTCGGCAAGATGAAGCTCACCTTCAACGATGTTGAAGTCGGACTCGATTACGAGCCAGAGCCGGGCCTTGCCGATAACGGCGACCTGGAGGGTGATTTGACGATGCTGCTGGAACAGGTCGGGGCCGCAGCACACGCTGCCGGCACGCTAGTCGCCATTTTCATCGATGAACTGCAGTATGTCCCCGAAAAGCAGCTGGCAGCACTGACATCGGCCCTGCACCGCTGTGCGCAACTGCAACTTCCGCTGGTGGTCGTGGGTGCCGGATTGCCTCAGCTCCGAGGCAGGATGGGAGAGGCCAAGTCCTATTCTGAACGCTTGTTTGACTTCCCGATAATAGGTCCGCTGGACGCGACCGACGCCGCCGACGCCATCGTCAAGCCGGCACATGATGAAGGCGTGGACGTCGACAACGAAGCAGTGAACCTGATCATCGGTTTCACCAAGGGGTATCCCTATTTCCTGCAGGAATGGGGCAAGCACGCATGGGATGTCGCAACCAGCAGCCCCATCACGCGACAGGACGTAGAAACCGCCTCGGTCGAAGCAGTCGCGGCACTGGATGAGAGCTTCTTCCGGGTACGTTTTGATCGGCTGACGCCGGCGGAGAAGAAGTATCTGAGGGCAATGGCAGAGCTGGGGGCCGGCCCGCACCGCTCAGGGGACATCGCCGCCAAGCTGGGCCGCGAGAGCTCTTCCTTGGGCCCCCTGCGCAGCAGTCTCATCGCAAAAGGGATGATATGGAGCCCGACGCACGGGGACACGGCCTTTACCGTCCCACTCTTCGATGAGTTCATGAAACGCATCATCCCCACCGCAGACTGGGACCCAACGGAAGCTTAAAAACGGAAACGGTCGCGCGGCAGAGCCGGGCGACCGTTTCAGGCAGGCAAGAAGAACTCAGGACTGGACCGTTCCCTCGGCCGATGCCACGGCGATGGGGGCCACCGGTGCCAGCACCTGGGGCATGAGCGATCCGACCACCATGCCGCCGATGGAGAACAGCAGGCCGGCCAGTTGCGGCGGCCAGAGGCCTTCCGGGGCGGTGTATTCCAGCGTGATCCAGGACACCAGGCCCAGCACCATGGCCATCAATGCACCCTGGCGGGTGGCGCGCTGCCAGTAGACGCCGAAGGCCAGGGGCACGAAGGCCGCCACCAAGGTGACCTTGTAGGCGTTCTCGACCATTTCGTAGATGCTGGACTGGCTGTTCAGCGCCAGCGCGGTAACACCGATGGTGAAGACCAGCACCACGGCGCGCATGGTGAAGAGGAATTCACGGTCGTTCTTCCAGGGACGAATTTCCTTGAGCACGTTTTCGGTGAAGGTCACCGAGGGGGCCAGGAGGGTCGCGCTGGCGCAGCTCTTGATGGCCGACAACAGGGCGCCGAAGAACATCACTTGGGCGAAGACCGGCATCTTTTCCATGATCAGGGTCGGCAGGACCAGCTGGGAATCGGTCTCCAGCAGGCGCGAGACCATGGCGGGGTCGATCAGCGTGGCCGAGTAGGCCAGGAAGATGGGGATGAAGACGAAGAAGAAATAGATCACGCCGCCCAGGATGGAGGCATTGCGGGCCACGTTTTCGTTCTTGGACGACATCACCCGCTGGAACACATCCTGCTGCGGGATCGAGCCCAGCATCATGGTGATCCAGGCGGCGAAGAACCACAGCACGTCCTTGAGCTCGGCGGCCGGCCAGAAATTGAACTTGCCGGCCTCGGCCGCATGCGCGATCACCACGCCGGGACCGCCGACCATGCCCGAGACTTCGTAGCCGATGTAGAGCATGCCGACCACCACGATGATCATCTGCAGGAAGTCGGTGATGGCCACGGCCCACATGCCGCCCATGAGGGTATAGATCAGCACGCTGCCGGCACCGATGATCATGCCCCAGTGCATGGGGATGTAGCCGCCCGAGACGACGTTGAAGACCAGGCCCAGGGCCTTGATCTGCGCGGCCACCCAGCCCAGGTAGGAAATGACGATACAGATCGTCACCAGCATCTCGGCAGCGCGGCCGAAGCGCTTCTTGTAGTAGTCGCCGATGGTCAGAAGATTCATCCGGTACAGGCGCTTGGCGAAGAAGACGCCGACCAGGATCAGGCACAGCGAAGAGCCGAAGGGATCGGCCACGATGCCGCCCAGGCCCTCCTTGAGGAAGGTGGAAGACACCCCCAGCACCGCTTCCGAACCGAACCAGGTCGCAAACACGGTCGCGGTCACCACCGACATCGGCAGCGAGCGGCCGGCGACGGCATAGTCCTTCGAACTCTTGACGTATCGGGTGGCATACAGACCGATGGCCACCGAGATGACCCAGTAGAGGACGACGAACCAGAGCAGTGCATTCATGCCTTTTTCCTTGCAGGGAAGGGAAGAAAAACGCGCATTATAGCGGCAAGTCAACGGCAAAAACCGTTCGCAAAACCGCTTGCGGCAAGACTTTTCATCTGTCGTGGGGGGACCACAGGCGGGCTTGCCGTCATGCGCCGACGGCCTTCAGGCAAGCAAGAATTGCTCCCGGCTGGCCGCGCCCCGTGAGGGCGGTACCGGCCGGGCCGTATCTGACAATCCAGACAATCCGGAAAGGGAGAGGGGAGGAAGAGGTGCTGCAGCGGCGCCGGCTCAGGCGCCTTCGTTATTGCGCTCGTAGGAGGGGCAGCCATTCTTGCCCCACTTGCCGTCGCATAGCTTCCACAGGCAGCTCTCGCGGGCGAACAGCGATAGCGCGCTGCATTGCTTGACCTGCTCGGCCAGGGACGGCGCGGCCGGAGCCACCACCGCTTCCGGGACTGCCACCGCCGCCTGGGCGCGCTCGGCCTGGGCGCGGGCATTGGCCAGTTGTGCCTCGGCTTCGCGCCGACGTTGCTCGCGCAGGGCCAGGGCGGCATCCTCGCGGCGATGACGGGCCTCGGCGGCGGCGCGCTTCTGTGCCAGCAGACGCGCCTTTTCATCGGCTTCCTGCTGCAACTGGGCGATGGCGTCAGGTCCGGGGGCCTCCAGGCTGGCCGCTGCGCTGCTTTCTTCGACAGCCGGCTGGGCTGCGGCAGCAGGTGCTACCGGCGCGGGCCGGGAAAAGCTCGGCAATTGCGTCAGCATCGGCTTGAGCGAGCGTTGCGGCCATTGCGCACCCAGCCACAGGGCCAGGCCGATGATGGCCAGCGTCAACAGCGAGACCAGCAGGGCGCCACGGGTGGAGGCTGCCACCTGCGGTTCGCTGCGCGGGCCGCTGGATGCCGGGCGGCGGCCCGCCTCGGGCTGCTCCTGTGCCACGCGTTCGGTGCGCATCGTGGGTTCCTCGCCGGCGGCGGTCACCACGGCGGCCGTGACGGCAGCTGCAGCCACGGCGGCGGCGGTGATATGCGAGGCGCGGACTTCCAACTCCTCGGCGTTGGGTGCAGTCGATGCTGCTGGTGATGATGCGATGGATGCGGAGGCGCCAGGATGCGCAGACGCCAGGTCGCCTTCGGCGCCCTCGCCGTGCACCCGCTTGTCGCGATCTCCCTCTGTGCGTTCCAGGACTTGCATGGAATTCCCCTGTGTTGCGCTACCGACCACCGTCCCGGTGGCATGGTCTTCTCCCTGTCGTCCTGTGGCCTGTTGGCTTGCCTGGTCTCCGGTGGCGCGTTGCTGCTCGCGCGCCAGGCTTGTCGAGATGCGTTATTTGTTCTTTGGACGGACGGCTATTTTGCGCCCAAATTTCTGAAAGGCAAAACAAAAATGCGGCTCTGCAAAAAATATCTGAGGCCCAGCACCGGCGCGTATTGCCGGCCGATCAATAAACGCTGTTGAAAAGGAAACGGCAGCCGCGTTTCCGGGGCTGCCGCTTATTGGAACGACAACACACTCAGTCGACGATCTTTTCCAGCGCAAACAGATCGGCCGGCTGCTCGCGCTGGCGGACCAGATGCACCTGCGTGCCATCGACCAGCACCTCGGCGGCGCGGCCGCGGGTGTTGTAGTTGGAAGCCATGGTCATGCCGTAGGCGCCGGCCGACATCAGGGCCAGCAGGTCGCCTTCGCCAATGGCCAGCTCACGCGAGCGTGCCAGCCAGTCCCCGGATTCGCAGACCGGACCGACCACATCATAGATGCGCGCCTGGCCGGCATTTTCCTTGACGGTCTTCACGCCGTGCCAGGCTTCATACATGGCCGGGCGCATCAGATCATTCATGGCGGCGTCGACCACGGCGAAATTCTTGCCTTCGCCATGCTTGAGGTATTGCACCTCGGTCAGCAGCAGGCCGGCATTGCCGACTACCGAACGGCCGGGTTCGAACATGACCTGGATCGGACGGCCGTCGTACTTGCTGGCGCGCCAGGCGTCGACCCGGGCGAACACGCGGGCCAGGTAGTCGCCGATGGCCACCGGTTGCTCGTCGTCGTAGCGGATGCCAATGCCGCCGCCGATGTCGAGGTGATGGATGTGAATGCCCTCGGACTCCAGCGTGTCGACCATGTCGATGATCTTGTCCAGCGCTTCCAGCAGCGGCGAGTCGTCCAGCAATTGCGAACCGATGTGGCAATCGATGCCGACCACCTCGATATTGGGCAGGGCGGCGGCGGCACGGTAGCAGTTCAGCGCATCTTCATAGGCCACGCCAAACTTGTTTTCCTTCAGGCCGGTGGAGATGTAGGGGTGGGTCTTGGCATCCACATTCGGGTTCACCCGCAGCGAGATGCGGGCGCGCTTGCCCAGGGCGCCGGCCACTTCGTTCAGGCGCGCCACCTCGGGGATGGATTCGACGTTGAAGCAGAGGATGTCATGTTCCAGGGCCAGCTTCATCTCGTCGCGGCCCTTGCCGACGCCCGAGAAGATCACCTTGCGGGCATCGCCGCCGGCGGCCACCACGCGCAGCAGCTCACCGCCGGAGACAATGTCGAAGCCCGAACCCAGACGACCCAGGAGGTTCAGCACCGCCAGGTTGGAGTTGGACTTGACCGAATAGCACACCAGTGCCCCACCCCTTGCACCATCGGCACGACCGGCCTGGCGGCAGGCGTCGGCATAGGCCGAGAAATTCTCGACCAGGGCAGCCTTGGAATAGACGTAGAGCGGCGTACCGAACTGCTCGGCCAGCGCCTGCAGCGAAACCTGTTCGGCGTGCAGGGCGCCATTGCGGTAGGAAAAGTGGGACATGGATATCCGGGAAATCTGAAATCTGAACTGTTGGGGAATCCGGCACCGACCGCGCTGGACGGGTTCGGCACCGCTTTGCGGCTGTTTTGCGATATTGCCTGCGCGGCCCTCGGGGTCACGCAGCGGGAAGGCCTATTTGGCGGGGGCGTCAGTTGCCGCCGGGGTCACGTCGCCACCCTGCTGCGCGCCAGCCTTGGTGTCCGGCTGCGGGGCCGCCGGTTTGGGCTGGGTATGCGCAAACGGGTCGGGCGGCACCTTGGGCATGTACAGCGGACCTTTCTGGCCGCAGCCGGCCAGCATCAGGGCGGCGGCACAGAGGGCCAGGGAAGCTGCACGACGGACGGGAGAATAGTGTGACTTCACGATAAAATGTCGGATTACATCGAAATCTTAGAATGCCTTGGAGTGTAGCATGACCGAATCGGAATTCCTGGACCTGGCTGATGCCACCCTCAACGCCATCGAAACGGCGCTGGAAGACGCCTGCGACGCCAGCGAGCTGGACGTGGAATGCAGCCGCAGCGGCAATGTGCTGGAGATCGAGTGCATCGGCAATGGCTCCAAGATCATCATCAACAGCCAGGCCCCGATGCAGGAAATGTGGCTGGCAGCCCGTTCCGGCGGCTTCCACTACAAATTCGACGGCCAGCACTGGCTCAACACCCGTGACGGCAGCGAGTTTTATGCCACGTTGTCAGAAGTGGTCAGCAATCAGGCCGGCGTGCCGGTGACCCTGCAGCCCTGATGACCGACCAGTGCCGGGCCGCCGCCGTCGGTATCGGCAGTGGGCGGCACCTCGCTCGTCTGTGCGCAAGCCGGTGTTGCGCAGCGTTGACTTCCTATCGTCTCCTTGTCCCCTTGCTCCCTTGACCAAGCCAGCCGCTTCCATGCGCCGTTCTTCCCTGCCCTCGCGGCAACATCCTGCTTTCCTGTTCCTGCAGCGCGGCCTGGCGCGCCTGCGCTGGATCCTGGTATTGACCGTGCTGGCGGTGGCCGCCGCCCTGGCACTGCCGCCGCTGGTGGCACGCTTCAACCATGACCACAGCCCGCAAGCCATGGCCGCCGAAAAGGATATGCAGGCCATTGCCAGCGGCCTGGACCGCTATCGCCAGGATAACGGCCGCTACCCCACCACCCAGCAGGGCATGCTGGCGCTGGTGATCAAGCCCACGCGGGCACCGGTGCCGGCCAACTGGGCCATCGGCGGCTATGTCGACCGCCTGCCACGCGACCCCTGGGGCAATTCCTACCAATACGAGGCCGACGACGATGGCACCAGCTATTCCTTGTATTCCTTCGGCCAGGCCGGCCCGGATGGCGGTGCCGATGGCGAACAGGCCATCCACCTGCACTGAAGCCGAGCGCCCTCGCGCTTGGCCCTTTACCTGATTCCCTGATTCCCTGATTTCCTGACTTAAACGATGTGACCTTGCCCTCACGGGCGGGCGTACTGGCCTTGCCGTTCCCATTTCACGGGAGCGCATGGCAAGTATGCAGCTTTCTATTTACATCTTCTTACAATCGTCATTTAATACGAATAATAATTATTCCTATTAATCGAACTCATTGTGAAGAATAAAATGAATTTCCGCCTGCATCCCTTGCACCTGGCCGTCCTGGCCACCTGCTCCCTGTCCTCCCTGGCCTGGGCGCAGGAATCCGCTTCTTCCCTGCCCGCCATCGAAGTCAGCGGTGCCCGTACCAATGACGGCTATGTGGCGCCGACCGCGGTCAGCGGCACCAAGAGCGAAGCTCCGCTGCGCGACGTGCCGCAGACCATCAACGTGGTGCCGGCCCAGGTGATCCGCGACCAGAATGCGGCCTCGCTGCAGGATGTCCTGAAAAACGTGCCCGGGCTGGGCCTGTCCACCGGCGACGGCCAGCGCGACCAGGTGTTCATCCGCGGCTTTACCGCCATCGGGGACCAGTTCGTGGATGGCTTCCGCGATGACGCGCTGTATTTCCGCGACCTGTCCAATGTGGAAAATGTGGAAGTAATCAAGGGTCCGGCCGCCGTGCTGTATGGCCGCGGCTCCTCGGGTGGCCTGATCAACCGCGTGAGCAAGAAGCCGGGCGTGGATATCAGCGACGTCGGCATCACCGCCAACAGCACCGCCGGTCGGCGCGCCGAGCTGGACCTGGGACGCGCTGCCGGCGACGGCGCGCTGTCCTGGCGCCTGACCGGCGCCGTAGAACGTGGCGACAGCTATCGCGCCCAGCAATTCATCGACCGCAAGGCCATCGCGCCCTCCCTGGCCCTGCGCTTCTCGGCCGATACCAAATTGCTGCTGCAGGCCGACTACCTGGAGGACCGGCGCGTCATGGACTTCGGCATCCCGTCCTATCGTGGACGTCCGGTGGCGGTGGACCCCGGCACCTACTTCGGTGCGCGCAATGCCCGCGACGCCGACTTCGTGCAGTCACGCGTGGCGTCCACCACGGCAACCTTCACGCACCGGTTCAGCGACGAGTTTTCCTTCCGCAACGGCCTGCGCTATTACGATTACCACCTCAACCGCAACAACACCAACATCAACGGCAACGTCAACGAAACCAACGGCACCATGGCCCTGAACCATGCCAAGCTGGTGCGCGATGAAAACGGCTGGTTCAACCAGAGCGAGCTGACGCAGAAGCTGACGCTGGGCCAGACCCGTCATGAAATCCTCTATGGGGTGGAAGTGGGCAGCCAGAGCAAGGACGCCGCTACCTACGGCGGCGTTGCCGTGGCGGGTGGCACCTCGGGCGTGGCGCCGGTCTCGATCTTCAATCCGGTGCTGCCGCTGGTCAATCCTGACCGTGTGACCGCGCCATCGCTGACCTACGGCACCTATGACACCTTTGCCGCCTATCTGCAGGACAGCATCACCCTCAATGCGCAGTGGAAGGCACTGGTCGGTCTGCGCCACGACAGCTTCCGCCAGCAGGCCAGGCTGGTGTCGGCCACCGGCGTGCCCAGCAACCTGTCGCGCACCGATACCGCCTACAGTCCGCGCGCCGGCCTGGTGTGGCAACCCAGCGAGACGCAATCCTATTACCTCTCGTGGAGCCGCTCCTTCCAGCCCTCGGGCGAGAACTTCGCACTGGCCACCAACAACGCCGACCTGGCACCGGAAAACACGCGCAATACCGAGGTCGGTGCCAAATATGATTTCTGGGAAGGACGCGCCAGCGCCACCGTGTCGGTGTTCCGACTGGAGCGCGACAACATCAAGTCGACCCTGCCCAACAATACGATCGTGCCGGTCGGCAAGCAGCGCACCGATGGCGCCGAATTCACCTTCAGTGCCGACCTCAAGCAGGGCTGGAAACTGCTGGCCGGATACGCCTACCTGGATGCGGTGATCACCGAGTCATCCTCCTTCGACACCAGCGTCACGGCGGCCGGCAGTGTACCCTTCAAGGGCAAGAATGCCACCCTGACGCCGCGTCACAGCGCCAACCTGTGGCTGACCAAGGAACTGGGCGAGGGCTTCATCGTCGGCGGTGGCGCCAATGCCGTGGGGGCGCGCTTCGCCAACCCGGGCAACACCGTCACCCTGCCCGGCTACGTGACCGCCGATGCGATGGCGGCCTACCGCACGGCCCGCTATGAGCTGCAACTGAACGTCGGCAATATCTTCAACACCGGCTACATCATCTCCGGCCACGGCAGCAGCCCCAACCTGAGCCTGCCGGGCGCGCCGCGTAACGTCGCGCTGACCCTGCGCTACCACATGTAGGCATAGCGCCGGCCATCGCCTCAGGCGGCCTCGGGGAAGGCTGTGCGCAGGCGGTACTGGCGCTGACGATAATTGCCTTCCGGACCGCTGAAGCCGCAGTCGACGTCGCCGAACAGGCGACTGACGCGGTTGATCGCAGCGCGCTGCGCCTCGCTTTGCACCGCGATCAGGCGCCGCTTGCTGCGGGCATGATGGGCACAGATGTCGACCACCAGACAGTGGCCGTAATCAGCCTGCTTGATGTCGATGAGCAGCGCTTCCGGCTTGGTCAGGCCGAAGATGGCCGCCAGTTCGATGCGGGCACTCAGGAAGGGGTTGCTGTTGCGCAGCCGCTCGCTCAACTGCGCACGCGCCTGCACCGCCCAGTCCTGCGCATCTTCCTGCGCCTGGAACGGCAGCAGCGCCTCGGCCGATTCCGCATCGCCGCGGGCGGCAGCCTGTTGCCACCAGTACAGGGCCTTGACGTCATGCATGGGGTCGTCGCGGCGATTGCGCCAGAAGATGTGCGCCAGCTCCGCCTGCGCCTCGACCAGGCCGGCCTCGGCCGCCTTTTCCAGATATTGCTGCGCCACCTGCAGATTGCGCTGCGAATAGATGGAACGCGAATAGATGCGGGCCAGCGCATGCCAGGCCGGCGCGCTGCCGCCTTCTCCCGCCAGCACCAGCCAGTGCAGGGCTTTCTTGAAGTTGGCCAGGCCCTGTTCCATGAACACGCGCTGTCCCTGGCGGTCGATCTTGGCGCACAGCAGACCCAGTTCCAGCCGGGCCTCGTTCTCGCCGGCCACGGCGGCCAGCTCGAACAGGCGCATCAATTCCTGCAGATCGGGTTGCGCCGCACGCGCCTGCCATTGGCCGTAGCGCAGCAGCAGCGTGGCCTCCTCGGGGCTCAACTGCACCAGGCCGGTGGCATCGGATTCCTTCTCCAGCTGGCCGACGGCAGCGCTATTGCGCTCCGTCAGTCGCTGCACCAGTGGCCGTGCGCCACGTGCAAAGGCCTCGCCCTCCCCCTGTTGCCAGGCCTTGTCGAGCAGGGCGTACTGGGCCTGCTCGATACCGGCGCGGGCGGCTTCCTGCATCAGCCGTTCTTCGACTGCCGAGGAGGCCGCACCCGGCACCACCGGTTGGCCGTGACGCTGCATCTGCTGCGCCAGCAGCCACTGCGCCTGGTGATCATCGCGACTGGCCAGCAGGGAGAGCGCGGCAATGGCGCGCGCATGGGCATTGCTGTCGAACTGATCGGTATGCTCCAGCACCAGCCGGGCAAAGATCAGGCCGGCTTGCGGTACGCCGGCCTCGAAGGCCTTTTCGTACCAGACCGCGGCCTCCTGGGGCGAGGACAGGTCCTTGACCTGCTCATAGGTGATGTTGCGGCCGATGATCATCCAGGCATCGTCCACGCCTTGCTGCGCGGCGCGGCGCAGCCAATAGAACGCCGTGCCCTTGCTGCGCGGCAGACCGCTGCCGCCATTGAGATAACGTCGACCCAGAGCCAGTTGTGCGCGCGATTCTCCGGCACGGGCCGCCTTGATGACTGCCAGCTCTTCTCTTGTGGCCATGTTGCTTCCTTTCTGTTGCGCTTGCGACTGCAAACAAAATCCGGGAAAAAGAAATCCCCTCCGGCGCAGAAAGCTGCGTCGGTTCCGAATGCACCAAAAACTTAGAAATTGATGCCGCTATCAGAGCGTGAAGGGAGATGCTGCAAGCGACACTTCATCAGACATGAGGTCGGGAGGTGATTCCTGCAAGCATCAAAATGTATGGCGAATATTAGAGCAGTGCGGCGCGGAAAAGTGCGCAAACAGGAAGGCTTATTACGCTTTCTTTACAGTCATCAAGATCGGCCACCAGTCAGGGTTTCGTCAGGATTTGGCGATGTAAAGGCGAGTATTTTGCGGCACAACAAACGGGGTTTCCGGGCCACCTGCAGCCCTCCTGTGGAAAGCGAAACCGAGTCGAATGCGAAGCAAACATGATGTTTTTACGACCTGATTTTTATTGTTGCAAAATGTAAGAAACAGAAACAGAAAACTAACAAAAGCGAAATCGTCGAAAAGCATGAAAAAAGCGCCGCATGAAACTCATGCGGCGCTTTGATTACTGCTATTACTGCTAGTCCGATTGTGGATCGGCAGGCGTCGTCAAAGTCGACGACGCTGCTCATTCACATTAGAACTTGTGGCGGATACCCACGGCGACGGCGCCTTGGTTGCCATCGTTACCGGTGCTGTCGGAGACGCCCGGATTGACCAGATCGCTAGCCTTGGTGTAAGCCAGGAAGGCGTACAGGTCGGTACGCTTGGACAGCCAGTAGTCGGTACCCAGGCTGACCTGGGTCAGCTTGGCCTTGTTATCCACGCCGTCGAAGGTGGCACGGGTGTGGTCCACGGCCGCCAGCAGCTTCAGCGATGGGGTCAAGGAATAAGCGGTACCGATTTCGTAGATGTCAGCCTTGTTGGAACGGGCCAGCGTACGGTTGGTCACGGTGGTCAGCGAGCCCACGCCGATGGCGGTGAGGTTGGCCTGGGTGTTCAGGTCTTGCTTCACGCGCGAGTAGTTACCGTACACGCGTGCCGGACCGAACTGGTAGGACGCTGCCACGTTCAGGACCTTCTGAGCAGTGCTACCAGCGTTGGCCGACAGGGTGTTGACGCTGGCGGTAGTCGAGGTTGCCGGGATCAGCGAAACGTCAGACGGGGTCGAACCAGCCTTGGACTGGTAGTAGTTGATGCCCAGACCCAGAGGACCGTTGTCGTACTTGCCGCCAACGCCGAAGGATTGACCGGCGGAGGTCTGGCCAGCGGTCTCGCCGAAGCCGTACATCAGGTTACCGGTGAAGCCGCTCAGGTTGGTCGTGGTGTAGCTGATCGAGTTGTTGGTACGGGTGCCTTGCAGGCGATCCAGACCGGAACCGGAGTTGTTGACCCAGCCACCGAAGTCTTGCACGGCGGTGTAAGCCGAGATGGTGTCAGCGAAGTCGGTTTGACGACCCAGCAGGACGGTACCGAAGTTACCAGCCAGACCGACCACCGACTTGCGGCGGAACAGGTTGGAACCGGTGGTGGCGTCGGAACCTTGCAGGCCGCCGGTGTCGTTGCTGAAGCCAGCTTCCAGGTTGAAGACTGCGGACAGGCCGCCACCCAGATCTTCAGCACCCTTGAAGCCGATGCGCGAACCTTGGATGATGCCCGAGTTCAGACCGAACTTGGAGCCGGTGCCGCCGTTGGCGGTAGCAACCTTGCTTTGGTAGACAACACCGGTATCGACGATACCGTAGATCGTGACGGAGCTTTGCGCTTGTGCTGCGCCTGCGAACGCGCCCAGAACGGCGAGTGCCAGCAGAGATTTTTTCATGTGACGTCCTTCTCTAAAAATAGTCTTGAGGATCCGCACTTGCAGTCGGATGGACAGACATTAATGCTTCTCGTCGCGCATGACTGCACCTTGGTCGATACAAGTCATTTTTTAGACGGGAGCGAAAGATTGAAATGGCAATTGTTGTATTTTTTTATCGCCTCATCTGGCATTGCGCAGCTGCTTCTCATCTGCAAGCGCACCGCGCCAATGAAAAAAGCGCCGGCATTTCTGCCGGCGCTCTCATCAAAATCTAACATTTTGATACATCTTCCCTGCAGCCCTGCAGTGGCTGGTCAATCCTTGTCATTACCGCCCAGTTTGCTCTGCAGTTCGGCCTTCAACTGCTGCCGTTGGGCCGATGCATTCTTGCGATGCGGACCCGCACCACCGGCGCGCTGCTGGGCTGCCAAGGCAACCGGATTACGCGGGCGGGACTGCGACGGTTCGACCCGAAAACTTAGTTTCTGCCGTGTTCCCAATGTCTTGTTGGCCATCGCAAGCTCCCGCGCTTTTTATCCAATTTCTACAGGACGTAGCGCGACATGTCTTCGTCCACCGCGAGTTCACCGAGACGTTCGTTGACATAGTCACCGTCGATCATGAGCCCGTCCACGCCGGCCTCGCCGGCCGTGAAGGAAATTTCTTCCAGCAGTTTTTCCATTACCGTATAGAGCCGTCGGGCACCGATGTTTTCTGTCTTTTCGTTGACCGTGTGCGAAATCTCCGCCAGGCGCTTGATGCCGCTGTCTGCAAATTCGATCTTCACGCCTTCGGTGGCCAGCAGGGCTTCGTATTGCTTGGTGAGGCAGGCATCGGTACCGGTCAGGATGCGTTCGAAATCGGCGATCGACAGCGAATCCAGCTCCACCCGGATCGGAAAGCGACCCTGCAGTTCCGGGATCAGGTCCGACGGCTTGGACAGATGGAAGGCACCGGAGGCGATGAAGAGGATGTGATCCGTCTTGACCATGCCGTACTTGGTATTGACGGTCGTACCTTCCACCAGCGGCAGCAGGTCTCGCTGCACCCCGGCACGCGAGACATCGGCGTTGCCGTTCTGCGAGCGGGTGGCGATCTTGTCGATCTCGTCGAGGAAGACGATACCGTTCTGCTCGACGTTGGTGATGGCCTTCAGCTTGAGCTCTTCATCGTTGACCAGCTTGGCGGCTTCCTCATCGATCAGCAGCTTCATGGCTTCCTTGATCTTGATCTTGCGCGCCTTCTTGCGCTGGTTGCCCATGCCCGAGAACATTGACTTGATCTGCTCGGTCATTTCTTCCATGCCCGGCGGCGCCATGATTTCCATGGTGGGCGCAGCATCGTTCAATTCCAGCTCGATCTCACGATCATCCAGTGCACCTTCGCGCAGACGCTTGCGGAAAGTCTGGCGGGTGGTGTTCTTGTCGTCCTTCTCGCCACTGTTGCCATTCTCGGAGGTGAATCCGAAATCGCGTGCCGGCGGCAGCAGCACGTCCAGGATGCGGTCTTCAGCGGCGTCCTCGGCGCGGGTGCGTACCTTGCGGGTTTCGACTTCGCGGGTCTGCTTGATGCCGATGTCGACCAGGTCGCGAATGATGGTATCGACATCACGACCGACGTAACCGACCTCGGTAAATTTGGTCGCCTCGATCTTGATGAAGGGCGCATCGGCCAGCTTGGCCAGGCGGCGCGCGATCTCGGTCTTGCCCACGCCGGTAGGGCCGATCATGAGGATGTTCTTGGGCGTGATCTCGTGGCGCAGCGGCTCCTCGATCTGCTGGCGACGCCAGCGGTTGCGCAGCGCGATGGCCACCGCGCGCTTGGCGCGGGCCTGGCCGACGACGTGCTTGTCGAGTTCGGAGACGATTTCCTTGGGGGTCATGTTCATGGTGGTGATCTTTTCGCTGTGACGGTTCATCAGGAGAGCGGGCGCGGTGTGATACCGGGGCCGGGGCTTAATCCAGCCTTAATCCAGCGTCTCGATGATGTGGTTCAGGTTGGTGTAGATGCACAGCTCGCCGGCGATGGTGAGCGATTTCTTGACGATCTCGGCCGGGGTCAGCTCGGTGTTCTCATACAGGGCCTTGGCAGCCGATTGCGCGTAGCTGCCGCCGGAACCGATGGCGCCGATGCCATCGTTGGGTTCCAGCACATCGCCGTTGCCGGTGATGACCAGGGTGGTGTCGCGGTCGGCACACAGCAGCATCGCTTCCAGGCGGCGCAGCATGCGGTCGGTACGCCAGTCCTTGGCCAGTTCGACCGAGGCACGCATGAGGTTGCCCTGGTGTTTTTCCAGCTTGGCTTCGAACAGGTCCAGCAGGGTGAAGGCGTCAGCCGTGCCGCCGGCGAAACCGACCAGGACCTTGCCGTGATAGAGCTTGCGCACCTTGCGCGCACTGCCCTTCATGACGATGTTGCCAAGCGTCACCTGGCCGTCGCCGCCCAGCGCGACCTGGTTGCCGCGACGGACGGAAAGGATGGTGGTGCCGTGAAATTGTTCCATGCTTGCCTCTGTTCAATATATGCGTAGGTGCTGCGGGGCAGGCCTGGCCGCCCCACGTCCTGTCGAGATGGGGCTGGCCGTGCCGATTGCAAGACATTCCGGCCGCGCACCACCCGCAGGGGGGAGCAATATTGTACGCCGGCAAGAAAAACGGGCGCCGGGACACAAGGTCCGGGCGCCCGTCTCAGCGGATGGGACGACTCCGCTACGCGGAGGGTAGGCTTACACCGAGATCGTCATCAGGCTGGCATTGCCGCCGGCGGCCGTGGTGTTGACGCACAGCGCGCGCTCGGCCAGCAGGCGCCACAACGGGATGGCCGTATCTTCGCTGCACAGGATCAGCGGCACCAGCGCGCCGTCCCGCTGCGCCAGGCTGGCACGCCAGGCGGTGGCATGGTGGCTGTCCACCAGCGCCGCCTGCAGCGCTTCGCCATCGAGGCGGGCAGCACGACGGATAGCGCCGCGCACCGGGGCCGGCAAGCCGGCCGGCAGCAGCGCCGCGGTGGCCTCGTCGACCAGCACGGTGTTGCCGGTGGCGAAGGCGGCGGCCAGCTGGTTGAGCAGGGTACCCACGCTGGCGGCCACGCACAGCACCAGGCCACGCGGGGCGAAGGCCAGGGTATTGCGCTCGCCGGTGGGGCCGGGCAGCACCAGGCTGCGCTGCAGCAGGCTGTCGCGGTGATAGCGCTCGCCGCTGGCGGCCAGGCGTTCATGGCCGTGCGTGCGGGCCCAATCCAGCAGGCTGTCCAGCAAGGCGTTGGGGACCGCCGTGGGCTGGGCGCGGGTCAGTTCTTCATGCAGCTGCGCATTGCGTTGCAGGCGCTTCAGGTAGAGCGGGCCACCGGCCTTGGGACCGGTGCCGGACTTGCCTTCACCGCCGAAGGGCTGGACCCCGACCACGGCACCGACGATGTTGCGGTTGACGTAGATGTTGCCGACATGGGCGCGCTGGGCGACGAAATCGATGGTCTCGTCGATGCGGGAATGCACGCCCAAAGTCAGGCCGTAGCCGGTGGCATTGATGGCGTCGATCAACTGCGGCAGGGCATCGCGCCGATAGCGCAGCACGTGCAGCACGGGGCCGAAGACTTCGCGCTGCAGTTGCGCCAGGTCGTCGATCTCGATCACGGTCGGCGGCACGAAGGTACCGTGCTGGCAGGCCGGGTCCAGCGGCAGCTGGTGCACTGAACGGGCGCTGCCGCGCATGCGCTCGATGTGGGCCAGCAGGTTCTGCTGGGCTTCGGCGTCGATGACCGGGCCGATGTCGGTGGAGAGGCGATCCGGACGGCCCACGCGCAGCTCGGCCATGGCGCCCTTCAGCATTTCCAGGGTACGGTCGGCGATGTCTTCCTGCAGGCACAGCACGCGCAGTGCCGAGCAACGCTGGCCGGCGCTGTCGAAGGCCGAGGACAGCACGTCCTGCACCACCTGTTCGGCCAGGGCGGACGAATCGACGATGAGCGCGTTCTGACCGCCGGTCTCGGCGATCAGCGGCACTTCGCCGTGTTCGCCGCTGCCATCGCCATCGTCATGCGAGCGCTTGGCCAGGGTGCGGTTGATCAGTTGCGCCACTTCGGTGGAGCCGGTGAAGATCACGCCCTTGACGCGCACGTCCGAGGTCAGGGCTGCGCCCACGGTCTCGCCACGGCCCGGCAGCAGTTGCAGCGCGGCGCGCGGGATACCGGCCTCGTGCAGCAGTTGCACGGCACGATGGGCGATCAGGGCGGTCTGCTCGGCCGGCTTGGCCAGTACCACGTTGCCGGCGGCCAGCGCAGCGCTGACCTCGCCGATGAAGATGGCCAGCGGGAAATTCCACGGGCTGATGCACACCACCGGTCCCCAGGCCAGGACGTTGCCGTCATGGCGCGAAGCGATGGCGTAGTAGCGCAGGAAGTCCACCGCTTCGCGGACTTCGGCAATCGCGTTGGGCAGGGATTTGCCCGCTTCGCGCACGGCCAGGGCCATCAGTTCGGCGATGTTGGCTTCCAGCAGGTCGGCAGCGCGTTCCAGCATGGCGGCGCGCTCGATGGCGGGAGTGGATTGCCATTGCGGCGCATAGGCGGTGGCGGCGGTCAGCGCGGTATCGACATCGGCGACCGTAGCTTCGATCACCTGCCCCACCACTTCGCGATGGTCGGCCGGATTGCGCACGGGCTGCGCGGCCTGCGCGACAATCTCGCCGGCCACCAGCGGCGCGGCCTGCCACTGGCGGCCAGCCATGTCCGCAAAGGCCTGGTCCAGCTGTTGCAGGCGGCTTTCGTTGGAGAGGTCGATGCCGGCTGAGTTCGTGCGTTCCTCGCCATACAGGCGCTGCGGCACGGCGATGGCCGGGTGCGGCAGGCCGCCCTGGGCGCGCACGGTCTCGATGGGGTCGGCCACCAGGCTATCCAGCGAGACCGCTTCATCGACGATCTGGTTGACGAAGGAAGAGTTGGCGCCGTTCTCCAGCAGGCGGCGTACCAGATAGGCCAACAGGGTCTGGTGCGAACCGACCGGGGCGTAGATGCGGCAGGCCTTGCCCAGATTGTCGGCACCAACCACCTGGTCGTACAGGGTCTCGCCCATGCCATGCAGGCACTGGAATTCGTAGTTGTCGATCTGGTGCTGCTTGGCCCAGTGGAAGATGGCCGACAGGGTCAGCGCGTTGTGCGTGGCGAACTGCGGATAGATCACGTCAGTCGCGGCCAGCAGCTTTTGCGCGCAGGTCAGGTAGGAAAGATCGGTGTGCACCTTGCGGGTATAGACCGGATAGCCTTCCAGGCCATCGACCTGGGCGCGCTTGATCTCGCTATCCCAGTAGGCGCCCTTGACCAGGCGGATCATCAGGCGGCGGCCATGACGGCGCGCCAGGTCGACCAGGTAGTCGATGACGAAGGGGCAGCGCTTCTGGTAACCCTGCACCACGAAGCCCAGGCCCTCGAAGCCGGCCAGGTCGGGATCGGCGACCAGCACTTCCATCATGTCCAGCGACAGCTCCAGGCGGTCGGCCTCTTCGGCGTCGATGTTCAGGCCGATGTCGTATTGCTTGGCCAGCAGCAGCAACTGCTTCAGGCGCGGCAACAGTTCTCCCATCACGCGGGCGTGCTGGGCGCGCGAATAGCGCGGGTGCAGGGCCGACAGCTTGACCGAGATGCCCGGGCCGTCCTTGATGCCACGACCATTGGAGGCGCGGCCAATCGCGTGGATGGCCTGCTCGTAGGACTGGTAGTAGGCATCGGCATCGTGCATGGTCAGGGCCGCTTCGCCCAGCATGTCGTAGGAGTAGCGATAGCCGCGCTTTTCGTTGTCGCGGCTGTTCTCCAGCGCTTCTTCGATGGTCTGGCCGGTCACGAACTGGTTGCCCAGCATGCGCATGGCCAGGTCCACGCCCTTGCGGATCAGGGGCTCGCCACCCTTGCCGATCAGGCGGGTGATGGCCTGGGTCAGGCCGCTTTCGCTGCTGGTGGACACCAGCTTGCCGGTGATCAGCAGGCCCCAGGTGGCGGCATTGACGAACAGCGAAGGCGATTCACCCAGGTGCTTGCGCCAGTCGCCCTTGCTGATCTTGTCGGCGATCAGGCGGTCAGCGGTCTGGCGATCGGGGATGCGCAGCAGCGCCTCGGCCAGGCACATCAGCGCCACGCCTTCTTCCGAGGACAGCGAGAACTCGTGCATCAGCGCGTCCACGCCGGACGAGCGGGTGCGCTTCTCGCGCACCTGCTGCACCAGTTTCCGGGCCAGTTGCTGGGTCGACTCCTTCCAGGACGGGTCGCCCTGGACCTGCTGCAACAGCCATTGCACGGCCTCGCGCTCATCGCGACGGTAGGCGGCGGTGATGGCGGCGCGCAGGGGGCTGGGAGCGGGCAGCAGCTCGGCGTGGAAGGCGCCGAAAGGCAGGCTGGAAGCAGTGGCCGCAGGCGCGGCAGAGGTGACGGTAGTCATGGTCTGGAGTTCAGGATGGGAAGGATTTTGGCAACCGGATTCTATGTGCTAAAGACCAATATTAATTCTGTATTTCAGTTATATAGCCAATATTTAATTCTGTATTTAATAATTTAACCAACTTTAATTTTCCACAGAAGCCCGGAACAAACGCAACATCCAGACCGGCCGCGCCTGTGCAGGCGACGCGGCCGGGAGCATGAAAAAACGCCGCAGACCTTGCGGCATGCGGCGTTTTGCTGACATCGGTGTCACCGGCGCGACAGACTGGTCCG